>NZ_BCYR01000001.1 GCF_001598295.1 Klebsiella ornithinolytica NBRC 105727 = ATCC 31898
CCATCTCGTTTGCACCATATTCTGCCCGTGCAGGGAAGGATGAGAAGCTTCGACCAGGTTCGATTCGAGCGCAGCGAGAAAGCGTTGCCGCAGGCAACGACCCGAAGAGTGAGGCGCGAAGCGACGAATAATCCTTCCCCCGCCACCATCACTTTCCTGCGACTTATTCATTATATCCCTCTCGTTTGCACCATATTCTGCCCGTGCAGGGAAGGATGAGAAGCTTCGACCAGGTTCGATTCGAGCGCAGCGAGAAAGCGTTGCCGCAGGCAACGACCCGAAGGGTGAGGCGCGAAGCGACGAATAATCCTTCCCCCGCCACCATCACTTTCCTGCGACTTCTTCGTTATACCCATCTCGTTTGCACTATATTCTGCCCGTATGGGAATTAGCTCCGCATCAAGCGAAACGGTTAACACATTGATGCTGCTATTCAGGTGACGTTACATCGGCGGCAGACGGCGGGTTACCGGCGAGCTTTTTACTATCGAGGTATTACACTGGGCATGCTCGGCCAGACCATCCAGCAGGGTATCAAGCTGCGCAATATCCCGCACCACCAGGCGCATCACAAAGCAATCCTCGCCTGTGACCTTGTCACATTCAATGCATTCTGGCATTGCCTGGATATATTTATCGACCTTCTGCAGCAAGCCCGGTAGCGGTCTGACGCGAACCAGCGCCTGTAGGGTATAACCGAGCGCCGCAAGGTTAACCCGGGCGCCGTATCCCTGAATCACCCCGCGCTCCTCCAGTCGCTTCACCCGCTCTGCGGTACTGGGTGACGTCAATCCCACCCGCGCGCTCAACACCTTGAGCGATACACGCGCATCTTCTGCCAGACAGGCCAGAATGGCGCGATCGATATTATCAATTAAGTGTTCCATTCGTTTTACCTGATAAATAAAAGCAATACTCGTCTTTTACCTTAGATCATGCATGTCAACCTGTCAGCAGATTAACGACAATATCGGCATCATCACGGAGGTAGAAAAATGGCACATACAGTAACGGGCGTCTGGCAAATGAGTCTGGCGATGATCATTTCGGGTTCGATCGGCGCCTTCGTTTTACTCTCCGGCTTGCCGGTTATCGATGTGGTCTTCTGGCGTTGCCTCATTGGCGCCCTGACCTTACTGGGGTTTATCTCTTTCAGCCGACAGCCGTTCAGCCAGCTCACGCGGCTAACGCTACTGCTGGCGATCCTCGGTGGCATCGCGCTGGTCATTAACTGGCTGCTGCTGTTTGCCGCTTACGCCCGAATTTCGATTGGCATGGCTACCGTGGTGTATAACACTCAGCCGTTTATGCTGGTACTGATGGGAATGCTGACAGGCGAGCGGGTGACGCTGATTAAATGGGGCTGGTTAACGTTGGCTTTTTTCGGCGTGGTCGTTCTGCTCTCCAGCGAGCTGATGCAGGCTCATGGTAGCCAGCTGGCTACGGGTATTGCGCTGGCCCTTGGCGCCGCCTTTTTCTACGCCTTGACTGCGATGATCGCCCGCAAGCTGTGTCCGCTTCCGCCTCAGCATATAGCCTTTATACAGGTTATCGTCGGGACAATCATGCTGCTACCGCTGGTTCACGCCCCCGATTTCACCGCCGCGTTCCCCTGGCATTACCTGCTGATTCTGGGCATTGTGCATACCGGCATTATGTACCAGCTGCTCTATAGCGCGATTCAGAAACTGCCGACGCCCATAACCGGTACGCTCTCCTTTATCTATCCGCTTGTGGCGATGGTTGTCGATTATCTGCTCTTCCATCATGCGCTGACGCCGGTGCAGTTGGTCGGAGGCCTGCTGATTCTGTTTGCAGCGGCGGGAAATAATCTCGGCTGGGGCGACAGGCTGGCGTCTGGCCACAAAAAACCCCGCCAGAGCGGGGTATGATTCTGCCGGACCGGGCGATCAGCGGCGGGCGCGGACTATCTGATATCTGCGCGTCAGGTATTCTACCGGCACGCTCCAGATATGTACCAGACGGGAGAACGGGAACAGCAGGAACAGCGTCATCCCCAGCACCAGGTGCATACGGAAAATAAAGGCGACGCCGTCCAGGTGTGCGGACGCCCCGCCGTGGAACGTCACCACGGACTGTGCCCAGTTCACCAGCTTCATCATTTCGCTGCCATCCATATGCTGGGCGGAGAACGGAATAGTCAGCAGGCCCAGCGCACACTGGAGAATCAGCACGGAGAGCACCAGAATATCGGCACCGGTCGTGGTTGCCCGTACGCGCGGGCTGAACAGACGACGTTTCAGCAACAGCACGCCCCCCACCAGACACATCACGCCGGAGGCGCCGCCGGCAAACATCGCCATTTTCTGCTTCACTTCCAGCGGCAGCCACGCTTCATACATCCAGTGCGGCGTCAGCATCCCAAGGAAGTGTCCGGCGAAAATCCCCAGAATCCCGATGTGGAACAGGTTAGACGCCAGATTCATCCCTTTGCGATCCAGCATCTGACTGGAGGCGGCGCGCCAGGTGTACTGTCCGTAATCGTAGCGCAGCCAGCTCCCAATCAGGAACACCGCTCCGGCAATGTAGGGATAGATGTCAAAGAAGAACATATTCAGGAAGTGCATTATTGCTGTCCTCCGTTAGAGATATTCAAATATTGCGGGGCCACGGCTCCGGCAAAACGACGCTGGTGAGCGGCGATATCGGACTCACCGCAGCCTTGATCGGCAAAGAATTTCACCTGTTCTTCTTCCCAGACGGCATCCAGCGCCTGCGGCGTATCGTCACGCGCTTCATCAGCGATTTTTTCCGCAACTTTCGCTTCATCTAGCGCACTGTTTGCCAGCTTCAGCAGCTGTTCAAACAGAACGGCATAGCGGCTTTCACGCTGCTGCAGACGCGCGCAAAGCAGCGCCAGAATCGGCGCGATATCCTGCAGACCGCCAATGGCTTCGCTCTCCGGCAGCTGCGCGAGATATTCCAGATACAGCGGCAGATGATCGGGCAGCTCGCGGCTGTCGAGCACCAGATCGTGCTGCTCATACTGGTTCAGCAGATCGACCATCGCCTGCCCGCGGTCGCGAGATTCGCCGTGCACGTGCTCAAACAGCAGCAGCGAGGTTGCGCGCCCCCGGTCAAACAGTTCGCTGTAGGCGGCCTGGGCATCCAGCAGATCCTGCGCGGTTAAATCACGCAGGAAGACGCCCAGGGCCTGGGCATCCGCTTTTTCCAGTTTCTCTGACGTAGCCAGAACGTCGAAGAGTTCATTTTGATGCTGCCATAAGTCCGCATCCGGGTACTCAAGCAGACGTGAAACAACCACGAGTTCGATCATGCGTGCGGCTCCGTTTTGCTGGTCACATCCACGGCATCGATGCGGCGGCTGTTGAACAGGTTGAAGGACGAATCAGACCCGTGACAGCCGTCACCGAAGCTAAAGCCACAGCCGTTTTTCTCCGGGAAGGCTTCGCGCGCCAGCTCACGATGGCTGCTCGGCACCACGAAACGGTCTTCGTAGTTGGCAATCGCCAGATAGCGGTACATCTCCTGCGCCTGCGCTTCGGTCAGCCCGACCTCTTCCAGCGCCCGCGTATCGATAACCCCATCGACGGTTTCCGTACGTTTGAAGTGACGCATCGCCAGCATGCGTTTCAGCGCCAGCAGCACCGGCTGGGTATCGCCTGCGGTCAGCAGGTTGGCCAGATACTGGACCGGGATACGCAGGCTTTCGACATCCGGCAGGATGCCGTTGCTGCCCAGTTCCCCCGCATCGGCGGCGGACTGGATCGGCGACAGAGGCGGCACATACCAGACCATCGGCAGCGTGCGATATTCCGGGTGCAGCGGCAGAGCCAGCTTCCAGTCCATCGCCATTTTATAGACCGGCGATTTTTGCGCCGCATCAATGACGCTCAGCGGAATGCCGTCTTTCTGCGCCTGCTCAATCACTTTCGGATCGTGCGGATCGAGGAACACGTCCAGCTGACGCTGGTACAGGTCTTTCTCGTTCTCGGTGCTGGCCGCCTGCTCAATCGCATCCGCGTCGTACAGCAGCACGCCAAGGTAACGAATACGCCCGACGCACGTCTCAGAGCAGACCGTCGGCTGACCCGCTTCAATACGCGGGTAGCAGAAGATACATTTCTCGGATTTGCCGCTCTTCCAGTTGAAGTAGATCTTCTTGTACGGGCAGCCGGTAATACACATCCGCCAGCCGCGGCATTTGTCCTGATCGATCAGCACAATGCCGTCTTCTTCACGTTTGTAGATAGCGCCGCTCGGGCACGTTGCCACGCACGCCGGGTTGAGGCAGTGCTCGCACAGGCGCGGCAGATACATCATGAAGGTGTTTTCGAACTGGCCGTACATCGCTTTCTGCATGTTCTCGAAGTTTTTGTCTTTCGACAGCTTCTCGAACTCACCGCCCAGATCGTCTTCCCAGTTCGGGCCTTTCTCGATCTTGTCCATCCGCTGACCGGTAATCAGCGAGCGCGGACGCGCGATGGGCTGCGCTTTGCTGTCTGCCGGCGCGTTGTGCAGCGTCTGGTAGTCAAAATCAAACGGCTCGTAGTAATCGTCCAGACCCGGCAGATGCGGGTTAGCAAAGATTTTACCCAGCAGCAGCGCTTTGTTACCCATGCGCGGCACCAGCTTGCCGTTGATCTTACGGATCCAGCCGCCCTTCCATTTTTCCTGATCTTCCCAGTTGGTCGGGAAGCCGGTACCGGGCTTGGTTTCAACGTTGTTGAACCACGCGTACTCGGTTCCTTCACGGCTGGTCCAGACGTTTTTGCAGGTCACTGAGCAGGTATGACAGCCGATGCATTTATCGAGATTCAGCACCATGCCGACTTGTGAACGAATTTTCATTTTACGCTCTCCTGTACCTGGTCATTGCCTTCGCCATCCAGCCAGTTAATGTTCTTCATCTTACGGACTACTACGAACTCATCGCGGTTAGAACCGACGGTACCATAGTAGTTAAAGCCATATGCCAGGTGTGCATAGCCACCGATCATATGGGTCGGTTTCGGCGTAATACGCGTCACCGAGTTATGAATACCGCCGCGCTGCCCGGTAATTTCTGACCCCGGCAGGTTTACGATACGTTCCTGCGCGTGGTACATCATGGTCATCCCGGCCGGCACACGCTGGCTCACTACCGCTCGTGCGGTCAGCGCGCCGTTGTTGTTGAAAACTTCAATCCAGTCGTTGTCTTCAACCCCAATCTCTTTGGCATCTTCTTCGCTCATCCAGACGACCGGCCCACCGCGACCTAAAGTCAGCATCAGCAGGTTGTCGCTGTAGGTGGAGTGAATGCCCCATTTCTGGTGCGGCGTGAGGAAGTTCAGCGCCTTCTCCGGGTTGCCGTTGGACTTCTCTCCCATCACCGATTTCACCGAGCGGGTGTCGATCGGCGGACGGTACACCAGCAGGCTTTCACCGAAGTCGCGCATCCACTGATGATCCTGATAGAGGGACTGGCGACCAGAAAGCGTACGCCACGGAATCAGCTCATGAACGTTGGTATAACCGGCGTTGTAGGAGACATGCTCGTCTTCCAGGCCAGACCAGGTCGGGCTGGAGATAATCTTGCGCGGCTGCGCCTGAATATCACGGAAGCGGATCTTCTCGTCTTCTTTGTTGAGCGCCAGGTGAGTATGGTCGCGACCGGTAAATTCGCTCAGCGCCGCCCAGGCTTTCACCGCCACCTGGCCATTGGTTTCCGGCGCCAGCGTGAGGATCATTTCTGCCGCGTCAATCGCCGTATCCAGCATCGGCTGGCCTTTTGCCGGGCCGTCCGCCTTGGTGTAGTTGAGCTTACGCAGCAGGTCCATTTCGCTCTGGGTGTTCCAGGCGATACCTTTGCCCCCGTTACCGATTTTCTCCATCAGCGGACCGATAGAGGTGAAGCGTTCATAGGTTGCCGGGTAGTCGCGCTCAACCGGAATGATATGCGGCGCGGTTTTACCGGGAATCAGGTCGCACTCGCCTTTTTTCCAGTCCTTGACGTCCAGCGGCTGCGCCAGTTCGGCGGCGGAGTCGTGCTGAATAGGCAGCGTAACCACGTCGGTTTCTTTACCCAGATGACCGACGCAGACTTCGGAGAATTTCCTCGCGATGCCTTTGTAGATTTCCCAATCGCTTTTCGATTCCCAGGCCGGGTCGACGGCGGCAGACAGCGGGTGAATAAACGGATGCATATCCGAGGTATTCATGTCGTCTTTTTCGTACCAGGTGGCGGTCGGCAGCACGATGTCAGAATAGAGACAGGTGCTCGACAGACGGAAGTCCAGCGTCACCACCAGATCCAGTTTGCCGTCGAGGCCGTTATCCCGCCACTCCACCTCTTCCGGCTTCACGCCGCCCTGCTTGCCCAGATCCAGCCCCTGAATACCGTGCTCGGTACCCAGCAGGTACTTCAGCATGTACTCGTGGCCTTTACCGGAGGAGCCCAGCAGGTTGGAACGCCAGATAAACAGGTTGCGCGGATGGTTTTTGCCGTTTTCCGGCTGCTCCGCCGCAAAGCGAATCGAGCCTTCTTTCAGGGATTTAACGGTGTAATCCACCGCGCTCATGCCAGCTTTTTTCGCCGCATCGGCAATGCGCAGCGGGTTGGTGCCCAGCTGAGGCGCCGACGGTAACCAGCCCATGCGTTCCGCGCGTACGTTGAAGTCCAGCATGTGGCCGCTGTAGCGCGACTTGTCCGCCAGCGGCGACAGCAGCTCCTGCGCGGTGACGGTTTCATAACGCCACTGGCTGGAGTGGTTATAGAAGTAAGAGGTGCTGTTCATGTGACGCGCCGGACGCTGCCAGTCGAGTGCAAACGCCAGCGGCTGCCAGCCGGTCTGCGGACGCAGTTTTTCCTGGCCCACGTAGTGCGCCCAACCGCCGCCGCTCTGGCCGACGCAGCCGCAGAAGACCAGCATGTTGATCAGACCACGATAATTCATATCGAGGTGGTACCAGTGGTTCAGACCGGCACCGACAATGATCATCGAACGACCGTGGGTCTTATCGGCGTTATCGGCAAATTCACGCGCGGTACGAATGATGTGCGTGCGGGAGACGCCGGTAATTTTTTCAGCCCACGCCGGGGTATACGCTTTAAGATCGTCGTAGCTGGTTGCGCAGTTTTCATCGTTGAGGCCGCGATCCAGACCGTAGTTGGCCATGGTCAGATCGTAGACGGTAGTCACCAGCGCGGTGGTGCCATCCGCCAGCTGCAGGCGTTTCACCGGCAGCTTGTGCAGCAGAATGTTTTCCAGTTCAACGCTGGCGAAGTGTTCGGTGCCGTCACCGCCGAAGTACGGGAAGCCAACCTGCGCCACATCGTCGTGGCTGCCGAGCAGGCTCAGGCGCAGTTCAACCTCTTCGCCGGTGGTACCGTTACGCTGCTCAAGGTTCCATTTCCCTTTTTCACCCCAGCGATAGCCGATAGAGCCGTTCGGCGCCATCATTTCACCTTTTTCATCAAAGGCGACGGTTTTCCATTCCGGATGTTCTTCCTGGCCCAGACCATCCACCAGGTCGGCCGCGCGCAGCATGCGGCCCGCGGCGTAATAGCCGTCTCGCTCTTCCAGCATCACCAACATCGGCATATCGCTGTAACGGCGAACGTAGTCGGTGAAATACTGGCTCGGTTTATCGAGGTGGAATTCGCGGAGCATGACGTGGCCCATCGCCAGCGCCATCGCCGCATCGGTGCCCTGCTTCGGCGCCAGCCACAGGTCGCACAGCTTGGCGATCTCGGCGTAGTCCGGAGTAATCGCCACGGTCTTGGTGCCTTTATAGCGAACTTCGGTGAAGAAGTGCGCGTCCGGCGTACGGGTCTGCGGTACGTTGGAGCCCCAGGCGATAATGTAGCTGGAGTTATACCAGTCGGCTGATTCAGGGACGTCGGTCTGCTCGCCCCAGGTCTGCGGGGAGGCCGGCGGCAGATCGCAGTACCAGTCATAGAAGCTGAGACAGGTGCCGCCAATCAGCGACAGATAGCGCGCGCCGGAGGCATAGGAGACCATCGACATCGCCGGGATTGGCGAGAAGCCGGCCACGCGGTCCGGGCCGTAGGTTTTGACGGTGTAGACGTTAGAAGCCGCGATCAGCTCATTCACTTCCTGCCAGGAGGAACGAACGAAACCGCCGCGCCCACGCGCCTGTTTGAAGCTTTTGGCTTTATCGGCGTCTTCAATAATGGATGCCCAGGCATGCACCGGATCTGAATGCTGCGCTTTCGCTTCGCGCCACATTTTCATCAGCCGTTTGCGCATCAGCGGATACTTCAGACGGTTGGCGCTGTAGAGATACCAGGAGTAGCTGGCGCCACGCGGGCAGCCGCGAGGCTCGTGGTTTGGCATATCCGGGCGAGTACGCGGATAGTCGGTCTGCTGGGTTTCCCAGGTGACGAGACCGTTTTTAACGTAAATCTTCCAGCTGCATGAGCCGGTGCAGTTTACCCCGTGAGTGGAGCGCACAATTTTGTCATGCTGCCAGCGCTGGCGGTATCCATCCTCCCAGTCCCGGTTGGTTTTTAGAAGCTGGCCATGCCCATCGGCAAAGGTTTCACCCTTCTGTTTGAAGTAGCGAAACCGGTCCAGGAATTTACTCATCGGGTTTCTCCTGTTTGGAGCCTGACGGCTCTCTGATAAATCGACATTGCTGGATTTGCAGCGAAGGTAACGCTATGAAAGAGGGAGAGAATTGATAACGATCAATGCGATAGGGCTTATAAATAGCCCCTCAAGCGACAAATACCTCCGAAGTGGTAGCATTTTCTATTTTTTATCTTTATGTTTTTTAAGGAATTTAATGAAAAATGAGCGATTGTTGTACGCCTGTGGCGTGCGCCAGGGTATTAAGGGGTAGATACCCCTGTCGGCGGGTTGAATTCAGTCCTGACGACATAAAAAAGGGGCGCAATATACATTGCGCCCCGTGAGCAAACAGAGATGGCTTAAGACTTCTGCTTACGACCGTAAACCGCCCAGGTAATCAGAACGCAGGCGACATAGAAGACGAAAAAGATCTTCATGGCGCCAGCCGGAGAACCGGTTAGTTCCAGAGAAATACCAAACGCTTTCGGGATAAAGAACCCGCCGATAGCGCCGATGGCAGAGATAAAGCCCAGCGCTGCCGCCGTATCCGTTGCGGCTTCACGCATCGCCTGCTCTTCATTACCGCCCTGCGCTTTTACGCGTTCCATCGTCATTTTACGGAAGATAACCGAAATCATCTGGAAGGTAGACGCGCTGCCCAGACCGGCGGTCAGGAACAGCACCATAAATACGCCGAAGAAGGCAATGAAGCTGCCGCCGACGCCATTCGTTGGCAGCGTCAGGAACAGCAGGCCGCTGAAGATAGCCATCACCACAAAGTTCACCAGCGTGACGCGGGTACCGCCCAGACGGTCAGAGATAGCCCCGCCCATCGAACGCGCCAGCGCACCGATAAACGGCCCGAAGAAGGCAAAGTGCAGAATCTGAACATCCGGGAACTGGGTTTTCGACAGCATCGCAAAGCCCGCCGAGAAGCCGATGAATGAGCCAAAAGTGGCCAGATAGAGCAGCGCCATAACCCACAGATGGGCGCGCTTCAGTACCGGCAGCTGCTCGCTCAACGATGCCTTCGACGCCGACAGATCGTTCATAAAGAACCACGCCGCCAGGGTGAAGATAATCAGGAACGGCACCCAGATCCACGCCGCGTTTTCCAGATACAGCATGGAACCGTCCGGCTGCTCGCTGCCCGTACCGCCAAAGACGGCGAAAATAGACAGTGAAACCACCAGCGGGGCAACCAGCTGCATCACGCTGACGCCCATATTGCCAAGGCCGCCGTTAAGACCGAGGGCGCCGCCCTGCTTCTGTTTCGGGAAGAAGAAGCTGATGTTGGCCATGCTGGAAGCAAAGTTCGCCCCGGCAAAACCGCAAAGCAGAGAGATGATCACAAAGACGCTGAACGGCGTAGAGGTATCCTGCACCGCGAAGCCCAGCCACACGCAGGGGACGATCATGATCCCGGTACTGAAGGCGGTCCAGCGACGGCCACCAAACAGCGGAACCATAAAGGCATAGGGAACACGCAATAACGCCCCGGAGAGCGCCGGCAGCGCGGTCAACATAAACAGCTGGTCGGTCGAGAACTGGAAGCCGACCTTATTCAGATTGACCGCCACCGCGCTGAACAACATCCAGACGCAAAACGCCAGCAGCAGACAGGGAACGGAGATCCACAAATTCCGGCTTGCAACGCGGTGGCCGCGCTGCTGCCAGAACTCGGGATCTTCAGGACGCCAGTCGGTGATGACTGAAGTACTGGCCTTCTCCGGTAGGGAAGATTGACTCATAAATACCTCTGATTATTCATATATCCTGCCGCTACCTTAGGGGTTACAGAGGGCGGTAAGTTGATATAAATCAAAGGAAAAGTGGTCATTAAATTGCTTAAAAAAAGCCCATCACCCGAAGTGAGTAGCCATTTTCGCTAAAAAAAGTGTGGTTTTTCACATGGCTGCCGGGTTTAAGCCATCGTCTCCCGCAAACCTACCCACCACCGACAATTAAGGGGTAATCCCTTATGGGTATGGGTATACTCCATGGGATATCCGAGAATAGACGCCACTCCCGGATGGTTTGCCGGTCAGGAGCCACGCACGCTATGTTAAAACGTCTTTTTACCCCGCTTACGTTAGTGAATCAACTGGCGTTAATCGTGCTGCTATCGACAGCGATTGGCGTCGCAGGAATCGGTATCTCTGCCCGTCTGGTACACGGCGTACAGGGCAGCGCACACGCGATCAATAAAGCCGGTTCGCTGAGAATGCAAAGCTATCGTCTGCTGGCGGCAATCCCGCTCACCGAGGGCGATAGCAAGCTGCTCGACGACATGAACGCCACCGTCTTCAGCGAAGAGCTGCAGAATGCCGCCCTCAGAGACGGCCAGGATAGCCAGCTTAAAGCGCTACAGCAGTACTGGCAGCTGGAACTGGCGCCGGGGATGAAACATGCGCAGAATCAGGCTACCGTCGCCACGGATGTCGCCAGCTTTGTCGACCGGATAGACCACCTGGTCACCTCTTTTGATCACACCACCGAGCAGCGCATCCGCTACGTCGTCTGGCTGCAGCGGGTGATGGCTATCGGCATGGCGCTGCTGTTTCTGTTCACTATCGTCTGGCTGCGGGCCCGTCTGCTGCGCCCGTGGAAACAGCTGCTGGCCATGGCCCGGGCGGTCAGCCATCGTGATTTTACCCAACGCGTCCATATCAGCGGCCGCAATGAGATGGCCAGCCTCGGTATGGCGCTTAACAACATGTCAAAAGAGCTGGCGGAAAGCTATTCGGTACTCGAACGACGAGTACAGGAAAAAACCGCCGGCCTGGAGCAGAAAAATGAAATCCTCGCCTTTTTGTGGCAGGCCAACCGTCGTCTGCACTCCAGCGCCCCGCTTTGTGAACGTATTTCACCGGTGCTCAACGGCCTGCAGGGGCTGACGCTGCTGCGTGATATTGAGGTGCGGGTGTACGACTTCGAAGATGAGGACAATCATCAGGAGTTCGCCTGTCACTCAGACTTAGGGTGCGATGACAAAGGCTGCTATTTATGTCCGCGCGATCTGCCGCCGCTGCCGGATGCCGGCACCACGCTGAAATGGCGGCTGTCCGATGCCCACAACCAGTACGGGATCCTGCTGGCGACGTTGCCCGTAGGCCGTCACCTGAGTCACGATCAGCAGCAGCTGGTCGATACGTTAGTCGAGCAGCTAACCTCCACGCTGGCACTCGACAGACACCAGGAGCATCAGCAGCAGCTGATCGTGATGGAGGAGCGCGCCACCATCGCCCGCGAGCTGCATGACTCCATCGCCCAATCGCTCTCCTGTATGAAAATGCAGGTCAGCTGTTTACAAATGCAGGGCGAAAACCTGCCGGAAGAGAGCCGCCAGCTGCTGGGCCAGATTCGCAATGAGCTGAATACGTCGTGGGCACAGCTGCGTGAACTGCTGACGACCTTCCGCCTGCAATTAACCGAACCGGGACTGCGCCCGGCGCTGGAGTCCAGCTGCCAGGAGTATAGCGCCCATTTTGGCTTTACCGTCCAGCTTGATTACCAGCTACCGCCGCGCTTTGTCCCGTCTCATCAGGCTATTCACGTCCTGCAAATCGCTCGTGAGGCGCTGAGCAATGCGCTGAAGCACGCGCAGGCGACCGAAGTGACCGTGACCGTTTCGCTACGGGACAACCAGGTACGGCTGGTGGTTGCAGACAACGGCCGCGGCGTGCCCGATCAGGCGGAACGAAGCAACCATTACGGCTTAATTATCATGCGGGATCGCGCCCAGAGTTTGCGCGGAGACTGTCAGGTTCGTCGCCGGGAAAACGGCGGTACCGAAGTGGTCGTCACTTTTATCCCGGAAAAATCGTTTTCAATCCAATAAGGAGAACCCTATGAGTCAACAGGAACGGGCCACCATCCTTCTCATTGACGATCATCCGATGCTGCGCACCGGCGTCAAACAGCTGGTCAGTATGGCCAGCGATATTCAGGTTATTGGCGAGGCCAGCAACGGTGAACAAGGTATCGCCCTCGCGGAGACGCTGGACCCCGATCTGATCCTGCTGGATCTCAACATGCCCGGCATGAACGGTCTGGAAACCCTCGATAAGCTGCGTGAAAAGTCGCTCTCCGGCCGAATCGTGGTATTCAGCGTCTCTAACCACGAAGAAGATGTGGTCACCGCCCTCAAACGCGGCGCTGACGGCTACCTGCTGAAAGACATGGAGCCAGAAGATCTCTTAAAAGCATTGCAGCAGGCCGCGGCAGGCGAGATGGTCCTCAGCGAAGCGCTCACGCCGGTGCTGGCAGCCAGCCTGCGCGCCAACCGCGCCACCTCAGACCGCGATATCAGCCAGCTGACGCCGCGCGAGCGGGATATTCTCAAGCTCATCGCCCAGGGGCTGCCGAACAAAATGATCGCCCGTCGTCTGGAGATAACCGAGAGTACCGTGAAGGTGCACGTTAAGCATATGCTGAAGAAAATGAAGCTGAAATCACGTGTTGAAGCGGCGGTATGGGTACACCAGGAGCGGATTTTCTAAGGAGCATCCCGCCAGGTGACGCCGTCGGCCGAGAATTTGACCAGCGGCTCGGTCAGCGCCAGCGCGATCTCATTGGATGAAACGCGCTGACCCGTTTTGTCTTCCACGACCACCGACAGATGCCACAGATTGGTCGCTCCCGGCTCGCTGTTCCAGGCCGGAAGAATCACGCTCCAGCCGTCCGGGCTGCGGGTATCCACGGGAGACGTTAAGCTCAGCGACTGCGTATCGCCTTGCCATTTCAGCGACTTTATCCCATGCAGGCTACGAATTTGCAGCTTCAGCTGAACCGTCTCCCCCGGCTGTAAATCCCACGGCGGCGTCGCCAGGTAGACCGACAGCGATTTACGCTGACGATACTCGACCACCGGTAAATGATCGCGCTCCGGGCTGTCGTAACGACTGCCGCGCAAGGAGCGGCTGACCGCCACCTCATCGGCCGCCAGCTGCTGTTTAAGCGGCACGCCAAAACGGTAGTTCAGATTCAGTCCGACGTTGTTTTGACTGAGCCCGCTTTCGCCCTGCTTATGTTTTGCGGTCATAGTCACTAACGGCACGGGGGTATAGTTCAGCCCCACCGACACCGCCACCGGGTTACGGTAGCCGGTACCGGAATGGAACAGGTCGACGCTATCGCCAAAGTACTGCTCGACGCTGACGCTGGTATTAATATGCTGATAGAACGGTAGCCGCGCCTGGGCGGTGACATCGTAGCCGCTTGCCATCCGCTGTTCCTGGGTCAGGCTTTCGCCCTGCTGCCAGCTCCCGACGGGATGGTAATAGTTGGCCGACAGGCGCAAATATTCGCCCCAGGCTTCGGCACCAACGCTGCCTCGCGCCATGTTTTCACCCAGCACTTTGTCGTAGAACGAGTTATAGCCCAGCAGCCAGTCGCCCGTTCGCCAGCGCTGTCCCAGACCGATGTTCCCCACCAGATCGTTTTCCCGCCGGGTGACGGAATACTGATTCCAGGTCAGGTAATCGCCGTTATCCTGTAGCGGGATAAACCAGCTGCCCTGACTGCCGGTGAAGTTGCCTTCTTTATCCACCCGCAGATCGACATTGGCGTTGCCCCACGGCGAGAGCCAGTTTTCCAGCTGATGACTCAGCTCATTGCCAAGCTTGCCGATGGCCATCATTCGCGCCTGTTCGCCGGTCGTCAGGCCATTATCGCTCATGCTGGCCTCACCAAACTTTTTCGCGACTTCGGCAAAATGGCGGGCGTCGTCATCCACCTGCGGCGCAATCCCCAGATCCGGCAGCGCCGCCTGTTTTTCACTGAACGCCGTATTTCCCTGCAGAGCACGAGCAGGAACGCCTGCCAGCAGCAGGAGTATTGAAAGGAGTGGGGTCACGCGGTACGACACAGGCATTAAATCGGTTACATTGGCTCACGTAGGATAATGACAGTCTTTAAGTTTACCGTTTTTTTCCCTCTCCCGTAGCCCCAAAGGCAATTCCAGGAATAACCCGAACCTCATGCCCGTATCTGCTCCTCTGCCAGCAGCGCTTTGAGCTCGGGAATACAAGAGCCGCAGTTGGTACCGCATTTCAGCACCTTGCCCAGTTCGCCGACCGTGCGGCAACCGCTGGCGATGGCCTCACCAATCGCGCGTTCACCAATGCTCATGCAGCTGCAGACAATCCGCCCCGCAGGGGCTGTCTCGCCGCTTTTTCTCCCGCCGAGCAGCGCGTGCCGCTGCTCGGGCGTCTGCGGCGGAGAGTGAAACGCAGCGGCGATCCACCCGGCATCGATTTGCGGCTCGCCAGGATTGCTCCACCAGCCCAACATCAGCCTTCCCTCATGCCAGGCCAGCAGGCTCCATACTGCCCCGGCCTGCGCGGTTTGTATCTGCCACTCCTGCTGACGACACCAGTCGGTTAGCCATCCCTGCGGAGGGTGTTCTCCGGCTAAAGAGAGATGGTTTACCGCCAGCGCGGCCCGCCGACGCCAGTGGACCGCGACCGGCAGCGGAACCGGCTGGCGACAAAATAGTTCACCGTGCCAGGCGGGACGCCAGGGTGCAATCGCCACCGCCACCTGTTTGCTTTCCGGCTGTCCGGACCAGGGATCCGTTACCGCCGACAGCAGGTCGTTGACCCGCCCCCGTCGGGCAAACTGATTATTCCAGTGCATCGGCACAAACAGCGAGCCGGGACGCTGCCCGCGGCTGACCACCGTTTTGGCCACCATCACTCCATTGCGCGACCAGATTCGCGCCAGTTCTCCCTCGCGCAGCTGCAGGCGTCGGGCATCCGCTGGCGCGATCTCCACGATCGGTTCGGCAATATGCTGCATCAGGCGCGGCACGCTGCCGGTACGGGTCATGGTGTGCCACTGATCGCGAATGCGGCCGCTATTGAGGATCAGCGGATAAAAGGCGTCGGTCGCGGCACGCGTGGCCTGGGGCGTCACCGGCACCATGCGCAATTTGCCATCGCCGTGCCAGCCCTGCTGTAAATCAAGACCGCTGCCGCTGCGGCTGACCGGCCAGCGAACCGGCGCCAGGTTGTCCCACGCCTCACGGCTGAGATCCGCCAGCCCACCGATATCGAACGCCCGCTGGCCGTTATTTTCAAACCCCGAAAGCGCGGCATGCTCGCTAAAGACTTCGTGCGGATGGCGCCAGGCAAAGGCGGCGCCAAAGCCGAGCTGTTCGGCCATGCGCGCGATTATCCACCAGTCGGCTTTGGCTTCCCCCGGCGGCGGCAGAAAGCTGCGCTGACGGGAAATACGGCGTTCCGAGTTGGTGACGGTGCCATTTTTTTCTCCCCACGCCAGCGCCGGGAAACGGATATGGGCAAACGCTGCCGTATCCGTCCTGGCGCTCACTTCGGAAACGATCACCAGCGGACAGCCGGCCAGCGCCTGGCTGACGGCAAGGCTGTCCGGCAGCGACACCACCGGATTGGTGCCCATAATCCACACCGCTTTCACCTCACCGCGGCCAATGGCGGCAAACAGGTCCACCGCCGTCAGTCCCGGCGTCTGCGCCAGCCGTTCGCTGCCCCAAAAGCGCGACAGCCGGTGCAGATCCTGCGGCTCAAAATTCATATGGGCGGCCAGCATCGTCGCCAGGCCGCCCACCTCGCGGCCGCCCATCGCATTTGGCTGTCCGGTCAGCGAAAACGGCCCGCAGCCCGAACGCCCGTACTTCCCGCTGGCGAGGTGGACGTTAATAATGGCATTACACTTGTCGCTACCGCTGGCCGACTGATTGATCCCCATGGTGTAGAGCGTTATCGCCCGCGGCGCAGCGATGAAATCACGATAGAACCCGGCGACCTGCTCCATGTCCAGCCCGCAGAATTCGGCCACCTGTGCCGAGTCCCAGGCTGCAGCGGCGGCCAGCGCCTGCGCCTGGTCGCGAAAATCGCCCGTCAGCGCACCGGCCTCGGCAATGGCGCTCAGTAAACCGACAAACAGTCCGCCATCGCTGCCGGGCGCAACCGCCAGGTGGCTATCGGCGATATCGCAGGTGGCGGTTCGACGCGGATCAATCACCACCACTTTCATCCGCGGATTATCACGTTTCGCCTGAACCAGCCGCTGATAGAGCACCGGATGCGCCCAGGCGGCGTTCGAACCCACCAGCACCACCAGATCGCTGTTTTCCACGTCCTCATAGCTGCACGGCACCACGTCGGCGCCAAAGGCGCGCTTATATCCGGTCACCGCCGAGGACATACAGAGCCGGGAATTGGTATCGATATTGGCGGCGCCGATAAATCCCTTCATCAGTTTATTCGCCGCGTAGTAGTCCTCGGTGAGCAGCTGTCCGGAGGCGTAAAACGCCACCGCCTGCGGCCCGTGTTGCTCAATGATTTGCCGCAGCCGGCTACCGGCAACCGTCAGCGCCCGTGACCAGCTGACAGGTTCCCCCTCCAGCTCAGGCCTCAGCAATCGCCCCTCCAGGCCAGTGGTTTCGCCGAGCGCCGCGCCCTTTACGCACAGGCGTCCCAGGTTTGCCGGATGGTGCTCATCGCCGCGCACGCTGACCTGGCCATTTTCCTCCCTTCGTGCCAGCACGCCGCAGCCGACGCCGCAATAGGGACAGGTGGTGCGTATTTCATCCATCAGGAGGCCTCCGCACGCGCCAGCAGAAGCTGGTTCCCGACCCACACCGTGCCGTTTTCGATCTTCACCGGCCAGGCGCGGACCATCGGTTCACCGCCATCGCAGGGACGCCCGTCGCGCAGCCGGATACGATGTTTATACAGCGGCGAAATGACCATCGGCTCCCCGCCGGCATCGCCCAGCATACCGCGCGACAGCACGTTGGCGTCGCTACCGGGCTCCAGGTTGTCGAGGGCATAAACCTGTTCGCCAAAACGAAACAGCGCAATCTGCCGTTCGCCCAGTCGCGCGCCGATCCCGGCCTGGGCGGGAATCGCCGCCAGTTCGCAAATGGCCTGCCATGGCCGGGTCGACACCTCACCTTCGCGGCGTACCGGCGCGATGACCGGCTGAGGCTGACCGCGCAACATTTGCCGCTGCACGGCCTCATCCGGCCGATCGCTGTTAACATAGGAACGGAACAGCGCCAGCCGCTGCGGATCGTTCAGAGTGGTCTGCCATTCACACTGGTAGCTCGCCACCACCCGCGCCATCTCCTGCTCCAGCTCTTCGCCAATCCCGAGGCTGTCTTCCAGGATCACCTCGCGCAGGTAGTCGATTCCGCCTTCGAGGTTATCCATCCAGGTGCTGGTTCGCTGCAGCCGATCGGCAGTGCGAATATAGAACATCAGCAGCCGATCAACCGTGCGGATCAGCGTCGCGTCGTCGAGGTCGCTGGCAAACAGATCGCCATGTCGCGGCTTCATCCCGCCGTTGCCGCAGACGTAAAGATTCCAGCCTTTTTCCGTGGCAATCACCCCGATATCTTTCCCCTGCGCCTCGGCGCATTCGCGGGTACAACCGGAGACCGCCATTTTTATCTTGTGCGGCGCACGCAATCCTTTGTAACGATGTTCAAGGGTGACCGCCAGCGCCGTCGAGTCCTGAACGCCGTAGCGACACCAGGTCGAGCCGACGCAGGATTTCACCGTTCGCAGCGACTTGCCGTAGGCGTGACCGGTTTCAAAGCCGGCCTCCGCCAGCTCGCGCCAGATAGCCGGCAGCTCTTCGAGCCGGGCGCCAAACAGATCGATACGCTGGCCACCGGTAATTTTGCTGTACAGCTGGTAGCGTTTGGCAATTTGTCCGATGGCAATCAGTCCGTCCGGCGTCACTTCGCCTGCCGCCATACGCGGGACCACTGAATAGGTGCCATCTTTCTGAATATTGGCGAAGTAGCGGTCATTGGTATCCTGCAGCGGTAAATGCGCCGGTTTCAGCAGGTACTCATTCCAGCAGGAGGCCAGAACTGAAGCCACCAGCGGCTTACAGATTTCGCAGCCGTGTCCCTGACCGTAACGACTAATCAGCTGATCAAAGGTGTGGATATGATTCACGCGCACGAGGTGATAGATCTCCTGACGCGACCACGGAAAGTGTTCGCAGATATCTTTTTTCACTTCCACGCCCTGCGCCGAGAGCTGATATTCCATCACCTGCTTGACCAGCGCGCTGCATCCACCGCAACCGGTCGCCGCCCGGGTACAGCTTTTTATCGCCGGGATATCGCTGGCGCCCGCGCTGACCGCCCGGCAGATATCACCTTTAGTGACGTTGTGGCACGAGCAGATCTGCGCGCTGTCCGGCAGCGCCGCTACCCCCAGCGCTTTTGGCGCGCTCCCCTCCTGCACCGGCAGAATCAGGCTTTCCGGGCGCGCGGGCAGCGCCATCGCGTTCAACATCATTTGCAGCAGCGTGGCGTAATCGCTGGCATCGCCCACCAGCACGCCGCCCAGCAGCGTTTTGTTCTGCTGGCAGACGACAATTTTCTTGTAGATTTGCCCCGGACCATCCGTCCACTGGTAGCTCTGGCTACCGGGCGTGCGTCCCTGGGCGTCGCCGAAAGAGGCTACATCGATGCCCAGCAGTTTCAGTTTGGTGCTCATATCGGCGCCGCTGAAGCTCGCCTCTTCTCCAGCCAACATTGCCGCCGCCGTTCTCGCCATCTGGTAGCCCGGCGCCACCAGGCCATAGATTTTGTCCTGCCACAGGGCACATTCGCCAATCGCCACCACCTGCGGATCGGAGGTGCGGCACTGATTGTCGATGACGATCCCGCCGCGTTCTCCTACCATCAGTCCGCTGCCGCGCGCCAGCGTATCCTGCGGACGAATCCCGGCGGAAAAGACCACCATGTCGGTAGCCAGCGATCCGCCATCGGCAAAGTTCAGCACCAGGCCATTGTCACCGCGCGCAATACTCTGAGTCGTCTTGCTGGTATGGACACCGACGCCAATATCATTGATTTTCTCCCGCAGCATCGCGGCGCCCGGGCTATCCAGCTGGACCGCCATCAGATTCGGCGCAAACTCCACCACGTGGGTTTCCAGCCCCAGCTGTCTGAGCGCGTTGGCGGCCTCCAGCCCCAGCAGCCCGCCGCCAATCACCACCCCGCGTTTTGCGCTGCTGGCGCAGGCGGCAATACGGTCGAGGTCGTCGAGGGTGCGGTAGACGAAACAGCCCTCCAGATCGTGGCCCGGCACCGGCGGAACGAATGGATATGAGCCGGTCGCCAGCACCAGTTTATCCCAGTGGGTTTCATGCCCGCAGGTATCGCGTACCACCCGCGCTTCACGGTCAATGGCCGTAATCGTCTCGGACAGCCGCAGTTCAATTCCGTGCCGGGCGAAGAAATCGCCGTCCACCAGCGACAGCGATTCCGCGCTACGACCGGCAAAATATTCTGATAAATGCACCCGGTCGTAGGCGGCGTAACGCTCTTCGCCAAACACCACGATCCGAAACTGTTGATGCAGGTTACGGCTGACGCATTGCTCGAGAAAATGGTGGCCGACCATGCCGTGTCCGACCAGCACCAAAACAGGTTTTGTCATAGAAAATTCACCTGCAGCGCGCGGCTGCGTTGAAGAAGGATCAAAAAGCCAGTCTGGCTGCGCGGGGGTAGCCAGCAGCGCGGTGAGCGGCGCGGCATTTGCGCAGTCGCCCAGCAGCAAAACAGCCTGAAGTTTGCCGTCGCGGACCAGCAGACGGCGGTAGTGGCGGGCCAGCGGGTCCCAGCTGGTCCAGATCTCATCGTGGTCGCTGGCCTGCGGATCGCCGGCGCTGAACAGCGCGATGCCGGTGACTTTCAGGCGGGTACCGCTATCCTGCCAGTGAAAATCCGCCTCCGGCGTGCCGCATAGCCGCCCGGCCAGCACCTCAGCCTGGCGCAGACAGGGCGCCACCAGTCCCCAGGTCTGGCCGTCAATTTCGCAACATTCGCCAAGAGCGCTAACCCCCGGCAGCGCGGTCGCCAGCTGACGGTCCACGATAATGCCGCGCCGACAGGCCAGGCCGCTTCGCTGCGCCAGCTGAATGTTGGGGCGCACGCCGGTCGCCAGCACTACGCGACTGGCGGCAAACGCCCGGCCATCCTCCAGCACAACCTCATGCTCGCGAATCGCGGCAATCCCGCAGCCGGTGACGCACTGGATCCCTCGCTCCTCCAGCTGTTGCTGTAGCTGCTGACCGGCAAAGGCATCGGTTTGCTGTTCCATCAGCCGGTCGCCGCGATGCAGCAAAGTGACATTGTCACCATGACGTCGTAACGCAGCCGCAGCCTCGACGCCGAGCACCCCACCGCCGATCACGACCGCCGGGCCGCCGGTTGCCAGAATGGCGGCCACATCGGCAAAGGTGCGAAATGCGTAGACGTGCGGCAGCGCCACACCGGGCAGCGGCGGGATGAAAGCCTGTGAACCGGTGGCGAAAATCAGCTCATCCCAGGAGAGCTCGCCGCGGGTGGTGCGTAGCGTTCGCGTCGTCATCTCCACCGCCAGCACCGATTCATCGCTGCGTACCGTCACGCCATGCTGGTGATACCACTCCTCTGGCAGCAGCCGCGTTTGCGCCAGCGTTTTTTCCCCACCCAGTACCGGTGACAGCTGGATACGGTTATAGGCCTGCCAGGGTTCATCCCCGATAATCACTATCTGAAATTTGTCGCCCCCCCGCGCCACCAGCGTCTCCGCCAGCCGGGTGGCCGCCATACCATTGCCGATAATCACCAGTCGCCGCTTCATCGCCGCCCCTTACGCCGCCTTCGGCTGTTTTTCGTAGAGGAAATGGAGAATCTGCTGACGCAGGTGGTGATAACGGCTGTCATCCGCCAGCTGAACACGATTACGCGGCCGGGGCAGGTCGATAGCGAGAATCTCGCCCACCGTCGCCGCCGGGCCGTTGGTCATCATCATGACGCGGTCAGAGAGCAGCACCGCCTCATCAACATCATGGGTAATCATCACGATGGTGGTGTTCAGCGCCTGCTGAATCTGCATCACCGCATCCTGCAAATGGGCGCGGGTCAAGGCATCGAGCGCGCCAAACGGTTCATCCAGCAGCAGCACCTTCGGCTTCATCGCCAGCGCTCTGGCAATCCCTACCCGCTGCTTCATGCCGCCGGAGATCTCCCCCGGACGCTTGTGCAGCGCATGACCCATTTGCACCCGCTCAAGGTTGTGTTCGATCCACGCCTTGCGCTCGGCTTTGCTCATGGTGCGGCGAAAAACCTGGTCGACCGCCAGCGCCACGTTGTCAAAGCAGGTCAGCCACGGCAGCAGGGAGTGGTTCTGGAAGACTACCGCGCGCTCGGGACCCGGCCCGGCGATTTCGCGGTTATCACACAGCAGTCCGCCTTCCGTGGGTAAGGTAATGCCGGCAATCAGGTTCAGCAGCGTGGATTTACCGCATCCTGAGTGGCCAATCAGGCTCACGGTCTCCCCTTCATAAATGTCGAAAGAGACGTTTTGCAGGGCCAGAAATTCGCCGCTGGCGGTATGGAAGCGCTGGCTGACGGCCTGCACCTGAATTAATGGTTTCATAGCGATTCTCCTATTTTTCTTGCCAGCTGAAGCGACGAGCGATCAACATCAGCCCCTGCTCCAGCAGCAGGCCGACGACGCCGATAATGACGATGGCGATGATGATGTTTTCCACGTTGAGATTGTTCCATTCATTCCAGATCCAGAAGCCGATCCCCAGGCCGCCGGTCAGCATTTCAGCAGCGACGATCACCAGCCAGGCAATGCCAATAGAGAGACGCACGCCGGTCAGCACCGCGGGCAGCACGGCCGGGAAGAGAATGCGCCGCATCACCGTCCACTCCGACAGCTGTAAAACGCGAGCCACGTTGAGATAATCCTGCGGAATGCGGCGTACCCCTTCGGCAGTGTTAATCACCATTGGCCAGATAGAGCAGATAAAAATGGTCCAGCTCGACGCCGGCTCCGCCTTCTGGAACAGCAGCAGGCCAATAGGCAGCCACGCCAGCGGACTGACCGGGCGCAGCAGCGCAATCAGCGGATTAAACATGCGGGCAAAGAACAGCGAGCGGCCAATCAAAAAGCCCAGCGGGATCCCCACCAGCGCCGCCAGCCCAAAGCCCACCGCCACCCGCTGCAGTGACGCCAACACGTTCCAGCCGATGCCCATGTCGTTCGGCCCGTCCTGATAGAAAGGATCGGCAAACAGGGTCAGCGCGGAATCGAGCGTACTCAGCGGCGTCGGAAAGCCCTTGCCGTTGATCGCCGCCAGCTGCCAGCAGAGCAACAGCAGCCCCAGCCCGAGCAGGGGTGGCAGGAGCCGCTGTACGGTTTCACGTAGCCAGCGCCTGAGGGGCGGCGTCGGACGTCGGACCTGTACCGGTGGCAGGACAATCACTTCGCCCGGCGTTTTTTCTGTGGCAATAACAGGTTGCGTACTGTGCGCGTGTTTCATTTCATGCCCCCTTACGTTGAATCGCGAAGCCGCGGGCGTAACCTTCCGGATCGGCCCCCGTCCAGACCGTACCGTCTATTAATGTGCTGCTGCGCATGAGCGCAGCCGGCGTAGAGATGCCGCCCACCGCCTGCGCCGCCTCTTTCCAGACGTCAATGCGGTTGATGCGCCCGGCCACCGCCTGATAATCCGGGGCTGTTTTTAGTAATCCCCAGCGGCGGAACTGGGTTAAAAACCACATTCCGTCCGACAGCCAGGGAAAACTCACCTCTCCCTGGTCGTAAAAGCGAATCGGGTGTGCGTCCTGCCAGCGCTGTCCCAGCCCGTTGTCGTACTCCCCGAGCATCCGTCCGGTGAGATACTGCTCTTTGGTATTCAGCCAGGCGCGTTTTGCCAGAATGCGCGCCGTCTCTCGTTTGTTCTCTTCCGAGGCGTCAATCCAGCGCGCCGCATCCAGCACCGCCGCGACCAGCGCGCGGGCGGTGTTCGGATTGCGTTCGACCCATTCGCTGCGGGTGCCGAGAATTTTTTCCGGGTGTTCCGGCCAGATGGCCTGCGAAGTGGCTGCGGTAAAACCGATACGGTCGTTGATCGCCCGCGCGTTCCACGGTTCGCCGACGCAAAAACCAACCATGTTGCCGATACGCATGTTCATCACCATTTGCGGCGGCGGCACCACCACGGTGCGTACGTCCGTAAACGGGTCGATACCACCGCTGGCCAGCCAGTAATAGAGCCACATCGCGTGCGTCCCGGTGGGAAAGGTGTGGGCAAAGGTGTAGCTGCCCGGCGCGCGCTGGCCGATCAGCCGTTTCAACCCCCCGAGGTCGGTCACCCCTTTCTCCCGCAGGTCGCTGGAGAGCGTAATCGCCTGGCCATTGCGGTTGAGGGTCATCAGGTTTGCCATTGCGTGCGGCTTGCCGGCGATCCCCAGTTCGAGGCCATACAGCAGGCCGTAGAGAATGTGTGCCGCATCGAGTTCACCGGCGATCAGTTTGTCGCGCACCGCCGCCCAGCTGGCTTCTTTGGTCGGTACCAGGGTAATGCCATATTTTTTATCGAACCCTTTCAACGACGCGATCGCGATCGGCGCGCAGTCCGTCAGCGGAATAAATCCGACTCGTACGGTAGATTGCTCCGGCTTATCGGATCCTGCCGCCCATGCGCTCTGCATCACGCCGGGCAACAACATCGCCCCGCCCAGCGCGGCGCCTGCCTGTAAAAAATGCCGTCGTGAAATCGAAAATTTATCGCCCATACCCGCTCCAGAACACGCAAAAAAAAAGCGCCCGACAGTGCTGATGCACTGCAGGACGCCTTTATCCATGGACACACAAACCGCCGTTGGCCTGTTGCCCAAAATTGTTTACTGAACGATTTAACGCATTAACCGTTGTCTGCAGGATATTGCAAAACAGATGCCAATGTTCACAGAGGCGGTGTCAGGCCGTTTTCCGCTGTGCGCCGGGCGGCTTCCCGCCGCTCATTGCACCGCTGACAGGCAGCCGCTGCCCAACCATCGTGCATCTACTCCTTTGGGGTTATGGACCACAACGCCTTTACCGTCAGCAGCGCGCGGGCGATTTCCACCATCCTCTGATTCTTATCCATTGCCATTTTCCGCAACGCCTGCCAGGCCTGCTCTTCCTGCATTCCCTGATGAACCATCAGCACACTTTTCGCTTTTTCAATCAGCTTGCGCTCTTCGAGCGTATCTTTTAGCGAGGCCAGTTGCCCGGAGAGCTGCTGGAGCTCAAAGGCCTGCTGGCGAACCAGCGGCAGCAGCTGTTTATCGAGACGGCGCGCGATGCCGTCATCACCCTCTTCCTCCGGCCAGCTGGCGGGCGGCGCTTCGCCGCTGAGCAGGTTATCGGCGACGCTCAGCAGGTCGTCAATCAGCCGCTCTTCCAGACCTCGCATCTGCTCCAGACGCTGTGTCTGGGCGCAAAACCAACGCAGCGCCGTCTCCCCCTCATCTGCCGGGGGCTGTCGGGTACAGGCGATCCGCCGCAGCTGCTCAATTTCCAGACTGGCCTGGCACTGGGTCATAAACAGCGCAGTCTGCGGCGCCTCCGCCAGCGCCTGGAAGCTGTCAAAACAGGGCTGCTGACCATCGATTCTGTCCACCAGCAGCTGGCGGAGCTCATCGCTAAACTGGCCGCGGGCAAAGCCGGATGCCCCCAGCGCGCGCTCCTGCCCCACCAGCTCTTTCCCCTGCATAAAGCTGTAGAGCGCCACCATGCGCCCGGCAATTTGCGGGTCGTCAATGCTGTCGTTGAGCTGCGGGACAATATTTAATAAGTGGCGGATAATGCGACTAAACTGGTTTGTCGCCTCTTCGGCGATGATAGCGCGGCCGCGCACGGCGTGGCGCAGCGTCAGCAACTGCTCCAGGTACCAGAGCGCGCTGGCAATCCGCCAGCATAGCGCGCCGCTGGCGCACTCCCGCACCGCTTCCAGCGCCTCGCGAAAGGCGATAAGCTGCTCATCCACCAGTGCCGAGCCCGCCCGGCACTCCGCGGCATAGAGCCGTCCAGCGGAGCAGAGCCAAAGGTTGGACGCACCGCGTTCGCACTGTAGCATGTGTACCAGCGCGCTTATCCGGCTTGCCAGCGTACCCTGCTGCGCCAGCTGGCGTAGCTGCTCTTTTTGCAGCTGCCGCGCGCGGTGAAACCACCTGTTGGCCTCAGGCGTGATGCCAGCCGTATTATTCATACCCCCTCCCGGGTCAACGCTTTATACTTTAACCACAAGCAATAACCGTGCCTTATACCAAGGAGTCCTTATGCAAAGTATTGTGATTATCGCCAACGGTGCTGCCTACGGTAGCGAATCGCTGTTTAATAGCCTGCGTCTGGCGATTGCCCTGCGCGAACAGCAGTCTGAACTCGATCTGAAGCTGTTTTTAATGTCTGACGCGGTGACGGCAGGCCTGCGCGGACAAAAGCCGGCGGAAGGCTATAACATTCAGCAAATGCTGGAGATCCTCACCGCCCAGAATGTCCCGGTGAAATTGTGCAAAACCTGCACCGACGGCCGCGGGATCACCGCGCTGCCGCTGATTGACGGCGTGGAGATTGGCACTCTGGTGGAGCTGGCGCAGTGGACGCTGGCGGCCGATAAAATCCTGACCTTCTGAAGAAAGGGCCTCTGGCGGGATTTAATATCACCGAGGCAGCGTTTGTTAATCAAAAAACTAAGTCAGCTGAATGCTTTCAGGCACAACATCATTTTTGTTTAATCTTTATCCCTTTTTTTGATCAAAATCAGCATTCGTCTGCTCCCCATTTGGTGTTATGCCATGAGTAAAGTGTGAACAATATCACGCGCGGGATTGAGCAGGCAGGATGCTGTAGACAGACAACAACGGGGTAGATAAATGGCGATGGTTAAAGCAAGTTTGATGTTGTTTGGCGGTGATACGCTGGTGGTTCGTTGTTCTGAACGCTGCCATATTCACCTGATGAGCGCGAAGGCTGCCGGCGACAGCCATGCGGATATTCTGAGCGTCCAGGATCGCGACAGCGCCTATCTGACCGTGCCGTATAACGGCACCTGGAACGTACTGATCGATAGCCACGGCCAGTCACTGGAGCACTCCATTAGCTACGTTCCCGCCTGATATCACCTGCCCGGGATAGCCCGGGCATTTTTCAGGCCAGCCCCGGCTGGCTGTTTTCTCCCAGCAGCGTCCGTACCGTCCCGACCAGATCGTCAAGACAATCATCGTGCATACCGAGTTTGCGTAGCTCCTGATCCAGAGAGAACAGGTACTGGGCATTGGTGCCGAGCGGCCCGCTGGCTTTAGCGATCAGCGGCGCAATGACCTGGGCGCGGGTATCCGGTTCGAACAGCGGATGACGAGGATCCATAATAAACACCAGCGCGTTCACCGTCCGCCCGTCATCGAGCTCCAGCTTACACCAGGTCGGCAGATAGCACCCGGTGATCATCTCCCGCTTCCACAGCAGCGTCAGCTCCTCTTCCAGCGTCTCATCAGGGAGTCGATAGGCCACGCCGGTGGTACGCCCGCCCTCTTTCAGCGCCAGCATGCGCCCCGGCTGGCAGGCACTGCCGCGCCCGGCGGTCAGCCGCAGGCAGAAGGCGCGGTGCCAGCCCGGAAGCGTACCGGTACAGGTTTCGCGATACTCAAGAGCCGGGTTCCACATCAGCGAACCGTAGCCAAAAATCCATACTGAGCCAGCATCCGGACGACAGGCCAGCGTTGCCGCCAGGGAAGCGGCCCGTTGCTCTGCCGACCAGAGAAGCGATTCCTCAATAGCACCAAACGCCGTCTTACAATCCGCATTGATTAAGAAATCACGAGTTAACACTTTCTACTACCTCCGCCACTGCCCGCTTCCCGGCGATTATCTGATGGCATCCGTGAAATATTGCCGAATTATTATCCAGCTTTCATCGACAATAAGCAATGAACGACACGCTGGCAAGGCGCGGAGCAGCAGATGAGGCAGCAGGAACGATTATTTTTTCTTATGCCACTTATCATCGTCTCCTTTTTGATAGTCATTCTTGACCGCCGCCCAGGCGACCTTATGCGCCGTCTCTTCACGGCTGGCGTCGTCCCGCCGGTCCGCCTGGTGCTTATACTGCTCCCAGGCGCTATTAAACGCTTCTTTATAGATCTCCTGGGCATGCGCCGGCAACACGTGCCGGACGCTATCGGGTAGCGCTTGTTTACTGCGATAAGGCATATGCACCTCCGGATGGTGGTAAAAAGATAAGTCTGGGACGCTAATTACGGGTTTTCAAGGCGGGATATAATCCAGAAGCATTTTTAGTAATTATCTGAATAATAAATACAAAATCGCAATAATGATAAGTTATGACAATCTCAAGGCATTAGTTACCAATAGCCGTAAATTTAAGTAAAAAAACAATTCAGATAGCAAAATGTCTGTTATTTTATCTACTTACGGTATCTATAATTATAACACCTGCATAAATGGAGATGGTTCATGACGCATGTACATGAGGCGGTGAAAACCCGCCACAAGGAGACATCGCTTGTTTTCCCGATTCTGGCGCTGGCGGTGCTTATCTTCTTCGGAAGTAGTCAGTCACTGCCAGCGGTCATTGGCATTAACATTCTGGCCTTAGTGGGTATTCTGTGTAGCGCATTCAGCGTTGTACGCCACGCGGACGTTCTCGCCCACCGCCTCGGCGAGCCGTACGGTTCGTTAATTTTAAGTCTTTCCGTGGTGATTCTTGAAGTCAGCCTGATTTCTGCATTAATGGCCACCGGCGACGCAGCCCCGACGCTGATGCGCGATACGCTCTATTCAATCATTATGATTGTCACCGGCGGCCTGGTCGGCTTTGCCCTGCTGCTGGGCGGACGTAAATTCGCCACCCAGTACATGAATTTGTTTGGTATTAAGCAGTATCTCATCGCCCTGTTTCCGCTGGCGATTATTGTGCTGGTCTTTCCGATGGCGCTACCGGGCGCGAATTTCAGCACCGGGCAGGCGCTGCTGGTTGCGCTGATTTCCGCCGCCATGTACGGCGTATTTCTGTTGATTCAGACCAAAACGCACCAGAGCCTGTTTATTTATGAGCATGAAGACGACGGCGACGACGACGACCCGCATCACGGCAAACCGTCCGCCCACAGCAGCGCCTGGCACACCGCGTGGCTGTTAATTCACCTGGTCGCGGTTATCGCGGTCACTAAGATGAACGCGAACCCGCTGGAGACGCTGCTGACCAGCATGAACGCGCCGGTGGCCTTTACCGGTTTCCTGGTCGCGCTGCTGATTCTCTCGCCGGAAGGACTCGGTGCATTGAAAGCGGTACTCAACAATCAGGTGCAGCGCGCGATGAACCTGTTCTTCGGTTCGGTGCTGGCGACGATTTCGCTGACCGTGCCGGTGGTCACCTTAATCGCCTTCTTAACCGGCAATGAGCTGCAATTCGGGCTTGGCGCACCGGAAATGATTGTGATGGTCGCCTCGCTGCTGTTGTGCCAGATCTCCTTCTCTACCGGACGCACCAATGTGCTGAACGGCGCCGCGCACCTGGCGCTCTTCGCCGCTTATCTGATGACCATTTTTGCCTGACCGCTCTTCCCCGGCGTCGACCGGGGAGAGTTCTGCGCCGTTACTGGCGCAAAAAAAAGCCTGCCGGTTTTACAACGGGCAGGCTTTTCGCGTTCAGGAGCGATGAATTAGTTGCTGGTATCCAGCTCTTCAAAGTTCTTCACCAGATCGTCAATTGCTTTGATCTGCTTCAGGAATGGCTCCAGTTTAGCCAGCGGCAGCGCGGACGGGCCGTCGCATTTCGCATGTTCCGGGTCCGGATGCGCTTCGAGGAACAGGCCTGCCAGGCCCGTTGCCATACCGGCGCGCGCCAGCTCGGTCACCTGAGCACGACGACCGCTGGACGCGGCGCCAAACGGGTCGCGGCACTGCAGCGCGTGGGTCACGTCGAAGATAACCGGCGAGTTGTTAGACACTTTCTTCATCACCCCAAAGCCCAGCATGTCGACAACCAGGTTGTCATAGCCGAAGTTCGCCCCGCGATCGCAGAGGATAACTTTGTCGTTGCCACCTTCGATAAACTTGTCGACGATGTTACCCATCTGGCCCGGGCTGACAAACTGCGGTTTCTTCACGTTGATCACCGCGCCGGTTTTTGCCATCGCTTCGACCAGGTCGGTCTGGCGCGCCAGGAATGCCGGCAGCTGGATAACGTCAACCACGTCGGCAACCGGCTGCGCCTGGCTTGCTTCATGAACGTCGGTGATGATTTTCACGCCGAAGGTCTGCTTCAGCTCCTGGAAAATTTTCATCCCTTCTTCCAGACCCGGACCACGATAGGAGTGAATGGAAGAACGGTTGGCTTTATCAAAAGAGGCTTTGAACACGTAAGGAATGCCCAGCTTCTGCGTGACGGTCACATAGTGTTCGCAGATGCGCATCGCGAGATCGCGGGATTCCAGCACGTTCATCCCACCAAACAGGACGAAAGGCAGGTCGTTTGCTACGTTGATATCACCAATGCTAACCACTTTTTGTTTCATAAGATCGCCTTATCAGGGTGTAACCGGATTCATTCCAGATTAGTGAAGAGTAATTTGTTTATGCGAAATGGTGTTAATTTGCGCGCGGATCATTTCGCTGATCGGGTCCTCCGGACACTGTTCGACGAAATAATTCAGGTCCAGCAGCGCAACATGATCGCACTCAAGCTGGGCGTAGATCAGCCCGCGATCGCGGATCTCATACGGATCCTCCGGATTAAACTGCAGCAGCGCTTCGCTGGCGCGCAGGGCCAGCTCCATCTGCCGCTCTTCCATCAGCGCCGATTTTAAGGTGTCGAGCAGCTTGTGGATCACTTCGGCGTTATCCGCCTCGTCGAGATCCTCGTTGAACAGCTCGGCAACCGGGCTAATATTGCCCTTCAGCCAGACTTCCAGCGTGTGTTCGTTGAGCGTTTCACCGTTGAACGGGTTAATCAGCCACATCTCTTCGCTGGTTTCCGGGTCGGCGCGCAGCAGCAGCTGCGTCGGGAAGATAACCGGGACCAGCGGCAGCGACAGGCGCTGAGCAATCCACAGGACGATAGCGCCTAATGACGCCGCGCTCCCCTGACGATTAATCAGGACTTTGTCGATCCACAAAGCATCAGACAGCCGGTAAACGCCGTGGGAATCGCGAAAGCCCCACTCATGGTAGAACAGCTCCAGCAGCCGCTCCAGCTGACGCTCCTGATCCCAGGAAGAGGCAATTTCCTCCTGCGCCAGACCCAGCAGCCGCTCCAGTTCATCCTGCACATAGTGCGTCGGAAAATCGTCGCGGATTAATTCAGAAATGAGGACCATGCCATCGCACAATGGCGCTTTATTAAATTCGAAATCAGCTAATGACCTCATGACTTACCCCAGTAACGGTGTTCTTGTAATGGCGAGTTGTATGATGATGAACAACACCACCAAAGCCAGCAGAAAGGCAATAAACCGGCTCTGCTGGCTGCGCGGGCGACGACGGCCCAGCGCGATAAAACCCAATGCGATGTAAATAATAACGCCAAACAGCTTTTCAGTCAGCCATGAGCCGTCTTCAGTGAAAGGCAGATAGTGCGTTATGGCCATTAATCCTGCGCCGCTCAGAAATAACAGCGTGTCGCTGCAGTGCGGCGCAATGCGCACCCAGCGCTGGTTCAGCCGGGCATTGCCGCTGTAGGTCCACCAGTAGCGTAAGGTAAATAAACTGACGGAAACCACCACACACGCTATATGCAGATACAGCACCGCGCTAAACAGATTCATATGCCCGCTTTCTCCATGCCGGAAAATCGCCCTGTCGTCAGGCGATCGTTATCGCCGTAGTCACGGCAGGTCGTCACATCGTGGTAACCCGCTTCCCGGAACAGCGCCCGTACCGCGTCCCCCTGCTTCCAGCCGTGTTCCAGCAGCATCACGCCGTCGGAGGTCAGGAAACGGCGTCCTTCCCGGATGATATGCGCGAGGTCGGCAAGGCCGTTATCGGCAGCAACCAGCGCCGTTTTTGGCTCAAAACGAACATCGCCCTGCTCAAGATGCGGATCGGTTTCGTCGATATAGGGCGGGTTGCTGACAATCATGGTGAACCGCTGCCCGGCCAGCTCGCTGAACCAGTGGCTTTGCAGGACGCTAACGTTCGTGATGGCAAGGCGCTCGGCGTTACGCGCGGCTAATGCCGCCGCATCGGGCATGAAATCCACCGCCGTGACCTGGCAGTCCGGGCGTTCACTGGCCAACGCCAGGGCGATCGCGCCGGTGCCGGTACCTAAATCCAGAATCCGGCACGGCGTGGCCGGCAGCCGCGCCAGCGCCTGCTCGACGAGGCATTCGGTATCCGGGCGCGGAATGAGCGTTGCGGGGGAAACCAGCAGCGGCAGCGACCAGAACTCACGCTCGCCCACCAGATGGGCCACCGGCTCGCCGCGCTGGCGGCGGCTCAGCAGCGTCTCCAGCTGCGCCTGCTGTTCCAGCGTCAGCACCGTCTCACCGAAGGCGAGGAGCCAGGTCCGCGCCCTGCCGGTGACGTGCCCTAACAGGATCTCGGCGTCGCGTCGCGGGCTTTCACTCGCGCTCAGTCGGGCAATCGCCTGCGCCAGCCACTGTTGAAAGGTCATCATTCCTGCTCGGAAAGCGCTGCCAGCTGATCGGCCTGATATTCCTGAACAATCGGCTCAATCAGCATATCCAGTTTCCCTTCCATCGCTTCGTCCAGACGGTAGAGGGTCAGGTTGATGCGGTGGTCGGTCACGCGGCCCTGCGGGAAGTTATAGGTGCGGTTGCGATCGCTGCGATCGCCGCTGCCCAGCAGGTTACGACGGGTTGACGCTTCCGCCTGCTGACGCTTAGCGATTTCCGCCGCGCGAATACGCGCGCCGAGCACCGACAGCGCTTTGGCTTTGTTTTTGTGCTGCGAACGCTCGTCCTGGCACTCCACTACTATCCCGGTCGGTAAGTGGGTAATACGGATCGCCGAATCGGTGGTGTTAACGTGCTGACCGCCGGCCCCGGAGGAGCGGAAAGTATCAATACGCAAATCGCCCGGGTTGATATCCGGCATTTCGGCTTCCGGCAGCTCCGGCATCACCGCCACGGTACAGGCGGAGGTGTGAATACGCCCCTGGGATTCGGTGGCCGGCACGCGCTGTACGCGATGACCGCCGGACTCAAATTTCAGACGACCATACACGCCATCGCCGCTGATTTTGGCAATCACCTCTTTATAACCGCCATGTTCGCCTTCGTTGGCGCTCATGATCTCCACGCGCCAGCGGCGGGATTCGGCGTAACGGCTGTACATACGGAACAGATCGCCGGCAAACAGCGCCGCTTCATCACCGCCGGTACCGGCGCGGACTTCGACAAAGGCGTTGCGTTCATCATCCGGATCCTTCGGCAGCAGCAGCACCTGCAGCTGTTGCTCCATCTCCTCGCTTTTCGCTTTCGCGTCGCGCAGTTCTTCCTGCGCCATTTCGCGCATTTCCGCATCGTCGAGCATCATCTGTGCAGTTTCGATATCGTCCTGCACCTGGCGCCATTCGGTATAGCAGCGCGCCACGTCGCTCAGCTGCGCATATTCCCGCGACAGCGCGCGGAATCGATCCTGATCGGCGATGGTCGCAGCATCACCCAGCAGCGCCTGAACTTCCTCATGGCGTTCGTACAGAGCTTCCAGTTTGGCAACAATAGAAGGCTTCATAGGCGTGAATTCACCCTGTCCTGAAAAAAGAGAAATGTGCGCTATTCCAGCCCGAGGCTGTTGCGCAGAATATGCAGGCGTTCATCATCCCCGTCACGGGCTGCCTGCTGAAGAGATTTGGTTGGTGCGTGGATCAGGCGATTGGTCAGTTTACGCGCCAGATCCTGCATGATTTCCTGCGCATCGCCGCCCTGCTCCAGCGCAGCCAGCGCTTTCGCCGTCAGCTCCTCACGGACCTGCTCGGACTGGGAACGATATTCGCGGATAGTCTCGCTGGCGCTCTGGGCACGCAGCCAGGCCATAAATTCGCTGGTTTCCTGCTCGACGATCGTTTCCGCCTGTACCGCCGCGGCTTTACGCTGCGCCAGGTTATGCTGAATGATGTTTTGCAGGTCGTCCACGCTGTACAGATAGGCGTTCGCCAGCTTACCCACTTCGGGTTCGACATCGCGAGGCACCGCGATATCAACCAGCAGCATCGGCTGATTACGCCGCGCCTTCAGCGCACGCTCCACCATCCCCTTGCCGATAATCGGCAGCGGGCTGGCGGTCGAACTAATAATAATGTCGGCCTCTTTCAGCCGCTCGTCGATATCGCTCAGGGCGATAACCTCGGCACCGACCTCCTCGGCCAGAGCCTGCGCGCGCTCGCGGGTACGGTTAGCAATCACCATGTTGCGCACGTTGTGTTCACGCAGATGACGCGCCACCAGTTCGATGGTTTCCCCGGCGCCGACCAGCAGCACCGTCACGCTTGAAAGGGATTCGAAGATTTGTCGCGCCAGGGTACAGGCGGCGAAAGCCACGGAAACCGCGCTGGCGCCGATATCGGTTTCGGTCCGCACGCGTTTTGCCACCGAGAACGACTTCTGGAACATCCGCTCCAGTTCGCTGACGTTGAGGTGACCGCGGCTGGAATCGGCGAAGGCTTTTTTGACCTGCCCCAGAATCTGCGGTTCGCCGAGCACCAGCGAATCGAGGCCGCTGGCGACGCGCATCAGGTGGCTGACCGCATCATTATCCTGGTGCCAGTACAGGCTTTTACGCAGGTCTTCTTCATTAAGATGGTGGTAATCACACAGCCAGCGGATGAGCGCTTCCTGCAGATTATCCTGTTCTTCAACGCTGAGATACAGCTCCGTGCGGTTACAGGTCGACAGCACCACACCGCCCTGCACCATTGGCTGAGCCAGCAAGCTCTCCAGCGCCTTATCGAGCGTGTCCGGCGAAAACGTTACGCGTTCTCGCAGCGCGACCGGGGCTGTTTTGTGATTAATGCCAAGAGCTAAAAGGGTCATTGTGAGGGAGTAGTACCAGCGTTGCTAAGGTTAGTCTGAGCGCATCATACAGGATGCGCGGAATCAATAAAAGAGACGCTCCCCTTTTGGAGTAATAGGCATCGGGCTTAAAAGCCATTAACGGTAATTTTTTGATTTCAGACAATTTGAACGTAGACGCTATCGCCGGGCAACGCTAGCATTAAGGGTTATAATTGTAACCCGCTACACAAATCGTGTGCGTACCACCCCGTCGCCGGATTTCACTGTAGACATCAAGGATTTGTCATCATTATGAATCGACTGCTCCGCCTGTTACCGCTGGCAAGCCTGGTCCTGACCGCCTGTACACTCACCGCCCCGAAAGGCCCTGGCAAAAGCCCTGACTCTCCTCAGTGGCGTCAGCACCAGCAGGATGTCCGCAATCTGAGCCAGTACCAGACCCGCGGCGCCTTCGCTTACCTCTCCGATGAACAAAAAGTTTACGCCCGCTTCTTCTGGCAGCAAACCGGCCAGGATCGCTATCGCCTGCTGCTGACCAACCCGTTAGGCAGCACCGAACTGTCGCTGACCGCCCAGCCGGGCAGCGTGACGCTGATCGATAACAAAGGCCAGACCTATACGGCGACCGATGCCGAAGAGATGATTGGCCGCCTGACCGGGATGCCGATTCCGCTAAACAGCCTGCGCCAGTGGATCGTCGGCCTGCCGGGCGATGCCACCGACTACTCGCTTGACGATAAATACCGCCTGAGCGAACTGAACTATACCCAGAACGGCAAAACCTGGCACGTCACCTACGGCGGCTATACCAGCGATACCCAGCCATCGCTGCCGGCCAACATGGAGCTGAATAACGGCAGTCAGCGTATCAAGCTGAAAATGGATAACTGGATTGTGAAATGATGACCCGCTGGCCCTCTCCTGCAAAGCTGAACCTGTTTTTGTACATCACTGGACAGCGCGCCGATGGTTATCACACCCTGCAGACGCTGTTTCAGTTCCTTGACTATGGCGATACCTTAACGATCGAACCGCGTCATGACGGCGCGCTGCGCCTGCTGACGCCGGTTGCCGGCGTAGCCGATGAAGAGAATCTGATTATTCGCGCCGCAAGGCTGCTGATGCAGGCGGCGACGGCATCCGGACAGCTTCCTCCCGGTAGCGGCGCCGATATCAGCATCGACAAGCGTCTGCCGATGGGCGGCGGTCTGGGCGGCGGCTCGTCCAACGCCGCGACGGTACTGGTGGCGCTGAATCATCTGTGGGGCTGTGGTTTGTCGGAAGAGCAACTGGCGACGCTGGGGCTGAGTCTTGGCGCCGATGTGCCGGTATTCGTGCGCGGCCACGCCGCCTTTGCCGAGGGCATTGGTGAGATCCTGACGCCGGTCGAACCGCCAGAAAAGTGGTACCTGGTCGCTCATCCCGGAGTCAGTATTCCGACGCCGACCATTTTCCGCGACCCCGAGCTACCACGAAACACCCCGGTAAGGTCAATAAGTACGTTACTAAAATGTGAATTTCGCAATGATTGCGAGGTTATCGCAAGAAAACGTTTTCGCGAGGTTGATGCGGCGCTTTCCTGGCTGTTAGAATATGCGCCGTCGCGCCTGACAGGCACAGGAGCCTGTGTCTTTGCTGAATTTGACACCGAATCTGCCGCTCGTCAGGTGCTGGAGCAAGCCCCGGAATGGCTACAAGGCTTTGTAGCGCGAGGAGTTAATATCTCCCCGCTCAAGCTAGCCCTACCCAGGTAGTTCTGCTTTTTTGCACGAATTACCTTAGTACGCCGGGCAAATTGAGTAACGGTGACAACGTCACCCTGTTCCAGACGTTGCATCGTTCTCTTTAAATACACCGCCTGGATAGAAGAGTGCCGCCCGCACGGTTTCTGGCGCTTTTCATCCACCACTGGACGCATGCCTGAGGTTCTTCTCGTGCCTGATATGAAGCTTTTTGCTGGTAACGCCACCCCGGAACTAGCACAACGTATTGCCAACCGCCTGTACACTTCTCTTGGCGACGCCGCTGTAGGTCGTTTTAGCGACGGCGAAGTCAGCGTACAAATCAATGAAAACGTACGCGGTGGTGATATTTTCATCATCCAGTCCACTTGTGCTCCCACCAACGACAACCTGATGGAACTGGTTGTTATGGTTGATGCTCTGCGTCGCGCTTCGGCGGGTCGTATCACCGCTGTTATCCCTTATTTCGGCTATGCTCGTCAGGACCGTCGTGTGCGTTCTGCGCGTGTGCCGATTACCGCGAAAGTGGTTGCCGATTTCCTGTCCAGCGTTGGCGTTGACCGCGTACTGACCGTTGACCTGCATGCAGAACAGATCCAGGGCTTCTTCGACGTTCCGGTTGATAACGTATTCGGCAGCCCTATTCTGCTGGAAGATATGCTGCAGCTGAACCTGGATAACCCGATCGTGGTTTCTCCGGACATCGGCGGCGTGGTGCGTGCTCGCGCTATCGCCAAACTGCTGAACGATACCGATATGGCTATCATCGACAAACGCCGTCCGCGCGCTAACGTTTCTCAGGTGATGCACATCATCGGTGACGTTGCCGGCCGCGACTGCGTGATGGTTGACGATATGATCGATACCGGCGGCACGCTGTGTAAAGCAGCTGAAGCGCTGAAAGAGCGTGGTGCGAAACGCGTATTTGCCTACGCCACTCACCCGATCTTCTCCGGCAATGCTATCCAGAACATTAAAAACTCTGTGATTGATGAATTCGTCGTCTGCGATACTATTCCGCTGGCGCCGGAAATCAAAGCGCTGGAAAAAGTGCGTACGCTGACGCTGTCTGGCATGCTGGCAGAAGCGATTCGTCGTATCAGCAACGAAGAATCTATCTCTGCTATGTTCGAACATTAATCGAGCCCGGCCAAAAAACCCGCTGCGGCGGGTTTTTTTGTCTCTTAAACCAATTTGTATGACCATTGCCTCCTTCACCTGCCATTTAGTTGACAGATGATGCGCTCATGGATGAAACATTATTGTGAACAGATTATTTTCCTCACATGTGATGCCTTTCCGCGCCCTCATCGATGCTTGCTGGAAAGAAAAATACACGCTAGCCCGTTTCACCCGCGATCTGATCGCCGGGATCACGGTCGGGATTATTGCCATTCCTCTGGCAATGGCGTTGGCTATTGGCAGCGGTGTCGCGCCGCAGTATGGACTTTATACTGCCGCCGTCGCCGGGATTATTATCGCCCTCACCGGCGGCTCGCGCTTTAGCGTATCCGGGCCAACCGCCGCCTTTGTGGTGATCCTCTATCCGGTGTCACAGCAGTTTGGCCTGGCCGGACTGCTGGTGGCGACGTTGATGTCCGGGGTCTTTTTAATTCTTTTCGGCCTCGCCCGCTTTGGCCGGTTAATTGAATATATTCCGCTATCCGTTACCCTCGGGTTTACCTCCGGTATTGGTATCACTATCGGTACCATGCAGATAAAAGATTTTCTTGGTCTGCAGATGGCGCACGTTCCCGAGCACTATCTGCAGAAAGTCGCCGCCCTGGTGATGGCGCTGCCGACGGCTAATCCTGGCGATGCGGCGATTGGCGTTGTCACCCTTGGCACGCTGATCCTGTGGCCGCGTCTGGGGATCCGCCTGCCCGGCCACCTGCCTGCGCTGCTGGCGGGCTGTGCGGTGATGGCAATCGTCAATCTTATGGGGGGCCACGTCGCGACTATCGGCTCTCAGTTCCACTATATTCTGGCTGACGGTAGCCAGGGTAACGGGATCCCGCAGCTGCTGCCGCAGCTGGTGCTGCCGTGGGATATGCCTGGCTCCGATTTTACGCTCAGCTGGGCGTCACTGCGGGCGCTGCTGCCGGCGGCCTTCTCGATGGCGATGCTCGGCGCGATTGAATCATTGCTGTGTGCGGTGGTCCTCGACGGGATGACCGGCACGAAGCACAAAGCCAACAGCGAACTGATAGGCCAGGGTCTCGGCAATATCATCGCCCCTTTCTTTGGCGGTATTACTGCCACCGCCGCCATTGCCCGTTCAGCGGCTAACGTCCGCGCCGGCGCAACATCGCCGGTATCCGCCGTGATTCATGCGCTGCTGGTCATTATGGCGCTGCTGGTGCTGGCGCCGCTGCTCTCCTGGCTTCCGCTGTCTGCGATGGCGGCGCTGCTGCTGATGGTAGCGTGGAATATGAGCGAAGCGCACAAGGTGGTGAATTTGCTGCGCTACGCGCCGAAGGACGACATCGTGGTGATGCTGATGTGCATGTCGCTGACCGTACTGTTTGATATGGTCATCGCTATCAGCGTCGGTATCGTGCTGGCCTCGCTGCTGTTTATGCGCCGCATTGCGCGCATGACCCATCTGGCGCCGGTCAATGTTGATGTGCCCGACGACGTGCTGGTCCTGCGGGTTATCGGCCCCCTCTTCTTTGCCGCTGCCGAAGGGCTGTTTAACGATCTGGAGACGCGGATTGCCGGTAAGCGGATCGTGGTCCTGAAGTGGGATGCGGTGCCGGTACTGGATGCCGGCGGACTGGATGCCTTCCAGCGTTTCGTCAACAAACTGCCGGAAGGCTGTGAACTGCGCGTCTCGAATCTCGAGTTTCAGCCGCTGCGCACCCTGGCACGGGCGGGCGTTCAGCCGATTCCAGGGCGCCTGAGCTTCTATCCCGACCGTGCTGCCGCTCTGGCAGACATTTAACTTAACTACCGTGACGCGGGCGAGCTCGCCTGCGTCATCATCACGCCAATCGCCTGCTGAAGCCAGCCGAGCACCTCAGGCGTCATCCAGGTCCCTTTCATCAGATGCGGTTCGCGCTCCATCGCCAGGCGGAATTTCTGCTGGGTGTGAGGATGAGTTCCGGCATAGGACTGAAACAACGCCAGCCACTGCCTGGCCAGCGCCTGCCCCGCTGGAGAAGCCGGGTCGCAATGCTCGCGACAGGCCTCGTGCAGCGCCGTCACCAGCGCAGGCCACTCCATCAGTCGATCAAAATAGTGCGCGCGAGTGAAAGCCAGCTCATCAGCATTCAGATAACGCGCCCAGATAGCCAGCTTACTCTCGGCAAAAGCGCGGGTAATGTAGTCCACAACATCCACGGTGATTCCGGTTTGCTCGCGCATTTGCGGTTCAGCGACGTGCATTTCATTCAGGCGGGTGAGAAACTCCGGCCGCCCGGCCGTATCCAGCTCCAGGCGCGCCATCCAGCGGGTCGCCAGCGCCATGGCCCGCGGATCGTCCGCCGGACACGCCTCGGCAAGCAACTGGCGAACTTCCGTCACCAGCGCCAGCCAGATCTGGTTGCGCTGCTGATCCTGCTCCGCAAACGGCAGCGCCTGTAACTCCTGGGGACTAAACCAACGATCGTACATTTTCATTAACTCCAGCGTCTGTAGCCAGGACTCCAGGTCAGGCTCGTTACCGCATGCCAGCTCATCGCGCAGCTGAGCCAGCCGTTCGCGCAGCGTGGAGACCGCGCGCAGCTGTTTATCCAGCGTCGAGATCTGCTGTACCAGCAGGTCCGACAGGGAAAACGAGTCCTGGTCAAGGTAGTCCTTGATAGTGGCGAGCTCCAGCCCGGTCTGCGTCAGCGCCTTAATCATATGCAGACGCTGAACCGCCGCCAGGTTATAGAGCCGGTAACCCGCCGTGCTTCTGGCCGACGGCATCAGCAGCCCCGTTTGTTCATAGTGATGTAGCGTGCGGACGGTCATTCCGGCGCGTCTCGCCAGTTCACCCACCTGAATTAACATAACTGCTCCTGTTGTTCGACCATAGCGCCACTCTGCCGCCTGACGTTACGTCAGGGTCAAGTGTTAAAGAGAGGGTATTTTATCGTGAAGGCGTAACCCGGGCAGCAAATGCGTTGTTCTGAAGAAAAGAGGCGACGCGATAATAAAACAGCCAGCTACCGGGTGGGCAGCTGGCTGCAGATGAACAGTTTATGTAAGCGCACCCGCCGCGAGACGGCCGGGGCGAGGAACCGGTTTAGCTATGGCGGTGCTGATCGCGACGGCAGCGTTTATCGTAATGGCGGACCCACCAGTATCTGTCGCTAACCTGTTCATGCCCGCCAACGCGCGCCCCTGCGAGCCAGAGAACGGCGCCGACAAAAATACTTAATATCGCGCCATGAGCGAAGAACTGCGGCAGGTCAAGCTGCGGAAGCTGGTTTAAAATAGAGTAACCAACGCCAACAACCATGACGACCAATCCTAAACCCATCAGTACATTACCGAGTAACGAAGCGTTTCTGCGTTTCATATGTCACCTCCGGAACCTTGGGCTACCTGGGAATATCCCCAAAACTTATAGGTCTAGTATAGACAATGGGGATAAGGTTGATTGCGTCGGTGATCACATTAGTTAATATCAAATCAACAAAAACTTACAAATAACTTACTGAACAACATCAAATTCTAATGGTTCATAAGGGTAATTATCTCTTTCCCCGCCGTTGTGGCGGCAGAATTTTGTCAACCGCCTCGGCAAACAGTACACTACGCGCCAGAGAACGACCCAAGCAGGATAGAAAAGTGACGATAAAACTGATTGTCGGCCTGGCAAACCCCGGCGCAGAATACGCGGCGACCCGGCACAATGCTGGCGCCTGGTACGTAGATTTACTGGCTGACCGCCATCGCGCCCCGCTGCGCGAAGAGAGCAAATTCTTCGGCTACACTTCGCGGATTAACCTTGCCGGCGAAGATGTCCGCCTGTTGGTCCCGACCACCTTTATGAACCTCAGCGGCAAAGCCGTGGCGGCCATTGCCACCTTCTACCGCATTAATCCGGATGAGATTCTGGTGGCGCACGATGAGCTGGATCTGCCGCCCGGGGTGGCAAAATTTAAGCTCGGCGGCGGCCACGGCGGCCACAACGGTCTGAAAGATATCATCAGCAAGCTGGGCAATAACCCCAACTTTCATCGCTTACGTGTCGGAATCGGCCATCCGGGCGATAAAAACAAAGTTGTCGGCTTTGTGCTGGGTAAACCGCCGGCGAGCGAACAGAAACTGATTGATGAAGCCGTGGACGAAGCGGCGCGTTGCACCGAGGTGTGGCTGAAAGAAGGTCTCACCAAAGCGACCAACCGTTTACACGCTTTTAAAGCGCAATAACCGGTCGACGTGCGGAATTTTTGCCGCGCACCGTGTATAATAGGCAAAGCTATTTACTTTTCTGCAATCTGTTCAGTGTAACGGGTTGATTATCCAAAGATTAAGGTGATTTAAATCATGGGATTCAAATGCGGTATCGTCGGTTTGCCCAACGTCGGCAAATCCACCCTGTTCAATGCGCTCACCAAAGCGGGTATTGAAGCGGCCAACTTCCCCTTCTGTACCATTGAGCCGAACACCGGTGTCGTGCCGATGCCCGATCCGCGTCTGGACAAGCTGGCTGAAATCGTCAAACCACAGCGCATTCTGCCGACCACCATGGAATTCGTCGACATCGCGGGCCTGGTGAAAGGCGCGTCCAAAGGCGAAGGTCTGGGTAACCAGTTCCTGACCAACATCCGTGAAACCGAAGCTATCGGTCACGTGGTGCGCTGCTTCGAGAACGACAACATCATCCACGTGAATAACAAAGTGGATCCGGCAGACGACATCGATGTGATCAACACCGAGCTGGCGCTTTCCGACCTCGATACCTGCGAACGCGCGATTCACCGCGTACAGAAGAAAGCTAAAGGCGGCGATAAAGACGCGAAAGCCGAGCTGGCGGCGCTGGAAAAATGCCTGCCGCAGCTGGAAAACGCCGGCATGCTGCGCGCGCTGAAAAACCTGACCGAAGAAGACAAGGCCGCTATCAAATACCTGAGCTTCCTGACGCTGAAGCCAACCATGTACATCGCTAACGTCAATGAAGACGGTTTTGAGAACAACCCGTACCTCGATAAAGTTCGTGAGATCGCCGCAGCTGAAGGCTCCGTAGTGGTCGCCGTGTGCGCTGCCGTCGAGTCTGATATCGCTGAACTGGACGATGCCGACCGCGATGAGTTCATGGCCGAGCTGGGTCTTGAAGAGCCGGGCCTGAACCGCGTGATCCGTGCCGGTTACGAGCTGCTGAACCTGCAGACCTACTTTACCGCGGGCGTCAAAGAAGTTCGCGCATGGACTATCCCTGTGGGCGCGACCGCTCCGCAGGCGGCAGGTAAAATCCACACCGACTTCGAAAAAGGCTTTATCCGCGCCCAGACCATCGCCTATGAAGACTTTATCACTTACAAAGGTGAGCAAGGGGCAAAAGAAGCCGGCAAGATGCGCGCCGAAGGGAAAGACTACATCGTTAAAGATGGCGACGTCATGAACTTCCTGTTCAACGTGTAGAGGAATATAAATGCATATAAAACATAAAGTTACACAACAACAAGCTTAAAAAATTTGTTCTCGCGTACAAAGCCGCGTATGGACTGCGCGGCTCTACCCTCATAAATGTAACAGCCGATCACATAAAATAGTCGGCTGTTATCGTAAGATTTGATTTTCATATCTACGTTTACAGCGGGGCATCTGCTTTGACCGTAGATGGCTGGGATTTATGGGGTGATGATATTATTTTATTCAAAGGAAAAATTTGATGAAAGGCGCCGTATCTTCATTAGTAATGCTTACACTGCTGGTGGCCACGCGGGTCATGGCATTAAGCGATAATGTGAAGCAAGAGTTAATATTTACTGAGAAATCCTGGACAGTTACGCATCTCAATGAATTAGGCATAGATTGCCTATGGACCAGGGGAGATACGGGACATTTACAGAGTGAAGCGATGGGTCCAGATGGCACAGGTGTGTGTTGGGATGCAAAGGCAGTTGCTCAAGCCGAAAAACTACAAAAAGAAAATAAACTTGTATGGCATAACCCTCCTCGCTTCGAGTACGAGTTTGGAGATAAAAACAAATGCTATTATCGCATAGACAAAATCATCGGCCTTGTTGACTTCCGACCTGGCGACAATATTACCGAAGCAGAAGTGAATGAATGTAGAAAGGACACATCTAAAGCAAATGCACTTAGATTGGCAACTAAAACACAAAGAGAGGTGCGCTTTGGCGGTTATATTGCAACAGAGAAAAATATACTTGGCTCTGTAGTTCTTGCCTGTTACACAGGCAGTATAGATAGTGATAATAAGCGAATTTCAAATATTGAGCGAACCAGAAGGTATAATGCAATTCTGAGTCTATACAAAGGTGATGATAAAGATACGCAGAGAATAAATAAAGCTTACACTTTTGCCGATACCAATCTACGAGACCGTTACCCATTAGATACAGAAGGACAATACAGAGCCAAAGTATGTGCTGAAATGGTACAAAAAGGGAAGCTCTAGCGATTAACTAATAACCGGCGGAAAACCCGCCAATTTGAGACGCTATTCAAAATAACTCCTTAACTTTTTGTTTCAGTAAGCACAAAGAGAATATTAACATTGCGTTCAAGCCTGAAAAAGTAATCCAAAAACATATGTCAGTTATCATCTGTAAACTCTTTATTAAATGGCCTAACAAGACTCTTCACTATTTGCCGCTGATGTCGATACTCAGTATATTCAGCAGCAGATGCGGCATTGTGGTGTAAACAGCCACCAAATTGTGCAATCCAAAGACGTGGCATCCTTACGCCCCACTCTTTTGCTGATTTTATTGCCAAAGCACAGTCGCTCATTATGTTTCCTCCCATCGCCACCGGGCTTTAACTAACTTTTTATCTTCATCAATATCAATCCCCAGCTTTTTGAGGTATTCACGGCAAAAGGTAGGGGCGATTTGTAACATGTTTCGCAGTTCGTCAAACGGGATGCCCGCGCCCGATTCATCGGGTACTAAGCTGGTCATAGCGCGGTAAGCCCATTCAGGCGCGGTAAGCATTTTCATTCAGTTGCCTTACGTTGTTGTTTAGCGATGATATAAGCAGGGATACCGGGACGTCTGTCACCAGAGCGATACCCCCGTTTGAAGTCGTTCATCACGCGTTTGTCGTTACCTTTCATAGTTACACCTCCTGAAAAGATTTTAGTGTTTCAATAAATTCCATGTCTAAATCAATATCTTCCAACTCTTCCTCCAGAATGCCGAGTTGCTTGCACATATCTGTAAGAACGTGGACATATTTAAAAATGTCAGAATGAGGCATCACAACGCGGAGAACCGCATCATCAAGCTGTCCGGTAAGCATGTATGCCATCGTAGCTGCTCCACCATCAATGCGGAATAAATCACGAGGGGCCTGCACAGATTTGCTGTGGTTGAATGCACTAAGGGCGCGCATCTGCCACTGTCTGGTAAACTCATCAGTCATGACGGCTTTTTTAAGCGCCGGGATAAAAGCATCTTGTTTTGCTTTCAGTTCAGCGGCACTGGTTTGAATATGTCCGAACATGTCTGGTTTAATCAACGACGAATTAAGTTCTCCAAGCTGTTTTTCCAGCAGAGCTATCTGCACGGTCACTTTTTTATGTTGTTCACGGTATACATTCATATCGTAAATCGCTGCGTCTATGTAATTCATAATAAACTTGTCCTCAAAATAGTCTGACGGGTGCGTCAATAGTGAAATAAAAAGGCCTCTTTACTTAGAGGCCTTTAATTTTCATTACTTCCTGCAATAGTCGGCGGTCGTTAACTGGCGCACCGGTGTAAGGGTGTCGAAGTTCTCCGGCATTAAATTGCTTTAGTAGTGCGTCGCGTTTGCCGTGCTTCGATAAGTCCACACCGTTTCGCGTGATCACATCTCTGTTATAAATAGACTTACTCATTTTCGTCTCCACGCTTCACTGATCTTTTTCTTAGCGGCTGCCATAGGGTTTTGAACTGGTTGAGCATCGTTAACCACTGGCGTTAATGGTTTACTGTCGCGCCATGCGTTTGCAATGCGTTGCTTCATCAATAAATTGTAATCGGCCATCTCAATAGAATTCCTCAAAATATTTTTCAAATACGGCGCGACGTAACTCATCAGTAACGTCATCGATAGGCGTAACGGGGAAGCCATAGCGTGAGCACATTTCACGCCACCATGCGTCTTCGGTGGTCACGCTGGTGCCTTCCAACTGTTCCAGCCGTGACAGTAATGCAGCCTTATTCGCCATGCTTAAAGCGTCCGGGAAAGGCGCGGGCAATGCTACAAAGGCGATTTGCCTCATCAGGATGAGCGTATCGATACTCATGCTGAACCATAAAATCATTAATCGCAGATGTGTCACCTGTTGTAATCAGTCGCTTGAGATCTCCTGAAATCTCAGGAGATAAGGCTCGGAACCAAACCAAAAGCGGTGTTGTAGATTCGTCTACCTGTTTGTTTTGAAAATCTTCCATTTCGCGCAACAATTCTTCTCGCGTCTTTTTAGCCATTTCTACTCTCCTCCAGCGCTGCCAACCGACGATCGAATTCCACGAGGTCATTGATACGAGCCCGAAGGACTTCGGCATCGATACTATTAGCAGGTGTGATGGCCTTAAGACTTGGATAAATGCGCTCCAGAGTGAAGCGGACGGCGTCCCAGTCTCCGCTATCGACCAGTCGCGTTAGCTGAACCATAGCCGAGTCCGAGAGAGATTTCGGGAGTATGCGCCGCGTTGTGTTTTTGCTGCCGACAGGGCGACCAGCCATTTCCACCCTCCTATTAATCAATAATTTAATGCCATTACAAATACGGTTAAGACCATTAAACCTGAATAATTACAGATTGTAAACAATTAATTGTTGACGCCCTCGTCAGTTTATGATATGCAACTATTTATATGGCTAATGACGTTTACGCCCACCAGCAGCAATTTAATGCACTAACTTTTCAGCAGAGTGAATTGCCGTGGACAGTAAACCGGTTTTTACTGTCCAGTTTAAGTTGATGTTTATAAAGGATATTTATCGAAAAAGGACGGTAAAGGACAGTAAGGACAGTAAAAATGCATTCTGGGAGCCAGAGCGCTTATAAAATACGTATACATACATACATCTATATATTCCTTTCTCTTCAGCAACTCTGTTTTTACTGTCTTTACTGTCCTTTTTAATATAAAGCCATATAAAACAGTAAGTTAACCCGGATAGTAAAAATTTTTTTTACTGTCCTTTACTGTCCTTTACTGTCCTCTTCAGGCATAAAGAAACCGCCCGTAGGGGCGGCTTCATCATCAACGTGGTTATTGCTGGGCCATTGCAAGCGCCCTGTTATCTATATACCCCGATAACCTCACTACCTCTTCTTTGCTCAGCGTGGTGTTCGCCGGGATAGTGCCGCGTTTTGCCCACGGTGAAAAACGATTGCCGTTAATCTTCCAGCTTTCTGAGTTAGGGATGGGCTCATAACCCAACTCGCGCAGAACGCGGCCAACCAGCTTGGCATGGGTTATTTTTACCACGTTATTCTCCAGTACCCACTTAGCAGCAGCCGCAACGATAATGTTATTGCAGAAGCCGGGACGACCATCTTCAACCGCCTCCAGAATCGCGGATTGCGTCGGTGTCATAGACTCGCGGATTGCCTCTGACATTGAAGACGTTTCCGGGGCGCGGTTCGGATGTCTCACAACATGACGCTGGCTCAGATACTCAGCTACGGCGGAATAACCATCACTATCAAGCCAGTCGTTAAGCTGCACAAAATATCCATCGTCCATGCCGTCGCGCATAATATCCGACTCGTTATTTTGAGCAGTAAAGAACACGGCATATCGGCGGTCATCTGACGTCTTAACAACGGCGTCGCGGTGGTTACTGGTGATAATAAAACCGAGGTGGTTAGAAGAAGTTACCGTGTCGGTTCCTTTCTTCTGCACCGGGATTCTTTTATCTGTAATCATCGGCTTCAGCACTTCCATTACGTCGCGCTTGTCACCTACTTTAAAATCGTTGATGACAGCCAGACATTTCTCGTAAGCCCATCCGTTAAATTTGTTGTCCACGTCTGAAGACTGCACCACAGAGACGTACTTATTCCCGATAGCGTAGCTCATCACCTCTGCCACAGTGGTTTTGCCGTTACCCGGCGCACCAACGAGCACAGGTGCCCATCTCATGCATTCACCCGGATGCTGCACCTTATAAGCCATCCAGTTAAGCAGGATGTCGCGGTCAGCCTCAACCGGCAGCAGCTTTTCGATGTGTTGCAGGAACGGCGTCACATCGCCCGCTTTACGCACGCCCGGACATGGCAGATAGGTATTCACAGAATCAACCCCACCCACCATTTCCACGCTACCGAAAGGCTTGTCAGGTGCGAAATGGGTATTAATCACCTTTGGCAGGGTAACGCAGCGGTTGCGCGTGAACGCGTCAAACGCCTTATCAGTGCTCTTATCACCTTCAGCGTCCATCCCGAAGATATAACCGCCTTTGATGGCGTTGAACGCCTCGGGCTTCAGGCGTGAACCGTTGGGCATCAATACAGCGTGCTCACTGGCGATATAGATACACCCGGCGAAAAACTCTGCCAGTTGCTGTGCGGGAATCCACTGAAAACCTTCACGCACTACCGGCTTTGGGTCAGTAGAAGCAGCTGGTAATGTAGGCGGAAAAACCGGCGTAGCCTCTCCAAATGTCTCAGCTGGGGTGCGCGGCGCTTTCTGTGGTATTGACACTCCGGCGCGTAAGCCAGAGTTGATTGTGGCGACAGCATCGCCTTGCCCCAGCCCAATAGCGCGAGCAGCATCAAGCAGGGCTGTAATGGTCTCCTGTTCATTCAGGTCGCCAGCGCCGACATAACGCCCCAGCTCGAACGCTGCGTTATTCAGGGTAGCGTTACGCCGCCCGTCTGGCGTATTAAGTAGCTCGTTTACCTTCTCTTCCAGCTTGCGGCGTCCCGGCTCGTTGGATTGCTCAGCAAAGATACGGGGAGCAATGGAGCGGACTACAGCGGTCTCTTTGACGGGGAAAGGTATGGCTACACAACTGACGTCCAGAACTTCGATTTTGTCGGCACGAGGTAAGTCTATAACCTTACCGGGCTTGATATTAATCATGCCGTTTTTAGTGCCGTTATCGGCGGTCGAATTGACCTTAATGTCTACGTGCTTAAGCCATTCGCCAGTGGATGCTTTAACAGAAAAGCCATCAGGCAGGCGAAACAGCCAGTGCGTAGAAACGTCACCGTCACGGCTCTGAATTCTCGCACGGTTAAGCTGTGCCACAGCCAACCCGAGCGCCTCAGCAATAGACTGCACACTGGCGCAACCTTCTTTGTAGCCGTCACGGTCAATCAGGATGCAATCCTGCGGCACTGGAACGCCGATATAGTCCGCCACACTCCAGGATGCGTCAGCTGCGCTATACGTCTGCCCTTTGCCGTAAGGTAGGTAGCTGTCGGCACCATCTCTACCAAAAGGGCCGTGCGGAATGAGACGATACCCCTTACTCGTCAGTTCCTCTACGTGGGCTTCCATCCATGTCTTCACTGAATGACCGGGCAGAAGCTTTATATAAGCCTGAGCCGACTCGTATTTAAATGAGTGAAAATCGGGTACAATTTGACCAGACACGTCAGAAATTACAACGTATCCGCTTTTATTGACGAACCCGTCGCCCGATGCTAAATTAGACATGTTTTTATATATCCGTAAAACGCTGGTTCTGTCGCCAAACATTCGCCAGCGGTTGAAAATATAGCTCTAACATTACTGTTAGGGCTTTTTTTTTGGTATTCATGCTGCCACTGACTGACGGCGAGCCTGTACCCACGCTTCAATTTCTGTTTCATCAAATCGAATTGAATTAGGACCAATAGGAATGGCTTTAGGGAAAGATGCTTCGGGAGAACGGCGCAGGCGCTCAACGGTTGCGCGGCTAACACCGAGACGACTGGATAATTGTTTGATTGTTAATAGCATTTGTGATCTCCTAGTTTCAAGCAGCGTTATGCTGTATCACAGTGACCACAATAATGATTTGAAACGAAACTCCACAGGTTAGAGTTTCGCTTTTATTTTGCCTATATATTGGCGTGTTACTCCGAATCTATTAGCAAGTTTTGATGCGCTATTTCGAGTCCAGTCAGGCAACTCTTTTTTTATTGCAGCTTCCAGATGTGTTTTTTGTGAGTTGACCGCACGCTCTTCGCGGGGTTTGCTGCCTGCTTTGCTTTGACGTTCACTGTATTTCTCCTGTGCATATCTCGGAAAAAGAACTTCATGACGGAAACGGTTAACCAACTCGTCCGCGCGCTTCCCCAGCTCAGAACTGGCTAACGCACGCTCCGTTAAACCGGCAGTTATCAACATCTTGAGGTCTGGTACCAGAGGCCATGCGGTACCGTATAGCTCAACTGCTGCGTCTAGCCGCCGAACCATAGCAAGTGCGCTTTTCTGGTTCGTGTAGAGTGGTATGCCGTCACGATTTGACTTAATAATATTTATATCGTGTTCATTCCATCCGAGCCCCAGAAAATATTCACGAATTTCCGGCCATTCATCATAATCCATCTCTTAACGCCTCCCGAAAGTCACTTGCACAACATTACCAGCCTCTACAATCTCGTGTTGCGTTAGAGTCTGAATGAACTCGCCCCATTCCAGGAAAAGCTGTTCCACCTTTGCCGCCCTTTTCCCGGCCTGATAGGTTGCTACCAGACGGTCACTTTTAGCATGATTTAAGGCCAACTCTATGATCGATTCATTGGCATCCAGATACTCAGCGCACCCACTGGCGAAGCTCCTGCGCAGATCGTGGCAGGTGAAAGGTTCACTCTGGGGCATATGCAGGCCTCTCACACGTTCAAGCAACCAGCGGAGCGCATTCCCATCTATATGTGCTTTCCCTGCGTCGTGAGTGCGTATAGCTTCAAATACAAACTCACTGCCACCACTAATTCCCCGTTGGTGGGCGATAATATCCTGAGCCATTTGATGCAACGTAACAGTGTGGCTCTTACTGTTTTTGCTACGTTCGGCGGGGATAATCCATTTACTGCCAACAATTTCCTCCCACCTCATCTCACTTGCTTCTGTCCTTCTTGCGCCAGTTAACAAAATTAGCTTTAAACAGTTCACCTGTGCTGGGTGCGCACCAGTTTCCTCAAGGCCTTTCCAGAATGCGACAACTTCCTCGCGTTCAAGCCATCTTTGGCGAGGTGCAGCAGCCGTTGCCCCAATATCCGTGGGGCGAATGGTTCTTGATGGGTTAATAGTAATAGCGCCAATGTTCACGCCGTAATCGAGACTCTGCTGAAAAATGGTTAATGCTTTCTTAGTGCCGGAAACGGTTTGTTTTCGTAGCTTTGCTAAATGATTAAACAGAATGCTTCTGCTCAAATCTGTAACCAATAGCTTGTGAAGTTCAGCCATGTAATTGTCGAAGGTGTAGTTGTACGCTTTCAGGCTCCGAGGTTTCAATGGCTTAGCTACAGATTTCCACTCCATCCACTCATTGAACAACTCGGCAAAGGTAGGGACGGAACTGGATTTTTGTTTATTTGCTCGTACAACAGCTATCGGGTCCTGTCCTGACTTTAGCACTGCCATTGCTTGCATATGCGCTTTGCGGGCTTCGGTCAATGACATTGATGGGTAACTTCCCAGAGTCATCTTCTTAGCCTTGCCCGCAAACTGGTAACGGTATAGCCATGATTTAGCAACAGCGTCCGGGCGAACCTCTATACATAAGCCCGCGCCTGCCCCACTCGACACAGCTAAAACTTTTCGCTTTCCTTCCTCAGCCTTAAGGTTGGCTATCTCTCTGTCTGTTCTCAATGCCATAACTATCCCACCTGATTAATCCCGCGTACAAATACGCGTACAGAACAAACCTGACTATAGGAGATTATCGGTGAAACAGCATGACAACGCAAGGTAATATAAGTGCATGATATAAAGACAAAATAATAGTATAACTTGATACAAGCAGACACAGGGTGAAAACGTATATTTTAGAACTTCCTGTTCAACGTCTAATCGTTTTTGTTGTCTCGTGAGATTTCATTGAATCTCATAGCGATTAAAAAAACCTTATAAAATCCACGCCATTGCGTGGATTTTTTTATTTTCATCGTACCGGCACATTACATGAAAGCGCGGCAGAAATATGAGCATACGCGCAAGCCAGTCGTGGTGGGAGCCAACCCGATTCAAGCCAGCGTTGACTGAGATAATCCGGCTCTGTCGTCTGGAAAGCGTCACCACGCCGCAGGTGAAAACCCCCGATCCTGCCCTGCCGCTGGAGCGGAGGCCCGGAATACGGGAGCATATCGGTGACTATCAACACAGGCATCAGTTAAACAAAGGGGTAGCCCCGAACAGGGGCCACCCCGGCTATGGCCGGTCCGGAACTATCTCCGGATGAAATTAGTAAGTGTGAAAATATTGCTGAATGAGCTGCGGATTTTTAGTTTGGGTCAGTGCCGTCATCAGCAAAATTCGCGCTTTTGCCGGGTTAAGCGAATCGGACACCAGTCCAGGCTGGCCGTCATCAACCGGAACAACACCGCTCCCCGTACGTGAGGCGCGCACAACCACGATACCGGCTTTTTCCGCCTTTTTGATTCCCGCAGCACTGCGTACAGAGACCGACCCCGCGCCGGTGCCTGCATAAATAATACCGTCTACATGATGCGCAATTGCCGCGTCGTACATATATTCAGGGTCGTCCTGATAGCCGTAGATAATGACCACTTTTGGCAATGCGTTAAGGTTACGCACATCAAATACCGAGCGTACAGTGTGAATTTTATCAACACGGGTTTCAAACTGCGGTTTACCGCTCACCATCACCCCGAGATACCCCTCTTCCGGCGCTTTGAAGGTATCCAGTGTCGTGGCATTGGTTTTGGTGACAAAACGGGCAGCGCCGATGCGATCGTTAAGAACCACCATCACTCCGCGTCCTTTCGCCTCCGGGTCAGCCGCTACAGTCACCGCTTCCAGCAGATTCATCGGGCCATCCGCGCTGATTGCCGTTGCCGGACGCATCGCGGCCGTAAACACCACCGGCTTGTTGCTTTTTACGGTCAGGTTAAGGAAGTAAGGCGTCTCATCAAGGGTGTCCGTTCCGTGGGTAATCACGACCCCATCCACATCATCGCGGGCCAACAGCTCGTTGACGCGTTTTGATAGCTTGAGGATTATCTCGCTGGTCATATTTTCACTGCCAATGTTTGCCAGCTGCTCTCCATCAACGCGAGCCACTTTACTCATCTCAGGCACGGCATTAATCAACGTCTGTACGCCAATTGCTCCGGCTTTATATCCTGTAGTCTGAGTATTACTCGCCGCCGAGCCGGCGATGGTACCGCCAGTAGCAAGGATTACAATATGCGGCAGATGCGTCTCACTTAACGCGAAAGTACTTATTGTCAGCAATGCCATTGCCAGTAATGCGCTAAATTTCATATTTACTCATCCCAAAAAGATAAAATTAAAATTCACCAGGTACTATTGCAAAAGACTTGCCAGGAGGAATTTTCTTTTTATCTGCAGATATGATTAACTTTCAGGCAAAAAAAGGGATTTTAATCATTTTGCGCACGCTGCTGGTGCAGCGATGAACGAAAAGCGGGCAGAAAAACTCACCATCCGGCCCAATTCACTTATCTCATCAAGCAGCGCTTACCTTTACCAGCAGGTTAGCTGCGGCAGCTAAGATTTCAGCGGCAGAACGGTTGTTTTCAGTAAAAACCAAACGAAATAAAAATGCTCGCTCCTGCTTCTTTGCAGGTGGTGTGTATATTACCCACGGACAATCACGCATCTTTATCCACACTTAGCGCCAGCGCGCGGGTATCCTCCAGCACCTGTAACCGACTGTTCAGCGCCTCGTTGATAGATCGGTACGCCTTACTGCCCAGCGCCAGGCGAAACGGCGGCACTTCCCCACTCGCGGCATCGATTATGGCAGCGACGGTTTTTGACGCATCGCCGTTAATAGCGAGAGTTCCCTGCGCCAGACCGCGACGCACTTCGCCGGCGGGCGTGTTGTCATAACAAGCCATCGGCGCAGCCGTATCCAGTCCGCCCGCAAAATTCGTCGCCGTCGGGCCGGGCTCGGCAATCATAAAATCGATGCCAAAAGGCGCCACTTCCTGGGCGACGGATTCAATAAATCCTTCAATCCCCCATTTGGTAGCGTGATAAAGGCTGAAATTCGGCCAGGCAATCTGCCCGCCTTCTGACGATATCTGCACAATACGTCCGCCTCCCTGCCGACGCAGAGCGGGTAACGCGGCCCGAATAAGCTGAATCGGGCCGATGAGATTGGTGGCAATCTGCCGGTCAATCTGGGCATCGCTCACCTCTTCCGCCGCGCCGAAGAGCCCGTATCCCGCATTACTGACCAGCACATCGATACGCCCGGCGAAGTCGAATGCCTGCTGCACCGTCCGGCGTACAGCGTCAGTATCCGTAACGTCCAGCAGCAGGATATGAAGCCGCCCATTGTATTGCGCCTGCAGATCATCCAGCGCGCCGGATTTGCGTAGGGTAGCAATCACTTTGTCGCCCCGCGCCAGCAGGCGCTCCGTCATCAGGCGTCCGAGACCGGTTGAAGTACCGGTAATTAACCAGGTTTTGCTGCTCATCGTTATCCTCCAGAAAAGTCTTTAACTCGCCGATACAGGATATGGCATGATGATTAGCACGATAAGACCCAACAAATGGCATGAAGAGGTGAAATGAAATCACCAGTTAAAACCCCGACGCTTTCCGATCTGAAAGCCTTTATCGCCGTAGCGGAACAGCGTAGCTTTCGTCGTGCAGCCGATTTTTCCGGCGTGACTCGTTCCACGTTAAGCCATGCCATTCGCGGGCTGGAATCGCGTCTGGGCGTCCGTCTGTTACATCGCACCACCCGCAGCGTGGCGCTGACCGAGGCCGGAGAGGCGCTGCTGCGGCGCATTTCACCGCACCTCAACGGGCTGGAACAAGCGCTGGAAGAGATCGCCGATACCCAAGGACAGGCCGTGGGCACGCTGCGTATCAATGGCGGAGAGGAAGCTATTCACCTGCTGCTGCAGACAATTGTGCCGGACTATATGACACGGTATCCCGGCGTGTCGCTGGATCTGGTGGTAGATGGCCGGCTGGTAGATATTGTCGCCGAAGGTTTTGATGCGGGGATCCGTCTGGCGGAAGACGTCCCTGCGGATATGGTGGCCGTGCGTTTTGGCGAAGATGTGCGGTTTCTGGCGGTGGCGTCGCCGTCGTACCTGCGCCAGCATCCTGCTCCCGCGAGCCCGGACGATCTGGCCCACCATCAGTGCATTCGCCAGCGTTTACCCAGCGGTAAACGCTACCGCTGGGAGTTTTCCCGCCACGGTCAAAGCATCCTGCTGGATGTGCCCGGAACGCTGACGCTAAACAGTTCGCCGCTGATGGTAGACGCCGCGATCAACGGTCTGGGGATCGCGTATGTCCCGGATGTACACGCCCGCGCAGCGCTGGCGGATGGCCGACTGGTCACCGTACTTGAGCCATGGTGCCCGCCGATTCCGGGTTTGTGCCTCTGGTTTCCGGCCAACCGACATATGCCCGCCAGCCTGCGCGCACTGATCGATCTCATTAAAGAGCGGAACCGATTTTCATTGCCGCGAGGGCAAGCGGGCGGTGACCTTGATTTCAAAACGGAAGCCATATAGCCAGCTCACGCCGACGCCCGTCAGCGTCGGCCAGGGGGCATCTCCCCAGTATTCCGGCAACACCTTCCAGAGCGTGTCGAGAGTCGATTGCGCATCGACCAGATAGATGGTGACATCAATCACATCGGCAAACGTACAATCTGCGGCCGCCAGCACCGCATTAAGGTTATCGAACGCCCTGCGGATCTCCTGCTCCAGTCCGGGTTCCGCTGAACCATCTTCCCGACTTCCTACCTGACCGGAAACAAACAGAAAATCGCCGGATTTAACCGCCGGAGAGTAACGGTTTTGCTCATACAGCGCCTGCTGCCCGGCGGGGAATACGATATCTTCTGGCTTTCTCATCTTTTATCCTGCTCTGACCTGTAAGGGTTCAGGGATGATAAGCGCCAGCATCTGCTGGCGCTATGCCCGCAGACTGGCATGAGCCGGTGAATATTTTTCACCTGGAGAGGGTAACGGTGGCTCATTGCGGAATGGCAACAAAACCCATGCCGGGCAGACAGGATAAGTTGAAACCGCTCATCTGACCGCAACAACGCCGGGCAGTGGCAGGACGTTAACCCGCAACGGCGGAGCGAACAGATCGGGAACACATGCCGCGACAGCACAGTAGGGGCACGCAATGCCTTCAGCGTAGAAACTATCACCTGGCCTCAGCACCGCCAGCGCCTCACGCATACCAGAATTCCGGTCCCGACCCGTATCAGGGTCAGAGACCATCGCTGGCGCGATGCACCCCTGCACTTTTTTGTCCGCAATAAAAGAGTACCGCAACGAAATCCTGACTTAGCACAAGCATAGCCAGCTTCTTATTCATCCCCCCATGACACAATACGCTCTCTTTTTACATCCGGCATTTGCCTCCCCGCAATCCGCCCAACGGATAAGGTAATCGAAAGATGGCGAGCTATTTCTTTTCTCTTCCTGACGTCTATTTTGGTGAAAACGCAATTCAAACCTTGCGTCGGCTGAACCATAAAAAGGTGGCGATTGTGACCGACAGCTTTATGGTGAGCTCCGGTAAAACACGCGACCTGATTAATGAAATGCCGCAGGCCTGCGTCTCTATTTTTAGCGAGGTGAAACCCGACCCGAGCGTGGAGATCCTGCACGCCGGCGCCGCACAGTTTAAAAGTTTTAAACCGCAGGTCATTATCGCGCTGGGCGGCGGCTCCGCTCTTGATGCCGCTAAAGGGATCAAGGTTACGCTGGAAGAGTTCCTCCCCGGCCACGCCATAGAACTTATCGCCATTCCGACCACCAGCGGTTCCGGTTCCGAAGTCACCTCCTACGCCATCATCTCCGATCCGCAAAACGGCCGAAAATATCCGCTGATTGCCGATGAACTGATCCCGGACTGCGCCATCCTTGACCCAAACCTGGTTCTCTCGGTTCCTCGTCAGGTCGCGGTGGATACCGGCATGGACGTCCTGACCCACGCCATTGAGGCGCTGGTTTCGACGGGGGCCAATGATTTTAGCGACGCGCTCGCCGAGAAAGCCATTGCGCTGGTCTGGCAACACCTGCCCGACGTTTTTAGCGATGAGAATAATATTGCGGCGCGGGGCCATATGCACAACGCCTCCTGCATGGCCGGCATGGCGTTTAATTCGGCGGGGCTGGGATTAGTGCACGGTATGGCGCACGCTATCGGCGGGATGTTGCATATCCCACACGGCAAAATTAACGCCATGCTGCTGCCGTTGATTATTGAGCACAATGCCCGCCACGCCCCGCACGCGCGGATGAGATACCTGAAATGCGCCGCCATTATGGGCATCCAGGCCGCCACGCCGGAGCAAACTCTGCGCGCGCTAATCGGCAGCATTCGCGATATGAATCACCATTTTGGTATTCCCGCCACACTGCAGGCGCTGGGAAAAGACCGGACGGCTGTGGAATCCCTGCGTCAGGCGCTGATCGCGGCGACCTTAGGGGATGGCTGCACGCAAACCAATCCCTGCCAGCCCCGCGCCGCTGATGTAGACCGCTTGCTGACCGCCATCGCCGGCTAAATCTGGACAAGATTGTCCTGCGCCCGGCGGACCGTCAAAAAAGTCCTGCGCAACAGCAAAAAGGCCAACGCGGGACTGAATATGCTTGTATCGCTCCTTTCATCACTTTCAGGTTGTTGACGCTATGAATGACACCCAGCAGCAAGCCGAATTAATCACCCGGGAAATTCTTCAGGAACTCAAGTCCCGTGGCCCCGGGGCGGCGGCCGGTGCCCCACTCGCCGCACAGACGTTGCGTATCCCCGTTGGCATCTCTAACCGCCACGTTCATCTGAGCCGGGAAGATATGGACATTCTGTTTGGCTATGGCACCACCCTCACCCGCATGAAGGCGGTCAAACAGCCGGGCCAGTATGCCGCCGAAGAGACGGTGACTCTGCGCGGACCAAAAGGGGAGCTGACCAGAGTACGCGTCCTTGGCCCGCTGCGCAGCGCCACCCAGGTTGAAATCTCCGTCTCCGACAGCTTTATCCTCGGCGTCAAAGCCCCCCTAAGAATGTCCGGCGATCTACAGGACTCGCCGGGGATCGAGATTATTGGCCCGCGCGGACGGGTCAGCAAAACGGATGGCGCTATTGTCGCCTGGCGCCATATTCATATTTCGCCCGCCGACGCCGAGCGCCACGCCCTGCGCGACGGGATGGAGATTGACGTGCGTATCGACGGCTATCGCGGCGGCATTCTTAGCCACGTGGTGGTCCGGGTGAGCGCGGATGCGGTGCTGGAAATGCATGTTGATGTTGAGGAGGCCAACGGCTTTGGCTTGCGTAACGGCGACTGCGTCCAGCGCGCGTTTGCGGAACGCCACCATGACTGACAGCACAGCAACCAGGCGGCTGAACGCATTGGCGGAGCTGGTCAGCCTGGGCGGATGCCGCGCCTGGGCAGGCGCGCTGAAAGTGGGTGTCGATCCGGGCACGGCCAATATCGCCGTGGTTGTGCTGGATGAAAACGATAACCCCGTCGCCGGCATCAGCCATCCTTCACGGGCGGTGAAAGACGGCGTGGTGGTGGATTTCCTGACCGCCAGCCGGGTGGTGAGCGGGCTGAAAACAGCGCTCGAAGAGCGCCTCGGATGCCCCCTCACCCGCGCGGCGACGGCCATCCCGCCGGGAATCACCGCCGGGAACACCAAAGTGATCGTCAATATGGTGGAGGCCGCCGGACTGGAGGTGACCGACGTGGTTGATGAACCGGTAGCCGCCGCGCTGGCCTTAAACATTCGCCACGGCGCGGTGGTTGATGTGGGCGGCGGGACAACCGGGATCAGCATTCTGCGCGACGGCAACGTGATTTTCAGCGCCGATGAGCCGACCGGAGGCAACCATATGACCCTGGTACTCGCGGGCGCCCTGGGCATGCCTTTTGCCGAAGCGGAAGCGTTGAAAAAGTGTCCGGAGGAGGAAGAACAGATCTTTACCGTGGTCCGTCCGGTGGCTGAAAAGATGGCTCATCTGGTCGCCGGCTGGCTGGCGGGCTATCCGGTCGACGACATTTACCTGGTCGGAGGCGCCAGCAGCTTCCGCCAGTTTGCCGACGTTTTTCGCCACGCCACCGGCAAACGGGTCATTCAGGCGCAGCAGCCGCTGCTGGTGACGCCGCTTGGCATCGCCATGCGCAGCCGCTGAGGAGAACCACAATGGATGCACAGCAACTCTCATACCGGCTCGACAGCCTCATTGCAGACCTGCTGGCTCAACGCCGGCGGCGCCTGCAAGACCACGGCAAGGTTATGCGCGTGGTATTAAGCGGCGAGGATCTCGCCACGCTCCCGACGACGCTGGATTGTCTGACGGCGCTGAACCGGCGCGGCTATCTCCTGGTGATGACCTTTTCCCATAGCGCCATCCAGGCGTCGTTGCACTCCACCTGCATGGAGGCTCTGGCGCATCGCGATGTTGAGGCGCTGTGCGACGACCGGGATCCCTGCCCGACAGGAGAGACGTTCAGCGGCCTGTATCTGCCCTCGCTGTCCACCAACAGCCTGAGCAAAATCGCCTTAGGTATTCGCGATAACCGGGTGTGTCGCTGGGCTTTTCACGCCCTGAGTCTGGCCAGGCCCATCATCGTCACGCTCAATACCGAATGCCGGGATGGCGCCGCCAGCCAGCTCCCCCCGGCATTGCGGGCACGGCTGGCCGGTTACGTCGCCACTCTCGGGGAGTATGGCATCACGATTATCGGCCGCCCCACGGCGAACCCGGCACAGAGGCCGACGGCGCCCGGCGGTAAACCGCTGATCACGCTCAGCGATGTGCGCCAGCACCCCGCAGGCGCGGTCCTGTCGGTTGGACACCGGACACTCATCACTCCCGCCGCACGCGATGAAATTCGCGACCGCGGTATTGTCATGGTGCAGAGCCACCAGGAGGAAATATGTATCTGGCAAAAGTAACCGGGGCACTGGTGTCGACGACCAAACATGCTTCGCTCAATGGCGCAAAGCTGCTGATTGTCGCCCGCCTGGATGAACACTATCAGCCCACCGGCACGGCGCAGGTCGCCGTCGATTTTGTCGGCGCCGGAAACGGGGAAACGGTCATCGTCACCACCGGCAGCTCCGCGCGGATGACCACCAGCAAAGAGCACTCGGTGATTGATGCTGCCGTAGTCGGCATTGTTGACTCGCTCGATCTTAACGGCCAGTAAGCGCCACGGAGGAAAAACATGCACACCCCCCCGAACGCCGAACTGGATCGCCGTATCAACGCGGCCATTTCGCGTCAGTTAGCGCCGTCTCCGGCCTCGCTGACGCTGACGGACGCGGCATTACTGGCGCACTGTGCCATCGATGCCGCGAACAACGCGAATGTGCCCATTGTTTTTAGCCTGGTGGATACCCACGGCCTGCAGCGCTACTTCGTTAGTCAGGATAACGCCCTGCTCATCAGCCATACGCTGGCCACGCAAAAAGCATGGACCGCCGTGGCGCTCAGGATGCCGACCCACCGACTCGCGGCCGACGTATTACCTGGCGCCAGCCTGTACGGCTTGTCGCATACGCAAGGTCTTTGCTGCTTTGGCGGCGGGCTGCCCTGCTGGTCGGCCGGCGTGCTGCTCGGCGGTATCGGCATCAGCGGCGGGAGCGTCGAGGAAGATATCGCGATTGCCACGCAGACTCTGGCGCGCTTCAGCCGCGAGCGATTTTTGCTCACACCATTCAATGAATCTCTCTAAAAAACGGATACAGACAGGGGTCATCATGTCGTCAGCATCACTGGTTCTGGTTATTAACTGTGGTTCATCTTCTCTCAAGTTCTCCGTCATCCCGCGCAATCAGGAGACCCCGGTGCTCTCCGGGCTGGCCGAAAAGCTGGGGCTACACCAGGCCTGCATTACCTTTAACGATGCGCAAAGGAAGACGACCAGCGGGTTGCCTGACGGTGCCAGCCATACCTGCGCGCTGGAGGCGCTGTTCGCCCGGCTCGCAGAGCAGGGGCTGCTGCCGCAGGTCTGCGCCATCGGTCATCGGGTGGCGCACGGCGGGAATGATTTCAAACATTCGGTGCGGCTCACGGCGTCGGTCATCGAGCGTATCCGGGAACTGTCGGCGCTGGCGCCGCTGCACAATCCCGCCAACCTGATTGGCATTGAAGCCGCCATGGCGCTGTTACCCGCGCTGCCGCAGGTGGCGGTGTTTGATACCGCCTTTCATCAGACGCTACCGCCGGAAGCCTATACCTATGCCATCCCGCTGGAGTATTTACACCAGCATCAGGTCAGACGCTATGGCTTCCACGGCACCTCCCATCGCTTTATCGCCGCCGAAGCCGTCGCGCGCCTGGGTCTCAACCCCGCTAACCACGGCCTGCTTATTGCCCATCTCGGCAATGGCTCGTCAGTCTGCGCGGTGAAAAACGGGCAGAGTGTCGACACTTCGATGGGCATGACGCCGCTTGAAGGGCTGGTGATGGGAACGCGCTGCGGCGATCTGGATTTTGGCGCCGCGGCCTATATTGCCCGCTGCACCGGACAGACTATCGAATCACTTTACAAGATGGTCAATAACGAGGCGGGATTGTTCGGTCTGTCGGGTCTTTCCAGCGATTGCCGCACGTTACAAGAGGCGCGCGACAACGGCGATCCCCGGGCCACCCTCGCGATTGATGTCATGGTTCACCGGCTTGCCCGCCACCTTGGCGCCCATCTCGCTTCGCTGCATCGCTTTGACGCGCTGATCTTTACCGGCGGCATCGGGGAAAACTCGGCGCTGATCCGCGAGCTGACCGCCGAACGGCTGGCGATATTTGGCGTGCAGCTTGACGCCGCGCGCAATGCGCAAATGTTTGCCGGCCGGCAGGGCATTATCTCGCGCCCCGGCTCACCGATTGTGGCGGTCATTCCCACCAATGAAGAGCGGATGATTGCCGAGGATGCGGCCGCGCTTGCCCCCTTGCTGGAAGGCGCGGCCTGAGCGCGTCCTGAAAGTAGTCATACGGGGAGGATTTTATTGTCCAGCTGAAAACGGGAAAACAAGAAAGTCTCTCTGCCGGGCAAAACATTTTGTCTCTGACGCAATAACATCGTAGTGCATGAATTTATTAAGTCTATGAACTCAACCTTTATCGGTTAATTCATAACTTGCTTTTACTCTCACCTGGAAATATTGAGGTCGTTATGCAACAAGAAGCATTAGGTATGGTTGAAACAAAAGGTCTGGTTTCCGCAATTGAAGCCGCAGATACCATGGTTAAATCCGCTAACGTCACCCTGGTCGGTTATGAAAAAATTGGTTCCGGGTTGGTTACCGTCATGGTGCGCGGCGACGTCGGCGCAGTCAAAGCGGCAACGGACGCAGGCTCAGCGGCGGCAGGTAAAGTCGGTGAACTGGTCTCCGTACATGTGATTCCGCGCCCACATATTGAAGTGGAAAAAATCCTGCCGAAAGCTGTCAGTTAATAAAGCCAGAGGATACCGACCATGAGAGATAATCTTGTTGAGCAGATTATATCTGAAGTAATGCACAAACAGACTGATGATCGCGCAAATAATAAAACGCCGGCCAGCTTTATCGGTTGCGGTTTAACTGAATTTGTCGGAACGGCCCTCGGGCATACCATTGGATTAGTTATTGCCAATGTTGATCATCAATTACATGAAGTCATGAATATCGACAAGAAATATCGCTCCATCGGTATTCTTGGCGCCCGGACCGGGGCCGGTCCGCATATATTTGCCGCGGATGAGGCCATTAAAGCCACCAACAGTGAAATTCTCTCTATTGAGCTGGCTCGCGATACCGAGGGCGGCGGTGGGCATGGTTGCCTGATCATTTTCGGCGCCTCCGATGTCTCCGATGTTCGTCGCGCGGTTGAAGTCGCGTTGGGCGAAATTCAACGCACCATGGGCGATGTTTATGGCTCGCCGGCCGGTCATCTGGAATTCCAGTACACCGCCCGCGCCAGCAGCGCGCTCAATAAAGCCTTCGGTGCCCCGCTGGGTAAATCTTTCGGCATGACCTGCGCTTCACCGGCGGCGATTGGCGTGGTAGTCGCCGACGCCGCAGCCAAAGCCGCCGTCATCGAGCCGGTGGGTTACGCCAGCCCGGCGCACGGCACCAGCTTCAGTAACGAAGTGATCTTCACGTTTGCCGGTGATTCCGGCGCGGTACGCCAGGCGGTCATCGCCGCCAGAGACGTCGGGAAACAGCTGCTGGCTACGCTCGATCCGGCGCCGATCAAATCGACCACGACGCCGTACATTTGATGGTGGCACCCACGAGCGAAGCGAAGTAAGGAAGATACAGCATGAACGATCTTGATATTACTCAGGCCGTCTCCCGCGTGCTGAGTAAATATACCAAAACGACGGCACCAGCGCCCGAACAGCCTGCGCCGGCAGCCGCCACACCGTTCGATCGCGGCAGCATCGACGCGATTGTGGCCAGCGTACTGGCAAGCCAGGCCGGAGCCGCTCCCGCAGCGCCTGTCGACGGGAGCGCCGGTGACGGTGTTTTTGCCACCATGGATGCCGCGATTACCGCGGCACAGCAGGCGTACATCCAGTATCGCCACTGCTCAATGCAGGATCGCGCCCGCTTTGTTGACGGCATTCGCCAGTTTTTCCTGCAGGAAGAGATTTTGCACGCGCTCTCGACCATGGCGGTGGAAGAGACCGGAATGGGAAATTATGCCGACAAGATGGTGAAAAACCGCGTTGCCGCGCAAAAAACCCCAGGAGTTGAAGATCTCATCACCGCCGCAATCAGCGGAGATGGCGGCCTGACGCTGACCGAATACTCCGCCTATGGCGTCATTGGTTCGATCACCCCGACCACCAATCCGACCGAGACCATTATCAACAATACTCTCGGTATGCTGGCCGCCGGCAACGCCGTGGTCTTTAGCCCGCATCCGCGTTCGCGCCAGGTGTCGTTGTACTGCGTCACGCTAATCAATCAACAGCTGGCCCGACTTGGCGCCCCCGCCAGTCTGGTGGTCACGGTCGCCAGCCCGTCGATTGACAACACCAATGCCTTAATCGGCGACGCGCGTATCAATATGCTGGTCGCCACCGGCGGGCCGGCGATAGTGAAAACCGTGATGTCGTCCGGTAAGAAAGCGATTGGCGCCGGCGCGGGCAATCCTCCCGTTGTGGTTGATGAAACCGCCAATATCGAGAAAGCCGCCCGCGATATCATCAACGGCTGCAGCTTCGATAACAACCTCCCCTGCGTGGCGGAAAAAGAGGTCATTGTCGTCAATGAAGTGGCGGACTATCTCATCCACTGCATGAAAAAAAGCGGCGCCTGGCTGCTGTGCGACAAACAACATATTCAGCAGTTACAGGCGCTGGTGCTGAATGAAAAAGGAAACGGCCCGAGTACCGCATTGGTGGGGAAAGATGCGCGCTACATTCTGCAGCAAATCGGTATCAGCGTGCCGGAGGAGATCAAAGTTATCCTGATTGAAACCGAACGTGACCATCCATTCGTGCTGCACGAACTTATGATGCCGGTTTTGCCGGTGGTCAGAGTGGAGAACGTCGATGAAGCGATCGATCTGGCGGTGAAAGTTGAACATGGTCATCGTCACACGGCCATGATGCACTCTACCAACGTTGAAAAACTGACCAAAATGGCGCAGCTGATCCAGACCACTATTTTTGTCAAAAATGGCCCGTCATATGCCGGGTTGGGCGTTGGCGGCGAAGGACATGCGACATTTACCATTGCCGGTCCGACCGGTGAAGGCCTGACCTCAGCACGCTCCTACGCCAGGCACCGTCGCTGCGTGATGGTTGAAGCGCTCAATATTCGTTGACTGAAGCAGGATGGCTGACTCGATCATGAAAAAACGCATTATCAACGCGCCGACGCCGGAAACGCTCGCCATGCTGAAAAGGCGGATGCCTTCGGAATCTCGCAACCGGCTGGAAAGTATCCGCATCGACGCTATCGGGTTGATTATGTTGCCGGTACCGGATCTGTACTTTTACGCCGATCTGGCAAGTAAAAGCGCACATGTTGCGGTATCGGAGATCTTTGGCAGCTGTCCGCAGCATATCACGACGCTGGCGCTGTTCGGCGAGATCGCCGCAGTGAATGAAGCCATGCGTATTATTGAGGATGATGACAGTACGTTCTGAGAGTTCGCTTATGAAAAGAATTTTGCTTCTGGCAGGCGATTTCTCTGAAGACTATGAAGTCATGGTGCCATGGCAGGCATTAAGCATGTTAGGTTTCAGAGTGGATGTGGTGTGCCCCGGGAAACGCTGTGGGGAATATATAAAGACCGCGATTCATGATTTTGAGGGCGATCAAACCTATAGCGAAAAACCGGGCCATCTGTTCCGCTTAACCGCCTCTTTTGATGAAGTCAGGATACAGGAATATTGTGGAATATATCTTGCCGGCGGCCGCGCTCCGGAATATTTACGTCTCAACCGGATGGTATTAAATATCATCCACTGCGCCAATAATATTGCGCTACCGATTGCCGCTATATGTCATGGACCACAAATTCTGGTTGCTGCCGGCATATTAAAAGGCAAAACGCTGACGGGATATTTCACCTTAAAGCCTGAAGTTGAAATGGCTGGCGGCATCTGGGTGAGCGCCGCAGACCACGAAGCGGTACATGACGGCAATCTTGTCACCGCGACGACCTGGATGGCGCACCCGGAAATATTACGTCAATTTATTAGTTTAATCGGCAGCAACACTATTAGCTAGCGTACCCGGCCCTACCGTCAGGTAAAAAAACTCAGGTGTGGAAAAACCCCACGCTTATATCATTTCGGGAGTTATTGTATGTTAGAGAAAGGCTTTACTCATCCGACCGATCGTGTAGTAAGACTCAAAAATATGATTCTGCATGCTAAACCGTATGTAGAATCTGAACGTGCGGTGCTGGCAACCGAGGCATATAAAGAAAATGAGCAGCTTCCCGCTATTATGCGGCGGGCAAAAGTCGTTGAGAAAATATTTAACGAACTGCCGGTCACTATTCGCCCTGACGAGTTAATCGTCGGCGCCGTCACGATTAATCCACGTTCGACAGAAATTTGTCCTGAATTCTCTTATGACTGGGTCGAAAAAGAGTTCGACACCATGGCGCACCGCGTTGCCGACCCGTTCATCATTGAGAAAAAAACCGCCGATGAGCTCCACCAGGCCTTTAAATACTGGCCGGGTAAAACCACCAGTTCGCTCGCCGCCTCCTATATGTCCGAAGGGACAAAAGAGAGCATGGGCAACGGCGTTTTCACCGTCGGCAACTACTTCTTCGGCGGTGTCGGACACGTCAGCGTCGACTATGGCAAGGTACTGAAAATCGGCTTCCGCGGGATCATCGATGAAGTCACCCGCGCGCTGGAGAAACTCGATCGCAGCACCCCCGATTACATCAAAAAAGAGCAGTTCTACAACGCCGTTATTCTGAGCTATCAGGCGGCAATCAATTTCGCCCATCGCTACGCGCAGGAAGCCTCGCGCCTTGCCCGTGAAGAACGCGACCCAACCCGTCAGCGCGAGCTGGAACAGATTGCCAGCAACTGTACCCGCGTGCCGGAATATGGCGCGACAACCTTCTGGGAAGCCTGCCAGACCTTCTGGTTTATTCAGAGCATGCTGCAGATTGAATCCAGCGGCCACTCAATTTCTCCCGGCCGTTTCGATCAGTACATGTATCCGTATCTGGCGGCAGATACCGCCATCAGCAGCGAATTTGCCCAGGAGCTGGTGGACTGCTGCTGGATCAAGCTAAACGATATCAACAAAACCCGCGATGAGGTTTCTGCCCAGGCCTTCGCCGGCTACGCCGTGTTCCAGAACCTGTGCGTCGGCGGTCAGACGGAAGACGGCCGTGATGCCACCAACCCGTTAACCTACATGTGCATGGAAGCCACGGCCCACGTGCGTTTGCCGCAGCCCTCTTTCTCGATTCGCGTCTGGCAAGGCACGCCGGATGAGTTTCTCTATCGCGCCTGCGAGCTGGTCCGTCTGGGACTTGGCGTACCGGCCATGTACAACGATGAAGTGATTATCCCGGCGCTGCAAAACCGCGGCGTCTCGCTGCATGATGCCCGCGACTATTGCATCATTGGCTGCGTGGAGCCGCAGGCGCCGCATCGCACCGAAGGCTGGCACGACGCGGCGTTCTTCAACGTCGCGAAGGTCCTGGAGATTACCCTTAACAACGGCCGCTCAGGAAACAAACAGCTTGGCCCGATGACCGGTGAGATGACCCAGTACACCGGCATGGATGACTTCTATGCGGCCTTCAAAAAACAGATGGCGCACTTTGTGCACCAGCTGGTCGAAGCGTGCAACAGCGTCGACATCGCCCACGGCGAACGCTGCCCTCTGCCGTTCCTGTCCGCTCTGGTCGATGACTGCATTGGCCGTGGTAAATCCCTGCAGGAAGGCGGCGCGATTTACAACTTTACCGGCCCGCAGGCGTTCGGCATTGCCGATACCGGCGACTCCGTCTACGCCATCCAAAAACAGGTGTTTGAGGATCGCCGCCTGACGCTCCAGGAACTGAAGGGCGCGCTGGATGCCAACTTCGGCTACCCGGTCGGCGGCACCGCGCATAGCGCGGCGGCAAAATCCTCTCTCGGCGAGCAGGATATTTACGAAGTGGTCAAACGCATTATCGACCGGCACGGCTCGCTGAACCCGGCAGAGATAAAAAACGAAGTCTATCGTCAGCTCGCCAGCGCCAGTCCGGCCCCATCGGCAGGCAATCCGCGTTATGAAGAGATTCGCCATATTCTGGAAAATACGCCGTGTTTCGGTAACGACATCGACGACGTGGATCTTGTCGCCCGTCAATGCGCGCTGATCTACTGTCAGGAAGTGGAGAAGTACACCAACCCACGCGGCGGACGTTTCCAGGCCGGTATCTATCCGGTGTCGGCGAACGTGCTGTTTGGTAAAGATGTGAGCGCCCTGCCGGACGGTCGCCTGGCGAAAGAGCCGCTTGCCGACGGCGTATCGCCGCGCCAGGGGAAAGATACCCTCGGCCCGACCGCCGCAGCCAACTCGGTAGCCAAACTGGATCACTTTATCGCCTCGAACGGAACGCTCTACAACCAGAAATTCCTGCCCTCCTCGCTGGCGGGGGAAAAGGGTCTGCGAAACTTTGGCGGTCTGGTGCGTAACTACTTCGATAAGAAAGGGATGCACGTACAGTTTAACGTTATCGATCGCAACACGTTGCTGGAGGCGCAGAAAAATCCGCAGCAGCACCAGGACCTGGTGGTTCGCGTTGCGGGCTATAGCGCGCAGTTCGTGGTACTGGCGAAAGAAGTCCAGGATGACATCATCAGCCGCACCGAACAGCAATTCTGATTTTGCCTGACCTGCCAGGGCCATACGGCAACGTATGGCCCTTTATCAGACCCGATTTTAGCGGCTGACTTGCTGTTGCCTGGTGGTCGCTTTGTTGACGAGTGATGTTATGAACAGAGTCGAATACGATACCGAAGGCGTGTTATTCAATATTCAACGCTACTCCCTGCATGATGGCCCCGGCATCCGCACGATCCCCTTTTTTAAAGGCTGTCCGCTGGCCTGTAAGTGGTGCAGCAACCCGGAATCACAGCGCCCGCAGCCCGAGTTAATCTATAAAAAAAGCGACTGTATCCGCTGCGGAAAATGCGTGGAGGTCTGTCCGCAGCGGGCGCTTTCTCCGGGCAATCCGTTCTTTATCGACCGCGAACGCTGTATTCAGTGCGGCCAATGCACCGCGGTTTGCCCGACTCAGGCGCTGGAAATGAAAGGCAAACGTATGACCGTCAGCGAGGTGATCCGTGAGCTGCAGAAAGAAGAGAACTTATTTCGACGCTCCGGCGGCGGAATTACCCTCTCAGGCGGTGAACCGCTGGCGCAGCCGGTGTTTGCTCGCGAGCTCCTGAAAGCCTGTAAGGCCAAAGGCTGGCACACGGCGATGGAAACGACGGGAATGACCAGCAAAGCGGTGATTGAGGACGTCTTTCCGTGGGTCGATCTGGCATTAACGGATATTAAGGCCGTGAACCCGACTATTCATCAACTTAATACGGGTGTTGATAACCGTACGATTCTGGAAAACCTGATTCGGATCTCCTTTATCACTCACGTTATTGTGCGCATTCCGGTGATTCCCGGCGTTAACGACAGCCCGGAGGAGATTCGCAGCATTGCTGAATTTGCCCGCCTGATGTCTGGAGTGGACACGATTCATCTACTGCCTTATCACACCTTTGGCGAAAATAAATATACCCTGCTGGGCCGTATTTATCCCATGGGCGATGCCGGTTCGCACTCCGAAGACAAAATGGCCAGCCTGAAAAAAATCGTTGAATCGATGGGATTTCATTGCCATATCGGCGGCTAATCCTGACAACACAAAAAAAAGATTTCGCGCTCTTATCCCTTGTACCCCAATCGTTAAGAGATGGCATAGCGCATCGCTTAATACAGGAAAAAAACTATGAGTGACTCTCGTGAATCAGTAACCGGACAGTGTATTGCAGAATTTCTTGGTACCGGATTGTTTATGTTTTTCGGCACCAGCGTGCTGTGTGCGGCAAAACTGGCCGGCGCCAGCTTCGGTCTTTGGGAAATCTGCATTGTGTGGGGGCTGGGTATTGCGCTGGCGGTCTACCTGACGGCAGGGATCTCCGGCGCTCATCTTAACCCGGCGGTCACCATCGCCTTATGGATGTTCGCCCGCTTTGAGGCGAAGAAAGTGGCGCCTTATATCCTGGCGCAAATGGCCGGCGCATTTTGCGGTGCCGCTCTGACCTATCTGCTGTACCACAATCTGTTCGCCGACTATGAACAGGCCCACCAGATGGTGCGCGGCAGCCAGGACAGCCTGTATCTGGCCAGCATCTTTTCGACCTATCCGGCGGCAAGCATCAGCGTCTGGCTCGCGGCGCTGGTGGAAATTGTCATTACTTCGATGCTGATTGGCTTGATTATGGCGCTGACCGACGATGGCAACGGGGTGCCAAAAGGGCCGCTCGCGCCGCTGCTGATCGGCCTGCTGGTGGCCGTCATCGGTGCGGCGACCGCCCCGCTAACTGGATTTGCCATGAACCCGGCTCGCGATTTTGGTCCAAAACTGTTTACGTTTCTGAACGGCTGGGGCTCCGTCGCCATGACCGGTGGCAGAGAGATTCCCTACTTCCTCGTACCTTTGATTGCGCCGGTCATCGGTGGAATCCTGGGCGCGGCGATCTACCGCTACGGTATCGGGCGCCATCTCCCCGCCGCCAAAGCCGCCGCGGAGACGGTGAGTCATCCGCTGTCCTGATTGACCCGACGCGCCCGCACTCCGCCAGCGCAACACATTGTGGCGGAGTGCTCCACAAACGCCCCTTTTCTGCTCGTGTCACCTGCTCCTCCTCGCCCCAGGCACCTCATCCGATTCTTAGCCGCGCATCCTATTCTTAGCCGCGCATCCGGGCAGAGCCCGGTTGCTCATCTCTCGCTCGCGTCATCTCCTGGCGCGCAGCAACAAAAAAGCCACCTGCAGGTTAATGCCGATCGTTTAAGGGTCAGCTGACCGATCCGGCAGAGGGGTAAGTATCCGCCATTTCAAAGAGATGGCCGGTTTTTTATGCGGCGCTGTCAGGTTTTCAACACGTCTGCAGGCGAGGCAGCCCTCAAGGTCGCGGTTAAGCCAGAGGTTTCGTATTTTCGCGCCAGCCACCGTTTACCGGTATCGTCCAGGCCTGCGATAAAGCAAAAAAATGCGGGTCACCTTGACGTGACCCGCATTAACCCGCAGGTGGCTTAACTGAAATGACAGCGGCTAGCGCCGGGTGTTCTTCGCCCGGGTCCGTGCCGTTTTTTTCTCCTCCTGAGTAGCCTGAACCGCCGACTCATTCTGAGGTTCAGCCTCTGCGCCCACCGGCTGAACCAGCGCCGGGTCAGGTTCCGCCGCCAGCGACGCCGGCAACTCAACGCCCGGGCTCTCCTCAAAAGCCAGGCAGGAGGCGGACTGTGCGGGAGACGTAATATTGACCACCGCTATCGTCGCGTCAGGAACTTCCGCGGCGGCAGGCGCTGTCGGTTCAGGAGGCGTGCCGCACGTTTGTGATGAGGCAATCAGGCTATCAATCCCGGTTGCGGTACGCGCAATGACTTTCCAGGCGTAGACCTGCCCGACCCGGCTAGCGGCGGCAACCCCGGCGGAGACGGCGGCGTTCATGGCGCCAACCTCACCGGTTAATTTGATGGTCACCAGCCCGCTGCCCTTGGTCAGCTCATAGCCAACCAGTTCGACATTCGCCGATTTTATTGCGGCATCAGCGGCCTCTACCGCCACCGTTAAGCCAACGGTTTCAATTAAGCCTAAGCTCTGCCCGGACATATCTCTCTCCTGTTATTTTTCATGCAAGGGGGTACACACCGACGCGCACAGCTGACCGGCGGCATCGTCACGCAACCGCGGCGCCTTATCAGTGCGTTCCCAGGGGAAGACTTCCCGACCAAAATGGCCGTAGCAGGCCGTCTGGCGATAGCGCGGCGCCAGCAAATCAAGCTGGCGGATAATGCCATAAACGCTGAGGTCAAAATGACGGTCGACCAGCTGCGTCAGCTGGTTCGCCGACAGACGGGAAGTCCCAAAAGTATTGATGGCGACCGAAACCGGTCGGGAAAGGCCGATGGCCCAGGCCAGCTGGACTTCGCATCGCGTCGCCAGCCCGGCGGCAACGATATTTTTTGCCACGTAGCGCGCGGCATAGGCCGCCGAACGATCGACCTTCGACGGATCTTTACCGGAAAACGCCCCGCCGCCGTGGCGCGCTGCGCCGCCATAGGTATCGACAATGATTTTGCGCCCGGTCAGGCCGCAATCCGCAGCGGGCCCACCGTTGATAAACGGCCCCGCTGGATTAATCAGCAGCCGGGTAGCGGGGGTCAGCCAGCGTGCCGGAATAACCGGTTTAATCATCTCTTCCATCACCGCTTCCCGCAGCGTCGCCAGCGGAAGGTCGGCGCGATGCTGCGTGGAGACCACGATGGTGTCAGCATAATGGATCCGTCCGCCGCCATAACGCAGCGTCACCTGGCTCTTGGCATCCGGTAATAGCCCATCCAGCTGGCGCGTTTTACGCAGCTGCGCCTGGCGCGCCATCAGCCGATGGGCGTAGAGAACAGGAGCAGGCATGAGCTGCGGCGTTTCATCGCACGCATAGCCGAAGGTTATTCCCTGATCGCCGGCCCCCAGCGAGGCCGGATCGCGAGCGCGGATCCCGTTAGCAATATCGTCAGATTGCCGGCCCAGCATGCTGATAACCGCACAGGTTGCGCCATCAAAGCCTTTCGATGAATGGTCGTAGCCGACAGATTTCACCGTCGCCCGCACAATCTGCTCAAGATCGATACAGGCATCGGTCGATATCTCCCCGGCCACAATCACCGCCCCGGTTTTGACCAGGCACTCGCAGGCCACTTTGGCCCACGGATCTTTGAGTAAACAGGCATCGAGAATGGCGTCAGAAATCTGGTCCGCCATCTTATCCGGATGCCCTTCGGCAACGGATTCAGAAGTAAAGAGGTATTCATCCACGGCAGCGCCACTGTATAAAGAATCGTGTCCCATCTTAGCGGCGCGCGGCGCGGCGACGAGTAAACAATCTTGCCGGGATAGCGGACTTTCTTGCGCTTACGCTGGGGCAAGCGCAAAAAAGACCGGGTGACAATCAGCCCGCCTCGGGCAAGGCGATACGGCGATAATCGGATGGCGCAATGCTGGTCTCTTTCTTGAAGATCCGACAAAAATAGTTCGCATCCTGCCAGGAGAGTTCCAGCGCAATAGTATTCACTTTGAGATCGCTGTAGTGCAGAAGAGATTTGGCGATATTGATTTTTCGGCTGGTAATGTAACTGGAGAACCCGCTGCCGGTACTCTTTTTAAACGCCCGACTCAGATAGCACGGACTGACGAAGGACTCCGCGGCAATATCATCCAGCGTCATGTTGTTAAGCATGTTTTTTTCAATATGGAAACGGGCTCTGGCGACAAAATCCATGCTGCCGCTGGCGCTTTTAAACAGCTGCTCAAAGATCGCGTGGCTGAGATTGAATAACCCTACCATCACCGGCCAGTAGCGGCCGGTGCCCAGACCGTGCTGATGAATGCTATGGATCAGATCGCTATTTTTTTGCCGACACGGGATATATTTATCGCCGAGCCCGGCAAGATGCTGCTGGAGCAATTCCAGGACATCGGTCAGCCTTTTCGCCCCATCGTTATCAGACATGTGTTGCGCGCAGGCCGCATCAAGAATACCGAACAACCAGGTGTGCCAGCCGGGATAATCACAGTTGCCCATCAGATCGCTTATCGTCTGCCGCTGCTCCCGCGTCGCGACAGCCCCCTGTTCATCCACCAGCAAGGTTTTGCGGATCGTATCGCTGAGAATACTCTGCTTAACCGGTTTTAGCAGATAGTCATCCACTTTCAGGCTCAGCATATGGCGCACAATGTCAAAGTCGTCGTTTGCCGTCGTGACGATCACTTTGGTTTGCGTGTTTTTCTGCTTGAGATACTCAATAACCTGATTGCCATTGGGCAGCGGAATGTTGATATCCACCAGCATCATATCGATTTGATTCAGTTCATCGATAAGCTGAATAGCCTTTTTCCCCGTCGATGCCTCATGAATGACAGAATTCTCCACGCAGCGAGAGACGATCCGCTTGAGCGATTCCGACTCAATATACTCATCTTCGACAATAACAATGTTATACATTCTCACACTCCAGACTCAGCTGGCGCCATCGGGAACCGGAGTTTTACCGTGGTGCCGAGCATCGGCTTATGGGGACTGGCAATCTGCAAACCATAGCTTTCACCAAATAACAGCTGCAGGCGATTGTTGATATTATTAATGCCGATCCCGCCTTTCTGTCGATTCTGGTTGCCAGAGAGAATATGTTCAATATCCTCGGGTGAAATGCCATCTCCGTTATCGGCTATCTCGATAATGACATCTTTACCATCATCGGTAGCCCGGAGAATGATGTGGCTTTTGGTTTCACGCGGCTCGACAACATAATTAAAAAAGTTCTCCACCAGCGGCTGAAGAATTAAAAAAGGACAAACCGTTTCATTATATTTTTCAGGAATATCGCAAACATAGTCAAAACGTTCATTCATTCTGACTTTTTGAATGGCCATATAGCAATTGACATAATTCATTTCGCGGCCAAGGGTAATCAGACCATTATTATTTTTGCGCAGTAAATAGCGCATCATATCGGAAAAGTCATGCACCATCGTTTCCGTACGGCTGGCATCTTCGAGAAACGCCAGCCGACCGATCGTATTCAGCACATTAAACAAAAAGTGGGGGTTAATCTGGTAAGACAGCGCCTTGAACTCGGCCTCATGTAATGAACGTTCGATCTCCACGCGTTTACGCAGTTCGCTGGTTAGCTCCTGCTCTTTTTGCCGCAGCTCACGCTGGATGTTGTTGGCATGGGCCTGCTCGACCAGATAAGAGGCAACGTGCAGCAGCGTGTAGGCCGTCGATTCAAAGCGATCGTAGGGCATCCGCGGCGTATTTTCATGCAGATTGATAAGCCAGGGATTCTCTTGCCACAGATGATTATTGTCGAGGATATAGGGGATCGTTTGCTCTTTCTCCGCCTCGACCTTGACCTGCCCTGAAATAAACGCGCCGAGGTAATGACCATTAATCATAATGGGTACCGCAAATTCGACAAAACCGCAGTAGCAGCGATAGACCACCGGTTCGCCGGCGAGCATTGCCGCCCGCCCTCCGGCGCTGTCGCTGTCATAGCAGTGGCGGGCCAGGGTGGCATTCATTCTTGATCGGGCGCAAAAATCAGAGAAACCGCTCGCCTGGGTGACCGGAATACCGTCCTGGTCGACCACCACCAGCGCAATCATCATCGATTGACTAAAATTGTCCTGCAGCGTTTGCAAACGGTCAACATCAAGAAATTCGTGTAATTTGTATTTATTTTTCATGATATCCACCACCTCAAGTCAAATGCCGCTAAACCATACCCTATTTAGCATTTTAAAATGATGAAACCGCTCACAAACAAAAAATGAGTTGTATGAGAATTGTTAATGTGGTGATTACGTTGCTTCTGTTTTTATTATATTAATTAACATTCATCGGCATGCGATAATATAACCCGGGCACAACGATGGCCAAATAAAAGAGAGGCACTCACTAACCGGCTACTGTTCAGACGATTAAATTGAACAGCGCTATGAAATTGTTCTTTTGCGAATATCCGCTATTGATGACCGTAAAATCCCATGCCGCGGCGTGGGATTTTACGGGATGCCCGTTTCAGAAAAAGCCGCGCAACGCCAGCCGTCGGGAAAGCCTATCCTTTGGCAAAATTGGCCTGGATACGCTGCTGCAGATAGGCCTCTGCGGTAATCGGCGGGTATTTCGCCTGCGGCCCGAGGATCTCGACATCTTTATTGGCCTGACAGAAAAACGCCAGGCTATAGCGCGGTCCCTGATACTCATGGGCAAGCGGGCTTCTCACGCGGTGGAAGTTCGAGGGGAGCTGGTCGTCGCTCCAGCGCATCAGCATATCGCCGATATTACAGGTGATCACCTCCTCGCGAGACTCAATGCTGGTCCACTGCTGGCTCTCGCGGTCCTTACCCGGACACACCTGCAGCCCGCCCTGCCCCGGACGCTGGAACAACAGCGTCAGGCAGTCAAAATCCGTATGGGCGCCGGCGCGCCACATCCCCTGCTGCGCCCGCTCGCTGGCGTAGTAGTGCAGCATACGCAATGTGCTCTGGTAGGTCTCACGATCCGGATCGTGAGCGGTGGTGAAAAACGACTCCGCAAATCCCAGCTTAAGGGCAAAGCATGACAGCAGCTTCATCCCCAGCTGCCAGCACCGGGATTCAAACTCCAGCATCGTCTTTCTGAACGCCGGGAGCTGCTGGTCGCTGGGCCACAGCCCCGCCATCAGCGGACGGGTAATCTGGTACGACTCTTTTTGATCCGGGGTCTTCGTCGATGGCCGGACCTGCGCCTTGCTTTCCCAACCGGCATTGCGGGCCAGCGGATACTGCCCTTTCACCTCATCGGGCAGGGCGAAAAACGCCTCGGTCATGCTGAATGCCTGGCGAATTTCCGCCAGCGGAATACCGTGATGACTGACCTGAAAGAAGCCAATATCCACTGCCGCCTCCCATAGCCGATCGGCAATCTCACTTTTCCTCTCCTCAAAATTTGAGAGATCGATACAGCGCACTTCGCGGGTAAACGTCTCTTCCCCCGGCGCGCCCATCAGCGCCTCTTTCTCCAGTTCCTGTAATGCATAGCCCTGATTTTGAACAGATTGCGTCATTATGATTGTCCTGTATTGGGTTTAAACAGCCGCCCGCTGTTGTAGGGTTCGTACCGCCGCCAGCGCGTCGCGACGCATGGCGTCAAGATCCACGCCGGGGATCACATCCTCCTCAACGATCGGCCGGCCATTGAGCAGCAGCGATTTCAGGGAGGCCCGACCGCCGCAGGCCACCGGGCCAATCGCGATATCGTGCAGCCCGAAGTAGCGCGGATCGTCGAGGCGATAAATCGCTAAATCCGCCTGCATCCCGACGCTGATGGTGCCGCACTGCGGCAAGCCGAGGATGTGTGCGCCGCCCGCGCTTCCCCAGCGCACCACATCCTCCACCGTGGCGGCGTCAGCACCGCCCTCAAAGGTGCCGCCAGCGTAGCGCGGCTGCGCCAGCATGCCCTTACGCGCTCGTTGCAACAGCCATGCAGCATGGGCTTCGCTTTGCATATCCGCCGCTTCATTGGAGGCGGCGCCGTCCACGCCCAGCGATACCGGCACCCCGGCCTTTTCCAGCGCCAGCAAATCCGCGATCCCGCTTCCCAACCGCCCGTTGCTTTGCGGACAATGGGCGATGCCGGTGCCGGTTTGCCCAAGTAGCGCGATCTCTTCCGGCAGCAGCTTCACCAGATGAGCAAACCACACGTCATTTCCCAGCCAGTCGTGTTCGGCGCAGAACTGGACCGGCGTCATCGCGAACTTCTCCCGCGCGGCATCCAGATAATCCACGGTTTCCGACAAATGGCTGTGCAGCCGAATGCCCAGGTGACGAGCCAGTTTGGCCATCTCCCGCAGCTGAGCGCCCGGTGCAGAATGCAGCACGGTGGTGGGCGCCATCACTACCCTCCGCAGGGAACCGGCGTCAGGGCGGTGATAGCGTTTGACTAGCCGTTCAATATCCGCCATATAGCCATCGAAGGTTTCAGGACGCAGCGCGACCGGCAGATCCTGCTCAACGGCCCGCCCCTGGGTTGCGCCTCCGCGACACAGAACAATGCGCATGCCCAGCGCCTCGCCTTCGCTAAATACAATCTCCGAGGTATCGAAGGGCATATCGGGCCAGTATAAATAGTTGTGATCCGCGACGGTGGCGCATCCCGATCGCAGCAGCTCCACCAGCCCGACGCGTACCGCCAGACGGAAAGTGTGCTCATCGAACGCGGCGCGAAACCGGTACGGCGTGGCGCTCAGCCATGCCGTCAGGCTCTGATTCAGCCCCTGAGGCTCGCCCTTTAACAGCGACTGGAACAGATGGTGATGCGTATTCACCCATGCCGGATAGACCACGCAGTCCCGGGCATCGATCTGTCGCTCCTCCGGCAGCGCCGCCAGCGAACCGATGGCGGCGATAACGCCATCGTGGATACGGATATCCGGCCCGGCCAGCCGCGCGGCATCCCCCGGGAGACCGCTGAGAATGGCATGCGCGTTTTTAATCACTAATGACATAGCGTCACTCCTCAGGGTTTAATCTGCATAGTCTGCACAAACTCGGTGGTATAGGCCTGCTTCCAGTCGGTAGCGGTATCCAGCAGGTTGGCGCTGACCATAAAATCACGGGTCTTCCGCCAGCGCGTTTCCGTCATCGTCCCCCAGCCCTCGCTGGCGGCGTCGCCGCCATCAATCAGATGATGCTGGCGGATTTGCGTGACGGCCCAGGCCAGCAGATCGTCGGTCATTTTGGGGTTATCTTTTTTAATCAACGCATTTCCCGGGGCCGGGTTGTTCAGGTAGCTCACCCAGCCTTCCATCGACGCGCGGACAAACTTTGCCAGCGCCGCGTTACGGTCGGCGATGGTTTCCGGACGGGCAATCAGAATGCCGCCGTAGGGGGGATAGCCGTGTTCGGAAAACAGGAAGAAGTTTGATTTCACCCCCGCCTTTTGCACCTGGAAAACCTCGGAACTGACGTAGGCTTGCTGGGCGACGTTGTCATCCGCGACAAAGGGTTGAATATTGAAGGTATAGGGTCGGGCCTGGGCATCATTCAGTTGATACTGCCCCTTCAGCCACGGCCACCACGTTGCCTGACCGGAGCTGGAGACCAGAATGGTTTTCCCTTTCAGTCCCTCCAGTGAAGCGACATCGGTATGGGTCAGCAGTCCCTGGGGATCATACTGAAAGGGAGCAGCAATGGCTTTGGCCTGGAATCCCCGCTGAATGCCTTCCAGCAGCTGCAGATCGTAGCCGATAATAACGTCCGCCCGTTTTGATAGCAGCAGCTGCATGCCGTTAACCTGGGGGCCTCCGGAGCGAATGTCGACCTCCAGGCCATATTTTTTGTAGATCCCCGTCGCCTGCGCCTGATAATAGCCGCCCTGCTCCGCCTGGGCGTACCAGGAGGTCAGCAAAACAATTTTCTCCTCGGCCTCAACGGCCAGAGACATACCGCTCAGGGCCACCAGACCCAGCACACGGTAGCCCCAGGGAGTGCGTGAACGTATTTTCATTGCCCCTCTCCTCATAACGCCGGGAAAGAGGACGAGCGGACAACGGCTCAGCCTCCCACCCCGGTCAACGTTGAACCGCGAAATGGTTACTGAGCAATGTCCCGTACGGATAAATCGTACTGACCGCTTCTACTCATATTCCGTTATACAAAAACGATGCCAGGTACGATCGGCATCCGTCATCTCACGACGCCCCCGCAGGAATGCGCTGTTCCAGCGACCCGCTTATGCAACCTTTGATTCATCAACACACAAAGCGCACCATAATAGTGCATTAGTGGATTGTTTTAGTGCCGGGTATCAAATCTGACTGAAGAGAATTTCCAGCTGCTTGAGCATCATGGAGGCAGCCAGCGACAGCTGCCGGGCGGGGGATACGCACAGCGCCAGCGTGAAGGGTTTAAGCTGCGGATCGGTCAACGGAATAAACGCCAGCTGGCCGGACTGAATCTCATCCAGAATATCAAGACGACACAAAATACCGATTCCCATCTGCTCTTTTATCAGGGTTCTTATCATATGAATGTTATTAGAAACAGCCACTTCCCTAACCTCATTGCCGCTGATATTCACCAGCGCTTCCACCGGCTCGCTGATCATCAGCGGCGCGGAAGGAATGATAAACGGGTACTCGATGCACTGATTAAATCGTACGGTGCTGCGGCTTTCCAACGGGTGGCCTTTGGGCACCACGATCCCGATATTCATTTCGGCAAAGGCCCGGACCTGCAGTTCGCGGGAACTTTGGGGGTTGAGCATGATACCAAAATCCGCCTCGCCCGAGATCAGCGCCTGCTGGATGTTGATATTGTTCATGGTGGTTAATGTAAACGAAATGTTGGGGTAATGGTTATGCACCTCCTTCAGCATCGCCGAAAAGAAATGCCGGTTAATGGCATCGATAGTGGCGATGCGCACATGCCCGCGCCGCAGCCCGCGCAGGTCATCCAGCTGCTCGCACACCCGGGTAAAGTCCTTTTTCCAGTTATTTGCCGCGTGCAGGAGCAGCTCCCCGGCGGCCGTCAGGCGCAGTCCCGTCGGATGGCGCTCGAATAGCGGCATCGCCAGCTCATTTTCGACGCGCAAAATCTGACGATCGATGGAAGACGCCGAGACATGCAGCGCCTCTGACGCTTTACGAAACGACCCCTGACGGGCCACTTCGGTGAAATACAGCAGAAAACGGGAGAATGCAAACATGGTCTGGGTGCTCTCTTTTTTGCAACGGGTTGTGCGAATCAAAGCTCTGGACGCAACAGTTTTATCACAATACCGTAGCATTCATAGCGGAGAAACAATCGTTTCACCAATTAACTCACCTGGCGGACAGCCTACGGCGCAGGGCATTTTCTCCCTTCGCTGACTCAGGCCGCCCTGCAGACAGCTTAATATGGGATGGTAAACGTTAATGAAAGACGGCGATCTGATTCCTGTATCGGTCAAGGAAATAAGCCTGAACGGGCAGAGTAATCTGTCATTAAAATTTATTCCCGAAGGCGGGAAAATATTACCCGGCTATTCTGCGGGAGCCCATATCGATATTATGATTCCGGGCGTCGGCCCGCGGCAATATTCCCTCTGCGGGATGCCTGACCACCGCCAGAGTTATGAAGTCTGCGTCAAGCTGGGAGATATCTCCTCCGGCGGCTCCCGCTATTTGCATCATGCGCTTAAGCCCGGCGACCGACTCACCATCTCCCGTCCACGCAACCATTTTCCACTGCCGGCAGCCGGACGTTACCTGCTGCTGGCCGGCGGCATCGGTATCACTCCTCTGCTGGCGATGGCTGAAGAGATAGCACGGCAACATATTGATTTTGAAATACATTATTATGTCTCCACCGCCCGTCACGTGGCCTTTGCCGCGCGGCTGGAGCGGCTCTCTGCGACGGGAAAGATCGTTATCCATTGCAGCGACGAGGGGGACTCTTTGCGCCGGGAGATCCCCGCCTGTTTAACCGCGCCTGACGTCGATACGGCGGTCATTGCCTGCGGCCCGGACGGCTTTATTCAGCGGCTACAGGATATGATGCCAATATATGGCTGGCAGGCCTCGCAATTCTCATTTGAACGTTTTACCTCCGGCGGGCTGAATCATGATGTGGAGAATAAAGGTTTTTATATTGAGCTGGCGTCAACCGGCCAGCGCCTGCAGGTTGCGCCGGAACAAACCATCGCCGAGGTATTATTGCACGCCAACGTCGAGGTCATGCTCTCCTGCGAGCAGGGGATCTGCGGCTCCTGTATTACCGACGTTATCGACGGCATTCCTGAGCACCGGGATAGCGTCCTGACGGCGGAAGAAAAAGCCGGGAACCGTCAGATTACCCTGTGCTGCTCGCGGGCGAAAACGCCGGTTCTGGTTCTCGACCTGTGAGGAGAGCGACGATGCACATTCCCTCCCCCCACACGCCGCTTGCCGGCGTCAGCAACGCCCGTCTCCCGGCATGGGCGCTACCTGCGGGTTGGCCAACGGAGCATAACGGCACGCCGCTGACCGCGGACCTGACCTTTGCCGACGGGCAGATCGCGACGATAGCGCCATCCGGCCAGGCGAATCACGGCTTATGGGATCTCGGTGGAGCGCTGACGCTGCCCGGCCTTGTTGAACCCCATGCCCATCTGGATAAGACCTATACCATTGAACGCTGCCGTCCGTCGGAACCCGGTCTGCTGGCCGCTATTCGCGCCATGCACGAGGATCGCCGGCACTGGACCGCACAGGATCTCCAGCGCCGTGCGTCCGCCGCACTGGCCCGGGCGGCGGCCAATGGCGTCACTCATCTGCGCACCCATATTGACTGGTTCACCGCCGCCGCGCCTGACGCCTGGCAGGAGATCGCCCGCCTGGACCATCCCGGCATCAGCGTCGAGCGGGTGGCTCTGGTGCCGCTGGGACTGTTTGCCGATCCGGCCGCCGCGGAGGCCATCGCGCAGACGGTGGCCGAAGGCGGCGAGGGCTGCTTGCTCGGCGGGTTTGTCCACTCCTCTAACTGGGATCCCGCGGCGATGGAAAACCTGCTGCGCAGCGCGACGCGCTGGCGGTTGGATCTGGATCTGCATATCGATGAGGAGCTCAGCGACAATCCGCGGGGGTTGGCCTGGCTGGCGGAGTACCTCTCCCGCCACGCTTTTCCGGGACGCCTCTGCTGCAGCCACGGCTGCGCCCTGGCCTGCGGCAGCGAAGAGCAGGCGGAGAAGATCCTGCGCCAGCTGGCGGCCCACTCCGTCACCCTTATCGCCCTGCCGATGACCAACCTGCTGCTACAGGATGCGGTTACTGGCCGCACGCCGCGCCAGCGGGGGATCACGCTGCTTCAGGAGGCCCGCTGCGCCGGCGTTGCCACCCTCCTCGGCTGCGACAATGTGCAGGACGCTTTCTGCCCGGCGGGGAGCTATGACCCGCTGGATACCCTGGCCTGCGGCCTGTTCAGCGCCCAGCTCAGCGACGTTTTCGACCGTCAGTCGCAGTTGATTTGCGATCGGGCGGCGTTAACCGGTGCGCCGGCAGACGCTGCGCCTTTCGCCGTCGGCAACGCGGCCAGCGTGGTGATTTTCCCGGGTAGCGACAGGTTTACCTGGCCTTTAAACAGTGCAGCTCGTCTGGTGATTAACCGCGGCAGGTTAACCCACCAGCGGGTGTGGCGACAGGAGATGACGTATGAGTCTTGAAGCAGGCGCGGGCGCTCCGCTGGCGCGGTATGCCGCCTGGCGCAGAGCCGGCGAGTTTATTTTTCTCTCCGGCATTATTCCGGTCAATCCGCTGAACGGCACCATCGTCAACGGCTTTCAGGATGTGCCGGAGGAGGTGCGGGAGCTGCTGGGGCAAACGGGCGAGTTTTCGACGGATGCCAAACAGGGCCCGATTCTGGCCCAGAGCTGGTACGTGCTGGAAAGCATCCGCCGGACCGTGGAGTCCGCGGGCGGGCAGATGAGCGACGTCATCAAGCTGGTGCAGTACTTTCGCAACCTCGACCATTTTCCCTATTACAGCCGGGTAAGAAAGCTGTTTTACCCCGACCAGCCGCCGGTGTCGACCGTGGTACAGGTCAGCGAAATGCTGCCCGACGCCACGGTGCTGATTGAAGTCGAAGCGACGGTCTGGTTACCCCAATAATTCTCGACCCAGAGGCACAGCGATGATCAACGGTTATATTCCTGCAGAGCGCTTTCTCCCTTTTCTGAGCTGGACGGCGATTGCCGCCCTGCCGGACAAAAGCAATACGGTTATCGTGCTCCCCACCGGAGCCATCGAGCAACACGGTCCGCATCTGCCCTGTTCCGTGGACAGCGTGATCTCTTCCGGCGTGGCGGGACATGCCCTCGCCCGGCTGCCGGCGGATATCCCGGCCTACGCCATCCCGCCGATTACCTACGGAAAGTCCGACGAGCATCTGCATTTTCCCGGTACCCTGACCCTGAGCGGCGACACGCTGCTGCATACCCTCCTTGAGATAGCCGAATCCCTGTATCGCGCCGGCTTTCGCAAGCTACTGATGATCAACGGTCACGGCGGACAGCCGCAGGTGCTGCAGATGGCCTCCCGGGAAATGCGCCTGCGTCATGGCGATATGATCATCATCGCGCACGACGTGTTCAACGTCCCCAATAGCGAAAAGCAGTTTCTCAGCCCTCAGGAACAAAAAATGGCGATGCACGCGGGCCATAGCGAGACAGCGCTAATGCTGGCCCTTGCGCCGGAGTGCGTTCATATGGAGCGCGCCGTCGCCAACTTTCCGCCGCCGTTCCCCTGCCCGACCCTGTCAAAAGGCCGCCCCGCGGCGGCCTGGGCTTCCTTCGATTTTGGCCCCAGCGGCGTTATCGGCGACCCGACCCCGGCGACTCTGGAGCAGGGCCAGGGGTTACTCGAATCCCTGGCCGTCAGCTGGGCGCAGGCGATTAGCGAAATCCACCGCATGGAGTGGGTCGTACGTCACGAAGCGAGCTGGGGAAAACACCACTGGAACGGCTTTGTGCAGTCCGCCCCCTCCTCTTCCGTTGCTGAGTAAAAGGAACTCTGATGAAAAATATGCGTACTCCGGCTTACACGATGCTGGCCCTTACGGCCATCGCCGCCTCTGCATCCTGCCTCGCGGCGGAAAAATTTACTTTCCTGACCAACTGGTATGCCCAGGCGGAACACGGTGGTTTCTATCAGGCCCAGGCCAAGGGGCTGTATAAAAACGCCGGCCTCGATGTCGAGATTAAAATGGGCGGCCCGCAGATCAACGTCATGCAACTGATGGCGGCGGGTCAGGCGGACTGCACCCTCGGCGATAACGGCCAGGCGCTGGAGACCTGGCAGGCCGGCGTGCACGCCGTCACCGTCTCCACCGTTTTCCAGCATTCGCCGACGGTATTTATCACCCATGATAAGGTGAATAACCCGGCAGAATTAAAAGATAAAACCTTCTTGCTCGCCACCGAAGCCTATACCTCTTTCTGGCCGTGGGCGAAGAGCGAACTGGGGCTGGGCAACACCAAAGTGCGCCCCTATACCTTCAACGTTCAGCCGTTCCTGGCGGATAAAAATCTGGTGCAGCAGGGCTACGTAACCTCCGAGCCGTTCTCCGTCGCCAAAGGGGGGCAGCCGTTCTACGTCTATCCGCTCAGCGACTGGGGCTACCCTCCCTACGGCAACTCGATTATCTGTATGGCCGACACCATCAAGAAGCGCCCGGCGGCCGTAGCGGCATTCGTCAAAGCCTCGATGGAAGGCTGGAAAAGCTATCTTCAGGATCCCATTGCCGGTAATCAACTGATTAGCAAAGCGAACCCGCAAATGGGCGCCGAGCAGATCGCCTTTGGCATAGCCCAGATGAAGAAATATCAGTTGGTCACCGGCGGCGATGCGATGACCGACGGCATCGGTATCATCACCCAACCGCGGCTGAAAAAAACCTGGGACATGCTGGTGAAAAACAAGCTGATCGACGCCAGCAAAGTACCTTTTGAGCAGACCTATACCCTGGATATGGTCAAAGATGCCGGAGTCATGCCATGAATACCGCCCCTAAACTCACCGTCATGAGCGACAGTCGCTTCGCCCAGGCGCCCGCGACGCCGGCCATCGAAGTACTCTCGGCGGAAAAAATTTACAGCAACGGCACCCGGGCGCTGCTGCCCGTCAATCTGACCATCAATCAGGGCGAGTTTGTGACCCTGCTCGGTCCCTCCGGCTGCGGGAAGAGCACCTTGTTGAAGATGGTCGCCGGTCTGGTGGAACCCAGCGACGGTAAGCTGATGCTGTGGCGTCGCGACAGCCGGGAAAAAGCCCAGCTTCCCCTCTCTTTCGTCTTCCAGGAAGCCACGTTGATGCCCTGGAGCAGCGTCCATAGCAACGTCCGGCTGCCCCTGGATCTTGCCGGCGTCCCACGAGCAGAAGCCAACACCCGGGTGAGCGAAGCCCTTGAGCTGGTGGGGCTGGGCAAGTTCGCCAACGTCCTGCCGCGCGAACTCTCCGGCGGCATGCAGATGCGCGTCTCCATCGCCCGTGGTCTGGTGACGCGGCCAAAACTGCTGCTGATGGATGAACCCTTCGGCGCGCTGGATGAAATTACGCGCAATAAGCTCGATAGCGATCTGCTGCGTCTCTGGCAAGAGCAAAACCTGACGGTGGTGTTCGTCACCCATTCGATCCATGAAGCGGTATTCCTCTCTCAGCGGGTGATTATGATGGCGGCCCGCCCCGGCCGGGTGGTCGAAGATATCGCCATCCGGGAGCCGTTCCCGCGCAGCGAGGAGTTCCGCGTCAGCCCGACATTTTCCCACTATGCCCGGCAGTTGCAGGACAGCCTCTTACAGGCAAGCCAATCCGGTATGGAGCCATAATATGAAAGCCGCTAAATCAACACCGTGGATTAATCATCCCCGCTTTCTCAAAATTCTCTACCCGACCCTCGTCGCGGTCCTGGTGATTATGCTGTGGCAGGGGGCGGTCAGCTATTTCCGCATCCCGCAATTTCTGGTGCCTTCCCCGCTCGTGATGGTGGAAAGCCTGTGGACGCATCTGACGCCGCTGCTGCTGTCGCTGCTGTTCACGCTGAAGATCACCCTGATCTCGTTTCTCCTGTCGATCGTCATCGGCACCGCCATTGCGTTTATCCTGGTGCAGAACCGTTTTGTGGAAACCGCGCTGTTTCCGTACATCGTCTTCTTGCAGGTAACGCCGATTGTCGCTATCGCGCCGCTGATCATTATCTGGGTGAAGGACGCCACCCTCTCGCTGGTAGTGTGCTCCACCCTGATGGCGGTGTTTCCGATTATCTCCAATACCACCCAGGGATTGCGCAGCGTGTCGCCCGGCCTGCTGAGCTATTTCAGGCTCAACCATGCCAGCCGCTTGCAAACCCTGGTGCGACTGCGCATTCCCTCCGCGCTGCCCTATTTCTTCGGCGCCCTGCGTATTTCCAGCGGCCTGTCGCTGATCGGCGCCGTGGTGGCGGAGTTTGTCGCCGGGACCGGAGGCACCAATACCGGCCTTGCCTATCAGATCCTGCAGGCGGGTTACCAGCTGGACATCCCGCTGATGTTTGCCGCTCTGCTGTTAATTTCCCTCGCCGGTATCGCGCTGTTTGGCGTGATGTCGTGGGTATCGCGCCGGGCGCTCAGCGCATGGCATGAAAGCGAAGCGGTGCAATCTCATTAACGTATTGATGATTAACAGGTAGAAACATGATGACTCGTGAGCAACGTCAACAGGCGGTCGCGCTGATCCAGCAGGCATTACCGGAACTGGAGTGGACCTTACAGCCAGCGAAGATCAAACGTCTTTCCCGCGATTTCCACTGGTTCAGCCCGGTGCTCAACCAGCAGCTGGAAGGAAAGCAGGCGGACGCGGTGGTCCGTCCGCGCGACCAGGAAGAGCTGCGGCAGCTGGTTGCCGCCTGCGTAGCGCAGCAGCTGCCGCTGACCCTGCGCGGTAGCGCCACCGGTAATTATGGCCAGCTGGTGCCCCTTGAGGGCGGAGTGCTGGTCGATATGACCGCCCTGAACCGGATCTGCGAACTCAAGAACGGCACGGTGCGCGCCCAGGCTGGCATTCGCCTGGCGGAGATTGAAGCCGCCACTCACCCGACCGGATGGGAGCTGCGCTGCATGCCGTCAACCTTCCGTCTGGCCAGCTTAGGCGGCCTCTACTGCGGCGGCTTTGGCGGCATCGGCTCCATTAACTACGGCCCCCTGGCTGCCCCCGGCAACGTGCTCAGCGTCAAAGTGATGACCGTTGAAGCGTCCCCCCGGGTGTTGACTATTCCGGCTCCGCAGGCGCTGCTGCTACACCACGCCTACGGCAGCAACGGCATTATTCTTGAAGTCGAACTGGCGCTGGCCCCCGTCCATCGCTGGATCGAACGCCTGGATGTGTTTGACGACTTCGCCGATGCTCTGAATTATGCCAACGAGTGCCTCCGTTCTCCCGGTTTCGTCAAGCGCCAGCTGGCGCTGCTTGCCGCGCCAATCCCCGACTATTTTAGCCACCTTAACGGCCATTATCGGGCCGGGCAACACGCGGTCATCAGCGTTATCGCCGAGGAGAGCGAAGGACTCTGTACCGGTCTGATGCTGAAGCATCGGGGAGAAAATGCCATCCGCCAGAGTAGCGATGAGGCCCGGGAGAGCCATACCTCATTAATGGAATATTGCTGGAACCACACCACGCTACATGCGCTCAAAGTCGACAATACGCTGACTTACTTACAAACGGCGTTTAATTATCAGCACTTCCCGAAGCAAATTTTGCAGATGGAACAGCGCTTCGCCGGGGAAGTTATATCGCATATTGAATTCCTCCGCGATAATGATGGCAATATTACCGCCAGCGGCCTGCAACTGGTGCGTTATTCAACAGAAGAGCGACTCAATGAGATTATGCAGATATTTCGCGATAACGATATCAAGATTAATAACCCGCATGTTTTTCAGGTTGAAGATGGCAAGCAGGGAATTATTCGCCCGGATGTCGTGGCCGTTAAACAATATATCGACCCCGATGGTTTGCTAAACCCGGGCAAGCTGCGCGGCTGGGCACTGCGCGACCAGTTAGTCTTAGACCGCAACCCGTTGTCATTAACCGATAAATAAAATTCAGGCCATCTACCTGGCGCCCTACAAAATAAAAGCACAAGGTGATTATCCGCCATATTCGTGGCCGGTATTTTTCTTTCCGAAATTGCAGTGATATTTAACAGGGTGATGTCAATGAAACGCAAAACCATATACCGTGGAGCGACGCTGGGCGCCTTGCTCATTTCCCAGGGGGTATTTATCCATGCCAGCCATGCCGCTATTCCATTAACCCACGACTGTGAATCCGGTATCGCCGGTTCACTCACCGAATTCTTTACCTGCGGTAGCGTCAGCGGCAGCCTGCGCACATTATATTATTCAACCCATAACGCCTATTTTGTTTCAGGGCTATCGCAGGACACGGTCAGCTACGGCGGCAGCGTAAAATATGCCACGGCGGAATATTATGGCGTCAGCCTCGGCGTCAGCGGCATTCTCCAGCGCGGGATTTCCCATAACGATGACCATCTGGTTAACGAACTCGGCCCCAATCAAACCGGCGTCGGCGAAGCCTGGCTCAGCTGGCATTATGACCAGTTCAGGATCACCGCCGGCGACCAGCGGATTAATATTCCTTTCATCGGCGACTATGACTGGCGCATTACGCCAATACTTTTCCGGGCGATTGATGCCAGCTATGGCGATAGCGACAATTTCCTGCATGCCACGAAAATCACTCGCTATAAACCCTGGGGCGACGACCAGTTTCTGGATACCACCGCCTATACCGACATTGAGCAAAGTACCAACGGGATGTGGGGCGTCGGCGGCGGGCGATCCATACCGTTTGGCGATCGCAAAGTTAACGCCCAGATGTGGTACGAAAACTATGACGACTATACGCGGATCGTCTATGCCGACAGTTTTCTCTCGTGGAACGAATATGCCACGGCGCCCAAAATTGGCCTCCAGTTCATTCGCGGCCTGAGCGAAGGTAAAGCGCTGGCCGGCGAAGTGAACAGCACCAGCTATGGCGCGCAGTTCAGTATGAAGCTGCTCCCGTCTCTGGCGTGGACGCTGAATTATAACCACATCGCCGCCAACGGTAATGCTTATGGCAACGGCGCCCTGGTGACGCCGTACGCACACAATACCTCTTCCGGACCCTACTTCGCTCAGCCCTTCTTTACCAGTACCCAGGACCTGGGCAGCGGCAACGCCTACTCCACCGATCTGAACTGGGCCGCCACGGAGCAGGTTTCTCTCGGCAGCCGCTACTCGTTTATGGATTTAACCCCGACGGCAGGCGCTTCCAGCAGCCACCAGTCTGAATACCTGATCTACGGCACCTACCGTTTCGGAGGGCTGCTGAACGGGCTGAGTCTGACGGACTTTGCCGGCGTACAGACCAACTCCACCTCGGATAAAAATTTCTGGCAAAATCGTCTGGCCCTCCAGTATGACTTTTAACTGCCTGACGGCAGCCCCCCTCCCTGTGCGCCAGCGGGGTTAACGCCCGGGCATCAATGGACAATGGTCGCTTTGATGCCCTTTTTCTTCTTCCAGAGCCGCGCCTGAATGTGCCGGCAGCCTGCCCTCGTCCTTACGAAGTAACCCCCACCTTGCCTGTTGACTTATTTTGTTAAAGGTTTACTTTTTAGGACATGAAGAAAATACTGATTATCGTCCCCGATGGCGGCATGTTGTTTGAGTCCGCCGGTATTGCCGACATTCTGATGCAGGCAAACCGGCTGCATGCCGACGGCGCTCTGGCGCCGCGTTATCGTGTCGCCGTCGCCACCACCCAGCCCCACCAGGTGATCCACGGTCAGTCCGGGCTGAATCTGCTTGCCGACCACCGCCTTCACGAAGTGGATCCGCGCGAACCGCTCGATACCATCATCATCACCGGCAGAGGGCAAAACGAGCAGGAAGGTACCGCCGTTGTCGACTGGCTGCGTCTTGCCGCGCCCCACGCCCGGCGCATCGCCTCCGTATGCGGCGGCGCGATGTTGCTGGCGCAAAGCGGTCTGCTGAACGGCCGGCGGGCCACCACCCACTGGAAGCTGCTGGACGCTATGCAGTCGGCCTTCCCGGCGGTGCGGGTGGAAGGCGGGCCGCTGTATATTCAGGACGGTCCGATCTGGACCTCCGGCGGCGTCAGCTCCGGTTTCGACCTGACGCTGGCCCTGGTGGAAGAAGATTACGGCTTTAGCCTCGCCCGCGATATCGCCCAGGATATGGTGATGTACCTGCGTCGCCCCGGCGGCCAGCTGCAGTTTAGCCGCTATAACCTGCGGCAAATCAACAGCCCTGGGCCGATTGGCGATCTGCTGAAGTGGATGCTCGACAACCTCACCGGCAACCTGTGCGTGGAGAACCTGGCGGAAAAGGTCGCCATGAGCCCGCGCAATTTCACCCGCGTGTTTACCCGCGAAACCGGGGTCTCTCCGGCGCGCTACGTCGCCGAAGCTCGCCTTGCCGCCGCCAGAGAGCGGCTCGAGCAGAGTTACGACACGCTGGAACGCGTTGCTGAGCAAACGGGATTTGGTAGCGCTATCAACCTGCGGCGGGTCTTTGAAAAGCAGCTGCATCTGACGCCGGGAGAATATCGTCAGCGCTTTCACTGCCGAAAAATGGCGTAAAGTGATCGTTATTCGTCATTTACGCCGAAATGCCGGAAACCTAAAGTACCACCAGAGACAACAAATAAGGAGTTGATCATGGTTAAGGTCGGTATTAATGGTTTCGGCAGAATCGGGCGTAACGTCCTGCGCGCGGCGCTGGGCAATCCGGATATTCAGATTGTGGCAATCAACGATCTGACTGACAGCAAAACGCTGGCCCACCTGTTGAAATATGACTCGCTGCTGGGCACCCTGCCGGTGGCCGTGGAGGCGGCCGACGGAGAGCTTAGCGTCGATGGCCAACCCGTCATCGTCTATAGCGAACGTGACCCGGCGCGTATTCCGTGGCGAGATGCGGGGGTGGACATCGTCATCGAAGCCACCGGGTTCTTTACCGAACGTGAAAAAGCGGCGGTTCACATTCACAGCGGCGGGGCGAAACGGGTGATTATCTCGGCGCCCGGCAAGAATGACGATTTAACCATCGTGATGGGGGTTAACCACGCGCTTTACGATCCGCAGCAGCATTCGGTCGTCAGCAACGGCAGCTGCACCACCAACGGCCTTGCCCCGGCCGCTCAGGTTCTGCATCAGCATTTCGGGATCAAGCATGGCCTGATGAATACCACCCACGCCTACACCAACAGCCAGGCGCTACATGACCAGCCGGAAAAAGATCTGCGCGGCGCCCGGGCGGCAGCGTTATCCATCGTTCCCTACTCCAGCGGCGCGGCCAAAGCGTTGGGTAAAGTGATTCCGGCACTCGATGGTCGTCTGACCGGCTACTCGCTGCGCGTTCCGGTGCCGGTGGTGTCGATTGTCGATCTTACCGTCACGCTGGAGCGCGACGTGACGGCAGAAGAGGTGAATGAGGCATTCCGCCAGGCCGCTGCCGCTGGCCCCTTGCAGGGTATTCTCGGCTACAGCGACGAGCCGCTGGTCTCCAGCGACTATCAGGGCGACCCGCGTTCTTCCATTATTGATGGCCTGTCGACGCTGGTGATTGGCGGGAATATGGTCAAGATCCTCGCGTGGTATGACAACGAATGGGGCTTCTCAAATCGTCTGGTCGATTTGGCGCAGTTTATGGCCCGACGCGAGCAGTAACAACGTTGGATGCGGCGACCCGGCAAGTCCGGGCCGCTTCAGCCGGCAACCCCGAGTCGTGCCGCCGCAATCGCCAGCGGGCGGAAAATTCGCTATTATCCGCCCCCACCCTTTTCAGGCACCAGCTCATGTCCACCATCGTCGATACGTTTATTGCGCCCCCCTGCCACGAAGCCATCGACATCCTGTATCAGGACGAGCACCTGCTGCTGATCAATAAGCCCAGCGGGCTGCTCAGCCTGTCGGGGAAAAATCCGCAGAATCTCGACTCGGTGCACCATCGGCTGGAGCAGCAATTTCCCGGCTGTACCCTCGTTCACCGTCTCGATTTTGGTACGTCCGGGCTGATGGTGGTGGCAAAGAATAAAACCATTAATGCGGCGCTAAGCCATCAGTTCAGCCAACGTTCGGTGACTAAGGTATACAGCGCCCTGCTGTGCGGGCATCTGCGTGAGGATGAAGGCGCAATCGATGCCGCCATTGCCAAAGATCCGGCCCGCTTTCCGCGCATGGCCATTTGCGCCATCACCGGCAAGCCCGCCCGTTCCCGCTACCGGGTGACAGAACGCCTTACCCGTGAAGGCGCAGAGGGTAGCCTGCTGCCGCTGAGCCGGGTACAGCTATTCCCGGAAACCGGACGCACCCACCAGCTGCGTATCCATTGTCAACTGCTGGGGCACCCGATCCTGGGCTGCGATCTCTACGGTGGTCTGACGTGGCCGGGCAGCGCACACGCGCCGCGGCTCATGTTGCATGCCAGCGAACTGCATTTTGTTCACCCTGTCAGCGGCGAGCCCGTCACCGCGCGCAATGACAGTCCGTTCTGAATCTCCCGATGCCGGACGGTCGCCGCGGCGCTTTAAAACCGGCTTCATTATTATGTAGCAAGCTAATAAAAATGAATCATATTCATGACGATAGCTTTTAAGCTGAACCCCCATCGGTTACGGGCGTGGAGCCACAGGCTAATTACATGAATATTCAAGTAATTAGCCGTATCAGCTCTCTTCACAACTGCACATAACCTCTCTGTTTCCTCGTCCCTTTCACGCCCTGCCTCTCTGCACCTGGTCAGCAACCGCGCTTTTTTTGCCTCACCGTGAGTGCGAATCTACCGAGATCCGCCGACTGAACATGCCAGCCCTGGCGTATTATTCCCAGGCGATCTGGCTCTCATTATGATTCCAATATGTCGATTAAGTAACAATTCCGTATCATTTATTGAACATTAAATTGACGTTATCCCTGTCTGTTTCCTATACGTTTAGCCGACCTGTTGACCAATACTAATAATCACAATGTGGAGCTTTTGATGAACAATAGTCCTTCAATGGAACAGACCCGCTCCGAGGTACTGGTCCCGCCCTCCTCGGAGGCGAGACCTTTGGATGCCCGTCAGCAATCCGTCATCAATAAATTATTTCGTCGCTTAATCGTTTTTCTTTTTATTCTGTTCGTATTCTCCTACCTCGACCGCATCAACATTGGCTTTGCCGGCCTGACCATGGGCAAAGATCTGGGGCTCACCAGCACCATGTTCGGCCTGGCCACCACCCTGTTTTACGTGATGTACGTGATCTGCGGCATCCCCAGCAACATCATGCTCAGTATCGTCGGCGCCCGCCGCTGGATCGCTATTTTGATGGTGGTCTGGGGAATAGCCTCCACCGCCACCATGTTCGCCACCGGCCCGAACAGTCTTTACGCGCTGAGAATGCTGGTGGGGATTGCCGAAGCCGGCTTCCTGCCGGGGCTGTTGCTGTACTTAACCTTCTGGTTCCCGGCGCAATACCGCGCCCGCGCCAATGCCCTGTTTATGATTGCGATGCCCGTCACCATGGCGCTTGGCTCGCTGGCTTCCGGGTATATTCTGAATCTCGACGGCGTGCTGAATCTGAAAGGCTGGCAGTGGCTCTTTTTGCTGGAAGGGTTTCCGTCGGTGCTGCTCGGGCTGGTCGTGTGGTTCTGGCTTGATGACAGCCCGGATAAAGCCAAATGGCTGACTGCCGATGATAAAGCCTGTTTAAAAGAGATGCTGGATGCCGACCGCGCGGCGGTACAGCAATCGCGACTCAGCGAAGCCAGCCTGCCGCTGTCTCAGCGCAGCATGCTGCGGGAGCTGTTTACCCCGGTTATCATGCTCTACACGCTGGCCTATTTCTGCCTGACCAATACCCTGAGCGCCCTCAGCGTCTGGACGCCGCTGATTCTGCGCAGCTTCAACGAGCAGAGCAGTAATATCACCATCGGGATCCTGAGTGCGATTCCGCAAATCTGTACCATCGTCGGGATGATCTGGTGGAGTAAGCGTTCCGACCGCCTGAAGGAGCGTAAGCTGCATACGCTGCTGCCCTATCTGTTCGCGGCGGCGGGCTGGATGCTCACCGCCTCCAGCAGCAACCCGCTGCTGCAGTTCACCGGGATCGTAATGGCTTCTGCCGGCGCCTTTGCCGCGATGGTCATTTTCTGGACTACCCCTGACCAGTCCATTTCTCTGCGTGCGCGGGCGCTGGGGATTGCGGTCATCAATGCGACCGGCATGACCGGCGCGGCGCTGGGGCCGCTGTTGATGGGTTGGCTGAAAGACGTCACGGGGAATTTCAACGCCGGTATCTTTATGGTCGCCGGGTTCCTCGTGCTGGGCGCGGTGGTGATTGCCTTGATTCCGATGAAAACGGCGGTGAAACAACGCGCTTTGTAAGCGCTGACCGTCTGATTTTCCTGCCAATAAGGTATCAGGGGGCGGTAATCTGCCGCCTCCTGATATTTTCCCCGCCGGGCCTCGCCCTCCCCCGCGATTGCAGCACGGCCTACACGCAGAGCACTTTTATCGCCAGCCCTCCCCGGGAGGTTTCGCGGTATTTATCATTCATATCCTTGCCGGTTTCGTACATCGTTTCGATAACCTTATCCAACGAAACATGTGGCTCGGAGGTGCGGCGCAGCGCCATACGTGCCGCATTGACGGCCTTAACCGCATTAATCGCATTCCGCTCAATACAGGGAATTTGCACCTGGCCGGCAACCGGGTCACAGGTGAGGCCGAGGTTATGCTCCATGGCGATTTCCGCCGCAATGCAAACCTGCGCCGGGCTGCCGCCAAGCAGTTCGGTCAACCCCGCCGCCGCCATCGAGCAGGCGACGCCAATCTCCCCCTGACAGCCAACTTCAGCCCCCGAAATCGACGCATTCATTTTATACAGCGCGCCAATCGCCCCCGCCGCCAGCAGATAGCGCGCCAGCGAGCCGGCGTTAACCGGACGGCGGAATTTATCGTAATAGGCCAGCACGGCGGGAATAATTCCGCAGGCGCCGTTGGTGGGCGCGGTCACCACTCGCCCGCCCGCGGCATTCTCTTCGCTGACCGCCAGGGCGAACATATTGATCCAGTCAATGACGTTCATCGGGTCGCTGGAGAGGCTATCGCTGGAAACCAGCCGACGCCTTAACGCCGCCGCGCGACGCGGGACATTCAGCGGACCGGGCAACACCCCTTCGGTATTCATCCCGCGCTCGATACCATCGCGCATCACCGCGTGGATATGCATAAAACCCGCGTCAATCTCCGCCTTACTGCGCAGCGCCAGCTCGTTTTGCAGCATCAGTCCGGAGACCGACAGGCCGTTGCGTTCGCAAAGCCGCAGCAGTTCGCTGGCGGAGCGAAAATCATAGGGCACCGGGACGTCGGCATCCTGCGTTCCCCCGCAGGCCCCCTCTTCGACGATAAAACCGCCGCCGACCGAATAGTAGGTCTGGCTCGCCCACGCCTGCGCGCCACTCCAGGCGGTAATACGCATCCCGTTTTCGTGATACGGAAGGGTTTGCGCGTGGAACACGATGTCGTCCGCCATCTGAAAGTCTACGCTCTGCACGCCGTTAGCGACCGGCAGACGCCCGCTGTGCATCACCTGCTGAATAAATGCCGGCATGGCGTCAATATCAACATTTTGCGGGCTGTTTCCCGCCAGTCCCATAACAATCGCGACATCGGTCGCATGACCTTTACCGGTCAGCGACAGAGAACCATAGAGGTCGACCACGATACGCGTGATATGCGCGATATCGCCCATGTTCACCAGTTGGTCGATAAAACGTTTTCCGGCATTCATCGGCCCTACGGTGTGCGAACTGGAAGGACCAATACCGGGTTTAAAAATATCGAATGCGCTAATCATATCCCCATCCTCGGGTTGCCGTTGCGTGGAGAGCAGGAGCCACCGGTGTTGGGCGGCAGGGCAAAAACAGGCTTGCCCCGCCGCCGCTGCCTCAGAGGTCGCGTACCGCGATGGCCTCAATTTCCAGCTTTACATCCTTTGGCAGGCGGGCAACCTGCACGCAGCTGCGCGTCGGGTAGGTCGCCTGATGCTCATCAAAGAAGTGCTGATAGACCTGATTGATAGTGGCAAAGTCATTAAGGTCGGTAATAAAGACGGTGGTCTTCACGATACTGCCCACCTCCAGCCCCGCCGCCGTCACGATCGCCTTAACGTTTTCCAGGCTTTGACGCGCCTGATCGGCCACGTTGTCGGCAATCTTTCCCGTCTGCGGGCAGACCGGAATCTGTCCCGAGGTCATGACCTGATAGCCGAGGTCGACGCCCTGAATATAGGGGCCAATGGCCGCCGGCGCGTGTGGGGTTGCAATGATCTTTCTCATCGTTCCTCCGGCGCTACAGCGCCTGGGTAAAGGTGCGTGAAATGACATCCTGCTGCTGTTCGCGGGTCAGCGCATTGAAGCGCACGGCATAACCGGAGACGCGAATCGTCAGGTTCGGGTAGTTTTCCGGGTGTTCGATGGCATCGAGCAGCATATCCCGGTTCATCACGTTGACGTTCAGGTGCTGTCCGCCTTCAACGTGTGCTTCGTGGTGGAAGTAGCCGTCCAGCAGCCCCACCAGGTTGGTTTTGCGCGTGGTCTCCTCTTTGCCCAGCGCGGCGGGAACAATAGAGAAGGTGTAGGAGATACCGTCTTTGGCATAGGTGAACGGCAGCTTAGCGACAGAGGTTAATGACGCCACCGCCCCTTTGCGATCGCGACCGTGCATCGGGTTCGCCCCCGGCGCGAACGGCGTACCGGCCCGGCGACCGTCCGGGGTGTTGCCCGTTTTCTGCCCATAGACCACGTTGGAGGTGATGGTCAGAATCGACTGGGTTGGTACAGCGTTGCGGTAGGTCGGCAGCACTTTAATCTTCTTCATAAAGCGTTCGACCAGATCGCAGGCGATACTGTCGACCCGCTGATCGTTGTTGCCATACTGCGGGTAGTCGCCTTCGATGACAAAATCAACCGCCAGCCCGGTATGGTCGCGGACCGGTTTCACCTTCGCGTACTTGATCGCCGACAACGAATCGGTCGCCACCGACAGCCCGGCGATGCCGCAGGCCATGGTGCGATACACGTCGCGGTCATGCAGCGCCATCAGCGAAGCTTCATAACTGTACTTGTCGTGCATATAGTGGATGATGTTGAGCGCGCTGATGTACTGCACCGCCAGCCAGTCCATAAAGTGATCGAGGCTGTCCATCACCGTGTCATAGTCGAGCACCTCATCCATCAGCGGCGCCGTTTTCGGCCCGACCTGAATTTTCAGCTTCTCATCCACGCCGCCGTTAATCGCGTACAGCAGGGTTTTCGCCAGATTGGCGCGCGCGCCGAAGAACTGCATCTGCTTGCCGATAATCATCGGACTGACGCAGCAGGCAATGGCGTAGTCGTCGCTGTTAAAATCGACCCGCATTAAGTCATCGTTTTCATACTGCAATGAGGAGGTGACGATGGAGACCTGGGCCGCATATTTCTTGAAGGCGATCGGCAACGCTTCGGACCAGAGAACGGTAAGGTTTGGTTCCGGGGCCGGCCCCATGGTATGCAGCGTATGCAGATAGCGATAGGCGTTTTTGGTCACCAGCGTCCGCCCGTCGAGCCCCATGCCACCGATCACTTCGGTCGCCCAGATAGGGTCGCCGGAAAAGAGCGTGTCGAACTCCGGCGTACGCAGGAAACGCACCATGCGGATCTTCATAATGAAGTGGTCGATCAGCTCCTGAGCCTGCTGCTCGGTTAAGCGCCCGGTGTTGAAATCGCGCTCAATGTAGATATCGAGGAAAGTGGCGGTGCGGCCCAGCGACATGGCGCCGCCGTTTTGCGATTTGACCGCCGCCAGATAGGCAAAATAGACCCACTGTACCGCTTCCTGAGCATTACGCGCCGGGCGGGAGATATCGCAACCGTACTTCGCCGCCATCTCCTGCATTTGCAGCAGCGCGCGGCGGTGTTCCGCCAGCTCTTCGCGCAGGCGAATCGTCGCTTCCAGATTCTGCCCGTACTCCAGGTTGGACTGCAGATCGGCAAACTGCAGCTCGCGTTCGCGCACCAGATAACGGATACCGTACAACGCCACGCGGCGATAGTCGCCGATAATGCGTCCGCGGCCGTAGCCATCCGGTAGCCCGGTCAGTACGCCAGATTTACGACAGCGCAGCATATCCGGTGAATAGGCATCGAACACTCCCTGATTGTGCGTTTTACGCAAGTCGGTAAACAGATATTCAAAGTGCGGATCCATTTCACGACCGTAGGCCTCGAAAGAACTTTTGATCATGTTGATACCGCCGAACGGATGCAGCGCGCGCTTCAGCGGTTGCTCCGTTTGCAGTCCAACGATCTTTTCCAGTTCCTGTTCAATATAGCCGGCATCATGCGCGGTAATCGAAGTGGCAATATTCGTATCGAAATCGACCGGGGCGTGGGTCGCATTTTCAATATGTATTCCCGCCATCACTTTTTGCCACAGTGCGGTGGTTGCCGGCGTGGCCTCGGCAAGAAAGGATTCGTCCCCTTCATAAGGCGTATAGTTGTGCTGAATAAAATCACGGACATTAATTTCTGCTTGCCAGTCCGTCCCTTTAAAACCTTGCCACGCTTCGGCATACAGCATATCGCTGGTATCGATATCTACCTTCATGAAAAATAGTCTCTCTACAGAACAAAAAATAAATTATGCAAATTCCACTTGTGCGCTAATTTTTCCTAAGTGAATCGCATCGAGGGCAATCATTTTCTCTTCATTAGTCGGAATAACCGCGCAAATAACCCGGGCGGAATCGGTGGAAATAATTCTTTCGCCGTGGGAATTAGGCAGACTATTCATATCAGGATCCAGGGTAACCCCCAGTACCGCCAGATGTTCAATCACCAGGCGACGAATTAACAACGAGTTCTCACCGATGCCGCCGGTAAAAATAATCCCGTCGAGACGATGCAGCGACGCGGCATGACCGGCAATATGGCGGGCAATCCGATGGACAAAGGTTTTAATCGCCAGCCGGGCGCGGTCATGACCGGCGTGCCAGGCCTTCTCCAGCACCCGCAGATCGGAAGAGAGGCCGGAAATGCCAAGCAGCCCGGACTCCTTGTTCACCACCCGCTCAAGGTCGCTGAGGGTCTGGTTGGTTTCGCGGGCGACCCATGCCATGGCGCCGAAATCGACATCGCCACAGCGGGTGCCCATCATGAGCCCTTCCAGCGGCGTCATCCCCATTGAGGTATCCACGCTCTGTCCGTTGCGCACGGCGCAGATAGAGGCCCCGTTGCCCAGATGGGCGATAACCAGCCCGCAATCCGCTTCCGGCAGCGCCAGCAAGCTCTGCGCCCGCTGAGAAACATAGCGATGCGAGGTGCCGTGAAAACCGTAGCGGCGCACGCCGAGCTCCTCAAAATACTTCCACGGCAGCCCATAGAGATAGGCCTCTGGCGCCAGCGTCTGGTGGAAGCTGGTATCAAACACCGCCACCTGCCTGACCCCCGGGAAGAGCTGTTGCGCGGAGGCAATGCCGCTGAGGTTAGCGTAATTATGCAACGGCGCTAACGGCGACACCCGACGGATATTGTCAATAACCTCCTCGGTAATTACCACGGACTCCGTAAATATATTTCCGCCGTGGGCAATACGGTGGCCAATTAAGGCCACGCTGTCGATTAACGACCGTTTTTCCAGTTCAAAGGCAATGGCCTTTAATGCCCCCTCGTAGCTACGGTGAGCCAGCTTAACTGGCTCTCCATCGTTAATGGATAAAAAAGCGTTTTCAGAATTAATCCCGTCGGCAATTCCCGCCATTAAAACATCACAGCTGCTTGCATCAAGGACTGAAAATTTAATTGAAGACGATCCACAGTTAATGACCAGTACTACCGGGAATTCATTCATTTCATCACTCCGCTCATCCTGAGCTTAATTAAAACAGTTTGTAGACGATATTCAGAATGGTCAGTAAACCCACCGCGGTGACGAACAGGTTATCCAGCCGGCCACGATATTTCGCCAGCGACGGCGCTTTACGGATGGCATACATCGGTAACAGACACAGCAGTGAGGCAATAATTGGCGCGCCCATCGCTTCAATCAGGTCGAGGATATTGGGGTTGGCATAAGCCACCACCCAGGTGGAACCCATAATGAAGACCATGCTGATGGTGTTGAGCTTGCGGGTAGAGACTTTGGTTTTATCACCTTTATAGCCGAACTTGAGAACCAGTCCATTCAACCCTTCAAGGGTACCGAGATAGTGGCCGAAGAACGATTTGAAGATAGCGACCAGGGCGATAATCGATGCGCCGTACTCCAGTACCGTTGCAAAGGTCGATTTGCTGCCGGACATGGAGGCAAAGTGGTTTGCCAGGTAAGAGAGCACCGGAATGTTCTGCGCTTTCGCATCCGCCATGTTTTCCGGCGACAGCGTGAACAGGCAGCTGAAGGCGAAGAACATCACCACCGCGACCATCAACATACTGGCACGGGAGATAATCTGCGAACATTTGCGCTCGGTAAAATCGCGGCCGTAATCCTTTTCATACTCTTCCCGCTTCGAGACCACAAACGAGGAGACAATCGGCGAAAAGTTAAAGGAGAAAACCATGATAGAAATCCCCAGCCACACGGTCACGAGGATGCCATCGTGCCCGGTTAAGGCGATATCGCTGAGGTTCACCTGATCGATAACCGCAGAGTTCCAGTAGGGAATCAGCGACAGCGAAATCAGCACCAGGCTGGCGATGAACGGAAAGACCAGGAAGCTCATCACTTTGACCATCAGATCCTTCCCGAACCAGATGACAAACGCCATCAGCAGCAGCAGGAACAGCGCGACAAAACCGCGGTTCAGCGCCGGCATCTGCAGCTGGTTTTCCCAGAAGGTCATGAAGGTGTTGGTAATGGTGACGCCGTAAATCCACAGCAGCGGGCAAATGGCGAAGAAGTAGAGGAGCGTGATGACCACGCCACCCGTTTTCCCGAAATGCTCTTCCACCGTCTCAGTGATGTTACCGGAGGCATTCGAACCGGACAGACAGAGCCGGGCCAGCGCCCGGTGGCAATAAAAGGCGATGGGGTAAGCTAAAACCAGCATCAAAAGAATCGGGATTAAACCACCAAACCCGGCGCGAATGGGGAAAAAGAGCACCCCGGCGCCGATGGCAGTACCAAATAATCCCAGGGTCCACGTGGTGTCCGATTTACGCCAGGATGACTGTCTTGTCTCGCTGGATACAATGCTATCAGTAGTACTCATATCCTGTCCTCAACATAAGATTAAGCGTCAACTAAACCAGTAATTTGCGAAACGCGAGAAAGATCGATATTGCCACCAGAAATAATGCTGACGGTTTTCCGGTTCTGAATATAGCTATCTAACTTCCCGCTTAATAATGCGGCGCAGGCTAACGCCCCGGCGCCCTCGGTAATAACTTTATTGCGCTGAATTAATGCGATCATGCTATTGCGAATTTCATCCTCACTGACCAGAACAATATCATCGACGAGTTCGCGAACGATTTCGTAAGTGAGATTTCCCGGGCGTGAAACATCGCAGCCATCGGCCAGAGTAGCGGTCGTTCGGTGACTGGTAATAGCGCCAGCATAATAAGACGCGGCCATACCGTGGACATTTTCTGATTGCACGCCAATAATTCGAATGGTCGGGTTAATAGATTTAATCGCTACCGCGATGCCGGCAATCAGACCACCGCCGCCGATTGGCACAATGACATTATCGACATCATAAAGATCTTCCATGATTTCCAGGCCAATGGTCCCCTGCCCGGCAATAACTTTGGCATCGTCATATGGAGGAATAAATATGCGACCTTCCATTTCGACAATTTCGCTGACTTTAGCAATAGTGTCATTGAAGTTTTCGCCGTGCAGAATCACTTCCGCCGAATAATCGCAGGTGGCGGCGACCTTGGATTTCGGCGCCCCTTTCGGCATCACCACTTTGCCGTCGATTCCCAGCATGGCGCAGGAGAGCGAGACCCCCTGCGCATGGTTGCCGGCGGAACATGCCACCACGCCCTTACGCTTTTCAGCTTCGCTTAGTGAACTGAGTTTGTTAAAGGCGCCGCGGATTTTAAACGACCCGGTGCGTTGCATATTCTCAAACTTGAGGAATATTTCACCTTTACAGCGCTCGCTAAAATAATTAGAGCGCGGCATGCCTGTTTTATAAATCTTACCTGCCAGTCTTTTCTTTGCTTCGAGGATATCGTCAATGGCAACCGGGAGATCGTATGTAATGTGCATTATAGCCTCTTAACTGGATATCAAATAATAGTTCCGTCATGTTTCAAAGCGTATCTTTCCCGGCAGGATTATTTCCCCACCGACGCTACGGTTTGAATTATTCAGGGTATAGTTAGCCGGTACCAACGGCTGATAATCAGCGCGATGATATGAATTTATAACCAAGAATAAATCTGTTTAACTACTCAACTTCGATTAATTGTCTTTTTCTGCAACCACCAGATGCTGAATATTCTTTTGCTAATTCCACCAATACCGAGGCGGCATTTTTAATGCGATAATTCTTTGACCAAATTGCCGCATAGCGGGCAACTGGTAATGCTTCGGTAATCGGGATGGTAATAAACTGGTTGGATCCAAAGGGCGTTGTCATATCGCAAGGAATAACGGTCAGGAAATCAGCATTGAGAACAAGATTATAAATTGTGACGACGGAGTCGGTTTTAACGATGTTTTCACTGTTGATGCCGCTGCGCTGTAGCGTGGTGAGGAGTTCACTGTAGTAACCCATGTTGGTTTGCGGCAACACCCACTGTTCGTTCTGCAACGACGCCAGCGTGGTGGTGCCGATGCATGTTCGTGACTTGCTGGCCACCAGCACAAACTCCGACTCAAACAGCGGTTCCACGTGCAGATCGTGGAGCTTCATTTCATCACTCAGCGTGCCAATGGCGAAGTCGAGACGCCCGTCGCGAATGGCCGGCAGGAACGAGGAGAGCTGCGCTTCGTACATCGATACCTGGGCTTTAGGAAACACCTTCTTGAACTTGTGAATCATGTCAGACATAAAGGTGAAGCCAATCAGCGAAGGAAAGCCGAACGAGACATCGACGACCGTGTTACAGGTCATGCTGTGCATTTCATTGACCATATTCTTCATTTCACGGGTAATCGATTCCGACCAGGACAGCAGTACCTGACCGGTATTGGTCAAGGTGACGCCGGTATTTTTACGGACCACCAGTTCGGTGCCAAAATAGGCTTCAATGTCATTGATGATCTTACTCACTGCCGGTTGAGTTAATCCTAATTCTTTTGCTGCCGAGCCGATCGAACCGCTTCTGATAACTTCCTGGAAAACGACCAGGTGCTGTGTTTTTGGCAGAGGAATGGTATTCATAGCAACCTGCTTTAATTATCTTTTCGACGCGGTGAAGTGTACCAAATGGCGATCGCAGGGTTATGTGAGACCACTCACAAACACCTCTGACAGCAATTTCCCCCACCGTTTAATATGTAAATAAAACCAATAATATCAATGTAATACAAATTAAAAGTCGATTTTTTGCATGACTTTTGTCAAAAAAAGATGCGGGGATAACAATATTTTATGGGGATAACAAAGGCTATTTTTTGAGCTATTTTAAGGGGGGTTAAACATGATATTTCAACCTTCGCCGTGCAATTATTCAGCGATATTGTTATTCAACTGTTAGTTGAAACAATAAAATATAATGAGAAATCAGGTTTTTCTTTTATTAAAAATCGTATGGGGTCACACTTTTCCGCCCCGGTTGTTTGTAAAAGTATGTTTTATTCATTATTGCGCAAAATACCAGATACAATACATTATCATTTCCCATACAATTTTAACTCTGCATTTTTCACAATTTTCAGCACGTAATTTCTTGATTAAAATCAAATGTAACTTTTCATACGACAAAAACTTTACCATCCAGACGTTTGTGCCATACATCACAAATTCTGAAATCAATATTCTGCGTCTCCCCCTTTCCGCGCGCAAAACGGCAGCAGAATCGTCGTTTTCGCCACGCCTGCAGAACAAAAACGCGCTCTGCGCGGCCGGATCAGATAAAAACTGCGTTTTGGGCGGGACAGAGTTGAACAGATTCCAACTATGCAATTGCGAATAACGTATTTGCCCTCCCCATGGCCGCTCTGTAATTTGTATTTTATTCGTGCCGCCGTAAAAGCCATAAATTCTCAATATATTCAGAGTGCTACAATTCCCGATGATCAGATTAGAAAACATCAATAAGACCTACCCCGGCAGCGCGCATGCGGCAATACGCGGCCTGAACCTGATAATTAATGACGGTGAATTCTGCACGTTTGTCGGTCCCAGCGGATGCGGCAAAACCACAATCCTGCGCATGATTAATCAGCTCGATAAACCGGACTCCGGCAGCGTCTATGTCCAGGGCGTTAACATCGCGCAGGTCGATATCATTCAGGTGCGACGCAAAATTGGCTTTGTCATGCAAAGCGCCGCGCTGTTTCCCCATCGCACGGTGGCGCAAAATATCGCCACCGTCCCTCGTCTGCTGGGCTGGCGTAAAGCGCAGATTCGCACCCGTATCGATGAACTGGTGGACTTAATGTCACTGGACCGTCACCTGCTGACGCGCTACCCGCACCAGCTCTCCGGCGGGCAGCAGGGACGCGTCGCGATTGCCCGGGCGTTAGCCGCCGATCCGCCGATTCTGCTGATGGACGAACCCTTCGCCGCCATTGACCCGGTAGTCCGCGAGCGTCTGCAGGATGAGCTATTGCTTATTCAGCAGCGCCTGCATAAAACCATCGTGCTGGTAACACATGACATTAATGAGGCCATCCGGCTGGGAGATAAGATCGCCATCTTCCAGGAAGGGGGCGTGCTGGCGCAGTGTGATACGCCGGACCGGCTTCTCGCCCACCCGGCGAGCGAGTTTGTCCAACGCTTTATCGGTCCCGAACCTAACCTGAAACGGCTGGGGATGATTCAGGTCGGCCAGCTACCGCGACATGATGTCACGCTGGTTGACGAAGGTTTATCCCCGATAGCCACCGCGCATCCGACGGTCGCCAGCCCGCTGCGGCTGGTGCTGGATAAAGAACAACGTCCCGTTCACTGGTTCGACCCGGATAAACGCGTCACGCTGCCGATTGTTCAGCCGCTGCAGGCTCTGAATACGCTGCGTTTTGCCTACAGCGCGCTGTTGGATGCGCCGGGGGGCGTGCTGGTGCACGTGGACAGCAATGGCCAGTATCAGGGCACCATTTCTCATGCCCTGCTCCAGCATGTGCTGGATGGCCACGTGGAAATTCGCCGCTATGATTGACTGGCAGTGGATGGTTGACAATAAAATCCTGATTGGCGACCTGCTGTGGCAGCATACGCAGCTGGTCTGCATCTCGCTGTTTTTTGGTACGCTGTTAACGGGCGCGCTGCTGGTCGTAACGCTACGCTGGCCCGCCACCGCTCAGCCGTTGATTTATCTTTGCGGGGTCATCTTTACTATCCCGTCGCTGGCGTTATTTATTCTGTTACTGCCCTTTACCGGCCTGTCGCTGACGACCTCGGTCATCGGGTTAACCATCTATTCACTGTTGATCCTGCTGCGTAACGTTATCGCCGGAATCGAAAAGCTGCCTGCCGCCGTGCTGGAGTCGGCTCGCGCGCTCGGCTACACACGCCGATACCGGTTTATGGATATTGAGTTACCTCTGCTGGCGCCCTCTCTGTTTGCCGGTCTGCGGATTGCCTCCGTGACGCTGGTGGGGCTGGTGACCGTCACCGCGCTGATTGGCCAGGGCGGTCTGGGGCAATTGCTGCTGGCGGGCTTTAATCAGGATTTTCTCACCCCGATTGTTGTCAGCCTGGCATTAAGCCTCGTGCTGTCGTTTTTACTGGATTCGCTGATTGCCCACATCGGCTATTGGCTAACGCCCTGGGCACGCTAATGGATATATTACTGGCTACCGTCCACTGGTTTTCACAACCCGAACACTGGTTCGGCGATGCGGGTATTTTACTGCGCCTGCGCGAGCATATTTATTATGTGCTGATCAGCATCGCTATCGCATCGGCAATCGCTTTGCCGCTGGGCATTGCCCTCGGCTACTGGCGGAAAGGCGCCTTCCTTATTATTAATCTGTTTAATATTGGCCGCGCTATTCCCTCATTAGGGCTTATTTTGCTGTGCATTATTTTATTTGGTTTTAATGATCTGCCGGTGTTTGCCGCGCTGGTGGCCATGTCGATCCCCCCCGTGCTGACCAATACCTGGGTCGGGATTTATCATGCCGATCGCCCGCTTTGCGACGCCGCTACCGCGCTGGGAATGACGCCATGGCAAAGCCTGTGGCAACTGCGTATTCCGCTGGCGGCGCCGCTGATTATCGCCGGGCTGCGCACCGCGCTGGTCCAGCTGATCGCCACCGCCGTGGTCGCCGCCTACGCCGGCCTGGGTGGGCTGGGGCGTTTCCTGATTGACGGTCTTGGCCAGCGCGATATTCCACAGGTTATTGCCGGGTCGCTGGTGGTCTCGCTACTGGCTATCGGCAGTGAACTGCTGTTCAGCTGTTGTAGCCGCAGATGGCGTCATACCGCTATCGCACCAGAGTATTAAACAACGACCACAACCATAAATCACCTGCATATAAAGAGGCACTATGAAGCATATTTTGGGGTTCCCTGTTAACGCCCGACGGTTCCGTTTATCTCTCCTCGCCGCCGGATTATTCAGTTTGAGTTTTAGCGTACTGGCAGAAAGCGTGACTATCGGCGGAGCCAATTTTACCGAGAGCTCTATTCTCGCCAATATTTACGCCAGCGCACTGAAGAAAAAGAATATTGAGGTCAAAACCCGGCTTAATCTCGGCAACCGCGAGATTATTCTGCCGGCGCTAAAGAGCGGCGAGATCGATATTGTGCCGGAATATCTTGGCGCCCTGCTTAACTATTATGACGGGAAAACCCAGGCGACTCGCCAGAGCGACGTGAGCGCAGAACTGGCGAAAGTACTGCCCACCGATTTTACACTGCTTGACCCTTCGCCGGCCACGTCGATTACCGCCTGGGCGGTACGCGCGGAGACGGCGAAAAAATACCAGTTGACGAAACTCTCCGATCTTCAACCCATCGCCCATCAACTGACCATCGGCGGGCCGCCGGAGCTGGCGGTGCGCGCGCTGGGGTTACCGGGGCTCAAGCGCGTCTACGGTCTTGAGTTTAAGGCGGTGAAATCGCTGGATATGGGCGGGCCGCTGACCCGTCTGGCGCTAAATTCCGGCAAAATCGATGTCGCCACGGTGGTCTCGACCCAGGGCAATCTGGCGAAAGAGGATTGGGTGGTCTTAGCCGACGATAAGCATGAACAGCCCAGCCAGAACGTTGTGCCGCTGGTGCGCAAGGCCAGCCTGTCGCCGAACGTCAGCAGCGTGCTCAATGCGGTCTCCGCCAGACTCGACAATGCCTCGCTGATTGCGCTGAACCAGCAGGTGGATCTTCAGCATAAAGACCCGGAGGCCGTGGCCGAACAATGGGTTAATGCCAACCTGACGACCCCTTAATCATCCGGCCAGGGAGTGGCCATCAGTTGAATGAGTGCGACGATGTCTAAAAACCCGATGATTCTGAATCTGTTCTTCTTCAATCCCCAGGGAGATTATCGCTTCTCCTGGCGCCACCCGCAGGCGCCGGGAAAAGAAATTTTTACCCTCAGTTATTATGCCGAACTGGCCAGGAAAGCCGAGGCGGCCACGCTCGATGCTATTTTTATTGCCGATCATATCGCTATCTGGGATACGGTGCCCAGCGGTCTGACCCACTACGCCAACGCCCGGCTGGAACCCATTACCCTGCTCGCCGCGCTGGCGGCCGTCACCGAGCATATTGGCCTGATGGGGACGGCATCGACGTCGTATAACGAGCCCTACAACCTTGCACGCTACTTTGCCTCACTCGATTTTCTGAGCAACGGCCGGGCAAGCTGGAATATCGTCACCTCGTGGCTGGAGGAAGAGGCGGCAAACTTCGGCCTCCGACAGCTGCCCCAACACGGCAACCGCTATCAGCGCGCCGGTGAATTTATTGACGTAGTCACCCGGCTTTGGGACTCCTGGGAAGAGGATGCCGTCCTGTACGACAAGGCGAGCGGCCTGTTTGCCGACAAACAGAAAGTCCATCACCTCGACCATCACGGCGAATTCTTTAACGTTCGCGGACCGCTGAACGTGCCGCGTCCGCCGCAGGGCCATCCGCTGCTGGTACAGGCCGGATCGTCGGAGGCAGGGAAAGCGCTGGCGGCCACCTGGTCAGATATGCACTTCGTGTTTATTAAATCCATTGAAGAGGGGCTGCGCTATCGCCAGGAGATGAACCAGCGGCTGCTGGCGAACGGACGCGACCCGGCACACTTTAAAATCATCGCCGGCGTGCTGCCGGTGGTGGTGAACTCCAGTGATGAAAAAGAGCAGCGCCAGCAGCTAAACAACCGGTTGATGAGCGATCGGATGGCTATCGACCTGCTCTCTTCCTACCTGCGTATGGACCTCTCGACCTGTGCTGTCGACCAGCCGCTGCCGCCGCTGCCGGATGAAGAGACGTTTGACGGCATTCGCACCGCGCTGCGGCTGATCCGCGACTACGACCCGGCGCTGACCATACTGGAACTGGGCCGTTTACTGCTGCAAAGCTCCGATAGCTGGCTGCTGATTGGCAGCGCAGAAGAGGTCGCCAACGAGCTTACCGCGATCTGGCGCGCCGGCGCGGCCGATGGGTTTAACTTGATGTTCCCGCTCTTGCCGGGCGATTTCGATCGTTTTGTCGAGCAGGTGGTGCCGATCCTTCAACGCAGCGGCGCCATGAAAAAGCGCTATCTGCCGGGTACCCTGCGGGAAAAACTGGGCTTACCGCAGGTAGATAACCGCTTTACCCGATAGCAGGCGGCAACGCACGCGACGCCTTACCCGGAGGAGGTCAGCCCTTCTCCGGTCTTTCAGAGTTGCGTCACGCCCTGTTGTCGCGCCTCTTCGCGCCACGCCAGCAATCGGGAATAGGGTTCCCGGGTCAGCGGGCTGAAACCGCAGATAAACTGCGCCTCGCAGCGCTCCCGATATCGCGCATCGCTGACCAGCTGCCGCAGCGCCGATCGCAAACCGGCGAGGGTTTGCGCTGACGTTTGTGGCCCGGTAATCAGCGGTAGCCCTGGCGCCGACGGCGTTTGGCCGATAACGCACAAGCCCTCCAGTACGGCAGGCTCGTGACGCGCCAGCAGCGCCCAGCTAACGCAGTCGATGGCGGCCATATCGCCCGTCCCCTGCTGTAAGCCGAGAAGCGACTGCCGGTGGCTGCCGCTGAAATTAACCCCGGCAAAAAAACGCCCCTCGCGGGCGAGCGGAGCCACCATTTTCAGTAACACGTTGTAACCTGACTGCGAATCGGGCGAATTGCAGATAGCCCGCCGCCCACGGAAATCGGCGAGCGACCGCGCGTTATCCGCCGCACGGGCCACCAGCAGGCTGCGATAATCAATGCCTTCACAGCCGGGCGCCGAATAGTGAAAACAGCCCACCGTCTGAACCTCCGGCAACAGAGTCACCAGCGGGTAGCCGCAGGTCTGGCTCAGCAGCAGGTCCGGCTGACGCCAGTGCGAAAGTAGGTCCGCCGGCGGCGGCGTTGGCGAACTCACGGCAATGCCTCGGGCGAGCAGCAGTTCCCGCACCGCAGCTTCTAACGCCTGGTTCTCAGGCGGACGCACCGCATACATCGGCAAATTCACGTTATGACTCATCGCGCTCACCTGTCTGCTCTCCTGCCCGGGAGGCTTTTCCGATACCCGGATGGGCGTTAACCGCCACCGCGCGGAAGAAAAAGGCGCGCAGCCACTCGCCATAGCCGCGCACCACGAACCCGTGGTTACGCTGCTGGTAGCGATCTCGCTCCAGCAGATAGATTTTTCTCAGCCCGTACCACGGTACGCCGGGCAGGTCATGATGCACGGAGTGGTAGTTCAGATTCAGAAACAGCACCCGCCACAACAGCCCGGCCTCATTGATGACCGAGCGCGCCAGCGGATCGTCAGCGGCCCGATGTTCGAGGAAGGAGCGAATTTTGGTCAGCGCCAGCGCCGGATAGCTGATGACCACCACGAAATAGAGCGGTGAAAAATCACAGCGCGCCATCCACGTCAGGAGCGCGGCCAGCAATCCGCCGTGCACCAGCCACATTAGCATCGCTTTCCCCTGCCGATAGCGAAAGGCGTTCGCCGCGCTGACCAGCGTCTGCACAATATCCAGCAGCGGGGCCAGCAACAGTCGGCCGAAAAACGTATTGCGCAGATGTATCACTTTACGCTGCCAGGGCGAGAAACGGCGCCAGCTTTCGGCACTAAAATAGTAGGATTCGGGGTCATCCACCGGCAGCGTCAGCCGGTCGTTATTGTGGTGCGCCAGATGCGAGTCGCGATAAAGCCCGTAGGGATACCACACCGCCAGCGGTAGCGTACCCAGCAGCTGATTACACCACCGCCAGGGCGTCGGATGGCCGTGGATCAGCTCATGCTGCAACGACATATACCAGGCGGTAAACCAGATGAGCAGCACGGTCGCCGGGAAAAGCCCCAGCGTCTGCCAGTAGGCGAGGGTCATAAACCAGCCGCTGTAGACCACAATAATTAATATCCAGGTGGGTAATTCACTGCGCCACAGCCAGCGGCGGGAAAGCTGGCGAATCAGATCGCGCTGCTGCTGATGCAGGTACTTCGACGAGTGCTGTGTCATCACTACCGGTACTCTCTCCGCGTTACTTTTTGCCTCCAGAAGATGTGAGAAAATGCGGAAAATAACAAAGAATTTAAATCACTTAGCTTTGCCAGAAAATGGTGATGCGCGCAATTTTCTGTCCGGCGGGACAGCCCGCCCTGCCCCCAGGCGACGGCCGCGCCGCCCGCCGACCCGGAACCCGGTATTGCGCGGCGCGCGGCGGATAAAAACGGCTATCGTCTCTTGACATAACAGTATAATGTTAACGCCCGGATCACGTCCGAACCGCGGCTGAATGCGCTAGCGCGTTGGGATAATGAGATCGGACCTGAGCTCCGTGTGAACGCGCGTGAACCGAGCAATTGACAGCATCGCCCGGTGGTCGCCTGAAACGGCTCGCGGAGTATAAGACCTGAAGATCAACATTCTTTGACTCGCCTGATGCGGTCATTTTACAGGAGTATGCCATGCCATCGTTAAACGTCGCCTTTATCAAAGCCAACTGGCACAGTGACATCGTCAGCCAGGCGCAGACCGGTTTTCAGCAGGAGCTGGAACGTCAGCAGGTTGATTATTCGCTCGACAGCTGGGATGTCCCTGGCGCATTTGAAATGCCGCTTCTGGCCCAGAAGCTGGCAAAAAGCGGACGCTATGATGCCATCGTGTGCGCCGCGCTGGTGGTCGATGGCGGTATCTATCGCCATGACTTTGTCGCCCAGGCCGTGGTCAGCGGTCTGATGCAGGCCCAGCTGGCTACCGAAGTCCCGATGTTCTCGGTATCTCTGACGCCGCACAACTTCCAGCCTGCCGACGAGTTCATCGATTTTTACAGTCAGCATTTCATCAAAAAAGGTCAGGAAGCCGCCAGAGCGGTACTGCAGATCCACAACTTGCCGCTGGCGAAAGCGTGAATCAACGCCTTTAACCGCGTGGTCCGCTCGCGATGAGTCCCCGCCGGCGGTCCTTTCGCGGGCTCATCCGCGACGCGCGGCCCGACCGTTGCTGTACTGACCCGCGGCGGGCCTACTTCATCAAGGCCTGAAACTGCGGATTAAACTCATCGAAGATCGGCAGTGCGGCAGCGCCGAGGGCGGCGGTGTCGGTGCCCGTCATCCCCATTTTCACCCGCATGGCCGGGAGATAGCGCCCGCGCACCGACTGATACAGCGGCGGCAGACGGGCCAGCACTTTCTCCAGTAGCGGCGCGGGCATCATGCCGCCGACCACCACCGTTTCCGCATCGAAAACGCACTCCAGCAAATTAATGGCCTGGCGCAGCGAGGGTAACGCCGTCTCCACCCACCGATCGAACAGCGACGCCTCCACCGCCAGCAGATCCTCGGGCAGCGCCCGGTAGGGGTCGAGGCCGCAAAACTCATAGGCCGCCTGCAGGGAAACGTAGCGCTCAAGGCAACCCTGGTTGCCGCAGTAGCAGGCGCGTCCTCCCGGTTGCACCACGATATGCCCGACCTCTCCGGCGTTATGGGCGTGGCCGGTATAAATATGACCGTCGGTGAAGATCCCGGCGCCAAGCCCGGTGCCGATATACAGATAAACAAACGAATTCAGCTGGCGCGCCACCCCGTGGAAGCGCTCGCCGATAGCCGCCACCGTCGCGTCATTTTCGAGGGTGACCGGCAGACCGCTTATCCGCCCCAGCTCCGACGCCACATCCACCCCTTCCCAGCCGTTGAGGGTGGTCGGCCCGGTCGATGAAATGCCCTCCACGCCAAACGGCCCCGGCATCACCACGCCAATGCCCAGCACCCGGCTCCAGTCGAGCCCGGGTAGCGCTTTGATCTCCTGCACCACCTCGGCAATGCGGGCAAAGGTGGCACCAGGTTGGGGCTTTTGCACCAGAATGAGCCGGCGGAAATGGATCTCGCCGGTGAGATCCACCAGCACGATGATCAAGGTTTGATGGTCGAGATGGATCCCGATGGACCACGCGCTGGCGGGGTTGAGACTCACCGGCACCGCCGGCTGGCCACGCCCTGCGGCGCGGCGCGGTTCATGGCTGGTGAGCAGCGCCATCTGCTGTAGCTCGGCGACAATATTGGAGACCGTTTGCGGCGTCAGCGCGGTCATTCGCGCCAGCTCCGCCCGGGTCAGGGTACCGTGCAGACGCACGGCCTCAATCACCACCCGCCGGTTGTGTACTCGCGCATGTTCAAGGTTCGTTCCCGAGGTTTTCATTCCGTCCCTTCCTGGTCGCATCATGCTGCAATTTTAGCCAGCGTCACAATTCGCGCAACGACATTCTCCGCCCGCCTTTCGGGTGGCATAAGCTTTGCTACGCTTATGCTAAGGGCCACGAATGACGTTTGGGCCGTATTGTCGCCCCGATTAAGTCAATCAAATTGATTTAATAAATCATATCCCTCTTTTCAGTACCGCGGAGAGCAACATGAACGACTACAGTGCATTTCGGGTTAAAGCCGGTCTGCTGGCTATGCTGGTCATCAGCGGGAGTGCGGCGGCGGCAGCCACCCAGGTTAACGCCCTGTTTATGACCCAGGCGGCGTACAGCGAAAATGACATTCGTGCCATGACCGCCGACTTCGAAAAACAAAACCCGGATATCAAAATCAACCTTGAGTTCGTCCCCTACGAAGCGTTGCATGACAAAATCGTGGCCGCACGCGGGGCCGGCGGCAACGGCTACGACGTGGTGCTCTTCGATGCCATCTGGCCTGCCGAATTTAGCCACTTCGATCTCCTGCAGGATGTCTCGGCACGTATTCCCGCCGCCGAACGGGAGAAGGTCTTCCCCGGCGCCATGAATACCGTGGTTTACAAAGGCAAAACGCTGGGCATGCCGTGGATCCTCGACACCAAGTATCTTTACTACAACAAAGCGATGCTGGACAAAGCCGGGATCAAGCAGCTGCCGACCACCTGGCAACAGGTAATGGATGACGCCAAAATCATCAAGGATAAAGGTATCGTTAAATACCCGCTGGTGTGGAGCTGGTCGCAGGCAGAAGCGCTGGTGTGCGACTACACCACCCTCGTCTCCGGGTTTGGCGGGCAGTTTTATCAGAACGGTAAACTGGATTTCTCCACTCCGGCGTCGTTGAAAGCGGTCACGCTGATGAAGAAATCGCTGGATGACGGGTTGAGCAATCCGGCCTCCCGCGAATATCTCGAAGAGGATGTGCGCAAGGCCTTCTCCAACGGCGACGCGGCATTCGCCCTGAACTGGACCTATATGTACAACATGGCCAACGACCCGAAACAAAGTAAGGTCGCGGGCGATGTCGGCATTATGCCGGCGCCCGGTGATACGCCGGACAAACCCGGCGCGGTGAACGGGTCAATGGGGCTGGGCATTGCCAAAGCCAGCCAGCATCCGGAACAGGCGTGGCAGTATATCCATTATCTGACCTCCCAACCGGTGCAGGATAAGTATGCGAAGCTGAGCCTGCCGGTATGGAAATCCTCCTACCAGGACCCGGCCGTGGCGAAAGGTCAGGAGAGCCTGATCGCCGCAGCGGATAAATCGCTGAACGTGATGCTGTCGCGTCCGGAAACCGCGGACTACTCGCGCCTCTCCAACGCGTTACAGCAGCAGCTTCAGGCCGTCCTGCAGGACAAGGCCGCCCCGGATGCCGCGATGCAAGCCGTCGACAAAAGCGCGGCGCGCCTGCGTTAAGGACATTTGATGCTGAGTTTGCAACAACGCGAGCGGCGTCAGGCATGGGTGCTTCTGGCACCCATGCTCATCGTGATGTTTCTGCTGACGGCCTGGCCGCTGGCGCGCACGCTATGGCTGAGCTTTACCGACACCGCGCTGGTGGGCAATGGCGATGCGACCAATTACCTCTGGCTGGATAACTATCTGTATGCGTTAACCGATCCGGATTTTCGCGCCGCCTTCGCCCGCACGCTCTATTTCACCGTGGTCTCCGTCGCTATTGAAGGGGTTATCGGCGTGCTGGTGGCGCTGTTGCTCAATCAGAAATTTGTCGGACGCAATATCCTGCGGGTGTTGGTCATTTTGCCCTGGGCGCTGCCGACTATCGTTAACGCGATGATGTGGCGGCTCAACTTCAACCCGGACTACGGCAGTATTAACGCCTTGCTCAGTCAATGGGGCATTATCGACGGTTACCGCAGCTGGCTGGGGTCGCCGGACTCGGCGCTCAACGCGGTGATGCTGGCGGATATCTGGAAAAACTATCCGCTGGTCACCCTGCTGGTGCTGGCCGCGCTGCAATCCATTCCGGAGGATTTATACGAAGCAGCCCGCCTTGACGGCGCCTCGTCATGGCGGCGTTTTCGCGCCATTACTTTCCCGGCGATCGTCGCCCCGCTCGGCGTGGCCCTGGTCCTGCGCACCATCGACGCGTTTAAAGTCTTCGATATCATCTACGTGATGACCCGCGGCGGGCCGCTGGACAGTACCCGCACGCTGAGTTTCTTCGTCTACCAGGAGTCCTTTAGCTATCTGCGGGCGGGCAGCGGCGCGGCGTACGCCATCCTGATGACCCTGATGTGCGCCCTGCTGATCGTCCTGTATCTGTTTATGCTGCTTCGTCAGCGTCGCCGGAGCACTGATTATGAAGCGTAAACTGCGTATTCTGCTGCGCTACCTGGCGGCCCTGCTGGTCGCGCTGTCGATACTTGCCCCGATGACGTGGCTCTTTTTGATGAGCGTCAGCGCCACGGCCGATCTGACCCGGGTACCGCTGGAGTGGCTGCCGCGCCAGTGGGACTTCAGCCGCTACGCCCGTCTGCTGTCACTGCAGCCCGGCGAGCCCGGCGCGCTGTTTCTCCCCGCTCTGCGCAACAGCCTGCTGGTTGCCGCGGGGGCGACGCTGGTGTCGCTGCTGCTGGCGGTGCCCGCTGCCTTCAGCTTCTCGCGCTACCCCGGACGCGACGGCTGGCTGTACGCCGGACTCGGCATCTATATGGTGCCGCCGGTGGCCTTCGTGCTGCCGCTCTATTTTATTCTCGAACATTTCGGGCTGCTGAATACCCGCAGCGGGCTGGTGCTGGTCTACTGTTCGCTGATTATGCCGTTTCTCACCTGGATGGTGAAAAATCAGTTCGACGCGCTGCCGCAGGATATTGAGCAGGCCGCCAGACTCGACGGTCTGCGGGTCTGGCAGGTACTGCTGCGCATCACCCTTCCCCTGGCAAAACCGATGCTGGGGGCGTCGGCGCTGTTCGGCTGGCTGCTGGCCTGGGACGAGTTTTTCTATGCGCTGCTGTTTACCAGCAACATTACCGCCCAGACGCTGCCGGTCACCATTGCCGGATTCACCGCCGGGCGCGCCACCGACGATGGACTGGTGGCGGCGGTCGGTATCCTCGCCTCGGTCCCGCCGCTGTTTATCGCCATCTGGTTACAAAAAACGTTGGTCAGCGGTCTCACTCACGGTGGAAGTAAAGGATAACTATGCAAACGCTCACCGCGCCTGTGCTCTATATCGCAGGTAATTACAATATTGACTTAATTATGGGGACCCTCGCGCACTGGCCGTTCCCCGGTACCGAGGTGATGCTGGAACACAGCGCGCTGCGCCCCGGCGGCTCCGCGGGCAACTGCGCACTGGCGGCGGCGGCCATGCAGATCCCCCACTGCACCGTCGGCTGCCAGGGAGACGACGCCTTTACCGCCTGGCTGGCGGCGCAGTTCCCCGGCAGCGCCGAACGCTGGCCGCAGTACCCCTGCGAGACCTCGCTGACGGTGGCGGTGACGCATCCCGACAAAGAGCGTTCGTTTCTCAGCAACTATGGACATATCACCCGCCTGTCCGCCGACGACATTCTGACCCAGCTCCCGACCCGGGCGACGCCCGGCGATATTGTGCTGCTCTGCGGCACCTTCTTATGCACCGCGCTGTTGCCGGACTATCCGCGTCTGCTGACGACCCTGCGCGACCGCGGTTTTCAGGTGGCGGTCGATACCGGCTGGCCGCCGCACAGCTGGGACAGCGCGCTGCGTGAGGCGACCCACCGCTGGCTGGGCGATTGCGACTGGCTGCTGCTCAATGAGGTTGAAACGCTCGGCCTTGCAGATATGGACGTACTCCCGGCGGCGGCCCGCACGCTGGCGGCGCGTCTCAGCGGCCGGGGCGGCTGCATTGTCAAATGCGGCGCCGATGGCGCCTGGTGGTGGACGGCAGACCAGGGGCATCACGCGCCGGCGAAACCGGTCGAGGTCATCGACACTATCGGCGCCGGAGACAGTTTTAATGCCGGGTTTCTTGCCGGTTTGTTAAACGGCCAGCCGGCCTCACAGGCGTTACGTTGGGGCAACGCCGTGGCCGCATACGCGATCGGTTCATCCCCGCGTCGCTATCCCGACTGGCGAACCTTGCAACACCATATCGAGGAGGTCGACTATGGCCAGCGTTGAACTGGTAAACGTCGCCAAGCAGTACGGTAAACAGACGGTGCTGCATCCGCTGGATCTGACCATTCCGGACGGCAGCTTTACGGTGCTGGTCGGGCCATCCGGCTGCGGAAAGTCAACGCTGCTGCGCCTGCTGGCCGGGCTGGAAAGCCTGTCGGCGGGAACGATATTGATGAACAGCCGCCCAATCAACGATCTCGATCCCGCGGACCGCGATGTCGCCATGGTTTTTCAGAGCTACGCGCTCTACCCCCATCTGACGGTGGCGGAAAACCTCGCCTTTCATATGCAGGTCAAAAAAGTCGACAAGGCGACACAGAAAAACAAGGTTCAGCACATCGCCAGCATGCTGGGTATCGATAAGCTGCTCGGCCGCTATCCGCGAGCGCTCTCCGGCGGCCAGCGTCAGCGCGTGGCCATGGGCCGGGCGATGGTGCGCAACCCGCAGGTTTTTCTGTTCGATGAGCCGCTCTCCAACCTCGATGCCCAGCTGCGCATGGAGCTGCGGGCCGAGATCAAATCCCTGCACCAGCGCTTCAACACCACCATGATTTACGTCACCCACGATCAGGTTGAAGCCATGACGCTTGCCGACCAGATCGTGGTGATGCGCGATGGCGTGATCGTGCAGCAGGGGGCGCCGCTGGAGATTTACGATCGCCCCTGCAACACCTTCGTGGCGCGCTTTATCGGCTCCCCGCCGATGAATCTGCTGGAGGGGCAGATTCAGCAGCGCGATGGCCAGCCCGGCGTGCAGTGCGGCGAACTGTGGCTGGCTCTACCTGAACGCTGGTATCCGGCGGCGGCACGGCAGGGTCAGGCGCCGGTGATTGTCGGTCTGCGTCCGCAGGATATTCAGCCGGCTGACGAAGGGCTGCCGGGGGTCGTCAATATTGTCGAAATCACCGGCGAGTCCACGCTGCTGCATCTCGACTGGCAGGGCTTCCCAATCCATGTCCAGGTCGCCGGGCGTCTCGAAGCGACTATCCGTCAGCCCTTATCGCTGGCGGTACGGCGCGAGAAAATCCATCTTTTCGACGCCGCCAGCGGCGAACGGCTGATATCCGCACGCTGAACCTCGCGGGCGGGTCAGGTCGCCCCCGCCCGCATGTCGCGCAAACAGCAGCCATAGCGTAGCCCGGCGATGCAGCTTACGCTGGCGCTCACGATCAGCGTTCCACCCAGCGATTGCCCCCATCCCACCGCCGCCAGCCCGAGGCCAATCAGCACATAATAGGCCAGGCCGAAGATAGCCCCGGCGGTTCCCCGACAGTGGCCATAAGCGCCCAGCGCCGTGCCGAGTAGCAGCGGGATCGCCATGGCGTAGGCGCAGGTGATCCCCATCATCGGCAGCAGGAACAGCAGCGTATCCGCCAGGCAGAACACCGCTACGCTGCTGATCAGCTGTATCAGGCAGGCGAGCAGCAATATTTCCGCTTCCGCAACGGCTTTGCGGAGCAGCCAACGATTGAACAGCGCCCCGGCCAACGACCCGACGGCCAAGGCGATGCCGCTGTAGCCAAAAGCCACGCTCCCCTGACGCAGCTGCGCGAAAATGAACGGCGCCAGGCTGTAATAGCTGAACAGACTGACGTTGAAGGCCGCCACCAGCAGGACCGCCAGCGCCAGCGACTTATCCGTCGCCATCCGGCGTAACAGCGGTAAAAACGCGGTGTGAACATGCTGCGGCGGACGAGTTTCCGGCAGCAGCCAGCAGCACAGCAGCAGCAAAACCGCGGCCAGCAGCGCGAGGGCCGTCAACACACCGTGCATTCCCCAGCCGGCAACGATGGCGCCGCCGAGGTAGACGCCTGCCGCCGGGCTGACCGCCAGCACGAGGCCCATCATCGAGAAGAGAGCGGCAAGCTGGCGGCCGTTAAAGCGGTCGCGAAGGATAGTCTGGCTCACCACAGACCCCGTTGCCGCACCGAACGCCGACAGTATCCGGGCGACCAGCAGTAATGTGAAATCACGCGCCGCCAGCGCCAGCACGCAGCCCAGGGCATAGGTCGCGAGACCCGCCAGTAGCGCCGGACGCCGGCCATAGCGGTCGCTGAATCGGCCCCAGTACAGAACGCCGACGGCGAAGCCGATAAAGTAAACCGACAGAGTCTGCGCCGCCTCTGCCGCGCTGATGGAAAAATAGCGGCTGATATCGGTCAGCGCCGGACTGTAAATCGTCTCCACGATCTGCGGGAACATCAATAATGCGGTGACCAGCACCATGGCCGAACGCCCGAACATCATCACCTCCTGAACCATTAAGAGGCGCTATTGTAGGCGGACCATAAATCGCACATTATAAACATAATGACTTTTTATATCGGAAATCAGACATCATGGCGTGGCTCGAGGCGAATGCGCTATTTAATCCGGACGATCTGCATAACAGGGTGATTGGCGTCTGCTCGGCGCTGGGCCAGCATGATTCCGGCAGCCACCTGCACCGGATGGGACAGCTGCTGTTTACCCGTCAGGGCTGCGTACGCCTGACCCTCAACAACGGCGCGCTGCTGTGCCTGCTGCCGCCCACCCGGGCGGCCTGGATACCGGCCGGTATAGACCATCGTGCGGAGATGAAAAGCATTGTCGACTATCGCTCGATCTGGTTTCATCCGACCCACTATCCTGCTCTCCCACGTCATCCGGCGATCCTTAACGTCGGCCCGCTGCTGCGCGAACTGCTGGAGCGAATCGCCGCCAGCCCGTGGGATAGTGACTGGCAGAACGGCATCGGCTGGCACCTCGCCGCGCTTTGCGAGGCGGAAATGTGCAGCGCGGCGCAGGAGCCGATGATGCTCGCCCTGCCTCAGGATAAGCGTCTGGCGCTGCTCGCCGGCGACGCCCTGCCGCCGCCGCTGCAGCAGCTGGCGGTCCGCTGCGGAGCCAGCGAAAAGACCATCAGCCGGATTTTCCGTCGCGATACCGGGATGACTTATCAGCAGTGGCGCCAGCAGTGGCGCCTGATGAAAGCGGTGGAGCTGCTGGCCACCGGGGCGCGTATTACCGATACCGCGCAGGCGCTGGATTTCGCCAGCGACAGCGCCTTTATCTACTTTTTCCGCACCATGACCGGCATGACGCCGGGACGCTATTTCTTACCGCAGACCACGCGTTAACGATCGCCGCCCGGCGCATAGGGCGGCAAGGTCAGGAACGTGTTTTGCAGTCCTTCCGACCACGCCTTGCGAATGGTGTTGAAGTACGGGTCGCTTTCGGTGATGCGATGCTGGCCGGCGCTGCTCAAACTGCCGCTGCGGTACAGCAGCGTGTCCAGCGGCAGGCCCACGGAGAGATTGCTGCGCAAGGTGGAGTCAATCGAGATCAGCGCACAGCACATCGCCTGCTCCAGCGGTGTCTCCCGGCTGAGCACCCGGTCGATAATCGGCTTGCCGTATTTGCTCTCGCCAATCTGGAAATAAGGGGTGTCGTACGAGGCTTCAATAAAATTGCCTTCCGGGTAGATATGGAAAAGGCGATGCGTTTCCCCGGCAATCTGCCCGCCCAGCAGCAGATTACAGTTGAAATTGGTGTTGCCACAGTGCTGCTGATTGCTGCTGTCGCGCTGAATCACCTCCTGCAGCGTTTTGCCGATCAGCATCGCCGCATCATACAGCGAACTCACCTGCATCAAATTAGGCTCCTGCTGAGTCGCAATCCGCGTACTCAGCAGGCTTATGACGCTCTGGGTGGTGGCCAGATTGCCGGCGGACTGTAGCACCATGACGCGTTCACCGTCCTCGGCGAAGACATGGAGCTTTTTAAAGGTCGCAATATGATCCACTCCCGCGTTGGTACGGGAATCTGAGGCGAAAACCAGTCCATCCGCTAAACACATGGCCACACAGTAGGTCATCGTTAATTGTTCCTGCTTTTATTGCTGCTGTGCCTGTTGCGAATGCTCGCGCACTTCAGCGTTGGTTAGCATTATTTCCCCGCCGCCGCCCAGCCGGGTACCGCGCACCGGGCAGGCGTCAAGATAGTCCAGCCCGGTCGCCAGCCGCAGATGCTGGTTGAGGTGACGGGTATTATTGGTGATATCAAAAGATTGCCAGCGTCCGTTGAGCCACACCTCTGCCCATGCGTGCATCGCGACATGCTGGGCATTATCGCTGTAAACGTAGCCGCTGACGTAGCGCGCCGGAATCTCCAGCGCGCGACAACAGGCGAGGAAGACGTGCGTGTGATCCTGGCAGACGCCTTTTGCCCTGGCAAAGGCATCCGCGGCAGAGTCCTGTACCTGCGTGGCTCCCGGTGAGTATGGCATTCTCAGCAGCAGGTCCGCCATCAGTTGATTCAGGCTCTCCTCCGGCTCGTCGTGGCGATACAGGCGCCGGGCAAACTCGCGGATCCGATCGTCGGCACGGGTCAACGGCGTACAGCGTAAATAGACCAGCGGAGAGAGCAGCTCCTCTTCCGCCACATCGCTCTGTTCGCTGTCCTCGGCAATATCCACGATCCCGCTGGCGCGGATGGCAATCTCTTTGTGAGGATTGTCGAGCGTTAACACATGCAGGACATTTCCCCACGCGTCGGTGGTCGTCACCGCCGCACCTTCCGGCAAGGTTAGCGTCCAGGCGGTAATGGTTTGCCGCCCGGTGCTGCGCGGCGTCAGGCGCAGATACTGGGTCGAAAACTTCACTTCTTCATCGTAGCCGTAGCGGGTCAGGTGATCGATGACCAGTTTCATAGCGCCTCCAGATAAGTTTGTCTGATGCTGTCGGACAGAGCATTAATACGCGCCAGCAGTCCGTTGAGGTAACTTTGTAAATCGGCGCCCGCCAGATCGTCGCGGGTACTGAAGCGCAGATCGACATTCAGCTGATGCGCCAGGCGCAGCGGCAGGTGCGAGCGGTCGTTGGCGATATGCTCCAGCTGACCAATCAGATCGGAGATACAGGCCCGCAGGGATCGCGGCACGTCGTTGCGCAAAATCAGTAGCTCCATCACCGTCTCCCGGGTGACCGGCTGGCGAAAGATACTGTTGTAGGCTTCCCGGGCGCTGACCGCGTTAAGCAGAGTATCCAGCCGGTAGTATTCACGCACCGGATCCGGATCGCTGCTCAGCTGCTGATCCTTGATCAGCAGCAGTTGCGTGGTGGCGTAGGCCCGTTCAATCAAGGTGCCGATACCGATAAAACTCAGCGCGTCATTGCGCAGCAGCGTACCCAGCACCGCGCCGCGAAACAGGTGCACCCGCTCCTTTACCCACTCGAAAAAACCATCGGTGCCCAGTTCGCTAATCCCTCGCTGGCGGAGCTGGCGCAGTTCAATGCGCGTCGCGTTGATGCACTCCCACACCTCGGCGGACAGGCTGCCGCGAACCGCGTGCGCGTTGTTCCAGGCCATCTCCACGCAGCTGTAAATGCTGCAGGGGTTGTTGCCGTCGAGGGCGAAGAAGTTGAGCAAATTGCTCATGGTGAAGCGCGCATGTCGCGCCTGAAACAGTTCATGGGTTAAGGACAAATTCAGCGGCAGGGCCAGGTCCCGCGACTGCTGGCTGTGACGCGGGATCATCGACAGCTTCCACGTCACATCGAGCACCCGGGCATAGCTTTCCGCGCGCTCCAGGTAGCGCGCCATCCAGAATAGTTCACTCGCAGTCCGACTCAGCATGATTCACCATCCTCCATCACCCAGGTATCTTTGGTGCCCCCGCCCTGCGATGAGTTCACCACCAGCGAGCCTTCGGTAAGCGCCACCCGCGTCAGACCGCCTGGCACCAGACGAATCTCCTGGCCGGAGAGGACAAAAGGACGCAAATCGATATGCCTCGGCGACAGCCCCCCTTCCACGAAGGTCGGACAGGTTGACAGCGCCAGGGTCTCCTGTCCGATATAGTTAGCCGGATTGGCCAACAGACGCTGGCGAAACATCTCCCGCTCTTCTTTGGTTGAACGCGGCCCCACCAGCATGCCGTATCCCCCGGCGCCATGAACTTCCTTGACCACCATCCTCTCGAGATTACCCAGCACGTACTGCAGATCCTCCGGCTTACGACACTGCCAGGTGGGAATGTTGTTCAGAATCGGCTGTTCGCCAAGATAGAACCGGATCATCTCCGGCACAAAGGGGTAGATCGACTTATCGTCCGCCACACCGGTGCCAATCGCATTAGCCAGCACCACGCCGCCCGCGCGATATACCGACAGCAGGCCGGGCACGCCGAGCATCGAGTCGGCGCGAAACGCCAGCGGGTCGAGATAGGCATCATCAACACGCCGGTAAATTACGTCCACCCGCCGCGGTCCTTCGGTGGTGCGCATATAGACCGCGCCCGATTTAATAAACAGATCGGCGCTTTCTACCAGCTCAACCCCCATCTGCTGGGCGAGGAAACTGTGTTCGAAATAGGCGCTGTTAAAACGCCCGGGCGTCATCACGACCACACAGGGATCGTCCACCGGGGAACTTTCACGCAGGGTTTGCAGCAGGTAGCCCGGATAGCGCTCGACCGGCGCAATATGGTGATTTTCAAACATCTCCGGGTAGAGACGCATCATCATTTTGCGGTTTTCCAGCATATACGAGACCCCTGAAGGGGTCCGCAGGTTATCCTCCAGCACGTAATACTGGCCGTCGCTGTTGCGCACCATATCGACGCCGGTAATGTGGGCATAGGTATTATTGGGCAGATTTATCCCCTGCATGCAGGGCTGATATTGTTCATTGGCCAGTACCTGCTCCGCCGGAATAAGGCCCGCGCGCAGGATATTTTGCTCGTGGTAGATATCGTACAAAAAGGCGTTCAGCGCTTTGACCCGCTGACGAATACCGCGATCGATCTTTTTCCACTCTCCGCCGGGAATGATGCGCGGGACGCTATCAAACGGAATCAAACGCTCGGTACCTTCATCTTCCCCATACACATTAAAAGTGATGCCGATGCGGTGAAAAAGCAGCTCCGCCTGCTCTTTCTTTTGCCGGATAGAGAATTGATCGGTGTTGTGAAACCATTGCCACCAGGCGTTATAGTGGTGACGCTGCTGTCCCTGCGCGGTAAGCATCTCATCATAATAATGCCCGTCAGGAAGCGTTATTTTTATCATGGCCGTCTCCTCCGGTTATACTCACGTTGGGGTAACCCCGCAAAGAGATAAGCATTTATTATGCCAGGTAGCAGACGGCATGAGACGAGTGCAATTCCCCGCAGCGCGCCGCTTTATTGTGCAAAAAACCATCACCCCGATAGCCGATGCCACGCCGGTTGTGCACCACCATGAGGCAAATATCGTGCGCCTGCGCCATCAGGGTTAGCCCCCGTTCAGCCAGCGCGCGTAATGCTCCGGCCATTCGACGGTCGGCGTACCGGGGCGGCCCATGGCAAAACCATGTCCGCCGCGGGCATAGCGATAGAGGCTGACCGGTATCTGATGCTGCCGACAGGCGGCGGCCATGATCAGGGTGTTATGCGGATCGGACACCGAATCGTCCTCCGCCTGGGCCAGAAAGCAGGGCGGCGTCTGTGCATTGACGTAGGTCTGGACCGACCAGGCGCGGTCAACCGCCTCTGAGGCATGGGCTCCTGCCAGCATCCGGTGCGTCGCGGTATGGCTATAGGGCGACATCAGCGAAATAATCGGATAAATCAGCGCGGCTTTATCGGCACGAGCCGGGCGATCATCGAGGGCATCCTGCGGCGAATAAGCGGCAAAATCGGCCCGGCAGGCCGCCATACCCAGCAAATGCCCGCCGGCGGAAAACCCCAGCAGGCTGACCTGTTCTTCCCGCGCGCGAATCAGCCGCAGCGCCCGCTGGGCGTCCTGCAACGGCGCCAGCGCGCCGGCGCCCCACCCTTCGCCGGGCAAGCGGTAGCTCAGGATATAGGCGGTATAACCGCGGGCGGTCAGCCAGCGCGCGGCAGGCCAGGCTTCTTTCGTCATTTCGATGCGCCGGTAGCCGCCTCCGGCGGCAATCAGTACACCATGACCGCGGGATAGCGCCGGTCGCCACACCGTCAGCTGCGGCCGGGCAATATGAGTGAGCGCGCCGCGCGCAGAGAGCCGCGGCGCCCCGGATGGCCCGCCGCCGCCCGGCGGTTCGCCAGGCCATAAGCAGAGCGCCTCATCCCGGCGATCGCTGGCCCCGGCGCGTGCCGCAGCCCACAGCGACACGGCGCTTAACAGTAGAAAATGACGTCGATTCACCCGCAGTTCTCCTCAGACTTTAATCGACCGATAACAGCACACCGCCGCTCTCCCCCGGTCTTTTATTCTCGTTTCTCTGGCCGGACGGGCAGGTAAATTGTCTGTTTTCACGCAAAATGTTACCTGCAACACCCCGGATGGCGGATATTCGTCTAAGGTTTTCTGATGGTCAAATGCAGTGGCAAGACCGTCTGAAATGATAAGGAGAATTCCCCATGACGAGATCGGTTTCACGTCGTCCCGCAACGTTGCCTTACGCTTTATCTCTGGCGCTCGGAGGCGCGATTTTCGCTTTATCGACGCTGGCCGCCCAGGCCGTGGAAACCAAACCCGTGCCGCCATCCCCGGATGTGATGCTCGGCCCGCTGTTTAATGATGTACAAAATGCCAGACTCTTCCCCGACCAGAAAACCTTTGCCGATGCCATCCCCAATAGCGATCCGCTGATGATCCTGGCCGACTATCGCATGCAAAAAAACCAGACCAGCTTCGACCTGCGCCATTTCGTCGAGCTGAACTTCACCCTGCCGAAAGACAATGACCGCTACGTTCCGCCGAAGGGTCAGACGCTGCGTCAGCATATCGACGGCCTGTGGCCAGTGCTCACCCGCAGCACCGTTGAAGTCGAAAAGTGGGACTCTTTACTGCCGCTGCCTAAACCCTACGTGGTGCCCGGCGGCCGCTTCCGGGAAGTGTATTACTGGGATAGCTACTTCACCATGCTGGGCCTGGCCGAGAGCGGGCACTGGGATAACGTTGAGGGTATGGTGACCAACTTCGCGGCGGAGATCGATGCCTGGGGCCACATCCCCAACGGTAATCGTAGCTACTATTTAAGCCGCTCACAGCCGCCGTTTTTCTCATTTATGGTGGAGCTCCTCGCGACCCATGATGGCGATCGGGTGCTGAAAACCTGGCTGCCGCAGATGGAAAAAGAGTACCAGTACTGGATGCAAGGCGCCGATGCGCTGGAGCCGGGAAAAGCCAACCAGCGGGTGGTGCGTATGGAGGATGGCGCGCTGCTGAACCGCTACTGGGATGATAACGATACGCCGCGTCCGGAATCGTGGCTCGATGATGTCACCACCGCGAAGAACAACCCGAATCGTCCGGCGACCGAGATCTATCGCGACCTGCGTTCTGCCGCCGCCTCGGGCTGGGATTTCAGCTCACGCTGGATGGATGACCCGAAAAAACTGGGCACCATCCGCACCACCAGCATCGTGCCGGTCGATCTCAACGCGCTGATGTTCCACATGGAGAAAACCCTCGCGCGCGCCAGCAAGGCCGCGGGCGACAGCGCCAAAGCGGCGCAGTACGATGCCCTGGCCAACGACCGCCAGAAGGCGCTGGAGAAATATCTGTGGAATGATAAAGCGGGCTGGTACGCCGATTATGACCTCAAGACTCATAAAGTACGTAATCAGCTCACCGCCGCGGCCCTGTTCCCACTGTACGTCAACGCCGCTTCCCGCGAGCGCGCGGCGAAGGTTGCTGCGGCGGCAGAATCGCAGCTACTGAAACCCGGTGGCTTAACCACGACTAACGTGAACAGCGGTCAGCAGTGGGATGCACCGAACGGCTGGGCGCCGCTGCAGTGGGTTGCCGCCCAGGGGCTACAAAACTACGGTCAGCAGAAAATAGCGATGGAGGTGAGCTGGCGTTTCCTCAGCAATGTCCAGCATACCTACGACAGTCAACAAAAGCTGGTCGAAAAGTATGATGTCAGCTCGACGGGCACCGGCGGTGGCGGCGGTGAATATCCGCTGCAGGACGGTTTTGGCTGGACCAACGGCGTCACGCTGAAAATGCTGGATCTGATCTGTCCGCAAGAGAAACCGTGCGATTCACTGCCGGCCTCGCGCCCGGTCGAGAATGTGGAAAAACCCGTTGCCGCCGTCAGCACCCAGCCGGCCGCCAACGATGCTGTCGCCGAACCCGCTAAAAAATCGGCGCCGTAAACTTCGTACGCGGCGGGCTCACCGCCGCGTTTTTTGTCCAGACTCTCCTGCGTTCCCCCACTCCGGCCCTTGTTCTCATTCCTACCCTTACGGGGTAGTTCGTACACAAATCCAGCTCTCCTTGATCTCAAGCAATTCCAGCATCGTTATATATGTAAATATATAGCGATTTTTTCATCTTATTGTTTCAGGAAAGAAACTTATGCCTCTATCCCGCCGCACCTTTATCCAGGCGCTAAGCCTGCTCCTGTGTCTCCCCACCCTGGAGGGGACGGCGGCTACGCCGCTGGCTTTGCACGTAGGTGAACGCCCCGCTCCCGCTCATATTCGTCGGATTATCAGCGCCGGGGCACCTGCCGACATGTTGCTGCTTGCGGCAGCGCCGGAAAAGCTGCTGGGATTTTCCTCTTTTGATTTTTCTCAGTTCCCGGATGCCCCCGTCCCGGCGGACATCGCCCGACTTCCCAGACTGGGGAGACTTGCCGGACACGCCAGCACGCTATCGCTGGAGACGCTGCTCGCGCTTGAACCCGATCTGGTGGTGGACTGCGGCAATGTAGACGACAGCTGGGTCTCTCAGGCACAACGGGTCAGCGAACGCAGCAAGATTCCGTGGGTACTGATCGGCGGAAACCTGGCCTCATCAGCCCAGCAGCTGCTTACGATTGGCGATATCGTTGGGACCGAAGCCCGTACGCGGCGGCAGGCGGCGCTGGCGCAGAGATTCATCGCCGACGCTCAGGCCTTTTCAAGCGGTTCCAGAGCACGGACGCGCTTTTATGCCGCCCGCGGGGCGAAGGGACTGGAGACAGGGTTAGCGGGATCGCTGCATACCGAGGCGGCAGAGCTGCTGGGGCTGGAAAACGTTGCCCGCGTCGCCGGACGCAGCGGGCTCACCCAGGTCTCTCTGGAAAATCTGCTGGCCTGGCAACCGGATATCATCCTGACTCAAAATGTGACGACGCGAAACTACATCCTGCAGGATCCTGCATGGAAGGGGGTCAGCGCCGTCGCGAAACGGCAGGTGCTACTGCTTGATGGTTTGCCGTTTGGCTGGCTGGATGCGCCACCGGGCATTAACCGTCTTGCCGGGATGCGCCGGCTTCATGCCTGGCTCGACCCACGGATCCAGACTTCGCTGCAGGATGATTTAACTCGCTATAGCTCGCTCTTCTGGCATGCAGCGTTAACGCCTGCCCGCTATGCTACATTGATGCATTCAGCATGAAACTATCTACGCTAAGTCTCATACTGCTGCTGGCTGCGCTACTGACTATCTCCGGCGCCTTGTTGACTGGCCCGTGGAATCTCACCGTCGGGCGTTTGTTCGAGCTCTTATTCACTCCCCATAGCGCGTCGCTTCCTCCCCAGGCAACTATCGTCTTCTGGCAAATCCGCCTGCCGAGAATTATCGCCGCCCTTGCCATCGGCGCGTCGCTCTCCGCTGCGGGAGCGGCCTATCAGGGCATGTTTCGTAACCCCCTGGTCTCGCCGGATATTCTGGGCGTGGCCGCCGGAGCCGGTCTGGGCGCCTGTCTCGCCATCTGGCTGGGCTTGTCGATATTCTATATCCAGCTGTTGGCCTTTTGCGGTGGTCTGCTGGTCGTTCTGAGTGCCGGCATACTGGCCCGCGCCATCACGCGCCACGATCCGGCGCTGACGTTGGTATTGGTAGGCATTGCGCTCGGCACGCTATGCGGGGCGGGCATTTCACTGATTAAAACCCTGGCCGATCCTTATACTCAGCTTCCCTCTATTACGTTCTGGCTGTTGGGCGGCTTAGCGGATATTACCCTGCGCGATCTGGCCTTTGCCGCTCCGCTGATGATTATCGGTTGCCTGCCTCTATGGCTGCTACGCTGGCGCCTTAACCTGCTGACGCTGTCCGATGACGAAGCTCGTTCTCTGGGCATTGATGTCGCACGCTTACGGTTGATTGTGGTGGTCTGCGCGACTCTGGCCACCGCCAGCGCGGTAGCCATTGCCGGTATTATTGGCTGGATTGGACTGATTGTTCCGCATACCGGACGCCTGCTGACCGGCAGTAATCACCAGCGTTTGCTGCCGGTGGCAATGGGGATCGGCGCAATCTTGCTGCTCTTCACCGATACCCTGGCTCGCGGGCTGAGTGCAACCGAGATCCCGCTGGGAATTCTGACCTCATTTGTCGGCGCGCCGTTCTTTCTGGCGCTGCTGCTGCGAGGAAACCGCCCATGACACGGCTTACGATTCAGCATGCCAGCGTGGGTTACCCGGGACGCCCGGTTCTTCGCGAAGTGTCATTTTCTCTGACGTCTGGCTCGGTATGCTGTCTGCTGGGCGCCAATGGCAGCGGCAAAACCACGCTGATGCGCAGTATTCTCGGGCTCCTTCCCCTGCTCTCTGGTCAGATTCTGATAGACAGCATCGCCATCGCACAAATGACCCCTCGTGACCGTGCGCGCGCCGTCGCCTGGGTGCCACAGGCCCACGACGGAGCCTTCGCTTTTAGCGTGCTGGAGATGGTCCTGATGGGACGAAGCCCCTACATCGGCGCCTTTTCCCAACCAATCAAGAGCGAACACCATATCGCCTTAGCCCAGCTGGAGACGCTCGGCATTGCCCATCTCGCAACCAGGAACTGGGCCACGCTGAGCGGTGGCGAACGCCAGTTGGCGCTTATCGCCCGCGCACTGGCGCAGCGGCCGCGGCTGTTGCTGTTGGATGAACCCGCCTCAAGCCTCGACTTTGGCCATCAGATTCGCCTGCTCGACACGCTACGTGAACTTCGCCAAAACGGCATGACCCTGCTGATGGCAACCCATCATCCGCTGCACGCTCTCGCCGTTGCCGACACGGTTATCCGGGTTGAAGCGGATGGGCTTGTCAGCCACGGACCACCGTCAACCCAGCTTCAGCCAGATAACCTCGCCGGGCTCTATGGCGTTACCCCCGCCCAGATTCGTCACCACCTTGGCAACCCTCACTTTCAGGAATGATTATGCTTATTGATGATATTGATTTTGCAGAACTATACCGACAACAGCTCAGATTTGCCGGTCGCACGGAAAAATCCCCTGCCCACTGGGACGCCCGGGCGGAGAAAATGTCCATCAGTTGCAGCGATCCAGCGGACAGCTACCTTGTACAGCTGCTGGCAAAAATCGATCTCACCGGCGCAGAGACCTTATTCGATATGGGCTGCGGGCCGGGAACCGTATCGCTGGCGCTGGCTGATAAACTTCACGCCGTGCACGGCGTCGATTACAGCCCGAAGATGCTCGACGTTGCCGCAAGGCGTGCCTCGCAAATGGGCATCACCCATGCTCACTGGCACTGCCGCGCGTGGGAATCATCGTGGCACGATATTCCCCGCTGCGACATTGCCGTCGCCTCCCGCTCAACGCTAGTTGGCGATATGCAGGAAGCGATGACTAAACTCCACCAACAGGCTCGACTACGCGTCTATACCACACATCTCGTCAGCCCGACATTTATGTCGCCGGCCATCCAACGCGCGCTGGGTCGCGCGGTTATCGAACTGCCAAATTACATTTACGCGCTGAACATCCTCTATCAGATGGGGATTCAGGCGCGGGTCGATTTTATCCGTGGCCGCAACTGTCAGCGCGATAACAGCACCTACGAACGCTTCGAAGAAAATGTTAAGTGGACGCTCGGCGTACTCAGTGATGAAGAGCGAGCACGGCTTCACCATTGGTACCAACAGCAGGCCCCGCAGGCCATCGCGCCCGCTACCCGTGACTGGGCGCTGATCTCCTGGGATTGCGGAGAAAGAGCATGATCTACATACCTCAGGCGCTAACCGATGCATGGTTGATGGAAGATATTCAAGGCGGAGACCTGACGACCCGCGCGCTGGGAACGGGAAACCAGGCGGGAATAATGGAGTTTCGCCATCGTCAGGGCGGCTGCGTGAGCGGCATTGCGCCGGCGGCGCAGATGCTGCGAAGCCTCGGGTTAACGGTCACCGCACGGTTGGAAGATGGCGCCCAGGCAAGGCCAGGCGAGGTGCTGCTGCGCGCGACCGGTCGCGCATGTGCGCTGCAACAGGGCTGGAAAGCCGTGCAAAATGTGCTGGAGTGGAGCTGCGGCGTATCGGCCTACGTTGCGCAGATGCTGGCCCTGCTGCATACCCGACTTCCCAACGCGCATATTGCCTGTACCCGCAAGGCCATCCCCGGCACGCGGCTGCTAGGCACCCAGGCGATCGTCGCCGCAGGCGGCTTAATCCATCGTGCTGGCTGCGCCGAAACGCTGCTGCTGTTCGCGAACCATCGTCGCTTCCTTACCGACGACGGCGACTGGGCCCACGCCATAGATCTGCTGCGTCGACGCTCACCCGAAAAAAAAGTGGCCGTGGAAGCCGATACGCCGGAAGAAGCGCTGGCTGCGCTGCGAGCACAACCCGACATTTTGCAACTTGATAAATTTACGCCTCAGCAGGCCCGCGAGGTCTCAGATCAAGCCCGCCATATCGCCCCGCTTTGCACGCTGGCACTGACCGGCGGAATGACCCTCGCCAGCCTTTGTCAGTACCTCGATTGTGGAATTGAATTGTTTATTACTTCGGCGCCGTGGTATGCGCCACCGGCTGATATTCAGGTTCGACTGAGGCCAGACAATTCAAAATAAAAATAACCAAAACAGGAATAATAAAAATGAGAGTCAGGAAACGTTATCTTTGCACATTGATAAGTTTGAGCTTAAGTCAGGTCGCGTGGGGGGATCGGCCGGAAGAATCGATGACCGTATGGTCCAGTTCCGTACCCGCTGCGACAACGAATATCCTCGGGACAGACACCATCCAGAGTCTGGATAAGCAGGATGTGGCGCACGCGTTGTCCGTCATGCCCGGTGTTGTTTTACAAAAATCAGGTGGGCGAAATGAACTCCAGGTCAAAGTTCGCGGGTTTGACGGTCGCCAGGTCCCGGTATTTTTCGACGGCGTGCCAATCTATGTCCCCTACGACGGTAATCTCGACCTCGGGCGTTTTCTCACATCGGACATCGGGTCAGTGGAAGTGTCGAAGGGTTACTCCTCGCTGCTGCAGGGGCCAAACCAGATGGGCGGCGCCATCAATATTACCACGCCGCGCCCGAGCAAACCGCTGGAGGCCAGTATCGGTTATCGCCAGGGCTGGAGCCGTAGCGAGAATAGCGCCTATGATACGCATGCTTCTCTCGGGGCAAGCAACGAACTGGGCTATATCCAGCTCAGCGGTAGCCGCCTGAAACGGGATTTCCTTGCTCTGCCCCACGGGACAACAAATCCTCTCGCGGGTGAAGATGGCAAGATGACCAACTCGGCGAGCGATGATAAGCGCGGGATCTTCAAACTCGGTTTTACCCCTCGGGGAAACGATGAATATGCTTTTACCTGGATCAAGCAGGATGGCGAAAAGCAGAATCCACCTTATGCCGGGAACAGCTCGCAAAAATCACGCTACTGGCAGTGGCCAGAGTACGATAAAGAAAGCTATTACTATCAAGGGACAACTCACCTCGGCGACCGCTTCACGCTGAAAAGTCGCCTGTATCGCGATACCTTCAAAAACACCCTGATGATGTATAACTCGCTGGCCGATCTGCACAGCAAAAACGGCAACTATAGCCACTATAGCGACTACAGCACTGGCGCAGGTTTACAGCTTTCAGCAGACGTACGTCATCGCGACCAGCTCTCTTTCGGCGTGAACTGGAAAGATGATGTCCACAGAGAAAAAAGCAGCACCGACGGCCCTTACGATCGCTATCAAGATCGGACCTGGTCTCTCGCCAGTGAATATCAATGGGAAGCCGCAGATAATCTCGATATCGTCGCCGGTATGAGTTATGACTGGCGCAACAGTCTCGAAGGAATGAAACACGAGAAGAACGGCAGCGTGACCCGCTACGACGAAAACAGGCAGAACGCATTCAACTGGGAAACGATGGCCCGCTATCATTTCGCCAACGAAGATACGCTGGCCCTGTCCTGGTCCGACCGTACCCGTTTCCCGACGCTCAAAGAGCGCTACACGACCTCAAAACCCGCGAAAGACCAGATTGCCCTTGTGAATCCTTACCTGAAACCAGAGCGGGCCCGCAGCATCGACCTGACCTGGAATGGCCATATCACCGACGGTTGGGCCTATGAGATAAGCACGTACTATAACCGCGTCAGTGACGCCATTTTGTCGATTAATATCGATGCTGATACGGTCCAGAACCAGAACAGCGGCCGGGTCGACTATACCGGTCTGGATCTTGGGATCAAAGGGTCACCGTTTGAAATGCTCGATGTCGGTCTGAGCTATGGCCTGATTCATGCCGATAGCAAAAGGCAAGAGGCGGGCAAAGTCACCGACCTGCCAAACCAGACGCTCAGCGCCTGGTTGACACTAAAACCGATTGCGCCGCTGCAGCTCACCCTTTCTGAAGAAGCGCGCTCCTCTAGCTACAGCAACAGCAATGGTTCGCAAAAAGCGCCAGGGTTTGCCATCACCCACCTGCGCGCCGATTACGCAATAGGCCACGGCTTTAGCGTCAATGCATCGGTCAATAACCTCTTCGATACGCGCTATTACTACAGCGAAGGTTTTATCGAAGAAGGTCGTAATTTCTGGGCCGGCGTGGAATACAAATTCTGATTCATTTCTCCACTCGGTGGAAAAATGAAGGAGATCCTTATGATCGTAGATTTTAAAGTGATACTGCATACAATCCTCGGCAATCAACGTCGGACGGACGGGTCAGTGCACAAAGTGCCGTTAAGCGGCAGCGTGTATTTCAATACGCATGGACTGGAAGCCGAGAACGGCATCCGGGAACATTTTCAGGATCCCGATTGCGCGCTCATGCATTATGCCCGGGAACATTACGATTTCTGGCGTGAGCGATATCCCGCGCAGGCCGGGCAGCGCCTCTGCGCCGGCCTGTTTGGGGAAAATTTGTCCACTTATGGCATGACGGAAGCTAACGTATGTCCGGGCGATGTCTTTCGTCTTGGCGCTGCCGAAGTACAGGTCTCCTGGGGGCGCGTTGCCTGTCAAACGATGGCGACCCGTTTGCAGGATCCTGATGCTCCAGAACTGATGCATCAACAGTCGCGCAACGGCTGGTTTTATCGGGTGATAGCGCCTGGCGAAGCCCGCTGCGGCGATACATTCCGACTGCTCGACCGCCCTGCCGTAGACTGGCCACTCAGCCGGGTGCAGGCGATCATCTTCAGTGATGGAGGGACGGAAGAGGAGCTGCAGGCTCTTTCTGCGATGCCGTTCCTTGCCACCCCCTGGAGAGCCATTGCCATGATGCGCTTAGACAGTCGCCGCTGATCCCCTCCCCCCTCAACCACTGGCTACCAAATCAGGTAGCCAGTTCAGGTTTCCATCGCCGCTTAATCCGCTGTTTATCACCGTCCTGTCAAATAAACATTATGTTTTTCATGGGTTTTCATTTTCATATTTACCAATCCCGCCTTGATAATCAAAAACAGAACGATAATAATTCGCATTACTTTTTTACGAGAGATGACACTTTCGTTTTTTATGCGTGGTGGCGTACAGGAGTACCAGGCTACGTCAACTCAGGATTATGTCATGACCGCTCGCGTCATTTTCAAACGCCCGGCGCTGCTGTACGCGCTGGCCACCGTCTTCCCGTTTGCCAGCCTGGCGGAAGAGACGGTTATCGTCACCGCACAACCCATCGACTCAGCCATCTCGCCAACGCAGGGCTATAGTGCCAAAACCTCCGCTGGCGCGACGAAAACCGATCAGCCGTTGATTACCACCGCGCAATCGGTCTCCGTCATCACCCGTCAACAGATGAATGATCAGGGAGCCAATACCATCAGCCAGGCGCTGGAATACACCCCGGGGGTTTACTCCAGCTTCGGCGGCGGCGCGACCCGCTTTGATACGGTATCGCTACGCGGCTACCACGGCGGTGATGTTGATAACCTGTTTCTCGACGGCATGCGCTTGATGAGCGACGGCGGCAGCCACAACGTCCTGCAAATCGATCCCTGGTTTGTTGAACGGGTTGACGTCATCCGGGGCCCCTCTTCGGCGCTGTACGGTCAGAGCGTGCCGGGCGGGGTGGTGAATCTGACCTCGAAACGCCCGCAGTTTACCTCGGAAGGCCATTTCCGCCTCAGCGGCGGGACGCAGAACACCAAAGGGGCCGCCTTCGATTATACCGATGCCCTCAACGATCAATGGGCTTACCGGATTATCGGCATGACGCGCACCAGCGATACCCAGTACGATAATACCCGCGAAGAGCGCTACGCCATTTCACCTTCCCTGCTCTGGCAGCCGGATACCGACACCTCGCTGCTGCTGCGCGCCTACCTGCAAAAAGATCCGTCGGGCGGCTATCACGGCTCGCTGCCGCTGGACGGCACCCGCTATGCTCACAACGGACGTAAGCTCTCCACCAGCACCAACGAAGGCGATCCGTCAGACGGGTATCAGCGCCGCGAGCAGATCTACAGCTACGAGTTCACTCATCAGTTCGATGACGTCTGGTCCGCCTACTCCGCCGGAAGCTATACCCACACCAACGTATCGCTGGATCAGGTGTATCAGGTCGGCTGGATTAATGACAGCGATAGTCTGGCGCGCGGTTACAGCGGCTCGCGCGGCTCGCTGGATGCCTGGTCAACCGACAACCGCCTGCGCGCCGATTTCACCACCGGCGAACTGGCCCATACGCTGATCCTCGGCGGGGAATATCACCGTTTCCGCAACGATCTGTGGACCGGCGCCGGCAGCGCGTCGCCTCTCGATCCGTTCAGCGGCTATACCGCGCAGACCGGGCATACCGTGACCTACAGCGATAACAACAACCGCCGCTACTACCAGACCGGGCTCTATCTGCAGGACGAAATGGTCTGGGCGCGCTGGCATCTGGATGTCTCCGGCCGTTACGATCGCATTGTTTCGCAACAGGTCAGCGATACCTTCGGCACCTCCAGCCGCCGCTCCGATGACCATATCAGCGGCCGGGCATCGCTGCTGTATGCGCTGGAAAACGGCCTCTCGCCGTATCTGAGCTATAGCCAGGCGATTACCCCAGCGATGCTGCCGGGCGCCGATGGCACCCTGCTGAAACCGACCACGGCAGAGCAGCTGGAGGCGGGACTGAAGTTCCAGCCGCCGGGCTCCGCCGATATGTACAGCATCGCTATCTACGATTTAACGCAAAAAGATGTGGCGACGCGCGATCCAAACATCGCCACCGCGACCTTTATTCCCGCAGGAAAAGTTCACTCTCAGGGCGTGGAGCTGGAGATGCACAACCAGATTACGCCTGAGCTGAGCACCCTCGCCTCCTACACCTGGAACCGCCTGCGCTTCCAGGACACTAAAGATGGGACTAACGACAACACGCCGCAGCTGACGCCGGATCAGATGGCCTCTTTCTGGGCGCGCTATCAGTTCCCGGCAGGGATCAGCGCCGGGGCCGGCGTACGCTATATCGGGAAACAGTGGGCGGATGATGCGAATACCGAGCGCCTGCCGTCGGTCACCTTACTGGATGCGATGGTGCGCGCCGATCTCGGCGTCTGGTCGCCGTCGTTGAAAGGAGCTTTTGTGCAGGTTAATGCCAATAACCTCAGCGACCGGGAGTATCTCTCCGGCTGCTACGGAACCGGCAACTGCTACTGGGGAGCCGAACGCAGCGTGACCGCCACCGTCGGCTACGACTTCTAAGGATTGTCTGAAAAACGTTCCGCTCGCGCCGGGCTCTGCGAATGACACCCGATGTGTCACCGTGAAGCGCAGCGCGAGCGGAAGCGGCTACATGGCGTCCAGCGCCTGCTGCAGCTTCCAGATATAGCGCGGAGCCTGCGGAGCCGGATGTTTTTTCACCACGTGCTCAAAGAACTCATCGGCATCCATATCGTTAATCTCGTCAATCGCATCCTGACGATTCGAGGAGAAGGTGCGCAGGAGCGCCCCGGCGCCGTTGGCGTAGGAGACCACCACCGCATAGCGCATCACCTGCGGATCTTTAATCCCGGCAAGCGGGCCATTCTCAAGGATACTCAGATAGGCCGCGCCCATCGAAATATTACGTTCGGGGTTTTTCAGCTCGCTGACCGACGGCTCGCCGCGCCAGCCCATGCGCCGGTAGACATCGCGCCCGGATGTGGAAGGCTTCAGCTGCATCAGGCCTACTGCACCGGATTTGCTGATAACCGTCGGGTTGCCGCCGGATTCAATGGCGATAATCGCCGTCACCAGCTGCGGATCAACGCCCCACGCCGCGCCGGCTTTTTCACTGATCGGCATCCACTGCATCGCCCGCTTAACCGGAACTTCAGCGTTCCACGGCGGGTTACGATAATCCTGTTTTGAGCTACAACCGGCCAACAATACAACGATAAAAACAAACCATCTCAATTTCACACATCTATCCTTATTGGCTGAAGTTTGCCGCCTGGAGATGACAATAATCGCTCCAGGCGGCATGATAACCCTTTCATTCTTAGCAAGGAATTGTCATGTCTCAGTTTTATCTGGTCGCCCCTTCAGGTTACTGCCTCAACCAGGAGGCAGCGTACCGCGGCGTTCAACGTCTGCAGGAAGCCGGGCATCAGGTCCTGCACCAGGAGGTCATCCCTCGCCGCCAGCAGCGGTTTGCCGGAACTGAGCATCAGCGCCTGAACGACATCAACCAGCTGGCTACCCTCGAAGGCGCTAATCGTATCGTGCTGGCGGTACGCGGCGGCTACGGCGCCAGCCGCTTGCTGCCGCACATCGACTGGCAGGCCCTCGTTGCACGCCAGCGGCAGAACCCGCTAATCATTTGCGGACACAGCGATTTTACAGCGATTCAGATGGGCCTGCTGGCAAAGGGTAGCATAATCACCTTCAGCGGTCCGATGCTGGCCGGTAACTTTGGCGCCGAAGCGATGGATCCGTTTACTGAACGCCACTTCTGGCAAGCGCTGCGCAGCCCGGAATTTACCCTCGAGTGGCAGGGCGAAGGCCCGGATTGTCGGGCCCAGGGAACCCTGTGGGGCGGCAATCTGGCGATGATAACCTCGCTGATTGGCACGCCGTGGCTGCCGCAAATCGCCAACGGTATTCTGGTGCTGGAAGATATTAATGAGCATCCGTTCCGCGTCGAACGAATGCTGTTGCAGCTGCTCAATAGTGGTCTCCTCGCGAATCAGCGCGCCATTGTCCTCGGCAGCTTTACCGGTGCCCGGCCTAACGATTACGACGCGGGCTATGATTTACCGCAGGTCTGTGACTATCTTCGCACCCAGCTCGATGTTCCGCTCATCAGCGGCCTGGACTTCGGCCACGAGCAGCAGACCGTGACTCTGCCCCTCGGCGCGGATGCGCTGCTGGTGAACAACGCGGCCACCACCACCTTAACGCTCAGCGGACATCCGGTACTGACAGAATAAAAACTTCTGTTACACATTTTCGGATACTCTGCAGGTTGTTAAAATGATGTCACTTTCATAAAACCTTCACGCCAGTAAGGAGTACGTCAACTTTGGACGCCGGTGCGGTCATTAGTCTGTTTATTCTGGGTTCTGTATTAGTAACCTGTAGCATTTTATTGAGTTCCTTTTCCTCACGCCTTGGCATCCCGATTCTGGTTATTTTCCTTGCCATCGGTATGCTGGCCGGCGTCGATGGTATCGGCGGCATCCCTTTTGACAACTACCCTTTCGCCTACATGGTGAGTAACCTGGCGCTGGCGGTGATCCTGCTGGACGGCGGCATGCGCACCCAGGCGAGCTCATTTCGCGTCGCGCTCTGGCCCGCCCTCTCGCTGGCGACCGTGGGCGTGCTGATCACCTCCTGTCTGACCGGGATGATGGCCGCGTGGCTGTTCCATCTCGATCTGATCGAGGGGATGTTGATCGGCGCGATTGTCGGCTCCACCGACGCCGCGGCGGTCTTCTCGTTGCTCGGCGGCAAAGGACTGAACGAACGCGTGGGCTCCACCCTGGAGATTGAATCCGGTAGCAATGATCCGATGGCGGTGTTCCTGACCATTACCCTTATCGAGATGATTCAGCAGCATGAAACCGGCCTGAGCTGGATGTTTGCCGTGCATATCGTGCAGCAGTTCGGCCTCGGTATTGCGATTGGTCTCGGCGGCGGTTATCTGCTGTTGCAGATGATTAACCGCATCGTGCTCCCAACGGGACTCTATCCGCTGCTGGCGCTGAGCGGCGGAATTATGATTTTTGCCGTCACCACGTCGCTGGACGGCAGCGGTATTCTGGCGGTGTATCTGTGCGGTTTCCTGCTCGGCAACCGGCCGATTCGCAACCGCCACGGGATCCTGCAGAACTTTGACGGACTGGCATGGCTGGCGCAAATCGCCATGTTCCTCGTGCTCGGTCTGCTGCTCACGCCGTCGGATCTGTGGCCTATCGCCATCCCGGCGCTGCTGCTGTCGATGTGGATGATTTTCGTCGCCCGCCCGCTGTCGGTCTTTGCCGGCCTGCTGCCGTTTCGCGGCTTTAACCTGCGCGAGCGGGTGTTTATCAGCTGGGTTGGCCTGCGCGGCGCGGTGCCAATTATTCTCGCCGTCTTCCCGATGATGGCCGGTCTTGATAACGCCCGCCTGTTCTTTAACGTCGCCTTCTTCGTGGTGCTGGTCTCGCTGCTGCTGCAGGGAACCTCCCTCTCCTGGGCGGCGAAAAAAGCCAAAGTGGTGGTTCCGCCGGTGGGCTGGCCTATTTCCCGCGTCGGGCTGGATATTCACCCGGAAAACCCCTGGGAGCAGTTTGTGTACCAGCTGAGCGCCGATAAATGGTGCGTCGGCGCGGCGCTGCGCGATCTGCATATGCCGCCGGAAACCCGCATTGCCGCCCTGTTCCGCGACAATGTTCTGCTGCACCCGACCGGCAGCACCCGCCTGCTCGAAGGCGATATTCTCTGCGTGATCGGCCGCGAGCACGATCTGCCGGCGCTGGGTAAAATGTTCAGCCAGTCGCCGCCGGTGGCGCTCGACCAGCGCTTCTTCGGCGACTTTATTCTCGACGCCAGCGCAAAATTCGCCGATGTGGCGCAAATTTACGGTCTTGACGGCGGGGAAGAGTTTCGCGAACGCCAGCAGTCGCTGGGGGACGTGATTCAGGACCTGCTCGGGGCCGCGCCGGTCGTCGGTGACCAGGTGGAGTTCGCCGGGATGCTGTGGACGGTGGCGGAGAAAGAGGAAGACCACGTGCTGAAGGTCGGGGTACGCGTGGCGGAAGACGAGGCGGAATGAACCGCCTCATCATCCTGGTTAAGATATTAATCTTGCATGCTTTTGCTCATTACAGAGCCGTATAAAGCCCCCCGATATCATCTCCGCAAACGCGCGACCGTGGCCTTCAAGGCCACGGTCGCTGCGGGAAAGCCCCCTCCCCGATGCCCGCCTACCTTTTACCTGAACGTTTTCACAGCAGGCATCCTCATGTCGACGTACATCAGGCGGTACGCCATTTCCGGGTTAACGGTTTTTCGATTTCCACAATCAGGAACATCACAAATCCGATGACAAAAGTGATTACCCAATAGCGGAACGGCAGCGCGGTGGTACCAAACAGCATTTGCATAAACGGCGCGTAGATAATCAGCAGCTGCAGCGCCAGCAGGACGGCGCTGACGATCCAGATGCCTCTGTTTGCCAGTAGCCCTTTACTCAGAGAAAATCCGTCGGCGACGCGGCAGTTGAGCATATAGAACCACTGAGCGGTCACCAGCGTTTGCAGCAGGACGGTACGAATAAACTCTGGCGAATAGCCGCGTGGCTGGAGCCAGGCTTCCAGCACAAAGGCGCTCACGGCGATCATCGAGCCGACGAAAATGACCCTCCAGATAGCGAAACCGTCCATAACGTGCAGCTTAGGATCGCGCGGCGGACGCTTCATGATGTTCTTTTCGCCGGCCTCAAACGCCAGGCCAAACGACAGCGTGGCCGAGGTCGCCATGTTCATCCACAGGATCAGCACCGGGGTCAGCGGAATTAAATTCCCCGCCAGCAGGGCAATAATAATCAACAGCCCCTGCGCCAGGTTAGTCGGCATAATAAAGAGGATGGTTTTCTTCAGGTTATCGTACACCCGCCGCCCTTCCCTGACCGCGCTGGCGATGGTGGCGAAGTTGTCATCAGTCAGCACCATATCGGCCGCTTCCTTGGTCACTTCGGTCCCCTTGATGCCCATGGCGATCCCAACGTCGGCCTGCTTCAGCGCCGGGGCATCGTTCACCCCGTCGCCGGTCATCCCCACCACCTCTTTTTTACTCTGCAGCGCCTGCACCAGACGGAATTTATCTTCTGGACTGGTACGGGCGAAAATATCAAATTTCTGCGCGGCTTCGCTGAGCTGCAGGTCGTCCATCACCTCCAGTTCACGCCCGGTGATGGCATTGCCGGCATTGCCAATGCCCAGCATTTTGCCGATACTCATCGCGGTTTGCGGGTGATCGCCGGTGATCATTTTCACGCGAATGCCCGCCTGCAGGCAGTCGCCAATCGCCGTAATCGCTTCCGGACGCGGCGGATCCATCATTCCGGCAATACCGAGGAGGATAACCCCCTGCTGCAGATCCTGATGGGTCAGCTCGCTTTGCCCGCTGGCCGCCGGTTTCCACGCCGCCGCAACCATGCGCAACCCTTCCCGCGCGTACTCTTCAATTTTTGCTTCCCAGTAAGGCTGATTCAGCGGCTGCAGGCCGTCCTCGGTCTGCTGCTGCTGGCAAAGCCGGAACAGTACATCCGGGGCACCGGTGATTAAGATCATCTCTTCATTACCGATCCGATAGAGCGTCGACATATATTTATATTGCGAATCAAAAGGGATCTTGCTGCGCAATTCGGTTGCCACCACCGGCAGCGCGACTTTCGCCGCCAGCACTTTCAGCGCCCCTTCCGTTGGACCGCCGGTAATTTTCCATAACCCGCTTTCATCCTTAATAAGCTGGCTGTCATTACATAAATCAATGGTCCTCAAATAGCGCTCAAGCAGCGTACCGGGCGCCACCACAACCGGCCCGGCCCCATCTACCGGGTGAATATTCCCGATCGGTTCATAGCTATCGCCTTCTACCCGATAGACGGTATCCGCCGTAATGACGGCTTTTACCGTCATCTCGTTCATGGTCAGCGTCCCGGTTTTATCCGAGCAGATCACCGTCATCGCCCCGAGGGTCTCAACCGTCGGCAGCTTGCGGATAATCGCCTTCTGCCGCGCCATGGTCTGCACGCCCAAAGAGAGAATGATCGAGATGATCGCCGGCAAACCTTCCGGCACCGAGGCCACCGCAAGACTTATCAGCGAGAGCATCAGCTCTGAAACCGGCATATCGCGGAACAGCAGGCTGAAGACGAACAGCGCGGCCATCATCACCAGAATGATAATAAAGATGGCTTTGCCGAGCTTATCCATCTGTACCAGCAGCGGCGTACGGTGCTTTTCAATATCCGCCATCATCTGGTTGATATGGCCCAGTTCGGTATCTCCGCCGGTCGCCACCACCAGGCCTTTACCGCCGCCGGAACTGACCGTGGTCCCCGAAAACAGCAGGTTCGTGCGATCGCCGAGAGGAAGATCGCCGCTCAGCGCCTCGGTGTTTTTTTCCACGACCGTCGACTCGCCGGTAAGAATCGCCTCTTCCACCCGCAGATTGTGGGCTTCAATAACCCGCAGGTCGGCAGGGATTCGGTCGCCCGCACGGATCACCACAATATCACCCGGCACCAGCGCGGTGGTCGGCACCGTTTCATGGTTCCCCTGGCGGATCACCACCGCTTCGCTGGAAAGCATATTGCGAATGCTCTGCAGCGATTTTTCCGCGTTACTTTCCTGGATATGGCCAATCAGGGCATTAATCACCGCGACGCCCAGAATCACCAGGGTATCGACCCAGTGCCCCATCACCGCAGTCAGCAGCGCGGCCGCCAGCAGGACGTAAATCAGGACATCGTTGAAATGGGCCAGGAAACGGAGCCATGCGGGCTTGCCCGGCTTTTGGGGGAGCGCATTCTCACCGTACTGCTGGAGCCGCGAGGCGGCTTCTGCGCTGCTAATACCTTCGGAGGAACTGTTGGTGCTGGTCAGGGTTTCATCGACGGAGAGCTTGTAGAACGGGCCAGCCGGTTTGTCTGTACTCATGGTTATCTCCTCACTCCTGTAACGGAAATCAGAACAGCATCAGGCCGCCCCTAACGCACAACGAAAACCGGAACGTGAGCATAACGAACGATGCTTGCCGCCTCGGAACCCAGCAAATGGGTCTGAATATTGGGGTTACGCGAGCCAATAATCACCACATCTGCCTGCAGTTCGTCGGCCAGTTTGATCACTTCATCACGAATATTGCCGCTGCGGACATGAATATGGATGTCGCTTTCCGGCAGACTGGACTTTTTGGCCAGCTCAGCAAGTTTTTCCTCTGAGTTTTTAACCAGATAGTCTTCCATTTTTCGCGCATCAGAAATAAATCCGCGCGTCAGCTGTGGGGAAAACAGCGGGTTTACGTGCACTAAATGAATTTGCCCGGAAGCGCTTTGCGCGAGAAACTGAGCATGGGATAACGCTTTGTCGGCGAGGCCGATTTCAAAGACATCAACCGGGACCAGGATATTTTTATACATACAGACAATCCTTTTATTACCAATAGAATAGTTGGCGATTAACGCCTGACGTGTCGTATTGAGGAAAGAATCTCAGAAACAAAAGCTGGCACAGAAGTCGCTATAATTAAACGTAGCACAGGACGGTTAACATTATTCAACCACCAATTATTATATTGAAAAATATCACAGAGCCCGCCCCCCTCAGACAAAACGGCTGGAAACCACGCTAAAACGTCGACATAAGGAAAATTTTTACTCTTTTTAACATTTCCGCCTTTCTACGACTATGCTCATAATCAGGAGCTATAGCACTTCCAAAAACCACTCCATAATTAGGCATATGAGAATTTACTTACTATATATCCAGTACTAAAGGAGGAGCGATGTTTGGCTATAGTCTGGTTCGTCTGAGCCTGTTTATCGCCCTGGCAATCATTGCCTGTACGGCGACAGGTTTATTCACTTATGTCGTTGTCTCCGCGTTGGCTGAATAATCATGGCGCTTGTAACAAACATGTAAAATAAATCTATTCACTCTGAGGGGAATACAGTGAAGCGTTATTTTTCTCTCATTCCTGTTGTTATTTTAATAACAACAGCTTGCGATCAGAAAGCACCTCAGGTCACGCCGCTACCGCGGATGGTTAAAGCGGTGGAGGTGACCGCCGTCGGTGATTCACAGCAACGTATTTTTCCTGCACGCATCGAATCCGGGGATTCGACGGATCTGTCTTTTAAACGCGGTGGCCAGGTTGAATCGCTCGACGTTCGTCAGGGTGCGAACATTACGCAAGGACAGGTCCTCGCCCGCCTTAACGCCCGGGAAGCCCAGCAGCGCGTCAATGAACGACAAACTGCCGCCACGCTCGCGCAGCGGCAGTTCGATCGCTTCCAGACCCTGGCCGGCCGCCAGGCTATTTCGAAAGCCGAAATGGACATCCAGCGCGCCAGCCGCGACTCGGCAAATGCGGCGTTGAAAATTGCCCGCGAAGAACTCGACCAGATGACGCTCAACGCGCCGTTCAGCGGGGTAGCGGCCAGCGTGCCGGTTCGCAATCACCAGGTGGTCGCCGCCGGCCAGACCATTGTGACCCTGACGCGTACCGATCTCCTCGATGTGGTCTTCAGTATTCCGGAAAACCTGTTTAGCGCCTTTGATATTCGCAACGCGCAGTACCGCCCGATAGTGAAAATCAACGCCCTGCCAGACCGCCAGTTCACCGCCCAGTACAAAGAGCATTCCGGCAGCAGCGACAATAGCACGCTCACCTGGCAGGTGATTTTGACCATGCCGCGCCCGGCTGATTTCCCTGCGGTGGGCGGCGTCAGCGGCACCGTGACGGTGAATCTGGCAAATCTGCCCGCTAACGCCGGTCGTGAAGCGCTGGTGGTGCCGGTTGAGGCGGTGTTCAATCCCGATAATCATCCGCGCAACGAGCCGCACGTGTGGGTGATTAAAGGCGATGGCGAGCAGCTGCATCTTGAGGATCGCAAAGTGAGCGCCGGGCAGGTGACAACCCAGGGGGTGGTTATTACCGACGGTCTCAGCGCCGGCGAGCGCGTTGTGGCGGCTGGCGTCAGCGAACTGCATGCCCAACAGCCGGTTCGAATCTGGACGCGTGAACGAGGCCTGTAATGGATATCTCTCGCCAGTTTATTAATAATCCCGTGCGCGTCTGGCTCACTATTCTGCTGCTGGGCATTGGCGGTATTTTCGCCCTGCTCAATATCGGCCGTCTGGAAGATCCGGCCTTTACCATTAAAACGGCGGTGGTCATTACCCACTACCCTGGCGCATCGGCGCAACAGGTCGAGGAAGAGGTCACCCTGCCGCTGGAAAACGCCCTGCAACAGCTGCCCTACCTGGATAACGTCAGCTCTATTTCGTCCAACGGGCTGTCGCAGATTACGGTGAATATCGCCTCGAATTACCACTCCAACGAGCTGCCGCAAATCTGGGACGAGCTGCGGCGCCGGGTGGGCGATGCGGCCCGCCTCTTTCCGCCGGGCGTGGTTTCCCCCTTCGTGAACGATGATTTCGGCGACGTGTTTGGCTTCTTCTTTGCCATTTCCGGCGACAGTTTTACCAATCCTGAGCTGGTCCGCTATGCCGAGCAGCTGCGCCGGGAGCTGGTGCTGGTGCCCGGCGTCGGCAAGGTAGCCATCGGCGGAGCGATCCCGCAGCAAATTAACATTGATATCTCGCTGCCTAAAATGGCGGCCCGCGGCATCACGCTTAACCAGCTTTCCGCTCTTCTCAGCCGCCTGAACGTCGTTTCCAGCGCCGGAGAGATAACATCCGGCAGCGAGTCCATTCGTCTGCATCCGACCGGGGAGTTTGAGAATATCGACGAACTGGGCGACCTGCCGATCAACCCGCACGGTACGGGAGCGGCGACCCGGCTGCGGGATATTGCCACCCTCTCGCGCGGGCTGAGCGAATCCCCGTCCAGCATCTACCACGCCAACGGCCGCCAGGCGGTGACGATGGGCGTCTCGTTCATTCCCGGCGTCAACGTCATCGATGTTGGCCATGCGCTGGAGGCAAAGCTGGAACAAATGTCGGCGGAAAAACCCGCCGGGATTCACCTCGATCTGTTCTACGATCAGGCGGCTGAAGTTGGCCACTCGGTTAACGGCTTTATCACTAATTTTTTAATGGCGCTGGCCATTGTTGTCGGCGTGCTGCTGATCTTTATGGGCGTGCGCAGCGGCATTATTATCGCGTTCTCGCTGGCCCTCAACGTGCTGGGCACGCTGCTGATTATGTATCTGTGGGGTATTGAGCTACAGCGGATCTCGCTGGGGGCGCTCATTATCGCCCTTAGCATGCTGGTCGATAATGCCATCGTGATTGTCGAAGGGGTGCTGATTGCCCGTCAGCAGGGGTCAACGCTGCTGACCGCCATCAACTACGTTATCCGCCGTTCCGCCCTGCCCCTGCTGGGGGCAACGGTGATTGCGATCCTCGCCTTCGCGCCCATCGGCCTGTCGCAGGACTCGACGGGGGAGTATTGTAAATCGCTGTTCCAGGTGCTGTTAATCTCCCTGATGCTCAGCTGGTTCTCGGCGCTCACCATTACCCCGGTGCTGATCAAATGGTGGCTGTTTAAAGGCGCCGCCTCCCCGCCGCCGGCCGCTGAGGCCGATCCTTACCGCGGACGCTTTTACCGTAGCTATCAGCGGATCCTCAACGCTCTGTTGCGGCAAAAAACCGTCACCCTCGTGGTGATGGCCGCGCTACTGGCCGGTGCAGTCTGGGGATTTGGCTCGGTGCGGCAGAACTTTTTCCCGTCATCCAATACGCCGATCTTCTTTGTTGATCTGTGGCTGCCCTACGGCACCGACATTGCCTCCACGGAAAAAATGGCCAGCGATATCGAAACCGCGATTAACGGCCAGCCCGGCGTCGTCACCACCGTGGCGACCGTCGGTCAGGGCAGCATGCGCTTTATCCTCACCTATAGCGGCCAGCGCCAGTACAGCAACTATGCGCAGATCATGGTGCGCATGGACGACCAGCGTAGTATTGACGCCCTCACTCGCCACGTGGATGCCTATATTGCGCGCCACTATCCGCAGGTGAATGCCAGCAGCAAGCGGGTGATGTTTGGTCCATCCGGCGACAGCGCCATCGAGGTGCGAATTAAAGGCCCCGATCCCGACAGATTACGGCTGATAGCCAGCCAGGTAAGCACTATCCTCACGGCGGATCCGGCCGTCGGTAGCGTGCGCAACGACTGGCAAAACCGTAGTAAAACGATCCGCCCGCAGTATTCCCCGACCCTGGGGCGCGAGCTGGGGGTGGATAAGCAAGATATCGACAGTGCGCTGCAGATGAATTTCAACGGTAGCCGCGCCGGGTTGTACCGCGAAGGCGCCGATCTGCTGCCGGTGGTGGTGCGCCCGCCGGCCGCCGAACGTCAGGATGCCAACCATCTGAAAAACGTGCTGGTGTGGAGCCAAAGCCGTCAGCAGTACATTCCGCTGAGCAACGTGGTCAGCGGCTTTAACCTCGAATGGGAAGACCCGTTAATTCTGCGCCGCGACCGCAGTCGCGTGCTCACGGTGATGACCGACCCCGACCCGCTGAGCAATCAAACCCCGGGCGATATTCTGGCGCGGGTCCAGCCGCAGATTAACGCGCTCAGCCTGCCGCACGGCTACAGCATTGAGTGGGGAGGCGACGCGGAGAACTCCAGCGAAGCGCAGCAGGGGCTGTTCACCACCCTGCCATTGGGCTATCTGGTGATGTTCGTCATCACCGTCCTGATGTTCAGCTCGCTGAAAAATGCGGTCGCCATCTGGCTGACCGTGCCGCTGGCGCTGATTGGCGTGACCCCGGGCTTTTTAATTACCGGCATCCCCTTCGGCTTTATGGCGCTTATCGGTTTACTCAGCCTGAGCGGCATGCTTATCCGTAACGGCATCGTGCTGGTCGAAGAGATTGAACAACAAAAACAGGAAAAACCGCAGCACGAGGCGATTATCTATGCGGCAACCTCGCGCTTACGCCCTATACTGCTCACGGCCTTCACCACCGTGCTCGGGCTGGCGCCGCTGTTGCTGGACGTCTTCTTCCAGAGTATGGCGGTGGTTATCATGTTCGGGCTGGGTTTTGCGACCATTCTGACGCTACTGGTTCTTCCGGTTATTTACGCCTGTTTCCACCCTAAGGATATGCAGCAACCACAATGAACACCACCGGGTTAAATATTATTAAAACGCTGGGATGCATGACGGCGGTAACGTTCTTTACCATCTATAACACCTGGGATCGGTATGATTACGATTACCACTGGATCCTCGGCTTTCTGACGTTTATCTCGACCATCGCCACGCCGCTGTTTTTTGTGGTGGCCGGCTATCTCGATGCCCAGTCCCGGCATAGCACGAGCTGGCAGATGGGGAAAATTAAAAGCGTGGTGATCGTCTTTCTTTTCTGGATGACGATTTACTATCTCTGGGAACCTTACCAGCGCGGCTATCTTATCCAGCCGTGGTTTGTCTTCGCCTTTATTGTGATCTATACCTTCCACCCGCTGATCGAGTGGCTAAGCCAGCGCAGAAGGATCTTCTTTGGCGTGGTGTTTGTATTGCTGCTTTTCTCCTATGGTTACGACCTGCTGGCAGCCCTCTATCCCAACGTGCATGCGCTGACGCTGGCGCCGCAGTATCGCCTGTGGACCTGGCTGTTGTTCTATCTAACCGGTCAGCTGTTTAGCGACCCGCTGGTGGTGCGCTGGCTTAATCGCGATAAGGTGGTCAAAGCCGCGATGTTTGCGATACCCTTTATTTATCTTTTCACCTGGTTTTACGAGCGCCATTTCTTTTTCGCTCTGTTCAAGGCCGACAGAAATGCATTCATTCTCACCGGTTCGCAAATTTATATTCTGGTGGTCGCGCTGGTTATTGCGGCCAACGGCGTCCGTTTCCGAAAAAACAGCGAGTTTAAAGAGAGTATTCTGGCGGCAATCAGCAAAACGATGACCGGGGTTTATATCCTCCATTACTCCATTTTTCATCTCCTGAGCACCCTTATCCCAATCGGTTCGCTGAGCACAAAATTAATGCTGATTGCCCTGACGTTTATCGTCTCGGTATTGATTTCAATGCTGGCGTTATCCAACTCCGTCGCTAAAAAAGTGATCACCCTTTAAATCACCGGCGCCCGGCCTGACGCCGGGTTTAAAAACCATAGCGCAGCCAGGCAAACAGGACGTTACCGTTATTGTAGGTGCCAGGAATATAGGTGAACTGTACGCTAAGTCGCCGATAGCTCGCGGAAAACAAGGGAAGAATAATCGGTAAGGGCACGTAATTGGCGAAATCATCGCGGGCGGTGATCCCGGCGGTCACGCCAAGGCCAAGGCGGAAATCCTGGCGGCTATCCAGATACCAGCCCTTCTCCCAGCCGTAGCCAACGATCGGCTGCCACTTGTTATGCGAATCCTTAAACATCATGGCGTACAGCGAGCTCCAGTCGCCGTCATCGTGATAGCGAGAGAGACCGAAGCCGCCGCCCCAGGGCATCTCGTTGTAGTTATCCGTTTTCTCTTTATCGTAGGTTAAACGGTTGTGCCAGCTAAGAAACGGCAGATACAGGTCATAATTTTGCGGCTGATTCCAGGTTTGCGAAACATCGTTTTTGAGCCAGTTCCACCAGCCGCTGATGCGCTGTTCGCCGTAAACATGGTCTTCAGCCTGTACCGCAGTGGCGAAAATCACCAGGGTTGCCCACACTATCAGCCGACAATGTTGCATAGATTTTTCCTTAAAAAATCACCGGTAACGATTTCGTCCGGGAAGAATAAACACCCTTTGCAAATATCACCGCCGCCATTTTTGCGGCTAACAGGCGTCCCTTATGACAGGTATATCGTTGCCGGCCGGGAAATAACAGAATGTCCTCTGCATTATAATCCCGATTCGGGGGAAGGCGGGAAAGCGCCGCGAATATGTTGCTGAATACGGTCCATCATAAACGGGAAGAACGGGTTGGAGGTGACGCGCATCAGCGTATCCAGCCCTACGCTGAGGGTTGAAGTCTCTCCGCGTAGCGAAATGGTGCCGATACTAATACCGTAACGGTTCTTCTCCGTCGGCTCGCGACCGTACAGGGAGTCGTTCATCGGGAATGGCACCGCGACGTGCGAGAGCGAATACATATCCTGCGGCCATGCAATGTTCAGCCGCGTCACCTGCTCCTCTTGCGCGCCTGCTGGCGTGGTACGTGCGACGGTCTCGTAGGTGGTAGGCGAAGCATTAGTAATCACCGTTGTGCGATAGCGGCGCGGCGCTGGCGGCAATAGCGTGCTGAGCGCAGAGTAGACCGCAGGCCGAAACAGCGCGCGTAAATTCGCCGCCTGGTTGATATCAAAAATCACCAGCTCACTGCCGTTGTCCGGCAAATAGCGATACAGCGAATCCACCACGGCCCGGGTGCTGACCGTGGAGTCCATCACCGACTGAAAAGTCAGCACCGGAGCAAGCGCAGCAAGCCGCTGGCTGCGGGAATCCTGGACAATTTTCTCCTGCAGCGCCTGGGTTAACAACCACGACTGTCGGGCCGCCTTCACCGGAAATGAGTTGTATTTATAAGGATTAAACTCGGGTACCACGTTCAGCCATGCCGCCCGGGCAAAAGCAGGAAACACCGCCGGTAATCCCGTCAGTCCGGCAAAGCGGGCAAACGCGGTCACCCCAATCATCGGCGACAGCAGGACTATCTGCTGCGGCGGAGGCAAGGCCTTATCATCCAGCGCGTCGAGCGCATATTTCAGCGCCAGCGCGCCGCCGTTGGAATAGCCGATAACATGCAGCGGGACGTTCGCCCCGGCCAGTCGGGTCGCTTCGCGTACCGCCAGTCGCGTGGTCGCCATCCACTGCTGCCAGTCAACGGCGGTCAGCGAACCCGGCGCTGTACCGTGCCCCGGCAGCCTCGGTACCACGGCAACGAACCCCTCCTGCTGGTAGGCTTTTGCCAGATAGCGCACGCTGTACGGCGAGTCCGTCAAGCCATGAAGCAACACCGCGGCGCCGCGCGGCGTTCCCTCCGGCAGTAGCACAAAGGAGCGATTCCAGTCAGGCTGAAACTGTTGCGGGTAGACCTGACTTTGGGCATAAAAACGATTAAGCGGCGTTTTTTGATCGTCAGGAAGCGTATCGATCAGCTCAAGTTTCATCTCGCGAAAAATCGCCTCTTCTCGCCCCAGATAGCCAGCGAAGGTTGTGCGGTCTATCTCTGCTGCCGACATTTCATCGGCAGACCAGGTATGCCACGGATGCAGTGCAGGCCCTCGCTGCGTTTCGTAAATACGCCCGGCAATAAAAACGGTAATAACGATAAGCAGGCCAATCGCTATTTTTTTCCCCAGCGAGGCCATTTTTAAACCAGCGTTAATCAGGGGGCGGGTAAATCTCATCATTGGCATATCGCTGTCCGTGTTGTGTTCTGTACATAACGACCGTTGGCTCGCCGGGGCATTGTAGTCATGTGATGGACGTTGTTTCCAGAAGTAGTCGGTTGCTGATTTTTATTGTCTGCGCTTATGACGACCGTCGATGACCGCGCCACCTTCGGGAGGGGCGGTATTGATATTGCCAAATCTGTCGGACACGCTGGAGGGCCCCGTCCCGTCGAACACCGTATCTCCGGGTTTGCAGTGCGTCATGTTCGGACCATCCGTGCTTATGGCGATGCCAGCCTGCGCTAAGCAGATCGTAGCAGGCAACAACATCGAATCAAGGCGCCAGGTGGCTATCAAGCGGCACGTTGTATTGCGGGCAGGCCTGCGGCGGTCGGGCCGGGGCGTGCGGGACGAGGATGAGCAGCGGGCCCGCGCCGCCAACGCACGGCTGACGCGGGTATTTCCCCGGCTTACAACGGCGTCGGTTTTCCTGACGAGCGTAAGCGGAAAACCAGAATCCCAGTAACTTACTGAAATTCTGGCTCATAAGAGTGGCGAATGGCGCCGTTCAGGCACGTTACCCGGTCACCACCGGAACGCGGGGCGCCAGCGCGCACATCAGCTCATAGCCGACGGTGCCGCAGACGCTGGCGACATCGTCAATTTTGATCTCTTTGCCCCACAGCTCCACCGGCGCACCGATCCCGGCCTGCGGGCAAGGCGTTAAATCGACCGCCAGCATATCCATCGAAACCCGGCCCACCGTGCGGGTCCGAACACCGTCAACCAGCACCGGCGTACCGTCCGGCGCCACGCGCGGATAGCCGTCGGCGTAACCGCAGGCCACAATCCCAATCCGCTGCTCGCCGGATGCCCGATACAGGCCGCCGTAACCCACCGCCTCTCCCGCCTTCAGGTTCTGCACGGCGATGATTTCGCTGCTGAGCGTCATTACCGGCTTGAGGCCGCTATTGGCGATATCCTGCCATTGGCCGGAAGGCGATGCGCCATACAGCACAATACCCGGCCTCACCCAGTCAAAATGGGCTTCAGGATGCCACAGCGTCGCCGCCGAGTTAGCGAGCGAGCGCCGGCAGTCCAGTCCTTCCGCCGCCTGCTCGATACGGCGCATCGGCTCAATGATGCCCTGCGGATTTTCCGCATCGGCAAAATGCGACATCAGCGTCATTTCGCTGACGTTGTTCAGCGCCCGCAGCTGCTGCCAGACGGTATGAATGCGATCCGGCATAAAGCCGAGGCGATTCATCCCGCTGTTGACCTTGACGTAGATATCCAGCGGCGCGTGGAGTTTTGCCTGCTGAAGCGCCTTAATCTGCCAGTTACTGTGCACGCTGGTGGTCAGGCGATACTTATCGAAAAGCGCCAGCTCATCGGCGTGGAAGAAACCCTCCAGCATCAAAATTGGCCCTTTCCAGCCGTGCTCACGCAGCAGGATCGCCTCTTCAAGGTTGAGCATCGCGAAGCCATCAGCGCCGCTCAGCGCGCTCCAGACGCGCGACAGGCCATGACCATAGGCGTTGGCTTTCACCACCGCCCACAGGCGCGAGGCGGGGGCCGCACGCCGGACAATCTGCAAATTCTGCCGCAAGGCCGGCAAATCAATGCTGGCCAATACAGGACGGGACATGAAGACTCCTTAGTTATGAACGCCGTGCAGATGCTGAGCGCGTGCCGGAGTAAAGCCGGGGCTATAGCGCGCGACGGCCAGATCATCATACGGAATGGCCGGTGTACGGCCTGAGATCAAATCACTGAGCAACTGCCCGGAACCGCAGGCCATGGTCCAGCCCAGCGTGCCGTGCCCGGTGTTCAGCCACAAATTCTTATACGCTGTACGGCCCACCACCGGCGTACCGTCCGGGGTCATCGGGCGCAGCCCGGTCCAGAAGGTGGCCTGCTCGACGTGGCCGCCGCGCGGGAACAGATCGCGGACCACCATCTCCAGGGTTTCCCGGCGTGGCTTCAGCAGATCTTTATTAAAGCCGACGATTTCCGCCATCCCCCCCACGCGGATGCGCTGGTCAAAGCGGGTAATGGCGATTTTGTAGGTTTCATCAAGAATAGTCGAAACCGGCGCGCCGTCCTCTTCGGCAATCGGAATGGTCAGCGAATAGCCCTTCAGCGGATAGACCGGAATGTCCACCAGCCCTTTCAGCATCGCGGTAGAGTAAGAACCAAAGGCCATCACATAGGCATCGCCTTTGATGATTTCCGCGCCGCATTTTACGCCGGCAATCTGTTCGCCTTCATACAGCAGCGCGTCCACCGGCGTATTAAAGCGGAAGGTGACGCCCGCCTGCGCCGCCATCGCCGCCAGGCGCGTGGTAAACAGCTGGCAATCGCCGGTTTCATCGTTGGGCAGACGCAGACCGCCGGTCAGCTTATGGCTGACCTCGGCCAGCGCGGGCTCCACTTCCAGCAGACGCTTCGCTTCCAGAAGCTGGTACGGAACGCCGGCATCTTCCAGCACGGCGATGTCGCGGGTGGCGTTTTCATACTGTTTTTCAGTACGGAACAGCTGCAATGTGCCGCCCTGACGGCCCTCATACTGGATTCCGGTGCTTTCACGCAGCGCTTTCAGGCAGTCGCGGCTGTATTCCGCCAGACGCACCATCCGCCCTTTGTTCTCCATATAATGGCGGGTATCGCAGTTGCGCAGCATTTGCCACATCCACTTCAACTGGAACTGAGTCCCGTCAAGACCGATAGCCAGCGGCGCGTGGCGCTGGAACATCCATTTGATGGCCTTCAGCGGCACGCCTGGCGCCGCCCACGGCGCAGCATAGCCCGGGGAAATCTGCCCGGCGTTAGCGGCACTGGTCTCTTCCGCCGCCCCGGGTTGACGGTCGATAACCGTCACTTCGTGGCCCGCCTGGCTTAAATACCATGCACTCGCAACCCCAACTACCCCACTTCCCAGTATGACGACTCGCATAGCGACTCCGTAATAGTTAAAGAACAATCATCTGATTACAAATTGATAACTCAGTTGAAAATATTATTCAACATACGCTTTATTTATGGTGACTTAACTCACAGCAAACCGCACCAGCACTGACCCTATAGATTTACTATCTCCTGCTGCGCTTCATTTTTACTCAGAATAATACTCTGCATCATTGGGCAAATAAGGCCTTTAAGATTGCGAAATCGCGAAGAAAAGAAATTGTCGGGAGGCGCAGTTTGTCATCCCCTGTTCTATGCTTGATGAGAGGCTTTCCGTACAGAGAGAGCCACCTACAACGAGGGCGCGCTAATGGCTACGATTGATTCCATGAACAGGGACACCACTCGTTTAAGCGATGGACCCGACTGGACTTTTGAACTGCTGGAAACCTACCTTGCCGAGGTTGACCGGGTAGCGAAGCTGTACCGTCTCGACACCTATCCACACCAGATCGAAGTCATTACTTCCGAGCAGATGATGGATGCCTACTCCAGCGTCGGCATGCCCATCAACTACCCGCACTGGTCGTTCGGTAAAAAGTTTATCGAAACCGAGCAGGCGTATAAGCACGGTCAGCAGGGGCTGGCCTATGAGATTGTGATTAACTCCAATCCCTGCATCGCCTACCTGATGGAGGAGAACACGATCACCATGCAGGCGCTGGTCATGGCGCATGCCTGCTACGGTCACAACTCTTTTTTCAAAAACAACTATCTGTTCCGCAGCTGGACCGACGCCAGCTCGATCATTGATTATCTGATTTTCGCCCGGAAATACATTACCGACTGCGAAGAGCGCTACGGCGTTGATGAGGTTGAGAAACTCCTCGATTCCTGTCATGCCCTGATGAACTACGGCGTCGATCGCTACAAACGCCCGCAAAAAATCTCGTTGCAGGAGGAGAAAGCGCGGCAGAAAAGCCGGGAAGAGTATCTGCAAAGCCAGGTGAATATGCTATGGCGCACCCTGCCGAAGCGGGAAGAAGAGAAGACCATTGAGTCGGCCCGCCGCTACCCTTCAGAGCCGCAGGAGAACCTGCTGTACTTTATGGAGAAGAACGCGCCGCTGCTGGAACCGTGGCAGCGCGAAATCCTGCGGATCGTGCGCAAGGTCAGCCAGTATTTTTATCCGCAGAAGCAGACCCAGGTGATGAACGAAGGGTGGGCCACCTTCTGGCATTACACGATCCTCAATCACCTTTATGACGAAGGGAAAGTGACGGAGCGCTTTATGCTGGAGTTTCTGCACAGCCACACCAACGTGGTATTCCAGCCGCCCTATAACAGCCAGTGGTATAACGGGATTAACCCGTACGCCCTGGGCTTCGCCATGTTCCAGGACATTAAGCGTATTTGCCAGTCGCCGACCGAAGAAGACCGCTACTGGTTCCCGGATATCGCCGGCTCTGACTGGCTGGAAACGCTGCATTTCGCGATGCGTGATTTCAAAGACGAGAGTTTTATCAGTCAGTTCCTGTCACCGAAGGTCATGCGCGATTTCCGCTTCTTTACGGTGCTGGATGACGATCATAACAACTACCTGGAGATTTCCGCTATCCATAACGAGGAGGGGTATCGGGAGATCCGCTCGAAGCTGTCCGCCCAATACAACCTCAGCAACCTTGAGCCGAATATTCAGGTGTGGAGCGTCGATCTACGCGGTGACCGCTCGTTGACGCTGCGCTATGTGCCGCACAACCGCGTCCCGCTGGATAAAGGGCGTCGCGAAGTGCTCAAGCACGTCCATCGTCTGTGGGGGTTTGATATCCTGCTGGAACAACAAAATGCCGATGGCAGTATCGAGCTGCTGGAGCGCAGCCCGCCGCGCCAGAACGCGCTGTAAAACGATAAAAAAATGCCCGACAGTCCACTTGCCGGGCATTTTTTATAACCTCAACATACCTTAACGCATGCCGATGACTAAATCACCCGACATGGTTTTCTGCATCCGGTGCCAGATCTCGCCGCTGTCGTGGCCGTAGCGACGGACAATCTCGTAAACCTTCTCGTGCAGCCCCTCTTCGCACACTTTCGCCAGCTGATGATAGAAGCCCAGCGCCAGGCTGCGCGCTTCCGGGTTGGCGAAATAGTGACGACCGATGCGGGTGTACAGCCCTTTCATTCCGTTGAGGATCAGGCCGTAAATCGGGTTCCCGGAGGCGAACGCCAGGCCGCGGAAAATGTTGTAATCCAGCTCGGCAAACGCGTCGGCGTGATCTTCGACTTCCCGCGCGCTGGCAAGTACTTCCAGCGCATTGTCGGGATGCTGGCGGAACGCGGTGCGGATGAAGATGGTCGAGATATTGGTACGTACCGACAGCAGGTTATCGATCAGCTGCGGAACGCTGTCATGATCAAGACGCGCCAGAGTTTCGAGAATATTCAGCCCGGAGGTTTCCCAGAAATTATTCACCTTCGTCGGCTTGCCGTGCTGAATCGTCAACCAACCATCGCGGGCCAGACGTTGCAACACTTCGCGTAAGGTGGTGCGGGTTACACCAATGAGTTCAGAAAGTTCACGTTCGGCGGGGAGGATGGTGCCTGGGGGAAAACGATTATTCCAGATACTCTCGATGATGTACTCTTCCGCGAAACCCGCAGGGCTTTGCGCCTTAATGACCATAATTAGATTTCCATTACACAGCGTTGCATATTCCACTCATCATACCAGAGCCGCTATAGAGCAGATAGCGTCAGGAAGTAATTAAAAGGGGATCGGCGTTTCATTTTCAACTTTTCGTTCTCTCCGTCATTGCGCGAACGCGGGGCGAAGTAAGTTGCTTCCCGTTTTGCTCAACTGGTAATCTTGTGAATAGTTACACGTAAAATTATGTCATTAATTTGACGGGAAGGAAGTCTGTCGTGGAAATGTCTTATGGCCGCGCTCTGTGGCGCAATTTTCTTGGCCAGTCCCCTGACTGGTATAAACTCACTCTCATCATTGTTTTAATCGTTAACCCTCTGGTTTTTCACCTCAATCCGTTTATTGCCGGCTGGATGCTGGTGGTGGAATTTATCTTTACCCTCGCCATGGCGCTCAAGTGTTATCCGCTCCTGCCGGGAGGCCTGCTGGCGATTGAGGCGGTGATGATCGGCATGACCAGCCCGGAACATGTCCGTGAAGAGATTGCCAGCAATCTGGAAGTGCTCCTGCTGCTGATGTTCATGGTGGCGGGGATCTATTTTATGAAGCAGCTGCTGCTGTTTATCTTTACCCGCCTGCTGCTGGGGATTCGCAGCAAGATGCTGCTGTCGCTCTCTTTTTGTCTCGCCGCGGCCTTCCTCTCCGCCTTCCTCGATGCGCTGACCGTTGTGGCGGTCGTGATCAGCGTCGCCGTTGGCTTCTACGGCATTTATCACCGCGTCGCCTCCGCGCGCCCGGATGATAACGATATCCTCGACGATAGCCACATCGACCAGCATTATCGTGAAGTGCTGGAACAGTTCCGCGGCTTTCTGCGCAGCCTGATGATGCATGCGGGCGTCGGGACGGCGCTGGGCGGCGTGATGACCATGGTGGGCGAGCCGCAAAACCTGATTATTGCCAAGGCGGCGGGCTGGCACTTCGGCGAGTTCTTTTTGCGGATGGCGCCGGTGACGCTACCGGTCATGATCTGCGGCCTGCTGACCTGCCTGCTGCTGGAGAAAACCAAACGGTTCGGCTACGGCGAGCCGTTGCCGCCAGCCGTACGTAAGGTGTTACAAGAGTTCGACGATCGCAGCCGCCAGCAGCGCAGCCGTCAGGATCGCCTGCGGCTGATTGCTCAGGGGATTATCGGCATCTGGCTGGTGACCGCGCTGGCGATGCACCTCGCTGAAGTCGGGCTGATTGGCCTGTCGGTGATTATTCTGGCCACCACCTTTTCCGGCGTCACCGATGAACACGCCATTGGTAAAGCCTTTACCGAAGCGCTGCCGTTCACGGCCCTGCTGACCGTATTTTTCGCCGTGGTTGCGGTGATCATCGACCAGCACCTGTTTACGCCGGTGATTCAGTTTGTCCTCCAGGCCTCACCGCACGCCCAGCTGTCGTTGTTCTATCTGTTTAACGGGTTGCTGTCGTCGATTTCCGACAACGTCTTCGTCGGCACGGTGTATATCAACGAAGCCCGCACGGCGCTGCACAACGGCGTTATCAGCCTGCCGCAGTTTGAACTGCTGGCGGTGGCGATCAATACCGGCACCAACCTGCCTTCCGTCGCCACGCCTAACGGCCAGGCAGCGTTTCTTTTCCTGCTGACCTCCGCGCTGGCGCCGCTGATTCGCCTTTCCTATGGCCGCATGGTGTGGATGGCGCTGCCCTACACCATCGTCATGACCCTGGTGGGGCTGCTGTGCGTTGAATTCACATTGATGCCTGTTACCCAGTGGATGCTCGATCATCAGTGGATCGTAACGCCGCTGCTCCCCTGAATACGAAAGCGACCTTCCGCCGCCGATCGGCGGAAGGTCAAAATTCTTTTACGTAATATTTTCGGGCTTGCTGCTGGCGTCGGTTCGGTTTTCGTTTACACTGCCATGATTTAGCATGTTCCAGGGAAATGACTATGTTGCGATATTTAAACCAGTGCTCGAGGGGACGCGGAGCCTGGCTCCTGATGGCGTTAACCGCTTTTATCCTTGAATTAGTCGCACTGTGGTTCCAGCACGTGATGTTGCTGCAACCCTGTGTGATGTGTATTTATGAACGTTGTGCATTATTAGGCATTATGGGCGCCGGTATTGTCGGAGCCATCGCGCCAAAAACGCCGTTACGCTATGTGGCGCTGGTCATCTGGCTATACAGCGCGCTGCGCGGTCTGCAGCTGGCGTGGGAACACACCATGATTCAGCTGCACCCTTCCCCGTTCCAGACCTGCGATTTCGCCGCCCGTTTTCCGACGTGGCTCCCGCTGGATAAATGGATCCCGCAGATGTTCGTCGCCAGCGGCGACTGCTCCGTTCGTCAGTGGGAGTTTCTGACGCTGGAGATGCCGCAGTGGCTGGTGGGGATCTTCGCCGCCTATCTGATCGTGGCGCTGCTGGTGCTGATTGCCCAGCCTTTCAAACCGAAAAAACGCGATCTCTTCGGCCGCTAAGTTCGTGGTAGTAAAAACGCTCCTTCAGGGGCGTTTTTTTTTGCCTGTCGATTGACGACGCCACCTTAAAAGATGCATATTAAATGCATCTTTTAAGTATCCACTAAGGAGCCGACGATGTCACACCTGCGTATTCCTGCTCACTGGAAAGTTAAACGCTCCACGCCATTTTTCACCAAACAGAACGTCCCCGCCGCCCTGCTCAGCCACCACAATACCGCCGCCGGCGTTTTCGGCCAGCTGTGCGTGATGGAAGGAACCGTCACCTATTATGGCTTTGCTGACGAACAGGCAAGCGAACCGGAAGTCAAAGTGGTGATTAACGCCGGCCAGTTTGCCACCAGCCCGCCGCAGTACTGGCACCGCATCGAGATGAGCGATGATGCCCAGTTCAATATCAACTTCTGGGTTGAAGAAGAGAGCCATGGCGAAAACGGCCTGTTTCATGCTAAGAAAGCCTGACCCCGCCGCTCAGAGAGCCTGAAACACAAAACCCGCCTCGCGGCGGGTTTTAGCAAACGTTAGCAAGCGGTAACGCTTTACTGCGCCCAGTCGGGCTTATTGAGGATATGATCCTGCCAGTCGCGCACCGTCTCTTCTTTAACCGCAATATGGCGTACGGAGATGCGTTCGCCATGCATCGCCGCTTTCGAGCCGCTGAGCAGCGGGTGCCAGTGCGGCAGAGGCTTCCCTTCCGCCAGCAGGCGATAGGCGCAGGTCGGCGGCAGCCATTCGAACGTTGGCAGATTATCGCGGGTCAGCTTGATGCAGTCCGGCTCATACTCGAAACGTCGCTCATAGTTCCGGCACTGGCAGGTTTTAATATTTAACTGACGACAGGCGACGTTGGTGAAATAGATCTCATCCGTATCCTCATCCATCAGCTTATGCAGGCAGCACTGTCCGCAGCCGTCGCACAGTGATTCCCACTCCGCGTCGGTCATTTCATCAAGTGTTTTTTGCTGCCAGAAAAGTTGTTCGCTCATAGGGGATGTCCGTCATTGCCATTCAGGGTGCACCTTATAACCAGTCTGGCACGCTGATGCAAGTTTTGCCGCCCGCAAAGGCGGCAAAAGGACGTTACAGTACGCGGGTGGAGAGCGTCAGACCATTAAAGCCGACTTCCAGCTCATCGCCGCTACTCAGCGGCCCGACGCCTTCTGGCGTGCCGGTCAGGATGATATCGCCGGCTTTGAGCGTAAAGAAACGCGACATATAGGCAATCAGCGGAACGATTTTATGGATCATATCGGCCGTCGTTCCCTGCTGGCGAACATCGCCGTTCACTTTCAGGCTCAGCGGCGTATTTTGCGGGTCGCTATGAAATTCTGCCGCCGGAATAAAACCGGAAACCGGGCAAGAATTATCAAAGCCCTTGGCTTTTTCCCACGGCTGGCCGGCTTTTTTCATCTTACCCTGCAGATCGCGCAGGGTAAGATCCAGCGCCACGCCGTAGCCCGCAATCGCTTTTAGCACGTGCTCTTCCGTCGCCTGACGCAGCGTGCTGCCAATCAGCACCGCCAGTTCAACTTCGTGATGCACCGAACCCAATCCTTCGGGGAGCACCAACGGCTGGCGGATATCGCATAGCGCCGTCTCAGGTTTAATAAACAGCACCGGTTCTTCCGGCATTGCACTGCCCATTTCCTTAATGTGGTTTGCATAATTGCTGCCCACGCAAACGACTTTACTTACCGGATAATCCAGTAATGCTCCCTGCCAGTTATGATGTTGGTACATTATTTCCCCTCGGTGGGTTAATCAGATTTATTCCCCTGTTCCGCCAGGTGTTTCTTAAGTAGATTCTCAGTCGGAGGAGGAAGTTGGAGATAATAGCCCTGATCAATCAGCGACTGTTTGACTTTTTCCAGATCGGCACCGGCAAGCTTTTTCCGTCCGTCGAGCGGTAAAAGCATGGTCATCTGCGGCGTGCCGAAGCTTGCCATCAGTTCGACAGGAACGCGTGAGAAATCGTCCCTTTTTTCGACATATAAATAGGTTTGCTCACGTTTAGTACTTCGATAGATCACACAAAACATAGTTTTACTCGGAATTAGACCCGTGGTCACTTGCCTCAATATATGAGTGACTATAACATGCCTTTTAGTCTTCGGAATATCACCGCACTTCGGCGGGTGATAAACAGCAAATTGAGTAAGGCCAGGATGTCAAATACGCCAATCGAACTTAAGGGCAGTAGCTTCACCTTATCTGTCGTTCATTTGCACGACGCAAATCCCGAGGTTATTCGTCAGGCGTTAGAAGACAAGATCGCCCAGGCTCCCGCTTTTTTACGTCACGCTCCGGTCGTTGTGAATATCAGCAATGTCGAAAACGACGTTGACTGGCGCCCTATGCATGAAGCCATTGCGAGCACCGGTTTACGGATTATGGGCGTGAGTGGTTGCAAAATCCCGCGGCTGAAAACGGAAATCGACCGCACCGGGATTCCTTTACTGACGGAAGGGAAAGAGAAAATCCCCCGCCAGGCGACGCCAGAGCCGGTCGCGCCGCCGCCAGTTGTTAATCCGATCACAAAAACGCGTTTAATTGATCTGCCGGTACGTTCCGGTCAGCGCATTTATGCACCAAACTGTGATCTGATTGTTACAAATCATGTGAGTGCCGGTGCGGAACTTATTGCCGATGGTAACATCCATGTTTATGGCATGATGCGGGGACGCGCACTCGCGGGCGCAGGCGGCGACAGAGAAGCGCAAATATTTTGTTCACACCTCACGGCGGAACTGGTTTCCATCGCAGGGGAATACTGGCTGAGTGATAATATCCCGGCCGAATTTTATGGCAAAGCGGCCCGCCTGCGTCTGGGTGATACCGCTTTGACTATTCAACCGTTGAGTTAGTCCCTTTTTAACAAGGAATTTCTATGGCACGCATTATTGTTGTGACTTCGGGTAAAGGGGGCGTTGGCAAGACCACCTCCAGCGCGGCCATCGCTACCGGTTTGGCCCAGAAGGGAAAGAAAACTGTCGTTATCGACTTTGATATCGGTCTGCGTAACCTCGACCTGATTATGGGCTGCGAGCGTCGGGTCGTTTATGACTTCGTCAACGTGATTCAGGGCGATGCCACGCTGAATCAGGCGTTAATCAAAGATAAACGCACCGACAATCTCTATATCCTCCCCGCCTCCCAGACGCGTGATAAAGATGCGCTGACCCGCGAAGGTGTAGATAAAGTTCTCGAAGAACTGAAAAAGATGAATTTCGATTTTGTGGTCTGCGACTCCCCTGCAGGCATCGAAACCGGTGCGCTGATGGCGCTCTATTTTGCCGATGAAGCCATCATCACCACCAACCCGGAAGTCTCCTCCGTTCGTGACTCCGACCGTATCCTCGGTATCCTCGCCTCCAAATCCCGCCGCGCGGAAAATGGCGATGAGCCGATCAAAGAACACCTGCTGCTGACCCGCTACAACCCAGGTCGTGTCAACAAAGGCGACATGCTGAGCATGGAAGATGTTCTGGAAATCCTGCGTATCAATCTGGTAGGCGTAATCCCGGAAGATCAGTCCGTGCTGCGGGCATCAAACCAGGGTGAGCCGGTTATCCTGGATGACGCGTCAGACGCAGGCAAGGCCTATGCCGATACGGTTGAACGTCTGCTCGGAGAAGAACGTCCTTTCCGCTTCATTGAAGAAGAGAAGAAAGGTTTCCTCAAACGCCTGTTCGGAGGATAAATTATGGCATTACTCGACTTTTTTCTCTCGCGGAAAAAGAACACGGCCAACATTGCGAAAGAGCGCCTGCAAATCATCGTCGCGGAGCGTCGTCGCGGCGATGCTGAACCACATTACCTGCCGCAGCTACGAAAAGATATTCTGGAAGTGATCTGTAAGTATGTGCAGATCGACCCGGAAATGGTCAGCGTTCAGCTGGAACAACGGGATGGCGATATTTCGATTCTGGAGTTGAACGTGACTTTGCCAGAAACGGAAGAGTCGAAGTCCTGAGCCAAATAAACCCGACAGCCTTGCGCTATCGGGTTGGTCGACTTAGTGGCCCGGAGAGTCTGTCCGGGCTTTTTGCTGTGGCTTAGCGCGGGTATTCGCTTAACAACGCCTGCAGACGATCGGCCATCAGCTCGCTTCGCCAGCCGGAAATCAGCTCAGGTCGCCCGTTTCCGCTTTTCAACTGCCAGTGCCAGTTCAGCAGCTGATTAATCTGTCGTCTTGACGCCAGCAGCTCAGCGCTCAGCCCCTTCTCGGTACTCACTTCCTGCACCAGCGCTTTAATCTCTTTAAAGACTTTGCGGTAGCCCGGCATATCGATCAGGTTTTGCAGCGGCTCCGGCAGCGCCTCTTCAGGCAACTCCTGGGCTTTCGCCACCAGACTGATCAGCGTCTTACCGTGAAAACGAATTTCGCTGCCGGACAGGCCGAGGCTATCAAGTTCACCGAGACTCCCCGGCATATAGCGCGCCACGTTCCACAGATGCTCTTCACGAACGACAAAATTGACCGCCATATCGCGATCGCGCGCCTTACGTAAACGCCACTCCGCCAGCAGCTGCAGACAGCCCAGTTGACGGGTGCGCAGCTGCCAGGCGTTGCCGATATCACGCCACGCCTGCGCCGGGTCCTGCACTTCCTGACGGCGTTGCTGCATCAGACGGCACTCGTCCAGCGCGGCATCCAGCCAGCCAGCGGCCTCGGTTTCCGCCATCAGCTTGCTGGCGATCGGCAGAAGATACCAGACATCTGCCGCCGCATAGTCGCACTGACGCTGGGTCAGCGGACGAGCCAGCCAGTCGGTGCGCGACTCGCTCTTATCCAGCGCAATGCCGGTATACTCTTCCACCATTGACGCAAATCCCCAGGACATCGGGCGCCCGCAAAAAGCGGCCAGAATCTGGGTATCAATCAACGGCTGCGGCATCAGGTTAAAGGTGTTGAGGAACACTTCCAGATCTTCACTGCCAGCGTGCAGGTACTTGGTGACGTCTTTGTTCAGCAGCAGCTCACGCATCGGCGCCCAGTCGGTTATCTCCAGCGGGTCAATCAGCGAAACCTGTTCCCCGTCAAACAGCTGCAGCAGGCCCAGCTGCGGATAGTAGGTGCGGGTGCGGACAAATTCTGTATCCAGCGCAATCGCGGGTGCCGCGTTTGCCGCTTCACAGATGGCGCGAAGACCATCGTCGGTGGTGATCATCTGATAGTTCAAATCATGCTCTCTTAACTTGCGCCCATAAAAAACGCCGGCTTAGCCGGCGTCTGGCGACTCTCGTATACCTTAGGCTTTATTGTCTACTTTAGCGCGGGCTTCGTCACGCAGTTCTCGCCGTAAAATTTTTCCAACATTGGATTTCGGCAGTTCATCACGGAATTCAACCAGTTTCGGTACTTTGTATCCGGTCAGCTGGCGGCGGCAGAAGGTGATCAGCGCCTCTTCGGTCAGCGACGTGTCTTTCTTGACGACGAAAATCTTCACCGCTTCACCGCTGCTTCCCGACGGTACGCCAACGGCAGCCACCTCCTGAACGCCCGAATGCTGCATCACCACATCTTCGATTTCGTTCGGATAGACGTTAAACCCGGAGACCAGAATCATATCTTTTTTGCGATCGACGATGCGCAAAAAGCCTTCATCGTCCATCACCGCAATATCGCCGGTATGCAGCCAGCCGTTTTTGATGATTTCAGCGGTCGCATCGGGGCGCTGCCAGTAGCCCAGCATCACCTGCGGGCCTTTCACGCACAGCTCGCCCGGTTGGCCCGGCGCGACCTCATTATCGTCATCGTCCACCAGCTTCGCTTCGGTCGACGGAACCGGCAGCCCGATACTGCCACTGTGGTAGTCAATATCGTGCGGGTTCACGCTGACCAGCGGCGCGCACTCCGTCAGGCCATAGCCCTCCAGCAGATACTGACCGGTGAGCTTAACCCACCGCTCGGCCACCACCTGCTGCACCGGCATTCCGCCGCCGGCGGAAAGATGCAGAGAAGAGAAATCGAGCTGCTGAAACTCTTTGTTGTTAAGCAAGGCGTTGAACAGCGTATTGACCCCGGTCATTGCGGTGAACGGGTATTTTGCCAGCTCTTTGACCAGCCCCGGGATATCACGCGGGTTGGTAATCAGCAGGTTCTGGCCGCCGAGCTCAATGAACAGCAGGCAGTTCATGGTCAGCGCAAAAATGTGGTACAGCGGCAGCGCCGTCACGACAAACTCTTTCCCACGATGTAGCAGCGGCCCGTAAGTCGCATTCACCTGCTCGAGGTTAGCCAGCATATTGCGGTGGGTGAGCATTGCCCCTTTCGCCACGCCGGTAGTGCCACCGGTGTACTGCAGGAAAGCCAGATCGGCACAGACAATGTCGGGTTTAACGTACTGCATGCGATAACCGGCATGCAGCGCGCTGCGGAAAGAGATCGCATCGGGGAGGTGATACTTCGGCACCAGGCGCTTGATGTACTTCACCACGAAATTCACCAGGGTGCCTTTCGCTGTCGAGAGCTGATCGCCCATCCGGGTCAGGATCACATGTTTAACCTGAGTTTTCTCGACCACTTTCTCCAGGGTATGGGCAAAGTTGGAGACGATCACAATCGCCGCCGCTCCGCTGTCATTCAGCTGATGTTCAAGCTCACGCGGCGTATACAGCGGATTGACGTTCACCACAATCATCCCCGCGCGCAGAATACCGAAGAGCGCAATGGGGTATTGCAACAGGTTAGGCATCATCAGCGCGACGCGATCGCCCTTTTGCAGCCCCAGCCCCTGCTGAAGATAAGCGGCGAACGCCCGGCTGCGCTCCTCCAGCTTACGGTAGGTCATCACCTCGCCCATGTTGATAAACGCCGGTTGGTCGGCGTAGCGCGTGGCGGCATGTTCAAATAATTCAACCAGGGATTGGTAGCGGTCAGGATTTATCTCCGCCGGAACATCGGCGGGATAGCGGTTTAGCCAAACCTTTTTCACTGCATCACCTCTGAAATAGTTATTCGTCGTCATCACAGCCCCTGATCAACAAACATTCTGTTAACATTATATTAACTCAGCGTACCAGTTTATTAATTAGGCGTTTTACAGGTTGCGAAGCGCGTCACTATTTATTTTTCTTATTAGTCCAAAAATAAAGAAACAGCGGACAAGCCGCTGTTTCTTTTAGCTTACAAAAACCACAAAATCATTCAGTTACAACATTTCTGACTTCCGCAGGGCCCGGATTGTACCAGCCCCAGCCGCCATAACCGTAAGCCCAGGGGCGCGGACCGATCATCCACGGATCGATGGGCTGCGGCGGCATCACCACCTGCTGCACCACGTTCCAGCGCTTATAGCCGGTCGCATTCATCAGCATAAATTTGTACGGTGTGCTGCCGACTTTTCCGTCAACGACGCCGGTAATCGGGCCAACGACGGTCACCAGCTGGCCGCGGAAATCAACCGGATCAAGGAAACCGTTCACATCGGCGAAAATGCGCCCGCGTGATGCTTCGTTCAGCTCAGGCCGGGCACCGCTGTCCAGCGGAACCGTGGCAATTTCCAGACGGGTTTTACCCTGTTGATTCTGGACGTTGACGACTTTACCGCCAAAACGGGCTTCCTGACCAACGTAGAGCTGTGGCGCGGCCATGACCCGGACTAAATCTTGCTGTGGCGTCGGGCTGGAGCCTTTAATCACGTCCGGCACCGACACGCATCCACTTAACGCGACGGCAACGGCGCCCGCTAATAACCAACGTACTGCTTTGTTTTGACCCGCCATGATGCGACTCCTTCTCTCAGTCTTATACCTACTGAGATTCATCCTCGGCCAGGAAGTTTCTTCCACGCCACGTCGTTACGCAAATAAACCGGTTCGGCTTTGTCTACAGCAACGGTTTTCCCGGCAGCGAGCAGGTAGCAGGCCAGCGGCAGCATATCTTCCGCCGCCGGTAGCGTCATATCACCGTCGGTTAAGACCAGCGAAGTCTCCTTCGCCAGATCGGGCCAGGCCTGCCAGCCGGTCCCTACCGTCGCCCAGCTACCGTCCAGCTGTTGCAGACGTTCGCGAACGGCATCAGGTTTCAGCACCGCTTCGCTCTCTTCGCCGTGCCAGACGCCCTGCTCATCGCGCTGATATTCGGCCCAGTACACTTCACCCATTCGGGCATCGATGGCCGCCAGAACGCGGGTGGCCCCGGTTTTACGCCATGCGCCCTGCGCCATGGTCGCCAGGGTCGATACGCCAATCATCGGCAGTTCAGCCCCCAGCGCCAGCCCCTGAGCAATGCCTATACCAATGCGCACGCCGGTAAAGCTGCCTGGCCCGCGGCCAAAGGCCAGAGCGTCCAGCTCGGTCAGTGAGACATTGCTTTCATTCAGGACATCCTGCACCAGCGGCAGAATACGTTGGGTATGTTCACGGGGACAAATTTCGAAATGAGCACAAAGGGTGCCATCATTCCACAGCGCCGCGGAGCAGGCCTCCGTGGCGGTATCGATAGCCAAAATTCGCATGAGTTGTCGCGCTCTCGCTCTAGCAGATTGACAAAATGGCGCGCAGCTTACCACATTTTGCGACAGATTACCTCGCCGGCGGCACGGCGAGGAAACGCACCGCCCGGCGGATATCGCGGGTTCGCGGCGCTGGCGGCAGGCTGGCGAGGAAGACGGCGCCATAGGGGCGCATCACCAGCCGGTTGTCGCAAATGACCAGCACCCCGCGATCGTCGATATCGCGGATCAGACGCCCGACCCCTTGTTTCAGCGTAATGACCGCATCCGGCAGCTGGACTTCGTCAAACGGATCGCCGCCGCGCAGGCGACAGTCTTCCATTCGCGCTTTCAGCAGCGGATCGTCCGGTGAGGTAAACGGCAGCTTATCGATAATCACCAGCGATAGCGCATCGCCGCGCACATCCACCCCTTCCCAAAAGCTGCTGGTCGCCACCAGCAGAGCGTTGCCGGCGCTGACAAACTGCTGCAACAGCTGCCCTTTACTGGTTTCCCCCTGTAACAAAACCGGTAAAGTCATGGTGGCGCGGAACTGCTCCGCCAGATCGCGCATCATCGCGTGCGAGGTGCACAGCATAAAGCAGCGGCCGTCGTTAGCTTCAATCAACGGCTTGAGCATCGCGGCGAGATGTCGCGCGGCACCGGGCTGATTTGGCAGAGGAAGGTTGCGCGGCACGCAGAGCAGCGTCTGATGCGCGTAATCAAACGGGCTGGGCAGCAGCAGCGATTCCGCCTCTTCGATGCCAAGCCGCGCGGTGAAATGACGAAGATCGTCATTAACCGACAGCGTCGCGGAGGTAAAAATCCAGCTCCCCGCTTTCTGCGCCATCACCTCTTTAAATTTTTCGGCCACGGTCAACGGCGTCAACGCCAGGGTAAAGTGGCGGGAAGTACATTCGTACCAGTAGCTGAAGCCCGGCTGGTTGATCTCTTTCAGTCGCTTGAGCCGCGCACGATAGATCGTCGCGCGTTCAAAGGCGGCATCCAGCAGCGCCGAACGACCCAGAGACAGTTTTGCCACGTCATAGCACAGCTCCAGTGCGTCATCGAGCAGCAGCAGCGCCCGCTGAATGTTGCTGTCCGCCAGCAGGTCGCGCAAATTGCCGCGATAGCCGGGCTCGCCGAGCTGCAGGCGGAAATCCTGCGCGCTCTGGGCCAGCCGGTCGGCGCACTTTTGCAGCTGCTGGGTATCTTTCAGCTCGGTGCGGTAGGCAATGGTGATATCTTTCGCCAGATCCAGCAGCTGACGACTGGAGAGCGACTGGCCAAAATACTGGCTGGCGATATCCGGAAGCTGATGAGCTTCATCGAAGATCATCACCTCCGCTTCGGGGATGAGCTCGGCGAAACCGCTCTCCTTCACCACCATATCGGCAAGGAAAAGGTGGTGGTTAACCACCACCACATCGGCATCCATCGCCTTTTTACGCGCTTTAACGACGAAGCAATCTTTGTACAGCGGGCAGTCGCTGCCGAGACAGTTGTCATTGGTACTGGTCACCAGCGGCCAGGCCTGAGAGTCTTCGGCGACGCTGACGCAGGTGCTGATATCGCCATCAATGGTTTGATTAGACCAGGATCGCAGCAAAATGACGTCGCTCAGGGTTTGCACCGGCAGATCGCCGCCGGCCAGAGTCTGCTGCTCAAGACGCTCAAGGCACAGGTAATTTGACCGCCCCTTCAGCAGCGCCAGCCTGCCGGTGAAGTTCAACGCTTTTGCCACCGTTGGCAGGTCGCGACTGTAGAGCTGATCCTGCAGCGCTTTCGAACCGGTGGAGATGATCACCTTTTTGTTGGCCCGCAGTGCCGGCGCCAGATAGGCATAGGTCTTCCCGGTCCCGGTCCCGGCTTCAACCACCAGCGGCCGCGCCTCTTTTATGGCGTGGGCCACCGCCACCGCCATCTGGCGCTGCGGTTCGCGCGGTTTAAATCCCGGAATGGCGCTGGCCAGCTGGCCGTCTGCTGCAAAATCGTCGATCACATTGCCCCCTGGTTATTTGGACAGTGATTATGTCAGGGAGGGCGTCGTTTCACCAGCCCGGGTAGTGACGTGGGCAGAACATTATGGCAGTCTTGCCGCTGTCTGATGGAATAAAACCGAAGGAAATGAAAATGACAATTACGCGTATCGATGCGGAAGCCCGCTGGTCTGATGTCGTCATCCACAACCAGACCCTTTACTACACCGGCGTACCGGCCAACCTTGACGCGGACGCCTGTGAGCAAACCGCGAACACCCTGGCGCAGATTGACGCGGTGCTGGAAAAACAGGGCAGCAACAAGTCACGTATTCTTGATGCCACCATTTTCCTGGCGGACAAAAGCGATTTTGCCGCCATGAATAAAGCCTGGGACGCCTGGGTGGTTGCCGGTCACGCCCCGGTACGCTGCACCGTTCAGGCCGCGTTAATGAAGCCTGAATACAAAGTCGAAATTAAAATTATCGCCGCGGTGTAATTACTCGTCTTCGTCTTCATCTTCAAAGCGCGCTACGATCCGGTCGCCGGTATGCGTGGCGCGCAGTTCGCTCGCCACCAGCGCAATGGCTTCACCGCTACTCATCCCGTTAGCCATCAGCTCCTGAATACGTTCTACCGCTTTTTGCTGCTGCTCGTGGCTCAGCGAAGGTAAACCTGCAAACATGACTCACTCCTGCTACATTGTGTGGCGTAATTATTTCATGCCGCCCGCCTGATTTTCCAGAGGACGGTGACGATTAGGATCGAGGAAGATGTTGTCCCCCGCTATTATTACCCTGCCATGGCACCCGGATGCTGCCGAGCGTTACTTTACTCCTTTAAGCACAACCCCGTGGGCGATGCTGCTGCATTCTGGTTTTGCTGACCATCCGCATAACCGTTTTGACATTATCGTCGCCGATCCGCTCACGACGCTGCTGACCCGCGGTGAAATAACCGCGGTGGATGACGGTCAGACGCGGAGCAGCTCAACGGCCGATCCCCTGACGCTGCTGCAGACGCAGCTGGATCGCTGCGGATTAAAGCCACAGGCGCATCCTCATCTGCCGTTCCTCGGCGGCGCGCTGGGGTTATTCGGCTATGATTTAGGACGCCGTTTTGAATCTCTGCCCGCGCACGCCGTCGCGGATATCGCGCTGCCGGATATGGCCGTCGGTATTTATGACTGGGCGCTGATTGTCGATCACCAGCGCCGCGAAGTGTCGCTGCTCAGCTATGGCGATCCGCACGCCCGCCTGCGTTGGCTGGAGGCGCAGTCCGCCGCGCCAACGACCCCGTTTGCGCTGACGTCCGCCTGGCGCTCCAATATGAGCCGCGAACAGTACGGAGAAAAATTTCGTCAGATTCAGACCTGGCTGCACAGCGGCGACTGCTATCAGGTCAACCTGGCTCAGCGCTTTCAGGCCAGCTATCGCGGCGATGAGTGGCAGGCATTTTGCCAGTTGAACCGCGTCAATCGCGCGCCGTTCAGCGCCTTTATTCGTCTGCAGGACGGCGCCGTACTCAGCCTTTCGCCGGAACGCTTTATCCAGCTTCGCCAGGGCGAAATTCAGACCCGCCCGATTAAGGGTACGCTGCCGCGTCTGGCCGATCCGCAGCAGGACGCCCGTCAGGCGGAGAAGCTGGCCAGCTCGCCTAAAGATCGGGCGGAGAATTTGATGATTGTCGATCTGATGCGTAATGACATCGGTCGGGTTGCCGAAGCCGGTAGCGTACGGGTTCCGGAGCTGTTTGTGGTTGAGCCGTTCCCGGCGGTGCACCACCTGGTGAGCACCATTACCGCCCGGTTGCCGGCTCATCTGCATGCCAGCGACCTGCTGCGTGCGGCCTTCCCCGGCGGGTCGATTACCGGCGCGCCCAAAGTGCGGGCGATGCAGATCATCGATGAGCTCGAACCGCAGCGCCGCAATGCGTGGTGCGGCAGTATCGGCTATCTGAGCCTGTGTGGCAATATGGATACCAGTATTACTATTCGTACGCTGACGGCCTGGCACGGTCAACTGTACTGTTCCGCCGGCGGCGGCATCGTGGCGGACAGCGAAGAAGCGGCCGAATATCAGGAAACGTTTGATAAAGTTAATCGTATTTTGCAACAACTGGAGAGCTAGAACATGGCGGATGGCGCCCTTGAGCTGGACGACTTTCTTTCGCGTTTTCAATTACTGCGCCCGCAGCCCTCGCGCAATGCGCTGAATCAGCGCCAGGCTGCGGTGCTGGTGCCTATCGTTCGTCGTCCGCAGCCGGGACTGCTGTTAACCCAACGCTCGCCGCGGCTACGTAAACACGCCGGTCAGGTTGCCTTCCCCGGCGGCGCCGTGGATGCCACCGATGCCACGCTGATTGCCGCCGCGCTGCGCGAAGCGCAGGAAGAGGTCGCCATTCCCCCCGGGTCGGTCGAGATTATCGGCGTGCTGCCGCCGGTAGACAGCGTGACCGGTTTCCAGGTCACGCCGGTGGTCGGCATCATTCCGCCGAATCTCCACTATCACGCCAGTCAGGATGAGGTCGCTGCGGTGTTCGAGATGCCGCTCGCTGAAGCGCTGCGTCTGGGACGCTACCACCCGCTGGATATTCACCGCCGCGGTAACTCGCATCGCGTCTGGCTGTCGTGGTATCAGCACTATTTCGTCTGGGGAATGACCGCCGGTATTATTCGCGAACTGGCGCTGCAAATCGGGACTAAACCTTAGTTTTCTTCATCATGCCTGACGCGGCTGAAATTCCGGCCGCCTCCCTCGCTTCGGACCCGTCGCGATCCCCGTCGTCGGGGTATCTGTTTCGGGTATATACTCAAAATGAGAATGCGCTCTCACCATTAGTAAATTCACCGTTATCCATTAGTTTAATTCATGTGAATAGTTAAGCTGATGGTTCGGTTCCCTCTTACACTATGCGCAGTTATCACATCGTTACCGCCGCTGCGGTAACCCTGTCAGGAGTATTATCGTGATTAGTATATTCGACATGTTCAAGGTGGGGATTGGTCCCTCATCTTCCCATACTGTAGGCCCGATGAAGGCCGGTAAACAGTTCGTCGATGACCTGGTCGAAAAGGGATTGCTTAATGAAGTGACCCGCGTGGCAGTCGATGTCTACGGCTCACTTTCATTAACCGGCAAAGGCCACCATACGGATATCGCCATCATTATGGGACTGGCGGGTAATCAGCCCGATACGGTCGATATTGACGCGATACCGGCATTTATCCGCGACGTTGAAACCCGCGGACGTCTGCTGCTGGCACAAGGGCAGCATGAAGTTGACTTCCCGGCGGATGACGGCATGCGCTTTCGTAGCGACAACCTGCCGCTGCACGAGAACGGCATGACGATTCATGCCTGGGCGGGCGACAAAGAGATCTACAGCAAAACGTACTACTCTATTGGCGGCGGTTTTATCGTCGACGAAGAGCACTTCGGTAAAGAAAGTGCCAACGAACTGTGCGTGCCTTACCCGTACAAATCGGCGCAGGAGATGCTGGCCTATTGCAAAGAGACCGGGCTGTCGCTCTCCGGCATGGTGATGCAAAACGAGCTGGCTCTCCACAGCAAAAAAGAGATTGAAGACTATTTTGCTCACGTCTGGCAGACCATGCGCGCCTGTATCGATCGCGGGATGAATACCGAAGGCGTGCTGCCTGGCCCGCTGCGAGTTCCTCGTCGCGCCTCTGCGTTGCGTCGTCTGCTGGTAGCCAGCGATAAGCTGTCAAACGACCCGATGAACGTCGTTGACTGGGTGAATATGTTCGCCCTGGCCGTAAACGAAGAGAACGCTGCCGGCGGACGCGTGGTGACGGCCCCCACAAACGGCGCCTGCGGAATCGTACCGGCGGTACTCGCCTACTACGATCATTTTATCGAATCGGTCAGCCCGGATATTTATATTCGCTACTTTATGGCCTCCGGCGCCGTTGGCACCCTGTACAAGATGAACGCCTCTATTTCTGGCGCGGAAGTCGGCTGTCAGGGTGAAGTTGGCGTGGCCTGCTCCATGGCGGCAGCCGGTCTTGCCGAACTTCTTGGCGCCAGCCCGGAACAGGTTTGTGTCGCGGCAGAAATCGGGATGGAGCATAACCTGGGCCTCACCTGCGACCCGGTTGCCGGCCAGGTACAGGTTCCGTGCATCGAACGTAACGCGATTGCATCCGTGAAGGCGATCAACGCCGCGCGTATGGCCATGCGTCGCACCAGCGAACCGCGCGTCTCTCTCGATAAAGTTATTGAGACCATGTATGAGACCGGTAAAGACATGAACGCCAAGTATCGCGAAACCTCTCGCGGTGGTCTGGCAATCAAAGTTCAGTGTGACTAAACTCTCCCCATCAAATGCGCCCTTCCGGGCGCATTTTTCTCGGTTATTTATTTACACCCACTACACTTGCTGAATGGCGGTTGTTATTCTACTCCACACAAAGAGTCGACAGGGTGTCGCGCATGCAAAATGCACAAAAGGTCATTTCGACATACCGTCGTAAGCGGATTGTCATTTGTTTGATTGTTGCGCTCCTGACGTTGACGACCACGTTGGCGATCCGATTTATTTCGCAGCGTAGTTTAAATCAGCAGCGTGTCCAGATGACCACCAATAAAATGGTGGTGGCGATGGATAAAATTTTACGCCCGTTATCGGAACAACACCTTTCGCTGCTTCAGCTGGTGGGGAAACCCTGCGAGGATGTGCGTCTGCCGCTGCGCAAACTGGCGGCCTCGCTACAGACCGTGCGTTCGATCGTGCTGGTTAAGTCGAATATTCTCTACTGCTCCAGCATCTTTGGCGATCGCAACGTCTCTATTCATCAGCTGCAACCCGACCTGCCAGTCCAGCGGGAGCTGCTGGCTTTTTCAACCGATAACACGCTGCTGGTCGGCTCGCCCATCTTAATTCAATGGTATCCCTCGGCGTTCAATAGCGCCGACGGCGTGATGATGATCATCAATATTGAGCTGCTGGGAGAGTTAATTCTCAACGCAAAATCATCGTTGATTACCGGTATTGGACTGAGCGTCGGCCCCCGCAACTTTATCAGCGGGACCGGGGTGGTTGCTCATCCGGTGCTTCCCGGCGAGTCTGTGATATACCGTCAACATTCGACCCAGTTCCCGTTTGCCATCAACGTCAGCGGTCCCGGCGCTTCCGCTATCGCCCTCCACGAACTGCCGGGCGAACTGCCGCTGGCGCTGATCCTGAGTCTACTGATGACCGGAATAGCCTGGCTGGCTACCGCAGGCAGGATGAGTTTTTCCCGGGAAATCAGCCTCGGCATCGCCGCCCGCGAATTCAAGCTGTGGTGCCAACCGTTGAAGGATCTGCATTCGGGAAAATGTACCGGCGTCGAGTTTTACTCCGCTGGAACAATCCGCGACGGGGAAACATATCGCCGGATGTGTTCATTCCTATCGCCGAAGGCTACAACCTGATCATTCCCCTCACCCGCTATGTCATTGCGGAAACCGCACGCCAGCTTTCGCTATTCCCCCACGATAAACATTTTCACATTTCGATTAATGTCGCCGCTCGCCATTTTGCCGAGGGTGAACTGCTGCGCGATCTGCATAAACTCTGGTTCAGCGCCTACCCGGTGCAGCAGCTGGTGGTTGAACTCACCGAGCGGGACGTGCTTCAGGACGGCGATCACCACATGGCGGAACATCTGCATTTCAGAGGCGTGCACCTGGCTATCGATGACTTTGGCACCGGCAACAGCTCGCTCTCCTGGCTGGAAAAACTGCGGCCTGACGTGCTGAAAATTGATAAATCCTTTACCAGCGCTATCGGTATCGACAGCGTGAATGCGACGGTAACGGATATCATTATTGCGCTGGCGCACCGGCTGAATATTGTGACGGTGGCAGAAGGTGTGGAGACCCAGCAGCAGGACGAATATTTGCGGCGCCACGGCGTTGATATTCTGCAGGGATTTTACTATGCCAGGCCGATGCCGGTTGAAGACTTTCCGCAGTGGCTGGCGGCCCGACGTCAGGTCGAGGCGATGGCAGATAATAAAACCGGCCGGCCTCCAGCGGAGACCGGCCGATCAGTTTGACGACACCGGAGGATTATTCTTCTTCCTGGCTGTCATGCACCGTTTTGACTACGCGCACCAGATCGACACGATAGTCGTTCGCTTCGAGGACGGTAAACTGCAGCGGCGCCCGCTCAACAATATCGCCGGTACGCGGTATATGGCCGTTCACGGCAATGACCAGTCCGGCTACCGTCGCAATATCCTCATCTTCATCGACGATGTCATCGAGCCCGACCGCCTGCTGTAAGGCATGCAGATCGGTTGATCCTTTAATCAGCCAACCGTCGCCATCCGCGACGATTTCCGGCGTCTCATCGGCATCAGGGAACTCCCCGGCGATGGCTTCAAGGACATCCAGAGGCGTCACCAGCCCCTGCACCACGCCAAACTCGTTGGTCACGATGACGAAGCTTCCGCGAGCGCGACGCAGCACCCCCAGCAGATTGATAGGATCCAGCGTTTCCGGGACCACAATCGCCGGCGAAGCCGAGGCTAATGCGGCGACGTTCTCACCGGCCTCCAGCGCCACCAGCATCTCTTTGGCCCGTACGATACCAATGATTTCATCCAGTTCGCCCCGGCATACCGGGAACAGACTGTGCGGCGAAGAGAGCAGCTGACGGCGAATTTCTTCTTCGCTTTGTTCCGCATTCACCCAGCTGATTTCACCGCGCGGCGTCATGATGCTGCGCAATGAACGCTGTGCCAGGGTCAGGACGCCGTTAATCATATAACGCTCTTCTTCCGCAAACGCCCCTTCCGGCACCGGAACCGGCGCCGGGCTCTCGCCATCGTGGCTCACGGCGTGCTGTTTGCGCCCGCCCATCATACGCAGGATAGCGTCAGCCGTGCGTGCGCGTAACGGCAGCGTCGACTGGTGACGAATAAAGTTGCGTCGTGCCACCTGGTTGAAGAACTCAATGGTGATCGAGAAGCCGATAGCGGCGTACAGGTACCCTTTCGGAATATGGAAACCGAAGCCTTCAGCCACCAGGCTCAGGCCGATCATCAGCAGGAAGCTCAGACAGAGCACCACGACCGTCGGATGCTGGTTCACGAAACGGGTCAGCGGCTTAGAGGCCAGCAGCATCACCATCATCGCAATGACCACCGCGGCCATCATCACCGGCAGATGGTTGACCATCCCGACGGCGGTAATGACTGCATCCAGCGAGAAGACCGCATCCAGCACGACGATTTGTAACACCACCACCCAGAAACTGGCATAACCTTTACCATGACCGGCATCGTGCTGGCGGTTCTCCAGCCGTTCATGCAGTTCCGTCGTCGCTTTAAACAGCAGGAATATCCCCCCGAGCAGCATGATGAGATCGCGCCCGGAAAAAGAGAAATCCGCAATGCTGAACAGCGGTTTGGTTAAGGTCACCATCCACGAGATGACTGACAGCAGCCCCAGACGCATAAACAGCGCCAGCGACAGACCGATCAGCCGCGCTTTGTCACGCTGTTTCGGCGGCAGTTTATCCGCGAGGATAGCGATAAAGACCAGGTTGTCGATACCGAGGACGATTTCAAGGACGACCAGCGTCAATAAACCGACCCAGATAGAGGGATCCATTAAGAATTCCATGAGTTGCTCCAGTTCACGACAGACGGAGTCATCGCGATGTCACGCACGGCAGAGACAATCGTTGCTGGTAAAAAAGCGTAGCAGGTAGCGGTGGCAGAAAAATGCCAGAAGGTGAAAAGACGTCGATGAGGGTCCATACAGCGGGCTATGCCCTATACTCCTGAGTAATTAAACGGAAGCTAAACATAGCAAAAAATGGAGGAAGATTGGAAAAAATTTTACCAGTCTTTGCAATAGGTAAGCCTATTTTTTGCGCTGCGAAATTATTAATCGCAGATGCGTGATTAACGGATCTTCATCACATTAATTATTTTTTCACTATCTAAAATAATTCGCGGTAGTAATTATTTTAGATCTTACACCCTCACTGAATCGATTTTGTTCGCAAGAGTGATTCAGGATGTATCACCACAGATGATGCATTCACGATAATAAAGGAGGTAGCAAGTGACGATTGCTATTGTAATAGGCACACATGGTTGGGCTGCAGAACAACTGCTGAAAACCGCAGAAATGCTGTTGGGCGAGCAGGAAAACGTTGGCTGGATCGATTTCGTTCCCGGTGAAAATGCCGAAACGTTAATTGAGAAATACAACGCACAGCTGGCAAAGCTGGACACAACTAAGGGCGTGTTATTTCTCGTCGATACGTGGGGAGGTAGTCCATTTAATGCCGCCAGCCGCATTGTCGTCGATAAAGAACATTACGAAGTGATTGCTGGCGTCAACATTCCGATGCTGGTCGAAACGCTGATGGCGCGCGACGACGATCCGTCGTTCGACGAGCTGGTGGCTCTGGCGGTAGAAACCGGTCGCGAAGGCGTGAAGGCGCTGAAAGCGAAAGCGGTGGAAAAAGTCGCTCCGGCGCCGGTTAAGGCAGCAGCCAAAGCGGCAGCCCCGGCAAAACCAATGGGTCCGAACGACTACATGGTCATCGGCCTGGCGCGTATTGATGACCGTCTCATTCATGGTCAGGTGGCCACCCGCTGGACCAAAGAAACCAACGTTACCCGTATTATTGTCGTGAGTGATGAAGTGGCGGCGGATACCGTGCGCAAAACGTTACTGACTCAGGTTGCTCCTCCGGGCGTGACGGCCCACGTTGTCGACGTTGCGAAGATGATTCGCGTCTACAACAACCCGAAATACGCAGGCGATCGCGTCATGCTGCTGTTTACCAACCCTACCGACGTCGAACGTGTCGTTGAAGGCGGCGTGAAAATCACCACCGTCAATATTGGTGGTATGGCTTTCCGTCAGGGTAAAACGCAGGTGAACAACGCCGTTTCGGTCGATGAAAAAGATATTGAAGCATTTAAAAAGCTAAATGCCCGCGGTATCGAGCTGGAAGTCCGCAAAGTTTCCACCGACCAGAAACTGAAAATGATGGACCTGATTGGCAAGGTAACGAAATAACCTTGCGGGTCGCGCCCCAGTTTTCAACTTAAGACTTAATCAACAGGAGAAGTACAATGGAGATTACCCTTCTTCAGATTGTGCTGGTGTTCATCGTCGCGTGTATTGCGGGTATGGAGTCGGTACTTGATGAATTTCAGTTCCACCGTCCTCTGGTCGCGTGTACGTTGATCGGTGCCGTTCTCGGCGATATGAAAACCGGTATCATCATCGGTGGTACCCTGGAAATGATCGCCCTGGGCTGGATGAACATCGGTGCGGCGGTTGCGCCGGATGCCGCGCTGGCATCCATCATTTCTACCGTTCTGGTTATTGCCGGTCATCAGGGTATCGGCGCCGGTATCGCACTGGCTATCCCGCTGGCAGCAGCAGGCCAGGTTCTGACCATCATCGTGCGTACCATTACCGTAGCCTTCCAGCATGCGGCGGATAAAGCGGCGGAAAATGGCAACCTGACGGCGATTTCGTGGCTCCACGTCTCTTCGTTGTTCCTGCAGGCTATGCGTATCGCTATCCCGGCGGTCATCGTGGCTATCTCCGTCGGAACCAGCGAAGTTCAGGGCATGCTGAATGCGATTCCTGAAGTGGTCACCAGCGGTCTGAACATCGCCGGCGGCATGATCGTGGTCGTTGGTTACGCGATGGTCATCAACATGATGCGCGCAGGCTACCTGATGCCGTTCTTCTACCTTGGCTTCGTCACCGCTGCGTTCACTAACTTCAACCTGGTTGCGCTGGGGGTGATTGGCGCGGTAATGGCTATCCTCTACATCCAGCTGAGCCCGAAATACAACCGCGTAGCGGGTGCGCCAGCGCAGGCTGCTGGTAATAACGATCTCGATAACGAACTGGACTAACAGGTGAGCGAAATGGTTGATATGACTAAAAATACCACCGAGAAAAAACTCACTCCGAGTGACATTCGTGGCGTGTTCATTCGTTCTAACCTGTTCCAGGGGTCATGGAACTTCGAACGTATGCAGGCGCTGGGCTTCTGCTTCTCTATGGTACCGGCTATTCGTCGCCTGTATCCGGAGAACAACGATGCGCGTAAGCAGGCAATTAAGCGTCACCTGGAGTTCTTTAACACTCACCCGTACGTCGCAGCGCCCGTTCTGGGCGTAACGCTGGCGATGGAAGAGCAGCGTGCAAACGGTGCCGAGATCGATGATGGTGCCATCAACGGTATCAAAGTCGGTCTGATGGGGCCGCTGGCTGGCGTCGGCGACCCGATCTTCTGGGGTACCGTGCGTCCGGTATTTGCGGCATTGGGCGCCGGTATCGCGATGAGCGGCAGCCTGTTAGGCCCGCTGTTGTTCTTTATTCTGTTCAACGCCGTCCGTCTGCTGACCCGTTACTACGGCGTGGCATACGGTTACAGCAAAGGTGTCGATATCGTTAAGGATATGGGCGGCGGCTTCCTGCAGAAACTGACCGAGGGGGCGTCAATTCTCGGCCTGTTTGTCATGGGGGCGTTGGTTAACAAGTGGACGCATGTGAACATTCCGCTGGTGGTGTCAAAAATCACCGGTTCAGATGGTCAGGTTCACGTAACGACCGTACAGACTATCCTTGACCAGCTGATGCCGGGCCTGGTGCCTCTGCTGCTGACTTTCGCCTGTATGTGGCTGCTGCGTAAGAAAGTTAACGCCCTGTGGATTATCGTCGGCTTCTTCGTCATCGGTATCGTCGGCTACGCTATCGGCCTGCTGGGCCTGTAATAATCCTGTTGTCCGCCGGGGGCTTGCCCCCGGCTTTTTTTTCACTGGAGGATAGATGACAATCACGGATCTGGTGCTGATTCTGTTTATTGTTGTTCTGCTGGCGTTTGCCATTTATGACCAGTTTATTATGCCCCGTCGCAACGGCCCGTTACTCCTGGCCATCCCCCTGCTCCGCCGCAGTCGCGTTGACGGGATCATCTTCGTCGGCCTGATCGCCATTCTGATTTATAACAATATCATCAGTCACGGTGCGCTAATCACCACATGGTTATTATCTGCGCTGGCGTTAATGGGGTTGTTTCTGTTCTGGATCCGGACGCCGAAAATCATCTTCAAACCAACTGGTTTTTTCTTCGCCAATATCTGGATTGAATATAAGCGAATTAAAGCGATGAATTTATCGGAAGATGGCGTACTGGTGATGCAATTAGAACAGCGGCGCCTGCTTATTCGTGTACGAAACATCGACGATCTGGAAAAGATATACAAACTTCTCGTTTCAACTCAGTAAGTTACTAATATAGCCAACGCTATATTTCAGCGATTTCTGGCAGATGGATATATAGCCATGGCTATATTCCGTCTGCGCACTTTACTTATATTTATTAACGAATTATTTACCCATAAATTCAAATGAAAATCGTTATCATTTGGTTATCGAAATAAATAAATCCTGTTATTGTTTTATATTCTAAAAATATGTTAAGGTTGCGCCCGTCGTTGGGGAGTAGCCGGTTTCCTGCCTGCCAGGAAATGTGCGTGTCAACATACTCGTTGCAAAACGTGGCACGTACGGGTTGAAGAAGGTGTTCAATCAGGCGAGACCATAGACACATCACCGCTGTACGCATACCTGAATCGCGGGCTGCGTATATCTACTGGGGGCTGTGATGTGTCATATGGATTTTCCCCGGTCAGGACGCAATCATGAACATCTCCGCTACGATTCTTCTTGCCTTTGGCATGTCCATGGACGCCTTCGCGGCCTCTATCGGTAAAGGCGCCACCTTACACAAACCTAAGTTCTCCGAAGCGCTGCGCACCGGGTTAATTTTCGGCGCCATCGAAACACTCACCCCGCTTGTCGGCTGGGGGATGGGGATGCTCGCCAGCCAGTTCGTGCTGGAGTGGAATCACTGGATCGCGTTCGTGCTGCTGGTCTTTCTCGGCGGACGTATGGTCATCGAAGGTTTTCGTACAACCGAAGATGAGGCGTGTGAAGCGCCTCGTCGCCATGGTTTCTGGCTGCTGGTCACCACCGCCTTCGCCACCAGTCTCGATGCGATGGCCGTCGGCGTCGGCCTGGCATTCCTGCAGGTAAATATTATCGCCACCGCGCTGGCTATCGGCTGCGCAACGCTGGTGATGTCGACGCTGGGGATAATGGTCGGACGGTTTATCGGCCCGCTGCTGGGCAAACGAGCCGAAATTCTTGGTGGTATTGTCCTGATGGGTATCGGCGCCCAGATTCTCTGGAGCCATTTCGCCGGTTAGTTCTCAGGCCTCACGCTGCCAGCAGTGAATCATAAAATCGGTCTGGCAGCGGAAAGTCGCCTGCGCGCGCAGCGTTTCACGCACCGCTGGCTTCGCCCGCCACGCGAATGGCGTCATCTGCAGCAGCGCTTCAGCCTCGGCCCCGGTCAGCTGCATCGGATAGGCCAGCTGCTGCTGCTGGCTTAATGTAAAACCGGCCATCTGTTCATGATTTTGCTCATGCAGACGCACCTCATCGTAAATCAACCCTTTCAGCTCCAGCAAATGACGCGGCCCCGGCGTGGCGGTAATGACCCAGCCGCCGGGTCTGACCACCCGCGCCAGCTCCTGCGCATTACAAGGGGCATAAATTCGCACCACCGCATCCAGGCTGGCGTCGTCGAACGGCAGACGCTGGCTCGATGCGACGCAAAAGTTAACCTGCGGATAGCGTCTGGCCGCCGCGCGAATGGCCGACTTTGAGACGTCCAGCCCCCAACAATGAGCGGCGATGGCGGCAAACGCATGGGTGTAATACCCTTCCCCGCAGCCGATATCAAGCAGGCGCTCAGGGGCAGCGACGGACAGAAAGTCGCTAATGGCATCACGCAGAGGTTGATAGTGGCCCGCGTCGAGAAACGCCCGCCGCGCCTGCATCATCTCCGCGCTATCGCCCGGATCGCGAGACCGCTTAAACTGCACCGGCAGTAAATTGACATACCCCTCTTTCGCCAGATCGAACTGGTGCCGCTGCGGGCAGATATAGCTATTATCGCGGCGGGAAAGCGGCGCGTGGCAAAGTGGGCAACTGTATGACATGACAACTCCGGTGTCGCTGAAAGGGCGAAAGTGTAGCGCTATTCGCCCTTTCAGACCACTGTTACAACGCCGGCGGAACGGCATCCCCGCTATGCATCACAATCAGATTTTCCGAACCTTGTGGCATACCGTCCGGCATCACATTTTCCAGCCGCAGCACATCTCCCATGATCTGGCTAAAGACCGGTGCAGAAACCGCCCCACCATAATAGGCACCATTGCTGGGATCGTTAATCACCACCACCAGCGCAAACTGCGGACGACTGGCGGGCGCCACGCCTGCGGTATACGCCACATATTTATCGATATATTTACCGTCAGGACCGATTTTTTTCGCGGTCCCGGTTTTCACCGCAATGCGATAATCGCGCACCGCCGCTTTGGTTCCGCCGCCGCCCGGCAACGCCACGCTCTCCATCATATGCTCCACTTCATGCACTATCGGTTCTGGCATAACCCGCGTGCCGATAACCGGCGGGTCGATACGGGTAATCGAGAGCGGTCGTTCGATACCGAAACCGCCGATAGTGGCATAAACGTGCGCCAGCTGCAGCGGAGTCACCATCAGACCATATCCGAAGGCAAAGGTCGCGCGGTCCAGCTGGCCCCAATAGCGCCGTTGCGGCATCAGTCCGGCGCTTTCACCGGTCAGCCCCAGCCCGGTCGGGTCGCCAAAACCGAACGCTTTATAGGTATCGATCAGGTGTTGAACCGGCATGGCCAGCGACAGATGCGAAACGCCGGTATCGCTGGATTTTTGCAAAATACCGGTCAATGACAGTTCGGGATAATAGCCAACGTCACGAATGCGGTGACCATCAAGCACAAAGGGATGGGTATCCACTACGCTGTCCGGCTGCACAATCCCCTGCTGTAACGCCGTCATCACTACCAGCGGTTTTACCGTCGAGCCTGGCTCAAAGGTGTCACTGATGGCGCGGTTGCGAAAATCATCGAGCCTGGCGTTGTCACGATTATTGGGATTGAAGTCCGGATAGCTGGCCATCGCCAGTATCTCGCCGGTATCAATCTTAATCAGTACCGCCGCCCCTGATTCCGCCTTATTCCAGTTCACAGCGTTATCCAGCGCATCTTCAGTCACCGTCTGCAGACGTTCGTCGATACTCAGCTGAATATTATGCGCAGGCACCGCCGGCATCTCGGTGATATTTTCAATCACGTGGCCATGACGATCTTTACGCACCAGCCGGCGCCCCGGCTTTCCGGTAAGCTGGACATTAAAGCTTTTCTCAATCCCCTCAATGCCCTGGTTATCGATATTAGTAAACCCCAACAGGTTAGCCGCCACGTGCCCCGCGGGATAGAAGCGGCGCGACTCATCGCGCAGGTTGATCCCTGGCAGGTGCAGTTTGTCGATCCATTCGGCCTGCTCCGGGTTAACCTGACGGGCCAGATAGATGAACCGCATATGCGGATGGCTCTCAACGCGTTTGGCCAATTCGCTCAGATTGAGGTGCAGCGCCTCCGCCATCGCCTGCCAGCGCGGGCCATAGCCGACGCCGCCCTTTTGCATAATGGTTTGCGGGTCGGCCCAGATAGCGCTCACCGGCACGCTGACCGCCAGCGGGCGGTTCTCGCGGTCGCTGATGGTTCCACGCTGTACATCGATGGGTTCTTCGCGCAACGAACGCATATCTTCTTGTTTCACCAGGTTATCTGGAGAAACGATTTGCAGCCAGGCTACCCGCCCCAACAGTATTCCGAGACACCCGAGAATTGCCACGCACAACAGCCCAAAACGAAGAGGGGTGAAATGAGCAACTGACTTATTTTTGTACTTTAGCACCGTAGCTCCAGCATTATATTACAACCCTCTGATTTAACAGAAAATCGGCACAACAGGATGCGAAACTATGCGAATAAGGATGTTGTTTTGCAACAAAGCGCGACGGAGGGGGAAAAATGGAAATGTTTTGCAATAAAGACTAAAAAGCCCCGCAGAGGCGAGGCTTTTCTTACAAGATGAGTGGTCTTGAATCAGATAGCAGTAACGTTAACTGCTGCCGGACCTTTCTGGCCGTCCTGAATTTCGAACTCAACGTTCTGGCCTTCAGCCAGAGTTTTGAAGCCATTACCCTGGATAGCGGAGAAGTGTACGAACACATCTTTGCTGCCATCAGCCGGAGTAATGAAACCAAAACCTTTAGACTCGTTGAACCACTTAACTTGACCTTTAATCTTTGCCATTTGCAAAATTCCTTAGACTGTTTTCTTCGCCCACAGGCGCTTACATAGATAAAACTGACACATTACTGCATGAGGCACTAATATAAGGTTCGGCAGAGAAGCGGTATTCAACGACAACGTGTTTACTCAGGACTTCTTTACTGAAAATGCCACACATAAACAGAACTGTACCTCGTTTAACCCGAAAGGTGTTATCACATACAACGTAAATAATGGCAAGCCATTTTTAAACGTGTCTCGATCCTTCGCACAAATTATAAGGTAATCATTTGATCGCCTGCACATTTATGCGTCTTTGCCGCCCAGGGTTGCCCTCGCTGCTACCGCAGGATTCGCAATATAGCCAACCCCATGATTGCAACTTTTTTACCATAGCTCAACAACTTCGGTTCGTCCAGGTACCTGGCTATTCAAACACCACATTTTCAGCAAGCACCGTCAGGAGCGGTGCATAATGATGCGTATAAAAGGTCATATCTATAGTTGAAATTTCGCTTAAATTCTGCGGAGGTAAAGATATAAAATCGTCACCCGCTCACGTTATAAATATTATTTATAATACAATTTAAACATGAAGCATTAATGACGATATTTTTTCATCAGACAATTAAAACAGATTGTTATTATTTAATTTGATTAACTAAAAAATCAATGGCGTCAATAGCCAGAATTGGGAGCGGGAACACACTCAGGGCGCGAGGAAGTGTAACAAAACGCTCGGGAAGGATAAGAAAAAGTTATAGCCTCTCCGTGATCCAGGTGCACACCGACGCGGTGCACACCTGTCAGTCAGTTACCGTTCGGCGACGAGACGGATAAAGTCGTCATCGTCTTTCTCTCCCGCCGAAGTCTTAGTAACCTCTTCTTTCTCAGGCTCATTGGCTTCACAGAGACGGCGCAGCAGCGCATTTTGCCGCTTTTGCTGGTCCAGTAACGCCTGCAGCAGTTCAATCTGCTGATTGGTGCGCGAACTTGCGCGATTAACAAAAAACCATAACAACAAACCGACAAGCAGCAGCACAACGGACAGTGCCAGCGATGCCAGATTTAAGATCCCAGGATTCAGTAACTCACTCATTTCACCACCTCAAAGAGAAGGCGTCCATTCTACCACTCGCGCAGCAGAAGGAAATCGGTCGTCATAAAAATGTCTTACCAGGGGATAAACTTGTTGATTGTGCAGATGCCGCTGAAAAACTGTACATCTTGATCGCACATTACGTTAAGCATCTGAGTCCACAGCAACAAACAGCCCGCTATGATGACTATCAGCAAAACCCAGCGTACTTTTTTCACTCCATTCTCCGCATCAGTATCAGATGTTTCCAGGATAACATGAGCATCTTAAACCGTGGCTAACTGTAATACGAAAGACAAGTTTAGGAATCATAGACTTGTTTCAATACGTGTAGCTGTCAAAATAGGCGCAGGGATAATGTAAACCATGAGGCAACAATGCGATTAATCATTCGTTCCATTGTAGTACTGGCTATCGTATGGATTGGGATATTATTGAGCGGCTATGGCATTCTTATTGGCAGCAATGAGAATGCTGCGGGACTGGGGCTTCAGTGTAAATATCTGACCGCTCGCGGCACCAGTACCGCACAATACGTTAATTCTGATAGCGGTATTATCGGTGTTACCGACTGCCCGATTTTACGCAAAAGCGAAACCGTTATCGACAAAGGTTAATGCGTAAAAGCGACAGCGGGAAACGTATTCCCGCTGTCGCTTAACTGACCAGGCTGCCCTTCGGATCAGAATGGATAGTCGTTATAGCCCATCTGTTCAGAAATCTTACGCGCCGCCGTGTGCAGCATCTCCACGTATTCACTCAGACGCTCTTCCGAGAAACGCAGAGTCGGGAAAGAGATACTCAGACCTGCAATCACCACGCCAAAGCGGTCGAAAACCGGTACGCCGATGCAGCGCAGTCCCTCTTCCTGTTCTTCATTATCTTCACCGTAGCCCTGCTGACGAACCTGATCCAGGACGCCAAGCAGCGCTTCCGTACTGGTAATGGTCCGCTCGGTGCTGCGTTTGTATTCGACGCCTTCAAGAATTTGCTCAACTTCAGCGCGATCGCGCCACGCCAGCAGCACTTTACCGATAGCGGTACTGTACAACGGGTTGCGGCGACCGATTCGTGAGTACATCCGCAGGTTGTACATCGAGTCGATTTTGTGGATATAGACGATGCTGTCTTCATCCAGCGCCCCCAGGTGGATCGTCTCTTTCGTCAGCCGCGAAAGTTCACGCATCTGGATATCGGCACTGCGGACCAGATCGACATTCTGTAGCGCACGCGCGCCCAGTTCGAACAGCTTGAGCGTCAGGGAGTATTTCTCGGATTCACCTTCCTGCGCCACATAGCCCAGCGATTTCATGGTTTGCAAAAAGCGATAAACGGTGCTTTTTGACATCATGACGCGCTGGGACAGTTCGGTTATGCCAATTTCACGCTCTTCACCAAGCGCCTGCAGAATGCCAAAAACCTTCAATACCGAAGAGACAGAATCTGGCTGCTTATCCAAATCTGCAACTGCCATTTATCACCTCATCGTAACTGTTTTATAAAAATCAGAACCGGTTTTTATTATAAATTCGCATCGCGCCCCCCGCAATCGTTCTTCTGCTCATTCGTTACAAATCTGCGACATACAGCCGAATAATCAATGCTAAAATCATTACTCAGAGAATAATTACCCTAAAGACATACATTCAACATGGATAAAAACATTTCCGATGGCCTGCCTTTGCCGCAGCGCTACGGCGCAATTCTGACCATCGTTTTAGGGTTAGCCATGGCGGTGCTCGACGGCGCAATCGCTAACGTGGCCCTGCCGACTATTGCCACCGATTTAAACGCCTCGCCGGCGGCGTCAATCTGGATTGTCAACGCCTACCAGATAGCTATCGTGATTGCCCTTCTGCCGCTCTCTTTTCTCGGCGATATGTTTGGCTATCGGCGTATCTATAAAATCGGCCTTGCGCTGTTTACTCTGACCTCGCTCGCCTGCGCACTTTCCCATAGTCTGGAGATGCTGACCCTTGCCCGCGTCGCGCAGGGCCTTGGTGGCGCCGCCCTGATGAGCGTCAATACGGCGCTGATCCGGCTTATTTTCCCGCAGCGTTTTCTCGGACGCGGGATGGGGATTAACTCCTTCGTGGTGGCGGTTTCATCGGCCGCTGGCCCCACTATTGCGGCAGCGATTCTCTCGGTGGCCTCCTGGCAATGGCTGTTTTTTATTAATATTCCGCTCGGGATTGTTTCGCTTATCCTCGCCATGCGTTACCTGCCGGCGAACGTTGGCCGGAGCAAAATCACCCGTTTCGATCTTCCCAGCGCCATAATGAATGCGCTGACGTTTGGCCTGTTGATCACCGCTCTCGGCGGTTTTGCCCAGGGTCAGTCGGGACGACTCGTGCTTGCAGAAGTGGCCGCGATGCTGGTTATCGGTTTCTTCTTTGTGCGCCGCCAGCTGCAGATGCCGGTACCGCTGTTGCCGATTGACCTGCTGCGCATCCCGCTGTTTTCCCTGTCTATCTGTACCTCTGTTTGCTCGTTCTGCGCGCAAATGCTGGCGCTGGTTTCCCTGCCCTTCTTCCTGCAGTCGGTGATGGGCCGTAGCGAAGTCGAAACCGGCTTACTGCTGACGCCGTGGCCTCTGGCTACCATGGTGATGGCGCCGCTGGCGGGTTATATGATTGAGAAAGTGCACGCGGGATTACTGGGGGCAATCGGTCTGCTGGTGATGGCCTGCGGCCTGTTTGGCCTCGCGCTGTTGCCCTCCTCGCCTTCCGATCTGGATATTATCTGGCGCATGGCGCTGTGCGGCGCCGGTTTTGGCCTGTTCCAGTCGCCGAACAACCATACCATTGTCTCTTCCGCACCGGCCCAGCGCAGCGGCGGCGCCAGCGGAATGCTGGGGACCGCGCGACTGCTCGGTCAAAGTACCGGTGCGGCGCTGGTTGCCCTGCTACTTAACCTGCAGGGCAACAGCGGCACCCACAGCGCACTGCTGCTGGCCGGTGGGCTGGCGGTGATTGCCGCAACCGTCAGCGGGCTTCGCGTAACCCAGCCCCGTCCGGGACAATAGCCGCTCTCCTCAGGCTTCAGTCCAAAAAAAATCCGCAGCCCGTGGGCCGCGGATTTTTTTAGCTATTCAGCAACAACGTTACTTCAGGTATTCGCCACTGCGCAGCGCTTCAATACGCTTATCCAGCGGCGGGTGAGTCATGAACAGTTCGCTCATTGACTTCGCCTTACCGTTAATGCAGAACGCCATCATGCTGCTGGCTTCCTGCGGTTCATAGCTGGTTTTCAGGCGCTGCAGCGCGGCAATCATTTTCTCACGCCCAACCAGTCTGGCAGACCCGGCATCGGCGTGGAATTCACGATAGCGCGAGAACCACATGGTAATAATGCTGGCCAGAATACCGAACACCAATTCCAGCACGGTCGCTACGGCAAAGTAAATCAGCGGGTTACCGTTGCTGCTTTCACTGTCATCCCGGTTTCCGCCCAGGAAGCCGGCGGCAATCTGCGCGATAACACGCGAGATAAAGATAACGAAGGTGTTCACCACCCCCTGAATCAGCGTCATAGTGACCATGTCACCGTTGGCGATGTGGCTGATTTCGTGAGCGATGACCGCTTCGGCTTCGTCACGACTCATGTTTTGCAGCAGCCCGGTGCTCACGGCGACCAGAGAAGCATCGCGGCGGGCGCCGGTGGCAAACGCGTTGATATCCGGCGCATGGTAGATGGCGACCTGCGGCATGCCAATACCCGCCTGCTGCGCCTGCTGTGCGACGGTGTTCATCAGCCAGCGTTCTGTTTCATTGCGCGGCTGCTCAATCACTTCCCCACCCACGGATTTCAGTGCCATCCATTTCGACATCATCAGCGAAACGATCGATCCACCAAAACCAAAAAGCAGCGCCATGATCAGTAACCCGGTCATGCTGCTTGACTGAATTCCCGTCAGGCTTAACACCAGCCCGAATACCACCATCACCGCCAGGTTGGTCAACAGGAAAAGCGCGATTCGCATCATAATTTTCTTTTAACCTCGATTTAACAAAACGCACTATGCGATTACCCATATCGTATGGGTAGAACGCCAATTTTCAACGATCAGGCCCCGCTAAGTCACGAGAAAAACACAACTTTACATTTTGTCACAGCGAACTGACATCTGCGTAAGTTGTTGACATTTTGTATGTCTAAGAGAGGACGGTCGGGAAGATGACGGAAAGAAAAACGGGCACAATCATTGTGCCCGTTGGGTGCTTATTTGCTGACCGGCGGTTCTACCGCGGGCATCTCTTTCTCAAGATGCGCAAGGTCTACCGCAATGTGGACTGTCTCATCAAGATACGGATCCGGCTCCTGGTAGTCCTTCGGCAGATCGTCCAGTTTCTTCAGCGGCGGTTTACCTTCGCGCTTCAGACGATCGTTAATCCGTGCCAGGCGCGTCGCATCGTCTTCTTCGTTCTCTTTTTCACGCTGAGCGTAGTTGAGAGAAACGATATAACGCTTATCTTTCATTGCGTTATAGCGAGCGATGTCCTTCATGATGTACTGGAACTCGGGATCTTTGGCGATGCGCTCATTATGCAGCTTCAGCAGCTGCGGATCGAACGGTTTCAAATCACCGGATTTCACGTAGGTCGCCGCATTGACGCTATCCCACGGCAGCGCGTTATCTTCATACTGCTCACCGGTTTCACGATCTTCGCTACCGGTCGGCATCATGATATCCGGCGTGACGCCTTTACGTTGGGTACTGCCGCCGTTAATGCGGTAGAACTTCTGAATGGTGTACTGTACAGAGCCCAGCGCCGGCCAGTCAGGGCGCAGCATCTGATCGTAAATCCGGTTCAGCGAGCGATACTGCTGAACGGTGCCTTTACCAAAGGTCGGCTCGCCAACAATTAAGCCGCGACCGTAATCCTGCATGGCGGCAGCGAAGATTTCAGAGGCCGAAGCACTGAAACGATCGACCAACACCACCAGCGGGCCTTTATAGTACACCACGCCATCGGTATCGCTGTCTTCACGCACTTTGCCGTTGTTGTCACGGACCTGAACCACCGGGCCAGACGGGATAAACAGACCGGAGAGTGAAACGGCTTCGGTCAGCGCCCCGCCGCCATTGCTGCGCAGGTCGATAACAATGCTGCTGACGTTCTGTTTCTCCAGCTTCTGGAGCTGCACCTTGACGTCGTCCGTCAGGCCAACGTAGAAGCCCGGGATATCCAGCACGCCGACTTTCTCTTTGCCGACGGTTTTCACCGACATCTTCACCGCGCGGTCTTCGAGACGAATACGCTCTCGGGTTAGCGTGACGATGCGGGTTTTCGCGCCCTTACCAGCAGGCAGAACTTCGAGACGCACTTTGCTGCCCTTCGGCCCTTTAATCAGCGCAACAACGTCATCCAGACGCCAGCCGATAACGTCAACCATGCCTTTACCGGACTGGCCGACGCCGACGATACGATCGCCGACGGCGATCGATTTGCTCTTCGCCGCCGGACCACCGGCTACCAGCGAATTGATGACCGTATAGTCGTCATCCATCTGCAGTACCGCGCCGATGCCCTCTAACGACAGGCTCATTTCGGTATTGAACTGTTCGGTATTGCGCGGGGACAGATAGTTGGTGTGCGGGTCAATCTCGCGAGCAAAAGCGGTCATCACCATCGAGAACACATCTTCGCTGTTAGACTGCGCCAGGCGACGAATGGCGAACTTGTAGCGACGCGTTAAGGTATCGCGAATTTCTTTGTCATCTTTGCCAGTAAGCTTGAGGCTCAGCTGGTCAAACTTAACCTTGGCATCCCACAGCGCGTTGAGCTCGGCTTCGTCTTTCGGCCAGGGGGCTTTGCTGCGGTCAAGGTTGAAGTTGTCGTTGCCGGTAAAGTCCATCGGACGTTCCAGCACCTTCAATGCATACTGATAGCGCTCAAAACGACGCTTCTGCGCCAGGTTATACAGGTCGTAAAAAACGTCCAGCTTTCCGGTACGCAGCTCATCGCCGATTTGATTCTTCTTCGCCGAGAACTGAGCGATATCGCTGGCCAACAGCACATTGTGGCTGTAGTCCAGCAGATTCAGATAGCGGTCGAAAATTTTTGCCGAGAAGGCGTTGTCGAGATCAAATTGCCGGTAGTGAGAACGGGTAAAGCGCGAGGTAACGCGCTCACTCACCGTCGCGTGCTGCGGCTCTTCTTTCAGCACGGGAATTTGATCGACTCGAGTAATATCGTCCACGGCGAACGCATGGCCTGCTATTGCTAGCAGGCCCGCAAGCGCGGTGAGCTTAAAGAATGTGTTCATGCCTGGCCCGGCCTCCGTTTCAGAACACCAGGTGTTCTGCGCGTACAATCATTGACATACCAGAAGTCAGCTGTACACGAACGCCATCTTTGGTGATTTCCAGAACGGTGGCGTCCATTGCGTTGTTGCCTGCTTTCACCTTCAGAGCCTGGCCAACGCTTAACGCGGTCAGATCTGATACAGGGGTATGACGCTCTTCACGCGGTGCTTTTGCAACGGCTGGACGCGGCTTACGCTGTTCGGTGCCTTCTTTGCGACGAACCTGAGGACGTGGCTTACGCTCACGACGAGCACCGTCTTCCTGCTGACCCGCAGCGGCGGCGGCTTCGCGCTTTTTAGCCTGCTGGCTTGCGCGCTGCGCCTGAACGCGAGCTTTTGCTTCTTCGAGCTGCTGACGAGCGTGAGCAACATGCTGCTCTTCCAGTTCGCCGCACGGGTTGCCGTCAAGGTCAACGCGAACTGCGCCTGGCTTAACGCCGTACAGATAGCGCCAGCTCGAAGTATAAAGACGTAAAGCGGCACGAAGTTGGGTTTTGCTGAGATTCATCTCCCCCCCAACACGCTCCACGAGATCCTGAAAAATACCGACTTTCAGGGGGCGAGCTTCACCTTCAGCGCTGAAGCACTGAGGGAAACGTTCGGCCAGAAACGCGATAACTTCTTTACTGCTATTCAACTTAGGTTGATTTTCCATGAAATTTCCTGATTACAACGGACGTAGCCAACAAGCCGCAGGCATGAACAGGCGTCATTATAATGACGCCATCGCTAAATGCTACGTTATCCGTTGATTATCCTGCGACGTGGGCGAATATTTTTTGATAGTCAGTCGCAGAAATGAGTTTTTCCAGATGCGCGACCAGTTCAGCCAGCCCCTGCTCATCCTCAGCGGTGAAGCGGGAGAAGGCGGTGCTGTCGATATCCAGAACGCCAATAATCTGATTGTTCACCTGCAGCGGAAAGACGATTTCCGAATTGCTGGCGGCATCACACGCGATATGTCCATCGAAGGCATGAACATCTTCCACCCGCTGAACGCGATTTTGCGCAACGGCCGCACCGCATACGCCTCGCCCAACCGGAATCCGTACGCAGGCCAGTTTGCCCTGGAATGGTCCTAAAACCAGCGTGTCCCCTTCAAGCAGATAGAAACCTGCCCAGTTAACCTCGGTCAGGCGCTCAAACAGCAGCGCGCTGGTATTAGAGATCATCGCCAAAAAACTGGTTTCACCTGCCATTAAAGCCTGAAAATCACGGTTCAAATCCGCGTAAAATTCTGTTTTGTTCATTATCTGGTCACTTAGTTGTCTTACTGCGAAACACGCATTGCCTAATAAAATAAGCATTAAATGCGTTCAGGCTCAAGATGAATTCAATCCTGGGTTAAGATAGTGAGATACATTCATTCCTGTACGTAATAAATGCCACTAAAAACACAACCGATAACACCGGCAAAAAAGATGGTCGTGCATGCGGTCAGCCGTCCGCTCCCTCAGGCACATTATCACCGCTGCCCGCAGTGTGACGTTCTTTTTCGTTTGCCGGTGCTTAAGCGTTATCAAAGTGCCTGGTGCCCGCGCTGCAATGCGAAAGTGCGTGATGGCCGCGACTGGTCTCTTTCGCGACTGGGTAGTATGGCCATTACCATGATGCTCCTGATGCCCTTTGCGTGGACCGAACCCTTACTGCGTCTGCATCTGCTCGGCGTACGTATCGATGCGAACGTAATCCAGGGGATCTGGCAAATGACCGGTCAGGGCGATCCGCTTACTGCCGCGATGGTGCTGTTTTGTGCGATTGGCGCACCGGCGCTGCTGGTCATCTCGATCGCCTATCTCTGGCTGGGGAACGTTCTGGGGATGAATTTACGCCCGGTGCTGCTGATGCTGGAAAAACTCAAAGAGTGGGTGATGCTGGATATCTATCTGGTCGGTATCGGCGTGGCCTCCATCAAAGTACAGGATTATGCCTTCCTGCAGCCGGGCGTCGGGCTTGTGGCCTTTATCTCGCTCACCCTGCTCAGCATTCTGACGATCATTCATATGAACGTTGAAGAGCTATGGGAGCGATTTTATCCCCAGCGTCCAGCGTTTCGGGCCGACCCGGCGCTACAGGTTTGCACCGGCTGTCATTACACCGGCTTTCGCGATGCCCGCGGACGCTGCCGACGCTGCCATACGCCGCTCCACCATCGACGGCCGCAGAGTCTGCAGCGAAGCTGGGCCGGGCTGATTGCGTCGGTGGTGTTCCTGCTTCCCGCAAACCTGCTGCCGATCTCCATTATTTACGTCAACGGCGCACGACAGGATGATACGATTCTGTCGGGGATTATGTCGTTGGCCAATAGCAATGTGGCGATTGCCGGCGTGGTGTTTATCGCCAGTATTCTGGTGCCATTTACCAAAGTTATTGTCTTGTTTACGCTGTTAGTGAGCATACAATTCAAGTGCGAACAGGGGCTGCGTACCCGCATCATCCTGCTGCGGCTGATTACCTGGATCGGCCGTTGGTCAATGTTGGATCTTTTTGTTATCTCATTAACCATGTCACTGATTAATCGCGACCAACTCCTCGCTTTCACGATGGGGCCTGCTGCGGTATATTTCGGCGCCGCGGTAATATTAACTATCCTTGCTGTTGAATGGCTGGACAGCCGCTTACTTTGGGACGCACATGAGTCAGGAAACGCCCGCTTCACCGACTGAAGCCAGAATTAAAACTAAACGTCGCATCTCGCCATTCTGGCTGCTGCCGGTAATAGCCCTGCTGATCGCCAGCTGGCTGATCTGGACCAGCTATAACGACCGCGGGACGACCATCACCATCGACTTCCAGTCGGCCAACGGGATTGTCCCGGGGCGCACGCCTATCCGCTATCAAGGGGTCGAGGTGGGCACCGTCGAGAATATCTCGCTGAGCAAAGACCTGAGCAAAATCGAAGTCTCGGCCAGTGTGAAGGGCGATATGAAAGACGCTCTGCGCAAAGATACCCAGTTCTGGCTGGTTACTCCGAAAGCCTCGCTGGCCGGCGTATCCGGTCTTGATGCGCTGGTTGGCGGTAACTACATCGGCATGATGCCGGGTAAAGGGGAGCCGCAGGACCATTTCGTCGCTCTCGATACCCAGCCGAAATACCATATCAACAACGGCGAGCTGATGATTCATCTGCAGGCGCCGGACCTCGGTTCGCTCACCAGCGGATCGCTGGTCTACTTCCGCAAAATTCCGGTGGGTCGGGTGTACGATTTTGCGCTCAATGATAACAATCAGGGCGTCACTATCGATGTGCTGATTGAACGCCGCTTTACAAACCTGGTGAAAAAAGGCAGCCGCTTCTGGAATGTGTCAGGCGTTAAGGCCGATGTCGGCCTCGGCGGCGCGAAAGTCCAGCTGGAAAGCCTCTCCGCGCTGGTCAATGGCGCTATTGCCTTTGACTCCCCTGCCGATTCTCAGGCCGCGCAACAAAACGATGAGTTTGGTCTGTACGAAGATTTGGCTCATAGCCAGCGCGGGGTTCTGGTCACGCTGGAGCTGCCTGACGGCGAAGGCCTGAAAGCCGGCTCCACCCCGCTGATGTACCAGGGGCTGGAAGTCGGGCAGCTGACCAAACTCAACCTCAATCCCGGCAGTAAAGTGACCGGTGAGATGACGGTTGACCCAAGCGTGGTCACCCTGCTCAGAGATAAGACGCTTATTCAGATGAAAAAGCCGAAAATCTCGCTGGATAACCCCAGCCTCAGTGCCCTGTTGACCGGGAATACGTTCGAACTGGTGCCCGGAGAGGGGGAGACGCGAAATCACTTTGTGGTGCTTCCGGCTGACAAATCCCTGCTCGATGAACCGGATGTGGCGACGGTGACGCTCACGGCAGCGGAGAGTTACGGCATTGATGCCGGGCAGCCGCTGGTGCTGCACGGCGTGAAAGTGGGTCAGGTTCTGGAGCGCAAGCTGACCGCTAAAGGCGTCACGTTCCAGGTGGCCATTACCCCTGAGTATCGCGACCTGGTGCGCGGCGACAGCAAATTTGTCGTTAACAGCCGTCTTGACGTGAAAGTGGGTTTTGATGGCATCAAAGTGCTGGGCGCCAGCGCCAGCGAGTGGGTCGAAGGCGGTATTCGTATTATCCCTGGCGAGAAAGGGGCAATACAGGCCAGCTATCCGCTGTATGCCAATATGGAGAAGGCGGAAGAAAACAGCCTCAGCGAAGTGCCCACCACCACTCTGAGCCTGACGGCAGAGACCCTGCCGGATGTTCAGGAAGGCTCGGTGGTGCTGTATCGTAAGTTTGCCGTCGGCGAGATCATTTCGGTTAAACCCCGCCGCAACGCATTTGATATCGATCTGCATATTAAGCCGGAATATCGCAATCTGTTGACCAACAATAGCGTCTTCTGGGCCGAGGGCGGCGCCAAAGTCCAGCTCGATGGCAATGGTCTGACCGTGCAGGCATCACCGCTGTCACGGGCATTGAAAGGCGCAATCAGCTTTGACGATCTCAGCGGCAGTAGCGCCGGCGCGCGAATTGGCAACAAACGCATTCTCTATGCTTCTGAAACCGCTGCCCGGGCAGTCGGTGGCCAGATTACGCTGCATGCCTTTGATGCCGGTAAAATTTCCGAAGGGATGCCGATTCGCTACCTGGGCATTAATATCGGCCAGATCCAGTCCCTGAATCTGATTACCGCGAAAAACGAAGTCCAGGCGAAAGCCGTGCTTTACCCGGAGTACGTCGAGACCTTCGCCCGCAGCGGGACCCGTTTCTCGGTGATCACCCCGCAGATTTCTGCGGCGGGCGTCGAACACCTGGATACCATTTTCCAGCCCTACATCAACGTTGAACCCGGCCGCGGCACGCCACGCCGTGATTTCGAAATTCAGGAAACGACAATTAGCGACTCCCGCTACATTGACGGTCTGAGCATCGTTGTCGAAGTGCCGGAAGCCGGTTCGCTGGATATCGGAACGCCGGTACTGTTCCGCGGCCTGGAAGTCGGTACGGTGACCGGCTTGACGCTGGGCTCGATGTCGGATCGCGTGATGGTCAAATTGCGTATCAGCAAACGCTATCAGTATCTGGTGCGTAACAATTCGGTCTTCTGGCTCTCTTCCGGCTATAACCTCGACTTTGGCCTGATTGGCGGCGTCGTGAAAACCGGGACCTTTAACCAGTTCATTCGCGGCGGTATCTCCTTTGCCACGCCGCCGGGCACGCCGCTGGCGCCGAAGGCACAGGATGGTAAACACTTCCTGCTGCTGGAAAGCGAACCGAAAGAGTGGCGGGAATGGGGCACGGCCCTGCCACAGTAAGCAAAACGCTCCGGTGTCCCCCGCCGGAGCGTTTATGATAAACTGCGCACCCTTTTTTCTTGTGGTGCGCACCAGTGGCTCAAAACGCAGTCTATTTTCCTGACCAATTCCTCGCTCAAATGCGTGACGCGATGCCCACGCATCTCTCTTTCGATGCCTTTATCGCGGCCTGCCAGCGCCCGTTACGCCGCAGCCTGCGCGTGAATACGCTGAAAATTTCCGTCGCCGACTTTCTGCAGCAGGTGGCGCCCTATGGCTGGCAGCTGACGCCGATCCCGTGGTGCGAAGAGGGCTTTTGGATCGAACGCGATGATGAGGACTCCCTGCCGCTGGGCAGCACCGCCGAACATCTCAGCGGCCTGTTTTACATCCAGGAAGCCAGTTCTATGCTGCCGGTTGCGGCGCTGTTTGCCGATGGCGACATGCCGCAGCGGGTCATGGATGTGGCCGCCGCCCCTGGTTCCAAAACCACACAGATTGCTGCGCGCATGGGAAATAAGGGCGGGATTCTCGCCAACGAGTTTTCCGCCAGTCGGGTTAAAGTCCTGCATGCCAATATCAGCCGCTGCGGCATCAGCAACGTCGCCTTGACCCACTTCGATGGTCGGGTGTTTGGCGCCGCGCTGCCGGAACGCTTTGACGCCATCCTGCTGGATGCCCCCTGCTCCGGCGAGGGGGTGGTGCGCAAAGATCCCGATGCGTTGAAAAACTGGTCGCCTGAGAGTAATCAGCAGATCGCCGAAACTCAGCGGGAGCTCATCGACAGCGCATTTCACGCGCTGCGCCCCGGCGGCACGCTGGTGTACTCGACCTGCACCCTGAACCGGGAAGAGAACGAAGAGGTCGTGCAGTGGCTGTTAGCCCGCTATCCGCAGGCGGTCGAGGTGCTACCGCTCGGCACGCTGTTCCCGCAGGCTACGGAAGCCTTAACCACTGAGGGATTTCTCCACGTCTTTCCGCAGATTTTTGACTGCGAAGGTTTTTTTGTTGCCCGCCTCAAGAAAACCGCAGCGATCGAGGCGCTACCGGCGCCGGGTTACAAAGTCGGAAAATTTCCTTTTACGCCGCTTAAAAGCCGGGAATCTGCAGCGATTTCCGCCGCCGCTGCCGCCGTCGGACTACACTGGGATGACCATCATACGCTCTGGCAGCGTGATAAAGAGATTTGGCTGTTCCCGCAAGCGCTGGAATCATTTATCGGCCAGGTCCGTTTTTCGCGGATTGGCATTCGCCTGGCGGAAACCCATAACAAAGGCTTTCGCTGGCAGCACGAAGCGGTCATTGCGCTCGCCGTCCCGGATGCTCCTTTTGAACTGACGCAGGATGAAGCGGAAGAGTGGTATCGTGGCCGCGACGTCTACCCTGAAACGACGCCGCAGCAGGATGAAGTCATCGTCACGTTCCAGGGGGCAACGCTGGGCCTGGCGAAAAAAGTCGGCTCCCGTTTGAAAAACAGCTACCCGCGTGAGCTGGTTCGCGACGGTAAACTATTTGCCGGTAAGGCGTGATCGACTGCAAAAAAACCGCATTTTTTTACTGGCGGTTTGTCCCCCGTTGTCTACGCTGAAAAATGACGGCCTAACTGGTCGTACCACAACTCAGCAGACCAACGGGGTGAATTTATGAGTAAAACCAGCATTCGAATCGGCGCGTTTGAGATAGATGACGCCGAGCTGCACGGTGAACAGCAGGGAGAGCGAACGTTAAGCATTCCTTGCAAATCCGATCCGGACTTATGCATGCAGCTGGATGGCTGGGATGCGGAAACCAGCGTCCCTGCCATTCTTGATGGTCAACATTCCGTCCTCTACCGTAAGCACTACGATCAACAATCCGATGCCTGGATCATGCGCGTTGCCTGATTCAAAAAGAACCCGTCGCCTGAGACGGGTTATTTATTCCCCCCGTTTATGAACTACCCTATACTGATTAACAAACCCAAACATGAGGCCAGGATGTTCGCCTTAGTTTTGTTTATTTGTTACCTGGACGGTGGTTGCGAAGATATTGTCGTCGACGTTTACGATAACGAACGACGGTGCCTTGTGGCGATGAACGATCAGCGGATACGCCAGGGCGGCTGTTTTCCGGTTGAAGATTTTATTGATGGTTTCTGGCAGCCTGCCAGCGAATACAGCGATTTTTAAGCGGCTTACTGCAGCTGCACCAGGGTGAGTGCACCGCCGAATACCGCCCCCGTATCAATATAATGTTGATTATCGCTATCATAACGTTGCTTCAACGGCGTGTGGCCAAACCAGAAGTGGTCCGCTCCGCCTATCGCGCCATGTCGACCGGCCAGATGGTCCATCAGGCGCTGTCTGCTCCAGAGCACCTGTTGTTCATCCACCGGCTGCTGCCAACGATAGGTCGCCGCCGGGTAGTCGGCATGGGCCACAATATGGCGCAGCGATCCGGCGCTGAGCTCCACAATCAGCGGCAGCTGGCGACAGCGATCCAGGCGTTCGTCAATCTGCAGCCGCTCGCCGCGCGTGCTCTCCTGATACCAGTGGCCTCCGTTCATGACCCATAGCGTCAACGCCCCGCTCTCTTGCGCATCCAGCGCCATCTGTTCATGGTTACCTCGCACCGCACAGAACCAGCGGCAGTCGAGAAGCGCGAGACATTTCGCGCTTTGCGGCCCGCGATCGATCAAATCGCCCACGGAGATGAGAAGATCCTGGTATGGGTCGAATTTTATCTGCCGGAGATGGCTCATCAATACGGCAAAGCAGCCGTGGAGATCGCCAACCAGCCAGATATTGCGCCAGGCCGAACCCTCAATACGCTGATACATATTTTGCCCCCCTGATACAATTATAGTTAATTCTCTCTTCACCACCCCAAAGATACCCACCTCAATCAAATATAAACGAAACAGAAATATAGTCCGCCAGGATATTAATCTCGCCTCACCAAGCCCTTAAAATAGAGGCTAAATAACAACGAGGTATTTTATCGTGACGGACAATAGCCTGCACTCAGCCTTCGCACAACAGCCCCGCACAAATCTTATTGCCGATCTGGTGATGGGCAGACTTATTCCCGCTCCGATTTGGCAAAAGCGTAATTACCGGCTGAAATTTTTATTGCGTACGGCCTTATTTTATACGCCCACTCGCGCAATGCTGGATAATCTTTCCGTGCGTCCTGACTTTAATCAGTTGCTTGCCGCACAGGTTACCCTGCCGGGTAAAGTTCACCGCCAGTATCTGACGCGTGGGTTAAACGCCAGCCAACGCGCCCAGGCGATTATCAGCCACTATCAGTTCATCGACTCACTGTCAGGCACGCAGCTGGCTGCTGCCATGACCGCCGCTAAAGAGACGATCCTGCTGGAATTGCAGGGTAAAGATGAAGCCCGCTTCACTCTCTCGGCCTCCTCCGCGGGTAAAGCCGAGCGCGAAGGCGAAACCACATTGTGGTTGCGCGATGGTAACCAGACGCTGCTGGCCAGCGCCACCTTCAGCGTCGTGCGCCAGCAGGAGCAATGGCAGCTGGTTATCGGCGGGCTGCAGGGGCCGCGACGTAACGTGCCGCATGAAGTGATTAAACTCGCTACCCGCGCCTGCCATGGTCTGTTTCCTAAACGCCTGCTGATCGAGTTTATCTGGGCGTTGGCCGCCAGAAGCCACATTCAGGCCATTTATGGCGTAAGCGATAATGGCCACGTTTTCCGCGCGCTGCGCTATCGTCTCAGCAAGGGGCGCCATTTCCACGCCAGCTATGATGAGTTCTGGCAGTCTATTGATGGCGTAGCCGATGGCGCCTGGCGCTGGCGCTTGCCGCGACAGATGGAAAGGAAATCGCTGGATGCCATCGCCAGTAAAAAGCGGGCGGAATACCGCCGCCGCTTCCAGCTGCTGGACGACCTGATCGCGCAGGTCGCGCAGCTGACTCCCCAACCCTGACAGATTAACGCCTGTCCATATCAAACAAACGCCGTTTTTAAATCACGGCGTTTGCATCTTATCCTGTGGTTTCGTTACTATCATCTCTTCATCGTTTCCTTTCTGGTAGCCAGTGAAGTTATGAGTAAGAGTGAAATTGCCCTTCTGGTTATCGTGATAATAATTCTGCTCGGTGCGCTTTGGTTTATTTTCAGCGGTGAGATTTGGACCCTGGTCTGCTACCTTGAATCCCAGCTGTATCCGTCAATCGTCGCGCCTGAATAATACGTTGTTTTTATTACTCCATCTTCATCCCGGCAGCCCTTCATTTCCTGGCAACGCGCGGCCAAATAGATCGCACTAAAATAATATGCCCGCGTATCTTCAGGGCATGGATATCCCGCGGCGATGAGGACCTGTCTGCGGGCGCGCGGCGCGCCATCGCCCTGACCTTGACCCGCAGAACCCGGAGTATCCGGCTCAGATTTACTGTAAAGAGAATGTTAAGGCGTTTTTTGTTGTGGTATAAGGGAAAAAGACCGTAACGGGAAATGAGGGATGATTTCCGGTCTTTTTATGTAACGAGTTGATAAGCTTCAGATAAAAAGAGACCGAACACGATTCCTGTATTCGGTCCAGGGAAATGGCTCTTGGGAGAGAGCCGTGCGCTAAAAGTTGGCATTAATGCAGGCTAAGTCGCCTTGCCTTATAAGAATAGTTTACCGCGTCAGGTTTTCCAGTCCGCAACAAAAGTGGTCGAATAATTCCTGACAAAATGGCCGGTGCCAACAAAAAACCGCCGCTTCCTGAAAGGAATGTAGGCGGTTTTTTATATGTTAATACAGTAAGATAGGTTCGGGTATCAACAAAGCTTCTGCGCGCGCTCAATAAATGGCGCGAGGCTCATTTTTTGTCCCGGATGTTGCGGATCGTCGACCAGGATCACTGAGATCGGCTGAGCGCTGGTTTTCCCCGCTTTCACCTGCTGCTCAGCAACATCATTCAACGGATACTGCACCAGCGTGCTGGGGTTAATGGCAAACAGCGCATTCCCCGGGCGACAGGTCAACATCACCTCTTCGCGATTGAACGCCCAATTATCTTTCCCCACTTCGAAGCGGCTAACGGTGATAATCTGCGGTGCTGCCAGCGCGACGCCAGAGCTTGCCAGTAACAACATAGTTAAAAGAGTTTTTTTCATGATTTAGCCAGTTAATTCAGTAAGGTTCCCAGGTCGCAAACAGGCTGACGGCCAGCAGCGCCAATGCTCCGAGCGCCATTTCAACCTGCGTGGTGCGCAAAATGAGCTGCTCCGCTCGCGTTCCGTTCACCGACATACGTGGCACCAGAACATACCTGTTCACCAGCGCAATTGCTACCATCCCTGCGACCAGGGCACATTTGATCAATAGCATCTCTCCCCACAGCGAATCACGGAATAATCCGCCCTGGATCAGCAGCGCATTTATCACACCGCTGGCGATCGCGCCCGCAACCGCCAGATGTCCGTAGCGAGAAAAGCGCATCATGGTGCCGATAGCGGCCTGACGCCAGCGCCCGCGCGCCAGGCGCAGACAGTAGATGAACGGCAGCAGCCCGCCAAACCAGCCGGCGACACAGAACAGATGCACAGCATGGTTAGTCCGCTGCACTACACCTCGTCCCCCCTCGCTCATTGCCGCATGGCCAACGCCCGCCATCAGCAAGATCTGCGCGCACAGCAGCACCAGCAGCAGACGCGCCGGACGACGCGGTTTGAGCCACGCGATCGCCAGCGCAATCCACGCCAGCAGAATCTGCCAGACCCAGACGCTGCCAAAGCGGGTACCGGCAACGGCTTGCCAGATAGCAGGCTGCCAGAGATCCGCCCAACCATTCCCCATCAGACCGCCCTGTACCATCAGCATCAGCAGCGCAGAAACCGCGCTGAGCAGCAGAAGGTGGCGCAGTAGCGGGAAGAAACGCTGCATCAGCAAACGCCGCAGCGTCAGCGGCGCCCACCACGCGCCGTACAGCACGCAGCCAAACGCCACCATCAGCGAGAGAAAGTGGACGAAGCGCAGACCGATATAGATTCCCGTGAGCATGCGTTATTTCACGGTAAAGTGATATTGCCCTTTGGTTTTGTGGCCATCAACGGAGACCACGTGCCAGTCAACGGTATACTCCCCCGCCGCCAGCGGCTGCGTCAGCGGAACAATCAGCTGGGCTTTATTGCTGTCGCTGCGGGTAAGCTTACCGGTCGCAACGGCTTTCTGCTGCGGGCCGGTCAGGGTCACGGCGCTAAAGGCCGTTTCGATACCTTCAGAAAAGCTCAAGGTCAGTGATTCGGGAGAGGCGGCGACAGTCGAATCTGCGGCTGGCGTTTGCTGTTGAAGATGCGCATGGGCAAAGGCCGCGGTGCTGACGAGGAAACCGGCGAAAAAAGCAGAGGCGCGCAGCGCGCGCCCGGCGATGGTACGCATAATCGTCATTCCTTTTCGTTATGTATGTAGCACAGAGAATAACCCTGTATAATGGCGTAGTCGAGCGATGCGTCCCGGTCCGACGTCGCGCCCGATCGGTTTTCAGCATCATGAAGGAGAAACCATATGGAAAAAAATCTGGCCAAAATTTCGCAGGACGAGATGGACAAAGTGAACGTCGACCTTGCCGCGGCCGGTGTCGCCTTTAAAGAACGCTACAATATGCCCGTTGTCGCCGATTTAGTGGAGCGGGAGCAACCGTCACACCTGCGTGACTGGTTCCGTGAACGCCTGATCGCCCATCGACTGGCGTCTGTTTCGCTGTCGCGCCTGCCCTATGAACCCAAAGCGAAATAATTCTCGTCCCTTACGGACGTCCCGGTTGGCAAGCGCTGCGCATTCATTTACGCTGGTTTCTTTGGGCCGGAGTGAGCCATGCTACGCGTAATCGATACGGAAACCTGCGGACTGCAGGGAGGCATTGTGGAAATCGCCTCTGTTGATATTGTCGATGGTCAGATAACCAATCCCATGAGTCATCTGGTTCGTCCCGACCGACCTATCAGCCCCCAGGCCATGGCAATTCACCGTATCACCGAAGAGATGGTCGCCGACAAGCCGTGGATTGAAGAGGTTCTGCCGCATTACATCGGCAGCCGGTGGTATGTCGCCCACAACGCCAGCTTCGATCGCCGGGTGTTACCGGAAATGCACGGGGAGTGGATCTGCACCATGAAGATGGCCCGCCGTCTGTGGCCAGGCATTAAATACAGCAATATGGGGCTGTATAAATCGCGTAAGCTCAGTGTCGCAACGCCTGCCGGACTGCATCAACACCGCGCACTGTACGACTGCTATATCACCGCCGCACTGCTTCTCGATATTATCAACGTTTCCGGCTGGCAGCCTGAGGAGATGGCGACCATTACCGGTCGTCCGGCGCTGCTGACCACCTTTACCTTCGGTAAATATCGCGGCAAGGCGGTGGCCGAAATCGCAGAAAACGACCCGGGCTATTTACGCTGGCTGTTCAATAACCTGGATCGGATGAGCCCCGAGCTGCGCTTAACGCTCAAGCACTATCTCGGGGAGTAGCGACGCTAAACGTCCGCCTGGCCGGGTAACGTCCCCTGCGCCAGGCCAATCAGAAAGGCATACTCCAGCGCAACCCCTTCATAGCTTTTAAAACGCCCCGACTTACCGCCGTGCCCTGAATCCATATCGGTGCACAGCAGTAACAGGTTATCGTCCGTTTTCAGCTCGCGCAGCCTGGCCACCCATTTTGCCGGTTCCCAGTATTGCACCTGGGAATCGTGCAGGCCGGTGGTAACCAGCAGATGGGGATAGGCCTGCGCCGTGACGCCATCGTAAGGACTGTAGCTCTTCATATAGCGATAGTACTCTTCGTCCTGCGGATTTCCCCACTCTTCAAATTCCCCGGTCGTCAGCGGAATCGACTCGTCGAGCATGGTGGTCAGGACATCGACAAACGGAACCTGAGCCACTACGCCGTGAAACAGCTCCGGCCGCTCATTAATAGCGACGCCCATTAACATGCCGCCCGCGCTGCCGCCCATGCCGTAGCACAGGCGAGGATCGCCATATCCCTGCGCCAGCAGCGCATCGCAGACATCAAGATAATCATTAAAGGTATTCTTTTTACACAGGAACTTGCCGTCTTCGTACCACTGCTGCCCTAATTCACCGCCGCCGCGAACGTGGGCGATCGCAAACACGAAACCACGATCGAGCAGGCTCAACCGGCTGGCGCTGAAATCAGCATCTTCGCTGGCGCCGTACGACCCGTAGGCATAGACCAGCAGCGGACTGACGCCCTTGCGGAAATGCTCACGCCGATAAACCAGCGAAACAGGAACCTCCACACCATCCCGAGCCTTAATCCACAGATGTTCACTGCGATAATGGCTGGCCTCAAACCCTTTCACTTCCTGCTGTTTCAGTACCCGCCGCTCACCGGTATCCATATCCAGCTCAAAGAGCGTATCCGGCGTGGTCATGGATGAGTATCCGTAGCGTAAGCGCGAAGTTTCCGGCTCCGGATTATAGGCAAGCCAGGTCACGTAGGCCGGGTCATCAAAGGCAATGCCAACCGCTTCCCGGGTCTTGCGGTTAATCTGGCGCAGGCTGGTTAACCCGCGCTGGCGCTCTTCAACCACCAACCAGTCGGTAAACAGGGTGAATCCCTCGAGCATCACATCCTGGCGTGGCGCAATCAGCGTCTCCCACTGCTGTTCGTCGCGTTCATGGGTACGATAGAGACCAAAGTTTTTCCCCTCGCGGTTGGAGCGAAGATAAAAAGCATGCTGGTAATGATCGAGACTGTACTCGTGATCTTTACGTCGCGGCAGGAAACACACCGGTTCCGCATCCGGCATTTCGGTATTCAGCAGCCGCACTTCACTGGTTGTCGCGCTGGCAAGATAGATCACGGCGAATTGCCGGGAGGTGGTCGTATGGAGGCTGACGTAGAAGGTTTCATCCTTCTCCTCGTAGACCAGCACATCGGAACGCGGCGAAGCGCCCACGGTATGCCGCCAGACCTGGTAAGGCAGCAGCGTAGTCGGGTGCTTGCGGACATACCACAGCGTTTGCGAATCATTGCTCCAGGCAAATTCCGGGGAGACGTTTTCCAGCACTTCAGGATACCATTCGCCATTTTGCAGATTGCACAAACGCAGGCCATACTGCCGACGGGAGAGATAATCCTCCGCCAGCGCCATGATCATGTTATCCGGCGAAATGCCCAGCCCACCGAGAGTATAGAATTCACTCTGCGCCGCGCGCTGGTTGCTATCGAGCAGCACCTCCCATTCATCCCACTCCTCTTTCAGCACCGACTGACGCTGATAAATAGCGTATTCACAGCCCGGCTCATATACCTGACGATAGCGGTAGCCATTTTTGCTGTAGGGCGCAGAGACTTCGCGCGGCGGGATACGATCAATAATCTCTTTTAGCACCCGCTCCTGCAGGCTACGTTGAGTCGCCATGACCTGCCGGCCGTACTCATTTTCCTCGCGAAGATAATCAAGCACTTCCGGCCGCGAACGCTCATCGTCGCGCAGCCAGAAGTAATTATCGATACGGGTATCGCCATGAAGGGTCATGGCGTGGGGGATTCGTTTTGCTTTTGGTGGCATCTTTTGGTCTTCTGCATCCTGTATTTCATACACAAAATCATTCAAGAAGCGGCTTGAAGGATGGCGTGTGTATAAGGGTGGCAAAAGTGGCCCACGTTGCAAGCAAAACCTGCTGATTTAGGTAGAAAGCGCCTGTTTTTGTGCCTGAATATCCTGTTCGATGTCGGCACGCACTTCTGGCGGGAGGCCTAAAGCTTCGCCAAGAGCGTTGAGATAGCTACGCTCCATAAAATGGTCGATATCGATCGCCGCACAGCTGATGTAATAGATCTCCAGCGCCTCTTGCTCGCTGTTGAGGCCCTGCGCCAGACGCTGCGGATCGAGAGGCTGGGACAGCGCGCGATCGATCAGAACGCGCCCCTGCACGGCAATACCGGCCGCGCGCAGCTGCTCTTCAATGTTTGCCCGCTCGCTGTCATCAATGTGCCCGTCGCTTTTAGCGGCAAACACCAGCGCCAGAATGAGCCGTTCACTGCGGGCATCAAGCCCGGAGGCTGGCGAGGTTGACGCCCCGGTGGCTTGCCCCGGCGAAGCGACAGATTGCGCAGGGGAATTTTCCCGCATTTTCTGCTGATACTTGTTCCACAGTACGCTTCCCGCCACCGCCCCGCCGCCAACCAGCAGTGCGCTGGTGCCATATTTGGCCAGCAGCTTGCGCGATGATTTACTGGCCACCAGCAGCCCCGCCAGGCCGCCCAGCGCCCCGGGCAGAAGGAAGCTTTTACCATCCGGCCGCTCGCCTGATGAGGAAGACGGTCCCTGCTGGCCCAGCAGGGACTGGAGTTGATTAAGCCAGTTAGCCATGATTTCCCTCGTTGCTTATTAAGCGATGTCATCAGCCTAAACGACGAGATGTCAGGAAATGTTATGAGCAGCTAAAGATGCGCAAATTCGGCCGGACTCAGGCGGCCTTTACCTTGCGCGATTTTGCCGGCGCGGTTGCCGCGGGTTGTTCGCTTGCCCCCTCGGCTACGGCCTCTGAGATTTCAGCCGCGGAGCTCTCATCCTGAGAAGCCTGTCCGGTTGCCCCGTCTTCTGCTTCCGGGCGTTTTCCTGACCTCAGAATGTGGTGCAATGTCTCTTTGCGTTCCGCCAGCCACATTGCCATTTCATCACGCTGGGTTTCATCCAGCGTCAGCGGGCACTCTACCAGCCAGTCGTTGAGGACCTCGGCAAGATCGAGCATTTTGTCGTAAGCATCGGCCTCTTTTTTGCTGGTAAACGACATCTTTTCCTCACCTTCGCGGATCACCACATATTTAATTTCAACCGCCATTGTGCAGCCTCTTTATACTGTATTTTTATACAGTATAGCAAATTTTCACCCAGGACTCAACCAACGGTCATAAAGACAGACGCAAACGTTTTCGTTTATAATGTGGCGCATGTTTTTTTACTGTGGAAAAGAGTCATGACGTTATTAGGCACAGCGCTGCGTCCGGCAGCGACACGGGTGATGTTGTTAGGTTCCGGCGAACTGGGTAAAGAAGTCGCCATTGAGTGCCAACGGCTGGGTATTGAGACCATCGCAGTCGACCGCTACCCCGACGCGCCGGCGATGCAAGTGGCGCACCGTTCGCACGTCATCAACATGCTGCATGGTGAAACGCTGCGCGCGCTGATTGCGGAAGAAAAACCTGACTTTATCGTGCCGGAAATTGAAGCTATCGCCACGGATACGCTGGTGGAGCTGGAGCAGGCCGGGCAAAAAGTCGTTCCCACCGCTCGCGCGGCGAAACTGACCATGAATCGCGAAGGTATTCGCCGCCTGGCTGCGGAGGAGCTGCAGCTTCCCACCTCGGCATACCGCTTTGCCGACAGCGAAGCGGCCTTTCGCGAAGCCGTCGCGGAGATTGGCCTTCCCTGCATTGTGAAGCCGGTCATGAGCTCTTCTGGCAAAGGTCAGAGCTTTATTCGTCACGCTGATCAGCTGGCTGAGGCCTGGCGCTATGCGCAACAAGGTGGCCGCGCGGGCGCCGGTCGGGTTATCGTCGAGGGGGTGGTGAATTTCGATTTTGAAATTACCCTGCTTACCGTCAGCGCGGTCGATGGCGTCCATTTCTGCGCCCCGGTCGGCCATCGCCAGGAGGATGGCGATTATCGCGAATCCTGGCAGCCGCAGCAGATGAGCGAGCTGGCGTTGGCCCGCGCCCAGGACATTGCCAGCAAAGTCGTGCTGGCGCTTGGCGGCTACGGTCTGTTTGGCGTAGAGCTGTTCGTCTGCGGCGATGAGGTGATTTTCAGTGAAGTCTCCCCTCGCCCACACGACACCGGGATGGTGACGCTGATTTCCCAGGACCTCTCGGAATTTGCTCTGCACGTTCGCGCCTTCCTCGGTCTGCCGGTTGGCGCGATTCGCCAGTATGGCCCGGCGGCCTCCGCGGTCATTCTGCCGCAGCTCACCAGCCAGAACGTCACCTTTAGCAATATCCAGGGCGCGGTAGGGGCGGGACTACAGCTGCGCCTGTTCGGTAAGCCGGAGATTGACGGTTCTCGTCGACTGGGCGTCACGCTGGCCGTCGCCGATAGCGTCGAGGAGGCGGTGGCGCGCGCGAAAGCCGCCGCGTCGGCCGTGCTGATTCAGGGATAAAAAAAACCCGGTCGCCTCAGCGCTACCGGGTCTGGATTTCGCTCGTTATCAGGGCGTGAAAATTACTTCGCGCCTTCCACCGCTTCGCGAGCAATTTTGGTAATACGGTCGTAATCGCCCGCTTCCAGCGCATCCGCCGGAACCAGCCAGGAACCACCGATGCACAGCACGCTGTTCAGTGCCAGGTAGTCGCGGTAGTTCGCCGGAGAGATGCCGCCAGTCGGGCAGAAACGGATATGGGCGAACGGACCGCCAATCGCCTGCAGCGCTTTCACGCCGCCGTTAGCTTCTGCCGGGAAGAATTTGAACTCTTTCAGGCCATACTGCATGCCCAGCATCAGTTCGGACACGGTGCTGATCCCCGGGATCAGCGGGATGGTCCCTTCTTCAGTCGCCGCTTTCAGCAGGGACTCGGTCAGACCCGGGCTGATAGCGAACTGCGCGCCAGCTTCGGTGACGGCTTTCAGCTGCTCAACGTTTGTTACGGTACCTGCGCCGACAATCGCCTCCGGCACTTCTTTCGCAATCGCGCGAATCGCATCAAGCGCGCATGCGGTACGCAGCGTGACTTCCAGTACGCGTACGCCGCCGGCAACCAGCGCTTTGGCCATCGGCACAGCGTGTTCCAGCTTTTTCACCACGATCACCGGGACAACCGGGCCGTTGGTGAGGATTGCTTCTGCAGTTGTTTTCCAGTTTTTCATCAGAGTTTCTCTCTCGCCAGATCTACAAATTGTATCGTCTTAAAAAGTGATGCAGGTTGCGCCCTGTTCGGCTCCGGAGAGTTTTTCACGCAGCGCTGCGAACATTTCCCGGCCGCTCCCGACGCGCGAACTGCTGAGGTCAGGAACATGCGGCTGGCGTGCAGCCAGTTCAGCGTCATCCACCAGCAGCGTCAGTTCGCCCGTCTGCCCGTTGACGCGGATGATATCGCCATCACGTACTTTTGCCAGCAGCCCGCCATCATACGCTTCCGGCGTAACGTGGATTGCTGACGGAACCTTGCCGGATGCGCCAGAGAGTCGACCATCGGTAACCAGCGCAATTTTGAAACGGCGGTCCAATAATACACCAAGTGGCGGCATAAGTTTATGTAATTCTGGCATGCCGTTCGCTTTTGGCCCCTGGTGGCGAACAACCACCACGCAATCCTTGTCCAGCATTCCGGCCTCGAAAGCAGGCAAAACGTCGTGCTGGCTTTCAAACACCACCGCCGGCGCTTCAATGATCTGGTTCTCAACCGGTACGGCCGAGGTTTTCATCACCGCACGCCCGAGGTTGCCGCTCAGCACTTTCGTCCCGCCATGGCGAGAGAATGGCTTGTCGAAAGTTGCAATAACCTGATCGTCCAATGGCGCCGTCGCCCCTTCACGCCAGTCCAGTTCGCCGTTATTCAGCCAGGGTTCCATGGTGTAACGCGAGAGACCAAAACCGGCTACGGTGTTGACATCTTCGTGCAGCAGGCCGCCTTTCAGCAGCTCACGGACCAGCACCGGTACGCCGCCCGCGGCCTGGAAGTGGTTTATATCCGCCGGACCGTTCGGGTAAAGGCGCGCCAGCAGCGGCACAACGTCGGAGAGATCGGAGAAATCATCCCAGTTAATGATAATGCCCGCCGCGCGAGCCATCGCCACCAGGTGCATCGTATGGTTGGTCGAACCGCCGGTTGCCAGCAGCGCCACGATCCCGTTGACCACCACTTTCTCATCAAACATTTTGCCTAACGGCATCCATTCATTACCGTTACCGGTCATGCGCGTCACCTGGCGTGCGGCGGCGGCGGTCAGCGCCTGGCGCAGTTCGGCATCCGGATGCACAAACGACGAGCCCGGAAGCTGCATGCCCATAAACTCCACCACCATCTGGTTGGTGTTCGCCGTACCGTAAAATGTGCAGGTACCCGGGGCGTGGTAGGACGCCGCTTCAGACTCCAGCAGCGCCATACGATCGACTTTACCCTCAGCATACAGCTGGCGGATGCGCACTTTTTCTTTATTTGGCAGGCCGCTGGCCATCGGGCCCGACGGTACGAAGACTGACGGCAGGTGGCCAAAGGAGAGCGCGGCCATCGTCAGTCCGGGGACGATTTTGTCACATACGCCCAGATACAGCGCGCCGTCGAACATGTTATGCGACAGGCCGATAGCGGCCGACATTGCAATCACTTCGCGGCTCAGGAGGGAGAGTTCCATCCCGTCCTGACCTTGGGTGACACCATCGCACATCGCCGGAACGCCCCCCGCGACCTGGCCTACCGCATTTACCGAATGCAGCGCTTTGCGAATGATATCCGGGTAATACTCATAGGGCTGGTGGGCGGACAGCATGTCGTTGTAAGAGGTAATAATGGCGATATTGTTACGCAACATGCTTTTCAGCGAGGCTTTATCGTCCGACTGACAGGCAGCAAAGCCGTGGGCGAGATTACCGCACGCCAGCTGCGCGCGATGGACGGTATCGGTCTTCGCCTGGTTAATCCGTGCGAGGTAGGCGGTGCGGGTATCGCGCGACCGTTCGATAATGCGATTTGTTACCCGTAACATTGTCGAATTCATAAAGGCTCCTGAATTTTTATCTGTCCGGCCACAGCATTTTAGCAACTTCTTAGAAGGTGAAAGGCACCAACACTGCAGCTCAGCGGCAAAATATCTATCCGCAGTGTAATAAAAAAAGCCCCGGGGGTGAATCCTCCCGGGGCTTAAAAGAGCAAAAATTATGCGACTTGCTGCGTCAGATCATGTTACCGGTAAAATAACTCCTCCGGATAACCCGCAAACTATTCAAATTCGTTCCAGGAACGACCGTCGCGGGTGATCATCGCCACAGAGGCGACCGGCCCCCAGGTACCTGCCTGATAGGGCTTCGGCGCATCGCGGTCGGCAGCCCAGGCTTCAGTAATGGAGTCAACCCACTTCCACGCCTCTTCGACTTCATCACGACGCACGAACAGCGCCTGGATACCGCGCATGGTTTCCAGCAGCAGACGTTCATAGGCATCCGCCAGGTGAGTCTGGTTGAAGGTCTCCGAATAGCTCAGATCCAGCTTGGTTATCTGCAGATTGTGTTTGTGGTCAAGGCCCGGCACTTTGTTGAGGACCTGAATATCCACGCCCTCATCCGGCTGCAGACGAATCGTCAGCTTGTTCTGCGGCAGCTCCTGCCAGTTCTCTTTAAACAGGTTCAGCTCCGGGGTTTTGAAATACACCACCACTTCAGAACATTTGGTCGGCAGGCGTTTACCGGTACGCAGGTAGAACGGCACGCCGGCCCAGCGCCAGTTATCGATATCGACGCGGATAGCCACAAAGGTCTCGGTATTGCTGGATTTGTTCGCCCCCTCTTCTTCGAGGTAGCCCGGGACTTTTTTACCCTGGGCGAAGCCGGCGGTGTACTGGCCGCGGACCGTTTTCTCACGCACGTTGGAGCGGTCGATACGGCGCAGCGACTTCAGCACTTTTACTTTTTCGTCACGAATACTGTCGGCACTGAGGTCTGACGGCGGCGACATCGCGATCATGCACAGGATCTGCAGCAGATGGTTCTGGATCATGTCGCGCATTTGCCCGGCCTGATCGAAGTAACCCCAGCGACCTTCGATACCCACTTCTTCCGCTACGGTGATTTCAACGTGGTCGATCGTGCGGCAGTCCCAGTTATTGACAAACAGGGAGTTCGCAAAGCGCAGCGCCAGCAGGTTGAGCACCGTCTCTTTGCCGAGGTAATGGTCGATACGGTAAACCTGGCACTCTTCGAAGAATTCGCCGACCTGATCGTTGATCTCGCGGGAGGTATCCAGAGAGGTACCCAGCGGTTTCTCCATCACCACGCGCGCAGGTTTGGCGTTCAGTTTCGCCTGGCCGAGGCCTTTGCAAATGGCGCCAAAAGTGCTCGGCGGCATGGCAAAGTAGTTGATGGTGACGCGGTTTTCCTGATCCAGCATTTTGCCCAAACGGGAAAACGCTTTGGTATCGTTCACATCGAGGTTACAAAAATCCAGACGTCCGCTCAGGGTTTCCCACAAACCTTCATCAATCTTTTCCTTCATGAAGGTTTCAAGCGCTTCACGGACGACTTTGGTGTAAGCATCTTTATCCCAGTCAGCACGTCCGACCCCGATAATCCGGGTCTCAGGGTTGATCTGGCCAGCTTTTTCGAGCTGATACAGGGAAGGCAACAATTTACGACGCGCCAGGTCACCCTTCGCGCCGAAAATGACCAGATCGCATGCCTGGGCCGTTTGCGTTACCGCCATGTCATTCTCCTCAGTTGATAGTCTGGTGCTTATGCCAGGCTATATTTGTAATTTTCTTACACTGCACTGTACTGTGTTTACGAACTTCCCGAAACCCTCAGGCCGCCATTCCCGACGCTAAACCGCACGCGGAGAAAAGTTCCGGCGACTATTTGGGCAAACGGCTAAACTTGTTCGTTCTTTCGACCGGTTTTAAGTTAATAAAATACGACTCTGATCATGTAATGAAAAAAAACAACATTTTTTAACGTCATTCCTCCCCGCTTAGCGTAACGGAGGGGTATATTCTTGCTAAAACGCCTGATGATTTCATCCATTAATGAAATCGCTTCCACTGATGAGCGCTCCGTTACCCATGAACATGCTGGAAAAAATCCAGTCCCGGCTGGAACACCTTAGCAAATCCGAACGCAAAGTGGCGGAAGTCATTCTTGCTACGCCTGCTCAGGCAATTCATTCAAGCATTGCGGCCCTGGCGCTGGAAGCTGGCGTCAGCGAACCGACCGTTAACCGTTTTTGCCGGAGTCTGGAAACCCGCGGCTTTCCTGATTTTAAACTTCACCTGGCACAAAGCCTGGCACACGGTACTCTCTATGTTAACCGCAATGTCGATGAAGACGACAGCGTAGAGTCCTATACGGGGAAGATTTTCGAGTCAGCCATGGCCAGTTTAGATCAGGTCCACCACTCTCTCGATATGTCAGCGGTTAATCGTGCCGTCGACCTTCTGACCCAGGCCAAGAAAATTGCCTTCTTTGGCCTCGGCTCCTCGGCAGCCGTCGCGCATGACGCCATGAACAAATTTTTCCGTTTTAACGTTCCGGTTATCTACTCCGACGACATTGTCCTGCAACGCATGAGCTGTATGAATTGCAATGATGATGACGTTGTCGTGATTATCTCACATACTGGCCGGACAAAAAGCCAGGTCGAACTGGCGCAGTTGGCGCGTGAAAACGATGCCATGGTCATCGCCATCACGTCGGCGGATACCCCGCTGGCGCGAGAGGCAACCTTGTCGATTACGCTTGATGTCCCCGAAGATACGGATATCTATATGCCCATGGTTTCACGTCTTGCTCAGCTGACGGTAATAGATGTGCTGGCCACCGGTTTTACCCTCCGTCGAGGAGCGAAATTCAGAGATAACTTGAAGAGGGTCAAGGAAGCATTGAAGGAATCGCGTTTTGATAAAGAGCTGCCTGTACACAGCGACAACCCATAAAACTTGATAATTAGGTAGTGACCCATTACACCTTCGGTAACGTTCCGGCAGAGCGACATTGCTGACCGGCACCGCCGATTCCATGTTCACGCAACACCAAAGTTGTTTTAGTCAACGGAGTATTACATGTCCAGAAGGCTTCGCAGAACCAAAATCGTAACGACCTTAGGCCCGGCAACCGATCGTGATAACAACCTTGAAAAGGTGATCGCCGCAGGCGCTAACGTGGTACGTATGAACTTCTCTCACGGTACCCCGGAAGATCATCAGATTCGCGCGGATAAAGTCCGTCAGATCGCGGCAAAACTGGGCCGTCATGTGGCCATCCTCGGCGATCTGCAAGGCCCCAAAATTCGCGTATCCACCTTCAAAGAAGGCAAAATTTTCCTTAATATCGGCGACAAATTCCTGCTTGATGCAGAGCTGGGCAAAGGCGAAGGCGACAAAGAGAAAGTCGGTATTGATTATAAAGGCCTGCCGGCGGATGTCGTGCCAGGCGATATCCTGCTGCTGGACGATGGCCGCGTACAGCTGAAAGTCATCGAAGTTAAGGGTCTGAAAGTGTTCACCGAAGTCACCGTCGGCGGACCGCTGTCAAACAATAAAGGTATCAACAAACTGGGTGGCGGCCTGTCCGCCGAAGCGCTGACTGAGAAAGACAAGGCTGACATCGTCACCGCGGCGAAAATCGGCGTTGATTACCTGGCCGTCTCCTTCCCACGCTGTGGCGAAGACCTGAACTATGCCCGCCGCCTGGCGCGCGAAGCCGGCTGCGATGCGAAGATCGTCGCGAAAGTTGAGCGTGCGGAAGCGGTTTGCGATCAGGACGCAATGGACGACGTAATTCTGGCCTCTGACGTGGTGATGGTTGCCCGTGGCGACCTTGGCGTTGAAATCGGCGACCCGGAGCTGGTGGGGATCCAGAAAGCCCTGATTCGCCGCGCTCGTCAGCTGAACCGTTCGGTCATCACCGCGACTCAGATGATGGAGTCGATGATTACTAACCCGATGCCAACCCGCGCGGAAGTCATGGACGTCGCTAACGCCGTCCTCGACGGTACCGATGCCGTGATGCTCTCAGCGGAAACCGCCGCCGGTCAGTATCCGTCAGAAACCGTGGCCGCTATGGCGCGCGTCTGTCTGGGCGCCGAAAAAATCCCAAGCCTCAACGTCTCCAAACATCGTCTGGATATCCAGTTCGATAACGTTGAAGAGGCGATTGCCATGTCAGCGATGTATGCGGCGAACCACCTGAAAGGCGTCACCGCGATCATCACCATGACCGAGTCCGGTCGTACCGCGCTGATGACTTCACGCATTAGCTCTGGCCTGCCCATTTTCGCCCTCTCCCGCCATGAACGTACGCTGAACCTGACCGCCTTGTATCGCGGCGTGACGCCGGTTCACTTCGACAGCACCAACGACGGCGTCGCTGCGGCGCACGATGCGGTGAATCTGCTGCGTGATAAAGGCTATCTGGTCTCCGGTGACCTCGTTATCGTGACCCAGGGTGACGTGATGAGCACCATCGGCAGCACTAACACCACGCGTATTCTGACCGTCGAGTAATACCGACCTCGTGGTGAACGCCCAACCTGCCAGCATCATGCTGGCAGGTTTTTTTTATCCGTAATCAGACAATCCAGCTCAGCAGCAACGTCGCGGCAATCACCGTTGAGGCGCCGCCAATACGGGTGGCAATCTGTGCAAACGGCATCAGCGACATGCGATTCGATGCCGAGAGTATCGCCACATCCCCGGTGCCGCCCAGCCCACTGTGGCAGCTGGTCACAATCGCCGCTTCAACAGGATACATATTCAGCCGGGAAGCGATGAAAAATCCGCTTAACGCCATGGCAATCACGATGGAACCGCAAACCACGACGTAGCCAATCGAGAAGACGGAAACCACGCTCTCCAGAGGGACATACAGCATCCCAAGGCCGATCATCAGCGGCCAGACGAGGGCTGCGGACACAAATTTGTAGCAGCTATGCGCCCCCAGCTCCATCGCTGCGGGGATAATTTTGGTGTATTTGCACAGAACGGCGGCCAGAATCATCAATACCGGTCCCGGGATGTGCAGCACTTTCTCCAGCAGCCCGCCAACGATGAAAAATGCGCAGATCATTAGCAGCCCGGCCCCCATCAGCTGGAAATCGGTGGGCTGCCCTCCCTGAGACTGCGAGAAAACGTGGTTATCATCATGGCTGCGAATTAACATGCCATCGCCGGACAGCGCCGGGCGGCGGACGCCCAGGCGAGCCAGAAAGCCTGCGCAGATAATGGCGAAGATATTCCCCACCACCGCAGCTGGCGCCAGCTGTGCCACATACACGTCCGGCGTTTGCCCGAGGATCGCAGAATATGCCAGCGACAGCGGCAGGATGCCTTCCCCAATACCGCCGCCGATAATCGGCACAATAATAAAGAAAAAGGTATGGTACATGCTGTAGCCAAACAGGCTTCCCACCAGCAGCCCCGTCGCGATCGCCGCTCCGGTCCCCACAACCAGCGGAACGAACATACGCACCATTCCCTGGATAAGAATGGTTCTGTTCATTCCCAGAATACTGCCAACCACCAGACAGGCGATGACAAAATAGAGTAAATTGGCCTCTTTCATCAACAGATGCACGGTGCCCAGAGTGTGGGGATCAAATACCCCGAAATAGACCAGTACCGACGGCATCATCAGACACAAAATGGCCGGGCCGCCGATATCTTTAAGCACCGGCACCATTCGCCCGATTTTGGCCAGCGCGAATCCCAGGGTCATAATGACCGCCAGCCCGCCAATCATGTTCTTTGGCAACAGTCCCGCCATTGATGAGACGGCGACAATCATTGCAATACCGACAAACAGCGTTAAAGGTACGGCGCCGACATCAACGTTGGATAAGAACCGCGGAGTTTGCCCACTCGAGTGCGTTTGTTCTACCGGATGGTTGAGTGAATTATTTTTCATGTTTCACCTGAATTGTGATAGATGGCGTAGGATCGAGGCGCAATATTAAAATTGCGCAGTCAAATAAAAATAAAAAGAAACAAAAAATGAAGAAGCATTCGAATTAAAACCACGTAAACGGTAGCACAGGAATTTTCGCTAAAAAAGAAAACAACGTTCTCCGTTCACGACTTTGTGACTGAGTTAGAAACTCCCTTTTAAGTAATTTAAATTATTACGCCGTAGTTAAAGTTATTGGTTACGACATTGCGTTATCGACAGCCATGAAAAACAAGGAGTTAATCTCCGCACCGCTATTTGTAAGTAAAGTTCCCAAGGCGAAATTATTTAAATACCCGCCATTGTGATTTCAATCACCTTTCATTCCATAGGGGATCGTTAGATTAAAAACCACAAGCAACCCTACACCCTATTTTCAGGATAATTTATGCCTACGCTGCTATTGCAATCATTGTTCCCATTAGTTTTTATCATGTTACTCGGTTGGCTCAGCGGTAAGTTAGGCTATACCCGTCGTGAAGATGCTTCGGTGTTAGCCACCGTGGTCATTCGGTTTGCTCTGCCCTTCCATCTTTTTATTGGCGCGTTAAATACCAACCCGGATAAAATTAAAAACTTCGCCTTTATGGCCGTATTAGTGATTGGCCTGATGGGGTCTTATTTCCTTACTCTGCTGATCTCGCGCTACGTATTCCGCCATGACATCAAAACCAGCGCGATCCAGTCCCTGGTGTGCGCATTTCCTGATATGGCCTATTTCGGTGCGCCGGTCCTTGCCGTCCTGATTGGACCCGAAGGCTTTCTGGGCGTGCTTATCGGCAACTTAATCACCAGCGTGTTCATGATTCCCCTGACGATAATCCTGATTCGGATGGGCGATAAACATGCCGCTGGCGATAGCGAGGAGATTCATGCTGGTAAGCTGATTGTGCAAAACCTGCTGAAAGCCATAAGAAATCCAATCGTCTGGATCCCTATCTCAGGGGTGCTGCTGAGCCTTGCTGGCGTACAGCTTCCCCATATGCTCAGCATGCCGATTGAAATGGTCGGGAAAATTGCCGGCGGCCTGTCGCTGTTTGCTCTTGGCCTGCTGTTTTATGGCGAACGCCCGACGGTTAATATTCAGACCTGCACCAACATCAGTATTAAAAATCTGATTCAGCCCGCCATGATGGCCGCGGCAGGCCTGGCTTTTGGTCTTAGCCACACGCTGATGCAGCAGGTCATTATCATTGGCGCAACCCCTTCAGCCATCGCCGCCGGTATGTTTGCACTGCGCAGCGATACGTATATTGAGCCGGCCTCATCCTCTATTTTACTCGGCACCGCCATTGGCGTGGTCACCGAAGGGATCATGATTTATTTAATTTCTTAATTACCGTCTCAGGGCAACATTTCTATCAAGTTAAAACCTGTTTTTATTTAAACAATGTTCAGGAGTCATCAAATGTTAGTCAAAGAAACATTATATACCCCTTATAATGGCGCAGTCCTGCTGGAAAATCCGCTGTTAAATAAAGGGCTCGCATTTACCGAGGGGGAAAGAACGGCGTTTAATCTCCAGGGATTGCTTCCGCATAATGTTGAAACTATCGAAGAACAAACGGAGCGCGCGTGGAAGCAGTTCAGTGAATTTAAGCGCGATATTTCCCGGCATATCTATCTGCGGAATATTCAGGATACTAACGAGACACTATTTTATCATTTACTGCGCCGTCATATGAAAGAGATGCTGCCGGTGATTTATACGCCAACCGTCGGAGAAGCCTGCGAACACTTCTCTGAAATTTATCGTCGCGGCCGCGGCCTGTTTATTTCCTGGCCTAACCGCCATCACATTGACGAGATGCTGCAGGGCTTCTCGCGCAACGATATTCAGGTGATCGTCGTCACCGACGGCGAGCGTATTCTTGGTCTGGGCGATCAGGGCATCGGCGGGATGGGTATTCCGATCGGTAAACTCTCGTTGTATACCGCCTGCGGCGGCATTCATCCCGCCGCGACGCTGCCAGTGATGCTGGACGTCGGGACCAACAATGCGAAGCTCCTTGAAGACCCGCTGTATATGGGCTGGCGTCATCCGCGCATTAACGACGATCAGTATATGGAGTTTATGGATATGTTTGTCGATGCGGTAAAACGTCGCTGGCCGCATGTCCTGCTGCAATTCGAAGATTTTGCCCAGAAGAATGCCAGCCGCCTGCTTAATCGCTATCGCAACCAGCTGTGCTGTTTCAACGATGATATCCAGGGAACCGCTGCCGTCACGACAGGTACGCTGATTGCCGCCGCCGCGGTGGCAGGTACCCGTATGCGCGACCAGCGCGTTGTCTTCCTCGGCGGCGGTTCCGCCGGCTGCGGTATTGCTGAAAAAATTATTGCGCTGATGGTTGATGATGGTTTGTCGGAGGAAGAGGCCCGCAGCAAAGTCTTCATGGTCGATCGTTTTGGTTTACTGACCGATGAGATGCCCAATCTGCTCGATTTTCAGCAACGCCTCGTGACGCCGCGGGACACTACTGCCCACTGGGATGTCACGTCTGCCAACCTGTCGTTGATGGATGTCGTGCGCAATGTGCACCCGACCGTGCTCATTGGCGTATCCGGACAGCCGGGTCTGTTCAGCGAAGAGATTATCAAAGAGATGCATCGCCACTGCCCGCGGCCAATCGTGATGCCGCTCTCTAACCCAACTTCCCGCGCCGAAGCGCAGCCGAAAGAGTTGCTTGAATGGACTCAGGGTAACGCGCTGATCGCCACCGGCAGCCCGTTTGAACCGGTGTTCTGTCAAGGTGCGACTTACGATATCGCTCAGTGCAACAACGCCTATATTTTCCCGGGACTGGGGCTAGGCATCCTGGCGACCAAAGCAGAACGCGTCACCGAAGCCATGCTGATTACCTGCAGTAAAACGCTGGCGGCGCACTCGCCGTTAGCCACAACCGGAAAAGGCGGATTATTACCCCCGGTAGAAGAGATTGAGATGATTTCCCGGGCCATTGCCCTTGATGTCGCTCTGGTGGCCCAGGCCGAAGGCGTCGCCGCAAAACTCAGCGAGGAAGAGCTGATCGCGAATATTGATAAAACCTTCTGGCACGCGCGTTACACCTCCTATAAGCGTTCATCGCTATAGCGACACGTCTCTTCATTAATCCTGCGGGAAGCATCGAGGCGTCGACTCCCCTGCTTCCCGATAGTCAAAGGAACCACGCATGTTCAATGTGCTTATTGTGGATGATGATTCGATGGTTGCGGAGCTGAACCGGCTGTTTATCAGCAGGGTCGCCGATTTTCGCTGCTGCGGTATCGCCTCAACGCTGGCGGAAGCTGAGCAGATGCTGAACCATTTGCCACCGATCGATTTGGTTCTGCTGGATGTGTACATGCAGCGAGAGAACGGGCTGGATCTGCTGCCCACCCTGCGTACGAGCGCCCGCAGCATCGATGCGATCATGATTACTTCCGCCGCCGATGCGGCAACCGTCCAGACGGCAATGCGCTATGGCGTGGTTGATTATTTAATTAAACCGTTTCAGTTCCCGCGCTTTGAAGAGGCGCTGCTGACATGGCGTAAACGACGCGAGCTGCAGCGCGCCAAATCCCGCTACGAGCAGTCCGATGTTGACGATTTACTGCGCAGCGGTATTCAGCGCCCGGATAACGCCCGCCGCTTACCTAAGGGATTAACGCCGCAAACGCTGCGCCTGGTATGCCAATGGATCGATACCCATCAGGAGAGTGCCTTCTCGACAAATGAGATCGCCACCGCGCTGCAAATCTCCAGAGTTTCGTGTCGTAAATATTTAATCTGGCTAGAAAAAACGGGGATTCTCTTCACCAATAACCACTATGGTCTCACCGGCAGACCGGAATACCGCTATCGGTTGATTAGCGAACATATCGCTTTACTCAGACAATACAGCCAATGAACCCGACAGGTTCATTGGCTCTCTTTTGCTACGTCGGTGCAGGAACAGGCGGGCGCTATTTCTTTTTCGGGAAGAGCTCTTTGCGCTTATAAGGCTCGATTTCCCCCGGTTTACGCGTCTTCAGCAACTTGAGGATCCAGGTATATTGCTCGGTATGCGGCTTGACGAAAATCTCGACCTCTTCGTTCATCCGCCGCGCGATCGTGCGATCATCGGCGTCCAGCAGGTCATCCATCGGCGGACGCACCAGCACCGTCAGACGATGAGTTTTCCCATCATAGACCGGAAACAGCGGCACCACGCGCGCACGGCAGACTTTCATCAGCCGGCCAATCGCCGGCAGGGTGGCTTTATAGGTCGCGAAGAAATCGACGAATTCGCTGTGCTCGGCGCCGTGATCCTGGTCGGGCAAATAGTAGCCCCAGTAGCCCTGGCGGACCGACTGGATAAACGGTTTAATGCCATCGTTACGCGCGTGCATGCGCCCGCCAAAGCGACGTCTGACGGTATTCCACACGTAGTCGAAGACCGCATTCCCCTGGTTATGGAACATTGCCGCCATTTTCTGACCGCCCGAGGCCATCAACATGGCTGGAATATCCACCCCCCAGGCGTGCGGCACCAGGAAGATCACCTTTTCGTTATTGCGCTGCATCTCTTCGATGATCTCTTTGCCCTGCCAGTCGACGCGGGAAAGAATATGAGCAGGATCCCGCAGACCCAGCTCGGCCATCATGACCATCGCCTGCGGTGCCGACATATACATTTCATCGATAATTGCCTCGCGCTCCTGCTCGCTCTTTTCCGGGAAGCAGTACAGCAGGTTTATCTGCGCACGTCGGCGCGAGCTTTTCGCCAGCCGACCCACCGCCCGTCCCAGTTTACCGAGGATCGGATCGCGAAAAGAGGGAGGCGTCAGAGCGATACCGGCAAACGCAAAAACCCCCAGCCAGGCGCCCCAGTAGCGCGGGAGTAAAAAGGATTTTTCAAACTTTGGAATAAACTCAATATTATTTTTTTTCGTTTCCATGCCCAGTCCACAGCCGTACTGCATAAAAAAGATAATGGGGTAATCCCGTCAAACCGCAAGTTGCAGCCTCAGAAGCCGTAAGACGACTTATTGTGGGTATAGTTTAGCGATACGACGGGGAACCTACAAAAGAAAAAGCCGGCGCGCGACAGGCACCGGCTTGCATTGACATCCTGCTAGTCAAACCGCAGCTGCGGGATGACCTCTTTGACCTGCGCCAGATAATCGGTGCGATCGGAACCGCTCAACCCTTCGGTACGCGGCAGTTTCGCCGTTAATGGGTTCACGGCCTGTTGGTTAATCCACACTTCGTAGTGCAGATGCGGACCGGTAGAACGGCCGGTGTTACCCGACAGCGCAATACGATCGCCGCGCTTCACTTTCTGCCCCGGTTTCACCAGCAGTTTACGCAGGTGCATATAGCGAGTGGTATAGGTGCGACCATGGCGTACGGCCACATAGTATCCCGCCGCGCCGCTGCGCTTAGCGACCACGACTTCACCATCGCCGACCGCAAGAACCGGCGTCCCCTGCGGCATAGCAAAATCGACGCCGCGGTGCGGCGCCACGCGCCCGGTCACCGGATTCAGGCGACGCGGATTAAAGTTCGAAGAGACGCGGAACTGGCGCGCCGTCGGGAAGCGCATAAAGCCCTTCGCCAGACCGGTACCGTTACGATCGTAGAACTTACCGTCTTCCGCACGAATCGCGTAGTAATCCTTGCCTTCTGAACGCAAACGCACGCCCAGCAGCTGGCTCTGTTCCCGTTTACCGTCAAGCATTTCGCGCGACATCAGTACCGAGAACTCATCGCCTTTTTTCAGCTTGCGGAAGTCCATCTGCCACTGCATCGCTCGGATCACCGCGCTGACTTCCGTACTGGTTAACCCGGCTTCACGAGCGCTGGCAACAAAGCTGGCGCCCACGGTGCCTTTCAACACGTTGTTGACCCAATCCCCTTTCTGCAGCTCGCTGCTCATTTTAAAGCCGTTCGCAACCCGGGTATAGGTGCGGGTTTCACGGCGCGACATTTCCCATGTCAGACTTTGCAAATCCCCCTCTGCCGTTAAGGTCCACGAGAGCTGTTGACCAATTTTCAGGTTTCGCAACTCTTTGTCGGCTGAGGAGAGCTGGGCGATATCGCCCATATCGATGCCGTACTGGTTGAGGATGCTGCTCAGCGTATCGCCAGTGGAGACCACATATTCGTGGCCGCCTGACTCACTGTCGGCTTTATCATCCAGTTCATCCTGAGGAATGGCTTCTTCTTCCTGCGGCGCCTGGTCGATAGGTTCGGAGGCTTCCGGCAGCAGAGAGCGGATTTCGCTTTTTTCCAGCTCAATCGTCCTGACGATAGGGGCGGATTCTGGATGGTAGATATAGGGTCGCCAGACGGCGACCGCTAATGTCAGAACGCTCAACGACCCCAGCATGACGCGGTGAGGTCGTGGCAAATTGTTGAATGCCTGAGTGACAGCGCGGGCTATCTGTTGCACGTATTCACTTCCTCGTTAATCTCCTTTCAGGCAGCTCGAATACTGTTTCGCCAGTTGGTCGAGGAACTGCGGGTAACTTTCTTTACCCAGCTTAATCCCGGTACCGAGAGGGTCCAGAGTCCCCATGCGCACAGAGGTGCCCCTGGCAACAGCTTCTATAACGGCTGGCCTGAACTGTGGCTCAGCAAAAACGCACGTTGCTTTTTGCTCAACCAGCTGTGTTCTGATTTCGTGTAAACGCTGCGCACCGGGCTGTATTTCAGGGTTTACGGTAAAATGCCCCAGAGAGGTCAGACCGTAGTGTTTTTCAAAGTAGCCATAGGCATCATGAAAAACGAAATACCCTTTTCCTTTCAGCGGTGCGAGCTCGTTACTCACCTGCTTATCGGTTGAGGCTAATTTTGCCTCAAATTCTTTCAGGTTAGCGTCAAGTTTGGCTCGACTCTGCGGCATAAGTTCCAATAATTTATCGTGGATTGCAACCGCTGAAAGCCGCGCTATCTCTGGGGATAACCACAGATGCATATTGTAAACACCATGATGGTGATCGCCGTCACTATTTTCACCTGCGGCGTGTTCGTGGCCATGATCGTCATCGTCGTCATCCGCCCCTTTCATGAGCAGCGGTTTCACGCCGGCAAGCTCAGCGATGGTCACCTTTTTATTCGACGCAATGCTTTGCGTTGACTTGTCCATGAACGCTTCCATCTCTGGACCAATCCAGACCACTAAGTCTGCGTTCTGTAAGCGTTTTGCATCGGAAGGACGCAGTGAATAATCATGCTCTGAGGCACCGTCAGGCAGGAGCACCTGGGTCTCCGTGACCCCATCCGCGATAGCGGAAGCGATAAAGCCTAAGGGTTTCATTGAGGTAACCACGGCAGCATTCGCCGTAGAGGTCTGAGCGAACAAAAAAACGGCGCTAAGTCCAGCGCAAAGAAGCGTATTTTTATGTAACATAATGCGTCTAGTCATCGTAATGAATGAGAAAGATGTGATATTATAACATTCACTCGCTTGTGCAACCCCTAATTTGACATGACAAATCTTGTAACTCTCGAAAACGTCTCGGTCGCCTTCGGCCAACGACGCGTACTGTCTGACATTTCGCTGACGCTAAAGCCCGGCAAAATTTTGACCTTACTCGGCCCTAATGGCGCAGGCAAATCCACGCTCGTGCGGGTGGTTCTTGGACTGGTAGCACCGAGTGACGGTGTTATCAAGCGCGAGAACAATCTGCGGATTGGCTACGTCCCGCAAAAACTGCATCTGGATGCCACGATGCCGCTGACCGTCAGCCGGTTCATGCGCTTACGTCCCGGCACCCGCAAGCAGGACATCCTGCCGGCGCTGAAACGTGTCCAGGCCGGGCACCTGATTGAAGCGCCGATGCAAAAACTCTCCGGTGGCGAAACCCAGCGCGTGCTGCTGGCCCGGGCCCTGCTGAACCAGCCGCAGCTGCTGGTGCTGGATGAACCCACGCAGGGCGTCGACGTTAACGGGCAGGTTGCCCTGTACGATCTGATAAACCAGCTCCGCCAGGAGCTTGATTGCTCGGTGCTGATGGTCTCCCACGACCTGCATCTGGTGATGGCAAAAACCGATGAGGTGCTGTGCCTGAATCAACATATTTGCTGTTCCGGCACCCCGGAAGTGGTCTCCACGCATCCGCAGTTTATCTCGATGTTTGGCCAGCGTGGGGCGGAACAGCTGGGAATCTATCGTCACCATCATAATCACCGCCATGACCTGCAGGGGCGGATTGTACTGCGTAGGGGAAATGAGCGCTGATGATTGAACTTCTGTTACCCGGCTGGCTGGCCGGGATGATGCTTGCCTGTGCGGCAGGCCCGCTCGGGTCGTTTGTGGTCTGGCGCCGGATGTCCTATTTCGGCGATACCTTAGCGCATGCCTCTTTGCTTGGCGTGGCCTTCGGGCTGTTGCTTAACGTCAATCCGTTTTATGCGGTGATCGCCGTGACCTTAATGCTGGCAGGCGGTCTGGTGTGGCTGGAAAAACGTCCGCATCTGGCGCTCGATACCTTATTGGGGATTATGGCGCACAGCGCGCTGTCGCTTGGTCTGGTGGTGGTTAGCCTGATGTCGAATATTCGCGTCGACCTGATGGCCTATCTGTTTGGCGATTTACTGGCGGTAACGCCGGAAGATTTGATCTCTATCGCCATTGGCGTGGTGATTGTGCTGGCTATCCTGCTCTGGCAGTGGCGCAACCTGCTGTCGATGACCATCAGCCCCGATCTGGCGTTTGTCGATGGCGTGAAGCTGCAGCGGGTGAAACTGCTGCTAATGCTGGTCACCGCGCTGACCATTGGCGTCGCCATGAAGTTCGTCGGCGCGTTGATTATTACCTCGCTGCTGATCATTCCTGCCGCCACGGCGCGCCGCTTTGCCCGTACGCCGGAGCAGATGGCCGCCGCTGCCGTTGGGGTGGGGATTATCGCGGTGACCGGTGGACTGACCTTCTCGGCGTTTTACGACACCCCCGCCGGCCCGTCCGTGGTGCTGTGCGCCGCGCTGCTGTTTATCTTCAGCATGATGAAAAAATCGGCCGCCTGAGCCGCGCCCTCTTCCCCGGTCGCGGCGAGTTGACCGGGGTCCTCATCCCTGCCCTGTCGGAACAAGCTCACCGCTCATCTGCCGGCAGCCAGGTTACGGCATTGCCGGCGGCGTAATACCGAAGTGATTCCAGGCGCGTACCGTCGCCATACGCCCACGCGGCGTACGCTGCAAAAAGCCTTGCTGGATCAGATACGGTTCCAGAACATCTTCGATAGTTTCCCGCTCTTCGCCAATCGCCGCCGCCAGGTTATCCAGGCCGACGGGGCCGCCGAAGAATTTATCGATGACCGCCAGCAGAAGTTTGCGGTCCATATAGTCGAACCCTTCCGCATCAACATTCAGCATGTCCAGCGCCTGAGCGGCAATCTCCAGCGAAATGGTGCCATCATGGCGCACTTCGGCAAAGTCACGTACCCGGCGCAGCAGGCGGTTGGCGATACGCGGCGTGCCGCGCGCGCGGCGGGCCACCTCCAGCGCACCTTCGTCGCTCATTTCCAGCCCCATAAAGCGCGCGCTGCGGCTGACGATATGCTGCAGGTCAGGAACCTGGTAAAACTCGAGGCGCTGTACAATCCCGAAACGGTCACGCAGCGGCGAAGTTAATGACCCCGCGCGCGTCGTGGCGCCAATCAGGGTAAACGGCGGCAGATCGATTTTGATCGACCGCGCCGCAGGCCCTTCGCCGATCATAATATCCAGCTGATAGTCTTCCATTGCCGGATACAGCACCTCTTCCACTACCGGCGAGAGGCGGTGTATTTCATCAATAAACAGCACATCGTGGGGTTCGAGGTTGGTGAGCATGGCGGCCAGGTCACCCGCCTTCTCAAGCACCGGACCGGAGGTGGTTCGCAGGTTGACGCCCATCTCATTGGCGACGATGTTTGCCAGCGTCGTCTTTCCCAGCCCCGGTGGACCAAAGATCAGCAGGTGATCGAGCGCGTCCCCGCGCAGCTTTGCCGCCTGGATAAAAATCTCCATTTGCGAACGCACCTGCGGTTGACCGACATACTCTGCCAGCAATTTCGGGCGGATTGCGCGGTCGGCCGTCTCTTCAAACCCGGCGCTGTCTGCCGATACCAGCCTGTCTGCTTCAATCATCCCTTACCTCACAACGCGGCGCGGAGCGCTTCGCGAATTAGCATTTCACTGTTGGCATCCGGGCGAGCGATTTTACTCACCATCCGGCTGGCCTCCTGAGGTTTATAGCCCAGCGCTACCAGCGCAGCAACCGCTTCCTGCTCCGCATCGTCATCAGACGGACCCGCCGGTGAAGTCAGCACCAGATCCGTCGCCGGCGTAAACAGATCGCCGTGCAGACCTTTGAACCGGTCTTTCATTTCAACAATCAGACGCTCAGCGGTTTTCTTACCGATACCCGGCAGTTTCACCAGGGCAGCCAGCTCCTCGCGCTCTACGGCGTTAACAAACTGCTGCGCCGACATACCGGAGAGGATCGCCAGCGCCAGCTTTGGCCCGACGCCGTTGGTTTTAATCAGCTCTTTGAACAGGGTGCGTTCCTGCTTGTTATTAAAACCATAGAGCAGCTGCGCATCTTCGCGAACGACAAAATGGGTAAAAACGATGGCCTCGTTGCCCACATCCGGCAGTTCATAAAAACAGGTCATTGGCATATGTACTTCATAGCCCACGCCTCCCGTTTCCAGTAATACAAGCGGGGGTTGTTTTTCGAGAACGATGCCTCTGAGTCTGCCTATCACATGGAGCTCCTGCGTTAAGGGCTAAAGTATCTGCGGTATCATAAAAAAAGGCTGGATGAATATCCAGCCTGATTTGACGTTATCGTAAGCGCCCACGCGCCAGATTGAGCCGCGTCTCGCTGATCTGAGCCGCGTTCTGACTGACGTGGCAGTGGGTAATGGCGATAGCCAGCGCATCCGCCGCGTCCGCCTGGGGGTTGGCGGGAAGCTTAAGCAGCGTGCGCACCATGTGCTGCACCTGGCTTTTTTCCGCGCTGCCGATGCCGACAACGGTTTGCTTAACCTGCCTCGCGGCATACTCGAACACCGGCAGGTCCTGATTCGTCGCCGCGACAATCGCCACGCCGCGCGCCTGCCCCAGCTTCAGCGCCGAGTCGGCGTTTTTCGCCATAAACACCTGCTCGATGGCGAAATAGTCCGGCTGAAACTGGGTGATAATTTCCGTCACGCCTGCGTAAATCAGCTTCAGGCGCGACGGTAAATCGTCGACTTTGGTCCGAATACAGCCGCTGCCAAGATAGCTCAGCTGCCGCCCGACCTGACGAATAACGCCATAACCGGTAATGCGTGACCCCGGGTCAATGCCGAGAATAATGGCCATCACGCACCTCCGGTTAGTGATTTAACGGTCAGCAACATTAGAGCGTTGCGGCGACCTCATCAGAGATCTCGCCGTTATGATACACTTCCTGCACGTCGTCGCAGTCTTCCAGCATATCGATCAGACGCAGCAGTTTGGGTGCCGTTTCCGCATCCATATCCGCCTTGGTCGAAGGAATCATGGAGACTTCAGCCGCATCAGCCTTCAGGCCAGCCGCTTCCAGCGCATCGCGCACCGCGCCCATCTCTTCCCACGCGGTATACACGTCAATCGCGCCGTCGTCATAGGTCACAACGTCTTCTGCGCCAGCTTCCAGCGCGGCTTCCATGATCACGTCTTCGTCGCCGGCTTCAAAAGAGATGACCCCTTTTTTGCTGAACAGATAGGCTACGGAGCCATCGGTGCCGAGGTTGCCGCCGGTTTTGCTGAAGGCATGGCGCACTTCGGCAACGGTACGGTTGCGGTTGTCGCTCAGGCATTCAACCATGACCGCGGTGCCGCCAGGGCCGTAACCTTCATAAATGATGGTTTCCATGTTCGCGTCATCATCGCCGCCAACGCCACGGGCGATAGCACGGTTCAGGGTGTCGCGGGTCATGTTGTTGGACAGTGCTTTATCTACTGCCGCACGCAAACGCGGGTTAGAAGCGACATCGCCGCCGCCCAGACGCGCAGCGGTAACCAGCTCACGAATGATTTTAGTAAAGATCTTACCGCGCTTGGCATCCTGTGCCGCTTTGCGGTGTTTGGTGTTGGCCCATTTACTATGACCTGCCATAAAAAACTCTCCAAAAATGCCTGCTTCCCGCAGCCTTTCGACCTGCAAATGGCTGGGAAGACTAGTCGGCGTTAATTACAAATTCTTCAATCGCCTGCCGGTTACTCCACGACTTGGTCAGGGCGGCGGCTTCTGCCGCATTGACCCAGCGGTAATCCAGATGTTCCGTAAAGACAATCTGGCGTTCATGAGGGAGCGCAAGACAGAACCAAAATTCCGTATTGCGCTCAACGCCCGGCGCGTAGCGATGACGTAAATGAGAAAAAATCTCGAAATCCACCGTGCGCTGACAGTCCATTAAGGTCAGCTGCTCATGAGCAACATCAATCGCGACCTCTTCCTTTACTTCACGCACGGCGGCTTGCGCTGCGGTCTCCCCCGCTTCCAGGCTGCCGGTTACCGACTGCCAGAAAGCGGGATCGTCGCGTCGCTGCAACATCAGCACCCGCTTCGTATCTTCGGCATAAATGACCACCAGAACGGAAACGGGAAGCTTGAATGACATCTTACTTATTCTCCGGAGACTCTTTTGTCTCTTTCGCCACAACCTGAATACCTAACTCACCCAGGGATGTCGGGTTAGCAAAGCTCGGCGCTTCGGTCATCAGACAGGCCGCGGCGGTCGTTTTCGGGAAGGCAATAACGTCACGGATATTATCGGTACCGGTCAGCAGCATGGTCAGACGGTCAAGACCGAAGGCCAGACCCGCGTGCGGCGGCGTACCGTACTTCAGCGCGTCCAGCAGGAAGCCGAATTTTTCACGCTGTTCCTGTTCGTTGATGCCCAGAATACCGAAGACGGTCTGCTGCATGTCGCCATTGTGGATACGGACGGAACCGCCGCCCACTTCATACCCGTTGATCACCATATCGTAGGCGTTAGCGATCGCCGTTTCCGGCGCGGTTTTCAGTTCATCCGCAGTCATGTCTTTCGGCGAAGTGAACGGGTGGTGCATCGCGGTCAGACCGCCTTCACCATCATCTTCGAACATCGGGAAGTCGATAACCCACAGCGGCGCCCATTTGGTTTCGTCGGTCAGGCTCAGGTCTTTACCCAGCTTCAGACGCAGCGCACCCAGCGCATCGGCAACCACTTTCTTATTGTCCGCGCCGAAGAAAATCATGTCGCCATCCTGGGCGCCGGTGCGCTCAAGAATGGCGTCGACGATCTCTGCGTTGAGGAATTTCGCTACCGGGCTGTTGATGCCTTCGAGACCTTTCGCACGCTCGTTGACTTTCATGTACGCCAGGCCTTTCGCGCCATAGATCTGGACGAACTTGCCATACTCATCAATTTGTTTACGGGTCAGCGCAGCGCCACCCGGTACGCGCAGCGCAGCGACGCGCCCTTTGGCATCATTGGCCGGGCCGGAGAAGACGGCAAACTCTACGGCTTTCACCAGGTCGGCAATATCGACCAGCTCCATCGGGTTACGCAGATCCGGCTTATCGGAACCGAAGCGGCGCTCGGCTTCCGCAAAGGTCATCACCGGGAATTTGCCCAGGTCGACGCCTTTCACGTCCAGCCACAGCTGGTGAACCAGCTCTTCCATGACTTCACGCACCTGCGGCGCGGTCATAAAGGAGGTTTCCACATCGATCTGGGTGAATTCCGGCTGGCGGTCTGCACGCAGGTCTTCGTCACGGAAGCATTTCACTATCTGATAGTAACGGTCAAAGCCGGACATCATCAGCAGCTGTTTAAACAGCTGAGGAGACTGCGGCAGCGCGTAGAATTTGCCTTTGTGAACGCGGCTCGGCACCAGATAGTCGCGCGCGCCTTCCGGGGTCGCTTTGGTCAGCATCGGGGTTTCGATATCGAGGAAACCGTGATCGTCCATAAAGCGGCGCACGAAGCTGGTGATTTTCGCACGGGTTTTCAGACGCTGAGCCATTTCCGGACGACGCAGGTCCAGGTAACGGTATTTCAGTCGCGCTTCTTCGGTGTTGACGTGATTGGAGTCAAGCGGCAGCGCTTCTGCACGGTTGATGATCGTCAGCGAAGAGGCCAGCACTTCGATGTCGCCCGTAGCCATCTCGCTGTTGACGTTTTTTTCGTCGCGCGCACGCACGGTACCGGTGATTTGGATGCAAAACTCATTGCGCAGTTCGGAAGCCAGCTTTAACGCCTCCGCACGATCCGGATCGAAAAACACCTGCACGATGCCTTCGCGGTCACGCATATCAATGAAGATAAGGCTACCAAGATCACGACGACGGTTGACCCAACCACACAGAGTCACCTGCTGCCCCACGTGGGACAGACGTAGCTGTCCGCAATATTCTGTACGCATGAGATATCCCTTAACTTAGCCGCAGGCGGATTGTTGCCTGCCTCGCAGGCGACGGAGTCGCAGCTTTAGCTGAATGTCACAACTGAATGAAAAAAGGCGGTCATTATAATAGAATTTCCGCCGCACGATAAGCCCGATGCAGTTTGTACGTTGCTTTGCTGTACGCTTATTGCCTGTGCTCACAAAAATTAACAAAAATTGTTACCCATGAGCCGGATCGGCAACGGTATTGTAACGGTCAAACCACAGAAGAAGATACGGGGATACCATGTTAGAACTCAATGCGAAAAAAACTGCGCTCGTTGTCATCGATCTGCAAGAGGGTATTTTGCCCTTCGCCGGTGGGCCGCATCGTGCCGATGACGTGGTAACGCGCGCGGCCCGTCTGGCTGAAAAGTGCCGTCAGCAAGGCTCGCCGGTCATCATGGTCCGCGTTGGCTGGTCCGCTGATTTTGCCGAAGCGCTAAAGCAACCGGTTGACGCGCAGGCCGGCGGGCACGCGCTGCCGGATAACTGGTGGACCTACCCGCAGGCGCTGGGCAAACAGGACGGCGATATTGAAGTCACCAAACGCCAGTGGGGCGCCTTCTATGGTACCGACCTCGAGCTGCAGCTACGTCGTCGCGGTGTTGATACCCTTATTCTCTGCGGCATCTCCACCAACATCGGCGTTGAATCCACCGCGCGTAATGCCTGGGAGCTGGGCTTCAACCTGGTTATCGTCGAAGACGCCTGCAGCGCCGCCTCTGCCGAGCAGCACCAGGGCAGCATGACGCATATTTTCCCGCGCATCGCCCGCGTGCGCAGCACCGAGGACGTCCTCGCCGCCTTATGATTTATATCGGGCTCCCGCAATGGTCGCACCCGAAGTGGGTGCGTCTGGGCATCACCAGCCTTGCAGACTATGCTCGCCACTTTAACTGCGTGGAGGGTAATACGACCCTTTACGCCCTGCCGAAGGCGGAGATTGTCGCCCGCTGGTATGAGCAAACTCACGATAATTTTCGCTTCTGCTTTAAATTTCCGGCCACCATTTCGCATCAGGCCGCTCTGCGCCATTGCGACGACCTGAGCCACGAGTTTTTTACTCGTCTGGCGCCGCTGGAAACGCGTATTGGCCAGTACTGGCTGCAGCTGCCCGCCACCTTTGGCCCCGGAGACCTCCCTGCCCTGTGGCACTTTCTCGATACGCTGCCGACCCAATTCACCTATGGCGTCGAAGTACGGCATCCAGAGTTTTTCGCCAAAGGGGACGCCGAAAAGGCGCTCAATCGCGGGCTGCATCAACGTCACGTGAATCGCGCCATCCTCGACAGCCGCCCGGTGCATAGCGCCATCGCGCGAAATCCGGCCATGATCGACGCCCAGCGTAAAAAACCCAAACTTCCGGTTCATGCCGTGGTCACGGCGGGGAATCCGCTGGTTCGCTTTATCGGCAGCGACGACATGGCCCACAATCACCGGCTGTTTGGCGTCTGGCTGCAGACCTTACCCCAATGGAGCCAGTCGACAACGCCCTATTTATTTCTCCACACCCCGGACATCGCGCAGGCCCCGGAGCTGGTCAGCACGCTTTGGGAAGATTTGCGCCGGGTGATGCCAGAGGTCGGGACCGCACCGTCAATTCCGCAGCAAACCGCGCTTTTCTGATATCCTGCTATGCTAATCGGAGCCATCTGAAAGAGTGAAAGGGAGTTTTTTGTATGGTCAGCGCGCTGTACGCGGTGTTGGGTGCGTTATTGCTAATTAAGTTTTCTTTTGATGTTGTACGTCTGCGCACGCAATACCACGTCGGGTATGGTGACGGAGGGTTTAGCGAGCTGCAGGTTGCTATCCGCGTGCACGGCAACGCCGTTGAGTATGTCCCCATTGGCATCATCCTGCTGCTGTTTATGGAGATGAATGGCGCGCAGAACTGGATGGTGCACGTCTGCGGTATTTTGCTGATTGCCGGACGACTGATGCACTCTTACGGTTTTCACCACCGGCTCTTCAGCTGGCGTCGCTCCGGAATGAGCGCCACCTGGTGCGCCCTGTTGCTGATGGTGCTCGCGAATCTGTGGTATATGCCCTGGGAGTTGGTTTTCTCCTTACATTAGCGCACAATACGCCGTTTTCGTTTTTTCGGGTTTAACGTTATGTCTCACCGCGATACGCTTTTTTCCGCGCCGATTGCCAGCCTCGGCGACTGGACCTTTGATGAACGGGTTGCTGAAGTCTTCCCGGATATGATCCAGCGCTCCGTGCCCGGCTATTCCAATATCATTTCTATGATCGGCATGCTGGCTGAACGCTTCGTTCAGCCCGATACCCAGGTTTATGACCTCGGCTGCTCGCTTGGAGCGGCAACGCTCTCTATCCGGCGTAACATTGCCCACCCTGGCTGCAAAATTGTGGCGGTGGATAACTCTTCGGCAATGGTCGAACGCTGCCGTCGCCACATCGATGCCTATAAAGCGCCGACGCCCGTCGAGGTTGTGGAAGGCGATATTCGTGATATCACCATCGACAACGCCTCCATGGTGGTACTGAACTTTACCATTCAGTTTCTGGCCCCCGATGAACGCCAGGCTATTCTGGATAAGGTTTACCAGGGGCTGAATCCCGGGGGCGCGCTGGTGCTGTCCGAAAAATTCAGTTTCGAAGATGCGCATGTTGGCGAACTGCTGTTCAACATGCATCACGACTTTAAGCGTGCCAACGGCTACAGCGAACTGGAAATCAGCCAGAAGCGCAGCATGCTGGAAAACGTCATGTTGACCGATTCGGTCGAAACGCACAAAGCCCGCCTGCATAAAGCCGGGTTTGAACATGCCGAATTGTGGTTCCAGTGCTTTAACTTTGGTTCACTGGTGGCGGTGAAATCAGAGGAAAAAGCATGATCGATTTCAATCATTTTTATCAACGCATCGCTCTCAGCCCGCTATCTCACTGGCTGGAGACGCTCCCTGCCCAGGTCGCGGCGTGGCAACGGGAAGCTCTGCACGGCAAATTCCGCGAGTGGGAACGGGCCGTAGAGTTTCTGCCGGAGCTGGCCCCGTATCGTCTGGACCTGCTGCATAGCGTCACCGCCGAAAGCGAAGCGCCGCTAAGCGAAGGCCATCGGCTGCGCGTAGAGAACCTGCTGAAAAACCTGATGCCCTGGCGCAAAGGGCCCTACTCGCTTTACGGCGTGAATATCGATACCGAATGGCGTTCTGACTGGAAATGGGAGCGCGTGCTGCCGCATCTGTCCGATCTGACCGGGCGCACGATTCTCGACGTTGGCTGCGGCAGCGGCTACCACATGTGGCGCATGATCGGCGCCGGCGCGCATCTGGCGGTCGGGATTGACCCGACGCAGCTGTTTTTATGCCAGTTTGAAGCGGTGCGTAAGCTGCTGGGTAACGATCAGCGCGCCCACCTGTTGCCGCTGGGCATTGAGCAGCTTCCGGCGCTCAACGCCTTCGATACCGTCTTTTCGATGGGCGTGCTGTACCATCGCCGCTCGCCGCTCGACCATTTATGGCAGCTCAAAGATCAGCTGGTCGACGGTGGCGAACTGGTGCTGGAGACGCTGGTGGTCGAAGGGGATGAAAATAGCGTTCTGGTACCAGGCGACCGCTATGCGCAGATGCGCAACGTCTACTTTATTCCGTCGGCCGCGGCGTTGAAAATGTGGCTGGAGAAGTGCGGATTTGTCAATGTGCGGATTGTCGATGTCTGCGCCACCACCACCGAAGAGCAGCGCCGTACCGAATGGATGATTACGGAGTCGCTGGCTGACTTCCTCGACCCCGAAGACAACAGTAAAACGCTTGAAGGTTACCCGGCGCCGGTGCGCGCGGTGATTATTGCCAACAAACCTGAGACCCAGCAATCGCTGGCGAAAAAGTCAGTCGGGGGCAAATAAAGGTGAAAAAAAGACCCCTGTTGAAATTGCAGGGGCCTGGTACGGGCAATCATCATATTGGGCGACATGATGTGCAGCAAAAAACGGTTTAACTTCTCTGCGCAGAAATGATTTGCTTCATTTCTGCCACCGCTACGCCATTTACGGCATAGCGCGAATATTCATCTGCGTCGGCATCGGCGGACATCGATAATCCGGAATGACGGAAGCGCATTGGCGATGGCACCCAGTGTCCGGCCGAGCTGTGGACCTCTTTGACACCTGCCTGAAGAAACTTCGCCAGGTTGGCCGCTCGAACACCTGCACCAGCCATAATGGTTGGAGTATCCCCCAGGGCAATAAGTTCCGTAATTAATGAAAGACCTTTTTCAGCGCTGGCCTGCTGACCCGATGTCAGGATACGGGCAACGCCGGAATCGGCCAGCGTGCGATAAGCCTGATACGGATCCGCACACATATCAAAAGCCCGGTGGAACGTGACCGCCAGCGAACCGGCCGCCGCCATAATTTTTTGCATGCGCGCGGTATCGACCCGACCATCCACATCTAACACCCCGATGACCACGCCGGGAAAACCCAGCTCCCTGACCGTCGCCACATCGTCGAGCATCGCCGCAAACTCGCTTTCGGTGTAGCAAAAATCACCGCCGCGCGGGCGAATAATCGGATGCACCGGAATGGTCACCGTTTCGCGTACTGTTTTCAGCACGCCCAGCGACGGGGTTAATCCCCCTTCATGCGGCGCGGCGCAGAGCTCAATGCGATCGGCTCCACAGCGCTGCGCCTCTTGCGCACAGGCCATGCTATAACAGCAGACTTCCAGTAGCGTCATTTCCTTCTCCTTTACGCTGCGGGCAACACAGCATGTCATGATTTATCCGTTCAAAAACCGCGTCGCTTCACACTGTTACGCATCAGATTGTTCGCTGGCGACAATTTGCTCAATTGACCACGGGTGAAATTTAATCGTGACGCGGCCATCCGTCACCGCCAGGGTCGGGTTTGGCAGCCGTTCGCGCTCTCCTTTCGGCGAGCTGGTTTTGACAAAAATCCCCGGCTGACTCAATCCCTCATCAGACAGCAGCGCCAGCGCGCGAGCATTGAGCGCATCCGGCTCGCCCGGCAGCACAATCTCAACGTGCTCCCATCCTTCATGCGGATAGCGTTTCTCGCCCGGCCACGGCAGCTCAACCACGCTGAAACGCCAGTGGGCCACCGAAACCGGCTCATCCAGTTTGAACAGGCAGATAGGTCGACCGTTGATCGTGTTTTCCGACAGCAGCGTGCCGCATTGTTCAAAACCGCGACGCCAGCGCTCTGCCGTGGCGTTTTGGTGGCAGCGCAGGGAAATATGGTCGGCATCCAGCGGCGCGATATCCAACCCAAGTCGGTCGGCCAGCCCGCTTAGCGCGTCGGTGAAACGCGGCAGATCCGCGGAAATATCGTTAAGCTCATCAATTTGCTGCCAGTTTGCCATACTGCACCTCAATGCACGTCAAAGGGGGGTAATTTAGCGTGTTTCCCGGCGGCGACCAACCGGGAATCTTCTGTGGGGTTCGCCGAGTGGCTATTCATTAAGCGTGCTGCCCGGCAACGCGCGCACGGTGCTGACGCATGGGCGCAAATGCAGTATACTCCTGCCCTAATTTGTCCACATTCCGGCGCTGCCCCACAGGGGTTATAGCGCCTTAAACGTAAGGTATTCCGGTGAATATTCAGGCTCTTCTCTCAGAAAAAGTCAGCCAGGCCCTGATCGCGGCAGGTGCGCCTGCCGATTGCGAACCTCAGGTCCGCCAGTCAGCAAAAATCCAGTTCGGCGACTATCAGGCCAACGGCGTGATGGCAGTAGCGAAAAAACTGGGTATGGCGCCGCGACAACTCGCAGAGCAGGTACTGTCTCATCTCGACCTTAACGGGATTGCTAACAAGGTTGAAATCGCCGGGCCCGGCTTTATCAATATTTTCCTCGATCCGGCCTTTTTAGCGGAAAATGTGAACAGCGCGCTGGCGTCTGAGCGTCTGGGCGTCGCCCGGCCGCAGGCGCAAACTATCGTCGTTGACTACTCCGCCCCGAACGTCGCCAAAGAGATGCACGTCGGCCATCTGCGTTCCACCATCATCGGTGACGCTGCCGTCCGTACGCTTGAATTCCTCGGTCATAAGGTGATCCGTGCGAACCACGTCGGCGACTGGGGCACTCAGTTCGGCATGCTGATCGCCTGGCTGGAAAAACAGCAGCAGGAAAACGCCGGTGAAATGGCGCTGTCCGACCTCGAAGGCTTCTACCGCGATGCGAAAAAGCATTATGACGAAGATGAAGTCTTTGCCGAACGCGCCCGTAACTACGTAGTAAAACTCCAGGGTGGCGATGCTTACTTCCTGGAGATGTGGCGCAAGCTGGTTGACATCACCATGACCCAAAACCAGATTACCTACGATCGTCTGAACGTCACCCTGACCCGCGATGACGTCATGGGTGAAAGTCTCTACAACCCGATGCTGCCGGGCATTGTTGCCGATCTGAAAGCCAAAGGTCTGGCCGTCGAGAGCGAAGGCGCGACCGTGGTGTTCCTTGATGAGTACAAAAACAAGGAAGGCGAACCGATGGGCGTCATCATCCAGAAAAAGGATGGCGGCTACCTCTACACCACTACCGATATCGCCTGTGCGAAGTATCGTTATGAAACGCTGCACGCCGACCGGGTGCTCTACTACATCGATTCCCGTCAGCACCAGCACCTGATGCAGGCGTGGACGATCGTGCGTAAAGCGGGCTATGTACCGGAATCCGTGCCGCTGGAACATCACATGTTCGGCATGATGCTGGGCAAAGACGGGAAGCCGTTCAAAACTCGCGCCGGCGGTACCGTGAAGCTGGCGGATCTGCTGGATGAAGCGCTGGAACGCGCGCGCCGCCTGGTGGCCGAGAAAAATCCGGACATGCCTGCCGATGAGCTGGAACAGCTGGCCAATGCGGTCGGTATTGGCGCAGTGAAATATGCCGACCTGTCCAAAAACCGGACCACCGATTACGTATTTGACTGGGATAACATGCTGGCCTTCGAAGGCAACACCGCGCCGTATATGCAGTATGCCTATACCCGCGTGCTCTCCGTCTTCCGTAAAGCGGAAGTTGACGAGCAGGCGCTGGCTGCGGCACCGGTGATCATTACCGAAGCGCGCGAAGCGCAGCTGGCCGCGCGCCTGCTGCAGTTCGAAGAGACGCTGACCGTTGTGGCCCGCGAAGGCACGCCGCACGTCATGTGCGCCTATCTCTACGATCTGGCGGGCCTGTTCTCCGGTTTCTACGAGCATTGCCCGATTATCACCGCCGAGAGCGAAGCCGCACGCAACAGCCGTCTGAAGCTGGCGCAGCTGACGGCCAGAACCCTGAAACAGGGTCTGGATACGCTGGGTATTGAAACCGTCGAGCGGATGTAAGTCGGCGGGGGATTTTGTCGCCCCGGCTAGCCGCGCGCTGCCGGGGAAATGCCTGATGGCGCGGTGCTTGTCAGCGTCTGTCAGGGCGATCAAATCCTGCCTTAGAAGTATTTGCGCAAATACTCCGTCAGACACAATATCGCCATTGCCTGACCATACGGCATCGAAGTCAGCGGGATCTCGCGGTAAAAGTCGAGATTGCCGCCCATCCCGGTCCCAAACGAGGTCTGTAACAGCTCCCCTTCCGGGGAGATATTTTTCACCACCCCGCGAATCGCCTTCTCCGCCACCTCGGCGTACTCCGCCGCGACATAGCGCTTACGCACCGCTTTCAGAATGCCATAGGCAAATCCGGCGGTGGCCGATGCTTCCAGGTACGAGTGCGGATCGTCCAGCAGCGTATGCCACAGGCCGCTGTCATCCTGACATTTTGCCAGCGCGGCAATTTGCGCATTCAGCACCTGGATCAAATAGCGTCTGACGGCGCTGTGCTCAGGTAAATCAACCAGTTCAAGGAAATCGGGGATCACCATCGTCAGCCAGCTGTTACCCCGCGCCCAGCGAGCGCGGGCGAAGTTATGCTGACCGTCATAGCTCCAGCCGTGAAACCACAGCCCGGTTTCCCGGTCCATCAGGTTCTGAACGTGAAGTAAAAACTGATACACCGCCTCTTCCACATACTGCGGACGATTGAGCAATTTACCGATTTTAGCCAGCGGCAGTACGGTCATCATCAGCGTATCGTCCCACATCTGCTGATGGTTCTCTTCCGCCAGCGTGATGTGCTGCATTCCCCCATGCTCCGTGCGCGGCATCTCATGCATCGCCCACTCCGCCCAGCTATCGAGCCAGGGCAGATACTCCGGTCTCCCGGTCTCTTCGTAGCGCCAGGCCAGGGTCAGGAATGGGGCCATGGTATTAACGTTCTTCGTGGTCGCTCCTTCGGCGAAGCGATCGGCAAACCAGCTGTCGATAATATCGCGCATCGCCGTGTCCCCGGTCTGCTGGTAGTACTGATGAATACCGTACAAACCTACGCCATGCGTCCACTCCCAACCGGCCCACCCTTTGGTATCAATGACCCGCCCGTCGTCCAGCCGCAGCAGAAACGTCCCCGCTTCATCGCGAATATTGACCAGATTATGGGTCACTTTTTGGATCAGCGACTGCAGTTCATGGCGGCTAATAAAATGCGCCGGCTGACGCAGTAACGGGCTATGTTTGACAGGCCACACCTTCATCTCTTTACCCTCTGTTGTATGTCGATTTCATTTCAGCACCCTGCTTCAGCGATGGCGCGGCAGGTTTATTGCGGTTCAGATAACCAATATTGTTATTTCCCCACAGCGCGTCGAACGGCATGCCGGCCAGCATCTCAACCACCGCGCGATCTTCCGCTGTCGCCAGCTCTGGCTGTGCGCGGCCCGAGCGACGCATTTTGAGCGTCTCCGCCCGCAGCACGCTATGCGTGGCAAGATTGAGCCTGAAGCGCAGGGAGACGAGGAAACCGCAGGCCAGCACCGCCAGCGTGCCGACGCTCAGGATCAACAGGATGGTATGGCTCACTTCATAGGGCTGGGTCTTCTGCCCGGAAACAAATCCCGAGAGCTGCATAATGATACCCACCAGCATCACCGCGCCGGCCTGAGAGGCTTTGCGCGTCAGCGTCATAATGCCGGCAAAAATCCCTTCGCGACGCTGCCCGGTGATGACCTCATCCACATCCGCGATATAGGTGTAGGTATTCCATGGCACATAGTTGATTCCGCCACGCCCAAGTCCCGCGACGGCAGAGATCAACAGCAGCAGCGAGTAGACATCGCTCAGTCCGGCGTAATAGAGAATCGCGTAGGACAGCGAGCTCAGGCCAAACAGCACGACCACCATACGATACGAAGGGGCGGGCCCGAAGCGAATACAGAGCGGAATCATGGCGATGACGGCAATAAACTGGAAGATAGCCATGGTGCCCAGCAGGTTGGACGCCATTGAGGCCTCCTGCATCAGCACAAACACCACGTAGTAGGTAAACACGGCATTAAAGACGTCCTGAGCGATATAGCCGCCAAGGTACATCCCCAGGTGCTGGCGGAAAATCTTAATCCGCAGCGTCGAACTCAGCTCAATAAACAGGCGATTGAGGCTCTGAGCCAAAGACAAATTGCGCTTCTCTTCTTCCGCCCGCAGCGCGGCTTCGGACCACTCTTCCCGCGGACGTTCCCAGGTAAAGAACCAGACGAAGGTCAGCATCAGCGCGCACAGCACGGAGAAGACGAGACTTGCGTAGAAAAAGGAAACCGCATTGTCCTTACCAAACTGGGTCAGCAGAATGCCCGGCAGGAATGACGCCAGAATGGCCGACATCTGCGCCATCGAAATACGCGCGCCGGAGAATTTGGTTTTTTGTTTAAAATCATCCGTCATTTCCGGTACCAGCGTTTCATACGGCACCAGAATCATGGTGTAGACGATATCGAACAGCAGATAGGTGAGCAGGTAATACCAGAATCCCATATCGCCAACCCACATGATGGAGTAGCTGAACACGCAGGGGATGCCGAGCAGAATAAAGAACTTACGTCGGCCAAAGCGTTTGCCGAGCCACGTGGTCCCAAAGTTATCGGTCAGAAAGCCCATCAGCGGGCTGATCACCGCATCCAGCACTCTCGCCGTGGCAAAAATCAATGTTGCTTCAATGGGGGAAAGGCCGCAGAAGGTGGTGTAGAAGTAGAGGAGCCAGGCCGCGGTCAGCGCGGTGGTCCCGGCGCCGAGGAAGTCGCCCGAGCCATAGGCCAGATAATTAACTAAACCGATTTTACGTGTTTTCATCGCCGTAAATCCTGTGTCTTTTTTTTAGTGAACTCCGACAAGCTTTCTGGCTTAGCCAAAAGGGAGTGGATACATGGCTACAGTAGAAGTATGAGAACAGGGTTACCTTTTCGTTTTTGCCAGCTCGCCCCCGTCCATGGCAAACATACAAAGAGTCGACGAACACGCATCACCTATTTATAAAACAGCATTTCCTTTATAACAAAACGTATGTCCAAAACTAAAACTTGGTCGATGAAAACGTGATTTATCTCCACCAGAAATCAGTCGCTTAATGTGTGATGAACAGGGATTGCGGGAGATAAAAAATGAGAGTAAAGAAAGTATGAAGGGTTATTTCGCGTATCTGAAGGAGGCCTGATGTCCTATTCTCATCTGCTCGTTGCCGTCGCCCCAACGCCGGAAAGCCGCGTGCTTATCAATAAAGCGGTCTCTATCGCACGTCCGCTGGATGCCAAAGTCAGCCTGATCACGCTGGCCACCGATCCGGAGTTATATAACCAGTTTGCTGCGCCGATGCTGGAAAACCTGCGGGACTTGATGCATGAAGAAACGCGAGATTTTCTCTCCGGACTGGCGAAAGAAGCCAATTACCCTATCGACAACGTGACGATTGCCAGCGGCGAACTCAGCCACCACATCAAAGATTTTTGCCAGCAGCATCACGTGGACCTGGTGATATGTGGCAATCACAACCACAGCCTGTTTTCGCGCGCCACCTGCTCGGCGAAAAGCATCGTCGGCAGCAGCGGCGTGGACGTTTTACTGGTCTCTCTGGAAAAAGGCTGACGCCAAAGGCGTCAGCCTTTTTCCCGCTTACCGCGCTACGCCAGTTTGGGGAAAGTTGAGACTTTGCGTTGCAATCGGCTCTCCTCACTGCGCGGTTCGATCTGCTGCAAATCGCTGATGAACCGCTCCTGCCAATGATGGATATCGTTATCCTTGATGACCGCCAGCATCTCCGCATGACGCGCAATGCGTTCCGCCAGCGGCATCGTCAGACCACGATCCAGTGCCGCGGCCACCTCGTCGCGATCGTAGGGATTGACGATCAGCGCACTGGTTAGCTCATTCGCCGCCCCGGCAAACTGCGACAGGACCAGCACGCCCGGGTTCTGCGGATCCTGGGCAGCAATAAACTCTTTCGCCACCAGATTCATCCCGTCGCGTAGAGGCGTCACTAACCCGACATCGGAATAGCGGAAGATCTTCATCAACAGTTTGCGTTCAAAATGTTGATTCAGGTAGTACAGCGGCGTCCAGCCCAGCTGTCCGTACTGGCCATTGATTCTGCCGCTGGCGGTCTCCAGCTGATGGCGAATATCCTGATAGGCCTGTACTTCGCCACGGGAGGTTGGCGCAATCTGCGTATAGCGAATCTTGCCATGGTGCTGCGGGTATTTCTCCAGCAGGGCTTCATAGGCGAGAAAGCGCTCCGGCAGGCCTTTAGAGTAATCCAGTCGCTCAACGGAGAAGATATTTTTTACCCCCTTAAGCTCGCTTTTCAGCTGTGCCAGTTTGGGCGGCAGCGGCCCCTTCGCACTGCGCGCAATCTCGTCAGGATCGATGCCTATCGGGTAAACCTCGGTGCGGAAATGTTTGCCCCATGCCTCATGGCGTCGGCCATCTCGCGTCACCACCCGGGTCTGCAGCGAGACGCTATCAAGAAACGCCACTCTGTCGTTATCGGTCTGGAAGCCAAGCAGATCGTAGTCACAGAGCTGCTCAAGAAGCTCGGCATGCGGAGGCAGCGCGTTAAAAATCTCTGGCGTCGGGAACGGAATGTGCAAAAAGAAACCGATACGGTTATTGACCCCGAGCTTGCGCAGCTCGCTGGCAAAAGGCAGCAGATGATAATCATGAATCCACAAAATATCATCGGGCTCAATCAGCGGGAGAAGCTTCTTCGCCAGGTTGGCGTTAACCCGCAGATAGCCGTCCCATGACGGACGTTGGAAGTCCACCAGATCCAGGCGATAGTGAAATGCCGGCCACAGCACGGCGTTGGAAAACTGGTTGTAGTATTCGTCATGATCCCGTTCATTGAGCGTAAACGAGGCCCAGGTGATATTGCCTCGCGTCACCGTGTTTAGCGGTTTCTGGTCATCGCCAATCTCTCCGCTCCAGCCAAACCATAATCCACCGGCGGCCTTCAGCGCGCCCAAAATGCCCACGGCCAGGCCACCCGCGCTGGCCTTTTTATCATCCGGTGGCGCAATACGATTAGATATTACGACTAAGCGCCCCATAACCCTCCCTCCTGTCATTTTGCGCATCAGGTTGTTGCTTATTATTTGCGATGCTGATTAACCAATGCTGAACGGCCGCGACATCCGGCAGACGCCACTGCGCCTGGGTGTCGCCCTTGCCAACTTTTACCGACATGCCGCCGAGCTGATTCACGACGTTGAACCCGGCTTCGTCCGTCAAATCGTCGCCAACGAATACCGGTTTACGCCCCTGAAACGGCGCCTCCTGCATAAACGTCGCAATCGCTTCCCCTTTATTGACCCCACGCGGCTTAATCTCCACCACGCACTTACCCAACTGCAATGCGAGGATGGGGTAACGTTTGACAATCCCCTGCGCCAGCGATAGCGCCGCGCTCTGGTACGTCGGCGCCTGGCGATAATGCAGCGCAAACGCCATGCCTTTGTGTTCCAGCTCACATCCCGGCATCGTCTCCAGCGCCGCCCGCAGCTGCTCATCCAGTTCCCGGAGCAGCGCATCAGGAAGCGTGACGATGTGCGTTTTACCATTGATATCGCGGCGTTCTGCCCCGTGAACACCGGCCAGCGGCAGCCGGTATGGATGGGTAAGCGCATCAAGCTCAACCATTGAGCGCCCTGAAATCAATGCCACCGCCCCACCGTGCTGCTGCGCAAGCTGCCGCAGCGCCTGAAGCGCCTGTGTGGGGATAACAACCTGATCGGGATGAGGTTTGATATCGGCAAGCGTGCCGTCGAGGTCAAAGAAAAATGCATGATGTTCGGTTGGCACAGGCGGTACAGATATCTTGTCAGCCACCCTGTTCTCCTCCTTTCATGGCCAGCACAACGCTGGTTGTTAACGGATTGTTAGCCATGTAAGTATAGACAGTGTGACCGGGATCGCCATTTTTGATAGCTATCGCCAGCGTAGCGGGCGCTGGCGATAATCAGGGATTAGACTAAAAGGTTGGGGGATTATTAAGCAGCTCGTTTTGCTTTTTGTTTATAACGGTCGAAGATAACCGCCGCCAGCAGAATCACCCCGCGCACCACGTACTGAGAGAACGGCGAGATATTGAGCAGGTTCATGGCGTTCTCTACGGTGCCGAGGATCAGGATCCCGGCAACCACATAAGAGATCTTACCGATCCCGCCTTTCAGCGACACGCCACCCAGCACGCAAGCTGAGATAACGATCAGCTCATAGCCAATCGAGGTCATCGGCTGGCCGCTGGTCATGCGCGAGGCGAGGATAATCCCCGCGGCCGCAGAAACCACGCCTGAGATCACGAAGATAATAATTTTGGTCCGCACCACCGGCACCCCCGCCAGACGGGCCGCCTCTTCATTGCCACCGATAGCCAGCGTATTGCGGCCAAAGGTGGTTTTGTTGAGCAGTAAACCAAAAACAATCAGGCAGGCGACGGTCAGCCAGATCGGGGCCGGCAGGCCAAACCAGTTGGCATAGCCTAAGGTAAAGAAGCGCTCATCTTCAATGCCGACCGCCTTTCCGTCGGAGATAATATAAGCCAGGCCGCGCACAATCTGCATTGTGGCCAGCGTCGTGATCAGGGCGTTAATTTTCAGCCGGGCAATCACGAAGCCGTTAACCAGCCCGCTGACTGCCCCCAGCAGCAGACCGGCGGCAATCCCTATCCACATGCTTTCCGTCAGATTAATCACCACTGCCGTCGTTACGCCAGCGCAGGCGATGACCGATGCCACCGACAGATCAAAATCCCCGGACGCCAGGCAAAACAGCATGCCGCAGGCCACCATACCGGACATTGAAATCGCCAGCCCCAGCCCTTTCATATTGATAAACGAGGCAAAATTGGGTACAAAAATCACGCAGCCGATAAACAACACGGCAAAAACAACCAGCATGCCAAACTGATCCCAGATTCGGGCAAAGCTAAACGAACTCTGGCGGGCATTAGGGGTAGTAACAGAGGACATTATTGACTCCTTACTCAGGCGACCGCCTGGCTCACTTTTGGCATCGCAAGGCTTAACGCCTGCTGTTCATTGGCATCATCATGCAGCAGTTCGCCCGCCACCTCACCTTCGCGCATCACCACGATACGATCGGCCACGCCGAGCACTTCGGGCAAATCGCTGGAGGCGAAAACGACGGCGACACCGGAGGCCGCCAGGGCATAGATAACGTTATAAATTTCATGCTTAGCGCCCACATCAATGCCGCGGGTCGGCTCATCCAGCAGGATCACTTTCATCTCTTCCGACAGCCAGCGTCCCAGAATCGCCTTCTGCTGGTTGCCGCCGGAGAGATTCATAATCAGCTGTTCGGGGCCCGGGGTTTTGATATTAAGCGACTTAATATGCCGATCGGCGTTGTGCGCTTCCCAGCCGTTGTTAATGATGCAGCCCGCGTGAATATGCCGGCGACGCGCGCTGATATTGATATTGTCGCGTACGGAATGGACCGGAATAATGCCCTCCGCTTTGCGGTCTTCCGGGCACAGCATCATTCCGGCCTCGATAGCCTGTGCCGGTTTGCGAATATCGATCGCCTGCCCGTCGATATACACCTGACCGCCGGTGATACGGGTTCCGCCAAACAACCCTTTCATCAGCTCGCTGCGCCCGGCCCCGACCAGCCCAAACAGGCCGACGATTTCCCCGCTGCGCACCGACAGATCTACCGGCCTGCGGACGCCGGGCGCTTTGACCTGCTCCAGGCGCAGACGCTCTTTGCCATACTCACGCGGTTTCCAGCCGTAAACATCGCCCAGCTCGCGCCCGACCATCGCCTGCACCAGCGCGTCATGACTCACGGTCTGCATATCATCGAAGGTGCGTACGTAGCGGCCATCTTTAAACACGGTGATCGCATCGCTGAGCGCAAAAATCTCCTCCATGCGGTGCGAAACATAAATAATCACGCGCCCTTCCTCACGCAATTCGCGGATGACGCGAAACAGATGGTCGATCTCGCGCGCCGAAAGAGAGCTGGTCGGTTCATCAAATGCGATAACCTTTGCGTTACGGGTGAGCGCCTTGGCAATCTCAACCATCTGCCACTGGCCGATGGAGAGGTATTTCAACGGCGTTTCCGGGTCGATATCCAGCCCCAGATGTTCCAGCTGCAGCCGCGCTTCGTAGTTGAGCAGCGAGCGGTTCACTAAGCCGTACTTATGCGGGATTTGGCCGAGGTAGATATTCTCCGCGACGGTCATTTCCGGAATCAGGTGCAGCTCCTGATAAATGATTGCCACTCCGGCGTTCAGCGCTTCGGTAGTGTTGCTGAATACGCGCGGTTGGCCGTCTATCTGCAGGTCGCCGGCGGTAGGAATATAGTTGCCGCTGAGAATTTTCAGCAGCGTCGATTTTCCGGCTCCATTTTCCCCCATCAGGGCGTGGATCTGTCCGCTATAGCAGTCAAAGCTAATATCGGAGAGCGCCTTAACGCCGGGAAAGGTCATGGTAATGCCGCGAAATGAGAGATAAGGGGTAGACTGTTGCATAACAACTCCGCTCTTCTATGCTCAGCCTCCCGCAGGCTGCGGGAGGCAGGGTCAACCAGGCCTTACAGCCCTTTTTTCGCCAGCTCTTCTTTGAAGTTGTCGCGCGTGATCAGCACCACATCGGTGACCGCAGTGAATTTCGGCGGTTCTGCGTCTTTTGTGACCCAGTTGTAGAGCATCTCGCTGGTTTTATATCCGTGGATATCCGGGCTAGGCAGCAGAGAACCGTAGAAACCGGTCGCCTGCGCTTTGGAGAGTTCGTTAACCGCATCCACACCATTAATGCCAATGCCAATCACATCCCCGGCTTTAAAGCCCTGACCTTCGGTGGCGCGCACGCCGCCCAGTACGGTGTTGTCATTCATCCCCACGATCAGCCAGTGCTTCACCTGAGGATGCTGTACCAGCATCGAGTTACCGGCGTCGAAGGCGCCCGGGATATCGTTGGATTTAGTCGGCACGCGGTAGATCTGTTGGTCAGGGAAACCGGCCGCTTTCAGCGCGTCGATGGAACCCGTGGTACGACGACGGGCGGTATCGAGTTCATCAGCGGTAATCGCCATCACGCCGGTATCCTTCACATCCCAGCCGCGTTTTTGCATCTCTTTGTACAGCTCCTGCCCCTGACGGGCGCCAATTTCACTGGCGGCCATCATCACCAACGGTACGCTCTCCATCGGTTTACCTTTCGCATTCACGAACTGGTCATCGACGGTGATGACTTTCATATCGTATCCGCGCGCTTTAGCGACAATCGCCGCCCCGAGTTTCGGGTCAGGTGTACAAATAACGAAGCCCTTTGCCCCGCTGGCCGCCAGGCTGTCGATGGCATTCAGGGTTTTCTCACCATCCGGGACCGCAATTTTAATTACCTCAAAGCCCAAATCTTTGCCGGCCTTATCGGCAAATTTCCACTCGGTTTGAAACCAGGGTTCTTCCGGTTGTTTGACCAGAAATCCGAGTTTAAGCGTTTCAGCCATAGCTGATTGTGACATAACCGCAGCGAGACCGATCGCCGCCAGCGCTTTAGTAAATTTGTGCATGGTAAACTCCAGCTTTATTTCGCTTTTCTGTAGGGAAGTATCGGACTTAATTTTTTTATCGGACGTAAAACAAGGCATTAGAAAAATTGCACACCGAACTGCCGTTGTTCATTAAGTAATAACTGGAAATCAATTCTCCATACGAGAGCATTATCACATCGCGGAATTACAGTAATTGCGTGCATAGATTTAGCGAAAAATGACATAAAAAAAGAGCTAATTGTCAGACAATTAGCCCTGCACATAGCAATATTATCCATATCATCAGCAGACTTATCCTTGTCGCTACCGCCGCCTGCTCTCAGGAGATGTCCCGAAAGTGCTGTGCCCCCTTTTTCAGCCGTTTCCCTTACCGATACGACTTCTCACAAGATGAAATATCGCACAGGAGAATTTTATTACCGTTAATAACAGAATACACCTCATCATCCCGCTTATCTGGTCCTGTAAAAATGACGTCACTCAATCATTTCTCGTGATTTCTTTTTTACCGAATGGTTGATGCGACATGACCGAATTATGACCTCAGGATTAAATTCATATTTAATTAATATGTCGTAGGCATCATCCATATCATAAAAAAAGCCATAAAAATAAATTCAATAAAATCATCAAGATATGGATATTTAAATCAAGTAAAAGACAAAAACAACACGCTTTATAAGGATGTTGTAACGAAACGTAAACAGATGCACTTGAGAGTTTTCTTAGTCTATTATTGAGGGTATTCTATATATATCGGCAGGCGCTAATTAATTACCGATACACATAGGGAAAGTGCAAATTCATTATTTTGCCGACAATGTTACGCGTAAAGAGTCTCGCATTTTATCGTTCACCGGCGAAGATTCCCGACGCGTGAATGATACCTCCAGCTTAATAAGGATATTTTTTATGGTCGTTTCAGGAATGGCTCAAAAACTCAATAATCAGATGAACCTTGAGTTTCATGCCTCAAATTTATATCTGCATCTCAGCGAATGGTGCGAACAGCACCGTCTGAACGGCACCGCCATCTTTTTGCGCTCCCGGGCACAATCCCACGTGACGCAGATGATGCGCGTATTCGATTTTATGAAGACCGGCGGAAACTGGCCGATCGTCAAAAATGAAGGCAGCTACAGCTATAACTGTCACTCCCTCGAAGATCTGTTTACCACCACCCTGGCCGATTATGAACAGCGTAGCAGCATGCTGTCCGGATTGACCGAAGAGGCTAAAGCGCAACGCGACGACACCACCTGGCGCTTCCTGACGCTGCTGGAGAAAGAGCAGCAGCAGGACGGCGTGCTGTTGCAAAGCGTGCTTGAAGAGGTTCGTAACGCGGATAAAGCCGGCCTGGGTATGCTTCAGACCGATCGCCGCCTGCTCAGTCTGGTGACACGCCGCCAGGATTAAGGCCATCGCGCCGGCATCACATCAACCGTTCTCTCAGCGAGTATGGATCCCGAGAGAACGGCTTTCGCATCGCAGCATAGCGATCGCCCTGGCCGGCGCAACCGCGCAGCGTTGGCACTAAAACCCGCCGGACGATGCCCTGCAGACCGCCGTATGGCCACCGTTCCGCTGCGCGAATAAACGACACCGGATCATCAATCCCTCCGCTTCACGCCTCCGTCCATCGCGGATAACGTTCCAGCGATCGCTGTTTCTGACACATCATTTCCGCCGTTCAGGCGCCGTTCTTATTCCTGAAAAGCATTAAAAACTTTTAAGCCGATCGCATTCCTGCTCTGGGAAATGGCGCAGCGGGTGATTAGTGACGGCGATCACTTTTCGCCATCGACTTTAAGAATATAAAAACAGCGTTTCAAAAATTTAAAACATGAGGTTTATATTAATGGCAGGATACGCGGCTTCAACCTCACAAGGGTTGCAGGGAAGACCGATTTTGTTACGCCATCAGCTAGCCTACGGCGGCGGTAATTTACTGGGGAGCGGCGCGCTGGCAATCAGCGGCGCCTGGCTACTTTATTTCTACACCACGTTCTGCGGACTGACGCTGATTGAGGCGTCGTTCATTTTCTCCGTCGCCAGCATCATCGATGCGATCAGCAATCCGTTAATGGGCTACCTGACCGATAACTTCGGTAAAACGCGGCTCGGCAAACGCTTCGGACGCCGACGTTTCTTTTTATTGATCGGCATCCCGCTGATGATGTTTTACCCGCTGCTGTGGGTTGAGGGGCTGGGTTTCTGGTACTACCTCTGCACCTACGTCGTCTTTGAGATTATTTATACCTCAGTCATGGTGCCTTATGAAACCTTAGCCACCGAAATGACCGACGACTTCTCATTACGCTCTAAACTGACCGGCTATAAAGCCATTTTCGGCAAGCTTGCCAACTTCCTGGCGGCGTTCATCCCAGGTCAGTTTATCCTGTTGTACGGCAAAGACTCCGCCACACCGTTCTTCCTGACCGGGCTGACCTACGGGGTTATTCTGATTATCGCCATCTCCTGCCTGTGGTTTTGCAGCTGGGAGCGCCCGCGTGAAGAAGAAGTTCGCGTGAATGAGAAAAAAGGCCTGCTCACGACCCTGCTGATGCTGGCGAAGGATATGCGTTCAACCTTCTATCTACGCGTGTTCCGCAAACATCTTGGGATGTATCTCTGCGGTTTCGGCGCAGAATGGCTGTTTGCCTCGATCTTTACCTACTTCGTTATCTTTGTCCTGCAGCACGATCCGGCGATGGTCGCCGGGCTGAACAGCCTGAACTCGATTCTGCAGCTGCTCTCTACGGCGTTGTTTATCGGCCTGTGTGTGAAAAAGGGATTCAGCAAGCCCTATATTCTGGCGCTGAGCATCGTGATTTTCTCCGTGTTGCTGTACACCTCGCTGTGGTTTTTCCATCTGCCCGCTCATCTGGCAACCATCCTGATGTTTGGGATCACGGTGCTGTTTGGCCTGGGTACCGGCGGCGTGTACTACATTCCATGGACCGTTTACACCTTCCTCGCCGATGTTGATGAGATCTATACCGGCCGCCGCCGCGAAGGGATCTACGCGGGCGCCATGACCTTCTCCGGAAAAATCCTGCGTTCGATTATTGTCTTCACGATGGGAGCTATTCTCAGCTTTTACGGGTTCCAGTCGAAAGCGCATACGCAACCAGAAAGCGCCGTGACCGCCATTGCGGTGGTGTTCTGTAGCGGCGTGATCCTGCTGGCGCTGGCGGCCATTGTCTTCAGCAAGCAGATGAAACTGGATCGCAAAGCGCACCTGGTCGTATTGCAGGAAGTGGCGCGGATTAAAGCAGGGGGTAAGGTTAGCGATATCCCGTCCGATGTGCGTATTATCGTGGAGGATTTAGTCGGCCATCGTTATGAAGAGTGCTGGGGCAACAGTAAGCTATTTAAAGATGAACAGCCGGCGTCGGCAAGGGCCGCTATCTCTCATTAACGTCTGGTTTTCGCCCCGCCATCGACAGCGATAGCGGGGCGAAACAACTTAGTGTGCTTCACCCTGCGGCGTAAACTTAAGCTCAATCAGCGCAATCGCTTTTTGGACCGCGCGCAGCGTCACCGGATCGGCCGAAGCCGGATGGCTGGCAAAATCGATGGCTTTCAGCTGCGTGGTCATTTTTTCGCGGACTTCAACAGGGGCGATGACATCAATGACGTCGAGAATCTGTTTGATAACCAACTGGCAGGCGACAACGTCAGAAACCAGTTCGTCTTGTTCGGTGAGATGTTGAGACATTTATTACTCCTTTTTCGAGGAGCGTAATAGTAACCTAAATCCCGAGAGATAAAAAAACCTGCCGCAGCAGGTTTTTTTATCAGAACATACCGGCAGGCGGTACATCTTTGAATGTTTTGCAGTACTGCTCGAACATGCTCTTCAGAATTTTGCGCAGTTTCATGAAGCGACTCCGGTTTTGTTATGCAGGTGTTACCATTGGTGGGGTCTATAATATGACCTGCATCACATAAATCAATAGAAACATGCGCTAAATCACAATTTATTTACAAGAATAATTTATAAATTAAACAAAAGTGAGGGAAATCGCAGAGTTAAGAGCCTGCACGTTTTTCCCGCGATAAGCACCTCACCAGGCGATGGCAAACACACAATGAGTACAGATATCTCTTCACGAGAAGGCCGCGCCTTCTCTGCTCCTGCGCTGCTGGTCGCCGGCGCATTTTTCATGGAGTTTCTTGACGGGACGGTAATCGCTACCGCGCTGCCGGACATGGCAAAAGATTTTGGCGTTGCGGCGGTTGACCTCAATATCGGTATCAGCGCCTACCTGATTACGCTGGCGGTATTGATCCCGGCCAGCGGCTGGATTGCCGATCGCTTCGGCGCGCGTAAGATCTTCACGCTGGCGTTGGCTATTTTTACGCTTGCCTCCGTTTTTTGCGGCTTTGCCAGCAACGTGGACACCTTTGTCGCCATGCGAATCCTTCAGGGTATTGGTGGCGCGCTGATGGTGCCCGTCGGCCGCCTGGCGGTACTGCGTACCACGCCAAAAGATCAGCTCATCAAAGCCATTGCCACACTGACATGGCCGGCGCTGGTTGCGCCGATCATCGGTCCACCGCTGGGTGGCTTTATTACCCGCTATGCCAGCTGGCACTGGATTTTCTTTATTAATGTTCCTCTGGGATTGATCGCCATCGCGCTGTCGCTGCGAATTATTCCCGATATCCGCGAAGCGCAGCGACGTCCCTTTGACCTTCCCGGCTTCTTTGCGACATCGGTTGCTATGGTGAGCCTGGTGAGCGCCATGGAGTTGCTTGGCGATACCCGACCACAAGGCTGGACAACCCTGGTCCTGCTGGGGATCGGTACGGGATGCATGCTGTTCGCTCTGCGCCATTTCCGCCGGGCAGAGTGGCCGATGGTGCGTCTCGATGCGCTACAGGTGCCCACCTTTCGGGTTACGATGTACGGAGGATCGCTTTTCCGTGCTTCCATCAGCGCCGTCCCCTTTCTGTTACCGCTGCTGTTTCAGGTTGGCTTTGGTATGGATCCGTTCCATTCCGGGCTGCTGGTGCTGGCGGTGTTTGTCGGCAACTTCACCATTAAACCCGCCACCACCCCGCTCATCCGTTGGCTCGGCTTCCGTCGGCTGCTATTGATAAACGGGACGCTAAACGTCATCTCGCTGCTCGCCTGTGCTTTTTTAACGCCGCAGACCCCGGTCTGGCTTATTTGTATGATCCTGTATCTCGGCGGCGTATTCCGCTCGATTCAGTTTACCGGCGTGAGCACGCTTGCTTTTGCCGATGTTCCGCCTGCGCAGATGAGCTACGCCAATACGTTGTTCAGTACCGCGTCACAGCTGGCCGTGGGTCTGGGGATCACCCTCGGCGCGATCGGCATTCGCATGGGTGAAAAAGCCAGTGAGTGGTTAAGTCTGACGACCCTACCGGGGATCAGCTTCCGGCTCTCCTTTGTCTTTATTGCCTTAATTTGTCTGGTGGGAATGGTAGATAGTCTGCGGTTGAGCAAAGATGCCGGTAGCAGCGTCTCGCAGAGCAAAAAATAGCAGCAAAAAGGCCAGCGGTGGCTGGCCTTATTCGAAAAAAACGAGGGCTTGCTTAGCCGACTATCTGGCGGACAAAAGCTTCGATCTCTTTATCCTGGCAGTTCTCGAAGAAGCACTGCTGGAAACGCGGGCCGGAGACAGCCGTTTTGACCAGTTCCGGATCGATAGCGCGCAGAGTATCCAGATAGTTATCTTTCACCACGGCAGCTTTCACCGTATTCAGGATCCCGGCGTTACGCACCTGCGGCTCTTTGCGCTCCGGTGGGTAACCTTCGCCATTGCGACCGGTGAAGGCTTTTTCAAAAATAAAGCGCACGTTCAGCTCGGCACCCCAGCCAAAACCTTTGGCAAACGGCAGGGACAGCGCATTACCGTTATTAATCTGCGCAAACAGGAAGGCATCAGCCGGATCAATACAGTAGCCGCACACTACGCCTGGGTGGATGTTCAGCGACATCAGCGCGCCCTGTCCGGTTCCGCAGCCGGTTACCACGAAATCAACCGCTTTCGAATTCAACAGAATGCTGGCCATGATGCCCAGATGAATATAGGTCAGATGATGGTCGTGCTCATCGCTCATCCCGACGTTGTATACCGGGAACCCTTTTTCATCGGCAACGGCGTTTAGCTCGTTGAGGATGATGGCGTTTTTGCTGGCCTGGCTGTTTTCCATCATCAGTGCAATTTTCATGCTTTACTCTCCTGAATGCTGTGCGGGCACTCCCGCGATAGTTCGTTAGCGTTATGATGGACTCTACTACTTAACAAACGCACTTTCAAATTTTATGAAAAGTTGTTTTATAAATTACGTAGCGCTTCACATTTTTCGCCTTCGCCCTCGCCCTCCCGGTACCAGCCGCCACAGGCAGAGACGCAGTCAGCTCCCTGGCTGCCCATCTTCCTGCCAACGCCAGACACCTTATTTCTGTTTTTTATTTTGATAATACGAACTGACTAAAATATTAAACCGAAACCATTCTCATTACTTATTAAATTGCCAATGCGTTTTATTCCCATTTTCATTTTTAATAAATAAGTTTTTTAATTTACTTTTTGCAAATAAATTAATAACAAATTATAATAACCGCACAATTACGTTGACCCTTTATTTTCGGAGCACACGCGATGCTGAAAACAGAAATGATCGATAAACTGAATGAGCAGATGAATCTTGAACTTTATTCTTCTCTGCTTTATCAGCAAATGAGCGCATGGTGCAGCTACCACAGCTTTGAAGGCGCCGCCGCATTCCTCCGCCGTCATGCGCAGGAAGAGATGACCCATATGCAGCGCCTGTTTGATTATTTGACCGATACCGGCAGTCTGCCCTGCATCAACGCTATCTCCTCACCGTTTGCCGAGTACGCATCGCTGGATGAGCTGTTCCGCGTCACCTACGAACACGAACAGCTGATTACCCAGAAAATTAATGAGCTGGCCCACGCCGCCATGACTAATCAGGATTATCCGACGTTTAATTTCCTGCAGTGGTATGTGGCTGAACAGCACGAAGAAGAGAAATTATTTAAATCTGTTATTGATAAGCTGACCCTCGCCGGTAAAAGCGGCGAAGGCCTGTACTTTATTGATAAAGAGCTGGCGACGCTCGACACGCAGAATTAATTATCCCGGCGGCGAAGTTTCGGCTTCGCCGCTAAATTAATGCCGGCAGATCTTACTCTCACGCGTATTAAACCCCGCCTCTACGGCAACAAACTTCCCCTTTTTCTGTAGAAATGCCACCAGCTCCGCCGCGCTTAAATTTTCTGCCGAGCAGGTATGAAAACGTGCATCTGCGCCGAAGCGGGCGATGATTGCCGCCTCAAGAGTGGCCGTTGAGTAAGGTTCGCCCGAGGCGATCATCATCTGCAGCACTTCATGACCATGAATCGATTGCATAGCTCCTCCTGTAAAACGCCCAGCATAGCCCGGCGAACGGCTGGAAGCTTTGCGCCAGCGCAGCCTTCAGGCGGCCTTCGCGGAGTGTAAATATTTAATTACAACCACTGTAACCCTCATTTGACGAGAATGATAATTTCACATACTCTGCGCGACATATTTTATTGTTAATTCCTTCATGGATAGAGAGAAACGTGAAGAACCGCACTCTGGGTAGTATTTTAATCGTGGCCGGGACCACAATCGGCGCAGGGATGTTGGCAATGCCGCTGGCTTCCGCGGGCGTGGGTTTTGGCGTCACCTTCTGCTTACTGATCGCGCTGTGGGCGCTGATGTGCTACACCGCGTTATTACTGCTGGAGGTCTATCAGCACGTGCCCGCCGATATGGGGCTCGGTTCGCTGGCGGCACGTTATCTCGGACGTTACGGGCAGTGGGTGACCGGCTTCTGCATGTTATTCCTGATGTATGCGCTAACCGCAGCCTACATTAGCGGCGCGGGCGAACTGCTGGCCTCCAGCCTCAACCAGTGGCTGGGCTGGTCGCTTCCTCCTGCGGGCGGCGTATTGCTGTTTACCGCCATTGGTGGCGCGGTAGTCTGCCTCGGCACATCGCTGGTTGATCTGTTTAACCGCTTCCTGTTTAGCGCCAAGATCATTTTTCTCGCCATTATGCTGGCGCTGCTGTTGCCGCATATCCATCGCATCAATCTGCTGACGCTCCCGCTCCAGCAGGGCCTGGCGCTATCGGCGATCCCGGTGATTTTTACCTCTTTCGGTTTTCACGGTAGCGTGCCGAGCATCGTCAGCTATCTTAACGGCGATATTCGTAAGCTGCGTCGGGTCTTTATCATCGGTAGCTTTATCCCGCTGGTCGCCTATATTTTCTGGCAGCTGGCGACGCTCGGCAGTATTGACTCCCCGGCGTTTACCGCGCTGCTGGCGCAAAATGCCGGCCTGAACGGACTGCTGGAAGCTCTGCGCGAAGTCGTGGCGTCGCCGCACGTTGAACTGGCAGTGCATCTGTTCGCCGACCTCGCGCTGGCCACCTCGTTCCTTGGCGTGGCGCTTGGACTGTTTGATTATCTGGCCGATCTGTTCCAGCGTAAAAACAGCCCCGGCGGTCGTCTGCAAAGCGGTGCAATCACCTTCCTCCCGCCGCTGGCGTTTGCCCTGTTTTATCCGCGCGGCTTCGTGATGGCGCTGGGCTATGCTGGCGTCGCGCTGGCGGTGCTGGCGCTCATGCTGCCTTCGCTGCTGGTGATGAAGAGTCGGAAACAGCACCCTGACGCTCCCTGGCGGGTCGCCGGGGGAACACCGGCGCTGTGGCTGGTGCTGTTGTGTGGTATTGCGATTGTCGCTATTCAGTTTTGCATCGTCGCGGGTTTGCTCCCGGCGGTAGGATAAAAAAAACGGCCTCTGGCCTAATGCGGGTCACTTAAAGGCGACCCGCATTTTTTTGGTTTATCGCCGGCCAGAGCGATGCCGGGTTCCCAGGGCCGGGCGAAACCGGCCCTGGGAAGTTCATCTGTCGCGCAGGAAACAGAAATACGCGGACGGAATATTCCACGGAACCCACGCGACAGACCCCTTTCGCGCAAACCAGCGTAAAACCGACATCCCTGGCTTAACAGCGACCTCCAGGACAGACTTATCCGCAGGCGTGTTGAAAACCTGACAGCGCCGGATAAAAATCGGCAATCTCTTTGAGATGACGGATACTTCCCCCTCTGCCGGAGCGGTCAGCCGATGCTTAAACGATCGGCATCAGACCAGCAGACCCGTTATTTATTTCGCTAAGCAACACTGCTTATATTTTTTGCCGCTGCCACAGGGACAGGGATCGTTACGCCCGACCTTGACTTCATTGCGGATCGGTTGCTGCACGACTTCCGGCTCAGCATGCTCAGTCCAGTATTGGTACAACGAGAGCGCTGCCGGGCGGATATGATCCACGCTGGCGATAAACTCATCGACAGAGAGCGCCTCAACCGCTGTAAACTGCGCTTCCGTGCCGTGCAAAGCAATGCTGTCCAGCGCCGACTGCGGCTCTTCCGGCAGAGCGGGCCAGTTTCCGAGAGCGACGCCGCGCATATAGCCGAAGCACCACTCCTCAACAATCGTCAGCTCCTGACCTTCCTCTTCGCGGGTCCCAAACAGCGGTTCAAACTGATCGGGATACTCGTCCAGACGCTCGGCAATGTCGCTCATGTGCTGCAGAGTCAGGTTAACAAAGTGGTCACGCTCGCGGTCATTCGCCCAGCGCGGCACATTGTCCGCTCCGCCCCAGATAGCCAGCAGCCACTGAGCCGGTTCAATCTCTTTCGGGCCGGAGAGAATGGCCGTCAGCAGGCCGTCAAGCTCTGAGACATCAAGGATGGCGCCCTCGGTGGCGTATTTCGACAGGATATCGTCCAGCCATTCAAGTTCGCTTTCGTTCAGGGGTCCGGTTTTCATAAACAGGCTCGTCGTGGTAGAAAAATGGCGCATACAGTAGCGGAAATGCCGGGAGAAAACCACCCGGCAGCGCACTCAGCAAGCGTTAAATGTCTTTAATGATGCTGGCGCGCATCGTTTCGTATTCGCTCTCGGTAATGGTTCCGTCATCGAACATTTTTTTCGCCTGCGCGAGGCGTTCCCGCACATCATCGGCGGATGAGAGCGGCGCGCTCTGCCGGGCTGCTGACGGGCTGTATTCACTCTCTTGCTGAATGTCGCCATAGCGGTTGACACCATCGGTGCCGCGGGCAAACAGCAGCCAGATAGACAACGCCAGCGCCGCCATGCCTCCCGCCGCCGTTATCCATACCCAGACGGCCGCCTCGCCGTTATCAACGGTGGTGATAATGCCGATAAAGCCAACCAGCAGAACAGCATAGGGTGACAGCAGCCACCAGCCTGATTTGTTCAAATCGTGCAGACGGCGCACCGCAACCGCGATGCCGGGGATAATGATGATCAGGCCAAACAGGCCTCCTACGATCGGAATCAACCCCAGTACGGCCGAAAGCACAAAGTTGGCGACGGTAAAAACCACATACTCCTTGCGCGCCGAACGCCCGCGAAAGGTGGCATATTTGCGGAAGCAATCACCGTAGCTTTCAAGCAATGTAGCCATAAGATCCCTCATTTAATTTGTTTTTATTGCCATAACGGCGTTCCGTTCCCAAAGGATAATAGTCCGGCGAACCGGAGCGCTATTTTACCGCAGTTTGGCCATACCGCGCCTGAGAAAAATGGGGGGGAAACGCTGAATACCGGTACTACCCGGCAGAATGGCGGGAGGGGGGAGTGGGCTGGCGGACAAACGTCCCCGTTATCGCGCGCCGCGAACCGGGTTCCTGAATCCAGGCGTAAAGCGGGTTATCGGCTTTCGCCGCGTTGTAATCGACGCAGACAACACGCTCGCTCAAGGAGCAAGGTTCACCGGATAAAGTGTAGTGACCGATCACCACCGGGACATCTGTTGTGTCCAGATGGGTCTGCTCCAGAGGAATATCCGGGATCCGGCCGATCATTTCCGGCTGAACCTGGGCTATCTGGCGATAGGTTTTCACATCATCCCGCCACCAGCGCAGACGAATATGGCGGCGCTCGACGCCCGTCTTATCCACGAAGCTAAAGCCTGCAGGTAGTTTCAGTTCTGGTCCTTTAAGCACGGTCTCGATCATCCGGAACAGAGGATGCTGTTGATCAAAAGCAGCGACCCAGTTTTCGGGTTTCAACCGATTCTATTCATCCAGCCACGGTCGCAGTCGGGCAATCGTCTTGTCCTGCCAACAGGCATGTACCGCCCGAATATCGCCATAATCAACAAACAGCGGCAGCGTTTTAAACCAGTCGATCCAGAAATCATGCCGCGGAGTGTCTTCGACGACATCGGCCAGAAAGGCCTGATGCTGACGTCGATTATTCGGGGAGTGCGGCCGCAGCGGCTGAGCGCGATGCGGATGGCGCAGTGCCCAGCCAACGGCGTTAAATTCATGATTGCCCATCAGACATATCGCCTGTCCCGATTCCACTTCCGCCCTCACCCGCTCCAGCACCGCCAGGTGGTCGATCTGCGCCCCAGGCTGATTATCAATCAGATCGCCGACGAAGATCAGTAAACGCTCATCCGGTTGGTACAGAGCATCAAGGTGTTCCAGCAAAGCGGCGAGCTTGTGGTACTGACCGTGGATATCGCCGATGAAAATTCTACGCCTCGCCGGCTGGCCAGAATGCAGCATATGAACACCTTTTCCGAAGAACAGAGACATTGATGATATCAGTTTAAGCGGCTGGCCTGGCGGGATTTCACCCGGCGTAAATTACCCCGTCATGAGATCTTCGGGAAACGGTCGGTAGGGCAGAATAATTGCGGTCGCTCCGTCAGTCGACGGACCGTGCGACAAGAAAGATGTTACGCCGTGATATCAGGAATGGAGGGATTTCAGAAATGAAAAAACCACCCGTAGGTGGTTTCACGACACTGCTTATCATTGATTTTATTCTATAATCCCAATGGTACCCGGAACGAGACTTGAACTCGTACAGCCTATGGCCGAGGGATTTTAAATGCTACACCTGCGGTTTGATGTGAATAATACGCACCACAAAGCCTTGTTTCAAGTGATTTATGTAGTTTCTGGTTTGATCTGGTTTTGGAGGGTTTGCACATATTTGCACACGGCAAGCTAACTCAGGCTAGCTAGAAAGAAGCATCTTTGGTACTGTTCGCATTTACGTGCGGATAGCCGCTGTGTAGTATTAATATCTGTGTGGGAATTAACTAAAAGGGAATGAGAATGAATAAAATTGCTTTATTGCTCTTATCGGTTGCTCTTACTGGCTGTACATCAATGAAGAACATGAGCAGTACAATGAATGGAGTCATGACACCTTCCCTAAAGATGACCCATGACAAATTTGATGATCAACTCATGATCAGCCAACCCATGGTTCCTGCTAACAGCAGCTTCTCTGATGATATGACTGGGTTAGGTTTTGCTTGGAAGACCGGTTTACCAAAGTTCATTATCTTATCAGTTGGTGCCCAAGGAATTACGAATGTCACCGCCGTTAAATTCAATGTTGATGGAAAGGTGATTGATAGTGCGAGAGAGGCGAGCCAGTTTACTGATTATGCTGACCCGCACTCAGCAAGAAGTTTCGGGGATTTCACAGGTAATTATTCGGTGCGTCGGTTTGTTATACCTATCAGTGATTTTGTCGTTTTAGCTAATGGTAAACACGTAAAAATGAAAATTGAGAGTTACGATGAATATCAATTTTCAGTCTTTGGTAAAGGTGAACCTGCTGCCGTCAGCTCTAAATTTGCACCTTTCCTAAAGGCCTTAGCCGATAATAAAGCTCTTTGATAAAAGCCCTGAGTAAGGGCTAATTTACCAAGCAGGTCAGAACAAGCAATATCTGCATTGTAAATCAAAACCTAGTCTTCACCATCAACGCTAAATAGCGTTGATTCATCCACTCGAGTTTCCAGCACATTCGCAGGTGCGCGCTTTTTTATGACGCTTAATGATTCGTCAATAGAGTCACTAAGGCGGTCATAGGCAGCTTGGTCTGCCTGTAATTGAGTACTTTGCATAACTAAGTCAGGGAAATGGCGTTCGAGAATTTCATTAGCTGCTTTTGGCGTCCATTTAGCCGCACGAATAACAACTTCAGGGCTGTTAACCATAGCTTGTGCTATGCGTACATCACTAATGGCTGCGGCTCGCAAATCATCACCGTCTACACCAGCTTGTCGTAACGCAGCGATTAATTGCACAGACTCGGTTAGTGACATGTTGCCTCGAGCGGACTCTTTAGCTCGGGATTGGGCCTCAATGTTGATAAGCAGTTCTCGAGCCAATTCATTTTTGGACTTTTCCAGAGTTTTACCATATTCATCTTGTAGGCGTTTGTAGAGAACGGCCTTTTCCTCATCCGAGCGTGTCCTATCGTTTGCAATTGCTTTGCGTTTTTCCGAAAGTGTATTGATCTTTCGAGCAGCAACCTCATGGAATCGACCAATGGTGTCAGACGTATTTACACCACGTATGTATTGCTCTGAATAGTATGTAATTGCCATTTATATGTCTCTTGTTGTTATCAACGGGAATACTGAAATGATTGTTATCAGTTATTTGTCACGGTGATCGGGCCTTCGGGAAGGGCTATTGTGAAGTCGATACACTCAGGGTCGACAGATAAAGTCAGTGCCTTATGCTGCGCTTTGTACTGGTTGCGGAGGAGTTGAAACTCAGTGGAGGTTGAGGCATAGAAAGTAATAGTTTTGTTTATCGTATGGCTGGTGACACTCCACGAACCACGACGCAGATCGTCATTGTTAACAACCTCAATCACATGAAACTCAATTTCGATTGGTTGGGTAGGAGTAGTGATAATCTCCAGTCGTTTCAATCGGTCAGATAAAGTCACCATTCTTAGCAATCCAGCAGAATAAATTTATCTTCCAGCCCTGACTTAATTAGCTGAAATTGCCCGCGGTTAGTTGTATATACATAAAGTTCAGGGACAGGGCTGCAAGGATGGACAATTTCAATAACATCACCAGAGCGAGGGTCATCAGCTTCTACAGGCATATCAGTTATGAAGCGAATACCAGCCAGCACGCTTGGTGCATGAGTCCGCTCAAGCTCTTTAATACGGTTACGATAATTACTTGCCATGGTTCCCCCGCTCAAGCGCCGCAATGCGCTCCTCAAATTCGCTTAGCTCTTTAATTTTCATCTTGAGCAACTCAGCATCAAGTGTCCCAGTTGGCGTAATAGACTTTAATGCGGGAAAACTACGGTCAATTACCATTCTGACAGCCTGAACATCTCCAGCATCAACTAACTCAGAAAGGCGGGTAAGCGCATTATCTGTTAGCTGTTTAGGCAGCGGGGAACGCTTTCTGCCAGCGCCTGCTCTCGTTCCACCGTGATTGTTCGCCATAACGTCACCTTGAATAAACTTGATAATTCAAGTCTAACACTAAATGTTATAACGTAACACAAATTGTGTTTGATAATTCACAACCTACCACTTTTATAGATATTGGCTCTTTGATAAATGATGAATGCACACCTATTTACCCAGCATCCTATTAAAAGCGGTGTTATCACTGGTTAGCCGTAGCATGTGAACTGCTACAACCTGAAAACACTACCCTTTCTGGGACGCTAGCCAGAAAAAGACGGGGATAACTTTGTGCTCTTAGAATCCTGTACATTCTGTACACTTCACCCTTCAAAGCTAGACGTGGCGCGGTATGTAGCGTGTTTATTGCCCGTACATCCTTGTACATTTCTGTACATCGCTGGGATATGGATGTACACGCGTGTACAGGAATGTACGGAGCTTGTTCACTCTGTATCCCTTGCTGCATATGGGTTACGTAAGGTTTATGTACAGAATGTACGAGTTTTCAGGAATCCATTTCTGGCTAGCAAAAAAAAGAGCCGTTAGGCTCCTTTTCGTGTTTAGCTTGGGTAAACTCGACGGTCTCTCTCGACAAGTCGACCATCATTAATGCAGCGATCCAACGCATCGTTGTAAATTCTGGGGTCTCTCTTATCCAACCTAGCAAGTACCTTTGTTCGCATAACTTCACGTCGCAGAGCTGCATATGGCACGCCAACACCTTTTACACACTGCATTAATCGAATCTCAATACTCTCTCCGACGTTTTCCGCATCAGATAGTGCCATCATGCTTTTAATGTCATGCATTGACCACATAACAAGAGAGAAACCATATAGAACATGCTCAGGTTGAATCATACCCGTCTCGGCCGCCAGCAAGCTGGATACGCTGCATACACGCTCATATAATCTCGCAAATAACGCACCCATCAGTGGGTCATTTCTACGGTGATTATCCTCAGCCCAACGCCGCACACTATCCAACATAGCGCGAGATTCCTCAGTGGCTTGAGTTTCCTTATCATGGCGGTTCATTACATTTGCTAAGGAATTAATAATTGGAGTTAACTGTGCGAGTGATACCGTTTTTACGATCTCTTTGAGTTCGGCCCTGTCATCAGAGCAACGGAATACCAATGAACGACCGATTAATCCACTCTCAATATTTCCCTCGTTTATTGCACCATCCATCTTGGCAGGCGTACTGCTCATCTGAAAATTACACAATGGACGCGGAATCCCAGATTCGACCATATTTATCGCCGACTCAAGTTTGACTATTTTGGCGTCGACGTTTTGTAAGCGATCTTCTCTATCTACAGCCGTGGATTTATCTATTGCATCTTTAGATTTATATGCACGGGATAGGTCGGCGTCATACTGCGACTTGACCTCGCGTCGAATTGTGCCTGATAGCACATAATTGTCAGTTGTAGAAAGCGCTAGCATTACGCCCTCTATAGCCTGAGTGTACTGACTGGCGCTCTTGCTTGCCATACTGTCTAAGAACGTGTGAGCCTCATCAACTGAGTAATTACAGACTTGAACACTATCGGCATCAAGTAAGTTCAGTATCATGTCTTTATCGCTGCGTGGGGCGCCAATTATGTGGTGCGCTATATGCATCTTACCTGCGATTAGTTTTACAAATTGCTGAGGATGCTCTTTACCTGCTGCTGATGGTGCAATCACAAATGTAATTACATTTAATTTACCCCCGGCAATACTATTAACTCTACCTAACCCGGCAACCAATGCCAGTAAATTAAGTGTTGCGGCAGCCGCGGCTTTTGGCAGTGAGCGATATGCAGTGTCCTCAATCATTCTCAACACATCGCCGCCAATACCTGGCATTTCCATCAGTTTAATATGTTCGTGCTCAAACGGTGGAGCATCATTGTGTAATACCTCCGGGTATTGGCGGCTTCGAACTGCACTAGCTCGTACCCTGTTGATCTCTGCCTGTATTGAGGCTGGGATAGTGGTCTCTGTGGCTATTATTGGTTCACGGCTCATTAGCGCGCCTCCCCTGCTTTAGCCTGACGATAGTCGTCCCAGTCATCGTATTGTGCAGGGGGGAATGAACAGCGACCATTCACAGCGGCTGCGGCTGCTTCACTCTCTCTGTGTGCGCTATTGTCGCCAGTTATGACTATTTCGGCGTCCGGGAATAGAATTTGAGCAGCTAGAGCAGCCCCCATAAGTCCATTCTTACTCATTCCACAGAACACAGTCAGATTGTTGCTTGATAGCTCCCTAACGCTTAATCCAGTGGCGTATCCTTCAGCAATGGCTACTATTTTGGATTCTTGCCAATCGCCTTGCTTAGGCTCAATAAGTGCGAAACATTCTTTTTTACGACCGCCTGCAATCGCATATTTACCGCTTTTACTGATGAGTTCAGCCGTGTGGATAAAGCCGGTCACGTCCATTAGCGGCACCAGCAATGTACCTTCGAGGTATCGATATATGCCTTTATAACGTGGTAACGCGTGCAGGTAATTTTCTCGCAATACCTTAACGGCAAAACCTTTAAACCCCTTGCTAGCCAGATAAGGGATGTTCTCACAACTAACACTGAGACTCTCCCGTGTCATTCTGTCAGCCAGCTCCGCAGCTAATCCAGCCTTGCGGATTTCATGGGCAGATTCATTTTCCTGGCTAGCCTGCACCGTAGGTGCTTGTGTTGCAGTTGCCTTGTTGCCAGTTAAGCCGAGGATAGCGGCAACATCATTAGCAGCGTGTTTGAGTGACTTCCCGGTGAACTTAGCGACTAGGTTTAGACCATCTCCAGCGCCACACTGATTACAAAACCATGTTCCGCGCCCGTCTTTGTCATCGAATCTGAAGCGGTCTTTACCACCACATACCGGACACGGGCCATGATGACGGCTAGAGGGTAATTGGCAGCCATAACCTTCAAGAATTGGTCGCCATTGTCCTTTAGCTTTAGAGGTAATATCACTTACGTTTCTCTGAACCATTTGTTATAGTCCTTTTGTAAATTCTATTTTTAAATGCCCTATTGCTTATTGCTTTGGGGCTTTTTTTTGTCTTTTACACACGGATTTGCACACAACTTTTATTAAATCGTTATACGGCGCGGGTTGCCGTTGCATTATTTATCCGTCGTCGTTTGTTGTTCAGGTAATTGCCCAGCGAGATAGAGACTGAACAAAGGGATATTGATATAACGCTTTTTCCCAATAATACGAGTACAACGACTCAGGCCCGGATGCTTATCCGATTGCCAGAACAATGTTTTCAATGTTGGGTACTTAAACTGTGGGTACGTCTCTGGGACGTCGCTCATAGCTTGCCAGTTTTTCAAATCCTGCATTAAGTCAATTAACGTGATGTTTTCCATTATCTATGCCCTTTTTGGTCTGCTCTGGTCTACTGCGGTCTTGGTCGAACTAATTAGAGCAAAACAAAATGAGCCACAAAGGTAGTTTCCGAAAATTGGTAAATTACCTACCCCAATCTCAAGTCTCAGATATGCGTCACCCTCCGATTTCGCGGATACTTACTTTTGTGGTGACTAAATTAGTGCTAAATAATTGTCGCCCCTGACCTGGTTATGAATTGATCTCTAAGCTCAAGATTATCCAGTAAGGGGAGGGTTTCAACGAAATTATCCGGTAAGAACAATACGAGCCTGTCAGCCCATAGGGTTGCAGCATATGATTTCCTTGCCGCTTCAATCTGCTTCTTAATTGCTCCAGCAGATACATCAAGCTCTGCTCCAATCTCGTGTCTGTGATGTGGGAATTTTCTATCTATCGCCCAAACTAGCGCTAACTGATAAAAATCAGTTTTACCTTTTATATTTGGCCTTCCCCACGGCTTCCCACCTTTAAGGTGTTCAGTTATTCCGCCGCTAAGAATATCCATCATCTCAGGTAAAAGCGGCCTACGAGTTAAAAGAAAGTAGCGAATTAGGGCTAGCGTTACATTTTGGCTGCTTTCTTCTACATGATAATGGACCAAAAAAGAATCTATCATCGACTGCTTATGCTCCGCTGAAATAGAACTACCGTCAGTACTAGTAATTGCTATTGCTATGCTTTCAAAATCAAACTCAAAACCTTCAACTGTCATAAACCGTTCATGTAAATGATTAGAATTATCCATATTCATTTCCCCTGAATAATAGACATAGCAGAGCGCCAGACTGATTCAGCCTGGTGTTGAAATCCTGCGCGATAGAGTGTCAAAGCGGTCTTTGCTGCTTGCTGAGCGGCCTGTAAAGCGGATAGACTTGTGGTATTCATCAATGCTTTCCTCATTGGTGGATCACGACCTCAGACCGTTGACGCGGTGCTGGGGTTTTCTTTTGGCTTTTTTCTGGCTAGCTATTCCTAGCCTTTATCAGGGTTACATCATATTCCCAAACACACGATCGGTTAACTTTGCTTTATGCGTGGTGCATAAATGGCTGTAGCGCATTGTCATAGATGGGCTTTTGTGCCCGAGTATTTGCCCAATTTCAAGCAAACTAGCCCCATTCATAGCCAGCATTGATGCACATGTATGGCGTAAATCATGAAAGCGGAAATCATGAATTTCTGCGGCTTCTAATGCAGTAAACCAGTACTTATCAAAATTCTGGAAGGCGCCGGTTAGACTTGATAGGTGCGGGAACACATAACCATGGCCAACCTCGCGGAAGGCTGATAATTCCGTGATAAGGCCATCAGTAAGAGTAAGTACCCGAGCATCGCCATTCTTAGTTAAAGCAACATGGGCGGTTCTGGCAGCAAAATCAATGTCAGACCACTTGAGGCCCAGCAGTTCAGAGCGACGTGCGCCAGTAGATACAGCAGCGTGGATAAGCAGGTGCATACGTTCCCACTTGCTTTGCTTTGCAGTCTCTAGCAATAGGGTTAGTTCTTCTTGGGACAGGAAGCGGGTTCTTCCATTGCTTTCTTTGAGTTGGCGTATTTCCCTGCAAGGGTTCAGCTTAACATCGTGCAGATCATTGAAATAAGCAAAAACCGCACTAAGGGCAGCCTTATAGCGGTTCAGGGTTGCGGGCTTTTTGCCTGTTGCTTCCATACGAGCAAGCGCGGCTTTGATGTTCTGACGGGTAACTTTACCAACCGGCTTATCACCCAGCTCTCTAGCCCACCATGATAAACGAGTAGTAACGGACGTATCTCGCCCGGTATGTTGCGATAGATATTCTTTTATTGCTTGGGAAAGGGTTGTGTTTGTGAGTGCTGTAGACGTAAGACAATCAGCTAAATCATCACTTACCGTAATTTGCGCAAGGAATGACTCAGCCTCTCTTTTACGAGAGAAGACCTTTGATACGCGGGAACCATTTCGCATGAATTGCACACGATATACTTTCCCGGTTTTTCTGGATAAAACTTGTACGTTTGCCATCGATTAAAACCTCTTGCACATATTTGCACATGGATGAGTATTTTAACCGCAGTAAACCGTGAGCATTTGCGCTATCACTAGCGCCTAACCTATTGACCAGATAGGCTTTTACTATATCTTCCCATGGTACCCGGAGCGGGACTTGAACCCGCACAGCGCGAACGCCGAGGGATTTTAAATCCCTTGTGTCTACCGATTCCACCATCCGGGCTCGGGATGTAAATTGGAGGCGCGTTCCGGAGTCGAACCGGACTAGACGGATTTGCAATCCGCTACATAACCGCTTTGCTAACGCGCCTTAATACTTAAACACCCGCATCTGCCGATGTTTTTAATCTGGAGCGGGAAACGAGACTCGAACTCGCGACCCCGACCTTGGCAAGGTCGTGCTCTACCAACTGAGCTATTCCCGCATTATCAAGCAAATTTGCTAATCACTTGATTTTGTTATCGTCTGGCAAGCTGTGCTGCCGTTCGATGCGTTGCATTCTACTTACCTGGCGAAATGAGTCAACGATATTTTTTAAATCCTTGTGTCGTTTGCTGAAATTTGCGGCGAAACGATCACTGATCAAGCAAATCTCCGCGTGCGGCGTTCAAATACTGCAGCATAGACCACAGCGTCAGCACCGCTGCCACGAGGAACAGGGCGATTCCGGCCCACTCTACCCAGGCGTTTGGTCGCCACAGCATCCACACCAGTGCCGTCATCTGCGCGGTTGTTTTCACTTTCCCGATCCAGGAGACCGCCACGCTGCTGCGTTTGCCCAGTTCGGCCATCCACTCACGCAGCGCAGAAATAATAATTTCACGGGCAATCATGGTCGCGGCCGGCAGGGTTACCCACCAGGTGTGATAGTGCTCAACCACCAGCACCATTGCAATCGCCACCATCACCTTATCGGCAACCGGGTCCAGAAAAGCGCCGAAACGGGTGCTCTGATTCCAGCGGCGGGCCAGATAACCATCAAACCAGTCGGTAACGGCAGCGACAAAAAAGATCAGGGCGCAGGCAAAAGGGGCCCAGACGAAAGGCAGATAAAACGCCAGCACAAAGAACGGTATCAGGATGACGCGAAACAGAGTAAGCAATGTAGGGATATTAAATTGCATAGTGACAGGTAACTATCTGTTAGAAGTAAAAATTAGCCCTATGTTGCTACAGAGCCCCTAATGTTTCAACGAGTAGAAGATCTTTTCTGCCAGACCGTGAGATATACCCGGTACTTTGGCTATCTCCTCGACGCTGGCTTGCTGTAACCCTTGCAATCCGCCCATATACTTCAGCAGCATCTGGCGGCGTTTCGGCCCTACCCCTTCGATAGTCTCCAGTGAACTGGTGCTTTTCACTTTTGCCCGTTTTTTACGATGCCCGGCAATGGCATGATCGTGGGATTCATCGCGAATGTGCTGAATAACGTGCAGCGCAGGCGAATCAGGCGGCAGGTTAAACCCTTCGCCTTCTGGTTCGAAGAATAACGTTTCCAGCCCGGCTTTACGATCGCTACCTTTTGCCACCCCCAATAAGAGAGGATGCTGTTTATCCCAGGGCACATCCAGCCCGGCAAAGACGCTTTTCGCCTGCCCAAGCTGCCCTTTACCGCCGTCTATCAGGATAACGTCAGGAATCTTGTTCACTTCTATTGCCTTACCATAGCGGCGGCGCAGAACCTGGTTCATCGCCGCATAATCATCGCCCGGGGTAATGCCGGTAATATTGTAACGTCGATACTCGGCACGCAGTGGCCCGTTACTGTCGAACACCACGCAGGAAGCCACCGTCTGTTCACCCATAGTATGGCTGATATCAAAGCATTCCATACGTTTAACGGCCGGCAGTTTCAGTACGGTAGCCAGGGCCTGCAAACGTTGATGGATCGTCGACTGTTGGGAAAGTTTCGTGGTGAGCGCCGTGGCCGCATTGGTACGTGCCAGCTTCAGATAGCGGGCCCGGTCGCCGCGCGGTTTCGTCTGGACGTTCACCCGGCGCCCCGCCAGTTCAGAGAGGGAATCCGCCAGCAAGGTTTTATCGCCAAGATTAAAATCGAGCAGAATCTCTCCCGGCAGGGTACGCATCTGGCTGCCCTGCAGATAGAACTGGCCGACAAACGTCTCCACCACTTCGCCAAGCTCCGTACCGCCGGGCACTTTCGGAAAATAGCTGCGGCTACCGAGAACCTTGCCCTGACGAATAAACAGAACGTGGACGCAGGCCATGCCCGCATCAAAGGCGACGCCAATAACGTCGAGGTCATCCCCGGTATTCGAGACGAACTGTTTCTCGGTCACCCGGCGTACGGCCTGAATCTGATCGCGAATGCGCGCCGCTTCTTCAAACTCCAGCGCCTGGCTGGCCTTCTCCATCCGGGCAATGAGCTGCGTCAGCACCTGATCATCCTTACCCGCGAGGAACAGCCGCACATATTCAACCTGCTGCGCGTACTCCTCTTCACTCACCAGGCCTGACACACAGGGTCCCAGGCAGCGGCCAATTTGATACTGCAGGCAAGGACGCGACCGGTTACGGTACACGCTGTTCTCGCACTGACGCACAGGGAAAATTTTTTGTAGCAGTGCAAGCGTCTCGCGAACCGCATAACCATTCGGGAAAGGACCGAAATACTCGCCCCTGGCGTGTTTCGCCCCGCGGTGCATTGCCAGGCGCGGGTGGGTATCACCGCTAAGGAAAATGAAGGGGTAGGATTTGTCATCACGCAGCAGCACGTTATAACGCGGCTGATACAGCTTGATGTAGTTGTGCTCCAGCAGCAGCGCTTCCGTTTCCGTATGGGTTACGGTCACGTCGATTTGCGCAATCAGCGCCACCAGCGCTTCGGTTTTACGCGAAGCCAGGTTGCTCCGAAAATAGCTGCTCAGCCTTTTTTTCAGATCTTTTGCTTTGCCAACATAGATGACGGTGCCGCCAGCATCATACATGCGATAGACGCCCGGCTGGCTGGTTACCGTTTTCAGGAAAGCTTTTGCGTCAAAAACATCACTCACTGACTTGCTAACGACTCCGCATTGCACAGACCATGTCGAATGGCCAGGTGGGTCAACTCGACGTCACCGTGGATGTTTAATTTACTGAACATCCGGTAGCGATAGCTGTTCACGGTTTTGGGACTCAGATTTAGCTGCTCTGAGATCTCATTCACCTTCTGACCCTTGGTGATCATCAGCATAATCTGCAATTCGCGTTCAGACAAACTGGCAAAAGGCGATTCTGTCTTTTCCGGCTCAATCTGGCTAAGCGCCATTTGCTGGGCGATATCGGAAGCAATATAACGCTGGCCGGACGCTACGCAGCGAATGGCATTCACCACTTCCTGAGGCGCAGCACCTTTACTCAGATAACCTGCGGCACCAGCCTGCATCACTTTTGCCGGCAGCGGATTTTCGGTATGCACGGTGAGCATAATCACTTTGGTATCGACAATGGAACGCGCAATCTTGCGCGTGGCTTCCAGGCCACCCATTCCAGGCATGTTCATGTCCATCAGAACAACATCAACGGAATTGGCGCGGCACCATTTCACCGCATCCTCGCCGCAGCAGGACTCACCGACAACTTTAATCCCTTTTATATCTTCCAGAATGCGTCGTATCCCTGCGCGCACTAGCTCGTGGTCATCAACAAGAAGGACGTTGATCAAAGGAATAATCTCCAGAATTAGGGATAACGCTACGGATAGCTTATCTCATACATATTACCGGGTTTTCTCGTCACTTTAAAAGGCAAAAAAATGCCCTACGGAAAGTTTCTTCCCCGGATATGTCAATTTGTCTGCACAGCAAGTGGAAACTTATAGATAACAGTAAGTTGTATTACGCTTCATTTTTAACATTTGCCCTACAAAAACACCCGCAGGGCGCCGCGATACCGCAGGGTAAAATACGAAACAAAATATGTAACAATAATTAACGATGAAAACACACTACCGCAAAAATTAACCTGCGATGCGCGGGCAGATTACGTATTATTCAGGCAATTAATGCGCCTACACCTCTGATGAGAGGACACAAATTACGCGCTCCTTTTTTTCCCGTCGCTTGTGGTATACTGCGCCGCCTTAACATTTAGTATTGCGCAAAAGCGCCGATAGCAAACGAGGATATCGATGAGCACTCCAGATTTTTCCACTGCAGAAAATAATCAAGAACTGGCGCAGGAAGTGACCTGCCTGAAAACGCTGCTGACGCTGATGCTCCAGGCAATGGGCCAGGCGGATGCGGGTCGGGTGATTATTAAAATGGAAAAACAGATCACGCAGATGGAAGATGAGGCTCAGGCTGCCGTATTCTCCAGCACCGTTAAGCAAATTAAACAAGCTTACCGCCAGTAACAGTCAACCGGCTGTGAGTTCAGCACAGCCGGTCCCCACGTCTGACACGCAGAACACCCTACCTGCTCAAATTAAACCGGTCGCCACCGCATAACAGGCGATTTGCGTTTTATTTGGCGCATTGAATTTTCGTTGCATATTTTTTTGATGGAAATTAACGGTATTTTCTGAGATAGAGAGAATAATCGCCACTTCAGCCGATGTTTTTCCCTCCGCAGTCCATTTCAATATTTCCAGTTCACGACGACTAAACTTCATTTCCGGCGGCATGACCATCGCATCTTCCAGCCGCAGTAACGTCAGCAGGCTCAGCTCGGTCAGCGTTCTTAAGCGCATCTCCTGCTCGTCTTCATGAAACGGCCCTGCGCTGCGGCTGCGGCTGGAAACGGACAAAAACCCCTGAGCATGATTAGGCAAGGTCAGACACTGGGTAACCCCCTTGTTCAACCCGTGATCCCGCGCGCCATCCCACAATTCCGGCGTATCGCGGAAGAGTCTGTCATCCCACGGCAGATGGCCACGGAGAAAGTTTTCGGGACGCAATACCGGATCGATAGCAAAATAATTCTCAGCCTGGTAGTGTGTCATCCACGCCTGCGGGTAGGTCGATTGCAGCGTAATCCTGGGCCGGGTAAAAGGCACGGGGTGGCGTACGCAAAGCGCAAAATAGTCATATTCCAGCCCTTCCGTTTGTTGTTGCAGGAGATTATAAACTTCCCCTCCCGTCGCGATTGACTGAAATTGTTGCAGCATTTCCCGCCGCCAGCTGAAAAAATCAATGTCCCTCATAACCGACCAAATAACTCCTGAGTAATAATCATTATTAGAAATACAGAAAACTAACACATAAATCTTATTTATATGTATAAAATATCGTATGCATCGCACTTATTAGGCCATGACTGGCGCTCCTCACCCGTTACCGGAGAAAAGTATGTCGGATCCATTATCGCTAAACACGATATATTCCCGGCTATGGCAGGCCTTTAGTTCCCACCCGGCCCCGGAAGTCGAATTTACCCAGACGGGGGCGTTGCGTTCCTGCTTTGCCGTCACCGATTTTGCCTCAGCTTCTATTGCCGTCGCGGGCGGTCAACTGGCACAACTATCAGGCTCTCCCTCGCCCATCCGGGTCGACCGGCGCCTCGCGTCTTACTGGTTTAATCATAGCCTGTATCCTGTAAACCGGCCGCCCCAGTCGCTTTGGGATCCCCTGGCCGGCGACTACCCGACTGAGGAAGGCTGGATCCGTTTGCATACCAACGCACATCACCACCGTCGTGCCATGGCGCGCGTTTTAGGTGAACATGACTCCCGGGCTTCTCTGGCGTCCGCGGTTAGTCAGTGGCAGGCTGAGGCGCTTGAACAAGCGGTCGTCGAAGCAGGCGGTTGTGCGGCGGCAATGCGCAGCGCCCGACAATGGCAGGCGCACCCGCAGGGCATGGCGGTCAGTCAGGAACCGCTGCTGATCGAAACACCGTTACCGTCTGGCTCCCCCGTCGACTGGCGTTTATCTCGCAGCAGGCCGCTGCTCGGCATTCGGGTTCTCGATCTGACGCGGATTATTGCCGGACCGGTGGCCACCCGTCTGCTCGCCGGCCTCGGTGCGCAGGTGCTGCGGATCGATCCGCCAGACTGGTATGAGCCGACGCTCGAGGAGGAAATCACGCCCGGCAAGCGCTGCGCACGACTGAATATTAAAACAGCAATCGATAAGCAACGTTTAATAGATTTGCTCTCTCAGGCTGATGTTATCGTACACGGCTACCGTGCCGATGCGCTGGACACCCTGGGATTCGATAGCGAAACGCGGGCTCGACTCAGACCAGGGCTGGTCGATGTGTCGCTGAATGCCTGGGGATGGAGCGGTCCGTGGCGTAACCGCCGCGGTTTTGACAGTCTGGTGCAGATGGCCTGCGGCATTGCCGCAGCCGGTCAACAGTGGCGCCTGGCGGATAAACCGGTGCCTCTGCCGGTTCAGGCCCTGGATCATGCCACCGGTTATTTAATGGCTGCCGCGGTACTCAAAGGTCTTTATCGTCGTGCGACCTGCGGTGAGGGTTACCGCGCGCGCCTGTCGCTGGCTCGGGTGGCGGCATGCTTAATGCAATATCCCACGCCAGAAAGCCCCCTCTCTTTTCGTGAACCGCAGCGGGGCGATTTCCAGCCGGCGCTGGAGTGGTCAGCTTTCGGCCTGGGTGAGCGTCTGCGCTTTCCGTTACAGCTGGCGGGAACACCGGTGGTCTGGTCGCGGCCGCCCTCGCCGCTGGGGACGGCCGCCGCGAGCTGGTAAAAATTACTGCATCAGAAATTTTTCAAGGAACTGGCGGGTGCGCGGCTGCTGCGGGTTAGCAAACAGCGCTTTCGCCTCACCCTGTTCGACGATACGCCCCTGGTCCATAAAAATAGCGCGGTCCGCGACATCGCGGGCAAAGCTCATTTCATGAGTCACAATCACCATCGTGCGCTTCTCCTGCGCCAGCTGGCGAATGGTGTTCAGCACCTCGCCAACCAGCTCAGGATCGAGAGCCGATGTCGGCTCATCAAACAGAATCACATCCGGGCGCATCGCCAGCGCACGCGCGATGGCCACACGCTGCTGCTGGCCGCCGGACAGACGGCGGGGATAGCTGTTTTCTTTACCGTTCAGCCCCACTTTTGCCAGCAGTTCCCGGGCGCGAACAATGGATTCGTTTTTATCCTCACCCTTGACGATAACCGGCCCCTCAATGATGTTTTCCAGTACCGTACGATGCGGGAACAGGTTAAAGCTCTGGAACACGAAACCCACATGCTGGCGCAGGCGGCGAATCAACCCTTTTTGCTGGCTGAAACTGCGCGCGGTATCAATGGTCACATCGCCCACCCGGATGGTCCCGCTTTCCGGCTGTTCCAGCAGGTTAATACTGCGCAGCAGCGTCGTTTTACCGGAGCCGCTGGGGCCGATGATCGCCACCACTTCCCCCTCCTGGACATTGAGGTCGATACCGTGCAGTACCGTCTGGCCGTGGAATTTTTTCACCAGGTTTTTGACTTCAATGGCACTCATTTTGGATCACGCTCCTGGCGATTCAGCTGGTTTTCAAAATAGTTCTGCAACGAGGACAGCACCGTCGCCATCACCCAGTAAATCAGCGATGCGGCCAGATACATAGTAAATACCTCCAGGGTGCGCGAGGTAATCAGCTGCGCCTGACGGAACAGTTCCGGAACCTGAATGGTGGCCGCCAGCGAGGTATCTTTTACCAGGCTGATAAAACTATTGGAGAGCGGCGGCAGCGCCACGCGCGCAGCCTGCGGCAAAATCGCCCGGCGCAGGGTTTGCCACGGCGTCATACCGATACTGGCCGCCGCTTCCCACTGCCCTTTGTCAATCGAGGCGATCGCCGCCCGCAGCGTTTCCGCCGCGTAGGCCGCGGTGTTAAGCGACAGGCCAATCATCGCCGCCGGGATCGGGTCGAGCTCAATACCAAACTGCGGCAGACCATAATAGATCATAAACAGCTGGGCAATCAGCGGGGTACCGCGGAAGATGGAGATATACATTCTCGCCAGCCATTTCACCGGCCACAGAGGCGACATCCGCATCAAAGCGAGGATAAAGCCCAGCACCAGGCCAAAGAACATACCGCCGATGCTCAGCTGTAAAGTAAACACCGCGCCTTTCAGCAGATAAGGCGCGGAATCGATAACCAGTTGGATACTCTCTTGCATTCTGTATGTTCTGCTTTAGATATGGGGATGATAGGCAAACAGCGCCGGCGCTCCACCCGTGTGGATAAATAAAATCGGCCCTTCATCCTTAAAGCGCTTCTGATTAATGCCGTCAATCAACCCGGCCATCGCTTTGCCGGTATAAACCGGATCCAACAGAATGCCTTCCAGCTGCGCCAGCAGCTTCACGGCTTCCATTCCTTCGTCGTTCGGCGTGCCATATCCCGGCGCAAAATAGTCATCCCACAGCTTAATCTCCGCATTGGCCTGGAGCTCCAGACTGTTCGCCACCGCCTGCTGAAGCGCAACGACTTTCGGCAACTGATCCGCCACCTTGCGTGATACGGTGACGCCAATCAGCTCAGCCCCTGGCATAAGCTGTTCCAGTCCTACGGCCAGTCCGGCATGAGTACCCGCGCTCCCGGAGGCGACCACCACGGAAGAGAGTTCCACGGCGCCTTCGCACTGCTGAGCGATTTCGAGGGCGCTTTCCACATAGCCCAGCGCGCCAAGCGCATTTGAGCCCCCCACCGGAATGACATAGGGCCGATAGCCCTGCGCTTCAATGCGGGTTGCCAGCTCCTCCAGCTGAACATCGGGTTGGGTCAGCGCATCGCACATCTCAACCTGAGTATTAAACAGATCCAGCAGCAGGCGGTTACCGTTGGTCAGGTAGTTCTCGGCGCGAGTGCCAATAGGGTTTTCCAACAGCGCCACACAGTGCAGACCCAGTTTCGCGGCCACCGCCGCCGTTTGACGAACGTGGTTCGACTGAATCGCGCCGGCGGTGATTAACGTATCCGCACCATCACGCAGCGCATCTGCCGCCAGGAACTCCAGCTTACGCAGCTTATTGCCGCCCATCGCCAGCGGGGTCACGTCGTCACGTTTTATAAAAATCTCGCGGCCCAGATGATCGGACAAGCGCGGTAGATATTCCAGCGGCGTCGGCGCGCCAATCAATTCCAGGCGCGGGAAGCGCGTTAAATTTTGCAGTGACATGGTACCTCCTGACTGAGTTATCTTTATTATGCACACACTGGCGTACGAAATAAAAAAAGGCGCTATCAATAGCGCCTTTTTTCACCGCCCGCCGTTACATCGTCACGTCAGCGCCAAACCATTTTTCCGACAGCGCTTTCAGGCTGCCATCTTTCTGCATATCTGCAATCGCGCCATCAACCGCTTTCAGCAGGTCTTCGTTGCCTTTACGCAACGCCACGCCAGACTCCTGACGGGAGAACGCTTCGCCGGTCACCGCCAGGGTATTGCCGGTTTTCTTCACCAGATCCAGCGCCGCCAGGCGATCGACCAGAATCGCGTCAATACGGCCCACGCGCAGATCCTGATATTTAGTCGGGTCATCATCATAGGTACGAATATCTACGCCCTGGACGTTCTGGCGCAGCCACTCTTCGTAGTTGGTCCCCAGACCGACGCCGACTTTTTTACCTTTCAGGTCCGCTGCGGTTTTGATAATGCCTTCATTGCCTTTTTTCACCAGCGCCTGGATACCCGACACCGTATAGGGGGTAGAGAAGTCATACTTTTGCTTGCGCTGGTCGGAAATGGTGACCTGGTTAATCACCACGTCAATACGTTTAGAATCGAGGGAAGCCAGCATGCCGTCCCATTTGGTCGGTTTCAGATCGGCCTTCACGCCCAGATGTTTCGCCAGTTCATTAGCAAAATCAACCTCGAAACCGGTCAGCTTTCCGTCGTCGCCCTGATAGCTGAACGGCGGATAGGTCCCTTCCAGGCCTACGCGCAGCGTCCCGCGCTCTTTAATCTGCCCGAGCAGATTTTCCGCAGCAAACGATTTTGCGCTGACGCCGGCCATTAAAACTACAGCCATCGCGCCCATCAGCGCCTGACGACCCAGAAGTGCTAATTTCATAGATGCCCCTGATAAGTGATATTTTCCAGTAGTGTAAGGCGTTTAGTTTCGCTCACCAACACCTATACGCTACATCTTATTCCGAAATATTATATATGCAGCGATTTAAGACATAGCGAAAAGAGAGCCAAAATTGATCGGATTTGCTGGAGATATCTCATACTGCAAAGGTCAGCTTGATGACGTCTGGAGCATGGAAGATGAAAAACCCCACGTTACTGCAGTGCTTTCACTGGTATTACCCCGCCGGCGGCGAGTTGTGGCGCGAAGTCGAAGCCCTGGCCCCGAACCTGAATGAAATTGGCATTAACATGATTTGGCTACCGCCGGCTTACAAAGGGGCGTCCGGCGGTTACTCCGTCGGCTACGACAGCTACGATCTGTTTGACCTCGGCGAGTTCGACCAAAAAGGCTCCATTGCCACGAAATATGGTGATAAAGCCCAGCTCCTTGCCGCCATTGCGGCCCTTCACCAGCACGATATTGCGGTGCTGCTTGATGTGGTGGTCAACCACAAGATGGGCGCAGATGAGAAAGAGCATATTCGCGTGCAGCGCGTCGATGAGCAGGACCGGACGCAAATCGCGGAGGAGATTATCGAGTGCGAAGCCTGGACACGCTACACCTTCCCGGTCCGGGACGGGCAGTACTCTCAGTTTATCTGGGACTACAAATGTTTCAGCGGCGTCGATCACATCGAGAATCCCGACGAGGACGGCGTTTTTAAAATTGTTAACGATTATACCGGCGAAGGCTGGAGCGATCAGGTCGATGATGAGATGGGTAATTTCGATTACCTGATGGGCGAGAATATTGATTTCCGCAATCATGCGGTCGCCGAAGAACTGAAGTACTGGGCCCGCTGGGTTATGGAGCAAACCGGCTGCGACGGTTTTCGTCTCGATGCGGTTAAACATATTCCCGCATGGTTTTATAAAGCGTGGATTGACCACGTCCAGGAAGTGGCGACAAAGCCGTTGTTTATCGTGGCGGAGTACTGGTCGCATGAAGTTGATAAGCTCCAGCAATATATTGAGCGCGTCGACGGTAAAACGATGCTGTTTGACGCCCCTTTGCAGATGAAGTTTCACGAGGCGTCACGTCAGGGGCGCGACTACGATATGAGCCAGATTTTTAGCGGCACGCTGGTTGAAAGCGACCCGTTTCATGCCGTTACGCTGGTGACCAACCATGACACTCAACCCTTGCAGGCACTGGAGGCCCCCGTCGAACCGTGGTTCAAACCGCTGGCCTATGCGCTCATTCTGCTGCGCGAAAACGGCGTCCCCTCGGTTTTTTATGCCGACCTCTTCGGCGCCAGCTATGAAGATACCGGTGGTGATGGCCAGACCTATGCCATTGAGATGCCGGTTATTGAGCAACTGCATGAACTGATTGATGCCCGCCAGCGTTTTGCCCACGGCGTCCAGACGCTGTGGTTCGATCATCCCAACTGCATTGCGTTCAGCCGCAGCGGCACCGATGAAGATCCGGGATGCGTCGTTGTATTGTCTAACGGCGATGAGGGAGAGAAGCAGCTGCCGCTGGGCGCCAACTATGGCAATAAGCGCTGGAAAGATTTTCTGGGCAATCGCCAGGAGGTGGTAGAAACCGACGACGAAGGCTGCGGCACTTTTACCTGCAACGGCGGAAGCGTCAGCGTTTGGGTCATTGAGGAGGTGCTGTAGTCGTTGGAAGCTCGCGGGCTGAACGTTGCCTCAGCCCGCACCTGCATTAGTTCACGCTTTTCCCTGCCGCGGCTTTTTTCCACGCCTGCTCGCACTCGGCGGTCAGGCGGTCAACGCGAGTCAGGGTCATGCGATCGTATTGCAGCGTATTACCAGAGCGCTCAACAGGATAAACATCGAGTCTGGAGGTGACGTTATAGACCTGCTCGTCACGCAGCATTAATTTACCCGGCGTGGCGATGACGCGCTGCCACTGACGACAATCCAGGGTGTCGCCATTTTTCGTCACAATCAGGCTGGCAATCGCGTCCGGGCTCATCATTTCGCTCTGCGGGCCTTTTGACTGCCAGTATCCCTCTAACCCGGCGGGCGCTGGCGCTTTAACGACGGTATCGTAATTATCAACCTGGACACACCCGGCCAGCATCAACAGCGCACCGACAATCACTAACTTTTTCATCATCCATCCCACAAACCGATAAAAAAGTATTGTGGCATTAAAGCGTTAAGCCCGCCACCCCTGCCGTTGACCGGCGTCAAACTTGCCAACATGACCGTACGCAAAACGCCACCGTCGCTCCAGGAAAAAATGCAGCCGACCGCCGCATTATTAATTAATAACGATCATGAAGGGCCGATGACAAAGCGCTGGCTATTTACGCAATCAACATAAGGAAAATCCTAAAAATATTTATTATTTGTGGCCCACGCTCTCTGGAAAAGAGGCAATTTTGCTTTTAATTCCCTCACATAACCCGGGCCACACATTACTTTGGGAGTATTCCTGGCAAATTATGGGCAATATTACGGAATAGTTTAGACTCTCTGATGGTTCCTGTGCTGAACCGGGTTTTTATTACCCACTTAAATGGATTTCATCGCGCTTGTCGGCGAGGGATAAATTATCGTTACGTGTTGATTGAGGATGGGTCATGTCAACGATTATCATGGATTTGTGTAGCTATACCCGGCTGGGATTGTCCGGGTATCTGACAAGCCGGGGAATAAAAAAGCGCGACATTAGTGAAGTACATTCTGTGGAATGCCTGAAAGAGGCCTGTGAATTCATGCATCCGGCAGTGGTATTTATCAATGAAGATTGCTTTATTCATCATCCGGACAGCAATCAGCTTATCCGGCATATCATTACCCAGCACCCTGGGACGTTATTTGTTATCTTTATGTCGTTAGCTAACATTCATTTCGATCGCTATCTGCTGGTGCGCAAGAATTTACTTATTAGCTCCAAATCGCTGACGCCAAAAGACCTTGATGAAATTCTGGGTAATCGCCTTAAATACGATAACTACAGCAGCGCCCGTATCAATATACCGACACTGTCGCTCAGTCGTACCGAATCGAATATGTTGCAAATGTGGATGGCGGGCTATGGTACAGCGCAGATTTCAAGCCAGATGAACATCAAGGCAAAGACGGTTTCGTCGCATAAAGGAAATATTAAAAAGAAAATTCAGACCCACAATAAACAGGTGATTTACCATATCGTACGCCTGGCGGAAAACATTACCAGCGGAATACACGTTAACCTGCGCTGAACCAGGCGCAGGCAAAACTGGCGGTGCTCTCCGCCAGTTCAGATGCCTTACGAACTAATCTTCTCTCTCAACAAAGATCCCGTCCGGGTGCCCTGCTTCGTTAAAAAACCAGATCCCCAGCGGGTAGTCTTCCAGCGAAACCAGATACATTGTCCCTTCACTAAACGACTCTATTGCCAGAACTACACCCGATCGACGTGGGCCACCGTCGGTCTTCACCGTGACACGATCGTTCACCTGCATAACTTATCTCCTCTATTTTTGAGCCAGTGTAGAACAAAACTGCCCGCTGTGCAGCGCCCTGCCCGGTGAGTGCGTTTTTATCGACCATCCGCCATTACGACGGCCCCTATGCCGCGCCGACCATCCGGTGATTTTTTGCCTATACTTAAACAGGCACGATCTGAGCCAAGCGAGGTAGCCATGATGAAAACCGCCAAAGATAGTGGATATGCGGGAAGTCGCGGGGTGAATGTCGATGTTGATGCCCTGCTGGCGGCGATTAATGAAATCAGCGAGAGCGAGATACGGCGTTCGCGCGACGATCCGCATCACGTCAGCGTTGATGGCCGCGACTATCACACCTGGTGCGAACTAGCGGAAGCGTTTGAACTCGATATTCATGACTTTAGCGTCACGGAGATCAACCGCTAGGTACAGGTGAAAAAAATCCCGACTCGCAGGAGTCGGGATGAAACTTGCTAATGCAAGAAGCACTTGAAAATTCGTTACACCGGGATATCCGTTGCGGGAAAACATTATCCTCAATTATTTTGCATGACAAGAGCTATTCATGAAGAAAATAATTGAGAAATGGGATGAACTTTCTGTCACTCTCCCAGAATGCTGATGGCGCAAGGGTTTGTTGCGTTCTTTTTTCTCCGATCGCGCATTGGTCACGGGTGTTTTTTAAGATAAATCTCATTTCCGCAAACCAGCGCACGACGGCAAATCGTTAAAGCAGACCTGGTTGCGTCCATTTTGTTTGGCGAGGTAGAGCCGGTGATCGGCCGTTGACTGCAGGTTTTCAAAATTAAATCCGGCACAATCATCGCTGCTGCTGACCCCCAGTGAAGCACTGATCCGCAAACTGGTGTCGTTGCAGAGCAGAATTTCACGGCTGTAAATGCGGATGCGGATACGTTCGGCGATGGCTGTTGCCACCTGTAAGGTGGTGTCAGGCATCACAACACAGAACTCTTCACCGCCGACGCGGCCAGCCAGATCGCCTTCACGGATATTGCTCGCGATGGTACTGGCAACCAGCGACAGTACCCGGTCGCCCGCCTGGTGCCCGTGCTGGTCATTCACCTTCTTAAAGTAATCGAGATCGAGCTGGATCACCGAGATCGGCCGCCCCGTCCGCTCGCACATTCTGGTGGTAGCGATTGCCCTTTCAAATAAGGCCCCGCGATTCAACAGGCGGGTTAACGCGTCATGCCAGGCCTGCCACTCCAGCGACTTTTGCAAAACACTCATATTACGCACCATCCGCAGAATCACCAGCCAGGAGATGATCAGCATCAGCGTAAAGAGTAGCCACATCAGCGTCAGCGCAATAGTAATGGTCCCGAAAGCACCGCGCACGCCTTCCTGCAGCGTATGGATCCTCAGCAGCACGCCATCAAAGTTGTTTAATTTCTGCCAGCTGATATAGCGCGTTAATAAACGAATCCCCCCCTGGTTTTGATGCAAAAACGCGTAGCTAAGCATCGCCTGTTCACGGGCGGACAACAGGGTCAGTACATTCCCCGACGCCGAGGATGCAATCAGGTTAAGCCGACTATCATACAGCTGATATTCCCCCTCCTGGCCCCCCTTAATGGCGCTGACCAGAAACGCTTTCATCTCTCGCACCGAAAAATCCATCGACAGCACCCCGAGCCAGTCATGTCGGAAATCAAGGGGAATGGAGGCCGTCACTACCGGATCGTCGTTTTGCGCATGCTCATCGAGAACGGTCTGCCAGAACACGCCGCGACCGGGATTATTGCGCTGCGATTGCCGGGTAAACCACGGGGCGGCGATCGCATGGGTATATAACGTCTGGGCCTGTACCGCGTTTTTTGGCAACGTGGTGCTGGTAAAAAAACCGCTGCGCGAAATGTACAGCATGCGTTCGTTAAATCCGCGGTTATTCTCGACCAGACGCAGGAGATACCCCAGCTCCAGAACCGCCATCAGCTCATTACCGGTCAGGGCATCGTTGCGCGAGAGCGAGCTCTGACTGTCGACAAAGTCATCGGAAACGCCATACACCGGCAGAGTACGCCGGTTATGTAACGCCACGGACCAGATCGGTTCATGGCGTTTGCTCATGTATTCCTGTTCTGCATTACGCAAAATCTCAAAATCCAGCGGCGTTTCCAGCGCCGACTGCATCCCGTTGCGAAAAAACACCATTCTGTCGATGTTGAACAGCAGCAGACTGTCCAGTTCATCGGCGACGTTTTCAAGATTGTTGCGCTGGTTTGTGACGTAGGCCCCTTCCAACACCATCACTTCGCGCCAGATCAGGAGCGTAGAAAAAAAGAGTACTGCGACAAAACAATAATTAACCACATGTCCCGGGCGAGAAACGCGGCGAAGTTTTCTTACCCACAGTGGTTTATCCATTGTTCTCTCGCAGTACAATCAAAGCAACAAACGTCATCAACGCTCCCTGTTGGTTAACTAAGCAGCATAACGACAAAGCGCCCGGCTTTTGCCGGGCGCTATAGGGGTCAGGCACTCTTCTGTCGCTGCCCTTCCCCACGCACTAACTCATCTTCACGAAACGCCTCGCGTTTTACGACATAACCGTCGTACCAACGACACTCGACCATTCCGCTGGCGAAGCCCGTCACAACCATGCGCGGCCCTCCGCTTTTTCGCCTCACTTCATCACTGACCAACAATACCATTTTTTAGTCCGTCATCTGGGAGAAACCGTTTCACCATAGACGAAGCTGAGCAATTTTGCATAATCGCCGGGCGATTTTACTCTGCCGTAGCGCGAAAGCCGCTGATAACCTTCACGCCCGCCAGCACTACCGCACCGACGATAAAGCCCAGCACCAGGTGGACGCCGGTCGGCAGCAGTGAGGCGATGAGGGCGGACTGTTCACCAGCCCACTGTTCAACCGCATGATGAAGCGGCGCGATGCCGTGTACGATAATGCCGCCGCCGACCAGAAACATCGCCAGTGTCCCGACGATGGAGAGCAGCTTCATCAGGCGCGGCGCAACCGCCAGTAACCCGTTACCGACCCAGCGCGCCAGCGCGCTGCTCTTCTTCACCAGCCAGTAGCCCATATCATCCAGCTTCACGATAATGCCGACCAGACCGTACACGCCAACGGTCACCAGGATGGCAATCCCGGAGAGAATCAGAATCTGATTGAGCAGCGGCGCATCGGCCACGATTCCCAGCGTAATGGCCACGATTTCAGCGGACAGAATAAAGTCTGTGCGTATCGCCCCTTTCACTTTATCGCGTTCAAAGGCCTGCGGATCTTGCTGCGCCAGCGCTTCCAGACGCTGCTGACGGGCCTGCGGATCTTCCTTGTGTTTGCGCGCCTGCAGACTGTGCAGCACTTTCTCAACGCCTTCGTAGCACAGGAATGCGCCGCCCAGCATCAGCAATGGCGTAATCGCCCAGGGAATAAACGCGCTGATCAGTAAGGCCAACGGCACTAAAATCACTTTATTGACCAACGATCCCTTTGCAACGCCCCAGACAACGGGGAGCTCACGATTGGCCCGTACGCCCGTCACCTGCTGAGCATTGAGAGAGAGATCGTCTCCCAGTACGCCGGCCGTTTTTTTCGCTGCCAGTTTCCCCATCACGGAGATATCGTCAAGCAAGGTGGCGATATCATCCAACAGCGTTAAAAGACTACTTCCTGCCAAAATTGTATTCCTTCATTTATTGAGGGTTAATCCCCTGGCGTCCAGCCGCAGCCTGAACGCTTAGCGGCCATGTCCGCATAAGTATGAGGTAAAAGTGCTTTTTCGCCCAGAGATGCGCGGAGTCAATATAAATTTAACAATTATCGATCAATTAAAGCGCTCGCCAGCGCAGTAGTTTTCACGTTTACTATATGTCTCCTTTCTATCTCTGTACCGTCGTGAGGACGTATGTCTACCCGCCAGCTTCTGCCCCTTATCGGCGCCCTGTTTGCGCTTTATATCATCTGGGGATCGACCTATTTTGCCATTGCCATTGGCGTTGCCAGCTGGCCGCCGTTGATGATGGCCGGTATCCGTTTTCTCTCCGCCGGCGGGCTACTGCTCGCTTATTTGCTGGCAACCGGCCACTCGCTTCCACCGCTCAGGCCTCTGCTCAATGCGGCGCTGATCGGCATCCTGCTGCTGGCCGTCGGCAATGGTTTTGTCACCCTGGCCGAGCACCAGCATGTGCCTTCTGGCATTGCGGCGGTCATGGTGGCGACCGTGCCGCTCTTCACGCTCTGCTTTAGCCGTTTTTTTGGTATCACCACCCGCAAGATTGAGTGGTTGGGGATTGCTATTGGTCTGGCGGGCATCATTCTGCTTAACAGCGGCGGGAATCTGAGCGGTAATCCGTGGGGGGCGCTGTTGATCCTTATCGGTTCAATGAGCTGGGCATTTGGTTCGGTTTACGGCTCCCGAATTGAGCTTCCGACGGGCATGATGGCTGGGGCGATTGAAATGCTCGCCGCGGGCGTGGTCCTGGCGGTCGCCTCCTGGGCGACCGGCGAAACCCTGAGTCAAATGCCGTCATGGTCCAGTATTTTTGCCGTTGCCTATCTGGCGATTTTTGGTTCTCTTATCGCCATTAACGCCTACATGTATTTAATTCGTAACGTTACCCCCGCCGTCGCCACCAGCTACGCTTACGTGAATCCCGTGGTGGCGGTCCTGCTGGGGACCGGATTTGCCGGAGAGAGCCTTTCGTCCATCGAGTGGCTGGCGCTGGGCGTCATTATTTTTGCCGTGGTGCTGGTCACGCTGGGGAAATACCTGTTCCCCGCCCGAGCTGAAGTTACGCCTTGTGAGGTGGAGAAGTAAGCTCTGGCTCGCCAATGCCCTGCGTGTCGATCTGCGCGCGGTGACCGCCGCCGCAGATCCACTCTTCCAGACGCTCAGTCAGCGCCTCATCGCTCAGCTTCAGTCGCCCGCGCAGCGCACATTCCCAGACGATCAGCACCCGCCACCCCTGCTCTTGCAAGCGCATGATATCGCGGCTATCGCGCGCGACGTTCTTGCCAATTTTCTCCAGCCAGAACGCCGTGCGCGTTGCGGGCACTTTAAACAGATAGCAACGATGGTGATGCCAGAAACAGCCGTGGGCAAAGATAGCGCAGCGGTACTCTGGCACGACAAAATCCGGCCGCCCCGGCAGGGTCGCATCCTGAACGGTAAACGTAAATCCGGCCTGAGCGAGCAGCGCGGCAAGGCGTTTTTCGATCGCCGTATCGCGCTGGCCAATCGCCCGCATGTTTTTACTGCGCGTGGCTTTATCGTGGACGTCCACCGGCTTCATCCTCGGATTCACGCTGCGCCACGGCCTGCGCGATTCGCGGCGCAAGTAATTTCGCGACGGCCGCAAACACCGGCACCACCACCGAATTGCCGAACTGACGATAGGCCTGGGTATCGGAAACCGGAATGCGGAAGCGATAGCCCTGCGGGCTTTCAAACCCCATCAACCGCGCACATTCGCGCGGCGTCAGCCGGCGCGGACGACGAAGCTGATTTTGCGCATCGTCGAAGTGTTGTTCGCCCAACGGGCGGTCCCAGCCGCGATCGACCAGAATCTCGGCTCCGTCTTTGTAATAGCGTGCGGATAGCGTGCGCGCCACGCTCTGAGGATTGCGCGGATCAACCAGGCCGTAACCGAACCCGTTGCCCAGCGCCTGATGCTTGCGCGCATAGTGATACAGATACTTCCACAGCACCGGCGTCAGAATAAATTTAGCATCCACCGTCGGTTCCAGCAGATCGCCAAAGGTCGGCCGCGCGGTCGGGTAATATTTTGAGATATCGCGCAAGGTAAAACCGTCGTGCAGCTGGAGATCGCGACGGAAGCCCACCAGTACAATACGTTCGCGGTGCTGGGGTAAGAAATGACGTCCATCGATCACTTTCGGATCGTCGGCGCCGCTGTGGTCGGCATCGGAGACTTCATAACCCAGTTCATCCAGCGTCTGCATGATAATGCGGAATGTCCGTCCTTTATCATGGCTTTTCAGGTTTTTAACGTTCTCCAGTACAAAGATGGCAGGCCTGCGGGCGGCGATAATTCTGACCACATCAAAGAACAGCGTTCCCTGGGTTTCACACGCGAAACCGTGGGCCCGGCCCAGCGCATTTTTCTTCGATACCCCGGCGAGCGAAAAAGGCTGGCAAGGAAAGCCCGCCAGCAGAACATCGTGGGGAGGAATGGTCTCGCGAATATGCTGCGCGGCTTGTTCATCGCTGACATCCGGGCGATGGCTGAGGGTAATATCACGAATGTCTTCGTTGAAGCGGTGCTGATTCGGGTCACAATACCAGTTGGCTTTGTAGGTGCGCACCGCGTGCTTATTCCATTCGCTGGTGAAAACACACTGCCCGCGGATCGCCTCAAAGCCGCTGCGGATCCCGCCGATTCCCGCAAAGAGATCGACGAACCGAAAAGCATAACGGGGATGGTGGGCCGGCGGTGGCGGCAGCAGCGTTGCCAGACGGGCATACTCATTGGCCGTAATACGGCTAGCCGCCCGCTGAACCGTCGCCACGCGTTTTAAGATCGCCGGGCTCCAGTGGCGATCGCCAACGGCCAGCAGAAATGCCACCAGCGTTTTCACATCGTATATTGCCATCAGCTGGCGTAACAGCGCCTGAGCCTCTTCCCCGGCAGGTTCCGGAGGCAACAACAGGCTCTTTTCCTTCGATAAATTTTGCGGCATACCCTCAACCAGCCCGGACAATTTTGCAGAGATTACCATAAATCATGCGGGCAGTTTCAGGCCAGTGGCTCAAAGCGCCTTAAAACCGCCTCATCGACCGACAGTGGGTCGCCGCGAAGTTCAGCGCTAAGCTTGGCCATAAATTGCACGAGGAAGCGCGCATTATGTATCGCCATCTCTTTTCCTTTGTCCGTTTGCATCGTGTCGGGTAAACGCAACAGCTTGCACTGGAAATGGTCCAGCGCATATTTTTTGTCATCCAGTTTACGCTGGTCAGCAAAGGGATCGTCAGCATCAAACAGGATGTTGTTCAGCGCCCCGGAGACCGCGAAGACGCGGGCCAGACCAATTGCGCCAAGCGCCTCCAGCCGATCGGCGTCCTGGACAATTTTCGCCTCCGCGCTTTGTGGGGAAATACCGGCACTGAAACTGTGCGCTTCAATCGCATGATAAACGGCTGGATAGCGGTCGCGCGGAAAATCGGGGAATGACGACTGGAGAATAGCCAGCGTTTTTTCTGCCGCCATCACCGAGGAGCGGCTGCGCTCGGGATGGTTTTTCGGCAGGCTAACAATGTCATGAAAATAACAGGCGGTCAGAATGACCAGGCGATCGGCCTGACTCTCTTCAGCCAGCCGCTGCGCGGTTCCCCACACGCGACGAAAGTGCGAAATGTCGTGGGCGGAGTCGCCCTGGGTGAGATGTCCCGCAAGCCAGGCTTCAAAGCGTTGCTGCCAGTCTAGTTGTTGCATACGCGTTCCTCTGAGAGAAGTCAGCGTTGAGCATAGCAACTTTAATCGTGTTGTTCATGCATCCTGGGGTCAGGGCGGGTGTACCAGGCTATCGCCCCCAGAATAGCGCCAACCACGCTCAGCACAAGGAACCCGAGCAGAGCGCCAAGCCACTTACCTGACGTCGATCCCAGATCGCCGTCAATTGTCGCACCGGGGACACTTTCTATTTTGCCAACGACCCACCAGTAGCGCGCCATTGCCCACAGAAAGTAACCACAAAAGGCATAAAAGACCCACAGGGCAAGTTTCCCACCCGGGCTTCGTTTCGCTTTCTGCTCCATTAACTCCTCTCCTTTAACTGACAACGAAACCGCGGCACCCGGCAAAAAAGGTGACGCACGTCACATTATACTGTGAAAAAGATAACGAAACAGCACCTTCCTCCGGTGAACAAGCGCTTTTAACCATCGCGAGATAGCGATACTTACGTGCCACTGCAGCACAGGATTTATTATCCATCGCCATAAATCTGTGGCGGATAATAATAACCAGCACGCTGGCTCACTACCGTTCGTATAGCGGAGAGATATTTCCCCATCCTCAAAGCCCGTATAAATCCGCACGCACATTGCAGCATCACGCATTATCCGAGAATTAAATAACCCACCCAAATCATTTAAATGACACTCATAATTTATGATAATTAAATTAATGACATGAATACATCACCACAAACACCTAACATATTGTTATTAAAAACAATAAACCACAAAAATACATCATTTCAAAATGATAAATTTTTAATATAAAAATTCAAAATGAAACATTTTGCAATATTGGATATAATTTATTTACATTTTTATTTTAAATAAAATTGAACCTTGCCGATACTATGAAATTGCTTTTTGCAACACGCACACCTATTCATATTAATGATGATTAAAAGGGAATATATAATGAAAAGAAAAACACTGGCACTTTTGATTCCGGCATTATTAGTGGCCGGAACCGTCAATGCAGCAGAAATCTACAATAAGAACGGAAACAAGCTGGATTTCTACGGCAAAATGGTGGGTGAACACATTTTCACCAACACCGATCGCAACAACAGTGACAATAACTCCAAGGATACCACTTATGCCCGTTTCGGCGTAAAAGGTGAAACGCAGATTAACAGCGATCTGACCGGCTATGGACAGTTTGAATACAACATCAAAGCCGATAAACCAGAAGGCGAACAGGGTAGCGCAACGCGTCTGGCGTTTGCTGGTTTAAGATTCGCCAACTACGGCTCATTTGATTATGGTCGTAACTATGGTCTGGTTTATGACGCGGCGGGTTACACCGATATGCTGGTCGAATGGGGTGGCGATGGCCTGGTAGCAACCGACAACTTTATGACGGCTCGCACCAACGGCGTCGCCACTTATCGTAACAGCGACTTTTTCGGCCTGGTTGATGGCCTGACAATCGCACTGCAATATCAGGGTAAAAATAATAACCGCGATCGTTTGAAAGCTAACGGTGACGGGTATAGCACGTCAGTCGATTACAACATCGATGGATTTGGTTTTGCCGCCGCATACAGCAATTCAGACCGTACCGACGAGCAGGCGGCAGATCGTAAAGGTGAAACCGCAGAAGTCTGGAGTTTAGCCACCAAGTATGATGCCAATAGCCTTTACACGGCGGTGATGTATGCCGAATCGCATAATATGACGCCAATGGAAAATGGCGTTTTCGCCAACAAAACGCAGAATATCGAGGCCGTTGTTCAGTACCAGTTTGATTTTGGTCTGCGCCCTTCTCTCGGCTATGTTTATGCAAAAGGCAAAGATCTCGGCACTAATGGCGACAAGACTGCCGAAATGAAGAATTATATCGAGCTGGGTACCTGGTACTACTTCAACAAAAACTTCAATGTCTACAGTGCTTACAAATTTAACCTGATCGATCACAAAGACAGCATCGTAACTGGTGCCGCCGAAGACAATCAGTTTGCTGTCGGTATTACCTATCAGTTCTGATGCAATTTACGTTTTAAAGCCCGCCGCGTGCGGGCTTTGTTTTTCAGATTCGACTTCTGCCCTGCCCACCTGCTCTTGCCTTAACGTCAGCACCCCCCCCTTCTCTCATCTATAGCGACGAGGAGAGAAATCTTCTGCCAGCAGGAAGCATTCGGATATCCTCGAGGTAAGCCCTTCCCGTCGACGAGAAATCAGAGGATGATGATTGATGGACTTGCGACGCTCCGTTATACCAACACAATAGAAGTGTGTGACGCGGGTCGTTGAAAGGAATTGACGTAAGTGTTTGAATAGTGGCGGAGAGAGGGGGATTTGAACCCCCGGTAGAGTTGCCCCTACTCCGGTTTTCGAGACCGGTCCGTTCAGCCGCTCCGGCATCTCTCCGCTGAGGTTGCTATAATGCCAGGTTCTTTGGCACTTTAATAGTTCCTGTCTCTTTAATTATGTTCAAGTGACGACTTTGCGAGCAATATGATGTTTAAATGGCCCTGGAAAGTAGATGAAGAGTCCGGCAACGCAGAAATGCCCTGGGAACACGCGCTTGCCATTCCTGTTTTAGCCAATCTTTCTGCGCAAGAGCAGCAGGAACTGGTGCAGATGGCGGCACGCTTTCTGCAACAAAAACGCCTGGTTGCCCTGCAAGGGCTTGAACTCACTCCGCTGCAAAACGCCCGCATTGCCCTGCTGTTCTGTTTGCCGGTTCTTGAGCTTGGCATTGAGTGGCTGGATGGCTTCCACGAGGTGCTAATCTACCCTGCCCCATTCGTGGTTGATGATGAATGGGAAGACGATATTGGTCTGGTCCACAATCAACGGATTGTCCAGTCCGGCCAGAGCTGGCAACAAGGGCCAATCATCCTGAACTGGCTGGATATTCAGGACTCTTTCGATGCATCTGGTTTCAACCTTATCGTGCACGAAGTTGCACATAAGCTGGATATGCGCAATGGCGATCGCGCCAGCGGCGTGCCGCTGATTCCGTTACGTGAAGTCGCCGGCTGGGAGCACGACCTCCACGCGGCGATGAACAACATTCAGGATGAGATCGATCTGGTTGGCGAGAGCGCCGCCAGTATTGACGCCTATGCGGCGACCGACCCGGCCGAGTGTTTTGCCGTGTTATCCGAATATTTCTTTAGCGCACCAGAGCTGTTTGCCCCGCGCTTTCCGGCTCTTTGGCAGCGTTTTTGCCATTTCTATCGCCAGGATCCCTTACAAAGATTACGTGAGAATGGCCGGCTAGATACAGATGACGAACACCTTGTGCACTAAAACAACGAGTTGACTTAAATTTAACCATTTGAATCAGTGAGTTAATTTTAGTGTTGACACAAAAATGCCAGGCCAGTAGTATGCGCCTCGTTCACACGATTCCTCTGTAGTTCAGTCGGTAGAACGGCGGACTGTTAATCCGTATGTCACTGGTTCGAGTCCAGTCAGAGGAGCCATATTTAAGAAGCCCGTTTAAGGAAACTTAAGCGGGCTTTTTGCTTTTCAGCCTTCTTCTGAAGACAAATCAGCTGTTAGTTTTGCCATACAAAAGGCTCTGGATGGCGGAAGACCTGTTTATGCCCGGGGTTGAGAGACATGGCGGGCGGCAGCTTCATTCGCACGAAATACCGCATCGCTAAGCGCCTCTCCATGCATCAGGCTGGTGCATAAAACCCCCATAAAACAATCACCAGCGCCATGAGTACTCACCAGCGTTATCCGCCTGGCGGCTAACGTCGAGCCTGCAATGCCCGCTTCACAAAACGCGACACCATGTTCGCCGGCAGTGACAACAACCTGAGAGAAACGTTTAGCCAATGATTCAGCGGCCTCCAGAGCTGAAGAAAGGTCGTTCACCGTCACGCCACTCATATCACGCGCCTCTATGGCATTAACCACCAGCAAAGTGATGCAGCTTTCCAGCTGCGGACTCAGTTCTCTGGCCGGCGCCGCATTGATACAGACCGGAATCCCCCGCTTGCTGGCTTCGATGGCCGCACATAGATTTATCGTTTCCGGAACTTCATTTTGTAGAACCAGCATTCCGGCATCTTGCCAGATGTCACCCCGTTGAAAGAGTTTTGCCGGAATATGCTGATTCGCATTTGAGACGACAACCGCACCATAATCACCATCGACATCAGAAATCGCCACGCTCATCCCGGAAGGTATCTCATCTATTTTGGCGACTGACTCGATATTGACTCCGGCATCACGAAGCGTCTGCAGAAGAAACGCCCCTTGCGCATCAGCCCCTACCGCACCAATAAAAATGACGTCCCCTCCCGCACGAGCAGCGGATATGGCTTGATTGCCCCCTTTACCGCCAAACTTGTAAGCACAGCCCGTGCCCATTACCGTTTCACCTTTTTCCGGGCGATGATGCGCATCCAGCATGATGTCGTAATGGAGGCTGCCCGCCACAACAATTTTACCCATAGTTAATATTCTCGCAGGTCCTGAACCGCATGCTGGGTTTTCATCAAATTCTTCTCCGCCTGCTTCAGATCCTTCTTCGCAATGGCCACAAACAATGCATCCAGAATGTTGAGCTGAGCAATGCGTGACGCGGCGTTTTCCCCTAGCAAATGCGATCCCTGAGACGTTGAATTGAGTACCACATGCGCATTACGCGCAATAGGCGATTCGGCATAATTCGTAATCGCAATCACTTTAGCGCCATTGCGTGCCGCCAGTTTTACCGGATCGTTAACGGCACGCGTTGCGCCAGAGTGACTGATTGCAAGTACAGCATCGTCGTCAGATAGCACCGCAGCGGACATCAACATAATATGGGCGTCGTCATAGACCGTCGACTTAATACCAATCTTTAAAAGCTTGTGGGATAAGTCACGTGCTACCGTGGCAGAACCACCGACAGCATATAAGTCAATATGTCGAGCCTTGAATATAATGTCCGCAGCGCGGTCAAACTCTGCAATATCCAGAATAGACATTGTCTCTTCAATAGCCTGAATCGATGTTCTGAATACTTTTGACAACAGTTGTTCCGATGAATCATCAGGCTCAATTTCCGCGTGTAAACTTGCCACTTCAGACTGGTTATAATAAATCAAGCCAGTTCTGAAGTTTCTAAAACCTGAAAAGTTAAGCTTCTTGGCTATTTTGACAATCATCGCTTCTGAAACATTATTCTCCTGGGCAATTTCTTTTAGAGAGGTTTGCTCAGTAATATCGGTTCGGGCGATGATCGCCTCAACCACACGTCGCTCTAAGGGTGTCAGCTGGGGCAGTCGCATACGGATTTGAGCACCAATGGCTCGTGGATCTTGCTTCATTACTTGCCTCTGGTCGCTCTGTCAATCAACATAGCTATGATAATAATAAGACCAGTAGCAAGCAATTGGTAAAAGGCCTGAATATTTAGTAACGTCAAACCATTGCGTAATGCGCCGAGAATGATCGCGCCAATAATTGTGCCTACAACGCTGCCTTTCCCTCCCATCAGTGAAGCCCCACCGATGGCCGCGGCGGCAATGGCATCCAGTTCCCACAGATTGCCAATCGTTGGTTCCGCAGCGCCTAACCGGCCAATCAAGATCAGAGAGGCCAGAGAGGCCAGGGTTCCTGAGATAACAAATACCGTGACCTTGGTTCTTTTCACCGGCACGCCGGCAACGCGAGCGGCTTCTTCATTGCCGCCAACAGCCAGAATATATTCTCCTAACGGCGTTTTATTCATGACGGTCCACAGCACTAAAGCAATAACGGCGACAATAACGATAGGCGTTGGAATGCCAAAGATTTCACTGTTAATCAGGCTACGGAATTCCGTCGGGATGCCAAATACCGGATTGCCGCCGGTATAAATCAGCGCGACAGCACGGAACAACGACAGCCCCCCGAGGGTAACAATGAAGGGTTGCAATCCGGCATAGGCAACCAGCGAACCGCTAAAGACGCCGCAGATAGCCCCAATTCCCAGCGTTGCCAGAATGGCCAGCGGCACGGGGACGCCGGCTACCATCATGGTTGCCCCTAAAACCGCCGATAATGCTGCGGTCGGACCAACCGAAAGATCGATCCCTCCGGAGATAATGACCAGAGTCATCCCGAGCGCAATTAATGCGTTAATGGATGATTGCTGTAAAATATTCAACAAATTAGGGATGGTGAAAAACACCGGTGATAGAAAAGAAAACGTAATAATGATAATAAGCAAACCAATTAATGTTCCGGCATCGCGAAGGTTAAATTTAAACGGCAGTGCACGAAGCTTTTCGGGCCGGGAATTACTTTGTGAAATCATGATTATGGCCTTTCAAATTAATACGGGTAAGAAGTTTAAATGGTCTCTTCGACATCTTTAATGGCAGAGCGTGCAATATTATCTTCCGTGATGGCATCACCTTTCAGTTCTTTAGTAATCTTCCCTTCACGCATAACCAGTACGCGGTCAGAAATACGAATAATCTCTGTCATCTCTGAAGAGACAACAACAATCGCTTTGCCTGCACGGGCCAGTTTTTCTATCAGATTATAAATTTCTGATTTTGCCCCAATATCAATTCCCCGGGTTGGCTCGTCAAACAGAAAAACCTGAGCATCTGCGGCGACCCAGCGTCCAATAATAACTTTCTGCTGATTACCTCCACTTAATGTGCCAATCGTTTTATCAATGTTCAGTGGTCGTAGCTTCAAATCGCTCATCACTTCATGCGCCACCCGATTAAGCTTAACTTTACTGATCATTCCCGAAATGGTGAAGTTACGCATTGAAGGCAGCGCCATGTTCATCTTCACCGCACGTTCTTTAATAATCCCTTCTTTCTTGCGGTCTTCAGGCACCAGGCCGATACCGGACCTGATGGCAGCAGTGACGTTGTGATTGCGTACTGCCTTACCGTTAACAAACACGTTGCCGCTGCTGCGCTTATCAATACCGGCAATCAGTTTCATCAGTTCCGTACGCCCGGCTCCGACCAGACCCGCAATACCGAGCACCTCACCCGCACGGACGGTAAAACTGGCATCGCTCACAGCGCCACCCCGAGAGAGATTCTCTACGCGAAGCACTTCGCGCTCGGTCACATATGAGTTGTGCTCAAGTTTCTCAATCTTGCGCCCGACCATCTTTGAGACGATGCTCTCTTCATCCTCATCACAAATATTCACCACCCCAACCTGCCTGCCATCCCGCATAATGGTGGCCCGGTCGCAGACTTTGAAAATTTCGTTCATCTTATGAGAAACATAGATAAGCGATACCCCCATAGCTTTCAGATCCGAAATCAGCTCGGCCAACCGGTCGAACTCTCTCGGAGTCAGACTGGATGTCGGCTCGTCCATCGCGATAATTTTTGCATCGTCGAGCATGGCGCGAGCTATTTCCACAATCTGCTGCTGTGAGACTTTCAGGTTTTTGATCGGCTCATTGGGATCGATTGTCGGATCCAGTTGCTTGAGGATCAGCTCAGCTCTTTCCAGCTGAGCCTGTTTATCCACCCATAGACCTTTTGCTTTGGTTAGCGGTCGGCAAAGAAACATATTCTGCGCGACGGAGAGTTCCGGAACATGCTGTAATTCTTGATGAATCATGGCAATGCCGGCATGGCGCGCACTCAACGGATTCTTCATCTGAACGGTTTGCCCGTTGACGCTAATCTCACCGCTATCGGCCTCTCGTACACCTGAAAGAATATTTAACAGCGTGGATTTTCCCGCGCCATTCTCACCAATCAGAGCATGTACCTCTCCAGGTTTGACCGCAAAGTCCACGTCCTGCAATGCCGCCGCATTACCGTATGTTTTACTAATTCCACGCATCATTAAGCGATACTGTTCCATACACCCTCCGCCTGGCTTACTGCTGAGCCAGCAGTTGACGCAGCTTGTCGTTATCTTTGGTTGAGAAGGCGTCCGCATTCTCTTTGGTGATTAAAGCCTGGGGCGTCGAGACCACGCGGGAGATTTTCTGACCATCAATCAGACGCAGCATAACTTCCATTGCAACTTCCCCCGTCAGCACCGGGAAGCTATCCACCGTTCCTGTCAGCTCACCGCGTTTAATCGAGGCATAAGCATCTGAAATACCATCGGTACCGAAGACGGCCACCTGCCCGGCTTTATTCAACGAACGAACCGCTTCCACGACCCCCAGCGCCATGGTGTCGTTATTCGCGTAAAAGCCAATCAGATCGGGATGCTGCTGTAAAATGGTTGAGGCGGCATTAAACGCCTGTTCGCGACTCCAGTTCGCCGGCACGCTGGCGACAATATTGAATTTGCCATTGGCCTGCAGCGTCTCTTTGAAGCCACTGGTACGCTGACCGGCAGCATAGACTCCTGGCTGGCCCTCGATCACCGCGACCTTGCCGCCCTGCGGATGATGTTCAATGAACCATTTCGCCACCCGTACACCGTTATCCTTCTGCACATTACCCACGTAATACGGAGCATTTGGCATCACGGCATCGTTAACGTTGACCACGGGAATTCTTTTACTGGTGGCACTTTCGAGAGCGGGCTCAAGGTTAATATCGGTCTGGGGGGATACCAGAAGACCATTAAACCCTTGGGAGATAAGCGTTTCCGCAATTGATAGCTGGCCCAGCTGATCGTCCTCATTTGCAGCTGCCTGATAAGCCACGGTGAAACCATATTTTTTACCGACGTTTTGGTAACCTTCGCCAAGTGAACGCCAGTATTCATTGGTCAGCGTTTTTGATACGCCGCCTATTTTTAGTTTGCTGTCGACTTTCGGCATTGGACCATATTTGCTGCTGAGCTGGGTCCAGTCCGTGCGATCGGGCTCAGTATCCGATTTCAGCGGGGCTAAATCGGCGGCATAAGCCATCGAGCACAGTAAAGAAGAGGCGAGTACAGAGAGTATGAGTTTTTTCATTTTTCAGCCTTCTATTGTCACGTAGGGAACGCTTTCTTATTTTTGCTAATGCTTGCCACTATCTGGCTAGCATGATGTCATTGACGATTCGTTGAGAGGCCACCGCATCCTGACGGCTGATGGCTGAGGTCAGTTCATCATTATCATTAAGCCGGGCACACAGTTTGAGCAATCGGGTAACGGTAGCAATGTTGATTTCAGCTTCACGAACCGGATCAAGACCGCTGGCATCCGGGAAGGTGTCAAAGTAATAGGCGCCCTGATAACCATCTCTCTGCATCTGCCAGAGGAATTCCAGCGTGGCACGCGGATTTACCGACCCCACCATCAAGCCATCGTCACGTTTCCCCCAGCCATCATTGAGATCAAGCCCCAGCAGGCGTGAACGGCGAGCGACCATCGCAGCTGCGTAGGCCGGGATCTCATTAGCAAACAGCACATGAGCAAAATCGAGCGTGATACCCAGGTTCGGGCAACCCGCCTCTTCTACCGCCAGCAAACAGGTCGTGGCATTGGGGAAAATACTGTAAGCCCGCGGTTCATTCGGTTTGTATTCAATACTGATATCAACGTCCGGCGCATATTCGGCAATTTCGCGGACCGCACTCACCGCATCGTCCCAGATTTTTTTGTAATCGGCCTGGAAGCAATAGTCATAGCCATCCTGCCCCATCCAGAGCGTCATCAGGCGGGAACCAAATTCCCGTCCGGCATCAATCCCGCGTTTTGTCAGTTCAATGGCCTCGCGGCGGATCTGCGGATTAGGGTTAGTAAATGCCCCGATTTTAAATTGCGGTGCATCCCAGCGCATTTGCATTCCGTTGACCGCCAGCCCTGCATCTTCAATGGCCTGGCGCAGCGTTTGAATATCCGTCGTGATGTGTTGCGGGTAGTTCAGATCAAGGTGGGTTAACCCCTTAACCGTACCGGCACGAGCAATCATCTGCAGTACAGAGGGTTTTCCCTGAAGATCCGGCCAGTAGAGGTTAGCTCCTGAGGCAAAAGAGTTTAAACGCGTGGCAAATTTCAGTTCGGACATAAGGGTGGATCCTTCAAAACAGGTTTGTGATGTACTTTCCTTCTTCACAATTATTTGTGAAGTTATATGCTAAAATACACTTCGCCACATAGTTAGCAAGAGTGACCATTTGAAAAATGGATAAAATGGGAGTCGGGTCACGAAATGAACAGGGGGATATTCCTGGAAATGATCCCGCTAAGGCGCGAAAGAAAGTGGCTTCAAAGAGGCATGACAAATGAAGACATTCCCGGCTGACAGAGACGGGTTTCATGCTTTGGGGTGGGTATGAGTGGTTGTAAAATGATCTGTATTACATTGATAAAATAGATAATTTATTGAAAATGACAGGCCAGAGCGATCTTCTGGCCCTGGCCTGTCATAAATAATACCGGAGACTAAATTTTGATCTGAAAAAACCGCAGGTCAGTCATGCCTTATGCAACAAAGGACCCAAAAGAAGCGGGCTCGCTAGCTCCCGATATGACTTTGCGTGCCGGCCTCGCTGATATTGACCGGCATTCCGGAGCGTCGTTCAAGAGCCTGCTCCGCCCGAATCACATTGACGCCTTCCCCCTTCACAAACGCCTGGATGCCTGTGGTCGTGGGTAACGGCACTTTTCTGTCAGATTCGTATTCTGCGCGGTTACGCGATAGCGGCTCATGAACTTCCACCCAGCGGCTACCGTCCGGCTCTGCGGTAAACTTCACCGGCCGATCGATAATCTGCACGCGAGTGCCAACCGGGACGTTATCGAACAGATATTTGATATCGTCATTACGTAAGCGAATGCATCCCTGACTGACGCGCAGCCCGATACCAAAATTGGCATTGGTGCCATGAATCGCGTACAACCTGCCGATATAAATTGCGTACAGTCCCATTGGGTTATCCGGCCCCGCCGGAACGAACGCTGGCAGGCTCTCACCTCGGCGGGCATATTCACGCCGGGTATTAGCCGTTGGCGTCCAGGTCGGCGCTTCCTGCTTACGTTCTACGGTCGTCACCCAGTTGCGCGGCGTTTCGCGCCCCGCCTGGCCGATGCCAATCGGCAAAACTTCAACGGTGTTGCCTTCCGGCGGATAGTAATAGAGGCGCATTTCCGCAACGTTGACCACAATACCTTCGCGAACCGTGTCAGGTAAAATCAACTGCTGCGGGATCACCAGCGTCGTCCCCGACTTCGGGAGAAAGACATCAACGCCGGGGTTGGCCTCCAGCATGTTGCTCAGCCCCTGGCCATATTGCGCCGCAAAGGCCTCCAACGGTTGCGTATTGTTGTGCGGTACGGTAACCCGCTGCGGGCTTCCCACCAGGCGGCTTCCTTCCGGCGGCAGCGGATAACTGACGGCCAGCGCACACTGGCTTGAGAGAATAACTAAAAGAGAGCAAAACCATTTCACACGCCGCACCATTTATTTCCCTTCCTCAGTCGCGACAATCGTGAATGAATTATAGCGTTTTTCTCACCTCCTCGTGGCAGCGGACCGCTGTTCCTTTATCCGCCACCGCGATGACATTTTAAATCTGATAATCAATGGCCGCTTCTTCCGGCTCCATTGCCTGGCGTTTAATTTCATCCAGCGACAGCCCGGCGTTGCACAGCTCGATAAACCGCCAGACGTAATTACGCTGCAGCTGCCCGCGTTTAAGCCCTAACCAGACGGTATTGGCATCGAAAAGGTGCCGGGTTTCCAGGCGGGTGAAGGTGTCTGACTCCCGGGCATCGCCCGATTGTTCCGCCACCAGCCCGACGCCGAGTCCGAGCTCAACATAGGTTTTAATGACATCGGAGTCCTGTGCGCTAAGGACAATATCCGGCATCAGCCCTTTACGGTTAAAGGCTTCATCAATACGCGAGCGCCCGGTGATGCCCTGGCGGTAGGTAATTAACGGCCAGCGGGAAATAGCTTCCAGGGTTAAAGGGGTGGTTTGCACCAGCGGGTGATCTTTCGGCACCAGCAGGCTGTGATGCCAGCGGAACCAGGGAAAAGCCACCAGAGTCGGATCGTTACTCAGACGTTCACTGGCGATACCGATATCTGCGCCACCGTTATGCAATAGCGCTTCAATCTCCTGAGGGGTACCCTGAATCAGCTCCAGCCGCACATCGGAAAAGAGCTCCCGGAAAGCTTTAATCACCGGCGGCAGGCTGTAGCGCGCCTGGGTATGAGTCGTCGCAATCGTGAGCACACCGGAGGCATCATTGGTAAACAGGTCGGCAAGACGGCGGACATTGCTGGCTTCATTGAGAATGCGTTCGGCAATGGATAAGAGCGCTTTACCCGGCTCCGTCATCCCCAGCAGACGCTTACCGCGTCGGATGAAGATCTCGATCCCCAGCTCTTCTTCCAGTTCACGAATATGACGGCTCACGCCCGATTGCGATGTATACAGCATATTTGCGACTTCCGTCAGGTTGTAGTCCTGACGGGCAGCCTCACGAATAATTTTTAGTTGCTGGAAATTCACCCTTTCCTCCGGGCTATCAGACATAACATATGCTCTATTGTTAAAGTCTGTTGTCCTTACTAACAAATAATAAAAACCAGCAACTTATTCCTTTCGGGAATATAGATTAACTTACCAACAACAATTCACGATTCTCCAGCGAAGGACGACTCACCAGCGAAAGTAGAATCTCTTTCACCGCCTGTGCCTGCGGCGACAGGCTGCCCTTCGCCGACATGTTCAGCGATAACGACAGACTCATCGATGGGGTACTGATCCGCGCCATCCAGCCGTTTGCCGCACCGCACAGCGATCGCGCCGCGGACTCAGGCAGCACGGTGACGCCCATTCCGCTGGCAATCGCCGCGGTTAGCGTCGTAATGGATTCGATTTCGCCGATAATTTTCGCCGACAGACGACGCAGGGTGAACGCTTCCGTCACTCGCGCACGTACTGCGCTGTAATCGCGCGGCAGGAACAGGTTCATCTCCGCCACTGCGGTCAGATCGACGCTCTGGCCCGGGCAATCGCGGGTTCCCACCAGATAAAGATCTTCTTTCAACAAAGGCTGGCTGATGATGCCAGCGACCGGCGAGCGCTCGTAGAGCACGGCCATATCCAGCTGGCCGCTGAGCAATTTGTCGTTCAGGATTGTCCCGCTACTTTCCTGCAGGTAGACCATCACTTCAGGCAGCTCATTGCGGACCGTCTGCAGCAGCGGCATGGTAATGGCAGAAGCCGCGGTCCCCGGCGCAAGGCCAATCGAGACCTGGCCGCTGAGCGTATGACCCACGTTATTCACCGCCAGCTGCGCCTGCTCGCACTGACGCAGGATTGTGCGCGCATGGGTGTAGAGAATCTTCCCGGCTTCGGTCGGCGTCACGCCGCGCTTTGTCCGAATCAGCAGCTGCTGGTCCAGTTCGCCTTCCAGGGTCGCCACCTGCTGGCTCAGCGCCGGTTGTGCGATGTGCAAGACTTCAGCAGCCTGAGTCAGACTGCCGATATCGACGATTTTCACAAAATACTTCAGTCGTCTTAAGTTCATTTTGCCTCCTGTAAGGAAAGCCAGTACCAACGCTGGCTATTGAGTTACAGAGGTTTTGCAATTTGCTTGCCAGTTTTTTCGCAACGGTGCAAAGGCCGCGCCAGGCGGCGTGATAAGCGATTCTGATAGCAACAGAGCATTTATTTGCCCGGTAAGCGGATTACGCTATGCTCCATTAGGGGTATATGTGCACCACAACGGTGCGCATTGATGGAAAACAGCGCAAACGCATCGCCATTGCTGAAATTGTCAGCAATCAAACAGATTCGGGTGATTCTGTCTTTGACAAGGTCATGCGCCGCCGTTAATATGCGCCCCGTTCACACGATTCCTCTGTAGTTCAGTCGGTAGAACGGCGGACTGTTAATCCGTATGTCACTGGTTCGAGTCCAGTCAGAGGAGCCATATTTAAGAAGCCCGCTTAAGGAAACTTAAGCGGGCTTTTTGCTTTGGCGTATCCTTATGAATCCTTATATCGCGTTGATTCAATAAGCTAGCGTGAAAATTTTCCCGCTGCGTTTTGATGTCATCCTCAGCATCGGAAAAATGCGTCGTCAAATCCGGACAGGTCAGTTCGACCGCCAATAAAACTCGTCATCTCATTGACCGACTGAAAGGAATTGAAGAAAAGTTCTGCGGGAAGTGGCTTCCTGCAGACGGCCGTACCACGGTAATAACAAGCGCCAGGCCATCCATCAGGGATTAATCGACAGCAGCCCGGTGACCAGTCGCGATGACATCGCCCATCGGCACCACTCTTCCGCCCTTGTCCCGGAGGGACGACCGGAACGGCTTAGCCATCACTCCGATACCATGAGATAGGGCGCAATGCTCGCTAATTTCTCCCGGGTTTCCGTCAGTTCACGTTCCGGCGTAGATTGGGCAATGATCCCTGCTCCCGCCTGTATCCAGCACCGTTGACTGTCCTGAAATACGGAACGCAGGACTAACGCCGCATCGAAGCGCGCATCTTCCAGTAGCAGAATTGCGCCGGAATAGAGCTCTCGCGGGGTCTTCTCAATTCGCATAATGGCGTTCAGAGCAGCATTTTTAGGGATACCCGAGGCGGTAATCGACGGGAACAGCACGGTAAATGCATCCCAGGCATCTTTGTTTTCCGCAAGCTGACCGCTCACGCCAGAGCCCAGATGCTGAACGCTGCCACGCTTGCGGACCGACATTAAATCTTCAACCACCACGCTGCCCGGCCGGCAAACCACCGCCAGTTCAGCAAGAGCTTCTTTGACAGAAAGGATATGCTCAAGCACCTCTTTACTGTCGTGCAGCAGCTCTGTCTCTTTCGCCTTATTTTGCTCCGGACTTCCCATGCGATCGCGGGTGCCCGCAAGCGGTTCAGTGACCACTTTATTGCCCGTTACCGACATCACCAGTTCCGGGCTAAAACCCAGCGCTTCGCGTCCTTGCTGGCGGAACATAAACGACCGCGTGGGCGTGTTTGCCTGCCGCCCGTATAACAGGGTGGCGGGCATATCAATCCGCGATGGCAGCGGAATGGCGCGCGAGATAATCACTTTGACATATTCGCCCCGGCTGATCTCCGCAACGGCGCGCGCCACCTGTTGTTTATACACCTCACCATTGAGGGCGGTATCCACAGCCATGGAGTCCCCTCGCGTGGTTGTACTGGCCTCTTTTACCCACTCGCACAGACGTCGACATCCCTCAGCGGAGTCCGTATAAACGGTGACATTTCCCTTTTCAAACACAAGCTCTTCCCGGGGAACGGTTAATGTCAGCAGCGGCCACTCGCCGGCGTCGAAGGCAATCCCCCGCGCATGCGCCGCAAAGTTGAACCCAACCTGCCCATATACCCGACGCCCTTGCACCTGCGGATGCGCCATAAAACGACGCGCGCAGTCGACAATGGAATCCACCGCCCATTTTTGCTCCCCGGCATCATCAATGAATGTCGCCTGCGTTCCGTCGGCATTAATGTGCAACCGTGCCAGGCATCCTTTACCTAAATACCAACAGGGTTGACGCTCGTAGACATAGCACTCTTCATCTCCGAACTGGCGTAAGACGCCAGAAATCGTCGGCAGCCATTGTTCCTCTGGTAGCGCCAGGTGTAAAAATTCACTGATTTTCATCCCTTACCTCTCTGTGTTATTCCCGGTTCAATCAATTGAGCTGGTCATCAGTTTGTTTGCCGAATGCAGCCGGATATGGGCAACCCACGCCGCCAGTAACGTGAATATCCCGGCAAACAGGAAGCAGGCCGCATAGCCAAAATGTTGGGCCACAATGCCGCCGACAACGCCAGCCAGAATGGCGATTGCCGCGTCAGTACATTGAAAGAGGGTGAAGTCGACGCCGGCCTGTAAGGGTGATGAAAGCGACATCAGCGTGGCATAAAGACAGACCAGCGCGCAGGCCAGCGAAATGGACTGGATAATGACCAGACACTGGAGAACGGGCAACAGCAGATGACCCGGCGCCATCATCAGCGTCACCACCACCGCCAGCAGTGCGATCCCCTGGACGCCATAAGCCGTCAACAGCGCTCTGCCGGGTGAGGTGTACTTCATCAGTAATCCGCCGGCCAGCGTTCCTGCTATGCCCGCCGCAATATTACCGCCGCTAAACAGCGCACCCAGCGCTGACATACTCAGCCCATGATCCAACAACAGCGGCGCCAGAAGAGGCAGCACAAACCGCATACCGGAATTCAGCATCAATACCAGCAGTAAGCCCAGACGCGCCTGTCTTCGCCTTAGCGCATAACCTAACGCCGGAACATGCGGGACCGTCACCGTTCGCGTCGGCTCCGTAATGCGCCACAGCGGGAGTGATAACACCATAATCAGCAGCGCCATGATCAGCATGGCGACAGGCCAGCCGGATGCCGCCGACAGCATCAGGAACACCCCGCCACCGCACATCATCCCCAGATAGCTACCGCCAACCTGCACGCTGTTTCCCCAGCCATAACCCGCGCGGGTCAGCTGATCGACGCAAAAACCGTCGCTGGCGATATCAATGGTGGAGGCGACCGTGCCTGCCACCATGAACAGCACAAATAACGCCACGATTTGCGTATCGGGAAATCCCCCTTCTCGCCCGAACCAGCCGATCGCAGCGGCCATCATCAGGAGCGCCGCTAACGCGACCTGACCACGCAGGATTAACATGCGGGAACGGCGCTCCGGGCTATCGGGCGGGAGCCGCCAGCGCTCGATCCACGGCGCCCAAATAAACTTCAGCGCCCAGGGCAACATAAACAGCGTTGTCGCCCCAGCAAGCGCCAGCGATCCGCCGGCAGCGCGCACCAGCGCGGGTAAGGACTGCATAGACAGCGCCGATACCAGACTCTGCGTCACATAAACGCCGGCAATAGCAAAAATCACCCGCCCGGTTGTTAACGTCAGCGGTTTCACATTCGACTGAAGGTCACTCATGAGCCCATTCTCCAGGCGCAGAAGCCCCTTCGTCGCGCCACGCGCGCGCGGCCATTTGCGCTTGCCACAGCGCCTGATAACGTCCTGGACGGGAGAGCAATTGCGCGTGAGTGCCCTGCTCAACCACGCGCCCCTCTTCCATCACCAGGATGTTTCCCGCTCCGGCGATGGTTGATAAACGGTGGGCGATAATAATCACCGTCCGATTGTGAACCAGGTTATCGATAGCTTTCTGTACCGCCAGTTCGCTTTCAATATCCAGTGCGGCGGTCGGTTCATCAAGAATGACGACCGGCGCATTTTTCAATAACGCTCGGGCAATGGAAATCCGCTGGCGCTCGCCGCCCGATAACTGCCCACCCATCTCACCCATTGGCGTCAACCAGCCTTGCGGAAGACGGGAAATAAACTCAAGGCACTGCGCCGCGCGGGCGGCTTCCTCCACCTCCTGCTGCGTCGCCTGTGGGCGCGCGATACGGATATTCGCCAGCAGCGTGTCATCAAACAGCCAGACATCCTGGAAAACAACAGAAATCAGGCTATTGAGCTGTTCTGGCCTCAGGCGGCGAATATCGACGCCGCCAATAGAAATCTGTCCTTGCTGCGGATCGGCGTAGCGCATTAACAGTTTTGTGACCGTGGTTTTGCCTGCCCCAGAGGCGCCCACCAGCGCGCTCATACTGGCTGCGGGGAACGTCAAAGAAACGTTATTGAGTGCCTGCCCGTCGCCTTCTTCGTAGCGATAGCTGACATGATCAAAACGGATATCGTAACGTTCCGGCAGCTCGCTTTGTTCTGTGACGGCAAGCGGCGCAATCGCCATAAACTGCTCAATCCGCTGGAGGGCGCTGGCGATCAGTTCCACGACCGAGGTGTAGCTGATAAACATCGCCATCGGTTCTGCAAAGCGCATAATCATCGCGACGGCGGCAATCAGGAAGGCGAGGTTCAGGGTCCCCGTCACCACCCAGACGATCCCGGATAACACCACCACCTGCAGACCCAGCTCTACGACGCTGGCGATCAACATCGTCGCGCCAGCGCTCTGACGGTGAGTGCGGGTCTGTAAGTTTTCCAGCGCATCGAAATGCGCCAGCAGCGCCCGGCTTTTATCGGCATCGCTACCGCAGGTACGCAATACCATCATCCCCTGAGCAAATTCAACGATATCACCGCTCAGCTGCTGATGCGCTTTCCCCAGCATCTGCATCTGTCGCCGCATCGCCGGACGGCGCCAGTAATAAAACGGCACCAGCAGAGGGAAGACCAGTAGCATCACCAGCCCCAGCCGCCAGTCTATCCACAAAGTCGCCAGCGACGCCGTCAATGGCGTAACAAGGGTGAGTAACAAAATATTGGCTATCGCAATAACATAATTAAGGTTTTCATCCACGCTGCCCAGCAGCAAAGCGTTCATTTCCCCTGCCCGTCCGCGCTGGAGTTTCTCCAGCGGCACGCTGCGTAATTGCTCGCCCAGGCGCAGACGTAACTCATGGGTAGCCTGCGCCAGATGGCCGCGGTATTCAAAGCCCAGGCCATACCAACGTAGCGCCAGCGTCACAATCGCGGCAATGCTGAAGGCCACTGCCCAGTTGAGAAGTGACGATGCATCCCCCCGTAACAGCGCATCAATGATCGGATAAAGACAGGCAAAGGCGATCCCCTGCATGAATGCCGCCAGCAATAGCGCCAGCATACTGCGCCGCAGCATCCCGGCCTGGCTGCCAACGCTGGAGATAAGCTGACGCCAGATGACGCGCCAGGCCAGGTTATCCGCAGGATTATTGTCTTCCATTTTCCACTCCCTCTTCCTGTACGCCACCCGGTACCCAACGCTGCGCCTGCTGATAGTGTTGCCAGAGCCGTTGATACAAGCCGCCCTGTTCCAGAAGTTGCGCATGGTTGCCCATTTCCCTGAGCCGACCGTCGGAAAACAGCAATATCACATCAGCCTGAGTCACCATTGAGAGGCGATGCGCGACCATGATGACCGTCCGGCCGCGCATCGCCGCCGCCAGCGCCTTGATAAGCGCGGCTTCGTTTTCCGGGTCAGCAAACGCCGTCGCCTCATCGAGCACCAGGATGGGGCGGTCCTGCAAAAGCGCCCGGGCGATGGTGATGCGCTGTCGCTGACCGCCGGAGAGAAATACCCCGCGTTCCCCGACTCGCGTGTTGTACCCCTCTGGCAGTGCGCTAATAAATTCATGGGCCTGCGCCACCCTGGCCGCCGCGACTACCGCCTCCAGCGGCGTATCCGGCGCGCCCAGACGAATGTTATTGGCGATTGTGTCGGCAAAAAGGAAGTTATCCTGAAACACAAAAGAGAGTTGCTTCATCAAGGTGTTCGTCTGCATATCGCGAAGATCCACGCCGCCAATACGGATGTGGCCTTTGTCGGGATCGGCGTAACGCAGCAGCAAGCGTGCCACGGTGCTTTTCCCGGCGCCGCTTGGCCCGACCAGCGCCACAATTTGCCCGGCAGGTACATGAAAGCTCACCTCCTGCAACGCGGCATCAGCCCGCGCTTGCGGATAATGGAAGCTCACCTGCTCAAAGGTAATACTCGCCTCTTTCGGCTGTTGGTCAGATAGCGGCAGCGATAACTCCGGCATTGCGAGAACCTGATAAATACGCTGAATGCTTAAACGCGTTTGCGCGACCAGGTTATTGAGCATCATCATTGGCATCACGGCTTCGGCCATTCCGCTGCCGAGCAGTAAAACGGCCACCCACGCGATAAAGTCGAAACCGCCATAGTGCAACAGGCCGTATCCCGACCAGATCAGGACAAATAAGGTCGGGAGAGGATTCAGAATCGAGAATGAAAAACGTGCTGAAAAACCGGCTTTGCGATACCAGGTTTTGAGCACGCCAACCCACTCTTCAAGGGCATGTTGGTAGCGCAAAAAACTGCTGCTGCCGCTGTCAAACGTTCTCACTACGGGCATGGCCTGCACGAACTCAATAACCGCCGCGCTGACTTGCTCGCGCGCCTGATGATAACGCTGGGCCAAATCTTCCGAACGCTGGCGGGCGAGCACGAGAACAACCGAGCCAAACGCCAGTACCCCCAGCGTCGCGATAGCCAGTCGCCAATCCAGCCAGAACAAGATAACGATAGTCGCCAGCGGCATGATGACCGCGCGGGCGTAGAGCGGCGTGCTGTCAGCCACAAAAATATGTAACGACTTCACATCATCCAGCATCACTTTCGCCACTGATCCGCTGCCCATTTGCTGTAACGCGCCAGGCGAAAGCTGCAATGCTTTACGGGCTAACCTGCTGCGCAGAATGTTCTCCAGATGAAAAGCCGCGTAATGAGAGATATTGAATGCCTGCAGGCGCAGGACAAAAGTCAATACCACGCAGCTAATCAGGCCACTCAGCGGCCAGGCAGGAATCGCGTCAGGCGTCGCGCGGATGTCGCGCAGACTCCACGCCAGAAAAAGGAGCGCTCCCAGGCTGGTTAATGCCGCCAGCCCCGCCAGCGCCATCGCTAAAATAACCTTCCGGCGAACCGGTGTAATCACCTGCCAGAGCGGAAATCGGGATAGCGATTCAGTATTTGATGATTGAGATGACATGGGAATGGCTGAATTTCCTGATGAATTTTTACGCACACCAAAAACGACAATTCAGAGTGGCGTTCTGATAATTAATGTGAATAATAACCATTATCAATTACTCATCTACCCCATTCGGTTCTATTTTTACCCTAAATAGTTCGAGTTGCAGGAAGGCGGCAAGCGAGGGAATCCCAGAAATTTATAGCAATCATTGACGGGGGGCGGGACAAATCTGTCTGGAACAGAGTTGAATGCCGTGTCGCGGCGGCCCGCCAGGGTAAAGCTCATGAATGAGCCGAGTAACCCAATCAACGCACATGCAGCTTGAAGTATGACGGGTATATACCCGCATTGGACTAAGCCACAGGGAGATAACCAGGTCATGACGGAGTCACCACAAACGCAATCTGAAATCTCTATTCATCAGTTGGTAGCCGGGAAACCCGTAAAGGATGGCAATATTCCTGCCCAGTGTGAACTGCTACGCTGTTCGTTGCAGGAAGGGATGGATATTTTGCTCTGGAGGGGGAATTTTGCGCGGCCTGAGACGTTGCAGCTACATGACGATCTGGGCAGGATTAACTTCTCGTGCATTCTGGAAGGCACATCTCACTTTGCTATCCAGGGACTCAGACGCCATACCGACTGGGAGCTTGCGCGTAATCGCCATTACATTACCCATACGCCCGGCTGCCGCGGCAGCGCCTCCTATTGTGGCCGCTTCGAGAGCATTACGCTCTCCTTCAGCCCTGAAACCCTCGCGCTGTGGGTGCCGGATATTAGCGCGGTCATTAAGAAGAAGATCGACTCCCACTGCTGCTGTCAGCAGCAGCGTTGTAATGCTGAAACCCACTTAACGGCTCAAGCCTTGCGTCACGCGCTGATGCGGATGCACAGCGGCTTCAGTCATGAGCAAAAGCCATCGACGCTTTGGCTACAGGGACAAAGTCTGGTGATGCTCAGTCTGGTGCTGGATGAACATCGCGAAGACACCGGTTGCCTCTCCTGCCACTTCAACCCAATGGAACGCCAGAAACTGCTGCGGGCGAAGGATCTGCTGCTGGCAGACCTGACGCAAGCACCGGGCGTCGCAGAGCTGGCCAGAGAGTCCGGTCTGAGCGTGCTCAAAATTAAGCGGGGGTTCCGCGTTCTGTTCAACAACAGCGTCTATGGTCTGTTTCAGGCAGAACGCATGCAGGAAGCCAGAAGACGCCTGGCCAATGGCAATACCTCGGTCATGACGGTGGCAGCCGATCTGGGCTATGCCAACGCCAGCCATTTCTCTGCCGCCTTCCAGAAACAGTTTGGTGTTACCCCTTCGACCTTTAAACGCGTGATGTAATCGGGGTTGTCTCCTCATCAATTCCTCCCTGACAGAGGCCCGGATATCCCATCCGGGCCTCTGCGCTTTCTGCCTGCCGCCAACCCGAAACGGGCATAAATAAACCCGTTTCGGGTAGCACTCAATTGTTAATAATTATTATTCTCATGTAGACAATGCTTTTTGGTAAGACGTGCCATCAGGAGGAAGAATGATTTCTGGCGCACCCTCTCAGGATTCGCTGTTACCGGGCAACCGCCACACGGCTGATTACCAACAATTACGCGAGCGGCTCATGCAGGAGCTGAATTTAACGCCGCAGCAGTTACATGAAGAGAGCAATCTGATCCAGGCAGGCCTGGATTCAATCAGGTTGATGAGATGGTTACACTGGTTCCGTAAAAAAGGCTATCGCCTTACCCTTCGCGAACTGTATGCCGCCCCCACGCTGGCCGCATGGCGCCAGTTGATGCGCAGCCGTAGTGTTGAAAAACCGGACGACGAAACACCGCCGGACGAAACCGCCTGGCCGAAAATGGCTGAAAGTACCCCCTTCCCTCTGACGCCGGTACAGCACGCCTACCTGACGGGCCGTATGCCGGGACAGACGCTTGGCGGCGTGGGGTGCCACCTGTATCAGGAGTTTGCAGGCCATTGTCTGACGGCGTCGCAGCTGGAGCAGGCCATCACGACCTTGCTGCAACGCCACCCGATGCTGCATATCGCCTTTCGCCCCGACGGGCAGCAGGTCTGGTTGCCGCAACCTTACTGGAACGGCGTCACCCTTCATGATTTACGCCATAATGATGCTGAAAGCCGCGAGGCCTATCTGCAAGCGCTGCGCCAGCGCCTGAGCCACCGTCTTTTACGCGTGGAGATCGGCGAAACGTTTGATTTTCAGCTAACGCTCTTACCGGACAATCGCCACCGCCTCCATGTCAATATTGACCTGTTGATTATGGATGCCTCCAGCTTTACGCTTTTCTTCGATGAACTCAACGCACTGCTGGCCGGAGAATCGCTATCGGCTATCGACACCGGCTATGATTTCCGCTCGTATTTACTGCACCAGCAGAAGATTAATCAACCGCTGAGAGACGAAGCGCGCGCCTACTGGCTGGCGAAAGCACCGACGCTTCCTCCCGCGCCTGTCTTGCCGCTGGCCTGCGAACCCGCCACGCTACGTGAAGTCCGTAATACCCGGCGCCGCATGATTGTCCCGGCAACACGTTGGCGCGTCTTTAGCCAACGGGCTGGCGAATATGGCGTCACGCCGACAATGGCACTGGCGACCTGTTTTTCCGCCGTTCTGGCTCGCTGGGGCGGCCTGACGCGTCTGCTGCTTAACATCACTTTATTCGACCGCCAGCCGCTGCACCCGGCGGTTGACGCAATGCTTGCCGACTTCACCAATATTCTTTTGCTGGATACCGCCTGCGACGGCGATACCGTCAGCAACCTGGCGCGGAAAAACCAGCTGACGTTTACTGAAGACTGGGAGCATCGCCACTGGTCCGGCGTCGAACTGCTCCGTGAACTCAAACGCCAGCAGCGCTACCCCCACGGCGCCCCGGTGGTATTTACCAGCAATCTGGGGCGTTCCCTCTACAGCAGTCGCGCAGAGTCACCGTTGGGCGAGCCTGAATGGGGCATCTCGCAAACGCCGCAGGTCTGGATAGATCATCTGGCGTTCGAGCATCAAGGCGAGGTCTGGCTGCAATGGGACAGCAACGACGCGCTGTTCCCTCCGGCCTTAGTCGAGACGTTGTTCGACGCCTACTGCCAGCTGATTAACCAACTCTGCGATGACGAAACCGCCTGGCAAAAGCCGTTCGCCGATATGATGCCCGCCAGCCAGCGCGCGATACGCGAACGGGCCAACGCCACCGACGGCCCCATTCCCAAAGGCTTGCTGCATGAAGGCATTTTCCGTATCGCTCTGCAACAGCCGCAGGCGCTGGCGGTGACGGACATGCGTTATCAGTGGAGTTATCGTGAGCTGACAGACTACGCCCACCGTTGCGCGGGCAGGTTAATTGAGTGCGGGGTTCAGCCCGGCGACAATGTGGCTATCACGATGTCGAAAGGCGCGGGACAACTTGTTGCCGTTCTGGCCGTCCTGCTGGCCGGCGCGGTTTATGTTCCGGTTTCGCTGGACCAGCCCGCCGCCCGGCGCGAGAAAATCTACGCTGACGCCAGCGTCCGGCTGGTGCTCATTTGCCAGCACGACGCCGGCGTCTGGTCAGACGCGATACCCGTCCTTGCCTGGCAGCAGGCCATTGAGGCGAAGCCGATCGCCAACCCGGTGGCACGCGCCTCCACGCAACCGGCCTACATTATCTACACCTCCGGTTCTACCGGCACGCCGAAAGGCGTAGTCATTTCGCACCGGGGAGCGCTCAACACCTGTTACGACATCAATAGCCGCTATCAGGTTGGCCCCGGAGACAGGATGCTGGCGCTGTCCGCCCTGCATTTTGACTTATCGGTTTACGACATTTTTGGCGTGCTGAGCGCCGGCGGCGCGCTGGTTATGGTGATGGAAAACCAACGGCGCGATCCTCACGCATGGTGTGAGCTGATCCAACGCCATCATGTCACGCTCTGGAACAGCGTCCCGGCGCTGTTCGATATGCTGCTGACCTGGTGTGAAGGTTTCGCCGACGCCACGCCGGAAAATCTGCGCGCGGTGATGCTTTCCGGCGACTGGATCGGTCTTGCGCTCCCCGCCCGTTATCGGGCCTTCCGGCCGCAAGGACAATTTATCGCCATGGGCGGCGCCACCGAGGCGTCGATCTGGTCTAACGTCTGCGAGGTTAAGCAGGTCCCTGACCACTGGCGTGCCATCCCTTACGGTTTTCCTCTAACCAACCAACGCTACCGGGTGGTGGATGAACAGAACCGGGACTGCCCTGACTGGGTGTCAGGCGAATTATGGATTGGCGGCATCGGGGTCGCGGAAGGCTATTTCAACGATCCCCTGCGCAGCGAGCAGCAATTTTTGACGCTCTCCGGCGAGCGCTGGTATCGCACCGGCGATCTCGGCTGCTACTGGCCAGACGGCACAGTAGAGTTCCTCGGTCGTCGTGACAAGCAGGTCAAAGTCGGAGGATATCGCATCGAGCTGGGCGAAATAGAAAACGCGCTCAGCCAGCTGACGGGCGTGAAACAATCAACCGTGGTGGCGGTTGGCGAAAAAGAAAAGACGCTGGTGGCATATGTTGTTCCTCAAGGCGAGGATTTTTGCGTTCCCCATCATCGAGACCCGGCACTACCGCAGGCATGGCACGCGCTTGCGGGCGCATTGCCCTACTGCACGCTCTCGCCAGAGATATCCGCCGAACAGGTCGCCGATTTCCTTCAGCATCGGCTGTTAAAACTGAAGCCGGGTCAAACCCCTGGCGCCGATCCGCTCTCCCTGATGAACGCACTCGCTATCCAGCCACGCTGGCAGGCCGTGGTGGAGCGCTGGTTAGCATTTCTCGTTACGCAACAGCGCCTGAAGCCCGTAGCTGAAGAGTATCAAGTCTGCGCTCATGAAGAACGCGAGGATGAACACCCGCATTTCAGCGGGCATGATGTCACCTTAGCGCAAATTCTTCGCGGCGCCCGCGACGAACTGTCATTACTGAACGATGCCCGGTGGTCGCCGGAAAATCTGGCCTTCGACCATCCGGCCAGCGCCTGGTATATTCAGGAACTGGCGACAATTTGCCAACGGCTTGCGCCACGTTTACAGCGCCCGGTACGCCTGCTTGAGGTGGGAACCCGCACTGGCCGCGCCGCAGAATCGCTGTTAACACAGCTCAATGCTGAACAGATTGAGTATGTCGGGCTTGAGCATAGCCAGGAGATGCTGCTGAACGCCCGGCAGAGGCTTTCTCCCTGGTCCGACGCCCGGCTGTTCCCCTGGCATGCAGACACGCTGGCGGCGCACGCCCACTCGGCGGACATTATCTGGCTTAACAACGCTCTGCATCGTCTGTTGCCAGAAGACCCCGCTCTCCTGGCAACATTACAACAGCTTGCCGCCCCCGGCGCACTGCTCTACGTGATGGAGTTTCGTCAGTTAACGCCGTCTGCCCTGCTCAGCACGCTCCTGTTAACCGATGGGCAGCCGGAGGCTTTGCTCCATAACAGCGCAGACTGGGCGGCATTATTTACCGCCGCCGCCTTCAACTGCCAGCATGGCGATGAGGTCGCGGGGTTACAACGCTTCCTCGTACAATGTCCTGATAGCCAGGTGCGTCGCGATCCTCGTAAACTTCAGGCCGCCCTCGCCGAACGCTTGCCGGGGTGGATGGTGCCGCAACGAATTGTCTTCCTCGATGCCCTACCGCTGACGGCTAACGGGAAAATTGACTATCAGGCGCTGAAGCAGCGTCATACCCCGGAAGCGGAAAACCGGGCCGAGGCGGATTTACCTCGGGGCGACATTGAAAAACAGGTTGCCACCCTCTGGCAACAACTCTTATCGACGGGCCCCGTCACCAGAGAGACCGACTTTTTCCAACAAGGCGGCGATAGTTTGCTGGCTACCCGTCTGACCGGGCAACTCCGTCAGGCAGGTTACGAAGCGCAATTAAGCGACCTGTTTAATCAGCCCCGGCTGGCAGATTTTGCCGCCACGCTGCGTAAAATCGACGTTCCTGTCGAACAACAATTTGTCCACTCCCCTGAAGAACGCTACCAGCCCTTTGCGCTTACCGACGTGCAGCAGGCTTACCTGGTGGGGCGTCAGCCGGGCTTTGCCCTGGGCGGCGTCGGCTCTCACTTCTTTGTTGAATTTGAAATTGCCGAACTGGACATCACCCGGCTGGAGACGGTCTGGAACCGATTAATCGCCCGCCACGATATGCTGCGCGCCGTTGTGCGTGATGGTCAACAGCAGGTTCTCGCACAGACGCCCCCTTGGGTGATACCCACGCACACCTTCCATACGCCTGAAGAGGCGTTGCGGGTACGGGAAAAACTGGCGCATCAGGTACTCAATCCCGAAGTCTGGCCGGTATTCGATCTCCAGGCCGGATTTGTGGACGGGATGCCCGCCCGCCTGTGGCTATGTCTGGATAACCTGCTGCTGGACGGGCTGAGCATGCAGATCCTGTTGGCGGAGCTGGAACACGGCTATCGCTATCCGCAACAGCTCCCTCCGCCGCTTCCCGTCACCTTCAGGGACTATCTACAGCAATCCTCGCTCCAGTCGCCCAATGCAGACTCTCTGGCCTGGTGGCAGGCGCGACTTGATGATATTCCGCCAGCGCCTGCGTTGCCGCTGCGCTGCTTGCCTCAGGAGGTTGAGGCGCCGCGCTTCGCTCGCCTGAACGGTGCAATGGATAGTGCGCGCTGGCGTCGTCTGAAAAAACGGGCGGCTGACGCACACCTCACCCCATCGGCCGTGCTGTTGTCCGTATGGTCAACGGTTCTCTCTGCATGGAGTGCGCAGCCTGACTTCACGCTTAACCTTACACTTTTCGACAGACGACCACTGCACCCGCAAATCAACCAGATCCTCGGCGATTTCACCTCGCTGATGCTGCTGAGCTGGCATCCCGGCGAGAGCTGGTTGCACAGCGCGCAGTTACTGCAGCAGCGACTGAGCCAAAACCTCAGCCACCGCGATGTGTCGGCAATCCGCGTGATGCGTCAACTGGCGCAGCGGCAAAACGTGCCCGCCGTTTCGATGCCCGTCGTCTTTACCAGCGCGCTGGGCTTTGAACAGGATAACTTCCTTGCCCGGCGCAATCTGCTCAAGCCGGTCTGGGGCATTTCCCAGACGCCGCAGGTCTGGCTCGATCACCAGGTTTATGAGTCCGAAGGCGAACTGCGCTTCAACTGGGATTTTGTCGCTGCCCTGTTTCCTTCGGGCCAGGTGGAACGCCAGTTTGAACAGTATTGCGCATTGCTCAACCGAATGGCCGAGGATGAAAGCGCCTGGCAACGGCCGCTCGCCGCGCTGGTGCCCCCTGCTGAGCACGCGGGGCAACGCGCAGAGCGCCCACAGCGCGTATGCCCTGAGCACGCTCAGCCACACGGTGCGGCGGACGAACGCACGGTCAGCCTGATTTGCGACGCCTTCCGCGAAGTGGCTGGCGTGCCAGTCACCCCAGCTGAAAACTTCTTTGAGGCGGGCGCAACGTCGCTGAATCTGGTGCAACTGCACGTTTTATTACAGCGTCACGAATTTTCCACCCTGACGTTGCTGGATCTCTTCACCCACCCTTCTCCTGCCGCCCTGGCTGATTATCTGACCGGCATCGCCTCGGTGGAGAAAACCCAACGCCCTCGCCCTGTTCGCCGTCGTCAGCGACGGATATAGCGCGAAGCAAACTGATTTTCCCCGGAACGCTATCGTGCATGCATGGCGTTCCATTGACTTTGTGAATCTTAGGAAACGGGACCGATTATGGATAACTTGCGCTTCTCTTCTGCGCCGACAGCAGATTCCATTGATGCATCGATCGCTCAACACTTCCCGGACTGCGAACCTGTCGCGGTTATCGGCTATGCCTGCCATTTTCCTGAATCGCCGGATGGCGAAACGTTCTGGAAAAACCTGCTGGAAGGTCGTGAATGCAGCCGACGCTTTGCGCGCGAAGAGCTTCTGGCCGTCGGTCTGGAAGCCGCCACCGTTGACGATCCTCATTACGTCAATATCGGTACGGTTTTAGAAAATGCCGATTGCTTCGACGCCACTCTGTTTGGCTATTCACGACAGGAAGCGGAATCGATGGACCCGCAGCAGCGCCTGTTTTTACAGGCGGTCTGGCATGCGCTGGAGCATGCCGGTTATGCCCCCGGCGCCGTCCCGCATAAGACCGGCGTTTTCGCCTCTTCCCGGATGAGTACCTATCCCGGTCGTGAGGCGCTGAACGTGACTGAAGTCGCGCAGGTAAAGGGCCTGCAATCTCTGATGGGCAATGACAAGGACTATATTGCCACCCGCGCCGCCTACAAACTCAATTTGCACGGTCCGGCACTCTCAGTACAGACCGCCTGCTCCAGTTCGCTGGTTGCCGTGCATCTGGCTTGCGAAAGTCTGCGCGCAGGTGAATCCGATATGGCGGTTGCCGGCGGCGTGGCGCTCTCTTTCCCCCAGCAGGCGGGCTACCGCTACCAGCCCGGGATGATTTTTTCTCCCGATGGTCACTGTCGTCCTTTTGACGCCTCAGCGGAAGGTACCTGGGCCGGTAACGGTCTGGGTTGCGTGGTTTTGCGTCGCCTGAGAGATGCGCTGCTGTCAGGCGATCCGATTATCTCGGTGATCCTCTCCAGCGCGGTCAACAACGACGGCAACAGAAAGGTCGGTTATACCGCCCCTTCCGTCGCAGGACAGCAGGCGGTCATCGAAGAGGCGTTAATGCTGGCGGCCATCGACGACAGGCAGATCGGTTACATTGAAACGCACGGCACCGGCACACCGCTGGGCGACGCGATTGAAATTGAAGCGCTACGCAACGTCTACGCGCCACGTCCGCAGGAGCAACGCTGTGCGCTGGGTTCCGTGAAAAGTAACATGGGCCACCTGGATACCGCAGCGGGTATTGCCGGATTGCTGAAAACCGTTCTGGCGGTAAGCCGCGGCCAAATTCCGCCAATGCTGCATTTTCACTCGCCCAACCCGGCGCTTAAGCTTGAAGAGAGCCCCTTTACCATACCGGTGTCGGCACAGGCGTGGCAGGACGAAATACGCTATGCGGGCGTCTCCTCCTTTGGTATTGGTGGCACCAACTGCCATATGATCGTCGCCTCGCTGCCCGACGCGCTCAAAACGCGCCTCCCCAATGCCGATGGCGACAGAGAGAGCACCGCGCTACTACTCAGCGCCGCCAGCGACAGCGCGCTGCGGCAACTGGCGACCAATTATGCCGGGGCGCTGGCGCAGAATGCAGATGCCAACAATCTGGCCTTTACGGCCATGCACGCGCGCCGTCTCGATCTTCCCTTCCGCCTGGCGGTGCCATTAAACCGTGAAACCGCCGCTGCGCTCAGTGCCTGGGCTACTGATAAATCGGGGCCGCCTGTTTACAGCGGCCACGGCGCCAGCGGCAAGCAGACATGGCTGTTTACCGGGCAGGGTTCGCACTGGCGCACGATGGGCCAGGCAATGTACCGACATTCGACGGCGTTTGCCGACACGCTGGATCGCTGTTTTTCCGCCTGTAGCGAAATGCTCACGCCATCACTGCGGGAAGCGATGTTTAACCCCGACTCGACGCAGCTGGACAATATGGCCTGGGCCCAGCCGGCGATTGTCGCGTTTGAAATCGCAATGGCGGCGCACTGGCGCGCTGAAGGGCTAAAACCAGACTTCGCTATGGGTCATTCCGTCGGTGAATTTGCCGCTGCCGTCGTCTGCGGACACTATACGATTGAACAGGTCATGCCACTGGTTTGTCGGCGCGGCGCGCTCATGCAGCAGTGCGCGAGCGGCGCCATGGTGGCGGTATTTGCAAACGAAGACACGCTAATGCCGCTGGCCCGCCGCTTTGAGCTGGATCTCGCCGCCAACAATGGCACGCAACATACGGTATTTTCCGGGCCGGAGGCCCGTCTCGCGGAATTTTGCGCCGCACTTTCTCAGCATGACATCAACTATCGTCGTCTGAGCGTAACCGGCGCCGCGCACTCCGCTTTACTGGAACCCATACTCGACCGCTTTCAGGAAGCCTGCGCGGGGCTGCACGCTGAGCCGGGACAAATACCGCTTATCTCCACGCTCCTCGCCGACGTCATCGATGAGTCAACGCTCAATCAGGCGGACTACTGGCGCCGACACATGCGCCAGCCGGTACGTTTTATCCAGAGTATTCAGGTGGCGCATGAACTCGGCGCCCGCATTTTTCTTGAGACAGGGCCTGATGCTCAGCTGGTTGCTTGCGGGCAGCGCGAATATCGCGATAACGCATACTGGATAGCCAGCGCCCGACGTAGCAAAGAGGCGAGCGATGTCCTCAATCAGGCCCTGCTCCAGCTTTACGCGGCCGGCGTCGCCTTACCGTGGGCCGACCTGCTGGCGGGCGATGGACAACGTATCGCTGCCCCCTGCTATCCGTTTGATACCGAGCGTTACTGGAAAGATCGCGCCTCCCGCGCCAACGAGCCTGCCGACGCAGCGCTGTCCGCCGGGCTGGCGGTGGCGAGTCGCGCCGCAACAGCGCTCGATCTCCCCCGTCTGGAAGCGCTTAAACAGTGCGCCACGCGACTGCACGCCATCTATGTCGATCGGCTGGTTCAACGCTGTACCGGCGATGCCATTGAGCACGGCGTGGACGCCATAACCATCATGCGCCGTGGCCGTCTGCTGCCCCGCTACCAGCAGTTGCTCCAGCGCCTGCTCAACAACTGCGTGGTCGACGGCGATTACCGCTGCGCCGACGGACGTTACACCCGCGCCCGTCCCATAGATCATCAACAGCGGGAATCACTGCTGACGGAACTTGCCAGTTATTGTGAGGGTTTTCAGGCCATTCCCGATACTATCGCCCGTGCCGGCGATCGGTTATATGAAATGATGAGCGGCGCGGAAGAACCGGTGGCGATTATCTTCCCGCAAAGCGCCTCCGACGGTGTGGAGGTGTTGTACCAGGAGTTCAGCTTTGGCCGCTATTTCAACCAAATCGCCGCTGGGGTATTACGCGGTATCCTCCAGACGCGTCAGCCCCGCCAGCCATTGCGCATTCTTGAAGTCGGCGGCGGAACCGGCGGGACCACCGCGTGGCTACTGCCGGAACTCAGAGGCGTTCCAGCGCTGGAGTACCATTTCACCGATATCTCCGCGCTGTTCACCCGCCGCGCGCAGCAGAAATTCGCCGACTATGAGTTTGTGCATTACAACGAGCTGGATCTCGAAAAAGAGGCCCAATCTCAGGGTTTCCAGGCGCAGTCTTACGATCTTATCGTGGCGGCGAACGTGATTCATGCCACGCGCCATATTGGCCACACGCTCGACAATCTGCGCCCCCTGCTCAAACCGGGCGGACGCCTGCTGATGCGCGAAATCACCCAGCCAATGCGTCTGTTTGATTTCGTTTTCGGTCCGCTGGTCCTCCCGCTACAGGATATCGGCGCCCGCGAAGGTGAGTTATTCCTCACCACCGATCAGTGGCAACAACAGTGTCGCCGGGCCGGATTCAGCAAAGTGGAGTGGCTACCGCAGGATGGCAGCCCAACCGCCGGGATGAGCGAACATATCATTCTTGCCACGCTGCCCGGTCAGGCGGTTTGTGCAACCTCAGGCAGCGCGCCATCAGACCCGGTGTTGGGACAGGCGTTGACGGATAGCGCTGACTACCTCGCCGACTGGTCTGATTGTGCTGGTCAGCCTGAGCGGTTTAACGCCCGCTGGCAGGAGGCCTGGTGCCAGCTCTCACAGCGTCATGGCGATGATTTTCCCGGGGAGCCGCCCCTCGTCACCGCCCCGGAATGGCTGGGGGACGTTCGTTTAAGCTGGCAAAACAACGCGTTTTCCCGCGGTCAGATGCGCGTTGAAGCCCGTCGTCCTGATGGCGAGTGGCTGCCGCTTTCGCCCGCCGCGCCTCTTCCTGCCCCGCAAACGCATTATCAATGGCGCTGGACGCCCTACAACGTCGCCAGCGTTGACCATCCTCTTACCTTCAGCTTCAGCGCCAATACGCTTGCGCGCGGCGACAAGCTGGCGCAATACGGCATCATCCACGATCCGCAGGCCTCTTTGCTCCTGATGGTTATTGAGGAGAGCGAGGATACTCTGGCCTTAGCGGAGAAAGTGATGGAGGCACTTACCGCCAGCACAGCCGGTTTGATTGTGGTCACTCACCGCGCGTGGCGAATCGAGGAAAATGAGGCGCTTTCTGCCTCCCATCATGCTCTATGGGCCTTGCTTCGTGTCGCGGCCAACGAACAGCCAGAACGGTTGATTGCCGCCATCGATCTCGCCGAAAACACCCCGGGAGAAACGCTGCATCGAGGGTTGAGCGCCGTCTCCCTCTCTCAGCGCTGGCTCGCCGCGCGGGGTAACACCCTCTGGCTCCCTTCACTGGCGCCCAATACGGGATGCGCCGCCGAATTACCGGCAAACGTGTTTGCTGGCGATAACCGCTGGCATCTGGTAACGGGAGCGTTTGGCGGATTAGGCCGTCTTGCCGTGAACTGGCTCAGAGAAAAAGGGGCGCGACGCATCGCCCTGCTGGCGCCGCGCGTGGATGAATCATGGCTACGCGACATCGAGGGTGAGCAGACCCGCGTCTGCCGTTGTGATGTGGGCGATGCCGGAAAACTGGCCACGGTTCTTGATGAACTGGCGGCCAACGGCGGCATTGCCGGGGCGATTCATGCCGCTGGCGTATTGGCTGATGCCCCCTTGCAGGAGCTTGATCACCCCCCGCTGGCCGCCGTTTTCGCGGTAAAAGCGCAGGCGGCAACCCAGCTATTGCAAACCCTGCGCAACCACGGCGGACGTTATCTTATTCTCTACTCCTCCGCTGCCGCCACCCTCGGCGCCTCGGGTCAAAGCGCCCATGCGCTGGCCTGCGGTTATCTCGACGGGCTGGCCCAACAGTTTTCCACCCTTGATGCGCCGAAAACGCTCTCTGTCGCCTGGGGCGCATGGGGGGAAAGCGGTCGGGCGGCCACGCCGGAAATGTTGGCGGCGCTCGCCAGCCGTGGCATGGGTGCGTTAAGCGATGCTGAAGGCTGCTGGCACCTGGAACAGGCGGTGATGCGCGGTACTCCGTGGCGGCTGGCGATGCGCGTTTTCATCGACAAAATGCCCCCGTTACAACAGGCTCTGTTTAACGTCGGTGCTGCGGGAAAAACCGCAACGCCCGTCATCCCTCCTGCTGATGACAACGCCTTTAACGGCAGCCTGAGCGATGAAACGGCGGTGATGGCATGGCTGAAAAAGCGGATTGCGGTTCAGCTACGACTAAACGATCCGGCGTCATTGCTCCCTAACCAGGATCTGTTGCAACTTGGCATGGACTCGCTGCTCTTCCTTGAACTCAGTAGTGATATTCAGCACTACCTGGGCGTACGCATCAATGCGGAACGGGCATGGCAGGATCTGTCGCCTCATGGCCTCGCGCAGCTTATCTGCGGTAAGCCCGAGGCGACGCCTGGCGCTTCGCAGCCGGAAGTATTGCGGCACGACGCCAGTGAGCGTTATATGCCCTTCCCGCTGACACCCATTCAGCACGCCTACTGGCTGGGGCGCACACATCTCATTGGCTATGGTGGCGTTGCCTGCCACGTCCTGTTTGAGTGGGATAAACGCCACGATGAGTTCGATCTCACCGTGCTGGAGAAAGCCTGGAACCAGCTCATTGCCCGTCACGATATGTTGCGCATGGTAGTGGATGCCGACGGGCAGCAGCGAATCCTGGCGACAACGCCGGAATATCGCATCGCCCGTGATGATCTGCGCATGCTTTCTCCGACAGAACAGCGCATAGCGCTGGAAAAACGGCGGCATGAACTTAGCTATCGCGTTTTGCCTGCCGACCAGTGGCCTCTCTTTGAGCTGGCGGTCAGCGAAATCGACGATTGCCACTACCGCCTGCACATGAACCTCGACCTTTTGCAGTTCGATGTGCAGAGTTTTAAAGTCATGATGGACGACCTGGCGCAGGCCTGGCGCGGCGAAACGCTGGCGCCGCTCGATATTACCTTCCGTGATTATGTGATGGCTGAACAGGCGCGTCGACAGACCCCGGCATGGCACGATGCCTGGGACTACTGGCAGGAAAAACTGCCGCAATTGCCCTTAGCGCCCGAGCTCCCGGTGGTTGAAACAGCCCCGGAAACGCCACGCTTCACCACCTTCAAATCGACGATCGGCAAGAAAGAATGGCAGGCAGTAAAACAGCGCTGGCAGCAGCAAGGCGTCACGCCGTCTGCCGCGCTGCTCACGCTGTTTGCCACCGCCCTTGAACGCTGGAGTCGCACCCCGGCCTTTACGCTAAACCTGACCTTCTTCAATCGCCAGCCGATCCATCCGCAAATCAACCAGTTGATTGGTGATTTTACCTCCGTCACGCTGGTCGATTTTAACTTCTCAACACCGGTGACGCTGCAGGAGCAAATGCAACAGACCCAACGGCGCCTCTGGCAAAACATGGCACACAGTGAAATGAACGGTGTTGAGGTGATCCGTGAGCTGGGTCGCCTGCGCGGGTCACAACGTCAACCGCTCATGCCGATAGTCTTTACCAGCATGCTGGGGATGACGCTGGAAGGGATGACTATCGATCGGGCAATGAGCCATCTGTTTGGCGAACCCTGCTATGTGTTCACCCAAACGCCGCAGGTCTGGCTGGATCATCAGGTCATGGAGAGCGACGACGAGTTGATGTTTAGCTGGTACTGCATGGACAACGTACTGGAGCCAGGCGCTGCTGAAGCGATGTTCAATGACTACTGCGCCATTCTGCAGGCCGTCATGACCAGTCCTGAAAGCCTGAAGACTAGCACCAGTGGCATCGCCGGGCATATTCCCCGCCGACGCTGGCCGCTGAGCGCGCAGGCCGACTACGATCTGCGGGATATTGAGCAGGCGACGCTCGAACATCCGCACATCCAACAGGCCAGGGCGGAAATAAGCGATGCAGGCGCGTTAACGCTGGATATTGTGATGGCCGACGATCCGCCGCGCTTAACCGCCGCTTCTGACGGGCACGATCTTGCCCGGCTGGCGCTGCCGTTGCCTGAGCAGGCGCAACTTGATGAGCTGGAGGCGACCTGGCGCTGGCTGGAAGCGCGTGCGCTGCAGGGTATTGCGGCCACGCTAAATCGCCACGGCCTGTTCACCACGCCGGAGATCGCCCATCGCTTTACCGGGATAGCAGAGGCGCTGTCCGCGCAAGCGTCTCACCAGCGCCTGCTGCGCCAGTGGCTACAGTGTCTGACGGAAAGAGAATGGTTAATCCGCGAAGGTGAAAGCTGGCGCTGCCGTATTCCGCTCAGCGAGATTCCTGAACCTCAGCAGGCATGCCCGCAAAGCCAATGGAGCCAGGCGCTGGCGCAGTATCTGGACACCTGCATCGCCCGGCACGACGATCTCTTCTCCGGACGCTGTTCTCCGCTGGAATTGCTGTTCAACGAGTCGCTGCGCGTCACTGACGCACTGTATCGGGACAACCCTGCCAGCGCCTGTCTGAATCGCTACACCGCGCAGATTGCCGCCTTGTGCGGCGCAGAACGGATTCTGGAGGTTGGCGCCGGAACCGCGGCCACTGCCGCACCGGTGCTGGAAGCCACGCGGAACACGCGGCAGTCGTACCACTTTACCGACGTCTCTGCGCAATTCCTCAACGATGCCAGAGGCCGTTTCCACGATCAATCACGCGTCACTTACGCATTGTTCGATATCAACCAGCCGCTGGATTTCAGCGCCCACCCGGAGGCGGGTTACGACCTGATCATTGCCGTCAACGTGCTCCACGACGCCAGCCATGTCGTCCAGACGTTGCGCCGATTAAAACTGTTGCTGAACGCCGGCGGACGCTTGCTGATCGTTGAGGCGACGGAGCGAAACAGTGTATTCCAGCTGGCGAGCGTGGGCTTTATTGAGGGATTAAGCGGATACCGCGATTTCCGCCGTCGGGATGAGAAGCCGATGCTCACCCTTTCGGCGTGGCAGGAGGTTCTTGTTCAGGCCGGGTTTGCCAACGAGCTGGCGTGGCCCGCGCAGGAGTCGTCACCGCTGCGCCAGCATCTGCTGGTGGCCCGTTCACCCGGTGTAAATCGCCCGGACAAAGAAGCCGTGCGCCGCGATTTACAGCAGCGTTTTGGCAGCGGTCTGCCCGTTTTACAGATCCGGCAAAGAGAAACGCTGTTTGCGCCGCTGCATGCTCCATCTGATGCGCTGGTTGAACCTGCTGAACCCATGCCAGCTGCCGGGGGGAACCCGGCGCTGGAAAAACAGGTGGCTGAACTCTGGCAATCGCTGCTGTCTCGCCCTGTGGCAAGACATCACGACTTTTTCGAGTCGGGAGGCGACAGTCTGATGGCGACAAGGATGGTGGCGCAGTTGAACCAAAGAGGGATTGCGAGGGCCAACCTTCAGGATCTGTTCACCCATTCGACGCTGAGCGACTTCTGCGCCCACCTGCAGGCCTGTTCGGCGGGAGAGGACAACCCGATCCCCATTTGCCAGGGCGATGGCGACGAAACCCTGTTCGTCTTCCACGCCTCGGACGGCGATGTCAGCGCCTGGCTCCCGCTATCCAGTACGCTGAATATGCGCGTTTTCGGCCTGCAGGCAAAATCACCGCAGCGCTTTGCAACGTTTGACCAGATGATCGACGAATATGTCGAGTGCATCCGCCGCCAGCAGCCTCACGGCCCGTACGTGCTGGCGGGTTGGTCGTACGGCGCTTTTCTTGCGGCGGGCGCCGCACAGCGCCTGTACGCCAGGGGCGAGCCGGTTCGGATCGCGTTAATCGATCCCGTGTGTCGACAGGATTTCTGTTGCCAAAACCGGACAGCCCTGCTGCGCCTGTTAGCTGCAGGACAAACGCCTCTGGCGCTGGCGGAACATTTCGACCAACAGGCACCCGACAGCCAGCTGGCCGACTTTATCAGCCTCGCTAAAACGGCCGGTATGGTGTCGCCAAACCTGACGCAGCAAGCGGCAGAAGCGTGGCTCGACAACATCGCGCATCTGCTGCGTTTGCTGGTTGAGCATACGCCATGCGAAAGCGTTCCGATCCCCTGTCTCATGGTCTATGCCGCCGGGAGACCCGCGCGCTGGACGCCGGCAGAAACCGAATGGCAGGACTGGATAAACAACGCTGACGACTATGTGATTGAAGCCAGCCACTGGCAAATCATGCTGGAACTTCCCCACGTTCAGGCCTGCGCACGACACATTAAGCGCTGGCTTGGCGCCACCTCAACGCAACCGGAGAACACGTTATGATGCAGTCTGCCATCCCAAAACAACGCGTACTGATTGTGGGCGCCAAATTTGGCGAAATGTACCTTAATGCCTTTATGCGGCCCGGGAAAGGGCTGGAACTGGTTGGCCTGCTGGCCCAGGGAAGCGCGCGATCGAGGGAGCTGGCTCATGCCTTTGGTATTCCGCTGTATACCTCGTCGGAGCAGATAACCGAGATGCCGGATATTGCCTGTATTGTCGTGCGTTCGACCGTCGCCGGTGGCACCGGTACGCAGCTTGCCAGACACTTTCTGACGCGCGGTGTGCACGTCATTCAGGAGCATCCCCTCCATCCGGATGACATCAGTTCATTACAAACGCTGGCGCAGGAACAGGGCTGCTGCTATTGGGTCAACACGTTTTATCCGCATACGCCTGCAGGACGCACATGGCTTAGCGATGCGCAGCAGCTACGGCGCTGCCTGGCGAAGGCGCCGCCGGTAGTCCACGCCACCACCAGCCGACAGTTGCTCTACTCGACCCTGGATTTGTTGCTGCTGGCGCTGGGCGTGGATGCCGCCACCGTAGAGTGCGACGTGGTCGGCAGCTTTAATGATTTTCACTGCCTGAAACTCCGCTGGCCGGAAGGAGAAGCCTGCCTGCTGCTTCAGCGCTATCTCGACCCTGAGGATCCGGATATGCATAGTCTTATTATGCACCGCCTGCTGCTGGGCTGGCCGGAAGGCCACCTTTCGCTGGAGGCGAGCTACGGCCCCGTCATCTGGTCATCCAGCCTGTTTGTCGCAGACCATCAGGAGAACGCCCACAGCCTCTATCGCAGGCCGGAGATCCTGCGCGACCCACCCGGTCTGACGCGCAGCGTAGCCCCTCTGAACTGGCGTGACTGTTGCGAAAGCGCCGGGCCGGAGGGCGTCAGTTGGCTGCTGCAACAGCTGTGCGGCCATCTGGCGGGCGAACATGCGCCAGCGGCCTGCCACAGTGCTCATCAGATAGCGCTATCCCGTTTATGGCAGCAGATATTACGTAAGGCTGGCAGCGCGGAGATCAGACGCCTTACGCCGCCGCACCACGACCGCTTAGTCGGTTTCTACACCGATGATAAGGAGGCGCTGTGATGCAATCTACAATGTGTATCCCGCTGTGGCCCGCCCGGAGCGCCAATACTGCGCATCTGGTCATGTGCCCTTTCGCTGGTGGCAGCAGTAGCGCGTTTCGCCACTGGCGAGATGCTCAAATGGCGAACTGCGCGCTTTCCCTGGTGATCTGGCCGGGGCGCGATCGCCTTCGCCATCTGGCGCCGGTCAGAAGCATTACGCAACTGGCGGAGCTGCTGGCCAACGAACTGGAAGAGACGCTATCGCCTGATACACCGCTTTTACTCGCCGGGCACAGCATGGGCGCTCAGGTGGCGTTTGAAACCTGTCGACTTCTGGAACAGCGGGGGCATGTGCCGCAAGGACTGATTATTTCCGGGTGCCATGCCCCGCATCTGCGTTCTGAACGCCAGCTCAGCCACCGCGATGATGCCGACTTTATCGCTGAGCTGATAGACATTGGCGGATGTTCTCCTGAACTGCGGCAAAACAAGGAGTTAATGTCGCTGTTTCTTCCTCTCCTGCGCGCTGACTTTTACGCCACCGAGAGCTATCACTACGACTCGCCCGATGTCTGTCCCCCCTTGCGCACTCCCGCGCTGCTATTGTGCGGCAGCCACGATCGCGAAGCCTCCTGGCAACAGGTCGATGCCTGGCATCAGTGGCTGCGCCACGTTACAGGCCCGGTCGTGATTGACGGCGACCATTTCTATCCCCTTCAACAATCCCGGTCTTTTTTTACGCAGATTGTCCGCCATTTTCCCCACGCATTTTCTGCGATGACCGCTTTGCAAAAACGGCCCAGCATTTTAGAAAGGTGATGTATGCATTCTTCTTTTGAATCTCTGATTAAACCGTATCCCTTCCCCATTGCCGAGCAGTTGCGCCACTGGGCGGTCCGCTATGCCTCGCGAATTGCCGTCGTTGATGCACAGGGTTCACTTACCTACAGCGCGCTTGATGCACGGGTCGACGAACTTGCCGCAGGTCTGTCCTCACTGGGTTTGCACCCGGGGGAGCAGGTGATTGTGCAGCTTCCTAACGGCAACGCGTTTGTGATCCTGCTGTTCGCCTTGTTAAGACTGGGCGTTATCCCGGTTCTGGCGATGCCCTCCCAACGGGCGCTGGATATCGACGCGCTGATGGCGCTGGCGCAACCCGTCGCTTACGTTATTCACGGGGAAAACCACGCAGAGCTGGCCCGCCAGATGGCGCATAAACACGCCTGCTTACGTCATGTTCTGGTTGTAGAAGAGCGCGCAGGCGACGATTTTACGCCTCTCTTCTCGCTGCGCGGTGAACGGCAGGAGTGGCCGCAGCCTGATGTTTCCGCCACCGCGCTGCTGCTGCTCTCAGGCGGCACAACCGGGACGCCAAAGCTTATCCCGCGCCGGCATGCCGACTATAGCTATAACTTCAGCGCGTCTGCCGAACTGTGCGGCATCAGTCAACAGAGCGTGTATCTCGCCGTCCTCCCCGTGGCGCATAACTTTCCGCTAGCCTGCCCCGGCATTCTGGGAACGCTGGCCTGCGGCGGAAAAGTGGTGCTGACCGACAGCCCCAGTTGCGATGAGGTGATGCCCTTAATCGCTAATGAAGGAGTCACCCACGTTGCTCTGGTTCCGGCGCTGGCGCAATTGTGGATCCAGGCCAGAGAGTGGGAAGAGAGCGATCTCTCCTCTCTGCGCGTCATTCAGGTGGGCGGCGCCCGGCTCGACCCGGCGCTTGCTGAGCAGGTTATCGCCACCTTTGACTGCACCTTGCAACAGGTCTTCGGTATGGCGGAAGGGCTGCTCTGTTTTACCCGGCTGGACGATCCGCGAACCACCGTTCTCCACAGCCAGGGACGTCCGTTGTCTCCCGAGGATCAAATCCGAATCGTTGATGAAAACGAGAACGACGTCGCCCCGGGCGAAATCGGGCAGTTGTTAACACGCGGCCCTTACACCATTTCGGGCTATTACCGCGCTCCTGCTCACAACGCGCACGCCTTTAATGCGCAGGGGTTTTACCGCACTGGTGACAATGTCAGGCTGGATGAGGCGGGAAACCTGTGCGTTGAGGGGCGCCTAAAAGAGCAGATCAATCGTGCCGGAGAAAAAATCGCCGCGGCGGAAGTCGAATCGGCATTGATGCGTTTAGAAGAGGTGAAGGATTGCGCCGTGGTCGCCGCGCCGGACACGCTACTTGGCGAGCGGATTTGCGCATTTATCATCGCGCAACAAACACCATCTGACTATCAGCAGCTACGTCAACAGTTGACCAGTATGGGGCTCAGCGCGTGGAAAATCCCTGACCAAATCGAGTTCCTGAACCACTGGCCGCTCACCGCCGTCGGCAAGATAGACAAAAAGCGCCTGACGGCTCTCGCCATCGACCGCTATCACCCTTCTGCCCAATAAGCGTAACCCTACCCGAAACAGGTTGAAATAAACCCGTTTCGGGTAGCAGCGCAATTAGAAATGGTTATCATTTTCAACTCAATATTGTCGGTATTTTGGCGCTTCGCCGTTTTACAGGGACTCATAACAATGAAAATGACACGGTTTTATCCTCTGGTTCTGGGAGGTTTTTTGCTTCCTGCCATTGCCCATGCCCAAACTTCCCAGCCGGACGAAAGCACGATGGTGGTAACCGCCAGTAAACAATCTTCTCGTTCGGCCTCAGCCAACAATGTCTCTTCTACCGTTGTCAGCGCGCCGGAGTTAAGCGACGCCGGCGTGACCGCCAGCGACAAACTCCCCAGAGTCTTGCCCGGGCTCAATATTGAAAATAGCGGCAACATGCTTTTTTCAACGATCTCGCTACGCGGCATCTCTTCAGCCCAGGACTTTTATAACCCTGCCGTCACCCTGTATGTCGATGGCGTCCCTCAGCTTTCCACTAACACCATCCAGGCGCTAACCGATGTGCAAAGCGTAGAGTTGCTGCGTGGCCCGCAGGGAACGTTATACGGCAAAAGCGCTCAGGGCGGGATTATCAACATCGTCACCCAGCAGCCGGACAGCACGCTTCGCGGCTATATTGAAGGTGGTGTCAGCAGTCGCGACAGTTATCGTAGCAAATTCAACCTGAGCGGCCCCATTGAGGATGGCCTGCTGTACGGTAGCGTCACTCTGTTACGCCAGGTTGATGATGGTGAGATGATTAACCCCGCGACGGGAAGCGATGATCTAGGCGGCACCCGCGCCAGCATAGGGAATGTGAAACTGCGTCTGGCGCCGGACGATCGGCCCTGGGAGATGGGTTTTTCCGCCTCACGCGAATGTACTCGCGCCACCCAGGATGCCTATGTGGCATGGAATGATATTAAGAGCCGTAAGCTGTCGCTCGGCGAGGGTTCACCAGACCCGTACATGCGGCGCTGCACTGACAGCCAGACCCTGAGCGCGAAGTACACCACCGCTGACTGGGTTTACAATCTGATCGGCGCCTGGCAGCAGCAGGATTATTCGCGAACCTTCCCTTCTGGCTCGTTAATCGTCAATATGCCCCAGCGCTGGAATCAGGATGTGCAGGAGCTGCGCGCCGCCACCCTCGGCGATACGCGTACCGTTGATATGGTGTTCGGGTTGTATCGGCAGAACACCCGCGAGAAGATAAATTCGACCTACGACATGCCGACAATGCCTTATTTAAGCAGCACCGGCTATACCAGCGCTGAAACTCTGGCCGCCTACGGTGACCTGACCTGGCATTTAAGCGATCGTTTTGATATCGGTGGCGGCGTTCGCTTCTCACATGATAAGGCCAGCACGCAATATCACGGCAGCGTGCTCGGTAGCCCATTTGGCGACCAGGGTAAGAGCAATGACGATCGGGTGCTCGGGCAACTCTCCGCAGGCTATATGCTGGCCGACGACTGGAGAGTGTATACCCGCGTAGCCCAGGGATATAAACCTTCCGGATATAATATTGTGCCTACGGCGGGTCTTGATGCCAAACCGTTCATGGCAGAGAAATCTATTAACTATGAGCTTGGCACTCGCTACGAAACCGCCGATGTTACGCTACAAGCCGCAGCGTTTTATACCCATACCAAAGACATGCAGCTCTACTCAGGTCCGGTCGGGATGCAAACTTTAAGCAATGCGGGGAAAGCCGACGCCACCGGCGTTGAGCTTGAAGCAAAATGGCGGTTCGCACCGGGCTGGTCATGGGATATCAATGGCAACGCGATCCGTTCCGAATTCACCAATGACAGTGAGCTGTATCGCGGTAACCGGGTGCCGTTCGTGCCGCGTTATGGCGCAGGAAGCAGCGTAAACGGCCTGATCGATACCCGCTATGGGGCGCTGATGCCCCGACTGGCGGTCAATCTTGTCGGGCCGCATTATTTCGATGGCGACAACCAGCTGCGGCAAGGCGCTTACGCCACTCTGGACAGCAGCCTGGGCTGGCAGGCGACTGAACGGATGAATATTTCCGTTTATGTCGATAACCTGTTCGATCGTCGTTACCGTACCTATGGCTATATGAACGGCAGCAGCGCCGTAGCGCAGGTCAATATGGGTCGCACCGTCGGTATCAATACGCGCATTGATTTCTTCTAAGAGTGTATAAAGGGGTGCTGTCACCGCACCCCTCTCACAACTGAATTGGTATTGTGATCATCACAGACCAAAAACCTTATTTACCCATCCTCGGGAAGCCGCGGAAATTTAAACCTCTCGTAGAACAACCCGTACCTGGATGCCCAAATTACCTCTCACCGCAATATCTGCAATATTTCCCGAAGTAAAAAGTCACCTCTCCGGTTAACTTATTTAGCGTTCTGACCAGTTAAAAATTCAGTATTCTGTCCGGTGCATCCGGTTGCACCGTTCGATAAAGGTATTCGGTGCTGTCCGACCGGGTTTGATAAATACCAACATGACACCATCCCTTTCAACCTGCTGCGTCAGGGCCAGCACCGGGTCATATTTAACAAGGTCGCTTAAAGAAACTTAAGCGGCCTTTTTACTTTCTCTCGCTACGCCTGTTCCCTACTCTTTGGTTTCGGATCGTGAGTGCCACAGCCTTCCATCTGATTTGAAAAGACCTCGCCGCGTAATAGCCCTCGTGACCTCCCCGCCCTTTACATACTCACTATTTCCAGTTTATCACCGTAGCGCTTAACATCTTTGATAGCGCGCCGATCGTCAGTGATAACCCGGGTAATAAGATCCAGGCCGCATACATGTGAGAATGCTTTATGACCAATTTTAGAACTATCGGCTAGCACTATTGTCTGGTTTGCCGCTGCGATCATCGCCTGTTTTACAGAGACTTCTACCGTATTGATGTTGGTAATCCCGCTATCGAAATGAACGCCCTCAGCGCCAAGAAACGCCCAATCAGTATGCACGTTCGCAAATTTACTGAGGGTATCCGGTCCAACAAGGGTATACACATTATTGAGCATCACTCCGCCAGCGACATGCAAAGTGATAGACGGATGCTGAGAGAGCTGCATGGCGATCATCAAATCGTTAGTAATAACGGTAATATTTTTTCTTTCCCGCAGCGCAACGGCCAGCTGATATACGGTTGAGCCATTATCCAGAATCAGCGTCTGACCATCTTGAATACAGGCCAATGCCGCCTGGGCTATTGCACATTTGGCCTGAACGTTCATATCACGCCGCACGTTCCAGGGAGAATCGCCATCCAACGAGTCTTGCTGCGGCAGAACGCCGCCGTGGGTGCGCAACAGGCGACCATTCTTTTCAAGAAACGCTAAATCACGGCGAATGGTTGAGCTATCAACAGAAAAAAAAGCGGATAGCTCGCCGCTATTGATGTATCCCCGCTCATTGATCAGCTCGATAATTTGATTTCTGCGCTCTGTCGCGGTCATTGACTACATCCCATGTGATATGCACGATTTCGTGTGAATAGTAATAGTAATCAGCTAAATAAGCAAAGTCGCATCAGGAAGAAGCCGGGTTGCTCCCATGGCTCCGGCAGTATCGCCAAGCAGCGAAATATGAATATCGCGATTAATCTCGAAACCCGCAGCGCGCTGAAGAACACTTTGCAGACCCTGTTCGAACAACGGATAGAGTGACGCCGCGCTGCCGCTCAATACCGTCGTGTCAGGACCGTACGCCATCAAGAGAGATCCCAACCCTTTCCCGACCTGCCGTCCATACTGATAAAACACGCTGGCTATCTCCGGAGACTGCCGGCAAATTTCCAGCCAGTCGACCAGGCGTTGCCGCCGATAATCAACCTCTGGCACTCGTTCCATGAGCGTAGTTTGCAACCAGCTACGTGCAGCCAGGCTTTCCCAACACCCGGTCAGACCGCAGTAGCAAACCCGCTCATCATCACTGACAGCAATATGCCCGGCTTCCGGATGGCTGCCGTTTGCCATCCGAAACGGCTTACCGCGATCGAGCAATGCGACCCCTACTCCGGTACCCAGTGTCACCATCAACATCCGCGAGCTGCCAATCCCCGCGCCAAAATGGTGCTCGCCCAATGCGGCTGTCGTAGCATCGTTATCCATTCTGACCGGTACCTGCAGACAGGTTTCCATCTGTGCCGCGAGAGGAAAACCTGAAAAAGCTGGCAAGGTATACGGATTATCAATCACCCCCGTCTCGACATTAACCGGCCCGCTGGCCCCGATACCCACGCCAATAAGTCGGGTACCGTAGGGAAGCAAGCCGAGAATACTCTGCGCTAATATCGAAACTCGCTGTCGTTGTGCGAGATCGGCAAACGATGCTGTCGATATCGTCGTGGAGGCCAAAACACGCTCTTCACGCATAATAACAATCCGGATGCCCGTCCCCCCCATATCAAGGCCAGCACAAACATTTGGCTGCATCATCTCAACCTACTCTCCCTACCGTGTATGCCGACAGCGCCGACGGAATATTAAATTTTTACCGTAATTTTCTGTCCATAGAAAAACTGGCCTGGCACCAGTCCTTTCGCTTTCGCAAACGCTACGGTCATGTGCTGGATGTACAGCATCCCGCCAATCAGGCGTAATAAAGCTTCACCGGACGAGGTCGGTAGATGTACTCCATTCCCATAACGTTCTGGTCCAATAGTCACCACGGTCGTACCATTGGCACCCAGCTCCTCAGCAAGGTGGGTCAGCGTTTCACTGCCTTTATCGCCAATCAACAGAGCCAGCATTCCTTCGCCGGAGGTTTCCATTGGACCATGTCGGAACTCACCACCAAGATAACCTTCTGCGGTCATTTTGCTGGCCTCTTTCAAAATGAGTGCCCCCGTCATAGCTGTTGTGCCATCAGCCCCAATACCAATTAACGCAATGCGCGGCTGTGAATGGCGAAATAGCGCCTCGGTTAAAGGATGTACGAAGGTATCTTCGGCAATTAGTCCGGCAACATGTGGTAAAAATGCCGTCAGTTCTGCCAGTAATGAAGCTTCACTCTGCCCGGTCAGCGCCAGGAAAATACGATACTGCGCGACCAGAGTATTGAGATAGCTTTTCGCGCTGACGGTGGACTCATGCCCAGATTTCAGCGTAACCACAATATCGCTTTGCTTTGCCAGCTCGCTGGTTTCGCCATTCGTGACGCCAATGATAGTCGCCGGTCGCCGTTCCCCTTTCAACATATCCAGTAGTGCCACCACTTCACCACTCATTCCTGACTGAGACGTTAGCCACAGCAGGGTATCCGACGTAACAAGCTCAGGCGTATCCATCAATTTCCCTGCATCCACGCGCCATACGGGTAATCCCATCGCCAGCAGTTCACGCTCCACCGGGATGGTTGCATAGTCTGATGAGCCCATACCTGATAACACAATTCGCCCGAAAGCGTGCAAATCCAATTCACCTAATGCCGGCGGTAAGGTATAAGCAAGCTGCGCCTTTAGCGCAGTGACCTGTTCATGAAGATCGGCTTCGTATGGACTGTCCTTAAGTGACATAAGTTTACCCTCTTTGTTGATGATGTTTTCATGCTACATGCACGAATTCGTGCAGTCAATATTAAAAAAACGCTATACAAGTCACAAAAAGGCGAATAAATCATCTCGACACACAATATCAGGCGTTGACTTGCACGATTTCATGCATACATACTCCCCAACGAAACATATCAACAACATTTGATGAATTTTCCTAACACTGAACCAGGAGTTTTCAATGAAAGCCGATCGTTCTTCCATTGGGCAAGAGACGGGTTTGCAGCGTAACTCGATTGGCCTGCCTACCGTTTTGATGCAAAGCATTGCGCAGATAGCCCCCGCCGTGGGGGTACTGACCACGATTGCATTTAATACTCAGCAGGCAGGCCTGAGCGCACCTTCCGCCTACATTGTGGCTTTCATCATCGGCCTCATCGTCGCGGTTTCGCTGGCACAGCTGGGGAAACACTTTCCATCTGCGGGAGGGTTCTATACCTACGTGAGCGCCACCGTCGGCCCGAGCGCAGGTTTTATCGTCGGCTGGATGTATTCATGGATAGTGGCACTGATTCCGGGCGGACTGGCTGCCTATACCGGTTTTGTTATGCAAAATGAAATTGCCAGGAACTACGGAATTCATATTCCCTGGCAGGCTATCACGTTGTTTATTTTGATTCTGGTCGGAACGGTGGCCTACAGAGGCATTAAAACCTCCGGAAAAATGCTGACTGTCTTATCGGTTTTCGAAATTCTTATTGTCGCTGCCCTGGCATTATGTGGTCTGCTTTCACCCGGTGAAGGGGGCGTCACACTTGCTGGCTTCCTGCCAACCAACGCGCCAACCTCTCACGGTTTTTTCCTGGCCGTGGTTTTATCCATCTTTGCGTTCACCGGCTGGGAAGGTGCGGCCGCCGTTGCAGAAGAGGCACGCAACCCGCGGAAAGTCATTCCTCAGGCTATCGTAGGCTCTGTCATTTTACTGGGTATTTTTTATGTCTTCTGCGCATGGGGAATTCAGTCCGGCTGGGGAATTGCCCATATGGACACGCTAGGAGCGGCAACGGAGAACCCGGCACTAACCGTCGCGCATCGTTTGTGGGGACCGGCGTGGGTACTGGTATTACTGGCGTTACTGAACTCTGGTATCGCGGTCTGTATTGCTTGCACGGTTGATGCCACGCGTAACTGGTTTGCCATGGCTCGCTCAGAGACCATGCCGGTATGGTTGAAAAAAGTGCACCCACAGCATCGTACGCCGCACATCGCAATTCTGACCCAAACCTTGTTAAGTCTGGTGATTGGCCTCATTGCGGGATCTCTTGTCGCCCCCGATCAGGTGTTCTTTATGCTGGCCACACTCGCGACCATTATTTATGTTTTCGTCTACATAATGGGCAATATCGGCGTGATCCGCTTTTTCACCACAACCATGCGCAAATCGTTAAGCATTACGATGCACATCCTGTTCCCCATCTTTTCCAGCGCAGTCCTGCTGTGCGTCCTCTACTATTCTCTGTTTCCTTTACCGGAGCCGCCGGTCGGTTACGCGCCGGTTGCCTTTGCCGGGCTATTACTCATCGGCTTATGGCGCTTATATAAGCTGAAAAGCAGCGGTCAGCGCCGTTGGAAAGCGTTATCACTATATGTTGTCGCCAATGAACCCGAACATACCGATATTACGTCATCTGCCAGACAACAATCCGTATCCATTAAGTCATAAGAGTCAGGTTAAAAACATGGTTAAACATATTCAGGAGTTTGATTATCTGGTGATTGGCGCAGGTTCCGCAGGCTGTGTGATGGCAAACAGACTCACGGCCAATCCTGAAATACGCGTCTGCCTGATAGAGGCGGGCCCACGAGATAACAGCATCTTTATCAAGATGCCCGCAGCGCTGACCTTTCCGATTGAGAGCGATATCTATAACTGGAAATTTGAAAGCGAACCAGAAACAGAACTCGGCGGTCGCACCATCGGTCAGGCGCGCGGGCGCTGTCTGGGAGGAAGCTCATCGATCAATGGGATGGTTCATGTCCGAGGCCACCACAAAGATTATGACAACTGGAAAAATCTAGGCGTCAGCGGTTGGGATTTTGCCGACTGCCTCCCCTTTTTCAAAAAACTGGAAAACTTCGAGGATGGACGCGACCCCGAACGCGGGGGTCATGGTCCAATCTCCGTAACACGCAGTAAAGCAGACCATCCTTTGTATCAGCGTTTTCTCGACGCTGGCCAACAGTTTGGCCTGAAAAATGCCGGGGACTATAACAGCGGTTCTCAAGAAGGCGTCCACGTCACTCAGGCAACGATTCGCAACGGGGTACGGTGCAGTACCAGCCTGGCTTATCTCAAACCTGTGGCAAACCGACCGAATCTGACCGTGATGACCGACTGTCTGGTCGAGCGTATTCTTTTTTCTGGTACAGAGGCGACAGGCGTGACATTGCAACATGGCGGAACACGCCAGGATATTCACGCCTCTCGCGAGGTTATTGTGTGTGCAGGAAGTATTGGCTCTCCTCATCTACTCCTGCTGTCAGGCGTGGGCGACCGGGCGCAGCTCAGCAAGCACGGCATAGATCTCGTCACCCATCTTCCTGGCGTCGGCGCCTGCTTGCAGGATCACGTTGTGGCCCCTCTGCGTTTTCGCTCCCCGGCAGGAGTCTCTATCTGCAAACAGCTTAATATGCTGGGACGTCTCAAGCTCGGAGCTGAATGGTCATTATTCAAATCCGGGTTAGGGGCGACGAATTTCTTCGAAGTTGGCGCTTTCTTTAAGAGCAGCGATGACGTTGACTACATCAATATGCAGCATGAATTTTTACCTTTCCTGGCCGATTTCCAGTCAGGAAAAGTGCATATCGCCGATGGGTTCCAGTATTTTGTCAGCCAGATGCGTCCTTACAGTCGGGGGTCCGTCTCACTTCGCTCGGCAGATCCTCGGCAAAAACCCGTGATTCGCTTCAACTATTTATCCGACAAACGGGACATTACGGAGATGATTCAGGGGATCAGGAAAACATTGGAAATGGTTCATCAGCCCGCATGGGAGGGCTATCTTAGCGGATTTGTCGACACGCCTTCGCTCTCCGCAAGTGATAGCGAGATAGAAGCCTGGCTACGCCGGGTAGCAAATACGGAACATCATCCGACCAGCACCTGTCGTATGGGCAGCGATGAGATGGCGGTTACGGACAATCAGGGCCGGGTTCATGGCCTGTCGAAATTACGTATCGTCGACGGTTCCATCCTGCCGCGTGTCCCCACCGCCAATATCAATGCGCCTATTATTATGGTGGCTGAGAAAATTGCGTCCGAAATGATTCGCTAACTTCCCCCGGTGACGATATGTGTCGTCACCGGGTTATTTTCTGATGGCTTCGCTGATGACGTTAGTTGGCCATATAGTTGACCATATTTTTCCAGATAGCATCCCAGGTCGTTAACGCATCGAATGAAAAAATATCTCACCAACAGCCCTCCTCATTCAAAACCGAAACACGACATATAAACCGCAAGCCGTCATATTATGAAGTCATATCGTTAGCTTATTCTTTCATTTCATTGCTGGACGGCTGATAACGGGTAGCCGTATCATTTCCGTCTGACGAGGATTATGATGATGACCATTATCATTTCGCTATTCGATGATTGAGAGTTAAATGGATCTTATCGGCATTATTATGTCGGCGGGAAAATCTTCCGTTGATGTCGCGCTTTATACGCTATTGCCCATTATGGTCGTCATGCTGATGATCATGAAATATCTGGAAGTCCGCGGAGTCCTGGACGTTATCGTCCGCTGGGTCGCGCCGCTGCTCAAACCTTTTGGCCTTGGCGGGATGAGCGCCTTCGCGTTGATTCAGATTAACTTCGTGAGTTTCGCCGCCCCGTTGGCGACGCTGGCCATTATGGATAAGCGTGGCGTCTCGGATCGCCAGATGGCCGCCACGCTCGCTATGGTCTTTGCCATGGGCCAGGGCAACGTCTTTTACCCTCTCACTCCTTTCGGACTGCACTGGATGGCCTCGATTTGCATTTCGATTATCGGCGGTCTGTGTGCGGGGGCGGTCACCTGGCACGTCATCGGGCGCCGTCTGTCAGTGATGGAGAATGCCCGGGCGGAGGCGCTACCCAACGCCGAACAAAACAGCCAGGGGGTGATTGCGGTCATTAACAATGCGGGATCAGATGCCATTCGTCTTGCGCTCGGCGCGGTGCCGATGCTGATCCTGTCATTAACCATCGTCGGGGTGATGCAAGCGGCCGGCATCATCGGCATGCTTCAGCATCTGCTGATGCCGCTGCTGCAGTGGCTGCATATTCCAGTCAACTTTGTCCTTCCTGCGCTGGTCAAATGTATCGCAGGCGGTACCGCCTATTTTGGCGTGGTCTCTGAACTGCTGCAGCAAGGCAAAGTCACCGTCAGCCAACTCAACGCCTCAGCCGGACTATTAATTCAGACCTTCGATCTGCCCGGCATTGGTATATTCCTTGGCGTGAGCTCGCGCTTTGTTCGACTGTTCCGCTTTGCCGCCCCTGGCGCGATCATTGGTATTCTTATTCGGACCATTATGCATGTGACGATATTCTGAATCTTTTCAGATTAAACGCATCCTAAACCATTAGGCTATTCTTATTGTAAGAAAAGAGGTAACGGGCAATTATCGCCAGGAATAGCGCAGATCAGGGAATGTCTTATGGAATGGCGGATAAAAAAAGTACAATCATCTAAGAACGCACAAGACTATTACGCAGTATTACAAAGCGCGCATTTATTGGTGATTGCCGAAATCACCACCCGGCAATGCGCTTTGCAGTGTGGGGATAAACTCACGCCGCTGGCAAATGCCCTGTATTGCCTCAATGACAATCCTGCTATGACATTAAAAGTGATAAAAGCCACGCACTTCAGCAGCGAACGTTGGGCGGAAATCACCCAGCCTGGGCAATAAATCAGCACCCGACCCTGCAGCAACAATATTTAATTCAATCACTTTCACCGTGGAACGGCTGAAATTCCCCTTCGCTCTTTTCCGTCTGTGACATACTATCAAGCATGTCAGCAGACCTGAAAAAAGGAGCGAAGATGAACCACAAGGCCGCCAGTCTGACCCCGGAACAAGCGCTGAATCAGCTTGAACTGCAGTATGAGCGTTCGGTCAATGCATTACGTAAAGCCATCGGCGAATATATCAACCACAGCGTTCTCCCGGATGACGACGATCGAGCTAACGGCTTGTTTGTCTATCCGCAGCTGTCCGTTTCGTGGGACGGCGCAGACCATAAAGCGCTAAAAACCCGGGCCTGGGGCCGCTTCACCCATGCCGGTTGCTACACCACCACCATTACCAATCCTAAGCTGTTTCGCGCCTATCTGCTGGAGCAGCTCACGTCGTTGTATCAGGATTACGGCGCGCATATCAGCGTCGGGCTATCGCAGCATGAAATCCCTTATCCGTATGTCATCGACGGCTCCGCCTTAACGCTCGATCGTTCGATGAGCGCGGGCCTGACCCGCCATTTCCCGACCACCGAGCTGTCGCAAATTGGCGATGAAACCGCAGACGGGCTGTTCCATCCCACCGAACACCACCCGCTTTCTCATTTTGACGCCCGCCGCGTCGATTTCTCTCTCGCGCGCCTGCGGCACTATACCGGGACACCGGTCGATCATTTTCAGCCGTACGTTCTGTTTACCAACTATACCCGTTATGTTGATGAGTTCGTGAGCTGGGGGTGCAGTCAGATTCTCGATCCTGACAGCCCTTATATCGCGCTTTCCTGCGCCGGCGGGATCTGGATAACCGCCGATACGGAAGCGCCGGAGCAGGCCATTTCCGATCTGGCGTGGAAAAAGCATCAGATGCCCGCCTGGCATCTGATCACCAAAGATGGCCAGGGTATTACGCTCATTAATATTGGCGTCGGCCCGGCGAACGCCAAGAACATCTGCGATCATCTGGCGGTGCTGCGCCCTGACGTCTGGCTGATGATTGGCCACTGCGGCGGTCTGCGTGAAAGCCAGACCATCGGCGACTACGTGCTGGCCCACGCCTACCTGCGTGATGACCACGTTCTGGATGCCGTGCTGCCGCCGGATATCCCGATTCCCAGCATTGCCGAAGTACAGCGCGCGCTGTACGACGCTACCAAGCAAATCAGCGGTATGCCTGGCGAAGAGGTTAAACAGCGGCTGCGTACCGGTACGGTGGTGACCACGGATGACCGCAACTGGGAGCTGCGCTATTCCGCCTCGGCGCTGCGTTTCAACCTCAGCCGTGCCGTGGCCATCGACATGGAGAGCGCCACCATCGCGGCCCAGGGCTACCGCTTCCGCGTCCCGTACGGCACATTGCTATGCGTCTCCGATAAGCCGCTGCACGGCGAAATTAAGCTACCGGGCCAGGCCAACCGCTTTTATGAAGGGGCAATCTCCGAGCATCTGCAAATAGGTATTAAAGCTATTGATCTGCTGCGCGCCGAGGGTGACCACATGCATTCGCGCAAGCTGCGTACCTTCAACGAACCGCCGTTCCGCTAACCTTTCACCCTCTTTATCCGACGCCATTACGGGTAAAGAGAAAGCGACAAAGCGGTCTCGCGACCGACCACCATCGGCCCGCCCACCGGCGGGCTTTCTCCCAGCGCCGGACTTCAGCCACGGTATAACTCATCGCCTTCCGTTATAACGCCTGCGACCCAAAGCGCGATAACATCGTTTCTTTATATTGGGAGTGGATATGCGACCGCTTGCGCTGGCATCACAGGGACTCTTCTCTTCGGTGCAATATGTTCTGACCGATATGGATGAAACGCTCACCTTTCGCGGACGGCTTTCCGCCGCCACCTATGCGGCATTAGAGCGGCTGCAGTCTGCCGGTATCCGGGTGATACCCGTTACCGGCGCCCCGGCAGGATGGTGCGATCAGATGGTCAGAATGTGGCCTGTCGATGGCGTCATCGGCGAGAATGGCGGCTTTTTCTTTCAGCGTGCCGCCGATGGCCATGGGGTAAACCGCTATTTTTGGCATGCGGACAAGCAGGCCGACGTGCAGGAAAAACTCACCGCGATTGCGCGGAAAATCACCGAACAATACCGGTGGGCAACCCTTGCGGCAGACCAGCCCTTCCGCCTGTCCGGCCTGGCCTTTGACCTGCCCGCTCATACCGTGCGCACTGACACGCTGCGTGAGTCGTTGCACGAGGCCGGGTTAAAGACCACGGTGAATAATCTATGGGTGCTGGCCTGGTCCGGGGAATACGATAAGTTAATCATGAGCCGTCACGTCCTCAGGACCTTTTACCACCTGGATGAACGGGCCGGACTGGAGAGCGTCTTTTATAGCGGAGACTCTGAAAATGACGCCCCGATGTTTGCCGGATTCAGACATACCCTCGGTATGAGTACCCTACGCCATCACCTGGCGACCATCCCGACGCTGCCTGCGTGGATAAGCGTGGGCCCCGGGGGAGACGGTTTTATCGAAGGGGTGGATAAAATACTGGAGCACAAAACAGCGCCGGCATCGCGGCTTAAGGCCGGGCTTTAATCCGCCGGTAGCCGTCAGCAGGCATAGAGAGAGTTGACCTTCCCGCCAGGCGGAAATCGTTTTATCCCGGGCGGTCGCTTTGGGGGCGGGTATCGGCACTCTCTTTTCACCGCCCGGCATCCGGAGCACATCTTGCGGGAACGGCGAAGTCAGTAGATGAAAGCGAATGCCTGACGGCGATAGCAGCGCCCCCCTCAGGGCCCAGCAGTCGCGTGGGTAGGACGGCGCGGGATTGTGGTCGGCTATCGGGGATAGCGTTGAAAGCAAAAAGCCCGCTTAAGTTTCCTTAAGCGGGCTTCTTAAATATGGCTCCTCTGACTGGACTCGAACCAGTGACATACGGATTAACAGTCCGCCGTTCTACCGACTGAACTACAGAGGAATCGTGTGAACGGGGCGAATATTAACGGCGCCGCCGGGCCTTGTCAAAGGCTGTTTTCACAATTTAAATCGTTTGCCGATTTATTCTCCACTTTGGGCAAAAAGTACCGTTACGCCTGAAAAATGGTTATGTTTCGTCCACTTGAATCTTGCTGCGCGGATATTTCCATAGCCAGCGCCCGCTGACCATTCGACTATAGAACAGCACGCCGCGCACCGCCCAGTCGAGCACCATTCCCAGCCAGACGCCAATCACCCCCATTCCCAGCACAATGCCCAGGGTATAACCCGCTACGACACGGCAGCCCCACATTCCCAGCATCGACACCCACATGGTGTAGCGCACATCGCGCGCGCCTTTAAAGGCGCAGGGCAGGATCCACGAAGTCGCCCAGATAGGCATAAAGAAGGCGTTGAGCCACAGAAGCTCTTTAACCACTACTTTGACATCTTCTTCGCTGGTGTAGAAAGAGGCAATAAGATTGGCAAACGGCGCCGTCCCCCAGGCAATCACCGTCAGAACGATGGTGGATAACCAAAAAACATGCCACGCCTGGCGCTCTGCCTGTCCGATTTGCCCTTTCCCCAGCCGTTTACCGGTAATAATCGTCGAAGCGGAACCCAGCGCGTTCCCCGGCAGGTTAATCAACGCAGCGAAGGAAAAAGCAATAAAGTTGCCGGCGATAACGTTGGTCCCCATCCCCGCAACAAACATCTGCGTCAGCAGCTTGCCACCATTGAACAGGACCGACTCAATACTCGCCGGGATGCCAATGCCCATCACTTCCCAGATAATCGCCAGATTGAACGGCTGGAAGTAGCTCTTCAGCGAGATGCGCAGCGCCGGGTTAAAACCAATTGCCAGCACCCAGACTATCGCCACGGCGCCAATATAGCGGGCGATGGTCAGCCCGAGACCGGCGCCGACAAACCCCAGACCCGGCCAGGAAAAAATGCCGTAGATCAGGATGCTGCTGATAATGATGTTGAGGATGTTCATCCCGCCATTGATCAGCAGGGGAATTTTGGTATTCCCCGCCCCGCGCAGCGCTCCGCTGCCAATAAGCGCAATGGCCGCCGCCGGGTAGCTCAAGACCGTCAGCTCCAGATAGGTCAGCGCCATGGCCTTCACCTGCGCCGAGGCATCGCCGGCGACAAAATTAATGATCTCGCGGCCAAATGCATGGATCGCGACCGCCAGCAGAACAGAGAACAGCGTCATAATCGCCAGCGATTGTCTTGCCGCCGCCCTCGCCCGCCGCCGGTCGCGTTTGCCGAGGCTAAAGGCGACCACCACCGTGGTGCCGAGATCGATGGCGGCGAAGAACGACATAATCACCATATTAAAACTGTCGGCCAGCCCCACCCCGGCCATGGCCTCTTTTCCCAGCCAGCTGACGAGGAACGTACTCAGGACGCCCATCAGCAAAACGCAGGTGTTTTCGAGGAAAATCGGCACCGCAAGAGGGCTGATTTCACGCCAGTAAAGTACACGATAACTTTTACGCTTTTTGAACCAGGTGGTGCGTCCCAGGACCTGGCTTACTGCGGAGGTGACGTTCAAAGGAGACCTTAGTGAGAAAAGTTGAAACTACATTTCAAATAATGATAGAGAATGAGGGATCCTGCAAAACATTTTTCCTTATTAATTGTCGGTAATAGCAACAAATTGTTGATGGAAGCGGCAGTTGAACATTTGCGGGCAAATTGATGTTTGACAAAATTTTTTTCGCCGCTAAGATACGACTCCACAACGATTCCTCTGTAGTTCAGTCGGTAGAACGGCGGACTGTTAATCCGTATGTCACTGGTTCGAGTCCAGTCAGAGGAGCCATACATAGAAAAGCCTGCTTTCGAGCAGGCTTTTTGCTTTTCTGCGCTCAGCGAAACAGCCCCTGCCATCGGGAGGAAGATGCCCCCCGATGCGACAGACCGCGCCGGCGGCTCGCTTAAATTATCACCTCGCGCCCTCTCAGTGACAGCGCGTCAGGAGCGATGCCTCGCCGAGCACACCGTTCGGGCTAGCGGTGTTCGCACCGTTGCACGCCGCTCTCGCCAGCCGTAGCGATATGCAGCAAAGCACTCCGGAAGGAGGCATTAAACATCGGCCCGTGCGTCAGCCCCGGATAATGCCAGTAGGTGGCTGCCAGCCCCTCCTCCTTCAGGAGGGAAACCGTGTTACGCACTCTGCTCAGCACACCGGCCGCGCCGGCGGCGGCGCTGCTTCCCGACGGGTCGTCGCCCTCCAGTAAATAGAGCTGCTTGTGGCAGGCCTCTTGCTTATTAAGCGATTCCATTCTCGTCAGCAGGGCGAAATTATCTCTGCCCAGAGAGGGGCTGGCCGCATAATAAAAGTGGAAGAAAGAGGAGCTTAACCAGCTGTCCAGTACGAACAGCCCGCCGAAGGAGTGTCCCCAGAGGCCTCGTTTATTGGGGTCGATGTTAATATTTTTTTCTACCGTCGGGGCGATGCGCCCTTCCAGCAGCCGGCGGAACGTCGCGCTGCCGCCGCCCTCGCGCGTATAATGGCCGACGGCAACGGCCCCGGCCCCCTGCTGCACCGCAGGCGTATAGTCGTAGGCTCTGGCGCGGGTGTCGAAAGGCAGCGGCGTCTGGTAGCCAATCGCCACAATCACCGGCGGCGTTTTTTGGGTCAGCTGTTTCAGTAGCTCATCAGACAAGCGGTCCATCAGCGCATTACCGTCCAGCATATACAGGACCGGGTAGCCCGATGGCGGCGGCGATGTGTCAGGTACGCCGGTCCAGACCCGGTAGTGCCTTTTGCCATCCGCAGAGTCAAACTGATGAACGCTGAAGTGATATACCGCAGACCCGCGATCGGCAATATTCGGCCCCAGCGGTTTCATATCCGGTTTCGCCGCGCTTTTTCCGGCGTACAGCAGCGCCATACAGGAGAGCATGCAAGATACCGCGATGCGCTGGACCCTGTTTCGGGACGGATGATCCTTCCCCTGTTGATACTCTCTCTTCACCTGTTTTTCCCGTATCACTCTGGCGGATAAGCCTTATTCACGTAGCGCCATGATGATAATGGTTAGCAATATCATTTTCAATTACGCAAAAAAGTGACGGCACAGGAGCGCGCGGCAATCGACACGCCGTATTGTATCACCGGTCTTTTTTATTCATTATTCGCCCCATTATCTGCCCCGCCATTGAGCGTCGGGATCGACAACAGAGAGAAACATCGATGATCGATGAAAGTCGTAAAATTCAGTCCGTAGAACGGGCGATGAATCTCCTTGAGATCATCGCTGAGCAGGGTGGCGATGCCCGATTAGTCGATCTGGCCCGCCGGTCGGCACTGCATAAAAGTACGATATACGGGTTGCTGAATACTTTAGCGTCAATGGGGTATATCACCCGTAACGGCACCCGCTACTCGCTGGGTCTGCGCTTAAGAACCATTGCCCAGACGCTGATTGATGCCGACCAGGAGGTGAAATCCTTTTTCGCCCCGTTGCTGCAATATGCGGCGGAAATCAGCGGCGAGGTGTGTTATCTGGCGGTGCCGTGCGGAACGCGCGAATACCTCTACCTGGATGCCATCGATGCTAACGGCCCGCTGCCGGTATTCAGCGCGCGTGGCCGCAGAGAAGGCATGACCACCTCAGCCATCGGCAAAGTGCTCCTCGCCGATAAAGCGGAAATTATTCGCAGCCTGCGCCGGGCGGACGGGATGTCCGCAGAGCTGGAAAAAGAACTGCAGGCGATTATCCGTCAGGGCTATGCCGTTGATCTCGAAGAAGCTGAATGCGGATTGCACTGCCTGGCGCTCCCGCTACGTCAACACGGGAAAATTGTTGCCGCGCTGGGTATTTCCGGCCCCTCTCAGCGCCTGAGCGCAGAGCGAATCAACCACCTCGTCACACAATTGATGCGGTGGAAAGTTTGACATTATCAAACAATAAGCGGATATCTCCCTCCCCTGTTTCTTCATCCCGGCCGTTCTGGAATCATCAAAACACCTGTTAACACGAGGAGTTTTGAAAATGAAATTAGAGCAGCTTTCCCGGGATGTGATTTTACGTGCCTCAACCCTGGCCCGTGAGCGAGGTTTTTCGGTTTCAATTTGCGTCGTCGACGATTCAGGCCTGCTGCGTCAGTTCCTGCGTATGGACGGTGCGGTTGCCGGAACCATTGACGTATCGATCAAGAAGGCGCGCACCGCCGCCTTATTTGGCGTCGACAGCATTGACCTTGGCGAACACGCCCAGCCCGGCGGGGCCATCTATAGCCTGGAATACACCAACGGCGGATTAATCAGCTTTGGCGGCGGCGTGGTACTACATGATACGAATGGCGACATACTGGGCGCCGTCGGTGTCGCGGGCGCCACGGTTGAACAGGATCAGTCTATCGCCCAGGCCGCTGCAGGTGAACGATGAGTCAGAAAACGCCAATACATCCGGGGATTTGGGCCCTGGCGGTGACCTCTTTTGCCATTGGCGTAGCTGAGTTCATTGTTGTCGGGGTTCTTCCGGCCATCGCGCAAGATCTCCACGTCTCGTTGGCCGCGGCGGGTAAACTGGTCGGACTCTATGCGCTCGCACTGGCGATTGGCACGCCGCTGGCGGTACTGGGTCTGGCGCGGTTAGCGCGTAAAACGGTGTTGTTGAGCCTGATAACGCTATTCCTGGCCGGCAATATCCTCTCCTCGCTGGCGGACAGCTACCCGCTGCTGCTGGCAGGCCGGGCCATCACCGCGGTGGCGCACGGCAGTTTCTTTGCCATCGGCGCGACCGTGGCCAGCCGCCTCGCGCCACCTGGGCAAGGCGGACGAGCGATTGCTCTGATGTTTTCCGGCCTGACGTTAGCCATGGTGATCGGCGTCCCGCTGGGCAGCCTGATCGGAAATAGCGTCGGGTGGCGGCTACCGTTTTACGCCGTCGCCGGGCTGGCGGTGATAGCGTGGGTCGCCACGGCAATCTGGGTGCCCCGGCTGGCCGTACCTGAGGCCGGTAAAACCGTCACGCAACTCGCGGCGTTACTGCGGCCGGAAATTCTGGCCATGATGGCGATAACCGTCACCGGCTTTGGCGCCAGCTTTGCCGCGTTCACGTTTATTACGCCGATCCTGACCGACATCAGCGGCTTTTCATCGCAGACCGCGAGTTTGCTGCTGATTATTTTTGGCATCGCCACGCTAATCGGGAATCAACTCGGCGGCAAACTGACGGTGACCCGGGGCTGGACATCTGCATTACGCCGGATGCTGTTGCTGCTGGCAGTTACCCTCATTTTACTGGCCGTGGCATTACCCTGGCGCCTGCCTGTGATGGTCCTGTTATTCCTGTGGGGACTGCTGGCGTTCGGGATGTCACCGGCTTTTCAGGCCGGCATGCTGAGCACCGCTGAACGCTGGACGCCAAAAGCCGTCGATTTTGCTTCAGCCTTAAATATTGCGGCGTTTAATTTGGGGATAACCCTCGGTGAAACGCTGGGCAGTGCTGTCGTGGCGAAGGGGCTGATGGCGATGACCCCCTTAGCCGGTGTACTCCTGGTAACGATAGCTCAGCTCCCGCTGTTTTGGTTAAGCAGCCGATTTACCCGGGATGCACGCCGCGCCCATCGGGCGTAGACCGCTGCTTTTTTCACGTTCCCCTGCTGCCGGTAACGGCGTGACTGGTGGTTAATGAAATGTGATCTACGATCAAAAGTAACTAACAAGTTGGTTACTTTTAGATATCAGTGAACTATGGTACTGCGAACTCGTTACTCAGATAACAGGCGTATATCATGGCAAGAAAAATCACGTTAAAACACTATCTCAGCTACGGCTCAGGGGATTTTTTTGGTATGGGAACGACGGCACTCACCGGTGCCTGGCTGCTGTTCTTTTATACCAATTTCTGTCACCTGAGCGCGGTTGAAGCGGCATCCATTTTCGCCATTGCGCGAGTCTTCGATGCCATCGCCAGTCCGTTAATGGGCTATATTACCGATAACTTCGGCCATACTTTTCTGGGGAAAAAGTTTGGTCGCCGCAAATTCTTTATTCTGTCGGGTATCCCCGCCGTCTTTTCCTACTGTTTTATCTGGGTCAGCGATATGGGTTACCTCTATTATCTGTTGACCTACCTTGTCTTCGAACTGGTCTACAGCATGGTTCTGGTGCCGTATGAAACCCTGGTTCCGGAAATGACCGATGACTTCAAAAAGAAAACCCGCTTCTCAGGGGCCAGAATCTCTTTCGCCCAGCTGTCGTACATCATCACGGCCTACCTGCCGGCCCTGTTTTTTAGCTGGTATGGAAAAGATAACCCCCACGCCTTCTTTTATGCCGGGCTGGTGATTGCCATCATCTGCGCCATCGCCCTGACGTTGGTGTATTGCAATACGTGGGAACGAGAGCGCAGCGTTGACCAGCAGGCGCCGCCTGCGGCGTCCGGATCTTTACTCAAGCGTTTTTTCAGCGACGCACTCTCCACCCTGAAAGTGAAAGCCTTCCGCACCCATCTTGGGATGTATCTCGGCGGGTTTATCGCCCAGGATGTATTTAATGCCGTTTTCACCTACTACGTCATCTACGTCCTGTTCCAGACCGCCACCGTCTCCTCCGAATTGCTCGGCATCATGTCCATCATGCAGCTGATCGCCGTACTCTGCATGATCCCACTGTGTATTCATTGGGGCCCCGCCCCGGCCTATCGTCTGGCGGTGGCCTTTTTTGCGCTTGCCTGCCTGACCTACGGTTTTTTATGGCTCGGGGATTTTACCCATCTTGCCGTATTGATGCTGGTCTCGGCGGTAGCGGGCTTCGGTCGCGGCGGTATTAACTATATCCCGTGGAATACCTACACCTATATGGCCGACGTCGACGAAGCGATCACCGGTCTGCGGCGCGAAGGTATTTTCGCCGGCGTCATGACCATGACGCGTAAGGCATCGCAGGCGGTCGCGGTGATGCTCGTCGGCGTTCTGCTGCAGCTGGCGCATTTTAATCCCGGCCAGCCACAGCAACCGGCGTCGGTGCATTACATTATCCTGGCCGTACTCAGTCTCGGCACCACTCTGCTTCTGATTGGCGGTTACCTGGCGTCACGTCGCTTTACGCTGAATATCAAAACGCATGCGGTACTGCGCGAGGAGTGCGACAGAATGCGCCTCGCCGGCGGGCCACTCGCCCCCGCAAGTCCGCAAAACCAGCGTATTCTCGAGGAGATTACCGGTCTGCGTTATCAGGAACTGTGGGGGAACAACTCGGTTTCACGTCTTAGCCGCCAGCCAGACGCTGACACGGTCACAGCGTCAAAATAAACAATAACGGGGAAGGCGATACTCGCCTTCCCCGTCAGACACCGCCGCATAACGCGGCTTACACCATCACAACGCGATAATTGGCACTTTTTAATTCGGCTATCTGCTGCATGTGGATATGGGACAGCGTAAAATCGAGGATCGCGAAGTTCTCAGCCATTCTCTGCGGATCGGAGGACATGGTATTTGACTGCACGCCCGACTGTAAAATCCAGCGCAAAATAATTTGCGCCGGCGTGCGGGCATAATATTCCGCCAGACTCTGAATAAGCCGGTATTTAAGCACTTCCCCCCGGGCTATTGAACAGTATGAGGAGAGCGGGATTTGCGTAGCGACCGCGGCCTGCAATAAGTTGCTTTGATCCAGCAGCGGATGGAACTCCACCTGATTGACAACCAGCGGCGCGGCAATGGCTTCACGTGCCCTTACCATCTGCTGCGGAGAGAAATTACTTAAGCCGATATATTTCGTCAGCCCTTGCCGCTGCGCCTGTTCCAGCAAACGCAACGTGGCGCTGAAATCCTGCTTTGGCGGACTATGCAGCAACAACACATCCACCTGTTCAACATTCAATGCCGCCAGGCTTTGCGCCACCGAAGCCATAAACCGCTCAGCGGAGTAATTCGCCGGCAGCACTTTGGTGGTAATACAAAGTTCGCTGCGAGCGACGGGATGATGACGCAGGACTTGCCCAATCTCCTGTTCATTTTCGTACATCTGCGCGGTATCAATCGCCCGATAGCCCACGTTCAGAGCCTGTTCCAGGGCCGTCATTAATCTCTCTGCGCGCAGTTTATAGGTGCCAAAACCGCGGATAAACTCGGGCTGATAAAGAATATTCATGCTTTTTCCCTCAACGGAGGGCGCTGGCGACAAACCGCCTGGCTCGCAGCCAGATGCCACAACGAGGCAATATTGAACGCCGTCGATTCCAGCAGAGCGGCGGCTTCGCGCAGCGCGCGTTCATAGGAGATAATGCCAGGAACCAGCGAAAATGCCGAACGGAGCCCGAGCGCGTACAGCGCTTCATAACCACTGCCGAGCGACCCGGCCAGCGCAATACTGGGGCAACCGTGGGCATGCGCACGGCTGATCACGCCGGCAGGCCCTTTGCCGCGACTGGTCTGGGCGTCAAGGCGCCCTTCACCGGTAATCACCAGATCGGCCCCGCGCACCTGCTCATCAAAGTTAAGCGTGTTGAGCACAAGATCGATGCCGCTGGAGATATCGGCTCCCAGTATCCCCTGCAGCGTAGCGCCCATTCCGCCGGCCGCACCACCGCCCTTGAGGCTGGCGATATCCGTTCCGGAGCGGCCCCTGAGAACGCTGGCGACCCGGGCGAGGTTGTTTTCAATTCTCAGCGCCGTGTGCGCGGTCACCCCTTTTTGCGGACCAAAAACGGCCGTAGCGCCCTGCTCGCCGAGCAACGTATTGTTCACATCGCAGGCCAGCTGGAACGTTACCCCGGCTAATCGCGGATCGAGACCGGAGCAATCAATCTCAGCCAGTTGATCAAGTCCCCCGGCGCCCCACGAGACCTCGTCTCCGCCGGCGGTGGTACAGCGACAGCCCAACGCCTGCAGCATGCCAATCCCCCCCTCATTGGTGGCGCTGCCGCCCAGACCAATAATGATTTTGTCGACCTCGCGATCCAGCGCCGCGCGAATGAGCTCCCCGACCCCATAGCTGGTCGCTATCAGCGGGTCCCTCTCCTGCGGCGCCACCCACTGCAAACCGCAGGCGGCGGCCACTTCAATGACCGCCGTTTTCCCATCCCCCAGCAGGCCAAAAAAACCGTTCACCGGCCTTCCCATCGGCCCGGTAACCGGGACGAAAATCAGCTGTCCGGCGGTGGCATTAATCAGCGCGTCAACCGTGCCTTCGCCGCCATCGGCGATCGGCAGTTTCACGTATTCCGCATCTGGCAGCGCTCTGCGCAGACCGCGTTCGATAGCATCAGCCACCGCGCTGGCGGAGAGGCTCTCCTTGAAGGAGTCCGGGGCAATAATTATTTTCATCGCATTTACCTGCTTAAATCAGAAACGGGGAACCAGCATTCCGCCATCGGCGCTAATCACCTGACCGGTTAAATAGGGCATTCCCCCGCTGGCGAGGGTGGTCACGATCGTGCCTATCTGAGCGGGAGTCCCCAGTTCCGGCAACAGCGTTAAGCCTTCATCAACGCGCTGTTGATACATGGCCAGCGAGGGCTGGGTCATTTCGGTGACAATCAGCCCCGGCTGGATATCAAAAACCTGCACTCCGGCCTGCGCCAGTCGCGCGGCAAACAGTTTCGCCACCATCGCCGCCCCGGCTTTCGACACGCAGTACTCTCCGCGATTGATGGAGGCCGCGGAGGCGTTCGAAGAAGAGACCACGATCAGGCTGTAGTGCAGTTCTGGCTGGCAGGTGCGCGCCAGCAGGCGTCTGGCAAAAGCCTGACAGAGGAAGAACGTGGCGCGGGCGTTAACCGCCTGACAGCGATCGTAGCTTTCCGGCGTCACGTCGAGGAGATCGCCGCGGCTGGTCACCGAGACGCCGGCGTTATTCACGAACGTCGTCAACGGTCCTAGCGCATTTTCCGCCCGCGCCAGCATCCTGTCGTGCAGGCTGATATCCGCCACATCCCCGGGGATCGCAACCGCATTCACCCCCCAACCTTCCAGCCGCGCTACGGATGCCTGTAGCGTGGCGGAATCCTGATAATCATTCAGCGCAATATCAAAACCGGCCTGCGCCAGCTTCGCAGCAATCTCAAAACCAATGCCGCGAGCCCCGCCGGTGATAAACGCAACCTGTCGTGTTTTAACCGTCATTTTTTCGTCCCATTGTTGGTTGAGCATACGCCGAAATCATAGCGACGGCTCTCGCCACTTGTAAATAAATAGTTACTTACAAATGTCAAATATGCGATCCAGGTAGATAGCGGAGTTGAGGGCAAGATCGTCAGCAAAATCTTTGTGACTGATCTCCCAAACGCAAGCAAAACACCGCCCGCAGAAAAATAACAACAAAAACAATATAAATCATAGCGATAAGAGTAATTCGCTGGCAAAGAACCGTCACACCGGCGCTGACGCATTTGCCAACGGTACATTCATAAATTATCAGTAAAAACAAATAACTAGATAATTCCTAATCAGATGAAAACGCCAGGCAAACTGTCTCTCTCCCCCTTCATTGCCAATTACTTTCCTGGATGATATATCCTCAACTTGTAAGTAATTAGTTATTTACATGTTACGCGTTTTATCACCAGAAACGATCCTCCATGTGAACCGAAAAGACAGGAAATATCGCTATGTCATTTATTAAAAAATTCGTTGAAAAAAGCGTGATTAGCCGACGTGAATTCCTGCTGAAAAGCGCCCTTGGCATCGGCGGCATGGCTGCGCTCCCGCTTATCAGCCCACTGTCGAAAGCCATGGCTGCCGAAGGGGGGAATTTCACTCTGGCCTGGGGCTACCGCGATCCTGATAACTCCTACTGGAACGCGATTGCCGCCGGGGGGCAATCTTATGCGAAGACGCAAAACTCGCCGATGGTGAGTCTGATTAACGGCGGTAATAACGAGAAGGTGCTCTCTGATATCAAAGCCCTGCTCTCGAAAACCGAAGGGAAGCTGGCGATCGGCTGCGATCCGAACGATGCCCCTAACGCCCGGGCGGTGGTGACGGCCTGTCAGCAGCGCGGCGCATTTATTACCACTATCTGGAACAAAACCGACGATCTGCATCCGTGGGATTTTGGCGACAACTACGTCGCCCATATCAGCTGGTCTGATTTCGAACCGGCCCAGCAGTGCGCGCAGCTGCTGTTTGACGCGATGGGCAAAAAGGGCGGGATTGTCGGGCTGGGCGGTATCGCCTCTAACGTCCCGGCGATTGAACGCAAAGCGGGGTTGATGCACAAGCTGAAGGAGAATCCGGATATCAAGCTGCTGGACTGGCAGGATGCGGACTGGAGTACGTCAAAAGCCAACGACATGATGTCAACGATGCTCACCCGCTTCGGGGATGATATCAAAGGTATTTTCTCCTCCAACGACAGCATGACTCTCGGCATTATTGAAGCGCTGCGCGCTGAAGGCCTCGCGGGGCAGATACCCATTGTCTCCTACGACGGTACCCCGGACGCCGTCAAGCTGTGCATCAGCGGTGAAATACTCTGCACCGTGAGCACTGACCCCTACTGGGCCGGCGGCATCGCGCTTTCCCTGGCTCACCATGCGGCTATCGGCAGCTTCAAACCATCCGCCGAACCGCATGAGCATCGCGAATTTTATGGCCCGACGATCATGATAACCAAAGATGACGCGCAGAAATGGTATCAGGAGAATATCGTGAATACGCCGGTGGTCGACTGGAACAATTTCTGGCAGGCGTCGAAAGGCCCCATTCAGTATCGCAAATTATAGTATTCCCCCTTCTGCGAAAATTTATTCTCAATGAAGACGTTATACATTCAATGAGTGAAGGTCGAACATGTCATCACATTCAAGCTATAAAGAGTTTTTGCGCAAATGGGCGCCGCTGATGGTGCTGCTGCTCCTGTGCACCATCATCAGCGTGATTTATCCCGGATTTTTATCGGTGCGTAATTTCTCGCGTTTACTGACCGCCAGCGCCGCGCCGTTAATGATCGCGATTGGCGTGACGTTTATCATCATTATGGGTTCGATCGACCTGTCAATTGAAGGCATTATGGCTTTCTGCGGTTCGATGCTGGCCATTATTATGGTGAAGCTGGGCGGCTTTAGCGAACTCGGTTATTTAGCGATCCCCGCAGCGATTCTTATTTCGGCCGCCTGTGGGCTCATTAATGGTCTGATTCACGTCACGCTAAAAATCCCCTCGTTCCTGGTCAGCCTGGGAATTGGTTTCAGCTTAATTGGTGTCACCATGGTGATTACCGGCGGCGAACGCATTCCCCTGCCCGACCGGACATTCCGGCTCCTGCTGACCGAACGCATTTTTGATTTCCCGCTGATGGTCTATCTCGCCGGGGCGGCCCTGCTGTGCGCCTGGTTTATTCAACGCTATACCGCGCTGGGACGTAATTTTTATGCGGTCGGCGGCGGCGAGCACCTGGCCTACGCGTCCGGTCTGTCGGTAAAACGTATTCGCGTGCTCGGCTTTGCGCTGGCCGGGGTCTTTTACGGCCTGGGCGCCGTCTTTGCGGTGGCCCGCCTGGGGTCGGTCGCCAGCAACCTGGGCGACGGTTACACCTTTATCGCCATCACTTCCGTGGTCGTCGGCGGTACCTCCTTAATGGGCGGCAACGGCGGCGTATGGCAAAGCCTGATCGGCGTGCTGATTATCAACGTGATTAACAATGGCATGGTGCTGGTCGGTTTCCCGACCTATATCCAGCAGGGCGTTTTAGGCGCGTTAGTTATTATCTCGGTGGCATTAGTCACTAATCGTAAACGTCTGCAAATAGTGAAGTGACGATTATGCTTGAATTCAAAAATGTTGGTAAATCGTTTCCGGGCGTTCTGGCTTTGCAAAATATTAATCTGCAAATTAATCCCGGAGAAATTGTTGGATTAGTCGGTGAAAACGGCGCCGGAAAATCTACGCTGATGAAAATCATATATGGCGCCTATCAGCACGATAAAGGTGAAGTGCTGATTAATGGCCAGCCGGTGGTATTTCGCTCACCGCGCGATGCCATGATGCAAGGTATCGGGATGGTGTTTCAGGAGCAGTCGCTAATTTCCAATCTGAGCGTAATGGAAAATATTTTCCTCGGCTTTGAACAACCGTTTAAAAAACTTGGGGTGATTAACTGGAAAAAAATGGCGGCCGCCGCCAGAAAGCAGCTGGCGAAAGTCAAACTGGATATCGACCCGAAAACAATCACCTCAGAGCTTTCGTTTACCCAACGTCAGCTGGTAGAGCTGGCGAAGGTTTTAACTCTCGAGGAGAGGAGCAGCGGCCATTTAATTATCCTGCTCGATGAGCCGACCTCGGTGTTACCTGCCCAGGAGATAGAGCTGCTGTTTGCGCTGGTCAGAGAGCTAAAAAGCCGGGCCTCTTTCATTTTTGTTTCGCATCGTCTTGACGAAGTGATGACCCTTTCCGACCGCATCTACGTGATGAAGGACGGGCAGGTCATGGATATGCTCACCCGCGACCGTTTTGATGTGGTGAATATTCAGCGCCAGATGGTCGGTCGGGATATTGATGAACGCTATTATCGCGAGCATCGCAAGCATGGCATTCATAAAGCGACCACCCTCGTAGAGTTAAAAAATATCTCATTACCGGGCCATTATCAGAATGTCTCGCTGTCGCTGCACGCCGGCGAAGTGCTGGCGCTGGTTGGCACCGAAGGGGCAGGTACCGAAGAGATTATCCGCACCATCTTCGGTTTGCTGCAGCCCGAGCAGGGAGAAGTGCTCCTCAACGGTAGAGCGGTACGTAAATTCAGCCCCACGCACAGCATCGCTGAAGGGGTGGGATATATCCCGCGCGAGCGCAAAATCGAGGGTATCGTCGAAGGAATGTCAGTGGTGGAAAACATCACTCTCGCCAACCTGCAGGACTATTCCCGCGCCGGACTGCTGCAGGTGCATCACGAGCGCCAGCTGGCCAATGAGTGGGTTAAAAAGCTGTCGATTAAAACCGCCAGCATTGATACACAGTGCGGCAAGCTCTCCGGCGGCAATCAGCAAAAGGTGGTGCTGTCTAAATGGCGAACCGCCGAGGCGAAAATCATCCTGCTCGACCACCCTACCCGCGGCCTCGATATCGGCGCCAAAGAGGATGTCTACGACTTAGTCCGCGACTTCACCGATGAACAATGCGGCGTCATTTTGATCGCCGATTCTCTGGAGGAGGCCATCGGTCTCGCCCATACCATCGCTATTTTTAAGGACGGCCAGCTGAGATATCAGTTCACCGGCTGTGAAGAGAAGCGTCCGGAGCAATATGAATTATTGCAGCACTTCGTCTAGGTTATTAAGGCAAATCTCCATGAAAATCACCCGTTCTGATTTATTAGCAGTGCCGACAAAAAATAATACCGGCAGCCCGACCCGGCCGCCGTTAACCGGGCGTGAAAAAATCACCCGTTATTTACCCATTCTGACCCTGGTGGTATTAGTCGCCCTCGTCAGCCTCTATAACCCGGATTTTCTTAAACCCGACAATATATTCCAGCTCCTGCAGGATGCGTCGACGCTGTTTATTATGGCGATTGGCATGACTTTTGTGATTTATATCGGCGGCATAGATTTATCCGCCCAGTCGATTGCCAGTATGTCAACGGTGGTGCTGGTCATTCTGTTGTCGCAAACCGGCGTGCTGGCGATTCCGCTCACCCTGGCGGTCGGCGCGCTGTTCGGCGCGATCTCCGGCTGGGTACATACCCGCTTCAAAATATCGTCATTCATAACCACGCTCGCCGTCGGCGGAATTGCCTATGCCAGCGGACAGGTCATTTCCGGACAACGCGCGTTTTATATTCCAGGGGATATTCGCAGCCAGACGGTTGGCTGGATGACCTCCACTGTCTTTACGCTGCCGATGGAAATCATTATCGCGGCGGTACTGCTGCTGCTGGCCCTGCTGATGGAAAGACGCACCGCGCTGGGACGCCACATGAAGGCGATTGGCGCCGGCGAGTCCGCGGCGCTCGCCAGCGGCGTGAAGGTTATCAAGGTGAAGATTATCACCTTCGCCATTGCCGGCGCGTTCTCCGCCGCCGCCGGGGTGCTGCTGGCGACGCGTCTTTCCGGCGCATCGCCGACCATGGCCGACCAGTTCCTGCTACCGGCCATCGTTGCGGTGCTGCTGGGCGGCACGCCGCTGACCGGGGGCGTGGGCGGCGTATTGAGCACGCTTATCGGCACCCTCATCGTGGCCGTTATTCGTACCAGTATGACTTATCTGAACGTCGAAGCGCAGGCGCAGCAGATCTTCTTCGGCGTGCTGATGATTGCGGCGATCGCGATGACCATCGATCGCGCCAAAATTTCCACCGTTAAATAACCGGAGCAGGCGATGATCCCCAAATTAATGAAGGCCGCGGTGCTGACGGCACCGAAAACGTTCGAAATACGCCAGGTTGCGGTCCCCGCCTACGGCGACGACGAGGTACTGATTCGCGTCACCCGCTGTTCAATCTGCGGAACCGATATTCATATCTATAATGGCCATTACTCCCAGGATAAGCTGCCGTTAATTCCCGGCCACGAGTTCAGCGGGGAAATTGTTGCCATTGGTCGCCAGGTCTCGACTCTGACGCCGGGCCAGCGGGTGGTCGCCGATATCAATATCGGCTGCGGCCACTGTTATTATTGTCGGCGCAACGAACTGCTGAACTGCCCGGAGATCCGCCAGCTCGGCATTCACACCCACGGCGCGTTTGCGCAGTATGTGGCGATTCCAGCCCGTCTGGTGATCCCGATCGGCGATGAGATTGCGGATAGCGTTGCCTGCCTGACCGAACCCTTCTCTTGCGTGGTGCGCGCCAGTAAAAAAATCGGCCTCAGCGTGGCAGAGTCCGTGGTGGTGATTGGCGCGGGCCCGGTGGGCAACATGCATATTCAGATGGCGCGTTTGCTGGGCGCCGCGCCGATTATTGCCGTGGAGCTGAATCCGCAGCGGGCCGAGCTCGCCAGACAGTGCGGTGCGGATAGCGTCATCACCGACCCCGAACGCGCGCTGGAGCAGATCAAGGCGCTCACGGAGGGACGCGGCGCCGACGTGGTCATCGAAAGCGTCGGCCATCCGGAATTGTATCAACAGGCGCTGACGTTTATGCGCCCAGGCGGACGGCTGCTGGCCTTCGGTTTAACCGATGCGGAAACCGAGATAGCCATTAAACCGCTGGAGATAATTTTAAAGGAGCAAAGGATTCAGGGCAGCGTGGCCGGGATGGGGGAAGATATGCACCAGGCGCTGCATCTGCTGAGCCATCAACGTTTTATTACCGCCCCGTTCCGCGAGTCCGTTCACCCGCTGGAGGATATTCAGCAGGTTTTCTCCACCCTGCTCGCTCATCCGCAGCACCTGAAAATTCAGCTACGTATTGCCGAGGAGTAAGATTTTCGCCGCACGGATAAGACGGCAGAATCAATCACCACCTCCCCAGGAGGTGGTGTAGGGATGACAATAAAAAAGGTGCTCCTGATGAGCACCTTTTTTGCCTTCCCGGGTCACTCAGGCTTTGCGGTCGGCTGGCGTCGGCGCCCCTTCATCCAGCAGGCCCTGTTGTTGCAGCGTACGCCAGAAATCATCCGGGATCGGCGCGGCAATCCACTCCAGGCAGTTTTCCAACTGCACTACCGTGCGGGTGCCGGGAATAATCGTGGGCACCGCCGGGTGAGCCAGGACAAACTGCAGCGCGGCCGCTGGCAGACTGACGTGATAATCGCGGCAGACGTTTTCAATTTTGCTGACTTTTTGCAGAATCGCCGGGCTGGCCGGGCCATAGTTATATTTCGCGTTCTCAACCGCCCCGGTCGCCAGTATCCCGCTGTTGAATCCCCCGCCAATCACCACCGCCGCATTACGCTCTTCGCACAGCGGCAGGAACGCTTTTAACGCCTCCTGTTCCAGCAGCGTATAGCGCCCGGCCAGCAAGAAACAGTCAAAGTCGGCTTCCTGCAGCGCAGCATGGCACACCTGCCATTCATTGACGCCCATCCCTACCGCTTTAATCACGCCTTCATCGCGCAGCTGCGCCAGCGCGCGCCATGCGCCATCCATCGCCTGACGAAAGTAGTGCGGCTGTTTATCCCCGTGAGTATAAAAGTCGCAGTCGTGAATAAACGCGATATCGATATGCTCCAGCGCCATGCGCTGCAGACTGTCTTCGATGGATCGCATCGTTGCCGAATAGGAGTAATCAAAGACCGCCTCAAACGGCAGCGGGTTGACCCACACCCCGGAATCAATTTCGCTACGTTTTTTCGGCTTCAGCAGACGACCGACCTTAGTGGACAACACATACTCATCGCGTGGATACCAGCGCAAACCGTGGCCAATCCTCGCTTCGCTCAGGCCATGGCCATACAGCGGCGCGGTATCAAAATAGCGCAGACCGTTGTCCCACGCCTGGCGAATCATGTTCTGCGATTCTTGTTCACTGATGGGACGGAAAATATTGCCAATTGGCGCGGCACCGTAACCCATTGCCGTAACCTGAACAGCGGTACGGCCAAACGCATTCTTCTGTGATGGATCCATGTCTGTGCTCCTGCAGGTTTAGAGTTTAATTAACTAACAAGATAGTTATATCAAAACGAATGTTGTGAAAATGTTACCTGGATAACAAAGCGGCATTAATGACGTTGATCCGGCTTTTACTTTCTGCAATTGTAACTAACTAGTTAGTTTATTTTGTACTGAGTTCAACGAGGATAACGAGCATGCATGGCAAACTAAAAAGCGTCGAAGAAGCGGTTGCTTTGATTAAAGATAACTCCACCGTTGCCTTCACCGGCTCCGGCGGCGGCCTGCTGGAGTCTGACTACGTCATGGCGGCCATCGCGACGCGCTACCGCGAAACCGGACATCCGCGGAATCTCACCCTGATTCATGCTTTAGGGATTGGCAATGGCAAAGGATCCGGTCTTGGCCGCCTCGCTATACCGGGACTGGTGAAACGGATCATCGGCGGCCACTGGTCATGGTCTTCCGAGCTACAAAAAATGGCCCGCGACAATGAGATCGAGGCCTACTGTCTGCCCACCGGCATCATCATGACGCTGTATCGCGAAAGCGGCGCCGGGCGACCGGGCGTCATTTCCAGCGTCGGGCTGGGCACTTTTGTCGACCCGTTGATAAGCGGTGGCAAATGCAATGACATCACCTGCGAGGATATCGTTTCGCGTATTGAACTCGACGGTAAAACCTGGCTGCATTACAAACCGTTTAAAGTGGATGTTGCGGTGATTCACGGATCGCAGGCGGACGTCGTGGCGAACATATCCACCAGCGAAGAGCCCGCGGAGCTGGATACTTATGCCGTCGCCTTAGCAGCACACAACAACGGTGGGATGGTTATCGCCCAGGTGAAATCCACCGCCGATCAGCACTTTGTCCCGGCCCGTAAGGTCACCGTTCCCGGCGTGATGATCGACCATATCGTTGAATGCCCGGCGCAGTGGCAGAGCTATCTTGCCGAATACGATCCGGCCATCTCCGGACAGGTCGCCCCGCCGGATGAACACCCGCTCGACGCGCCGGCAGAGGGCATTCGCCGCCTGATCTCGGGTCTGGCGGTACGGGAGCTGAAGCCAAATATGCGGGTCAATTATGGGTTCGGCATCCCCGGCGGGATCTCAGCCATGGCGGACAAATCGCTGGTCGACTCCTGCTGGCAAATGGTGGAACAAGGCATTCACAACGGCCAGCTTCTCGACGGCGCGCTGTTCGGCGCGGCAAAATATCCGCATGCCATTGTCAGCTCGCTCGATCAGTTCGATCTGTTTAGCGGCGGCGGGCTGGATATCACCTTCCTCGGCATGGGCGAGATGGACGCTGAAGGGAATGTCAACGTTTCGCAGCTGGGCGACACTATCGTCGGACCGGGCGGCTTTATCGATATTACCTGCGGTGCCAAAAAGGTCGTTTTCTGCGGCACCTTCGAAGCAAAAGGCCTACAGGTGTGCCAGCAGGGTGCGCGTTTACAGATCGAGTCCCATGGGCAAATTCCCAAACTGGTGCGGAAAGTTCGCCATATCACTTTCAGCGGGCCGGAAGCCATAAAACGCGGACAGGAAGTGTTGTACGTTACGGAGCGCGCCATTTTCCGGCTGACGGAAGAAGGCGTGGAGCTGGCGGCAATCGTCAGCGGGGTTAACCTCGAGCAGGATGTATTGCAGCGTATGCAATTCTGCCCGAAAGTCGACAGCCCCGCGGTCGTCTCTCTCTGAATGAGCAAAGCGATGCGGATATCAGGGCTGTAATATCCGCATTATCGTTTCGACGTTAAAATCAAGGCGCTGCTGAAGGGAATCAGCATCCATGAAATTGCGATCGAACAGAATGGCGCCGGTATATTTATTATTGAAGTAATAATAGTTGACCGCCGCAATGGTGATCACCAGCTGTTCAGCATCAACGCCCGCCCGGAAAACACCCTGCTCCACACCGCGCTGCAGAATCCCCTCCATCAGGGTAACCATTGATTTCTGTGCCGACTTGATCGCCACTGATTTTTTCAGATGTACGGCGCGATGCAGGTTTTCGCTGTTCACCAGCGTCAGAAACTCCGGGTTTTTCAGGTAGTAGTTCCAGGTAAACCTGACCAGCGCTTCAACCGCTTCTTTCGGCTCCAGACTGTCGAGATTTAATTTTTTTTCCGCGGCACGAATATCAAGGTAGGAATCTTCGACCACTTTCTGGAAAAGCTGCTCCTTGCTACCAAAATAGTGATAAATCATACGCTTATTTGATTTTGCTTTTTCAGCGACAACGTCAATGCGTGCGCCGCCGAGTCCCTTTTGCGCGAACTCTCGTTTCGCGGCTTTCAGGATCCGATTTTGTGTCGCAACAGGGTCACGGACCTGTACTGTTTTTTCCGTAGCTGATTTAGTCATTACATCGTTTTGGTTGCGGATCTGGCTGATGATTAACCCTTACTCATTGGCGGAAATCAAGAAAAATTTTTCGCTAATCTCCTTTCTGCTAGCCGCTTAACAATTTCATTACAAGGGCTGGCGTTTCCTTATTCAATTCAAAAACAGCATGCTAATATATGTAACCATATAGTTATATATAAATAACATTATACTTATAAAACATAAAGTTAAACCCAAACACAATCAACCCATCTTGTCCCCATCTAAAAATGCGATGGACAGGATGACAACGATCACTCGCTGGCTCTTACCGAGCGGTAAGGAAGGCTATGAACGATGGGAAGAGGACGATGAGTAATACATTTCACCCTGTAGACGTTAACCACCCTTTGCTGCCTGAAAAAGCGCGTGAATTTCAGATGTTCATCAATGGCAAATGGACCACGGGCCACAGCAGCGAAAGTTTTGTCCGTAAAAGCCCGGCCCACGATATTGTCGTTAGCACCTATCCGGCGGGAACCGTTGAAGACGTTGATGAGGCGGTAAAGGCAGCCAGAGACGCCTTTAACTGCGGAAAATGGTCGCGCATTAGCGGCGCAGCGCGTGCGGCGGTATTGCTGAAAACCGCCCAGCTCATTCGCGAGAACCTTGCGGAACTGGCGCTGCTGGAAACGCTGGAAACCGGTAAACCTATCGCCCAGTCACGCGGCGAGATCCAGGGCGCGGCCGATATCTGGGAATATGCCGCCGGCCTGGCGCGCAGCATCAATGGCGACAGCTTTAATAATCTCGGCGACAACATGCTGGGTCTGGTGACTCGCGAACCCATCGGCGTCGTCGGCGTCATCACGCCGTGGAACTTCCCTTTCTTTATTGGCGCAGAACGCTACCCCTATATTCTGGCCGCCGGCTGTACGCTGGTGGCGAAAGCCGCCGAGATCACATCCGGTACGACTCTGCTGTTGGCCGGTATTCTTAAAGAGGCGGGGCTGCCCGACGGCGTATTTAACGTCGTCACCGGCAGCGGTTCGGTCGTCGGCCAGCGGATCACCGAACATGTCGATATCGATATGGTCTCTTTCACCGGATCCACCGCCGTCGGACAGATGGCGCTGCACGCGTCGGCAAAAAACATCAAACGCCTTGGTCTGGAGCTGGGCGGTAAAAATCCGCAGGTGGTTTTTGCCGATGCCGATATTGACGCCGCGCTGGACGGTACGCTGTTTGGCTTCCTGTTCAATACCGGGCAGTGCTGCGTCAGCGGCAGTCGTTTACTGGTTGAACGTTCTATCCATAAAGATTTCTGCCAGAAGCTGGTTGAACGCGCGCAGAAAGTGCGCAGCGGCGATCCGCTGAATGAAAGCACCCAGATTGGCGCGATCGTTACGGAGAAACACTACCAGACCGTGCTCGGCTATATCGAGCAGGGGAAAAATGAGGGGGCGACCCTGCTCACCGGCGGCAAGGCGGTTCCCACCGGGAATGGGCTGTTTATCGAACCGACCATTTTCGATGATGTGACCCCGGAAATGACTATTTTCCGCGAAGAGATCTTCGGCCCGGTGCTCTGCGTTACCCCGTTCGACAGCTATGAAGAGGCGATCGGCATTGCCAATGACACCTGCTACGGGCTGGCGGCCAGCATCTGGACGTCGAATCTGGATAAGGCGGTGCAGGGCTTCCGCGATCTGAAGGCGGGCAGACTGTGGGTGAATACCACTATCGCCGGCGGCCCCGAGCTCCCTTCCGGCGGCTTTAAACAGTCCGGTATCGGGCGCGAAAGCGGCAGCTATGGTCTGGATGAATATACCGAGATTAAATCCGTACATATCCAGTTGGGCAAGCGCGCTAAATGGCTCGCTGAGTGATTTTGGGGCAGAGGATCAGACATGTACGACTACATTATTATTGGCGGCGGTTCGGCGGGCAGCGTCCTTGCGTCGCGCTTAAGCGAAAACGCCGACTGCAAAGTGCTGCTGGTTGAGGCCGGTCCAAAGGACAGCAACCCCTACATCCATTTACCGGTTGGCTTTAGCAAACTCACCGCCGGGCCGCTGACATGGGGTTATAAAACGGTACCGCAGCCCCAGCTCGGCAATCGTGAGCTGCTGTTTGCCCAGGGGCGGGTGCTGGGCGGCGGGAGTTCTATCAACGCCGAAGTATTCACCCGCGGTACGCCGGCGGACTATGACCGCTGGGCGGCGGAAAAGGGCTGTGACGGTTGGTCATTTGCCGATATTCAGCGCTATTTTATTAAATCCGAAGATAACGACACCTTTTCCGACGCCTGGCACGGCGTCGGCGGCCCGCTCGGCGTCTCCAGCCCGATCGGCGCTAATCTGATGAGCAAAACCTTCAGTCAAGCCTGCCAGCAGGCGGGACTGCCCTACAATCCCGACTTCAACGGCGCGACCCAGGCCGGCTGCGGTCTGTATCAGACCACCACCCGCAACGCCCGTCGCTGTTCCGCGGCGGTGGGCTATCTGAAAGACGCGCGCCAGCGGAGCAATCTCACGATTAAGACCGGCTGCCATATTTCCCGGCTGCTTATCGATAACCAGCGCGCCGTCGGCGTGGAGATCTATCAGGATGGCACACCGCAACGACTGCATGCCAGCCGTGAAGTCATCGTCAGCGCCGGAGCCATTGGTTCTCCTAAACTGCTGCAGCTTTCGGGAATTGGCGCGGCCGATGAGCTGAGTAAAAAAGGCATTCCGGTGGTTGCCGATCTCCCGGGGGTCGGGGAAAACCTGCAGGACCATCTGGGCATCGACCTGATCTTTGAGCTCAGTAACGCGCTGAGCTATGACAAGTACAAAAAGACGCACTGGATGCTGTGGGCCGGGCTGGAATATCTGCTGTTCCGCAAAGGGCCGGTATGTTCGAACATCGTCGAAGGCGGCGCGTTCTGGTATGTCGATAAACAGTCCGTCACTCCCGATACGCAAATTCACTTCCTGGCGGGTGCCGGGGTGGAAGCCGGTATCGAACCGGTGCCTTCCGGCTCCGGGGTGACGATTAACAGCTACTTCCTGCGTCCGCGCAGCCGCGGTCGGGTCACATTACGCTCGGCTAACGCCAGCGATGCTCCGCTGATCGACCCGAACTATCTCAGCGATCCGTACGATCTCAAAATGAGTGTCGAAGGCTGCAAGCTGATGCGCGATATCATGCAACAAAGCGCCTTCTCGCCCTATATTCGCCGCGAACATATGCCGGGACAGGACGCGCAAAGCGATAAAGATCTGGAAAACTACATCCGCCAGTTTGCGCGCACCTGCTATCACCCGGTGGGCACCTGCAAAATGGGCGTCGACGAAATGTCGGTGGTCGATACCCAATTACGCGTTCGCGGCATTGAAGGGCTGCGCGTGGTGGACTCGTCGGTGATGCCCGATCTGGTCAGCTCCAACACCAATGCCCCCACCATTATGATCGCCGAGAAAGCCAGCGATCTGATTATCGCGTCGCACTGATCACAAATTGTCGCCCATGTTCGTTTTCATGGGCAAAAATCGGTTGAATAAATAACTAAATAGTTATTTACTTAAAACCAGAAAGACATGTCAACATCCCGAGAGGTAACGATGAAAGTTCTCGTCCCCGTAAAACGCGTTGTCGATCATAACGTTAAGATCCGCGTACAAAACGATGGCAGCCAGGTTGATCTGAGCAACGCGAAAATGGCGCTCAACCCGTTCTGCGAAATTGCGGTTGAAGAAGCCATTCGCCTGAAAGAGCTCGGCATCGCCAGCGAGATCGTGGTGGTCACCATCGGTGAAGAAGTGGCCCAGGAGCAGCTGCGCAGCGCGCTGGCGATGGGAGCCGACCGCGGGTTGCTCATCGCTACCCCTTCGTCCCTCGAACCGCTCAACCTGGCAAAGCTGCTGGCGAAAGTGGTCGAACGGGAGCAGCCGTCGTTAATCCTGATGGGGAAACAGTCCATCGATGGCGACAATAACCAGACCGGGCAAATGCTTGCCGCGCTGTGCGGTTATCCGCAGGGAACTTTTGCCGCCGAGCTGCGTATTGAGAATGGCCAGGCGCTGGTCACCCGTGAAATAGACGGCGGCCTGCAGACCGTGTCGTTGACGCTGCCGGCAGTGGTCACCACCGACCTGCGCCTTAACCAGCCGCGCTATACCTCCCTGCCCAACATGATGAAAGCGAAAAAGAAACCGCTCAGCATCCTGCCGGTGGAGGAGTTTGGTCTTGAGCTACGCCCGCACACGACCCTGTTAAAAGTCGAAACCCCGCCAGTGCGCGAAGCCGGCGTACGCGTCGATAGCGTGGATGAACTGTTGAACAAGCTGAAAAACGAAGCGAAGGTGATTTGATATGGCTACTTTACTCCTTGTCGAACATGACAATAACCAGCTCAACGCAGTGACCAAAAATGCGGTCAGCGCCGCCCGGGAGCTGGGTGGCGAGGTGACCCTGCTGGTGGCGGGCGAAAACTGCCGCGCGGTGGCGGAACAGGCTGCGCGCATTGCCGGGGTGGCGAAAGTGCTGCTCGCTGACGATAGCGCCTTTAGACATCAGCTGGCCGAAAACGTCGCCGCGCTGATGCTTTCGCTCCGCGGGGATTACAGCCATCTGCTCGCCGTCGCCAGCGCAAACGGGAAAAACATCCTGCCGCGCGTTGCGGCCCTCGCCGACGTCGCGCAAATCTCCGACGTGATTGCAGTGGTCGGCCCCAGGGTCTTCAAACGTCCGGTTTATGCGGGCAGCGCAATCGCCACCGTTGAGAGTCTCGACCCGCAGGTGGTCATGACCCTGCGCGCCTCCAGCTTCCCGGCAGCGCAAGAAAGCGAGTCTGCCGCGCCCATTGAGCAGGTCGCCGGCGTCGCTCACCAGCCGCTATCCCGTTTTATTCATGAAGAGCTGGCGCAATCCGATCGCCCGCAGCTTGCTACCGCCCGCGTGGTGGTTTCCGGCGGTCGCGCGCTGGGCAGCCGCGAAAACTTTGCTCTGATCGAACAGCTTGCCGACAAACTGCACGGCGCCGTCGGCGCATCCCGCGCGGCGGTCGATGCCGGGATGGTCGCCAACGATCTGCAGGTCGGGCAGACCGGAAAAATTGTCGCGCCGGAGCTGTATATCGCAGTGGGTATTTCCGGGGCCATTCAGCACCTGGCCGGGATGAGCAATGCCAAAGTCATCGTGGCGATCAACAGCGACGAAGAAGCGCCAATTTTCAAAATCGCCGACTACAGCCTGGTGGGCGATCTGTTTGAGATTGTGCCGCAGCTGGTCGCGAAACTGTGATGAGCATGGGGCAGGCAACAAAAGATGGAGGTTATGTTGGAACGTGAAACGATGGAATTTGACGTCCTCATTGTCGGTGGAGGACCCGCCGGGCTATCGGCAGCCTGCCGGTTGATGCAAATGGCGCAGCAGGAACAACGTCAGCTGAGCGTTTGCGTCATTGAAAAAGGGGCTGAGGTTGGCGCGCATATTCTTTCCGGAGCACTGTTCGAACCCCGGGCGCTCAACGAACTCTTCCCCGACTGGCAGTCGCTCGGCGCACCGCTGAACACGCCGGTGACGCAAGATGAACTCTTGTTGCTGCGCGATGGTGAAAAAGCGTGGAAGATCCCGGCGGCTTTTATCCCTGCCCCAATGCATAACACGGGTAATTACGTCATTAGCCTGGGGGATTTTTGCCGCTGGCTGGCCCGCCAGGCAGAAGCGATGGGAGTAGATATTTTCCCCGGTTTTGCCGCCGCCAGCATCCTGTATGACGATGCCGGCGCCGTCGCCGGCATCACCACCGGCGATATGGGGATCAATGCCCGGGGGGAAGAAAAACCCGGTTTTACCCCGGGTATGAACCTGCTGGCGAAATATACGCTGTTCGCCGAAGGCTGCCGCGGTCATCTGGGCAAACAGCTGATCGCGAATTATCAACTTGATGCCGGCCGGGATCCGCAGCACTACGCGCTGGGTATTAAAGAGCTGTGGGAGATCCCAGCGGAAAAAAGCCGCCCCGGAGAGGTTATCCACGCTTCCGGCTGGCCGCTGAGCGACGGCGCATCGGGGGGGAGTTTTCTCTACCACGCCGGGAATAATCAGGTGGTCGTCGGGCTGATTGTCGATCTCAACTACCGTAATCCTTATTTAAGCCCGTTCGATGAGTTTCAGCGTATGAAGCATCACCCGGCCTTTAGCGAAACCCTCAGCGGCGGAAAACGTCTCTCCTACGGCGCGCGCGCCATCACCAAAGGGGGCATCAACGCGCTGCCCAAAATGCATTTTCCCGGCGGGCTGCTGATTGGCTGCGACGCGGGCACGCTCAATTTCGCCAAAATTAAAGGAAGCCACACGGCGATGAAAAGCGGGATGCTGGCCGCTGAATCGGTCTATCGGGCGCTGATACAAACCCCCGATGACAAACGGGACCTTGCTGATTTTGCGCAGGCGTTTCATCAATCATGGCTCGGGGAAGAGCTACGCCAGTCACGTAACTTTGGCCCGCTGCTGCACCGTTTTGGTACGCTGACAGGCGGGGCGCTTAACTATATCGATCAGAACTGGTTTAAAGGTAAGCTACCGTTCACGCTGCATGACCGTCAAGCGGATCACTTGCAGCTGCAGACAGCGGAACAAAGCACCCCCATTAACTATCCCAAACCAGATAACCAGCTGAGTTTTGATAAGCCCTCCTCCGTCTATCTGGCGAACACGTCGCACGATGAAGATCAGCCCTGCCATCTCAGGTTAAAAGATCCTGAGCTGTCGGTACGGGAAACGCTGCCGCGTTTTGCTGAACCGGCCCAGCGTTATTGCCCGGCGGGGGTTTATGAAATCATCACCCTTGCCGGAAAGCCTAAATTGCAGATTAATGCGCAAAACTGCGTGCACTGTAAAACCTGCGATATCAAAGATCCTCTGCAGAATATCGTCTGGACGGTGCCCGAAGGGGGCAGCGGCCCCAACTACCCGAATATGTGATCAGTTCTTTACCCCGGCAGCGCCGGGGTTTTCTTTATCGGGGTTTGCTTTGCCTGCGTTCTGCCCCCTTCCCGCCATATGCCGGTGACAGGCAAAAAAAAAGCACCCCGTCTGGAGTGCCTGTTCTTCCGGGTAACAGAGGATTACGCCAGTAAATTGCGACCGATAATCATGCGCTGAATCTGGTTAGTCCCTTCATAGATCTGAGTTATCTTGGCGTCGCGGTACAGGCGTTCCACCTCCACGCCGCGAATATAGCCGCCGCCGCCAAAAATTTGCACCGCATTGCCGCTGTGCTGCACCGCAACATCGCCGGCAAAGCATTTCGCCATCGAGCAGGCAATCGAAGTATCCGCGGCGTCAGTGTCAATTTTATAGGCCGCGCTGTGCACCAGCAGACGAGCGGCTTCGGTATCTTTGGCGATATCCGCCAGCATAAACTGCACGCCCTGGAAATCAGCAATCGGTTTGCCGAACTGTTCGCGCTGTTTCGCATACTCAATCGCCGCTTCCAGCCCGGCGCGGGCAATACCGACTGCCAGCGCGCCGATGCCCACCCGACCTTTATTCAGCACGCTCATCATAATGTGAAAGCCGCGGTTTTCCGGCCCCAGCAGCGCGTGTGCCGGCAGTCTGACCTGGTTGAAATGCAGTTCGCCCACCTGCGATGAGCGCTGACCCATTTTGTGCTCTTTCGGGCCACGGGAGACGCCATCGCGGGAGCAATCGACAATAAAGATGCTCATGCCGCGGTGACCAGCCTCTTTATCCGTGCGCGCCAGCACAAAGGCCACATCGGCCACCGGCGCATTATGGATCCACAGCTTACTCCCGTTCAGCACCCAGCCATCCGCAGTACGGGTCGCGGTGGTTTTAATTCCTGAGACATCGGAACCGGCCCCGGCTTCGGTGATGCAATAGGCCCCTTTCAGCGAGGCATTCAGCAGGCCCGGCAGCCACTGGGCGCGTTGCGCATCATCCCCGTATTTTGATAACAGCGTTCCCAGCAGCTCGACCAGGCCGCACTGATCGGCAATCGAGGCGTAACCGCGCGACAGTTCTTCCATCACCACGGCATAGGCCACCGCATCCAGTCCGACGCCGCCATACTCTTCCGGAACGGTGATACCGAACAGCCCCAGCTCCCCCATTTGTTGGTAGATCTCCGCGGCAAAGCGCTCTTCTCTGTCCAGCTCTTCCGCCTGAGGCCGAATCACTTCGTCGGCAAACTTACGGGTCATCTCGCGGATCTGTTGATGGGTTTCAGTCAAATACATGGTCATCCTCCTGCCAGCTATTAGTCATGCCGTCTGTTTCTCACGACATTCGAACACATTAATTAAATAACCAGATAGTTACTACATTGGATAAATATGGTTGTCAATCCAGTTAAATAATTGTTGTTAACCAATCGACAAATATTGCAATCACAGGCAGCGGTCAGCTCACCATTCGCTGCCCGGCTTATCACTTTAGTCGTGAGTATCTTGACTTTTCCGCGGGCAAAAAGTACACCTAAAAGTAACTAAATAGATACTTAACTGAGGAGTCAATATGCTTAGCATTCACCTGCCAACCCCACAAGGGATCATGACGAATTATCCGCTCGTGACCACAGAAGAACGTCCGACGGTTATCACCCCCGCGTTTAACCGTATCGCCTATGCCGCCGCCCACGTGGTGATCGACCCGCAGCATCAGGGAGCGGACTGGCTGAACAATCCGCGCATAGACTGGGACGCGACGCTGGCCTATCGCCACCATCTCTGGCGACTTGGGTTTAATATTGCCGAAGCAATGGATACCGCCCAGCGCGGCATGGGAGTCAGCTGGGAGATCGCCAAAGAGCTGATTATCCGTTCGCTGCAAGAGGCGCAAACCGTACCCGGTGCCGATCTTGCTGCCGGCGTGGGGACCGATCAGCTGGAGGCGGCCCACGCCACCACGCTGGAACAGGTTATCGCGGCCTATGAAGAGCAGATGGAACTGGTCGAACAACATAACGGCAAAATCATTTTGATGGCCAGCCGGGCCTTAGCCAAAGTGGCAAAAACGCCGCAGGATTATCTTGCCGTCTATAACCGTCTGCTGGAACAAAGCCAGGATAAAATTATCCTCCACTGGCTGGGAGAGATGTTTGACCCGGCGTTAGCCGGCTACTGGGGGTCGACGGATTTTGCTGCCGCCGCGGATACCGTGCTGGAGATCATCGCCAACAACGTTGATAAAGTGGAAGGCATTAAGATTTCGCTGCTGAGTAAAGAAAAAGAGGTCGCCTTCCGTAAGCGCCTGCCTTCACAGGTGAAAATGTACACCGGCGACGATTTCAACTATCCCGAACTGATTGCCGGAGAGGATGGCCATTACTCGCATGCGCTGTTAGGTATTTTCGACGCTATCGCCCCGGTAGCCGCCGCCGCACTCAACGAACTGGCGCTGGGCAATAGCGGGGAATACTATCGGCTGATGAACCCCACTGTCGCCCTGTCGCGGGAAATCTTTAAAGCGCCGACGCAGTATTACAAAGCGGGCATTGTATTTCTGGCCTGGCTCAACGGTCACCAGAGTCATTTCTCGATGGCCGGCGGCATGCAGGCGGCACGCGAGATTAGCCACTATGCCGAAATTTTCCGCCTGGCGGACCAGGCCGGTCTGTTGCAAGATCCGCAGCTGGCTACCCGGCGAATGAAAAATCTGCTGACGGTTTATGGCCTCTGAGTATTATGCGACGAGGCGTTTATTTCCCAGAGTCACCGCTCTGGGAACCCCCTCCCCTAGCCAAATTCGCGGTGCCGCTGCTTGCAGATAGCAAGCACCTCATCCGGGTCCCGCTGCCACCAGTTGTTACGGGAGAATATCTCCACTTCGTGCAAACCGCTGTAGCCCAGCGCCTCGATAGCCTGGCGATGGCTACGAATGTCGATAACTCCGTCCCCCATCATGCCGCGATCCAGCAGCATATCCGTAGTGGGCACTAACCAGTCGCAAATATGGAAAGCCAACAGCCGATCGACGCCTGCCCGTTCAATCTGCTGCTGAAACTGCGGATCCCACCAGGTGTGATAGAGATCCACAGCGATACCCAGCCCCTCGTCGCCTAGTTCGTCGCAAAGATCGTTGGCCTGGGCCAGCGTATTTACGCAGGCGCGCTCGGCGGCGTACATCGGATGCAGGGGCTCAATCGCCAGCGGCATGCCGAGCGGGCGCGCGTAGTCCAGCAGTTCACTCAGCCCATCACGCACCTGCTGCCTGGCGGCGAGTAAATCTTTCGATCCCGCAGGCAGCCCTCCGACCACCAGCACCAGGCAAGGTGCGCCAAGCTCCAGAGCTTCATCCACTGCCCGCCGGTTATCCAGAGCCTTCTCCCGACGCTCCTCCGGGGTGCTGCCGGGAAACATACCGCCGCGACAATAGCCGCTCAGCAGCAGGTCATGGTGGCGGATAAGACGTGCGGACTCTTTCAGCCCCAGCGCCTGGACCTGATCGCGCCAGGGCGCAATGCCGCGAATCTCATGCCGGGCACAGCCTTCAATGATCTGATCAAGTGTCCATTTCTCCCGCACCGTGGCGGTATTGAGGGATAGTTTACGGCTGTCGGGTTGACTCATCTCTGTGACCTCAGTGTTTTGTGCCTGAAAAACGTTAAACCAGAAAAGTTGAGCATCATTTTTCTCAACAAAGCATTATAGAAATTAATATGTTGGGTAAATACGACAGCAATCACATAACCAACTAGTTAGTTATATTTATAAATAAGAACGCGCATAAAGCGAGGGAACGGCAGGCGACGGATCCGTGCCGGGACAATAAGCTTGTCGTACGAAAATCGATCCGAAGGAGCGTCAGATGCTGCTTTTCAGGTGACAGCGGAAAGAGCGGAAGTGACAATACCGCCAGCTAAGATGGGCTGGCCGGTGAAGAAAGCAGACACCCGGGGTGTCTGCCCGATATTTCGCTTGTAAACTACCAGCCGCAGACGTTGGTCTCTTCATCCGATTCATAACCGCGCACGATATTAATCAGATCTTTGACGGCATCGGCAGCCACCCCCGGCGCCTGCAGCTCATTCAGGGAGGCAAACTCTTTATCCACCGATACACCATTATTATTATTGGTCACCGACAGCGTGAACCCCTTCCCCTGGCTATTGTCAGACGACAGCGGGGCAACAAGTTCTGCCAGCGCCTGCTCGGCCATGGCGGGAATATATAGCGCCATCGGCTTCAAATAGACTTTCTCTTGTCTGTCATTATTGTTGCCATTAGCAACAGCCAGTGAATAACCTCTATTTTCGTTGTTCATACGTGCAGCCTTATCCCTCTATCAGAATTTGAGGATCGACATAAAAATCTACGTTGAAGACGGTGTCTTCAGTCAATGCTTCAATTCGGTGCCATTTCTCCGGCGGAAATACGCCAAACTGTCCGGCTTCAATGGTCAGCGTTTCCACCGGCTGCGGGCTGGTCTCATCGGCATAGCCGTAATAGCGGATAGCCCCCTGCATCACAGCCAGACGGGGATAGACTCCCTGCCGGGTTCCGGCATCAAGATGCCGCTGCCAGATAGAGGCGGGCGCCGTCTCTGTAGTCCACAGGGGCGTAGTTCGCGTATGAACATAGTGGGTGGGAATAATAATTCGCTGCATGATTCGGCCTCGCTTTCCGCACCCTTGCGTGCGGTGGGAACGGTGAAATATGTTGCATATGATATACCCCTTTTAATCACTAAGGGTATTATTTTTAAAGATGAGAATTTTCTACCCCCGTTAATACTCAATAAGGGTTAGTTTTTCTGAAATATAAGAATGGACGGACCTGTGAATCAGATCCGCGATAAGACAGGAGAGAAGATGATTTATTTTACCGGCGTGTTCAGGGGGCCGGGTTTACCAATTAGATAACCCTGAACCAGATCGCAACCTAATTGTTGCAGCGAATGGAGTTGTTCTTCTGTTTCGACGCCTTCGGCGACAATACGCATATGTAAACTTTTTCCCATGCTGATGATCAGACGCACAATATCAAGATCGTCTTTTTGCAGCGGAATATTAATCACAAACGAGCGATCGATTTTTATCTTATCGAACGGGAAATAGCTCAACCGCGACAATGACGAGTAGCCGGTACCAAAATCATCAATCGAAATCTGGATCCCCAGCTCACGCAGCTGGCTGAGAATCTCTAAAGAGCGGGTGTTTTCATTGAACACATCCGACTCGGTAATCTCCAGATCCAGACGATGCGGATCGAGGCCCGTTTTTTTCAATACGCTGACAATCACATCGGTCAACGAGCTGTTAATCAACTGAATAGGCGACACGTTTACCGAGACCTTAAGCGGCGATGACCAACGCGCCGCCTCTTCGCAGGCGGTGCTGAGCACCCACTCGCCGAGGGCGTTTATCATGCCCGTTTTCTCGGCAATCGGAATAAAGGTGCTCGGCGGAACCACGCCGCGTACCGGATGGAACCAGCGCACCAGCGCTTCGTAACCGTAAATTTCACCGCTGACCGTGTCGGCTATCGGTTGGTAATACACCCGGAATTCACCATTACCGAGCGCCTGCAGCAGATCATCCTCGAACGATTTATTCTCCTGCAGACGTTGCAGCATGCCGGCGCGGAAGACCTTGACGGTACCTGCGCCCTCTTTTTTCGCCTCATACAGCGCCAGATCGGCACATTTATATAAATAATCGGTGCGCGTTTCGCGATCGGAAAGCACGATGCCGATGCAGGCATCGATGTTGATCATCGAGTCATAGATTTGATAGGGCTGGATGATTTTTTCCCGGATCACCATCGCCCGTTCCAGCGCCATCTCTTCGCTCAGGTCACAGGAGATCAGGGCGAATTCATCGCCTCCCAGACGATAGAGAGTTTCCGCAGTTTTACGGAAAAACGACAGGCGGCTGGCCAGTTCCTGCAGCAGTTTATCGCCGGAATCGTGGCCCAGCGTATCGTTTACATCTTTAAAATTATCGAGGTCGAAAAGCATCACCACGGCACAGCCATCGTAAGGCCTGACCTGATTGACAATTTCCTGCAACTTTTGCCAGAAGGAGAGCCGATTCGGCATACCGGTCAGCGAGTCATGGTAAGCATCGTACTGCAGACGGCGGTTTTGCACCTGCAGCTTCTCTTTTGACAGCTGCAGATCGTCGGCCAGCAGCTTCATTCGCACATGGGCACGCCGCAGATTGTTATTCTGCCGCAGCATCAACAGGCCCAACGTGATACAGGTTGTAATCAACAGGATGGAGATAATTGAATAGATGTAATACAGATTCTGAATTTTATCGTGAGTATGATTAACAACGTCAATCCCCTGCACCAGCGAGGTGGAGGCGAGCGAGGTCATCGGGCCGTCAATCTCTCTCATTTTGCCTAACACCGTCTTAATCTGAGCAGGTGTCATTTTATCCAGCCCGCTATCGAGCTGCTGCAAAATAGCGAACAACGTATCGACGGTAGCCTGGCGCCCGGCATCTTTATGAATAAAATTCCTCAGTTCGCCCTGCTGCAACAGTTCAATCTGGCTCAACATAATATCCAGGCGCAGACGTACCTGATCGCGGTCAGCGCTCTCCACGCCAAGTGCGAATGCGCCTAAACTCGACTCCAGCCGCATATACTCGGATACTATCTGGGCGACTGACCAGGAGTCCGTATAGCGGGTTAATTTCTGTAACTCACTTTGCCGCTCATGCACCAGATAGGTAATGTATCCGGTGATGATGAACAGCGACAAAATAATCCCGGTAAGTATTCGATTCAAGATCAAACCCTTACTCAATGATAATTTTTGAAACTTGCCACGCTGAACGGGAATAATAAACCTGGTTTTGCAGTTCAGGGCTGCTATCGTACGGATAAACAATAAATAAAGGGCCTTTATCACGGATGTGCATATATTCGCCATTTAATTTTAGCGCGAGGATAACAGGGAACTGGCGAAAATCATCGAGCGGGACCATCGTCGTATAGTCGTTCAAGGCAATAACCTTGGCCGTCTTGCCCCTGGCACCGACTAAATCCATGAGTTTGCTAAGGGAAACGCCCTCAAAGCGCACTTTTCCTGAGTACCAGGGCGTGGTGGTGACAATGGTCTCCATCCCCAGTTTTTCTAATGCCGCCAGGTCAAAAACCGCGGTATCGCCTGCATTTGTATTTCCAATCAAGCCGGAAATGGTTAAAACGGGCTTCCCCGTAGGGGCAGGCAGTTTTTCTGCAAAAGCATTAGGCAAAACCATAACACAAAATAAAACTGCGAAAAGTAGACGCATTTAGCTCACCATTCCGGAATTGGAGATAAGTTAATTGTAAACCATTAAGGTCAATTCTTAAAAGACGTCAGCAGCGGGTTGTGAGGTTCTCGATTAAAAATATTTTCTCTTTCCAGAACACTCTGAACCTGTGTTTACGCCTGACGATAAAAAGCACATTTTTTGCCATTAAGGCAGCACTTTCGGTAAAAATCTTTTCTCTCATCCTGGAGCGCGGTAGTCTTTGTACAGACGCCGCTAAGACTGCGTCTCATTCCAATAATGATAAACACGGCAACAGACAGGACAGGTATGGACTCAACGCTTATTTCCTCCCGCCCCGGCAAGGAGACATGTTCACTCAATCGCGCCAGAAGAGCGGCCTGGGGCAGCTTTGCCGGCGCGGTGGTTGACTGGTACGATTTTTTACTCTACGGCATTACCGCCGCGCTGGTTTTTAACCGCGAATTTTTCCCGCAGATTAGCCCGGCAATGGGTACGCTGGCCGCCTTTGCAACTTTCGGCGTCGGCTTCCTGTTTCGTCCCCTCGGCGGCATTATCTTCGGTCATTTCGGCGATCGCCTCGGCCGCAAACGGATGCTGATGATGACCGTCTGGATGATGGGGATTGCGACCGCCTGCATTGGTCTGCTCCCTTCTTTCAATCAAATCGGCTGGTGGGCCCCCGTGCTGCTTGTCACCCTACGCGCTATTCAGGGCTTCGCCGTCGGCGGAGAATGGGGCGGCGCGGCGCTGCTGGCAGTAGAAAGTGCGCCCAAAAATAAAAAAGCCTTCTACAGCAGCGGAGTTCAGGTGGGTTACGGCGTGGGTCTGCTGCTTTCCACCGGCCTGGTCTCGCTGATCAGCGCCAACACCACCAACGAGCAGTTTCTCAGCTGGGGCTGGCGCCTGCCGTTCTTGTTCAGCGTGGTGCTGGTGTTAGTTGCGCTGTGGATCCGCAACGGCATGGCCGAATCCGCCGAATTTGAAAATCAGCAGCAGGAAGCGCAGCTGAAGACGGCCAAAAAGCGCCTGCCGGTCGTCGAAGCCCTGTTTCGTCATCCCGGGGCGTTTTTACTGATTATCGCCCTGCGTTTGTGCGAACTGCTGACCATGTATATTGTCACAGCCTTCGCCCTGAATTACTCAACGCAGAACCTCGGCCTGCCGCGTGAACTGTTCCTTAATATCGGCCTGCTGGTCGGTGGGATTAGCTGTCTGACAATCCCCTGCTTCGCCTGGCTTGCGGATCGCTTTGGCCGCCGGCGGATCTACATTACCGGTGCGCTAATCGGCACGCTCAGCGCGTTCCCGTTCTTTATGGCGCTGGAGAGTCAGTCGTACTTCTGGATCCTCTTTTTCGCCCTGATGTTGGCCAATATCGCCCATGATATGGTGGTTTGCGTTCAGCAACCGATGTTCACCGAGATGTTTGGCGCCAGCTATCGTTACAGCGGGGCCGGCGTCGGCTATCAGGTCGCCAGCGTCATTGGCGGCGGCTTTACGCCATTTATTGCCGCAGCACTGGTCACCTTCTCCGGTGGCTCCTGGCACAGCGTGGCGATTTACCTGACCGGCGGCTGTCTGCTCTCTGCCGTCACCGCCATGTTGATGAAAAAGACCCCTCACCCCTGATTGCGCGGTACGCGGCGGGGAACCGCCGCGTACATGGAGACCTTATGATTCAGGACAACCGCCCGGCCTGCTGGCCCGCACAGTTTCATCCCCAGCCGCTACCGCTGCTCTACTGCCCTGACCCGACGCTGGCTGAGCAGCCGCTGTTTGAACAGGCCCGCCGCGGCGATGCGGTGGCGCAGATCTGGCAGGCGCCGCAAGGACTGGTGGTGCCTGGCAGCTATCGCAAATTCAGTGAGCTCAGCGCCGTCAGCGCGCTTTTTTCCCGCCGCGGCTGGCCGGTGTGGCTTCGCCGCTCCGGCGGTGGACTGGTCCCGCAGGGCCCCGGGATTATCAATCTCAGCCTCGCCTGGCCTATCGCGCAACCGCTGGGCGAAGCGGCAGAACCTATCTATCAGCAGCTCTGCGGGCTACTTCAGCGCACGCTGGCAACGTTTGGCGTCGGGAGTCACTATCAGGCGGTGACGGGATCATTTTGCGACGGGCGCTACAACCTGGCCTGCGGCGAGGGTGACCATGCCCGCAAAATTGTCGGTACTGCCCAGTACTGGCGACCGCTGGCCGATGATCGAGGACATGTTGTCCTGGCGCATGCGGTGATTTTAGTGGATACCGATCTGATCGGCGCGCATCAGGCCGCGAACGATTTTGAAGCCCGCCTCAACAGTGGCCGGGTCTATCGTGCTGATAAAACCGTGACGCTGGCGCAGCTGCTGCCCGGCGAAACAGAGTTACTTCCCCGCTTTCACCAGGCGTTGGCGGAACAGCTGGCGCTGTTCAGCTGAAGGTGTGCTTCAAATAGTGGCTGAATGTCTCTACCGCGCGTGATACGCGCGGTGCATAGGGGCGGATAACGTACAGATTTGGCGCGAAAACCTCGATCGGCCGCCAGCCAGGAAGCAACTCCTGCACCAGCCCACGGCCGATGGCCTCCCGGGCGCTGAAATCAGGCAGCAGCGCAATACCCAGCCCTGCCAGCACCGCATCACGAAGCGATTCGCTATTGTTGGTCGCGAAGGGGCCATGAACCTTGACACTCACCCGTTCGGCCGGTTGCTCGCTGGACTCGAACGTCCACTGCGGGCTTTGCGCCCCGCGCGGATAGGTCAGACACTGATGATGGCGCAACGTCTCCGGGGAATCCGGACGGCCAAAACGGCGGATATACTCTGCCGAGGCGACGATCAGCGTCGCCGTACTGCACAGCGGCCAGGCCACGTGGGTCTCCGGCAACGCTTCGCGGCGGCAGTGGCGTATCGCCAGGTCAAATCCCTCGCTGGCCAGGGATACCAGCCGGTCGGTCACCTCCAGCTGCAGTTGCAGCTGCGGGTGCTGGTGCAAAAATGGCGTAATCGCCGGTACCAGCTGTTGACGGGAAAAGGCGACCGGCGCCGTGACCCGTAGCGTTCCCCGCAGCGGCCCGCCTTCATCACAGGTACCGGCAAAAATATCGCGCAGCTGTCCGAAAGGTTCGTTCAGCTCCGCCACCAGCCGCAGGCCATCCTCGCTGAGCGTCACATTCCGCGTCGTGCGATGCACCAGCTTTTTGCCGGTAATCCGTTCCAGCTCGCTAATTTTCTGACTGATCGCCGACTTGCTGACCGCCAGTTTTTCCGCGGCGCGGGTATAGCTTTTTTGCTCTTCCAGCACCGTCAGCCAGTACAGATGGGTCCAGTAACTCTCCGGGCGAATCTCATTCATCTCGATTGTTCACCTGTATAAACAATGAATTCCACTATAGCGGTTTTTGCCCGGCAGAACATGGATTAGCATCGCGGAAGTCAGCTTACCAACCGCGGAAGTAAGGAGTACCTGCCATGCCGTTACTGATATTTGATGTGATTGAAGGCCGTAGCGAACGCGAACTTAATACTCTGCTGGATGCCGCACATCGCGCGGTTATTCATGCGTTTAAAGTGCCGGAGCGCGATCGCTACCAGATTGTTCACGAAAACAAGGCCCACCATATGGTGATTGAGGATACCGGACTGGGATTCACGCGCAGCAACAAGCTGCTGGTCGTGCGGGTGTACACCAGCCCGCGCAGCGAAGAACAAAAGCAGCTCTTCTATGCCACCCTGCTCGCTGAGCTGCAGGAACATTGCGGACTCAGCGCTGATGACCTGATGATTTCCGTGATCGGTAACCAGAAAGGCGACTGGAGTTTTGGCCGCGGCGTCGCCCAATATATGACCGGAGAGCTTTAACCTTCCCGGGCCCCGTGCCGTTATGCTTTCGGCGCGGCGGCCATCCGCATACGTGCCTTTTGCTCGATGTTTTCCAGCAGTTCCTGCACGTCATCCTCATCAATATCAAGGAACTGACCGTCGAGTAATGCGGCATGAATATCTTCACGAGTCACCGGGATCCCCAGCGGCACAACCTTGGGTTTGACCTCTTCAGCCGCCAGAGGGTGGGGATAGCGGCGCCCGACCAGGTTGTTGAAGATGATTGCCAGTAGCGCCAGCATCGCCGAATTTAGCAGTACCGGCGTCAGCACAAAGTGGTATCCCGCGCTGTGTACGCCCGCTCCGCCGAGGATAGCCGTCAGCGCAACGGCACCGCCGGGCGGATGCAGACAGCGGAGGAAGTACATGGCGGCGATAGCCAGTCCGGCTGCCAGACCACAGGCCAGGGCAAGCTGAGGCACCCACATCCCGACGGTAACACCGATCAACGCCGAAACCACATTCCCCCCGACGATTGACCACGGCTGCGCCAGCGGACTGCTCGGCACGCCGAACAGCAGCACTGCAGAGGCCCCCATCGGCGCAATAAACCACAGATTCATCTCACCCAGCAGCCAGTGGCTGAACATACTGGTGACGGCCAGCCCCGTACCGGCACCTATCGAGCCGAGGAGGATATGTTTTCGGGCAACGGGCAGAGCATGCGGCTTTAATCGGCCAAGAAAAATGCGGACCCGCGAAAACAGTGCGGTCGGTAAAACGCTTAACATCGAACGGCTCACTCACGTCATATAAATTACTTATATTTTATTTTCATTTTTTAACCATATTTTAACAACCATATCTTTCGAAGGGCTACTTCCCTCCCCCCTGAATTTAGCGATGCGCCGCCGTTATGTGATCCCGGGACACTACGTTAGAATCATTTCCCCACCGGGATTTAACCCACTCTACGGATTGAAGGTCACAATACAGTGAATAATAAGACAAATTTAGTGAAAGACGTGGCATGGGCCAGCCAGAATATGCCGCGCACGCTGCGTCAGGTCGCCGCCCTTCCCGATCTGAGCCATGTCCGCCTGGCCTGCTGCATGCATCTGGATATGAAAATGATTCCGCTGGTGCAGGGGATACTGGAGAAAGGAGCGAAAGTCTTTCTGACCACCTGTAACCCCACCACCGTTCAGGACGACGTTGTCGCCTGGCTGGTAGAGCGCGGTGCACAAGCCTGCGCCTGGCGCGATATGAGCGATGCCGACTGGCAGCAGTCCTGGGAAAAAGCGATCGCCTGGGGCCCGACCCATCTGTGTGAAATGGGCGCCGATATCACCACCCTGCTGCACCAGCGCGGCGAATTTGGCAACATCGTCGCCGGTCTGGAAGCAACCGGCTCCGGCGTCAGCCGCCTGGGCGATATTCGTCCCGGCTACCCTATCTTTAACTGGGACGATCTCCCGGTTAAAGAGGGACTGCATAACCGCCATATGGTGGGTCTCACGGCCTGGCACACCTTCTTCCAGACGACTCACCTGACGCTGCATGAGAAGAAAGTGCTGGTCATTGGCTACGGTCTGGTGGGACAAGGCGTTGCCGCCGCAGCAAAAGCCTTTGGCGGACAGGTGATGGTGGCAGAGATCGATCCCGCCCGTCGCCTGCAGGCGGCCTACGATGGCTGGCATGTTGTTGATTTACAGGATGCCATCGCCTCGGCAGATGTTGTCGCTACGGCAACCGGTGCGAAAAAAGTGGTCAATAGTACGGCGCTGGATAACGCCAAAGATGGCGTCTTTATTCTCAATGTCGGCCACGTTGCGGAAGAGATCGACTGCGGCTACCTGCGTCACTTCAGCCACGATGAGGTGATGCCGTATATTAATGCGTACCGGGTGGGCGATAAAACCGTCTACCTGATGGCCAACGGCTCAATGCTGAACCTGACTGCGGGATTTGGTGACAGCCTGAACGCCTTTGACGTAACCCTAGCCGTCATGGCCAGCGGGATTCATCACATCGTCACGGACGGCATGAACGCGGAAGCGAATGTCTATCTGCTGCCGCAGAGCGTATGGCAAAAAGCGCTGTAAATCCGCAAAAATTCAGGGCGACGGCCGTCGCCCTGAATCTGGCTTAGCGGCTTTCCGGCAGCACGATATTACTCTCCGCCAGGGTGCCCATTTCGTTAAATACGGTGCACGCCGCCTGCACAAGATGCATCGCCAGCGCGGCACCGCTCCCCTCTCCCAGCCGCATATCCATATCCAGATAGGGCTTCAGCTGCAGATGTTCCAGCGCAATACGCGCCCCTTTTTCCGCCGACAGATGTGAAGGGATCAGATACGAATGCACGCCTGGAGCCAGACGGCAGGCTGCCAGTGCGGAGGCATAGGAGAGGAAACCGTCCAGCACAACCGGCAGTCCGCAGGAGGCGGCGCCCAGCATCACGCCGGTCATCCCCACCAAATCAAATCCGCCGACTTTCGCCAGCACGTCAAGACCATCGTCGGCCTGCGGCTGATTCACAGCAATCGCCCGACGGACGACATCGGCTTTGTGTCCCAACTGCGAGACCGGCAGGTTAGCGCCGATGCCCACCACATCCTGCGCGTCGTTCCCGGTAAGAACGCTGACGACCGCCGCCGCCGGCGTGGTGTTCGCCATCCCCAGTTCGCCAACGCCGAACACGCGTACGCCCTGCGACGCCAGTTCTCGCGTATAGCGAATGCTGGCCAGCAGCAGCGCCGTCGCCTGTTCCCGGCTCATTGCCGCCGTGCGGGCAATATTACCGCTGCCGCGCGCCACTCTCATATCCACCAGCCCAGGGATCGGATCCGCGTCGATACCGGCATCGACTACATGCACCTGCGCGCCCGCCTGGGCCGCCAGCACGCAGACGCCGGTATTCTTGCGGGTCATGTTTATCGCCTGAATCGCCGTAACGGCCTGCAGCGAGATCGCCACCCCTTCGTGCCAGACGCCGTGATCGGCGCACATCACCACAATGGCTTTTTCCGCCAGCTGCAGCTGTCCCTGCAGCCCTGGCATTCCGGCCAGCTGTACTGCCAGCGCCTCCAGTCGTCCCAGACTGCCCGGTGGTTTCAATAACCCATCCAGATGTTGTTGCGCCTGAGCCATCGCCGCGCGGTCCGGCAGCGGAATGTCGGCGATGAAGGCCGAAAGATTGTCCATCATGTTCCTCGTAGCACTTGCAGGTGATTTGCCATAGCCCGTCGTGAACGCCGTCGCGCATGAAAGCTGGCGTGACGCAGCGGTTCGCCACCGGGAGAAGGAGATAAATCAGAGAGGGGATAATTCCCGACGGCGAGAGCCGCCGCCGGGCAGGTACGATGCGATTACTCTTCGACCTTCGCTTCGCCCATGACTTTCAGCTTTTTGGAAATGTCACGACGTTCTTTCGACAGTTCGGCATTTTTGATGATGTAGTCATCAACACGATCTTCGTAATCGCTTTTCATGCTGGCGATGATGCCCTGAATAGCTTCAACGCTCATGCCCGGTTTGATGTAGTCACTGAGGTTGTCCAGCAGCAGTACGCGCTTCTGGTTATCACGGATCTTTTTCTCAACGTCCTGAATTTCACGCTGCAATTTGTTCTTACGACGATACAGACGAACAAACTCCAGTACGTCCTGGAAAGAAGGCTTAGTTGTTTCCATTTTTACACCCCTAATATTTGAGATTCGGATTCGCTAAAGCGACTGCTATATAGGGCTAACATAACTGTTAGCAGCCGCGGATGACAATGTTTTTTCCTTTACGTTTATCATAACCCTAAATGCTGCTGAATCGAAGCAACCTGTGGGCAAATTGCGCGCATCTGGTTTTTATTTACGCAAAGCCCGGCAGATTAAATTCGACAGCAGTTCAAGCTGGCGCGCCAGTTCTATCGTCAGCCAGACGTAGCCGTGGATCGGGGTTTCCGCCAGGCTATCTCCCTGATGCTCTTTCATTAGTTCGCGCAGTTCGGCGACGATATCATTGAGTTTTTCCGTGTTGGCGCGAATCGGCTGCGGATTACCTTCATACAGCGCATGCGCAATCGTCAGCAGCGTTTGCTGGGTCATCTGCTGGGTCTCGCGCAGCGTGTGGGCGTTCAGCATCACAAAATGGCCGGGACGCGAGCTCCAGTATGCATTGATCTGCAGTTCCAGCATGCAGACCAGGTTACGACTCACGGTTTGAATAGCTTCAAAGATGGCTTTCTGGATATGGGTTTCTTTACTCGCCGGGGTAATCAGCCCGCGCATCTTCACCACATCGTTAAGCACTTTTTGCAGATGTTTTTCCAGCCGCGGTCTTTCCACCAGATTGGGGGAGAACCCGGCCTGATAAAGACGGTTGAAGGCGGTGACGTAATTTGCCATCTGGATTCGCCAGTGCAGGAACGCCCGCTGCGGCCAGATGCCGGTGAACAGCATGGCCAGCAGGGAACCAAAGATAACATCGCCGCTTCGCCATAGCGCGGTGTGCATATCCCCTGGCGGCGCGCCCACCACCACCGCCAGCGTAATGCCGATGAGCAGCGCCTGATACGGTTTTTTCCCTAACGCCAGCCAGCCGCAGAGGAACATCGCCACCGCGCACCACAGCACCATGACGGGTAAGGAGATAAGCTCAAGCTTTAACGCCACCAGCCCGAGCGCCGAGCCCAGGATAGTGCCGCCGATACGCTCAAAGGCGCGCGGTACGACGTTGCCCCAGAACGAAATCGGCCCCATCACCACCACCAGAGTGATCAGAGGCCACGTCCCTTCCGGTACATTCAGCAAACGAACCAGCAAAAAGGTAAGGACAAAGGCCAGAGCAATTCGAATACCATGCACCACGCGATAGTGGCGATACAGACGGATTTCGAAAGGCTTAAGTGATTTATCAGCGCGCACAGACCTCTCCAGCAAGCAAACGGCGGCAGGAAGCAAAGGCCAATTGTAACTGCTTTTTCAATGTAAGCAGTACGCTAATGTAAAAAACCTTGTCCACTGCAGGGGTAAGCGCTTATTTCGCCACCCGTTCCACCGCGACATACATTTCGATGTCCCAGTAACCGTCCTGATTGCCGTCGTTGAGATAGACCTCAAAACAGGGTTTTTCCGCCAGCCGATACGCCTTGCTCTGCACCAGGCTATTGAAGAACGCCAGCCACGGCGTCGAGAAGTCGTGATTTTCCACCCGCGCGCTGGCGACTGCATACTCTCCCCCGGCAATCTCAGTGAGAATAACCCCTTCGCTGTTGGGCGGAATGACGAAATCGTCTGCTACGGTGACCACCGTATCGCAGCGCAGCTTCTCCGGTGGAACCTGATCGGGATTGTCATAGTAAACGGCCACCCACTCCTGTGCCGGAGTCTGACGGCCGCTGACCCACGCCATAAGCTGCTCAAAACCCTGTTTAACGGTCTGCTCCCAGGGCCCCACCATATGAAAACCGGCAATGGTTCGTTTGCCGACGGACTTCACGCTGTAGTTCATATTGCCTCCACCAGTGATAACAACTGTATAAACGTACATATACTGTAGCCAGGTGATGCACATCAGTATGTGCGCTGATTCACAGAGTGGCCAATGAAGGGGGGCGAAAAATGAGCAAAAAAAACGCCCCGTGCGGGGCGTTGCGGTTACAGCGCGTGATGCAGATAATCGCTCATCCGCGAGAACACCCCGCCCTTGCCGACGCTTTCCAGCGTCACCAGCGGCCAGTGAGCGACCACTTTGTCGCCGTCATAGAGTGAGATTTCCCCGACCCGTTGATTTGCGGCAATTGGCGCCTCAAGATCTTTTTTATCCAGCACATATTTGGCTTTAATACGCGGCACTTCCGACTTCGGCAGCGCCAGCCAGAAATCCTGATCGGTACCCAGCTGGATTTGTTCTTTATCACCGTACCAGATACGTTCGCTGCCGACCTTTTTGCCCTTTTGCAGCACCTGAACGGTGTCGAAATTTTGCTGACCCCAGTGCAGCAGTTTTGCCGCCTGCTGTTCGCGCCCTTTCGGGCTATCGGCCCCCATCACTACGGCAATCAGGCGCCGCTGGCCGTCCACCGCGGAGGCAATCAGGTTAAAGCCGGCGCCGGAGGTATGCCCGGTCTTTAATCCATCAACATTCATGGTCTTATCCCACAGCAGCCCGTTCCGGTTCTGCTGGGTGATCCCGTTCCACGTCAGGCTTTTTTGGCTGTACATGTGATAAACGTCAGGCTCGCCGTGAATGATCGCCCGCGACAGCACCGCAAGATCGTACGCCGAGCTGTGTTGACCCGGCGCATCCAGGCCATGCACGGTTTCAAAGTGGGTATCCTGCAGATGCAGTTTTTTTACGTACTCATTCATCATGGCCACGAACTGCGGCTGGCCGCCTGCGACATAATCAGCCAGCGCCACGCAGGCATCATTGCCGGAGTCGACGATGAGGCCGCGGCTTAAATCCCGGACGCTGACCCGATCGCCGGCCTTAAGGAACATCAACGACGAGCCGTCAAAGACAGGGTTGCCTTTCGCCCAGGCGTCGCGGCCGACGGTCACAATATCGTCAAAGGAGATACGATGACTGTCGATGGCGCGATCGACGACGTATCCGGTCATGAGTTTGGTCAGGCTGGCAGGGTTGCGCTGCTGGTGTTCATTACCCGCAGTCAGGATCTGCCCGGTCGTGTAATCCATCAGTACCCAGGAGCCCGCCTGAATGGACGGTGGCGGCACGGTGACGGTGAAATCATTGGCAGCAAATGCGCAAGAAACGCTCGAAGCGAGCAAAGTTACAGCAATAAAAAAACGGCCTTTCAACGGCATATCCTCTAAATTGACAGATTCGCCGTCCTTTTTACGGAAGTTCTCCTTTCAAATCAGGGTTTAATTGCAAGAAAATATGACACGGCAAAAGCGCCGCGCAGCCAACGCCCTTCTGATGCCCAGGTAAATCGTTTACCATAACGGGTGCCAGCCACCATGGAAAATGAACAGATTATGCAAGATAGCGCCAACCAGCCCGGATTTTTATTCCACGATTACGAAACCTTCGGTACCCACCCTGCGCTCGATCGGCCGGCCCAGTTCGCCGCCATTCGCACCGATGCCGAACTGAATATCATCGGTGAGCCGGAGGTTTTCTACTGCAAACTGGCCGACGACTATCTGCCGCAGCCGCAGGCGGTGATGATAACCGGGATCACCCCGCAGGAAGCGAACGCCAAAGGCGATAATGAAGCCGCCTTTGCCCGCCGGATTCACGATCTGTTCACGGTGCCGAAAACCTGCATCGTCGGCTATAACAACGTGCGCTTCGATGATGAGGTCAGCCGGAATATTTTCTATCGTAACTTTTACGATCCCTACGCCTGGAGCTGGCAGCACGACAACTCTCGCTGGGATCTGCTGGATGTAATGCGCGCCTGTTACGCCCTGCGCCCGGAAGGGATCAACTGGCCGGAGAACGACGACGGACTGCCAAGCTTTCGCCTTGAGCATCTGACTGTCGCTAATGATATTGAACACAGCAACGCCCACGACGCGATGGCCGACGTTTACGCCACCATCGCCATGGCAAAACTGGTCAAAGCCCGGCAACCGCGTCTGTTTGACTATCTCTATAGTCATCGCAACAAGCGCAAGCTGGCGACGCTGATCGACGTTCCGCAAATGAAGCCGCTGGTCCATGTTTCCGGCATGTTCGGCGCGGCGCGCGGCAACACCAGCCTGGTGGCACCGCTGGCCTGGCATCCGGATAACCGCAATGCGGTGATCATGGTCGATCTGGCCGGCGATATGACGCCGCTGCTGGAACTGGATGCCGATACCCTACGCGAGCGTCTGTACACGCCAAAAGCCGATCTGGGCGAACTGGCGGCGGTACCGATTAAGCTGGTTCATCTCAACAAATGCCCGGTGCTGGCGCAGGATAATACGCTACGCCCGCAGGATGCCGACCGCCTGGGGATTAACCGCCAGCGCTGTCTGGATAACCTGCAGCTGTTGCGCAGTCATCCGCAGGTGCGGGAAAAAGCGGTGGCTATTTTCGCTGAAGCGGAGCCGTTTGTTCCCTCCGACAACGTCGATACTCAGCTCTATAACGGCTTTTTCAGCGATGCCGACCGCGCGGCGATGAAAATTGTGCTGGAAACCGAGCCGCGCAACCTGCCGGCGCTGGATATTACTTTTGCCGACAAACGGATCGAGCGTCTGCTGTTTAACTACCGCGCCCGCAACTTCCCCGGCAGCCTTGACGAGGCCGAGCAGCAGCGCTGGTTAGAACATCGTCGCGAGGTGTTTACGCCGGCGTTTTTACAGGCCTATGCCGATGAGTTGCAGATGCTGTATCAACAGCATGAACAGGACAGTGAAAAGCTCGCACAGCTGAAGGCGCTGTGGCAATACGCGCAGGAGATTGTTTAATTTGCGGGAGCGCCCGGAGGCGGCGCTTGCTGCGCCCTGTCCGGGCGATAAAACCCAATACAGCACGCTCCCGTCTCCCGGGTGAGGCAAGAGCCACGACCCGGGAACGGTGATTTAGCCTTTGGCGCGGCTGGCGATAATCGCGTCAGCCACGTTGCGCGGGGCTTCCGCGTAGTGATGGAACTCCATACTGTAGGTCGCTCGTCCCTGCGACATCGAGCGCAGCGTAGTGGAATAGCCAAACATTTCAGCCAGCGGAACATCCGCGCGGATAATCTGGCTGCCGAATCGCTCTTCCATCCCCTGCACCATGCCACGACGAGAAGAGAGATCGCCCATAATATTCCCGGCATACTCTTCCGGCGTTTCCACCTCCACATGCATCACCGGTTCGAGAATCACCGGATCGGCTCTGCGCGCCCCCTCCTTGAAGCCAAAAATCGCCGCCATGCGGAAGGCCATTTCCGACGAGTCGACATCATGATACGAACCAAATGTCAGGGTCGCTTTGACATCGACGACCGGATAACCCGCCAGCACGCCGGTGCCCATCGCTTCACGCAAGCCTTTCTCCACCGAAGGAATGTACTCGCGTGGCACCACGCCGCCTTTCGTTGCGTCTTCAAACACAAAACCGCTCCCCGGCGCCAGCGGTTCGAGGGTCAGCACAACATGACCATACTGCCCTTTCCCGCCGGACTGACGGACAAATTTACCTTCCACCTCTTTCACCGTTTTACGCAGTGTTTCGCGGTAGGTGACCTGTGGACGGCCGATATTCGCCTCAACGCCAAACTCACGCTTCATCCGGTCGACGATAATTTCCAGGTGCAGTTCGCCCATCCCGGAGATAATTGTCTGTCCGGACTCTTCATCCGTATGCAGACGGAAAGAGGGATCCTCAGAGGCCAGCCGCTGTAGGGCAATCCCCATTTTCTCCTGATCCGCTTTGGTTTTCGGCTCAATCGCCAGCGAAATCACCGGTTCCGGGAACTCCATCCGTTCCAGGGTAATGATCGCATTCGGATCGCACAGGGTGTCGCCGGTGGTGACATCTTTCAACCCGACGCAGGCGGCAATATCCCCGGCATGCAGCTCATCCACTTCATGGCGATCGTTGGCATGCATCAGCACAATACGCCCGATGCGTTCTTTCTTGCCTTTGACCGGATTATAGACCGCATCGCCTTTTTTCAGGGTGCCGGAATAGACACGAATAAAGGTCAGCTGGCCGACGTACGGGTCGGTCATCAGTTTAAACGCCAGCGCCGAGAACGGTTCGTCGTCGCCAGGATGGCGTTCCGCCGGCAGCCCTTTCTCATCAACGCCGTCAATCGCCGGCACATCCTGCGGCGAAGGCATCAGTTCGATAACCGCATCCAGCATCCGCTGCACGCCTTTATTTTTAAAGGCGCTGCCGCACAGCACCGGCTGAATTTCGCCGCCGACGGTACGTTTACGCAGCCCGGCCACAATATCGGCCTCGCTCAACTCGCCGCTCTCGAGATATTTATCCATCAGCTCATCGTTAGCTTCCGCCGCTGCGGAGACCATTTTTTCTCGCCACTGCCGGGCGGTTGCCAGCAGCTCGTCCGGTACCGGCGCATAGCTGAAAGTCATCCCCTGGGTTGCGTCATCCCATAAAATGGCGCGCATTTTGATGAGATCCACCACGCCGGTGAAATGCTCCTCGGCACCAACGGGGATTACGATCGGCACGGGATTCGCTTTCAGGCGGTCAATCATCATCTGCACGACGCGGAAGAAGTCGGCGCCCGGACGGTCCATTTTATTGACGAAGGCCAGCCGCGGAACGTGATATTTATTCGCCTGTCGCCACACGGTTTCCGATTGCGGCTGCACGCCGCCGACGGAGTCATAGACCATCACCGCACCATCCAGCACGCGCATCGAGCGCTCTACTTCGATGGTGAAATCCACGTGGCCCGGGGTATCGATAATATTGATACGATGCGGCTCGAAGCTACGGTCCATGCCGGGCCAGAAGCAGCTCACCGCAGCGGAAGTAATCGTAATTCCGCGCTCTTGCTCCTGCGCCATCCAGTCAGTGGTTGCCGCGCCATCGTGTACTTCACCCAGTTTGTGGCTCATTCCGGTGTAAAACAGAATGCGCTCGGTGGTGGTGGTTTTACCGGCATCGATATGCGCGGAGATACCGATGTTGCGATAACGTTCGAGAGGGATGGGTCGGGGCATGATGCGTCCTTAGTCATTTTGACTGTCAGTAAGCGGCCAAATGGTGCCGCAGAGTGGTTAACTGCCGTCATCATAGTACAACTGTACGAGTATATTCGAACTATTTTTGCTATTACTGTCATTGGTGAAGCGACGGCTTGCACGCGTGGCGTTAGACCCTCAGTTTGGATATATTAGCTGCCAGCCGCCGATACGGGCCGCGACTCCCGGGAGCCGCGCAACCGCCGACACAGGATTATTATGATCGCCAATCACCCCGAACGTGAACACATTCGCCTGGAAAATGTTCTTTTTGCCCTTGGTAACCCGATGCGCCTGGAGATCGTTCGCATCCTGGCCGACGGCAGCGAGCAGAGCTGTAACGCATTGCGTCATGAAGACATCGCCAAGTCGACGATGACCCACCACTGGCGCGTCCTGCGCGATAGCGGCGTCATCTGGCAGCGCCCTCAGGGGCGGGAGAATATGATTTCCCTGCGCCGGGAGGATCTCGACGCGCGCTTTCCCGGGCTGCTGGATGCGCTTCTGAAGGTGATGTAGGAAGGCGTGATTCGGGTTATCAGCCGCAGTCAGGCCGGGAACGGCAGAGGACAAAAACAAAAAAGCCGGAGGTTTCCCTCCGGCTTTTTTAATCACAACGGGCGATGGTTACGCTACGTCTTCGTACTGCGGTACCGGGTTGCGGAAGCTTTTGGTCACGCAGGCCAGGTACACCAGACCAATACCGCCCCAGATCAGGCCCAGAATCATTGAGCTCTCTTCCAGGTTAATCCACAGCGCACCCACGGTCAGGGCGCCGCACACCGGCAGGATCAGGTAGTTAAAGTGATCTTTCAGCGTCTTGTTACGCTTTTCACGGATCCAGAACTGGGAGATGACCGACAGGTTAACGAAGGTAAATGCCACCAGCGCACCAAAGTTAATCAGCGCCGTCGCCGTCACCAGGTCGAATTTAATCGCCAGCAGAGCAATCGCGCCAACCAGCAGCACGTTCCACGCCGGAGTACGCCATTTCGGATGTACGTAGCCGAAGAAACGGGTCGGGAACACGCCATCGCGGCCCATGACGTACATCAGACGAGAAACGCCTGCATGTGCGGCCATGCCGGAAGCCAGCACGGTCACGCTGGAGAAGATCAGCACGCCCCACTGGAAGGTTTTACCCGCGACGTACAGCATAATTTCAGGCTGCGATGCGTCCGGATCTTTAAAGCGCGAGATATCCGGGAAATAGAGCTGCAGGAAGTAAGAGGCACCGATGAAAATCAGGCCGCCAATCAACGCAGTCAGGAAAATAGCCTTCGGAATCACGCGCTCAGCGTCTTTGGTCTCTTCAGACAGCGAAGAGATGCCATCGAAGCCCAGGAACGAGAAGCACAGAATGGTCGCACCGGTAATCATCGGCACCACGTGCGCCCCTTCAGACCAGAACGGACGGGTGCTGGTCAGTGTGCCTGCGCCTTCGCCGTGCATCACGCCGTAGATAATCAGGCCAACAATCACCGCCACGATCCCCATCTGCAGGATAACGATCAGGGTGTTGAAGTTTGCTACGGTCTTGATGCTGCGCAGGTTAGAGATGGTCATAAAGGCCACCAGCGCGACAACGAAGATCCACGAAGGAATAGAAGGCACCAGCGCTTCAAAGTAAATTTTGGCCAGCAGAATGTTGATCATCGGCATGAACAGATAGTCCAGCAGCGATGACCAGCCCACCATAAAGCCCACGGCCGGGCTGATGGATTTCTGAGCGTAGGTGTAAGCGGAACCCGCTGACGGGAAACGACGAACCAGTTTACCGTAGCTGAGTGCCGTAAAGAGAATGGCGATCAACGCGAAGGCGTAAGCCGTCGCGACGTGACCGTCGGTCAAACCAGAGACGATACCAAACGTATCGAACAGCGTCATCGGCTGCATATAGGCCAGGCCCATCATTACAACCGGAATCAACGTAAGCGTTTTACGTAATTCCACGCGAGAGGTTTTTGGAGTAGCGTTATGCGACATGGTGGTTATCCCCTTTTACGGCGAAGGCCAGCGCGTAAGCAAAAAATTGCCCCATTTTAGTGTATTCCTCAGCGACAACGACTGTCGGTTTTTAGTAAATATCTATCCGGTACGAAGCCCGGCCTCTTGGTATTGAATGATGTGTCTTTAAAGCAAAAAAATAACCGACACTTTAAAAAAGCGTCGGCTAGTTTCTATTTTTTCAGGCCGCGTATTTTGCAACACTTACTGGCCAAATGACAAGATGTTGAAGCGGCAAATCGTCGCCACAATTACTTAACAGATTAATATTTATACAATTTTAATATCATAGATCGTATGGATAGCATTATTTGCTAAAATCTCGCTGCGCCACCATGCGCAAGAGAGTCCGGCGGCGTCTTCATTCCAGCCAAGCCATGCGCGATGCGCGGGTAAATGAGAGGCCACCTCTTTCTCTATCAGCTCACCGCTTTCCAGCTGATCCTGCACCAGATACCTGGGCACATACCCCCATCCGAGCCCCGCGCTAATCAACATCAGCTGGCCGGCAAAATCGTACGTCACGAGGCTTTCCTGATCGTCAACCGGCGGCCATTCTCCCCCGCTGACGATAGCCCGATAGTGTTTCATCGCCCGCCAGCTTAACGGCGCATCCATTTTTGCCAGCGGGTGCTGCGGCGCGATAACAAAGATGTGCGCCAGCTCGCCCAGCGGGCTAAAACCATAGCCGACGAGCGCCGGCGGGTCGCTTAAGACCCCTACGACGATATCAGCCCGCCCTTCCACCAGCGCACTCCAGCCACTGGCCGGCGTATCGCGGACAAAACGCAGTCGGGCAGCGGTATGCTGCTGATAGAAGCGGCTCACCAGAGGCGCCAGTAAAAAGAAGGGAAAGGTGTTATCCACCGCCAGCACCAGCGCATTTTCCCAGCCCTGATGCAGTTTAATCGCCTGTTTTTCCAGCTCGCGGACGGTATGCAGAACTTCGCGCCCCTTTTCCAGCAGCATCTGTCCGGTGGGGGTAAAGCGCGCCCGATGGCCGCTGCGGTCAAGCAGCTGTATATTGAGATCTCTTTCCAGTTTATGAATGGTATAGCTCAGCGCAGAAGGCGTTTTGTACAGCTTTGCCGACGCAGCGGCAAAGCTCCCCTCTTTTTCCAGCGCATCCAGAATGACGAGGACATCCAGCAGTGGTTTCATCGCCGCCCCCTTAGGTTCGCGATTCCCCGCTGGCGGATTACTCCATCGGCATCACCAGCGGATCGGGGTACTGATAGTCAAACCCCAGTTCATAGCAGATACGGTTACCATCAATAATTTTTCCGCTGCCGCCATTTGGGCTATCGGCAAACACCGGGGCCGGTAAGCCAAGTTCACGGGCCATTTGCGGATAGAACACGCCGCGCGCCGGATGTTTGGGCGCACATATATTATAGATGTGTCCGCCCTTCGGAGCCTGCAGCAGCAGCTCGATTGCTGAAATGACATCCTGCAGGTGTACCAGGTTCACGCCGTGCTGACCGTCCGGCGCGGACTTCCCGGCAAAGAAACGCCCGGGATGACGAGAGGGCCCTACCAGTCCGGCCAGACGCAAAATATCCACCGAGGTGCCCGGAAGGTTGTGCAGCCAGTCCTCCAGCTCCTTCAACACCCTGCCGCTGGCGGTTTGCGGATCGCGCGGCGAATTTTCTTTTAACGTCCCGCTGGCATTGCCGTATACGGAAGTGGAACTGGTGAAGACGATCCGCGGGATATGGTAGGCCAGCGCCGTATCGACAAGCTCCTGTACCGCCTGCAGATAAAAATCCTCCCCGGGCCCGCTGCGGCGAGCCGGCAGCGTAATCACCAGCGCATCCACGTTCATCAATGCATCCAGATCTTCGGCATCGCAGACCAGCTGCGGCTCCAGGCGTAACGGAAAGCTGTCGATACCGCACATCCTCGCCGCCTCCACGCCGTCCTGGGTGGTTTTGCTGCCGGTAACCTGCCATCCCCGCGCGCTCAATGACAAAGCGAGCGGCATGCCCAGCCATCCTAAACCGACAATTGCGACCTTTTTCATACCTGGCTCCTGACTCTTTCGCTGTGCTGACTTAAGGCTACGCCAGCCAGCGGCAACTGACAATTTCTTCAGTGAAGATGAAATGAATTAATGATGGCAAAAAGCCCTTGCTTTCTGCGCTTGAAGTGGTTTAGGTTAAAAGGCATCAAATGCATAGTCATTCAAAGAGAATTTTATGAACAGCGTTCAATTTAAACACCATCATCATCACCATCATCCTGACTAGTCTTTCAGGCGATGTGTGCTGGAAGACGTTTAGATCTTCCAGAGGTGCATGAGCGCGAATAGAGCCCCCGGAAGATTTACTTCCGGGGGCTTTTTTTTGAACCAAATTCGGACAGATTCAGACAGGAATTAAGAGGAAACAAGAATGTTAGACAACAGCCGTTTACGCATAGCTATTCAAAAATCAGGCCGCCTGAGTGAAGATTCACGCGAATTACTGAGCCGTTGTGGCATTAAAGTGAATTTGCACACCCAGCGTCTGATTGCGCTGGCGGAAAATATGCCGATCGACATTCTGCGTGTCCGCGATGACGATATCCCGGGCCTGATTATGGACGGCGTGGTGGATCTGGGCATCATTGGCGAGAACGTGCTGGAAGAAGAGCTGCTGAGCCGTCGCGCTCAGGGTGAAGACCCGCGCTATTTCACTCTGCGTCGTCTTGATTTTGGCGGCTGCCGCCTGTCGCTGGCCACTCCGGCGGATGAACGCTGGGACGGCCCGGCGTCGCTGGACGGCAAACGTATTGCCACCTCCTACCCGCACCTGCTGAAGCGCTACCTCGATCAGAAAGGCATCTCCTTTAAATCCTGTCTGCTGAACGGTTCCGTTGAAGTCGCCCCGCGCGCTGGCCTGGCCGACGCCATTTGCGACCTGGTCTCCACCGGCGCCACCCTGGAGGCCAACGGTCTGCGCGAAGTAGAAGTGATGTTCCGCTCTAAAGCCTGCCTGATTCAGCGCGATGGCGAAATGGCCGATGCCAAACAGCAGCTAATCGACCGCCTGCTGACCCGTATTCAGGGGGTGATTCAGGCGCGCGAATCCAAATACATCATGATGCACGCCCCGACCGAACGTCTGGAGGAAGTGGTGGCCCTGCTGCCTGGCGCTGAGCGCCCGACCATTCTGCCGCTGGCAGGTGACAAACAGCGCGTTGCCATGCACATGGTCAGCAGCGAAACCCTGTTCTGGGAAACCATGGAAAAACTGAAAGCGCTGGGTGCCAGCTCCATTCTGGTACTGCCCATCGAGAAAATGATGGAGTAATCCACGGGGAACAGGCCCGACGGGTCTGTCTCAGAGATTAGACAGGGGAAACGACCATGAGCTTCAATACCATCATCGACTGGAACAGCTGTAGCGCACAACAGCAGCAGCAGCTCTTAATGCGCCCGGCGATTTCTGCCTCCGACAGCATCACCCGCACGGTAGCGGACATTCTTGATAACGTCAAAAACAATGGCGACGCGGCGCTGCGTGAATACAGCGCAAAGTTTGATAAAACCGACGTCAAAACGCTGCAAGTCAGCGAAGAAGAGATTGCCGCCGCCGGCGCGCGCCTCAGCGATGAGCTGAAACAAGCCATGGCGGTCGCGGTCAGCAATATCGAGACCTTCCACAACGCGCAAAAACTGCCGGGCGTGGATGTGGAGACGCTGCCGGGCGTACGTTGCCAGCAGGTGACTCGCCCTATCGCCTCCGTCGGCCTCTATATTCCCGGCGGTTCTGCGCCGCTGTTCTCGACGGTACTGATGCTGGCGACGCCGGCGCGCATCGCGGGATGCCAGCAGGTGGTTCTGTGCTCGCCGCCACCGATTGCCGATGAGATTCTTTACGCGGCCCAGCTTTGCGGCGTGCGCACAATCTTCAACGTCGGCGGCGCTCAGGCGATTGCCGCCCTCGCTTTCGGCACCGAGTCGGTGGCAAAAGTTGATAAGATTTTTGGCCCGGGCAACGCCTTCGTCACCGAAGCCAAGCGCCAGGTCAGCCAGCGACTGGACGGCGCGGCGATCGATATGCCGGCGGGACCGTCGGAAGTGCTGGTGATTGCCGACGGCGGCGCGACGCCGGACTTTGTCGCCTCTGATCTGCTGTCGCAGGCGGAGCACGGCCCGGATTCTCAGGTGATCCTGCTGACGCCGGATGCGGCGATGGGGCAACAGGTCGCCCGCGCCGTTGAGCGCCAGCTGGCGGAGCTGCCGCGTGCGGAGACCGCCCGGGAAGCGCTCTCGGCCAGCCGTATTATCGTGGCCCGCGATCTCGCCCAGTGCGTAGAAATCTCCAACCAGTACGGTCCGGAACACCTGATTATCCAGACCCGTAACGCCCGTGAACTGGTTGACAACATTACCAGCGCCGGTTCGGTGTTCCTCGGCGACTGGTCGCCGGAGTCCGCCGGTGATTATGCCTCCGGCACCAACCACGTGCTGCCGACCTATGGCTATACCGCCACCTGTTCAAGTCTGGGACTGGCGGACTTCCAGAAACGAATGACCGTGCAGGAGCTGTCGCGCGAAGGTTTTGCCGCCCTCGCCTCGACCATTGAGATCCTCGCCGCCGCAGAGCGCCTGACCGCCCACAAAAATGCCGTTACGCTGCGCGTTGCAGCCCTTAAGGAGCAAGCATGAGCATCGAAGATTTAGCCCGCGCTAACGTGCGCGATCTGACGCCTTATCAGTCTGCTCGCCGTCTGGGCGGCAAAGGCGATGTCTGGTTGAACGCTAATGAATTCCCGACCGCCGTCGAATTTCAGCTGACCCAGCAGACGCTGAACCGCTATCCGGAATGCCAGCCCAGGGCGGTGATTGAGAATTATGCCCGCTATGCCGGCGTTAAGCCGGAGCAGATTCTGGTCAGCCGCGGCGCCGATGAAGGTATCGAGCTGCTGATCCGCGCCTTCTGCGAACCGGGACAAGATGCGGTGCTCTATTGCCCGCCAACCTACGGCATGTACAGCGTCAGCGCCGAAACCATCGGCGTGGCCTGTCGTACCGTGCCGGCCCTGAGCGACTGGCAGCTCGATCTGCCCGGTATTGCCGCCAATCTCGACGGTGTGAAGGTGGTTTTTGTTTGCAGCCCCAATAACCCGACCGGACAGATTATCAATCCCGACGACATGCGTAAGCTGCTGGAGATGACCCGCGGGAAGGCGATCGTGGTGGCCGATGAAGCCTATATCGAATTCTGCCCGCAGGCGACGCTGGCCGGCTGGCTGAGCGACTATCCGCACCTGGTGGTGCTGCGCACGTTGTCAAAAGCCTTTGCCCTCGCCGGGCTGCGCTGTGGGTTTACCCTCGCGAACGCCGAGGTGATTAGCCTGTTAATGAAGGTCATCGCCCCCTACCCGCTGTCAACGCCGGTAGCCGACATTGCCGCCCAGGCGCTCAACGAGCAGGGTATCGCCGCGATGCGCGCGCGCGTGGCGCAGATTCTCGACGAGCGCGAGTATCTGATCGGCCAGCTGCGCGGTATCCCGTGCGTTGAACAGGTCTTTGACTCCGAGACTAACTATGTCCTCGTGCGCTTTAAAGCGTCCAGCGCAGTGTTTAAATCTTTGTGGGATCAGGGCATTATCTTACGAGACCAGAATAAACAACCCTCATTAAGCGGCTGTTTGCGTATCACTATCGGTACCCGTGCAGAGAGCCAGCGCGTGATTGACGCTTTGACTGCGGAGAATGTATGACCCAGAAGTTTCTCTTTATTGACCGTGACGGTACGCTGATTTCCGAGCCACCGGTTGATTTTCAGGTAGACCGCTTTGAAAAGCTGGCCTTTGAGCCGCAGGTGATCCCGGCCCTGCTGAAACTGCAGCAGGAAGGTTACAAACTGGTGATGATCACCAATCAGGACGGTCTGGGGACCGACAGTCTGCCGCAGGCGGAGTTTGACGGCCCGCACAATCTGATGATGCAGGTGTTCTCTTCCCAGGGCGTCAGTTTCGACGACGTGCTGATTTGTCCGCATCTGCCGGCTGACAACTGCGAATGCCGTAAGCCGAAAACCCAGCTGGTGCTGCCGTGGCTGGAAGAAGGCGTCATGGATAAAGCTCACAGCTACGTTATCGGCGATCGCGCCACCGACATCCAGCTGGCGGATAACATGGGCATTACTGGCCTGCGCTATGATCGCGAGACGCTGAACTGGCCGACTATCTGCGAACAGCTGACTCGCCGCGACCGCTATGCCCACGTTGAGCGCAACACCAAAGAGACCCAGGTGGATGTCAAAGTCTGGCTGGATCGCGAAGGCGGCAGCAAAATCCACACCGGCGTCGGCTTCTTCGATCATATGCTCGATCAAATCGCCACCCACGGCGGCTTCCGTCTTGAAATTAACGTTGGCGGCGACCTCTATATTGACGATCACCACACCGTGGAAGATACCGGTCTGGCGCTGGGCGAGGCGTTGAGGCTGGCGCTGGGCGATAAGCGCGGGATCAACCGTTTTGGGTTTGTGCTGCCGATGGACGAATGTCTGGCCCGCTGCGCGCTGGATATTTCCGGTCGCCCGCACCTGGAATATAAAGCCGACTTCGCCTATCAGCGCGTCGGCGATCTGAGCACCGAGATGGTTGAGCACTTCTTCCGCTCGCTCTCCTACACCATGGCGGTCACGCTGCACCTGAAAACGAAGGGCAAGAACGACCATCATCGCGTCGAAAGCCTGTTTAAGGCCTTTGGCCGTACGCTGCGTCAGGCCATTCGCGTGCAGGGCGATACGCTGCCCTCGTCGAAAGGAGTCCTGTGATGAACGTGGTGATCCTCGACACCGGCTGCGCCAACCTCAATTCGGTAAAGTCGGCAATCGGCCGCCACGGCTATGAGCCGGCGGTCAGCCGCGATCCGGATGTGGTGCTGCGCGCCGATAAACTGTTTTTACCCGGCGTCGGTACCGCGCAGGCGGCCATGGACCAGATTCGCGAACGCGAGCTGATTGAGCTGGTGAAAGCCTGCACCCAGCCGGTGCTCGGCATCTGCCTCGGCATGCAGCTGCTGGGGCGGCGTAGCGAAGAGAGCAACGGCGTGGATTTGCTGGGCATTATCGAAGAAGACGTGCCTAAAATGACCGACCACGGGCTGCCGCTGCCGCATATGGGCTGGAACCGGGTCTATCCGAAAGCCGGGAACCGTCTGTTCCGCGGTATCGATGACGGCGCTTATTTTTATTTCGTTCACAGCTATGCCATGCCGGTGAATCCTTACACCATCGCCCAGTGTCATTACGGCGAGCCGTTCACCGCGGCGGTACAGAAAGATAACTTTTTTGGCGTCCAGTTCCACCCGGAACGCTCGGGCAGCGCCGGCGCACAGCTGCTGAAAAACTTCCTGGAGATGTGATGATCATTCCTGCTTTAGATTTAATTGACGGCACGGTTGTCCGTCTCCATCAGGGCGATTACGGTCAGCAGCGCGACTACGGCAACGATCCGCTGCCGCGCCTGCAGTCGTACGCGGCGCAAGGGGCCGAAGTGCTGCATCTGGTCGACCTGACCGGCGCGAAAGACCCGGCCAGGCGCCAGATCCCGCTGCTGAAAACGCTGGTGGCCGGCGTGAACGTACCGGTGCAGGTTGGCGGCGGCGTGCGGACGGAAGAAGATGTGGCGGCCCTGCTTGCCGCAGGCGTGGCGCGCGTGGTGGTGGGTTCGACGGCGGTGAAATCGCCGGAAGTGGTAAAAGGCTGGTTTAAGCGTTTTGGCCCGCAGCATCTGGTGCTGGCGCTGGACGTGCGTATCGACGCGGAAGGCAACAAGCAGGTGGCAGTGAGCGGCTGGCAGGAAAACTCCGGCGTGACGCTGGAAGAGCTGGTGGAGAGCTATCAATCCGTCGGGCTGCAGCACGTCCTGTGCACCGATATCTCTCGCGATGGCACTCTGGCGGGGTCCAACGTCGCGCTGTATGAAGAAGTGTGCGCCCGCTATCCGCAAGTGGCCTTTCAGTCTTCTGGCGGTATCGGCGATCTGCAGGATATTGCCGCGCTGCGCGGAACCGGTGTGCGCGGCGTGATTGTCGGTCGCGCGCTGCTGGAAGGTAAATTTAATGTAACGGAGGCCATTCAATGCTGGCAAAACGGATAATCCCCTGCCTCGACGTTCGTGACGGCCAGGTAGTGAAAGGCGTGCAGTTCCGTAATCACGAAATCATCGGCGATATCGTCCCGCTGGCGAAACGCTATGCCGACGAAGGCGCTGATGAGCTGGTGTTCTACGATATCACCGCCTCCAGCGACGGCCGCGTCGTCGATAAAAGCTGGGTGTCGCGGGTAGCGGAAGTGATCGATATTCCTTTCTGCGTCGCGGGCGGAATTAAATCCCTCGACGATGCGGCGCAGATTCTCTCCTTCGGCGCCGACAAGATTTCGATTAACTCCCCGGCGCTGGCCGATCCGACGCTGATTACCCGTCTGGCCGATCGTTTTGGCGTGCAGTGTATTGTGGTGGGTATCGACACCTGGTTTGATGCCGAGAGCGGTAAATATCACGTCAACCAGTACACCGGCGATGAGAGCCGCACGCGCGTGACTCAGTGGGAGACTCTCGACTGGGTGCAGGAAGTCCAGAAACGTGGCGCCGGCGAGATCGTGCTGAACATGATGAATCAGGATGGCGTGCGTAACGGCTACGATCTTGAGCAGTTGCGCAAAGTCCGCGCCGTCTGCCACGTACCGCTTATCGCCTCCGGCGGCGCCGGCACCATGGAGCACTTCCTTGAAGCCTTCCGCGACGCCAACGTCGACGGTGCGCTGGCGGCGTCGGTGTTCCACAAGCAGATTATTAATATTGGTGAACTAAAAACGTACCTGGCAGCACAGGGCGTGGAGATTAGGGTATGTTAACTGAACAGCTGGACTGGGAAAAAACCGACGGCATGATGCCGGCCATCGTACAGCACGCCATCTCCGGCGAAGTCCTGATGCTGGGCTATATGAATCAGGATGCGCTGGCGAAGACCGAAGAGAGCGGTAAAGTGACCTTTTATTCGCGGACCAAACAGCGTCTGTGGACCAAAGGGGAAACCTCCGGCAACTTTCTCAACGTGGTGAGCATTACGCCGGATTGCGACAACGATACCCTGCTGGTGCTGGTTAACCCAATCGGTCCGACCTGCCATAAAGGCACATCAAGCTGCTTCGGTGACGCCGGCCACCAGTGGCTGTTCCTGTATCAGCTGGAGCAACTGCTGGCCGAGCGTAAGCATGCGGATCCGCAAAGCTCATATACCGCGAAGCTGTACGCCAGCGGTACCAAGCGTATTGCGCAAAAGGTCGGGGAAGAAGGCGTGGAAACCGCGCTGGCCGCGACGGTGCATGACCAGTTCGAACTGAAGAACGAAGCGTCGGATCTGATGTATCACCTGCTGGTACTGCTGCAGGATCAGGGGCTGGATTTGACGGCAGTGGTCGAGAACCTGCGTAGCAGGCATAAATAAATCGATGAAGGGAGGGGATTCCCCCTCCCCTTTTAAGCGTCGCAACGCTACTCCGACGACAGCGCACTAATCAGTCAACTACCGTTCAATAAAATCCAAACCATAATTAACTTATTTTGGCAATCTGACGCTTTAATGCCCGATAGAGAGGATAATCGATAAATCGGGCATAAATATAGGCAATGAATATTGAGGCAAATGCCGCTAATGATATCGATACCCAGGCATTCTCAGCGTCAAAAATGAATCCGGATACGATAACCAGCTCATGCAATAAATATAAAGGGAAACTAATATAACCGAGAAATAAGAATAAATTTGAGGTGAAAACTCTCTTTATTAGTTGATTATCAGGAAGGTGATCGATGAAGAGCATCGGGATAAATGCAACGAATAAAAAGTAATCCAGTCGGCTATGGTTCATAGCATATACGCCAACGATCGATACGACAGCCGCAGCGGTAATAAAAAATGCCATAAATTTTTCTTTCATCAGACACTTAAAATACTCTGTCTGTGATAAAGAAAAAAACAATGAACCAATCAGCATTGACAGCATTGCTGTCAGCATTGATGGGGGTATCCCTGATGGATGTTTATGCCACAGGAAAATAAAAAACAATCCTGCAACAACAGCGCGAGTCATATTTCCTAATCGCGTAAAGATCAGAGGAATTAAAAGCGATACCCAGAATTCAATACTGATACTCCACGATGGTTCATTGACTAACTTGAAGTCATGCCAATAAAGACCATGAAGAAATAATATATTTTTTAATATCACGCTAATAGAAAAAACATCCGGGCTGGAAACGTAGCCGCCATGGTGCGCATTATAGTAATAAATGGCTACCATCAGCATCGTCGACAGAAAATGAAGCGGCCATAATCGGGCAAATCGTGTAAGAACGTATTTGAAAAAGTTTCCTGATGCGTGGGCATAGGTTAGAACAAAGCCACTCATGATGAAAAAATATACCACACACAGATAGGCACCGCTAAATGGTCTGACTTGCGGCCAACCCATAAAGCTGCCAAACATATGGCTGAGCATGACCATACCCGCCAATATCCCACGAGTGCCATCAATGGCATCAAATCTGTTAACAGACAATCTACACCCCATATTCCAATGAGTAAAACTACATTCTTTTAGAAGAAAGAATTTATTAGTAATAAAAAGAATAGCTATCAATATTCAAAGGTGATTACTGCCCAATAGGAAAAATTTTAAAGGCAGGAAGTCACAAAAAACACAAGTACACACATCAAAATTTTACTGCCCCCAGTAAAACTCGACAAAAAATCTATTACTCTCTAGCTAATAAATCATTAATCTAACAGGAATAGAGACTCGCAAATCATGTGACCACGAGCTCTTTTATTTAACGAAAAAACATCTTTATTGAAAATAACAAGATCACTGACAAAGAAGTGAAACTTGCTTAACTTCTTTTTGAAATTATTTAAAAAAACGTCTTACCACTCGTAGCGGCTTAGTCAACTTCCAGGATAAAGAAGAGATTAAATTTTTGTGATGCTGATAAATTTCATTGAACTCTTGCTGTTTGATAGTCATTTCATGATGCATATCATTATTTTTGTCGGTTAACTGACGAATATTCTGTTCCTGTTCAGTTACCCGCTCTTCAATCTCATGCAATTGATTATGCAATATCGCATTTTCATCCTTTTGCTCGGCGAATGAGTGGGTAAGCGTCTCAACTTCTTGCTGTAATGCGGAGCTCCTGGCCTGGAAAAACTCAAGTTCCTTCAGAACCCGATCTTTAAGTGAGAATAGGTACTCTTCAGCTGACAGCGTGGTGATCCTATGATGGGCGGCGGCGATAAATTCATCATAAAAATCATCACTCTTTGCATCCAGCGCAACAACGAACTCTTTCACTTGCTGATAAAACGGGTGAAATGCCGGACCAGAAATCGTGTTTAAATGCCACTCAAGGAACACGACAACATAGTTTTTATAATCTCTGAGACGGTGTTCCATCATCCCCTGCTGACAGATAAACGCTTTAAGAGCCACCAATGCTTCAACAGCACAGCGGTGCGACTCTGCTCGCGTGGCGGATAGGGATTCACTACGGTTGATGGTATGAGAAATTAACGTTTCATTTAAGACCGAAATTCTGTTCGCCATGAGCATAAATGCGCAGACGAAGAAAAGATCGTTGGTCGTCCTGATTTCCTGAAAACGAAGCTGATGACTAGTAATAAATTGACGCCTGAGAAGCTTGTCCCATGGCCACCAGACAAAGGTGCGGAAAAAGTCAGAGGGAATATCCTGGGATGAAAAAAACTTGAGATCAGGTAACAGCTCCTGGCGCACTGACCACGGCATCGGAGCATAAACCTGCAAGGCGGGATCAAAAGACTGGCTGCGACAGATAACGACATCTGCTTGTATATCGCTAGCACGTGCGTACATGCGCTCCAACATTATGTTATCGGCATAATCGTCGTCATCAAGAAAAATAACGTACTCACCGGTAGCAGCATCCAACCCGATGTTTCTTGAGCCTCCCCCACCAAGATTTGTCGTGTTGTTAATGACTCTAATTCGTGAATCAGTTTCAGCCAGCGCCGAGACAATCTCTAAGGTATTATCGTCAGAACAATCGTTGACAATAATGATTTCAATATCATTTAATGTTTGCGACAAAACAGTGCTCAATGTGTCGGAAATATATCCCGCCGCATTGTGCACAGGGATAATAACGGAAACAGCTATACTCTCTTTTTCAGACATGCAATCACCTTGACGCTTAGCTTATAAACGCAATTATATTTATTTATGGGTAGCGTTTAATTTGTAGGTTGCCAGTTTATTAAGGATGGGTAAGATGAAAGCGACTGAGCTTCATCAAAAATTACTCTTCAACAACATCACGATATGTTTTTAATGTTTTATTAATGATCATCACGCTCGAGAATTTATCTTGAATGCGTTTTCTGCCATTGATACCCATTGCGACGCGCGTTTCTGGGTTATCCAACAGGAAACCGAGTTTCTCCGCTAATTCCTCGACAGATTTACTTTTTACAATCAACCCATTATCGTTATTGATAATTAAGCTATCACAGCCACCAACATCATAAGCGATACAAGCGCGCCCGACAGAGGAAGCTTCCAGCAAGATACGCGGTACGCCTTCGGCGTAGACCGACGGCAAAGCAACGATATTTGATTCTTCAATTAAATCAAATACATTAGAGCAATGACCGAGCCAGTTAATCACGCCTTCGCTTTGCCACTTCTGTATCGTCGCTAGCGGAATCGCGTCTTTATCATTCTCAACTAAAATACCGGCAACATTCAGCGTAAAGTGAATATTTTTATTACTCAGTATTTTTTTGGCTTCAATCAGGTCACCCAGTCCTTTACTCCACAGCATACGGCTGGCAAAAAGGACGACCGGAACATCACGCTGCTGCTCCAGAGAGTATTTGTAAATCTCAGGATTAATACCCGCGCCATCAATAACAATAGTCTGTTTGTAATCGATACCAACCAGATCGGCAAGTTTAGCTCTGTCTTTATCATGTTCGAACATAAACAAACTGCATTTGTTACTGGCGATATACTTATATGCCATAACAGTAAAACTTCGCAGCAGCTTAAGACAGGCAGACTCTGCGGAAAATACTCGGCCCAAACCGACAAAACTCAGAATAACAGGACGATGGGTACTTTTAGCCAGAAAACCGCCGATCAAACAGGGCTTGATGGTAATGCAGTGCAATAAATCTGGGTTGATGTTTTGAATAATTTTCCGAGCCTTAGAAAAGGCCCGAAAGAAAATCAAAACATTGAATGATTGAGCGACAAGTGGAATGTTATGGCAAACAAAACCTAATGTCCTGAATTTTTCCGCTATTTTATCATCGACAAAATGGCTAATAATGTGAATCTCATAACCGGCATCTCGGGCGGCAATTGCACGATCGGTCCAATGCAAATCAAAATACCAATCCGAATTTATGAAATAACACAGTTTTTTCATTGCTATGTCCACTTAGTGAAACTTACCGCTGATTCCTTTTACACCATGTACAATCCCACGGCATAAAAACTTTAGATATACCCATTTCCGGCACTGCACAGGGAATATGGTGATATACTTACACAGGCGCAAAAGGATTGATGAACTACTAAAAATTTCCACTTCCGTGAATATTCTCTTAGCCAAAATCAAGTTCCGACAAAGATAATAAACCTTCCACTCTGGCGATATAACCTTTCCCTGAATACTCACGTCATGAGTAAAAACAAGTTCCGGTTGATAAGTGATTTTCTCGCCACTTAAAGTTAATTGATAACCAAAATAGAGATCATCAAAATAAAGGAAAAGTTCATCATAAATATGATGAAGGTGCTCATTCAAGACTTCACGCTTAATGATCATGCCAACAAATGAAACGGTTTGCACCAGCATTTTCTTATTATCTGGTACATATCGTTGGGGATGTTTGATATATTGCAAGGTATCACTAAACGAGGTCGGGACTTTTGCAAATGGAACATTCATCGCGCATGTCCGGCCCTGTAAATCTTTAACTAAAGCCGTAAAAACACGACAATCTTCTTTATTTATCGTCGCGAACTTATCAAGAATATCACTTTGCGGATAAGCATCATCGTCATAAAAGAAGACCCAATCGCTATCAACAGAACTGCATATATATTGACTACCGGCCTTAAACCCGCCGGCCCCCCCGTTATTACTGGCCAGATTTAAGACAATGACTCGGGGATCAGTGATTGTCTGCAGCCAGTCAGAGGTCCCATCCGTGGACCCATTATTGACAATAACGATAGAGGTAAAGTGCAGCTTAACAGTTTCAGCAACCGTCTTTTTTAGCTTCTCAAGACGGTTGAAAGTGACTATTAGTGCAGTATGTTTCATCGTACATCGGCCACAAATACAGGCATTGCTTCGTCGTTGGACAATGAAGACAGGTATTTATCGGCCGTTTTTAAGGCTTCTGCAATCGTTACATCCATATCAAGATAGCGATAAGTCCCTAAGCGTCCGACGAAAGTAATATTTTTCTCACCTTCCGCCAGTGATAGATATTTATCCAGCAGAGCCATCTCGCCCATCTGGCGGATTGGATAGTAAGGAATATCATTTTCACCGCAGGCGCGACTATATTCTTTGTAACATACGGAGCCTTCGTGGTTTTCCCACGGGGAAAAATATTTATGTTCCGTAATGCGCGTATACGGGACATCAACTGAGCAATAGTTCATGACCGCGCAGCCCTGGTAATCACCTTGCCAGGTAAATCGCTCAAAGTCCAGAGTACGGTAGCCAAGACGCCCATGCTGGTATGAATAGAAGGCGTCTAACGGCCCGCTATAAAATACATGATCATAACTTTCGCGATTTTCAGCCGCAAACTCACGCTGTAATTGCAGAGTGATATTTTCATGATCGGCGATCGCTTCAATCATATGGGTATAGCCTAACTTCGGCATGCCCTGGAATTTATGATTGAAATAATTATCGTCATAATTGAAACGCACAGGCAAACGTTTGAGTATAGATGCCGGAAGCTCAGAAGGCTGCATCCCCCACTGTTTTATGGTGTAGCCTTTGAAGAACGCTTCGTATAATTCTTTACCAATGAAGCGCAAGGCCTGCTCTTCAAAAGTCTTCGGTTCCAGAATGGAACTATCACCTTTTTCGCTAATGAGCGCGCGAGCTTCATCAGGAGAACAGGTTTTAGCAAAGAACTGATTAATAGTATGCAGATTAATCGGCAGTGAAAAAACCTGACCATTAACAGTAGCTTTTACTCTATTCACATAGGGCATCATTTCCGCATACTGATTGACATAGTTCCAGACGGTTTCATTATCCGTATGGAAAATATGCGGACCGTAGACATGAACCATGACATCAGTCTGAGGATCGCGAGTGTCATAAGAGTTTCCTCCAATGTGGTCCCGCTGATCGATGATTTTAACCTTGTGACCTTGTTCAGCAAGCTGGCGGGCAATGACCACACCTGAAAAACCAGCGCCGACGATGAGAATATTGTTACGCTTCATAATGTATCTCCAGTTGTATTAGCCAAGAATCGAACGGCGAACTTTATAATAATATTTGGTGAGCTTATTTCTTCTTGGCGAACCGACAGGAGCATATTTGTTAACATATGGCATTAAAGCTCTTTTAATCTTTGTCTGCAGTAACACGGTTTGCTGCAGTTCAGTATGTTGGTTAGGTACTACCGTGGCCACAGGTAACTGGCGATAGTAGATTTCTTTTTCCCATGGCGTATTTAAAACATTCTCAAGAAAATCATCATAGAAATCGACTTTCTCAGTATTCCATGGTTTGTTTTCACCCGCATAGTGAATCATTTTTGGATTTCTTCTGGCTTGTAAAAAGCGCATATAGGTTGAAAACTTAAGATTCGGGAAGAAATCATCGGTATTACCATTACCATGGTACACGTTCCATTCTAATGGTAAGAATTTGACTCGGCCAAAGAAGACTTTGTTCATGATATCCTGATCTAAGAACCAATACTTTTTGGCTTTCAATGCTGACATCAATTGAGCAAAGGTATTCTCTGTAACCATTTGTTCGACATTAAAAACAATAATCCCGGCCTGAAAATATTCGTCAGGATTAGTCATTCCTAATGTCTTTTTCAGGTATTGCTCTGCAGGCATAATGCCATCATCTGATTCTGACATGGTACCAAACTTCACAAACCCTTCCATGACGATGTCTTTAACAGCGGCAACCAGGTTAGTGCCGATCTCGACATCCAGAAGTGTCGCCAAATCAGCCTTCACCACGGTGTCAGAATCGATAAACACAACTTTTTTATACTCGCGGAAAAGTTGCGGGATGAACAAGCGCGCATAGGTCGACGCACTAAAATGTGCACGGGTATGAACATCACTCATCTCAGTGAATGAATTCACATCAAAAAAGCGCAATGATATGTTGTTATGACCAGCAACTAGCTTGATAAGGCGTTGTTTATTTAAATGACTGACCTTATTTTCCAGAACAACGATATCATAGTTTCTGTTCGCATCAGAATGGCGAACAATTGAATTGATTAATGCCCCGCCACTTAATGCATAGTTATTATCAAAACTGATAACAACCGGTACGCTTTCGTCAAAAACGGGCTTTAATTTACCATTAAATGTTTCAGCAGTAACAAACGTGCGCTGTAGTTCTTTTATTTTTAGCTGTTTATCTTGTTGACATTTGATGATATAGATATTGAATAAACGCTCAGCAATGTGTCCTATAACTCGTTTTTCTTGAGCGTTGTAGTTATTCATCGAAATCCGATCTTCAAGATTAGACAAAATAGCAAAAAGCCATTCAGAATAATCCAGGAACATGTCTTTGCGCATAACAAACATGTTCGTATAATAACCATCAGTTGCATTATTGAATTGTTGAATCGCAGCTTTATATTGTGGATACAGCTCTTCAACGACATCCAGGGCAGACTGATAGTCTTTAATGTGTAAAAACTCACCTTTTGCATAATGATCAAGGTTATTCTTACTTCCTGCCGATGTTACCGACCATTTTTTGGGTAACAGCAGATCATATCCATCAACGCAGGTGCTTATGGATTCATCACTTAATCCAAACTGGCTTTCGTATTCGGCATTGATGAGCGGGTAGTTGACCACCCCCCAGTTATCCTCAGGATGATTTTGTTGTTCTGCAAAGTTCAAGTGTCTGCGGTAATGCATGAATCCCACATAGTCAGCCAGGGATTCATTCTTCCACACCCAGTAGTGGGCCGTCAGCTCACAATAGAAGGGGTTTTTAAAGGAAATGTTGTCTCCGCTATCATCCCCTTCACAGCCAATATCATTATAAGTATTAGCCTTCCCGACATGCAGTGGTTTAATAATAGAGGCATTTAGAAAAGCACTGGGTTTGTGGTGACATGTATAAATTTTGATACTATTCATCTTATTACCAATTATTAAGCCATTGCTTGCTTGTAAAGTTCAATGATTCTCTCTGCTGAGCCAATTTCACGGAGTTTATGGTTTTCGATCCAAACAACTCTGTCACAGATTTTTTCAACATCACTCATATTGTGGCTAACGAATAATATCGTTACACCCTTATTTTTGAAGTCTCGTATTGTTTGTATACATTTGGCCTGGAACGAAATGTCACCGACAGCAAGTACCTCATCGATAATAAGTATATCGGGTTCTACCTGGCTGATGACAGAGAATCCAAGCTTCGCAAGCATACCACTTGAGTACACGCGAATAGGTTCGTCAATGAAATCACCCAGCTCGGAGAACTCAATTATCCGATCCATCCGTTGCTGAACCTCTTTGCGGCGTAGCCCAAGCAGGGTCGCATTGAGATAAATATTTTCTCGCCCGGTTAATTCAGGGTGAAAACCGCCGCCTAGCTCAAGCATTGAGGCAACGCGCCCCTGGGTTGTAACAGTGCCTTTTGTTGGCTTAATGACGCCGGCCACCAGCCCGAGGGAGGTACTTTTCCCTGCGCCGTTACGACCAATCAGCGCTACGGCCTCGCCTTTACCCACGGTGAAGGTAATGTCTTCGATCGCAAGATATTTACGCCCTTTTAACAGCTGAAAAGCTCTTTTAGGGTGAAATACGAGATCCTTAATTCCTGAGCCAATATGGTGGTAAAGAGGATACTCTTTCGTAACGTGACTAAAGTTTATTACTGGTTCCATTACAAAATCTCTGCAAATCGATATTTTAATTTATTAAAAATACTCAGGCCCACAATTGTCAGGACTAAACCTGTAATGTAAAGGATTGAAATATATTCATAATTTAAGACGCCATCCATGAACAGCTGCCGCCAGCTGAGGATCATGCTTGCCAGAGGATTATAGGTAATAATCCAGCTAAATTTTTCAGGAATCATATCTGACGCATATAATATCGGCGTGCAATAAAACATGAGCATGATACCAAGGCTGACAAATCGCTCTAAATCCCTGAAGAACAGATTTAGCGTAGAAAATATGATTGAAATACCAAATGTAAAAATTACCTGACCAAGCGCAATAATTGGTACGCCCCAGAGCCATGAGAGCGATGGACGCATACCATACACGAACAGGAATGCAATAATCACAGGAATTGTACACAAGAAATGTAACCCTTCCATCATGACATTACTCAATGGAATAACTGAGCGCGGAAAAACTGTTTTTTTGATTATTTGCGCATTGGCTATAAACGAAAACAAGGAATTTGTCGCCGAGCTGGCAAACCACTGCCACGGAAATAAACCGGTAATCAAGAAAAGGGTATAATTCGGGATCTGCACTCGCATAACGAGTTTAAAAATGAAATAATATATCATTGCAAAAAGCAGTGGATTCGCAATTGACCATAAGTAACCAAATACGCTGCTTTTATAACGTACCTTTAAATCTTTGTTTGTTATAACAACAAGAAGATCAAACAAATACCCTATATTATACTTCATTTTTATACTCATAAATTATTCTACAAAAAATTCCGTACGTAATATGTATCAAACAGAATTATCGATAAGATCTGCTGTGCTCGAGAGACGAACAGCTATTCCCATAAACAAAGACCAATTGTAACATTATTTTGCACAAGCAATATGTAAACAATCTTTCCTGCGCATTAGCACTCCGGAATCGGAGATGATCGCTAACCTCAGTCACCGCTGAATGAAAATGTGATTCTCGTGGAAGACACATAAACCATCCTTTAAGATTGTAAATAAAATGTTAAATCGAACAATGAGTTTATTCTAAAATTCAGACACGCTACCGCCATTGGCTATCGCAACCAAAATGCGGACTCCCCTCTCTAAAGTGTCTGTCTTACCCGGTCTTACCGTAACGAAGAGGATTCGCTCGTCGTTAGCTCCACAAGCATGACCGGCGCAGCATTCATGAAGCCACAAACAGCCTAGTCAGCGTTCGGCAAAAAAGCTAAAAACAAACGGATATCTGTACTCAGCGCCCCTCTCCGGACTCACATCCATCGCTACACCGCAACAAATGCACCGCTACTCTCCCCAGTTTATGGCATCCTATCCATCAGGACTTTCTCATTTCACCCTTGAAACCAACAAAAAGCGTCACTCTCGGCAGTATGACTTCAACAGCCATGTAGCTGGGCGCTCCGCATCTCTACATGAGTCAGGCAGAGTATTAAGTTCGCGGGCAGGCAGCGGCAACACCACCAGGATAACGTCCTTCCTCACCCTCTCTTGCATAAAAGTGAATTTGACTTTTCTTCAAAAGTGGTCAAATCCGAGCGTCGTAGGGTACGTTTGCTGCGCATTATCAATAATGCATCCGTAGGATGTGAATTACGCGCGCATTATAGCTCTGGTCTGGAAGAATAAAAATGAAAAAGCATGACCAATCCATTCAGCCAAAAAATACACAGTTGCTGCACATTATTCGAACACTTCAACGCACCCACTTAACAATATGATTATAAAAGAAAAAATAGATTTCATTACTATCATTACAATAGTAATACTGACTGATTATTGAGGAATTGTTCGGAAAATATATAAAAAGAAACAATATTGACCAGACTCAGCCTTTCCGCTGCTTTGCTTGCGAGGCGAACAGAGTACGGTAACTATCAAAGAACAGCAGTAACAATTATTCAGCTAACTTATTTTCATGTAATAATGATTATCATTTGCGAACTTACCCTAAAATCTTCAGCACTCACCAGGACCCGGGAAGTGTGCAACCCTGCACTTTCTACGGTACCCGCTTATATCCTGCAACGGTAAAGCAGATGATCCCGAAGGCAAGCCAGTGTAAAATCGACAAATATATATAGCGGGGAACACCGAACCCGGAGGATGAATATGAAGTTTTTAGTCACTGGAGCCGCAGGATTTATCGGCTTTCATGCAAGTCAGCGCCTTCTGGAGGCGGGTCATGAGGTTGTTGGCATCGACAACATGAACGATTACTACGATGTCAATCTCAAGCAGTCTCGCCTGGATCTTTTACAGTCTCCTCGGTTCAGTTTTTACAAAATCGATCTTGCCGATCGCGAAGGCATGGCGCAAATTTTTGCTACTGAGAAGTTTGATCGGGTGATCCATCTGGCAGCGCAGGCTGGCGTGCGTTATTCGCTGGAAAATCCGCATGCCTATGCCGATGCCAACCTGATTGGTTATCTGAACATTCTGGAAGGCTGCCGACACAACAAAGTACAACATTTGCTGTACGCCTCTTCCAGTTCAGTATATGGCCTGAACCGCAAGATGCCGTTCTCCACGAATGATTCGGTCGATCACCCGGTGTCACTGTATGCGGCAACCAAAAAAGCCAATGAACTGATGGCGCATACCTACTCTCATCTCTATGGCATCCCCACCACCGGCTTACGTTTCTTCACCGTGTATGGCCCGTGGGGGCGTCCAGATATGGCCCTGTTCAAATTCACTAAGGCGATGCTGGAAGGTAAGAGCATTGACGTCTACAACTACGGCAAGATGAAGCGTGATTTCACCTACATCGATGACATCGTAGAAGCGATTGTCCGCGTGCAGGATGTCATTCCGCAGGCAGATCCTGAATGGACCGTAGAAAACGGCTCACCGGCCACCAGTTCAGCCCCTTATCGAATCTATAATATCGGCAACAGCTCGCCAGTGGAGTTGATGGACTACATCACCGCTCTGGAAGAAGCGATGGGGATGGAAGCTGAGAAAAACATGATGCCGATCCAGCCGGGCGATGTCCTGGAAACCAGCGCCGATACCAAACCACTGTATGATCTGGTTGGCTTTAAACCGCAGACATCCGTTAAGGATGGCGTGAAGAAATTCGTGGAGTGGTACAAGGCGTATTACAACGCCTGAGTGGTTACCTGATTCTTTCTGAACCGCAATCGCAGGGTTGCGGTTTTTTTGTTCCCGCGTTTTACAGAAGCTTTGATGAGCCTCCGCTTTGGTCGGCTCCAGTTTATTTCGTGCCCAAGCCCTGAGTACAAAAACAAAAAAAGCCCGCATAGCAGGCTTCTTTTCCCTTCCGGCGCTTATCTCCGGCATCTACATCTCAGTGACGGTAGCTCTTCACAAGGTATGATTTAACATATCTGACCACCGTAAGCCGGGCAATGGTTTTAGCATAAAATTACAGACTGCATCACACTACCGAGGTCGTCGTTATAGAAAATTTGTAAAAGCGGAGGCAAGGGAGAGATGAGACCAGCGGCAGCACCGCTGGCACTCAGGATCGAAAGGACTAATCGTTGCCAAAGAGATCGCGGGTATAAACCTTATCCGCAACATCAGCCAGCTCTTCCGCCATACGGTTAGAAATGATGACATCAGCTTCTTGCTTAAAGGCATCCAGATCGCGAACGACGCGAGAATTAAAGAATTCATCTTCTTGCATCACCGGTTCGTAAATAATAACCGGGATACCTTTGGCTTTAATACGCTTCATAATCCCTTGGATTGAAGAGGCGCGGAAGTTATCTGAGCCGCTCTTCATGATCAGACGATAAACCCCAACCACTTTCGGTTTACGCGCAAGGATAGAGTCAGCAATAAAGTCTTTACGGGTACGGTTAGCATCCACAATAGCGCCAATGATATTGTTTGGCACCGATTCGTAGTTCGCCAGCAGCTGTTTAGTATCTTTCGGCAGGCAGTATCCACCGTAACCGAATGACGGGTTGTTATAGTGATTGCCGATCCGCGGGTCCAGGCACACGCCTTCAATAATCTGCTTGCTGTTGAGACCCTGGCTTTCTGCATAGCTATCCAGCTCATTAAAATAAGCGACACGCAGAGCAAGGTAGGTATTGGCAAACAGCTTGATCGCCTCCGCTTCGGTCGAGTCGGTAAACAGCGTCGGGATATCCTGCTTGATAGCCCCCTCTTTCAGCAGACTGGCAAAACGCTCTGCCCGCTCCGAACGTTCACCGATGACGATACGAGAAGGATGCAGATTGTCATACAGCGCACGGCCTTCACGCAGGAACTCCGGGGAGAAGATGACATTGTCGATGCCCAGACGCTCTTTAATATCACGGGTGAAACCGACCGGAATGGTCGATTTGATGATCATGACGGCGTTGGGGTTAATCTCAGTGACATCACGAATAACGGCTTCAACGGTTGAGGTATTGAAGTAGTTGGTTTTCGGATCGTAGTCAGTCGGTGTGGCGATAATGACATAGTCAGCATTGCGATATGCATCTTGCTTGTCAGTTGTCGCACGAAAATTCAGCGGTTTTTCGGCCAGATATTCCTGAATCTCTTTATCGACAATCGGCGACATCTTCTGGTTAAGCATATCGACTTTAGATTGTACGATATCCAGCGCAACCACTTCGTGGTTCTGCGCAATCAGGATGCCATTCGATAAACCAACATAACCGGTACCGGAAATAGTAATTTTCATTCGATCACACTTTAATCAGTTAACTGGACGGCGGCATAGTAGCCACCCTGTAATCAACACTTCTGGCGGTTTTACTCTCAGAAAAATAGGAAGTCAAGGAAGAGCCATAAGGTGATGTATAATCCCACACATCAGCCCTATAGCTCTAAGTAAAATAAGTTCTATTTAAGTAGAGCTAATATTTCTTCTGTTTTAGCCTTCATTAATGCATCATCTGCTTTTGACTCCACGTTGAGACGCACTACCGGCTCAGTATTCGAGCTGCGCAGGTTAAAGCGCCACTCCGGGTATTCAATACTGATACCGTCGGTGGTATCCACGTTGACGGCACCTGGTTCATAGCGTTCGCGGATACGCGCAATAGCCGCCGCCGCATTACCCAGCTTGCGGTTAATCTCCCCTGACGCCGGGAACGCCGCCAGGCGATCCGCCACCAGCGACTTCAGCGAGCTGTTTTTCAGGCACAGCAGCTCCGCCACCAGCAGCCACGGGATCATCCCGCTGTCGCAGTAGGCAAAGTCGCGGAAGTAATGGTGCGCACTCATCTCCCCGCCGTAGATGGCGTCTTCCTGGCGCATCCGCTCCTTGATGAACGCATGCCCGGTCTTCGACATCACCGGCTGACCACCGCTGCAGGTCACGATGTCCACCGTGTTCCACGTCAGGCGCGGGTCGTGAATGATTTTCGCCCCCGGTTGCTTCTGCAGGAACGCTTCCGCCAACAGCCCGACAATGTAGTACCCCTCGATAAACGACGCCTCGTCATCAAACAGGAAGCAGCGGTCGAAGTCGCCATCAAAAGCAATCCCCATGTCCGCCTGATGCTCGCGCACCGCGTCGGCAGTATCCTGGCGACACTCCGGCAGCAGCGGGTTCGGAATACCGTTCGGGAAATGCCCGTCCGGCTGGTGATGCACCTTGATAAAAACCACCGGCGCCCCGGCCGTCGCGAAGCGTTTCTCCACCTCATCAATCACGTGCCCTGCCGCCCCGTTGCCGGAGTTCACCACCAGCTTCAGCGGACGGGTGAAGTTCGCCAGGTTTACATAGCCCATCAGGTGGTCGACGTACTCCTTCAGCACCGAAATCTGACGCAGGGTGCCGCGGCGCTCCGGGTCCACCGGCGGAAACTGGTTCTGCTCCGCCAGGCGCTGGATATCGCGCAGCCCAGTATCGCCGCTGATGGGCTTCGCGTTTTCGCGCACCAGCTTCATGCCGTTGTAGTTCATCGGGTTGTGGCTTGCCGTCACCTCGATCCCGCCGTCCACCCCGAGGTGGAAGGTGGCAAAGTAAATCTCTTCGGTGCCGCTCAGGCCGATATCAAGCACGTCGGTACCGGCGTCCATCAGCCCCCGGGCCAGAGCCAGCTTCAGCGACTCGCTGGTGAGGCGCACATCGCCCCCCACTACAATCTTCCCGGGTTTCAGAAATTCGCCATAGGCGCGCCCGATACGGTAGGCAATGTCTTCGTTCAGCTCTTCTCCCAGTTCACCACGGATGTCATAAGCCTTAAAGCATGTTAACTGTGTCATTCTGCACCTTATTCCCCAAAAGATTAGCAACGACCATACTGGTCTTTAATACGGATAATATCGTCTTCGCCCAAGTAGGAACCGGACTGGATTTCCAGAACTTCCAGTGGAATACGGCCCGGGTTTTGCAGGCAGTGCTCGGCTCCGATGGGAATAAAGGTGGACTGGTTTTCCGTCAGCAGGAATTGCTTCCCGTTCACCGTCACCTGACCGGTGCCAGCCAAAATAACCCAGTGCTCGGCGCGGTGGTGGTGCATCTGCATAGAGAAGGCCCCGCCCGGTTTCACCGTGATCCGGTTGACATTAAACCGTGGGGTCTGCACCACCACGTCGCAGCGGCCCCAGGGACGGTAAATCTCGCGGTGGCGCTTGTACTCGCTGCGCTGGTTCTGTTTAAGGAACTCGACCGCCTTCTTCACGTCCTGGGCGCGCTCGCGGTTCATCACCAGCACCGCGTCCTTGGTACTAACAATCACCAGGTTCTCCACGCCAATCGCCGCCACCAGCTTCTCGTCGCTGTTGATGTAGCAGTTTTCGCTATTATGCACCCACGCATCGCCGCTGAGCACGTTACCCTGCGCATCTTTAGGGCTAACGTCCCACAACGCCGACCACGAGCCAACGTCACTCCAGTCGGCATCGAGACCGACCACCACCGCATCGGCGGTTTTTTCCATCACCGCGTAGTCGATGGATTCGTCCGGGCACTCGCAGAAAATGTCATGTGGAATGCTGATGAAGTCGCTGCCATTATCCGCGGCGCTGACCGCTGCCTGGCAGGCCTCAAGGATATCCGGGCGGAATTTGGCCAGCTCGGAGAGGTATTTTTTGGCGCGGAACATAAACATGCCGCTGTTCCAGTAGTACTCTCCGGAAGCGAGGTAGGCCTCGGCGCGTTCCCGGTCTGGCTTCTCAACGAAGCGAGCCACATGGTAAGGGGCGTGGTCACTGTCAGTAAGCGCTACGCCGCGCTGGATGTAGCCGTAGCCGGTTTCTGGAGCGTTTGGCACAATCCCGAAAGTGACCAGATGCCCTTCATTGGCATACTGCTCGGCGACGCGGATGGCATCGTGGAAGACCGGTTTGTTATTGATGATATGGTCTGCGGCAAGAACCAGCATCAGCGGGTCGTCCCCATGGCGAGTGGCCTGGAGGGCAGCCAGGGCAATGGCCGGGGCGGTATTGCGCCCGACTGGCTCAAGAATGATGTTATTCGACAGTTTATTGAGTTGGCGCAGCTGTTCGGCCACCAGGAAGCGATGCTCTTCGTTACAGATGACCATCGGTTCATGGATTTCAAGGCCCGAGAGTCGGGTGATGGTTTCCTGCAGCATTGAATTCTGCCCGTACAGCCGTAAGAACTGTTTCGGGTAAAGCTCACGAGACATCGGCCAGAGACGACTGCCGGTACCACCAGCCATAATTACAGGAAGTAACATAATGAATTCCTTAAATATTAATTATGAAAAAGCATATAATCAACGACATAAATTAATTTTTATTGTCAAATGCACTTATCTCATGAGCATTGCACTATCTATATTCATTCACACCATAAAAAATCGCATCCATACTGCCCCCCAAATTTGATCAAAATAACTTGATCAGTTTGACAGTGAGATCAAATAGAAATCCAGAAATGATATTAAATTCATGAACAACACAAAAAATCACAATCCTAACAGAATAAGTAATAAAAAAAACAACAACTTTTAGAAATATAAAAAGCAACATTCACTCTAAGAGGCCGCATTAACCTTACGTGACAACTTGTTTTTAGTATATACACATCCACTTTCTTCATAAGGAACCATAGCCAGCACCCCAACATCATTAGATGTTAAGGTGCAATCTTCAAGACGGCACTTTACGCCTTTATCAGTTACAGAAATACCAATCTTATTACCCTGACATTTCAATAAGGAAACTTTAGTACCAAAAGAAGTTACATTAACACCGCATCGAAGATTATCAGAGTAGGCACCACCAGAAATAACTGCGCAATTAGCACTACTAAGATTTATACCATCAAGTCCATTATTACATGACGAGTTGTTAGTTATTATGATATCATTCAGGGTATGATAGATTTGATTGTTGCTTACAGACGTTGCTATCCCACAACCTTCATTATCTGAAATCAAGTTGTCGTTAATAGTGACACGATGTTTATTAATAACAAATACCCCATCACGAACGCAACTCGTTATTTTATTGCGCTGAACACGAACAATATTATCAGGCCTAAAATTGAGAGACTTTGCTTTATAGCCTTTGCCTTGCTGAAGCGCATCACCTATAAAAATGCCATAATAAGCACCTCTAGATATAATATTATCACTAATTATAGCGCTTGATGTGGCATTAAGTCCTATACAGCCCGGAGCTAAAGTTGAAGAATTAGTCAAAAGATTACATTTAGAAACTTTATTATACTGAATTGTTATATTTTCAGCACTTAGAACATAGATGCCAGCACCATAAGTCCTTGTATCATGAACAGATGGGTTTCTAACCTCGCCGAGAATATTATCTATTTTATTACCAAGAATTTTTGTATTCTGAAGAACGCTTTTTTTTGATGAAAGATTATTATAAACAACAATGCCATATCTTGTACAGTTTGAAATGTTATTATCTTGAATGATATTGTCACTACAAAAATCACCATCAGTGATAGTTTGGATAATTATTGCGGAATCCGAACCTGATTGCATGACGTTGTTTGTGATTTTATTCTTACGACTACTTCCCCACATTGTGATGTCACCAGCAGCATCTTTTATTCCGGAGAACTTATTATTACATATCAGCATCTCACTCGAGTTATAACAGAATATAGCAGATGCACCATAATTGGAAAATATATTATCCCCTATATACCATCCTTTAGAGTCCTCATTTCGTATACATGACCCGTTATAGGGTTTACTTAATGTAGGGTGTGAAGTCAGAATAAGACCTTTAATGACAACATTAGAAACACCTTTAGTTTTAATAAGAGACATATTGGGCTTCAAAAGAATTAACTCAGCATCATTTACACCAACGAATTTTTGATTGTCAACTGGAGAAATTGAAGAACTAATTAAATATTGCGCAGAGAATAAGATCGAATAACCACTTACAACAGTTTCATTGATAGGTATTGTATCATCTGCTTTACCATCACCAACCGCACCAAAATATTCAGGAGTTATGAACTTATGAAATTTATCGGTACTTTTTGCATGATCTTCCATTGAGGCATACGACGTATCCACTTCACCTAAATAAACGTCTGATACAAATTTAATGCATTGGTTTTTTTTATCATAAATTTTTGCTGGTGTATTTGGATAAATGTAAACATTCAACACTTCGCCACTTGAAGAATAAAAAAAACCCTTATCGAAATAAATATCCTCCTTCAAGATATTTAGCTCTCCTTTCCCGACCTTAAAATAGCCCCCGCTGCATCCATTATCCTTATCAACAAAAAAGGAAATTTTATATCTTAATGATGAATGCAGTTCATTATTCAAGGTAAATAATGAAGGCAATAATTCGACTAAATTATTTTTTTTATCCTGAATACTGGCTTTAGCCCTTGACAGGGGACTAATAAACAAAAAACTCAACAACTGTTTTAATAAGACACGTCGATTCATAGCCTACCCTTACTATTTACAACTGATAAAAGTATCCGGGATTATTTCAGCCTTCATAGGAAGGTAATCAAGCTTTCTATCAAACAACCTAAAGAAATAAAAATATATTCGACAAAAGCATACAGGTATAAGTAAAAGACCACCTTCTGAAAAGGTGGTTTTTGAGAATGCCCCTGTAAGAGGGTTACTGTCAACTTTCGATTACTACTCTAGCAATTCCATCTGCTGTTCATGCGTTTGTTCCGTTTTCTCCTGATACTTCATATATCGTCTGATAATCTCTTCATTCACCCCCACCGTATCGACAAAGTAACCTCGGGACCAAAAATGGTTTCCCATAGCTTCTTCCTGATATGTGGAAAACGGTTATAAAGCCTGATGGCCCTGCATCCTTTTAGATGGCCTATCAGAGTTGATATCGAGATCTTAGGTGGGATGATTACGACCAGATGTACATGATCGGGCTGAACATTTAGCTCCAGAACCTCACAATCCTTAATACCGCAGCGGATATAGATCGTCCTGTACAGCTCCTTACCCAGCTTATCTTTCAGGATCCTGAATCGGTACTTGGGCATCCAGACTATTTGATATTTGCAACACCAAGATACATGTGATGAACTCCTGTAAAGTCCCATATCGGTTTGTCTCCTTTTACTTGTCGTGAGTAAGCAGAGATATTCCGACATGGACATTCTTCAGGCTATGCCTTTCAGGATCAATAACCACCTCCCTAGGAGATGGTTTAGGGATCAAAATAAAATAAAAGTCCAGAAATAAATGGACTTTTATTCATTACAATCAATTATACTTAGTCTAACCACTCAGTATGGAATACGCCTTCTTTATCAGTGCGCTTATAGGTATGAGCACCGAAATAGTCGCGCTGAGCCTGAATCAGGTTAGCCGGCAGGACTGCAGAACGATAGCTGTCGTAGTAGGCAATGGCAGCAGAGAATGTCGGAACAGGGATGCCGTTCTGAACAGCATAAGCCACGACATCACGCAGTGCCTGCTGATATTCATCAGCAATCTGCTTGAAGTATGGCGCCAGCAGCAGATTGGCGATACCCGCATTCTGCTCGTAGGCATCAGTAATCTTCTGCAGGAACTGAGCACGGATAATGCAACCGGCACGGAAGATTTTGGCAATCTCACCGTAGTTCAGATCCCAGTTGTATTCATCAGAGGCAGCACGCAGCTGGGAGAAGCCCTGAGCATAAGAAACGATTTTGCCCAGATACAGAGCGCGACGAACTTTCTCTACAAATTCAGCCTTGTCACCAGCCGGTTGAGATTTTGGCCCCGTCAGGACTTTAGACGCTGCAACACGCTGGTCCTTAAGCGAAGAGATATAACGCGCAAAGACAGATTCGGTAATCAGAGACAACGGTTCGCCCAAGTCAAGTGAACTCTGGCTGGTCCATTTACCGGTACCTTTGTTGGCGGCTTCATCAAGAATCACATCAACCAGGTATTTGCCTTCTTCATCTTTTTTAGTGAAGATGTCTTTGGTGATATCAATCAGGTAGCTGCTGAGCTCGCCTTCGTTCCACTCGGTAAAGGTTGTTGCCAGTTCTTCATTAGAAAGCGCCAGGCCACCTTTCAGTAAAGAGTATGCTTCTGCGATAAGCTGCATATCGCCATACTCGATGCCGTTATGCACCATCTTGACATAGTGACCAGCACCGTCAGCACCAATATAGGCGACACAAGGTTCACCGTCTTCAGCACGAGCAGCGATCTGCTCAAGAATTGGCGCTACCAGCTCATAAGCTTCTTTCTGCCCACCAGGCATGATAGACGGGCCTTTCAGTGCGCCTTCTTCACCACCAGAAACGCCGGTACCAATGAAGTTAAAACCTTCAGCAGACAATTCGCGGTTACGACGAATTGTGTCCTGGAAGAAGGTATTACCCCCATCAATGATGATGTCGCCTTTGTCCAGATATGGCTTAAGAGAATCGATCGCACTATCAGTGCCAGCGCCTGCTTTCACCATCAACAGGATGCGGCGTGGAGTTTCGAGGGATTCAACAAACTCTTTAACGGTATAATGTGGGACCAGTTTCTTGCCCGGATTCTCGGCAATCACTTCTTCGGTCTTTTCACGGGAGCGGTTGAAAACAGAGACGGTATAACCACGGCTTTCGATGTTGAGCGCAAGGTTACGCCCCATCACTGCCATACCGACAACCCCGATCTGTTGCTTGGACATTACATACTCCTGTCTGGTGTGGTCACTGCGACACGCTCGCAGCTTAAATGTGATGATAATGTTAGCCCAAAGAACAAAGAGCTCATAGTGAAAATTTGTTAACTAGCACAAGATATAAATATTGAACTATAAATGCACAATGCTTTTCCTTCGCAACAGATATTGCTAATAAGCAGATTTGTTTATAAATCCTTTAAAAACTGTCAGGAATATTATCTTGAAATCTAACCAGATGCTCCATCCCCTGATATATAACAAATCATATTCTACTCGTTTTTCCATTTTTTCAAGCGTATCTGTTTCACCACGCCAACCATTAATTTGCGCCAACCCCGTAATGCCAGGCTTGACCTTATGACGAAGCATATAGCCCTGGATTAAAGACCGATATTGCTCGTTATGGGAAACAGCATGAGGTCTGGGGCCGACAACGGACATCTGACCAAATAGAACATTAAAAAACTGCGGAAGTTCATCTAAGGAAGTACTGCGTAAAAACTTACCGACCTTAGTCACGCGAATATCATTTTTTGTAGCCTGAATAACTTTATCGTCGTTTTCCATCACTGTCATCGAGCGAAACTTCCAGACTTTAATTGGTTTTCCGTCCATTCCATAACGTACCTGGCGAAAAATAACTGGTCCTTTCGAAGTCATTTTAACAGCAGTAGCAATAACAAGGAGAATAGGTGAGATCAAAATAAGAATCAAAGAAGATACAATTATGTCTTCCAAACGCTTAAACACCATATTGATGCCATTCAATGGTGAATCAAACAAAGGAACAACCGGAACACCATTGATTTCTTCGGTACGTGACTGAAGAATATTAAAAGTAAAAATATCAGGAATTAATAATACGGAACAAGTAGTATCAGTTAATTGCCTAATGATATCCTTGATTTTTGATTCATCGCGCATGCTCATCGCAATATAAATACGATCGATCTTTCCTTCACGAGCTTCCTGAATAAGCTCGTTTATATTCCCAGCATAAGGTACATTGTCATATTCGGCACTATCCAGTTTTATATTATCGTAAATGCCTTTAACAACAAAGCCTAACCAAGGCTGTTCAATAAAGCTTTTTAACAAATTAATGCCCGCAGGCAATGAGCCGACAACAGCTACTCGCCTGGTATTATAGCCAAACTTTCTTAGTAAACCTGAGATCAATCTGATAACTGAACGACATGCAAAAAAACCAACATCAACTAGCAAATACCATTCAATAAAAAAGAAGAAACGCGTATCAATTGATGAGTCCAGAGACAAAAGCCCCAAAGCAATTAATAAGCTAAGACTCCAATTCTTTAGTATTAAAATATACTCTGTGGAAAAAGCGACACCACGCCATGAACGATAGAAATCTGTTATACCGCCTATCATTTGGAAAATGACCAAAGATAGTAGAGACATTAGAGCATGCTGGTATTGAAATGTAACTGAATTAATAACACATACCAAATATAATCCCAAAAAGATTATGACCACATCGGAGAAGCGTTGAGCCATTGAGATCAAAGAAGCATTCGCATTCGAGCGAGTCCGATGATACAAGGTTGCCATGAAGATTTCCTTAAATATTGAATCTTATGAAATAATAATTTGCACTAGAAATCCTGAAGTTTACAAGATTAAAGGTTTATTTCTCAATTAATCTCGAACTCTTACACCAATATAATAGAACTTACAAAGCATATAAAATGGAAAAGAAAATAACCATGATATTAACAATGGCGAATATTAATGATTCCCATAAAGAATCCTAAGTTTTTTACAGACATTAATATACAGGGAAAATAAAATATTTTATACTATAAATAAATATGAGGAATCCATTCCAATAGCAGCAACTTAAATAATACACTCCATGTTAAATACTAATTCTAGTTTTGTATATCGACTATGAATTTTGAAAGAACATTATTCATATCAAATGATTTATTTGCATACTCAATCGCTATATTATTTTGACGTGGCATAAGAAAACATTTTTCAATACCAGAAATGAGAGCATCAACAGATTCAGGTTCAACACATTGCGCTATTCCAGGATTGTTCTTACATAATTGACCCAGTTCAGTATTTTCTTCTGCAGTAATTACCGCATTACCACCAACAGCAAGAATATTGGTAAGCTTAGAAGGTAAGACAGCATCAGCAGCGCCTTTCTTTTGAACGACAAGATGACAATCGGCAAGATTTAATAAAGCTGGTAATAGTTCATATGGTTGTAAAGGCTTAAATAAGATATTATTCAAATTTAAGGTAACACACATTTTCTCTAAATTTTCTTTACCACCTCCTTGACCAACAAACAAGAATACATAATTTTTTGTGGCCATTTTTTGTGCAGCACTAACAACAATTTCAAGTCCTTGTTTTTCGCCTATATTACCGGAGTAAAGTATAACTTTCTTGTCCTCAGGTATCCCTAATGCCTCTTTAAGCTTTACTGATTGTTCACTTTCGACATTCTGGAACCTTTCAAGCTCGGACCAGTTAGGGAAAAAAATTAGATTATTTTGAGGCACACCTTTATTAGCCGCATTAAGTAACATCATTTTAGAGATAGTTGAAACTTTATCGGCAGACGTCAAACACCACTTCTCAAACCTTCTAGCAAATGTTGCAAATAGACCTTTCTTAGCCATCCCCAAGCCGAGCATAGCATCTACCTCGAAATCCTGGATATGAATTATTACCTTAGCACGAGTTAGCTTACGTAATAATATTGCACCCGGCACACAAAATAAGGTTGGAACAACACATATAATATAGTCAGGCTTCCAGCGCGCCTGAATTAAAAGAGGGAATAGAGAACTTAATGCAAAACTTGATAAATGTAATAAACGTTTTATCGTTGAGGGTTTTTTAGGAACATAAAGTGGACATCTATATACTATTTCGGAATGTTTCTCTTTAGTATATTTCAATCCAGAATAATTGTTAGCAACCTTCCATGCAGGATAGTATGGTGGAGCAGTAATGACTCTAACATCAAGATCATTAGATGCAAACCACTTCACCATTTCACCACTGTACTTACCAATACCAGTTAATTCAGGACGATAATTGATGCCATATACAAGTAATTTCATACTTAAAGGTCCTAATAAACATCCATAAAATAAGTTTTAGTATTGACATGTACTAAATCATTATTAAGTATTTCATCCACACTCATCCATTGATATTCATTATGCTGATCATGTGGAAACACGAAGCCATTGGATATAATAGATATTTTATACGCCAGTACAATATAGTGTGTACTAAATGCACTATCATAAAAATTATCATCATAAAAATGTTCAAAGATACCGAGGAAGATGCTTTCATTTCGCATCCTCTCAATACCAATTTCATTGTTTGTCAATCTGGCAAAACCATTATCCAATGACTCATCCTTTTGTATGCGCCCTCCAGGAACAAACCAAAAGCCCCTCGCGGGGCGGTTGTTTCTTTTTCCAACTAAATACTCACTTTTTTCATTTTGAATAATCAAATCAATTGAAATAAGTGGCGTATTTTTAATCACATTTTTAAATGTATTGTCATCTAAAAACATATCAACTCCGGAAACTTTGCTGATTTTTTAAAAACCATTCATAAGTCCGCGATAAGCCTGATTCAAGCTTAATCTGATACTTCCAGCCTAAATCTTCCAATCTGGAAACATCTAACAACTTTCGTGGGGTACCGTCAGGTTTAGTCGAATCAAAAAAAACCTCTCCCTGGTAACCAACAACTTTGGCAATTGTTTCAGCTAATTCCCGAATAGAACAATCAACACCAGTACCTACATTGATATGAGACAACATTGGCTGAGTTTTTTCTTGCCAAAGCGCCTGGTCTAGCTCCATGACATAAATAGATGCAGAAGCCATATCATCAACATGTAAAAATTCTCGCATCGGCGTTCCACTACCCCACACTACAACTTGTGGCTGATTTTCTAACTTAGCCTCATGAAAACGGCGGAGTAACGCGGGAATGACATGCGAGTTTGAAGGATGGAAATTATCGTTTTCCCCATATAAATTGGTTGGCATTACTGAACGATAATCTCGATTATGTTGCCTATTATAAGACTCGCAGAGTTTGATACCTGCAATTTTTGCTATAGCATACGGTTCATTAGTAGATTCAAGTGTTCCTTGTAGTAACTCAGATTCACTAATCGGTTGCTTTGCAAATTTTGGATAAATACACGATGATCCTAAAAACATAATTTTATTGACATTATTAACATGTGCAGCATGAATAATATTTGCTTCAATAAGAATGTTTTCATAAATAAAATCAGCAGGATAAGTATTATTCGCAACTATTCCGCCAACTTTCGCTGCAGCTAAATACACCTCATCAATATGCTCAGTTGAGAAAAAATCATTCACTGCAGGAGCATTAAGCAGATTGAGCTCCTGACGTGAACGCACTACGAGCTCAATATTTTCTCTGTTTTGCAACTGTCTTACTATTGCTGAGCCAACCATACCATTATGACCAGCAACAAAAACTCTCTTTTTAATTGTCATTTCATTACTCCAAAGAAATTGAAACCTCATATCCATGAGATTTAAGTAATGAATGCTTTTTAGCTGCCTCGAGATCCTTCCTAACCATTTCGACAACCATCTCTTGTAAGGTTGTTTCAGGTTTCCAGCCTAATTTATCGTGAGCTTTAGAAGGATCTCCAAGCAAGGTTTCAACTTCAGCAGGACGGAAATAACGAGGATCTACAGCTACAATTACATCACCTACTTTAACAGCAGGTGCATCTTCACCAATAACACTTTCCACAATTCCGACTTCATCAATACCATGCCCCTCAAAACGTAATTTAATACCCAATTCGGATGCGGCAAAGTCAACGAATTGACGTACAGAGTATTGAACTCCTGTTGCAATAACATAATCTTCCGGTTGTTCTTGTTGAAGCATCAACCATTGCATTTTAACGTAATCTTTCGCATGACCCCAATCTCGCAAGGAGTCCATGTTACCCAGATAAAGACATTTTTCTAAACCTTGAGAAATATTGGAAAGCCCACGTGTAATTTTTCGTGTTACAAACGTTTCACCACGGCGAGGCGATTCATGGTTAAACAGAATACCATTACACGCGTACATTCCATATGACTCACGATAGTTAACAGTAATCCAATAGGCGTATAATTTTGCAACTGCATAAGGTGAACGAGGATAGAAAGGCGTTGTTTCTTTTTGTGGTATTTCTTGAACTAAACCGTAAAGTTCCGAAGTAGACGCTTGATAAAACCGAGTTTTTTTCTCAAGCCCAAGAAAACGGATAGCCTCTAATAGACGTAACGTACCAATAGCATCTACATCAGCTGTATATTCTGGGGATTCAAAAGAGACAGCAACATGACTCATCGCCCCTAAATTATATACTTCATCTGGTTGAATTTCCGACAATAGTCTTGTTAAGTTTGAAGTATCGCTAAGATCTCCATAATGCAAATGAAACTTAGGATTAGAAGAATGAGGATCTTGATAAATATGATCTACACGATCTGTGTTAAATGATGATGACCTGCGCTTAATACCATGAACCTCATACCCTTTTTCAAGTAAAAACTCAGCTAAATATGAACCATCTTGACCAGTAACACCTGTAATCAAAGCTTTCTTATGCATATAAACCTCAGCGCTTAAAATTCAACCCAGTTTTAACAGATAAATAATCTAATATTTCATCTTTATTGGTAATGGATGAAATAGCATTATCTAATTCTTTAAACCTAATATCAACGTAGCTTCTATACCAAAGCCCTTGTAAGAAATGATAATCCCAACCTTTAGAACCATCCATAAAACCTAATCTTATCAGATATCTATATAGAAAATATAGTAAAGATCTTAAAGAAAGTGGTAGCTTAAAATAGATCTTTTCTTTTAAAAGCCGTTTAACTTTCTCTTGATACCCTCCATTTTTTTTGACTTCATCGTCCTTTTTGAATAGTGAATACTTTATATTTAAAAGGTCAACGACCTCTCTATCTGCGTAATTTAAATGTTTATCACTCCACCATCTTATATCATTTAAATTATGATCGTATATATGCCCATGAAATTGGGTGGATTTAGGACTCTGCACAACAATATGTTCATCCATCCAGCGCTGTTCAATTCTACCAGTTCCTGTACGCCATACGCGAAGTAAATTTAATGGGTAAACAGCACCATGTTTAATCCACTTATCCTTGTATATATACTTCCTGCGGATAAAAACACAATTTATATCATCTGAGAGTTCACATAATTTTGAGAGAAGCTCATTTTGCAGTTCTGAATCGATATATTCATCTGCATCCATCCGCATACACCATTTTGTATTTACAGAATGGTTATCCAACCCCCATTGAAATTGGTCAGCGTAATTTTTCCAAGGATGTTCAGAAAACTCAACAAGATCGCCATATGAAAGACAAATTTCTTTAGTATCATCAGTAGAATATGAATCAATAATTACTATTTTATCTGCTATATTGCGAAGGGAATCAAGACACCTCTTTATATGTATCGACTCATTTTTTGTCAAAATAAAAACTGTGACATGTTTATTATTCATTTCCCATCACTCTTTTTTTAATTTTTTGACACGGATTACCATCATATATATACCATGAATCCAAGTCCTTTTTAGCAACGGCACGCGCACCTAGAATACACCCATCATACAAAGTTACCCCAGGCCCGATGAAAGATTCTGCACAGACCCATACTCGCTTACCGATAGTAACTTTTTTTAATATCAAAGGGTGATCAAATCTTTTATAATTATGTGTACTAGCACAAATAGTTACATCTTGACTTATTATACTATATTCACCAATTTCAACCTTTCCTTGATTATATATATATGCACGTGGTCCTATCGATGCTCCCTTTTGCATGACCAGATTCTTCGGACTCCAAATCTTAACAGTAGGGTATATACGGACTCCTGCATGAATTTTGCTCCCCCATAGCTTTAAAACAAAATTTCTGTAAGAAAATAATTGTGGTGGTGTATACTTAAAAAATAGTATATAAAACACACTCCATGCAACCCGATATAATTTATTTATGCGGCTAAAAAAATTAAGCTCATAGCTATTATTCACAATAGTCACCAGTTAATTTCTCATTTTTTATTAAATGCAAATGTTTTATTTTATCCTCTTCTGAAAACCTATTTTTAATGAATCTTGCTGGAACTCCACCAAAAATAGTGCAATCAGGAATATTTTTTGTAACAACTGATCCGGCAGCAACAATAGCTCCTGAGCCGATATTAACACCACTTAATATTATGCTCCCCGCACCTATCCAAACATCTTTACCGATGTATGTTTTAGAGACCCCAATAGGTCTTCCAGAATAAATAATGGGTACACCAACCTTATCAAAGAGATGATCATGTCCAACTATAGAAACATTCGGGCCAATGATTGCGAACTTTTTTACAACAACATTTGGTCCAATCAAGCAACCTGGTCCAATATAGGTCTCAGCTTCCATAATCAAATCATTACTGATATCACATCCTTTACTTATCATTGCGGAATTATGTACCTGCTTTACTCTGTATCTTATATGTGAGAACTTACATTTTGCTCTTCGAAGAAGACGATAAACAAAGTTATTTTTGCTTATTATCATTCAAAACCTCATGAATTATCTTACTCTGCACTAGAGGGTTATATTTATTATCTATGACGCTATGACAATCCTCAATAACACGAGCATCTTTTTTATTGTTGATCCATGTTATTATTTCTTCCGCAAGTGAATTTGGATCATTATGCTTAAAAAACGATCCAGTTTTGTTAGGTATAATTGCTTCATATTCTGGCATTTGCTTTTCAAAGTTGTCATGCGTAATTACTGGTGTGCCATAATTTAAACTATGCATGGCCAAAAGCCCTACCTTGCCAGGAGAAACTGTGACATCAGCTGCGTAAATAATTTCAGATAATACCGTTTCGTCATAACAAGGCCCCATAAACATTATCTGATCAGCAACATCAAGTTCATCTGCCAATATTTGTAACTTATTTTTCTCTGGGCCTTCGCCTATAATAATAACTTTCGGTTTTAAATTATGTTGTTCTTTAATTAGTTTAAGTGACTGAATTAATAGATCAAATCTACAGCTCTCAATTAATCGAGCTACCGTAACAATAGCTCCTTCCACAACACCAAATCTTTCCATCCTATTTGTTTCTGGATCAATACGAGCTAATTTATTTCTCGCTTCTAACTGATTTTCATAATCGAGACTGTTATAAATTACATGGCAATTTTTCTCTGGATATCCGGTCTGTATAGCGAGTTCTTTTGCACGATTACCATAAAGAAGTAAATCATCAGCTAAATTATGATATTTCTTTTTTATAAAATATCTTAAGCCACTGATATTTCTAGTCCACCCATGAGTCCAATATATTATTTTTCGCCCAAGTAATTTCCCTAAAAAACATAAAGGCCACGATGTAACAAAATGTGGATCAGCAAGTATAATTATTTTTGAATAGGTACTGTCTGTTGCTAATTTTATTAAACCATGTTGAAAGATAAGTCCTTTGAAATTCGTAAACTTAATAACATGAAACCTATTATCAGGTATATCTTTAAATCTCTTAATACCTTGATATTGTTCTATATCATCTCCAAAGAAATGAAATTCATATTCATTTGATTTTAATAGTTCTTTTATGATGCCAGACCGATAATGAGGAAAAAAATGATATATTACAGCTACTTTTTGCATTTTATTACCTTTTTATCTGTAAGTTTTTTTCACTTTGAATTTTGACAACCGGTTACCAAATATAATCAATAATGTAGTGGCGATATATTGAATAAAAACATCTGAAAAAGGGAAACGCATTATTAACAAACCATATCCAAGTAAAGCCCAATTATTAACGTTTCCTTTACTTATAAGCAACGCAAATCGATTAAAAATTATAACCACAAATGGTAAAAATATGAAAAATATATATCCAAAATTTAGTATTGCTTCCCCAGGAAGAAGCGTAACTAGTGATAAACCTTCCCTGCCATCTAACATTTGACCCGCGATGACAGTTACTGATTCAATTTTGTTTTCTAAAAGACTACGTGGAATGAAGAAAATAAAAGGCTTTAGAAAAGTTAAATGCGTTAAATCCAAGTTAATAAAATCAGCTGATTTATATAGAGAAATTAGTATGTTTATGTTTACTGTCTCGAATATAGCTTTAAAAACATAGTCATAAATAACGCTATTAGTTGCTATAAATTCAATTGTTTTATCCAATGCAACTTCAATACCTTCTGAATATAGATAACTTCTAAAAACAGAATAACACCCCAGAACAAAAGCTGATATAACTGATACTATTAACAACCATAGTAAATATTTATATTTTTTGTTTAGTATCAAATAAAATAAAAATGTATATGCGAATACGAATATAAATACTCTATTACCTGTTACGTACAACTCTGCGGCTATAATTGATAATGAATAAAAGGCTAGCTTAAGTTTATTATGATTATTGTCGATGGCTTTAAAAAATTCACTGAGAAAATACATTTTTGAGCCAAATAACAAGAAACCAAATATTACCCCAACTGTACCATAGTTCTCGAAAAACTCTCCTTTGGCATGATACCAATGATCGGCACCTTTCATCACTATGAAATAATATGAAATCAAAAAACCAAAACTAAATAGCCATGCTATATTTAGTTTTGAGTCTACTTTAAATTCATATTTTTCCGTACCCAAATTTAGAGTATTTGCAAATATATTTTCAAATATCATAATAACAATGTTTGTTATTAAGAATGATATTAGAAACAACAGAATATTTGATTGCGTATTATAATCACTTTCTAAATAGTAATATGTTGCTGGCGCTGTAGCATCATTTAAGTTTAGTTCACCATTTAATACATAATAAAAAAGAGGTATTATAATAAAGTAAATAATACTCAAGAAATAACCTGTTATTAATCCAAATCTTTTACTCCTTATATCTGATTTTATTTTCAAAAAACATAGAAGAAGATGTAATACAAGTAAGAATGTTATTAGTAAACTCATATTTTCCCTTTTGCCAACCTAGACATAAATTCCTTATCAATTATAAACATTATAAAACTAGAGAATATCTGGCTGATAACCATTGCATAGGCTGCACCTGATATTCCAAAATGCGGGATCATATAATAAACTAAAGCTATATTTATAATTAAAGAGAAAAATGTTCGTCTGAAATTTTTATTAGCATAACCACAACCAATATATAATCGACTGAGATAACCGCCAATGAAAACGAATGCTATTGATATGCTATGTATTGATAGTATTGTTGCACTTATGGAAAATTCTTCGCCATACAAAAATTCAACTGCAATTTTTGAAAGTAGATTAATAAAACTTGTCCCTATTATTCCCAATAGAAATAAAAACAATATATATTTTTTTATATCTCTCGATACAGTTATTTTTCCCGCTATGTTATCTCTTAAAGTCTGTGAATAAAAAATATTAGCAACCGAAATACCTATAAAATAAACCCCTTCACTAAGCCGTGAACCAGCAAAGTATTTACCGGCAGCATCACTGCCAAGATAATAACTTATCATCAGGGTATCTATTCTCATATATGCAGCGATCGTTGCAGATGATAACAAGATGAATGATACATCCTTCATCATTATTTTCAATTTGCTTTTATCAATCGCTTTCAGGGTAACTGGTTCTTTTAATAAAAGATATGATATTAAACCTGTAAGTAAATATTCCGCAGAGAATATACACAACCAGAAAAGGATATTATCTCCACCGTAATAGACATACATACCTTTTAATATTAGAGATATTGCTTGTATACTAATGGAGATTTTAGAAAAAAGACTGATCAAACCTTTCTGGTTTGCAATATATTCACTATAGCTATAGAAATAGCAAAAAAAAGAAATACTAAAAATTAATATATATTGCCAAGGTATATTTTTGTAATAAGTGAAGCAAATGATTAAAAACATCAATGAAAATAAAAATGTTGCTGCAACTTTTAATAAGTAAAACTCGCTTCCAGATTCTTTTTTTGAAATTATTTTTGGTATTAAGCTTTCAGCACCAATGTTAGTTAGCGCTAAAAAAACGCCACCAAGTGAAACAAGGGTAACATACTCACCAAAATGCAATTCGCTTAAACTTCTTGATATCAGAGATAGTGTTGCAATAGCAGTAACTGATTTCATCAGTTTCTCAAATAATGACCAAATTATCTGTTTCCTAAGCAAGTAACCCCCTATAGTATTAGAATCATAGAACAAAGTGCCTTGCATAAAGGCACTTTTATTATATTAGTATTGATTATTTTTTATATGAATAATCATAGTAGCCATATCCATACCCGTAGTAATTACTGGCTTTTTTTACCACTCCATTTAATATACAGCCTTTTACTATAATTCCACTCTGTTCAAACCTCGAAACACTAACAGCAAGTTCTTTAACGGTATTACTCTCAAATCTAGCTACTAACAGTGTTGTACCTACATACCTACCAATAATTGCAGCATCAGTAACAGCTAAGATTGGAGGTGTATCAATGATTACCAGATCGTAATTCTCATCAGCCCATTTTAATAATTTTTCAAATGTTGGATGCATTAATAATTCAGCAGGATTTGGTGGGTTTTTACCACGACCTATATAATCAAAATCTCCACTTGAAGCTCTGGTTAATGCATCTTCAATTCCGCATTGCCCAGATAAAATATCAGAGATCCCAACTTGTTTTATGTTCCCTAATATTTTGTGAACATATCCTTTACGAAGCTCCGCATCAATAAATAATACCTTCTTACCTGTCGATGCTATTGTGGCTGCTAAATTTGTACTTACAAAAGTTTTACCTGCATTTGGACTTGCCCCAGATATCATAAGTATTTTATTTTTCGCTTCCAACATAGCGAAATGGAGACTTGTTCGTAAACTACGTATCGCTTCAACCGCTAAATCAGTGGGATTCTCCACAGCAAGAAGCTTGGTCGTTTCTTTTCTCCAGTTTTTATTTCTATTATGATCCTTTGTAAGCCACTCTGAAACAGGAACACTTGCGTAAACATTAATTCCGGCTTCTTCTAATTGTTCGGGAGATTCTATTCCACGACGCAAAAACACTTGGATTAATACTGCTGAAACAGCCATAAATAAACCAAGGATAAAACCAACGATTACAACTAACGATTTTTTAGGCTTAACCGGTTGCGGTTCTGTTACTGCTTTATCAATAATTCTAACGTTACCAATCGCACTCGATTTTGCAATGCTTAGTTCTTGTTGACGGTTCAATAATTGTAAATATACAGCTCTACCGGATTCAACATCGCGACTTAACCGCAAAACCTCCTGCTGAGTAGTAGGCATACTACTAACTCTTTTATTCAGTTTAGTCTTTTCACTTTGTAAAGTCTGTCGTTTTTCTATTAAGGCCTTATAAGTCGGGTGTTCTTTGGTATAAAGTTGAGATATTTCAGCCTCTCTGAATGTAATTTCATTTAACTGATTATCGACGTTAACAATCTGATCCAATACAGATTTAGCCTCCATTGATAAGTCGACTGAATCTCGTTGTTTTCTATAGGTATTAAGCTTATTTTCAGCATTATCGAGGTCTGTACGGACAATTGGTAACTGTTTATTAAGAAAATCTAAACTCTTGGCATCTTGTGCAGCTTGTCGGGCAACGTTTTGCTCCAAATAATTTTCAGAAATATTATTTAAAATTTCTGAAATCTTTTTCGGATTAGAACCAGTTAATGTTAGGGTAAGCATTCCAGTATCTTTTCCTTGATCTGAAACACCAAATTCATCCTGAAGGTTACTAATCGCTTTCAGCCTTGTGAAATATTTTACAACGAATTTCTCACCTTCTTTTGCATCATAACCATTTACTATAAGCTTTACTCCATCTTTTTGAAACAATTCACCAACATTTCCTAAAGCTGTAAATGTATTGCCATCAACTTCATATTTTCCTTCACCTTTTATAGTAATGGTTATTTCCGGAGTCTTAGTTCCATTATTCTGAGGGATGTATAAATTACTGATATCAATATGACCATTTTCTTTCCCAAGCAATCGTGCCAGACCATCTCCAATTATTGGAAAATGCTTAGGCTCTATTTGCGTCTGCAAATTAAGATCATCAACAGTCTTACCGAGTATCATCCTAGATTTTAATAGAGCTATTTCAGGTGCAGACTGTGGTTGAGCATCAGGCAAAATTTGAGTAAGGCTACTTAGTATAGCATTCCCTTGTTTTTGCTCTACTTGTATCAACGCATTGGACTGATAAATAGGCGTAGCCAGTATAGCATAAAAAAGCGCTATGAATGTCACACAGGATGTAACTGCTATTATCAACTTACGATGATCAATTAGTTCACCGATAAGACGCCCTAAATCTATCTCATCTGTTTCTGTCGGTGTTTTTTTTTGGTTATTCACAGTGCTCATACAATTTTCCCTGATTAATTACCTAGTTTATCAGCCCAGCAATTAGCAGCTTGTTCAATAAGTTTATATACTGATGAAAAGGCCTCTTCACTTTTACGATAAGGATCAGGTATCTCTAAATTATTAATCCAATAACCATAAAGCATTGTTTTTCCACGTAATTGAGGTGCAATCTGACAAATATATTCAATATGTGCTCTTTCCATTGCTAATATTAGATCAAATTGACAACCTAGCTCTACATTGAACTGCTTACCTACGTGCCCAGATAATGACAAACCATTTCTTTGAGATACTTTTAAAGCTGTTTCATCAGCTTCATGGCCGACTAACGCACCAGTACCAGCGGATGCAACTATCTTATTTGGTAGTAATTTTTGCAAGTAGCGTTCACCTATAGGTGAACGACAAATATTTCCTGTACATACAACCAAAATTGAATTAAACATAAAATCACCAAGTACGAATAAATTTTCCAGTCTCAGTTATATCATGTACTCCCGTAATGGTTGGTACTAACTGGGAAATAACACGATTCCAGCGAACCAAAGGAGCAGAAGTTACATAAACAATATCATAAGGTTGTAATTGGAATTCAGTACCTAATACCATTGCCGATGCATCTTGGGCATTTAATTGATATATATTAGCAATTTTCCCTTCTTTACTATCTTTTAATTGACGAATTACGAACACGCCAGTTGCATCACTAAATGCTTGCGACATCCCTTCTGCATTTCCAATTGCTTCTGCGAGGGTCATCCCGCTTCGGTCCATTTTCAATGTGCTCTGTTTACCTACTTCCCCCATAACGAATACTTTTAAATCATCATTACGTGGAACAAACAGAATATCGCCAGGATAGAGTAGATGATTCTGTGTAAGATCTCCTTTTTGCATTAACGCGTACAGAGACACTTTTGTGTCTTTACCGTTATGTGTTAAAACTACATTTCGCCAATCCGCATCAGGGGCTAAACCTCCGGCAGCATTAATAGCATCCATCACTGTTAATGGAATATTAGTGATAGGTTGCTTGCCAGAATTCACAACCTCGCCGGTAACATATGCTTTTTGTGATCGAAATGCAGCAACACTGACATCAACCTGCGGGCTTTCAATATATGTGGTCAAACGGTTAGCAATATCCTGGCGTACCTGACTAAGAGTTTTACCTGCCACTTGCACCTTACCAATATAAGGATAGAAGATGGTGCCATCGGAGTTAACCCAGTTACCAGTGTCGCTAGCACTACGATACTGCCCTGCAGGAGTAGTTAATTCTGGATGATCCCATACGGTGATCATTAGCACATCACCTACCCCTATTCTATACTCGTAGCTACGCAGTAAATTATCCAGCTGTGGGTTTGGACGGGCCAACACTGTGTCAGGCCTGAGTTGATCAATCAAACTTGGCGTCATTGGGTATACATTGACAAGTTTATCCAAATCATAGTCGCTGTCCGGAAGTTCTACCACATTCTTACGCAGGCTGTTTAACCCTTGTCCCGGAATAACTGTACAACCCGATAAAAATCCTATTACCAATGCTAATGCCGAAAATCTAACAAGTTTTTTTTTCATAATGTCACATCATCAGTAAAACAAAATTTGCCAATTCCTGAGTAGCTGTCATTGCCGTTGATTCCTTACCGGCTTACGGAGAGATAAAAGACGACTGCCTCCGGCAGCGCTACCACCCTCTCTCTCCTATTTTCAGCATTCAGCCTTATAAACTAAACGGTATTTCTATTCCTGCACTTGCCCCGACGTCATCGCTGTCGCTATTATTAGCGTTGGTATACCACAGAGAAGTATTCAGACGGATCGACTGGTAAAGATCTCCACTCCATCCCAGTTGTACACCTTTCAATGTGTCTGAATGAGGGAAAGCACCATTAATTGCTAAACTATCTGGGTTGACTTTCGCAAAGACCAAACGGGTGCTCCATCGCTGATTACTTTCGGTAATGAGTTCAACTTTTCCAGCTAAAAGTTGACCATCCCCTCCCATTGCATCTCCAAGTGGATAGCCTTGCTGATAATAACCATCAGTATAAATATGATGCCAGTAACTGTACCGTGTTCCACTCATATTTGTTCTCGTATCATGAGCTTCGACATACCAATTTACCGCACCTTTTCCCAAACTATGATGCCCTTCAATTCCGCCCAGGAACATATTTGACGAAGGTAGGTAGCCAGCTTCATCCTCACCAATAATCTGACCGTAGAAACTTACAGGCCAACCAAGTGTCGGTTCGAGTTTGAACTTAAAATCAAAGCCGGCTAGCTGGTTACCCGGTTCGTTATCTGTCCCGGTGTTATCATGGCCAGTAAACCCATCCCAAAAGCTGCTAAAAGATTGAGGTCGCCCTTCCCCCCCCCACTGCATAATGCGTGACGCACCTAATTCTAATGACTGGAACGGCGTGAAAGTAAAACGGCCCCCTATGATTTTTGTATGAGGGTAAACGGTATACTGATTCATCTGGCTGGCGGAAATCTGGTACTGCCAGGGGCCAATCCAGCGCAGCCACCAGGTTTCCGGAGCCGCCTGTTCAGCGCGCTGCATCAGGAATCCGGTCATTGGTCGCATCGCATCCCCGCGGATCAGGCTCCCTTCATAGCCTGGCCCCCACCACTGCGGCATCTGGCCAAACGACAGCCACTGGTTCCAGAATTTTACCGCGCCGTACGCGCCGTTGGCATTGAAACGGGAACCATTGCTGATACGCTCACCACCTTCAACATTGCCCTGCAGATGAACATCCCACCAGTCGCCGCTGTTATTAAAGGCCAGCGATAGCGAATTATCTGCCGGTTGGCTTTGTGCAAAGCCCTGCGGGGTTCCCGGTTGATCGGTAGAGGTGTAGCCGCTGACGCGGAAATCAGCCTTTAATGAGGAAAGCCGCTGGTTAATACGCGCCAGCACCACCTGTTCAGAAGAATAGGAAGGTTTGGCTTTTTTTAACGCCCGGGTAATCTCTTCCTGACTCAAGGGCCAGGTAGAAAGGCTAAGCTGAATAACTCCCCGGTCAGACAGCCAGGAGAGATCGTTACGCAGTTCGTTATCATTGAGTACCAGACCAGAGGCATAAACCTGCGCACTCACCGATGTCAACAGCCCCAAAGCAAGTGCAAGACGCGCGATTTTCATCATTATACAAGATCCATTTTTAGCCCCGTTTCCGCAAGCTGGCGAGTCATGGGGAATATGAGTTTAGAGAGCGCACGCTGACGCCAGTCGTAGTATGTTTGTTCAACAGTGATGATGCAATAAGCAGTCCCTTCGAACGTAATCAGCCACGCACTATTTGAAATGTCAGTGCCACAGTCAAAACGCCAGCGACGCCCCTCACACCGATCGCCGCCGACCCTGGACATGAACTATCTCAGGTCAGACAGAGGGATAAAACGCTGTTGAGTCAGAAAGAGTGCCGATTATATACGGTGCTTGCGGATAATCATCCGTCGCAACCGGTTTTAGGAATTTAGAACATATAGAAGATGACTGCAGAATTGACGCTGACGGTTTCGATACGCTACCGCCCTTGGCTTAACAGCTACCAATGCACTGTACTTCATTTATACATTTTTGCTGGCGCAGCGCCCGCCTGATTATTAGTCACTGACAATATTTTAGCGGCATCAAGTTTACGAGATTCTGCCGGCAAATGGGAGTAAAAATGACAACTATTCGCTTATAAAAACAACCACATCTTACTCCTCCGACAAGCGGACGACATCACAATAAGATTGTTTAATAATATCTCGCTGTTCCAGCCAGCGAAACTGACCCACGCATCAATACAAAAGTAACATCATGTTTTTTAATGGTTTTACTGACAAAATATACTAGCCAGTCAAATTGCCGTCACTTTCGTCAACTACAAAAATTAATACCTTTCATTCACTTTTTATACTTGACAAAGATAATTTAACTTCAGGTATCAGGCGCTGGCTGTCTATTTAGGATTGTTCTCAGCCACGTTATTTCCTGTGCCAGCAAAACATTGCTGCAGAATGTAGTATCAACTATTTATTTCATGAATATGAATGCGTGAGGCCGGGACTGATTCTATTATTTTCGCTGGTCTCATTCATTGTCAGCAGCACACTCAGTAAAAATGCTTATGCATATCCGCCCGGGTAAAGGGTTTTTCCAGCGGCCCAAGCTTGACGGCAATTTCGCCCAGCAGTGACTGGGTCGGCGCTTTAGTGCCAATATTTAGCAACACGACGGGGATGATAATCAGACTGAGCACCCCGCCCCAGGAGAGCTGCGCATCGACGACACGTGATGAATTCCGCTGCAGCAGCAGAAACAGCGCGCTACCGCAGGCGCCAAGCAGCAGCCCGGCAATCACTTCCGATGGGGAGTGGGCATGAATTGCCAGACGGGAATACCCCACGAGGCCAGCCAGCAGATACCCCATCACCATGGCAGTCCGACGTAAAGCAATGCTACCGCGAGTACAGAGCAGCCATAAAAAAATAGGCCAGAAGGCGGTAGATAAAGCGGTATGCCCGCTAAAACCGGTGAAATCTAACTCGCGGATGCCGATGCCCCAGCCCATAAACGCCAGTTTTGATGCACTGACAATGGCGCCGGTAATACCAAACAGCAATCCCCATTGCCAGGCAATCTGTCTGGAAGGCCTGCGCAGAAATAAAACTATGAACACGGCTGCCGCGCTGGGTAACAACACGGTACTATCACCAAAAAAAGAGACCCACTGCCAGTTCATTTATTTTTCATCCTTTGACGATTTTCCAGTTCGCAGCGCCTTTGTCCATGACGTTGGTATGGGCATACACATCCGATAACTTCACATTTTTATGCATGCATCACTGTTGTTTAATGCGTAAGCATGATCTCAGTCAAGTTTTATTTTTTTATGACAGCCAGCGGCAGGCATATTTTTTTAAGAAGATTCCGACTAACTCATTATTAGCAAACATAAAATTATGCTACTCCGACCATTCCATCACAGGAGGGCCAGCACAGCAACCAGATGTCTCTGAAGTCGTTTTTTGTTTACATATTAAGCGTGTTTCAGCAAATCAGCATAACCATCTGATTTATATTGATTAATATTTATCTAAAATAGCCTTATTTAATCTGCAGGGCTGTCTACAGAAGCATGCAACATCGCGGACTTAAGCCACATACTTCTGTAACCCCTACATTTTCACACTTCTGAAATCCGGCAGAGCCTATTTACGCGAGTAACTTCTTAATGCTCTCGCGGAATTTCGTGCCTTCTTTATGGTTACGCAGCCCGTAGTTTACGAAGGCCTGCATATAGCCCATTTTTTTACCGCAGTCGTAGCTATCGCCGGTCATTAACATCGCGTCAACGGGCTGCTTCTTCGCCAGTTCAGCGATCGCATCGGTCAGCTGAATACGGCCCCATGCGCCAGGTTGAGTCCGCTCCAGCTCGGCCCACACATCGGAGGAAAGCACATAGCGTCCTACGGCCATCAGATCGGAATCCAGGGTCTGCGGTTCGTCAGGTTTCTCGATAAACTCAACGATCCGACCAATCTGCCCTTCCACGTTCAGCGGGTCTTTGGTCTGGATCACGGAATACTCCGACAGGTCGCCGTCCATTCTCTTGGCCAGCACCTGGCTGCGCCCGGTTTCATTAAAACGGGCCACCATCGCCGCGAGGTTATAGCGCAGCGGGTCAGCGCTGGCATCGTCCAGTACGATGTCCGGCAGTACCACAACGAACGGGTTATCTCCGACGATCGGGCGCGCGCAGAGAATAGAGTGTCCCAGCCCCAGCGGCTGCGCCTGGCGTACGTTCATGATAGTCACGCCCGGCGGACAGATTGCCTGTACCTCAGCCAGCAGCTGACGTTTGACACGCTGCTCAAGCAGCGCTTCCAGTTCATAGGAGGTATCGAAATGGTTTTCCACGGCATTCTTAGACGAGTGGGTAACCAGTACAATTTCCTTGATGCCTGCCGCCACAATCTCGTCGACGATATACTGAACCATTGGTTTATCAACGATTGGCAGCATCTCCTTCGGAATCGCCTTGGTGGCCGGCAACATATGCATCCCCAATCCGGCTACCGGAATAACTGCTTTCAAACTTGCCATTCTCATATCCACCCATATAGTGATAAATCTTCGATACCCGCCTGATTACAGGTTCCCCTGGTATCAATCTATGATATTACCGTTTTGCTATCAGTCCGACTTCCAGCAAAATTCCGAAACTACATGTTTCATCAGAGAATACACTCAAAGTATTAGCTCCGACAGAGCGGTTTAAGAAAATTCTGATAACTCAGGAGTCATATGGCGCGCTGCCTCAGGATTTTCATCTGCACTTTCTTCACCCGCAGGACTTATCGCTGTATTCCCGGCAGAGAATACTGTAGAAGAAGCGTTTGGATAATGCGTAAAATGCAGAAAAAAAGAGGGTTTATTCTCATGAACACCAGGACATAATTCATAAAAATAATCTGCAGACACTATTTTCAATAGAAAATAGCGCAGAAAGCTCACCGCTGCGCTCATCATGCCCTCCTTCACCTGTTGCCCGCTATCCATGTCATCCATCGGCACTGGCTTTTACACCTGATTAAAAGCTGCTGATATCGTCTGATTAAACAAGATATTTTGCAAGCCACGACATTCAGTAGTATGAAAACCTGGATCGCTACTATTGAGTGATTGAATCGGGTGTTTACACCTCTGCTTCTGAATTCGTCTGATTTTCATACTTCGGTTTGGTCAGAAGGGGCAATAACCGCCATTATTGATCCAGTGCACTCTCTGCAAGTTTATATTCAGTCGTCCACAGTCATATCTTTTATTAATAAGCTTATTTGCATAAAAAATAAGCGCGCACGGCTATAATTCATGCAGTTTAATATTGCCAGCCGCGGCATTTCTCCCGCCCCCGCACCCGCCAGACATCATAAGACGAGAATATATTGCAATTTATCGGTCGCTTATCCATGATCGTCGGATGGCACTCTCAGGTAGTATAGGTTTTAGCGAATGATGGAATGGATTGCCGACCCCTCAATTTGGGCCGGTCTCATAACGCTGGTGGTTATAGAGCTGGTCCTCGGTATTGATAACCTCGTTTTTATCGCGATCCTCGCGGAAAAGCTCCCTGCGACTCAGCGTGACCGCGCGCGGGTGATTGGCCTGCTGCTGGCGATGCTGATGCGTCTACTGCTGCTCGCCTCGATCTCCTGGCTGGTCACCCTGACCAAACCGCTGTTCACCTACCACGATCTCAGCTTTAGCGCGCGAGATTTGATTATGTTGTTTGGCGGGTTATTCCTGCTGTTTAAAGCGACTGTTGAGCTCAATGAGCGACTGGAAGGCAAAGACAGCGATAATCCGGTTCAGCGCAAGGGCGCGAAGTTCTGGGGAGTGGTCGCTCAGATTGTGGTGCTGGATGCCATCTTCTCCCTCGATTCGGTGATCACCGCCGTCGGCATGGTCGACCATCTGGCGGTGATGATGGCAGCGGTAGTTATTGCCATGAGTTTGATGCTGCTCGCCAGCAAAGCGCTGACGCGTTTTGTCAACAGCCACCCGACTATCGTTATTCTCTGTCTGAGCTTCCTGCTGATGATTGGTTTCAGCCTGATTGCCGAAGGGTTTGGATTCCCCATCCCGAAAGGTTATCTGTATGCGGCCATTGGCTTCTCCGTCATCATTGAGTCGCTGAACCAGCTGGCGCTGTTCAACCGCCGTCGCTTCCTCTCCGCCAATCTCACGCTCCGCCAGCGCACAACCGAAGCGGTGATGAATCTACTTAGCGGACATAAAGAACACGCCGAGCTCAGCAGCGATACGGCCGCGCTGATCGACAGCCAGGCCGATAACCCGCTGTTCAACCCCCAGGAACGCCGGATGATTGAGCGGGTGCTTAATCTCAACCAGCGCACCGTCAGCAGCATTATGACCTCGCGCCATGATATCGAGCATATAGACCTTAGCGCCCCGGAAGAGGAAATTCGCGCCTTGCTGGAGAAAAACCAGCATACCCGGCTGGTCGTCACCGGCGGAAATGATGATGAAGATCTGCTCGGCGTGGTTCACGTCATCGACCTGCTACAGCAATCGCTGCGTCATGAACCGCTCGACCTGCGCGTCCTGCTTCGTCAGCCGCTGGTGTTCCCTGAGACGCTGCCTCTGTTGCCAGCGCTGGAGCAGTTCCGCCATGCCAGGACCCATTTCGCTTTCGTAGTGGATGAGTTTGGTTCCGTTGAGGGGGTAGTGACCCTGAGCGATGTGATGGAAACCATCGCCGGCAATTTACCCAACGAAGCTGAAGAGATTGATGCCCGCCACGATATCGCAAAAAATCCTGACGGCAGCTGGACCGCCAATGGGCATATGCCGCTGGAAGATTTAGTGCAGTACATCCCCCTGCCGCTCGATGATAAGCGCGAGTATCACACGATTGCCGGTCTGTTGATGGAAAATCTGCAGCATGTCCCCGAAGCGGGAGAAGAGGTGAAAATCGGCGACTACATCGTACGTACGCTGCAGGTCGAGAGCCACCGGGTACAGAAAGTGCAGATTATCCCGCCGCCGCCGCGGGAAGATGAACTGAGCTACGAAGTGTAATCCCCGCAGTCGGTAGATATGCCCCGCTGGCGCTACGCTTACCGGGGCTACAGGGAGAGTCCGCTCAGGTGGCCCGGATAAGGCATTAGCGCCGCTATCCGGGCCGGTAAAGTCGCTCCACCGGTCAATCCCGGTTAATGTTTCTCAAGCAACTTCTTCACTTCTTTCCCGTCCTGGCTGTTTTTATTACGTTCAATCCAGTCATTAAGCCGCTGTTTAGCTTCATCCTGCAGCTGTTTACGCAGTACCTGGTCAACCTGCAGACTGTAGCTCAGCGCCTGCCATTTCCCGTAGATACGCAGCGGAATCGCGGTCTGTTTGAGCTTGTCGATAAGCTTGCTTTCGCCTTTCCAGCCGCCCAGCACGCGCACGTTAAAGCGCATATCGCACTCTTCTTTCAGCAAATTCAGGTCGCCCTGCCCGGTCAGCGCCATCATCTCTGATTGCCCCTGCAGGCTATGTAAGGTGACCTGTCCCTGCGCCAGCTGCAGCTCGCTGCTCATGGCATCAAGGCGGGTCGCGTTGTCGTAATTTTCCTGCGCCTGCACATTGGTGCTGCGCTCAACGGCCTGCTGCACGAGCTGCTGGAAGTTAAGCCCTTCAGTGCGGGTATTCGCCATCTGTATCTGCGCATCCCCTTGCCAGCGACGACGGAAATCGTCGGCATCAATTCTTTCGCCGGAGAAATCTCCGGTTAAAGAGAGCTTACCGGTCAGATTGAGCGAATAGTTAAAGGCTTTCAGGATGGTGGCAATCTCAACGTTATCCAGTTTGGGCTGGAAAGAGGCTTGCGAGGTCTCTCCCCGCGCGTCGAGGGTGCCGGGCAACGATATCAGGCCGCCATCCAGTTCGCCCTGAAGCTGGTTGATGGTCAGCAGTCCGAGCTGATTACTGATGTCGCTTTTCACCTGAGTAAAGGTCATCCCACGCCACTGAAGCTGGTCGGCCGTCAGCGCCATATGGGCGGTAAAGCCGCGCAGGCTGTCGTAATCTTCCTGAATATCGCTGTCGGCAATCACCGGGCGCAGCTGCCTCGGCTGGCTTTGTCCCTGCTGGCTGACGCCAGAGTCCGTCGCCGGTGAACCGTGCGTCAGCAGACTGTCGAGGTCAAGAGTCGTGGCGTGAAGATTGAGATTCCAGTCGGCCCGGTCGCCTAAAATCACGCTGGCGTTGCCGGCAATCGTGCTGCCGTTCGCCGTCAGATTGAGGTTATCGAAGCTCAGCTTTTTCTCGTCTTCCTGCCAGTTCGCCTGCATACTGCCCTGCCCGCTCACCCCGTTAGCCGGCAGCTCGGCGCCGCGCAGCTGCCAGTCGAGCCGGGAGATGTCAGCCTTCAGAGAGTGCGGATAGTCACCGCCCTGAACCTCAGCAGTGAAAGAGAGCGCCAGATCGCGCTGATCGCGGTTGATTCGCCCGGCAAAGTCGAGGGTCGCGTGATGATGCTCATCTTGATCCATCTGCAGACGAATATCGCGCACGGTCACCTGTTCGCCATCTTCATGCTGGAAAAAGAGGACGCTGTCCACCACCTGCAGCTGCCGCACGTCGTAGGACCAGCCGCTGTCTTCCGCCACCAGCGGCAGCGGATTATCATGAGGAACTACCGGCGCATCCTGGCCGCGAACGGCCTCGGTCTTCGGCGTCAGCTGAATGACCGCGCCCTTGAGCATCACCTGTTTGACCTGCAGCTGATGGGAAATCAGCGGCATAAGGGCGACATCGAGACGCATATTGTCCGCGCGCACCACCGGTTCAGCCGCCCCCGGCGCCGTCAGCGTCATGCGGCCGGAAAGAATACTCAGCTGCGGCCAGACGTGCCAGCGCAGCGGGCCATCGAGTTCGAGCTGATAACCGCTACGTTCCGCCACCTTATGCACCATATAGGCGCGAAAATCGTTGGGATTGACCAGCAATACCAACGCGGTCAGCCCGGCGACAACCACCGCCAGCAAGATCATCAGCGTCGTCAGAATTCGTCTCATGGCACCCTCAGTACACCGCTTACGTTATCAATCCTTGTCGATTCGGCTCGCCACCGCGCCCTGCTGGTCGCGATATTTGGCGTCTTCACGGCGGTTATAGGGCCGTGCCGCAGGGCCTGACAGCGGTTCAAAACTCAATGCGCCGATCGGCATCCCCGGACGCAGCGCCAGCGGCAGCTTGCCGGAGTTAAAGAACTCGAGCACGATGCAGCCAGACCAGCCGGGATCGATACGGTGAGCGGTGACGTGCACCATCAGCCCCAGACGCGCCAGAGAGGAGCGTCCGTCCAGCCAGCCAACCAGATCGGCCGGTAGCGTCACCGACTCATAGGTCACCGCCAGCGCCAGCTCTCCCGGATGCAGATAGAAGGCTTCGCCTTCCGGCAGCACGATCTCTTCGCTCATCACCCGATCCAGCGCCGCGGTCACTTCCGCTTTTGGCCCGCTCAGATCGATAAAGGGCGCCGTGTGGCCGCGAAACGTGCGGAATTTATTCCCCAGCCGAACGTCTACGGTCGCGCCGTTAATACGTTCAATGGGCGGGCGCGGGCTGATAGATAGCCGCCCCTCATCCAACCAGGCTTCTATATCTCGGTCGCACAGACGCATGAGCTCTCTCCTTTATGGCATCGCGCCCCTACACCTTCCGGGGCTAAGGGCAATTTGGGTTCTCTTTGCACGTTACACAATTCGTCTGTGTTATTCAAAGAACTGGCTGATTTTTGCCTTCAGAATATCAATCGCGATGCGGTTTTTACCGCCGCGAGGCACAATAATGTCGGCATACTGCTTGGAAGGGTCAATAAACTGCAGGAACATCGGACGAACCGTTTTCTGATATTGCGCCATCACCGAGTCCATCGAGCGCCCGCGTTCATTCACATCGCGCTTGATGCGGCGCATCAGGCAGATATCCAGCGGCGTATCAACGAAGATCGAGAAGCTCAGCTCATTGCGCAGGCGAACATCCGTCAGCAATAAAATCCCTTCGAGGATGATCACTTTCTTGGGTTCAATGTGGATCGTTTCCGGCATACGCGTATGTTCAACGTAGCTGTAAACCGGTAATTCAATCGGCTGGCCGCTTTTCAACATCTGCAAATGTTGAAACAGTAAACTGTGATCCATCGAGCTGGGATGGTCATAGTTCGTTTTAACACGCTCTTCCATCGACAAATGACTTTGATCTTTGTAGTAGCTGTCTTCCGGAATAACGCCAATATGTTCATCACCAACCTGTTCACGCAATTCGCGATACAGCGTGCTGGCGATAAGACTTTTTCCCGAAGCCGATGCGCCGGCGATACCTATAATGACGCACTGATGAGACGTATCAGTCATAACTTTTTTGCGACCTGATTAACCTGGATGTATATACACATAACCCTTCGAGCTGCCGCCGCGTGACTCGGCTTGCAGCCTCGCCCCTGTGGGGTTTGTTCAAAACGCTAACGAGTTTTGAGGCGCATCTCGAATAATTTCATGTATTGGAAGGGTGACGTTTGACCGTCAAACGCGGCAATTATAGGGATTTCAGCGCGTCGATACCAGTGATATGCACCCTGCATGGCTATTCCTCAGTCGGCGCCCATCCTTCGCTATACCAGATATGCAACAACGCATAGGAACGCCACGGCTGCCAGCGGCTGGCGTAACGGGCAATGCGCGCCGGGGTCATACCGCTAAACCGCTGCTTAATCAGGTAATCATCCGGCAGAAAAATGTCCTTCGCCTGCCAGCCGCGCAGGGCAAAATAGCTGGCGGTCCAGCGGCCGATACCGGGCAGCGTTTGCAGCTGTTTCATCCCGGCCTCAATGTCGTCCGGCGCCGCCAGCGGCAGCTGACCGTCAATCACCGCCTGCGCCAGATGGATCAGGGCCTCAGCGCGCCGCAGCGACATCCCCAGCGCTTTAAGCGCTAACGGATCCGCTCGCGCCAGGCTTTGTGGTTCAGGAAAGAGCTTGTATTCCGGCGCCTCCGCCAGCGTTTCCCCGTAAGCTGCCGCCACTTTTGCCGTCAGCTTCGCCGCCATCGCCACGCTGACCAGCTGCCCCAGCACCGCGCGCACTCCTTGTTCAAAGGCATCAAGCGATCCCGGCAGGCGCAGCCCAGGACGCGCGCTGGCCAGCGCGCCCAGCGTCTGGGCCACCCGATGCGGGTCACAGGCTAAATCAAACAAGCGCGCAACCCGGTCGTGGCATGCATCGGCCACCGGCTGCAGGCCGTCAGATAAGGTTACGCGTAATCCCTGCGCCGCCATATCGGGCTCAACCACGATCAGGCCGCGATGGCCCGCGAGGGAAAAGCTGCGGGTGTAACGCCCCGCGCTGAACGTTTCAATACCCGCCACCGCACGGGCGCGTAGAAAACCGAATATCCATTCCGGGTCGTAGGGGGCGTGCCAGGGTAACAGCTTCATCATTTCTCCTTCTTTAATTGCCTCAATGATAGACGCTCCACGTCCGACATACCTTGCTTTTAAATTCCAGTTGTCGCCGTGGCGGCAATCCGCTAAAGTCGCCCCCCTTCTTCACTGGCATGGGGATTTTTCAGGTCATGTTTATTGGTTTTGACTACGGAACCGCCAACTGTTCGGTTGCCGTAATGCGCGATAACCTTCCGCAATTGTTAACGCTGGAAAACGGCAGCAAGCTGCTGCCATCAATGCTGTCGGCGCCGACCCGCGAAGCGGTCAGCGAATGGCTCTATCGCCATCATGACGTGCCGACCAACGGCGCTGAAAACCAGGCGCTGCTGCGTCGCGCCATCAACTATAACCGCGATGAAGACATCGACGTCCTCGGCAACAGCGTCCAGTTTGGTCTGGCCTCGCTGCATCAATATGTCGACGATCCGGAAGAAGTGTACTTCGTTAAATCCCCGAAATCGTTCCTCGGCGCCAGCGGCCTGAAGCCGCAGCAGGTTGCGCTGTTTGAAGACCTGGTATGCGCCATGATGCTGCATATTAAACAGCAGGCGCAGACCCAGCTTCCGGAGACGATTGACCAGGCGGTAATTGGCCGGCCGATCAACTTCCAGGGGCTGGGCGGCGATGACGCCAATGCCCAGGCGCAGGGGATCCTCGAGCGCGCGGCGAAACGCGCCGGTTTCCGTGACGTCGTTTTCCAGTTTGAACCGGTTGCCGCCGGGCTGGATTTCGAAGCGACGCTCAGCGAAGAAAAACGCGTACTGGTCGTCGATATCGGCGGCGGCACCACCGACTGTTCGCTGCTGCTGATGGGGCCGCAGTGGCGGCAGAAAGCCGATCGTCAGCAAAGTTTACTCGGCCACAGCGGCTGCCGCGTCGGCGGGAACGATCTCGACATCGCGCTGGCCTTTAAATGCCTGATGCCGCTGCTGGGGATGGGTGGCGAAACTGAAAAAGGGATCGCCTTACCGGTGCTGCCGTGGTGGAACGCCGTGGCGATCAACGATGTGCCGGCGCAAACCGATTTCTACAGCAGCGCCAACGGTCGTTTGCTCAATGACTTGCTGCGCGATGCCCGCGATGCCGATAAAGTGGCGCTGCTGCTGAAAGTCTGGCGCCAGCGTCTGAGCTATCGCCTGGTGCGCAGTGCGGAGGAGAGTAAAATCGCCCTCTCCGCGCAGGAGCAGGTGACCGCCGGGCTGCCGTTTATCGGCAACGAACTGGCCACGGCTATCAGCCAGCAGGGACTTGAAGCGGCGTTGAATCAGCCGCTGACGCGTATTATGGAGCAGGTTCAGCTGGCGCTGGACAACAGCCGCGAAACGCCGGATGTGATCTACCTGACCGGGGGGAGCGCCCGCTCACCGCTGATTAAGAAAGCGCTGGCGGCCCACCTGCCGGGTATTCCGATCGCCGGCGGAGATGATTTTGGCTCCGTTACCGCCGGTCTGGCCCGCTGGGCGCAGGTCGTTTTCGCTTAACGTTCACGGGGCAGCCCTGCCCCGTTTTCCTCTGTGGCTTCTCCTCCCGGAACGCCACCGCCGAAAATCGCGCCATGGCATAAATCAGCTTCCCGGAAATGGGCTCTCGCCAGGCAAACATGCGCTCCCCGCGGTTTTATCATCGCCCTGCTTTCCCGGCAGTAGCGTTTTATATCGCAGCATAGGCAAAGCGACATCATGTTACCCCGTTTGGGGCTCGTCATGCCGGATACCCTCACCGCGCATGCCTTGTCTGACGCGGCGTAGCGAACAGGTCTGGCCAGTGCGGCCTGCTGCAAATAACGCTGGTACAATCTCCCCGCCCCCTGCAGAATGCTGTGCCGTCTGAAACTGCGCTTTTATTTCCCGACATCCGGGGGGACCGCCTGTGCATGTCGCAGACATGATTGATTATTCCAGTCACCGTTATTCATCCATGCCGCAGGGGGGAGTTTGAATCGTATACGCGCCGTTCCTGGCTTCGCCGTGTCGTTCGCCTGGGTCTACAGAGTGCTCTTCTGGGTCGGCTTTAGCATTGCGGCCAGCCTGTCGTTTTCTTCCCCCGTCGCGGCGCAAAGTCGTCAGATTGGCATTGATATTCCCGTGCAGTGGGTGACCGATATTGACGGGTCGATGACGCTGGAGGCGTTTCTCGCCCTGCCGGAGAGTAAGCTCAATTCGGGGCAGCGCATCCCCTCATTTGGCTACTCATCGAAAACGTACTGGTTTAAGAGCCGCCTGCCGGCGGCCGATTTTGACGGTGAATCTCGCTGGCTGCAGCTCGGCCCCTCCTTTATCGATCATCTCAGCGTTTTCTATCGTCCTGCCGGCAGCGATCTTCCGTGGACGCACAAAGAGTTTGGCGACCACGCCTCGACCCGCGATAGTGACCTGGACTATCGTGAAAGCGTTCTGATCTTACCGCCGCCCCCTGGCGACGCGGGATACGAGATGGTTTTTCGCCTGCGCAGCAGCAGTACCCTGATCCTGCTGGCGACGCTCTCTTCTCCACAGGAGTTTGTCAGCACCGCAACCCGGGATACCGCATTCTGGAGCTTCTATTTTGGCCTGGCGGCGATTGCCAGCGGAATTGCCCTGTGGCTTGCCTTAGTGTTACGTCGCCGCCTGCTGTGGGGAATATGCCTGTTTTCCCTCAACTATCCGCTGGTGGCGGCGCTACACGGCTACCCGGAATGGTTTTTTGGCGATGCCGTTCTCCCCGTGCAGGATGCGATGATCAGCTACCTGTCATTGCTCAGCTACGCCACCGCGCTGTGGTTGCATAGCGAGGTTTTTGATCTTAAAAACAATATGCCGCGCCTGCACCGGCTGCTGCTCGTTGCTATTGGCGTCAATATTGTGCTTCTCGCCAGCGTGCCCCTCGGCTTTTATGGGCTGGCCATGCAGATCGAGGCAGCGATGTTCTTTATTGCCGCGCCGATTCTGCTGATCACCTCATGGCTGCTCTGGCGACGCAAAGCCATCGATTTGAATACGCTGCTGTTGGGACTGCTTCCGCCCGTCTACGTGGCCTCCGCCGCGCTGGTGCTTCTCTCGATACACGGGGTGATCCCTTTTCATAACACCATCTATTCCGCCTGGCAGTACGCGCTGATTGTTCATATTGTCACCGTCCTTATCATTGCGGTCCTGCGAGTACGGGCTGAAAATCGCAGGCTGGTGCAAAAACAACAGCTGACGCGCGAACTGCAGATCGAACGCGAAGCAAGCTTTCATCAACGTCAGTTTATGGGGATGGTGGCGCACGAGTTCAGAACGCCGCTTTCGGTTATCCAGGCCGCGCTGGAGAACCTGCGCCTGTGCTCTCCGGAGGCGGCGCAACGGCCGCGCCTGGACCGCATGCAGCGCGCCACCACGCGTCTGGTTCAGTTAACCGATAACTGTCTGGCCGATGCCCGGCTCTCATCCAGCGCGCTGCATGTCGATAAGCAAAATGCCGATCTGCTAGCGGTCATTCGCATGGCGGCAACAGTGGTTGAACTCTCGTCAAACCATTTTCTGACGATCACCCTGGCCGGGCGCACCGTCGACGCGACGACCCGTTCGCCCCCCCTCTTTGCCGATAGCGCGCTGCTGTGCATTGCGCTGGCCAATCTCCTGGACAATGCGGTGAAGTACACGCCGTCCGGCGAGATTGCGATTGCCATTCGCCCAAACGCGAACTGCTGTGAAATTGCGATCCGTGACCAGGGACCGGGTATTGCCGTCGATCATATCGACCAGATCTTTGAGCGTTACCGGCGCGGCGCAGTCCGCACCGCGACGCCCGCCGGCACCGGTCTTGGACTGTATGTCGCCCGGCAAATCATACAAGCTCACGGCGGTGAGCTTTGGCTGGCCAATAACGGTCCGACGGGATGCGAATTTGCGCTCACGCTGCCCCAGGATGACCTACCACAGCAGAAGGGTAAATCATGACATTACGCGTGGCCATCATTGAAGATAGCGCCGATCTCCTCGATGAACTGCTGGCCTTCCTGCGCTTTCGCGGCTTCGACGCATGGGGGGTACACAGCGCGGAAGCCTTCTGGCGGCAGCTGCATCGTGACCCGGTGGATATTGTACTGGTTGATATTGGCTTGCCTGGCGAAGATGGCTTCAGCGTTCTGGACTATCTGCATGAGCTTGGCGAGTACGGGCTGATTGTGATGACGGCCAGGGGGCATGAGCAGGATAAACTGCAGGCGTTCAATCTTGGCGCAGATTTCTATCTCATCAAGCCGGTGAATTTTTCCGTTCTGGCAGAGACCATCCATGCGTTGGGCGCCCGGCTGATGCAGCAACACCCCGGCTCCCCGGTCGCGGCCCCCGTAGCCGAGAAATTAGCCTCTTCATCCTGGGTACTGCAGCCGGAAAACCTGGTGGCGCCGTCCGGCATAGCGCTGCCGCTGACCCAGCAGGAGCATCGGATGATGGCGCGCTTAATGCGCAATCCAGGCGAGGTCTGTCGCAAGGTCGATCTGCACGCGTTTCTTTTCCCCGATGAAATTGAGGCGGAGCTGCACCGCATTGACGTGGTGATCAGCCGACTGCGCAACAAAGCGCGACTGCACGGGGTAACATTGCCCATCCGGGCCATTTTTGGCAAAGGCCTGGCGTTTATTCCCTGAGGTTTCTCATCGCCGTCGTGCCAGCGGGCAGACGCACTCTTCGCCAGTTTTATTATCCATAAGTTATTCATTTTGCTGTTGTTGTTAATTTTTCTTATTTTTTGAGAGAAATGAGAGAAATGAGACTGACAGTGAATTAAGAATTTTCTTACATTGACCTCATGCCGCAAATGTCGTGACCGAAATCAGCCATGCTGCGGAAGGGGAACGCGCGCCCCCTTTCGCACTAGCCAACCTGCGGACAGGCGGGGTTTAACCCTGCCAGGGTTTCGTTCAAGGCGGCGACGTTACGCGAATATTCTCTGCGGCAGACGCCGCGACGCTAGCAGCTTCACGCGGAATAACAGAATAATAATATTCGCATTCACGCCGAGGCGTATTTATCACAGCATAAAACTCAGTTAAGGATTATTCATTATGGCCTTACAAACGTGGCTGGCCTTATTGCTATGCCTGTTTTTCCTCGCTGTCTCCGTTTACAGCCTTATTTCTTATATAAAAGACAGGAGAAAAGAGCGTATTCCTTTCGCGAACAGAAAAATGCGCAGAAAATAATCGTGGCAGCCTCCTGCCACTGCCGTCGTGGTTATGAAAGGTTATTCTTCCGTTCATAAATACGATATTCCTGAGACACGGCAATTGCCGTAAACGCCCGAAAGGTTGCTCGCAGCATGGCTATATGCCAGTGCCGCAGGATAGTCACGTCATGAGAAAAATAAATATCGCGATTATCAGCCGCAACACCTTCCTCAGGGCGTCGCTAATGGCAATTATCCACGATCTCACCCGGGCCAGCGACGCCCTGACGATTGAGTTCAGCGGTCACTCCAGCGAGTTGTCCGCGCAGGACATCATCATCGCTGAGATTCTCCCGGGTGAGATTCACCTCTGTAATACCAGCATTAAAAACCGTAAGAAAAACAGTTCAGTGATCATTTTGCACCGCTATGATGAGCTGCCGGAAAAGACGCGGATCGTCAACTGCCTGAAAGATGTCACCTTCGTTCCCGTGAGAACGGTCAATATTGACAGCCTGCGTGAGATTATTGGCCGGGCGCTCGCCAGGAGTGAAGAGCCGGAGTCAAAACGGGCGCTCGACTCAACATCAATATGCGCCAACTGCCCGCACAAAAGCCTGTCGCCTTCGCAGGTCGTCGTTGCCCATGGTCTGATGAATGGCTTTGATATTGGTAAAATTTCCGCCCTTCATCAGCTCAGCCCGAAGACCGTGATTTATCATAAAAATCAGATCATGGAAAAATACGGACTGAATAATCATTATGACTTCTTTCAGTTCATTAGCGTGTTAAAAGAACGCGGATAAAATCAATCAGCGCATCTGCGCGCACAATTGAAACAGGGAAAATTAGGAATTCAACGGGTTGCTCAGGTTATCCGTTCTGAAAACAAGCTTACCCGCGGGAAATAACTTCTCATCCACCGTAGCTAACCGATAAAATTATTCACCACCCGGGTATAAAGATACTGCCGCGTATTTTTGTACCATGAAAATAATAGGTTAATCGGGGTGGATTCGTTTCGTCACATTGCCCCTTGCGTGCCTGTTGGGGGCCTCTTTTTCCGCAACATTTTCCCGCGCTATACGAGAGAACGCCCTCCGCGAAGAGGGCGTTGAGCAATCAGGCCTGCACCTGCTGAGGTTGCGCTTCCGGCTCCTCTTCCTGCAACAGCCCTTCGTTTTTCGACAGCATCGCCGTGGCAATTCCGTTGCCCAGCACATTGATCGCCGAACGGCCCATATCAAGGAAATGGTCGATGCCCATCAACAGCAAAATCCCGGCGACGGGGATATTGAAGCTCGGAATCGTGGCGGCCAGTACCACCAGCGCAGAACGCGGGACCCCGGCAATCCCTTTTGATGCCAGCATCAAGGTCAGCATCATGACGGTAATTTCGCTAAAACTCAGCTGGATGTTATAAGCCTGGGCAATAAACATCGAAGCGAACGAGCAGTAGACCATCGACCCCACCAGGTTAAAGGAGTAGCCAATGGGCAGCACGAAGGAGACGATGTTGCGCGAGCAGCCAAAACTGACCAGCCGCTCCAGGGTCTTCGGATACGCCGCCTCAGAGCTGCTGGTGGTGAACGCCACCAGCACCGGATCTTTGAGCATGTTGAGCAGGCGGAAGACCTCTTTTTTCAGCACCATATAACCTACCGCCAGCAGCACCGCGCTGGTCAGCAGCACCGCGATGTAGTAGCCGCCGATAAAGGAGGCGTAGTTAAGCAAAATGCCCATCCCCTGCGAGGCGATAACCGATGAGATGGCGGCAAAAATAGCCAGCGGAGCCACGTACATCACATATCCGGTGACCTTCAGCATGATATGAGAGACGACGTTGAGCGCGGCGACCAGCGGCGCGTTGAATTTCTCCCCCAGCGAGGCCCCGGCGATGCCGAAGAACATCGAGAACACCACGATTTGCAGAATTTCGTTGTTCGCCATTGCCTCGGTAATACTGGTCGGGATGGTGTGAGACAGGAACCCTTTTAAGCTCATTCCGCTGACCGCAAGGCCGGTATCCACCGACTCTTTAGGAATCGCCAGGTTTAAGCCTGCGCCGGGATGTTCAATGGTCACAATCACCAGCCCGACCAGAATAGAGAGGATCGACGAGGTGATGAACCACACCATCGCCTTACCGCCCACTCGCCCGATAGTCGCGGTTTCTCCCAGACGCATAATCCCCACCGTCAGCGTACTGAAGACTAATGGCGCAATGACCATCTTAATCAGCCGCAAGAACATGTCGGTAAAGAGCGTAATATTTTCTGCCCATGAGGTAATTGTGCCCGGAGAGGCATACGCATGAATCACCGCGCCGGAGAGGATCCCCAGCAGCATGAAAATAACGATAAACAGCGTGAGTTTGTTTGCACTTGCCACAACAATGAACCCCTGATTTATTTAATGTATTGATTTTAATGCACATATGTTTTTTTTATCCGTATGCATTAAACATTCACCACATAAATTGAATAAAAGACGCAAGGGTTACAACTCTTTTTTAGTTATTTATCTCTGCAGTTGATAAAACTGTTGATGCATATCAATCCTCATCCACTCCGCGGCCGCCGCCGCGGATTCTGACGCCCGATGGCGGAGGTCTCCCGGCCGCCCGTTTTACATCGCCAGCCCCCCGCCGCCGGCATAAGGCTGCTTGCCGACTATTTTCATCACCTCGGCGCCAAAGGTGACAAATGGCGCCCGCCGGCTGGCGTAAATCAACCCGCCGACCTGCGGACGGACCGATTGAATCATATCGGTGAGAGGGTCGATAATCTCGGCCACCACCTCATCGGCGCTGACCCACTCGCCGGGCTGTTTCAACGGTACGAGGATCCCGCTCGCCGGCGCGGTGACAATCTCTCCCCCTGAAAAGGGCAACATCAGCGTCTCCTGCTGTGGGACCGGCGGGCATGCGCCCGCCAGCACGCCGCGGTATTGCAAGTAACGGTACAGACGTTCGGCATCCTCACGAGCCAGCGCGTGATTCACATCCTGCTGACCGCGCAGCTCCACGGTCACCGCCATACAGCCAGGCTGGCCGTGCTGCCATTGCGGAAAGCGGGCGGCCAGGCGATGCCAGGGCAACCCGCAGGCTTCATCAAACGAGTAACCGCCGCTCTCTTGCGACAGCAGTACCGTTTCAATACCTAAAAAGGCAGCCACCACGCCGGCCTCCGCCTGCCAGGCCGGATCGGCATACAGGTGCAAAATGGCCCGATCGTCGCAGTGCAGATCCAGCACCACGTCGGCATCACAGGCCAGACTCAGCAGATGGTGGCGTAGCGCCTGAACTTCGCTGCGCAGCGGTTCGGCGGCCAGCGCCTCACGCATCGCCTCGCGCACCTGCTGCAGGTATGCTTCACGGGTCAGCGGTTCATCGGCGCAGAGATACCGCTGCGCAAGGGGGGCCAGATCGGGAAAATCGCGGTTAAAGTTGCGACCGCTCGCCAGGTCAAATCGCCCGATACCGCCGTTGAGCACCACCTGAGCCAGGCCCGGCGGGTTAGCGACCGGGACGAGGATAATTTCACCGCGCAGCTCGGCGCGCCGTTCCGCCTGGTTGAGTAATCTTTTAAGATAATGCAGAACCAGCATGCCCGGGATTTCATCGGCGTGCAGTCCCGCCTGGAGATAGATTTTTTCTCCACGGCCGGGTTCGCCAAAGTGAAAATGGGTTAATTGCCGCTGCCCACTCAACGCATGTTCGGGTAAGGTATAGTGTTTAATTTTCATTGGACATCCTATCTGTGGAAAAGAAAGCCCGGCTTGACCGTATCGATCACAAGATCCTTGAAATCCTGCGCCGGGATGGCCGCATTTCTTATCAAAAGCTCTCGGAGCAGGTAAACCTCACCGCCCGTCCCTGCCTGGAACGCGTACGTGGCCTTGAGCGTGACGGCATTATCCGTGGCTACAGCGCGGTGATTGAACTCCCCGAACCGGAGCATGCCTTCGTGGTGCAGGCGCAAATTGCGCTGGCCGACCACGGCCGCTCACAGCCGGTATTTGAACAAGAGATGCGCCAGACGCCGGAGGTGCTCGACTGCTGGCTGGTCAGCGGCAGCTTTGACTTTCTGGTGCGTATCGGCTGTCGCAGCATGGCGCACTACTGCCAGCTGGCCGACAGCTGGCTGACCAGCAAAAAATTTCGCGTCGATAAAATCGTCACCCTGACGGAACTGCAGTCCATCAAACGCTCCTGATCAGGGGCGCTTGATAAACGCCAGCCAGCGTCGTTCCGCCCGCGAAAAGAGGTAAATCAGCAAAAAAGTGCACACTAAATAGAGCGCCGCGGCCATCAGGAACGGGATAAACGGCGAGTAGGTAATGGCATAAAAGGCGCGCGCCACGCCGGTGATATCCAGCAATGTCACGGTACTGGCGAGCGAAGTGGCGTGCAGTAAAAACACCATCTCATTGTTCAGCGCCGGGATCCCGCGCCGCAGCGTAGCGGGCAGGACCAGCCGGCGAATAATCTGCCACTTAGTCATGCCATAGGCTTCCCCGGCCACCCACTCCTGACGCGGAAACGTCGCCATCATCCCCGCCAGCAATTCCGCGACATACGCCGCGGTGTTCAGCACCAGCGCCAGGGTGGCGCAGAAGGTTGCGTCGCGGAACAGCAGCCAGAACGGCCGATCGTTTTGCCAGCCCAGCTGGACGATGTCGAACTGAGACAGCCCGTAATAGATCAGCATCAGCTGCAGATAAAGCGGCGTGCTGCGGAAAAACCAGGTGAAGCCGCGCACGGGCCAGGCCAGCAGGCGCGGACCGTAGGCCTGGCCAATCGCCAGCAGCACCGCCAGCACCATGCCGGGCGCCAGGGCGAGCAAAAACAGCTCCGCCGTCATCGCCAGCCCGCTCGTGGAACCGTTGCCGTCACTCCACAGATAGCCCGGTACCGCCTCGATAAAGGTCTGCAGATTCATTGCGTCGCCCCCGCCGTTGACGAACGCAGGGCGTAGCGCTTCGCCAGAAGGCTAAACAGCCAGCTGGACAAGGCGGTGATGACCATATAAATCAGCGAGACCAGGAAGTAGAACAAAAAGGGTTTCTGCGTGGCGCGCCCGGCCTGTTCCGCCAGCCACACCATATCTTCTAAACCGAGAATGGAGACCAGCGCCGACGCCTTCATCAAACCCAACCAGTTATTATTGATGCCTGGAATGGCAAAGCTCAGCATCTGCGGCAGCATAATCCGCCGGAAGACCAGCCACGGCCGCATGCCGTAGGCTTCAGCCGCTTCGGTTTGTCCCCGATCGACGGTGAGAAACGCGCCGCGAAACGTCTCGGTGTAATAGGCGCCAAACACGAAGCCAATCGCCAGCACGCCGGAAATAAAGGTATTAAAACGCACCGGCCCAAGTCCTGCCAGCGACAGCAGCGCGTTGACCAGCATCTCGCCGCCAAAAAACAGCAGCAGCATAATCACCAGCTCCGGAATGCCGCGCACCAGCGTGGTATAGCCGGTGGAAAACCAGCGCAGCCAACGCGGTCCGAACAGCTTAATCAGCGCATTCACCAGCCCCAGCAGCAGCGCCACCAGCAGTGAGACCAGCATCACGCACAACGATACCCCCGCGCCGCGTAACAGTAGCGGTAAATAATCTGCAACCATATTCTGTCTTCCACCCGTTGCGTAAAGGGGCGCCGCTCGCCGACCGCGCCCTCCCCTTTACGGCTTAATTGCCGTAGATATCGAAGCTAAAGTACTTTTTCTCAATCGCGGCGTAGGTGCCGTCGGCGCGGATCTGCTTGATGGCCTCGTTGAGGGCGTCGCGCAATGCCGGATTGTCTTTATTGACCGCAATGCCGACATCAGACGAGATGCTGCCGTCGCTGATAACCGGGCCAGCGAAGGCGAATTTTTGCCCGCGCGGCGTGTCAACAAAGCTGGTCGCCGCCTGGATATTATCCTGTAAGGAGGCATCGATACGCCCGGAGAGCAGATCCAGATAGACGTTGTCCTGATTGGCGTAACCGACGATCTTCACGCCCTGACCGGCCCAGTGGGTTCTGGCGTAGGCTTCATGGGTTGAGCCGGTTTGTACGCCGACGGTCTTGCCCTTAAGACTGGCGGCCTCCGGCAGCAGCGGACTCCCCTTGCGCGCCACCAGCTGCGCCGCGCTGCGATAGTAGCGATCGGTGAAATCCACTTCCTTCTTACGTTCGTCGGTAATATTCAGCGAAGCAATAATTGCATCAAATTTATGCGCATTCAGCGCGGCGATCATGCTCTCAAACGGCTGCTTGACGAAGACGCACTTCGCTTTTAGCTGCGTACAGAGCGCATTGGCAATGTCGATATCAAAGCCGGTGATCTCGCCGCTGGGCGCCAGCACGTCAAAGGGCGGATAGCCACCGTCAACGCCGAAGCTGATGGTGTCAAACTGCTGGGCGGCGAGCGGCGCGCTGAGCGCCATACAGGCCAGTAAAGCGGTAATGCGTGTTTTCATATTCTGTTACCCCTGATGTCAACGACGTGGCTAAAAACGCAGTGAAAGGCAGGTCAGGCCGCCATCCATTTTCTTAAATTCGCTGGTATCGAGTTGCACAACCGGCATCCCCAGCTTGCTGATCTCGCCCAGGGTATAGGGGTACCCCTGAGGCGTAATTAATGTGTCGTTGATCCAGAGCGTATTCCCGGCGTACGACTCCTCTTCCGGGATCACAATGGTATTGAACCCGCTAAACGCCGGGTGATTGACGTACCCTTCCGTCAGCAGCAACGTATTGCGTCCGACATAGTTGACGATGGACTTCAGGTGCAGCCCGGCGCTCACGTCAATGGACGTCACCTGATAGCCATGCGGCTCAACGGCAGCGGCAAACTCGCGGATCCCCTGCTCATCGGTACGCGCCGTCTGGCCAACAAAGAACTGTTTACCGACCAGCAGCACGTCGCCGCCATCCATATGACCCCGCTCGCTCATGTGCACCAGTGGACGAAAACCGGCAAGCACCGGCGCTATCGATGCCACTTCCCCCTGGCGACTCGGCGCGCCGGGATGAGTGATGACCGCCAGTTCCGGCATGACGACCGCGGTATCTTCAACAAAGTGGGCATCCGGATAATCCGCAGCCGCAGGCAATACGGTCACTTTCAGGCCGAGCTGCAGCAAGGTTTCGACATAGGCGAGGAACTGACGCGTGGTGCCGGCAATATCCGGCGCGCCGAGCCGGGCGGTGGTTTGACCGGCGGCACAGGTTGCGGCCGGCAGGCGGGCGATAGCCTGGTTAAAATGCATAGAGAACCCTCAGGTGACTAGTGATCGTTGTTGTTCCCGACATGCCGGTAAAGCAACGGGTTTTCTTGATTATCAAACAGATGTTGTCACCAGTCCGGCTGAATAGCCGGCCACAAAGGTCAATTTACGCTGTATATTGCCGGGGAAACGACGCATTCCGCTGTCGGATGACGGGCTCTTGCCGAAGGCTAGCGCGGCGCGTTTGCCGCCGGATGAGAGGGAGAGACGGGAAGGAGCAGCGCGGTGAGTTTTTCGATCGGCATCGACCGGTAAAAATACCATCCCTGAATTAACGCATTTTCATCGAAGGATTTGACGAACTCAAAATCCGCTTTACTCTCCACGCCTTCAAAAACGATTTGCTTATTCAGCCTGCAAACGACATCAAGAAGCGAGGTCAGAATAGCTCGTTTATACTCATTCTTAAGTCCGTTGACGAAAAATTTATCCAGTTTTATCTCATCATAAAACACTTCGGTTAACCACTGCAGGTTTGAAGAGCCGGTGCCGAAATCATCGAGGGCGATGCGCAATCCGCGGTTCATCGCCTGTAAAGAAAAGGCGGCGATTTTTTTATAGTATTCGCCGCTTCTTTCGGTAATCTCAATTTTAATCTGCTGAGGGCGAATACCTTTATGTTGCAAAACCCGCAGGAGATTATCTAAATAAAGCGGGTCATTAATTTCATATTTGCCGATATTAATCGCGAGGGTAAAGCGGGCGTCGGCGAGCAGAATGGTTTTCAACTCGCTGGTGGCCTTCTCCATCACCAGCTGCGAAAGATCGTGGTAAACATTCAGCTGTTCGGCCATTGAAATAAACAGCTCCGGAGAGATGTGACCATAGCGCGGATCATGCCAGCGAACCAGCGCCTCGACGCCGACTATGCGTTCATTTTTAGCGCACACCAACGGCTGATATTCCATGTAAATGCGCTGATTAATAATCGCTTTTTTTAAGCGAAACTCCAGCGATCGCCGTTCGCTGAGATAGCTCAGAATGGAATAGACAATCGCGGCGCCGAGAATAAAAGCCGCGCCCACCATGAGGACGATAAGGAGCGGAGAGAGGGACAAAAATCCCTGTTTTCGCTCCGTCAGATGAGTGCAAATATCGAATTTACTGCTGCATAAGCTAACGCTTATCGACGACCTTGCCCCGATCGCGAATTTCATATTATTAAGAAAAACATGTTCACCGTTCAGGCTGGTTAAAGAAAAATTAAAACCGTGGTGCTGGCGGGAAAATGTGCTAAAGGCAAATGATGAGGTAAAGGAAATAATATTGCCTTGTTGGGTCATATCGAGAACCACCCCGTACGGGAGATAGTTTTTTACGCCCGGGTAAATACGGTATCCATTCGGTACGACATATTTTTCGGCGGGGAGCGGCAGCGGTTTATCCAGCCTGCCCCAGTTGGCGGTGCAGGCCAGCTTACCGTTCTCCACGATGCCAATGTCTTCCACGCTGGCATACTTCCAGATAACCTCTCGCAAGGCCGCGATCGCCTGTTTGTTACAGCCATCAAGATGTCGCTTCTGCGCGTGATCAATAGAAGAGATGATTTGCGTGGTCACATCTTCGGCGTGGGCGAGAAGCTCATGGCTCAACGTATCAAGCTGAGCGCGCTGGTTATTTAACATCACAGCGTTGGTCAGCAAAACGGAAAGGAGCACGGCGATGCCGCCGCCCGTCAACAGCCATTTCGTCTTATGGATAAATTTCATCGTCTCTGCACAACTCCTGGTGGATGCCGGTATTCGCGTGACAAATCCGGACACCCGACGTACCCGTCCCTGCAGTACAAATCTATAATCTTGATAATAATGGCGTCAGGGCGGTTATACCAGACATGAAAAATCGCCTCGTCCAGCCAGAACCTGGAGCAAACGCGCAGGCTACGGCGAATGACGGGTCAGTTTTGCCCTCTTTTTTAGCCTAACCAGCTCATCGAAAAGCGTTTTATCCAGACATATCTCAACAGTCTTTTCATAATTCCTCCATTTTTGCGGGGCGTTTGGTCACTAAACTAGTATCATTTCGCGAAACGTTTCAGGATGAGATAGCAAATTAATGAAAGGCAGTCATACACTCCGTTGGGGCATCGCGCTGGCGGTCATCGTCATTGCCGGTGCCGGGTACTGGTTCTGGCAGAGTCGTGAAGCGACAAACGCTACGCCTGCGGCGGCAAATGGCTCACAGCCGCAGGCGCCAGGCGGCGGTCGCCATGGCCGCTTCGGCGCGGCCCTGGCACCGGTTCAGGCGGCAACAGCCACCAGCGAATCGGTGCCTCGCTATCTCAGCGGCCTCGGTACGGTGACGGCAGCCAACACGGTGACCGTACGCAGCCGGGTGGATGGCCAGCTGTTAGCTATCCACTTCCAGGAAGGCCAGCAGGTCAAAGCGGGCGATCTGCTCGCCGAAATCGACCCCAGTCAGTTTAAAGTCGCGCTGGCGCAGGCCCAGGGCCAGTTGGCGAAAGATAAAGCCACGCTCGCTAACGCCCGACGCGATCTCGCCCGCTATCAACAGCTGGTGAAGAGCAATCTTGTTTCCCGCCAGGAGCTGGATACCCAGCAGTCGCTGGTCAGCGAAACGGAAGGCACCATCAAAGCCGACGAAGCCGCCGTGGCCAGCGCCCAGCTGCAGCTGAACTGGAGCCGCATCACCGCGCCGATTGACGGCCGCGTTGGCTTAAAACAGGTGGATATCGGCAATCAGATTTCAAGCAGCGATACCACCGGCATCGTGGTGTTAACCCAAACCCACCCAATCGATTTGGTCTTCACGCTGCCGGAAAATGATATCGCGACCGTTGTCCAGGCGCAGAAAGCCGGGAAAACGCTGCAGGTTGAGGCCTGGGACCGGACCAACAAACAAAAAATCAGCGAAGGGTCGCTGCTGAGTCTGGATAACCAGATTGACGCCACCACCGGGACCATCAAACTGAAAGCGCGCTTTAACAACCAGGACGACACCCTGTTCCCGAACCAGTTCGTGAACGCCCGTATGCTGGTAGACACGGAACAGAACGCCATCGTCATCCCGACTGCCGCACTGCAGATGGGCAATGAAGGCCATTTCGTCTGGGTATTGAACGATGAGAATAAAGTCAGCAAGCACACCGTCACGCCGGGTATTCAGGACAGTCTGAAGGTGGTGATTACCGCCGGGCTGTCGGCGGGTGACCGGGTGGTTACTGACGGTATCGATCGTCTGACCGAAGGGGCAAAAGTGGAAGTGGTGGACCCGCACAGCGCGCCGGCGGCCGCGGCGGAGAAAGCCACCAGCCGTGAGTATGGCCATAAAGGAGCGCGCTCCTGATGCAGGTATTACCCCCGAGCAGTACGGGCGGCCCTTCCCGACTGTTTATTCTGCGCCCGGTCGCCACCACGCTGCTGATGGTGGCGATTATGCTGGCGGGGATCATCGGCTATCGATTCCTGCCGGTTTCCGCCTTGCCGGAAGTGGATTATCCGACCATTCAGGTAGTCACCCTCTATCCCGGCGCCAGTCCGGACGTCGTCACATCGGCGATTACCGCCCCGCTGGAACGCCAGTTTGGCCAGATGTCGGGCCTGAAGCAGATGTCGTCGCAAAGTTCCGGCGGCGCCTCGGTGGTCACGCTCCAGTTCCAGCTTACCCTGCCGCTGGACGTGGCCGAACAGGAGGTCCAGGCCGCGATCAACGCCGCCACCAACCTGCTGCCATCCGACCTGCCGAACCCGCCGGTGTACAGTAAAGTCAACCCGGCCGATCCGCCAATCATGACCCTCGCGGTCACCTCTTCCGCCATTCCGATGACCCAGGTGGAAGATATGGTGGAGACCCGCGTGGCGCAGAAAATTTCCCAGGTCTCCGGCGTCGGGCTGGTGACCCTCGCGGGCGGTCAACGCCCGGCGGTCCGCGTGAAGCTCAATGCGCAGGCGATTGCCGCGCTGGGGCTGACCAGCGAAACCATCCGCACCGCTATCACCAGCGCCAACGTCAACTCGGCCAAAGGCAGCCTTGACGGCCCTTCCCGCGCCGTGACCCTCTCCGCTAACGATCAGATGCAGTCGGCGGAAGATTATCGCCGCCTGATCGTCGCCTGGCAGAACGGCGCGCCGATTCGTCTCGGCGATGTCGCTACCATTGAGCAAGGGGCGGAAAACAGCTGGCTCGGCGCATGGGCGAACAACCAGCAGGCGATCGTCATGAACGTTCAACGCCAGCCGGGAGCGAACATCATCGCCACCGCCGATAGCGTGCGTCAGATGCTGCCGCAGCTGACCGAGAGCCTGCCGAAGTCGGTCAAGGTGCAGGTCCTTTCCGACCGCACCACCAACATTCGCGCGTCGGTGAGCGATACCCAGTTTGAGCTGATGCTGGCGATTGCGCTGGTGGTGATGATCATCTACCTGTTCCTGCGCAACGTACCGGCGACCATTATCCCCGGCGTCGCCGTGCCGCTGTCGCTGGTGGGCACCTTCGCGGTGATGGTGTTCCTCGACTTCTCGATCAACAACCTGACGCTGATGGCGCTCACTATCGCCACCGGCTTCGTTGTCGATGACGCCATCGTGGTGATCGAAAACATCTCGCGCTATATCGAAAAGGGCGAAAAACCGCTCGCCGCCGCGCTGAAAGGTGCCGGAGAGATCGGCTTTACCATCATCTCGTTGACCTTCTCGCTGATTGCGGTGCTGATCCCGCTGCTGTTTATGGGCGATATCGTCGGCCGGCTGTTCCGCGAGTTTGCTATTACCCTCGCGGTGGCAATATTAATTTCCGCCGTCGTCTCGCTGACGCTGACGCCAATGATGTGCGCGCGCATGCTCAGTCACGAGTCGCTGCGTAAGCAAAACCGCTTCTCGCGGGCCAGCGAGCGCTTCTTCGAGCGGGTCATTGCCGCGTATGGTCGGATGCTTAGCCGGGTGCTGAATCACCCGTGGCTGACCCTGAGCGTGGCCTTAGGCACGCTGGTGCTGTCAATCATGCTGTGGGTCTTCATTCCGAAAGGCTTCTTCCCGATTCAGGACAACGGCATTATTCAGGGGACGTTACAGGCTCCGCAGTCCGCTTCGTTTGCGAATATGGCGCAGCGCCAGGAGCAGGTTTCCGCGGCGATCCTCAAAGACCCGGCCGTCGAGAGCCTGACCTCCTACGTCGGGGTGGACGGCACCAACCCGGCGCTGAATAGCGCCCGCCTGCAGATTAACCTCAAACCGCTGGATGAACGCGACGACCGTGTGCAGGCCGTGATTAGCCGCCTGCAAAAATCGGTGGACGGGATCCCCGGCGTCGAGCTCTACCTACAGCCGACGCAGGATCTGACTATCGATACCACCGTCAGCCGGACCCAGTATCAGTTCACCTTGCAGGCGAACTCGCTGGATGCCCTCAGTAACTGGGTGCCGCAGCTGCTGACGCGTCTCCAGGCGCTTCCGCAGCTCTCCGACGTCAGCAGCGACTGGCAGGATAAGGGCCTCGCCGCCTATATCAAAGTCGATCGCGACAGCGCCAGCCGTCTCGGCATCAGCATGGCCGATGTCGATAATGCGCTGTATAACGCCTTCGGCCAGCGGCTGATCTCGACCATCTACACTCAGGCCAACCAGTATCGCGTGGTGCTGGAGCATGACACCCGGGAGACGCCGGGGCTGGCGGCGCTGGACAATATTCGCCTGACCAGCAGCGGGGGCGGCATCGTGCCGCTGAAGTCCATCGCCAGCGTCGAGCAGCGCTTCGCGCCGCTGTCGATTAACCATCTCGATCAGTTCCCGGTGACCACCATTTCGTTCAACGTCCCGGATAACTACTCGCTGGGCGATGCGGTCGACGCCATCCTCGCCGCCGAACAGGCGCTGGATTTGCCGACCGATATCCGCACCCAGTTCCAGGGCAGCACCCTCGCCTTCCAGTCGGCGCTCGGCAACACCGTCTGGCTGGTGGTGGCGGCGGTCGTGGCGATGTATATCGTGCTCGGCGTGCTGTATGAAAGCTTTATCCACCCGATAACCATTCTGTCGACCTTACCGACCGCCGGCGTCGGCGCGCTGCTGGCGCTGTGGCTGGCAGGCAGCGAGCTGGACGTTATCGCCATTATCGGGATTATCCTGCTGATTGGTATCGTCAAGAAGAACGCCATCATGATGATCGACTTTGCGCTGGCCGCCGAACGCGAACAGGGCATGCCGCCACGTGAGGCGATTTATCAGGCCTGCCTGCTGCGTTTTCGCCCGATTCTGATGACCACGCTTGCCGCTCTGCTCGGCGCGCTGCCGCTGATGCTGAGCACCGGCGTCGGCGCCGAGCTACGGCGTCCTCTGGGTATCGGTATGGTGGGCGGTCTGATGTTAAGCCAGGTGCTGACGCTGTTCACCACCCCGGTTATCTATCTGCTCTTCGACCGCCTGTCGCTGTATATCAAGAGCCGCTTCCCACGGCATGAGGAGGAGGCGTAAATGAAGTTTTTCGCCCTCTTCATTTACCGCCCGGTGGCGACGATTCTGATTTCGCTCGCCATCACCCTGTGCGGGGTACTCGGTTTCCGTCTGCTGCCGGTCGCCCCGCTGCCGCAGGTGGATTTCCCGGTGATCATGATCAGCGCCTCGCTGCCCGGCGCGTCGCCGGAAACCATGGCCTCGTCGGTGGCCACGCCGCTTGAACGCTCGCTCGGCCGGATCGCCGGCGTGTCGGAAATGACCTCCACCAGTTCGCTGGGCAGCACGCGCATTATTATGGAGTTCAATTTCGACCGCGATATTAACGGCGCCGCCCGCGATGTGCAGGCGGCGATCAACGCCGCGCAAAGCCTGCTGCCGAGCGGCATGCCAAGCCGCCCGACCTATCGCAAGGCCAACCCATCCGATGCGCCGATTATGATCCTCACGCTCACCTCGGATACCTACTCCCAGGGCGAGCTGTACGATTTTGCCTCGACTCAACTGGCGCAAACCATCGCCCAGATTGACGGCGTTGGCGACGTCGACGTGGGCGGCAGCTCGCTGCCCGCGGTGCGCGTCGACCTCAACCCGCAGGCGCTGTTTAACCAGGGCGTGTCGCTGGACGCCGTGCGCACCGCTATCGATAACGCCAACGTCCGTAGACCGCAGGGGGCGCTGGAAGATCACAGCTCGCGCTGGCAGGTACAAACGAACGATGAGCTCAAAACCGCCGCGGAATACCAGCCGCTGATCGTACACTACAACAACGGCGCGGCGGTGCGTCTTGGCGACGTCGCGCAGATCAGCGATTCGGTGCAGGATGTGCGTAACGCCGGGATGACCAACGCGAAGCCGGCAATTTTGCTGATGATCCGCAAGCTGCCGGAAGCCAATATCATCCAGACGGTCGACAGCATTCGCGCCCGCCTGCCGGATCTGCAAAAAACCATTCCGGCGGCTATCGACCTGCAAATCGCCCAGGACCGCTCGCCGACCATCCGCGCCTCGCTGGAGGAAGTCGAGCAGACGCTGGTGATCTCGGTGGCGCTGGTGATCCTCGTGGTGTTCCTGTTTCTGCGCTCCGGCAGAGCCACGCTGATCCCGGCGGTGGCGGTGCCGGTCTCGCTGATTGGTACCTTTGCGGCCATGTACCTTTGCGACTTTAGCCTCAACAACCTGTCGCTGATGGCCCTGACCATCGCCACCGGCTTCGTCGTCGACGATGCTATCGTGGTGCTGGAAAATATCTCCCGCCATCTTGAGGCCGGGATGAAACCGCTGCAGGCGGCGCTGCAGGGGAGCCGTGAAGTCGGCTTCACCGTGCTGTCGATGAGTCTCTCGCTGGTGGCGGTCTTTTTACCGCTGCTGCTGATGGGCGGCCTGCCGGGGCGGCTGCTACGCGAATTCGCCGTCACCTTATCGGTGGCGATCGGCATCTCGCTGGCGGTCTCCCTTACCCTGACGCCGATGATGTGCGGCTGGCTGCTGAAGAGCGGTAAACCTTCTCAACCCACGCGTAACCGCGGTTTCGGCCGCCTGCTGGTCGCCGTGCAGGGCGGCTACGGTAAATCGCTGAAATGGGTCCTCAGACACAGCCGCATGACCGGTCTGGTGCTGTTGGGGACCATGGCGCTCAGCGTCTGGCTCTATATCTCTATTCCAAAAACCTTCTTCCCGGAGCAGGATACCGGCGTGCTGATGGGCGGCATTCAGGCCGATCAGAGTATCTCTTTCCAGGCGATGCGCGGCAAACTGCAGGACTTTATGCAGATCATCCGCGAAGATCCGGCGGTGGATAACGTGACCGGCTTTACCGGCGGCTCACGGGTGAACAGCGGGATGATGTTTATCACCCTTAAACCTCGCGACCAGCGACATGAAACGGCGCAGCAGATTATCGACCGGCTGCGTAAAAAACTGGCGAAAGAACCGGGCGCCAACCTGTTCTTAATGGCGGTGCAGGATATTCGCGTCGGCGGCCGTCAGGCCAACGCCAGCTATCAGTACACCCTGCTGTCAGACGATCTTTCGGCGCTGCGCGAATGGGAACCGAAGATTCGTAAAGCGCTGGCCGCGCTGCCGGAACTGGCGGACGTCAACTCTGACCAGCAGGATAACGGTGCCGAAATGGACCTCATCTACGATCGCGATACCATGTCGCGCCTTGGGATCAGCGTTCAGGATGCCAACAATCTGCTGAATAACGCCTTCGGCCAGCGGCAGATCTCGACGATTTACCAGCCGCTGAACCAGTATAAAGTGGTGATGGAGGTCGATCCGGTTTATACCCAGGACGTCAGCGCGCTGGATAAGATGTTTGTGATCAACAGCGAAGGTAAGCCGATCCCCCTCGCCTATTTCGCCCGCTGGCAGCCGGCTAACGCGCCGCTGTCGGTCAACCACCAGGGATTGTCGGCAGCGTCGACGATCTCCTTTAACCTGCCGACCGGTAAATCGCTGTCGGAAGCCAGCGATGCCATCAACCGCGCGATGACTCAGCTTGGAGTGCCTTCCAGCGTCCGGGGCTCCTATGCCGGCACCGCGCAGGTCTTCCAGCAGACCATGAACTCGCAGGTTATTTTGATTCTGGCCGCCATTGCGACGGTCTATATCGTGCTGGGGATCCTCTACGAAAGCTATGTGCATCCGTTAACGATTCTCTCCACCCTCCCCTCGGCGGGGGTAGGCGCGCTGCTGGCGCTGGAGCTCTTTGGCGCTCCGTTTAGCCTGATTGCGCTGATCGGCATCATGCTATTAATTGGGATAGTGAAGAAAAACGCCATCATGATGGTCGACTTTGCCCTCGAGGCGCAGCGCAACGGCAATCTGCCGCCGGAAGAGGCAATCTTCCAGGCCTGCCTGCTGCGTTTCCGCCCGATTATGATGACCACCTTAGCGGCGCTGTTTGGCGCCCTGCCGCTGGTGCTCTCGGGCGGCGACGGCTCGGAACTGCGTCAGCCGCTGGGGATCACCATCGTCGGTGGGCTGGTGATGAGTCAGCTGTTGACCCTCTACACTACGCCGGTGGTCTATCTGTTCTTTGACCGTCTGCGGTTGCGTTTTTCGCGAAAACTCAGCCAACCGGTAAGCGAATAACATGACAGAACTGCCCTCCAGCGTCCGCTGGCAATTATGGATAGTGGCTTTCGGCTTCTTTATGCAGTCGCTGGACACCACCATCGTGAATACCGCCCTCCCCTCGATGGCTAAAAGCCTTGGGGAGAGCCCCCTGCACATGCATATGGTTATCGTCTCCTACGTCCTGACGGTGGCGATTATGCTGCCGGCCAGCGGCTGGCTGGCGGACCGGGTGGGGGTACGCAATATCTTCTTTAGCGCCATCATTCTGTTTACGCTCGGGTCGCTATTTTGTGCCCAGGCCGCAACCCTCGATCAGCTGGTGCTGGCCCGCGTACTGCAGGGCGTCGGCGGCGCCATGATGGTACCCGTCGGTCGCCTGACGGTGATGAAAATCGTTCCGCGCGCCCAGTATATGGCGGCCATGACCTTTGTTACGCTCCCCGGCCAGGTCGGCCCGCTGCTTGGCCCGGCCCTCGGCGGCCTGCTGGTGGAATACGCCTCCTGGCACTGGATTTTCTTAATCAATATTCCGGTGGGCATTATCGGCGCCATCGCCACCTTGTGGCTGATGCCGAACTACACGCTGCAGACCCGGCGCTTCGATATGTTTGGCTTTATCCTGCTGGCGCTGGGGATGGCGACCTTAACCCTCGCGCTCGACGGTAAAAAAGGGCTGGGGATATCCCCGCTGCTGCTGAGCGCGCTGGTGGTCATTGGCGTAGCCTCGATTGTGCTCTATTTATGGTACGCCCGGGGCAACGACAACGCCCTGTTCAGCCTGAACCTGTTTCGCAACCGCACCTTCTCCCTCGGGCTCAGCGGCAGCTTTGCCGGGCGCATCGGCAGCGGTATGTTGCCCTTTATGACGCCGGTATTCCTGCAAATTGGCCTTGGCTTTACGCCGTTTCACGCCGGGATGATGATGATTCCGATGGTGCTTGGCAGCATGGGCATGAAACGTATCGTGGTGCAGGTAGTGAACCGCTTTGGCTACCGCCGCGTCTTAATGGTGGCGACCGTGGGTCTCGCGCTGGTTAGCCTGCTGTTTATGGCCGTCGCCCTGGCCGGTTGGTACTGGCTGCTGCCGGTGGTGCTGTTTGTGCAGGGGATGATCAACTCCAGCCGCTTTTCATCGATGAACACCCTGACGCTGAAAGATTTGCCGGATGATCTCGCCAGCAGCGGCAACAGCATGCTGTCGATGGTCATGCAGCTGTCGATGAGTATTGGCGTGACCCTCGCCGGGATGCTGCTCGGCCTGTTTGGTCAACAGCATATCAGCGCCGATGCCGCCACCACCCATCAGGTCTTTCTCTATACCTATCTGAGCATGGCGGTGATTATCGCGCTGCCGGCATGCCTTTTTTCCCGCGTTCCGGATGATACTGCAAGCAATACCGCTATCGCCCGACATAAAAGGAGTGAGCCGTGAAGCTATGGCGTCCCGGTATTACCGGCAAGCTGTTCCTGGCGATTTTGGCCACCTGCATCGTGCTGCTGATCAGCATGCACTGGGCGGTGCGCATCAGTTTTGAACGCGGATTTATCGATTATATCAAGCGCGGAAATGAACAGCGGCTGACGATGCTGGGCGATGCGCTGAGCGAGCAGTATGCCCTGCACGGCAACTGGAAATTTCTGCGCAATAACGATCGGTTTATTTTCCAGCTGTTAAAGTCGTTCGATCGCGATAACGACGATCGCTTCCCCGGCGGGCGCAAAACAAACGCCGGCGGCACGCCTGACGGCCGCCTGGACATCGGCCCCCCTGACACCGATGGTCCTCCGCCGGATGGTCCTCCGCCGGACGGTCCACGCGGCCCCGGCCCGGATATGCCCCCGCACGGCTGGCGCACGCTTTTCTGGGTTGTCGATCAGAAAGGACGAGTGCTGGTTGGCCCGCGCGAGCGGGTGCCTGAAGACGGCAGCCGTCGCAACATTGTGGTTAACGGCGTGTCGGTGGGCGCGGTTATCGCGTCACCGGTCGAGCGTCTGACGCGCAATACCGATATTAACTTTGACCGTCAGCAAAAGCGCACCAGCTGGCTGATTGTTGCTCTGTCGACGATCCTTGCTGCGCTGGCAACCTTCCCGCTGGCGCGCGGCCTGCTGGCACCGGTCAAACGTCTGGTCGAAGGGACCCACCGCCTGGCGGCGGGAGATTTCACCACCCGCGTGGCGGTCAGTAGCAGCGATGAACTCGGCCGCCTGGCGCAGGATTTTAACCAGCTCGCCAGCACCCTGGAACGCAACCAGCAAATGCGTCGCGACCTGATGGCGGATATTTCTCATGAGCTGCGGACCCCGCTGGCGGTGCTGCGCGGCGAACTGGAAGCGATTCAGGACGGCGTACGCAAATTCACCCCGGATTCCGTGACCTCGCTCCAGGCGGAGGTCGCCACCCTGACCAAACTGGTCGACGATCTACACCAGCTATCGATGTCCGACGAAGGCGCATTGGCCTATCAAAAAACCTCCGTGGATATCATTACGCTGCTGGAAGTCGCGGCGGGCGCTTTCCGTGAACGCTTTGCCAGCCGGGGGCTGACCATCGCCGTTTCGCTTCCGGAAAACGCGACGGTATTTGGCGACGGCGATCGCCTGATGCAGCTTTTTAATAACCTGCTGGAAAACAGCCTCCGCTATACCGATAGCGGCGGACGTCTGCTGATCAGCGCCAGCCAGACAGGCCGTCGCATCATCCTTGATTTTGCCGACAGCGGTCCGGGCGTCAGCGATCAACAGCTGGAACGGCTGTGCGAGCGCTTTTATCGTGCCGAAGGTTCGCGCAACCGCGCCAGCGGCGGCTCCGGACTGGGGCTGGCTATTTGTGTCAACATCGTGGCTGCCCACGGCGGCACCTTACGGGCCGACCATTCGCCTTTTGGCGGGGTTAGCATTAAAGTAGAGTTACCTCTGGAACGTGATACACCGAGAGACGTATGAGTGAATTACCTGTTGATGAAAATACCCCACGCATTCTTGTCGTGGAAGATGAACCCAAACTGGGTCAGTTGCTGCTCGACTATCTGTTCGCAGCAGGTTATGCGCCAACGCTGATTAATCACGGCGACAAGGTCCTGCCTTACGTTCGCCAGACCCCGCCGCATTTGATCTTGTTAGATCTGATGCTGCCGGGAACCGATGGCCTGACGCTGTGTCGGGAGATCCGTCGCTTTTCCGACGTTCCGGTGGTGATGGTGACGGCGAAAATTGAGGAAATCGATCGCCTGCTTGGGCTGGAGATCGGCGCCGACGATTATATCTGCAAACCCTACAGCCCGCGCGAAGTCGTCGCCAGGGTGAAAACGATCCTCCGCCGCTGCCGGCCGCGCCGGGATCTGCTGGCGCTGGATGCGGAAAGCCCGCTGATTGTCGATGAGGGCCGTTTTCAGGCCTCATGGCGCGATAAGCTGCTGGATCTGACTCCTGCCGAGTTTCGTCTGCTGAAAACCCTGTCGCAGGAGCCGGGCAAGGTTTTCTCCCGCGAGCAGCTGCTCAATCATCTGTATGATGACTATCGGGTGGTGACCGACAGAACGATCGACAGCCATATCAAAAACCTGCGGCGTAAGCTGGAGTCGCTGGACGCCGAGCAGTCCTTTATCCGCGCCGTCTACGGCGTCGGCTACCGCTGGGAGGCCGACGCCTGTCGCCTGGCGTAGGTCCCCTCCTCGTTTCACACGGGTAGATTGGGGTAAGGGGAAGGTTTACTCTCCTTACCCACAGCGCTACAATGCCCGCCCTTAATGTGTGGGCACTGTTCATAACGGTGCTTCCCCAAGTCGCCGCATCAGGTGTGGCGAATCTGACCTGTCATCAGAACGAGAACATCATGTTTAAACCGGAACTCCTTTCCCCGGCGGGAACGCTGAAAAATATGCGTTACGCCTTCGCTTATGGCGCAGACGCCGTTTATGCTGGCCAGCCGCGTTACTCTCTGCGCGTGCGCAACAACGAATTCAACCATGAAAACCTGCAGCTGGGCATCAATGAAGCCCATCAGCTGGGGAAAAAATTCTACGTGGTCGTCAACATTGCGCCGCACAACGCCAAGCTGAAAACCTTCATTCGCGATCTGAAGCCGGTGGTGGATATGGGGCCGGACGCGCTGATTATGTCCGATCCGGGTTTGATCATGCTGGTACGGGAAAACTTCCCCGATATGCAGATTCATCTGTCGGTCCAGGCCAACGCCGTTAACTGGGCGACCGTTAAATTCTGGCAGCAGATGGGGCTGAGCCGGGTCATTCTTTCCCGCGAACTGTCGCTGGATGAAATCGGCGAAATCCGCAGCCAGGTCCCGGAGATGGAACTCGAGATTTTCGTCCACGGCGCCCTGTGCATGGCCTATTCCGGCCGCTGCCTGCTCTCGGGCTATATCAACAAACGCGATCCGAACCAGGGCACCTGCACCAACGCCTGCCGCTGGGAATATAACGTCCAGGAAGGCAAAGAAGACGACGTCGGCAATATCGTCCACCAGCATGAGCCGATTCCGGTCAAGACCGTCGAACCGACGCTGGGGATCGGCGCGCCAACCGACCGGGTGTTTATGATTGAAGAGGCCAAACGGCCTGGCGAATACATGACCGCCTTCGAAGATGAACACGGCACCTACATCATGAACTCCAAAGACCTGCGCGCCATTGCGCACGTCGAGCGCCTGACGCAGATGGGCGTGCACTCGCTGAAAATCGAAGGCCGCACTAAATCGTTCTATTACTGCGCGCGCACCGCTCAGGTTTACCGCAAGGCTATCGATGACGCCGCGGCGGGTAAACCGTTTGACGAAAGCCTGCTGGAAACGCTGGAAGGGTTGGCCCACCGCGGCTACACCGAAGGCTTCCTGCGTCGTCATACCCATGACGACTATCAGAACTACGAGTACGGTTATTCCCTCTCCGAGCGCCAGCAGTTTGTCGGTGAATTTACCGGCGAGCGCAACGGCCAGCTGGCCGCCGTGGCGGTGAAGAATAAATTTTCCGTCGGCGACAGCCTTGAGCTAATGACCCCGCAGGGCAACGTTAACTTCACCCTTGAACATATGGTGAATGCCAAAGGCGAGGCAATGCCGGTCGCCCCTGGCGATGGCTATACAGTATGGTTACCTGTGCCGGAAGAGATGGAGCTGCAGTATGCTCTGCTGATGCGCAACTTTACTGGTCAGACGACCAGAAATCCGCATAGCAACTAGTTTATCAGGGTTATTTTTTCAGGATGCACGGATATTAGAAACGGATCACACACCGCTTCGTTTGAAGCGGGTATCATCCATCCTGCTGAAAAACATAACCCATAAATGCTAGCTGTACCAGGAACCACCTCCTTAGCCTGCGTAATCTCCCTTACGCGGGCTTATTTTTTATCACGCCGCTGTGCGCTCCTTCTTTTCTCGCCGCCGTCCGGTTTTACAAAATGTCCATCCTCGCCTTCATGGGGTACACTTTCTGCATCTCGTACAAAAAGGAAGCCATAACTATGCCCGTGTTTCCAGCCAGCTTACTGATTCTCAATGGCAAAGGAGCTAACGAGCCGCAGTTGCGCGAAGCGATCGCGCTGTTGCGCGAGGAAGGTGTCGACATCCATGTCCGTGTGACCTGGGAAAAAGGCGATGCCGTCCGTTTTGTCGATGAAGCGCTGCAGCTTAAGGTGGGGACGGTGATTGCCGGCGGCGGCGATGGCACCATCAATGAGGTCGCCACGGCGCTGGTCCAACGTCAGAGCCAGGTGCCGCTCGGTATTCTGCCGCTGGGTACCGCCAATGATTTCGCCACCAGCGTCGGGATCCCGCAAGATCTCGCCAGCGCCCTGAAACTGGCGATCGTCGGCCGCGATATCGCCATAGACGTGGCACGAGTGAATGACAAAACCGGCTTTATTAATATGGCAACCGGTGGCTTCGGCACCCGGATCACCACCGAAACGCCGGAAAAACTCAAAGCCGCGCTGGGCGGCGTCTCCTATCTGATTCATGGCCTGATGCGTATGGACACCCTGAAACCCGACCGCTGCGAAATCCGCGGCGAAAACTTTAGCTGGAGCGGAAACGCGCTGGTTATTGGTATCGGTAATGGTCGTCAGGCCGGTGGCGGTCAGCAGCTTTGCCCCCAGGCCCTGATTAACGATGGTCTGCTGCATTTGCGGGTTTTTACCGGCGAAGAGCTGCTCCCCGCGCTGTTTACTACCCTGGCGAACCCCGACAACTCCCCTAACCTGGTGGACGGCGTGTCGTCGTGGTTTGAAATCACCGCGCCGCACGAGATGACCTTTAACCTCGATGGCGAGCCGCTGAGCGGTAAGCATTTCCGCATGGAAATTCTCCCGGGCGCCCTGCGCTGCCGCCTGCCGCCGGACTGCGCGCTGCTGAAATAATACCAGGTGGAAAGTGAGCGCAGAACGAAGAGATTAAAAGACCGTTTACATCTCCAGGGCTTCTGCGCTCACCGATAAGGTCGTTACCCGAGGGCCAGAGCAGGTTCAGAGCGCGTCTGCAGCAGTTCCGGTAACGAGCGATGGCGGGCGACGGCGGCGGCAAAACGCGGATGCTGGCAGTCTGGGGCAATCACGACCGTGGCAATGCCCGCCGCCTGCGCCGCGCAAAAGCCATGAAAACTGTCCTCGATAACCAGACACTCCCCGGCGCTCAGCCCCAGCTTGCCCAGGGTCGAGAGGTAGACCGCCGGGTGCGGTTTGCCCCACGCCTCATCATCGGCGCTGGAAATCACATCAAAACAGGAGCGTAGAGAGAGCTTATCGAGTACCGCGGAAATCACCTGGTGAGATGAGGAGGTCGCCAGCGCAATCCGGTAGCCCAGGCCACGAAAATGCGCCAATGTCTCGTTGACGCCGCTCATCGCCGCTCCTTTGGCGGTAATTAATCCAACGATGCGTTGTAAAATGAGCGCTTCCAGCTGCTGTGGCGCAATCGCCAGCCGGCAGTGCCGACACCACACGCGGGCAATATCGTCCAGTCGTTTACCTTTCGTCAGCGTTTCACACTCCTCCTCGCTGACCGTCGCCCCCCAGCTGGCCAGCGCCTCCCGTTGCGCCTGCCGCCACAGGGCTTCTGAATCAATAATCACCCCATCCATATCAAAAATAACCGCTTTGATGCTCATCTTCTACCTCAAACCGGGCTGACGGGACTCGCCTGTCAGCCCGGGAACTGTGTCAGGAAAACTCAACGCTTTTGCGCGCAGGCACAGGCTTCAGGGTAAAGCCCGGCTGCTCGACGCGAATATAGGCGCAGAGGAAAAAGGCCAGCACATACAGCGCGGTGTACGCCACCACCACCCCAATCGTACTGAAGTACGGCAGCAGCACCACCGCAATCGCCGGCGCCAGGAAGTTGGACAGCCCCGCCGACAGGTTGTAGACCGAAATGGCCGCCCCTTTATGCTGCGGCTCCAGCGCCGGGAAGACCGCCGCCATCGGCACAAACGCCGCCACGAAAATCCCCAGCGCAATCGCCGGCACCAGCGCCATGGCAAAGTTATGCCCGAAATGCTGCGGGATGTAGTAAAACGCCAGACTCGACAGCGCCATCCCGATGCAGCCAAACCAGCGCACTACTTTCATCCAGCCCAGTTTCTCGCCGAGGATCCCCCACAGTACGTTGGAGAAAATGGTGGTGAAGAAGAAAGCCGCCCATACCTGGAGCCACTCGGAGGTGGTAAAGCCCAGCTCATCGACAAACATCAATGGCATGATCACCGCAAAGCCAAACAGCGACAGGGTGTTGATGATGCGCACCATGCTGGAAAGCAAAATATTGCGGTTGGTGTAGAGCAGGGTGGCGGCGCGCCCCAGCTCAGCAAACTTCTCGCGGGTGGTAAGGTTCTGCATATGGCGCGGCGTCTGAATATGGCGCAGCGAGACCAGGGCGATAATGCCGCCGGTGACGCAGAACACCAGCGCCAGCCACAGGGTGCCCAGCTCGCCAATATGCGGGATGGTAAAGCTCGGGATATAGCTGCCAAAGACGCCAATACCAATTGAGTAAACCGCCCAGAACCAGCCCAGCGCCGAGCTGGCGCCGTCGCTTTTCACGTTGTGCACGATGGCGACGATAAAGGAGTAGAGGAACAGCGGGTAGGCAAAGCCGCGAATACCGTAGAACAGCAGGATCAGCGGGTAGTTGGCGTGGCCGAGGCCAAAAATCAGGAACAGCACGTGGAACACGCACCACAGCACAAAGCCGATCAGCATGGTTTTCTGCGGGGTGATGATCTCGGCGACCACGCCGGAGATCCACGCCGACAGGGCGGCGGCGAGGCCGTAGAGGGTAAAGGCGAAAGAAGCCTGGGCCGGGGTGAAACCCAGCTCCTTGATGTAGTGAGAGAGAAAAGCCAGCTCAAAGCCGTCGCCGGTCATAAACACGGCGATGGCGATGTATCCCCAGATCAGATTCAGCGGCAGACCGAACCACTGTTTGCTATTCACGGACATAATGACCTCGTTTTCAGGGTGCAGGAAGACTCTCCGGTGCAACCACCGGAGGATTTTTTATTATTAAAATCAGTGATGTCGGTAATTCAGGTCGTTGAGATATAGCGCTTTAAATTGCGCATAGCGTTGCATCAGAATGTGATGGCGTTCAGGCGCGGCGCGCCAGGTCTGGTAGACCTCTGGTTTTTCGCAGACGGCAGCCAGCGGTTTCCCTGCCGCCAGACAGGCCAACCGCGCCGCCCCCAGCGCACCGCCGGTTTCGCCGCCTTTGTGGGTCACAACCGGCATAGCAAGAATATCCGCCAGCAGCTGCGCCCAGAACGGACTGCGGGCGCCGCCGCCGACCAGCGAACACTGTTCAATCCGCGTGCCGCTCTCTTTCAGTACCTGCAAGCCATCGTTGATACCGAAACTCACCCCCTCCAGCACCGCGTAACCCAGCTGGGCACGTAGGCTGGAATGGGTCATCCCCCAGAACATTCCGCGCGCGTCCGGATCGTTATGCGGCGTACGTTCCCCGGAAAGATAGGGCAGAAAGAACGGTGCGTTGGCTTTCTCTTCCTCGCTCAACTGGGCAATCTCTTCCAACAGCGCCACTTCGGTGGTACTGGTTAAACGGCAGAACCACTGCAGGCAGCTGGCGGCGCTGAGCATCACGCTCATCTGATGCCACAGGTTCGGTAAGACGTGGCAGAAGGCGTGCACCGCCGACTGCGGCGCCGGCCGATAGGCATCGGTCACCACGAACAACACCCCGGAAGTACCCAGCGAGATAAATGCATCGCCCGGCGAGACCGCGCCGACGCCGATCGCGCTGACCGCGTTATCGCCACCGCCGCCGGCCACCACCACCGAGGGATTCAGGCCCCAGCGCGCGGCAACCTGCGGGTCCAGGGTGGCGGACACCTCGCAACCTTCAACCAGCGTCGGCATCTGACTGCGCGACAGGCCACACTTATCCAGCAGCGCATCGGACCAGTCGCGTTTCGCCACGTCCAGCCACAGCGTCCCGGCGGCATCCGACATATCGGAGATTTTTTTACCGGTCATTTTGTAGCGCAGATAATCCTTCGGCAGCATCACCGTTGCCGTGCGCTGAAAGTTTGCCGGCTCGTGACGGCGCACCCACAGCAGTTTTGGTGCGGTGAAGCCCGGCATCGCCAGGTTTCCGGCGACCTGATGCAGCTCAGGCGCCCTCTCCTCCAGCTCACGACACTCCTGGGCACAGCGCGTATCGTTCCACAAAATGGCCGGACGGATCACCTCCCCGCCGCTATCCAGCAGTACCGCCCCGTGCATCTGCCCGGAGAGGCCAACGGCCTTAATCGCGGACCAGTGATGGCCACATTTTTCCCGCAGCGTGGCGACCAGATATTCCGTGGCTTCCCACCACGCCTGCGGCGCCTGTTCTGACCAGTGCGGATGAGGCCGCTGAATAGTCAACGGCGCGCTATGGCTGGCGACAACCGCATTATTCTCATCAATAACCAGCGCTTTTACTTCCGAGGTGCCAAGATCGATGCCTAAGTACATAGCCCGCTCCTACTGAATCAGGGAATAGACGGCGGCAATCTTCTCGCGCATCAGCGCCAGGAAATCAGCCCGTTCAGCCAGGGAACCAAACAGCGCCCGATCTTTGGCATAAAGCGCAATCGGGTCGCTGGATTCAAACATTTCATGGACCGCCTGAGCATCGAGAATGCCATCCTGGTATTCGTAAGGCAGAGTGCCTTTGTGCCACTGTTCCATAAAGACAAAGAACAGCGCGGGCAGCATGGCCGTCGCCTCCGGGCGGGCGCCGCGCTGATAGCACTCCTGTAGGGTCGGGGCGATCATCGCCGGGATTTTTGAGAACCCATCCGCCGCAACCCGCTGGTTGGTGTCCTGAATATAGGGGTTGGTGAAGCGCTTAAGGACCACGTCGCGGTAGGTCGCCAGATCGATTCCGTTGTCGCCGAGGCACGGAATCACATCTTCGGTGACGTAGCGGTCGGCAATAGCGTAAATAAAATCGGTCAACGTGCTTTCGTGGATATAGCGTTGACCCATTAACGTACCGGCCCACGCGATACAGCTGTGCGACGCATTCAGAATGCGGATTTTAGCCTCTTCGTAAGGGATAACCGAGTCAACCATCTCCACGCCGACGGCCTCCAGGTTCGGACGCTCAGCGCGGAAATTATCTTCGACCACCCACTGAATAAAGGTCTCGCCCATCACCGGCGCTTTATCGTCAATACCGGTTTGCGCCTTGATGCGCGCCGGCAGATCGGCCGCTGGCCGCGGCGTGATGCGGTCCACCATGGTGTTCGGGCAGGTCGCATTCGCCGCCAGCCATGCTATTACCGCCCGCTTGCCGGTTAACTGGAGAAACTCCACCAGCCCGTCGTGAAAGCGCTCGCCGTTGTGGCGAACGTTATCGCAGTTGAGCAGCGTCAGCGGTCCGGCGTTATCCGCCATGCGTTTTTCCAGAATGCGTGCGATGGTGCCGTAGATGGTTTTGCAGCCCCCCTGCAGATCGCTAATTAAATCCGCATTGCTGGTCTCCAGCTTATGGCTGGTATTCAGGTAGTACCCCCCTTCCGTCACGGTAAAGGCGATAACTTTGGTCTGCGGGTTTGCCCCTTCGTCAATCAGCGGCTGCAGTCCGTTCTGCCACGGCAGCAGTTTTTGAATCGAGGCGATCTCTTCATATTCGCGCTCCCCTTCCGGGCTGACGGTTTCCAGAACGTAGCGCCCGTTCTGGGCGATAAGCGCCTCAACCACCTGCTCGGCATCCTGACGAATATTGCCCGCCGCGATATGCCAGCGCGTATCGCCGGATGCGATCAAACGATGCAGATACCACGCCTGGTGCGCACGATGAAATGAACCCAGACCGATGTGAAGCCATGTGAATTGCTGATTCATATTCTGATCTCCTTGAGTGATGGGACTCACTGTAGATGATCATTTGTTTCAAATAAGAGCCATAGATCACAAAAGAGCAATTACCCAATAAAATTACAAATGACCAAATAAGAGCAAAAGCTTGCCTGATTTAAAAACCGCGGCGAGAATGCGGCTATCACCTGAATCATTCGCCATGCAGACTCCTGACGCCAGAGACCGCGGGAACCCTTTATCGGATCGAATGAGGCCGGGCCTGTTTATGACCATACGCTTAAGGCAGGGAATCATGGGTAAAGAAGAAGATATCAGGCTGGATCAGAAGGTCCGCGCCGCATGGATGTACTATATTGCCGGTCTGAATCAAAGCGAGATCGCCAGCCAGCTGGGGACTTCAAGGCCGGTGGTACAGCGAATGATCGCCGCCGCTAAAGAAGAGGGAATCGTCTCGATCGGCCTTCACCATCCGGTGGCCAACTGCCTCGACTACGCGCAGCTGTTGCAGGAGAAATACCGGCTGGTCGACTGCAATATCGTTCCCGCGTGGAGCGAAGAGAGCACGCTGGACAGCGTCTCTTTCGGCTGTTACCAGCTGATGGCCCGCTATCTGCAGGATGATAAAGCGAAAATTATCGGCATCGGCTCCGGGCTGACGCTGAAAAAGACCATGCAGCGGATCGACTTCGACAGCCTGAATACGCGCTGCGTGGCGCTGATCAGCGCCATGGACGCCGACGGCCAGTGCAACTATTACGACGATGTTCCTCTGCTGCTGGCGCGAAAAATCCAGGCCAAATATTATCAATGGCCCGCGCCGCGCTACGCGCAAACCGTAGATGAACATGAAATGTGGTGCACCAGCCGCCTGTTCCGCAACGTCTCAGGCGTGGCGCAGCAGGCGGACGTGATTTTCGTCGGCATCGGCCCGCTTGGCACCAACAGCCCCATCTTTAAAGACGGCTTTATCAACCAGGCGCAGCTGGATGAGCTGACGGCCCAGGGCGGGATTGGCGAAATTCTCGGCCGCTTCATTGATGCCGACGGCGGCGTGGTGGAGAGTAATATCAACCGGATGATCACCAGCTACGATATTCGCCAGAATCAGTGCCCGCGCATTGCGGTGGCCTGCGGAGAATATAAACGTCCGGCGATTCTGGCGGCGCTGAAGGGGGGCTGGATCAATGGCCTGGTCACGGATGAGCACACCGCCCGCTGGCTGCTGACGCGCTAGCGGCAGGCCATGCCGCCGCCGCGCTCAACGACTCAGAGGTGTTCGCGGCTACCGATCAGCAGCGGCGGGATCTCGACCAGCTGTTGGCGGGCCTCGCCGGCATCAATAATGCTGAACACCGCCTCCAGCATCGCCGGGACATTCTGCTGCACCATATCGATGTCGTGGCCGAGAAGATAGACAAACGGGTCCCAGTCGAAGCAGCCCATCGGCGGCTGCTCGGTGCCGGTTAATCCCAGCTGCGCCAGCCATCTGACCACCCCTTCCAGCGAAATCGTCGAGTTGACGAAGAGCCCCTGCAGATGTTCCTCCGGGGTACTGAACCGGGCCTGCATACAGGCCTCGACTTTGCCCTTTGAATAACCGGGAGCCAGCACGTTCTCATCGGGAACGCTCAGGCCCCGCGCCTGGTGCGCGTCGCGAAAGCCGCGCAGACGTTCGAGGGTATTGTGGTCGCTGCTGCGCCCGCCGACGAAGGTCAGCGGCGCCAGCCTGCCGTGACGCCTGGCGCTGTTGTCGAGGATCTTATCCGTCAACGCTCGGGCGCCGGCGTAGTTGTCCGAAATGACCGACGGCGCAAGCGTCCCCGGCAGATCGAGATTCACGGTAGGCACCCCCGCCTGCTGACAAAGCTCGGTAATTTTATCCGGGTTCGTCGCCCCGGTCGCTACCACCCAATCCACCTGCCAGGAGAGCATCGCCTTCACCGCTTCGATCTCCAGCTCAGGGCGACGACGGGTACAGGTGATAATCGGCAGCAGACCGCGCTCGCGCGCCATCTCTTCAAAGCTTTCCGCAACGGAGCCGAAGTAACGGTTGTCGTATTTGGGAACAATCATGCCGATCACATGCGATTTTTTACTGCGCAGCATGCTGGCCTGGCGGTTTATCGCGTAGCCCTGCTCTTCAGCAATCCGCGTCACCTTTTCCGCAAGTTTGGCGCTGATACGCCGTTTTTTCCAGTTGCCATTGAGGATTGCACTGACCGCGCTGGCCGAAACGCCGGACAATTCCGCCAGATCGTAGATAGTGATTTTTTTCATTTTCCCAACTTGCGTCACAAATTCATTTCGCTGTTAATTTCCCCACTTGCTCAATCGATGAAGCTGGCGCAACATTAGCTTCATCGATTGAGCAACCATTATGCTCCATGGCGAATGACGTTATTCATCGCTCAGTTTTCAGCGCATATTTATAAATAACGCTTTGATTCAACACCTTAACAATTTTTCATGCATAACATCAACGCTGGCCCATGCTTATCGAGGACCAGATCGACTGACCAAACAGACTCAATGAAGGATTATAAAATGAACCACTCTGTATCCTCTATGAATACTTCTCTCAATGGTAAAGTCGCCGCCGTCACCGGTGCGGCATCCGGTATCGGCCTCGAATGCGCCAGAACCCTGCTCGCGGCGGGCGCCAAAGTGGTGCTGATCGACCGGGAAGGCGAAAAACTCACTAAGATTGTGGCTGAACTCGGCGAAAACGCCTTCGCGCTGCAGGTGGATTTAATGCAGGCCGATCAGGTCGATAATATTCTGGCCGGCATTCTCAATCTCACCGGGCGACTGGATATTTTCCATGCAAATGCCGGTGCCTACATCGGCGGACCGGTGGCCGAAGGCGACCCGGACGTCTGGGATCGCGTCCTGCATCTCAATACTAACGCCGCCTTCCGCTGCGTGCGCAGCGTACTCCCGCACATGATTGCGCAAAAGTCCGGTGACATCATCTTTACCAGCTCCATCGCCGGCGTCGTGCCGGTCATCTGGGAACCGATTTACACCGCCTCAAAATTCGCCGTGCAGGCCTTTGTACACACCACCCGCCGCCAGGTTTCGCAGCACGGCGTGCGCGTCGGTGCCGTCTTACCGGGCCCGGTAGTAACCGCCCTGCTTGACGACTGGCCGAAAGAAAAAATGGAAGAGGCGCTGGCCAACGGCAGTCTGATGCAGCCGATTGAAGTCGCGGAGTCGGTGCTGTTTATGGTAACGCGCTCGAAAAACGTGACCGTACGCGATCTCGTTATCCTGCCTAACAGCGTCGATCTGTGATTATTTAACCCGGGAGGCTTAAGGACGGCTTTATGAATAACGATACCCAAACCATTATTGGCGTTGATGTCGGCTCCGGCAGCGTGCGCGCCGGCATCTTCAACCGTCAGGGCAAGCTGCTTGCCCATGCCACGCGGGAAATCACCCTGTTTCGCAGCGCGGGAAACCAGGTGGAACAATCCAGCCGCCAGATTTGGCAGGCGGTCTGCGAGTGTATTAAAACCGCCGTGGCGCACTCCGGCATGCCGCCGGAGTCGGTCGCCGGGATTGGTTTTGACGCCACCTGTTCGTTAGTCGTGGTTGGTGAAAACGGAGAGCCGCTGGCGGTCGGGCCTTCCGACGATCCGGACCGCAACATCATCGTCTGGATGGATCACCGCGCCATCGGCCAGGCGGAGCAGATTAACACCACCGGACATGCCGTATTGCAGTACGTCGGCGGCAGGATTTCGCCGGAGATGGAAACGCCGAAAATCCTCTGGCTCAAGGAGAACCGCCCGCATATCTATGAGCAGGCGCGCCACTTTTTCGACCTGGCCGATTACCTGACCTGGCGCGCCACCGGCGACTTAGCTCGTTCGGTGTGTACCGTCACCTGCAAATGGACCTACCTGGCCCATGAGCAGCGCTGGGATGCCGGCTACTTCCGGCAGATTGGTCTGGGAGATCTGGCCGAAGATAACTTTGCGCGCATTGGCCAGCGTATTGTCGACCCGGGAACGCCGTGCGGTCAGGGCCTTTGCGCAGAAGTGGCGCACGAGATGGGCCTGCCGGTCGGTACCCCTGTAGCGGTGGGCATGATTGATGCCCACGCCGGCGGTATCGGCACCGTGGGGGTTCTCAACGGCGCGGTCAGCAACATGGCCTATGTTTTCGGCACCTCCTCCTGCACCATGACTACCACCCCAGACGCCGTCTTCGTGCCCGGCGTCTGGGGGCCTTACTACTCTGCCATGGTACCGGGCCTGTGGCTGAGCGAAGGCGGGCAAAGCGCGGCAGGCGCCGCCATCGACCAGCTGTTAAGTTTCCATCCTGCGGCGGCGCAGGCACGCGAGCTGGCACAGGAAGCGGGCGTACCGCTGCCGGTCTATCTCGCCGATCGGGTGCTGGCCCAGGTGGCGACCCCTTCCGAGGCCGCCGGACTCGCCGCCGGACTGCACGTGGTGCCGGAGTTCTTAGGTAACCGCGCGCCGCTGGCGGACCCGGATGCCAAAGCGGTCATTGCCGGATTGGGCATGGAGCGCGATCTGGATAATCTGCTGGCGCTCTACGTCGCGGGATTATGCGGTATCGGCTACGGCCTGCGGCAGATTGTTGACGCGCAAAAGGCCTGCGGGATTAACAGCGAGAATATCGTCATCAGCGGCGGCGCAGGGCAGCATCCGCTGGTGCGCCAGCTGCTGGCCGATGCCTGCGGTATGACGATTGTCAGCACCGAATGCAGCGAACCGGTGCTGTTAGGTTCGGCCATTCTGGGCGCCGTGGCCGGCCGGGTTTCCGCCTCGCTGCCGGAAGCGATGAAGCAATTCACCCGGGTAGATAAAACCTACCGCTGTACGACGCAATATCAAGCGCTTCATCAGCGTCGCTACGAAGCTTACCTGGCGTTGCAACAGGCCGCCCGGCTGATTCGGGAGTAGCGTCCCGAGGCTCTGCCCCACTCTTTTAATAATAAAAAAACCTCCGGTGACGACACCGGAGTGTCTTCCTGTACCCTGAAAACGAGGTCATTATGTCCGTGAATAGCAAACAGTGGTTCGGTCTGCCGCTGAATCTGATCTGGGGATACATCGCCATCGCCGTGTTTATGACCGGCGACGGCTTTGAGCTGGCTTTTCTCTCGCACTACATCAAGGAGCTGGGCTTCACCCCGGCCCAGGCCTCTTTCGCCTTTACCCTCTACGGCCTCGCCGCCGCCCTGTCGGCGTGGATCTCCGGCGTGGTCGCCGAGATCATCACTCCGCAGAAAACCATGCTGATCGGCTTTGTGCTGTGGTGCGTGTTCCACGTGCTGTTCCTGATTTTCGGCCTCGGCCACGCCAACTACCCGCTGATCCTGCTGTTCTACGGTATTCGCGGCTTTGCCTACCCGCTGTTCCTCTACTCCTTTATCGTCGCCATCGTGCACAACGTGAAAAGCGACAGCGCCAGCTCGGCGCTGGGCTGGTTCTGGGCGGTCTACTCGGTCGGCATTGGCGTCTTTGGCAGCTATATCCCGAGCTTTACCATCCCGCATATTGGCGAGCTGGGCACCCTGTGGCTGGCGCTGGTATTCTGCATCACCGGCGGCATTATCGCCCTGGTCTCGCTGCGCCATATTCAGACGCCGCGCCATATGCAGAACCTCACCACCCGCGAGAAGTTTGCTGAGCTGGGGCGCGCCGCCACCCTGCTCTACACCAACCGCAATATTTTGCTTTCCAGCATGGTGCGCATCATCAACACCCTGTCGCTGTTTGGCTTTGCGGTGATCATGCCGATGATGTTTGTCGATGAGCTGGGCTTTACCACCTCCGAGTGGCTCCAGGTGTGGGCGGCTTTCTTCTTCACCACCATTTTCTCTAACGTTTTCTGGGGGATCGTGGCGGAGAAGATGGGCTGGATGAAGGTGATTCGCTGGTTTGGCTGTATCGGGATGGCGCTGTCGAGCCTGGCGTTTTACTACATCCCGCAGCATTTCGGGCATAACTTTGCCATGGCGCTGGTGCCGGCGATTGCGCTGGGGATTTTTGTGGCGGCGTTTGTGCCGATGGCGGCGGTCTTCCCGGCGCTGGAGCCGCAGCATAAAGGGGCGGCCATTTCGGTCTACAACCTGTCGGCGGGGCTGTCCAACTTCCTGGCGCCGGCGATTGCGGTGGTGCTGCTGCCGTACTTCAGTACGATTGGGGTGGTGGTGGCGTACACCGCGCTGTACGTGCTGGCCTTTTTCCTCTGCGCCTATATTCGCGTCGAGCAGCCGGGCGTGACCCGCCCCTCCGTCGCCGTCGCGCTGAAAACGAGCGTCTCCTGAGCATAAAAACCCCTTCCCGACAGAGAGTAATGCCGATCGTTTACGGGTCGGCTGACCGATCCGGCAAAGGTGTAAGAATCCGTCACCTCACAGAGATTGGCGGTTTTTTATGCGGCGCTGTCAGGTTTTCAACACGTCTGCAGGCGAGGCTGTCCTCGCCGGTGATAAAGCAAAAAAAATGCTGGTCACCTTAAGTGGCCAGCATGACGCCCGACAGAGCGATTTTTTTACCGCATTCAGGATCAGGCGATCGTCACTTTGCCATCGAGGTAAACATCCTGTACGGCGTTGATCAGCTTCACGCCGTCGCTCATCGATTTTTTAAACGCTTTACGACCGAGAATCAGCCCCATCCCGCCCGCACGCTTATTGATGACCGCCGTACGTACGGCATCCGACAGGTCAGTTTCACCGCCCGCCGCGCCGCCGGAGTTAATCAACCCGGCGCGTCCCATATAGCAGTTCGCCAGCTGATAACGGACCAGATCGATAGGATTCTCCGAGGTCAGCTTGCTATAGACGCGATCGTCAGTGTAACCAAAGTTCACCGCCTTATAGCCGCCGTTATTTTCCGCCATTTTCTGCTTCACGATATCAGCGCCAATGGTGGCCGCCAGATGGTTAGCCTGCCCGGTTAAATCGGCCGACACATGATAATCGACGCCATCTTTCTTAAACGCCGGGTTACGCAGATAGGCCCACAGCACGGTCACCAGCCCCAGTTCATGCGCGCGTTCAAACGCCGCGGAGATCTCTTCAATCTGCCGACGCGACTCTTCGGAACCGAAGTAGATCGTCGCGCCCACCGCCACCGCCCCCATATTAAAGGCCTGCTCAACGCTGGCGTACAGCGTCTGGTCGAAGGTATTCGGGTAACTCAGCGTCTCGTTATGATTTAGCTTCACCAGGAAGGGAATGCGGTGCGCATACCGACGCGATACCGAGGCCAGTACGCCATAGGTGGACGCTACGCAGTTACAACCGGCTTCGATAGCCAGTTCGACGATATTTTTCGGATCAAAGTAGAGCGGGTTGGCGGCAAAAGAGGCGCCCGCCGAGTGTTCCACGCCCTGGTCTACCGGCAGGATGGAAAGGTATCCGGTTCCGGCCAGGCGCCCCGTATTGTACAGGGTCTGCATATTACGCAGCACCGCCGGCGGACGATTGTTATCCACCATGACCCGGTCAACGTAATCCGCCCCCGGCAGATAAAGCTGGTCGGCTGGAATGGTCATACAACGGTGCTGTAAAAGGCTGTCGGCATCTTTGCCAAGCAACTGCGTAATATCAGTCATAGCTATGCTCCCGTAAGTGCCGGCCGCAGCCGGCATGTATTATCCTGACCCACTTATTTGGGCAGGTTAAGCCTGGTACCGTCTTAGCATATTTTCCAGCCGGAATCGCACTTTTCAGCCATTTCAGCTGGCACGATTCAGGGACAAAAAGTGTTAGCCTGCTCAAACAATCCGCTCAAAGGTATTTTAAAGGTATTATCAAGTGGTATCTTAAAGGTGTACCCTACCTGTCATGAAGGATCTAAAGATGAAAACTACAGCAAAGCTGTCGTTCATGATGTTCGTTGAATGGTTTATCTGGGGGGCCTGGTTTGTCCCTCTCTGGCTGTGGCTGAGTAAAAGCGGCTTCAGCGCCGGTGAAATCGGCTGGTCCTACGCCTGTACCGCCATCGCCGCGATTCTTTCGCCGATCCTGGTGGGATCGCTGACCGACCGCTTCTTTTCCGCACAGAGAGTGCTGGCGGTGCTGATGTTCGCCGGGGCGATATTGATGTACTTCGCCGCGCAGCAGACGACCTTCGGCGGCTTCTTCCCGCTCCTGCTCGCCTACTCGCTAACCTACATGCCGACCATTGCGCTGACCAACAGCATCGCCTTTTCTAACGTGGCGGACGTTGAGCGCGATTTCCCGCGGATTCGGGTGATGGGGACGATCGGCTGGATCGGCTCCGGGCTGGTATGCGGATTTTTACCGCAGATGTTCGGTCTGAGCGACATTTCGCCCACCAATGTCCCGCTGCTGATTGCCGCCGGCAGCTCTGCGCTGCTCGGCGTCTTTGCCCTGTTCCTGCCGGACACGCCGCCGAAAAGCCGTGGAAAACTGGACCTGAAAGTGATGCTGGGGCTGGATGCGTTAATCCTGCTGCGCGATAAAAACTTCCTCGTCTTTTTCTTCTGCTCTTTTCTGTTTGCCATGCCGCTGGCCTTCTATTACATCTTCGCCAACGGCTACCTCACCGAAGCCGGCATGAAGCACGCCACCGGATGGATGACCCTCGGCCAGTTCTCTGAAATCTTCTTTATGCTAGCTCTGCCGTTCTTTACTAAACGGTTTGGTATTAAAAAGGTTCTGTTACTTGGTCTGATCACCGCCGCCATTCGCTATGGCTTTTTTGTCTTCGGCGGCGCGGAGAACTATTTCACCTATACGCTGATGTTCCTCGGCATTCTGCTGCACGGCGTCAGCTACGATTTTTACTACGTTACCGCCTATATCTACGTTGATAAGAAGGCGCCGGTATCGATGCGTAATGCGGCCCAGGGGTTAATTACGCTCTGCTGCCAGGGCTTTGGCAGCCTGCTCGGTTACCGCCTCGGCGGCGTGATGATGGAAAAAATGTTCGCCTACCCGCAACCCGTCAACGGGCTCACCTTCAACTGGGCGGGCATGTGGACGTTCGGCGCCATCATGATTGCGATTATCGCCGTGCTGTTCATGGTGTTTTTCCGGGAATCGGACAAAGAAATTACGACCATCGACGTCGATACAGAAAATGCTGAGCTTAAACAAGGGGAAGTGAAATGAAAGCAGAACGTATTCTCGGTGCTCTTTACGGGCAGGCGTTAGGGGATGCGATGGGCATGCCGTCAGAGCTATGGCCACGATCGCGGGTGAAAGCCCATTTTGGCTGGATCGACCGCTTCCTGCCGGGCCCGGCGGAGAATAACGCCGCCTGCTACTTTGCCGAGGCGGAATTTACCGATGACACCTCGATGGCCCTGTGCCTCGCTGACGCCATTATCGAATGCGACGGGCAGATCGTCCCGGATGTCATTGGCCGACATATTCTGCGTTGGGCAGAAGGCTTTGATGCATTTAATAAAAACGTCTTAGGACCGACATCGAAAATTGCTCTCAACGCGATTCGCAACGGCAAACCGGTAAGCGAACTGGACAATAACGGCGTGACCAACGGCGCGGCGATGCGCGCCTCACCGCTGGGCTGCCTGCTGCCGGGCGACAATCTTGATGCATTTATCAGCGACGTGGCCGCGGCCTCCAGCCCGACGCATAAATCGGATTTAGCCATCGCCGGCGCGACGGTTATCGCCTGGGCAATCTCCCGCGCCGTTGACGGCGCCGGCTGGCCAGCGATTGTTGACGCCCTGCCGGCCGTGGCGCGCCACGCGCAGGAACAGAAGACCACAACCTTTAGCGCCTCGCTGGCGCTGCGTATTGAGCTGGCGTTACGCACCGTACGCCAGGCAGATGGCCTCGAGTCCGCCAGCGAGCAGCTTTATCAGCTGATTGGCGCCGGAACCAGCACCATTGAATCCGTCCCGTGCGCGATAGCGATGGTGGAACTGGCCGGTACCGACCCTAACCGCTGCGCCATTCTCTGCGCCAATCTGGGCGGCGATACCGATACCATCGGGGCCATGGCGACGGCGATTTGCGGCGCGTTACACGGGATTTCCGCCATCGATAGTGCTTTCAAGGCACGCCTGGACGAGGTCAATAAGCTGGACTTCACGCGCTACGCCGATGCCCTGATGCACTATCGTCAGCAGCGGGAGGCCGAATGAATGCCCAACAGTTAACGGATAAACTGGCCACGCTGAAGGCGCAACGTCCGGTCACCGTCCTCGGCGCCGCGGTGATTGACGTGATCGCCGACGCCTATGCTCTGCCCTGGCGCGGATGTGATATCGAACTGCAGCAACAGAGCGTTAATGTCGGCGGCTGCGCGTTAAACATCGCCGTGACCTTAAAAAGGCTGGGGATCGATGCACAAAATGCGCTGCCGATTGGCCAGGGCGTGTGGGCGGAAATTATCCGCCAGCGCCTCGCCAAAGAGGGGTTAACCAGCGTCATCAGCCAGGCGGACGGCGACAATGGCTGGTGCCTGGCGCTGGTAGAGCCGGACGGCGAGCGGACCTTTATGTCCTTCAGCGGTGTGGAAAATCAGTGGTGTGATGCGTGGCTCGAACGCGTGCATGCCCCCTCCGGCAGCCTGGTCTATCTTTCCGGCTATCAGCTGGCATCCGCCAGCGGCGAACGACTGGTCTCCTGGCTGGAACGGCAGCCGCAGGTAAGTGCCTTTATCGACTTTGGCCCGCGGATTGCCGATATTCCCGAAACGCTGATGACGCGTCTGATGGCCCTGAAGCCACTGGTTTCCGTCAACCGCCAGGAAGCCGTCATCGCGGCTGAAGCGCACGGATTTTCGCCCGAGGTCAGCGCATTTGGCGCCGCCTGGCTGAAGAAATATGCCGCACCGCTGATTGTGCGTCTGGATAAAGAAGGCGCCTGCTATTTCAGCCCGCAGGAGAGCGGTCTCGCCGCCCCTTTCCCGACCACGGTCGTCGATACGATCGGCGCCGGGGACAGTCACGCCGGCGGTACGCTTGCCGGGCTGGCCGCCGGCTGGAGTCTGGGGGAGGCGGTTACGCTGGGGAATGCCGTTGCGGCCTGGGTCGTGGGCCATCGGGGCGGCGATTGCGCCCCGCACCGCGAAGCGCTACTCCTCGCACACAAAAACGTATAGATCGCTGCGGCAGTAGCTGATGCTGTATTCAATGGGGTGCTGGTACTGATCGAGGGCAACCTGCTTGATCACCAGCACCGGGATGGCGCTGTCCATCTTAATATGCGACTGAAATTCGGCGTCCGGCATCCGGGCGCTGACGCGCGAGCGGGTCCGCTGCGGCAGAATCTGCTGGCTACGAAAGTAGTCATACAGCGAGACGCTGATCGCATCAACGTCATGGATCAGATGCGCAGGCACCCAGGACTCTTCGAGCGAGACCGCGTCCTCATCAACATACCGAATGCGTTTGAGCATAAACACATCGCTGCCCACCGCGATTGCCAGCTGGCGGGCAACCTCCTCCGGACATTTGACAACGCGTTTATTCACCCACAGCGTATCCGGCTTCTTGCCGCGTAAAACCACCTGCTGAGTAAAGCCGCGCGCTTCTTTCAGCGAATATTCAAAGATATTGTTGATCTGCGTCCCGTAACCCCGCGAGCGGGTCACCACGCCTTCGTCTTCCAGCAGCTGGAGCGCTTTGCGGACGGTGATGCGCGACACGCCGGTCAGCTGGCTGAGATCGCGTTCACCGGGAAGAATATTGCCATTTTCCAGCCAGCCGCTGCGCACGGCATCCTTAATCGTGTCGGCAAACTTCAGATAGAGCGGCGCGTTATCCGACGCCGCAATCCGTTCAACAAGCTGGCTAATTAACCGGGTATGCGCCTGTTCCATTTATCTTTTCCTGGCAGAATTCTCACGCCAGTATATCAGGCTTACCACCACGCGTGGAAATGGTGAACCGGCCCGATACCGTGGCCCACCTCCAGCGAATCCGCCTGCGCCAGCGCCGCAGAGAGCCAGCCTTTCGCCTCGGCAACCGTCTCTCCCCAGTCGCGATAGCGCGGGCGCAGCGCCGCCAGCGCCGCGGAGAGCGTACAGCCGGTTCCGTGCGTATTTTTAGTCTGGACCCGCGGCGCGGTGAAGCGCTGCTCGCCATCGCGGGTAAACAGCCAGTCCGGGCTTTCCGCGTTGTCGAGATGACCGCCTTTCATCAGCACTGCGCCGCAGCCCATCGCCAGCAGCGCCCGCCCCTGCTCCAGCATCTCTTTCTCGCTCTGCGCGTGCGGCGCATCCAGCAGCGCCGCCGCCTCCGGCAGATTCGGCGTGATCAGCGAAACCTGCGGCAGCAGGCGGGTGCGTAGCGTCGCCACCGCCGAAGCCGAGAGCAGCGGATCGCCGCTTTTCGCCAGCATGACCGTATCCAGGACAACGTTGTCAATCTGATAGCGCGCCAGACGCTCCGCCACGGCTTCCACGATATCCGTTTCCGCCAGCATGCCAATTTTCGTGGTATCGATACGGACGTCGCTGAATACCGAATCCAGCTGTGCGGCAACAAAATCCGGGTCGATGCGATAGACCGACTGCACGCCGCGGGTGTTTTGCGCCACCAGCGCGGTGATCACCGAACAACCATAGGCCCCGAGGGCAGAGAAAGTTTTCAGGTCGGCCTGGATCCCCGCGCCGCCGCTGGGATCAGTACCGGCAATAGTCAGCGCATTAATTCGTTTCATCCGTTGTTCTCCCCGTACAGCGCGTCAAGAAATGCCGGGGTAAAACTGCCCGGCCCTCTGCCGCGCGCCGCCGCGCCGCCCGCCTGTTTCATCAGCCCGCAGGCGGCAGCAACGTTTTCGAGGCGATCGCCAGGCATGGCGGTACTGGCCGCCACCACCGCCGAAAGCGCACAGCCGGTCCCCACGACCCGGGTCATCAACCGATCGCCGCCGCTGACCGCACGCGTACGCTGGCCGTCGGTGACGTAATCTACTTCGCCGGTCACCGCGACAATGGTATTGATCTGCCGCGCCAGGGCCTGTGCGGCGGGCAGCGCCGCCGCCGCGGTATCGGTAGTATCGACCCCGCGTCCGCCGGCGCTCATTCCGGCCAGCGCCATAATCTCAGACGCATTGCCGCGAATGGCGGCCGGTTGCAGGCTTAACAATTCATGGCAAAACGCGCTGCGCAGGGTTAACGCCCCGACCGCCACCGGATCCAGCGCCCACGGTTTGCCCGCGTTTTGCGCGCTGAGTGCCGCGGCGCGCATCGCCTGCGCACGGTCGACGGTTAAGGTTCCGACGTTAATCAGCAGCGCATCCGCGAGCGCCGCAAACTGGCTCGCTTCCTGCGGATCGATCACCATCGCGGGCGAGGCGCCGACCGCCAGCAGTACGTTGGCAGTAAAGGTCTGTACCACATCGTTAGTCATGCAGTGAACAAGGGGGGAATGACGGCGAAAAAGATGTTGCAGATGCGCAATATGCGCGGGATTGAGAGGCTCAGCTTGCATCGTTTGCTCCAGCCAGGCGATGAAGAAGCAACGACCCTTTGGTCTCTGACTTCCCTACGCTGGCATTATCCAGATCAGGTGGTACGGGTCTTTCTCAGCCTTCACCAGGAAGGGCACCCCGAGTCATTGAGAAGATATAAACGTTCTCTGCAGGCAGGTTACGGGAAGCCGACGCCTGACGCAAGCGCCTCGCCGCGATCCCCCCAACGCCGCCAATACCATTTATTAACTAAATAAACATTTTTGTAACCATAAACTTGATCAATGGAAACAAGCGGTTATTGTTTAAGTAAGTGTTACAAATCTTAACATGACGTCATATCGAAAATACCGAGTGAATCAGCGAAAACATGAGGATTCCAATGAGCTTAACCCCCATAGTGAAAGGAATGGCATTAGCAGGAATGCTATCGGCCATTACCCTTCCCGCCTGGGCTGAGGTTGCACCGGGAGAGGCAACAGCAGCAACAAAGCAAGCGAATGACGCACTGTATAATCAGCTCCCTTTCTCCGATAACACCGATTTCACCAACGCCCACAAAGGCTTTATCGCCGCCCTGCCTACCGAGGTCATCAAAGGCGAGCAAGGCAACGTGGTCTGGGATCCGCAGCAGTACGCCTTCATTAAAGAGGGAGAAAAAGCGCCGGATACCGTTAACCCGAGCCTGTGGCGCCAGTCTCAGCTGATCAACATCAGCGGTCTGTTTGAAGTCACCGACGGCGTGTACCAGATTCGTAACCTCGACCTGTCCAACATGACCATCATCGAAGGGAAAGAAGGGATTACCGTGGTTGACCCGCTGGTTTCCGCCGAAACGGCGAAAGTGGGGATGGATCTGTACTATAAAAACCGCGGTAAAAAACCGGTCGTGGCGGTTATCTACACCCACAGCCACGTTGACCACTACGGCGGCGTGCGCGGCGTGATCGATGAAGCCGACGTGAAAGCGGGCAAAGTCAAAATCTATGCGCCGTCCGGCTTTATGGAAGCCGCGGTGGCGGAAAATATCATGGCCGGTAACGTCATGAGCCGTCGCGCCAGCTACATGTACGGCAACCTGCTCAAGCCTGATGCCAAAGGCCAGGTGGGCGCCGGGCTGGGGACCACCACCTCCGCCGGTACCGTGACCCTGATTGCCCCGACCAATATCATCGAGAAGGACGGGCAGAAAGAAGTTATCGACGGCCTGACCTACGACTTTATGCTGGCGCCGGGCTCCGAAGCGCCGTCTGAAATGCTGTGGTATATCGAAGAGAAGAAACTCATCGAATCGGCGGAAGATGTCACCCATACCCTGCACAACACCTACTCCCTGCGCGGCGCGAAAATTCGTGAACCGCTGCCATGGTCGAAATATATCAACGAAGCGATTGTACGCTGGGGTGATAAAGCTGAGATCATCATGGCTCAGCACCACTGGCCGACCTGGGGCAACGAAAACGTCGTTAACCTGCTGAAAAGCCAGCGTGACCTGTATCGTTATATCAACGACCAGACCCTGCGCATGGCCAACGAAGGGCTGACCCGTGACGAAATCGCAGCCAAATTCAAGCTGCCGGACAGCCTGGCGCATACCTGGGCGAACCGCGGTTACTACGGCTCCGTCAGCCATGACGTGAAGGCCACCTACGTGCTGTATCTCGGCTGGTTTGACGGCAACCCGGCGACCCTCGACGAACTGCCGCCGGAAGAAGCGGCGAAGAAATTCGTGGAATACATGGGCGGCGCCGATGCCATCATGAAGAAAGCGAAAGAAGACTACTCGCAGGGTAACTACCGCTGGGTCGCCCAGGTGGTCAGCAAGATTGTCTTCGCCGATCCGCAAAACCAGGATGCGCGTAACCTCGAAGCGGATGCCCTGGAGCAGCTGGGCTATCAGGCCGAATCCGGTCCGTGGCGTAACTTCTACCTCACCGGTGCGCAGGAATTGCGTAACGGCGTGCAGAAACTGCCGACGCCGAACACCGCCAGCCCGGACACCGTGCGCGCCATGACGCCAGAAATGTTCTTCGACTACCTGGCCGTGCATATCAACGGTGAAAAAGCCGGTAAGGCCAAAGCGGTATTTAACATCGACCTCGGCAATGACGGCGGCAAATACAAGCTGGAGCTGGAAAACGGCGTGTTGAACCACACCGCCAATGCCGAAGCGAAAGATGCCGATGCAACCATCGTGCTTGACCGCGCGACGCTCAACAAAATCATCCTGAAAGAAGAGACCCTGAAACAGGCTGAAGATAAGGGCGAAGTGAAGGTCACCGGTAACGGTGAGAAGCTGAACGAGATGCTGGGCTATATGGACAAGTTTGAATTCTGGTTCAATATCGTCACGCCGTAACGCCTCGCTCCCGCAGCCCCGGCTGCGGGAGTATCCCCTAGTACTCCTCCGGCAGCGGCCGATCGATGGAGATCAGCTTGCCCCTCACCATCGTGATGTAGCCCCCGGCTTTCAGGTCAGCCAGCACCCGGAAAACGTGAGTCCGCGACAGGTTCGTTCGCTTAATGATAAACAGCGCCAGCCCTTCATTTTCGCCTTTATGGGTTTGCTGGCGGTAAAGATACCGAAACAGCATCGGCCGAATCGTCTGATAGCTGGTCAGCTGCCGACGTTCGTTGTGCAGATCGAGCGTGAAGATAGTCATGTACGCCATGATCGTCACCAGCTCCTGAACGCGCTGCGGGTTATTGTGGATAAAAATACGGTCGAATGCGGCATAGGGTATTTTGATCAGTTCTACCGGCGTCACCGCACTATATTCAAACTTCGCCAGCGGACAATACCTTTCCAGCAGGCCAACCGGCATATGTTCAATGGTATTACCGACAATTAATCTATTCCCGGGCATGAACATCGCGATCGATCCAGCCATGCAAAAATAAATATAGCCGGGGTTTAATTCTATTTTGTTATTTATTCCTACGGATAACGCTTCGCCTTCCTCGATTATTTCTGCGAGATAGGTATCTATTTTCAGCGTTTGATAATAGCTGTGTACTTCCTGAAAATTCACGCGTTTCTCCTTCCAGCACCGGTGGCTGTCGGCTTTAGTATAGCAGCGAATATCACGCTTATTCACTACGGTATTACTCCGCTTGCTGACCAGTCCCATATGGGACTATCGCCCGCATGCATTTTCCTTACAATGGTCAACAATGAATCCAGATTTGCTTTCGTCGTTTCATCATTATTCTTTACCGCCGACGATAATTATCCAAGAGGCCCTTCAATGAAATTAAATAAAATCGCAAAACATCTGGCGCTGGCCGGTGTTTTAACAACGCTGTCGGTTTCTGCTTTCGCGCAGATTATGCCGAAAGAGGCCACCGCAGCCACTCAGCAGGCAAATAACGCGCTGTATAACACGCTGCCGTTTGCTGATAAAACCGACTTTGACAATGCACATAAAGGCTTTGTTGCCGCCCTGCCGCAGGACGTCATTAAAGGCGAACAGGGTAACGTTATTTGGGACCCGGCAAAATACGACTTCATCAAAGAAGGGGAAAAAGCGCCGGCCACCGTCAATCCGAGCCTGTGGCGTCAGTCGCAGCTGATCAACATCAGCGGTCTGTACAAAGTCACCGACGGTGTTTATCAGATCCGTAATCTTGACCTCTCCAACATGACCATTATTGAGGGCGCGAAAGGGATCACTATTATTGACCCGCTGCTGAGCGCAGAACCGGCAAAAGAAGGTCTGGAGCTGTACTTCAAAAACCGCGGTAAAAAACCGGTGGTGGCCATTCTGTTCACCCACAGCCATGTTGACCACTACGGCGGTATCCGCGGGGTGGTGGATGAAGCCGATGTGAAATCGGGCAAAGTCAAAATTTACGCCCCGGCCGGATTTATGGAAGAAGCCGTATCAGAGAACATTATGGCCGGCAACGCCATGAGCCGCCGCGCCAGCTATATGTACGGTAACCTGCTGAAGCCTGATGCTAAAGGCCAGGTCGGCGCCGGACTGGGCACCACCACCTCCGCCGGTACCGTGACCCTGCTGCAGCCAACTCACTATATTACGCACACCGGGCAGGAAGAAACGATCGACGGCCTGACCTACGACTTTATGATGGCCCCCGGCTCTGAGGCACCGTCAGAAATGCTGTGGTACGTCAAAGAGAAGAAAATGATCGAAGCCGCGGAAGACGTGACCCACACGCTGCACAATACCTATTCGCTGCGCGGCGCAAAAATTCGCGATCCGCTGGCCTGGTCGAAATATATCAATGCCGCCATCGAACGTTGGGGCAACGATGCCGAAGTCATTATTGCCCAGCACCACTGGCCGACCTGGGGTAACGACAACATCGTTAAGCTGATGAAAGGTCAGCGCGATATGTATCGTTATATCAATGACCAGACTCTGCGCATGGCCAACGAAGGGCTGACCCGTGATGAAATCGCCGCTAACTTTAAGCTGCCGCCATCGCTGGAAAAACAGTGGGCAAGCCGCGGCTACTATGGTTCGGTAAGTCATGATGTGAAAGCCACCTACGTGTTCTATCTCGGCTGGTTCGATGGCAACCCGGCAACCCTTGACGAACTGGCGCCAGAGCAGGCGGCGAAGAAGTTTGTCGAATACATGGGCGGCGCGGATAAGGTGCTGAAAAAGGCCCAGGATGATTACCGCCAGGGTAACTACCGCTGGGTCGCTCAGGTCACCAGCAAAGTGGTCTTTGCCGACCCGAAAAACCAGCAGGCGAAAAACCTGGAAGCGGATGCCCTGGAGCAACTGGGCTATCAGGCCGAATCCGGTCCGTGGCGTAACTTCTACCTCACCGGCGCCCAGGAGCTGCGTAACGGCGTACAGAAACTGCCGACGCCGAACACCGCCAGCCCGGATACCGTACGCGCCATGACGCCGGAAATGTTCTTCGATTATCTGGCCGTCCATATCGATGGCGTGAAAGCCGGCCATGCTAAAGCGGTGTTTAATATCGACCTCGGCAAAGACGGCGGGAAGTACAAACTGGAGCTGGAAAACGGCGTGCTTAACCACACCGCCAACGTCGAAGCGAAAGATGCCGACGCCACTATCACGCTGAGCCGCGACACGTTGAACAACATCATCCTGAAACAGGAGACGCTGAAGCAGGCTGAAGAGAAAGGCGACGTAAAAATTAGCGGTAATGGCGCGAAGCTGGACGAAATGCTGAGCTACATGGACAAGTTTGAGTTCTGGTTCAACATCGTCACCCCGTAATTCCCCGGGCTACGCTGCTCCACGACCTTCGGCCGTGGGGCATTTTGTCTTTTCCCTCGGCTTTAACCTTCATCTCTCTTCAGCGAACCGGCGCCCGCTCTCCCGCGCCATTTGCATTCCCACTGCGGCGGGCACAAAATGAACATCAGGGAGCGACGTTCCCGGTCCCTCCACTCGTCGAGGTACGGCTATGCCCGTTTATCACCATGCCCTGGTGCTGATTAACAGCAGCCAGGACGGCGTTCCGCTGCTCCAGCATGCGGCCAGAATGGCGGAAGAGAACGCTATGCGCATCACGCTCGCCCATATCAGCACCGATTATCGGGCGCTGAATTACGTCTCCGACAGCCTGCTGAACGACGATGTGTCTCAGGAGGTGATCCAGGCGAAAGTGCTGCTCAATGAGCTGGCGACCAGCGTCTCGCTGCCGGTGCAAACCCTGTCGCTGGTCACCACCCGCCGTTTTGAAGATGTTGAAGCCTGCGTAAACCAGCGGGGGATTGACCTGATTATCGCCGGGCATCACAACCGCCTGCTGGGAGTCATGGCATCTCATTCGCTGGAGTATATTAATCATCTGACGATAGACGTGCTGATCAGGCATCTGCCCTGAGCCGCGCCGACGACTCGCGTAGCGAATTGAGCAGCAGCGTAAAGCACTGCTCAATCAGCGGCGGCAGCGGCTGCGGCCCACGCATTATCGCCACCGTCCGCGCCAGCGCCGGCTGCTGGAGCTGCGCGATTTTCAGCACCGGATCCTGCAGATGGGTGGTATACAGCTCGGGCAGAATGGCAATCGCCAGACGCGAGCGCACCAGGCCATACAGCGTTTCAATATAGTCGACCTGAAACCGCGTGTTCAGCGTCAGACGATGGCTTTCCGCCAGCGCGCCAACCAGTCGCTGAATGTTCCCTTTCGAGAACACCGCAATATCGCGTCCGGCGAGAAGTTTCCACGGCAGGTGCGGCTGGTCTGCCAGCGGATCGTCACCGTGCAGCACCGCCACAAACGGATCTTCACGCAGCGGGTAGACCTGTAGCGCGGCGGGTAGCGAGCTGTCGATGGCGCCGATACCGAAATCAATCTGCCCGCTTTGCAGCTCACGCACCAGCGCATCATTGGTCTGATCGTGAAACTCGACCCGCAGCCGGGGAAAGGTTTGCGCCAGCACCTGCGGCAGAAGCGGAAAGAGCAGCGAGCTCACCGAGGGCACCAGACCAATACGCACGGTACCATCGCCGCCGGCCGCGACAATCTGTTCCATGTCATGAAACGCCAACTGGGCCACGCTCAGCACGCGCCGGGCGTGCGGCAGAATGGCGGCGCCCAGTTCGGTCAGCGTGACCGACGAGGCGGTGCGGTTTACCAGCTTGCCGCCCAGCACCGTTTCGATTTGCCGCAGGGCGCTGCTCAGCGCCGGTTGGCTGATAGCCAGACGGTTGGCGGTATCGGTAAAATGACGCAGCTCCGCCAGGGTAACAAAGTACTGTAGCTGTTTAAGAGAAAGCGCAGGCAGGCGCTGCCACGGTTCGGTCATCTTATTCTTCGCTAAGGGTAATCGGGTAGAATAACCCGAGCTTATCGGGTGATAAATTTATTCATCTGGGCAAACGTTTGCTGTGCCCCTAGAGTACCCCCATTATCCTTGTGCCGGAGTTGTTATGTCCAGCAATGCTGAAAACCGCCGCCGCGCCGTCATGGCCGCCCGGGGCGAAATACCTTTTGACCTGTTGTTGACCGGGGCGCAGATAGTCGACATGGTCACCGGTGAAGTCCGCGAAGCCGATGTCGGCATCACCGGCGAGATGATCGCCAGCGTGCACCCGCGCGGCAGCCGCGCCGATGCCCACCAACGCCATGCGCTGGACGGCGCCTACCTGTCACCGGGGCTGATGGATACCCATGTCCATCTCGAGAGTTCCCACCTCCCTCCCGAACGCTACGCGGAAATTGTCCTCGCCCAGGGAACCACCGCGGTCTTCTGGGACCCGCATGAGCTGGCCAACGTCCTCGGGGTCGAAGGCGTGCGCTATGCCGTCGCCGCCAGCCGCCATCTGCCGCTGCAGGTGATGGTCGCCGCCCCCTCCAGCGTACCCTCGACGCCGGGGCTGGAAATGTCCGGCGCCGATTTTGCCGGAGCGGAGATGGCGACCATGCTGGCATGGCCGGAAGTGCGCGGCGTGGCGGAAGTGATGGACATGCACGGCGTGCTCAACGGCAGCGCCCGGATGCAGGAGATTGTTCAGGCCGGTCTCGACAGCGGCAAGCTGATTGAAGGCCACGCCCGCGGCCTGAGCGGCGCCGATCTCCAGGCCTACCTCGCGGCGGGCGTCACCTCCGATCATGAGCTAACCTCCGCGGAAGACGCGCTGGAAAAGCTGCGCGCCGGTTTGACCCTCGAAATTCGCGGCTCGCACCCCTATCTGCTGCCGGATATCGTCAAGGCCCTGAAAACCCTGCCGCATCTCTCCTCGCAGATCACGGTGTGCACCGACGATGTCCCGCCGGATATGCTGCTGGAAAAAGGCGGCATTATCGCCCTGCTCAACCTGCTGATTGAACACGGTCTCGCCGCCACCGACGTCCTGCGCTTCGCCACCCTCAACGCCGCCATTCGCCTGCAGCGTCACGATTCAGGGCTGATTGCCGCCGGCCGCCGCGCCGACCTGGTGGTATTTGATTCACTGGAAAGACTTGAGGCCCGGAAAGTGTACGTCGCCGGGAAACTGGTCGCCCGCGACGGCGCGCTGCTCCAGCCCATTCCAGCCGCAGAGGGTGTCACTCCGCCGCGCAATACGCTGCAGCTGGCGCCGCTGAATACCGAGGATTTTGTGCTGCGGGTCCCCGGTATTGTCCACGGCGTTGCCCGCCTGCGACATATCCGCGGCGCGCGCTTTACGCAGTGGGGAGAAGTCGAGGTGCAGGTACGCCACGGCGAAGTTCAGCTGCCCGCTGGATTTAGCCTGATTTGGGTGAAGCATCGCCACGGCCGCCATCAGGCGACGCCGCAAATCGCCCTGCTCGAGGGCTGGGGAGAGCTGCGCGGCGCTATCGCCACCAGCTACTCGCACGATTCACACAACCTGGTGGTGCTGGGACGTAACGCTGAGGATATGGCGCTGGCCGCCAACCGGCTGATTGCCTCCGGCGGCGGGATGGCGCTCTCCCGGCAGGGGGATATTCTTGCCCACGTGGCGATGCCGATTGCCGGCATGCTCTCCGATCTGCCGGCGGCAGAACTCGCGCGGCAGTTCCGCGAATTACGCGACCTGAGCGCAGAAATCGCCGACTGGGAGCCGCCCTACCGGGTATTTAAGGCCATCGAAGGCACTTGCCTCGCCTGCAATGCCGGACCACATTTGACCGATTTAGGTTTGACCGACGGCACCACCCGCCAGATTGTCGAACCGCTGATAGACTGCCGGGAAACCCCGGCCACCGACCCTCACAACAATAATCTCCGGGGAGCCTGAGCATGGCCGACAACACACTGCATACCTCAACACAAGGAAGCTGGCTGGAGCGCCGTTTTGCCCTGCGCTCCCGCGGCAGCACGCTGCGTACCGAGTGCCTCTCGGGGATCACCGGCTTTCTTGCGGCCGCCTATCTGCTGGTGGTCATCCCCGGCCTGCTGGCGGTGGGCGGCATGGACAAAGGCGCCGCCACCACGGGCACGATTCTGGTCTTCGTCGCCGGTACGCTGCTGATGGCGTTTTACGCTAACCTGCCGTTTATCGTCGGCCCAGGCATCGGCGGCTCGGTGCTGGTGGGCGTCACCCTGGCCGGTAGCGAAGGGATCGGCTGGCAAATTGGCCTCGGCATCGCCTGCTGGTCAGGTATTCTGTTCTTTCTGTTAACCAAATTCGGCCTGCGTGAAGTGGTCACCCGTTCGGTCCCCCAGTCCATCAAGCTGGGACTGACGGCTTCAATCGGTTTGTTCGTGGCGGTGCTCGGTTTTCGCAATGCCGGCCTGGTGCTGGCGAATGCCAAAACCAATGCCCTGATGCTGGGTGATTTCTTATCTCCCGGCGCGCTGGTGGCGCTGTGCGGCCTGTTTCTGGCGATTGCGCTGCAGGCGCGGCGCATCCCGGGCGCCATTTTATGGGCGATTCTGTTTGCCACCCTGGTGGGGATTCCGGCGGGGGTCACCCGTCTGCCGGACAGTTTTATCGCAATGCCGCACTCGCTGGCGCCGGTCTTCGGCCACGTCGATATGCTGGGCGCGCTGAATATCGCTTTCCTGCCGTTCCTGTTTGTCTTTTTCGCCTCTGAGTTTTTCTCCACCATGGGGACCACGCTGGCGGTGGGCGGCGAAGCGGGACTGCTGGATGAAGAGGGCAATATGCCGCACATTAACCGGCCGTTTATGGTCGACTCGATTGCGGCAGCCCTCGGCCCGTGGCTGGGGATCCCGGCGGCGACCGCGCTGATTGAGTCTTCCGCCGCCGCCGAAGCGGGCGGTAAAACCGGGCTCACCGCGCTGGCCGCGGCGGTTATGTTCCTGCTGATGCTGCTGTTTACGCCGATCGCCCTGATGATCCCCAAAGAGGCCACTGCTCCGGCGCTGATCCTGATTGGTCTCAACATGTTTAGCGGCCTGCGCAAAGTCGATCTCTCCAGCTTCACCGACGGGCTGCCGGTATTAATGATGGTGATGATCACCCTGATCGCCAACAGCTTCGGTACCGGTATCGCCGGCGGGCTGCTGTTCTACATCATGATTAAAACGGTCGCCGGAAAGTGGCGAGAAATCCCGCTGGGTTTATGGATCCTTGCCGTTCCGCTGGTCTACTATTTCGCCACCCTGGTGAGGCACTAAACGTCCACAGGCCCGCGTAGCGCGTCGGCCTGCACCGTTTCACAGTGCGCTTTGACCTCTTCATAGAGTAACCGCACCGCCGCAGAAAGCTGCTTGCGGTGCGGGCAAATCATATTGAGCGGGACTCTGTCGCCCTGATAGTGCGGCAGCAGAATCTGCAGGCGTCCTGCGCGAATATCATCGCTGACATCCAGCGCTGACTTATAGGCAAACCCCTCCCCTGCAATGGCCAGGCGGCGAATCACCTCGGCGTCGTCGCTGATGATGTCGCCGGAAACCTGCATATGTTCAACCACGCCGTTGAGACTTAAGGTCCAGCGATCGAACTGCCTGCCGCGCAGTACGTACAGGAGCGCAGGGTGTTGCGCCAGCGCCTCCGGCGTCTGCGGCTCGCCGTGCCGGGCAATCCACTGCGGAGAAGCCACCAGCACCCGCCGGTTTTCCGGCGCGACGGGGAGAGAAATAAACGAAGCATTGTCGTTGTCACCGTAGCGAAAGGCGACATCGACCGGATCTTTAAACACATCGGTCCGATGGTCGGAAAAGAGAATGCGCAGCTTCAGCGCCGGGTGCCGCTGGCGAAAGGCGCGGAAGACGTTCAGCAGCAGATTACGCCCCAGATCGGAGGGTACCGCAATTTGCAACGTCCCGCGGACCTCGTCGTCCGGCACCTGAATTTTTTGCAGCCCGGCATGCAGCGTATCCAGCATCTGGGTGGCATAGGGCAGCCAGGTTTCCCCTTCGGGCGTCAGACGTAAGCTGCGGGTAGAGCGCGCAAAAAGACGAATATTGAGCGTGGTCTCCAGGCGCTTAATCGCCGCACTCACCTGCGCCGGCTGCTGCCCGACCTCCCGCGCCGCATCGCTAAAACTCCCCAGCGCCGCCGCACGAACAAATAGCGTCAGATCTTCCAGTCTGAACATATTGACTCCCGAATCCTGCTACCAGGATTGTTCTCAAAACCGCCGCTCGACGCCAAATCAGGCAACCGGCCCATCGTTTTCTTACATTTTTAACGCAACCAACGCTTGCCTTCCCGGCCATGCTTCAGGAATGATACGAGGCTGCGATTTTGTGTCCAGGGTAATCCAGGATAATAATGAGGAAATTATGCGTAAAACAAAAATGATGCTTCTGGGCGTACTGTTGGCCAGCACCAGTACCGTCTGGGCAGCATCCACCGGCGGCGTACAAAAATATGAACTTGATGGTTTCACCGCAGACTTCACGCAGTTTCGCGTAGGCGACACCGTGCCGCCGCTTTATCTGACGCCAGAATACACCATTAAACAGTGGCAGCAGCGTAACCTGCCCGCGCCGGACGCCGGTACTCACTACACCTATATGGGCGGCAGCTACGTGCTGATCACCGATACCGAAGGTAAAATTGTCAAAATTTACGACGGCGAAATCTTCTATCAGCACTAATGGCTGACGGTCCGTCGGCTGACGGACCAACAAAAACGCCCTGTCCTTTTGCTGTCCGCTGCGGATCAGAAAAGTCCAGGGCGTTGTGCTATCCGCCGACGCTACACCGCGCGGAAGGCAATCTCACCGGGAATCACTTCCCCCTGCCAGTAGAGCCGGGCCGCCACGCGTCCCGCCAGCTGACGGTAAATTTCGGTGAACTCGCTCTCCGGACGGGCAACCACGGTCGGCTTACCGTTATCCAGATCTTCACGCAAATTGATGTGCAGCGGCAGCTGGGCCAGCAGCTGAGTGTGGTATTGCTCCGCCAGCTTTTCGGCGCCGCCGGTGCCGAAAATCGGCTCATGGTGACCACAGTTGCTGCAGATATGGATACTCATGTTTTCGACGATGCCGAGGACCGGAACGTCCACCTTCTCAAACATCACGATGCCTTTTTTCGCATCGATCAGCGCGATATCCTGCGGCGTCGTCACCACTACCGCGCCGGTGACCGGGATATTCTGCGCAAGAGTCAGCTGAATGTCGCCGGTGCCTGGCGGCATATCCAGCACCAGATAATCCAGATCCGGCCACAGCGTCTCCTGCAGCATCTGCAGCAGCGCCTTGCTGGCCATCGGACCGCGCCATACCATGGCGTTATCGTCGGTCACCAGGTAGCCGATGGAGTTGGTGGCGAGGCCAAATTTCATGATCGGCGCCATATGGGTGCCATCTGGCGAGGTGGGACGCTGATCTTCCGCACCGAGCATGGTGGGAATCGACGGACCATAAATATCGGCATCGAGGATCCCGACTTTCGCCCCTTCCGCGGCCAGCGCCAGCGCCAGGTTCACCGCCGTGGAGGATTTACCCACCCCGCCTTTGCCGGAGCTGACGGCAATAATATTTTTGACCCCGTTGACGCCCGGCTGATTTTTTACCCGTTTCAGCGTGGCAATGTTATGCGACAGCTTCCAGTCAATCGCCTGCGCGCCGGTAATGCGCAGCAGGTCGGCGCTACATTGCTCTTTTAAATCTTCAAAAGCACTGTGCCAGACAAACGGCATCTGGATCTCGATATGCACGGTATCGTCGAGCCAGGCGACGTGGTGCAGTGCCTTCAGCGCGGTGAGATTATGCTTCAAAGTGGGGTGCTGGAAATTAGCCAACGTTCCGGCGACCATCGCACGTAGACGTTCGGGGGATTTGGCCTGGGATTGCGAATTCATCCCGACTCCTTTGTTGTTATGAGAGGCTTTCAGTAATCATTGAGTTTATCACAGCTGAGGATTATCCATATATGGTCAGCCATTTATGGCGCACCCAGTGCCCTTTTGGTAATATCAAAAGCCCTTTTTACAACAGAAGATGTAATGCTCACTATGACTCAAGTCGCGAAGAAAATTCTGGTAACGTGCGCGCTGCCGTACGCTAACGGCTCAATCCACCTCGGCCACATGCTGGAGCACATCCAGGCTGATGTCTGGGTCCGTTACCAGCGAATGCGCGGCAACGAGGTCAATTTCATCTGTGCTGACGACGCCCACGGCACGCCTATCATGCTGAAAGCTCAGCAGCTTGGCGTCTCTCCGGAGCAGATGATTGGCGAAATGAGTCAGGAGCATCAGACCGATTTTGCGGGCTTTGATATTAGCTACGACAACTACCACTCGACGCACAGCGACGAGAACCGCGAGCTGTCTGAGCTGATCTACGGCCGCCTGAAAGAGAACGGTTTTATCAAAAACCGCACCATCTCTCAGCTTTACGATCCGGAAAAAGGGATGTTCCTGCCGGACCGTTTCGTGAAAGGCACCTGTCCGAAGTGTAAATCACCGGATCAGTATGGCGATAACTGCGAAGTGTGCGGCGCGACCTACAGTCCGACCGAGCTGATCGACCCGAAATCGGTGGTTTCCGGGGCGACCCCGGTGATGCGTGAATCCGAGCACTTCTTCTTCGACCTGCCGTCCTTTAGCGAAATGCTGCAGGCGTGGACCCGCAGCGGCGCGCTGCAGGAGCAGGTGGCGAACAAAATGCAGGAGTGGTTCGAGTCCGGTCTGCAGCAGTGGGACATTTCCCGCGACGCGCCGTACTTTGGCTTCGAAATCCCCAACGCGCCGGGCAAATATTTCTACGTCTGGCTGGATGCGCCGATCGGCTACATGGGCTCCTTCAAGAACCTGTGTGACAAACGCGGCGATAGCGAAAGCTTTGACGCCTACTGGAAGAAAGACTCCGACGCCGAGCTGTATCACTTTATCGGCAAAGATATCGTCTACTTCCACAGCCTGTTCTGGCCGGCGATGCTGGAAGGCAGCGGTTTCCGCAAGCCGACCAACCTGTTCGTTCACGGTTACGTCACCGTCAACGGCGCCAAGATGTCCAAATCACGCGGCACCTTTATCAAGGCCAGCACCTGGCTGAACCATTTTGACGCCGACAGCCTGCGTTATTACTACACCGCCAAGCTCTCTTCGCGCATCGATGATATCGACCTGAACCTGGAAGATTTCGTACAGCGCGTGAACGCCGACATCGTCAACAAAGTGGTAAACCTCGCCTCGCGCAACGCCGGTTTTATCAATAAGCGTTTCGACGGCATGCTGTCCGCTGAGCTGGCCGATCCGGCGCTGTACAAAACCTTCACCGATGCGGCAGCAAGCATTGGCGAAGCGTGGGACAGCCGCGAGTTCGGTAAAGCCATCCGTGAAATCATGGCGCTGGCCGACGTGGCTAACCGCTACGTTGACGAGCAGGCACCGTGGGTCGTCGCCAGACAGGAAGGCCGCGACGCCGATCTGCAGGCTATCTGCACCATGGGCCTGAATATGTTCCGCGTGCTGATGACCTGGCTCAAGCCGGTCCTGCCGCAGCTGACCGCCCGCGCCGAAGCCTTCCTCAACAGCGAACTGAACTGGGATGCTATCCAGCAGCCGCTGCTGTCGCATAAGGTCAACACCTTCAAGGCGCTGTACAACCGCATCGAGATGAAGCAGGTTGAGGCGCTGGTAGAGGCATCGAAGGAAGAGGTGAAGGCGCTCTCGGCTCCGGCCACCGGCCCGCTGGCGGACGATCCGATTCAGGACACCATCACCTTTGACGATTTCGCCAAAGTGGATATGCGCATCGCGCTGATTGAAAACGCCGAATTTGTTGATGGTTCTGACAAGCTGCTGCGCCTGAGCCTCGATCTGGGCGGCGAGAAACGTAACGTCTTCTCCGGCATTCGTAGCGCCTACCCGGATCCGCAGGTGTTGATTGGTCGCCTGACGGTGATGGTGGCCAACCTGGCGCCGCGTAAAATGCGTTTCGGCATCTCGGAAGGGATGGTGATGGCTGCGGGCCCTGGCGGGAAGGATATCTTCCTGTTAAGCCCTGACAGCGGCGCCCAGCCGGGTCAGCAGGTAAAATAATCCCGCATCAAGCGCTGCTCCGGCAGCGCTTTTTTTGTCCCTTCCGCCCTCTCTTCCGCGCCGCCACCGTCGGACCATTCAGCCCCCTGCTGCCTTTTCTGTGCGTTGCGCGCTACGGCAATCCTGACAATAATCAACCTGTCTGCCGATTGAAAAACCGGTACGTGATTCACTATCAACCAAGGGACCGTGATGAACATTTACCGCAGGATGGTTACCGCTCTGGCGGCTTCGCTTGTGATTGTCGGCCTCGCAGGCTGCGATAACCCCGACGAAAAGAGCAAAACCTTTACCCGGATGGAAAACGGCGTCGGGCTGGTGTTTACCTACCATTATGTCGGTGACAAAGTCCTGCGTCAGGAAGCTAATAACACCATTCCCTATCAGACCATCGGCGCGGCGAATCAGGAGCAGGCGCGGGCGTTAATTGAACCGATGAGAAGCGTTTATCTCGACGTTAAAGGCGTGGAACAGAGCATCGATTACAAAGATAGCGAGGCGCTGGAACATCTCAGCGTGGATTTTACCCGGGCTAACATGAGCGAACTGTGTAAGCTGCCCGGCTCAATGGTGACCAACTGCGCGCTGCAGGAGGTGTCGATGTCGGTATCCGAGAAGCTCCTCGCCGAACAGGGTTTTACAGAGGTGAAATAGGTCTCGCAGATCCGGGGCGGCACAGAGGACTTGCCCGGCCGGCACAGCGCCGACCGGGCAAAACAGGTGAGCAAGATTACGCTTTGCCGTGGATGCGCTCGGTCAGACCGCGCAGGAAATAGCGCAGGAACTGGTCACCGCATTCGCGGAAATTTTTATGATCCGGCGCGCGCATCATGGCGGTGATTTCCGGCATCGAAACGCGAAACTTTTGCTGAGTCAGAATGGCGAGGATGTCATCGCTCTTCAGCGAAAAGGCGATGCGCAGCTTTTTCAGCACGATATTGTTATTCACCCGACGCTCAACCGCCAGCGGCGGGGCCGCCTCATCTTTCCCGCGTTTGTCATAGATCAGGCCGTTGAGGAAGATCGACAACATAATGTCCGGGCAGCGCTGGAAGCCCTCTTCGTCCTCCTTTTTCAGCCACGGTACCAGCTGCTCTGCGCTGACGACGGAATCGCCCAGCGCAAAAATGCGCACCAGGTCGTTATTATTGGTTTTCAGGGTGTAGCGCAGGCTACGTAAGATATCGTTACTGATCATAATGCCTTCATGATGAAAAATGCTGGCGCTAAGTCTACCATGATTCCGTCGTTTTACAGACCAATCGCCTCTTTCAGACTTTTTAAGTAGCGACGGCTCACCGGCACCGTTTGCCCGGCCCGCATCAGCAGCTCCGCCTGGCCGTTTTCCTCAAGGCGAATCTCTTTCAGGTGGGCCATATTCACCAGATACTGTCGATGACAGCGCAGCAGCGGCGTCCGGCTCTCAAGGGTGCGTAAGGTCAGCTCCGTAAACCCCTCCTTCCCCTCACGATCGGTGACATAAATTCCGCTCATCCGGCTGCTGACAAAGGCGACATCCTCCATCTGCAGCAGCCAGATTCGGCTGTGGCCGGTACAGGGAATATATTTCAGCGCCTGCTGGGTATCGTCGAGCAGCGAGATATCCTGCAGGCTACGCTCCTGGCGCAGACGCGCCAGCGTCTTCTCCAGCCGCGGTGCTTCGATGGGTTTCAGCAGATAATCAAACGCATGCTCTTCGAACGCCTTCACCGCATACTCGTCAAAAGCGGTCAGAAACACGATGTAAGGCCGGTGTTCAGGGTCGAGCATCCCGACCATTTCCAGGCCGCTGATCCGCGGCATCTGAATATCGAGAAACAGCACGTCCGGGCGCAGCTTGTGCACCGCGCCAATCGCTTCAACCGCGTTCGCGCACTCCCCGACGATCTCAATATCGCTGGCGGACTCCAGTAAAACACGCAGATTTTCTCGTGCCAGCGGTTCATCATCAACTATCAACACTTTTAACACGCGTTCTCCTCCAGAGGCAGTCGCAGCGTGACGCGGGTGAAACGTTCCGCTTCACAGGTCACGGTAATGCCGCAGTCGGCGCCGAAGCGCGCCCGTAAACGGCGATCTACCAGGCTCATTCCCAGCCCGCTGGCGTTGGGATTGTCCTGGTACAGGCCGGCGTTATCCTCAATATCTAACTGCAGCCAGCGCTCGTGCTGGCTGGCGCGAATGGTAATTTCCCCTACCCCGAGATGCTGCGACGTGCCGTGTTTAATGGCGTTTTCAACAATCGGCTGCAGCGTAAACGCCGGCAGCTGATGGTGAGCCAGCGCGTCGGGCACCAGCATCTGAATCTGTAAATTGGCCTGGAAACGCGCTTTCTCAATTTGCAGATAGGCATTCACGTGTTCAATCTCATCCGCCAGCGTCACAAACTCCGACGGCCGCTTCAGATTCTTGCGGAAAAAGGTCGACAGGTACTGCACCAGCTGCCCGGCCTGATCGCTGTCGCGGCGAATCACCGCCTTCAGGGTATTCAACGCATTAAACAGAAAATGGGGATTCACCTGCGCGTGGAGCAGCTTGATCTCCGATTGCGTCAGCAGCGCCTTCTGCCGCTCATACTGCCCGGCGAGGATTTGTGCCGACAGCAGCTGAGCGATCCCCTCTCCGAGCGTGCGATTGATGGAGCTGAACAGGCGGTTTTTCGCTTCATACAGCTTGATGGTGCCGATCACCCGCTGATTTTCACCGCGCAGCGGGATAACCAGCGTCGACCCCAGCTTACAGTTGGGATGAATGGAACAGCGGTAGGGGACTTCATTGCCGTCGGCATACACCACTTCGCCGCTATCAATCGCTTTTTGCGTATAGGATGAAGAGATAGGTTTGCCCGGCAGGTGGTGGTCGTCGCCGATACCGGTAAACGCCAGCAGCTTGTCGCGATCGGTAATGGCCACCGCGCCGATATCGAGCTCCTGAATAAGCACCTGCGCCACCTTCATGCTGTTCTCTTCGTTGAATCCCTGGCGCAGGATCCCCTCGGTCGAGGCCGCCACCTTGAGGGCGGTGGCGGAAAAAGCCGAGGTGTACTTCTCAAACATCGCTCGCTTATCCAGCAGGATACGCATAAACAGCGCGGCGCCTACGGTGTTGGTCACCATCATCGGCGCGGCGATGCTTTGCACCAGATGCAGCGCGTCCTGAAATGGCCGGGCGATCAGCAAAATGATCATCATCTGCACCAGCTCGGCAAAGAAGGTGATCGCCCCGGCGGTGAGCGGGCTGAAGACCTTATCCGGCCGCCCGCGCTTGACCAGCACGCTGTGAACCAGGCCGCCCAGCAGCCCCTCGACTATGGTGGAAACCATGCAGCTTAACGCCGTCATACCGCCGAGCGAGTAGCGGTGCAGCCCGCCGGTCAGCCCCACCAGGCCGCCGACCACCGGGCCACCGAGCAGGCCGCCCATCACGGCGCCGATGGCGCGGGTATTGGCGATCGAGTCTTCAATATGCAGACCGAAATAGGTCCCCATAATGCAGAAAATGGAGAAGGTCACGTAGCACAGCAGCTTATGCGGTAGACGAACGGTAACCTGCATCAGCGGGATGAACAGCCGTGTCTTGCTCATCAGCCACGCAATGACCAAAAACACGCACATCTGCTGAAGCAGCAGCAACACCAGATCAAACTCGTACATACCCACAGACCACGCTTCACTCGAAAGCGCGTAACATACACTGCCGGGTCATCACTTTCTTTGAAGCACTACAAGAAAATCACAAATCATGGTCAGGATCACACTTCTTGCCCGCCTCTCGTCACTTAAACGAACAAAAAATGAGCGAATATTTCCTCTTCCGTAAACAGCTTCTACAGTTATAGGGGAGACTTTGCGGGAGAGGATATATGGCGCTTTATACGATTGGTGAAGTGGCTCAGCTCTGTGACATTAACCCCGTAACGCTTCGCGCCTGGCAACGACGCTACGGATTGCTGAAACCGCAGCGCACCGACGGAGGGCACCGCCTGTTTAACGAGCAGGAAATTGACCGAATCCGCGAGATTAAGCGCTGGATTGATTCCGGCGTTCAGGTGAGTAAGGTCAAAACCTTGCTTAACGACAACACGAGTGGAGAGGAAGACGGCTGGCGGGAGCAGCAGGAGATTCTGCTGGGGTATCTCCACGACGGCAGCTACCACCGTTTACGGCTGTGGATCAAAGAGCGCAGCCATAGCTATACGGCGCTGACCCTGGTCAACCATCTGTTTATCCCCTTACGCCACCGCCTGCTCAGCCCGCAGCCGACGCTTACCGCGCTGCGCAGCATCCTCGACGGGATTCTCATCAACCATGTCGCGCACAGCCTCGCCAGCGCCTGGAAACGTCCGGGCAGCCATGCGCTGGTGCTCGGCTGGAATGTCAACGACACCACGCGGCTGTGGCTGGAGGGCTGGATCGCCTGCGAACAAGGCTGGCGGGTCGATGTCCTCCCCCACTCTCTGACCCACATCCGTCCCGATCTGTTTCCTGACAGCACGCTCCTGGTATGGTGCGGCGAAACCCCGACCCTGGCGCAGCAGGATCAGCTCCAGGCCTGGCAGCAGCAGGGGCACGTTATCTGGCTAAATAGCAATTAATGTTTCATTAACACCTGTGCTTCACCGTATAATCCCTCCGTTAACATCAGGAGCCTATTATGAAGCCAGCGAAAATTGCGGTTATCACCCTCTTCTTATTCATGGCCATCAGCGGCATCGGCGGCGTCATGCTGGCCGGTTACTCGTTTATTGTGCGCGGTGGTGTCGGCTGATTCGCCGGTTCAACCGTTCAAAGCCGCGGTCGACGATAATCGCCGCCAGCGCGACCAGCAGCGCCCCCTGAATGACATAAGCCGTATTGAATCCGCTCAGGCCGATAACGATCGGCGTGCCGAGCGTATTCGCCCCGACCGTTGACGCAATGGTCGCCGTTCCGATATTGACGATGGTCGATATCCGGATACCGGCCAGCATCACCGGCGCAGCCAGCGGCATCTCCACGCGAATAAGTCTCTGCCAGCCCGTCATGCCCATCCCGTTGGCGATACTCACGACCCCCGACGGCACGGCGCTCAGCCCGGCCAGGGTCCCCTGCAGGACCGGTAATATGCCATACAGCGCCAGCGCAATCAGCGCAGGCTGCCAGCCAAACCCCAGTACCGGAACGGCAATCGCCAGCACCGCCACCGGCGGAAACGTTTGTCCCATCGCGGCGATGGTCTCCACCAATGGACGAAACTCGCGGCCTGCGGGACGCGTCACCGCCACCCCGGCCCCGACGCCCACCACCGTCGCCGCCAGGCTGGAAAGCACCACCAGCCAGCAGTGGGCGAAAGTCAGGGCGACAAAACTCTCCTGCTGATACACCGGGCGCGGCAGCTCGGGGAACAGCGCGCTGAATAGCGGCGTGCTATAAGGCAGCAGCAGCAAAATGGCGATAAACAGCGCCAGCAGCCACAGCAGCGGATCACGAAGTACGCGCATGCCGCACCTCCTCGCCGAGCAGATCGGCAAAATGCAGCGTTCCGCACGCCTCCCCCTGTTCATCCACTACCGGCAGGACGTCGCAGCGATGGGCAATAAACTGCGACAGCGCTTCGCGCAGCGTCATCGCGACGTTGAGCGTATCGCCGGCAAGCCGTTCATTACGCCGCAGATAGTCGCCCACCCCGCGCAGCGACAACAGCCGGACGCCCAGTTCGCTGCGGCCAAAAAAAGTCTCGACGAAGGTATTTTCAGGCTCGAGCAGCATCTGCAGCGGCGCCCCCTGCTGGATCACTTCGCCACCGTCCATCAGCACCAGGTGATCCGCCAGCCGCAGGGCTTCATCAATATCGTGGGTCACCAGCACAATCGTCCGCCCGAGCAGCCGATGGATGCGGATCATCTCCTGCTGGAGCGCTTCCCGGGTGACCGGATCCAGCGCGCCAAACGGTTCGTCCATCAGCAGGACTTCAGGATTGGCCGCCAGCGCCCGCGCCACGCCAACGCGCTGCTGCTGACCGCCGGAGAGCTGATGCGGATAGCGCTCCCGCAGCGTCGGCTCCAGCCCCAGCAGCGCCATTAATTCGTCAATGCGCGCCGCGATTTTGCGCTGCGGCCATTTTTGCAGCTGCGGGACGGTGGCGATGTTCTGCGCCACCGTCCAGTGCGGAAACAGGCCGATAGACTGAATGGCATAGCCCATGCGTCGACGTAGCGCCAGCACCGGCTGCTGGCGAATATCCTGCCCGGCAAAACGGATGGTGCCGCTGTCATGTTCGATCAGCCGGTTAATCATTTTCAGGGTGGTTGATTTCCCCGAGCCAGAGGTTCCGATCAGGACCGAGAATGCGCCTTCGCGCAGGTGCAGGTTCAGGTTTTTCACCGCCGGCAGCCCGGCGAAGGATTTGTTGACCCCGTTAAATTCAATCACCCGCTTCTCCTTTCAATAATGCCCCCCACAGCGCAAACAGCGCGTCGACCACCACCGCCAGCGCAATCGTCGGCATCACTCCCAGCAGTACCAGATCCAGGGCGCTGCTCAACAGCCCCTGGAAGACCAGCGCACCAAACCCACCGGCGCCGATCAGGGCGGCGACCACCGCCATTCCGACGGTTTGCACGCTCACCACCCGCAGACTGCGCAGCAAAACCGGCAGCGCCAGCGGCAGCTGCACGTGCCAGAAGCGCTGCGCGCCGCTCATCCCCATCGCCGCGGCGCTCTCAAGCACATCGCGCGGTACCTGCTGTAAACCGGTCACCACCCCGCGAACCAGCGGCAGCAAGGCATACAGCACCAGCGCAATCAGCGCTGGCGTCATCCCGGTGCCGGAAATGCCGCGCTCCGCCAGACCGGGGAAATGGCGGGCGAGACCGGCCAGCGGCGCGATCAGCAGACCAAACAGCGCCACGGAGGGAATCGTTTGAATAACATTGAGAAAGGTAAACACCGGGGCCTGCCACCGCGGCCGGCGCCAGAGGCCGATGCCTACCGGCAGCCCGATCAGCAGCCCCGGCAACAGCGTGCCAAACAGCAGGGTCAAATGTTGACGCAGCGCGTCATCAAACACCTCCTGACGGTTGGCATACTCTTTCAGTAGCGAGAGCTGATTCAGCGCTCCGCTGCCGAGCAGCACGCAGGGAATCAACCAGATTTGCACATTGAGCAGCCAGCGCCAGTGCGCCCGCGTGGTCAGACGCCGGATTGTCTCGCTGGCCAGCAGTAAGCACAGCGCCAGCGCCAGCCACAGGCCGCTTCCCGGCGAGGTGCGGGCCAGCGAGGAGCCGCTGTGCGCCAGCTGTACCGCCGTCTGCCCCGCCCCCCAGAACAGCAGCGCCAGCAGCGCATCCAGCATCAGCAAGCTCAGCAGCAGCGGCCTGCGTCCCGGTAGCCAGCAGAGCAGAATCAGCAGCAGCGCGCCGCAGACCTGCACCGCCGTCAGCCACGGCGCGAGTTGCCAAAGCCAGCGTCCCTCCCCGGAGAGCAGACGGTTAGGCGCATAGTTGACGAACGGCAGAGCCACCACCAGCAGCAGCAGACAGGCCAGCAGCAGCGATACGCGGTTATAACAGCGAATAGCCACCAATAATCTACTTCAGCAGCCCTTTTTGCTGCAGATAATCTGCGGCAACTTTTTTCGCGTCCAGCCCTTCCACGGCAATACTGGCATTGAGCTGTTGCAGCGTTTTCTCGTCAAGGCTGGCAAAGACCGGCTGGAGCCATTGCGCGATCTGCGGATAGGCTTTCAGCACCGCTTCGCGCACCACGGGCGTCGGGGCATAAATCGGCTGTACGCCCTGCGGATCGCTGAGCGTTTGCAGCCCCAGCGCCGCCACCGGCCCGTCGGTTCCGTAGGCCATTGCCGCATTCACCCCGGAAGTCTGCTGGGCCGCCGCTTTGATGGTCACCGCCGTATCGCCCCCCGCCAACGACAGCAGCTGACTTTGCTTGAGCTTGAAGCCATAGGCTTTTTCAAAGGCCGGGAGCGCATCCGGACGTTCGATAAATTCGGCGGAGGCGGCGAGCTTAAAGTCGCCCCCTTTTTGCAGCCAGGCGCTGAGATCGGCCAGCGAGGTCAGATGATTTTTTTCCGCCAGATCCTGACGCACGGCAATGGTCCAGGTGTTATTGGCCGGCGCAGGCGTCAGCCAGATAAGCTTATTCTTCTGCGCGTCGAGGGTTTTGACCTTCTCATAACCCTGCTGCGCGTTCTTCCACGCCGGGTCGTTTTCGTCTTTAAAGAAGAAGGCGCCGTTGCCGGTGTATTCCGGATAAATGTCTAATTCCCCCGCCGTAATCGCCCCGCGTACCACCGGGGTGGTTCCCAGCTGGATCTTATTCACGGTTTTCACGCCATGACTTTCCAGAACCTGCAAAATAATATTGCCCAGCAGCGCCCCTTCGGTGTCGATTTTTGAGCCAACTTTGACCGGCTCCGCCGCCTGAAGCGGCAGGCTGACCAGCGCGACCAGCGCCAGCGCGCCTGACCAGATACGTGCCTTTATCATCCCCGCGTCCCTCTTAATTTGCGCTCCATTAACAGGAGCTTAAGAGAAAAGCGTAGTTCATTTAGTGCATCCAGAAAAAGAAAAGGCCGAATATTCGGCCTTTGAGAAGGATGACAACGCTGTTTTAAACAGGGCGCCCGCGTTTCTGCCGGGAGGCGGCTGGCGCCTGGCCCGGCCGGCGAAACCCGCCGTTTCCTCGCTTACAGCAGCTCGAATTCACTCTGCTTCACGCGGGCGGAGTCGACGCCAATAAAGACGTTGAATTTTCCCGGCTCGGCATCGTATTTCATTTTCTGATTCCAGAACTTCAGGGCGTCAATTTCAATCGGGAAGGCGACGGTTTGCGTCTCTCCCGGCTTGAGGGTCACGCGCTTAAAGCCGCGCAGCATTTTCACCGGACGGCTCATCGAGGCGGTCACATCCTGCAGATAGAGCTGAATCACCGTTGCGCCTTCGCGCTTGCCGGTGTTGGTCACCTGTACGCTGGCGGTGACGCTACCGTCGCGCTGCAGGGTCGGCGCCGACATTTTGACGTCGGAAACGCTAAAGGTGGTGTAGCTCAGGCCGTAGCCGAACGGGTACAGCGGGCCATTCGCTTCATCAAAGTAGCGGGAGGTGTATTTGTTCGGTTTATCGGCATTGTACGGACGGCCGGTATTAAGATGGCTGTAGTACACCGGAATCTGCCCCACCGAGCGCGGGAACGACATCGGCAGTTTACCGGACGGGTTGGCATCGCCGAACAGCACATCGGCAATGGCATGGCCCCCCTCGGTCCCGGCGAACCAGGTTTCGAGGATAGCGTCAGCCTGCTGATCTTCTTTCACCAGCGCCAGCGGACGACCGTTCATCAGCACCAGTACCAGCGGCTTACCGGTGGCTTTCAGGGCGCTAATCAAATCGCGCTGGCTCTGTGGCAAGGTGATGTCGGTACGGCTGGAGGCTTCATGGGCCATGCCCTGCGCCTCGCCCACCACGGCCACCACCACGTCGGACTGTTTCGCCGCCGCCACCGCTTCATCGATCATCGCCTGCGGCGAGCGCGGATCGACCTGCACCGCTTTCTCATACAGGTTGAGGAAATCGACAATACCTTTATCGTTGGTGACGTTAGCGCCGCGGGCATAGATAACCTTGCCTTTGTCGCCCAGCGCCTCTTTGATGCCGGTCAGCACCGTCACCGACTGATCCGCCACCCCTGCCGCCGACCAGCTGCCCATCATGTCACGTTTGCTGTCAGCCAGCGGCCCGATAACCGCAACGGTTCCCGATTTTTTCAGCGGCAGCGTCTCCAGACGGTTCTTCAGCAGCACCAGGCTTTGCCGGGCGACTTCGCGCGCCTCCTGGCGATGCAGGCGGCTTTCGGCGTTGGTATCCTGCGGATCGGTTCCCTGCGGACCGAGATGGCTGTACGGATCGTTAAACAGCCCCATATCATATTTAACGTTGAGCACGTGGCGGGTGGCGTCATCCAGCTCCGCCATCGTCACCTTGCCGGATTTAACAAGCCCCGGCAGGTATTTGCTGTAGTACTCGTCGCTCATACTCATGTTGATGCCCGACTTCAGCGCTACCCGCACGGCATCTTCCGGATCGGCAGCAACGCCGTGCTTGATCAGCTCTTTGATCGCGCCGTGATCGGAGACGGTGATGCCTTTAAAGCCCCAGTCATCGCGCAGCACCTCTTTCAGCAGCCAGGCATCGGAGGTCGCCGGCGTGCCGTTCAGCGAGTTGAGCGCCACCATCACCGCGCCGCTCCCGGCATCCAGCCCCGCTTTATACGGCGGCATATAGTCGTTGAACAGGCGCTGCGGGCTCATATCGACGGTGTTGTACTCTTTGCCCCCCTCCACCGCGCCATAGGCGGCGAAGTGCTTCACGCTGGTCATCACCGAGTAGCGATCCGCCGGGCTTTTGCCCTGCATCGACTCAACCATCGCCCGTCCCATTTCGGTGGTCAGATAGGTATCTTCGCCGAAACCTTCCGAAGCGCGGCCCCAGCGCGGATCGCGGGAGACATCGACCATCGGCGCCCAGGTCATGTTGAGACCGTCGTCGGCGGCTTCATACGCCGAAATACGCCCCACCGTCTTTACCGCGTCCAGGTTAAAGGAAGAGGCCAGACCAAGGCTTATCGGGAACACGGTACGCTGACCGTGAATCACGTCATAGGCGAAAAACAGCGGGATTTTCAACCGGCTGAGCTGCATGACCTGGTCCTGCATCGCGCGGATATCCGGGCGGGTCACGGTATTGAAAATGGCCCCGACCTGGCCATCTTTGATCATCTCGCGGATCGCCTCTTTCGGGTTATCCGGCCCGACGCTGATCAGCCTTAGCTGGCCAATTTTTTCATCGACGGTCATCTTCTTGAGCAGTTCACTCACGAACGCATCGCGGGCCTGCGGCGTCAGAGGGTGATTGCCGAACAGTTCATCCGCCAGCGCGGGTTGCAGCGCCAGACTGACGGCGACGCCTATAGTGCAGAGCCATTTCATTTTTATCTCTCTTTCTCTCAGGCCGGGGTTACGGCAAAACATAATAAAAACCGCAGTTTGCCATATATATAAACAAGACGCCTGCACAATGCTAAGGTTCTTCTCTGATTTTTCGACACATTGGTGCACAAAATTGTCATACAAAGCGCTATGCTTAATTCCGATATTTTCGGTACCACCACAAGGAGTGGATCATGTCATCGGCAACAACATCGAATAATTCTGGTTTTCTGGCGGAACTGGCAAGACTGGTTGGCTCCTCCCATCTGTTAACCGATCCGGCAAAAACCCAGCGCTACCGTAAAGGTTTCCGCTCCGGCCAGGGCGACGCGCTGGCGGTGGTCTTCCCGGGAACCCTGCTGGAACTGTGGCGCGTGCTGAGCGCCTGTGTCGACGCCGATAAAATCATTTTGATGCAGGCGGCGAACACCGGGCTGACCGAAGGTTCAACCCCAAGCGGCAACGACTACGACCGCGAGATCGTCATCATCAGCACCCTGCGCCTCGATAAGCTGCACCTGCTGGATAAAGGCGAACAGGTGCTGGCGTTCCCGGGCACCACGCTCTACTCGCTGGAAAAAGCGCTGAAGCCGCTGGGTCGCGAGCCGCATTCGGTGATCGGTTCTTCCTGCATCGGCGCCTCGGTGATCGGCGGGATCTGCAACAACTCCGGCGGTTCGCTGGTACAACGCGGCCCGGCCTATACCGAGATGTCGTTATTTGCGCAGATTGACGAAAACGGCAAGCTGCGGCTGGTGAACCACCTCGGGATTGACCTCGGCGCCACGCCGGAACAGATCCTCAGCCGCCTCGACGACGACCGTATCAAAGAAGATGATATTCAGCACGATGGCCGCCACGCCCATGACCACGATTACGTCACCCGCGTGCGCGACGTCAATGCCGATACCCCGGCGCGCTACAATGCCGACCCGGATCGCCTGTTTGAATCCTCCGGCTGCGCCGGCAAGCTGGCGGTATTCGCCGCGCGCCTCGATACCTTTCCGGCGGAAAAACGCCAGCAGGTCTTTTACATCGGTAGCAATAACCCGGCGGTGCTGACGGAGATCCGTCGCCATATTCTCGCCGAGTTTCAGCACCTGCCGGTGGCGGGTGAGTACATGCATCGCGATATCTACGATATCGCCGAGCGCTACGGGAAAGACACCTTCCTGATGATCGATAAGCTCGGCACCGACAAAATGCCGTTCTTCTTCACGATGAAAGGCCGCACCGACGCCATGCTGGAGAAAGTGTCGCTGTTTAAGCCCCACTTTACCGACCGCTTCATGCAGAAGCTCGGACACGTCTTCCCGGCGCATCTCCCGGAGCGGATGAAAAGCTGGCGCGATAAATATGAACATCACCTGCTGCTGAAAATGGCGGGCGATGGCATCGAAGAAGCCCAGACCTGGCTGACGGCATACTTCCGCGAGGCCGAGGGCGATTTCTTTGCCTGCACGCCGGAAGAAGGCAGCAAAGCGTTTCTTCACCGCTTCGCCGCCGCAGGAGCAGCCATCCGTTACCAGGCGGTACATGCCGACGAAGTGGAAGATATTCTGGCGCTGGATATCGCCCTGCGCCGTAACGATACCGAGTGGTTTGAGCATCTACCGCCGGAGATCGACAGTCAGCTGGTACATAAGCTCTATTACGGTCACTTTATGTGCCACGTCTTCCACCAGGACTACATCGTCAAAAAAGGCGTCGATGCCCACGAACTGAAAGAGAAGATGCTGGAGCTGCTGAAGGCGCGCGGGGCGCAATACCCCGCCGAGCATAACGTCGGCCATCTCTATGAAGCGCCGGAGAGCTTAAAACAGTTCTACCGCCAGAATGACCCGACTAACAGCATGAACCCGGGGCTCGGAAAAACCAGTAAGCAGAAGTACTGGGGTGAGCGCCAGGCGGACGGGAGTCACGGCGCTGAAGAGCACTAATCAGGGGTGACGAGTTACGGGATTCTGTATTACGCTGCACGCCGGAGAAACGCCTCTCCGGCAAACCTGGTTAAGGAGTCCCATCATGTCCGAAGCGGATATGTTACACGGCGCTGAATTAGAGATCCGCGAAGCCCTGCCCGATGACGCGCACGCCATCGCGGCGCTGTACGTCTGGCACGTGCTGAACGGACGCGCCTCCTTTGAAGATATTCCCCCGACCGTCGATGAAATGCGCAAGCGCATCAAAACCGTGCGTGACAACGGGCTGCCCTGGCTGGTGGCGCTGTGGCGCGGCACCATCGTCGGCTACTGCTACGCGACGTTTTACCGTCCTCGCCCCGCCTATCGCTACACGCTTGAAGAGTCGATTTATGTCGAGTCCGGCATGGGCGGGCGCGGCATCGGCAGCGCCCTGCTCACGCAGCTGATTGCAAAGTGCGAACAAGGCCCGTGGCGGCAGATGCTGGCGATTATCGGCGACGGGCATAACAATGCCGGCTCGCTCGCCATTCACAAAAAATTTGGTTTTACCGTGGCGGGTCAGCTGCGTAGCGTCGGGTACAAGATGGGCGACTGGCGGGATACGTTAATTATGCAGCGCCAGCTCGGCGAGGGCGACTTAACCATACCGGAATAAAAAATCCCCCGCCCGCGTGCGCGAGTCGGGGGAGAGGCATTAATCGTTTTGCGCGGTCTGCGCGCCGCCTTTCAGCATCGCATCCGCCATCTGCGCCTCACGCTGTTTTTTATAGCTCAGCGCGGAGGCCGGAACCGGCATCACCTTCCCGGTTTCAACCCAGGTACGCAGACGACTGGCGTCGGCAAAGTGGGTATATTTCCCGAACGCATCCATCACCACCAGCGCCACCGGGCGCTGATTAATCACCGTTCTCATGACCAGGCAGTGGCCCGCGGCATTAGTAAAACCGGTTTTGGTCAGCTGGATATTCCAGTTATCCCGATAGACCAGGTGGTTGGTATTACGGAACGGCAGCGTATAGGCCGGATGGGCGAAGGTGGCGGTATCTTCTTTGGTGGTGCTCAGCTGGCCGATCAGCGGATACTGCTCGGTGGCCATCAGCAGCTTCGTCAGGTCGCGCGCGGTCGATACGTTGTGAATCGACAGGCCCGTCGGCTCAACGTAGCGAGTATGGGTCATGCCCAGCGCCTGGGCCTTGGCGTTCATGGCGCGAATAAAGGCGTCATAGCCGCCAGGATAATGGTGGGCCAGGCTCGCGGCAGCGCGGTTTTCGGAGGACATCAGCGCCAGCAGCAGCATATTGCGGCGGCTGATTTGGCTGTTCAGCCGCACGCGTGAATAGATGCCTTTCATCTCCGGCGTGTGGCTGATATCTACGGTGAGCATCTCGTCTAACGGCAGATGCGCATCCAGAACCACCATCGCCGTCATCACTTTGGTAATCGATGCGATGGGGCGAACCAGATCCGGCTGGCTCTGGTAAATAATCTTTTTGCTGGCAAGATCAACGATCATCGCACTGCCGGAAGCAATTTCCGGCTGCAGGGCCGTGGCGGCCACGGGGGTTTTTGCTATCGCCTGGGGCGCAAAAGGCACAGCCAGAAGCAAGGTCAGGCTGAGCAAAGAAACTCGAAATTTCGGCATCGTGAGCATTCTGAAAAGTATTCTTGCACGTTATTAACGTACGCTGCGTCGCCGGGCAACAGGCAACGCTGGCAGACCCTATCATACCCCGGCAGAACGCGACCTGACTAATAAGAATCGTGAGCAAATGCTGCATTGCTGGCATAAAAATCCATTTATGCCAGCAATAGATTCACTCATCAAACGGTTCAGCAACAGAATTAAAACAGTCGGTAGCCGTATCCCCAGAGAATAACGGTTATCGCCAGCAGGACTTCAAGCACCAGTACCCCGATGGCCAGGGTGGAACTGGCAAAGCTGAGTCCCTCTTCTTTATTAATACTCAGGAAGGTCGGGATGCCGAGATACAGCAGGTAGCCGGTGTAAAACAGCGCGATCGTCCCCACCAGCGCGCACAGCCAGACCAGCGGATAAAGCGCGACCAGCCCGCTAAGAAACAGCGGCGTAGCGACATACCCGGCAAACACCATGCAGCGCTTAAGCGATGGCCGCTGCGGATAGTTTCTGGCCATCCACCAGATAATCCTCCCCATCACCGCGACCCCGCCCAGCATCACGGCGTAGAACACCACCGCCAGCGCCAGACCGGTCATCAGCGAAAGTTTTACCACGGTGCCATCGCCAAAGTTCCAGCCAAGCTGCGTGGTGCCGATAAAGGCGCAGATAACCGGAACCGCTGCCATGACCAGCACATGGTGCGTATAGTGGTGCGAAATCGTCTCGTTTTCGCTCTTGATAACGCTCATCTCTTGATTCGGATGAGAGAATAGTCCCCAGACATGGTTCATAGCGTCCCCCTTGTCACGGCCTCGTACAGCACTGATCCAAGTATAATTCACCCTGCGCGATTCGTTTATGTACAGCACTAAAAATGCGCTCAGAGCCTGTCCTGGCAGGCGTTTTTGGCGCAGGCGGTTTGAACACCGACAGCGCGGAGAAAGCGCCGCGTAGGCGTAGCACGTGCAGGCGGATTCCCCCTGGCAGGCCGCCATAAATCGTTGTGATCCCTGCCCTGCGGCAAAATGACCAGCAAAAGCGTCCTGATGAGATAGACGCTTAACCTCGTTTTAAGCCCCAGGGTGTATGATTAACCCATTGATGATTGATCCCGTTGATGCTTCGCGCTGCACAACCGGCCCCGCTGGTCGCCAGACATGCGCGGAAGCATAAGGGGTAAGGGAGTTTATTTTTGTATGGATATCAATAACCTGATTTCCCAGTATGGCTACGCTGCGCTGGTCATTGGCAGCATGGCGGAAGGTGAAACCATCACTCTGCTGGGCGGCGTGGTCGCGCATCAGGGGTTATTAAAATTTCCCCTGGTCGTTCTCTCCGTTGCCCTCGGGGGAATGATCGGCGATCAGCTGCTGTATCTGCTGGGCCGACGCTTTGGCGGCAAGCTGCTGAAGCGATTTTCCCGCCATCAGGCGCGGATACGCAAAGCGCAGCGCATGATTCAGCGCCGCCCCTATCTGTTTGTGATTGGGACCCGTTTTATGTACGGTTTCCGGGTCATCGGGCCGTTATTGATCGGCGCCAGCCGCCTGCCGCCAAAAGTGTTCCTGCCGCTGAATATTCTCGGCGCGCTGGTGTGGGCGCTGTTATTCACCACGCTGGGCTATCTGGGCGGGGAAGCCATTGGACCGTGGCTGCATCATCTTGATGCGCATCTGAAGCACTGGATCTGGCTGATTCTGGTGGTCGCGCTGGTGGTAGCCGCGCACTGGTGGTTCCGACGCCGCGAGGCGAAAAAGAAAGAGTAGCGCCGAGCCGGCACCGCCTGACGACCGGAAAGCCCGGCCGCGCAGAGGGTGCCTTGCCAGGCGTTAACCTGATTTCGTGGTCTGGTGGTAGCCGCCGCCCAGCGCCGAGGTCAGCTGAATGCTGGCATCCAGCCACTGGCCGCGCAGACGCAGCGCGGTAATGCGCTCCTGAAGCGCAGGCAGCCTGGCCATACTGACACGTGACCCCGGAAGAATCCCGGCGCTCATGCGAGCCTCCGCCAGATTCACCGTCCGCTGCGCATCTTTTTCAACCTGCTGCTGCTGCTGATTCTTCTCCATCAGGGTCTCAACCTGGCTGGCGGTCTTCGCCACCTGGTTCACCGCGTCCACAACCGCTTTGTTATATTTTGCCACCGACAGATTATTCTGCGCGCTGGCAATATCGAGGTTGGCATTCAGTCTGCCGCTATCAAAGACAGGCAGCGTCAACCCAGCGGACAGCCCCATCTGCTGGGCGGAATGGCGGAACAGATCGCTCAGGTGCAGCGCATCCTGCTGCAGGAAGGCCATCAGGTTGATGTCCGGATAGAACGCCGCTTTCGCCGCATCCACCTCGCTCAGCGAGGCCTCAATATACCAGTGGGCCACCTGCAGATCCGGGCGGCGCGCCAGCAGCTCATACCCCAACTCCGTCGGCATCTGCGCGCTCACCTGCGGAAGATTAGCCGGATGCAGATTCAGCGCCTGACTCTGGCTGTTGGTCAGCGCCATCAGGCGCGCTTCGATCTCTTTCATACTGCCCGCAACGTCCGCCAGCTGCTGGTCGGTTTTGCTGACATTGATATCGTTTTCAGCCCCTTCGGCCGAGTTGGTGATCCCGCGCTGATACAGCGCCTGGTCAACGCTGACAATATTATTCTGTTCGCTTTTAACTTGCTGGAGCACGGTTTTCACCGCGGCTTCGGTCTGCCACTGCCAGTAGAGTCGCGCCACGCTGCTGGCCAGCAGTTCGCGGGTTTGCGCCTCTTCCGCCACTTGTGCTTTAAGTTCGCCGATGCGGGCTTTCACCAGCGCCCGGTTTTTCCCCCACAGATCCAGATCCCAGCCCGCCGTCAGACCAAAGGTGCCATTGGTGTACCAGGGCCCGGTATTGCCGTCGGTATCCGTGGCAAACGGCCCCATCAGCCCCTCCGCCGACATTTTCTGCCGTTCAACATTGGCAGAGAAATCCATCTCCGGCCCAAGACTGGCTTGCGACATACGAGCCTGAGCTTCCGCCAGCTTGATACGCTGTTCGGCAATCTGCATATCCGGGGCATTCGCCAGAGCGCGCTGGATCAAATTATTCAGCTGCGGGTCGTGGTAATCCTGCCACCAGTTGCTTTGCGGCCAGCCATTTTTAACCGCCGCGGGCAGATCCATTGACACATGGGAGGCAGGTATCTGCTGCGGCGGCGGCTCGCCAATATCATGGGACGGCGCGCAGCCAGCCAGAGCGATGACCAGGGGGAACCCAGCCAATACGCTTTTTCTCAGAGTAAGATTCATTAGACAGGTCAGGTAACTAAACAAGGTTGGTTATACTAAGTTAAATAAAATTAAGCCGTTTAGTAAAGTGTGTGACTAAACACCTGGATAATTAAAAATAAACAAATAATTCATGGAGTGATAATGAGCCAGAACATCTACGATGATCCTGATTTTTTTGCAGGATATGCCACTCTCGACCGGTCGGTTAAAGGGCTCGACGGCGCGCCGGAATGGCCGGCTATTCAACGTATGCTGCCGGCTTTACGCGGCCTGCGCGTCGTCGATCTCGGCTGCGGCTACGGCTGGTTCTGCCGCTGGGCGCGTGAACAAGGCGCCGCCCAGGTGACCGGTGTGGATCTTTCCAGCCGGATGCTCGACCGCGCGCGTGAAATGGGCCAGGGAGACGATATTGACTACCGCTGTGAAGATTTGCAGACGCTGACCCTGCCGGCCGACTCATGCGAGCTGGTCTACAGTTCGCTGGCCCTGCACTATCTCCCCGATGTCGCCCCGCTGTTCGCCGTGATTTACCAGGCGCTGACCCCCGGCGGCACGCTGCTCTTTTCCGCAGAACACCCTGTCTACACCGCCCCCCTCCGCCAGGGCTGGCAGAACGATGACGCCGGACAGAAAATCTGGCCGGTGAGTCACTATCAGCAAGAGGGAGAGCGAATCAGCAACTGGTTTGCCGACGGGGTGAAAAAACAGCACCGCAAGCTGGCCAGCTGGATAAACCTGCTGGTTGCCGCCGGTTTTGTCATTGAGCATCTCGATGAATGGGGGCCAACGGCGGAGCAAATCGCCGCCCAGCCGGGGCTGGATGAGGAAAAAGAGCGGCCGATGATCTTTCTGCTGCGCGCCCGCAAACCGGCATGATAAGTAAAAGGCCCGGAGAATCTCCGGGCCTTGAACGGGGTGACGACGCGATTTTAGCGACGGTGATCGCCTCTCTGTCGGGGGCGGTTAATACCTTCCCTGACCACCAAAGCCATCAGGCGATTACTCTTTCAAGCTGCCGCCACGGCTGGCAATCACCTCTTTGTACCAGTAGAAGCTTTTCTTCTTGCTGCGCGCCAGGGTCCCGTTGCCGCTGTCATCGCGATCGACGTAGATAAAGCCGTAACGTTTGGACATCTCCGCTTTCGACGCGCTGACAAGGTCGATGGGGCCCCAGCTGGTAAAGCCCAGCAGCTCCACGCCGTCTTCAATGGCTTCTCGCGCCTGCACCAGATGGTCGTTCAGGTAGCTGATACGGTAGTCATCGTTAATGCTGCCGTCAGCTTCAACTTTATCTTTCGCCCCCAGCCCGTTCTCAACGATAAACAGCGGCTTCTGATAGCGATCCCACAGCACGTTAAGCAGCGTCCGCAGACCCAGCGGATCGATCTGCCAGCCCCACTCGGAACTCGCCAGATGCGGGTTCGGCACCATGCTGAGAATATTACCACGCGCCTTTTTGTTCAGCTCCTCGTCGGCGGTGACGCAGCCGGTCATGTAATAGCTGAAGGAGATAAAATCGACGGTCTCTTTCAGCGCCGCGCGGTCGGCATCGGTGATGGTAATCGTCATTCCCTGGTCGCGGAAGTAGCGCAGCATGTAGCCCGGATACTCGCCCCGACACTGCACGTCACCGAAGAACTGCCAGCTGCGATTCTGTTGCAGGGTTTCAAAGATATCTTCCGGTTTACAGCTTAGCGGGTACATTAAACCGCCCAGCAGCATATTGCCGATTTTGCCCTCGGGCACGATCTCATGACAGGCTTTTACCGCCAGGGCGCTCGCCACCAGCTGATGGTGAATAGCCTGATAGACCGCCTCTTTACTGCTCCCTTCCGGCAGGCCGACGCCGGTCATCGGGGCATGCAAAGACATATTGATTTCGTTAAAGGTCAGCCACAGCTTGACCTTATCTTTATAGCGGGCAAACACCGTTCTGGCGTAGCGTTCGAAGAAGCCAATCACCTCGCGGCTGCCCCAGCCGCCGTAGTTTTTCACCAGCGCCCACGGCATTTCATAGTGCGATAGCGTCACCAGCGGCGTGATATTGTGCTGAGCCATTTCAGCAAACAGGCGGTCGTAAAAGGCCAGCCCGGCCTCATTTGGTTCGGCATTGTCGCCGTCCGGAAAAATCCGCGTCCAGGCAATCGACACCCGCAGGCAGTTGAAGCCCATCTCCGCAAACAGACGGATATCTTGCGGGTAGCGATGGTAAAAATCGATCGCGATATCTTTGATGCCGCTGTCGCCCGGCACCCGTTCAACGACGTCGCCAAAGACGCCATGCGGCTGTACATCTGAGGTTGATAATCCTTTGCCATCTTCCAGATACGCGCCTTCCACCTGATTTGCCGCGGTTGCGCCGCCCCATAAAAAGGTCTGCGGGAATCTCTTCATCTTTCTCTCCTCTGATTAATGGCTGACGGACAACAGCGGCTGGCCGGCATCAACCACGCTGGTGGATTCGATGTCTACGGAACGATAATCGTCGCTGTTGCTGATAATAATCGGGGTCGCCAGGTCATAACCGGCGTCCAGAATGGCCTGGCGGTCAAATTCAAGCAGCACATCACCGGCTTTGAACTTATCGCCTTCTTTAACATGGGCGGTAAACGGCACGCCATCGAGTTTCACGGTGTCAATACCAACATGGATTAACAGCTCAATGCCGCTATCGCTGAGCAGACCAATCGCATGTTTGGTCTGAAAGAGTGACGCCACTTCTCCGGAGAACGGCGCAATCACTCTGCCGACGCTGGGAATGATCGCCACGCCTTTTCCCAACAGACCGCTGGCGAAGGTGCTATCGGGGACCTGATCCAGCGCCAGTACGGTACCGGTCATCGGGGCAAGAATATCGTTTTCCGATACCGGAGCAAGCGGAAGGTCCGATGCTTCCGCCCGGCTTGCCGGCAGTCCGGCGATAAAGGTCAGCACGCAAGAGATAACCAGTGCAGCCACGATGCCAATCACCCCGCCCCATACGGTGTTGTCGATTCCTTGCGGCGGAATCATCTGCGCCAGAGTGAAAATATTGGCAAAGCCAAAGGAGTAGACGTGGCTGTCGCTCAGCCCAACGATGGCCCCACCGATGGCGCCGGCCACACAGCCGAAGATAAACGGGCGACGCAGCGGCAGAGTCAGACCATAAATCGCCGGCTCGGTGATACCAAAGATCCCGGCGGATACCGCAGATCCGGCCAGCACTTTTTGCCGCGCATCGCGGGTGCGCAGGAAGATCCCCAGCGCCGCCCCAACCTGGCCCATCACCGCCGGCAGCAGCATCGGCAGCATCGAGTCCTGTCCCAGCACCGTCAGGTTATTAATCATCAAGGGGATCAGCCCCCAGTGCAGGCCAAAAATAACGCATACCTGCCATAGCGCGCCCATCGCCGCGCCCGCCAGCCACGGCGCGACGGTGTAGATAATCTGGTAACCGTGGGCCAACAGCTGACTGAGCCAGGTGGCCACCGGGCCGATCGCGAGGAAGGTCAGCGGAACCACTACGGCGATGCAAAACAGCGGCGTAAAGAAGTTTTTCATTGCTGAAGGTAGCAGCGCGTTGCTTTTGCGCTCCAGCCAGCAGCTCACCCACGATGCGAGGATAATCGGGATCACCGAGGAGCTGTAGTTGATAAAGGTTACCGGGATGCCGAGAAAGTGCGCCGCCTCGCTACCGGGAAGCTGGGCCGCGTCAAAGGCCTGAATCATCATCGGATGGGTCAACGCCCCGCCGATCACCATGGTAATAAACGGATTACCGCCGAATTTTTTCCCGGCGGTATAGCCCAGAAACAGCGGGAAGAAAAAGAACAGCGCGTCGCTGGCGGCAAACCAGATTTTATAGGTCCCCTGCTGCGGAGTCAGCCAGCCGCAAACCACCGCCAGCGCCAGTAGCCCTTTCAGGATCCCCGAGGCCGCCAGCACGCCGATAAACGGCGTAAAGATACCGGAGACCACATCAATCACCTGGCCAAGCACCGAGGTTTTTTCCGCGGAACCGGTCACCGGTTCGCTGTCGTCCGTCAGACCCGCTTCAGTGCGTACCGCCTGCCAGACATCGTGGACGTGGTTACCAATCACCACCTGGAACTGACCACCGCTTTCCACCACCATGATGACGCCAGGGTTGGTCTTCAGTCCTTCCGCGTCCGCCTTCTTGTTCTCTTTGAGCTTAAAGCGCAGCCGTGTGGCGCAGTGAACCAGACTCACGATATTCTCTTTGCCACCAACCCGGCTAAGAATATCCTGCGCGAGTGCTTTATATTCCATGCTGTTTTCCTTACTTCCGCTGCCCGCAGGCAACCGTGACTGAGTGTAAAAATAAAAAAAACCCGAGAACCACGCCGGATGGCGTCGCGCTCAGGTTTTGCCTGCGTTATGCAGTAACAATCCAGTTTTCAGTAAAGGGAATTAACGCCCTTCTTTTCTCACCCGCTCGATATGAATGGCGAGAAACATAATTTCTTCCGTCGTCAGCGACCGCTGATAGCTTTTCTGTAGATGAATCGCGACGGTTTCGGCACATTTCCACGCTTTGGCGTAGTTATCTTTCACCGCGCTGTGCAAAGTGACGTCATCATCTGCCACCACCGTGCGCGTCAGCATCCGCTGGGCAAAAAACTTCAGATGAGTGACAAAGCGCTGGTAGCTCAGCGACTCTTCGTCATAGTTCAACTGCAGTTGATACTTCACCAGCTGCAGGATCTCCTGCATCACCCGGGTGACATGCATCACTTCCGGCATTTCGCTGTTGAGCTGCGCGGTGACCAGGTGCAGCGCAATAAATCCGGCCTCATCTTCGGCGAGCTCAACGCCGAGCCGCCTGGCGATAATCGCCCGCGCCTCCTGCCCGAGCTCAAACTCTTTCGGATAAAGCCGCTTAATTTCCCACAGCAGTACGTTGCGGATCGTCACCCCATTCTTTTGCCGTTCAATGGCAAAATGGCAGTGATCGGTCAGGGTGATATACAGGCTCTCCTGCAACTTACCCAACCGCCCGCGCGCCAGTTCAATAATCCGATCGCAGGTGGTCATCACTTCTAACGGTATCTGACTGAGTAATTCACCTAAACGGCCAACCAGTTCATCGCTCTGCAGCGCGAAGATCTTTTCAATTTTACTTTCGTCCAGTGAGTCACCGACGCGTTTCTGAAAGGCTAGCCCTCGCCCCATCACCACCTGTTCGCGTCGCTGCTCATCTAAAACAACCACCACATTATTATTAAGAACTTTGGCGATTTGCATATGAACCCCAGAAACAAAAAAACCTGACCCCCGACAAAGCCGGGAAATCAGGTTTTGCCTGCCGAAGCAGTAGCAATCCAACACCCGCACTGTAGCAATTTCTTCCGTCGGCTCAACCTGCGAAGCCGAAAAACGTGATACGGATCGCGACTAATCACTCGACGCGGTATAGACCGTCAGAAAGTCACCACGGTTTTCCACTCGATGACCCAGGCATCCTGAGTCTGAGCGACGCCGCCCGGACGATGCCAGTACTGCAGTCCTGGCTGCAGCTCAAGCCACGAAACCGGACGCAGGCGGTAGTACAGTTCAGCATTCACCGAATGCCCGGCCACCGGCTGATAGTTCGCCGCGTAGTAGTCCGTAGCTCCGCTGACCTCATTCATATACTGCTGATTGCGCGCGTAATGGTTGCTCATATCCATCCAGGTCAGGCCAAAGCCCAGCCAGTCTTGCGGACGGGCGTCAAACAGGCCACGATAGCGCATTGATGCGGCTACGGCGGTATGGATGTAGTTGCTGCGCTGATCGCTATAGCTGCCGCTCAGCGAGACGCTCATCCCGCGATCGGGGTCGTCGGCATGGCGGGTTATCTGCTGGTTCATCCCGGCATACAGAAACCAGGTGCGATCGTATTGCGCATATCCTTGCGGATCGGTGGCCCCGGGGCCGCCGGATTTTCCGCTATACAGATCGCTCTGCGGCGCGTTGGTGTAGAGCACACCGAGGTTATACGCGCCGGAAAGGCCATTGATGACCGGCCGCGCTTCAATCTCTACCGGCAGCAGAATGCCTTTGCTGCCTTTTGTCGACCAGCTCCACGCGTGGCTACGGGAAGAGGCTTCCGGGTTTTGCTCCATGACACCGCCCTTCAGCGTCAGCGTCGGGGTCAGCTTATATTCGACGGTCGTTCCCCAGGTATGGACGTTCCAGTTGTTCCAGGTCATCGAGTTAGCGGACTTGCCGCCGCACTGTGAAAGCAGCTGGAAATCGCAGGGGATAATCTGATCGAAGGTCTGCACCTTATTCATCATCCCGATACGCCACGTCAGACGACGGTCATCGAAGCTACGGGCAAAGGTCAGCCAGCCAAGACGGGTAATAGACTGGCCTCCCCAGCTCTCCTGCGCCAGATCGTTAAAATTAACCCGCGGATCCTGCAGCCGCTGGGTGGTCAGGTTGTCATCGTGGTTACGGTTAACGATATTACCTTCGATACGTGCATCCGGGATCCCGGTCCAGCGCTCCAGGTCCTGCGTAAAGGTCAGAGCGACCTGATCGATATAAGCCAGCTGTTTATCATGGTTATATCCGCCGCCCGCGTTGTAACCCATTTCATTGAGGTAGCCGAGATTATAATGAAATCCGTTATTTTCAAGGATTGGACGAATCCCTGACATCTCCCCGAGCAACCCTTTTTGCGGGTTCTCAAAACCTAATACCGTACCGTTCCATTTTTCCGTTTCCGCGGCAAAAGCGCCGGGCGTTAACAGCGAAAATGTCACTATCAACAGGAGGGGATTTATTTTTTTGTTGTGCATAATGATATCCGTTGTGACTGAATAAGGGTAATAGCTGGCCCCAGGCAATAAACCCGCCCGTTTTTCGTCTTTATATTTATTTTTTCAATACCTGCCCGTCAGCCATTCAACGGCTTTGTTGACACACATGGGCAGATCATAAGTCATTGCTTTAAATGAACATTTAATTCCTCAAAAATAAAAGGCAAAAAAAAACCTAAGCACTCCAGCCACAAATGGCGGAAGTGCTTAGGTTTTGCCTGTATCAGTAGCAACCCTGAATATATAAGTTACACAATATCACTCAGCGACAGAAATGCCCATCAGCAGATGGTTCCCGAGTAATAAAGTGTGAGCGATTTAACAATCTTCCCTAATAACGGGCAATGGCTAGCGCAATGTCCGCCGAGGTTTTCAGCGTGCGTATTTCATTAAACACGACCAGCGCCTCATCATATTCTTTGCGTAAATAACTGAGCCACTGTTTAATTCGCGCAACATGATACAGCCCGGTATCGCCCTGTTTTTCCAGACGCGTATATTTTTTCAGTAGCTCCACGACCTGCGGCCACGGCATGCGCGGTTCGTTATATTTGATGACCCGACTTAAATTTGGCACGTTTAGCGCGCCGCGACCAATCATTACCGAGTCGCAACCGGTGACCGCCAGACACGCCTGTGCGCTTTGCCAGTCCCAGATTTCGCCGTTAGCGACAACCGGAATTGACAGCCGCTGGCGGATTTCGCCAATCGCCGCCCAGTTGATCCGCTCCGCTTTATAAGCGTCTTCTTTCGTGCGGCCGTGAACCACGAGCTCCGTCGCGCCGGCCTGCTCTACCGCATCGGCAATTTCGAACTGCCGCGCTCCGCTGTCCCAGCCCAGGCGAATTTTGACCGTCACCGGCAGATGATCCGGTACCGCTTCGCGCATTGCTTTTGCGCCGCGATAGATAAGCTCCGGGTCTTTAAGCAGCGTCGCCCCACCGCCGCTGCCGTTCACCAGCTTTGACGGACAGCCGCAGTTCAAGTCAACGCCCCAGGAGCCCAGCTCCACCGCCCGCGCGGCATTTTCCGCCAGCCACTGCGGATATTGCCCCAGCAGCTGAACCCGAACGCGGGTGCCAGAAGGAGTGCGGCTTTGATGATGGAGTTCCGGGCACAGTTTATAGAACGATTTTACCGGCAGCAGCTGATCCACCACCCGCAGAAACTCGGTGATGCACAGATCGTAATCGTTAACCTCGGTCAGCAGCTCGCGCACCAGCGAATCGAGCACGCCTTCCATCGGCGCCAGTAATACACGCATATTGTTACCCGGAAAAAAAAGAGGCGCTATGGTAGCGCCTCTGTGCGTCGGTTGAAAGATCTCAATGTGGTTCGGCTGCGCCTGGCAGGTCGAGAGGTGCGATAAGGCAGGGATACCGCCCTTCGCGTCACGCGCAATTTGCCACGCCGCGAACAGCGGAGTTGCGCCGGGGCGGCGGGACAAAAGCGCAGCGCCCCGCTCTCCACGCGGCGCTTTCACTATTATTTATCGCAGGATTCATCAACATGCATTCCGCATGCCCGAAGGTTCCATTACTCTATTAAATCTATGCCTGGAATTCATGATGTGATCGGTAGCACATTTCAAGGTTTAATTGTATGATGAATACGGTTCATCAAGGGTTATTACCATGAGTAAATCGCTGAATATTATCTGGCAGTACCTGCGGGCTTTTGTCCTGATCTATGCTTGTTTATACGCCGGGATTTTTATTGCTTCCCTGCTGCCCATTACCATTCCAGGCAGCATCATCGGCATGCTGATTTTGTTCGTTCTTCTGGCGCTACAGATTATGCCGCCGAAGTGGGTCAACCCCGGCTGTAACATATTGATTCGCTATATGGCGCTGCTGTTCGTGCCTATTGGCGTTGGCGTCATGCAATATTGGGATCTGCTGCGTGCGCAGCTCGGCCCGGTGGCAATCTCCTGCACGATCAGTACATTAGTGGTCTTCCTGGTGGTGAGCTGGAGCTCACATCTGGTTCACGGCGAACGTAAAGTGGTCGGTCAAACGGAGGACGTCAAAGATGATGCATGAAATCTGGTGGTCCTTGCCGCTGACGCTGATCGTCTTTTTCCTCGCCCGCAAGCTGGCCGCGCGGTTTAAATTTCCGCTGCTGAATCCTCTGCTGGTGGCGATGGTGGTGATCATCCCCTTTTTGTTGCTCAGCGGTATCTCCTACGATCGCTATTTTCAGGGCAGTAAAATTCTCAACGATTTACTTCAGCCTGCGGTTGTGGCGCTGGCCTTCCCGCTGTATGAGCAGCTGCATCAGATCCGCGCCCGCTGGAAATCGATCATTACGATCTGCTTTATCGGTAGCGTCGTGGCGATGGTGACCGGCACTACCGTCGCGCTGCTGCTCGGCGCGACACCGCAAATCGCCGCGTCGATTATGCCGAAGTCGGTCACCACGCCGATTGCGATGGCGGTCAGCGGGAGCATTGGCGGTATTCCGGCCATCAGCGCGGTGTGCGTCATTTTCGTGGGGATTCTCGGCGCGGTTTTCGGCCACAGCCTGCTTAACCTGATGCGCATTCGCACCAAAGCCTCGCGCGGCCTGTCGATGGGGACCGCATCGCATGCCCTCGGGACCGCCCGCTGCGCGGAGCTGGATTATCAGGAAGGGGCTTTCAGCTCCCTGGCGCTGGTGCTGTGCGGGATTATCACCTCGCTGGTGGCCCCCTTTTTGTTCCCGCTGATTCTGGCTATCGTCGGATAGATGTGACTTAAGTCACATTTATCAGTGCAACATAAACATGTTGCATAAACAATGAGATATTAATCACATATACGGGCTACCCCCGCCCGTACACTAGATTCCCATTACATTGTTATGAGGCAACGCCATGCACCCACGTTTTCACGCTGCTCTTCCCCACCTGGCGGCAGACCTGCAAACGGCCATCGCACCGATGCTGATCGACCCACACTTCCCGGCTTTGCTGGATGCCGGTCAGGTCGCCGCGCTGCGGAATGCAACAGGCCTCGATGAAGACGCGCTGGCCTTTGCGCTGCTGCCGCTCGCGGCGGCCTGTGCGCGCGCCGACCTGTCCCATTTTAACGTTGGCGCCATCGCCCGCGGTATTAGCGGTACCTGGTATTTTGGCGGCAACATGGAATTCCTCGGCGCCACGATGCAGCAAACCGTGCACGCCGAGCAAAGCGCCATTAGCCACGCGTGGCTGCGCGGCGAACGCTCGCTCAATGCTATTACCGTCAACTACACCCCCTGCGGCCACTGTCGTCAGTTTATGAATGAGCTGAACAGCAGCCAGGTTCTGCGTATTCATCTGCCGGGTCGCGAAGCGCATTCTCTACAGCACTATCTGCCGGATGCCTTCGGTCCGAAAGATCTCGAGATTAAAACGCTGCTGATGGATGAACAGGATCATGGTTTCCCGCTAACCGGCGACACTCTGGCGCAGGCGGCCATTCAGGCAGCCAACCGCTGCCATATGCCGTACAGCCAGTCGCCTTCCGGCGTGGCGCTGGAGTTGAAAGACGGCACCATTTTCGCCGGTAGCTATGCGGAAAACGCGGCATTTAACCCAACGCTGCCGCCGCTGCAGGGAGCGCTCAACCTGCTGAGCCTCAACGGATATGACTATCCGGATATTCAGCGCGCCATTCTGGCTGAGAAAGCCGATGCGGCGCTGATTCAGTGGGATGCAACCGTAGCAACGCTGAAAGCGTTGGGTTGCCACAATATTGATCGCGTCCTGCTCGGCTAAGTGACCCGTCATGCGGGCCCTGTTGGCCCGCATTGTTGAAAATCCCCGCAATTAAACGATGGTTTCTTGCTCTTGCCCGGCGGGTAAAGTAGCCTGATAGCTCCATTGTCCACATGAGTCAGGTGAATGTTAAAGCGTGTGTTATACAGCCTGTTAGTCCTGTTCGGCCTGCTGCTGTTGACCGTGCTGGGTCTTGACCGTTGGATGAGCTGGAAAACCGCTCCCTATATTTATGATGAACTCCAGGATCTGCCCTACCGCCAGGTTGGGGTGGTGCTCGGTACCGCCAAGTACTATCGCACCGGAGTGATTAATCAGTATTATCGCTATCGTATTCAGGGTGCGCTGAACGCTTACAATAGCGGCAAGGTGAACTACCTGCTGCTGAGCGGCGATAATGCGCTGCAAAGCTACAACGAACCGATGACCATGCGCCGCGATTTAATCAAAGGCGGCGTCGACCCTGCCGATATCGTGCTCGATTACGCCGGGTTCCGCACCCTCGACTCTATCGTGCGCACCCGCAAGGTTTTCGATACCAACGACTTTATTATCATTACCCAACGCTTCCACTGCGAACGGGCGCTGTTTATCGCCCTGCATATGGGGATTCAGGCGCAGTGTTACGCCGTACCTTCGCCGAAGGATATGTGGAACGTGCGTTTACGTGAGTTTGGCGCCCGGTTTGGCGCGCTGGCGGATTTGTACGTGTTCAAACGCGAACCCCGCTTTTTAGGGCCGCTGATACCGATACCAACTTTGCAGGAAGTGCCGGAGGGAGCGCAGTCCTATCCTGCCGTAACGCCAGAACAGCTGCTGGAACTGCAAAAGAGTAAATGACGGGTCGTTGATGGCGGTATGCTTTCCGCCGGCCCACTCCGCCTTGCGCGGTCAGCTATTTATCGTGGTCTGGTTCAGGTAAACGGGTGTTCGGGCGAAGCGTTGCGCTAAGTGAGCTCTACAGCGGCCCGCCAGTAACCAGGCAGAGACCGCGACACCCCCTCCCGCTTTCACCCTGGCCGTGGTAAACAGACGAAAAAAAGCCCGCGCAAATGCACGGGCGGGATAACAACGGACGGTTATTTTTTGCGCGCGTATTTCAACGAATCCAGCGCCACGGCGAAGATAATGATCGCCCCTTTGATGATGTACTGCCAGTAGGGGTTTACGCCGATATAGGTCAGGCCGTAGTTGATAACGGTGAAGATGATCACCCCGGTCACCACACCAAGCACCGTCCCCACACCGCCGCTGAACGACACGCCGCCGACGACGCAGGCCGCGATCGCATCCAGCTCATACATAAAGCCGAGGTTGTTGGTCGCCGAACCGATACGCCCGGCCTCCAGCAGACCGCCAAAAGCATAGAACACACCGGACAGGGCATAAATCATCAGCAGGTTCAGCGCCACGTTAACACCGGAAACTTTGGCCGCTTCCGGGTTACCGCCGATGGCAAAAATGTTTTTACCAAAACGGGTTTTATTCCACAGGATCCACACGAAGAAGACCGCAATCGCCGCGTAGAACGTAATGTACGACAGGCGGAACGACCCCAGCGCGATAAACCCTTGGGCAAAGTGTGAGAAGTGGCTGTCAAAGCCGGAAATAGGCGATGCGCCGACAAAATCGTAGTACAGGGAGTTGATGCCATAGACGATGATCATCGTACCGAGGGTGGTGATAAACGGCGTCACGTTCAGGTAAGCGATAATGATCCCGTTAATCAACCCGATAACCGCACCGATTGCGCAGACCAGCAGGATCACCAGCGGAATCGGCATAGTCGCCATCTCCGGGAACACCTTGTTGGCATTATCGACCGCCTGGAGCATGGTTGCGGCGATAACCGCCGCCAGCCCGACCTGACGACCGGCAGAGAGGTCGGTACCCTGGGTCACAATCAGCCCGGCAACGCCGAGCGCGATAATAATACGCACCGAAGACTGAGTCAGGATGTTACTCAAGTTCAGCAAACTTAAGAACGTGGGGTCCTGGAAAATAATAATCGCCAGCAAAACCAACAGCACAACGTAAATCCCACCGTCTTTCAGGTACGTGAGAAAACTTTTTTTATTTAACGCACTCATGAGAAGCCCCTGCTCTTAAAGATGCAACGACGCAAGACGTAAAATTTCGTTCTGCGTAGTAGTTTTTGTCTCAACAATTCCGGCAACAAGACCGTTGCTCATAACCAGAATACGGTCGGTAATACCCAGCAGCTCCGGCATCTCGGAGGAAATAATGATGATCCCTTTATTTTTCTTCGCCAGCTCAGCAATCAGCTGATAAATTTCGAACTTCGCGCCAACATCAATCCCGCGCGTGGGTTCATCAAGCATCAGAATTTCCGGCTGGGTTAAAAGCCAGCGACCAATAATAACCTTTTGCTGGTTACCACCGGACAACGAACCAATTTGCGTATGCTGCCCGGGGGTTTTCACGCGCATCGAGTCAATCACCCACTGGGTATCGCTTTTCATGCGGGAATTGTCCAGCAGACCCACCTTGTTTTTATATTTCTTAATATTGGAGATCAGCGAGTTAAAGCCGATATCCAGATAAGCATAAATACCGGTGGAACGGCGTTCTTCGGTGACTAACGCAAAACCGTGGTTAATGGCTTCATTCGCGCTATGGTTATTGATCTTCTTGCCGTGCAGCGTAATCGTGCCGCCTGATTTTTCGCGGATGCCGAAAAGGGTTTCGACAATATCGGTACGCTTCGCTCCCACCAGCCCGGCGATACCGAGGATCTCCCCTTTTCGCAGATCGAAGGAGACATCGCGAATCGACGGCTGACGCAGCGAGGTCAGGTTGCGCACTTCCAGAATGGTTTCACCGGGCGTGTTGTGCTTCTCCGGGAAGCGCTGGGTTAACGAGCGCCCGACCATCATGGCGATGATCTTATCCATATCCAGGCCTTCCAGCGGCTGGGTGGCAATCCACTGACCATCACGCAGAATCGTGATTTCATCGCATAGCTGGAAGATCTCTTCCATCTTGTGAGAAATATAGACAATACCGCAGCCGCGTTCTTTCAGCTTACGGATAATCTTAAACAGGTGATTAACTTCTTTCTCCGTCAATGATGACGTAGGCTCATCCATAATGACAATTTTGGCGTCATAAGAAAATGCCTTGGCGATTTCAATCATCTGCATCTGCGATACTGATAACGTGCCGACGCGAGCGCGCGGATCGATATCAATATCCAGTTCATCAAATATTCCCTTGGTATCGCGATACATTTTTTCCTGATCGACAAACACGCCTTTGGTGGGATAACGCCCCAGCCACATGTTGTCCATCACCGAACGTTGCAATACCAGGTTTAACTCCTGGTGAACCATTGAAATACCGTTTTCCAACGCTTCTTTCGCGGAATGGAAATCGATCTCTTTTCCCTGAAAAAGAATACTACCGGAATCTTTTTGATAGATTCCAAAAAGGCATTTTAATAATGTCGACTTACCCGCACCGTTCTCTCCCATTAATGCATGAATAGAATGAGGACGGACTTTCAGATTGACATTATCGAGTGCCTTGACGCCAGGAAACGATTTGTTGATATTGCTCATTTCCAACAAGAATTCGCCTGACCGTTCGCTATTATTGCTGACCATAGTTATACCTGGCTGCGTTCATGCACACCCCAACCGACGCAGACGCGTCGCTATCAGGGTCGGGTTCTGTATCAGGAATAATCGGGCGTGAATATCCGGGTATTTCCGCTTGCCGCAGCATTCGCTGTTCGGCAAGCGGAGCTGTTCCGGGAGCGCTCACGCCCGTAACTCAATAATTATTTACCGATAAACTGGCTCAGATTGTCTTTATCTACGCCAACATAAGGTACGCGGACGATCTTATTCTCAATCTTCCAGTTAGTACCCGCTGCCGCTTCTTTACCATCGGCCAGGTTTTTCGCCAGATCGAAGGTCGCTTTCGCCTGGTTGTTAGCATCGTTCAGCACGGTACCGGCCATCGCGCCAGATTTTACCAGCGCCAGTGCTTCAGGCAGGGCATCGACGCCGAATACCGGAATGCTGCTCTTATTGTGAGCCTTCAGCGCTTCAACCGCGCCCATTGCCATCGCATCGTTGTTGGCGATAACCACTTCGATTTTGTTCGCGTTCGGACCTGACAGCCAGGCATCCATCTTATCTTTCGCCTGAGCGGTATCCCACATCGCGGTGTCCATCTGCAGCTGCTGAGTCTTCAGACCTTTGTCATTCAGCTCTTTAACCACGTAAGTGGTACGCGCTTCAGCATCCGGGTGGCCCGGCTCGCCTTTCAGCAGGACATACTGAATCTGACCATCTTTGTTCAGATCCCAGTTCGGATTGGCTTTCCAGTGCTTGGCAATCAGGTCGCCCTGAATAATCCCGGACTCTTTGGAGTCAGTCCCGACGTAGAAGGCTTTGTCATAGCTATCCAGCGCTTTGCGAGACGGCTCTTTGTTAAAGAACACCACCGGTACGTTCTGGCCGCGCGCTTTTTCGATAACGGTGCCAGCCGCTGCCGGGTCCACCAGGTTAATCGCCAGCGCCTTCACCCCTTTTGCCAGCAGGACGTCAATCTGATCGTTCTGTTTGGACTGGTCATTCTGCGAGTCATTCATCAGCAGCTGAACGTCTGGCGCTGATTTGCCGTCTTTCTCAATCGCCTTGCGCACGACCGACATAAAGTTGTCGTCATATTTATAAATGGTTACGCCGATGCGGGTATCCGCTGCGTGTGCCGCGGCACCAAATAACATGCTAGCCATAACAGCAGACAGGGTTAACACCTTCTTATTCATGGAATCTCCGGTTTTATTATGCAGGGTCGTTGGTGTGAAAATAGCCGGCGGGGACTTGTTACATTAGTGTTACCGCACAACAACATTCACGACTGTAAATTCTGTCTTCCGTGTAGGGTAACGCTCCAGAAATAGGACTTAATTAAGCGTTTAGCGCCTTATTGCTACGGTAAAAGTGATTAATCACCGTGACATAGTGGTTCAGACTGGTAAACGAGGCCATCATAATCAGTTGAATGTTAATATACTGTGAATTTACTCACAGATTGAAAGCGGTTACATAAGGCACATCATCAGTTAGTGATCGGCCCCGCAATTTGTCGCGGCATCACCGAATGACGGCGTACCAGCGTTGGCATAAAGCAATGACGCGCTTCATGATCCAGTTTGCCTGCCGCCCCCAGCAGCGCCAGCTCCGTTGCCAGCTTTGCCATTGACATAACAGGATAGCGCACGGTCGTCAGCTGTGGGTCGGTGTAACGAGAAATAGGGATGTCGTCAAAGCCGATCAACGACAAATGCTGCGGTACCGCAATGCCGTTATCTTTGAGCGTCGTCAGCGCCCCGGCCGCCATGCTGTCATTGTAGGCAAAGACCGCGGTGAGGCCTAAATTGCGCCCCAGCAGCTCAACCATAGCCGCTTCTCCACCCTGCATATCCGGCGTGCCCGAGCCGATCCAGCTATCTGGCGCAATAATATTTTGTTCCTGTAACGCCTTACACCACCCTTCCCGGCGCATATCGTCATCTTCAATGCCGTGGTTTGAGGAGAGGTAGCCTATGCGCTGATGGCCGTGGTTCAGCAGCATCCGCGTGGCCATCAGCGCCCCGCTGACGTTATCCAGCCCCACGCAGCGGTGCGCGTAGCCGGGCACAATGCGGTTAATCAGCACCATCCCCGGAATATGCTCCATAAAGTCGCCAAGCTCTTCATCGCTGAGGGCTTTGGAATGGACGATCAGCGCGGAACAGCGCTGGCGAATCAGCACCTCGATGGCATGACGCTCTTTTTCCGCCTCATGGTAGCTATTGCCGATCAACACATATTTCTGGTGCTGCTGAGCGACCGTATCCACCGCTTTGACCAGCGCGCCGAAAAAGGCATCCGACACATCCATCACCACCACGCCAATGGTGTCGCTGACCTGCGTCGCCAGCGCCTGGGCGTTGGCGTTCGGCCGGTAGCCCAGCTGCGTTACCGCTTTCATTACATTTTCCCGCGTATCCGGGCTCACCAGCGCGCTGTTGTTCAGCACGCGCGAGACGGTCGCCACGGAAACGCCCGCCTGACGGGCGACATCACGAATGGTGATCATGCTTACCGCCCTTAAGAGAATTGCAATACGTCACACCCACCTCCTGTGTTCAGCAAGGTGGCTATTCTGGCAGCGACGTGCTGCACGCTACGTGAGAGATGTCACAAGCCTGGAAACGGTTACATCCGTTTTGTTAATGATTGTGATCGAGATCGTTATCTGGATGTGTTTTTTAGTGATGTCCCCGACGCACGCAGGGTTAACTGACGCCACAGCCATTCCACCGGCCCCTGACGGAAATGACGTAGCCAAAAGAGAGAGAAGGTGATATTTACCGCCCAGACCGGCACCACGAAAGCCAGCAACTGCAGACGGTCAAACTTCATAAACAGGCCAAAACGGTAAAAAATAGTGGTGCAGACCAGCGTTTGCAGCAGATAGTTGGTAAGCGCCATCCGCCCGACGCAGGCGATAGCCCCCACCAGCCGCAGCCTGCACAGCTGCGGCCAGAAGCCCCATGCCAGCGCGGCATAGCCTATGGTCTGCAGCGGGGCGCCCAGTTCGCGAGGAGCCTGTAACAGGAACGCACACCAGCGAGGATTCCACCCCAGATGCCACTGGGCAAAAATAGCCGGCAGATTGACGGCCATGCCGGCGACAATCAGCAGGGCGCCGGTGCGGCGATAGTGGCTAAGGCTAAACTGCCCTTTTAACCAGCCGCTGCGCATCAGCGCCGCTCCCATTAGCATCATCCCCGCCAGCTGCCAGCCGTACTGCGCCCCCAGCGCCAGCAGGTTATCGGAGAGCATATCGGCACGGTTGCTGACCGCCTCCAGCCCGCCGTTCAGCTTCCAGTATTGCTCATACTGTAAATTGGCCGCATCGGGCACCCATGAACGGTTCGGCGCGCCGCCGGAAATCACGCCGAGCAGCACGAGCACCGCAACACCGATGACGTAGAGCACGACGCCGGTGTTAAACAGCGATTTGATGTGATGCGCATCGCGCACCATGCGCCACGCCACCAGCCCCACCAGCGCATAGGCCAGCAGGATATCGCCATCCCAGAACAACAGACCGTGGATAAAACCCAGCAGCGCCAGGAGCGTCAGGCGCGACTGGATCCAGCGCTTGCCGCGAGGCAGCAGCATCTGTAGTCCGGCGCCAAACAGCAAGGCAAACAGCGTCAGAAATTTGACCTGCGCAAACAGATCGAGAATTGCCCAGGTCCAGGCATCGCTGAGGGAAATGCTCCCGGACCACGCCGGGTTGAGGTAGGCGGCCTTCGGCAAGCCGAAGGCGCTGATATTGAGAAGCAGGATCCCAAGGATGGCGACGCCGCGCACAAAGTCCAGCGTGACATTTCGCTCCATCTGCCCTGCTCCGTATTTTAGTTGTGGTGACGTACGGCGCGCAGGAACTCCTGGCGAGTATTCTGGCTGGATTTAAACAGGCCGCCCAGAGAGGTCGTCGTCGTGGCACTGGTGGCATCACGGATGCCGCGCGCTTTGACGCAGTAATGCACCGCATCAATGGATACCGCAACGTTGCTGGTGCCCAGCAGCGTCTGCAGCGCCGTTAAAATCTGCTGAGTCAGTCGCTCCTGCACCTGCGGGCGCTGAGAGAAGAACTGCACGATACGGTTAATTTTCGACAGGCCGATGACCGAATCTTTCGGGATATAGGCTACCGTCGCTTTACCATCAATAGTGACAAAGTGGTGTTCACAGGTGCTGGTCAAGGTAATGTCACGCACGGTGACCATTTCATCGACCTGCATTTTGTTTTCGATAACGGTGATTTTTGGGAACCTGGCATAATCCAGCCCGGAAAAAATCTCATCGACGTACATCTTGGCGATGCGTCGTGGCGTTTCCATCAGGCTGTCATCAGTTAGATCAAGATTCAGCAGTTGCATAATCTCGGTCATGTGTCCGGCAATCAAGCTCTTGCGAGTTTCATTATCAATTTCTTGTACTGGCGGACGCAGCGGCGTCTCCAGCCCACGAGCGACCAGCGCTTCATGAACGAGTATGGCTTCTTTACTCAGTGCTGACATTTAGGTTCTCCTGCAGGTGTGGCGCTCTTTGCTCTTCTGCGGGCAAAGTTTGCATTCATTGTGCGTGAGGTGGCGCACATAATCCAGTAGCCGAAACGATAATTATTGAAATTTGCGTGAGCTATTGATCCCTCGCGACGGGCCCTGCCTGCCGCTAATTAAACTTGCCCTACTCGCCTTTCACTCAGCCACTTAGCGCCACGCGGTATGGCACCGTTTCCGGCGGGCGGGCATGTTGGCTAAAAGTTGCATTAATGATGCAATATGTTCCTCAAAGGAGGAAGTGAAAGTTACTCACGGGTAGATGAAATATCTGTATTATGACCTGACACCCGCATTTACCTTCCTGAGGAGCCCTGCATGGAATTGCTTGAAGAGCATCGCTGTTATGAAGGTCGGCAGCAACGCTGGCGGCACGACTCCAGTACCCTGAACTGTGCAATGACGTTCAGTATTTTTTTACCTCCCCTGCGTGATGAGACGCCGCCGCCGGTGCTCTACTGGCTGTCGGGGCTGACCTGCAATGATGAAAACTTCACCACCAAAGCGGGCGCCCAGCGTATCGCTGCCGAACTTGGTCTTGTGCTGGTGATGCCGGATACCAGCCCTCGCGGCGATGATGTCGCCGACGATAGCGGTTGGGATCTGGGCAAAGGCGCAGGTTTTTACCTGAATGCCAGCCAGGCGCCGTGGTCTGCGCATTTCCAGATGTACGACTACCTGCGTGATGAACTGCCGCAGCTCATCCGTTCGCAGTTTCACGTCAGCGAGCGCTGCGCAATCAGCGGTCACTCGATGGGCGGGCACGGCGCACTGATCATGGCGCTGAAAAACCCGGGTCGCTTTACCAGCGTTTCCGCTTTCGCGCCCATCGTTAACCCTACGCAGGTTCCCTGGGGGCAAAAAGCCTTCACCGCCTATCTGGGGGCCGATGAATCGACCTGGCAGGCGTGGGACAGCTGCGCATTAATGCAGGCCAGCCAGCCCGGCGATGCCATTCCGACGCTGATAGACCAGGGCGATAACGACACATTCCTCGCGCTACAGCTGCAGCCGGCGGTGCTGGCAGAGTGCGCGCGGCAGAAGGCGTGGCCGTTAACCCTGAGAATTCAGCCCGGCTACGATCACAGCTACTATTTCATTGCTTCATTTATCGAAGATCATCTGCGTTTTCATGCCCGCTATCTGCTGGCCTGATTGCCTGCCGGTGTGCCGCAGCCTCGTCGCGGCGCACCGTTTCCCGCTGGCCCGACCGCCGCGCAATGGCATGCGTCATTCAACAATCACCGTTTCTTTATTCTTCGACAGCAGGATCTTTATCAGCTCAATATAAGAAACCGGTTTAAAAAAATAATAACCTTGTAACAGCGTGATATTTTTCCGGTTGAGATAATTCAGCTGCTCTACGGTTTCAACGCCCTCAGCCACAATACGCAATGAGAGCTTGCGCGCCATTTCAAGCACGCAGTCCAGCAGCTTCGTCGATTCATCGAGGCCGTTCACCCGACCGACAAAGCTTTTATCGATCTTTATGTAGTCAATGTTCAAATCATGAAGATAAGACAGCCCTGAATACCCGGTGCCAAAATCATCCAGCGCAATTGTAAAACCGCGGGCGTGCAGGGTGTTCAGATTCGCGATCAGCTGCTCATCGACGTGGAGCGGTTCACGTTCGGTGACTTCAAGCACCAGCGTTAAATTCTTGTTCTGGAAACCGTCGCGGTATTTCAGACAGTCATCCATAAACTGAGGCGAACTGATATGTGAAGCGCTGAAGTTGATACCAATATGAAAACCATCGGGCAGCTTGCTGGTGATTTTGTTCATCTGCACCACCACCTGCGCCATCAGGCTTTGGGTTAAGGGAATAATCAGTCCCGTTCGTTCCGCGAGGGGGATAAATGTCACCGGTGAAATAAGCCCCAGTCGCGGATGTTTCCATCTGGCCAACACCTCGACGCCATAGATAGCCCCGCTGCGGCCATTAACCACCGGCTGGTAAAAAGGAACGATCTCCCCGTTTTCAATGGCTTTACGCAAGTTATCCTCGGGGGTCGTGTATTTGTTCGCATACTTCAGCAGGATCCAGGCCAGGGCGCATGCCACGAACAGAATAAAGATCAACAAACCAGCCCCCTGATTAATCATTCGTTTAACACTAAAAAACGCCGGGAGATTGTATTCAATAGCAAACATAAATTCGGCCGATCGGAAATATGCGGTGGTACTGCGGCTTAAGTCGGTGTTTCTGACATCGCCTGCCGTTCCGATAGTCCGGTCGCCCACCACTAAGGCAAATTGCGTATTCTGTATATTGCTGCTCAGCGCATCGCGAATATGCACATCGCTGATGCTGATGACGGCTTTTCCGGCCGGAAAACGCGTTTGCCAGGCGAGAATCGGCCGACTGTTCACGGTATTTCTCGCGGGAATCAGCATTAACCGGGTGTCCGGCATATCGTTGAAATTCAACAGCAGAACCCGATTTCCCGGCAGGGAAGAACACCAGATTTTATCGTCCTTAATAATCAAAATCGTTCTGAGGTGTGGTTTAAGCGCCGCCTCCGTCCCAAGTTGAAACTGGCCTTCCGGCGTACAGCCTCTGCTCGCCACCTCCAGCGCGGTTGTTGTCGCCTGGCGCGCCTCCTCAAGGATGGCATCAATTCTTTTCGCGGCATGATGTGCGGCATTGGCGCTATTTATTCTGGCGGAGTACCACAGCTGTATATTCAAAATAGACACGCCGATGAGGATAAAAAATACAGCAACGAAAACAGGGAGTATGACATTGCGCATTATTGTTCTCTGTCAATGGAGATGCGATTAATGAATAACGTCGACATGCTCACCATTGATCCCCATGACGTCAGTCATGTTCTCAATCTTAACCCTGCCCTCTGAATGTGTTCTGGACACCAGCGGAAATAACCGGCGGATATTACCACTCACCGTCGAATTTCAGTTCTGAACAAACCGGAGGAAGTCATCCATCCTGATAGAGAATGGGAGCGTCTCTCCCTATAGTGTATACGCCATTTCGCGCCGCGCCTGTTTGTGTGATAACGGCGCCAGCGCATTGAAAAACATCTGCAAAAACAACTCACCGTCGGCATTGTGGAAACACCGACGGCGATGTAAGGTCAGGCCATCATGATGCAAAGCCGGCCAGAAGTTTATCCAGGGGCAGACAGCAGTCGCCATCTGCCCTCTTTCCGCTTCGATCAGAAGCGGTAGTCCACGGCCATAAAGTAGCGACGACCTTCTTCGGTATAGCTATAGTCGTCGCGGCTCAGATCTTTATCCCCCACGTTCAGCACGCCTGAACGCAGCTTCACGCTCTTCGTCACCTGCCAGGCCGCACCGATATCAAACATGGTGTAGCCGCCCGGGGTTTTCGAGGTGGCGCTGACAGCGCGCTGCTCGCCGGTATAATTCGCGGTGACGTAGAAGGACCAATCATCCAGCGGCTTCCAGTCCAGCGTCCCGTTGGCGGTGTGGAACGGCAGCGATTGCAGCGGTTTGTCGCCACCGTTGCTGAGATCGCGGCCATCGTTATAGGTGTAGTTCACCGTCAGCTTCCACTCGTCGCCGAACGGCACTTTGACTTCGGTTTCCACCCCTTTAATACGCGCTTTGTTGACGTTGAAGTAGCGGAAGACCGGTACGCGTTTGCCGTTGACCGTTTTCCAGCCGACAAAGTTCGGGTAGCCCGGCGCTTCGCTGGCGCTGGAGGTTCGCAGAATATCGATCATATCGTCGACGTTATTCTGGAAGGTGGTCACGCTGCCTTCTACGCCATCCAGCAGCCCCTCTTCGCCGCGGTAGTAGAGGCCAAGTTCGAAGCTTTCGCTGGTTTCCGGCTTCAGGTCCGGGTTACCAATGATGCTGCACGAGCCACGGCAGGAGTTGGTGGTCCAGTCCGGGTTCAGCTGCAGCAGCGACGGCGCTTTAAAGGCCGTGGCCCAGCCGCCTTTTACGGTGACCGTATCGGTTGCGTTGTAGACGAGGTAAGCACGTGGACTCCAGTGATCGCCGTAGGTTTGATGGTCGTCCATACGAATACCGGTGGTCAGCGCCAGCGGTTCGAAAATACGCCACTCATCCTCAACAAACAGCGCGTACTGGCTGGCAGAGGTGGATTTTCCGCCGCTGCTCAGGTTGACCGGATCTTTCAGTTTATCGTGGCGCCATTCGCCACCGAAGGTCAGCAGCTGGTTAATCATCCCCAGCGGCAGAACGTACTTGCCGTCAACGGCATTGCTTTCAGAGGTGATCGTCCCGTCCTGGCCCGGGTTTTTGTTATCGACTTTTTCGCCATAAAACTTCAGTTCGCTATTGCCCACGTCCCAACGGCCGTTATGGCTCAGGGAGTAGTTCTGGCGTTCCAGACGGTTGCGGTCGAGGGAGTCGGAATCGCGATCCTGGCGATCGAAGCCATAGCCGGCGGTGATGTCCTGGTTATCGGTCGGCGTCCAGGCAAACTCAACGTTGCCATCGCGGCTGGTAAAACCTTCAATACGCGGCGTTTCGCCGGCGGCATTGCTGGAGGGCTGCTGATCGTCTTTCGCGCGTTTTGCCAGGTTGCCGTAGGCTTTCATCCCCAGCACGCCGTCAATCAGCGGGCCGCTGGTAAAGAACTGACCGTTGTAGGTATCACCGCGATCGCGATGTTCCTGAATCGTGGTATCGGCACTCAGGGTTCCGGTCCACTTCTGGCCGACTTTTTTGGTGATGATGTTCACCACGCCGCCGAGGGCGTCGGAACCATAGAGGGAGGACATCGGCCCGCGGACCACTTCAATGCGTTCGATGGCATCGACCGGGATCCAGTTTAAATCGAAATCGTTATGGCGGAAGACCGCGTTGCGCGAGTTGACGCGTTTGCCGTCGACCAGAATCAGCGTATAGCTGCTGTCGAGGCCGCGAATGCTGACGCCCTTGCGGTTGTCGCCTTCGTTGGTGAGCTGCACACCTGGCACGTCGCGCAGGACATCCTTCAGGTTCTGGACCGGGCGGCGCTGCAGATCTTGCTGAGTAATAACGCTGATACTGGCTGGCGCATCTTTGACGCTCTGTTCAGTCGCCGCGGCGGTGACGACCAGCGTTTCTTCATTCACTTCGGCTGCGGCCGGAAACGCCAGCGATACGACGGATGCGCACAATCCCGCCCGGACAAAAGGGTTTAACCTGAACATTCCATATCTCCATGAGGTCTATAACGAATCAAACAAAAGGTGCAATTAACACGTACTGTCGGCGCACCGCTCATTGGCGGTACGCGCGGTCTTTTTTTACAGTTGACGTGGCTGGTCGCCCCTTGCTGATTGTTCATGACCGGCAAGACAGGGAGATTGGCTTCATCCTGATTTTGATGAGGATGATAAAGATAATGATTTTGATTATCAATAAAATTATGAAGAACTGTATCAATTTGTAAGGCGTACAGCATAAAAAAAACCCTCTTTAAAAGAGGGTTTTGCGGGAACGATTACAACAAGCTTCGGCCGTCAGCCTTTAAATCGCTGTGGGAACTTCATTTCGCTATAGCGGACGAAACGGGTACCTTTTGCCAGCTTATAACCAAACCAGATCACCAGGAACAGCGGGATACCGATATAGGTTGCGGCCACGCCACCCCAGTCGATGGTGTCTTTCAGGAACGCTTCATAGTTCTGGCCCAGCGTGATAATCAGGCACAGCACGAAGGCAAAGATCGGCCCCAGCGGGAAGAACCCTGAACGGTACGGCAGATTGTTTAGATCGTTGCCCTGCAGCACGTAGCCGCGACGGAAACGATAGTGGCTGATGGCGATCCCCAGCCAGGCGATGAAACCGGTCATCCCGGAGGTGTTCAGCAACCACAGGTAAACGGTCTGGTTACCAAACATCGAGCTCAGGAAGCACAGCGCGGCAATCACCGTCGTGGCATACAGCGCATTACGCGGCACGCCGCCACGGGACAGCTTCGAGAAGATGCGCGGAGCTTTGCCATCGCAGGCCAGGGTATAGAGCATACGCGTTGACGCATACATTCCCGAGTTACCCGCCGACAGCACCGCCGTCAGGATAACCGCGTTCATGATTGCCGCCGCAGACAGCAGGCCCGCATGCTGGAACACCAGGGTGAACGGGCTGACGGAAATGTCTTTCACGTCGTTACGCAGCAGACTTGGGTCGGTATACGGAATGATCAGACTGATAATCAAAATCGCGAAGACATAGAACAGCAGGATACGCCAGAACACCTGGCGCACCGCACGCGGGATATTCTTTTCCGGATTTTCGGATTCGCCCGCGGCAATACCAATAAGCTCGGTGCCCTGGAACGAGAAGCCGACGATCATCGCCACGCCTATCATCGCGGAGAAACCACCGGCAAACGGCGCGTCATCAATGGCCCAGTTGCTCCAGCCCGCAGGCTGCGCGCCTTTAAAGATACCGACGATCATCATCACGCCGACAACAATAAAGATAATCACGGTGGCCACTTTGATCAGCGAGAACCAGTATTCCGCTTCGCCAAAGCCTTTAACCGAGATCCAGTTCAGCAGGAACATAATACCGAGGAACAGGGCGCTCCAGACCCAACCCGGCGTATCCGGGAACCAGTAGCTCATTACCAGCTGAGACGCCACGAGGTCAACGGCGATGGTCACCGCCCAGTTATACCAGTAGTTCCAGCCCAGCGCGAAGCCAAAGCCCTCTTCGACATAGTTCTGACCGTAAGTCGCAAAGGAACCAGATACCGGCATATACGCCGCCAGTTCACCCAGGCTGGTCATCAGGAAATAGACCATCAGACCGATCAGAATATAGGAAAGCAGTGCGCCGCCAGGGCCTGCCTGAGAAATAGTTGCACCAGATGCAACGAAAAGACCTGTACCGATGGAACCGCCAATAGCGATCATGGTCAAGTGGCGCGCCTTCAGTTCACGGCGTAGGCCGGGCGCTTCTGTGGTTTTAGTATCCGAAACCATGTGAAAATGCTATCCATCCAAAAAACGAGGCGCGATTGTAGCAGACGATCCGGGTTCTATCCGGTACAAATGCGAAGTTATAAGAGAGCTTCATGATCGACAATGGATTATTAGTAAAGCACTAATCCCCGGAAATGCCAGTCATAATCTGCTGATCTCTCACGATAATACCCTTGCTAGCCGCCGATGATTTATACCTGACAGTAGCGCAGAAAACGTTGTAATGCCTTGGAAATATGCTTTTGCCGATGGTGAATCCGCCACAGAGTGCGGGTCAGATTAGGCAGCGGGACCGGCAGTTCAACCAGCGATCCCACCTCCAGCTGTTCGGCGATAACCCGCCGGGAGAGGCAGCTGATGCCCAGGCCGTGACGCACGGCGTGTTTGATAGCTTCCGAATTGCCGAGCTCCATGCCCAGATGAAACGCCGGCAGATGCGACAGCAACAGGTAGTCAACGATTTCGCGGGTGCCGGAGCCATGTTCACGCAGGATCCACGGCGCTTCCGCCAGCCGTTGCAGCGTCACCTCCCCTTCCAGCAGCGGCGAATCCGGTGCGGCGAACACCACGAGCTCATCTTCCAGCCATGGCTCGGCGATAATGTCTGCCGCATGACATGGCCCTTCGATAAGCCCGATATCCACCCGCAGATCGGCGACCGCATTAATCACGTCCTGGCTATTGCCCACGCTCAGCTCCAGCGGCAGGTCGGGAAAATCTCGGCGATAGTGGGCGATAATTTCCGGCAGGATATAGTTGCCGATCGTGCTGCTGGCATAAACCCGGATCGCGCCATTGTCACCGCGAAACAGCTGCTCAATCTCCAGCGCGCGCTCAAGTAATGCCAGCGCCCGCGGGTAGAGAAGCCGGCCATGTTCGTTTACCACCAGCCGCTTGCCGACGCGGTCAAACAGCTGCACGCCCAGCTGCCCCTCCAGATCGGTCAGCGCCGCGCTGACCGCCGATTGAGAAAGCGCCAGCATCTGTGACGCCTGGGTCGTTGACCCGCTCTTTAGCACCTCAGCAAATACTTCCAGCTGCCGTAGCGTGATATGCATAACTCATCCTGCCTTCATTTATATACAGCGTGGCTCTCCGACAACCGGTCGATCGTGAGAATGCCACTCCAGACGCGAAAATATTCGCATATACCCTGAATAATTCGAGTTGCAGGACAAGACGGTTAACCGTCCTGAACAGCGTTTACGCTGGCCCCAAAGGGTTCAGGCCATAGGCCGAATCATGCGGCCAGAGAGCAAGTTCCCCAGGCACTTACTGAAACATGTGACTGGGGTAAGTGAGCGCAGCCAACGCACAGCACCTTGATGTATGGCGGGTATACCACTTATTCCGATTGATTATAAATATATAATCAATTTTATATTTAAACCAGTCCGTCGTAATCTTTACACAGACAAAGGAGAAGGTTATGACAGCACTCACTTTACCGACTAAACATCGCACCCTATGGCATTTTATCCCGGGACTTGCGCTGACCGCCGTTCTGACCGGCGCTGCGCTTTGGGCTGGTAGCTTTTCCGCTATCGCCGGCGCCGGCTTCAGCGCACTGACGCTGGCCATCTTATTCGGTATGGTCATCGGTAACACGATTTACCCTAAGCTCTGGCAATCCTGTGATGGCGGCGTAATCTTTGCCAAACAACATCTGTTACGACTCGGCATTATTTTATACGGTTTTCGCCTGACGTTCGCCCAAATCGCCGATGTCGGCGTCAGCGGTATCACTATCGACGTACTGACGCTGACCAGCACCTTTTTTATCGCCTGTTACCTCGGGCAGAAGGTCTTCGGCCTCGACAAACATACCAGCTGGCTGATTGGCGCCGGTAGCAGCATCTGCGGCGCCGCCGCAATTCTGGCTACCGAGCCGGTCGTCAAGGCGGAAGCCAGTAAAGTGACCGTCGCGGTGGCTACGGTAGTCATTTTCGGTACCCTGGCTATCTTCCTCTATCCGGCGATGTATCCGATGCTGGCGCACTGGTTCACACCGGAAGCCTATGGCATCTATATGGGCTCTACGATGCATGAGGTGGCGCAGGTCGTAGCCGCAGGACATGCAATCAGCCCGGATGCGGAAAATGCCGCGGTGATTGCGAAAATGCTGCGCGTGATGATGCTGGCTCCGTTCCTGCTGTTTATGGCCGCTCGCGTCAAACAGCTGGCGCCAGAGGGCCAGGGAGAAAAAAGCAAAATCACCATTCCGTGGTTTGCCATCCTGTTCATTCTGGTGGCGGTGTTTAACTCTTTCCACCTGTTGCCAAAACCGGTCGTCGACATGCTGGTGACGCTCGATACCGTCCTGCTGGCGATGGCGATGGCGGCACTGGGGCTGACCACTCACGTCAGCGCGCTAAAAAAAGCCGGTGCTAAACCGCTGCTGATGGCCTTGATACTGTTCGTCTGGCTGATCGTCGGCGGGGGTGCCATCAACCTGGTGATTCACAGCCTGATGGCATAACCCGGTCGCGTGAACGCACGCATTCGTTGATGTAACTCTGCAGTTAAGCCGCTATCATTACTCTCCACCCAGCGGCTTAACTGGAGCTTTTTTATGAAATACATTGGAGCGCACGTCAGCGCCTCCGGCGGACTGGCCAATGCCGCCATTCGCGCCGCCGAAATCGACGCCACCGCCTTCGCGCTGTTTACCAAAAACCAGCGGCAATGGCGAGCTGCCCCGCTCAGCGACGAAACAATTGCTGAATTCAAAGCCGCCTGCGAAAAATACCGCTTTGGTCCCGGACAAATCCTGCCGCACGACAGCTACCTGATTAACCTCGGCCACCCGGTTGAGGAGGCGCTGGAAAAATCTCGCGATGCCTTTATCGATGAACTGAGCCGCTGCCAGCAGCTCGGACTGACGCTGCTCAATTTCCATCCCGGCAGCCACCTGCAGCAGATACCGGAGGACGAGTGCCTGGCGCGTATTGCCGAGTCCATTAATATTGCATTGGCTAAAACCGAAGGCGTGACCGCCGTCATTGAAAATACCGCCGGCCAGGGCAGCAACCTCGGTTTCCAGTTTGAACACCTGGCCGCCATTATTGACGGCGTGGAGGACAAATCCCGCGTCGGCGTCTGCATTGATACCTGCCACGCCTTTGCCGCCGGTTATGACCTGCGTAGCGCAGAAGCGTGTGAGAAAACCTTCGCCGACTTCGAACGTATTGTCGGTTTCCGCTATCTGCGCGGCATGCACCTCAACGATGCTAAAAGCGCCTTCGGCAGCCGCGTTGACCGCCACCACAGCCTGGGCGAAGGCAATATCGGCCACGACGCTTTCCGCTGGATCATGCAGGACAGCCGCTTCGATGGTATCCCGTTGATTCTGGAAACCATTAACCCGGATATCTGGGCAGAAGAGATTGCCTGGCTGCGAGCGCAACAAACGGAAGAGGCCTCGGCCTGACGCCAGCCGCGTGCGGGCCGTGTGAAACGTATCGCTACGTAGAGAAGTAGAACAGAAAAAGGGCCGAATATTCGGCCCTTTTGTTTTATTACGACGCTCTATCGCGGAGGATAACTCAGGCCGCTTTTTCCGCGGTCTGTCCTTCCGGACGTTTCAGCACCGCATAGGAGAGACCGGCCACCAGGGTACCGGCAACAATCGCCAGCAGATAACCAACCACTGGGGTAATCGCGCCAGGAATCAGCAGGACGAACAGACCGCCGTGCGGCGCCATCAGTTTCGCTCCGATAGCCATAGAGATAGCACCAGTCACCGCGCCGCCTACGATACAGCATGGCAGGACACGCATCGGGTCACGGGCAGCAAACGGAATGGCCCCTTCAGAGATAAAGCACAGACCCAGAACCAGCGCCGCTTTCCCCCCTTCCCGTTGCCCTTTATCAAACTTATTGCGGGCAACCAGCGTGGCGATACCCATTGCCAGCGGTGGCACCATACCGGCCGCCATAATCGCCGCCATCGGTGCGTAGGTTTGGGTACTCAGCAGACCGACGCCGAAGGCATAGGCTGCTTTGTTCACCGGGCCCCCCATGTCGGTACACATCATCGCGCCGAGAATTGCGCCCAACAGTACCGCGTTCGCCGTTCCCATCGTTTGCAGCCAGTGGGTCAGCCCTGCCAGAATACCGGCAACAGGTTTGCCAATCAGGTAGATCATCGCCAGGCCGACGATCAGGCTGGAGACCAGCGGAATGATCAGAATCGGTTTCAGCGCTTCCATGCTCGGCGGCAGCTTCAATTTAGTGCTGATCAGTTTAGCAACGTAACCGGCAAGGAAACCGGCGATAATCCCGCCGATAAAGCCGGAACCGCCGCTGACGGCCAGCATCCCGCCGATAAGACCCGGCGTCAGGCCCGGACGGTCGGCAATGGAGAAGGCGATAAAGCCCGCCAGCACCGGAACCATCAACGCAAAGGCTGAACCTCCGCCAATCTGCATCAGCGCGGCGGCAAGGGTATCCTTCACTTCAAAGGCTTTGATACCAAAGGCAAAGGAGAGCGCAATACACAGACCGCCGGCAACGACCATCGGCAGCATATAAGAGACGCCGGTCAGCAGGTGACGATAGGCACCGCCGCCCTCTTTCTTCGCCGCATCAGCCTGCTTGCCGCTCTGACCGGATGGCTGGTACGGTTTCGCTTCAACAACGGCTTTATCCAGTTCCTGGGCCGTTTTCTTCAGCGCCAGACCGGTAGTGGTGCGATACATCGGTTTGCCGGCAAATTTTGCCAGGTCGACTTCAATATCGGCAGCCACAATCACCAGATCCGCCTGCGCCACCTCTTCCGGCGTGATGGCGTTACCTGCGCCGACCGAGCCGCGAGTTTCCACCTTCACCCACCAGCCGCGTTTTTTGGCTTCGGTTTCAATGGCTTCTGCCGCCATAAAGGTATGCGCAACGCCGGTAGGGCAAGCGGTGATCGCCACGATGCGTTTTGCACCACCGGTCGCGGCCGGCAGTGACGCAGCTGCCGGAGCAGCGTACGGCGTCGCATGGCTTTTCGCTTCGCTCAGGAACAGCTCCGGATGCGCAACGGCGCGATTAATATCGCCGAGGAACACCTGTTTACCGCTCAGCGCGCTATCCGCCGGCAGGGCAGTGCCGAGAACGATCGCCAGTTCAGCGTCGTTCGGGTTATCGGTCAGTTCAAGATGCGCTTTATGCGCTGCGGTACCCAGCAGGGTTTTCGCCATATAGGCGCGCGCCTGTCCAAGTCCGGCATCAATAATCAGCAGCGTTTTCATTATGCCTCTCCTGCTGTCAATTAAAGGGTTTTAAGTCGACACGCGCCATCATGGCGGCCAACTGGGTACGATCGGTAATACCGACATTGCTCTGGCTAACCGCCAGCGCCGCAACGGCAGTGGCCAGACGCAGCGTATGCTCGCTGGATTCACGCATCAGCAGGCCGTAGATCAGACCGCCAACCATGGAATCCCCGGCACCAACGGTGCTGACCACTTCGACGGAAGGCGGTTTCGCAATCCATTCGCCCGAGGCGTTAACCCACAGCGCACCCTCTTCGCCGAGGGAGATAACCACGTGGGCAATGCCCTGCTCGCGCAGCGCATGCGCCGCATCAATCACGTCTTTCATTTCCGGCAGCTTACGGCCCGCCCAAATTTCCAGCTCGCGACGGTTTGGCTTCACCAGCCACGGCGCGGCTTTCAGACCGGCAACCAGCGCTTCGCGGCTGCTGTCAAAGATAATGCACGGACACTGGCTGCGCAGGCGAACCATCCAGTCAGTGAAGGCTTCCGGGCTAACGCCTGACGGCAGACTGCCGCTGACGCACACCATGTCGAACTGACCCAGCCAGCTCAGGGAGTCATTCACAAAGCGTTCCCAGTCGGCCGGGGTCACTTCAAAACCGGAGAAGTTGAAATCGGTCACTTCACCATCTTTTTCCGTCAGCTTGACGTTGATGCGCGTCCGCCCCTGAACCACCTGGAAACGGTTGGCAATCCCCAGCTCGCTGAACAGCTGCTGAAAACCATCCTGGTTATCTTTACCAAGAAATCCGCCAACGGTGACGTCAATGCCGAGATCTTTCAGCACTTTCGCCACGTTGATACCTTTCCCGGCGGCATGCAGACCGGTGGTCCGCACAAGGTTGACCTCCCCGCGTTCAATTTCCGGTGTGAAACCCACCAGGTCATACGCCGGGTTTAATGTAATCGTTGCTACACGTCTGCTCATTTATGCGCCCTCCCCAAGGCCTGCGGCGATCGCTTCGCCAATCGCATCCAGCGCCTGTTGCGCATCTTCACCCTGCGCGGTGAAGCGCAGACGGTGGCCTTTCTTCACGCCCAGCGCCACGACTTTCATCAGGCTGCGGCCATTTGCCGGCTTGCCGGATCCGTCCAGATTGGTGACGGTAATGTCGCTGGAAAATTGTTTAATGGTGTTCACCAGCATCGTGCCCGGACGGGCGTGCAGCCCGTGCTCATTGCGCACCACATACTCGGCGCTCAGCACGTCGTCGGCGATAGCCTCGTCGCTGGTCAGCAGCGCCAGCAACGTCGCGCCATCAGACTTCAGCAGACGGTCAGCTTTTTTATCAATAAGCAGATTGCTCAGGCGATTCAGTACCGCGGTAGGCTGTTCATCTGCCATCGCGACGGTTATCAGCAGCGAGACCGGCTGCTCATCGGCGGTAAATGTGCTGGCGGCACGGCTGACCGCAATCGCGCTGCGCAGGTTGCCTTCCGCGCTGTCGTTCAGCCAGATGCCCTGCCCGAGATTAAGCGGTTTATCATTGATGGTGCGGCTGACGAAAGAGGCGTCAACGGCGCCAGCCTCTTTCAGACGCGCGGCGTTCAGCGCCTGTAAGGTCATCAGGTCGCTGGCAGCGATATCCAGGCTCAGCGTGTCATTATCCAGTTTCAGCGCTTCGCTCTGCTTTTCACCCATCAACAGGGCCCGCAGCTCTTCCGCCGTGGTCGCTGATTTAAGTTGTTCAGCGACTGAATCATCGCTCAGGACGTGGGTCAGCTGACGCAGAAGCCCCAGATGTTCATCCGAGCTGGCGGCGATACCGATTGCCACGTACGCGGTCTGCCCCTCTCCCCAGGTTACGCCCTGCGGAAACTGATAGACCTGAACGCCGGTTTTCAGCACCTGGTCACGCGTGTCGGTAGTCCCGTGCGGGATGGCAATGCCATTGCCAAGGAATGTGGAGGTTTGCTGCTCGCGAGCCAGCATCCCGTTAACGTAGCCTTCCGCCACGTTGCCCGCGCTGACCAGCGCTGCGGCAACCTGACGAATCGCCTTTTCTTTATTACCGGCCTGCTGGCCGGGATGAATATCCTGCACAGATAACTGGAACATGGTTCTCCTCTCCTGCTGTATTGAATCGTTTCAGCTATTTTGCGAAAAAAGGCGTCATCTTCCTGATGGAGAAACTCCCGATGACGCTGAAACGTTTCAATGAGTCTGTACCTTTCTTATCCACTGCGCAAGATCTGTTATCAACCTGATAACGGAAATTAGAGGTGCAGCACACTTTTGCTGAAGCCCGACGTTCGCATTCAGCCAGGCTTCAGCTTTTTGCTGAAATGACTAATTTGAAACTGCTTTTTAATTTTACATACCATACTACTGTTCATTTTCTGAGTGACGGCGTAAACTCCGCTGCTCAGACAATTACAGATAACCACCCATGCAAAACAGTAGCGCCGCCCTCCCCCGACGCGGGTTCGATTTAACCTCTTCTGCTTTCCTGATCGTTGCCTTCCTGACGGGCATTGCCGGCGCGTTGCAAACGCCGACCCTGAGCCTGTTTTTAACCAACGAAGTGCATGTGCGCCCGGCGATGGTCGGCTTCTTTTTTACCGGTAGCGCGGTGATCGGTATTCTGGTCAGCCAGTTTCTCGCCGGACGCTCGGACCGCCAGGGCGATCGCAAGCAGCTGATTGTCTTTTGCTGCCTGCTTGGGGTCCTGGCCTGCCTGCTGTTCGCCTGGAACCGCAACTACTTTATTCTGCTCTTCGTCGGGGTCTTCCTCAGCAGCTTCGGCTCCACCGCCAACCCGCAGATGTTCGCCCTGGCGCGCGAGCATGCCGATAAAACCGGCCGCGAAGCGGTGATGTTCAGCTCCATTTTGCGTGCCCAGGTCTCGCTGGCGTGGGTGATCGGCCCGCCGCTGGCCTACGCGCTGGCAATGGGGTTCGGCTTTACCGTGATGTATCTCTGCGCCGCGATCGCCTTTGTGGTCTGCGGAGCGATGGTATGGTTCTTTCTGCCCAGCATGCGCAAAGAGAAACTGGCGGCAGTCGGTCATCTGGAAGCGCCGCGTACCCATCGTCGCGATGCGCTGCTGCTGTTCAGCGTTTGCACATTAATGTGGGGTATTAACAGCCTGTACATTATTAATATGCCGCTCTATATCATTAATGAGCTGCATTTATCCGAGAAGCTGGCCGGGCTGATGATGGGGACCGCCGCCGGGTTGGAAATCCCGACGATGCTGATTGCCGGCTATTATGCCCGGCGCTTTGGTAAGCGCTTTTTGATGCGCCTCGCCGCGGCCGCCGGAATACTGTTTTACGTGGGGATGCTGCTGGTGCATACGCCCGCTTTACTGCTGGCTCTGCAGGCGCTGAACGCGATATTCATCGGTATTCTGGCCGGTATTGGCATGCTCTACTTCCAGGATCTGATGCCCGGCCAGGCCGGCGCTGCCACCACGCTGTATACCAATACCACCCGCGTCGGCTGGATTATCGCCGGTTCGCTGGCGGGCGTGGTGGCAGAAATCTGGAGCTATCACGCTGTTTTCTGGATTGCCCTCGGCATGGGCGCGGTGTCATTGCTTTGCCTGTGGCGCATTAAAGACGTTTAAGGCGCGGTGCTCGCTTCCAGCTGGATAAGATAGGTCATGGCCGCTTCGCGATTTGTCGAACACATCTCAAAGACAGGCTGCAGGCTGGCGCAGACTTTCGGTCTGAGCGGCGACGTGAAGATGTTGCACAGATTCTGTTCCGAAAGCTGGACGCAGCGCGTGTTAGCAGGCTTGCCGTCAGGCATTCCGGGGATCGGGGATGAAATAGAGGGGGCGATACAGCAGGCACCGCAATCGATACGACATTCCATAAATGACTCTCTTGATGTTGCGGTTCACGGCCCAGCCTAAACGTTTTGTCCAGAGATAGCAAAACTCGCGAATTCCACTTGCCTGAAAGCCCCGGCACGAGTAGTTTTACGCGATATTTTTTGAACCGTTAAGTGACAGGATTACTGCAATGCCAAGAGCGAATGAAATTAAAAAAGGTATGGTGCTGAATTACAATGGCAAGCTGCTGATTGTAAAAAATATTGATATTCAGTCACCGAGCGCCCGTGGCGCAGCAACGCTGTACAAAATGCGTTTCTCTGATGTACGTACCGGTCTGAAAGTGGAAGAGCGCTTTAAAGGCGACGATATCGTTGACACCGTGACCCTGACCCGCCGTTTCGTTGACTTCTCCTATGTTGACGGCAACGAGTACGTGTTTATGGATAAAGAAGATTACACGCCGTACACCTTCACCAAAGAGCAGATTGAAGAAGAGCTGCTGTTCATTCCGGAAGGCGGCATGCCTGATATGCAGGTTCTGACCTGGGATGGCCAGCTGCTGGCGCTGGAGCTGCCGCAGACCGTGGATCTGGAAATCGTGGAAACCGCACCGGGCATTAAAGGCGCCTCGGCAAGCTCTCGCACCAAACCGGCGACCCTGAGCACCGGCCTGGTGATTCAGGTTCCGGAATACCTGACCACCGGCGAGAAAATTCGTATTCATATCGAAGAAAGCCGCTATATGGGTCGCGCGGACTAATATCGCGTCGTGGCGGATAAGGGCGGAAACGCCCTGTCCAGACCGCCCGCCGCATGAGCCGGGCAGTAAGACAAAAAAGAACGGCCAGAGGCTAATGCGGGTCACTTAAAGGTGACCCGCATTTTTTTGCTTTATCTCAGGTCAGGGCGATGCCGGTAAACGGTGGTTGGTACGAAAGGGGTCTGTCGCGTGGGTGCCGTGGAGTATTCCGTTCACTTTTGTGGCATGTTCCGTTCACGATGCATCCGACACTGTCTCACACCCGCTGCAGGTGAACGGCATTGCGCTGAAAACAGAAATACGCGGGACCGGTGGTGAACGGAATATCCCACAGAACACATGCTCGGAGTGCGAAGCCCCCTTTCACGCAAACCACCATAAAAACGCCATCCCCGGCTTAACAACAATCTCCAGGACAGGCTCGCCTGCAGAAATGTTGAAAACCTGACAGCGCCACATACAAAACCGGCAATTTCTTTGAGATGACGGATTCTTACACCTCCGCCGGATCGGTCAGCCGACCCGTAAACGATCGGCATCAATCCAGAGGCTGTCCTTTCTACTTCTTACCTTCCCGCCGCCAGAATTACAGCAGTTCCGGATACTTCGTCATCTTCAGCGCCAGCTCAACGCCGCGTACTTCCGCCATCCCCTTCAGACGACCAATCGCCGAATAGCCCGGGTTGGTTTTCTTACGCAGATCGTCCAGCATCTGGTGGCCATGGTCCGGACGGAACGGAATCGGACGCAGATCGCCCGCATGCTTGCGACGCAGCTCTTCGCTCAGAATCGCATCCACCACCGCCACCATATTGACGTCACCGGTCAGATGCGCCGCTTCGTGGAACGTTTTGGGGTTCTCTTCACGGCAGGTCGAACGCAGATGAGTGAAGTGGATCCTGTCGCCGAAGGTTTCGACCATTTTCACCAGATCGTTATCGGCACGCACGCCGTAAGAACCGGTGCACATCGTAAAGCCGTTGTTGATGCTGTCCACGGTCTCTTTCAGCCACTGCATGTCTTCGATAGTCGAAACGATACGCGGCAGACCGAGGATCGGACGCGGCGGATCGTCCGGGTGTACGGCCAACCGTACGCCAACCTCTTCGCATACCGGTACGATAGCACGCAGGAAGACGGCCATGTTCTCACGCAGCTGCGCTTTATTGATATGGTCATATTCCGCCAGCCGCGCGCGGAACTGTTCGAGGGTATAGCCCTCTTCTGCGCCCGGTAAACCGGCAATAATATTGCGGGTCAGCTTTTCAATATCTGCTTCGCTCATCGCCGCAAAACGAGCCTGCGCCTGGCGCTGCTCCTCTTCACTGTAATCCGCCTCGGCGCCAGGGCGCTTAAGGATATGTAACTCAAAAGCGGCAAACGCGATTTGGTCAAAACGCAAGGCTTTCGAACCGTCCGGCAGCTGGTACTCAAGGTCAGTGCGCGTCCAGTCGAGAATTGGCATGAAGTTATAGCAGACGGTATCAATCCCGCAGGCTGCCAGGTTACGAATGCTCTGCTGGTAGTTGGCGATCCAGGTCGCACACTGCCCGCTTTGGGTTTTGATCTCTTCGTGTACCGGGATACTTTCCACGACCGACCACGTCAACCCTTTTTCCGCCAGCAGCGCCTGACGCTGTTTAATTTCGTCAACCGGCCAGACTTGACCATTAGGAATATGGTGCAGTGCGGTGACCACACCCGTCGCGCCAGCCTGCCGTACATCATCAAGCGACACCGGATCGTTCGGTCCATACCAACGCCAGGTTTGTTCCATCGCTATGCCCTCTCAAAGTTGTTATACCAATAACACCAACATCAATGATGACTACCATACAGGCTTCTCGCCGGGGATCAATTTATCCCGCTAAATTGATTGATCCAGCTCACACTAAGCGTATAAATACGGCTCACCAATTTAATTTGTTGTCATATAACTTTACACTGGCATTGTTAATCATTGGTTAATCAGGTGTGTAAAGAATGACAACTATTGCTACCGCTACGCTGCCAGAAAGCGTGCAGCTTCCTCAGTACGATCGCAGCCAGCTGCGCTCGCGCATTGTGCACTTTGGCTTCGGGGCGTTTCATCGCGCTCATCAGGCCCTGCTTACCGATCGGGTGCTGAACGCCAGCGGCGGAGACTGGGGGATCTGCGAAATTAGCCTGTTCAGCGGCGACCGGCTGATGAGCCAGCTCCGTCAGCAGGACCACCTGTTCACCGTGCTGGAAAAAGGCGCGCACGGCAACCAGCCGATTGTCGTAGGCGCCGTTCACGAATGTCTGAATGCAAAGCTGGACTCTCTGCCCGCTATCATTGAAAAATTCTGCGAACCGCAGGTGGCCATCGTCTCGCTCACCATTACAGAGAAAGGCTACTGTATCGATCCCGCCAGCGGCACGCTGGACCTGACGCAGCCGCGCATTATTCACGATCTGGACAATCCCACGCTGCCGCAGTCGGTGCCGGGGATTCTGGTCGAAGCCTTGTCCCGCCGCCGCGAACGAGGCCTGCCGCCGTTTACGGTACTCTCCTGCGATAATATTCCTGATAACGGCCACGTGGTTAAAAATGCGGTTCTGGGCATGGCGGAGAAGCGCGCCCCCGAACTGGCGCAGTGGATCGCTGAACACGTCAGTTTTCCCGGCACCATGGTTGACCGTATTGTGCCCGCCGCCACCGATGAGTCGCTGGCTGAAATCAGCGCCGCACTCGGCGTAGAAGACCCATGCGCCATCAGCTGTGAGCCATTTATTCAGTGGGTGATTGAGGATAACTTCGTGGCGGGCCGCCCGGCGTGGGAAATTGCCGGCGCCCAGATGACCGATAACGTGCTGCCGTGGGAACAGATGAAACTGCGGATGCTCAACGGCAGCCACTCCTTCCTTGCCTGGCTCGGCTACCTTGCCGGCCATGCGCATATCAGTGACTGCATGCAGGATGCGGTGCTGCGCAGCGCCGCTCGCCGACTGATGCTTGACGAACAGGCCCCGACGCTGGCTATCGAAGGCGTCAATCTGACGCACTATGCCGACAGTCTGATCGCGCGCTTCAGCAATCCAGCGCTTAAACATCGCACCTGGCAGATAGCGATGGACGGCAGTCAGAAGCTTCCACAGCGTATGCTTGACGGTATTCGCGTTCACCTGCAGCGCGGTAGCCGCTGGCCGTTGCTGGCGCTCGGCGTGGCGGGCTGGATGCGCTACGTCAGCGGTATAGATGATGCCGGTCAGGCTATCGATATTCGCGACCCGCTGAGCGAGAAGATTCAGGCTCTGGTTGCCGGCAGCCGCAACGAGGAACGCGTCAGCGCCCTGCTATCCCTGGAAGAAATCTTCGGTCGCGACCTGCCGGGCAATACGCAGTTTGTAGACAACATCACCGCCGCCTGGCATCAGCTTTGTACCGTCGGTGCCCGCCAGGCTATCGCCAACGTGCCCGGGATTTAACAATTGCTGCTCTTTTGCGGACAGAATTCTTTTCTGTCCGCCGTAGCCCTTCTCTTTTCCCCTTTTTTTCGTCAGGATAGTCTCAACTGTTACAACATTACATTTGTATCCTGGAGAAAATGTGACCAAAACCAACTTGATCACGGGGTTTCTCGGCAGCGGTAAAACGACCTCGATTCTTCATCTGCTGGCCCACAAGCCTGCAGATGAAAAATGGGCCGTGCTGGTTAATGAGTTTGGCGAAGTGGGTATCGATGGCGCTTTGCTGGCCGATAGCGGCGCCCTGCTCAAAGAAATTCCCGGCGGCTGTATGTGCTGCGTCAACGGCCTGCCGATGCAGGTGGGGTTGAATACCCTGCTGCGCCAGGGGAAACCGGATCGTCTGCTGATTGAGCCTACCGGGCTCGGCCATCCCAAACAAATTCTCGATATTCTGACCGCCGCCGTCTACGAGCCGTGGATCGATCTTCTCGCCACCCTGTGCGTGCTGGATCCCCGCCAGCTGCTGGACAGTAAAGTCATGGCGAACGACAACTTCCGCGATCAGCTGGCGGCGGCCGATGTCATTATCAGCAATAAAACGGACCGGATGACGGCGGAAAGCGAACAGGCCTTTGACGCCTGGTGGCAGGAACACGCGGGCGAGCGACTGCATATTGGCGCCACCCACGGCAATATCGACCCGAAGCTGCTGGATTTACCGCGCCGGAATCTGACACCGCTGCCGGAAAGTGCCGAACATGCGCACAGTCACGGGCATAAAAAAGGTCTGGCCGCGCTCAGCCTGCCGGCCCACCAACGCTGGCGACGGAGCCTCAACAGCGGTCAGGGCTACCAGGCCTGCGGCTGGATCTTTGATGCCGATACGACCTTTGATACGATTGGCCTGCTTGAGTGGGCTCGTCTGGCGCCGGTTGCCCGCGTCAAAGGCGTGATGCGTATTGCCGAAGGCCTGGTACGTATTAACCGTCAGGGACTTGATCTGCATATTGAAACCCAAAACGTTGCGCCCCCGGACAGCCGTATTGAGCTGATTACCGAATCCGAGGCGGACTGGAATGCGTTACAAGCCTCTTTGTTGAAACTTCGTTTAGGTTAAGGCGGGTATGTTTCCCGCCGTCTTACACAACTCGCAACTGTTATGATTAAAAACCGAATTCCCCTGATCCTGCTGCTTAACGCTGCGGGCTTTGCTCTCTTTTTTTCGTGGTATTTGCCCGCGAATCATGGTTTCTGGTTGCCGCTGGATTCCGCCATTTTCCACTTCTTTAACCAGGGTGTAGGAAAGAGTCAGGCCTATGCCTGGCTGCTGGCTATCATCAATAACCGGGCTTTCGACGCCTGCTCTTTGCTGGCGATGGGCGCCCTGATGCTGAGCTTCTGGTTGAAGGAGCAAAGCGCCGGTCGCCGTCGGATCGTCATTATCGGCCTGGTCATGTTGCTGTTCGCGGTAGTCATTAATCAGCTGGCGCAGCATCTGATGCCGGTTAAACGCGCCAGCCCGTCGCTCGCGTTCAGCGATATTGTAAAAGTGAGTGATGTTGTCGCCTTCCCGACCAAAGATGCGTCGAAAGACAGTTTTCCCGGCGATCACGGCATGATGCTGCTGATCTTCGCCACCTTCATGTGGCGCTATTTTGGCCGTCGGGCGTTTGCTATTGCCCTGACTATTTTTGTTGTTTTCGCTTTTCCGCGGGTCATGATCGGCGCCCACTGGTTTACCGATATTGCCGTTGGCTCATTGACCGCCGTCCTCATTGGCATTCCCTGGGTTCTGATGACACCGTTAAGCGACATATTGATCGCCTGGTTTAACCGTTCGCTTCCCGGCGGAGTGGGTAAAAATTAATCTCTTCCTTACATATTATTAACTATATCCATAAGGGATCGTTCTCGGTCCCTTTTTTATTTGCCCGTGTTTTTATCGCCAACGTCATCTTCCTGTCACATTAATCGTCTTACAAATGAAGCAATTGCATATTTTTTACCCACAATTGCCGCTATTTTGCGCTTTCCCGACGATTCACTTTTAGATGCACAAATTCTTATAAGAAATCTCGCAAAACCGCTCGCCATCCCACGTTTGATAGGGTAATCTCAATCTCGTTTTGCCTTTCCAGTAACCTCAATCCGGCTCAAAAATAAATTTGTGCGGTATCCCACAAATTTAGGTTTAAGGAATTGTCTCATTGCTGGCAGGTATTTAGGCTCTAACACGTTTGGCATTTTTTATAACGACATTGTCGTTAAGGACAACAAGGGAAAACAAACCACATGGTCAAATCTCAGCCGATTTTGAGATATATCTTGCGGGTAGTGCCCGCGATAGCAGTGGCAGTTTTGCTCTCTGCCTGTAGTTCGACAAGTAGTACCGCAAAGAATATGCATTCTGAGACGCATGCTGTGGGTAGTGGCGATTTATCATCACTGCAAGCCTCTCAGGATGAATTTGAAAAGATGGTCAGCAACCTGGACGTTAAGTCCCGTTTGATGGACCAGTATGCCAGCTGGAAAGGCGTGCGTTACCGCCTCGGCGGCAGCACCCGGAAAGGCATTGATTGCTCTGCTTTCGTGCAGCGTACTTTCCGTGAACAATTTGGTCTGGAACTGCCGCGCTCCACTTCAGAGCAGCAGGATTCCGGCAAGTCCATTTCACGCTCTCAACTGCGTACTGGCGATTTAGTTCTGTTCCGGGCGGGTTCCACCGGTCGCCACGTCGGTATCTATATCGGCAACGATCAGTTCGTCCATGCTTCCACCAGCAGCGGTGTGACTATCTCCAGCATGAACGAACCGTACTGGAAGAAGCGCTATAACGAAGCGCGACGAGTTCTGAGCCGCTCGTAATCCTTTCTGTCGTCAGTTATCCCTTGGCTGACGTTCAGAACAAAAAAACACTGCTGAGGCGGTGTTTTTTTTTGCCTGTTTACATATGAATGCCGCAATATAAGCTATCCCTTTTAGTGGCGATAGAGAAAACGTTTTCTATCAACCCATTGGCGCAACTCATTAACACGGACCGACTATATAGCCTATGCTTACCCGTTACCTGTCACCCCGGCGTAATATCTGGCTGACCAGCATACTCATCGGAGTGATCGTCGCCCTGCTGGCCGGTAGCATTCAGGTTATGGTGATTTACCATAGCCGGTCTGAACGTTTTGACAGTATCATCGACAACGTCAACGTCTACCTGACCGATTACTTTAGCCAGCTCGAGAAGACCATGGCCGACCTGCAGCCGCTGGTCGATCAAAAATGTGAAAATATTGCGTCAGGCCTGACCGCACGGGCAGCCTTTAGCCCAAACGTGCGCGCGTTTTTGCTGGTGAAAGATGGCGTCGCCTTTTGCTCCTCCGCCACCGGCCCCATGAACACCCCTCTGGTACAGCTCATTCCACATCTCGATACCCATAAAGCGGTCGATATGCTGCTCCTGCCGGGGACGCCGATGATGCCTGGTAATGCCGCCCTGGCGATGTGGGTACGCAACCCGCACGGCGGTAACGATGGCGTTTTCGTCTCAATCAATACCAACCTGACACCCTATATTCTTTACTCCGCCCGACAGAACGATTTCAGCAGCATCGCGCTGGTTGTCAACGATACCGCCCTTTCCACCCTGACCAACCGCCTTATTGACCCGCAAAGCCTGCACGCAGAGCCCATTCGCCAGATACAAATCAAAGGGGTGCCGCTGAAGGTCTATCTCTATGCCAACAGCTGGCTCTCGGAAAATACACAATTCTCGCTGCTGCTCGGCGTCATGTGCGGTCTGCTGGCAGGCCTGGTGAGTTACTACGTGCTGACGCTGAAATCCGATCCGCGTAAAGCCATTCTGCTGGGGATAAAAAACAATCAGTTCTATGTTGTTTATCAACCGGTAGTCAAAGCCGATACCCTGCGCATTAGCGGTATTGAAGTACTGATGCGCTGGCGCCATCCGGTAGCCGGGGAAATTCCGCCCGACGTGTTTATTAACCTGGCTGAAACGCAGCAAGTGATTGTGCCGCTCACGCATCATTTATTAGCGCTGATCGCTCGCGACGCGTCGGCCCTGCAAAAAGTTCTGCCCGCCGGCAGCAAGCTGGGGCTGAATATTTCACCGTCCCATCTGCATGCCGACGAGTTTCAGGATGATCTTCGGCAGTTCGCTGCATCCATGCCAGCCAACCACTTCAATGTGGTTCTCGAAATTACCGAACGTGCGATGATCGATAAAAACAAGTCGCTGGCCATCTTTGACTGGCTGCATGAGCAGGGATTTGAGATTGCGATTGACGATTTTGGTACCGGGCATAGTGCGCTTATCTACCTCGAGCGTTATAAATTTGACTATCTGAAAATCGATCGCGGCTTCGTGCAGGCTATCGGAACCGAGACCGTCACCTCCCCGGTGCTGGATGCGGTACTGACGCTGAGCCGCCGCCTGCAGCTCATGACCGTTGCGGAAGGGGTCGAAACGCCGGAGCAAGCGGAGTGGTTACGCAAACATGGCGTAAACTTCCTGCAGGGCTATTGGCTGAGCCGTCCGCTGCCGCTGGAAGAGCTGATCGCGGCACATGATGAACCGGCTAAATATTTTGCCGCCCGGTAACGGCCCTTTATGATGTCTGCCCACAGAGGATATTAATCTGGCTATGTTTGCGCGTGTCTGCCTGATATTACTGACCCTGTTCAGCCTGAATAGTCAGGCGCAAACCATAACCATAAAAGAGGGCAGCACTTTTGCCATCATTGGCGAACCGAAATACGCCGCCGGCTTTGACCATTTTGATTATGCTAATCCCCATGCCCCGAAAGGGGGAACCCTGGTCAACGCCACCATTGGCACCTTCGACAACTTCAACCGCTATGCGCTGCGCGGCAACCCGGGAGTACGTACCGACGCGCTGTACGACACGCTGTTCACTACGTCCGATGATGAACCGGGCAGCTATTATCCCCTCATTGCCGCGGACACGCGCTACGCCGATGATTTCTCGTGGATGGAGATAACCCTCAATCCGCGCGCCCGTTTTCATGATGGCAGCCCGATTACCGCCGGCGATGTCGCCTTCACGTTCCACAAATTTATGACCGAAGGGGTGCCGCAGTTCCGCTTGTTCTACAAGGGGACCCGCGTCGAGGCCATTGCGCCGCGCACCGTGCGTATTACCCTGGCGCAGCCCGGCAAGGAGAACATGCTGAGTCTGCTCTCCCTGCCGGTGATGCCGGAGGCATTCTGGCGTCACCATAAGCTCAGCGACCCGCTCTCTACCCCGCCGCTGGCCAGCGGCCCCTATCGGATTACCGACTGGCGGATGGGTCAGTACATCATCTACTCCCGGGTGAAGGACTACTGGGCGGCCGACCTGCCGGTGAACCGCGGGCGCTGGAACTTCGACACGCTACGCTACGACTACTACCTCGATGATAATGTCGCCTTTGAAGCCTTTAAGGCCGGCGCCGTCGACCGGCGAGCAGAGACGATGGCCAAAAACTGGTCGACCCGTTATGTCGGACGCAATTTTACCCACGGCTATATCGTCAAAGATGAGTACCCGAATACCTCGGCACAGGATACCCAATGGCTGGCATTCAATATCCAGCGCCCGGTGTTCAACGACCGCCAGGTCCGGGAAGCCATCACCCTCGCCTTCGATTTCGAGTGGATGAACAAGGCGCTGTTTTATGGCGCCTACAGCCGGGCCAGCAGCTACTTTCAGAATACGGAGTATGCGGCGCGTCAGGCGCCCGATGCCGAAGAGCTCGCTCTGCTGATGCCAATGAAAGCCGATCTGCCGCCGGAGGTCTTCACCTCCGTCTATCAGCCGCCGCGATCCCGCGGCGATGGGTTCGATCGCACCAATCTGCTGCAGGCCGATGCGTTGCTTAAGCAGGCGGGCTGGGTGCTGAAAAACCAGCGCCGGATCAACGCCGTCACCGGTAAGCCGCTGCGCTTTGAACTGCTGCTGCCTTCCGGGGGCAACGATCGCTGGGTGCTGCCGTTCCAGCATAATCTCCAGCGCCTCGGTATTACGATGGATATTCGCCAGGTCGATAATTCGCAGTACAGTAACCGCCGACGCAGTCGTGACTACGATATGATGCCCATCGTCTGGCGCGCGACGCCCTGGCCCGGAACCGACCTGCAAATCTCCTGGGATTCGTCATATATTCACTCCAGCTACAATGCGCCCGGGGTTCAGAGTCCGGTGGTAGACAAACTGATTGCGCAGATCATCCGCTGGCAGGGTAATAAGCAAAAGCTCCTGCCCCTGGGTCGCGCGCTGGACCGGGTGCTGACCTGGAACTATTACATGCTGCCGATGTGGTATATGGCGCAGGACAGGACGGCGTACTGGGATAAATTCTCCTTCCCGCAGACCCGTCCCGTTTATTCATCCGGGTTTGACACCTGGTGGTATGACGTGAACAAAGCGGCAAAACTGCCCGCGGACAAACGGTAAGGAATAACGATGGGCGCATACCTGATCCGCCGGCTGTTGCTGATAATCCCCACGCTGTGGGCGATCATTACGATCAACTTTTTCATTGTCCAGATAGCCCCGGGTGGCCCGGTCGATCAGGCCATCGCCGCCATTGAGTTTGGCAACCGCGGCGGCTTACCGGGCGCCGGAGAAAGCGGTATGGCCGCCAGCCATGCCCGGACCGGCGTCGGCAACATCAGCGAAGGTCATTATCGCGGCGGCCGCGGGCTCGATCCGGAAGTGATTGCCGAAATCACCCACCGCTACGGCTTTGATAAACCGCTGCACGAACGCTACCTGAAAATGCTCGGCGACTATCTGCGCTTCGATTTTGGCGACAGCCTTTTTCGCAGCGCGTCGGTCTTGCAGCTGATCAAAAACAGCATGCCGGTCTCCATCACCCTGGGGCTGTGGAGTACGCTGATTATCTATCTGGTCTCGATTCCGCTCGGCATCCGCAAAGCCGTCCATAACGGCAGCCAGTTTGATATCTGGAGCAGTACGCTGATCATTATTGGCTACGCCATCCCGGCCTTTCTGTTCGCCATTATCCTGATCGTGCTCTTCGCGGGGGGCAGCTATCTGGATCTGTTTCCGCTGCGCGGGCTGGTGTCCGCTAATTTCGATAGCCTGACGTGGTATCAGAAGGTTCTCGACTATCTCTGGCATATTACGCTGCCGGTGCTGGCGACGGTCATCGGCGGCTTTGCGGCGCTCACCATGCTGACCAAGAACAGCTTTCTTGATGAGATCCGCAAGCAGTATGTCGTGACCGCTCGCGCCAAAGGGGTAGGCGAAAAGCAAATTTTATGGGGCCATGTTTTTCGCAATGCCATGCTGCTGGTGATCGCCGGTTTCCCGGCGATGTTTATCAGCATGTTTTTCACCGGTTCCCTGCTGATTGAGGTGATGTTTTCCCTCAACGGCCTGGGACTGCTGGGCTATGAGGCGACCGTTTCCCGTGATTACCCGGTGATGTTCGGTACGTTGTATATTTTTACGCTGATCGGCCTGCTGCTGAATATTGTCAGCGATATCTGCTACACGCTGGTCGATCCGCGTATTGATTTTGAGGGCCGCTGATGTCTTTCCTGAGTCCCGTTAATCAGGCCCGCTGGGCGCGTTTTCGTCACAATCGCCGCGGCTATCTGTCGCTGTGGCTGTTTATGCTTCTTTTCCTGTGCAGCCTGGGCGCCGAGCTGATTGCCAACGACCGCCCGCTGCTGGTGCAGTATCGCGGCAGCCTGTACGTTCCGGCATTGAAAAATTATAGCGAGACGACCTTTGGCGGTCCGCTTGCTACCGCCGCCGACTACCAGGATCCGTGGCTGCAAAAGCAGCTGGATGATAACGGCTGGGTACTGTGGGCGCCGATCCGATTTGGTGCCACCACTATCGACTTCGCCACCCAGACGCCCTTCCCTTCCCCTCCCTCGACGAGAAACTGGCTGGGTACCGATGCCAACGGCGGCGATGTGCTGGCTCGTATTTTATACGGCACGCGAATATCGATTCTGTTCGGCCTGCTGCTGACCTTTTTCTCCAGCGTGCTGGGGGTACTGGCGGGGGCGATTCAGGGATACTACGGTGGCAAGATTGACCTGTGGGGCCAGCGATTTATCGAGGTGTGGTCAGGCATGCCAACCCTGTTCCTGATTATTTTGCTCTCAAGTGTCGTCCAGCCGGGCTTCTGGTGGCTGCTGGCCATTACGGTACTGTTCGGCTGGATGGCGCTGGTCGGCGTCGTGCGGGCGGAATTCCTGCGCACCCGTAACTATGACTATATTCGCGCGGCGCAGGCGCTGGGGGTCAGCGATCGCCATATTATTTTCCGCCACATGCTGCCTAACGCCATGGTCGCGACCCTGACCTTCTTGCCGTTTATTCTGTGCAGTTCAATCACCACCCTGACTTCACTCGATTTTCTCGGCTTCGGCCTGCCGTTAGGTTCGCCCTCTCTGGGGGAGCTGCTGCTGCAGGGGAAAAACAATCTGCAGGCGCCGTGGCTGGGCATCGCCGCCTTCCTGTCGGTCGCGGTGCTGTTATCGCTGTTAATTTTCATTGGTGAAGCCGTCCGCGACGCCTTCGACCCCGGTAAGGCGGTATAACATGACGCAGCCTTTGTTAGAGATAGACAACCTCTCCATCGCCTTCCGCCAGCAGGGGAAAATGCAGACCGTCGTCAGCGAGCTCTCCCTGGATATTGGCGCCGGGGAAACCCTGGCGCTGGTGGGAGAATCCGGTTCCGGTAAAAGCGTCTCCGCGCTCTCGGTGCTGCGCCTGCTCCCCTCTCCGCCGGTCTGCTACCCCGGCGGAGACATTCGCTTTCACGGTCAGTCGCTGCTCCATGCCGATGAGCGCACGCTAAGTAAGGTGCGCGGGAACCGTATCGCGATGATTTTTCAGGAACCAATGGTCTCGCTCAATCCCCTGCATACGCTGGAAAAACAGCTGTATGAAGTCCTGTCTTTGCATCGCGGTATGCGTAAAGAGGCCGCGCGTGGCGAGATCCTTAACTGCCTGGAACGAGTCGGTATCCGTCATGCCGTACGCCGACTGGCGGACTACCCGCATCAGTTTTCCGGCGGCGAACGCCAGCGGATCATGATTGCCATGGCGCTGCTCACCCGTCCAGAACTGCTGATTGCCGACGAACCCACGACCGCCCTCGACGTGACCGTACAAGCGCAAATCCTGCAGCTGTTACGCGAGCTGAAAAATGAACTGAATATGGGACTGCTGTTTATTACCCATAACTTAAGCATTGTTCGCCGGCTCGCTGACCGCGTGGCGGTGATGCAAAACGGCCGCTGCGTCGAACAAAAGGCCTGTCGGGCGCTTTTTGCCGCCCCCGAACATCCTTATACCCGTCGCCTGCTGGACAGCGAACCCTCCGGCAGTCCGGTACCGCTGGCCGCCGATGCGCCGCTGCTGCTGAAGGCCGTCGATCTGAGCGTCGCCTTCCCGGTGCGCAAAGGGCTCCTCCGCCGGGTGGTGGATCATAACCGGGTGGTCAACGCGCTGAACTTCCAGCTGCGCGCCGGGGAAACCCTGGGCCTGGTGGGCGAGTCGGGATCGGGGAAAAGCACTACCGGGCTGGCCCTGCTGCGCCTGATTGCCTCGGAAGGGACGATCGCCTTTGAAGGGCAAGCGCTGCAGGGACGTAGCCGTCGGCAAATGCTGCCGCTGCGCCGCCAGATGCAGATAGTTTTCCAGGATCCCAACTCGTCGCTGAATCCCCGGTTGAACGTGCTACAGATTATTGAAGAGGGTCTGCGCGTCCACCGCCCAGGGTTAACGCCGGCCGCGCGTGAACACGCGGTGATACAGGTGATGCAAGAGGTGGGGCTCGATCCGCAAACGCGGCATCGCTATCCGGCTGAGTTTTCCGGCGGCCAGCGTCAACGTATTGCGATTGCCCGGGCGCTGATTGTGAAGCCTCAGCTTATCGTGCTGGATGAGCCCACGTCGTCGCTGGACAAGACTGTCCAGGCGCAAATTCTGGCGTTGCTGAAAGCGTTACAGCAAAAACATCGGCTGGCCTATATTTTTATCAGCCATGATTTACGCGTAGTGCGGACGTTGTGTCATCAGGTGATGGTGTTACGGCAGGGAGAAGTCGTCGAGCAGGGAGAGTGCGAACGCGTTTTTACCGCTCCGCAGCAGGAATATACCCGCCAGCTTCTGGCGCTGAGCTGACGGTCAGAATGGGTTGTGGCCTGAGAACGGTTCGGCAATCGCCACGCCGAAATTTTTCAGTCGACAGGTTGCCGCAAACTCGTCCTGTAAATTGACAAACAGGCACGGCTCCCCTTCACACTCAACGATGGAGCAATCGACTTCGATGTCGCTGAGGGCCTGGCTGAGCTTATGCATCACCGGCCACGCTTTCTCCCCGTCCGGGCTGAGTAGCTTCAGCGCAACGAGGCTGTTTTCACTTTCGGCGCCGTTTTGCGGAATCGGTTCAACTCTTGAACCCGCAAAACCGGCCAGCCAGCGATAGCTCTGCGGCAGACGGTGTACGATAGAGAGTTGCTGTGTATTCACTTAGTTTCCCCGGAAGCAAAATGCTTCACAATAAATTTACATCAATATTAACACATCGTTGACAAATAGTCCTGCATCAGCATAGAAAACGTTTACACCCGCGTCACGCCAGGGTTAACGACTTATAATCCAGAACTTTATAGTTTCTCTGCGGAAACAGATCGGGGCTATATGTACCCGTTTCTGTGATCCAAAACAACTTTTTTATCGCAACAATGCGACTTTTTACACTAATTGATTTTACATAAAAGAAACAAATTACAGAACCGGGAAGCCCATCGCGGTTGATGTGCATCAAAAAAGGGGCGGAAATCGCCCCTTGTGGAAGGTATTTTAGTGCGCGTTTTTGCGCCGCCGGCTGGCGTAGAGATAAAAAAGGATGGAGCTGCTGGCACAAAAGGCGATCGAAATCAGCATCGGCCAGGCGGTAGTAAAGGTGGCCATGGAGAGCAGTGCGCCAATAATCGCCCCGATGCCAAAGCGGAAGGTCCCCGCCAGCGATGAGGCGGTGCCCGCCATATGCGGAAACTCGTCGAGAATGACCGCCATCGCATTGGAGGAGACCATTGAAACGCAGCCAACAAACGCCGCAACGCCGACCACCAGCGCCCAGAATCCGACATCCAGCAGCGCGCAGACCACCATCCATACCGCCATCACAAACTGAATCCACAGCCCGGCGCGGAACATATTCAGCGCCCCGACCCGTCGGACAAAGCGGCTGTTAATGATGGTCATGATGAACAAGAAGACAATATTCAGCGCAAAATAGTAACCAAAGTGCTGGGGCGAAACATGGTTGATATTGATGTAGACAAACGGCCCGGCGCTCAGGAAGGAGAACATCCCGGCAAAGCTGAAGCCGCTCGCCAGCATATAGCTCAACACCCGCTTATGACGGAACAACGTCGCAAAGTTGCCCAGCGTGGTACGCAGGCTAAATTTTTGCCGCCGTTCAACCGGCAGCGTTTCGCTGATGAAAAAAGCGATCATCGCGGAGGCCAGCAGCGCCGCCAGCGCAAGAATCCAGAAGATCGCGTGCCAGCTGAACCACACCAGCACGGCGCCCCCCACCATCGGCGCAACCAGCGGCGCGATAGTGGTGACCAGCATGACAAACGACATCATCCGCGAAAACTCTTCTTTCGGATAGATATCGCGCATCAGGGCGTTGATGACCACGCTCGCCGCCGCGGCCGCCAGACCGTGGAAGAAACGCATGGTAATCAGCATGTCGATAGTCTGCGACAGCGCGCAGGCCACCGCAGCCGCCGCAAAAATCAGCGTTCCTCCGAGGATCACCGGCTTACGGCCGATGCTGTCCGCCATCGGGCCATACAGCAGCTGACCGAAAGCAAAGCCCAGAATATAGGTACTGAGCGTCATCTGCGCACTGCCGTCCGGCACATTAAACTGCGCCGAAATCACCGGCAGCGCCGGGAGATACATATCAATCGACAGTGGCATCAACATGGCCAGCAGGCCAAGAATAAACACAATCCCCAGTGAAGAATTCTGCTTTGCCGTCACGTTTTACTCCGTGCATGCTGGAGGCCAACGCTGGCGATCTCGTCTTCCGTCAGCGGGCGATACTCGCCAGGCTCCAGAGACTCATCCAGCATAATGTCGCCAATACGTTCACGATGCAGGCCGACGACGTGGTTACCCACCGCCGCGAACATGCGTTTCACCTGATGGTAGCGCCCTTCGCTTATCGTTAAGCGAACTTCCGTTGGCGTCAGCACTTCCAGACGCGCAGGTTTCGTCAGATCCTTTTCATTGTGCAGCTGAACGCCTTTAGCAAACTGTTCCGCCGTTTGCTCATCCACCGGGTTTTCCAGAGTCACCAGATAAGTTTTCTCGCAGTGATGGCGCGGAGAAGTGATGCGGTGCGACCACTGCCCGTCATCGGTCATCAGCACCAGTCCGGTGGTGTCGATATCCAGTCGACCTGCGGCGTGCAGCTTATGCGCGACCGGGACATCCAGGAAATAGAGAATCGTTGGATGATCCGGATCGTCCGTGGAGCAGACGTACCCCTGCGGCTTGTTGAGCATAAAGTAGCGCGGGCCGTTCTGCTGGGTCAGCGTATTGCCGTCATACTCCACGTCGTGCTCCGGCTGGAGCTTAAACGACGCATCTTTGACGATTTCGCCGTCTACGAGAACGCGGCTGCTGCGGATTTCACGCCCGGCAATAGCCCGACTGACGCCAAGTTGCTGAGCGATAAACTTATCAAGTCGCATGAGATTTTTTTAGCCTGTAATAATGCTGGAGCGGGCAAACGCCCGAAAAAGAAGAAGTTCGCTGGCTAGTATAACGGGCTCTTAACGCCACTCAAGGGAAAAGATTCGTGGCATACTATTTGCGAGTTAATTAACGCCAGTATAGCCATGACTTTTACATTACGTCCCTACCAAAAAGAGGCCGTCGACGCCACGCTCGCCTGGTTTCGTCGCCATCATGAGCCTGCCGCAATCGTCCTGCCCACCGGCGCGGGTAAAAGCCTGGTCATCGCCGAGCTGGCACGCCTGGCGCGCGGCCGCGTTCTGGTGCTGGCGCACGTCAAGGAGCTGGTCGCGCAAAACCACGCCAAGTATTGTGCGCTTGGGCTGGAGGCGGATATTTTTGCCGCCGGGCTGAAGCGTAAAGAGAGCCACGGCAAGGTGGTCTTCGGCAGCGTGCAATCGGTAGCCCGTAACCTTAAACAGTTCCAGGCCGAGTTTTCACTGCTGATTGTCGATGAATGCCACCGCATCAGCGACGATGATGACAGCCAGTACCAGCAAATTATCAGCCATTTGCAGCAGGTCAACCCGCAGCTGCGCCTGCTCGGGTTAACCGCCACGCCGTTCCGCCTCGGCAAGGGCTGGATCTACCAGTTTCATTATCACGGCATGGTTCGCGGTGATGAGAAGGCGTTGTTCCGCGACTGTATTTACGAACTGCCGCTGCGCTATATGATCAAGCACGGGTATCTGACGCCTCCGGAACGGCTGGATATGCCGGTCGTGCAGTACGATTTCAGCCGCCTTCAGCCGCAGAGCAACGGTCTGTTTAGCGAAGCGGACCTGAACCTTGAGCTAAAAAAGCAGCGGCGCATTACGCCGCATATCGTCAGCCAGATCGTCGAATTCGCCCGCACGCGTAAGGGCGTGATGATTTTCGCCTCCACGGTAGAACACGCGCGGGAAATTACCGGCCTGCTGCCCGCCGGCGAGGCGGAGCTGATTACCGGTGAAACGCCCGGCCCGCAGCGCGATCGCATCATCGAAGCATTTAAAGCGCAGCAGTATCGTTATCTGGTGAACGTGGCGGTGCTCACCACCGGATTTGATGCCCCGCATGTCGATCTGATCGCCATCCTGCGCCCCACGGAGTCGGTCAGCCTTTATCAGCAAATTGTCGGCCGCGGCCTGCGCCTGGCGCCGGGGAAAACCGACTGCCTGATTCTCGACTATGCCGGAAATCCTCACGATCTCTACGCGCCGGAGGTGGGTTCGCCGAAGGGCAAGAGCGATAACGTCCCCGTACAGGTATTCTGCCCGGCCTGCGGCTTTGCCAATACCTTCTGGGGAAAGACCACCGCCGACGGTACGCTGATTGAACACTTTGGCCGCCGCTGCCAGGGCTGGTTTGAAGATGACGACGGTCATCGTGAACAGTGCGATTTTCGTTTTCGCTTCAAAAACTGTCCGCAGTGCAATGCGGAAAATGATATTGCCGCCCGCCGCTGCCGCGAGTGTGACACAATTCTGGTCGACCCGGACGATATGCTGAAGGCCGCGCTGAAGCTCAAAGACGCGCTGGTGCTGCGCTGCAGCGGCATGGACCTGCAGCACGGTGGCGACGATAAAGGTCCGTGGCTGAAAATCACCTATTACGATGAGGACGGCGCCGATGTCAGCGAGCGCTTCCGCCTGCAGACGCCGGCCCAGCGTACCGCGTTTGAGCAGCTGTTTATCCGTCCCCATACCCGCACGCCGGGCGTGCCGCTGCGCTGGATAACCCCTGCCGACATTGTTGCCCAGCAGCCGCTGTTGCGGCATCCGGACTTTGTCGTCGCGCGCATGAAGGGCCAGTACTGGCAGGTCAGGGAAAAAGTCTTCGACTATCAAGGCCGCTTCCGCCGGGCAAATGAACTGCGTTAATCACCGCCGCGCCTGAGGTTTTCATTGCCGTCAACGCCATAGGTGGATATAATGCCGCCCGCTTTTGCATTCGCAAAGCAGATCATCTGCCTGCTGCTGGGTCGCCTGTAGCAGGATTTAAATATAGAGAGACATCAATGTTTACTATCAACGCAGAAGTACGTAAAGAGCAGGGTAAGGGTGCGAGCCGCCGCCTGCGTGCAGCTAACAAATTCCCGGCCATCATTTATGGCGGTGAAGCTACTCCGGTAGCAATCGAGCTGGACCAGGACAAACTGTGGAACATTCAGAGCAAAGCTGAGTTCTACGGTGAAGTTCTGACCATCGTTATCGATGGCAAAGAAGAAAAAGTAAAAGTTCAGGCTGTTCAGCGTCACGCGTTCAAGCCAAAACTGACTCACATCGACTTCGTTCGCGCTTAATCGCGATAGCAAGTTGAGTGGCAAACGCCCCGGCCCGCAAGGTCCGGGGCGTTTTGTTATGCGTCTTGTTTCCATAGCAAAGGCGCAAAATCAACCACCTCTCCCAGCGTCGGATGCTTGTTCATTCCCGGCTGCCACAGCATCACCATCGTGACATTCAGCCCCTGGGTACCGACTTCGGTATCGATCTCCTCCACGCCTTCCCAGCCGGCCGCCTGAAAATGGTCAGGTAAGAATCCCCACCCCTGCCCCTGCTGCAGCGCATGGCGCAATAACGCTTTTTCATTCATGTACAGCGTATGTCCCGAAATTTGCACCCGGCGGGCAATTTGCTCGTCTGCGCGGCGATGCATCACCAGCTGCGGGACCAACGACAGATTGAGCAGAGTCAGCGGACGTGCGCAGTCAGCAAACAGTCGCTCGGCCGCATAAAAGCGCAGATCGACGGTCCCCAACGCGCGCCACTCCATTTCGCTACCGAGAGTCCGGTTATTGGCCTGGCAAATAGCCAGATCGGCCTGCCCGTCGGCCAGCGCCTGCTCCGCCTCGCGGCGCGATGCGCTCCAGCAGCTCATTCGCAGCTGACATCGGGCAAGGCGATCTGCCAGTGCGCAGAGAAAGGATCGCGGTACAAACGGATCGTACACCACCCGCAGCCCCTGCCCCGCGGTGCGCGGTAGCGTCTGCGCAAACGACTCAAAGGCCTGGGCCTGGCGCAGCAATAAATGCGCCTGGCGAAAAAGTTGTTCCCCTTCGGCGGTTAACGCCAGGCTTCGCCCTTCGCGCAGGAACAGCGCATATCCCAGCGCATCTTCCAGGTAATCCAACAGATCGCGCAGCGTGGTGCGGTCTTTTCCGAGCCGAATCGCCGCCCGCGAAAGACTCCCGGTTTCCGCGATGGTGGCAAAAGCCTCAATCTGGGCAAATGAGTAATGCAGCGTTTTCATCCTGTGGTTTCCTTTGGGGGAAAATCCCCCATCGGCTGATTTTAGCCTGCCGAAGGCGATTTATATACTGCAGGCCTGGTTGTTATGGCTAATAAGGAATCTCTGATGACAAAGATAAAAAAAACCACACCGCTGGCCCTGGCGTTGCTGTTCGCGCTTTGCCCTACCGTCAGCATGGCGCAGGCCCCGTCACCGCAGGCCTGCGGCGGAGTCATGCTGGATGTCTGCCCGACACCTTTTGATCCCGTTCTGCCTGCAACAAAAGATATGCTCAACTGGGATCGGTCCGCCCGGGTTATCGGTTTTCGCAACGACTACCGTAACTATGCCGGCGATATCTTCCATCACGGTAACGCCACGCCGCTGTTGCCGTCAGATAAGCCGCTGACCGACGTCAGCTATACGGTAAACGGCCAGACATGGAACCTGCAGGATTACCTGAAGCGCCAGAACGTCACCGGTTTTCTGGTACTCAAAGAGGGTAAGATTGCCTACAAATATCTCGGCGCAGGCAATACCGACACCACGCTGTGGACCTCCCGCTCGGTAGGTAAAGCGGTGGTCTCCACCCTGGTCGGTATAGCGATTCAGCAAGGTAAAATCCATTCGCTTAATGATCGGATCACCGATTACGAGCCCGACCTGAAAGGCAGCGCCTGGGACGATGTCACCCTTAAACAGCTGATTCAGCACACCTCCGGCGTCGAGTGGAATGAAGATTACACCAACCCGCAATCCCATTTCGCCCGCCTGACTCAGTGTGAAGCCCATCCAGGCGCCTACACGTGCGTGCGCAAGATCGTGGCCTCCCTGAAGCGCACGCATCCCGCCGGCGAGCAGTGGTCCTACTCGTCAGGGGGCGCCTGGCTATTGGGTGATGTTCTGGAGCGGGCCACCGGAATGCCGCTTGCCGCATGGCTGGAGCAGGCCCTGTGGCAACCCGCCGGAATGGCGCATGACGGCGTCTGGCACGCTTATCAGCAGGGCAAGCATGACGTCGGGGCGCACGGCTTTAACGCCACGCTGGAAGACTGGGGTCGTTTCGGCGAGTTTGTCGCCCGGGATGGACGTCTGGCCGATGGCCAACGGCTGGTGCCTGAAGGCTGGTTTGACCAATCCTCCGCCTGGACCCAGGCGCAGAAATCAGTCTCCCCGGCACACCCGGAGGGCATTTACGGCTATCAATGGTGGAATAACGCGATTCCGGCCAACGCACAGCATGTCGACCCCAGCGCCCGCCAGGGCCTGAAAGGTTCGCTGTGGGCGCTGGGTATCTACGGCCAGGTGATTATGGTCAACCGCGCGGAACATCTGGTGATCGTACAGTGGTCAACCTGGCCGCAGGCCGAACCTTCGTTTAACGCCCAACCGCTGGAAGCCGCGCTGATGTACAGCGCTATCGCCCGCAAACTGCACTAAGGGTTATCGCGCCTTGTTTCATCCGGGGCAAGGCGCGACGAAATCGTGAGAGCCAGGTGTTGCAGTAGCATAATGGTTTTGGCATCCACAATTTCCCCCTCGCGTATCGCTTGTAACGCCCGGGCCAGTGGCCACTCCAGCACTTCGATATCCTCCCCTTCCGCCGCCAGCCCGCCGCCTTCGCCGCGGCGATCGTCCGCCGAATATTCGGCAATGAAAAAATAGAGCTTTTCGGTGACCGACCCCGGACTCATGTAGGCGGTAAAAACCGGTTCAATGCCGGTGACGCGGAAGCCGGTCTCTTCTTCCGCCTCGGCGATAATGCGCTCTTCCGGCGACGCATTATCCAGCAGCCCGGCAGCCGCCTCGATCAAAAAACCATCATGACCATTAATCCACACCGGAAAACGAAACTGGCGTATAAGTACAACGGTTTGCTTTACCCGGTTATAGAGCAGAATCACCGCGCCGTTGCCGCGATCGTAGGCCTCACGGCTCTGTTCCTGCCAACGGCCATCCCGGCGCAGCAATTCAAAAGTGTATTTTTTTAACGTATACCAGTTGTCGGACAGCAGCGTTTCACGCACGTGGCGAACGCGGGAGGTATCCCTGGACATATTTTTCTCCTGATGAGATGACAGCGGCCACGATAACATGCAAAATAACGCACAAACAAGATAAAACATGAAGGAAGGAATATGTTTGCCAGCCAACGAAAACAGCAAATACTGCAGATTCTCGCCGTCGAAAAACAGGTGATGTCCGGCGAGCTTAGCCAGCGGTTTAACGTCTCTGAAGACTCTATCCGCCGGGATTTACGCGAGCTGGCGGGGGAAGGCAAGCTGCAGCGGGTCCACGGCGGCGCGCTGCCGGTTTCGGCGGCCATCGCGCCGATCGAAACAAGAAAAAACGTGCAAATCGCTTCAAAGCAGGTCATTGCCCGCCGGGCGGCGGCGCTGATCCAGCCGGGGCAGGTGGTGATTATCGATGGCGGGACCACGACAGAAGAAATGGTCCGCTGTCTGCCGGCTGATTTGGCCTGTACCGTCGTGACCCACAGCCCAGGTATTGCCGTCGCGCTGGTGGAGCGACCGTTGATTGAGGTCATTCTGATCGGCGGGCGGCTGTTTAAACATTCGGTGGTCACCGTCGGCGCCAGCGCGCTGGAAGGTATTGCGCGGATCAATGCCGATCTGTTTTTTATGGGCGTTACCGGGGTGCATGACCGCGCGGGTTTCACTACCGGCGATTATGAAGAGGCGGCTATCAAGCGGGCACTCGCCGCGCGGGCAGCGGAAACCATTGTGATGGCGTCGCAGGAAAAACTGAACTCGGCATCGGCGTTTGCCATCGGCGAGCTAAGCCTTGCCAGTACCCTGATTATCGATGGTTTGCTGGATGAGGCCCTGCAGGCGAAGCTGACTCAGCACGGGATCGAGACGATCCGCGCCGACGCTGAGTAACAACGCCGCGGGCCGCCAGCCCCGGCCTTCACCGGGGCTGGCGGAGAATCAGCTACCGCCGGAAGTCCGACGCTGCAGCTGATCGCGCAGGTTAGGCGGCGTGCCTTTGATGGTCAGCGTATCCGTTGCCGGATCCCAGAAGACCCGCTCGCCCAGCAGCATGGCATCAAAGTTGATCGTTAACCCGCCGCCGCTGCCGGCAAACTTGGTCAACTGACGCAGCGTGCTGCGATCCGCCGGGAAGCTCTCTTCCAGCTCATACCCCTGTTCAGCGGTAAATTGCTGGAAGCTCTTCTCGCTGACGCCGGCCAGCTCTTTGGATAAAGATTCCAGTTCAATCTCTTCTCCCGCCTGCAGCTGCTCGTTGCAATAAGCATATACCTGCTGACGAACGTTCTGCCGTTCGGACTTATCGAGCTGAGCATCGGAGGCGAAATCATCGACCGCCTGGAGCAGGCCGCGGTTCTGCGCTTTGGCATTCAGCCCTTCGCTGGCGCCGAGGAAGTCCATAAAGAAATCGGCCACTTTACGCCCGACCCGGCCTTTGAGGAAGGTCAGGTAGCGGGTCGACTCCGGATTGGTTTCCCATTCAGTTAAGTCAATGCGCGCCACAATATCGGCATGATTGATATCCAGATAGTGGGTTGAGCTGATATCCAGATCTTCATTAACGCGCATACTGCTCAGGTTGTTCAGCACCGCCACCAGCAGATACTCAACCGCCAGATAACGATACTGACAGAACAGAACGATACCGCCTTCTGCGAAAGGATATTTCGCCAGTTCATCACGCAGACGGCCGGTTGCCGCCCGGCTGAACGGGAGAAATTCTTCTTCGCCCTGGCGCTGCAGGCGAAGGGCCTGCGCCAGCTCGCTCTCTTCGTTAAACAGACCGTAGGCCTTGTTTTTAGCGCTGTAGACACGATGCAGCTCGGCCATCATTTCCACGACCGTCGCATTCGGCTCCAGTAAGGAATCGCGCAGCACCAGTTCGAGGTTTTGTTCATCACGTTTAATTAACTGATGCAGGGCAATCTGGTCGATATCCAGACTCATGTTAAACTCTCCTTTTAGACCGGCCGGTATTCAACCACCGCCGGGACGGCGACGCAACCGCCGCGTGACTCTTCGACGACCAGAGACTCGCGATCGTGCGCGCTTTTGCGCCGTGGCGAAAAAATGCGGAAAAAAAGCTGCTGCTACGGTAATATGTTGCCCTTTCACGAACAAACAGATTTTGAGTTTATGCCGCAATTATCCCGCTATAGTGATGAACACGTCGAACAGCTGCTTAGCGAGCTGACCAACGTGCTGGAAACACACAAAGCCCCCGTTGACCTTTCACTGATGGTGCTAGGCAATATGGTGACTAACCTGATCAATAGTAGCGTCGCGCCGGCGCAGCGTCAGGCTATCGCCCGTTCTTTTGCCCAGGCTCTGCAGTCTTCAATCAACGACGATCCGGCGCACTAAGGATAACCAACAACTGTATATGGTGACTCTTCGTCAGCCCTACCGAGAAAAAATCTCCCAGATGGTCAGCTGGGGGCACTGGTTCGCCCTGTTCAACATGTTGTTGGCCATGGTGCTCGGCAGCCGCTATCTTTTTGTCGCCGACTGGCCCACGACTCTGGGCGGACGTATTTTCTCGTATGTCAGCCTCGTGGGTCACTTCAGTTTTCTGGTATTTACCAGCTATGTCCTGATTCTCTTCCCGCTGACCTTTATCGTCGTATCGCAGCGATTGATGCGCTTCCTGTCGGTCATTCTGGCGACCGCGGGCATGACGCTCCTGCTGATCGATAGCGAAGTCTTTACCCGTTTCCACCTGCATCTTAACCCTATTGTCTGGGAACTGGTCATCAACCCTGACCAGAATGAGATGGCGCGCGACTGGCAGCTGATGTTTATCAGCGTGCCGATTATCTTCCTGCTGGAAATGCTGTTTGCGACCTGGAGCTGGCAGAAGCTGCGTAGCCTGACGCGTCGCCGCCACTACGCCCGGCCTGTCGCCTGGTTTTTCTTTCTCTCTTTTATCAGCAGCCACCTGATTTATATCTGGGCGGATGCGAATTTTTATCGCCCGATCACCATGCAACGGGCGAATCTGCCGCTCTCCTATCCGATGACGGCCCGCCGTTTCCTTGAGAAACATGGCCTGCTCGACGCCCAGGATTACCAGCGTCGTCTGGTAGAACAGGGGGCGCCGGAAGCCGTCTCCGTTGAGTATCCGCTGAGCACCCTGCGCTATCGCGATCTGGGGGCTGGCTACAACGTTCTGCTCATTACCGTCGATAACCTGAACTATTCGCGGTTTGAGAAAAATATGCCGGAACTGGCCCGTTTCGCGCAAGAGAACGTCAACTTTACCCAGCATATGAGCTCCGGCAATACCACCGATAGCGGGATGTTTGGCCTGTTCTACGGGATTTCGCCGGGCTATATGGATGGCGTCCTGTCAGCCCGCATCCCGGCCGCGTTGATTACGGCCTTTAACCAGCAGGGATATCAGCTGGGGCTGTTCTCCTCCGATGGTTTCAGCAGTCCGCTCTATCGCCAGGCGCTGCTGTCCGATTTCTCGCTGCCAAATGAGAAAACGCAAAGCGATGAGCAAACGGCGGACCAGTGGATTGGCTGGCTCAATCGCTATGCGCAGGATGAAAACCGCTGGTTCTCATGGATTTCGCTGAATGGCACCACGCTGGATAACAGTCAGCAGCAAAACTTCGCGCGTCGCTACAGCCGTGCGGCGGGAGATGTTGATAACCAAATCAGCCGGGTACTGAGCGCCCTGAGCGATGCCGGAAAACTGGATAATACGGTGGTGATTATTACCGCCGCGCACGGTATGCCGTTGAATCCGCAGCGCGGAAAGTTTGACTGGTCCCGGGAGCAGCTGCAGGTTCCGCTGGTTATTCACTGGCCAGGGATTCCGGCGCAGAACATCGCGACGCTGACCAGCAACAAAGATGTGATGACGACGCTGATGCAGCGCCTGCTGCACGTCTCCACGCCTGCCAACGAATATTCACAGGGTGAAGACCTGTTCAGCCCCGCGCGTCGTAGGGCCTGGGTGACGGCGGCCAACGGCGATACGCTGGCGGTCACGTCGCCAGAGGTGACCGTGGTGCTGAACCACAACGGTACCTACAGCACCTGGAACAGCGACGGCAAAAAAATTGATAACCGCAAACCTCAGCTCAGCCTGCTGCTGCAGATCCTGACTGACGAAAAACGCTTTATCGCTAACTGATTGATTAATTATGAATCAATCAGCCGTTCCCCGGCTTGCATTCGGTCGGGGAACGGGTAATATTGTCCTCCATACGTCGGCACGTAGCGCAGCCTGGTAGCGCACCGTCATGGGGTGTCGGGGGTCGGAGGTTCAAATCCTCTCGTGCCGACCAAATCATTCACCGGTAAGTTATCTTAACAACCGGTAACCCCTTAAGAACCCGCATCCTCTCTGAGCCTGCGGGTTTTTTAATGCCCGAATCACCCCGCCGACACGGTCGCGGTCCGCGGTCGAATCCATCCCCGTTTCCGCACTGCTGATGAAGAAACTCCGACCTTACTGATTGTAAATCGAAGAATAGCTTCTATTATTCGTCGTACTTGCCTGACACCGGAACAATTAATATGAGAGTTAATGGACTTACGAAGGGATTTTTTATCCTGATTTTGCTGATGGTCAGCCTCGCCTTTTTTAATGTTCTTTCCCCCTATTATTCAGCCATACTGTGGGCCGCGATTCTGTCGGTCATCTTCAACCCGGTGAAGAACAAGTTGCGTACTCGCCTCGGTGAGCGCAATGGCCTGGCCTCGTTGTTGACCGTCGTGATTATCTGCCTGATTGTTTTCACGCCGCTGGCGATCATCATTTCATCGCTGGCGATTGAGCTCAACCTGGTTTACACCCAGCTTCAGCATAACGACACCCAGTTTCCTGTGGTGGTAGCCAATCTGTTTGCCCATCTGCCTGAGTGGGCCAGAAGCTTTCTCTCCGAACATAACCTTGACAGCGCAGAGCAGATTCAGAAACAGCTCTCTGACGCCGCTCTGAAAGGCGGGCAATATCTGGCCGGCAGCGCGTTCCTGATTGGTAAAGGGACTTTCGGCTTTACCGTTAGCTTCGGCATCATGCTGTATCTGCTGTTTTTCCTGCTCAAAGATGGCCCCTATCTGGTCATGCTCATCCTTGAGTCCCTGCCGCTGTCTAACTACGTTAAGCAGCATCTGTTTGCTAAATTTGCCGCCGTATCACGGGCAACCGTAAAAGGTACCGCCGCCGTCGCCCTCGCCCAGGGGATACTTGGCGGCATCGCGTTTTCTATCGCCGGCCTCGACGGCAGCATTTTGTGGGGCGCCATCATGGCGTTTCTGTCGCTGATTCCGGCGATCGGTTCCGCCATAGTCTGGGTACCGGCTGCCATCTTCCTGTTTGCCACCGATCAGCTATGGCAAGGGGCGTTTATCGTCGGCTTCTTCGTGATTGTGATAGGCCTGGTGGATAATATTCTGCGCCCGCTGCTGGTGGGCAAAGATACCAAAATGCCGGACTATCTGATTTTGATTGCCACCCTCGGCGGCATGGAGATTTATGGGATTAATGGCTTTGTCATCGGGCCGCTGATCGCCGCCCTGTTTATTGCCTGCTGGAATCTGCTATCGGGGCGCGAGCACGCGGGCAACACCGACGAAATCGATGAAGAGTTCATCGAGGAAGGAAAAGTCAGTCGCGATGAGTAGGCATCGGGGGGAGCATTTCGCTTCCCCCGTCTCCCCTTCTGTTACTGTTATAGCGCCCCTTATTCGCGGGTATTGGCCGGTCGGACTGGAATCATCGCACCTGAAAACGTCTTCGCTTGCTGATGATTATTAACGCCGGGTTGCCGGTTGCCGTTGGCGGCAATATCCCGTCAGGGATACCCAAAGAACCTTTCGCTCAGAGAGTCAATGTGGGTAGTGAATACTTGCAAACCAGCCAATAAAGCCAGTCAATCAGACCACAATATATGAAAATAATGGTAAATTATTCTTACCATTACGCAAAAGAGTGCTAGTCTTTTGCCGTTAAAGATCGATAACAAAGGATGATGAATCGTGAAGAAAATCTCTACGCTTGCTGTTTCTCTGCTGGCCGTTGCCTGTGTTTCCACCAGCGCGCTGGCCGCTGGACAGCCTCTGGAAAAGGTCGCCCCCTATCCGAAGGCGGAAAAAGGCATGAAGCGTCAGGTGATTCAGCTGCCGCAGCAGCAGGACGAATCCGCATTTAAAGTCGAGCTGATGATCGGCCAGACCCTTGAGGTTGACTGCAACCGCCATCGCCTCGGCGGTCAACTGGAAAGCAAAACGCTGGAAGGCTGGGGTTACGATTACTACGTTTTTGATAAAGTGACCGGACCGGTTTCAACCATGATGGCCTGCCCGGACGGCAAAAAAGAGCGTAAATTTGTGCTGGCAGGCTTGGGTGATGATGCCATGCTGCGCTACAACAGCAAGCTGCCCATCGTGGTCTACACCCCAGATAACGTCGAAGTGAAATACCGAATCTGGAAAGCAGACGAAACCATCGGCAATGCCGTTGTACGCTAACGCGAAGCGATAAACAGTCACTATCCGGCGGCATCAGCCGCCGGATGTCGTTCTACAGCGCAATATCCGCCATAGGTTTGTCACCGGAGAGCGGCTTCAGCTCCGCCAGCGGGACCTGATCAACCACCGCTACCGGCTCGTAATGCAGCTGCAGTACTTCACTGGTCCACGCCAGCGCCTGTTCAATCGCCGCCGGGTTACCATCCAGACGCAGACCGTAGGAGGGAACGATCTCTTTCAGTTTCGCCTGCCAGGCGGCCGACTGCACCTTCTCTTTAAAGACCTTCTCCATCAGCTGTAGCATGATAGGCGCCGCCGTCGATGCTCCCGGAGAAGCTCCCAGCAGCGCTGCAACGGTACCTTCGTCATCGCTGACCACTTCCGTGCCCAGACGCAGTACGCCCTTCTTACCGTTGCGTTTGATAATCTGTACGCGCTGGCCGGCCTGCCACAAGCGCCAGTCCTCTTTATTCGCTTCCGGATAGTATTCGCGCAGCGCCTCGTGACGATCGTTATCTTTCTGCATCACCTGGCTAATCAGATATTTCACCAGATCGAAGTTATCCAGACCGACATTGAGCATCGGCAGAATATTCGAGGTGTTGGTTGATGCCAGCAGATCCCACAGCGAACCGTTTTTCAGGAAGCGGGTCGAGAAGGTCGCGAATGGTCCGAACAGTACTACCCGCTTGCCATCGATAATCCGCGTATCGATATGCGGAACCGACATCGGCGGCGCGCCCACTTCGGCCTGGCCATAGACTTTCGCCAGATGATGGTTCACCACCTCCGGGTTTTCGCACACCAGGAACTGTCCCCCCACCGGGAAGCCCGCGTACTCTTTCGCCTGAGGAATACCGGTTTCCTGAAGCAGCGTCAGCGCGGCGCCGCCGGCGCCAATAAAGATAAATTTGGCTTTAATAACGCGCTTCTGGCGACGATTATCGGCATCGGCCAGGGTCACTGTCCAGCTCTTGTCCGCGTTGCGCTTAAAGCGACGCACAACGGTACCAAGCTGCAAAGAGAAGTTATCATGGGTCTGCAGTCCGGCAATCAGCTGGCGGGTGATTTCCCCGTAGTTGACGTCGGTCCCGACTTCGGTGCGGGTCGCGGCCACTTTTTGCTGCGGATCGCGCCCTTCCATCACCAGCGGCGCCCACTCTTTGATCTGCTGATGATCTTCAGAATAGCGAATCCCGCGGAACAGCTCACTCTGCTGGAGCGCCGCGTAACGCGCGCGCAGGAAATTCACATTGTCTTCGCCCCACACAAAGCTCATGTGCGGCACGCTGTTAATAAACGATTTCGGCTTACTGAGTATGCCGCGTGTCACCTGGTGAGCCCAAAATTGCCGGGAGATGTGGAAGGATTCGTTGATATCGACCGCTTTGTCGATATTAATCCCACTGGCGGTTTGTGGCGTGTAGTTCAGCTCCATCAAAGCCGCATGACCGGTACCCGCATTGTTCCAGCCATTCGAGCTCTCTTCAGCCACGCTGGACATCTGCTCGACCATGGTAATAGACCAGTCCGGCTCAAGTTCCTGAAGCCAGGTTCCCAACGTGGCGCTCATGATGCCGCCGCCAATCAACAATACATCCGTCTCTTGCTCATGGCGGGTGTTGGTCCGAGGTGTATTTGAACCAACAGCCGGTGAGCTGGGTACGGCCATCTTTTTCTTCATCGGATTTGAGCCTTACTTTACTCGCTTTTGGATTTAGCGCAGGTGAAACGATTATCGAGAATCAAGGTAACACCGAAGATCAAAAAATTAAATATTGTTTAAAATTTAAGTTGAGTTTTGAGATCTGTTATAAAAATGTTTAATAAATGTGTACGCTAAATCATATTTTGTACTGGTATATGTCACGTCCACGCGCTATCATCCCCTGTTTTGTGACAGACCGCACACAAGCTCCGGCTCGTGGTTCCGGCTTTTATCTACCAGCGAAACGCTTATGCATCAGGCCACCAACCCCGCACCACCCTCTTCGAACGGCGCGCTTCGCCATGTATTACGCTCGCCGTCGCTACTGACCCGCGAAGCGCTGGCTGGCGTACTCACCGCGCTGGCCCTGATTCCAGAGGTTATCTCCTTTTCTGTGATTGCCGGGGTTGACCCGAAAGTCAGCCTGATTGCGTCCGTCGTGCTCTGTCTGGCGATGTCGGTGCTTGGCGGCAGACCGGCCATGGTCACCGCAGCGGCGGGGTCGGTGGCGCTGGTCATTGGCCCTATGGTGCATCAACACGGCGTGGGCTATATCCTGCCCGCTGTCATTTTGGCTGGTATTATTCAAATTTTGTTTGGGTTGTGCGGTATGGCCCGACTGATGCGATTTATTCCGCAATCGGTGATGACCGGATTTGTGAATGCGCTGGGGATACTGATCTTTTTTGCCCAGCTGCCACATTTCTGGAGCACACGGCCGCTGATCCTCGGCCTGTTCGTGCTGACGCTGCTGATTGTGCTGTGGGCGCCACGCTATATCAAAGCCATCCCTTCGCCGCTGATCGCCATCATCCTGCTGACCTTGTTTACCGTCACCAGCGGCCAGCTGCTGCCCACCGTCGGTGATGAAGGCACTATGAGCGGTGGACTGCCCGGACTTACCGCTCTGCGGGTACCGCTCGATCTGCACACGCTGAGCATTATCTGGCCCTGCGCGTTGAGTATCGCCTTCGTTGGCCTGCTGGAGTCGCTGCTGACGGCTAAACTCGTGGATGATCTGACCCACACGCCATCCAGCAAAGCGCGCGAGAGCACCGGGCTGGGCATCGCCAATATTCTCGCCGGATTGTACGGCGGTATCGCCGGCTGCGCCATGATCGGGCAGACCATCGTTAACGTCGAAATGGGCAAGGGCCGAAGCCGCGTCTCAACCGTTGCGGCAGGCCTTGTACTGCTGCTGCTGGTCACCGCGCTGAGTGAAGTAATGGCTAAAATTCCGATGGTGGTGCTGGCCGGAGTGATGGTGATTGTGGCGGCAAAAACCTTCAGCTGGCACAGCATTCGGCCGGCGGAAGTGGCGCGCCATCCGTGGCCGGAAACGCTGGTTATGCTGGCGACCGTCGGCGCGACGGTCGGAACCAGCAATCTGGCCATTGGCGTTGTGGCCGGACTGGCAGTGATGGCGCTGATTCCTCGCCGGCTGCGCAGCAGGCCGGCGCTTACATCAGAAATATCGTCGCCAGACCGAGAAAAATAAAGAAGCCGCCGGTGTCGGTGATCGCGGTGATCATCACGCTGGAGCCGACCGCCGGATCGCGCCCCAGCTTGACCATCACCATCGGAATAATCACCCCCATCATCGCGGCCATCAGCAGATTCAGCATCATCGCCAGCGTCATCACGCCGCCCAGCTGCGGGTCCTGATACAACCACCAGGTGATCGCCCCCATGATCCCGCCCCATACCAGGCCGTTAATCAGCGCGACGCCCATCTCGCGCAGAATCAGAAACGAAAAGCTGCCGGGCTGAATGTGCTGTAATGCCATAGCGCGCACGATCATGGTGATCGTCTGATTGCCGGTGTTACCGCCGATCCCGGCGACGATCGGCATCAGTGAGGCAAGCGCCACCAGCTGTGAAATAGTGTGTTCAAACCCGTCAATCACCCGCGAGGCGATAAAGGCGGTGCACAGATTAACCGCCAGCCAGGCCCAGCGGGTCTTCACCGCTTTGCTGACCGGCGCAAAGACATCCTCTTCGCTGCTCAGACCGCCCATACCGCGCAGATCGCTGTCCGTCTCTTCATAGACGACGTCAACAATCTCATCGATGGTCAGACGGCCCATCAGCTTCCCTTCTGCATCAATCACCGCGGCGCTGATCAAGTCGTCACGTTCAAAGGTACGCGCCACCTTTTCAGCCTCTTCGTGCGGCTGGAAGGTGACCGGGTCCCCTTCCATGACGTCGCCGACCCGTTTTTGCGCCGCATTGAGCAGAATCGTTTGCAGCTGAAGCTCACCCAGCAGAAGCTTATTGCGGGTGGTCACAAACAGCTTATCGGTGTTCGCCGGCATTTTGCCCAACCGCCGCAGATAGCGCTGTACCGCCGCCAGCGTCATTTCCGGACGCACGACAATCACTTCGAACTCCATGATTGCCCCAACGGTATTGTCGGCGTAACGCATAATCTGGCGGACGCGCGCGCGCTTATCCGGCGGCATCGTCGCCAGTAAGCGACCGGTCAGGTTACGCGGCAGGTGCTGAACCAGATAGACCTGTTCGTCGATATCCAGGGTTTGCAGCGCGTCGAGCAGCTCGTGGTCGCTCATCTTATCGATGAGATCGCCCCAGACGTTTTCCGATGCCTCGAGCAGCACCTCGCCGCGTTTGTCGTTGCTGACCAGCTGCCAGAGCGCATTACGCCCGTCGTACGGCAGCGCTTCGAGGGCATCGGCAAGGTCCGGTGGCGGCAGGTGAGAGACCAGCACCTCGACCTCCGCCAGATCGTCTGCCAGCGTGCCGTCGTCATAGCGTTCAGCAAGCGTCAGTTTTCCCAGCAGCGCCGAGGTGACGGCTTTATCGGTGGTCAGCAGCCAGATAAGGCGGGCACGCTCTTCATCACGTAATCTGGCACTTTTTTTATGCGAAACGGACATCGGTCAGGCAATCCTTTTGAGAACATGTGGCAGGCCAGGAGCCATAAGCATAGCGCGGGGAGGGAGAAAAAATAACCGTCGCCGCGTTCAGGCGGCGGAAAAATCAACAACCGCGCCGCCGGCGAGCCGGCGACGCGATCAATCAGGCGGTGCGGGCCACCGCATCCCGGGTAGCCAGCTCGCGCTCTTCTCCCGTCAGTTCTGTCAGCTGGCCGCTTCGCATCTCCAGCAGGCGGTCGGCATGCTGGAAGTAGTGATCGTCGTGGCTAATGGCGAAAACGGTTTTCCCCATTTGCTGCAGCAGCGGCAGCAGCTGCTGGTAAAACTCGCGCCGGAAATGCGGGTCCTGATCCGCCGCCCACTCATCAAGCAGAATGATATCCCGCTCCTCCGCCAGCGCCAGCAGCAGCGCAACGCGTTTTTTCTGCCCTTTCGACAGCTTCAAATCGACAATCCTGCCGTTATCCAGCTGCAGTTTATGCGTCATTTTCAGGTACGCCATCCACTGGTCAACCAGCGCGGAGTCCGCCGCTTTGCCGCCGGGCCCCAGCAGCCGATCGAACAGCCAGACATCGGTAAAGACCGCCGAAAAAAGCTTGCGGTAATCTTCGGGCTTGTCTGCCGCAAGCGGCTGGCCATCGAGCAGAATCTGCCCGGAAGCCGGTTGATACAGCCCGGTCAGCAGCATCGCCAGCGTCGATTTACCGCTGCCGTTGCCGCCAATTAAAAACACCAGCTCGCCGCGCTGCAGGGTCAGGTTAATCGGCCCGACAGCAAAGCTGTTATCCGGATAGTGGAAGCAGACGTCGCGCAGCTCCAGAGTCTGCCAGTGCGGGTGCGGTTCCGGCTGCGGGAAGTCGGCGCGATACGGTGCCAGCGAGAAGGTATTCAGCTTGTTGAACGCCACCTGGGCGCTGAGCAATGTCGGCAGCGCTCCGACCGCCGAGAGCAGCGGCGTGCGCAGGAACAGCAGAGTCAGCGAGTAGGTCGCCGCCACCGCGGTATTCGCCCAGCCGAGGCTGTTTGCCATCCAGAACACCAGTCCGATGGCCCCCAGCATCATAATATTCGACCAGTTCACCGCGCTGAGATGGAACGTATCGGCGCGGATAATATGGTGACGATATTCGCGGGCATCCGGCAAATAAAGCTGATTAAACACGTATTCCGCGCGTTCCCGGTTAAGGGTTAACTCTTTGCGCCCCTCCAGCACCGTCTGGTAGTCGTGGTACAGCTTGTCTTCCGTTTCCCGCAGCGTCGCCATATGCCTGTAGACGCGAGCCACCAGCACAAACCCGCCCCAGATGGTCAGCGCCATCCACAGCGCGGTCACCATCATCATTTTGCCCGACAGCCACGCCAGATAGGCGGCGGAACCAAAGGTCAGGATAATCCCCTGCACCAGCTCCGGCAGGCGCACAAAAGCGATGGTGATATTGCGAATGTCGCTGGTTAAACCGGCAAGCAGCGAAGCGCTACCGATCTTCTCGACCTTTTCGATTTGGGTATCAAGGATGCGTTTGATAAATTCGCCGCGCAGGCGGAAGACAAAATGGTGGCCCAGGGTGGTCAGGGCCAGCTGGGAACCCAGCGTCACGACCATCAGCAGCAGCAACAAACCGAGAAATTCCGGCAGCACCGCCAGCGAGGTATCGACCACGGTCATCAGACGCAGATTAATAAAGGCAATAAGCCCGATTCCCAGCGCCGCACTGAGCAGACTCAGGGCAATGACGGAGATAAACGGCCAGCGATACTGGCGCCAGACAAGCAGCAGAAGTTCCATAACTCACAATCCGGGCAGCAAAACAGCCAGCAGTTTAAACTGCTCGCCCATGACATCAAGAATAATTCTTATTTTTGTTCTCTCGCACCGGCAAGACGGAAGGTGAGGTTATAGCGACAGGCGCCGGTCTGCGGATGGTCGCCCTCTTTCAGCGGCTGGATACCGTGGTAAAACAGGCGCGATTCTCCCCCCCAGACCACCACATCGCCATGCTCCAGCAGCACGCGCTGCAGCGGATCGCTGCGCCGCAGACCGCCAAACTGAAACACGGCGGGCAGCCCCAGTGACACCGACACAATAGGCGCCCGCAGATCGCGTTCATCTTTATCCTGATGCAGAGACAGCTTTGCCCCGGGCTGATAGCGGTTAATCAGACAGGCATCGGGAGCAAAATCAGGATAGCCGCAGGCAAGCGCCGCCTCCGCAGCCAGTTGACGAAAGATCGTCGGCATCGACGGCCAGCGCTGACCGGTTAACGGATCGTCAGGAGCATAGAGGTAGCCGTGCATATCGGTGGTCCAGCCCACTCTGCCGCAGTTGGTCATCGCCACCGACATGGTATAGCCTCCCGGCGTCACCATTTGACGAAACGGCGAGCGGCTGGCGACCTGCATTATCGCCTGCAGCAACGCCGCCGCGCGCCGGTGGGCGAAGCGCCGCAGAATGGTGGCCCCCGGCGCCAGCGGCTCCTGCCAGGGAGGCGTATCGGCGAATAAATCGAGCATCACTTCTCCTCAGTTTGCGCTTCCCGGGCCAGCAATTGCGCTTTACGGGCCGTTCCCCAGCGATAGCCTGAGAGCACCCCGCCCTCGCGGACCACCCGATGGCACGGGATAACAATGGCGAGTTTATTGGCCGCGCAGGCGCCTGCCACGGCTCTCACCGCACGGGGTTGGCCAATGCTCTGCGCGACCTGACGATAGCTGCGGGTCTCTCCTGCCGGGATCTGGCGCAACGCCTGCCAGACGCGCAGCTGAAACGCGGTACCGCGCAGATCCAGCGGTAGATTAACGGCCTTGCGAGGATCGTCCAGATGGGCGAAAACCTCGGCTACCCGCTGGCAAAAATGCGCATCCCCCGGCAGAAGCCGGGCGTGAGGGAAGAGACGGGATAACGCATCAAGCAGCGCTGCGTCCTCTTCCCCTGGTAAAACGGCGCACACCCCCCGTTCACTTTCCGCAACCAGGCAGCGGCCGACCGCGCAGTCGCCGACAGTATAGATAATGTCGGTATCCTCGCCGCCGCGGCGAAACTGGCGGGCGGTCATCCCAAGCGCGGCATCCGCCTGACGATAATAACTGCTGCCTCCGGGAAAGCCTGCCGCTAGCACGGCGGGCGTCACTTTTTCCCCCTGCCCCAGCGCTTCGCGCAAACGTCGCGCACGCCATGCCTGTTGCCAGGCTTTCGGCGTCATTCCGGTGACGGATTTGAATAAACGATGAAAATGAAAGGGGCTGACCGCCAGTTCCTGCGCCAGTGCCTCAAGGGTCACGGGCGATTCCTGTTCCAGCAGGCGACAGGCCCGGGTGACTTTGTCCACCTTCTGCTGCTGCGGATCGCGTTTATCCGGCTGGCAGCGCTTACAAGGACGAAAGCCAGCGGCGATCGCCGCCTCAACCGCGGGGTAAAAGCGCACATTCTCCCGCAGCGCTCGCCGCGAACGGCAGGACGGGCGGCAACAGATACCGGTGGTCAGTACGGCAAAGACAAACTGACCATCGGCTCGCACATCGCGATCGCACACCGCCTGCCAGCGGCGATCGTCGGTATCAGCAATTATCGGTTTCATAACGGGCTCCTGCTTTAAGTGTATCGTCAGTCTGAATCCGCGCCCGATGAAAAAAACCCGAAATCTTGCTGTTTAATTCTTTTCGCCGACGAGGAAAGTGCGGAACTGCGGCGACATCCAGGTTGTAAACCCGTCGCCCTCTTTGACGATCATGTAAACCGCCAGCCCCTGCTGGCGCACCACTTCCTGCGCCCTTTCCGGCCCCAACACCATCAGGCCGGTATCCCAGCCGTCCGCTTCCAGCGCCGTTGGGGCGATGACCGTGACCGAGACCAGCTTATGGTCAATCGGCCGGCCGGTTTGCGGATCGATAACGTGGGAAATACGTTTACCGTCCAGCTCATAGTAGTTGCGATAGCTGCCGGAGGTGCTGATCCCATGTCCGTTGATATCAACAATCGCCTGCACGGCATTTTCGCGATCGGTTGGTTTCTGGATGGCCACCCGCCACGGCTGCCCGTCGCCGTTCATTCCCCGGCTGACCAACGCCCCGCCGACCGAAACCAGGTAGCGGGAAATGCCCTCCTGCTCCATCAGGCGAGCCAGATGATCGGCGGCATAGCCTTCGCCAACGGTGGAGAGATCGACAAACAGATCCGGGATGTCTTTTTGCAGATATTGCCGATCCGCGTGGTTAATGACCGTCAGATGCTGGAGCCCCGTGCGCGCTTTCGCGGCGGCGATCTGCTGAGGATCCGGCGTTTTAACCGGTTGCTTGTCGGGGCCAAACCCCCAGAGGTTTACCAGCGGCCCCACCGTAATATCCATGGCGCCCGCGGTTTTGGCGCCGATGCGCAGCGAGAGAGTGACAATATCAGCCATCGCTTCGCTGACCGGCCACGGCTCGGTCGTGGTGGCATGGTTAAAGCGCATCAGCGCAGAATCGTTCTTCCAGGTGGAGAGCAGACGATCGTCGGCATCGAGCTGCGCCTGGACCTTCTGTCGCAGCGCCTCGGCTTTGGCTTCATCAACGCCAATGACGCTGACCCGCCAGAATGTGCCCATCGTCTTACCATCCAGTACGGTCGCGGCACTTTTTGGCGCAGTGGGAGTTGTGGCTGAATCGCAGCCGGAAAGCAGTACGCAGACGCTGAACAGCGCGCTACGGAAAAAAGTGATATCCATACAATCAGGTTCCTCTTGCTAAGGCAGCAAGATTACACCAGCGAGGTTAAACCGGGCATAAAAAAAGGCGCCAGAGGCGCCTTTTTCATCACTTCAGCGTGCTTAGAACTGGTAAACCAGGCCCAGAGCAACCACGTCGTCGGTAGAGATACCGGCACGACGGGTGAATTCATTGTCGTCCAGCAGGTTGATTTTGTAATCAACGTAGGTAGACATGTTTTTGTTGAAGTAGTAGGTCGCACCCAGGTCAACGTATTTCAGGATATCCTGATCGCCGAAACCTTCGATGTCCTTACCTTTAGACTGCAGGTAAGCAACGGACGGACGCAGACCGAAGTCGAACTGGTACTGAGCAACCACTTCGAAGTTCTGCGCTTTGTTTGCATAACCGCTAATAGCGTCTGCATTGCCATTACCGCTGAAACGGGTCGCGTTGTAGGTCTGGGTGTACTGAGTTGCCAGGTAAACGTTGTTCGCGTCGTATTTCAGACCACCGGTGTAGGTTTCAGCGTTATCACCACGACCTTTGGACAGAGAGTTCTGATCATCAGTACGTTTGGAGTGGCTGTAAGCGAAACCAGCGCTGATGCCGTCCCAGATGTCATAAGTTACGGAAGTACCGAAACCGTCGCCGTTCTGTTTCAGAGCGCCACGACCGTTGTTGGTTGCGCCTTCGCCGCTAACGCTGCCGTTTTTACCCTGGTACTGCAGAGCAAAGTTCAGGCCGTCAACCAGACCGAAGAAGTCAGAGTTACGGTAGGTTGCAACGCCGTTAGCACGGGACTGCAGGAAGTTGTCAGAACCGTAGGTGTCGCCGCCGAATTCCGGCAGAACGTCGGTCCAGGAAGTTACGTCGTAAACAACGCCGTAGTTACGACCGTAATCGAAAGAGCCCGCGTCGCCAAATTTCAGACCAGCAAACGCCAGACGAGTCCATGCCTGATCGCTTGAGCTTTCAGTGTTGTTCGCCTGAACGTTGTATTCCCACTGGCCGTAACCGGTCAGCTGGTCATTGATCTGAGTTTCGCCTTTAACGCCTACACGCATGTAGGTCTGGTCGCCGTCAACGCTCTTGTCGTCAGAGAAATAGTGCAGACCGTCGATTTTACCGTACAGGTCTAATTTGTTGCCGTCTTTGTTATAAATTTCAGCCGCATTCGCTGCGCCTGCTACCAGCAGAGCCGGTACCAGGAGGGACAGTACTTTAACTTTCATGTTATTAACCCTCTGTTTGTTATATGCCTTTTATTATTGCCACTGCTTACTGATTACCCTTCTAATCAGTCGGCTATATTCATTGTGCTGTAAAATGCAGAATAATCCAACAAGAATATGATACGAAAACTTCTAAGGTGTTTCAAAATGCGCACAAGATGTTTCAAATTGTAAACACAGGGGAACTTTTCTTCATCGCTAAAAAGCACTAAAATAAGCACCAATAATCAAGAAAATAAATTTTTTCAATGAAGTTCATGCAGTTACACGTTGTTTCATGTATAGCACTGAATGACAAAACAAAATCCACCCCGGCGACTAGAATAACTCTCGCTATCATCATTAACTTTATTTATTACCGTCATTCAGTTCTGAATGTCTGTTTACCCCTATTTCAACCGGATGCCTCGCATTCGGTTTTTTTTTACCCTTCTTTACATAACTTTAATTACCCGGCGATATCCACGGAAAAAAATAACGGTTATTAATCAATCACCTCGCAAGTGAGTAAAGTCTTATCCAGATAATTTCTTGTTATTTAGTGCTATTTATTGCCAGAAACGGGTAAATAATTGTACAAGGTTCGCCCTGGTGTACATCTTATTGCGCGCGATTTTTTAAGATAATTCTTACGATTAAAAAAAATTGCAGAACCGCAATCTGTAGTATGGATTTGATAAATTAGCCTTTATACTGCTTAGCGTATTCACTCTGCTAGCAGCTACCTGGGGCGATGCCCTGCTTACAAACCTTGATGAGTCGCTCCGTCACACGATGACCCAGAAAAAATTCTCCCTGATGCCAGGCAGCATCACCCGCTTCTTCATTTTAATGGTCATCGTCCTGCTGGCGACCATGGGTGTTATGATCCAAAGCGCGGTCAATACCTGGCTGAAAGATAAAAGTTATCAGGTCATTGATGTCAGCCACGCGCTGCATAAACGCATCGATACCTGGCGCTACGCAACCTGGCAGATTTACGACAATATCGCCGCCACCCCTTCCAGCACCGTGAGCGATGGCCTGCAAGAAACGCGGTTGAAGCAGGATGTTTACTACCTGGAAAAACCGCGGCGGAAAACCGAAGCGCTGATCTTTGGATCCCACGACAGCTCCACCCTGGAGATGACGCAGAAAATGTCCAGCTACCTCGACATCTTGTGGGGAGCGGAAACCATCCCCTGGTCGATGTACTATCTGAATGGTCTGGATAACAGTCTGATCCTTGTGTCGACGCTGCCGCTGAAAGATCTGTCATCCAGCTTTAAAGAGTCAACGATTACCAGCGTGGTTGAATCCCGTCGCGCAGAAATGCTGCTGCAGGCAAACACCCTGGACGAGAGGGAAACCTTTTCCTCTCTGCGCCGCCTCTCCTGGCAGAATGGCCACTATTTTACCCTGCGCACCACCTTTAACCAGCCGGGCCACCTGGCAACCGTTGTCGCCTTTGACCTGCCGATTAACGACCTGATTCCGCCCGGCATGCCGCTGGATAATTTCCGTATTGAACCCGACCCGGCGCAAAGCGCGGTCAGCAACCCGGAAAAAGAGGCCACCGATAGCGTTAATATCGACTTTAACGGGGCGCGAATTGAGATCATCACCAGCATTAGCACCACCGGTATGCGCCTGATCTGGGTGGTTCCCTTCGGGTCGCTGCTGCTGGAGTCACTGCAGAACGTTCTCCTGCCGCTGCTGCTGATTATCGGCCTGCTGGCGTTAACGCTGTTCGGTTTTACGACGTTTCGCCATTACAACGGCCGCGGCCGTCAGACCGGTACCGCCGTCTCTCCCGCCGCCAATAGCGAATTGCGCACCCTGCGCGCCATTAACGAAGAGATCGTCTCGCTGTTGCCGCTGGGGCTGCTGGTTCACGATCAGGAAGCCAACCGTACAATTATCAGTAACCCGATTGCCGATCATCTCCTGCCGCACCTCAATCTGCAAAACATCACCAACATGGCCGATCAGCATCAGGGGGTTATCCAGGCGACAATCAATAACGAGCTGTATGAAATACGTCAGTATCGCAGCCAGGTCGCGCCGCGGACGCAGATCTTCATTATTCGCGATCAGGACCGGGAGGTTCTGGTCAATAAAAAACTGAAACAGGCCCAGCGCCTGTACGAGAAAAACCAGCAGGGGCGCATTGCATTTATGCAGCATATCGGCAGCGCCTTAAAACAGCCGGCGCAGAGCCTGGCCGAAGAAGCGGCTGCCATTGGGATTGCCCAAAGCCTTCAGCTTGCGCAGCATGCTGACCAGTTGGTACAGCTGGTCGATGAAATTCAGCTGGCGAATCTTCTGGAGAGCGACAGCTGGAAAAGTAATCCTGGGCTGTTCTCCATTCAGGAGCTGATCGATGAAGTGGTGCCTGAGGTGCTGCCGATCATTAAACGCAAAGGTCTGCAGTTGCTGATCAACAATGCGCTGCCGGCCAATGAACAACGCTATGGCGATCGCGATGCGCTGCGCCGCACGCTGCTGTTACTCATTCAATACTCGGTGACCACGACGCAAATTGGCAAAATCACGCTTGAAGTGAGTAAAGATGAGTCCGCTGACGACCGGCTGACCTTCCGTATTCTGGATACCGGCAACGGCGTTTCCGGCAATGAAATCGACAATATGCACTTCCCGTTCCTGAACGAGACCCAGTCCGACCTGTATGGTAAAGCCAACGCCCTCACCTTCTGGCTCTGCGATCGCCTGACGCGCAGGCTTGGCGGTCAGATGAACATCAAGGCGCGCGAGTCGCTGGGAACCCGCTATTCTCTCCATCTCAAAATGCCGGCCAGCGAAGAAGAGAGCGATTCCGGCGAACATCTGCTGGATGATGTCGTGGTGATGCTCGATATTACCGCCAATGAGGTCCGCCGGATTGTGGTGCGCCAGCTCGAAAGCTGGGGAGCAACCTGCATCACGCCGGATGAAAGGCTGGCAAGTCAAGAATACGATCTCTTTTTAACGGATAATCCGTCTAATCTTACTGCTTCGGGCTTGCTTTTAAGCGATGATGAGGTCGGGATACGCAAAATTGGCCCAGGCCAGCTGCGTGTCAATTTTAATATCAGCACGGCTATGCAGGAAGCGATTCTGCAACTGATTGAACAGCAGCTGGCGCAGGAAGAGGGGCAATCTCCCTCTGCGGGAAGCGAAAGTAACGCCGAACTCCATGCCAGCGGCTATTACGCACTGTTTGCCGACACAGTTCCGGATGATGTTAAGAGGCTGTATACTGAACTGGCAACGAGCGATTTAGCTGCGCTGGCGCAGACAGCGCACCGCCTCAAAGGGGCGTTTGCTATGCTTAATCTGATACCCGGCAAACAGTTATGTGAAACGCTTGAGCATCTGATTCGCGAGAAAGATGCGCAAGGCATAGAAAAATATATCAGCGACATTGACGTTTACGTCAAGAGCTTGCTGTAGCAAGGTAGCCTAATACATGAACACTATGAACGTAATTATTGCCGATGACCACCCGATCGTACTGTTCGGTATTCGTAAATCCCTTGAGCAAATCGAATGGGTCAACGTAGTCGGCGAATTTGAAGATTCAACGGCACTTATCAATAATCTTCCTAAATTAGACGCACACGTTTTGATTACCGACCTGTCGATGCCTGGCGATAAATACGGCGACGGGATCACGTTGATCAAATACATCAAACGCCATTTTCCGGATCTGTCTATCATCGTTCTGACGATGAACAACAACCCGGCGATCCTTAGCGCAGTGCTGGATCTGGATATCGAAGGGATCGTGCTGAAACAAGGCGCCCCGACCGATCTGCCTAAAGCGCTGGCGGCGCTGCAGAAAGGCAAAAAATTCACCCCGGAAAGCGTTTCGCGCCTGCTGGAAAAAATCAGCGCCAGCGGTTACGGCGACAAGCGCCTGTCGCCGAAAGAGAGCGAAGTGCTACGCCTGTTCGCCGAAGGGTTTCTCGTGACCGAGATTGCCAAAAAGCTGAACCGCAGCATTAAAACCATCAGTAGCCAGAAGAAATCGGCGATGATGAAGCTGGGCGTGGAAAACGATATCGCGCTGCTGAACTACCTGTCTTCCGTTTCTCTGAGCGCCACCGACAAAGAGTAACGCTGCCTGCCCGGATAACGGCTCTGCGCCTTATCCGGGCAAGTCCACCACCGCTTCCCTGCCCTACTCCCTTTCCTGACGTTCTTTGCGCACCCGCGCGGCGTAGATCGCCAGCGTCTGCTTGATAATATCGAGCGTCACCGGTTTCGACAGACAGTTATCCATACCCGACTCCAGGCAGCGCTGTTTCTCCTCAGCCAGCGCGTTGGCGGTCACTCCGATGACCGGCAGGGTCATTCCCAGCTCGCGGATACGCTGCGTCAGGCGATAGCCATCCATATTCGGCATGTTGACATCGCTCAGCACGATATCGATATGCTGTTTGCTCAGCACGCCCAGCGCATCGACCCCATCGTTTGCCGTCACGCACTGATAGCCCAGCGAGCCAAGCTGGTCGGCCAGCAGCCGGCGGTTAATCGGATGATCGTCCACCACCAGGATCATCATATCGTCATTGCTGGCGACCTGCGTTTCCGGAGCGGCGAGCGCCGGGCCGTGTTCGGTGGTCGTCACCGCAATCCGCAAGATACGTCCCAGCAGCGGCAGCAGTTCGTGCGGTGTCGTCACGCTGTGTATCCACTCGCCAGGCGTGCGTTCCAGGGGAATACCGATATGACGACGACAGAAAATCACCGCCGCACTCCCCTGCCAGCGCGCGTCCGGCTCATCATCAGTCAGCAAAATATCATCTGCGCCGGGCCGTTGGCCGTCATAGATTTGGCAGTGAAGACCGTGACAGGTGAGCAGCGACTCGACAAACAGCGCCAGGGAGGCGTTGCGGATCGCCAGCCAGCAACACGTACCCGCCAGGCCATCAATCACCAGCGGCGAGCGGTTTTGCACGCCGTACAGCGGAATACGAATGGTAAAGCGACTGCCCATTCCCGGTTCGGTTTCGACGGCAATATCACCGTCCATCATGCTGATGAGCTTTTCACATATCGCCAGCCCCAGACCGGTCCCCTGGAAGTTGCGCTGCACGCCGGTCCCCACCTGGAAGAACGGGTCAAACAGGCGCACCACCTCTTTTGCCGGGATCCCTTCGCCAGTATCGCGCACACTAATTTGCAGGTAATCCCCGGCGCACTGCACGTGCAGGACGATGCAGCCGGTGTCGGTAAACTTAATGGCGTTGCTCAACAGGTTAGAAATGACCTGCTGCAAGCGCATCGGGTCGCCGGACATCAGCTGCGGAACGTCAGGCTCGATAAAGCAGTAGAGCCCCAGCTGTTTACGCACCACCAGCGGTAAATAGTTGGCCGAGATATGGTTCATCACCTCACGCGGCGAAAACTCACCGGGTTCGATTTTCAGCTGCTCGGATTCGATTTTCGAGAAATCGAGGATATCGCTGATGATTTTCAGCAGCAGGCTCGAGGAGTTATTCATCGCCGTGACCAGCCTGTCGACGCCCTTCGGCAGCTCTTTGGTTTGCAACAGGTCAAGGTTACCGATTATTCCGTACAGCGGCGTTCGCAGCTCGTGGCTGACGGTGGCGAGGAACATCGATTTCGACTGGCTGGCCTGCTCCGCAGCCTGCGCCATCTCCTGCAACGACTCTTCCATCTTGACGCGGGCGCTGACGTCCACCAGCACGCAAATCGCGACGTTTTCATTGCGATAGCGCGAATGGACGAAGCTAATCTGCAGGTTGGTGTTGTTGCTGGTCAACACATCCACAAAGTTGACCTGCTGGCCGCAAATAATCTGCGTTAACCGCTGCCGATCCTCATGGGTCAGCATATTGAGGTAGTTGTGCGCCAGTTCGTTGCTCAGAATATTGGTGCCATCGAGGGTGCGCAGAATACAAATCCCCACCGGCGCCGATGCGACGATTTTACGGTTGAACTGCTCATGCTCTTCCAGCCGCTGGGCATCATTCTCCGCCGGGATAAAGATCCGCCGCTCATACATCCGCGCCAGGGCAAACAGAATCACCCCGGTGAGGATATTCAGGACAATCGCGTTGATAATCAGCATCCGGATACGTTCGAGCACCTGATCGACCGACACGGAATAAACGATGCTTAACGACGACGGCGGCAGACTCTTCTTCAGCGCCAGCTCGCGGAAACCCGCGGTGTAGCCAAACCAGATCCGCTCCTGCATCCAGCGGGCTTCGCTCTTGATTTTGTTATCCTGCCCGGCAAGAGAAATAAGCGGCTGTCCGTTGTCGTCGAGAATCGTGACGCTCATTGGCAGACTGCCCGGCGTAAAGAAGCTCTCCATACGAATGGTCTGCTCAATACCCAGCAACGCCTGCAGGCGGTTTGCCATATAAACCGGCGTCAGGGCGTAAAAGTAGCCCACGCCCGGACGCACGCCCTGGCTTATCCAGAACAGGTTGTTGCCGCGCTCGTTTTGCGGCGCATCGCGGTACTGCTCAATACGCTGGTGCAGCACTTTCAGCGCCTGATCGCGCTCCAGCGGCATCTCCCGCAGGCCAAAGTTGGCCATACACAAATTATCGCTGCCAATGAGAAAGATGCGGTTGAGGTCATAGGCCGCGGAAAAGTTATCGCGCCAGTAGCGCATAAACCACGCCAGCGACTGCAGGGAGTTGCGCCAGGTCGCGCCCATTGTCCCGCAATCAGAATCAGGGTACAGCGGTTCAAAATCAGGAACGGCGATATTGCCGCCCGGAGCGGGAGTCGCCCCGCCCTCGTCGCCGCTGGTCGGACGGTTGCCGGCCACGTATTTCAGCTCTTTAATCACATCCGCGGTTCGCTGAATATAGCGCTGCGCCTGATCGGCATTGAGGTTAAATTCCTGGCGGATCTCCGACTCTCTGTCATGCAGGGCGTTGACGATATAGAACACGGAAACGAAAGCGATCAGCATCCAGAGCAGTACCGCCAGCGCTCTGAACAGGTAGCGTGAAACCTTTAGCGTGGTATGAAAAGAGGCAAGATATTTCAATGGGGCGATACTCGGCCGTCAGGGACTCAACAGAATGGGGTTAAGGTAGCGGTAAACACGTTTCGTCGCAACGTTATACTCTCTGGATTTCGCCTCGGATAAAGGCGCAGCGTACAAATAAAAAGGGCCGGAGTCTCTCCCGGCCCTTTTCGCATCACTAGCGCAGATTATTCTTCATCTTCGACAGCGTCATCATCGGCGTCAGCGTCAGTTTCCGGCGCGATCTCGTCGTCGCCTTCCGCTACGCTGCCGTCGATGGCATCCAGCTCTTCGTCATCAACCGGCTCGGCTACGCGCTGCAGGCCTACGACGTTTTCATCTTCCGCGGTACGGATCAGAATAACGCCCTGCGTGTTACGACCGACGATGCTGACTTCCGACACGCGCGTACGCACCAGGGTGCCGGCATCGGTGATCATCATGATCTGATCGCAATCATCGACCTGCACAGCGCCGACCACGGAACCGTTACGCTCGGTGACCTTAATGGAGATCACGCCCTGCGTTGCACGGGACTTAGTCGGATACTCTGCCGCCGCCGTACGTTTACCGTAACCATTCTGCGTGACGGTCAGGATAGCGCCTTCGCCGCGTGGAATGATCAGCGAAACCACTTTATCGTCACCCGCCAGCTTGATGCCGCGAACGCCGGTAGCGGTACGGCCCATGGCACGGACCGCGCTCTCTTTAAAGCGCACCACTTTACCGGCGGCTGAGAACAGCATCGCTTCATCATTACCGTTGGTCAGGTCAACGCCAATCAGCTCGTCGCCTTCGTTCAGGTTCACCGCGATGATCCCGGCAGAACGTGGACGGCTGAACTCGGTCAGCGCGGTTTTCTTCACGGTACCGCTGGCGGTCGCCATAAAGACGTTCACGCCTTCTTCGTATTCGCGTACCGGCAGAATAGCGGTAATGCGTTCGTTAGCTTCCAGCGGCAACAGGTTGACGATTGGACGCCCGCGCGCACCACGGCTGGCTTCCGGCAGCTGATAGACCTTCATCCAGTACAGGCGGCCACGGCTGGAGAAGCAGAGGATCGTGTCATGGGTATTGGCCACCAGCAGGCGGTCGATAAAGTCTTCTTCTTTAATACGTGCGGCCGATTTACCTTTGCCACCGCGACGCTGCGCCTCATAGTCGGTCAGCGGCTGATACTTCACATAGCCCTGGTGAGACAGGGTGACCACCACATCTTCCTGGTTGATCAGATCTTCGATGTTGATATCCGCGGTGTTGGCGGTGATTTCGGTACGACGCGCGTCGCCGAACTGTTCGCGCATGGCTTCCAGCTCTTCACGAATCACTTCCATCAGACGGTCGGCGCTGCCGAGGATATGCAGCAGTTCAGCGATCTGTTCCAGCAGCTCTTTGTATTCATCGAGCAGTTTTTCATGCTCAAGGCCGGTCAGTTTCTGCAGACGCAGATCCAGGATCGCCTGGGCCTGCTGTTCGGTCAGATAATATTGACCGTCGCGCACGCCGAATTCTGGCTCCAGCCACTCCGGACGCGCGGCATCATCACCGGCACGTTCCAGCATCGCCGCCACGTTGCCCAGATCCCATGGACGCGCGATCAGGCCAGCTTTCGCTTCCGCAGGCGTTGGCGCACGGCGGATAAGCTCGATGATCGGGTCGATGTTGGCCAGCGCAATCGCCAGCGCTTCAAGGATATGCGCGCGATCGCGGGCTTTACGCAGTTCGAAAATGGTACGACGCGTCACCACTTCGCGGCGGTGGCGCACGAACGCTGAAAGAATATCTTTCAGGTTCATGATCTTCGGCTGACCATGGTGCAGCGCAACCATGTTAATACCGAAGGAGACCTGCAGCTGCGTCTGGGAGTAGAGGTTGTTAAGCACCACTTCGCCCACCGCATCGCGTTTCACTTCAATCACGATGCGCATCCCGTCTTTATCAGACTCGTCACGCAGCGCGCTGATGCCTTCAACGCGTTTGTCTTTCACCAGCTCGGCAATTTTCTCGATCAGGCGCGCTTTGTTCACCTGATACGGAATTTCGTGCACGATGATGGTTTCACGACCGGTCTTCGCATCGGTTTCCACCTCAGCGCGGGCGCGAATATAAATTTTGCCACGACCGGTGCGGTAAGCTTCCTCAATCCCACGACGACCATTAATAATGGCGGCGGTCGGGAAGTCCGGACCCGGGATGTGCTCCATCAGCCCTTCGACGGAGATATTTTCATCGTCGATATAGGCCAGGCAGCCGTTGATCACTTCCGTCAGGTTGTGCGGCGGAATGTTGGTTGCCATCCCGACGGCGATACCGGACGAACCGTTCACCAGCAGGTTAGGGATTTTCGTCGGCATGACGTCGGGAATACGTTCCGTACCGTCATAGTTATCAACGAAATCAACCGTCTCTTTTTCCAGGTCGGCCATCAGCTCGTGGGCGATTTTCGACATACGGATTTCCGTATAACGCATCGCTGCGGCGGAGTCGCCATCGACAGAACCGAAGTTACCCTGGCCATCGACCAGCATATAACGTAAGGAGAATGGCTGTGCCATACGTACAATGGTGTCATAAACGGCGGTATCACCATGAGGGTGGTATTTACCGATTACGTCACCAACGACACGGGCGGATTTTTTATAGGCTTTGTTCCAGTCATTGCCCAATACGTTCATGGCGTAAAGTACGCGACGGTGTACCGGTTTCAGGCCATCTCGGACATCCGGCAGCGCACGGCCAACAATGACCGACATCGCATAATCCAGATACGAGCTCTTAAGCTCTTCCTCAATGTTGACCGGTGTAATTTCTCTCGCAAGGTCGCTCATCTAACCGCTATCCCTCTACTGTATCCCGGATTCAAAGGTCGCAAATTATAACACAGCCACGGTGATACGGGTAAACCTATACCCAATGAATTTCGCGCCGCATCGTGGCGGTAAACGCAGGCGCTCCGATTCGCGTCATCGGGTCGCGGCAAAAGGCGATGGGGATAGACGGTTTATTCATGTCGGTCACCTGATATACTCGCCGGTCTGAACAGAAAAGGAGTCGAAGCGCCCATGAATGCCGAAAAACAGCCGGTGGCCCACAACGTTGATCATCATGAAATTGCTAAATTTGAAGCCGTCGCCTCGCGCTGGTGGGACTTAGAGGGCGAGTTCAAGCCCTTACATCGTATCAACCCGCTGCGTCTTGGCTATATTGCGGAGCGTTCTGGCGGCCTGTTTGGTAAAAAGGTACTCGATGTTGGCTGCGGCGGCGGCATCCTTGCCGAGAGCATGGCGCGTGAAGGCGCAACGGTAACCGGGCTCGACATGGGCTTTGAACCGCTGCAGGTGGCGAAGCTGCACGCGCTGGAAAGCGGCGTTCAGGTCGACTATGTCCAGGAGACGGTAGAAGAGCACGCGGCGAAGCACGCCGGTCAGTACGATGTGGTGACCTGCATGGAGATGCTGGAGCATGTTCCGGACCCGCGCTCGGTGGTTCACGCCTGTGCGCGGCTGGTGAAGCCCGGCGGTCAGGTCTTCTTCTCGACCATTAACCGCAATGGTAAAGCGTGGCTGATGGCGGTAGTCGGCGCTGAATACGTGATGAAAATGGTGCCCAAAGGGACTCATGACGTGAAAAAATTCATTAAGCCGGCGGAGCTGATTGGCTGGGTTGATCAGACTACTCTGAAAGAGCAGCATATTATCGGCCTGCATTACAATCCGCTGACCAATACCTTCAAGCTGGCACCGGGGGTAGATGTTAACTATATGTTGCATACAACCGCGAAAAGCGCATAACGTCAGCAGTTTTTCATATGATGATTATTTGATGATTGCGCGGCATCAAGCCGCGTAATTTTTACATCCGTCGAAGAAATCAGCATTCGATCAAATTTTCATATTTATTTTCCAGTTTATTGACATCTCCGCCAGGCCTTACGCGGCGTGGACTTAGCGATCATTACGCTTCCGCAACCTCAAATTAACGCCAAAATCAACCCTTGTACTCAAAAGAATCCTTACTAAAATACTCACCATATAGCGTTTCTTTTATCTACAACCCCCTACATATAGTATTTATCCACAGAGTTAGTCACAACGGCGTTCTGTGGATAAGCGGGGGATATTTTCTCTCACGGACAGGTATAATCCACATGAATCAGAGTCTGCTGGTGACAAAGCGTGACGGTAGCACCGAGCGCATTAATCTCGATAAAATCCATCGTGTACTGGATTGGGCGGCAGAAGGACTGAATAACGTTTCGATTTCTCAGGTAGAACTGCGCTCTCACATTCAGTTTTACGACGGCATCAAAACTGCCGATATCCACGAAACCATCATTAAGGCAGCGGCGGACCTGATCTCCCGCGAAGCGCCGGATTACCAGTATCTCGCCGCGCGCCTGGCTATCTTCCATCTGCGTAAAAAAGCCTACGGCCAGTTTGAGCCGCCAGCGCTGTATGACCACGTCACGAAGATGGTGAAAAAAGGCAAATACGATACTCATCTGCTGGAAGACTACACGGAAGAAGAGTTCAAGCAGATGGATTCGTTCATTGTTCACGATCGCGATATGAGCTTCTCCTACGCTGCCGTTAAGCAGCTGGAAGGCAAATATCTGGTCCAGAACCGTGTTACCGGCGAAATTTACGAGAGCGCCCAGTTCCTCTACATTCTGGTTGCCGCCTGCCTGTTCTCCAACTACCCGCGCGAGACGCGTCTGGACTACATCAAACGTTTCTATGATGCCGTCTCCACGTTTAAAATCTCGCTGCCGACGCCGATTATGTCCGGCGTGCGTACCCCAACGCGTCAGTTCAGCTCCTGCGTGCTGATCGAGTGCGGCGATAGCCTCGACTCCATCAACGCCACCTCCAGCGCCATCGTGAAATATGTTTCCCAGCGCGCAGGTATCGGTATTAACGCCGGTCGCATTCGTGCGCTGGGCAGCCCGATCCGCGGCGGCGAAGCGTTCCACACCGGCTGTATCCCGTTCTATAAGCACTTCCAGACCGCGGTGAAGTCCTGCTCGCAGGGCGGCGTACGCGGCGGTGCCGCCACGCTGTTCTACCCGATGTGGCATCTGGAAGTCGAAAGTCTGCTGGTGCTGAAAAACAACCGGGGTACCGACGCCAACCGCGTTCGCCACATGGACTACGGCGTACAGATCAACAAACTGATGTACACCCGCCTGCTGAAAGGTGAAGACATTACCCTGTTCAGCCCGTCCGACGTCCCGGGCCTGTACGACGCCTTCTTCGCCGATCAGGACGAATTCGAACGTCTGTACACCCTGTACGAAAAAGACGACAGCATTCGTAAGCAGCGCATCAAAGCGGTTGAGCTGTTCTCCCTGATGATGCAGGAACGCGCCTCCACCGGCCGTATCTACATCCAGAACGTTGACCACTGCAACACCCACAGCCCGTTTGACCCGGTGGTGGCGCCGGTTCGCCAGTCCAACCTGTGCCTGGAAATCGCGCTGCCGACCAAACCGCTGGATGACGTCAACGACGAAAACGGCGAAATCGCGCTCTGTACCCTGTCTGCCTTTAACCTCGGCGCCATTGAAAGCCTCGACGAGCTGGAAGAGCTGGCGGTACTGGCGGTGCGTGCGCTGGACGCGCTGCTGGATTATCAGGACTACCCGATTCTGGCGGCTAAACGCGGCGCGATGGGCCGTCGTACGCTGGGTATTGGCGTGATCAACTTCGCCTACTACCTGGCGAAGCACGGTAAACGCTACTCTGACGGCAGCGCCAACAACCTGACGCATAAAACCTTTGAAGCTATTCAGTACTACCTGCTGAAAGCGTCAAACGAGCTGGCCATTGAACAGGGCGCGTGCCCGTGGTTCAACGAGACCACCTATGCTCAGGGCGTGCTGCCGATCGATACCTATAAAAAAGATCTCGATGCCATCGTCAACGAGCCGCTGCACTACGACTGGGAAGCGCTGCGCGAATCCATTAAAGAGCACGGCCTGCGTAACTCTACGCTCTCTGCGCTGATGCCGTCAGAGACCTCTTCGCAGATCTCCAACGCCACCAACGGTATTGAGCCGCCGCGCGGACATGTCAGCATTAAAGCCTCGAAAGACGGCATTCTGCGTCAGGTGGTACCGGACTACGAAAAACTGCAGGGCAGCTACGAGCTGCTGTGGGAAATGCCGAACAATGACGGCTACCTGCAGCTGGTTGGTATCATGCAGAAGTTTATCGACCAGTCGATTTCGGCCAACACCAACTATGACCCGACGCGTTTCCAGTCGGGTAAAGTACCGATGCAGCAGTTGCTGAAAGACTTGCTCAATGCCTATAAATTCGGCGTAAAAACTCTGTACTATCACAACACCCGTGATGGCGCGGAGGATGCCCAGGACGATCTGGCGCCGTCCATCCAGGACGACGGCTGCGAAAGCGGCGCATGTAAGATTTGATAATATTGCCCGGCGGCGCCTTGCTTGCCGGGCCTACGGTCTATTGTAGGCCGGGTTTGCGAAGCGCCACCCGGCGTATAATTCCAGGACAGGATCCCCACTCATGGCATATACCACTTTTTCACAGACGAAAAACAACCAGCTGCTTGAGCCGATGTTTTTTGGCCAACCGGTTAACGTCGCCCGTTACGATCAGCAAAAATATGACATCTTCGAAAAGCTGATCGAAAAACAGCTCTCCTTCTTCTGGCGTCCGGAAGAAGTTGACGTCTCCCGCGACCGTATCGACTACCAGGCGCTGCCGGAACACGAAAAACATATCTTCATCAGCAACCTGAAGTATCAGACGCTGCTGGACTCTATCCAGGGCCGTAGCCCGAACGTCGCCCTGCTGCCGCTGATTTCGATTCCGGAACTGGAAACCTGGGTGGAAACCTGGGCATTCTCAGAGACGATTCACTCGCGCTCCTACACCCATATCATCCGTAATATCGTGAACGATCCGGCAATGGTCTTCGACGATATCGTCACCAACGAGCAAATCCAGAAACGCGCGGAAGGTATCTCCCACTACTACGACACGCTGATCGAACTGACCAGCTACTGGCATCTGCTGGGTGAAGGCACGCACACCGTCAACGGGAAAACCATCACCGTTAACCTGCGCGAGCTGAAAAAGAAACTCTACCTGTGCCTGATGAGCGTCAACGCGCTGGAAGCGATTCGCTTCTACGTCAGCTTCGCCTGTTCGTTCGCCTTCGCCGAGCGCAAGCTGATGGAAGGCAACGCCAAAATCATCCGCCTGATCGCCCGTGACGAAGCGCTGCATCTGACCGGCACCCAGCACATGCTGAATCTGCTGCGCTCCGGCGTCGACGACCCGGAAATGGCGGAAATTGCCGAAGAGTGCAAGCAGGAGTGCTACGATCTGTTCGTGCTGGCGGCGCAGCAGGAGAAAGAGTGGGCGGACTACCTGTTCCGTGACGGTTCAATGATCGGCCTGAACAAAGATATTCTCTGCCAGTACGTGGAATACATCACCAATATCCGCATGCAGGCGGTGGGTCTCGACCTGCCCTTCCAGACCCGCTCCAACCCGATTCCGTGGATCAACACCTGGCTGGTGTCCGATAACGTGCAGGTTGCGCCGCAGGAAGTGGAAGTCAGCTCCTACCTGGTTGGCCAGATCGATGCCGAAGTCGATGCCGACGATCTGAGCAACTTCCAGCTCTGATGAAACGCATTTTTCTGAAAATCTCTGACACTCGTCTTGAGTGTCAGGATGAACACCCTTCCCTGTTGGCCGCCCTGGAATCACATAATATCGACGTGGAGTATCAGTGCCGCGCCGGCTATTGCGGATCCTGCCGCACGCGGCTGGTTTCCGGTCAGGTTGACTGGCTGACCGAACCGCTGGCGTTCATCCAGCCGGGAGAGATTTTGCCCTGCTGCTGCCGGGCGAAAGGCGATATTGAAATCGAGATGTAGTTTTGTCGGGTGGCGCTGCGCTTACCCGACAAAACCGCAGTTCACAGGCCGGGCAAGGCGCAGCGCCACCCGGCTTTTTAGTGCTTCGCTTTCAGAAACTGCACCGCTTTATCCGGGAAATCGGTAAACAAGCCGTCGACGTCAGCCTGGTGGTACAGCAGGTCAAACAGCTGATTCACATCGGTGACATAATCCGGTAGCTGGTCAGCGCGGACGGTATACGGGTGCACCACCAGACGCTGGCGATGCGCCTCTTTCACCATCTCGTTGAGCGCAACCTGACCCGGCCTGGCATTCGCCGCCACCAGCATATGGTAGTCCGGACCAATTCCGTCGGCATATTGTGCAATCTGCGTCATCGCGCCGGGCTTAAACATCCAGTCATAGCTGTAGTTAACCCATTTGCCATCCGCCTGGCGTTGCCGGGTTTCATTCCAGTCGGTGTAAGCGATCAGCTGCACCAGCTTCAGGTCCATCCCCATCTTCGGCTCCAGCTCATGCTTAATCCGCTTGAGCTCGTTAGCATCAAAGCACTGCAGATAGATCTTATCCTGCTTGCGGGTGTACCCGTATTTCTTCAGCACCTGCAGGACGCTGACGGCGATATCCTTGCCTTCCTGATGGTGGAACCACGGCGCCTTAATTTCCGGGTAGATTCCGATATTTTTCCCCGTTGAATGGTTCAGCCCCTGAACAAACTCAATCTCCTCTTCAAAAGTATGAATGCGGAAGTCTGATTTCCCCATCGGGAAGCGGCCAGGGAAGGTCTGTATATTCTTGCCGTCCTTCGGCTCAAACCCTTCGCTGAACCGCAGTGATTTTATCTCCGCGAGGGTAAAGTCGATGGCGTAGAAGCGCCCATCCTGCCGTGCGCGCTGCGGGAAACGCTCCGCGACGTCGGTCACCCGATCGAGATAGTGGTCATGGAGCACCACCAGCCGATCGTCTTTGGTCATGACCAGGTCCTGCTCAAGATAATCGGCGCCCTGAGCGTAGGCCATCGCTTTTGCCGGCAGCGTATGCTCCGGTAGATAGCCGCTGGCGCCGCGGTGGGCGATGACCAGCTTATCCGCCGCAGAGGCGGAGAAGCTCAGAAGTAAAATCGCCGTCATTAACGTTGTGGCTACCGTTTTCATGCGCATTCCTTAAGCCTGTTTCAGTTGTTGGTGATGGCGTTTTTCGCCAATCATCACCACCACCAGCAGCAGAACCGCCAGCACGCTGCCGCCGATCATCACCATGAAACCGCCGTCCCAACCGAAGAAGTCAACGGTATAGCCTACGATCGCGCTGGCGGCAACGGAACCGCCCAGGTAGCCAAACAAACCGGTAAAACCGGCGGCAGTGCCAGCCGCTTTTTTCGGCGCCAGTTCCAGGGCATGCAGGCCAATCAGCATCACCGGGCCATAGATCAGGAAGCCAATCACAATCATACAGGTCATATCGATACCCGGATTACCCGGCGGGTTGAGCCAGTAGACCACGGTCGCAATCGTCACCAGCGTCATAAAGAAGACGCCGGTGGCTCCGCGATTACCCCTGAACACCTTATCGGACATCCAGCCGCAAATCAGCGTGCCTGGAATCCCCGCATACTCATATAAGAAGTAGGCCCAGGAGGATTTATCCAGCGCAAAGTGCTTCACTTCTTTCAGGTAGGTTGGCGACCAGTCGAGAATGCCGTAACGCAGCAGATAGACAAAGACGTTCGCCACGGCGATATACCACAGCAGCTTGTTCGGCAGGATATACTGCTTAAAGATCTGGCTGGCGGTCAGCTCCTGTTCATGCTCTTCGCTGTAATCATCAGGATAGTCATTTTTATACTCTTCAATTGGCGGCAGGCCGCAGGACTGTGGCGTATCGCGCATCATCGCGAAGGCAAACACCGCCAGCAGAATCGCGCCGAATGCCGGCATATACAGCGCCGCGTGCCAGTCGTTAAACCAGGCCATCCCCAGCAGGAACAGCAGCGGTGGGATCCCGCCTCCCACGTTATGCGCGCAGTTCCACACCGAGACAATGCCGCCGCGTTCTTTCTGCGACCACCAGTGCACCATCGTCCGCCCGCACGGCGGCCAGCCCATCCCCTGGAACCAGCCGCAGAGGAACAGCAGCACGAACATCACCATAATGCTGGAGGTCGCCCAGGGCACAAACCCCATCACCAGCATCACCAGCGCAGCCAGGATCAGCCCCGCGGGCAGAAAAATGCGCGGATTCGAGCGATCCGAAACCGACCCCATGATGAATTTCGAAAATCCATAGGCAATCGAAATACCGGAGAGGGCGAAACCCAGATCGCCGCGGGAAAAACCTTGCTCCACCAGATAGGGCATAGCCAGAGCAAAGTTCTTACGCACCAGATAGTAAGCAGCGTATCCAAAGAAAATACCGATGAAAATTTGCCAGCGCAGTCGACGGTACAGCGGATCGATTTCCGCCGCGGGCAAACGCGCTTTGTGTGGCGCAGGTTTAAAAATAGTTAACATAGCAGCCTCCGTGGCCATCTCTTCTCTACTGACAGCGATAAGAAAAATCTAATCTAATCACCCACTTCTGATGAGGCGGGATGGTAGGCAAAGCTGGCCCTGGATACTGTGAAACATCGCACGCTTTGTTACAAAAATATGACAAAACATTCCATTATGAGCATGAAATCACATAAACCCGCTCGAATAACGCGCGAATATGCTCGAAATCAAACAATACGTACTGTTTGTATGGCTAAATGGCGTAAAACGAAAGCAGAGGGACAGGAAGATGGCCGAAACCCGTGAATGCGATGTTATTATCATCGGCGGCGGCGCCACCGGCGCAGGGATTGCGCGGGACTGCGCGCTCCGCGGGCTGCAGGTAACGCTGCTGGAACGTCACGATATTGCCACCGGAGCAACCGGCCGTAATCACGGTCTGCTGCACAGCGGCGCCCGCTATGCCGTCACCGATAGTGAATCGGCCCGCGAGTGCATCACTGAGAACCGGATTCTGCGCCGCATCGCCCGTCACTGCGTTGAACCGACCGGTGGACTCTTCATTACTCTTCCCGAGGACGATCTGGCCTGGCAACGAACCTTTATCAACGCCTGTCAGCAGGCGGGGATCGAAACCCGGCCGCTGTCGCCAGCAGAGGCGCTGCGCCTTGAACCCACCGTCAATCCGGCCCTGCTTGGCGCCGTACAGGTCCCCGATGGCACCATCGATCCGTTTCGCCTGACGGCGGCCAATATGCTCGACGCCCGGGAGCATGGCGCGACCATTCTGACCGGTTGCGAAATGACCGGGCTCATCCGCCGTGGAGAACGCGTTTGCGGGGTCGAGTTTTATGATCATCAGCATCGTGAGAGACGTACGCTACACGCCGGGGTTGTGGTCAATGCTGCCGGGATCTGGGGACAGCGGATCGCGGAATATGCCGATCTGCGCATCGCCATGTTCCCGGCCAAGGGATCGCTGCTGATCCTCGACCATCGTATCAACCGACAGGTCATCAACCGCTGCCGTAAACCTGCCGATGCCGATATTCTGGTGCCCGGCGATACCATTTCGCTGATTGGCACGACGTCGGAACATATCCCTTACGACGAAATTGATGACAACCGGGTCACAACGGCCGAAGTCGACACGCTGCTGCGGGAGGGGGAAAAGCTGGCTCCGGTACTTGGGCGTACTCGAGTGCTGCGCGCCTATTCCGGCGTGCGCCCACTGGTGGCCAGCGATGATGATCCCAGCGGACGCAGCGTCAGCCGCGGTATCGTTCTGCTCGACCACGCCAAACGCGATGGCATGGAGGGCTTTATCACCATTACCGGCGGTAAGCTAATGACCTACCGTTTGATGGCAGAGTGGGCCACGGATGCGGTGTGCCGTAAGCTGGGCAACAGCGTCCCCTGCTCTACTGCCGACACTCCGCTCCCGGGCTCAACGGAGTCCCCCGAAGCCACGGTAAAAAAAATCATCTCGCTACCCGCGCCGCTGCGCGGTTCCGCCCTCTATCGCCACGGCGACCGCACGCCTGCCTGGCTGGGCGATACCCGCCAGCATCGCAGCTTGATTTGTGAATGCGAGATGGTGACCGCCGGAGAAGTGCAGTACGCGGTGGAAAACTTAGCGGTTAACAGCCTGCTCGATCTACGCCGCCGCACGCGCATCGGCATGGGCACCTGTCAGGGAGAGCTGTGCGCCTGCCGGGCGGCCGGGCTTCTGCAACGGTTTAACATCACCACTCCCGCCCAGTCGCTGACCCAGCTTTCTGATTTTTTAAACGAACGCTGGAAAGGCGTGCAGCCCATTGCCTGGGGCGATGCGCTCAGGGAAAGTGAATTCACCCGCTGGGTCTACCTCGGACTGTGCGGGCTGCAAAAGGAGTCTCAGGATGAAATTTGATAGCGTGATTATCGGCGGTGGCCTCGCGGGCCTGCTCTGCGGGCTAACGCTTAATCAGTTCGGCCTGCGCTGCGTCATCGTCAGTCGGGGTCAAAGCGCGCTGCACTTTTCCTCCGCTTCGCTGGATCTGCTCTGCGCCCTTCCCGACGGGGAACGCGTCAGCGATGTGGCTCACGGGATAGACCGCCTGGCAGAACAGCTTCCCGAACATCCCTACGCGATGCTGGGCGCCGAACGGGTGATGGCGTACGCCGCGCAAACCGAGGCGCTGCTGGCTATCAACGGGATCGCGATGCGCGGCGCGGCCAGCCAGCCGCATGAACGCGTTACGCCGCTGGGCACCCTGCGCCCGACATGGCTTTCGCCGCTGGAAGTTCCCGTGGCGCCACTGTCCGCACGCAGCGTTGGCGTGGTGGGTATCGGCGGCTTCGCCGACTTCCAGCCGCATCTGGCCGCCGCCTCGCTCACCCGGCAGGGAGTGAAGGCGACGGCCAGCGAGATAGACTTACCGATACTGGATGTTCTGCGGGATAACCCGAGCGAATTTCGCGCGGTGAATATCGCCAGAATGCTCGACGAAGAGTGTCATTGGCCCGCGCTCCTCGCCGCGTTACGTCCGCTGGCGCTGGCGCACGACCTGCTGATCATGCCCGCCTGTTTCGGTCTGAATGACGCCGGGCTGTATCGCTGGCTACAGGAACAGCTACCCTGCCCGCTGCGCCTGCTGCCGACGCTGCCGCCTTCGGTTCCCGGCATACGCCTGCATAACCAGCTTCAGCGTCGTTTTATTCGGACCGGAGGTACCTGGCTGGCTGGCGATGAAGTCACGCGGATCGGCCATCAGGAGGGGAAAGTCAACCAAGTCTGGACCCGGCAGCACGGCGATGTTCCGCTGCGTCCCCGTTTTGCCGTTCTGGCCAGCGGCAGTTTCTTCAGTAATGGATTGATCGCCGATAAAGCGCGCGTTCGGGAACCCATTCTCGGCCTCGACCTTCAGCAGACCACTCCGCGTGAGAACTGGTATCAGCGCGATTTCTTTGCTTCGCAACCCTGGCAACGCTTCGGCCTGAAAACGGATACGATGCTGCGCCCGCTGCTCGACGGCCAGCCGCTGGGCAACCTGTTCGCCATCGGTTCGCTACTCGGCGGTTTTGATGCCATCCAGCTTGGATGCGGCGGCGGCGTTTGCGCGGTCACCGCGCTGCACGTCGCGAAACAGATTCATGACCTTGCCGGAGGCACGCGATGAACGATACCCGCTTTGAGAGCTGCATTAAATGTACCGTTTGTACGACCAGCTGCCCGGTCAGCCGGGTTAATCCCCGCTATCCGGGCCCGAAACAGGCGGGCCCCGACGGTGAGCGCCTGCGGCTGAAAGATGGGGCGCTGTACGACGAAGCCTTAAAATATTGTATTAACTGCAAGCGCTGTGAAGTCGCCTGTCCCTCTGATGTAAAAATTGGCGATATTATCCAAAGGGCACGGGCGCAGTACAGCCAGCAAAAACCCACGCTGCGCGATGCTATCCTCAGCCATACCGACCTGATGGGCACCCTCTCCACGCCGTTTGCCCCGCTGGTCAACGCCGCAACGGGGCTCAAACCGGTGCGCCGCCTGCTCGATGCGACGCTAAAGATTGACCACCGCCGGACGCTGCCGAAATATGGTTTCGGCACTTTTCGCCGCGCTTACCGCCAGCAGGCGGACCGCCAGGCGCAGTTCAGTGAACAGGTCGCTTTTTTTCACGGCTGTTACGTCAACTACAACCATCCGCAGCTTGGCCACGACCTTATCCGCGTGCTGAATGCGATGGGCACCGGCGTACAGCTGTTAAGTAAAGAAAAATGCTGCGGCGTGCCGCTTATCGCCAACGGCTTTTTTGCCAAAGCCCGCCGCCAGGCGCAGAGCAACGTCGCCGCCATGCGAGAGACTCCGCTGCCGGTCATTGCCACCTCATCAACCTGCACGTTTACCCTGCGCGACGAATACCCGCATCTGCTGGATGTCGATAATCAGGACCTTCGCGACCGGATTGAACTGGCAACTCGCTGGATCTGGCGCCAGCTTGATGCCGGGCGTACCCTGCCGCTTCGGCCGCTGCCGCTGAAGGTGGTTTATCACACGCCGTGTCATATGGAGAAGATGGGCTGGTCGCTGTATACCCTCGAACTGCTGCGGCTGATCCCGGGTTTACAGCTGGAAGTGCTGGATTCACAGTGCTGCGGCATCGCCGGTACCTACGGGTTTAAATCGGAAAACTACCCCTCTTCGCAGGCCATCGGCGCACCGCTGTTCCGGCAAATTGAGGAGAGCGGCGCCGACCTGGCGATCACCGATTGCGAAACCTGCAAATGGCAAATCGAGATGTCCACCAGCAAACGCTGTGAACATCCCATCACTCTGCTGGCGCAGGCGCTGGCCTGACATCGGCGCCAGAAACCAGTAAAACCAATGCGGCTGATGACAAACCGGGTTTGAATACGGAGCCCGGGTTTGTGCCGGGTGGCGGCTAACGCCTGACCCGGCCTACTGGTGCTGGCGGATTCAGAACGGGAATTGCCCCGGATGACTCCCCCCCTGATACCCATACAGACCCCGTAGGCCCGGTAAGGCGCAGCCGCCACCGGGCAATTCCTCAAGAGCGCGTTTTGTCAGTAGTCTTAACTAATAGCTCCCCTTTCCTTCCGCCGGTTCGGCGACCGGTCTGAACATCGCCAGCCGTGTATCCAGCGCCCGGGTATAGAGGTTGGTATCGACGCCAACGGCGACAAAATTTGCCCCCCACGCCAGCGCGTTGTGCGCCATTTCCGGGTCAACGGCGAGGAAACCCGCGGCTTTCCCCGCCGCGCGAATGCGGCGGATACTCTGTTCAATGATGCGCTGCACTTCCGGATGGCCGGCGTTGTCCGGGTAGCCCAGCGAAGCCGATAAATCAGCCGGGCCGATAAAGACGCCGTCAATACCCTCCACTTCGAGGATGGCATCCAGGTTGTCGAGAGCGGTTTTGCTCTCTACCTGAATCAGCAGGCACAGCTCATCATTGGCCAGCGCCATATAGTTTTCCACCCGTCCCCAGCGTGCGGCGCGGGCCACCCCGGCCCCGACGCCGCGGGTGCCCAGCGGCGGATAGCGGGTCGCCGAGACTATCTCCCGCGCCTGTTCGGCGGTATCGACCATCGGGATCAGCAGCGTTCTGGCGCCAATATCCAGCACCTGCTTAATCAGGCTGCGATTGCCCTCCACCGGGCGAATCACCGGCTGGCTGGCATAGGGTGCGATGGCCTGCAGCTGATGATAAAGGTCCTGGATGGTATTGGGCGCATGTTCGCCGTCAATCAGCAGCCAGTCGTAACCCGAGGTGGCGGCAATCTCAGCCATATACGAAGAGGTCGAGCTCAGCCACAGGCCAATCTGCGCTTCTCCTTGCAATAATCCCGCTTTAAATGGGTTCGATAAAATTGCGTTCATAGTTCTCCCTTACATTAATGCTGTACGCTGCCAGCCTGTGGCACCGTGCGATTCACGCGCAGTGAAAAGATAATAACCACCCCGACAATCGCCACGCAGGCGAGCGTCAACAATCCGGCAGAATTATTGCCGAACATCGTTTCGGCCTGAACCCGAATGATGGGGGCCAGAAACCCACCGATGGCGCCAAACAGGTTGACGAAACCAATACCCGCGGCCAGCGCCGTGCCGGACAATAGCTGCGTCGGCATGGTCCAGAAGACCGGCTGCACGGCAATGACGCCGACGGCGGCGACGCACAGCGCGATAATGGCCAGCACCGGCGACACCAGCCCGGAGACCGCGATGCCAATGGCCGCCGCCAGCAGGGTGAATGCCGCAATATTACGCCGCTCGCCGGTGCGATCGGAGTACCGTGGAATCAGCCAGGTCCCGAACAGCGCCGCCACCCACGGGATGGCGGTCACCACCGAGGCCACGAACCCGACTTTGGTGCCCAGCAGCGCGGCAACCTGGGTCGGCAGAAAGAAAATCAGACCGTAAACCGCCACCTGAATAGTCAGGTAGATAATGGCCAGTTGCCAGACGCGACCGTTGCGCAGCGCATCGGACAACCGCGAGGTGACCTTTTTCTGCTCTTCTCTGGCCAGCTCGCTAATTAACGCCTGCTTTTCGACAGAAGTCAGGAAACGCGCATTTTGCGGCGTATCATCGAGCCAGAAGAAGGTGAAGAATCCCGCGCCGACGGCCAGCAGCCCTTCAATGATAAACATCCAGAACCAGCCGGGATGTCCCATAAAACCGTGCATTTCCAGCAGGGCGCCGGATAGCGGTGAACCGAGGGTCAGCGCCAGCGGCGCGCCCATATAAAACAGCCCCATAATGCTGGCGCGGTTCTGCTGGGGAAACCACTGAGAGGTCAGGTAGATCATCCCCGGGAAGAAGCCCGCTTCGGCGGCGCCAAGCAGAGTGCGCACCAGCAGAAATTTCGCTTCCGTATCCGCCCATGCCATCGCCGCGGAAAGAATGCCCCACAGCAAGGTGGTGCAGCCAATCCATTTTCTGGCGCCGAATTTGCGCATCAGCAGGTTGGCCGGCACCCCGAGAAAGGCATACACCACAAAGAAAATCCCTGCCCCCAGCGCATAGGCTTCGTTGCTGAGACCGGTATCCAGCTGGTAGGTCTCCTTGGCAAAGCCGATATTCGAGCGGTCAAGAAACGCCAGCACATACAACGCCAGCATAAAGGGGATCAAACGGGCGCGGTTTTTCTTCACCACGCTCTCAAGCAAGGTGTTGCTCATCGTAATATCCTCAACATGGGGCCGCACATCAGCGCGGTGCGGCACGACGGGATCAGTGGCTGTAAGGGCGTTTCAGGTTGCAGTCGCGGTTCAGCTCGACGCCGAAGCCCGGTTTATCCAGCACGGTTTTATGAATGCGACCTTTCACAGGTACCGGCTCGTCAACCAGAATCGGATCAAACTGCGGACGCATCGTTGAGCAGTCCGGGCTGGTCATCAGGAACTCGCTGAACGGCGTGTTGGTAAAGGTAATGACCGCATGGTGCGAATAGACCGATGAGCCGTGCGGAACCACCAGCTGGCCGCGCGATTTGGCGATCGCCGCAATCTCCACCAGGGTGGTCAGGCCGCCGCACCAACCCACGTCAGGCTGCATAATATCGATGCCGGTTTCCGACAACGTGCGGAAGGATTGCAGCGTGCCGTGGTGCTCGCCGCTGGTGACCATCATTCCGGCTGGCGCATTGCGTTTAAGCTCGCGATAGCCTTCATACTGCTGCGGCGGCAGGCACTCTTCGATCCACTTGAGGTTATAGGGCGCGCAGGCGTGGGCCAGTTTAGTGGCGTAGTTAACGTCCTGGCTCATCCAGCAATCCAGCATCAGCCAGAAGTCCGGCCCGCATTTTTCACGCATATCGGCCACCATGGCGGCATCTTTGCGGATCCCCGCATCGCCATCGTGCGGCCCCCAGTGGGTCGGCATTTTGCCGCCAATAAAGCCCATCTCTTTCGCCAGGTCCGGACGTGCCCCGGTGGCGTAGAACTGAATTTCATCGCGCACCGCGCCACCCAGCAGTTTGTAAACCGGCAGTCCAACCACTTTGCCAAACAGATCCCACAGCGCCAGGTCGATACAGGAGAGGGTATTCATCACCAGGCCGCCGGAGCCGGAGTAGTACAGGGTGGCGTTGAGCATCTGGTCATGGATCAGTTTGATATCGCTGACGCACTTGCCTTCGATAAAGCGGCTCAGGTGCTTTTCGACGATAAAGCAGCCCATCTCACCGGCGGTCGACACCGCAAAGCCGGTCTGTCCGTTTTCGGCTTCGACTTCCACAATCAGCGTGCCGAGAACGTTGATGCCAAACGACTGACGGGACTGTTCATACTGTGGATATTTGCTCATCGGCGTGGCGATATGATCGTCAATCCAGTGGTTTGCCCCCTGGTCATGATAATCGCCGCCGCCAGCGCCTTTCTCTGCGGTAGCTCCGCCGATAAACCAGGCGCGGACGTGTTTAATTTTCGGTAGGGTCATGATCTTCTCCTTATTATGAGGCCTGTTGTTCGAAGGGGCTCTTCCACCCCAGCAGACGGGAAATATCTTTAGCGCAGGCAATCGCCCTACCGGCGAGGTAATCGCGATTGTCTTCATTGATTTGCAGACGGGTACCCACCACGGAAATGGCGGCGGTCAGCTCGTTGTTGGCGTTAAAAACCGGCGCGGCCACGCAGCGAACGTCGGGATAATCCTCACCGTTATCGAAGCTCCAGCCGCGGGCGCGGATACGCCCCAGCTCATCGCGAAGCTGCTGGGCGCTGGTGATGGTGGTTGGCGTCGCCCGCTCCCACTGCAGCTCGCTGATAATCGACTCCTGAACCCGCTCGGGCTGCCAGGCCAGCAGGCATTTACCAATACCGGAACGATACAGCGACAGGCCCTTACCCTCGTGCGAACGCACGCTGATGGTCGCCGGGGATTCAATCTTCAGAATGTAGTAGGCGTTGCCGCTGTCGATAATGCCCAGGTGGCAGAGTAGACCGCACTGATCCATCAGTTGCGTCAGGCGCGGCCGCGCCAGTTCGCGCAGGTCCATTTTGCTCAGCGCCTGCCCGGCCAGCTCAACCAGCTTGGTCCACAGGCAGTAGTTATCCTGATTATCCATGCTGAGGAAGCGCTGTTTTCTCAGCTCTCCCAGCAGCAGATAGGCGGTACTTTTCGGAATACCCAGTTCGTCAATAATGGTCGCCGCGCTGCAGGGGCCGATACGGGCGATTAAATTGAGAATGTCGATGGCGCGGGTCAGCGCCGGGACTTTGCTTGATTCCAACATGCTGGACTCCAATCCTGAATACTGGAATCAGTGTTGCGGTTGTCCGGGCGGTAAATTGTGAGCGACTTCAAATGACGACGCTATTCCAGCCGGGTGGACATTCGGAGGGAGGAAAATGCGAGATGGCGCACAGAATATTTAAAAGCAAGTACAACAGGTTGGACTCATTGCGCGTCGGGAGAGGTTCCCGACGCAGAGGTTGGTTTAAACCGAGAGCGATTCGACGACGTTAATCCAGCCGTGTTCACCGGCGACCGGCTGACCGTGCAACCAACGGCGCAGCATATTCAGCGCCATCATGGCACAGACTTCCTGACGCACTGCCAGGCTGTAGCGCGTGGCGCTGAATTTAACCCGCAGCGCATGGGTGCCTTCCGGCGTCGAGAGGACGAAATTCAGGTGATCGGCTTCCTGGCCGCTCACCGCCAGCGCCAGACCGGCGAAATGATTGACCCGCCGTTCTGCGGCCCAGCGGGCGGACTGCGCCAGCGACTCCTCCTGGCAAGGGACAATTTCACTTGCCAGCAGCGGCGCATTTGCCCGCGAAAGCTGAAGCGCCAGCAAACCGCCGGTAAACTGTTCACTCAGCGTCAGACTCAGCTGGCGCTCCTGTAAACAACGCGCGATCTGCGCGGGCAGCCCTTCGGTGCCCTCGAAAATCATGCTCTCTCCCGCCACTTTTTTCACTTCCGGCCATATCGCCAGCATCGCTTCGCGCTGCTCCGCCGGCCCGGTGAGCTTCAGCTCAATAATCGGCATTGAAGAGCGGTAGCCCATGACGACGCCCGGCGGCAGCGCCAGCGGATCGAGGCTTTGCGCCAGATCGCTTTCCGAACGGCCAAACGTCGTCAGACGCAGACACAGCGGCGGGGCAGAGAGCGGGAAACGCTCACGCAGGCGGGGTAAAATTTCCTGCTCGACCATGATTTTGAATTCCGACGGAACGCCGGGGGTGAAAAACATCAGACAGCGGTTGAGCTGAACGGCAAAACCGCAGGCCGTCCCCACCGGATTGTTGATCATCTCCGCGCTGGCGGGGATCTCCGCCTGCTTACGGTTACTTGCGGCCATCGGGCGACCGCGCTCGGCAAAGAAACGGGTCATCGTTTCCAGCCACTCTTCGTGCAGAATCAGCCCTTCGCCCTTGGCGGTCGCCGCGGCCAGCGCGCTCAGATCGTCACTGGTTGGCCCCAGGCCACCGTTGACGATCAGCACATCCGCCTGTTCACTGCGCTCACGTAGCACCGTGACCAGAGAGTCAAGGTCATCGCCCACGGTGTTGCGGCGCGTTAGCGGTAATCCCTGATTGAAAAAGAAATCGGCCAGCCACGCGGCATTGGTATCGACGATTTGCCCGTGCAACACTTCATCGCCGGTGGACAGCATTTCCACATTTATCATTATTCACTTCACTCCTTGCCTGCCAGGTGGCAATACTATAGCGCAAGGCGCAGGCGGAGTAGACAGGAATACGGCGCGGGAAACGTTCGCGCCGTTGGGGGGATTAGAAGCTGGCGCTGACGCCGAGATACGGACCGTCTGCAATCGTGCTGTCTTTGTTGCCGTCCTTCCCTTCGAGGTTCAGATAGCGATAACCGGCCTCGATGCTCAGAGGACGCATAATCGTCCAGCTCGCACCGGCGTTAGCTTCCTGATAGCTCTGAATGCCGCTGGAGAGAGAATCCGGGGAATAATAGTATTCGCCGAACAGACGGAAGCTGTCGCCAATTTTCCACTGCAGGCCGCCGCCGACGGCCGCCGCATACCCTTCATCGCCGCTCTTCGGGTTGGTATAAACACCCTTGCCGCCAACCGTCGCGAGGAACGGCCCCAGCGGAATATTCAGACCAAGGCCTAACCCCGCCGCGTCGCCGTCATTGTCGCTGTGCATCCAGTTGCCGGTCACTGCCAGACCAGATGACTCAGTCCCGAAACCGACGCCAAGGTTGGTGTAGTGCTCGCCAGCCTGCCCGGTTACGCTGATTGCATGGGCCGCCGTAGAGACGAACATCATGCCGGCAAGACCTAATAAAATGCTCTTTTTCATTTTTACTCTATCCAGAAAACAAGAATCAAAAAAGTCCCAAAAACCGCAGAATTGTACTGCCGAACGCTGAGGAATCAATGCACTAAAACGACCTTTACTCTCGTGATTGTAACCAGTTGCTACGGATAATGTCGGCTAAATACGGACAATGCAGCTTGCGGTTTAGCGAGACGGCTCGCAAACTGGTGCTCCAACATCTTTTCCCTACCGTTTAGTCAAGGAGATCACCATGCGCCAAAGGACCATCGTCTGCCCGCTGATTCAGAATGAGGGACACTATTTGCTCTGCAAAATGGCTGACGATCGCGGCGTTTTTCCCGGACAGTGGGCGCTTTCCGGTGGCGGCGTTGAACCGGGCGAACGCATTGAAGAGGCGCTACGCCGGGAAGTTGCTGAGGAGCTTGGCGAGGCGCTGCAGCTGACGCAGATTACGCCGTGGACCTTCAGCGATGATATTCGGGTCAAAACCTATGCTGACGGCCGTCAGGAAGAGATTTATATGATTTACCTGATTTTTGATTGCCTTAGCGCCAACCGCGAAATCACCCTCAACGACGAGTTTCAGGCGTATGCCTGGGTGAAACCGGAAGATTTGCCCCGCTACGATCTGAATGTGGCGACCCGCAAAACATTAACCCTGAAAGGCCTGCTCTGAGCGCCCCGGCACCGTGCCGAGGCCAACCCAGGTTAACTGGTCTGGCTGCCTGGCAACGCATTAACCCAGTCACGTAATGCCCGGCGGGAGATTTTAATCCCGCCGGTTTTCAGCGACTCAGGTAACGTCAACCAGCGTACCGGCTGCTGAAAACGTGCCAGCTTATCCTGTGCCCAGGCCGCCAGCGCGGCGACATCGCACTGCGCATCGCACTCCACCACCGCCACCGGACGCTGGCCAAACTCCGCATCGTCTAACGGCACGATAAACGCCTGCTGAATCTGCGGATGAGCCAGGAGTACTCTTTCCACCTCTTCAGGCTGAATCCCTTCCCCTCCGCTGAAAAAGAGGTTATCCATCCGCCCAAGCAGAGTCAGTTTGCCCTCCCTGATCTCGCCGCGATCGCGCGTGGCAAACCAGCCCTGTTCGTTGACCAGCGGCTGCACCCCGCCTTCGCGCCAGTAGCCAGCGGCCATGCTATCGGCCCGCAGCCAGACTTCGCCGGCAACAATTTTCAGCGCGCGCCCCGGCAGCGGCTGGCCGACGTCCGGCGCGCCATCCGCCTCTTTACCACAAACCGTCGAGGCGAACTCCGTCAGGCCATAGCCACACCAGCAGCGAATGCCCCGGGCGCGCGCCTGTTCGGTCAGCGCGACGGGAATCGCCGCGCCGCCCAGCAGCACCGCCTTCAACGACACATCAGCCTCGCTATTGAGCAATCGCCAGAGCTGAGTGGGCACCAGCGAGGCATGCGTACAGCCTCGCAGCGCCTGTTCCAGCGGTTGTTTTTCTCCTACCGTCAGGCGAGCCCCCGCCAGCAGCCAACGCCAGAGAATGCCCTGGCCGGAAACATGAAACAGCGGCAGCGACAGCAGCCAGTCGTCATCCGACGCCAGCGGAATCATCGCCAGCACGCCTTCAGCGCTGGCAAGATGCGCCCGACAGCTGTGCACGGCGGCCTTCGGCAGCCCCGTAGAACCGGAGGTGAGCGTCATCGACGCCAGACGTTCTTCGCGCCAGGGCAACGTCGAATCCCCCGCCGCCCGTTGCAGCGTCAGCGGCGTAAAGTCGAGGGCGAGCGGATCGCCGTTCAGCACCAGCGCATAACGCAGATCGAGGGAGGGTAACAATGCCGCCAGCAGCGAAGGCGGTAGCTGAGGATTCAGAGGAAGCACCCGGGCGCCGCACTGAAGCAGCGCCAGCCATGCCAGCAATGCCGACGGCTGGTTATAGGCCCGCAGCAGCACGCCCTCCCCTTCGTTGACCCCTTGAGCGCGGAATCCCGCGGCCAGCGCGTTAACCTCAGCGCACAGCTGCCGCCAGCTCAGGACAACGTCGTTCAGACGTACCGCCGGCGCATCGCCACGCAGCCGGCACCAGTGGCGCCATGGCCAGTCGCTAAAGGTCACAGCAGCGGCTCCAGCTCATCACGACTCAGGCAGGGTAACGGGCTGTCAGGCCAGGGGCGAATCAGCTGCGCGCGCATCAATGCCAGCGTATCCAGGCCGGGAAGGGTCTGCGGCGTCAGCCAGGCGGCAATCCGCGCCAGCTGCGTCAGTCCAAGGCTTGATTCGATCGATGAGCTGATCACCGCCGTCAGCCCCAGCGCATGAGCCGTGGCAACCTGCTCCCGCACTTTACGCAGGCTACCGGTGAGCGTCGGCTTGATCACCAGCGCACGCAAACCCGGCTCTGCCTGAAAACGAAAATCCGCCTCACGCAGGCTTTCATCCCAGGCAATCGCGATGCCGGTTTCCCGGGCAAAAGCCCGTGAGTCGTCGCGGGTTTTACACGGTTCTTCAAGGAAGGCAATACGGTCGCGGTACTGCGGGTGGACATATTTCGCAAACTGCTGCGCTTTGAGCGGCGTCCAGGCGCGGTTGGCGTCCAGACGTAGCTGCAGATCGGGAATCGCTTCCAGCAGCAGGTTAACCACCATGCCGTCACGCACCGCTTCATACAGCCCGATCTTGACCTTCGCGACCTTTTCACCGGGCAGTGCCGCCAGCCTGGCAAACAGTTCGTCCGGGTCGCCGGTGCACAGCGGCACCGCGCGATACTCCGCCTCCAGCGGCAGTTCATCGTTCAGCTCCGCCAGCGCACAGCTGACGCCGAAGGCCACGGAAGGCAGAGACGGCTCGGGCGGGTTCTCGCCTTGCCGCCAGGCAAGCGACCACGCCACCAGCGCGGACTGCGCCTCCTCCAGCGTTTCCACGCTAAAGCCCGGCAGAGGCGCAATTTCACCCCATCCCTGACGTTCACCGTCCTGTAGGTGGATGAACAGCCCATCGCGAGTTTTTAACCGCCGTTCACGCAGTACCACGCCCGCGTCCATCGGTACCTGCCAGCGGTAAACCTGCGCCTGACGCATTATGGATTCCGTTTAAATTTGCTGAAGTCCGGCTGACGTTTCTGGTTGAACGCGTTACGCCCTTCCTGCCCCTCTTCGGTCATGTAGAACAGCATGGTGGCGTTCCCCGCCAGCTCCTGCAGCCCCGCCTGACCATCGCAATCGGCATTCAGCGCCGCCTTCAGGCAGCGCAGCGCCATCGGACTGTTTTGCAGCATTTCGCGACACCAGCGTACGGTCTCTTTTTCCAGATCCGCCAGCGGGACGACGGTGTTGACCAGCCCCATGTCCAGCGCCTGCTGCGCATCGTACTGACGGCACAGGAACCAGATTTCGCGCGCTTTTTTCTGGCCGACGATCCGCGCCATGTAGGATGCGCCCCAGCCGCCGTCAAATGAGCCGACTTTCGGACCGGTCTGACCGAAGATGGCATTTTCTGCGGCAATCGTCAGATCGCACATCATATGCAGAACGTGACCGCCGCCGATGGAATATCCCGCCACCATCGCCACAATCGGCTTCGGACAGGTGCGGATCTGGCGCTGAAAATCGAGCACGTTCAGGTGGTGAACGCCGGAATCATCCTGGTAGCCGCCGTAATCGCCGCGGACCTTCTGGTCGCCGCCGGCGCAGAATGCTTTGTCGCCTTCGCCGGTGAGGATAATGACGCCGATATTATCGTCATATCGGGCATCGGACAGCGCCTGAATCATCTCTTTCACGGTCAGCGGGCGGAACGCATTGCGCACCTGCGGACGGTTAATGGTGATTTTAGCAATCCCGTCCGTCGACTTCTGGTAACGAATGTCGGTATAGCCTTCGGAGCAATCGTGCCATTCCACAGGGGCGTAGAGCATTGCTTCATCAAGAGAGATCATAGAATGTCCTTTGGTTAACTCGCTAAAAACTGGGCCAGACATGACACCACCGCCGCGGGATTTTCCCGATGCGCGTTATGCCCGGCATGATGAATAATATGTGTCGTGGCGGCGACGTCGCGCGCAATGGCGCGAAACTTCGCATCGCGCTCGCCGCAAAGATAATGAAAAGGGTAGCGCCGGGCGCGGAGCTGCGCACGCAGGTCGGGCTGTACGGCGAGGGAAGTTGCCTCCAGCATCGCAGCAAGACTGGTGCCGCAGTTGTGGCTGCGCAGCGCCACAAGCGCTTCCCGCTGCGCCGTACTTAAGCCGGCGAAAACCGGCTGCTGGTACCAGTCGGCAAAAACCTGCGCCAGCGGCTCGCGACGAAAACGCTCCGCCCAGGCGGCATCGCTACAAGCACGCTGGCAGCGTTGGTGCGCATCCTGGAGACCGGGATGGCCGCCCTCTACGACCAGCCCGCACAGCCCGCGCCGCGGCTGGCTGGCAAAAAACATCGCAATACGCCCGCCCAGCGAATAGCCAATCAGCCAGTAGTCCCGAACATGATAGTGCGCCAGCGTTTTCTCCAGCCGCAGGCTAACCTCGGCGAAACCACCAACCCTGACCTCGCGCGAACCACCGTGACCCGGCAGATCGATATACAGCTGCGGATAAGCGCTGAACGCGGCGCCTACCGTTTGCCACTCCCGGCTGTCGCCGGAAAAACCGTGTAAAAAGACCAGCCAGGGATAGCCCGACTGCCCCTTTTCGCACCGGGCGTGCAGACTCATAACCGGCTGACCTGCGCCAGCAGCTGTTGCAGAGTATGGGTGCCTTCCGTCTCATTCACCACCAGCTCAATCAGCGTGGCGCCAGGAAGACGCCAGGCCCCGACCAGCGCCGCTTCCAGAGCCTCCCAGGTGCCCGGGCGGTGATAATGAAGACCAAACATCGCCGCCGCATGGCCGAAATTGACATCCTGCGGCATCAGATAAAACTGGCGCCGTTGATCCTGCGGCGTCGGCAGCAAAGAGAAGATCTGCCCGCCGTTGTTGTTGACCACGATCAGCACCAGCGGCGCAGAGGCCTGACGCAGCAACGCCAGCGAGTTCAGATCGTAGAGCGCGGAGAGATCGCCGACGATCGCCAGCGTCGGGCGGGCGCTGGCGCGCTGAACCCCTGCCGCCGTCGCCAGCAGACCATCAATACCGCTGGCGCCGCGGTTGCTATAAACCGGGTATCCCGCCGGAAGCTGCGCCAGGGCATCAATCAACCGAACCACCAGGCTGTTACCGACAAACAGCTGCCCCTGATCCGGAAGATAGCGGTGGATTCGGTGAGCCAGCTGGGCTTCGCCAAATGCCTCGCTGCGGTCGGCCGCCGCCTGCCAGGCCTGCCGCGACAGCACAGGGATCGTCGTCGCCCACGGCTGGCGGCTTTCCGCCGGATGCAGATCCAGCCACTGTCCCACCGGGCAGACCAGCCGACGACCGCGGTGATGAGCCGGGTCGAGGCGGCCGGGGAGATTATCCACGACCCAGTACTCTTCCGGTTCACAGGTGGCCTGCCACTGCAGTACGCGTTTACCGGTGAGGCTGCTGCCCAGCTGCACAACGATTTGCGCCTGCTGCAGTTCGCTCACCGCTTTGCCGTTCGCCAGCCACAGGTCGGCGCACGGCAGCGGCTGCCCGGTCTGGGAAAGGACGTCACCAATCAGCGGCCAGCCGAGCGTTTTTGCCCACTCGGCGACTTTTTTACCTTCGGCGGCGCTCATGCGGCCCGCGACGACCACGCCCCGCTTTTGCCGCCAGAAAAACCAGTCGCGCTGCTTTTCGCTTTCCAGGTGCAGGGACTGACGCAGCCAGGGTTTATCGCTTTGCCACCACGCGCCGAGCTGCTGCTGCCACTCCACGCCGGTGTCATCCATCTCGCCGTACAGCGGCTCGGCGAACGGACAGTTAATATGGATACCGCCGGAATGCAGGGCGCCCAGCGCCTGGTCAATCGTCGACACCAGCCAGCGCGCGGGCACATCCTGCGACGGACGCGGCAACGACAGCGTCTGCGAGGGATGAGAAGCAAACATGCCCGGCTGGCGGATCGCCTGGTTCGCACCGCAGTCAATCAGCTCCGGGGGACGATCGGCGGTAAGCAGTATCAGCTTTTCACCGGTCAGCCCCGCCTCAATTAAGGCCGGATAGAGGTTAGCCGTCGCCGTTCCGGACGTGACAATCACCGCCACCGGCTGCCGGCTGGCTTTTGCCAGCCCCAGCGCCAGATGGCCAAGACCGCGTTCATCGAAATGGGTATGGGGAATAAACGCGCGGTTTTCCGCCGCTGCCAGCGTAAGAGGTGTCGAGCGCGAACCCGGCGCAATGCAAATATGCTGCACGCCGTGGCGAGTTAATGCTTCGAGGATCACCGCCGCCCAGCGTCGGTTAAATGCGCTTACTGACATGAAATTGTCCGGTATCAAATATTGAGGCTAAGTATAGGTAATACAAAGCAATGGAGTATTGATATGCATCGTTTATCTACGTTTTTGTCAATAACAAGGAACGCAGCCCCGCCGCCTTATTTTCTATCTCCTGCCACTCCTGCTCAGGATCGGAGCCGCTGACAATCCCGGCTCCGGCATACAGCCTGAGCGTGGCGTTTTCGACTTGCGCCGAACGCAGGGCCACGCAGAATTCGCTTTGCGCCAGCGACAGGTAGCCAGCGGAGCCGGCGTACCATTCCCGGGTAAAAGGTTCATGGCGGGTAATAAATGCCAGCGCCGCCCGGCGCGGTAATCCGGCGACCGCGGCGGTCGGCTGCAGCTGATGCAGGCAGCGGGTATCGTCAGGCTGAGAGAGTTCAGCCCAGATGCAGCGGCGCAGATGCTGCACTTTACGCAGCCGCACCACCTGCGGCGGCAGGACATCCAGCGAACGGACCTCATCCTGCATACGCTGGCAGATATCCTCCACCACCAGCATATTCTCGCGCTGATTTTTATCATCTTTCATCAGCCAGTCGGCCAACAATTGCGCCTGGCGATCGTCAGGATGGCTGGCAGCGGTCCCGGCCAGCGCTTCGGTGCGCAGCAGCGTCCCGCGCCGGCGCCAAAGCCGCTCCGGCGTTGAACCAAAGAATGTCCGCTGCGCGTTAAAGGCCATCATGAAATGAAAACAGCGGTGATTACTGCGCCGGCTGGCGGCCACGATGGCCAGCGGATCCGGCGGCGCCGCAAACTGAACATCCGTGGCCCGCGCCAGCACCACTTTATCCATCTCCCCTGCGGCAATCGCCTGAGTTGCCTGTTCAATCAGCGCATGCCATTGCGGATAGTCCGGGGAGTGTTGTTCGCTGAGCACCGGCGGCAGAGCGGCGGGCTGCGCCTGATCAGGCGTTAGCGCCTGGAGAAACGCCCGGGCCGCAATGGCATCTTCGCGCAGTGACGTCTCGCTATTCAGCAGCAGACGCAGAGTGGCTTTTCCCCCGACCCGACGCCACTCCAGCCGCGGCAGAAAGAGCCTCCCTTCCTGCGGATTAAACGCATTCAGGCCACAAATACGTAAATCAGCCAACCCCTGACGCTGCAAGAAGTCGTGAGCCCCGGCCAAAGACGGGAAGGTTTTAACCGCGCCGAGCGCGGCAAGCTCTTCATCGCCATTGCGCTGCAGCCAGTAAAACTGTGGCCACTGCGCTTGATGACCGCACCACAGAAGAGGGTCAAAAGCGTCATGAAGAGGGAAAGGAATATCGAAAATTCGCGTACCGGACGACGGCGGGATATCGTCAGACAGGCAGTCACGTAAGCGTTCCAGCGCAGTGGAAACAGACAGCACGCAAACCTCCAGAGAATAAAAACCACAGATTATACGGGGTACTGGCGTGAAATTGCAGTACCCATAATGAGGGAGCGGACTTTCCGCAGGTGGCCGCCGCCAGCCAGAGCAGGCTGAGGGAAAAAAGTATTGATCCTTGACGCGGTTACGCTAACGGCGCTTAACCGGTGACCGCCTCGCGGGCCATACCGATATGCGCAATCCCGTCCTCATCGTAAATGTCGGTCACCGGCTGAAAACCGAAGCTGGCGTAAAAACGCTGCAGATGCGCCTGGGCGCCGAGATAAATGGCCTTGTGCGGCCAGTGACGACGACAGCTGGCCAGCGCTCGCTCCATCAGCTGATAACCCAGCTTTTCGCCGCGCACCGCCGGGCTGACAATGACCCGTCCAATCACCACCGGCTCAATATCATCGTCGCTTTTCAAAATACGCGCGTAGGCCACCAGTTCATCCCCTCGCCAGCCGAGCAGATGGCGGTTTTCACCGATCAGGTCATCACCGTCAACATCCTGATAGGGGCAGGTTTGTTCGACGACAAATACCGCGCAACGCAGCTGTAGCAAAGCGTACAGCTGCGGGACGGTCAGCTCTGCGTGGTGAAGATCCTGCCATGTAATCATTGACTGCTCCTGTATACTTGAGTTTTTTCACCCACGCCCTGAGGACACTGGACGATGGAATTGACATTTTTGGGGACATCCGCAGGCGTGCCGACCCGTACACGTAATATGACGTCTATCGTGCTGAATTTGCAACAGCCGACGGCAGCGGAGATGTGGTTGTTCGACTGCGGAGAAGGTACCCAGCATCAGTTTTTACATACCCCGTACCACCCAGGAAAACTGAATAAGATTTTTATTACTCACCTCCACGGCGATCATCTGTTCGGCCTTCCCGGCCTGCTGTGCAGCCGCTCCATGCAGGGCAACTCGCTGCCGCTGACGCTGTACGGCCCGACGGGACTCAGGGAGTTTGTTGAAACCGCGCTGCGCTTAAGCGGCTCATGGACCGATTATCCGCTCACCATAGTGGAAGTGGGGCCCGGCCTGGTCTTTGATGAAGGGGGCTATCGGGTCAGCGCTTATCCGCTGAATCATCCGGTTGAATGCTACGGCTATCGTATCGAAGAGCATGCCCGCCCCGGCACTCTCGATGCTGCGCGACTGGTTGCCGACGGCGTCCGCCCGGGTCCGCTGTTTCAACGTCTGAAACAGGGGGAGACGGTGGAGCTGGAAGACGGGCGGAAGATCGATGGTCGGCACTATCTCGGCCCGGCGACGCCCGGCAAAACGCTGGCGATTTTTGGCGATACCGCCCCCTGCGAGACGGCGCTTGAGCTGGCGCGCGGCGTTGACCTGATGGTTCATGAAACGACGCTGGAGCAGGCGATGGCGGAAAAAGCCAATAGCCGCGGTCATTCGTCGAGTCAGCAGGCAGCGGCGCTGGCCCGCGATGCCGGCGTCAGCATGTTTATCGCGACCCATTTTAGTTCGCGCTATGACGCTGAAGGCTGTCTGCGCCTGCTGGCGGAGTGTCGGGACGTTTTTCCCCGGACGCTGCTGGCCGAAGACTTTATGGTGTACAGCCTGAGCTAGTCGATCTGGAGGGGAGAAAACAGCGAAAGGCGGCAAAAAAAATGCCTGCCCGTATCACAACGGGCAGGCAGAGTTACAGGACCGGTAGTGTTAACCCCGGCCCTGGCGATTACATCAGCGGTGTTGCCAGCTGCACAATGCTAATCAGCGGCTGCGGCCACACGCCAAGCACGAGGACCAGCAGCGCGGAGATCAGCACCACGATACCGCCGGCGCTGTACTGCCAGTTCGACGGCGCATCGCGATTCAGTTTATCCGGCGCGCTCAGGTACAGACTCACCGCCACGCGCAGGTAGTAGTACAGACCAATCGCCGAACCGATCACCACGGCGGCAACCAGCCACCACAAGTGCGCATGTACACCGACGGCCAGCACGTAGAATTTACCGATAAAGCCCAGCGTCATCGGGATACCCGCCAGCGACAGCATCATCACCGTCATGACCGCCGACAGAATCGGACGATGCCAGAACAGGCCGCGATAGGAGTACAGCGAGTCGGCATCCGGACCACGGTATGGGCTGGACATCAGGCTCACTACGCCGAACGCGCCGAGGCTGCTGAACAGATAGCCGGCCAGATAGACACCCACGGCTTCCATCGACATTTCACCGCTCTGCAGGGCAATCAGCGCCACCAGCAGATAGCCAAGATGCGAGATGGAGGAGTAGCCGAGCAGACGTTTAATATTGGTCTGGCTCAGCGCCATCAGGTTACCGAAGATGATAGAGGCAAAGGCAATCAGGCCCAGCACCACGCGTACCGCTTCGCTGTTGCCCACCGGCATGTACAGGAACAGACGCATCACCACGCCGAAGATAGCAATCTTGCTGGCGGTTGCCAGGAAGGTTGATACCGGCGCCGGCGCGCCCTGGTAAACGTCCGGCGTCCACAGGTGGAACGGAACCAGAGACAGCTTAAAGCCGAGGCCGACGATCATCAGGCCCAGACCCGCCAGCAGCAGCGGTTCGTGCAGGGTGTTATCAGCCAGGCTTTTACCCAGCGCCAGGAAGGACAGGTTGCCCGAGTTCGCATAGACCAGCGCCATACCGAACAGCAGGAATGAAGAGGCTGCGGCAGACAAAATGGTGTATTTAATACTCGCTTCCAGCGAACGCTTCTGGCGGAAGGCATAACCGATAAGGCCGAACAGCGGCAGCGAAATCAATTCGATACCGAGGAACAGCGCCGCCAGATGGTTGGCGCCCGCCAGCAGAATGCCACCCAGCGCGGCGATAAGCACCAGCAGGTAGAACTCTTCTTTGTTGTCCTTGTATCCCTCAAGCCACGGGTACGCGAAGGTACAGGTGGCCAGGCTTGCCAGCAGCACCAGCCCGGTATAGAGCATGGCGTAGCCGTCAACGCGAATCAGCGGCGTCACGTCCATCGCGCCGTTCTGACCCACGAACCAGAGTGAGATCAGCGCAGCGTTCAGACCAAGAACCGACAGCGTGGCATTAAGGAAATGATTGCGTCGCCACGCAATGGAGAGCATCACAACCACCACCGTCAAGCCGACGATCAGCAGCGGTAGCAGTGCGATCAGTTGTTGTGGAGTTATTGTCATGGCGAATTACGGCCTTGTAGTAGAAACGGAATTAACAAACCACTGCTGAATGTTGCTCATCGCAGCGTGTGAGGTGTCCAGAATCGGCTGAGGGAAGAAGCCCAGCAGCACCAGCAGAACCACCAACAGCAGAACAATCGACAGTTCACGCAGAGACATTCCCCGCATCTCCTGCGCCGCGATCTCGCTCTTCGCTTTACCGAAGTACGCGCGATGCAGCATTGAGAGCGAGTAGACGGAAGCGAAGACCAGTCCAAAGGTGGAGATCACGGTAATCACCGGCACCACTTTGTAGCTGCCGAACAAAATCATGAATTCGCCGACGAAGTTACCGGTACCCGGCATCCCCAGCGTTGCCACGGCGAAGAACATCGACAGCGCCGGCAGCCACTTAATTTTGCTCCACAGACCGCCCATCAGACGCATATCGCGGGTGTGCAGGCGTTCATACAGCTGGCCGCACAGAATGAACAGGCCCGCCGCGGACAGACCGTGGGCAATCATCTGAATCACCGCCCCCTGGTACGCCAGCTGGCTGCCGGTGTAGATAGCAATCAGCACGAAGCCCATGTGGGAAACGGAGGTGTAAGCAATCAGGCGTTTGATATCGTACTGGCAGAAAGCCATCCACGCGCCGTAGAAGATACCGATAACGCCCAGCCACATGGCGATGGGAGCAAACTCGGCGGAGGCATTCGGGAACAGCGGCAGCGCAAAACGCAGCAGACCGTAGGCCGCCGTTTTCAGCAAAATACCGGCGAGGTCAACGGAACCAGCGGTCGGTGCCTGAGAGTGGGCATCCGGCAGCCAGCCGTGCAGCGGAACCACCGGCATTTTCACCGCAAAGGCGATGAAGAAGCCGAGCATCAGCATGTATTCGACGCCATGGGACATCGGGGTTTTCAGCAGGTCTTCATAGTTGAAGGTCCACACGCCGGTCGCGTTAAAGTGAACGAAGGCCAGCGCCAGGATGGCAATCAGCATCACCAGGCCGCTCGCCTGGGTATAGATGAAGAACTTGGTTGCCGCCGTGATACGCGTTTTACCGTCGGAAGCCTTATGGCCCCACAGCGCGATCAGGAAGTACATCGGCACCAGCATCATTTCCCAGAAGAAGAAGAACAGGAACATGTCGATGGCAAGGAACACGCCGATAACGCCGCCCAGGATCCACATCAGGTTGAGGTGGAAGAAGCCCTGGTATTTTTCGATTTCGCGCCACGAACAGAGCACGGCCAGCACGCCGAGCAGACCGGTCAGCACCACCATCAGCAGCGACAGACCGTCGATAGCCAGATGAATGCTAATACCGAAGCGTGGGATCCACGGCATCACGAATTCTGACTGCCACTGCGGAATACCCGCGGATTGCGTCAGCGAATAACCGCCCTGTAGCCACAGCTGCAGGGAGAGCACCAGCGTCAGTCCCATGGTAATCAGCGCAATCCAGCGCGGCATCTTCACGCCAAAGCGTTCAGTCTGCCAGCACAGAAACCCGCCGATAAAGGGGATGAGTATTAACCAGGGTAATAACATAGCTGAGTATGTCCCTTATATTTACTCCTGCTCAGGCTATCTCGCTCGTCAGCCCGAATTCCGCCAGTGCTCGCACTCCTCACGTACTTTAGTACGCTGCGGTTGCTCTGCGCTGGCGGTCTCCGGTCTGACTTCGCCGATGACGCCTGTACCTCAGGAACAGATTTTCAACGAATTCTAAAATTCTTTTAGGGTTTGTCGGCCGGATAAGCAGGCAATCGCTCACCCAGCCAACAAACTCAACGCAATACCATCAGCAACGCCAGCACGACAACCGCGCCGATGCTCATTGACGCCACATACCAGCGTAGATAACCGTTCTCGCTTAGCAGCAGGCCTTTACCTGCAAAGCGGGAGAGGATGGCCGGAATGTTCATCATGGCGTTCAGCGGATCGCTCTTCAGCAGCCAGGCGATGCCGAGGAATGGTTTCACGAACACTTTGTCGTACAACCAGTCGAAGCCCCATGCGTTGTACCACCAGGTACCCAGCAGACGGCCCGGCGCGCTGTTGGCGACAGAGGTCACCAGCGTGCGTTTACCCAGCCACAGCCAGGCGGCGATCAGAATACCGGCAATGGCGATAATCCCGGAGGCAATCTCCAGCGTCATCACACGGCCGTGCTCAAGTTCGGTTGTCTGCGGCAGTACGCCCTGCAGCGGCGGAACAATCAGCGCGCCAACGAAGGTCGACAGAATCAGCAGCACAATCAGCGGCAGGTGGTGGGTAATCCCCTTCCCTGCGTGCGCATGGATTTGCTCTTTGCCGTGGAAGACGATGAAGATCATCCGGAAGGTGTAGAGCGAGGTCATAAATGCGCCGACCAGACCCGCAACCATCAGGTTGATATGACCATTCGCCATCGCGCCGGCGAGGATTTCGTCCTTACTGAAGAAGCCTGCGGTGATGAGCGGCAGTGCGGACAGCGCCGCGCCCCCCACCAGGAAGCAGACATACACCAGCGGAATCGACTTACGCAGGCCGCCCATTTTGAAGATGTTCTGCTCGTGGTGGCAGGCCAGAATGACCGAGCCGGACGAGAGGAACAGCAGCGCTTTAAAGAACGCGTGGGTCATCAGGTGGAAAATCGCCGCATCCCATGCCTGGACGCCCAGCGCCAGGAACATGTAGCCAATCTGGCTCATAGTGGAGTAAGCGAGTACGCGTTTGATGTCCGTCTGAACCAGCGCGGCAAAGCCTGCCAGCACCAGCGTCACCGCTCCGACGATACCGACCAGATGGAGAATTTCCGGGGTCATCAGGAACAGGCCATGGGTTCGGGCAATCAGGTAAACGCCCGCGGTAACCATGGTGGCGGCGTGGATCAGGGCAGAAACCGGCGTCGGGCCGGCCATGGCGTCCGCAAGCCAGGTCTGCAACGGCAGCTGTGCCGATTTACCGACCGCACCGCCCAGCAGCATCAGGGTTGCCCACCACAACATATTGTTGCCGGCTTCAAAGTGCGCAGGCGCCAGTTCGACCATTTCGCGGAAGTTCAGGGTGCCCAGCTCGTTGTAGAGAATGAACAGTGCGAACGCGAGGAAGACGTCACCGACACGGGTCACCACGAAGGCTTTCATTGCGGCGGCACCGTTCTTCGGATCGGTATAGTAGAAACCGATCAGCAGATAGGAGCACAGGCCCACGCCTTCCCAGCCGAGGTACATCAGCAGCAGGTTATCGGCCAGTACCAGCACCACCATGCTCGCGATAAACAGGTTGGTGTAGGCGAAAAAGCGGGAGTATCCCTCTTCCCCGCGCATATACCAGGAGGCGAACATGTGGATCAGGAAGCCAACGCCGGTCACCACGGAAAGCATGGTCAGCGAGAGACCGTCCAGCACCAGGTTAAAACCGATGTTGAAATCACCCACCGACATCCAGGTCCACAGCGGTGCGCTGACCGCCTGTTTGCCGTTAGCGAAGAAGTCGACGCCGACAAACGCGGTCACCAGCGCCGCCAGGCCGACTGACCCCATTCCCACGGTGGCGGAGAGGTTTTCCGACCAGCGGCCACGGGAGAATGACAGCAGAACAAAGCCAATCAATGGCAGAAGAATGGTTAAGGCAAGCATGTTCATCCACGCAACTCACTTACTGAATCGATGTTCAGGTTCTGGCGGCGACGATGGAGCTGCAGCAACAGCGCCAGGCCGATACTCGCTTCCGCAGCCGCAAGGCTGATGGCGAGGATATACATTATCTGACCGTCGGTCTGACCCCAGTAGCTGCCTGCCACCACGAAAGCCAGCGCCGCGGCGTTGATCATGATTTCCAGGCTAATCAGCATAAACAGCAGATTGCGGCGGATAACCAGACCCGTCAGGCCGAGCACAAACAGGATCGCGGCGAGGATCAGCCCATGTGTTAAGGGAATCATGCGTGTTCCTCCGTTTTTCTTTTGTCGCTATCGCCCTGACGGTTGCTCAGCACTTCACCGGCGCGCTCTTCGCGGCCAATGTGGAAGGCAACAACCAGACCGGCCAGCAGCAGCATGGAGGCCAGCTCCACCGCCAGTACATACGGCCCAAACAGCGTAATACCGACCTCTTTCGCGCTTATCGCGTTGCCTTCAATGCCCTGATCGTTAAGACCGAGGATGGCATACACGATAACCACCAACAGTACCGCGGACAGGATAGCCGGGCCAATCCAGATCCCCGGCTGCAGCCACTTGCGCTCCTGCTCGATTTCGCTGCCGCCCAGGTTGAGCATCATCACCACGAAGACGAACAGCACCATGATGGCCCCGGCGTAGACGATGATTTCCAGCGCCCCGGCGAAGTAGGCGCCCAGCGAGAAGAACACCCCAGCAATCGCCAACAGCGAAATAATCAGGTACAGCAGCGCATGCACCGGATTGGTGTGGGTGATCACCCGCAGGGTTGCGAGGATGGCGATGAGGCCACAGATATAAAAAGCGAATTCCATTGCCCTCTCCTTACGGTAACAGGCTCTTGACGTCGATAGGCTTAGCTTCGTTCTCTGCTTCGCCCTTATCTTTGCCGTCGATTGCCATACCCGCCATCCGGTAGAAGTTATATTCCGGGTATTTGCCCGGACCGGAAATCAGCAGATCCTCTTTTTCGTACACCAGATCCTGACGCTTGTATTCGCCCAGTTCGAAGTCCGGGGTCAACTGAATCGCCGTGGTCGGGCACGCTTCTTCACACAAACCGCAGAAAATGCAGCGTGAGAAGTTGATACGGAAAAACTCCGGGTACCAGCGGCCATCTTTGGTCTCTGCTTTTTGCAAAGAGATACAGCCTACCGGACACGCTACCGCACACAGGTTACAGGCAACGCAGCGCTCCTCACCGTCCGGGTCGCGCGTCAGCACGATACGGCCACGGTAGCGCGGCGGCAGATATACCGGTTCTTCCGGATACATCTGGGTCTCACGTTTGGCGAAGGCATGCATCCCGATCATCCAGATACTGCGGACCTGGGTGCCAAACCCCACCAATAATTCTTTTAAGGTCATGGTCAATTCACCCCTTATTGCGCCTGCCAGAGAATGACAGCCGCCGTTACCAACAAGTTGATCAGCGTTAACGGCAGGCATACCTTCCAGCCAAAGGACATTACCTGGTCATAGCGCGGACGCGGTAATGATGCGCGGATCAAAATGAACATCATCATGAAGAACGCGGTTTTCAGCGCGAACCAGATGAACGGAGGTAACCATGGGCCATTCCAGCCGCCGAAGAACAGCGTGACGATCAGCGCTGAAACGGTGACAATCCCGATGTATTCACCGACAAAGAACAGACCGAACTTCATGCCGGAATATTCGATGTGGTAACCATCGGCCAGTTCCTGCTCGGCTTCCGGCTGGTCAAACGGGTGACGGTGACAAACCGCAACGCCGGCGATCGCGAAAGTCACGAAGCCGAAGAACTGCGGAATCACGTTCCACAGATGCGCCTGGTTATTGACGATATCGCTCATGTTGAACGACCCCGCCTGTGCCACCACGCCCATCAGCGACAGACCGAGGAACACTTCGTAGCTCAGGGTCTGCGCGGAGGCGCGCATTGCGCCCAGCAGCGAGTATTTGTTGTTACTCGACCAGCCGGCGAACAGCACGGCGTAAACCGCCAGACCGGCCATCATCAGGAAGAACAGGATGCCGATGTTCAGGTCGGCGACCACCCACGTCGGGCTGACCGGCACGATAGCAAAAGCCAGCAGCAGAGAGGTAAAGGCGATAACCGGCGCCAGAGTAAAGATCACGCGGTCCGTAAAGCGCGGAACCCAGTCCTCTTTAAAGAACATCTTGATCATGTCGGCGACGAGCTGCAGCGAGCCGCCCCAGCCCACACGGTTAGGTCCGTAGCGGTTCTGGAACAGCCCCAGCAGACGACGTTCGCCAAAGCTCATGAACGCGCCGCAGGTCACCACCACCAGCAGAATCACCACTGCCTTAAGGATGCTTAACAGAATGTCGATGAGATCCGGTGTTAACCAACTCATGCTTTCGCCTCCTGCAGAGTGTCAATACGTGCTCCGGTCAGTACCGGCGCAATACCCGGCATGCCCATCGGTAAACCCACCTGCCCTGCCGTCAGACCCGCAGAAATCACCAGCGGGAGGCTGAGCGTCTGACCATCAACGCGGAACGAAATCATCGCCCCCTCATTGACGCCCAGCTTCGCAGCATCGGCCGGGTTCAGCTTGATGTACGGCTGCGGCATGCGGCTCTGGAAGACCGGAGAACGCTGCGACAGTTCATCGCTGCCGAACAGATGGTAGTACGGCGCGATACGCCACTGACCTTCTTCAGCCTGGAAGCCTGCCGGCACCGCGGTAAAGTACTCAAGACCGCTGGCGGAAGCTTCGATCAGACGTACGCCCGGATCGCCATGGCGCAGTTTGCCACCCACTTCATCCTGGAACTTGTTCCACGCTTGCGGGGAGTTCCAGCCTGGAGCCCAGGCGAACGGGATTTGCGAACGCGGTGCAGACGGCTGGTTGTTCCCTTCCATCGAGAAGGCAAACATGGTGTCTTTATCCTGCGGCTGGCGGGGTTCATGCACGCTGATATTGGCGCGCATCGCCGTACGACCGCTATAACGATGCGGTTCACGAGCCAGTTTCTGCCCGCGAATGCGGAAGGTCGCATCCGGCGCGGCATCTTTAATACCCGCCAGCTGCGGCAGCTTAGCAATGGCGGCATCAATCACATGATCCAGCTGCGTCCAGTCAACCTGACGGTTGTCGACGGTGCTGTGTAGCGAGTGCAGCCAGCGCCAGCTTTCCAGCATCACGGTATTCGCATCGTAGTAGGACGGGTCGTAGACCTGGAAGAAACGCTGCGCGCGCCCTTCGTTATTGACCACGGTTCCGTCGCTTTCGGCGAAGCTCGCCGCAGAAAGCACGAGGTGCGCTTTGTCCATAATGGCGGTGCGCTGATGGTCAACGACCATCACCAGCGGCGCTTTGGCCAGCGCGGCGTCAACGCGCGCGGCAGAAGCATGGCGATGCAGATCGTTTTCCAGCACCACAACCGCATCGGCAGCGCCGGTTTCCAGCTCGCTCAGCGCCTCTTCCAGAGAGCCGCCGCCAATCATGCCAAGGCCAACGCTGTTCACTGCCCGGGCGACCATGGTGACGCCGACGTCAATACCGCGGCCTTTCAGCGCTTTCGCGACGTTAGCCGCTGCCTGGATGATTTCAATGCTGCCGGCGTTAGTCCCGGAGACAATCAGCGGTTTCTTCGCCCCGGCCAGCGCCTGGACGATCACGTCAATTTTGCCTTTCAGATCGCTGCTCAGTCCGTCCACCGCCGGGGCGGTTTCATCCAGCGCATGAGCAATCGCAAAGCCCAGACGCGCCTGATCTTCGACCGGCGCGCGATAGGTCCACGCGGCGATATCGTCAAGACGGGTGTCATCGATATTGGTGACAAACAGCGGATGCTTCGCGCGCTGACCGATGTTGAGGATCGCGGCGATCTGCCAGTCGGCGACTTTCTGCGCCGCGGCCATTTCACGCGCTTTTCCTTTCACCGCCTGGCGCACGGCCAGGGCAACGCGGGCGCCGGTCTGGGTAATATCTTCCCCGAGTACCAGAACCGCATCGTAGGATTCAATGTCGCGCAGCGTCGGGGTATGAATACCGCCGTCACGCAGCACGGTCAGCATCATCTGCAGACGTTCCTGCTCAGCCTTCGCAATGCCGGTATAGAAGTTCTCCGCGCCCACCAGCTCACGCAACGCAAAGTTGCTTTCAATGCTGGCGCGCGGTGAGCCGATACCAATCACTTTTTTCGACTGACGCAGAATATCCGCCGCGCCCTGCATGGCCTGCTCGGCGTTAAGGGTAATCAGATCGTCGCCACGGCGCTGAACCGGCTGACGCGGGCGGTCTTTCAGGTTCACATAGCCATAGCCAAAACGGCCGCGGTCGCAGAGGAAGTAGCGGTTAACGGTACCGTTGTAACGGTTTTCGATACGGCGCAGTTCGCCATAGCGCTCGCCCGGGCTGATGTTACAGCCGATGGAACACTGCTGGCAGATGCTGGGTGCAAACTGCATATCCCATTTACGGTTATAGCGCTCGGAGTGCGTTTTATCGGTGAATACGCCGGTCGGGCAGACCTCAACCAGGTTGCCGGAAAATTCGCTTTCCAGCACGCCATCTTCCGGACGACCGAAGTAGACGTTGTCATGCGCACCGTAAACGCCCAGGTCGGTACCGTCAGCGTAATCTTTGTAGTAACGCACGCAGCGATAGCAGGCGATGCAGCGGTTCATTTCATGAGAGATGAACGGCCCCAGGTCCTGGTTACGGTGGGTACGCTTGGTGAAACGGTAGCGACGGAAGCTGTGACCGGTCATGACGGTCATATCCTGCAGGTGGCAGTTGCCCCCTTCTTCACAGACCGGGCAGTCGTGCGGGTGGTTGGTCATCAGCCACTCCACTACGCTCTCGCGGAACTGCTTCGCTTCGCCGTCGTCGATAGAGATAAAGGTGCCGTCGGATGCCGGTGTCATACAGGACATCACCAGGCGACCACGCGTGTCTTCCGCGTTTTGATATTGCTTCACCGCACACTGGCGGCAAGCACCGACGCTCCCAAGCGCCGGATGCCAGCAAAAGTATGGAATATCAAGACCAAGAGAGAGACAAGCCTCTAACAGGTTGTCCGCTCCGTTGACCTCGTATTCTTTGCCGTCTACATGAATCGTAGCCATTAGCATGCTTCCAAATTAAAAAATCGTTACCACTTTGTCGTTCAGGCCGCCGCGTTGGCGCAGGCTGAACGAGCTTGTGGAGACATTACCAGCGCGTCTTAAGCAGGTTCGGCTGAATCCCGTTGATAGCATGGGTATTACTAAACTGCTGCTTAATGCCTGCTTCGAATTCGTCGCGGAAATATTTAATGGCGCTCTGCAGCGGTTCTACCGCACCTGGCGCATGCGCACAGAAGGTTTTGCCCGGACCAAGGAACCGACACAGTTGCTCAAGTGTCTCGATATCTCCCGGCTGGCCTTCACCGCGCTCCAGAGCGCGCAGAATTTTCACGCTCCACGGCAGACCGTCGCGGCACGGCGTACACCAGCCGCAGGATTCGCGGGCAAAGAACTCTTCCAGATTGCGCACCAGCGACACCATACCAATCTCATGGTCAACGGCCATCGCCAGCGCGGTACCCAGACGGCTCCCCGCTTTACCAATACTTTCGAACTCCATCGGCAGGTCAAGATGCGCTTCGGTCAGGAAGTCGGTGCCCGCGCCGCCCGGCTGCCAGGCCTTAAACTTCAGGCCATCACGCATGCCGCCGGCATAATCTTCCAGAATTTCGCGCGCGGTGGTGCCGAACGGCAGTTCCCAGACGCCCGGATTTTTCACCCGGCCAGAGAAGCCCATCAGCTTGGTACCGGCATCTTTGCTGGTTGAAATGTTCTGATACCACTCAACGCCGTTGGCCAGAATCGCCGGGACGTTACACAGGGTTTCAACGTTGTTCACGCAGGTCGGTTTACCCCACACGCCGGAGCTCGCCGGGAACGGCGGCTTGGAACGCGGGTTGGCGCGACGACCTTCGAGGGAGTTAATCAACGCGGTTTCTTCGCCGCAGATATAACGCCCTGCTCCGGTGTGCACGAACAGTTCGAAATCGAAACCGGTGCCGAGAATGTTTTTGCCCAGCAGACCGGCTTCGGTCGCTTCGGCAATCGCGCGGCGTAAATGGACCGCCGCTTCAATATACTCGCCGCGCAGGAAGATGTAGCCGCGGTACGCTTTCAGCGCAAACGCGGAGATCAGCATGCCTTCCACCAGCAGGTGCGGCAGCTGCTCCATCAGCAGACGGTCTTTATAGGTGCCCGGCTCCATCTCATCGGCGTTACACAGCAGGTAACGGATGTTCATGGATTCGTCTTTCGGCATCAGGCTCCACTTCAGACCGGTGGAAAAGCCCGCGCCGCCGCGTCCTTTCAGACCGGCGTCTTTCACCTGATTGACGATCTCATCCGGCGCCAGGCCCAGCAGCGCTTTACGCGCGCCGGCATAGCCGTTTTTGCTCTGATACTCATCCAGCCATACCGGCTGTTTGTCATCACGCAGACGCCAGGTTAAAGGATGCGTTTCGGGAGTGCGGATCACTGTCTTCATTTATACCGCTCCAACAGGTCAGGAATCGCCTCCGGCGTCAGATAACTATGAGTATCCTCATCAATCATCATCGTCGGTCCCTTGTCGCAGTTGCCCAGGCAGCAGGTCGGCAGCAGAGTAAAGCGGCCATCAAAGGTGGTTTGACCCGGTTTGATGTCGAGCTTTTTCTCGATAGCTGACTGAATGCCCTGGAAGCCAGTGATATGGCAAACCACGCTATCGCAATAGCGGATCACGTGACGGCCAACCGGCTGGCGGAAGATCTGGCTGTAGAAAGTGGCGACCCCTTCCACATCGCTTGCCGGGATACCCAGTACGTCAGCGATCGCGTAGATCGCGCCATCCGGCACCCAGCCGCGCTGTTTCTGAACGATCTTCAGCGCTTCGATGGACGCCGCACGCGGGTCTTCGTAGTGGTGCTTCTCGTGCTCAATGGCCTCACGCTCTGCCGCACTCAGCTCAAAAGCCTCGGTTTGTGGTTGTTGATTCTCGTGCATAATTAGCGGTCCACGTCTGACATAACAAAATCGATACTACCCAGATAAACGATCAGGTCGGATACCAGGCTGCCGCGAATCGCCGACGGGATCTGCTGCAGGTGCGCATAGCTCGGCGTGCGGATACGGGTACGATAGCTCATGGTGCTGCCGTCGCTGGTCAGGTAGTAACTGTTAATACCCTTCGTCGCTTCAATCATCTGGAAGGATTCGTTGGCCGGCATGACCGGGCCCCAGGAAACCTGCAGGAAGTGCGTAATCAGGGTTTCGATATGCTGCAGCGTGCGCTCTTTCGGCGGCGGCGTCGTCAGCGGGTGATCCGCTTTGAACGGGCCTTCCGGCATGTTATCGAGACACTGCTGAAGAATGCGCAGGCTCTGGCGCAGTTCTTCGACTTTCAGCATCACGCGGGTATAGCAGTCAGAGATACCGCCACCGGTTGGCACTTCAAAGTCAAAGTTTTCATAGCCAGAATATGGACGCCATTTCCGCACGTCGAAGCCAATCCCCGTTGCGCGCAGGCCCGCACCGGTCGTGCCCCACTCCAGCGCTTCTTTGGCGTTATAGGCGGCAACGCCTTTTGAACGGCCAATCAGAATGCTGTTGCGCAGCGCGGCTTTCTCGTAAGAATCCAGACGCTTTGGCATCCACTCAAGGAACTCGCGCAGCAGGCGATCCCAGCCGCGCGGCAGGTCGTGCGCGACGCCGCCGATGCGGAACCACGCCGGGTGCATACGGAAACCGGTAATGGCTTCCACCAGATCGTAGATCTTCTGACGGTCGGTAAAGGCAAAGAACACCGGCGTCATCGCACCGACGTCCTGAATAAAGGTCGAAATGTACAGCAGGTGGCTGTTAATGCGGAACAGCTCGGAGAGCATCACGCGAATCACATTCACGCGATCCGGTACGGTGATCCCCGCCAGCTTTTCGACCGCCAGCACGTACGGCATCTCATTGACGCAGCCGCCGAGGTATTCGATACGGTCGGTATACGGAATGTAGCTGTGCCAGGACTGACGTTCGCCCATCTTCTCAGCGCCACGGTGGTGGTAGCCGATATCCGGTACGCAGTCGACGATCTCTTCGCCATCAAGCTGCAGAACGATACGGAAAGCACCGTGGGCAGACGGGTGGTTCGGGCCGAGGTTGAGGAACATAAAGTCCTCGTTTTCGGTTCCGCGCTTCATGCCCCACTCTTCCGGTTTGAAGGTCAGCGCTTCCATTTCCAGATCCTGCTTGGCTTTAGTCAGCTCAAACGGATCGAATTCGGTGGCGCGCGCCGGATAGTCTTTGCGCAGCGGATGGCCTTCCCAGGTCGGCGGCATCATGATGCGCGTCAGGTGCGGGTGGCCTTCGATATCAATCCCGAACATTTCCCACGTTTCGCGCTCATACCAGTTGGCGTTCGGGAACAGTTTGGTAAAAGTCGGCACGCGCAGATCGTTTTCGGACAATGCTACCTTGAGCATAATGTCACGATTGCGTTCAATGGAAATCAGGTGATAGAAAACGGAAAAATCCGCGGCGGGAAGTCCGTCACGGTGGGTGCGCAGACGTTCGTCCATCCCGTGCAGATCGAACAGCATAACGTAAGGTTTCGGCAATTTCCTCAGGAAATCACCCACCTCCAGTAGCTGTTCGCGCTTGACCCAGACCACCGGAACGCCGGTGCGGGTAGGTTGAACGGTAAAGGCATCCGGCCCAAAACGATTGCGCAGTTCGCCGATCACCGGGTCATCAAGGTGATCGCGGGTTTGCCAGGCTGGTGCGGCGTCATGCGCATGTAAATCGGTCATATTGTTCACCATTGCAAAAGGTCCGTGGTGACTGCCGGGCGAGGCTTCGCGCTGTTGTAGATTGATTTGCGAAGTGTTATTCCGCCGCCCGCAGGCGCAAGTTAAATCTCGTCCGGTGTCCGCAGATTGGTCACTGCAATGCGTTCACCACGTTTACGCTCGCGTTCCGACTGCATGTTGGCGCGGTACACGCCCTGATCGCCAACCACCCACGAGAGCGGGCGACGTTCTTTACCAATGGACTCCTGCAGCAGCATCAGCGCCTGCATATAAGCTTCCGGACGCGGCGGACAGCCCGGGATGTAAACATCAACCGGAATAAACTTGTCCACGCCCTGGACGACAGAATAAATATCGTACATCCCGCCGGAGTTGGCACAGGCGCCCATGGAGATAACCCACTTAGGCTCCAGCATCTGGTCATACAGACGCTGAATGACCGGCGCCATTTTGGTGAAGCAGGTGCCGGCGACAACCATCAGGTCCGCCTGACGAGGAGAAGCACGCAGTACCTCGGCGCCAAAACGCGCAACGTCATGCACCGCAGTGAATGACGTTACCATTTCAACGTAGCAGCATGACAGGCCGAAGTTGTAGGGCCAGATTGAGTTCTTGCGGCCCCAGTTCACCATGTCATGCAGCGCATGTTCGAGTTTCCCCATATACACGCTTTTATTGACTTCTTGCTCCAGGGGGTCGGTTACGATCTCCTGTTTCTGCAGGGGGTAACGGTCGTTCTCACCGTTAGGATCTATGCGGGTGAGCGTATAATCCATCTTATTGCCTCGCTTTTACTGCATATGACGGTTAGTGGGACTGTCTGTTTCTGAATTAACCAGCGTGCGACGGGAACGCGCAGGCGTCCAGTCCAGTGCGCCGATACGAACGAGGTAAACCAGACCTGCCAGTAGCACTAAAATGAAAATTGCGGCTTCCACAAAGCCGACCCAGCCGCTTTCGCGGATAGAAGTCGACCATGCGTAGAGATACAGAGCTTCCACGTCGAAGATAACGAAGAACATGGCAACCAGATAAAACTTCGCAGAAAGACGTAAGCGAGCCGAACCAACGGAGTCGATCCCCGATTCAAACGGCGTGTTCTTGCTACGCGCGCGCGCGCGACCGCCGAGGTACCAGCCCCCGACAAGCATCAGGCAGCACAGGCCGATGGCAATGATGAGAAATATAGCGAATGCCCAATGATGAGCGATGACTTCAGTGGATGTTGACATACGCATTGCTTAACCAAAAAAGTGTAGCGCTAAACCCTCTGCTCTTGCTGGCAGATGAACGCCACAGCGTTTCACGGGGAGGAATAAAAAAATAACCTTGCAAAAAAGCGTCCCTACTTATCGTAGAAGGCTGTATGCGGTGGCTTTTTACCCCTTTCTTTAACCTTTTGTCAACTTCAACAAAAGTTTTAACAACATTAATTTACATTAGATTTTTTTCATTAACATTAAATGCCCTTTTATGCGGAATAACCTTGCATACAAACCGGATTTAGTGTTGTTGAATCGTGTCCGTTTCTGGTGTAAATCAAAATTACCCGTCTATTTTGACAGGATTTAGCCTCGATTCCTCCCCCTAAGGAGGGGTATTTTTTTGATCTGTGACACGGTTTTGTTAATTAAACCTATAAAACAGCAACAATCCGGCCGGTTTTTTAACATTAGCATGAAGTATTGAAAGTGCAGGGAAAAGTCGGAGAACGAACGCCACATTGAATGTAAGCCATTGATAAATATATCAATAAAACGACAAAATATTAAAAATCCCTGTAAAATAAGAAAAAAAAGAACCGCAAGGTATAATTCAGACCTTAGCGGCTCATTTTTACACTTACAATTTGTTACCAGCTTTTTGTGATCTGTGTAACTAATTCCACTCAGGAAATGAGGGAATTATCTCCCCCTTCCGGGGTAAGCGCAGGCTCAGACGACCAGGGGTTATAATCCTGGGTCAGCGACTGGAAAATAGCCTGCGCCGACTCGCTTATCCTGTGCGCGTTACAGCTCAGCACATATTGCGTATCCGGCAGCGCAGGAAGCCCCTCATTCTTGCCGACAACCCGTAGCTCGGGACTCATCATTTCTACCGGACGAGCGGTAACACCAAGCCCTGCTTTTACCGCCGCTTTGACACCCGCAAGCGTCGAGGCGGAATGGGCCAGATGCCACGGCGCGCTGGCGGCATTCAACGCGGCAATGATGTCCTCACGGAACGGGCCTGGCGCTTCAAGCAGGATCAGCGGGATCGACTCTTCCCGCGGCAATACATAATCGGCAGCGCAGTACCATAGCGTTGGCGAGGTGCGCAGGATCAGCGTATCAAACTCCGTTGCCTGGTGAGTCGTCAGCGCGAGATCAATCTCCCCGCTCGCCAGCATATCCACCGCTTCAGTATGATTAAGAACCTTAATTTCCAGCGTCAGTTTCGGGTAAAAACTGCCGATCCGGTTCAACAAAAACGGTAAAATAGTCTCGGCTGTTTCATCAGATGCGCCAATCGTTAAGATCCCTTGCAGGCTACTGAACATCAGCGACATACAGGCTTCGTCATTAAAACGCAGGATTTTGCGTGCGTAGCCCAGCAGTTGAATACCCTGCTCGGTCAGCAATTTATTCCGCCCATGGCGGGCAAAGAGCTCTTTTCCGACCAGCTGTTCCAGACGTTGCATCTGTTGACTTACGGCTGACTGAGTCCGGCATACCGCTGCTGCGGCAGCGGCAAAAGTACTCAGATCGGCGACGGCAACGAATGTTCTCAGCAGATCGAGGTCGAGATTCAGTATCGGACGATTTGCATTTATCATATTTCTTCACTTACAGGTGGCGAATGCGGACCTGCCTTGTTGATGCTGTGCTCCAGGTTTCCGGCTAATCCTTGAGCCTTGTGCAATTCACAAACGGAATGTGCAGCTGGATGAACGTTATTGCATGTGAAAGTACTCGCCCGCGACAAGTGCGCGAAACGTCTGAGTCATATATTGTTCGTAGTTCTACGCTTTCTATTACACCGTTTTGATTTCTGTGACGACCTTCAAAAAAAGGCGCCTACGGCAAAGGATGATGTCATCAGCATCCCAGCACATCCATTGTAAAAAGCGAAAAAACCAAACAAAAAAAGCCTGCAATAACAATATATTAATAACTTAACCTGCAAAAAAACAGGTTCTTAATCGATATTAACGCCGGTATCCTAACCGAAAACTGAATTATTTATAAGGTCTAATCATTATTATTAAAGCCAATTTTAAACTTTTTTTCATGACTTTAATTTAATTAACAAAAAGAAAATTCCAGATTGCGAAAAAATAAAAGCTTTTTAATTAATTAAATATTCTTATTAAGCATATTTAACATTACCGTTACAGCCACCACCTTTTACCCGTTATACGCCTTTTCATACGCGCCTGCGTACCATGCACAAAAAATAACCTCCGGCGCTACACCCTGGACGACAAACCATATAAATGTTCACAAAAAAGCGAATTCAACACAATTATTAACCACTAAAACACCACTTAAAGGCATATTCTATAAAAGACAACGGCAATCACCAGACAAATCAATTAAACCAAAAAAATCACATAAGCAAAATCTTCTCCTGCTAACCCTTCAAAACCTCGGGGATGAAGAGTACATTGTTCCGTGCTGACTTCCACGGCAGGGAGTGGCGATAACAGCTAAAAGGTCAAAGATTCATGTCCCCTATCGAAAAATCCAGCAAGTTAGATAACGTCTGTTACGACATCCGTGGCCCGGTTCTGAAAGAGGCAAAACGCCTTGAAGAAGAAGGCAATAAAGTCCTGAAACTGAACATCGGCAACCCGGCGCCGTTCGGCTTTGACGCCCCCGACGAGATCCTTGTTGATGTTATTCGCAATCTGCCTACCGCCCAGGGTTATTGTGACTCGAAAGGCCTGTACTCGGCGCGTAAGGCTATCATGCAGCACTATCAGGCGCGCGGTATGCGCGATGTGACGGTCGAAGATATTTATATCGGTAACGGCGTCTCAGAACTGATTGTTCAGGCCATGCAGGCGCTGCTGAACAGCGGCGATGAAATGCTGGTTCCGGCACCAGATTATCCGCTGTGGACTGCCGCCGTCTCGCTCTCCAGCGGCAAGGCGGTGCACTATCTGTGCGATGAATCTGCCGACTGGTTCCCTGACCTCGACGATATTCGCGCCAAAATCACCCCGCGTACGCGCGGCATCGTGATTATTAACCCGAATAACCCGACCGGTGCGGTGTACTCGAAAGAGCTGCTGATGGAGATCGTGGAGATTGCCCGCCAGCACAACCTGATCATCTTCGCCGATGAGATCTACGACAAGATCCTCTACGACGAAGCCCAGCACCATTCGATCGCCGCGCTGGCTCCCGACCTGCTGACGGTGACTTTTAACGGCCTGTCCAAAACCTACCGCGTTGCCGGTTTTCGCCAGGGCTGGATGGTACTGAACGGACCGAAGAAACACGCGAAAGGCTATATCGAAGGCCTGGAGATGCTGGCCTCTATGCGTCTGTGCGCTAACGTACCGGCACAGCACGCGATTCAAACCGCATTAGGCGGCTATCAAAGCATCAGCGAGTTTATCGTTCCCGGCGGCAGACTGTACGAACAGCGCAACCGCGCCTGGGAGTTGATCAACGAGATCCCCGGCGTCTCCTGCGTGAAGCCGAAAGGCGCGCTCTATATGTTCCCGAAAATCGACGCAAAGCGTTTTAACATTCACGACGATCAGAAGATGGTGCTCGACTTCCTGCTGCAGGAGAAAGTCCTGCTGGTTCAGGGAAGCGCCTTTAACTGGCCGTGGCCGGATCATGTGCGTATTGTCACCCTCCCGCGTGAGGACGATCTGGAAATGGCGATTTCTCGCTTTGGCCGCTTCCTCTCCGGCTATCACCAGCTCGGATAACCCTTGCCCGGCCGCCGGTATTTGCATCCGGCGGCAATCCCTGCGCACAATAGGACCCGATGTTGTCACTGATTAAGGGTTGCTATGAGTCAGAGTCATTTCTTTGCCCACCTCTCTCGCCTGAAGTTAATTAACCGCTGGCCGCTGATGCGTAATGTACGGACAGAAAACGTCTCCGAGCACAGTCTGCAGGTGGCGATGGTTGCCCACGCGCTGGCCGCGATCAAAAACCGGATGTTTGGTGGCAAGGTTAACGCCGAGCGAATCGCCCTGCTGGCGATGTACCACGATGCATCGGAAGTTTTAACCGGCGATCTGCCGACTCCAGTCAAATATTTCAACTCGCAGATTGCGCAAGAATATAAAGCCATCGAGAAGATTGCCCAGCAGAAGCTTATCGACATGGTTCCTGACGAACTGCGCGATATCTTTGAACCGCTGATCGACGAGCATCGCTATAGCGAAGATGAGCAATCGATCGTCAAGCAGGCCGACGCGCTCTGCGCCTACCTGAAATGTCTGGAGGAGCTGTCCGCCGGCAACAACGAGTTTCTACTGGCCAAGGGCCGGCTTGAGAAAACGCTGGAATCCCGGCGCAGCGAGGAGATGGACTACTTTATGCAGGTCTTCGTCCCGAGCTTCCAGCTGTCGCTGGATGAAATCAGCCAGGATTCCCCGCTGTAACTATACCGTGCCCCGGTCTGCGCTATGCGCATCAGACCGGGGCTGTGCCGAAGCGGTTAAAACGGAAACAGCATCGGAACGAGCAGCACGCAAACCACCATCACCAGGACGGTGAACGGCACGCCAATCTTCACAAAATCGCTGAAGGTATATTTTCCCGGCCCCAGCACCAGCGTATTTACCGGTGAAGAGACCGGCGTCATAAAGGCAGCCGAAGCCGCCATCGCCACCACCATGGCAAAAGGATAAGGCGAGACGTCCATGGATTTCGCCGCCGCCAGGGCTATCGGCGCCATCAGCACCGCCGTGGCAGTGTTGGAAATAAACAGACCAATAGTGGCGCACATCACGAACAGACAGCCCAGCATCACGTAAGGGCCTTTGCTGCCGGCAACATCCATCAACCCTTCCACCACCAAATCGACGCCGCCGGTTTTTTGCAACGCCAGCGCAAAGGGCATCATCCCGACGATTAATATAATGCTTGGCCAGTGAATCGCTTTATAAGCGCTCTCAGCATTAATACAGCGGAATTTACCCATCAGCAGGCAGGAAATAATCGCCGCTATCGGGTTGGGGATCTCGTCGGTGAGCATCAGGGCGACCATCAGGACCAGGCAAAAGATAGCGTGCGGCGCCTGGCTGTGCGCGGGCGAGGCATCGTTCACCTCCACGGGCATATTCAATACGACGAAATCGCGACCGCGTTTCGCCAGCAGGGCTATCTGGCGCCAGTTTCCGACCACCAGCACAATATCGCCAAGCTGCAAAGACTCGTCGACGACCGACCCATCCATGGCTTTACCGTCGCGCTTCAGGCCGACAATATTGAGCCCAAAGCGGGTGCGAAAACCGATCTCGCGGACCGTTTTACCGATCAGTTCCGAATCCGGAATCAGCGCGACTTCGGCCATCCCCACATCCAGCGCCTGATCTGAAAAGTATTCGCCGCGCAGTACCATCGGTTCAAGCATTTGCTCGCCGCAGAACTGGCGTAAATCAACGTCTGACGCGGACATGTCGATCAGCAGCACGTCGCGGGCACGAAACTCGGATACACCGTTCACATTGACGATAACCCGACGAAAACGGCGCCAGCGCTCTACGCCGATCACGTTGGCGCAGTAGCGTTCACGCAGCTTGAGGTCATCAAGCCGCTGGCCAATCATGGGAGACCCCGGACGAATGGCCAGACGGCGGGCCCGGCCGGTCAGGTGGTACTCTTTGATTAAATCGCGAAAGGTGCTCCTTTTCCGCCCGTCCCGCGCGTGGTCGCTCTCCCCGCCTCTGAGCATAAAGCGCACCGCCAGCATATAGACGACGCCCAGCAGCAGCACCACCAGGCCAATCGGCGTGACGCTAAAAAAGCTGAATCCATGCAGCCCTTCACGTAACAGCTCGCTGTTCACAACCAGGTTAGGCGGCGTAGCCACCAGCGTCATCATCCCGCTGATTAGGCCAGCAAAGCTTAGCGGCATCATCAGGCGCGATGGCGAGGTATTCATCCGCATGGAGACGCTGAGAACCACCGGAATAAAAATAGCGACCACGCCGGTCGAGCTCATAAACGCGCCAAGCCCGGCGACGGTCAGCATCAGAAAGACCAGCATTTTCGTTTCGCTGTTGCCGGCCACGCTCACCAGCCAGCTGCCGACTTTGGTCGCCACCCCGGTACGGACCAAACCATCGCCGATAATAAACAGCGCCGCAATAAGGATCACGTTCGGATCGCTAAAACCCGAGAACGCTTCGCTGAGCGTCAGCGTATCGCTGAGGACAAAGGCGACAATCACCAGCAGCGCAATCGCATCCATGCGCACTTTCCCACTGGCAAAGAGCACAACCGCGACGGCAAGAAGAGACAACACCCAAATCAGTTCACCGTTCACAACCTATCCTTGTCTGAAGATGGAGCTGGAATTTTTGCATAAAAAAGCCCCGGCCATGCGGGGCTACGTCATGAGATTAGTCTTTAACCGTCACATTCACCTTCCCGTCCGACGTGCGGACGACAGCCAGGTTTTCGAGGGAGGTTAAGACCAGATCCGCCTCGTTCAGACGCGGCGCATCTGCCGGTACGTTCACCGCGATTGTCCGGCAGCCTGCCGTCAGGCCGGAAAGCAAACCGGCGGGCGCGTCCTCGACCACGACGCACTCTTGCGGCGCCAGCGCTAAGCGTTCCGCCCCGAGCAGATAGGCATCCGGGGCCGGTTTACCCTGTTTCACCTGCTCAGCCGTCACAAAAACGCGGGCATTTGGCAGGCCCGCCGCGCGATGGCGCGCATGGGCAACAGGTACCGAACCGGAAGTGACGATAGCCCATGGGATCGCGGCTTCATCGAGAGTGGTCAGCAGCGCCACCGCACCCGGCAGGGCAGTGATTCCATCGGTATCCGCCGCTTCAACCGCTTCAAGCCAGCGGAACTCCGCCTGCACTTCCTCTTCGCTGCGCCCCGGTAGAAAATGGCGTAAAGAGGTTATCGCCTGCTTGCCATGAATGAAGTTCAGCACCTCATCGTGCGGGATGTCGAAACGATCCGCCCATTTGCACCACGAGCGCTCCACTACGGGTAATGAATCGACTAACGTCCCGTCAAGATCAAACAGGAAACCTTTACACTGCACGGAAACCTCCATCAGGCATTAATAATTTGATTAATTTCGTTGCTGCTTAAATGGTACTGACGCGGGCAAGCGTGCCAGGCGTTGAGCATGCGCTGGTATTTATCCCACATCGGCGTCTGTGAGTTAAAGCCATGGGTGCCGGCGTCAAAGTGGCTGTAGCGCCCCTCAACGTTGACGATAAAGCGAACATAGCCGAGGAAGCGCGCTTCGGTTGCAACATCAAATCCGAGGAAGGTGACCCGGCGTTCGTCGATTTCACTTGCGTCCTTCAGGTTCGTCCAGGAGACATGCAGCGCATGATACATTTCCATAATATCGATGATGGTACGGCAGGTTTCTTCCGTCAGTTGGCCAAACTCGCGATCCAGTTCGCGCATTTGCAATCCGTATCCACGCTCGATGATGGTCTGTAGACGGCGGTAACGTTCAGCGTTGTCCGGGTCGAGCATCGTCATCATCTTGTACTGATTAGATAAAATCAGACGCTGCGCATTGGTCATTTCCATTTTTTGACTCCTGTAGCACTTTACGGCGTGAAAAAAGAAGGCGCATTAATCATGCGCCTTCTTTTATATGCGTTTTCCTTAGTGAATTACAAATCATCAAGGAAAGTTTTATCCAGTTGTTTGAAGGCGCGCTTAAGCGTGTCAGCTAATGCCTGATAATCCGGCTTACCCTCGACCGGCGCCAGCGCCTGTCCTGCGTCCTGCAATTTGCCACGCACTTCATAAAACCAGTTCAGTACCGACGGCGGCAGCGGCGTCACCGAACGCTTACCCAGCCACCATAATCCCTGCATCGGTAAACTCAGGGCAAACAGCGCCGTCGCCACCGCCGGACCCAGCTGCCCACCCAGCGCGATTTGCCAGCACAGCGTAAAGACCGCGATCGGCGGCATGATGCGGATAGCGTAACGGGTTGCGCGAATAATGCGGTTTTCAATAAATACCGGGGCGAGGCGTTTGTCCAAAGGCCAGGTCTTTGCGTAGTGCTGCCCGCGGCGGAACAAGCTAAAGAAGCTGACGGGACGATTATCGGGGGTCGACATGGCTTTACCTCAACTTTACATATAAAACTTAAAAAATTCGTGCAAAACACCAACTGTGCATGACAACGTTCAAAACATTTTGGCAATGGCTGCGGCAATCAGGTATCCTGTGCCCGCCTGAAAGGGCGATAGACCCTTTGACCAGGTTAGTCAAATTATCGCACATTCTGCCATTGGCTGAAAATTATCCAAAATGGCATAAAATCAAATGTACTTCTCCCATCGTGCCCGAAAACAGAACAAGGCATGATGTTAATCATAAATGTCGTTGTCATCCTGCGCTACGCTTTGTGACACACTGACGTTTTTTTAGCCACGTATCATAAAAGGTACTTCCATGTCGAGTAAGTTAGTACTGGTTCTGAACTGCGGTAGCTCCTCACTGAAATTTGCTATCCTTGATGCCGTAAACGGTGACGAATATCTGTCTGGTTTAGCCGAATGTTTCCATCTTCCTGAAGCACGTATTAAGTGGAAAATGGACGGCAGCAAACACGAAGCAGATTTAGGCGCTGGCGCCGCTCACAGTGAAGCGCTTAACTTTATCGTTAACACTATTCTGGCACAAAAACCAGAACTGTCTGCTCAGCTGACCGCAATCGGCCACCGTATTGTTCACGGTGGTGAAAAATACACCAGTTCCGTGGTCATTGATGATTCCGTTATCCAGGGCATCAAAGATTCCGCCTCTTTCGCTCCGCTGCACAACCCGGCTCACCTGATCGGTATTGCTGAAGCGCTGAAATCATTCCCGCATCTGAAAGAGAAGAACGTTGCCGTGTTCGACACCGCGTTCCATCAGACTATGCCGGAAGAATCCTATCTGTATGCTCTGCCGTACAGCCTGTACAAAGAGCACGGCGTACGTCGCTACGGCGCGCACGGCACCAGCCACTTCTACGTGACTCAGGAAGCGGCTAAAGTCCTGAACAAGCCGGTTGAAGAGCTGAACATCATCACCTGCCATCTGGGCAACGGTGGTTCTGTATCCGCTATCCGCAACGGTAAATGCGTTGACACCTCTATGGGTCTGACCCCGCTGGAAGGTCTGGTCATGGGTACCCGCTCTGGCGACATCGACCCGGCTATCATCTTCCACCTGCACGACTCCCTGGGCATGAGCGTTGATGCTATCAACAAAATGCTGACCAAAGAGTCTGGCCTGCTGGGTCTGACCGAAGTCACCAGCGACTGCCGTTATGTTGAAGACAACTACACCGATAAAGCCGATGCTAAACGTGCAATGGACGTTTACTGCCATCGTCTGGCCAAGTACATCGGTTCCTACACCGCGCTGATGGACGGTCGTCTGGATGCCGTTATCTTCACCGGTGGTATCGGTGAAAACGCGGCAATGGTTCGTGAACTGTCTCTGGGCAAACTGGGCGTTCTGGGCTTCGAAGTTGATCACGAGCGTAACCTGGCTGCCCGTTTCGGCAAGTCTGGCTTCATCAACAAAGAAGGCACCCGCCCGGCTCTGGTCATCCCGACCAACGAAGAGCTGGTTATCGCGCAAGACGCCAATCGTCTGACTGCCTGATTCCACACCGCCAGCGAAACCCTAAATAATTCGAGTTGCTGGAAGGCGGCGACCCAGAGAATCCCCGGTCACGTACAGGTAGTACGTGACCGGAGTGAACCAGGAAAGCCAACGCACATGCAACTTGAAATATAACGGGAAGCTGGTGGTGCAGTTTTGTATCCCGCCTGATACTGGCGGTAACGAAAGAGGATATATCGTGTCCCGTATAATCATGCTGATCCCGACCGGAACCAGCGTTGGCCTGACCAGCGTCAGCCTCGGTGTTATCCGTGCAATGGAACGCAAAGGCGTTCGTCTGAGCGTCTTTAAACCTATCGCCCAACCGCGCGCTGGCGGCGATGCGCCAGACCAGACGACCACCATCGTTCGTGCTAATTCAAGCCTTCCGGCCGCCGAGCCGCTGAAGATGAGCCACGTCGAGTCGCTGCTGTCCGGCAACCAGAAAGATGTGCTGATGGAAGAGATCATCGCCAACTATCACGCCGCGACTCAGGATGCAGAAGTGGTGCTGGTTGAAGGTCTGGTCCCGACCCGTAAACATCAGTTTGCTCAGTCTCTGAACTTCGAAATCGCCAAAACGCTGAACGCGGAAATCGTCTTCGTGATGTCTCAGGGTACCGACACCCAGGAACAGCTGAACGAACGTATCGAGCTGACCCGCAACAGCTTCGGCGGCGCGAAAAACACCAACATTACCGGTGTTATCGTCAACAAGCTGAACGCACCGGTTGACGAACAGGGTCGTACCCGTCCCGATCTGTCGGAAATCTTCGATGACTCTTCCAAAGCGAAAGTCGTGAAGATCGATCCGGCTCAGCTGCAGTCTGGCAGCGCGCTGCCGGTTCTGGGCGCGGTACCGTGGAGCTTCGATCTGATCGCAACGCGTGCGATCGATATGGCTCGCCACCTGAATGCCACCATCGTCAACGAAGGTGACATCAACACCCGCCGCGTGAAGTCTGTCACCTTCTGCGCGCGCAGCATCCCGCACATGCTCGAACACTTCCGTGCCGGTTCTCTGCTGGTGACTTCCGCAGACCGTCCTGATGTTCTGGTCGCCGCCTGCCTCGCCGCCATGAACGGCGTTGAAATCGGCGCGCTGCTGCTGACCGGTGCTTACGAAATGGACGCGCGCGTCAGCAAGCTGTGCGAACGTGCATTCGCGACCGGCCTGCCGGTCTTTATGGTGAACACCAACACCTGGCAGACCTCCCTGAGCCTGCAGAGCTTCAACCTCGAAGTTCCGGTTGACGATCACGAGCGCATTGAGAAAGTTCAGGAATACGTTGCCAACTACATTAACGCTGACTGGATCGAGTCTCTGACCGCGACCTCCGAACGTAGCCGCCGCCTGTCTCCGCCGGCCTTCCGCTACCAGCTGACCGAGCTGGCGCGCAAAGCGGGTAAACGCGTCGTTCTGCCGGAAGGTAACGAGCCGCGTACCGTTAAAGCCGCAGCAATCTGCGCAGAACGCGGTATTGCGACCTGTGTCCTGCTGGGTAACCCGGATGAGATCAACCGCGTTGCTGCCGCTCAGGGCGTCGAGCTGGGCGCTGGTATCGAAATCGTCGATCCGGATGTGGTTCGCGAAAGCTACGTCGCTCGTCTGGTCGAACTGCGTAAGAGCAAGGGGATGACCGAAGCGGTTGCCCGCGAGCAGCTGGAAGACAACGTCGTTCTCGGCACGCTGATGCTGGAACAAGACGAAGTCGACGGCCTGGTTTCCGGCGCAGTTCACACTACCGCCAACACCATCCGTCCGCCGCTGCAGCTGATCAAAACGGCACCGGGCAGCTCTCTGGTCTCTTCCGTGTTCTTCATGCTGCTGCCGGAACAGGTTTACGTTTACGGTGACTGCGCCATCAACCCGGATCCGACCGCAGAACAGCTGGCTGAAATCGCTATTCAGTCCGCCGATTCCGCCATCGCTTTCGGCATTGAGCCGCGCGTAGCGATGCTCTCCTACTCCACCGGTAATTCTGGTGCCGGTAGCGACGTCGAAAAAGTTCGTGAAGCGACCCGTCTGGCACAGGAAAAACGTCCTGACCTGATGATCGACGGCCCGCTGCAGTATGACGCGGCGGTGATGGCTGACGTGGCGAAATCCAAAGCGCCAAACTCGCCGGTTGCCGGACGTGCGACCGTGTTCATCTTCCCGGATCTGAACACCGGTAACACCACTTACAAAGCCGTACAGCGTTCTGCTGACCTGATCTCCATCGGGCCAATGCTGCAGGGTATGCGTAAGCCGGTAAACGACCTGTCTCGTGGCGCGCTGGTAGACGATATCGTCTACACCATCGCCCTGACCGCGATTCAGTCTTCTCAGCAGCAGCAGTAATTTAGCGCTGAGATCAAAAAAGGCAGCCCGATGGCTGCCTTTTCTTTTGCTCGACTTCCGTGCCGAATCGACATCTGAGCGCTGACGACTTCCCGATGCCTGGCAAAAGCTACTCTTTACCCTCATCGTCAGAGTCCGCGTAGTCATTCCCGGCATTGCGCGTCATCCACAGCGCCAGCGCTTTTAATGAATCCGGGGTGAATTCATCGCAGCGAGCGGTAATCTCTTCCGGCGTCAGCCAGCACACTTCGCTCACCTCCTCTTCCTGCAAGGCAAAGGGGCCGTGCGACACACAGCTAAACAGGCTTCCCCAGACGCGACAATGCTTATCTTCGTAATAGAACTGGCCATGATCGGCGAACGGCACGCCGGCAATCCCCAGCTCTTCTTCCGCTTCCCGGCGAGCCGAATCCAGCAGCTGCTCATCGGCCTGCACCACGCCGCCGGCGGTAGCATCCAGCATGCCCGGCTGGAAATCTTTGGTCTCGGTACGACGTTGCACCAGGATTTTGCCCATCCCATCATGAACAACAATATAGGTTGCCCGATGACGCAGGCACTGCGCGCGCATTTGCTCGCGGCTGGACTGCGCTATCACCTCATTGTTTTCATTAACAATGTCTACCCATTCTGTGCTTGCCAAATCGTTCTGTTCCGCCATCAGGAAACCTTACTTTTGAAAGCGCTCTCGCGGCGCGTCTTTACGGTTGGGGGGTAAATTACGGGTTAATTGCAACCTCTGCAATAACCTGATGATCATCAAGTGCTAAAACCTGTAGTCGGTCCCCTTCCAGGAGGCCGTAGCTGGCGGAAAATCCCCCTTTGGGAATGCTGACCGAGCCGGGATTGAAGAGAAAAATATCGCCGCGCTTCTCGGCTACCGGAATATGAGTATGACCATAAACCAGGACATCGCCAGCGGCGAGAGGAGGCATTTTTTCGGGGCTGTACAGATGCCCGTGGGTCAGAAACAGGCGGGTGCGTTCGCTCAGCACCTGCTGCCAGGGCGCAGTGATGGGGAAGTCCAGCAGCATCTGATCGACTTCGCTGTCGCAGTTACCGCGAACGGCGATCACCCGTTGCGCGACGCCGTTGAGCTTCACAGCAACGTCCGCCGGCGCATAGCCTTCGGGTAACGCATTCCGCGGCCCATGGTTCAGCACATCGCCAAGAATAATCAGCCACTGCGCCCCACTTTGCGCGAACCGTTCCAGAACGCGTTCAGTAGCGGGCAGGGAACCATGAATATCCGATGCAAACATCAGCTTCATTTCTTCCGTCTCCACGCATTTCGATGCGCCTATGATAGCGGAACCGCTGCCTCGAATCAGCCCGCGCGTTTAGCTGACAGTGCGACAAAACGCTGAACCGACGCCCGCTGCCACTGGAATGTCGCATAGTCCGCCAGCGGCTCCGGGACCGCATCACCGTTAAGCACCAGCCGGTTGATCATCAGGGCAAGATCGGTATCGGCAATCGACCACTCCCCGAACAGATTATTGCCGCCGTGGGCCAGCAGTTCAGACGCGGTTTCGAATAATTTGTCCGCGCTTTTACGGCCCGCGGCGCTAAGCTCCGGTTTCTTTTGCCCCGCGAATACCACGTCGGTAGATCGCTCCTCGCGAATGGGCATCAGATCGCTGCGCAGCCAGGCTTGCACCTGCCGCGCCCGGGCCCGCTTTTGCAGATCGTGGGGATAGAGCCGCTCCCACTCCGGCGGTGCGAAACGTTCATCCAGATACTCGCTAATCGCGGACGATTCGCTAAGCGCGAACTCCTCCACTTCTAACAACGGCACGCGGCGGGTCACGGTATAACCTTTCCAGCCAGGCTGCTGGTTTTCGCCGCTATCGAGATCGATGGTTTTGAGAGCAAATGGCAGGCTTTTTTCCTGCAGGGCAACGTAGACGGACATCACGTACGGCGAGAAAAAACGCGAATCGGACCACAGGGTAATGACGGGCTGGCTCATGGCATCCTCAATAAATTATGGGGCGATAAGTCAACATATCCTGTCTTTTAAGGGATGTCACTTACCGCACCATGAGGATTTTGCATCCCCTGACGGCTAGCCGATGATCATCGTTTTCGGCTCCAGATAAGCCTGCATTCCCCATTTGCCCATTTCACGTCCCAGCCCGGATTGCTTGAAGCCACCGAACGGCGCCTGCGGTTCATGTTCAAGGGTATTGACCAGCACGCGCCCGGACTCTATCGCCAGCGCAACCTCCTGACCACGCTGCCGATCGCCGCTTAATACCAGGGCGCTCAGGCCATAGGTCGTATCGTTGGCTATCGCGATGGCTTGCGCCTGATCCTGATAGGGAATCAGTACCAGCACCGGGCCAAAGATCTCTTCTCGCGCAATGCGCATCTGGTTGTGGACATCGCTGAATACGGTCGGTTTCACGCACCAGCCTTTTTCCATTCCCTGCGGTCGCCCTTCACCGCCGATAAGCAATCTTGCCCCCTCCTGCTGCCCCAGGCGAATATAATCCTGCACCCGTTGCCACTGTTTCCGGCTGACCATCGGGCCAATTGTCGTCTGCGCGTCGCGCGGATCGCCGGAGATATAGTCCGCCATCGCCTGCACAATAGCCTGTTCAAACTCCGCCAGACGCCCGGCGGGCACCAGAATTCGCGTCCCGGCGATGCAGGCCTGCCCGCTATTCATAAATCCGGCCGCCAGCGCCAGCGAAACCGCCTGCTGCATATCGGCATCATCCAGAATGAGGGTCGGTGATTTACCACCAAGTTCCAGCGTGACGCGTTTCAAGGTTTGCGCACCGCTGGCGATAATATGTTTCCCTACGGCGGTAGAACCGGTGAAAGAAATTTTAGCAATATCGGGATGATGGTTAATAATATCCCCCACCACTTCGCCCCGTCCGGTCACGATGTTAACGACTCCGGCGGGGATCTGCGCCGCGTGCAGCGCTTCGGTGACGATCTGCGTCTGCCAGGCGCTCATCTCGCTGGGTTTAATCACCGCCGTACAGCCTGCCGCCATCGCCGTCGCCAGCTTGCTACAGATAAAACCAGCATCGCTGTTCCACGGCGTAATCAACCCCGCCACGCCGACCGGCGTCATCACAACCTGCGCACGCCCCGCCGGTTCAACAAATTCGAAGCTCGCCAGCGTCTCCATCGCCTGTTTAATGGTTTGCGCCGGCCATGCCGCCATCCATTGCGAGCGCGAAGCCGGGGCGCCATATTCGGTCACAATCGCCTCACGTAAATCCGCCTCTCTCGCCCGGACGGCCTGGTACATCCGCTCAAGGACATCCAGACGCTGCTGTTTCGTCGTCCGTGACCAGCAAGGAAACGCTGCTTTTGCTGCGGCAATCGCGCGCCGGGCATCCTCTTCATCCGCCAGCCGTGCCTGGCCAATCACCTCTTCCGTCGCCGGGTTGAACAGCGCAAAGGTTTCGCTGCCGTGCGGGGTGACAAATTCACCGTTGATATAAATTTTATCGATGTGCAGCATATTCGTCTTCCTCATTGATTTGATGAAGGGAAGTATAGAGTCGACGTATTGCCCCGATAAGAGGGTATAATCAACACAGCCTGTCACGAAAATCGGGATAATTATGCACCGTAGCGGTCTGACTGAACTGGAAGTCCTCCTTGCCGTAGCCCACCGCCAGAGCTTCCGAGCGGCCGCCCGGGAGCTGGGCATGTCGGCCACCGCTATCAGCAACGCCGTAGCCGGACTGGAGGCGCGGCTCAACGTACGTCTGTTTAACCGTACCACCCGCAGCGTTGCGCTGACGGAGGCCGGGCGACGCTACGTCGAGCGCGTGGCGCCTGCGCTGGCAGAAATTCAGCGCGCATCGGAAGAGATTGCCACTCAACCGGAAATGCCGACCGGTACACTGCGCATCAATGCGCCACGCGAGAGCGTTGCCCTGCTGTTCGGGCTGTTCGATGCCTTCCTCAAGCGCTACCCGGACATGCGTCTCGACATCACCACCGAGTCCCGGCTGGTCGATATTGTCGCCGAGGGTTACGACGCCGGCATCCGCCTGGCAGAGTCGCTGCCGCAGGATATGATTGCCGTTACGCTGACGCCCGATGTGCGGATGCGTATCGTCGGTACGGCGGAATATTTTGCCCGCTGCGGCATTCCGCACAGCCCGGAAGATCTGCTGCATCATCAGAGCATCGGGATGCGTATGTCGCACGGCGGTCTCTATCACTGGGAGCTGGAGCGCCAGCAACAAAAGCTGACGGTTAACGTCCCGCCGCGTATTACCCTCAGTGAAATGGGCGCCATCCACCGTGCGGTACTTGCCGGCCTCGGCCTGGCCTTTATCTCGGACTGGTTTATCAAAGAAGATCTGGCCTGCGGCAGGCTCGTCAGCGTGATGGATGAGTGGTGTCCGTCGTTTGCCGGCCTACGCCTCTATTATCCCGGCCGCCGCCACGTTCCGCCCGGGCTGAAGGCTTTTATCAGCCTGGTGCACGAGTTACGCGACCGTCCCGATCCTGCCGGCAAAATTTAGCGCCCCTCCTCCCGGATAGCGGCAGGTCGCCTATACTCGAACACGTGCGACCTACGACGGCGGGAGTCACCATGATCGACCTTTACTACGCACCCACCCCTAACGGCCAGAAAATCATTCTCTTCCTCGAAGAGGCGCAGCTGGCCTATCGCCTGATTCGGGTCGATATCAATAAAGGGGAACAGTTTCGCCCGCAGTTTCTCGCTCTCTCGCCGAATAATAAAATTCCCGCTATCGTCGACCACCTCCCCGTCGACGGCGGAGCGCCGCTCGGCCTGTTTGAGTCCGGGGAAATCCTGCTCTATCTGGCGGAAAAATCAGGAAAACTGCTTAGCGGTGAGCTACGCGAGCGCCATACCACGCTACAGTGGCTGTTCTGGCAGGTCAGCGGATTAGGCCCTATGCTGGGGCAGAATCACCATTTCAATCACAGCGCGCCGCAGGCGGTGCCCTATGCCATCGAGCGTTATCAGGTCGAGACCCAGCGGTTGTACAACGTACTGAACCGTCGTCTGGAGGTCAGCCCATGGCTCGGCGGCGAACATTACAGTATTGCCGATATTGCCTGCTGGCCGTGGATTCGCGCCCACCCTCGCCAGCGTATTGATCTCGCGCATTTTCCGGCGATTCATAACTGGTTTGAACGCATTCGTCAGCGTCCGGCCACCGGGCAGGCGCTGATAAAAATACAACACCAATAACCCCCCTGCTCGCATGGCTTGCTTTCATGTATGATTGCGGAAATGACAACACGGAGGAAGCCTGCAATGTCTCAGCCAGACGCCATTATTCGTATAAAGAACCTACGCTTACGTACTTTTATCGGAATCAAAGAAGAAGAAATCGCTAACCGCCAGGATGTGGTGGTCAATGTTGCGATTCACTACCCGGCGGAGCGGTCACGCAACAGTGAAGATATCAACGATGCGCTGAATTACCGCACGATTACCAAGCGTATCATCAGCCACATTGAGAATAACCGCTTCTCGCTGCTGGAAAAATTAACTCAGGATGTGCTCGATATCGCATGCGAACATCACTGGGTCACTTATGCTGAAGTTGAGATCGATAAACTTTATGCACTGCGCTACGCCGACTCCGTCTCAATGACCATGAGCTGGCGGCGCTAAGCTTCTTAGGGAGGCGCTATGAGGATTCTGCTTACTGGCGGTACCGGCCTGATTGGCCGGCATCTGATCCCCCGGCTGCTGGAGCTTGGGCATCACGTAACGGTATCAACGCGCAGCCCGGAAAAAGCGCAAACCCGGCTGGATGCCCGCGTCACCTTGTGGCGCGGCTTCGAAGGCCATCATCACCTCAATGAGATTGATGCCGTCATCAATCTGGCAGGCGAACCTATCGCCGACAAACGCTGGACGGCGGAGCAAAAGCAGCGTCTGTGTCACAGCCGCTGGGATATCACTCAAAAGCTGGTGAATCTGTTCAACGCCAGCGATACGCCACCCGCCGTGCTGATCAGCGGCTCTGCCGTAGGCTTTTACGGCGATCTCGGGGAAGTTGTGGTGACCGAAGATGAGCCGCCGCACAATGAATTTACCCACAAACTCTGCGCCCGCTGGGAGCAGCTGGCCTGCGAGGCGCAAAGCGATCGCACCCGCGTCTGCCTGCTGCGCACCGGCGCGGTGCTGGCGCCGACGGGCGGGATCCTGGCCAAACTGATGCCGCTCTTCAGGCTTGGACTCGGCGGCCCTATTGGTAACGGCAGGCAGTATCTGGCCTGGATTCATATCGATGATATGGTCAACGGCATTCTGTGGCTGCTGGATAACGATCTCAGCGGGCCTTTCAATATGGTTTCCCCTTATCCGGTCCGCAATGAACAGTTTGCCCATTCTCTCGGGCATGCGCTGAATCGTCCGGCAATTTTCCGCGTACCGGCAACGGCGATTCGCCTGCTGATGGGAGAGTCGTCGGTACTGGTGCTCGGCGGGCAGCGGGCGTTGCCCCGGCGCCTGGAGGATGCCGGTTTTGGCTTCCGCTGGTACGATCTGGAAGAAGCGCTGGCCGACATGCTGCGCTAGTTCATTTCGCTCAGGGAGATCGCATCGGTCTCCCTGGACGATTATCTTGTGGAACCCACCTCGCAGCGCGTAAAACGAGCCCGTTTAGCCCCGCCTTAATTGTGAATTCGCTTCCGGTGAATCTCCTCTCACTCTGTCATAACCCCCGCTCTACAACTCAACACCCCCAACCGTTGACAATCGTCAACACCTCATTCAGGATGACCAGGACCCAGCGATGAAGGAACATCCGGATAAACATATCAGAGCAGCCATTGACTACGCGCTGGTGCAGGTCTGGATTTTTCTCCCTGGCGGCAAAAGCGCCCACTGTTTTGGCCGATTAATATGCGGTACGGCCCATCATCCGGAGCATATGATGAGCATCTGGAGTACACCTGCGGTACCCATTAACCACGCCCGGCAACTCATCAGAATGGTCGACCGCTGCCAGCCGCCTACAGCGAATAAAATTCACCACCAGAAGGATTTAGCCATGGCGCTGTATAATTTTACGCTCACCCTCTCCGGCGTCACTGTTCATACCGAGGGGCTTGAGGATGCGCTGCATACGGCAGGCTGCGCTGATGCGCTGGTCTGTTTTTACGGAACCGCGGTCTATCTGGAGTTCGCTCGCGAAAGCGACTCTCTCGAGCGGGCCATTCTGTCAGCCATTGCCGATATCGAATCCGCACCGGCTCTGAACGCGCGGGTCGAATCCGTCGATTCCGCGCTGGTAGGATTAAGCGATATTGCCGAACTCGCCGGCCTGACGCGACAGGCCATTGCCCTGCTGAAAGATGGCGCGAGAGGTTCGGGCCAGTTTCCGGGACCGGTACAGCGCGTTAAGGGCAATTCGCCGCTGTGGCGCTGGAAAACCGTCGTCAGATGGCTGGTTATGGAGGGACGTCTTGCCGAAGACTCACCGCTGGTCGCCCACGCGGCAGTACTGGATAACCTCAACCTGGCGTTACAATTGAGGGCTACGCCAGAGAGCAAAACCGTGCTGCGCTACCTTCGCGGGCTCGAAAATCAGCGCCAGGCTTCGCCGACGGTCGGTTAGACGCGTAAACATTCCGGCGCTTTATGGTGTTAAGGTGGCGGAGTCATTCACCTTTATGGACTGCTTTATGACAATACTCACTACCCCGCGCCTGCGCCTCTCGCCGTTTAGCTTATCCGACTGGCCTTTTTTCCTCCGTCTGCGTCGCGATCGTCAGGTCATGCGCTTTATGGGTGAAATGCTCGATGAGCCCGCGCTGCGTACCCTGTTTGCCGCGCGCTGCGCGGATCCCGGCGTGTTTGTGCTGCGCGATAAAAAAGGTGTGGCCATCGGTGATATCGGCCTGCGCATCAGCAGTAAAAATCCGCATGAAGCCGATGTCGGATATGCCCTCATCCCGGAGGCGCAGGGTCAGGGATATGCCAGTGAAGCGCTGCGGGCGATATGTGATTACGGCTTTAGCCAGCTCGGTGTCAATGCCATCAACGCCTGGGTACTGGGTGACAATATCGGGTCGGCGCGTCTGCTGGAAAAACACGGTTTTGTGCGGATTCAGGTGCTGGAAAAAGCCTACCACCTGAACGGCGTCGATTACGATGACTGGGTATATCGGCTGGAGCGGTAATCTGCTCCCGGCGAGCGGTTTCGCCGGGAGACAGCAAGGCTTACTTCAAGGAGCCTTTCAGGAACTGCTGCAGGCGTGGGCTTTTCGGATTGCCGAACAGCTCATCCGGATGACCTTCTTCTTCAATCTTGCCCTGATGCAGGAAAATGACGTGCGAAGAGACATGGCGCGCAAAGCCCATTTCATGGGTCACTACCACCATGGTTTTGCCCTCTTCCGCCAGCTTCTGCATGATACGCAGCACCTCCCCGACCAGTTCAGGATCAAGCGCGGAAGTCGGTTCGTCAAACAGCAGCACATCGGGCTCCATCGCCAGCGCACGCGCAATGGAGACGCGCTGCTGCTGACCGCCGGAGAGATGCACCGGGTATTTGATCTGCTGGCGCTCATCGATACCCACTTTCGCCAGATATTTCACCGCCCGCTCGCGCGCTTCCTGCTTACTCAGCCCGAGAACCTGAATCGGCGCTTCCATGACGTTTTCCAGCACCGTCATATGGCTCCACAGATTGAAATGCTGGAACACCATCGTCAGGCGCGTACGCAGCAGACGCAGCTGGTTTTTATCCGCGACCTTCAGCTGACCGTCTTTGTCGCGAACCAGACCAATATTCTGCCCGTTAACCACGATGGTGCCTTCGCTGGGCTTTTCCAGGAAGTTAATGCAGCGCAAAAAGGTACTTTTACCGGAACCCGATGAACCGATAATGCTGATAACGTCTCCGGCTTGCGCCCGTAACGAGACGCCTTTCAGCACCTCATGCTCGCCGTAACGTTTATGGAGATCGATAACATTTAATTTATTGTCGGACATGGCGGTCTCAATGCGTCGAAGAAGGTTTTATATGCTGCAACCAGCGCTTTTCCGCCTTGCGGAACAAGCTAATCAGCACATACGAAATAATTAAATAGAGCACCGCGGCAATCCCGAAGGCGGTGAACGGCTGATAGGTCGCCGAGTTAATATCCCTGGCGATTTTCAGCAGATCCGGCACGGTGGCAGTAAAAGCCAGCGCGGTGGAGTGCAGCATCAGAATCACTTCGTTGCTGTACGCTGGCAGCGCGATACGCAGCGCAGACGGCAAAATAATGCAGCGATACATTTTGACCGATGAGAAACCATAGGCCCGCGCCGCTTCAATTTCCCCGGGAGGGACGGAACGGATCGCCCCGGCAAAAATCTCCGTGGTATAGGCGCAGGTATTGAGCGTTAAGGCCAGCACCGTACAGTTGAGGCCGCTGCGGAAAAAGGCGTTCAGCAGCTCGGTGCCTTTGACGATTTCCAGCGTATACATCCCGGAGTAAAACACCAGCAGCTGTACGTACAGCGGCGTACCGCGGAACACATAGGTAAACAGCCAGATCGGAAACTGAATGTATTTATTGCTAGAGACACGACCGATAGCGAGAAATACTGCCAGTATGCCGCCCATCACCACCGAGGAGATCAGCAGCCACAGCGTGATAGCCACCCCGGTAAAGCGATAGCCGTCGGTCCACAGCAGCGATTTCCAGTACTCCTGAATAATCTCAATCACAGGTCAGCCCTCTTCACGCCCACGGAGTAACGGCGTTCAAGCAGCAGCAGTACACCATTGGAAACTGTGGTAAACACGAGATAAACCAGACCGCAGACGATCGCAAAGTAGAACGGCTGCCAGGTACTTTTCCCCGCCAGCTGGGTGGCTTTGACCACATCTTCCAGCCCCAGCAGAGAGACCAGCGCCGTTGCCTTGAGGATAACCTGCCAGTTGTTGCCAATTCCCGGTAACGCATAGCGCATCATTGCCGGAAAGAGGATCCGCCGGAAGGTCTGCCCGTTGCTGAAGCCAAAGGCCGTCGCCGCTTCGATGTGTCCTTTCGGAACCGCCATGAAAGCGCCGCGGAAGGTTTCAGTAAAATAGGCACCGTAGATAAAGCCCAGCGTAATAATCCCCGCGACCATTGGGTCAATATCAAACTGTGATAGTCCCAGTGCGTCGGTGAGCGTATTCAGCGCAATCTGCAGACCGTAGAAAATCAGCAGCATCAGCACCAGATCGGGCACGCCACGAATTAGCGTGGTGTAGCCTTCAAATACCAGCGCCAGCGGTCGATTGCTCGATAGCTTAGCTCCGGCACCCGCCAGACCAATGAGGACCGCCAGCACAACCGAACTAAGAGCCAGCTCCAGTGTGACAAGAGCGCCCTGTAAAATAACCTGTGAAAACCCGTACAGCATGCTGTCTGCCCTGTCTGTCATCGACCATCACGCGCCAATATGCGCGCGATGGGGTACGTATGATGCTTAGTCACCGTACACGTTAAAATCGAAATATTCTTTTGCCAGCTTGTCGTAGGTGCCATCTTTGCGCATATCCGCGAAGGCCTTATTTAACGCCTCGCGCAGCTCGTTGTCCTCTTTACGCAGGCCCATGCCGGTACCGACGCCAAACAGTTTTTCATCCTTAATCGACGGACCGCCAAACTGGTAATCTTTACCAACAGGCTGTTTGAGGAAGCCTTCGCTCGCGGCGACTTCATCCTGGAACGCCGCGTCGATGCGCCCGGCGGTCAGGTCGGAATAGATATTGTCCTGGCCCTGATAAGAGACAATTTCAATCCCTTTCGGTGCCCAGTGCTCATTACCATAGGTCTCCTGGGTGGTCCCCTGAAGCACACCGATACGCTTGCCTTTCAGTTTCGCGAGATCCGGCGTGATATCACTGCCTTTTTTCACAACCAGACGGGAATCTGCAGCGTAAAGTTTGTCGGTGAAAGCAATTTCCTGCTGACGTTTTTCGGTAATGGACAACGAAGACATAATCGCATCGATTTTCTTCGCTTTTAAAGAGGGGATCAGCGCATCCAGCGGGTTTTCAACGAAGGTACATTGCGTATTGATACGCTTACACAGCTCTTTTGCCAAATCGATGTCAAAACCAATCAACTGACCCTGCGCATTTTTCGATTCGAACGGGGCATAAGTTGGATCGGTACCGATACGTAGTTTTTGCGGAATGGCTGCGAATACCGTGCTAACGCTGGAAAGGGCCAGCGCTAAAGAAAGAGACAACGCCAGTTTTTTCATAACTATCCTCAACAGACTGTCATTCTAACGAGTTTATTAGAAGTACTTACGGCAGTTATCGTGCCATTATTCGCCCCGGTAAGGCAAAGCATTCTGCGCCCGGAAGCCAATTATTTCGCACCATAAACGCTTAACTATGCATTAAGCGCCCGACAAAACCGCCTTTTATGCACCAAATCGGAACACCGCAGGCAAACTTGCACCAATTTAGTGCAATCGTGGACATGCGAAGTCCCTCAGGCCCGGTTTCCCGGGCCAGCGGCGTGCTTAGTCACCGTAGACGTTGAAGTTGAAGTATTTCTTCGCCATTTTGTCGTAGGTCCCGTCTTTACGCATTTCAGCCAACGCACTGTCGAAAGCGGCTTTCAGCTCGCCATCGGTTTTACGCAGGCCAATGCCGGTACCATCACCGAAGAATTTTTTATCTTTGACAGAGGGACCGGCAAAGGCGAAATCTTTACCGGCAGGTTGTTTGAGGAAGCCTTCGCTGGCGGCGACTTCATCCTGCAGCGCAGCATCAAGACGGCCGGCAGCAAGGTCGGAGTAGATCAGATCCTGGTTCTGGTAGGCAACGACATCCACGCCCTGGCTACGCCAGCGTTCATTGCCGTACGCTTCCTGAGTTGAACCCTGCAGTACCCCGACGTGTTTGCCCTTCAGGGATTCCAGCGTCGGCTGGATTGATGAACCTTTTGGCGCAATCAGACGGGAGTCAGCGGCATACAGCTTGTCAGAGAAGGCAATCTCCTGCTGACGTTTTTCAGTAATCGACAAGGAAGAGATAATGGCGTCAATTTTCTTCGCCTTCAGCGAAGGAATCAATGAATCAAAGTCGCTCCCCACCCAGGTACATTTTACTTTGATACGCGAGCACAGCTCGTTGCCCAAATCGATATCAAAACCAACGAAATCCCCTTTCGCATCCTTCGAAGAGAAAGGCGCGTAGGTGGCATCGGTACCGATACGAATGCTTTGCGGAAGCGCGGCAAAAACGCTGGAAGCGCTGCTGATTCCCATGATTAAAGAGAGGGCCAGGATCGTCTTCTTCATACAATACCCTTAAGTGTCGTGATGTTGTTATATGGTGCGTTGCTTCGTTATGTGTAGCCGACTCATCCTGCAGGTTTTATGCCATCTTCTCAGTGCGTGCTGGAAACAGCGTTAAATTTGTTAATATAAAGTTGCAGGATTGTCTTAAGAGGGAAGATAACAGCATTGACGGACAAACCGCAGTGGCCGAACGCAAAAAAACAAATTAAATGTTGAGGATTTGATCGGGGCGACAAAATTGCACTGCGGAGGCGCAAAAGTTCACGGCACGCACTACTTTAGTGCGACTGAAGGTCCCTGCCAACGGGTAAAAAGATCCTGCGGAAGGGTAATATCGAACTGATCGATAACCCGGTTGACCGTCTGGTTAATCACATCGTCGAGGGTTTGCGGGCGATGGTAGAAAGCCGGAACCGGCGGCATAATCACCGCGCCCATCTCTGCGGCCTGCACCAGCAGGCGCAGATGACCAAGATGGAACGGCGTTTCCCGCACGCACAGGACCAGCGGACGACGCTCTTTGAGGACCACGTCCGCCGCACGGGTCAGCAGACCATCGGTATAGCTGTGAACAATTCCGGAAAGCGTTTTCACCGAGCAAGGCAGTATCGCCATGCCGGCGGTCTTAAACGACCCCGACGAGATACTGGCGGCGATATCGCGCGCATCATGGACCACATCCGCCAGCGCCTGCACTTCCCGTAGAGAATAGTCGGTCTCCAGCGCCAGCGTCTGCCGCGCTGCCTGGCTCATGATCAGATGCGTTTCGACATCAGGCACATCGCGTAAAATCTGAAGCAGTCGCACACCGTAAATGGCGCCGCTGGCGCCGGAGATACCAATAATAAGTCGTTTCACGATGATTGCCTCTTCCACATAATGGGGCAGACTTTGCCGGATTATAGCACCGGACGCAAGCCTTACGGCCACGCGGCAAAAACACAAAAGCCCGCGGTCGGATGACGGCGGGCTTTTCACAACGCTCGGGTTAATTAGCCTTCGTTGTGCATCTCCAGGTTTTCCACTTCGTTCAGACGCTGCACCGCTTTCGCATCGTCATTACGTAAGGAGTCAAGATAATCGAGGTACTGCTGGTCCACATCCTTAGTGACGTACACGCCGTTAAATACCGAACATTCAAACTGCTGAATATCCGGATTTTCCACACGTACAGCCTCAATCAGATCGTTCAGATCCTGGAAGATAAGGCCATCCGCGCCAATGATCTGGCGGATTTCGTCCACTTCGCGACCGTGGGCAATAAGCTCGGTTGCCGTCGGCATATCAATGCCGTAAACGTTCGGGAAACGAATCTCTGGCGCTGCGGAAGCCAGATAGACCTTTTTCGCGCCGGCTTCGCGCGCCATCTCAATAATCTGTTCCGAGGTGGTCCCACGCACGATGGAGTCATCCACCAGCAGCACGTTTTTATCCCGGAACTCCGCGCGGTTGGCATTAAGCTTACGACGCACCGACTTCCGGCGCAGCTGCTGGCCCGGCATGATGAAGGTCCGGCCGACGTAACGGTTTTTCACGAAGCCCTGGCGATAAGGCTTATCGAGGATACGGGCAATTTCCAGCGCGATATCGCAGGAGGTTTCCGGGATCGGAATGACCACGTCAATGTCCAGATCTTCCCATTCACGAGCGATCTTCTCACCCAGTTTGGTGCCCATATTGACGCGCGCGCTGTAGACGGAAATCTTGTCGATAAACGAGTCCGGGCGAGCAAAATAGACGTACTCAAAGAGGCACGGGTTGCTGACCGGATTCTCCGCGCACTGACGGGTAAACAGCTGGCCCTTCTCGGTAATATAGACCGCTTCACCCGGCGCCACATCGCGCAGGAATTCGAAGCCCAGGGTATCCAGCGCCACGCTCTCGGAGGCCACCATATACTCGGTACGACCATCGCCAACATCACGTTTCCCCAACACCAGAGGGCGGATGCCGTTTGGATCGCGGAAGGCAACCATACCGTGACCAATGATCATCGCCACGCAGGCGTAGGCACCGCGGATTTGACGGTTCGTCGCAGCGATCGCGGCAAAAATGTTATCTGCTTCCAGAGGATAATGACGGAAGTTATCCAGCTCGCTGGCGAAGATGTTGAGCAGGATTTCAGAATCGGAAGTGGTGTTGATATGACGGCGTTTTTCTTCAAACAGCTTCTTACGCAGCTCGTGCGCGTTGGTCAGATTGCCGTTATGCGCCAACGTAATACCATACGGTGAGTTGACGTAGAAAGGCTGCGCCTCGGAGGCACTTGAACTGCCCGCCGTAGGATAGCGAACATGGCCAATCCCCATATTGCCCTGCATACGCTGCATGTGGCGAGCTTCAAAAACGTCGCTCACCAGTCCGTTCGCCTTACGCAAACGGAAACAGTTATTTGCATCAATAGTGATGATGCCTGCGGCATCCTGGCCACGATGCTGAAGCACCGTTAACGCGTCATAAATCGACTGGTTTACCGGCATAACACCGGCGATACCGACAATACCGCACATACGTCTTTTCCTCGTTCAGCCACATCCCAACGCTTATGCTTTGGGCAAGAAACTTGACGAGCTTTGCAGATAGTCAAAAAACCATCTGATAACGAAACTGAACTGCGGGATAAGCTCTGACTTTTGCCAGTCTTCGCTTTTCGCCATACCGGTAAAACTATCGAGAAAGAACAGAATCGCAGAGACAATCAGCACGCCACGCAGGGCGCCAAAACAGATCCCTAACACCCTGTCGGTACCCGACAGGCCCGTTTTCTCAACCAGTGCGCCAATCACATAGTTAACGATGGCGCCAACGATAAGCGTTGCGATAAACAGTATCGCGATAGCAATCCCATTGCGGACCATTTCGTCTTCAAAGCCCGTGAACCAGACAGCCAGGTAAGTGTAGTAATGACTGGCGACAAAGAAAGCACATCCCCAGGTTACCAGCGATAACGCTTCACGAACAAAGCCGCGGATCAGGCTTACCAGACAGGAAAAACCAATCACCGCTATAATGACGTAATCAATCCAGACCATAAACATCCCACGATTTACGCCCTGTCATCCGGTTCGGGGCGCATTCTAACAGAAAAAGAAAACGTTTGCGTAGGGATTTCCGTGCCCTACAGAAATAAAAATGGCGCTGAAAAAACATTCAACGCCATGCTGTCTTGCGCCTCCTGAAAGCACGTCAGACAGGAGCTTCGCCCCTCACCAGCGCGGCGAGGGACAAGATTAGTTGGGGCTATATCCCATGACCACACCGCTCAGGCCGGAGATCTGTTTCAGGTCGCCAAGCTGCCCTTTCAGTTTATCTTTTGAGGTATCGGGACCGACCAGAATACGGGTAATTTTACCTTGAACCGGCGTCGAAGGCGACGTGTAGACCTTAAACCCGGAGGAGCGCAGCTTACCGACGATTTCATTGACCTTATCCGCATTCTTCAACGCACCGAGCTGCACCACATAGGCTTTGCCGGTCGGAGCAGGTATCTCGGCCGGTTTCGCCGGCGGCGTCTGGGCAACGGTTTGTTGCTGCGGCTGCGGCTTCTCCACCGGCTTCGACGGCTGAGGCTGCGGTTTCGGTTGAGGCTGCGGTTTGGGCTGCGGCTTCGGTGCGACCACCGGCTCCTGCACATCATCGAAACTGTTGCTGTTAACCGGGATACGCGACGGATCCAATGACGGCGCCGCGGCGTCTCCCGCTCTGACCTCTTCCGCCGCCCCTTCCGGCGGTTGAGCCGGAAGAGCCTGAGTCGCCGCCGGCAGCATATCCGGCTCATCGCGATCGCCCGGTTTTGGCACCAGTGGAATTGCCGCGAACTCGTCCTGATAATGCTTTTTCTGACCATCAAGCAGCCCCGGGAGGATAATCACCCCCAGCGCGACCAGCACAATCGTCCCGACTAAACGGTTCTGAAACTTACTCGCCACCGATTCTCCCCGCCTCTATTTCTTCCATTACATGCGCCACCGTATGGAATGAACCACACACCAGCACCGTATCTTCCGGTCTGGCATCGGCCATCGCCGCATGCCAGGCCTGAGCCACGTTGGCGTAAGCTTTTCCTGCCTGCAAATGCTCCTGCAGCTGTTGCGCCGTTGCACCGCGCGGCCCTTCCAGAGGCGCACAGTACCAGCTATCCACTTCCGCCGTCAGGTTTGCCAGCGTGCCGGCAATATCCTTATCATGCAGCATACCAACAACCGCCAGCACGCGCCCCGTTTTCGACAGGCTTTTGAGACGTCCGGCGAGCCAGGCTGCCGCATGGGGGTTATGCGCCACATCGAGAATCACGCGCGGCGTTTCGCTGATTATCTGAAAACGCCCCGGCAGCATCGCCTGTTTAATACCGTCGCGAATTGCCCGATCGCTCACCTGAAGTCGGCTGGCTCGCAGCGCCGCCAGCGCCGTGGCGGCATTCGGCAGCGGAATCTGAGGCAACGGTAAATCCGCCAGTGTCCCCTCCCCGTCACTGAATGACCACGTCTGCTCGCCGGCGACATAGCGCCAGTCGACGTCGCGACGCAGAAGCGTTGCCCCTTTCCCGGCGGCCACCTCGGCGATGGTATGGGGCATCTCCGGTTCACCAACGACGGCCGGTTTGCCGGCACGGAAAATACCGGCCTTCTCACGACCAATGCTTTCCCGATCCGGTCCCAGCCAGTCAGTATGATCCAGGGCGATGCTGGTTACCACCGCCACATCCGCATCGACGATGTTGGTGGCATCAAGACGCCCGCCGAGACCAACCTCAAGGATCACCACGTCGAGCTGCGCCTGCTTAAACAACCACAGGGCAGAGAGCGTGCCAAACTCGAAATAGCTCAGGGAAATCTCACCGCGCGCCGCTTCAATTTCAGCAAAAGAGGCGGTATGCGCCGCTTCCGGCAGCTCCGCGCCCTGTACGCGTACGCGCTCGGTATAGCGCACCAGATGCGGCGAACTGTAAACCCCAACCTTGTAGCCCGCCGCGATCAGCACAGACTCCAGCGTGCGGCAGGTGGTTCCTTTACCGTTGGTTCCCGCCACCGTGAAGACGAACGGCGCAGGCTTTAACACCGCCATCCGTTCGGCGACTTCGCTCACGCGGGTCAGCCCCAGATCGATGGTTTTACTGTGCAGATGTTCCAGATAGGAAAGCCACGTAGCCAGGGGCGACGTGGCCTGAGGAATAGGTTCTTTTTCCATGATGTCCGCGAGTGTTAACGGTAAATACGCTTCATCCTTCAAACTGCCTCTTGCCGGCAGCGCTCGTCACCCGCGCTGTCCATTGGACCGGGCCCTGACGGGGCTTTAGCCTTTCCGCCGCGCCGCAGTTTGAATGATGGCGCATAGAATTAAAAAAGGGCAGCGCCGTCAGGCCTGCCCTCCGAATTATCAGGCCTCTGGTTCCTGATCCGGTGCCGGTGGCACCACCTCACCTTCGTGAGAGACGTCCTGGCTGGGTGCCGGAAGATTCATCAGCTTCGCCAGAATGCTGGCCAGCTTCAGACGCATTTCCGGGCGACGAACGATCATATCGATCGCCCCTTTTTCAATCAGGAACTCACTGCGCTGGAAGCCCGGCGGCAGTTTCTCACGTACGGTCTGCTCGATAACGCGAGGCCCCGCAAAGCCGATCAGCGCTTTCGGTTCCGCGATATTGAGATCGCCCAGCATGGCGAAGCTCGCCGATACGCCGCCCATGGTCGGGTCGGTCAGTACGGAGATATACGGTAAACCGCGCTCCTGCATTTTCGCCAGCGCGGCTGAGGTTTTCGCCATCTGCATCAGCGACATCAGCGCTTCCTGCATACGCGCGCCGCCGGAAGCGGAGAAGCAAATCAGCGGGCAATTATCTTCCAGCGCCTGTTCTACCGCGCGCACGAAGCGAGCGCCAACCACCGAGCCCATCGAGCCGCCCATAAAGGAGAATTCGAATGCTGCTGCGACAACCGGCATCTCGTGCAGAGTGCCCTTCATGACCACCAGCGCATCTTTTTCACCGGTCTCTTTTTGAGCGGACGCCAGACGGTCTTTGTATTTTTTCGAATCGCGGAACTTCAGCACATCTTTCGGCTCGAGCTCGCTTCCCAGCTCCACCAGGGAACCTTCGTCCAACAGGCTATGCAGGCGATTACGCGCCGACATACGCATGTGGTGATCGCACTTAGGGCAAACCTCCAGGTTGCGCTCCAGCTCTGCGCGGTACAGAACCTGCCCGCAGCTGTCGCACTTAGTCCATACACCCTCAGGAATGCTTGCCTTGCGGGTGGGAGTGATATTGCTTTTAATTCGTTCAATCCAGCTCATTGATAACCTTTCTGCCTGAACCTGGTCGATGCCAGTTTTGTCGTAAGGGGCGCATAATGCCATTTTTGACCCTTACAGACCATGAATGTTGCACATTAAATCATAACATCCCGTAACATGGGATAAAAAAGTGGTCGTACCGCTCACACTTCCCTCTTCGGGCAGCAGGCTGCTGCCCGACGCAGATAAAAGCAGGAGGGTTATTTCGTCTGCTTCGCCGCCGCGCGCTTGTGGCGAATAATTTCAATGACCCCAGGCAGCACCGACAGAACAATAATGGCGACAATCAGCAGCTTCAGGTTTTCCTGAACGATCGGCAAATCGCCAAACAGGTAGCCTGCATAGGTAAACAGCAGAACCCACAGCAGCGCGCCAACCACGTTATACGCGGCAAAATGACGATAGGACATATGGCCCATTCCCGCCACAAACGGTGCGAAGGTTCTGACGATCGGCACAAAACGCGCAAGAATAATCGTTTTGCCGCCGTGACGCTCATAGAACGAATGGGTTTTATCCAGGTAGCTACGTCGGAAAATCTTCGAATCAGGATTACTGAAGAGCTTTTCGCCAAACAGCCGTCCGATAGTGTAGTTCAGCGCATCGCCGACAATGGCCGCAATGACCATCAATGCCACCATCAGATGCACGTTCAGATCGTTCGTCGGCAGCGCCGACAGCGCGCCGGCCACGAACAGCAGCGAATCGCCGGGCAGGAATGGCGTCACCACCAGACCCGTTTCACAGAACAGAATCAAAAACAGAATGGCGTATACCCAGACGCCATAACTGGCAACCAGCTCAGCCAGATGAACATCAATATGCAGGATGAAATCAATTAAAAAACGAATCAGGTCCATATTGTATGAGTCCTTAATGACACGACACAAAATCGGCCAGGATGCCGTGCGACAACAAACCGCTCGTTTCCGGTCGTAGAAATAATTCCCCGACCGGAACGCTCAGATGCGGCCAACAAGCGGGCAGCCTGAAGGATAAAGCGTTAATGTTAGTCCGCCAGAAACAGCGGGCCCATCGGCATCACCGGCAGATCGTAGCGGGCCGGATAATCTACCGACACCAGATACAACCCTTCTGCTTTTGCCGTCGCGGCGGCCAGCTTCCTGTCTTTCGCCGCCAGAAGTTCTGCTATCCAGCTCTCTGGCTGGTTCCCGGCCCCTACTTCCATCAGGCTGCCGACAATGTTCCTTACCATATGATGTACAAAGGCATTCGCTTTGATATCCACCACCACATACGCGCCATACCGCGTGACGCTAATATGGTTAATATTTCGCCACGGCGTGCGCGACTGACACTGCACCGCGCGAAATGAGGTGAAATCATTTTCACCCAGCAAACACTGGGCGGCGCGCTGCATCCGCTCCGCATCCAGAGGCTGATGATAATGGGTGACGCCCTGGCTTAACACCGCCGGACGCAGACGGTGATTATAGATGACGTAACGGTAGCGACGCGCGGTGGCGCTGAAGCGGGCGTGAAAATCGTCCGGGACATGTTTCACCCAACGGACGGCGATATCGCCCGGCAAATTCGCATTGACCCCCAGCGTCCAGGCCGCGTCTTTGCGCAGCGCGTGGGTCTCAAAATGCACAACCTGGCCGGTGCCATGAACACCGGCGTCGGTGCGACCGGCGCAGAATACGTTAATCGGTTCATTTGCCACCTGCGAGAGCGCCTTTTCCAGCTTCTCCTGCACGCTGCGAACTTCGTTTTGCCGCTGCCAGCCGTAATATTTGCTGCCGTCGTACTCGATGCCCAGCGCGATTTTATAGACCGGCTGCTGCTCCATCTCAGACATCAGTACAAATACTCCTGCACCAGTTTCTCCGCGATTTTCACCGCCATCAGCGCGCCGCCGAAGCGGACGTTATCGGCAACGGACCAGAACTGAATCTGTTCCGGCATGCCGTAATCATTGCGTACACAGCCGACGGAGAGTTGCGCAGTACCTGAAGCATCGCCGACCTGAGTCGGGAATTCGCGCTCGGCGGAGAGCTCAATATCTTCGCCGCGAGTGAAGGCATCGCGAGCCTCTTCTGCCGCCAGCGGACGCATCGCTTCGAAGTTCACCATCTGCGCATGACCGTAGAACACCGGCGACTGCACGACGCTGGCTGAAACCATCAATCCTTCATCCTGGAGGATCTTACGAACTTCATCGACAATACGGCGCTCTTCGCGCACGCTACCTTCACGATCCGGCAGCAGCGGCAGCATGTTAAACGCCAGCTGACGGCCAAAGAAATCTTCATCATCGATTGGCATACCGTTGAGCAGCTTCGCGCTCTGCCCCGCCAGCGCATCAACGGCTTTTTTACCGTATGCGGAAGCGGAGATCAGGCTGGTCACGCTGATACGCGACAGGCCGCCTTCATCGATCAGCGGTTTCAGCGCCGTCAGCAGCTGGCTGGTCAGGCTGTTGGCGACGGCGATGACGTTGCGATTGCGATAATCGGCCAGTACAAACGGGTTCACTTCCGGCACAACCAGCGGTACGTCCGGCTCCAGCGCAAACAGACCGCTGAGATCGATAACCAGACAACCGGCATTGGTCGCCTCATCAACATAGGCCGCCGTCGCTTCAACGCCAGCGGCAAAAAAGGCCAGCTGTACCTGGGTCCAGTCAAATACGGCAGCATCCTGCACGATCACCGACTTACCGCTAAAACGCAGATGCTCTCCCGCGCTCTCATTGCGCGCCAGCGCATAGATATCACCCACCGGGAACTGACGTTCAGCAAGGGTGTCGAGCAGGGCTTCGCCGACGGCGCCCGTTGCGCCCAGTACGGCAATATTCCAGCCTTCAGACATGGTGGTTTACTCCAGAGAAAAGCGACCCTGCCGGAGTATCCAACAGGGTCATTAAGAAGACATTAACGAATGGGGTGATGTACGGCATTAAAACCGAGCTGACGCAGCAGCGTCGCCGCCTGCACATCGCTGCACTGCACGTACAGTGATGACCATTCGCGGCGTTCCTGATAATTTTTGCGCAGCTTGTCAAACTCACCCGGCACGCCGGCCACTTTTCGCAGCGGCGCATCATCGCGGCGCACATCATACACCAAATGCACCAATCGTTTCAGCGTTGGCTGATCGAGCGCGCCGTGCAGGGTAATGCGGCCAAACTCCGGGGCGGGCAGCAACGTGTCCAGCGCCACCTGTTGCGGATGGCCGATAAAGGCGCTGTAGGCTTCAAACACCTGCGTCGTCCCGCGCGCTTTGCCTTCGAGGGTGTAGCCCGCGATGTGCGCGGTGCCAATATCTACGCGATCCAGCAGCGCAAGGTTCAAATCCGGCTCAGGTTCCCAGACATCAAGCACGACGCTCAACGCCTGCCCGCTTTGCAGACAGGCCAGCAGCGCGCCGTTATCCACCACCGGTCCGCGGCAGGCATTGATCAGCACGCTTCCCGGTTTCAGACGGCGAATCAGCGCCTCATCCGCCAGATGCAGGGTTTTGTAACGACCTTCTTTATATAAAGGCGTGTGGAACGTCAGAACGTCCGCTTCCTCTACCAGCTCATCCAGGGTACGGAAGTCGCCTTCATCGCCCCGGTCGGCACGCGGCGGATCGCACAGCAGCGTTTTGATCCCCAGCGCTTCCAGACGCTTTTGCAGGCGCCTACCGACGTTGCCAACGCCGACGATGCCGACGGTACGATCGGTCAGCGCGAAACCGTCGCGCTCAGCCAGCATCAGCAGCGCCGAGAAAACATATTCTACGACCGCTATCGCATTGCAACCGGGCGCGGCAGAAAAGCCAATTCCGGCCTGCTGCAGCCACGTCTGATCGACATGATCGGTACCGGCTGTCGCGGTGCCCACGAATTTAATTGCCTTGCCGGCGAGCAGCGCTTCATTGACTTTCGTGACCGAGCGAACCATCAACGCATCGGCGCCGGTCAGCGCGTCGACGGGGACGGGACGGCCGGGGACCGCCTCGACTTCGCCCAGGCGACTAAAAAGCTCGCGGGCATAGGGCATATTTTCATCAACGAGGATTTTCACGGTTCAGTACCTGTCTGAGAACGAGAGTAAACCGGGGAAGTGTGCCATAATCTCGCCGCCAGGAACATCATCACCGGGCCTCTGTACAGCAATACGGAAAGGATTAATATGACACAACCCGTTTCAGGTATGTCCGATCGTCCCCCGGGAACCGGCGCTTCCGTCGCCGGAGAGCCCGCGCTAACCATGCAACAACGTACCGTTCTCGAGCGACTGATTACGCGCCTGGTCGCGTTAACTTCGCAGCAGAACGCGGAAGTGTGGGCGGGAATCAAGCACGATCTGGGGCTCAAAGGCGATGCGCCGCTGCTGGCGTGCCACTTTAGCGCTGCCGAAAACAACCTGAATCAACGCGTAACCGTGGCGCAGCAAAATCACCATCAGCGCCAGATTCTGGCGCAGTTGAGCGAGTTGCTGAGTCAGGGGAACAACCGTCAGGCAGTGAGCGATTATATTCGCCAGCATTATGGGCAAACGACGCTGCATGCGCTGACGCAGGAGCAGTTGCAAAATATGCTGCAGCTCCTGCAAAACGGCCAGCTGTCGATCCCTCAGCCGCAGCAGCGCCAGCCGACTCTGCGCCCGCTGTTGCCCGCGGAGCACAACACGCTTAATCAGCAGGTAAGCCGTCTTGCCGCCGCAACCGGCGAACCCGGGAAACTGATCTGGCAGTCAATGCTGGAGCTGTGCGGTGTAAAAACCGGTGAGCTGATTCCGGCTACCCACTTCACTCCCCTCTCCTACTGGCTACAGGCGCGGCAGACGCTCAGCGCGCAGTCAGCCCCGACCCTGACCTCTCTGCAGGCGGCGCTGAAGCAGCCGCTGGAAGCGCAGGAGTGGCAAAAGATCGTCGATTTCGCCCAGCACAACTGGCACGTCACGCCGCAAACGGCGTTGAGCGCAACGCAGATTCTGACGCTGCTGAATAAGGTCTTTGTGCTTCGTGTCGCCCGGGCGCAAGAAACGCTGGCCATTCCCGCGCTGCCGCCGGAACCCTCTTCGCTCGTCGGGCGGCTCAAAAAGCCGGGAGTGATTGTTCTGGTATTGATACTGCTTATCGCTCTGCTCTGGCTGGTGATGTAATTCCGCGTTGCTGGCCGGCAGACAGGGTATCGGTGGCGGTTATCTTTATACTCAAACGCCCGCACGATGCGGGCGTTGGTGTCTTGATGAGGCAATTACCACCACACCTCAGCCTGCACGCCCAGCATCAATTCATCTTTGCTGTCGTCGTTGAACCGGTACTGTGACAGGTCGTTATCCAGAATATTGATATAGGTCCCGTAGAAACGAATTTCCGGTCGCGAACCTAACAGACTCGGCCCGACTTTCAGCGCATGATAGAGCGTCGTTTTATACGCCGATTCTTTCAAATCCTTGCCTTGCTCCGTTTTGTTTTTCTGCGCAAACCAGCCTAACTCCACCCCGGTCTGATTCCAGGTATCCCAAATCCACGCCGGACGAATCACCGCGCGGAAGCTGTCAAAATCGCTATGCGCGCCGCTTTCGTAACTGTAGATATCGTTCCCGTGCGACCAGACCAGCGCATTGGCCATAATCACGCGATCGGCCAGGTACATTTCGCCCTGTGAAATCAAACGTAAAGCGACGCCGTTAGTATGATCGCCATAGTAGTAGCGCCCGTGAGCCATGGAGTTACTGGCGCCGGAGAAGTTCGAGAAACTGCTGGCATAAGAGTTATTCGCCACCTGGAGCGTAAATTCATTAAAGCCCTTACGCGCCAGCTCCTGACGGATGATCCCGGTGGCCATCCAGCTATCCTTGAGCGTAAAGTAGCTATTGTTCTCCTCGTTTTTCTCCTGTTCATCATTCTTGTTTGCAAAAGCATATTTGCCCATCAACGACAGCGAGCCGTTTTTCCACAGCGGAATGTTGCGATAGCGCAGATCCACCGAATTGGTGTTCATTTGTGTGGTCTGCGTGAAATCACGCGAATAAACATCCACATCATTGCGGCTGAGAGACGCGTCAAGCTGCCCGACGCCCAGCGCCCAGTTCTGGATCCCGACACCGGCTGCAACATCGGTGGTCAACGATTTCCAGTCAAGCATCTGGATTTCATACTCCGGCAGCTTGTGTTTACCTACCCAAAAATCAGCCTCCGGCGCAAACGGCAGGAATCCTTTGGTGGTGAGATAGATATCGCTGAACTGAAGAATATTTTCGTTATTGGTGTCGCCAAACCAGGCATCGTTATACTGCTCACCAACATTACCATCGTAGGTCACGACGGCGTTGGCGGTTTTCCCATCCTGGTTATAAACCCGCTGATTTAAGGTCAAATCAAACCAGCCGCTCATTTCATTACCAAAACGGCCCAGCGAACCCGCCGCATAGGTCTGCGACGACCCGTGATTTGAGGTGCCCCAGCCGGAACGTAGATAACCCTGATAGCTGAAGCCAATATCCTCTTTGACGAATTTGCTGAGATCCTTCATGGTCACGCTCTCAACTTTCGCCTTCTTGCCGTCGGTATTAATGACCGCCACCTGCTGTGTCGCTTTGACTTCTGCCGGCGCCGCCCGTTGGCTGATTTCATTATTTTCATTGGCGATATTTTCTGCCACCGGAGAGGTCGCCGTCGGGTAACCCGCGGTGACATTTCTTTGTTCATTCTCTTTTATACTTTTTTGCAACACGGCCACTTTATCTTTATATGTCGATAATTGTGATTGTGTTTTTTGCAATTCTTTTTTATTGGCTGATAATTCTGATTCCAGCAATTCAAGACGTTGTTCAATCGTTAATTTCGCTGCTAAAACAGCGGGTGACGAAATAGCCAGAAGTACCGATAGAGACAATAAGCTAACCTTCAATTGACTTGAATACATAGAGTACCTTGCATATTTTTATAATACGCCTTCAGCCGGATGACTGAAGGCAGGGAAAGTCAGGCAGAGATTTCTTGTCGCAGCGCAATAATTTCTTTGGCTAAGTCCTGGCACAGCATCGCGGTCATTAAATGGTCCTGCGCGTGAACCAGAATGAGATTGACGGTCATTTTCCCGCAGCCTTCATCCAGACCAATCAGCGCCGTTTGTATCTTGTGCGCCTCCCGGCAGGCCATTTCTGAGCTGGCCATTAGCGTCTCAACGGTCTCCCATTCCCGGCGGCGCGAGGCGGCGATGGCCTCCATTGCATCCGAGCGGGCCTGTCCGGCATGGATAAGCAGTTCCATCACCGTGCTTTCATCAGCAAACATATTTATTTCCCCACGTTTTTATTACTCAGCGGCCGCTGCGGTATTCACCTTGTTCGCCGCAATCACAAACGGTAAATAGATCAGCGTTGAAACAGCGAGGCACAGAATGCCGACAAAGAGCGCTAACCAGTTACCGCCGGTCCCAAAGAAGGCAATCAGCGGACCTGGCGTGGTCCACGGAACCGCATAGGCAATCGGCGGAATAAACTCCATGCTAATAAAGAAGTAACCAATCAACGAGTTAATGAAAGGAACCAGGATAAACGGAATCACCAGAATCGGATTCAGGACGATCGGTAAACCAAACATCACCGGTTCGTTGATATTGAACAAACCCGGTACGAAGGCCATTTTCGCCAGATCGCGATAATCCTTACGCCGCGAAGCGATGAAGATGGCCAGCAGCAGCCCCAGCGTCATCCCCGAGCCGCCGCAGTTGGCGAACGCATCGTTGATGCCGGTCCAGGTTATCGGATAAGGCGCCCCCCATGTGGTGCCGTGTGAGGCCGCATAGGAGAGGTTTTCCAGATTCGCTTCCGAGAAAATAGTTTCCCGAATCGCCGCAACGGTATTCGGCCCGTGGATCCCCAGCACCCACAGGAAGTTTGCCACCAGCCCCAGAATCAGAACGGTGATAATGTTGGTCCCCATATCCTTCAGCGGCGCCTGAATCAGCGTATAGATCAGATCGTTAAGGCCATTCGGCGAGATGCGGGTCAGCAGGTAGTTCATGATGGAAAAGAAAATCATCACAAAGAAGATCGGCAGCAGCACCTTGAACGAGCGCGCCACCGCCGGCGGTACCGCTGCCGGCATCGTAATGGCCACTTTCGGGTTACGCGCCAGCCGGCAAAAGACCTCGCTGGAGATCAGCGCAACGATAATGGCTACAAACAGCCCCTGCGGCCCGAGATATTTTGTCGTCAGATAAGCCTGACCATCGATGATGGTATAAGGTGTATAGACCACAAAAAAGGCGCCAATCGCCGTTAGTCCGCACAGCAGATCGTCCTGCTGGAAGCTAATCGCGATATTGCGCGCGACGAGAAAGGTAATCAATATTGCCATAATATTGACTGAGCCATTCATCACCGGGGTAAAAATTTGCTGTGCATCAGCAAGATTCGGGAATATTGTTCCCAAATGTAAAATGCTGGCAATAAAACCATCAGGAGACAATATTGCAAAGTTAATTAAGATAATCAGCGAACTGGCCATCACGATTGGGAAGGATAAAATAAATGCATCCCGAATCGCCGATACGTGAATCTGAGAATTTAGTTTTATAGCCACGGGGACAAGGATTTTCTCCATGCCGCGTTCAAAGGCATTCATAAAACTCATGATGAACCCTTATTTTTATCGATAATCTGCGATAGCGCCCCAGCACTGGAGCAGAGGTATCCGGCGGCACGACGCTGAAATTCAGGCGTTAACCGGGGTAATAGACAAAGAATTATTTATTGGCCAGTAAGGTAAGCGCACTGTCTAACACCGCCGGGCCATCCATTTGCCCGTAATATTTCATATCAATAACCGCAACCGGCATTTTACCGTGAGCCACCTCTTCTATTTCACTTTTCTGGAAACGAACCTGCGGCCCTAATAAAACCACATCCACTGCGTTTTTTTTGATTTTTTCTTTGGCTTCAGAAATGGCCAGCGCATTGATATTTACCGCAATCCCTGACGCCGCAGCATGCTCCTGCATGCGTTTCACTAACATACTGGTGGACATCCCGGCAGCACAAACTAACAATATATTTTTCATTTTCCTTCCCTTTCCTGTTCATCAGTCTCAATTGACGAGCACTGTAATAATTGTTAATTTTCTTATCCGCAGTTGCGATCACAGTTAGCAAGAGAAAAGTTGTTCAGAAACCAGGAAAAAAATGAACGTGTTGGCGTAAATTTAACGATGCATAACAACAACCCAATGTTTTAAAAGGGATTATTGAGGTTCAAAAGTGGTTTATAAAAATGTAGTTAATTTACTGAAAAACAAAATTAATAGTCCGCTCTATAGCATTGGCGATCTTCTGCCATCAGAAAAAGAATTAGCAGAACTTTATGATGTTTCGCGAAATACACTACGTAAGGCGCTAAAGGCTCTGGAGGAGGAGGGTTTAATCGAGCGGCGACACGGTTCGGGGACCTGGATTAGAAATAAACATTTCCAGGCATCGGTGACGCATTTAGACAGTTTTACCGAAATTGCCCGCAACGAAGGCAAAACGCCCTCTAGTCAAATTCTCAAATTTGAATTGCAAACCGCCCCGCAAGAAATCGCGAAAGGTTTGCAGTTACAGCACGGTGAACTTGTATATTATGCTAAAAGATTGCGTTTTATCGATAACATTGCGATGCAATTAGAAGAAACCTGGCTCTCGGCAACGCGCTTTCCTGACCTGACCATCGCCCATATGAAAAAGTCGAAGTTCTCGTATATAGAAAACGAATGCGGGATACGAATTGACGGTTGCTACGAATCCATTGTGCCGATACTCCCCTCCCCGGAACTGGCCACGCTGCTGCATATCAGTACCAAAGATCCGATCATCAAAATGCAAACCCAGGCGATTGATGAGCAGCATCAGCCGATCGACTATTCCATTCTCTATACCAACATGTTTGAGTTTCAGGTGAAGTATTACCTTCCACGGAAAGCCCCCGGTCTCCCTCGCTGAAGACCGGGAATCACATTATTGACGTAGGGAGAACAGCGTCATGAAAATGCCCAGAACCGCGCATATTGCCCCCGCCAGAAAAACAGAAGAGTAGCCCAGCGACGTGGCGAGCAGCCCGGCAAGCGGGCCGGTGACACCGTATGAAATATCCTGAAAGGCCGCATAGCCGCCGAGCGCGGTACCGCGAACCTGAGCCGGTACGCGTTTGACAACTTCAACGCCAAGGGACGGGAAGATGAGCGAGCAGCCGCAACCGGTCAACGCCGCACCGGCCAGGGCAACCCAGGCATCTGGCGCCAGCCACAGCAGCGTCAGGCCAATGGCCTCGATCAGCAGCGACACCATCGCCACTTTTATGCCGCCAAAGCGATCCGGCATCCAGCCAAACAGGATACGCATCAGCACAAAGGCGCCGCCAAACGCGGTCAGCGTGAAGCCCGCCATCGCCCAGCCGCGGCTGGCGAAATAGAGTGAGACAAAGGTACCAATCACGGCAAACCCCACCCCTTGCAGCCCCAGACCGATGCCCGGACGCCAGATCATACCGACGACGCTCCATAGCGATGGCCGTTCGCCGCCGTGCGCCGGAACTTTACTGACCGTACCATTGATTGCCAGCGCCAGCAGCGGTAGTCCCATCGTAACGCAGGCGAGAACCACAACGCCAAAATGCGAGTAGATCATCAGTCCCAGCGGCGCGCCCACGGCCAATGAGCCGTACATCGCCATCCCGTTCCAGGACATGACCTTGCCTGAACGCGCGGGGCCAACCAGCCCCAGTCCCCAGCTCAGGTTTCCGGTCAACAGCTGGCTTTCACCAAATCCGAGGATCAAACGCCCCAGTACCAGCAGCGCAAATTTGACCAGCACGGAAACCGGCAGTAACGCGGCCAGCAGCCACGCCGCCCCGGCTAATGCGCAGGCAAGCATACCCTGCAGCACCGAACGCTTGGCGCCATGTTGATCGGCCAGACGACCGGCGTAGCCACGGGTCAGCACCGTCGCCAGAAACTGAATGCCCACCGCTACGCCGACTAGCGTATTGCCGAAGCCCAGCTCATGGTGGACAAAGAGCGGGATCACGGGTAGCGGCAGGCCGACGGTCATATAGGTCAGAAAAACGGCAAAGGTAATACGAAATAATGGAATATTCGCTGACGAGGTATTTGTTGTTTCAGTCGCTGCGGACATGCTTTACTCCAGTTCGCAGAGTAAGGCGAGGTAGTAGCCACGCCCCCTCCACCTGATTATCAGGGTTAAGGCGCGTTGGTTGACGTTAAACGCTTACGCATTACCGGGGGGATAATGTTTCGCAGCAGTTTGCCTGTAGAGGTCCGGCTCTGTCAAGCCGACAAAAAGGGATCCCGCAGGCTAATGCCGATGGTTTCAGGATCGGTTGAACGATCCGGCGAAGGTATAAGTATCCGTCATCTCAAAGAGATTACCGTTTTTGATGCGGCGCTGTCAGATTTTCAACACTCTGCAGGAGTCTCTCTCCTTTAGGCCGCGGTTGAGCCAGGGATGCCGTTTTTACGCTGGTTTGCGCGAGAGGGGTTTCGTACTCTGAAGTATGTGTTCCGTGGGATATTCCGTTCACTTTTGCGGTATGTTCCGTGCACGATGCATCCGCCACTGTTCTCACACCCGCTGCGGGTGAACGGCATGGCGGGCGTTTCGCTCGCCCCCATGCCCCCCGGCATTGCGCTGAAAACGGCCGCTGCGCGGTATGCTCCACTCCGGCTTCATCTGGCGGACCGGGCCGGACTCCCCCCCCTGTCTCGACCTGCCCTCTGGCCGCCTTATTCGTCCCATCCATGGGATTCCCCCTCCGGGGCCACGCTAACGTTGTTCAAAAACGCTCCTGGTGTTTTTACCCTGAAGACCGGTCCTGGATGCGCACCGGCGTTCTCGTCCCGTGGCCGTCACGTTGCGATATCCTTGCAAAAGGTTTTTCAGCGGCGGAATGGTCAGCATGGAATAAGCAAAAAAAATGCGGGTCACCTTTCAGTGACCCGCATTAGCCCGCAGGCTACCTTTTGACATACCGGTTGGATAACCAGCCGATTATGCCGTGTGTTTACGCATCACCAGCGTGGCGTTGGTGCCGCCGAAACCGAAGCTGTTGGACATCACGGTCGTCAGCGCTTGTTCAGTCGGTTTGGTGACGATGTTCAGACCCGCCGCCTGCTCATCCATCTCTTCGATGTTAATGCTTGGCGCAATAAAGCCATGTTCCAGCATCAGCAGAGAGTAGATCGCTTCCTGCACGCCCGCGGCGCCCAAAGAGTGGCCGGTCATCGCTTTGGTCGCAGAGATAGCCGGGCTGTGGTCGCCGAAGACTTCGCGAATGGCACCCAGTTCTTTCACGTCACCGACCGGAGTCGAGGTTCCGTGGGAGTTCAGGTAGTCAATCGGCGTGTCTACACCGGCCATTGCCTGTTTCATACAACGTACTGCGCCTTCACCAGACGGAGCAACCATGTCCGCACCGTCAGACGTTGCGCCGTAGCCGACCACTTCGGCATAGATGTGCGCGCCGCGCGCCAGAGCATGCTCCAGTTCCTCAACCACAACCATACCGCCGCCGCCGGCGATAACAAAACCGTCGCGGTGCGCATCATAAGTGCGGGATGCTTTATCCGGCGTTTCGTTGTATTTGGTGGACAGTGCGCCCATGGCGTCGAATTCACAGGCCATTTCCCAGCACAGCTCTTCGCCGCCGCCAGCAAAAACGATGTCCTGTTTGCCAAGCTGAATTTGTTCAACCGCGCTGCCGATACAGTGAGCTGAAGTCGCGCAAGCGGAGCTGATAGAATAGTTCACACCGTGGATTTTGAACGGAGTGGCGAGGCAAGCGGATACCGCAGAAGCCATCGCTTTGGTCACAACGTAAGGACCAACTGCTTTCAGGCCGCGTGGGCTACGCATCGCATCTGCGCCAAACACCTGAGATTTTGAAGAACCGCCGGAACCGGCAATCAGGCCCACGCGAGGGTTGTTCTGATAAACTTCTTCTTTCAGTCCAGCATCGGCTACAGCCTGCTGCATAGAGAGATAAGCATAGATAGAGGCATCGTTCATGAAACGGACCACTTTGCGGTCGATAAGACCTGTGGTGTCCAGTTTAACGTTACCCCACACGTGGCTGCGCATACCAGAATCTTTGAATTCTTGAGAGAAAGTGATCCCCGAGCGCCCTTCACGCAGAGATTCCAGGACTTCCTGCTGGTTGTTACCGATGCTGGAAACGATGCCCAGGCCAGTAATCACTGCACGTTTCATTCAATACCTCTGTAAGTCACACTATTTTAAGTTTCGAGTCGCACAATAGCGTACACTTGTACGCCGAACAAGTCCGATCAGCCATTTTGTGTATAAATTTGCGCCCCCCGGCACACATCGTTAAGATCGTTCTACGCCTTGAGATTCGAGTAACTTACGTGAAACAAAACGCCATACAACCTGCCAACCTGGAATTCAACGCTGAGGGTACACCTGTTTCCCGAGATTTCGATGACGTGTACTTTTCCAATGACAATGGTCTGGAAGAGACGCGCTACGTTTTCCTCGGCGGCAACCGCCTCGATGCACGCTTCCCGGCCCATCCACACCCGCTGTTTGTGGTCGCCGAGAGCGGGTTCGGCACCGGTCTCAACTTCCTGACACTTTGGCAGGCGTTTGATGTTTTTCGCCGCGATAATCCTGAAGCTACCCTGCAAAGGTTACATTTCATCAGTTTCGAAAAATTTCCGCTGACCTCCGCCGATCTACGACGGGCTCATCAGCACTGGCCGGAACTGGCGCAGTGGGCAGAACAATTACAGGCGCAGTGGCCGCTGGCGATCGCTGGCTGCCATCGTCTGCTGCTGGATGACGGACGCATCACGCTGGATTTGTGGTTCGGGGATATCAACACGCTGACCCACGAGCTCGATGATTCGCTGAATCAGCAGGTCGACGCCTGGTTTCTTGATGGTTTCGCACCGGCGAAAAATCCGGATATGTGGACACCGGAGCTGTTCGGGGCAATGGCCCGCCTGGCCAGACCGGGCGGCACGCTGGCCACCTTTACCTCCGCCGGTTTTGTCCGTCGCGGCCTGCAGGAAGCAGGCTTTACCATGCAGAAACATAAAGGGTTCGGCCGCAAACGCGAAATGCTGATCGGTGAAATGACCCGGACGCTGAATATCCCCGCCCGCACGCCCTGGTTTGCACGAACCGGTAGCCAGCAACGCGATGCGGCGATTGTCGGCGGCGGTATCGCCAGCGCCCTGCTTGCGCTCGCGCTGCTCCGCCGCGGCTGGCAAGTCACCTTGTACTGCGCGGATAACGCCCCGGCTGAAGGCGCATCCGGTAACCGCCAGGGAGCGCTCTATCCTCTGCTTAGCCAGCACGATCCGGCGCTGGCCCGCTTCTTCCCGGCGGCATTTACCTTCGCCCGCCGCCTGTATGACGCCCTTCCGATCATGTTCGACCATCAGTGGTGCGGCGTCACCCAGCTTGCCTGGGACGAAAAGAGCGCACAGAAAATCGCGCAGATGCTGGCACTCGACCTGCCGGAAGAGATTGCTGCGGCCGTCAGCGCGCAAACCGTCGCGCAGATCGCCGGCGTCGAAACCGGCTGCGGTGGAATCACCTATCCCTCCGGGGGCTGGCTCTATCCGCAGCAGCTGACGGCAGAACTTTTTGCGCTGGCGGCAACCCGGGGCCTGCGCACCCGATATCAGGTTAAGGTCACAACGCTGGCTGCTGACCATGACGGCTGGCAGCTCAATGAGCAGCTGCGTCATGAGGTGGTGGTGCTGGCAAACGGCCATCATCTGACCGACTTCCCTCAGACTGCGCGGCTGCCGGCGTATCCGGTGGCAGGACAGGTGAGCCATATTCCGACCACGCCTGCGCTGTCCGCTTTGCGCCAGGTATTGTGCTACGACGGCTACCTGACGCCACAAAACCCACGTTATCAGCAGCACTGCATCGGGGCCAGCTACCACCGCGGACAGACGGAGGCGACCTTTAGCGCCGATGATCAACAGCAAAACCGCCAACGGCTGATCGACTGCTTCCCGCAGGCAGCATGGGTGCAGGAGGTAGATACCCGCGGAAATGACGCCCGCTGCGGCGTGCGCTGCGCCACCCGCGATCACCTACCGATGGTGGGCAATGTACCGGATTATGACGCCACGTTATCGCAGTACGCGACGCTGGCCGAACACCAGACGCAGGCGCCGACGGCACCGGTTTACCGCAATCTGTTCGTGCTGGGGGCGCTGGGTTCGCGCGGGCTATGCTCCGCCCCGCTGACGGCGGAAATACTGGCGGCGCAGATGAGCCACGAACCGCTGCCGCTGGACCGAGAGACGCTGGCGGCGCTGAATCCGAATCGATTATGGGTGAGGAAGCTGCTGAAGGGAAAAGCGGTGAAATAAGCCGAACGGCGGCGATCGCCGTCGGTTGGGACAAAAAGCCGCGCGACATCAGGGCGATACCCGGCGTCACGCGGCCTGGCCTGTTTTTCAGGCCAGGCAGTCAGGGGATTATTGCTTTGCCCGCTGATACAAATTATTCCACATTCCCTGCACCAGAATCTGGTCCGGCGGCGACAGTTCGCCTGCGCCGATCGCTTTCTCCAGGCTGCGAATCACCCGATCGTTGATGGCTTTCGCAGAGTGATCGTCCCCTCCTTCCAGCTCGGCTACCGCCAGCGTCAGGTGGCCGCGCAGATAGCCGCTGGCAAACAGTTCATCATCACTGGCGTGGTCTACCATTTCATCAATCAACGCCAGAATGCGTGATTCAAACTCCGCGAGCATTGTCTTTCCTCTTCTAGTGTCAAACGTGGCTTTATTGCAGGTCTTCCGGCCACGGGAATTGTTCTGCCGTCAGTGGCGGCGTCTGATAATATTCTTGTAACGCGCGGATAAACCGCGCCGGACGTTCAGGGATCCCTTGCTCCAGCAAGGTCATAACCTGTGCATGAACCCGCCGCTGAAAGGCAATGCGGTCAGGCTCGAAGTCGCCCTCCAGATTGTCACAGCTCACGTTGAACGGAAAACCTGCCGCCACGCAAAACAGCCAGTCCAGCGCCTGCGGTTTCACCTCAACATCTTCAAACTGACACTGGGTCATGGCATCACGGCCATCCGGGCAGTACCAGTAGCCGAAATCAACCTGCTCGCGACGCGCTTTGCCCGCGATGCACCAGTGGGAAATCTCATGCAGGCCGCTGGCGTAAAAGCCATGGGCAAACACAATGCGGTTATACGGCACGTCGCTATCTGCCGGAAGATAGATCGGTTCGTCATCGCCTTTAATCAGACGGGTATTAAAATCATCGGCAAAGCAGCCGTCAAAAATAGCGATCAGCTGCTGATAATGGTGTTGCTGTTGCATTAATGAATTCCCAACCACTGAAGAATTTCAGCACCGTGGCTGTCATAAAGAAGTTTCGCGCTCATCACGGCGGAGACAACCACAATCATCGGACGAATCAACGATTGTCCTTTACTCAGAACCAGACGTGAGCCGGCGCGGGCGCCAATAAACTGCCCCGCCATCATCACGAAACCGGTCGCCCAAATCACTTTGCCGCCAATGATAAACAGCAATAGCCCACCGACGTTAGAGGTCGCGTTCAGCACTTTGGCGTGAGCGGTGGATTTGGCGAGGTTAAACCCGGCAAGAGTGACGAAAGCCAACGCATAGAAAGAGCCCGCGCCTGGACCGAAGAAACCATCATAAAAACCTACGCAGCCGCCGGCGATCAGGGCAAACGGCAGGCCGTACAGCCGACGCTGACGGTCTGCTTCGCCTAATTTTGGCATCAGCAGGAAGTACAGGCCAATGCCGATCACCAGCACCGGCAGGATCTGGCGCAGAATATCGGACTGGACGTGCTGCACCAGCAGCGCACCGGTGGTTGAGCCGATAAACGTCATCAGGATATTGAGCTTCTGATCCGCCAGGTTCACCACCTTGCGGCGGATAAAATAGAGCGACGCGGAAAGCGATCCCCCGCAGGCCTGCAGCTTGTTGGTCGCCAGCGCCTGCGCCGGAGGCAGCCCTGCCGCCATCAGCGCCGGAACCGTCAACAGCCCGCCGCCGCCCGCCAGGGAATCAATAAATCCCGCCAGAACAGCCACGAAAAAAAGCGCCACCAGTACCGTCGGCGACACCATAAACAGCTCAATAAAGCTTTCCATTACAGCACATGCTCATCCAGTAGCGCCTGGCAGGAAGGCGGCAGCGGAGGCGGCGTCTTCTTCACAGGAGAGGTTGTTCCGGGTTTTGGGGGTTCAAACCAGCTTTGTAGCTCGGCACCGCAGCCATCGCCCGGTGGCGGTGGCGCCTGTTCTTCGCACTCCAGGCTGCCCGCCGGGCAGCGCAGACGAACGTGCATATGTGCACGATGCTGGAACCATGGCCGGACTTTGCGCAGCCACCCGCGATCGTTGCCAGCATCCAGACAGAGCTGCTGCTTGATTGCCGGATTAACAAAGATGCGCGTGACGTCGTTATCTTCTGCCGCCAGCTTAATCAGATGGCTGATTTGCGGGCTCCACAGCGACGGCACCACGCGCTTGCCGTCGCGAGCCACCAGATCCAGCGCCTGTGGTTTCAGGAGCTGCGCTGAACTCCAGCGCGTCTGCGGGAGCTGAAGGAAAATATCAACATCCAGCCCGCTCTGGTGACTGGCATGACCGCCGTTAAAGCGTCCGCCCGCTGGCATCCCCATATCGCCAATCAGCAGCGTCCCCATTCCCTGACTCTGCACCTGATTGCCCAGACGCTGAATAAACTGGATCAGGTCCGGATGGCCGAAGTAGCGGCGCTGGTCGGTGCGCATGACCTGATAGCTGGTCGCGCTCAGCGGCAGCGCCTGCGCGCCGACGATACAGCCGTTGGCAAATGCGCCAATTGACTGCGCGCTGCCGCTAATCGGCTGGGTGATTTTTTGCCACGGCGTCGCCGCAAGGCAGGCAGAGCTGGCGACCAGCGCCAGCAGAGCGATAACGGTTTTTTTCATCGATTACCAGCGTGGAATTGATGTCGTCACGTCGCCATTTTGCGCGCGTTGACGCATAAAGTGATCCATTAGCACGATCGCCAGCATTGCTTCCGCGATCGGCACCGCACGGATGCCCACGCAAGGATCGTGGCGCCCTTTGGTGATCATCTCGACTTCTTCACCGTGACGGTTAATCGTATGACCCGGTACGGTGATGCTGGAGGTCGGCTTCAGCGCGATATTCGCGACGATCTGCTGACCGCTGCTGATACCGCCAAGAATGCCGCCCGCATGGTTGCTCTGGAAACCATTTTTAGTGATTTCATCGCGATTTTGGCTACCGCGCAGTTTCACCACCTCAAAACCATCGCCAATTTCCACGCCCTTCACCGCATTGATGCTCATCAGCGCATGGGCAATGTCGGCATCCAGACGGTCGAATACCGGCTCACCGAGTCCCGGTGGCACGCCATCAGCGACCACGGTCACTTTTGCTCCGATGGAGTCGCCCTCTTTCTTCAGACCGCGCATCAGTTCATCAAGCGCTTCAATTTTATCCGGGTCCGGGCAGAAGAACGGGTTTTGTTCAACCTGTTCCCAGTCTTTGATTGCCAGAGGAATATCGCCCATCTGGGTCAAACAGCCGCGAATCACAATGCCGAATTTTTCCGCGAGGTATTTCTTGGCAATCGCCCCGGCCGCCACCCGCATCGCGGTTTCACGCGCTGAGGAACGTCCGCCGCCGCGATAATCGCGCAGGCCGTATTTCTGCTCGTAGGTATAGTCAGCATGCCCTGGACGGAAAACGTCTTTAATCGCGCCATAGTCCTGAGAACGCTGATCGGTATTCTCAATCAGCAGACCAATGCTGGTCCCGGTCGTCACGCCTTCGAATACGCCGGAGAGGATCTTCACCTGATCCGGTTCACGACGCTGCGTGGTGTAGCGTGAGGTCCCCGGACGACGACGATCCAGATCGTGCTGCAGATCGGCTTCAGTCAGCGGAATGCCCGGCGGCACTCCGTCAACAATGCAGCCCAGCGCCAGACCGTGCGATTCGCCGAAGGTTGTGACGCGAAAGAGTTGTCCAATTGTGTTTCCTGCCATCACGGCTCCGTCATGTTTGCGTGTTGTTTTTTAGTCTTTATAAATGCCGAAATGCGCGCGGGCGGCGATCAGCTGCGGTTTGGTCAGCATGAAGACGCCATCCCCGCCATTTTCAAACTCAAGCCAGGTAAACGGCACGTCCGGATACTGCTCAATCAGATGTACCATGCTGTTACCGACTTCACAAATCAGAATACCGTCGTCGCTGAGATAATCCGGCGCATTACCGAGGATGCGACGCGTCAGCTTCAGACCATCGCTGCCGGAAGCCAGACCCAGTACCGGCTCATGACGATATTCGCCCGGCAGATCGGACATATCTTCTTCATCAACGTACGGCGGGTTGGTGACGATCAGGTCGTACTGCACTTTCGGCAGGTCGCGGAACAGGTCGGAACGAATCGGCGTCACCTGATGGATCAGGCCGTGCGCTTCAACGTTCTGCTCGGCAACGGCCAGCGCATCAACGGAGATATCCACCGCGTCCACTTCCGCTTCCGGGAAAGAGTAAGCGCAGGCGATCGCAATGCAGCCGCTGCCGGTGCACATATCCAGAATGTGCTGCGGTTGATGGTCAATCAGGCCGGCGAAGTGATTATTGATAAGCTCGCCGATCGGGGAACGCGGCACCAGCACACGTTCGTCCACGAAAAATTCATGGCCGCAGAACCAGGCTTTATTGGTCAAATAGGCAACCGGAATACGTTCGTTGATCCGGCGAATCACGCGCTCAACAATGCGGTGTTTTTCGCTGGAAGTCAGACGCGCAGAGTGCATATCCTCCGGAATATCCAGCGGCAGGTAGAGCGAGGGCAATACCAGCTGTAGCGCCTCATCCCACGGGTTGTCCGTGCCATGTCCGTACCAGATATTCGCCGCGCTGAAACGACTGACCGCCCAACGCAGCATGTCCTGAATGGTATGCAGCTCATTGACCGCTTCATCAACAAAAATTTTATCCACGCCATCCTCCAGGACACGCTCTACTGTAAATTCGGCGGCTAGTTTGCCACGAAGACGGCGATAAATCAGCATTCTTACGTCAGGCGGACGGGGAAAAATACGTTTTGCTTGCCTGAACAGAGGCCGAGTCGGGTAAACTAGCGAAAAGAAATGATGAGAGTGGGCAATGAAAAAGAAAACATCGCTAAGCGACGAGGATCAGGCGTTGTTCCGCCAGTTAATGACCGGCACGCGTCAGATTAAGCAGGACACCATCGTGCACCGCCCGCTGCGCAAGAAAATCACCGAAGTACCGCCAAAGCGCTTACTTCAGGAGCAGGCCGATAACAGCCACTATTTTTCCGATGAGTTTCAGCCGCTGCTGAATACCGAAGGAGCAGTCAAATATGTTCGCCCGGACGTGAGCCACTTTGAACTGAAAAAACTGCGCCGCGGGGATTATTCGCCGGAGCTGTTTCTCGATCTGCACGGGTTGACCCAGCAGCAGGCGAAGCAGGAGCTGGGGGCGCTGATCGCCGCCTGCCGTCGCGAACATGTCTTTTGCGCCTGCGTGATGCACGGGCACGGGAAACACATCCTCAAGCAGCAAACGCCGCTCTGGCTTGCGCAACATCCGCACATCATGGCTTTTCATCAGGCGCCAAAAGAGTACGGCGGAGACGCCGCACTGCTGGTGCTGATTGAAGTTGAAGAGTGGCAGCCGCCGGAGCTTCCGTAATACGGACGCTCCGGGGGGAGTCAGATAGCCTTCGCCATCTTCAGGTTGCAGGGGCTCATCTGCCAGTTGAACTCGCCCTTGCCATCTGCATCAAGGGTGACACAGGCAATAGCCGAAGTGGTGAACATCGGGGGAGTTTCTCCCGGGCACAGCTCTGAGACGAGGTACCCCACCAGCGGCAGGTGCGAAACAACCAGCACCGTTGAAACACCTTCATTGTTCAGCGTCTGAAGCCAGGCACTGACCATGCCAACATCGCCACACGGCGTGAGCTCCGGCATCACGTCGACATTTTCAGGCAGGTCCATGCACTCTCTTACCACATCCAGCGTCTGTTCAGCACGCAGGTAAGGACTGACAAGAACCCGTTCAATATCCACTTTTTGACCTTTCAGCCAGGTTGCCATCTGACGGGACTCATCACAACCACAAACGGTTAAGGGACGAACCGAGTCACTGGCTGCATCGAGGGCAGCGTCGCCGTGACGCATGATAAAAACTTGCATATTGCACCGCTTTTGTTAACCAGAAGCACCGCAGTCTTACCTGCGTGGATAGCACGCAGTCGACCCGGTGGCCGGGCATTGTGCCTGATTCATCCAACGAATGAAACGCTGTTTTTTACCTCAATGGCGTAAGTATAGTCAATGATTGTTTACAAAACAGCCAACAGACCACGTCATTCATCGCCGGATTTATCTTCTTTGACCAGAACTTAGGTCGTCCGTTCAGCAGTGGGCCAAAAGGTTGCCCCCTGCCCGGCCATACGCAATAAATTCTCGCATGGGGTAAACCGTGGGCCGTACTGAGCGGCCAGACGTTGCAAGATGGCAACAACTTCACCCGCCCCGAGTTGATCCATATAACGGAACGGGCCGCCAAGAAACGGCGGGAAGCCAATACCGAACACCGCGCCAATGTCGCCATCGCGGGCGCCGCGGATGACCTGCTCATCGAAGCAGCGCGCGGCTTCGTTAAGCATCATCATGACGCAACGCTCAGCTATCTGCTGGCCGGATAAGCGCGCCTGCGGGGCAGAAACGCCCAGCAGCGAATAGACCGTAGCATCGGGTCGTTTTTTGCTTGTACGCCCTTTTGTCTCATAAAGATAGAAACCGCGGCTATTTTTTCTACCTTTGCGATCGTCATTCAAGATCGCATCAATGATGTTTGCCGGCGGGCTAAAACGCTCTCCCCACGCGGCTTCCAGTACCGGCAGAATTTTGGTCCCGGTATCAATTCCGACTTCATCCAGCAGTTGAATCGGCCCAACAGGAAAACCGAATTTCACCAATGATTTATCGATATGATCAAGGGGCTCACCTTCCACGAGTAAGCGCATCGCTTCGTTGATGTAAGGCGCCAGAATACGGTTGACGTAGAAACCCGCTTTATCCGCCACGACGATCGGCGTTTTCCCCTGCATTTTGGCCAGCTTGACTACCGTCGCAATCGTCTGCGGATCGGTATGCTGATGGGGGATCACTTCAACCAGCGGCATTTTCTCGACCGGGCTGAAGAAGTGCAGGCCAATCACCTGCCCCGGTCGACTGGCCTGCGCCGCAATGTCGCCGATAGGGAGCGAAGAGGTATTGGAGGCAAAGATCGTCTGCGGGCTACAGTGTGCTTCGATCTCGGCCACCATCCGCTGTTTAAGAGCTAAATCCTCGAAGACGGCCTCGATCACCACATCGCGATGGGCAAATCCCTGATAATCCGTGGTGCCGGAAATCAACGTCAGCTGACGATCCCGTTCACTGGCGCGCAGATAGCGGCGGCGCACCTGCTTGTCCAGCAGATCCCAGCTGTATTTCAGCGCATGGTTAATCCCCCGAGCCTGAATATCTTTGATACGCACCGGAAGCCCGCCTTTGCAGGCGGTAACATACGCAATTCCGCCGCCCATCAGACCGCCACCGAGAATGCCGACGCGATTCAGTGGCCCGGCCTGCGCATCGGCACCACGATCTTTCTTCAAATCCGTGCTGGCAAAGAATATCGATCGCAATGCCTGAGATTGCGGGGTCATCGCCAGCTCACCAAAGGCACGTGCTTCCTCGGCATAGCCGCTGCTACAGCCGTGAGCTAATCCATTTTCAATCACCTGCAGAATGCGCTCGGCGGCAGGATAGTTGCCCTGGGTTTTCTGTCGGGTCTTTTTCCCCACCAGCCGAAACAGCAGATTACGGCCCAGCGGTCCGGCCAGCACCCGCTCACGGATCGGCATACTGCGGCTCGCCGGCCGCCCTTTCAGCGCCAGTTCCACCGCCGTCTGCAGCAGAATTGATTGCGGAACCACCTCATCCACCAGGCCCGCTTTTAACGCCTGGCGCGCGCGAAGCTGCTTGCCGGTCAAAATCATCTCCAGGGCGCCGCTGACACCGATCAGTCGGGGTAATCTCTGAGTACCGCCGGATCCCGGCAGCAGCCCCAGCTGGACCTCAGGCAGACCCAGACGCGTTTTCTCGTCATCGCTGCATACCCGTCCATGGCAGGCCAACGCCAGCTCAAGGCCGCCGCCCAGGCAGGCGCCGTGGATAGCGGCAATGACCGGAATCGCCAGGCCATGGATCTCCGCCATAATTTGTTGCCCCTGGCGGGCGAGCGCTTCCGCTTCCTGAGCGGTGGCGCAGCGGGCAATCATATTGATATCCGCGCCGGCGATAAAATTGTCCGGTTTTGCGGAAATCAGCACCACGCCGCGGAGGGTTTTATTATCACGAATCTGGCGAACGATCGCCCGCACCTGCTGGCCAAATTCGGCCTTCAGGGTATTCATCTTTTCACCGGGCGAATCGATCGTGATGACGGCAACGTTGTCCGGACGAATATCGAGGGTAAATGCCGATGCCATGTCCATTATTCCGCCTCCAGAATCATCGCTGCGCCGAGACCACCCGCCGCACAGGCGGTCACCAGGCCAAATCCGCCCCCCCTGCGCCGCAGTTCATGTAGCGTCTGGGTAATCATCCTCGCGCCGGTGGCTGCAAAAGGATGCCCGTAGGCAATTGAACCACCGAGGACATTGAATTTACTTTCGTCGACTTCCCCGGTCGCCTGCGAGCGCCCGAGCACGTCGCGAGCAAAGCGGTCGCTGGCCAGGCACTGAAGATTCGCCAGCGTCTGCGCGGCAAAGGCCTCATGCATGTCGATAAGCGTTAAGTCAGCCAGGGTCAGCCCCGCCCTTTCGAGCGCCAGCGGCGTTGACCACGCCGGCCCTAACAGCATATCCTGGCGGACATCGATGGCGGTAAAGGCGTAGCTGCGCAGGTAGCCAAGCGGGGTTAAGCCCAGCGCTTTGGCCTGAGACTCGGTCATCATGATCACCGCCGCGGCACCGTCGGTTAGCGGCGTACTGTTTGCCGCAGTGACCGTGCCATGCTTGCGGTCAAAAGCCGGACGTAACTTTTGGTAATCAGCCAGGGTTGAATTTTTACGAATATTGTTGTCGTTTTCCAGCGGTTCACGAAACGGCGGCGCATACGCAGTCATCACTTCAGAAGCCAGCTTCCCCTCTTCCCAGGCTTTCGCCGCTAGCTGGTGCGAGCGGTGTGCCAGCGCGTCCTGCTGTTCACGGGTAATACCCCATGTTTTTGCCATTTGCTCAGCGGTATCCCCCATCCGCAGCCCGGTCGAATACTCGGCAACCGCAGGCGGGACCGGTAAAAGATCGCGAAGGCGTAAACGGGAGAAGAGCTTCAGGCGCTGTCCGAGAGTGCGCGCTTTATTGGCATCCACCAGCGTACGGGCCAGCTTTTTACTGACGCCGATCGGCAGAACGGATGAAGAGTCTGCCCCGCCGGCAATACCTGCGCGGATCGTTCCCGCCATCAGGCTCTCCGCGACGTTGGCGACGGCCTGAAAACTGGTGGCGCAGGCGCGACTTACGCTGTAGGCATCGGTGTGTACGCTCATGCCGGCGCCAAGCACAATTTCGCGCGCAATATTTGGCGCTTCTGGCATCTGCACCACCTGGCCAAATACCAGCTGCTCAATCATTTCCGGGGGAATATCGCTACGAGCCAGCATTTCGCTGATAACCATTTTTCCCAAATCAACGGCGGGAACACCGTGAAATACCGTGGCCTGACGGGCAAACGGCGTACGTAAACCGCTGACAATGGCAATGCGATCGCCTTGACGGGTGACAAGCGGTAATGCCTGACTCATGACTTTCCCCTGTTAACCGATAAAACCAAGTGGTCTGACCTGATAACAGTTTTAACTAATTTTTTACATTAAGCCAATCGGCGAAGAGAAAAAGTGGGAGCCAAAACACATAGAAGGGAGGAGATAACGCCCCTGACGAGAGGGGCGTTGAGGAGAAATTAACGCAGAGCGAGCTGGAAAATCAGCGTTTCGGCTTCACAGCAGAAGACAAAATCGATATCCAGCTGCACACCGCCTTCAACGTCGGTAAAGGTCGGGGTAATTTTGCACGGTTCAGATTCCACGCCACGTGCTCTCTCAGTCAACGCGGCGAGAGTTTGTTCCGCTTCGGCGCGATTGGCAAAAACCCGGCTGTAAGAGGCGGTGCAATCGGTGTTGTCCATAATGGTGCCAACATCCATACAGCAGCAAACCGGGGTTTCATCAGCACTACATTTACTCATCGTAGATTTCCTCTGTATATGCACTCAAGGTGCCAGACAATTAATGAGGTTATTTTACGCGCGGCGCCTCCCGGCCTCCAGTCGTTAATGGCGACAAAAGTCCTAAGTGACCGAAATCACACTTAAAAATGATCCAAAACAAAAAATGCCCTGTTTAGATAATACGAACGAGGCCAATTTTGCTAACTGGATCGCTTTTTTCGTATCACAACTGAAAAATCTCATAAACAAACTTGCAACATCTCATCTGGTCAGACCTATACTCAGCGCACTGGTCTGATTTCTCTGTCGTAAAGCAGACCCTACACTTCGCGCTTCTGTTACGGCATGTAACATAGTTTAAATAAAAATAACTCAATGAGGTTATGGGCATGAGCCAGAAAACCCGCTTTACCCAATCTGCCCTCGCAGTGGCTGTAGCACTTGTTTCAACACAGGCCTGGTCAGCAGGCTTTCAGTTAAATGAATTCTCTTCATCAGGTCTGGGCCGCGCCTATTCCGGTGAAGGTGCAATTGCTGACGACGCGGGCAATGCCAGCCGTAACCCAGCATTGATCATGATGTTCGATCGCCCAACGATGTCTGCGGGCGCGGTCTTTGTCGACCCTAACGTCAATATTTCCGGCCAGTCTCCAACAGGCAAAAGCCTGAACGCCGATAATATTGCGCCAACCGCATGGGTGCCTAACTTCCACTTTGTATCGCCGATTAACGATCGGTTTGGTTGGGGGGCCTCTATCACCTCCAACTACGGTCTGGCGACCGAGTACGCCGATGATTATGCCGCCGGCAGCATGGGCGGAAAAACGGACCTGACCACCGCCAACTTCAACCTGAGCGGCGCCTATCGCCTGGACAGCCACTGGAGCTTTGGCTTAGGGTTTGATGCGGTGTATGCGAAGGCGAAGATTGAACGCTATGCAGGCGATTTGGGGCAAATCGTTGCGGGCTCAGGCGCACTGCCGCCGCAGCTGGCCGGCCCGGTATCGAAAATTCCTGCCGATACGCAAATTGCTCACCTCAACGGTAACGCATGGGGCTTTGGCTGGAACGCCGGTATTCTTTATGAACTGGATAAGAATAACCGCTACGGCTTCACCTATCGTTCCGAAGTGAAAATCGACTTTGACGGTAATTACAAAAGCAGCTTACCTTCCGCGTACAACCAGATCCTCGGTAACTTCGGGCTTCCGGCAGGCACCAACGGTCAAACGACCGATGGTTCTCTGACGCTGAACCTGCCTGAAATGTGGGAGCTGTCCGGCTATAACCGCGTTGCACCGCAGTGGGCGGTCCACTATAGCCTGACCTACACCAGCTGGAGTCAGTTCCAGGAGCTGAAAGCCACGGGTAGCAACGGTGAGACGCTGTTCTATAAAGATGAGAGCTTTAAAGATGCCTACCGCATCGCGCTGGGTACCACCTATTACTATGACGATAACTGGACCTTCCGTACCGGTATCGCCTTCGATGATAGCCCGGTACCGGCAAGCACCCGTTCTATCTCCATCCCGGATCAGGATCGTCTGTGGCTGAGCGCGGGTACCACCTATGCCTTCAACAAAGATGCCTCTGTTGACGTGGGGGTTTCATACATGCACGGTCAGCACGTAGAAATTAAAGAAGGTCCTTATACCTTCCGTTCTGAAGGTACCGCCTGGCTGTACGGCGCGAACTTCAACTACCGCTTCTGATCGGTCTGGCAGTATAAAAAAAGGGTGAACGCAAGTTCACCCTTTTTTATTGTCATATTTAATCGCGTTTACTGCGAGTCGATATCTTTCAGATCGCCCTGAATCGCCTGAGCGTTAGGGTTCTCGACCGGCGTCAGTTTACCGCCGTTGGCAATAAAGTCATGACGCTGGAAGTAGGCTTCGCGAACCATGATATACGGGTCGGAAGACTGGCGCAGCAGGCCATCGGAGTCCAGCAGCTGAGCGCGAGTCTCAACCCCTTCAACCGCCCACTTACCGATGGACATCGGCCAGGTCAGCCAGGAAAGCACCGGATACAGACCATCAGCCATGTCACCGCCTTCATCACGCAGCGTAAAGCTGCCATAGAACGGCAGTTGTACATAAGGGCCGTAACCCACGCCATAATGACCCAGGGTACTACCAAAGCGGTGCGGTTCAACACGCTGCAGTTTCGGGTTGGCCATCCCAGCGACATCAATCAGACCGCCCATCCCGAGAAGGGTGTTAAGGAAGAAGCGGGTAAAGTGCACCATACCTTTATAGGGATCGCCCTGCAGGAAGTAGTTCGCCATCACCGCCGGTTCTTCAAGGTTGCTGGTGAAGTTACTCAGCCCGTTGCGCGCCGGCTGCGGGACATAATCACGCCAGGCGACGGCAACCGGACGCAGCACGTACGGATCCACCACGTTAAAGTTGAAGTCGAACATCGTACGGTTAAACCCTTCAAGCGGGTCTGAACGCCCCTGCGGCAGATCGCCAGAGCTGGAACTGGCACATCCCACCAGCAATGTGGCGCCAAGCGCAAGCGCCGACAGGCGAAAATTCATAGGTGTCTCCCTGTTAATTTTGGCTATTGCTGTGGGTTATCCGGGGACTGCTGCCTCCATTACGATATCGCCCGAAGCAAATTGCAATCTGGTGCCTGCTTTCAGCATAGCCTTCTTTGGCATAATTGTTGCGCCCTGATTCTATACATATTTTGCAATATCCGTATTGCTATTCTTGCCATTAGGAAAAATTTAGGAGGTTATCCCGGGCCGGTCGGGTGAAACATCTCTACGCTTATGAGAACGAAAAAATGCAGGAGGAAATGCCATGACGACAGATCCCAAACCTCACGAACGTCCTCATAGTGAAGAGGTGGAGGTTGAAAGCGATGAAAAACAGGATGGCGAACCGATTGAGGTCAACGAGAAGCGCCTGCCCTCACGTGCGATGGCCACCCATGAAGAGATCCGTCAGGAGGGAGAAAAAGAGCTGGAGCGCGATGCCCTTGCTCTTCTGTGGTCAGCGGTAGCCGCCGGCCTGTCGATGGGGGCCTCGATGGTGGCGAAAGGGATTTTCCATGTTCACCTGAGCGAACTTCCCGGTGGTTATTTACTGGAGAATCTGGGCTATACCTTCGGGTTTGTTATTGTCATCATGGCTCGCCAGCAGCTGTTTACCGAGAATACCGTCACCGCGGTATTACCTATCATGCATAAGCCGACGCCCGGGAATATTGGCCTCCTGCTACGGCTCTGGGGCGTGGTGCTTATAGGTAACCTGGTCGGTACGGCAATTGCGGCCTGGGCCTTTAATATGATGCCGATTTTTGACGATGCCACCCGCGGCGCGTTCCAGGAGATCAGTTTAAAGGTCATGGAAAATACGCCGTCTGAAATGTTTGCCAATGCGATTATTTCCGGCTGGCTGGTGGCGACCATGGTATGGATGTTTCCCGCCGCCGGCGCGGCCAAAATCGTGGTGATCATTATGATGACCTGGCTGATTGCGCTCGCCGATACCACCCATATCGTTGTCGGCAGCGTTGAGATTTTCTACCTGGTCTTCAACGGCTCGCTGCCCTGGCAAGACTTCATCTGGCCTTTCGCACTGCCGACGCTGGCTGGCAACATTTGCGGCGGCACTTTTATTTTTGCGCTGCTCAGCCACGCGCAGATCCGTAACGACATGAGCAACGACAAAAAGGAGCGGCTCAAGGCGAAAAAACACCCTTAAGTGGCGAGAGTTTAAGCAGTCAACCCATAGATGCTTAACGAACAAGGAAAAAAACGCTATACTCCCGCCGCTTCGTCCCCTTAGTTAAATGGATATAACGAGCCCCTCCTAAGGGCTAGTTGCAGGTTCGATTCCTGCAGGGGACACCATATATACCTCTCCTGACCTCTTTCAGATTCCATCGCCTTCCCTCGTACTCAGGAATCAACCTTCGACGGTGGCTATGGTTCATCAACTGATGTCTACCGGTTTGAGCGTAAAACAATGCGCGTTTGCGGGCCTTAATGTGAGTTTATCCTGTTCAATAAATAGTGAGTCCCTGAAGCTGCTGAATGCACGTCAGGTCGAGACGGCAAAACCTGGAGACAACGCCGGTGAACTCGCTGACGTCGCAGGAATCTATCTCACGATTAACATAACGGCTCAAAGTGCCCGCGCATGAACTCTCTGTTGCTCATACTTACAGACTTGCAAACTGTCGGGCGGTGTAGACCGGAATAGAAGGAAATCGATGTCAGGAAAGAGTCAGTCCCCAGCAGATTGTCTCGCACGAAAATTGAATTAATTTAATGAATAATAAAAATTTTATTTCGATGCCTTCTGTTTTATTTCAGCATAACGGGCAGCCAATTGCTTCGGATGCATCTCCAGTTGAGTCCTGTCCGCAACCGGTAACGATTTGCCAACAGGTGTTTGTGATAATACCCGCGGTTGCTCTTCAGCGGGTATGGATTGATTAAAGGACTGCATGGCGGAAAAGACCACTGATTTCAGCTCACTGACCGTCATATATTTACCCTTTTGCTCATCAAGCCCGTTCAGATTGTTACTCAGTTTCTGTAGCGTCGTCATTCCCTGATACCAGCCATTGAGATTTTCTACCGGCAATGAGGCAGCGCTAAGCTGCTGCTGCCACTGTTGTGTCAGAGATTTAGCCTGCTCCGGCCAAAGCGTCTGAGCCTGTTCCAGAAGCTGCCTGCTCCAGGCGATATTCCAGTCAGGAGGAAGCTTGTCCAGTCGGGCAAGCTGCTGCTGGGTTTGTGTGATAACCACAGGTGATAATGAGGATCGCTGGCGCAGCACATCCAGCTGTGCAGGTGTGAGTGCTGCAGGTAACGGCGCAAGTGAGGCGACGAGCTGAGTCTGAAGTGGGTCAGGCCGCAGCAAGATATGCCAACCCCATACCGTCGCGACGCTGACCACCAGCATGGTGCACAGCCCGGCGGCGAAGGATTTCGTTTTTTTACCGGCGCGGGTATTGCCGCCTGTACGTCGATATTCTCCTCGGGTTCTGATTGCGCGACATACACCCACTTCCCTGTACTATCCGACGCGATCTCCCCTTCAGGTGGGCAACCGGCAAGGGTGCTCGTTGCCATTCATTACCGTCGCAGACAGCACGATACCGGGCTCAATGGTCACACCAGCGCAACCGGCGGTGTCATCACAGTTTTCCAGCCGGGCGGCATGGTTGTGCATCAGCGTACGCAAGGCATCAAACTGACTCAGGTGTTTAAGTTCCAGGCGCTGTAGCACGACGCAGAGACCGGTAAGCAACTGCTCTGCCCGATATAGCTGGCTGAGGTCGCTGTAATTCAGCAGGAGCGTGCGCATCCGTTGCTGCAGACGCTGACTCAGACCACTGAGGATTTCCATGCGGGCATGTACAGGTGAGGCCAGAGCGCGCCCCACTGATGGCTTATCAGGGCCTCCAGTATTGCCAGTCCGTCATTCAAACCAGCCAATGCGGCCAGATGCGTCCGCGCAAGCGTATACCAGGCAGCCGTTTGCAGTTCAACACTGTTTTGTTCAAATAATGAAAGGCAGAGCTTTTCGGCATATTGCCAGTTCACATCCGGGCGCGCCGGATGGCTCAGCTTACTCAGTTCATCACGCAGGGCGGCATAATCTGGCAAGGTACGCGGATCGCCGCCGGTTTTAATTTTATGTGGAGTCATGTCATTCATAACCGGATATCCATCTGACGTGTCTGAAGCTATGGAGGATTTTTGAGGCACGGCGAATTTTACTGACATGGTGCTATCCGGCCTTACATGCGGGTGGTCGTGTCGAGATATTGCTGGTATTTAAGGTGTTGGAGTAACACTCGTCCTTCGGGCATAAACTCCGTGCGATAGCGCACCAGGCCAATACCTTTGAGTTCGGCATCAATGGCATAGCGCAGTTCACCGGGGATTTCCAGATTAAATCACTCAATTACTCTAAAAATTTAAAACAACAACGACATTAAAATAAGAATAATCCTCAGGCAATGAGAAGAAATCTCACTTTAAAAAGACGAGTTATATAAAACCAGCCATATCTTAGTAAGATAGTTAATTCATAAAATGAATGCATTTTATTTTTTCACCGCTGACATAAGATAATAATCATCAGAATTTATGGAAGGTGTCATATATATAAAAAGGAGCAAGCTACGGTCCACCATGATCCAGGAAGTCGCCAAAAGGTCAATGGCATGGCGGGTTGAATTTGCCACGTGAGACGACGCTTGATGAACCGAAAAACAGTGCGCGCCACTCAGGGGAAATGGATACAATGCGGCGACTGGCTTTCTGCAAAACAGTGCAAAGCTCATTCACGGTAGCGAAACCATTCGCAATCTCGGACCTCACGTCAGGCGGCTAAATGAAATACATCACTTTCAGCGACATGCAACAGCAGAGCGATGCGGCAGCGCGCTCACCTCGTTTGCGTGCACATCGTAATTTTCACCCGGAATTAACCGATCCCGTACAACGTCTGGCGATCGCGATGGAACCGGGCACCTACATTCGCCCTCACCGTCATCCTCACACCTTTGAACTGCTGTTAGCTCTCAGCGGGCGCTTTGTGGTACTGACTTTTGATGATCTCGGTTACGTCACTCGCCGCATCGTATTAGGTGAAGAGTGTACGGCGCTAGAGATGGATGCCGGGACCTGGCATGCGGTTCTGTCGCTGGACGCCGGCGGCGTTATTTTTGAGGTCAAACACGGCGGCTATCAGCCGGTTGCTGCCGGGGATTATGTCACCTGGGCACCTGCGGAAGGTGAAGAAGGAACGTTTGAACTGATGGAATGGTATCGTCAGGCTCAGGTTGGCGACGGCGGGCACATTCGCTCACTCTGACCAGACCGGTTAAAAAACAGTCCGCTGCCGGGACGCGGCGGATTAAGACCTTTATAGCCCATAAAAAACGGTCATTATAAATTTAGAAAAAATAAAAAACTCGCCTACTGACTGACCCGCGCTGGTATATATTCACATTGACAATATTTTATCTGCAAAGCATCTGCGCGTATTAGCGCCATAATCCCTCACCATATTTGGAATCCGGATGAAACCATTTCGCTACCCTGCTGCCACTCTCTGCTCCATGATGCTGTGTTGTTCGCCCGCCAGCGCCGAGGTTGACCTGGGTTCCATCGATATCTTCTCCGCATCGAATCCGAACAGTCCGGTCCCAAAAGGACTGGTGTTGGGAGCCGCAACGATTAGCGGAACGGCGCGCTACGAGAAGCAGAATAATGAAACTTACTTTATTCCCGGCGGACTCTACTTCGGCGATCGGTTGATCTATCTCGGCGATCGCGCCCGCTACTATTTTCATATCGACGACAAAGTGGCTTTTTACGGCTATGGCCGCTGGCGATTTGGCAACTTAGATCCCAGCGATAATAGCGCGTTCAAGGGTATGGAGCAGCGAAAAGGCGAGTTTGAAGCCGGTATCGGCACCACGCTGATTACCCCCTATGCGCTGCTGAGCGCCCGTATCAGCTCCGACGTGACGGGGCGCAGCAATGGCCAGGAGCTGCTTTTGTGGGCAGATTTTCCCGTCATCAAAGATAATCTGCTGATCATGCCGGGGATGGGACTGATGATCCGCAGTAGCAATATGGCCAACTACTATTTTGGCGGCGTCTCGGCCAGCGAAGCCACCAGCCAGCGCCCGCAGTGGGATACCGGTACCACCGTCTCACCAATGGCGGCGATTATTACCAGCTACCGTTTCAGCCCCCACTGGGTTGGCATGTTCGCCGCCAACTACGAGCTGTATGATAAAGATATCGCCGACAGCCCCCTCGTTCAGCACAACGGCGAACTGTATGGCATTCTGGCCGTCGGCTATACCTGGTAAGCGGACACTATCACAAGGTTTTCCCACCGCTAAGCTCCCCGGCGATCTGTAATGCCATCGCGCTAAACGCGCGCGCCGCGGCACTCTGCCAGGCCTCTTTGTGCTGCAGCAGGCAAGCCGTTCGCTCCAGCAGCACCGGCATGAGCGTCACCGCCACCAGATCGTCGCGGTCCCGTACGATGGCGGCCGGTAACAGCGTCGCAAGCTGGGTATGTTGAATCACCGTCAGCACCGCGCTGATAGAGTTGGCCTCCATGTGCACCGTTGGCTGAATACCGTGCTGCCGGCAATAGCTGTCGATTTGCCCACGCGTCGCAAACTCCTCGCTCAATAAAATCAACGATTGCTGATTGAGCGCCTCCAGCTTCATACGGCGCTGACCCGCCAGCGGATGATGTCGCCCCACCACCAGCGCCAGCGTTTCGCTGAATAAAGGCGTGGCCACAATATCCCTTGAGCCGCTATCGGCAAAAGCAATCCCGGCATCCAGCTCGTCGTTAAGCAATAACGCTTCCATCCGCTGCTGGGCCATTTCACGCATCGTCAGCGTGATGTTCGGATAACGCTGATAAAAAGCCGCTACCAGCGGCCCCATAAAGTAGGTCGTAAACGTCGGCGTCATCGCCACCCGCAGCGTTCCCCGCTGCAGGTCTTCTACATCCAGCAGCGCTCGTTTACCCTCTTCCAGTTCCTGTAGCACCCGGCGGGCATAAGTGAGCCAGACCTCGCCGGAATCGGTCAAACGAATCTGCCGCCCGCTGCGGTCAAATAACAGGACGCCCAGCAGCTCTTCAAGCTGGCGGATCTGTTGAGAAAGCGCCGGCTGCGAAACATGCAGCGCCGTCGCGGCTCGGGTAAAACTGCGATGTTCCGCAACCGCCAGAAAACAGGTGAGATGGCGTAGCAGCATGGGCACTCCTATAAGTAAAACCAATAGAGTCAATCATAAATAAGTCTTTTAACTTATAAAATAAAATGCGTACTCTGCCCTGTGTACAGCCATAAAGTTCCTCTTCCCGCAACATATCTGCCTTTCCTCTCCGGAGCCGCTATGTCAGTTCACGATAGTTATCTTCAGCACGCCATCGCCCTCGCCACAGCCAATGTTGAAAACGGCAGGCGTCCGTTTGGCGCGCTCATCGTCCACAGGGGTGATATTGTCGCCCGGGCCGTCAATACCCTGCATCAAAACGGCGATCCGACCGCACATGCCGAACTCAACGCCATTCGCGACGTCTCACAGCGTCTGGGCAGCCAGGTACTCAGCGAGTGCATCATTTATGCCAGCGGTCAGCCCTGCCCGATGTGCCTGAGCGCTATCTATTTGACCGGCATCCGCGAGGTTTATTTCGCCAACAGTAACCGGGATGGCGAGCCCTTCCGGCTCTCCACCGCCGCTATCTACCATCAGCTAAGTCAACCGCTGGAAACGCAATCACTCCCGATTCACCATAGCCCTCAGCCCGAAGGCCTCGCGCTTTATCAGCTGTGGGCGGATAAGCAAAAATGAGCCCGATGTCGCGCAACGGCCTGATGCTTCTGGTGCTGGTACTGATCGGCATCAATATGCGCCCGCTTTTGACCTCCATCGGCCCGCTTCTTCCCCAGCTACAACAGGCCAGCGGAATGGGATTTACCCTCGTTTCGCTACTCACCGCGATCCCGGTTATCGCGATGGGACTCCTGGCGCTGGCAAGTCCGTGGACTCAGCGCCATATCAGCGAAAGTCGCGGGATGGTACTGAGCCTGATGATGATCGCCTCTGGCGCCGTGCTTCGTGAATTCACGCCGCACAGCGGGCTGCTGCTGAGTAGCGCCCTGCTCGGCGGGATCGGAATCGGTATTATTCAGGCGACGATTCCGGCAGTGATAAAGCGTCAGTTTCCCCAGCGAACGCCGCAGGTCATGGGGCTGTGGTCAGCGGCGCTCATGGGCGGCGGAGGCCTGGGAGCCGCGTTGACGCCGTGGCTGGCGCGGCACAGCGCCCTTTGGCATCACGCGCTCGCCTGGTGGGCTCTTCCCGCCATCGCAGCGCTGCTCGGCTGGTGGTCAGTCAGCCGCATGCGACCTGCCGGGCAACATCAGGCCGCACCTCAGGTCAGCGGGTCCGTTTTCCGCCGCCGCCGCGCCTGGACGCTCGGGCTGTACTTCGGTCTGATTAACGGCGGCTACGCCAGTCTGATCGCCTGGCTGCCCCCTTATTACATGCAGTTGGGCTATAGCGCTCAGTTTAGCGGAACCCTGCTGGCCATGATGACCGTAGGCCAGACCGCCGGCGCGTTGCTGATACCGATGCTGGCACGTCACGACGATCGCCGCAAACTATTACTATTGACGCTGGTGCTGCAGCTTATTGGTTTCTGCGGGTTTATCTGGCTGCCGCTACAGCTCCCGCTGCTATGGGCCGTGTGCGGCGGCATAGGATTAGGCGGCGCATTCCCGTTGTGCCTGGTCCTGGCGCTCGATCACGCCCGCCATCCGGCGATTGCAGGCCGACTGGTGGCCTTTATGCAGGGCATCGGTTTTATGCTGGCCGGCGCCTCCCCGTGGTTGTCGGGTCTGCTGCGAAGCCTGAGCGGCAATTATGTGCTGGACTGGGCGTTTCATGCCGTCTGCGTCGCTGCTCTGATGGGCGTCACCCTGCGTTTTGTACCGGCACGCTATCCGCAGGCCTGGCACCGGCCTGAACGCGCCGCCGATTAAGCCCGAATGTTGCGCCGCGGGAGAGCGTTTCCCGCAGCGCATCGTTGGCATCGCCAGGAGAATAAATCCCAAAATCAAACAGCTATCGCATCACGGCGGCAACGGCAAAAAGCCGTCGCCAGAATGGAATTTATTACCGAATGAAATTAATGTGTCGCCGAATCACGACACTCGTAAGTAACTAAAAATTAATAAAAAAATGCCCCTTGTTTCCCTCATTTTTTAGGCGTACATTAGCGCCATCTGGAGCAGTTACAGCACAGAATTTCGACCTGCCGCGGCCGCCGGAATCCTCTGGTTTTGCTGCGACGGATCAGAATCAACAATGAAGATTAAATTCATTTAGGCGTTTCGCCGAGAACGCGGAGTGATGAGTCGTGAAATACTTTATTATGGGCGTATCTTTTATGGTCATCGTTTGGGCCGGTACTTTTGCCCTGATGATTTAAGCACAGCCAGAGTCAAAAAAAACGGGAGCCAGCGGCTCCCGTTTTTTGTTGCTGCGTTTCTTTATTTCGCGCCTTTATTCGAGGCTTTCGCCGGCTGACTTGCCCGATGCTGGCAACAGCCCGTCGGCACGAAACATCGATTTGATCCCGCGAATGGCCTGGCGGATACGATCGCGATTTTCGATAAGCGCAAAACGCACATGGGTATCCCCGTAATCGCCGAAGCCGATACCCGGCGAAACGCATACTTTCGCGTCCTGCAGCAGCTTTTTCGCAAACTCCAGAGAGCCCAGCGCCGCATACTGCTCGGGGATCTTCGCCCAAACGTACATGGATGCCTTCGGACACTCGACCATCCAGCCTGCTTCGTGCAGCCCTTTAACCAGCACATCGCGACGGCGCTTGTACTGCTCGGCGATATCGCGAACGCACTGCTGGTCGCCTTCCAGGGCCGCAATTGCCGCGACCTGCAATGGAGTGAAGGTGCCATAATCGTGATAGCTTTTAATACGCGCCAAGGCATTGACCAGCGTTTTATTACCGACCATGAAGCCGATACGCCAGCCGGCCATGTTGTAGCTTTTGGAGAGGGTAAAGAACTCCACGGCCACATCGCGCGCGCCGGGGACTTCCATAATCGAAGGGGCCTTCCAGCCATCATAAACGATATCGGCATAGGCCAGATCGTGTACCACCAGCACATCGTAACGCTTGGCCAGCGCGACCACTTTTTCAAAGAATTCCAGTTCGACGCACTGCGCGGTCGGATTGGACGGGAAACCGAGGATCATCATTTTCGGTTTCGGGTAGCTTTCACGAATCGCCCGCTCCAGCTCATTGAAGAAATCAACGCCTTCCACCAGCGGCACTGAACGCACCTGCGCCCCGGCAATAACCGCGCCATAGATATGGATCGGGTAGCTTGGATTGGGCACCAGCACCGTGTCGCCATGATCCAGCGTCGCCAGCATCAGATGCGCCAGCCCCTCTTTTGAGCCAATTGTAACAATCGCTTCCGATTCCGGATCGATCTCAACGTTATAGCGATCCTGATACCAGCGCGAAATGGCGCGGCGCAGACGAGGAATACCGCGGGAGGTGGAGTAGCCGTGCGTATCGGGCCGCTGGGCAACGGTGCAAAGTTTTTCCACGATATGCGGCGGCGTCGCGCCGTCCGGGTTGCCCATGCTGAAATCGATAATATCTTCACCGCGCCGACGCGCAGCCATTTTCAGTTCAGCAGTAATATTAAAAACGTAAGGGGGCAGACGATCGATACGCGTAAAACGGCGTTCAGGACTGGATGCAGTCATAGATTCCTCAGAGTAACGTTAGCGCCCGGACCGTCCGAGCGACGCTGTCGCGTTTGCGACGAGCTTAGAAAATAACCCGAAAAAAATGATGCTGTCGAGGGGGTGAGAAAAAAATAATCGTCGGCGAAAAAAGCGGGCATCTGCATCATGGCATGCAGCGGCAGAGGTCCTCGATTTAGCCGGTACGAAAATTAGATGCAACATATTAATATCTATTAGTTTACCTGTTTTTATCATTCACCCTCCGCTTATCAGGTTGACACCGGCCCGGCGATCAATCCCCTTTTTTTAGTATGACTTTTCCCTATTCGACGCTTCGGCTGGCCTTCTGCCGCGAGGTTTTTTATCATGTTGCTTTCCCGCGATAGACACGGCGCACCCATGCACGAAATATTCACAATGCTGCTGGCGGTTTTTGACCGCGCGGCACTCATGTTGATTTGCCTTTTTTTCCTTATCCGTCTGCGCCTGTTTCGCGAGCTACTGCATAAATCTGCACATACGCCGAAAGAGCTGCTGGCGGTTATCGCCATTTTTTCCCTGTTTGCGCTGTTCAGTACCTGGTCTGGCGTGCCGGTAGAGGGTTCTCTGGTCAACGTGCGGATTATCGCGGTGATGTCCGGGGGAATTCTGTTTGGCCCCTGGGTCGGAGCTATCGTTGGGGTGATTGCCGGCGTTCATCGCTATCTTATTGATATCGATGGTGTAACCGCTATCCCCTGCTTTATCACCAGTATTGTCGCCGGGTTGTTGTCAGGGCTGATTAATCGCAAAGTGCCGAAAGCTCAGCGCTGGAAGATCGGGATTCTCGCCGGGATGCTCTGCGAAACCTTAACCATGATCCTTGTGGTCTTTTGGGCACCGTCGTTTTCGCTGGGCATTGATATCGTCTCCAAAATCGGCATCCCGATGATCCTCGGCAGCGTCTGTATCGGCTTTATCGTGCTACTGGTCCAGAGCGTCGAGGGTGAAAAGGAGGCCAGCGCCGCGCGCCAGGCAAAACTGGCGCTGGATATCGCCAACAAAACGCTGCCGCTCTTCCGTCATGTGAACAGCGAATCCCTGCGCCAGGTGTGCGACATTATTCGCCGCGATATCAATGCCGACGCGGTGGCCATCACCACTACCGATCGGGTTCTGGCCTACGTCGGGTTTGGCGAAAGCAACTATCACGATAGTGATAATGACATCAGCCCCACCACGCGCCAGGCTATCGAGAGTGGGAAAATCATTATTAAAAACAATGATGAGGCCTACAGAACGCCGGAGATTCACTCCATGCTGGTCATTCCGCTACGGGAGAAAGGCGTGGTGACCGGTACGCTGAAAATTTATTACTGCCATGCCCACCGCATCACCTCGTCCCTGCAGGAGATGGCCGTCGGCCTGTCGCAAATCATCTCTACTCAGCTGGAGGTCTCGCGGGCAGAACAGCTGCGTGAAATGGCCAACAAGGCCGAGCTGCGCGCCCTACAGAGCAAAATCAACCCGCACTTTCTCTTTAACGCCCTCAATGCGATTTCATCCTCGATCCGCATGAATCCGGATACCGCCCGTCAGCTCATTTTTAATTTGTCGCGCTATTTACGCTATAACATTGAATTAAAAGACGACGAACAGATTGATATCAAAAGAGAGCTGTACCAAATCAAGGATTATATTGCCATCGAACAGGCGCGCTTCGGCGACAAGCTTACCGTCATCTACGACATCGACGATGAGGTCAGCTGCGTGATACCGAGCCTGCTGATTCAGCCGCTGGTGGAAAATGCCATTGTCCACGGGATCCAGCCGTGCAAAGGCAAAGGCGTCGTCACCCTCGGCATCAACGAGTGTGGTAATCGGGTGCGGATTAGCGTTCGCGATACCGGGAATGGTATCGATCCTGCCGTGGTCGCGCGGGTAGAGGCGGATGAAATGCCGGGTAATAAGATCGGCCTGCTCAACGTCCACCATCGGGTAAAATTGCTGTATGGCGAAGGACTCCATATCCGCCGCATGAATCCGGGAACGGAAATTGCGTTCTACGTGCCTAACAAGCTTGCTTCCCAGACCACTCCGGTGTCTCTGTTGCCATGAACGGAGAAAAAATGAAAGTCATCATAGTTGAAGATGAGTTCCCGGCGCAGCAGGAGCTCACGTGGTTAATTAACACCCACAGCCAGATGGAGATTGTCGGGACGTTCGACGACGGGCTGGACGTGCTGAAGTTCCTGCAGCACAACAAGGTTGATGCCATTTTTCTCGACATCAACATCCCTTCTCTGGACGGCGTTCTGCTGGCGCAGAATATCAGCCAGTTCGCGCATAAACCGTTTATTGTGTTTATCACCGCGTGGAAAGAGCACGCGGTAGAGGCATTTGAACTGGAAGCATTTGACTACATTCTGAAGCCGTATCAGGAATCACGCATCATTAACATGCTGCAAAAGCTGGCCAGCGCCTGGCAACTACAGCAGCAGACAGGCAGCCAGACCGGGACGGCTGCCAATCCGCAGCGGGAAAATGACACGATCAATCTCATTAAAGATGAGCGAATTATCGTGACCAGTATTCACGATATTTACTATGCGGAAGCCCACGAAAAAATGACCTTTGTCTACACCCGACGGGAATCATTCGTGATGCCAATGAACATTACGGAGTTTTGCGGCAAGCTGCCGCCCGCACACTTCTTCCGCTGCCACCGCTCATACTGCGTTAACCTGAATAAAATTCGCGAGATTGAACCCTGGTTCAACAACACCTATATTCTGCGCTTACGCGATCTGGAGTTTCAGGTGCCGGTCAGCCGCAGCAAGGTCAAAGAATTTCGCCAGCTCATGCATCTGTAGCAGGGGTATACCGAAGAGAGTAGCCCGCCCGCGCACGATTGCGCCGGAACGGGCTGGCTATGACAAGATTAGAGAATCTGTCCGAGCGTCTGGCGCAGATGCGCCCCGGACCCCAGCAGGCCCGGATTATCGTGCACGATCAGGTAGACCGGAATATCCTGGACGAAGGCTTTAAAGCGCCCCTTGTCTTCAAACCCGCCGCGGAAACCGGAAGCTTTAAAGAACTCCAGGAAGCGCGGGACGATGCCGCCAGCAATATACACGCCGCCGAAGGTAGCCAGCGTCAGCGCCAGGTTGCCGCCAAAGCGACCCATTATCACGCAGAACAGCGACAGCGCACGACGGCAATCGATACAGGTGTCAGCCAGCGCGCGTTCGGTCACATCTTTCGGCTGGAGGTTTTCCGGCAGGCGGCCGTCTGATTTCACTATCGCCCGATACAGATTAACCAGCCCCGGGCCGGATAACACACGCTCGGCCGACACATGCCCCAGCTCAGCGCGCAGCTCTTCGAGGATAATCCCCTCTTCTTCGCTGTTCGGCGCAAAATCAACGTGCCCCCCTTCCCCCGGCAGACTCACCCAGCGTTTGTCGACATGCACCAGATGCGCAACGCCCAGGCCGGTTCCTGCGCCGTAGACGGCGATAGGTTTTCCCTCTACCGGCGTCGTGCCGCCAAACTGAATCAGATGCTCAGCTTTCAGCATCGGGATCGCCATCGATACCGCAGTAAAATCGTTGATGATCTCCAGATGTGAGAACCCGAGGTTCTTTTTCATCTCTGCGATGGAAAAAGCCCACGTATGGTTGGTCATTGCCACCCAGTCACCGGTGATCGGACAGGCGATGGCGATGCAACCGTCTTCAACCTCAACGCCCTGCTCGTCAAGATAGACGCGGACAACGGCTTCAAGACTGGGGTAATCGAGCCCGGAATAGGTTTTTGCCCGGGAAATCTCCCCGCTTGCAATATCACATAATGCCAGTCGGGCATTGGTTCCGCCGACGTCTCCTACTAAAGCAAATTTTGTCATTCCGTTACGGCTCCACTAAAGTCAAAATGATTCTTTTGGCACACTGTAAATTCATGATGCCTTAACAACAACGGCCAACGTATAAGTGCCCACAGTTTAGCGACCTATGTCACATTTAGGTTGTAATCTGTGCAAAATGATTGTCAACGCACTGCGGGATCGTCAGGCATAGCCATCAGTTTATCGTTTCAGCATCATTTGCATCGACGCCCCTCAGAGGCACGGGCAAAATCGTGCTTCACGACCTTTAAAAGGAAATGTTTCATGCTGCATCCGCGCGCCAGAACGATGCTGTTGTTATCGATACCCGCCGTGATTATAGGTATCGCTTCCAGCCTGGTATTGATTGTGACGATGAAGATTGCGGCCATATTGCAGCATGTTATCTGGTCCAGCGTGCCGTTGAGTTTAGGCATCGAGGCCAGCGGGCAGGTGTGGACTATCGCCGTACTCACGCTAACCGGCATCGCCGTGGGACTGGTGGTCCGTTTCAGCCCAGGACATGCCGGGCCGGACCCGGCCACCGAATCATTAATTGGCGCGCCCATCAGTACCGGCGCGCTGCCGGGTCTGGTCGCAGCACTCGTATTAGGTCTCGCGGGCGGCGTCAGCCTTGGGCCGGAACATCCCATAATGGTAATGAATATCGCCCTTGCGGTGGCAATCGGCTCTCGTCTGTTTCCCCGCGTCAGTTCGCTGGACTGGACCATTCTTGCCGCCTCCGGCACGATCGGCGCGCTGTTTGGCACCCCGGTGGCCGCCGCGTTAATTTTTTCGCAAACCCTCAACAGCAGTAACGATGTGCCGCTGTGGGATCGCTTGTTCGCCCCCCTGCTGGCGGCAGCGGCGGGCGCCCTGACGACGGATCTGTTCTTCCATCCTCATTTCTCGTTGCCCATCCCCGTTTATCCGCAAATGCATTTCGTTGATATCATAAGCGGCGCTATCGTCACGCTTATCGCCATTGCCGTAGGCATGGTGGCCGTCTGGTGCTTACCGCGGCTACATGCGTTGATGAACCGCCTGAAAAATCCGGTGCTGACGCTGGGTCTCGGCGGTCTGCTGCTGGGGATTCTCGGCGCTGCTGGCGGACATATAACGCTGTTTAAAGGCCTGGAGGAGATGCAGCAAATCGCCTTAAGCCAGACCCTGACGGCCGGCGACTTTTTACTGATTGCGCTGGTGAAGCTGGCGGCGCTGGTGATCGCCGCAGCCAGTGGTTTTCGCGGCGGGCGAATATTCCCCGCGGTCTTCGTCGGCGTGGCGCTCGGCTTTATGCTGCACGCCCATGTCGATGCCGTTCCGGCCGCTATCACGGTCTCCTGCGCCATCCTGGGCATGACTCTGGTGGTCACCCGCGATGGCTGGCTCAGCCTGTTTATGGCGGCGGTCGTCGTACCGGATACGACGCTGCTACCGCTGCTGTGTATCGTGATGCTCCCGGCCTGGCTGCTGTTGGCCGGGAAGCCGATGATGATAGCCAGGCGACGAAACGACTAGACGCGGCTGTTTCTCTCTTCCAGAGCCTGGGTTACCGCGCGCAGGAAGTCAGGAATATCCATTTTGGGCAGCATAACCTCCACCAGCGTCAGCTTATCGGAGCCAATACTGTCGGCCATCGCCTCTTCAAGCTCTTCCGTCCGCGTCACGCGCCAGCATCGGGAAGGGACATTGGGGGCGAAGGCTCCCGGCAAACGGTTCCAGTCCCACAGCGCAATATCGTTGTAACGCTGCTCCGGACCGTGAATCGCTCGTTCAACCGTATATCCCTCGTTATTAAGCAGCAGGATCAGCGGGTTCTGTTTATCGCGTAGCATCGACCCCAGTTCCTGAATCGTCAGCTGAGCTGCCCCATCGCCCACTATCAGCACGACCCGCCTGCCCGGCGCTGCGGTTTGGGCACCGTAGGCGGCCGGTAAGGTAAATCCTATCGATCCCCACAGCGGCTGGACCAGCAGGGTGGCATCTGAGGGAAGCTTGAGCGCGGCAACGCCGAAAGCCGCGGTTCCCTGATCGGCAAGAATAATATCCCCGGGACGCAGCTGCTCCTGTACGGTACTCCAGAAACTTCCCTGCGTAAGGCTGCCGCCCGTCACGCTTTCCACCTCCGGCGCAGAGCAGTCTGGCAACCGCCACTCTGCTGACAGACCGGCGGACAGAATCATTAACTCATTAAGGGCTTGATCCATCGGAATACGGCTGAACCAGTGGTCGCCCACTCTGACGGCAAAAGGCTGAATTTCAATCGTGCGTTCAAGGGGTAAATGCTGGGTAAATCCGGCAGTGATGGTGTCGGTGAAGCGGGTACCCACGCAGATGATCGTATCGGCGTTTTCAATTGCCTCACGCGTTTGCGGCGCGCTGGCGATACCGCTATAGGTGCCGACAAAACCAGGCTGCTGTTCATCAAACAACCCTTTTCCCATCAGCATCGTGGCACAGGCAATCGGTGTTTTCGCCACCCACATCCGTAGCGTATCCTGCAGGCCATAGCGCTGGGCGAGGAAATCCGCCAGCAATGATACCTGCCGACTGCTGCGCAGCATCTGCCCGGCATGTTCACGAAACCCGGCCAGCTGATTCTCATCCGCAGGCGGCCCTTCGATCGCCAGACGACGAGCCGGCGGCGTCGCTTTTGCTTTCGCCACATCGGCAGGTAACATCAGATAACCGGGGCGATGGTGGGTAAGCATCTCGCTCAGCACGCGATCGATTTCGTGGCAGGCATTCCCCGCCGTCAACGTCGCCTGCGTGCAGGTGATCTGCTCGCTCATCCGCGCGAAGTGCGTGAAGTCGCCATCTCCCAGCGTATGGTGCAGCAGTTCTCCGCGCTGCTGGGCGCCGGTGCCCGGCGCGCCGACAATATGTAGCACCGGAATATGTTCCGCATAGCTGCCGGCCACGCCGTTAAGGGCGCTCAGCTCGCCGACGCCATAGGTCGTCAGCAGCGCCCCGGCGCCTTTAATGCGCGCATATCCGTCGGCAGCATAGGCCGCATTCAGCTCATTCGCACAGCCAACCCATCCCAACGCTTCGTGCGCGATGACGCGGTCGAGGAATTGTAAATTGTAATCTCCAGGTACGCCAAACAAGCGGTCTATGCCGCAATCTACGAGACGATCCAGCAGATAATCGCCAATGGTGTAAGTCGGTTGCATCTCCATACTCCTCTTCCCGTTGCAGGTGATCTGAGTATTGAATAAGCGATCCAACTGTCCAGATAGCGGTCAATAATCGGGGTGGAAAGCAAAATTTACGCCTTTGAAGTGTGTACTCCGCGCTGAACATTCTTTAGTGTAAACGTATACACAACCTGTTCTATCTGCGGAGGAAGTATGGTTTACCAGGCAAATGCGGCACGATATCAAACGATGGAATATCGTCGTTGTGGCCGGAGCGGATTAAAGCTACCGGCCATTTCACTCGGCCTCTGGCACAATTTTGGCGACGAAACGCGGGTGGAAACCAGCCGTCAGCTGCTGCGACATGCCTTTGATCTTGGCATAACCCATTTTGATTTAGCCAACAATTACGGGCCGCCTCCGGGCTCGGCGGAAAGCAATTTCGGCCGCATCCTGCGGGAGGACTTTTTACCCTGGCGCGATGAACTGATTATCTCCAGTAAAGCCGGTTACACCATGTGGGACGGCCCCTATGGCGACTGGGGATCGCGTAAATACCTGGTCGCCAGTCTCGATCAAAGCCTGAAGCGGATGGGGCTGGAGTACGTTGATATCTTCTATCATCACCGCCCGGATCCCGAAACACCGTTACAGGAAACGATGCGTGCGCTGGACCATCTCGTGCGCCAGGGCAAGGCCCTGTATGTCGGGCTTTCCAACTATCCGCTTGAGCAGGCTGCCGAAGCGGTACGCATCCTCAATGACCTCGGGACACCGTGTCTGATTCATCAGCCTAAATATTCCATGCTCGAACGCTGGGTTGAGGACGGACTGCTCGATTTTCTGCAGGCTGAAGGGGTGGGAAGCATCGCGTTTTCACCGCTGGCAGGTGGTCAACTCACCGACCGCTATTTACAGGGTATTCCGGCAGACTCCCGCGCCGCCAGCGGCAGCCGCTTCCTGCAAGCGGAGCAGTTAACCGAGGCGAAGCTCGAGAAGGTTCGTCAACTGAACGCGCTGGCCGCGGCCCGCGGGCAAAAGCTCTCACAGATGGCTCTGGCCTGGGTTTTACGGGAAGAGAAAGTGACTTCAGTACTGATTGGCGCCAGCAAAACCACACAGCTTGATGATGCCGTGGGGATGCTGGCGAATCGCCATTTCGGCACCGAAGAGTGTGCGGCAATTGACGCCATCCTTGCGGCGTAAACTCAATTTTACTTTAGCAAAAAGTGCTCTTATCCGCGATTTAGGAGTTCATCCAATGCTGCGGGGCTTTACCGCCCCGTACTATCACGTTAACAGGCCCAATGAGCGCCAATATCATCCGGCGCTCAGGCCCCGATCGTGAAGGAGAAGAGTATGTTCAGGTCACTGATTCTGGCTGCGGTACTTTTGGCCACAGCGCCACTGGTTGCAAATGCCGGAGAGATCACCCTGCTGCCATCTGTAAAATTACAAATAGGCGATCGTGATAATTACGGTAACTACTGGGACGGTGGCGGCTGGCGCGACCGTGATTACTGGCGTCGTCACTATGAATGGCGCGATAACCGCTGGCGTCATCACGATAACGGCTGGCATCGCGGCTGGGATAAACGTAAAGCCTACGAACGTGGCTATCGCGAAGGCTGGAACGACCGCGATGACCGACGCGGCGGCTGGGGACGAGGGCCAGGCGGCGGTCGCGGCCACGGTCATGGCCATCATTAATCAAAAAGGGGAGCCAGATGGCTCCCCTTTTTCATGGCTATCGACATGATTACAGCCCGAAAATCGTACCGACCAGTAGCCAACCATTAAGCAACACCACAACGCCGACAATCACCCACCCCGTCCGTTTCACCCACAGGGTATTGACCAAATCGCCCATCAGCTGCGAATTACTGGTGAAAATCAGCAGCGGGACCAGCGCCAGGGCGATGCCAAAGCTCAGCAGCACCTGACTCATCACCAGAATTCTCGTCGGGTCCAGTCCCATCATAATGACAATAAACGAAGGCAGCATCGTTACCGCACGACGAAACCACAGCGGAATATGGAAACGAATAAAGCCCTGCATGACGACCTGTCCTGCCAGTGTTCCCACCACCGTCGATGACAACCCGGCGGCCACCAGACTGAGGCCAAAAATGGTGGCGGCCGCGTGGCTCAACAGCGGTTCCAGCGTCAAATAGGCCTGATCCAGGTCGGCAATCCCCGTGTGGCCGTTAAAGTGAAATGCGGCGGCGGCGGTGGCCATCATCGCCAGGTTGACAAACCCGGCAATGGTCATCGCAATCGCAACGTCCCAGCGGGTGGCGTGATAACGCTCTTTTCGCGTACCGTCGTGCAGATTCTGCGTTAACGACGAGTGTAAATAGATGACGTGTGGCATGATCGTCGCGCCGAGCACACCGGCGGCAAGGAACACGGCTTCACCGTTCGGCAAACTCGGGACGATCATCCCTTTCGCCAGCGGCGCCAGCGCCGGTTGCGAGAAAATCAGTTCCACAATGTAGGCCGCAGCAACAAACAGCAGTAAACCACCGATCGCTTTTTCCAGCGGCTTTTGTCCGCGACGCTGCAGCATCAGGATTAAGAAGGTGGCAATCCCGGTCAATATTGCGCCCTGCAGTAACGACACGCCAAGAATCAGCTTAAAGCCAATGGCTGCCCCAATAAATTCGGCGAGGTCGGTCGCCATGGCGATAATTTCCGCCTGCACCCAGTAAAACCACACCACCGGACGCGGATAGTGATCGCGAATCTGTTCCGCCAGGTTCTTACCCGTAGCAATCCCGAGTTTTGCCGATAGCACCTGAATCAGCATCGCCATCAGATTTGCCCATACCACTACCCACAGCAGCTGATAGCCGAAGCTGGCGCCCGCCTGAATATTGGTGGCGAAGTTGCCGGGATCGATATATCCAATGGCAGCAATGAACGCAGGCCCCATCAAAGCGAGCTTCATCTTGCGCGCTGCGCGACCGCTGCTATTCTCAACGCGACTGCTAGTCATTTTCTGCCTCTGAAATATAGCCTTTGCTATGTTTTATGTTATCAAAATGCGAATGATTATCAAGTTCATTTAGGAAGATGATCATTATTGCTTTGATAGGGGGGAACGATAGCGGCTAACAACGAAAAAAGTGGCATTGATGAATTTGCATCTCGCCAGATCACAGATTAGTACAATCTAAGCAACTTTTAAAACCTTTACGCTACATAACAAAAATGTATGTTTGATCACTAATTTGGTGATTAGTCACAGTTCATTGCAATAGTGTGGATTTGATCTCGTTTTCTTTGGTCTTGTTACATAGAATGTGCACAGAAATTTAACCTGCCTCATATTTGGAGCAAATATGGACCGCGTCTTGCATTTTATCCTCGCGATCGTAGTGGTGGCTATACTGGCCCTTCTGGTCAGCCATAACCGTAAACAAATTCGTATTCGTTATGTTATTCAATTACTTGTCATTGAAGTTTTGCTGGCATGGTTCTTCCTGAACTCTGATATCGGTCTGGGTTTTGTGAAAGGCTTCTCCGAGATGTTCGAAAAACTTCTCGGCTTTGCAAACGAAGGGACAAACTTTGTTTTCGGCAATATGAATGACAAAGGCCTGGCTTTCTTCTTCCTGAAAGTTCTCTGCCCTATCGTCTTTATCTCTGCGCTGATCGGGATTTTGCAGCATATTCGTATCCTGCCTATCGTCATTCGCGCCATTGGTACCGTGCTGTCCAAGATTAACGGCATGGGCAAACTGGAATCATTCAACGCCGTCAGTTCCCTGATTCTGGGCCAGTCAGAAAACTTTATCGCCTATAAAGATATTCTGGGCAAAATGTCGCGCAACCGGATGTACACCATGGCTGCGACCGCGATGTCGACCGTCTCCATGTCTATCGTCGGTGCCTACATGACGATGCTGCAGCCTAAATATGTCGTAGCTGCGCTGGTGCTCAACATGTTCAGTACCTTTATTGTCCTGTCGCTGATTAACCCGTATCGCGTCGAAGAAAGCGAAGAAAACCTGCAGATGTCCAACCTGCATGAAGGTCAGAGCTTCTTTGAAATGCTGGGTGAATACATTCTGGCAGGCTTTAAAGTTGCCATTATCGTTGCAGCCATGCTGATCGGTTTCATCGCCTTGATCTCCGCGCTGAACGCCCTGTTCGCTACCGTTACCGGCTGGTTTGGCTACAGCATCTCCTTCCAGGGGATCCTTGGCTACATCTTCTATCCGGTTGCCTGGGTGATGGGCGTACCGGCAGGGGAAGCGCTGCAGGTGGGCAGTATTATGGCCACCAAACTGGTTTCGAACGAGTTTGTGGCGATGATGGATCTGCAGAAAATTGCCAGCACGCTCTCTCCGCGCGCTGAAGGCATTATCTCTATCTTCCTGGTCTCCTTCGCCAACTTCTCCTCTATCGGGATTATTGCCGGGGCGATTAAAGGTCTGAACGAAGAACAGGGTAACGTGGTTTCCCGCTTTGGTCTGAAGCTGGTTTACGGCTCGACTCTGGTGAGCGTGCTCTCGGCGTCTATTGCCGCGCTGGTTCTGTAAGCTGACAAGATAATAAAAAAGCCGGGGCTTGCCCCGGCTTTTTTACGTCTGCAGCTCACTGAGCGGCCGCGGCCTGCCGATTAAATATCCCTGCAAATAGTCGACGCCTAATGCCAGCAGTTTCTCTTTTTGCTCTTCCGTCTCGACGTACTCCGCCACCACCGTCATATTTTTAACTTTCGCCACTTCAATAATGGATTTAATCATAATCGCATCCAGCGGGTCGCTCTCGAGATCGCGAACAAAGCAGCCGTCAATCTTTACGATATCCGCCTGCAGGCGCTTCAGGCGTTCGTAGTTGGCATAGCCCGTACCAAAATCATCAATGGCGATAGCGCAGCCAAAATCGCGCAGCAGCTGAATGTTATGCATACTCCCTCCCGCATCGCTGAACGCCTGCTCTTCGGTAATCTCGATGGTAATGGCCTCCGGTGACAGCTGATAACGTTTAAACAAGGCGATAATCTGCGCGGCGCTATCATTTTGCATCAACGTGTAAGGCAGCAAATTAACGGAAAAATGTTGTCCCGGATATTGATACAGCGTGCTGAAAAGCATCTCCAGCACCAGCATGTCAAAACGCTGGCTCAGGTTGAACTGAACAATCAGCGGAATAAACTGGTCCGGCGTCATCATCAATTGGCCGCATCGCATCCGCGTCAGGATTTCATGATACCCCTCGCCCGCCGAATTCTGGATGGGCTGAGCATACAGCTCAATATCGCGTTCATTCAGCGCCCGCTTCACCTGGGTTAACATCCGAACCTGCTCGCTGGTTTGGTCAGAAACCTGCTCTTGCGCGGCGTCCAGCGCCAGCACCTGCCGTCCGTTCCCCGCCTGTTCTGACAGCCAGCTCAGTTGGCCCAGCATGGGATGCAGGTCTTCTTCGATACCGCGATGTCTTGCCCACGCCGCGCCGAATTCCAGCTCCAGCGTTTGATTATGCCAGCTGAACTTCTTGTGATTCAGCATCGCCACCATATGGCCCAGCCGCGCGGAAGGCTCTGGCCCGCCTAAAACCAGTAATAACTCGCTCCCCGGCAGCTGGAAGAGTTCATCCCTTTCCCCCAGCAGCGGCCGTAGCTTGCTGGCAATTTGCTGTTTGCAATGCACCCGCATCATCATGCCGTAATGACGACTGAGAAAATCCAGGTTAGCGATCCGTAAGCTGCTGATGACGAAATCAGCATCCTGGCGTAGATAGCATTCCAGCGCACGCAGATTCGGGAGCCCGGTTAATGGATCTTCCTGGGCCTGATCCCGCCATCTGAGTTTAATCCGTTCGTTCTGACCGTAAATATCTACCATATAAAACAAACAGATGGTAAATGAGATCAGCACGGAAAGCACAAATGAAAGAGAGTATTCAGTCTGGACACCCTGCAGAAAATTTCGATTATAGGCAACGAGTAAAAACGCCGAAACGGACCAGGAAATACGAATTAATACATGGCCCAGGCGGCTAATGCCGATAAAATAGAGAATGAAAATAAGTGGGACTAAATAGCCTGCGATATAGTCAGCTTCATAGGGGGCGCAAAGCACCAGTAATATAGTCGCCAGCGCCATAAACCAGTACAGAGTAAATGCCCGACGCTCACGGGTAAACCACGGCTGGCAATGACGCCGCCAGAATAATTTAGCGTAACGTGGACTGATAATCATCCGCATTGGGTAATAAAAGAAGGTAGTAAATATTAATGCAGCGCTGATCAGGCTTTGTATATCAATAATGGTATATACAGCCGGCATCCCTTTGAAATAACTAGAGATAGCCAGCGGAAATGAAAAAAACACACCAACCAGATACATCGTCAGTTTCATTAACATCGGTGCAAAAAAACCGCCCCAGAAAATCCGCGTCCCCATATGTTTTGCCGTCAACCCACTGCGCCAGGTTCTGCCAATCAGCATTCTGACAATCGCGCAGGACACCAGCACTGAGAATAGCTGGCAAAATAGCAGCAGCACCGACTGTAAGACCGTCAGGGGAAGGATGATATGATTAGTAATAGCAAAAGAAATAATTAATGGGGCGATTGCGTAGCGGCCAAAAATAAAGATAACAGCGTACATCATACTTAATGGCAGCCAGGCGAGAAAAACCTGATTTCCGTCGACAATAGTCAGAGGTGAAATAAATCTGGCTATTGGGATCGAAATTAAACAAACGACCAACGCAAGTAACGTTTTTCTAATATTAATGTTAAAGTTATCAATCATTATTGTTAATAAAAACTCCGGCGCTGGGCAATGCTGTTTTATATTAAATAAAATACTAAAGGGGATAATAAATTCAGGCAAGAAAATAACCTGAGGAAGAATCTTAAATTACATAGAATTCTAATGACTGTAAGTTTACTGACTTAACCAGAAAGTGCTTTACATTCGCGATGGCAAAAAAAAACCCCCGCCGTAGCGAGGGTTCTGAATTTGGTGGAGCTAAGCGGGATCGAACCGCTGACCTCTTGCATGCCATGCAAGCGCTCTCCCAGCTGAGCTATAGCCCCACAAAGTGTTTTACGAACCAAACCTGATGGGAACAGAGTTTGGTGGAGCTAAGCGGGATCGAACCGCTGACCTCTTGCATGCCATGCAAGCGCTCTCCCAGCTGAGCTATAGCCCCGAACCGTAAAACGTGTCGTGTTGACGGGCGGCATAATATGAATTCCTTCGTCAGGTGTCAACGGCAAAATGAAGCCTCGCAATTTGATCGCTGAAAAAGCAGGCAACTCGCTGACATTGCGAGCCTTATCGCAGGTAGACGTTAAACATGTCACTCTTTCGCGTAAAAGGATGCTATAACATGAGCAACTAATTCCCACATTTTTACTCAGGAAATAGTATGCTCAAGGAACGAATGACACCTGAAGAAATTGCGCATCTTACCGGGTTCAGCCGGCAGACGATCAATAAATGGGTACGTAAGGAGGGATGGCAAACATCACCTCGTCCCGGCGTGCAGGGCGGTAAGGCGCGTCTCGTACACGTTAATGAGCAGGTCAAAGAATTTATTCGCAGCGCACAGCGCGTGGCGGAACCCTCCCCTTCTTATTCTCCGGCAGAAAACGACCTTGAACCCTTGCTGCTGACGCTCAGTAAAGAGATGACTCCCGGGGAACAAAAACAGCTGATGTCGCTACTGTTGCGCGAAGGTATTCGCGGGTTGCTCCAGCGACTGGATATTCGTGACCAGTAATATAATGATGAAACTAAAAGATAAAATGACGCCGGCAGAGCTGGCAGATTGCCTTGGTCTGGCCAGACAAACGATTAACCGCTGGGTCAGAGAACAAAAATGGCGCACCGAGACTATTCCCGGCGTAAAGGGTGGCCGCGCTCGCCTGATCATTATTGATAAGCCGGTCCTCGATTTTCTGGCCAATATTCCGGCACTCCGTCATCTGCTGACCGAGCATCAGCTGGCAGAACCGTCCAGCCACTATTTTGTTAACGATGCTGGCGTTATCTGGCGACAGATTGCCGAAACGCTGCATCTGATGACGACTGAAGAGCAGCAGCGCCTGCGGGACCTTCTCGCCCGTGAAGGAATCAGTGGGTTCTTGTCACGTCTCGGTATTGCCAGTCAGAAATAGGTAAAAAAAACGGCAGGATATACCCTGCCGCTTCGTTACGCTTCGAGGAGCAATTCTGAATCAGGATTGCTGGCTTTCGCGTTCTGCAATAAAGGTCAGCGCTTTATTGATACGCTCTACGCTGCGGGATTTACCGATCGCATGTACAGTCACATCAAGAGCCGGTGACTGGCCTGCCCCGGTCACTGCAACGCGCAGCGGCATCCCGACTTTACCCATCCCGACTTCCAGCTCATCCGCCGTCGCCTGAATAGCATGGTGAACATTTTCTGCTGTCCAGTCAGTGATCGCGGCCAGTTTGTCACGCACGACTTCCAGCGGCTGACGAGCAACCGGACGCAGGTGTTTCTTCGCCGCGTCCGCATCAAACTCGTAAAACTCCTCGTAGAAATAACGGCTGCTTGCCGCCATCTCTTTCAGCGTTTTGCAACGTTCACCCAGCAGAGTAACCAGTTCAGCCAGCTGCGGACCGTTACGGGTATCGATATTTTCCTGCTCAATATGCCACTGCAGATAAGTCGCTACGTATTCCGGCGCCATCGAATTAATATAGTGATGGTTCAGCCACAGCAGTTTATCCGTGTTGAATGCGCTGGCCGATTTGCTTACCGCTCCCAGGGAGAACAGCTTGATCATCTCTTCACGGCTGAAGATCTCCTGATCGCCGCTGGACCAGCCCAGACGCACCAGGTAGTTCAGTAACGCTTCCGGCAGGTAGCCATCATCGCGATACTGCATGACGCTCACGGCACCGTGACGTTTGGAGAGTTTCTTACCGTCATCACCATTAATCATGGAAACGTGGGCATATACCGGGACCGGGGCGTTCAGCGCTTTCAGGATATTGATCTGACGCGGGGTGTTGTTGATATGATCTTCACCGCGGATCACGTGGGTGATCTCCATATCCCAGTCATCCACAACCACGCAGAAGTTGTAGGTCGGCGAACCATCGGTACGACGGATGATCAGATCGTCAAGTTCCTGGTTGCTGAATTCGATTGGCCCACGGATCTGGTCGTCAAAAATAACGGATCCGTCCTGCGGGTTAGCAAAACGTACGACGCAAGGTTCGTTATCGGCATGATGTTCATGGCCGTGGCGGCAGCGTCCGTCATAACGCGGCTTTTCACCGTTTGCCATCTGCTCTTCACGCAGCGCGTCCAGACGTTCTTTGGAGCAATAGCATTTATAAGCGGTACCCGCTTCCAGCATTTCATCAATGACGGCGTTATAGCGGTCAAAACGTTTGGTCTGGAAGTACGGACCTTCATCCCATTCCAGATTCAGCCAGTTCATCCCATCCATGATGGCTTCAATTGCTTCCGGCGTTGAGCGTTCAAGATCGGTGTCTTCAATACGCAGTACAAACTCACCGTCGTTATGACGAGCAAAAAGCCAGGAATAGAGAGCAGTACGCGCGCCGCCAACGTGCAGATAGCCTGTCGGGCTGGGCGCGAAGCGAGTTTTGATTTTCATGAAATGGCCTTACGTTTAATAAAGATGCCGACAACCGGCAGAGTCCGTGGGTATTTATGGGTGAATATTCTAACACCGTGGGCTGATTCCTCAATGTTGTTCAGGTCTGAACGTCACGCTTTGCTATTTTTGTTTATAAATCATGCTCCGCGGATGCTTTTGCGATCGTTTTGGCTAATTTTACGACGAACAAACAAATTATTTAGAAAAGGCGTTGACTCATTTTCAACTCTCCCTATAATGCGACTCCACACAGCGGGGGTGATTAGCTCAGCTGGGAGAGCACCTCCCTTACAAGGAGGGGGTCGGCGGTTCGAACCCGTCATCACCCACCACTACTTATGTAGTCTCCGCCGTGTAGCAAGAAATTGAGAAGTGGGTGATTAGCTCAGCTGGGAGAGCACCTCCCTTACAAGGAGGGGGTCGGCGGTTCGATCCCGTCATCACCCACCACTTTCTCGCCAGCTGGATTTCTTGTTAAAATGTGAAGTACCGAAGTGGGTGATTAGCTCAGCTGGGAGAGCACCTCCCTTACAAGGAGGGGGTCGGCGGTTCGATCCCGTCATCACCCACCACTTCGGGTCGTTAGCTCAGTTGGTAGAGCAGTTGACTTTTAATCAATTGGTCGCAGGTTCGAATCCTGCACGACCCACCATATTTAGAAAAAAGCGCCTTCAGGCGCTTTTTTCGTTTCTGAGCATCATGCCCGACCGTGCAGGATGAGAACCTGCCGCAGGTTCGACAAAATCGTCGGGAACAATTTTGCATCGCCGCATGCGGCGACCCGTAGGGCGAGTCTCAGGATGGGACGAGTGATATCCTGCACGACCCACCATATTCAGAAAAAAGCGCCTCCAGGCGCTTTTTTCGTTTCTGAGCACCATGCCCGACCGTGCAGGTTCGAGTCGAGCCAAGCGAGACAACGGAGTCGCTCGCGGCGACGGCCCGAAGGGCGAGCAAAGCGCGTTATCCTGCCCGAGCCACCAGCCCTATCCCTCACTTTAGTTTCTGTATGCCACGCTCGCCGCCACTGAAGCACGCTTCACCGCTGATACAGCGGATCGTCAGTTCTGCCCGCGGTCAGCGTATTTCCCTCTTCACGCACGACTTCCCATAACGCCTGCGCGGCGGTAGAGAGTGAACGATTTTTACGCTGCGCCAGCATCAGCTGACGCTCAACAACCGGAGTGAGTCGCTTGACCCGCAAATGGTTGCCTTGAGGCAGCGGTAGCGCCAGCGCCGGTAGAATGCTGATACCAATACCTGACTCCACCATCGGAAACAGCGTAGCCGGATGCCCAATCTCCTGCACAATATTGGCATCAATGCCAAAGCGCGCCAGCGCGGCATCAATCAGCGGCCGACTGCCGGAGGCGTAATCCTGCAATACCAGCCGCTGGCCGTGAAGCTCCTGCCAGTTCACCGATACTCTTTCGGCAAAAGGATGATCCTCCCGACATAAAAGCAAAAAAGGTTCCGCCAGCACCGTCTCACATTGCAGATCGGTCGCCGCACCGGGATCGATAACAATACCGAAATCCACCTCCCCCTGGCGGATACTTTCCAGCACCCACTGCTGCGGACGATCGTGCAGCACAAAGTCGATCTCCGGATAACGTTGGTTACTATGCGCAATACATTGCGGGATCAGATGCGCTGAAATCGTCTGGCTAGCGGCCACCCGTACGGTTCCGGTTAACTGCTGTCCGACCCGTCCGGCATCACGCAGCGTGCTGTTCAGTTCATCCAGCAGCCGCTCAAGTCGACCGGCCAGCTGCTGTCCCGCCTCCGTTAGCACCACCTCCCGGGTCGTACGATCGAGTAAACGAACGCCGGTCTGGTGTTCCAGCTCTTTTACGCTATGACTGACCGCAGACTGACTAAGACCAATGATCTCCCCTGCCCGGCTGAAGCTTTTTGCTCTGGCGACGGTGACGAAGACCTTCAACTGACGGAGCGAATAATTCATATTTTTTATTCATGAATGGATGCAATAAATTAATTTTATTTCTCAAAATAGAAAAAGCACAATAGCGATATCGATTTTCAGGAGCGTTTATGAAACTTTTCCGCATTCTTGATCCCTTTACTCTGACTCTTATCACCGTTGTGCTGCTGGCCTCTTTTTTTCCGGCCCGCAGCGGTTTTGTTCCCTTCTTTGAAAATTTAACCACCGCCGCCATTGCGCTGCTGTTTTTTATGCACGGGGCGAAACTCTCCCGCGAGGCCATCGTCGCCGGCGGCAGCCACTGGCGTTTACACCTGTGGGTTATGTGCAGCACGTTTGTGGTATTCCCTGTTTTAGGCGTGCTGTTTGCCTGGTGGGCGCCGATTAATGTCGACCCTGCGCTGTATACCGGATTTATCTATCTCTGCATTCTGCCTGCGACCGTTCAATCAGCCATTGCCTTTACCTCGCTGGCAGGGGGTAACGTCGCCGCGGCCGTCTGCTCGGCATCGGCTTCAAGTCTGCTGGGGATATTTATTTCGCCGCTATTGGTCGGTCTGCTGATGAACCTGCACGGCGCCGGCGGCAATCTGGAACAGGTCGGTAAGATTATGCTGCAACTTCTGCTGCCGTTCGTTCTTGGCCATCTCTCTCGCCCATGGATTGGCGACTGGGTTGCCCGGCATAAAAAGTGGATCTCAAAAACCGACCAGACTTCGATTCTGCTGGTGGTCTATTCCGCATTTAGCGAGGCAGTAGTGAACGGCATCTGGCATAAAGTCGGCGTCGGCTCGTTACTCTTCATCGTGGTCGTCAGCCTGGTTCTGCTGGCTATCGTGATTGCCATTAATATCTTCGTCGCACGCAAATGCGGCTTTAATAAGGCCGATGAAATCACGATTGTTTTCTGTGGTTCGAAAAAGAGCCTGGCAAACGGGATACCGATGGCCAACATCCTCTTCCCGACGTCGATTCTGGGGATCATGGTGCTGCCGCTAATGATCTTCCATCAGATTCAGCTGATGGTGTGCGCCGTTCTGGCACGACGCTATAAACGGCAGGCTGAAGCACGGCTGGCGCAGGAGAAAACCCGCGCCTCTGAGGCTTAACGAGGCTTCTTCAAGGGCTGAACCAGCTGGGTCAGCCCTTCTGTTTTAATCAACAAAGTTAATGCCATCAGCTCGCCAAGATGGCCGGCAGGAAACTGGTCTTTACGGGCAAACCACAGCAAATACTCTTCCGGCACATCAATCAGGCGACGGCCTTTGTATTTACCAAACGGCATGTCCGTATTAGCAATCTCAATGAGCTGATCCTTATCCACCTTATTCTCCCAGCAGCCGCAGCATTTCTGCTTCATCAATGACGGCGATGCCCAGCTCCTGCGCTTTAGCAAGTTTAGAGCCCGCCGCTTCGCCGGCAATCACCAGATCCGTTTTCTTCGAGACGCTGCCGGCGACTTTTGCCCCCAGCGCCATCAGCCGCGCCTTCGCATCATCGCGAGAAAGCTGGCTGAGACTGCCGGTCAGGACAACCGTTTTACCGGCAAACGGGCTATCAATTTCCTCGGCATTGACCACCACCGGCGCAGGCCAGTTGACCCCTTCCGCGCGGAGCTGCGCGATCACATCGCGGTTGTTCTCTTCAGCAAAGAAGTGAAAGACGTGCGTGGCCACGACAATTCCCACATCCGGCACTTTTTGCAGCTCCTCAATAGTAGCCTGCTCCAGCGCTTCAATCGTGGCGAAATAGGCCGCCAGCCCCGCTGCCGTTGCTTCACCGACCTCGCGAATACCTAATGCGTAGAGGAAACGAGCAAAGGTGGTTGCTTTTGATTTTTCCAGGGCATTAACCACGTTTTGTGCTGATTTAGGCCCCATTCGATCCAGACCGGTGAGTTTCCCGGCGGTTAAGCGGAAGAGATCTGCCGGAGTGTGGACGTACTCTTTCTCAACCAGCTGGTCGATAATTTTATCCCCCATGCCCTCCACATCTAACGCGCGGCGGGAGACAAAATGTTTTAGCGCTTCCTTACGCTGCGCACCGCAAATTAACCCGCCGGTACAGCGCGTTACCGCCTCGCCTTCGACCCGTTCAACATCAGAATTACACACCGGACAATGGGTCGGGAAGACGATCTCTCGCGTCTCCTCCGGGCGATCGGAGAGTACGACGTTGACGACCTGAGGAATCACGTCCCCCGCGCGGCGAATCACCACTTTATCGCCAATTCGCAGCCCCAGGCGCTCTATTTCATCGGCGTTGTGCAAAGTAGCATTGCTCACCAGAACACCGGCCACATGCACCGGCTCCAGGCGAGCCACTGGCGTGATGGCTCCGGTACGCCCTACCTGAAACTCGACGTCGCGCACAAAAGTCATTTGCTCCTGCGCCGGGAACTTAAACGCCACCGCCCAGCGCGGCGCACGGGCCACAAATCCAAGCTGTTCCTGAAGCGCCAGGGAATCGACTTTGATGACCACACCATCAATATCAAAACCTAAATTCGGACGGTCTTCTTCAACTTTACGGTAGTAAGTAAGCACTTCCTCTGGGGTATGGCAGAGCGTCACCCGGTCGCTAACCGGCAGCCCCCATGCCTTAAACTGCTGCAGACGGCTGGAATGGCTCTCCGGCAGCTCACCGCCAGTCAGCGCGCCCACGCCGTAACAAAAGAAAGTAAGCGGTCGCTTCGCCGTAATTCGCGGATCGAGCTGACGCAGAGAGCCTGCCGCCGCGTTTCGTGGGTTAGCAAACACTTTCCCTCCGGTACGGCGGGCCTCTTCATTAATTTTTTCGAAGCCGGCCTGCGGTAAGAAGACCTCGCCGCGAACTTCCAGCCGTTGTGGAATATTGTCGCCACGCAGTCTCAACGGGATGGCGCGAATTGTCCTGACGTTGGCGGTGATATCTTCGCCGGTGGTGCCATCGCCACGGGTTGCCGCCTGAACCAGGACGCCGTTTTCATACAAAATGCTGACCGCCAGCCCGTCCAGCTTTAGCTCACAGCAATAGATCAGGTCATCACTGCTCTTGAGTCGATCCTGAACGCGCTTGTTGAAGGCAAGGAAGCTCTCTTCATCAAAGACGTTATCCAGCGACAGCATCGGAACCTCATGGCGGACCTGGCTGAATGACGCCAGCGGCGCCGCGCCCACGCGTTGGGTTGGAGAATCAGGGGTAATCAGATCCGGATGCTGAGCTTCGAGCTCGCGCAGTTCGCGCATTAACCGGTCATATTCCGCATCGGGAATCTCCGGGGTATCCATAACATGGTACAGATATTCATGATGGCGAAGCGTGGTTCGCAGTTCAGTTAGTTTTTGTTCGATCGGTTCCATATCACACCATCAATGATAAAAAACCCCCGGCAGGCGGGGGTTCTGGATTGGTAGACGAAACGCCGGGGAATAAATCAGGCGTTAGCCTCTTTAACTTCACGAATACGGTCCTGATATTCGCGCAGTTTTTGCGGGGTCATCATCCGACGCTGATCGTCCAGCACCACACCACCGACTTCATCGGCAATATACTGTGCAGATTGCAGCATCAGTTTAAAGTTTTGTAGCTCATCACCAAACGACGGCACCTGCATAAAGATCGTTACGCCAGGCGTGGTCATGTCGGCCATACCATCAGGATTGAAGGTACCCGGTTTAACCATATTTGCCAGGCTGAACAGAACCTGACCGCTGCCGTCCGGACTGAGATGGCGATGAAAAATATTCATATCACCAAATTTAAAGCCCGCCTGCTGGATGCTGTTGATCAGCACTTCGCCGTTAATCTGCGTGCCCTGGTGCGCAGAAACGTTCATGACGATAACCGTTTCTTTGCGTTCTTTTGGCTGCGGCGCTGGCGCTGGCTGCTGAGGCTCGGAGACCTGCGGTTCAGCTGCCGGCTGAGGCTGTGCGGCGACAGGCTGCGGCGCTGGCTGCTGTACCTGAGCAGGCTGTTGCGGCGCACTCTGAACTACCGGCTGCTGAGGCGACTGCTGAGGCTGATATTGCGGCGGCACAGGCTGCTGTGGCGCGACAGGTTGCGGTGGCTGTTGCACCTGAGGCGACGGTACATGAGGCTGCGGTGCCTGATGCTGAACGGGCTGCTGCCGTACCGGCTCTTCCGGACGCACAGGCTGCTGCACCTGACGCTCGTAAGGAGGCTGGTATTGGTGTTGCGGCGGCGCCTGACGAGGTGCTTCTTGCTCCCCATGCACGCCATTTGGGGCGTGGTTAACCCGGTGAACGCGAACTTCACCTACGCCTTCAACATCGTCATCAAAGTCATCGTTCTCAGACTCTTCGTCATCGCGAGACTTCATACGTTTCAGTGGGCGATCGCGAAACATCGAGGAACGTTCTTTACGGCTGGTCCAGAAACCGTGTACCAGTAAAGCGAGTATGGCGATCGCGCCAACAATGATTAATATCAGACGCAAATCCTGCATCATTATATTCTCTGTTGTTCTAACACCTTGCCACCACGGCAAACATTTACTCACTAAGAGTATTTGCCGATTACGTCGAGTGCAAGTGTGTCTACCGCTTTCACTACATAAAGATGAACTAAATCGTGCTTTTTGCTGTTTTTTCGAACATTTCCTAACTGGTTATTGTCTGACAACCCGATAAAATAAGCGGGCATTCAGTTAGGATGTCAAAAGAGGAGCATCGCCTGACCATGGTTTCAACATCCGCATCTACCCCGCGTAGCGGCGTCTACTATTTTTCGCAGGGCTGGAAACTGATCGGGCTGCCGGGGATTCGTCGTTACGTCTTTCTGCCTCTGTTAGTTAACATCATTCTGATGGGCGGCGCCTTCTGGTGGCTGTTCACCCGCCTGGATAGCTGGATCCCATCCTTAATGAACCATGTTCCGCAGTGGCTACAATGGCTGAACTATCTGCTGTGGCCCATCGTGGTCATCTCTATCCTGCTCGTGTTCGGGTACTTCTTCTCGACCATCGCCAACTGGATTGCCGCGCCGTTTAGCGGCCTGCTCGCAGAGCAGCTCGAAGCTCGTCTGACCGGCGCCACGCCGCCGGACGTGGGCGTTTTTGGCATCATGAAAGACGTGCCGCGCATTATGAAGCGTGAGTGGCAAAAGTTCGCCTGGTACCTGCCGCGTGCAATCGTACTGCTGATACTCTATTTTATTCCCGGAATTGGCCAGACGCTGGCGCCGGTACTGTGGTTCCTGTTTAGCGCGTGGATGCTGGCGATTCAGTACTGCGACTACCCCTTCGACAACCACAAAGTGCCGTTTAAAACCATGCGCGAAGCGCTGCGGACCCGTAAAGTCACCAATATGCAGTTTGGCGCGCTGACCAGCCTGTTCACCATGATCCCGGTCCTCAACCTCGTTATCCTGCCGGTGGCCATTTGCGGCGCAACGGCCATGTGGGTCGATTGCTATCGCGATAAACACGCCATGTGGAAATAGCGCCCTCTCCTTGTGCCCAGTGCTTCAGGCCAGCAAACGCGTGGCCTGAAGCACAGCGGCTATATACCGCGCCTTATTCCTTCTGGCTTACCATTATTTCCCTTCCGAATATAGATATGCTAAATCCTTACTTCCGCATATTCTTTAAGCGGGTATGCTGAAGCCGTAATCCCAAATTTCATACAGTTAAGGACGGGCCATGAGTAAGATTTTTGAAGACAACTCCCTGACTATCGGCCACACGCCGTTAGTACGACTGAACCGAATCGGTAACGGGCGCATCCTGGCAAAGGTTGAATCACGCAACCCGAGCTTTAGCGTAAAATGCCGAATTGGTGCCAATATGATTTGGGATGCCGAAAAACGCGGTGTACTGAAAGCAGGCGTTGAGCTGGTTGAACCGACCAGCGGTAACACCGGTATCGCTCTCGCCTACGTTGCGGCAGCGCGCGGTTATAAGCTGACGCTGACTATGCCGGAAACCATGAGTATTGAACGTCGTAAGCTGCTGAAAGCACTCGGCGCGAATCTGGTACTGACCGAAGGCGCGAAGGGCATGAAAGGCGCGATTCAGAAAGCAGAAGAGATTGTCGCCAGCAACCCGGAAAAATATCTGCTGCTGCAGCAATTCAGCAACCCGGCAAACCCGGAAATTCATGAAAAGACCACCGGCCCGGAAATCTGGGAAGATACGGATGGCCAGGTGGATGTCTTTATCTCCGGCGTCGGCACCGGCGGTACGCTGACCGGCGTGAGTCGCTATATTAAAGGCACGAAAGGCAAAAAAGATCTGATCACCGTGGCGGTTGAACCGACCGACTCCCCGGTTATCGCTCAGGCGCTGGCGGGCGTTGAGCTGAAGCCAGGTCCGCATAAAATTCAGGGCATCGGTGCCGGCTTTATTCCAGGCAACCTGGATCTGAAGCTGGTTGATAAAGTGGTGGCTATCACCAACGAAGAAGCTATCTCCACCGCACGTCGTCTGATGGATGAAGAAGGTATTCTGGCCGGTATCTCATCCGGCGCGGCCGTCGCTGCGGCGCTTAAGCTCCAGGAAGATGAGGCCTTTACCAATAAGAATATTGTGGTTATCCTACCCTCTTCAGGTGAGCGTTATTTAAGCACCGCGCTGTTTGCCGATCTCTTCACCGAGAAAGAACTGCAACAGTGATGCCAGCTCGTTAGCATCGTGTAAAAAAGCACCTTTTCAGGTGCTTTTTTGTGGCATACGTCAAAGTTTTACCCCTCCTGGCATTGATTCACCGCGTAGGGTCTGGTATTTAACCAACACATTTATTTTGATGCGCGAAATTATTCATAATCGGATTTCCGTAAGCTGAATCGATTTTATGATTTGGTTCAAGTCTTCCTTTCGCTGCATAATGTTTAATGACGTGCCAGACGTCCACGGCCAGATGGTCTTCACAGCGAACACGCTGCTGACACCTTAGCCAGACACGTAATGCCGGCGCTAACAATACAGGCTAAAGCCTGGCCGTTAGGCTAGACTTTAGGTCCACAACACTAAACCTATAAGTTGGGGAAATATAATGTTCCAGCAAGAAGTTACCATTACCGCTCCGAACGGTCTGCACACCCGCCCTGCTGCTCAGTTTGTTAAAGAAGCAAAAGGCTTCACTTCTGAGATCACTGTAACCTCCAACGGCAAAAGCGCCAGCGCCAAAAGCCTGTTCAAACTGCAGACTCTGGGCCTGACTCAGGGTACCGTCGTGACTATCTCCGCTGAAGGCGAAGATGAGCAGAAAGCAGTTGAGCATCTGGTAAAACTGATGGCTGAACTCGAATAAGTTCACGGGTTCTTTTTAATATCAGTCACAAGTAAGGTAGGGTTATGATTTCAGGCATTTTAGCATCCCCGGGTATCGCTTTCGGTAAGGCTCTCCTGCTGAAAGAAGACGAAATTGTCATCGACCGGAAGAAAATTTCTGCCGATAAGGTTGATCAGGAAGTCGAACGTTTCCTGAGCGGCCGCGCCAAGGCCTCCGCCCAGCTGGAGGTCATCAAAACCAAAGCTGGTGAAACTTTCGGTGAAGAAAAAGAAGCCATCTTCGAAGGGCACATCATGCTGCTGGAAGATGAGGAGCTTGAGCAGGAAATCATAGCCCTGATTAAAGATAAGAACATGACTGCCGACGCGGCAGCAAATGAAATTATCGAAGGCCAGGCTACCGCTCTTGAAGAGCTGGATGACGAATACCTGAAAGAGCGTGCGGCTGACGTACGCGATATTGGTAAGCGCCTGCTGCGCAACATCCTCGGCCTGGCTATCATCGATCTGAGCGCGATTCAGGAAGAAGTGATTCTGGTTGCCGCCGATCTGACTCCGTCGGAAACCGCACAGCTGAACCTGAACAAGGTGCTGGGTTTCATCACCGACGCCGGTGGCCGTACCTCCCACACCTCTATCATGGCGCGTTCCCTTGAACTGCCTGCCATCGTGGGCACCGGTAGCGTCACCACCCAGGTGAAAAACGGCGATTATCTGGTCCTTGATGCGGTGAATAACCAGGTTCTGGTTAACCCGACCAACGAACAAATCGAAGAGCTGCGTAAACTGCAGATTCAGGTCGCTGAAGAGAAAGCAGAACTGGCTAAGCTGAAAGATCTGCCGGCGATTACGCTGGACGGACATCAGGTTGAAGTCTGCGCCAACATCGGTACCGTACGTGACGTCGATGGCGCTGAGCGCAACGGCGCAGAAGGCGTCGGCCTGTACCGTACAGAATTCCTGTTCATGGACCGCGATGCGCTGCCGACTGAAGAAGAGCAGTTTGCCGCCTATAAAGCGGTTGCCGAAGCGTGCGGTTCTCAGGCCGTTATCGTTCGTACCATGGACATTGGCGGCGATAAAGAACTGCCGTACATGAACTTCCCGAAAGAAGAAAACCCGTTCCTGGGCTGGCGTGCAGTACGTATCGCGATGGATCGTAAAGAGATCCTGCGTGACCAGGTACGTGCCATTCTGCGCGCCTCCGCGTTCGGTAAGCTTCGCATCATGTTCCCGATGATCATCTCTGTTGAAGAAGTGCGTGCGCTGAAGAAAGAGATTGAGATCTACAAGCAGGAACTGCGTGACGAAGGTAAAGCATTCGACGAAAAAATCGAAGTCGGCGTGATGGTTGAAACACCAGCCGCGGCAACGATTGCCCGTCATTTAGCGAAAGAAGTCGATTTCTTTAGTATCGGAACCAATGATTTAACGCAATATACTCTGGCAGTTGACCGTGGTAATGATATGATTTCACATCTTTACCAGCCAATGTCGCCATCTGTACTGACGCTGATTAAGCAAGTCATTGATGCTTCTCATGCCGAAGGCAAATGGACTGGCATGTGTGGTGAGCTTGCGGGCGATGAACGTGCTACACTTCTGTTGCTGGGTATGGGGCTGGACGAATTCTCTATGAGCGCCATTTCCATCCCGCGTATCAAGAAGATTATTCGTAACACGAACTTCGAAGATGCGAAAGTATTAGCAGAGCAGGCTCTTGCTCAACCGACAACGGACGAGTTAATGACGCTGGTTAACAAGTTCATTGAAGAAAAAACAATCTGCTAATCCACGAGATGCGCGGCCCAAATTACTGCTTAGGAGAAGATCATGGGTTTGTTCGATAAATTGAAATCTCTGGTTTCTGATGACAAAAAAGACTCCGGAACTATTGAGATTGTTGCTCCGCTCTCTGGCGAGATCGTCAACATCGAAGACGTGCCGGATGTGGTTTTTGCGGAAAAAATTGTGGGTGATGGCATTGCCATCAAACCTACCGGCAACAAAATGGTTGCGCCGGTAGACGGTACCATCGGTAAAATCTTTGAAACCAACCATGCATTCTCTATTGAATCGGATAGCGGCATTGAGCTGTTTGTTCACTTCGGTATTGATACCGTTGAACTGAAAGGCGAAGGCTTCAAACGTATTGCCGAAGAAGGTCAGCGTGTGAAAGTGGGTGATCCGGTCATCGAATTCGATCTGCCGCTGCTGGAAGAGAAAGCCAAGTCGACCCTGACTCCGGTTGTTATCTCCAACATGGACGAGATCAAAGAGCTGATCAAACTCTCCGGTAGCGTTACCGTGGGTGAAACCCCGGTCATTCGCATCAAGAAGTAATTCTTGCCGCAGAAAAAATGGCGCCCTATGGCGCCATTTTTTTTACAGGATGGATTTTACCGGCCGAAAGCATTTCTCCCGGGAGAGTACCTTCATCCCCTCTGGCCCACTTTCCAGAATCCGCCGTTCGCTATCTGAAACCAACAGATCGCACTGGTATCCACCGGTGACGCCAAACAGCGACCGGGCCACGCAGACATCTTCCAGGGCCTCATTACCGGCGGTCTCAAAATAACCAACAATACGCCCCTGCTGACGTACAACTAAACGATAGCTCTTCATGCTGTGACCTCCGGCGGCGGCAGGATCAGCTCATCACAGCCTTGCCGATCGGTCCAGGTCATCACTGCCAGCACCCGCTGCGCCGCAGCCTGCGTCGCCGCTCCCAGCGTCAGCCCCGACACCAGGCCGCTAATCAGCTCGGCGCAAAACAGGTCGCCGGTACCTTTCAGATCCGTTTCAACGCGCGGATGGACCACTACCTCAACCGAATCAGCCGTTACCACCAGAACGTTAATCGTCGCGCTGTCCATTCCCGGGGCGCTGGTAATCACGACCCACTTCAGCGAGTCGGATAACAGACTACGCGCGGCAGCGATGGCCTCCTGCTGATGGCGGCAGGGCATTCCGCTCAGCGTTTCCAGTTCGAACAAGTTTGGCGTTATCCCCTGCGCCAGCGGCAGCAGATGAGTACGATAGGCATCCGGAATCTCCGCCTTCACGTAGATCCCGCTGTCGACATCGCCAATGACCGGATCAACAAGAATACAGAGCTGTGGGTGAGATTCGCGGATCCGGCGTAACCACTGCGCCAGGCGTTCTATCTGTACCGCGCTGCCCATATATCCCGTGGTCACCGCCCGCAGTTCACGCAGCGCGTCACGCTCCTCCAGCGCCTGCAGGTAACCCACAAACCACGCTTCCGGAATCACTCCGCCATAGAACGTATCGTAGTGTGGCGTGTTACTGAATAGCACGGTCGGCACGGCCATCACCCGCAGTCCATGCTGTTTAATGGCCGGCACCGCGATACTGTTACCGACGCTGCCGTACACGACCTGCGATTGCACGGCGACGATGTCGACCTGCAGCGCCCGGCTCTTATCGTTGAAGAGCACCGATTGTATTTCGTCTTGTTGGCCCATCCCTTCTCCCCCCGCTGGACAGCGGGTCATACTCTGATTATCATTCGTCCTATGCTAAAATTCATTTTGTCATAGGTCAATAATGATCGTTGGAAAAACCGCCAGTGAAATTTTTGATAACATCCGTCATCTGATACAAAGCGGAGTATTAAAACCCGGAGAAACGCTGCCTCCGGTTCGTGAGCTGGCTGCTGAACTGACGGTTAACCGCAACACCGTCGCCGCGGTCTATAAACGGCTGGTCACCTCCGGGCTGGCCGTCAGTCAAGGGCGCAACGGTACCGCCATTAAATCCGCGAATGCTCCCCTGCCGCAGGAAGGCGGAGACCCCTCGTCGCCACTCAGAGATATCTCCGGTGGTAACCCGGATCCCCGCCGCCTGCCGGATCTCGCTCGCTATCTGAGTCAGCTCTCGCTGACCCCACACCTGTACGGCGATGCCGCCGTGGAACCTAAGCTGGCGGCCTGGGCGCAGCGCTGGATGCACCAGGACCTGGGAATCCATGCTGAGATTAACCTGACCAGTGGCGCCATCGATGCGCTGGAGCGGCTGCTTTGCGCCCTGCTTCTGCCCGGCGACGGCGTGGTTGTTGAAGACCCCTGCTTCCTCAGCAGTATCAATATGCTGCGCTACGCCGGATTCCATGCCTGTCCGGTGGCAGTTGACGGAGAAGGGATGTTGCCTGACGAGCTGGAACTGGCCTTACGCAGCGGCGCGCGAGCCGTCATTCTGACCCCGCGCGCGCACAACCCGACCGGCTGTAGCTTCAGTGAAGCCAGGGCAGCGGCTATTCGCGAGATACTGGCTCATTACCCGCAGGTGCTGGTGATTATTGATGACCACTTCGCATTGTTATCGGCAACGCCCTGGCACTCCCCTCTGCCCGCCACCACTCAGCGCTGGGCGCTGGTGCGCTCCCTGTCAAAAACGCTCGGGCCGGACCTGCGTCTGGCGTTTGTTGCCAGCGATAGCACCACCTCGGCAGCGCTACGTCTGCGGCTCAACGCCGGCAGCCAGTGGGTCAGCCATCTGCTGCAGGGCTTTGCCTTTGCCTGCCTGAATGATAGCGTCTTTACTGCCTCGCTGGCGGAGAGTCGTCGCCATTATCATCGGCAGAATGAAAAACTGGCCGCGGCCCTGACCCAACGCGGTTTTCCCCCTTTCCCTCCGGGAGATGGCCTCAATTTCTGGCTGCCGCTAACGGAGCCGAGCCAGCCAATCGCCCTGCGCTTAGCCCGCGCCGGCTGGTTAGTCCGCGAAGGTGAAGCGTTCGGTATTCACACGCCATCGCACGGTCTTCGGCTATCGCCGGGAACGTTAAGCGATGATGAGATTGAGCGCCTGGCTGACGATTTACACCTCGTTCTCCAACCCTCACCGGAGTGACGTCTATGCAAATTCATTTTATCGTCCACGAACATTTTGAATCACCGGGAGCCTGCCTCCACTGGGCACAGGATCGGGGCTACACCATCGGCTGGTCACGGGTATACGCCGGCGATCCGCTGCCGGCAAACGCCGATGGCTTCGATATGTTGGTGGTGCTCGGCGGCCCGCAGTCACCACGTACTACGCTGGCGGAGTGTGCTTATTTTGATACACATGCTGAACAAAATCTTATTGCCCAGGCCATCGCCGCCGGGCGAATTGTCATCGGCATCTGTCTTGGCTCACAGCTGATTGGTGAAGCGCTGGGCGCCCCCGTCATGCAAAGCCCGGAAAAAGAGATCGGCCACTACCCTGTCACCCTCAGCGTAGAGGGTTTACGTGACCCGAATATCGCTCATTTTGGCCCTGCTCTGGTCGTGGGACACTGGCATAACGATATGCCCGGCATGACGCCGACGGCAACGGTGCTGGCCGCAAGCGAAGGTTGCCCGCGACAAATTGTGAAATATGGCGACCGGGTATATGGTTTCCAGTGCCACATGGAATTTGACGCAGAGGTCATTGAACGGCTCATCACCCATTCGCAGGAGGAGCTTGAGGCGGCAAAAGGCCGGCGTTTTATCCGTTCCGTACAGGAGATGCGCAGCTGGGATTATCGCGAGATGAACCAGAAGCTGTGGACATTTCTCGATAATCTGGTGACCCATTATCGGCACTAACCCCGGAGGGTATTCATGGTAAACCCGCAGCTAAAAGCCGTCATTGAAGCGTGCGACCGCGCAATATCGCAGGAAGACTACGATACGTTAATGGACTACTACGCGGAGGATGCCCTGCTGGTGGTGCAGCCAGAACGGCTGGTGAAAGGTAAGGAGAACATCCGCAAAGCCTTTCTCGCCATTGCCGACTATTTTCAGCACCGTCTGGTGGTGACACAAGGCAGAATGGAGATACTGGAAGGCGGCGACACTGCGCTGGTGATTATGGAAACCCGGCTGGATATCCCGACTCCGGAGGGAGGCACCACCCAGGTCACGCGCCGCGCCACCTATGTTTTTCGCCGGCAGGAGCAGCGCTGGCTGTGTACCGTAGATAACTCCTACGGTACCGACCTGCTGGACTCGCCAGCCCGTTAAATACCCGCCCCCTGGCTGAAGTGCTCTTCGCCAAAAACCCCGGTAGACAGGTAGCGATCGCCGCGATCGCAGACGATCGCCACCACTACCGCGCCGGGATTTTCACGCGCGATACGTAATGCGCCGGCCACCGCGCCGCCGGAGCTAACGCCGCAAAAAATACCTTCCCGTACCGCCAGCATACGCATGGTGTTTTCCGCATCCTGCTGGTGAATATCCAGCACCGCATCAACCAGCGAAGCATTAAAAATCCCCGGCATATACTCTGCCGGCCAGCGCCGAATACCCGGAATGCTGCTGCCCTCTTCCGGCTGCAGTCCCACAATACTCACCGGCTTATCCTGTTCACGCAAAAAGCGGGATACGCCGGTGATGGTGCCGGTAGTGCCCATACTGGAGACAAAATGGCTGATTCGCCCGGCGGTCTGCTGCCAGATTTCCGGTCCGGTGGTGGTGTAATGCGCATAGGGGTTATCCGGATTATTGAACTGATCCAGCAGTTTCCCTTCGCCACGCTGCGCCATTTCCGCCGCCAGATCGCGCGCGCCCTCCATCCCCTGCTCTTTGGTGACCAGAATCAGCTCGGCACCGTAGGCCAGCATCGCGGCCCGGCGCTCCTGGCTCATGTTGTCCGGCATCAGGAGCTTCATCTGATAGCCTTTCAGCGCGGCAATCATCGCCAGCGCGATACCGGTATTCCCGCTGGTGGCTTCAATCAGGACGTCGCCAGGCTTTATTTCACCGCGTTTTTCGGCTTCAACGATCATTGAAAGCGCGGCGCGGTCCTTTACTGAACCCGCCGGGTTATTGCCTTCCAGTTTGACCCAGATTTCACTGCCATTGTCCGGTCCCATGCGCTGAAGCTTGACCAGAGGGGTATTACCGATGGTGTGTTCAAGTGTATTCACGATTTTTACTCAATAAAAAAGCCGGGTGGCGCTTCGCTTACCCGGCCTACAAGACGCAGTGATAACTGTAGGCCCGGTAAGCGCAGCGTCACCGGGCGATAAACATATTCAATAAACTATCAGGCTGACTCCGCCAGAGCAATATCCTCACGCGGCTCTATCCGCTGATTGCCGTTATAGAGTCGCGCATTTTGTAAGCCGACAAACAGCCGTTCACCGCGATACGGCGCGTCATCGCCCGACAGCACGACGGTCAGCGGTTCGTCATACCACCCTAATGGCTGAACAACTAATTGGGTGTAGTGCCCTTTCGGGCTGGCTTCCAGTACCTGAACCGGCAGAGGTGAATCGAGGCTGGTACGGCGACTGATATCCACTTCCCAGGGGCGGAGGAACAGATCCACCGGCCCTTGATACGCCGGGGTATACCCCAACGGCCAACGATGCGCACCGACATGGAACTGGCCACCGCGAACAATCCCTTTCAGGCGGTTAACTTCGCCCATAAACTCCAGCACGAAGCGGGTGGACGGTTCACGCCAGACCTGTTCCGGTGCATCGGCCTGTTCGATATTGCCCTGGCTCATGACCACCACGCGGTCAGCTACTTCCATCGCCTCTTCCTGATCGTGGGTCACAAACACGCTGGTAAACTTCAGCTCTTCATGCAGCTGACGCAGCCAGCGGCGCAGCTCTTTGCGCACCTGAGCGTCCAGCGCACCGAAGGGTTCATCGAGCAACAGAATCTGCGGTTCAACGGCCAGCGCACGCGCAAGAGCCACGCGCTGCTTTTGCCCGCCGGAAAGCTGCGCCGGGTAGCGATCGGCAAGATGCGCCAGCTGCACCATTTCCAACAGCCGGGTGACTTTCGCTTTGATCCCGGCGGCGTTCGGACGTTCACGACGCGGCAACACCGTCAGGCCGAAGGCGATATTCTCAAATACCGTCATATGGCGGAACAGCGCATAGTGCTGGAAGACGAAGCCCACTTTACGGTCACGGGCGTGAACGCGGCTCACGTCGGTGCCATGGAAACGAATATGACCGCTGGATTGATTCTCCAGACCAGCAATAATACGCAGCAGCGTGGTTTTTCCGGAGCCGGACGGCCCCAACAGCGCGACCATCTGTCCGGAAGGGATATCCAGAGAGATATCATTCAGCACCTGAGTGCGTCCAAAAGATTTCTTAATATTGACAATCTCAATGCTCATGATTCCCCTCCAGTTGCGCGCGTTTTTCCTGATTAGCCAGGCGCCATTGCAACATACTCTTTAAAAACAAAGTCAAAATAGCCATTAACGTCAGCAGAGCTGCGGCGGTAAAGGAACCGACGGTATTGTAATCCTGCTCCAGCAATTCAATCTGCAGCGGCAGCGACAGGGTTTCACCGCGAATCGAGCCCGAAACCACCGAAACGGCGCCGAACTCCCCGATAGCGCGAGCGTTGGTCAGCACCACGCCGTATAACAGCGCCCAACGGATATTCGGCAGAGTCACCCGGCGGAACATCTGCCAGCCGGACGCGCCGAGCAGGATCGCCGCTTCATCTTCATTACTGCCCTGACTGATCATCACCGGAACCAGCTCGCGCACCACAAATGGACAGGTGACAAAAATGGTGGCCAGCACCATTCCCGGCCAGGCAAACATGATTTGCAGGTTATGCGCGTCCAGCCAGCCGCCGAGCGGGCCGTTGGAACCGTAGAACAACAGATAGACCAGCCCCGCCACCACCGGCGAGACGGCAAAAGGAATATCCAGCAGCGTCAGCAGCAGCTGGCGGCCAGGGAAGTTAAAACGCGTTACCAGCCACGCCAGCAGAGTACCGAAAACCAGGTTAACCGGTACGGTAATCAGCGCAATCATCACCGTCAGCCAGATTGCGTGCAGCATGTCCGGGTTAGCCAGGTTTTGCAGTACCGGCATCAGCCCTTTGCTGAAGGCCTGGACGAAGATATAGACCATCGGCACGATCAGAATGAAAGCGGAAACCAATATTCCGGTGCCAATCAGAAACCATTTCCCCCAGTTGATGCGGGGAGCATCGTAACGCTTCAATTGAGTAACTTCCGCCATTAGTGACCTACCACACGTCGACCAAAGCGACTTTGCAGGGTGTTGATGGAAAACAGCAGCAGCAGCGAAGCCGCCAGGATCACCGACGCAATCGCGCTCGCCGCCGGGTAATCAAACTCCTGCAGGCGCACGAAAATCATCAGGGAAGTGACCTCGGTTTTCCATGCGATGTTGCCGGCGATGAAAATCACCGCGCCAAACTCGCCAAGGCTACGCGTAAATGACAGCGCGATCCCGGCCAGCAGCGCCGGAGAGAGCTCAGGCAGCACCACTTTACGGAAGCTCTGCAGGCGCGTGGCGCCCAGCGTTTCCGCCGCTTCTTCATATTCCGGCCCCAGCTCTTCAAGTACCGGCTGAACCGTCCGGACCACGAAAGGAATACTGGTAAACGCCATGGCGACCGCGATACCGAGCCAGGTATAGGTCACCTTGATATCAAACTTCGCCAGCCACTCGCCGTAAAAGCCGTTGACTGAAAACAGTGACGCGAGGGTCAGGCCGGCGACTGCCGTCGGCAGAGCAAACGGCAGGTCCATCAGCGCATCGAGCAGCGTCCGGCCCGGAAAGCGATAGCGCGTCAGAATCCAGGCCATCAGCAGGCCAAACACGCCATTAAAAATTGAGGCGACAAACGCCGACAGCAGCGTGACTTTGTAGGCCGCCACCACCTGCGGGTTAGTCACTACTTCCCAGTACTGACCCCAGGTCATCTGCGCCAGCTGCATCACCAGCGCACTCAGGGGGAGCAGTAAAATCAAGCAGACAAACAGCAGGCTGGTGCCGAGGCTCAGGGTAAAGCCCGGCAGCACGCGCTTAGATGCAGCAGCAAACATTACTTACGCCCCGCCGCCAGCAGTTTGTCCAGCTCACCGCCGCTGACAAAGTGGGTTTTCATTACCTGCGGCCAGGAGCCAAACTGATCTTCGACGCGGAACAGTTCGGTCTGCGGGAATTTATCCTTCAGCGTCTCCATCACCTTCGGGTTGTTCACACGATAGTAATAGTCGGTAATGATCGTCTGCGCCTGAGGGCTATAGAGCCAGTTCAGGTAAGCCTTCGCCGCCTTCTCGGTTCCGTTGGCCTTGACGTTTTTGTCCACCCAGGCGACCGGGAACTCCGCCAGAATATTGACCTTCGGCACTACCACTTCGAAGCCCTGGTCTTCATACTGCTTGCGAATATTGTTCACTTCCGATTCGAAGGTAATCAGGACGTCGCCGAGCCCACGTTCAACGAAGGTCGTAGTCGCGCCGCGGCCGCCGGTATCAAATACTTCGACGTTTTTCAGGAACTGGGTCATAAACTGCTCGGTTTTCGCTTTATCGCCGCCGTCGGCTTTATCTGCGGCTCCCCATGCAGCCAGATAGGTATAGCGCGCGTTACCGGACGTTTTCGGATTCGGGAAAATCAGCTTCACGTCCGGGCGCACCAGATCGCTCCACTCATGAATATTCTTCGGGTTCCCCTTACGCACCAGAAACGCCATGGTGGAGTAGAACGGCGAGCTGTTGTTCGGCAGCCGGCTTTGCCAGTCGGCGGGAATCAAGTTGCCTTTGTCATGCAGGATCTGTACATCCGTCACCTGGTTATAGGTCACCACATCGGCTTTTAAGCCCTGCAATATGGCCAGCGCCTGTTTCGACGAACCGGCATGAGATTGTTTGATCGTCAGCTTATCGCCGGCATTATCTTTCGCCCACTGCTGTTCAAACGGCGGATTAAGGGCGGCAAACAGCTCGCGGGAGACATCATAAGAGCTGTTCAGCAGCTCAGTCGCCTGCGCCTGCGCAACCAGCAGCATCGAAGCAGCCAGTGCCAGATATCCTTTGTTCAGTGATTTAACCGCCATTGCGCACCCTTATCAGTTTGATGACTTTCTTATAGCCATAATATTTATAACGAGGATGAAAGGAGTAACGGTTTTATATACCGTTTGGCGATTTGGAAGTCGAAAAGAGAATAAGCCGTTTACAAACCATTGTGGAGACGGGTTTTCGGCGTGATTTTCCCTCTATGGGGCGGAGCAGGAGGTCAGGGAGAACAAGGGGTTAAGCCGAACGTGGTCGTCAGACTGGGAGAAAGTTATCTGCCCTCTCCCGAGTGGAAGAGGGGCAGTGTCAACCCGGAGATTACAGCGCCTGGAGACGATCCAGTGACGGAGCAAAGTAGTAGCCGCCGGTCACGGGTTTGGTAAAGCGCAGCATGGCATCACGTTTGCCGTCGGTATCGCCAAACATGCTCAGCAGCTGCTGTTCAATGTTATGGATACGTGCGCAGTACGCACAGAAATAGAGGCCATGAGTGCCGCTGGCGGTGCCGTAAGGCAGGCTCTGACGAACAATCTTCAGCCCTTTGCCATCCTCTTTTAAGTCGACGCGACTCAGGTGTGAGGTTGCCGGACGATCGTCGCCATCAATCTCTTCATTGGCTTCTTTGGTCCGGCCAATCATCATCTCCTGGTCCGGAACGCTCATGCGATTCAACTGCTTGAGGTTATGCTCCCAGCGCTGAACGAAGACATAGCTGCCGCCGGCATCCACGCCATCTTTGATGATCGCCACTTCACGGCGGGTCTCAAGACCGGCCGGGTTTTCCGTGCCGTCGACGAAACCGCTCAGGTCACGCTCTTCAATCCAGCGGAAACCGTGAACCTCTTCTTTCACCTCAATCACATCGCCAAAGGCCGCCATGGCTGCCTGAGCAACGGAGAAGTTCACCTCATGACGCGCGGAGAGGATATGAATCAGGACATCATACTGGGTAGACGGCGCCAGGCCCTTGCCGTATACCGGGAAATCTTTAAGCTCTTCGGCACCCACACCGCCGCTCAGCTCACGCCAGACGTTATTGCCAAAAGCCACCACGGCGCCCAGCTGTGCGTCCGGAAATTGCGTTTGAAAGGTCGCTAATTTATCAATAAAGACTTTGCTGGCTTCGCGCAGGGCGTTGACGTCCCCTTTGACATTGGCTTCAATCCAAATCGCCGCACGGCAATGTTCCGGCAAAATGCCGCTCTGAACCTGAGACATCGCTCCTCCTGAAATGATACAACCACAACACTGTGGCACTTTTATCGCGCTATTGTACCCGTTTTTTCCCTGTGCCGTGTCCGTTCAGATCAAATTAGCCGCGCCAGATAATTTTGCTGACCTTCCAGTTTTTCAGCGTGTCGTCGGAAGGCATCAGCTCTTCCGGACCATTCCAGTGGCCGGTAAAGGCGTAGCTGATATGCTGACTACCGTCCGCCTGGCACTCCACCACGGCACCATTATCATTTGCGCCTTTTTGACAATGACCAAAGGCTTTGCTGTACAGCTCGCTAAACGGAGTGCCGACCTGAACGCCGCGGTCCGTTTTAATCTCGCTATCCCGCACTTCGATACGGTTGATGGTGCCGCCGTCGCCGTTAATGGTCATCGCGACCTTGTCATCTTTCAGCGCCTCAAAGTAGCGCACGATATTACCGTTGGCCGCTTTCATGCCGCTGCGCAGACGATAGCTCCCGCCCAGCGCATCGCTGATGGCCTGTTCATTCAGCGGCGTTGTGGCCGTTAGTTTACCCACGCCCTGCTCGGTCACTTCCATTGAGGAACCAAACCAGTTCCATGGGTAGGCCGCTGACCAGTTAACCGCACTCATAGTGGAGCAGCCGGTTAATGCCAGCGGTAACGCGCAGAGAAGCAAACGTAGCGATTTCATGACTCGATCCTTTCTTGTTTATTTGACGCCTGTTGGAGTGCAGGATCGGCAAAAAGTGCCGTTAAACCCGATCTTCCTGAAAACAAGCTTTGAGTCGACGGCTGGCTAACAGCCACCAGAAGGCATAGAGATCGGCGATCAGCAGGCCGATAGTCAGCATCGAAGGTGACTCGCCGCTCAGCCATAACAGCGGCTGCCAGAGCAGCAGCAGCGTCTGCGACAGCACCAGCAGCCAGCGCATTAGCGGCCAGAGACGGGGAAAACGCTGCCGCTGCCCGCTGACGATAAACGCCAGTACCGCCGGGATACCCGGCAATAATCCTAGCCAGAAATTATCGTGATCGGGATAGAACAGGTTCAATAACACATCGCCCTGCTGGCGGGAGGCCCCCGCCATAATGAACAGCACCCAGGTTCGCGCCTGCAGCAGCAGTACGCACCAGAACAGAAACGGTAGCCTGAGCCGGCCGTGGGCATCGAAATCAGAAGGGATAAACTCAGTATTCTTCATCTTCAATCAAACGTTTACCCAGACTCAGGATATCGGCATATTCGTAACCAAGCCGTTCATACATCCCCTGCACCACCTCATTATCATCGCGAACCATGATGTTAATTTTCGGGCAGCCGCGAGCAATCAGCTTTTTTTCCAGCCGGTTCAGCAGCGCATTGGCGATACCACGCCCGCGATATTCCGGATGCACGCCCAGGTAGTAGGCGGAACCGCGATGACCGTCATAGCCGCCCATCACCGTGCCAACCACCTCGCCATTTACTTCCGCGACGAGAAACAGGCTGACATCGTGGTTAACTTTACGCTCAATGTCCATTTCCGGGTCATTCCACGGGCGCAGAAGCTCGCAGCGCTCCCACAGCGTAATCACTTCTTCAAAATCTTGCTGGCGAAAAACGCGTATCTCCATGGTATTCCCCATTTTTCAAGCTTAAAAACAGCGATTATGGCGCGATTTCAGCGGATAGCCAATATCAGGCGAAATGAAGTGGAAAAAATGACATAATACGCACTGTCATGTATTGAAATGAAAAGTAAAACAATTCTTGTTTTGAATGGTCGTAACGGAAAACGCGATACGATATAACACCAGGTACCACTTGTTTGCAATTCAGGCCGAATGAGCACTTTTAAACCATTAAAAATACTTGCTTCGCGCCGCCAGGTGCTGAAAGCAGGACTGGCTGCCATGACCCTTTCCGGGGTTTCATCGCAGGTCATCGCAAAAGAACAGCCGCTGACGACGTCCAACGGCCACAGTAAACCCGCGGCGAAAAAGGCGGGCGCGAAGCGCATCGTTATGCTCGACCCGGGCCATGGCGGTATTGATACCGGCGCTATCGGTCACAACGGTTCAAAAGAGAAGCATGTCGTACTGGCGATTGCCAAAAACGTACGCAGCATTCTGCGCAATAACGGTATTGACGCGCGCCTGACGCGTTCTGGCGATACCTTTATCCCGCTGTACGACCGCGTGGAAATTGCCCACCAGCACGGCGCCGATCTTTTTATGTCGATTCACGCCGATGGCTTTACCAACCCCAGCGCGGCCGGCGCGTCGGTATTTGCCCTCTCCAACCGCGGTGCGAGTAGCGCGATGGCGAAATACCTCTCCGATCGCGAAAACCGCGCCGATGAGGTCGCCGGTAAAAAAGCCACGGCCAAGGACCATCTTTTGCAGCAGGTGCTGTTTGACCTGGTGCAGACCGATACCATTAAAAACAGCCTGACGCTGGGTTCGCATATCCTGAAAAATATTAAGCCGGTGCATAAGCTGCATAGCCGTAACACTGAACAGGCCGCCTTCGTGGTATTGAAGTCGCCGTCAATCCCGTCCGTACTGGTTGAAACCTCATTTATCACCAACCCGGGCGAAGAAAAACTGTTAGGTACCACCGCGTTCCGGCAAAAAATCGCCAGCGCGATCGCGTCCGGCATCATCAGCTATTTCCACTGGTTCGATAACCAGAAGGCCCACTCGAAGAGACGTAAATGAAGCCCGACGCGCAACAGGTAAAACGCTATCTCCTCCAGCTCCAGGAGACCATTTGCCAGAAACTGAGCGCCATTGACGGCGGTGAATTTGTCGAAGACAGCTGGCAGCGCGAAGGCGGCGGCGGCGGTCGCAGCCGGGTTCTGCGCGATGGCGGCGTGTTTGAGCAGGCGGGCGTAAACTTCTCCCACGTTCACGGCGACGCCATGCCGGCTTCGGCAACGGCGCATCGCCCGGAACTGGCCGGTCGCAGCTTTGAGGCGATGGGGGTTTCTCTGGTGGTACATCCGTGGAATCCCTATGTGCCGACCAGCCATGCCAACGTGCGTTTTTTCATTGCTGAGAAGCCCGGCGCAGAGCCGGTGTGGTGGTTCGGCGGCGGGTTTGACCTGACGCCCTTCTACGGCTTTGAGGAGGATGCGGTTCACTGGCATCGCACGGCTCACGATCTGTGCCAGCCCTTCGGCGCAGAGGTTTATCCGCGCTATAAAAAATGGTGCGATGACTACTTCTATCTGAAGCATCGTCACGAGCAGCGCGGAATTGGCGGCCTGTTCTTTGACGATTTGAATACCCCGGACTTTGACCACTGCTTCAGCTTTATGCAGGCCGTTGGCAATGGCTACACCGATGCGTATCTGCCGATCGTTGAGCGGCGCAAAGCCACGCCATATGGCGAGCGGGAGCGTCAGTTTCAGCTCTATCGTCGCGGCCGCTACGTGGAGTTCAATCTGGTGTGGGATCGCGGGACGCTGTTTGGCCTGCAGACCGGCGGGCGCACGGAGTCGATTCTGATGTCGATGCCGCCGCTGGTGCGCTGGGAGTATGACTACCGGCCGGAAGAAGGCAGCCCTGAGGCTGCCCTGAGTGAGTTTATTCAGGTTCGCGAATGGATTTAATGCCGGGCGGCGCCTCCGCTTGCCCGGCCTACGCTATCCCGTAGGTCGGGTTAGCGCAGCGCCACCCGACAAATCCCTTACAGCGGCTGAGTCTGAGCCTCGACCACCGCCAGCGCGACCATATTGACGATGCGACGCACGGAAGCGATAGGCGTCAGAATATGCACCGGCTTCGCCACTCCCATCAGCACCGGTCCGACGGTCACCCCTTCCGAACTGGAGACGCGCAGCAGGTTATAGCTAATGCGCGCGGCTTCCATATTCGGCATCACCAGAATGTTAGCCGAACCTTTCAGCGGACTGTCCGGCATCCGCTCATGGCGAATACTTTCCACCAGCGCAGCATCGCCGTGCATTTCACCATCGATCATCAGATCCGGCGCCAGCGCTTTCACCCGCTCCAGCGCTTCGCGCATTTTGCTTGCAGACGGGCAGTCAGAGGAACCGAAGTTGGAGTGCGACAGCAGCGCCACGCGCGGCTCAATACCAAAACGACGGACGCTTTCCGCCGCCATCAGCGTAATTTCCGCCAGCTGCTCCGGCGTAGGATCGTTATTGACGTAGGTGTCGGCGATAAAGGTGTTTCCGCTTGGCAGCAGCAGCGCATTCATGGCCCCCGCGGTGCTGACGCCGTCACGGTAGCCAAACAGCGGCTGAACGACCCCATAATGCTCATGGTAGTCGCCGATGGTGCCGCAGATCATGGCATCCGCCTCGCCACGGTGCACCATGATTGCGCCAATGACCGTCGTATTGGCAATCACCGCCCGCTGGGCCTGCTCCTGAGTCACGCCGCGGCGTTTCATGATCTGGTAATACTCGCCCCAGTACTCTTTAAAGCGCGGATCGGATTCGTTATTGACGATCTCAAAATCCACGCCGGCTTTGATCTGCAGCCCCAGCTTCTGGATGCGCATTTCAATCACGCTCGGACGACCGATCAAAATCGGTTTTGCCAGCCCCAGCGATACCAGCTCCTGTGTGGCGTGCAGGACGCGCGTCTCTTCGCCTTCCGCCAGCACAACGCGCTTAGGCTCTTTGCGCGCCTGGGAGAAAATTGGCTTCATGAACAGGTTGGTTTTGTAGACAAACTCGCTGAGCTTCTCAATATAGGCGTCGAAGTCGGCAATCGGACGCGTGGCGACGCCGGAGTCCATCGCCGCTTTGGCGACCGCCGGCGCGATCTTGACGATCAGGCGCGGATCGAACGGTTTTGGAATGATATATTCCGGACCAAAGCTCAGATCCTGATCGCCGTAGGCAGAGGCGACCACTTCGCTCTGCTCGGCATGCGCCAGTTCAGCTATCGCGTGGACCGCAGCCAGCTTCATCTCTTCGTTAATCGCCGTAGCGCCAACGTCCAGCGCCCCGCGGAAAATGAACGGGAAGCACAGCACGTTGTTGACCTGGTTCGGGTAGTCAGAGCGCCCGGTGCAGATGATGGCATCTTCGCGGACCTGCTTCGCCAGCGGCGGCAGAATCTCCGGTTCCGGGTTAGCCAGGGCGAGGATCAGCGGCGCGCGGGCCATTTTTTTCACCATCTCCGGCGTCAGCACTTTCGGGCCTGAACAGCCGAGGAAAATATCCGCCCCGTCAATCACATCGTCCAGAGTGCGTTTGCCGTCATCTTCTACCGCGTAGGCCGCCTTGGTCTCTGCCATATGGGGCTCACGGTCTTTATAGATAACGCCTTTGGAGTCGCAGACCACGATATTGTGTTTCTGCATCCCCAGCGCCACCAGCAAATTCATGCAGGCAATCGCCGCCGCGCCCGCGCCGGATACCACCATCCGAACGTCGGAAAGATTCTTCTCAACCACCCGCAGGCCGTTAATAATCGCCGCGGTGCTGATAATGGCCGTGCCGTGCTGATCGTCATGGAACACAGGAATGTTCATGCGCTCGCGCAGCTTTTGCTCGATGTAGAAACACTCTGGCGCTTTGATGTCTTCGAGGTTGATGCCGCCGAAGGTGGGCTCCAGCGCCGCCACGACATCGATAAATTTATCCGGATTCAGCTCATCGACTTCGATATCGAACACATCAATCCCGGCGAATTTTTTAAACAAAACGCCCTTGCCTTCCATCACCGGCTTACCGGCTAGCGCACCAATATTCCCCAGTCCCAGCACCGCGGTGCCGTTGGAGACAACGGCCACCAGGTTGCCACGGGCGGTATATTTGTAGGCGGCCAGCGGATCTTTCTCGATTTCCAGACAAGGTGCCGCCACGCCTGGCGAGTAGGCCAGCGCCAGATCGCGCTGGGTGGCCAGAGGCTTGGTAGGGACAACCTGAATTTTCCCGGGAACGGGAAACTCATGGAAATCGAGGGCGCTTTGTTTCAACTGCTCATCCATTTTATTGTTCCTTTCACGTATCGGTCGTAGGGGGTGTGCGTAATGACTATCCTGGTGCCCACCCTAAGGTGGCGCATAGTATCTCGCCTGACGGCTTTTCAAACTTTGAACGCCGCCAAACTCTCGCCATCGCAATGGTATATTTGTTATCGATTTATAACATTTATGTAACCTGATTTCGAAAGCAATGATAGTCCCGTCTGCTATGCTTTTTAGTTATCCACCCGATAAACACCTCGACAAACAATCAACAAAAACTCATGCAACATCTTGTTTCAGGAGTCCATTATGTCCCGAAGAGAACTTGCCAACGCCATTCGCGCCCTGAGCATGGACGCCGTACAGAAAGCCAACTCCGGCCACCCCGGCGCCCCGATGGGGATGGCGGATATCGCCGAAGTCCTGTGGAATGATTTCCTTAAACACAATCCGGAGAATCCGCACTGGTATGATCGTGACCGCTTTGTGCTCTCTAACGGTCATGCGTCGATGCTGTTGTATAGCCTGCTGCATCTGACCGGCTACGATCTGCCGCTGTCCGAATTGAAAAACTTTCGCCAGCTCCATTCGAAAACGCCCGGCCACCCGGAACACGGCTATACTCCCGGCGTCGAGACAACCACCGGCCCGCTTGGCCAGGGGCTGGCCAACGCCGTCGGCATGGCGATTGCCGAGCGCACGCTGGCGGCGCAGTTTAACCGTCCCGGCCACGACATTGTCGATCACTATACCTGGGTGTTTATGGGCGATGGCTGTCTGATGGAGGGGATCTCCCACGAAGCCAGTTCGCTGGCGGGGACGCTGGGTCTCGGTAAGCTCATCGGCTTCTATGACCATAACGGCATCTCAATCGATGGTAAAACCGACGGCTGGTTCACCGACGATACCGCCGCGCGCTTTCGGGCCTATCACTGGCACGTGATTGGCGATATTGACGGCCACGACCCGCAGGCAGTGAAACAGGCGATTCTCGAGGCGCAAAGCGTCACGGATAAACCTTCGCTGATCATCTGCCGAACCGTGATCGGCTATGGCTCACCGAATAAAGCCGGTTCGGAAGAGTCCCACGGCGCAGCGCTGGGGGAAAAAGAGGTGGCGTTAACCCGCGAGAAGCTGGGCTGGAAATATCCACCGTTTGAGATCCCCAAAGAGATTTATCAGCAATGGGACGCCCGGCCGCGCGGCGAGCAGGCAGAACAGACGTGGAATCAGCGGTTCGCCGCTTATCAGCAGCAGTATCCTGAACTGGCGGCGGAGCTAAAACGCAGAATGGACGGCGCGCTGCCGGCGAACTGGAGCGATGCGGCGCACGATTATATCGCGCAACTGCAGGCCGAGCCGGCGAAAATTGCCAGCCGTAAAGCGTCGCAAAATGCCCTGAACGCCTATGGCCCGCTCCTGCCGGAACTGCTGGGCGGATCGGCCGATCTGGCGCCGAGCAACCTCACCATCTGGTCCGGATCAACATCCATCAAAGAGGATATGGCGGGTAACTATATTCATTATGGCGTACGCGAGTTCGGCATGACGGCGATCGGCAACGGCATTGCTCTCCACGGCGGCTTTATCCCCTATACCTCCACCTTCCTGATGTTTGTCGAATATGCGCGTAACGCAGCGCGAATGGCGGCGTTGATGAAAGCCAGACAGATAATGGTCTATACCCATGACTCGATTGGGTTAGGGGAAGATGGCCCCACTCATCAGGCGGTCGAACAGCTGGCCAGTCTGCGACTGACGCCGAACTTCAGCACCTGGCGCCCCTGCGATCAGGTCGAAACGGCGGTCGCGTGGCAGGCGGCGATTGAACGACAAACCGGCCCCACCGCGCTGATACTGTCGCGGCAAAATCTGGCGCAAATGGCTCGGACGCCGCAACAGGTACAGGATATTGCCCGCGGCGGCTATGTGCTGAAAGATGCGGGGGGCAAACCAGATTTAATCCTGATAGCCACCGGCTCCGAAGTGGAGATAACCGTGCTGGCGGCGGAAAAGCTGCTCGCCAAAGGTGTTAACGTGCGGGTAGTCTCCCTGCCTTCAACCGATGTTTTCGATGCGCAAGATGCGGCATATCGGGAATCGGTTCTTCCGGCTAACGTCAGCGCCAGAATTGCCGTTGAGGCCGGTATCGCCGACTACTGGTATAAATATGTCGGGCTGAAAGGCGCCATCGTGGGAATGAGAAGCTACGGTGAATCGGCGCCGGCGGATAAGCTCTTCCCGTTCTTTGGCTTCACCGTCGAGCATATCGTCAGTCTCGCGGATGAAATATGTAACGGGTAACCCATAGCGTGGGCCAGGCATCTGGCCCCTGCCAGTTATCACACTGCGGCTGCTGCGCATAGCGAACCAGGCTAAACCGCTGGCCATCATAGCGCCAGCGGGTCTGAACCCCGCAATCGCCGGGGCCGCGCCCTTTATCCAGAGTCACCAGCTCGTGACGTCGCTCATCAATACTGGCATTAATCAGCTCAATATCACGCGCCGCATTGCCCGGCGGCTGGAAGGGCAGCGTCAGACGAACCTGGCGGGCCACATACGGCTGCTGGCGCGACACCAGCCAGGCCAGCCAGATAGTGTTGTACGCCCCGGCTTCGCAGCTGACCATCAGTAACACCTTCTCATCCGTCAACGCGGTAACCCGAATCTCGCGGCGGAAAGGGTCCAGCGAACAGGCGCTATTGTTCATCCGCTCGTTGCCGTAATCCATCAGGTCATTGAGCTCCTCCCGACTGAGCGGTGATTGCGAGAGATCGACTTTGCCAACCGCCCGCAGCGCAGGTGCCGGCGGTACGCTAAGCGGCGGCTCTTCGCCCTTCCCTACCCACGCGGTTTCACTGCCGACACGCTTTTGATGGCTATCGATAAACAGCAACGCGGCTTTCAGTCCTTGCAGAGAAATGCTTTGCAGCCCGTTAACCAGGGTGATCGCCTGCCCCTCCTGCACCTGCTGGAGAAAAGCATCGATCGTCACGCTATCCCCGGTTTTGAGCAGCTTATCCGCAACCTGCCAGTGTTTATCGGTCAACGCCAGCGGTTTACCATCAAGCAAAAGGCGAGGAGCGATTGGCGCCAGGGCGGCAACCGGGTTACCGATACCGCCCAGCTCAATGCGCAGGCTGGCATCCGTGACGGCGCCGGCGCTACGGCTGAGAGTCATAACCAGTCCGTGATGCAGACCAACGTTGCGAGCGACGCAGAAATTCTGATTATTGCAGGTGACCAGCCAGTCGTCGAAGAGCTGTTGTACCGGCGCCGCCCACGCCCATGACGTCGGTATCAAACCGAAAAACAGAAAAAAAAGAACCCGATAAAGCATGCGCGGCACAACCCCAGAGAAGAACGCTCAAAACAGCAGCCATCTTCACCAGCGGCGACATGTTACTCAATCAGATTTATCAGATAACCCCGCCATCAGTCCCGATGTTTGCAAATATTGCAGCAGGATCACCGCCTTCCCATCGCGTATCTCGCCGCTGGCAACCATCTGCAATGCCTGGCTGAAAGGCAGCTCCAGCACATCGATATCTTCATCTTCAACGCCGCCGCCGCGCGTTTTGCGCTGCGCGTCGCTGTACTCGGCGATAAAGAAGTGGACAATTTCGGTCACCCCGCCGGGAGACATATACAGCTCGAACAGCTTATGCGCATCGCCCACTTCGTACCCGGTCTCTTCGATGGCCTCTTTGCGGATGCAGGCTTCAGGCTCGTCGTTATCCAACAGCCCGGCGCAGGTTTCGATCAGCATCCCGTCCTCGTTACCGTTAACCCAGGTGGCAACACGAAACTGGCGGACCAATACGACGGTTTGCTTACGGCGGTTATACAACAGCACCGTGGCGCCGTTGCCGCGATCGTAAACCTCGCGCTTATGACGGACCACGCTGCCGTCGCTACGCGTCAGCTCGTAGGTCATATTGCGCAAAATAAAGTAGTTTTCAGAGAGGAGTTTATCTTTGATAACGTTGATGTTGAGTGACATACGGCCCCGCAGCGTGGAATGACGCTGTCATACTACGCTGCGAGGCCGGGTTTGTCGTTAGTGAAGCAGGGCCGATTTTACGCCGAGATAATCCATGATCCCCTGCGCCGCATGGCGACCTTCGGCCATCGCCGTCACCACCAGATCGGCGCCGCGGACGGCATCTCCGCCGGCAAAAATTTTGTCGTGCGTGGTCTGATAGCGGTAGCGGCTCTCGACACTGGCCTTAATCCGCCCCCGGTTATCAAGCTCTACGCCGACGGACTCCAGCCACGGCATCCCGTGGGGATGGAAACCAAAGGCCATAATCACCGCATCGGCCGGCATCACGAACTCGCTGCCCGGCAGCGGCGACGGGCTGCGGCGCCCCTGCTCATCCGGTTCACCCAGCTGTGTGCGCAGAAAACGTACGCCGTTAACCCGACCGTCGCTATCCAGCTCCAGCGTCACCGGCTGAACGTTGAATTCGAACTCCGCCCCTTCTTCACGCGCGTGTTTCACCTCTTTTTTCGACCCCGGCATATTGGCCTCATCGCGACGATAGGCGCAGGTGACCTTTTTCGCCCCGTGACGCAGCGCGGTGCGCACGCAGTCCATCGCCGTGTCGCCGCCCCCCAGCACCACGACATTCAGCCCGCGGGTATTGACGTAAGGCTCTTCGGGTTTCTCGCTCAGCCCCATGACTTGTTTCGTATTGGCAATCAGGAACGGCAGCGCATCATAGACCCCCGGGGCCTCTTCGTTTGGCAGTCCCGCTTTCATGGAACGGTAGGTTCCGGCGCCAATAAATACCGCATCGTATTCTGCCAGCAAGGTGGTTAACGCCACGTCCTTGCCCACTTCACACTCCAGTTCAAAGCGGATACCCATCTCAGTAAAAATCTCCCGTCGCCGGGCCAGCAGTGACTTTTCCAGCTTGAAGGCCGGAATGCCAAAAGTCAGCAAACCGCCGATTTCCGGATGACGGTCAAAGACCACCGGCTGCACGCCGTTTCGGATCAGCAGGTCAGCGCAGGCCAGTCCCGCCGGCCCGGCACCGATAATGGCCACCTTTTTCCCGCTATCGATAACCCGGGAGAGGTCCGGTCGCCAGCCCTGTGCCAGCGCCTGGTCGGAGATATAGCGCTCGATGTTGCCAATCGTCACCGCGCCCTGTTCATCGCGCAGCGTACAGGCCCCTTCACACAGGCGATCCTGCGGGCAAACCCGGCCAGTTATCTCCGGCAGGCAGTTAGTTTGATGGGACAGCGCCACGGCGGCGTCGATATCCCCCGCTTGTACCCGCTCAATCCACTGGGGAATATGGTTATGCAGCGGGCAGGTCCATTCACAGATACTGTGTTCGCCGCACTGCAGGCAGCGCTCCGAGGCCTGCTGCGCCTGCCCGGCGTTAAAGGGCAGAACGATCTCGGCAAAATCCCTCTTGCGGATCGCCGCGGCCCGTTTATCGGCCTCGCTGCGCGGCGGCGTTGCCGCCATCTGGCGGGCTTTTGCGTCAGCTGCCGGTAATGCCATGTCGCCGGGATGCGCATGCCACGGCCGCGCATCCATCCGCGCCGTACGCAGGCGTCGCTGTCTGGCCATCGCGGACAGGGTCGCTTCCGTCGCCAGCTGCAGCGCCTGCGCCGGGCAGTTTTGCACGCAGGAGGGCCCGCCTTCACGGCCGCTGCACAGATCGCATTTATGCGCGGTGGCTTTCACTTTCCCCGCCGCCGCCGGTAACAGCACGATCTCCATGACGCCAAACGGACAGGCCACCATGCAGGATTTACAGCCGATGCACTTTTCCTCGTCAACCTGCACGCTATCATTTACCTGGCGAATGGCATCATTCGGGCAGCTGCGGGCACAGGGGGCGCTTTCACAATGCCGACATGTTATTGCGTTACGTTTTTGCTCGTGCTTCATCACGGTAATGCGCGGTAAGAAGCGCTGCGGGGTCAGGACGTGCTGTTCGTCGTTGTGTGCCATCACGCAGGCCACTTCGCAGGCTTTGCAGCCGATGCATTTGCGACTATCGCTGATAATAAAGTGGTTCATGGTATCCTTCGGTCTTCGCTAAATAACCCCTCGATTCGCATGACTATTTATTACCCGACAAAACGGGGCAGGAACAATGTTCATTTGCCCGGAAGCGTATTTTTCTGGAGATAACCCGTTTTGGATCAAATTCTTTGACTTAAATGAAATTGCGTTTTATTTAACGTAGCAAGCAGAAGGCAGTTTAACGATGACAAACGGACGCCGGGGTAAGCGGCGGTTTGCGCAGAGAGTCGGAGAGTTCTTTACGGTGTCCGCTAAAGCCACACGATAAATTACACTATCTCCTTAATTTCTCCACGTTTGCCCGTGGAGTTGCCTATAAAGTGTCACGGACTGTGCGGTAACAAAAATGTACACAATGAGGTCTCAATTCTGATGGCGAATTTTTTTATCGATCGCCCCATTTTCGCGTGGGTTCTGGCGATCCTGCTATGCCTGACCGGAACGCTCGCAATCTTGTCACTTCCCGTCGAGCAGTATCCCGATCTTGCGCCGCCTAACGTGCGCATTACCGCCAATTATCCAGGTGCCTCCGCACAAACGCTGGAAAATACCGTCACCCAGGTTATCGAGCAGAATATGACCGGCCTCGATAACCTGATGTATATGTCTTCCCAGAGCAGCTCTTCGGGTCAGGCGACGATTACGCTGACCTTTACCGCCGGAACCAATCCCAACGAAGCCATGCAGCAGGTACAAAACCAGCTGCAATCGGCAATGAAAAAACTGCCTCAGGATGTGCAAAATCAGGGGGTGACGGTACGTAAAACCGGCGATACCAACATTCTGACTATCGCGTTCGTCTCGACTGACGGCAGTATGGATAAGCAGGATATTGCCGACTACGTGGCCAGTAACATTCAGGAACCGCTCAGCCGCGTGAACGGAGTTGGCGACATTACGGCCTACGGCTCGCAATACTCAATGCGCATCTGGCTTGATCCGGCCAAACTCACCAGCGTGCAGATGACGGCGAAAGATGTCACCGACGCCATCGAATCACAGAATGCGCAGATCGCGGTCGGCCAGCTTGGCGGTACACCGTCGGTCGATAATCAGTCGCTCAATGCCACCATTAACGCCCAGTCGCTGCTGCAAACGCCGCAGCAGTTCCGCGATATTACGCTGCGCGTGAATCCGGACGGCTCACTGGTGACGCTCGGCGATGTGGCGAAAGTTGAACTGGGCGCGGAAAGCTACGATTACCTCAGCCGCTACAACCGCAACCCGGCCTCCGGCCTTGGCGTGCAGCTGGCCTCCGGGGCAAACGAAATGCAGACCGCGGAGCTGGTGCTCAATCGTCTGGATGAGCTGTCGCAGTATTTCCCTCACGGCCTTGAATATAAAATTGCCTACGAAACCACCTCCTTCGTGAAGGCCTCTATCCATGACGTGGTGAAAACGTTGCTGGAAGCCATCGTGCTGGTGTTCCTGGTGATGTACCTGTTCCTGCAAAACATCCGCGCAACGCTCATCCCAACCATTGCCGTACCGGTGGTTCTGATGGGGACTTTCGCCATCCTGTTTGCCTGCGGCTACAGTATCAACACCCTGACGATGTTCGCGATGGTGCTGGCGATAGGTCTGCTGGTGGACGATGCTATCGTGGTCGTCGAAAACGTTGAGCGCATCATGAGCGAAGAGGGCCTTTCGCCGCGTGAAGCGACGCGAAAATCCATGGGCCAGATTCAGGGGGCGCTGGTCGGGATCGCGATGGTACTGTCGGCGGTCTTTATCCCGATGGCCTTCTTCGGCGGCACAACCGGCGCCATTTACCGCCAGTTTTCTATTACCATCGTCTCGGCGATGGTGCTGTCGGTACTCGTGGCCATGATCCTCACGCCGGCCCTGTGCGCCACCTTGCTGAAACCCATGAAGAAAGGCGAAGAACACGGTAAAAAAGGCTTCTTCGGCTGGTTTAACCGTATGTTCAACCGTAACGCCAGCCGCTACGAAACCGCCGTGGGCAAAATTCTTCACCGCTCGCTGCGCTGGATCGCGATCTACGCGCTGCTGTTGGGGGGGATGGTCTTTATGTTCTTACGCCTCCCGACGTCGTTCCTGCCCCAGGAAGACCGCGGCATGTTCCTGACCTCGGTGCAGCTGCCGAGCGGCGCAACGCAGCAGCAGACCTTAAAAGTCGTGCAAAAAGTTGAGGACTATTTCTTTAATCATGAACAGGCCAACGTTGCTTCGATTTTCGCTACCGTGGGCTCTGGCCCGGGAGGCAACGGTCAGAACGTCGCGCGTATGTTTATCCGCCTGAAGGACTGGGATGAACGCGATGCGAAAACCGGTACCTCGTTTGCGATCATTGAACGTGCGACAAAAGCCTTTAACAGCATTAACGAGGCGCGGGTGTTCGCCACTAACCCGCCGGCAATCAGCGGACTGGGCAGCTCCGCCGGTTTTGATATGGAGCTTGAAGACCACGCCGGCAACGGGCACGCGGCGCTCATGGCAGCCCGCGATACGCTGCTCGATCTGGCGGCGAAAGATGAGCGGTTGACCCGGGTTCGCCATAACGGCCTTGACGATAGCCCACAGCTGCAGATTGATATCGATCAGCGGAAAGCCCAGGCGCTGGGCGTGGCTATTGACGATATCAACAACACGTTGCAAACCGCCTGGGGCTCAAGCTACGTGAACGATTTTATGGATCGTGGCCGCGTGAAGAAAGTCTACGTCCAGTCCGCCGCCCCTTACCGCATGCTGCCTGACGATATTAATCTGTGGTACGTGCGCAACAGCAGCGGCACGATGGTGCCCTTCTCGGCATTTGCTACCTCGCGCTGGCAAACCGGCTCCCCGCGCCTGGAGCGCTATAACGGCTACTCGGCGGTGGAAATCATCGGCGAAGCGGCTCCGGGCATCAGTACCGGTACCGCGATGGCTATCATGGAAGATCTGACCAGACAGCTACCAAACGGCTTTGGGCTCGACTGGACGGCCATGTCCTATCAGGAACGGCTGTCCGGCGCGCAGGCACCGGCGCTGTACGCCATTTCGCTGCTGGTCGTGTTCTTGTGCCTGGCTGCGCTGTACGAGAGCTGGTCTATCCCCTTCTCGGTCATGCTGGTGGTGCCGCTGGGGGTTATCGGGGCGCTGCTGGCCACCTGGATGCGCGGTCTTGAAAACGACGTGTACTTCCAGGTTGGCCTGCTGACGGTCATCGGCCTGTCGGCGAAAAACGCCATTCTGATCGTCGAGTTTGCTAATGAGCTAAACGAGAAAGGGGAAGATTTACTCGCCGCCACGCTGTCGGCCTGTCGCCAGCGTCTGCGGCCGATCCTGATGACCTCGCTGGCCTTTATTTTTGGGGTCCTGCCGATGGCGACCAGCACCGGCGCCGGTTCCGGTAGCCAGCATGCCGTGGGTACCGGGGTCATGGGCGGGATGATTTCCGCCACCGTCCTGGCTATCTTCTTCGTTCCGCTATTCTTCGTACTGGTACGTCGACGCTTTCCGCAAAAAGAGCGCCCGCAATAACCCGGCAGGATCCTGAGGGTCCCGTTTCTTACCCGGGAAATAACAAAAAGGCGACTGTTATAGTCGCCTTTTTTATCTGCTTACAGCCGCCGGGCTATTATTTTAGCCGTACGATTACCCTGCTCACATTGAGGATTTTATTTACGAAGCATACCTTCAATAAAATCTTTCCAGTTCCCTAGTTCATGTTCAATCATAATAGCCTCTCTTATTATTATGGGTGATTCTATGCAAATCGGTTTGGGAAAGGAAGTGCACTAAGGTTATCGCTGCGATTGCTGGTAACCCCTTCTACGCCATCATCTCTCTGATTTACTGGTACTATGAGCCTGGGAGTGGAAATTTAATGTGATGCATAGCAACATTTCGCAACATTAAGCCTGTTTTCAGATAATTTCCCCTGCCGATATCCTGCTCTTTTATCCCCCGCCGGCGAACGATTTCCAGGTTATCGTTAGCGGACTGGTTAATATTCGCCCAGTGCATACATAGAGGGTAAAAAAGGATATTTATTCACGCGGTTCACGTATTATTTTATACCGGCTTGTGTATTCGGATATTTCTGAGTTAATCGCGCAAATCAACGTAAAAGAAAAGGTTTCATTATGCTGACTATGTACGGAATCAAAAACTGCGACACCATTAAAAAGGCCCGCCGCTGGCTGGAAGCTAATCACATTGCCTATCAGTTCCATGATTATCGTGCCGATGGCCTGGATCGCGAGTTATTAAACACCTTTATCGCTGAGCTGGGCTGGGAAGCACTGCTCAACACGCGCGGGACAACCTGGCGGAAACTGGATGAAACCGTGCGTGCCGGTATCAATAACGCCGATGCCGCCGCCGCGCTGATGCTGGAAATGCCGGCAATTATCAAACGCCCATTGCTCTGCGCGCCCGGGCAGCCTATGCTGCTGGGTTTCAGTGAACTCACTTATAAGAAGCTTGTTAACGAGGTATAGTCTATGTCTTGCCCGGTCATTGAGCTGGCTCAGCAGCTTATTCGCCGCCCTTCCCTCAGCCCCGATGATGCGGGATGCCAGGCGTTAATGATTGAACGCCTGCGTGCGATTGGCTTTACCGTGGAACCGATGGATTTCGGCGATACGCAAAATTTCTGGGCCTGGCGCGGGCGCGGTGAAACGCTGGCCTTTGCCGGCCATACCGACGTTGTTCCGGCCGGCGATGCTGACCGTTGGATTAACCCGCCTTTCGAACCCACCATCCGCGACGGCATGCTGTTCGGCCGCGGCGCGGCAGATATGAAAGGCTCGCTGGCCGCGATGGTGGTTGCCGCCGAGCGCTTTGTCGCCCAGTACCCGAATCATAAAGGTCGTCTGGCCTTTTTGATCACCTCTGATGAAGAGGCCAGCGCGCACAACGGAACGGTGAAAGTGGTCGAAGCGCTAATGGCCCGCAACGAGCGCCTGGACTACTGCCTGGTCGGCGAACCGTCAAGCACCGAAGTCGTCGGTGACGTGGTCAAAAACGGTCGTCGTGGCTCACTCACCTGCAACCTGACCATTCACGGCGTGCAGGGCCATGTTGCTTACCCGCATCTCGCCGATAACCCGGTACACCGCGCGGCCCCTATGCTGACGGAGCTGGTAGCAATCGAGTGGGATAAAGGTAATGAATTCTTCCCCCCCACCAGCATGCAGATAGCCAACGTGCAGGCGGGTACCGGGAGCAATAACGTGATCCCCGGCGACATGTATGTTCAGTTCAACTTCCGTTTTAGCACTGAACTGACCGACGAAATGATTAAAGCCCGCGTCGTCGAGCTGCTGGATAAATATCAGCTGCGCTATACCCTTGACTGGTGGCTGTCTGGCCAACCGTTCCTCACCAGCCGTGGCAATCTGGTCGAAGCGGTGGTGAACGCCATTGAGCACTATAATGAGATCAAACCCCAGCTGCTAACCAACGGCGGCACCTCTGACGGTCGCTTTATCGCTCGCATGGGTGCGCAGGTGGTTGAGCTGGGACCGGTGAATGCGACAATTCACAAAATCAATGAATGTGTTAACGCCGCCGACCTGCAGCTGCTGGCGCGGATGTATCAACGCATCATGGAACAACTGGTCGCCTGACGACCTCGACCTGAAAAGAGGAAGCGCACATGGAATGGCTAATCAACCACTGGTGGATTCTGGTGCTGGTATTTTTGGTGGGCGTCATGATTAACGTCATTAAGGATCTTAATCGCGTTGACCACAAAAAGTTTCTCGCCAATAAGCCGGAACTGCCGCCCCATCGTGATTGTAACGATAAGTGGGACGATGACGACGACTGGCCGAAGCACGACCAGCCGAAGAAGTAAGATTTCGCTCCCGCTCCCCGGTTAGCGCAACGCTACCGGGGAGTTGTCGAGCTTACGGCGATACGCCTTAGTCGGGTCACCAACTTCGCGAAATCATATACCCGCAGGGTGCGCTCAGAAATCTCACCTTTCGTCGTTAGACTGTCTTGCGCAACGTTCATTCCCGACGATTGCCCGGCACGCCAGAATCATTCCCAACCCCATCGTCAATGAAAAAACCGCGACGCTCATTCGTTATCAGGCAATATTTTATTTCCCCCTGCGTACCCGCTGAAATTACCTATGGAAAACCATAATTTAATATAAATAAGAATAAATATATTCACACGACATATATATAAACGCCCTCAGCACACCGCATTCGCCGTGGAATATTAAAACAATGATCTCACCCGCATCGGCCAATAAAAAATAATGCCATATTAGCCAGGTCCCCACGGGATATTTCGTCAATCTCTTGCCCCAATTCTATACCGCAAATACTCGGGATATTTAAACATCATGAAGGATTATCAACAACTCGATGCCAGCGTCGCGCATAGTGCAGAGATGCTGGAACAGGCGCTCCCTGCAGTGCTGCAACCTTTTCAGGACATGGCGAAATCAGCCAAAGGTGAAGGCGCGATTCCTCATCAATCCAGGCTGCTTATTGCGCTGGGTATTGCCATTTCCACCCACTGCGATCCCTGTATCGCTCGACACGCTCGTAAGCTGGCAGAATGCGGCGCCAGCCGGCAAGAAATCGCCGAAGTCGCCGGTATTTGTATCAGCATGAGCGGAGGACTCTCACTCACCTATGCCAACTCAGCGCTGGAGGCATTTGACTACTTCAGTCTCCGTATCACTACAGGACAGGGGGCTGGAAATGAGTAAATGCCTGCTGCTGCTTATCGGACTGTGTGTTTTTTCTCCGCGGATACTCTCTGCCCAACACTTTCCCACGGCACCGGTGAAAATTGAAGTGGGTGCCGCTGCGGGTGGCGGTATGGATATCGTCGCCAGAGCCCTCGCCGAGCGGCTCTCCCCGCTTCTGGGCCAGCCCGTGTTGGTCAGCAATCGCGCCGGCGCGGGAGGCGCTATAGCCATGATGGCGCTAAAAAATGCACAGCCGGATGGGTATACCCTCGCCCTGGTGCCTTCCTGGACGCTAAGTTATCAGCCGCTGATAAGCACGCATTATCGGGCCGAAGACTTTACTCTCCTGGCCGTACTCTATCACTCTCCGGACGCGCTCATTGCCAGAGCCGATGCGCCATGGAACTCGCTGTCGCAGATGCTCGACTCGGCTCGTAACGAACAGAAAACGCTACTGTTCGCCTCTCAAAGCCCGGTAGATCAGCTCATTATTAACTGGCTGGCCCGTCAGACTGGCAACAAAATTGCCGCGCTGCCAACCCGAGGCGGCGGGGAAATGATCCCAAAACTGCTGGGCGGCCACGTTGATTTCGCTTACAGCGCGACAATGCATACGCAATATGTCAGTTCAGGGAAAATGAAAGTCCTGGCCTCGCTCACCGACCAACGTCAATCTATTGCCCCGGATGTGCCGACGTTAAAAGAACAAGGGTGGGATATCGCCATTAATACCTTTTTTATCGTCGTACTTCCCGCTGGCGTACCGCAGGCTATTACAGAACGTCTCTCCTCTGCATTTGCCGACATCATGCGCGACGAACATATTCGATCTCTGATTGAAGATAAGCTTTTTATGAATATTGATGTTCATCTGATGAAAGATGCCTCCAGCCTCATCGTCGGGCAACAATCTAAAATGCGGACCTTATTCGACACATTGCAGTAAACCCTATGCGCACAGAAGGGGGACGGGATAACAAATTATTTCCCATACGTATAAACAGAGAGCGAGGAAAACATGAAAGATCGCATTCAAACTGTTGCATATCTCCTGTGCCTTGTCGTATCCCTGCTCATTCTGTCAATGCTTATTTTCCAGGAGGATTCGGGCGCTAACACGTATGGCATGCCCTCCTCGCGACTCCCCTGTATCTATAGCGGCGTAATGGCGTTCGCTTCGCTGGCGTTATTTATTCAAGCCAGACATCGGCAAACCAAAATATTTCAGTTCCCTCACGCGTGGCGAAATATATTACCGATCCAGATCGCAATACTCCTCTATGCATGGGCGCTCTACTTCTTTGGTTTTATCGTCGCAGGTATGGGAATATTGTTTATTTTACAATGGGTAATGGGGCAACGACGCTGGAGCATTCTGTTATTACTTTCGCTGTTACCTCCGCCACTTTTATGGTTGGCCTGCACGCGCCTGCTGGGTATGGCGCTGCCATAGTGGTCCATGGAAAACACAGGAAATCAAAAATGGAACTCGTTGTTTCCGCACTCCTCACCAGTATATCTATCGATAATCTGCTTTATATTGTCGCCGGTGTCGCGCTGGGAAATATCATTGGTGCGATCCCAGGCCTGAATGCCGTAATGGCTATCGCGATTGCCGTACCGCTGACCTACTATATGCCCGCGGTGGGCGCAATGGGTTTTCTTGTTGGTATCAACAAAGGGGCGGCTTTTGGCGGCTCGGTTTCCGCTATTATCTTAAACGTCCCCGGCTCGCCTGATGCGGCGGCTACCTGCTTTGATGGTTATCCCATGCATTGTCAGGGCAAGGGAATAAAAGCGCTCAAGCTGTCTTTATTTGCCTCGGCATTTGGCGATTTTTTTTCCACCTTGATACTTATTCTTATCGCGCTCCCCCTTGCCAGCCTGGCGATTCAACTCGGGCCGGCGGAGCTCTGCGCACTGATTATCTTCACATTGATCCTGATAGCCGATCTTGATTCCGACAATATCTGGAAAGGCATACTGGCGACAGCTTTCGGCCTGCTGCTTAGCACCATCGGACTGGATCCTGTCTCTTCTCTTCCTCGCCTGACGTTCGGTTACTACCCGTTGGAAAACGGAATACCGCTGGCCCCTGCCGTTATCGGGATTCTGGCGCTGACGGAGATATCCCGACAAATGGCGGAGTACGATCGGCATAAAGCGCAGGTTCAGCCCCACAATTTACCGCCTGGCGATATGCAGGCAGATCGGTTGGGATTCGTTGAGTTTTTCCGCTTATTGCCCGCGCTGATTCGCGGTTCGCTGGTTGGCGTGATTGTCGGTATTGTTCCGGGCATCGGAGGGACCGTTTCCGCCTTTCTAAGCTACGGCGTGGAAAAAAAACGCGCCAAAGATCCGGATACTTTTGGCAAAGGACGTAGCGAAGGCGTGGTAGCCCCGGAAGCCGCAAATAACGCCGTGATCTGCGCCAGCCTGATACCGCTGTTTACCCTGGGTATTCCCGGCAGCCTCATTTCAGCCCTGTTGATTGGTGCGTTCATTCTGCACGGCATCACACCCGGCCCGCTGATGTTCGAACAGCATACTGAAACCGTTTACGCCATTTACAGCACCATGATGCTAGGCAATCTCTTTAATTTGATTGTGGGTTACATCGGATTATTTTTCTTTATTCGCCTGCTCTCTTCCCCGCGCAAACTCCTCTTCCCGATGATCATTTTCCTGTGCTTTAGCGGGATTTGCGTCATGGACAGCAGTTTTACCGCGATTGTCATCGCCATTTTGTTTATGTTCCTTGGCTACGGGATGCAGGTACTGAACCTTTCTGTCGTTTCGTTAATTATTGGCCTGGTACTGGGGCCACAGCTTGAGCTGTATATGCAGCAAACCGTGATGATGGGCGAAGGTACGCTTGCGCCGCTGTTGACCCGACCTCTGGCCTGCATACTGATTCTTCTGAGCCTTCTGATAATGGCTAAAAAGCTGGTCTCGTATTCGGCAAAAAGTCTTCGCAATGGCAGAAGAAGCGCCGGGGAATAGGGAAGGCTCTGCCTGAGCCCCGATGCCACGACAGCACCGGGGCGCACTGTCAGAGTAGTTCTATAATATCATCGTCTTTCGGCGTACTGCCGCTCAACGCTTCGTCAAAATAGTGCTTTGGCACGGTATAGCGCAGGCGCTCAAGGGCAAACTGCATGCTGCGATCGTCAATCGCGTGCCCCAGATCCTCGACAATATCCAGCGTCACGTCGCCGCCCGCCTGCTGAAGCGCCTCCTGGGCCGAAACCGCCCACGCCAGGTCGATAACGCGATCCTCGCCGCCGTGAATCAGATGGATGGTTGTCGCGGTAGTCGCCGACTGCGGAAGCGTCGCATACCGTCCGTTAAAGGCGATCACCCGCGATGCCAGCCCCGGCTCAGCTTTGATACTCTCCAGAGACATAATCGCCCCCTGCGAGAAACCAATCAGCGCCGTCGCCCGCGGACCGACGCCGCTCTGTTTCTGCCAGTAGCGAACGGTCTCAATAAAGGTCGGCATAATGGCATCAATACGCGACTGGCGATTTTCCTCCGTCACCCCCTGAACCGAAAACCACTGACGGCCCGGCGGCGGACCGCAAGGTTCCGCGCCACCGATGCTGACGATCAGCGCATCCGGGAACTGCGGCGCAAACAGACTGCCGATTTGCCCCATTGCAACCGGGTTATCGCCGACGCCATGAAACAGCAACAGCAGCTGTTGGGCAGGTGTCGCAGGGCTTTGTACAATAAAATGGTCGTGTTTCATGGCTGTCTCCTTAGTTTACGTGGGCAGTTTACGCCGCGCGCGGAATATGACCATGACATTTAACTGAATGAGTTAGTTAAAAAAATTGCAGTTCCCCGACCTGCTGACGCAGCCTCTCCGCCCGCGATGCGTCGAGGTTCAGCAGCGCCAGTCCCGCTTCTTCGCGCAGCCTGGCCAGCAGCGCTTTGCGTCCGGACAGACGCAGCCCGGTGCAAATCTCCGCTTCGTCCTGGCGTTGCAGGCGGGCGCGAAGCGCCGGAAGCGGCAGCCCGGTGTGTAGCAGCAGGCGGTTCAGGCTGCCAACCACCGCCAGCAGCGGACGATGGGCAAACGCAAAGCCCGCCACATCCAGCCAGTCGTCATCCGTAAGCATAGCTGCTGGCGCTACCGGCCGCGGGAATAACGCTTCCCGCCACTCCCACAGCCAGAACTCATCGCGCGCCAGACGCTGCGACTCCCGTAAAACCAGTTCGTGCCCCGCCGAAGTTAACGGATAAAGTGCCATCGCCGTGTAGCACCCGCTACTTGCCTCACGATGGGTACCTAAACGCACCAGCGTAAAACCGCAGCGCTGCCAGAAGCGCCCTAGTTCTGGCGTATAGCCAAAGCTGACCGATAGATAATCGAGGCCGTGGCTTTGCGCTACCGCCCGGGCAACCAAAGCCTGACCAAGCCCCTCGCGCTGGCGGGTCGGGTGCACGGCGATACGAGTGATTCGCTGCCCCAATAGCGTGGCCGCCAGCGGACTTCCGCCGTGAGCCGCCAGCGACTGCGCCACCAGATTACCGCGCGGGCGGCGAAAACCGGCCCATACCGCCCGACTGAGCGCGGGATCAAGCCCTCCCTCCGCCACCCGCCATAGCGCACCGGCCACGCCGTTGCTGGTGCGGGCGCAGGTAAAATGCTGGCCCGGCGCATCCATCATCCGCCGTAAATCCAGCGGCGATGTGCGGTAATGCGCGCCGGAAAGGAGCTGATACATCGCCTCGGCCAGCCCGTCCTGCTGCCGCCAGCTGTCCTGACTCACCGCCTCAAACGTCACCTCCCCCGCTGGAGATTGCGTAAAGCTTTCATCACCAAACAAGAGTAATTCACTGACCACTGCTTCCAGCGGACAGCCTGCGGCCCAGCGGATAGGATCAAGCAGACTAAACTGGCGCAGATGGGGGAAGCTGGCGCAAAACTTGAGCAGAAAACCGCGGCCGGTCCCTTCATAGCCCTGCACGGTCGTGGTCAGTAAGGTGCGAGGAAAACGGGTGACCAGCTGGCGAAGCAGCGGCCCGGGAATGGCGGCCGCTTCATCAACGATCAGCCATGACGCTCGCATATCGCCAGCCAGCAACGCATCCGGCGCTATAAAGCGAAAACCTTCACCGGCGAACGCCGCCATCACCTCGGTCGCGCCGCGCGCCGGGGCGGTAACGATGGCATCGCCCGCCAGCTGACGTATCAACATTCCCGCCAGCGCGGATTTTCCGCGTCCGCGCTCGGCGGTAACCACGGCAATGCCCGCAGGGAGTGTGCTCAGACTGGCCAGAATAGCGGCCTGTCCGGCCTGAGGATGGCCATCAGCCGGATGCCAGCGCGGTCGTGGCACCTCCTCCGGTAGCGTCAGCGGTTCATTCTGACGCCAGACGATCGCCTCAGGATTCGCGCAGACCCGCTGACAAAAACGGTGGACAAAATGGGGAGTGGGAATAGGCTCCGGCGCGTCGCTCCAGCGCAGGGAGTCCGCATCTGGCCGCGTTGGCCAACGGGTGAAAGAGGGGGTCAGCAGGATCAGCCAGCTTCCCGCTTTCAATGTCCCGCTCAAGGCGGCAAAAGCCGCCGCGTCGAAGCCGCTGCGGGCATCAAAGAAGGCGTGGCGGTACTCGCGCCCGAGGAGAGATTTGAGGGCCTCCGGCGAGATACAGGGCGCTTCCATAGGCTGCGGCCCCACCCACAGACCATCGCCGGCCAGCCGTTTACGCAGCAGCAGCGCCTGCTCCAGACACCACGCATCGTCGCCGCTGAGTACCAGCAGACGACGAATGCCCTGCTGCGCCATCCGCGCCGTCAGGTTAAGTAATTGATCCATTTACAGCGGCAGTCAGAGCGCATTACCAAATGTATTGCACTGCGCCGGGTCTCCGCTGTCAAACCCGCGCTTAAACCAGGTATAGCGCTGCTGCGAAGTACCGTGGGTAAAGCTGTCCGGGACCACGCGTCCCTGGCTTTGCTGTTGCAGGCGATCGTCGCCGATGGCCTCTGCGGCATTCAGCGCTTCCTGCAGATCGCCGGTTTCCATAACATCCTGATTCTGCATGCTGTGACCCCACACGCCGGCAAAGCAGTCGGCCTGCAGCTCCATTTTCACCGACAGGCGATTCGCTTCAGCCTGCGACGCGTGCTGCTGCAGCTGACGCACTTTGGATTCAATACCCAGCAGCTTCTGCACGTGATGCCCGACTTCATGAGCAATCACGTAGGCCTGTGCAAAATCGCCGTCCGCACCGAGCTTGTTTTTCATCTCATCGTAGAACGAGAGATCGATGTAGACCGTGCTATCGGCCGGGCAGTAGAACGGCCCCATCACCGACTGGCCGGTACCGCAGCCGGTCCGCGTCGCGCCGCGATAGAGCACCAGCTTCGGCTGCGGGTACTGACGGCCCATTTTTTGGAAGATAGCGCCCCAGGTATCTTCGGTATCCGCAAGAATCACTCTGGTAAACTTCGCGGCCTGCTCTTCCTGTGGGCTGACAGAACGTTGGGTGGTGGTTTGCTGCTGTGAAACGGGCTCCCCGGTCAGCATGCCGGTCAAATCCACGCCGTAATAGCCCGCAACCAGCACGATAATCAGCAGGACGATACCGCCCTTCCCGCTGGGAAGACGGAAACCGCCGCCACCGCCCAGGGGGGAGCCGGAATCATTACGTCGATCTTCTACATTGTCGCTTTCGCGACGTCCTTGCCAGCGCATAGGCACCTCAATCCATCAAATTCTCGAATATGAGAGATCGTAGGCGGTTCGGCGCAGGATTACCACTGGAAACAACAAGGAGAGCGCCAGAAGGTAGAGCGACCTTCTGGCGAGAGGAGGATTAGTCGAGCTTAACACCAAGGCGATGGGCCACTTCTTCGTAGGCCTCAATCAGGCCACCGAGGCTCTGGCGGAAGCGGTCTTTGTCCATTTTATCGAGGGTATTTTTATCCCACAGACGGCTGCCATCTGGCGAGAACTCATCGCCCAGCACCACTTCGCCCTTGAACAGACCAAACTCAAGCTTGAAATCGACCAGGATCAGGCCGGCATCATCAAACAGCTTTTTCAATACGTCGTTGGCTTTGAAAGTCAGTTCCTGCATGCGCGCGAGGTTCTTTTTGCTTACCCAGCCAAAAGTCTCGCAGTAAGACTCGTTGACCATCGGATCGTGCATCGCATCATTTTTCAGGAACAGGTCAAACAGCGGCGGATTGAGTTCAATCCCTTCTTCAATACCCAGACGCTTAACCAGAGAACCGGCGGCGCGGTTACGGACTACGCACTCCACCGGAACCATCTCCAGTTTTTTTACCAGACATTCGGTATCGGAGAGCAACGCTTCCATCTGAGTCGGGATACCGGCTTCTTCCAGTTTGCTCATAATGAAATGGTTAAATTTGTTGTTCACCATGCCTTTACGATCGAACTGCTCAATGCGCGCGCCATCCCCTGCTGAAGTATCGTTACGGAATTCGAGTACCAGCAGATCCGGATTCTCCGTGCTGTAAACGGTTTTCGCTTTACCACGATACAACTCAGCTTGCTTTTGCATCTTTGTCACTCCAGTGAAGATATAGACGATAAATATTGCGCTTTTCTGCCGACGCACACGTTTGCGTCACTATACATGAAAAAGGGCTGGATTGCTCCAGCCCTGTTTTATTACTTACTGAATGCGGCCTGGAATACGGCTACCAGGGCGTCATTCTGCGACTGCGTCAACGTATGGCCTTTCGGATCGATGAACTGCAGACTGCTGCGGTTATCGAGATCGCCGACCTGCAGTTTGTAGTCACCGGAAACCAGCTGCGGATCGCTGGCGCCCAGCGCCTGCCAGCTGCTGTCAGACAGCGGCTTGTAGGTCAGCGCCATGCTGCCTTGCGAGCGGGTGCTATCCGTCACCTTCATGCCCACTTTTTCCAGTGCGCCCGGCAGACGTTGCCACACCATGTTGAACGGTGCGCGAACAACCAGCATTGGCAGACCCGTATCGTCGGCAGCACTCTGCACATCGAAGGTCGCGCCAGCATTTTTCTGCGCCGCATTCTGTGCGCTGGTGGCGTTCATATCCAGACCTTCGGAAATGACGTTCAGCATCGACGTGCTATAGCGTTGCAGAGAAGCCGGATCGGATACCGGTTTCCCGGCCTGCTCAAGATTCACCAGCTTCACGATAACCGCCTGCTGATAACCCTGAGGTTTCACTGAGATTTGATAGCGACCACGATACTGCTGGTCTTCATCGAGGCGATTCCATTCAACCCAGTCGGTATTCAGCGTCTGGCTGGCATCGTCACGTTTGGTGATGACATAGTTCTTAGACTGTATGATGCTGGCTACCTGCGCCCACAGCGAACCGCTACGACCGTTCTCGACCATCAGCGTGGCGGTATCGCCATTGAACTGAGTACGAGCGCCGCTCACCAGTGCCAGAGGCTGAGCCGGTGGGCGGATGTCCAGAGCTTTGCCCACTGCGCCTTTGCTGGTCGCAACCGGAATATTATAATCACCAACCTGAACCGGCAGAATCATGCCAGCAGGTGCGTGAAGTTCACTGAGCGGCGTAGCTTGCAGATAGACCTCATCGCCTCCCACCTGACGTTTGTAGCGTGAGTCGGAACTACAGGCCGCGAGAAGCAGGACCAATGAAACACCCGCAACCTTCGTCAGGCGCGACTTCTGTACTGAGTAAGCCATCAAATCTCCCTAAACTTTACAGCAAACCGGCATGCTTCAGCGCTGCGGTAACGGCCTGAGTACCCTGTTCGGTAATCGGCGTCATCGGCAGGCGCAGCGTATCGGTTGCCACAAGACCCAACGCCTTACATGCCCATTTCACGGGGATCGGGTTGGGTTCGACAAATAATTTTGTATGCAATGGCATCAGACGTTGGTTAATTGCACGAGCTTGCGCAAATTGGCCTTCTACAGCCAGTCGGCACATATCCGCCATTTCGCGAGCCGCAACGTTCGCCGTTACGGAAATCACGCCCTGACCGCCGAGCTGCATAAAGTCCATTCCGGTGGCATCATCGCCGCTCAACAGAATAAAGTCATCTGAAACCAGCTCTTTGATCTGATGAACACGACTTAAGTTCCCCGTCGCTTCCTTAATACCAATAATATTTTTTACTTCCGCCAGGCGACCGACGGTTTCCGGCAGCATGTCGCAACCGGTACGGGACGGCACATTATACAGAATTTGCGGCAGGTCGGTGTGTTCTGCGATGGCTTTAAAGTGTTGGAACAGCCCTTCCTGGGTCGGACGATTGTAATAAGGAGTGACCGTCAGGCAACCGACAACACCGCTATTGTTAAAACGTTTGGTCAGGCTAATCGCCTCTGCGGTTGCATTTGCACCGGTACCTGCGATGACCGGGATACGCCCGTCAGCAAGTTCAAGCGTCATCATCACGACATCGCCATGTTCTTCATGGCTCAGGGTCGCGGATTCTCCGGTAGTCCCTACCGAAACGATCGCCGAGGTTCCGCTGGCGACATGGTAATCAATCAGTTTTTTCAGGCTTGACCGGCAGACATTACCGTTTTCATCCATCGGCGTGACAAGCGCTACAATACTTCCCGTGAACATGGGCCATCCTCAGAGCTGAAGTGCGACAAGATTCTCAATGTTACGTTTGGTGCCGTAATAAAAGCAAGAGACCCGATGCCATCAGGGATGTTGTATGCCGGTTTTTTTTATGCTTTCCTAATGTTACCTCACCTTTTTAAAGGAAGAACAGGTTTGACCGCCTCATTACAACACTATCTGGTTATTACCGCTTTGGGCGCTGACCGTCCCGGCATCGTGAACACCATCACCCGCCACGTCAGCAGCTGCGGCTGTAATATCGAAGACAGCCGGCTGGCCATGCTTGGTGACGAGTTTACGTTTATCATGCTGCTTTCAGGTTCATGGAACGCGATTACGCTGATCGAATCGACCCTGCCGCTGAAAGGTGCTGAGCTGGATTTGCTGATCGTGATGAAGCGGACGACCGCGCGGCCTCCTCAGGCCATGCCAAACACCGTCTGGGTCCAGGTTGAGGTACCGGACTCGCCGCACATTATCGAGCGTTTCACTGCCCTGTTTGACGCGTGGAATATGAACATCGCCGAACTGGTTTCTCGGACCCAGGTCAGCGGTGATGACGATTCAGCGCAGTTGTTCATTCAGATAACCGCACACAGCCCTGCAACACAAAATGCATCAAATATCGAACAAGCGTTCAAAGCCCTATGTACAGAACTGAACGCACAAGGCAGTATTAACATCGTTAATTATTCACAACATGATGAACAGGATGGAGTTTGAGTAATGAATCCACTGAAAGCCGGTGATCTTGCACCGAAATTTAGCTTACCGGACCAGGACGGCGAGGAAGTAAATTTGACCGACTTCCAGGGACAGCGTGTTCTGGTTTATTTTTACCCGAAAGCCATGACCCCGGGTTGTACCGTTCAGGCCTGCGGCCTGCGCGATAATATGGATGAGTTAAAAAAAGCGGGCGTTGAAGTCCTGGGTATCAGTACTGATAAACCGGAAAAACTCTCCCGTTTCGCCGAAAAAGAGTTGCTGAACTTCACGCTGCTGTCTGATGAAAATCACCAGGTATGCGAGCAGTTTGGCGTCTGGGGCGAAAAATCGTTTATGGGGAAAACCTACGACGGTATTCACCGCATTAGCTTCCTGATCGATAGCAACGGCAAAGTCGAACACGTGTTTGATAACTTTAAAACCAGCAATCACCACGATGTGGTGCTGAACTGGTTGAAAGAAAACGGCTAACGTTCTACCCGACGCAGGACGCCGGGTCATCATTCACTGACCCGGCGTCCGTTTTCTTCCCCGCGTTTTCCGGCCGCAGACTATTTCTCTTCTTCCACCGCCAGGCCATCCGGCCACGCGTGCACTACCGCTTTGATAAGGGTTGCCAGCGGAATCGCAAAGAAGACTCCCCAGAATCCCCACAGCCCACCGAAGATAACCACCGACAGGATAATCACCAGCGGATGCAGGTTGACCGCTTCGGAAAACAGCACCGGTACCAGCAGGTTACCATCCAGCCCCTGAATAATCAGGTATACCGCAAACAGGCTCCAGAACTCCGGACCTGCGCCAAACTGGAACAGCGCCACGCCGACGACCGGAATGGTCACCACGAAGGCGCCGATGTACGGAATCAGCACCGAGAACCCGACCAGCACCGCCAGCAGCAGCGAATAGTTGAGATCGAACAGGATAAAGCCAATCCACGTTGCCACGCCGACGACAATCATCTCCAGCACCTTACCGCGGATATAGTTGGTAATCTGCTGGTTCATCTCTTTCCATACCTGCCCCGCCAGCCCGCGGTTGCGCGGCAGCACGCGGCGCACGGCGTTCAGCATCTGCTCTTTATCTTTTAGCAGGAAGAACACCATCAGCGGCACCAGCACCAGATAGACCGCCAGAGTCAGTAAGCCGACCAGCGAAGCCAGAGAGTATTTGACGACCGAGTCGCCGACGGTGAGCACGCGGTTACGCATATTGTCCGCCATGGCGTCGATAATCCCGGCGTCCATCAGCGCCGGGTAACGGCGCGGAACCGTGGCGGCAAAATCGGACAGCTTATTGAGCATGCCCGGCATATCGCGAATCAGATAGATGCCCTGCTGCCAGGCAACGGGCATCACCACAAACGCCATCAGCAGCAAGACGCCCACGAACAGAATCAACACGAACGAGGTTGCCCAGGTTCGCGAAAGCCCTACGCGCTCCAGCCTGACGGTTGGCCATTCCAGCAGATAAGCCAGCACGATAGCAACCAGCAATGGCGCCAGCAGGCCGCTGAAAAAGAACATGATTCCGAACCCGGCGAGCAAAATAACCAGCAGCGCTATCGCTTCCGGATCGCTAAACCGACGACGATACCACTGCATTAACATCTCAAGCATAAAACCCTTCCCTGAAGCGCGTAGCGGCAAAAAAACCGAGGGAATTGTATCTAAATGTCACCTGAAAGACTTCGCTTTTATTAGCAAAGCCACAAACATTGACGCTGGCGTGAATATCATATTTTCAATAGCCTCAACGCCAGCTAAACTCGCATGACGCGCGGAAATGGAACATTACGCCGCCCAATCGGTCAAACTGGCACACCCACATTACAGGACAGAGGTTATGTTCAGGCAGTTAAAGAAAACGCTGGTGGCAACCGTCATAGCGTCGCTGACGCTGGGTTCGATTTTGCCTGCTTTTGCTGACTCCGCAGATACCCTGCCCGATATGGGAACCTCTGCGGGAAGTACGCTCTCTATTGGCCAGGAAATGCAGATGGGGGATTACTATGTGCGCCAGCTACGCGGTAGCGCGCCGCTCATCAACGACCCTCTGCTGGTGCAATATATTAACGGATTAGGGATGCGTCTGGTCTCGCACGCTAACTCTGTTCGCACCCCTTTCCACTTTTACCTGATTAATAACGACCAGATAAACGCCTTTGCTTTCTTCGGTGGCAATGTCGTGCTGCACTCCGCTCTGTTCCGCTATTCAGATACCGAAAGCGAGCTGGCATCGGTAATGGCGCATGAAATCTCACACGTCACCCAGCGCCACCTCGCGCGGGCAATGGAAGACCAAAAGCGCAACGCTCCGCTGACCTGGGTCGGTGCGCTGGGCTCAATTCTGCTGGCGATGGCGAGCCCGCAGGCCGGTATGGCGGCCCTCACCGGTACGCTGGCGGGAACCCAGCAGGGGATGATCAGTTTTACCCGGCAAAACGAAGAAGAGGCTGACCGCATCGGGATTCAGGTGCTGCAGCGCTCCGGTTTTGATCCGCAGGCGATGCCGGCCTTTATGGGCAAATTGCTCGACCAGTCGCGCTACTCTACCCGTCCGCCGGAAATGCTGCTGACTCACCCCTTGCCGGAAAGCCGTCTGTCTGACGCCCGCAACCGCGCCAACCAGATGCGTCCTGTGGTTGTTCAGTCTTCCGCCGATTTTTACCTCGCCAAGGCCAGAACCCTGGGAATGTATAACTCAGGGGAAAATAAGCTTGGCGACGATCTGCTGAACGCGTGGGCGAAAGGCAATATCCGCGAACAGCACGCCTCCCAGTACGGGCGAGCGCTGCTGGCCATGGGAAGCAATAATTACGATCTGGCGCGCAAAACGCTGCAGCCTCTGCTGAGCGCCGATCCGCAGAACGCCTGGTATCTCGACCTGGCAACCGATATCGATCTCGGACAGAAGAAAACGGCCGATGCGATTAACCGCCTGAAAAATGCCCGCGAAATTCGTACCAACCCGGTTCTGCAGCTGAACCTTGCCAACGCATACTTACAGGGCGGACAAGCGGCGGAAGCGGCGAAAATCCTCAACCGGTACACCTTTAGCTACAAAGATGACGGCAACGGCTGGGATCTGCTGGCGCAGGCTGAAGCGAGCCTCGGCAATCGTGACCAGGAGCTGGCGGCACGCGCAGAAGGTATGGCGCTGGTCGGCCAGCTCGATCAGGCGATTACTCTGCTGAGCAGCGCCAGCTCGCAGGTGAAACTGGGCAGTTTGCAGCAGGCGCGCTACGATGCGCGTATCGACCAGCTGCGCCAGCTGCAGGAACGATTCCGCCCCTATCAAAAAATGTAAGGAGACGACATGTCTGACGCGGTAAAAATCTATCACAATCCCCGCTGCTCCAAGAGCCGCGACACCTTAAGCCTGTTGAAGGCTAACGGTATCGATCCTGAAGTCGTGCTCTACCTGGAGACGCCGCCGGATGCAGACACGCTCCGCCAGCTGTTAAAAATGCTCGGAATGGTCAGCGCCCGCGAACTGATGCGCCAGAAAGAGGATCTGTATAAATCCCTGGAGCTCGCCGACCCGCAGCTTAGCGAGGAGGCGCTGATTCAGGCCATCGTCGATAATCCGAAGTTGATGGAGCGCCCGATTGTCGTCAGCCATGGCCAGGCGCGGATCGGCCGACCGCCGGAGCAGGTTCTGGAAATCGTCAACTGATGCCGATGCGCCATTGCAGTTTGCCGTGATGGCGCAGCGGGTGAAAGACGAAGGGCGCGGATTGGGCAGATCGCAGAGATCCGGCCCGGCTAGAGCTTGAGGATCTCTTTCACGAAAGGAATGGTCAATTTACGTTGCGCGGTAATCGAAGCGTGATCGAGCTGATCGAGCGTCATAAACAGCGAGCGCATTTCACGATCTAACCGTTTGAGCAAGAAACGACAGACGTCTTCCGGCATCTCAAAACCCCGCAGACGCGCGCGCAGCTGTAGCGCCTGCAGCTTATCTTCGTCCGACAGCGGCTGTAGCTTGTAGATTTGCCCCCAGTCGAGGCGCGACGCCAGGTCCGGCAACCCGAGATTCAGCTGGCGCGGCGGACAATCGCCGGTAATCAGCAAACGCGTTTTACCCGATTCGAGGATCCGGTTATAGAGGTTGAAAATGGCCATTTCCCACGGCTCGTCGCCGGCCACGCACTCGATATTGTCAATACAGACCAGCGAAAGCTGCTCCATCCCATCGAGTACTTCCGGTACAAACCACGTACGTTTATCCAGTGGAACATAGCCCACCGCATCGCCGCGCTGGGAAAGCTCCGCACAGGCGGCATGTAACAAGTGACTGCGCCCCGCCCCTTCGCGTGACCAGATATAGATGTACCCGCTATGTTCCTGCCGCAACACATTCTGTAAGGCAGCAAGAAGAGAAGGATTATCACCCGGCCAAAAACTCGCGAAAGTTTCATCATCGGGAAGATACAGTGGCAGAGAGAGCTGTGCCGGTGCGTTCAGATGGACCTCATCATAGGCTTACAGAAAAACGCGATGAGTTTATCACGAAGTATGCCTTGAGAGAACCGGGCGGGATCGCCGCCCGGTTGCAGGATCAATGTTTTACTTCTTCACTGTCGGCGGCATCCAGCACAACCTCTTCCGGACGCAGGACGCTGATCAGTTTGAAAATCAGACTCAGACCCACGCCAACAATTGTCGCCAGCGCCATGCCTTTCAGCTCCGCCGCACCAATGTGCACTTTCGCGCCGCTGACGCCAATGATCAGAATCACAGAGGTCAGAATCAAATTCTGCGCCTTGTTGTAGTCCACTTTCGATTCGATCAGGACGCGAATACCGGAGGCGCCAATCACCCCGTACAGCAGCAGCGAAACGCCGCCCATCACCGGCAGCGGGATAATCTGAATCGCAGCCGCCAGTTTCCCTACGCAGGAGAGCAGAATCGCGAAGATTGCCGCGCCGCCGATAACCCAGGTACTGTAGACACGGGTGATCGCCATAACGCCGATGTTCTCGCCATAAGTGGTGTTGGGCGTCGAACCAAAGAAGCCGGAGATCATCGTCGACAGGCCGTTAGCAAACATCGAACGATGCAGCCCGGGATCGCGGATCAGATCTTTTTTAACGATATTCGCCGTCACCACCAGGTGGCCGACGTGCTCGGCAATCACCACCAGCGCAGCGGGCAGAATGGTGAAGATAGCAAACCATTCAAAGCGCGGGGTGTAGAACGTCGGCAGGGCAAACCAGTGCGCCTCGGCGATCGGCGTAGTGTCGACAACGCCCATCACGAAAGAGAGCGCGTAGCCGACCAGCACGCCGATCAAAATCGGGATAATGGCCATGAAACCGCGAAACAGCACCGAACCGAAGACCGTCACCGCCAGCGTCACCATCGAAATAATGATGGTTTTGCTGTCCGGCGATTGCCCGTCAGCCGGCAGCAGGCCAGCCATATTGGCAGCGACGCCCGCCAGTTCGAGGCCGATAACCGCGACAATGGCCCCCATAGCCGCCGGCGGGAACATCACGTCCAGCCAGCCGGTGCCGGCTTTTTTGACAATAAAGGAGACGATGCAGAACAGAGCGCCGCACATAATGAAGCCACCCAGCGCCACCTCATACCCCAGCGGCAGCAGCAGCAACACCGGGGATATAAATGCGAAGCTCGATCCGAGATAGGCCGGGATTTTTCCCTTACAGATGAAAAGATACAGCAATGTCCCAATGCCGTTAAACAGCAGGACGGTAGCCGGGTTGATATGAAACAGAACGGGCACCAGAACCGTTGCGCCAAACATAGCGAACAGATGCTGCAAACTCAGTGGGATAGTCTGTAAAAGCGGCGGTCTTTCACTCACCCCGATTGCGCGGCGCGTCATAGCGTTTTCCTCTAAGAGTCGTTTATTAGTTTCTGTGAGTTTGTTTTATTCAAAAAAAAGCCGACTCTTAAAGTCGGCTTCTTATTATCTATGTAATCACTTGGTACCAAAAATCTTATCGCCGGCATCGCCGAGCCCCGGAATAATGTATCCGTGCTCGTTGAGGCCCTGGTCAATGGATGCGGTATACATCTCAACATCCGGATGCGCTTTCTCCAGCGCGGCAATCCCTTCCGGCGCCGCCACCAGAACCAGCACCTTAATGCTGGAGCAGCCCGCTTTTTTCAGCAGGTCGATAGTGGCGATCATCGAACCACCGGTTGCCAGCATCGGGTCAACCACCAGCGCCATGCGTTCGTCGATATTCGACACCAGCTTCTGGAAATAAGGAACCGGCTCCAGCGTCTCTTCGTCACGATAGATCCCTACCACGCTGATACGCGCGCTCGGTACGTGCTCCAGAACCCCTTCCATCATCCCCAGACCGGCGCGCAGAATCGGCACAACGGTGATTTTCTTCCCTTTGATCTGCTCGATTTCTACCGGACCATTCCAGCCCTCGATGGTGACTTTCTCTGTCTCCAGATCGGCAGTGGCTTCATAAGTCAGCAAGCTACCTACCTCTGAGGCAAGTTCACGGAAGCGTTTGGTGCTGATGTCGTGCTCACGCATCAGGCCCAGCTTGTGTTTGACGAGCGGGTGTTTCACTTCCACAATCTTCATTCTCTTTCTCCTCTGAGGGGCAGCCACAAAAAAAATCGCGGGATTATACCGCTTTTTTCCATTTGCGCCATAGCCGATATGTTTGACCGGGATCAACCAAAATGCTTTGCGCTGCCTGAGCCAGTATAAAACAAAATAAAAAAACCCCGCACAGGCGGGGTCACACAAGGCTTGAGGGGTGTTTTATAATGTTTCGCCGTTGCTGCTGATAACCTGTTGATACCAGGAGAAAGATTGCTTCCGGCTGCGGTCCAGCGTTCCGTTGCCTTCGTTATCTTTATCGACGTAGATAAATCCGTAGCGTTTCTTCATTTCACCGGTACCGGCGGAAACGAGGTCGATACATCCCCACGGGGTATAGCCCATCAGGTCAACGCCGTCCTCAACCACCGCTTTTTTCATCTCGGCAATATGCGCGGAGAGATAATCGATACGGTAACGATCGTTCACCGTGCCGTCAGCTTCGCGCACGTCGATGGCCCCGAAGCCGTTCTCAACAATAAACAGCGGCAGCTGGTAATGATCCCAGAACCAGTTCAGGGAGTAGCGCAGACCCACCGGGTCAATCTGCCAGCCCCAGTCTGACTTCTGCACGTACGGATTAGAGACCAGGCTTTGGGTCTCGTCATAATCCAGCTGCGGGTTATCATCGGTCGCTTTCGTGGCAAACGACATATAGTAGCTAAAGCCAATATAGTCGACGCAGCCTTCGGCCAGCGCCTGACGATCTTCTGCGGTGATATCGAGCGTAAAACCGCGGCGCGCGAAGTAGTTCAGCAGATGCTGCGGGTACTTACCGCGAACATGAACGTCGGTAAACCAGTAACGGCGATGCATGGCGTTCATTGCCATCATCATATCATTCGGGGCACAGGAGAACGGATAAATCGGGCACATGGCAATCATGCAACCCACCTGCAGCGAGGGATTTATCTCGCGGGCAGCTTTTACCGCCAGGGCGCTGGCCACCAGCTCATAGTGCGCCGCCTGATACATCACCGGTTCGCGATCTTCATCCGGCAGATACTTCAGACCTGAGTTGGTAAACGGGGCAAAATCTTCGTGGAAGTTAGCCTGGTTGTTGATCTCATTAAAGGTCATCCAGTACTTCACTTTGTGCTGATAGCGATCGAACACCACTTTCGCAAAGCGGACGAAGAAATCGATCAGCTTACGGTTACGCCAGCCGCCATACTCGGTCACCAGATGGTAAGGCATCTCGAAGTGAGAGAGCGTGATCACCGGTTCAATGCCGTACTTCAGGCATTCATCAAACAGGTCGTCATAGAACTGGAGCCCTGCTTCGTTAGGCTCCCGCTCATCGCCCAGCGGGAAGATACGTGTCCAGGCAATCGAAGTGCGGAAGCATTTGAATCCCATTTCAGCAAACAGCTGAATGTCTTCTTTATAACGATGGTAAAAATCAATCGCCTCATGGTTGGGATAATTTTTCCCCGGCAGTACGCCATCGGTGATTTCACGCGGCACGCCGTGTGCGCCGGCGGTCATCACATCAGCCACGCTGACGCCTTTACCTCCTTCCTGCCAGCCACCTTCCAGCTGATGCGCCGCCACCGCGCCGCCCCACAGAAAACCTTCTTTAAATCCAGACATGTTCTCTTCCTTATGCGCGATCGCCGTTAAGCGATCGGTTTTGCTGATTAAAATGGTAAACCGCCCCCATCAAACCGGCGTCGTTGCCGTGGCTGACGGTGTCGAGATAGTCCGCGATACCGAACCAGGCCAGATGTTCACGCAGCAGCGCCAAAAAGCCCGGCCGTTCCACAATGCCGCCGCCGATGAAAATGGCCTGCGGATCAAAAATGTTCACCAGGTTATACAGACCGCTACCGAGACCGTTGAAAAAGTCAGCCACCAGCCGCTGGCAGGTCACGTCGCCCGTATCGTAGCGATCGAATATCTCTTCCCCGGTCACCTCTTCCAGCGTTTTGCCGAAATGGTCGGCATAGCGCTGGCGCAATACGCGCATCGTGCAGTTTTCATTCATTGAATAGCGGCGCACATCGCGGGTGCCCGGACGATCGGTCTGCATATAGCCGAATTCGCCGGCGCGAAAACTGGCGCCGTGCACCAGTCGGTTATTACAGAAGATCGCCCCGCCGATGCCGGTGCCAATCGTCAGGACCAGAAAATCACTCATCTCGGCGGCTTTGCCCCGCCAGCGCTCGGCGAGCAGGACGCAGTTAGCATCGTTTTCGATGGCGACGGGAAGCCCGGTCTGTTGCTCCAGCCAGCGCTTAATGGCGAAATTATCGAACTTACGGATTGCGCCGCCCATTTCGATAAAGCCGGTGTGCGGGTTGACATAGCCAGGCGCGCTGATCGCCACGCCTTCACACGCCGGGTGAGCGGCAATCCACGCCAGCATCGCTTGCAGTATCTGGTCGCCATCGCTATCGATAATCGACTGCTTGCCTTTTTCACGCAGTTCGCCTGCAGCGGTGCTGACGCCCATTTTTAACGCCGTTCCACCGATATCAAATGCGGCAATGCTCATCCCGTCTCTTCCTCCTGAATCCCCGCAGAATCTACCTTCGGCTCTCTTGAACAAAAACAGAAACCGGTTTCAGTGGCATGATGGCTATTCCCGATGTCAGAGGCAAGCACAAGAATGTACCCGGTTTCATTTTCGTGAACCGCTTCAAATTTGTTCATATCGCTGCCGATTAACGCCGACTGCAAAGCAGGCTCGCAAACGTTTGCTTTCCCTGTTAGAATTGCGCCGATTTTTCTTGCTACCGCAAATGTGTGGAGATTTCGCAGTGACCGATAAAACCTCTCTCAGCTATAAAGATGCCGGCGTAGATATTGATGCAGGCAACGCGCTCGTCGACCGTATCAAGGGTGTGGTGAAGAAAACCCGACGCCCGGAAGTGATGGGTGGACTGGGCGGATTCGGCGCACTGTGCGCATTGCCGCAAAAATACCGCGAGCCGGTTCTGGTTTCCGGCACTGACGGCGTCGGCACCAAGCTGCGGCTGGCAATGGACCTGAAGCGCCACGATACTATCGGTATTGACCTGGTGGCGATGTGCGTCAATGACCTGGTAGTCCAGGGTGCAGAACCCCTGTTTTTCCTCGACTACTATGCAACCGGTAAACTGGATGTCGATACGGCAGCCAGCGTCATCAGCGGCATCGCGGAAGGCTGCCTGCAGTCAGGCTGTGCGCTGGTTGGCGGCGAAACGGCAGAAATGCCGGGGATGTACCACGGCGATGACTATGACGTCGCGGGCTTTTGCGTCGGCGTAGTAGAAAAATCAGAAATTATCGATGGTAGCAAAGTTGCCGATGGTGACGTGCTGGTCGCGCTGGCCTCCAGCGGTCCGCATTCCAACGGCTACTCGCTGGTGCGTAAAATTATCGAAGTCAGCGGCGTCGATCCGCAGACGACCGATTTGAATGGTTCGCCGCTGGCCGACCATCTGCTGGCGCCGACCCGCATCTACGTTAAGTCGGTTCTGGAGCTGATTGCTAACGTTGAAGTCCACGCCATTGCCCACCTGACCGGCGGCGGCTTCTGGGAAAACATTCCGCGCGTTCTGCCGGATAACACCCAGGCGGTCATCGACGAGTCCTCCTGGCAATGGCCAGAGGTCTTCAACTGGTTGCAGCAGGCCGGTAACGTCAGCAGCCATGAAATGTACCGTACCTTTAACTGCGGCGTCGGCATGGTTATCGCCCTGCCGGCTGAAGTCGCCGACAGCGCCATCGCGCTGCTGAACGAGAAAGGTGAAAACGCGTGGAAAATCGGCTATATCAAAGCTTCTGATTCCGAACAGCGTGTGGTCATTGAATGAAAAACATTGTGGTGCTGATTTCCGGTAACGGAAGCAATTTGCAGGCGATAATTGATGCCTGCGCCCGAAAGCAGATTAACGGCACCCTGAGAGCGGTATTCAGCAATAAGGCCGACGCGTTCGGCCTTGAACGCGCGCGTGAGGCCGGTATTCCGGCCCATGCGTTATCGGCCAGCCAGTTTGCCAATCGCGAAGCCTTCGATCGCGAGCTGATGCATGAGATCGATGCTTATGCGCCGGATCTGGTGGTGCTGGCAGGCTATATGCGGATCCTTAGCCCGGCGTTTGTCGCCCATTATCAGGGGCGCCTGCTGAATATCCACCCGTCGCTGTTGCCAAAATACCCGGGGCTGCATACGCATCGCCAGGTACTGGAAAACGGCGATGAGGAACACGGTACATCGGTGCATTTCGTCACCGATGAGCTCGACGGTGGTCCGGTGATTCTGCAGGCCAAAGTGCCGGTTTTTGCCGGGGATAGCGAAGACGAGATTACCGCCCGCGTGCAGACACAGGAACATGCCATCTACCCGCTGGTGGTGAGCTGGTTTATGGACGGTCGTCTGCGCATGGAGGGAAATCAGGCCTGGCTTGACAACGCCCCTCTGCCGCCGCAGGGCCATGCGGCCGAAGAATAATCATCAGCGCCTCCGGCACTCGCCAGAGGCGCATTTTATCGGTTCAGCCTCAGCCGCTTTCCCTCTGTTTTGTTTAAATCAGCGATGATTTTTGCCCGGTTTATCTCCAGGCACAGCCTCGTTTTGCACACAATATCGGCACTTGCTCGCCACCGTTTTTGTTCACAGCAGATTGAAAGAAAACTGTCATACTTCTTTGACATAGTTGGACATTCAATGGCAAAGCTCGCCATAATGAAAAAGCAACATCAATCAACCGGAGTGTGAGTTGTAATGGGCCAGGAAAAGCTATATATCGAGAAAGAACTCAGCTGGTTGTCCTTTAACGAACGCGTACTTCAGGAAGCGGCGGATAAAAGCAATCCACTGATTGAGCGCATGCGCTTTTTGGGCATCTACTCCAACAACCTCGATGAATTTTATAAAGTGCGCTTCGCTGAACTTAAGCGCCGTATCATAATTAGCGAAGAACAAGGGAGTACCGCCCATTCTCGCCATTTGTTAGGCAAAATTCAGGCCCGCGTTCTGAAGGCCGATCAGGAATTTGACAGCCTGTATAATGAGCTGCTGCTGGAGATGGCGCGTAACCAGATCTTTTTGATCAATGAACGCCAGCTTTCGGTGAATCAGCAGTCCTGGCTACGCAACTATTTTAAACAGTACCTGCGTCAGCACATCACCCCGATCCTGATTAACCCAGAAACGGATCTGATCCAGTTCCTGAAAGATGATTACACCTATCTGGCGGTCGAAATCATCCGCGGGGAAACCATCAATTACGCCCTGCTGGAGATTCCGTCAGATAAAGTCCCGCGGTTTGTCAATCTGCCGCCGGAAGCACCGCGTCGCCGCAAACCAATGATCCTGCTTGATAACATCCTGCGTTACTGCCTGGATGATATCTTTAAAGGCTTCTTTGACTACGATGCGCTGAACGCCTACTCGATGAAAATGACCCGCGACGCCGAGTACGATCTGGTGCACGAGATGGAGTCGAGCCTGATGGAGCTGATGTCTTCGAGTCTGAAGCAGCGTCTGACGGCGGAACCGGTGCGTTTTGTTTATCAGCGCGATATGCCGGACACCATGGTGGAAATGCTGCGCGAGATGTTCTCCATTTCACGCTACGATTCAATGCTGCCAGGCGGGCGCTATCATAATTTTAAAGACTTTATCGGCTTCCCGAACGTCGGTAAGGCCAATCTGGTCAACAAGCCGCTGCCGCGCCTGCGCCACACCTGGTTTGATAAGTTCCGCAACGGGTTTGACGCTATTCGCGAACGCGACGTGCTGCTGTACTACCCGTATCATACCTTTGAGCACGTGCTGGAGCTGCTGCGCCAGGCCTCATTCGATCCGAGCGTGCTGGCAATCAAAATCAACATTTATCGCGTTGCCAAAGACTCACGGATCATCGATTCGATGATCCACGCAGCCCATAACGGCAAAAAAGTCACCGTGGTGGTGGAGCTTCAGGCGCGTTTCGACGAAGAAGCCAATATCCATTGGGCGAAGCGTCTGACCGAAGCCGGCGTCCACGTTATCTTCTCTGCGCCAGGGCTGAAAATTCACGCCAAGCTATTCCTGATCTCGCGTAAAGAGGGAGAGGAAGTCGTCCGCTACGCGCATATCGGGACCGGCAACTTCAACGAAAAAACCGCCCGTCTGTACACCGACTATTCGTTGCTGACGGCAGATGCACGTATCACCAATGAAGTGCGCCGCGTCTTTAACTTTATCGAAAATCCATATCGCCCGGTGAGCTTCGATTACCTGCTGGTTTCGCCGCAGAACTCGCGCCGCCTGCTGTATGAAATGATCGACAGAGAAATCGCCAACGCCCAGAACGGTCAGCCTTCTGGCATCACGCTGAAGCTGAATAACCTGGTTGATAAAGGACTGGTGGATCGACTTTATGCCGCGTCAAGCTCCGGGGTTCCCGTTAACCTGTTGATTCGCGGCATGTGCTCTTTGATTCCTGGGCTGGAAGGGATCAGCGAAAATATTCGCGTCACCAGTATCGTCGATCGTTTCCTTGAGCACGACCGCGTCTATGTTTTCGAAAACGGCGGCGACAAACAGGTTTGGCTCTCCTCTGCTGACTGGATGACGCGCAATATTGATTACCGTATTGAGGTCGCCGCGCCGCTGCTGGATCCGCGGTTGAAGCAGCGCGTACTGGATATTTTTGATCTCTTATTCAACGATACGGTCAAAGCACGCTATCTTGATAAAGAACTGAGTAATCGCTATGTGCCGCGCGGCAATCGCCGTAAAGTGCGCGCACAGCTGGCGATTTACGATTATCTCAAATCACTCGAACAACCCGACTAACCTATGCCAATAAACGAAAAAACCCCTCGTCCGCAGGAGTTCGCTGCGGTCGACCTTGGTTCAAACAGTTTTCATATGGTGATCGCCCGCGTCGTCGACGGAGCCATGCAGATCATCGGTCGCCTGAAACAGCGGGTTCACCTGGCCGATGGACTGGATGAAAACTCCGTGCTCAGCGAAGAGGCGATCGCCCGTGGGCTCAATTGCCTGTCGCTGTTTGCCGAACGCCTGCAGGGTTTTTCTCCCTCCAGCGTCTGCATCGTCGGGACACACACCTTACGTCAGGCCGCCAACGCCGCGGAATTTCTCAAGCGCGCGGAAAAGGTGATTCCCTATCCGATAGAGATAATCTCCGGTAACGAAGAAGCGCGCCTGATCTTTATGGGCGTCGAACATACGCAGCCGGAACGTGGCCGTAAGCTGGTCATTGATATCGGCGGTGGTTCGACGGAGCTGGTGATTGGCGAGGATTTCGAACCGCGTCTGGTTGAGAGCCGTCGTATGGGCTGCGTCAGCTTCTCGCAGATCTATTTCCCCGGCGGCACCATCAACAAAGAGAATTTCCAGCGCGCGCGTCTGTCGGCGGTGCAGAAGCTGGAAACGCTGGCGTGGCAGTTCCGCATCCAGGGCTGGAATGTGGCGCTGGGCGCATCCGGCACCATTAAAGCTGCGCAGGAAGTGCTGGTCGCCATGGGTGAGAAAGATGGTTTTATCACCCCGGAACGCCTTGAAATGCTGGTGGATGAAGTGTTGAAGTATAAAAACTTTGACGCGCTCAGCCTGCCGGGTCTGTCGGAAGAACGCAAAGCGGTGTTTGCTCCTGGGCTGGCTATCCTCTGCGGCGTTTTCGATGCGCTGGCGATCAAAGAGCTGCGCTTGTCCGATGGCGCGCTGCGTGAAGGCGTGCTGTATGAGATGGAGGGACGTTTTCGCCATCAGGATATCCGCAGCCGCACCGCGCAAAGTCTGGCAAACCAGTACAACATTGACCGTGAGCAGGCGCGTCGGGTACTGGAAACGACCACCCATATATTCGAACAGTGGCAGGAACAGAACCCCAAACTGGACAACCCGAATCTGTCGGCGTTGCTGAAATGGGCGGTAATGCTGCACGAAGTGGGGCTGAATATTAACCACAGCGGAATGCACCGCCACTCGGCTTATATTCTGCAAAACAGCGATTTGCCGGGCTTCAATCAGGAGCAGCAGATGCTGATGGCTACGCTGGTTCGCTATCACCGTAAAGCGATCAAACTGGATGATTTGCCCCGCTTTACGCTGTTTAAGAAAAAGCAGTTTCTGCCGCTCATTCAGCTTTTACGCCTGGGTATTTTGCTGAATAACCAGCGTCAGGCGACCACCACACCGCCCACGCTCAGGCTGAAGACCGAAGCCAATCACTGGACGCTGATCTTCCCGCATGACTGGTTCAGCCAGAATGCGCTGGTGCTGCTCGATCTGGAAAAAGAGCAGCAGTACTGGGAAGGCGTGCCTGACTGGCTGTTGAAAATCGCCGAAGAAGAGCCTGAAAGCAAAAACTAGTCCCGAGGCCGGGTTGCTCTCACCCGGCCCGCTTCTTCCCCATCAGCTCGCTTCAGCCGTTACCGCCGTCACCAGAGACGCCAGTGGAACCGGCTGGCCAATCTCGTACCCCTGCAGATAATCAATCCCCAATGACAGCGCCGCCTGTCGAATCTCCGGCGTTTCCACACACTCCGCCACCACCTGCATATTCTTCATCCGCGCCAGATGGCAAATCGATGCCACGACCTGGTAATCAAGACTGCTGGAGTGCAAATTACGAATAAAGCTACCGTCAATCTTCAGCAGATCAACGTTCAGCGTTTTCAGGCGCGCGTAGCTGGCGTAGCCGGTACCAAAGTCATCGATCGCCACCCGACATCCCAGCGCCTGCAAATGCGCCAGCGTTTGCCGTGCCTGCTCAGGGTTGCTGAGCGAGTGGTTTTCCGTTAACTCAAATAATAACTGCCACGGTTCAACATGATACTGCGCCAGCAGCCGCTCCACTTCGCCGGGAAACTGGCTCCGGCTGACGGAGACCGGCGAAAGATTCACCGCCAGCCGCAGACCGGGTAAAATTGTCCGCTGCTGGTTCATAAAGGCGAGCGTATTCTCCAGTACCCACAGGTCAATACGGGATGACAGGCCAAACTCATGCGCCACCGGGAGGAAATCATCCGGGTAAATAAGCTCCCCGTCATCTCCCGCCATACGCAGCAGAACTTCATAATAGTTGTCACCGCGAATACCGACGATCGGCTGCGCCATCAGACAAAAATGGTTCTGCTCCAGCGCCTGCTGGATCTGGTTCATCATCACCACTTTATCCCGTAAGCCGTGCTGAATATGTATAGCCCCGCGACGCTGCATATTTTCTGGCTGGCCGCTGGTCAGAGACATATCAGCAATGTTATTCAGCTCGCCTAAAAGCAAATAGAGGTGCTTCACCGGTGAGCGCACGCTGCAGTAACTAATCCCTACCGCGGGCTGCAGAGGTATACCGTCCCAGATAAAGCGAAACCGTTGGATACGTTCATCCAGCGCGGCAATGCGCGCCTTATGATCGCCGCTGTTCAGACGGAGCACCAGATCGTGTCCGGCCAGATGGTGAACGGCCTCGTTCGGCTGGAGTAAGTCGCCCAGATGTTCAGCCAGTTTTTGTTTATATTGAATACGCAGCATAACGCCATAATGGCGCCCCAGCAGCTCCAGCTCAGGAATGCGTAAAAAGCACAGCACCGACCACATTGCGCTGTCCAACGACCGACTCAGCGCCCGTAAATTGGGCATATGGACAACCGGATCGAGAAAAGCCATCCGCCGTACCCTGGCATGAATCAGACGCTGCCGGGTCGCCAGCATGGCCATATAAGTAATAATAAAAGAGAACACCAGATAGCTCGAAGAGGTTATGGTCAGCTGATGGGCATATCCCGGAGAGAAAGGCAAATAGCGATAATGAAAGTGAATAATGATGATTAAAACCGGCGTCCAAATCATTGCGATACAGCGATAGCCAAAGCGCATCGCGCCCCACAACATTACCGGCATGAGTAATGACAATGTATAGTTTGTGCTAAATATCGTACTCTGACCATTCAGCGGTATTAATAACAAACCCAATAACATTAACAATGTTATCGACCATAAAACAAATTCACCACATTTTATTTTTGGATCAACCTGTAACTTCGCCTGTGAAATAAAACTACGCAGATAAAAAGGATTGCGAAGAATACGAATCAATAAATAGCACAGCGGAACGCCGGTTAAACCGCCTACCATCAAGGCTTGAAAAGTAATCAGGGAGCGTAAACTTAGCGGATCGATCCCGGCCAGCCCCGTCGTCCGCGGATGCATGCCGAGATACTCGGCAATCTGAGAAAGTATGAGAAAAATGAGCGATGGCAGCAGCATCTGCCAGAACAGGCGATACGGCATCAGGCTCACGTTACCGTGGTAAATATGCTGGCGGCGCGGCACAAAAATCCGATAGCCGCCCCAGCACAAAACCGCCGGGATAAGAAAATGGAAAACGACCACAATCGCCTCCCACGGATTCATTCCCCGGGCCACGGTGCACAGCAGACCGATGATAATACCGGGCAGCGCTGCCACATCAAAAAACAGCATAAGACTCTGCACCAGCGCCAACGGTAAATAGTAAAGCGAAACTTCACTACCATCCAGCACGGCATAGGAATTTGCCCCTCGCGCCAGAGGCAGTAAAAGCAGGGGTAAAATCAGCGGAAGCGCCCACCATTTATCCCGATACAGTCTGTATTGTTTAATTATTTTCATTGATGCTCTACAGATAACCCAAATTCCCGCTGGGTATATTCAGGTAGGCATCCAACCTAACCATCCTAGCCGCATAAGGAATACCTACGCGGAACAGGCAAGAGATTTTAGTTATCAGCACACGCGGACTGTTGATATAAATCAATAAATCTTTTAGCTATGATTAATAAAGCTTATTTTTATGCGTCTGTTCGAATGAAAGAAAAAGGATGTGAATGTGATAATTATCTTACATAACATTAAGTAATGTTTGAGCGGCGGATTTTTACATCCCCATCAATTGACCCTGCTGCATTCCTGTGCCTTAATACCCTTATCGCCCCAGTTGTGGGTATACCTCAAGGAACCTTTTGTGAGTCAGGCACCCAGTATGCGTAAACGACATCGATTTAACCGTCGCATGACCCGTATCGTACTGCTTATCAGCTTTATCTTCTTCTTTGGACGCTTTGTCTACTCTTCTATTGGCGCCTGGTATCATCATCAGGACAAGATCGAGTCCCAGCAATCGACGCTCCCGGTTGATACCACGCCGCGGGAATAAGCCAGCACATTACGGTGCCAGCCAGTACGGCATAACATTGCTTTAAACGGTAAACTGCACCTCTCGCAGCAGGCGCAGCATCTCGCCGATCCCTTTGCTGAGAATTTTATCCTGACGCATCACGACCCCCAACTGACGGTGGAGTAGTGGCGTCAGCGATTGAACGCGTAACCCCTGCCGATCGTCATGATGCGCCACCGCCATGCGTGGAACAATGCTGTATCCCAGTCCGGCGCGCACCATTCGCTTGATGGCTTCAATGCTGCCCAGCTGCATCACCGGCGAAATATCCCGCCCGCTGGCACGAAACCAGCCATCAATCAGCTCCCGGGTTCCGCTCCCGGCCTCAAAGGCAATCAGCGGCAGCGCCTGCAGCACTTCCGCCGTCAGCTCCAGCGGCAGCGCATCCTGTCCACAGGCAAAAATAAACACAAACTCCTCATCCACCAGCGGATCTATTGCCAGGTTGCGCCCGTGGGCCGGAAGCGTGACCAGTCCGAGATCGAGTCGGTTCTCCTCCACGGCGCGCACGATATCCAGCGTATTTCCGGTCGTCACGCCTACCGTCAGCAGCGGATGCGCCTGCCGCAGCTGTTGTAAGACCGGCGGTAAAAGATGTATGCAGGCCGTGGCCCCCGTTCCGAGCGTTATCGCGCCGCTGATTTCGCGATTAAACTCGCTCACCGACAGTACCGCCGCGCTGACCGCCCGTTCAATATTGTCACCGTGAGCCAGCAGAGCCATACCGGCCGCCGTCGCTTTAATCCCCCGTCCGGTCCGCTCAATCAGCCGGGTCTGCAGAAACTGTTCCAGCTGACGTACCTGCAGGCTGACCGCGGGCTGCGATAGCCCCAGGACATCCGCAGCAGCCGAGAAGCTCCCCCGCTGTACCACCAGCCGGAAAGTAGCCAGATGTCCCAGATTAAGCGTCGTCATCTCAAAGTTTCTCTTATAAGGGTCATAAACCAACGAGTCTGCCTGCACAATAGCGCGCAGGTTATGCTACCGGCAACTGCATAACAGACTGAGATACGATGAAAAATATGGAAAACAGACGCGCCGCGTCCGGCATGCTGACGCTTGCCGCTGGATGCAATCAGCTGATTAACTGGGGGATCTCATTTTATATGCCGGGCACTTTTTCCCGGGCTATCGAGCAGGACACCGGCTGGCCAACGACGCAAATCTACCTCGGCCTGACGATCGCCATGTTGATAATGGCGTCGATCTCCCCGTTTGTCGCCCGCCTGCTGGCCCGGTTTGGCGGCCAGCACATTGTGGTCAGCGGCACGCTGGCGATCGCCGCAGGATGCTTCATCATGGCGGCCGTACCGACTCTCTCCGGTTGGCTGGGCGCCTGGCTACTTACCGGTATCGGAATGCGTCTGGCGCTGTATGATACGCTGTTTGCCGCGCTGGTGAATCTTTACGGTCAGCAGGCAAGACGCACCATTTCCCGCGTGACGCTGGCTGGCGGCCTGGCTTCCGCTCTGTTCTGGCCACTGGGCGCATTTTTGCTGACGATGATGAGCTGGCGGGAGGCGTTGCTGGTTTATGCCCTGCTGGGTCTGTTCAGCGCGCTGCTGCTCTGGCGAATGCCGAATGCCAGGCGACCCGCGGCGATACGGCCAGAAGCGCACCGGCCCGCTTCCCGCCAGCAGAGACAGGTTGCTCTGCTGTATGCGGCGCTGATCGCGCTGGTGACATTTGTTTCTAATGGAACCTCCACCCACCTGCCGGAATTTATCGCCCACTACGGTCTGCCGGTGGCGGCGGGGATGCTTTGGGGCATTGGCCAGACCGGCGCCCGCTTTCTGGAGGTCGCCTCGGGTTCGGTGCTCACGCCGCTTCGACTTACGCTGCTGACCACGTTGCTGATGCCGGTCTGTTTCGCCCTTGGCCTGAGCGGGCCTTATCTCCTCGGCACCGCCGGCGGATTTGTGCTGGGCTATGGCGCCATCAATGGGTTAACGACGGTATTTAAAGCCACGCTACCGCTAGAGCTTTTTGCCGCCGAGGATTACACCAGACGCACCGGTATCCTGTTGATCCCCGCCCAGCTGCTGGCTGCCGCCTCCCCGTTTGCCTACGCCTGGTTAACTCAGCAGTTCGGGGTTCAGGGAAGCTTAGGTTTTTCCGCTGCGCTGACGCTGGTGGTCGCCGCGCTGGCGCTCGCCATTGCCCGGAGCCAGTCCCGTCGGCCGCCCGAGACGATGCCGGCAGCCATTGATTCCTGAGCTTCATGGCGATACCTGCACGCCCCTTAGCGAGGAGGTATCTCCCCGTTTTTCCGACAGACCATTGCGATAAAACGATCGCGGACGGCGTCCGCCGCCTGAGGATTCCAGGCCAGGCCAACCTGCCATTGCGTGCCCTCCCCCGTCACGGTAACGAGCTTTATGCCTGCCGGCAGAAGATGACATGCGCCGGCAGGAAGCAGCGCAACACCATTTCCGGCGGCAACCAGCGCCAGCAGGGTGTGAATATCGTCAGCATCCGCCACGATGTCAGCGGACAGGCGGTTGATTTGCAGGAAATGCGCCGTTTGCTCTGCTAACCCCCGGCCGCGCCGTGGGTTAATTTGCAGCAGCGGGAACTGTCGGAGCACCGAGGCGATATCCGGGAGCGCCTCCGTTGCGCCAGCGGGCACGGCAAGCACCAGGCTCTCTTCCATCAGCGCCCGGGCCTCCAGCGCCTCCGGAACAGGCATCCGCACGAACCCGGCATGCAGCTGCCCCTCCAGTAACATTCGATACTGCTCGTGGGAAGCGATATCGTTGAGGGAGACCTCAATATCGGGAAACTGCTGGCGAAAGGCTTTAACTTGCGCCGGGGCCAGCTGGAAGGTTGAGATGCCGAACCCCAGCGCCAGCGTGCCGACGTTTCCGCGCCGGACCTGCTCCGTCCAGGCACAAAACTGGTCATGCTGCGCTACAAAATGGCAGGCCTGAGAATAGATAGCCTCCCCCGCCGCGGTCAGCTGTGCTCCCTGCCGCCCCCGCTGAAAAAGAGTCATGCCCGTCAGATGTTCCAGGGTCTGGATTTGTTTCGTCAGCGCCGGCTGGGTCAAACAAAGCCGCTCCGCCGCCGCATGGTAGCGTCGCAACTGGGCCAGAGTGACGAACGCCCGTATTAATCTGATGTCCATTCCAGTCCCTTATCAAACGCGGAGAAAGCGTGATTATACATCCTGTGTCTCTGCTGGCGTAATGAGCTCAGTTTTTCGCAACGAGAAGAGACCTATGAACAACGAACTCCAGGTGGCTACGGTACAGTTCTGCCACCGCGCTAATGATAAGTCCTATAACCTGGGCATTATGGAACGCTTTATTCATCAGGCAGCCGGCGAAGGGACCCGCATTCTGGCCTTTCCCGAAATGTGCATTACCGGCTACTGGCACGTTATCGATCTCAGCGCCGAGGAGGTAAGCTCGCTGGCCGAGACCATTGACGACAGTCCTTCCCTGGCGAGAATTGCACGCCTGGCGCAAAGTTATGAGATGGCGATTGGCGTAGGGCTGATTGAAAGAGCGAGTGACGATCGCCTGTATAACACCTACGTCGTTTGTATGCCGGATGGCCAGAGGCATATCCACCGCAAGCTGCACGCCTTTGAACATCCGGCGATAGACCGGGGGAATCGCTTCACCGTCTTCGATACGCCGTGGGGAGTGAAAGTTGGCGTTCTGATCTGCTGGGACAATAACCTGACGGAAAATGCCCGGGCTACCGCGCTGCTGGGCGCGGATATTCTGCTGGCCCCCCATCAAACCGGCGGCACGAACTCCCGCAGCCCGTTCGGGATGAAGCCCGTTCCCGTTGCCCTTTGGCAGAACCGGTATCAGGATCCTGACGCGCTGAAAGCCGCATTTCAGGGCCGTAACGGTCGGGAATGGTTGCTCCGCTGGCTGCCCTCAAGAGCGCATGATAATGGGATGTTTATCTTATTCAGCAATGGCGTCGGGCTGGACAACGGGGAGGTGCGTACCGGAAATGCGATGATTATCGATCCCTATGGCCGCATTATTGCCGAGACCGATGCGTTTGAAGACACCCTGGTCTGCACCACGCTGGATTTAAACCTGCTGGCCATGTCCACAGGCCGACGCTGGATTCACGGCAGACGCCCCGAGCTCTATGCGATTCTGAGCCAGAATCAGGGTTATGAACGCGATGCCCGCAGCGCGCGTTTCTCAACGGAAGTGCCGCAGTTCAGCGATAACACTCAGCATTAATCCGGCGGTCAAAAAGAAAAGCCCCCTGATAAAACAGAGGGCTTCGTTTAACCACGTCGGGGAGTTATTCCCACTCGATGGTTGCCGGCGGCTTGCCGCTGATGTCATAGACGACGCGGGAAATGCCGTTCACTTCGTTGATAATGCGGTTGGAAACGCGGCCAAGGAAGTCATATGGCAGGTGCGCCCAGTGGGCGGTCATAAAGTCGATGGTTTCGACCGCACGCAGGGAAACGACCCAGTCGTACTTACGGCCATCGCCCATTACGCCGACAGAGCGGACCGGCAGGAACACGGTGAACGCCTGGCTCACTTTGTTGTACAGGTCAGCTTTATGCAGCTCTTCGATGAAGATAGCATCCGCACGACGCAGCAGATCGCAGTACTCTTTCTTCACTTCGCCCAGTACGCGAACGCCGAGACCCGGCCCCGGGAACGGATGACGGTACAGCATGTCGTACGGCAGGCCCAGCTCCAGACCAATCTTACGCACTTCGTCTTTGAACAGCTCACGCAGCGGTTCAACCAGCCCCATTTTCATCTCTTTCGGCAGGCCGCCCACGTTGTGGTGAGATTTGATGACGTGTGCTTTACCGGTTGCAGACGCTGCGGATTCGATGACATCCGGGTAGATGGTTCCCTGCGCCAGCCATTTAACATCTTCCAGCTTCAGCGCTTCTTCGTCGAACACTTCGACGAACACGCGGCCGATGATTTTACGTTTGGCTTCCGGATCGTTCTCGCCTTTCAGCGCGTCCAGGAAGCGCTTCTCGCCTTCCACGTGAACGATGTTCAGACCGAAGTGGTCACCGAACATGTCCATAACCTGCTGGGCTTCGTTCAGACGCAGCAGACCATTGTCCACGAAGACGCAGGTCAGGTTTTTACCGATAGCGCGGTGCAGCAGCATGGCGGTCACGGAGGAGTCCACGCCGCCGGAGAGGCCGAGGATCACTTTGCCATCGCCAACCTGCTGGCGGATACGCTCAACGGCATCGTCGATGATTTTTGCCGGCGTCCACAGAGCTTCACACTGGCAGATGTCACGCACGAAGCGCTCCAGCATACGCATACCCTGACGGGTGTGGGTCACTTCCGGATGGAACTGCACGCCATAGAAGCGTTTTTCTTCGTTCGCCATAATGGCAAACGGGCAGCTTTCAGTGCTGGCAACGGTTACGAAGTCAGACGGGATCGCGGTGACTTTGTCGCCGTGGCTCATCCAGACGTCGAGCAGCGGTTTACCTTCAGCGGTCAGGGAGTCTTCGATACCGCGCACCAGCGCGCTATCGGTAACAACTTCAACCTGCGCATAGCCGAACTCGCGCTCATTAGAGCCTTCTACGTGGCCGCCCAGCTGCATTGCCATAGTCTGCATACCGTAGCAAACGCCAAACACCGGTACACCGGCTTCGAAAACATACTGCGGCGCGCGCGGGCTGTTATGTTCAGTGGTGCTTTCCGGGCCGCCGGAAAGAATGATGCCGCTAGGATTGAACTCACGAATCTGAGCTTCCGTTACGTCCCAGGCCCACAGCTCGCAATACACCCCTAATTCACGTACGCGACGCGCAACCAACTGGGTGTACTGAGAACCGAAGTCCAGGATTAGAATGCGATGTTTATGAATGTTATCCGTCATTGACGTTTATTCCAGAGCAGTAGCGATTAAATAAAATCGCCCGGCGCATGACCGGGCGATGAAAATCAGGAGCCCATGCGGTAGTTCGGGGATTCCTTGGTGATCGTCACGTCGTGAACGTGACTTTCCTGGATGCCAGCACCGCTGATACGCACGAATTCCGCTTTAGTACGCAGGGTGTCGATGGTACCACAACCGGTCAGCCCCATACAGGAGCGCAGGCCACCCATCTGCTGGTGAATGATCTCTTTCAGGCGACCTTTATAAGCAACGCGGCCTTCGATACCTTCCGGCACCAGTTTGTCCGCGGCGTTGTCGCTCTGGAAGTAACGGTCAGAGGAGCCTTTGGACATCGCACCCAGAGAACCCATCCCGCGATAAGATTTGTAAGAACGCCCCTGGTAGAGCTCGATTTCACCCGGGGACTCTTCGGTGCCCGCCAGCATGGAGCCGACCATCACGGCAGCAGCGCCAGCAGCGATTGCTTTGGCGATATCGCCGGAGAAACGGATACCGCCATCGGCGATAACCGGAATGCCGGTACCTTCCAGCGCTTCAACCGCGTCTGAGACGGCGGTAATCTGCGGGACACCAACGCCGGTGACGATACGGGTAGTACAGATAGAACCAGGGCCGATACCTACTTTCACCGCGCTCACGCCCGCTTCAGCCAGGGCACGCGCGCCGGCGCCGGTAGCCACGTTACCGCCGATGATTTGCAGGTCAGGATATTTAGCGCGGGTTTCACGAATGCGCTGCAGAACGCCTTCAGAATGGCCGTGGGAGGAGTCGATCAGCAGAACATCAACGCCTGCAGCAACCAACGCATCTACGCGCTCTTCGTTGCCCGCGCCTGCGCCAACCGCTGCACCGACGCGCAGACGACCATGCTCATCTTTACACGCATTCGGCTTACGTTCCGCTTTCTGGAAATCTTTAACGGTAATCATGCCGCGCAGATGGAAGCCAGCATCAACAACCAGCGCTTTTTCAACGCGTTTTTCGTGCATTTTGGCAAACACGACTTCGCGGCTTTCGCCTTCACGCACGGTAACCAGACGCTCTTTCGGCGTCATGTAAACGCTGACGGGCTGGTTCAGGTCGGTCACGAAGCGAACGTCGCGACCGGTGATGATACCGACCAGTTCGTTGTCTTCGGTCACTACCGGATAACCGGCAAAGCCGTTACGCTCGGTCAGCACTTTTACTTCACGCAGGGTGGTTGTAGGCAGTACGGTCTGCGGATCGGAAACCACGCCGGACTCATGTTTCTTCACGCGGCGAACTTCTTCCGCCTGACGCTCGATGGACATGTTTTTGTGAATAAAGCCGATGCCGCCTTCCTGTGCCAGGGCAATTGCCAGGCGCGCTTCTGTTACGGTATCCATGGCTGCGGAGAGCATAGGAATATTCAGACGAATGGTTTTCGTCAGCTGGGTGCTGAGATCGGCAGTATTCGGCAGAACGGTAGAATGAGCGGGAACGAGGAGGACGTCGTCAAACGTCAGAGCTTCTTTAGCGATACGTAGCATGGGCAATATCTCGACCAGGGTGGATAAATATTGCCGTGGCATTATACAGAGCGTAACCGATTGCATCTACCCTTTTTTGAAAATAATACTTGCGATCGTCCATCAGCAGGTTACTATCGACTGAATAACCTGCTGATTTAAAATTTGATCTTGCTCACATGTTACCATCTCAATCCCCTGCAATTTTCACGGTCAGCCGCCTAAACCAGACGGTTCGCCTGCTTCTGGAACAGGAAATGGGTCAGGTCTGGATCAGCGGCGAGATCTCCAACTTCAGCCAGCCCTCTTCCGGCCACTGGTACTTCACCTTAAAAGACGATAACGCCCAGGTGCGCTGCGCGATGTTCCGCAACAGCAACCGTCGGGTCACTTTTCGCCCGCAGCACGGCCAGCAGGTACTGGTGCGTGCCAATATCACCCTGTATGAGCCGCGCGGCGACTATCAGATTATCGTTGAGAGTATGCAGCCTGCCGGCGAAGGGCTGTTACAGCAAAAGTATGAACAGCTAAAAGCGCTGCTGGCGGCGGAAGGTCTTTTCGATCAGCAGTATAAGCAAGCCCTCCCCTCCCCTGCGCGCTGCGTGGGCGTCATCACCTCGAAAAGCGGCGCGGCGCTACACGACATTCTGCACGTGCTGAAAAGACGCGATCCGTCGCTGCCGGTCGTTATCTACCCCACGTCGGTTCAGGGCGACGATGCGCCAGGGCAAATCGTTCGCGCCATAGAATTAGCCAACCTTCGCGAAGAGTGCGATGTGCTGATCGTTGGCCGCGGCGGCGGTTCTCTGGAAGATTTATGGAGCTTCAACGATGAGCGGGTAGCGCGGGCGATTTTTGCCAGCCGCATCCCGGTCGTCAGCGCCGTCGGCCATGAAACCGACGTCACCATCGCCGATTTTGTCTCCGACCTGCGGGCGCCAACCCCTTCAGCGGCCGCAGAGATTGTCAGCCGCAATCAGCAGGAGCTGCTGCGCCAGCTGCAATCCGGACAGCAGCGTCTGGAAATGGCGATGGACTATTTTATCGCCAACCGTCACCGTCGTTTTACCCAGCTGTTCCATCGTCTTCAGCAACAGCATCCGCAGCTACGATTAGTGCGCCAGCAAACGGCGCTGGAAAGGCTACGGGAGCGAATGCGCCTTGCGCTTGAGACGCAGATGAAACGCGCCGATCAGCGTCAACAACGCGTCATTCAGCGTCTGAACATGCAAAACCCGCAGCCGCGCATCCACCGTCATCAGTCGCGCATTCAGCAACTCGAATACCGCCTCGCCGAGAGCATCCGTTCGCGTTTAAGCGAGCGCCGCGAGCGCTTCGGCAACGCGGTGACCCATCTGGAGGCGGTGAGTCCGCTGGCAACGCTGGCCCGCGGCTATAGCGTCACCTCAGCCAGCGACGGCAAAGTGCTGAAGCAAACCAAACAGGTGAAGGCAGGCGATATGCTGACCACTCGTTTAAATGACGGCTGGGTCGCAAGCGAAGTCAAAACGATTACGCCCGTGAAGAAAACCCGGGCGAAGAAAAAGTAACAACGGTTATTCTACCGCCGCCCACTCCACGCGTTTTTTCGAAATCAGCCCGTGCCCGTTCTGGCAAAAATAATCCACTGCGCCACACGCTTTTAAAACCTCCAGCGGTTTGTGGCAATCCGGGCAGCGGGCTTGCAGGGCAAACGCTTTCGCACAGTGCTGACAGTGCGCATTCTGATCCTCTACTGCCAACGGCGCGCGACAGATGGGGCATGCAAGTTCCATGATGATTCCTTACCGAATGTTCTTCCGCCCAGTTTACCACGGCGGTGGTTCAGTGTGGCCCACGCAATTGCTGCTGTAGCTCAAGCAAGAGCGCCACTTCGTTGATCCGTCGCTGCGTTAACCGGGACACTTCCTCGGGAGCGCGAACAAACAGGCTCTCTTTTCCCAGAATATGCTCGCCCAGGCAATGCTCATAGATAGCGCCCGGACGCCGCCAGCGCTCAATACGATCGCCAGCAATCAGCTCCACCACTTCGCAATTATCGCGCCGGTCCTGATTGATAATGCGCCCATCGCGTAGCCAGATGCGCAGCCCTTTTTGTCCTCCCGCCGGTCCGGCATATTTGCTCAGCCAGATATTGAGCGGGATGCCGCTGAGTTGCCCCTGCAGATGGGCCTTGCCTTCCGCGGTTTGCGTATCTCCCCGGGCAATGGCATGACCCAGGCGATCGCTGACCTGCCGGACTTCAAGGTGCATCTCATCCGTCCCACCACAGTAGCGGATTGTTTCGCGCAGCATCGCCAGCACATGCGTACCAATATCAAGAATCACGCCGTCAGGATGACGCAGCTGGCGCGTATCCGGCTCACCGGTGGCAAAATTGAGCGCCACGGGCTCGCCCTGGTCGTTAAATCCGCTGGGCTCCTGCAAAAATCCGTCAATACGGGCGATATCCTGGATTGATGACAGCAGAGGCCGACGGGGCTGCGCCGCATCTTCCCCCTGCCAGCGCTCGTCCAGCTCACCCAATGCCAGCTTCAGCGCACCGTCCCGCGCCATCCAGTGATCGAGCGCCAGTACCCGCCGCGCATGCTGCGGCTCGCTGAGCAGCTCACGCAGACGGGTCATTTGTTCAAGAGTCGCAACAACCGGTTTTTCCACCACAATGCGCGGACAGGCTGATGCCAGCGCCGCCTCCAGCACCGGAAGATGCTGCAACGACGCGGTGGTGATAAATAGCAGATCTAACGGCTTTCCGAGCACTGCCGCTAGTGACGCACAGCGGGTTATTCCCGGTAATCTTCTGCCAGGATTCGCATCGAAACCCCAGCATTCGTTCATGAGGATCCCCAAATGCCTCAGCGCGGGAAGATAAGCGGTTTCGACTACCGCGCCCAGCCCAACAAATCCAGTCTGCATAGTGACCTGCCAGTAAGTCGGTGGAAATAATATGGGTATTATACACATCGAACGGGCGGCGAACGTGGATTCACCAATGTCGCGAGTTGTTACGAGATAAAAAAAACCCGCCAGCGGCGGGTTTCTCTATTACTGGATTACTTGCTTTTCTTGATGTGTTTAATCAAGCGTTTACGCTTACGCATCTGGTTCGGCGTCAGGGTATTGCGTTTGTTGGCAAACGGGTTTTCCCCTTCTTTGAACTGGATACGAATTGGCGTACCCATTACGTCCAGCGACTTGCGGAAGTAGTTCATCAGGTAACGCTTATAGGAGTCCGGCAGATCTTTTACCTGATTACCGTGGATGACCACAATCGGCGGGTTATAACCGCCGGCATGGGCATATTTCAGTTTCACGCGACGACCACGCACCAGCGGCGGCTGATGATCTTCTGCCGCCATGGTCATGATACGGGTCAGCATCGCCGTCCCGACGCGACGGGTCGCGCTGTCATACGCTTCGCGTACGGATTCGAACAGGTTACCTACGCCGCTGCCGTGCAGTGCGGAGATAAAGTGGATACGTGCAAAGTCAATGAAGCCCAGACGGAAGTCCAGCGTCTCTTTAACCTGCTCTCTCACTTCCTGGCTCAGGCCATCCCACTTGTTGACCACAATCACCAGCGAACGGCCGCTGTTGAGGATAAAACCGAGCAGAGAAAGATCCTGGTCGGAAATCCCTTCACGCGCATCGATAACCAGCATCACCACGTTGGCATCTTCAATGGCCTGCAGCGTTTTGATGACCGAGAATTTTTCGACCACGTCGGTAATTTTACCGCGCTTACGCACGCCCGCGGTGTCGATGAGCACGTATTCACGTTCATCGCGCTGCATCGGAATGTAGATACTGTCGCGCGTGGTTCCCGGCATGTCGTAGACCACCACGCGGTCTTCGCCCAGGATACGGTTGGTCAGCGTGGATTTGCCCACGTTCGGACGACCCACAATCGCCAGCTTAATCGGCAGATCTTGCGGGTTGAAGTCGTCTTCCGGCTCTTCCGCTTCTTCACCGTTCTGTTCCGCTTCAAACTGCGCCCAGTACGCCGCATCTTCATCGACCTCTTCCGACGGGTCGATCTCTTCGGCCCACGGCAACAGGACGTGCTCCAGCAGGCTGGTCACGCCGCGACCGTGAGACGCAGCGATCGGATGGATATCCCCGAGACCCAGCGACCAGAAGTCGGCAATGGCCTGATCGGCATCAATGCCGTCGGTTTTGTTCGCCACCAGGAAAGTCGGCTTTTCACGCGAGCGAAGATGTTTGGCGATCGCGGTATCAGCAGGCATCAGGCCCGCACGCGCATCGACCATAAACAGCACGACGTCCGCCTCTTCAATCGCCAACAGCGACTGTTCAGCCATACGGGTTTCAACGCCATCTTCTGTGCCATCGATACCGCCGGTATCGATACAGATAAATTCACGACCTTCAACTTCAGCACGACCGTACTTACGGTCACGAGTCAGCCCCGGGAAATCCGCGACCAACGCATCACGAGTGCGCGTCAAACGGTTGAAAAGCGTGGATTTTCCAACATTAGGGCGCCCGACAAGCGCGACCACAGGTATCATGTTAAATGCCTCTTACAAATTGCTATGCAACATCGATTTAACGACGTTTTTAAAAAAGTCAAAACGGCCCCTGTCTGCCAGGAGCCGTTTCTCAATTCGCACTATACCCGTTGTCTCTCAGTGAACGTCGCCGCCGGCTGCGTTGCCGGCCGCCGCGAAGAAACTCAAGAGCCGCGGGGTAAGCCGCCACGACTAACGCGTAATAGAATACAGCGTGCCGTCGGTTGCCTGGATCAGCAGTCGACCATCGGCTACCACCGCGTCGGTACGGAAGCCGGAGCTATCCACTTTCTGCTGAGCCACAAAGTGACCATCTTCCGGGTTCACCCAGTGCATATAGCCTTCGCTATCACCGACCACCAGGTTGCCATTATACAACACCGGCGCGGTCAGCAGGCGATGCAATAGATCGCTTTGCGTCCACAGCGTCACGCCACCTTCGGTGGAGAGCGCCAGGATGCGGTCATTCTGATCGACCAGGTAGATACGGTTGCCGTCAACGATAAAGTCGTTCACGGAACCCAGCTCACGCTTCCACATGATCTGGCCGCTGCGCAGATCCAGCGCGGTCAGGTTGCCATTATACGCCAGCGTGTATACCACACCGTTGACGATAACCGGGGTCGTATCGACGTCATTCAGACGATCGATTTCCGTCGGTCCGGTCGCCTGGGAGATACGCTGCTGCCAGATAATCTGCCCTTGCTGCATCAGCACGGCGCTAACGCGACCGTTATCGCCGCCAACGATGGCTGCGCCATAGGCGGTCGCCGGAGCAGATTCACCGCGCAGAGAGAGCGCCGGCATATCCAGGTTAACGGTCCACTTCACCGCCCCATCCGCTTCATTCAGCGCCTGCAGCTGGCCGTTACTGGTGTGAACCAGAACCATGCCGTCGCTGACGACCGGGCGAGAAATCGCTTCACCCGCAACGCGAGCCTGCCACGCCACTGTACCATCGCTGGTATTCAGGGCGAACAGCTGCGCTTTTTCGCTGCCGATATAGACATGACCACCGGAAACGGTGATACCGCCAGAGAGCAGCGCAGGCGTGCGAGAGAACCAGCCGTCTTTTTCAGCCAGGTTCACCGACCACACCTCTTTCCCGTCGTCAGCGTTCAGCGCTTTGACGGTGCCCTTACGATCGGCCGCATAGACTACGCCGTCGGCAAAAGCCGGGTGCAGGTTAGAATAGAAATCGCCGATACCATCGCCAACAGAGGTGCTCCAGGACGTGGACGGCGTAAACTGATTTTCCACCGTCGGCAGCGGTGACATTTTCACCACATCTTCTTCGCTGTTAAACAACGAACAACCGCTTAATAAGGTAACGGAAAGCAGCCCTGGCAAAAGTAATTTACGCAATTGCATCGAGTCCCTCTCAGATGGACAGATTATTTATTTTCATACGCATCATTTCGCTGAGCGCAGGTGAAGCATCGCTTTTCACGCCAGCTTCCCAGGCCGCGCGAGCGCCTTGCTTATCGCCTTTGTTAAGCAGAATCTCACCACGGAGATCGGCAACAATAGCGACCCAGCCTTCACCTTTAATACCATCAAGGGTTTTCAGCGCTTCATCAGGTTTCTTCAGCTGCAGCTGCACACGCGCAAGACGCATATTGATAACCGACTTCAGGTTATCATCCGGCGCGGCGGCCAGGCCCTGCTGAAGCTGCTTTTCGGCATTTTGCAGATCGTTCTTATCGACAAAACGCTGGGCCAGCTCCAGAGAAGCAAACGCGCCATAGCTGTTTTTGCTATCGGCAGCAAACTTTTCCGCCGAACCGATCGCTTCCGGCTTGTCTGATTTGAGCGCGGAAATGGCGTTTTCATAGGCTAAAGAGGATTCTCTCGCCGTATCCTGCTGATGAGAACTCCAGTAGCGCCAGCCAACCAACGCGCCAATCCCTAAAATCACACCAACGGCCAGCGCTTTGCCATTTTCGGCAAAGAAACGCTTGAGCGCATCGACCTGATCGTTTTCGTTGTTATACGTTTCCACGCAGTCCTTCTCCTGACTAATGATTCCCGGGAGATTAACCCAGAAGTGCGCGCAAATGCGCAGCAACGCTATCCTGCGTTACGGTAGTTTGCTCACCTGAGCGTAAATCCTTCACTACCACGTTTCCGTCAGCAATTTCTGATTCACCGACCACCAGAGCAACGCGAGCGCCCCATTTATCCGCGCGGGCAAACTGTTTCTTAAAGTTGCCGCCGCCGTGGTTGGTCATCAGCTTAGCGCCGGGCAGCTCATCGCGAACCCGCTCAGCCAGACGCATCGCTGCAGACTGGGTATCGGTTCCGGAAGCCACCAGGTATATATCGACAACAGGATCGGCTTTAAATTCCGGATTTACTGCCTGAACCAGTAAAACAAGACGTTCCAGCCCCATAGCGAAGCCTACGGCCGGCGTTGCGCGCCCGCCCAGCTGCTCTACCAGACCATCATAACGACCGCCGGCACAGACCGTTCCCTGGGAACCGAGGCTGGTGGTGACCCACTCAAACACGGTACGGTTATAATAATCCAGGCCGCGCACCAGGCGCTGATTGACGGTATAGCGAATCCCAGCATCGTCCAGCAGGGCACACAGGCCCGCGAAATGCGCTCTGGAGTCTTCGTCCAGGTAGTCGCCCAGCGCAGGTGCATCGTTGAGCAGCGCCTGTACTTCCGGATTTTTGGAATCGAGGACGCGCAGCGGGTTGGTATACATGCGGCGTTTGCAGTCTTCGTCGAGCTTATCTTTAAACTGCTCAAGATAGGCGACCAGCGCATCGCGATAGGTTGCACGCGCTTCCAGCGAACCGATGGAGTTCAGCTCCAGCGCAACGTGGTCAGCGATGCCCAGCTCACGCCACCAGCGAGCGGTCAGCATGATCAGCTCAGCATCGATATCCGGCCCCTGCAGGCCAAAGACTTCAACGCCCATCTGGTGGAACTGGCGATAGCGCCCTTTCTGCGGACGTTCGTGGCGGAACATCGGCCCGACGTACCACAGACGCTGTTCTTGATTGTACAGGAGACCATGTTCGATGCCGGCACGTACGCAGCCCGCCGTCCCTTCCGGACGCAGCGTCAGGCTATCGCCATTGCGGTCCTCAAAGGTGTACATCTCTTTTTCAACCACGTCGGTCACTTCGCCGATCGCGCGTTTGAATAACGGGGTCTGCTCTACAATCGGCAAACGGATTTCGCTGTAACCGTAGCTGCCGAGCACCTGTTTCAGTGAGCCTTCAATGCGCTGCCAGAGAGCGGTCTCGCCCGGCAGATAATCGTTCATGCCACGGATGGCTTGAATGTTCTTTGCCACGTTTATTCTCTTTATTTATATACAAAAATGAACCCCGACGCCGCGCGTCTGCGGGTTCAATCATACACGGGAAGTGATACACCGCCCCGGATTATTTCTCTTCAACCTGCTGAACATTGATGCGACGCGCTTCATCAAGCATCGAGGCTTTAGCACGAATCCGTGCTTCCAGCTGATCGATCATATCGTCGTTGTCCAGCCTGTCTTTACGCACGCCATCTTCATAGAGGCCGCTTTTTTTATTGCCGCCGGTCACGCCAAGCGTTGAAACCAGCGCTTCGCCCGGACCGTTCACCACGCAACCGATAATCGAAATATCCATCGGCGTAATAATGTCTTCCAGACGTTGCTCCAGCGCGTTAACGGTGCCGATAACGTCGAACTCCTGACGCGAACAGGTCGGGCAAGCGATGAAGTTGATCCCGCGGGCGCGGATGCGCAGGGATTTCAGAATGTCGAAACCGACCTTGATCTCTTCAACCGGATCCGCCGCCAGGGAAACGCGCAGGGTATCGCCGATCCCTTCAGACAGCAGCAGCCCCAGGCCGATCGCCGACTTCACCGCGCCGCTGCGGGCGCCGCCGGCTTCAGTGATCCCAAGGTGCAGCGGCTGATCGATCTGCTTCGCCAGCAGACGATAAGATTCCACCGCCAGGAAGACATCGGAAGCCTTCACGCTGACCTTAAAGCGATCGAAGTTGAGACGATCGAGATGATCGACATGACGCATGGCTGATTCCAGCAACGCCTGCGGCGTTGGTTCGCCGTACTTTTCCTGCAGATCTTTTTCCAGCGAACCGGCGTTGACGCCGATACGGATAGGAATATTTTTATCGCGGGCGCAATCAACCACCATGCGGATACGTTCTTCGTTTCCGATGTTGCCCGGGTTGATACGCAGGCAGTCCACACCGTACTCCGCCACTTTCAGGGCAATACGGTAGTCAAAGTGGATATCGGCGACCAGCGGGACGTTGACCTGCTGCTTGATGAGCCTGAACGCTTCCGCTGCATCCATCGTCGGAACGGAGACGCGGACGATATCCGCGCCAACGCGCTCTAAGGCTTTGATTTGGTTTACCGTCGCAGCCACATCGGTGGTGCGAGTATTGGTCATCGACTGTACGGCGATGGGAGCACCATCGCCAATCGGCACATTCCCAACGTAAATACGTTTTGATTTTCTACGTTGAATCGGAGCCTGGTTATGCATGAAAAATCTCCCGCGTTACCCGTCTGTTACTGCGCCGGTGATGTTTCGGCATTAAGGGTCAGACGCGCAACCTGGTTAGTTCTGATAAAACGACTCAAATCGACGGGTTTACCCAGATACTGAATCTGTACCGCTGCCGGCGCGCCAATTTTCAGCTTATAAGGCGCCTGACCGCTCAGGTTCAGATTACCGCCCTTACGTTGCAAACCGCTGAACAGTTTTTTACCGGTTGCATCGCTCACTTCCAGCCAGCAGTCGGCAGAGAAGTTCAGGACCAAATCCTGGGCCGCAGCGGCGGTAGCGGCGGCATTAGCCGGGGCGGTTGGCAGTGGAGAGGTCGGCGCTGCGGCAGTCGGTGCGCTATCCACATTGGCCTGAGACGGCGCCACAACGGCGTTATTATCAACCGGTGCCTGGGTAGAGGCCGTCGGCGCAGGGGTGGTATCAACCGGCGCGCTGTTGGCAGTGCTGTCCGCTGCCGTGCTGCCGGCACCGGTATCCAGCGGAATACTCTGGCTGCTGTCGCCCGCATTCAGTTCAGCGGTTGACTGGTCGGCCATTGAGGTAATTTCTTCCTGCTGGGCCTTATGGTCTTGCCACCACCAGGCGCCGCTGAGGCCAATGACCACAAACAGCACCAGCCAGGTGAAGCTCATCAGCCAGCCGTCACGCTTTTTACGGCGTTTTCCCAGGGAGAAGCTCTGCATCGGCGCAACTTTCGCGGCACGAATCGGGGCCTGTTTTGCCATCATTGGCAGCAGTTCATCTTCCGGAATGTGCACAAGGCGCGCATAGGAGCGGATGTAGCCGCGCAGGAACGTAGAGGCCAGGTCGGCCGGCGCCTTGTCGTCTTCAATATCACGAACCGTGGAAACTTTCAGGCATAAGCGCTCCGCCACCGCTTGCTGGCTGAGTCCGAGTTGTTCACGGGCATGACGTAGACGCGCGCCCGTCGTATTTGCTTCTTGATGGTCTTGAGTGGCTTCAGTGTTCATTCGACAACTACTGGTACGTGAATTTAAAGTTCAGCGCCGGTTAACCCCGCGCCGCGAAACATCTGCTAAACGTCACACGAAGAGTATAAGTCCGTATGACCCACTATCACAGATACTTATCAATATTGAATGCTAAGCGGTTGTAGTGCCGCTACATACTGCCTCAAAGTCGACAAAAACGCACCGTAATTATTGCCCGAATCAGCGTATTTCGCCTGGCGATTAGGCATAAATCCGCAGCGCATGCTTCATGCCGTGCGCTGCGTCATTTATCAGACCGTCTTCACATCGATGGCTTCGCCCTGCATGCGTTTACGCAGCGTACGCTTGGTCCGGTCGATAACATCGCCGGCCAGCTGTCCACAGGCGGCGTCAATGTCATCGCCGCGCGTTTTACGCACGATAGTGGTAAAGCCATATTCCATCAGCACCTTGGAGAAACGGTCGATACGGCTGTTTGAACTACGGCCGTACGGCGCCCCCGGGAACGGGTTCCAGGGAATCAGGTTGATCTTGCACGGCGTATCTTTCAACAGCGCCGCCAGTTCATGGGCATGCTCGGTACCATCGTTGACGTGATCCAGCATGACGTACTCAATGGTGACGCGACCCTGGTTAGCGTTGGATTTCGAAATATAGCCGCGAACCGAGTTCAGGAAGGTCTCAATATTATATTTCTTGTTGATCGGCACGATCTCATCACGAATCGTATCGTTGGGGGCGTGCAGGGAGATCGCCAGCGCCACGTCGATCATATCGCCGAGCTTATCCAGCGCCGGGACCACGCCAGAAGTAGAAAGCGTCACGCGACGTTTCGACAGGCCAAAACCGAAATCGTCCAGCATGATTTCCATCGCCGGAACGACGTTAGTCAGGTTCAGCAGCGGCTCGCCCATCCCCATCATCACCACGTTGGTGATCGGGCGTTGGCCGGTAATTTTGGCCGCACCGACGATTTTCGCCGCGCGCCATACCTGGCCGATAATTTCTGAAACCCGCAGATTGCGGTTAAAACCCTGCTGCGCGGTCGAGCAGAATTTACACTCTAAAGCGCACCCAACCTGCGACGAAACGCACAGCGTCGCACGATCGTCTTCCGGAATATAGACCGTTTCCACGCGCTGATCGCCGACGGCAATCGCCCATTTAATGGTACCGTCGCTGGAGCGCTGCTCCTCAACGACTTCCGGCGCGCGAATCTCCGCGACTTCCTTCAGCTTGTTGCGCAGCACCTTGTTGATATCGGTCATATCATCAAAGTTGTCGCTGCAGTAGTGATACATCCATTTCATCACCTGATCGGCGCGGAAGGGTTTTTCACCCATGTTTTTGAAAAACTCGCGCATCTGCTGACGGTTCAGGTCCAGCAGGTTGATTTTGGCATCTTTGTTCGGCACCGTCAGAGCGGCGGTATCAGGTGTGACAATATGTTCAGACATAATCTATTCCGGCCTCGTTGTTACACGTTATGGCCCCAGGAGGGTTGAAAAAAGAAACGCCCCTATGAACGAGTGCTCGTTCATAGGGGCGCTGCATTGTACAAATTCTGCTGCATCAATACCACGTTTGCACGCGGCAATGATGAAAAAATCTGTTGCTGCGTACTTCATCCTCTATGGCTTTTCGATTGGCGAAAAGACGAGGACCAGGATCGCCAAAGTATTTCAGCTCACGGCGAGACGGCACGTTCGCAAATCCCCGGGAACAGAGATAACTATGTGACCCGGGTGCGCGAATGAAGCCAACAAAGCAGTGGCCTGAAAGACGCAGGAGATTAGCGAGTGCGCGGGCAAACCTCGCCTTCGGCGAAGAAGAACGCAATTTCGCGAGCGGCAGATTCAACGGAGTCGGAACCGTGGGTGCCGTTCTCGGTGAAGCTGTCGGCGTAGTCTGCGCGCAGGGTGCCTGCCAGGGCGTTGTCCGGGTTAGTTGCGCCCAGCAGGTCACGGTGACGCTGAACGGCGTTTTCGCCTTCCAGAACGGAGACCACGATCGGGCCGGAAGTCATGAACTCAACCAGACCGTCAAAGAACGGGCGACCTTCGTGCTCAGCGTAGAAACCGCGAGCCTGTTCAACGGTCAGGTGCAGCATTTTGGTGCCGACGATTTTGAACCCTGCAGCTTCAAAGCGAGAAAAGATGCTGCCAATAACGTTTTTTGCCACCGCGTTTGGTTTGATGATGGAAAAAGTACGTTCAATAGCCATGATTACCTCTAATAAAATGTTCTGTTGTTGCGCATACGATCGTATGGCCTGGCGCGCATTATAATGAGCAACACCGGCGCTGCCTATGGATGAAGGTAACATTTTGTTAAAATAAGACGAGTTTTAGCAACACATAAAACAGGGGAATTGGGCATCTGCCGCTATTCCAGGGTAAAATTCGCCGTCGCCACCTGGCCACTCTCGTCCATGACGACCAGTTGATAACGGTCGGGTCGCTCCAGCGGCAGCGTGACGCTGGCGCCAGCGGTAGTCTGGGATTCGCCATTAAGAAACCACCAGCGCCGCCCTTCGCCACCGGTTGTCTGCAACGCCAGCATGACCCGCGCCGTTCCCGGTAAACGTTTAATCACCGCCCCCTCGCGCACGCCTGACAGCACCAGCGGCGCCACATCCGTCGCCTGCGGCGGCGGGCAGTCCGGTGAAACCGCGCCCAGGCGGGCTGCCCGCCGCTCCGCAGGGGGCAGCCAGGACTCCAGCGGCAGCGGCCAGACATCGACGACTTTCCGCACCGCGCCGGGGCAATCCGCCGCCACCCGCCGTCCCTGCTCATCTAACCAGATGGGGAAGCGAATACCGCGCCCCTCTTCCTGGCCCGGCAACAGCAGCGTCGGCGGCTGGCTGTCTTCCAGCAGCCATGTCGCCAGTCGACGTCGACAGTTGCTATCGCCTGATGCCAGGCTCTGCCCGCCGGGCCAGCAGATCGTTGCCGCGCTGACCGTCTGCGGACGCGGATCGGTGGGCAGACCGCCGCGTCCCATGGCCGGTCGCGCCAGCAGCATATTATTGACCTGGTTCAGCAGAGGCACCGCGCTGGCAAAACCAAACTGCCCCACCACCGGGGTGCCGTCCGGCCGTCCGGTCCAGATACCGATCAGGTAGCGGGCATTGACGCCAATGGCCCAGGCATCGCGGTAGCCGTAGCTGGTCCCGGTTTTCCACGCCAGCGGAACCACCTGCACCAACGAAGCGTCCGGCACCGGCTGGGCCTCGCCAGCCAAAATTCGCCGGACTATCCAGGCCGCCCCCGGCGACAACAGCGGTCTTTCCACCAGCGGGTCATCCGGCGTCATCCGCAATCGCGCGACCTTGCCATGGCGGGCGAAGGCGCTATATCCGGCCACAATATCTTCCAGTTTTGCTCCCGTCCCGCCGAGGATCAGCGACAGGTTGGGTTCCGCGCCGGCCGGTAATATCAGCGGCAAACCGGCATTGCGTAAGTTGGCGGCGAAGCGCTTCGGCCCATAGGCTTCAAGCACCTGAACCGCCGGAAGATTCAGCGAGCGCACCAGCGCTTCGCTGGCGCTGACCGGCCCATGGAAACCGCTATCAAAATTTCCGGGCCGGTAATCACTAAAGCGGCGCGGCACATCCTGTAATAAAGATGCCGGATGAATAAGCCCGTCATCCAACGCCATACCGTAGACAAACGGTTTTAAGACTGAACCCGGCGAACGAATCGCCGAGACCATATCGATATGCCCGAAGCGACTATCGTCGGAAATATCTGCCGACCCGACCCAGCCCCGCACTTTCATACTGGTATGGTCGACCACCACCATCGCCAGCGAGCTACGCGGCGGCAGGCGCGATTTCCAGTTGAGCGCCAGATCTTCCAGCTGACGCTGGAGCCCGGCATCCAGCGTCGTCACCACTTTCTCCCGGCGGCCGCTCACCAGTGCCCGCCGGGAAAAAAGCGGCGCCAGCTGCGGCATCTGTCGTGGAAACAGCCATACCGGTTCTTCAATCGCCTCCTGTACCGCCTTATCGGGCCAGACCCCCTGACTGCGCATCCGCGTCAGTACTTTATCCCGCGCGGCCTGAGCCCGCTGCGGCCAGCGGTCCGGACGTAGGCGGCTCGGCGCCTGCGGCAGCACGGCCAGCAGGGCCGCTTCACCATAGCTGAGCTGCGCGGGGGGTTTACCGAGATAGGCCCAGCTGGCAGCGCCAATTCCCTGCAGCGTCCCGCCAAAGGGGGCGCGGTTAAGATACAGCGTCAGGATCTCGCTTTTTGATAAATGCCACTCCAGCTGCAGCGCGCGCCAGAGCTGGCGCAGCTTGCCGCCGAAGGTTCGGGGATGGGGATCGAGCAGCCTCGCGACCTGCATAGTCAACGTGCTGCCACCGGAGACGACTCGCCCGGCGGTCAGGTCTTGCCAGGCCGCGCGAATAACCGCAAACGGGTTCACCCCCGGATGCCGCCAGAACCAGCGATCTTCATACTGGATCAGCGCCTGCAGATAGCGCGGCGACACATCATCGAGAGCGACCGGATAGCGCCAGACTCCCTGCTTATCCGCAAAGCGCCACAGCGGCGTGCCATCTTCCGCTACCACCACCCGAGCCGGCGCCACCTCATGCAGCGGCAACGGCCACAGACGATCGGCCGCCAGCACCGCCAGCCATAGCATAATGATCAACGCCGCCAGCCAGCGCCAGCGGCGTTTTATCTGTCGCAGCCGCCGCATTTACGGGGTAACAGTCAGCGGACCGCTGGCCGCGCCGGTCGCCCGCCACTGCGGAATATACATCGACTCTACCTGCGGCTGCGGAACCTGATATGTTCCCGGCGTGACCGCGCGCGCCAGATACACCAGCGTCACCGGCTGCCCTTCGTTAATTGCCACGGCGGCGACAAAGCGATCGTCACGAAACTCGATGTGCTGAATATCCGCCTGCTGCATCTGGTTAAGCAGGTTCTGCACCGCGTCGCCGTTCTCCTGCAGGCTGGCGCTGCTGTTCGCCAGGTTCTGGTTTTCCAGCTCCAGTCCCGCCGGCAGCAGGTCCACCACCAGCGCATCCGGAACATTGCGTTTGGCGGTTACCTCCAGCTTCACCAGCACCAGCTCGCCGCTACGCAGCGAGGTCAGCGACTTCTGCAGACCGCGGGTATCAAAGATTTGACGCTCAATGCCCAGTACGTTCCCCGTGGCCTGCGGCGCAGCGAGCGGGTATCCGCTGCTATCAAGGCGCAACCAGAGCGGACGATCGCCGGTGTTGCTGACCTGCAGGGTCGCCAGCTGTTCAGCGCTCAGATTGCGGGTCTGCGCTTTATCCGCCGCCAGCGGCTGCGCCTGCAATGAGGTTTGCGCCTGCCAGCTGCCGGGTAAGCCCTGTAATGTCCGGCCGGCCAGGAACAGCGCATTGGTCTCCTGGGTTGAAAGCCAGCGCTGACCGTAGGCCTCTTCCGCAAGGGTGCTCAGTAAGGTGTTCTGCGCATCCGGCAGCAGTTGATTCTCCTCCAGCAGGGCCAGCTTCAGCGCATCATCGCGCAGGGCGCTGCCATAATCGCCCAGCCAGCGGTCAGTATCCTGACGCGGCGTACTCATCGCCAGCGTCAACGCCTGCTCAGCGCGCGGCGCATCGCCCATCGCTTTAAGGGCGATCCCCAGCTGCAGCAGAGGCAGGCCAGAACGCGCCTGCTCATGACGACTCCAGATTTCGCGGAGGGCACCAAGGGGGGCTTTTTGCTGACGGGCCAGCACCAGGGCGGCATAGGCCTGAGCGGCGAAACGGCTGGCCGCCGCGTCATCGCTGTAGCGAACGGTCATCAGTCCCGGCTCCTGCAGATAGCGCAGCAGACGCTGGTTACCGTTATTCATCGCCTGAGTCGGTACGCTATAGCCCTGCTCGCCTGCTCTCACAAGGAAATCCATGGCATAGGCGGTCAGCCAGTACTCTTCCGGCCCCTCTTTGTCCCACAGCGCAAATCCGCCATCGTCACGCTGCATATGCAGCAGTCGGGAAATACCGATCTCTACCGCCGCACGGCGCTTTTCATCACTGTCGCCGGCGATGCCCAATGCTTTGAGCTGCGCGGCGTTGGTGTAAAGCGACGGGAACAGACCGCTGGCGGTCTGTTCCAGGCAGCCATAGGGATAGGCTTTCAGGTCGCGAATATAGCGGGCGAGATTCAACGGCGGCTTACCGCTGAACACCAGCTGTCCCTGCAGCGTCGCCGGTGAGAACCCCTGGGTTTGCCCGACTGGCGCCTGCCAGCGTTCCCCCGGTTGCAGCACCACGCCACTATTCACGGTTTGCGCCGGGAAGGCCGGACGTACGCCAATTTTCCACTGTTTCTGCATCGGAGGGAAGGTCTCACCCGGCAGAGCCACGCCGGTAATCGTGGCATTCACCTGACCATCGCCAAAACCATCGCGGGCGCTCACCGGGACAAACAGCGTACTGCGCGCGCCGGGCGCCAGCTGTAGCGGAGGAATGGCCGCGCCATCAAGCTGCAGCAAACCGCTGGCGCTCAGCGCGACGTTCAGCGTTTGCGGCCTGTCGGTGAGGTTACGCAGATCCAGCGCCAGCCGGGTTGCGTCGCCGTTGGCGAGGAAGCGCGGCGTATTCAGCTCGGCAATTAGCGGCGCGGCCACCACCACTTTCTCGTCGCTGCTGCCAAAATCATCGGCGGTCCACGCCTGCGCCATCACCCGCAGCTCGCCGTTGAAATCGCCAATCGGCAGCGTCACCGCGCCTTCGCCACGCTCGTCCAGGATCACCGGCTGCGCCTGCTGGGCAATAATCGTGACGTGGTTAACCGGCGGTTTACCGCCGCGTTTGAGTTCATCGCCGTCACCGCCGAAGCGCAGGCTGGCGAGACGCCCCTGCCCTTCAATCACCTGACCGTAGATATCATAAATATCCGCGCCGTAACGCTTCTGACCAAAGAAAGCCTTCCACGGATCCGGAGTGGCGTAATCGGTGATATTCAGCACGCCGCTGTCCACGGCGGAGAGCAGCACATTGACCTGTTTTGGCACCTCCCCCTGCGCCACGCTGGCTTTGATTTTCACCGTCAGCGGCTGATTCGGGCGTATTTTTTCTGGTGCATCCAGCGCAAGCGTCAGGCGGCGGTTTTCATCGCCCAGCGGCAGGTGCAGCAGACCCACCGCCCGTTTTGGCGTCGCCGAGCGGGATTTATCCCCGGGGCGAATCACCAGGGTGCTGAGGTAGAGATCGTGACGGTTCCAGGTTTTATCGACCGGAATCGACAGCGCCATACCCTCCGCCGGGACGTCAATTTCCTGCCACCACAGCGGCCCTTCGCTGGATTCAACCATCGCATAACCTTTTCCCGCCGCAGGCGCGGCGATATGCAGTTTGATAGTGTCCCCCGGTTTATAGGCCGCTTTGTCCAGCTTCATGGTGACCCGATCCGGACGCGCGGCTCCTGTGCCATCGCTGTTATCCTGCCAGCTGTAGCCCGCCCAGAAGCGCACGCTGCTGATCACGTCATCAGGCCCCTTCACTTCCAGGCGGTAGGATCCCCACTCCACCGGGAAACTCACTTTCGCCGTTTGCCCGGCCTGCAGATCCAGAGACTGTTCGCCTTCCTGCAGATCTTTTTGATCGAACTGCGACTGCCAGCCTTCGCCGTCAGACCAGTTCCAGTAGTAGTCGCGGCGCTCGCGAATCAGCCGTACCTGTAGCCCGGAGACCGCTTTTTTCTCGCCTTTGGCATCGGCGTAGACAATCTCAAACGCCGCGGTGCTGTTTTCTTCTACCACCGGCTGTTTCACCGTACTGTCGGTGCGATAGTCGTAGACCTCTTTGAGGGCAAATTCAGGGCGGATCCCCGGCAGCGTATCGGCCGGCCAGATCGGCTGCTGTACGGTACGGGTAACCGGTCGGCCGCCCGACTCCAGCAGGCTGGCCTGTAAAACCACCTGCAGCGGCGAATGGCTATCCTGCCACTGGCTGGCGGTAGTCACGTCGGCATGGCCTTTTTCATCCAGCGTCGTCTGGACTTCATCCAGGCTGCGGGAGAGGTTTTCTTCGGCAATATCACCAAACTGGAAGCCCGGCAGCGCCGCAACCGCATCGCGCAGCGGACGCAGGAACAGTTTTCCCTGGAGCTGATTGCCGCTGGCCGGGGCGCCATACAGATAGGCGCCGGCAACGTTAAAGCGCACATCGGCATCCATGGCCAGCGGGGTATTTTGCGGCGTCAGATTCAGCGCCATACGCTCAGGCATAAAATCTTCGACGTGGAAATCCCACTCGCGCGGCTGATTGTCGCCGGTGCTGGCGCGGATATGCCACATACCGGTCGCCGCCCCGCTATCAAGCGGCCAGGTAAACTGATACAGACCATTGACCGGTTTGCTGACCAGCGAGCGGATCACCTGACCGTCCGGCTGAACCACGTCGAACTTCACCGGCTGCTCGGCCAGCGGTTTGCCGTCGCCGTCACGGAGCAGCGCGTTGAGGATGACCGTCTCTCCCGGACGATAAAGATCGCGCGGACCAAACATAAAGAACTGCTTGCTGAATCCCGGGGCGCCGGCAATCGAGAACTCGGCCAGATCCAGTGCGGGAAGTTTGAGATCCAGCAGGGTGGTCTGCCCGTCTTTTCGCGCCAGCAACAGCGCCGCTTCTTTATCATCGGTTTGCAGGGTCACGTGCCCCTGGGCGTCGCTTTTCGCCTGGGCGAGAGTTTGCCCTTTCGCATTCAGCAGCTGCACATCGATACCCGATTGCGCCGCACCGTCTTCGAGACTCTGGGTAAAGACATCCAGCCGGTTACGATAACGGTGCGCCGATACGCCGATATCGCTCAACGTAAACAGCGTCGCAGCGTTGCTATAGCTGTAGCGTCCCGCCGGATTCATCACCGCTACGTAAACGCCCGGCTGCTGCAACGGCTTAATATCCGCCAGCGGCAGCAGCAGTTTCTCCCGCGTGTTGCGCGCCGGATTGAGATCGAAACGCCCGGTATAGACCAGATCGGCCATTTTCAACAGCTCGTCAGACTCCCAGTTACTCAATGAGTTACGATATTCCCACTGACTGACAAAAGCGGACAGCGACTCCGGCTTGATACGGAAAAAGTTGACGTCGACGTTATCGACGTTCAGCGCCATAACCGGCAGCCCGGCAACCACTTTGCCCGGCAGCAGCGAGCCGCGGCTGGCAAAACCGACGCTCGGAGCAATATCGCGGGTGGTAATGGTTTTTTCAAAATGGTTATCAAAGGTCGCCGCGTTCAGCGCACTCAGCGTCGGGTCAACGGAGACAATCAGTTCGCGTTTCGGCTCAAGATGACGTAGCCGCAGCGCTTTCAGGTCAGGAGAGAGCTCCCAGGCACCATCCACCTTGCCGCTTTTTTTATCGACAAGATGCACGCTGCGTGAGAAATCCTGATCGGGATTAAGCGGCACAGAGAAGGTGAGCACCATCGCCGCCGCGCCGTCCAGCTGGATTTCCGAGGCGTCGAGCAGCGTCAGCGCTTTACCTTTGCTTTTTTCCGCCAGCGCCGCCAGCTGCGCGCTATCCGGTTTTGCAGTGCCCGTTTGCCCAGCGGAAGAGCCGGCTGGCGCGACGGCCTGCGGTTTACCGCTGTCATCGCATCCGCTGAGAGAGAGTGCCGTCAACAGTGCCAGCGACAGCGCCGCTAAACGAAATGGTTTCATCCTTTAACCCCTTGGCCTGAACAGCCAGATGCCTGTAGTGAACACATTATTATGCGCTAACGGCGGAATTACCAATTGCTTATGCTATCGGCATCGCACAGGCGGTCTGATGTTCCGATAATACGCTTTCGGCAATATGCTTTATCTGGTACCCGATGAGAATAATAACGACAGTGTATTTGAGTCCGCGGAGGGCGAAAAATTGCCGCCCCGCACGATAAATATAAAATATGTGACCACGCGCATTTAAAAAAGCAGAAACGGACAATGTGGCAATTTAATTACCGGCTGAGAGTATAATTTTCCTCCTTGATTAATTCCGAAATTAAATGCACTACCGCTTTATAAATTGACAATACGCCCGTTTTCTCTTATCTGAACGCTATACCGCCATATTTCATGCCCTCTGATACTGCTGGTAGTCGTCAATTTTCATCTCCCGACGGAGAAATGACCTCATTGCCGAAGCCCGTTCAATCGCATGATTACCGGTATCTTTCAATATGCCCACGTTGGCTAAAAAAACGGATAGTCGTTCTGACCGCCCGCGCCGCTGATTCAATAACGGCACAACCGTCATTCGTTCCGTATTGATATATTAAATAAGTAATATGGGAATTATTTATGTCACAAATGAACGCGCTGTTAATTATTATTTTCATTCTTTATACAGGCGATGTTATCTCTACCCGCACCAAAGCCTGGATCCCTTCCGTCTTTGTCTGTGCGGTCCTGTTTCTGGGCGGATACTGGACGTTTTTTCCGCCTGATATTATTAGCCGGGCGGGGATCACGGCGCCCGTTGCCATCATGCTGATGTATCTGCTGATTACCAATATGGGTACCCTGCTGTCACTGCAGGAGCTCATGCGCCAGTGGAAAACGGTGATCATCGCGCTTGCCGGTATTGCCGGGATAACGGTAGCCGTCTTCGCGGTGAGCCTGTTGCTATTTGACCGCAACACCGCGCTGGTGACCATCCCGCCGCTGGTCGGTGGGATCGTGTCATCATTAATTATGTCGCAAGGTGCAAGCAACGCCGGGCTGGTCGATCTGTCCGTACTGGCGATTCTGATTTACGTGATGCAGGGATTCGCCGGCTATCCCCTCACCGCCATCATGCTGCAACGCGAAGGAAAATCGTGGCTCAGGCGCTACCGCAGTAACAAACAGCATCATGAAAACGCTGAAGAACAGCCCCTCCTCCCCTGCGGCGAAGAAATAATGCCGCGTTTGTTTAGCCGCCTCCCCGCAAGCTACAACAGTAGCTATTTTAAATTTCTGCGCCTGGCGATGGTCGGCTGTCTGGCCTGGTTTATCTCCGACCTGGCAAAACCCATCGTTAGCATCAGTCCGTTCGTGCTGTGTCTGTTTTTTGGCGTGGTCTTTACTTCCGTAGGGTTTCTCGAAAAACACACGCTACAAAAAGCGAACGGGTTCGGCTTTGCCGTCATGGCATTGATGCTGTTTATCTTTGATACCCTGAACAAAGCAACGCCGGAGATGCTGCTACGCCTGCTTTATCCGATGGCGGTGCTCATCGCCACGGCGGTTATCGGCATGTTTATGGTTTCCTGGCTCGTGGGGAAAGCGCTCGGCGTCAGCGGCGCCATGTCATTCGCCATCTCCCTGACCGCGCTGTACGGCTTCCCGGCGGATTACATCATCACCAACGAAGCCATTAACGCCCTTACCCAGGATGAAAAAGAACGCCAGATGCTGACTCAGCACATGCTGGGGCCAATGCTGGTTGGCGGGTTTATCTCCGTGACGATTGTTTCCGTCATTCTGGCCGGAATACTGGTGGGTTATCTGGCGCCGGTGATCGACTGAACCGTTTCATTTTCTACGAACCTATGGAGTCCGTTTTATGATTAACCCCGTTATTACCGCCATCATCGCCAGAGAAGAGCAGGCAACAATCGACTTTCGCCGCGATCTACACGCCCACCCGGAGCTGCCGTGGGAGGAGCGACGAACGACGGATCGCGTCGTGGCGGAACTGGAGAATATCGGCATCGCCTGTCGCCGTACCGTTCCGACCGGCGTCATTGCAGACATTTCTGGCAGTAAACCGGGCAAAACGGTGGCACTGCGCGCCGATATGGATGCGCTGCCGGTGCATGAGCTCAACGATCGGCTCAGCTATAAATCGCTCACCGCCGGGAAAATGCACGCCTGCGGGCATGATTCCCATACCGCAATGCTGCTTACCGCCGCCCGCGCGCTGTATGAGGTTCGCGAGCAGATGGCCGGTAACGTACGGTTAATTTTTCAGCCCGCCGAGGAGATTGCCGAAGGCGCCAAAGCGATGATCGCCCAGGGGGCCCTGGATAATGTCGACAACATTTTTGGCATGCACATCTGGTCCGGCTCGCCTTCCGGCAAAATATCCTGCAACGTGGGGTCGTCATTTGCCTCCGCAGATTTACTCAAAGTCACCTTTCGCGGCCGCGGCGGTCACGGTTCCATGCCAGAGGCCTGCATCGATGCGGCGGTTGTCGCCTCCGCCTTCGTGATGAATTTACAGGCTATCGTGGCGCGTGAAACTTCGCCGCTGGACTCCGCCGTGGTCTCTATCGGTCGCATGGATGTCGGCACCCGGTTCAACGTGATTGCCGAAAATGCGCTCCTGGACGGTACAGTACGTTGCTTCAGCATCGAAACCCGTCGGCGCCTGGAGGCCGCAATCACGCGCTATGCGCAGCATACTGCGGCGATGTATGGCGCCAGCGTTGACGTCGACTACTGCTACGGCACGTTACCGGTGATTAACGAAGAACGCAGCGCATTGCTGGCGCAGTCCACGATCCGCGAAGCCTTCGGTGACGACGTGCTATTCAGCGAAAAACCCACGACCGGCGGGGAGGATTTCAGCTTCTATCTGCAAGATATTCCCGGTTGTTTTGCCCTGCTCGGCTCCGGTAATAAAGCGAAAGGGAGCGACTACGCCCACCATCACGGATGCTTCAATATCGATGAACAAGTGATGAAAACCGGCGCCGGGCTGTACGCTCAGTACGCCTGGCGCTATCTGCATCAAGACCGCTTCTGATCGCTTCTCCCCGGTGTACGCCGGGGACATATCACATTACGGTATGTATTACGTGAAAATGCCTTGTCGGTAAGGGCAAAAACATCAACAATCTACCTATTGTTGATGACACGGAGACAGCCATGTCCACTTCGTTTTTTGTCGCCGCTGACTGGTTAGCGGAACATATTGATGACCCGGAAATTCAGATTATCGATGCGCGAATGGCGCCGCCTGGGCAGGAAGATCGCGATTTGCACGCCGAATATCGCGCGGGTCATATTCCCAACGCCGTATTTTTCGATATTGAAGCGCTTTCCGATCGCACCAGCCCGCTGCCGCATATGATGCCGCGAGCGGAAGCCTTCGCCGTTGCGATGCGCGAGCTGGGGGTCAGCAGCGATAAACATCTGGTGGTTTACGATGAAGGCAATCTCTTCTCAGCCCCGCGCGCCTGGTGGATGCTGCGCACATTTGGCGTCGAAAACGTCTCGATTCTCGCCGGCGGCCTGGCCGGCTGGCAGCGCGATGAATTGCCTCTTGAGCAGGGAGTTCCCGATATTCCGGAAGGCGAATTTGACGGACGCTTCGATCCGGAAGTGATCAAACGGCTGACCGATGTACTGCTGGTTAGCCATGAGGGATCGGCGCAGATCGTCGATGCGCGTCCGGCCGGGCGTTTTAATGGCCTGGTGGATGAGCCTCGTCCAGGACTGCGTCGCGGTCATATTCCCGGCGCGCTCAACGTACCGTGGAGCGATCTGGTGATTAACGGCGAACTGAAAACCGTGGATGAACTGAATGAGATTTTCATTCGCCAGGGCGTGGATTTCGAGCGGCCGATTATTGCCAGCTGCGGCTCCGGCGTCACGGCGGCGGTTGTGGTGCTGGCGCTGACGACGCTGGGCGTCAACGGCGTCTGTCTCTATGACGGCTCGTGGAGCGAATGGGGCGCACGTAGCGACCTGCCGATCGAACCGGCGCAATAAGAGAACAACAGCGGGGGCCGAAGCCCCCGCTGCTTTAGATAATGCGGTTCTGTTTGAAATCGCGCAGGAAACTGCCCCAGCGCTTTTCATAAAATGGCGTGATATGGGCAATCATAAAATGGCTGATCCCCTTTTCACCTTCAACCACCTGACAAAGATCAACCGGCTCATCGCCAGGTAACGTATCGGTCGCCACGCTGCCTGCCGCCTGGATCACCTCTTCGATATCGCCTTCGGCTTCAATCCCGATCAGCAGGTTTGCCGGCGCATCAGCGCTATCTTTAATTGAGCAAAGAAATGCCCGTCTGACGGTCTTCATCGTTTTAAACAGCGTCGTCAGCGAATCAATCATCTGCGCCGGCGGCTCGGCGACTTCAGACAACAGCAAAGACTCGCCGCCTTCAAGCACGGTTTGGGTGCTGAGCGGGCTGCCCTCTTCCCCCAGCAGATGGCGGATCTCATTGGGCATAAACTCTTTACCGGTTGCCAGCTTCGCATTGAGGAACAGCGTTTCGCCGAGCGTCATCGCAAACAGCGTCCGTGCCGGCATCACCACAAACGATTGTTCATCTTCCACCGCCTGCTGCAGCGCTTCCAGAGAAGAGAAAAACGGAATCACCGAAGCGCCATCATCTTTCTCCCAGTGCTGCAGATCGACGGCACTCTCTTCGACAATCGGCTCACCTTCCGCTGCCGCCCCCGGTACCCACACGGTGGATTCCAGCAGCGTACGGAAAAATGCCGGGCGGTGACCTGGCTCGGTCGCCGCCTTTTCCAGCAGAGTTTCTAATTCATTTTTAGTTTCGGACATATTTTCATTACTTTAAATTGCCCGGCGGCGCTGCGCTTGCACGGGCCTACGAATTTCCCCGGCCGGATAAGCGCAGCGCCACCGGCAAGAGCATTACTCTGCGGTTAACAGATGAGCAATCGTGCGCACGCCGAGGCCGGTGGCGCCGGCAGACCACTGCTCAACCGCCGCTTTGCGATAGGTCGCCGAGCAGTCGATGTGCAGCCAGCCCTGGTGATAATTTTCAACGAAATGCGACAGGAAACCGGCTGCAGTGCTGGCGCCAGCCGGATAGGCCGCGCTGCCGGTGTTGTTCAGCTCGGCGAAGTTAGACGGCAGCTGGCCGCGGTGGAACTCGGCCAGCGGCAGGCGCCAGAAGGCTTCGTTTTCCGCCTGTGCACTCGCCAACAGACGGTTAGCCAGCGAGTCATCAAAGCTGAACAGCGCGTGATAGTCATTACCGAGCGCGGTTTTCGCCGCCCCGGTCAGGGTCGCGGCATCGATGATCAGCTCAGGTTTCTGCGTCGAGGCATCAATCAGACCATCCGCCAGCACCAGACGACCTTCAGCGTCGGTGTTCATGATTTCCACAGTCTTGCCATTGCGATAGCGAATGATGTCGCCGAGTTTAAAGGCATTACCGCTGATCAGGTTGTCCGCACAGCACAGATACAGCTTCACGCGTTTGTTCAGGCCGCGGGTAATCGCGAACGCCAGCGCGCCGGTAACCGTTGCCGCGCCGCCCATATCGGACTTCATCGAATCCATAAACGCGCTTTGTTTGATGCTGTAGCCGCCGGAATCGAAGGTGATACCTTTCCCGACCAGGCAAGCGTACACCGGGGCCTCTTTATTGCCGGTTGGGTTGTAATCCAGCGCCAGCAGTACCGGCGGACGCTCGGAGCCGCGGCCAACGGTATGCAGCCCAAGATAGCCTTGCTCACGCAGGTCTTCACCTTTCGTGATGCGGTATGTCACGTTGTCGCAGGCGACGCTGCACAGCAGATCGACCGCGCGCTGAGCCAGCTGTTCCGGGCCAAGCTCTTCCGCCGGCGCGTTAATGGTATCCCGCACCCAGTCAATAATCGTCAGCCGATTGTCCAGCTCGCTTTTCTGCGCGTCGTCCAGCGCCGGCCATTCCACCTTGCGGCTGCCTTTCGGCCCTTTGTAACCGGCCCAGAATGCCCACGCGCGGTCGGTATCCCAGCCTTCGCCGCTCAGCGCGACATGTTTGATCCCCATCCCGTCGACTTTACGCGCCGCGCGCTGAATCAAACCGAGGTCGTCTTTACCGTTCAGATGCAGGGTGATGCCGTCATTATTAATGCTGTAAGCCGCTTTTTCTCCCCAGCGCGCGTCGGCGGGTTGGGTCGTCAGCGTAATCTTCATGGCTTCGGTCATTTTATCTTTATCCTTATTTGGCAAAGGAGCCGCATTTGGTAAAAGGGCCGCCAAAAGGCAGCCCATATTATTTTTCCGATGTTTCACGCTGCAGGAGAAGGCGGTCAGCCGCTCATTCACCGGGCCCACAGATTACTGTGCGGCGGGAGTGAGCAAACACGACCCACGCATCTGCAGCGTGAAACATGTTGCGGAAATTATTCTGCTTCATCTAACCAGACTAGCAGAATCGCCTCCAGAATTTTTTCATTGGATGCGGTCGGATTGTCATCAAAATCTTCCAGCTCGCAAATCCACTGATGCATATCGGTGAAGCGAACGGTTTTCGGGTCGAGATCCGGGAAGGCGTCATACAGCGCTTCGCCAATTTCACGACTATCGGTCCATTTCAGTCCCATATTAATGCTCGCGTGCGTGGTTGATAGTATAACGCGGGATCTCGACGACCAGATCATCGTGGGTCACGCGCGCCTGGCAGCTCAGACGGCTGTCGGGCTCCAGCCCCCAGGCCTTATCCAGCATATCATCTTCATCTTCGGTACTTTCGGCCAGCGAGTCAAAACCTTCACGCACGATGCAGTGGCAGGTGGTGCAGGCACAGGATTTTTCGCAAGCGTGTTCAATCTCAATGCCGCTACGCAGAGCAGCATCCAGAATAGTCTCACCGATCTCAGCTTCCACAACTACGCCATCCGGGCACAGGTCCTGATGGGGCAGAAAAACAATCTTTGGCATATTAAACCTCGTCCACGGATTGGCCTTTCAGCGCAGTACGGACCGACTGGTCCATGCGGCGTGCGGCAAATTCCTGGGTTTGTGTGTCTGTATTTTTAATCGCATCTTTAATAGCGTCGGCGTCATCGCCTGCGGCAACCGCACGCAGCTGCGCCGTTGCTTCATCGATAGCCTGACGTTCTGCGGCGCTTAGCAGCGCGGCATCGGCGGCCAGCGCACTTTCCAGGCTCTCAAGAACGCGTGCGGCTTCCACTTTTTGCTCGGCCAGCATACGCGCCTTGATATCCTGTTCGGCGTGACTCATCGAATCTTTAATCATGGTGGCGATTTCGCTGTCGGTCAGACCGTAGGAGGGCTTGACCTGAATGGAGGCTTCGACGCCGGTCGATTTCTCCATCGCGGTCACGCTCAGCAGGCCATCGGCGTCCACCTGGAAGGTGACGCGAATGTGCGCCCCGCCCGCCGGTAACGCCGGAATACCACGCAGCGCAAAACGCGCCAGCGAACGGCAGTCCTGCACCAGTTCGCGCTCGCCCTGCATAACGTGGATAGACATTGCCGTCTGACCATCTTTAAAGGTGGTGAACTCCTGCGCACGCGCCACCGGAATCGTGGTGTTGCGCGGAATCACTTTCTCCACCAGGCCACCCATCGTCTCCAGCCCTAAAGAGAGCGGAATAACGTCGAGCAACAGGAGTTCGCTGTCCGGTTTGTTGCCCACCAGGATATCGGCCTGAATCGCGGCGCCAATGGCCACCACTTTGTCCGGATCGATAGTGGTCAGCGGCGTGCGGCCAAAGAATTCACCGACGCGCTCACGCACCAGCGGCACGCGGGTTGAACCGCCAACCATGACCACTTCCAGCACCTCTTCCGCCGCCACGCCCGCATCTTTCAGCGCGCGACGGCAGGCTAACAGCGTACGTTTCACCAGCGGCGCAATCAGCGCGTTAAACTGCTCACGGGTAATATCGCCTTGCCAGCCGCCGACGTTGACGCTGACCGAATCGGCATCGCTGAGGGCGATTTTCGCCGCGATGGCCGCATCCAGAAGTTCGCGCTGCAGGCGATTGTCGCTACGATCGCTCAGCCCGGCCAGTTCACGGAGATAATCCGCCAGCAGATGGTCAAAGTCATCGCCGCCCAGCGCGGAATCCCCGCCGGTGGCCAGCACTTCAAATACGCCGCGGCTTAAGCGCAGCACCGAGATATCAAAGGTGCCGCCGCCGAGATCGTAAACCGCAATCACGCCTTCCTGACCGGAGTCCAGGCCGTAGGCAATGGCCGCGGCGGTCGGTTCGTTCAACAGGCGCAATACGTGCAGACCGGCCAGACGCGCGGCGTCTTTGGTGCCCTGACGCTGAGCATCGTCAAAATAGGCCGGGACGGTAATCACCACGCCGTCGAGCTCTCCGGACAGGGCTTCCGTTGCCCGGGCGGCCAGCGCCTTCAGGATGTCGGCGGAGACGCGAACCGGGTTGAGCAGACCGCCGGCGGTCTGAATCATCGGCAGACCATTTTCGCTGGCCTGCAGTTGGTAAGGCAGATGGGGGTAACGCGTCTGGATATCGGCCAGCGAGCGTCCCATCATCCGTTTCACGGAGCTGATGGTATTAACCGGGTCGAGGGCCGCATTGTGTCGGGCGTCGTAGCCGACGCTCAGGCCAGATTCATGGTAGTTAACCACGGAAGGCAGCAGGTAGCGTCCCTGATGGTCGGGCAGAGTTTCGGCCTGACCGCTACGCACGGTAGCGACCAGAGAATTGGTGGTGCCCAGGTCAATACCCGCCGCCAGACGACGCTGGTGCGGCGCGGCACTCAGACCAGGCTCACTAATTTGTAATAAGGCCATAATTGCTTCCGAAAATTAAAAATCGAGCAGCTTTTCTTCGAGTTGTTCTGCAACGCTCTGAAGTTTATCGAGAAAACGCAGTTTACGCACGGTATCCGCCGCCGCGTCCCACGTCTCGCTATTTAATTGTTCGACAACCTGCTGATGACGAACGTCGTACATCCCCTTCACGCGTTTGATAAATGCCGCCAGTCGTTCTTCATCCTGCGATTTTTCAATCTCATCCAGCTCTTCACGCAGCTCCAGCTGTTCCATCAGAAAAGCGGTATCGCGCACGGTGTGCTGCTCGCAGGCCAGGTCATAGCCGTGGAGTGAAAGGAGATATTCGGCGCGGGTCAGCGGATGACGGAGCGTTTGCCACGCCTGATTGATCGTGGCGGATTGCTGCACGGAGGCGAGCTGTTCGGCCGCGCTCGCGCTGGCGAACTTATCGGGATGATACTGGCGCTGCAAATCCTGGTACCGGACAGCCAGCTGTTCTTGCGAAAGGGTATAACTGACCGGTAACCCGAAGAGGGTGAAATAGTCCATAGTAACCTCAGGGTTAACGAGATAAAGCAAACCCCACTCACGATTCACCGCGGTGGGGTCCTCTACCCGTGCACATCGGGCCGCCTCTGCGTGGGCTGTAGTCGCTTACCCGCAGGACCGACTGCTGTCAGCCCCCGGGATTCACGCATTTACCGCCCTGATGCGGCCTGAAATACGTCGGATAGTGTCGGGATTATACGTTAAAGCTTTCGCCGCAACCGCACTCATCTTTAACATTCGGGTTTGTGAATTTAAACCCTTCGTTCAGGCCTTCTTTGACGAAGTCCAGCTGAGTGCCGTCGAGGAACTGCAGGCTTTTGCCGTCGATCACTACCTTGACGCCTTTATCTTCAAACACGGTGTCTTCTGCCGCCGGCTCGTCAACAAATTCCAGCACGTAGGCCATACCTGAGCAGCCCGAAGTGCGGACACCTAAGCGCAGACCGAAGCCTTTGCCACGGTTGGCCAGGAAGGAATTAACTCGCGACGCTGCGCTGTCGCTAAGAGTAATCGACATACAATAACCTCTTAATTATTTCGCTTCACGTTTGCTTTTATAATCCGCAATCGCGGCTTTAATCGCGTCTTCCGCCAGGATGGAGCAGTGAATTTTCACCGGCGGCAGTTCCAGCTCATCGGCGATATCGGTGTTCTTGATAGCCTGAGCTTCGTCCAGAGATTTCCCTTTCACCCATTCGGTAACCAGGGAGCTGGAGGCGATAGCAGAACCGCAACCATAGGTCTTGAAGCGCGCGTCTTCAATGATACCTTCATTGTTGACTTTAATCTGCAACTTCATCACGTCGCCGCACGCCGGTGCGCCAACCATGCCGCTGCCGACGCTGTCGTCGCTGTTGTCAAAAGAGCCGACGTTGCGCGGATTCTCGTAATGATCGATAACTTTTTCGCTGTATGCCATGATGAATTCTCCTTATACCCTACCGATTAATGATGTGACCATTCGATGCTGTTCAGATCCACGCCCTGTTTGAACATATCCCACAGCGGAGAAAGATCGCGCAGACGGCCGATGGATTTACGAACCAGATCAATGGTGTAGTCAATCTCTTCTTCGGTAGTGAATCGACCTAAAGAGAAACGGATAGAACTGTGTGCCAGTTCGTCAGTCATGCCCAGTGCACGAAGCACATAGGACGGCTCAAGGCTTGCGGAGGTGCAAGCAGAACCGGAGGAAACGGCCAGGTCCTTCAGCGCCATAATCAGCGACTCGCCTTCAACATAGTTGAAGCTGACGTTGAGAATGTTCGGCGCGCCCTGCTCGAGGTCGCCGTTAAGGTAAACCTCTTCCATATCTTTTACGCCGTCCCACAGACGGTTACGCAGACCGCGCAGACGCGCCATCTCGGTGTCCATCTCTTCTTTCGCGATACGGTAAGCTTCACCCATACCGACGATCTGGTGGACTGGCAGAGTACCGGAACGCATGCCGCGCTCGTGACCGCCGCCGTGCATCTGCGCTTCAATGCGGATACGCGGTTTGCGACGAACGTACAGTGCGCCAATACCTTTAGGACCATAAATTTTGTGACCGGAGAAGGACATCAGGTCAACTTTCAGCTGGCTCAGGTCGATAGGCAGTTTGCCCACGCTCTGGGTGGCGTCAACGTGATAAATGATGCCACGCGCGCGGCACAGTTCGCCGATGGTGGCGATATCCTGCACCACGCCGATTTCGTTGTTCACGTGCATGATGGAGACCAGGATGGTGTCGTCACGCATCGCGGCTTCCAGCTCTTTCAGATCGATAATCCCGTTGCTCTGCGGCGCCAGGTAGGTAACGTCGAAACCTTCACGCTCCAGCTGGCGACAGGTATCCAGAACCGCTTTATGCTCGGTTTTGCTGGTGATAATGTGCTTGCCTTTTTTCTGATAAAAGTTGGCTGCACCTTTAATCGCCAGGTTGTCGGATTCCGTTGCACCGGAGGTAAAGACGATTTCACGCGGATCGGCACCGACCAGTTCAGCAATCTGATTACGGGCGATATCAACCGCCTCTTCAGCCTGCCAACCGAAACGGTGTGAACGAGAGGCCGGGTTACCAAAGGTCCCGTCCAGGGTCAGGAACTGCATCATTTTCTCGGCAACACGCGGGTCCACCGGCGTTGTTGCGGAGTAATCGAGGTAAATCGGTAATTTCATTGCTCTTTAACTCCGTACATCACTCAATGCAAGGAACCAGGCAACCGGCTTGATGTACGACCGGGGACACGGGATGTCGCAACATCCCGGCCTGATTCTGAAATCTCTTTTTTATCGTTTTTACTCTGACTATTTCAGCCTGCCGCAGCGGTGCCGCAAGCTGAAACAAGACGAGTATTATGCACGCAGCTTGACGTCAATGGCGTCCTGAGTGCGGGTATTACGCTGGGATTCATGGCTATGCTGACGACCTGAAACATCGAGGATTTCCTGGTTATTCACCAGTTCACCCAGGGTGATGTTGTTCAGGAAGCCGGTCAGACGTTCGCTCAGGTCGCGCCACAGCGCGTGGGTCAGGCATTTATCGCCGCCCTGGCAGCCGCCTTTACCCTGACAGCGGGTCGCGTCAACCGATTCGTCTACTGCGCTGATCACTTCGCCTACGGCGATGCTGCCAGCTTCTTTACCTAACAAATAACCGCCGCCTGGACCACGTACGCTGGATACCAGACCATTTTTACGCAGGCGGGAAAACAGCTGTTCCAGATAGGACAGCGAGATTCCCTGACGTTCAGAAATATCAGCCAACGGAACCGGGCCCGATTCAGAGTTGAGCGCAACGTCCAGCATCGCGGTCACAGCATAACGCCCTTTAGATGTCAGTCTCATGTCTTACTTAACCTCAAACTCGCCCCTGCCCGGGCTTTTTATTAATATGGGTATTGCATAGCAGGGCCAAGTCTGACATTCCCGAGTAATTTGGTCAACTATTTACTTGACTGTTTTAGTCAGGTATTTAACCATCCGTGCGGTCTGTATTTGCCCGGCGGCGCTACGCTTGTGCAGGCCTGTGACGATGCAGGCCGCGTAAGGCGGAGCCGCTCCCGTCAAGGGATGCAGGCGCTTACTTCTCTTTCTTTAACTGATCGATAGAGGCCAGCATACCGCGCAGGATATTCAGTTCCTGGCTTTCCGGGCGGGCGCGGGTGAACAGACGACGCAGTTTGTTCATCACCTGCCCTGGATGGCTGGCGCGAATAAAACCGGTGGCGAGCAGGGTTTGCTCGAGGTGGCCATAGAAACGTTCTAAATCGTCAACCAGCGGATACGGCGTCTCTTCGTGCGCCGCTGCCGGTTCGTCCTGTTCCTGGGTGGCCAGCCAGGCCATGCGGACTTCGTAGGCGATAACCTGCACCGCCATTGCCAGGTTCAACGAACTGTATTCCGGGTTTGCGGCAATCGCGACGTGATAATGACATTTCTGCAGTTCATCGTTGGTCAGCCCAACGCGTTCGCGGCCAAAGACCAGCGCGACCGGTGCATGCTGCCCTTCCGCCACGCTCTTCAAACCGCACTCGCGCGGGTCAAGCATCGGCCACGGCAGAGTGCGTGAACGGGCACTGGTCCCCACCACCAGGCTGCAGCCGGCCAGGGCTTCATCCAGGGTATCAACGATCTGCGCATTGCCAATCACGTCACTGGCGCCAGCGGCCAGCGCGATAGCCTGAGAATCAGGTTTAACCAGCGGATTAACCAGCCACAGGTTGGTTAACCCCATGGTTTTCATTGCCCGGGCGACGGAACCCATGTTTCCAGTATGTGATGTTTCTACCAGTACAATTCGAATATTTTGTAGCATTATGGTTCTTCGGCTAAAGATTATTCACGCATGCTATCATAAAACGGAGACATAGGCAGATTTCACTGTTACTATGTGCGCCGTTTTTTCCCGTTCTTTAACATCCAGTGAGAGAGACCGATGCATCCGATGCTGAACATCGCCGTGCGCGCAGCGCGCAAGGCGGGTAATTTAATTGCCAAGCACTACGAAACCCCAGACTCCGTAGAAACGAGCCAGAAAGGCAGCAATGATTTTGTGACCAACGTCGATAAAGCAGCCGAAGCGCTGATTATTGAAACCATTCGCAAATCTTACCCGCAGCACACCATTATCACCGAAGAAAGCGGTGAACACGCAGGTGAAGATCAGGATGTTCAATGGGTTATCGATCCACTGGATGGCACCACCAACTTCGTCAAACGTCTGCCACACTTCTCCGTTTCCATCGCCGTACGCATCAAAGGCCGTACAGAAGTCGCGGTGGTTTACGATCCAATGCGTAACGAACTGTTCACGGCTACCCGTGGTCAGGGCGCACAGCTGAACGGCTACCGTCTGCGCGGCAGCAACGCTCGCGACCTGGATGGCACGATTCTGGCGACCGGCTTCCCGTTCAAAGCAAAACAGCACGCGACGGCGTACATGAATATTCTCGGTAAGCTGTTTACCGAGTGTGCTGATTTCCGCCGCACCGGTTCTGCTGCTCTGGATCTGGCTTACGTGGCCGCAGGCCGCGTTGACGGTTATTTTGAAATCGCGCTGAAACCCTGGGATTTTGCGGCAGGTGAGCTGATCGCTCGTGAAGCAGGCGCGCTGGTTTGCGATTTCACCGGCGGCCACAACTACATGCACACCGGCAACATCGTTGCCGGTAACCCGCGTGTCGTTAAAGCTATGCTGGCGAATATGCGTGACGAACTGAGTGAAGCGCTGAAGCGCTAATCACTCTCCCCTCACCCCGTTCGCGGGGTGAGGGGATTCTTCAAAATGGTCGTAACCCCCCGCCAACAGGCGCCGCACTGCTCCACATCACCAGCGCCGCAACCAGTAAAATCACCCCGCCCGCCAATGCCAGCGTCGCCCAACCAACGTGTTGCCACAGCGGTGGCGTCTTATTGCCGCTGAGCTTAACGGCCAGCTGGCGGAAACCATGAACCAGCAGCGCCAGCCCGCTGATGGTCAACGAAGTGCCTGCCGCCATCGCCAGCGCCGCCGCCATTCCCCAGTTAAACACGCCAATCACTTTACTAAACAGCAGGACCATAATCGCCCCGGAACAGGGCCGCATCCCCATCGAAAGGATAATGACCAGCCGCGCGCGCCAGTCATCGCCGCTTTGGAGCTGTTCCGGCGCGGGCATATGCTGATGTCCGCATCCGCACTGAGCATGATGAACGTGGTGCGGCGTAAAGGCGATAAACGTCGGTCGTCGCAATACCGCGCACAGCTTTTTCACCGCCCGCAAGCACAACAGCAGGCCCAGCGCCCCCACCAGCAGATAGCTGCCTTTCTCCAGCCAGAAGCTGCTGAGATGCAGCTGTCTGGCCGGCAGTTGCAGGAGAGTTAATACCACCACGACCAGCGCAATCGCCACAACGCCCTGCAGGAGCGAGGCCGCCAGGGTCAGCATAATACTGGATTTAAGTTTTGCCGGATGCGTGGCCAGCCAGGTGGTAATCACGATCTTGCCATGACCAGGCCCCAGGGCGTGCAGCACACCGTAGATAAAACTGAACGCCAGCAGCGATAATCCCGCCGCTGAGGGATTGTCCGCAACCGCTTTCAGCAGACGGCTGAGCTCAAGATTCAACGCCCGCTGCCAGACAGCGCTTTGCAGCAAGACCTGCGGCCAGGCCTGCCACAGCCAGATCCCCGCCGCTGTCGCCAGCAGCAAAAAAAGCGCCAGCGGCCACATCTGGCGCAGACGCGAAGTGCGTGCGGTGTGAGAGAAAATTACGGACATGTCAGCGTCACCTTCTGGGCAAAGTAGGTTCCCAGCGCCATATCTTCCGGCGGCGCGTCGGCTTTATCGAGAGACTGGGCAAAAGCCGCCATTTTTTCATTCGGTTCCGGCGTGACCACCTTGACCTTACATGTCGTGCGTAACGCGGCGGGCAAGGTGACATCGCTCGCTTTGTCATAGTGCATATCAACATAATAGGTCGGATCGAATGTCGACAATGTTAGCGTCTGTCCGGCCAGCGGCTGAGGTTTTGCCAGCGGCAGCGTAAACGTCAGCACCGCCTGGTGACCCTCGCGTTCGAGGCCATAGCCATCAGGTCGATTATCAAACTTCACCCGCTGGCCGTTGTGCCATAGCTCGCTGAAGTAATGCTGGCCGAGCACATTGGCCATCACCTCTGCCGCCAGTTTTTTCCACACCTCATCCCCTGGCTTTGCGTTCCCCGCATCGTAGAGCAAGTCTGCCGAAGTGATTTCATCCATCGTCCAGCGCATGTTAAAACCGGTGAGCAGCCCGTTGTCCGCCACGACTTCCGTTTTCAGGCTAATGAAGCTATGCGGGTGCGCTAGCACACTAAATGATAAAACCATGAAAAATGCCGCACTGGTGCATTGTTTCACTCTCTTCATCCGATCCTCACGTGAAAAATTCTGTGAACTTAGCCAGCAATCCTGACGTAAAGGCGCCGAACTGCCCTGATCTCCATTCATCCATTAGCTATTCTTAGCAAAAACCCTAACTGGAACTCACCAGATGATGACCGTCATTGAACCACCATCTGCGCTTTCCAGTCCACAGCGCCGTAGTCAGGTACTGCTGATGTTTTATCTGCCCGGGCAGCCAGTGACGCCAGAACAGCTTAGCCACATCAACCAGGTTGATGAGTCAACGGCCCGGCAGGATATCGCAGAGACCGCACGCGAAATTCAGCGTTACCACCGACTGACGCTTTCGTCACAGGTGGACGGCAGCTACCGGATTGAAGGTGCTGTCATCGATCAACGACTGTGTCTGCTGCACGGCCTGCGGCGGGCATTACGTTTATGTCCGCATTTTATTGCCCACCATTTTACGCCGGCATTAAAAACGCAGCTTAAACTACAGGGCATTGCGCGGACGCTGTATGACGACACCAACCTGCAGGCGCTGGTCAACCGCTGCTCGCGGATGCTCAACCGGCAGTTTGACTGTCGCGATGTTCATTTCCTGCGTCTGTATCTGCAATATTGCCTGCTGCAGCATCATCTTGGACTGACCCCGGATTTTACCCATGAGCAGCAGCGCTGGACGCAACAAGCGGCGGAGTTCGCTCTCGCCCAGGAGATCGTTCGCCACTGGCAACGCCGGGTCGCCAGCACGCCGCACGCGGGCGAACAGCTGTTCCTGACGCTGCTCTTTATGTTGTTGAAAACGCCCGATCCCATCCGCGACGGCCATCACCAGGACCGGCGGTTACACCTGGCAATCGACCGCTTAATTCATCGCTTCCAGGATCTGGCGGGTCGGCCGTTCAGCGATGACCAGGGACTGAGCGATCAGCTTTATATTCATCTGTCGCAGGCGCTCAATCGCAGCGTGTTCGCCATCGGTATTGATAACGCCCTGCCGGAAGAGATTAGTCGTCTCTACCCGCGGCTGATGCGCACGACCCTGGCCGCGCTACGCGAGTTTGAAGCGACCTACGAGATTACGTTTAATCAGGAAGAGGTGGGGCTGATTGCGGTGATTTTCGGCGCATGGCTGATGCAAAAAAGCGACCTGCATGAAAAGCAGGTCGTGCTGCTTACCCACGATAATCCCGTTCTTGAACAGGCGCTGGAACTCCAGCTGCGCGAACTGACGCTGCTGCCGCTGAATATCAAATATCAAAGCGTGCAGGCTTTTGAGAAGGAAGGCGCCCCCAAAGGCGTGGCGCTGGTCGTCACACCGTACGCCACCGCATTACCGCTGTTCTCACCGCCGCTGTTTCACACTGAAGAGATGTTCAGCGATCACCAGCGGCAGCATATTTGCAAAATGCTGGAGGATTAGGCAACCGCTTTCGGCCGCAGCACCAGCGCCGGGAGGGCCACCAGCGCCATCACCCAGAATACGCCCTGATGCAGGTGCTGATAGAGGAAGCCGGCGAAAACCGTCATCACCGCAATACTGCCGCCCATCGCCACGGCAGAATAGACCGCCTGCAAGCGTATCACTTCGCTGCCCTGGCGCGCGGAGATATAGCGCATCGCCGCCAGGTGGCACACCGTAAAGGTGCCGCAGTGCAAAATCTGGGTGACGATCAGCCACGGAAGAGCCGTGGTTGCGCCCATCAGCGTCCAGCGAATCAGACCGCACACGGCCGAAAGCAGCAGCAGCTCCCGGGCGCTGAAGCGACTGAATACTTTTTTACTCAGTGCAAAGATAACCACTTCCGCCACCACGCCCAATGACCATAAATAGCCCACGGCAGAGGCAGAGTAACCGGCTTCCTGCCAGTAAATCGCGCTGAAGCCGTAGTAGGCGGCGTGCGCGCCCTGGAGCAGACAGACGCAGGCGAGAAAGCGCCAGCTTTGCCGTATCAGCGACAGCCAGGCCGCTACTCCCGCCCCTTCCTGATGACGAGACTCCCCTTGCGGCATCACCGAGGGTTTCAGCAGCATCCCCAGCAGCATAGAGGCAACGCCGAGGCTGAGCAGCAGCAGAATCGCCCGATAGTCAAACAGGCTGACCAGTTTACCGGTAAGCGCCGAGCCGATAACAAACGCCACAGACCCCCACAGACGCACGCGCCCGTAGTCCATGGTTATCTGTTTTTGCCAGGTGTTGGCCAGCGCATCGGTCAACGGCACCAGCGGAGAGAAAAAGAGGTTGAACCCCACGATCACCACCGCCAGCCAGGCAACGTGGTTTCCGGCCCAAAAGGCCAGGGCAAACAACAGCACCAGTAGCGCGAGGATACGCAGAGCGGAAATCAGCCGCGCGGGATCGCTGACCCGCGGCGCGATGAGCAGGCTCCCCAGGAAACGGGCCACCAGCCCCGCGCCCAACAGCATACCGATGGTTTCCGGCGTTAAGCCGGTTCCCGCCAGCCAGACGCTCCAGAATGGCAGAAAAATGCCGTAGCTGAAAAAATAGGTGAAGTAACTAAGCGCCAACCAGCGCGTGGAGTGCAAGACCATGATTCCCTCCCGAATGGAGTCGATAGTCTGGCGATAAAGCATGAATGCCGCAAGGTGAAGTTGACCTGCCCGCTTCCGGGCAGGTCGGGCTTAAAGCGGACGAACATTCAGCACCATTTTTTGCCGCAGGCTTTCACCGCGTGCCAGCACGGTTAGCTGGCCAAATCCCGGACGATGATGATCGTCAGGCGCGTGGCTCATCGGCTCAAAACAGAAGAAATCAAATTTATAGCCTTGATCAAACGCCGGATCGGACACAAAAACAAAATAGCATGGCGCCGGCGGTTCGGTGGTCATAGAGAGCTGGTACCCCAGTTCCGGTTGCCGGATCGTCGCGATGCCATCCCAGCCGGAGAACCCATTATTCACCCAGTGCCCGGGGAGTGGCGCAGACTGATTGAAATCCAGTTCCTGCGGCAAACTCTCCTGATACTCCCCGGTAAGCCACTGTTCTTTCTCCAGCCAGTAGCCCGTGGCCCGCGCCTGCACCCGCGTTTCCTGTGACAGCGGTAGATAGGGATGCCAGCCCAGGCCAAACGGCAGCGCGTCGCCATCATTCGTCACACGCAGTTCCATCTCCACGCCGCTTTCGCTTAGGGTAAAGCGCTGCTGCGCGGTGTAATGATAGAGCCCCTGGCGATGAACATACTCTAGCGTGAGGTGCGTGGGAGATTGATCCATACAGCGCCAGCTATTCAACCAGCCATCGCCGTGAAGATAGTGGCTATCCCACTCGACGTTTGGCGCCAGCCGATGCTCCCCAGCCGGCGAAGAAAACTGATTGCCACTCACCCGGTTGCCAAACGGCACCAGTGGAAAGCAAGAGGACTCCACCGCCACCCCGCTATTCAGCCCAGGGCGCAGCAGCGGGAGTGTTTTCCCCTGATGCTGCCACCATAACCCCTCGATCGCGCCGCCGCGCTCCGCAACCTGCAGCCTTACCCGATCGTTATCCAGTGTAAAAAGCGTCATCATGGCTCCTTAATCGGGGAAATTAATCACCACTTTGCCGCATTTACCGCTGGCCATCAGCGCGTAGGCTTCCCCCGCCTGGGCAAGCGAAAAACGATGGGTAATCGCGCTATGCGGCCACAGTTTCCAGTCGGTCAGATCGCGGGCGCACTTCTCCATATGGAACAAACTGGTCACCCAGGAGCCAATAATACGCCGCTGGTGGTGCATCAGATCGGCGCTCACCTCGAACTCAACCTTCCCGGTTTCACCGATGTACACCACTCTTCCCCAATCCGCCGTAGACTGCAATGCCAGCAAACGCCCTGCGGCATTACCAGAACAATCCAGCGCCACATCCGCGCCGCCGTGCGTCAATTCGGCAATCCGCGCCGGGAGGTTCTCCGTTGTCGCCAGGAAGCCGTTATCCATCACCCCCAGCTGTTTCGCCGTCGCCAGACGCTCCGGCAACATATCGACGCCAATCACGCGTTTTGCACCGCGTCCTTTCGCCAGCATCATCGCCATCATGCCAACGGGCCCTAACCCGACAACCAGAACGTTGTCACTGCCGGAAACCTCGCCGCGCAAAATGCCTTCATAGGCGGTTCCTACCCCGCAGCTAATAAACGCGCCATCTTCATAGCTCAGTGCGTCCGGCAGATGAATAAGGTCTTTTTCCTCCGCCAGTAAATATTCTGCATGGCCGCCATCGCGCTGCCAGCCATAGGCCGCTTTGCCCTCTCCGGTGCAGGAGATAGGAAAACCACGGCGGCAGTTGGAGCAAAAACCGCAGCCGGAAATATGGTAAACCAGCACTCGGTCCCCTGCTTTAAAGTGTCGGCATCCGGCCCCGGTCTCTATAATTTGCCCACAAGGTTCATGGCCATTAATAAAGCCTTGATACAACGGCTTATCCGGCGCGGCGGCGGTACCACGATGCTGATGATAAATATAATGGACATCGCTGCCGCATATTCCTGAGGACTTCATTTTAATCAACACCTGGTTAATCCCCGGCGTTGGTACGGGAACTTCGCGTAGCTCTACGCTTGAGTTGCCCGGTAAAAAAGCAGCCAACATTGTTTTCATAATTCCCTCTAACAAATTGATGAATATTAATGTTTATGTTTACTGTTGCGCTGGGTCAGTAATATATTTGCCAGAACAGCAACCACGATAATTAATCCGCGAACGACCTGCTGGAAGAATGAGTTAATACCCAGAAGCACCAGTCCATTGCCAATAAGGGTAATCACCAGCACGCCTAATAAGGTGCCAAATAGCGAACCGCGGCCGCCGGACAGTGCGGTACCACCGACCACCACCGCGGCGATAACATCAAACTCGAGGCCGTTGGCAGCCCCCGCATTGCCCGAACCAAGACGCGCCGCCAGCAGAATACCGGTAATCGCCGCCAGCAATCCTGAAAGCGTAAAAATCAAAATACGCACCCGCTTAACGTTAATCCCGCAGAGCTGCGCCGCCGTTGCGTTGCCCCCGGTGGCAAACACGGAACGGCCAAAGGCGGTTTTGCGGCTGATAAACACAAAGATGACGAACAGAATCAGCATAATTAATGCCGAAACGGGTATGCCAAAGAGCTGCCCACCGAGCCAGTCCAGCACCTCATTTTCATCGATGGGAACCGGTAGGGCGTTGGTCATGAAGAGCCCCATGCCACGCAATGCACTCCATAAACCTAAGGTTGCGACAAAGCTCGGCACGTTGAATACGCCTCGCAACACGCCAGCGAGAGTCCCCAACGCAGCACCGAGGATTAACACCAGCAGGCAGGCAAGACTAAGCGGAACCTGAAACTGCAGCAGAAAGGCGAGGCAGACGGAGATAAACGCCACCATCGGACCGACGCTGACATCAATCTCGCCGGAGATAATAATCAGCGTCATCGCCCATGCGGCAATACCAATCGTTGCCGCATCGCGCAGCACGTTCATTTGATTGTTTAAAGAAATAAATCCCGGCGCGTTAAATGAAAACACCAGATATAAAATAGCGATCACCACCAGCAGGCCAATTTCATTAATATGACGGCTGATAAACTGCTTGGGTGTGGCACTTTTGCCTTGCGGCAGCGTTAATGATGAGGCAGACATCTGTTAATTCCTCAATAAACGTAATGGCTAATGCATGGATAAAATTGCCGACATTAATTCATCGACATTTACGGGGGCTAAAAGCTCACGGGTAAATTCACCGTTTTGCAGCAGCAAAATACGATCGCAGACCAAGGGCAGTTCCTCTATTTCACTGGAAATGAATACAACGCTTTTTCCTTCAGCGGCGAGCTCCCTCACAATTCGATAAATCTGCTGCTTGGCTTCGATATCAACCCCGCGCGTAGGCTCATCAAGAAGTAAAATGTCACTTTCGGCATAAACCCAGCGGCCAATCACCACTTTTTGCTGGTTCCCCCCCGATAGCGTCCCGATAGCAGTCTCTGTATTTGCCGCCTTGACCGTCATTCGGTTCATGACCGCGGCAGTTAACTGCTGAATCCGCTGCCAGTTCAGGACGCCACGGCGGCTAACTTTGTGCCGGTTGGTCATCACCGTATTTTCATCCACGCCCAGCAGCGGAATGATGCCCGCTTCCTTACGGTTTTCCGGGGTATAGCCCACGCCACTCTTGAGCATCGAGGTATACCGTGGACGCGAAATGCGCACACCATTGAGCGTGATCTCCCCCTCAGCAAACGTTTCTAAGCCGATGATGGCCTTAAGTAGTTCACTACGACCCGATCCCAGCAGCCCGGCAATACCCAGCACTTCGCCACGGTGCAGGGTAAAATTAATCTGCTGAAGCTTAGGGGGATGGCGTAGCCGGGCCACCTGGAGTACCGGGGTTGTCAGGGCGATTTCAGATTTCACCCGCGGTAGATCGATGTGCTCCCTTCCTAACATCAGCGACACGATTTCCTGGGTTGTCGTCCTCTCCAGAGTGACATCACCTGCCACCTGGCCATCGCGCATAATGGTGGCGCAAGAGGCGATACGGCGTATCTCCTCCATTCGATGACTGACATAAATCACGGCAACGCCCAGAGCTGACATTTTCTTTACCGCGTTAATCACCAGTTCGACCTCCGCATTCGCCAGTGAACTGGTCGGCTCATCAAGAATCACCACCTGAGGTTGACCTTTCATCACACGGGCGATTTCTACCAGCTGCTTTTGTGCCGGACTAAGCGTGTCGACCAGCGCATCTGGCGGGACATCAACCCCAAGAGAGGCAAGAGCCTCTGTGGCCTGGCGGGCCATGGCGTTTTTGTCGATCGTGCCATTGCGACGCGGCCACTGACCAAGACAGAGGTTCTCCGCCACCGTTAGCCCCTCGACCAGGCTTAACTCCTGGTATACGGCTCTGACGCCCAGCTCCGCAGCCCGGCGGGTTAGCGTTGCATCGTTCCCTTCAAGACGGGTCCCGGCCAGCCAAACCTCGCCGCTATCGGGACTTTCGCTTCCGGTCAGCATGCGAATTAAGGTGGACTTACCCGCGCCATTTTTCCCCAGTAGCGCCCGAACTTCGCCTTTTGACAGGGTAAAATCAACGTTATCCAGGGCGACGACGCCGGGATAGCGCTTATTTCCCCTCAGGATCTGCGCCACCGGCACCGCCGTTTTTTCTGTTGCCGTCATCGAGTCTTTACCTCAGTTATTCGACAGGGGAATTAAGGCAAGCCATCGACATGCGTAGCCAGCCACTGCTTACCGTCTTCAGATTTGGTATAGGTATCGATAGCAACAGGGATAATTTTATTGGCTGGCGGAGTTTTATTAATCACATTCAGGGTTTGCGCGAAAACGGCGTTACCCATTTTCTTGCCGGAAATATCCACCACCGCTTTTAGTACCTGATAGCTGTTTAACTCCTGGGCTATTTCCGTGGTCATATCAGAGCCAAATACGGCGATTTTCCCGACCTTATTTTGGTTGCGGACCGCTTTTACCGCCCCCAGCGTTGCCCCTCCAGACTCTCCCATAATGGCGTCCAGATCAGGCGAGGAGATAATCAGTTTCTCACCAACTGAAATAGCCTTATCCAGAACGGTTCCCTCCTGATTCGCAACAATCTGCATATCCGGAACTCGCGCCTTCAGCGCGGCTTCAAAACCTTTGCGCCGCTGTACGCATACTTCAAATGCTTCACAGTTGATGACCGCAATTTTCGGTGCGCTAATATTGTTGGCAATAAAATAATCTGCCGCCGCCTCGCCAAGCTTTTTACCGAACTCAAGTGGGTCGCCAACCAGGTAGGCAGAGACATATTTGTCGACACCTTTCTCATTAATACAGGTGTTGTAGCAAATCACCGGAATACCGGCTTCATTAGCCCGACGCACCGCGCGGCTACTGCCATTTTCTGAAACGGCGGAAAGAATGATGGCATCCACGTTACGCGCGACCAGCGTATCGATAAATGAACTCTCTTTAGAAATATCGCCTTGCGCGTTGGTTTCAATCAGCTGAATTTTCGCATCGGTGCTTTTGGCTGCATCCTGAACCCCTTGCCGTACCCCGGCGTAATAGCCCTGGGTATCAAGGTAGATAGCACCAACGGTGATATCCTTTGTCGCGCTATAGACGGGGAGTGAAATACTCAACGACGTTAACAGTAAACATAAAAAACATGAGACTGCCTTACTTTTAGACATACGTGCCTCCTGTAGGGTCAGGCATTTATTGTTGTTTGGATTCTGCGGCATTCGGGCCTGCCGCAGAACGATTTCACATATTCTAAACATCTCGAGAGGCGCGGCGGGTCAGACCGCTCAAAAATTACAGTAAACGCTCTTTAGTTAATGAGGTGCAGTACAAACGGCAGCGTTTTACGGAATAATGCCGCCTTCGCCCAGGCCGGGTTAAGCGCTTCCAGCGCCGACAGCGCCTGTTCATGCCTCGAACCGCCGCCTAATCCCGCGCTCGCCAGAACTCGCACCAGCAAACACTTCTCCTGATGCTGTTTTTGGATATCGGCATATAGCGCCAGCAGGTCAGGCTGCGACACCGCGAAGAAGTCGGCCTCTATCTGTGCCGTTTCCATATGCTCAGCCCACTGCAACATTTCAGTGAAAAGACGCTCGCTGCTCAGACGATCGCCGAGCATCCGCAAAGCCACGCCTTGCCAGAAGAGATAGTCCACCGGCTGATCGTTGTAGTAGCTATGAATATTGATCGTCCGATCGCCTGACGCCGCCTTGCGGAAACACTCAAGCGCGCGTTCCTCCATGCCCTGCTGCCTGGCGCAAATCCCCAGCCAGAACCAGATATCGTTATCCGTCTGTCCCGGGAGACGTCCTTCGCTGAGGTTTTCCGGATAGCGCAGCGCCGATAGCAGCAGCGTTTCCGCCTGCTGCGGCTGCGGCTGGAGATACGGCCAGGCACGCAATAACTGGTTGATAACAAACTGGCTGGTCACCTTGCCTTCGCCGCCTTCCCAGGGGTGGAATTTACGCGAAGCAAGCACATTTGCCGCCTGCTCAACGTTGCCCGCCAGGTGCCACAGATGGAGCAGCTCCGCCGTTAAATCATCGCGTTTCAAGGCGGTTGCGAGATTGGCCTCCAGGCGGGCAAGGCGTTTTTCCGGCTCAACGGCGGTCAGCTTATCCAGCAGGTCGCGTTCAAAAAGCAGACGCGCATCCTGCGGCTGCCGGGCGCAGGCTTTCTCCAGATACGCTGCCGCCAGGTGGGCATCACTCTGTTTATTCCATGCATGAATCGCCAGCCCTCGCCAGGCATCGGCAAAATCAGGAGCCATTTCAACGCAGCGATGCCATAGCTGCGTCGCTTTCTCATAATGACGCCGGCTATAGTGGAAACAGGCGAGCAGATGCTGAGCAAAATAGCACTCGGGTATCTTCTCCAGCGCAGCCACTTCCACCAGCAGATTGGGGAAACGCACGAAGTCAGCGAACACTTCGCGAGCGCGGTTGATCAGCGCGATACGCTCGTTACCTTCAGCCAGACTGGCCTGTAAATAGAGCGGCAGCGTTTTTTGACAGTTCAGCGCCGTCAGTACGGCTTTCGCCCGCGCCGCCATTCCCCAGCTCAACAACAGCCCGGCCGTCAGCAGTGCGTTAATATCCCGCGACTGGCATACGGCGAACCAGCGCGCCGTATCCGCTTCAGCCTCTGATATTGTTGCGTTGAGCCACCACAGAGTGGGATTCAGCGGATAGTCGCCCAGCAGCTTTTCAATCTGCTGTAAGGCCTGACTGCGACGGCCGGTGAGATCCAGCAACAGGGTTTCCAGCGACAGGACATCCTGGTTGGTGGGACACGCCAGCAGGCTCTGCCGGCAAAATGCCAGCGCATCATCGTAGCGCTCGCTGCGCGTCGCCAGTCGGGCAAGTCCGTAATATCCCCCGGCCTTGCTATTGCCGCTCCACACCGCGCGCCAAAAATCCTCCTGCGCATCATGCCACTGCTGTAGACGCTCTCTCGCACTGGCACGAATCAAACTTGCCTGCCCACACTGCGGATTTTTGTTTAACCGATGCGCGCGCGACAATGCCCGGCTCGCATACTCGATGGTTTGCGAGTAATCCGCGCGGTTGTATTCCAGCATCGCCAGCGCCAGATTGCAGCGGTAGTCCTGCGGGTCCAGCTCAATTCCCCGCAGGTAATAATCAAACGGTGAGCGACTGGCGTGGTGATACTGCTCCAGATGCTGGCCGATAAACCACGCCTCATCCACGCTGCTTATGGCTCCGGCGTGTAAGGGCGTAACCGCCACTTCCGGCAGCGGCAACTCCTGCGTCTGATGCTCCTGATAGCGCAAAACGCACCTGCCGTGACTGTCCAGCAGCTCCATCGTCAGACGAGATGGGTCAATACCGGCTAACGTTCCCTGAACGGCAGCGCATGGCGTCAGCTCAATCATTTCATCAAGCAGCGGCTGCGGGTTGCCCTCTTCGCGAACCGTAAGCCGGTGGGCGACCAGAGGCGAAATAGCATATACGCCCCATATAATGTTGCCCTCTTCGCGTTGCAGTTTGATCACCGCATCGCGCGAAGCGTTCTGTACCATGCCCAGCGAATGGTAAGGCAGGAAGTATTGTTCAAAGCGCTTTTCTTCAAACGGATCGAGCCAGGTAAAATCCGGTTGGTTATCGGCAAAAATGCCGGTCATCAGCTCGATGTAAGGCCCATTCTCATCCGTCAGATTTTTGTCCCACGCCTGACCAAACTCGCTGTAACCCCAGCTCCACTGTTTTTTCCCTGGCGCAATGTGATGATCCGCGACATGCAGCAGCCCACCATCTTCATCGTGGCACCAGGCGCCGACGAAATCGTACTCTGACTTTTCCGCCATATAGGAGGTCGGTACCGGGACATTTTTATAGCGCGAGATGTCGACGCCGGCCGAATAGTCCACCTTGTAATAGGTGCCGGTAGCAATCGGAAACGCGGAAACCGCGCGCTTGCCGTGATCAAATACCGCCGTCACATCCGGCGGGAATACGCTTTGATGTCCATCGCCCCCCTTAACCGCAGGGTTCGCCCACCACAAGAAATGGCGCGGGGTGGCGTTACCGTTGTAAACCCGGCTACCAATCTCTAATGCCGCGCGCTGCGGACGCAGAGTAAACCCGGTCATCACCTGCAGCCCATGCATCGGCTCCGTCTCGCCAACCCAAACGGTTTTTGAGCCATCGTCATTTTCGCTAATCGTAAAATCAACCGGCATATAGGTGGTGGGACGGTGGTGCTGCGGCCAGTTAAACTCAATCCCCCCGGAGATCCACGGGCCAAGCAGGCCAACCAGCGCGGGCTTGATGACATCATTGTGATAAACGAAATCACGCTGTCTGACCTTATCCCACGCGCGATGCACGCGGCCTCCCAGCTCGGGCAGGATCATAATTTTGATGTAATCATTTTCCAGCCACACCGCCTGCCAGGCCTTTAGCGTTTTTTCCTCACTCAGCGTATCCGTCACACCATAGGGATACACCGCCCCGGAAGACCCCTGATAAACCCGATTTTCCAGGAACATGGGGTGAATATCCTGCGCCCCCGTTTCATAGGTTGGAATATGTACCGTTTCCTGCCAAACATTTACTGAACTCATAATGCCCTCAAAGTTAACAAGACATACTGAAGTGAAATAATGAGAGCAGTTTAATAGACAGAATCAGCGCATTTACGCACAATAATCACGCAATTTAGTTAACAAGGTTTAGTTTATGAAAGCCTGCATTAACAATCAGCAAATCCGCCATTACAACAAGGGTGTGCTGCTGGAGTATCTGTACCGCAAAAAACGAGCCAGTAAATCGTCGCTCGCGCGGCTGGCGCAAATCTCAATTCCCGCGGTCAGCAATATCCTCCAGGAGCTGGAAGAGGAAGGACGCGTGGTCAATGTACAGGATGAGCATCTGGCCCGCGGTCATAGCAGCGGCGCCTGGCTTATTGCGCCCGATGGCGACTGGACCCTGTGTATGAACATCACGCCCACCAGTATCGAATGCCAGCTTGGAAATGCCTGTCTGAGTGCGAAAGGCGACGTCGAATACCACGCCATTGACGCCCCAACGCCTCAGGCACTGCTGGCAGCGATTGAGAAATGCTGGCATCAGTACCGTAAGAACTGGCCCAGGCAGAAAATCAATCTGGCGCTGGCGGTTCATGGGCAGGTTGATGCGGGAACGGGAGTATCACAGACCATGCCGCAGGCTCCCTGGAAGCAACCCGTGGAGATGAAATATCTGCTGGAAGAAAAACTCAATGTCCGCGTAATGGTCGACAACGACTGCGTCATGCTGGCGCTGGCGGAAAAATGGCAAAATGAGGGACAGTATCGCGACTTCTGCGTCATCAACGTCGATTACGGCATTGGTTCGTCATTTGTCATCAACGACCAGGTCTGGCGCGGTAGCCTTTATGGCAGCGGCCAGATTGGACACACCATTATCAATCCTGATGGCGTTGCCTGCGACTGCGGGCGCTATGGCTGCCTGGAAACGGTGGCATCACTGAGCGCATTGAAAAAACAGGCGCGGATATGGCTTAAAACACAGCCCGATCTCGCCAATAATCCAGAGGCGCTGACCATCGATGCCCTGATCGAAAAATGGCAGCAGGGTGATTCTCGCCTTCATACATGGGTGGAAGACTCCGCAAATGCCATCGGGCTCAGCCTCTACAACTTTCTTAACATCTTAAATATAAACAATATCTTATTGTACGGCCGCAGCTGCGGATTTGGCGAAGAGTGGTTGAATACCATCATCAGGCAGACAGGCTTTAACCCTTTCGATCATCGTGACGCGCCGCGCACCAGAGCAACGCAAATCGGCTTCGGACAGCTGAGTCGTCAACAGCAACTGCTCGGCATTGGCTATCTGTACGTGGAAGAGCAACTGCAGACATTACGTTGATCGCACAAGGTATGTGGCAGATCACAAAATTGTGTATTACGTTTAAATCACGCACCTTCACAACGGATTGATTATGAACACACTACGCTATTTCGACTTTGGCTCTTCCCGTTCCGTTCTGCTGCTGATCGCCCGTATTGCCGTCGTACTGCTGTTTATTATATTTGGCTATCCCAAACTGATGGGCTTTAGCGGTACGGTACAATATATGGCCTCCTCCGGCGCTCCGCTTCCGACGTTAGCGGCGATTATCGCGATTGTGATGGAGGTGCCGGCGGCAATCCTGATTATCCTGGGTTTCTTCACCCGTCCGCTGGCGGTGATCTTTATTTTTTACACCCTCGGTACCGCCGTCATTGGCCATCATTACTGGGATATGAGCGGTGATGCCGTACTTCCCAATATGATTAACTTCTACAAAAACATCAGTATAGCTGGAGCCTTCCTGCTTCTGGCCATCACTGGCCCGGGCGCTATCTCCCTCGACCGTCGTTAACCTCTGAACGCCGGACGTAAAAAAGGCCGCACTGGCGGCCTTTTTCTTTACGCTTACGTCGTTAAACGTTACGCATAAACCGGGAAGCGTGCACAGATATCCAGCACTTTACCCTTCACGCGCTCAATGACCGCTTCGTCATTGATGTTGTCCAGCACGTCGCACATCCAGCCGGCCAGCTCTTTCACTTCCGCTTCTTTAAAGCCGCGACGGGTTACCGCCGGAGAACCGATACGGATACCGGAGGTCACAAACGGGCTCTTCGGATCGTTTGGTACGCTGTTTTTATTGACGGTGATGTTAGCACGGCCCAGCGCAGCGTCAGCTTCTTTACCGGTCAGGTTTTTATCGACCAGATCCAGCAGGAACAGGTGGTTTTCAGTACCGCCGGAAACCACTTTGTAGCCGCGATTCAGGAATACTTCAACCATCGCTTTGGCGTTTTTCGCAACCTGCTGCTGATAGACTTTGAACTCTGGCTCCATCGCTTCTTTCAGCGCAACCGCTTTACCCGCGATAACGTGCATCAGCGGGCCGCCCTGTGCGCTAGGGAATACGGCAGAGTTCAGTTTTTTATACAGCTCTTCGCTACCGCCCTTCGCCAGGATCAGGCCGCCGCGCGGACCCGCCAGGGTTTTATGGGTAGTGGTCGTCACAACGTGAGCATGCGGAACCGGGTTTGGGTAAACGCCCGCGGCAATCAGGCCAGCAACGTGGGCCATATCGACGAACAGGTATGCGCCGATGCTGTCAGCGATTTCACGCATTTTTGCCCAGTCAACGATACCGGAGTAAGCAGAGAAACCACCGATGATCATTTTCGGTTTATGTTCCTGAGCCTGCTTCGCCATGTCTGCATAGTCGATTTTACCGGACTCATCGATGCCGTAAGGAATGATGTTGTACAGTTTGCCTGAGAAGTTAACCGGAGAGCCGTGAGTCAGGTGACCGCCTTGCGCCAGGTTCATACCCAGAACGGTATCGCCCGGTTGCAGCAGAGCGGTATAGACCGCGAAGTTAGCCTGGGAGCCGGAGTGCGGCTGTACGTTAGCGTAATCAGCGCCGAACAGCTCTTTTGCACGGTCAATCGCCAGTTGTTCAACGATATCAACATATTCGCAACCGCCGTAGTAGCGCTTGCCCGGATAACCTTCGGCATATTTATTGGTCAGCTGAGAACCCTGTGCCTGCATAACACGCGGACTGGTGTAGTTCTCGGAGGCGATCAGTTCGATGTGCTCTTCCTGACGTACTTTTTCCTGCTCCATAGCCTGCCACAGTTCGGCATCATAATCGGCAATGTTCATTTCACGCTTTAACATCCGCATCTCCTGCTCAGCTAACAATAGATTACAGCTCTAAAAGGGGGGCCTTTTTGGGCGACGGCCCACAGTATAACCGAATCGTTCTGTGATAACAGGTCTTGACAAAGGATTTTACGCAAACGATTGGCTCCCCATTACACAAGGCTTTGAGCAATAACGACTCAACGATTATCAACGGATTTCTTTTCAGGTTTGTGATGCAAATTCTTCATGTTGTTACCGCTACGGGGAAAAGTGTTAAGGAACCATTTACAGTGCAGGGTTATTTTTATAAGATGCATATAAAATACATCATTTAAATAACACCGAAGGAAGCTGCTATGCTCGACGCCCAAACCATCGCAACGGTTAAAGCCACTATTCCCCTGCTCGTCGAAACAGGTCCTAAGCTGACCGCCCATTTTTACGATCGCATGTTTGCCCATAACCCGGAGCTCAAAGAGATCTTCAACATGAGCAACCAGCGTAACGGCGACCAGCGTGAAGCGTTGTTTAATGCCATTGCCGCTTACGCCAGCAATATCGACAACCTGCCTGCCCTACTGCCTGCCGTCGAGAAAATCGCCCAGAAACACACCAGCTTCCAGATCAAACCAGAACAGTACAATATTGTCGGCGGCCATCTGCTGGCGACGCTCGACGAAATGTTCAGCCCGGGCCAGGAAGTGCTTGACGCATGGGGCAAAGCCTACGGCGTGTTGGCCAATGTCTTTATTCATCGTGAATCTGAAATCTACCGGGATAACGCCAGCAAAAACGGGGGCTGGGAAGGCACGCGCGCGTTTCGTATCGTGAAGAAAACCCCGCGTAGCGCCCTGATTACCAGCTTCGATCTCGAGCCGGTAGACGGCCAGCCGGTGGCGGATTATCAGCCGGGCCAGTATCTGGCGATTTGGCTGAAGCCGCAGGAGTTTGAATATCAGGAAATTCGTCAGTATTCGCTGACCCGCAAGCCAGACGGCAAAGGCTACCGAATTGCGGTTAAACGCGAAAACGGCGGTCAGGTATCAAACTGGCTGCATAACGCCTCACAGGAAGGAGATATTGTGCATCTGGCTGCGCCGGCAGGTGACTTCTTCCTCGCCGTTGAGCCGGAAACGCCGGTTACGCTGATTTCCGGCGGCGTCGGACAAACACCGATGCTGGCCATGCTCGACACGCTGGCAAAAACGCAGCATGCGGCCCAGGTGAACTGGTTCCACGCGGCAGAAAATGGCGATGTCCATGCGTTTGCCGACGAGGTGGCAACGCTCGGCGCCAGCCTGCCGAAATTCACCTCCCATATCTGGTATCGCACGCCGACGGAAGCCGACCGCCAGGCGGCACGCTTTAACAGCGAAGGTCTGATGATGTTATCGGATCTGGCGGACACGCTGCGTGACCCGCAAATGCAGTTCTATCTGTGCGGCCCGGTGGCCTTTATGCAACATGCAGCGAAACAGCTGGTGGCGCTGGGCGTCAATAACGACAACATTCACTACGAATGTTTTGGCCCGCATAAGGTGCTGTAATGAAATAACCCGGAGGCGGCGGAGATGCCGCCATTCGGGAATATTCCCCGGTCGCGCAAAGCTGACCGGGGAATGCGTCAGAATACGGCCCGGCTTAAATTGCCGCGTCGTCCTCTTCCCCGGTACGAATACGAATCACGCGGGCGACGTCAAAGACGAAGATTTTACCGTCACCGATTTTACCGGTCTGCGCCGTGCGGATAATGGTATCCACGCAGGTATCAACGATATCGTCAGTGACCACAATTTCGATTTTCACTTTCGGCAGAAAATCCACCATGTACTCCGCCCCGCGGTACAGTTCGGTGTGGCCTTTCTGACGGCCAAAGCCCTTCACTTCCGTCACCGTCATCCCGGTGATGCCGACTTCGGCCAGCGCTTCGCGCACGTCATCCAGTTTGAAAGGTTTAATAATCGCATCAATCTTTTTCATGGTTTTCCTGTCTTGGAGCCTATCCCATTAAGGCTATTTTACTTGCCATTTTGAACCTGGGCAGCGCTCAAAATCCTCACGTACTACGTGTACGCTCCGCTTTTTCCGCGCTGTCCGTGTTCAAACTGCCTGCGACAATAACGCCTACTGGGATAGGCTCTTAGTCGCGTAAACGGTTGCTTACCGTATCATAACTTGCGCCATGCTGCGGAGCTACTCTTTAAAGTCGTTGGCGTCGAGCTCGTGGCGCGACAGCAGCTTGTAGAATTCAGTACGGTTGCGCCCCGCCATTCTTGCTGCGTGGGTGACGTTGCCTTTGGTGATTTGCAGCAGCTTGCGCAGATAGTTGAGCTCAAACTGATTGCGCGCTTCGACGAAGGTCGGCAGCGCGGTATTTTCCCCTTCCAGCGCCTGTTCCACCAGCGCATCACCGATCACCGGCGAGGTGGTCAACGCCACACACTGCTCAATCACGTTCACCAGCTGGCGGACATTGCCGGGCCATTTGGCTGCCATCAGCCGTTTCATCGCATCGGTTGAAAACGCCCGTACAAACGGCTTATGCCGATCGGCAGACTGGCGCAGCAGATGGTTTGCCAGCAGCGGGATATCCTCCGCGCGCTCGGCCAGCGGCGGGATCTTCAGGTTGACCACGTTCAGGCGATAATACAGATCTTCACGAAACTCGCCGCGCGCCATTGCCTTCGGCAGATCGCGGTGAGTGGCCGAGATGATACGTACATCGATATCGATGTCGCGGTTGCTACCCAGCGGGCGCACTTTACGCTCCTGCAGTACCCGCAGCAGCTTCACCTGCAGCGCCACCGGCATATCGCCAATCTCATCAAGAAACAGCGTCCCGCCCTCAGCGGCCTGGAACAGCCCTTCCCGGTTGCTCACCGCGCCGGTAAATGCGCCGCGCGCATGGCCAAATAGCTCGGATTCCAGCAGTTGTTCCGGCAGCGCGCCGCAGTTAATGGCGATAAAAGGTTTGGCGTGGCGCGGGCTGGCATTATGAATCGCCTGCGCGACAATCTCTTTCCCGGTCCCGCTCTGACCGTTAATCAGTACGCTAACGTCCGACTGCGCCACCATTCCGGCCTGTTCCAGCAGACGCAGCATCAGCGGACTGCGGGTTACGATAGCCTGACGCCAGCGCTCATCCGTCGCCGGCGCACTGTGTTCCAGCGCATCATCGATGGCTTTATACAGCGCATCTTTGTCCACCGGTTTGGTCAGGAAACCAAACACGCCTTGCTGGGTGGCCGCCACCGCATCGGGAATCGAGCCGTGAGCGGTAAGGATAATCACCGGCATCCCCGGATGAACTTTCTGGATTTCGCTGAACAACTGCAGGCCGTCCATCTCATCCATGCGTAAATCGCTGACCACCAGTTCGACTTTATCGCGCGCCAGAATACGCAGCGCCTCCGCGCCGCTTTCGGCGGTCACGACGCTGTAGCCCTCGCTGGTCAAACGCATTCCCAGCAGTTTTAACAGACCCGGATCGTCATCCACCAGCAGCAAATGCGCAGGTTTACGGATCGTCATGTATGACCTCCGGAACCTTATCGCCGCTATGACTGCCGTCGGAATTAAAATTGCCTCCGGGCTTGCGGCTGGAAAGCTGGCGTTCAATATCGGTGAGATTTTCCAGCTTGCGGGTAGTTAGCTCCAGCTGGCTGCGCAGCTGCTGTTCCTGCAGGCGCAGCGCCTCCAGCTCGCTATCGCTGGATTGCTGTAACTTCGCGTAACGGGCGCGCTCATCCACCAGCTGAAGCTGCCTGTTCTGACCATCACGCCAGAGCTGATACAGCGGACGCACCTGCACGGCAATTTGCGGACTGAAGGTATTCAGGCGGAATACCAGTTCACGGCGTTCATCCGGCGTAATCTTCGCATCTGCCAGTAAAATGCCGCGCTTAAAGGCATCCTGCCAGCTGTCATCATCATGCCGCCTGGCTTCCGCCCGCGCCTGAACCGGCGCCAGACGATCGGCACAATCAATCCCGCGCAGCCAGTACAGCGGGTTTTTATCGCTGGCTTCGCTCTTCAGCGACCAGATATCGGCGCAGTCGACTGAGAGAAAATCCGCAACCTGATGCTGCGGCAGATCGGGTTGTGCTTTGTCATTTGCCGTGTGCGGCGAAAAAGCGGCGGAACACCCCGCCAGCGCCAGGCAAGAAAGGCCGGGCAACAGCCATCCTTTGAAAGCACGAACCACTACGAAAAAGTGGGACATATTCACCCATTGTTGATTCATGTGTTGGTTTTTCCCGGCTCAGCGGCGGGTAGCGTTATGCGAAAACAGATAAGCCCGGGCTCACTCTCTTCCAGGCTCAGCTCACCCTGCATTTGTCGGACGCAGTCCCGGGCAATACTCAGCCCCAGACCGCTGCCTTTTACCGCCCCTTTACGCTGATGGCTTCCCTGATAAAAAGGCTCAAAAATCATATTTTTTTCCGCCTGCGGGATCGGTTCGCCGCTGTTTATCACGTCTATACGAACCTGCTCGCCGTGCCGGTAGCTATGAATACGAATGTTACCGGATTCAGCCCCATAGTGCACCGCATTGGAATAGAGATTATCCATCACGCTGATCAATAATGCCGGTTCTGCCAGGCAGGTACGCTCCGCCAGTTGAATCGCGGTATGCATCATTTTTGCGCGTGCGGGCAAACTGTGAGCGGCCACAACGTTATCAACCAGCTCTGCAATATCAACGATTTCACGCGGGACCGGGCCATCGGCCTGTTTACGATTGTAGTCCAGCAGTTGCTCAATCAGTTTTTGCAGATTGCGGCTGCTGTTATCGAGAATTTCGACGATCTCCTGCTGTTCCGTGGTCAACGGCCCGGCCACGCGGTCGGCCAGCAGCTCCGTGCCTTCCCGCATGCTGGCGAGGGGCGTTTTCAGCTCGTGTGAAAGGTGGCGTAAAAACTGATGGCGCTGCGACTCCAGCCAGGCCAGACGTTCGCTCAGCCAGATGATACGCTCGCCGACGGAACGCAGTTCGCGCGGACCGGTAAACAGCGCCGCGTTATCCAGCGATTTCCCCTCTCCCAGGCGGTTAATCATTTTCTCGATCCCTTTTACCGGGCCGATAATCATCCGGGTAAACAGCAGAACCAGCGCCAGGCTCAGCAGAAAAAGAACCAGCGCCTGCCAGCCAAAAAACTGCCCGCGTTCGGCAATCTCCTGCTGAAGCTGTTGTCCGCGCGAGTAAACCACCGTTCGGGTGGCCTGAACCATCTCGCTGTTGGCGGCGGCAAAGGCTTCAAGGCTGGCTCCCGATGGCGCATCCGGACTGCTGTTTTTACACCTGAGCTGCGCCAGGTCGTTCAGCTGCTGGCTCAGCGCCTGCCAGATTTTTTCGTCCGGTAGCACCCCGGCATGAGCGTCAAGCATCTCGCTATAGCGTTTACGCTGATTTTGATAGACCTTCGCCAGTGTCGGATCGTCCAGTACGCAGTACTGCCGGTAGCTACGTTCCATTTCCAGCGACGCGTTCATCATTGCCTCACTGCGCCGGGCATCGACAAGCGTCGTGCGGTTAATATGCGCGGCCTGCGCGCTCAGCGCATTCAGGCTCTGCCACGCCTGCCAGGCCAGAACCAGCAGCGGCAGCAAAATCAACACAAACGAGAGCGTGACCAGCTGACGCAACGAACGGGGGAAAAGAGAGATTCGCTTCAAGGATAGGGTCTCAATCATTTGCTCACTATGATGCTACCTGAATATACCCAATATACTCTATGGATTTTGAGTTACAGGAAGGCGGCAAAGCTGAGAATCCCCGGGAGCTTACTCAAGTAAGTGACCGGGGTGAACAGATGCGGCCAACGCACCTGTAGCACAAAAGACGACGAGTATAACAAAGCCAGGCACAGGCCTGGCTTTGTTATGGAATAAGGCGGTGCCTAACTCGACGTTTCGCCCGATGGTTGATAAAGCAAAGCTGTTATCAGAAGTTGGACGGCAGGCACCTTGTTGTGCGTCATTCGAAGTTTATGTAGCGCGTCCCGAAGGGGCTGACATAAGAAGGTGAATGAGCCACTGCGTATTATTATGCATTAACTATGCCACATAGCAAAACAAATTGTTAACACAATGAAATATAATGAATTTATAACATTTAACCCGCACTTCGGTTGCGGTGACTTTTTAACCAGAGTGTCGCCGTTTAGCAACACATCGTGAGGCGTTTTTACACCTCTATATAAATCAATAAGTTAAATGTCTCTAATTGGCGACACCCCTCACCGGCGTTTGTCGGCAATTCCCGACACCGGCAGGCGACCGCCGTCACAAACGAAAAGCCCCCGCTCAACGTCGGGGGCCTGATACATTACGCTTCAGCCGGGAAGGCTTTGCGAACACGGCGGATCCTGTACAGCTCGCCGGATATTAGCCCAGCTGTTTACGTGCGTTGCGGAAGATGCGCATCCACGGACTATCCTCGCCCCAGTTTTCCGGGTGCCAGGAGTTAGCCACCGTGCGGAATACGCGCTCAGGATGCGGCATCATGATCGTCGCACGACCGCTTTCGCTGGTCACGGCGGTGATCCCGTTCGGTGAGCCGTTCGGGTTAGCCGGATAGCTCTCCGTCACCTTACCGAAGTTATCGACAAAGCGCAGCGCCACCAGACCTTTGCTCTCCAGCTGGGCCAGATGCGCGCTGTCACGCACTTCCACCTGCCCTTCACCGTGAGAAACGGCAATCGGCATCATCGAACCGGCCATGCCCTGCAGCAGCAGAGACGGGCTTTGCGTGACTTCGACCAGGCTGAAGCGCGCTTCAAAACGGTCGGAATAGTTACGCACAAAGCGCGGCCACAGGTCGCTTCCCGGGATCAGCTCACGCAGGTTGGACATCATCTGACAACCGTTACACACGCCCAGCGCCAGAGTCTGCGGACGGTGGAAGAAGGTGGCAAACTCATCGCGCACCCGCTCGTTAAACAGAATGGATTTCGCCCAGCCTTCGCCCGCCCCCAGCACGTCGCCATAGGAGAAGCCGCCGCAGGCAACCAGCGCCTGGAAATCAGCCAGCCCGGTACGGCCCGCCAGCAGGTCGCTCATGTGCACGTCGATCGCATCAAAGCCCGCGCGGTGGAAGGCTGCCGCCATCTCCACGTGGGAGTTAACGCCTTGCTCACGCAGTACCGCTACCTTCGGACGTGCGCCGGTGGCGATGTACGGTGCGGCAATGTCTTCGTTGATATCGAAGGTGAGCTTCACGTTAAGGCCCGGATCGTCCTCGCGACGTTTCGCTTCGTGCTCGCTATCGGCGCACTCCGGGTTGTCGCGCAGGCGCTGCATCTGCCAGGTGGTTTCTGCCCACCAGATACGCAGCGTGGTGCGGCTTTCGCTGAACACCGGATGCCCTTCAGCGGTGATGACAAAGCGGTCACCTTCCGTCGCCTGGCCCAGGTAGTGGACGCAGTCTGCCAGGCCATGAGAAGCCAGCAGCGCTTCAACCGCTTCGCGATCCGCGGCACGGACCTGGATAACCGCCCCCAGCTCTTCGTTAAACAGCGCCGCCAGACGATCGTCACCTAGCGCGGCAATATCTGCCGTCAGGCCGCAGTGGCCGGTAAAGGCCATCTCAGCCAGGGTTACCAGCAGGCCGCCGTCAGAGCGGTCGTGGTAAGCCAGCAGCTTACGATCGGCCACCAGCGCCTGCATCGCATCCCAGAAGCCTTTCAGCTGCGCGACATCGCGTACGTCGGCCGGAACATCGCCCAGCTGACGGTAAACCTGCGCCAGCGCGGTGGCGCCGAGCGCGTTACGGCCTTTGCCTAAATCAATCAGCAGCAGGGCGTTATCTTCCGTGGAGAGCTGCGGCGTCACGGTATGGCGCACATCTTCCACGCGGGCAAAGGCGGAAATCACCAGCGATAGCGGCGAAGTCATCTCGCGCTGCTCGCTGCCTTCCTGCCAGCGGGTTTTCATCGACATCGAATCTTTACCCACCGGAATGGTCAGTCCCAGAGCCGGACACAGCTCTTCGCCAACCGCTTTTACCGCTTCATACAGACCGGCATCTTCACCCGGATGACCCGCTGCGGCCATCCAGTTTGCGGAAAGTTTCACGCGATTTAACGCGCCAATTTGCGTTGCCGCGACGTTGGTCAGCGCCTCACCGACGGCCAGGCGAGCAGAGGCGGCAAAGTCCAGCAGCGCAACCGGCGCACGTTCGCCAATCGCCATCGCTTCGCCGTAGTAGCTATCGAGGCTGGCGGTGGTTACCGCGCAGTTTGCTACCGGAATCTGCCAGGGGCCGACCATCTGATCGCGCGCCACCATCCCGGTTACGGTGCGGTCGCCGATGGTGACAAGGAACGTTTTCTCTGCAACCGCCGGCAGGTGCAGCACGCGATTCACCGCATCGGCGAGAGTGATATCCCGACGATCCAGCGCGTCGCCTTTCACTTTCAGGGTCTGCACATCGCGGGTCATTTTCGGCGTTTTGCCCAGCAGCACATCCAGCGGCAGGTCGATCGGCTGGTCGTTGAAGTGAGCATCGCTCATATTGAGATGCAGTTCTTCGGTGGCTTCACCGATCACCGCATACGGTGCGCGCTCACGGCGGCACAGCTCGTCAAACAGCGGCAGCTGTTCCGGCGCGACCGCCAGCACATAGCGTTCCTGGGATTCGTTACACCAGATTTCCAGCGGGCTCATCCCCGGCTCATCGCTCAGGATATCGCGCAGCTGGAATTTACCGCCGCGACCGCCGTCGCTGACCAGTTCCGGCATGGCATTAGACAAACCGCCCGCGCCGACGTCGTGGATAAACAGAATCGGGTTTGCATCGCCCAGCTGCCAGCAGCGGTCGATCACTTCCTGGCAGCGGCGTTCCATTTCCGGGTTATCGCGCTGCACCGAGGCAAAATCAAGATCCGCGTCGGACTGACCGGATGCCATCGAAGAGGCTGCCCCGCCGCCCAGGCCGATATTCATCGCCGGGCCGCCAAGGACAATCAGTTTCGCCCCAACGGTAATTTCGCCTTTCTGCACGTGCTCGCCGCGAATGTTACCAATACCGCCCGCCAGCATGATCGGTTTGTGGTACCCGCGCAGCTCTTCGCCGTTGTGGCTGGTCACTTTTTCTTCATAGGTACGGAAATAGCCGTTCAACGCCGGGCGACCGAATTCGTTGTTAAACGCGGCGCCGCCCAGCGGGCCGTCGGTCATGATATCCAGCGCGGTCACAATACGATCCGGCTTGCCGAAATCTTCTTCCCACGGCTGTTCAAAGCCGGGAATCCGCAGGTTAGAGACTGAGAAACCGACCAGACCGGCTTTCGGTTTTGCTCCGCGACCGGTTGCCCCTTCATCGCGGATTTCACCGCCGGATCCGGTCGCCGCCCCCGGCCACGGAGAGATGGCCGTCGGGTGGTTGTGCGTTTCCACTTTCATCAGGATATGGGCGTCTTCCTGATGGTAGTCATAGCGGCCTTTTTCGCGATCGGCGAAGAAGCGCCCTACCTGAGAACCTTCCATGACCGCGGCGTTGTCTTTATAGGCGGAGAGAACGTAGTCCGGGGTCTTCTCAAAGGTATTTTTGATCATCTTAAACAGCGACTTCGGCTGCTGTTCGCCGTCGATGACCCAGTCGGCGTTAAAAATCTTGTGGCGGCAGTGCTCGGAGTTCGCCTGGGCAAACATATACAGTTCGATGTCGTTCGGGTTGCGGCCAAGCCTGGTAAACGCATCCTGCAGATAATCGATTTCGTCTTCCGCCAGCGCCAGCCCCAGACGGAGGTTGGCGTCAATCAGCGCCTGACGTCCCTGACCCAACAGATCGACGCTGGTCACCGGCGTCGGTTGATGCTGAGCGAACAGCTTTTCGCCCTCTTCCAGCGCGTCAAAGACGCTTTCCATCATCCGGTCGTGGAGTTCACTCGCGACAGCGGCCCATTGTTCTTCGCTCAGCGTAGTGGCTTCCACATAGTACGCCACGCCGCGTTCAAGACGCACAACCTGCGACAGGCCGCAGTTATGGGCAATATCGGTAGCTTTAGAAGACCAGGGGGAGATGGTGCCAGGGCGGGGGGTGACGAGCAGTAATTTACCGGTTGGGGTATGGCTGTTTAAGTTTGGGCCATACTTGAGCAGTCGTGCCAGCCTCTCACGCTCATCACCGCTTAACGGCGCGTTCAGTTCGGCAAAATGAACATACTCTGCATATATTGTGCTAACCGGCAGGTTGGCCGCCTGGAAACGTGCCAGCAGTTTATTAACACGAAATGCCGACAGTGCAGGTGAACCACGCAAAATTTCCATCATAAGTCTCTCGTCTTCGCAGCTTTCAATATGAGCCAGGGGGGAAACGGGCGCCATTATAGTGAATCCTGAGCCTCGACGAAACCGTTTGCGTGGAAATAAAATCATTCCCCTGGTTTATCAATTAATGTGACCTTCCTCGCGAATAAGTTGCCAACTGACGCATTCTTAAGCAAAATGCCGCTCATTCGAGGACTCTCTTTTAACTTTATTCGCTAATAGCCTGCTGAGGAACACAGAGCTGCAGAAGATTAACTCTCTGAAAAAATTAAAGATTAATTATCTGCTCATCGGCATTGTGACCTTATTGCTGGCGGCCGCCCTGTGGCCGTCGATCCCGTGGTCAGGAAAGCCGGAGAACCGTGTCGCCGGAATTATGGCGCGCGGCGAGCTGCGCATCAGTACCATCAATTCGCCGCTCACCTTCGCGACCATCAATAACAAAACCTACGGACTGGATTACGAGCTGGCGGAACAGTTTGCCGATTACCTCGGCGTCAAGCTGAAAGTGACCGTCCGCCAGAATATCAGTCAGCTGTTTGATGACCTTGATAACGGTAATGCCGATATGTTAGCTGCCGGACTGGTCTACAACTCAGAACGGGTCAAAAACTATCAGGCCGGGCCGGGCTACTATTCGGTGTCGCAACAGCTGGTCTACCGGGTGGGCAACACGCGCCCACGCAGCCTCGCCAACCTCACGGCGGAACAGCTGGTGATTGCCCCGGGCCACGTCGCCATTAACGACCTGCAGACACTAAAAGGAAATAAATACCCGGATCTCGGCTGGCGCGTGGATGAAAAGCGCGGGACGACAGCGCTGATGCAGGCGGTTATCGATGGCGAAGTGGCTTACACCATTGCGGATTCGGTGGCCATTAGTCTGTTCCAGCGCGTGCATCCGGAACTGGCGGTCGCTCTGGATATCAGCGATGAACAGCCGGTGACCTGGTTTAGCGCCAGGAGCGAGGACAACTCGCTTTCGGCGGCGATGCTGGATTTCTTCAACAATATGAATGAAGACGGCACCCTGGCGCGGCTGGAAGAAAAATACCTTGGACACGGCAACGATTTCGATTATGTCGACACCCGGACGTTCCTGCGCGCCGTCGATAATATTCTGCCGGACCTACAGCCGATGTTTGAGAAATACGCGCGCCAGATCGACTGGCGCCTGCTGGCGGCCATTTCATGGCAGGAGTCGCACTGGGATCCGCAGGCTACTTCGCCCACCGGGGTGCGCGGCATGATGATGCTGACCCGCAATACCGCGCAGAGCCTGGGATTAACCGATCGTACCGATGCGGAGCAGAGCCTCAGCGGCGGTATGCGCTACTTGCAGGATATGATGAATAAAATCCCGGACTCGGTCCCCAAAGATGAACGAATCTGGTTTGCGCTGGCGGCTTACAATATGGGATACGCCCATATTCTGGACGCTATCTCACTGACCAAAAAACAGAAAGGCAATCCCGACAGCTGGGCGGACGTCAAGCAGCGCCTGCCGCTGCTCAGTCAGAAACCTTATTACAGCCGGCTGAAATATGGCTACGCGCGCGGTCACGAGGCATACGCCTACGTCGAGAACATCCGCAAATACCACATCAGCCTGGTGGGCTACCTGTCGGAGAAAGAGAGAAAGGATGAACAGCGGCTGGCGCTGGCCGGGGACTATCCGGCGGTGATGCCGGATGAACTGGATAAAGAACAGCGGGCGCTCCCCTTTTTCCAGTTTCGCGCGGAATCGTTAGTCGACAACGCCAGGCTGAAGATTCCCGGATTGGGACACTAAGCGTCTTCGACCCGACGCGCCTTTTTTAAGGCTTTTTTCTCTTCCCGCCGCCAGCGGAAAAAGTCGCTGAGCATACCTGAGCACGACTCTGCCAGAATCCCCTCGCTGATCTCCACCCGATGATTCATACCCGGATGGTGCAGAACATCAATTAGCGAGCCGGCCGCGCCGGTTTTTGCATCCCGGGCACCAAATACCAGCCGTGAAATCCGGCTATGCACCATCGCACCCGCGCACATCACACAGGGTTCAAGCGTGACATACAGCGTCGCGTCAATCAGGCGATAGTTTTGCAGGACCAGTCCCCCCTGACGCAGCGCCATAATTTCGGCATGCGCCGTAGGATCGTGACGCCCGATAGGCCGGTTCCACCCTTCGCCGATAACCTGATTGTTGTACACCAGCACGGCGCCGACCGGCACTTCGCCCTCTTCCCAGGCGCGTTTAGCCAGCGTCAGGGCGTGACGCATCCAGTATTCATCGTTCAGTTCATGGTCAGACAAAACGGGCACTCCTGCGGAAAAAGCGGGCCGCATTATACATGGCCGACAGACATTGCACACTATTCTAACTGGTGGAGATCGCCCTGCGGGGTGACCCGCCAGCGATGCTGGCAAAAATGAAGCAGCGGATTATCCTGTTCGCTATCGCTATAGCCGCTGTACAGCTGCAGCGGCGCACCGATCTTCTGCTCCAGTTGCACCACCTTTTCATGGCCCAGACAGCGTAGCGACAGTCCCCAGCCTCCGCAGCGACGTTCCATCCGACTGGCGATGATGTTCACCCTGGGCAGCCAGGCAGTATCCCCGTAGACCTGTTCCACCAGCGATTGCGGCGATCCGGTAATCAGCCAGACGTCAGCATCGTGCCGGGTCAGGTAGTCCGACAGCCGGGCCTGCACCACCGGAAAAGCCGTCACGCGCTGGCGAAACCAGCGGACAAAGTCGGCCTCAAGCCGCTTTAGCGCGCGCTCACTGCGTCCGAACGTCGATGCCCACAGCAGCAGGCTCATCGGCCAGCGCGCCGCCCGGCCATTTACCGCCAGTCCTGCCAGGATCACCGGCAACAGCGGTACAACCAGCAGCAGGTTCAGGGGCTGGTGACGCAAGACGTACCGTAAGAAGCTGCCGAACATATCCTGTTGATGCAACGTTCCATCGAGATCAAAAAAAACCACTCGCTGCGTGCTGCTCTTCAAACCTGACCTCTTTTTATCGAATTTTGTCTCTGATACCGCTAGCTTAACAGTCTTGTGCCATAAACAGAGAAAACATCCGCTGACGTTAAGCCTGCGTTGAGGCAGTTCCTCCGCCGTGAATAAATCTCAGCGGTAGAATTTTTAATTCGCCGCAATCCTCTTATAATCGAATACAAAATTCTTTCAGCAGAGGGCGAAAGTTGTCCTGAGGAAAACCGATGAACTGTTTAATCCGCATCCGCCAGCGCTACCCGTCGCTGGCAGCAAGCGATAAGAAGCTGGCAGACTTTATTCTGGCTCAGCCGGACCAGACCCGCCACCTCAGTTCGCAACAGCTGGCAGGTGAGGCAGGCGTCAGCCAGTCCAGCGTCGTGAAATTCGCGCAGAAGATGGGGTTTAAGGGTTTCCCGGCGCTAAAGCTGGCGCTCAGCGAAGCGCTGGCCAGTGCACCCGATCCTCAGTCGGTGCCGGTCCATAATCAGATCCGCGGCGACGATCCGCTGCGTCTGGTCGGCGAGAAACTGATTAAGGATAACGTGGCCGCCATGCACGCCTCGCTGGATGTGAACAGCGAAGAGAAGCTGCTGGAAGCCGTGGCGCTGCTGCGGAATGCGCGCCGGGTGATTATTACCGGTATTGGCGCATCCGGCCTGGTGGCGCGCAATTTTAGCTGGAAGCTAATGAAGATCGGCATTAATGCGGTTTCCGAACAGGATATGCATGCCCTGCTCGCCACCGTACAGGCCATGTCGTCAGACGACCTGCTGTTAGCTATCTCCTACTCTGGCGAACGTCGTGAAATCAATATGGCCGCCGGAGAAGCGCTGCGCGTGGGCTGTCGGATCCTGGCGATCACTGGCTTCACCCCCAACGCCCTGCAACAGCAGGCCACGCAGTGCCTGTATACTATCGCCGAAGAGCAGGCGACCCGCAGCGCGGCGATCTCCTCCACCAGCGCGCAGATGATGCTCACCGATCTGCTGTTTATGGCGCTGGTTCAACAGGATCTTGAACATGCGCCGGACCGTATCCGGCACAGCGAAGCGCTGGTGAAAAAACTGGTGTGAACAGAAAATGGGCGTATAATGCCCGCCCTGTTTGTGTTGTTTCTGAGAATTTCCCGATGGCGCTGTTAATCACCAAAAAATGCATCAACTGCGATATGTGCGAACCGGAATGCCCTAACGAGGCCATTTCGATGGGTGACAGCATTTATGAAATTAACAGCGACCGCTGCACGGAATGCGTGGGCCACTATGAAACGCCCACCTGCCAGAAAGTGTGCCCGATCCCGAATACGATTCTGAAAGACCCGGCACACGTTGAAAATGAAGAGCAGCTGTGGGACAAGTTCGTGCTAATGCATCACGCGGACAAAATCTGATACCGCGGACAGCGGGCGCTAACTCTCCACGATAACCGTTGCACAAGCGTAATGGCGCTCATCGGCCAGCGTCACGTGAATGCTTCTGACGCCCAGACGCTCCGCCAGATTCTTCGCTTCGCCCCACAGCCGTAGCTTAGGCTTGCCCAGTTCGTCGTTGTAAACCTCAAACTGATTAAAAGCCAGACCGTTACGGATACCGGTCCCCAGGGCTTTCGCCGCCGCCTCTTTCACCGCAAAACGCTTTGCCAGAAAACGAACCGGCTGCTGGTGCTGTGCCCATATCGCCCACTCGTTGTCGCTGAGCACGCGCCGGGCGAGACGATCGCCGCTGCGGGCGATCACCGCTTCAATACGGGCAATTTCAACAATATCGGTACCCAGCCCCAGAATAGCCATTACGCGCGAGCTTCCTGCATCAGGCGTTTCATCTCGGCAACCGCTTCTTTCAGGCCGCTCATCACCGCACGACCGATGATCGCATGACCAATGTTCAGCTCATGCATCTCCGGAATACGGGCGATCGCCTGCACGTTATGGTAGGTCAGGCCGTGACCGGCATTAACCTTGAGGCCCAGGCTCGCGGCATAGGCGGCCGCCGTGGCGATACGCTCAAGCTCTGCGGCCTGCCGGGCGTCGGTTTCGGCATCCGCATAGCAACCGGTATGGATTTCGATATACGGCGCGCCGACGTCCGCCGCAGCCTTAATTTGCTCAACATCGGCATCGATGAACAGCGAGACCAGAATACCGGCATCGGCAAGGCGCGTGCAGGCATCGCGCATTTTGTCGCGCTGACCCGCCACATCCAGACCGCCTTCCGTCGTCACTTCCTGACGTTTTTCCGGAACCAGACAGCAGAAGTGCGGTTTGGTCTCACAGGCGATGGTCAGCATCTCTTCGGTGACCGCCATCTCCAGGTTCATTCGGGTATCCAGCGTCTGGCGCAGGATACGCACATCGCGGTCGGTAATGTGACGGCGGTCTTCGCGCAGGTGCACGGTAATGCCGTCGGCGCCAGCCTGCTCGGCGATAAAGGCCGCCTGCACCGGATCCGGATAGGCCGTGCCGCGAGCGTTACGCAGTGTCGCAATATGGTCAATATTGACCCCTAACAGTAATTCAGCCATGACAATCCTCATTGATCGTTATTCGTTTTATCTGCTGCTCGCGCCGCGCGGGCGGGCATAAACTGGCGAAACAGCTCCCGGCTCTTTAGCGGTTTACCGCCAAGATACGGTTTCAGGGCGATACGGGTAAAGCGCTTTGCGGCACGTAGCGCGTCGCTATCCGGGAACTCACGGTTAGCCAGCGCCTTCAAATGGTGCCCGGTAAAGGTGTTGTTATCAATAACCACGCTGGCAATAAAACCTTTTTCTTCACGGTAGCGATAGGTCATGGTGTCATCCACCGCTTCGCCGCTGCCGGCACAGTGGAGAAAGTCAACGCCATAGCCCAGGTGTCCCAGCAGCGCCAGTTCAAAGCGGCGCAACGCCGGCTCTGGTGTACCGCTTGCGCCAGCCAACGCCTGCAGACAGTGCAGATAATCGAAAAAGAGTTCGGAGAAGCGCGTTTCATGTTCGAGCACGCGGGAAAGCAGCTCATTGACATACAGACCGCTGTAAAGCGTGATGCCGCTGAGCGGAAGCGCCAATGAAACGGCTTCGGCGCTGCGAAGCGTTTTCACTTCGCCACGCCCGCCAAAGCGCAGGAGTAAGGGGGTAAAAGGCTGGAGGGCGCCTTTGAGGTTGGAGCGTCTGGAACGTGCGCCTTTTGCTACCAGGCGCACGCGACCCGACTCTTCCGTGAAGACGTCCAGCATCAGGCTGGTTTCGCTCCAGGGACGACTATGCAGAACGAAAGCGCGCTGCCAGCCTTCCATCATACTCGTCGTCTTTCAGGTTGCAGGTGCGTTGGCCGCACCCTTTCAGCCGAATCACTGACTAAAGTAAGCTCCCGGGGACTCACGGTCTTGCCGCCTGCCTGCACCACGAAAGCCATGGTGTATCAAACTCAGAGATCGTCAACGTAGCCGAGGCTGCGCAGCGCGCGCTCGTCGTCGGCCCAGCCGGATTTGACCTTCACCCACAGTTCGAGGTGAACCGGCGCTTCGAACATATCCTGCATGTCTTTACGCGCTTCAATACCGATGGTTTTGATTTTGGCGCCTTTGTTGCCAATGACCATCTTCTTCTGACCTTCACGCTCAACCAGAATCAGGCCGTTAATATCATAACCGCCGCGTTCGTTGGTCTGGAAACGCTCGATCTCAACCGTCACCGAATACGGCAGCTCGGCACCAAGAAAACGCATCAGCTTTTCACGGATGATTTCAGAGGCCATAAAACGCTGTGAGCGGTCGGTAATATAATCTTCCGGGAAGTGATGAATCGCTTCCGGCAGATGTTTGCGTACGATCCCGGCGATGGTATCGACATTCATCCCTGTTTCCGCAGAAATTGGCACGATATCGAGGAAGTTCATCTGGCTCGCCAGGAACTGCAGGTGCGGCAGCAGATCGGCCTTCTCCTGCACGTTATCTACTTTATTGACCGCCAGAATCACCGGCGCTCTGGCATCACGTAATTTGCCCAGCACCATTTCGTCATCGGCCGTCCAGCGCGTGCCTTCGACAACGAAAATCACCAGTTCAACGTCGCCAATGGAACTGCTCGCCGCTTTGTTCATCAGGCGGTTGATCGCCCGTTTCTCTTCCATATGCAGGCCCGGGGTATCAACATAAATTGCCTGATACGGTCCTTCGGTATGGATGCCGACAATGCGGTGACGGGTGGTCTGCGCTTTACGGGAAGTGATCGAAATCTTCTGCCCAAGCAGTTTGTTCAACAGCGTGGATTTACCCACGTTCGGGCGGCCAACGATGGCGACAAACCCACAATAACTTTTATCGATGCTCATTCCAGCTCCAGCTTTTTCAGCGCCTGTTCGGCGGCAGCCTGCTCCGCCTTGCGACGGCTGGAACCTGTGCCTACCACCGGTTCACTCAGGCCACTGACCTGGCAGTGGATAGTAAATTCCTGATCGTGTGCTTCACCGCGCACCTGCACTACCAGATAGGAAGGCAGCGGCAGGTGGCGACCTTGCAGGTACTCCTGCAAACGGGTCTTTGGATCTTTTTGCTTATCGCCAGGACTGATTTCGTCCAGACGAGTTTGGTACCAGGTGAGAATCAGGCGCTCAACGTTCTGGATATCGCTGTCGAGGAATACCCCGCCAATCAACGCTTCAACGGTATCTGCCAGAATAGACTCGCGACGGAAGCCGCCGCTTTTCAACTCACCCGGGCCAAGGCGCAGACACTCACCCAGTTCAAACTCGCGGGCGATCTCCGCCAGCGTGTTGCCTCGTACCAGCGTTGCGCGCATGCGGCTCATATCGCCTTCGTCCACCCGAGGGAAACGATGATAGAGCGCATTCGCGATCACAAAACTCAAAATTGAGTCACCTAAAAATTCCAGGCGCTCATTGTGTTTGCTGCTGGCACTGCGGTGAGTTAATGCCTGTTGCAACAGCTCCTGATGATGAAAAGTGTAGCCCAGCTTCCGTTGAAGCCGATTAATTACGATGGGGTTCATGCGTTACCAATAAATGAATGCGTCAAAAATGCAGCACACGAAACCGACCTGGGCAGCCCTGTCCCCATTCAGATTGCCTGTGCGCTTGCCTGCCGCCTTTCTGCAACCCAAATTATTCAGAGTAAAATCAACCAACGCGGTTTCGTGTGCAGTGTCACTCTTACGAGAGACAACCAAAACTTCGGGGGGATATTCTATACGCAACGACAAGGGATGTCGTTAGTTTGAATAGATTTAAATATTAAATAATTCACGCTGCCAATATTGCAGCGGCAGCGTGAATAAGGCAGGGAAATTAATGAATGCTACCGATACGCGATAAACGCACGCCGGTCGGCCATTCACCTTCCTGTTTTTCGAAGCTCATCCAGATCGCCGTGGCTTTACCCACCAGATTGGCCTCTGGCACAAAGCCCCAGTAACGGCTGTCAGCGCTGTTATCGCGGTTGTCACCCATCATGAAGTAATGACCCGGCGGCACAATCCAGGTGGCCAACGGCAGGCCGGACTGGCGGTAGTACATTCCAACCTGATCCTGAGCAATCGGCACGGTCAGAATGCGGTGAGTCACCTCACCCAGCGTCTCTTTGCGCTCGGTCAGACGAATACCGTCAGCCTTGCTTTCGCCTTTCGGCAACTGCCAGAAACCGCTGGTCGCTTCCCCACCGTTCTGACGCGAGAACGTCTGGACGAAATCGCTGGGCTCAACGTTGGAGTAAGTCACCGGCAGTGCATTACCACATGCCTGACCGGAGCTGCAGCCCGGCTGGATAGTGACCTGTTTTGCCACCGGATCGTAGGTGATCTTATCGCCCGGTAAGCCAACAGCCCGCTTAATGTAGTCCAGACGCGGATCTTCCGGGTATTTGAACACCACGATATCGCCACGTTTCGGATGACCGGTTTCGATCAGCGTTTTCTGGTAGATCGGATCTTTGATGCCGTAGGCAAACTTCTCGACCAGAATAAAATCGCCGATCAGCAGCGTTGGCATCATCGAACCTGACGGGATTTGAAACGGCTCATAAATAAATGAGCGCACCACCAGGACGATCGCCAGCACCGGAAATACCGAGGCTCCCGTTTCCAGCCAGCCCGGTTTCGGGCCGACTTTCTTCAACGTTTGCTTGTCGAGGCTATCACCGGTCGCTGCCTGAGCAGCGGCCTGACGTTCACGACGTTTTGGTGCAAAGATGAATTTATCCAGGCACCACAAAAGCCCCGTGATCACGGTTGCAATCACCAGGATCAGGGCAAACATGTTCGCCATGCCAACTCCTTAATGGTTATTTTCCGTCTTTACCGACGTGCAGAATGGCGAGGAACGCTTCCTGCGGCAGCTCAACGTTACCCACTTGCTTCATACGTTTCTTACCGTCTTTCTGCTTCTGCAGCAGCTTTTTCTTACGGCTGACGTCGCCGCCGTAGCATTTCGCCAGTACGTTTTTACGCAGCTGTTTGACGGTCGAACGGGCAATAATGTGGTTGCCGATAGCCGCCTGAATCGCGATATCGAACTGCTGGCGTGGGATCAGCTCTTTCATCTTCTCCACCAGCTCACGACCGCGGTACGGCGCGTTATCGTTGTGGGTGATCAGCGCCAGCGCATCAACACGCTCGCCGTTGATCAGCACGTCCACGCGCACCATGTTGGATGCCTGGAAGCGTTTGAAGTTGTAATCCAGCGACGCGTAGCCACGGGAGGTGGACTTCAGACGGTCAAAGAAATCGAGAACCACTTCCGCCATCGGAATTTCATAGGTCAGCGCAACTTGTTTACCGTGATAAACCATGTTGGTCTGCACGCCACGCTTCTCAATACACAGCGTGATGACGTTGCCGAGGAACTCTTGCGGCAGCAGCATATGACATTCCGCGATCGGCTCACGCAGCTCCTGAATGTTATTCAGCGGCGGCAGCTTGGACGGGCTATCGACATAGATGACCTCTTTCGACGTGGTTTCCACTTCGTAGACAACCGTCGGCGCGGTGGTAATCAGATCCAGGTCGTATTCGCGTTCCAGACGCTCCTGGATGATCTCCATGTGCAGCAGGCCGAGGAAGCCACAGCGGAAGCCGAAGCCCAGCGCCGTTGAACTTTCCGGCTCATAGAACAGAGAGGCATCGTTCAGGCTCAGTTTGCCAAGCGCATCACGGAAGGCTTCATAATCATCGGAGCTCACCGGGAACAGACCGGCGTACACCTGCGGTTTCACTTTCTTAAAGCCTGGCAGAGCCTTGTCCGCCGGGTTACGTGACGTCGTCAGGGTATCGCCAACCGGCGCGCCGAGGATATCTTTAATGGCACACACCAGCCAGCCTACCTCGCCGCATTTCAGCTCGGTACGGTCAACCTGTTTTGGCGTGAAGATACCCAGGCGATCGGCGTTATAGACCTGACCGGTGCTCATGACTTTGATTTTGTCGCCTTTGCGCATCGTGCCGTTCTTGATACGCACCAGCGACACAACGCCAAGATAGTTATCAAACCAGGAGTCGATGATCAGCGCCTGCAGCGGGGCATCCGCATCGCCTTCCGGCGGTGGGATATCACGCACCAGACGTTCCAGAACATCGGGAACGCCGACGCCGGTTTTCGCCGAGCAGCGCACCGCATCGGCCGCATCGATACCGACGATGTCTTCGATTTCATCGGCTACGCGCTCCGGATCGGCAGCAGGCAGGTCGATTTTGTTGAGAACCGGCACCACTTCCAGATCCATTTCCATGGCGGTATAGCAGTTGGCCAGCGTCTGAGCTTCCACTCCCTGACCCGCATCGACCACCAGCAGCGCACCTTCACATGCGGCGAGCGAACGTGACACCTCATAAGAGAAGTCGACGTGCCCCGGGGTATCGATGAAGTTCAGCTGGTAGGTTTCGCCGTTGGTCGCCTTGTAATCCAGGGTGACGCTTTGCGCCTTAATGGTGATGCCACGCTCACGTTCAAGATCCATGGAGTCCAGTACCTGGGCTTCCATTTCACGATCGGAAAGGCCACCGCAAATCTGGATGATACGGTCAGACAACGTCGATTTACCGTGGTCGATATGAGCGATGATTGAAAAGTTACGTATATTCTTCATATTTTAGAGTTAATTATGCCTTACGCGTATCATGAGGCCGCTGTTCTGTGCCTGACGTTTTTTAATCCGAAAACGCCGCATTCTACACTACATCCGCGAAACCAGGAAATGCTCTTACCAGCAGCATAACCGTAGCAAATGATGTGTTCTGGCGGGGGTAATAAATCAAAAATAAAGGCCAGTGGATTCACTGGCCTGGTTCTGAAGAGGGAGTCTCTACACGCACCAAATCTGGCGGCAGGCCAACGCTAATAATAACGGGCTGCCACGACTGGCGAGCGGCTAATCCGGGCGAAAGCCCGCGCGCCACCAGAAATCCACCGACGCCGCCGAGTAGCGCACCACACAGCGAAGCGAAATCATTTGCAAACAAGACCTGAAAAACAGACGCCATTGCAAACAGCCCAACCAGCGGCGCCATATAGACTAAAACCGCCGAGCCCAGCAGGCTGCTTTCGGCAATCCCCAGCTCGACTTTTTGCCCGGCGGACAGCGGCTGTTCGCTGGGAACGCTGATCGTGTGGCTGGTTTGCGGCCCCAGCTTGTTCAGCACCCGGCTACCGCAGCCGGCGCGCGAGGCGCAGCTGCTGCACGAGGCTTTAACATCACAGTGTACTTGCGCCATTCCATTATGCCAGGAGACGACCGTGGCCCACTCTTTAATCATTGCACAGCCCTGAATTTGATGCTGTCGGAGATGCGTTTAGCCGTCTGCGGCGGCAGCTCGCCAACCACGGTTATCTCGGCGTTATCACGTACCGTCGTGCTCACGGTACGACGCCCGGTACGCAACAGCTGATCGCTGCTGTTTGCCGATGCGCGATTCACGTTAATCGAGAAGCTAAACAGCCCATCAGAGTAAAGGCGGGACTCAACCGGACCATCAAAGGTCGGCAGACGGCGCTGGCTGCTGGAGACTTCGGAAACGCCCTGCGGTAGCCAGGTCGGCGCCCAGTTAAAGTTGGCTTTATCGCCCCCTTCCGGCACCGACAGCTGAGGCGGCAGGCTTGCTTTCGCTAAGGTTTCCATGCTGCTGCTGACCTTGTCGCCAACGTTAAAGGATACGACCCGGAACTGCTCCAGCGTTTCCCCGTCGCGGTCAAGCAAATCGACGCGCATGGGCAGTTTGGTTTCCGCATCCAGCCAGACGATATAGCTATAGCGCGTACCGTCCCGCGCGACGACGCGAATCACTTCGCAAAGCCTGTCGGCAATACGGGTTCGCCCAACGGAGATAAAGTCGTAGTAGGCAGCCAGTCGCTTAAAATCGGTGTAGGCCAGCGAGGGTAACGAATCGACGATATAGTCGCCGTTCAGCGTGAACGGATCGAGCCCCGGCTCAAAATAGCTGATTTCATTGCCGCGCAGTACAACTTCCCGGCGTGGGCCATCGAGTTGTAAAAGCTGGGCAAGAGGTTGATTGTTCAGCCGCGCGTGACGATAACGCAGCGACTCAACGCCCTGTTTGTTGATGCTGACGAAAGACAGCTCATAGTTAAGGGACTGGCTGGCCAGGTTCATTTGCTGCAACAACGCCCCGGACGATGTATCAGCCGAGGCGTTGACAGAGAAGAACAGGCTGCCTGCCATGAGCGACATGGCACACCAAAGTTGCTTCATTACTGCGATTGCGTTCCTAAAGTTTGATAGCCTGGCACCTGAACAGCGGCTTGCTGAGTCTGGGCCTGACCAAACTGAAGCTGTTCTGCGTGCAGGCGACGCTGCAATTCATAGTCCTGCAGCATAGCATTAATACGGCGGCGCTGTTCTTGCACCTGAGCCTGCTGGCCGCTCCCTGCGGAAGCATCAGCCGGAACGCCGAGGCTTACCGGGCTGGCTTTACCCATCATCGGCATGGTGTTGAAAACAGGCGCTTCGGGCTGCTGAGCAGATTCGCTATGCCCATTATACTGCTGGACGCCGACGATAACAGCAAGCGAAACGCATGCCGCAACCCCCATCTGAGTCAGAGAACTGGCCCACGGGCGGACTTTCTGCCAGAAAGGCATCTGACGCCACTGATGTGGTGCTGGCTGAGATTCAGGAATAAGCGGCACCGCCTGACGAACGGGCTCGTTCTCAATGGCGGCCATAACGCGGGCTGAGATATCAAAATGGAGCATCTCAGCGGTATCGCCTCGCAGCGAATCGCGGATGAGATGGTAGCTCTCCCAGGTCTTTTGCATTTCAGAAGAACGGCTCAGCTCATTGAGCAGCTCGTTATCCAGCGTTTCACCATCCATTAAGGCCGAAAGTTTTTCTTTCTGCATGCCTGATACCCTTTTCAGTATTCCGCTATCGTCAACGCCTGATAAGCGGTTGAACTTTATTATCAATAGCTTCTCGTGCCCGGAAAATGCGCGAACGTACCGTTCCTACCGGGCAATCCATGATAGCGGCTATCTCTTCATAGCTCAGGCCATCCAGCTCCCGCAACGTAATTGCCATGCGTAAATCTTCCGGGAGTGATTCAATGGTACGAAAAACTATTTGTCTCAGTTCTTCTGACAACATTAAGTTCTCAGGGTTCGAAATTTCTTTCAGCGCCCCACCACTTTCGAAGTTTTCTGCCTCATTGGCGTCAACATCGCTGGACGGTGGGCGGCGTCCCTGAGCTACCAGATAATTCTTCGCCGTATTTACGGCGATGCGATATAACCAGGTATAAAAAGCACTATCCCCCCGGAAGGACTCCAGCGCGCGCCATGCTTTTACGAACGACTCCTGAACAACGTCAGGGATATCGCCCGGTGGCACATAGCGGGAGACCAGGCTCGCGACCTTATGCTGATAGCGCACCACCAGCAAGTTAAACGCTTTCTGATCTCCTTTCTGGACCCGTTCGACGAGGACCTGATCCGTTAACTGCTCGCTCATCCGAGGTAATGTCTCCCCAAACCCAATTCCCATGCGTCTTCAAAGCACTACCCAATCACTGCAATATGAGCAAGCAGACGATTGGAGTGTCTGAAAACAATAAAGTTCCGTTACGCCTTTGATTTTTGTCTGGCAACGGCGGACGATTTGTTATCTCTCATTATATGTCCCGCAACTCAACGCCAGGTAAGATGATGAAGAAAAAGCGTAAGGTCCGCCAGAAGGGTAACGTAACATCGCTTTTATTTCACTATAAAATCTGAAGCTAACGATCTGCTTCGCAAATATTTTCTTTCGTTTACACAGCCCCGCCCCGCCCGCTTATGTTTAGTTTCCACAACGTTCAGTAAAAAAAATGTACGATTCATCACGACCTGGTGCTATTGTGGCAAAAATGTGTTTAGTAAATTAAACAAAGACAATGAATACGACTCCTGACTTCTCCTGTGATGTGCTGATTATCGGCAGCGGCGCTGCCGGTTTATCCCTTGCGCTACGTCTGGCGGAGCACAGCTCCGTCGCCGTACTGAGCAAAGGCCCTGTCAGCGAAGGTTCAACGCTCTACGCGCAAGGCGGCATTGCCGCCGTTTTTGATGAAACCGACAGCGTGGAATCTCACGTTGAAGATACGCTCATCGCCGGAGCCGGCCTGTGCGATCGCCATGCAGTCTCTTTCGTCGCCAGCAACGCCAGGCCTTGCGTGCAATGGCTTATCGACCAGGGCGTGCTGTTTGATACTCAGACCCAGGCCAACGGCGAACAGAGCTATCACCTGACCCGTGAAGGTGGCCATAGCCATCGCCGTATCCTCCACGCTGCCGATGCCACCGGTAAAGCGGTCGAAACGACGCTGGTTGGCAAGGCGCTCGCGCATCCGAATATTCGTATTCTGGAGCGAAGTAACGCCGTCGATTTGATCATTTCCGATAAAATCGGCCTGCCGGGGACACGTCGGGTGGTTGGCGCCTGGATCTGGAACCGGAATAAAGAAAAGGTCGAGACCTGCAGCGCGAAATCCGTGGTGCTGGCCACCGGCGGGGCGGCGAAAGTCTATCAGTACACCACCAACCCGGATGTCTCCTCCGGCGATGGTATTGCTATGGCCTGGCGCGCCGGCTGTCGCGTGGCCAACCTCGAATTCAACCAGTTTCACCCCACCGCGTTGTACCATCCGCAGGCGCGCAATTTCCTGTTAACCGAAGCATTACGCGGCGAAGGCGCATACCTGAAACGTCCGGACGGTACCCGGTTCATGCCCGATTTTGACGAACGCGGCGAGCTGGCCCCACGCGATATCGTCGCCCGCGCGATTGACCATGAGATGAAACGCCTCGGCGTCGATTGTATGTATCTCGACATCAGCCATAAGCCTGAAGCTTTTATTCGTCAGCATTTCCCGATGATCTACGAAAAGCTGCTCGGCCTGGGTATCGATCTGACCAAAGAGCCCGTACCGATTGTCCCCGCCGCCCACTATACCTGCGGCGGCGTGATGGTTGATGACAACGGACGTACCGATGTTGACGGGCTGTATGCGATTGGTGAAGTGAGCTACACCGGACTGCACGGGGCTAACCGCATGGCGTCAAATTCGCTGCTCGAATGCCTGGTTTACGGCTGGTCCGCGGCCGAGGATATTCTCCAGCGCATGCCGCTGGCTCAAGCGGTTAACGCCCTCCCTTCCTGGGATGAAAGTCAGGTTGAGATCCCCGATGAACTGGTGGTGATTCAACATAACTGGCACGAGCTGAGACTGTTGATGTGGGACTACGTGGGGATTGTCCGCACCACCCGTCGGCTGGAGCGTGCGCTACGACGAATCACCATGTTACAGCAGGAACTCGACGAATATTATGCCCGCTTCCGCGTGTCGAATAATTTGCTGGAGTTACGCAATCTGGTGCAGGTGGCCGAACTGATCGTTCGCTGCGCAATGCAACGTAAAGAGAGTCGCGGGCTGCACTATACCCTGGATTACCCGGAACAACTTGCGGATAGCGGCCCGTCAATTCTGTCGCCTCTGGCTCACATAAAGAGGTAAAAGTCCTGGGTCAGGGCAGTAAACCCTTCGGAGTATTGCTGTTCAGGCCCACGGACAATCAGCCGATCGCTGAAACACTCCCCCGCGGTCGGCGAGAAAGCCAGCAGTACGCGGTGCGGCGGGCGCATTTCCGTCTCCGCGACATCGGTGCGCAAACGCAGATGCCAGCCCATGGTTTGGGCGCGTTGAACAAACGCATTGCCAATATCCACCGGTAACACCACGCAGAAAAAGCCCTCTTCGGTAATCGACTCTGCGGCGCAGGTTAAGAGCGTGACGTGATCGAGCGTCGTCGTATATCGCGCCTGTTCGCGCTGCGATGTTGCACAGGGCACACCTTCGGCGAAAAAAGGCGGGTTGCTGACAATCAGTTCATAGCGTCGGGTTTGCGCGGGCTGCCACTGTTGAATATCCCCCTGATGCACCTGGATACGCGCCCCCCACGGGGAGGTCGCCACGTTTTCGCGCGCCTGCGCCGTCGCCTCTTCATCGAGTTCTACCGCATCCAGCATGACCCGATCGTCGGTTCGCTGAGCCAGCATTAAAGCCAGTAAACCGCTACCGGTCCCGATATCCAGCACGTGTTTTACCTGGGCGATCGGCGCCCACGCGCCTAGCAGAATGCCGTCGGTGCCCACTTTCATCGCACAACGGTCGTGAGCAACAAAGAACTGTTTAAACGTAAAACCATTGCGCGGCAGCGCAAACTTCGACTGAGACATCCTGAATAACCTTGCGAACAAAAACTCCTGAGACTGAAGCTATGCACAATACCGGAGAACAGATAGCCTTACAAACAGATGAACATTACGCCCGTAACGTCTATAATCGTCGGTCCACTCAGAGGTAGATCATGACTGTAACGACTTTTTCCGAACTTGAACTCGACGAAAACCTTCTGGAAGCCCTCCAGGAAAAAGGTTTCACACGCCCGACAGCCATTCAGGCCGCCGCTATTCCGCCTGCGCTTGATGGCCGTGATATTCTCGGTTCAGCCCCGACAGGTACCGGTAAAACAGCGGCGTATCTGCTGCCAGCGTTGCAGCACCTGCTTGATTTCCCGCGTAAGAAGTCGGGACCACCGCGTATTCTTATCCTGACGCCGACCCGTGAGCTGGCAATGCAGGTTGCCGACCATGCCCGTGAGCTGGCCGCACACACGCACCTGGACATTGCCACCATCACCGGCGGTGTCGCATACATGAACCACGCGGAAGTATTCAGCGAGAACCAGGATATTGTGGTCGCGACCACCGGCCGACTGCTGCAATACATTAAAGAAGAAAACTTCGACTGCCGGGCGGTCGAAACGCTGATCCTCGATGAGGCGGACCGTATGCTGGATATGGGCTTCGCGCAGGATATCGAGCACATTGCCGGTGAAACCCGCTGGCGTAAGCAGACCATGCTGTTTTCCGCGACTCTCGAAGGCGATGCGATTAAAGACTTTGCCGAGCGCCTGCTGGAAGAGCCCGTTGAAGTTTCCGCCAGTCCTTCCACGCGCGAACGTAAGAAAATTCATCAGTGGTACTATCGCGCCGATGACATTAAGCATAAAACCGCGTTACTGGTTAACCTGCTGAAACAGCCGGATGCGACCCGCTCTATCGTCTTTGTGCGTAAGCGCGAGCGCGTTCATGAACTGGCCTCCTGGCTGCGCGAAGCGGGGATCAATACCTGCTGGCTGGAAGGCGAAATGGTGCAGGCCAAGCGTAACGAAGCAATCAAACGTATGACCGACGGTCGTATGAATGTGCTGATTGCCACCGATGTTGCTGCCCGCGGGATAGATATTCCGGACGTTAGCCACGTTTTCAACTTCGACATGCCGCGCACGGCGGATACCTATCTGCATCGAATCGGACGCACCGGCCGCGCGGGGAAAAAAGGCGTCGCCATTTCTCTGGTTGAAGCTCATGACCATCTGCTGTTGGGTAAAATTGGTCGCTATATCGACGAGCCGCTCAAAGCGCGCGTTATTGATGAACTGCGCCCGACGACCCGCGCACCGAGTGAGAAGCTGACCGGTAAGCCGTCCAAAAAGGTACTGGCTAAACGCGCCGAGCAGAAAAAAGAGAAAGATAAAGAGAAACCGCGAGTGAAAAAACGTCACCGCGATGCCAAAAATATTGGCAAGCGCCGTAAACCAAGCGGCAGCGCTGGTGAAAATCAGCAGTAACAAAAAAACGCCGGGATATCCCGGCGTTTTTAGGTTTAAGCGTCGACTTACAGGCTTTCAGTAAAGGTACGAGCGATAACGTCGCGCTGCTGTTCTGGTGTCAGGGAGTTAAAGCGTACCGCGTAGCCAGAGACACGAATCGTCAGCTGCGGGTATTTTTCCGGATGTTCAACCGCATCCAGCAGCGTTTCACGACGCAGCACGTTAACGTTCAGGTGCTGGCCACCTTCTACACGGACTTCCGGTTTCACATCGAGCGGAATTTCGCGGTATTCGATTTCACCCAGTTTATTAACCGCAACCACGTCATCTTCAGCAAAACCCCCTTTAGCGCACAGGCAGCGGGCTTCGCCTTTTTCGCTGTCCAGCAGCCAGAAAGAGTTCAGCAGGTCGTCGTTTGCAGCTTTAGTAATTTGGATACCAGTAATCATTTGATGCCTCCCTTAGGCAATATTTATTCGTTTTCCTGGCCCGTTCCCGGCCAATTGGTAAAACCATTGTTGTCTGAGTGTATGTATATCAGCCAAACAACCGGCATTCATTGACTTAAATCAACAAAAACCACTCAATAAAAATGGGTATAGGAGGATATTATTGTTTTACATCAAGTTACGCCAGAGCCAATGCAAAATATTTTTGTAAATTTTCAATTTTTTTTGCATACAAACCGTCAGTCAGACACCGGGGATTTTGTTATGCAGAAAGAAGCAGTTAAGCTATAGCAATGACACTTTGCAGGAGAGCAAGATGACCACCCCGTTGACCTGGCACGACGTGCTGGCGGAAGAGAAGCAGCAGCCCTATTTTGTGAATACCCTCAAAACTGTCGCCGAAGAGCGCCAGTCGGGTATGACGATTTATCCGCCGCAAAAAGATGTCTTCAATGCCTTTCGTTATACCGAACTTGGCGATGTCAAAGTGGTTATTCTTGGGCAAGATCCGTATCACGGGCCCGGACAGGCTCACGGCCTGGCCTTTTCCGTGCTTCCGGGGATTCAGACGCCGCCGTCGCTGCTCAATATGTATAAAGAACTGGAAGGGACGATTCCGGGATTCAGCCGTCCGACGCATGGTTATCTGGAGAGCTGGGCACGACAAGGGGTACTGCTGCTTAATACGGTCCTGACGGTGCGGGCAGGTCAGGCCCATTCGCATGCCAGTCTTGGCTGGGAAACCTTTACCGATAAGGTCATTTCATTGATCAACGAACATCGGGAAGGGGTTGTATTTTTACTGTGGGGCGCCCATGCGCAGAAAAAAGGGGCGATTATCGACAGGCAACGCCATTGCGTGCTGAAAGCGCCGCATCCTTCGCCGCTTTCCGCCCATCGCGGCTTCTTTGGCAGTAATCACTTCGTCCAGACTAACCAGTGGTTGGCCGAGCGCGGCGAGTCTCCCATTGACTGGATGCCGGTATTACCGGCCGGAGATGCCTGACCTCCGCCTTTCGCAGAAACAAAAATGCCAGCGTAACGCTGGCATTTTTTCAGCTGAACTCGGCCATCAGACCTTATTCTGACGCCACCACTCGGCCAGCAATACGCCGGTCGCTACGGAAACGTTCAGGCTTTCAACATTGCCGGTACCTTCAATGGCAACGTTAAGATCGGCACTGGAGATCGCCGCATCAGACAGGCCATCGCGCTCCTGGCCTAATGCCAGCACCATTTTCTTCGGCAGCTCAGCCTTATGTAACGGCGTACCGTTATGGCTGGAGGTCGAAACAATAGCGTAGCCCGCTTTGCGGAACTGCTCCAGAGTGTCGATAAAGCTGTCGCCGGTGATCGGTTCGACGTGTTCTGCACCACCTTCTGCGGTACGGATTGCCGCGCCAGATTCCAGCATGCCGGCATCCTGCACCACCACACCCTTGACACCAAAATGCGCACAGCTACGCATGATCGCACCGAGGTTGTGCGGGTTACCGACATCTTCCAGCGCCAGAACGCAATCTTCGGCATCGGCTTTGGCGACCCACTGAGCCACGGAGGTACCGTTACGTTTCTTAATCAGGAAGCAAACGCCGCCGTGATGCTCGGTACCGGACGCTTTTGCCAGTTCAGCTTCATCAACCACGTGATAAGCTTTGCGGTTCGCCGCCATCCAGCGCAGCGCCTCTTTGAAACGCGGGGTAACGCTCTGCACAAACCAGGCGCGAACAATCGCTTCCGGACGGCTCTGGAACAGCGCCTGACAAGCATTCTCACCGTAAACGCGGGTCTCTTCCGCGCGCTGGCGACGTAATACTTCCGGATCGATAAAGCTTTTACCGCTGATCCCGCCGTGATCCGGCTTCACCGCCGCATCATCGTTTGGTGCTCGCGAGACGGTACGCCACGGAGAAGAGCTGTCACGATCGAAATCATCGCGTTTACGATCGTCACGTTTGCGGTCATCGCCGCGGCTGTTACGTTCATCGCGGGCAGGGCGGCTACGGCCGTCAACACGAGATTTTCCTGGGCGTCCTCCCCCTTTCCCGGTACGCGGGTTATGGGTGCGTCTGTCAGAATCATCATCACTGCGGACATACATCACTTTGACCTTGCCGCTTTTATTTTTCAGTTCGTCGCTCATCAATTTTCTCCACCTGCGCTGCGCGAAGCGCGAAGATTACCCGATGTGTCACCGCTGCGCCATGATTTCGTTTAAAAGATAGGGTCTATCGTATTCATCGAACAAAACGCATTGTTGTTTAATCGCTGCTAATCGATAATATGTAACATTAAAGAAACAAATCGGCCACGTGCCACGTTGCAACCCATAACCAGAGGTTAGTTATGAATACCGTTTGTGCCAGTTGTCAGGCTCTGAACCGCATCCCCGACGATCGTAGTGCCGATGGCGCTAAATGCGGACGCTGCGGCCACGATCTTTTTGACGGCGACGTCATCAACGCGACCGGGGCAACGCTGGATAAACTACTGAAGGACGATCTGCCCGTTGTTGTCGATTTCTGGGCGCCATGGTGCGGTCCTTGCCGTAATTTTGCGCCGATCTTTGAAGACGTCGCGGAAGAACGCAGCGGCCAGATGCGCTTCGTAAAAGTGAACACCGAAGCTGAACGCGAGCTGAGCGCGCGTTTCCGCATCCGCAGTATTCCGACCATTATGATCTTTAAAAAGGGCGAAGTCATCGACATGCTTAACGGCGCGGTACCAAAAGCGCCGTTCGACAGCTGGCTTAATGAAGCCAACGCGCAGTAAACCTACCGGGGCACAGCTTGTGCCCCTTTTTCACCTCTGCGACAATGGCGTTTTTTCTTAGCGACACTTTATGATTGATAACGCCGTCCTTCGCCTTCGCGCCGAACGTCTCGCTCGCGCGACCCGGCCTTTTCTCGCGCGCGGTAACCGGGTCCATCGCTGCCAACGCTGTCTGTTACCGCTGAAGCAGTGCCTGTGCGCAACCCTGGCGCCAACAACGGCCGCCAGTCGTTTCTGCCTGGTGATGTTCGATACCGAGCCGATGAAGCCAAGCAATACCGGGCGTCTTATTGCCGACATTCTGCCGGATACGGAAGCCTTTCAATGGTCACGAACCGAGCCGCCGCAGGCGTTACTCGATCTGGTCGCCAACCCGGATTACCAGCCAATGGTGGTCTTCCCGGCCTCTTACGCCGGGGCGGAACGCCAGGTGCTGAGCGCCCCGCCGGCGGGGAAACCGCCGCTGTTTATCATGCTTGACGGAACCTGGACGGAAGCGCGCAAAATGTTTCGTAAAAGCCCGTATCTTGACGCGCTGCCGGTCATCTCTGTCGATCTGTCACGTATTTCGGCCTATCACCTGAGAGAAGCGCATGCCGAGGGGCAGTATTGCACCGCGGAAGTGGCCATTGCGCTGCTGGATCTTGCCGACGATCGGAAAGCCGCCCGCGCACTTGGCGATCATTTTAGTCTGTTCCGTACCCGCTATCTGGCGGGAAAAACGCAGCATAAGGGCAGCATCACAGCACAAATGGCAGAAAGCGTTTAAAATCATTCGGTCACTGGGGATCAAAGGAGACCGGTATGAGCCAACGAGGCCTGGAAGCACTGCTGCGGCCGAAGTCGATCGCCGTTATTGGCGCATCAATGAAACCACAGCGCGCCGGTTATCTGATGATGCGTAACCTGCTGGCCGGGGGATTCAACGGCCCGGTCCTGCCCGTCACCCCGGCCTGGAAGGCCGTTCTGGGCGTACTGGCCTGGCCAACCATCGACAGCCTGCCATTCACCCCGGACCTGGCCGTGCTTTGTACCAACGCCCGGCGAAACCCCGAGCTGCTGGACGCGCTGGGGCAAAAGGGGTGCAAGACCTGCATTATTCTCTCCTCTCCGCCGGAACAATATCCCGTGCTGCTCGAATGCGCCGCACGCTATCAAATGCGTCTGCTTGGCCCCAACAGTCTGGGCCTGCTTGCGCCCTGGCAGGGGCTGAATGCCAGCTTTTCGCCGGTACCGATTCATCGCGGCAAGCTGGCGTTTATCTCCCAGTCCGCAGCGGTTTCCAATACCATTCTTGACTGGGCGCAGCAGCGCGAAATGGGCTTCTCTTACTTTATTGCGCTTGGGGATAGCCTGGATATCGATGTCGACGACCTCCTCGACTTCCTTGCCCGCGACAGTAAAACCAGCGCCATTCTGCTCTACCTTGAACACCTGAGTGACGCCCGACGCTTCGTGTCCGCGGCGCGCAGTGCATCGCGTAATAAACCGATCCTGGTGATCAAAAGCGGCCGCAGTCCAGCCGCGCAAAAGCTGCTCCACGTCAATTCGGGTATGGATCCGGCCTGGGACGCCGCGATTCAGCGAGCGGGCTTACTGCGCGTGCAGGATACTCATGAGCTCTTCTCGGCGGTTGAAACCCTCAGCCATATGCGCCCGCTGCGCGGTGAGAAACTGATGATCATCAGCAACGGTGCCGCTCCTGCGGCGCTGGCGCTGGATGAACTGTGGCTACGAAACGGCAAGCTTGCCACTCTCGGCGAAGAGACCTGTGAAAAACTACGCCAGGCGCTGCCGGGCGGTATCGGCATCGCTAACCCGCTGGATCTCCGTGACGATGCCAGCAGCGAACACTATCTCAAGGCGCTGAACGTTCTGCTGGATAGCCAGGATTACGACGCCCTGTTGGTGATTCATTCCCCCAGCGCCGCCGCCCCGGGAACCGAAAGCGCCCTCGCCCTGATCGACGCGCTGAAACAACATCCGCGCGGTAAATATGTCACGGTACTAACGAACTGGTGTGGTGAATACTCTTCTCAGGAAGCCCGCCGCCTGTTCAGCGATGCTGGCTTGCCAACCTACCGCACGCCGGAAGGAACCATTACCGCTTTTATGCATATGGTGGAGTACCGACGTAACCAAAAACAGCTCCGGGAGACGCCGGTTCTGTCGGATACGGTGACCGCCAATAGCGCAGAAGCCCATATGTTGTTGCAGCAAGCGATTCGCGAAGGCGCCCGTTCGTTAGACACCCATGAAGTGAGCCCGGTATTGCACGCTTACGGGATCCACACCTTACCGACATGGATTGCCGCCGACAGCGCCGAAGCGGTGCACATCGCCGAACAAATTGGCTACCCGGTGGCGCTGAAACTGCGCTCGCCGGATATTCCGCACAAATCGGAAGTTCAGGGCGTGATGCTCTATTTGCGTACCGCCACGGAAGTGCAGCAGGCGGCGGATGCTATTTTCGACCGCGTGAAAATGGCCTGGCCCCAGGCACGTATTCACGGTCTGCTGGTACAAAGTATGGCCAACCGCGCCGGCGCGCAGGAGCTGCGGGTCGTCGTTGAGCACGATCCGGTGTTCGGCCCGCTGATTATGCTGGGCGAAGGTGGCGTCGAATGGCGTGCGGAAGATCAGGCCGCCGTCGCCCTCCCGCCGTTAAATATGAATCTGGCCCGATACCTGGTGATCCAGGCGATCAAAAGTAAGAAGATCCGTGGCCGCAGCGCGCTGCGCCCGCTGGATGTGTCTGGCCTGAGCCAACTTCTGGTCCAGGTATCGAATCTCATCGTCGATTGTCCGGAGATCCAGCGGCTGGATATTCACCCGCTGCTCGCTTCGGGTAACGAGTTCACCGCGCTTGACGTCACGCTGGCCCTTGCGCCGTTTAGCGGCGACAGCGAAAGCCGGCTGGCCATCCGCCCTTATCCGCAGCAGCAGGAAGAGTGGGTGGTGATGAAAAATGGCGAGCGCTGTCTGTTTCGCCCGATCCTGCCGGAAGATGAGCCGCTGCTTCTGGCCTTTATCGGTCAGGTAACGAAAGAAGATCTGTACTATCGTTATTTCAGCGAAATCAATGAATTTACTCACGATGACTTAGCCAATATGACGCAGATCGACTACGATCGAGAAATGGCGTTTGTTGCCGTACGCACCAGCGCCGAGGGCAATGAGATCCTGGGCGTAACGCGAGCCATCTCCGATCCTGATAACATTGATGCGGAATTTGCCGTACTGGTTCGTTCCGATCTGAAAGGGTTAGGTTTAGGCCGGCGGCTGCTGGAAAAGCTGATTGCCTACACCCAAAGCCACGGTCTGCAGCGACTAAATGGCATCACCATGCCCAATAACAGAGGCATGATCGGCCTTGCCAGGAAGCTGGGGTTCGCGGTTGATATTCAGCTGGAGGACGGGATTGTGAGTTTGTCCCTGCAACTGGCACCACAACAATCATAAACTGGCGACCGCAATTGTTGACCACATTCGCGAACAGTAATGTTATTATTGCCCGCTTACGTCGTCTGCATGGTACAGAAGACCCTTCAATAAACAGAGAAGAAACGCACTGTGATGTTGTCAAAATTTAAGCGTAATAAACATCAACAACACCTTGCCCAACTCCCTAAGCTTTCTCAGTCAGTTGATGATATCGAGTTCTTTTACGCTCCTGCGGATTTTCGGCAAGCGTTACTGGCAAAGATAGCCCACGCCACCCAGCGTATTTGTATTGTTGCGCTCTATCTGGAGCAGGATGATGGCGGCAAAGGAATTCTGCAGGCACTTTACGATGCCAAGCGTCAGCGTCCGGAGCTAGATGTTCGCGTTCTGGTTGACTGGCATCGCGCCCAGCGTGGACGTATTGGCGCAGCGGCAGCGAACACGAATGCCGACTGGTACTGCCGCATGGCGCAGGAAAACCCCGGCGTCGATGTCCCGGTTTATGGCGTGCCGGTCAATACCCGGGAAGCCCTCGGCGTGCTGCACTTCAAAGGTTTTATTATCGATGATTGCGTCCTGTACAGCGGCGCAAGCCTGAACGATGTCTATCTGCATCAGCATGATAAGTATCGTTACGACCGCTATCAGTGTATTCGCAATGGCAAAATGGCCGATGTGATGTTCGATTGGGTCGAACACAATCTGGTTGAAGGCCGCGGCGTAAACCGTCTCGACAGCGCCGATCGCCCGAAAAGCCCGGAAATCAAAAACGATATCCGCCAGTACCGCCAGGAACTGCGTGACAGCGGCTATCATTTCTCTGGCAATGCGGATGACGATCGGCTGTCGGTCACGCCGCTGGTCGGCCTGGGCAAATCGAGCCTGCTGAATAAAACCATCTTCCACCTGATGCCCTGCGCTGAGCGTAAGCTGACGATTTGTACGCCCTATTTCAACCTTCCGGCTCTTCTGGTGCGTAACATCATTCAGCTACTGCGTAGCGGGAAGCAGGTAGAGATTATCGTTGGCGATAAAACAGCGAATGACTTCTATATTCCTGAAGATCAGCCGTTTAAGATTATCGGCGCACTCCCCTATCTGTATGAAATCAACCTCCGCCGCTTCCTCAGCCGACTGCAGTATTATGTTAATACTGACCAGTTGATTGTTCGTCTGTGGAAAGATGACGACAACAGCTATCACCTTAAGGGAATGTGGGTTGATGATGAGTGGATGCTGCTCACCGGTAATAACCTCAATCCGCGCGCCTGGCGCCTGGATCTGGAAAATGCGATTCTGATTCACGATCCGCAGCATCAGCTCGGCACGATGCGTGAAAAAGAGCTGCATCTGATTCGTCAGCACACGACGGTCGTTAAACACTATCGCGATCTGCAAAGCATTGCGGATTACCCGGTCAAGGTACGCAAACTGATTCGCCGCCTGAGGCGCATCCGTATCGACCGCTTGATCAGCCGTATTCTCTGAATATCTGCCCCGTATCGCCGGGGCTTTTTTCTGGAATGTGTATGCGCACTTTTATCATTATGACCCCGTTGCTGCTCACCGGCTGTAGCCATATGGCACATGATTCATGGAGCGGTCAGGATAAGGCCCAGCATTTTCTGGCCTCGGCAATGCTCTCGGCGGCCGGTAACGAATATGCCCAGCATCAGGGCTACAGTCGCGATCGAAGCGCGGCCATTGGCCTGATGTTTTCCGTCAGTCTGGGGGCTTCGAAAGAACTCTGGGACAGCCGTCCGGCAGGAAGCGGCTGGAGCTGGAAGGATTTCGCGTGGGATGTGGCCGGCGCCACGACGGGTTATGCCGTGTGGCAGCTGGCGCACCAGTAGACCTAAAGTCGTAATCCCTTGCCCTTACGATGCAGCATCAGAGAGACCAGAAACGCAATCGCGCTCATCACGGTAACGTACCAGTAAAAGACATGCTCAACGCCGACCGATTTTAGCGACAGGGCGACATATTCAGCCGAGCCGCCAAACAGAGCATTTGCCACCGCATACGACAGGCCAACGCCCAGGGCGCGTACCTGAGCCGGGAACATCTCCGCCTTCAGAATACCGCTGATCGAGGTATAGAAACTCACGATCATCAACGCGCAGATAACCAATCCAAATGCGGCGTAGGGTGAGGTTACGCCCTGCAGCGCACTCAGGATCGGCACGGTAAAGAGCGTCGCTAATGAGCCAAAACAGAGCATTGATGTCCGGCGACCTATTTTGTCCGATAGCGCGCCAAATAACGGTTGGGCCAGCATATAGACAAACAGTGCCGCGGTCATAATCACACTGGCTGTACCGGCGCTCATGCCCGCCGTATTGACCAGGTATTTCTGCATATAGGTCGTGAAGGTATAAAAGCTTAACGACCCGGCGGCGGTGAATCCCAGGACCATCAGAAATGCTTTACGATTGCGCCATAACCCCTTGAACGAGCCGGCCTCTTTTAATGCCCGCGTCTCCTGCTTAGATGTTTCATCCAGCTGGCGACGTAGCCACAGGGCCACTACAGCAAGTACCGCCCCAAGCGCAAACGGTATCCGCCATCCCCAGGCGTGCAGCTGCTCATCGCTAAGAATTTGCTGTAGGGCCACCACCACAAGCACCGCCAGAAGCTGACCACCGATGAGCGTCACGTACTGGAATGATGCGTAGAAGCCTTTCTTGCCTTCTACGGCAACCTCACTCATATAGGTTGCACTGGTACCGTACTCCCCCCCGACGGATATCCCCTGAAACAGGCGCGCCAGAAGTAATAATGCCGGCGCCCATGTGCCAATCGTTGCATAGCCGGGCAGACAGGCAATCACCAGCGAGCCCATGCACATCATGCATACGGAAATGAGCATAGAGGCTTTACGTCCGCGGCGATCGGCAATACGACCAAACAGCCAGCCGCCAATCGGGCGCATCAGGAACCCGGCGGCAAAAACCCCGGCAGTTTGTAGTAACTGAGTGGTGGTGTTTCCGGAAGGGAAAAAGATATGTGCAAAATAGAGAGAGCAGAATGAATAGACATAAAAATCAAACCATTCAACCAGATTCCCCGAAGATGCGCCTACAATCGCCCATATGCGGCGGCGGGTATCGCTTTGCTCCAGCGTTCCCCGTTCATTAATACTGCTTTCTGCCATTGTCATCCTGCTCCAGCAAAGACTGCAATCTGTCTTATCGGGCGTGCCACGTCACTGAGACAAATCAATTAGTAAACCAAATGTTATATAATTGTTATTTATTTATATGTGATTAAACTCACATTTTTTTTTCGTCGCGTGGTTTTCGGGATTAACGCTAAAGCCTGAACGGGGATAAAGTGAAATATGGTGATGAGGGGGCTACGGCAGGCTTTTATGTTGTCTGAACAAACAGATAGATTGCTGCTTAGCAGTCCGAACGCTTTGTATCGGGACAAAAACGCAAAAAGCCCGTCCGTGAGGACGGGCTTCTGACTGATTTGATGCCTGGCCGTTGTATGCCCGGCAGCACGCCGTGCTGTGCAACATTGTTCCCGACAATTTTGTCCTGCCCCGGTGAGCGTTTCCCGGCAAACAGCAGAAAAACAAAAAAACCCCATGCTTTCGCATGAGGTTTCTTCGCGTGTTTGATGCCTGGCCGTTTATGGCGGGCTTTCCTGCCCGCCACCCTTCGGGCCGTTGCTTTGCAACGTTCAAATCCGCTCCCGGCGGATTTGTCCTGCTCAAAGAGTCACTCTCCGACAAACAACAGATAAAACAAAAGGCCCAGTCTTTCGACTGAGCCTTTTGTTTTA
>NZ_BCYR01000002.1 GCF_001598295.1 Klebsiella ornithinolytica NBRC 105727 = ATCC 31898
CAACCTTCCCTGCGTGGGATGCATAAACGCGATAAGGCACGGGAGAATACTGCCCGACTCTGCTGGCTGCTGGTTCAGCTTCTGGTTGAGGAGACTGACGGACGGTATGGGACGTCTGATAAACCGGCTTCGGATCGGATACTTCGCAAGCTGAAGACACTGGATCAGGCACAGGAATTGCCGTCGGATGGGCTTGGGAGGGGGACGTTTTATGAGGTGCTGAAGATGGGAAGGGAGAAGGAAACGTAGGTGGCCGTAGTTTGTATAAGAGTTAAAATAGGTGGCGTAATTAACCATTTAAATTATCAATATTTATTATCTGTTTGGTATGAGTATTATGATATACCGAGTGATAATTGGATAAATTCATTAAAATCAACACAAGAATACTGTCAACTCAAAAATTCCCCAATCAGCATTAACTCATAGACGCATAAACTTAAAAATCCATTTAACATACAACGCTAATAACTAATCTTGGGCAGTTAATATCAACCGCATATTCTGCTTAAATAACAAACTATAATAATTTACTTTAAACACCATCATATTATATCAAATTAACCCACTTGGTATAACTTTAAGTGGGTTAATTTTAATATCCTACTAGATTTTCATTTAATCCGAAACAAAAAATTTAACATCGACATCATAACTTGATGCCTGCAAAAGCCATGTATCTATAAGTTGATATGCTTGCAATGATTCAGGGGATATTTTCCCTAGCCCAGAAAATTGGGTTTCGAAATGTTTTTTCGAAAAAGCATTACCTATAACAATCCATATTTCTTTTCTAACAGATATCATGGAGCGGCGATGTTTAATTAAGTCAAGAACATCTTCTAATGAATGATTAATATCAAATGTTTTATTGTATAACCGAATGCGGCTATTAAGTTTTATACCATTGTCATTTCCGCTATCACTTGGCCAACATTTTTTCAATCTTGAAAGATTTGCAAACTCAAGGGACGAATTTTGAGAGATCAAGAAATGTATATTCTTTAATGCTTGACTTCCAACTTCTGTTATAGCCCCAGCAGAGGATTCTGGATTTATGGTTTTACCGCATTTTACATGAACATATACTAATTTACTTTTCGAAGAAATTACAAAATCTGCAGGTTCAGTATCCATGTCTGTACATAAGATCATATCGACGTCAGGGATATGTTCATAAAACTCTCCAAGTTCAGAGATCGTCGGATTATTATTTTTCACATTTGATAGATTATCAATCAGACTAAATATTGAATTTACCCCAAATGCAGTTTGTGTTAAATTCGGAATGTCCTTTTCATTTAATGTATCTTTAGAAAGACATTTTAATGGGTAAATCTTATCAAGCATGGCTTGACTTATCTCTCCGCTTTCAGAAGGTAGTTGAAACTTATAAAACATCCCATTCAAAAAAGTCACACCTTTGTTAAATAACAATTTAACTGTATTGGCGTTAAAAACATTTTCAGGTGATATAATGGTCCCATTTACGTATATATTAACCCCATTTACATTAACTTTAAATTCATCACCTTTAAAATTAAAGACTATTTTATTGTTTAAACATGATGAAACATACTGTTTATAATCAGACAATCTAAATATAAATGGCGAGGGTATTTCTTTAAGAATCCTCATGTTGATATCTTCAAATCTAAAAAAAGAAACGCCTCTATTATACATTTTAAATAAAAACGTATTCTGAACCAAAACCCTACAATTAGAATGTTCCAACTCAATGACACCATGTATACCACTAAAGTCAATTACACAGGATATAGGTTCCTCATCCGGAGCTCCGTCAATAGGTTGAGAGAAAGAACTCAAAAAATTACTTCTCAGTTTATTATTGCTATCGAATGTAAATTTAATCTCATCAATCCATGAACAAAAACTATCGTAGTCAAAATTTCGAAACTTTTGATCACTAATCCTACCAGAACCGATTCCTAAATAATATGAGGATGCAATTTTATCATCTATATTTAAATTAGAACCCTTTGCTGTAGTCACAGCATAACTTGAATTTGATTGTGGATGATTTGTACTCTCTAGGTTCTCACCAATGTAGGCGATCCCTTCAGCTTTTAATGAACTTCCCAATAATGCACGAGATGTTGCCTGTGTTGTTCTGGATTTTTCCGTTTGAGAAAATACCTTATAAAGAATATCGGAATTGACCGCTCTACCTAAATTGAGGTCAGTCCTATGATTAAATCGACGACCACTACTATCAAATATAGCAACTAAATTCCCAAGATCTTTTGCTATAACAATTTCTAAGGAAGGTTCAAAGAACAATCTATCAACTAAAAATTTAGAATTATTAAAACAAACAGAAGTTATCACTCCAGTCTCTTTATCATATTTCGACAAAGCTCCCTCTCTAGTAAATTCCCAATAAATTTTATCTATAAAGTCTGCCAAATCAAAATTTGGAAGTTTATTTATAAAGCACACCGATGCTAAAGGTATAACTAGGGATCTTGCAGGTTCGAACTCCGAGAAATTGAATTTCTTTTTATACGAAGATTCAAAATAACTATGTTCAGGGAAAGCATCCAAATAACTTTCTAGCAAAGAAGCTGTATTTAGTGTATTTAAGAATTTTTCAGCTGAAGATTTATCTGATATATAGTCATCAAACTCAATATAGTTATCCCAGAGTCTAATGTTTTTACTATTTCCTAACTCAAATACAATTGGATTATAATCACGAAATACTCTCACAACCCGACCAATTGTTTGAACCAGCTCCTTACCACTACCGACCGAATAAGTAAGAATTAGTATCTTCGCCTGCGGGAGATCTATTCCCTCGTCAAGTTTACGTTGATGAATGTAAACTTCATACTCAAGTTCGTCAATTTTAGCTGGGACATAGTGCAAGTTATCATCTAGAGGTTCATCTTTAAAACGGTCGTGGATTGCAAGTGTTTTAAATGTGTCCTTAAGAAGGGAATAATATTTACAAATATCATCGAAGTTTCGGCACTTTACAATACAAACAACATCTGGATATTTTGCCCTAAAGTCTAATATTTTATGTATCAATTGCTCAGAAGTAATCTCCTCAAATGTTGGTTTAACTATAACCTTATCATTTATAGCTTTCTTATATGTATATATAAAGGTATGTTTCACATCTATATCAAAACTGAAAAGATCGTTTCTATAAGGAGTTGCTGTTATGATTATTTTCTTTGATTCAAACTTTCTAATAACAGAACCCCATTGTGGTGATGGTTCAGCATGACCTTCATCTATAAGTATTAATTTAAAAGAATTTTTAAGTTGATTTACATCCTCTTCCGATAAACTTGTAAGCTTTTGGAATGTTGTACAATAGACACCATCAAGAACATCTAACGAGATACCATTAATAACATTCTTTTTTACTAATGATGGTTCATATTCATCTTGCAAGATTTTCTCAAAAAAACCTCCCTTTAGTTGTCTGTATAATTGATTACATACAGCACGTCTATGACTTACGACCAGTATTTTATCAATTTTACTATAATGAGCCACACAGCATATAACACCACTCTTACCTGAACCAGTAGGTAAACTAATAAGGCAAGCGCCTTTTGATGATTCGTCTAAATAATTTGATATAGTCTTAATACTATCATTTTGACAATCTCGTAACATAGAGACTATTGAATCTGGAACTTCTACGCCCATTTACTATCTCCACAGCTTTTAGATATGTGTGAGTCCGTTACATCTTTCTTAATAAAGCAACACAATATTTTTGACTTAGATCACGTTTTTGTTATAACTTTTTTATGCTAAATTTTATAACATTTTCTAAGTATTCTTGCCAAAACAATATTCTAGCACTTCTCTAAACTTTCATTGTTAGCCGAATTCACATAGCTATCTCTATGCTATGGGTGTCTTAGCGTGAAGCATTAGCCCCTGCCACGAGGCACGTACCTTACGTCATCTGGAGCGAAAATATCGTTCCTCTTCAAAAAAGCAACAAGGGAGAGTTAAATATAAAGTATCAGGTGCTCGCCATTTGCTGCCCAGGGGATAGAATAGTGTGAACAACTATAAGTATTTGTAGTCGTGCGTTGCCATCCGTTAACCTGAACATACATACTCTCGACAAAAAACATATATAATAAATCCATTTGATTTCAATAGATTAATTAAATCTCTACTAGTTCTGATAGCAGAGATTTTTCTTCTCGGACTCTCTATTTTCTATCCGGACTTAACTTTTTCACCCGGACCTATACCTCTCCTCCCCGTTCCGCGCTATAACCGCTCCGACACTCTGTTCCCGTGAGGTGCAATCATGAAAACCCGTGCTGACAGTAACGATGCTTTTCCCGAAAGCGGCAACGTGCGTATGCGGCAGGTGGTCCAGTTTCTGGCGATGAGCGAATCGTCGGTTTACCGCCTGATTAAAGACACCGACTTTCCCCGCCCCGTCCACCTCTCTTCCCGACTGGTGGTTTTCGATGCCGCTGAAATCCGCCAGTGGCAGCAGCGCCGCGCTGCCATCCGTTAATCCATGCTCAGGGATGAGCCGACCGATACCCCATCATGAAACGTGCCCCCTTCCTCAACAAGCAGTCTCCCGACCGCACGCTCGAAGTGGTGATCCTTGCCGGAAGCCTGGCATGGGAGACCTCACGCATGTGGCGAAAAGATCCCGACCGGGAAGATGATATTCCCCCGGTGGTACTCGGCCCGGATGAACTGGCCGATCTGGACAACCTGACCATAATCAGGCCCGACACGCTCTACGTCCGGGTACTCCGCACCGGCGATATCCGCGAAGAGGAGTTGCTGCAAATCACCGTAAAACTGGCGCACGCAGGTGTGCAGATGGCCCGGCTGATGACTCCTGACGGTGAGTTGCTGGAGAACTGGACCGGGCAGCTTGAACGCCTGCGGCAGGAAAGGCCCTCCGACATCCTGCCGGCTCACTTCCGCCTCGATGAAGAGGCGCTGTGGTTTGATAAGCTCACCGAACGCCGCGACGGTGAAAGCGACGTCCAGCCCCAGCGCATCTGTTCCCCGCTGCGCGTCACCGCCATCACCTGCGACAGCCATGACGGCAGCTATGGCCGCCTGCTGGAATGGCACACCACCACCGGGCAGTTGCGGCGCTGGGCTATGCCGATGGCAATGCTCAGCGGCAACGGCGAGGAGCTGCGGCGCATCCTGCTGGAGAACGGCCTGACCTATATCTCCACCCGCCCCGCCCTGCGCAGCCTGCTGTGCGAGTACATCTCGCGGTCACTCCCCGGACGCCGGGTCACCTGCGTGGAGAAAACCGGCTGGCACAACGGCGTGTATGTGCTGCCGGATGAAGTTATCGGTCCCGGTGGCGAAAATGTCATTCTTCAGGGCAGCCACTACCTGACTGGCGGCTTTGCACAGTCCGGTACGCTGGCGGAATGGCAGGAGCAGGTCACCGCACTCTGTGCAGGCAATTCACGGCTGATCTTTGCCGTCTGCTGTGCGCTGGCCGCCCCGCTGCTGCGCCTGACAGGAACGGGCGGCGGAGGCTTTCATCTGCGCGGTGAGTCCACTGACGGTAAGACCACGGTGATGAAAGTGGCCGCTTCCGTCTGTGGCGGGACGGATTACTGGCACTCCTGGCGGGCCACCGGGAATGCGCTGGAAGGAATTGCCAGCCGCCACAACGATGCCCTGCTGCCGCTCGATGAACTGCGCGAAGTGGACCCGCGTGAAGCCGGGATGATTGCCTATATGCTGGCGAACGGCCAGGGCAAGGGGCGTGCCCGCACCGATGGCGAAGTGCGTAACCGCAGGCACTGGACGCTGCTGCTGTTCTCCACCGGGGAGCTGTCGCTGGCGGAACATACCGAACGCGCCGGCGAGCGCCTCTACGCCGGAATGGACGTGCGCATGGTACAAATCCCCAGCGACACCGGGCAGCATGGCGCATTTGAGCAGCTACACGGCTTTGCCAGCGACCAGCAATTTGCCGATGCCCTCTGCGACCGGGTGGCCCGCTTCCACGGCACCGCCTTTCGTGCCTGGCTGGCCTTCCTCACCAGCGACCTGGACGCCAGCACCATGCTGGCAAGAGAGTTGCTTCGCCGCTACCAGACCGCCCTGATGCCGGAGAATGCCGGAAACCATCAGAAAGGGATAAAAGAGGAAATCGCGTTCGGCGGGAGGCCATCATATGAGTATCTTCGAGGCGCATTTTCGCAGGCTGCACGCCCGCTACGGTGCAGGTCAGACGCACGAATTACAGATGCAGGAGATCGCCGCCATCTTCGGCTGTTCAGTGCGTAATTGCCGGATTGCGCTGAAGAAGATGCATCAGGAAAAATGGCTCGACTGGCAGCCGCAGCGCGGACGCGGCAAGCGCTCACGGCTCCATCTGTTAACCTCGCCGGAAAAACTGTTCAGCCAGAACGTCAATAAACTGCTGGAGAAGCAGGATTACGGCAACGTGCTGCGGTTTATCGGCAACGACAAGTATCTGCTGGATCGCCTGAGCCTGTGGCGCTTTGGGGTACAGGATAAAAGCAGCGAAACGCGGGTGCGCATCCCCTACTACCGCAATCTGGATCCGCTTAATCCGCTCGTCCCCCTGCGACGAACCGAACGCCACCTCCTGCGCCAGTGCCTGAGCGGGCTGACGCGCTATGATGCAGTGCAGGGCAGGATCGTCCCCGATATCGCCCACTACTGGACCCACAACGACGACTTTACCCGCTGGGAGTTCTGGCTGAAATCCACCGCCCGCTTTGCCGATGGCAGCGAACTGGATGCCAGCGCCGTTCAGCGCTGCCTGCTCGCCGCCAGCCAGAGCCCGCAGTTCACCCCACTTTTCAGCCCAATCAAAACCATCACCGCTGACGCCCCCTGGCATCTGGTGATTGAAACGCACCATCCGGTCAGACGGCTCGACTGCCTGCTCGCCACCCAGCCAACGATGCTGTTTGATTACCAGCATGGACACATCCGCTGTACCGGCGCTTTCCACCTGCAGGAGCACAGCGACAACTTTATGGTTTTGCGGCGCAATCAACACTGGCACCAGGCGCGGCCCGGACTGGATGAGATCACCATTTTCACCTGGGCGCCGGAGCATATCAGCATGAGCTTTATTCCCCTGCTGCGGGGCGAAGAGGCGCAGGATGATCGCCCGCTCAACGAGCGTAGTCTGGAGCAGGGCTGCTGCTTTGTGCTGCTCGACGGTGACGGTGCCTTTGCAGATGAGGCCGGAAGACGGTTTATCAATTACCTGCTGCAACCTGTCGAACTCCTCAGCCAGACGCAGCTTCCCGATGAATATGCGCGCATTCTCTCCGTGGCTCAGGGCATGCTGCCGCAGTGTAACCACCGCCCGGTGGATTTTAGCGGGGTCACCGCGCCGTTTAACCTGCGTCAGCCGGTTATCATCAGCACCTTTCAGCAACCGGAACTGGTGGAGCTTGCCGGAGCGATTCGCCGCCTGCTTGAGCGCTGGCATATTCGCGCCGAAATACGGATCGACGCATTTGACCGCTTTAACGGCCAGCCGCGGCCCCCTGCGGATATCTGGCTCAGTAACTTTATGCTCGATACCCTTTCGGTTCCGGCGTTTCTGGAATGGCTGGCGTCCACCACGCTGTTAACGCGTCTGCCTGAAGCCCAGCGACAAAACCTGAACGCCCTGTTGCCGACGATTCTGAACAGCGACGATGAACAGGTGTTCGCCACCATTGCCGCCTTTTTCCATGAGATGACCCATCAGCGATATGTCATTCCTTTGCTGCATCACTGGATGGAATTTGCGACCGAGAAGTCATTTACCTGGCGGGATTTAAATACGCTGGGATGGCCGGATTTTAGCCAACTTTGGCTCGAATAATGCACGCCCGCAAAAGCTCGCTAAAGGGCCTTTAAAGGCCTTTAAGGGTAAGGGAGAGAAGTGCGGGATTTGGGGTGGAGGAACGTTTGGTCATCTGCATTGGCAACGTCCTTACGACGGAGCCTATTCAAAGACCGCTGTACTGACGCCCCAAGATGACTTTACCGCCGGCTCCGATTGCTGAACAGGTCAATGCCATCGAAGATATCGGCACGAGCCAGATCCTGGGTTTTGTAGGCCCGTTCTCTGATGCACTACTTTTTCAGCGAACTGAAGCAAGGTCGTAGAAGTAAAACAGTACCGCTGGCAACTGGGCATTTTCTCGCTTTAGCGGAGGTCGCCACTATGCTTAGATTCAGCTTATGACGTCAGCCGATAGTGCGACTGCACCAGACCCGAAGGGAAGCTGCGGCTGGATAATAGCGTCAAATCGATATCATGGGGCAGTACTCCAAACAGCGGTTTTCCCGAACCGAGCAGAACAGGAACAGTTGTGATAACGATATCGGCAACCAGACCTTCGCGCAGGAACGACTGTATTAACTGCCCACCATCGATATAGACCCGGTGCACGTTCTTCTCCATCAGGTCAGCAAGAGCCTCCCTTGGCGTGCGGCATGAAAACTGCACTTTACCCTTCAGCGCCTTGGGCACGGGGGTATCGGTTAGCTGCCGGGAAAGCACCAGCACGGGCCGATCATAAGGCCATTCGTCAAAAGTCAGCACCTTCTCATAACTGCCTCGCCCCATAATGATCCAATCTTTGTCCGCGATGAATGCGGCATAGCCATGGTCTTCTGTCGGGTCATCGCGCTTCAACAGCCAGTCGATATCGCCATCCTGTCGAGCGATATAACCATCAAGACTGACCGCGATGAAAACATGTGTGGTAATCATCAAGTGCTCCGTATTCAGGTTGCATATATCTCGTTGAGTTTAGCAATGTCTGCTCCAGGCACGAATCGGGCAAGTTATCTAAGCGGAAGGCCCGCTATCAGCGAGGAGCGGTCGATCTCATTCGTTTATGGGCTTTAGTAACACTCTGAGTGTTTATTCATAGGGAACAGGTTAGTATTCCGTCCTCTATTTAACGGATATCAGTTCCTTACACCATAAAATCTATGAGCATCTTTCTCTAGATAATTGTATAATAGAGCCCAAATTCTTGATGAGGGTGTTAATCGATATGAAAACAAGCGAAATATTGAAAGCATCTAATATAAATGAGCTAAGAGCATACGGCTCGTACCTTGAGCTAAAGAATATCTTTGAAAAAGAGCTTGGCAACAAGATTGAGGTTAAAGGGTGGAATTCTTTTTTCAGTAAAATACAAAACCTCAAAATCATTATCCCTTCTAATAAGAAGGCATTAGAGTCTGCCTATAATAAAACGAGCCTCAAAGAATCAAAAAAAGAAATTTCAACAATTCTTACAATAAAAATTAAAGCAAAAAACCAGACTGAGTTAAAGAAAAAGGTTGATTCATTTATTTTTGTTTTTTGTTCAAGTATTTTTGATCCGTATACATATTATGAGAGAACAAAATTAAAGAAATTTAAAGACAGCTCAAAACTTGAAGGTATTAATATTGATATATTAGATGAGAAATCATCTCTGGAAAATGTATTAAAAAAATACAAAAGGTAATTATCATGGACAAATATGATGCAAGCAACGATCATTATTGTTATCGAGGTACAGTCACACTGAAAAACAAGCTCGACATTATAGATATGGAGATGCTTGAAAGAGCAGAAAGAGATATTACTGCTATAACAGCGCGAAGAATAGTATTTAATCGACCACCATATGACCTAGAATATATGCAACACCTTCACCTTCAACTTTTTTCAGAGTTATATGAATGGGCAGGGGAACTGCGTAGCGTAGATATTTCAAAAGGAGGCACACGATTTTGTAACACAGGAAGGATAACTGCTGAAGCTAATAAATTATTCACTCAATTAGAGAATGATAATTGGCTGTCAAATCTTTCTAAAGATGAGTTCTGCGACAAAGTTGCTGAATATTACTGCGAATTTAATATGATACACCCTTTCCGAGAGGGTAACGGAAGAGTTCAAAGATTGTTATTTGAGCATCTATCTTTAGCAGCCGGTTACGATCTTGATTGGGGAGATATAGATCAAAATGAATGGGTTCAAGCTAATATAGACGGTGTTTATGTAAACTATGGACCAATGGCTGAGATATTTAGGCGCATAGTTACAGTTTGTGCATGAGATGCCCTCCCCTTAAGGAATGACCAAGGTGTATTTAAAAGGTGGGTGCAATTAAAGGAAAATAGATGCGCCCTTTATTTTTACGAATAATTTTTGATAAACAAAAAGTAATAGCCTTAAGCAAACAATAAAAAGTGTAACTGCATTACAGTAACCTTTCCAAGACTTAACTATGAAATCTAAAAATGAAATAGCAATTTTCAAAGAAATAAGATTATGAAACAAACGGTGCAGATTTTAGCACTAAGCTCCGCTTTTAGCACAGGCTGTGTGAAAACGTTAGCGATAGCAGAAATTGTGTAGAACAGAGCCGAAAAAGGCGCGCCTACTTAGCATTTGAAACAGTTGACCAGTCGGTCGACTCCTGATTTTGCATAACCTCACGCACTTCGGTTTTTAGGTAGAGTTTTCACACAGCCAGGGCACGAAGCGGACCTAAAGCAAGGCGGTGATGTCCGCTGTGAGCGAGTAGCGGAAGTTCACAATTGGTTTCACCACCGAGGGTACATCACTCACATGGTTGAACACTGGTCAACAGGCCGCCGATCATAGGTATTTTTCCTTAGTATGCTCTTTTTGGAGAGCTACTCATTTTATTTTTATTTCATCATAGCTCTTGTGATTTAATGGTATGAAGTGATGTCATATGCTATATCGAATTTTAACTCACTGATTATCTTCATTCAAAATGAGGCTCTATGGGAACAGAAATTTCACTTAAGGTGTCTGGTTCAACGCTGGTCTGGAGTAAAAATAGTCTGGGCATTGATCATGGCTCCCTGTTTCAGTCAACCGACCATATTATGATCCCGCAGTATGATCGGTATGGTATGGAAGAAACTGATGAGATAGATGATGAAAGACGTCTTCAGTGGACAGTACTCCGTAAGCCTCTTTCAGAAGTAGCCAAGCGGGCTGAGTTACTGGGGTTTACACTTGATGCTATTCGAGCTGAATATCAAAATATTGTAAATAATGAAGCTCAAGAAAGAAAGGGGATGATGGAATCATTTCCAGACGAGTATGAACCTATAGAGAATTTATTTAGTTTTGATGATTTTTTGATATTTATTAAGCAATATAGCCTCAAAGATCTTAAGGATAACCATATTGAATATGATTATTCTAATCGTTCACAAATTCAGGACTTTATAAAAATAAAATTCACAGAAACCACATTGAAAAGAATTCCTTGTTACGATCCTAATGAAAACTTCTTCTGGTCTGAAAAGTCTGCATTCATTAGTATTGTAAATTTCATGAATCCTTACTCAGTAATCAGGATCCTGAGTGAAAACGAAAACAACAACACTGAGTATGTAGAATGGGACTATGGAGAGATAGTTGCTAACGGATGGGTCAATATTAATGAAATAAAAACCGAGATCAGACGTGAAGATTCATTTCTTATCGCTACTGAAGGCTACTCAGACTCACATATATTGCAAAAGGCTTTCCGACTACTCAAGCCCTGCGTTGCAGACTTCTTTCGTTTCATCGACGTGACTTCTGGCCATCCCTTTCCCGGCACTGGAGGGTTATCAAAGTTTGCTGAAGGATTGGTAAAAATTGATATTCAGAATCAGATTGTGTTTCTTTTTGATAATGACTGTGAAGGTGTTGAAGGCTTTAACAAAATAATGAAGATGAGACTGCCTCACAACATGAGTTGTATGTGCCTTCCAGATCTTCAAGACTTTGAAAGTTTCCCATCACGTGGTCCTGATGGCCTTACGCTCGCTAATATTAATAAAACGGCGGCTGCTATCGAGTGTTATCTTGATCTGAGTTACAGTGAATATGATAATCACTCAATAAGATGGACTAACTATAAAAAAGAAACTGGGCTGTATCATGGTGCGCTTGAATTCAAAGAGTATTATGCTAACCGGTTTCTTGCTATGTCGGATTCGAATCTTCTTGAAAGTGGATATGATATCAGTAAACTTGAAGTTTTACTTGAAGCAATTATTGAGACCTGCTCGAAAGTGGCTGGTGAAATACGGATTTCAGAAATTAACAACCATTACCCGAACTTATGGACTGAAGAAAGAATTTGATTTAAAAGAGAGTGGTTTATTTTATTTTTTATGATTTCCGTCCGGCAAGTAATTAATATTGCCGGACAGAAATGGTATTAACTGATCCTGCACTACTTAGGTTTTAACTAACGAAGTTTTGTGCGCAAACATTATGCAATTCTAAAAACTCAGTAAGAGATTACTTTTTATTGCGCTTCATCTGAATGCAAGTAAATATCATTCAGATCATCTTTATACATTTCGCTAGTTGGATTGTAACATAGATCATTAATATATAGTCCATTTAATATATCAAATTTCTTGATGAGGTAAATAAAGTCCGGCTTGCAGTAACTACTTGACATATTTAGGAAAATCATGACCAATTCATAACGAGATAACTGAGCTCTAAATATTTTTGCATATTTATCTCCATAAATAGACTCATTAGCATGAGAAAGTATGTAATAAATATTTCTAATATATGAGCCTGATACATGCCCTAATTCGTCATAAAACCCATTGAACGTATCTCTTAAAACTTTGACTCTCTCGTCAGCACTCATATCTCTTACCAGATCACGTCCTACTTCAATTAATGTGTATTTACCATGATCTTTAATATTCCCTCTCTTTAAGTTTATATCATTGAGAATTGACTGCTTATTATCAAATTTTTTTAGATATTGTGAAAGCCGTAATTTTATCTCTTCAATAGTCAAGTTATCATCTAAAGTAAAAAAATACTTTATAAAATTATGGTATATATATGCTGGCAAGTTTTGTTGATTTTTTACAATACCATTCAATGCTATGGAAATGCACCTGGATTCATATATTTCATTGTATTTTTCACAGAGGTGTTTAAAGGCATCAGTCTCCCCAGTGGTCTCAGAATATATTTTTGTAACTTTAGAAGCATGAAAGTTAAGTAGATTAAAGAAAGTACTCTCTTGACTTTGTATTTCAAATTGTTTTTTTGTCAAACTAATTGATTTGAGTAGTCCGATAAATGCCATAACACTTACTAATGGACCGGTGACACCACCAAAATATGAACCGAATTCTCCCCACTTTGTATGATTGTTAGATAGAGGTGAATGGAATTCAAATAAATAAAGACCAAATGACGCAATCATGATCAGAATAGTCCCACACAAAAGCCAGTTTACTTTATCTTTATTACCTGTTTTTTTATCCGAATTAGTTTCTGCCTTATCTGTGTTTTCTTTTTTGCTTAGCATCTATCTATTCCTAATAGCATTGCTTAGGTTTTAATTTTTAGACCTACGTCTATAGGCATGTATTATAACAAGTAATTGTTGACAACATCATGTGATTTTTACTGTGGTTTTCACAACGCGGGAACCATTCTTCAACTCAATGCGATATGTGTTACGTCCGCTCCTGGCTCTAAGCGGACAGCTAGCGGGATCACTCAGGCCGTTATAAGCAAGAAGCGAACATAGTTTTCATCTCTACTTTTTATAGTGACGCTGACTGGATGCAGGGTGTCGCAGGAGGGATACTTCGGGGCGTATTGGACGTCACAGCAGATCCCCTCCGCAGTTCGGGCACTGGCCATTAAGTCGTTGGGTCACGCAATCGACGCAAAATGTGCATTCGAATGAACAGATGTATCCCTCTTTTGATTCAGGTGGAAGATCTTTATCACAGCATTCGCAATTAGGACGGAGTTCAAGCATGGTGCTCTCTTATTGTTAAAGGGACATCATTAGATATATCAAAGGCAAACTACCTGTATCGCCTTCAGTTGTTAGTGTGTATTAGGTGAGCATGGTCTACAGTCAGGAAAAATCAAGAGAGCGAACTATTCGAAAGAAACGTTAACTTCAGGAAACGAACGACTAGCATTTATCTTCCACCAAAGCCTCAACCAACACGCAAAACCCAGCCCTCAACAATCAGCTTAAAAATCAATAAGATGCAAAAACCTCTTCCATATCAACATCATCGCCACTCTTTTTGCGCCTTCCCTTCCCCGCAAAAAATCAAAATCCCCAACAAACTCAACTACCTCCCCTACCAATTACAAGGACGCCAGCCCAAAATTCTCCATCGGTGATTACCAGAGTCATCCGATGAAGTCCTGAGAGCCCGCACGGCGCAAGCCCTGCGGGCTTTTTTGTGCCTTGAATTTGTCCCGCGAAGTCCGAAGAGAACTCATTAAATCCGAACCTTTTAGGCACCTCATAAAGCTTTCTTGTTTTTGAGGTATGAACCGCCACAGACAACGAACTGGTCGAGCCATTTAATGGTAGCCTTCGCGATGAATGTCTGAATGTACACTGGTTCCTGTCCCCGAAGATGCTCAAGAGAGGAGAGACTGCTGGCAACATGAATATAACCAACAACGCCCCTGTTCATCATAAAATAACCAGACACCAGAGGAAGTTATCCGGAGTCTGCAAAAAGATCCGGATCTCTGATGTAGCACTGAACTGATTTTGGGCCAGGGTCATAAAGCGGGTGATAACATTTTGCTTTGTCTTGGTTCAGTTTACAGGGATGAAACGGCATTTGATGAAGCTTCGCGTTCCATACCGGGGCGCAAAAACGCTCAGCGGTATCTGGACCCTGACGCGGGAATACATCAATGCATCGGCCAAATACTGGAGCGGTTTCAGGCTGAAAACCTGGTCATTACGTGGAGCCGCAGAGTCATTACTTCTCTGCACGGGGATGCCAAATGGTCTAAAAGAAGCCTGACTATGCGAAAGCTGGATGCGTTACCCATGCAAATTAATGAAATAACTGGCTGATAAACCTCATTTCATTAAGTGAGCTTTGATCATTTTCGGCTTTAGCAGCCATGACGGTTCACAGGATAATTTCAGAAACCGTGCGCAGATATTCCGCTACTCTTACCATAGGTAATTGATTAAAAAAAGTTCGTTCGGTGACTTACCTCGCGACTCTCATATCAGCCCGACAATCGCCTCCTCCTCATTATGTGATCCCTTTCATAAAATATACAAAGCAAACTATATGATCAAAAATAACGCTTTATAAGCCGCTTAAAAAAGATGTAATGTGTTTTTAACGAGCTAAATAAGCATTTTTTCGATTAATTAGTTTAGTTTACAAACTAAAGGAATGGCACTTTGAAGCTGAATGTTCCCAACACCTTAAGGCAGATGAATGCCTCCGTAGTCCTCAACGTCATCCGTGAGAACTCCCCCCTTTCTCGCGCCCAGATAGCCAAGGTTACTGGCATCACTAAAGCAACGATTTCTGAAATCGTGAGCGATCTGCTGGAAGAGAAAATTATCTATGAGAGCGGCGTCAGCGAAGACGCCGGCCTGGGGCGCAAAGGTATTCTGGTTAACTTTGATCCCAACCATGGGCTCGGTATCGGCATTGATTTAGGTGGAACTAAAATCACCTTCTCACTCTTTAATCTCAATGCGGAGCTGCTGGCGCAGCATCAGGAGTCGACCTATGACGTCACAACCCGTCGGGAATTTCTCGATCTGTTCAGCGCCAGTATTGAGTCATTTATTGAACAGAATCATATACCTCGTGACAAGCTAAAAGTGATCGGCATCGCCACACCGGGCATCGTTGATTATCGCAGCGGAACGGTTCTGGAAGGTTCCCCTAACCTGCCTGAGTGGGACAACATTCCGCTTGCCGATGAATTAAACGCGCGCCTGAATATCAGAGTGGTGCTGGAAAACGATATTCGCGCAGCGCTGATCGGCGAAATGTGGAAAGGAAAATGTCGCCACGTTCATAGCGCCGCGCTTATTGGTATTGGCACCGGGCTGGGCTCGGCGCTGCTGATGGATGGAAAAATTATCCGGGGCATCAATAATGCTGCCGGTGAAATTGGCTATATGCTCTTCGAACGCAACCATCTGACTCAGAACTGGAAAAATAAGGGCTGCTTCGAAAATTACTGCTCCGGCTCCGGGCTCAAAGAGAGAATGTCCGCGCTAAGCGGCCAAAGCATGAACGCCCATGAAATACTTATCGCCGCCGCCCAGGGTGAAACACTACCCGCTATGTTGCTGGAGGAGATGGCGGACTACTTAACCATCGGCATTCTCAACATGGTGACAATAGCCAACCTTGAGAAAGTCATTCTTACGGGTGGCGTCTCGCAATCCGCTGAACTCTTCATGCCAAGAGTACAGGCCAATCTCGACAGGCATCTGTTTGCCAATACCCGTGTATCCGTCGAACTTTCTGAATTAAAAGAAAAAGCACCGCTATACGGAATGGCTATGCTGGCGCTCCATGCGGTCTACCCATCGATTCAATTTATGCCGGACACACAGCTTATCTAAATACCACCAGCAGCCAGAACAATAAGGAGCCGAAAATGGCCGGGATCCATCTACACCCACACGATATCCTTGATGAAGGCGTCGACTCAATACTTGAACGTATTACTAAAATGAACGGCGTCGATCGCCTCTTTGTTGAGGTCAACACGATTTTTGAACGCAACCCTTACCCCACGGGCCGCCTGCCGCACAATCCGAAACATGAATTTGTGCAAGGCACCGCCACGCTGCATGTCAAACTCGATTTGCCCCCACAGCGGCTGAATCAGCGCGTTGATCCCACTATTGTTGCGGAGTCCGATCCTCTGCGGGATCTGAAGCAGGCAACCGATAGCGGTCCTTATAAAGTGATCCCCTGGGTTAATATTCTCAACGGCGATTTTGCCGGACAGATCGAAAACAATCAGGTGATCGATTTTCGCGGCACCCCGGTTGAACACTGGCTATGTCCTAATGGCCCGGACGTTATTGAACTCTGGATAGCGACTTTCAGCGCTATCAAGGCACAGTATGGTTATTCGACTTTCCTGATTGACCGCATCCGCTATCCCGACTGGGCGGGTAAGAGCGTCAGCCCCAGAGGATTATTCACCTGTTTCTGTCCGCACTGTCAGAGCGAAATGACCCGGACAGGCATCAATGTCGAGGCGGTACGCCAACGTCTGGAAACCCTGGCGGCTCACATGCGCTCCGGCGAGTACGAGGCGACGGTCGATGCCTTATTAAATGACGAGCTCCTGCAGCGCTGGATGGCGTTTCGCCAGCATAGCGTCTCTCGCTTTGTACAGAACCTGCTGGCCGGAATCAGCGACAGGGAAGCCGGGGAAAGCGAACTTTGGCTCGATCTCTGGCCACCAGCCTATTCCTGGATCTTAGGTCAGGACTATCAGTCACTGACTCGTTCCTCTAAGGTCCTGAAACACTTCCCCTACCATAAGCTCGGCGGCGGCGCGGACGTTCAGGGACTCATTGAATATTTCGCCAACGATGACGCCCAGCGTGAAAGCGCCTTTCGCGCCTTTATGCGCCTGTTCAACCTGCCCTACGACATCACATATCAACAGTTCAAAGCAGAAGGTTTCCCGATTGAATTTGTAAAACAGCAAAACAATCTGGTGCGTGAAAAATCGCAGCCGGGCACCTTCATTTACAGCGGAATTCAGATGTGGAACCTGCCTCCGGCAGCGCTCCTGGAAGCGATTAATGCAGCAGAACAGAGCGACTGCGACGATCTGCTCTATTACTGCTACGGCTGGGCGGAGCAGTCGCTTTTCGACGCCGCAGGCAACCATTACCAAAAGCCCATTTGCTAATACAGGGGAAATTCACAATGGCTAACCAACAAAAATGGAAAGTATTTTTCCTGCTGTTCGTCACCATGTTCCTTCTTGGCGGCATACAGAACACCAAAGGTCTGATACTTGAGCAGGTCCAGCACGATATCAATCTCAACATGGGTCAGATAGGCACACTGATCATGTTCTTCCAGATAGGCTTTCTGGTCGCCAGTCTGCTCACCGGCTACTTTACCGATAAAAAAGGGCTGAAGATCATGATGCTGATTGGCTCGCTGATGATGGCCGTTGGTCTGGTCGGCACCAGCCTGGCATTCAGCGTGCTGCTGTTTTTCGGCTTCTATTTGATTGTCGGCCTGGGCATCGGCTCGATGCTGGTCTCCATCATTACCGTTATCCCGACCTTCTACAAAGAAAAAGCCGGCATGATGTTCAACGTTTCCAACGCCATGTTCGGCGTGGGGATGATCGCCACTCCGCTGATTTTACAGCAGCTTTTCTCTCATCATGTCTCATGGCGCCTGTTCTATGTCGGGATTGCCATTATTGTTGCGATTATCATTCTGGTCCTCAGCAGCCTGAAGCTGGAAAAAGCGCAGGGGATGGACATGCAGCTCTCTGATTTTGTCCATATCCTTGGCCAGAGACGCCTGATGCTGGTGATTGGCTTTATCCTGTTCTACGTCGCCGCCGAAGCCGCTTTCCTGAACTTTTTCCCGATATTCTACAGCTCGCTGGATATTGCTGGCGCGTCTGCGGAAGACAAGATGGTGACGGCCGCCTATGTCATATCCAGTTTTGCCATGCTATTCACCGTCGGCCGCTTTATCGGCGGGTTTATCAACCTGAAGCTGGGCGACCGCAAAACCTTAATCCTGTTTTCTCTGTTCTCGCTGATTGCCATTATTGCCAGCCGCTACTTTGCCAGCCAATTTGTCTACCTGTTTATGGTGTTTGGTTTCGCTATGTCGGTGCTGTTCCCTACGGCCTCCGCCGTGGCGACGAAGCTCACCGATAAAAGCGGCTCGACCATGGGATTGATTTACGTCGCCTCAGGAATGGGGGGAGCCTTTGCTGGCTGGCTGATAGGCCAGGTATCCCAGATGTATGGCGTCTCGCTGGGCTTCAACTTGATTATCGCTTTTGTGGCGATCTTCTTTGTACTGACTTTGTTTGTTAAAGAGAACCCGCAAAACTAAGCGAGCTCCTCCGGCATAGCCTTCTGCTATGCCGGGTATTTGACACAACGGCTGAATCTGAGCCCCCCAGCCAATACTCTCGCGTATAGGTGGTATGGTTTTTTGCCGCAATCGTCAGCTCCGTCCGCACCTCTGACGCAAATTCATCGCCCGGGTTTTCCTCTAACCAGCGGCGCATGGTGAGCCATTTAGCCACCTATCCTTGCTGATATTACCTGCTAATTAATAACAAAAAGTTTAATTTTATTTCCCGCCACGCTGACTATAGTTGAGACAAATTCACTTGCTAATTAAGGTCACCGAACGTGAAGTCACTTATCGCATCCATTATTTCATTGCTGAGTTTCAGCACGCTTGCCGCACCAGAAGGGACATTAAGCGTACATATTCTCAACCAGCAGACCGGGCTGCCTTCTCAGGGGGTACAGGTTGAACTCGATAAGCAGCAAGGCAGTAGTTGGCAGCATATCGCTAGCGGTAAAACGGACGCTGATGGCCGTATCAAGACACTCTATCCGCGGGCAGATAATATGGAGCCGGGAATCTATAAAGTGACATTTAAAACGGGAGAGTATTTTAAAATTAATAATATGAGCACCTTCTTCCCCGTCATTCCAGTTATTTTTAATGTAACGAAACAGAACCAAAAGCTGCATATCCCGCTGTTGTTAAGCCAGTATGGCTACTCCACCTATCGCGGCAGCTAATTGTATTGGGTCACGCTAGAATTGCCGTGTTGAAACAGAAGATAGCGGGAGTGTGTATAGCGTCGTGAATTTCTGGGCTCACCTGCCTTGTGCGACGCTGCCAGCATTAGCATCACCCTGAATAAAGCCAGCTAAAATGATCACTCACTCTTGGGGAATGAGAGCAAACGATGAAAACGACCAAACCCCGACTGAATACGCCGATCGATAATCTGGCCTCCTGATTGGCGAGAATAGCCTGCTGACGCCTACAGCACGTGAGGGGCTGGTTCTTACGCTCACGGCCATGAGCGTCTAAAAGTCCGGGTCAGCATAAAAAGCGCGTCTCCGGCAACCAGTCAGCCGCCGGCAGAGAAAAAGAAGCGCACACTCGCCTGCCGTTAAGCCGGCACTTCCTGATGAAATCCCGCCCCACTATCAGCCTGGACGCTGGCACGATGGAGCCATTCCCATGCTGCGGCGCCAGACTCCCGGCGCCTGGCCATACTGGCGCTTGAAGCTGCGATTGAAGGATTGCTGGGAGTCAAAACCCAACGCGATGGCCACGTTGAGGATCGGTTCGTCGCTACGGGTTAAGCGCTCAAGCGATTTTTGCAGCTTCCGGGCGCGGATGTATTCGCCAATGGGATGACCGGTATGCTCTTTGAATATCCGCTGAAGATGCCATTTTGAATAGCCTGCCCGCCTGGAGACCGTGTCAATATCGAGGCGGCTTTCAAGGTTATTATCAATCCAGTCAAGTAAATCATGTATAAAAGCGCCAGTGTTCATGTCGGGTTCCCCTGGGCTGTTAATAAAAGTATCTTTATCTAATACATTTAAAAGTGACCTGCTTTTGCATAAATTGCAAGTTTTATTGTTACATTAAAATCCCTGCCTGAAATGTGTCTTTTCCGCTCAACGGAAACAGCACATAAAGTGCAACAATTATTCTTGCACTTAGTTAAGCGCCTTCCTACAATCGCCGCGATAGTGTATTCGCAACTGTTACAGTTTTGTGGCGATGAACGACACAAATGGCCTTAAGCCAGACCGGACATAGGAAGTCGCGCAGCGCCCTTCGCTGCGTCTTGCCCGGCGGCAACAATTACCGGAATAAGAATAATGAGCCTGCAAAAAACCTGGGTTAACTTTTATCTGCGCGGACTGGGGAGCGCGGTCATCGCCATGCTGCTTGCCAGCTGCGATAACAGCGCGGCGCAAAACGCCGCCCCGCAAGCCCCTGCCGTCAGCGCCGCTGACGTGGTGGTGAAATCCATTAGCCAGTGGGACAGCTTTAACGGCCGAATTGAAGCGGTAGAAAGCGTTCAGCTCCGTCCACGCGTCTCCGGCTACATTGAAAAAGTGAACTACACCGACGGCCAGGAAGTGAAAAAGGGCGAGGTGCTATTCACTATTGATGACAGAACCTATCGCGCCGCCCTCGAGCAGGCGCAGGCAACGCTGGCACGAGCCAAAACACAGGCCAGCCTGGCGCGCAGCGAGGCCAGTCGTACCGATAAATTAATCCACACCAACGTGGTATCCCGCGAAGAGTGGGAGCAGCGTCGTTCGGCCGCAACCCAGGCGCAAGCCGACATCCAGGCCGCGCAGGCAGCCGTTGATGCCGCTCAGCTTAACCTTGACTTCACCAAAGTGACCGCCCCTATCGATGGCCGCGCCAGCCGCGCGCTGATCACCAGCGGTAATCTCGTGACCGCAGGTGACAGCGCCAGCGTGCTGACAACGGTGGTCTCGCAGAAGACGGTCTACGTCTATTTTGATGTCGACGAATCGACCTACCTTCACTATCAAAACCTCGCCCGTAGCGGCCAGGGGGCGGCCAGCAATCATCTTGCGCTGCCGGTTGAAATTGGTCTTGTCGGTGAGGACGGCTACCCCCATCAGGGGAAAGTGGATTTCCTTGATAATCAGCTAACGCCGAGCACCGGTACTATCCGAATGCGCGCGCTGCTGGATAACACCCAGCGTCAGTTCATACCGGGCCTGTTTGCCCGCGTGCGCCTGCCGGGCAGCGCCGAATTCCAGGCCACGCTGATCGACGACAAAGCGGTCCTGACCGATCAGGATCGGAAATACGTCTATATCGTTGATAAAGATGGTAAAGCGCAGCGCCGTGATATCAAGCCAGGTCGCCTGGCCGCCGGTTTACGCATCGTCCAGCAGGGGCTGAATCCTGGCGATAAAGTCATCGTCGAGGGTTTACAAAAAGTGTTTATGCCCGGGATGCCGGTTAACGCGAAAACCGTGGCGATGACCACCCGCACTGCCCTCAACTGATCCCTTACCAGAGAATCCGACGCATGGACTTTTCCCGCTTTTTTATCGACAGGCCAATTTTCGCCGCGGTGCTGTCGATTTTGATTTTTATTACCGGGCTCATCGCCATTCCGCTGCTGCCGGTCAGCGAATACCCTGACGTCGTACCGCCGAGTGTGCAGGTACGCGCGGAGTATCCGGGCGCCAACCCGAAAGTGATCGCTGAGACCGTGGCGACGCCGCTGGAAGAAGCGCTCAACGGCGTCGAAAACATGATGTACATGAAGTCCGTCGCCGGCTCCGACGGCGTACTGGTTACCACCGTCACCTTCCGTCCTGGCACCGACCCCGATCAGGCGCAGGTTCAGGTACAAAACCGGGTATCACAGGCCGAAGCGCGTCTGCCGGAAGATGTACGCCGTCTGGGGATCACCACCCAGAAACAGTCGCCGACGCTCACCCTGGTGGTGCATCTGTTTTCGCCCAACGGAAAATACGATTCGCTGTATATGCGTAACTACGCCACCTTAAAAGTGAAGGACGAACTGGCGCGCCTGCCCGGCGTCGGCCAAATCCAGATTTTCGGTGCCGGCGAATACGCCATGCGAATCTGGCTGGATCCGAATAAGGTGGCCGCACGTGGGTTGACCGCCTCCGATGTGGTGACGGCGATGCAGGAGCAAAACGTGCAGGTGTCCGCCGGGCAGCTTGGCGCCGAGCCACTGCCGAAAGAGAGCGACTTCCTGATCTCGATTAACGCCCAGGGGCGTCTGCACACGGAAGAAGAGTTCGGCAATATCATTCTCAAAACGGCCCAGGATGGTTCGCTGGTACGTCTGCGCGACGTTGCACGCATCGAAATGGGGTCGGGCAGCTACGCGCTACGTTCCCAGCTTAACAATAAAGATGCGGTCGGGATCGGCATCTTCCAGTCGCCGGGGGCCAACGCCATTGATTTGTCGAATGCGGTACGCGCCAAAATGGACGAACTGTCCACGCGTTTCCCGGAAGACATGAAGTGGGCCGCCCCTTACGACCCCACCGTTTTTGTGCGCGACTCTATTCGCGCGGTGGTGCAAACCCTGCTCGAAGCGGTAGTGCTGGTGGTACTGGTGGTGATCCTGTTCCTGCAAACCTGGCGCGCATCGATTATTCCATTGATTGCCGTACCGGTCTCGGTGGTGGGGACGTTCGGTATTCTCTATCTGCTTGGCTTCTCGCTTAACACCCTGAGCCTGTTCGGTCTGGTTCTCGCCATTGGGATCGTGGTGGACGACGCGATTGTGGTGGTGGAAAACGTCGAGCGCAATATCGAGGAGGGGCTCGCCCCTCTGCAGGCGGCGCACCAGGCGATGCGTGAAGTTTCCGGGCCGATTATCGCCATCGCCCTGGTGCTGTGCGCGGTGTTCGTACCGATGGCCTTCCTCTCCGGCGTAACCGGGCAGTTCTATAAACAGTTTGCGGTGACGATCGCGATTTCGACGGTGATCTCGGCCATCAACTCGCTGACCCTCTCCCCGGCGCTGGCGGCCCTGCTGCTGAAGCCGCACGGCGCGCCAAGAGATCTCCCGACCCGGCTTATCGATCGCCTGTTCGGCTGGCTGTTCCGCCCGTTTAACCGCTTTTTCCATCGCAGCTCGCACGGTTACCAGGGGCTGGTTGGCAAAACGCTCGGACGACGTGGCGCCGTGTTTATTGTTTACCTGCTGCTGCTCGGCGCCGCCGGGGTGATGTTTAAAGCCGTGCCGGGCGGGTTTATTCCCACCCAGGACAAGCTCTACCTGATTGGCGGCGTGAAAATGCCGGAAGGTTCTTCGCTGGCCCGCACCGACGCGGTCATCCGTAAAATGAGCGAAATCGGGATGAACACTGAAGGCGTGGATTATGCGGTGGCGTTTCCAGGACTTAACGCGCTGCAATTCACCAATACGCCGAACACCGGTACGGTATTTTTTGGCCTGAAGCCGTTCGATCAGCGTAAACATTCTGCGGCGGAAATTAACGCCGAGATCAATGCCAAAATCGCGCAAATCCAGGAAGGCTTTGGCTTCTCAATCCTGCCGCCGCCGATTCTCGGCCTCGGCCAGGGGTCCGGTTACTCGCTGTATATTCAGGATCGAGGGGGCTTAGGCTACGGTGCGCTACAAACGGCGGTGAATACCCTGTCCGGGGCAATCATGCAAACGCCGGGAATGCACTTCCCTATTTCAACCTACCAGGCAAACGTACCGCAGCTGGATGTGCAGGTCGATCGCGACAAGGCGAAAGCGCAGGGGGTATCGCTGACCAATCTGTTCGGTACGCTGCAGACCTACCTGGGCTCATCTTATGTGAACGACTTTAACCAGTTCGGCCGAACCTGGCGCGTCATGGCGCAGGCCGACGGGCCGTTCCGCGACAGCGTGGAGGATATTGCCAATCTGCGCACCCGGAATAACCAGGGTGAAATGGTGCCGATCGGCAGTATGGTCAATATCAGCACGACCTACGGGCCGGATCCGGTGATCCGCTACAACGGCTATCCGGCGGCGGATCTGATCGGCGACGCCGATCCTCGGGTACTCTCTTCCGCTCAGGCGATGACCAAACTGGCCGCGATGTCCGGCCAGCTGCTGCCGAATGGTATGAACATCGAATGGACGGATCTGAGCTTCCAGCAGGCCACCCAGGGCAACACGGCGCTGATTGTCTTCCCGGTGGCGGTACTTCTGGCGTTCCTGGTGCTGGCGGCGCTGTATGAAAGCTGGACGCTGCCGCTGGCGGTGATCCTCATTGTTCCGATGACTCTGCTCTCCGCCCTGTTCGGCGTCTGGCTCACCGGCGGCGATAATAACGTCTTCGTGCAAGTTGGACTGGTGGTGTTGATGGGGCTGGCTTGTAAAAACGCCATCCTGATCGTTGAGTTTGCTCGCGAGCTGGAAATTCAGGGGAAAGGGATCATGGAAGCCGCGCTGGAAGCCTGCCGCCTGCGTCTGCGTCCAATCGTGATGACCTCCATCGCCTTTATTGCCGGAACAATTCCGCTGATCCTCGGCCACGGAGCGGGCGCAGAAGTGCGCGGCGTCACCGGGATTACGGTGTTCTCCGGGATGCTCGGCGTGACGCTGTTTGGTCTGTTCCTGACGCCGGTGTTCTACGTCACGCTGCGTAAGCTGGTCACACGCGGTAAACCGGCGCTGGAAGCGCAGCCTGAATAGGTCACAACAAAAAAACCGCCTTCTGGATGAAGGCGGAGACGGGTGACAAATCTGTTTTGAACACTGTGCGCGCGTTTTGCCGGGTGGCGGCTGACGCCTGACCCGGCCTACGAAATCCGTAATATCAGACGATGAGATAATCTCTGTTGGTCAACAAAACCCGTAATATCAGACGATGAGATAATCTCTGCTGGCCAACAAAACCCGCACTATCAAACGATGAGATAATCTCTGTAGGCCCGCGCAAGCGAAGCGCCGCCGGGCAATGTAGGAAGCTCGTTTATTATCAATAACCTATGCCTTCTGAGTGAAGGCATTTTTTGTGCTGACGGCAGGATTAATGCGTTTTTTTATACAGGCTATCCAGTTCTGGCAGCAGCTCGCAGCCGCTGGTATCGCCTTTTTTGACCTTTTCCAGCGCGCTTGCCACGGTATGGCGAGCTAACACATCCAGCGAAGCCTGCTCTGCTTCGTCGGCGATAGACTTGAAGTACCAGCAGGCGTTGGCGCTGACCACGCAGCGGGCCGGCACATCGGGCCGCGACGCCCACAGCTTTTTATCTTCAATCACCGACACGTAGATATCGCGCAGGGTGATGCTCTCCGCCGGGCGACCAAGGTGGATGGAACCGTTGCGTCCCAGCGTGGAGACAATAATACCGTCACGGGTGAGCGGCACCATTAATTTGCGGATAAAGCTCGGGTTGGCTTCCAGGCCGTAGGCCAGAATCGCACTCGTCGAACGTTGACCCAACTGCTCCGCCATCGCTACGCTGAGAACCATCTGCAAAGCTGTCGGGAAGCGATAATCTAACATTTTATCTTCCTGGGTTGCGGTGAATCTTGTTCTTTTTGGCACCGCAGAGGTGAATAAGCAATGAACAACAATATAACAAATACGGTCATTTTTTTGAAGCAATCTGCGCGCGACCCGTTGCGTAAAAGACACTTTCCGCACCACACACATCGCCATCCAGGGTATTTAACCGCCCACGTTTACCGCTAAAGACGATCCCAGTCCGGCAGCTTGTTGGCACGCTTACGCCAGGCATTAAATAGTGCCATCAAAAAGCCGAATAAGCCTCCGGCGGTCACGCTGGCAAACAGCGCGTCAAGGGCGCTATAGCCTTCACTTTGCCAGGTGCTAAACCACATAAAAACGCCCCATAAACAGCCAAACCAGGCGGCGAAGAACAGCATATTGCGCCAGAACGGGGCAAACGGCGGCGGCGGCATTTTACCGCCGAGTTTCCAGAAAAGACGCAGCAGCGGAGGCGCATAGTTGCTCCGCCACATCTTTTTCTCTTCCATCAGCGCAATCGCTTTTTTCTTCTTCTCTTCAAATGCCATCGTTCAGCTCCTTCCTCTGGAGATAAATAATGCCTGTTAAGGGTGTTCAATATTCAGCCACAGACCCGAAAAAACAGCAATACTCAACATTTGCCTTGCTGCGCTCCGGAGGGCCAGACTGTCACCGCCCTCAATAATTCCACTTCGGCCTGGCCACCGTATTCTTCTTCAGTAAATTGCGGAACTCTTTCAGATAGGGCTCGTTGCTGCGCCCGCGTTTGCAGATCGCCGAAAACGGCGACTGGAAGCCAAATTCGTTAGGCAGCAGCACCCGCAGCCGGTTCTCCTTGATCCACGGCCAGGCATAATGCTCAGGGAGATAGCCGATATATTTTCCTGAAAGAATCAGCAGCAGCTGCGCATCGACGGTTTCCACGGTGGCGCTGCCTTTACTGAAACCGCGCCGCCGCAGGTCGCTGGTATTCCAGTAGCTACGGGTCACCAGCGGACACTGGCTGATGTGGTCTTTATCGAGCTGGCGGCTGAAAAACATCGGATGAAGATCGCTGCAGTAGAGCCAGTGCTGCTCGCGATAGAGCGGCTCGCTGATAATGTTATGCACCTGGGAGTTGTAGCTGCCGATCGCCAGATCGATATGGTTGTTCAGCACGCCGTTCAGCTGCTCCGCCGGGGTGCGGATAATCAGCTTGATATGCACATGGGGAAACTTATCGCTGAAGCTACGCAGCACCACCGGCAGCGACAGCGCGGTTTCAGTTTCAATCGAGTCCAGCGTTGAAATACAAATCGTGCCGCTGTGCTCGCCTTTTAGCAGCGCCGACTGGCGCTCCAGCTCGTTCAGCTCGCTCAGCACCCGAATCGCCTGCTGTAAAAACTGCTGCCCTTTCTCGGTCAGGGCGAAGCCTCCGCGCCCGCGCTGGCACAGGCTGAACCCCAGCTGCCCTTCCAGCTGAGACATCGCGTTGCTGATCGCCGACACGGAAATCCCCAGCTCCTGCTGGGCTCTGCTATAGCTTTCCAGGCGCGCCACCGCCTCAAAAACCTGCAGCTGCCGAATGTTGAGACTGCCGTCGTTGAGCATACTTAGTTCACCAATAAATGAACTAAGTATTTACGGCAGACGATGTAAAGTCCAGCCCATCTTTCGCACTATCTCCCTGTCGAGTATTTGTGTGTCAGATTCAGGAGCTGAAATGGATAACGTCTTTCATCAACCGCAGGGTGGCAACGAGATGCCACGTTTTGGCGGCCGCGCAACGATGATGCGCTTGCCGTTTATTGAAGATTTACAGGGACTTGATGCGGCTTTCGTCGGCATCCCGTTAGACATCGGTACCTCTCAGCGATCCGGCACCCGCTACGGGCCGCGCTATATCCGCACCGAATCGGTGATGATTCGCCCCTATAACATGGCAACCGGCGCGGCGCCTTTCGAATCGCTGTCGGTGGCCGACATTGGCGACGTACCGATAAATACCTACAGCCTGCTCAAATCGGTGCAGATCATCGAGGATTACTACACCGGTTTAAATAGTTTCCCGCTGATCCCGCTGACCCTTGGCGGTGACCACACCATCACCCTGCCAATCCTGCGCGCCCTGACTAAAAAACATGGCCCGGTTGGCCTGATTCATGTCGATGCGCATACCGATACCAACGATGAAATGTTTGGGGAAAAAATCGCCCACGGCACCACCTTCCGCCGCGCCGTTGAAGAGGGGCTGCTGGACCTCAAACGGGTGGTGCAGATTGGTCAGCGTGCCCAGGGTTACGCCGCCGGCGACTTCCAGTGGGGCGTCGACCAGGGCTTTCGCCTGGTACAGGCGGAGCAGTGCTGGCACAAATCCCTCGCCCCGCTGATGGCCGAAGTCCGCCAGCAGATGGGCGACGGTCCGGTCTATCTCAGTTTCGATATCGACAGTCTCGATCCCATCTGGGCGCCCGGTACCGGCACGCCGGAAGTCGGCGGCCTGACATCGATTCAGGCGCTGGAAATCGTTCGCGGCTGCCGCGGCCTGAACCTGATTGGCGGCGATCTGGTCGAGGTCTCTCCGCCCTACGACGTGAGTGGCAACACCTCCCAGCTGGCGGCAAACCTGCTGTACGAAATGCTCTGCGTCCTGCCCGGCGTGAAATACCCATAGAGGATTCGGCTCATGCAACTCACGGTTTTTCGTACGCTTTGGGGGGTCACCACCCCGTGGCAGCAAACGGTTAGCGAGCTGAAAAGCGTCGGCTGCGGCGGCATCGAAGCACGCGTACCGCTGATCCCGGAAGAGCAGCAGACGCTGGCCCGACTCCTGCAGGAATCGGCGCTGGAATATATCGCTATCGTATTCAGCGGCGGCGGCGTGATCCCCGCTCAGGCCGACACGCCCCGGCAGCATCTTGAACGCCTGAAAGGTCGTTTTGATGACGCCAAAGCGCTGAACCCTCGCTTCGTTAATCTGCTGGCCGGCAACGACCGCTGGCCGCTGGCGCAGCAGGTGGATTTTCTTGGCCAGGCCCACGAGCTGGCGGCGGCGTATGAGCTGACCTGCAGCTTTGAAACCCATCGCGCCACCTCGCTGTATAGCCCGTGGCTGACTCTCGAGATTATCCAGCAGCTGCCTGAGCTGCGGTTTACCGCCGATATCAGCCACTGGATTGTGGTGAGTGAACGTCTGCTGGATGACCCCTGCGATGATTTCAGCGCGTTTATCGACCGCGTGCACCACATTCAGGCCCGCGCTGGTTATGACCAGGGGCCGCAGGTGCCCCATCCGGCCGCGCCGGAATATCGGGCTGCGCTGCAGTTTCAACAGCGCTTCTGGCAGCAAATCTGGCACTCGCAGCGCCGGCGTGGGTATCAGCACACCACGCTGACACCCGAGTTTGGCCCCGACGGCTATCTGCATCACCTGCCGTTCACCAACGTCCCGGTGGCCGACCTGTGGTCGCTGAATGCGTGGATGGCGAAACATCAACAGCAGCATTTCGCCGAGTTTTTATCGCTAACCGAAAAGGATCTGTCGTAATGAGCGTCGCAAAAAGTTCTTTCACTGAGTTACCGACCATCGATATCAGCGATCTGGCCAGCGACAGTCTGGCAAAGCGCCAGGCCGTCGCCGACACCATCGGCAAAGCGGCGCGGGAGGTCGGTTTTTTCTATATCACCGGCCACGGCATTGCCCCTGAACTGATCGCCGGCATCCGCGCGGCGGCAAAAGCGCTCTTCGCCCTGCCGATGGAGCAAAAGATGCAGTACTACATCGGCCATTCCCGCAGCCATAAAGGCTACGTCCCCGAAGGCGAAGAGATTTACGGCTCCGGCAAACCGGACCATAAAGAGGCGTTCGATATTGGCTTCCAGGCGGCGGACGACCATCCGTTTGTGCTGGCCGGCACGCCGCTGATTGGTGCCAACGAGTGGCCGGAACTGGCGGAATTTCAATCCCGGGTGCTGGCCTACTATGACGCGGTTTTCGCCCTTGGCCATCGCCTGTTTGACGCCTTCGCCCTCGCCCTTGGCCTGCCGGAAGGATATTTCAAGGCGATGGTGACCTGCCCGCCGTCGAAGCTGCGCCTGATCCACTATCCCTTTGACGCCAGCGCCGAGGATGTTCCCGGTATTGGTGCACACACCGATTACGAGTGCTTCACCCTGCTGCTCGCCGACCAGCCGGGCCTGGAAGTCCTGAACGAAGAAAGCGTCTGGATCGATGCGCCGCCGGCGAAGAGCGCCGCCGGAGAAGAGGCTTTCGTGATCAATATCGGTGACATGCTGGAAGTATTAAGCGCTGGCACATTTGTTGCTACAGCTCACCGTGTTCGCAAGGTGCCGCAGGAACGCTACTCCTTCCCGCTGTTTTTCGCCTGCGACTACCACACGCTGATTCGGCCGCTGCCCAATTTTTTAGCCGCCGGGGAAGCCAGCGACTACCAGGAATTAAGCATTGGCGAGCATATGTGGAGCCAGGCGCTGCAAACCTATCGCTACCTGCGTGAGAAAGTCACCCGCGGCGAGCTGCAGCTTCCGGAGCGCGCGCGCGGCACCAACACCTTTGGTCACCTGAAGAAACAAGCACAGCAAAAAACCGTTAATAACCCGTGAGGATACATGATGAAAAAAACGCTTAAGTCGCTCTCGCGCCGTGTGGCTTTGGGCATCGCCGTCGCCGCTTGCTTTTCTCCGCTGACCCAGGCCGCAGAACTGCTGACCGATGGTGTCTTTAAAGTCGGCATGGAGGTCACCTATCCGCCGTTTGAATCCTATGACAGCAACAACAACATCGTTGGCCTCGATCCGGAGTTTGCCGCGCTGATTGCCGAACAGCTCAACGCGAAGCCACAGCTGATCGATACCAAATTCACCAGCCTGATTTTAGGCATCGGCAAGAAATACGACGCGGTGATATCCGGGATGTACGTCACGCCTGAGCGCCTGAAACAGGCCGATGCGATCCCTTACGCCCTCTCCGGCGCGTCGATTATCGCCCTGAAGAGCAGCGCGATTCAGCCCAAAACGGAAGACGAGCTCTGCGGCGTCAAGGTGGGCCTGCAGCAGGGCACCACCTGGGTCACCAGCCTGAAGAATCACTCGGACGAGTATTGCCTGAAGAACGGTAAACCGGCCATCAGCATCCAGGAGTTCCCGACCGCGCCGGAAGCCTCGCAGGCCCTGCTGTCGAAAAACATTAACGCGCAGTTAGAAATCGCCCCGGCGGCGCAAATCATTGTCGATAAAAGTCGTGGACGGCTGGCTATCAGCTCCACGCGGCTGGTCTACCCGTTGCCTCTGGGGATTTACGTTGCGAAGGGAAATAGCGAACTGGTGACTGCCATTAAATCAACATTAACCACCTTAAAAGCCAACGGCAAATATGACGCCATTATCAAGAAATACAATTTAGAGCGCATCGATTAAATACAATAAAGCACACGAGCAACAGGAGTCGGTATGGAGTTCGATTGGGGATACTTTTTCTCATTATTTAGCGTTGGGGCATTCTGGCAGGCGTGTATCACCGTCATCGTCGTCAGTTCATTGTCCTGGTTTATTGGCCTGGTATTAGGATTTTTATTAGCCTGCGCGAAGCTCTCAGGTCCGCGCTGGCTAAAGGTTCCCGTCGAACTCTATATTTGGTTTTTTCGCAGCGTGCCGTTAATGGTGCTGCTGGTCTTTGTCTATAACCTGCCGCAGCTCTTTCCGGTTACGCAGCCGCTGCTCGGTATTCCGTTTATTGCCGGATTAGTGTCGATGACCGTTACCGAAGCAGCGTATATGGCGGAAATCCATCGCGGCGGATTAATGTCAGTGGCGAAAGGACAAAGTGAAGCCGGTCACGCATTAAGTTTCAGCTTTATTGGCATTCAGCGCTTAATTATTATTCCGCAGGCGTTTCGTATTTCGTTACCCACCCTGATTAATGAATACATCACGATTATTAAGCTCAGCTCAATATTATCGGTTATTTCACTTCCGGAGCTGCTGCTCACCGGACAGCGCCTGTATGCGCAAAACTTCCTCGTCATGGAGACGCTGCTGGCGGTCGCGGTCTACTACGTCATGGTGGTAACGGTCTTCACCTGGCTGTTCCGGGCGCTGGAAAATGTACTGGATATTCAGCAAAAGCGCCCGCAGACCTTCAATGACGCCGAGTGTGACGCCCTGCGTCAGTCGCTGAAGGCGCCGCAGCATACGGCGAAAGCCGAACCCACCAGCGGTAACCCGCCGGCGCTCGATCTGCGCGCGATCGAGAAATCCTGGGGCCAGCATCAGGTCCTGAAAGGTATCGATCTGAAAGTCGAAAACGGTCAGGTCATCAGCATCATCGGGCCGTCGGGGTCCGGCAAAACCACCCTTATCCGCACCATTAACGCGCTGGAAAGCATCGATGCCGGGGAGATCGTGCTCTATGGCGAAGATTACCTTAAGGGGGCGGCAATCGTGGATAAGCCGCAGATGCGCGCCGGCGTGCGGCGTATCGGCATGGTTTTCCAGAGTTTCAACCTGTTCCCTCACCGCACGGTGCTCGATAACGTCATGCTCGCCCCGCTGTATCACAAGCTGGTTGAGCAGCGGGTGGCCAGAGAGCAGGCCCTCTATCTGCTGGATCGCGTCGGCCTGCTGGCCCATGCCGAAAAATACCCCTGGCAGCTCTCCGGCGGCCAGCAGCAGCGCGTCGCCATCGCCAGAGCGCTGGCTTTAAAACCGGACATCATGCTGTTTGACGAACCCACCTCCGCGCTGGATCCCGAACTGGTGGGGGAAGTGCTGAAGGTGATTCAGTCTCTTGCCCGTGAAGGGATGACGATGCTGATCGTCACCCATGAGATGGACTTCGCTTTATCCATCTCTGACCGGGTGGTGATGATGGAAAACGGCGTCGTGGCGAGCGATGTGCCTCCACAGCGCATCCGCAACGGCGCGGAAGATCCGGCGCTGAGCCGCATACGTGAATTTATGGGAGTGCAATAAATGACGACTGAACGTGAACTACGCCAGGATCTGGCTGCCGCCTACCGGCTTGCGGCGCTGTTTGGCTGGGAAGATACGCTTTACACCCACTTTTCCGTGCGCCTGCCGGGCGACGGCGAACCGCGGTTTCTGATTAACCCGTTCGGCATGATGTTCGATGAGGTGACGGCCAGTAATCTCATCGTCGTCGATATGCAGGGAAAGGTCGTAGAGGGCCACGCTCCGGCCAACTCGGCCGGCTTTACCATCCACAGCGCGGTGCATATGGCGCGGGAAGATGCGCATTGCGTCATCCATACCCATACGCTGCCGGGCATGGCGGTCGCCGCCTGCCAGCAGGGATTGTTACAGCTTAACCAGATCAGCACCGAGTTTTATCAGCGCGTCGGCTATCACCCGTATGAGGGCGTGGCGTTTGACCTCGACGAACGCGAACGTATTCAGCGCTCGCTGGGGGATCATATCGCCATGATTCTGCAAAGCCACGGCCTGCTGTCGGTCGGGCGTACCGTCGCCGACGCGTTTTACATCATGTACTACCTCAACCGCGCCTGCGAAATTCAAATGGCCAGCGCCCAGCTCGCTCCGCTCAGCGCCATCCACACCATTCCTGCCCACCTGAGCCAGCATGCCTGCGAACAGCTGATGGGCGTGGAACATGAGCGCCAGCTGGTCTGGCAGGCGTGGTTGCGCCGCCTGAACCGTCTCGACACTTCTTACAAAGACTAACGCCTATGCCAAACCTGACTATCGTTGTCGATTGCAATGACCAGAACTATGCCCGCGAGATTTGCGAGGCGCTGCGGCTGTTCCCGGACGTGACCGCGGTCTTGCCCGAACATCCGGCGGCACGCACCGCGGAATATGCCAGCTGCTGGTTTCCCGATACCAGCCTGCTGACGCGTTCGCCGGCATTAAAATTAATCCAGGCCGCATCGGCCGGGGTAGACCATCTCCCCGATAACCTGTTCGCCAGCTCTGTTCCGCTCTGCCGGGTGGTGGATGAGGATTTCCGTCACGGGATGTTCGAGTACGCGCTATGGGGCGTGCTGTGGTTTCAGCGCAGCTTCGACCGCGCGCTGGCGCATCAACGCCAGAGGGTCTGGAAGATCTATCCGCAGCGGGCCGCCAGCGATTTTCGCATTGGCGTTATGGGACTTGGCGAAATCGGCGGTTATATCGCCACCCGCCTCGCCGGGCTGGGGTATCACGTTTCTGGCTGGGCGCGCAGCGAGAAACAACTCCCCGGCGTCCGGTGCTATCACGGCGATGCGCAGGCCGGTGAATTTTTTGCTGAGCTGGATGCGCTGATCAACGTTCTGCCGCTCACCGAACAGACTCGCGGTATTCTCGCCCGGCCGCTGCTCGATCGGCTTCCCGCAGGCGCGGTACTCATCAACTGCGGGCGCGGCGAACATATGGTGAATCACGATATTCTGCAGGCGCTGGATAGCGGCCGGCTGGCGGGCGCGGTACTGGATGTCTTCCCCGTTGAACCCCTGCCGCAGGACGACCCGCTCTGGCTGCATCCGCAGGTGGTCATCACCCCACATATGGCCTCGATCGCGCCGGCGGAGGTGATTGCCCGCCAGCTGCTGGAGAACATTCACCGCCAGCAGCGTGCGCTGCCGCTGAACAATCTGGTGGATAAACAGCGGGGTTATTGAGCCTTTACTCAGGCGATCCCCGGCCTGCGCCCTCATCAGCTGCTACGCTTAATGGTCTGTCTGACAACACATAAGGCCAGAGTTATGAAGATTGATCTTTCGGGGAAAGTTGCGCTGGTGACCGCATCCACGGCCGGAATTGGCTTTGCTGTCGCCAAAGGGCTGGCGGCCAGCGGCGCGGAGGTGGTGGTCAACGGGCGCAGCGAGCGTAGCGTCAACGAGGCCATCGCTCGCCTGCAAAACGAGGTACCCGGCGCCAGGCCGCGCGCTGCCGTTGCCGACCTCAGCGGTGGCGAAGGGGTCGCGCAGCTCCTGCAGGCGGTAAACGGCGTCGATATTCTGGTCAATAACGCCGGGATTTATGGCCCGCTGGACTTCTACGACACCGACGATGCCATCTGGGAAAACTACTGGCAGACCAACGTTATGTCCGGCGTAAGGCTGTCGCGTGCGCTGCTGCCGGCGATGGTGCAAAAAGGCTGGGGCCGGGTGGTGTTTATCTCCTCGGAGTCGGCGCGCAACATTCCGGCGGACATGATTCACTATGGTGTGACCAAAACCGCTCAGCTGTCGCTGGCGCGCGGGCTGGCGAAATTTGTAGCCGGTAGCGGCGTGACGGTGAACAGCGTGTTGCCCGGCCCGACGATTTCCGATGGCTTTGCCGAAATGATGAAAGACGAGGTAGCGAAAACCGGTAAACCGCTGGACCAGCTCGCCAAAGAGTTTGTGATGACCCATCGCCCCAGCTCGGTGATCCAGCGGGCGGCATCGGTTGATGAAGTGGCTAATATGGTGGTGTACGTCTGCTCAACTCAGGCCTCCGCCACCTCCGGCGCGGCGCTGCGCGTCGATGGCGGCGTGGTAGATGATATTGTCTGACCGCTTAGCGCCCGCCCGCTGACTAGCGGCCGGGCTTTTTGGCCGGATCGTTAACCGACGTCATTTCGAACTGACCTTCAGGGTCCATGGCGTTGACCGCCTTTTGCAGTTCCGCAAGGGCAAACTTGAGGGAAGCCACCTCCTCCCGTAGCGCCTGCATCTCCTGCTCTTGCGTGGTGCTGCGGCTGGTTTTTGGAAAGGCTTCAAACACATCCTCTTCAAGGAACATACGAACCTGGCGGTTATCAACATTCACCAGCTGATACTTCAGCCGGCCGCTGTTGATCGCGTTATAGATAGTCTTGCGACTGACCATCGCTAACTCTATGACGTCGCTGATTCGTAACATCTTTCCCCTCTCCGCTTCCGGCCTCACCGTCTGGCGCCCATCATTTTATCTTACTGCGTGACGACGGCATCGGTGAACACTTTTGCAATCTCCTCTGGCGTCATTTTAACGATATCGTTAACGCGATCGCGATCGGCTAATAATGCGAATAAGGATTGAATAATTGCCACTTTTTCGCAAGTTTTATCAATGGCCATCATGACCACGATCTCCGGCACCACCCTCTCTTCCGGCTCATCGGTACGGTGAAACGCCACGCCGGCCCGATTGATACCGATGGCAAACCCGGTGTGGTTAACATGCTCAAACTCGGTATGCGGAATGGCGACGCTGTGGGTCTCCATAAAGATCCCCGTCGGGTAGCGCTCCTCACGAGCGAGCACGCCGTCGGTGAAACTCGGTTTTACCAGACCATCCGCCAGCAGACTTTGGGCAAGGCGGGTTAGTAAGGCCGTCCGACTCACGGCCTCGTTAAATGTCACCACTCGCTGAGCGCTAAACATCATTTTCCTGCCTCCGTCGCCGCTTCTGCCGGCTGTTCATTTTCCTGGGCCAGTTTGCGGCGATTCCACAACACCAGCGCGAGGGTGCACAGGGTCAGAATCCCGACGCCAATTTCTTTGAGGTGGAAGCTCTGGATAATCGCCCACGGCAACATGGCCCCGGCATAATCCACGCTACTGATACTGGTGGTGCCCTGCGGCAGCGAGAAGCCAGTGCTGACCGCGGTGCTGGTGACAATCGGCGCCAGGTTGGTACCAATCAGCAGCGCCAGGCTCAGGGTTAACAGCCCGGTCAGCAGCGTGCGGAACATATCGCCGCGGCATACCGCCGTTACCAGAACAAAGGCAAAGGGTAAACCGGTTAATGACGCAAAAGGCAGGAACTGGTTGCCGGGAATGATGGCCGCGAGAACCAGCATCACCGGAATCATCAGCATCGAAACGGACAGCGTGACCGGATGCCCGACGCTGACGGCAGAGTCCAGACCAATGGCAATTTTACCGAACGATCCGGCTCGTGACTGGGCAATTTCCTGAATACGCTCACTGATCGGATAGACCCCTTCCATCAGCATCTTCGCCATCCGCGGAATAATGGTCATCACCGCCGCCATGGTAATCGCAGTTTGCAAAATAGCCTTGACTTCAATGCCGGCAATAATGCCGAGAAGCGCGCCGATAATAGCCCCGAGGGAAGCCGGGTCGCCGAGAATAGATAATCTCCGCTGAATCACTTCCGTATCAATTTTAATATCACGCACCACCGGAATACGGTCGACAATAGCATTCACCAGCCATGCCGCCGGAACAAATGAAGCGGAGAAACCGTGTGGCACCGAAATAGAGGGCAGATTTAAATATTTTTCAACATCGCCGCTGGTACGGTCGGCAATCACCATCGTAATAATGCAGTTAATCCCGGCGGCAAATATCCCCAGCCACAGGCTATCGGTAATAATCGTCACCAGTGAGCCGGTAAACGCGTGATGCCACAGGTTCCAGATATCGACGTTCAACACCCGGGTGGTTTTGGTGTACAGCATCAGCACGTTAATCGCCACGCACACCGGAATCACCAGCGCTCCGACGCGCGTCCCCATCGCCACCGCCGCTGCCGCGGGCCAGCCCACATCCAGCACGTTCAGATTCAGACCGAAACGCTCTACCAGCGCGTGGCTGACGGGCGTCAGAGAATCGATCATCAGGTTCACCGTAATGCTTAAGCCGATAAACCCGATCCCCACCATTAAGCCCGCTTTCAGGGCTTTACTGAGGGACAGACGTAATAATAGACCGAGGAGCATAAATATCAGCGGCATCATCACCGATGCGCCTAAACCCACGATGTAATCAACAATAAACATGGCTTAACCCTCGGCGAGAATTAATTCTTTCACGCTGCTGAACACTTTATCGGTACCCATGCCGGTTAATAGCGGCAGAGCGTTAATGACCGGAACGGACAGCGCAACGGGCGACGTCGAGACGATAAAATCGACATCGTCACGGGTTTTGGCTTCCGCCACGGTACCTTGTGAAATACGAACCTTATCGAGGATATTTTCTTTTTTCAGGAAGTCCTGCAGTTTATTTAAGGCGACGGTGCTGGTCGCTACGCCAGCGCCGCAGCAAATCATCATGTGTTTCATATGAATTCCTCTCTGTTTTGGTGAGGGGAATTAAAACATGCGGAGGGGAGAGGAATTGTGATCAGTGTGTAATTTTACACACTGAATACACAAAGGATGGTAAAAAGACAGTAATCAATTGATAACTATGAGAATTAAGTTTTATCTGAACGATAATCAGGCAAAAACCGTGATATAGCTCTCATTAAATGGCTCGTTCATCACAACATTTCCGCTTTTCATCTCAGGGCTGCGGCGCGTTATCCGTAATACCGTAGGCGGCATATTTCTGCAGCAAAGCATGATATTCCCCGTTGTCACGCAGCGTTTTCAATGCCGAAGTCAGCTGCTGCGCCAGCGCCGTGTTGCCTTTGCGAACGTAAATCCCCAGCGTTTGCGGGTAAATCGTCTGCGGGGAACTCACCTTCAGGCGGCCTTTACTACGCTGGGTAAACAGGCTGACCACGCCAGCGATATCCACCTGGGCCTGAATATTTCCGGAGAGCAGCGCCTGCAGCGTCTCCGGCGAGGTCGGGAACTCTTTAATCTCAATAGCCCCTTTGCCCTGCTGCTGGCAATCGCCTGCCGAAAGCGCCTGCAGCTTTTTCACCCATGAAGTCCCCTGCTGTAGTCCGACGGTTAGCCCACAGAGATCGTGTTCCGTTTGCGGCGCCACGGGACTGTCGCTGCGCACCATAATATAGGCCCCGGTGTTGGCGTACGGGATAGCATCCGCCTGACGGGTACGTTCCTCAGTGATATAGAGCGCCGAGATCACCGCATCCTGGCGCCCGCCGCTCAGACCAAGGATCAGGCTGCTGAATTTCGTATCCACCAGCTGGAGCGTTAAGCCTGTTTGCTGGCTGAGCAGCGCCGCCAGTTCGGCATCGAACCCCACGATGGCGTCATCCTGCCAGGATTCAAATGGCGGGTAGGCCACTTCCATAGCTATTTTTATTTTTCCCGGTGAGAGAGTGACATCGGCGGCATTGGCCGCCGATGCCAGCCCCAACGCCAGTCCCAGCGTGGTCGCAAGATAACCTAGTGAGAGACATTTTTTCATCAGTTGGCTCCGGTTAAGCAGAAATGCGCCGATGATGAGCATCGGCAAGCTGGCAAAGCAGTTCGAACATCAGGGTCGCGCCGGTCAGGCTGGTGAGATTGCCCTGGTCAAACGGCGGCGACACCTCCACCAGGTCGGCACCAATCAGGTTCAACCCGGCAAGCTGGCGGAGACAATGCTGCGCCTGCAAGGTGGTCATACCGCCAATTTCCGGCGTTCCGGTGCCGGGGGCATAGACCGGATCCAGCACGTCGATATCAAAGCTGATGTAGGTGGGCTGGTCGCCGACAATCTCCCGCGCCCGCTGCATCACCCGCTCGACGCCCAGTTCATTGACCTGCTCCATACGGATAATCGTGATGCCGTTTTCCTCCGCCCAGCGGTGTTCATCCGCGGAGAACAGCGCGCCGCGAATACCGATTTGCACCGTGCGTCTCGGGTCGAGAACCCCCTCTTCCACGGCGCGGCGAAACGGGGTGCCGTGGGTAAAGCGCTCACCGCCAAAATAGCTGTCGTTGGTGTCCGAATGGGCATCAAAATGGATCATGCCCAGCGGCTTATTCCGTCCCAGCGCCCGCAAAATCGGCAAGGTGGTGAGATGGTCGCCCCCCGCGGTTAACGGCATTACCTGCTGCTGATTAAGGGCGTGATACCAGGCCTCAATGCGCGCCAGGCTATCCTGCATATCCACGGGATTAATTCGCACATCGCCCAGATCGCCCACCCGCGCATAATCGTAGGGAGAGCGGCGGGTCACCGGATGGATCCGCCGCACCAGGCTGGAGGCATTGCGCAGTTCGCGCGGCCCGTGGCGTGTGCCGGCACGGTTAGTGGTTCCGCCATCCCACGGCACCCCCACCACGCTGATATCCAGTTCGCTGGTCTGCGGGGCAAACGGAAGACGGAAAAAGGTCGGTAATCCGCTGAAGCGCGGAATTTCACCATCCTGCGGCTGCGGGTACTCATGTTCAGTTGCGGATGTCATTGCAGTTTCTCCATGGCTTATCGGGGCGATAAAGAGATACTGCGGAACGTAGTACAGAGAAAAAATAGTCAAAGCCAAAAAATTAGTTTAGAAAAATAAAAACAAAACCCGGGACTTACAGTGGAGTATTCCCCTATGTCAGTGGGCAAATTTCCCAATCTGCGCCTGTTACACGTTTTTATCACCGTCGCAAAATATCAGGGCTACGCCAACGCCCAGCAGGAGCTTAACCTGACGGTTTCGGCCATCAGCAACTATATGAGTGAGCTTGAAGAGAAGCTGGGAATCATTCTGTGTCGCCGTGGCAGAGGCGGATTTTCGCTGACGGAAAAAGGGGAAACCGTCCTTCAGCAAAGCATCGATTTGCTGAATTCGCTGGAGGATTTCGAACGCAATACGGCCACTCTGCGGGGCGAGCAAACCGGGATCTTTAATCTTGGCGTCATCGATTCTACGATTACCGATCCGATGCTGCCCATGAGCGATATTATTGCGACATTCAGCGAACGCTTCCCGCGGGTACAGATAAACCTGCAGGTCAGAAGTCCGAACGCGCTTTTACAGGGCGTGTTGAATAACGAACTGGATCTCGCCGTCGGGACCTTCTCACTTCAGGCCAACAGCGTGATTTCTCATCCGCTCTATCGCGAACAAAACTGGCTCTACTGCGGCGATAAGCACCCGCTCTTTACCGTTAAACATCTGACGGAAGCGCTGATTTCGCCGATGCGGATGGTCACCCGCAGCTACTGGAGCAACAGTGATTTGGGGCGTAAAGGCTTTAAGCAGAGCGAAGCCAGCGCCGAAAGTATGGAAGCACAGCTGATGCTCATCTTGTCCGGCAAATATATCGGCTATCTGCCGGAGCACTATGCGCTGCCGTGGGTACAAGCGCAAAAGCTGCGCGCCCTGCTGCCGACAGAATATGGCTACCAGGCTCCCTTTTCGCTGATCTTTCGCCGCGGGCGCAGCAAAGAGACGTTAATTCGCGCGATGCGGGATACCGTCCGCGCTCGCGTGAAAGGGCGAAAAGGCTAAAGGCCGCAGGGCGGAAAAATCTGACGCTTACTCCCGGCCGCCGGTGGCCAGAATGTAGCGCTGCGGCGACACGCCAAGCTTTTTACGGAACATCGCGATAAACGCGCTGGCGCTAGCGTACCCCAGTTCATGAGCCAGTTTGCTCACCGTCACGCCGCGCGCGAGATTGCATACCGCCTCCAGCAGACGAATCTGCTGACGCCATTCTGAGAAACTGAGATGGGTCTCTTCGCGGAACAACCGCGCCAGCGTGCGCTCGCTGGCCCCCACTTTTTGCCCCCACCACGCCAGCGTGGCCGCATGGTCCAGCTCGCGGCAAAGGGTATCGCACACCTGGCGCACGCGCCGGTCGCTGGGGAGAATGACATGGCACAGCATGCTGGCAGGCAAGCGGGCCAGCTCGTCGCTCAACAACGCCAGAATCAGCGCCTGACGTTCCGTCGACACGGTCTCTTCCAGACCGGCTGCAATCAGGGTATGCAGTAGCGGGGTAGCGGCCAGTCCACGGCACTGAAGGCCAAACTGACGCGAGGCCTGAGGGGTTAAATAGAGATTTTGCGTCACGACGTGATCAATCGCCTGCAGACCGTGCGACAAACCGCCGGGCAGCCAGATGGCACGACCGGGCGACAGCAGCCAGATATGCTGCGGAGTCACAATTTTTGCCACACCGCGCAGCGGGTAGATCAGTTGCCCTTGTTCATGCTGATGAACCGGCTCTTCGCTGCCGGGGGTATATTTCAGCTGGCGTAGCCCTTCAATAGCGTGCGGGATTGTCATCTTCACCTGCCCTTTGTCCGATTCTCACCATTTATCCGTACTGCTGCGTTTAGAGACAACTTTTGTCCGAATGGCGACATCCAGGTGACCAGTCGCGCCATTCTGCCATGGACAGGCTTCTCTTTTGAAGTTGAATAATTATCATTTCCATCCAATTCTAATAACAGTCGGAAATGCTATGAGACAGATTGGCAAGTTTCTCAGGGATAAACCGTTGAAAGTACTGGCATGTACGATCATCGCAGGATACAGCGGGCAAGCGTTCACTGCGGATAACGGGCAGGATAGCACAAAAGAACAGACGATAGTGGTTACCGCCGATGCCGGTGCGCAGGGGCAGGATGACGAGAGCAACATCGTTGCGCACAGCGCGACGGCGGGCAGTAAATCCAGCCAGTTGATTAGCCGGACGTCGCAAAGTATTGCCGTCATCACCCAGGCGCAAATTGAGGCGCAGGCGGCAAAGACGATTCCGGAAGCACTACGCTACGTCTCCGGCGTCGCCTCGGAAAACGCCGGGCCGGATACCCGTTTCGACACCATTATCGTGCGTGGATTCGAAGCCGACGAATATCTCGACGGCCTGCGTCTGCCGCGTGAAGCCTGGTGGAGCCGCCCGGCGTGGGATCCGTTCCTGCTCTCGCGCATAGAGGTGGTCAAAGGGCCGGCATCGGTGCTCTACGGGCAGGCCAATCCGGGCGGGATCGTCAATATGGTGAGCAAAACCCCGCAGGCTGACGCCGGCGGTCAGGTGTATGTCACCGCGGGCAATAACAACCTGTTTGGCACCGGTTTCGACGTTACCGGCCCGCTGAACGCCGACAAAACGCTACTGGGCCGCGTCGCAGGGACCTTTTTCGATACGCAAACCCAGGTCGATCACACCCGCTACCAGCACTATGATATTGCCCCTTCGCTGACCTGGCAGCCGAACGAGCGAACCAGCCTGACCCTCCTTGCACAGCTGCGCAAAGACCCGGACAGCGGCTTCTACAACCAGATGCCGATCTCAGGCACCCTGACCCATAACCCTAACGGGCAGATCTCCACCAGCTTCTACGGCGGACAGCCCGGTTTTGATAAGTACGAGCGTGAACAGGGCAGTATTGGCTATCAGTTCCGCCATGACTTTAACGATACGGTCACCTTCCGTCAGAACCTGCGCTATATCAGCAGTACAGGTAACTATCTGATGGTTTATCCGTGGGGCGAGCACGCCGACGCGCCGTTGATAGACCGCTATTCGATGAACCTGAAAGAGACCATGTCCAACTTTGCGGTGGACAACCAGGCGGAGTTTCACCTGCAAAGTGGCCCGATCGCTCACGTTCTGCTGGCGGGAATCGACCGGATGCACACTTCGGTACGCAGCCAGGCCGGCTACGGCGATGCCAGCCCGATCAACTATCTCGATCCGGACTACAGCACCCCGGTTGAAAAACCGGCCTTCACCAGCAATACCCACTCAACTCTGGATCAAACCGGGTTCTATTTACAGGATCAGCTGGAGTGGAATAACTGGATCGTCAATCTCGCCGGGCGGTACGATGCGGCGAAAACGAAAAGCACCGATCTGCTTACCGATAGCCGCAGCGAACGTAACGATTACGCCACCACCGGCCGCGCCGGGCTGCTCTACCACTTCGACAACGGACTGGCGCCGTACATCAGCTATTCGACGTCGTTCGTGCCGAGCAGCAATACCGATTTCTACGGCCACGCATTTAAGCCCACCGAAGGTAAACAGTCGGAGATTGGTCTGAAGTACGATCCGGTTGGCCTCGATGCGCTGTTTACCCTTGCGCTGTTTAACCTGCGTGAAACCAACGTCGCCACTCCGGACCCGGATCATGCCAACTTCAGCGTGCAAACCGGTGAGATCCGTTCTCGCGGCGTCGAACTGGACGGCAAAATCAACCTCACCCCGGCCTGGTCGGTACTGGCATCCTGGGCCTTCACCGACCCGAAAGTCACCAGCGCTAACGACGGCACGGAAGGCAAACATCCGGTGGGGATTTCCCGTCACAGCGCCAAACTGTGGACCCAGTATGCGCTGAGCGGCCCGCTCGACGGTTTCTCGCTGGGCGGCGGCGTGCGTTATATCGGCAGCAGCTATGCCACCAGCGATAACAGCCTGAAAGTCCCGGCGGCGACGGTGTACGACGCGCGAATTGGCTACCAGTGGCGTGAATGGGGCGTGGCGCTTAACGCCGCCAACCTGACGGATAAAACCTATCTCGCCTCGTGTCAGGATAACGGCTGCGAATATGCGATGAAACGCCAGCTGATTGCCACCGTGAACTACAAGTGGTAGCCATGCTGTCACGACGCAGGTTGCTCACTGCTGCCCTGCTGGCCCCCGCTCTGTCGTGGGCCAGCAGTTCGCCTGTGCCACAGCGACTGGCGGTACTGGACTGGGGGCTGACCGAAATGATCCTCGCTCTCGGCATTACGCCAGCGGGGGTTTCGGCGCCGGACTGGTATCGCAAACTGATCTCCGTTCCGACTCTGCCGGCAGCGGTGCAGGATTTAGGCCTGTTGTTTCAACCTAATCTGGAAACGCTCTATGCGTTGAAACCGGACACAATTGTGATCACTCCCCAACACGCCCTGTTAAAACCGGCTCTGGCGCAGGTGGCCCCCCTCGTGACGCTGCCCGCCCATGGCCTCAGCGCCTTTATTAGCGCCACGCAACAGCTGGGTATCGTACTTAAACGTGAACCCCAGGCGGCCGCGCTGATCGCCGCTCTGTCCCAGCGCATTATCCGTGCCCGCGGCTATGCGCAGAAACTGCTTCAGCCGGTCTTGTTCGCTTCCCCGGTGGATGCGTTACACCTGCGGTTGTATACCGCCGGTAGTCTGCCGGGCGATGTACTGGCGGCCTGCGGGATGCGCAACGCCTGGCGTGCAAGCGGCGGCGCCGAAGGCAACGTCCTGGTGGAGCTTACCCGTATCGCCACCCTCGATGCCCGACCGATCCTGCTGGTCGCGGCGGATCAGCGTGAGGCGGTAGCGCACTGGCAGCAAAGCCGGCTGTGGCGAAGCCTGCCGCTGACTTCACGCTATCCACTCGCGCTGATTGAGCAGCCCATCAGCGACGCCGGCGCACTGATCACCGCCGGGCGTTTTGCCGATATTTTCAGCCAGCTGATGGCGGGGTGGCGCGATGCATGAGCCCTTTTCCCGTCATCTCTCCTGGGGCGTTATCGGCATGCTGTGGCTGGCTTCTCTGCTGCTGGCGGTCGGCGATGTGCGGCATCAGGGCGGGTTTGCCGCGCTGTTCGATGCCCACAACGTTCAGCCGACGACGATTATCCTGCACAGCATGTGGCTTCCACGACAGGGGATGGCCATCGTAGGCGGCGCGACGCTCGGGCTGTGCGGCTGGCTGATGCAACGCGCGCTGCGCAACCCGCTGGCGGAGCCGATCACCCTCGGGATGACTTCCGGCGCAACCCTGGCGATGGGCCTGGCGTCGCTGTGGCTACCGGCGCTGACCGGCGGAATGCGGATGGGGATGATTATCGGCGGCGAGCTGGTCGCACTGCTGCTGGTTCTGCTTCTGAGCTGGCGCCAGCGCCTCTCTCCGCTGGTGATGATTCAGGCGGGAATGATGATTAACCTGTGGTGCGGTGCGCTGACCATGCTGATCGCCATTATCAACGACCGTTTCCTGCTGACCGTGCTGATGTGGGGCGGCGGTTCGCTGGCGCAGGAGGACAGCCATCTGCTGCTGGCGCTGCTGCCGTGGCTGGCGCTGTGCGTCGGGCTACTGATGCTGCTATTTCGCCCGCTGGAGCTGCTGCAGCTCCCGGAAACCATGGTGAATAGTCTTGGCGCTTCACCGCTGCGGATTCGTGCCGCCGCGGTGCTGCTGGCGCTGGTGATGAGCGCGCTTATCATCAATGCCGTCGGCGTCATCGGCTTCATTGGTCTTGCCGCACCGCATCTCGCCCGTTTTGGCGGCGCGCGCACCTCGCGCCAGCTGGTGTTGCATAGCGCCCTGACCGGCTCAGGCCTGCTGTGGTTTACCGACCTTTGCGTTTCACGTGTTTCCCTGTTTAACGGCCAGCTGCTGCCGGTGGGGATGTTAACCGCCCTGACCGGCGGACCGCTGCTGATCCTGCTGGCACGCTTCGCCCGTCAGCAGAGTCTGGATACCGCCCCGCCGCCGCAGATGTCGTCCCACACCAGCCGTTGGATTCCCTGGGCGGCAGTGCTCGCCCTCGCGGTATCCGTGGCTATCTCGCTGTTTTTCGGCCATGGTCTGGCCCACTGGCACTGGGCGCATTCGGCTGAGCTGGCTCAGCTGCTGCCTTTACGGCTGCCGCGTCTGCTGGCGGCCATTAGCGCCGGCGCGTTGCTGGCTGGCGCGGGGGTACTGATGCAGCGGGTTAGCGGCAATCCGCTCGCCAGTCCTGAAGTGCTGGGTATCGGCGGCGGCGCGGCGATGGGGGTGACCGTGTATATTTTGCTGTTTCCCACCCACGGCAGCACTTTTTTGCTGTTCAGCAGCCTCTGCGGCGCGCTTATCAGCCTGCTGCTGACGATGTGGAACAGCCGCCGCAGCGCCTTTAATCCGCAGCGGGTGTTACTCAATGGCGTCGCCCTCAATGCCCTGTGCCAGGCGGCGGTGAGCATGGTCATGCTCAATAACCTTGCTGCCAGCTCGGTGCTGCTGCCGCTGATGACCGGCAGTACCTATTACATCAGCGCCCCTCTGGCGCAGTGGCTGTTTATTGCCACCCTGATTTTGCTGACCCTGACGCCGCTGTTCCGCCGCTGGCTGGTGCTGCTGCCGCTCGGCGGGGTTGCCGGTTCGCTGGGGCTTTCCCTGCCCCGCGCCCGTTTCGGGGTACTGACGCTGGCGGCGCTGATGACCGGGCTCGCCACGCTGCTGGTTGGCCCGGTGTCGTTTATTGGCCTGCTCGGGCCGCATCTGGCGCGTAAAACCGGTGTCAAAGGCGCGCTGGCGCAGCTCTACACCGCCGCGCTGCTCTCCGCCTGCATTATGACCCTCGCCGACTGGCTGGGACGCAACGCGCTCTATCCGCGCCAGCTTCCGGTCGGACTGGTGGCCTCGCTTATTGGCGTCCCGCTGCTGGTCTGGCCGTTGATTCGCGCAAAGGGCCAGCGTGGGGCTGAATAACAGATAAAAAGCCATGAAAAAAAGGAATGCCGCATGTCGGTTTTGTTGATTTTATTTCGTATGGTCGGCGGCTGGCTGCTGCTGGCGGTTGTCGCCGGGTTAATCAGCGGGTTTAGCAATGCGTCGCTGCTGGCTATGATTAACCACAGTCTGACGCTGCCGCAGGAGAAAAGCGCTCTCGCTCCGGGAATACAGTTTGCGCTGCTGGCGTTGCTGATGCTGGCGACCCGGATTGTCTCGCAGACCACGTTTATGTTTCTCGGGCAGAAAGTAAAGGCGCACCTGCGCGGCGAGCTCACCCGCCACGTCAGCGAGACCCGCTGGCTGTCGCTGGAGCGTGCCGGGATGGCGAAAACGGTGTCAGTGCTGACTCAGGATCTTGACACCCTGGTGGTATTTTTTGTCAGCCTGCCAAACCTGTTTATCTACGGCGCGGTCATTATCGGCTGCCTGATTTACCTCGCCACCCTCTCCGCCAGCGTTCTCGCACTGGCGCTGGTGGCGATAGCCCTCGGCACTCTGGGCTATCGCGCCGCCCACGGCCGGGCGATCGGCCTGCTGCGCCGGTCGCGACAGCGGGAAGACACCTTGATTCAACAGTGCAAAAAACTGTTCGACGGCGGACGCGAATACCGGCTTAATGCCGCTCGCCGCCAGCGATTTGTGTATGGCGAGCTGGCGGACAACATTGAAGCCGTCCGCCGGGAACGGACCCGCGGGTATGTCCTCTACGGGCTGGCCACCAGCTGGGGAAGTATTCTGTTTTTTGCCTTTATCGGCCTGGTGCTGTTCGGCCTGCGGGACTCCCTGACGCTGGATCCGGCGACCATCACCGGCTACGTCATGATCTTTCTCTACATGATTGTGCCGGTCGAAGGCGTGCTGTCATCGCTGCCAACGATTGCCAGCGCCCGGGTGGCGCTCCAGCGGGTGCAGCACCTGCGTGACCATCTGCCCCCGGAACAGCCGCAGCGCCCGCTGCCTGCGGTGCCCTTCCGCTCCCTGACGCTGCAAGAGGTTCGCTATCAGTACCAGGGAGAAGATGGCGAACGCTTTACCCTCGGGCCGCTGAATCTGCAGTTTACGCCCGGGGAACTGGTGTTTGTGGTCGGCGGCAACGGCAGCGGCAAAACCACGCTCGCCAATCTGCTGGTCGGCCTTTATCCTCCGGATAGCGGGGCCATTTTACTGAACGGCAGCAAGATTGCCGCCGACCAGCAGGCAGGCTATCGCCAGCTGTTCTCTGTGGTTTTCAGCGATTTTTTTCTTTTTGACGACGTGGCGTTTATCCATGAGCGGACGCCCGCGCAGGTGGCGCATTTGCTGCATCTGCTAAAGCTCAGTCATAAAGTACGTTTCCAGAACGGCCGTTTTTCGACGACCGCCCTCTCGCAGGGACAGCGCAAGCGGCTGGCGCTGCTGCAGGCCTGGCTGGAGGCGCGCCCGCTGTATCTGTTTGATGAGTGGGCCGCCGATCAGGACCCGGAGTTTAAGGCCGTGTTTTACCTGGAGCTGTTGCCAATGCTCAAAGCCGAAGGCCGGACCATCGTCGCGATCACCCACGACGACCGCTACTTTTACCTGGCGGATCGGATTATCAAGCTGGAGTCTGGGCAGGTTGTGTAGTCCGCGCGTGCTCCGCGCAGAGGCGCGATTTCGCGGAGATATCTTTACCCGTCGGTAAGGTTATCTCCGCCGGCACCTATTCGTGAATCTTCCATTTTTGTTTGAGGATATTTTTATCCTGACTGTCCAGCCAGCGGTTCACCTTCTCCAGCAGCGGCTGATTATCTTTGTTCATCATATAGACTTTAAAACTGGCGGTGCCCGGGAAGGGTTTATCCGTCGCGACGCAGAAGACACCGGGCTCTTTGTTCTCGTAATAGACGCCTTCAATCAGGTCGGTGACCATCATATCGGCGGTTTTCTGGCGTAACGCCTCGAGATTATCGACGTTATTTTTGACCCTGATAATCTGCGCATGTTTGAGATGAGCATCGACGTAGCTCTGATTGGTGCCGCCCGGGTTAACAATCACTTTCACATTGGGGCGGTCAATCTTTTCCAGGCTGCCGAGTGCCGGGGCCGCCATACAGTTCGCCAGGGCGATTTTTCCGTTTGCCACCACCGGATGGCTGAGGGCGAAATCTTTAGCCCGTTCCGGGGTTTCAGTGACACCGCCCATCGCAATATCAAACTTATCGGCCTTCAGATCGCTGGAAAGCGTCGGCCAGCTGGTCAGCACAAAGGTGACCTTAAGCCCCAGCTTCTGCCCCAGATCCTTTGCCATATCCACGTCGTAACCACGCAGTTCGCCCGCTTCGTTGTGGAACGCCAGCGGAGCATAGTCGCCCGGAACGCCCACTTTCAACTCACCGCTTTGTTGAATCGCCTGCAGATCCCGCGCCTGGCTACCGCAGGCAATACTCGCGAGTACGAAGGTCAGACAGACCTTTAAGTTCATACCATCATCCTTATCAATACGTGGGTTTTGTGAAGGTTTTGCACGATTCCAGCGCGCTTTATTTTCTGCTCATTTGTTGCACAGATTACAACATTGTTAATCGTATGTTTTATTTTTGTGATGCACAACCAGGAAACGTTGCACTTTCTTTGTGCATATTCTGGCGAAAATATACGCTCTTTGTTCGCCTGCCTCGCGCATTTTCCCAGTGATACCGCAAAAAACGGTTTTCCGGAACAGATGGCATGCATCGTGCTTTGTTAGTTGAGTAACACAATGCGGGTTCATGAGAGAGAAATCTCATTGAGAGGCGGGTATGAACGATAACTCCAGGCTGTTTCGCACCATCGAGTCGATATTTAGTCAGCTGACGCCAAGTGAAAAACGCATCGGCAGCTGGCTACTGAGCCATCGGGAACATATTCCCTATGAAACGGCCGATAGCATTGCGCTGGCGACCGGTACCAGCGGGATCACCGTCGGCCGCTGCCTGCGCAAACTCGGCTATCGCAACCTCGACGACGTCAAAAACGGTCTGAAAGATCATACCCCGGCGCCCTATAAACACTGGGGCGTCATCGACCGCCTCGACTCCTGGGCGCAGCAGCAAACCCAGCCCGATCGCGCCAGCCTGTCGCTGCAGATGGAGCTGGATGCGATCCGCTATGTTTATCAGCTGGCGCAGGAAGAGACCTTCGCCCGGGTCAGCACGCGGATCGCCCAGGCCGATACGGTGATTGTGCTCGGGATCCAGTCCACGCGAGGCATCGCCAACAGCTTTTTTAGCCATCTCGAATACCTGCGCCCGCGCGTGACCTATGCCGACGGCAGTTCCGGTAGCTGGCTGGAGTCGCTGAACTCCGAATACGCACACCCTTACATCATCCTGACGGATACCCGCGCCTACTCCAGCACCGCCCGCCAGTTCTGTCGGGTTGCCGCCGAGCGGCGCATTGCCACCGCGCTGGTCACCGATATCTGGTGTCCGTGGGCCCGCGACTATCCGGTCGATCTGCTGCAGGTCAAAACCGATACCGGTCATTTTTGGGATTCCCTCGCCCCAATCAGCTGTCTTTTCAACCTGCTGCTCTCCGCGGTCGTCGAGCAACTCGGCCCGACGCTGTCGCGCCGGCTGGCCGAAAACCGGGCGCTGCAGCAGGAATTTGGTCAATTTGAACGTGAATAAGCGCCTGCTCGTCAGGCTCCAGGACAGGAAACAACAGATGAATCAGCAAGTCACTCTGGTCGATATCCGCGCACGCTTTCCGGCGCTGGCTATCGATCTCAAGTACGCCAGCGCCGATAACATTACCGGCCAGCCCATCTATGCCGAAGCCCGCTGCCTGCTGCACCCGGATGCGGCGGCGGCGCTGGAGAGATCCCTGCGCATCGCGCAGCTGGCGGGCCTGAATCTGCAGGTTCTCGATGCCTATCGTCCGCAGCAGGCGCAGCAGTTGCTGTGGAACGCCTGTCCGAACCAGGACTACGTGGTGCCGATTGCGCTGGGTTCGAACCACAGCCGCGGTACCGCTATTGATGTGACGTTAATCGACGAAAACGGCCAGCCGCTGGATATGGGCACCGCCTTCGATGAGATGGACGATCTCTCTCACCCTTATCACCCGGCGGTTCCCCAGGCCGCCCAACGTAACCGCCTGCTATTGAACGCCATTATGTTTGGCGGCGGCTTTAAGGGTATTTCCACGGAATGGTGGCACTTCGAATTACCGGATGCGGCCGGTTATCCGCTCCTTGACGATGTTTTCGCCTGCCTGTCCCCCGCTCACACTGACGGAGTCATTCCATGAATATGAGTCGCACCTCTTTTACCGGTTTTCGCCCGCTGCTGTTGGCCGTTGCGCTGGCAGCGGCTATCGCCCCGGCTTATGCTGCCGTGCCCAAAGATATGCTGGTCATCGGTAAAGCCGCCGATCCGCAGACGCTCGACCCGGCCGTCACTATTGATAATAACGACTGGACGGTCACCTACCCGGCCTATCAGCGGCTGGTCAAATACAAAACCCAGGACGGGAAAGGCTCAACGGACGTCGAGGGCGACCTGGCCGAAAGCTGGCAGGTCTCTGATGACGGTAAAACCTGGACCTTTTCACTGCACAAAAACATGCAGTTTGACGACGGCACGCCGGTCACCGCCGAAGCGGTAAAACTCTCTTTCGAACGCCTGATGCGCATTAAGCAAGGTCCTTCGGAAGCCTTCCCGAGCGGGCTGAAAATTGAGGCCGTGGATCCCGCCACGGTGCGCTTCATCCTGCCGGACTCGTTCGCTCCGTTCCTCCACACCCTGGCCAATGATGGCGCGTCGATCGTCAACCCGGCGGTCCTGAAGGCCAACGCCGCCGATGACGCCCGCGCCTGGCTGGCGGAACACACCGCCGGCTCGGGAGCCTATATGCTGCAGCGCTGGCAGAAAGGCCAGCAGCTGGTGCTGGTGCCCAACCCGCACTTCAGCGGCACGAAGCCGACCTTTAAACGCGTGACGGTGAAGATTATTGGTGAAAGCGCCGCCCGCCGTCTGCAGCTGACCAAGGGCGATCTGGATATTGCCGATGCGCTGCCGGTCGACCAGTTTGCGGCCCTGAAGAAACAGGATAGCGTGGCGGTGTATGACTATCCGGCGCTACGCGTGACCTACCTGTATCTCAACAACAGCAAAGCGCCGATGAATCAGGTCGATTTACGCCGCGCCGTCTCCTGGGCCACCGATTATCAAGGGATGGTCAGCGGCATTCTCGGCGGCAACGGCAAACAGATGCGCGGCCCAATCCCCGACGGTATGTGGGGCTTTGACCCGAGCGCGATGCAGTATTCCCTTGATATGGATAAAGCCAAAGCCGCGCTGGCCAACGTCGCCGATAAGCCAAAAACCCTGTCGTTCCTCTACTCCGATAACGACCCGAACTGGGAGCCGATTGCGCTCTCCACCCAGGCAAATCTGCAAACCCTCGGCATCCAGGTGAAGCTGGAAAAACTGGCTAACGCCACCATGCGCGAGCGCATTGGTAAAGGGGATTACGATATCGCTATCGGCAACTGGAGCCCGGATTTCGCCGACCCCTATATGTTCATGAACTACTGGTTCGAGTCAGATAAAAAAGGGCTGCCGGGCAACCGTTCGTTCTATGCCAACCCGCAGGTTGACGCGCTGCTCAAACAGGCCGTCGCCACTACCGACCAGACAGAACGCACCCGGGATTATCAGGCGGCGCAGAAAACCGTTATCGATGAGGCCGCCTACGTCTATCTGTTCCAGAAGAACTACCAGGTGGCGATGAATAAAGAGGTCAAGGGCTTCGTCTTCAACCCGATGCTTGAGCAGATTTTCAATATTGCCGATATGCACAAATAGCGCATCTTAACCTTGTGATGCCGGGCCGTCGCGGGCCCGGCAGAGGGCGTCATCATGAGTTTCTGGGGTTTAATTCGACAACGCAGTTGGGGGCTGGTCCTCGTCGTCGCCGGCGTCTGCGTGATCACCTTTATTATTTCGCACCTCATTCCCGGCGATCCGGCGCGGCTGCTGGCAGGCGATCGCGCGAGCGACGAAATCGTCCGCCATATCCGCCAGCAGCTGGGGCTGGATTTGCCGTTATGGCAGCAGTTTTTCCATTATGTCAACGCCCTGCTGCACGGCGATCTGGGGACCTCCATCCGTACCGGGCGTCCGGTGCTGGAAGATTTAAAGACCTTTTTCCCGGCCACGCTCGAACTGGCGATCTGCGCCCTGTTTATCGCGCTGGTGGTCGGCATTCCGCTGGGGGTACTTTCGGCGGTATATCGCAACCGCTGGACCGATCACCTGGTTCGCCTGATGGCGCTGACCGGAATCTCGACCCCGGCGTTCTGGCTGGGGCTGGGAGTGATTGTCCTGTTTTACGGCAAACTGGACTGGCTGCCCGGCAGCGGGCGCCTTGACGACTGGTTTGACCCGCCCACCCGCGTGACCGGCTTTTATCTGATCGATTCGCTGCTGGAAGGCAACATCGACGTGTTCTTTAACGCGCTGCAGCATCTGATTCTGCCGGCAACCACGCTGGCCTTCGTCCACCTGGGGATTGTCGCCCGGCAAATTCGCTCCGCCATGCTGGAGCAGCTGAGTGAAGATTATATCCGCACGGCGCTGGCCAGCGGCCTGCCAAAATGGACCATCGTGATGCGCTATGCGCTGCCTAACGCGCTGATTCCCTCAGTCACGGTGCTGGGGCTGGCGCTGGGCGATCTGCTGTACGGCGCGGTGCTGACCGAAACCGTCTTTGCCTGGCCCGGAATGGGCGCCTACGTCGTCTCCTCTATTCAGGCGCTCGATTTCCCGGCGGTGATGGGCTTTGCCGTGGTGGTGTCCTTTGCTTACGTGCTGGTCAATCTGCTCGTCGACCTGCTCTATTTATGGATAGACCCGCGCATGGGTCGGGGAGAAAACTAAGTGATGATGACCCAGGAACGCCCCGGCGCTATCGAAAAAACCCGCCGCAACACCGTGTGGAAGCGCCGTCTGTGGCTGATACGCAAAAGCCCGCTGACGCTGATCGGCGGCGCCATTATGTTGATCATGCTGTTTTTGATGATCTTCTCGCCGTGGCTGGTACCGCACGATCCCAACGCAATCGATCTCACCGCCCGTCTGCAGGCGCCGTCGCTGTCCCACTGGTTCGGTACCGACGAGGTCGGTCGCGATCTGTTCAGTCGGGTGCTGATCGGTAGCCAGCAATCGATCGCCGCCGGCCTGGCGGTGGTGCTGATCGCCGGGATCAGCGGTTCGCTGCTGGGCTGCCTTTCCGGCGTGCTCGGCGGACGCAGCGATGCGCTGATCATGCGGCTGATGGATATCATGCTGTCGATCCCTTCGCTGGTGCTGACGATGGCGCTGGCCGCCGCGTTAGGCCCAAGCTTATTCAACGCCATGCTGGCGATCGCTATTGTGCGTATTCCGTTTTATGTCCGTCTGGCGCGGGGACAGACGCTGGTGGTGCGCCAGCACAGCTTCGTCGAAGCTTCGGTAACCTTCGGCGCCTCCCGCTGGCACCTGATCAGCTGGCATATTTTACGCAACGCCCTGCCGCCGCTGGTGGTGCAGGCATCGCTGGATATCGGCAGCGCCATTTTGATGGCGGCGACGCTAGGGTTTATCGGCCTCGGCGCGCAACAGCCTACCGCTGAGTGGGGCGCGATGGTGGCAAACGGTCGCAACTACGTCCTCGATCAGTGGTGGTACTGCGCCTTCCCGGGAGCGGCGATCTTGATCACCGCCGTCGGTTTTAATCTGTTTGGGGACGGGATCCAGGATTTACTGGATCCGAAGTCCGGAGGACGCAACGCATGAGTAATCGGGTTCTGACAATCGACAACGTCCGTTTGAGCTTCCCCGTCTACCAGGGGGAAGTACATGTACTGAACGCGGTCTCGATGCATATTGACCGCGGCGAAATCGTCGGCGTGGTGGGGGAATCGGGCTCCGGCAAATCCGTCACCGCCATGCTGGCGATGCGTCTGCTGCCGCCGGCAAGCTATCAGATTCACAGCGGTCAGGTGACGCTGATGGGAAACGATATTCTCAAGGCTTCAGAGCAAGAGATGCGCGATATCCGCGGCCGTCGGGTGGCGATGATTTTTCAGGAGCCGATGACCGCCCTGAATCCAACGCGGCGAATCGGCAAGCAGATGGTCGACGTTATTCGTCAGCATCGTCCCCTTTCTGCCCGCGAGGCGCGCGCCAGGGCGGTGGCGCTGCTGGCGGATATGCAGATCGCCGATCCGCAGCGGGTGATGGAGCGTTACCCCTTCGAACTCTCCGGCGGGATGCGCCAGCGGGTGATGATCGCCATCGCCTTTTCCTGCGAGCCCGACCTGCTGATTGCCGATGAACCGACCACCGCGCTGGACGTGACCGTTCAGCGCCAGGTGCTGCGCCTGCTAAAACAGAAAGCGCTGGCCACGGGCACCGCGGTGCTGTTTATCAGCCACGATATGGCGGTGGTTTCACAGATCTGCGATCGGCTGTACGTCATGTATGCCGGCGCGGTGATTGAAAGCGGATTAACACAGCAGGTGCTGCATCAGCCTCTGCATCCCTACTCCGTCGGCCTGCTCGACAGCGCCCCGGATAACGGCGAGCCGCGTTCGCTGCTGCGCTCAATTCCCGGCACGGTGCCGAATCTGGCGCGATTACCGGGCGGCTGCGCCTTTCGCGAACGCTGCTTTGCCGCCGGCGAGGGCTGCGGCATCACGCCGGTGCTCCGCCCGATAGAACAGACCGGGCAGCAGGCGGCCTGCTGGTACCCTCAACGGGAGAAAACGCATGTCTGAGATGCTGCTGAAACTGAACGATGTTCATCTTAACTTCCCGGCGCGTAAGAACTGGCGCGGCAAAGTCGTCGAACGGGTATATGCGCTAAACGGGCTGGATATCACGGCGTATCGCGGTGAAACCTTAGGTATCGTCGGCGAGTCCGGCTGCGGGAAAAGTACCCTTGCAAAGCTGCTGATGGGCATGCTTAAGCCCTCTCACGGCCAGTTTGAGCGCGCGACGACGTCCGGCAGCGGGCGTATGCAGATGGTGTTTCAGGATCCGCTCTCCTCACTGGATCCACGGCTACCGGTCTGGCGCACTATCACCGAGCCGGTATGGATCCAGTCGCGCCCCAGTGAACAGGCCCGACGCCTTCTGGCTGAGCAGCTGGCGTTGCAGGTAGGTATCCGCCCGGAGTATCTCGACCGCCTGCCGCACGAGTTTTCCGGCGGCCAGCGCCAGCGCATTGCCATTGCCCGCGCGCTGTCGGCAAAGCCGGATATTATCGTGCTGGATGAGCCGACCTCGGCGCTGGATATTTCGGTACAGGCGCAGATCCTCAACCTGCTGGTCGAGCTGCAAAAACAGCAGAACCTGACCTATGTCCTGATTTCGCATAACGTGTCCGTAGTGCGCCATATGAGCGATCGCGTCGCCGTGATGTATCTCGGACAAATCGTTGAGATGGGCGAGGCGCGTCAGGTCCTCGATAACCCGGCCCATCCCTATACCCGGCTATTGATGGATTCGGTACCGCGTATCGGCTCAGCGCTGGGCGAAGCGCCGCGCAACACGGAATTACCCGGCAATCGCCATCTGCCCGAGGGCTGCTACTTCCGCGATCGCTGTCCGTTCGCCGGCGCGGGCTGCGAGAAACCGCAGCCGCTACGCCCGTCGGGTAACGGGACCGCGGCCCGTTGCTGGCAGGCGGAAGCGCTAATCGGTCAGCCGCTCAACGCCGGGAAGGCCCTCTAGTTGTATTCGAGCGCGAAGGTCGCCAGACCGTTAGCCCGTCCGGGCGTCACGACATCTCCCGTTTGCACGTATCGGGCGGTGAAGTTGATGCTTTCGGCCGCGGCGGCGTTCCCGCCCGCGATATGCTTAAGAACCGGCAGGTTGCTGGATTCGTTGATTTTCACCGGGGTTCCCGCAGAGGGCGCCGGCGCGGGATTGTTGCCATAGCTTAGCTCGATTCCTACACCGCTCGCGGCCCCGTCGACTTTTTCCAGCGCCAGGGTATCGCTGACGCCGGGATCGGCGGTCACGCCAAAAAAACCAATACGGATATCGGTGGGCGTGGTGCAAGAGACCGGGATGCTGAAGGTCTGCGCCACCCCGGCGGCGGTGCTTTTGCCTTTGAATTCGGCTTTATTGACCGTACCCAGATTAACGTTAATCGTCGGGCGAGCCACCTGACAGCTACCGCTGGCGCCGATATCCACGTTGAGCGCAGCGAGGTCGATACTCACCGGCGCGCTGGCCGTTCGGGCGGTGCGGCTGCTGTCCTGCTCCTCGATGTATAAATTTCCTACCTGCGGCAGCCCCGGGACACTGGCGTGGTTGCCGCTGACCAACGCGACATCGCCGGTTTTATAAAAGGTGATATACGCCTTCACCACCACCTCCCGCTGGGCAAGCAGCGTTGACAGCTGTGAACTCTCGCAAACCGTCACGGATTCACTTCCAGCGGGTGCATTGCTGCCGTCAATATAGTGAACAGGACCGCCGCCGCACTGAAAGCCCAACGAATAGCCCATCCCGCTGAGCGCGGAGGCATAAACATGCTGGCCGTTAATGATTCGCGGCGAGCCGGCCGTGTTGATCTGCCGGTACACAATACGTTTCCAGCTGGCGCCGGGCAGCTGCAGATCGCAAACGAAGTGAATACCGCCGCCGCTATCGGCCATTGCGTTGGTCATCTGCGTATCGGCGCGTAGCGTCGGCAAATAGCGAATGTTCGGCACGTTAATCGTCATCTGCCCTACGCGACCGCCGCAGCTCTCGGCCCATCCGGGTTGACTATAGATTGCCGACAATAACAGGCACAGCAACGCGACTAAACGAAAGCCGTAATACATGGCTTTTCTCCTCGGTTTACAAACAAAGACCCGCCGCAGTTTTCACCACATTCTGCTGCTGACGGTCGGAAAGATGAAAATGTAGCGAGCATTTCCGCGAAATGTTGTTATCGACCCAGTCCGCGTCGAGCGTACCCTCTTCCGGTATCCCACTGAGGTACACCTGGCCGCTATCGGCCACCATGCCTCCCGCTGCCGCCCCGGTGTCGTCCCCTTCGGGGTGCAAATGTACGCTGGCGCCAAACGGAATCGCCCCGTTCCTGTCGTGGAGGGTAAACAGCACGCGATTACCGATATGGGTCCGGTAGTTCGCCAGGACTATCGCGCCGCCGCCGGGAATCACGGTTTGCCCTTGTAGATCGACATCGGTGTCGTTGGTCATCGATTCAGTATCCAGGGTCAGGGTATTTTTTCGGTACACCGTTAAGGTCGGCACCACGGCATAGCCCCGCCCATCGGTGTGGATATTGCTCCCGTTCTGAATGGCCACATTCGCCGCGCCGGGCGCCCGAACGATAGCAAAGCTGTCGCCAACCGGTTGGCCTAATGTCACGCCGTAGGGATGCGCAACGAGCGAGCCGGCGGCTCCCCAGGTCAGCTGGTGACTTACGCGGTCATGGCGATAACCCAGCTGGGCGCTGCCGTATCCACCGTGGTAATCCAGAGCGGCGCTACTGTTGCTCCCCTGCCCGGCATTAGCGTACCCCTGCTGAACGGAATAATAGAGATGAGGACGATGTGGCACCGAGCCATACATCGAAACCTGCTGCGAAGTGTGCCCATTGTTATCGGAGGTCGTGCTGTAACTCAGGGAGCTGTCCGCCAGCGGGCCACCCAGCGGAATATTGAGGTTAAATGACCAGGCGCTGTCCGCTTGATCATGATCGGCAGATTGCGTGTAGTAATAGCCCACTCCCCACGCGATCCCTTTCCAGGCGCTATAGAACCCCAGGTGCACCGTTTCATCGTGGCCGCTGCTGTGCCAGTAGTTCTGCGAGTAAGCAGAAATGGCCAGACTACTGAGAGAACCAACCGCCTGGGCAACGGAGAGCTCTTCCCGGCTACGTTTGTGATCAAGCTGTCCGTCCGGGCTTTCGAGCGCATTGGCCTCGCTAAAGTCGTCATAGCCGCTCGACGAGTAACGATAGCTGGCGAGGCTAAAAGAGGTGCCGGTCCGGACAAAATCTTTCTGATACTGCACGCGAAACGACTGCCCCACGGAGCGCGTGCTGGAAGGAGCGGTAGTGCTGGCCCAGGTGACGTCGCCGCCCAGCGATCCCAGCTCACCAAATCCCCGCCCGGCCCCCAACGCCCAGGCCTGATAATTCTGCGCCAGCTGAGTACCGCCGTATAAAGTCAACGCCGCAGGTAATCCATAAAAGAACGTTCCCTGCACAAATTCCGGCGATCGAACCTGACGCTGACCGGCGTGATAGCGCCCGCCGCTAAGGCTGAATTTGCTTCGCCCCTCCCGGAGCATAAACGGCACGGCGGAATAAGGCTGGGTAAACGTCCGAACCGACCCGTCGCTCTCTTTCACCTGCACATCCAGATCGCCACTTTGTGCCGTCGGGTAGAGGTCTTTGATGGCAAAGGCCCCCGGCGAGACGAAGGTTTCATAGATAACGTAGCCGTGCTGCGAGACCGTTACTTTGGCATTGCTGTGCGCCATACCGCGAATCACCGGCGCAAAACCCCGCTGGCTGTCGGGCAGCATTTCATCGTCAGACATCAGCTGTACGCCGCGAAATGGCACGCTATCGAATACATCGCCGGTTGTGAAGGTATCGCCAATCCGCAGCAGGCTGTTGAGTGATTTCACATCTCGCTGCAACCAGGTGGTTTGGGAATGCCAGCGATACTGCCGATCGTACTGCATCGCCGAAATATTGCGTAAGCGCCAGGGCCCCAGGTTCGCCCCGCTGCGTAAATTCAGATAGCTTGACTGGGTGCGGGTATCAGACTGGCGAGTTTGCGCTCCGGTCAAATTGTAATTAACAAACGCCGCCGGGATCCCGTCATCCCAGCGCACCGGATCGACATAGCCGCGGCTTTGCGTGTTCATCGCTGCCTGAGGAATACGCATATTCAGACGCTGGCTGGCGAAATCAAAGCGGCTGCTGGCATCGGGAATATAGTGTTCAATCCGGGTGAAAGTTTCACCGTCATGCAGCGTGTTAAATGCGGTAAAGGCGCTGACGTTCACACCCAATTCGGCCAGTTGCGCGACGGTTAAAACCGGCTGCAGTGCCCCATTTTCCTCCACAAAGGTGATGGCCCCCTGACCGGCGTCCTGGTTGTTCACCCAGATGTTGACCGAATAAACCCCGGGCTGTTGGCCACCGGATTTAGCAAAATAGTGCAAGTCCGCCATTTTTTGCTGCGGGCTGGCAAACTCTAAGGCGGCCGGATCGAAGTAATCATCCGCCGATACCCGGGCGCTCTGACACAATAAACAGAGCAGCGGCGGCAGGCTTGCGATCAATCGGGAATCCCCGAACGGGGTCGCCATCACGGAATAGCCGTGAAGAATTACAGGGGACTTTTTTTTCACAATCGCTGACCTGGCAATGCAAAGCGCAAGGATTACTGCTGCGCGCTATCCGTAATACCGCCAAAATCATTAATGGCGCGCCACCTAATCGTCCCTGCACCGTTAACCGGCCACTCTTTGCGGGTTAACGGTCCAATCATGCCGGGTTCATCTATCTCTTTACCGCCCACCGAGAGGGAGAAAAAGGAGACAAAATAAGGCGTTGGGTTGTGCGCCACCAGTCGATTACCCTCCACTTTAAAGGTTAATTGCTGCCAGGCTTTCATCGGATCCCCGGCAAGGCTATTCGGTCGATAAAAAATCTTGAATTTAGATTTAATATTGACCTGGAGTTTATTCACATCCCCTTTTTGCGTCGGGGCTATGCTTTTTACATTCAGCCAATAAACGGATTCGCGATCGCGAGGAAGATCGGCGCCAATGAAATTAATTCGCAATACGTTTTCTTGATCCGGGTCGAGACGAAACAGCGGCGGCGTGACAATAAAAGGGACTGGTCCCTGCTCTTTTTCCACATAGTTTTCTACCCACGACTGCACCAGATAGGGGGAATGCGGATCCGCATTGCTCACTGAAATAGAGGCTTCACGTTTTCCTTCCTGATATATAACCCGGGTGCCGCCCATAATAATACCGGCCTGGGCCGCAGCGGCTAACAATAAAAAGGCAGCCGCGATACCGGCCAGCATGTTTTTCATAATCACAACCATCAGATAAGCGTCTGGAAAACAACGAATAAAAAAGAAACTATCCAGTAAATGCATAATAATGAGCAGGTAAACCTGCTCATTGATGTGTTAGTTGTAAACCATATTGAAGTTTGCCGTGCCGTTTGCCGCCCCGGCGGAAACCGCGCTGGTGGAGATATAATCGGCAAAAAACTCCAGATCCGCGGTCCCGGTGCTGGCTCCGCCGGCACCCGCAAGTACCGTCTGGTCACGTGATACCGTTCCGAGGTTAATCGGCGTGGCGCGGTCATCCTCATACAGCTTAATGGCTACGCCCTGGGCGCCACCGTTAACCGCCAGCAGATTGCTGTTGTTACTATCTCGGGTGCCGTCAAACAGCACCGCCACTTTGGTGACGGAGGCTGGACAATCTTTCACTTTAATGTGGAAGGCGGTTTTCGTGGTCTCAGAACCTGCGCCAGTAAAGAAGTTGCTTGCCCATTTGCCCAAATCGATTACCTGGCTGGCGCTGTTGCTATCAATATCGCAGGAGGTATCGGTAATTGAACCGGAGAATTCGATCTGGCCGCCCGTGCTTTGCGTCCCTGTGCTGGCGCCAGGGTTAACGGACAATGCGGAACGCGCGGGTTGTGACGGTGATGCTAATACTACGCCGGACACCAGAGCACCGACAATCATTGCCATAATACGAAATTGTGTCTTCATTATTTATCTCATTTCTAACATATATTTATAACAGATCGCGCACAGGGCGGTGATGACCTGAGTGGTTCTGCTTGCAGATTGTCCATGTTAAAAATAATCGCGTTCCCTCTGCAGGATATTAAATGCACAGCAGGACCTTCCATTTAATTTATTTCAACACGTTCGTGAAATAATTTTTAAACGGAGGGACATAGCAAAACATTTAACACTGGAAGAAATGTTATTCCTGATAAAAATAAAAAACAATAATTTGTTATGTTAATGAAATAACGTTTTATTTTACATTTAAAATGTAATTCATCATTTTTGCCTGAATTGTTAATTATCAAACCCAAAAAACCAAACATCATAACAATAACGCACAACAACGCCACTTATTAATTAACAAATTTAATAAAAACCGCGCTATTCTGGTGAGATTTTTTCTGTGCAGGCGCAAGGCATAAACCCAGAATTAGGAATATTCTTAGTCGGGGTCATGTTATTTATTTTGTCACCCCCGAAATCATAATAACACTAATAAATACCTGTCCTTGTTTTCTCACGGTGGCATATTTCAAATGAAAGAATAAGTTGAATAAATTTCATATTTATCGATTTAATAAACATCATGCAAAGGCGCGGATCGCCGTTTTTAAAAGACGTGACAAGGATTGCCGACCAGTGGGACAGCCGACGGCATAAAAAAACCCGTCACCTCAGAGACCGGTGACGGGTTTGAGCCCCCCGCAGCAGGTCAGATATTCAGACCGGCAATTAAAACAGTCCTAACGGCGCGGTACCGTAGCTCACCAGCAGGTTTTTCGTCTGTTGATAGGCATCAAGGGCCATTTTATGAGTTTCACGACCGACGCCTGACTGTTTATAGCCGCCAAACGCGGCATGGGCCGGGTAGACGTGATAACAGTTGGTCCAGACACGACCGGCTTTAATCCCACGCCCCATTCGGTACGCCAGATTGCTGTCGCGGGTCCAGACGCCGGCGCCGAGCCCAAACTGAGTCTGGTTGGCTATTTCCAGCGCTTCTGCCTCATCTTTGAAGGTCGTGACGCCGATGACCGGGCCAAAAATCTCTTCCTGGAAGCTGCGCATATCATTGCGCCCCTTAATCAGGGTTGGCTGAATGTAGTAACCATTATCCAGTTCAGCCGTAATACTGGCGCGTTCTCCGCCGGTCAGGATCTGCCCCCCCTCTTCGCGGGCAATCTTAATGTACGACAGGATCTTATCGAACTGCTGGCGTGATGCCTGTGCCCCGATCATGGTGTCGGTATCAAAGGGATCGCCGCGGCGAATCTGGGCCACCTTCGCCATCACTCGCTCCATAAACGGCTCGTAGATGGATTCATGGATCAGGGCGCGCGATGGGCAGGTACATACTTCGCCCTGGTTGAAGAAGCCCAGCACCAGCCCCTCCACCGCCTTCTCGATAAACTCTTCTTCTCCGTCCATCACATCGGCAAAATAGATATTTGGCGACTTGCCGCCCAGCTCAACGGTGGCGGGAATAATGTTCTCCGCCGCGCAGGCCAGAATATGCCGTCCGACGGGCGTTGAGCCGGTAAAGGCAATTTTGGCAATACGCTTGCTGGTTGCCAGCGCTTCACCGGCCTCTTTACCGAAGCCCTGCACCACGTTCAGGACGCCCGGCGGGAAGAGGTCGCCAATAATTTCCAGCAGCAGCGTGATGCTCAGCGGCGTCTGCTCTGCCGGCTTGAGCACCACACAGTTCCCGGCCGCCAGCGCCGGCGCCAGCTTCCAGGCCGCCATCAGCAGCGGAAAGTTCCACGGAATAATTTGCCCGACTACGCCCAGCGGTTCATGGAAGTGATAGGCCACGGTAGTTTCATCAATTTCCGCAGTACTCCCCTCCTGTGCCCGCAGACAGCCGGCAAAATAGCGGAAGTGATCGACCGCCAACGGCAGATCGGCATTCAGCGTTTCGCGCACCGGTTTACCATTGTCCCAGCTTTCAGCAATCGCCAGATATTCCAGGTTCTCCTGAATCCGATCGGCGACCTGAAGCAGCAGGTTGGAACGATGCTGTACCGATGTTTTCCCCCAGGCTTCCGCGGCGCGGTGTGCGGCATCAAGAGCAAAGTCGATATCTTTGGCATCGGAGCGGGGAAATTGTGCAATGTCACTCCCGTCCACGGGGGAGGTATTCATAAAGTATTCGCCGCCGAGCGGTTCGACAAATTGACCGTCAATATAGTTACCGTATGCGGACTTGAATGAAACTAAGGCGCCCGGGGTGCCAGGATGTGCATAACGCATTGCAATCTCCTTCTGTAGGGTTGAGGCGCAGCGGCGTATTGGTTTTTTGCTGTTGCCTGCTGCACAGAAGCTTATGCAGAGGTTATGCCAGATTTATTGAAGGAATAAATAGCTAAACAATTCAATGCCATAAGATGTAATCCTGTATCGCATGGAGACGTAATTTTGCTTATGTGTCGCAAATCGCAACACATGAGAAACCATAAAGCTACAATATTGCAACATCATCCATCCGACCCCGAGGTGCTCCGTGCAAGGTAATTCGTTTACTCTCGATCCCGAGGTAAAAACCAGCCCGTTGCTCAGCGATTCCTGGTTTCGTAGCCAGCAGTACGGCCTGGATCCCGCGACGGATGATTTCCCGCGCCTGGGTTCCGGCGAACTGGCGGATGCGCTGGCCAGCCATGCCCGGTTACAGCAGCTGACCCAGCCGGTGGTGAACACCCTGTCGCGAAAAGTGAGCGATCTCCAGTCGGTGGTGATCCTCTCTGACGCCAGCGGTCTGGTGCTGCAAACCTTCGGTAACATGCACGCCATGCAGAAAGCACAAAGCTTCGCGCTGGCTCCGGGAAATCTGTGGAGCGAGAGCGGGCGCGGTACCAACGCCATCGGTACCGCGCTGGCCATTGACGACAGCTGTGAAATCGACGGCCGCCAGCACTTCCTTACCCGCAATCAGGATCTCTATTGCGCCGCGATGCCGGTTCAGAGTCCGGACGGAAAAATTGCCGGGGTGCTGGATATTTCCGGCCCGGCCCACTTCCCGCACCCCCACACGCTGGCGTGGGTAAAAGAGGCCGCGAAGCAGATTGAATATCTGTGGGTAAAACAGAGTCTCCATCCGCAGCAGTGGCTGATGAGCCTGCACCTTCACCCCCACAAACTCGACAGCGTTGAAGAGCTGCTTCTGGTCTTTTCCGATAACGTGCTGACCGCCGGCAACCGCCTGGCGATGCGCGATCTGGGTCTGGATAGCGGACAACTCGGCCATATCACCTTTCAGCAGCTGTTTCCTCAGCTGGCGCAAACGGCGGTGAATGTTCCGCTGCCGCTGACCCACCAGCGACAAACCTATTACTACCGCCTGCGCGCGCCAACCCGAACCCACGTTGCGGTACCGGCTCCGGCCCCCGCGCCGACGCTGCCGGCCATCGAGCTGCCTTTCGCCAGTCAGCGTGAGGGGGAGAAGATGGTGCGTCTGCTGAATGCCGGCATTGCCCTGTGTATTGAAGGCGAAACCGGATGCGGCAAAGAGTTTGTCAGCCGCACGCTTCACCAGCACAGCCGCTGGCGCCACGGTAAATTCGTGGCTATCAACTGCGCGGCGATCCCCGAATCGCTGATTGAATCGGAGCTGTTTGGCTACCAGCCTGGCGCCTTTACCGGCGCCAGTAAGAATGGCTATATCGGTAAAATTCGCGAGGCGGATGGCGGCGTGCTGTTTCTCGATGAGATTGGCGATATGCCGATGCTGCTTCAGACCCGGCTGCTGCGGGTGCTACAGGAAAAAGAGGTTACGCCGCTCGGCGCCAGTCAGAGCGCTCCGGTCAGCTTTGCGCTTATTTGCGCCACCCACCGTAACCTGATGCAGCATGTTGCCGACGGTACGTTTCGCGAGGACCTGCTCTATCGCCTGCGCGAATTCGCCCTCACTATTCCGCCGCTGCGGGAGTGGCCACAGCTGCCGGCGTTTCTTCAGCAGCTATGGCAAACCCTCGGTGCCGAAGCGCGACACGTAGAGCTCTCGCCTGCGCTCCTGACCCATCTCGCCACCCTTCCCTGGCCGGGCAACGTGCGCCAGCTACAAAGCCTGCTGAAGGTGCTGCTGGCGCTGGCTGATGAAGGAGAGCAACTGGAGGTGGAGGATTTACCGGCGGAGTACCGGTCGGCCCCGGCTCCGGCTCCGTCGCGCGGATTGCAGCAGCACGATGCCCAGCTGATTGCCGACACGCTGTCGACGTATAACGGTAATGTCAGTAAAGCGGCGCAGGCTCTGGGAGTCGCGCGCAGCACGCTCTACCGGCGCGCCGCGCGGACAAGAAACTAAACCTTAGCTACGGCGTAAAACGGGCCGGCAGCCAGGAAAACATGCGCTGGCTGATGGCTTCACAAATCCGCACCATTGCCGGCCCAAAGGCCTGCCAGACCCCTTTGCTCACCCAGACGGCAACCGCCGCCACCGCCGCTGCGCCGGCCATATCCAGCGGAAAATGGACCCCGAGGAAAATGCGTGACCAGGCCACCGGCAGCGATGCGAGCAGGACAAACAGCCCGAGGCTGCGTAGACGCAGCGAAAGCAGCGCAAATGCCGCGCTGAACATCACCAGGCCGTGATCGCTCGGGAAGCCATTATCCGCCGGATGGCTGATCCAGGTATGGCCCAGCGGCATCATAAACGGCCGGGGGTGGAACCACAGCGAGCCGCAGAGATAGCCCAACGCAAGCGCCATCAGAATATTCAGCGTGCAAAACAGCGCCTGCCGGTGCCCCTGGCGGCCGCCTAAAAACCACAGACCGATCAGAATAGCCGGAACGATAAAGATCATTCCGCTTGCGCAGAAGCGGGCTAGCGCCAGAAGGCTCTCCGACGTTCCCGGCTGAGCATTCAGCGCCAGAAAAGCGCTTTGGTTAACCGTTTCGAGTACATTCATTGCGAGGGTCCATGCCAGTCATATTACTGTCATTATCGCAATTCTCTCTTAAGTTACGCTTAACCCCACGCCGAAGAGATGACGCGTTTTATGGGTGGCCTCCGGTCTGGCGGATCGCCTGGGGCAATCCGGCGAGCAGCGCATCGATGGTGACCCGGATCTTCTGCGGCACCCACGGCGCCTCGGGCCAGACGGCGGAGATCGCGAAGGTGACGCTGGCGCTTTGCGGCAGAATACAGCGCAGCCGCCCCTGTTCAACCTCCTGGGCAGCCAGCCAGTCCGGAATCCAGGCAATACCCAGCCCGCTCACCGCCGCCGCCGCTATCGCCGTAAAATCATCCATCACCAGATGCGCCTGCGGCTGCCAGGCCACGGGACCGCTTTGTGGATCGTGCAGCCGCCATTTCTGAAGCTGCCCGCCGCGCAGGTAACCGATGGTCTGGTGTCCGGCCAGTTCAGGGAGAGTCGATGGTTGCGGATGCGCCTGTAAATAGGCGGGCGAGGCGCAAAGTACCATGCCATGGTGGCCGAGGTGACGAGCTTTCAGGAAGGTGGAATCTGCCAGCGTGCCAATACGAATCGCCAGATCGAATCCCTCTTCAAAAAGATTAACCTGGCGGTCGCTGAAAGAGAGCGCGAGTTTTAGCTGCGGATAGCGCTGGCTGAGAGAAAAGAGAATCGGGGATACGCAGCGTTGGCCAAACAGCACCGGCAGGCTGATCCGCAGCCGCCCTTGCACCCGCATTTTGCCGCGATGGATTTCATCCTCCGCCTCGCGAATACTGTCCAGCGCCTGACGACATTGCAGGTAGAACAGCTCCCCCTCTTCCGTCAGGGTCTGACTGCGGGTCGTTCGCTGGAAAAGCGCCGCCCCCAACCGCGCCTCGAGACGAGCGACCGTTTTACCGACCGCCGAGCGGGTCACGTGCAGCCTCTCCGCCGCCTTAGCAAAGTTACCGCACTCCACGACGGCGACAAAAACCGGAATACCGCTCAGGTCGGTGTTCATAAGATTGGTTCCTGAAAGGATACAATTGAGAAAAATAATGTCACTACTGGCGCCAAAAAGACAGTGTTAGCCTTTGCGTAACCACGATAACCAGAGGCCACGTCCCATGAGTCAGGTTTTACTTTTGAAATCCAGCATCAACGGTCAGGCATCGCTGACCAACCGGTTAATAGATGACTATATGCAGATGCGCAAAGCGTCTGGCCAGCAGGATAGCGTGACAGAACGCGATCTGACGACCATGGCGCTGCCGGCCCTCGATCGGCCGCTGTTTGCCGCCCTGCGCGGCGCCCAGGATCCGACTCCGGCGATCCAGCGGGGCGTCGCGCTATCGGATAGGCTGATTGATGAGCTGAAAACCAGCGATCTGCTGGTGATCGGCGCCCCCATGTATAATCTCAACGTCCCTACCGATCTGAAAAAATGGTTTGATCTGGTCGCCAGGGCCCGCGAAACCTTCCGCTACACCGACAGCTGGCCTCAGGGGTTGGTCGAGGGTGTACGCGCGGTGGTGATCAGCTCCCGCGGAGGCGTACATTGCGGGCAGGATACCGATGCCGTAACCCCTTATCTCCGTTCGGTACTGGGTCTGATGGGCATCAGCGAAGTGACATTTATCTATGCCGAAGGTCTGGATATCCAGCCTCACGGCCGCGATGCTGGCATCGCCCAGGCCACAGAACAGCTTATCCGACTGACGCAAGCGTCCTGACCGCGACGGCATTTTCTGCGCTGGTACCGCGCCGTTTTTTATTTTAGACTTATCTAAATTTAGAAAAGACTAAAATACATGAATACACCAGAACAGCTGCAGTCCAGCGCCGGGGAAGCCGCCGCCCTGTTGAAAGCCATGAGCAATCCGAACCGGCTGATGATTCTGTGCATGCTGTGCGAGACGCCGCGCGCCAGCGCAGGCGAACTGGCGCAGATCACCGGCCTGAGCCCTTCGGCCACCTCTCAGCATCTGGCGCGCATGCGCGATGAAGGCCTGATCGGCAGTGAGCGCGAGGCGCAACGTATCCACTACTTCATCACCCACCCTGCGGTTCAGCAAATCATTACCACGCTGAAGACCATTTATTGCCCATAAGGAGCCGTCATGACTATCGTCACCCTTTCTCCTGAAGAGGCCCGGGCGCAAATCGCGCAAGGGGCCAGATTAATCGATATTCGCGATGCCGATGAATACGCCCGCGAACACATCCTCGATGCCGAGCTGGTGCCGCTGGCTGCCCTGAATAACGGCGCAATGCTGCGCACTGCCGCGGATGAAACGGTCATTTTTCATTGTCAGGCGGGATCGCGTACACAAAATAATGCCATTCGTCTGCTGGCTGCGGCAGCTCCGGCACAGGTGAAACTGCTGGCCGGCGGTATTCAGGCCTGGAAAGCAGCAGGATTGCCCGTCAAAGAGGATAAAACCCAGCCGCTGCCGTTAATGCGCCAGGTGCAAATCGCCGCGGGAGTGCTCATTCTGCTGGGCGTGGCGCTGGGCTATGGCGTCAGTAGCGGCTTTTTCCTGCTGAGCGCTTTTGTCGGCGCCGGCTTAACCTTCGCCGGCATCAGCGGTTTTTGCGGGATGGCGCGCCTGTTGGCCATCATGCCCTGGAACCGACGCTGACGCCTGCGGCATCAGGCCTGTTGTATGCTGATATTCAGCTACGCTAAAGTGAAGGCGAACAGCGGCATTAATCCATGCCAGAGGAGAAAAACGATGTATTCAGTAGGTGATCTGGTTCAGCCTCGTATGGGCGGACCAAAACTCAAGATTGTGGCCGTCGGTGAAGATCATATTGTCGCCGTACAGGCCAGTAATGAACAGGGTGAGAAATATACTCTGAAGCCTGCAGACGTCACACCTTATAAAGAAGAAGGTGATTTTGGCGTTTGCTAATACACACGGTGGGATTCCCCACCGTTATTTTTTCGCTATCCGACAGCAGCCTTAACTCCTGCCGAATATCATTTTCACTAACGCTTAAATCAGAAAACTTTCCAGCGTCGCGCCGGCTTCAATCGCACGAGCGATCGGCTTCGGCATACGTCCCTGGCCGGTCCAGGTTTTTTGCGCACCGGAAAAATCGGTAAACCGGTATTTTGCCGGACGCGGCTGGCGTTTTTTCGCCTCCTTCGACGGGCCTGCATTCTGCGTGACCAGCTCATCAGGTGTAATACCGTCGGCAATCATCAATTCCAGCCAGGTATTAATTTTTTCCTGGTATTCCGCCTGCTGTTGCAGGGCAGACTGCTGCTCTGACCGTTTTTCTTCAGTGACGACCCTGAGTTTTTCCAGCATTTCTTCAAGTACGTCAATGGAGAATTCACGCGACATCGCCCGCAGTGAACGGATATTATTCAACTTCTGTAACATTAAAGACATAAATTATTAAACGTTCCCAAATTACATATAAGACAATACTACCGGGGTACTTTAATATATGAAGCCATATATTACCACCTTTAATGGCGAGTGATAAATATATTCAGACCACGACGTCCATATTTTATTTAAAATAACCACAGCGGTTATCCAGTTAATCCCCGAAATTAATTCAGCGACAATCTGAATAGAGTAAAAAAACCGCAAAAATATCATCACTCAGTATATTACCTGCATGGTCAGCAGGTTAGCGGGATATGTCCGACGGAAGGATAAGGTCACAACGCTCTGCCAGTGAATGAACATGCATGAAAATCGAATACACACCAACGAACAAAAAAAGAATCTAATGCTATTTAAATCGCATTTATGGCATAAATTATTCTAAAAGTGACAGAAATCACATTGGAACGTGACTTCAGGCGGTAGTCGGCACAATCGTGGCTTCGCGTGAGCCTCCCTTCCTGCTCACCAAAAACATAACCAATTGATAAATAAATAAAAAATTAAGAGTCAGGACAAAAGTAGCGCAGCGAAGACAAAACCACCTTTCGCAGAGTATTTTATCGACAAAAAGCCATTAAATAAAAATTTACAGCTAGTTGTCTCTTTCAGCGCAGAGAGATAATCTACGCACATCAAAACAGGCAACCCAAAACGCTGTAAAAGAGCGCATTTTGTGGCGTATCAGACTTCATTTTCGAGGAGCACACCGATGTTCTCTGCGCAGTCCCGCTTGCGTCATGCGGTAGCAGACACCTTTGCGATGGTGGTTTACTGCACCGTTGTGAACATGTTGATCGAAATTTTCCTCTCCGGAATGACCTTTGAGCAGTCGTTATCCTCGCGCCTGGTGGCGATTCCGGTGAACATTATTATTGCCGTGCCTTACGGATTTTACCGCGACCGCGCCATGCGCCTGGCACGTCACATTAGCCCTTCCGCCTGGATGAAGAGTATTGCCGATGTTGTGGCTTATGTGACATTCCAGTCGCCGGTGTATGTTGCTATCTTATTTTCCGTCGGTGCCGACTGGCATCAAATTGCCGCGGCGGTGAGCTCAAATATTGCGGTATCGATGATGATGGGAGCGGTTTACGGCTATTTCCTTGACTACTGCCGCCGTCTGTTCCGCGTCAGCGCTTACCAGCAGGCTAAAGCCTGAGTCCCGATGCAACCTGCGACTGACCACCGTCAGTCGCCTGCTCGTCTGCTTTCCCCTACTTCACATCCAGGCACGGGTCTTCATACGATTAGTTATGAGACAGGCTCGGCTGCGCTTCGCCATATAATCCCCGCAAAAAACGCTCAAGCGCCATGCGTGAACTGAAGCCATGCGGAATACCATAATGCTGCTGTACATCTCCGGCTAAATACAGCGGAAACTGTTCATAATGATCGCAGGTTTTGATATCCGAGGCGGGTTCCGCCAGCGAATTACTGCGCTCTTTTAACGCCGGATGAATAATTAAAGCGGTCCGCCCCATGCGCGCTTCGCGGTTCACATAAACATAATTATCGCCACGGCGATAGCCGTACGCTTTTTGCGTCACAACATCCATGGTGAAGCCGGCTTTTTCAAGAACACGCGCCACCTCATCGGGTCTTAAATACATACTCATTCCTCTTTATCTTTTACCGCACCTTTACCTTACCTTATTCATCATTGATAGTGCTTTCGGAAAATTCCAGAAACGGCACTGCAAAAGCATAATTCAAAATCTTGTTCTACACTTAATGACTCAATGGAATTAAGGGAGAAATCGATGGCTAACCGTCTGAACCGCAACAATGTCGATGAAAGCGCTGAAGATATTCATAACGATGTCAGCCAATTAGCGGATACGCTAGAAGAGGTGCTGAAATCATGGGGCAGCGATGCGAAAGATGAAGCTGATGCCGCACGGAAAAAAGCCCAGGCGCTGCTGAAAGAGACGCGAGCCCGTCTGAACGGGAACAACCGTGTGCAGCAGGCCGCTCGCGATGCCGCAGGCTGTGCCGATAGCTACGTGCGGGATAAACCGTGGCAGAGCGTCGGAGCCGCTGCCGCAGTTGGACTATTTATTGGCGTATTATTGAATTTACGTCGATAATATAAACGATACATGAAGATAACAAATACGCGTCTGCCCCTGTGAGCCTCTGGCCCGGGGGCTTTTTGTTGCCTCAACGCACGATCGCTACTTCAGGAAGCTCAATCCCCCGAATCCTCAATCAGCGACTTTACTTATCAGCAGAAAACAGCGCGACTTTGAGTTGACGCACCGCCTCCGTTGCCATCGCCATCGATGTCAGATTAGTAAAGCTCACCAGCAGCCCCCCTTCGCCGCGGCTTTGTATCCGCCAGTCGCTCAGCGCCTGTACCGACAGGCCGGCCTGCCGGGCTTTCAGAGCCAGCGCCCGATCGTCACCGTTCACCGTAATAACCAGCTGAATCCCCCCTAACTGAGGGACGACGCTGAACCCCTGCGCCAACAGCGCGGACTCCAGCCACTGTCGGCGCTGCGCATAGCAGGTACGCATTTTCTTCAGATGACGCCAGAAATGACCTTCGTGGATAAAGTCAGCCAGCGTCTGCTGCCACAGCGTCGGTACGCTACAGCTCATCCATTCGGCCTGCTGGCGAAAGGCGGCCACCTGCGGGAGGGGCACCACCAGCCAGGCGGCGCGTAATGCCGGAAAAAGCGATTTACTGAAGGTGCCGGCGTAAATTACCCGCTGCGGGGCATCAAGACTTTTCAGCGGCGGCAGCGGCTTACCCCGGTAGCGAAATTCGCTATCGTAATCATCTTCAATAATCCAGGCGTCGCGCCGGGCCGCCCATGCCAGCAGCTGCCTGCGTCGGGCCAGCGACAGCGCAACCCCCAGCGGACTCTGGTGCGCGGGAGTGAGAAGTGCAAAATGCGCATCGGGGTAATGGCGTTGCGCCCACGCCACATCCATCCCCTCTTCATCGACAGGAACCGGATCGATGACCACCCCTTCCCCGGTTATCACCGGTCGAATCAGCGGAAACCCCGGATCCTCCATCCACATATGCTGACCTGGCTGCGCCAGAGTGCGGAGGAGCAGCCTCATGGAAGCGGCATAGTTGCCGGTCACCAGCACCTGTTCGGGCAGGCATTCAATACTGCGGGAAAGCCGCAGATAATCGACAATGGCCCGCTGCAGGATCATCTCACCGCACGGATCGCCGGGCGCCAGGTCAAAACGCGTTTGCGTTCGCAGTCGCCGCCCCATCACCCGCGCCCACAGGCCGCGGGGGAAAAGATCCAGCGCCGGCAGACCCAGTTGAAACGGCTGCAGCGTCGTCGGTTCAATGCCCGACGGCAGACGCGCCGGTTCCTCCCGCAGCGGACTCAGACGCTCGCTGACAAAGGTGCCCGCCTGCCCTCGTCGCTCCAGCCAGCCCTGGGCCACCAGCTCGCCCCAGGCATTCTCCACGGTTGCGCGGGAGACGCCCAGCTCCTGCGCATAAACCCGACTGGCGGGCAGGCGGCTGCCCGGCGCGAGTTCGCCGTGTTCAATCGCAGATTTGAGCTGTCTGGCAATGCGCTGATAGTGCGGGACTTTTTTGATTTCCATTATGGTCTGCTTTTTTCATTAAAATATGGCTATCTTTTGCAGTCCATTATAGTGCTATTTTGCTGCGGTCTTAGAACCCATTCCCCGCGGTTCAACATTGAGGAAAACATCATGAGCACACTCCGTCAGCCCTATAACGAACTGAGCCCGGAAGTCTATAACGCGCTGGTACAGGCCAAGATTGCGCTGGAAAAAAGCGAACTGGACGGCGCCCTGCTGGAACTGGTTTACCTGCGGGTATCACAGATTAATGGCTGCGCCTTCTGTCTGGAAATGCACAGTAAAGCGCTGCGTAAATCCGGCGTGGCGCAGACTAAACTGGATGCGCTGGCCGGCTGGCGGGTAAGCGGGCATTTCAGCGCCGCAGAACAGGCGGCGCTGGCGTGGGCGGAATCGGTGACGCATATTGCCAGCACCCATGCAGAAGATGATGTTTACCTGCCGCTGCTGGAGCATTTCAGCGCACGCCAGATCAGCGACCTGACCTTCGCCATCAGCCTGATGAACGCGTTTAACCGCCTTGCGGTCAGCATGCGCCTGTAATTTCAGGCGTACCCGTCCGGCCCTCATGGCGTGCTTCCGTGAGGGTTCCCCTTATCTAAAAACGCTATATATTGCGTGGTTGAACTTTTAGATAACTACATCTAGTATTTCCTGAACAGTTAACCGATAGCGGACGTCGCACTTTTTTGCGCCGTTCTGTTATCTTAAATGGAAATACGAATCATGCGCATTACTATTTACACTAAAAATGACTGCGTCCAGTGCCATGCCACTAAGCGGGCCATGGAAAGCCGCGGATTTGCCTTCGAGATGGTGAATGTTGAGCATCATCCGGATGCCGCTGACATGCTGCGCGAACAGGGCTTTCGTCAGCTGCCGGTCGTGATAGCCGGTGAAACCCGCTGGTCCGGTTTTCGCCCGGATATGATTAACCGCCTGCGCCCCGAACCGGTGGCCAACGCATGAGCCTGATCGTCTACTTCTCCAGCAGTTCCGAAAATACGCATCGGTTCGTCCAGCGTCTGGGGCTGCCCGCGGTGCGCATTCCGCTTAACGAGCGGGAACGCATCCAGGTAGACGCCCCCTACATTCTCATTGTCCCCAGCTACGGCGGCGGCGGCACGGCTGGCGCGGTGCCCCGGCAGGCGATCCGCTTTTTAAACGACCCGCATAACCGCCAGCGGATACGCGGCGTGATTGCTGCCGGTAACCGTAACTTCGGCGACGCCTATGGCCGGGCCGGCGACGTCATCGCGCAAAAGTGTGGCGTACCGTATCTGTATCGCTTTGAGCTGATGGGCACCCCAACCGATGTCGATAACGTGCGTAAAGGAGTAAACGAATTTTGGCAACGACAACCGCAGAACGTCTAACCACCGGGGCGGCGGATTTCCACGCCCTCAATGCGATGCTGAATTTGTATGACAGTAATGGCCGTATTCCGTTTGAAAAAGACCACCAGGCGGTAGACGCCTTTATGGCGACGCACGTGCTGACCCATACCGTCTCTTTCACGACGCAGAATGAAAAACTGGAATGGCTGATCGCCGAAGGCTATTACGATGCCAGCGTGCTGGCACGCTACGATCGCCGTTTTGTGCTGACGCTGTTTGACCACGCGCACGGCTACCCGTTCCGCTTTCGGACCTTTCTCGGCGCCTGGAAATTCTATACCAGCTATACCCTGAAGACCTTTGACGGCAAACGCTACCTTGAGCATTTTGCCGATCGCACCTGCATGGTCGCCCTCACCCTCGCGCAGGGAGATGAGACTCTGGCCCGGCAGTTGACCGATGAGATCCTCAGCGGGCGCTTTCAGCCGGCGACGCCCACCTTCCTCAACGCCGGTAAACAGCAGCGGGGCGAGCTGGTTTCCTGTTTCCTGTTGCGCATTGAAGACAATATGGAGTCGATTGGCCGGGCGGTGAACTCGGCGCTGCAGCTGTCTAAGCGCGGCGGCGGCGTGGCGTTTTTATTGTCCAATTTGCGCGAGTTCGGGGCACCGATTAAGCGCATTGAAAATCAATCTTCCGGCGTAGTGCCGGTGATGAAAATGCTCGAGGATGCCTTCTCCTACGCCAACCAGCTCGGCGCCCGCCAGGGAGCCGGGGCGGTCTACCTGCACGCCCATCATCCGGACATTCTGCGTTTTCTGGACACCAAGCGGGAAAACGCCGATGAGAAAATCCGCATCAAAACCCTGTCGCTTGGGGTCGTGATCCCGGACATTACCTTCCAGCTGGCAAAAGACGACGCGCAGATGGCGCTGTTCTCACCCTATGACGTCGAGCGCCTGTACGGCAAGCCGTTTGGCGATATCGCCATCAGCGAGATGTATACGCAGCTGGTCGCCGACGAGCGGGTCCGCAAACGTTGGATCCGCGCCCGGGAACTGTTCCAGCGGCTGGCAGAAATTCAGTTCGAGTCCGGCTATCCCTACATCATGTTTGAAGATACCGTCAACCGCGCCAATCCGATTGCCGGGCGAATTAACATGAGTAACCTGTGCTCGGAAATTTTGCAGGTCAACACCCCGTCGACCTTTGATGAAAATCTGGATTATGCCAGCGTAGGCCAGGATATCTCCTGCAACCTTGGGTCGCTGAATATTGCGCATACCATGGATTCGCCGGATTTTGCCCGCACGATCGCCGTGGCGGTGCGCGGCCTGACGGCGGTTTCCGACATGAGTGATATACGCTCGGTGCCATCGGTGGCGGCGGGCAATGCCGCCTCCCATGCCATCGGTCTTGGCCAGATGAACCTGCACGGCTATCTGGCCCGGGAAGGTATCGCCTACGGTAGCCCGGAAGGGCTGGACTTTACCAACTTCTATTTTTATACCGTCACCTGGCACGCGCTGCATACGTCGATGCAGATAGCCCGCGAGCGCGGTGAGCATTTTGCCGGATTTGAACAATCGCGCTATGCCAGCGGCGAATACTTCGAACGCTATCTGCAGGGCGACTGGCAGCCGAAAACGGCAACAGTGCGCGCGCTATTCGCCCGCGCCGGAATCCGCCTGCCCGACCGCGATATGTGGCTGAAGCTACGCGATGACGTCATGCGCCACGGTATCTATAACCGTAACTTGCAGGCCATCCCGCCAACCGGATCGATCTCCTATATCAACCATGCGACCTCGAGTATCCACCCGATTGTCTCAAAGATAGAGATCCGCAAAGAGGGGAAAACCGGGCGGGTTTACTACCCCGCGCCATTTATGACCAATGACAACCTGGCGCTCTATCAGGATGCCTGGGAAATCGGCCCGCAAAAAATTATCGACACCTATGCCGAAGCCACGCGGCACGTCGATCAGGGGCTGTCGTTGACGCTCTTTTTCCCCGATACCGCCACCACCCGCGATATCAACAAGGCGCAAATCTACGCGTGGAAGAAGGGAATCAAAACGCTGTATTACATCCGTCTGCGCCAGCTGGCGCTGGAAGGTACCGAAATCGAAGGCTGCGTGTCCTGCGCGCTGTAAGGAGAACAGGATGACCCATTTAACGCGTATTCGCGCTATTAACTGGAACAACATTGAGGACGATAAGGATCTGGAGGTCTGGAACCGTCTGACCAGCAACTTCTGGCTGCCGGAGAAAGTGCCGCTGTCTAACGACATTCCCGCCTGGCAGACGCTGACGCCAGTGGAACAGCAGCTTACTATTCGCGTGTTCACCGGACTGACGCTGCTCGATACGATTCAGAACACCATCGGCGCGCCGGCGCTGATGGCGGATGCGCTGACCGCGCACGAAGAGGCGGTGCTCTCCAACATCAGCTTTATGGAGGCGGTGCATGCCCGCTCCTACAGTTCGATTTTCTCCACCTTGTGCCAGACCAAAGATGTCGATGCCGCCTACGCCTGGAGCGAAGAGAATGCGCCGCTCCAGCACAAAGCCCGGCTGATGCTGGAGTATTATCAGGCGGATAATCCGCTGAAGAAGAAAATCGCCAGCGTGTTTCTCGAATCCTTCCTCTTCTATTCCGGATTCTGGCTGCCGATGTATTTTTCAAGCCGCGGCAAAATGACCAATACCGCCGACCTGATTCGCTTGATTATCCGCGATGAAGCGGTGCACGGCTATTACATCGGCTATAAGTACCAAAAGGGGCTGGAAAACATCGCGGCCGACGAGCGGGAGCAGCTGAAGAATTTTGCCCTCGATCTGCTGATGGATTTATACGATAACGAACTGGCCTACACCCGGGATCTGTACGCCGACAGCGGCTGGATTGAGGAGGTGAACGCCTTCCTGTGTTACAACGCCAACAAAGCGCTGATGAACCTGGGCTACGAGGCGCTGTTTCCGGCAGAGATGGCGGCGGTCAACCCGGCGATTCTGGCGGCGCTTTCGCCAAATGCCGATGAAAATCATGACTTTTTCTCCGGCTCCGGTTCCTCGTATGTGATGGGCAAAACGGAAGAAACCGCCGACGACGATTGGGATTTTTAACCTTACTTTCACCAGGAATATATTGTCCGGTTTCCTGGTGATCTATTTCACATAATTAACTTTTATCACACAAAAAAACCACGCGATATTTTCCTGACATATTGCCGTAATATTCAGCAAGAATCGCGTGGTTCACCAGTTATTCCCCTGTCATCTGTAAAAAATATCACCTGCCAATAATCAACGCTCAGCCCTTCTATCATGGGGAATACGCCGAAGTGCGGCCCTCTCATTTCGCCGCCGATGGGACATTGAGGGTTGTCACAGAATCTGAGTATGTTAGGGTGTAAAAAGGTAATTATCTCCACCAGGTACTATATTGACATAATACAAATAACAGGAAACTCTCTATTGCATGGCAATTAAATTAGAAATTAAGAATCTCTATAAGATATTTGGCGAGCATCCACAGCGAGCGTTCAAATATATTGAAAAAGGATTTACTAAAGAACAACTACTGGAAAAAACGGGACTTTCGCTTGGCGTAAAAGACGCCAGTCTGACCATTGAAGAAGGCGAGATATTCGTCATCATGGGGCTTTCCGGCTCAGGAAAATCCACCATGGTTCGCCTTCTCAATCGCCTGATTGAACCCACCCGCGGGCAGGTGCTGATAGATGGCGTCGATATCGCCAAAATCTCAGAAGCCGAGCTGCGTGAGGTGCGCAGAAAAAAGATCGCTATGGTATTTCAGTCATTTGCGCTGATGCCGCATATGACCGTGCTCGACAATGCCGCCTTTGGTATGGAGCTGGCGGGCATGTCGACCCAGGAGCGCCAGCAGAAAGCCCTGGAGGCGCTGCGTCAGGTCGGCCTGGAGAATTACGCGCATGCTTACCCGGATGAGCTCTCCGGCGGAATGCGCCAGCGCGTCGGCCTCGCCCGCGCGCTGGCCATCAACCCTGATATCTTATTAATGGACGAAGCCTTCTCGGCCCTTGACCCATTAATTCGTACAGAAATGCAGGATGAGCTGACAAAATTACAGGCGAAACATCAGCGTACCGTGGTATTTATTTCCCACGATCTTGATGAAGCCATGCGCATTGGCGATCGCATCGCCATCATGCAAAATGGCGAAGTCATTCAGGTCGGTACCCCGGATGAAATACTGAATAATCCCGCCAATGATTATGTCAAAACCTTCTTCCGCGGTGTCGATATTAGCCAGGTGTTCAGCGCTAAAGATATTGCCCGACGAAGCCCGGTAGGCTTAATTCGTAAAACGCCAGGTTTCGGTCCGCGTTCAGCATTGAAATTATTGCAGGACGAAGACCGTGAATATGGTTATGTGATTGAACGTGGTAATAAGTTTGTCGGTATTGTCTCTATTGATTCACTGAAATCCGCCTTGAGCGAAGGTCAGGGAATTGATGCGGCGTTACTCGCATCCCCGCAGGCGGTAGATGCGCAAACGTCGCTCAGCGACCTGCTCTCCCACGTCGGCCAGGCACCGTGCGCGGTTCCGGTTGTGGATGAAGGGCACCAGTACATCGGCATTATTTCTAAAGGAATGCTGCTGAAGGCTTTAGATCGCGAGGGGGCAAACAATGGCTGATCAATCTAACCCGTGGGATACCGCACCGGCGGCGGATAGCGCCGCACAATCTGCCGATGCCTGGGGCACCCCGGCATCCGCACCGACCGATGGCGGCGGTGCCGACTGGCTAAACAGCGCGCCGGCGCCGCAGCCGGAACATTTCAACATCATGGATCCGTTCCATAAAACGCTGATCCCGCTCGACAGCTGGGTGACGCACGGTATCGACTGGATCGTGGTGCACTTCCGCCCGCTGTTCCAGGGCATCCGTGTGCCGGTGGACTACATCCTCAGCGCTTTCCAGCAGCTGTTATTAGGCATGCCGGCACCGGTCGCCATTGTGCTGTTCGCGCTTATCGCCTGGCAAATCTCCAGCGTGGGGATGGGCGTAGCGACGCTGATCTCTCTGGTTGCGATCGGTGCCATCGGCGCCTGGTCGCAGGCGATGGTGACTCTGGCGCTGGTTCTGACCGCACTGCTGTTCTGTATGCTGATCGGCCTGCCGCTGGGGATCTGGCTGGCGCGTAGCCCACGAGCGGCGAAAATTATTCGCCCGCTGCTGGATGCCATGCAGACAACGCCGGCGTTCGTCTACCTGGTACCGATTGTCATGCTGTTCGGGATTGGTAACGTTCCAGGCGTGGTGGTGACTATTATCTTCGCCCTGCCGCCTATCGTCCGTTTGACCATCCTCGGGATTAACCAGGTGCCCGCAGACCTGATTGAGGCTTCGCGCTCGTTCGGCGCCAGCCCGCGTCAGCTGCTCTTTAAAGTGCAGCTTCCGCTGGCAATGCCGACCATCATGGCCGGGGTTAACCAGACGCTGATGCTGGCGCTGTCAATGGTGGTGATCGCCTCGATGATCGCCGTGGGCGGTCTTGGCCAGATGGTGCTGCGCGGGATCGGCCGCCTCGATATGGGGCTGGCGAGCGTCGGCGGCGTCGGGATCGTCATTCTGGCGATTATTCTCGACCGCCTGACCCAGGCCGTCGGCCGCGATTCCCGCAGCCGCGGCAACCGTCGCTGGTACGCAACCGGTCCTCTGGGGCTGATTACCCGCCCGTTCTGTAAATAGTCTTCTCATCGCCCGGCGGCACTGCACCTGCCGGGCCCGCAGCTCTCCCTTCTCATTCATAAGGAATAACGATGCGACATAACACGATTATTGCCACAACGTTTGCCACTCTGCTCGCCACCAGCGCTGCCTGGGCAGCCGACCTACCGGGAAAAGGCATTACCGTCAAACCGATTCAAAGCACCATTACGGAAGAGACCTTCCAGACCCTGCTGGTGAGCCGCGCGCTGGAAAAACTGGGCTACACCGTCGATAAGCCCAGCGAAGTGGACTACAACGTTGGCTATACCTCGCTTGCCTCCGGCGACGCGACCTTCACCGCCGTCAACTGGCAGCCGCTGCATGACGATATGTACGCTGCCGCCGGTGGCGATAAAAGCTTCTATCGCGAAGGCGTTTTTGTTAACGGCGCGGCACAGGGCTACCTGATTGACAAAAAAACCGCCGAACAGTATCACATCAAATCCATCGATCAGCTGAAAGACCCGAAAATTGCCAAACTGTTCGACACCAACGGCGACGGTAAAGCCGATCTGACCGGTTGTACGCCGGGCTGGGGCTGCGAAGCGGTCATTAATCATCAGATTGATGCCTATGGCCTGAGCAAAACGGTGGTGCACAACCAGGGGAATTATGCGGCGATGATGGCCGATACCATTGCCCGCTTTAAAGAAGGTAAGCCGGTTATCTACTACACATGGACGCCGTACTGGGTCAGCGACGTGCTGAAGCCGGGCAAAGATGTCGTCTGGCTGCAGGTTCCGTTCTCCTCCCTGCCGGGAGTGCAGAAAAATATCGATACCAAACTGGCTAACGGCGCGAACTATGGCTTCCCGGTAAGCACGATGCACATCGTGGCCAACAAAGCCTGGGCAGAGAAAAACCCGGCGGCGGCAAAACTGTTTAGCATCATGAAACTACCGATTGCCGACATTAACGCCGAAAACGCCATGATGCATGAAGGTCATGCCTCAGAAGCGGATATTCAGGGTCACGTTGATGGCTGGATCAAAGCCCATCAGCAGCAGTTTGACGGCTGGGTGAAAGAAGCGCTGGCCGCGCAGAAGTAACCTGCCCTCAGGCCCGGAGGCAGCGCGCAGTCCGGGTACCTGAGCGCGCCACTCCGCTACCCCGGCGCGGCCGGGGTAACGTTCAGACGGTCCCACTCACCCGCCAGCGCCGCTTAACAAGGTGTCAAAGCGCCCCGCTCTCTGCTAAGGTAATCTCACCTGTTCAATCATGTGATATTCACGTGAGTTATCAATAAATAACGCGCTATGGAAAAACCTGCCCCTGCCAGTGAGGCCACGCTGCCTGAAGGGATTAAAGACAGCCTGCCGATTGTGATTAGCTACATTCCCGTGGCCTTCGCTTTTGGCCTGAACGCCACCCGACTCGGCTTCACGCCGCTGGAAAGCCTGTTCTTTTCCTGCATCATCTACGCCGGCGCCAGCCAGTTCGTCATTACCGCGATGCTCGCCGCAGGCAGCTCGCTGTGGGTGGCGGCCCTCACCGTGATGGCGATGGATGTGCGTCACGTTCTGTACGGCCCTTCGCTACGTAGCCGCATTCATCGCGCGCTGGATAAACGAAAAACCGCGCTCTGGGCTTTTGGCCTGACCGACGAAGTTTTCGCGGCGGCCACCGCAAAGCTGGTTCGCGACAACCGCCGCTGGAGCGAAAACTGGATGCTCGGTATCGCCTTCACCTCCTGGATATCATGGGTGTTCGGCACGCTGATCGGCGCCTACTCCGGTAGCGGCCTGCTGGTCGGTTTTCCGGCGGTGGAAGCCGCGCTGAGCTTTATGCTACCCGCGCTGTTTATGAGCTTCTTACTGGCCTCGTTCCAGCGGAAACAGTCTCTCAGCGTGACGGCCGCCCTGGCCGGTGCCCTGGGCGGCATTATTCTGTTTTCTATTCCAGCGGCCATTCTCGCCGGGATTGTCTGCGGCTGTCTGGCCGCGCTGATTCAGGCCAGCATTCAGGGGATGCCCGATGAACAATAACGTGCTGATTATCGGGATAGTGGTCGGCTGCGTGAACTATCTGTTTCGCTATCTGCCTCTGCGCCTGCGCGCAGGAAACGCGCGCCCGACGCGACGCGGTCCGCTCAGCGTGCTGCTCGATACCATCGGCATCGCCTCCATCTGCGCCCTGCTTATCGTCTCCAGCGTGCCGGAAATCCTCAGCGATTCCAGACGGCTGCTGCCTACGTTGGTTGGATTCACGGTGTTGGGACTGGCGTTCTGGAAGACGCGCAGCATTATTATGCCCACGCTGCTGAGCGCGTTGGCCTATGGAATAGCATGGAAAATCACAACTTTTTTATACTTTTAAAGTATCAATTTTAGTCAATAATTGATTTGATTTATTTGTCACAATAGTTATTATATCGGCTGTAATTAATGAGGTCATACCCAAATGGATAGTTCGTTTACTCCCATTGAGCAAATGCTCAAGTTCCGCGCCAGCCGTCACGAAGATTTCCCTTTCCAGGAGATTCTGCTCACCCGCCTCTGTATGCACATGCAAGGTAAGCTACTGGAAAACCGCAATAAGATGCTGAAAGCGCAGGGGATTAACGAGACATTATTTATGGCGCTGATCACGCTGGAGTCTCAGGAAAACCACAGTATTCAGCCTTCTGAGCTGAGCTGCGCGCTGGGATCGTCACGGACCAACGCAACCCGTATTGCCGATGAACTGGAAAAACGCGGCTGGATTGAGCGTCGCGAAAGCGACAACGATCGCCGCTGCCTGCATCTGCAACTCACCGACAAAGGTCATCAGTTTTTGCGCGAAGTTTTACCGCCGCAGCACAACTGCCTGCATCAGCTCTGGTCTTCTCTGAGCACCAGCGAGAAAGACCAGCTCGAGCACATCACCCGCAAACTGCTTAGCCGCCTTGACCAGATGGAAGAGGATGGCGTACTGGCGGAGTCGCTGCGTTAAGCGCGGGAACTGCTCAAAACTTTTTCTGGATTGACAAGGAAAAACAGACAGGCCAGCAGATCATCTGCTGGCCTTTCTGATAAACAGGTCGGCTCAGCCGATGTGAAATAATAAGATCGTGGAGAATAACATGAGCGCAAATGCGGAGAGCCAAACCCCGCAGCAACCGGACAGCAAGAAGGGCAAACGCAAAGGCGCCCTTCTGCTACTGACATTGCTCTTTATTATTATTGCCGTGGCATACGGAGTTTATTGGTTTTTGGTACTGCGTCATTATGAAGAGACCGATGACGCTTACGTGGCAGGGAACCAGGTGCAAATCATGGCGCAGGTGTCCGGCAGCGTGACGAAAGTCTGGGCCGACAACACCGATTTCGTGCAGCAAGGCGACCCGCTGGTCACCCTGGACCAGACCGATGCCCAGCAGGCATTTGAAAAAGCGAAAACCCAGCTGGCCGCCAGCGTTCGCCAGACGCGTCAGCAGATGATCAACAGCAAACAGCTGCAGGCGAATATCGACGTCAAGAAAACGGCGCTCTCTCAGGCACAGACCGATCTCAATCGTCGTATCCCGCTGGGCGCCGCCAACCTGATTGGCCGCGAAGAGCTGCAGCACGCTCGCGATACCGTCGCCAGCGCCCAGGCCGAACTGGATGTCGCCATTCAGCAATTCAACGCTAACCAGGCTATCGTGCTGAATACCCGCCTGGAACAACAGCCGGCGGTTCTGCAGGCGGCGACGGATGTCCGCAACGCCTGGCTTGCGCTGCAGCGTACGCAAATCGTCAGCCCGATTAGCGGCTACGTTTCCCGTCGTGCCGTGCAGCCCGGCGCCCAGATTAGCCCCACCACGCCGCTGATGGCGGTCGTACCGGCCACCAACCTGTGGATCGACGCCAACTTTAAAGAGACTCAGCTGGCGCATATGCGCATCGGCCAGGAAGCGACCGTCATCAGCGATATTTACGGCGATGATGTGAAGTACACCGGCAAGGTCGTCGGGCTGGACATGGGGACCGGCAGCGCGTTCTCACTGCTGCCGGCACAAAACGCCACCGGTAACTGGATCAAAGTGGTCCAGCGTCTGCCGGTACGTATTGAGCTCGATGCCAAACAGCTGGCTGAACATCCGCTGCGTATTGGTCTTTCAACGCTGGTTGAAGTGAACACCACCAACCGCGACGGCGAAATGCTGGCTAACCAGACGCGCAAATCCCCGGTTTATGAAAGCAATGCCCGCGAAATCGCCCTTGAGCCGGTGAACAAACTGATCGACGGTATCATCCAGGCTAACGCGGGATAATTCGGAGTGAGCGTAATGCAACCGCAAAAACCGCTGGAAGGCGCGCAGCTGGTCATCATGACCATTGCGCTGTCGCTTGCGACCTTCATGCAGGTGCTGGACTCCACTATCGCCAACGTGGCCATTCCGACCATTGCCGGTAACCTTGGCTCATCGTTGAGCCAGGGGACCTGGGTTATCACCTCCTTCGGGGTGGCGAATGCTATCTCTATACCGATCACCGGCTGGCTGGCAAAACGCGTCGGGGAAGTGAAGCTGTTCCTGTGGTCGACGGTGGCGTTTGCCATCGCCTCCTGGGCCTGCGGGATGTCCAACAGCCTGACGATGCTGATTTTCTTCCGCGTGATTCAGGGGATCGTCGCCGGTCCGTTGATTCCGCTGTCGCAAAGTCTGCTGCTCAGCAACTATCCGCCCGCCAAACGTTCTATCGCGCTGGCGCTGTGGTCGATGACGGTGATCGTCGCGCCGATTTGCGGCCCTATTCTCGGCGGCTATATCAGCGACAACTACCACTGGGGCTGGATCTTCTTCATCAACGTACCGATTGGCATCGCGGTGGTGGTGATGACGCTGCAAACCCTGCGCAGTCGCGAAACCCGTACCGAACAGCGGCGGATTGACGGCGTCGGCCTGGCGCTGCTGGTGATCGGTATCGGCAGCCTGCAGGTGATGCTTGACCGCGGTAAAGAGCTGGACTGGTTCGCCTCCAACGAGATTATCGTGCTGACAATCGTCGCGGTGATCGCCATCAGTTTCCTGATCGTCTGGGAGCTGACCGACGACAACCCGATCGTCGACCTCTCGCTCTTTAAATCGCGAAACTTCACCATTGGCTGTCTGTGCATCAGTCTCGCCTACATGCTCTACTTCGGTGCTATCGTGCTGCTGCCGCAGCTGCTGCAGGAGGTGTATGGTTATACCGCCACCTGGGCCGGTCTGGCTTCCGCACCGGTGGGGGTAATCCCGGTTATCCTGTCGCCAATTATCGGCCGCTTTGCCCATAAGCTCGATATGCGCCGGCTGGTGACCTTCAGCTTTATCATGTACGCGGTGTGCTTCTACTGGCGCGCCTGGACTTTCGAGCCCGGCATGGACTTCGGCGCCTCGGCGTGGCCGCAGTTTATCCAGGGCTTCGCGGTGGCCTGCTTCTTTATGCCGCTGACCACCATCACCCTGTCCGGCCTGCCGCCGGAACGGCTGGCGGCGGCATCAAGCCTGTCGAACTTCACCCGTACGCTGGCAGGGTCAATAGGCACCTCGATTACCACCACCATGTGGACTAACCGCGAGGCGCTGCACCATGCGCAGCTCACCGAGTCGGTGACGCCCTATAATCCCAACGCCCAGCAGATGTATGACCAGCTGCAGGGATTAGGGATGACTCAACAGCAGGCGTCCGGCTGGATAGCGCAGCAGATAACTAACCAGGGGCTGATTATCTCCGCCAACGAAATCTTCTGGTTCTCGGCGGCGATCTTTATCCTGCTGCTGGGGCTGGTGTGGTTTGCCAGACCGCCGTTTAGCGCCGGGGGCGGCGGCGGCGGTGCGCACTAAGGTTTGACCTGAAGGGATCTGCGGATCCCTTTTTTATTGCCGGCGCTACGCCAACCTTGTCCAGTTCTCGCTAGTTTCTGTCCAGTTTGCTAAAGCAGCCCGCTCTGCGCTTCGGCAGGATAAAGATCCGACACAAGGAGAGAACTATGCTGACAAATCCCGGTGAAAAATATCGCCCCTGGCCGCCCATTTCCCTGCCCGACCGCCGCTGGCCGGACAACCCGATAACCCACGCGCCGCGCTGGCTCTCAACCGACCTGCGCGATGGCAACCAGGCGCTGGCCGAACCGATGGACGGCGCACGTAAGCTGCAGTTCTGGGATCTGCTGCTGGAGTGCGGATTTAAAGAGATTGAAGTCGCCTTCCCCTCGGCATCTCAGACCGACTTCAACTTCGTCCGCCAGCTGATTGAGGAACGGCGCATTCCAGAAGATGTCACCATCCAGGTGCTGACCCAGGCGCGAGAAGATCTTATCCTGCGAACCTTTGAATCGCTGCGCGGCGCCCATCGCGCCACCGTCCATCTGTACAACGCCACCGCCCCGCTGTTCCGCAAGCTGGTTTTCGGGATGGATAAAGCGCAGGTCATTGAGCTGGCAACCCGCGCCACTCGCCTGATTCGCCAGCAGTGTGAAGAGCAGCCGCAGACCCGCTGGCAGTATGAATACTCCCCGGAAACCTTCTGCTTTACCGAACCGGAATTTGCCCAGGCTATCTGCGAAGCGGTAGCGGATATCTGGCAGCCCTGCGCACAACGACCGATGATTATCAACCTGCCAGCCACCGTCGAGGTCAGTACCCCGAACGTTTACGCTGACCAGATTGAGTTTTTCTGCCGCCATTTCTCCCGCCGGGCCGATGTCTGCATTAGCGTTCATCCGCATAATGACCGGGGGACCGGCGTTGCCAGCGCGGAGCTGGCGGTGATGGCCGGCGCCGACCGCGTAGAAGGCTGTCTGTTCGGCAACGGTGAGCGTACCGGTAACGTCTGTCTGGTCACCCTGGCCATGAACCTCTACAGCCAGGGGATTACGCCGCGGCTCAGCTTCCCGGAGATGAAACGGGTCGTGGAAGTGGTGGAGAATTGCAATCAGCTGCCGGTTCATCCTCGCCATCCGTGGGCCGGCAGCCTCGCCTACACCGCCTTTTCCGGTTCTCATCAGGATGCCATTAAGAAGGGATTCGATGCCCGTCAGCCCGGCGATCGTTGGGAGATGCCCTACCTGCCCGTCGACCCGCAGGACATCGGCTGTAGCTATGAAGCGGTTATCCGCGTCAACAGCCAGTCCGGTAAGAGCGGCAGCGCCTGGTTAATCGAACAGAATCACGGACTGAAGCTGCCCCGTGCGCTGCAGCAAGATTTCAGCCTGCACGTTCAGCAAGAGACCGATACGCATGGCAAAGAGATGACGCAGAATGCCCTCTGGCAGCTGTTCCGTTCCCGTTACGGGCTGGTTACTCAGCCACCGCTGGCGCTGCTGGAATATAAAACTGACAGCCGACAGGACGGCCAGCTTGTGTTGCGGGGTACGCTGCGGGTCAACGGTGAGACGCGTCGCCTTCAGGGCCACGGTAATGGCCTGCTCTCCGCGGCCGCCAGCGGCCTCAGCGCGCTGCTGAAGCAAGCGTTCGTCATTAAGGACTACCACGAACATACTCTCGGTGAACGTAGCGACAGCCGTTCAGTGGCCTATATTCGCTGTATTTTCCCCAATGGCGACAGCCGCTGGGGCGTTGGAATCGATAATGACGTGGCGCGCGCCTCATTGCAGGCGCTGTGTCATGCGGTCGGCGCAGACGCGCAAGCCGGCGGACGGAAGTAATCGCTGGGGGCGACGCCCATCACCCGGCGAAACATCGCGCTGAAGGCGCTATGGCTGCCATAGCCCAGATCGAGCGCCACCCGCAGCACCGATTGTCCCTGCGCCAGGCGAACCAGCGCTTCCATCAGCTTCGCCCGGCGCACCCATTCACTCCAGGTGAGCGTGGTCTGCTGCTGAAAATGGCGGTTGAGCGTACGTTCGCTCATATTGCTCTCTTTCGCCGCCTGCTGGCTGCTCCAGGCTTGTCCCGGCATTTCCCGCACCTTGTGACATAAACGGCGCAGCGCCTCGCTCCGGGGCTCCAGCAGGCCAAATGGCAGCACCGCCATACCGCGAATCTCATCGAGAATGAGTTCATAAATGCGCTCATCGCGACTGCCGGGTTGATAGCGCTCCGCCAGGGCCAGCGAGGTGACGATCAGCTCACGCAGCAGCGGAGTGATCTGCACGATCTGGCACGAAGACGGCAGATCGGCCCGGGCGAGCGGATCGATAAACAGCGTGCGGGCCGCGACCTGTCCGGTGACACGTAGCGCGTGGGGCGTACCTGCCGGCAGCCAGACGCCGCGTCCGGGTGGGACAACCCAGTAGCCCACCGGCGTGTCAACCCGCACCACGCCGCTGAGAATATGCAGCAGCTGGGCGCAGTCATGCTGATGCCACGGTTCGCTATCACCGTGAGCGTAATCATGGGCAAATGGCACCAGGGCGCGGTGTTGAAACGAGAAGGTGAGGGTCGTCGACATAGCGGCGCAGGAATAGCGGCCCGGCGGAAATCGCCGGACCGACAATAAGCACTAGATGTGCAGTTCTTGCAGGGTTTCTTTCGGCAGGGCCAGCTCATCGTTGCTGTTGATGCGCACATCGCGCTCGATGATATGGCGTGCGATCTCCTGAGCTTCTTCCAGCGAGTGCATGGTATAGGTACCGCACTGGTAGACGTTCAGTTCCGGGATCTGCTTCTGATCTTTCACTTTCAGCACATCGGCCATCGCCGCTTTCCAGGCGTCGGCTACACGCTGCTCATCCGGCGTACCAATCAGGCTCATATAGAAGCCCGTACGGCAGCCCATCGGAGAGATGTCGATAATTTCCACACCATTGCCGTTCAGGTGGTCGCGCATAAAGCCCGCGAACAGGTGCTCAAGAGTATGAATCCCTCTTTCCGGCATCACTTCCTGGTTTGGTACGCAAAAACGCAGATCGAAAACGGTAATTTCATCGCCGTGCGGCGTGTTCATTTTCTTCGCAACGCGCACCGCCGGTGCTTCCATGCGGGTATGGTCGACTGTGAAACTATCTAACAACGGCATTCTTCACCTCCGATAGTGATTTTTTTTAAAATAAAATGAACTCTTCTTACACCCGCGAGTCTGAGTATATGAAAGACGCGCATTTATTATCATCATCATCCCTGAATCAGAGATGAAAGTTTGGCCACATTGATGTGGCCTTTTTCTTTTGTACCGCTTTTTGCTACGCGTGTCTTGCTAACAGGGCTTCAAACGGCTCGCTATCTTCCGCTTCCACCTTCTGCTGGCGCATCACTGAAGCTTCACGTTCAGCGATAAAATCATCTTCACGCAAAATTTCCAGAGGCTCTTCCCGCAGCATCGTACGATATCGATCGGCCAGCTCCCTACCGGTGCCGCCAATCCCTTCTTCAAGCATAGAACGCAGAATGCGGGCTGAGAAAGTTAATTCCGGATCGTCGAAGCTGGCAACCAGCTCATCACAAACCTGCTGGTAGGCTTCGCCACCGTGGATGCTATCTAACGTCTGCGCCACGCGGCGCAAATCACGGAACAGATCTTTACCCACTTGAGCCAGCGGGAACTGCGCGCTTTCGCAGCCGATACCCAGCGTCAGCCCCGGCTTACGGCCTTCCAGAATCACGCGATTCCAGTTGGTGCGCGTACACAGCAGCTCATCGCTGCTCATTTCCGGCGCATCGGCCAGCACGCACCAGACCATAAACAGGTCGAGGAAACGCACCTGCTGCTCGTCAACGCCAATCGGCGAGAACGGGTTGATATCCAGCGAGCGGACTTCGATATATTCAATACCGCCGCGCAGCAGCGCGTCGGAAGGCGTCTCACCGCTGCGGGTCACACGCTTCGGCCGAATTGGCGCGTAGAGTTCGTTCTCAATCTGCAGAATATTGCTGTTGATTTGCAGATGCTTGCCATCTTTCTCGAGGCCAATCCGGGCATACTCTTCCGACGGCGTTTTAATCGCCCGCTTCAATCCTGCCACATACTCGTGGAGATCGTTAAACGTAATCCCGAGATTGCTTTGCGACTTATTGGTATAACCCAGATCGCTCAGGCGCAGCGAGGTCGCATAAGGCAGGTAGTACATACCATTTTCCGCTTTCTCAAACGGCAGCGTCGTCGGTTTGCCCTGCAGGAACGAAGAGCAGATAGCCGGAGAGGCGCCGAACAGGTATGGGATCACCCAACCGAAGCGGTAATAGTTACGAATTGAACGGAAATAGCCGGCGGAAATCGCCTCTTTGCCGCTTTCCGCATCGTCAACGCCGCACTTCGCCTGCCAGAAAGCCATCGGCAGCGAGAAGTTATAGTGCACGCCGGAGATAGTTTGCATCAGCGCGCCATAGCGGTTCTTCAACCCCTCGCGGTACAGCGTTTTCAGACGGCCAATATTCGAGGTGCCATACTGCGCCAGTTCGATATCCTGACCAGGAGCAATATAGCAAGGCATGCTCAGTGGCCACATCCGCTCATCGCCCAGTTGACGAGCGGTATAGCGATGAACATCGCGCATAAAGGTGAGCATATGCTGAATGTCGCCATCAACCGGCGTAATAAACTCCAGCAGCGCTTCAGCAAAGTCGGTAGTAATCCATTTATGGGTCAGCGCCGAGCCAAGGGCCTGAGGGTGACCGGTCGTCGCCAGTGAGCCATCGGCATTGACGCGCAGCGTTTCACGCTCAAGACCACGTTGGATACCCTGAAGAGCCTGTGGATTTTTTTCCAGCCAGGCCAGCGCCTGTGATACATCCGGGATCAATTTGACCTCCCGCCTGTCGAAATCGTTTGAATAAGCATAATTGTAATGGTGACCATACAGGTTATCCCAGAAGACGTTACTGTTGCCGGTTCCGCGCGCGAAAACCGGATCGCACTGGCAGTACGTGCGGATTTCGGGCACAGCCGAGGTGTAAAATAACCGGTAACACGGCCTGTCGGGATAGTCTTAGTTCCACAATTAGTGCCACCACGTCATGCCCTGAAGCGTTACCACCGCAATGACGATATAGCGTAACGCTTTACCAAGGCATAAGAAAAAAAGTACCGGCCCCCAGGAGATGCGCATCCATCCCGCCAGCAGACACAGTAAATCGCCGATGACCGGCGCCCAGCTTAATAATAATGTGACCGCGCCGTAGCGCTTTAACCAGCCGGTTGCTTTTTCCTGCCAGCGCGATGTTTTGCGCAGCGGAAACAGGCGCCCCAGAATAACGTTAGTTACCCCTCCAAGGCTATTGCCGATTGTTGCTATTAATACCAGGGCCCACGGTTGGCTTGCCCCCGTAAGTAGCATAGCAACCAGCACAACTTCCGAATTGCCGGGAAGTAATGTGGCGCTCAAAAAACTACTGGCAAACAGCGATATCAGCGACAGTGCGTCGCTCACAGCAACCGAACGTCCACGGCATCCATCCCCGCACGCTTCGCCGCCTGCAGACCAAAATCAGCATCTTCAAAGACGACGCATGTTTCCGGCGCGACGCCCATGCGCTCCGCGCACAGCAGGAAGGTATCGGGCGCGGGTTTATGATTCTGGACATGATCGGCGGCAATCACCGCCGCAAAGTAGTGACGCAGGCCGAGGTGCGCCAGCAGCGCCTCAGCGACGGCGCTTTCGCTGCCGGTCCCGACCGACATCGGACGACGCCCGTGCCATGCCTTCACAACGTCTATCAACGGTAAGGGACGCACGCTGTCCAGCAGCATGGCCTTCACGGCCACGGTTTTTTCCTCCGCCAGACGGTGAGGATCTAAATCAGCGTGATTCAGTTCGATAATCGCCTGGGCTATACGCCAGGTCGGAGAACCATTGAGCGCGACCATCGCCTGCTCGTCGAAACGCATTCCGTAACGGCCCAGAACCTCGTGCCACGCTTTACGATGCGTCGGTTCGGTATCAAGGATGGTGCCATCCATATCAAAGATCAGTCCTGCGTAACGTTCGTACATCGTGTTCTCACAAACCGGGTAAGAAAACGTTACTTTATCGCAAAAGGCGCATGTTGTCGCGGCCAGCGCCTCAGGCAATAAAGGCGCCTTCGGGCGCCTTTATGTGACTCATATCATGATTTATTTGATTTTTAAATCGTTCTCAACCAAACGAACGCCCTGCACTCTGCGGGTGACTTCCACCGCGCGGCTGGCGTCCTTCGCTGATGAGACAAAACCACTCAACTGAACACGTCCTTTAAAGGTCTGTACGCTAATTTCAGAAGACTTAATATCTTTTTCGTTAAACAGCGCCGTTTTAACCTTCGTGGTGACGACGGTATCGTCAATATAGCCACCGGTACTTTCCTTTGTGGGCGATCCCGCACAGCCAGCTAACGATACGGCTACCAGAAGCGTCGCACAAAACGCAGGTATTGCTTTGAACCATTTCATGGATTTCTCTCCTTGCACTCATCTCACCCAAATCAGGCCGATACATACGGGTAAATTATAGTGGAAAGAGTCACTTGCCAATAAAAAAAGATCGCTCAGCATCGTTGAAAGAGATCCGCCGCCTGAATGGTCCAGGCCGCTTTTGCCAGAAAAGGCAGGCACAGAACGGATAAACGGTTTGGGGTTTTAAGAAAAAGGAGAAACTGAAGAAGATGGTGCATCCAGGAGGATGACTCGTTTTACTCACCCTACGGGCCGTTGCTCACGCAACGTTATCCTCCCTGGTACTGGCGATAATTTCGCAGACCATGAAGCGATAAATTTAATGTGAATCTGGAGAAGATGGTGCATCCGGGAGGATGACTCGTTTTACTCACCCTACGGGCCGTTGCTCACGCAACGTTATCCTCCCTGGTGCTGGCGATGATTTCGCAGACCATGAAGCGATAAATTTGATGTAAATCTGGAGAAGATGGTGCATCCGGGAGGATTCGAACCTCCGACCGCTCGGTTCGTAGCCGAGTACTCTATCCAGCTGAGCTACGGATGCATCAGGGAGAACTGCTTTACTACATTGTCTTGCCTGGTGCTGACGATTATCTCGCAGACCGTGAAATAACACTTTCGCTGTTATCTCGGAGAAGATGGTGCATCCAGGAGGATGACTCACTTCGCTCGCCCTGTGGGCCGTTGCTTACGCAACGTTATCCTCCCTGGTACTGGCGATTATTTCGCAGACCATGAAATAACAGTTCCGCTGTCATTTCGGAGAAGATGGTGCATCCGGGAGGATTCGAACCTCCGACCGCTCGGTTCGTAGCCGAGTACTCTATCCAGCTGAGCTACGGATGCATCAGGGAGAACTGCTTTACTACATTGTCTTCCCTGGTGCTGACGATTATCTCGCAGACCATGAAATAACACTTTCGTTGTTATCTCGGAGAAGATGGTGCATCCGGGAGGATGACTTACTTCGCTCGCCCTATGGGCCGTTGCTTACGCAACGTTATCCTCCCTGGTACTGGCGATTATCTCGCAGACCGTGAAATAACAGTTCCGCTGTCATTTCGGAGAAGATGGTGCATCCGGGAGGATTCGAACCTCCGACCGCTCGGTTCGTAGCCGAGTACTCTATCCAGCTGAGCTACGGATGCATCAGGGAGAACTACTTTACTACGCGTCAGTGTCACATCTAACACTTGCCACACTGAGTAAGATGGTGCATCCGGGAGGATGACTCGGCTTTCGCCTCGCCCTGCGGGCCGTTGCTAATGCAACGTTATCCTTCCTGGTGCTTGCGGTTATTACCGCTACCCCAACCACCTCTTCATTGCTGAAGAAATGGGAAAATATGGTGCATCCGGGAGGATTCGAACCTCCGACCGCTCGGTTCGTAGCCGAGTACTCTATCCAGCTGAGCTACGGATGCAAAATGGCGGTGAGGCGGGGATTCGAACCCCGGATGCAGCTTTTGACCGCATACTCCCTTAGCAGGGGAGCGCCTTCAGCCTCTCGGCCACCTCACCACACGCCTCTTACGAGTGCTTCGAAGAACTTGTTTCTGCTCTTCGTCGCTGCGATGGCGCACATATTACTTTCTGGTACTTATAAGTCAAACAATTTTTCGATACCTTTTTCCGTTTGCACACTTACCGCGCAATTAGCCTGCAAAAACGGCAAAAAGAGTGTTTTATCAACAGGAATTCAGGGCTTTCGGCCAGCGGCAGGCAAAAGATAAATGTCGCGATCGATAGGCAATAAACAAAAATGGGAGAGAGCAGAAGAAGAAAAGTCAGAAAGAAGGACGGGAGCGGGGATGCGCCTCACGGAATCGCGAGGCGCGAAAACCTTAGTAACTGGACTGCTGGGATTTTTCAGCCTGGATACGCTGGTAGATCTCTTCACGATGCACGGAGACTTCTTTAGGGGCATTAACGCCAATACGTACCTGGTTACCCTTAACCCCTAAAACTGTCACAGTGACCTCATCTCCAATCATGAGGGTCTCACCAACTCGACGAGTCAGAATCAGCATTCTTTGCTCCTTGAAAGATTAAAAGAGTCGGGTCTCTCGTATCCCGGCATTATCCATCATATAACGCCAAAAAGTAAGCGATGACAAACACCTTACGGTGTAAGCAGTCACGGCATCACATTCTGTTAAACCTAAGTTTAGCCGATATACACAACTTCAACCCGACTTTATCGTTATCAGTGCTTCTCTCGCAAGCTACCGTTATCCAGGGATAACGGTAGCTATGCATTTATAGTTATTACAGTTTTGCGCTGACCCAGCCTTTCACACTGGCTAACGCTGCAGGGAGAGCAGACGCGTCGGTACCGCCGGCCTGAGCCATATCCGGACGACCGCCCCCTTTGCCACCCACCTGCTGGGCGACCATTCCAACCAGCTCCCCTGCTTTCACGCGATCTGTCACATCCTTAGACACACCGGCAATCAGAGAAACCTTACCATCCGCCACCGTGGCTAACACAACGACCGTAGAACCGAGTTGGTTTTTCAGGTCATCAACCATGGTACGCAGCATTTTCGGCTCAACGCCGGCCAGCTCGCTGACCAGCAATTTGACGCCGTTAATCTCTTCTGCTTTGCTGGAGAGGTTTGCGCTCTCCTGTGCCGCCGCCTGCTCTTTCAGCTGCTGCAGCTCTTTTTCCAGTACGCGAGTACGTTCCAGCGCGGCACGCACTTTATCGCCAAGGTTATGGCTGTCGCCCTTCAGCAACTGTGCGATATCGCCCAGCAGATCGCTCTGCGCATGCAGATACGCAATTGCGCCTTCGCCGGTCACTGCCTCGATACGGCGAACGCCCGCAGCGGTACCGGATTCAGAGGTAATACGGAACAGGCCAATATCACCGGTACGTGAAGCGTGAGTACCGCCGCACAGCTCGGTGGAGAAATCGCCCATGCTCAGTACGCGAACGCGATCGTCATATTTCTCGCCGAACAGCGCCATCGCACCAGACTCTCGCGCCGCATCGATATCCATGATGTTGGTTTCAACCGGCAGGTTGCGACGGATCTGAGCATTGACCAGATCTTCCACCGCGCGAATCTCTTCCGGCTTCATGGCTTCGAAGTGAGAGAAGTCAAAACGCAGCGCTTTGTCATTCACCAGCGAGCCTTTCTGCGCCACATGCGTACCCAGAACCTGACGTAATGCCGCATGCATCAGGTGAGTTGCCGAGTGGTTCAGACGAATACGCTGACGGCGAGCCCGATCGACATCAGCCTCCAGCGCATCGCCCACTTTCAGCGTGCCGTGGCTCAGTTTACCAATATGACCAATGGCCTGGCCGTATTTCTGCGTATCGCTGACCGCGAAGGAGAAACCGGCGCCTTTCAGTTCGCCTTTATCGCCCACCTGGCCACCGGATTCTGCGTAGAACGGCGTTTGATCCAGAATGACAACCGCTTCCTGGCCCGCAGTCACGGCATCAACGGCTTTGCCATCGATGAACAGTGCGGTCACTTTCGCATTCAGCTCCAGGTGGTCGTAGCCTTTAAATTCAGAAGCGCCGTCAACGCGAATCATCGCATTGTAGTCTGCGCCAAAGCCGCTGGACTCACGCGCACGACGACGCTGCTCTTCCATTGCGGCCTCAAAGCCTGCTTCGTCGACTTTAATATTGCGCTCGCGGCAAACGTCGGCGGTCAGGTCAACCGGGAAACCATAGGTGTCATACAGACGGAAAGCGGTTTCGCCATCCAGCGTATCGCCCTTCAGCTTGCTCAGCTCTTCATCCAGCAGCGCCAGACCGCGCTCCAGCGTACGAGCGAACTGCTCTTCTTCGGTTTTCAGCACATGCTCAACCTGAGCCTGCTGCTGCTTCAGCTCTTCACCGGCGGCGCCCATGACATCAATCAGCGGAGCAACCAGTTTCCAGAAGAAGGTCTCCTTCGCACCCAGCATGTTGCCATGACGCACGGCACGACGAATGATACGACGCAGCACGTAGCCACGGTTTTCATTCGACGGGATTACGCCGTCGGCAATCAGGAATGCGCAGGAACGAATATGGTCAGCGATAACGCGCAGCGATTTGTTCGTCAGGTCGGTTGCGCCGGTGACTCTCGCGACGTTCTCAATCAGAGTGCGGAACAGGTCGATATCATAGTTGGAGTTGACGTGCTGCAGAACGGCAGCAATACGCTCCAGGCCCATACCGGTGTCGACAGACGGCTTCGGCAGCGGCTCCATGGTGCCGTCGGCCTGACGGTTAAACTGCATGAAGACGATGTTCCAGATCTCAATGTAGCGATCGCCGTCTTCTTCCGGGCTTCCCGGAGGACCGCCCCAGATGTGGTCACCGTGGTCGAAGAAGATTTCGGTACACGGACCGCACGGCCCGGTATCGCCCATCTGCCAGAAGTTGTCAGAAGCGAACGCCGCGCCTTTATTATCGCCAATGCGGATAATACGCTCACGTGGAACGCCGACCTCATTCGCCCAGATATCGAAAGCTTCGTCATCGGTTTCGTAAACGGTCACCCACAGTTTATCTTTCGGCAGCGCGAACCAGTTTTCCCCGGTCAGCAGTTCCCATGCGTATTTGATGGCATCCTGCTTGAAGTAGTCGCCGAAGCTGAAGTTACCCAGCATTTCAAAGAAAGTGTGGTGACGCGCGGTGTAACCGACGTTTTCCAGATCGTTGTGTTTACCACCCGCACGAACGCAACGCTGCGCGGTCGTCGCGCGAGAATAATGGCGTTTGTCGAGACCCAGGAAAACATCCTTGAACTGGTTCATCCCGGCGTTGGTAAACAGCAGGGTCGGGTCGTTATGCGGCACCAGGGAGCTGCTCGCAACGACCTGGTGTCCCTTGCTATGGAAAAAATCGAGAAACGCCTGACGGATCTCAGCAGTGCTCTTGCTCATAATTATCCTGAAATCAAGCTATACACTTCACCTTTCACGCCGCCTCTACGCGGGCTGCGCTCGTTCACCCCGACCACGTACCTCTGTACGCTCCAGGTGACTCACTCTCCTGCCGCCTTGACGCAGCGCGAATGATTTTGTGTATAAGGAATAATCGTCGTGGGCGCTGATTGCCTGTTAACAGCCAGCGACCGGACGGAATAAAGTGGGAATAAGATAAGTTTTCTTTACTGGGAAGTAAAATACCCGATGGGTCAATCTGCAAAATTTCGCCAGATTTCCTGAATATCTTCCATCAGGTAGCCACGGTACAGCAAAAACCGCTGGATTTTGACTTTATCGGCAAATGTCGTCGGGAGCGGTTCGCCATACTTACGCTGCGCCTGCTCTTTCGCCAGCGCGGCCCAGTCAATATTGCACTCGCGCATCGCGCTTTCGCTAACGTCGCGGGGAATACCTTTCTGATTGAGCTCCTGGCGGATACGCGCCGGGCCATATCCTTTGCGGCTACGGCTGCCAATAAACTGGCGAACAAAGCGACCGTCGTCAAGGTAGCGGTTCTCAATGCACCAGGCGACAACGGTGTCTACCTCTTCCGGCGTGACGTCCAGCGTCTCCGGGCCATTTTTTCCCAGTACCGGAGCAGCGAGTTTACGCCGCAGCTCCTGTTCGCTATGGTCGCGCATCGCCAGGATACGGATTGCGCGGTCCAGCAGGCGGGCATAGCCGGAACGGCGGGATGAAGGTTCAGTCACGGGCACCTCGACAATCAAAAAGCAAAAGGGCCGCATTCGCAGCCCTTCGTTATCTTTCGATGAGATTATCAGAAATCTTCGTGGGTTTCTTCTGCACCCGCACCGTTACCGTCAACCACGAAGTCCGGTGTGGAATCCTGGTTATTCAGCAGCAGCTCACGCACTTTTTTCTCAATCTCTTTTGCCGCAGCCGGGTTATCTTTCAGCCAGGAGATAGCATTTGCTTTACCCTGGCCAATCTTATCGCCGTTGTAGCTGTACCATGCGCCCGCTTTCTCGATCAGCTTCTCTTTCACGCCCAGGTCAACCAGTTCGCCGTAGAAGTTAATACCTTCGCCGTAAAGAATCTGGAACTCAGCCTGTTTGAACGGCGCGGCGATTTTGTTTTTCACGACTTTGACGCGGGTTTCGCTGCCGATGACGTTATCGCCATCTTTTACCGCACCGATACGACGGATATCGAGACGCACAGAGGCGTAGAATTTCAGCGCGTTACCGCCAGTGGTGGTTTCCGGGTTACCGAACATCACGCCAATTTTCATACGAATCTGGTTAATGAAGATCAGCAGCGTATTGGACTGCTTCAGGTTACCGGCCAGCTTACGCATCGCCTGGCTCATCATACGCGCCGCGAGGCCCATGTGAGAGTCGCCGATTTCGCCTTCGATTTCCGCTTTCGGCGTCAGCGCCGCCACGGAGTCGACAACGATAACGTCTACGGCACCCGAGCGCGCCAGCGCGTCACAGATTTCCAGCGCCTGTTCGCCGGTGTCCGGCTGAGAGCACAGCAGGTTGTCGATGTCGACGCCCAGCTTACGCGCATAAACAGGATCCAGCGCGTGCTCTGCATCGATAAATGCACAGGTTTTACCTTCACGCTGCGCGGCGGCGATAACCTGCAGGGTCAGTGTCGTTTTACCGGACGATTCAGGCCCGTAGATTTCGACGATACGGCCCATCGGCAAACCGCCGGCGCCCAGGGCGATATCCAGGGAAAGCGAACCGGTGGAGATAGTTTCCACATCCATGGAACGGTCTTCACCCAGGCGCATGATGGAGCCTTTGCCGAACTGTTTTTCAATCTGGCCTAGTGCTGCCGCCAACGCTTTCTGTTTGTTTTCGTCGATAGCCATTTTTACTCCTGTCATGCCGGGTGAAACCGGGTGGTGAATTCTGTTCTGTTGAGGCAATTATACTGTATAGTCATACAGTATCAAGTATTTTGTAGAAATTGTTGCCAGAGGAGATTTAGCGCATAAGCCGTTGCCTGACGACGCACCGCCTCCCGGTCTCCGGCAAAACATTCACGCCGGGTCACGCCCTGCCCGTTCGCACAGGCCACGCCAAACCACACCGTTCCGACAGGTTTTTCCTCGCTGCCGCCATCCGGTCCGGCGATGCCGCTCACCGAAATAGCATAGGTGGCGCGCGCAGCGCGCAGCGCGCCAACGGCCATCTCAACCACCACCGGCTCGCTCACCGCGCCATGGCCGAGGAGCGTAACCTCGCTGACGCCGATCATCTGCGATTTGGCTTCATTGCTGTAGGTCACGAACCCGCGTTCAAACCATGCTGAACTGCCGGCGATGTCGGTGAGCACTTTCGCGACCCAACCGCCGGTACAGGACTCTGCCGTGGTCACCGTCGCACCGCGAGCTTTTAATGCCAGCCCGACCTGCTCACTCAGTTGCTTTAATTCAGAATCTGTCATTAGCGCCCCGTTTAAGCCAGATAAAGAGGCCATCAAAGATAGCACTTTCAGCACAGATATGGGGATGAGGTCATCAATTTACGAGGGGGCTTCCGAAAATGAGCGGCCCCGACGGCGTCGGGACCGTTAACGCGCGCGTTACTTCATGCTGGCGGCGATCAGCTCGACGTTATGGCGTAACATTTTCACGTAGCTATCCGCCACGCCGCCCGGTTTCGAGAGCGCTTCCGGATAGAGCTCCCCGCCCGGCTGTGCGCCAGTCGCGGCCGCAATTTGTTTCACCAGACGCGGATCGAGCTGGTTTTCCATAAACCAGGTGTGGATGCCGTCGGCCTTAATTTGTTGAATCAGTGCCGCCACCTGCGCCGCGCTGGCTTCGCTTTCTGACGACAGCCCCTGTGGTGCCAGGAAGGTCACGCCATAGGCGCGGCCAAAGTAGCCAAACGCATCATGGCTGGTGAGCACTTTGCGTTTTGCCAGCGGAATTGCCGTAAACTGTTTTTTTGCCCAACCGTCGATCTCCGTCAGTTGGCCGATGTAGCGCTGCCCGGATGCCTCCAGCGCAGCCTTATCCTGCGGATCGGCTTTGATCAGGCCGTTGAGAATATTTTGCGCATAAATCGCGCCGTTAGCGGCGCTGTTCCACGCATGAGGGTCAGTAACCGTTTTCCCCTCCTCATTGAGCGTGTGCGTTTTTACCCCGGTAGAGGCCACCACCAGCTCACCTTTAAAACCCGAAGCTTTGATTAATCTGTCGACCCAGCCTTCCAGTCCCAGACCATTAACCACCACCACATCGGCTTTGCTCAGCAAAGCGCTATCCTGCGGCGAAGGTTCAAAGGTATGCGGATCGCCGTCCGGTCCCACCAGCGTATCAACATGCACATGTTCGCCCCCCACCTGCTGCACCATATCGCCCAGCACTGAAAAACTACTCACCACGTTGAGCGTTTTTGCCATCGCCCCCTGCGTTGCGAGGCCTAACGCCAGCGCCAGAATGACTGCGGTACGTTTCATCATATTTCCTTACCCCATTAATTTACGCCAGCTGACGACCAGTCGGCTGCGCGTGCCAAAAAACACCGAAATAAAAAAGATCCCGCTGGCGGTCAGTACGATGGACGGCCCGGCCGGTAAATTCGCGGTCCACGACAGGCTTAACCCCATCCAGGCACAAAAGCCGCCTATCAGCGCCGCCAGCAGCAAGGTTCCGGGCAAGGTTCGCACCCAGCAGCACGCCGCTACCGCCGGCAGCATCATCACGCCAACCGCCATCAGCGTCCCCAGCACCTGGAACCCGGCGACCAGATTGAGCACCAGCAGCGCCAGGAACAGACCGTGCAGCAGCGCCGGGAGCCGCGGGTGGTTAACCTGCAGCCAGGCGCTATCAAAGGCTTCGCTGACCAGTCCACGATAAAGCAGCGCGATGCAGAGCAGCGTCAGGCTGGCCACCCCGCTGACAAACAGCGCAGCGTCGTTATCCACCGCCAGAATCGAGCCAAACAGTAGATGCAGCAGATCAACGCTGGAGCCGCGAAGCGACACCAGCGTCACTCCCAGTGCCAGTGACCCGAGGTAAAACCCGGCAAAACTGGCATCCTCTTTCAACGGCGTGCGTCGGCTGACCCAGCCCGCCACCAGCGCCACGGCAATTCCGGCGATAAACCCGCCGATAGTCATTGCCAGCAGCGACATGCCGCTCACCAGGTAGCCCACCGCCACGCCGGGTAAAATTGCGTGCGACAGCGCGTCGCCCATCAGACTCATTCGTCGCAGCAGTAAGAAGACGCCAAGCATGGTCGTGCTCAGAGAGAGCGCGAGGCACACCAGCAGCGCGCGGCGCATAAAGCCGAATTCAATGAAGGGCTGAAAAAAGGTATGCCAGATCATGCCAGCCTCGCAGAGCCGAAGGCGGGCAGCACATCGTCGGTGTTACCCCAGCGAGCGCGCTGCGGTTCCAGCAGCAGCGTTTCCGGGAAATATTCAGCGACGCGCTGGTTATCATGCAGCACCGCCAGTACCGTCTGCCCCTGTTGATGCATCTCAAGGATCAGCCCCATTAGCTCGCGGCTGGTTGCTTCATCAATCCCGGTAAAGGGTTCATCCAGCATAACCAGCGGCGCCTGCTGCACGATAACTCTGGCGAACAGCATGCGCTGGAACTGCCCGCCGGAGAGCGCCTCAATCGGCGTTTTCGCCATTGATGTCAGCCCCACGCGCTCCAGCGCGGCGCCGATACGCCGCCGGAACTCGCTGCGGATCCCCCCCAGTAAAGAGACATGCGGCCAGGCCCCCTGACTCACCACGTCCTGTACCGTCAGCGGAAACTGCGATTCGAGGGCATGGCGCTGCGCCAGCCAGCCAATTACCGGACGCGAAACCGTCCAGCGCAGCCTGCCGCTGACCGGAGGAATAAAGCCGGCCAGCGTTTTCAACAGCGTTGATTTACCGCAGCCGTTCAGGCCGACAATGGCCGTCATGCTGCCTGCCGCAATAACGCCGCTCAGGGCCGGCGTAATAGCCAGTTCTTCGTAACCGGCTACCAGATGATCCAGTTCAATCATGGCAGGGTTACCGCCCACCAGGTCGCCAGCCACAGGAGCGCCAGCAGCACACAGGCTATTCCTACGCGTACCGCTGCGGATGTCATAAAAAGAGAAGTCACAGCCTTATCCAATTAATATGTTATAACGTAACAATATTGGATTGACGGAAAAATGTAAATCAGCGTCAACGGCGGGAAATGCTGCAAAATGTAACAGAACTCCCCTCACGACGAGGGGAGTATCAGGGAAGGGTTACTGTCCGCGGGCCTGAGAAACGGCCAGACCCAGCTGCCAGACGGCCATCGCGTAGTGGGTACTGTGGTTATAGCGGGTAATGGTGTAGAAGTTCGGCAGACCATACCAGTACTGGTAACCGGTTCCGATGTCCAGACGCAGCAGGCTGGCCTGCTGATGGTTGCCTAGCGGTTGCGTCGGCGTCAAACCTGCCGCAGTAAGCTGCGAAATGCTGTAGTTGGTTTTGAAGCCATTCTCCAGACCCGGCGCCTGACCCAGCGCCTGTACCGCAACCTGATCGCCACTCACCCAGCCGTGCTGTTTGAAATAGTTCGCCACACTGCCAATCGCGTCCACCGGATCCCACAGATTAATGTGCCCGTCGCCGTTAAAGTCCACCGCATACTGTTTATAAGAAGACGGCATAAACTGACCGTAACCCATTGCTCCGGCGAAAGATCCTTTCAGGTTTAACGGGTCATCTTGCTCGCTGCGCGCCATCAGCAGGAAGGTTTCCAGCTCACCGGAGAAATAGTCGGCGCGACGCGGGTAGCTAAACGACAGCGTCGCCAGGGCGTCGAGAATGCGGGTTTTGCCCATCACGCGACCCCAGCGGGTTTCTACGCCAATAATGCCGACAATAATTTCCGGCGGCACGCCGTACACCTGCCAGGCGCGGTTCAGCGCATCCTGATACTGGTTCCAGAATACGACGCCGTTCTGCACGTTATCCGGAGTAATAAACTGTTTTTTGTAACGCAGCCAGGCGCCGTTAGGTCCTGACGGCGGCAGTCCGCTCGGCGCCTGGCGGTCCATCAGGCGCAGGACGTAATCCAGGCGTTTCGCCTGGGAAAGGATCTCATGCAGCTGCTGTCTGTCGAAGCCATGCTTGCTCACCATTTTATCGATGAACTGCTCCGCCGCCGGGTTGTTAGCGAAATCGCCTCCCATCTCCATCACATTGTGCTGCGGCTCCAGCAAAAAACCGCCGCCTCCCGCCGTCTGGGGTTCTGCGGTGGTTTTAGGTTTGCTGCTACAGGCAGCGAGGAGAACACACAGGGGAAGTAAAGCCAGATAGCGACGCTTCAACATGGGACATCCGTTTAACAAATTTGGCAAAGGATAATTATGGTAAAGCATGCGGCCGTCAACAAGGAAGCGGCAATGTATTTGCGGACAAAATAGTCCCGCCAGCACCGCCCTTTCCGGTTCATTATCTACCCGTTCATCTCCCCTTTGCCTCGGTTAGCATTCCCCTTCATCACGCACAAACTTTCAAAATAAAATATTTACCTTTCATTTTGCGATCAATTTAACACTTTTAAACCTTTCAAAATGATTAAAATGAGCTGCCAGTTAGCAAGAAAAATAACACTCTGAAGGAGAGAACAATGATTGAAGTCATTACCCACGGCGCCGAATGGTTTATCGGCCTGTTTCAGAAGGGGGGCGAGGTATTTACCGGTATGGTTACCGGGATCCTGCCGCTTCTGATCAGTCTGCTGGTGATCATGAACGCGCTGATCAACTTTATCGGTCAGCAGCGGATCGAAAAGCTGGCGCAACGCTGCGCCGGCAATCCGATCTCACGCTATCTGCTGCTGCCCTGCATCGGCACCTTTGTGTTCTGTAACCCTATGACCCTGAGCCTCGGGCGCTTTATGCCTGAGAAGTACAAGCCCAGCTACTACGCGGCAGCCTCTTACAGCTGCCACTCTATGAATGGCCTGTTTCCCCATATCAACCCCGGCGAGCTGTTTGTCTATCTCGGGATTGCCAGCGGCCTGACCACGCTTGGCCTGCCGTTAGGTCCGCTGGCGGTGAGCTATCTGCTGGTAGGACTGGTCACCAACTTCTTCCGCGGTTGGGTCACCGATCTGACCACCTCGATTTTTGAGAAAAAAATGGGCATCCAGCTTGAGCAAAAAGTCCATCTTTCCGGAGCAACCTCATGACCCGTATTCGTATTGAAAAAGGCGCCAGCGGCTGGGGCGGCCCCCTTGAGCTGGACGCCGTTGCCGGTAAAAAGATCGTCTACATTACCGCCGGTACCCGCCCGGCAATCGTCGACAAGATCGCCAGTCTGACCGGCTGGCAGGCCGTCGACGGGTTCAAAGAAGGCGAGCCGCCGGAAGAGGAGATCGGCGTTGCCATTATCGACTGCGGCGGCACCTTGCGCTGCGGCCTCTACCCAAAACGTCGTATCCCGACCGTCAATATCCACGCCACCGGCAAATCCGGCCCGCTGGCGCAATATATCGTCGAAGATATTTACGTCTCCGGGGTGAAAGAGGAGAACGTTCGCCTGTTGACCCACGATGGCGCAGCGGCGCCCGAAACCAAGCCGGGCCAGTCGGCCCCGCGGGATTACGATACCAGCAAAAAAATAACCGAGCAGAGCGATGGCCTGCTGGCGAAGGTCGGTATGGGAATGGGCTCCGTGGTGGCGGTGCTGTTCCAGTCCGGACGCGACACCATCGACACGGTGCTGAAAACGATCCTGCCGTTTATGGCTTTCGTCTCGGCACTGATCGGCATCATCATGGCCTCCGGCATCGGCGACTGGATTGCCCACGGTCTGGCCCCGCTCGCCAGCCATCCTCTTGGCCTGGTCACGCTGGCCCTGATCTGCTCCTTCCCGCTGCTGTCGCCGTTCCTCGGCCCTGGCGCGGTTATCGCTCAGGTCATTGGCGTGCTAATCGGCGTGCAGATTGGCCTCGGCAATATTCCCCCGCACCTTGCGCTCCCGGCGCTGTTCGCCATTAACGCCCAGGCCGCCTGCGATTTTATTCCGGTTGGGCTGTCGCTTGCCGAAGCCCGTCAGGACACGGTGCGCGTCGGCGTTCCTTCGGTGCTGGTAGGACGTTTTCTGACCGGTGCGCCAACGGTGCTGATCGCCTGGTTTGTGTCCGGATTTATTTACCAATAAGAGGTTCCTGAAGATGACCGTGATTTACCAGACCACGATTACGCGCATCGGCGCCAGCGCGACGATGGCGCTCGAAGAACAGATGTTGATTACCTTTCGCGAAGGCGCGCCGGCGGACATTGAAGAGTATTGCTTTATTCATAACCACGGCGAATTTTCCGGCGCGCTGGCGCCGGGCGCGGAGCTCCAGCTTGGCGAACAACGCTATCCGGTGACCGCCGTCGGCGATGTTGCCGAGCAAAATCTGCGCGAGCTGGGCCATATCACGCTGCGCTTTGATGGCCATAGCGAAGCGGAGTTTCCGGGGACGGTCCACGTGTCTGGCCCCGTGCCGGACGCGATCGCCCCCGGCTGTATATTGAAATTTGTTGCATGAGTTGTCAGGAGAAGACTATGAATCAGGTTGCTGTTGTCATCGGCGGTGGACAAACCTTAGGCGAGTTTCTGAGCCGGGGCCTTGCCGCACAGGGGTATCGGGTTGCCGTTGTGGATATCCAAAGCGATAAAGCCACGCGCGTCGCGCAGGCTATCAACGACGAATATGGAGAAGGAACCGCGTACGGTTTTGGCGCCGATGCCACCAGCGAGGCCAGCGTGATGGCCCTCGCCCGCGGCGTGGACGAAATATTCGCGCGGGTGGATCTGTTGGTGTATAGCGCCGGGATCGCCAAAGCGGCCTTTATCAGCGATTTCGCGCTCGGTGATTTTGACCGCTCGCTGCAGGTGAATCTGGTGGGCTACTTCCTCTGCGCTCGCGAATTTTCACGGCTGATGATTCGCGATGGGATCAAGGGGCGTATTATTCAGATCAATTCCAAATCCGGCAAAGTCGGCAGCAAGCACAATTCCGGCTATAGCGCAGCGAAGTTTGGCGGCGTCGGGCTGACCCAGTCGCTGGCGTTGGATCTGGCGGAATACGGCATTACCGTTCACGCATTGATGCTGGGCAACCTGTTGAAATCGCCGATGTTCCAGTCACTGCTGCCGCAATATGCCAGCAAGCTGGGCATTGCCGAGGACGAAGTCGAGCAGTACTACATCGACAAAGTGCCGCTGAAACGCGGCTGCGACTATCAGGATGTCCTGAACGTACTGATGTTTTACGCCAGCCCGCAGGCCTCTTACTGCACCGGGCAATCCATCAACGTCACCGGCGGGCAGGTGATGTTTTAACCGCCGGTTCCCGGGTCGCGTCGCGATCCGGGTTCTTCCCGACGCCACGCCTTAAGGAGATTTTATGGTTAGCGCATTAATCACCGTCGCCGCCATCGCCTGGATCGCCCAGCTCGCCTTCGGCGGCTGGCAGATCCGCCGCTTTAACCGCGAGTTCGATAAACTCTGTCAGCAGGGCCGCGTCGGCGTCGGGCGTTCATCGGGCCGCTTCAAACCGCGCGCGATCGTCGCCATCGCCTTTGACGACCACGATCGCGTCAGCGATACGCTGCTGATGCGAGGAGTGACCGTCTTCGCCCGCCCGCAAAAAATCCCCGCGATAAAAGGGCAATATCGTGAGGAATTGCGGCCAGATATGATCTTTCCCCAGGATCCGCTCTGTCAGAATGCTCTATCATTAGCGCTTAAACCGAAACATGTATAATTTCGTTGTAAAAGTAAATATCTTGCGAAATTATCACTTCGAAACTTAACGCAGGATAGGATATTACCGCTATGAAACCACGTCAGCGCCAGGCAGCCATTGTTGAGCACCTGCAAGCGCAGGGTAAATGCTCGGTTGAAGAGCTGGCGCAACACTTCGACACCACCGGCACCACCATCCGCAAGGATCTGGTGATCCTCGAAAATGCCGGCACCGTTATTCGCACCTACGGTGGCGTGGTCCTCAACAAAGATGAGCCCGACCCGCCTATCGATCATAAGACGCTCATTAACACCCATAAAAAAGCGCTGATCGCCGAAACCGCGGTGCACTACATCCACGATGGCGATTCGATCATCCTCGATGCCGGCAGCACGGTGCTGCAAATGGTGCCGCTGCTCAGCCGCTTCAATAACATCACGGTCATGACCAACAGCCTGCATATCGTCAACGCCCTCTCCGAGCTGGATAATGAACAAACGATCCTGATGCCCGGCGGCACCTTCCGTAAGAAATCGGCCTCCTTCCACGGACAGCTGGCGGAAAACGCCTTCGAGCAGTTCAGCTTCGACAAACTGTTTATGGGGACCGACGGCATCGACCTGAACGCCGGCGTTACGACCTTCAACGAGGTTTATACCGTCAGTAAAGCGATGTGCAATGCCGCCAGAGAAGTGATCCTGATGGCCGACTCATCAAAATTTGGCCGTAAGAGCCCGAACATCGTCTGCGGCCTCGAGCGCGTGGATAAGCTGATTACCGATGCCGGTATTGACCCGACATTCCAGCGGGCGCTGGAAGAGAAAGGCATCGAAGTGATTATTACTGGAGAAGAACATGAGTAACTTTCTGTTAGAAGCCGGACGCCAGACCCTGATGCTGGAGCTACAGGAGGCCAGCCGCCTGCCTGAACGCCTGGGCGACGACTTCATCCGCGCGGCGGAAACCATCATCCACTGCGAAGGGAAACTGGTGGTCTCCGGTATCGGTAAATCAGGCCATATCGGCAAAAAGCTGGCGGCCACTTTCGCCAGTACCGGCACCCCGGCCTTTTTCGTCCATCCGGCGGAGGCGCTGCACGGCGATCTCGGGATGCTTGATGGTCGTGACGTGATGTTATTTATCTCCTACTCCGGCAGCGCCAAAGAGCTGGATCTCATCGTCCCGCGCCTGGAAGAGAAAGGGATCCCGCTGCTGGCGATGACCGGAAAATCGCAATCCCCGCTAGCGCTGGCGGCAAAAGCGGTACTGGATATCGCCGTCGAACGCGAAGCCTGCCCGATGCATCTGGCCCCCACCTCCAGCACCGTCAATACCCTGATGCTCGGCGACGCGCTGGCAATGGCGGTGATGCAGGCCCGCGGTTTCAATGAAGAAGATTTCGCCCGCTCACACCCCGCCGGCGCCCTCGGCGCGCGGCTGCTGAACAAGGTTCACCATCTGATGCGCCGCGATGACGATGTCCCACGCGTCGACCTTGATACCCGCGTGATGGACGCGATGCTGGAGTTAAGTCGTACCGGGCTGGGTCTGGTCGCGGTCTGCGATGCGCAAAACCGCGTGCAGGGCGTCTTCACCGATGGCGACCTGCGCCGCTGGCTGGTCGGCGGCGGGACGCTCAACGATGCCGTTGCCCAGGCGATGACCCGCAACGGCGTCACCCTGCAGGCGGAAAGCCGCGCGGTCGAAGCCAAAGAACGGCTGATGAAGCACAAAATCAGCGCCGCCCCGGTGGTCGACGAAAACGGCCTTCTGGTTGGGGCAATTAACCTGCAGAACTTCTATCAGGCCGGGATTCTTTAAGCCCCAGACGCTTCGCCAGCCGGTGCAGGTTGGCGACATCAAGCTCCAGCGCGCGGGCGGCAGCGGCCCAGTTGCGATGGTTATCCGCTAACGCGCGGGAAATCGCCTCGCGCTGGAATGCCTCGGTCGCCGCGCGCAGATTGATCGCCGGCATCGGCAGCGCCGGTGTCGTGGCCGGCAGCCCGGGCGCGTCGACGGCAAACTGAAAATGCGCCGGATCGAGCCGCACCTCGTCGCCAGCCTGCGTCGCCCGCGCCAGCACCACCGCGCGATAAATCGCATGTTCCAGCTCGCGCACGTTGCCAGGCCACGGCCAGCTGCGCAGACTTGCCCGCGTGGCATCGCTCAGCACCACCTGCGCCAGCCCCATCCGCAGGCGGCACTGTTCGCAGAAATATCCCGCCAGCAGCACCACGTCATCGTCGCGATCGCGCAGCGCCGGCACCGAGAGCGGAAACACGCTCAGGCGGTGATAGAGATCGGCGCGAAAACGGCCGGCAATCACCTCCTGGCGCAGATCGCGGTTGGTGGCCGCCAGTACCCGTACATCAACCCGCAGGCTGCGATCGTCGCCCACGCGTTGGATATCGCCATACTGCAATACACGCAGCAGTTTAGCCTGTAGCGCCAGCGACAGCTCCCCAATCTCATCAAGAAACAGGGTCCCGTTATCGGCCATTTCAAACTTGCCGCTGCGGTTGCTGATAGCCCCGGTAAACGCCCCTTTCACATGCCCGAACAGCTCGCTTTCCGCCACGCTCTCCGGCAGCGCCGCACAGTTCAGATAGATCAGCGGATTGGCCGCCCGCGGCGACCCTTGATGAACCGCTTTCGCCACCAGTTCTTTGCCGGTGCCGGTTTCGCCGCTAATCAACACGTTCAAATCCGACGCGGCGACGATATCAATCTCTTTTTTCAGCTGCTGTATCGGCGCCGACAGGCCGATAATCTCCTGACGGTCGGGGGGCGTATAGCTCGCGCTCGCCTCCGGCAGCACGTTCTGATTTTCGAGACGGGCAATGAGCAGCGCGTTATTCAGCGCTCCTGCCACCAGGGCGGCAATCAGCCGTAGCTCCTCATCGCTAAAGCTATCGAAACGGTCGGCGTCCATACCGTCCAGGGTCAATGCGCCTATCAGGGTTTGTCCGGCAAACAGCGGCAGCCCAACGCAGGCGTGAACCTTGAGACTCTCCTGGCCGGGAATCAGCCCGTCATAAGGGTCGGGCAGATCGCTGTCCGCCGGGAAGCGCACGACGTCCCCCGCGCGAGCAATCGCCTCCAGCCGCGGGTGCCCGGCCAGCGCAAAGCGTCGCCCCAGCACATCCTGCGCCAGTCCGTCGATCGCCAGCGGCACAAACTGATGGGCGTCGTAGCGCAGCAGCGCCGAGGCATCGCATCCCAGCACCTGCCGTAGGGTGGCGATCAGACGCGAGAATCGGTCGGCGTGACCAATATCGCTTTGTAAATCAATGGCGATTTTCGCCAGTACCTGCAGGGAAAAGCTCATTGCAGCCTCATTGTCATTTTGACACCATTAATTGTCATAACGACTATTTTAACCATTGTCATTTTGACATCAATTAGTTTAGCGAAAAACATTAAAAACATTAAAAATCAATCAATTAAAAAGTTGGCACGTAACTTGATATAAGCAACTCATCTTATTTGAACACGCTGAATTAATTGAGGTTGCTATGTCTATTCTGGTTAAAAATAACATTCATTGGGTTGGCCAACGTGACTGGGAAGTGCGTGATTTTCACGGCACCGAATACAAAACGCTGCGCGGCAGCAGCTATAACAGCTATCTCATCCGGGAAGAGAAAAATGTCCTGATTGATACCGTCGATCATAAATTCAGCCGCGAGTTCGTGCAGAACCTGCGTAGCGAGATCGATCTTGCCGATATTGACTACATCGTGATTAACCACGCGGAAGAAGACCATGCCGGCGCGCTGACCGAATTGATGAACAGTATCCCGGATACGCCGATTTACTGCACCGCCAATGCCATTGACTCCATAACCGGCCATCACCATCACCCGGAGTGGAATTTTAAGGTGGTGAAAACCGGAGACAGCCTCGACATCGGCAACGGCAAGCAGCTGATCTTCGTCGAAACGCCCATGCTGCACTGGCCGGACAGCATGATGACCTATATGACCGGCGATGCGGTCCTGTTCAGCAACGACGCCTTCGGCCAGCACTATTGCGACGAACACCTGTTTAATGACGAAGTCGACCAGACCGAGCTGTTCGAGCAGTGCCAGCGCTACTATGCCAACATCCTGACCCCGTTCAGCCGCCTGGTGACGCCAAAAATCACCGAAATTCTCGGCTTCAACCTGCCGGTCGACATGATAGCCACCTCCCACGGCGTGGTCTGGCGCGACAACCCGACCCAAATCGTCGAGCTGTACCTGAAATGGGCCGCCGATTACCAGGAAGACCGCATCACGCTCTTCTATGACACCATGTCGAACAATACCCGCATGATGGCCGATGCTATCGCCCAGGGAATTACCGACGTGGACCCGCGCGTGGCGGTGAAAATCTTCAACGTCGCCCGTAGCGATAAAAACGAAATACTGACCAACGTCTTCCGCTCAAAAGGGGTGCTGGTCGGCACCTCGACCATGAATAATGTGATGATGCCGAAAATCGCCGGACTGGTTGAAGAGATGACCGGCCTGCGTTTTCGCAATAAGCGCGCCAGCGCCTTCGGCTCTCACGGCTGGAGCGGCGGTGCGGTCGATCGCCTGTCCACCCGCTTGCAGGATGCCGGTTTTGAAATGTCGCTGAGCCTGAAGGCCAAATGGCGCCCGGACCTCGACGCGCTGGAGCTGTGCCGCGAACACGGCCGTGAAATTGCCCGCCAGTGGGCGCTCTCCCCGCTGCCGGTCGCCGCAGTACAAACCGCGCCGGAACAAGAAAACTGCGCCTGTGCCGCTGCGGCAGCAGCCGATCTCGGCCCGTCGATGCAGTGCAGCGTCTGCCAGTGGGTTTACGATCCGGCGAAAGGCGAACCGAACCAGGATGTCCAGCCGGGGACGCCGTGGAGCGAGGTCCCGGATAACTTCCTGTGCCCGGAATGCTCTCTCGGCAAAGAGGTCTTTGACGTACTGGCGACGGAGGCAAAATGAGTGATGGCATCGTCATCATCGGCTCGGGCTTTGCGGCCCGTCAGCTGGTGAAAAATATCCGCAAGCAGGATACCCACATTCCGCTGACGCTGATCGCCGCCGACAGCATGGATGAGTACAACAAACCGGACCTCAGCCATGTGGTCAGCCGCGGCCAACGTGCCGACGATCTGACCCTGCAAACGGCGGGCGAATTCGCCGAGCAGTACCATCTGCGTCTGTTCCCGTACACCTGGGTCAGTGACCTCGACGCCGCAGCGAAAGTGGTGAAAAGTCAGGATCGCGAATGGCGCTACGACAAGCTGGTACTGGCCACCGGCGCCGCACCGTTTATCCCGCCGGTACCCGGGCATGAACTGATGCTGACCCTCAACAGCCAGCGCGAGTACGGCGCCGCGCAGAGTCAGCTCCACGATGCGCAACGCGTGCTGATCGTCGGCGGCGGCCTGATTGGCTGCGAGCTGGCGATGGACTTCTGCCGCGCCGGGAAGGCGGTGACGGTAGTCGATAACTCCGCCAGCGTGCTCTCAGCATTGATGCCGCCGGAGGTCAGCAGCCGTCTGCAGCATCGGCTCACCGATATGGGCGTACACCTGATGCTGAAAACGCAGCTTGAAGGGCTGGAGCAAACCGCCGACGGCATTCGCGTCAGCCTCGACCGTCAGCGCAGCGTCACCGTCGATGCGGTGGTCGCCGCCGCCGGTCTGCGCCCGGAAACGGCGCTGGCGCGCCATGCCGGGTTGATGATTCGTCGTGGCGTGGTGGTGAACAGCCGGTTGCAAACCAGCGATCCGGCAATTTACGCCCTCGGCGACTGCGCGGAAATCAATGGCAGCGTCCTGCCGTTTCTGCAGCCGATTTTACTGAGCGCGATGTGCCTCGCTAAAAACCTGCTGTCGCAGGCGAACGAACTGACGCTGCCGCCGATGCTGGTGAAGGTTAAAACGCCGGATCTGCCGCTGCATCTGGCCGGTGAGACACAGCGGGACGATCTGACGTGGAATCTGGTTGCCGCCAAAGAGGGGGTGGTGGCGAAAGGGGTGGATGCCGCCAACCAGCTGCGCGCCTTTGTGGTCAGCGAGGACCGAATGAAAGAGGCCTTTGCGTTGCTCAAACAATTGGTGCGTTAAGCGGCCCGAACGGGCGTTATTCCCGGGTCGCGGCGTAAACGCCCTACCCGGGCGACCGATTCTGCGCCGTTATTTTGCCGGGTGGCGCGATGCTTACCCGGCCTACATTTCGGCCTTCACCCCGTTGGCCCGCGCAAGCGCAGCGCCGCCGGGCAGCACACCCGCTGTACGCTTTTGTGGTCATACCGCTCGACCTTCACCCCGTAGGCCCGCGCAAGCGCAGCGCCGCCGGGCAGCAGGCCGGCCTGGCTCAGGTAGCCCGGCTAAACGCCGCGAGAGCCGGGGGAATCTGCAACCTGGCGCGCCAGATTATCGTATCCGCGCCAGCGGTAATTCAGCACCGACAGCACCCAGCAGGCGACAAACAGCCCGATGACCACAAAACCGGCGTCGCCGAGATTATCGTTCAGCGCGGCGACCCAGCGCCATAGCCCGCCGCTGAACGAAAACTTGTCCATCAGCAGCCCCAGCGCTTCCAGACCACCGATAAATAACGCCACCACCACCGACGTGCCGGTAATGGTCATATTGTAATAGAGCTTGCGCTGCGGCTTGCTAAACGCCCAGCCGTAGGCGCCGACCATCAGCACATTATCGAGGGTATCCACCAGCGCCATCCCGCTGGCAAACAGCGCCGGAAAGACCATGATCGACCAGATAGACATTCCGCTTGACGCGCTGGCGGCAGAAATCCCCAGCACGCCGATTTCGGTGGCGGTATCAAATCCGAGGCCAAACAGAAAGCCCACCAGATACATCTGCCAGCTACGGCTAATCAGACGAAAAGTTTTACCGAACAACCAGCTCATCATGCCGCCGCCGGTCGCCACCTCATCGCTCACCTTACCGCCTCTCTTCCACGTGCGAAAGCTGCGCCAGACGCTGCGTAAAATCACCAGGTTGATAAACGCCATCAGCAATAAAAACAGCGCCGACACCGCGGTGCCAATCACGCTGCCGGTATCATGCAGCCAGCTCATCTGCTGGCCGAAAGCGGTGGCGGTGGCGGCAATCGCCGCCGAAGCCAGCACCACAATCGACGAGTGGCCAAACGAGAACCAGGCTCCGACGGCAAAAGGCCGACGCCCCTGCTGCATCATTTTGCGGGTGACGCTGTCGATCGCCGCAATATGGTCGGCATCGACCGCATGGCGCAATCCGTACCCCCAGGCCAGCAGACTCGCCGCCATCAGCGCGCCGCTATCGCCAAACGCCTGCCAGGCCCAGCCCCAGGCGAGCAGATTTGCCACAACCAGTCCCAACACCAGCGCAGCGGCACGCGGCTGCTGGCGTAAAATTGTCACTATCATGATGATACCCTGTGAGCCTGCCAGCGGGCTGCGGCCACGACCGCCTGACCAAACGCGATAGCCCCATCTCCGGCAGGGAGCTGCTGCGGAAACAGCAGAGTAAAATCCGCCAGATAAAAGGTCAATCGTGAGACCAGCAGCCGGTTATGCAACACGCCGCCGCTGAATGCCAACGTAGTCATCCCGCGCGACGTTGCACAATCGCGCGCCATCGCGGCCACTCCGCAGGCCAGCGCATCATGAAAGGCCCAGGCTTTTTGTTCGCGGCTCGCCCGCCATCCCAGCCACTGCGGCCAGAAGGTGGCCAGATCCAGCTCGCCCGCCTGCCACGGCAGGCGAACAGGATGCGCAACGCCATCGCAAGCGGTGGCCAGCGCCTCCAGCCGGCAGGCCGCCTCCCCCTCATAGCTCAGGCAGTCCGGCGCGCAGCCCAGCGCGCAGGCCACGGCATCGAACAGGCGTCCGCAGGATGACGCCTTCGGCGCATTCATTCCCCGATCAATAGCCCGCGCCAGCAGCGGCCAGTTGTGCTGGCGCAGCGCCGCGGTTTGCGCATCGTTTTGCCAGTCGTCAACGTAGGCCAGGCAATGGGCCAGCAGATTACGCCACGGCTGACGAGCCGCCAGGTCGCCGCCGGGGAGCGCCACCGCCGGCAATCCGCCCAGGCGTTCACACTCCCGGTAATTCACCCGCAGACACTCGCCGCCCCACAGCGCGCCGTTTTCCCCCATGCCGATACCGTCGAGGACCACGGCAATCACATCGCCGCCATCCAGCGGCCAGCCGTGTTCCGCCAGGCAGGCGGCGGCATGGGCATGGTGATGCAGGACGCGCTCAACCGGCAGCGCCAACGAGGTCGCCCACTGCGTCGAACGGTAGCCCGGATGCGTATCGCTGACCACCAGGCTTGGGTTAAAGCCATAAACCGCCTGCATCAGACGCCGCGCCTGATGCCACTGCTGTTCTACGCCCTCATCGCCGAGGTCGCCGAAGTGCTGACTCAGTACCGCCTGCTCTCCGCGCGCCAGACAAAAGGTATTTTTCATATCGGCGCCGAGGCACAGCAGCGGCGGCACGTCGTGAAACCCCGGCGGTAATGGCATCGCATCAGGCACATAGCCTCGCGAACGACGTAGCATTTCACCACTTTGCCGCATCACCGAGTCGTCCATCCGCTGCACGATGTCGCGGTTGTGCAGCAGAAAACCATCGGCAATCCCGGCCAAATCACGCAGCGCATCGACGTTGGCGATCGCCGGCGGCCGCCCGCTCAGGTTGCCGGAGGTCATCACCAGAGGGCGCGCCAGCGCCTGCAAAACCAGATGCTGCAACGGATTAGATGGCAGCATCACCCCCACTTCATTCAGCGCTGGCGCAATGTCGTCACACAGGCCATCGACCTGCGATTTCTCTATCAATACGATGGGTGCAGCGGGTGACGTCAGTAACGCCTGCGCCGCTGCCGGCAGGCTATCCGCCGCCGGCAGCATCACCGCCAGCGGCTTTGCCGGACGATGTTTGCGTGTGCGTAACGCCGCCACCGCGCGCGGATTACCGGCATCGCACACCAGATGAAAACCGCCCATGCCCTTGATGGCGACAATCTGCCCGGCCTGTAGCTGATGAATCGCCGCCTGCAATGCCGCTTCTCCGACCAGCGACTCGCCTTCCGCGCGCCACTCCAGACGCGGGCCGCAGTCGGCGCAGGCCACCGGTTGAGCATGAAAACGTCGGTCGCCAGGGTGGCGGTACTCGGCCTCGCAGCGCGGACAGAGTGGAAAAGGCGCCATCGAGGTAAAGGGGCGGTCATAGGGCATCGCGCGAATAATGGTGAAACGCGGCCCACAGTGAGTGCAGTTAATAAACGGGTAGCGATAGCGGCGATCCCGCGGATTGTTCATCTCCGCCAGGCATGCCGGGCAGGTGGCCGCATCGGGCACAATCTGGGTACGCATACTTCCGCCGCCGCTTTCGCGAATGGCGAAATCCTGCGGCAGCGTACGCCAGTGAAACGGCCGGGTTTCCACGCTGTCGATACGCGCCAGCGGCGGACAGCGGCGGGTCAGCGCGGCGAGAAACGCCGCCTCATCGCCCAACAGGCGCACCAGTACGCCGTCACCGTCGTTACATACGTCGCCGCAGCGTGCTGACTCTTGCGCCAGCTGCCAGACAAAGGGGCGGAAGCCCACCCCCTGCACTTTACCGCGAATGCGAATCTGCACCCCGTTCATCATGCCGCCGCCTTACCAGGCCAGCGCCGTACGACGACGTTTTTCGCTATTCATCTGCTCAAGCTTATTGCGGTCCACGCAAATCAGCGCATGCGTCGGGCAGGCCTCTATACAGGCGGGGCCCTCTTCCCGGTGATGGCAAAGATCGCATTTATTGGCTTCCGCTTTTTCCGCCATCACGTTCAGCCCGGCACCGCTATGACGAATCACCGGACGCACGACCACCTCCATCGCGCCATAGGGACAGGCCACCACGCAGGTTTTGCAGCCGATGCAGCGCTCCTGCATCACGTGAATAAAGCCTTTATCCCGGGCGATCGCGCCGTTCGGACAGACGTTGGCGCACGGCGCGTCTTCACATTGGCGGCAGGCGGTGGCCGTCGAGACGTTAACGCCTTTGATCACATGGATACGCGGTAAGAAGGATTTTGGCGTCAGCGCGGCGCAGTCCTGATTTTCCTGATGAGAGACCACGCAGGCCACTTCGCAGGTGCGGCAGCCAATGCATTTGCTCGCGTCGGCAATAATGAAACGGTTCATCCATTTCTCCAGCTGTAAGAAGGTTACGCGGCGGAGTATGCATAATACGTTCCAACTTTTATCACGCTGATAATAAAGGAAATGAATAACCTAAAGACGGGGAACAGATTCTGTCATCGTCACATCTGACGATGACAGATGACGACGTCAGGCGAACGGTCCCGGGGCAATCGAGTCACGTTCAAGCAGCTCACCGGGGAAGGTTTGCTGATATTTTAAATCGCCGCCGTCGAGCATAAAGATCAGTCGGTTAATACTCTCCTTGATCATCTCCGTCACCGGTATTTTGACGCTGGAGAGCGCCGGAACCATATACGGCGCCAGCACGATATCATCGAAGCCGATGACCGAGACCTGCTCCGGAATCCGCACGCCCTGCTGATGTAGCTGCTTCATCGCGCCAATCGCCATGTCGTCATTGCTCGCCACCAGCGCACTGTAACGGGCATCGCGCTGACGCAGCGTCGCTACGCCAGCCGCGCCGCTTTCCGGCGTCCACTTGCCCTCAACGATCAGCTCATTATTCAGCGAAATCCCGTGTTTCATCAGCGCATCTTTATAGCCGGAAAGGCGTTCAATCCCGGTAGGCGAATCCAGCGAGCCGGTGATAAACGCGATATCACGATGGCCGCGGGCAATCAGTTTTTCGACCGCCGTAAATGCCGAGGCTTTTTGATCGGACCAGACGCAGTGGCTGGCGTTGCGCCGCAGGCGGCGGTTGAGCACCATAATCGGCTGCGGCTGGTTTTCCACGATTTCGTCCATTTCATCAACGCTGAGAAAACGCGGATAGATGATAATCGCGTCGCAGCGCAGGTCGAGCAGGTACTGGATCGCCTCGCGCTCTTCTTCCGCGCTGTGCTTGCCGTCGGCCAGAATCAGCTGCCGTCCCTTGTCTTCCGTCATCCGCGCAACGTGAAACAACAACTCGCTAAAATAGACCCCGTGATAAAGGGTGTTGGTCACCACCAGCCCCAGCGTCTGGCTCTTTTTGGTCGCCAGATTACGCGCCAGCAGATTGGGCCGGTAGCCGCTTTCCGCCACGGCCTGAAATACGCGATCTTTCGTTTCCTGGCTGACATAGCCGTTACCCGACAGTACCCGGGAAACGGTCGCTTTCGAGACTCCCGCGCGTTTCGCCACCTCCAGCATCGTTGCCATGTTGTTCTTCCTGTTGCAAAAGATGCCCGCAGTGTACTGCACACCTCGCCGTTTTACAGCTTTGACTCGCGCGCAGCGCAGATTCTTAGCTGGCTTACATAGCGATCAAAATCACAAAACGAAAAAATGATTTTTTTATATCTTGTTAGAACAAATGAAACTCATCATGATTTTGTGGAACCGGTTTCCTATATATCCCTGATAGCGCACGATCCTCAGGTGCGATAACCAGCCAGTACCCTATTGATTAAACAGGATAAAATCCGATGTCTAAAAATTACGCAGCCCTGGCAAAGCAAATTCTGACGGCAACAGGCGGGGCGGATAACATCACGGCAGTCACCCACTGTATGACCCGCCTGCGTTTTGTGGTCAAAGATGATGCGCGGGTGGACAGCGCCGCGCTGAAAAGCCTGAAAGGCGTGCTTGGCGTGGTGCGCAGCGACAATCAGTGCCAGGTCATCATCGGCAATACGGTATCGCAGGCGTTTCGCGAAGTGGTCAACCTGCTGCCGGACAACATGCGCCCCGCGGAACCTCAGGGAAAACCGCCGCTGACGTTAAAGCGTATCGGCGCCGGGATCCTCGATGCGCTGATCGGCACCATGTCACCGCTGATCCCCGCCATCATCGGCGGATCGATGGTCAAACTGCTGGCGATGATCCTTGAGATGAGCGGCGTCCTGCCTAAAGGTGCGCCCACGTTGACTATTTTGACCGTCATCGGCGACGGCGCCTTTTTCTTCCTGCCGCTGATGGTCGCCGCCTCTGCGGCGGTAAAATTCAAAACCAATATGTCGCTGGCGATTGCCATTGCCGGGGTGCTGGTCCATCCGAGCTTTATTGAGCTGATGGCCAAAGCGGCCCAGGGTGAGCACGTCGAGTTCGCCTTTATTCCGGTGACGGCGGTGAAATACACCTATACCGTTATTCCGGCGCTGGTGATGACCTGGTGCCTGTCATATATCGAACGCTGGGTCGATCGCATTACTCCGGCGGTGACGAAAAACTTCCTCAAGCCGATGCTGATCGTGCTGATCGCCGCTCCGCTGGCGATCCTGCTGATAGGCCCGCTCGGGATCTGGATCGGCAGCGCCATCTCCGCGCTGGTGTACACCATTCATAGCTATCTGGGCTGGCTGTCGGTGGCCATTATGGGCGCCCTGTGGCCGCTGCTGGTGATGACCGGGATGCATCGCGTTTTCACCCCAACCATTATTCAGACCATTGCGGAAACCGGTAAAGAAGGGATGGTGATGCCGTCAGAAATCGGCGCCAACCTGTCGCTGGGCGGCTCATCGCTGGCGGTAGCCTGGAAAACCAAAAATCCGGAGCTGCGCCAGACTGCGCTGGCGGCCGCGGCCTCCGCCATTCTGGCCGGTATCTCCGAACCGGCGCTGTACGGTGTCGCGGTGCGCCTCAAACGTCCGCTCATCGCCAGCCTGATCAGCGGCTTTATCTGCGGCGCGGTGGCCGGTATCGCCGGGCTTGCCAGCCACTCGATGGCGGCACCGGGCCTGTTCACCAGCGTCCAGTTCTTTGACCCGGCTAACCCGATGTCTATCGTCTGGGTCTTCGGCGTGATGGCGCTGGCGGTGGTGCTCTCATTCGTACTGACGCTGCTGCTCGGCTTTGAAGATATCCCGGTGGAAGAGGCCGCAGCCGATGCCAGAGCGCGCCAGACCACGACCCGACCATCACACGTCTGAACACTATTTTTTGTAAGCGAGGTAACGCATGTCGACTTTTCCACACGGCTTTTTATGGGGCGGCGCGCTGGCCGCAAACCAGTCTGAAGGGGGGTATCTCGCGGGCGGCAAAGGGCTGACCACCGTGGATACGCTGCCCCATGGCGCGAACCGCATGCCGGTAAAGCTCGGGCTGGAGAAGCGTTTTCAGCTGCGTGACGATGAATTTTACCCGAGCCATGAGGCCATCGATTTTTATCATCGCTATAAAGAGGATATCGCCCTGATGGCGGAGATGGGCTTTAGCGTCTTCCGCACCTCAATTGCCTGGAGCCGCCTGTACCCTAACGGCGATGAGCTGGAGCCGAATCAAGAAGGGATCGCCTTTTATCGCTCGCTGTTTGAAGAGTGCAAAAAGTACGGGATTGAGCCGCTGGTGACCCTTTGCCACTTCGATGTGCCGATGCATCTGGTCATTGAATACGGTTCATGGCGCAATCGTAAAATGGTGGAGTTCTTTACCCGCTACGCCCGCACCTGCTTTGAAGCCTTCGACGGGCTGGTGAAATACTGGCTAACCTTCAATGAAATCAACATCATGCTCCATAGCCCCTACTCCGGCGCCGGGCTGGTGTTTGAAGAGGGAGAGAACCAGGAGCAGGTGAAGTACCAGGCGGCGCACCACGAGCTTATCGCCAGCGCGCTGGCGACCCAAATCGCCCACGAGGTCAACCCGCATAACCAGGTCGGCTGCATGCTGGCGGGCGGCAATTTTTATCCCTGGTCCTGCAAGCCTGAAGATGTGTGGATGGCGCTGGAGAAAGATCGCGAAAACCTCTTCTTTATTGACGTACAGGCGCGCGGTGCTTATCCGTCTTATTCGGCGCGCGTGTTCCGCGAAAAAGGCGTGACCATTGAAAAGCAGCCGGCCGATGACGAGATCCTGAAGAACACCGTCGATTTTGTCTCATTCAGCTATTACGCCTCTCGCTGCGCGTCGGCAGACATGAACGCCAACAACACCAATGCGGCAAACATTGTTAAATCGCTGAAAAACCCGCACATCAAAGCCAGTGAATGGGGCTGGGGCATTGATCCGCTCGGCCTGCGCATCACCATGAATATGATGTATGACCGCTATCAGAAGCCGCTGTTTCTGGTCGAAAACGGCCTCGGCGCCCGGGACGAGATCGATGCCAACGGCGAGATTCACGATGACTATCGCATCAGCTATTTGCGCGAGCATATCAAAGCGATGCGCGATGCTATTGAGGACGGGATCCCGGTGATGGGCTACACCAGCTGGGGCTGTATCGATCTGGTTTCTGCTTCAACCGGCGAAATGAGCAAGCGCTATGGCTTTGTCTATGTCGATCGCGATGATGCCGGCAACGGTACGCTGGAGCGTAAGCGTAAAAAATCGTTCTGGTGGTACAAGAAGGTGATTGCCAGCAACGGCGAAGACCTCGAGTAGAGCGTATATTGCCGGGCGGCGCTACGCTTGCACCGGCCTACGGTTTTGTCGGCCGGATTCGAGTAGAGCACGTATTGCCGGGCAGCGCTGTGGCTGCACCGGCCCACGGTTTTGTCGTTTTGTAGGCCGGATAAGGCGTTAGCCGCCATCCGGCGCGGGCATGGTCCGCAGATGCCGCGGCGCGCGTTTGCGGCCATACTCCGCGTCGCTCATCGGCAGACAGCCAACAAATCCACGCACCAGCGCTTGAGCGGCATAGCCAACCCGCTATTAACCCATCCACGTTAGCCTTGTCACCCCCAGCTCCTTGAGATGGCGTAGGCGAAAAAGCGTATTGCCTGACCCGGCTAAACATTCGCGTAAGCCCGGATGCCAGACGCTATGCGTCTGCCGCCTCCAGCTGCGCAAAACCGCCGTTCCCCTGCCAGCCGCTAAGCTGGTGATATACCACCTCGACCGCATCCTTAATTGGCTGGGTCATCGGGTAATAAAAGCCGACGATATCCGGCTGAATCCCGAGAAAAATGACCTCACCAACATCCTCTTGCAGCTGATCGATCAGATAGTTGAGCGGCATATTGTGGGTGGTCATCATAAACATTTCGGCAATATCGTCCGGGTCAACGAGGCGGATTTCTCCGGGGTTGAGTCCCATATCGGTAGCATCGACGATCAGCAGGCGATCGGGACGTAGCTCGCGAATGGCGAAGATGTCGTTTTCCGGGGCGCTGCCGCCATCGATCACTACCCATTCACCGACCGGCCTGGCGGCGCACATCTCCGCCAATAGCGGGCCTGCGCCATCATCGCCCATCATGCTGTTGCCAACACAAAGTAAAACATCAGTCACGGAGTCTCCTCACCATCAGATAGATGGCGCTTTCCTGGTGAATATCGTGCAGCATGCTGAGCATCGTTTTGCTCCACGCCTGCTGTTCGGCGGTCTGCCGGGCCTGCGCTTTATCGAAGGCGTTGGCGAGCATCGTGACATGATTGCTGTCGATCACTATCTCGCCGTACTTCGGCACGCCCTCCATTTTACGCCGTGCGGTGCTGCCCTCTTCGAGAGTGGCAATCCACGCCAGATAGTCCTGCCACGGGCAGCTTAGCGCTGCCTCCAGGCAGTCGATGACGCCGAGGTGGTGGCCAATCGCCAGGCTGTAATAGACCACCTGTTGCGCCTGATCGGGCGTCGCGTCGTTCTCATCAATAAATTTACGGCTCAGCTGACTGAACACCACCGTCTCGCTCATCGGATACGCGCCCCCTCAACCACCTGGTTCAGATGGGTGACGATCTCAGTCAGACGCGGATCTTTCTCCGCCTCCAGCCAGCGCACCACCTGACTATCGCCCTGCGCCAGCAGACGCATGTAGTCATCGGCAATCTGGCGGCCATAGCGATAGCCCGCCAGGCGACGCGCTTCACGATCGATGCGCACCCGCAGCGGCTGCACCATGCCGGGGTGGAGAATTTCCGCCGCTTTGTCATCCTGCTCGCCCGGCAGACGGGCGTGAATTTTCTGTTCCAGCAGACCCAGCGCCATCGCAAAGCCATATAGCGTGGCGGCAGGCGTCGGCGGACAGCCCGGAATATAGACGTCCACCGGGACAATTTTGTCGGTTCCGCCCCAGACGCAGTAAAGGTCGTGGAAGATACCGCCGCTGTTGCCGCAGGCGCCGTAGGAGATGCAGATTTTCGGATCCGGCGCCGACTGCCAGGCACGCAGCGCCGGTGAACGCATGGCGCGGGTCACCGCGCCGGTAAACAGCAGAATATCGGCATGGCGCGGTGACGGCACCACTTTGATCCCAAAGCGTTCGGCATCAAACAGCGGTGACAGGGTGGCGAAAATCTCGATTTCGCAGCCGTTGCAGCCGCCGCAGTCCACGCGATAGACATAGGCGGAACGCTTAATTTTCTTCAGCAGCGATGCCTTCATGCTGGCGATGGACTCCTCCACCGTCATCGGCAGCGGAATGCCGTTTTCATCGCGCGGGCCTGGTAAATTGCTCATCAGCTGGCCTCTCTCATATGACGAGTCAGTTCAATACGATCGGACGGCACCAGGCACTTCTGGCGTTTACACTCCGGGCAGGTCTCGAAGCTTTCGCGATGCAGCTCGGCGCGAGTATCTCCGTTGTGCCCGAGCAGCGCGATGGCGTAGTCGATCTCTTTTTGTACGGCGAACGGGCGTTCACACACCCGGCAATGGCAAATGGCAAAGCGCGACTGCTGGAGGAAATCCTCTTTCTTCCACACCGCCAGTTCATACTCCTGCGACAGCTTGATGGCCGCCGTCGGGCACACCTCTTCGCAGCGACCGCAGAAGATGCAACGCCCGAGGTTGAACTGCCAGGCAAGCTCGCGCGTCACCAGGTCCGTTTCCACCGTCAGCGCGTTCGACGGGCAGGCGTTCACGCAGGCCGCGCAGCCGATACACTGCTGCGGCGTATGTTCCGGTTTGCCGCGAAAGTTTTTATCTACCGGCATCGGCTCCAGCGGATAGGCGTGCGTCGCGTTGCCGGTTTTGATCACTTTTTTGATAAAGGTAAACATGGCGATTCCTTATTTCAGCGGCGAGTTTTTACGCTCGATGCTGTAGCGCTCCAGCTCTTTGTACGGCACCACTTTGCTTTTTTTCTTCCGCACATCGACCACGGTCATGCGGTCGGTACAGGAGTAGCAAGGATCGAGGCTGCCGATAATCAACGGGGCGTCGGAGACGGTGTTGCCGCGCAGCATATAGCGCAGGGTCGGCCAGTTGGCGTAGGTGGCCGCACGACAGCGCCAGCGGTACAGCTTCTGGTTGTCGCCGGTCATGCTCCAGTGGATATCATCCCCGCGCGGCGCTTCCGAGAAGCCCAGCGCAAAACGGTGCGGGATATAGGTAAAGCCTTCCACCGCCAGCGGACCGCCCGGCAGGTTATCGAGGCCGAAGTCGATCATATTCAGCGCGGTATAGACCTCGTTGATACGCACCTTCAGGCGCGAAATGACGTCGCAGCCCTGTTCGCTGTGAACCGTCATCGGCAGCAGACCGTAGCCGACAAACGGATGGTCGGCGCGGGTGTCGCGAGCGTGGCCGCTGGCGCGGACCATCGGACCGACGTTGCTGAAATCACGGGCGATTTGCGGGTCGAGGCGGCCTATCCCCACGGTACGCTGCGCCATATTCGGCGTGCTGAGCAGCATATCGACCAGCTCCTGCACGTCGCGGCGCATCTGCTGCGCCAGCGCTCTTGTCTGGATCATGTCATCTTTCAGCAGGTCGCGACGGATGCCGCCAATCAGGTTCATACCGTAGGTTTTACGCGCCCCGGTGAGGATCTCCGCCATCTTCATTGAGGTCTCACGCACGCGGAAGAACTGCATAAACCCGGAGTCAAAGCCGGTGAAGTGGCAGGCGAGGCCGAGGTTCAGCAGGTGTGAATGCAGGCGTTCCACTTCCAGCAGGATGGCGCGGATCATCTGCGCGCGTTCCGGTACCACGATCCCCATCGCATTCTCGACGGAGGTGGTATAGGCCGTACTGTGGGCAAAGCCGCAGATACCGCACACGCGGTCGGACAGGAAGGTCACTTCGTTATAACCCATGCGGGTTTCCGCCAGTTTTTCCATGCCCCGGTGGACATAGAACAGGCGGTAATCGGCGTCGATAATATTCTCGCCATCAACGAACAGGCGAAAATGACCGGGTTCATCGGAAGTGACGTGCAGCGGGCCAATCGGCACCACGTTGTTTTTCTTACTGCCCAGCTCGTTGATGAACTCGTAGGTTTCCGCATCGGTGGTCGGCGCCGGGCGCTGACGATAATCCATGCTGTCTTTACGCAGCGGATAGAGTTCATCCGGCCAGTCGTCCGGCAGTACCAGACGGCGCTCATCCGGCAGCCCCACCGGTATCAGACCGTACATATCGCGCACTTCACGCTCGCCCCAGACGGCGGCAGGCACGCGCGGCGTCACCGACGGATATTCCGGTTTGTCGGCATCCACTTCGACGCGCACGGTTACCCAGCACCGGGTCCCCTGCTCCATCGACAGCACGTAATACACGGCATAGTGGCCGTTAAGCTTACGTTCGTCGTTACCGAACAGCACCGACAGCCAGCCGCCCTGCTGGTAGTAGAGAAACTCCACAACTTCCGGGAGATAGTTGACCTTCACCGTCACGGTGAGCTGATCTTTGGTCTGCCAGGCTTCGTCGAGCACCACGCCCGGGAAGGCCTGATGCAGCGCGGCGAGATAGTGTTGACCGATTTTTTCTTCAGACATGCTCAAACTCTCTTAATCACGCCGCCAGCAAGGAGACGAAAGCTAAAAACGCAAAGCCAAAACCGGCCCAGGTAACGCGGGAAGTGGCACAAAAACGCAGACGCGCCATGCTGTTTTCAAACAGCGCGATAACCAGCACGCCCGCCACCAGCTTGGCGATGGCGGCGACCAGCGCCAGCAGCAGGCCACCGAGGCTAAAACTGGTCATCGCTCCCCACGGAATAAAGACGCCGACAAACATCTGCAGCACAACCAGCTGTTTGAGGCTGATGCCCCATTTCAACACCGCAAATCCGCTGCCGCTGTATTCGGTCAGCGGCCCTTCCTGCAGCTCCTGCTCCGCTTCCGCCAGGTCGAACGGCAGCTTGCCCATTTCGATAAAGGTGGCGAACGCGCAGGCGCACAGCGCCAGGACCAGCGGTACCGAGCGGGCAACGGGCCAGTGATAAATGGTGGCGGCGATCTGGCTGAGGTGCGTGGAGCCGGCAACCTGCGCCGCAACCCACAGGCCCAGCAGCAGAATCGGCTCCGCCAGCACGCCGAGCATCGCTTCGCGGCTGGCGCCGATCGCCGTAAACGGGCTACCGGTGTCCAGACCGGCAATCGCAAAGAAGAAACGGGCAATCGCGAACAGGTAGATCAGGGTGATCAGATCGCCCAGTCCCGCCAGCGGCGACGAGACGGTTACCACCGGCAGCGCGCTGGCAATGGTCAACATCACGCCGACCATCACGAAGGGCGTCAGGCGGAAAACCCAGCCGGAAACATCCGGCCCGACGCTCTGGCGACCCAGCAGCTTGAAGATATCCCGATACTCCTGCAGCACTCCCGGACCGCGGCGATTATGCAAGCGGGCGCGGGCTACGCGGGTGATGCCGGACAGCAGAGGCGCGACGGCAAACAGCAGCAGCGCCTGCAATAGTGCAATTAAAACGCTCATTCTCAGGCTCCTCGCGAAATGACAATAACCACCAGCGCCGCCAGCTCAAGCAACGCCACGCCGCGGAACAGCGCAGGCGCCGAGGCGGACTGCCAGCCGGGAACCAGACGCACCGGATTCAGCCAATGACGCAATTTCAGCAGCGGCGCAAAGGCCTCTTTAACCGGCATGGCAAAACCATGAGCGGTGATGACCATCGATTTTTCATGGTCGTAGCCGCAGACCCATGCCGCACCGCGGGAGCGTGCGGGCAGACGATCGCCTTTAAAGAAGATCATCAGCAGGAACGGCAGCAGCGGACAGGCCAGCAGCAGAATGGCGATCAGCGGCTGCGACACCACGCTTGAGATCTGCGCCTGAACCGGTAGTACCCCGCCGACCAGCGTCAACAGCCACGGCGCGGCGACCCCGCCCGCCACGCAGCAGAGCGCGGCGAGTAGCACGCTGACCGTCATCAGCAGCGGGGCGCCGGTGGCGTTCTCCGCTTCCGGAGTCCGCGGGGCGCCGAGGAAGGTCACGCCGTAGACTTTCGCCATACACATCACCGCCAGCGCGCCGGTCATTGCCAGGCCAACGGCCAGCAGCGGCCCAAGCAGACGGCCGATAAAGGCGTCGCCGGTGCTCAGTTTGAAGAAGGACTGGTAGATAACCCACTCGCCGGCAAAGCCGTTGAGCGGCGGCAGCGCCGCCATCGCCATCAGGCCGATCAGCATAGCGAGCGAAATCAGCGGCATTCTTTTGCCCAGCCCGCCCAGCTTTTCGATATCGCGGTGGCCGGTACGGAACCACACGGCGCCGGCGCCAAGGAACAGCGTCGTTTTGAACAGACTGTGGTTGATCAGGTGGTACATGCCGCCGATGAAGCCCAGCACCATCAGGCTACTGCTGTTGAGCGCCAGACCGGTGACGAAGGCGCCAAGTCCCAGCAAAATAATGCCGATATTTTCGAGGGTGTGATAAGCCAGCAGGCGCTGAATATTGTGCTCCATCAGGGCGTACAGTCCGCCGATAAACGCGGTTATCATTCCCACGACCAGCAGCAAGACGCCCCACCACAGCGGCGGCGTGCTCCCGGCAAGCGAGACCGTCAGCATGCCAAACAGCCCGACTTTCATCACCACCGTGGAGAACAGCGCGGCGGCCGGCGCGCTGGCCCCGGCGTGCGCCTGCGGCGCCCAGCCGTGGAGCGGGATAACGCCCGCCAGCAGCGCGAAACCGACGAGCGCCGGCAACCACAGCAGCATATTTTGCGGAGCGTGGGCGGCGAGCAGACTAATCTGCCCCAGGTCGAGAGTGCCGTAGAAAGACCACACCAGCCAGCAGCTCCACGCCATCAGCAGCGTGCCCAGACGTCCCAACGCAAACCACAGCTTTGCGGATTGCGCGCAGCCGGTCAGAAATGCTCCGCACAGGGCCATCATCTCCGCCATGACCACCAGCGTACCGAAGTTTGTTGCCACCACGGCGCAGGTTGCTGAAGCCAGCAGCAGATTGACCAGCAGGCCGTTGGCTTTCACCTGCGAATGACGGTGCCAGGCGATATTAAACAGGGCGACAGGCAGGGCGCTGAGGCCAATGGCGAGCAGCCATAGCGCATTGATGCCGTTCACCCGAGCCGGTAAAGAGAGCATCTGCAGCATGCCGTCGCTCACCTGCTCCGGGGTTATCAGCGTCGCGATAGCGGCGACGATCAGCATGGCGCTGGCCACCGCGCCGCCGATCCCGGCAATCGCACCGCTTAACGGTTTTCTCAGGGTAAAGATAAATGCCAGCACGCCGCTGGCGGCATACCACAGCACCGCCTGGTTGACTAAAGAGATCGCGCTCATTTCACGCCCTCCTGTTGCGACTGAAACAGCGACAAATCGCCGAGGTCGGTATTAAAGGTCAGCTCACGCTTGCGCTTGCTGGCCTGGGCGATATCGCGGATATCCACCAGCAGCAGCGCTTTCGTCGGACATGTACGCACGCAGGCGGGTCCCTGCTCATCGAAATGGCACAGGTCGCATTTCACGGCGATAGCGCGCACGCCGGGTACCCAGTCGAGCAGCGAACTGACGCGAGCGGGCGCCGGCGGCGCAGCGGGTGCCATAGGGGTATTGGCATTAGCCGGAATATCCAGCGGACGACTGCCGGAAAATTCAATCGCCCCGAACGGGCAGGCAATGGCGCACAGCTTGCAGCTCACGCACAGGCTTTCATTCAGCTGAACCGCGCCATCGACGCGATTGATCGCATTAACCGGACACACGGCGGCGCAAGGGGCGTCTTCGCAGTGGTGGCACATTTGCGGCGCCGATTCTTTTTCATTACGCATGACCTGTAGTCGCGGCATGGCCTGCAGGCCGTACTGGCGATGCGTCTCTGAGCAGGCGGCTTCGCAGGTGCGGCAGCCGATACAGACGGTGGAGTCAGCAATTACAAAACGGTTCACCGGGCAATCCTCGGGTGAAAGTCATTTTTGACGAAATCAGGGAGTTCAGATGTCATTTTCGACACGTGTCGACACCTTACGATTAATGGGCCAGCGCCAGATGGCTTAAATCCACCGGCTGGTCGTGTTCCATGGCGTCATACAGACGGTCATAGACGCTGGCAATAATGGCCAGGTAATGTTCCAGCACCTGTTCGCGCGAACGGTTGCTGATCCGGCCGTCAACGGTACCGTCGGATGCCAGCGTTGCCTGAGCAATCAAGCGTTTATCATCACTATTACGCGTTTCGACGTAGTACTCGATGGTGTGGTTGTTGAACCCTTCTGCCAGCGCGACATACACCTGAAAATGTTCAAACAGGACGAAGCACAGCTCTTTGTCCGGCGCGCAGCTCATCGCATGATGCAAACGCGCTTTTGACAGGGTGATGCCCTGAACCAGCGAATTGCAGTACTGGCGCCACTGATCCTGATAGCGGCGGTGACGGTCGGCGATGTAGTCCGCCTTTTCACTTATTTCCCAAATAGTCATCTCGGTCTCCCCGGTTGCATGAGATGCACCGTACAAGCATTTTCCATGCCAAATTTTAATTTATTGATATTTAATGATTTTAATAAAAAAGCCGCCCCGTACTGACATGTCGATGACATCCGTCAGCTGTCGTCATCGACAGTTCATCCGACAGTAGATATGACCTGGCATCGTTATTGCATATATGGCCCATCGCGATACGGAGGCGACCATGCACGAAATCACTCTTAGCCAGCGGGCGCTGGAAATTATTGAACAGCAGGCGCAGCAGGCCGGCGCGCGTCGGGTTACCGGCGTGTGGCTGAAGGTCGGCGCATTTTCCTGCGTGGAAGCCAGCGCATTGACCTTCTGTTTTGAGCTGGTGTGCCGCGGCACGCTGGCGGAAGGCTGCGAACTGCATATTGCCGAACAACAGGCCGAATGCTGGTGCGAATCCTGCCAGCAGTACGTGCAACTCATCTCGCAGCACGTGCGGCGCTGTCCGCAGTGCCACAGCGACACGCTGCAGATTGTGGCGGACGACGGCCTACAGATTCAGCGAATAGAAGTGATCCACCGTTAATTCGGGTTATCTCACGGCGGCCCGCAAGTCAGCCGGCAAAGAGACAACGCGAGGATGACGGGACAGACCAGGAGTAAAACTATGTGTACGACTTGCGGCTGTGGGGAAGGCAACCTTTATATCGAAGGTGATGAGCATAACCCCCACTCGGCGTTTCGCAGCGCCCCCTTCGCGCCAGCCCCGCGCCAGACCATGACGATTATCGGCGTCAAAACCGATAGCTTCTCCCCCACCCGCTCAGCGCACGGCGACCTGCACTACGGCCACGGCGAAGCGGGTACCCATGCGCCGGGTCAAAGCCAGCGCCGGATGCTGGAAGTCGAAATCGACGTGCTGGATAAGAACAATCGTCTGGCGGCCCGCAACCGCGCGCGCTTTGCCGCACGCGGCCAGCTGGTGCTGAACCTGGTCTCCAGCCCGGGATCCGGCAAAACCACGTTACTGAGTGAAACCTTGCTGCGTCTGAAAGGAAAAACCGCGTGCGCGGTCATCGAAGGCGACCAGCAGACGGTCAATGATGCGGCACGCATTCGCGCCACCGGCACGCCGGCCATTCAGGTCAACACCGGGAAGGGCTGCCACCTGGATGCGCAGATGATTGCCGATGCCGCCCCGCGTCTGCCGCTGGTGGATAACGGCATTCTGTTTATTGAAAACGTCGGCAACCTGGTATGTCCGGCGAGCTTCGACCTCGGCGAACGTCACAAGGTGGCGGTGCTGTCGGTCACCGAAGGCGAAGATAAGCCGCTGAAGTATCCACATATGTTCGCCGCCGCCAGCCTGATGGTGCTGAATAAAATCGACCTGCTGCCGTACCTCAACTTTGATGTAGAGAAGTGTCTCGCCTGCGCGCGGGAGGTTAATCCCGATATTGAGATCATTATGCTGTCCGCCACCAGCGGCGAAGGCATGGATAAGTGGCTCAGCTGGCTGGAGGCGCAGACATGTGCATAGGCATTCCGGGGCAGATCTGCGCCATTGACGGCAATCTGGCGAAGGTCGAAGTGTGCGGTATCCAGCGCGAAGTCGATCTGACGCTGGTAGGAAGCGTTGATGAACAGGGGCAGCCGCGGCTCGGCCAGTGGGTTCTGGTCCACGTGGGCTTCGCCATGAGCATCATTAATGAAGCGGAGGCCCGCGATACCCTTGAGGCGCTGCAAAATATGTTTGAAGTCGAGCCTGACGTGGGCGCGCTGCTGTACGGTGAGGAGCGATAATGCGTTTTGTTGATGAATATCGCGCGCCGGAGCAGGTGATGCAGCTGGTTGAACATCTTCAGGCGCGCGCGCATCTGCTGCCTCATACCGCCGGGCATCCGCTGCGCATTATGGAAGTGTGCGGCGGCCATACGCACGCCATCTTTAAATTCGGTCTCGACCAGTTGCTGCCGGAGAATATCGAATTTATTCACGGCCCCGGCTGCCCGGTCTGCGTTCTGCCGATGGGGCGAATCGACACCTGTATCGATATCGCCAGTCGCCCGGGGGTGATTTTCTGCACCTTCGGCGACGCCATGCGCGTGCCCGGCAAAAACGGCTCCCTGCTGCAGGCGAAATCCCGCGGCGCCGATGTGCGGATCGTCTATTCACCGATGGATGCGCTGAAGCTGGCGCAGCAGAACCCGCAGCGGGAGGTGGTCTTCTTTGGCCTCGGTTTTGAAACCACCATGCCCGCGACCGCGCTGACGCTGCGTCAGGCCCGCGAGCGCAACGTGGATAACTTCTTCTTTTTTTGCCAGCACATCACCCTGCTCCCGACCCTGCGCAGCCTGCTCGACCAGCCTGATAACAGCATCGATGCCTTTCTTGCCCCGGGCCATGTCAGTATGGTCATCGGCACCGAGGCCTACGGGTTTATCGCCAGCGACTACCGGCGTCCTTTAGTGGTGGCTGGTTTCGAACCTCTTGATCTACTGCAAGGCGCGGTGATGCTGGTTGAGCAGACAATAGCGCAGCGCAGCCAGGTCGAAAACCAGTACCGCCGCGTGGTACCTGATGAAGGCAACCCGCTGGCGCAAGCGGCGATTGCCGACGTTTTCTGCCTGTCGGGCGATAGCGAATGGCGCGGGCTGGGGGTCATCAACAACTCCGGCGTACGCCTGACGCCCGCCTATCAGCGCTTTGACGCTGAAGCCCATTTTCAGCCGGCGCCGCAGCGCGTCTGCGACGATCCGCGCGCCCGCTGTGGCGATGTGCTGACCGGCCGCTGTAAGCCGCATCAGTGTCCGCTGTTCGGGCAAGTCTGTAACCCGCAAAGCGCGTTTGGCGCGCTGATGGTCTCATCAGAGGGCGCATGCGCCGCCTGGTATCAATATCGCAGTCAGGAAAATGAAGCATGAAAAGCGTCCAGTTAGCTCACGGTAGCGGGGGACAGGCGATGCAACAGCTGATCGCCTCCCTGTTTATGCAGGCTTTCGCCAACCCGTGGCTGGCGGAGCAGGAAGATCAGGCGCGTCTCGATCTGGCGCAGCTTACCGCTCAGGGCGATCGTCTCGCCTTCTCCACCGACAGCTACGTTATCGATCCGCTGTTTTTCCCCGGTGGCGACATCGGCAAGCTGGCAGTATGCGGCACCGCCAACGATGTGGCGGTCAGCGGCGCCCTGCCGCGCTATCTCTCCTGCGGGTTTATTCTCGAAGAGGGGCTGGAGATGGCCACCCTGGAACGCGTGGTTAATAGCATGGCCCGTACCGCGCAGGCCGCTGAGATTGCCATCGTCACCGGCGATACCAAAGTCGTCCCGCGCGGCGCGGCGGATAAACTGTTTATCAATACCGCCGGGATCGGCGCCATTCCGGCGGATATTCGCTGGGGGGCGCAACAGATCGCTCCCGGCGACGTGCTGCTGGTCAGCGGCACGCTGGGCGACCACGGCGCGACCATTCTCAACCTCCGCGAACAGCTGGGGCTGGACGGCGCGCTGGCCAGCGACTGTGCGGTGCTGACGCCGCTTATTCAGACGCTGCGCGCCCTTCCCGGCATCAAAGCGCTGCGCGATGCGACCCGCGGCGGAGTAAACGCGGTAGCTCATGAGTTCGCCGCCGCCAGCGGCTGCGGCATTGAGCTACATGAACAGAAGCTGCCGGTGAACGAGACCGTGCGCGGGGTGTGCGAACTGTTAGGCCTGGATGCGCTTAACTTCGCCAATGAAGGCAAACTGGTGATTGCCGTCGCCCGGGAAGCGGCTGAGGCCGCGCTGGCGCAGCTTCAAAGCCACCCGCTTGGCCGCCACGCCGCGATTATCGGCGACGTGGTTGAGCGTACCGGCGTGCGCACGATCGGCCTGTATGGCGTGAAGCGGACGCTGGACCTTCCCCATGCCGAGCCGCTGCCGCGAATTTGTTAACGGAAGTCGGGTCCCCGGGTTGCGGCTAACGTCTTATCCGGGCTACCGACTACGCACGGACCTGTAGCCCGGCCAGGCACAACGCGAGCCGGGAAAAGTCAGCACCATTATCCGGCCCAAATCCGCGGACAACCACGGAAGAGCTGGCGGCGGCAACAACCGCTTTATTAACATACTATTATTTGTGTCACCACTTTCTTACGTGCCGCTTTGCGGGTGCGTTTTGGACTTCAGTAATGTCGTATACACCATTGGGCGATTTCGGGCAGCAAGGGCTGTTCGATATCACCCGTATTTTATTACAGCAGCCTGACCTGGCGGCGCTGAGTGAAACGCTAACCCGTCTGGTTCAGCAATCTGCGCTGGCGGATCGTGCGGCGATTATTCTGTGGAACGCCGGGAACCATCGTGCGGCAAGGTATGGCTGTGACGAAGCGGGCCTGCCGGTCAGCTATGAAGATGAGACCGTACTGGCACACGGGCCGGTGCGTCGCCTGCTGTCGCGTCCCGATGCGCTGCACTGCGACAAGGCGACCTTCGTCGAGGCCTGGCCTCAGCTGGCCAGCAGCGGACTCTATCCAGCGTTTGGCTATTACGGCCTGCTGCCGCTGGCTGCGGAAGGCCGCATCTTTGGCGGCTGCGAGTTTATCCGCCACGACGCCAGACCGTGGACCGAGAAAGAGTTCCAGCGGCTGCATACCTTTACCCAGCTGGTTGCGGTGGTGACCGAACAGATCCAGAGTCGGGTCAGCAACAACGTCGATTACGATCTGTTGTGCCACGAGCGCGACAACTTTCGCATTCTGGTTGCTATCACTAACGCCGTGCTCTCCCGGCTGGATATCGATGAGCTGGTCAGCGAAGTCGCCAAAGAGATTCACCACTATTTTCGTATCGACGCTATCAGCGTGGTGCTACGCAGCAACCGCAAAGGCAAACTGAATATCTACTCGACCCATTATCTCGACGCCAGCCATCCGGTTCACGATCAGAGCGAGGTGAATGAAGCCGGTACGCTGACCGAACGGGTGTTTAAAAGCAAAGAGATGCTGCTGCTCAATTTACACGAGCACGACTCGCTGGCCCCGTACGAGAAAATGCTTTTTGAGATGTGGGGCAACCAGATCCAAACGCTGTGCCTGCTGCCGCTGATGTCCGGCGATACGCTGCTGGGCGTGCTGAAACTGGCGCAGTGCGATGAGAAGGTGTTCACCACCACCAACCTCAAGCTGCTGCGGCAAATTGCCGAGCGGGTGTCGATCGCCGTTGATAATGCTCTCGCCTACCGCGAAATTCAGCGGCTAAAAGAGCGGCTGGTGGATGAAAATCTGGCGCTCACCGAACAGCTGAATAATGTCGAGAGCGAGTTTGGTGAAATTATTGGCCGCAGCGAAGCCATGCACAGCGTACTCAAACAGGTCGAGATGGTCGCCCAGAGCGACAGTACCGTCCTGATCCTCGGCGAAACCGGTACCGGCAAAGAGCTGATTGCCCGCGCCATTCATAATCTCAGCGGTCGTAACGCGCGACGAATGGTGAAGATGAACTGTGCCGCGATGCCCGCCGGGCTGCTGGAAAGCGATCTCTTCGGCCATGAGCGCGGCGCGTTTACCGGAGCCAGCGCCCAGCGCATCGGCCGTTTCGAACTGGCGGATAAAAGCTCATTATTCCTTGATGAAGTGGGCGACATGCCGCTGGAGCTTCAGCCGAAGCTGCTGCGGGTTCTGCAGGAGCAGGAGTTTGAACGTCTCGGCAGCAACAAGCTGATCCGCACCGACGTCCGGCTGATCGCCGCCACCAACCGCGATCTCCGGCAGATGGTCGCCGATCGTGAATTCCGCAGCGATCTCTACTATCGCCTGAACGTCTTTCCGATCCATCTGCCGCCACTGCGCGAACGTCCGGAAGATATCCCGCTGCTGGTCAAGGCGTTTACCTTTAAAATCGCCCGCCGCCTCGGGCGTAATATCGACAGCATTCCGGCAGAAACCCTGCGTACGCTGAGCCACATGGAGTGGCCGGGTAACGTTCGTGAGCTGGAAAACGTGATTGAACGCGCGGTGCTGTTAACCCGCGGTAGCGTGCTGCAGCTGTCGCTGCCGGAGATGAATATCGATGCGGAGACGATGACGGCCGAGGTGCTTCCGCAAGAGGGCGAGGATGAATATCAGCTGATCGTCCGCGTGCTGAAAGAGAGCAACGGGGTGGTTGCCGGGCCGAAAGGGGCGGCGCAGCGGCTGGGATTAAAGCGTACGACGCTGCTATCCCGCATGAAACGCCTGGGTATTAACAAAGATGAGCTAGTATAAGTCCTGTACTCACTTAATCAGCCACACAAGGAGATTTTATGGCGGTATCAGCACGTAACCAGCTGACCGGCACGGTCAGCGCAGTTGCCGCCGGCGCGGTCAACGATGAAGTAGAATTGACCCTCGCCGGTGGCGCAAAACTGGTGGCGATCGTCACCCATAGCAGCAAGGAGGCGCTGGGTCTGGCTGCCGGTAAAGAAGCCATCGCGCTGATTAAAGCGCCGTGGGTCACCCTGGCCACCGAGGATTGCGGCCTGAAGTTCTCCGCGCGCAATCAGTTTGCCGGGAGCGTCACCCGCATCACTGAAGGGGCGGTCAACGCGACGGTACACATCAAAACCGACGCGGGCTTCGAGATCATCGCCGTCGTCACCAATGAAAGTCAGGAAGAGATGAAACTGGTCGACGGCAGCCGGGTGATTGCGCTGATCAAAGCCTCTGCCATTCTCCTCGCCACCCGCGCGTAATCCGGACTCAAACGCCGTTTCACACGAAACGGCGTTCTTCGAAGTACCTGGCCATTTTCCCCGCGACAGACCGGTTTGCACGGCTTACCCCCCCATCATTTAAATAATAATCATTTTCATTTATAAATAGCCTGTGCTATATAACATAGCAATGGCTATAACAGATGATTAATTAACCACATTGATGTGAGGGATCCTATGCTGCACCTGCCGCCTCTGAAGCACCTGATCTTTACCGCTCTGCTCGGCCTGCTGGCGATCGCCCCGGCTCAGGCCAGCGAAAAATTCAAAGTGATCACCACCTTTACGGTGATTGCCGATATGGCGCAAAACGTCGCCGGGGAGGCGGCCCAGGTCAGCTCAATTACCAAACCCGGCGCCGAGATCCACGAATACCAGCCGACGCCTGGCGATATTAAACGCGCCCAGGGGGCACAGCTGATCCTCACTAACGGCCTGAATCTCGAACTGTGGTTTGCCCGCTTTTATCAGCACCTGAAAGGGGTCCCGGAAGTGGTCGTCAGCGAGGGCATTCAGCCAATGGGGATCAGCGAAGGTCCCTATAACGGTAAGCCCAATCCCCATGCGTGGATGTCGGCGGATAATGCGCTGATCTACGTCGATAACATCCGTGATGCGCTGATCAAATACGACCCTGCGAATGCGCAGACCTATCGTCAGAATGCCGCCCTCTATAAAGAGAAAATCCGCCAGAATATGGCGCCGCTGAAGGCGGAGCTGGCGAAACTGCCGGCAGAGAAGCGTTGGCTGGTCACCAGCGAAGGCGCGTTCTCCTATCTGGCCCGCGACAACGGGCTGAAAGAGCGCTACCTGTGGCCAATCAATGCCGACCAGCAGGGCACGCCGCAGCAGGTGCGTAAAACCATCGATATCATGAAAAAAGAGCATATCCCGACCATCTTTAGCGAAAGCACCATTTCAGATAAACCGGCGCGCCAGGTAGCGCGGGAAGCCGGCGCCCACTATGGCGGCGTACTTTATGTTGACTCCCTGAGCACCGCCGATGGCCCGGTTCCCACCTACCTGGATCTGCTGCGCGTCACGACGCAAACCATCGTCCAGGGCATCAACGATGGGATGAGGAAGCAGCCATGAACGCCGATATGCCTGGCCTCGCGGTCAACCGGGTCAGCGTAACCTATCGCAACGGCCACACCGCGCTGCGCGATGCCACCTTCAGCGTACCGCGCGGCTCAATTGCCGCGCTGGTGGGCATCAACGGTTCGGGAAAATCGACGCTGTTTAAAGCGCTGATGGGCTTTGTTCGTCTGTCCCATGGCGAGATTGCCATACTTGGCCAGCCGGTTCATCGCGCGCTGCGCCAGAACCTGGTGGCCTATGTCCCGCAATCAGAGGACGTTGACTGGACCTTCCCGGTGCTGGTGGAAGATGTCGTCATGATGGGCCGCTACGGGCATATGGGCTGGCTGCGACGGGCCAAAGCCCATGATCGGGAAGTGGTTGATGCGGCGCTGGCCCGCGTCGGGATGAGCGACTATCGCCACCGGCAAATCGGCGAGCTGTCCGGCGGGCAGAAAAAACGGGTGTTCCTTGCCCGCGCTATCGCCCAGCAGGGCAAGGTCATTCTGCTGGATGAGCCGTTTACCGGCGTTGACGTCCAGACCGAAACCCAGATCATCACCCTGCTGCGCGAACTGCGTGACGACGGCTGTACTCTGCTGGTTTCGACCCACAATCTCGGTTCGGTCAGCGAGTTTTGCGATTACACGGTGATGGTCAAAGGTACCGTGCTGGCCAGCGGACCGACGGAAACGACCTTTACCGCCGCCAATCTCGAACTCGCTTTCAGCGGCGCGCTGCGCCACGTGGTGCTCAGCGGCGGAGAAGAGCAGATTATCACCGACGATGAACGGCCGTTTATCAGCCGCCGGACGGCGGGAGGTGAAGGATGAGCTGGCTAATCGAGCCGTTCGGCTATCAGTATATGCTGAATGCGATGTGGGTATCGGCGCTGGTGGGCGGCGTGTGCGCCTTTCTCTCCTGCTACCTGATGCTGAAAGGCTGGTCGCTGATTGGCGATGCCCTCTCCCACTCCATCGTACCGGGCGTGGCGGGAGCGTATATGCTCGGCCTGCCCTTCGCCGTCGGCGCTTTTCTCTCCGGAGGACTGGCGGCGGGCAGCATGCTGTTTCTCAACCAGCGTTCGAAGCTCAAAGAAGATGCCATTATCGGTCTGATTTTTTCGTCGTTCTTCGGTATCGGGCTGTTTATGGTGTCACTCAACCCAACTTCGGTGAATATCCAGACCATTATTCTCGGCAATATCCTGGCGATCGCTCCGGAAGATATTATTCAGCTGGCGGCCATCGGCTCGATTTCAATGGCAATTCTGCTGCTGAAATGGAAAGACCTGATGGTCACCTTTTTCGATGAGAGCCACGCCCGTTCCATTGGCCTGAACACCACCGGGCTCAAGCTGCTGTTCTTCACCCTGCTGGCCGCCTGTACCGTGGCGGCATTGCAAACCGTGGGCGCCTTTCTGGTCATTTGCCTGGTGGTCACTCCGGGAGCGACCGCCTGGCTGCTGACCGACCGCTTTCCACGGCTGCTGGCGATTGCCGTCGCTATTGGCAGCCTGACCAGTTTTTTCGGCGCCTGGCTGAGCTACTATCTGGATGGCGCAACCGGTGGCATTATCGTCGTGGCTCAGACTTTGCTCTTCCTGCTGACCTTTGTCTTTGCCCCTAAACACGGCCTGCTGGCCAACCGCCGTCGCGCCAGGGAGGGCTCATGCTGCTGACCACGCTCCTCGAACCGTTCCAGTTTTCGTTTATGGTCAACGCCATGCTGGTGGCCACCATCGTCGCCATTCCCTGTGCGCTGCTGTCGGTTTTTCTGGTGCTGAAAGGCTGGGCGTTGATGGGGGATGCCATGAGCCATGCGGTCTTTCCCGGCGTGGTGGTGGCCTATATCGCCGGGATCCCGTTTGCCATTGGCGCCTTTGTTGCCGGGCTATTCTGCGCCATCGCGACCGGCTATCTCGACGATAACAGTCGCATCAAGCGCGATACCATTATGGGCATTGTCTTTTCCGGGATGTTTGGCGCCGGGCTGGTGCTGTATGTCGCCATTCAGTCCGAAGTCCATCTCGACCATATTCTGTTTGGCGACATGCTGGGGATTTCCGCCAGCGATATTGGGCAAACGTCGGCGATTGCACTAGTAATTGCGCTGATTATCGGACTAAAGTGGCGCGACTTTCTGCTTCATGCCTTCGATCCGCATCAGGCTAAAGCCAGCGGATTACGCTGCGGCCTGCTGCACTACGGATTGCTGTGCATGATTGCCCTGACTATCGTGGCGACGCTCAAAGCGGTGGGGATTATTTTGTCAATCTCGCTGCTGATTGCCCCCGGAGCCATTGCTCTGCTGCTGACCCGGCGTTTTATCAGCGCGCTGCTGCTGGCGGTGGGGATTGCGCTGAGCTGTTCGTTGGGCGGCGTGTGGCTCTCGTTTTACCTTGATAGCGCACCGGCGCCGACCATCGTGGTGTTGTTTACCGCGCTGTTTATTATCACCTTTGTCTGGACGTCGGTTCGCGACAATCAAACTCAGGCGATGTCCGCAGAGGCTCCGGAGCGCCGCTGACGCCTTACCCGGGCGACGACAGACCGCACGCGTTGAAGCCCGCCTGAGCGCAGCGCTAGCCGGGGAAATCACCGCGACTTTTTAGGCCGGTATTTTTCCGGAAGCGCTGGCACGGGACGCCGGTCATCAATCAGGTGACGAATCGTCAGAATCGGGTGGCGCCAGAGCATTCGCGGCCCCGCCCAGCGCATGATTTGCTTCATTTCTTCGCGTTTTGCCGGCTGGTAGCAGTGAACCGGGCACTGCTTACAGGCCGGCTTCTCTTCGCCAAACACGCATTTATCCAGCCGCTTATCGGCATAGGCGTTTAGCGCCTGGTAATGTTCCACGTCGGCCTGCGCGTCCGGGCAGCGGCGCTGATAGAGCGAAATCATGCTGCGGATAGTCTTTTTTTCCCGGTCGATGCGTTGACCCGCCATTGCGTTTCTCCATCAATAAAGATGCAAAAATAATACACCTTTATAGCCTCTGGCGCAGCCGTTTTCCCCTATCGCTTACGCCGGATCGGCGGACTTATCGAGGTGACCCAGCGACTTCTCCGGGAAGCAGACATCCCGTACCCGACGCTTGAGTTCAGCCGCATCCGGGAAACCCTCATCCTGCTTGCGGTCCCAGATTTGTACGTCGTCAACGGTAATGGTGAAGATACCGCCGGTGCCCGGAACCAGCGTGACCGAGCCGATATCGGTACTGAACGTATGCAGCAGCTCCTGAGCCATCCAGCTGGCGCGCAGCATCCAGTTGCATTGAGAGCAGTAGTTGATCGTAATCGCGGCTTTGTGACTCATGATTTTCTCGCTGTATCTAAAAGGACTGATTGTAAACAAATTGCAGATTAAATGAGGAAGACATGATTATTTTGTTGCAAACGATAATACCTATCATTACCATTCGCAATCAATAATCATGGAGAAACAGAGTCCGCTAACGGAAGCAACGGGACTCACCTGCAAATCTGGAAGTAACGCGTGAGCCGATACTAATAATTATCAAGGCGTGGCTACTATGTATAAATCCACTCAATCACCGGCCTGGTTTAAGAAAAGCCTGCTGGTGACTTCGTTGCTTGCAGCAATCTATCAGACGACCGCCGGGGCAGCTGATACCACCGCACACACCACCACCAGCGACACATCATCGGATAGCTCCGAGCAGATGACCGTTACCGCACCCGCTCCCCTGCTCAAAGCCGGTAGCGAACATTCGGTCAGCGCGCAGGAGCTCCAGGACAAAGGGGCCAAAGATTTTGGTTCCGTCATGCGTTACGAACCGTTAATCAGCGCGACCGGCGCCAGCGGCGGCTCGGGTAATGGCAAAAGCGGCTTCGACCGCGGCGGCTATACCGGTTATAACATTCGCGGGCTGGAAAGCAACCGCGTCGGGATTGATGTCGACGGCATCGCGCAGCCGGATGCGACCGGACGCGGCTACGTCGGCCGTGCCGGCCTGAATACGTTTGGCATCGGTCGCGATTACATCGACCCGTATATGTATGGCAGCATCGATATTCAGTCCGGCGCCACCTCGACTGAAACCGCCAACACCTCTATCGGCGGCAACGTCTCCTTCCAGCCGAAATCTGCCGATGACTATCTGCGCCCGGGAAAAACCAGCGCCTTCGGCTACCGGAGCGGCTACGACTCTGCCGACCGCAGCTGGCATAACGGCGTGACGGTGGCCGGCGGAGATGAAACCCTACGCGGCATTTTCGTTTACAGTCGCCGCGACGGCCAGGAAACGGCAAATAACAGCGATAAGATTGACGCCTATCCGGCCAACTGGCACTCCGATGCGTTTATGGCCTCCGGCATCTGGCAGCCCAATGATGAACACAAGCTGACCAGCACGCTCGACTACTACCATAAAACCAACCACACCCACTTTGACAGCTGGGATAGCAGCGGCAACAGTATTATTGGCGATGCCAATCAGACCAGCCAGACTCGTCGCTGGGGCATCAGCCTGAAAGACGACTGGACGCCAATGAATGACTATCTCGACAGTATGTCGACCAAAGTCTACTACCAGCACACCGAGGCCCATGACTGGACGTGGATGCCGGATAGCACCACCAGATCGATGGAAACGGTCAACTCCAACTACGATACCGACACCTGGGGTATTCAGACCGCGCTGGCGAAATCCATTGGCCGCCACGACCTGAGCGCCGGGCTCAACGCCAGCACCACCAAAACCCAGCGCCCGTTCAGCCAGTCGCCGGTCCCGAGCATCTACAGCGAAATCATGCAGCCGGAAGCCGACAGCCGGGGCTACACTCTTGGCGGCTTCGTTCAGGATAAGATCAACTTCGATCTCGACAGCCACAACTTTGCGGTGATCCCGGGCGTGCGCGTGGTGCATCAATCCACCAAACCGGAGAATCTCGGCGATCTGACCACCAACAGCAGCGTGCTGACGGAGTCCTCCGTCGCCAGCCTGTACGGTAAAAATTCCGATACTCAGGTGCTGCCGTCCCTGACGTTCCAGTACGATATCACTCCGCGTACCATGACCTACCTGCAGTATAAACGCGGCGCCGAGTTCCCTAACGCCAGCCAGCTTTACGGCTCCTGGAACCTCGGATCCAGCTACGCCGGACGAGCGCAGTATGCGCTGATTGGTAACACCGATCTGAACACGGAAACCAGCGACAACTTCGAATGGGGCTTAAAAGGCGAAGTGGTCGAAGGGATCACGATGCGCACCGCCCTGTTCTATAACAACTACAAGAACTTCATCGCCTATAGCCGCTACACCCGTTCCGGTAACCCCGACCACTTCACCAACGTCCCGTCGAATATCTATACGATTTATCAGGCGGAAAACCGCGATAAAGCCTATATCTACGGCGGCGAAATCAGCGCCAAATTCAACTTTGGCACCTGGTTTGAAGAGGTTAACGGCCTGAGCGCGACGCTGGCCTACGGCTATAGTGAAGGGAAATCGAAATCCAGCTATCTCGGCGACAAGTACATCGACCTCGACAGCGTGGCGCCGATGAAAGCGATCGTAGGCGTTGCCTGGGACGATCCGGCGAAACGCTACGGGACCGCGTTGACCGCCACTTTCGTGAAAGGTAAGCAGGCCAGCGCCACCAACCGCGAAAGCTATACCAACACGGGCTCTGCCATTACCGACTCCTCCAGCGAATACATGCGCGTGCCTGGCTACGGCATGCTGGACCTGACGGCCTGGTGGCAGGTCGCGAAAAACGTGCGTCTTAACGGCGGCGTTTACAACATTACCGATCGGCAATACTGGGATTACCTGAGCAGCCGCAATATTGAGACGTCCACGAATCAGGATGCCTACGATAAAGCGCTGGCGACGATGCCGGGCCGGACCTGGCAACTGGGCGTCAACGTCGATTTCTGATAGCCCGGAGAATAATAAACCCCATGGATTTCAACATATCGACGGGCAGCAGCGGCGTGGGTCGCGATACGCAGACTCAGACCGGCTCTGCACCATCCCGTTCGCATCATGCTGAAAGACAGCGGGGATAAACCTGCTCCCCGGCCTCGGCCGGGGATATTCATCGTAGAGAAGGAGATGAATCATGCAACACAACGCAAACGCACTGTGGCAGCGCTATCAGGCCGCCAAAACGCAGGCTTCCGCTAAATATGCCCGCGATATCGCCGCTGAAATGGGCATTAGTGAGGCGGAATTAACCGCCGCTCGCGTTGGCCACGACGCCGTTCGCCTGCAGGACGATATACGGGCAATCATCGCCGGACTGGAAGGCGTCGGCGAGACCAAATGCATCTGCCGGAATGAATATGCGGTGCATGAGCAGGTGGGTCAGTTTACCCACCAGCACCTGAGCGGCCATGCCGGGCTGGTGCTGAACCCGCGCGCACTCGATCTGCGCCTGTTCCTCAGTCAGTGGGCCAGCGCCTTCCACCTGAGTGATAACGGCCGCCAGAGCATTCAGTTCTTCGACCATCACGGTGACGCGCTGTTGAAAGTCTATGCGACAGCGCAAACCGATATGACGGCGTGGGAAGCGCTGATTGTCGGGCAGACCCAGGCCGACCCGGCGCCGCTGGCAATCCGCCCCGTCGATACCCCCCGCTACGCCGCCTCCGCCGACGGTGCGGCGCTGGAAAATGAATGGCGCGCCATGACCGATGTCCATCAGTTCTTCGGGCTATTGCGAAAATATAACCTCTCCCGCCAGCAGGCTTTCCGCCTGGTCAGCGATGATCTGGCCTGCCGCATTGACCACGATGCCCTGCCGCACCTGCTGGAAACCATTCGCGAAGAGGGCAATGAGATCATGATTTTCGTTGGCAACCGCGGCTGCGTACAAATCTTCACCGGCGCCCTGGAAAAGCTGGCCCCGATGCGCGGCTGGCTCAACATCTTCAATACCACCTTCACCCTGCACCTGCGCGAAGACAGTATTGATGAAATCTGGGTAACGCGTAAGCCGACCTCGGATGGCCATGTCACCAGCGTAGAGCTGTTTGCCCATGACGGTACGCAAATCGCCCAGCTGTACGGCCAGCGTAGCGAAGGGCACCCGGAGCAAGCGACATGGCGTAGCCAGGTTGACCGTCTGACGACGGAAGGACAGAGCGCATGAAACGCTGGCTGATGTTCATTGCCGCTCTTCCACTGTTTGCGCATGCCGCCGCAGAACGCATCATCTCTCTGGGCGGCGATGTCACAGAGATCGTCTATGCCCTGGGAGCACAGCAGCAGCTGGTCGCTAAAGACAGTACCAGCACCTGGCCTGCCGCCGCGCGATCGCTGCCGGACGTCGGCTATATACGCCAGCTGAACGCCGAGGGGATCCTGTCGTTACGCCCGACGATCGTCCTGGCAAGCGCACAGGCCCAGCCTTCGCTGGTCCTGCAAAAGGTAGAGGACAGTCGGGTAAAAGTGGTTAATATCCCGGGCGGTAACGATCTGTCGGCGATTGATAAAAAAATCGTCGCGGTGGCCGACGCGCTGGGTAAGCAGACTGAAGGTGACGCCCTGCGCCACGCCGTCGCCGCACAGATCGCGCAGATCCCCACGCAGCCGCTCGGCAAAAGGGTGCTGTTTATTCTCAGCCACGGCGGAATGAATACGATGGTCGCCGGGCAAAAGACCGCTGCGGATGGTGCTATTCAGGCCGCCGGGCTGCAGAACGCGATGCAGGGATTTGACCATTATCGCAGTATGTCTCAGGAAGGCGTGATCGCCAGCCTGCCGGACCTGGTAGTGATCTCCGCCGACGGGCTTAAAGGCATGGGCGGTGAAGCCGGCTTATGGAAGCTGCCGGGGCTGGCGCAAACGCCGGCCGGTCGCCATAAACAGCTGCTGGTGATTGACGATATGGCCCTGCTCGGCTTTGGACCGCGGACGCCGCAGGCGATTAGCGCGCTGAGAAAAAAAGCGGAGCAGCTCCCCTGATGCGCCCCACTCTCTCTCGCCATCTGTGGTTAATGACGCTGCTGCTGGTGAGCCTGACGCTGTTCGCGACGACCCTCGGCGCGATGCCTCTGCCGCTCGCCAGTCTGTGGCCGCCGGGGGATGAGGTGTTGCGCCATATCTGGCTCACCATTCGTCTGCCGCGCGTCCTGCTGGCGCTGCTGGTCGGCGCCGCGCTGGCGCTCTCCGGCTGCGTCATGCAAGGGCTGTTTCGCAATCCGTTAGCCGATCCCGGCCTGCTGGGGGTCAGCAGCGGTGCAGCGCTGGCGGTGGCCTGCTGGCTGGTTCTGCCGCTGTCCGTTCCGGCGCTGGTGGCGCTGTATGCCCCGATGCTGGCGGCGTTCATCGGGAGTATCGCCGTCATGGTGGTCATTTTTATCCTCAGCCAGGCGAGTGAGGGTTCGCTCTCGCGTCTGCTGCTGGTCGGGATCGCCATCAACGCGCTGTGCGGCGCGCTGGTGGGGGTGCTGGCCTGGATAAGTAATGATACCCAGCTGCGCCAGCTGTCGCTGTGGGGAATGGGCAGTCTCGGCCAGGCAGAGTGGTCCACGCTGCTGGTCGCGGCCACCTTAATCTTCCCTGCTTCGCTGGTCATCTGGCTAATGGCTTCCCGCCTCAACCTGCTACAGCTTGGCGATGAAGAAGCCCACTACCTGGGGATTAACGTCCGGGCCGTGCAGCGTCTGCTGTTACTGTGCAGCGCGCTGCTGGTGGCCTCTTCGGTGGCGATCAGCGGAGTGATTGGTTTTATTGGTCTCGTGGTGCCGCACCTGATACGAATGTGGCTGGGGCCGGACCACCGCGCGCTGGTGCCAGGATCGCTGCTGGCCGGGGCGATCTTACTGCTGCTGGCCGATACCCTTGCCCGCACCGTCGCCGCACCGGCCGAAATGCCGGTGGGTCTGCTGACCAGCATGCTCGGCGCGCCGTGGTTTTTGTGGTTAATTTTCCGCCAACAGAGGACGACATATGGATAATCGCGATCGCACCTGGCACGCGACGTCGCTCTCTCTGTTGCTGGGCAAACGCCGGGTCATTGACGATGTGTCGGTCCGGCTATGCGGCGGAGAGATGACCGCGCTGATTGGCCCAAACGGCGCCGGTAAATCAACGCTGCTGCGGCTGTTAACCGGTTTCTTATCCCCGAACAGCGGCGAACGTCATGTGGAAGGACGTGCGCTGGAACACTGGTCGTCGGAAGCGCTCTCCCGCCGCCGGGCGGTGATGTTGCAACGTACGCAGCTCCATGCCGACTGGCCGGTGGAAACGGTCATCGCCATGGGACGCTCTCCATGGGGTAAAAATCCGGACCGGCAGATGATTCAGCAGGTGATGGTGGAAACCGGCTGCGACCACCTCGCGGGCAGGCGCTATCCTTCGCTCTCCGGCGGCGAACAGCAGCGGGTGCAGCTGGCTCGCTGCCTTGCTCAGCTGTGGCATAACGACGCTCCACGGGGCTGGCTGTTTCTCGACGAACCGACCTCGGCGCTGGATCTTTACTATCAACAGCATCTGCTGCGTCTGCTAAAACGGCTGACCCGCAGCGGCCAGCTGCACGTCTGCGTCGTGCTGCACGACCTCAATCTCGCCGCGCTATGGGCAGACCGCATTCTGCTTCTCCATCAGGGAAAGCTGGTGGCCGAGGGAACGCCGCAGGAGGTCATTTGCCAGTCGGTTATCAGCCGCTGGTACGGAGCGGAAGTGAGAATGGGTGAGCATCCAGACATCGCCATTCCCCAGGTTTACCTTGCGCCATAATAAGGCCGGACGAGTACGCCCGTTGGTGCTCGTCCGCGCTTCAGATGGAATGCGCATCACGGCACCTCATATCGTCACTTTCCCTGAAATACGTATCTCCGTTATGATGTCCCCTCAATGTGATAACAACGAAAACAAAAAGATCTCAATTCATTAAGAATCAGGGACCTGGATAATATCCTATGAGTACAATCGATAATCTCGACGCCCATCCCCCGATGATGCATTGGTGTGTCAAAGCTGATTATTAAAGGTTATTTTCCACCATAGAATAAAAACTATATTTTAACCTACACTTTTGTAACCATCTGATTTTACGAATATTGTTTACTGTACTCATCCAGCGTTATAATCCCTCTGTTTTTCCATCCCTCTAATAACACAGGGTATCTCCATGAGCCGATACCATGTATCCAGCAGTGAAGGTCAGTATGAGAAAGACTCTGGCGAGCAGGTTTTGGCTAATAAACTGGGTATCGCTGCTTCTGATGAGATGGATGAGGCTGAACTTGTCCTGTTAGAACAACTCTATCAGTCCGTTTTTGAAGAACAGTTCCCGGAAGGACTGCTCAGCGTAGCCATGCTAAAAAACTGGCATCGCCGCTGGTTAGGTAACATCTACGAGTGGGCTGGGCAAGAAAGAGCGGTTAACATCAGCAAAGGCGGCTTTATGTTTGCCCCTTCAGCGCAGTTGCCAAAACTGCTGAGCGAATTCGACACCAAATATCTGGCTCAATACACGCCGTGTAGCGGCATGGACGAAGAACAACTCATCACCGCTATCGCCATCACCCATGTCGAGCTAATACTTATCCATCCATTCAGAGAGGGAAATGGGCGCCTGTCGCGACTGCTGGCCGACGTGATGGCCGTTCAGGGAGGGTACAAACCGCTGGATTATCAAAGCTGGGAGCAAAACAAAACCCAGTATATCTCGGCTATCCATGCAGGTGTATCAATGGACTACGAGCCGATGAAACACTGGGTCAGTGAAGCATTAAGAAGGGGTTAAACCGCAAGACGCAAATGAGCGAATTTTTTGCGCGTGGCTTCAAGTGAAGCTTCGATCTTCGCGGAGGACTGCCCTGTTTCAACAGCCGTAGATGTTGCTACTGAGCGAACGATATCAGCACGAGATGGCTTAACGTAGCTTGCCTGAGTTTTTTTGTTGTTGCTCATAATTACTCCTGAAAAGCAGAATCTGGGCTGAAAGACATCGTTCATCCGGCGGCGTGAAGCCACATCACCACGCAATGCGCGACGGGCGAAATAGACTTCTTCTTCGGCCGTCAGCAGTGGGGAATAACCAATCTCACCCAGGTAGAGTTGCGTCGCATCAAGCACACGTTGCGTTGCGCCTTGCGACAGAAGATCTTCCTCGGCCAGATCGCTATCACTGGGTTCCTCTTCTACTAAGGCTTTCTCATCGAAAACCTCGACTCCGTTCTCATCAAATTCCGCGTCTTCATTTAAATCATGAACTTTCAGCGTATTCTGACTCATAAAGATGGCTCCTACCCGTGATCCCTGAGCAAAGCACCTTCGCTATACATCATTTAACGACGCCGGACGGAGACTTTTTGCCCCGGTGAAGGGGCTGTTGCGACCGGCCTGGCGTCTGCTAACTGATGTGACGCTTATCCGTACTTCGCCAAATTATCGCTGCGGTAAATACTGCAGCGGGTTGACGGATTTCCCCTTGTAACGAATTTCAAAATGCAATCTTGTAGAGCTGGTGCCGGTGCTACCCATGGTAGCGATTTTCTGCCCCGCTTTAACTTCCTGTTGCTCCCGGACCAGCATTGTATCGTTATGAGCGTAGGCACTCAGGTAATCATCGTTGTGTTTGATGATAATAAGATTACCGTAACCGCGCAGCGCGTTACCGGCATAGACGACGCGTCCGTCAGCGGTCGCGACAATAGCCTGTCCCTTACTGCCTGCAATATCAATACCTTTATTGCCGCCTTCTGCGCCACTAAAGTTCTCGATAACCTTGCCATCAGTCGGCCAGCGCCATGTGGAGATAGGCGAACTGGTTGACGTACTGCTTGCAGTCGGTTGGTTTGTGCTAACAGCGGGAGCCGTCACTGGCGCGACGGTAGTCGTCGTCGCTGGCTTATTGTTCGGCAACATCTTATTAGCATTCTGTTCACCTGAGGATTCAGAATACGTAATAGTTGGTTGTGACGCAACCACCGCGGTCGATTTTTGTGCAGTATTTGAGGCCGCCGTCGCACCTCCGCTTGCCCGTACGCTTGCCGCAGCAACGGCGTTATCACCGGTGATTGGCTGGCCAGCAGAGTTGCCAACCTGCAGCGTCTGACCGACGTTCAGACCGTATGGTGCAGGGATGTTGTTGCGTTGCGCGAGGTCACGGAAATCGTTACCTGTTACCCATGCGATATAGAACAGCGTATCGCCGCGTTTCACGGTATAGGTGCTGCCACCCGTATAGCTGCCTTTCGGAATATCGCCATATTTACGGTTATAGACTATCTTGCCGTTCACGGTCTGCACCGGCTGCTGAGCCATCGGCTGAACCTGCGTCGCAGGCGTCTGAACCGGCTGTACCTGAGGGGTATGCGGAACAATGGCGGATCCTGTTGTCGACGGCGGAGTGATCAGCATCCCGGAATTCGTTCCCGAGGATGAGGCTCCACCCGCCGAGCTAACCGGCGCAGGCGGATTATTGGTATTCGTACAACCTGCCAGCCAGAGTGAAACCAGTGATAACGCCGCAATACGGCTTAAGGTAAATTTTGGGCTTCCCGCGCTCATTTATCCCCCAGGAATATGTTAACTGCCAATATCTTGCTTACCGGACAACGCCCGGCCAGGACACTAAAATGTGTCCACCCTACGCCTAAAGTCAGGCAAAAAAAACCTGGATAAATCCGGGTCTCACGCCAGCTCCCCTTGCACCAGAGGAACAAAGCGTACGGCTTCGACGGTATCCATCACAAACTCATTACCGCGACGACGGATCCGTTTCAGGAACTGATGCTCCTCGCCCACCGGTAATACCAGCACGCCTCCCTCATCCAGCTGCGCCAGCAGCGCTGGCGGCACTTCCGGCGGTGCGGCGGTGACGATAATCGCATCAAAGGGAGCGCGTGCCTTCCAACCCTGCCATCCATCGCCGTGACGGGTTGAAACATTATGTAAATCAAGTTGTTTCAGGCGACGACGCGCCTGCCACTGTAAACTCTTAATCCGTTCGACCGAACACACATGATGAACGAGATGCGCCAGGATCGCCGTCTGGTAGCCTGAACCGGTGCCAATCTCCAGCACCCGCGATTCCGGCGTCAGCGTCAGAAGCTCCGTCATCCGCGCCACCATGTAGGGTTGCGAGATGGTTTGCCCCTGGCCGATAGGTAGTGCCGTGTTCTCCCACGCCTTGTGTTCGAAGGCTTCATCAACGAATTTTTCACGCGGTACCAGGGTTATCGCCTCCAGCACGCGCTCGTCAACAATGCCCTGAGTACGCAGCTGATTCAGCAGGCTTTCTACACGTTTGCTTACCATTGTGTTGCCACTCCGACGCGATCCAGCCAGTCGGCCACCATCCCGTGAGCCTGGTGGGCGGTTAAATCAACGTGCAGCGGCGTCACGGAGACATAGCCTTCGTCAACGGCCGCAAAATCGGTATCCGGCCCGGCATCGTGCTTCTCTCCCGGCGGGCCAATCCAGTACAGCGTATTGCCGCGCGGATCTTTTTGCGGAATGACCTGATCGGCGGGATGTCGGCTGCCGCAGCGAGTGACGCGGATGCCTTTAATCTGCTCAAGTGGCAGATCGGGCACATTGATATTGAGGATGCGACCGGTACGCAGCGGCTCGCGGCTTAAAGCACGCAGGATAGAGCAGGTGATGGCCGCCGCGGTGTCGTAGTGCTGATGACCATTCAGGGAGACGGCCAGCGCCGGAAAGCCGAGGTGACGGCCTTCCATTGCGGCGGCGACAGTGCCGGAGTAGATGACGTCATCGCCGAGATTGGGGCCGGCGTTAATGCCGGAAACCACGATATCCGGACGCGGGCGCATCAGGGCGTTGACGCCGAGATAGACACAGTCCGTTGGTGTCCCCATCTGGACGGCGATATCGCCGTTATCGAAAGTGAAAGTGCGTAACGAAGACTCGAGAGTCAGGGAGTTCGATGCGCCGCTGCGGTTACGATCGGGTGCAACTACCTGGACCTCAGCAAACTCCCGTAAGGCCTTCGCCAGGGTCTGAATACCCGGCGCATGAATCCCGTCATCGTTACTCAGCAATATTCGCATAGTCACCCGTTGTATTGATAAGTTCCCTTACCACGCTGGTGGCGAAGCTGCCCGCTGGCAGCCAGAAACGCAGTTCAACGGTTACGTCATCCCACCAGTTCCAGCTCATCTGCTGCGGATAGAGCAGCATCGCCCGGCGTGCCGCTTCTACTTTTTCACGCACCAGCAGAGCCTGGAGCTGCGTCTCTTCGGCAACGGCCGCCTGCTCGGCGGCCAGCGCCTCGCGTTGGCTGCCCCACTCGCCGCTTCCCGGTAACGCCGCCGTAATCATCAGTTCACGGTTATCAACCCGCTCCTGCAGCTGCGCGCGTTCCTCAGGCGTAGCGACAAACCAGCTCCCGCGCCCCGCTAATTGTAGCGCATCGCCATCAACAACCTGATTAAATTCCGGTTTTTTTAATCTAATACTGACCTGTTGATTAAACAAGCCGCTACGCGCCGCCGACAGCCAAAAACTGCGTTTATTGCGATCGCGAAGCGGTGCGCCGCTCTCCGCCCAGCGCAGCGCGCCCAGCAGATTGCTGCCGCCGATACCAAAGCGCTGGGCGCCGAAATAGTTCGGCACCCCCTGTGCGGCAACAGCCTGCAGACGCCGCTCGACCTCGTCGCGATCGCTGATTTCCCGCAGAATCAGGGTAAACTGGTTGCCCTTCAGCGCGCCGAGCCGCAGCTTACGTTTATGCCGCGCGTATTCCAGCACCTGGCAACCTTCCAGCTGAAACTTGCTCAGGTCAGGCATCTCTTTGCCCGGAAGCCGGGCGCACAGCCACTGCTCGGTCACGGCATGTTTATCTTTCTGCCCGGCAAAACTCACTTCCCGCGCATGGATTTTAAGGAACTTAGCCAGCGCATCCGCCACAAACCGCGTATTGCAGTCCGTTTTCAGAATCCGTACCAACAGATGCTCGCCTTCGCCATCCGGCGCAAAGCCGAGATCTTCGACCACCACGAAATCTTCCGGGTTGGCTTTCAGTATCCCCTGCCCCTGCGGTTTACCGTGCAGCCAGGTGAGTTCATTGAAGGCAATCATTGCTGCCCCTTACGCAGCAGCGCCACCGCTTCGCAGGCGATGCCTTCACCGCGGCCGGTGAAACCCAGCTTCTCGGTGGTGGTGGCTTTCACGTTGACATCATCCATATGGCAGCCGAGGTCTTCGGCGATAAAGACACGCATCTGCGGAATATGCGGCAGCATTTTCGGCGCCTGAGCAATGATCGTGACATCGACGTTTCCGAGGGTATAACCTTTGGCCTGAATCCGCCGCCAGGCTTCGCGCAACAGCTCGCGGCTGTCGGCGCCTTTAAAGGCCGGGTCGGTATCCGGGAACAGCTTGCCGATATCCCCCAGCGCCGCCGCCCCAAGCAGGGCATCGGTCAGCGCATGCAGCGCCACGTCGCCATCGGAATGGGCCAACAGCCCTTTCTCGTAAGGGATGCGCACCCCGCCAATAATGATTGGGCCTTCACCACCAAAAGCGTGTACGTCAAAACCGTGTCCAATTCGCATTAAGCCTTCTCCTGGTGTCGGGAACGGGTAAGGTAAAATTCTGCCAGCGCCAGGTCTTCCGGGCGCGTCACTTTAATATTATCAGCTCGTCCGGCCACCAGTTCGGGATGGAAGCCACAGTACTCCAGCGCCGAGGCTTCATCGGTGATGGTCGCGCTTTCATTGAGCGCGCGCGTCAGGCACTGGAGGAGTAATTCACGAGGGAAAAATTGCGGCGTCAGCGCATGCCATAAGTCATTCCGATCGACGGTGTGCGCAATAGCCACCTTGCCGGGTTCCGCGCGTTTCATGGTATCGCGAACCGGCGCAGCGAGAATGCCCCCCACGCGGCTGGTTTCGCGCAGCGCCAACAGGCGCTGGAGGTCATCCTGATGCAGGCACGGGCGCGCGGCATCGTGCACCAGTACCCATTCGGCTTCAGGCAGCGCCTGCAGACCAGCCAGGACGGAGTCAGCGCGCTCGGCCCCGCCGTCGACGACGGTAATCTGCGGATGAGTGGCCAGCGGCAGCTGGCTAAAGCGGATATCGCCGGGACTGACGGCAATCACCACGCGCTGCACGCACGCGTTCGCCAACAGCGCGGCGACCGCGTGTTCGAGAATCGTTTTGTTACCGATTGAGAGATATTGTTTCGGGCATTCCGTTTGCATACGGCGGCCAAAACCGGCTGCCGGTACCACGGCGCAAACACCCGGAAAAGTGGCTGCCATGTCGTAATCCTGGGCTTGTTTATCGATTGTTCTGCGTCGACCCCTGGTTGCGCTTAGACGCATCCGGGACCAGACGATAAAATGTTTCGCCCGGGCGGGTCATGCTTAGTTCATTGCGCGCGCGCTCTTCGATCGCTTCCTGACCGCCGTTAAGGTCATCGATTTCCGCAAACAGTTGATCGTTGCGCGCCTTTAATTTGCTGTTAGTGGCTTGCTGCGCGGTGACGTCGTCATTCACCCGGCTATAGTCATGCAGACCATTTTTACCGAACCACAGCGAGTACTGTAGCCAGACCAGCAAAGCCAATAGTAGCAGCGTTAATTTACCCATTCTGCCCCCTGAAAAACGGCATCATCATCCCATAACTCGCCCGAGCATTTCACTCCGACGCGCGGACGACGCCGCGTAACGCGGGGACTGTAACACATTTCTGTCGCCGATACCCAGGCTTGATTCATACGCAGAAAGGACTATCCCAGCAACCAGAGGAACAGCAGACCAAACATCAGCCCCACGGTCAAAATGGTCGCACATGCGCTGTACAGGAGCTTACCGTTCAACAGCGAGTGCAGCGCAATCCCGACGACCACGGCAACCGGCATTAAGGCGAGAAAAAAGGGCCAGGTGTAGAGGAGGAAAAAAAGTGTATTACTGCCATACATGAGGAAAGGAATACCCAGCGCCAGCAGCCATGAGATAAAGCCCACGGCGGCGCCTGACAAAGACCAGGTGGTCTCGTCATGGGCCACCGCGGGTGGTTCTGGACGAATGAGACTGATGTTCTGGGTATTGCGCATATCGAATCCTGTTGACCGGGCGACCGGCACCTCAATGCCGCCGCCGTTTCAGGATCTGATAATATCGCTCTGTCTGAGGAGGTCTAATAGTTGGTGCACCAAATTTGTTACCAATTGTTCACCATCCAGATGAATTTCCGCCTTTTCTGGTGGTTCATACACCGAATCTATGCCGGTAAAATTGCGTAATTCACCCGCTCGCGCCTTCTTGTATAACCCTTTTGGATCCCGCGCCTCGCAGATAGCCAGCGGCGTATCGACAAACACTTCGATAAAGCGCCCTTCGCCTAAACGCTCGCGCACCATCTGCCGTTCAGCGCGGTGTGGAGAGATAAACGCGGTCAACACCACCAGCCCGGCATCAACCATCAGCTTCGCCACTTCCCCGACACGACGAATATTTTCTTTACGATCGCTATCGCTAAAACCGAGATCGCTACACAGGCCGTGCCGCACGTTATCGCCATCCAGCAGATAGGTGCTGACGCCCAGCTGATGCAGCGCCTCTTCCAGCGCGCCGGCAACGGTAGATTTACCTGAGCCGGACAGCCCGGTAAACCACAGCACCACGCCGCGATGGCCGTGGTGTTGTTCGCGCTGCTCCCGGGTGACCGGATGGGCGTGCCAGACGACGTTTTCGTCATGCAGGGCCATTACTTGCCTCCCAGCAGGTCGCGCGCGTCCCAGTGCGGGAAGTGTTTACGGATCAGCTGATTCAGTTCCAGTTCAAACGCGCTGAAGGAGGATGTCGATGCCTGGCGCTGTTCCAGCGGTTCGCGCACCATGCCGGCACCTACCGTGACGTTGGTCAACCGGTCGATGAAGATCAGCCCGCCGGTTACCGGGTTATGCTGATATTTGTCCAGCACCAGCGGCTCGTCGAAGGTCAAATCGACAAGTCCAATCCCGTTCAGCGGCAGCGACTCGACTTCGCGCTGGGTCAAATTATTGATATCAACCTGATAACGAATCCCGTCGACACGCGCGCGCGTTTTCTTGCCGGCAATTTTAATGTCATAGCTCTGGCCCGGGGCTAACGCCTGCTCGGCCATCCACACCACATCCACGCTGGCGCTTTGCACCGCGGGCAGCGTCACCTGCGCATCGACCAACAGGTCGCCGCGGCTGATATCAATCTCATCTTTCAACACGATAGTGATGGCTTCACCGGCACCGGCTTCCTGCAGGTCGCCGTCAAACGTCACAATACGCGCCACGCTGGATTCAACGCCCGATGGTAGTACCTTCAGGCGCTGTCCGACCTTCACGCTGCCGGAAGCCACGGTCCCGGAGAAACCGCGGAAGTCGAGGTTGGGCCGGTTAACAAACTGGACCGGGAAACGCAGCGGTTGATTTTCCACCACGCGACGGATTTCAACGGTTTCCAGCACTTCCAGCAGCGTCGGGCCGCTGTACCACGGCATGCTGACGCTCTGGGTCGCGACGTTGTCCCCTTCAAGGGCAGAAAGCGGAACAAAGCGAATATCAACGTCACCCGGCAGCTGCCCGGCAAAGGTGAGGTACTCTTCGCGAATGCGATTAAACGTCTCTTCGCTAAAATCCACCAGATCCATTTTATTCACCGCCACCACCAGGTTTTTAATTCCCAGCAGCGTCGAGATAAAGCTATGACGGCGAGTCTGATCGAGCACGCCTTTGCGCGCATCCATCAGCAGAATCGCCAGATCGCAGGTGGAAGCGCCGGTGGCCATATTGCGGGTGTACTGCTCGTGCCCCGGGGTGTCGGCGATAATAAATTTGCGTTTCTCGGTAGAGAAATAGCGATAGGCGACATCGATGGTGATGCCCTGCTCGCGTTCAGCCTGCAGGCCATCCACCAGCAGCGCCAGATCCAGTTTTTCACCCTGCGTGCCGTGACGCTTACTGTCATTATGCAGCGATGAGAGCTGATCTTCGTAAATCTGTCGGGTATCGTGCAGCAGGCGGCCAATCAGGGTACTTTTCCCGTCATCGACGCTGCCGCAGGTCAGGAAGCGCAGCAGGCTTTTGTGCTGTTGCGCGTGCAGATAAGCTTCTACGCCGCCTTCATTAGCAATTTGTTGGGCAATTGTCGTGTTCATGGCGGCTCCTTAGAAATACCCCTGACGTTTCTTCAGCTCCATGGAGCCGGCCTGGTCGCGGTCAATCATACGACCCTGACGCTCGCTGGTTGTGGAGACCAGCATCTCTTCAATAATCTCCGGCAGCGTTTGCGCGTTGGATTCCACCGCGCCGGTCAGCGGCCAGCAGCCTAAAGTACGGAAGCGCACCATCTGCTTTTTGATCATCTCGCCCGGTTGCAGATCGATACGATCATCATCAATCATCATCAGCATACCGTCGCGTTCAAGCACCGGACGCTCGGCCGCCAGATACAGCGGAACGATTTCGATATTTTCCAGATAGATGTACTGCCAGATATCCAGCTCGGTCCAGTTGGAGAGCGGGAAGACACGGATGCTTTCGCCCTTGTTAATCTGGCCGTTGTAGTTGTGCCACAGCTCCGGACGCTGGTTTTTCGGATCCCAGCGGTGGAAACGGTCGCGGAAAGAGTAGATACGCTCTTTGGCGCGCGATTTTTCTTCGTCGCGACGGGCGCCGCCGAAGGCGGCATCAAAGCCGTATTTGTCCAGCGCCTGCTTCAGACCTTCGGTCTTCATGATGTCGGTGTGCTTGGCGCTGCCGTGAACAAACGGGTTAATCCCCATCGCCACCCCTTCCGGGTTTTTGTGCACCAGCAGCTCGCAGCCGTAGGCTTTGGCAGTACGGTCGCGGAATTCATACATTTCGCGGAATTTCCAGCCGGTATCAACGTGCAGAAGCGGAAAAGGCAGGGTTCCCGGATAAAACGCTTTACGCGCCAGATGCAGCATGACGCTGGAATCTTTACCGATGGAGTACATCATCACCGGGTTAGAGAATTCGGCGGCCACCTCGCGAATAATGTGGATGCTTTCAGCCTCCAGTTGCCGCAGGTGAGTGAGTCGTTTTTGGTCCATAACCGTTCCTTAAGCCAGATTCACCACAGACGCGTTAAACGCATCTGCTTGAGTTGTTTGTTGAAACCAGGCGAGCTGGTGGTGTAATTGCACCACTTCGCCCACGACCAGCAGAGCGGGCATCGGGGCATCTTTCGCCAGCGCTTCGAGCTGCTGTAAGGTGCCCGTTATCGTTTGCTGATCGGCGCGAGTACCGCGAGAAATCACCGCCACCGGCGTATTGCTATCCCGACCGTGGGCGATCAGCTGCGCGCTGATTTCCGCCGCTTTCATGGTGCCCATGTAGATAGCCAGCGTCTGTCGGCTTTGCGCCAGCAGCGACCAGTCGTGCGCGGCGCTGTCGGCCTTGTAATGACCGGTGACGAAGGTGACGCTCTGGGCGTAATCGCGATGGGTCAGCGGAATGCCGGCATAGGCCGTCGCCCCGGCAGCAGCCGTTACGCCCGGGACCACCTGAAACGGAATCCCTGCGGCGGCGGCGGCCTGTAGTTCTTCGCCGCCGCGTCCGAAAATAAACGGATCGCCGCCTTTCAGGCGCACCACCGTTTTGCCTTCTCGCGCCGCGTCGACCAGCATCTGATTCGTTTCATGCTGCGGCACCGAGTGTTCGCCCGCGCGCTTACCCACGCAGATCATCTCGGCATCGCGGCGCACCAGTTCGCGGATCTCCGGCGTCACCAGATGGTCATAAAACACCACGTCCGCCTTCTGTACCGCCTGCAGGCCGCGCAGCGTCAGCAGCCCGGCATCGCCCGGCCCGGCGCCGACGAGAATAATTTCACCCAGCCGTTTTTCCGGCTGATGCAGTTCTTCTTCCAACGCCTTATCGGCGGCGGCTTTATTTCCGGCAATCATCAGACTGGCAAAACGGCCATTGAAGACCCGCTCCCAGAAGTGCCGCCGTGCTGCCGTCGTCGTCAGATGCGTTTTGATATGATGCCGCCAGTAGCTGGCCGCCTCGGCGACGCGTCCCAGGTTAGTGGGCAGCAGCGCTTCGATTTTTTCGCGAATCAGCCGGGACAATACCGGTGCTGAACCACCGGAGAATATCGCTATCAGCAGCGGAGAACGGTCCACGATGGAGGGAAACACCACCGAGCAGAGCGGCTGATTATCGACAACGTTCACCAACCGGTAACGGGCGTTGGCGGCAGCGGAAACCCGCTGATTGAGCGCATCATCGTCGGTCGCGGCGATCGCTAAAAAGACATCGTCCAGCTGTTGCTCTTCAAACTCATGGGCCCGCCACTGAATCTCCTGGCGTTCAACCAGCGCGGCGACCTCTTCAGATAATGCTGCCGCCACAACCTGCACGTTGGCTCCTGCCCGGCGCAAGAACATAATTTTGCGCGCCGCAATGTCTCCGCCGCCAATAACCAGCACCGGTTTTTCTTTCAATTCGGCAAACAGGGGCAAATAGTCCACGTTGCAACAACTCGCTTACAATCAGTCATAGAGCGACTATAGGGTGCTGTTTAGAGCAAATGAAATTACTAAATGGAATGAGTAGTTACCCAAAAGAATAACGACCTGAAAAAGCAAATATCAAAAAGTGCTTAACGCGCGGTTTTTCCGCTATTTAAGAGCAAATGAAATTGTTTAACCGCAGTCACAGTTTCATACTATGAGCGTTAAATTTTTCCCTCGAGAAAGGACCCCCGCTATGTTTTCCGCGTTGTGCCGCCGCCTCCTTCCCCTGGCGCTTGGCGCAGGTTTTGTCTTCTCCGCCCCGGCTTTCAGCGCCATGGGCGAAACCGCAAATACCCAGGCTCGTCATATCGCGACTGTTTTTCCCGGAAGAATGACCGGTTCGCCCGCTGAAATGCTGTCGGCGGACTATGTGCGTCAGCAGTTTGCCCAAATGGGCTATCAAAGCGACATCCGCAGCTTCCACGCGCGTTATATCTACAGCAATACGGATAAACGGAAAAACTGGCAAAACGTCACCGGCAGCACCGTCATTGCCGCCCATGAAGGCGCGGCTCGCCAGCAGATCATTGTGATGGCGCACCTCGACACCTATGCGCCCATGAGCGATGCTGACGTCGAACGCAACCTTGGCGGCCTGACCCTGCAGGGCATCGACGATAATGCCGTCGGCGTGGGCGTATTGCTGGAGCTGGCCGAGCGGTTGAAAAATGTGTCCACTCACTACGGCATTCGCTTTATTGCTTCCAGCGGTGAAGAGGAAGGTAATCTCGGCGCGCAAAATATCCTGAAGCGAATGAGCGATGCGGAGAAGAAAAATACGCTGCTGGTGATTAATCTCGATAATCTGGTGGTTGGCGATAAGCTCTATTTTAATAGCGGGCGCAGCACTCCCGCCTCGATTCGCAAACTCACCCGAGACCGCGCGCTGGCTATTGCGCGCAGCAAAGGGATTGCCGCCTATACCAACCCTGGCCTCAATCATGATTATCCGCAGGGTACCGGCTGCTGTAATGACGCCAGCATTTTTGATAGCGCGGGGATCCCGGTCCTGTCCGTGGAGGCCACGAACTGGTCTCTGGGTAAGAAAGATGGCTATCAACAGCGCAACAAATCCGCCTCCTTCCCGCGAGGAACCAGCTGGCATGACGTACAGCTGGATAACCAGCAGCATATTGATAAGGCTCTGCCGGGTCGTATCGAACACCGCAGCCGCGATGTCGTCAAGGTGATGCTGCCGCTGATAAAAGAGCTGGCAAAGGCGGAAAAGCAGAGCTAATTCGCTGTCCGGCGACATGAAAAAAGCCCTCGTCGTTCAGACTGAGGGCTTTGTCTCAGGAAACGGTCGTCGCTGACTTAGCCTTCGTGCAGCCCGCACTCGCGCTTCAGACCAAAGAAACGCGTCTCTTCTTCCGCCATCCCCGGTTCCCATTTGCGGGTGGTGTGGGTATCCCCTACCGAAAGGTATCCCTGTTCCCACAGCGGATGATAGGTGAGGCCGTGCTTCTGCAGATATTGATAGACGGTGCGGTTATCCCAGTCGATGATTGGCAGCACCTTAAAGACCCCGCGCTGAATGGCCAGCACCGGGAGCGTGGCGCGGCTACCGGACTGTTCCCGACGGAGTCCCGCAAACCAGGTTTGCGCGTTCAGCGCTTCCAGGGCCCGGTTCATCGGTTCTACTTTGTTGATCTCATTGTATTTCTCAATGCCTTCAACGCCCTGCTCCCACAGCTTACCGTAGCGTGCTTCCTGCCAGGCGGCGCTCTCCTTCGCCCGATAGACTTTCAGGTTCAACTTGAGCTTATCCGTTAACTCGTCGATAAACCGATAGGTTTCCGGGAACAGATAGCCGGTATCGGTCAGAATGACCGGAATATCCGGCCGTACCTGATTAACCAGATGCAGGCTCACCGCCGCCTGAATACCAAAGCTTGAAGAGAGCACGTATTCGCCCGGAAGGTTTTCCAGCGCCCACGCAACGCGCGCTTCCGCGCTCAGCTTTTCCAGCTGGCTGTTGGTTTCCGCCAGTTGCAAAATGCGATCGACCTTCGGTAATTCGTTAAGGACGTGTAGATCGAGTACGGACATAAAGACCTCATTTGCCTGTTCTGCCGGGCGTACTGCATTTGCCCGGCCTACAAAACCAGTACCCGATAAGCTTAGCGCTTCCGGGCGATGCCGGGCTTATTCCCAGAAATCACGGGCTGGGTCGAGCACCGGGCGAATGATGCCCGCACGCACCGTAAAGTCGCCGAAGCCTTCACCCGCTTCGCGCTCTTTCGCCCAGCGCCCTACCAGTTCGTCGATCGAGTCGAGAATCTCCGACTCGGTAATGTTCTCGCGATACATCCGTGGAATACGCGTCCCGCTGCGGTTACCGCCGAGATGCAGGTTGTAGCGACCCGGCGCTTTACCCACCAGCCCGACTTCCGCCAGCATCGCACGACCGCAGCCGTTCGGACAGCCGGTCACACGCGTCACGATATGCTCATCGCTCACGCCGTGCTTGCCCATGATCCCGTCAACCTTATCAATAAACGACGGCAGGAAGCGTTCTGCTTCGGCCATCGCCAGCGGACAGGTCGGGAAGGAGACGCAGGCCATCGAGTTTTCACGCTGCGGGGTGACCGCATTCATCAGCCCGTGGTCGCGCGCCAGCTTTTCAATCCGCGCCTTTTCCGTCTCCGGTACGCCGGCAATAATCAGGTTCTGGTTCGCCGTAATACGGAACTCGCCCTGATGGATCTTTGCGATCTCCAGCAGACCGGTTTTCAGCGGACGGCCCGGATAATCAAGAATACGTCCGTTTTCAATAAACAGCGTCAGGTGCCATTTTTTGTCGATCCCTTTGACCCAGCCGATGCGATCGCCGCGACCGGTGAACTCATACGGGCGGATCGGTTCAAACTTGATCCCCGCCCGGCGCTCCACTTCGGCTTTGAAGGTTTCGACGCCGACGCGCTCAAGAGTATATTTGGTTTTCGCATTTTTACGGTCAGTACGGTTACCCCAGTCGCGCTGGGTAGTGACGACCGCTTCCGCGACCGCCAGAGTGTGCTCCAGCGGCAGATAGCCAAACTCGCTCGCCGTACGGGCGTAGGTTTTTTTGTTGCCGTGCTCAATAGACAACCCGCCGCCCACCAGCAGGTTAAAGCCTACCAGCTTGCCATTTTCGGCAATCGCCACGAAGTTCATGTCGTTGGCGTGCAGATCGATATCGTTCTGCGGCGGGATCACCACGGTGGTTTTGAACTTACGCGGCAGGTAGGTCTGGCCGAGGATCGGTTCTTCGTCGGTGGTGGCGACCTTTTTCTGATCGAGCCAGATCTCCGCATAGGCGCGGGTACGCGGCAGCAGGTGCTCGGAGATCTTTTTCGCCCACTCGTAGGCTTCAGCATGCAGCTGAGACTCGTGCGGGTTAGAGGTGCACAGCACGTTACGGTTCATGTCGTTGGCGGTGGCCAGCGCGTCCAGGCCAACCGAGTGCAGCATCTGATGCACCGGCTTCACATTCTTCTTCAGAATGCCGTGGAACTGGAAGGTCTGGCGGTTGGTCAGACGAATACTGCCGTAAATGGTGTTATCGGCGGCAAATTTATCAATCGCCTGCCACTGCGTAGTGGTGATCACGCCCCCAGGCAGGCGACAGCGCAGCAGCATCGCATGACGCGGCTCCAGCTTCTGTGCCGCACGCTCGGCGCGAATGTCGCGGTCATCCTGCTGATACATGCCATGAAAGCGAATCAGCAGAAAGTTGTCGCCTTTAAAGCCGCCGGTAAGGGGGTCGTTTAAGTCTTCTGCGATCGTGCCGCGCAGGTAGTTGCTCTCTACCTTCATGCGCTCGGCGTCGGTCAGTTTACCTTCGACCACCAGAGGTCCTGGATGTTTTTCGCTCATTAGTAGACATCTCGCTGATAACGGCGCTCAACGCGCAGCTCACTCAAAAATTCGTCCGCCGCTTCGGCGTCCATCGCGCCAAATTCGGCAATCACTTCCAGCAACGTCTGCTCAACGTCTTTCGCCATACGATTGGCATCGCCGCAGACATAAATATGGGCGCCGTCATTAATCCAGCGCCACAGTTCGGCCCCCTGCTCGCGCAGCTTGTCCTGAACATAGACTTTTTGTTGTTGATCGCGGGACCAGGCCAGGTCGATACGGCTCAGCACGCCTTCTTTGACGTAGCGTTGCCACTCCACCTGATAAAGGAAATCTTCCGTAAAGTGCGGGTTGCCGAAGAACAGCCAGTTCTTGCCTTCCGCACCGTCCGCCGCACGCTGCTGCATGAAGGCGCGGAACGGCGCGATACCGGTACCGGGGCCAATCATAATTACCGGCGTCTGCGGGTTAGCAGGCAGACGGAAGTTGTCGTTGTGTTCAATAAAAACGCGAACTTCGCCATCTTCTTCGACACGGTCGGCAAGGAAGCTGGACGCACCGCCAGCGCGAGCGCGGCCTTCGATATCGTAGCGAACGGCGCCCACGGTGATATGGACTTCGCTTTCTACTTCCGCCTGCGATGAGGCAATGGAGTAAAGACGCGGCGTCAGCGGACGCAGCAGGCCAATTAACGCGTCGGCATCCAGCTGCGCCGGAGAGAAACGCACCATATCGACAATCGGCGTGGTCGCGGCATAGTGCTGGAGCTGCGCTTTATCGCCCACCAGCGGCAGCAGGGTTTCGCTGCGGGTTAAGGTCGCGTAATTCTCAACGATGTTAGCGGTATTGACCGTTAACTCGAAATGCCATTCCAGCGCTTCCGCCAGCGGCAGGGTTTTGCCGTCAACCGTGACCGGCTCATCACCTTTCAGCCACAGCAGCTCAACCAGCTCTTTCACCAGAGCCGGATCGTTCTGATACCAGACGCCCAGCGCATCGCCCGGCTGGTAACGCAGACCGGAGTCAGCGAGATCGATTTCAATATGACGTACATCTTTTTCAGAATCGCGGCCGGTGATTTTCTGATTCACCGCCAGCGTCGCCGTCAGCGGCGCTTCTTTGGTATACGGGCTGGAGTGAATGTCATTCACCGCCCCGCTCGTCGCTCCCTGGGCCGGAGCCGCGACGGGCGCACGAGATTTCAAGACTTCAACAACCCGCGCGCGCCATTCTGCCGCCGCAGGCTGGTACTCGACGTCTGCGTCAACGCGATCCAGCAGACGTTCAGCGCCCAGCTCAGCCAGACGGCTGTCAAAATCTTTTCCGGACTGGCAGAAGAATTCGTAAGAGGTATCACCTAAGCCAAATACCGCAAAGGCGGTACCCTCAAGCTTCGGCGCTTTTTTGGAAAACAGGAATTTATGCAGCGCAACGGCCTCTTCCGGCGACTCACCCTCACCTTGCGTCGACGTCACGATAACCAGCAGCTTTTCGGAGGCAATTTGTTTGAATTTATAGTCGCCTGCGTTCACCAGTTTCACGTTCAGCTGCGCGGCGATCAGATCGTCACGCAGCGCTTCCGCCACGCGGCGTGCGTTGCCGGTTTGCGATGCTGAAATCAGAGTAATGCCCGGCATTTCTGCAGCCTGAGCAGGAACCGCTGTGGCTGCGCCGGAGTGCTGATTCAGCACGCCCCAAAAGTAGCCCGAAACCCAGGCAAGCTGAGTCGGGGTGAAGTCTGTCGTGGCCGCCTGAAGGCGTGCCAGTTGCTCCGGGTTCAGCGGGAGCAAATTGGAAGGTGGGGCCTGTGTCGTCATGCGTCGTTATGTTCCAGTAAGCAAAGCTGTTATTCGCACCCTGTCAGCGCGGCAAAAACAGAAGAGGATGTATTTACTCTAAATAATTCGAGTTGCAGGCAGGCGGCGACGCAGTTCCCCCCCGGGAGCTTATCTAAGTAAGTGACCGGGGTGGTCGAGGACAAATTCGTCAGGAACGAATTTGAACGCTGTTCACTGCGCCCGTTAGGGCGAGGCCCAAGGATGGGCCGAGTTATTGCCAACGCACATGCGGCTCGAAGTATGACGAGTTATAAGGTTAACGGCGCCGATAGTAACAATTAAAGAAGGGATGGAAATAACAAATAACCAAATGGACTAACCTGTTTTAGTTATAGTTATTAACAACAAAAACGATTAGCCAACGCTATGAAATTAAAAAGAATATTAAGGTACTCGTGGGTAAATACGTCGATATTTCGCTCAGGACCGTTTTAGTTAATGATAAAAAAACCGCTTTCCGGTACCCTACGGCGGTTTTTTTGTCTTATTGAGAGTAAAAGATGTCCACCACCCTGTTTAAAGATTTCACCTTCGAAGCCGCCCATCACCTGCCTCACGTACCGGAAGGTCATAAGTGCGGTCGCCTGCACGGCCACTCTTTTATGGTGCGTCTGGAGATTACCGGTGAAGTCGATCCCCACACGGGCTGGATCATGGATTTTGCCGAGCTCAAGGCGGCGTTTAAACCGACCTACGATCGCCTGGATCACTACTACCTGAACGACATTCCCGGTCTGGAAAACCCAACCAGCGAAGTGCTGGCGAAGTGGATTTGGCAGCAGATGAAACCGCTGGTGCCGCTGCTGAGCGCCGTGATGATCAAAGAAACCTGTACCGCAGGCTGCATCTATCGCGGCGAGTGATGCGCTGGCCGGAAACCGACGTTTCCTGGCGCGCAGAACAGAAAGGCCCGGTACGCATCCTGCGACCGGGCCTTTTTATCAGGCAATATTCAGATATTTATGCGTCTGCATCGAGAGCCGCCAGTTGCGGGCGATGCAGGTCTCAATACACAGACGCGTCGCATCCTCTTTCTGGCTGATGGGCTGCAGAGCAATAATCCGCGGCTTGTCGTCGCTCAGCGTTTCCAGCAGTTCGTCCAGCGCTTCGATATCGCGCACGCGGCCAACCGGATGCTTAATTTCATCCGCGCGCAGCAGCGCCTGCGACAGCACATCGTAGCCACCGCGCATATTGACCTTCGGTGAAACCGTCACCCAGGTGCGCGGGCTGCAGCGCACTTCATGGGTACCGCTGGTTTCAATCTGGCAACTGAATCCGTTCTGCTCCAGCAGCATGGTCAGCGGGGTTAAGTCGTGGATGCAGGGCTCGCCGCCGGTGATCACCACGTGACGTGCGGTCCAGTCCTGACGGCCGATAATCGCCAGCAGGTCTTCGCCGCTGGCCGGGCCCCATTTATCACTCTCTTTGGTTTTCGCCAGAATACTAAACAGCGACACTTCCCGATCCGCAAGCTTATCCCAGGTATGTTTGGTATCGCACCAGGCGCAACCAACCGGGCATCCCTGCAGACGAATAAAAATGGCAGGCACGCCGGTGAAGTAACCCTCGCCTTGCAAGGTCTGGAACATCTCGTTAATCGGGTACTGCATAATCATCTCTGTTTAGGTTCGAAACGAGCATTATCGCAGATTTAGCGGCCGAGGTCTTGTCCTCAGCTGCGATTGCCGGCGCTTAGCTGTGGCTGAAGTCAGACTAAGATTATAGCCTGCTGAGCAATTCTAAACGGTCCCTTCAGCTTTATTTCTCGCAGCCTTTAAAGACCTTCAACGACGGAAGAAATAAATCGCCTCGACTTATTTCTGCATGTATTACGTTTTTTATACAGCGACTTTTGATGTAACTAAATATGTTTTAAATTACATTTAAACACCTATAACAACACCATTGAGAATATAACAATAATCATAAAAATCATATATGTACAAATTGAAACATGAAAAACAGAATCTTCTTCACTTCGCGGATGTCCAATGCTATCCACGCCCGTTCGTAACCTTAATTCGGTCTTAAGAAAGCCTTCCGACTCGCCATTTTCCATTGACTCACCGTTTAGTTTCAGCCGCCTAGAATCCAGCCGACCAACCATGATGAGACGGCGTTCATGAATACACTATTAATTACAGGCGTTACCGGTTTTCTGGGGGGAGCGGTTTTAGAGAATATCCTGAAGCAAAATAACGGGATTAATCTGCTGCTTTTAGTTCGAGCCGATAATGATGACGCGGCGCTTGCCCGGGTCAAAGAAAACATGCGCAAGTTCAATGTCTCTGAGGAGAAACTGGCGACGCTGGGTACGCAACATATTCTCGCGGGCGATTTAGCTAACCCCGCAGAATTTCTCTGCGACCCACGTCTGGAACAAGTGACTCACGTGCTCAACTGTGCGGCTGTCGCCTCCTTTGGCAATAACCCGCTCATCTGGAAGGTGAACGTGGAAGGCACCCTGCAGTTTGCCCAACGTATGTCCCGGGTTGCCGGGCTACAGCGCTTCCTGCATGTGGGTACGGCTATGTCATGTTCTCCCGAGCCCGATTCTCTGGTCGCGGAAAGCGCCGAGTTTCGCGAACGTGCCGAACACCTTGTCGAATACACCCACTCTAAATCCACGATCGAGCAGCTGATGCAGCAGACCTGCCCGACGCTTCCGTTGACGATTGCCCGCCCCTCGATTGTCGTGGGCCATACTCATCACGGCTGCCAGCCCTCCAGCAGTATCTTCTGGGTATTCAGCATGGGCTTAATGCTGCAAAAATTCCTCTGCTCAATGGAAGACCGGATCGATGTGATTCCCGTCGACTATTGCGCCGATGCGCTGATGATGCTGCTTGATAACCAGCTTGCGCAGGGGGAAGTCGTGCATATTTCGGCAGGTGAAGAAAATAGCGTCAAATTTGCTGAGATCGATCGCGCCATGGCCTCGGCGCTGGAGCAGGTTCCCGTCGGCGATAAGTATGCGCAGGTCAGCTATGAGACGCTGGTCAAGATGCGTCGCGAACTGAAGGATATCTTCGGTCCCTGCAATGAACGTCTGATGCTCAAAGCAATGCGCCTTTATGGCGCCTTCGCAACCCTCAACGTACGCTTCAGCAACGATAAGCTGCTCAGCATGGGAATGCCGAAGCCGCCGCGCTTTACCGATTATATCGATCGCTGCGTGCAGACCACCCGCGGGCTTTCGATTCCGCAGCAGATGGCCGTTGATTTCAAATAAGCCTGTAAAACCCGCCGAGGCGGGTTTTTTATTCAGTATAAAAACCTCAGGCTTTGATGGCCGCCGCAAAGCGTGCCGTAATTTGCTGAGGACGAGTAATCGCGCCGCCAACCACCACGGTATGCGCGCCCAGTTCAAGGCACCGGGCCGCCAGCGTCGGGGTTTCAACGTTCCCTTCCGCCACCACCGGAATATTTACAGCAGCCAGTACATCGCGTAAAAAACCGCAGTCGTTTTCCGGCAGTGCGTGCCCCTCCGTTTCTGCCGTATAGCCGTAAAGCGTGGTGCCCACGCAATCAAACCCGAGAGACTGCGCCGTGAGCGCTTCTTCCGCCGTCGAGATATCCGCCATCAGCAGCACCGACGGGTACTTCGCACGAATTTCCGCGACCAGCGCATCCAGCCGCTGCCCACCGGGGCGCGGGCGAGCCGTGGCATCAAGCGCGATGAGTTCCGGCCCGACGCTCATCAGTTCATCCACCTCTTTCATGGTCGCCGTAATAAACACTTCGCTGTCCGGATAATCACGCTTAATGATGCCAATCACCGGCAGTGAAACCAGCTGTTTAATGGCAGCAATGTCCGCCACGCTGTTGGCGCGAATCCCCTCCGCGCCGCCCTCTTCTGCCGCTACCGCCATCCGCGACATGATAAACGGGCTGTGCAACGGCTCATTATCCAGCGCCTGGCAGGAGACGATGAGTTTCCCTTTCAGGTTATCCAGTACAGTTTTCATAACGCTAAGCTCTCTTCCACTTCATTTTTAATAATCGTGACGTGTGGGCCATAGATGACCTGCACGCCGTTGCCTCGCAGGATCACGCCGCGCGCGCCCGTGGCCTTCAATGCTTCCTGATCGACTTTCCCGCCGTCTTTTACCGTGACGCGCAATCGCGTGGCGCAGCAATCCACCTCTTCCAGATTATCTCGCCCGCCCAGCCCGGCAATCACTGCCGCCGCACGTTCGCTTTGTGGGATGGCATTTTCGACTGCCGCTTCTTTCTCCCGGCCAGGCGTCATAAAACCAAAACGGTTAATCAGGAAGCGGAACGTGAAGTAGTAGAGGCAGAACCACGGCACGCCGACCAGCGGCACATACATCCAGTGAGTTTTGGCTTCGCCCTGCAATACGCCAAAGAGGATGAAGTCGATAAAGCCGCCGGAGAAAGTCTGGCCGATGGTGATGTGCAGAATGTGGGCGATCATAAACGCCAGCCCGTCGAAGAAAGCGTGGATGACGTAGAGAACGGGTGCCACGAACAGGAAGGAGAACTCAATTGGCTCGGTGATCCCCGTCAGGAAAGAGGTCAACGCCGCTGAAAGCAGCAGCCCCGCCACGCGCTTCTTATTCTCCGGCTTCGCCGTGTGGTACATCGCCAGACATGCGCCAATCAGGCCAAACATCATGGTGATGAAACGCCCGGACATGAAACGGGACGTGCCGATAAAGAACTGCTGCGTATTCGGATCGGACAACTGAGCGAAGAAGATGCGCTGGGTGCCTTCCACCAGCTGTCCGTTAACGATTTCGCTGCCGCCGAGTGCCGTCGTCCAGAACGGTAAATAGAAGATGTGATGCAGGCCAAATGGGCCCAGCATGCGCAGGATAAAGCCATACAGCAGCGTGCCCAGATAACCCGTCGCATCGACCAGTCCGCCCAGGCCGAAAATCAGCTTCTGGAAATGGGGCCACACTACGGTCATAAGGGCCCCGACCAGAATCGCGGCCAGCGAGCTGATAATCGGGACAAAGCGCGAGCCGCCAAAGAATCCCAGGAACTGAGGCAGCGCAATTTTATTAAAGCGATGATGCAGGGCGCAGGTCACCAGGCCAATCACCACGCCGCCAAAAACGCCCGTTTCCAGCGTCTGAATGCCCAGCGTCATCCCCTGTCCCACCGCGCCCGGGTTCTCATGCGCCAGCGTGCCGTTGAGGATAAGCAATGCGTTAATTGTGGCGTTCATCACCAGAAACGCCAGCAGCGCCGCGAGCCCGGCGGTCCCTTTGTCGGTTTTCGCCAAACCAACGGCAACCCCGACGGCAAACAGCACCGAGAGATTGGCAAACACAATAGAGCCTGCGCTGCTCATGATCGTGAAGATTGCCTGTAGCCAGGCAACATCCAGGAACGGATACGCCGTTAAGGTGTTCGGGTTAGAGAGCGCGCCGCCAATTCCCAACAGTAAGCCTGCGGCAGGCAGCACAGCGATCGGCAGCATGAACGATTTCCCGAAGCGCTGTGCCTTTTCAAACCATGCTCCGGAGGAGGCACCGCTGAACATTTGATTCATTTTTTCATTCCCCTGTTGTAGTGATGAAAATTTTTACCACAATTTAATTTATATGTGAAAATTATCATCACAAACCAGGAGGACGATCATACTTTTTTAAAATGACTGGCATCGATCCCCTGCTTTCCGCCACACTAGCCACAGAGAAACGCATTAAGGATCCTGCATGTCTGAAAATGAAAATCTGCTGTTAAGGCTGCGTCAGGGCGTGTCCGGCTACAGCCCGACACAGCAAAAGCTGGGGGAGTTTGTGCTGGGCGATCCGGCAAAGGTGCTTTACCTGACGATCACCGAACTGGCGCGAGAGAGTGAGACCAGCGAAGCCAGCGTGACCCGCCTGTGCCGCACGCTGGGCTGCAAGGGCTACAACGAATTTAAGATGGCGCTGGCGCTGGATATTCAGCAGGGTCAACCAACTCAGCGCAGCGGCGATGAAATTGATAACGTGGTCAATGAATCCGTTCAGGCCTTACAGGACACCGCAAAGCTGCTCGACAGGGCATTGCTCGAACAGGCGGCTCAGGCGCTGCATCAGGCAGATGCGGTGCAAATATACGGCGTGGCGGCCAGCGCCATTCTTGGCGAGTATCTGCATTACAAGCTGCTGCGCCTCGGCAAGCCCGCGCAGCTTTTCAGCGACATGCATCGCGCGGCAATGAATGCCACCACGCTTTCAAAAAACACGCTGGTGGTGGCGATTTCCAGCTCCGGCTCCACACGGGATCTGCTGCACGTGGTGAAGCTTGCCCGCAAGCGCGGCGTGCAGGTGCTGTCGCTCAGTAACACCCCGCGTAGCCCGCTGGCTTCGCTGAGCGATATTCAGCTGGTGGCGGCAAAGCCCGAAGGGCCGCTGAGCGCAGGCGCACTCAATGCTAAAGTCGGCGTAATGCTGCTGGTGGAACTGCTGACGACTTCGCTGATTGCACTTGATGAGCACTACAGCGACGTCAACCAGCAAACGGCCAGCGCAACGCTGCCGCTGCTGCTGTAAATCGGTTAGCTTCAGATATAAAAAAACCCGCCAGGGCGGGTTTTTTAGATTAAGAGCGAAAGTCAGTCTTACTGACCTTTGATCTCTTTACGACCGTTGTACGGTGCTTTTTCGCCCAGCGCTTCTTCGATACGAATCAGCTGGTTGTATTTAGCAACGCGGTCAGAACGGCTCATAGAACCAGTTTTGATCTGGCCTGCAGCGGTACCCACAGCCAGGTCAGCAATGGTAGCGTCTTCAGTTTCGCCAGAACGGTGAGAGATAACGGCAGTGTAGCCAGCGTCTTTCGCCATTTTGATCGCAGCCAGAGTTTCGGTCAGAGAACCGATCTGGTTGAATTTGATCAGGATGGAGTTAACGATGCCTTTCTCGATACCTTCTTTCAGGATCTTGGTGTTGGTTACGAACAGATCGTCACCAACCAGCTGGATTTTGTCGCCCAGGACTTTAGTCTGGTATGCGAAGCCATCCCAGTCAGATTCGTCCAGACCGTCTTCGATAGAGACGATCGGGTACTGTTTGGTCAGCTCTTCCAGGAAGTGAGTGAACTCTTCAGAGGTGAACGCTTTGTTGCCTTCGCCGGCCAGAACGTATTTACCGTCTTTGTAGAATTCAGACGCTGCGCAGTCCATCGCCAGAGTGATGTCTTTGCCCAGCTCGTAACCTGCAGCTTTAACCGCTTCAGCGATAACAGCCAGCGCTTCTGCGTTGGAGCCCAGGTTCGGCGCGTAGCCACCTTCGTCACCAACTGCAGTGTTCATACCTTTAGCTTTCAGAACTTTAGCCAGGTTGTGGAACACTTCAGAACCCATACGTACGGCTTCTTTCAGGGATTTAGCGCCAACCGGCTGAATCATGAATTCCTGGATGTCGACGTTGTTATCAGCGTGCTCACCACCGTTGATGATGTTCATCATCGGAACCGGCATGGAGTATTTGCCCGGAGTGCCGTTCAGCTCAGCGATGTGTTCGTACAGCGGCTGGCCTTTAGAGGCAGCGGCTGCTTTGGCGTTAGCCAGAGACACAGCCAGAATTGCGTTCGCACCGAAGTTAGATTTGTTTTCAGTACCGTCCAGGTCGATCATGATTTTATCGATGCCAGCCTGATCTTTGGCGTCTTTGCCAAGGAGAGCCTGAGCGATCGGGCCGTTGACAGCGCCAACAGCTTTCAGTACGCCTTTACCCATGAAACGGGATTTGTCGCCATCGCGCAGTTCCAGCGCTTCGCGGGAACCAGTAGAAGCACCTGACGGAGCTGCTGCCATACCAACGAAACCACCTTCCAGGTGTACTTCGGCTTCAACAGTCGGGTTACCACGGGAGTCGATGATTTCACGACCGATGACTTTAACGATTTTGGACATTAGGTTTTCCTCAGTACAAGTTAAACTAAAACTCCAGACAAACAATGCACCCGAATGGGTGCATTGCCGTTCTAACTCTTTTACTTCGCCTGACGCTTTTGATACTCGCTTGCCGCTTTCACAAAACCTGCAAACAGCGGATGGCCATCACGCGGCGTCGAAGTAAACTCCGGATGGAACTGACAAGCAACGAACCACGGGTGATTCGGCACTTCGATGATCTCGACCAACTGATCATCCCCGGAACGGCCCGCAACACGCAGGCCCGCATTTTCAATCGGTTTCAACAACATGTTGTTGACTTCATAGCGGTGACGATGTCGTTCAGTGATGGTCGGCTCGCCGTACAGCTGGCGAACCAGGCTCGCGTCGTCCAGCTGGCACTGCTGCGCGCCCAGGCGCATGGTGCCGCCGAGGTCGCTCTTCTCAGAGCGCACTTCAACGTTGCCTTCTTCATCACGCCATTCAGTAATGAGTGCCACTACCGGGTACTTACAGTCTGGCACAAATTCTGTGGAGTTGGCGTTTTCCATCCCCGCTACGTTGCGCGCGAACTCAATCAGCGCAACCTGCATACCCAGACAAATACCCAGATATGGAATGTTATTTTCACGCGCATAGCGCGCAGTGGCGATCTTCCCTTCAACACCGCGGTAGCCGAAGCCGCCAGGGATCAGGATAGCATCCAGATTCTTCAGAATTTCGACGCCGCGCGTTTCCACATCCTGCGAATCAATCAGCTTGATGTTCACGGTCACGCGGTTTTTCAGACCACCGTGTTTCAGCGCTTCAATCACGGACTTGTACGCGTCCGGCAGTTCAATGTACTTGCCGACCATACCGATCGTGACTTCACCTGCCGGGTTAGCTTCTTCGTAAATCACCTGCTCCCATTCGGCCAGGTTCGCTTCCGGACAGTTTAAGCTGAATCGTTTACAAATATAATCGTCCAGCCCCTGAGATTTCAACAGGCCTGGAATTTTATAAATGGAATCGACATCTTTCAGAGAAATAACAGCCTTTTCCGGAACGTTGCAGAACAATGCAATTTTTGCACGTTCGTTGGCCGGTACCGCGCGATCGGAGCGGCAGATCAGGATATCTGGCTGAATACCGATGGAAAGCAGCTCTTTTACGGAGTGCTGGGTCGGTTTGGTTTTGACTTCGCCGGCTGCCGCCATATACGGCACCAGGGTCAAATGCATAAACAGAGCATGCTCGCGACCGATTTCTACCGCCATCTGACGGATAGCTTCGAGGAACGGCAGGGATTCGATATCACCGACGGTACCGCCGATTTCAACCAGCACCACATCGTGACCTTCACCACCGGCAAGCACGCGCTCTTTAATCGCGTTAGTGATGTGCGGGATAACCTGTACGGTTGCGCCCAGATAGTCACCGCGGCGCTCTTTACGCAGAACGTCGGAGTAAATACGACCCGTGGTGAAGTTGTTGCGGCGGCTCATTTTGGTACGGATGAAGCGCTCGTAGTGACCCAGGTCCAGATCGGTTTCAGCGCCGTCTTCAGTAACGAACACTTCCCCGTGTTGGATTGGGCTCATGGTGCCCGGATCGACGTTGATGTACGGATCCAGTTTCATCATGGTTACGTTAAGCCCACGGGCTTCGAGAATAGCGGCCAGGGAGGCTGCGGCAATGCCTTTACCCAGAGAGGATACGACCCCGCCGGTCACAAAAATATAGTTCGTTGTCATGCTGAACCTGAGAAGTTAGGGTGAAACGATGGAATAACCAGGACGGGAAAGTAGTATACCCGAACACGACGAGCGCCACAAACTTTCATTCTCCGTCTCCTTTCCAGGTCATGACAAACATAAGGAGTGAGAAAATAGCCCCTTTTGGGTAAATGTTTTTGACGCAAATCAAGCGCTTGTCATTTAAAAAATCACACAAATAGCGCTTGATCGCAAAATTTCGTTAGAGATCAGTTTCCTGGCGTTTTACCTCTTGCCACACTTCTTCCATGATATCGAGGTCTACGCCGGTCATTTCCAGCCCGCGAGCGGCGACAATTCGTTCAACTTCCCGGAAACGACGTTCGAATTTCAGGTTCGCTTTCTGCAAGGCGACTTCAGCTTTTACCCCTAAATGGCGGGATAAATTGACCGTTGCGAACAGCAGATCGCCCATTTCCTCCTCCAGTTTAGCTTCATCTACGACCGCCTGCTGCGCCTCGTGCATGACCTCATCGATCTCTTCATGCACTTTATCCAGCACCGGGCCGAGCGACGTCCAGTCAAAGCCTACCGCCGAACAGCGACGCTGAATTTTATGCGCGCGCATCAGCGCCGGCAGGCTGTGCGGAATATCGTCCAGCGCGGAATGCTGCGCCTTTTGCGCACGCTCAGCGCTTTTGATTTGCTCCCAGCGTGCCAGCACTTCGGCGCTGTTGCCGGCAGTCGCATCGCCGAAGATATGCGGATGACGGCGCTCCAGTTTGTCGCTGATGGCGGCACAGATGTCGTCAAATGCAAAGCGGCCCTCCTCCTGTGCCATCTGGGCGTAGAACACCACCTGAAACAGCAGGTCCCCCAGCTCGCCACGCAGATCGTCGAAATCTTCACGGGCGATGGCATCCAGCACTTCGTACGTCTCTTCAAGGGTATACGGGGCGATGGTGGCGAAGGTCTGCTCTTTGTCCCACGGACAGCCGTTTTCCGGATCACGCAGGCGTTTCATAATGCCAAGCAGGCGATCGATTTGGGTCATAGTGTTTCCTTGCAACATATTGGTTTTATTTACCTTCCCCGGATAAAACACGGGGAAAAATCAGCGAGGTTCGCGGATAAAAGACGCGCAAAACCCGCTCTCCGTCGGAGAGCGGGTCAGCATGGGAGGAAAAGCGGTTAGCCACCGTGCAGGCGGCGGGCATCAATCACATCCGGAACCTGATTCAGTTTCCCGAGCACGCGGCCGAGGACCTGCAGGTTGTAGATTTCAATATTCATATCGATGGTAGCCAGCTGCTGTTTGGTGTCACTGCGACTGGCCACGCCAAGCACGTTCACTTTTTCGTTGGCAAGAATGGTGGTGATATCGCGCAGCAGGCCGCTACGATCGTTTGCCACCACGCGGACGACCAGCGAGTAGCCTGCGGAGTAGCTTTCTCCCCAGACCGCGTCAACGATACGCTCCGGGGCGTGCGATTGCAGCTCAGCCAGCTGATCGCAGTCCGCCCGGTGAACGGAAATCCCCCGCCCCTGGGTGATGAAACCGACAATCTCGTCGCCTGGAATCGGCTGACAGCAGCGGGCGATGTGGTGCATCAGGTTGCCCACGCCCTCCACCACGACGCGACCATTGTCTTTGCTGCGATTCTGCGGCGCCCAGGTTTTCTGCTGCAGTTGTTTCAGCGCCGCCGCATCCTGCTCTTCGGCGCTCGGCTTATTAAACTGCGCCTGCAGGAAGTTGACCATCTGGTTAAGGCGGATATCTCCGCCGCCAATGGCCGCCAGCAGCTCATCCAGCTCATTGAAGTTGTAGCGCGGCAGCAGATGCTTCTCTGCCTCCTTGAGGCTAATCCCCAGGTGCTCAAGCTCATCATCAAGAATCTGCCGCCCGGCGAGAATATTCTTGTCGCGATCCTGCTTGCGGAACCAGGCGTGGATTTTGGAACGTCCGCGGCTGGTCGTGACATAGCCGAGGTTTGGGTTCAGCCAGTCGCGGCTTGGGTTTGGCTGTTTCTGGGTAATGATTTCAATCTGATCGCCCATTTGCAGCTGATAGGTAAAGGGGACAATGCGCCCGCTGATTTTGGCGCCGATGCAGCGGTGGCCGACGTCGCTATGGATATGGTAGGCAAAGTCGAGCGGCGTGGAGCCGGCAGGTAAATCGACCACGTCGCCTTTTGGCGTAAAGACGTACACCCGATCGTCAAAGACCTGGCTGCGCACCTCATCGAGCATTTCGCCGGAGTCGGCCATCTCTTCCTGCCAGGCGATCAGCTTACGCAGCCAGGCAATACGATCTTCATAGCCACGTCCGCCGCCTGCCGCCGCGCCGGCACCTTCTTTGTACTTCCAGTGCGCGGCGACGCCCAGCTCCGCATCTTCATGCATCTGCCGGGTACGAATCTGGATCTCCACCGTTTTACCGCCCGGCCCCAGCACCACGGTATGAATCGACTGATAGCCATTTGGTTTGGGATTGGCAACGTAATCATCGAACTCATCCGGCAGATGGCGATAGTGAGTGTGTACTATCCCCAGTGCGGCATAGCAGTCCTGCAGGCGCTCCGCGACAATACGTACCGCGCGCACATCAAACAGCTCATCAAAGGTGAGGTGTTTTTTCTGCATTTTGCGCCAGATACTATAGATATGCTTCGGCCGGCCGTAGACTTCAGCCTTCACGCCTTCGGTTTTCATTTCTGAACGCAGATGACCGACGAACTCTTCAATGTAGTGTTCACGATCGATGCGACGCTCGTGCAGCAGTTTAGCAATCCGCTTATATTCGTCGGGATGCAGGTAGCGGAAGCAATAATCTTCCAGCTCCCATTTCAGTTGACCAATGCCTAAACGGTTGGCCAGCGGGGCGTAGATATTGGTGCACTCTTTTGCCGCCAGCACGCGTTCGTCTTCGGGCTCATCTTTGACTTCCCGCAGGTGGGCGATACGTTCGGCCAGCTTGATGACCACGCAGCGGAAGTCGTCGACCATCGCGAGCAGCATGCGGCGAATATTATCGACCTGCTCGGATGAGACCGAATCGGTATGGGTGGCTTTAAGCTGGCGAATCGCCGCCATATCGCGCACGCCGTGAATCAATGTCACGACGGACTTACCGACGCTCTCCTGCATCACCTCTTCGGTGACGACATTGCCATCCGCCAGCGGAAACAGCATCGCGGCCCGCAGCGTATCGATATCCATGCTCAGTGTAGAAAGGATTTCCACCATCTCGACACCGCGCCATAACAGCAGATCCGCTCGAGGATGTCCCTGCGTTTTCTCGCGACAATAGTCCCAGGTTTCGGCTAAGCGTTCACACGACTGCTGGCTGGAAATTCCCAGACTCGCGATCCATTTCTTCGGGTCAAATTCACCAGCTTTATTTAAATGTGCACTTCTTACCGCAACCATTGTCCTCTCCTTAAGGGACCTGGCCTGCCGAAGTCGGCAAGCCTCAACGTTGACACTTCATCCTTCAGTACGCCGGGGGGGTTGGCTGCCTCGGCCTGATCCGAACGATTCTATGTATCTCTGTGCTCAAACAACACCATTGATTCCAGATGTCCGGTATGCGGGAACATGTCCAGCATTGCCAGGCGTTGAATCTGATACCCCGCCTGCAGCAGCAGGTCGCTATCGCGCGCCAGGGTCGCCGGATTACAGGAGACATAGACGACGCGACGCGGGGCAAGTTTTATAATGTGTGACATCACGCCCGGCGCTCCGGCTCGCGCCGGGTCGAGTAATATTTTATCAAAACCATGCTGCGCCCAGACCTGGCGGGTCACATCTTCTTCCAGATTTTCATGAAAGAATGTCACGTTGTGCAGCTGATTGAGCGCGGCGTTTTCCCGCCCTTTCGCAACCAGCGCCGGGACGCCTTCAACGCCCACGACATTGGCCGCACGCGTAGCCAGCGGCAGGGTAAAATTCCCCATCCCGCAGAACAGATCGAGCACCCGATCCTGAGGCTGAATATCCAGCCACGCCAGCGCCGTTTGCACCATCAGCTGATTGACGCCATCGTTCACCTGGATAAAGTCGCGCGGACTAAACATTAAGCGTAGCCCGTCTGAGGTATACCATGGGGCTTCCCCACTAATATGTTCCAGTATCTCGCTTTGCGGCGCCAGGTACAGAGCGAGACCGTGAGATTGCGAAAATCGTTCCAGTTTTTCTTTATCGCCGGCCGGTAATGCTGCCGTGTGGCGCAGGACCATCAGCGGGCCATTGTCCGCCAGCACCAGCTCGACATGCCCGAGCTGACGCGTTGATTTCAGGCCGGACAAACACTCGCGCACCGCTGGCAGCAATGCCTCAAGATCGGGCACCAAAATGGGGCACTGCACCACATTGATAATGTCGCTGGAGCCAGCCTGGCGAAAGCCCATCTGTAATTGTTGGGTCTTTGGCTGATAATTCAAGCTCAGACGTGCGCGCCGGCGATATCCCCACGGCGAAGCGGCTATAATGTCGTCGACATCCCGCTTCATCAGCCGGGCAAGCGCTGCGCGTTTACTTTGCTGCTGGAGCTCAACGCTGGCATGCTGTTGCTGGCAGCCGCCGCAGGTACCGAAATGCGGGCAGCGCGGCGTCTGGCGCTGCGGGCTGTCATTAAGACGGCGTTTTACCTGCGCCCGGGAGTACTGTTTTTTGTCTTCAACCACGACAACTTCAGCCTGTTCCTGGGGCAATAAGCCATTAACAAATAGCGCTTTACCATGGTGACGAGCAACGCCCTGACCAAAGGGGTCGAGGTCATTGACTGTTACGGTTATGATCTGGCGCGTCGTCACACGCCGTTTTGCAGAGTAGAATTGCGCCATCGTAGAGATTTGTCTCAATCAAATAAACTGACTCTATACACGAGTCCATTCAAGGTGCGTCAGGGCAGCCGGTAAGCGTTCCCGGCGGCGAAGATCGGCCCGTCGCCGAAACCGCCAACGCAAAGGCACTTGATGGATGAAGAGTATATTCTCCCATAACGGAACCGCATGACCAACTACAGCCTACGTGCTCGCATGATGATTCTTATCCTGGCGCCAACCGTACTGATCGGTTTGTTGCTCAGTATTTTCTTCGTCGCGCATCGCTATCACGACCTGCAGCGTCAGCTGGAGGACGCCGGGGCCAGTATTATTGAACCCCTGGCAGTCTCCAGTGAATATGGCATGAATCTGCAAAACCGCGAGTCTATCGGCCAGCTGATTAGCGTGCTGCATCGCCGTCATTCCGATATCGTACGCGCTATTTCCATTTACGATTCGCAAAACAAGCTGTTCGTCACCTCCAATTTTCAGCTCAATCCCAGCGAGCTACGTCTGGAAAATGGGGAAAAATTTCCTCGCCAGCTGAGCGCGGTGCGCAAGGGCGACGTCATGATTTTGCGTACGCCTATCGTCTCGGAAAGCTATTCACCCGATGAATCGCCGATGACCGATGCCAAAATGCCCGGCAACATGCTGGGCTATGTCGCCCTCGAACTGGATCTCAAATCGGTGCGACTGCAGCAGTACAAAGAGATTTTCATCTCCAGCGTTATGATGCTGTTCTGTATCGGCATCGCGCTGATCTTCGGCTGGCGCCTGATGCGCGACGTCACCGGGCCGATCCGCAATATGGTGAATACCGTCGATCGTATTCGTCGCGGCCAGCTCGACAGTCGCGTCGAAGGGTTTATGCTCGGCGAACTGGATATGCTGAAAAACGGCATCAACTCCATGGCCATGTCGCTGGCGGCCTACCACGAAGAGATGCAGCACAATATCGATCAGGCGACCTCCGATCTGCGCGAAACCCTCGAGCAGATGGAGATTCAGAACGTTGAGCTGGATCTGGCGAAGAAGCGCGCCCAGGAAGCGGCCCGCATCAAATCAGAATTCCTCGCCAATATGTCTCACGAGCTACGAACGCCGCTCAATGGCGTCATTGGCTTTACCCGTCTGACCCTGAAGACCGATTTAAATACCACTCAACGCGACCACCTCACCACTATCGAGCGCTCGGCGAACAACCTGCTCGCTATCATTAACGACGTGCTGGACTTCTCGAAGCTGGAAGCGGGTAAACTGATTCTCGAGAGCATCCCGTTCCTGCTGCGTAATGCGCTGGATGAGGTCGTGACTCTGCTGGCGCACTCCGCCCACGATAAGGGGCTGGAGCTGACGCTGAACATCAAAAATGATGTTCCGGACAATATTATCGGCGATCCTCTGCGCCTGCAGCAGATCATCACCAATCTGGTGGGCAATGCCATCAAGTTTACCGAACATGGCAATATTGATGTGCTGGTCGAGCAGCGAGCGCTGAGCAACACCAGCGTACAAATCGAAATTCAAATCCACGATACCGGGATCGGGATCCCGGAGCGCGATCAGTCCCGTCTGTTCCAGGCGTTCCGCCAGGCCGATGCCAGTATTTCCCGCCGCCACGGTGGCACCGGGCTCGGGCTGGTGATAACCCAGCGGCTGGTCAAAGAGATGGGCGGCGATATCTCATTCCACAGTCAGCCGAATCGCGGCTCCACGTTCTGGTTCCATATCAACCTCGACCTCAATCCCAACGCGGTTCAGGAGAGCCCGTTAACCCACTGTCTGGCGGGTAAAACGCTGGCCTACATCGAGGCCAATGCGGCGGCGGCGCAGTGCACCATGGAGGTGCTGACGACCCTGCCGCTGGAGGTGGTGTACAGCCCGACATTCTCCGCGCTGCCGGAAGCCCACTACGATATCCTGCTGGCCGGTCTTCCGGTATCGATGCGTGACCTGAGCCAGCAAAAGGATAACCTGGCGAAAGCCTGCGCCATGGCCGACCACTTACTGCTGGCGCTCCCCTGCCATGCACAGATTAATGCCGAAACCCTGAAGCAAGACGGCGTTGCCGCCTGCCTGCTCAAACCGCTGACCGCCACGCGGTTAATCCCGGCGCTCACCGCCTCCTGCCGGGCCAGGACCCCGATCGTCCTGCCCCATTCTGACAGTAGCAAGCTGCCAATGACGGTGATGGCGGTGGACGATAATCCGGCGAACCTGAAGCTTATCGGCGTGCTGCTGGACGATCTGGTCCAGCACGTCACGCTGTGTGATAGCGGCCAGCGCGCCGTAGAGCAGGCCAAGGAGATGCAGCTGGATCTGATTCTGATGGATATCCAGATGCCGGATATGGACGGCATTCGCGCCTGCGAGCTGATTCGCCACCTTCCTCATCAGCAACAAACGCCGGTGATCGCCGTCACCGCCCACGCGTTTGACGGGCAAAAAGAGAAGCTGATGAAGGCCGGGATGAACGACTATCTGGCGAAGCCCATCGAAGAGGATAAGCTGCACAACCTGCTGCTGCGCTATCAGCCGGGAAGGCATACCGCGCCGCTGCAGGCAGCGGAGCCTGTCGAACCGCCCATCGACTACAACGTGACGCTCAACTGGCAGCTGGCGCTACGCCAGGCCGCCATGAAACCGGACCTGGCGCGGGAGATGCTGCAAATGCTGATCGCCTTTATGCCAGAAGTGCGTAATAAAGTGGAAGAGCAGCTGGTTGGCGAAGAGCCGGAGGGGCTGCTGGATTTGATTCATAAGCTTCACGGAAGCTGCAGCTATAGCGGGGTGCCGCGGCTGAAAAAGCTGTGTCAGACCCTTGAAAGCCAGCTGCGCGCCGGAACCGCCGCCGAAGATCTGGAGCCGGAGCTGCTGGAATTGCTGGATGAAATGGATAATGTCACGCGGGAAGCGTGCAAAATGCTGGGCATATAAATCCCCTTCTCCGGATAGCGCGGTGCCTGTCCGGGCGGCCATGTAAACGGCATCGCCCCGGCAGGCATCACGCGACCGGGAAAACCGTCTTACCGCTTGCGTCCCATGTTCAGCACCGCGGCAACATTCCTCGCCGTCATGCGCACGTTATCTGCCGCGTTCTCCAGCGCCTCCTCCAGCGTACAGACCGAATAAATCACGCTGAATACCGCATCCAGCCCGTGCCGGTGAACAATCCCCACGTCCGCGGTCAGGCTGCCGGCAATAGCAATAACCGGTACGTTATAGCGCTGCGCAACCTTTGCTACCCCCACCGGCACCTTGCCATGGATCGTCTGGCTGTCAATGCGCCCTTCACCGGTAATCACCAGGTCTGCGTCCGCCACCAGCTCCGCCAGGTGCAGCGCATCGGTCACAATCTCAATCCCCGGACGTAGCCGCGCGCCACAGAAAGCATACAGGGCGGCGCCCATACCGCCTGCCGCGCCACCGCCCTCAAGATGAAGTACGTCGACGGCTAAATCGCGTTGAATGATGCGCGCATAGTGCGCCAGCGCGCGGTCGAGACGGACAATCATCTCTGCCGTCGCCCCTTTTTGCGGCCCAAATACCGCCGTAGCGCCTTCCGGACCCGTTAGCGGATTGGTCACATCGCAGGCCACATCGATGCGGCAATCGGCCAGACGGCTATCCAGTTCGCTCAGATCAATTCGCGCCAGCTGTTCCAGCGCTCCGCCGCCGGAGGCAATCTGCTGATTATCCGCCGTCAGTAACTTTCCGCCCAGCGCCTGCACCATTCCGGCGCCGCCGTCATTCGTCGCGCTACCGCCGATACCGATAATAATCTGCTGTACGCCGGCATCCAGCGCGTGGCGAATCAGCTCCCCGGTTCCCCAGGTGGTCGTTAACAATGGGTTACGGCACGCCGGCGGGACGCTTTCCAGTCCGCTGGCCGCCGCCATTTCAATAAAAGCACAGCGCTCATCGCCGGAAAGGCCGTAAAAAGCGTCTACCGGTTTATTCAACGGACCGGTAACCGTAACCTGCACCAGACGCCCCTGAGTGGCGGCAACCATCGCTTCGACGGTCCCTTCGCCGCCATCGGCAACAGGCAACTTGACATACTCCGCATCAGGATAAATCTCCTGAAAGCCCGCTTCTATCGCCGTCGCAACATCCAGGGCACTCAGGCTCTCCTTGTATGAATCCGGTGCAATCACTATTTTCATCCGCTGTCCTTAATATGAACAAACACCCGGTAGCAAAACCATTCCGGTTCCCGCAGGAACCGGATTTTCCTTAGCGCACCATACACGGACGCTTATTATCAAACGTCCAGTTCGGGATCAGATACTGCATTGCCATCGCATCGTCACGCGCGCCCAGCCCGTGCTTTTTATATAGCTCATTCGCCTGCATCACGCGGTCCATATCCAGCTCAACGCCGAGGCCCGGAGCGGTGGGCACCTGCACCATACCACCTTTGATCTCAAAAGGTTGTCGGGTCAATCGTTGATTCCCTTCCTGCCAGATCCAGTGGGTATCGATGGCGGTAATGTTGCCTGGCGCCGCCGCCGCAACGTGGGTGAACATCGCCAGCGAGATATCGAAATGGTTGTTGGAGTGCGAGCCCCAGGTCAAACCAAATTCATGGCACATCTGCGCCACGCGAACCGATCCCTGCATGGTCCAGAAGTGCGGATCCGCCAGCGGAATGTCCACCGATTGCAGAGACAACGTATGTCCCATCTGACGCCAGTCGGTGGCAATCATATTGGTGGCCGTCGGCAGGCCGGTGGCACGACGGAACTCCGCCATCACTTCGCGGCCCGAGAAGCCCTGTTCAGCGCCGCAGGGATCTTCCGCATAGGCCAGCACGCCTTTCAGCTGTTTGCCAATTTTGATGGCTTCATCCAGGCGCCAGGCGCCGTTGGGATCGAGCGTCACGCGCGCCTGCGGGAAACGTTTAGCCAGCGCCACAATCGACTCCGCCTCTTCTTCACCCGCCAGCACGCCGCCTTTGAGTTTGAAATCGTTGAAGCCATATTTTTCGTAGGCCGCCTCCGCCAGACGCACGACGGCGTCCGGCGTCATAGCCTCTTCATGACGAAGCCGGTACCAGTCGCACTTCTCATCGCTCTGACTTTGATAGGCCAGCGGCGTGGCATGACGGTTACCGACGAAGAACAGGTAGCCCAGCATTTCGACTTCGCTACGCTGTTGGCCATCGCCCAGCAGAGAGGCGACGTTGACGCCCAGATGCTGCCCCAGCAGATCCAGCAGCGCGGCCTCAATCCCGGTGACAACGTGAATGGTGGTACGCAGATCAAAAGTTTGCAACCCGCGGCCGCCGGCGTCGCGGTCGGCAAAGCGGCCGCGTACCGCCCCGAGGACGTTTTTATACTCGCCGAGCGCTTTCCCGACGACCAGCTCAGCGGCCTCTTCCAGCGTCTGGCGGATTTTCTCTCCGCCGGGGATTTCCCCTACGCCGGTATGGCCTGAGTTATCTTTGATAATCACAATATTGCGGGTGAAATACGGGGCATGGGCTCCGCTAAGATTCATCAGCATACTGTCGTGGCCGGCAACCGGAATAACCTGCATCGCGGTGACGACGGGGGTAGAAAACTGCGTGGTCATGATGAAATCCTTTTGTTATTGATTGGCGACAGCGGTGCGGCCGAACACGGGACGCTTGCGGTCAAATTTCCAGCCGGGGATCAGATACTGCATCGGCACCGCGTCATTACGCGCGCCTCCCGGCAGCGCCTGATAGGCTTGATGGGCTTTTTGCACCTGCGCCCAGTCCAGCTCGATACCAAGGCCTGGCGCATCCGGTACGGCAATCTTGCCGTTCTCAATCTGCAGCGGATTTTTGGTCAGACGACAGTCGCCTTCCTGCCAGATCCAGTGAGTATCAATTGCCGTCGGGTTGCCCGGCGCGGCGGCGCCTACGTGAGTAAACATCGCCAGTGAAATGTCAAAGTGGTTGTTCGAGTGACAACCCCATGTCAACCCCCAGTCATCACACAGCTGGGCGACTCGCACCGCGCCGGAGAGCGTCCAGAAGTGCGGATCGGCTAAGGGAATGTCTACCGCGTTGAGCATCACCGCGTGCCCCATTTCCCGCCAGTTGGTGGCAATCATATTGGTGGCGACCGGTAGCCCGGTGGCACGACGAAATTCCGCCATCACCTCCCGCCCGGAGAAGCCCTGCTCGGCGCCGCACGGATCTTCCGCATAGGTCAACACATCCTGCAGGCCCTTGCACAGTTCAATCGCCTCATCCAGCAGCCAGGCGCCGTTCGGGTCGACCGTAATACGCGCATCCGGGAAGCGTTTTTTCAGCGCGCGTGCGCTCTCTATTTCCTGCTCGCCGGGCAAAACACCGCCCTTAAGTTTGAAATCTTTAAAGCCGTAGCGATCTTGCGCGGCCTCGGCAAGTCGCACCAGCGCAGCGCTGTTCATCGCTTCCTGATGGCGCAGGTGGTACCACTCATGATGCCCAGGGGTAGCGTCCAGATAAGGGAGATCCGTTTTATTTCGATCGCCGATATAAAAGAGATAGCCCAGCACGGTGACCGCATCACGCTGTTTACCTGGTCCCAGCAGTTCGCAAACCGGGACATTAAGCGCTTTACCTAGCAGATCCAGCAGCGCGGCCTCCAGCGCCGCGACCGCGTTGACCCGCAGCTCAAAGGTCCAGGCCCCCTTGCCAAAGGTGTCAAAATCCGCCGCCTGGTTGCCTTTATGTACCTGCTGAACCACGTTATTCAGACGGGCGACCTCTTTTCCCAGCACCAGCGGAATAGCGTCCACCAGCGTCTGATAAATAACGTCACCGCCGGGCGCCTCGCCGACGCCGGTATTCCCCGCATTGTCGGTCAGTACCACGATATTACGGGTAAACCAGGCACTATGCGCCCCGCCGATGTTCAGCAGCATGCTGTCGTGACCGGCCACCGGAATGACTTTCATATCGACAATCGTCGGACTGGATTGAGTGTTCATCATTAGCGCTCCGCGACCGGTTTAAGCTCAATGCGTTTGATATCGCCCACCAGCACCAGATAGCTCAGTACCGCCACCAGCGCATGCACCCCGACGTAAATCAGCGCGCCGTTGAATGAGCCCGTCGTTCCGACGATGTAACCAATCGCAATTGGCGTCACGATGCCGGAGATATTGCCGAACATATTGAACAAGCCGCCCGACAGACCGCTGATCTCTTTCGGCGCGGTATCGGCCATCACTGCCCAGCCGAGGGCGCCAATCCCTTTGCCGAAGAAGGCCAGCGCCATAAAGCCGATAATCATCCACTCCACGTTAACGTAGTTACAGAACACCATAACCATCGACATCAGCATGCCTGCCACAATCGGGGTTTTACGGGCAATATTGAGCGAGCCGGTGCGACGCATTAACCAGTCGGAGATAATTCCGCCCAGCACACCGCCAGCAAAACCGCAGATTGCCGGCACCGAGGCGACAAATCCGGCCTTCAGAATCGACATGCCGCGCGCCTGCACCAGGTAGACCGGGAACCAGGTGATAAAGAAGTAGGTCAACGCGTTGATGCAGTACTGACCGATATAGATCCCGACCATCATCCGGGAGCCAATCAGCTGTTTGATCTGCCCCCATTTTTCGCTAAGCGGGACTTTTCGGCTATTTTTCTTCTGATCCATGTTGATCAGCGCGCCGCCTTCGGCAATATACTCCAGCTCTTTTTTGTTTACGCCGGGATGCTGGTTCGGTTCATGGATGACTTTCAGCCATACAAAACTGATGACAATCCCCAGCCCTCCCATAAAGAAGAAGACATGCGACCAGCCCACTTCATGGGTTAACCAGCCCATGATGGGCGCGAAGATCACGGTGGCAAAGTATTGCGCGGAGTTGAATATCGCCACCGCGGTTCCTCTTTCCTGCGCCGGGAACCAGGCCGCGACGATTCGGCTGTTGCCTGGGAACGAGGGCGCTTCCGCCAGCCCGACCAGAAATCGCAGGGTAAACAGCGCGATAATAATACCGAAGCCGCTAAAGATATCGACGAAGCCCTGCAAGAGGGTAAACATCGACCAGATGAAGATAGACCAAAAATAGACCCGTTTTGAACCGAAGCGGTCCAGCAACCATCCGCCGGGGATCTGACCGATAACGTAGGCCCATGAGAACGCGGAAAAAACGTAGCCCATACCCACCGCGTCCAGGCCAATATCCTTGGCCATTTCCGAACCGGCTATCGACAGCGTTGCGCGGTCACCGTAGTTGAAAGAGGTGACGATAAACAACATCACCACTATCCAGTAGCGGGCATTGGTGCGTTTTTCCGCGCCGCTAGCCGCCTGACTTAATGTACTCATTGTTGCACTCCTGAATCATAGCCGTTAGCTACGTTCATTCTGAATGGCACAACCTGTAGGGTAGTCAGAATGACGCGTTTGAGTTTTTCATTGTTTTCGTTATATCTGGCGTGCTGCCTTTTTAACTGGCAGGGAAAGTATAAAAAGAGGACCTGACCGGCTCACCGTGCATACACACAGCTTTAGCGGAGATTTAGAAATAGATTTATGGCTTATGCCTGACTGGATGGGGGATAGTTCACGGAAATGAAAAGCGGGCGCAAGGAACAGCGGAAATCGCAGGACAAACGACAGGAGTGTGAAATGCTTCACTTGACCCGGTGGAAACTCCCGGAAAAAACCGCCCGCGTGAACCGCTTGTCGTGCAAATGCCCGATGCCCGGGACAGGTAAAAGGGTTAACATTTTATTGACCGTTTATCTGGCACTGGCATCAGGAAGTGACGCCCTCTATGTAGGGAGAGGGCGCAACTTTTATCCGTTAATGGATGGGTTTATTCGAGCAGACTCGCCCACTGTTCAACCCATGGGTTAGACACGCTCTCGGGTTCAGGGTCTTCGCTGGCATCGATCATAAGCATGTCGCCGATACGTCTGGCGCCCTGCTCCTGCAGCAATGCATCGAACGTCTTACCGCCGCCGCAAAAATTAGCGTAGGTGCTATCGCCAAGCGCGATAATCCCGTAACGCAGGTGCGGTTGATACATGTCTTTCATCCCTTCATACAGCGGAACGATGCTGTCCGGCAGATCGCCCTGACCGGTGGTGGACGTGACTACCAGCACATATTTGCCGCTATACGGTTCCCAGTCCTGAATTTCCGGGTCTTCGAACACCTTTGCTTTATGCCCCAGGCCGCTCAGAATGGCTTCAGCCTCTTCGGCCACCAGCAGCGCGTTTCCATACATCGTGCCTACAAAAATACCGATATCTGCCATGATTATCTCCCTGAATTGACCTCAATCTCTTCATCCTGACCGCTGTCGTCAGCAAACTCAACCCTTTCATTTAGCGGCAGAAGACCGCGCCAGCCAAACTGCGACAGCGCCCGCATCCAGACGTCGTCAAGGCCCGCACGGATCGTCAACGGCTCGCCGGTAAAGGGATGCGTTAACGATAGCTGGCTGGCGTGAAGCATCAAGCGGTCAACGGAAAAATGCTCTGCGGCGCTGCGGTTTTGTCGGAGATCGCCATGTTTACTGTCGCCGATAATCGGGTGACGTAAATGAGAAAGGTGGCGACGCAGCTGGTGTTTACGCCCGGTTTTAGGCTCCAGCTCAACCAGGCTATAGCGCGTTGTCGGATAACGTCCGGTCGCCACCGGCATTTCGACGGTCGCCATTCCGCGATAGTGCGTGACCGCCGGCTGGGGCTCTTTATCGTCACGTGCAAATTTATCGGCGATCTTATCCAGCTCTTCTACCAACGGGTAATCCAGTACCGCTTCGTCGGTCAACCAGCCGCGCACCACCGCGTGGTAGCGCTTTTGCATCTGATGCTGCTCAAACTGCTGAGACAGGCGCCTTCCCGCTTCGCTCGACAGCCCCATCAGCAGGACACCCGATGTCGGGCGGTCAAGGCGATGGGCGGTAAACACGTGCTGACCAATCTGGTCGCGTACGGTTTGCATCACCACCACTTTTTCATCGCGGTCCAGCCAGCTGCGATGAACCAGCCAGCCGGAGGGTTTGTTCACCGCCACCAGCCATTCATCCTGATAGATAATCTCCAGCATCAGGCGTCATCACCGGCAAACAGCGTATCCAGCAGCAGCAGCTCCGCCAGCACCCGCTCGCGCAGCGGATGGGCGGCATCGAGAGCCATCTCATAATAGGGGGCGACGGCGAAATTCTGCGGCAAGGGCTGCTCGCTATCGAGTAAGTGGTGCAGACGAGGAATCAGGACCCACTGCAGCCACTCCAGCGGTTCAAGCGTGTCCATACAGAAAGGCTGATCGCTGGCAAAAGCGCGGCTTTCCGGCGCATTGTCTTGCCAGTGGTCCGTTTCGCGCAGCAGCGCTTCAAGGGCGTGCAAACGCTCGCGCACGCTAAGGTGAAGAGTCATGGGAAACCTCGATGAGTTGTAAACCGGACGCAGGATAGCAAATACAGCAGCGAAAACTACTCAAAATCATGGCGCCGTCGCCCGTCCAGTCAGGACAATGCGTGCACGGCCATGCGTCAGAGCGGCATGGGCCAGACAGGTTGCGCCAGCCTGACCTGAAGCATCGCCCAGACAATTCGCCTTTCGCCAACGGCCACCGCCAAAGGTGATGCGCTAAAAACAGGCATAAAAAAAGGGAGCACTGTATAAACAGTGCTCCCGGTTCGTTTCGCAGCAATCCAGCTACATTGGTGCTCCCTGCTCGTCCATGAAAACTTTTCCTGAGGTCTCCTGACCATGTTCATCCATAAACTTGTGCATCCTGCTTCCACACCACCCCGATGCGAAATCACTTATCCTTAAGTCTGTCCCGATCTTCCTGATCCACCGTTCATCATGAGCGGCTCACGTTCTCCATCCTGGAGGTGTCCTTTACGCGTTCCTGCGTTATCCTGCGCTTCATCCTGAAGCCTGTCCTTGCAACGCCTTCCCGGCGGGTCCTGCATGAAGAGTCATCATCCTGATGTTCACTTCATTTTGCGACTCCCTGTCGACACACATAGGATCACTGATTCCGCTTCGTCTTACAAGCCTTCTTAAGAGAATCTCTTAAGGTTAATCCCTGGCTAAAAAGGCGAAACAAAGAATAACTCACTGAATTATATTGATTTACCAGAAATAAAGCCGCGAAAAATTGGCTTAAATGATGACGATCTCTTACAGGTCTTGTAAGAGATCTCTCACAAACGGGTGGGGAAAATGGATTACAGCACCGGCTCAAGCTGGTCAAGGAAGCTCGCCAGAGAAGGCGAAAGAATTATCCGTTTGCGCGTGCCGAGCGTCTCTTTGAGCACTTCGCCGCTCAGGTTGCACACCGAAATGACCTCCAGCTCGCTCTCGAGCGTGGCGATAAAAAGCGTTGGCGACAGCTTCAGCCGTTTTTGTACCACCAGGTGGCCGATTAAATTCTCCTGCACGCGCCGGAAGTCATCCGGACTCCAGGTTTGCAGCAGCAGCATCGTCTCACCGGCAAAGCGCGCGGCCATATCACCGGCGAACTGAGTGGTATAATAACTATGAATCGGCTGTTGTATCACAATATCCAGCGCCCGTTCAACCGCGCTGATATTTTGTTCTGCGGTAAAGGGCTGCGGCTGCCAGTAAACGGCGTCGTCATCCGTCGCGCTGATGCAGGGTGACGGTACGCCATAAAGCTCTTCGCTACGCGGCAGGCTGGCGCGCTGCTGCTGCCAGGCAGCGCAATAACGTTGGGTGAAGGCTTGCAGCGCTTCTGCGGTTTGATAGTCCACCGGTTTCTCTCTTCACGTCAGACAGGATACACTTGGCGTATAGTGTACCCGCTTTACTATGGTGAAACATGTCTTCTTACGATAATCATCAGGCGCTTGCCGGCCTGACGCTCGGTAAATCAACTGATTACCGCGATACTTACGATGCCTCGCTGCTTCAGGGCGTGCCGCGCAGCCTGAACCGCGATCCGCTGGGCCTGCACGCGGACAATCTGCCTTTTCACGGCGGTGATATCTGGACGCTGTACGAACTCTCCTGGCTTAACGCTAAAGGGCTACCGCAGGTCGCCGTGGGCCATGTTGAACTCAATGACACCACCGTGAACCTGGTAGAGTCGAAGAGCTTTAAGCTCTATCTCAATAGCTTTAATCAGACCCGCTTCGCCGACTGGCAGGAGGTCGAGGCGACGCTGATGCGCGATCTCAGCGCCTGCGCGGAGGGGGAAGTGCAAGTGTCATTGTATCGTCTCGATGAACTCGAAGGCCAGCCGGTCGCACATCTGCACGGCGCCTGCATCGACGATCAGGATATTGAAATCGATAACTACCAGTTCAGCGCCGACTATCTGCAGGATGCCGCGAGCGGCAAAGTCGTCGAGGAGACGCTGGTCAGCCATCTGCTGAAGTCCAACTGCCTGATCACCCATCAGCCGGACTGGGGTTCGGTGCAAATTCAGTATCGCGGCGCCAAAATCGATCGCGAAAAGCTGCTGCGCTACCTGGTGTCCTTCCGTCACCACAACGAATTTCACGAGCAGTGCGTAGAGCGCATCTTCAACGATATTCTGCGTTTCTGTCAGCCGGAAGCCCTTTCCGTTTATGCGCGCTACACGCGACGCGGCGGTCTGGACATCAACCCGTGGCGCAGCAACACCGATTTTGTTCCGGCCATCGGTCGCCTCGCTCGTCAATAGTCAACATTTTCACAATTTGCGTGCGTTAACCCGCGCGCAAGGTTGTGAAAACGCCACCAGCAAGGCTATTGTAATCACAGGAAGACGATAATCGTCCTGTAAGGAGTTCACTTGATTACACATGTTAGCCCGCTTGGTTCAATGGATATGCTGTCACAGCTGGAAGTGGATATGCTTAAACGCACCGCCAGCAGTGACCTCTATCAACTCTTTCGTAACTGCTCGCTTGCTGTACTCAACTCGGGGAGCCTGACCGATAACAGCAAGGAGCTGCTGTCTCGTTTTGAAAACTTCGATATCAACGTGCTGCGCCGTGAACGCGGCGTGAAGCTGGAACTGATCAATCCCCCGGAAGAGGCCTTCGTTGACGGGCGTATTATCCGTTCCCTGCAGGCCAACCTGTTTGCCGTACTGCGCGATATCCTGTTCGTTTACGGACAGATTCACAACACCGTTCGCTTCCCGAATCTCGATCTTGAAAGCTCGGTGCATATCACCAACCTGGTGTTCTCTATTCTGCGTAACGCCCGTGCGCTGCACGTCGGCGAAGCACCGAATATGATTGTCTGCTGGGGCGGCCACTCGATTAACGAAAACGAATATCTGTACGCCCGTCGCGTCGGGACCCAGCTGGGTCTGCGCGAACTGAATATCTGCACCGGCTGCGGTCCGGGCGCGATGGAAGCACCGATGAAAGGCGCCGCGGTCGGTCACGCCCAGCAGCGTTACAAAGACAGCCGCTTTATCGGCATGACCGAGCCATCAATTATTGCCGCCGAACCGCCTAACCCGCTGGTTAACGAGCTGCTGATCATGCCGGATATCGAAAAACGTCTTGAGGCGTTTGTCCGTATCGCCCACGGCATTATTATCTTCCCGGGCGGCGTCGGCACCGCGGAAGAGCTGCTTTATCTGCTGGGGATTTTAATGCACCCGGCCAACACATCGCAGGTCCTGCCGCTGATCCTCACCGGTCCGAAAGAGAGCGCCGACTATTTCCGCGTGCTGGATGAGTTCATCGTACACACGCTGGGCGAATCGGCACGTCGCCACTATCGCATCATTATCGACGACGCCAGCGAAGTGGCGCGCCAGATGAAGAAAGCGATGCCGCTGGTGAAAGAGAGTCGCCGCGAAACCGACGATGCCTACAGTTTTAACTGGTCGATTCGTATCACCCCGGATCTGCAAATGCCCTTCGACCCGACGCACGAAAACATGGCCAACCTCAAGCTTTATCCGGATCAGCCGGTTGAGATGCTGGCGGCAGACCTGCGGCGCGCGTTCTCCGGTATCGTGGCCGGCAACGTCAAAGAGGTGGGTATCCAGGCGATTGAAAAATTCGGCCCTTACAAGCTACACGGCGATCCGCAGATGATGCGTCGGATGGATGACCTGCTGCAGGGCTTCGTCGCCCAGCACCGCATGAAGCTTCCGGGCGGCACTGCGTATATTCCTTGCTACGAAATCTGTTCCTGATAGCTAATCTGTCATCTCGGGTTACGGCGCATGCTGCCGTAATCCGGTTCTCCCTCCTCCCGTATTAAACTCCCTTTACTCCCTTTACTCCCTTGCCCCCTTTACCTCCTCTGACCACGTTTAACCTCCTTTAACGGCTGAGGCCCGCTTTCCCAATGATTCATTTATTTTAAGAATGCTTTGTAACTTTTTTCACAAAGCCAATCGTTTGCGTTTCCATAAGAAGCAATAAATATCACTGATAAAAAGGCATTTAAGCGCAAAAACATCGTCAGTATCTCATTTTTACAGTAAAAACATCGTTATTAAGCCTCCCTTCTTTTATCTCATATCCTGTAAATGGTAGCCTTCGCGCCACAAATACCTGGCTGATCACCAGAAACAGACTGTTGAACTAAAAATACCCACATCGAAAGTGGATTATTGCAATTGGGATCGCGATCACTGATGCATTTACCAGATAAATGTATCTTTCCGCCCCACTTGTTACGGAGAAAATCATTAAAAAACCGTAATCAAACGCATTTCATATTACTTAATTGATTTTAATCATTATATTTGGTCGCTTCCTCCAGGAGATACAGATGGAAACCACTCAAACCAGCACTATCGTAACGGGTGAAACCCGTAGCGGATGGCGCAAAACAGATACCATGTGGATGCTGGGACTGTACGGTACGGCAATCGGCGCGGGCGTATTGTTCCTGCCGATTAATGCCGGCGTCGGCGGTATGATCCCCCTGATCATCATGGCAATTCTTGCTTTCCCGATGACCTTTTTCGCCCACCGCGGAATGACCCGTTTTGTCCTTTCCGGTAAAAATCCGGGTGAAGACATCACGGAAGTGGTAGAAGAGCACTTCGGTGTCGGCGCAGGTAAGCTGATTACCCTGCTCTACTTCTTCGCCATCTACCCGATTCTGCTGGTTTATAGCGTGGCTATCACCAATACCGTCGAAAGCTTTATGACCCACCAGCTGCAGATGACCGCGCCGCCGCGGGCGATCCTGTCGCTGATTCTGATTGTGGGCATGATGACCATCGTGCGTTTCGGCGAGCAGATGATTGTTAAAGCGATGAGTATTCTGGTGTTCCCGTTCGTTATCGCTCTGATGATCCTCGCACTGTACCTGATTCCTCAGTGGAACGGCGCGGCGCTGGAAACCCTCTCCCTGAACAGCTCGACCTTTACCGGTAATGGTCTGTGGATGACTCTCTGGCTGGCGATTCCGGTGATGGTGTTCTCCTTTAACCACTCGCCGATCATCTCCTCCTTCGCCGTGGCGAAGCGTGAAGAGTACGGTCAGGGCGCAGAGAAGAAGTGCTCCAGCATCCTGGCTCGCGCTCATATCATGATGGTATTGACCGTGATGTTCTTCGTCTTCAGCTGCGTACTGAGCCTGTCTCCGGCCGATCTGGCAGAAGCAAAAGCGCAGAACATCTCGATTCTGTCTTACCTGGCGAACCACTTTAACGCACCGGTTATTGCCTGGATGGCGCCGATCATCGCGATGATTGCCATCACCAAATCCTTCCTCGGCCACTACCTGGGCGCACGTGAAGGCTTTAACGGCATGGTGATTAAATCCCTGCGCGGTAAAGGCAAATCCATCGAAATCAATAAACTGAACAAAATCACGGCGCTGTTCATGCTGGTGACCACCTGGATTGTGGCCACGCTGAACCCAAGCATTCTCGGCATGATCGAAACCCTCGGCGGCCCGATTATCGCGATGATTCTGTTCCTGATGCCGATGTATGCCATCCAGAAAGTCCCGGCCATGCGCAAATACAGCGGCCACATCAGCAACGTCTTCGTTGTGATTATGGGCCTGATTGCTATCTCCGCGATTTTCTACTCTCTGTTCAGCTAATCTCTCCCCCGCGCCGCCAGCAGGCGGCGCGCTCCCCGACAGTACTGGATGCAACATGATCAGCGTATTCGATATTTTTAAAATCGGCATTGGCCCTTCCAGCTCCCATACCGTTGGACCAATGAAAGCGGGCAAGCAATTCACGGACGATCTTATCGCGCGCGGGCTGCTTGCCAACGTCACCAAAGTCGTTGTCGACGTTTACGGCTCTCTTTCCCTCACCGGTAAAGGCCACCATACCGACATCGCCATTATTATGGGTCTTGCGGGCAACCTGCCTGACAGCGTTGATATCGACGCCATCCCGGCGTTCATTCAGGACGTCAACACCCACGGCCGCCTGATGCTGGCAAACGGCCAGCAGGAAGTTGAATTTCCGGTCGACCAGTGCATGAATTTCCATGCCGACAACCTGTCGCTGCATGAGAACGGTATGCGCATTACCGCCCTGGGTGGCGACAAGGTGCTCTACACCCAGACTTACTACTCCATCGGCGGCGGGTTTATTGTCGATGAAGAACATTTCGGCCTGAGCAATGAAGCGCCGCCCGTGGTGCCTTATCCGTACAAAAATGCGGCCGACCTGCAAAGACACTGCCGCGAAAGCGGGCTCTCGCTTTCCGGCCTGATGATGCAAAACGAGCTGGCGCTGCACACCAAAGAAGAGCTTGAGCAGCACTTTGCCGCCGTCTGGGAAGTGATGAGCGGCGGTATCGAGCGCGGCATTACCACCGAAGGCGTACTGCCGGGCAAGCTGCGGGTTCCGCGTCGTGCCGCCGCCCTGCGCCGGATGCTGGTTAGCCAGGACAATACCAACAGCGACCCGATGGCGGTGGTTGACTGGATCAACATGTTTGCCCTGGCGGTCAACGAAGAGAATGCCGCCGGTGGACGCGTAGTGACCGCGCCGACCAACGGCGCCTGCGGCATCGTGCCGGCGGTACTGGCCTATTACGACAAGTTTATCCGCAAGGTGAATGCCAATTCGCTGGCGCGTTATCTGCTGGTAACCAGCGCTATCGGCTCGCTGTATAAGATGAACGCCTCAATTTCCGGTGCCGAAGTCGGTTGCCAGGGCGAGGTCGGCGTGGCCTGCTCAATGGCGGCAGCCGGTCTGACGGAGCTGCTGGGCGGTAGCCCGGGCCAGGTGTGCATCGCGGCGGAGATCGGCATGGAACATAACCTGGGTCTGACCTGCGATCCGGTTGCCGGCCAGGTACAGGTTCCCTGCATCGAACGTAACGCTATCGCCGCCGTCAAAGCGGTCAACGCCGCGCGCATGGCGCTACGCCGCACCAGCGAACCGCGCGTCTGTCTCGATAAAGTGATCGAAACCATGTATGAAACGGGCAAAGATATGAACGCCAAGTACCGCGAAACCTCTCGCGGCGGCCTGGCAATGAAAATCGTCGCCTGCGATTAACGATACATGCCCGGCGGCCGATTCTGCCGGGCAGCTTCCCCGCAACATCGTCTCCCCCACCAGGCATTTCAGTTATATAAATTAAAATTTAGTTATTTATTGGTTATAAAGACAATTTGTTACCTTACGGCAAACCGCCAAAGGAGAACATATCATGTCCAAAAGGTTGCATCTGGCCGCGCTGCCGCTGCTGCTCGGGCTGTCTGCGTCCGCGCTGGCTCAGGCGCCGGAAACCGTGAACATTGGCTATCAGAAGGCCAATATCTTCGCCCTGCTTAAGTATCGTGGCACCCTCGATGAGACGTTTAAAAAACAGGGCATCGCCGTACGCTGGGTGGAATTCCCGGCTGGCCCGCAGATGCTGGAAGGGCTGAATGTCGGCAGTATTGACCTCGCGGCCACCGGCGATGCGCCGCCGGCCTTTGCCCAGGCCGCTCAGGCGGATCTGGTCTACCTCGCGCACTCGCCGGCAAACCCCAAAACCGAAGCTATCGTGGTACCGGAAAACTCGCCGATTCACAACGTGGCCGACCTGAAAGGTAAGCGCGTGGGGCTGAATAAAGGTTCTGACGTCAACTACCTGCTGGTGGCCGCGCTGGAAAAAGCCGGGCTGAGCTATAAAGATATCACCCCGGTTTACCTGCCTCCGGCCGATGCCCGCGCCGCCTTCCAGCGTGGGGCGATTGATGCCTGGGTTATCTGGGACCCGTACCTTGCCGAAGTTGAAACCAACGCTAAGGCGCGGCAGATCCGCAACGCTGAAGGGCTGGTACCGCACTACACCTTCTATCTCGCCAGCCGCAAATTTGCCGAAAACCACCCGGATACCGCCAAACAGGTGGTGGATGAGTTACGCCAGCTCAGCGACTGGGCGAACGCCCATCAGGACGACGCCGCCGGAATTCTGTCAACCTCCACCGGGCTGGATAAGGCTATCTGGCTGAAAGCGCTCGCCCGCCTGCCCTACGGCGCCGAACGCATGACGCCCGCGGTCTATAACGAGCAGCAGGCGCTGGCGGATACCTTCACGCGTATCGGCCTGCTGCCGGTGAAAGTGGACGTGCGCAGCGCCACCTGGTCGCAGGATAAATAACCCTTGCCGGCGACGGGCCTCCCCGTCGCCTTCCCTCTTGCTAACCCTGCGCCTTTTCGCCGTCGCCAATCTGCCAGATAAAGGTCGGCGCCTCGCCGTTGACCAGCCAGTTGCCGATATTGCGCGCTTTGTAGATAACCGGGTTATGCGAGGCCACGGTACGCGCGTTGCGCCAGTGGCGATCGAGCGCTTTACCCACCCGGGTGTCCGACGCGCCGAGAGCGTTAAACAGCTCGGTCGCCGCACGCGGCACCCATTCGCTGGCAACCACCTGCGCCTGCGCCGCTTCGACCTCCGCCAGCCGATTACGCTGTTCAATCAGCGCCTCGTCGCCGCTGGCATGAACAATATAGGCCTGCTGTAAAGACTCCGCCGCCTGCAGCACCGCCGCACGGGTCGCCCACACCCAGCTGCTGATTTGCCCGACCACCTGCAGCACCTGAGGATCGTCGCGCGGCACGGCGGCATTGCCGTGGCTGTACATACGGGAGCGTTTTTTCACCCCTTCGGCGGCATCGCGTTCTACCGCCAGGCCGATACCCGCCAGCGTCGCCAGTAAGATATGCTGATAGAAGGCGGTCTGGTAGCGAAAGCGCTCGGCAAAATCATAGACATGTTCCTGCTCAACCAGGGCCTGCTTAAAGCGGGTGGTGCCGCTGCCGGTCAGACGCTGACCAAAGCCATCCCAGTCGTCATCGCGTTCCACCGCGCTCTGCCGGGTGCTGACCAGTGCGATGACATCGCCGTGGTTGTCGCTGCGGCGGGCAAAGACGTCAATCCAGTCGGCGTACAGCGTCCCGGTGCTGTAAAACTTCTCGCCGCTTAAGCGCCATCCGCGGTCATCCGGCGTCACCTGAGTATTCACCTCCCCAAGCTTCACCGCCCCCGTTTCGGTCCAGCCGCTGCCCACCAGCTCCCCGTCGAGAAAACGTTGAAACCAGCGATCGCGCTGCGCGGAGTCCGGTTGATTCAGGCGATCTTCAACAAAGGCAAAATGGGCGCGCAGCGCCTGCGGCAGGTTCGAGTCAGCCTCGGCGAGCTCAATCAACAGGGCAATCAGCTGCGGCAGCGACGCGCCCCAGCCACCCTTTTCCCGCGGAATACGCACCGTGCCAAAGCCCGCCTCCTTCAGCCAGCGAATCTGCTCGTCGGGTAAAATACGGTGCTGTTCGCGGTTCGCCGCCCCCTGCGCAATGCGGGAAAAAATCGGCCGGAAGGCCGCGGCCAGCTGTTCATAATCGGTACCGGTAGAGAGTAATGTCATCATCTGTTCCTTAATGGTGGCTATCGTCAATATCGTGACGCGTCGGCTCGTGGCGGACCGCAAGCAGGAAGAAGATCGGAATAATGGCGGCCAGCGACACCACCCAGAACATCTGCGTGCCGAGGGAGGCCTGCAGCAACGGCAGCACGAACAGCGCCAGCGCGCTGCCGATCCCGGAGAGCGCCCGGCTGAAGCCGACGCCGGTGGCGCGAATCGCGGTGGGATAGGAGAGCGCCGGATAGATCATCAGCTGCGCGCCGGGGCCGAAACCCTCGGCAAACAGCCACAGCCCAAGCATCGCAATTGCCAGCACCACCCCGACGGTGGCCTGCGGCTGGCCGACCAGAGCAAGCACAATCAGGGCGATAAACTGCAGCGCGAAGCCGGCAATCGCCACGTGGCGCGACGGATATTTCCACGCCAGATGCATCCCCAGCAGCCCGCCGGTAAAGGCAAACAGCGCGTTCAGCCCCAATGACGCGGAGATGGTTTCAAACACCCCGGCACCGAGAAACTGGGCGAGGATCGACGGCAGGAAAAAGGCGATGGCGGTGTACTCAAAGGAGATACAGATATTCATCACCCCGGCGACGATGGTGCGCTCGCGGTACGGCTTTTCAAACAGTACGCGGAAGCTCACTTTCGGCGGCGGCGCGGGGCGTTCAGCCGGCGCTTCATGGGCGGCAATGCCGTAAGAGTCGCGCAGAATACGCACCGCCGAAGCCAGGTCTCCCTGGTTTGCCGCCCACAGCGGTGACTCATTCATAAATTTACTGCGCACGGCGATAATCAGCAGCGCCGGGACGGCGCCAAACAGCAGCGAGGCGCGCCACAGCCAGTCGAGGTGCTCCTGCGGCAGCAGGAAATAGAGGCCGAAGATAATCAGAAAGCAGACCGTTGAAGCGGCGTACCACATCGGGCACCAGGCGGCGAGGCGCGCGGCCTTGTTGCCTTTGCCGGTAAAACGGGAGAATTCAGCGAGGTAGGACATGGCGACCGGCAGATCGATGCCCACGCCGATGCCCATCAGGAAACGCGCGCCGATCAGCACCCAGACGTTGGGCGCCAGACCTGCGGCGATGGCCGAGACGACGAAAAACAGCATGTCGGCCATAAACACCGAATAGCGGCCATATTTATCCGTCAACCAGCCGCCGATTAAGTTGCCGATAATGGTACCAACCATAATGGATGAGGTGACCAGGCCGGTCAGCAGCGGCGAGAGCTGGAATTCACGTACCACGTCGTCGATGCCGTAGGAGAGCGTGGTTAAATCATAGGCGTCGAGAAAGACCCCGCCGAGAGCGAGGAAGACAATCATCCGCGCATATTTAGCCTGATCCTTGCCCGAATTGATCAGCCGCGCCACATCCCCGACGCTACTCACCGGTGCGGAGGCCACGCCGGGATTATCAACAGACAGCGTACTCATGTTTTCACCTTGTTATGTTGTGCAGGTGATCGCAGTTATAGGCCGTCAGCCGATAAAACCCAACCAATAAAAATGCATATAAAAATCAATATATTCAATAAGTTAATTAAATAAAAAAACAAAAACAGGACGTGCTTCCGCCCGTCCTGCAAGGTCATCGATTGGCAAACTTATTCTGCGGAAACAGGCACCAGCACATCCTTAACCAGCGGGTCATCGGTGGTTTTCAGCCAGCTCTGAATGCGCGGGTCGGAAAACGCCTGCTGCAATTTGACAATATTCTCCTGCGACAGATAAGGCGTCCCGATAACCAGCTGCGACGCAAAAGTCCGCGGCGCAGGCGGGAATAAGATGCCCTTATCGCGCGATACTTTCCCGGCATCAAACTGCGAGACATAGCCGATTGCCGCGTCCACCGAATTGAGCGCCCGCGGCATGGTTAACAGGTCCAGCTCTTTGAAATTAAACTGATGCGGGTTGCCGACGATATTTTTCAGCTTCGCCGTGCGCGGCTCTACCGCCGGGTCGAGCGTAATCAGGCCGATGCGCTGCAGCAGCCACAGCGCCTGTCCCTGGTTGGCGCCATCATCCGGCACCACGATCGTCGCCCCGTTCGGCAGATCCTTAACCGATTTATAGCGATCGGAGTAAATGCCAAAGGCCCACTGGAACACCGGTACCGTGGTGGAAAGCGCGAAGCCGTTGGCATCCACCACCTGCTTCAGCCACCACTGATGCTGATAGATGGTTCCCGCATATTCCCCTTGCGCCACCGCGCGATCCGCCTGCACCGGATCCTGCACCCCCACCGCCTCCAGCTTGAGGCCGTAATCCGGCGCAATATGCTGGCCGATGTACTCAATAATTCGCTGTTCACCGGCCATCGCCGGTTCATAGTGAATTTTCAGGGTGGTGCCGAACACCACCTGCTGCGACTGGGCCTGCCCTCGCCACCACCAGAAGGCGACGGCCAGCGCCACAATCACTACCAGCGCCGCCAGCCACGGCCAGCGTCGGGCCTTACGTAACTCAAACTGTTCTGTTGTCATGAAGCGATCCCCTGCGTGTGGCGAAGTTTGTTGACCAGACGGTCACCGAAAAATTGAATCAGCTGGATAGTGGCGATCAGTGCGATAATGGTGGCGATCATGATGTGATTGTCGAAGCGCTGGTAGCCGTACACCACCGCCAGATAGCCGATGCCTCCCGCGCCGATGGTGCCGGCAATGGCGGAGTATTCGATCATCGACACCAGGTTGAGCGTCACCGCCGCCACCAGCGCCGGCAGGGCTTCACTCAGCTGGGCGCTGCGGATAATCTGCCAGCGCGAGCCGCCGCAGACGATCCCCACGGCGGTGACCTCCGCCGGCAGTTCGCGCAGCGCGTTTTCCACCAGCCGGCCAAAAAATGGCACCCCGGCGGCAATCATCGGCACCACGGCGGCCGGAATGCCAATCGTCGTCCCGGTGAGCCAGAAGGTGAAAGGAATAATCGCCGCCATCAGCACCAGAAACGGCAGAGAGCGCCCCATATTCACTACCCAGTTCAACACCCGGTACAGCGCGGCATGCGGGAATAATCCGCGCGGCGAGGCATTGAATAGCACCACCCCGACCACGCCGCCGAGGGTCACCACAAACAGCATTACAATGGCCACCATCAGCCAGGTTTCGCCGTAGGCGGGCAGCAGCAGCGTATGGATCTCGCTCCAGGGGGTATCCTGGCTGATTACCGAAGGTTTCATACCGCCTCCTGTAGTTCGGGCGCGCCGTCAAGCACCTCCGCCGCGATACCGAGCTGCGCCAGCAGCGCCAGCACCCGCGCCGCCGGCAGACGCTCGCCCTGAAAGCGCACCCCCACCTGTAACCTTCCCGCCAGCCGGCCGTTGATCGTCTCAACGTGGCCGCCGAGCAGGTCGATCTGCAGCGCAAACTGCTGGCTCAGGCGGCTGATCCAGTCGGTGGCCACCGGCACATCCCAGCGATAGCTCAACCGCAACAGCAGATCGCTATGGGCCGCCACCGGAGAGAGCGGCAGCAGCTGCTGACCCAGTAGCGAATCCGGGCGCGCCAGCAGCTCTTTCACCTGACCAAACTGCACAATTGCGCCATCACGAATTTCCGCCACCGCATCCGCCGCCGCCCGTACCGCGTCCATCTCGTGGGTAATCAGCACGATCGCCAGGCGATACTCATCGCGCAGGCGTTTAAGCAAATTGAGCACCGCGGCGGTGGCCTGCGGGTCCAGCCCGGAGGTGGCCTCGTCCGCCAGCAGCACCGACGGGCGCAGCGCCAGCGCACGCGCAATACCAATCCGCTGACGCTGGCCGCCGGAAAGCTGCGCCGGCCAGGCGTCCGCCTTATGACTCAGCCCAACGCTTTCCAGCAGTTCGCCGACCCGGGCTTTAATATCGCGCTCGACCACCCCGAGGTATTCCAGCGGCAGGGCGATATTTTGCCAGGCCGTTTTACGACTGAGCAGCGCGGAGGACTGAAAAACGGTACCGATCGTGCGCCGCTCGCGACGCAGCGCCTCGCCGCTGAGCAACGACAGGTCGTTGCCGTTAACCCGGATGCTGCCGCTGTCGGGACGCTCCAGCAGGCTGATAAGGCGCGCGAGGGTCGATTTTCCCGCGCCGCTCGGCCCCACCACCGCGGTGATGGAGCGGGTCGGTACCCGCAGCGACAGCCCTTTCAGCACCTCGCTGAACCGCCCGTCTGCCGTACGATAGCGCTTATGCAGGTTGTCTATTTCGATCATGTCACCTTCTCCTCTGCCCCGACATCGATGCGGGTACCACGCCGGTATCCGGCGCCCGGATGCGGCGCCACCAGTCGCGGCCCGGCGCCAAACAATTTTTCGCGCAGGGTGCCTTCGCGATACTCCTGCTTAAAGACGCCGCGTTTTTGCAGTTCGGGAATGAGCAGCTCCACCACATCGCGGAAGGTTTCATGGGTGACGGCATACGCCAGGTTGAAACCGTCAACATCGGTCTCCTCAACCCACGATTGCAGCTCGTCGGCGACGGTTTGCGCACTGCCGACAATCAGCGGGCCGAAGCCGCCGATCCCCACCCAGTCGGCCAGCGCCTGTACCGTCCACTGACGATCGGGATCGGCGGTGGAAAAGGCTTCAACCGCCGACTGAATGGCGTTGGTATGCAGGTATTTCAGTACCTGATCCGGCTGATACTGGCCGAAGTCGATCCCGGTCCAGCCGGAGATCAGCGCCAGCGCCCCTTCATAGCTGACGTAGGATTTATACTCCTGCCATTTGGCCTGCGCCTCGCGGTCGGTTTCACCGACGATCGCCGTTTGCAGGTTGAAAATCAGAATGCTGCGCGGGTCGCGCCCGGCTTCGGCGGCGCGACGGCGAATATCCGCTACCGTCTTTTTGAGCAGCACTTTCGACGGCGCGGCGACAAACACGCACTCGGCGTGCCCGGCGGCAAACTGCTTCCCGCGGCTCGACGCCCCGGCCTGATAGAGCACCGGCGTGCGCTGCGGCGACGGTTCGCAGAGGTGGATCCCCGGCACGGTGAAGAAGTTGCCCTGGTGGTTGATCGGATGAATTTTTTGCGGATCGCTGAAGATCCCGCGCTCGCGATCGCGCAGTACCGCGCCATCTTCCCAGCTCCCTTCCAGCAGCTTATAAACCACGTCGAGATACTCATCGGCGTAGTCATAGCGCGCATCGTGATCGGTCTGCGCCTGATGGCCAATATTGCGCGCCCCGCTTTCCAGATACGAGGTGACGATGTTCCAGCCCACCCGGCCCTTGGTCAGGTGGTCAAGGGTCGAGAGACGGCGGGCAAACGGGTACGGGTGCTCAAACGACAGCGAGGCGGTCAGGCCAAAGCCAAGATGCTCCGTCACCAGCGCCATCGGGGTAATCAGCGCCAGCGGATCGTTCACCGGCACCTGCGTCGCCTGGCGAATGGCGGCATCGCCGTTGCCGTTCAGCACATCGTAGATGCCCAGCACGTCGGCAATAAACAGGCCGTCGAACTTACCGCGTTCCAGCAGACGCGCCAGGTCAACCCAGTAATCAAGGTCCTTATACTGCCACGAGCGGTCGCGCGGATGGGTCCACAGCCCCGGCGACTGGTGACCGACGCAGTTCATATCAAAAGCATTCAGGCGAATTTCACGTTGTGATGACATAGCGCTCTCCACGGTGCATTCCATCAACGGAACGCACGCTTAACACATCAAGGAATAAGGGGAATGGGGGGTTAAATCGTGGGACATCGGGCGGATTGCCCAATCCCCAGCGCCTGTAAAGCCTCAGCGGCGACGGCGGCAGCATGATCGGCAACCTGCGGCAGCCCCATCAGTTCGCCAAAATAGCCGCGAGCCGCCGGGCCAGAGATCAGCAGATTGGGTATCGCGCGCCCCTCCCGGCCAATCGCCCGGGAGTGAGCATCAACGTCCAGCCCAAGACCCAGCTTATCGGCGCGAATCAGACCGCGCCGGGCCAGTTCGCGCAGCAGCGGCTGGCTGTCGATCAGCCCGCCGTGGGCCGGGCCGGTAGTCAGAATCAGGCGATCGACCGTCAGGGCAATGCGCTCGCCCTCTCGCAAGGTCAGGGTAAGCGTCAGGGAACGAGCCTCGCTCTCCAGCGCCGTCAGCCGTGCGGCCAGCACCTTCAGGCTCCCCTCGCGCTGACGTTGCTCAATCACCTCGGCGACCTGCGGCGCAATGCGATAACGATGCACATCCCAGTAACGCCGCAGATGACGCAGGAAGCGCTGACGGTCGGCAAACGTCAGGGTCTGCCAGATGCGCTGTCCCTGCTGACGTACCGCGTCCAGCACCACCTGCCAGGGAAGCCCCTGCTCTGCCGCGCGGAGCACATCGGCGCGCACCAGCCGCAGCCGCTGACGGAGCGAGCCCTGATCGTACTCACCCGGCCAGGGCGCCGCAGCGCTGCCGGTGTTGCCCCGGGATAACAGACCGCGGCGCGAAAAGGCGGTAATCGGCCCGCGGTGGCCGAGCCGGGATAGCGTGGCGATGCAATCCGCCATCGTCAGCCCGGTTCCCATCACCGCCACCCGCGCATCCGCGGCGATCGGGGTGAGAGTGTCCGCACGCCACGGGTTGGCAATCAGCGCCGGGTGGTCGTGAAAAGGCACCGCCAGCCGCGGCAGCGCCGGCGGCGGATGACTCACCGCCAGAATCAGCAGATCGCTTTGCAGCCGACGACCGGTATCGGTGGTGATAGCGCTCTCGTCAAAATCCAGCGCCTGTTCACGCAGGTGAACCAGTCGCCCGCCGCTCGTCCGTACCGCCTCGGCAAAACGCTGGCTGACGTAGCGCCCGAACTGGCCGCGCTGGGGGTACAGCGAGCCGTCTTCACGCCGCGCCTGCGGATCGTCAGCAAAAGCAGGCTGACTACGGTACCAGCGGTCAAAAGCGCCCTCTTCCTCACCGGCCAACTGCATCCGCGAGGCGGGCACGTTGATTCGGTGGCTGGGTTCAGCGGTGGAATAGGCGACGCCCGCCCCGGGAACGGTACGCGGCTCCAGCAGCGTTACCCGTAGCCCTTCCGGCATCAGACCAAGCAGATGAATCGCCACCGCCGCGCCGCTAAAGCCGCCGCCGACGATCGTGATATGAGGTTCAGCTGGCATAGGTCACCGCCTTATAAAAGAAGAAGCGAAACATAGCGACCTCCGCTCAGCTGGCGCTGACCTGTTTTACCGGGCGCTTATCGCCGCCGATGGTTTCACCGAACGGCCCGGTATTAACGCCGCGCGCTTTTGGCTGGGCGTTGCTGGCCAGCGGCAGCAGCGGCATCACCAAATCGGCAAAGCGGTGCGCCTCTTCCAGATGCGGATAGCCGGAGAAGATAAAGTTAGTGATCCCCAGCGCCTGATATTCACGGATGCGCTCCGCCACCTGCTGCGGATTACCCACCAGTGCCGTCCCCGCCCCGCCGCGCACCAGCCCGACGCCCGCCCACAGATTTGGCGCAATACGCAGATTGTCGCGGGAGCCGTTGTGCAGGGCGCTCATCCGCGCCTGACCTGCGGAATCCATACGCGCGAAGATCTTCTGCGCCTGGGCAATGGTGTCATCATCCAGGTGGGCAATCAGCCGGTCGGCGGCGGCCCAGGCCTCCTCTTCCGTTTCACGGACAATCACATGCAGGCGAATACCGTATTGCAGGGTACGTCCGCGGGCGGCGGCGCGTTCACGGACGATAGCCAGCTTTTCCGCCACCAGCGCCGGCGGCTCCCCCCAGGTCAGATAGCTATCGATTTGCTCAGCGGCGACGTCAATGGCCTCCTCCGACGAGCCGCCAAAGTACAGCGGCGGGCCATCTTCCTGCACCGGCGGAAACAGCACTTCCGCCCCTTCGACATGAATATGCTCCCCGCGATAGTCCACCTTTTCGCCTTTTAGCAAACGGGAGTACACGTCGAGAAATTCGCGGGTCACCTGGTAGCGTTCACTGTGGTTGAGGAAGATCCCATCGCCTTTGTTCTCCACCGGATCGCCGCCGGTCACTACGTTGATCAGCAGCCGTCCCTCCGACAGACGATCGAGGGTGGCCGCCATCCGCGCCGCCAGCGTTGGCGGCTGTAGCCCGGGGCGCACCGCCACCAGATAGCGCAGGCGACGGGTCAACGGCGCCAGCGCCGACGCCACCAGCCAGGAGTCCTCGCAGCTTTTCCCGGTCGGAATCAGCACGCCGTAGTAGCCGAGGCTATCGGCGGCCAGCGCCACCTGCTGGAGATAAGGCAAATCCACCGGGCGGCCGCCTTCGGTAGTACCCAGATAACGGCCATCGCCGTGGGTGGGCAAAAACCAGAACACATTGATCTTCTCGCTCGCTTTCTGCGTCATTATCCATTTCCTATATAACCATATTCGATATTTATCGAAGAGATGTTTTAATTTGGTTATATGAGTGTTAGCGATTATCGTGCCAACGACGAGATAAAAATAAATCAAATAAAATCAATTAATTAAAAAACACAGCCGACATCCATGCTGTTGCAAATGCGTCAGCGCCTGCGTGGGCACTGACGCATTTGCAACAAACCGGCGGCGTCCCCCTCTGGTGTCTGTCGCCGGCAGAGGATAAGTTCAAGGCGTCATTTAACGGAGGTCCACCATGCTCAATCCTGAATCCCTGTCCGATACGCCCGTGCTCATCGACCCGGCGTCGAAAGCGTTTCAGAGCCTGCTGGACAAGCTGGCGCCAACGGAAGCCACCGTCCTGATCGTCGGCGAAACCGGCACCGGTAAAGAGGTGGTTGCCCGCTATCTTCATCATCACAGCACGCGTCGCCACCAGCCGTTTCTCGCCGTTAACTGCGGCGCGCTGACCGAAAGCCTGGCGGAAGCTGAACTCTTCGGCCATGAAAAAGGCGCCTTTACCGGCGCGGTGCAGAGCCACCCCGGCTGGTTTGAAGCCGCCGAGGGCGGGACCCTGCTGCTCGATGAGATCGGCGAACTGAGCCTGCCGCTGCAGGTCAAGCTGCTGCGCGTGCTGCAGGAGCGGGAAATTACCCGCGTCGGTTCGCGCAAGGCCATCAAAGTGAATGTGCGGGTCATCGCCGCCACCCATGTCGACTTAGCCCAGGCAATCCGCGAACGCCGCTTCCGCGAAGACCTCTATTACCGTTTGAATATCGCCATCGTGCCGCTGCCGCCGCTGCGCCAGCGCCGCCAGGATATTCCTCAGCTGGCCAATCACTTTTTAACGCTGTATGCCCGCCGGCTGGGTCGTCCGACCCGCCGCCTGGCGCCGGAAACGCTGGCGAGACTGATGGACTATCCGTGGCCCGGCAATATTCGCGAACTGGAAAATACGTTACATAACGCGGTTCTGCTCAGCAAAGAGGAGGAGATTACGCCCGCGCAGCTGCGGCTGAGCACGTTGCACGATACGCCGGCGACAGCCACGGATAATGAACTGGATAGCTTTATCTATCAGCAAATTAACCAACCAGGCGAGGCGCTGTGGGAGCGCATCACCGGGGCGCTGATCCGCGGAGCGATGGCCCACTGCGATGACAATCAAAGCCAGGCGGCGGCGCTGCTGGGCATCAGTCGCCATACTTTACGCACACAGCTGGCCAACATTGGACTGATTAAAAGCCGTCGGCGGGTAGAAACCACGCCGCGCCCGCTGTCCGGCACCGTTTCCGCCGACCGCGAGCTACGTATTGGCTATCAGCGTTTTGGCAACCTGGGCATTTTAAAGGCCCGACAGAGCCTGGAAAGCGCCTTCGCCCATCTCGGCGTCAGCGTGCTGTGGAGCGAATTCCCGGCCGGGCCACAGCTGCTGCACGCCCTCGCCTGCCACGAAATCGATTTTGGCACCACCGGCGAAGCGCCGCCGGTCTTTGCCCAGTCCGCGAACAGCGAACTGGTGTACGTGGCGTGGGAACCGCCCGCGCCGCAGAGCGTAGCGATGGTTGTCCCGCAACATAGCGCGATCCGCACGATTGCCGACTTGCGCGGAAAACGTATTGCGTTGAACAAAGGGTCAAACGTGCACTGGCTGCTGCTGCAGATTCTCGAGGAGGCGGGGCTGGGCTTAAATGACGTCAGGATTGTCTACACCCCGCCCAAATACCCGCTGACCGCCAGCGACTATCTGGCGGTGGATGCCTGGATGATGTGGGATCCGCTGTTAAGCGACGCCGAACACACCGGGGAGTTACGGGTGGTGGCCAACGGCGAAGGTCGGGTGCAAAACCATCAGTTCTACCTGTCGCGCCGCGACTACGTAACGCGTCACGGCGATATCATGCAACGCCTGCTGCACGAGCTGACGCAAACCGGACAGTTTATCGATCGACGGCGGGATGAAGCCGCCGGACTGCTGGCGGCGGAGCTGGGGATTAACGTCGCATCGCTCTCGCTGGCGTTGGCCCGCCGCAGCCATCGCCCGCGGATGATGGATCTCAAAGTGATCCGCGCGCAGCAAACCATTGCCGACCGTTTTTATGCGCTGGGCCTGATCGGCAAGCCGGTTTCGGTCCGCGAAGCGGTCTGGTACGGCGAGGCCACCAACAGCGAACCGGGCCTGCTGCTGCACGCTGATTAAGCCTCTTTGCGGCGCATCTTCCTGAATGCCCCCGTGCCGATAGCCTCTCCGCCACGGCAATGATACCCTTAAGGTTCTGTGAATAAGGGCCGGTTTCGACAGGCTCGCCTGGAGGTATCTGTGGCCGTTCATCTGTTAATTGTCGACGCACTCAATCTGATCCGCCGTATTCATGCGGTGCAGGGATCCCCCTGCGTTGACACCTGCCTGCACGCGCTGGAGCAGCTCATCGTTCATAGCCAGCCAACCCATGCAGTGGCGGTTTTTGATGACGAAGATCGCGCACACGGCTGGCGACACCAGCGCCTGCCGGAATACAAAGCCGGACGCGCGCCCATGCCGGAAACCCTCGAAGCCGAAATGCCCGCCCTGCGCGCGGCCTTTGAGCAGCGCGGGATCCGCTGCTGGGCTTTAGCAGGCAACGAAGCGGATGACCTCGCCGCCACGCTGGCAATCAAAGTCGCCCATGCCGGACATCAGGCGACGATCGTCTCTACCGATAAAGGCTATTGCCAGCTGCTGTCGCCGACGATTCTGATCCGCGACTACTTTCAGAAACGCTGGCTGGATGCCCCTTTCATCGCCAAAGAGTTTGGCGTCACGCCGGAGCAGCTGCCTGATTACTGGGGGCTGGCGGGGATCAGCAGTTCTAAAGTCCCGGGCGTGGCGGGGATTGGCCCAAAGAGCGCGGCACAGCTGTTAACGGAGTATCAGGATCTGGAGGGCATCTATGCTCAGCTGGCGAAGGTGCCTGAAAAATGGCGCAAAAAACTGGAAGAGCATAAAGAGATGGCCTTTACCTGCCGCGAGATAGCCCGCCTGCAGACCGATTTACAGCTCGACGGCAACTTACAGCAGCTGCGGCTGGCCCCCCAGGCATAAACAAACTGACAGGGCGATGCCGGCATCGCCCTGTGCAGTGACCGCCTGAGGCACTACCACGCGGTGTGATAGAGGGTAATAATCTCCTCCAGGCTGGCCTCCCGTGGATTCCCCCCGGTACAGACATCAGCAAAAGCCGCCTGCGCCAGCGCCGGAATATCCTCTTTACGGACCCCGACGTCACGCAGATGCGGGGGAATACCGACATCGCGGTTAAGACGGAAGACGGCATCAACGGCGGACTGGCGCGCCTGCTCCAGACTCACGCCATCCACCTTCTCCCCCATCGCGCGAGCGATATCGCGGAACTTCTCGCCGCTGAAGTCGGCGTTGTAGCGCATCACGTGGGGTAACAAAATGGCATTCGCCACGCCGTGCGGCGTGTTGTAAAACGCCCCTAAAGGATGCGCCATACCGTGCACCAGCCCCAGCCCGACGTTGGAAAATCCCATGCCGGCAATGTACTGCCCCAGCGCCATCGCTTCCCCTGCCTGACTATCGCCGGCTACCGAATCTCGCAGCGCGCCGGCAATCACCTCAATGGCTTTAATATGTAGCGCATCGGTCAGCGCCCATGCCGCCCGCGTGATATAGCCTTCAATCGCATGGGTCAACGCATCCACGCCGGTCGCGGCTTTTAACGCCGGCGGCATACCGTCCATCATATCGGCATCGATAAAGGCCACCTGAGGGATATCATGCGGATCGACGCAGACGAATTTACGCCGCTGCGCTTCATCGGTTATCACATAGTTAATGGTCACTTCCGCCGCGGTTCCTGCGGTGGTCGGAATGGCCATGATCGGTACCCCCGGATTGCGGGTCGGCGATAGCCCTTCCAGGCTACGCACGTCGGCAAACTCCGGGTTAGCGTGGATAATGCCGATCGCCTTGCAGGTATCCTGCGGCGAACCACCGCCAATCGCAATCAGGTAGTCGGCGCCGCTGCGTTGAAACACCCCGAGCCCCTCCTGCACCACGGCAATCGTCGGATTAGGGATCGCGCCGGAAAACATCTCCCAGGCCAGGCCCGCGTCATCCATCCTGCGCGTCACCTTGTCGACCACGCCGCACTGCGCCAGATTCTTATCCGTGACTATCAGCGCTTTGTGATACCCCCGACGAATCACTTCATCGGCTAACGCCGCCACCGCTCCCCGGCCGAACCATGCCGTCTCGTTTAAAATCATTCTGTTCGCCATCGTCGCCTCCCGCTCGCTTTGCGAATCACTCTTCGATACGTAACCCGTAGGTTTTGAATTTTTCCAGTACGATGGCAATGGCCTCGTCGTCCAGCACCGGAACAGGATCGACGATCGCCAGGGTACTGAGATAGAGCTGCGCCAGAACCTCGACCTCATGCGCCAGCCACAGCGCTTTTTCCAGATTCTCTTCGCAGGCAATCAGGCCATGGTGCTGCAGCAGCGTCGCTTTGCGGTTTTTTAACGCCACGGCGACAAACTCTGACAGCTCGCGGGTCCCAAAGGTGGCGTATGGCGCACAGGGAATGGAGTTCCCCCCGGCAGCAGCAATCATGTAGTGGATCGCCGGGATCGGGCGATTGAGGATCGATACCGCCGTGCAGTGCACCGCGTGATTATGCACCACGGCCTGTGCATCGGGCCGGGTCTGGTAGGCGGCCATATGAAAACGCCACTCGCTCGACGGCAGTTTCCCCTGCTCGTGCTGACCGTTGGCATCGATCCACACGATGTGAGATTCAGTAAGTTTTTCATAAGGAATACCCGTCGGCGTAATCAGCATTCCCCCGTCATAACGCACGCTTACGTTCCCGGCGGTGCCCTGATTCAGCCCCAGCCGGGTCATTTCCAGGCAGGTATCAATAATCTGCCGCGCCAGTCTGTTCCGTTCCATTTATTTACCTCTCTCAGCAATTCAACCCCGGGCCAACAGAACCGCTTTCGCGTTGCTTTCCGGCCGTGTTGAGTCAGTTTTATATTTACTGGCTATCATCATATTGAATAATCAGAAGGGAATTTACATTCGCGTATTCTGTGACCGCCATCAATTAATTACCCTGGTTTAATCAGGTCGCAATCTTTTTCCGTCGTGAAAAATGCCCGTAATTATTTTTCTTGCTCTAAACGGGCAATTTAGCTTGTCATTTAACAACTGACCGTTTTCACCACAATAAATTAAATCGGGCAACGTCGCTGTGGCTTTTAAATTAATTTCACTCAAACGGTCATTGTTTTACAGAAATTAAAGTGATAGCAATCACATAAAACCACCGTTATTGGGCGAAGTGTGACCGTTATCATATTAAAAGACCTTTTTTATTTGAAAATGACCTCATGAGTTCATTCACACACCCCTAATTATTCAAGAGACGCTGTTGCGGCGGGCTGAGAATAACGAGGACGTCGGCACAGGAACTCACCCGGTTGACGGTCTGGTGAGTCATGCCAACCGCACGCCTGAAATGCTGAACACGCTTCTGAACTGATGAGGATGCTATGGGAAATACAACAATACAAACGCAGAGTTTTCGCGCGGTGGATGTCGGTCAACGTCAGCGCTACATTATTCCATTCGCCTTGCTGTGCTCATTATTTTTTCTTTGGGCTGTCGCCAACAATCTCAATGATATTTTGCTACCCCAGTTTCAACAGGCCTTTACATTAACTAACTTCCAGGCGGGTCTGATTCAGTCGGCATTTTATTTTGGTTACTTTGTCATTCCGATCCCCGCCGGAATATTGATGAAAAAACTCAGTTATAAAGCCGGAATAATTACCGGGTTGTTTTTGTATGCGTTCGGCGCCGCGTTATTCTGGCCCGCCGCAGAAATTATGAATTATACTTTATTTCTCATCGGACTTTTTATTATTGCCGCCGGTCTCGGGTGTCTTGAAACGGCAGCAAACCCTTTCGTCACGGTATTAGGCCCGGAAAGCGGTGGCCACTTCCGTCTCAATCTGGCGCAAACCTTTAACTCTTTCGGCGCCATTATTGCCGTTGTATTTGGGCAAAGTCTTATTTTGTCTCATGTGCCACATCAATCGCCGGAGGTGCTCGATAAAATGGCGCCCGAGCAGCTCAGCGCCTATAAACACAGCCTGGTCTTGTCGGTCCAGACCCCGTACATGATTATCGTCGCCGTGGTGCTGCTGGTCGCTCTGCTGATTATGCTGACAAAATTTCCGGCGCTGCAAAGCGACGACCACAATGAAAGCGAACACAGCTCCTTCGTGGCCTCATTCAGCCGCCTCGCCCGCATTCGCCACTGGCGCTGGGCGGTCCTGGCGCAGTTCTGCTACGTCGGCGCGCAAACCGCCTGCTGGAGCTATCTGATCCGCTATGCCATTGAAGAGATTCCCGGCATGACCCCAGGTTTCGCCGCCAACTACCTGACCGGCACGATGGTGTGCTTCTTTATTGGCCGCTTTAGCGGGACCTGGCTTATCAGCCGCTTTGCCCCGCATAAAGTCCTTGCCGCCTACGCCCTGCTGTCGATGGTGCTGTGCCTGATCTCCGCCCTGAGCGGCGGGCATATCGGCCTGCTGGCTCTGACGCTGTGCAGCGCGTTCATGTCCATTCAGTACCCGACCATTTTCTCGTTGGGGATCAAGAACCTGGGACAGGACACCAAATACGGATCGTCGTTTATCGTCATGACCATTATTGGCGGCGGGATCGTCACGCCGGTGATGGGCTTTGTCAGCGATGCCGCCGGCAACATCCCCACCGCTGAACTGGTTCCGGCCCTGTGCTTTGCCATCATCTTTATTTTTGCCCGTTTCCGTTCACAAGCGGCAACGAACTGAACATTTTCCGAATAACGTGAGGAGTCTGTAATGAAAAGAATCAGCTTACCAAAAATTGGTATTCGCCCGGTGATTGACGGACGTCGGATGGGTGTACGCGAGTCGCTGGAAGCGCAGACCATGAATATGGCAAAAGCCACCGCTGCGCTGATTAGCGAGAAGCTCCGTCATGCCTGCGGCGCGCAGATCGAGTGCGTGATTGCCGACACCTGCATCGCCGGTATGGCGGAATCCGCCGCCTGTGAGGAGAAGTTCAGCCGCCAGAACGTCGGCGTGACGATCACCGTCACCCCTTGCTGGTGCTACGGCAGCGAAACCATCGACATGGATCCGCTGCGCCCGAAGGCCATCTGGGGATTTAACGGCACGGAGCGCCCCGGCGCCGTCTATCTGGCCGCCGCGCTGGCCGCCCACAGTCAGAAAGGGATCCCGGCGTTCTCGATCTACGGCCATGATGTCCAGGATGCCGACGACACCACCATCCCTGCCGACGTTGAGGAAAAACTGCTGCGTTTTGCCCGCGCCGGGCTTGCCGTTGCCAGTATGAAAGGGAAAAGCTATCTCTCCGTGGGGGGCGTTTCGATGGGCATCGCTGGCTCCATCGTCGACCATAACTTCTTTGAATCCTGGCTGGGGATGAAGGTCCAGGCGGTTGATATGACCGAACTGCGCCGCCGCATCGACCAGAAAATCTATGATGAAGTTGAGCTGGAAATGGCGCTGGCCTGGGCGGACAAAAACTTCCGCTACGGCGAGGACCAGAACGCGCAGCACTATAAGCGCGATGAAGAACAGAGCCGCGCGGTGCTGAAAGAGAGCCTGCTGATGGCGATGTGTATTCGCGACATGATGCAGGGCAACGAGAAACTGGCAGAAAAAGGGCTGCTCGAGGAGTCGCTGGGCTACAACGCCATCGCCGCCGGCTTCCAGGGCCAGCGCCACTGGACCGATCAATACCCGAACGGTGACACCGCCGAGGCGCTGCTCAACAGCTCCTTCGACTGGAACGGCGTGCGTGAGCCTTTTGTCGTCGCCACCGAGAACGACAGCCTCAACGGGGTAGCGATGCTGATGGGCCACCAGTTGACCGGTACCGCGCAGGTGTTTGCCGACGTGCGCACCTACTGGTCGCCGGATGCGGTTGAGCGGGTGACCGGTCAGCCGCTCACCGGGCTGGCGGAACATGGCATTATTCACCTGATTAACTCGGGCTCCGCCGCGCTGGACGGCTCCTGCCAACAGCGGGATGAAGAAGGTAAACCAACGATGAAACCGCACTGGGAGATTTCGCAGAAAGAGGCGGATGCCTGCCTGGCGGCAACCGAATGGTGTCCGGCGATTCATGAATACTTCCGCGGCGGCGGCTACTCTTCGCGCTTCCTGACCGAAGGCGGCGTGCCGTTTACCATGACCCGCGTCAACCTCATCAAAGGTCTGGGGCCGGTGCTGCAAATTGCCGAAGGCTGGAGCGTCGAGCTGCCAAAAGCGATGCACGACCAGCTGGATGCCCGCACCAACTCCACGTGGCCCACCACCTGGTTTGCCCCGCGCCTCACCGGCAAAGGCCCGTTTGCCGACGTCTATTCGGTGATGGCCAACTGGGGGGCTAACCATGGCGTGCTGACTATCGGCCACGTCGGCGCTGACTTTATTACCCTCGCGGCCATGCTGCGGATCCCGGTCTGCATGCATAACGTGGAAGAGGGCAAAATCTACCGGCCATCCAGCTGGGCCGCCCACGGCATGGATACGGAAGGCCAGGATTATCGCGCCTGTCAGAACTACGGCCCGCTGTATAAACGTTAATGCGGCTTTGCCCGGTGGCGCAAGCTTACCGGACCTACGGGCACATCAGCCGTAGGCCGGATAAGCGCAGCGCCATCCGGCGACGTTTATGGAGTTATTATGAAAAATGAAGTCATCCTCGTCCTCGACTGCGGCGCCACTAACGTGCGGGTTATTGCCGTCGACCGTCAGGGGAAAATTGTCGCCCGGGCCTCAACCGCCAACGCCAGCGAGCGCGCCGCGGAGAACCCCGCGTGGCACCAGTGGTCGCTGGAGGCTATTCTGCAACGCTTCGCCGACTGCTGTCAGCGCCTCTCGGCCGAACTGGCCGCGTGCCGGATTCGCGGCATCACGGTGACCACCTTCGGCGTTGACGGCGCGCTGGTCGATGAGCACGGCGCACTGCTCTACCCGACGATCAGCTGGAAATGCCCGCGCACGCTCGCGGTGATGGAGAACATCGGACGGCTGATTGCCCCGCAGCGCCTGCAGGAGATCGCCGGCGTCGGGGCATTCAGCTTCAATACCCTGTATAAACTGGTGTGGCTGAAGGAACATCACCCGCAGCTACTGGCAAAGGCGCACGCCTGGCTGTTTATCTCCTCGTTGATCAATCACCGTTTAACCGGGGCCTTCACTACCGATATCACTATGGCAGGCACCAGCCAGATGCTGGATATTCATCAGCGGGATTTCAGCCCCGAGATTCTGGAAGCTACCGGGATACCGCGTCGTCTGTTCCCTACGCTGGTCGAAGCGGGAGACAGGATAGGTTCGCTCCGCTACGATGCCGCCGCGCGGCTGGGACTCCCCGCCGGCCTCCCGGTGTTCTCCGCCGGTCACGACACGCAGTTTGCGCTGTTTGGCGCCGGTGCCCAGCAGGATGAACCGGTGCTCTCCTCCGGAACCTGGGAAATCCTGATGGTACGTACTGGCGAGGTCAACACCGCCTTGCTTAGTCAGTATCCCGGCTCAACCTGCGAGCTGGACAGCCGGGCCGGGCTGACAAATCCCGGGATGCAGTGGCTGGCCTCCGGGGTGCTGGAGTGGGTTCGTCAGCTGCTGTGGACGCCCCAGACGCCCTGGCAAACGCTGATTGATGAGGCGCGGCTGATTCCCGCCGGCGCAGAAGGCGTGAAGATGCAGTGCGATCTGCTGGCCTGCCAGAATGCGGGCTGGCAAGGCGTCACGCTCAATACGACCCGCGGCCATTTTTATCGCGCGGCGCTGGAGGGGTTAACCCGCCAGCTGAAAAATAACCTGCGCACCCTGGAAAATATCGGCCACTTTAAGGCCAGAGAACTGCTGCTGGTCGGCGGCGGCAGTCGCAACGTGCTGTGGAATCAAATCAAAGCCGACATGCTCGAGATACCGATTAAGGTGCTGGATGACGCCGAAACCACCGTGTCAGGGGCTGCGATGTACGCCTGGTCAGGCGCCGGCGAGTTTGCCAGCGCCGGGCAGGCCCGCTCACAGGTCCACTATCAGTACCGCTACTTCTACCCGCAAACCGAACCCGAACTGTCAGAGGGAGTATGAAATGTTAAAAACGATCTCTCCGCTCATTTCCCCTCAACTCCTCAAGGTCCTGGCCGAGATGGGCCACGGGGATGAGATTATTTTTTCTGATGCGCACTTCCCGGCCCACAGCATCGGGCCTCAGGTGCTGCGCGCCGATGGCCTGCAGGTTAGCGATCTCTTACGCGCGGTCATTCCGCTGTTTGAGCTCGACAGCTATGCACCGCCGCTGGTCATGATGGCGGCGGTCGAAGGCGATACGCTCGACCCGCAGGTGGAAATGCGCTATCGCGACGCGCTCTCACCACAGGGTCCCTGTCCGGATATCGTCCGTATCGACCGCTTTGCCTTCTATGAGCGGGCGCAAAAAGCCTTTGCGATCGTTATCACAGGCGAACGCGCTAAGTACGGGAATATTCTTTTAAAAAAAGGGGTAACGCCGTAATCTCATGCCGGAGCGTCCGCCTGATGCGGACGCTCATCGAATGACAGGGTGAGAACATGAAAGCGGCACGCCAGCAAGCGATAATAGACCTGCTGATCAACCATAGCAGCCTGACGACGGAAGCCTTATCGCTACAGCTCAACGTCAGTAAAGAGACGATTCGTCGCGATCTGAGCGAGCTACAATCGCGGGGAAAAGTGCTGCGTAACCACGGTCGGGTCAAAATCATTCATCGGGAAAGCCAGGACAGCGGCGATCCTTTCCATATTCGCCTCAAAAGCCACTATGCCCATAAAGCGGATATCGCCCGCGGCGCCCTGGCCTGGATTGACGAAGGAATGGTGATTGCCCTCGACGCCAGCTCCACCTGCTGGTATCTGGCCCGCCAGCTGCCGGATATCAACCTGCACGTCTTTACCAACAGCCAGCCGATTTGCCAGGAGCTGAGCAAACGCGAAAACATTCAGCTCACCTGTTCCGGCGGCACGCTCCAGCGCAAATATGGCTGCTACGTCAGCCCTTCGCTGATCTCTCAGCTCAAATCGCTGGAGATCGATCTGTTTATTTTTTCCTGCGAAGGCATCGATAGCCACGGCGCGCTGTGGGATTCAAATACGGTGAACGCCGATTTTAAATCGCTGCTGCTCAAACGCGCGGCGCAATCGCTACTGCTGATCGACAAAAGTAAGTTTAATCGTTCGGGGGAGGCCAGTATTGGTCACCTGGATGATGTGACACACATTCTTTCGGATGCGCAGATAGCGGCAAAATAGCCGGCGAGGCAAGAGAGAAGAGAGCCCGGATAACGAAGCCGTTATCCGGGACGCGACGCGGGCTTAGCGTTCGTCGCGACGACCGCCAACGGCCGCCCACAGGCGACGGACGTGAACGGTCACCTCTTCACGATCGTGATACAGCTGGCGCGCCTGGATCTGGGCATTAATCCCGTGTTCATCCAGCTGCTCCTGGATATAGGCGAGGTTGCGCGACAGCTCTTCATAGCGCTTTTTCATCGGCAGCTTAAGGTTAAAGATGGTTTCCCGGCACCAGCCGTTCACCAGCCATTGCGCCATCAGCGCCGCCACTTTCGCCGGTTTCTCCACCATATCGCACACCATCCACGAGATGTTGTTGCGCGTTGGGCGATACTTGAAGCCATCTTCACGCAGCCAGGTCACCTGCCCGGTATCCATCAGACTCTGCGCCATCGGGCCGTTATCCACGGAGGAGACCCACATGTTGCGCTTCACCAGTTGATAGGTCCAGCCGCCGGGGCAGGCCCCCAGATCCACCGCATACATCCCGTTGCCCAGACGCTCGTCCCACTCATCTGCCGGGATAAAGACGTGAAACGCCTCTTCCAGCTTCAGCGTAGAACGGCTCGGCGCATCAGACGGGAACTTCAGACGCGGGATCCCCATATAGAACGGCGAGTTGTTGGTGGTGTACGAGTAACCGGTATAGCAGCAGCCGGGGGCAATAAAGAACACATGCACTACCGGGCGCTTCGGTGTTTCATAGTTGGTGAGCACGCCCGCTTCACGCAGCGCAGCGCGCAGCGGAACCGTCAGTTTACGGCAGAACTTCATCAGCTCTTTGCTTTCATTGGTATCGGCCACTTCCACCCGCAGATCGCCGCCCTTCTCGACCACGCCCTGCAGCATCCCGACAATCGGCGTGATGCGATCTTCCGGCGGCAGGTCGCGCAGCAGTTCACCGGCCACAAACATCTGACGGGCGAAAACCAGCGAGCTGAACGGCAGTTCACGCACCAGTTTGTCGCCATCTTCCATCTGATAGCATTCAAAAATGACATAGCCAGAGTCTTCTTTCACTCGGGCAAAACCAAACACCTCAAGGCGGGAGGCCTTATCGGTAATTTCTGCTGCGCACTCCTTCTCAAACCCGGGGCGACAATAGAGGACAACCTTATTCATGAACAACGCCCTTACGTTTCAGACGAATTGCACCAATTAACATTAAAACCCAACCGGCGAGGAAGCTCACGCCTCCTACCGGCGTTACGAACGCCCACAGGCGTAAATGCGACAGCGCCAGGCAATAGAGACTGCCGCTGAACAAAACGGTACCGAGCGCCATAAAGACGCTGCTCCAGTAGAACCAGATACTGATACGGCGCTGCATCGCCACCGCCAGACCAAAAATAGCCAGCGTATGGAAGGCCTGGTATTCAAGCCCGGTATGAATCCAGGCCATTTCCGCCGCGCCTAACGTCCGGCTTAAAACGTGCGCGCCAAAGGCGCCCAGAGCAACAAAGACGAAACCGCTTATCGCGGCAAATATCAGCATAAATCGGCTGGTCATGTTTTTACCCTACAATCATTTATTGTTCGTAACGAAAACGAAATTTTTCTTGTTCGCTCGCCGCTTTCGCCAGTATCCATTGTCGGAAGGCGGCTATTTTACCCAGTTCAGCCTGACTGTCATGACAAACGAGATAAAACGCATTCTTACTGACCAGAACATCATTAAACGGGCAGACCAACCGGCCGGCCTCGATTTCGGACTGGGACATCACATTATTGGCCAGTGCGACCCCTTGCCCGTGAATAGCCGCCTGCAGCACCATCGCGCTGTGGCTGAAAATAGGCCCCTGCTGCACATTAATATGGCTTAGACCAAGCTGACGGGTATAAGTTTGCCAGTCGCGGCGGGAAGCATCGTGCAACAGCGTATGTTGCGCCAGATCCGCAGGTGTTTTCAATGCTTTGTCACCGGTCAGCAGCGCCGGCGAACAGACGGGCAGCAGATATTCGGCGTACAATTTTTCGACGCGCAGACCTGGCCAGTTGCCGCGGCCATAGAAAATCGCCACGTCGACGTCATCCGCCAGTTTGTCTTCCTGACGGTCCACGGCCTGGATTCTGACATCAATCCCCGGATAAGCTGAGTTAAAGCTTGAGAGTCGCGGCACCAGCCACTGGATCGCAAAACTGGGCAATAAACTCACCGTTAAGGCCCCTTTCGCGCTTCGCGCCTGCAGTTTACGCGTCGCCTCGGTCAGCTGCGAAAAAATCTCTTTAATATCCTGAAAATAGCTCTGGCCTTCTTCCGTCAGCAGCAGCGATCGATTGCGGCGGCGAAACAGCTTCAGCCCTAGAAAATCCTCTAGTGACTTGATTTGGTGACTTACTGCGGCCTGCGTCACAAAAAGCTCATCTGCTGCGCGAGTGAAGCTTAAATGACGTGCGGCTGCATCAAAAACACGTAATGCATTCAGGGGCGGTAATCGCTTTGACATGGTTATTCTGGCTTAGATGTTAAGGCGTTTTAACAAACAGGAAACAACAGTTAACCTATTAGTTTTTTTTATCTGAGCCATTATAATTTGTCCGTTGAGGTTCTACCAGCAAATACCTATAGTGGCGGCACTTCCTGAGCCGGAACGAAGAGCTTTTTTTGGAATGCGTGTTCCAACAAGCTTTTGGCTTACGGTTGTGATGTTGTGTTGTTGTGTTTGCAATTGGTCTGTGTTTGCAGACCATGGTAGTTAAGCTACCCTTTTCACTTCCTGTACATTTACCCTGTCTGTCCATAGTGATTTAATGTAGCACCGCAACAAGCGGTGCTTTTTTTTGCCTGTCTGCCGCCGCGCTGACCAGAATCTCCTCCTCTCTTCCTTTCGCCAGCCTTGCCCTGATGACTAAATTGCGCGACGATCGTCGTATTGCAACGAGGAACTCCATGAACGCATTCAATCCTGCTCACTTTCGCGCCCAGTTTCCTGCGCTGGCCGATGCCGGCGTTTACCTTGATAGCGCGGCGACGGCGCTGAAGCCGCTCGCCACGATCGACGCCAGCGACCAGTTTTACCGCCTTAGCGCGGGCAACGTTCATCGTAGCCAGTTTGCCGCCGCGCAGCGCCTGACTGAACGCTATGAAAATGCCCGTGAGCGCGTGGCGGCGCTGCTGAATGCCCCGTCCGCGAAAGATATCGTCTGGACGCGCGGCACCACCGAAGCCATCAATATGGTGGCGCAGAGCTATCTTCGCCCGCGCCTGCGGCCCGGCGATGAAATCATCGTCAGCGAAGCGGAGCACCATGCCAACCTGGTTCCCTGGCTGATGGTCGCAGAGCAAACCGGTGCCCGGATCGTGAAGCTGCCCATCGGAGCCGATCGCCTGCCCGACGTCGCCCTCCTGCCTTCTCTTATTACGCCGCGCAGTCGGCTGCTGGCCATCGGCCAGATGTCCAACGTGACCGGCGGCTGTCCGGACCTGGCGACGGCAATCCGCCACGCACACGACGCCGGAATGGTGGTGATGGTTGACGGTGCTCAGGGGGCGGTGCATTTTCCCGCCGACGTTCAGCAGCTGGATATCGATTTTTATGCGTTTTCCGGCCATAAGCTGTACGGGCCCACGGGAATTGGCGCGCTGTACGGCAAAAGCACCCTGCTGGATGCCATGTCGCCGTGGCTCGGCGGCGGCAAAATGATTACTGAAGTCACGTTCGAAGGTTTTAAAACCCAGCCCGTACCCTATCGTCTGGAGGCCGGGACGCCAAACATTGCCGGCGTCATTGGCCTGAGCGCGGCGCTGGAGTGGCTGGAAGAGACCGATATCGCCCAGGCCGAAAGCTGGAGCCGTAGCCTGGCGACGCTGGCGGAAGATGAGCTGGCGAAGCGGCCAGGCTTTCGCTCCTTCCGCTGTCAGGAGTCCAGCCTGCTGGCGTTTGACTTCGCCGGCGTACATCACAGCGATATGGTAACCCTGTTGGCGGAGTCGGGTATTGCGCTGCGTGCCGGACAGCACTGCGCCCAACCGCTGCTGGCGGCCCTGGGCGTTAGCGGTACCTTGCGCGCCTCGTTTGCCCCCTATAATACTCAGGATGATGTTTTCGCGCTGGTTCATGCCGTTGACCGCGCCCTGGAAATACTGGTGGATTAATGACGACTTCTCACCCTTTTGGTACCCGCATCACCGCAGAGACCTTACGCCAGACGTTTATCCCGCTCAGCCAGTGGGAAGATAAATACCGCCAGCTGATTTTATTGGGTAAGCAGCTGCCTGCGCTGTCGGATGACCTGAAAGAACGGGCGAAGGAGATTGCCGGCTGTGAAAACCGCGTCTGGCTGGGCTATAGCGTTGATGCTGACGGTAAGCTGCACTTCTTCGGCGATAGCGAAGGCCGGATTGTGCGCGGTATGCTGGCGGTGCTGTTGACTGCCGTTGAAGGGAAAAGCGCCAGCGCGCTGCTGGCACAGGATCCGCTGACGCTGTTTGATGAGCTGGGGCTACGCGGTCAGCTGAGCGCCTCGCGCAGTCAGGGGCTGAGCGCGCTGAGCGCAGCGGTGCTCGCCGCCGCCCGCGAGGGGTAATTTCTCTTTTAACCTCCCCCGGTGGCGCTACGCTGACCGGGGCTACAAGTTCGATGCAACCGGCAAGCCCGGACAGCTGCGCTGCACCACCTTCGGGAAACCCAGTTCAAGACCTGCAACCCCCGGTGGCGCTGCGCTGACCGGGGCTACAAGTTCGAAGCAACCGGCAAGCCAGGACAGCTGCGCTGCACCACCTTCGGGAAACCCAGTTCAAGACCTGCAACCCCCGGTGGCGCTACGCTGACCGGGGCTACAGGCTACAGTCGGCGCCATACCGTCGCCCGGGCAAGGATTGACCCCGCTGCCCGGGAGAGTTACCCGGCAGAAGCCGCCTCACGCTCCGCCTTCGCCAGCATTTTCTTCAGCGCATGGGACACGGCGACAAAACCGAAGGTCGCGGTGACCATCGTCGCTGCGCCAAATCCGGAGGCGCAATCCATTCGTTTCGGGCCATCGGCGGTGCTCTTCATCGCGCAAACGCTGCCGTCGGCCTGCGGATAGACCAGCGCTTCGGTGGAAAAAACGCAATCCACGCCAAGCTTACCTTTGCTGTTCTTGACCACCCCGAACTGACTCTTCAACCGCTCGCGCAGCTTTGCCGCCAGCGGATCCTGAATAGTTTTCGCCAGATCGGCTACCTGAATCTGCGTCGGGTCGATTTGCCCGCCCGCGCCGCCGGTGGTCACCAGCGGCACCTTATAACGGCGACAGTAGGCGATTAACGCCGCCTTGGGCCGTACGCTGTCAATCGCATCGATCACATAGCTGAAGCCGACGCCGAGATACTCCGCGACGTTTTCCGGCGTGACAAAATCGTCCACGACCGTCACCCGACACTCGGGGTTAATCAGACGAATACGCTCGGCCATCACCTCGGCTTTCGCCAGCCCGACGTTGCCCCCCAGGGCATGAACCTGTCGGTTAGTGTTAGTGACGCAGACATCATCCATATCAATCAGGGTAATCGCGCCAATCCCGGTTCTTGCCAGCGCTTCCGCCGCCCAGGAGCCCACGCCGCCGATACCGACCACGCAAACATGCGCGTCGGCAAAACATTGCAGCGCTTTTTCACCATATAAACGCGCCGTGCCGCCAAAGCGTTGACGCCAGGCATCGCTGATTACAACAGACATAAAACCTCAGAATGCATCAGGGCCTGCCAGCGCAAGCCCCATCGTGCGAATAAAAGATCAATGCGACCGCCTGGCGCTCCCGGAGACGGCGCGTTGCGCCGGTCCGGGCGACAAAATATCAGACGGTAGCGCGTTAACCGCTAAAGACGTTGCCGGCGCCCGGGGCATTTTTCAGCACCCAGACGCGACCATAGTGGTTATACCATCCGGCACGGTGACCGGCATCTGCGCCGATCCCCTGGTAGATATCGAAGTGCTGGCCTTTAATCGCCCCACCCACATCCAGCGCAACCATCAGACGCAGCTCGTACTGCCCGTTAAACTTGCCGTTATTATCCAGCAGAGGCACTTCCGCCAGCAAGGTCGTTCCCGGCGGAATAATGCTGCGGTCAGAAGCCACCGAGGCGCGACCAATCAGTGGCACCGCGCTGGCGCCTTTTACCGGGGCAAAGGACTGCGGTTTAAAGAAGACGAACGACGGATTCTGTTCAAGCAGCTCGCGAACTTCGGCTTCACTATGTTTCTCGCCCCATTCACGGATCGCCTGCATCGACATATCTTCTTTCTTCACTTCACCGCGATCGATCAGGACCTTACCAATGCTGCGATACGACCAGCCATTTTTCCCGGCATAGCTAAAGAAGTTCAGCGGAGAGCCGTCGCCAAAATCGATATAGCCGCTGCCCTGCACGTCCATAATAAAGTTGTCCATCAGCGAATTGCTGTAGGCCAGAATATAGTCGTCGCTCAGGGCGCCGGCATAAATGCTGGCGCGGGACGGCAGCTTACCGCGCTTCGGCGGCATGCGATAAATCGGGTACTGGAATTCGCCCTGGCGAGTATGGCGCGCCTGCACCACCGGAGTGTAGTAACCGGTGAACTGAACGTTGCCATAGCTATCGGCCCCCTGCATCTGCCAGGCATCAATGCCGAACTGGCTCAGGGTGCGGGTATCGCCACCGGCGCGCAGCCACTCCTGCAGCGCGTTATAGACGTTGCTCTGGCTATTATAAAGGCGCGGTGAGGCGCTGCGAATCTGACGGACCTGCTCGGAGAAGTCCCCGGCGTTAATCGGCGAACCGACCGCATCAGGCTGGTTAACCAAAGAGAACGGCTGGGTAAACTTCCCTTCATTATACTGCTGACCGCGATCGGTCGGTTTTGAGGAACAGGCGGCGAGCATCGCCAGCATTGCTCCCGTCGCTATATACTTTGCCCAACATCCTTTCATGGTATCTCTTCTTTATGCTGCTTAGTCGCGGTTCGTGATGAGGGAAGATAACAAACCCCCAGGGCTATTGAAATGCGCGAAAGCACCACAAATACAATCTTGCTCAAAAAACAAGCCGAAAGTGGTTCTTTATACACCATTTATTACAAATTTGATGATTTTACTGAAAAAGGGTTGCATCAAAACGCGAGCGGAGTATAGTGCGCTTCCACGGACGCGGGGTGGAGCAGCCTGGTAGCTCGTCGGGCTCATAACCCGAAGGTCGTCGGTTCAAATCCGGCCCCCGCAACCAATTAAAATCAGATAGCAGTAAGCTTTACTCGATGGAAGAGTAAAGACGGACGCGGGGTGGAGCAGCCTGGTAGCTCGTCGGGCTCATAACCCGAAGGTCGTCGGTTCAAATCCGGCCCCCGCAACCAATTTAAAATCTGATGCATAATTTACTCGATGAAGAGTAAAGACGGACGCGGGGTGGAGCAGCCTGGTAGCTCGTCGGGCTCATAACCCGAAGGTCGTCGGTTCAAATCCGGCCCCCGCAACCAACACAATGAACACCCTGACGGGTGTTTTTTTGTTTCTACGTACCGGTCACGGTCACGCCAGCAATACTCTCTACTCTTCTTCCCCGCCGCCAGTCAGGCGCGATGGATACCCGTCACGTTAATACTGACCTTTTCTTACCACGATGATGTCAGATGCGCCATCGCCTCCCCTTGCGGAGCGGAAATGGCGCACGATGCTAAACATGGCAAATAGCCGGACTTACAGCAGCGCCAGCAGGAAAATCAGCTCGCCCAGCTCAATCGCCGCCCCCAGCGTGTCGCCGGTTTGCCCGCCCAGGGTGCGTTTCAGCAATTGCCCAAGAACAAAAATGGCCACCACGGCGATCCCCAACGCCGCCACGCCGTGCATGCCGGGTAGCAGCATGGCGGCCAGAATTGCCGCTACGCCTAGCGTCACGCAGGTTTGTCGCCCGCTTACTTTGCCGATAAATACGTTACCCAGACCTTCTTCGCGGGCGTAACGATGGCGATACATCAGCAGCACGGCGACGCCACGTCCGGCGGCACAGGCGGCCGCCAGCGCGGCCAGCACCGACGTTCCACGCAGCGCCAGCTCGCTGACAACCAGCACTTTTGCCAGTAATACAAAAATGAGCGCCAGCCCGCCGTGGGTCCCCAGTCGGCTGTCGCGCATAATCTCCAGCATCCGTTCCCGACGCCGGGCGGAAAAAACGCCGTCGCAGGTATCGGCGAGGCCATCGAGGTGAAAACCACCGGTCAGCAGCGCCAGCGCTAAAATGCTAAACAGCGCCGCAAGCGGAAGACCACACCAGGATTGAACGGCAAGAAATACCAGCCCGCTCAACCCTCCCAGCAGCGCCCCGACCAGCGGGAAAGTGACGATTCCCCGGACATACCGATCGATCTCCAGCCCCTGCGACCAGCGATCCGGCACCGGTAAGCGACTGAGAAAAGAGAGCGTAGCCCAGAATAATTTGATCATTTAATTTTGACTCCAATACCTGATACCACCAGCCAGACCTCATCCGCTGCCGCAGCCAGGCGCTGGTTAACCCGGCCGGCAATATCGCGAAAATGCCGCGCAAGGCGGTTTTCCGGGACAATCCCCATCCCCACTTCATTGGTGACCAACACCACTTTTGCCGGGCAGCGCTGGCACGCGGCAATCAGCGAGTGGATCTCCTCGTCTATGATCCGCTCCATTGCTGCATAATCCCAGTCGTCCGGGGAGCTCTCGCCCCCCTGAGCAAACAACATGTTGGTCACCATGGTCGTCATACACTCCAGCAGCACGGCTTCTTGCGGATCGTTACGCGGCGTAATGACCTCATCGAGATGGTGCCAGCGTTCGACGGTGCGCCAGTGCGCCGGGCGGCTATCGCGGTGGTGCTGGATCCGCTGCGCCATTTCGTCATCCACGATCTGCGAGGTCGCGAGATACAAAACCTGCGGTGAATCGGCGATGAGCGCCTCGGCGTGGCGGCTTTTCCCGCTGCGGGCGCCGCCGGTAACCAGAATCAGCATGATGGCTCCTGATGCTGCTGCATGATGTGGTAAATCTTTTCGATATCAATATGCTGGCGCATGGCGTCGGCCAGGATATCGAACTGTTGCGATTTGTATTGCGCATAGTGAAGAGTGGCATTCAGCGCCTCCAGCCCTTTGCGCCGACGCAGGCCGTTGACCAGCGCGCGGGTGAAATCATCGCTGTCGAACAGGCCGTGCAGATAAGTGCCGAATACGAGTCCGTCATCCGTCATTGCGCCATCCGCCACCAGCTCACCCTGTTTCTCCAGCTGCATCAACGGACGACAGCTCCCGTTAAGAGTCGTTTTCCCCATATGAATTTCGTAACCTCGCACCCGCAGAGCAGACGCTCCGGCCAGCCAGTCCGGCAGCGCGTTCGCCATTGTCGCCTCGACCTGAGTGGTGGTTTTATGTCGGGCAAACTGCGTCACGGTATTGAGCAGACCGAGGCCGGGCTGCGTCCCGAGGCCGGATTCCACCTCATCGACAATTGTCTCGCCCAGCATTTGATAGCCGCCGCAGATCCCCAGCAGCGGAATCCCCTGCTGATGCGCCTGCAAGACGCCCGCCGCCATCCCACAGTCGTGCAGCCACTGCAGATCGCCCAGCGTATTTTTACTGCCGGGCAGGATAACCAAATCGGCCTGCGCCAGCTCCTGCGGGCGTCTCACGTAGCGCACGCGGACATCCGGCTGCGCCGCCAGCGCGTTGAAATCGGTGAAGTTTGAGGTATGGGGAAGCTGCACGACCGCGATGTCGATCTCGCGCTTCGCGGTGCTCAGATACTTCCCTTTCTGCAGCGCCACGCTATCTTCATCCTCCAGATCGACCTCCAGCCACGGCAGCACTCCCAGTACGGGGACGCCGGTTAATGCTTCGATCTGTTCGATTCCGGAATAGAGTAGCGCGATGTCGCCGCGGAATTTATTGATGATCACCCCTTTCACCCTGGCGCGCTCCTGCTCCTCAAGCAGCGCCAGCGTCCCGTAGATCGCGGCAAAGACGCCCCCTCTGTCGATATCGGCAACCAGGATCACCGGGCACTGCGCCATCTCCGCCATCCCCATATTGACGATATCGCGATCGCGCAGGTTGATCTCCGCCGGGCTACCGGCCCCTTCCAGCACCAGCACATCATACTCCTGCGCCAGGCTGCGGTAGACCGAGAGGATCTGTTCGCGCAGGCGCGGTTTATACTCGTGGTAGCTCACCGCATCCATATCGGTCGCCACTTTGCCCATCAGCACCACCTGAGCTTTCAGGTCGCTGGTGGGTTTCAGCAAGACAGGATTCATCCGCACGTCGGGTTCGATACCGGCGGCTTCGGCCTGAAAGATCTGCGCCCGGCCCATCTCTTTACCGTCTGCCGTGATCCCCGAATTAAGCGCCATATTCTGCGATTTAAACGGCGCCGTACGCCGGCCATCCTGATAAAAAATGCGGCATAAACCGGCCACCAGCACGCTTTTACCTACATCGGATGCCGTTCCCTGCAACATGATTGCCTGCGTCATGAGGCCTCCTCGTTCGCGTTTTCTCGCATTATTCTCCCATCCTGCTCTGTTTTATGCTGCTACTGCCCCGCTGCCAGAAGGCCATGCGGATCTCTTTTCAGGCCATCCCTGTCCATAGATACCGCGCGGCCATAAACATCACCAGCGCCAGCGTCGAGGCGACCCACATCAGACGCAGGGCACGGGGAATATCCTCGACCGAAATATCGCGTACGGCGTCGCCAATCCAGGGTTTGTCCACCCGCTGGCCAAAATAGTCATTCGGGCCGCCGAGTCGGACGCCTAACGCGCCGGCGACGCTGGCTTCCGACCACGCGCAGTTGGGGCTGCTGTGTTGATAGCGATCGCGCCAGCCAATACGCAGGGCGCCCGCGCCATCATAGCGACATAGCCACGCCGCGAGGCTGAACAGCAGCCAGCTCAAACGCGCGGGAATACAGTTCGCGACATCGTCAAGGCGGGCGCTGACCATACCAATAGCGCGATATTTTTCATGTTTATACCCCACCATGGAGTCGAGGGTGTTGACCGCTTTATAGGCCATCGCCAGCGGCGCGCCGCCCAGCAGCAGGAAAAACAGCGGCGCAATAATGCCATCGACGGTGTTTTCTGCAACCGTCTCCACCACCGCGCGATTTATCTGTTCAGGCTGGAGCTGTGAGGTCTCGCGCCCGACAATCCATGATAGCTTTTCCCGGCTTAGCGTCACATCGCCCGCACGCAGCGGGCGTTCGACTTCACGAGCGGAATCCGCAAGGCAGCGGCCGGCCAGGACCGTAAAGATCATCCACACTTCAACGCCCCAGCCTAGCCAGGGATGGAGACTTGCCGCCAGTTTCAGTACGCTCCAGGAGAGGAGCCAGGTCAGACCGACCACCGTCAGCCACATCAGCGCGCCGCCGATGCGCAGCGCGCGGTCGCGATGGCAATAGCGGCGCACGATACGTTGAGTCAAGGTGATGAGATTGCCGATCCAGCGCACCGGATGCGGCCAGCGCGGCGGGTCGCCGATGATAAAATCGAGCATCCAGGCCACGCACCAGGCAAGTAACGTCATCGCCCGGGCCTCGTTGCCGCCCGCCAGCGGGCGGCAATGGATGAATGGAGTCGTACCGCCATACCCTGTTCCTGTTCAGAGTGGTCGGGGTGTAAAGGTGCGCCTGACGCCGTCTTGCGACGGCACGCATCTGAGCAACCCACTTCCCACCGAAGTTGTTGGTAATGACCGACAGGCAGGTTTTCTGGCTTAGCGTCATCCTCGCCCGCCCTTCCCGGATTCGCGGCCGGTGGTATTTACGGGGTTGTCAGCATCACAGCAGCGGGGGCTGCGGAGGCGTTTCACCCCCTTCCCTTGCACCTGTTGGTTACCCTGCTGCATCCGGACTCTCGTCAGATCGGGTGTCTGAAGCAACAGGCGGGCTATTATGCCATACGGATGAGCCGGTCGCTTGCAGTCAGAGGGGGGCGGAAAGGATGGCGCTGAGCGCCGTAAGCAGCCGTTGATTCTCCTCAGGGCTGCGAATCGCCACGCGGTAATAACCGTTTCCCAGTCCCGGATAGTTAGCGCAGCTGCGAATCAAGATATGCTGCTGCAGCAACGCCTGCTGCAGCTCGGGCTCCGGGAGATGGCAACGTAAAAAAAGATAGTTCGCCCGCCCCGGATACACGGTCAGGCCAGGAAGCTGACGGAGAGCCTGATAAAATCGACTTCCCTCCTGCGCCAGCCATCGCCAGGTGGCCTGCTGATAGGCGCTATCCTTGAGCGCTATTTCCCCTGCCAGAGCGGCAAACGCGTTGATCGACCACGGCATTTGTTTTTCGCGCAGGCGGGCCACCGCCCGTTCATCGCTGTTAACCAGATAGCCCAGACGCAGGCCGGGAATGGCGTAGAATTTGGTGAGTGAGCGGAGCACCCAGATATGCGGATTATGCTGTAGAAAGGGGATAAATCCCGGCTGGTCAGGAATGAAATCAATAAACGCTTCATCAAGAATAAGCGCGATGCCGGCGTCCCGGCAGCGGGCGGCAATCGCGTCAAGCAGCGGGCGTGCCGGCAGCAGGCCGGTCGGATTATTGGGCGTACAGAGGAACAAACAGTCCAGCTCTGGCGTCAGCACATCGAGAATCGCGTCGGTCAACTGCCAGCCATCCTCTTCACGCAGCGCGAACTCGAGGAGAGTGCAATCGACCGTCTGCAGCGCGCGGCGATATTCTGCAAAACCAGGTTTCACCACCATCGCCGTGCGCGGCTTCAGCCCGTGAACGAGCGTAAAAATGGATTCGGTTTCGCCATTGCCTGCCAGGACCCACGATGCGGGAATACGGTGGTGCTCCGCCAGCGCAAGGTGCAGCTGCTGGTATTCAACGTCAGGGTAGCGCTCCGCCAGGGCAAGATTATCGATAAGCGCCCGTCTGACGCTCTCGGGCATGCCAAGAGGATTAATATTGGCGCTGAAATCCCGCAGCTGCTGCGCCTCAATGCCCAGCAGCGCAGCGGCTTCTCGGGTATTACCGCCGTGCACGCTCTTCAGTAGCGCCATCTCCCGCTCCCGTGTTATCCGCGCCTTGCCAGCGTGGCGCCATCGGCGAAGTAGGCTTTAATCCCCGCCAGTATCGACTCAGCCACCTGCTGCTGGAAAGTCGCCGTTTTCAGCTTACGCTCTTCTTCTACGTTACTGATAAACGCCGTCTCCACCAGGATCGACGGAATATCCGGCGCTTTCAGCACCGCGAAGCCCGCCTGTTCGACCTGGTTTTTATGCAAATTATTGATTTTTCCCATTTTTTGCAGCACCGCTTTACCAAACTTCAGGCTATCGGCGATGGTCAGCGACTGCACCATATCGAACATCGCATGGTCGACATAGCGATCGCCGCTCTTGCTGACCCCCCCGATCAGGTCAGAGGCGTTCTGGGTCTGCGCGAGGAATTTCGCGGCGGTACTGGTGGCCCCTTTGGTCGACAGGGCAAATACCGATGAGCCTCGCGGCTGTCGGCTGGTAAAGGCATCGGCGTGAATCGAAACGAACAGATCGGCGCGCTGCTTTTGTGCTTTGGCCACGCGAACCTTCAGCGGAATGAAGACATCTTCATTGCGGGTCATGTAGGCGCGCATGTTGCCCTCTTTTTCGATCAGCGCCCGTAGCCGACGAGCAATCTGCAGCACCACATCTTTCTCACGGGTATGGTATTTGCCGATCGCGCCGGTGTCTTCGCCGCCGTGGCCCGGGTCAAGCATGATCACAATAGGTCGGTCGCGCCCGGCTTTACCCGGCTTCGGCCCGCTTTCTGCCGGCGGGACCTGACGGTCGAGATCGCCTTTGTTGTAATCTTCCAGTAACGCCAGCAGCGGATCCTGAACATCGGTGGCGGTCGCAGGATAGAGATCCATCACCAGACGTTCTTTAAAGCCGGCCACCGGTGCCAGGGCAAAGAGCTGCGGCTTGATGTTCTGTTTGAGTTCAAAGACCATGCGCACGGTTTGCGGATCAAACTGGCCGACGCGCGCGGACTTAATATAAGGGTCATCATCGCGAATACTCGCCCCCATGCCTTTTAGCACGGAGTTAAGATTGACGCCTTCCAGATCCACCACCAGCCGTTCCGGATTGCTCAACGCAAACTGCCGATATTTCAGCACATGACTGGATTCTACCGTAACGCGCGTATAGGTTGACGACGGCCAGACGCGTACGGCGACGACCTGCGCGGCGGCCGCTAAACCCAGCGGGCTGACGCTCATTAACCACATTGCGCCCGCCCCCTGTAAAAAACGACGGCGGCTTAATCCTGACTTGTATCCCGGCATGCCACTCCCAAGCAATAAAACGTATTCGTACTCAAAACAGACAGATTGACCGGAAACTTTAACGAAAGCTGCATAACCTGTCATCAATAAAAGGGTAAACAATCTTAGGCAGTACGCATTTGATCACAGATTTTTATCAGTTTCGTCGCAAATTTAGACTTGCGTTTAACGCCAAAACAGAATAAAAATACACTAATTACGAATAATCATGCATTGAGGGTTGGGTCATGGTGAAGGAGCGTCGCACTGAACTGGTAGAAGGATTCCGCCATTCTGTCCCCTATATTAACGCTCATCGGGGAAAAACGTTTGTCATCATGCTCGGCGGCGAAGCAATCGAGCATGAGAATTTCTCCAGTATTGTCAATGACATTGGCCTTTTGCATAGCCTGGGCATCCGCCTGGTGGTGGTCTATGGCGCACGCCCGCAGATTGATGCCAATCTGGCAGAGCATCACCACGAACCGGTCTACCATAAACAGACCCGCGTCACCGACGCCAAAACCCTCGAACTGGTGAAGCAGGCTGCGGGCATGCTGCAGCTGGAAATTACCGCGCGTCTGTCAATGAGCCTGAATAACACCCCGCTGCAGGGCGCCCATATCAACGTGGTGAGCGGCAACTTTATTATCGCTCAGCCGCTGGGCGTCGACGACGGCGTGGATTATTGCCATAGCGGGCGCATCCGCCGTATTGATGAAGAGGCGATCCATCGCCAGCTGGATAACGGCGCTATCGTGCTGATGGGCCCGGTTGCCGTTTCCGTCACCGGCGAAAGCTTCAATCTGACCTCGGAAGAAATTGCCACCCAGCTGGCCGTTAAGCTGAAGGCGGAAAAGATGATCGGTTTCTGCTCGTCGCAGGGGGTTTACAACCAGGATGGAGTGATTGTTTCCGAACTGTTCCCCAACGAAGCTCAGGCGCGTGTGGAAGAGCTGGAGGCGGAAGAGGATTACAACTCCGGCACGGTGCGTTTTCTGCGCGGTGCGGTTAAGGCCTGCCGCAGCGGCGTGCGGCGTTGTCACCTGATCAGCTATCAGGAAGACGGGGCGCTGCTGCAGGAGCTGTTCTCACGCGACGGTATCGGCACCCAGATCGTCATGGAAAGCGCCGAGCAGATTCGCCGCGCCACCATTAACGATATCGGCGGTATTCTTGAGCTGATTAGCCCGCTGGAGCAACAGGGCATTCTGGTGCGCCGCTCCCGCGAACAGCTGGAGATGGAAATCGATAAATTCACGATTATTCAGCGCGATAACACCACGATTGCCTGCGCTGCGCTCTATCCGTTCCCGGAAGAGAAAATCGGCGAAATGGCCTGCGTCGCGGTGCATCCGGACTATCGCAGCTCATCGCGCGGGGAAGTGCTGCTGAACCGCATTGCCACCCAGGCGAAGCAGATGGGATTGAGCAAATTATTTGTCCTTACTACCCGCAGTATTCACTGGTTCCAGGAGCGCGGCTTTACGCCGGTCGATATCGATCTGCTGCCGGAAAGTAAGAAAGAGATGTACAACTATCAGCGTCGCTCCAAAGTCATGATGGCCGATCTCGGCTGATGTCACCGCCGCGGATCGCGGCGTAAACGCCTTATCCGGGCGACCTCTCCTCCGCCCCCCGGAGCCAGCTCATCTCACATTTTCCCCGGCTAAGCGCTGCGCCAGCCGGGGAAACCGCTGGCGGTTGAGCCGGCGATCCCCGGCTAGCGGCTGAAGGTTAAAGTTACACGCCGCTGGCAAAAATGTCCGCCAGCCCGCTGCGCCGCTCGGTACGGGCGACGATGGACTGGGTTAGCACCTGTTCATCGGCATAAATCGAGAGCCGCTGTTTTGCCCGCGTGATCGCGGTATAGACCAGCTCGCGGGTGACCAGCGGTACGATTTTGGCGGGCAGAATCAACGCCGCATGGTCAAACTCCGACCCCTGCGATTTATGCACCGTCATCGCCCAGGCGGTGTCGTGCTCCGGCAAACGACTTGGCTGCACCGATTTAATGCTGCCATCCGGCATCGGGAACCAGACCCGCAGCCCCTCCCCTCGTTCCAGCGCAATACCGATATCGCCATTAAACAGCCCCAGCGCGCTGTCGTTGCGGGAAATCATCACCGGACGCCCTTCATACCAGCGTGAATGCCTCGGCAGCGTTATCGCCCGCCGACGGTTAAGCATCTGCTCCAGCTGTTCATTCACCCCGCTGACGCCGTAAGGGCCGTCGCGCAGGGCGCACAGTAGCTGAAATTCACCAAAGGCGGCGATCAGTGCCTCCGGCTCGGCCCGCTCGCGAAGCAGCTGCAAATAGCGACCGTATCCTTCCTGCGACTGCTTTAGCATGACTTCATACTCTTCAGTCGTACTCAGCGGATGCAGCACAATATCCTCGAAGGCCTGGCGTAACGTCGCTCTGACGCCGTGACGATCGCCGTTGTTCACGGCGCGAGCCAGGCTACCGATGCCGGAATGGCTGCCAAAACGATAGCTTTTTTGCAGCAGGCACAGGCTGTCGCGCAGCGCGCCGGCGACATCACTTTCTCCCGCCGGCACCGGGTGGCCGGTCAGCCTCTCCAGCTGCGCCGCACGTCCGGCGGTATAGCCGGCATTGACCCAGGCACAAATATCCCCGAGCACCGCTCCGGCCTCCACCGACGCCAGCTGATCGCGGTCGCCGAGGAAAATAACCCGCCCGTGCTCCGGCAGGGCATCAATCAGCCGCGCCATCATCGGCAGGTCAATCATTGAAGCTTCATCCACCACCAGCACATCGAGGTGCAGCGGATTACCGGCGTGGTAGCGCATCCGTTGGCTACCGGGCTGAGCGCCCAGCAGACGATGCAACGTGCTGGCTTCGGTAGGTAACAGCGCCTTCTGCTCATCGGTTAGCGGCAGGCGACGCAGCGCCTCCCCCAACGATTCCGTCAATCGTGCCGCCGCTTTCCCGGTCGGCGCCGCCAGTCGGATACGGCAGCGCGGTTGCCGGGTTGTCTGAATCAACGCCGCCAGCAGTCTGGCGACGGTGGTGGTTTTTCCGGTGCCGGGACCGCCGGAAATCACCGAAATACGGCGGGTCAACGCCACTGCGGCGGCAACTTTTTGCCAGTCGATCTCATCGCTGGCGGGGAACAGCGCGTCCAGCGTTCGGGCCAACAGGGCCTCGTCAACGTCCACAACCTGGTTAGCTTCGTTGAAGAAGCGGGCGACGGTCAGCTCATTACGCCACATCCGGTTGAGATAGAGTCGCTCGCCGCACAGGACGATCGGCGTTGGACGTTCGCCACCGCTGACCGCCTCCGAAGCAAGCAGCAGCGCGGACCAGTCATCGGGGACGCCCGCCTGGGCCAGCAGCTGTTCACGCAGTTCGTTGGTTTTACCGCTCAGAAACTCGTCCGTCCGCAGACGCGCTATCGGCAGGCAAACGTGCCCTTCGCCGGCATCACGGCTGAGCACCGCCGCCGCCAGCTTCACCGCCGGATGCGCCTCTTGCGCCACCATCAGGGCAAACTGCACATCTAACGGGCGCAGCAGGCGCTGACTGGCCGCTTCCAGCAGCAGTTCATCCATCGTCATGACAGAACCTCCTGAACGTCTCCGGCAAACAGCGCATCGAGACCGTCAATCAGCGGCTGCGCGGGACGGGTGGTGAAAATGCCCTGCTCGCCCCCCTGCCCGTCCATGCCGCGTAAAAAGAGATAAATAACGCCGCCAAAATGGCGTTCGTAGTCGTAGTCCGCAATGCGGTGTCGCAGGTAGCGGTGCAGCGCCAGACTATAAAGCTGGTACTGCAGATCGTAGCGATGCGCCCGCATCGCCTGTTCCATCGCCTGACGGGTGTAGGCCTCGCGGTCCTCTCCCAGCCAGTTCGATTTATAATCCAGCAGGTAGTAGCGGCCGTTATGGCGGAAAACGAGGTCGATAAAGCCTTTTAACATCCCGCGGACCTGGCGGAAGTCGAGCGGCGGGCAATCTACGGAGAGCGGATCGTAGCGGCGAATCAGCGCGTCCAGACGCAGCGGTTCCAGCGGGCGTTCGATCGGCAAATAGAAGGCCATTTCGACCTGCTTATCCATCGCGGAAAGTTGGTTCAGCGCAATCCCGGCCCCCGGTAACGGAGTCCGGAGCACGTCATCCAGCCACTGCGTCAGCACCGGCGTCCACTGCTCACCGAAGCCGCCGGACTGCAGCTTTTCCGCCATCCAGTCAGCAGGCACTGGTTGGGTAAAATCGAGATCTTCAAACAGGCTGTGCAGGAATGTCCCCGGCGATGCGCCGCGCGGAAACTGATGCGGCGTAAGCTGCGGTTCTGCGGCGACGTCACCGACGCCGGCGGCATCAACGTCAAGACGCGGCAACAGATCCTGAGCCGCGCTCTGACCATGCTGCTGTAATCCGGAATAGCTGGTCACCCGCCAGTCATCGCTAACCTGACGCTCAAGGCTCCTGGCGGACAGCGGCGGCAGCGTCTCCTGCGGCGCCTGCCAGGGCGTAGCATCCGGGACAGTGGCCATTTGCAGCGCGATATCTTCGCCGCAGAAGGCTTGCAAACACGCAGCCAGCCCGGCGGCATCCATGGCTTCGCCGCCTTGTAGCAGGCGCCCGAGCGCGCTCTGATGAAAATCGCTGGCGCCGGGTTTGTCGCTGCGTCGGGTGCTCAACGGAGCCACGCCGAGACTGCAGTGCCAGACCGCGCGGGTCAGCGCGACGTACAGCAGACGTAAATCTTCCGCCAGGCGCTCCGCCTCCGCCAGCTCCAGACTGCCCTCATCCTGACCAAGATCGAGCACCGCGGCAAACGAGTCGCGATCGTGATAAAACGCCTGATCCTGTTTGCGGAAACGAGCAATAAACGGCAGCCAGACCAGCGGGTATTCCAGCCCCTTTGATTTGTGGACGGTGACGATTTGCACCAGATGCTTATCGCTTTCCAGGCGCATCTGCTGACTGGACGCATTGCTGTCCGGTTCGGCGATATGCTGCGTCAGCCAGCGCACCAGCGCATGTTCGCTTTCCAGCTGGCTGGCCGCCTCCTGCAGCAGTTCGCTGATATGCAGGATGTCGGTTAAACGGCGTTCACCGCCGACCGTCACCAGCAGGTTTTCCGCAATCTGCCGCGCGCTCATTAGCGACCGCAGCATCGGCATCACCCCGCGCTGGCGCCAGATTTGCCGGTAGCCGCTGAACTCTTCAACCAGCGCGTCCCACGCTCGTTCATCCTGGTTGAGGCGTTCAATATCCAGCGCATTCAAGCCGAATATCGATGTTGCCAGCGCACTGCGTAGCGTATTTTCTCGTTCGGGAGCCAGCACCGCCTGCAGAAGCCATAAAATCTCCTGCGCTTCCGGCGTGTCAAAAACGCTATCGCGGTTAGAGAGATACACCGACGGGATCGCCAGCGCCCGTAAGGCCTCCCGGATCAGCGAGGCTTCCTGACGGTTACGTACCAGAACCGTGATATCGGAGGCCTGAACCGGCCGGGCGGCGTTGTCGTTACGCCAGAGCAACGCGCGCCCCTGTTGACCGGCGCTTAGCCAGTCGCGAATTTGCGCCGCGCATAGCTGCGCCATAAACGTCTGATAATCACCGGATCCCACCGCCTCGCCCGGCATCAGCCAGATGTTCATGGCCGGAACCGCGTCGTTATCTACGGTAAAGCGCAGCCCGTGGTTTTTCCCGGCCGGCCTGACCGGCAAGAAAGGGATCTCCCGGAACATAAAGGGGTTATCGCTCAGGCTGAACAGGCGGTTAACGCTTTCAACCATCCCGGGAGCAGAACGCCAGTTGGTATCCAGCGTATAGTGAGCCGCCACATCGCCACGCGCTTTCATATAGGTGAAAATATCCGCGCCGCGGAAGGCATAGATGGCCTGCTTGGGGTCGCCGATTAACAGCAGCGCCGTCTCCGGCTGCTGCCGCCAGATACGGCGGAAAATTCGGTACTGCTGCGGGTCGGTGTCCTGAAATTCATCAATCATCGCCACCGGGAAACGCTGACGAATGGCGCTGGCCAGCGCTTCTCCGCTCTCGCCGCGCAGCGCATCATCCAGCCGGCTGAGCATGTCATCAAAACCGAGTTCGCCGCGCCGACGCTTTTCCCGGGCGACCGCTTCGCGGATCTCCACCATCGCCCTGGCGATAACCAGATCCGTCAGCGTCAGCGGAGAAGCCAGCAGCTCTTCAACCGCACTGAACAGTGGATGCACCGGCGGCTCACCGCCTGCTTTGGTTCGTTCATGTAAGAAGGGCTGCGAGAATTTCTCCAGCGCGTCAGGAAGCTGGTAGCCGAGCGTCTCTTCCTGCGCCCAGGCGTTGATTTTCTCTATCCACTTTCCCTGGTTGCCGCGATTGAATTTGCGGCGGTCGAGACCGGAGTTCTCCAGCACCGCCTCAATCTCTGCAACCTGTTCCCGCCACTGTGTTTTCATGGCGTTAATTCGCGCAATGATTTGCTGATGGCGTTCGGCCAGCGTCTCTTCTGCCGCCGGCGGGGATTTGAGCTGCGGGGCTTCGCCCTGCAACCAGCGATCGAGGGATTTCAACAGATCGCGCGGACCTTTCCACGCTTCATGAATGACGGCGGCGATCTCCCGCGGCAACGGATAGCAATGTCGACGCCAGAAGTCGGCGCAGGCCTGGTAACGCAGCCGGGATTCATCTTCGATCAGCTGCTGCTCAAAGAGCATCCCTGACTCAAAGGCATTGAGGCTCAGCATTCGCTGACAAAAGCCGTGAATGGTAAATACCGCCGCTTCGTCCATCTGTCGTTCCGCCAGCAGCAGGGTATTCGCCGCCTGGTTCTTATCCGGAATTTCAGCCAGCAGAGCGCTATAGAGGGGATCGGTCGCGCTGTCGCGCAGGCAGGCAATACGCAGCTCGTGGATATTGCTGCGAATACGGCCGCGCAGTTCTTCGGTGGCCGCTTCGGTGAAGGTCACCACCAGCAGCTCTTCCACGCTGACCGCACGAGGAAAGGCGGATTCCCCGCCAAGTCCCAGCAGTAGCCGCAGGTACAGTGCGGCGATGGTAAAGGTTTTTCCGGTGCCCGCAGAGGCTTCTATCAGGCGCTCGCCCGTCAAGGGCAAGCGCAGGGGATCCAGAGACTCGGCGGTTTCGGTCATTCGTTCTCTCGCATCAGGGGTAAGGATTTCTGCAACGCGCTGACGCTTTCCCAGACTTTGCCACCTTCAGGGTGGACGTAATCGGTCTTGCCATTCTGGCTGCCGGAAATCTGGGACAATATCGCCATGCCTTGCGGAACCACCACCGTCTGATGGAAGAAATCGGCAAGTTTTTGCGGCGTCAGCAGTTTAATCTGAGCCACTACTTTATCACGTGAATCGAAGCGCATATTACCGCGATCGAAATCTTTGCTCAGCTGCGAGGCTTCGCCGCCCAGCGTTTGCGGCGCCTGGGTCATCTGACTTATCACCGCCTGCTGGATCTGCGCAAACTCTGCCGGGCTCATCGCCCGCAGTTTAGCTTCCGCGGTCGGGAAGAAGGCCTGGAAGCGCTGCCAGAGGAAAGCAGGCTGTTTATCGCTGCTTTGCAGCAGGAAGCCCATCCCCCACTGGCGCCCGACGTTCATCGGGAAAGCAAACACCGCGTAGCCAAGCTGCTCTTCGGTGCGCAGCTGGTTATAGAACCACGGCTGAATAATCTGCCCGAGCAGGGAGCTGGCGGCGGAGCTGCTGTATTCATCCACGTTCGGCGGGGCGAAGACGGCGGCCAGCGCCGAATCGGTGCTGTTACCCGGTTTTTCAAAAATCGCCAGCTGCTGACTGTTGATCAGGACGTCTTTGTTGCGACACCACTCATTGCCATCAGATCCCAGCTGCTGCTGGATCTGACGCGCCATGGCGGCGGACTGTTCGGCGGTGAGGTTGCCAATCACCAGCAGCTCCGGGCGCCCTTTCGCTTTCAGGTTGTCACGATAGGCCAGCACCTCTTTCAGGCTAATTGACGGCAGCAGCGCCCGCCGCTCCTCGCGCTGGAAATAGGGCACCTGGGACAACATCTGAACCGGCATGATCGCCTGGTCGTAGGCTTTGCCTTTGTCCGCCGAATCCATCATCTGCGCATACCAGGATTTAGCCTGCTCCAGCTGCTCTTCGGTCGGCGTATAGCTGAAATAGCCGTCCAGTAACGCGGTAAACAGCTGAGGCAGCCGCTGGGTGTAGCCATTGGCATTGACCATTAACCCGTTATTGGCGCCGGTTGAGAAGGAGATGCCGCCCACCGCCGCCTGGTTGCTGAGCTGATCGAGAGCGATGCCTGCCAGATAGTCATTCAGCGCGAACATGACCTGGCTACGGGCGCTGTCCATGGCCTGCGGATTACGCAGCACCAGCGAAACGTCAGCCTTTGGCTCGCTGGCGAAGAACTGACTGGGCGCATAGACCACCCGCAGCGTCGGCTCATCAACGATCAGCTGCGGATGCGGGTAGGCTTTATCGCTTTTAATCAGCGTAAAATCGTCAGGAATATACGGGTTCAACACCGGCAGCTTCAGGTCGATAGCGCTCGCCTTCTGCTGCCAGTCGCTAAAGGTCTGCGCGCTGATCTTGTCGACCTGATACGGCGCATTCACAAAGTAAGCGCTCTTGTTATGCGGTTCCTGCGGGCTGATATACCAGACGCGGGCATTTTGCGGCGTCATCATCGCCAGCCGCTCTTTAATCGCCTGCGGGTCGTAGCGATCGGCTATGTTGACCACGTCCAGCGCATGTTCCACCGGTACGCGAATCATGGTATCCGCCAGCCATTCCACATAATCCATATCGCGGTTGATCGATGGATAGCGGAAATCAAGCGCCAGAACGTGGGACAGCTCATCGAAATAGCGTTTGTCGATGCCCTGGCTACGCAATAGGTTAAGGTAGCTGAAGATCGCCGCCGCCACTTCATCACGGTGCGCCAGACCTTTGTCGGTCAGGGTCGCCGAAATCGCCAGCACGCCGCTGTTGCCGTTGACCGCCGGATCGGAATCCGCTCGAATACCCTCGACCAGACCTTGCTGCTGCAGCCAGTCAGATAAGGTTCCCGGGCTGCGGTTACCGATCATGTAGGTCACCAGCTCGTCGGTTTTGCTGCGGAATTGCTCGCTGTTGTTATCAATACGGAATTCAACGCGCAGCACTTTGCGCGGCATTGCCGGGACATAGTGAATGATGATGCCCTTTTGCGCATCGGTCACGACCGGAACGGTGATTTCCGGTTTATTGATATTGTGGTTTGGCACCCGACCATAGGTTTTCGCCGCGATGCTCGCCAGTTCCGGCAGCGGTTTGTTGCTGTAAATGACCGCCTTCATCAGGTTCGCCGAGTACCAGCTGTCGCGGAAAGTATGCAGAGCGTCGAGCACCGGTTTACCGGGCTTGTCGCTAAGCGTCTCGAGGTTACCGCCGGAAAAATGCGATGCCGGGTGCGCCGGGTTAATGGTTTCTGCACTCACCTGCGCCATGCGCATCCCGTCACGGGTGCGCGCCATGGTCAGCTCGGCGTTGACCGCATTACGCTCGCGATCGGCATATTTTTTATCCAGCAGCGGAGCAGCAATGGCATCCGCCAGACGATCGACCGCGCCGTCAAGGGCATCGTTTTCGACTTCAAGATAGAAGGCGGTGCGATAAGGCGCGGTACTGGCATTATGGCTGCCGCCGTGCATTTTCAGAAATTCGGCGAGGCTGTCCGGCTGCGGATAATTTTGCGAGCCCATCAGCGTCATGTGCTCCAGAAAATGCGCCAACCCCTGATGATCGGCGGGATCCTGCAGCGACCCCACGGGCACCACCAGCGCAGACAGTGATTTCACCGCCTGCGGATCGGAAACCAGCAGAACCACCATGTCATTATCCAGGCGAATGGCCTGATACTGTCGGGGATCTTTTTCGCTTTTACGAATGGTTTCCTGAATCGGTTGCCATCCGATATCTGCCTGACTTAACGGCGCCCAAAGGGCAGCCAGCACTAAAATAACCTTGAACCATACACTGCGGGGCATTCACGAACCTCATCATTAACAAACTTTGCGCTGACTGCGTCAGCGTTATGCACATCAGTCCGTGATTGGTTGCGCATGATAATTGAACACCTTATTCTGCGCAATTTTTATACTATTACAAATTTATTCGGGCTGATGGAAACGAAATATCGGCAACAGGTAGCGCTGTGTTTGCGTAATAATTTCTTCATAGTAAGCCGGTTCAAGCGTGCGCCAGAGGCGTTGATACCACACATCCGTCCCTTCGCCACTGACCACCATATTACCTTCATAGACCTGAAGAAATTTGCTACGCGCTTTTTGTTGCGTCTCTTCGTCCGTTAACATGACATCCTTTTCAGCGTCATAACAGACTTTTAGCCATGCACCGCCGCTTTCTGGCAGTAACAGCAGCGGTCTGGACATGCCTAGCAGGTAACCCTCTACCAGCTGATCAAGGTACGCTTTGGCCTGTTCCTGCGCCAGCGGCGGGAAACGCCATTCGCCCTCTTTGCGCACCAGCAGCCGGCTTTCACCGGTTCCGCCGCTAGCACAGTAGACAAGGTGTTCCAGCCAAAGTTGCATCCCCTGTGCGACGCTCAGCAGCGACGGTCGCCAGCGCAGCAGGCCGTCAGATTGTACCTGCTGTAGCCACCCCGTAATGTTGACTCCGTTACATTGCAGATCGATTTCCATACTCTGCCCCGGCTGGCGGCTGGCAATGACCCGCTCCGCAAGGTTCTGCATCTCCTGACGCTGCGTCTCCCAGGCCAGCTCGCCAAAAGCACCAAAGGGCAGCTCTCCCGCGGCGCGAAAGCGACGGTACATCGTCGACGCATCCTGTTGTTCAATCAGCGTATTCAGCAGCTGCTGGTTCAGTTGATAACGGCTAAGTCCTTCGAGGGTGAACGGCTCATCATCGGGAATGTCACTCTCTTCAGAACGGAAGTTGACCCGCAGGCGCTGCTGAAAAAAGGCGCGTACCGGGTGTTGCCAGAATCGCAGCAGCTGTTCAAACGGCAGCGTTTCGATAGCCGGCGCCGGCAGCGGCTGGATAAAGTCGCTATGCGCCTCTCCCTGCTGGCTGGCAGCCGCCAGCCACTCCCGGGCGTAGCTCTGATATTCGTCATCACGGAAGTTGGCCGCATCAAAGGGCATTCGCGTATGCAGATGCGTGATATGTGTTTTGACCCGTCGCTCACTGGCGTCACAATCCAGCGCCTCATCCCCGGCCAGGCAGTGGCTCTGGCCAATATAGTCCGCCAGTTCTTGCACCAGCACCGAAGGGTAACGTTCGCTATTATCCTGAATCGAGCGCCCGATGTAGCTGATATACAATGTCTGTTCGGCGGACATCAGCGCTTCCAGGAACAGATAGCGGTCATCATCGCGACGGCTGCGGTCGCCGCGCTGCGGTTTCTGACTCATTAAATCGAAGCCCAGCGGCGCCAGCGTCCGCGGATAAACGCCGTCGTTCATCCCCAGCAGGCACACCACCTTGAACGGTATAGAGCGCATTGGCATCAGGGTACAGATGTTGATCGGTCCGGCGAGGAAGCGCTGGCTGATGCGCTGCTGGTCCAGCCGCTGCGCCAGCTCATCGCGCAATAAAGACAGAGGAACGGAGTGCTCATATTGTGCCTGGGCTCCTTCGCCAATCACCGCCTGCCATTGCTGTTCAATCAGCGCCAGCGCCGCTTCGGTGTCGCCGTCGGGCAGGAAAAAGTCATTTAGCAGTTCGCGACAAAGCGGCAGCCATTCCGCCAGCGGACGCTCCTGCACCAGCTTCCGGCGCCAGAGGTTAAGCTGCATCAGCAGCGAAGCCAGATTACCAACCAGCTCAGCGATCAGCCCGCTGGATTCATCATAGGGCAGGACCGACTGCCACTCACCCTGGCTGCTGTCCATCGCATAGCCCAGCAGCATGCGCGTGAGGCCAAAGCGCCAGGTGTGTTGCCCGGTGGCGGGGAGATCCAGTTCGCGCACATTATCGTCATCCATTCCCCAGCGCACGCCGGATTCATTAACCCACTGACGCAGATAGCGCAGCCCTTCTTCGTCAATGTTAAAGCGCGCGGCGAGCACCGGAACATCAAGCAGAGCCAGGACATCTTCGCTGGCAAAGCGGCTGTCGGGCAGAGAAAGCAGCGTAATAAACGCCTGCAGAGCCGGATGCGATTCGGTGGCGCGCCGGTCGGAAATCGCCCACGGTAGCCAGCGTTCGCCGCTGGCGCTGCCGAATACCGCCTGAATGTAAGGGCTGTAGCTGTCGATATCCGCCACCATCACGATAATATCGCGCGGCGTCAGTTCAGGATTCTCCTCCAGCATCGCCAGCAGCCGGTCATGCAGCACCTCGACCTCACGCTGCGGACTATGGCAGACGTGGAGGGTCAGGCTACGATCGTCCAGAGCAAGCGGGCGTTTGCTGTGGCTGTGGGCAAACTCTTCGGCGCTTCGCCCGGCCACTGCGGCATTGCGCAGTTCGAGGATATCCGCCTGTAAATTATGCAGCAGATTATCCGGCGTTATATCGACAAAAGCGTCCAGCTCTTCATAATGTTCCAGCCCGGCCAGCAGATAGATATAGTCACGCCCCAGCTTCCCCCAGGAGGCGAGCAGCGGATTACCGACGTCCTGTTCCCCTGCATCGTTAAACAATCCCGGCGCCTGCCCGCTATCGCGAAACAGCGGGAGTTCGCGCGGTTCACGATGATGACGGCGCTGGCGTGACATCAGTTTCGCCAGAAAGGCCGGGTCTTTTATATCGCCCCAGTAGTAACGACAGGGGTTGGTGAACAGCACATACACATCGACGTGCTTGCCCAGCGCCTGCAGCGCCTGCAGATAAACCGGCGGCAGCGCCGAAATCCCGCAAATAAAAACTCGCGAAGGCAACCCGGCCGGAGGTTCATCCGCCGCTTCCAGCGTGCTGATAAAGCGCTGGTACAGATTGGCGCGGTGCCAGAGCGGCTGCCCCAGCGCAGCGGTATGTTCGACCAGCGCCTTCCATAACGGCGCCTGCCACTGCTGGGCGTCGCCGAGGCCATCGACGCGTTCATCTGCCTCCCAGCGCATCAGCCACTCCGGGCGATAGACCAGATACTGGTCATAGAGGTCGGCGACCCGGGCTGCCAGCTGAAACAGTTTGCGCTTGTCGCTATCGTCGCTGAGATAGTGGCGTAGCAGCGTAAAAGCCTCATCGTCAAGACGCTGCGGCAGGAGGGTCATCAGTTTCCAGCTCATGCTCTGCTTACTGAAGGCGCTTTCCCCGGGGATATCCGACAATACGCGGACAAACATATCCCAGATAAAGCTCGCCGGGAGCGGGAAGTCGATATTGGCGGCAATGCCAAACCGTTTTGCCAGCGTCATCTGTAGCCACTGCGCCATCCCGGTACTTTGCACCAGCACCATTTCCGGTTTGAAAGGGTCATCCAGCCGCTGGCGCTCGACGATAAATTCCATCAACGCTTCAAGAACATCCAGACGGTTTGAGTGGTACACCCTTAACATATTCGCTCCTGACTACTGACTGACCGGGCAATGCAGCCGGGTCATCTGCACCCGTTTATCAACGGGCATGGTGATCGTTACCGTGATGCTGACACATCTGGCCGCCGATGTCTGCAAGCGGGTAACGGCCCCGCCGGGTGGAATCTCCGGAGGGTTCATCTGGCCATAGCGCCACGCGTCGCGCCACAGCTGGCGATATTGATTTAACTGGATAAAACCATTGGCCAGCCCACGCTGGTAGCCGCCAAGGGCGGTCACCACCATAACCAGTAACGTCATCGCCAGCAGCGTTTCCGGCAGGCTAAAACCTTTTTCATGGTTCACGGCATCCGACACAGATTCGCCTCCGTTAGTGGACAAAAGTCGCTCCAGCCGTGGGGAGAAAAGCGCACCACGCCCTCTTCAATACGACCAGATTGCCACAGCAAAATGCGACCGCCGCTGGCGATTAACAGGACGGAGGCATCGTCAAAAATGCGCAGGCAGACGCGCCAACCCTCGGCAGCAGAATCACGGCAGGCGTTGGCATCGTGTACCGTCCACGCCAGAGTTTTTCCCCACTGTAGCGCGGAGTGCGCTCCGGCCGTTTCGCGGATCGCCTGAGTTTCACCCGCGGTTTGCGCCAGTAGAGAGCGCTGCTGCTGGTTCAGCCCTTGCAATAACATACTGCCAAGCGCCAGCAGCAAAAGCACCATCAGCAAGGAGGAGGCTCCCCGTTGGCGGTTCATAAGTTATACCCGGTCACGCGATATTCCGCCTGGGCCGAAATATGGCGATCCGCAACCGCGTGCGCCGCCAGCGTGACGCTGAGCTCCGGAGCAAATCCGGCGATATCCTGGCGGGTAACCTGAAAATGGGTCACGTTGAGTGCGCCGGGATTCGTCATTTTTTCCCATCCCCCGTCGCTGCAGCTGGTCGCACCGCGCCGCGTTTCCAGCGCCCCGTTGTTCAAACGAAATCCTGTCGCATCAGATATCGCTTCCGGCATGGCATCCCACGCGCCGTTGCTATTACTATCCCAACGGACGATCGCACAGCGCCCCCCGCTGGCAATCAGCAACGGTTGTCCTTCGCACTGCCCGGCGCAATAGCCCGCCCGCTGGAGATGTTTTGCTACCGTATACACGCGCTGCCAGAGTTCGTTATCCAGCGACTGCTGCTGTGTCTGCCGCAGCGCCTGCCGTTGCAGGGCAGGCAGAAAACGCGCTGCGCCCATCAGTAAAATCGCGCCGATGGCCATTGAGATAAGCGTCTCGGCCAGCGAAAAACCCCGGGGGATCAGAGGCACGATGCGTTCTCCTCGTTGCGGCACAGGCGAATTCGCCCCCAGCCAGATACGATAATATTCCAGCTCCCCTCCGCGCTTTGCAGCCGGATATGCCCGGCCCAGGCGCTGTTACGCAACCCGTAAAAACCTAACCCCGGCGTGATGTGGCTGAGCGCCACTTCCGGCCAGCGCGGCCGCAGCATAAACGGCGTTGCTGTCGCACACTCAGCCAGCGCATCCTCGGCGCTCAGACACCAGCCGCCGCCGCTTTGCCCCACGCTCACCAGCCGGTTGCGGTTATGCCAGTTGGCGTCGTCGCGTAGCAGCACCAGATAGTCGCGTACCTGGCTGGCGGTTTGCCATAAGCGCTGTTGCTGCTGCCAGCTCTGCCAGCCATACAGCCCCCCTGCGCTGAGGATAAGTACCAGCGTCAGCGTTATCAGGGTTTCAATCAGGGTGTAGCCACGTTGTCTGTTCATCCCGCGAGTATGGGGAAAAAACGGCGCGGAGACGACGGGCAAAATAGCCTTTCACGAGGCGTGTCGAAGCCAGACATCAGGTTTGCAGACGATTGCAGAAAATCAGGGAGCGTGTTTGCGCAGGCAAAAAAACCGGCGCCTCAGGTACGAATGCCGATCGTTTGAGGGGCGGCTGACCGATCCGGCAAAGGTGTAAGAATCCGTCATCTCAAAGAGATTGCCGATTTTTATCCGGCGCTGTCAGGTTTTCAACACTTCTGCAGGCGAGCCTGTCCTGGAGATTGTTGTTAAGCCGGGGATGTCGTTTTTACGCTGGTTTGCACGCAAGGGGTCATCGCGCCAACCACCGTTTACCGGCATCGCCCTGCCTGCGATAAAGCAAAAAAAATGCTGGTCACCTTTAAGTGACCAGCATTAGCGCCTCAGGCACCGGTTTTTATCTCTCTACGACATCCTGTACCGGGCGAATTAAATCGCCACCGGCGCTTTAATGCCCGGATGCGGGTCATACCCTTCGATGTCGAAATCTTCAAAACGGTAGTCGAAAATCGACGCCGGTTTGCGTTTGATGACCAGCTTCGGCAATGGACGCGGTTCACGGCTCAGCTGCAGATTCGTCTGTTCAAGGTGGTTGCTGTAGAGGTGAGTATCCCCACCGGTCCAGACAAAATCACCGACTTCCAGATCGCACTGCTGGGCGACCATGTGCACCAGCAGCGCATAGCTGGCGATGTTAAACGGCAGGCCGAGGAACACATCGCAGGAACGCTGATACAGCTGGCAGGAGAGTTTGCCATCTGCGACGTAGAACTGGAAAAACGCGTGACACGGCGCCAGCGCCATTTTATCCAGCTCGCCCACGTTCCACGCCGAAACGATGATGCGACGTGAATCCGGGTCGTTTTTCAGCTGTTCCATCACGGTGCTGATCTGGTCGATATGGCGGCCGTCCGGCGCAGGCCAGGAACGCCACTGTTTGCCGTAAACCGGCCCCAGATCGCCATTTTCATCTGCCCACTCGTCCCAGATAGTGACATTGTTTTCATGCAGATACGCGATGTTGGTGTCACCCTGGAGGAACCACAGCAGTTCATGGATGATGGAGCGTAAATGACAGCGCTTGGTCGTCACCAGCGGGAAGCCTTCCTGCAGGTTAAAACGCATCTGATGGCCGAAGATGGAGAGAGTGCCGGTACCGGTGCGGTCATTTTTTTGCGTGCCCTCGGCGAGCACTTTCTGCATCAAATCAAGATACTGTTTCATGGTTCCTCAAGAAGTTTGTTGCTGCGGACGACGACGGTACGCCCAGACCATCATAATGATACCCGCAAGCACCATTGGGATCGAAAGAATCTGCCCCATGCTGATGTACTGTACCCATTCGCCGGTGAACTGCTGGTCTGGCTGGCGGAAGAATTCCACGATAATACGGAACAGGCCGTAGCCAATCAGGAACAGACCGGATACCGACCCGGTCGGGCGCGGTTTGCGGATAAACAGGTTCAGAATCAGGAACAGGACGACCCCTTCCAGCGCCAGTTCGTATAGCTGCGAAGCGTGACGCGGCAGTGCGCCGTAGGTATCAAACAGCGATTGCCATTCCGGATGAGACGGCAGCAGCGCCAGATCTTCCGCGCGCGAGCCGGGGAAAATCATCGAATAATGGAAGCTCGGGTCGACGCGTCCCCACAGTTCACCGTTGATAAAGTTGCCCAGACGCCCAGCCCCGAGGCCAAAGGGGATCAGCGGGGCGATAAAATCGGAGACCTGGAAAAAAGTGCGTTTGGTGCGTCTGGCAAAAATGATCATCACGAGGATGACGCCAATCAGGCCGCCGTGGAACGACATGCCGCCGTCCCAGACGCGGAACAGATACAGCGGGTCCTGCAGGAAAACCGGCAGATTATAGAACAGGACGTAGCCGATGCGGCCACCGAGGAAAACGCCAAGGAACCCGGCATACAGCAGGTTTTCGACTTCGTTTTTGGTCCAGCCGCTGCCCGGACGGTTGGCCCGACGGGTGGCTAGCCACATCGCAAAAACAAACCCGACCAGATACATCATCCCGTACCAGTGGAGGGAGACCGGCCCAACGGAAAATATGACCGGATCAAAATCCGGAAAATGCAGGTAGCCACTATTCATCTGTCACCATAAAGACTTGTTATTCCGCCGAAAGTGGACAGCGGTGATCATACACGCCCGACCTATACGGGTGCTCCAAGGGGGCGAATAATAGCATAAGGTTAATTCGCTGGCCGTGCCGTTGTTGTAAAAGATATGTATACGGATGCTAACGGCCGTCGCGCGGCAGGTTAATCGCGACGCCCGGGGTACGGCCTCAAAGCCTTACCCGGGCAGATGCACTAGCGGCCGCCGCGGATCAAGCCGCCCAGACCGCGTCGCTCCATGAAGGCCGCCACCTGATGACGAACCTCGGTGGCCATCTGCGCTTCAAGGCTGCGACGCGACAGTTCCTGAGCTTCGGCAATATCGATCCGTCGCAGCAGGTATTTGACCCTCGCCACCGAACGACCGTTCATGGACAGATGGCGATAGCCAAGACCAATCAGGATCGTCACGCACATCGGATCGCCCGCCATTTCACCGCACAGCCGCAGATCAATACCGAAACGTTCGGCATCATGCGCAATCATCGCCAGCGCCCGCAGCACCGCGGGATGCAGGCTGTCATACATGCTGGCAACCCGGGTGTTGTTGCGATCGACGGCGAGGATATACTGAGTCAGGTCATTGGTCCCTACCGAGATAAAATCGACGCGACTGGCGAGATTCGGCAGCATAAAGACCATCGAAGGCACTTCCAGCATCACGCCAAGACGCGGGCGAGGAATAGCGTAGCCAATCATCTCTTCGACTTCACGGCTGGCGCGATCGATCAGGCGACGCGCCTCATCGACCTCATCAAGACTGGTCACCATCGGCAGTAAAATACTCAGATTGCCGGTGGCGGCATTGGCACGCAGCATGGCGCGCACCTGGATGAGAAATATTTCCGGCTGATCGAGAGTAATGCGGATACCGCGCCAGCCGAGGCACGGGTTCTCTTCGCTGATCGGCATATACGGCAGCTGTTTATCGGCGCCGATATCCAGCGTACGCAGGGTCACGGGCTTTTCATTAAACATCTGCAGCATGCCCTGATACTGGGCGACCTGCTCCTCTTCCGACGGGAAACCGCTTTGCAGCATAAACGGGATTTCCGTGCGGTACAGGCCGATGCCGTCGATAAAGTTGCCGAGTTTTTCTTCATGTTCCAGGCTCAGGCCAGCGTTCAGCATGACCTTCACCCGCTCGCCGCTTTTCAGCTCGGAAGTGTGTTCCAGATCGTCTTCCGCCAGCCGGCTGAGTTCGTTCTCTTCGCTGACCAGACGCTGATATTCTTGCAGCAGCGCCGGTTCCGGGTCGACCAGCAGTTCGCCGCGGTAGCCATCCACCACCAGCATGTGGCCGTGGAGCAGCGAAGGCTGAATATCGGCCCCCATAACCGTCGGGATCCCCAGCGCCCGCACCATAATGGCGGCATGGGAGTTCGCTGCGCCATCGCGGACGACAACCCCCGCCAGCCTGTCCTGCGGAACTTCTGCCAGCGTCGTCGCTGACAGCTCGTCGGCCACCAGCACAATACGCGCCGGCCAGGTGTTAGGCCCCTGAATCGTATCATCGAGATGGAAAAGCAGACGCTGACCCAGCGTACGCAAATCGCCGGCCCGTTCTTTCAGGTACCCGTCGCTTAACGCGGCAAACTGTTCGGCGAACTTCTCGATGATCTTTTTCACCGCCCATTCTGCCACCGCGCCTTTGTCGACTTCGGCAAACAGCTCGCGACGCAGACGCGCGTCGGACAAGAGGTGTGAATAGAGATCGAAGATCGCCGAGGTCTCTTTTTGCGCCCCGGCGGCATAGCGCTTGCTGTAGCGTCGAAACTCGTTCGCCGCCTCTTCCAGCGCACCGGTCAATCGTTCGCGTTCGGAAGCGGTATCAAGCGTTGATGCCTCATACACCTGCTCCATGAGCGGCAGACTGATGTCCATCCAGCCTTCGGCAATAGCCACCCCGGAGGAGGCGGGCAGCGCGCGAATACGCGTCTGTCGATACTGGCCAAACAGCGCGGTCAGCTGAGACTGGGAAAGAATAGCGGCCATTTGCGTCGCCAGGGTGACGAGAAACGACTCTTCGCTTTCATCAAACTGACGCAGCTCACGCTGCTGCACCACCAGCACACCAAGCAGCTGACGCCGCTGGATAATCGGGACGCCAAGAAAGGCGCGGAAGCGATCCTCTTTGACGGCAGGAATATATTTAAAGCTGGGGTGTTTTTGCGCATCGGCAAGGTTGATAGGCTCCGCAAGGCGCCCGACCAGGCCAACGAGGCCTTCGTCAAACGCGAGCGCGACGGTACGCCCGCGAGGTTTTTTCAGCCCGCGAGTGGCCATAAGGTAATAACATCGTCGGTCGTGATCGGCCAGGTAAACCGAACAAACTTCCGTTTCCATCGCTTTGCAGATATCGGTGACCAGGATATCCAGCGCCTCGTTTAAACGCGGCGCACTCGCGACCTTCTCGACGATTTCTCGTAACCGAGTGAGCATAATATGCGTGGCTTAACCTCTTTTACGTCGATAAGCAGGCGCGCTTTGCGGTTTAGGTGCACTTTCCGCCAGCGACATGGTCACGCTGGCAAACTCTTTCATCACCCGGCGGTACACGTCGCGCTTAAACGACACCACCTGACGAACCGGGTACCAGTAACTTACCCAGCGCCAACCATCAAACTCAGGTGTACTACTGGTTTGCATATTGATTTCCGCATCGCTGCCGATCAACTGCAGGAGAAACCACTTCTGTTTCTGGCCGATACAAACCGGCTTTGTGTCCCAACGCACCAAACGTTTAGGCAACTTGTAACGCAGCCAGTTACGGGTTGAGGCCAGGATTCGCACATCTTTACGACTTAACCCAACCTCTTCGAACAATTCCCGATACATTGCCTGCTCGGCTGATTCCCCTGGATTAATGCCCCCTTGCGGGAACTGCCACGAGTGCTGACCATAGCGCCTGGCCCACATAACCTGGCCCTGGCGATTACAGATTACAATACCGACATTTGGGCGGTAGCCATCGTCATCAATCACCGGACTACCTCAAAATAATCTTCAATGTGAATGATTGTTTCACACTCGCTGTAAACGGTAAACCACTCTGTTGTCACTGTGCGATCGAATAACATTTGAATAACTCACAGTAATCAGCAGAGTTATAAACAACGAAAGCGATCGAGACCCCATTTTATTCACTTTTTCTGTGGATAGAGTTGTGAAGAAGTATGGAATTACCCCGGGAAAACCCAGAGTAGTCCGAAGTGCTTACGAATAACATAATTTGATAATGGCATTATATTCATGATGTTAGCACATATATCTTTCAATAATTACAGTTAAACGTGATGATCATCACATATGCGATCCTGGAACTGATGAAAGATCGAACAATGTCGATTTTATCCACAGATTATCCGAGTTCACTGGGCACATTTTGTCTAAAAATTCGATTTTCGTCGCACGTCAAGGCTGTAAATGGAAACAGTAGTGCCGCTTTTCCCCAGTTATCCCATTTTTCTGTGGATAACATGGTGTAAGATCCTGTTCATTGACAGTGACCAGTTCTGGAAAACCCGGTATCACTCTTTTCATAACGACAAAAAAATGAAAAAAAACCCATACGAATCATCAAATTGTCATAGTTACCCAGGAAAAGGTAAACTCTATCCACAACGCACTGAATTACAGTTCATTTTTTAACCAGAGGTTTTACCGTATGCCCGCCATCGCGCCGTTAACGTCCCCACCGCAAACCCAGCAGCAGCTCCTGGCCCAGGCGCAGGGGCTGGCAGGCTACTCGCTGGGCGAGCTGGCGGCGCTGGCGGGGATTCCCATTCCTCGCGATTTAAAACGCGATAAAGGATGGATCGGTATTCTGCTGGAGATTTGGCTGGGCGCCAGCGCCGGAAGTAAACCCGAGCAGGATTTCGCCGCGCTGGGCGTCGAGCTGAAGACCATTCCTGTCGATAGCCAGGGCCGTCCGCTGGAAACCACCTTTGTTTGCGTCGCCCCACTCACGGGTAACAGCGGCGTGACCTGGGAGAGCAGTCACGTGCGCCATAAGCTCAAACGCGTCCTGTGGGTGCCGGTGGAAGGGGATCGCGCCATTCCGCTGGCGGAACGCCGCGTCGGCGCCCCGCTGCTGTGGAGCCCCAATGAAGAAGAGGATCGCCAGCTGCGAATGGACTGGGAGGAGCTGATGGATCTGATCGTGCTCGGCCAGGTGGAACGCATCACCGCCCGTCATGGCGAGGTGCTGCAGCTGCGCCCGAAAGCCGCCAACAGCAAAGCGTTAACCGAGGCGATTGGCGCCCGCGGTGAGCCGATTCTCACGCTGCCGCGCGGCTTCTACCTGAAGAAGAATTTCACCGCCGCCCTGCTGGCCCGTCATTTTCTCCTCAGCCACGATTAATTTTTTGTTCTGCCTGCCAGGTTGCATATAATTGCGACTTTCTTTTTTGCAGGACTTTGAACAATGTTATTTGCATGGATAACCGATCCCAACGCCTGGCTGGCGCTCGGTACGCTGACGCTGCTGGAGATCGTGCTGGGGATCGATAATATTATTTTTCTCTCTCTGGTTGTTGCCAAACTGCCCACCGCCCAGCGTGCTCACGCAAGACGTATCGGGTTGATGGGCGCGATGCTGATGCGTCTGGGGCTGCTGGCCTCTATCGCCTGGGTCGTGAAGCTGACCAATCCGCTGTTTACCGTTTTCGACCATGCGATCTCGTTTCGCGATTTGATCTTACTGCTCGGCGGTCTGTTCCTGATCTGGAAGGCGAGTAAAGAGATCCACGAGTCGATCGAGGGCGAAGAGGAAGGGCTGAAAACCAACGTCCATTCATTTATGGGCGCCATCGTACAGATCATGGTGCTGGATATCATTTTCAGCCTCGACTCGGTCATTACCGCCGTTGGGCTGTCGGATCATCTGTTCATCATGATGGCTGCGGTGGTCATTGCCGTCGGCGTAATGATGTTCGCCGCCCGACCGATTGGCGACTTTGTTGACCGTCATCCATCGGTAAAAATGCTGGCCCTGTCGTTTCTGATTCTGGTCGGCTTTACCCTGATGCTGGAAAGCTTTGAGATACATATTCCGAAAGGCTACATCTACTTCGCGATGTTCTTTTCGATTGCCGTCGAAAGTCTTAACCTGCTGCGTAATAAAAAAAATCCGCTGTAACCCACAAAAATGCAGCCCAAACCTGGGCTGCAAACTTTTTTAAGACTTTACTGCTTTTTATGTCTCACAAATCAGGCTATTAATACACTGGTGTGAGGTGCGACCATTCAAGAGGTAATGACGATGAAAAAATGGGCAGTATTGATTTCCGCCGTAGGACTGGCGTTCTCGGTTTCCGGTTGCAGCAGCGATTACGTGATGGCGACAAAAGACGGACGCATGATCCTGACCGATGGTAAGCCAGCCGTTGATGATGATACCGGCCTCATCAGTTACGAAGATCAGCAGGGCAATAAAATGCAGATCAACCGCGACGATGTCTCGCAGATTATTAAACGTTAAGACTTTTCGTCGGCCAGCCGCCTGCCAGCACTTGCCTGGCGAGGCCGCCTTCTCCGACAGCGAACCCTCTTATTAAAGAGTCGGGATCCTCTGAAACCTCCGCGGCATCGCGTCTTCGGATTATGAAACCCCGGCTTTTTTGATTTTTTACTTCCTCTTTTTCTCCCCCTCTGCCATTTTGATACTCCTTTGTCGGGGGAACTCCTGACCTTGTTAATAAAAAAGGAAGCCGGCTATGCAGTATCACCGTATCCCACACAGTTCTCTTGAAATCAGCACGCTCGGGCTGGGCACTATGACTTTTGGTGAGCAGAATAGCGAGGCCGACGCGCACGAACAGCTCGACTACGCTGTCAGCCAGGGCATTAACCTGATTGATGTCGCTGAAATGTATCCCGTACCACCGCGCCCGGAGACCCAGGGGCTGACGGAAACCTACGTCGGCAACTGGCTGGCGAAACGCGGCAATCGCGAAAAGCTGATTATCGCCTCTAAAGTCAGCGGCCCTGCGCGTAACAACGACAGCAGCATTCGTCCGAACCATGCGCTGGATCGTAAAAACATCCGTGACGCGCTGCACGACAGCCTGAAGCGCCTGCAAACCGATTATCTCGATCTCTACCAGGTTCACTGGCCGCAGCGCCCGACCAACTGCTTTGGCAAACTAGGCTATAGCTGGACCGACTCCACGCCGGTTGTCACCCTGCTGGATACGCTTGAAGCGCTCACCGAATTCCAGCGGGCCGGTAAAATCCGCTATATCGGCGTCTCCAACGAAACGGCCTTTGGCGTTATGCGTTATCTTCACCTGGCGGATAAACACGACCTGCCGCGCATCGTCACCATCCAGAATCCCTACAGCCTGCTGAACCGCAGCTACGAAGTGGGTCTGGCGGAAGTCAGCCAGTATGAAGGCGTTGAGCTGCTGGCCTACTCCTGTCTGGCATTTGGCACCCTGACCGGCAAGTACCTTAACGGCGCAAAACCGGCCGGCGCGCGTAATACGCTCTTTAGCCGCTTCACGCGCTATAGCAGCGAGCAGTCGCAGAAAGCGGTAGCGGCCTATGTCGATATCGCCAGACGTCATAACCTCGACCCGGCGCAGATGGCGCTGGCCTTTGTCCGTCGTCAGCCGTTCGTCGCCAGCACCCTGCTGGGCGCCACCACGCTGGAGCAGCTTAAAACCAACGTGGAGAGCCTGCATCTTGAGCTGAGTGAAGCGGTATTAGCGGAAATTGAAGCGGTGCATCAGGTCTATACCTACCCGGCACCGTAAGCGTCGAACTCGCCCGGATAGCGGCTGACGCCTTATCCGGGTTACCACAGAGACGAAGCCATCGCCCGGCTGGCCTGATGCGAGCCGGGGATCCGCAGGTGACGCCGTAAACGGCCGACGCGAGCTACGACTGACGTCGGCCCCACAGCCACAGCGCGGCGATCGCCAGTGCAAACACCGCGCCAAAGCCAATCCCGACGCCAACTACCGGAATACCGATTCTCACCGCCAGCGAATAGAGCCCCAGCATCAGCAGCATGGCCACGTTTTCGCCGAGATTCTGCACTGCAATCGCATTACCTGCGCCAACGGTATGCTTCCCGCGCTCCTGCAGCAGCGCATTGAGCGGCACAATAAAGAAGCCGCCAAAGATACCGAGCAGCAGCAGCAGAGCAAATGCCGGTAACAGAGCGTGCTGTACGGCGAAGAGGATCACCGCGACGCCGATTAAAATCCCGGCAGGCATACAGCGAGAGACGGTTTGTAGGGTGACCAGCCTGGCCGCCGCGCCGGCGCCCAACACGATCCCGACGGCGACCATCGCATTGAGATAGGTCGGCATGGCGTTACTGGTGATGCCAAGCGCCGCCGGAACCCACAGCACCAGCAGGAAACGCAGCGTCACGCCGGCGCCCCAGAACAGGCTGGTTCCCATCAGGGAGAAACGTGTTTCGCCATTCCGCCAGAGTGTCTTACAAGCGCTAAAAAAGCTGTGGGTCATCGGCGTAAAACGCCATGACTGACCGGGACGCGCCGCCGGCAGCTTCGGGATCCACAGGTTGGCGATCACCGCCCCGCCGTACACCAGCGCGCAGATGGCCAGCGCGGCCAGCACATGCCAGTCGGCCAGAATGCCGCCGGCCATCGATCCCAGCAAAATCGCCGCAATGGTCGACGACTCCATCAAGCCGTTAGCTTTCACTAACTTATCTCCGGTGGTCAGCTCGCCAAGAATGCCGTATTTGGCCGGCGAATAGGCCGCCGCCCCCATCCCCACCAGGGTATAGCCGATAAACGGGTTCAAACCAAAACAGATGCAGCCTGCGCCAACCAGCTTCATGCCGTTGGCGACCATCATCACTCGCCCTTTGGCAAAGCTGTCGGCAAACTGGCCGACAAACGGCGCAAATAGTATGTAAGCACCTACAAACAACATCTGCATCACCGGCTGGCTCCAGTCCGGATAGAACTGCTGCTTCATCAGCGCCAGCGTGGCAAACAGCAGGGCATTATCGCCAAATGCCGAGAGGAACTGGGCGCAGATGACCGCCATCATTCCTTTTGAGTACAGCGAGGTGTTAGTGTGTACTGACTCACTCATCAGAATCTTCCATCTGCTCAACCATACTTTTAAGGGTGACAAAGTCCGGCTTGCCGCTGCCGAGAACCGGCAGCTGCTTCAGCCAGCGAATGTCGCGCGGTACCGCCAGCTCCGGTACACCATGTTCACGGGCGTAGCGCAGCAGTTTTTCACGGTTCAGTTCATTATCGGTGGTAAACAGCACCAGCGCCTCGCCTTTACCAGCATCTTGTTTAATCGCCGTGGCATGCATCTTGTCAGGTGAGACGCCCAGAGCAACCTGCTCAACCATTTCCAGTGACACCATTTCACCGGCGATTTTCGCGAAGCGCTTAGCACGTCCCTGAATGCGCACGTAGCCCTGCTCGTCAAAGGTGACGATATCCCCGGTGTCGTACCAGCCGCTTTCCATTTCGCCATGCTGATTTTCCGCCGTCGGCGCTTCCAGCACGCCCGGGTTCTCCACCCGCAGATAGCCGTTCATGATGTTCGGCCCTTTTAACTGCAGGCGGCCGCCCTCTTCAATACCCGGCATCGCCAGCAGGCGCGCATCCATCCCCGGCAGAATACGCCCGACGGTGCCCACCTTCGCCGCCATCGGAACGTTAATCGATACCACCGGCGCACATTCGGTGACGCCATAGCCTTCGAGAATGCGCAGGCCAAACTTATCCTGCCACAGTTGCTTTGTGCTCTCCTGAAGCTTTTCCGCCCCGGCGACCACGTAGCGAAGCCGATAGAAATCGTACGGGTTGGCAAAGCGCGCGTAGTTCGCGAGGAAGGTCGAGGTCCCAAACAGCACTGTACAGTTGCGGTCGTAAACCAGTTCCGGCACCACGCGGTAATGCAGCGGGCTGGGATAGAGGAACACTTCTGCACCGGTAAACAGCGGGGTCAGCAGGCCGACCGTCAGCCCAAAGGAGTGGAACAGCGGCAGCGCCGACATAAAACGGTCGTTGGCTGTAAAGTCGGCAATGGTTTTAATCTGCTCGACGTTGGCCAGAAGACTTTTATGACTATGCACGACCCCTTTCGGGTTGCCTTCGGAACCGGAGGTGAAGAGGATAATCGCCGCATCTTCCGGCTGCTGTTTGACCTGCGCCAGTTTCGGCGCCAGCAGATGGCCGAAGATCCACAGCTTATCGCCGGTCGTAACGTCGCCTTTCAGGTCTTCAAGAAAGACCCAACGCACCTGAGTAAGCTGCTCCGGCAGATGCCAGAGTTTGCCTTTATCAAGGAAGGTACGGGAGGTAAAAATCGTCTTGATTTCCGCGGCGCTAATCGCGCTACTCAGCCCTTTAACCCCGGCGGTGTAGTTCATCATCGCCGGAATACGCCCGCGGGCAATAGCGCCAAAAATGACCGCCGCGCTGATGCCGGCGTTGGGTAACATCAGGCCGATTTTTTCACCCTGAGCACTGTATTTTTCGAGGATGCGCGCCACAAAGAGGGTTTTGGTCAGCAGTTTGCGATAGGTATCGGGTTGAAAGTTAATGTCTTCCACACAGGGTTTTCGTGCGCCGAACCGATCCTGCGCCGCCAGCAGCGATTCATACAGCGTTTCCCGTGGACGCACCGCCATGCGCGCTTCCATCATGATCTGGTGCAGCATTTCCCCGGCAATTTTGCGGCGATCGCGGGCGCGGGGAGCCTGAGGCATTTCAATGCGAGTTGGCGGCAGCAAATGCAGCTGGATCCGAGGGAACAGACGACGTTTGACCAGCCCCTTGAGACGACTAAACGGGGTCAGCTCCGCGCCTTCGATACGTAGTGGGATAATGGTGGCCTGCGACTTTGCAGCCACAAACGCCGCCCCGTCATAGATTTTCATCAGCGAACCGCTGACCGAGATACGCCCTTCCGGGAAAATAACCACCGGACGCCCCTGTTCAATCAACCGCACCAGGTGTTTTATCGACATCGGTTTCGTCGGGTCGAGCGGGACAAAATCGATCAGCGGCGTCAGCACGCGCATAAACCAGCGCTGGCTGATAGAACTGTACACCGCAAAGACCGGTCGGACGGGCAGGAATAAGGCTAGCAAGATCCCATCGAGGAAAGAGACGTGATTCGGGGTGATCAACACCTTTTGTTGTTGCAAGGACTGCGTGTCGCCGGTCACTCTGACCCGATACAACCCTTTGAACAATAGCCTGAAAAATGCCAACAGCATAACAACTCCATGTGACCGGTTATTAAGTCATTGCAGGTTACACGAGAAGGCGGTTGAAAGCAGTGCGAGGAAGAATGTTTGGCAGAAAAAAAACCTGCGCATCTGCGCAGGCCGGTGCAAGATAATCAGTACGAAACGCGTACTTAAAAACTCACCTATCAATACCTCTGGGACCCTGATTGTCAGGTTTTTTGCCCCTGCCGCACCAGCGATAAAACGCAAGGGAATAAACCTAAGTGCAACCAGTTATTGCCATTTTCGCTATCTGTAACAGCGGCGAGCGGTGGACAGGAAGAGGGGGATCTGCTGCGGGGGCGAGAGCGTTTCACGGGAGCGGAACGCGACATCTTCCGCCTGCGGGCAAAAAAAAACCTGCGCATCTGCGCAGGCTGGTGTAATTAGAGTGGCCAACGTAACGTTAGCTCCACCTATCAATACCTCTGGGATAGCCAGAATATCAATGCAATGAACGGATAAACCAGCGAACATTCGCAACAGCTAATCGCAAAGTGTAAGCAAAGGTGTGAATGTTCCCGCCGCCGTTTCATTCGTCTGCGTCCCTGCGCTTGTCGCGGTGTAACTTTTTCACCATGAAGGCAAATCTGCATCACATTTGCGCGAAGCCAGGCGCCTCCAGCCTTGAATCTGCCGCACTTTCCCGTAACATAACCGGTATGTAAACGCTTACCCTATAAAAGGTCTGGTATGGCGACAATTAAGGATGTAGCCCGACTCGCTGGAGTGTCCGTCGCTACCGTATCCCGCGTGATCAACAACTCCCCCAAAGCCAGTGAAACCTCGCGCCAGTCGGTGACTGCGGCGATGGAAACGCTCAATTATCATCCCAATGCAAATGCGCGCGCGCTGGCGCAGCAGTCGACGGAAACCGTCGGTCTGGTGGTGGGCGACGTGTCCGATCCTTTCTTCGGCGCTATGGTCAAAGCCGTCGAGCAGGTGGCCTACAACACCGGTAACTTTTTGCTGATCGGCAACGGGTATCACAGCATTAAAAAAGAGCGCCAGGCAATTGAGCAGCTTATCCGCCATCGCTGCGCTGCGCTGGTGGTGCACGCGAAAATGATCCCTGACGACGAGCTCGCCGGGTTGATGAAACAGATCCCCGGCATGGTGCTGATCAACCGTATTCTGGCGGGTTTTGAACAGCGTTGTGTCGCCCTGGACGACCGCTACGGCGCCTGGCTGGCGACCCGTCATCTGATCCAACAGGGGCATACCCGTATCGGCTACCTCTGTTCCAACCACGCGATTTCTGATGCTGAAGATCGCCTGCAAGGCTATTACGCAGCGTTAACGGAGAGCGGTCTGCCCTGTAACGATCGGCTGGTGACCTTTGCCGAACCTGATGAAAGCGGCGGCGAACAGGCCATCACCGAACTCCTGGGACGCGGCAGGAATTTTACCGCTGTCGCCTGCTATAACGACTCGATGGCCGCCGGTGCGATGGGGGTGCTGAATGATAATGGTATCGACGTCCCGCGCGAGATTTCGCTGATTGGCTTCGATGATGTGCTGATCTCTCGCTACGTTCGCCCGCGCCTGACGACGGTGCGTTATCCCATCGTCACCATGGCAACCCAGGCCGCCGAACTGGCGCTGGCGCTGGCGGATCAGCGCCCGGCGCCTGAAATCACCCATTTATTCAGCCCGACGCTGGTTCGCCGTCACTCGGTAATGGCGCCATCGGAAAGCGATAAGTCGTAACGATACAGGCTGACGGCGGTGGCCGGGTAATCCAGCCCTTCACCAATATACTGCCAGCCAAAACGCTCATAAAAATCGCGGCAGGCGGAGTAGAGATACAGCTGCGGGTGCCCAAGCCGGCGGGCATAGTCGATCACATGCTGTTGCAGCTGTCCCGCGATTCCCCGTCCGCGCGCATCCGGGGCGACGTACAGCGCCGCCATCCACGGGAACAGATCCTGACGGCTGATTAAGTCGCAGCGCCACAGCCCCACCGTCCCTACAAGCGTCTCCCCCTCGACGGCGATAAAGGTGAGCGGCAGCGCCTCCGGCGTCTGGCTGTGGGCAACGAGAGTCGCAAAAAAAGGCAGCGGCAGCGTTTCGCCGCCAAAGGCCTGCCAGAGCCACATCGCCACCTGTTCGGCGTGCTGCGGCGCGGCGTATAAGGGCTGAATATGCATAACCGATCCCCTGCTGAAAAATCCTCTGGCTGCCAGTATACCGCGCCCGCAGCGACCGGTGGCGAGGACCTCAACGCGTGGAAGCGCCATTTTGCGGACACTTCCTGCAAAAAGCGTGATCGCGATAGTTCTTTGCGCCCGGTTGAGCGCATATCCCTCTGAATGTCTGTGATAAACTGCGGCTTATCACGTGAAATCAGGAATCGATGAATGGCTACAATGCTGGATGTCTCAATTCGCGCAGGCGTCTCTAAAGCGACGGTTTCCCGCGTGTTGAACGGCACAGGTCAGGTAAAAGAGAGCACCCGCCAACAGGTATTCAAAGCGATGGAAGAGCTGGGATACCGGCCAAACTTTCTCGCCCGTTCGTTGGCGAACCGCACCAGCAACAGTATCGGACTGGTGGTTTCTACCTTCGATGGTTTCTATTTTGGCCGCCTGCTACAACAGGCTTCACGCCAGACGGAAGCCTGGGGAAAACAGCTAATCGTCACCGACGGCCACGATGCTCCGGAACGCGAAGAAGAAGCGGTGCAGATGCTCGCCGACCGCCAGTGCGACGCAATCATTCTCTATACCCGCCACATGAGCGAAAAGAAGATCATGTCGCTGATCGAATCCATCGATATGCCGCTGGTGGTGATTAACCGCGACGTCAGCCTGGCGCGGGAACGCTGCGTGTTCTTCGAGCAGGAAGATGCGGCCTTTCAGGCGGTCAATTATCTGATTACGCAAGGGCACCGGGATATCGCCTGCATGACCGTGCCGATGCATACCCCCACGGGCAAAGCCCGTCTGCAGGGATACCGCAAGGCCCTGAAAAAGCATGGTATCGCGTGGGATCCGGCGAAAGTTAAATACGGTGATTCGACGATGACCCGCGGCTATGAGCTGTGCCGCGAGCTGCTTGATGAGAAAACAACGTTCAGCGCGCTGTTTTCATGTAACGATGATATGGCGCTGGGCGCCTCAAAAGCGCTGCATCAGGCGGGGCTGCGGATCCCGCAGGACGTTTCGCTGTTCGGCTTCGACGATGCCCCGAGCGCAAAATGGCTGGAACCCGGCCTGTCGACGGTCTATCTGCCGATCGATAATATGATCACCACCGCGATCGATCAGGCGATCAAGCTCGCCAACGACCAGCCGATCGAAACGATCCCGCCGTTCACCGGTACGCTGGTATTGCGTGAGTCGGTAACGACGGGGCCATATTTTTAGAACAGCTCTAAGGCCAGCAGCTCCTGAATCGTCTGCCGACGACGGATCAGCCGTGCGCTGCCGTTGTCGAACAGCACTTCCGGCAGCAGCGGACGGCTATTGTAGTTTGAGGACATTGACGCGCCATAAGCCCCCGTATCATGCAGCACCAGATAATCTCCCGGCGCGACTTCAGGCAGCAAACGCGTCTCCACCTTGCCCCCTTCCTGCTGAGTAAAGACGTCGCCCGATTCGCACAGCGGCCCGGCCACGACGGTGTCGATAAGCGGTGCGGCGCTCAGGTTGCGGCCATCCGCCGCCAGAGCGGTAATATGGTGATAGCTGCCGTACATTGACGGACGCATCAGATCGTTAAAACCGGCATCAATCAGGACAAAGTGGCGGCTTCCCATCTCTTTGACGCTACGTACCTGAGAGACCAGCACCCCGGATTCGGCCATCAGGAAGCGACCCGGTTCGATTTCCAGCTTCACCGGATGGCCGAGATGTCGGGCGATCTGCTCGCGCGCGGCGTTCCACAAGCCGTAGTAGTGATCGGTATCGATCGCCTCTTCACCTTCGTGATAAGGGATCGACAGTCCGCCGCCGGCGGAGATCGCCTGCAGATCCTGCCCAAACTCAACCACCTGACGCACCATCGCGCCGCAAACCTGTTCCAGGTGGCCATAATCAACCCCGGAGCCAATATGCATGTGGATCCCCACCAGCTGGAGCTGATAGCGACGCATCACTTCCAGCGCCGCCGGCAGATGGCTGTACCAGATCCCGTGTTTGCTGTTTTCGCCGCCGGTGTTGGTTTTTTGGCTGTGGCCGTGACCAAATCCCGGGTTGACGCGCAGCCAGACGCGATGGCCTGGAGAGACTTCCCCCAGCTGGCTCAGCATATCGACTGAACCGGCATTAACCGGAATCTGCAGGGCCTTGACGCGCTCCGGCGTCGCCTCGTCAATCAGGTCGGCGGTAAAAACGATATCTTCCGGGTGCTGCTGCGGGTCATACCCCGCCGCCAGCGCACGTTCAATCTCCCCGAGGGAGACGGAGTCCACCTTAACGCCCTGCTCACGCATCAGACGCAAAATATGGATATTGGAGCAGGCCTTCTGGGCAAAACGCACCACGTCGAACTGGCTGAGCTGGGCTATCTGGCGGCGGATAATCTGCGCGTCATAGACCCACACCGGGCAGCCAAACTCGGCAGGCAGACGGAGCAGGTTCTCGGCAGTCAGGTCGGTATCGGTAGCGTAAAGCGAGCGTGGCATAGTGAACTCCGGCGTTATTGTGTTGTGCGCGTTTTTTTATGATTACGCCATAGCCTGAAGAGAATAAAAAATATCGTTTTATCGTAACTCTATGCAAAAATGATATGGATACCGTCCATCCGCCGAGAGCCGCCATGCCTGCCGTCAATTTACGCCATATTGAAATCTTCCATGCGGTGATGACCACCGGCAACCTCACCGAGGCGGCGCGTCTGCTGAATACCTCTCAGCCGACCGTCAGTCGCGAGCTGGCGCGCTTTGAAAAGGTGATCGGGCTGAAGCTGTTTGAACGCACCCGCGGGCGTTTGCAGCCGACGGTGCAGGGGTTGCGGCTGTTTGAAGAGGTTCAGCGCTCCTGGTACGGACTGGACCGTATCGTCAGCGCCGCCGAGAGCCTGCGAGAGTTCCGTCAGGGCGAACTGTCTGTCGCCTGCCTGCCGGTGTTTTCTCAGTCGTTTTTGCCGCTGCTGCTGCAGCCCTTTCTGGCGCGCTATCCCGAGGTCAGCCTGCAGATTGTGCCGCAAGAGTCCCCCCTGCTGGAGGAGTGGCTCTCCGCCCAACGTCACGATCTCGGCCTGACGGAAACCCTGCACACGCCCGCCGGGACCGAACGCACGCCGCTGTTAACGCTCAACGAGGTCTGCGTGCTGCCGCAGAGCCACCCGCTTGCCAGCAAGCAGGAGCTGACTCCGGCCGATTTCCACGGTGAAAACTATATCAGCCTGTCGCGCACCGACAGCTATCGTCAGCTGCTTGATGCCCTGTTTGCCGAGCATCAGGTGAAGCGCCGGATGGTGGTGGAGACCCACAGCGCGGCCTCTGTTTGTGCGATGGTGCGGGCAGGCGTCGGGATCTCAGTCGTCAACCCGCTGACCGCCCTCGACTATGGCGAAAGCGGCGTGGCGGTGCGCCGCTTTAGCGTCGACGTACCGTTCACCGTCAGCCTGATCCGCCCGCTGCACCGCCCGGGCTCGGCGCTGGTCGAGACATTTATTCAGCACCTGCAGGGGAGCCTGCCGCGGATTCAGGGTCCGCTGGACGCGATGCTTAAGAGAGCATAAACGTCACCGCGTCCGCGGCGTGAATCGCGGCGGTATCGAACACCGGCAGCGGGCTGCTCTCCACCGGCACCAGCAGGCCAATCTCGGTACAGCCGAAAATGACCCCTTCTGCGCCCTGCTCCGCCAGCGCGTCAATCACCTGCAGGTAATAATCGCGGGAGTCGTCATTAAACGCGCCCAGGCACAGCTCATCAAAAATAATCCGGTTAATGCGTTCGCGATCGTCAGCTTCCGGAATCAGCGTCTCAATAGCAAACTGCGCCTGCAGGCGCCCACGATAAAAATCCTGCTCCATGGTATAGCGCGTTCCAAGCAGGGCAACCCGCTTTTGGCCTTTGGCGGTAATCGCCCGCCCGGTGGCATCGGCGATATGCAGGAACGGCACCTCACAGCGCGTTTCGATGGCCTGCGCCACTTTATGCATCGTGTTGGTACACAGAACAATCCCTTCCGCCCCCGCCTGCTGCAGGCCAACTGCCGCCTGCGCCAGCATCTCGCCGGCGCGATCCCAGTCTCCTGCGGACTGGCAGGCTTCGATCTCATGGAAATCGACGCTGTGCAGCAGCAGACTCGCCGAATGCAGGCCGCCTAAATGTGCTTTGATACCTTCGTTGATCAAACGGTAATAGGGAATGGTGGATTCCCAGCTCATGCCGCCCAACAGGCCAATCGTTTTCATCATCCGCTCCTGGTTATGCTTTGCTCCAGTGAAACAAACTTGTGATCAACTTTCCACTTCTCTTGTCGATCGTTTCTTTCCCGACGATTCTGCGATAAATTAAATGAAACATTGTTTCACTTAACTACAGGACTGCCGGATGTTTATTTTTCATAACGAGACCACCCTTGAAGATCTGGGCAATGGCGTGACCCGTCGTATTCTTGCGCACGGTGGCAACATGATGGCCGTAGAGGTCAATTTCGACGCCGGAGCCATCGGTCCAATGCATAATCACCCTCACGAACAGTTGACCTATGTGCTATCCGGCGAATTTGAGTTCACCATCGGAGAAGAGAAACGCGTGGTGCGCGCCGGAGATACGCTCTACAAAAAACCGCATATTATGCACGGCTGCATCTGTCTGAAGCCTGGCACCCTGCTGGATACCTTTACTCCCGTTCGTGAGGATTTCCTGTAAACCACGCTTCCCAGGGGCATATTCGTGATGCCCCCTTTCCCCACCCTTCCTTTCCGCCAGAATAATTTGTTAAAAAATATGTAACAGCAAAATGATTAGCCTGCCACTTATCTTGCTCATCCCTGCACAAGATCCCTTCTTCGGCACTATCTCCAGACACCTGTCAGCTCTGGAGAACGCTCGCCATCTCATTTTTTGAAACATCGTTTCGACTTCGATCACACTTCCGCTATGAATCGAATGACTCTGTAATAAATCGCAATAAAATAAAATTAAAACGGCGTTTTATAAAACTGAATCACCGGGCAAGTAAAAACCGAAACATTCAGGCTCAGCAGGGACGCTGCGAGCAAAAGCCCATAACAAACACAAAGTTAAAAAAGGAAGCCAACGCCAGCTGATACACCCGATACCGATTCACTTTCTGGCCGCGACCGGGCGCAGAAAACCACGACACCGAATCCGTTTTACAAACTCGTAAGCCAGGTAGGTATGTATGAATGAAAACAAGATGTTGGGATTGGCATGGATATCGCCCTATATCATCGGGCTGATAGTCTTTACCGCTTTTCCCTTTGTTTCATCTTTCTTTCTCAGTTTCACTGAGTACGATTTGATGAGCCCGCCGGTGTTTAACGGCATTGAAAACTATCGCTACATGTTGACCGAAGATGGCCTCTTCTGGAAATCCATGGGCGTGACCTTTGCCTACGTCTTTTTAACGATTCCGTTAAAACTGGCTTTCGCACTGGGTATTGCATTTGTCCTCAACTTTAAGCTGCGCGGTATCGGCTTTTTCCGCACCGCTTATTACATTCCGTCGATTCTCGGTAGCTCGGTCGCGATTGCCGTCCTGTGGCGCGCGCTGTTTGCTATCGACGGCCTGCTGAACAGCTTTATCGGCGTGCTGGGATTCGACCCGGTGAACTGGCTCGGCGAGCCGTCGCTGGCGCTGATGTCCGTCACTCTGCTGCGCGTCTGGCAGTTTGGTTCGGCGATGGTCATCTTCCTCGCCGCGTTGCAAAACGTCCCGCAGTCACAGTATGAAGCGGCGATGATCGACGGCGCCTCGAAGTGGCAGATGTTTATGAAGGTCACCGTGCCGCTGATTACGCCGGTCATCTTCTTCAACTTTATTATGCAGACCACCCAGGCGTTCCAGGAGTTTACCGGTCCGTACGTCATCACCGGCGGCGGCCCAACCTACTCCACCTATCTGTTCTCGCTCTATATCTACGACACCGCCTTTAAGTACTTCGATATGGGGTACGGCGCGGCGCTGGCGTGGGTGCTGTTCCTGGTGGTTGCGGTCTTTGCCGCCATCGCCTTTAAGTCATCGAAATATTGGGTGTTCTACTCCGCCGATAAAGGAGGCAAAAATGGCTGATATTCAACAAATCACCCCGGCAATGGAAATTGCGGAGCGCGAAGTTGCCCGCACCCTGCGCCGCGAAAAAGTCAGCCGGACAATCCGTTATGTCATCCTGCTGTTCGTCGGCCTGCTGATGCTTTACCCGCTGGTGTGGATGTTCTCGGCGTCGTTCAAACCGAACCATGAGATTTTCACCACCCTGAGCCTGTGGCCGGCCCACGCGACCTGGGACGGCTTTATTAACGGCTGGAAAACCGGCACCGAGTACAACTTCGGGCACTACATGCTGAACACCTTTAAGTATGTGATCCCGAAAGTCCTGCTGACCATTATCTCCTCCACTATCGTGGCCTACGGCTTTGCCCGCTTCGAAATCCCGTGGAAGAAATTCTGGTTCGCCACGCTCATCACCACCATGCTGCTGCCGAGCACCGTCCTGCTTATCCCGCAGTACCTGATGTTCCGTGAAATGGGCATGCTGAACAGCTATCTGCCGCTGTATCTGCCGCTGGCTTTCGCCACCCAGGGATTCTTCGTCTTCATGCTGATCCAGTTCCTGCGCGGCGTACCGCGCGATATGGAAGAGGCGGCGCAGATCGACGGCTGTAACTCTATTCAGGTGCTGTGGTACGTGGTGGTGCCGATCCTGAAACCGGCGATTATCTCGGTGGCGCTGTTCCAGTTTATGTGGTCAATGAACGACTTTATCGGCCCGCTGATTTACGTCTACAGCGTGGATAAATATCCGATCGCACTGGCGCTGAAAATGTCCATCGACGTCACGGAAGGCGCTCCGTGGAACGAAATTCTGGCAATGGCGAGTATCTCCATTCTGCCATCCATCATCGTGTTCTTCCTGGCACAACGCTACTTCGTACAGGGCGTTACCAGCAGCGGAATCAAAGGTTAAGAGGGAAATATCATGGCTGAAGTTATTTTCAACAAACTGGAAAAAGTTTACTCCAACGGCTTCAAAGCGGTACATGCTATCGACCTGAAAATCGCGGACGGGGAGTTTATGGTGATCGTCGGGCCATCCGGCTGTGCGAAATCCACCACCCTGCGTATGCTGGCGGGACTGGAAACCATCAGCGGCGGCGAAGTGCGTATCGGCGAGAAGATCGTCAACAACCTCGCGCCAAAATCACGCGGTATTGCGATGGTGTTCCAGAACTATGCGCTCTACCCACACATGACGGTGCGTGAGAATCTGGCTTTTGGTCTCAAGCTGAGCAAGCTGCCGAAAGATCAGATTGATGCCCAGGTTAACGAAGCGGCCAAAATCCTCGAGCTGGAAGAGCTGCTCGACCGTCTGCCGCGCCAGCTTTCCGGCGGTCAGGCCCAGCGCGTGGCGGTTGGCCGCGCGATTGTCAAAAAACCGGATGTGTTCCTGTTTGATGAACCGCTCTCTAACCTTGATGCCAAGCTGCGCGCCTCGATGCGTATCCGCATTTCCGATCTGCACAAGCAGCTGAAGAAATCCGGCAAGCCGGCGACCACCGTGTACGTCACCCACGACCAGACCGAAGCGATGACCATGGGCGATCGGATCTGCGTCATGAAGCTCGGGCATATCATGCAGGTCGATACTCCGGACAACCTGTATCACAAACCGAAAAACATGTTCGTGGCCGGCTTTATCGGCGCCCCGGAGATGAATATTCGCCCCAGCAAACTGGTTGAACAGGCCGGGCGCCTGCACCTGACTATCGGCGATGAGCTGCTGCCGTTAAGCGCAGCCCTGCAGGATAAAGTCGCCAGCCATAAAAACCAGCCGCTGTTCTACGGCGTCCGCCCGGAGTTTGTCGCCATCGCCGATGAACCGTTCGCCGAAGGCGGCTGCTCGGGCGAAATGGTGCGGGTCGAGAACATGGGGCACGAGTTTTTCGTCTACCTGAAAGTCGCCGACTATGAACTGACCGCCCGCGTCCCTTCTGACGAAGCGAAGCCGATGATTGAAAAAGGGTTGCATCGCAAGGTGTGGTTCAAATTCGACATGAATAAGTGCCATCTCTTTGATGCCGCCACCGAACAGAATATCTCTCTGTAATCACTGGAGTATTAAAATGAAAAAAGTGCTTTTAAGCGCCGCAATCTCCGCCACTCTGGGCCTTACCGCGTTACCGTCTCTGGCAAAGGATGTCGATCTGCGTATGTCATGGTGGGGCGGCAACGGCCGCCATCAGGTCACCCTGAAAGCGCTGGAGGAGTTTCATAAACAGAATCCGGACATCAACGTTAAAGCCGAATATACCGGCTGGGACGGCCATCTTTCGCGCCTGACCACCCAAATCGCCGGGGGAACCGAGCCGGACGTGATGCAGACAAACTGGAACTGGCTGCCGATCTTCTCGAAGAACGGTGAGGGTTTCTACGATCTGAACAAAATGAAGGATGTCATCGACCTCAGCCAGTTCGATGCCAAAGAGCTGCAGTCCACCACGGTCAATGGCAAACTCAACGGTATCCCGATTTCCGTTACCGCCAGGGTGTTCTACTTTAACGACGAAACCTGGAAAAAAGCCGGCGTCACCTTCCCGAAAACCTGGGATGAGCTGATGGCGGCGGGCAAAACCTTTGAGAGCAAGCTGGGTAAGCAGTATTACCCGGTGGTGCTGGAGCATCAGGACACCCTGGCGCTGCTGAACTCTTACATGATTCAGAAGTACAACCAGCCGGCTATCGACGAGAAAACGAAGAAATTCTCCTACAGCAAAGAACAGTGGGTCGAATTCTTCCAGATGTACAAAAAGCTCATCGACAGCCACGTGATGCCGGACACCAAATACTATGCCTCGTTCGGCAAGAGCAACATGTATGAGATGAAGCCGTGGATTCAGGGCGAATGGGCGGGGACATATATGTGGAACTCCACCATCAACAAATACTCCGACAACCTGAAGCCGCCGGCGAAGCTGGCGCTGGGCGACTACCCGATGCTACCGGGCGCCACCGATGCCGGCCTGTTCTTTAAACCGGCGCAGATGCTCTCCATCGGCAAATCGACGAAAAATCCGGAAGCGGCGGCGAAAGTGATTAACTTCCTGCTGAACAGCAAAGAGGGCGTGGATACGCTGGGCCTTGAGCGCGGCGTGCCGTTAAGCAAAGTGGCGGTGAAATACCTGACCGAAGACGGCACGATCAAAACCGACGATCCGGCCGTATCCGGGCTGAAGCTGGCGCAGTCGCTGCCGACAAAACTCTCGGTATCGCCTTACTTTGATGACCCGCAGATTGTTGCCCAGTTTGGCACGTCGCTGCAGTACATCGACTACGGACAGAAAAGCGTAGAAGAGACGGCCGCCGACTTCCAGCGCCAGTCCGATCGTATTCTGAAACGCGCCATGCGCTAACGGTCGATCATTCTCTCTGCCCTGCAGCCTCGGCTGCGGGGCATTTTTTCGTCAGGAGCGAGTCATGAAAGGCAAAATCATCCCGCTGAATTTCCGTACCACGGAAGACAGCGTAACCGGCCGCCAGGTGATCCGGATGACGCCCCCGCACGTTATCTGCCACCGTAACTACTTCTATCAAAAGTGCTTTACCCGGGATGGCAGCAAACTTATTTTCGGCGGCGGATTCGAGGGCCACTGGAACTACTATTTACTCGATCTGGCCGCGCAGCAGGCCATACAGCTGACCGACGGGCCGGGCGATAATACCTTCGGCGGTTTTCTATCCGACGACGACCGCACGCTGTGGTATGTGAAAAACAATCGGCAGCTGCGCCGCGTGGATCTGGCGACGCGGGAAGAGCAGGTGGTTTACACAGTGGATGACGACTGGGTCGCCTATGGTACCTGGGTGGCAAACAGCGATTGCAGCAAACTGGTCGGCATCGAGATAAAAAAAAGCGACTGGCGGCCACTGACCGACTGGAGTAAATTCCGCGCCTTTTATTTTACCCAACCCGAATGCCGCCTGATCAATATCGACCTGCATAGCGGCGAGCGCCGCGTTGTCCTGCAGGAGAAACGCTGGCTGGGCCATCCGATTTACCGGCCGTTTGATGACCAGACCATCGCGTTCTGCCACGAAGGACCGCGTGATGCTATCGACGCCAGGATGTGGCTTATCAACGCTGACGGCAGCAATATGCGCAACGTTCGCCAGCACCAGCCGGGAGAGAGTTTCACCCATGAGTTCTGGGTGCCGGATGGCTCTGCGCTCTATTACGTCGCCCACCGGGAAAACGATCCGCATCGCTATCTCTACCGTGCCGACCCCACCACCCTGGATAATCGTCAGCTGCTGACCATTCCTCCCTGCTCGCACCTGATGAGTAACTACGATGGTTCGCTGGTCGTCGGCGATGGCGCACCGCATCATACCGGCGATATTCAGCTGAACGATCCGTTTATCTGGGTATTTGACGTGCAGTCCGGTACGCAGCGGGCCATTTGTCGCCACGACTCCAGCTGGAAAGTGCTCGACGGCGATCGTCAGGTCACCCACCCGCATCCGTCATTTTCGCCGGATGATCGCTGGGTGCTGTTTACCTCCGATAAAGAAGGGATGCCGGCGCTGTATCTGGCGGAGGTGTAGTCATTCGGCAACCTCCCCCGGCTCGCGCGGTGCCTGGCCGGGCGCCAGGTTCACAGCCGTCTGCGGTCCGGTAGCCCCGGGGAAGGCGTTTGAGCCCCCCCGGGGAAACCTGTCAGAAGAAATATTTAAACCGTACCCGCGCGCCGTAGCGTTCATCGGTATTGCCGCTTTTCGCCGCCGATGAATCCAGCCATGACGCATACGCGCCGAGATAAATATTAAAGTTCGGCATATCCATAATATTCGGCAGTTGCCATGACGTATGAATGGTGTGGATATCATAGCGACCCGGCGTCAGAATCGCGCAGTCGCCATCGCACTCCGCGCTCACGCCGGACATATTGAACTTGTCGATTTTGTTATGCGCATAGATATAGCCCAGCTCTACACGATGCCATAATGCGTTGATACCGGCGCTGAAATCTTTCTCATCCGCCGCATCAAGATAGGCGGTACTCAGATTCACCGCGGCCCCATTTTCGGCATCGGTTTTCAGCGTGTTCCAGCTCATGGTCATCCCGTAACCGGTACGATTTGACTGGTCGACCCAGCCTCCCCCCGTTTTTTCATAGCCGTAAGCGTTATTAACGAGGTTGCTCTCCATTGCCGCCGCCACCGACCAGGCGCCGGACTGCCAGGCCGCGACCGGACGCACGTACACCACGTTTTTACGGTTATCCAGCGCGTTGCCGTGATAGTTCCGATCGACAAACAGCGAGCTGCCGTCCTCCACCAGCGTATTCACCTCAAAATACCAGTTATCGATATTTTTACTGAGCAGGAAGCTGCCGCCGCTGCTGCTGCGCCCGCGTCCCTCTTTCATCATATAGATATAGCCGTAGCCGTCGCTATACAGATCGTTGGCCGTATTACCGGAATATTCAATAAAGGTATCCTGATTCAGCGGGAACATATCGTAGGCCTCAAAGCGGCCGATTTTAATTTTCCAGTCATGCTCCTGTCCAAAGAAAAAGGCCGCATCATCGAGATTCATTTTTCCATTCATATCCGCCAGCGGCTGCACGCTGAACCCGGCATATTTTCCGTTAGCCCCCTTGCGTAATCCATCAAAGCCCAGAAGAATGCGCCCGTTAATATCCCAGCGTTCTTTATCTCCCGGCGCCCAGTTTTTATTCGCGCTGGTTTTCACCGACGTCAGGCTACCGGTACGGCTGGCACCGTCCATATTAAACTCAACGTCGCCATAGAATTTTAATTCGCCATAATCATTAAGCTGTAAAGTCGGTTTAGCCGGTGCGGCGCTGACCACCGTCGCTGGCGTTTCCTGGCCTTTCAGCGCCCGGATTTCCGCCTCCGCGCTGGCCGCCCGCTGTTCGGTCGCCTTTAGTCGTTGCTCCATTTGCGCCAGCCGCTCCTCAAGGGATAACGGCGCCTGTGCATTAGCCAGAGGGGTAAATAAAGACGTCAGAACACACCCGACCCAGATTTTATTCATCGGAAAACCCTTTATTAAAATGAAGTTTTTTACCCTCAATAATTCAAGTGACAGGCAGGCGGCGACGCAGTGAGTCCCCTGGCGCTTACTCGCGTAAGTGACGGGGGCGCGAGGAAAGCCAACGCACATGTAACTTGAAGTATGACGGGTATTTTTATTTATGGGCAAAGCACGACGATAATGACAATAATAACCCGCCCATCGTCGAAGACGGGTTATTAACGACCATGCAATAAAATTTATTCCAGCTGCCAGGCTCCTGCTTCAGTTAAAGACGCCAAACCGTTCCAGGCAAATAAAGATAATTCACGGCGAGCGGCATCCGGATATATACGGCTACTAAGACAGGCCTCTCCGTCATTAACAAACACTTCAACGGAAGAGCTATCGAAGAATACCCGCAGTTTCAGATCGGCCCCCTCGTGCAACGGTACGCTGCGCGTGCCGCACAGACCGTACTGCGGGTAGTTCCGCTCCAGCACCAGGCGTTGCATCTGCGCATCAACGTAGACCCGCAGCCCCTCGCCGAAGCTCAGTCCATACTGTTCTGCCGTACTGCCTGCGCAGTCCCAGTGCAGGATCACCTCCATCGCCTCACCGTTTTCCGCCATCAGCGACCGTTGGTTTTTCAGCGTGCTGACCGGCCACGGGAACCAGGCTCTGCGCAGGCACTCCACCTCTTTCGCCGGACGCATCTGCAGACGATTATCGGCGCTCAGCGTCAGCTCACGCGGCAGAGAGAGCATGCCAGCCCAGCCGTCCTGCTGTTCCGGCAGCGGTGACTCCCACATGTCCAGCCAGCCGATAACGATGCGGCGACCGTCGGGCGTCAGGAAACTCTGCGGGGCATAAAAATCATGGCCATGGTCCATCTCAACAAATTCACCTTCCCGGACAAACGGCTGCCCGGGCTGCCAGTCGCCGAGCAGATAGCCGCTCTGGAATAAATTGCGGTTCTGATAGCCCTGTGCCGCCATCCCCTGCGGTGAAAACATCAGTACTCGCTTGCCGCCGAGCGTGAAGAAGTCGGGGCATTCCCACATGTAGCCCATCTTATCTTCGGCTTCATCAAGGATCCCTTCGTCATGCCACTGGCGCAGATCGGCGGATCGATACAACCGCACCTGGCCGGTATCACCGACGCGGGCACCGACGATCATGTACCAGCTATCCCCTTCGCGCCACACTTTCGGGTCGCGGAAGTGGTGCAGGCCCGGCGGGGTATCCAGCACCATGCCCTGGCGTTCAAAATGAATGCCGTCGCGACTGGTGGCCAGACACTGCACCTGATAGAGGTTCTCTTCGTCGCTGGGATCGCCGTGGAATTTATGCCCGGTATAGATCAGTGCCAGCGTATCGCCGTCCACCACGGCCGAGCCGGAGAAGCAGCCATCTTTATCCTCCGGCCCTTCCGGCGCCAGCGCCACCGGCAGGTGTTCCCAATGGACTAAATCCTTGCTGCGCGCATGACCCCAGTGCATCGGCCCCCACTGCGTGGAGTAAGGATGGTGCTGATAAAAGGCGTGATACCAGCCGTCAAACCAGACCAGACCATTGGGATCGTTGATCCAGCCCGCACGAGCGGCGAGATGGTAGCGTGGGTACCAGCGCAGGTTTAACGTCTCGCGTTTCGCCTGCAGTTCCTGTTCAGCGTTAGCAACGGTGTACATCATATTCTTCACTCTTTTCATTCAGATAGCGGAGGGTTGCGACATCATCGGATCCGAAGATGAGCGACTGGATCGCAACAAGAAAATGGAGATAAAGGTGGTGCAGAACACCAGCAGTCCCATAATCAGATAGGACTGGGCGAAGCCGTATTTCTCGTAGCTGTAGCCCGCCAGCGGCGACAGCACCGTGGCAATCACCGAGCTGGTGCAGGCAAAGCCCACCAGGTACAGCGTGGAAGAGAGACGTTTATCAAAGTTCAGGCTGTTGTATTTAAAGATGGCGACCAGCAGTACCGGCAGCTCCACCGCATGGAGCAGTTTGGTGATGGAAATCAGCAGCGGCCCTTCCACCAGCCCGGAGGCCACCATACGTAATGCCATGACCATCCCGGCGAAAATCAGGCCGTTTTTCGCGCCAATACGGTTAACCAGCCACGGCGCGCAGAACATCCCGGCCGCTTCGAGGAACACCTGGAAAGAATTCAGGTAGCCGTACATCGCGTTCCCTTCCTGCAGGGTGGCGAACTGCGAGGAAAAGTAGACCGGGAACTGTTGGTCGTAGACGCCGTAAATGCAGGTCCCGACGACAAAAAAGACCAGCGCCCAGAAGCGCGGCAGGGTCAGCAGACGCAGCGCATCCTCCAGCGTCACTTTGCCGCCGGAGATGGCCTCCTGCATAGCCTGCGGTGCGGAGGAGACCCGCAGTCGCGCCAGCAGAACAAAGAACACCAGGCCGGAACAGCTGGCGACCGCAAAGTTAAGTTTCGGATTGATGTTAAACAGCAGTCCGGCAAAAAAGGTCGCCACCGCCCAACCCAGCGATCCCCACATACGCGCCCGACCAAACTCAAACTGGCTCTGGCGCGCGACGCGTTCGGTATAGGATTCGAGTACTCCGATGCCGCCGTTAAAGGTTAAGCCGATATAGATCCCGCCAAAGATACTGCCGAGCAGTACGTTTATTTTCAGCAAATAGCCAAACAGCAGGTAGGCCGGCCCGGAGAGAATCAGTAGCACGGTGATATACCAGAGCAGGTTTTTACGCAGCCCAAGCTTGTCCTGAATAAAGCCGTAGCACACCTGGGCAAACAGCGCTGATACGGAAAGCACGGCGTAGATGATCCCGGTATCCCCCGCCTTGAGCCCGACTTCCTGGTGCAACCAGATAGAGAGCAATGAGCCGGAAGAGGACCAGGTGACAAAAAAGAAAAACAGTAAGGCGCTGAGTAACGGATAGCTGTGAGAGTGATGGGCTTTCATCATGACATTCTCGTGTAGGGGTAATGCACGCAATGGTAACGTTAACAAAAAACATAAATCATGCCGTTTTGCCGAGATACATGATGTTAATCACAAAAGTTAACGTTAACATAACGAGGGTGAGATCGCGATCAAATAATCCGACCCACTGAGACAACACGGCATACGATAGAATATCGTATGATCCTTTTACATCAGCAACTTAGTTGTATAGCCTGTTGCATGGCGGCAACGGTGGAGTGTGAAATATGGCATCTTTGAAAGATGTGGCAAAACTGGCAAACGTATCTCTGATGACGGTTTCACGGGCGCTGAACAACCCGGAACGTCTGAAACCCGAAACGCTGGCTCGCGTTCAGTCTGCGATTGAGCAGACCAACTACGTCCCTGACCTGTCTGCCAAGAAAATACGCGGCGCGCGCGCCACGCCGAATACCATTGGCGTACTGGCGCTGGATACCGTCACCACGCCGTTTTCGGTTGAGATCGCGTTGTCTATTGAAGAGACCGCCCGCGCGCACGGCTGGAACAGCTTCGTGGTGAATATGTTTTCCGATGATAGCCCGGAAACCATCGTCGACCTGCTGCTTTCCCACCGTCCTGACGGTATCATCTACACCACCATGGGGCTGCGCCAGGTACCCGTTCCCGCCAAGCTGCTGACGCTACCCTGCGTCCTTGCCAACTGCGAAAGTCTTAACGACCCGGTCGCCAGCTATATTCCTGATGATGAGCAGGGTCAGTACGCTGCGGTCAAAGCGCTGCTCGCCGCAGGCTATCGTAACCCGCTCTGTTTGCATCTCCCGGCCAACCATCTCGCCACCGTGCGCCGCCGCCAGGGGCTGGAGCGCGCCTGCCGCGAAGCCGATATCGACCCGGATACGTTGGTGCACAGCTATATGGCCTACGGCGATAAGCACTACCATGATATTCCCGCCGTGGTGCAGGCCCATCTCCGTCAGGGAAAACCGTCGTTCGATTCGGTTATCTGCGGCAACGATCGTATCGCCTTTATGGTCTATCAGACGCTGCTGGCGCAGGGATTGCGGATTCCGCAGGACGTTGCGGTGGTGGGCTACGATAATATGGTCGGCATTGGCGATCTGTTTTTACCGCCGCTGTCGACGGTGCAGCTGCCGCACTATGATATCGGGCGCCTGAGCGCCCTGCATATTATTCACGGCGATAGCCATCGGGAAACGGTACGCGTAGCCAGTCCGTGGCTGCCAAGGGCATCCCTATGATTAATTACCGATATTGCGCAGCTTTTCGCCGGACATCAGTCGGCGCTCGATGTGTTCGAGCGTGACGTTTTTGGTTTCCGGAATCAGCCAGAACGTCACGCCGATAAACGCCACGTTCAGCGCGGTATAGAGCCAGAAAGTCCCCGCCGCGCCAATCGTATCCAGCAGCGTCAGGAAGGTGGCGCCGATAATCATGTTTGACACCCAGTTGGTGGTGGTTGAACAGGTGATGCCAAAGTCGCGGCATTTCAGCGGCTGAATTTCCGAACACAGGATCCACACCACCGGCGCGGCGCTCATCGCATAGCCTGCAATGCACATCATGGTCATGCCGACGGAAAGCCAGGACAGGCCGCTGGAGGCGGTGCCGTTATCAAACTGCATCAGGCAGTAGCCCAGCACCAGCGTTCCGATAGCCATCACGCTAAAGCCGATTTTCAGCGCCGGTTTACGCCCCGCTTTATCGACGGTAAAGACCGCGATAAAGGTCGCAAACATAAAGGTCAGGCCGACCACCAGCGTGGCAATCATCTGCTGCTCGGTGGTGGTGAAGCCGGCCATTTTAAAAATACGCGGCGCGTAGTACATGATGATATTCATCCCGGTAAATTGCTGCATCGCCTGCAACAGCATGCCAAGGAATACCGCGCGGCGGACGTTACGATTGATCTTAAACAGCGCCCAGCCGCCTTGCTTAAGCTTCAGGCTTTCGCGGATTTCATTGAGCTCATCACGGGCTTTTTCCGAGGTATCGCGCAGCATACGCAGCACCTCTTCCGCTTCAACGTGGCGCCCCTTTTCAGCCAGCCAGCGCGGGCTGTTTGGCAGGAAAATCACCAGAACGATCAGCAGAAGCGCCGGCAGCGCCAGCACGCCCAGCATCGCCCGCCAGTTGCCGCTGTAGCTGAACGCGGTATCGGACAGGAACGCCATGACGATCCCCAGCGTCACCATCAGCTGATACATACTGATCATCTTGCCGCGCACGTTTTCACTCGCCATTTCAGAAAGATACAGCGGCGCGGTATACGAGGCGATCCCCACGGCGATACCGAGAATAATCCTTGCCGCCAGCAGCATTTCGACGCTCGCGGCAAACGCCGATCCGACCGACCCGGCCACAAACAATACCGCCCCCACCATCAGACTGTATTTACGTCCCAGTCGGAAGGAGAGCCAGCCGTTGAACAGCGCGCCAACCGCCGCCCCTAGCATCATGCTGCTGACCACCCACTCCTGCAGCCGGCTGGATAAGACAAAGTGGTCGGTAATAAAGGGCAGCGCCCCGGCAATCACCCCAATATCGAGGCCAAAAAGCAATCCAGCCACCGCAGCGGCAATAGAGACAAACTGGTTCATGCGTCGGGTATCACGCTGGCTACGCGCCAGGACCGTCGTGCCGTCACTGATTGAGGTCATTTTTTTCCTGCCTGAGCAAAGTAAAACGTGCAGTGAAAGTACGCGATCGGCGCGATAAAGTGTCAGGGAGGAGACGTCAAAGATATGGATTAAATTGCTGGCAGGACTTGTTTTGTGATGGACATTCAACTTTCTATTATTGCCGTTTCATCAATCTCCTTTTATTCATTCCTTTTATCCATTGGCTAACAGCGGGAAATCGCGACGAAATGATATGGACGATCTTCAAATTCAGCGCCATATCAATATGGATAATTAATGTTCATCTTTCATCACTGTTGCGCCGATTGCCGGATGGTGAAGTGACATGGTCTACCGCCAGGCAAAAAAAAACCCTGCCATCAAAGCAGGGTTTATCGCCTGTCGCCGCGCGAGCTTAGCGCGCCAGCCAGCCGCCATCGACCGCCACGGTGTAGCCGTTAATGTAATCCGATGCGCTGGAGGAGAGGAAGACCACCGGCCCTTTCAGATCGTCCGGTAAGCCCCAGCGTCCGGCAGGAATGCGGTCAAGAATTTCCGCGCTGCGCTGTTCATCGGAACGCAGCTGCTGGGTGTTGTTGGTCGCCATATAGCCCGGCGCAATCGCGTTGACGTTGATGTTGTACTTCGCCCACTCGTTCGCCAGCAGACGGGTCACCCCCATCACACCACTTTTTGATGCGGTGTAGGACGGTACGCGAATACCGCCCTGGAAAGAGAGCATCGACGCGATGTTGATAATCTTGCCGCCGTTACCCTGGGCAATAAAATGCTTCGCCGCCGCCTGGGACATAAAGAACACGGTCTTGATGTTCAGATCCATCACGTCATCCCAGTCTTTCTCGCTGAATTCAAGGGCATCCTGACGACGAATCAAACCGGCGTTGTTGACCAGAATATCGATATGACCGAATTCGGCAACCGCACGCTCAAGCAGTTGAGGAATACCGTCAATCTGGCGCAAATCGGCGGTCAGGCTCAGGAAACGACGTCCCAGCGCGGTAACACGCTCAATCGTTTCCACCGGCTCAACAATATTAATGCCGACAATATCGCAGCCCGCTTCGGCCAGACCGAGCGCCATACCCTGACCCAGCCCGGTATCACAGCCGGTGACAACAGCCACTTTACCCTGTAAAGAGAATGCATCGAGTATCATACTTTGTTCCTTAGTCTTTCAGAGCCCGTACAACACAGGCAAGGTTCTATTTGTCCGATCCGCATCCCTCACGGTTGCTTACGCCAGGGAAAACGCTCTGGGTATTACCCACCTTAAAAATAAAACACAGTTTCGTTTTACTAGTGTCGACATCTTACCCCTGAGGAAATCTGTTTTCAATTTTTATTAAAACGATGTTTCATATTTTCGCGTTCTATTTATCAGAAATGCAGAACCGATCACGAAGCGATGCAAAAAAAAGATATAAAAACAATAAAATACAATGAGTTAATTCAACTTTGAAAAATGACAGTAAAACGTAAAAAGCGGGCATGAAAACAAAGATCGCCCCGAGACGCCAGCTGAAAGAGCAGAAAAACCGCGATCCAGCGCAACATTTTATAGTGAATTGCGCTCACCATCACAAATAATGAAACAATGTTTTGATAAATTAACACCCATCTTTTAAATCAACCTCACCTGGCTACACGTCCCCTGCAGACAGGCGACATCGCGGGAAGGAAAAGGAGTACATCATGGCTAAAGGCATGCGGGTAAAATTGAATTATGAAGTCAGTCGCGATCCGGATACCGGCGCGGAGATCACCCGCTTAACCCCTCCGGAAGTAACCTGTCATCGTAACTATTTCTATCAGAAGTGTTTTTTTAATGATGGCAGCCACCTGCTGTTCGCCGGTGAATTTGACGGCCACTGGAACTACTATCTGCTAAATATCGCGACAGCCGAGGCCGTTCAGCTGACCGAAGGCGCCGGCGATAATACCTTCGGCGGCTTTCTCTCACCGGATGATTCCGCGCTCTATTACGTTAAAAATGACCGCACGCTGCTGGAAGTCAATCTTTCAACCCTCCAGGAGCGTCAGGTCTACCGCGTCCCGGATGAGTGGGTCGGATACGGTACCTGGGTCGCCAACAGCGACTGCAGCAAACTGGTCGGCATTGAGATTGCGAAAAGCGACTGGACACCGCTCAACGACTGGCAGATTTTCCACGACTTCTTCCATAAAGGTCCGCACTGCCGTCTGCTGCGCGTCGACCTGCAAAGCGGGGAGAGCCGCGTTATTCATGAAGAGAAAAAATGGCTGGGTCATCCCATCTACCGTCCGTTCGACGACAACACCGTCGCCTTCTGCCATGAAGGGCCGCACGATCTGGTCGATGCCCGGATGTGGATGGTCAACGAAGACGGCAGTCACGTGCGGAAAGTCAAAGAGCATGCCGAGGGCGAAAGCTGTACGCACGAATTCTGGGTCCCGAACGGTTCCGCGCTGATTTATGTCTCTTATCTGAAAGGTCAGCAGGGACGGACGATTTATCGCTTCGATCCGGATACCGGCATCAATACCGCGCTGATGCAGATGCCCGCCTGCTCGCATCTGATGAGCAACTTCGACGGCACGCTGTTGGTTGGGGATGGCTCTGGTACGCCGGTAGATGTGAAAGATACCAGCGGTTACACCATTGATAACGATCCTTATCTCTACGTCTTTGATGTCGCGAAACAGGCTTACTTCCGCGTTGCCCGGCATGATACCTCCTGGGCGACGGTCGCCAATAGCCGTCAGGTCACCCATCCGCATCCTTCGTTTACCCCCGACGATCGGGCGATTTTGTTCAGCTCGGACAAAGACGGGAAACCGGCTATCTACATCGCGAAACTGCCGGCGCATCCGGAGATGCTGCAGGCGTAATATCCGTATTGTTTTTGAGTGTGTTTCTGTAACTGGCCTTGCCCTCCTTCGCGGAGGGCTTTTTTGTTTCATTACCGCCCGGCGGAGTCGTTGAGGCAGGCACAGGCCGTTTCTCCTCACCTTCTGTTGAACCCGTGCTGGTGAAACCTTCCGCAGCCCCTTTCGACTGCGCGAGCGGCCAAGTCTGCTTGCGCCACAATCAGCGCTAACGGGAACCGCATCCGGACGACAGAAACAGAAAACCCCGGCTGACGGCTCCGGGGTCATGACGGAAGAGGGTTTTATCAGAAGCTGTAAGCAACCCCGACGCGGAAACGGGTCTGGCGATCGCTGCGGTCATTCACGCCCACGTTGCCCACTTCACCATACGGCGCCCAGTTTTTGTCGAGCTTATAGGCCAGCTTCACGTTGTACTCCTGGGAGTAAGGCTTGTTGTCGTTGCGGTTTACTCCCTCGGAGCTGCGGGCATAAACATAGTTCAGCTCGGTACGCCAGTTGCCCATCACAAAACCGGCCCACGCATCGCCGCGGTTCACTTTATCGTCTTCTTTGCCGGCGCTCGCCGGGTAGCGGGTATAGTCGTAGCGATAGCGGGCGGCCACGTAGAAACCATTATCGAAGCTGTATTGCACGCGCAGATTGGGTTTGTAAATTGAGCGGCTATCGTTGCTCTCAATATTAAACCCCGGCGTCACGGAGAAATTCTGATTCGCCTTCCACTGCCAGCTAATGGTCTCTTCGTGGCCGTTGCCGACAAAATCTGAATACGGTTGGGAGGTATTATCGCCGCCTGACTTCCACTTTGCCTCTACGGAGAAGCCGAATCCGTTGGCAAAGCGATGGGAGACCGAGACACGGTCGGCATTGGTTTTATCTGTCTTACCTCCATCAATGAATTCATGACGCAAATCAACCGTGACAGCGGAAGCGGAAAACGCTGCGGCGCAGAGAGTAGCAAGGGCCAGAGATCTTGCAAACATAGGGTACCCCTCAAAATTAAAATTATGTTTCTATTTTATGAAACTGCATTTTATTTTTTAAGGACGTATGTTTTAGTGATCAAGATCGTAATTATTTGTTTCAAAAAACATGGCACAGCAGGACGTGACAAAGCTCAACAAAAAAGGGCTTTATCGCCCCCTTTTCGCTGAATTTTCCCGGGATCTGCGGGAAGAAAATCCAATAAAAAAGCCTCCGTAAGGAGGCTTGAGAAGCAGGTAAAGTAAAGCGGGACTATGCGCGTTCTACCGCCAGCGCAACACCCTGACCGCCGCCGATACAAAGCGTTGCCAACCCTTTACGGGCATCGCGTTTAATCATCTCGTGCACCAGAGAAACCAGAATTCGACAGCCTGATGCCCCAATGGGGTGGCCCAGCGCAATCGCCCCGCCGTTAACATTGACCCGCCGCTCATCCCATTCCAGCACTCTGCCGACAGAAATCGCCTGGGCGGCAAATGCCTCATTGGCCTCGATAAGATCGACCTCATCCAGCCGCCAGCCCGCTCTTTCCAGACAGCGGCGCGTCGCGTGTACCGGCGCGATCCCCATCAGGGCCGGATCGACGCCGACGCTGGCAAAAGCGCGGATCCGCGCCAGGATCGGCAGACCGAGCTCCTGCGCTTTCGATTCGCTCATCATCATTACCGCCGCCGCGCCGTCATTGATGCTGGAAGCGTTGCCCGCGGTCACTGAACCCAGCCGATCGAAGGTGGGTAGCAGGCTGGCCAGCCCTTCGGCGCTGGCATCGACCCGCGGCTGCTCATCGGTGTCAACGGTGCGCGGCGCCCCGTTCAGCTCGGTGGTTACCGGCACAATCTCATCACGAAAGCGCCCTGAATCAATCGCCCGCCGGGCCTTTTGCTGCGAACTCAGCGCCCAGGCATCCTGCAGCTCCCGGCTGATACCATATTCACGCGCCAGGTTTTCCGCCGTAACTCCCATGTGATAGTCGTTGAAGGCATCCCACAAACCATCGTGGACCAGGCTGTCAATCAGCTGGCTGTTGCCCAGCTGAGCGCCGGTGCGGCTATCGGTGAGAACGTGCGGCGCCCGGCTCATATTTTCCTGACCGCCGGCAATCACCACGTCAGCTTCTCCGCACTGGATTGCCTGCGTCGCCAGATGCAGCGCCTTCAGTCCGGAGCCACACACGTCGTTAATCGTAATGGCAGAAACGGTATTCGGCAGGCCGCCGCGGATCGCCGATTGACGGGCCGGATTTTGCCCGGTCCCCGCAGTCAGAACCTGCCCGAGGATCACCTCATCAACACTTTGCGGGTCGATACCGGTACGCTCCACCAGAGCCTTGACCACAAGACTCCCCAACTCTACCGCGGAGTGACGCGACAACGTTCCCTGAAAACACCCTATCGGAGTGCGCAACGCACCCACGATCACGACATCTTTCATCCTCTACCTCTGCCCTGCCTCTGCGCAAAGAAACAGCAACATAGTAGAGAATTGTTATCAAAAAATTTCGCAATTGTTTAAAAAAAGTGAGGCGAATCACAAAGATTAGCCCCGCGTTGCGGGTTCCTGGCGCTGTAAATGCTGACGCAGCCAGCTCCCGGCTTTCCCCGGCGGCGCCTTCTTATTCCACAATAAATCAACGGAAATCGCCCGCGGCCAGCCGGGAATGTTCAGCGCCACCAGCGTGCCTGACCCGGCAAACTCGTCAACCAGCGCACAAGGTAAAATGCACCATCCCAGCCCCTGCACCGTCATGCTGAGCAGCAGTAAATAGTTCGGCGCCGACCAGACCTGTCCTTTCGCAGGCTCCAGCGAGCTGGCCAGAAAAGTGCTCAGGCGCAGTTCTCGCCAGCTACGCAGCTCATCCCAGGTGACCCGTCCCTGCGCCGCCAGCGGATGCGCGGGAGCGACGTAAATGGCCATCGCCGTTTGTAACGGCAGCCGGGTACTGCCAATCTCCGTCGGATAGCTATCCCTGGCCTCAATCAGCCCCACCTGCGCGCGCTCCTTCTGCAGCAGGTCAATAACATCCTCATCTTCCCCTATCAGGCACTCAAACTCGGTGTGGGGAAAACGACGATCGAACTGCTGCAGCAGATCCTCCAGCACATCCGGATGCAGCGTGTCGGAGAGTACAAACGTGAGGCGCGCTTCCGTTTCATCAGACAGTGAAATAGCCAGCTCATCCAGCCGATTGCTGGCCGCCAGAATCGCTTTGACGTAGCTCAGCACCTGTTCCCCCTGTGGCGTCAGCGTGGGATGGCGAGTCGCGCGGTCAAACAGTGCGACGCCCAGATCGGCTTCAAGGTTTGAAATGGCGGTGCTGATGGTGGACTGGCTTTTGCGCAGCCGACGGGCGGCGGCAGAAAACGACCCGCAGGCCACGGCTTCAACAAATGCAGTCAGAGCTTCGGGAGAATAGCGCATGAACTATCTACTTTATCGATGGAATCTATCTTTTGTTTATCATATTTATCCATAAAATGCGGAGTAATTTCTCAGAATCTGTTCCCTCCTTAACTGCAGAGGAACCGGTCAGAACCACGGCTTTTCGGAGGTAGCAAGCCATGCAACAGAACACATTTCAGCGTAAAACGCTGACAGAGCGCGTTATCCATGCGGTCAGTTTTGAAGGACTCGCCACGTTAATTCTCGCCCCGACCGCCGCCTGGCTGATGCAGCGTTCGGTTCTTGAAATGGGGGGGCTGAGCGTGCTGCTCGCGACGCTGGCCATGGTATGGAACCTGATTTATAACGCCGCTTTTGACCGCCTCTGGCCGGTATCTCGCGTGGTGCGAACTCTCAAAGTCCGCGCGCTGCACGCTATCGGCTTTGAATCCGGGTTTATTCTTATCGGTGTCACCGCCGTGGCACTGATTCTCGGGGTCTCGTTGATCCAGGCGTTTATGCTGGAAATCGGCTTTATGCTGTTCTTTCTGCCCTACACCATGCTGTTTAACTGGGTATGGGATACTCTGCGCGAACGCGTACTGAAATATCGCCAGCAGCGGATCCTGGCACGCAGCTAACTGCTCTTCATCGCCGGGAGATGCCCGGCGATCCCTTGCCCTGTTTGTCATCCGAAAGTATCGCAACGGCTCATTCGTTGTTGTGGTAAATTACACTCCTTTTTTTTGGTCTTACGGTTGATAAATTCACACAATGTCTAAAATTTGGTCTAAAGAAGAAACTCTTTGGAGTTTTGCCTTATATGGCACTGCCGTAGGCGCCGGCACTCTGTTTTTGCCGATCCAGCTGGGGTCTGCTGGCGCCATTGTTCTGTTCATCACCGCGCTAGTCGCCTGGCCGTTAACCTACTGGCCGCACAAAGCACTGAGTCAGTTCATTCTCTCCGCGAAAGTTGCGCCCGGCGTCGGGATCACCGGGGCGGTTAACCATTACTACGGCAAGAAAGTGGGGAATCTGATCACCGCCCTCTATTTCCTCGCCTTTTTCGTGGTCGTCCTGATTTACGCCGTGGCAATCACCAACTCACTCGCCGAGCAGCTGGCAAGGCATATGCCGATTACACCCGCCGTTCGCGCCATGCTGAGTCTGGCCGTGGTCATGGTGTTGAACCTGATCTTTTTAATGGGCCGCCATATCACGATTAAGGTGATGGGTTTTTTGGTGTTCCCGCTGATTGCCTGCTTCCTGTTCTTGTCGATCTATTTAATCGGCGACTGGCAGCCTGAGCACCTCACCAGCCAGCTGCAGCTGACTTCTCATACGTTCCACCAGGTCTGGATCTCAATCCCTGTGATGGTTTTCGCTTTTAGCCATACGCCCATCATTTCAACTTTTGCTATCGATCAGCAGGAGAAATATGGTGATCTGGCTATGGGTAAATGCAAAAAAATCATGAAGGTGGCCTATACCATCATCTGCGCCAGCGTGCTGTTTTTTGTCTTCAGCTGCCTGCTGGCGATACCGGTCTCCTATATTGAAAACGCCCGCAACGAAGGAGTGACCATTCTCTCCGCGCTGTCGATGATGCCTGGTTCTCCGGCATGGCTGGCGGTAACAGGCATCGTGGTCGCCGTAGTGGCCATGTCGAAGTCATTCCTCGGCACCTATTTTGGCGTGATTGAAGGCGCCAGCGAAATCGTGAAAACGTCGCTGAATCAGGTCGGGATTCGCAAAAGCCGCGCCTTTAACCGCGCGATGTCGATTCTGCTGGTTTCGACGCTGACGTTCATAGTTTGCTTCATCAATCCGAACGCCATTTCCATGATCTACGCCATCAGCGGCCCGCTGATCGCCATGATCCTGTTCATCATGCCGACGCTGTCGACCTACATCATTCCCGCACTCAAACCCTACCGTTCAGTGGGTAATTTCATCACCCTGGTGGTCGGCCTGCTGTGCGTTTCGGTCATGTTCTTTAGCTAATCTTCCCCTCTGCGGCGGCGGTTATCACCGCCGCCGCACGTTCTGCCAATATTTCTGCCATCCGGACTTCCTCGCCAGGTTTACACTTAGGGTTTGCACACCAGTGGGGAATCGCCATGTCCAGCGTAAAACTATCCGGAAGCGGAACATTAGGTCATCGCCAGGTTTATCGTCTGGGTTACGGCGCTATGCAGTTAGCCGGCCCCGGCGTATTTGGTCCGCCTGCCGATCCGGACGCCGCTATTCGTGTCCTGCGCGCGGCGGTAGCGGCGGGAGTCAATCATATTGATACCTCTGATTTTTACGGCCCGCATATTACTAACCAGCTGATTCGCAAAGCGCTCCATCCTTACGCAGACGATCTCTGCATCGTGACGAAAGTCAGCGCTCGCCGTGATGAAAAGGGCAACTGGCTGCCGGCGATGTCGCCCGAAGAGCTCACGCAGGCGGTGGAAGACAATCTGCGTAATCTGGGGCTCGATGTCCTGGAGATCGTGAATCTGCGCAGCATGCTCGGCACCCACGGCCCGGTAGAAGGCTCACTGGAAGCGCCGCTGACCACGCTGCTTGAGCTTAAAGAGCGTGGGCTTATTCGCCACATCGGCCTCAGTAACGTCACGGCGAAGCAGGTGGCCGATGCGCAAAAGCTGACGCCCGTTGTTTGCGTGCAAAACCAGTACAACGTTGCCAATCGCGGAGACGATGCGCTGATTGATGAGCTTGCCGCACAAAATATTGCCTACGTCCCTTTCTTCCCGCTTGGGGGGTTTACTCCGCTACAGGCACAGGAACTTAACGATGTTGCCGCCGCGCTGGAGGCGACACCGATGCAGGTTGCGCTGGCCTGGCTACTACAGCGTTCGCCTAATATTCTGCTGATTCCGGGAACCTCTTCGCTCCAGCACCTGCAGGAAAACCTGGCCGCTGGCGCGTTAACCCTGCCGCCGGAAGCCATCGCAACATTAGCGGCACTGCAGAACTAACGGCCTTCGCCACACCTGTGCGTGTCCTTCCGCACAGGTCCTTGCCGGGCGCCATTTTCCCTCCTATTATTTGGCTGGAATTAGCCCAACGCTGCTGGCACTATATATCCTACAAATGGGTATATGCTTGCACTAACCTGCGCTAAACAACCCTATATACAGCATTGATTTATACTATTTTGACAAGTCTCCTTATTGGGGACTTCTGTCGTTTTTGCCTTCCCCAAAAATTTTTACAACTCTTGATTACAGGAAAAACAACATCTGATTCGACGTTTATACAAATCAATTTAGCGACAAAGATAGCTAATAACATCAAACGCTCATAAAAACATCTGGTTAATGCAATCAGAATGTTGGCATTGCCATAAGAAAAATTTAACTAACACAATAAAAAATCAACAAGGACTTTACATGACAGAGGGAACAATAAAGACCAGCCGGTATGAAATCATTGCTATTTTCAGGGAGGAACTCAGGAAACACTCCGAGATAGAAGTTTTCTTTAATAACAAAAACATCATGACCCAACTTACCCGGGTAGACTTTGCTGAGTTCCATATCGTCACCCAGAGCAAAATCCCCCCAGGGCATAAATACAAATTCATTTTGCATAGTGATTCAGGAAAGATTGAGTTCTGTTCATCGTTAAAGAAAAGTTATAACAGCGATGCCGAACGCGGTAATAAAGTCTCATTTGCCTTACCCGAATGCATTCATGTGGTACAACGACGTCGCGACCCCCGCTTTCGTTTGCATCACCGGTATGACTTTTTTTGTCGCGGTCGACACAGAAATGGCGAAAACTATCTTTTCGATATTAAAGACATTTCAGATGGCGGCTGTGCGCTGATCGCGAAAAGTCCGAACCTGAAATTTCTCACGCATAGTTCAATCCTCAAGAATTCAGTTCTGTCGCTGGCTGAGTATGGTGAAATCACCATTGATTTAGCGATAAAAAATGTTGTTGAAGTGACACTTGATGAAGACAGTGAAAGCTATCACCAGGTTTCCTGTCAGTTTAAATTCCGCCACCGCGAAGATAAGACCAGAATAGAGAAAATGCTGCTCGATTTGATTCTGGAAGCTAAGCGAAAAAAGAGAGTCTGACCCCTTGGACAGGATATTTCTGTATACCGATGATAATTTAATCGGTCAATCAATTCATTGGTATATGGTTGATAACAATAAAAATGTCACCACCTTCCGTTATCAGGATATCACTCAGGGGGCAATCGCCCCCCTGTCTGGGATCGTTATTTTCAACGTTATTCATAAGGACTTTTCTGCTGCCGACACGATGTTATTGCTCAACGATATGCGCTGGTGTCTTCTGCACTGTACCCGGCTAATCCTGGTGGTCAGAAGCGATATTGCCAACCTGTTCAGGGAACTAATAAACATAGATAACACCATGATTCTTACAGAAAAAACACCATTGCATGATTTTTATCGCGCCGTCAGTACTCCCGCAGTCGGCAGCGAGTTTTCCGTACCGAAGAAGCTTTCTGCCAGAGAGCGCCAGGTGCTGGAGCTGACCATGACCTGCCACAACAACAAAAGAATTGCCACTCTGCTGAATATTGACCATAAAACCGTACACAGTCACAGGATTCATATCATGCAAAAACTTGGCATGCATAACTCGCGGGCGATGCACAATAAAATTGTCGACATGTATCAATGCTAGAAAAAAACCGTCTCCCCAATCAAAACCAGATAATTAATTGAAAAGTTACTTTTAATAAACATTCCAAACTGCAGAAAGGTCACTTATAATAATTTCACCCTGCAGCGATGTTTTGTAAAGTGCCTGACACGAGAAAATGAACGCTAACATATTTTCCGATTATAACTTATCCCGTGGCGATATCTCTGTTCGTTATGTTTTTCAAAAAATGTTCTCACCGCAGGACACTCTCGTGGCCGTGGAGTGTTTAAGCCGCTTCGATTCTATTCCTGTGGCCCCGGAATTTTTCTTTCGCCATGCTAATGCGGCACTCCGTGAAAGTATTTTCATGGAGCAACTGGCATTGATTGAAAAGCACCGGACATGGTTTATTGACAATGGTATTTCAGCCACAATCAATGTTGACGATCATATTCTCGGAATTTTGAGCCAGCCGCAAATCGAAACCTACATTAACCATCTGAAGTGTGTACATTTTGAGGTTACGGAAAATGCCAATAGCCTGCTGAATAATGCATTAGCCAGCTGGAAAAGTCCCCAGACGTCCACACTGTGGCTCGATGATTTTGGTTCTGGTTATGCCGGCATTAATGCTATTCGCGGATACCATTTTGATTATGTCAAAATTGACAAAGATTTTTTCTGGCATCTCATGCAGAAAGAGTCCGGGCGACCGCTGATGGATGCGCTGGTGACATTCCTGTCACGTAATAACCACAATGTCATTATTGAAGGTGTCGAGAGCGAAGCACATAAAAACTGGCTTAAGGGAATGGAGTGGTTTGCTATTCAGGGCCATTACTGGAAAGAAGTCAGTATTGAACAACTGGTTCAGGAAAGAGTTAGCGCATAAAAATACCGCATGATTGCGGTATTTTTATGCGCTAAATATCACACGCTTAATTATACACAAGTTCCCAGGTTGCCCAGCTGGTCAATGGACCGGTTGTCGCTTTTTCCGGGGACGGTGTGACATAGCCGATATAATAAGTAAATACACCGCCATTAACCGATTTTTCAACAATCGGCACCCGATTTTGCTGCGGGTCGGCGGGGACAATTTTATTACTCTTATCCAGCGTATTATTATCATTGGTGGACAGCGCCAGATAGATATTGCGCGCCCCATCCGCTAACGTGTTCGCCAGATAGCCCGCATTTTCATTCGCGACGGCATCGACCATAAATCCATCAATCCAGCGCACATTCACCGCACGAATCTCATTTTTATCCGCCGCGCCGCCATCATGGCGGAGCTGACAATTCGACAACTCAAGAGTGAAAGGCTGCGGCTTCATAAATGCGCCGGCCCCGCGGCCGTGGACTTCCGCCAGGCTCACCGGCGCCAGCCAGACATTGCCGCTGCCGGCATTATTCGCGCCGTTAAGCGCCACGCTACAGGAGATATCCGTCACCCGGCCGACAAAATCAACGCGTCCGTTATCGTAATTGGTCATAAAACCGTAGGCCGACGAGGCGGCAAGCATCGCGCCAGCGACGGCCAGCCTGATGCATTGTCGGCCATATGTGCCACATCCATATTGCTTCATGCCCGCCTCCTGAATTAATCGTACGTCAGGTTAAAGATCATGTGCGATTCCACCTCGCCGGTACTGGTTGTCGGCAGGTATTGGTAAAATCGCGCATGATAAGGTTGCGTAAAGTAACGCGTCTCCTGAGAACGCAACGTGCCTACGCTGTACTTCTTGTTAAATTCCAGCGGTACGCCATCCTTCAGTACCTGAATCCCGACCCCTTTGGCGGCGGAACTCCCGGTTTTTTCATTGAGCAACGCCCCTTGTTTGAGCGTGGTGCTGGTTGCCAGAGTTCCGGAAAAAGAGGTCTGGATATTGGCATATCCCGACTCGCTTAACCCGCCGCTGCACTGCAGCTCGATATTAAAATCCCGACCGCCCGCCGTTGTGCCGACCCCTTTCAGATCGCTACGCTTAATGGTGCCCACATCAACGTTCATATTCTTCCCGCTCAGGACCGTACAGGAAGGTGAGACAATGGTGATCGCATTGGCGCTCAGGTAGGTTTCCAGAATCGGGTTATTCCCCCTTTCCCAGTCATAGGAGGTATATTTCCCCGCCGCCAGCGTACCGCTGCCGGTCGTCGACGACGTTTTAATAATCTCCAGCGTAAAGCGGGAACCTTCCAGCGAGTAGTTGGTGGTCCGGTTGATGGTGGAGGAGAAAACGTCGGGATAGATGATGTTCACCGTCGCGCCGCCGCGACTAAAGCGCATGCCGATACCGGGCACGTTGGTGGAGTAGATCTTATTCCCCAGATCGGTGGAGCCTGTAGAAACAATCTTCGCCGCAAAGCGGTTAGTACCGGCGGTACAGCTGTAGCTGGCCCCGCCCGGCGCATTCATCGTCCAGTCCCGGGAGACAATCACCGAGCCCACCGGCAGATCGGGGGGAACCACAACCCTGCCAACGACCATATCCAGGTTCACCGTAGGCTGCGAAAGGCGCGTACAGGCAGCCCAGGCGGAGGTGGTCCCCAGCGCCATTAAGCCAATAAAAAGCGTCAGTTGTTTACTCAGCGACATACCGTTTCCTTTAATTTTGCCTGGCCCAGATCCACCGTACATTGTCCGCTGCTCCACTTGACGATCGCCTGCTTAACCCCGGCGTCGCTGATAAACATCATGCTGCCCTGACCAACAACCCCAATATCCTTACCGGACGGATCCAGAATGGTGGCGGCAAACGGCAGCGGTTGGCCATTGGCCTGGCGCGCCTGAAGCGTGAGGGTATTCTGTACCGTGGTATCAAACGAGACTTTCACCACGCTGCCTTCCCACGGAACGACCTGAGCCACCGTACGCTCAAAGGCGATATCCTCCTGGCTGCCTTTCGGATCGATCTCGACGGCGTTGATCCGGTAAGGTCGCAGATAGGGCAGGATGGCATAGCCGTTACTGTCGACGCGCGTCCCAGGTGAACCCGGCAACATGGCGCCCGCCGCATCTTTGGCTTCAATCAGCGCCAGGGTATTGCCGCTCTCCGGTGAGAACACCACGCCATGACGATGGGCGATCAGCGTCCCGCTGGCACCCAGCCCGCTCTGCCGGTAACCTTCACCCTGGCTATAGCTGCCGTTAAGCGTGGTCCACGGCGTACGGTAGCTGCCGTTTAAGGCGACATCATGCTGACCACCGGTCGCTGCGGTCGTTGAAATGCCGTAGTTGAGGTTGTTCTCACTATCCAGCGAACCGTTAACCCCAATCTGCGAGCTGCCGAAATGCGAATTGTTGAAGGTGGTGTTCGACGTCAGGTTGGCGGTACGGTTCTCACCAAACCACAGCGGATAGCTGAAATTCAGCGAGATGCGATCGTCACGACGATGGCCGGAGTTATCCGGCGTATACACGCGCTGCGCGCTGGCTGACCATGAGAGACGGCCGAACATATTGTTGTAGCTAAGCTGGTATTGCTTCTCGGTACCCGAACGGTTCCAGTAATCTGAAATCTGGCCACTCAGATAAAAACCGCCCCAGCCGTCCGGCAGGTTCTGGTTAACGGTGAAGGTCATGCCGTTTTTCTGTCGCCACAGCGTATAGTTGTTATTGCGGTTCTTCTCCTGATCGACGGCGTACAGCGCATCGTTCAGGTTATAGTAGCCTTTCGTGGAGTAGCGATACGCCGCCAGCACGATGCTGGTCTGGGTATCGGTAAACATCCGGTTAAAGGTGGCGCGATAGCTCTGCCCTTTTTCATCCAGGGTATCGCTCTTCAGTCGCGACTGGGTAATGTCAAATGACAGCGCGCCAATACCGGTATTCATCCCGGCCCCCAGCAGAAACGCCTGATAATCATCAAAACCGGTCACGCCGGTATAGCCGGTAAACATGTTGCTCAGGCCACGCTGCCAGGTAGCCTGGTAGAGCATGGGCTTATTGCGCAGCGAATTATCATCGACTTTACCGGCCGACAGCGCATAGCGAGTCATACCCGGACGCAGCAGCTGTGCCACCGACGCATACGGCACGCTGAAGACCTGCACCGATCCATCGGCCTCTTTTACCGACACCTCAAGGTCGTTACCGTACCCGGACGGGTAAACATCCTGCAAAGTAAACGGCCCCGGCGGTACCGAGGTCTGATAGATAATATTGTTGCCCTGACGCACCGTCACCAGAGCATTGCTCTGCGCCACGCCGCGAATTTCCGGCGCGTAGGAGCGCATTCCGTCCGGGAACATATTGTCGTCGGTCGCCAGGTTGACCCCACGCAGACCGATGGTGTCGAAGAATTCGCCGTTGGTAAATATCTGCCCGCCGCTGACAATCGAGTTGATTTGCGGGATCGGCCGCTGAAGGTAGGTCTGGTTACTGTTCCAGTGCGCCTTCCCCTGCTGCTGCTGCCAGTTCAGGTTACCGATGTGCTTGAGTAACCAACCGTCCCAGGAGAAGCCGGCGTTAACGCCGAGATAGGCGCTGCTGTTGTCGGAGCCGTTGGCGGCAGAGGTATGGCTGGTCCAGGTGTTCGCCATCCAGCCAAGATTCAGCGCCGCAATGCCTTTATCCCAGAATTCCGGGCTGACAAAATTTTTCAGGCGCTGATCTTCGTAGATTTGCGGTACAGAAACTTCCAGCCGCAGCGAGGACTGTATCAGGTTATCTTTAACGTTTTCTTCGTTACGCCACTCCTTCAGCCGTCCACAGTAACCTGCCTGCTGACTCAGCTGAGGATTGAGTTTTTCTGCCGCAATCCCGTAGCGCTCAAGCATTTCACGGGTGTAGCAGATCCCCATGTTGCCGTCTTTATCGCGGGTGACGTTCAGTTCATAGCGCCCTTTCCACTCATTGTTGGTATACACATCGAGCGAATAGGTCCCTTCCGTGATAGCACTGGCGGAGAAGCGAGACAGATCGACCTTTTCCCGGCTGCCAACGATAAAACCATCATTAAACTGGTATACCGTTCCCGGGCTTTCCTGTCCGCTGGAAACTGGCGGAAAACAGAACAGCGCCATCGCGATCGCTGTACTTAATCTTCCCGGGCAGATAGACCTCTGCTTCATGATCGTGTCCCTTATTTAACGGCTACTTTCACTGCCACATCTGCGCCATAGTCATTGATATTATTAATCGTCAGGGTCTCGCCTCGGCTCACAGAAGAAGAGAGGGCCACGGTCTGACTGGACTGCGGAGCCAGCATCACCGTTTTGCTGTTCAGGGCTTTACCGCCATCGCGGGAAATACGGCTGACGGTGAGATAAAATGGCGTAGGGTTGCTGATAGACAGGCTGCTACCGCTGGCTGAAAGCGCTAATTTCTCCGGCGCCGCGTCGCGGTTACCCAGTCCGACAGGACGGTAAATAAACTTAAAGCGCGAACGGATCGCCAGCTGGAGGACGTTTTGCCCTTCATTTTTCTGGTTGGCCACCACCGGCGGGATTTCCAGAAGATTCAGCCACCACAGCGTCTCTTTATTTTGTGCCAGTCCGGCGGCGCTACCCAATTTAATACGTAAAGTCTGCCCGCTCTTTGCATCAACGCGTGAAATCGGGGGTGTAATAATAAACGGCGTGGTAATGGTATCCGGCGTAGCATCGGCATTGCCGTTATCCAGCCAGGCTTGCGCCAGCGCCGGACGGTCTGCGGTATTAGAAAGCTGTACCGTTATTTCTTTTTCATTTCCAGGATAAATAAAGCGGGTGCCGTTGACGATAATATTGTTGGCATTGGCCGCAACACTAAAAATGAAACAGAAAAAAAGGGCAATATGCTTCATGCTGACCTCAGAATAAAAAAAATAAGCGGCAGCAACTGCCGCTTTATCATTGTTTTAAACCGCCTCGAGAAAGGCGGTTTTATTTTCTGGCGATAATTACTGGTAAGTAATTTCGTAGGTCGCGTAGCTGTTAACCACACCGGTGGTAACAGAAGCCGGGGTGTTGGTTGCATAACCAACGTAGTAAGTGAAGCGTGCGCCATCCTGAACGGCGGTTGCGTCGCCTTTCGCTTTCGGCTGAGTGCTCACGCCCGGGATGATTTTGTTGGTCAGCGCAGTCGCGCTATCGGTGGACAGAACCAGCTGAATATCTTTCGCGCCAGAGGCTTCGGTGTTTGCCAGGTAGCCCTGCTGCTCAGTCGTTGCGCCAGCCAGCAGGTTACCGCCGGTCCAGTTCACACCCAGTTTGCTCACGTCGTCTTGTTTGTCGCCGTTAGCAGCCTGGCAATCAGAGACGTCAATGGTGAAAGATTTAGGCTTCAGGTAGGTATTAGCCGCCGCTGCTTTAACTTCGGTCAGGGTAACCGGTGACAGGTAAACGTTAGCATCGCTGCCCTGGCCGTTAACGGAAACAGTACAGGAGACATCGGTAACTTTACCGAAGAAATTAACCTGGCCACCGCCAACATTCGTATCAGCTGCGTTCGCTGCAGTCATACCGAAAAATGCTGTTGCCATAGCTGCAGAGAGAAGAACCTTTTTCATTGCCATTTCCTTGTCAGAGTGAGTTTTATATCAATAAACCAACAGTAAACCTGCACAAAAGTCAGAAGCGTTATGCGATGCTCACTTGTGCAACTGTGAATAGAAACTTCGACTGACCGGAAGCCGCAATATTTAAGGCGTCAGGACGCGAACTCCGTTTAAAGAATTCGTTAATGCTGTCGGCGTCAAAGAATGCTATTTTTCGCCAACAAATATACATTTGCTTAAAACTTGTTACATCGGGTTAGAGATAGATTTCAGCTATTGATAATCGAAAAACAATAGACAAAAACAAATACAAAGTTATTTACATCAGAGGGAATAAGGCGCGGGTGATATATTTCGCAGAGGGATTATCATGGCAAATAATACGATCCCATGACTATAGCGAACATTCTGAATAATACTGAGAGGTGGCTTGCTGAAATAGCATAAAAACGGTTAAAAAAAAATATTCACCTCCTGCAACCTGGCGTTTAGCTGCCCGCTACAGCGGCAGATGGAAGTGCTGCCTCAGCGCGAGCCTGCCTGTCGGGGTGATACTCACTTCGCGAAATCCCGGCGTCAGGGTGAACCAGCCGTTTCGCTGACCATGCTGCAACAATGCAGCCCCGACGGCGCCACCGGGATGGAAACGCCGCTCGCTCCAGTCCAGACATGCGCAGCATACCCTGCGCCGGTTCCCGGCCGGCAAAGTGATGCCTGAACGGGCAAACTGCGCCTCGCCGACCGGCGTCAGCGCGCTCCCGTCCGGCACAATCCACGCCTCGCGCAAGAGAAAATCATAAATCGCCACCGCCACTTCACCAGCAAGATGATCGTAGCAGGTTCGCGCCGTACGCAGATTCACCGGGGTCCGGGTGGTCAGCACAATGGCACTTTTCCCGGCCATCGCCATCATATTCTCCAGCAGTCCGGCAACATCGGCACTCGCCAGCCGGTAATAGCGATGCCGTCCCTGCGCCAGACAAACCAGCAAATGGGTGCTGACCAGACGGCTGAGATGGGCGCTGGCGGTTGAGGCCGAGACTTCGGCCACCGTCGCCAGCTCCGTCGCGGTCCACGCGCGCCCATCCATTAATGCACAGAGCATTTTCACCCGTGAAGCATCGGCCATGGCGGACGCCAGCGCGGTGATGGCCACGGCCAACGACTCATCATCTTCAATAACATGGGCTGGTTTTAGCATAACGCCTCACAAGGTGGTGGCCCAGGAACGCGTGACTTCCTGTGCCAGTGGAAAGTTATCGGTCACCAGAATCAGGCGGTTCGCATGATCGCTGTACTGGGTCAGGATATTCACCCCGCGTTCGGCCAGCGCATGAGCTATCGCGCCCAGCTCGCCGGGCTGTTCCTGTTTTAATCTGCGAATAAGCGGCAGGTAGACGCCCGCTACCGGGATCCCCGCCTGCTCCAGCACCGTTCTGGCCCGCTCCCCTTCTGCGACCAGAAAATGGGCGTGGCATTGATTGTCGACGGTGAAAACCCCGCCACCTTCAAGCCCCACGCCATGTTTCCCCAGCGTTTGGCCTAACAGCGCCAGCTGACCAGGACGATTTGGCAGAATGACATGAATATCATACATCGCCGCGCCCCTCCTGCATTTCTGAACCCCAGCCGCGAATGACCTGCACAATGCGAATCTGGTAAGAGGCAAAAATAGTCGCTTTGCCCTCCTCCTGGGCCGCCTGATGGCAGAGATTGTTTTTCCAGGCCCGCACCGCCTCTTCATCGCGCCACCAGGACAGAGACAGGATCTTGCCCGGCGTGGTCAGACTTTGAAAACGTTCAATGCTAATAAAGCCGTCAAGCGTATCAAGCAACGGCCTGAGCTCCGCCGCCAGCGCCAGGTAACGGGCCTGTTTTGCCGGGGTGACATCGGCTTCAAAGAGTACCGCAATCATCGTGTCGTCCTTCCTCAATCAACAGTGACGCCACTTTATCGTATCCATAAAGCCCGATACTTCGCTGCCAGACGAAGTATGCCCTGCCCAAAAACACGGGAAAATCCCGCCAGCGCATCCACTCAGGCCATCCATAGCGGCGGTTTTCAAAAAAACACATGGTGATAGCAATATTTTTTTAATGCATAAGGGTCGCGGGAGTCGCGTTCAATGCATTGTTTTTTAATTAAAAAATAAAAATACCTTCAAATTCCCGTCATCTTACCGACATGAAAGTGTGATCTAAATCGCACTTTTTGCAACGCTGGTTATAGTTAGCAGGCTTATTATAAACCCATCGAAAGCACAACGCTTTCCACCTGAAAAGTTAAAAGGAAAAACACCATGAAAAACGTAAAATTACTTGCCGCTGCCGGTATGCTCTCTCTGGTTTCTTTCGCCAGCTTCGCTCAGCACCCGGTCAGCGTAACGGCTGATACCCTGGATAGCGCAGAAGCTAAAATTGCGACCATCGCTAAAGATCAAGGCGCGTCTTACCACATTACCGAAGCCTATACCGGTAACCAGGTTCATATGACCGCTGAGCTGTCCAAATAAGAGAATGGTTGCAGAGGGAGCTGCCGGACAGGCCGCCTTACGGCGGCTCGTTTCGCTCCCGCTTCACGATAACCACGCAGCAATGTCGGGCCCCTTTATGGGGCTTTTTTTGTTAATGCGCGCTGTATCGACAGCACGCTCAGCAACACCACGATTAGCCCCACCAGCGCCACCCCTTCAATCTTCTGTCCAAGACAGATCCAGCCCAGAAGCACTGCCGTCACCGGACTCAGCAGACTGAGTGCTGAGACAGCGACCGATGGGAGACGGCTAATCCCGCGGAACCACAGCCCATAGGCCAGCATCGCGCCGGCCACGCAGAGCCACAGATAGCCGGCCGCCTGGGTCCACGTCACCCCCTGCAACGGCGGATCCACCAGCCATGCAACGGGAGCCAGTACCACGCCGCCAATCAACAATTGCCAGCCGGTCAGCGCCACCACCGGTAGCGAAATCGCCCAGCGGCGAGACAGCCAGGTCCCCAGCGCCATGCTGACCGCACCTGAAAATGCCGCCATGATCCCCAGCGGATCCAGCACCGTATGCGGCGACAGCAGCAGCAGCGCCATGCCGATAATGCCAGTCACTGCCGAGAGCACCGCCACCCACGGCGAGCGCTGCCTGTCGACACCCCACGCCAGCATCATGACCAGCAGCGGCTGAATTGCCCCAATCACTGCAGCCAGCCCGCCGGGTAACCGGTAAGCGGCAATAAACAGCAGCGCCTGAAAAGCGCCGATATTGAGGATCCCGGTAACAATAAGCTTCCACCACTCATTGCGCAGAGGAAAACGGCGGCACCAGATAAGCAGCGCAATCCCTGCGGGCAGCACCCGTAGCAGCGCCGCAATAAAAGGTCTGTCCGGGGGTAAAAACTGGGAGGTGACAATGTAGGTCGTCCCCCAGATGGCCGGAGCCAGGGCGGTCAACAGCAAATCAATAACGGGAGAGCGTGAGAAAAAGGTCATGATTTTATCTTCACATCAAGGTAAATTAGTCGTTAAAGTATGTATCGACAGATATCTTGATATCAAGATAAGTAGGCACAATTGGACAAATCATCTCAGGCTGACGCCGTAGATCGCATTCTTGAACAGTGGAAACGGGAGCGCCCGGATCTGGATTGCAGCCCGATGGGCCCCATCGGGCGCCTGAAGCGCTGCGCTCTGCTGCTGGAGCCGCGCGTAGAGTCCGCCTTTATCCGCCACGATCTGGTGCGCTGGGAGTTTGACATGCTGGCCACCCTTCGTCGGGCAGGCTCGCCGTTTATCCTCTCCCCGACTCAGCTTTTCTCTACGCTGATGATCACCTCTGGCACCATGACGCATCGGCTTAAGGCGCTGGAAAAACGGGGTTTTATTACCCGTTTGCCGGATCCTGACGATGCGCGGAGTCTGCTGGTCGCCCTGACCGAGGCGGGGCGCGAGCGGATCGATGAGGCTGTGGAAAGCCACGTAGAAAACGAACGCCAGCTGCTGGCCGGACTCTCCACGGAGCAGCGCCAGCAGCTGGATCGGGCGCTGAAGGTCTTTATGCGCCTGCTGGAAGAGCCCTAGCAACCGGCAGCAATATAATCGCCGTTGGCGCTCATCGGGATCACGGTCAGAAACAGCACGCAGGCAAAGAGAATCAGAAGGACGCCGCCGGCAATTTTTACCGCCGGCAGCAGCCATTTCAGGCGACCGTCATCCCAGGCAAACAGGCCGATCGCCCGTTCACGCGCGTAGCGTACCGCCAGCGAGAGGCCGAGAATTGATATTGCCGTCCCCAGTGACATCGTCATGACCGCGGCAATTCCCCAGCTGACGATCCCCAGCGCATTGGAAAACAGCAGGATCATTATCGCCCCGCTGCAGGGCCTGGCGCCGATAGCCAGGACCACGCCAAGCCGGGTTTGCCAGTCAGCTCCCAGCCCGCGGCCAACGCCGTGAGCTCCGCAGCCGCACGTTTCGCTATGTTCATGCAGCGGAGTCAAGGTCGCGATCGTCATTTTTCGCGGCCGCAGGCTTTTGAGCGCTTGATATATCACATATGCGCCAAACGCCCCCACCATCAGGGCGCTGATTTTCTCTACGTACCAGCGGCTGGTACTGAGATCGCCGGACGCAAGGTTCAGCCCTACGGCCAGAATAAATACAAACAGGATAGCGCTCACCCCCTGCATCAGGCTGCCAAGAAACGGCACTACCCGCGCCGCCAGCAGGCTCTCTTTGTTGGTGCTGAGATAGGTGGTGACGATAAATTTACCGTGTCCGGGGCCAACGGCATGCAGCACACCGTAAAGGAATGCGCCGCCCAGCAGCCACATCCCGCCGCTATACTGATGGTTATTGAGCTGCAAAAGATACATCACCAGGTAGCGATGGAGCATAATTTGCGTTGCCAGACACCACTGTAAAAAAGCCTCCCAGTGCGCATACAGCGTCAGCCCGGCCCACAGCAGCGCCAGGAGTGGTAACCCCAGCGACAGCAGACGCCAGTCACGGGTTAGCATGCGAGTTGTCATCATTTTTACCATTACGTGAATCTGAATATCCGCCCGGCGGTAGCGGTGAGCGTCGCCGCCAGCCCGCGATATTGCCTGTAGATTGCATTTTGCAATGCCCGTCAAATACGCATACCATCTGCCCATTCTACCGTCGTCGGGCAAGGAGAGGCTTGTGGAACATAATAACGCATCAGCGCAACCAGACAGCCACGAGAGCCGCTTTCATAAAGAAGAGTTTCCCTTCTTCTGGGTGGTCAACGTTTATGCAAAGTATACGCAGCTGATGGAAATCGAATTAAAAAAAATCGACATCGACCTTTCCCGATTCCGGGTATTGATGCTGGTCCATCAGTACCACAGAGCCAGTATCTCCCGCATCACCGAATACGCCGTCAGTAAAATGCCCACCGTCACCAAAATCGTAGGGCGCCTGCGTGACGACGGGCTGCTGACTACCCACGTCAGCGCCAGCGATGGTCGGGTCACCGAAGCGGAACTCACCCCCGCAGGCCAGGCAAAGGTCGCCGAGGCCAAAGTACTGAGTCAAAAAGTGTTCGCCCGGGCATTTAAGGGCATTACCCCTGCCCAAGAGAAGAAAATGAACCACGTGCTGTCCCTGCTGCTGCACAACCTCAATGACTGATCTCCCTCTTCCACAGTCGCGACAATAACCTTTGTAAAGAAAAGGCTATTGTCGTTTTCTCGCCCTACCCTTCGTTTTTCGCACGCTTTTTTATCATTTTTTTAACTTATATTTTGCGGTTTATTTTGTGAGCTCCCTCAAGAGATTAAAATATAACTATCAAAAAATAAACATATAAATCAATTAATTAAAAATTTTTATTTGTTTATAAAATGTTCTTATAGCCCAGGATGATGTGAAAAATACGTTACAAATTACTTGAAGTTTCAAGTTTTAATGACAAGATTATCTCAGATTCAATTCAGTCTGTTTTTTATACATTCGTCCTTCACTCGTTATCGTTAAACGGAAAAGTGAACCATGGCTAATGAACATCGTACAGGCATGACATCCGCCCATTCCGGGTTTATCTCGCGCTTTACGCTGGGTACCGGCGCGCTGACGTTTGCCGCCAAAGATACTCTCGATATCGCCGGTTATCCCACTCGTGCCGGCAGCCCGGTGTTACAAAATGCCCCGGAGGCGACAGCGCATGCGACGGTGATTCAACAGCTGCTCGATAGCGGTGGTTGTCAGCTGCAGGGGAAAACGACGCTTCATGAGCTGGCCTTTGGCGTGACCGGGATCAATGCCTGGAGCGGAACGCCGCTCAACCCGCGCTACCCGGCGCTGATTCCCGGCGGTTCGTCGAGCGGTTCGGCAACCGTGGTGGCCGCCGGAGAGGTCGATTTTGCGATTGGCACCGATACCGGGGGTTCCGTGCGGATGCCTGCCGCCTGCTGTGGCATCGTCGGCCTGAAGCCGACCTGGGGGCGGGTGAGCCGTCAAGGGGTGATGCCGGCCGACAGTTCGCTGGACTGCGTGGGATTTTTCAGTCGCGATGTCGCCACGTTACGTCAGGTGTTGGCGCGACTCCCAGGCGAAATCGCCCCAGCCGTCAGCGCCCACCAGGCGGCCACGGCCTTTCTCTTCGGCCATGCCACGACGGACATTGAACAGCTGATTCGCGCCCGTCTGACGCAGGCGGGAATGTTTCCCGCAGACGCGACGCTGCCGGCATTTGCCGAGGCGCATCAGGCAGGGCTGACGGTCATCTCCCAGGAGAACTGGCAGGCGTTTCAATCTCTCGCGGAGGAGCCTGAACTGGCCGAGGATGTCGCCGTGCGCCTGCGCGCCGGCGCGGAAATCAGCCCGCACCAGCGCCAGGCGGCAGAGCGCATTCGCCAGACCTTTACCGAGGCTGTCGATGCGCAACTCGCCCGCGCGCCGTTTATTTTACTGCCGACGCTGCCGGCCTGCCCGCCGACGCTGGAAGAGGCGGCGAATCCACTCAATGTGGTGAACCTGACCCGGCTGGTGCGCCCGTTCAATTTAAGCGGTCATCCGGCGCTGACACTTCCCGTTGGCGAGATAAACCAGCGGCCGGTCGCCCTGCAAATTGTTGCGGGGAAAAATAAAGACTATGAATTACTCTGTTTTGCTGAATCGCTAATGGCAAAACTGCAATACCCGTCAGACTCGCAGAGCAAATAAAATAATACATCCTGAATAATCTGCTTTACCGTGCCGCGGCCACTCAGTGGCTAAGCGAAATAAATATCGCCAGCGCACCGATAATCAGAAACATGACGGACATAAATATTTATTCTATTTAACTGGAAGAGGCTTAGTCGTATGTTAAACCCATCTGCAACGCTGCGTGCGGAAAAGACCCCGTACGCCAGTAATAGTGAATTCAGCGAATTGCTCGACGAATTAAAAAAGCGCAGCGAGGAGTTCGAACAACAACGCTATATCTCTGACGATATTATTTCGCGTTTTAAACAGGCTGGTGTTTATCGTGCGCTGGTGCCCACGCAATATGGCGGCGATGAAATCTCGCCAGCCGAATTCTGTCAGCTGATTGAGACCATCGCCACCGCCGACGGTTCCGCCGGATGGGTCGCCAGCTTTGGCATGAATCCCTTCTACCTCGGCGGCCTGCCGCTCAGTACGCTGGATGAGATCTATCGCCACGGCCCGGACGTGGTGTTTGCCGGCGGTATTTTTCCCCCGCAGAAAGCCATCGCTCAGGACGGCGGTTTTCAGGTCAGCGGGCGCTGGAGCTTCGCCAGCGGCTGTACCGGAGCCGAACTGATTGGCGTCGGTATTCTGCCGGACGACGGCTCCGCTCGTCCGCTGCCGCGTATCGCGGTGCTCCCCGCCGATCGCTTCACCATCGATCCGGTGTGGAATACAGTGGGTCTGGCGGGGACCGGCAGTCATGACGTGGTGCTCAAGGAGGCGTTTGTCCCCCAGGAGTGGACCTTTATCCGCGGCGGCGAACTCAGTCTCGAGGGCGCGCTCTACCGCTACCCGGTGCTGTCGCTGGCGACGCAGGTGCTCTCAGTGGTGGCGCTGGGCATCGCCCGCGCCGCGCTGGCCGAAATCTATGCCATCGCCGAACGCCAGAGTTCGGTCACCGGCGCCCCCTGTCTGGCCGATCGCCAGTTTGCGCAGATGGATATTGCCCATTGTGAAGCGGAGCTGCGCTCGGCCCGCTGCTGGTTTTACGATGCCATCGACGATGTCTGGCAGGTCATTTTACGCGGCGATGAACCCGATGCCGGGATGATCAACGCCCTGCGCCTGTCATCGACGCACGTTACCCGCGTCTCTTCATCGGTGACCACCCGTGCGCTCAGGCTGGCCGGAATGCCCGGTATTACCATGCGCAGCCCGCTCCAGCGCTACGCCCGCGACACGATGGTCATCACTCAGCACGCCTTTATGGGCGAGCTGACCTATATCAACGCCGGAAATATGTTCTTCGGCCACCCGCCGCTGCCCGGCTATTTATAACCCTTTAAGGAGTATGACGATGATCCGCGTTCTGTTTTGTATTGGCGTAAATCAAAACTTTTTCGATGCCCCCCGGAGGTCGGCAAACAGGTCTGGGCCGCGTTTGGCGAGATGATGAAAGGTATCGAACGCACTGACGGCATTCAGGTTATCGGCAATATGGATGACGATCGGGTAATGGTCGGGCCTTCTACCGGCTGGCCGTGGACCACCTACGTCCTCGCCGATGCGCATGATTTTGACGCCGTCACCGCCGCCTGCAATCTGTTCCGCAGCATTCAGGTCGGCCCGGGACCAGACCGGCTGTGGAAATATTGCAAAGTTGAAGCTCGTACCGGGCGCGAATTAATTATTCAGGCGTAACTTATGAATCTGGAAAAGTGTCTGCAGCGTCTGGATAAACTCGAAGCGGCCAATCAGATTCGCAACCTGATGAGTCAATATATGCATTTATGTGACGATTTATCTTATCCGGATATCGCGCAGGAAATTGCTGACTTATTTTGTGAAGATGCTATCTGGGAAGGTCTCGGCAGTTTATACCAAAACAAACTGGGACGTTATTCCGGGCGAAAAAACATTGCCCAAATGATGGCCCGTTATATTAGCGAGCCCGCACACTTTGCCATCAACGTTCATTATTTAACGTCCGAATATATTGATATTGGCGCAGAGAATGAGGCTATCGGGCGCTGGAAAATGTTACAGGTTTCCACCTTTCGCGCCGGAGGGTCGCATCTCAACAGCGCAGAACTGGTGATTCGCTTTAAAAAAACAGGCGAGCGCTGGCTCATAGACCATTTCACCACCCGTAACTTATTGAGTCGTCCGGTGGATTACTGGCACTCGCCGGTGGATTTACCCGTACCCGACACTACGCGGTCCCCGGAATGATTCCGCGGGCAGCCGATGCCTCTGCCCGCAGAAACATCACCGAGACTCAGGAGATTAAGCAATGTCTGAATGTATTCCGGTAAAAAATATTGAGAGCGGCTACGACGCCGCCACGCTGGGCGCCCTGGTACAGTCCGACCGGGTTCATACCTCGCTGTACACCTCCGGCGACATTTTCGCCCTTGAGATCGAGAAGATTTTTAACCAGACCTGGGTCTGGGTCGGACACGAAAGTGAAGTCCCGGACGCGGGCAGCTTTAAGTCCTCTATGGTCGGAACGCAGCCGGTCATCGTGGTACGCGATCGCAAAGGCAACATCAACGTCCTGCTGAACCGCTGTCGCCACCGCGCCGCCACCGTTTGCGAACACCGCAGCGGCAAAACCAACAGCTTTGTCTGCCCCTATCACGGCTGGGGTTACGGCCTCGACGGCGCCCTGCGCGGCGTACCGCATCCGGAAAGCTACGGCGATACCCTGGATAAAGCGCAGCTCGGCATGGTGCGTCTGCGCAGCGAAAGCTACGCGGGAATGATTTTCGCCACCTTCAACCAGCAGATGGAACCGCTGACCGACTTCCTCGGACCGGCCATGAAATGGATGGATCTGTTTATGAAACAGGGGGCGGGCTACCCGCTGCAGGCGACCACCGCCCACCGCTTCCGCTTCCCCGGCAACTGGAAGATTCAGCTGGAAAATACCACCGATGGCTATCACTTTCCCATCGTACATAAGTCCTTTCTGAGCTCCGTCGATAAGCAAACGGAAGAGATGCTCAACTTCGTTGACGGCAAAGGTTTTGTCGAAGATCTCGGAAACGGCCACAGCGTGATGGTGATGATCCCGGAACTGATTGACCTTGAAGAGAATCTCGATGCGCCGGTGCCGGATCGCTTCCTTGAACTGGCTCAGGCGCTGCGAGAAGAGGGCCACGAAGAGCAGCAGGTGCGCCGCATCGTCCGCGCCGTGGGCGGCAGCGGCTTCAACCTGAACCTGTTCCCCAACGTTGCCTGCTCGATGGCGTTCTTCCGCGTGCTGCAACCCGTCTCAGTGCAGGAGACCGAAATCCACCACGTGGTGCTGACGATGAAAGATGGCCCGGCGATTGCCAACCAGGCGCGTCTGCGGATGCATGAACACTTCCAGGGCCCGATGGGCTTTGGCACGCCGGATGATTCTGAAGCCTGGGAGCGCGTCCAGCGCGGCGGCGGCGCGGGCAACGATCTGTGGATCATGCTCAATCGCGGCCTGCCGGGAGAGACGCGCACCGCCGATGGACTGCGCAGCGACGTCAGCGCCGAAACCGGCATGCGTGCCGCCTATCAGCAGTGGAAAAAGTACATGACCGCAGAAAACCGGGGGCAAAAATGAGCGCACAACAGACTTTAACCGCCGCCATTCACTTTATTAATCAAGAGGCGGACCTGCTCGACCAGGGCGAATTCCACGAGTGGCTGACGCTGTGGCAGCCGCAGGGGATGTACATCATTCCTGTCGATCGGCAGACGACCGATTTCGCCAACGCGCTGAATTACGCCTATGACAATCAGGCCATGCGCGAGAAGCGCGTCCATCGTCTGTACAGCGGCGAGTCGATCTCGACGACGCCGCGCGCACGCACCATCCGCATGATCGGCCGCCACCGCCTGATCGAGGCCAGCGACCAGCGTGTCGAGATCCGCTGCGCCCAGTTTCTGTATGAGTACCGCAAAGGTAAAGAACACCATTACGTCGCCGACCTGAGCTACACCCTGGTGCCGCAGGGCGAGCGCTTTCTTATCGCGCAGAAGGTCGTCCGGCTGATTAACGCCGACGATTATCTGCATAGCATTGGCTACATCCTGTGAGGCTGCAATGACAAGAACCGTACTCGTAACCGGCGCCGGCAGCGGCCTCGGGCTGACGATTAGCCGCCATCTGTGGCAGCTGGGTTATCAGGTGGCGATGGCGGATATCGCCATCGACATCGCGTGCGAGGGGGCCCGGCAGATCGATGCCGATCGACGGCGGCTGCTGCCCCTGGCGCTGGATATCCGCGAACCCGAACACTTTCACGCTGCGCTGGCGCAGATCGACGAACGATTTGGCGGGCTGGATGTGCTGGTGAACAACGCGGCGCTCACGCTGACCACGCCGATCATGGAGATCTCCGTTGAGGAGTTCGATCGCGTCACCAGCACCAACCTGCGGGGCACCTTTCTCGGCTGTCAGATTGTTGGCCGTTATTTTAGTCAACGCCGACAGGGCAACATTATCAATCTCGCCTCGCTGGCGGGACAAAACGGCGGCACCGCCTCCGGCGCCCATTATGCGGCCTCGAAAGGCGGCATTCTGACGCTGACGAAAGTGTTTGCCCGCGCGCTGAGCGCCGCCGGGGTCAGCGTCAACGCCATAGCCCCCGGCCCGCTCGATTTACCGTCCGTTCATGCGGCGGTAGCGGAAGAAAAAATGCCGGCGCTGCTGGAGATGATCCCGATGAAACGCCTGGGCGATCCGCGGCTGGTCGCCCGCGCGGTAGAGCTGCTGGCCGACCCGTCCGCCACCTTTATCACCGGGGCGACCTGGGATATCAACGGCGGCATCTATATGCGTTAAGCCCTGTCAGGGTGGAGAAGAAAGATGGCTGAAACACTGACCGTACGCGTCGCAGAACGCGAAATCCAGGGCGCCGATGTGGTGGTCCTGACCCTGGCTTCGCTGGACGGCGCTCCCCTGCCGCCGTTTAGCGCCGGGGCGCATATCGATCTCTATCTCGAGGAGGGGATCGTTCGCCAGTATTCACTGTGCGGCAGCCCTCATCATCCGCAGCAGTATCGCCTGGGCATTCTCAAGGATCGGACATCGCGCGGAGGATCGCTGTCGGCGCATCGGCTCCAGGTCGGCGCCACGGTGACGATCGGCACGCCGCGCAATCTGTTTGCGCTTGAGATGGATGCCAGCCACAGCCTGCTGATTGGCGGCGGGATCGGGATTACGCCGATGCTGGCGATGGCGGATACGCTGTTCCGCGCCGGAAAATCTTTCGCTATCCATTATTGCGGGCGGCGCCGCGACGGGATGGCCTTTTTGCACGAGCTGGCGGATTGCCCTTTTAGCGACCGCGTCCATCTGCACATCAGCGAGGAAGGAGAAAAAATCCGCCCTCACGAAGTGCTGGCCCCGCACCGCGCCGCCGCTCACGTCTACGTCTGCGGCCCGGAAGGGTTTATGGACGGGATAGCCGATGCGGCGCGCGGCTGCGGTTATCCGCCCGAACAACTGCATCAGGAGTTTTTTAACCGGGAAGTGGAAACCGGCGGCGCCAGCTTTACCGTCGAGGTCCCCGAGCTGGGCCTCACCGTTGCCGTCGGGGAGAACGAAACCATTGTCGCCGCGCTGAAAAATGCGGGGATCAAGGTCAAAGTCTCCTGCGAACAGGGGGTCTGCGGAACCTGCCTCGCCAATGTGTGCAGCGGCGTGCCGGATCACCGCGATGAGTATTTAACCGATGAAGAACGCGAAGATAACGACCAGATCCTGCTGTGCTGTTCGCGGGCCAAAACGCCCCGGTTGGTTATCGAAAGCTTCGAATACGTCAAACTGAAATAACGGATACCGCTATGAACCTGACATCTGATTTCCGTAACGCCATGGCACAACTGGGCAGCGCTATCACGATTATCACCACCGATGGTCCGGCAGGCCGCTTTGGCTTTACCGCCTCCGCCGTATGCAGCATCACCGATTCGCCCCCCACGCTGCTGGTGTGTATGAACCGTTCTTCTTTCGCCCATGGCAAATTTAAAGAGAACGGCGTGCTGTGCGTGAACGTGCTCTCCGGTCAGCATCAAAACCTGTCCGCCATCTTTGCCAATAGCCAGCTGCGTTCGGAAGAGCGTTTTTTACACGACCAGTGGCTGACGCTGGAAACCGGCTCACCGGTGCTGGCGACGGCCGTCGCCAACGTCGACTGCACCATTTCTACCAGCCATGAAGTGGGCAGTCACAGCGTGTTTTATTGCGAGGTCAGACAGATTCGTCATCACCAGGCCGGCGACGGGCTGGTGTGGTTCAACCGCCAGTTCCATACCCTTAGCGCGCAGCCGTACCGCTAAGGTTCACCCTAACGAAAAATACCCTATCGCATAATGCCGCCCTCATACGCTTCGGGTTGCATCATGGCGTCAGCTCTTCGGCGCCCTCTTTTCACCTGTACTGGAGTAGATGTGATGTCTGGAACTGCAAGCGATACGCCGGTTAGCACTCCCCAATCAATGCGCAAATTGATTATCGGCTCTTTTCTGGGTAACTCCCTGGAATGGTATGACTTTTTTCTTTACGGTACGGCGGCGGCGCTGGTCTTCGGCCCCCTGTTCTTTCCGGCAACCGATGATCCGCTGCTCGGGGCCTTTCTGGCCTTTTCCGGTTTTGCCATCGGCTTTATCGCCAGGCCGCTGGGCGGCATTGCCTTTGGTCATCTCGGGGATAAATACAGCCGTAAAATGACCCTGATTATCACCCTGACGTTAATGGGCGCCAGTACCTTTCTGATTGGTCTGCTGCCAACCTATGAACACATCGGTATTCTGGCGCCAGTCGCCCTGATAACCCTGCGTTTTATCCAGGGCGTCGCCTCCGGCGGCGAATGGGGCGGCGGCGTCCTGATGCTGAGTGAGAATGCCCCGGCGCAACAAAAAGGCTACTACACCGCCTGGAGCCAGGTGGGGGTCTCCGGCGGATTTGTACTCTCTTCGCTGGCTTTTTATCTGGTGCAGCTGCTGCCGCAGGAAGATGTGCTGGCCTGGGCGTGGCGCATCCCTTTCCTGCTGAGCCTGTTTATCTTTCTGGTCGGCGTCTATATCCGGCGCAACATTGAGGAAAATGCCGAGTTTGTCGCCCGAAAACATGCCTCCGGGGAGAGGGAGGTGCAGCTGCCGGTGCTCAGCGCCTTTAAACATCACCCGAAAGCGATCTTGCAGGCCATTGGTCTGCGGCTGGCGGAAAACGGCGCGGTCTACATCTTTTTCACCTTTTCCGTAGTCTATTGCAAACATATCGGCATTGAGACCAGCCAGGTGATTGCCGCCGTGACCCTTGCCATGACGGTGGAGATCGCCACGATTCTCGGCTGGGGCTGGCTGTCGGACCGTATCGGCAGGAAAACGCTCTACTATATTGGCGTGACCGGCATGGCGCTGGTCGCCTTCCCGTTCTTCTGGCTGCTACAAATGCATAGCTTCCCGGCGATTCTGCTGGCGATGCTGCTGGCGCTGCCGGTATGTCACGGGGCGATGATCGCCGCCCAGCCGTGCATGATGGTGGAGCTATTTCCAGTTGAAGTGCGCTATACCGGTCTGGCGCTGGGCCACGAGATTGGCGCCGTTATCTCCGGCGGGATAAGCCCGATGCTGGCGGTCGCATTTTTAATGAAATGGGACAGCTACGTCCCGGTGGCGCTGATGCTGCTGGCCTTTGCACTGCTGGCCCTGGTGGCGCTGTTCAGCATTCGTCATCCCGCGACGCCGCGCCAGCAGCAGCCGGCGCTGTAAATCCCTTCGGATCGGTCCGCAGGGATGCGCGCCGCTTCGGCAACCAGAACCACCGGCTGAGGCATTGCCTGCCGCCGCTCTGATAAATTTAATTTTAAACAAAACAATGAATAAACAGGCACTTATTGCCGAGAAATAAAAAATATTTCCACGCCACAATAACGCTTAATTATTATTCATATATCAGTATGTTTGGTTTATCAGAAAGGCAATATTTATGAAAAAACTCCTTCTCGCTCTGGTTACCGCAGCGCTGTTGCTGCCGAGCCTCTCGGCTAACGCGACTTACCGCAGTGATAACCGTCAGGACGCACGCGATACCCGCCAGGATTCACGCCAGGGCGGACGCGATGCCAAACAGCAGTGCGTCAGAGACAATAATCAAAGCAACGCCAGCTGCCGCCAGGATAAACGCGATAACCGTCGCGATGGCCGCCAGGATGCGCGCGACGAAAAATGGTAAGTTAAGCGCTCACGGGCAGGCGTGGCTACCGCGCCCGCCTTCCCCCGCGCCTTGAGATTCAGCACAACGCCTCCCCTGTTATCAGAAATGCCGGCCTGACTCGGGGCGAATCAGCGCGTCAGGTTTAAGCTTTCCAACGGAAAGGGACGATCCTGCACCACGGTTTTCATCACCAGCGTCGAGCGCAAATGCTGCACCCCGGGCATCGCCGAGAGTTTGTCATCATAGAGTTTTTGAAACGCCGGGAGATCCCGGGTGACCACGTGCATCAGGTAGTCCGGATCGCCAAACAGCCGCTGGGCCAGCACGATCTGAGGGATCTCTTCAACCGCCTCTTCAAACGCGCTCACCGCTTTTTTATCACCCTCTTTTAAGGTCGCAAACACGATGGCCAGGAAATTAAAGCCCATTTTCAGAGGATCGAGGTTGGCCCGATAGCCGGTGATAACCCCTTCCTGCTCTAAAGCCCGCAGCCGTCGATGACAGGGAGAGAGGCTCAAATTGACCCGTTCAGCCAGCTCGGTAATCGACAGACGACCATCGGATTGCAGCTCAGCAATAATTTTTCGATCTATGCTATCCATTTGGAAGATTTTCTCTTAAACAGGGGGTTTTCAGCATAACATTGAAAACTTATTTCCCGTAAATCCCGATATTCTTTTCCTCTACAGAATACGGATACCGACGGGGGATCGTTATGCGCAATACCTTGAAACACGGTGGAGAGAGCCGGTCATGGAGATGAGTTTTATCGCCGGGTTCTGGGTTGTCTCTTTCCTGCTGATCATCACACCCGGTGCCGACTGGGCCTATACCATTAGCGCCGGCATCCACGGACAACGGGTGCTTCCCGCGGTGATCGGACTGATGTCCGGGCATCTGCTGGCGGCCATTATCGTGATCGCCGGGATCGGCGTGGCCGTTACCGGTCACCCGCTGGTGCTGTCGCTGATCACGCTGCTGGGCGCAGCCTATCTGCTGTGGCTGGGGATCGCGATTTTGCGTCACCCCACCACGCCTGACGCCGCAACGCAGCAGGCCGGAAGCTGGAACCGTTGGGCGCTAAAAGGGTTATGTATTAGCGGGCTGAATCCAAAAGTCTTTCTCTTATTCTTCGCCCTGCTGCCACAATTTACCGATCCTGAAGGACGCTGGCCGGTTGCACTGCAAATGTCGGCCCTGGGAAGCATTCATCTGTTGACCTGCACGCTGATCTATTTTCTGGTTGGCTACGGGTCAAAAAGGCTATTAACCCACCGGCCGGAGGTGGCAAGAAGAGTCAGCATGATCTCCGGAGCGATGATGGTGGCGATAGCCATCCTGCTATTCTACAGCCAGCTGAAATAACGCTGCAGACGCGGGATGAACAAAATAGATTCACACCGGTTTAAGTTATTTGTGCCCTCTCGACAGGGGGCCATCGCCCTGTCTGCATATTTCGCTGCAAGGGTTTGAATCTATTCGCCGTAAAAAACACCCTTTCTCTATGATACCGGGGAAAGGCTCCAGATAACTCCAGTAATCTTCATAAAACCCCAAAACTGCATCTTAACAAACAACAGGATAGCCAGAACCCTCAAGCGAAAAGCGTCAAATAACTCCAGTAACCCCCCTGACCGCCACCATTTTCGCGCGCTACGCATACGAAATCGCCCTCCGGCCCTTAGCCGAAATTAAGTCCCGCGCTGAGAGGAGGCTTGTGCCGCCGGGCTTATTATTACTATTCTCGAACATAATTTTGCAGTATGGTTTAATCATTGTTGTAGTGATGCAGTGAATGCTACCCAGGCGAGTATATCGTTCTTCGCGTTCTGCGAAGCGCTTCGTGGAATATTCACCAGGCCAGAGCCGGATTCACTTTTGTAAGGAATGGCGGCAGGTTAACGGGCATTTAATTATTAGCAGACCAGACACAAAAATCCTTCAACCTGCGCCGAGGCGACAAGGGAGAACCCGGAGATGATTTATCCATCCCCGTCCACTAAGAGATCCGCCAGTCGTGATATCTCATGGCAGAGCGGCATGTATCAGGATGTCGATATTCGTTGGGCTAGCGCCAGAGCGATGCCCTGCGCCCCTGTATCACCGGCGTGTGCAACCAGGAGGAATGAAGGATGATCGGGACATGCTCCCCCCCAGGAACAGCGTCATTGTTTAACCCAAAAAGATTTAATCCATTGTATTCCATGAAGTCATTCGTTCCAGAGCATGGAGATACTTCATGATTCAACTAAATACCCGCCTTCTGATGACCCGGTTCAGCTTGATACAAGCTGGAGTACGTGACACGTTTTAAAAGTGCCTGGCGCGATGGCGAAATATAAGCGAAAAAATGTTCAATCGGACAACAAAGCTGGCCTGACGACAACGAATAGTTCGTAATATACGCCTGCAATTAAAAGGGAATATAATGAAGAATAATGCCGATATCAAAAAAAGGAACTTCCTTACTCAGAATGAGATTGAATCGCTTCTTAAAGCGGCGAACACCGGAGCACATGCTGCCCGAAACTATTGCCTGACATTACTCTGTTTTATTCATGGGTTTCGCGCCAGTGAAATTTGCCGCCTGCAAATATCTGATATTGACTTGCGCTCTAAGTGTATTTATATCCATCGTCTTAAAAAAGGATTTTCCACTACCCATCCTTTACTCAATAAAGAAATTCAGGCACTGAAAAACTGGCTGGATATTCGAAAAACCTATCCGCATGCCGACAGTGAATGGCTGTTTTTATCGCGTAAAGGCAATCCGCTTTCCCGCCAGCAGTTTTACCAGATAATATCCTCCTCCGGAGGCACCGCCGGATTAACGATTGAAATTCATCCCCATATGCTTCGCCATTCATGCGGATTTGCGCTGGCGAATATGGGTATCGATATCCGCCTTATTCAGGACTACCTTGGCCACCGAAATATCCGCCATACCGTCTGGTACACCGCGAGCAACGCCGGGCGTTTTTACGGCATCTGGGACAATGTAAAAGAGAAGCAGCGTAACAGCATTTTGCAATGACGGTCCGGGCGTCAAAAGGAGTTGACGCCTGATACTCTCGATGGCGTTAAAATGAACAACGATCGCTGAAAACATTAATAAATATTAACCATGCGTTAATTACGATTATTGTTCCCGCAAGTTCTTATTTCATACATAATACGGTTCCTGCTGAAACCCTTGTAAATACTCAGGATTTCAATTCGTTATTTATTGTCAGGTTAAACCATTCAGCATTATATTTTCCGTCCAAAGCCAGCTTCTCATTCACTTTTTTTCCTCGTAATTTGATGTACCTGGCAAGAAGCCTTGCTGTCACTATTGTGATATGCCATAAAATCTATAAAAATAAGAATTGTCGTGTAGCTATATTTTAACGATGTGTGAATGTAATGTGACCATCTATTTTTACAGCTTCAACATCATGGCAACGTGAAGAATGAACTGTATATGTACCTTTATATAATACGCCTTTAACACTGCGGATTATTTTTTAACCGTCCTGATAATTGCTTCAGGACGCTGTCTTCGTGCAAATTAATTTCAGGAGCATTGTATTGTGAATCGACGTCGTTTTCTTACCGCCAAAGAAGTTCAGGCAATGATGCAGGCGGCACGGCAGGGTCCAACCGGAGAGCGGGATTATTGCCTTATCCTGCTGGCCTTTCGTCACGGGATGCGCATCAGCGAACTGCTCGATCTGCACTATCGCGATCTTGACCTCAATGAGGGCCGCATCAACGTCCGTCGGTTGAAGAATGGATTTTCGACCATCCACCCGCTGCGATTCGACGAGCTGGAAGCTATTGCGCGCTGGACCCAGGTTCGCGCCGGCTGGAAAGCGGCACAAAAAACCAATGCGATTTTTATTTCCCGCCGCGGCACTCAGCTTTCCCGCCAGCAGGCCTATCGGATTATTCGTAGCGCCGGCGAAGAGGCCGGAACCGCTACCCACACTCACCCGCATATGCTGCGCCATGCCTGCGGCTATGAACTTGCGGAAAGAGGGACAGATACCCGTTTAATTCAGGATTATCTGGGTCATCGCAATATTCGACATACAGTGCGTTATACCGCCAGCAATGCCGCGCGTTTCGCAGGATTATGGGAAAGAAATAATCTGCTTGAAGAAAATTCTCATGGTTCGAAGAAATGATTTATTCATTTGATAAATAAGGATAAATTTAAAAATGAACAAGTCAATTGGGGCCAAACTGTTTATATCATAAAAATGTTTTGCAATCTTTTGCAACTGGCAAGTACATATATTCTCACGAATTAAATTCATCCGATTGATTACTATCATATTTTACCCTTAAGAAACTTTACTTATCTCTTCATCCTTTCCGCTTACCCGTCATCTCATCCGCCCTGACCTCGCCCGATGACCGACCTTCTTCAAAACAAAAAAACAGAAAATAAAACCAACAAACAATAAATAAAAAGAATAATAACCTAACAACAATCTAAAAAAACCAAAAAACCAGGTGTTTATCTCAATGAGTCAAAATGGCCCCAATTGACTCATCAGTTGGGCGAAAACTGCGCAGAGCCGGCAGTCGAACCATTCGGCTGATACATGGAATGCCTGGAAGGCACGACGACTGCCAATTTCGGTTCGTAATATCGACATTGTTTAAAGGAAAACAGCATGAAAATCAAAACACTGGCTATCGTTGTTCTGTCAGCCCTGTCTCTGAGTTCCGCGGCGGCCCTGGCTGACACCACCACGGTTAATGGCGGCACAGTGCATTTTAAAGGGGAAGTGGTCAACGCGGCCTGTGCCGTTGATGCTGGCTCTATCGATCAGACCGTTCAACTGGGCCAGGTTCGTTCAGCCAAACTCGCTACTGCAGGCAGCACCAGCTCTGCGGTCGGTTTTAACATCCAGCTGGATGATTGCGATACTACCGTCGCAACCAAAGCTTCCGTTGCATTCTCCGGTACTGCCGTAGACAGCAGCAACACCACCGTTCTGGCACTGCAGAACTCTGCAGCCGGTGGCGCGACGAACGTTGGCGTACAGATCCTCGACAGCACCGGTACTCCGCTGGCGCTGGACGGCGCAACCTTCGGTGCAGCAACCACGCTGAACGACGGCACCAACATCATTCCTTTCCAGGCTCGCTACTACGCGACTGGCGCGGCAACCGCAGGTACTGCTAACGCCGACGCAACCTTCAAAGTGCAGTACGAATAATTCACTCATCACGCAAGGACGCTGCTCGGGCCAGGATGGCCCGTTATCCACAACAGGACTGGGGTGATAACGATGCAAGGAATGAAATCTGGCCTGCTGTTTTTTTTACTGTCGCCGCTCGCGCTGGCCGGAAACCAGTGGAATGTGACGTTACCCGGCGGAAATATGCGCTTTCAGGGCGTCATTATTGCCGAATCCTGCCGCGTTGAAGCAGGAGACCAGCAGTTGACGGTCAACATGGGACAGATCAGCAGCAATCGGTTTCATTCGCCAGGGGAAGATACTGACCCTGTTCCTTTCGATATTCATCTCCAGGATTGCAGCACCGCCGTCAGTCAACGGGTTGGTGTCGCCTTTCATGGCGTCGCTGATGGCAAAAATCCGGACGTGCTCTCGGTTGGCGAAGGCCCCGGCATCGCAACCGGTATCGGCGTCGCGCTGTTCGACAAAGAAGATCGCCTGATTCCGCTCAACAGCCCACCGGGCGCCTGGTCACGACTGTATACCGGCCCCACCACGCTCCATTTTGTCGCTAAATATCGGGCGACCGGACATCAGGTTACCGGCGGAGCCGCAAATGCTCAGGCCTGGTTCTCTCTGACCTATCAGTAATTAACCAGCAGGCATACCGGATGCAGGACATAACGGCGAGTATAAAAGGGGAAAACGTGAGAAAAACACTGGGGATGACACGCTGCTTACTGGCGGGCTTATTGATGATAACGACCGCCGGTTTCGCTGCGCGTGCCGAAGCGGGCGTGGCGCTGGGAGCCACCCGCGTTATTTATCCCGCCGGACAAAAGCAGGTTCAGCTGGCGGTGACCAACAATGACGACAACAGCACCTATCTGATTCAGTCGTGGGTCGAAAACGCCGACGGACAAAAAGACGGGCGCTTTGTGATCACCCCACCGCTGTTCGCTATGCAGGGCAAAAAAGAGAATACGCTGCGCATAATCGATGCGACCAACGACAAGCTGCCGCAGGATCGGGAAAGTTTGTTCTGGATGAACGTGAAAGCCATCCCCTCCATGGATAAATCAAAGCTTAGCGATAACACGCTGCAGCTGGCGATTATCAGCCGCATCAAGCTCTATTACCGCCCGGGGAAACTCGCGCTGTCGCCGGATCAGGCGGCAGAGAAGCTGACGTTTCGCCGTAGCGCCAACACGTTGACGCTGATCAATCCCACGCCCTACTACCTGACGGTGACCGAACTCAATGCCGGCACCCGGGTGCTGGAAAATGCGCTGGTTCCGCCGATGGGGGAAGCCTCGGTAAAAATCCCGTCCGACGCCGGACGCGACATCACCTACCGGACGATTAACGACTACGGCGCACTGACCCCACGGATGAAGGGCGCACTGCAATAACCACGGGGAAATAGCGTTCTCCCCTGAAATATAAAAAGAACTGACAGCCGGGCGACTTCGGACCGGAGGGACTATGTCACATCTGAAATATGGATCGGACCGCCTGGGTGCGCGGCGCCGCGCGTCGGGATCGGCTCGCGTCTTTGCCCGGTTCCCTTTTGCCCTTTTGCTTGCCATGCAGGCCTTTTCCGCGCAGGCGGAACTTTACTTTAACCCGCGTTTCCTCGCCGATGATCCTGCCGCAGTGGCGGATCTGTCGAATTTCGAAAAGGGTCAAGAGGTGCCACCGGGCACCTATCGCGTCGATATCTATCTGAATAACGGCTTTATGACGACTCGCGATGTCACCTTTAAGAGCGGAGAGAACCACCACGGTCTGGCTCCCTGCCTGACCCGCGGCCAGTTGGCCAGCATGGGCGTCAACACCGCCGCCGTGTCCGGTATGAATGCCCTCGCGGCCGATGCCTGCGTGCCGATGGCGGAGATGATCAAAGAGTCGACCAGCCGTTTTGACGTGGGCCAACAGCGCCTGTATCTGACCGTGCCACAGGCTTTTATGGGCAATCGTGCGCGCGGATATATCCCGCCCGAACTGTGGGATGACGGCATCACCGCCGGGCTGCTGAACTACAACTTTACCGGCAACAATGTCCATAACGATATCGGCGGCAGCAGCAACTATGCCTATTTGAATCTGCAAAGTGGCCTCAACCTCGGCGCCTGGCGCCTGCGCGATAACACCACCTGGAGCTACAGCAGCGGCGGCAGTTCATCGAGCAACGAGAATAAGTGGCAGCACGTCAACAGCTGGCTGGAGAGGGATATTGTTCCCCTACGCTCACGCCTGACGCTCGGCGACAGCTATACCAACGGCGACGTGTTCGATGGCATCAACTTCCGCGGCGCCCAGCTGGCCTCTGACGACAATATGCTGCCGGACAGCCAGAAAGGTTTCGCCCCGGTCATTCACGGGATTGCCCGCGGGACGGCACAGGTCTCGATCAGGCAAAACGGCTATGAGATCTATCAGAGCACGGTGCCGCCGGGACCGTTTACGATCGACGACCTCTATGCCGCCGGGAACGGCGGCGATCTGCAGGTCACCATCAAAGAGACCGACGGTACCCGCCAGGTCTTTACCGTGCCGTGGTCAACGGTGCCGGTGCTGCAACGTGAGGGCCATTCGCGCTTCGCCCTGACGGCGGGGGAATATCGCAGCGGTAACGACCAGCAGGAGAAGCCGAAATTCTTCCAGGGGACATTGCTGCACGGCCTGGCGGCGGGCTGGACGCTGTACGGCGGCTCCCAGCTTGCCGACCGCTACCGTGCCTTTAACCTCGGCGTCGGCAAAAACATGGGCGAGTTCGGCGCCGTATCGCTGGACGTGACCCAGGCCAACGCCACGCTACCTGATGACAGCAAGCATCAGGGGCAGTCGCTGCGTTTTCTCTATAACAAATCGCTTAACGAAGTCGGCACCAATATTCAGCTGGTCGGCTACCGCTACTCCACGCGGGGCTATTACAGCTTTGCCGATACCACCTATAGCCGGATGAGCGGCTACGACGTCGAGACCCAGGATGGCGTTATCCAGGTGAAGCCTAAATTCACCGACTACTACAACCTCGCCTACAGCAAACGCGGCAAGGTGCAGGTCAGCGTCACCCAGCAGCTGGGACGCACCGCCACGCTCTACCTGAGCGGCAGCCATCAGACCTACTGGTCAACCGGCAAAGCGGACCAGCAGCTGCAGGCCGGACTGAACACTGCGGTTGACGACATCAACTGGACGCTGAGCTACAGCCTGACCAAAAACGCCTGGCAGCAGGGGCGCGACCAGATGCTGGCGGTCAACGTCAACATTCCGTTCAGCCACTGGCTGCGCTCGGACAGCAAATCAGTATGGCGCCATGCCAGCGCCAGCTACAGCATGTCGCACGACCTCGATGGCCGGATGACCAACCTCGCCGGGCTGTACGGCACGCTGCTGGAGGACAATAACCTGAGCTACAGCGTGCAGACCGGCTATGCCGGCGGCGGCAACGGCGGGAGCGGCGGTACCGGATACGCGGCGCTGAACTATCGCGGCGGCTACGGTAACGCCAACGTCGGCTACAGCCGAAGCGATGGCCTGAAACAGCTGTACTACGGCGTAAGCGGCGGCGTGCTTGCCCACGGCAACGGCGTCACCTTGAGCCAGCCGTTGAACGATACGGTGGTGCTGGTTAAGGCCCCGGGGGCCGACAACGTGAAAGTGGAAAACCAGACCGGGGTGCGTACCGACTGGCGTGGCTATGCGGTGTTGCCGTACGCCACCGAATATCGTGAAAACCGCGTGGCGCTGGACACCAACACGCTGGCTGACAACGTCGACCTGGATGATGCGGTGGTCAGCGTGGTGCCCACGCACGGCGCCATCGTGCGCGCAGATTTCAAAGCGCACGTCGGCATGAAGCTGCTGATGACGCTAACCCGTAATGGCAAGCCGGTTCCGTTTGGCGCCATGGTGACCTCAGCCAATAACCAGAGCGGCAGTATCGTGGCCGATAACGGGCAGGTTTATCTGAGCGGTATGCCGCTGGCCGGCAAAGTGCAGGTGACATGGGGTGAAGGCCCCGATGCCAGCTGCGTGGCCGAGTATCAGCTGCCGCAAGAGAGCCAGAAGCAGGCGTTGAGCCAGCTGTCTGCCGTCTGTCGCTAAGGAAGAAATGATGATGACCAAATCGCTGTATCTGCTGGGAGCCGTGCTGTCGCTGGCCATCGCCAACGCTTTCGCGGCCGACAGTACCATTACCATCAGCGGATATGTCCGGGATAACGCCTGCGCGGTGGCGGGTGAGTCAAAAGACTTTACCGTCGACCTGATGGATAACGCCGCTAAACAGTTCAACACCATCGGCGCGACAACGCCGGTGGTGCCGTTTCGTATCGTACTGTCGCCCTGCGGCAGCTCGGTGACCGCGGTCAAAGTGGGCTTCATCGGCGTGGCGGATAACGACAACACCAGCTTACTGAAGCTGGACAGCGGCGCTTCGGCCGCGGCGGGCATGGGGGTGCAGATTCTCAATGGTCAGCAGATGATGCTGCCGCTGAACGCCCCCTCAACGGCGATCGCCTGGACGACGCTGACGCCCGGGCAGACCAATACCCTGAACTTTTATGCGCGGTTGATGGCCACCCAGGTGCCGGTTACCGCCGGGCACGTCAACGCGACAGCGACATTCACGCTGGAATTTCAGTAACCGGAGGTTGAGATGAAATGCATTCCCCGAGAATGGCTTCTGGCGGGCGCGCTGGCACTGGCCTGCTCTCCCCTACAGGCGGCCGATATCACGATCACCGTTAACGGCAAAGTGGTCGCCAAACCCTGTACGGTCTCGACCACGAATGCCACCGTCGAGCTCGGCGACCTGTATACCTTCAGTCTGGTCTCGGCAGGCGCCGCTTCGGCCTGGCACGGCGTGTCGCTCGATCTGAGCAACTGCCCCATCGGCACCTCGCGCGTCACCGCCAGCTTTAGCGGTACCGCGGACGCCACCGGGTATTACAAAAACCAGGGTACCGCCGGCAATATCCAGCTGGAGCTGCAGGATGACGGCGGAACCACGTTGAACAACGGCGCCACTAAAGCAGTCCAGGTCGATGACTCAACGCAGTCCGCCCGCTTCCCGCTACAGGTCAGAGCATTGACGGTTAACGGCGGCGCCACCCAGGGAACCATTCAGGCGGTGATTAGCGTCACCTACACCTACGCCTGAATCAGGAGAGTAAGTTGATGAAAAAAATGATGACCCTGTTGACCACGCTGCTGCTGTTGGGCTGGTCGGTTAATGCCTGGTCCTTTGCCTGCAAAACCGCTACCGGGGCGACGATCCCCATCGGCGGCGGCAGCGCGAACGTCTACGTCAACCTGACGCCGGCGGTGAACGTCGGGCAGAACCTGGTGGTCGATCTCTCCACGCAAATCTTCTGCCATAACGACTATCCGCAAACCATTACCGACTACGTGACCCTGCAACGAGGCTCCGCCTATGGCGGGGTGCTGTCGAGTTTTTCCGGCACCGTAAAGTACAACGGTACCTCCTATCCCTTCCCCACCACCACGGAAACCGCGCGGGTCATCTATGATTCAACCACCGATAAACCGTGGCCTACCGTGCTCTATCTGACGCCGGTCAGCACCGCTGGCGGGGTGGCGATCACCTCCGGTTCCCTGATCGCGGTGCTCATTCTTCACCAGACCAACAACTATAACAGCGACTCCTATCAGTTTGTCTGGAACATTTACGCCAACAATGATGTGGTGGTGCCGACCGGCGGCTGCGATGTCTCCGCTCGCGATGTGACGGTAACGCTTCCGGATTATCCTGGCTCAATGGCCGTTCCGGTGACGGTTCATTGCGCGCAAAACCAGAATCTCGGCTACTACCTTTCCGGCACCACCGCCGATACCGCCAATTCGATCTTCAGCAATACCGCTTCGACGTCGGCGGCGCAGGGGATTGGCGTACAGATGACGCGTAACGGCAGCATCGTGCCCGCCAACAGCACGGTGTCGCTGGGTACGGTCGGCACTTCGCCGGTCAATCTGGGGCTCACCGCGACCTATGCGCGAACCACGGGTCAGGTGACGGCAGGTAATGTGCAGTCCATTATTGGGGTGACGTTTGTCTACCAGTAAGGGCTGCGCGACGCAGGCCTCCCCGCCGGTGGACTATATTCTTTCGCCCTGCGCGATAGCCGCCGAGGGGCTGTCTTCCCTGATGGACGACGGCGGCCTGCTGCGGCCCAGGCGCCTGTTCCCTCAGCTTCACGAGGCGCTGTTAATCCCCGATATTGTGACCGTCAGGCGTATCGTGGTTTTTTTACCCGACGATCCGTTCTGGCTGCTGCTCACTCTGCGGCAGGCGGGGCTGCTGCTGAAACACAGCGCCGTTCCGCTGCCGATGCTGATCCTCAGCCGCAGCCCGGCCAACTGGCTGTGGCAGACGCTGTTACATCAGGTCGGCAAGCCGCGCCATCTGGCCAGGGTACGGGCCGTCGCCTCTGATTTACCCTGTCGACAGCTGGCGGCGCTGCTCAGACCCGACGGCGGACAACGCTATCCCCTGCTGGCGCAGCTGGCGTCTCAGGAGATGATTATCTGCGCTAAACCGGCCGCCGGCGTGACCAAACCAGAACTGAGCACCGCGCTGGACTGGCTGCGGGGATTCAGCATCAATCATCAGGCACAACGTCGGGGGCTTAGTCACAAAACCCTCTACACCCAGAGAAGCTCAGGACTGAAAAAGATGGTTGAACATCATCCCCATCTGGCCAACCGTTTTCCCGGTAGCCAGACCAAAGGACAGAAAACGAGCGCGATTACCGCGCTCTCCGCTTTTGAACGCGAGTTCATCCATGCCATTCACTGCCGGCAAGTGTTTCCTGTGTTTCAGCCCATCACCGATGGCCGCCTGATGTTACAGGGCATCGAAATGCTGTCGCGCTGGCGACGCAATGGCGATGTACTGTTGCCAGCCGAGTTTCTGCCGCAGATACGCTCGGAATATGCCTGGCTGCTGCTCACGGCATTTGTCCTGCAGGAGGCCGTGCAGAATATCAATCAATACCCGGGCGACTATTATTTCGCGGTTAACATCCCGCCGGTCATCGCCAACAACAGCAACATTATCCGGATGATGGAGGCGGCCCGTCAGCAGCTGCAGGAACCGCAGCAGGGTGAGAGGCTGGTACTGGAATTTGCCGAAACTGTCGATCTCAATCGTCACAGTAAAACGGGCGATACGATCGCCCGCTTACAGCAGCAGGGCTTTCGCATCATGCTTGACGACTGCTTTTCGCGCAGCAGCGTCCTGTTTCCAGTCCGCACCGTGCGCTTTAATGAGTACAAGCTGGATATCAGTATCGTCAACGATCTGCAGCGGGATCCCCACGCCCTGGCGCTGATCAAAAGCCTGATCTATTACTGCCAGCTTTCCGGTAGCCGCTGCATTGCCGAAGGGGTCGATAGCCTGGAAAAATTTAATATGCTGAAGGCGTTGGGCATCGATCGCTTTCAGGGCTATCTGATCTCACCGCCGGTCACTGGCGATAATCTGGAGGATCTTATTCAGCGTTTTTCGCCGGGACGCTATCCCACCAGCATTGCCGGGTAAATCCCATCCATTTTCAGCTCCGTCCAGCATGAGAAACCCGACCATCCGGGTCGGGATTCTCCATTAAACTTCAGCCCTGATATCAATTCACATGGCTATGGCGTCAGGGGTAAAACCCCTGGCTCCGGGTTCGGCTTCGCGGCGGGACTAACGGGCGTAATCCACCGGCTCTCGATGAGCAGCAGCGGGCCGTTGGCAGCGGGCTGGACTGCTCAGCCGTCTCCATTTCCCAGTCTGGTTACCTGTCAGGCCGTTCAGCTGGTGAGATCGGCGGCACATCTCAAAGAGGCATTTGACGGTAGAGAGGATGAATCTGAGGGTTGGGTTGAGCGAGAAGCGGGCGTAACATCTTCGGGATAGTGTGGGAATGGCGTTGTCCCGTCAACCGTTTCAGGCTGATGTTTTACCTGGCAGCATACTTTATGCTGGTCACATTCATTTTGCAGGATATGAACATGATAACCGTAGAGAAGTCAGATCCATTTTCTTCAGAATCCCATCGCTTAATCGAAATGCTGTCGGCAGAACTTGCCGCTATTACGGGTGATAACGGCAAAAGCAATTTCACCGTTGAAGCAATGTATGAGGACAAAGCCTTATGGGCATTGGCAAAGAATGCTCATGGCGATGCAATAGGATGCGGAGCTATTCGGCCGTTAACGCCAAATATAGCCGAGCTTAAAAGAATGTTCTCAGACCGAAGTGTGCCAGGAGTTGGGAGAGCTTTACTTACTTTTCTGGAAACATCTGCAAAAGAGATGGGATATAGCGAACTTAGACTGGGAACTCGACACATCAACCAACGGGCTGTAAATTTCTACGAGAAATATGGATATATACGCATCGAGAATTACGGCCCCTACATAGGTAGGACAGAAGCCGTCTGTTTCTCAAAAGAATTGCGCTGATTGTATTAATCGGACCTGCAATCCACTCCTGGCACGAAGCGGACGAGCTGACTGGGCTGAAGGTCCCCTGTGAGCAAGCGGCGTACCCGATCTTTTGACATTCCCAACAATGGATGCATGCCGGGATGATTGATTGAACATTTGATTGTTAAACAACGGAGTTTTTATGGCCAGGTGTGTTTTTGCATTTTTTTTTATGTTATGCGCATTTGCGGTAAATGCTGCTGATGGCGGTAATGGTGGTGATGGAGGGAATTTTTCTGATGGAGGAAACGGTTCAGACGGTAGTAATACTGTCTCTACTCCGGGCCGCGCGGGTTGTCCGGGCGGAACCAATCCAGACCGTTCGGGAAAATTTTATCTTCCCGGTACAAAACAGCAATGCAATCCCGGGAAGCAGGATGCAATGAAACGCTCTAAGTAAAAGCGGCTGACCTTATCCTCATTGGGTCAAAGGTGATTCACGGGCAACGTCCCCGCCTGACACAAACCAGCCACTCACTCCCCCAACGACATTGGCTTACTGCCCCCCGGCGGCAGGCCGAATAATTTACGCACCCGGTTAAGAAACGCGCCATAGGGGCGGCCCAGAAAAAGCATCATCAAGGCGGCGCCGAGCGTGCCTCGGACCAGGCCGCCTCCCGAGGCACCGCTGAAAGCAATGATCGATGCATAGAGGGGGACCTGAAAGCTGACGAGAGCAATGCTATCCCATAACAGCCTGGATACCTGACTCTCTCCGGCTCGCTTCATCAACCAGTCCCGCCATATGCCGTAGGGTCTTGCTACCGGAACCATCAGGACCGCCCCTAAAAGACGGGCGTGGAAAATTTGCTCCCACGTCATACCGGCAATCATGCGTTCATTAATGATGCCGGTGGTCGTGAAAAAGAGGATCAGCGCGACGGTATCTGCCAAAAATGCCGTCCGACGCCTGGTCTGTTGCTGGCGCTGAGACAAATGAGATTTCCTGTCGTAGCGGGATGGAGAACACGCGATTTCCTCCCCAAAGAAGCATAAAACTATAGCATACGGTCATTTTCCGGGTCGCAGCCGCACATCGGCGAGATAGCCTGCGGTTCTCATTGCCGGCCTCTTACCCTCTGCCACGGCCGGCGGCGCATCACTGCCGCCCTCAAATAACGCGCCTGCGACCAGGGGGATGCATATAATCAATCCCATTGACGCTAAGCGCCAGGTAGCAAAGCGCACGCCTTGCCACTGCCCGAACTCACAAGATATCGCACCTTGTCAGGTGGTAAAAAATAATAAAAGTCCCTGACGGACTTCGCACCAGGCCGGTACGACGATGCTGGCCGGAATATTGGCTTTAAATGGGATAAGACTATGGGTTCACAGGTATCCGCAGCGGAAGATTCACTGCTGCGGCACAGGTCGTTCGTCACCTTTTGGCTGGCGCGCACCTGCTCATCATTCGGTTTTCAAATGTTTTCGGTTGCCGTTAGCTGGCAAATTTATGCCATCACCCATAGCGCGATGGCGCTCGGGATGATCGGCCTGATGCAATTCTTACCCTCGGTCCTGCTGGCGCTCCCTGCGGGACACCTTGCGGATCAGTTCGATCGGCGACGGATTGTACTGCTTGGCCAGTTCATTGAATGGATAGCGTTACTCGGGCTGGTTGCGCTGACGCTGCTGCATTGGGCGGACAAGATTGAGATTTGGGGGCTGGTCTTTTTAATCTCGGTGGCAAAAGCGCTGGAGTGGCCGGCAATCACCTCTATGCTGCCGGCGCTGGTACCGCCGCCGATCCTCGCGCGCGCGATGGCGGCCAGTTCCGTCGGAGGACAGGCGGCGGTCATTATCGGCCCAACGCTTGGCGGTCTGCTGTACGTGGCGGGTCCGGAAGTGGTGTACGGCGTATCGGCGCTGTTCTATCTGTTCTCTCTTGTACTGGTAAGCCGACTGCGCTACGAGCGGCCGCCGCAAACCCGTCTGCCGATGAACCTCAAAAACCTGTTTGCCGGGGTGCATTTTATCCGCGAGCGAAAAGATGTGCTGGGCGTGATTTCGCTCGATCTGTTTGCCGTCCTCCTCGGAGGCGCGACGGCGCTATTACCGATCTTCGCCCAGGATATTCTCCATACCGGCCCATGGGGGCTGGGGATGCTGCGCGGCGCCCCTTCGGTTGGCGCGCTGCTGGTGGGCGTCTGGCTCAGTCGCCACAAGCTGGAGAAAAACGTGGGTCTGATCATGTTCGCCTCGGTGGCCGGCTTTGGCCTGGCGACGCTGGTGTTTGCGCTTTCTGCTCAGCTGTGGCTTTCCCTGCTGGCGTTAGCCGCGCTGGGTGGGTTTGATATGGTGAGCATGGTGATTCGCGGCGCGCTGGTACAGCTGGATACGCCGGATGATATGCGCGGCCGGGTCAATGCGGTGAACGCTATCTTCATTAATACCTCAAACCAGCTTGGGGAGTTTGAGTCTGGCCTGCTGGCAGCGTGGATGGGTGCCGTACCGGCCGCGGCGCTTGGCGGGATTGGCACGCTGGTGGTGGTCGCGATATGGATGACCATTTTCCCGCACCTGCGCAAAAGGCAGAAGCTGGAAAACGAGGGCCCGGGCTGACGACAGAAGCGCTTCCCGGTCGCTACGCCGGAAGTCAGGCAACAGGCCGGAACCATGCTGGCGCCAGAATATTATTCGCCATCATCGCCAATAACAGGCATCCCGGATGCAAAAGCCCTTCATCATCCAAAACTGAGCACCGGCTGAGACCGGTGCTTTTATTTCAGGCCCGGATATCATCGTACTCGCGGGTATTATCAAACTCATGTTTCGCAAAGGGACATAGCGGGATAATTTTACGCTGTTCTCCGCGCATCTTTTCCACCACTTTCGCCACCAGCTGTTTGCCTACCCCCTGCCCTTTCAGGCTCTCGTCGACATCGGTATGTTCAATAATGCTGAGATGTTCGCCGGTGGGAACAAAAACAATTTCCGCGACCTGATTCCCTGCCGCATCGTTGACGTAGAACTTGTTATGGCCTTCCAGTATTTCCATCATTTCCTCACTTATTTCTGGCGATACTTCAGGGCGCCGCTCGGGCAGGTGTCGATCACACGCACGACGGTGGCGACATCCACTTCATCCGGGATGATCCACGGCTTACGCTTCAGGTTGAAGAGTTTTGCGCTACCGCGAACGCAGTTCCCCGAGTGCTGGCAGATGTCCGTGTTGAAGTAGACATCAATCTTCTCGCCGGTGTATGCCCGGTAGCCCGCCTCCAGTAATTCCTTATCCATGACATTGCCTCAATTATTTTTCTTGTTCAGGAGCTAAGCATAGCCCCGCCGCGGAACGCCAGCTATGGTGAAATCAAAAATCACCTTCATATATGTCATAAGATTTATCGCATTAATGCGAAATAAACGCTTTTATATTCACTTTTCCTGCAGGAGCGGCGCTGACGCCCCCCATAAAATAGACAGCCCGTCTCTTCCCTTTGCTTTTATTTCCCCGTGAGGGCGATTAAACTCACTCCACAATGGTATGAGCGCTCAGGAACTATCCTTTGAATTATCGAGTGAAGCTGGCACGTCCGGCGCTATTATTCATGTTCTTATTTCTCTCTGGTTGTTCATTATCACCAGCGATTCCGGTATTAGGCGCCGCATTTCCTGGCTGGTTTTTCTGTTTATTGGGCGGCGTGCTGTTGCTCATTCCCTGTCATATCCTGATCGTTCGCAAAGGCTGGCAATCACGTTTTTCTCCGCTGGTATTCAGCTACCTGGCTCTGATGTTCCTGTTCGCCACGCTCCTGTGGTTCCTTTTCTTTGTTTACTAAGCCCCTATGACAAACTCCAGCCCAAGCGTATTACGGAAAAAGTGGCCTCTGCTGGCCCTCGTCCTCGCCGCGATCGTGGCGCTTATCCTGGTTATCTGGCAGCTTCAGACCTCGCCGGAAACTAATGATGCTTACGTCTATACCGATACCATCGACGTGGTGCCGGAAGTGAGCGGCCGGATCGTGGAGATGCCCATCCGCGACAACCAGCGGGTGAAAAAAGGCGATCTGCTGTTTCGTCTCGATCCGCGCCCCTATCAGGCGATGCTCGATGACGCCCGGGCCAGGCTGACCACGCTGGATGCGCAAATCATGCTGACCCGGCGCACAATTAAGGCCCAGGAGTACAACGCCCAGTCCGTCGCCGCCGCGGTAGAGCGGGCGAAGGCGCTGGTAAAACAGACCACTTCGTCACGCACGCGTCTTGAACCATTAGTCCCGCAGGGCTTTGCTTCACAAGAGGATCTCGACCAGGCGCGAACCGCCGAAAAAGCCGCACGCGCAGAACTCGACGCCACGCTGCTGCAAGCGAAACAGGCTTCGGCCGCTGTGACCGGCGTTGACGCCATGGTTGCCCAGCGGGCGGGGATTCTGGCGCAGATCGCGCTGGCGGAACTGCACCTGGAATTTACCGAAGTCCGGGCGCCTTTTAACGGCGTGGTGGTGGCGCTGAAAACCACCGTCGGCCAGTACGCCTCGGCGTTAAAACCGGTATTTACCTTAATGGATGACGACCGCTGGTATGTCATCGCCAACTTCCGCGAAACCGATCTTAAAAACGTCCGCCCCGGCGTAGCGGCCAGAGTCACCATCATGACCAATCATGATAAATCGTTCGCCGGCGTGGTCGATTCCGTCGGCTCCGGCGTGCTGCCTGAAGGCGGGAGCGTGATTGAAGGTCTGCCGATTATTCAGAAGAGCATCAACTGGGTTCATGTTTCGCAGCGTTTCCCGGTGAAGATCGCGGTGAAAGATCCTGACCCCGAACTCTTCCGTATGGGCGCCTCTGCCAGCGCCGTTCTTCAGCCTCAGTAAGGAGGCGCTATGCAGAACGTCTGGTCATTTCTGCACCGGGAACTCCGCGACGCGCCGGGGAGGGCAAACTACACCCTGCGCCTGACCCTGAGCTGCGCGGTGCTGATCGTCCTGTTTATGACCCTGCAGATCCCTTTTTTGGCCGTGGCGCTGATCGTGGTGTTTTACGTCAGCCAGCCTAACGTGCTGATGATAAAGCTGGTGAGCGTGGTCTTTTTCCTCACCGTCAGCGTGGCGCTGGGCTGTGTGCTGCTGATCATCAAATGGACTTATGACTATCCGCTGATCCGCCTGGTCGCCTCGGTAGCGCTGTTTTTCGGCGCCATCTATCTGATGCGGGTGCTGGGCAAGCTGGGGCTGGCCTTTTTCGTCGTCGCGCTGGTCGTTATCTACGCGCAGACTTTCCCCTCGATGACCAGCCAGAGTGAGATTCTGGTGCGTCTGCTGCTCTGGCTATGGGTCGTCATCAACCTCGCCATCGTGGTCACGCTGCTGGTCAACGCCGGTTTTCAGCAGGCTTTTCCCGGCTACCAGTTCAAAGCGAGAATGGTGTTCTTGCTCCGCCGGGTGGCGGCGCTTCTCGCCAGGCCGGACGCCGATTCTCCGCCAACTTTCAAAGAAATTGCCGAACAGTTCGCCCAGCTTCAGTCTCTGTATCAGCAGGCGACCCGCTCCAGCCCAGAGATAGCCGATAACCCGCAGGCGTGGCAATCCCTGATGGCCGCCACCCTTCACTGCTATCATCTGGCCGCGCTGCTTCAGCCGGAAGAGTCCCCTTCCGCCGGGCGTCTGCAGCTTGCCGCCGCGCTCTCGACGCTGGCGCACAATCTGGACCTCAGCACGCTTCCGGCAACCCTGCCGGAGGCCAGCGCGCGGGATACGGCGAACGGCGTCATTTTGCAAGAGATGGCCACGACGCTGAGCCAGCTGGCGCGCGGCGAACCGGTGCCGCTGCCGGCTGGCGAAGAGGAAAAAGCGCCCCTGCTGCTGCCTGACGCCTGGTCGAACCCCGCGTATCTGCACTTCGCGCTTAAAACGCTGCTGGCAACGCTGCTGTGCTACGTTTTTTATACCGCCGCCGACTGGCAGGGTATCCATACGATTATGCTCAGCTGTGTCATTGTCGCCCAGCCGGGGCTCGGCGCGACGCTGCAGAAAACCTGGCTGCGAACAGGCGGTGCCCTGCTCGCGACCCTGCTGGCGCTGTTAATGATCGTCTTTATTCAGCCGCATACCGAATCTATCGTCGGCCTGCTGGCGATGACCCTGCCGGTGATGGCGCTGTCGGCCTGGATAGCAGCGGGGTCTGAACGCATCGCCTACGCCGGGATTCAGATCGGCTTTACCTTCTCACTGGCGTTTCTCAGCTGGTTTGGCCCGCTGACCAATTTGACCGAGCTGCGCGATCGCGTCATCGGTATTTTGCTCGGCGTGCTGGTCTCTTCGATTGTCCACCTCTACCTGTGGCCGGATAGCGAGGCCCCGCAGCTCAAATCGCGGCTGGCCGATCTCTACCGGCGGATTGCCGATGACCTGCGCGCCAGTCGCGATGAGGAGCAGTTAGTGCCGCTGTTTCACGCCCTCAACAGCGCCGAAACGCTGATGCATCGGGTGGCGGCTGAACCGCTGAATGCTTATGCTCACCCGCATCCCGAGGCAAAAACCTGGCCGGTGAAGGCCACCTGGACGCAGGCCCTCGAAATCGTACGCTTCAGCGAAGGGTACCGGCTGTACGCCGCGCCGGGAGATACCTTTCTGCGCCACTGCGCCGGGTCGCTCGAGGCCTATGCCGATGATATCGACCGGCAGCAGGCGCCCGTGCCGTTCGGCGAGCTTCGGCCCGACCCCGGTAATCCTTTTGGCCGCCCGCTGATCACTCTGCTGACGACATTACCGAGCTGGTCGTCCGCACCTTTACCGCTTCCGCGACAGGCAGATAAGTCATGAGAAAAATGGACACCGCAGCCCGCTTCCTGCGCTACTCACCGCTCGCCTTCCTTCTGACGCTGGTCACCGGCTGCGCGTTAATTCAGGACGATCCGGGCCAGGTCACCATCGTGAACCCGCAGCAGGCTGAACTCGCGCAGGTGATTCACCTTGCCAACAGCGGCTGGCCAGCGGCCAGATGGTGGGAGGACTATCACGATGCCCAGCTTAATATGCTGGTCAACCGCGCGCTGCAAAACTCCCCGACCATGCAGGCCGCCCGGCTGCGGATTGCGCAATCGCAGTCCACCGTAGAGCTGGCGCAGTCGGCAATGGGCGTCCAGGCCACCGCGGTGGCGGCTCAGAACCGGCTGCGGGTTACCAACAAACAGTTCACCTGGCCCTACTCTTACTCGCTGCCGGTCGATAAAAATGGTCCGTGGTACACCCTGAATACCGTCGGCGTCGGTGCCACGCTGAATATTGATTTATGGGGAGCCGATCGCGCCCGCGTTGCCGCCGCCATTGGCGAAAAAAATGCGCGTCAGGCGGAAACGGCGGGAATCGAGCTGGATCTCGCCAGCAGCGTGGCGCAGCTGTACTTTGCCATGCAGGCCACCTTCCAGAAGATGACGTTGTTGCATCAGCTGGAAGAGATTGCCCGTCTCTCGGTGCAGGCGCATGAGCACCGTACCCAGCGCGGCGTTGAGGATAGCGTGGATATCGCCAATGCCCAGGCCGAGCTGCTGGCGGCGCAGCAGCAGATCATTACGGCAAACGGGACGCTGACGCAGTATCGGGAAACATTGCGGGCGCTGATCGGCGCCGATGCGCGCAGCATGCCGGAGATCCATCCGGTCCCCCTGCCGACGCTACAGGAAACGCTGCCCGACTCGCTCTCCTTTGAACTGCTGGCCCGCCGCCCGGATCTCCAGGCGCTGCGCGGCTACGTCACGGCGTCATTAAGCCAGGTCGATGCGGCGAAGGCGGCGTTTTACCCGCACTTTGATATCAAGGCCTTCTGGGGATACAACGCCCTGAGCGTCGGGGATCTGTTTAAATCGTCCTTCCAGCAGATCAACCTGCTGCCGGGGCTGTATCTGCCGATCTTCGACGGCGGCCGGCTGAATGCCAATCTGCAATCGGTCCGCACCGCCAGCAATATTCTGATCAAACAGTACAACCAGGCGGTACTGGATGCCGTGCGCGATGTGGCGATCGGCTCCAGCGAGCTGAACGATCTTAATCAGCAGGTGGTGCTGCAGAAGCTGAAGGTGACGGCCGCCATGGCCACCTCCCGCAGCGCCAGCGCCCACTATCAGCGGGGGCTGGTCAGCTACTATGCGGCTCAGGAAGCGCGTCGTCCCGTTATCGCCCAGCAATTGCTCCTGCTGGATATCGAGGCGCAGCGGTTGAGCAGCGACATTACGCTGATTAAGGCATTAGGCGGAGATTACCGCGGCCCGGCGCTGGAGAATCTGGGCAAACAGGCGCGCTGAGGCGCCCCTTGCGTGCCGGCGAGCGGGCGTCAGCGAAATAGCTGCCACTCGCGCGCCTGATTCACCGCCTGAATCCGACCATTGACCTGCAGCTTGTCGTACAGCTGCTTGAGATGCCACTTCACGGTTTCGGCCGTAATTCCCAGGGCCCGCGCGATCTCTTTGTTGGAGTAGCCTTCGGCGATCAGCTCCAGCGTCTGCTGTTCCCGCTCGGTCAGGCGAAGCTGCGCGGGCGCCCGACGGCTGACGGTCGGCAAGATCCCGGCAGCGTTGAATCTGGCGAGGTGCTGCGTCAGCGCATCGCTGAAGACCTCGTCGTGCCCCCCACGCTGCCGGGTAGCCGCCAGTAATGAGGCCATCTCTTCTCCGCCATCAAGCAGGCTGCGCCACAGTTTTTGCTGAAAGGCGCGATGCAGCGTCGGGATCCCCACCGTTATCGCCCGCTCCCGTTCCCCGGCGCGCCACAGGGCGACGGCCTGAATAAGCCGCAGGCGTACGGCAAACAGCCACTCGCCGCCGCGCTCCTGCTCAGCGGCCAGCGTATCGAGCTGCCGCGCCGCCGCCAGCGGTTGTCCGTCGGCCATCAGCATCCGGCTCTGACTGAGGGTTAAACAGGCGCTCACCACATCATTTTTCTCCGCGCCGAGAGACAGTCCCTGAAGGCGACGAAGCAAACTGTCAGCTGCAGCGCGATCGCCGGCGTGGAGCGCATTGGCAATACGCTCAGCCAGCAGCGGCGCCTGCGCCCGCAGCCATCCACGCTGAACCGCCAGGCCTTCGGCATGCAGCAGCAGCGATGTCATCTCATCCGTCCGGCCATCACGTTGCGCCAGCTTCGCCAGCACGATATAGCAGCGGCTAAACCCATCCGGCGGGCAAAAGTCATCGATCATCTCAAGACGGAGCGTCAGCAGAGTGGGGATGCGCTGTACCTCCCCCTGCTCCCAGGCGATTTCGGCCAGAATCGGCGCCAGGGTGGCGCCGCTGCTGGAGTGAGGACCGGTCTGCTGTTCGGCATACTGTAGCGCCCGCCCCGCCTGCCGCTGCGCTTCGGCCAGATTGCCCTGGCGCAGGTATCCCTGGGCCATCACAAACGCCCGGTAGACCTCGACGAACAGATTGCGGTTCGCCACCCGCATACCCGCTACCCGCTGCTGGACATCCAGCGCCTGTTGCGGCCGGGCGTTCGCCAGATGGCAGTAGCTGAGAATATTGCACACCAGGCCATCCACCCAGATATCGCCGCAGGGCACCTCGTGCAGCAGAGGTTCCACGATAGCAATACTCTGGGCAATATTGTCGGCGAAAGCTTCGCAGATCGCCCGAACCACGCGGAGCTTCACCCACGAACTGTGGGCCATCGCGCTGCGGTTGGCGACCGCCAGCGACTCAATGGCGTCCAGCAGCTGGCGGGCATCGTGGAAACGAAAACGGTGTGCGAGCGCCCAGGCGAGGTTCGTTTGCAGCTCGATGCGGGAAGGGTCCAGATTTGCCGGCAGATAGCGGATCCAGCGCACCATCGTCTCGATATCGCCCTCTTCCGCCAGCGACTGCACGCCGGCTTCCGCGTGTCCGGCCCCCGTTTTCCCGGCGGCCAGCGCATGGCGAATCGCCTCGGCCCACAGCTGCTGTCCGGCAAACCAGTTGCTGGCCTGTTCATGCAGTACGCGGATATCCACCTGCGCACTGTGCTGCAGACGATACAGCAGCGCTTCGCGCATCAGCGGGTGGTAGCGGAACCAGAACCCGTCCGCATCCAGGGCCGAGAGAAACAGATTGTGCCGGGCTATCCACGCCAGCATCGCCTCTCCGTTGCCTTTCCCGGTCACGGCATCGCACAGCGACGGATGCAGGCGGTTGAGTATTGCGGTTCGCAGAAGAAAGTCCAACACCCCGGCGGGCAATGGCGCAAAGATCACCTCTTCCAGGTAGCGAGAGAGGGCGCGGGAAGCGGTATTCAGCTTGCCGTCGGTCGGGCAACAATGGGCGCTGCCGCTTGCTAAAGCCGCCATTTTCATACCAGCAACCCACCCCTCCGTGCGGGCAATCAGGCGCGGAATCTCCTGCGGATCCGGTGCCGGGGAGATCGACGTGGCAAAATAGGTTCTGGCCTCCTCAGCATTAAACCGCAGCGCACGATCATCGATCTCCACCAGCCGATCCTCCATGTGCAGGCGACTCAGCGCCAGGGGCGGCTGGCTGCGGCTGGCAATAATCAGATGCAGAGACGGCGGCGCGTGGTTCAGCAGCCAGTTCAAACCATCATGAATCTCCGGGTGAGCAATATTCTGGTAATCATCGAGGATCAGAGACAGCGAAATCGGATAGCTGTGCAGCTGGTTGACGAGCCCGGCGAGAAACAGCCGAAAGTCGTCTCCGGGGGCGCTTTCCGGCAGAGCATTCGCCGCTTGCCAGAGCGGCCGCAGCGCCGCCTGCAGATAGCGCATAAACAGGAAGGGCGTGTTGTCATCTTCATCAATGCTCAGCCAGGCCAGCGTACTCCCCTGCTGCTGCCGATGCTGATACCACTGGGCCAGCAGCGTGGTTTTGCCGAACCCGGCGGGGGCGCATACCAGCGTTAGCGTGCTGGTGAGCGCGGCGTCCAGCCGCTGCAGCAGACGATCGCGCGACTGCAATACCCCCGGTGTGCGCGGCGGCGTAAAGCGCGTCGCGATAAGCGGCAAGGTGCGCGCAAGGCGAAACGGTTCCTGATGAACAAACTCGCTTAATGCGTCATCCGTCGGGGGTAACAATTCCATAGCGCCATAACCTCCTCATCCCGTGCATACGCCATTATCCCCCCCAACCGGGGGGTAGGCCACGTTTATCCATACCTATAGAGTAGTTTTATCCTTTGCCGCCGATGGGCAGTACGCCAGGCCTGCGCCTTCGTACAGCGAATCTTTTCTCCATCAGGCATCCATCGTTTCTTAATCAGTACAAGGTGTGTACAGAAATGGCTATCGAAAATAAAGTTGCATTAGTCACCGGTGCCGGTCAGGGCATCGGCCGCGGTATTGCTTTACGTCTGGCCAAAGAGGGTGCGTCGTTGATGCTTGTCGACGTGAACCCGGAAGGGATTGCGGCGGTCGCCGCCGAAGTTGAAGCGCTGGGCCGTAAGGCCGCCACCTTCGTGGCGAATATTGCTGAACGTGACCAGGTGTATGCCGCCATTGATCGGGCGGAAAAGGAGCTGGGCGGCTTTGATATCATCGTGAACAACGCGGGGATTGCTCAGGTACAGGCGCTCGCCGACGTGACCCCTGAAGAGGTCGATCGCATCATGCGTATCAACGTTCAGGGGACGCTATGGGGCATTCAGGCCGCGGCGAAAAAATTTATCGACCGCAAGCAAAACGGCAAAATCATTAACGCCTGCTCCATTGCCGGGCACGACGGTTTTGCCCTGCTGGGGATCTATTCCGCCACTAAATTTGCCGTTCGCGCCCTGACCCAGGCGGCAGCGAAAGAGTACGCCAGCCGCGGGATCACCGTGAACGCCTACTGCCCGGGGATTGTCGGGACCGGCATGTGGACCGAAATCGATAAGCGCTTTGCCGAAATTACCGGTGCGCCGGTCGGTGAGACCTATAAAAAATATGTAGAAGGGATTGCGCTTGGCCGTGCGGAAACGCCGGACGATGTGGCGAGCCTGGTCGCCTATCTGGCCGGCCCGGATTCCGACTATATGACCGGTCAGTCGATCCTGATCGATGGCGGGATTGTTTACCGTTAATACCCGAAGCGGGTCGTCTCCGACAGACGGCCCGCGCTGATCCCGCCAGCCTCATTTTCTTACGGTTTCCCCTGCCCCGCCATGGCGCTGACGTTCACTGCCTCCAGCCCGTTCGCTGGTCATTCATAATATGCCCGGGAAAAAGTCGCGGACTCACCCAAGGGGATATCTCGCTGGCGATGGTGTGGCCGACGGATATTTCCCGTTAAATTTCAGACGAAAAAAAAGCTGGCGCTTTACGCGCCAGCTTACCGACTGTCAGTTTCCGTTGCCGTCAGGCGTGGGTAGCCGGTTTTTGTGCGGTTTTGTTCTGCGTATTTTCCAGCATCCGGCGCACCGGAACGATCAGCACGCAGAGTACGGCGGCGCAGATCAGCAGCGCAATCGAACAACGAGCAAAGAGATCTGGCAGCATATCCAGCTGATCAGCTTTCACATGGCCGCCGATCAGGCCGGCCGCCAGGTTACCCAGCGCACTGGCGCAGAACCACAGCCCCATCATCTGGCCGCGCATTCTTTCCGGCGCCAGCAGCGTCATGGTTGCCAGGCCAATCGGGCTCAGGCACAGCTCGCCCAGGGTCAGCATCAGAATACTGCCTACCAGCCAGAACGGTGATACGCCGGCCCCGCCGTTGTTCAGCACATTCTGTGCCGCCAGCATCATCAGGCCAAAGCCCGCAGCGGCGCAGAGAATGCCGATGACGAATTTGGTGATGCTGCTCGGACGGACGCCATTACGCGCCATGGCCGGCCATGCCCAGCTAAAGACCGGCGCCAGCAGAATAATAAACAGCGCGTTGATTGACTGGAACCAGACCGCCGGGATCTCAAAGCTGCCGATCATACGGTTGGTATAATCATTGGCGAACAGGTTGAAGGAGGTCGGCTTCTGCTCAAATGCCGACCAGAAGAAGGCGGCGGAAACCAGCAGAATAAAGCACACCAGCAGACGGGCGCGCTCTTTGCGGCTCAGTCCGGCGAAGGCAAACAGATAGATGAAATAGAGAACGACCGAAGCGGCAATCACGTATACCAGCATACTGGCAACGGCAACAGGGTTAACCACAATCACGCCCTGCGCAATCAGCGTGATAATCACCGCGGCACCTACGGCCAGCGCCAGCAGCCAGGCGCCCACGCCGTTCTTCTTCGCCACCGGGCTATTCCAGGTTGAATCGAGGCCCACTTCGCTGTCGTAGCGCTTCATCGCCGGTACCGCAAAGACCCGGAAGATCACCAGCGCCACCAGCATCCCGATGCCACCGATGCCAAAGCCCCAGTGCCAGCCGTGTGATTTAATCAACCAGCCGGAAATCAGCGGCGCGATGAACGACCCCATATTGATGCCCATGTAGAACAGCGAGAATCCACCGTCACGACGCGCATCCCCTTTCTTGTACAGCGTGCCAACCATAACCGAGATGCAGGTTTTGAACAGACCCGATCCCAGTACGATAAACATCAGCCCGATAAAGAACAGGTTGTCACCCAGCACCGCTGACAGAGCAATCGACAGATGACCCAACGCGATGAGAATCGATCCGTACCAGACCGCCTTTTGCTGGCCCAGCCAGTTATCCGCCAGCCAGCCGCCCGGTAACGCCGCAAGGTACATACTGCCGGCGAAGATACCGACGATCGCCGAGGCATTTTCACGCGCCAGCCCCATACCGCCGTCGTAAACCGTGGCGGCCATAAACAGAATCAATAAGGGGCGAATGCCGTAAAACGAGAATCGCTCCCACATTTCGGTAAAGAACAACGAACCTAGCGGATATGGATGACCAAAGAAGGTCCGGCTTTCATTTTTATTCACAGAGGAATGCATAACTTCTCCAGATAAGATGCACCGCAGCGCAGAGAGACCGCGGAAAGCGTGTTAGCCATGTTTACACTGGCCAATCATTTACATGAGGCACGATATTTTTTAACTATTTGATAACCAGCTTCTGGTTTTGTCTAGCCCCTCAACCCCATCTTTTAGATGAAAAGTCGACAAACGTCTACTTTTATAGATTTAAAGTTGGCTGACAACAAAATGTGATTGACATCTCAAATGATAACAATGAATGCAATTATATGTTTATAAACAACAAGTTGAACAAACAGATATTCATACTCAAGGCTGAGGCGCGCTGCGAATAAAACGCGATAAAAAGTAGGGTAAATACGAGGTTGGTCTTCGCGACAGGGGAAAGTATCGATAAGTCACACTCTTGATTATTTAGTCACAGAGTGACGTTCACATATGCAACCGACGCCAGGCCGGACAGAAACCGGTATGACGCAACGACTGCATCAAACACGACGCTTTGCGCGCATTTTTAGGGTATTTTTCCTGCGATTCGCAGAGCCCTGACTCCGAACCAGGGGATAAAAAAGCGCACCCAGACCGGCTGCTAACGCCATTTAATTTCGTCGCGGTTGCCTTTTGCAAGATTACATTCGTGGCATAACAGCTGGAGGTTATCCAGGCGCAGCGCCAGATGCGGGTATTTACTGCGGGGCCGAATATGATCGACATGGATGACCACCCCATGTTTTGCCGCCGAACGCCCGCAGGCACTACAGGCACCGCCATATTTTTTGAGTGCCTGATAGCGAAGCGCGCGCCACTCTCTGGACTGGTAGAACGCAGCAGAGGCGTTCACGTCTTTTTCCTCTGTCCTGGCCTGTTGCCGCCGGTTGACCGACTGAAACAATCCCTCGTCATCTTCATCTTTCGTTGCGCGATTGACGCGACGGTACAGCGGACCTTCACCTTCCCTGCGCCCCCAGACATCGCGCTCTGGTTTGGCGTTTATGGGTTCCGTTTTATACAGAGTCCGGGTCAGCATTTTCACGCCTAGATACAAAAGCCATATGACACAGACGACGACGATAAACGACCCCATTTCTCAATCTCTTCAATAACCTGACGTGATGCAGAATAGCAAATATCCGCACTCAACGCCTGGAGTTCTGCCGCCGACAGGACCACCTGAACCGCCGCTCTGTTCCACGAGAGCCCTCAATCTATGGCCAGTCGCGGTTCTGAAGCACCACCCGATAACCGTCATCATCGACAAATGTTTTGCCGTTGGTATCCCAGTAGGGATTAAACGACCTCATCGTACGAAAGCCCGCCGCCGTCATTCTGGCGCACGCCTGCTGCCAGGCTGCTTTATCGGGGTAATAGAGCACGAGCAGATCTTCATCGGTCGGTGCAGGCTGACGCGGATGATCGTGACAGTGGGTGAACTCAATATGCCAGGCCAGCTCCGGACGGCCCACCATTATCCCACTAAAGCCGGCATGGTCGGTAAAATCCGCAATTCGTTGGAGCTCTAATCCCTGGCTGTACATGGTGCAAGCGCGCGCCAGGTCGGTGACGGGTCTGGCAATACGCATATGGCTGAACATGATAACGGGCTCCCGCGGGTCAAATTAAGTTTCCGGAATGGACAACACCGACCCTACTGTACCCGGATTTCAGATGGCTATTTGTCGAGAAAAGCCGTTGTTTAGTAAACCGGACCTTGTGCATGGTGCTCTCCTCAGAGGGCAGAATCAAAGTTCAGATATTCCTGACTGACCGTTGTATCTAATGCTGGGGACAGATCACACGCTAACTTAATGTTTTTTTTACATTTGGTCATTTACTGTCCACCCCATAAAAAGGCATACTCTTTATATGGATTTTTATAACAATATGAGGAAAAGGAAAAATGGCTATTCCAGCTTACCTATGGCTTAAAGATGACGGCGGCGCAGACATTAAGGGGTCTGTCGACGTCCAGGACCGTGACGGCAGCATTGAGATCAATGGATTCTCCCACAGCTTAAACATCCCAACTAACCCAATGACTGGCAAGATCACCGGAACTCGCAAGCACTCCGCACTGATTATCCAAAAGGAATTTGATAGCTCCTCTCCTTATCTCTACAAAGCAGTTGCCACTGGTCAAACGCTAAAGTCTGCTGAGTTCAAATGGTACAAGATCAACGACGCAGGACAGGAAGCGGAATACTTCAACATGCTATTAGAAGGTGTGAAAATTGTCGGCATTTCTCCAGTGATGCACGATACCAAAGACGCAAGCAAGGAGAAGCATAACCACCTTGAGTGTGTCGAGTTCCGTTATGAGAAGATCACCTGGAAGCATTGCGACGGTAACATTATGTTCACCGATAGCTGGAACGAACGAGCGCAAGCATGAGGTATCCAACATTAGCAGCCAACCCCCATCCACCGTATGATATATCTGCTATCACCCCGCCCGGTGTGAGTATCGTCAATAACATGATGATGGCTCGTTTTCACCGTGGCCCGTCAGCCCTGACCTATGTTTGGTTTTACTCTCAGGTAAGGAATCATGGACCGTGGGACTACAAACAGCGTGGCAGCCAATACGCCGCCTTTGGTAACTTTAACTATGGTGCGGTTGGAGCAGCAGCGGGTATCCCGGCTCAGATCTTGCTACGTGGTGCAGGTGCGGCGCAAATTCTCGCAGGTACAAGCAGCGCTGAGTTTGCAGATTATCCGGGCCCTAATTCATATGGTGATGACCCTCAGGACCAGACCTGGATCAGGGCAGGTATAGACTATGCGAAACGTTCGGGTTTTTAGGTGGATTGCGATACTGATGGGTATCGTGGCTTGCTACGGTGTGTATAAGGCACTCAACTCTCCAATCGACCAAACTGTTTATAAGGTTGAGAAAATCAATTCTAAGGTGTCACTATACGTCACAGAGGGCAGCGCAGGTGCTACGACAAACTTTGTGTACCAGTTTTATTTAGTCCCTCCAGAAGTTAGCAAAGACGCTTTCCTGAAAGGTGTGGGAGATAAGTACCACTCCTTTTTATCAACATCTGACGGAAGCGCAAAGGTAGACATAAGTGATGACGCCATTCACCTGAACGTGAAAGGCGACGTATACCGCTTCACCAATAGGGCGAGCTACTCAACCTCAATCTACCTGAATGCCTCACCATTCTAAGAGCATAGCCAGCGTTCACGCTGGCTATGCTCTTATGATTTCAGACAATAGAAACCAACAAACCTCGCTGGTGACACACAACAAGCGGAGCGACTTCATCTGATTATCAGAACAATGCCCCTGTCAGGATGCTGGTGTATCGTCAGGAGCGCGAGCGAAGCACTGGCAGAGCCGGAGCTGTCGTCACGACCGGAGCATTACCGCTATTCACCGGTTTACATGGCTCATAAGGCCACACATCGGGTTTAAATGGGGGTGATCAATCTGTCGATGAAATGACAATGCCCGGTCAGGCTTTTTCGTTTGCGTTTTGCTATCGCGGCGTCAATCTGGAACCGTCGCCGAGTTAAGTTAAACGTTCATCTAACCGTAACTTTCCGTGACAACTGCCGGTGTATTTTTGAGCGCTAAAACGAGAGGCTGATATGCAATACAATTTCAGAAACTTGTTTCAAAAACAGTATGTTATCTAAGATATGTTATCACAGGAGAAATTCTGGAGCGGGCGAAGGGAATCGAACCCTCGTATAGAGCTTGGGAAGCTCTCGTTCTACCATTGAACTACGCCCGCGTTGAGGTGCGAGGGCCATTATAGACCTTACGCACCGTCTTACAAGACTGAATCACGCTAACTGCTGATAAAATAACCTCTTAGCACTTTGGCTTACTGCCCTGCGGCGGTAAATAGCGCTGTGGATCGATAGCCGTCGCCCGGTAGCGAATCTGGAAATGCAGGCGCACGGAATCGGCGTCGCTACTTCCCATCGTGGCTATCTGCTGGCCAATCTTCACGTTCTGACCGTTATTGACCATCATTTTGTCATTATGGGCATAGGCGCTGATGTAATCCTCACCATGTTTAATCATGATCAGATTACCGTAACCGCGGAGCTGATTACCGACGTACACCACTTTACCCGCCCCTGCCGCATAGACCGGCTGGCCGCGCGTGCCGGCAATATCAATCCCCTTATTACCACCATCATTTGATGAATAAGGCAGGATAACTTTACCGCTGGTCGGCCAGCGCCAGCACCGTTGCCCCACCGGTGGCCAGGAGACCGGCGGCAGCGTGGCCGGCGGCTTGCTGGCCGCGGTGCGCTTACCGGCGCTGCTTTTCCCGGATGAACCGCCCTTTGTGGCGCCCGAGGCCGGATTCAGCTTCAGACGCTGTCCAACCTCAATAGTATACGGTGGGGAGATATTATTCAGTCGGGCCAGATCTTTAATGCTGGTACCGGTTGTCCGGGAAATACGGTACAACGTATCGCCGCGTTTCACGGTGTAGACGGAACCGGAATCAGATGAACTGGAACATCCTGCAATCACCAGGCTGCTGACCAACATCATCATGATAAAAAAGCGTTTTCTCATCAGGCGTCCTGCACTCAGCACAGCTCTCATCTCGTCACAACGGACAACTATCATACCAGCCCGCAGGCAGATCCCCAATCGATACGCTTGCGTTGTCGGATTCGTGTTTCCCCGTCTGCAGCGCCCGAAGCGTGTTTTGGTAATGCCTTTCGAGCGGTTATCGGCTACCCTAGTGCCGAGTGTGTGACCAGGCGAGCGTATGCCGGGTCATTTTTATTATCAGGAGTTGTCATGACCGGGGAACATGTCATTTTGCTCGATGAGCAAGATAAGCCTGTTGGCAGGCTGGAAAAATATGCCGCCCATACCCTTAATACCCCTTTGCACCTCGCCTTTTCCTGCTGGTTGTTTAATGACCGCGGCCAGCTGCTGGTGACGCGTCGTTCACTGGGTAAAAAAGCCTGGCCCGGGGTCTGGACCAACTCCGTCTGCGGACATCCCCAGAGCGGAGAGACGTTTGAACAGGCCGTGACGCGGCGCAGCCGTTTTGAACTGGGCGTTAACATTGCCAACATCGCCTCCGTTCATCCGGCGTTTCGTTACCGGGCGGTGGCCCCAAACGGAATTGTCGAAAACGAAGTCTGCCCGGTTTACGCCGCACGCATTATCAGTCCGGTGCTGGCCAATAGCGACGAGGTCATGGACTATCAGTGGTGTGAGCTGGAAGATTTACTGCAAGCGCTGGCGCTCACCCCGTGGGCCTACAGTCCGTGGATGGTGCTCGAAGCGGCTGACGATAATGCCCGGCAGGCGTTGAGAAACTATGTCGCGCAGCTGCGCTATTAACGGTCTTGCCGGATAGCGGTTTTTCGCCGCCAGTCCGCATCCTCCCGCGACTCGCGCAGCGGGGCACAAAAAAAAACCCCGGCCTGTAGCCGGGGTTATGTTTTTGACGGTCGCTCTTATTTAACCGGGCGCATTGCCGGGAACAGGATGACGTCGCGGATGGTATGGCTGTTGGTAAACAGCATCACCATACGGTCAATACCGATACCCAGACCGGCGGTCGGCGGCAGGCCGTGTTCCAGCGCGGTCACGTAGTCTTCATCGTAGAACATGGCTTCATCGTCACCAGCGGCTTTCGCATTCACCTGGTCCTGGAAGCGCTGCGCCTGATCTTCCGCGTCGTTGAGCTCGCTGAAGCCGTTACCGATTTCACGGCCGCCGATAAAGAACTCAAAGCGGTCGGTAATTTCCGGGTTCTGGTCATTACGACGCGCCAGCGGAGAGACTTCCGCCGGGTATTCGGTGATAAAGGTCGGCTGAATCAGGTGCGCTTCCGCCACTTCTTCAAAGATCTCCGTCACGATACGGCCCAGACCCCAGCTCTTCTCAACGTGAATGCCGATAGACTCTGCAATCGCTTTTGCGGAATCGAAGTTATCCAGATCCGCCATCTCGGTTTCCGGACGGTATTTCTTGATAGCTTCACGCATGGTCAGTTTTTCAAACGGCTTACCGAAGTCGAAGGTCTGATCGCCATAAGGAACCGCGGTGTTGCCCAGAATATCCTGCGCCAGGGTACGGAACAGGGATTCGGTCAGCTCGATCAGATCTTTATAGTCCGCGTACGCCATATAGAGTTCCATCATGGTGAACTCTGGGTTATGACGCACGGAGATGCCTTCGTTACGGAAGTTACGGTTGATTTCGAATACGCGTTCGAAGCCGCCCACAACCAGACGCTTCAGATACAGTTCCGGCGCGATACGCAGGTACATGTCCATATCCAGCGCGTTGTGATGGGTGATGAACGGACGGGCAGACGCGCCGCCAGGGATCACCTGCATCATCGGGGTTTCGACTTCCATAAAGCCGCGACCGACCATGAACTGGCGGATACCGGCCAGAATCTGGGAGCGAACCTTAAAGGTCTTGCGGGATTCGTCGTTGGAGATCAGATCCAGGTAGCGCTGACGGTAGCGCGCTTCCTGATCCTGCAGGCCGTGGAATTTGTCCGGCAGCGGGCGCAGGGCTTTGGTCAGCAGACGCAGTTCGGTGCAGTGGATAGACAGCTCGCCGGTTTTGGTTTTAAACAGCTTACCGCGCGCCGCGATGATATCGCCGAGGTCCCATTTTTTGAACTGCTCGTTGTAGACGCCTTCCGGCAGATCGTCACGCGCGACGTACAGCTGAATGCGGCCGCCGACATCCTGCAGAGTGACGAAAGAGGCTTTACCCATAATACGGCGGGTCATCATACGACCAGCAACGGAGACTTCAACGTTCAGTGCTTCCAGCTCTTCGTTTTCTTTCGCATCGAAGTCAGCGTGCAGTTGGTCAGAGGTATGGTCACGACGGAAATCGTTCGGGAACGGGATACCCTGCTCACGAAGCTGAGCCAGCTTTTCACGACGGGCTTTCAGTTCATTATTAAGGTCAATTGCCGCGTCAGCGCCCTGTGCTTGTTGTTCAGACATGTTGGTTCCTCATAACCCTGCTTTCAAACTTGCTTCGATAAATTGATCCAGGCTGCCGTCAAGCACGGCCTGAGTATTGCGGGTTTCCACCCCGGTGCGCAGATCTTTAATGCGGGAGTCATCCAGCACGTAAGAACGGATCTGGCTGCCCCAGCCGATGTCGGATTTGGTATCTTCCATCGCCTGCTTCTCGGCATTTTTCTTCTGCATTTCCAGCTCATAAAGCTTGGCTTTCATCTGCTTCATGGCCTGGTCTTTGTTCTTGTGCTGTGAACGGTCGTTCTGGCACTGCGTCACTAAGCCGGTCGGAATGTGGGTGATACGCACCGCGGATTCCGTACGGTTAACGTGCTGACCACCCGCACCGGAGGCGCGGTAAACGTCAATGCGCAGGTCCGCCGGGTTGATTTCGATATCAATATCGTCATCCACTTCCGGATAGACAAATGCGGAGCTGAAGGAGGTGTGGCGACGGCCGCCGGAATCGAACGGGCTCTTGCGCACCAGGCGGTGGACGCCGGTTTCGGTACGCAGCCAGCCGTAGGCGTAATCGCCGATAATCTTGATGGTCACGGACTTAATGCCCGCCACTTCACCTTCTGACTCTTCAATAATCTCGGTCTTGAAGCCGCGCGCTTCGGCCCAGCGCAGATACATACGTGTCAGCATGCTGGCCCAGTCCTGGGCTTCCGTACCGCCGGAACCGGCCTGAATATCGAGATAGCAATCGGCGCTGTCATACTCGCCGGAGAACATGCGGCGGAACTCAAGCTGCGCCAGTTTCTCTTCCAGCACGTCAAGTTCGGCAACGGCTTCGTTGAAGGTCTCTTCGTCTTCGGCTTCGACAGCCAGCTCCAGTAGTCCGGAAACATCTTCCAGCCCCTGGGACATTTGATCCAACGTCTCGACGATGGCTTCCAGTGAAGAACGCTCTTTACCCAGCGCCTGTGCGCGCTCAGGTTCGTTCCACACGTCCGGCTGTTCCAGCTCGGCGTTTACTTCTTCCAGACGCTCTTTCTTAGCATCGTAGTCAAAGATACCCCCTAAGAACGTCAGAGCGCTCCGTGAGGTCCTGAATGCGGTTTTTTACCGGATTTATTTCAAACATGATCGATTTTCTTTTAATGGATTCGACAAAATGCGGTGATAAGAGCGGAATTGTACCGGATCCCCGCTCTCTTTTATATATACTTCGGCTTTCCGTCAGCCTGTTTGTTGACGGCTTTTTCGTCAGACCGGCCAGAGATGGTCAATGATAAGCTGCAGGCTGCGGTTGCCTCGGAACTCATTAATATCGAGCTTATAGGCCAGAGTGACTTCGCGTACGCCGTTATCCGGCCAAATCGAAGTATCAACGTTGAAGGCAATCCCGTCCAGCAGCGGGCCGCCGCCAACCGGTTCGACCATCACTTTAAGATGTCGCTCGCCCACCAGGCGCTGCTGTAACAGGCGGAAACGACCGTCAAACAGCGGCTCCGGGAACATCTGTCCCCAGGGTCCCGCCTCACGAAGCAGATGCGCAACGTCCATGCTCATCTCAGCCGTTTCCAGCGGGCCGTCAGAGATCACTTCTCCCTGCAACAGCGCCGGATCCAGCCACTCGGTGACCAGTTCGCCGAAACGCAGCTGAAACTCCTCAAAACGCGCCTCTTCCAGCGACAGCCCCGCCGCCATCGCATGGCCGCCGAACTTGAGAATCAGTCCCGGATGCAGCGTATCAAGGCGCTCAAGCGCATCGCGCATGTGCAACCCCTGGATAGAGCGCCCGGAGCCTTTTAACAGCCCGTCGCCGGTTGGGGCGAAGGCGATAACCGGGCGATGGAAACGCTCTTTAATCCGCGACGCCAGAATCCCCACCACGCCCTGGTGCCACTGCGGATGATACATCGCCAGCCCCCCGGGCAGCGTGTCGCCGCTGCGTTCCAGCTGCTGGCACAGCGTGAGCGCCTCCGCCTGCATCCCTTGCTCAATCTCTTTGCGCGTCTGGTTCAGCGCATCCAGTTCATTAGCCAGCATCCGCGCTTCGCCGACGTTATCACACAACAGCAGCGCCACGCCGACCGACATATCATCCAGCCGGCCTGCCGCATTCAGCCGCGGTCCCAGGGCAAACCCCAGGTCGCTGGCGGCCAGCTTTTGCGGATCGCGGTTGGCAATCTCCAGCAGCGCTTTGATCCCCGGACGGCACTTACCGGCACGGATACGGCTCAGCCCTTGCCAGGTGAGAATGCGGTTATTGGCATCCAGCGGCACAACGTCAGCCACCGTCCCGAGCGCGACCAGATCCAGCAGTTCGGCAAGATTCGGCGGCGTGATGCCCCGTTCTTCAAACCAGTTTTTATCACGCAGGAACGTGCGCAGCGCCAGCATCAAATAGAACGCTACCCCGACGCCGGCCAGCGATTTCGAGGGGAAATCGCAGTCGCGCAGATTGGGGTTCACAATGGCTTCCGCTGCCGGCAGCGTCTCACCCGGTAGATGGTGATCGGTCACGACCACCGGGATCCCCAATGCGTGGGCACGATCGACGCCGGCATGGGAAGAGATGCCGTTATCCACGGTCATAATCATCTGCGCCCCGCGGGCGTGGGCCTGATCGACTACTTCGGGGCTTAACCCGTAGCCATCTTCAAAACGATTTGGCACCAGATAGGAGACATTGCTGTAGCCCAGCGCGCGCAGCGCCAGCACGCTCAGCGCGGTACTGGTGGCGCCATCGGCGTCAAAATCACCGACCACGACGATATGCCGCTCTTGCCTGAATGCGTCGTAGAGCATCTCAACGGCTTTTTCGATGCCGTTCAGCTGCGTCCACGGCAGCATGCCTTTGACGCTGCGTTCGAGCTCCTGGGCATGCAGGACGCCGCGGCTGGCGTACAGCCGCTGCAGCAGCGGCGGCAGGTCGGCGGGGAGCTCAGCCCCTTCAACCACCTCACGGCGGCGTAGTTGTATCTGTTGTTTCACGCGAATTATTTACCGCTTGTCTGTTTTTGATGCTCATCAAGGAAGGCTTTCAGCTCTTTCGGCCCCTGATAACCCGGAAGCACGTAGCCGTTGCTCAGCACCATCGCCGGCGTGCCGTTAACGCCGAACTGCACGCCAAGCGTGTAGTGTTTGCTGATATCGACCTGGCAGCTCGCCGGCTGAATACCTTTACCGCTCATCGCGTCATCCAGCGCTTTGTTACGATCTTTGGCGCACCAGATGGCTTTCATATCCTGCTCGGTCTGGCTTTGCAGGCCCTGGCGCGGGAAGGCCAGGTAGCGAACGGTAATTCCCAGCGCGTTATAGTCGCTCATCTCTTCGTGCAGCTTGTGGCAGTAGCCGCAGGTGATGTCGGTGAAAACGGTGATAACGTGTTTTTCCTGCGGCGCTTTATAGATAATCATCTCTTTTTCCAGCGCGTTCAGCTTGCCCACCAGCAGCGCGTTGGTGACGTTTACCGGCTGTGCGCCGCCGACATCATACATCGGCCCCTGGATGACGTGTTTACCGTCATCGGTCACATACAGCACGCCGCTGTCGGTCAGTACGGTGCTCATTCCGGCAACCGGCGATGGCTGAATATCCGTATTCTGTACGCCCAGTTTAGCCAGCGACTGTTTGATAGCCGCGTTATCCGCATGGGCCGCACCGGACAGCGTCGCCGCCAGCAGCGTAAACATCAATAAACCTTTTTTCATACTCAGTCCTTTTATTCAGCACTCACGCCCGCGGGTGGTGCTGTTGATGAAGTTGTCTCAGACGCTCGGTCGCGACATGGGTGTAGATCTGCGTCGTTGAGAGATCGCTGTGTCCCAACAGCATCTGTACCACGCGTAAATCTGCGCCATGGTTAAGTAAATGCGTGGCAAACGCATGGCGTAAAACGTGCGGGGAGAGCTTCGCGCTATCTATTCCGGCCAGCACGGCATAGTGCTTAATCCGATGCCAGAAGGTCTGGCGCGTCATTTGCTGCGCGCGCTGACTTGGAAAAAGCACATCAGATGCCACGCCGTTCAGCAGCCAGGGGCGCCCGTACTCCAGGTAATTCTCAACCCACAGCACCGCCTCTTCGCCAAGCGGGACCAGCCGTTCTTTGTTCCCTTTACCCACCACCCGCAGGACGCCCTGACGCAGGCTGATGTCGCTCATCGTCAGGCCCACCAGTTCCGACACGCGCAGGCCGGTCGCGTACAGCACCTCAAGCATCGCTTTATCGCGGAGTTCCAGAGGCTGCTCGACCAGCGGCGCCTGCAGCAGACGTTCGACCTGAGCCTCACTCAGATCTTTCGGCAGCCGCTGCGGCAGTTTCGGTGACGCCAGCAGCGCGCTGGGGTCATCCGGACGAATTTTCTCCCGATAGAGGTGCTGGAAGAAACGGCGCACGGCGCTCAACAGCCGCGCGGTACTGGTGGCTTTATAGCCGCCCGTTTGTCTCTCGGCCAGCAGCGCCTGAAGATCCTCGCCGCTGGCGCTAACCAGCGATAACTCGCGATGATGCAGCCATTCCACTACCATCGTCAGATCCCGACGGTAGGCGCTCAGCGTATTTTCCGCCAGATTGCGCTCCAGCCACAAGGCATCAAGAAACTGTTCGATTCGTGCGAGATCCTCTTTCACATCGCCCTCTTTGCTCGTTAAAACGGCTTCAGTATACCCAAATAAGTGGCCCGGCTGGCAAAAACGGCGGCGCTGTTTTTTCCCGGCCGGCTGGCGGAACAGCTTAAGTATGCGGCTGACGACGGCTTTCTGATAAACTAGCCGCAAAATCACCGCATGAATTGAGATGTTTACGCCATGAACATAGGTCTTTTTTACGGCTCCAGTACCTGCTACACCGAGATGGCAGCGGAGAAGATCCGCGATATCATCGGCCCGGAATTAGTGACGCTGCATAATCTGAAAGATGATTCCCCTTCCCTGATGACACAGTATGACGTGTTGATTCTCGGTATCCCGACGTGGGATTTCGGCGAAATTCAGGAAGACTGGGAAGCCGTCTGGCAACAGCTGGACGCACTGGATCTGCAGGATAAAATTGTGGCGCTGTATGGCATGGGTGACCAGTTGGGTTACGGCGAATGGTTCCTTGACGCACTGGGAATGCTGCACGACAAACTGAGCGCCAAAGGCGTTAAGTTTATCGGTTACTGGCCGACGGAAGGTTACGAATTCACCAGCCAGAAACCGATTATCGCCGATGGCCAGCTGTTTGTTGGCCTGGCGCTCGATGAGACGAATCAGTATGACCTGAGCGACGATCGCATCCAGAACTGGTGCGAGCAAATCCTCGGCGAAATGGCTGAGCAGTTCGCCTGACAGGCTTTTACTCCTGTGCCGGTTTTTGTAACACCAACCGGCGCAGATCTCGCCACTCTTTGGCGTCCATACTGTCTGCAGCGATCCACAGATGCTGGCGGCGACGCGTTTGCATATCCTGCAGACGCAGCAACATCCCGCTATTAATCACCCACGGCGTGCCGACAATCTCCCATTCCGCTTTTTGCCAACGCAAACGCGAATCGGTCATCAGCTTTATTTCCCCCCGACAGGCGTGGATCCGCCGCTGGCTGCGCACGCTGTCGAACACCACCAGCGACAGCAGCAATAGCCATAGCGGCGTGTAGCTCAGCGGCCAGGGCATCAGCAGCACAATAGCCGCCACAATGCCGTGCAGCAGCAGCGAGAACCACTGTGAGCGCCAGGAGATGCGTAAATCAGATTGCCACAGGACCACGTTCCCGATTCCGAGTCTGGATTAATTTTACCATCCGTTGCAGTTGCGCATCAGCCGGTTCGCCATGATTCATCAGCCAGTTAAACAGATCCGGATCGTCGTTTTCTAACAGACGGATAAACAGCTGTTTGTCTTCATCGCTGAGCGTATCGTACTCATACTCGAAAAACGGCATGATGGAGATATCAAGTTCACGCATACCCCTGCGGCATGCCCAGTGGATGCGGGCTTTATTCGTAATGTCCATGTTGTCCTTCCAGCATAAAGAGAGTCTTACGCGCCCTTCAGGTCGCCGAAGCGCTGCCTGACAAGACGTTGTTGATAGGTTAGTTTAACCCGTTTTTTGCACTTACTTTACAGCAATATCGAGAACAGAGAACGCCATTCCACAAAAACCACATTTAAAATATGGCTTTATCTTTATCCTTCGTTTCCCCGTTTGTGCTTTCAGGGCACAAATGGCCTGCCAAAAGCACTTGCATTGCACCATAGCTCTTTTACCATTAGCTATTCACTCTGCGTTAAGCTATTCAGGACATGACTATGGCTTTTACACCTTTTCCTCCGCGTCAGCCTTCTTCTTCCTCTCGTCTGCCGTTAACGCTGATGACGCTGGATGACTGGGCGCTGGCAACGATTACCGGTCAGGATGGCGAGAAGTATCTGCAGGGGCAGATTACCGCCGATGTCAGCGCATTAACCGACGATCGGCATCTGCTTGCCGCGCACTGCGATGCCAAGGGCAAGATGTGGAGCAACCTGCGGGTTTTCCGCCGCGACGGTGGTTTTACCTGGATTGAACGCCGCAGCCTGCGCGATTCCCAGCTCGCTGAACTGAAGAAATATGCGGTGTTCTCTAAAGTGACCATTGCCGCCGATGATGAACACGTCCTGCTGGGCGTTGCCGGTTTCCAGGCCCGCGCCGCGCTGGCGCCGCTGTTCAGCGAACTTCCGGGCAGCGACAAACCGCTCGTCACCGACGGCGTGACCAGCCTGCTGTGGTTTGAACATCCGGCGGAGCGCTTTCTGCTGGTGACCGATGTGGCAACCGCCACCCGCGTAACCGACGCGTTGCGCAGCGATGCGCAGTTGAACAACAGCCAGCAGTGGCTGGCGCTCAACATCGAAGCCGGCCTGCCGGTCATAGACAGCGCCAACAGCGCGCAGTTCATCCCGCAGGCGACAAACCTGCAGGCATTGGGCGGCATCAGCTTTAAGAAAGGCTGCTATACCGGTCAGGAAATGGTCGCCCGGGCGAAATTCCGCGGTGCGAACAAACGCGCCCTGTGGTATCTGGCCGGGAAAGCGAGCCGCGTCCCGGAAGCCGGAGAAGACCTTGAGCTGAAGATGGGTGAGAACTGGCGCCGGACCGGCACCGTGCTGGCAGCTGTGCTGCTGGATGATGGTCAACTGCTGGTGCAGGTCGTGATGAATAACGATATGGAACCAGACAGCGTCTTCCGCGTGCGCGATGATGCCGGTACATTAAGCATCGTTCCGCTGCCCTATTCACTGGAAGAGAGTTAAAGCGCGAAGATCGCCTTAACGCTGCCAGGCTCTTCAGGCGGCAACATCCCGGACTGTGCGGTGCTGTCGTTTCGGCAAGCGCCGCACCGCCGGGAAATTCCCCGCCGATGCGGCCTCTTATTTATACCTGACCGACGTACAAATAAATGGCCAGGAAGTGACATACGCTGCCGCCCAGCACAAAACCGTGCCAGATTGCATGGTTATAAGGAATGCGCTTGCAGACGTAGAAGATAACCCCCAGCGAATACACCACGCCCCCGACCGCCAGCAGCGTTACCCCCCCAGCCGCCAGTTTGATCGCCAGCTGATAAACCACGATCAGCGACAGCCAGCCCATCGTCAGATAGGTCACCAGTGAGAGGACCTTAAAGCGGTGCGCAATGGTGAGCTTAAACAAGATCCCCAGCAGCGCCAGGCTCCAGATGACCACCATCAGGCCGCGCGCAAGCGGTGAATTGAGCCCTACCAGTAGAAAAGGCGTATAGGTTCCCGCTATCAGCAGATAGATGGCGCAGTGATCGAATTTTTTCAGCCACAGCTTGGCTCGCTGATGGGGAATAGCATGATAGAGGGTAGAGGCGAGGAACAGCATAATCATGCTGCCGCCGTACAGGCTATAGCTGGTAATCGCCGTTGCGCTGGCGTTGCTGTCGACCGCCTGCACCAGCAGGAGGACGAGGCCAACGATGCCAAATACCAGCCCGATACCGTGACTGATGCTGTTGGCGACTTCCTCTGCCAAAGAATAACCCTGTGTGATTAATGGTTTGCGAACCATATTTGACTCCGAAAACAAGAACGCTTTCAATGCTCACCTAGGGTAACTGAGAATGATTCCAGTGAACACCTGTTAGCTAAAATAAAAAGATTAATATTTGTAAATACTATAAAATCATAATGTTACATTAAAATTTCAACTAACAGTCGTTCGCTGTTTTATCAAAGCCTTTTGAATTCAATAACATAAAACTGGTCTTCGCCTGGATAGATCTCCGCAATGACCTGACGCAGCTGCGCGAGGGTCATATTCTCCTGTTCGGCGTGACGTTCCGTGAGCGTATCGAGCGTTACCGTGGACGTCGCCACCACGCTTATCGTGCAAAAATAGCCGTCATCTTCATAGCGGCCAACGCGCAGCACGTCGCCGGTTTTAAAATGCGACTCGGCGGCATTACGAATGGTGATGGTTTTGCGCCCGGCGAGGATGTCGTCCTGAAAGCGCTGAAAAAAGGTTATGTCATTCGGCTGCATGATATAATTCCATCCTGGTCATTATGAATTGTGAGTTATTACTGTGAGTATGTTCTCCCACGCCGCGATCGCCAGTCTCAATAATCTTGAGATGATGGTCTACCACTACGTCATTAAGAATCGTGACAAAGTGATGTATATGACCATCCGCGAGCTGGCAGAAGCCGCCGGGGTCTCCACGACCACCGTCCTGCGCTTTTGTCGCAAACTGCAGTGCGAAGGCTACTCGGAGTTTCGCGTCCGCTTTAAATTATATCTCGAGCAGAACCAGCCACAACAGGCAAATATCGGTGCCAGTGAAATAATGAGTTTTTTTAAAAGCGTCAACAATGACGAATTTGATAATTTACTCGATCGTGCCGTCGATATTATTCTCGCGTCAGAACGTATTATATTTGTTGGCGCCGGTACCTCCGGCGCGTTGGCAAAATATGGCGCACGCTTTTTCTCCAACGTCGGGAAATTCAGCAATCATATCGACGATCCTTATTTCCCGGTCACCAACGACATGGCGCGTAACGCGCTGGCGATCGTTCTTTCCGTTTCCGGGGAGACCGAAGAGATTCTCCGCTTCGCCAGCCAGTTCAGCCTGCACAACTGCAAAGTAATGTCGGTGACCAGCCATGAACACTCCCGACTGGCGAAGCTGGCAGACTTCAACCTCTCCTGGCACGTCCCGCAAACGCGCATCGGCGGCGTGTATGATATTACCACCCAAATTCCGGTTATTTATATTCTGGAGTCCCTGGGGCGTAAATTAGCACGTAAACTCGCCTGAAAATAACACCCTGTTTTTTCGATGTAACATATTCCAGCTGAGGGAAATTGTTATATCGTGACATTTATATTCCCTTTGTTAGACTCGTAAACAGATGCTATTTGATGAGACGAGCAAAGATGAAAAAAATCACCTTACCGAAAGACTTTTTATGGGGCGGTGCGGTCGCGGCGCACCAGGTGGAAGGCGGCTGGAATAAAGACGGCAAAGGCCCGAGTATTTGCGACGTGCTGACCGGCGGCGCCCACGGCGTACCGCGCGAGATTACCCACCAGGTAGAGCCGGGTAAATATTACCCGAACCACGAAGCCATTGATTTCCACGGCCGCTACAAAGAAGACATCAAGCTGTTCGCCGAGATGGGCTTCAAATGTTTCCGCACCTCCATCGCCTGGACCCGCATCTTCCCGCTCGGCGACGAAACTCAGCCGAACGAAGAGGGGCTGAAGTTCTATGACGACATGTTCGATGAGCTGTTGAAGTACAACATCGAGCCGGTGATCACCCTCTCCCACTTCGAAATGCCGCTGCATCTGGTGCAGCAGTACGGTGGCTGGACCAACCGCAAAGTGGTGGATTTCTTTGTGCGCTTCGCCGAAGTGGTCTTCGAGCGCTATAAGCACAAAGTAAAATACTGGATGACCTTCAACGAGATCAATAACCAGCGCAACTGGCGCGCCCCGCTGTTCGGCTACTGCTGTTCCGGCGTGGTCTATACCGACTACGAAAACCCGGAAGAGACCATGTACCAGGTGCTGCATCACCAGTTCGTTGCCAGCGCGCTGGCGGTGAAAGCGGCGCGACGCATCAATCCGCAGATGCAGGTTGGTTGCATGCTGGCAATGGTGGCGCTCTATCCGTTCTCCTGTAAGCCGGAAGACGTGATGTTCGCCCAGGAGTCGATGCGTGAACGCTACGTCTTTACCGACGTGCAGCTGCGCGGCTACTACCCGACCTATGTTCTCAACGAGTGGGAGCGCCGCGGTTTTAACATCGTGATGGAAGCGGGCGATGAACAGATCCTGCGTGAAGGCACCTGCGATTACCTCGGTTTCAGCTACTACATGACCAACGCGGTCAAAGCGGAAGGCGGCAGCGGCGATGCCATCTCCGGCTTCGAAGGCAGCGTGCCGAACCCGCATGTCAAAGCCTCCGACTGGGGCTGGCAGATTGACCCGGTGGGCCTGCGCTACTCGCTGTGCGAACTGTACGAACGCTATCAGAAACCGCTGTTTATCGTTGAAAACGGCTTCGGCGCCTACGACAAAGTTGAAGAAGACGGCAGCATCAACGACGACTACCGTATCGACTACCTGCGTGCGCATGTGGAAGAGATGATCAAAGCGGTGACTTACGATGGCGTCGAACTGATGGGCTATACCCCGTGGGGCTGTATCGACTGCGTCTCCTTTACCACCGGCCAGTACAGCAAACGCTACGGCTTTATCTACGTGAACAAACATGACGATGGCACCGGCGACATGTCCCGCTCGCGTAAGAAAAGTTTCAACTGGTATAAAGAGGTCATTGCCAGCAACGGCGAAAATCTCTGATTCCCTCTCAGTCGCGCCCTCGCCTCGCCAGAGGAGAGGGCGCTTGCCGGTCTTACAGACACTTCTTTACAGCTTTAACATTGCTAAAACGCGTTCGCCCGATAAGATAAGCCTCGTGAATCACAGAGGCGAAAATGATTAAGCGACAGCGAAAAGCCATTCTTCTTGTAGCCCTTGCCTGTCTGGTGGTGCTGGTATGCACCGCGCAGCGTATGGCCGGGCTGCACGCGCTGGTCATGAATGCTACCGCCGTGACGCAATCGATCCAGCAGGGTGAGGATACGGCCGAAGCGCCGGTAACTCCCTGCGAGCTGAGTGCGAAATCACTGCTCGCCGCCCCGCCGGTGCTGTTTGAAGGCGCGCTGTTTGCCGTCGCGCTACTGCTCACGCTGCTGGCGGCAATACCGCCGCGCATTGTCCGCCTCTGGCCTCCCCGCGTTATTTCCCCTCCCCGGCTACGGGTGCATTTGCGATTGTGCGTCTTCCGTGAATGAGGATTTCCCTGACAGTTCAGGTTAATCAATCATTTACGGAGAAAATTTATGCTTATGGTATTCAGGCGACTGCTGGTCTGCCTGCTTTGGCTATGGCTGCCCGTCAGCCAGGCCGCCGACAGCGGCTGGCTACGCGCCGCTGAGAATCAACACGCCAGCGTCCGGCTGCGCGCACAAAACGACGATAGCGGCACAACGCGCCTGCTGCTTGATGTGGCGCTGGAAAAAGGCTGGAAAACCTACTGGCGCTCCCCGGGGGAAGGCGGCATTGCGCCCGCTATCGCCTGGAAAACGCCGCTGGATGTCACCTGGCACTGGCCAACGCCGCAGCGATTTGACGTCGCGGGAATCACCACCCAGGGCTACCACGGTAACGTCAGCTTTCCGCTGGAAATCCACGGACCGGTGCCGCAGATCTTAAGCGGCGTGCTGACACTTTCCACCTGTAGCAATGTCTGCATTCTGACCGACTATCCCTTTGCGCTGGATATGACCACCGCTGCGGGAGATGGCTTTGGCTATGATTTTACCCGCGCACTGGGCACGCTCCCGCGCCCGGACGGCCTGACGTCCCGGCTGACCTCGGCCTATGGCGGCGGAAAGCTCACGGTTACCGCCGTTCGCGAAGCCGGCTGGCGGCAGCCGTCGCTGTTTATCGACAGCATGGAGAATGTCGATTTCGGCAAACCCACCTTCTCACTGAACGGCGAGACGCTGGTCGCGCAGATCCCAGTCACCGACAGCTGGGGTGAGGCGGCACCTGACCTCAGCGGCAAACGTCTGTCGCTGGTCCTTGCCGACAGCGGTCTGGCGCAGGAGAGCACGTCGATCGTTAGCGAAGGCCTCCCGGCGCAGGCGCCGGCTTTATGGTGGGTCTTGCTGATGGCCCTTGCCGGCGGGCTGATTCTGAATGTTATGCCCTGCGTCCTGCCGGTACTGGCCATGAAACTCGGTTCGCTGGTGCAGACCGGGACGCGCGAGCGCGCAACCGTACGCCGGCAGTTTCTGGCCTCGGTTTGCGGCATCGTCGCGTCCTTTCTGGCGCTGGCGTTGATGATGACTCTGCTTCGCCTGGGGAATCAGGCGCTGGGCTGGGGCATTCAGTTTCAGAACCCATGGTTTATCGGCGCGATGGCGCTGGTGATGGTGCTGTTCAGCGCCAGCCTGCTGGGGCTGTTTGAGATTCGCCTCTCCTCCGGCACCAGTACATTTCTGGCGACCCGCGGCGGCAAGGGTCTGATGGGCCATTTCTGCCAGGGCGCTTTCGCAACGCTACTGGCCACGCCGTGCACGGCGCCGTTTCTCGGTACCGCTGTCTCGGTCGCGCTGGTCGCGCCGCTGCCGCTGCTGTGGGGCATTTTCCTCGCCATGGGGGTCGGCATGAGTCTGCCGTGGCTGCTGGTTGCCGCCTGGCCAGGTCTCGCCCGGCATCTGCCGCGCCCCGGACGCTGGATGAACGTCCTGCGCGTGATACTCGGATTGATGATGCTGGGATCATCCGTATGGCTGCTCAGCCTGCTGACGGCGCATATCGGTCGGATGCCGGTTATCGCCCTGACGGCTCTGCTGGCCCTCGCGCTGCTGCTGGCGACGCTCTGGCGCTATCGCTGGCGCACGACGCTGAAGGCTGGCGTGCTGACGTTAGCTGTCACCGGGGTCGTCGCTTTTCTGTCACCGCCTGACGGCCAGACATCGCGACGCGACCGCGTGAACTGGCAGCCGCTCAGCGAACAGGCGATTAGCGATGCGCTGGCAAGCAATAAGCGACTGTTTATTGACGTCACCGCCGACTGGTGCGTCACCTGCAAAGCCAATAAATACAACGTATTGTTGCGCGATGACGTTCAGAACGCCCTCTCTGAACCAGACGTGGTGGCCCTGCGCGGCGACTGGAGTCGCCCGTCGGCGGCGATCGGCCGCTTTCTGACCACTCGCGGCAGCGCCGCCGTTCCCTTCAATCAAATTTACGGACCGGGATTAGCCCAGGGCCGCGTGCTGTCTCCGCTGCTCAGCCGCGACGAACTCCTCGCCACTCTGTCCGATGCAAAAGGTCAATAATCATGAGAATCATCGCTGCACTCCTTCTGCTGTGCGTTTCAACCTTCAGCCTTGCCGCCCCGGCAGAACCCGCGGATGCCTCCGCCAACGACCAGCTGGCAAAGCTGCTGTTTAACGATCCCGACAGCCCGCGGCTGGGCGCCAGAGCGCCGCGCCTGACTATCGTCTCGTTTACCGATTACAACTGCCCGTATTGTAAGCAGTTCGATCCGATGCTGGAGAAGATCGTTCACGATAACCCTGATGTCCTGCTGATTGTAAAACTGCTGCCGTTTAAGGGGCAAAGTTCGGTTAACGCCGCCAAAGCCGCGCTCTCCACATGGCGCCAGCAGCCGGATAAATTCTGGGCGCTGCATCAGCGGCTGATGGCCAAAAAGGGCTACCACGACAATGCGAGTATTCTCGCCGCGCAGCAAAAAACCGCGACCGATGGGGTGAAAACCGATGATAAAACAATGGACTCGCTGAAGATGAACCTGATTTTGTCTCAGGTGCTGAATATTCAGGGCACCCCGGCGACGATTATCGGCGATCAAATGGTCGCCGGCGCGATTCCTTATCAGGAGCTGGAGGGGCTGGTGAAAGAACAGCTGGCAAAAGCCGATGGTCAGTAAATTACGCCGCTGGCTGCGCGAGCTGATGCTCCTGCTGCTGCTGGCCGGCGCGCTCATCGTGGGGATGGATTATCTGCGTCGGCCTGCGCTGCCGCCGAATCTGACGACTACACCGCTGCAGACGCTGGAGGGTAACGTGGTCGATCTGCACGCCATGAGCCAGCAGCGCCCGCTGCTGATCTACGTCTGGGCGACCTGGTGCGGAGTGTGCCGTTACACGACGCCATCCGTAGCGGCGCTGGCGAGCAACGGCGGCAATGTCATGACCGTCGCGCTCCGTTCCGGGGATGATGCCATGCTGTCCAACTGGCTGGCGCATAAGAAAATGGCGCTGCCCACGGTTAACGACCCCGACGGCGGACTTTCTCGCCAGTGGGGCGTTCAGGTCACGCCAACGCTTATCGTCATCTCTCGCGGCGAGGTTAAGTCGATCACCACCGGCTGGACCAGCGGTTGGGGAATGCGCCTGCGGCTGTGGCTGGCGTCATAACATCAGCTCGCAAAACGGCTGACCGGGAAGGGCGCACGTCGCCGCCCGGGACTCTCCGGCAGCGGACTATTTCCCACCGGCCAGTTCGAGAAAGCTTCCGGTCACATAGGAGGCTTTCTCGCTCAGTAGCCAGGCGATGGCCTGTGCGACCTCCTCCGGCTGCCCGCCACGTTGCATCGGCAGCCCCGCTTTTACCCGATCCACGCGCCCAGGCTCGCCGCCGGAGGCGTGCATCTCAGTATAGATAAAGCCGGGACGCACGCCGTTAACGCGAATCCCCTGCGCCGCCACTTCCAGCGACAGTCCGGTGGTCAGCGTATCCACGGCCCCTTTCGAGGCGGCATAATCCACATATTCACCCGGCGCCCCCAGACGCGATGCCGCCGATGAAACATTGACGATCGCCCCGCCTTTCCCGCCGTGCCGATATGACATCCGCTTCACCGCCTCCCGGCAACAGAGGAAATAGCCGGTGACATTAGTACTCAGCACCTGATTAATCCGCCCGGCGGTCAGGTTTTCCACGGTGCTTTGCGCAAACAGGATACCGGCGTTGTTAACCAGCGCGGTCAGCGGCTCCTCAAGACGGTCGATCCCATCAAACATCGCCATGACCTGCGCCTCGTCGCTGATATCGGCCCCCAGCGCAACGGCTTTGCCGCCGAGGACGACAATCTCGTTGACCACCGCCATCGCCGCGCTAATGTTGTGATGATAGTTAACCACCACGGTATACCCTTCCTGTGCCAGCAGCAGCGCCGTCGCCTTACCTATTCCGCGGCTGGCGCCGGTAATCAGTGCTATCGCCATCCTCTCCCCCAAAAAATAAAGGCGCCGAAGCGCCTTTAAAAGATAGTCCAGTCAGTGAATTACTGGTATTCGCTCATCGGTACGCAGGAGCAGAACAGATTACGGTCACCGTAGACATCGTCCAGACGCTTCACCGTCGGCCAGTATTTATTCGCCAGACCGGCCGGGAATACCGCCAGCTCACGGGTATACGGATGATGCCATTCCGCCACCAGCTCTCCCTGGGTATGCGGGGCGTTCACCAGCGGGTTATCTTCCAGCGGCCACTCGCCCGCTTTCACGCGGTCGATTTCCCCACGAATCGCCAGCATCGCGTCGATGAAGCGGTCCAGCTCGACTTTGCTTTCTGATTCCGTCGGCTCAACCATCAGCGTACCGGCCACCGGGAAGGACATCGTCGGTGCGTGGAAGCCGAAGTCGATCAGACGCTTGGCAATATCCAGCTCGCTGATGCCGGTCTCTTCTTTCAGAGGACGAATATCCAGAATACATTCGTGCGCCACGCGACCGTCGCGACCGGTGTAAAGCACCGGGAACGCCTCTTTCAGACGAGTAGCGATGTAGTTGGCATTGAGGATGGCCACCTGGCTCGCCTGTTTCAGCCCTTCGGCGCCCATCATGCGGATATACATCCAGCTGATTGGCAGAATGGAAGCGCTGCCGAACGGTGCGGCAGAAACCGCGCCCTGACGGGTCAACATCCCTTCGATCTGTACCACGCTATGGCCCGGAACAAACGGCGCCAGATGCGCTTTGACGCCGATCGGCCCCATACCCGGACCGCCGCCGCCGTGCGGGATGCAGAAGGTTTTGTGCAGGTTAAGGTGCGAGACGTCCGCGCCGATAAAGCCCGGAGAAGTAATACCAACCTGGGCGTTCATGTTAGCGCCGTCGAGGTAAACCTGACCGCCGAACTGATGCACGATTTCGCACACTTCGCGGATCGTCTCTTCATACACGCCGTGCGTTGACGGGTAGGTCACCATGATGCAGGAGAGGTTCTCACCCGCCTGCTCCGCCTTGAGACGCAGATCCGCGAGATCGATGTTGCCGTTTTTATCACAGGCCACGACCACCACCTGCATGCCGGCCATCTGTGCCGACGCCGGGTTGGTGCCGTGCGCAGAACTTGGGATCAGGCAGATATCACGATGGCCTTCATTGCGGCTTTCGTGGTAATGGCGAATAGCCAGCAGGCCCGCGTACTCGCCCTGTGCGCCGGAGTTTGGCTGCATGCAGACGGCGTCGTAACCGGTCAGTTTTACCAGCCAGTCGGAGAGCTGGGCGATCATCTGATGATAACCTTCCGCCTGCTCTGCCGGGCAGAACGGGTGCAGCTCGGCAAACTCAGGCCAGGTGATCGGGATCATTTCCGCCGCGGCGTTGAGCTTCATGGTGCAGGATCCCAGCGGGATCATCGCCTGATTCAGCGCCAGATCTTTACGCTCCAGCGAGTGCATGTAGCGCATCATCTCGGTTTCGCTGTGGTAGCGATTGAACACCGGGTGCGTCAGGATCGCATCGTTACGCAGCATGCTTTCCGGGATCGAGCGGCTGTCGAGGGCCACGTCTTTATCCAGGGCATCGATATCCAGGCCGTGGTCGTCGCCAATAATAGCGCGGAACAGGTTCAGCACATCTTCGCGGGTTGTCGCTTCGTCAAGAGTGATGCCAACGGCGTTATGGATGTCGCTGCGCAGGTTAATTTCCAGCGCTTCGGCGCGTGCCAGCACCGCCGCTTTGTCGACCACGTCCACACACAGGGTGTCGAAGTAGTGAGCGTGGCGCAGCTTGAGCCCTTTTTTCTGCAGCCCGTCGGCCAGAATATCGGTCAGTCGGTGGATGCGGCTGGCGATGCGCTTCAGGCCCTCTGGCCCGTGGAACACCGCGTACAGGCTGGCGATATTTGCCAGCAGTACCTGGGAAGTACAAATATTGGAGTTCGCTTTCTCGCGACGGATATGCTGTTCGCGGGTCTGCATCGCCATACGCAGCGCGGTGTTACCGGCGGCATCTTTTGATACGCCGATAATACGGCCCGGCATCGAGCGTTTAAATTCATCTTTTGCGGCAAAGAAGGCCGCATGCGGACCGCCGTAGCCCATCGGCACGCCAAAACGCTGGGCGGAGCCGAAGACGATATCAGCCCCCTGTTTGCCCGGTGCGGTCAACAGAACCAGCGTCATGAAGTCCGCGGCGACGCTGACCACGACTTTGCGTGCTTTCAGATCGGCGATCAGCTTGCTGTAGTCATGAATTTCGCCGGTGGTACCCACCTGCTGCAGCAGCACGCCGAAAACGTCCTGATGGTCGAGCGCTTTTTCCGCCTCATCAACGATGACGTCAAAGCCAAAGGTTGCGGCGCGGGTGCGCACCACATCAAGGGTCTGCGGATGTACATCGGCGGCAACGAAGAAGCGGTTCGCATTCTTCAGTTTGCTGACGCGTTTGGCCATCGCCATCGCTTCAGCGCCGGCGGTCGCCTCATCCAGCAGTGACGCGGAGGCGATATCCAGCCCGGTCAGATCGAGGGTCACCTGCTGGAAATTCAGCAGTGATTCCAGGCGGCCCTGGGAAACTTCCGGCTGGTAAGGGGTGTAAGCGGTATACCAACCCGGATTTTCCAGCATATTGCGCTGAATAACCGGCGGCAGCTGCACGGCGGTGTAACCCATGCCGATGTAAGACTTGAAGCGCTTGTTGCGACCGGCGATCGCCTTCAGTTCCGCCAGCGCGGCGAATTCGGTAGTCGCGTCACCCACCTGCGGGGGTGTCGCCAGCTGAATATCCTGCGGCACAATCTGGCCAATCAGGGCGTTAAGCGAATCGGCGCCGACGGTGTTCAGCATCTCCTGCTGTTGCTGAGCATCCGGACCGATGTGACGTTCAATAAAGGCGCCGCGGTTTTCAAGCTGACCTAAAGTCTGAGTCATGAGCGATGGTTCCTGAAACGTGCAGTGAATCGTATGTGTCTTTACTTACCTGAACAGGCAAAAATCATTCACGCTGCCGGCAGCAGATGCCCGCAGCGTGAAGGGGCAAGATATTTACTCGTTTTCCAGCAGCGCCGCATAGGCGTCCGCGTCAAGCAGAGCCGCAACCTGCGCTTCATCGCTGGCCTTAATTTTAAATATCCAGCCGTCCGCATACGGGTCGCTGTTCACCAGCTCCGGAGAGTCGTTGAGCTCTTCGTTCACCGCCACAATCTCGCCGCTAATCGGGGCATAAATATCCGAAGCAGCTTTCACCGACTCGGCAACCGCGCAGTCGTCACCCGCTTCAACGGTTGCGCCAACGTCCGGCAGATCGACGAAAACCATATCGCCAAGCAGTTCCTGGGCATGTTCGGTGATCCCGACGGTGTAGGTGCCGTCAGCTTCTTTGCGCAGCCATTCGTGTTCTTTACTGTATTTCAGTTCTGCTGGTACGTTGCTCATCAATTAATCTCCAAAAAGGGGGAATCACACCACGGCTTTGCCGTTGCGTACAAAAACAGGTTTAGTCACTTTTACCGGCATTTCGCGGTTGCGAATCTGCACAATGGCCGTCTCGCCGATACCGGCCGGTACGCGCGCCAGCGCGATACTGTAGCCCAGCGTCGGGGAGAAGGTGCCGCTGGTGATAATACCTTCTTTCTGATTACCGTCTGCATCGCTAAAGCGCACCGGCAAACCGCCGCGCAGGACGCCTTTCTCGGTCATCACCAGACCCACCAGCTGCTCGGTACCTTTTTCACGCTGCAGCTCCAGCGCTTCGCGGCCGATGAACGCGCGATCTGCCGGTTCCCAGGCAATGGTCCAGCCCATATTTGCAGCCAGCGGAGAGATGCTTTCATCCATCTCCTGGCCATACAGGTTCATCCCCGCTTCCAGACGCAAGGTATCGCGAGCGCCCAGACCGCACGGCTTCACGCCTGCATCCAGCAGGCCACGCCAGAAATCAGCAGCCTGCTCATTCGGCATGGCGATTTCGTACCCGGCTTCACCGGTATAACCGGTGGTCGCAATAAACAGATCGCCGGCCTGCACGCCAAAGAACGGTTTCATCCCTTCTACGGCCTGACGCTGTGCGTCGGTGAACAGGGTTGCCGCTTTCGCTTTCGCCTGTGGCCCCTGTACGGCAATCAGCGAAAGATCGTCACGGACGGTCATTTCAAGACCATAGGGTTCAGCCTGTTGAGTAATCCAGGCGAGGTCTTTTTCACGGGTGGCGGAGTTAACAACGAGGCGGAAATAATCTTCGGTAAGGAAATAGACAATCAGGTCATCGATGACGCCGGCTGATGCGGTAAGCATACCGGTATACAGCGCTTTGCCGGGTACCGTCAGCTTCGCGACATCGTTAGCCAGCAGATAGCGCAGAAACTCCCGGATGCGGCTGCCGTGGAAGTCGACGATGGTCATGTGCGAGACATCGAACATACCGGCGTCGCCCCGCACCGCGTGGTGCTCATCAATCTGGGAACCGTAATGTAGCGGCATCATCCAGCCATGGAAGTCCACCATGCGAGCGCCGCACAGCGTGTGTTGTTCATACAACGGAGTCTGTTGAGCCATCTTTTCCTCATCGAATAAAACGGAACCCGCTACTGGGTTGGGCGATGTCATTGGGGCGATTTCGCACCACGAAATCCGCCGTCGGCGCCATGTCCGGGCACCGACGCAAACGTTCTCTTTTGCCTGAACTTACCACCGAACCCGGCGCTAAACCATAAGCTAAATCAGGACATCACATTAGCTTATGACTAAAAGTCGCCAAAAAGACTACAGAGTTATTGACTGGAAAAAAGCGATTTATGCCACATAAAATTAACATCATGGCCTGATATTACCGAGCATGATGGTATTTTATGCGAAAAAAGAGGCCTGTTTTCTGTTGCAAAAAAAGAGAGGCATTAATAAAACTAATGCGAAAAAATGGGTGAGATTAGATTATTTCAAATGAGAGGAGAAAACCCGGCGCCGGGGCCGGGAGAGAGAAGTGTGACGCGCTTAACGTAACCAGGCAGGAAGATCGTTTAAGCCCATGGCCTGGCGAATCAACTGCGGTTTGACGCCCGGTAGCGTATCCGCCAGTTTGAGGCCAATATCGCGCAGCAGTTTCTTCGCCGGGTGGCTGCCAGAGAACATTTCGCGGAAGCCCTGCATCCCCGCCAGCATCAGCGCGGCGCTGTGCTTACGGCTACGTTCATAGCGACGTAGATACAGGTACTGACCAATATCCTTGCCCTGCGCATGCAGACGACGGAGTTCATCGATCAGTTCCGCTGCATCCATAAAGCCCAGATTTACCCCCTGGCCGGCCAGCGGGTGGATAGTGTGCGCGGCATCGCCAACCAGCGCCAGACGATGCGCGGCGAACTGGCGCGCGTAGCGACCGGTCAACGGGAAAGTCTGACGCTCGCTTGCAAGCTGGCACAGGCCAAGCCGGTTATCGAAGGCAATATTCAGCGCCTGATTAAACACCGCCTCGTCGGCCAGCTGCATCCGCTGTGCTTCCTGCGGCGACAGCGACCAGACGATCGAACACAGATGCGGATCGTTCAGCGGCAGAAACGCCAGAATGCCATCGCCGTGAAACGCCTGACGGGCAATCGCCTGATGCGGTTCTTCGGTTCGGATAGTGGCAACCAGCGCATGATGGCGGTAGTCCCAGAACGTCAGCGGTATATCCGCTTTGTTGCGCAACCAGGAGTTTGCTCCGTCGGCGCCGACCACCAGCCTGGCGGTCAGCATCTTGCCATCCTGCAAGCTGAGAAATGCTTCGTTTTCTCCCCACGCCACCTGCTGCAGCTGAGCCGGGGCCAGCAGCGTGACGTCGGCGCAACGCTGCGCCTTTTGCCACAGCGCATGATGAACGATCGCATTTTCAATAATATGACCAAGGTGGCTGAAGCCCATACTCTGGTCATCAAAGCTGATGTGGCCAAAGCTGTCCTTATCCCACACTTCCATACCGTGATAACAGCTGGCGCGCCGGGCGATAATCTCCGGCCAGACATCCAGCCGGGTCAGCAGTTTTTCGCTGGCGGCGTTAATGGCTGATACCCGCAGCGCCGGCGGCGCATCGGCGTTTAACGGTTGCGGCTCGGCTTGTTCCAGCACCGCAACCCGCAGCCCGCTCCCCTGCAAACCGCAGGCTACCGCCAGGCCCACCATGCCACCGCCAACAATGGCAACATCAACACTTTGCACGTTCAACTCCTTAACGAGGAACCCAACCAAGGGTACGCTGCGCCAGCGCGTCACGCGCCGGGGTAAATAATTCCATCGCCATCAGACCCACGTTACGCCCCGCCACCAGCGGCGCCCAACGATTAGCAAACAGATGCACCAGCCCATCGGTCACGCCGATAGTCGCGGCCTTATCATCCGCTCGCCGCGCCTGATAGTGACAAAGAAGTGAGTAATCGCCGGGGTCCTGCCCGTTAGCGCAGGCCTGCGCCAGCGTTTCCGCCAGGCTCATCACATCCCGCAGACCGAGATTAAAGCCCTGCCCGGCGATGGGATGCAGCGTCTGCGCCGCATTACCGACCAGCGCCAGGCGATGGGAAACCGGGCGCATAGCGGTGGTCAACGTCAAGGGATAAACGCTGCGCTTCCCGGCATGCGTGATGCGCCCCAGCCGCCAGCCAAATGCCTGCTGCAGCTGCTCGCAAAATTGCGCATCGGACCAACCCAGGACCTCATCGCGCCGCGACTGCGGGTGACACCATACCAACGAACAGCGTCCGTGTGACATCGGCAGCATGGCCAGCGGACCATGTTCGGTGAAGCGTTCAAAGGCACGCCCTTCATGGGGCAACGCCGTGCTGACGTTGGCAATAATCGCCAGCTGCTCGTAAGGCTGCTGCTGCCAGCTCATGCCGCAGCGGGCGCCCAGCGTGGAGCGCGAACCATCGGCGGCAACCAGCAGCCGGCCTTCGATCGTCTCGCCGCTATCCAGGGTGATGCTGACTCCCTCCTGCCACCGGGTGACGTCTTCGACTTTCGCCGGGCAGTGTAAGGTAATGCCCGGCGCTTCGCGCAGTTGCGCAAACAATCGCTGGCCGATATCGTGCAATTCTACCACCTGGCCAAGCGCCGCCAGGCCGTAATCCTGCGCATCAAGGGTCACGAATCCCGCATGTCCGCGGTCGCTGACGTGAACACGCTGAATCGGCGTCGCGCAATCGGCAATGCCTTGCCAGATGCCGGTACGCGCCAGCTGCTGGCAGGTCCCCGCCGCCAGCGCAATCGCGCGGGCATCAAACCCCGGATGCTGCGACGAATCCGGCTGCGCCGCCTCGACCAGATGTACCGGCAGCGCGCCGTGGGTTAAGCGCGAGATTGCTAACGCCAGGGTTGCCCCGGTCATCCCCCCGCCAACGATCAGGATGCTCATGACCGCCGCGCCGCCGCCATCAGCGCCTCAATATCGTCGGCTTTTTTCACCACGCCGGCGGTGAGATTTTCGTTGCCGTCTTCGGTAATGACGATATCGTCTTCAATACGCACGCCGATGCCGCGATACTGTGGCGGCACGTCGGCGTCGGCGGCAATATAGAGACCCGGTTCAACGGTCAATACCATGCCCGGCTCAAGGAGACGCGAGCGATCGACATCGTAGCGGCCAACATCATGGACATCGAGTCCCAGCCAGTGGCTCAGACCATGCATAAAGTATGGACGGTGGGCGTTGTTCTCCATCAGCTCGTCAACATCCCCTTTCAGGATGCCGAGGCGCACCAGACCGGTGATCATAATGCGCACCACCTGCTGGTTAACCTGCTGAATGGAGGTGCCAGGACGGTAAAGCTCCAGCGCGGTTTCCAGCGACGCGAGGACAATATCGTAAATCTCGCGCTGCGCCGGGCTGAATTTCCCGTTTACCGGGAAGGTGCGGGTGATATCGCCCGCATAGCCGCGGTATTCACAGCCGGCGTCAATCAGCACCAAATCGCCATCGCGCAGCTCGGATTCGTTTTCCGTGTAATGGAGAATACAGCCGTTTTCCCCACCGCCCACGATGGTGTTATAGGAGGGGAAACGGGCGCCGTGGCGGTTGAATTCATGCAGAATTTCCCCTTCCAGCTGGTATTCGAACATGCCCGGACGGCATTTCTGCATTGCGCGGGTATGAGCCAGCGCGGAAATTTCACCAGCGCGGCGCATCACCTCCAGCTCTTCCGGCGATTTAAACAGGCGCATCTCATGCACCATCGGCCGCCAGTCAATCACAGAGCCGGGCGCCTGCAGATTCTGGCGCCCGCCTTTACGCAGTTTTTCCAGCGCGTTGAAGACGATTTTGTCAGCGTAGGCATATTCGCCCTGGGCAAAATAGATCGCATCGAGGCCGTTAAGCAGCTGGAACAGCTGCTGGTTAATTTCGCTGAACGCCAGAGCGCGGTCGACGCCCAGCTTCGATGGCGCGGCCTCCTGCCCCAGACGACGGCCGAACCAGATCTCTGCGGTCAGATCGCGGACGCGGTTAAACAGCACGCTATGGTTGTGGGTGTCGTCGCTTTTAATCAACACCAGCAGGGCTTCCGGCTCATTAAATCCCGTGAAGTACCAAAAATCGCTGTTCTGCCGGTAGGGGTATTCTGAATCTGCGCTGCGGACCGCTTCCGGTGCGGCGAAAATCAGCGCGGCGCTGCCTGGCTGCATCTGCGCCAGCAATGCCTGGCGACGAGAAAGAAATTCCTGCTGTGTCATGACGCCCCCTCAACAAATTATCATTAGTGTAATGTTGGCTTGCGAACTTCCGGTGCGGTTGGCTGCTGGCGAGAAAAGGTTTCGTGGCACAGCAGCGCAGCGACGCGCACGTACTCGATAATCTCTTCCAACGACATCTCCAGCTCTTCCTGATCTTCGTCTTCGTCGTACCCCAGTTGCGCAATGTTACGCAGGTCGTCGATAGCTTCGCCGGTTTCGTCTTTGATTTTATCCAGTTTAGGCTGCGTGACGCCCAGACCGAGCAGGAAATGGTTAACCCAACCGGCCAGCGCGTCGGCGCGTTCAAACACGCTTACCGCGTCACCTTCCGGTAAATAGAGCTGAAACAAGAAACCGTCGTCTTCCAGCGAGTCGCTGGTCACGGAATGTATGGTGCGCAGAGACTCGGCCAGCTCGTGACCAAATGCGAGGCCTTCGTTAGTCAGGTCGTGCACCAGCGGTTGCCAGCTGCTGTCTTTATTGCCGCCGCACAGGATCCCACTGATCAAACCGTGCATTTCGGCCGGGGTTAAGCCCACGCCCTGTTGGTTCAGTAACTGGTCTACGGCGTTGTAACCAGGCATTTCGTTCTGTATAGACATGCGCATTCGTCATCGTTGGGAGGAATATTCATGGTATGCTACCACTTTGGACCCTGGTGAACCAGAATAGGGCTTGTACCTTCGCACCAGGGTAGCTATAGTGTCGCCCCTTTGCAGTCCCGGATTCGGGCGTGAAGGCCGCGCAGTCAATCAGCAGGAAGGTGGCATGTCTGCACAACCCGTCGATCTCCAAATTTTTGGCCGTTCACTCCGCGTGAATTGCCCGCCTGAACAAAGGGATGCCTTGAATCAGGCAGCTGATGACCTGAATCAGCGGTTGCAAGATTTAAAAGAACGCACTAGAGTCACAAATACTGAGCAGCTGGTCTTCATCGCCGCGTTGAACATCAGCTATGAGTTGACTCAGGAAAAAGCGAAAACCCGCGATTACGCCTCCAGCATGGAACAGCGTATTCGGATGCTTCAGCAGACCATCGAACAAGCGTTGCTTGAGCAAGGTCGCATAAGCGAAAGAACCGGGCCGAAGTTTGAATAACACTTTGCAATTAACTGTGTTAGAGTAAGCGCAAGAACAAAATTTCTCTGAGATGTTTGCAAGCGGGCCAGTCCCCTGAGCCGATATTTCATACCACAAGAATGTGGCGCTCCATGGTTGGTGAGCATGCTCGGTCCGTCCGAGAAGCCTTAAAACTGTGACGACGCATTCACCTTGAACCAAGGGTTCAAGGGTTACAGCCTGCGGCGGCATCTCGGAGATTCCCTTCTTTTCAGTTCCATCCCTCGTGGCTTCCTTTTCGGTTTTTATCACCTTGTGTATTACACTACGCCAACATGCAACTGACCCACGTATTACCGTGCTCATGCTAAATCAGGCGACCCGTCATGACTCAACTTTCTGACACACAAACTACCCGACAGCGGATTCGTCAACAGATTCGCCAGCAACGCCGTGCGCTGACGGCAGAACAGCAGGCGCAGTTCGCCCGACAGGGTGCCGATCGCGTGATGGCATACCCGCCCGTCGCACAGGCGCAAACCGTCGCTCTGTTTCTGTCATTTGATGGCGAACTCGATACCCGACCGCTGATCGATCGGCTGTGGCAGGCCGGCAAGCAGGTTTATGTGCCCGTACTCCACCCGTTCAGCCCGGGAAATCTGCTGTTTTTGCACTATCACCCGCGCAGTGAACTGGTGACCAACCGGCTTAAAATCGACGAGCCGAAGCTCGATGTACGCGACGTCCTGCCGCTAAGCCAGCTCGATGTACTGATAGTCCCGCTGGTTGCCTTTGATGTCGCCGGACAGCGGCTGGGAATGGGAGGCGGCTTCTACGACAGAACATTGCAGAACTGGCAGGATTATTCCCTGCAGCCTGTTGGCTATGCCCACGATTGCCAGCAGGTCGACGCGCTGCCAACCGAGCACTGGGATATTCCGCTGCCCGCGGTGATTACTCCCTCGGCGCTGTGGCAGTGGCCGTAAGCTAAGGCGTCCCGAGCTTCTTCAGTTGCCGGTTATGCCATCCGCTCAGTAACAAGATCGTCGTCAGCGCCCCCAGCAGCGCGCAGAACATATCCGACTGCGTGTCCCACGGATCGCCCTGGGTGCCGAGAAAATCATCCGCCCCTTGCCCCATCGCCAGTGCCGCCCACCATTCGATAAGCTCGTAGGTGGCGCTGATCGCCAGCGCAATGCAGCACACCAGAAACGAAAGCATCTTGCGCCCGCGCACATAGCCGCCGCGCAGTAGAATTTCCCGCGCCGCCAGCGCCGGAACCAACCCCTGGAAAAAGTGGCCAAGCTTATCGTACGGGTTACGACTTAAATTCAGCCACGCCTGCACATCAAATCCAATCGGTACTTTCGCATACGTATACATCCCCCCGACCATCAAAATAATGGCGTGGAAGAAGATAAGCGTGTAGAGAAGCGGCGTAAGCGGGTAGCGTGAACGCGTCACAAGCAGCAGCGGAACGATGATAATGACCGGCGTCACTTCCATCAGCCAGGTGAGGCTATCGTGGGTGCCCAACCCCGTCCATGCCAGGATCAGCAGCAGCAGGAAGACACCGGTATTCTGTAGCGATGTGCTCATCATTTAAAGGGATCCCCGCAGGGATCCTTTCGTCAATCAGAACAGCAGACGAGCGCGGATGGTGCCCGGGATCGCCTTCATGGCCTGCAGCGCCTGCTGGGCCACATCTTCTTCGGCCTCAATATCAATAACCACGTAGCCCATCTGCGGCGTGGTTTGCAGATACTGTGCAGCAATGTTGATGCTCTGTGCGGCAAAGATCTGGTTGATAGCGGTCAGCACGCCCGGGCGGTTTTCGTGGATGTGCAGCAAACGACGACCGCCGTGCAGCGGCAGCGACACTTCCGGGAAGTTCACCGCAGAGAGGGTCGAACCGTTATCGGAATACTTCGCCAGCTTACCGGCCACTTCCAGACCGATATTCTCCTGCGCTTCCTGAGTGGAACCGCCGATGTGCGGCGTCAGGATCACGTTGTCAAACTCACACAGCGGTGAGCTGAACGGATCGCTGTTGGTCGCTGGTTCGGTCGGGAAGACGTCAATCGCGGCCCCTGCCAGGTGCTTACGCGCCAGCGCATCGCACAGCGCCGGGATATCCACGACCGTACCGCGCGAGGCGTTGATCAGCAGCGCGCCTGGCTTCATCAGCGCCAGCTCTTCTACGCCCATCATATTTTTGGTGGAGGCGTTTTCCGGCACATGCAGACTGACCACATCGCTCATATTCAGCAGGTCAGAGAGGTGCTGGACCTGAGTAGCATTGCCCAGCGGCAGTTTGCTTTCGATATCATAGAAATAGACGTGCATCCCCAGAGATTCAGCCAGAATACCCAGCTGCGTGCCGATGTGCCCGTAGCCGATAATCCCCAGTTTTTTACCACGCGCTTCAAAACTGCCGACCGCCAGCTTGTTCCACACGCCGCGGTGCGCTTTCGCGTTGGCTTCCGGTACGCCGCGCAGCATCAGCAGCAGTTCGCCAATGACCAGCTCGGCAACGGAACGGGTATTTGAGAATGGCGCGTTGAAAACGGGAATCCCGCGTTTCGCTGCGGCGTCTAAATCAACCTGGTTGGTGCCGATACAGAAACAGCCGACCGCCACCAGTTTTTCCGCAGCGGCGAAGATCTCTTCAGTCAGATGAGTACGGGAACGCAGGCCAATGAAATGGGCATCACGGATCGACGCTTTCAGCTCTTCGCTGTCCAGCGCGCCTTTATGAAATTCGATGTTGGTGTAACCTGCCGCGCGAAGATTCTCCACCGCTTTTTGATGCACACCTTCAACCAGCAGAAACTTAATTTTGTCTTTTTCCAGTGATACCTTAGCCATTTCCCCGTCCTGTTTTGTCTTATCTGATGTCGTGCCGAACGAAAGTTCTTCTCAGCAACATATCAAAAAAAACTATCGCGGCAATATGAACGTTTGCGTCGACGACCTGAAGAAATATCACACAGAGGGAAATGGCAGGACAAAACACCAGAAAGAAAAGAAAAGGTAGATTGTTACTAAGGCTGACCGCATAAATGTGACAGAAGTCACCAAATTTGGCCTGGAGAAAAAATATTTGCGAGGGAGCCATTCGCTCCCCCGATAATATTATTTTACGATGGTTTTTACGCCATCGGCGGTTCCAATCAGTGCCACATCCGCGCCGCGGTTGGCAAACAGGCCGACGGTGACGACGCCAGGAATACCGTTAATTTTGTTTTCCAGCGCGATGGCATCAAGAATTTCCAGGCCGAACACGTCAAGAATCACGTTACCGTTATCGGTCACCACCCCCTGGCGATACTCCGGACGGCCGCCCAGCTTCACCAGCTCGCGCGCGACGGCGCTACGCGCCATCGGAATGACTTCAACCGGCAGCGGGAATTTGCCCAGAATATCCACCTGCTTGGAGGCATCGGCGATGCAGATAAACTTGTCTGCTACCGAGGCGATAATCTTTTCACGTGTTAACGCCGCCCCACCGCCTTTGATCATCTGCATATGGCCGTTAATCTCGTCGGCGCCATCAACATAGATCCCCAGGCGGTCCACGCTGTTCAGATCGAAAACCGGAATGCCGAGGCTTTTCAGTTTTTCGGTGGAGGCATCAGAGCTGGAAACAGCGCCTTCAATCTGCCCTTTCATGGTGCCCAGCGCATCGATAAAATGCGCGGCCGTGGAACCCGTACCGACACCGACAATGGTGCCCGGTTGTACATACTGCAATGCCGCCCAGCCTACTGCTTTTTTCAGTTCATCTTGCGTCATGATTATGGTCCGAGATGTGAATACCTGTGGCGCATTATAGAACACCGGGGGGGGAATTGTCCCTGCGGCAGGGTCACACAACTGAACAGACCATTTTTCATCTTCATCAAAAACGAATTTATGTCATAGTGCGAGTTAATGAAAAGTGATAGGGGTACGCCAGAATAATGAAACGACCGGACTACAGAACACTACAGGCGCTGGATGCGGTAATAAGAGAACGTGGGTTTGAGCGCGCCGCGCAGAAGCTCTGCATTACACAGTCCGCCGTCTCTCAGCGTATTAAACAGCTGGAAAATATGTTCGGCCAACCGCTGCTGGTCCGTACCGTGCCGCCGCGTCCGACCGAACAAGGACAGAAACTGCTGGCCCTGCTGCGTCAGGTTGAGCTGCTGGAAGAGGAGTGGCTGGGCGATGAACAGACCGGATCGACGCCGCTGCTGCTGTCGCTGGCGGTCAACGCCGACAGTCTGGCCACCTGGCTGCTGCCCGCGCTGTCTAACGTCCTTTCCGACTCCCCTATCCGCCTCAATCTGCAGGTGGAAGATGAAACGCGTACTCAGGAACGCTTACGCCGCGGTGAAGTGGTCGGTGCAGTGAGTATCCAGCCGCAGGCGTTGCCGAGCTGCCTGGTGGATCAACTCGGGGCGCTGGACTATCTGTTCGTCGCCTCGAAAGAGTTTGCGCAACGCTATTTCCCTAATGGCGTAACCCGCTCGGCGCTGCTGAAAGCGCCGGTTGTCGCGTTCGATCATCTGGATGATATGCATCAGGCGTTTTTACAGCAGAACTTCGATTTGCCGCCGGGCAGCGTCCCGTGCCATATCGTTAACTCTTCGGAAGCCTTTGTACAGCTGGCGCGCCAGGGCACGACCTGCTGCATGATCCCGCATCTGCAGATTGAAAAAGAGCTCAACAGCGGCGAGCTTATCGACCTCACACCGGGACTGTTTCAGCGTCGGATGCTCTACTGGCATCGCTTCGCGCCGGAAAGCCGGATGATGCGCCGGGTCACCGACGCACTGATCGATTACGGCCACAAGGTGCTGCGTCAGGACTAAGCGCTGGCGATAAAAAAAGCCACTTCAGATGAAGTGGCTTTTTATTTTATGGCTTACTGTGCCGCATCAGGCTGCTTAGCCGGCGCAGCGGGGGCCGGGGCTGGCTGAGCAGGCTGCAGTTCAAAAACAACATCGACCTGATCGTCAAACTGAATGGTCGCCTGCTCGTAGGTTTCCTGCGCCGAAACCGGGGCCGCATCGGCAGCCTTCATCATGCGTACCATCGGGCTCGGCTGGTAGTTCGAAACATGGTAGCGAACGCTATAAACCGGTCCCAGCTTGCTATGGAAACCTGACGCCAGCTCTTGCGCCTGATGCACCGCGTCATCAATGGCCGCTTTACGCGCTTTGTCTTTATAGGCATCCGGTTGCGCAACGCCCAGCGAAACAGAACGAACTTCATTCAGACCCGCTTTCAGCGCGCCATCCAGCAGACCGTTCAGCTTGTCCAGCTGACGCAACGTCACTTCGACGGTGCGCACCGCGCGGTAGCCTTTCAGGATGCTTTTGCCATTCTGATAGTCGTAATCAGGCTGGGTGCGCAGGTTGGCTGAGTTAATATCTTTTTTGGCGATGCCGTTCTTTTCGAGGAAAGAGAGATACTGCGCCACGCGATCGTCGGCCTGCTTTTTCGCCGACGCGGCGTCTTTCGCTGCAACGTTCACTTCAATCGCCAGGGTGGCGATATCCGGCACAGCGGCTACGCTGGCGGTACCCGAAGTTACAATATGCGGGCCATTCGGCAATTCATTTGCCTGTACTGCCATCGCACTCAATCCAATTGCTGCCGCCAGGGCCATGAGTTTTAACTTCACTGTCGTTTCTCCATCTTACATTGGGTCGCCCGTCTACGGACGCATGTCTGCAAGCTTAACGCGTCCGCGGAGAAAGTCCATCGGACTAAGCCTGGTAAAACAGAGCCTGGACATGCTGGAAACCGTCTTTCGCCAGCTGCAGCGCAATAAACCACATCACCAGGCCAACCAGCACGTTAATCATCCGCTGCGCTCGCGCGGTACGTAAGCGTGGTGCCAGCCACGCCGCCAGCAGGGCCAGGCCAAAGAACCACAGGAATGATGCGCTAATGGTGCCTAAGGCAAACCAGCGCTTAGGCTCCACGGCTAGCTGACCTCCCAGGCTGCCCAGCACGACGAAAGTGTCGAGATAGACATGCGGGTTAAGCCAGGTGACCGCCAGCATGGTGACGATAATTTTCCAGCGCCCCTGCTTCATGACTTCCGCACTGGCCAGTTCCAGATTGCTGCTCAGCGCCGTTCTCAAGGCGCCGAAACCGTACCAGAGCAGAAAGGCCACGCCCCCCCAGGTGACCAGCGCCAGCAGCCACGGCGACTGCATCAGCAATGCGCTACCGCCAAAAATACCGGCGCAAATCAGCAACAGATCGCTCAACGCGCACAGGAACGCGATCATCAAATGATACTGTCGGCGAATCCCCTGATTCATCACAAACGCATTTTGCGGCCCAAGCGGCAAAATCATAGCCGCTCCCAGGGCAAGCCCCTGAAAGTAATACGATAACATGGTGTTTTTTCCGGTAGGTCGTTAATGCAGAGGAATATAGCGCGATAAAATCATTAGAGGAAATTGATAATTTTAATCATTAATAAGAGTAGCTAATACAGAAGTGGCAATAAAGGCCAGCATCGCTGGCCTCCGGATCGGCGGCGGTCTTACTCCACTTTCTCCTGCGGACGAACCATATGAACATCCATCTGCGGGTACGGGAAGCTGATGCCGTTGGCGTCAAACTCGCGTTTAATACGCTCCAGCACATCCCAGTATACGCTTTGCAGATCGCTGCTCAGACTCCAGACACGCACCACATAGTTCACCGACGACGCCCCCAGTTCATGCAGACGTACTGTCATTTCGCGATCTTTGAGGATACGATCTTCCGATTCGATAATACGGGTGAGCAGCTGCTTGACCTTATCGATATCGGCATCGTAGGAGACGCCGATAATAAATTCGTTGCGTCGCGCCGGCTCACGGGAAAAGTTAATGATATTGCCCGCGATAATTTTACCGTTCGGAACCACCACAATTTTACCGTCGGCCGTACGCATGGTCGTAGAGAAAATCTGCACGCTCAGTACCGTACCGGCGACGCCACCGAGATCGACATACTCACCTGCGCGGAACGGGCGGAACATCACCAGCAGTACGCCAGCGGCCAGGTTAGACAGCGATCCTTGCAGCGCCAGACCTACGGCTAAACCGGCGGCACCGAGGACGGCGATCACCGATGCCGTCTGCACGCCTACGCGACCTAATGCCGCAATCAGGGTGAAGGCGACAACGGCATAGCGCACCAGGGCGGACAGAAAATCGGCAACGGTCGCATCAATCTTACGCGCCAGCATCAGTCGGTTCACCGTATTAGAGATGACCCGTGCCACAATCATACCGATGATGATAATCGCGATAGCGGCAACGATATTGACGGCATAGCTCAGCAGTAATTCTTGATTGCGCACCAGCCAGGAACTGGCGTTGTGTAGGCTATCGCCAACGTTCAACTCTTCCATTTAATCTTCCTTATGAATACCCGTAGGGGGAATAAAAAACCAAACCTGTACAGCGACAGGTTAACTAAGGTTAAACAATATGCACATGTTTTGCCAAGTTGATCACAATTCTCGGCGAAATATCGTGTTGTTCAGCCATAAAAAAAGCCCGCTATTCAGCGGGCTTTCGCGCAAGAAACAGATTTTTCTTACAGAACGTCGATCGCGTTCAGCTCTTTAAATGCCTGCTCCAGACGAGTCACCATGGACGTCTGTGCAGCACGCAGCCATACGCGCGGATCGTAGTATTTCTTGTTCGGCTGGTCTTCGCCTTTCGGGTTGCCCAGCTGGCCCTGCAGGTAAGCTTCGTTGGTTTTGTAGTACTGCAGGATACCGTCCCAGGTTGCCCATTGGGTATCGGTATCGATGTTCATTTTGATAACGCCGTAGCTTACGGAGTCTTTGATTTCCTGAGCGGAAGAACCGGAACCGCCGTGGAAGACGAAGTTCAGGCTGTTGTGCGGCAGGTTGTGTTTCTTAGAAACATATTCCTGAGAATCGCGCAGGATGGTCGGAGTCAGCACGACGTTACCCGGCTTGTACACGCCGTGTACGTTACCGAAGGAAGCGGCGATGGTGAAACGCGGGCTGATTTTGCTCAGTTCAGTGTACGCGTAATCAACGTCTTCCGGCTGAGTGTACAGGGCAGAAGCGTCCATGTGGCTGTTGTCCACGCCGTCTTCTTCGCCACCGGTGCAACCCAGTTCGATTTCCAGAGTCATGTCCATTTTGGCCATGCGCGCCAGATATTTAGAGCAGATTTCGATGTTTTCGTGCAGAGACTCTTCAGACAGGTCGATCATGTGAGAAGAGAACAGCGGTTTGCCGGTAGCAGCGAAGTGTTTCTCACCCGCGTCCAGCAGGCCGTCGATCCACGGCAGCAGTTTCTTCGCGCAGTGGTCGGTGTGCAGAATAACCGGCACGCCGTAGTGTGCAGCCATCTGGTGAACGTGATGTGCGCCAGAGATAGCACCCAGGATTGCTGCGCCCTGAGGAACGTCAGTTTTCACGCCTTTGCCCGCGATAAACGCAGCGCCGCCGTTGGAGAACTGAACGATAACCGGAGAACGAACTTTTGCAGCAGCTTCCAGAACGGCGTTGATGGAGTCAGTACCCACACAGTTAACCGCTGGCAGAGCAAAGTTATTTTCTTTAGCTACCTGGAACACTTTCTGAACGTCATCACCAGTGATCACGCCAGGTTTTACGAAATCAAAAATTTTAGACATGTTACGTAGTCCTGTATCTTCGGCCGTTTATGCTCGCCATCATTCGTGCGGCAGTCCTCTGGCTTACCTCGCTTACCCCGGTTACGTAAGAACCTGGCGTTCGCGCTGTCGCCACCTTCCGGCAACACGAATTATTTAGAGCAACAAATTGAATTTTATTTGTAAAACAGGCGGGATTTCCCCGCCTGATCAAACTTACTTCTTAGCGCGCTCTTCAAGCATAGCTACTGCTGGCAGGACTTTACCTTCCACGAATTCGAGGAATGCGCCGCCGCCAGTGGAGATGTAGGAAATTTTGTCCGAAATGCCGAACAGGTCAATCGCTGCCAGGGTGTCACCACCGCCGGCGATGGAGAAACCTTCGCTGTCAGCGATGGCGTTAGCCACGATTTCAGTCCCTTTACGGAAGTTCGGGAATTCGAATACGCCAACCGGACCATTCCACAGAATAGTTTTAGCGTTTTTCAGGATATCAGCCAGTTTCTGTGCAGAAACATCGCCCAGGTCCAGGATCTGCTCGTCATCTTTGATGTCGTTAACAGATTTCAGCGTCGCGGTCGCCGTTTCGGAGAACTCAGTTGCCACGCGAACGTCGGTCGGAACCGGGATATCGCAGGTGGTCAGCAGGCGTTTCGCTTCGTCAACCAGGTCAGCTTCGTACAGGGATTTACCCACGTTGTGGCCCTGAGCGGCAACGAAGGTGTTGGCGATGCCGCCACCGACGATCAGCTGGTCAGCGATTTTAGACAGGGAATCCAGAACGGTCAGTTTGGTGGAAACTTTAGAACCACCCACGATGGCAACCATCGGGCGAGCCGGCTCTTTCAGCGCTTTACCCAGCGCGTCCAGTTCAGCGGCCAGCAGCGGGCCAGCACATGCAACATCGGCGAATTTACCGATACCGTGGGTAGAGGCCTGCGCACGGTGTGCAGTACCGAAGGCGTCCATAACGAACACGTCGCACAGCGCCGCGTATTTTTTGGACAGCGCTTCGTCGTCTTTCTTCTCGCCTTTGTTAAAGCGAACGTTTTCCAGAACGACCAGTTCACCGGCGGCAACTTCAACGCCATCCAGGTAATCTTTAACCAGGCGAACCGGGTTAGACAGTTTGTCTTTCAGGTAATTAACAACCGGCAGCAGAGAGAATTCTTCGTTGTACTCGCCTTCGGTCGGACGACCCAGGTGAGAAGTGACCATCACTTTAGCACCCTGTTTCAGCGCCAGCTCAATGGTCGGCAGAGAAGCACGGATACGCGCGTCGCTGGTTACTTTCCCGTCTTTGACTGGTACGTTCAGATCGGCACGGATAAAAACGCGTTTACCAGCCAGATCCAGATCGGTCATCTTAATTACAGACATGGTGAATCCTCTCAATGATTCTTAAAGTTTTGCAGACGCCATACGCTCCATCACGAACAATGTTGCGCAGGGATGTCTCACCTGAAACCAATAACGGCCATCGCTAACGTCGTGTCGAGCATCCGGTTAGCAAAGCCCCATTCATTATCACACCAGACCAATGTTTTGATCAGATGAGCACCACTGACCCGGGTTTGGGTGCCATCAACGATGGCGCTGTGTGGGTCGTGGTTGAAATCTATCGAGACCAACGGCAATTCCGTATAGTCAACTATACCATGAAATGCACCTTGTGCTGCTTTTTGCAGCAACTGGTTGACTTCATTAGCCTTTACAGGTTTTTTCACCGTCACGCTAAGGTCAATCGCCGTCACATTAATCGTCGGTACGCGGACCGCAATTGCCTCGAAACGGTCGTTAAACTGCGGGAAAATTCGCGTGATCCCCGCAGAGAGTTTGGTATCGACCGGAATAATCGACTGGCTGGCCGCGCGCGTACGGCGCAGATCCGGATGATAAGCGTCGATCACCTGTTGATCGTGCATGGCGGAGTGAATTGTCGTTACCGTTCCTGACTCAATGCCGTAGGCATCATCTAACAGTTTTATGACCGGGATAATGCAGTTGGTCGTGCAGGAGGCGTTGGAGACAATACGATGCTCCGTACGCAACTCATCATGGTTCACGCCAAATACAACGGTCGCGTCAAGATCGCTGCTGCCGGGATGGGAAAAGAGCACTTTCTTTGCCCCTGCCCGAATATGGGCTTCGCCATGCTCACGGCTGCCGTAAACACCGGTACAATCGAGAACAATATCAACCGCCAGCTCCTGCCAGGGCAGCGCCTCAATCGAAGGTTCATGCAGCAGACGTATGGCATCATCGCCGACATACAGCTGCTCTCTCTCCTGGCGAACATCCCAGGCAAAGCGCCCATGGCTGGTGTCATATTTCAACAAATGCGCGATGCCCGCGGCATCCGCCAGCTCGTTGATGGCCACCACGGTAATTTCCGCACGACGCCCGGATTCATATAAAGCGCGAACCACGTTGCGTCCTATGCGACCGAAGCCATTAATCGCGATGCGTATGGTCATAGGTCTCCTGCAAGGTTGTCCCTGATTTGAGATGGCTGACAGAGTAATCCAGCAACGCCCGAAGGGAAACCTTACCCGTCGCAAACTGCGACTGATTGATTAATTGTCGAACATTTAAACGACTGAAACGCTTCAGCTAGAATAAGCGAAACGAGGAATAAAAGGAATGTCTGTCCAGCGGAAGAAGTGAGTTATCTGACGTACATCACATTTTGGATGGAATAATACGCAATCTGTCGGCGGCTATCGGGAATAACGGCGTCAAAAAAAAGCCGGGCGTTTAGCCCGGCTTTTTCTGCTGTTATCGCCCGGATAAGCGGGCAGATAACGACTACAGCAGCGCTTTCGCTTTCGCGACCACGTTGTCGACGGTGAAGCCGAACTCTTCGAACAGCTGCTCTGCCGGCGCAGACTCACCGAAGGTGGTCATGCCAACGATAGCGCCATTCAGGCCGACATATTTGAACCAGTAGTCGGCGATGCCGGCTTCAATGGCCACGCGAGCAGAGACCGCTTTCGGCAGCACTGATTCACGGTACGCCGCATCCTGCTTGTCGAACGCGTCGGTAGACGGCATGGAGACCACGCGCGCCTTCACCCCTTCGGCAGTCAGTTTGTCCCACGCGGCCACCGCCAGCTCCACTTCAGAGCCGGTGGCAATGAAGATCAGCTCCGGCTGACCGGCGCACTCTTTCAGCACGTAGCCACCGCGAGCGATGTTCGCCAGCTGCTCAGGAGTACGATCCTGCTGCGCCAGGTTCTGACGGGAGAGGATCAGCGCGGTCGGGCCGTCGTGACGTTCAACGCCATATTTCCACGCCACCGCCGATTCCACCTGGTCACACGGACGCCATGTGGACATGTTCGGGGTCACGCGCAGGGACGCCACCTGCTCTACCGGCTGGTGCGTCGGGCCATCTTCGCCCAGACCGATGGAGTCGTGGGTGTAGACCATCACCTGACGCTGTTTCATCAGCGCCGCCATACGCACCGCGTTACGGGCATATTCCACGAACATCAGGAAGGTGGAGGTGTACGGCAGGAAGCCACCGTGCAGGGAGATCCCGTTGGCAATCGCGGTCATGCCGAATTCACGCACGCCGTAATGGATATAGTTACCGGCGGTGTCTTCGTTAATCGCTTTCGAACCAGACCACAGAGTCAGGTTGGACGGCGCCAGGTCAGCAGAGCCGCCGAGGAATTCCGGCAGCAGCGGGCCAAACGCTTCAATCGCATTCTGCGACGCTTTACGGCTGGCGATTTTCGCCGGGTTAGCCTGCAGCTTAGCGATAAATTCACTGGCTTTGGCGTCGAAGTCAGTCGGCATTTCGCCCTTCATACGACGGGTGAATTCAGCGGCTTCCTGAGGGAAGGCTTTCGCATAAGCAGCGAACTTCTCGTTCCAGGCCGCTTCTTTCGCCTGGCCTGCTTCTTTGGCATCCCACTGTGCGTAGATTTCAGACGGGATGTCGAACGGCGCGTATTTCCAGCCCAGCTGTTCGCGGGTCAGCGCAATCTCTGCATCGCCCAGCGGCGCGCCGTGAGAATCGTGGGTGCCCGCTTTGTTCGGGGAACCGAAGCCAATGATGGTTTTGCACATCAGCAGGGACGGTTTGTCGGTGACCGCACGCGCTTCTTCTACCGCACGTTTGATGGCGTCTGCGTCGTGACCGTCAACGCCGCGCACCACGTGCCAGCCGTAGGCTTCGAAACGTTTAGCGGTGTCGTCGGTGAACCAGCCTTCCACATGACCGTCGATGGAGATACCGTTGTCATCATAGAACGCCACCAGTTTACCCAGTTTCAGGGTACCGGCCAGGGAGCAGACCTCGTGAGAGATCCCTTCCATCATGCAGCCGTCGCCCATGAAGGCGTAGGTGAAGTGGTCAACGATATCGTGGCCCGGACGGTTGAACTGCGCGGCCAGCGTTTTTTCCGCGATAGCCATGCCCACGGCGTTAGCAATACCCTGACCCAGCGGGCCGGTGGTGGTTTCTACGCCAGCGGTGTAGCCCACTTCCGGGTGGCCCGGCGTCTTAGAGAGCAGCTGACGGAAGTTTTTCAGCTCTTCGATCGGCAGATCATAACCGGTGAGGTGCAGCAGGCTGTAAATCAGCATGGAGCCGTGGCCGTTGGACAGCACAAAGCGGTCGCGGTCGGCCCAGGCCGGGTTCTGCGGGTTATGGTTCATGAAATCACGCCACAGGACTTCGGCAATGTCAGCCATACCCATCGGGGCACCCGGGTGGCCGGATTTGGCTTTCTGTACAGCATCCATGCTCAGCGCACGAATAGCGTTAGCAAGCTCTTTACGTGAGGACATTTTGACTCCAGTTCGGACTGTTGAAGGCCATACCCTTAACGACTTGACGAGAGCGCGTTTTGGGCTACGCCAGAAAAAAGTGTCAACAATGTAACCCAAGCGCGAAAGCATGTACATGGAGCATCCTTTTGTGGTTTAAGAAATCTCCGGAACACGTTGTGCTGCCCCGGAATCCTCTCGCCCGCGCCGCGCAATAGTCTTTATAATTTGTACAGGATGCGACAGCCTTATTGTTGCCTTTTTCAGTCAGATCATCGAACGAGTGTGGAAGATAAAAATGAAAATTCGCTCAACTATTCTTGCCCTTGGGATCGCAGCAACCCTCACCGGATGTCAGAACATGGACTCTAACGCCCTTCTCAGTTCGGGCGCCGAAGCTTTTCAGGCCTATTCCCTGAGCGATGCTCAGGTTAAAAGCTTAAGCGACCAGGCTTGCAAAGAGATGGATAGCAAAGCCACCCTGTCGCCGGCCAGCAGCGAATACAGCAAGCGTCTGAATAAAATCGCCGCCGCGCTGGGCGACAATATCAACGGCCAGCCGGTGAATTACAAAGTGTATGAAACCAAGGACGTCAACGCGTTCGCGATGGCTAATGGCTGCATCCGCGTCTATAGCGGCCTGATGGACATCATGAACGATAACGAAGTTGAAGCGGTAATCGGCCATGAGATGGGCCACGTCGCCCTCGGCCACGTGAAGAAAGGTATGCAGGTTGCGCTCGGCACCAACGCCGTTCGCGCCGCCGCCGCCTCGGCGGGCGGTATCGTCGGCAGCTTGTCGCAATCTCAACTTGGCGATCTGGGCGAAAAGCTGGTGAACTCGCAGTTCTCCCAGCGCCAGGAGTCCGAAGCGGACGACTACTCCTACGACCTGCTGCGTAAACGCGGGATTAATCCGGGCGGACTGGCCACCAGCTTCGAGAAGCTGGCTAAACTGGAAGCCGGGCGTCAAAGTTCAATGTTTGACGATCACCCGGCCTCCGAAGAACGTGCTCAGCATATCCGCGATCGCATGAAGGCAGACGGTATTAAATAATCTCCCCTTCCCCTCTCTGCGCCGCAGAGAGGGGAAGAGAGCTTAGTACAGCGTCTTCTGCGGCGGTCCAGCAAAACGCAGCGCGCCAATCTGCCCCATCCTGACCTCTACCACCGACGGCCCCGGCGTCGCCAGCGCTTCGGTCATCACCGAGGTGAAATCCTCCGCTCGCTCCACGCTCCACGCCTGCAGACCAATAGCCTGTGCCAGCAGCGTGAAATCCGGCGTGTGCAGTTCGTTGTAATACTGGCGACCGCCGAAATACTTATCCTGAATACCGCGCATAACGCCATAGCCGCCATCGTTCATGATAATCAGCGTGACGTTAGCTTTTTCCTGCGCCAGCGTCGCCAGCTCTCCAAGGTTCAGGCTCAGACCGCCGTCGCCGACCAGGCCAACTATCTTACGCTGCGGGTTGGCAATCGCCGTGCCGATCGCCATCGGCAGCCCCATTCCAATCGCCCCCGCCAGCGAATGCACGTTCATCAGCGGGCCATTTGCACGGAACAAGCGACTGCCCCACAGGCTGCCGGAGACGGTGATATCGCGGACCAGAATGCCGTCATCAGGCAGCGCCTGTTCGATAGCATCATTCAGCCGGGCATAGGCGCCGCACTGTTCACGTAGCCCGTGCTCAGCCAGCGTCACCGCCTCTTTTACCTGTGCGTCCCAGTGACCATTGCCCCATTCACGCCCCTGCGCTTTTGCCGCCAGCGCCGCCAGTAAAGCCGGACAATCGGCGATCAGCGTATTGTCCATCAGATAGTTACGGCTGGCCGCCGCCGGATCGATATCAATCTGTACGCGGGGTGACGGCAGTTCCAGCGTCCAGGAACGTGTTTCGTTACTGCGCAAACGCGAGCCCGCGACCAGGGTGAAATCACATTGCGCCATCAGCGCCTCAACGGAAGGCGAATTATGGAAGGCGCGCAGGCTGGCGCGATGGCTGTCCGGCAGCACGCCGCGCCCGTGAGTACTGGAGATCACGGTGATCCCCGCATCCGCCAGTTTTTTCACCGCCGCTTCGCTACCGATAGCTCCGCCGCCCAGCCACAGCAGCGGCTGTTTCGCCTGCCTGAGCTGCGCCCACAGGGTATCCACCGTTGTCTGAGCAACCGGCGGCGCCGGCGCGATGTGCAGCGGGGCGGTGACCAGCGCCAGGGGAATACTGGCTCCCTGAATATCAATCGGGATCTCCACCGATACCGGCCCGCACGGCGGCGTCCGCGCTTCCTGAATCGCCTTGTGCAAAATGGCGATCGCCTGGTTGGCGTTGCTGATGCGATACGCGCGTTTCGAACTGGCTTTCAGGAAGGTCAGCTGATCGCGGGTTTCGTGAATAAACCCGGTATCCGCATCCAGCCAGGTTTTCTCTACCTGACCGGTCAGATGCAGCAGCGGCGTACCGGCATTCATCGCCTCCACCAGCGCCCCGACTGCGTTCCCCGCCCCGGCGCCGGTGCTGGTTAGCGCGACGCCAAGGCCGGAAAAGCGACCGTGGGCATCGGCCATGGTCACCGAACCGGCCTCGCCACGCGCCGGAACAAAGCGGATATTGCCGCGCTGGCCAATGGCATCGGCAACCGGCAGGTTATGAATAGAGATGACGCCGTAAATAGCCTCAACGTTGTACTGCTCCAGCGTTCTGGCGATGGCTTCGCCGACGGTTATCATTTCGCTCATTGCTCACCCTTCTCTCAATCGCACCAGTGATTCACGCTATTACCCGTCGCCAGATAAATGCTCTTTTGTTGCATCCAGGCTTTCAGCCCCTGAATCCCTTTTTCGCGGCCCAGACCGCTCTCTTTAAAGCCCCCGAACGGGGTCGAAATAGAGAAAACCTTATAGGTGTTGATCCACACCGTCCCGGCTTCCAGACGTTCGCTTAAGCGCAGGGCGCGCCCGCTATCCCGCGTCCAGATCCCCGCCGCCAGACCATAGACCGAGTCATTGGCTTCGCGGATCAGCGTCTCCTCATCGCTGAAGGGTATCGCCACCAGCACCGGGCCGAAGATCTCTTCCTGACAGACCCGCGCCTGATTCGTCAGCCCTTCGACGATCGTCGGCTGGAAGTAGCTGCCCGCCGCCAGCGCCGGATCGGCCGGAATCTCCCCTCCGCACAGCACCCGCCCGCCTTCGCGTTTCGCCAGTTCGACGTAGGCGAGCACGCCGTCACGGTGCTGTTCATTAATCAGCGGCCCGATGTGGGTATCGTCGCTGAACGGATGGCCAATACGCAGTCCGCGCGTCAGCTCCAGCAGCCGCGCCATCAGCTGCGGGTAAACTTTTTCATGCACAAACAGCCGCGAACCGGCGATGCACGCCTGGCCGCCTGAGCTGAAAATGCCGTAGCAGATCCCCCGCGCCGCCTGTTCGATATCGGCATCTTCCAGCACGATGGTCGGCGATTTTCCGCCGAGCTCCAGCGACGCCGGGATCAGCTTTTCCGCCGCGACGTGCGCCAGATGACGTCCGGTGCTGGTGCCGCCGGTAAACGAAATTTTGCGCACCAGCGGATGACGCGCCAGCGCATCGCCAATCACCGATCCTTTCCCCGGCAGCACGCTCAGCAGCCCCGCAGGCAAACCGGCTTGCTCGAAGATCCGCGCCAGCTCCAGCGCCATCAGCGGCGTCGCTTCCGCGGGTTTGAGGATCACCGCATTGCCGGCGGCGATCGCCGGCGCCACTTTTTGCATTTCGCTGGCGATCGGCGAGTTCCACGGGGTGATCGCCGCCACCACGCCCAGCGGCTCGTAGCGGCTCAGGGTCAGCAGGTCTGCCTGACGCGGAGTCGGCAGCTCTCCTTCCAGCAGCTCGCAGGCGGCGGCGAAGTAGCGGGCGCTGCCCGCCGCGCTCATCACCAGGCCTCGCGCTTCCGCCAGCGGCTTGCCGTTGTCGCGGCTTTGCATCCGCGCCAACTCCTCAAGACGGGATTCGATAATATCCGCCACTTTATGCAGGATCTTTGCCCGCAGATGGGGCAGCATGTTGCGCCACGTTGGTTCCCGCCAGGCACGCTCGGCGCAGGTCATCGCTTCCTGCAGATCGTCGAGACTGGCCGCCCGCAGCGTTGCGTTCATCGAACCGTCCGCCGGAAAGTAACTGTGCATCAGATTGCCGCCGCCGTGGCGCCAGCGACCGCCGATAAAAATCGTTAATTCGTCCATTGCCGCCTCTTAGCGTTGCGCCAGTTCACGGCAGGCGCGTACCGCGCTCAGTGCCGCCAGGGTCGATGTTTTAGGATTGTCGGCCAGCGGCAGACCGCTCAGCTCGAGGCGAAACTCCCCGAACGCGCCTTCAACATGTAACGTGTGGGTGTTACGCCGCGTGGCCGGATCGACCATCAGCTGCACCCGCGTGTCGTCCATGCCGATACCGCCCAGCGCCACGGTTGCCGCCACGTTGGCATTCGCCGGAAACAGGCGTGCCGCTTCGCGGGCGCTGCCCTCAAAAAAGATTTTCGCTTCGCTGACCGCATTGAGGTCGATGAGCATTTCCGCGTAGCTTCCGCGCCAGCTGGCCGGGCTTTTGCGCGACTGATAGGTCACGCGCTCAAGACCGCCCTCTTTTGCCGCCGCCAGTCCGTCAATGCCGGCCACCGCGCCAGCGAGCAGCGTCAGCCTGCCGCCCGCCTGATATAAACGCTGTTCGAGCGCGCTATCGGCCAGCGCGCCGGTGGAGATCACCGCCAGATGCCAGCCGCGCGCGAGAATCGCTTCGCCATATTGCGCGACCGCCTGTTGGCTGGCGCACTCCAGTACCAGATCCGGGGCTTCCGTACAGGATTGCGGATCGTCAAGTACCGTCACCGCATCGCCAAAGCGGGCGCGAATCGCCGCATGGTGAGCCTCCCGGGCGACAATCCAGCCTAACGTGACCTGCGGGGGCAGCCGTTCAATCACCGCTTGCGCCATGGCGCCATAGCCGATAAGCATAATTTTTTTCATGATGGCTCCTTACAGGTGACGGCAAAAACCGCCGGAGACATCCAGCGCGGCGCCGGTGGTAAACGATGCCAGCGGCGAGGCCAAAAACAGCAGCGCCTGCGCAGGCTCCTGCGGCTTACCGAGCCGCGCCATTGGGATCCCGCGTTTACGGGCGATATCCGCCGTCCACTCGGGCCAGCTCTGGCGCTTGTCCGCGCGGTTTTCAAAGCGTCGCTGCCACTGCCCGGACTCCACCATGCCGAGCAGAATGGAGTTCACGCGAATGCCTTTGCTAATCAGCTCCTTCGACAGCGTCAGCGTCATGTTAAGCAGCGCCGCGCGGGCGGCGGAGGTGGCGATCATGTGTTCTTCCGGCTGCAGCGCCAGCAGCGAGTTCACGCAGGTAATCGAGGCGATATCCGAGCGCTCCAGCTGCGCCTGAAAGGCTTTTACCGGGTTAATCACCCCGAACAGCTTCAGCTCTGCCTCATGCAACCACGCCTCGCGCGGGGTATCGGCAAAATGCGCCACGTAGCCCTGCCCGGCGTTGTTGATCAACATGTCCGCGCCGCCAAAACGGTCCGCTACCGCATCGGCAAAGGCCTGCACCTCGTCTTCTTTCAGGACGTCGCAGCGGTAAGAGAAAACCTCCGCTCCGGGATACTCGTTCTGCAACGCGGCATGCGCGCTGGCGAGCCGGTCGGGATTGCGGCCGCAAAAGGCGACTTTCGCCCCTTCGCCCAGCAGCAGACGCAGCGTTTCAAAGCCGATCCCTGACGATCCTCCGGTGACTACCGCTACACGGCCTTCAATTTGTGCATTCATCGCGCACCTCTTCCCCTACCCGTAAAAGCTGTTGATTAAAAAAGGTTTCATTATCGAGATAGCTGGCGTGCCCCGCGTGCGGAATCGCCGTGTAACCCATGCCGTAGCGTAGCGCCAGACCACGCACCAGCTCCGGCTGCGTGATAGCGTCCTGCTCACCGCACCACACCTCAAACCGGCCGTGATAATCGCCAAGCCAGCGGTGAATATCGTCGTGCGCCAGCATCCACGCCGCGGCCAGATAGCCCTCACGACGCAGCTTGCGCATTCCGGCGGCAACGGTGGCGACATCGGCCTCCGCCGCACAGGGATGCAACAGCTTCGCCGCCCGGTTTTGCGCCAGCCGTTCTGCGCCTGACGCAATCAGCTGCTGGCGACTCTGCCAGACTTTTTCCCGCTGTTCCGGCTCCGCCTGGCCGTACCCCTGTGCGACATCGGCTAACACCAGATAGCGCACGCGGCGGGGATACTTCGCCGCAAAGGCGCTGGCCACCAGCGCACCGAGCGAATGCCCCACCACTACCGCCCGCTCAACGCCGGCGTGGTCCAGCAGGCGCGCCAGCGCATCGGCATAATCGCCCGCATTCGCCTGCTCAACCGGCAGCATCGGGCTTTCGCCATAACCGGGCATATCCCAGGCCAGCACGCGATAGCCGGACAGCGCCATCTGTTTATGCCAGGAAGCCGCGCCGGAGCTGATGCCGTGTAACAGCACCAGCGGCGTGCCGTGCCCTTGTTCACGAAAACCCGTCATACCGCCTCCTTAATTCCGTTTTACTTTCGACAGGGGGTGATCTTCCGGATAGGTCGGGATATTCGGCTTGCGGGTGCCCAACATCACGCACATCAGCGCCTCTTCCTCACCGTGGTTAAACAGCCCGCGGTAGATACCCGCCGGGACGGAGATCAGATCGCGCTCGCGCAGCACGGTTTCGGTATAGCTGTCGCCATCCTGAATCATCAGCGTTATCTGCCCTTTGAGCATGAAGAACACCTCCTCCACATCATCATGCAGGTGCAGCGGCCCTTCACATTTCGCCGGCAGCACCATGGTGGAGAAGGTGAAGTTTTCCGCCGCGACGGTATTGGTATCGCTCGCCACGCCGGTGGCGCCGGTGCCGATATAGCGCATCTGGGCGCGACGATATTTCGGGTCGAAATCGGCCTGGAATTTCAGCGCGTTCCAGTCATATTTCCGTCCCTCAAAGCGCGCGATACGCGACTCTACCCACTCTTCCATCGTCAGATGTTCCGGTTTGATACCCTGTTTTGCAGTTACGGTTGAATCAGTCATCGTTTTATCCTCAGTAACGTCTCAGCAGCGGCAGTAACAGGACGCAGCCCACCGCCGCCATCACCGCCAGAAAAATCAGCCCGGAATCCATGCTGTGGGTGAAGGCGATCAGCGCCCCCATCACCGCCGGCGACAGGGCGCCCGCAAAGTTCCCTAGCCCGTTGAAAATGCCCCCCGCCGTGGCGCTGACCCGGGGATGGGTCGCCTTGGCCAGCAGAGCGAAAATATTGGGTGCGCCGGTGCCCCACATAAAGGTGCTGAAACTCATCGCCGCAATGACCGTCAGCGGGGTGGCGAAGTGCATCACCGCCGCCAGGCCAACCGCCGCCCCGGCCAACGAGATAAAGCAGGCAGCCGCGCGTTTATCAAGACGATCGGAGAGCCAGGCGCCGATCACTTCTCCCAGCAGCATGGCGATAAACGGCATTGACGACAGCCAACCGGCATGCTCCAGATGGATACCTTTGCCTTTAATCAGATAGCCCGGCAGCCAGCCGTTGATGCCCCACAGATAGGCCAGAAAGGCGATGTTAAACACGCAAATCATCCAGAAATGCGGGCTGACGAACAGCTCCCGTCGCGCCGCGCGGCGCGCCTCCTGGGAGACCTTTTCGCCGGACGCTTTGCTCTCCAGCTGCACCCCGCTCAGGCCGATGCGCACGAAAATCAGCACCGGCACCGTCAGCATCGCCATCACAAAGAAGGTGCTCTGCCAGCCAAAGGTATTGAGCAACCAAATCGACAGCGGAAAACCAATCGCCGCGCCGACCGGTGTCCCGAGCAGCCACAGCATGGTGGCCCGCGCCTGAAGCCGCTGCGGAAAGGTGTGGCGGACGATGGCGAACGCCAGCGGAAACAGCGGTCCTTCGGCAATGCCGAGCAGAATGCGCAGGGTGACCATCACGGTGTAGTTATGGGTGAAGCCCATCATCACCATTAAAATGCACCACACCATCATCATCCCGGTGAGCAGGCGCAGCGGCGCGATACGGTCGCCCAGCCCGCTGAGCAGCACCGAGGAAAACCCGTAGCTCAGCAGGAAGGCACTCATCAGAATCCCCAGCCGCGTGGTGTCAAAATCCATCCCCATCGCCTGCTGGAAATGGCTATCGGAAAACAGCGCGGCAATACTGATTTTGTCGAAGAACGCCAGCAGTACGCAGGCCAGCAGCGACAGTGGAATCGCCCAGCGGACCGCTTTTTCAGGCGTGTGGACGCCCTCACCGCCTGCCTCAAGCGGCGCGGTGTTTGTCTCTAATGTGGTCATCTCTCCCCCTTAAGGGTGCGCGGGTCTTATCGCAATGACATCAGCGAAAAGGCCAGGTCATCGAGCGGTACGGCGGAAAGATCTCTCCCCGTGGCCATCCAGCGTTTCGCCAGCTTGACGGTGCGGGCGTCGTTAAACGCCACCAGCTGAGTCAGGCGACCGTCAGCATCGATCGAGAAAAACAGCGGCCCTTTGGGATCGCGGCGAACCACCGTCCGGGTTCCCGGCTGCGGAATGCCGAGGATCTGAATATTGTCGGCATATTGATCCGACCACAGCCACGGCGCGTCGGCGTAGCCGGCCGCCTGCGGGTTCCGCATCGCTTTCGCCGTCGCCACCGCCTGATTCTGGGCAAAGGCCCAGGACTGGATGCACAGACCATACTGGTGATGCTGCGCCACATCTCCGATCGCGAAGATCGCCGAATCGCTGGTCTGCCCCAGGGCGTTGACAACGATCCCGCGCTCGACCGCCAGTTCCGCGTCCCGCGCCAGTTCGAGATTGAGATCGACGCCGATCCCTACCACCACCGCATCAAAGATTTCCCGCTGACCATCGCAGTGAATTACCGGCAGACCGCCATCATCCTCCAGCTCCAGCGCGCCGCAGCCGCAACGAATATCGACGCCCCGATCGCGATGGATCCGTTCAAGTTCCTGCGACACTTCCGCGCTTACCGAACGCATACACAGCAGCGGTTGCTGTTCAAATAAGGTGACCGCGACGCCGCTTTTTCGCGCCGAGGCGGCAATCTCAAGACCAATCCAGCCGCCGCCGACAATCGCCAGCCGCGCGGTGGTCGCCAGCCGTTGCTTCAGGCGCTGCGCATCCTGCCAGTGGCGAAGCGTGTAAACCTGAGGCTGTTTCGCCCAGGCTTCGCCGGGCAGGCGGGCACGACCGCCGGTGGCGATCAGCAGCTGGTCATAGCCGAGCTGTTCGCCGTTGCTCAGATGAACGCTTTTGCTCTGGCGATCGATGGCCTCAGCGCGCAGCGGGCGGAACCAGCGAAGGTTTAACGCCTGCTGAACCTCTTCGCTGAACAGACGCGGCAGCGGCGCATCGGCTTCCAGCAGCGTCGCTTTTGACAGCGGCGGACGCTCGTAAAAATCCCACTCTTCTTCCGCCACCACGCAAATCTCACCGTCGTAGCCTTCGTCACGCAGGGTTTTTGCCGCCCAGCCTCCCGCCTGGCCGCCGCCGATAATGACTATCCGCGCCGTCATACCGCCTCCGGCTTTTTCTGCTGGCGGCGGGTATCGTGGTCGATCCCACCTTCCACCGCCCACTCGGTAAAGGAGACCAGCGAGTGTTCCAGCTCGCGCGGGCGCCAGTTCTCGGTCAGGAAATCATCGTTGGTGTAGTACTCAAAAGCGCCGCCGGTCGGGCTGTTGACGTACCAGAAATAGGCGGAAGAGACCGGGTGACGGCCGGGGCCAATAAAGGTGCTCCACGCGTTCTTATTCATCGCGATGCCGCCGCCAATCACTTCATGGATATCGCGGACGGTAAAGGCCACGTGGTTCAGGCCGCGCTTGCGGTTGGGGAGCTGCAATAAAAAGAGGTTGTGGTGGCCGCCGCGTACGCCGCAGCGCAGGAATACCGCACGATTGATGTAGCGATCGGAAACCTGGAAACCGAGCACGTCACGATAGAAGGCCTCGACCGCCGCCAGCTCTTCGACGAAGAACACCACGTGGCCTACGTTGATCGGCTGCGCGCCGTCATATACCGGGCTGGGCGTATCAATCCGGCGCACATCGCCCCATTGGTTAATCGGCTCAACGTTCAGCGTCACCGCGACTTGCTGAGTGACCTGTACGCGCAGCGTCATGCCGTTCGGATCCTGGCACTCCAGGGCACCATCAATCTCACGAAAAGCGGGCTGGCGGGACAGTTTGGGCCGCAGAGCATCCAGCGCCGCCCGATCCGCCACGCCCCAGGTCATACGGCGGAGGGTGTTACCCGCTTCAAAGGCCGGCGGCAGATCCGGGCTATGGATCGGGTTCAGTTCCACCCGCGCGCCGCTTAAGGTAGTAAAACGCTGGCCGCTGGCGTCGCCCGCCAGGCCAAAATCACGCATAAACCTGGCGCAATGAGTCAGGTCGTCGACGCCAAATTCCAGCTTTTCAATTCCGGTTACACTCATCGTTCGTAGCCTCTTTACCGTTCTGTCGCCCTGATTTGGGCGTAAAACATCCCCGACGCACTCAAGCGCCTGATGTTAACTTATTGATTTAACTGGCTTGTGACAGGTAGCCTAAAAAGCCAGAAATTTTGTCCGCCGCCAGGCTGACGTCGCTTTGCAGCCGTTCCCGATCGCTTTGCGGGATCTCATCCGACGGCACCAGAATACTGACCACCGCCGCTACCCGACCGCTGCGATCGTAGACCGGGTAAACAATAGAGGAGATGCCGTGGCGGTAGAAAGATTCGCCAATCACATAGCCACGCGCTTTATCCTGCTGCACCATCTGCCATAGCGCTTCGCGATCGTGAAGTTGCCCCGGCGTATTGCCCGGCAGCCGCTCATCGGGAAACAGCTGCTCAAACTCGCCGCGCGAGACATCGGTCAGCAACATGCGGCCCAGCGAGGTGCAGTGAACCGGCAGGCGGGTACCGATGCTGACCTGATTGATCCGTGAGCCGGCGGCGCTGACGCGGGCGATGTAAATAATGTCCCGACCGTCGCGGATCGCCAGATGACTGCTGCACTGACTGGTATCACGCAGCTGCTCTATCACCGGCTGGCCGACCTGCGCCACATCCAGTGAAGCAATATATTCAAAACCCAGACGCAGGACATTCATCCCCAGCGAGAAGGTATTGGTACGCGCGTTGCGCTCGAGAAACCCCATATACTCCAGCGTTTGCACCACGCGATAGGCGGTCGCTTTCGGCATATCCACCAGCCGATGCAGCTCGGCAAAGGTCAGATCGCGATGTTGCTCGCCAAATGCCAGCAGCAGCTGCAGTCCCCGCTCCAGCCCCGGCACCAGGTATTTCACTTCCTGAACGTTTGCCATACCGCCTCGCCTCTTTAGTTAAAAACAAATCCGCCGTTGACCGGGATCAGCTGTCCGGTGATAAACCGCGACAGGTCGCTTAACAGCCACACCACGCAGCCGGTCACATCTTCCGGCTGCTGGGCGCCGCTTAGCGCGCGCCCGTTCTCGTACAGCTGATGGCGCTCGGCAGGGACATATTCCGTTGCCTCCACGCGGGTTAGCCCCGGCGCGATGGCGTTAATACGTATGCGCTTCTCGCCCAGTTCGCGGGCCATCGAGCGCGTCATGGCGATCACCGCCCCTTTGCTGGCAACGTAGGCCATCAGCCGGGGGGCGCCCCATAGCGCGGTGTCGGAGGCGACGTTGACGATCCCGGCCCCTTCGCGCAGCAGCGGTACCGCCGCCCGGGTCACCAGCCAGGTGCCTTTGACGTTTACCGACATCACCCGATCCCACAGATCCGGATCGTAGTCGATCATGTCTTTACCGCCGACGCCGGTGGCCATCGCCGCGTTATTGACCAGGCCGTCGATCTTTCCTCGTTCGCCGATCGCGAGGAACGCCCCCTCGATGGATGAAGCATCGGCCAGATCGATCGCCTGTGATTCAATGCGATAACCCTGCTCGCATAGACGATGAGCGCTCTCCGCCAGTTCGCCCTGCAGGATGTCGCACATCACGACGTCAGCGCCCTGCTCCGCGCAGGCTTTGGCAAAATGAAAGCCCAGACCGCGCGCCGCGCCGGTAATCACGATACGTTTGCCGGTTAACAGCCCGTTCATCAGGCCGCTCCCTGCTGCTCTTCGCGCGCGGCCAGCTGCTCTTTCGCCGCTTTTTGCATCATCCGCCGCAGACGGGAAAGGCCGACGTCATGCTGATACAGGTATTCGTGATCGCGGGCGTTCGGCGCCAGGCTTTCGAGCACCACGCGATCTTGCTCCAGCACTTCCCAGTGCAGTTTTTCCAGACGGTTGCGATACATAAAGCGCCACAGATCGCGCTGCCAGCCCTGCACGCCGCGAATACGCCAGAAGAAGACCCGGCAGTTGTCGTTATCTTCCGGCACCACCATGCCGACGATCCAGAAGTGGCCGCCCGGCCCAAAACGCTTTTTGTACGGGATTGACAAGCGCATCCAGTAAGCGCCGCTGTTGCCCAGCTCGACCCAGTCGAAGTTGACGCCGCTCTGGCCTTTCTTCTCAAAGATAAAGCCGGTTTTCGTTGGCTGCAGCACCATGTCAGCTTTACGGTCGCCTTCCGCCATTGAGTGCGAAGAGGAGTGCAGGTAGGTGCCGTGCATCGGGTCCATCACGTTTTCCAGCGCGTACTGATAGTTGCATTTCCACGCGGCGGTGCAGAGGAAGTTGCTGTATTTGTCGCTATCGGCCAGCTCTTCCGGGAAGGTGAGCGGCTCGGGCTGCTGGTCGGGGGTGGCCGCAAACCATAGGAATATCGCGCCATGCGCTTCCTGGACGTGGTAGCTGCGCACGCACTGCTGGCCCACCAGCGGACATTTGTCGACCGCCGGAACATCTTTAACTTCGCCATTCCCGGCCACTTCCACGCCGTGATACCAGCAGGCGATACGATCGCCGAGATTCCAGCCCATCGACAGACGGGCACCGCGGTGCGGGCAGCGGTCCTCCAGCACCTGCAGCTCTCCGTCCTTGTTACGCCACACCACAATTTGCTCGCCGAGACGGGTAATACCCACCGGAGCGGACTGCACTTCCCAGCTCGCCAGAACCGGATACCACAGGCCACGTAAACCTTTATCGAGATAGTTTTGTACCGTTGTCGTCATCGCCGTGCCCTCAGTATCCGTTTACCTGCAAAAACACCCGAAAGCTCTCTTCGCTCCAGGCATCGCCTTGCCGATCGTGCATCTTCAGGGCATTCAGCCCGTCCACCAGCTGCGTCAGGCTCTCCGCCCCCTGCTCGAAAAGCGTTTCAAGGGTCGCGATAAGTTCCAGCTCCCAGCTTTCCGCAACGCGACTGCGGGTTTGCCAGATAAGGTTGTGATAATCGCCAGGCTTATGGATGTTGCCGTTCCCGCCTTCCGCAGGCGGCGTAAACTGGCGGCTTTCCGGCAGCGCCGGGTTAAAATCCAGGGATTCACTCATGCCACGTTCTCCTCGATAAAGGTAATCTGGATCTGATTGTCGTATACCCGCACCGGATAACGATTAAGGTTGCGCCCGCCGGGGCCATGCAGACACTGGCCGGTTTTAACGTCGAATACCGCTTCGTGCAGCGGGCATTCCACTTTGCCGTCTTCGACAAATCCCTGGCTTAACAGCGCATAGGCATGTGGACACACGTCTTCCAGCGCGTAGTACTCGCCATCAATCAGATAAATACCGATTTCTTTACCGTCGATGTTGCCGCTATAAGGGAAATCTTCCTGTACTTGCTCTGCGTCACATACGCCTATCCAGCTCATCACGATCCTCCAGGCTTTTGTTTCATATATGAAACTCTGTTTCTTATTTAATACGGTCAATATAAAAGCGTTCAATCTTTCGTCAAGCGGCAATGTGAAGAATTTGTTAATCAAGCGCGGTTTAATTATCTAAGTGTGCAATTGATCACGAAAAAAAGTGGCAATATGAAATTGTGATATTTAAAGAGTGATATGGAATTAAATTAAGCGCTCGCTAAAAACCTCGTGAATAGCTATTGACTTTCTTTCTAAATAGTCATTAAAAATGATAAAAGCAGTGCGTCATCAAGTTTCACCCATGAAACACAAGTTTAAATTAATCATTTAAAACAATGAGTTTCACTGATGAACCATTTTACATGCGTGATTATCACTGCTATTTAAAAATAATAATAACGATCCATCAATGAGCGAGGAAGAAGAATAACGATGACCGCAAAATGGCAGGGAACAATCGCATTATTGCTACTTATAATTATTTCTTACATTGACCGGGTGAATATTTCGGTGATGATTCTTAACCCCGATTTTGCCAGCCACTTTCATTTAAATGAAAACAGAATGTTACAGGGAATGCTGATGACCTGTTTTCTTCTGGGTTATGGATTCTCGGCATTATTATTAACACCAGTTATAGAAAGTAAGCTGCATTATCGACAGGGATTGTTAAGCAGCGTGGTGATATGGGCGCTGATCTGCGCCATCTCGCCGCTGCTGGGCTCGCTGATGGGGATGCTGCTGGCGCGGATTATCCTCGGGATCGCGGAAGGTCCGCTGTTTTCCCTTAAAACGCGCTTTATTAGCGATAACTTCTCTGCCGAAGAGATCGGCAAGCCCAATGCCGTCACCGCCCTGGGGGTCTCTTTGGGGCTGGCGCTGGGCTTTCCGCTGGTCACTTTTTTAGTCGAGCACCAGGGGTGGATGGGATCGTTTTACAGCCTGGCGGGGCTCAACCTGGTCCTCGGCGGCGGAGCGATCTGGCGCTTCTTACCGGCGCCGGCAGCCCCGATGAACAGCGCCCGTCCCGGCTTCCGCCAGACCTTTCTGCTGGCCTGGCATACGCCGCTTCTCGGCTGGATCCTGCTGGTTGAGATTGCCACTCTCAGCTATCTGTGGGGCAGCAGCGCCTGGCTGCCGGCCTGGCTACGTGATGAGCACCACTTTTCGCTGCAGGCCACCGGTTTGCTGGCTGCGATCCCTTTCCTGCTCAGCCTCGGTTCGAAATTTCTCGGCGGCGTGCTGCTCGATAAGCTGCGCCCGGAGCAGGCGCCGCTGCTGTTTATCGTCGGCGGATTGCTGACCGCCTGTTCGGTTATAGCGCTGATGCTTAGCCAGCAGCCGGCCCTGCTGGCGCTGTTTATGCTGTCGGCCAATATCTTCTGGGGACTGCAGGGCGCGGCGATACCGGCGGTGGTGCAGCATCATGCGCCGCGCCAGGCGGTGGGCAGCGCCTACGGCATTATTAACGGCGTGGGTAACATCTGTGCGGCATTTATTCCGCTGCTGATGGGAATGGTGATGAAGTCGGCGGGATCGGTGAGTTCAGGATTTTCAGTACTGGTGGCCTCGCAGGCGATCACGCTGCTGGCCGGAGGAATGCTGCTGCTGCGCATGCGTCGCGCAGCAGCAGTGAGCGCGTAAGGTTTATTCGCCTTTTTTCGCCGCCTGGATGTAGAGCATTTCCAGCGCCAGGGTCGCCGCCGCCAGGGCGGTGATCTCGGACTGATCGTAGGCCGGCGCCACTTCCACCACGTCCATGCCGACGATGTTCAGATCCTTCAGGCCGCGCACCAGCTTGATCGCGCGATCGGAGGTCAGTCCGCCGATCACCGGCGTACCGGTTCCCGGTGCAAACGCCGGATCCAGCGCATCGATATCGAAGGTCAGATACACCGGCATATCGCCGACGATCTGTTTCACCTGAGCGATGATGTCATCCACGGAACGATCGTTCACCTGGCAGGCATCCAGTACGGTAAACCCGTTGTCTTTGTCGAACTCCGTACGAATACCGATCTGCACAGAGTGATTCGGATCGATCAGACCTTCTTTCGGCGCAGTGAAGAACATGGTGCCGTGGTCAAATTCGCAGCCGTTGGCGTAGGTATCGGTATGGGCATCAAAGTGCACCAGCGCCATTTTGCCAAAGTGCTTCGCATGAGCGCGCAGCAGCGGCAGAGTGACGAAGTGGTCGCCGCCGAAGGAGAGCATACGCTTCCCGGCCGCCAGCAGTCTTTCCGCATGCGCCTGCAGTTTTTCGCTCATTTCGCGCGCGTCGCCAAAGGCGTAAACCAGGTCGCCGCAGTCGACAACGTTCAGGCGCTCGCGCATATCGAAGTTCCACGGGAAGCGGTTGCCTTCCCAGGCCAGGTTGGTGGAAACCTGACGAATCGCCGCCGGGCCGTGACGCCCGCCCGCGCGACCGGAGGTTGCCGCATCAAAAGGAACGCCGGTGATCACCCAGTCGGCGTCGCTGTCATACGGCTGGAAGTTCAGCGGCAGACGCAAAAAACCAAACGCGTTAGAGACCAGGGAATTATCGTATTGATGACCTAAAGTGCTCATGGGTGTGACCTCTTTTTACAGGCGATATAGTTAAAAATGCACATAAAAAAACCCCTCCGCGTCGTTAGGCCCGACGAGGAAGGGTTTGAATAGGGTGACTGCTTGTTGGGCGAATTATCGCCGTTAATACGTACGGGTTCAAGAGAGTATAGCAAATACCGCCCCGTAGCTTGTTGCTGCCGGCCTGGTCTTATCCGCCCAGCGTCCGTAGGCCCGGTAAGCACAGCGCCACCGGGCAACAACGGTTACTCGTCTTCCAGATAAGTGTATCCGTACAGCCCCGCTTCGAACTCTTCGAGGAACTGCTGCTGCAGCGCTTCGTCGAGGCCGGAGTTTTTCACCTGATCGCGGAACTGGGTCAGCAGCGTGTTCGGATCGAGCTGCACATATTGCAGCATATCCGCCACGGTATCCCCTTCGTCGGAGAGCTCAACCTCAACGCTGCCGTCAGGGAAGACGAAGACGTCCACCGCTTCAGTATCGCCGAACAGGTTGTGCATGTTCCCGAGGATCTCCTGATAGGCGCCAACCATAAAGAAGCCCAGCATCGGCGGGTTTTCAGGATCGTATTCCGGCATCGGCATGGTGGTGGCAATCCCGTCGCCATCCACGTAGTGGTCAATCGCGCCATCGGAGTCGCAGGTAATATCCAGCAGCACCGCGCGGCGTTCAGGTACCATGTTCAGCCCTTCCAGCGGCATCACCGGGAACAGCTGATCGATACCCCACGCGTCCGGCATCGACTGGAACAGCGAGAAGTTGACGTAAATCTTATCCGCCATCCGCTCCTGCAGTTCGTCGATAATCGGACGATGCGCGCGGTTGCTCGGGTCGAGCTGTTTCTGGACTTCATGGCACATGTTCAGATACAACTGTTCTGCCCAGGCGCGCTCCTGAAGATTGAAGGTACCGGACGAGTAGCCGATATGAATATCGTGGAGATCCATCTGGCTGTCGTGCAGCCATTCGCGCAGCGAGCGGCGATTGCCGGTCTCGTGCATCTCCTGCCAGGTTTCCCACATGCTCTGCAGCGGACGCGCTGCGTCTTGCGCAGGCGGGGTCGCTTCGGTGTATTCGTTGCGCTCAACGCCGATGATGTTGGAGACCAGCACGGTGTGGTGTGCGGTAACCGCGCGCCCGGATTCGGTAATCACCGTCGGGTGCGGCAGGCCGTTCTCTTCACAGGCATCGCCAATCGCCCAGATAATGTTGTTGGCGTACTCATTCAGGCCGTAGTTCACCGAACAGTCGGACTGTGAACGGGTACCTTCATAGTCCACGCCCAGACCGCCGCCAACATCGAAGCACTGAATATTAACGCCGAGCTTATGCAGCTCAACATAGAAGCGTGACGATTCACGCACGCCGGTGGCGATATCGCGAATGTTGGCCATCTGCGAGCCGAGGTGGAAGTGCAGCAGCTGCAGGCTTTCCAGATGCCCTGCCGCGCGCAGAATCTCAACCAGCTGCAGAACCTGTGTTGCCGCCAGGCCGAACTTCGATTTTTCACCGCCGGAGGACTGCCATTTACCGGAGCCCTGCGAGGCCAGACGCGCACGCACGCCAAGGCGCGGAACGACATTCAGGCGCTCGGCTTCTTCCAGCACGATGGCGATTTCCGACATCTTTTCGATGACCAGATAGACCTTGTGGCCCATCTTTTCGCCGACCAGCGCCAGACGGATATACTCGCGGTCTTTGTAGCCGTTACAGACGATCACGCTGCGGGTCATACCGGCGTGCGCCAGTACCGCCATCAGCTCCGCCTTGGAGCCAGCTTCCAGACCCAGCGGTTCACCGGAATGGATCAACGACTCAATCACGCGGCGATGCTGGTTAACCTTGATCGGGTAAACCAGGAAGTAGTCGCCGTTATAGCCGTAGGACTCACGCGCGCGTTTAAACGCGGCGTTAATCGAACGCAGTCGGTGTTGCAGGATCTGCGGGAAGCAGAACAGTGCCGGCAGGCGCTGCCCCTGCGCTTCGCGTGCTTTCACTAATTCTGCAAGGTCAACGCGCGCTTCCGGGACGTCAGGATCCGGGCAAACGCTGATATGGCCCAGTTCGTTAACGTCGTAGTAGTTATTACCCCACCAGGCAATATTGTAAGTACGTAGCATTTTGCTGGCTTCCTGGGAGCTCATCGCAACCTCCTGCATGGAACGTAGTACGCCGTGTTCGCCTGCTGACGAAGGCGAAACTGAAGAAATGTCGTCAGACATAGCGAACCTCAAATTGTAATATTGACTACTATCGCAGTCCGAAGACGCGATAACAACCCATGAACAGTCCTAAACCCCAGCAGATAGTGCTGGCTTTGCGACTGCGCGACCGGTTTCTTATTCATATCATAGTAAAACACATACCCGAACGTAGTATGACAGTCCGGAGAAACCACGAGAAAACCCTTGCGACAGCAAGAGCGCCCTTGTTCAGTTTTCAGATAGCCTGCCGGCCCTGGAATCCTGAGAAGCGCCGAGACGGGTAGAACATCGGCTGATTTGCATGAAAGAGATGCAGATTGCGGGATAGCGACGCGCGACGGAACGACGCGACGAGTCGGATGAAAAACGTGGGTTCATTATCTGATATCACCTCCACACTGCCCCGATACGGGCCAGCGATAAGCCAAAGCTAGACATACCACAGCAGGTGCCAAAACACCGCGGCGGATTTCTGTAAAAACAGACTGCTTAACCCGGCTGGAAGTGGCGTCACGAGATGTGCTTCGTGCGCTTTTTTTAATGAGCCGCGCGCGGCGTTTTATACCGATAAGCCGGCTAAAATGCAAAATAAAAATGGGCGAGTTGCCGCGAATGGCAGGAAAAATTGCCACCCTCTATTTTTCATCAATGCGACCTGCATCAAAAAAGGCTGGAAATGGGATTAAGATTTGACCTAAAATAGCCATCCAGAAGTTAATCCGTCTATACTGATTAACACTCAGACTGCTCGTGTCACTACCTGCAAGTTTTGGTAGAATCATCTACCACAGCTAATCCACACAACAGTATGAGCTACACGAATACTCCACAGGTAAAATAAAACATGGCAAAACACCTCTTTACGTCCGAGTCCGTATCAGAAGGGCATCCAGACAAAATTGCTGACCAAATCTCCGACGCCGTGCTGGATGCGATCCTTGAACAGGATCCGAAAGCGCGTGTCGCGTGTGAAACTTATGTCAAAACTGGCATGGTGCTGGTCGGCGGTGAAATCACCACCAGCGCATGGGTTGATATCGAAGAGATTACCCGTAACACGGTTCGTGAAATTGGCTACGTGCATTCCGATATGGGCTTTGATGCCAACTCCTGTGCCGTACTGAGCGCCATCGGCAAACAGTCCCCGGATATCAATCAGGGCGTTGACCGCGCCGATCCGCTGGAACAAGGGGCGGGCGACCAGGGCCTGATGTTTGGCTATGCTACCAACGAAACCGACGTTTTGATGCCGGCGCCGATCACCTATGCTCACCGTCTGGTGCAGCGTCAGGCTGAAGTGCGCAAAAACGGCACGCTGCCGTGGCTGCGTCCGGATGCGAAAAGCCAGGTGACCTTCCAGTATGACGACGGCAAAATCGTCGGTATCGATGCCGTGGTTCTGTCCACTCAGCACGCGGAAGACATCGATCAGAAATCCCTGCAGGAAGCAGTGATGGAAGAGATCATCAAGCCGGTTCTGCCGACTGAATGGCTGAACAGCGCGACCAAATTCTTCATCAACCCGACCGGTCGTTTTGTTATCGGCGGCCCGATGGGCGACTGCGGTCTGACCGGCCGTAAAATCATCGTGGATACCTACGGCGGCATGGCTCGCCACGGCGGCGGCGCGTTCTCCGGTAAAGATCCGTCTAAAGTTGACCGTTCTGCGGCCTATGCCGCACGCTATGTCGCGAAAAACATCGTGGCGGCTGGCCTGGCTGACCGTTGTGAGATTCAGGTCTCCTACGCTATCGGCGTGGCAGAACCGACCTCGATTATGGTGGAAACCTTCGGTACCGAAAAAGTGCCGTCCGAGCAGCTGACTCTGCTGGTGCGTGAATTCTTCGACCTGCGTCCTTACGGACTGATCCAGATGCTGGATCTGCTGCACCCGATCTACAAAGAGACGGCGGCATACGGTCACTTTGGTCGTGAACATTTCCCGTGGGAAAAAACCGACAAAGCCGCTCTGCTGCGTGAAGCTGCCGGCCTGAAATAAGCGCGCGCTTTACCGTTTCAAAGGCCAGCTTCGCGCTGGCCTTTTTGTTTTCCCCCCTTCGACACTTCTCCCCTGACGCCCCCGCACTGCCGCATTGCCGCCGAGCCTTTTCAACAATTAATGAAAGCGATTACATTAGAGCCATAGCCACAAATAATGCATGATGATGCGTTAGTGAAACATTTTTTCACCATGTTGCATTATGTTTCAGGCTTATCTGATTATCGCTTTCCTCAGGTAAATTTATAATCATTTATCTATTTGAAATTAATGAATTTTAATAGATTACGTTTCTTTACTTTGGTGTAACCGATTACACAGCCGTGACTGATATCACGTTTTTTTGCGATAGACTCCCCTACCCTAAGCATCGACAGAATCAATAACTCAACTGGAGGGCGTTATGCCTGACAACAAAAAACAAGGGCGCTCGAACAAAACGATGACGTTCTTTGTCTGTTTCCTCGCCGCGCTGGCAGGCCTGCTTTTCGGCCTTGATATCGGTGTTATTGCGGGTGCCTTACCCTTTATTGCCAACGAGTTCCAGATTAGCGCTCACACTCAGGAGTGGGTGGTGAGCTCCATGATGTTCGGCGCTGCGGTCGGCGCCGTCGGCAGCGGCTGGCTCTCCTTCCGTCTCGGGCGGAAAAAGAGCCTGATGATCGGCGCGATCCTGTTCGTCGCCGGTTCACTGTTCTCCGCTGCCGCCCCGAACGTTGAAGTGCTGCTCGTCTCCCGCGTGCTGCTCGGCCTGGCCGTTGGCGTCGCCTCGTACACTGCCCCGCTGTACCTGTCGGAAATTGCGCCAGAAAAAATCCGCGGCAGTATGATCTCCATGTACCAGCTGATGATCACCATCGGGATCCTCGGCGCCTATCTGTCGGACACCGCCTTCAGCTACAGCGGCGCATGGCGCTGGATGCTGGGCGTGATTATCATCCCGGCGATTCTGCTGCTGATTGGCGTTATCTTTCTGCCGGACAGCCCGCGCTGGTTTGCAGCCAAACGCCGCTTTGTTGATGCGGAACGCGTGCTGATGCGCCTGCGTGATACCAGCGCCGAAGCCAAACGCGAGCTGGATGAAATCCGTGAAAGCCTGAAGATCAAGCAGTCTGGCTGGGAGCTGTTTAAAGAGAACAGCAACTTCCGCCGTGCCGTATTCCTCGGCATCCTGCTGCAGGTGATGCAACAGTTCACCGGGATGAACGTCATCATGTATTACGCGCCGAAGATTTTTGAACTAGCGGGTTATACCAACACCACCGAACAGATGTGGGGGACCGTCATCGTCGGTCTGACCAACGTGCTGGCGACCTTCATCGCTATCGGCCTGGTTGACCGTTGGGGCCGTAAACCGACGCTAATCCTCGGCTTTATCGTCATGGCCGCCGGTATGGGCGTGCTGGGCGCCATGATGCACATGGGTATTCACTCAGCCGCCGCCCAGTACTTCGCTGTGCTGATGCTGCTGATGTTTATCGTTGGCTTCGCCATGAGCGCCGGCCCGCTGATCTGGGTCCTGTGCTCCGAAATTCAGCCGCTCAAAGGCCGCGATTTCGGCATCACCTGCTCTACGGCAACCAACTGGATTGCCAATATGATCGTCGGCGCCACCTTCCTGACCATGCTTAACTCGCTGGGCAGCGCGAACACCTTCTGGGTCTACGGCGGTCTGAACGTCCTGTTCATTCTGCTGACGCTGTGGCTTATCCCGGAAACCAAAAACGTTTCGCTGGAGCACATCGAACGTAACCTGATGAAAGGCCGCCCGCTGCGCGAAATCGGCGCTCGCGACTGACCGTTAACGCTTCCTCCCCCGGCGGGAGGAAGCGTCTGCCTCTTGCTCTCCCCTTCACGGCGCACTATCCTCTGGCGCTATGAAAACGCCCCGAATTCCCATCGCCATTCAGCAGGCCGTTATGCGCAGCCTGCGGGAAAAGCTCGCCCAGGCAAACCTCAAGCTTGGCCGTCAGTACCCGGAACCAAGCCTGGTCTATCAGCAGCGCGGCACCTCTGCCGGTACCGCCTGGCTGGAAAAAAACGAAATTCGCCTCAACCCGGTACTGCTGCTGGAAAACCAGCAGGCCTTTATCGATGAGGTCGTCCCGCATGAACTGGCGCATCTGCTGGTCTGGAAACACTTCGGCCGCGTGGCGCCGCACGGCAAAGAGTGGAAATGGATGATGGAAAGCGTGCTCGGTGTCGCCGCCCGCCGCACCCATCGTTTTGAACTCGACTCCGTTCGCCAGAACACCTTCCCCTACCGCTGCCAGTGCCAGCAACATCAGCTTACCGTCCGTCGCCACAACCGCGTGGTTCGGGGAGAAGCCACCTACCGCTGCATTCGCTGCGGCGATCTGCTGGTCGCTGAAGAGTAAATATCGGCTACAACTGGAAATTTTCTGATCTGACTGATTGCATCTGACAATCGCATTCGCTACGTTGCGGGCTCGTTTTGACACGGAGTTCACGATGTCCCGTATTTATGTTTTTGCCGCGGCGTTTCTGACTGCCGCCTGTAGCGGCCAGGTCGCGGCCGAAGGAATCAACAGTTTCTCCCAGGCGAAAGCCGCCGGGGTTAAGGTCAATGCCGATGTCCCCGGCGATTTCTACTGCGGCTGTAAAATTGACTGGCAGGGGAAAAAAGGGGTTATCGATCTGGAGTCCTGCGGTTATAAAGTGCGTAAAAATGAAAACCGCGCCAGTCGGGTCGAGTGGGAGCACGTCGTTCCGGCCTGGCAGTTTGGCCACCAGCGCCAGTGCTGGCAGGACGGCGGGCGGAAGAACTGCGCCAAAGATCCGGTCTATCGCAAGATGGAAAGCGATATGCACAACCTGCAGCCGGCCGTGGGCGAAGTTAACGGCGACCGTGCCAACTTTATGTATAGCCAGTGGAACGGCGGCGAAGGCCAGTACGGCCAATGCGCCATGAAGGTCGATTTTAAGGATAAGGTTGCCGAGCCGCCCGCCCGCGCCCGCGGTTCTATCGCCCGTACCTACTTCTATATGCGCGATACTTATCAGCTGACCCTCTCCCGCCAGCAAACCCAGCTTTTTACTGCCTGGGATAAGATGTATCCGGTCACCTCCTGGGAGTGCGAACGCGACGAGCGCATCGCTAAAGTACAGGGCAACCACAATCCGTACGTCCAGCAAGCTTGCCAGGCGCAAAAGAGCTAACCTACACTAGCGGCAATTGTTAATTTGCAGGCGCCGCTTCCCCGCCAGGGAAAACGGCACCTGCGCGAAGAACGGAATACCCAGCATGCGCATCCCTCGCATCCACCACCCGGAACTTGTTACCGTGGGCAGTCAAATCGCCCTCTCTGACGATGCCGCCAATCACGTTGGCCGCGTATTACGTATGGGCAAAGGCCAGGCAATCCAGCTTTTTGACGGCAGTAATCAGGTTTTCGAGGCGGTGATCGCCGAAGCCGGAAAGAAAAACGTGTTAGTTGACGTGATTGGCAGCGAAACAGACGATCGCGAATCCCCTCTGCATATTCACCTGGGCCAGGTGATGTCGCGCGGCGAAAAGATGGAATTCACCATCCAGAAATCGATTGAACTTGGTGTAAGCCTCATAACGCCACTGTTTTCCGAGCGCTGCGGCGTTAAACTGGATGCCGAACGTTTGCAGAAAAAGATCCAGCAGTGGCAAAAAATCGCCATCGCTGCCTGCGAGCAGAGCGGCCGCAACGTGGTGCCGGAGATTCGCCCGGCGATGCAGCTGGAGGCCTGGTGCGCTGAGCAGGATAATGGCCTGAAGCTCAATCTGCACCCGCGCGCCAGCGCCAGTATCAACACGCTGCCGTTGCCGGTTGAACGCGTTCGTTTGCTGATTGGCCCGGAAGGCGGCCTGTCAGCGGAAGAGATAGCGATGACCGCTCGCTACCAGTTTACTGATATTCTGTTGGGACCGCGCGTTCTGCGTACAGAGACAACTGCGCTCACTGCCATTACCGCGCTGCAGGTGCGTTTTGGCGACTTAGGTTGAAGCGTTAACGGAGAATAACAATGATCAAGCTCGGCATCGTGATGGACCCCATCGCAACCATCAACATCAAGAAAGACACCAGCTTCGCTATGTTGCTGGAAGCGCAGCGTCGCGGCTATGAACTCCATTATATGGAGATGAACGACCTGTACTTAATCAACGGGGAAGCCCGCGCCCGCACGCGCAAGCTCAGCGTGGAGCAGAATTACGATAAGTGGTATGAGTTTACCGCTGAGCAGGATCTGCCGCTGGCGGATCTCGACGTCATTCTGATGCGTAAAGATCCGCCGTTCGATACCGAGTTTATTTACGCGACCTATATTCTTGAACGTGCTGAAGATAAAGGCACGCTGATCGTCAATAAGCCGCAGAGCCTGCGCGACTGTAACGAGAAGCTGTTTACCGCCTGGTTTGCCGACCTGACTCCGGAAACGCTGGTGACCCGCAATAAGGCCCAGCTGAAAGCCTTCTGGGAAAAACACGGCGACATTATTCTGAAACCGCTGGACGGCATGGGCGGTACCTCTATTTTTCGCGTGAAAGAGGGCGATCCGAACCTGCCGGTAATTGCGGAAACCCTGACCGAGCTGGGCAGCCGTTACTGCATGGCGCAGAACTACCTGCCGGCCATTAAAGATGGCGATAAGCGCGTGCTGGTTGTCGACGGTGAGCCGGTGCCTTATTGCCTGGCGCGTATCCCACAGGGTGGCGAAACCCGCGGTAATCTTGCTGCCGGTGGCCGCGGCGAAGCCCGTCCGCTGAGCGATAGCGACTGGGCCATTGCGCGCCGCGTCGGGCCAACGCTGAAAGCCAAAGGGCTGATCTTTGTCGGTCTGGATATCATCGGCGATCGTCTGACGGAAATTAACGTCACCAGCCCAACCTGCGTGCGTGAAATTGAAGCCGCGTTCCCGATCTCCATCACCGGTATGCTGATGGATGCTATCGAGAAGCGCCTCGGAAAATAGGATCTCTCAGGCTAACAGCCCCGTATTGTTAGTCTGCAAGATCTACTGATGCAACGAAAGATTTCGGGCTACAGGCAGGCGATGACGCAGCGAGTGCCCGGGAGCATAGTCCACTCTGTGACCGGGTTGAGCGAGGAAATCAACGCCCCTGTCGCCTGAAAGATACGCCGCGAGATTCAACGAAAGATTTCGGGCTACAGGCAGGCGATGACGCAGCGAGTACCCGGGAGCATAGTCCACTATGTGACCGGGTTGAGCGAGGAAATCAACGCCCCTGTCGCCTGAAAGATAAAGTTGAATCGACAGGTCCTTGCTTTACCCGCATACTGGGTGCTGCTTTTTGAACCAGGAACAGAACCTCTGACAATGAATTTACAGCATCACTTTCTGATTGCCATGCCTGCTCTTCAGGATCCGATATTCCGCCGCTCCGTGGTCTATATCTGCGAATACAACGACGATGGCGCCATGGGCATTATCATCAATAAGCCGCTGGAAAACTTGCAGATTGACGGAATTCTGGAAAAGTTAAACATTGTCGCTGAACCGCGCAATCCGGAGATTCGTCTGGATAAGCCGGTGATGCTCGGCGGGCCGCTGGCGGAAGATCGCGGTTTTATTCTGCACTCACCGCCTTCTGATTTTTCCTCCAGCATTCGCATCTCCGATAACACGGTGATCACCACTTCCCGCGACGTACTCGAAACGCTCGGCACGGACAAGCAGCCGGCTAACGTCCTGGTCGCGCTGGGCTATTCCTCCTGGGAAAAGGGTCAGCTGGAGCAGGAAATCCTTGATAACGCCTGGCTGACGGCCCCGGCGGATCAGAATATTTTGTTTAAAACGCCTATTGCCGATCGTTGGCGCGAGGCGGCGAAACTGATCGGTATCGACATTGTGACGATGCCCGGCATAGCGGGGCATGCATAATGAGCGGAACGCTGCTGGGTTTTGATTTCGGAACCAAAAGTATCGGCGTTGCGGTCGGTCAACGCATCACCGGTACCGCACGCCCGCTTCCTGCGCTGAAGGCACAGGATGGTAAACCGGACTGGAACGTTATCGAAAAACTGCTTAAAGAGTGGCAACCAGAGGCGGTCATCGTCGGCCTGCCGCTGAATATGGACGGAACTGAGCAACCGCTCACCGCGCGCGCACGTAACTTCGCCAATAAAATTCACGGCCGCTTTGGGGTGAAAATCACTCTGCACGACGAGCGTTTGAGCACGGTAGAAGCTCGTGCCGGGCTATTTGAGCACGGTGGATTCCGCGCCCTGAACAAAGGCAGCATTGATTCTGCCTCCGCGGTGATTATTCTGGAAAGCTACTTCGAGCAGGGCTTCTGATCCCGAAGCCATAATGATGGCGCCCTCTTCTGCAAAGTGGCGCCATTGTTCTTTCGCCTGTCTTAATGCCTAGTGGCGTAAATGTTCATTCGCCCAGCTGACTGCCTGGGTGCGGTTTTTTACGCTCAGCTTACGGAAAACATTGTACAGATGTGTACGTACCGTGTTTTCACTGATAAACAGCGCGCGAGCAATATCCATGTTGGTTGCGCCGCAGCGTAATTCATTGAGAATTTCACATTCACGCTCGGTGAGCGGCGAACTCTCCGCCGGGATCGATGTATGGTCCGCGGCATACATCGCCGGGTGCATCACGCTCAATTCAGCCGTCTGTTCGCCATTAAGTACGGCCTTAACACCCTCAATTAAGCGCGATTCATCATCGTCATGGCGGAAAACGCCATACAGCGCAGGCCACTGCGCCATTTCATAAAGCTCATATTTTTGGGCGCTGTTGATAATCAGCAGCCGCGGATTTTCCGCATAAGATTGAATAACATCTCGCCATACCCCGTTGAGCTTTTTATTCGATACGGCGATATCGAATAATATTACCGATTCTTTCGGCAGATGCTGAGTTAGCGGTTTGTTAATATTATGAAGTGTCACCATAACCGACAATGTATCGGTCAGGTAAGTGGCAAACGCCTTACTCTGAATTGACGGGTGAGTAATAAAAACAACCTGACGAGAAAAAGATAAATTATCTGAAAAATTAATCACTTAAAACTCTCCTTAGCAAACACCCACCATCATGGTGGTTAAATGAATTAAACCTAAAATTACAAAAAATTAATAAATTTACATTTTAAAACACTATTTCACAGGAAACATCCTATTTCCATGAACAGCATAAGTCGAACATGCGAAAAGTGTCAAAAGATAATCTTATTTTTTTCTTTGTTCTGCGAGTAAAATGCCATTCGCTATTTCACTGAGGTCGTTAATTTGACGTAGTCATTTATGACTGAATTATATTCAGCCATAATAACCACAAACATTAATAAAACATTACGATAACAACACACTGGCATGACAACTGAATATTAAAACAGCGCTTATAACAGGCCCGCTGCCACACGTTGTTGAAAACTTTGCGTAAAAGTCAGCATTCCGGCTTGTTGACCGGTTTGCATAATCCCCGGCAATTGATGAGTTTTCCCCTCGCGGATCAAATTCGCTACCGCTGGGGTATTCACCAAAAGCTCATATAGCGCAACTCTTCCCTCTGACGCTGTCGGCAATAATTTTTGTGCCAGCACCGCACATAAACTTCCCGCTAGCTGGCTGCGTATTTGTTCTTTTTCCTGCGCGGGGAAGACATCCACCAGACGCTCAATCGCCTGTGCCGCACCTCGGGTATGCAGCGTGGCCATCACCAGATGTCCGGTCTCCGCGGCGGTCAGCGCCAGGCGGATCGTTTCGTTGTCGCGCAGCTCACCCAACAGAATCACATCGGGATCCTGGCGCAGCGCCCCCTTCAGCGCCGAGGAAAAAGAGGGGCAGTCACGTCCGATTTCACGTTGTTGAATCAGGCATCGCTCGCTGTGATGGACAAACTCCACCGGATCTTCCAGCGTCAGAATATGCCCTTCACGCTGCTGGTTGAGATGGTTGACCATCGCCGCGAGGGTGGTCGACTTACCGCTGCCGGTGGCGCCGGTCACCAGAATCAAACCGCTTTCTTCATTCAGCAGTTCCGTCAGCGCCGCCGGTACACGCAGCGCCTCAATCCGGGGGCAGCTTTCCGGCAACAGACGTAGCGCTAATGAAATACCCCGGGCGTGAGAAAATGCGCTGGCGCGAAGGCGCGGGACGCCGACGGGGGCTAAAGCAAAATCCACCTGTCCGTTGGCCCGCCAGTGCGCGCGCTGTTTCTCATCGAGCCACCTGTCAAGCCATTTCACAATATCCGGCGTGTGAAATGGCGCCGGCTCAAGCTTTCCCTGCCGACGCCAGCGCGCTGCCGAGGTATTGCACAGGTGTAGATCGGAGACATTATGCTTTACACTAAGGGCCACGATTTCTTCCAGCTCCATAACACATCCTCGGAATATGAACGATATTGCGCATAACCTGGCACAGGTCCGGGACAAAATCTCAGACGCTGCCGCACGCTGCGGCCGCGCTCCAGAAGAAATTACATTGCTTGCAGTGAGTAAAACTAAACCTGCGAGTGCCATTGAAGAAGCGATAGCCGCAGGCCAGGTGGCCTTTGGCGAAAACTACGTCCAGGAAGGGGTGGAAAAAATCCGCTACTTCCAGGAAGCAGGCGCCTCTTCGCTGCAGTGGCACTTTATCGGGCCGCTGCAGTCCAACAAAAGTCGTCTGGTGGCGGAACACTTTGACTGGTGCCACACCGTCGATCGTCTGAAAATCGCCACGCGGCTTAGCGAGCAGCGCCCTTCGCACCTTCCGCCGCTTAATGTCTTGATTCAAATAAACATTAGTGACGAACAGAGCAAGTCGGGCATTCTGCTTGATGCGCTGGATGGACTGGCAGCGGAGATTGCCGCCCTGCCCAACCTGCGTCTACGCGGGTTAATGGCAATTCCGGCACCTGAGTCAGAATATGTAAGGCAGTTTGCCGTGGCCCAACAAATGGCGGTAGCATTTGCGCGATTGAAAACGCAATACCCTACGGTCGATACGTTGTCTTTGGGCATGTCGGATGATATGGAAGCCGCAATCGCGGCGGGAAGCACGATGGTGCGCATCGGTACCGCAATTTTCGGTGCGCGCGACTACAGCAAAAATTAAGGAATCTGAGGAACGCCATGAAGACGTTGACTTTCCTGCTGGCAACGGTCATTGAACTCTACACCATGATCATGTTGCTACGCGTCTGGATGCAGTGGGCACGCTGCGATTTTTACAACCCGTTTTCGCAGTTTGTCGTTAAGGTCACCCAGCCTGTCGTCGGGCCGCTGCGACGCATTATCCCGGCCATGGGCCCCATCGACAGCTCCTCGCTGCTGATCGCCTTTATTCTCTGCGTTGTGAAAGCCATCGTGCTGTTTATGGTGGTCACCTTCCAGCCAATTATCTGGATCTCCGCGCTGCTGATTCTGATTAAGACCGTCGGCCTGCTGATATTCTGGGTACTGCTACTGATGGCGATCATGAGCTGGGTAAGCCAGGGCCGTAGTCCGGTGGAGTTCGTTCTGATGCAGCTGGCCGACCCGCTGCTGCGCCCTATCCGCAAAATGCTGCCGTCAATGGGCGGTATCGACTTTTCGCCGATGGTGCTGGTGCTGCTGCTGTACGTGGTCAATATGGGCATCGCCGAACTGCTGCAGGCGACGGGTAACGTTCTGCTTCCGGGGCTGTGGATGGCGCTATGAGTGCCGTCGAAGCCTGCGCTGACGGGCTGGTGTTGCGGCTGTATATTCAGCCCAAGGCCAGCCGTGATAGCATCGTTGGTTTACATGGCGACGAACTGAAAGTCGCCATTACCGCTCCCCCCGTAGATGGCCAGGCTAACGCCCATCTGGTTAAATTCCTCGCCAAACAGTTTCGTGTCGCGAAAAGCCAGGTTCTGCTTGAAAAAGGGGAGCTTGGTCGCCACAAACAGATAAAAATCATCAACCCGCAACAGATCCCGACTGCGGTCGCGGCACTGACAAAATAGACAGGATTAATGATGCAAAAAGTTGTTCTCGCCACCGGTAACGCCGGGAAGGTTCGCGAGCTGGCCTCGCTGCTGGAAGATTTTGGACTGGATATCGTTGCTCAAACCGAGCTGGGCGTGGATTCCGCCGAGGAAACCGGACTGACCTTTATCGAAAATGCGATTCTGAAAGCCCGCCATGCCGCACAGATAACCGGCTTACCGGCGATTGCCGACGATTCCGGTATTGCGGTAGACGCGCTGGGCGGCGCGCCGGGAATCTATTCAGCGCGTTACTCCGGAGAAGACGCTACCGACCAGCAGAACCTGGAAAAACTGCTCGCTGCCCTGAAGGACGTCCCGGACGACCAGCGTCAGGCACAATTCCACTGCGTGCTGGTCTATCTGCGACATGCGGCCGACCCGACGCCGGTTGTTTGTCACGGCAGCTGGCCTGGGGTCATTACCCGGCAGGCGGCGGGCAGCGGTGGCTTCGGCTATGACCCGATCTTCTTTGTTCCGACCGAGGGCAAGACCGCGGCGGAACTCAGCCGTGAAGAAAAAAGCGCGATTTCCCATCGCGGGCGCGCGTTGAAACTGTTACTGGAAGCGTTACGTAATGGCTAATTTGCCGCCTCTGAGCCTGTATATTCATATCCCATGGTGTGTGCAGAAATGTCCGTACTGCGACTTCAACTCGCATGCGCTAAAGGGCGAGGTGCCGCACGATGATTATGTGCAGCATCTGCTGACCGACCTGCGGGCTGATGCAGCCTATGCCCAGGGACGTGAAATCGGCACGATTTTCATTGGCGGGGGGACGCCGAGCCTGCTCTCCGGGCCGGCCATGCAAACTCTGCTCGACGGCGTGCGCGACTGCCTGCCGCTGGCCGCGGGTGCGGAGATCACCATGGAAGCCAACCCAGGCACCGTGGAAGCCGATCGCTTCGTGGAGTACCAGCGTGCAGGCGTGAACCGCATCTCCATCGGCGTGCAAAGCTTTAGCGAACCTAAACTGCAGCGCCTGGGCCGTATTCACGGCCCCGCAGAGGCGAAACGGGCGGCGCACCTGGCCAGCGGTCTCGGGCTACGCAGCTTCAATCTTGACCTGATGCACGGCCTGCCGGATCAGTCGCTGGAAGAGGCGCTGGACGATCTGCGTCAGGCCATCGACCTTAATCCGCCGCATCTCTCCTGGTATCAACTGACCATTGAGCCAAATACCCTGTTTGGCTCCCGTCCGCCGGTACTGCCGGATGACGACGCCCTGTGGGATATCTTTGAGCAGGGACATCGTCTGCTCACGGCGGCAGGTTATCAGCAGTATGAGACCTCGGCCTATGCCAAACCGGGTTATCAGTGTCAGCACAACCTGAACTACTGGCGCTTTGGCGACTACCTTGGCATCGGCTGCGGCGCGCACGGGAAAATCACCTTCCCGGACGGGCGCATTCTGCGTACGGCAAAAACGCGCCATCCGCGGGGCTACATGGAAGGCCGCTACCTCGAACGCCAGCATGACGTGGCAGCCGCCGACAAACCCTTCGAGTTCTTTATGAACCGCTTCCGTCTGCTGGAGGCGGCACCGCGCAGTGAATTCTGCCGCTATACCGGTCTGGAAGAACGCGTGATCCGGCCGCAAATTGATGCCGCCATCGCCCAGGGCTACCTGGCTGAAGATGAGCACTGCTGGCAGATAACCGAGCACGGTAAGCTGTTTTTAAACTCGCTGCTGGAGCTGTTTCTCAGCGAAGAGTAATCCCCCCGGGCGGTCCTTGACCGCCCGTTGTTGTTCTTTTCTCCCTCACTTCTCCGTCCGTTTTTTGTTCCCGAGCCGGTCAAATTACCCGATCACTTTTTATGCAATTCTTTGCAGCCAATCACAAATCCGCATCGACTTTTTTCCATTTCTTGACTCCGTTTTAGTGCGGTGGTAATCCTGCTTCATCGGTTGAGCAAATGTAAAACCGAAGTATCCTACATGTGAATTATTGGTAACTCTTATTAAAAAAGTCTTTATGACGTCGGCTCAGGCTGGCGGGCTCAAGCACATAAAAAAGAGGGTAATATAATGAATTACCGTAATATTTTTATCGCACTCGCAACAATATCCGGCGGTATTTCCGCGTCGGCACAAGCGGCCGAATCCGCCACCGTGGCATTTCTCATGCCCGACCAGGCCTCCACGCGTTATGAGCAGCATGATTTCCCCGGTTTCAAAGCGGAAATGAGCAAACTGTGCGCAGAGTGTAAGGTCATTTATCAAAACGCTAACGCCAGCGCGACGCTGCAACAGCAGCAGTTCAATTCGGTCATTGCCCAGGGAGCGAAGATTATCGTTCTCGATCCGGTTGACTCCTCCGCGGCCGCCGCCCTGGTCGAAAATGCCCAGGCTCAGGATGTTAAAGTGATCGCTTACGATCGCCCGATCCCCGACAAGCCTGCCGATTTTTACGTCTCGTTTGATAACGAAGGTATCGGCTATGCGATTTCACAATCGCTGGTTAATCATCTGCAAGAGAGCGGCGTACCAAAAGGGGCCGGCGTCCTGCAGATTAATGGCTCGCCGACCGATGCCGCCGCAGGGCTTATCCGCGATGGTATTCATCGTGGGCTGAAAGCGTCGGGTTACACCACCCTCGCGGAGTTTGATACTCCGGAATGGGCGCCGCCAAAAGCGCAGGAGTGGGCCGCCGGGCAGATCACCCGCTTCGGGGACAAAATTAAAGGCGTCGTCGCGGCCAATGACGGCACCGGCGGCGGCGCCATTGCCGCTTTTAAAGCCGCCGGCGTACAGCCGGTTCCGCCGGTCACCGGGAACGACGCGACGATTGCCGCGCTGCAGCTCATCATCGCTGGCGACCAGTACAACACCATCTCCAAACCGTCAGAAATCGTTGCCGCGGCCGCGGCGAAAGTGGCCGTAGAACTCATTCAGGGTAAGAAACCGCAGGCGAGCACCACGCTGTACAACACGCCTTCTCAGCTGTTTACCCCGGCAGTCATCACCGCCAAAAATATCAAAGCGAAAATTTTCGATAAAAAGATCCAGACCTACGCTCAGGTGTGTACCGGTGATTACACCGCAGCCTGCCAGAAATTAGGTATTGAGAAGTAATGCTGCCCCTGCGTCCGTCGTCGCCGACGGGCGTAGTTTCGCCATCATTGAGGTCTTTTTTATGTCGCAACAACAAGACATCGTCGCCAACACCAGGCAACCAATTTTAAAACTGAGTCATGTCTCCAAACACTTCGGCGCGGTCTCCGCCCTGACGGATATCGAGCTGGAGGTTCATGCCGGCGAAGTGGTCGCCCTGGTGGGCGATAACGGCGCGGGAAAATCCACGCTGGTGAAAATTCTCGCCGGCGTACACCAGCCCACGACCGGCACTATTGAGTTTGACGGTAAAGCCATCACTCTCGACAGTCCGGGCAAGGCGCTGGAGTACGGTATCGCCACGGTCTTTCAGGATTTAGCGCTGTGCGAAAATCTCGACGTCGTCGCGAACCTGTTTTTAGGCCACGAAATTTCGCCGCTGCAGCTGGACGAAGTGGCGATGGAGGTGCGGGCCTGGACGCTATTGCAGGAGCTGGCGGCCAGAATCCCGTCGGTGCGCGAGCCGATTGCCTCGCTTTCCGGCGGCCAGCGCCAGACGGTGGCGATCGCGCGTTCGCTGCTGATGAACCCCAAAATCATCATGCTTGATGAGCCCACCGCCGCTCTCGGCGTGGCCCAGACGGCGGAAGTGCTCAATTTGATTGAGCGCGTTCGCGAGCGCGGCCTCGGCGTCATTATCATCAGCCACAACATGGAAGACGTCCGTGCGGTGGCCGATCGCATCGTGGTGCTGCGGCTCGGGCGCAATAAAGGCATCTTTACCCCCGACGCCTCAAATCAGGATCTGGTGGCGGCCATTACCGGCGCAACAGAGAACGCCGTTTCACGTCGCGTCGAACGAAAATCACAGTCTAGCGCTTCCGGAGTGATTTAATTTTATGAACAGCAAGACAGCATCCCGCCCCGCTCTGGATCGCAGCGATGAGCGCGTCCAGCACAACGACGGCCTGTTCGGCGTGGTACGTGCGCAGTTCAATCGTATCAAAACCGGCGATCTGGGGACCGCGCCGGTCATCGCCGGGCTGATCGTGATCTCCCTGGTTTTCACCTGGCTCAACCCGGTCTATATCGCACCCAATAACCTGGTTAACCTGCTTTTTGACTGTGCTACCGTTGGGTTTATCTCACTGGGGATCGTCTGCGTACTGATGCTCGGCGAAATCGATCTTTCGGTGGGCTCAATGAGCGGACTCTCTTCGGCGATTGTTGGCGTGCTGTGGGTTAATGCCGGCTGGCCGGTTGCCGCAGCGATTGCCGTTGCGCTGCTGTGCGGTATCGCCGTCGGGCTGCTTTACGCTCTGCTGTATAACCGCGTCGGCATGCCAAGCTTCGTCGCGACGCTCGCCGGCCTGCTGGCCCTGCTCGGGCTGCAGCTGTATATCCTCGGGCCCAGCGGCAGCATTAACCTGCCCTACGCCTCTCCGCTGGTGCGCTTTGGCCAGCTGCTAGTGATGCCGGGCTGGTTCTCTCATCTTATGGCGCTGCTGCCCGGGCTGGCGATTCTGATATTTGGCCTCAAAACGCGTACGCGCCGCCTGGCAGCGAACCTGTCGGCAGAAGCCGTCAGCTCACTGTTGTTGCGCGCGATTCTGCTTACGGTCATCTTTGAAGCCGCCGTGTTCTATCTTAATCTCGGGCGCGGCGTACCGTGGATTTTCGGCCTGTTCGTCGCCTTCGTGATGATGCTCAACTATGCGCTCAAGCGGACTCAATGGGGGCGATCTATGTTTGCCGTCGGCGGCAACCGCGAAGCCGCACGTCGTTCAGGGATCAACGTGCGGACTATTTACGTCAGCGCTTTTGTACTCTGCAGCACGCTCGCCACCTTTGGCGGCATTCTGGCCGCTTCCCGGCTGGCCTCGGCGAGCCAGCAGGCCGGGACCGGTGACGTGAACCTGAACGCCATTGCGGCGGCGGTCATCGGCGGTACCAGTCTGTTCGGCGGGCGCGGAAGCGCCTGGTCCGCTCTGCTGGGGATCATCGTGATTCAGTCGATTTCGAATGGTTTGACGCTGTTGAATTTGCCGTCATCGCTACGCTACATCATTACCGGCTGCGTGCTGGCGATTGCGGTGATTATTGACTCGCTGGCCCGCCGTTCCCGCGTTTCGCACGGACGCGCCTGAGAAGGTTGAACGCGGTGTGCCCCGGTGAAGGCCGCGGCACACCGCAGAGAGCGTTATTTCAGGGAACTCACCAGCGCTTTGCGGCTGTCTTCAAGGGAGACGACCCGGCTACAAACGTCTTTACCAAATTTCTGGAAATCCGCTTCCTGGTTTTTCCACTCTTCCTGAATCGCGGTTTGCAGGCCGCCGAGGCTGCCGAGGATCCCCTGCAGCGGATTGCCACCGCCTTTCAGGACCGCCTTCGCGCCCATCTCGTTGATACTGTCCTGCAGAATGCCGCCCATCGCCTGATTAACCAGCTGCTGGCCGTCGGCGCGCACCTGATCGATCGCTTTGTAATGGAAAGTCAGGCCGTCGCTGCGACGTTCAATAATGCGGTTCATCTGGGTTTTCAGCTGCGCGTCAAGTTTGGTCAGACGACCATGCATACTGCTGCTGGCGCCAACCTGCTCGGTAATGATTTTATCCAGCGCCTGACGCCCTTTTTCGACTCGCGTACGCGCGCCGTCATCAATCCATGGCAGGCTGCTGCGCAAGCCGGCCTGATAATCCTGGGCCTGCTCACGCTGGGCCGCAGTCAGAGAATACTGTTTTCCGTTATAGGTCAGATTGCCGTCCGGTTTAATCACCAGATCGCCGTTCTCCCCTGTTACCTGCACCTGATGCGGGCTGAGGATCACGTCGTCACGCGGCGTGACGCTACATTGGTAGTCCGCGTGCGCGGACAGAGCGGTAACGGACAGCGCCACCGCCAGCAGCGTTTTGCGCATCATAAAACTCCCTTAAGACAAAACGGGTCGGCAATTGCCGACCCTTGTCAAACTTAGTCCCACCAGACGTCAAAAAGTTCGCTGGTGCGCACATCGGCAAGCCCGCGTTCTTCCAGCCACTTACGCACGATAGCCTGATGCTCTTCGGTACATTTCCCGATTTCCTGCAGACAGATCAGCCCTTCCCAGGAGAGGTAACCGCTGCCGTCAAACGCCAGTTTGTTCGGCTCGATCACTTCCTCAATCAGGTCATTCACGGTGCGATCGATATGCTCTTCGGTGCTCCCTTCCGGAAAACGCCATGCGACGGAAAAACCGATTTCCTGAAACTCGTCGATATGCATTTTTTTACGCAGACGACGGCTACGATTCTTTGCCATTATTTCACCCTCTCGAACATTAAGTCCCATACGCCGTGGCCAAGACGATGGCCACGCTGTTCAAATTTGGTTACCGGACGCGATTCCGGGCGCGGTACATAATCGTTGCTTTCTGACAGGTTACGATACCCTTCCAGCGATGACATCACTTCCAGCATATGCTCGGCATACGGCTCCCAGTCGGTCGCCATGTGGAAGACGCCGCCCAGTTTAAGCTTGCTTTTCACCAGCTCAGCAAAAGGCGCCTGTACGATACGGCGTTTATTATGACGCGCTTTATGCCACGGGTCAGGGAAAAACAGCTGCACCATATTGAGGGAATTATCCGGAATCATGGTGTGGAGCACCTCGACCGCATCGTGACACATCACGCGCAGGTTGTGTACACCCTCTTCTTCGGCGGAGGCCAGGCAGGCACCGACGCCCGGTGAGTGAACTTCGATACCGAGGAAATTCTGCTCAGGCTTCGCTTTCGCCATCGCCACCAGCGAAGCGCCCATGCCGAATCCGATCTCCAGCGTCGTCGGCGCGTTGCGGCCAAACAGCGCGGCAAAATCGAGCGGCGCATCGTTGAACTCAACGCCCATCACCGGCCAAATGTTATCCAGCGCATGCTGCTGCCCTTTGGTCAGGCGGCCCTGGCGGCGGACGAAGCTACGAATACGGCGCAGCGGGCGGCCGTTTTCATCGAATTCCGGAGATATGACGTCGTTTTTCATAAAAGTTAGGTCTGCTTGTGAGAGTGTGCGGAAAACGGGCATTATCCAAAGTTACCCGACGGATGCAAGGGTTTACAGCCTGTCGCCCTTATGCTGCAATCTGCCACCCTGATATCGCGATTCCGGAGCTGTAGCTTTGACTTTTCTCGCCGCGCAATTTTCAGCCCAGGTGCTGGACTGGTACGACAAATACGGGCGTAAAACCCTGCCATGGCAAATGGGTAAAACGCCTTACAAAGTATGGCTCTCCGAGGTGATGTTGCAACAAACGCAGGTCGCCACGGTTATTCCCTATTTTGAACGCTTTATGGCGCGCTTCCCGACGGTTATCGATCTGGCCGAGGCGCCGCTGGATGAAGTGCTGCATCTGTGGACCGGCCTGGGCTATTACGCCCGCGCGCGTAATTTACATAAGGCGGCGCAGCAGGTGGCGAGCCTGCACGGCGGCGAATTCCCGCAAACCTTTGACGAAGTGGCGGCGCTACCCGGCGTCGGACGCTCCACGGCCGGCGCGATTTTATCCCTCTCCCTTGGCAAGCATTACCCCATTCTCGATGGCAACGTGAAGCGCGTGCTGGCCCGCTGCTATGCGGTCAACGGCTGGCCGGGGAAAAAAGAGGTTGAGAAACGATTATGGCAGATCAGCGAAGAGGTCACCCCGGCAAAAGGGGTCGAGCGCTTTAACCAGGCGATGATGGATCTCGGGGCGATAGTCTGCACCCGTACAAAACCCAAATGCGAGATCTGTCCGTTAAGTAACGGCTGCATCGCTTACGCAAACCATTCATGGGCACAATATCCTGGCAAAAAACCGAAGCAGACCATTCCGGAACGGACGGGCTATTTCCTGCTGATGCAGCATGGCAACGAGGTGTTACTTTCCCAGCGTCCGCCGGTCGGCTTATGGGGCGGATTATTCTGTTTTCCGCAGTTTGAAGAGGAGGCCGCGCTCCGCGAATGGCTGGCTGAGCGTGGGATAAAGGATGATAATCTGACGCAGCTGACCGCGTTCCGCCACACTTTCAGCCATTTCCATCTGGATATTGTGCCGATGTGGCTTAGCATAGATTCATCTGGCGCATGCATGGATGAAGGCAGCACACTCTGGTATAACTTAGCGCAGCCGCCGTCGGTTGGACTGGCGGCTCCCGTGGAGCGCTTGTTGCAACAGTTGAAGGCCGGGGCTCTTGCATAGCTTTCTGGCGAATAAAGAGGATGACTAATGAGCAGAACGATTTTTTGTACTTTCCTGCAGCGTGAAGCGGATGGCCAGGATTTCCAGCTGTATCCGGGTGAGTTAGGCAAACGCATCTATAACGAGATTTCGAAAGAGGCGTGGGCCCAGTGGCAGCATAAGCAAACCATGTTAATCAACGAGCAAAAGCTCAACATGATGAACGTGGAGCATCGCAAGCTGCTGGAACAGGAGATGATCCAGTTCCTGTTTGAAGGGAAAGATGTGCACATTGAAGGCTACACGCCGCCTGAAAAAAAGTAAGAGTCCTCTGACTCTTAAGCACAACAAACACAACGCACACTCCCGGAATGATGAAAAAATATTTAGCGCTAGCGCTCATTGCGCCTTTGCTCGTTTCGTGTTCCAGCTCAAATAAAAAGGGCGATGGGTATAACGAAGCCTGGGTTAAGGACACCAACGGCTTCGATATTCTGATGGGTCAGTTCGCCCATAACATCGAAAATATTTGGGGTTATAACGAAGTTCTGCTCGCCGGGCCGAAAGACTACGTTAAGTACACCGATCAGTATCAGACCCGTAGCCACATCAACTTTGATGAGGGCACCATCACCGTCGAGACCATCGCCGGTACCGATCCGACCGGCCGTTTACGTCAGACCATCATTAAGACGCTACTGATGGGCGACGATCCGGGGTCAATCGACCTCTATTCCGATGCCGATGATATCCAGATCTCGAAAGAGCCGTTCCTGTACGGCCAGGTAGTGGATAACCACGGCGATCCGATTCGCTGGGAGTGGCGAGCCTCGCGCTATGCCGATTATCTGCTGCAAACGCGGCTGAAAAGCCGCAGCAACGGCCTGCGGATGATCTACAGCATCACCATTAATCTGGTGCCGAACCACCTCGACAAACGTGCGCATAAGTACATCGGGTACGTTCGCCAGTCGGCGCGGAAGTATGGCGTCGATGAGTCGCTGATTCTGGCGATTATGCAGACCGAATCCTCTTTCAACCCGTACGCCGTGAGCCATGCTGATGCGCTGGGTCTGATGCAGGTTGTGCAGCACAGCGCCGGGAAAGATGTCTTCCGGGCGCAGGGGAAATCGGGACTGCCAAGCCGCAGCTATCTGTTCGATCCGGCGAATAACATTGATACCGGCACCGCCTATCTGGCGATGCTGAATAATGTGTACCTGTCAGGTATCGATAACCCGACCTCGCGCCGCTATGCCGTGATCACCGCATATAACGGCGGTGCCGGCAGCGTATTGCGCGTCTTCTCCAGCGATAAGGTCCAGGCGGCCAATATTATCAACAGCATGACGCCGGGGGATGTCTATTCCACCCTCACCAACCGTCACCCGTCGGCGGAATCGCGCCGCTATCTTTATAAGGTGAATACGGCGCAGAAGTCCTACCGCCGGAAATAAGGTTATCTCCTCACCCGCCCCTTCCCTGACGTGAGAGGGGCGGTTTTTCCCGCTTCACCTCGCCTTTCCCATAGGAAAATGTTATTTGCATCACAATCTAATCTGCAAATTAATGGGGATTGCATTTTTTTGCGGAAGGTAACAAAACATCGCGGCGTTAACTGATAGAATTTCATCAAATTGAAACCCTGAATGTAATTATCACAACACATCCCCCGCTTACTCGTGAGGAAAATAACATGAACCTTAAGCTGCAGCTTAAAATATTGTCGTTTCTGCAGTTCTGCCTGTGGGGTAGTTGGCTGACTACACTTGGCTCCTATATGTTTGTGACGCTCAAGTTCGACGGTGCGTCTATCGGCGCCGTTTACAGCTCGCTCGGCATTGCGGCGGTTCTGATGCCAACGCTGCTGGGTATCGTGGCGGATAAGTGGATCAGCGCGAAGTGGGTTTACGCGCTGTGCCATCTGGTGGGGGCGGGTACGCTGTTTATGGCGGCCCAGGTCACCACGCCTGGGGAGATGTTCTTTGTGATTCTGCTTAACTCGCTGGCCTATATGCCAACGTTGGGCTTAATCAACACGATTTCCTACTACCGACTGAAATCCGCCGGTCTGGATATTGTGACGGATTTCCCACCGATTCGTATCTGGGGCACCATCGGCTTTATCATGGCAATGTGGGGCGTCAGCTTCGCGGGCTTCGAACTGAGCCACATGCAGCTCTACATCGGTGCGGTGCTTTCCGTTGTCCTCGCGCTGTTCACCCTGACGCTGCCGCACGTTCCGGTCTCCAATCAGCAGAAAAACCAGAGCTGGAGCAGCATGCTTGGCCTCGACGCCTTTGCCCTGTTTAAAAACAAGCGGATGGCGATTTTCTTTATTTTCTCCATGCTGTTAGGCGCAGAGCTGCAAATCACCAACATGTTCGGGAATACCTTCCTGCACAGCTTCGATAATAACCCGCTGTTCTCCGGGAGCTTTATCGTTGAGCACGCGTCGGTGATGATGTCGATTTCCCAGATCTCCGAAACCCTGTTCATTCTGACCATTCCGTTCTTCCTGAGCCGCTATGGCATCAAGAACGTGATGATTATCAGTATCTTCGCCTGGATGCTGCGCTTCGGTCTCTTCGCCTATGGCGATCCGACCCCGTTCGGCACCGTGCTGCTGGTTCTGTCGATGATTGTTTACGGCTGCGCCTTCGACTTCTTCAACATCTCCGGCTCGGTGTTTGTTGAGAAAGAGGTGAGACCTGAAATCCGCGCCAGCGCCCAGGGGATGTTCCTGATGATGACCAACGGCTTCGGCTGTATCCTCGGCGGCGTGGTGAGCGGGAAAGTGGTGGAGATGTATACCACCAACGGCATCACCGACTGGCAGCCTGTCTGGCTGATCTTTGCCGCCTACTCGCTGGTTCTGGCCATCGCCTTCATCGCGCTGTTTAAATACAAACACGTGCGTGTACCGGCCGGCGCGCAGACTACCGCCGCGCATTAACCGATTGCCTCCTCCCCCTGCTCTTCGGGGGGAGGGACATCAGCCGCACTTCGCTAAAACCCACGCCACCGACAGTAAATCCGCACTCCCACCCGGGCTTAAATGACGCCTTATCAGCGCTCTGTCCATCTCCAGTAAGCGCCGACGATCCCAGCCGTTCGCCAGCAGCGTTTGCGCATAGCTCTGCACATATCGCAGCCCGTGAATACCGCCGCGCGACACCAGATTACTGTCCGGATTCACCGCCATCAGGCGCAGGAGCAAATCATGCAGCTGGCGGCCGTTCCACAGGGGCAAGACGCGACGTACCGTCGCAAAACCACTTTCCGCCTCACCGCGTGCGCCGGTTAAACCCAGCTGCTGAAACTGACGTTCGCCTGCGGTTACTGCCGCACTGCGGCCAGCCAGCTCACGCGCCACCAGCCCCCGGCACAGAATCCTCACTTCGCTACAGAGGCTTGACGCGGTCACCTCCCGCACTCTTCCGGCGGCAAAACAGAGCAGCCCGAGAGAAAATATCCCCCCTTTATGAGTATTCACGCCGCCGGTTGCGGCATACATTGCCTGCTCGCAGGCAATGCCCATCGGGCGTAGCAGGCGCAGCTGCTCGCCTGCCGGTTGGTCTGCGTAGTCACTCCCCAGCTCGGTAAAGCGGGAGAGCCACGGCGTAATCGCAGTAATACTGCGGACAAACAGAGCGTGGTCCATATCGTGATGAGCCCCGTTGTTGAGTCGGTCCACCAGCCCCGGCTTGGGGGTCAGCTCCAGCTCCTGCCACAGGGCCTCTTCCGCCAGACGAGGGACCTCAATGGCGCAAAATTTAGTCGCGGGCAAACCAGTCATTGATAATCTTCTCCACGCCTCCCACCACCTGTCCGACCGGATGCTTGCGCGAGCGAGAGCAGACATGCGCCGGCTCATCGCACACCAGGCAGCGGCGCATGTGCAGCCCCAGCGACAGACGGCCAACGTGGCCATCCTGCGGGCAGATCACATCCAGATCCCACAGCCTACCGAGCGGATGACTCTGCTCCAGCGCCACGCAGTGGGCCTTGATCTCCGGCGCATTATGCGCCACGGACCACATCGCCTCAGGCCCCGTCGGGAGCCACAGCACCTGGCGATCCCGCACCGGCCAGCGGTTCTCCCACAGCAGCTGGTCGCACATCTGGAGCGCCACGCCCATCGTATTGCGGTAGCGGAGACTATTTTTTACCGTTCCCGGCGTCACCAGGGTCAGCGAAATAATCGGCTGTTGATAACGTCTTAGCCAGTCAGCCTGGCGCGCCGCGCGGCACTCTTTCGCCGCCAGCCACGCCTCCAGGCTGACACCCGCCTCCACGGGTGTCGCAGTGGTCATGTTGCTACTCCTTAACCTGGCGCACGGTATCAATCACCCGCCCGTCGCGGTAGCGAATGACGCCGACGATTTTGTCCGTGAATTCAATGGGTCTGGGGACCCCGCAGAGCGAGATAGCCCGCGCGTACAGCGCGTCGATATCGACGATGTTCATCCCGGCGGCAATCAGGCGCGCGCGGATCTCCGGTCGTGCCGGATTCACCGCAATGCCGTGGTCAGTGACCAGGACATCGATGCTTTCTCCCGGCGTCAGTCGCGTCGTCACCCGCTTCACTACCGTGGGAATGCGGCTACGCAGCAGCGGGGCGACGACAATAGTCAGGTTTGCCGCTGCCGCCACATCACAGTGACCGCCGGACGCCCCGCGCATGACGCCGTCGGAACCGGTAATCACGTTAACGTTGAAATCGACGTCGATTTCCAGCGCGCTGAGAATAGCCACGTCGAGCTGGTCACAGCTCGCCGCCTTGCTGCCCGGGTTGGCATAGACGTTGGTGGAGATCTCCACATGATGAGGGTTGCGCGCCAGCGAAGCGGCCGCCTGACCGTCGAAGCACTGCGTATCGAGCAGCTTTTCAATCAGTCCTTTCTCATGCAGATCCACCAGACTGCCGGTAATCCCCCCCAGCGCAAAACGGGCTTTCACGCCGCTACGCTCCATCTTCTCTTCCATAAAGCGGGTGCAGGCGGTGGCCGCCGCACCGGAGCCGGTCTGCATCGAAAAACCGTCCCTGAAGTACCCGGAGTGCTCAATCACATCTGCCGCATAGCGGGCGATCATCAGTTCACGCGGGTTACTGGTGACGCGCGCCGCGCCGACGCTGATCTTCGCCGGGTCGCCCACGCTATCCACCTGCACGATGTAATCCACCTGATCCTGCATCAGGCTCGCGGGCATATTGGGGAAAGGCACCAGTTCTTCAGTCAGCAGCACCACCCGTCGGGCAAAGTGCGCATCGACCATCGCATAGCCGAGCGAACCGCAGCAGGAGCGCCCGTGGGTGCCGTTGGCATTGCCGAACTCATCGCTGCACGGCACACCGAGAAACGCGACGTCAATGTTCAGCTCGCCATCCTGTAATAATTTCACTCGCCCGCCGTGGGAATGGATCTGCACCGGCTCATCCATCACTCCGTGGGAGATAGCCTCCGCCAGTTTCCCGCGCATCCCTGAGGTATAAATGCGACGAATCACCCCGCTCTGGATATGTTCGATAAGAGCATCGTTGCAGGTCATCAAGGAGCTGGAAGCCAACGTCAGGCCTTTAAAACCCATTTGCGCCAGCTTCGCCACCACGCTGTTAATCACCCGATCGCCTTCACGGAAGGCATGGTGAAAGGAGATAGTCATTCCGTCCTGCAGGCCGCTGCGCACCACCGCCTCCTCGAGGGATTCACACAGCTTACGGCGATGCTTTTCCTCTACGTCGGCCAGCCAGGGCGTCGCGCTGAGGGCAGAATCAAACGGTTTTAAATCCCGCAGATGGGGGAAGGTCGCATGGAGAAGTTCTGTCTGGTTCATTGTTTTATCCTTAACGGCGGACGCCGGAGGCGGCCGCGCGTTCCAGCACTCTCTGTGCGTGGTTAATAATCGGGGCGTCGACCATTTTGCCGTTGAGCGAGACCACGCCCAGGCCATTGCGTTCCCCCTCCTGCGCGGCCTCAATCACTAACTGCGCGTGTTCAACCTCCTGCCGGGTTGGCGCATACGCATTGTGCAGCAGGTCAATCTGACGCGGGTTAATCAACGATTTGCCGTTAAAGCCCATTTTGCGAATCAACTCGACTTCGCGCAGGAATCCGGCTTCGTCGTTCACGTCTGACCACACCACGTCGAAGGCATCGATGCCGGCTGCCCGCGCGGCATGCAGTACCGCACAGCGGGCGTAGAACAGTTCGGTACCGTCGCTGCGCTCGGTCTGCATATCCATCACATAATCAAAGGCCGCCAGCGCAATCCCAATCAGCCGCGGGGAACGGCGAGCAATAGCCACGGCGTTAATGACGCCAACGGCCGACTCAATCGCCGCCATGATGCGGGTGGACCCCACTTCACGCCCGCAGTCGCGCTCGATGCGCACCAGGTGGCTTTCCAGTTCGTCGATATCTTCCGGAGTATCGGTTTTCGGCAATCGGATCACGTCCACGCCAGCTCGCACGGCGGCTTCCAGATCCAGCAAGCCAAACGGCGTGCTCAGCGGGTTAATGCGCACCACGGTTTCGATATCCTGATACATCGGGTGCTGGAGCGCATGCCAGACCAGCAGGCGCGCGCTGTCTTTCTCGCGCAGCGCCACCGCGTCCTCAAGATCGAACATGATCGAATCGGGACGGTAGATAAAGGCGGTAGAGAGCATCGCTGCGTTAGCGCCCGGCAGGAATAACATGCTACGACGGAGCCTGTTCATCACAGCGTCCTCCAGTCGATATGCGGTTCATCGGCAGCGCGCAGCACCGCGCTTTGCAGGCGCGCGCGAATGACGCAATCCAGCGCGCCTTTGTCTTCGATGATAATCAACCCCTGCCGCACCGCCATCGCGTGCAGCGTTTCCTCAACCACCTGACGAATCTGCTCGCCAAACTGCTTTATCACTTCACTGTGGATGACAATCTCCAGCTCGCCGTCGGCGGGGGCGATTTTCACCATCAGGTCGCTGGACTCCTGCGTACCGGCCAGCGCCTCCCTTACAATTTTCATGATCGTTTCCTGATAATTAAGCGACTTCCGCGCTGTAGTGCGCTTCGAGATGCGCGAAAGTGGATTCCGGGACAATGTCCCGAATACGAGAATACTGTTCTGTCTTAAGTAAACGACGGACTTCCGAGGCCGAAATGGCGCTTCCCCCAACCTTAATACGGGTCATCTCCTCAACGTTGATACGACCCGCCAGCAGTTCGTGCAGCGTCTGGTTGTACTGACGGGTGATATCGCAAAACGGCTCGGAGCCGATAAAACGATGGGTAATGCCGAGAGACGGCGCGATGTAGTCGCGAAAGATCAGCACGTCGATTTCACTCCACGCCTGCTGCACTTTTCCGCTCTCTTTCAGGAAGTAGGCCGGAAAAGTGGCGCGCGAAATGATGTACTGCGAGCCCTCGTGCACGGAGACATTCGCCAGATGCGCCACTCCGGCCCGTACCATCTCCAGACGCGCGGCGAACGGAAAGAATGAGGCGTCTTCACGTACCACAAACAGATGCAGCCAGTCGCAGCGTGCCGCCGCGTGTTCCACCAGATGGCGGTGGCCAAGCGTGAACGGATTCGCATTCATGACAATCGCCCCGATATCCTTGCCGGGCCGGCGCTCACCGCGCAGCGAACGGCAGTAGCGCGTAATGCCCTGCGGCGTGTTCTCCATCAATACCGCGTTATTGCCACTGCGGGCGACAGGCCAGAAGCCGCTGCGGGAAAAGCGCTCCTCGTTACAGGGCCGGGTGCAGAGGAAGAGATGAAAATGGCCGCGCGCGAGGGCGACGTTTTCCACTTCCGCCAGCAGCCGCGCGCTGAGATTCACACCGCGCAGCTGCTCATCGACCGCCACGCATTTGATAACGTTGGCGGCCAGCCCCGCGCAGCCCACCAGCTGCTCTCCGGACCAGGCCTCAACGAACAGCGTGATATCGTTGTCCATCCCCAGACCGCTGTCCGTCAGCAGGTAACGAATCCGGCTCAGACGTTCCGGGTGTTGGGCCACTTCCGTGAAGCGAAAGTCGATAGCGGGTTGCGAGTCCATCATCACGCCTTACTCAATGTGCCGTCGTCAGCGTGCTGGCTGGCGCTTCCATGATCACATTGCTGAGATGGCCAATATGCTCAATCTCAACCTCAATGCGATCGCCCTCCTGCATAAACAGCGGCGGGTTCCGCTTTTTCCCCACCCCACCCGGCGATCCGGTGATGATCACATCGCCCGGGCTTAAGCGGGTGAAGGTGCTGATGTACTCGATCAGCTCCGCCACCTTGTGGATCATGCTGCTGGTGTTGTCATCCTGAACCATCCGGCCGTTCAGCCAGGTGCGGATCGTCAGCTGATGCGGATCCGGGATCTCATCCGCGGTCGCCATCCACGGGCCGAATGCGCCGGTCTGCCGCCAGTTTTTCCCCGCGGTAAACCAGCTGTGCTGCCAGTCGCGTGCGGATCCATCCATGTAGCAGCTGTAGCCAGCAACGTGGCGCAGCGCCTCCTCGCGACGGATGTTTTCGCCGCCTTTGCCGATAATCACCGCCAGTTCGCCTTCGTAGTCAAATTCGCGGGAATGGCGCGGTTTCAACACCGGCGCGTTGTGCGCCGTCTGAGAATCGGCAAAGCGGACAAACAGCGTCGGCGCCGGATTGTGCTGATCGAACTCTTTGCGCTTTTCGGCATAGTTCATGCCCACGCAGAGGATCTTTTCCGGCTGCTCAATCACCGGCAGGAAGGTGACGGCGCTCATCGGCACATCGACCACATCGTTGAGATAGCGGTTGGCTTCAGCCAGGCCGTTACCCTGCAGCAGCGCCTTGAGGTCGCCGTAGCGATCGCCAAGACGACGACCTAAATCAATCATCCCTTCGGCTTTGACGATGCCGAAGCTGCGAATGTCCTGATAGATAAAGCTTGCGAGTTTCATTGTTGTTTCCTGAAAACTTAAACAAGGAAGTTGCCGAGAATCAGCAGCGAGACCGAGACATTAATTGCGCCGCCGATACGAGTGGCAATCTGGGCGAATGGCATCAGGCTCATACGATTGCCGGCGGTCAGAATCGCCACATCGCCGGTGCCGCCCTGTCCGCTCTGGCAGCAGGAGACGATGGCGACATCAATCGGATGCATGCCAATCTTTTTGCCGACGAAGAAACCGGTCGCCACCAGCGCAGAGACGGTGCTGATAATCACCAGCAGGTTGCTGACGGTGAAAGCAGCGACCAGTTCGTGCCACGGGGTGATCGCGACGCCAACGGCAAACAGGATGGGATAGGTCACAGAAGTCTGGAAGAATTTGTAGACCACCTGAGAACCTTCAAGGATGCGCGGGGAGACGCCGTTAAACAGTTTCACCAGCACCGCCATGAACAGCATGCCGACCGGTGCAGGCAGACCAATCAGCTTGTGGCCCAGCATCCCCAGCATATACAGCAGTACCGCCAGCAGCGCGCCGGAAGCGATGGTAGTAACGTCGACTTTTCCAGAGAAGGCCGGCTGGGGGGCCGTTTCATCGGTATTCGCGCGGTTTGGCATCAGCTGGCCTTCACCGGTCAGGTGCGGATAGCGTTTGCCGAGTTGGTTCAGACAGCCGGAGATGATAATGGCGGTGAGGCCGCCCAGCATCACCATCGGCAGGACGCGTCCCAGCGCCACGCCCTGATCCATATGCAGCAACGTCGCATAGCCGATCGACAGCGGGATCGCCCCTTCACCCACGCCGCCCGCCATGATCGGCAGTATGATAAAGAAGAAGATCTGGAACGGTTCAAGACCGAGCGCCAGGCCCACGCTCATGCCGACGATCATGCCGACAATTTCACCGCACAGCATCGGGAAGAAGATGCGCAGGAAGCCCTGAATCAGCACGGTGCGGTTCATGCTCATGATACTGCCGACAATAATGCAGCAGATGTAGAGATAGAGAATATTGGTGGATTTGTAGAATTTGGTGGTGGACTCCACCACCACATCCGGCAGCAGACCATAGTAGACCAGCGCCGAAGGGATGAACGTCGCGCAAATCGCCGCCGCGCCGAGCTTGCCGACAATCGGCAGACGCTTGCCGAATTCGCCGCAGGCAAAACCAAAAAACGCCAGCGTGGCAACCATCACCACGATATCGCTCGGTAACTTCCCCCCCAGACAATCGACGGCAATCAGCAGCCCGGCAAGAACAAACAGCGGTAAAGGAATAATCCCCACTTTCCAGCTATCCATAATATGCCACCAGCGCTCTTTGAGCGAAGGTTTGTGAATATCAATTGGGTCCTGGGTAACAGAGAAAGAATCGTCAGTTGTGCTCATTATTAAGCCCCTTGGTTATTTTGTGCAGGCAGCTTAATGTGCCAAAAGCAGACTTAATGTGAGGATCAGCATATTAAAACCGAAACTTTAATGGATGCTATGGTTTTAATGGTTTCTTTTATTTAATGTGATTCACAGTTTATTTATTGGCGTGGTTTTTATGGTTTATTTTCTAAAACGAACAAACAAATAACATTTATTAACGTAAATTTAAGATCTGCTGCGGCAGCAATATTTTCCTTATGCAGAGCGCTTGTGCAAAGGATCACAAGTTTCCGGCAAAGCAGATGCCAGCCGGAAAAAAGATGATATATTAGCCACTTCCATTGATACCCAGCGTGATAGCGATGAAAGTGTCATTTCAAATAAAGCTGTTCATTTCACTGACGGCCTTTTTCTCAGTACTCTTCGTGCTGTTGGGAGGCTATTATTATATTGATGTCGAAAAACAGCTGTATATGGAAATGAGCACGCGGGCAAAAATACAAGCAGAAGAGATCGCCATCATCCCTGTATTACGGGAAAATGTCGCCAGAAAGGATATTAGCGCAATCACTCATTTCATGCATAAAATAGCGGCACGCAGTGACGCCAGTTTTATTGTCGTCGGCGATAATCAGGGTCGTCATTTGTTTCATTCGGCGTTCGCCGACCGGGTCGGCACTCTGCTCGTGGGTGGTGATAACGAGGAGGTGCTGAAGGGCAAAACCACCACCACCATTCGCCAGGGAGGTCTGGGGATTTCGCTGCGCAGCAAAGCCCCGATATTCAGCGAGGACGGCCAGGTGGTGGGTATTGTCTCCGTGGGCTATCTCACCAGCTACCTCGACACCATTACCGTCAGTAAAGCCGTCAATATTCTGCTCGCTGCCGTTTTGCTGCTCGTGGCCCTGTTCGTGTTTTCGTGGTTTTTTACCCGCAGCATTAAGAAGCAGATTTTCTCGCTGGAGCCGCGTGAAATCGGTCTGCTGGTGCGCCAGCAAAAGGCGATGATGGAGTCGATCTACGAAGGGGTGATCGCTATCGATAACCATCTGCGGATCGAGGTGATCAACCAGGCGGCGCGGAAGCTGCTGGGCCTGAATCAGCCCGCCCGACAGCTGCGCGGACAGCCGATCGGCCAGGTGATCGCCCCCGTCCCCTTCTTCTCACCGCAAACGATGCTGCAACGGGACACGCATGATGAGATCTGTCGGTTCAACGATCTGACGGTGATCGCCAGCCGCGTACGGATCATGCTGGAGGACTCGCTGCAGGGCTGGGTGATAACTTTCCGCGATCGCAATGAGATAGACACCCTCAGCGCTCAGCTCAGCCAGGTGAAACGCTACGTCGACAATCTGCGCATCATGCGCCATGAGCAGCTCAACCGCATGACCACGCTCTCCGGCCTGCTGCATATGGGGCGCTATGAGGAAGCCATTCACTATATTCAGGCACAGTCAGAACACGCCCAGGAGCTGCTGGACTTTATCTCGTCGCGCTTTCATTCGCCAACGCTGTGCGGTCTGCTGTTAGGCAAGGCCTCCCGCGCCCGCGAAAAAGGGGTGCAACTGAGCTTCGATCCGGCCTGCCGGATGGCGAGCCCCTTCGCACCGCTTGCCGAAGCAGAGCTGATTTCGATTATCGGCAACCTGCTGGATAACGCCATTGAAGCGACGCAGCGCGCGCCGTTGCCGCACGAGCCGGTAGAGGTGCTGATCAAGCTGAATGCGCAAGAGCTGATCGTCGAAGTGGCCGATCGGGGGGTTGGCATTACGCCGGCCTTGCGCGAGCGGATATTTGAGCGCGGCATCACCACCAAAACCTGCGGCGACCACGGCATCGGACTGTACCTGATCGACAGCTATGTCAGCCAGGCTGGCGGGACGATCGAGGTCGCCGACAATATACCCCGCGGCGCGATTTTTTCACTGTTTATTCCCGCCACGGGAAGCGCCTGGCGCCCGGAACAGGAACTGGAACTGGAAGAGACCGACTATGCAACATGAACTTATCGATGTACTGATCGTGGAAGACGAGCACGCGTTGGCGCTGCTGCATGCGGAGCTGATTGGCAAACATCCGGGCCTGCGGCTGGTGGGCATTGCGTCATCTCTGGCTGACGCGCAGACGCAAATTGAGAGTAAGCGACCGCAGCTGGTGCTGCTGGATAATTACCTGCCGGACGGGAAAGGGATTACGCTTATCGGCAATGCGATGCTGGCAGGTACCCACTGTTCGGTCATCTTTATCACCGCCGCCAGCGATATGGATACCTGTAGCCTGGCGATCCGCAACGGCGCGTTCGACTACATTCTCAAGCCGGTATCGTGGAAGCGTCTTAACCAGTCACTTGAGCGCTTTATGCAGTTCGCTGAACAACAGCGGGTGTGGAAGATTGTCGATCAGCAAAACGTGGACTCCCTGTATCAACTGCAGGCGAAAAATTACCGTCAGGATAACGGCAGCAAAGGCATAGAGGGGAATACGCTGGCGCGGGTACAAAATCTCTTTAGCCACCATACGCTGCACTGCTTTTCGGTGGACGAAGTCGCGAGCGCGACGGGACTGAGTAAAACCACCGCCCGCCGCTATCTGGAACACTGCGTGGAGAGCGGTTTTCTCAGCGTGGAGATGCAATACGGTAAAATTGGCCATCCGCGCAGAATGTACAGACATAGCGCGGGCTGAGCCACCGCATTCCCTCTCCCGACACACTGCGGGAGAGGGTCCGGTATTAAGAAAGGCGCATAGCCGCCTGGTTCAGGACATAGCCGTACAGCCGCTTGATGCCGTCAGAATCCGTCTCGCTATATACTCCCTGCAGCTCGGGTGAAAAACCGGGCAGCATGTTGACGCCCTCTTCCAGCGCCAGGAAATAGCGCAGCACCGCCCCGCCCCAGACTTCTCCCGGGACCACGCACAGCACGCCCGGCGGATACGGCAGCGCCCCTTCAGCGGCGACCCGGCCTTCGGCCTCGCTTAACCGCACCAGCTCAACGTTGCCGCGAATAAACTCGCGGTTGGCATCCTGGGGGTTCATCACCACGCGCGGGAAGCTGTGCTTACGGAACATCTCTTTTTGCAGATCCTTCACGTCAAAGCTGACATACAGGTCATGCATCTCCTGGCACAGCTCGCGGAGGGTGTAATCGCGATAGCGAACCGGATATTTGTTATAGATAGTCGGCAGTACGTCGGCCAGCGGCGTGTCGGCTTCGATATGCTGTTCAAACTGCGCCAGCATCGCCACCAGGCGGGCCATTTTTTCCGCACTCTCGGCCGGGGTGAGCAGGAACAGGATCGAATTCAGGTCGCATTTCTCCGGCACAATGCCGTTCTCACGCAGGTAGTGCGCCAGAATGGTCGCCGGGATACCAAACCCGGTATATTCGCCGCTTTCGGCATCAATGCCCGGGGTAGTCAGCAGCAATTTACACGGATCGACAAAGTACTGCTCGCTGGCATACCCGTCAAAACCGTGCCAGCGGGCGCCCGGTTCAAAGCTAAAGAAACGCCGCTCGCGGGCAATCGTCTCGGTAGGATAATCCTGCCACCGGCGACCCGCCACAACCGGCGGAATAAACGGCTGAATCATTTTGCAACTGGCGATAATCGCCTTGCGCGCTTCAATCCCCTGCACCACGCACTCCGCCCACAGCCGGCGGCCGCTCTCTCCTTCGTGGATTTTGGCGTTCACGTCCAGCGCCGCAAACAGCGGGTAAAACGGGCTGGTGGAAGCGTGTAGCATAAAGGCATTATTCAGCCGCTTATGCGGGCAGAATCGCGCCTGCCCTCGCAGGTGGTTATCTTTTTTGTGGATCTGCGACGTTTGCGAGAACCCCGCCTGCTGCTTATGCACCGACTGGGTAACAAAAATGCCCGGATCGTTTTCATTCAGATCCAGCAGCAGCGGCGAGCAGTCGGCCATCATCGGAATAAACTGTTCATAGCCGACCCACGCGGAATCAAACAGAATGTAGTCGCACAGGCCGCCAATTTTATCCACCACCTGACGGGCGTTGTAGACCGTCCCGTCGTAGGTGCCCAGCTGAATGACCGCCAGGCGGAACGGCCGTGGCGCATCGGCTTTTTCCGGCGCCACTTCCCGAATCAGATTACGCAGGTAGTGTTCATCAAAGCAGTGGTCATCGATACCGCCGATAAAGCCAAACGGATTTCGCGATGCTTCGAGATAGACCGGCGTGGCCCCCGCCTGAATCAGCGCGCCGTGGTGGTTAGATTTATGGTTGTTGCGGTCGAACAACACCAGGTCGCCGCGCGTCAGCAGCGCGTTGCTGACCACTTTATTCGCCGCCGAGGTGCCGTTGAGGACAAAATAGGTTTTGTCGGCATTGAAAACCTTCGCCGCGAACTTCTGCGCATGTTTCGCCGAGCCTTCGTGGATCAGCAGGTCCCCAAGCTTCACATCGGCATTGCACATATCGGCGCGGAAAACGTTCTCGCCAAAGAAGTCAAAAAACTGGCGGCCCGCCGGGTGTTTTTTAAAGAAAGCACCGTGCTGATGCCCCGGACAGGCAAAGGTGCTGTTGTCCATCTCGACGTACTGCGTCAGGGTATTGAAGAACGGCGGGAGCAGGTTCTCTTCATAGCTGCAGGCAGCGGCTTCCAGTTCGAGCCACTCCTGCTCCTTCCCGCCGATGATCGCCGTCACGCCGTCTGGCTTTGCCATGTCGCTATCGGTCAGCAGATAGACCGGCAGGTTAAAGCCGCTGCGTTTAAGCAGAGAGAGGATGCCGCTGCGGCTGTCCGCTGCGGTAATGACGACTGCCGCCACATCGGTAAAATCAGTACTGTCCAGCGCCACCACGCGACGGTGGGTAGAGAGATGAGAGACCAGCGCGTGGCTGGCGGCAATGTGCATTGATTTCATTAGCGCGAATACCCGTTTCCGGAGAGTAAAAGGCTTCAGGCAAGGCGCTGATGCCTTGCCCAACGAAATGTCAGGGTCCGACTGGATTCCAGCTCCGACCGCCAGACATCAGTAAAAGCAGACCGGGTCCGATCTTACTGTTGTCCTGCAGTGAGCATGCGCTGCCTTCACCGCATGGGGGGCAGGGAATCAGAATGCAGAGTAGCAAGATGAGGCGGCTTACGCATCTGCGCGCAGCGGCAATGCTGATGTACGGATGGGGTGATCATCGGCGGCCTCATCGTTGAAGAGAAGAAAATTCGCGCAATAATGTCACCTTTGACATAGCTGCGCAAGATGAAATCGGTATGCAAACAGGCGACGGATTTGCAGGCCTTTACCCTGCTTTCGGGTCATAATGATGCCGTTGTCAGGGATAATGAACAGGAGCACTGCTAATGGTGACAGGACCTTTTATTAATGCCGGCGCGGTCCTTTTAGGCGGCGTACTGGGCGCGCTGTTAAGCCAACGATTGCCGGAGCGGATTCGGACATCGATGACCTCTATTTTTGGTCTGGCCTCATTGGGGATTGGTATCCTGCTGGTCGTGAAATGCGCCAACCTGCCGGTGATGGTACTCTCCACGCTGGTCGGCACGCTGCTTGGCGAAGCCTGCAATATGGAAAAAGGCACCAATACTCTGGTCAGTAAGCTTCAGCAGTGGCTCACGCCAGCGGGCAAAAAAAAGGCGCAGTTGAATACGTCGTTTATTCAGAGCTATGTCGCCATTATTGTTCTGTTCTGCGCCAGCGGCACCGGGATTTTCGGCGCCATGCGTGAAGGGATGACCGGCGATGCCAGCATACTGATCGCCAAAGCCTTTCTCGACTTTTTCACCGCCACGATTTTCGCCTGCACGCTGGGATTTGCCGTTTCAGCTATCTGCGTACCGATGCTGCTGATCCAGCTCACGCTGGCGGCCTGCGCATCGCTGATCATGCCGCTCACCACGCCGATGATGATGGCCGACTTCAGCGCCGTCGGCGGCATGCTGCTGCTGGCGACCGGGCTGCGCATCTGCGGAATTAAGATGTTTGCGGTGGTTAACATGCTACCAGCCCTGCTTCTGGCGATGCCGATTTCAGCGGCCTGGACGTTTTTTTTCACCTGAAAACGGGTGCTTTTAATTCAAACTGGTGATAGATTGTGCAGTCTGCATCGATTTAAATAAATTTCGTTGACGAAGCGAGGCGAATCGGTTTTAATGCGCCCCGTTGCCCGGATAGCTCAGTCGGTAGAGCAGGGGATTGAAAATCCCCGTGTCCTTGGTTCGATTCCGAGTCCGGGCACCACTTATTTAAAGAAACCAGCCTGAGGGCTGGTTTTTTGCTTTCTGCAATACGGACTCTCCATCGAACTTCGTTCGATTATTCGCGGCACGCCGCTCACCCCTTCGGGGCCAGCGCGACAAGCGCGCTGTTCAACGCCTGCGGCGTGAGTCCGGGTCCGGGCACCACTTATTTAAAGAAACCAGCCTGAGGGCTGGTTTTTTGCTTTCTGCAAGACGGACTCTCCATCGAACTCCGTTCGATTATTCGCGGCACGCCGCTCACCCCTTCGGGGCCAGCGCCGAATGGAGATATAACTAACATCGCGGTGTATTAATCAACGGAGAGCAAGTCAGGGGGATAGTCAGGCCATACCATACAAACCATCCCCCTCTGCCGGGAAAAGTCCGACAGGGCTGGTGATAGTCACCAACTGTCGGTTATCAGTACAAGTGACCAATATTGACGATTGTACTTACCGTGTCGCCAAAGAAAGTCATTCTGCTCAGTATCATGCCAACAAACAGCAGCACAAACACCGTTTTTGCCGGCCCTTCTCCACGCCAGCTCACCAACAGAGCCACGACAAGGCACAGCAAACCCACAAGATATGCTGGTGATGTCAGCCATGCGTGCGCAGTCATCTGCATCACGGCTCCTCCACTCAGCCAAATCAATGGTGCGGCAATCAACACAGCCAGACAAACCAGAATACCCTGGCGCAACGCAGCCAACGCAGTGCCAGCGGTCAACAAAGGCAGCACCGCGCAGCCCATCACCCAGACGGTAATAAAGAAAAGCAGCATGGTTACACCACTGGCGGTCGCGACCATTGCTGGCGCGGCATAAGTCATCCCCTGCACCGCCACCAGTACCACGCCCAGCAGAGATGTGATAACAGCAGAAACCTTATTCCCTTTAGTCAGGAAAGTAACGCCCGTCGCAGCGCCATACAGCGTCGCGCCAAGAATTTCCCGGCTCAGCCACGCATGTTTCAGATTGCGCAATGCGTCATACGCACGATCGGGATGCGCCAGATGTAAGACTGCCGCAATGGACGCCACGGCCAGCACCAACCCTGTCACCAGCCAGTGCATGCGTGTTGTAATCAGCGTACCGCGCAGCGTTCCCCAGGTCAGCAGTAACGCCATACCCACCGACATCTGACTGAGCACCGTAAAAATGACCAACGGAAGTTCATAATGTTCCATTATTTGACCTCCGGCTGCTGAGGCTGACGGGCCAGAATAAAGCGCGTGCCCGGATTGAGTTTCGGCATATGTGGATACCCCGGCGGATACTGAACGGCGTTTTTCGGCAACGGATCGGTATCCAGATCGATAAGCGTCAATGCCCCTACAGGGCAGGCATTGACGCAGGCTGGCTGCATACCGATATCCAGACGTTCGTAACACATACTGCATTTTTCCGCTTTTTGCGTCTCTTCGTTGAAGCGAGGCGCACCGTACGGACAGTTGCGAATACAGTTTTTACAGCCAATGCAGTGCTCGGGATTGTGTACCACAATACCATCTTCACGACGCGTATAGGCCTCTGCCGGGCATGCAGTGACGCAAGCCGGATGCTCACAGTGGTTACATGCCAGTGAGTAAAAAGCGCGTTCTTCATGTGGATAAATTTCTCTATCTAACGGATAGACATAGCGCCAGAAACGTTCAGGCTCCAGCTGGTTGAAGCTTTTGCAGGCCATCGCGCAGCCACGGCAGCCGATACACTTATCGCTGTTGACTAAAAATGCACGCCTCATGCTGCTACTCCTTTGTCTGTCGCATGGGAAATATCCACAAACTGGCTATGAATAGCGGCACCTGGCGCGCCGGTTGCCATTTTCCCCATGTCCGCAGGGGTATCCATCACCACGTTTTGTACGTTGTAACTCAGCTTGTTAAACCAGGATTCGTACATCACCAGGAAGTCTTCAGGGACATTGGTGGTAATTTTTGCTCTCAGCTCAACGTCGCCTGCGGCATTAAACACTCTTACTTTGTCACCTTCCGCAATCCCTTTCTTGCTCGCCGCCAGCGGATGCATATAGACAAACGGCTCTGGCCAGAAGGTTTGCATCCAGTCGAGATTAACAAATTGCGAATGCAGGCCGTATTGCAGATGGGGGGTAAACAGATGAAATGGCAACTCGCTTTTCGCGGGTTCTTTATACTCCGGCAGTGCCGTATGACCATTGGCAACACAGCGTTCTGACTTGAACTCATATTTGCCGGACGGGGTTTTGAATTTGCGATCGTACCAGGCTGCCGTGCTCGGCATTTTTGCTTTATGCGGCCCTGCGAGCAGATCTTCCCAGTTACGGATACCAAACTGTGTGGCCAGCTCATCGTTGAACTCTTCGTCCAGCCATTTCTTCGGGTTAAATTCCTGCGGGAAGGTGCAGGAGCCGGATTCGATTTTATTGATGGCGGCAGAGAGTAACGCCGCAATTTCCGGGTCGCTTTTACACTCGTAGAGCGGCTTAATGGCCGGTTCGTTGACCGACAACCAGTAGTGCCAGTACGACGAACAGACATCCCACTGCTCAAAGGTGGTCGTCACGGGTAACACGATATCCGCATGCTGGACGGTTTCATTGAAGAACTGATCCACTACCACCACCATCTCCAGCTTAGCGAACGCTTTTTCCATCTTGTTGCGGTCGAAATCCTGCGCGAATGGGTTCTTTGACGCCACCCACAGCAGGCGAACGGGTGGTTCGGAGGCATCAAGAATGCCCTGCGCCGTCTGGTTGATGTTCAGCGCGCGATCGGAATATTCACTCTCCTCTGCGCTATCGCTGACAAACTCGCCGACCGGGCCGCCAGCACCTTTTATGCCGATAGATCCGGCAGGTGGTTTGTGCGACATCAGCGCATAGTTGAATCCCCAGGTTTGCAGATGACCGTAACGTACGCCGCCTCCTTCCAGACCGATGTTGCCGGTCATCGCCACAAAGGCGTCAATTGCGCGGACATTTACGCCTCCATTCACATGCCGCTGCATCCCGTAGCCAATCCACACTGTCGAAGGCTTAGCCCTTGTAAACTCTTCCGCCAGAGTACGAATCACGTCCGCGGATAGCCCACAAATTTCCGCTGCCCACTCAACGGTCACCTGCTGACGCAGGTACGCTTCAAATTCGGTATAGCCGTGTGAATAGTTATTAACGAAATCCCGATCTACCAGCCCGTTATCAAGCAGATAGCGGCACATGCCGAGCGCCAGCGCACCATCTGAGCCAGGGCGTATACGCAGATATAAATCGGCTTTTGCCGCAGTTTGGGTTAACAGTGGGTCGATGACGACCACTTTCGCCCCCCTTCTCCCGTGCCTGATAGATGTACTTCATGCTGTGCATAGCACACCAGGCGGGGTTTGCTCCCCAGATGATGATGTACTTTGCCTTCACAAAATCTTCCGGATCGTTGCACCACATATCGCCCATGTCATAGTTCTGCGCATCAATTCCGGCAGGCCAGCAGGGGGTGCCGGCGAATCGCGTAGTGTATCCAAGTGATGACATCATTCCTTCCACGGCATAGCCCATCACTCCAAGGTTGCCGGAATACTTCGACAGCGCAAGCCCAAGCATTGAGCCGTCTTTCTTTTTGATTTCCAACATTTTGTGAGCGATTTTTTGCATCGCTTCATCCCAGGAAATACGTCGCCAGTTGCCGCTACCACGGCCATCCTGAATCATCGGATATTTGATGCGATCGGGGCTGTATACGCGACGTGGATAGGTCAGTCCTTTCACGCAGGGCGCACCGCTGGTGTAGGTGGATTCCGTCGCGCCGTCCACGAAAGTGATCACCTCGTCCTTGACCCACGTTTTCAGGCTGCAGGTGTCGTAACAGTTGCGCGGGCAGGCATTGCGATAAACATCATACGTTTTCGGATTAAAGGGGATCGGAGGCTGAGCAAACGCGCAGCGTGAAGAGAGAAGCCCTCCTGGTAGAACGGTGAGGGTTCCGGCTGCAATTAATCCTTTAATAAAGGAACGTCGATTTAGATTATTTGGCTCATTGCTCATAGCATACTCTCGTTTTTAATTCGTCAAACCAATGTGATAATTCCAACGCAGCCTTACGCATCAGCGCTGTACTGGCGTTATTTGTTATTTTCTCGATAAATACAGGCACCCACAGCGTTAAGTGCTGTGAGAAAAACCGCTGCAGGAAAGGTAAAAATCCAGCATTTCTCCTTACATTCATTAACAGCAGAACAACTAATTCCAGTTCATAAGAAATATGATCGTCAGGAGTATTTTCATCACGATTTACCTTTACTCCCAAAGTCTGCATCAATTCACGAACATCCAGCGTAGTAGCCCTCAGAACCAATGGCTCATCGCCAAGATAAACGGAGGCATATGGAGGAGCCAGAAGGGCCGAAGGGCCGACAAACAAACGGTTGAAATCATACTCAACCTCAAGCCATTGTTTTGCATTCAGCTCCGTTGGCGAAAAAGAGAGTTCAGACCAATTCTGTTTAAGATAGTGACTCTCGCCATAAGCAAAAAAGTTGCGGAACAGCAAACCCGTCTTTTCAAAAGGCATCAGTGATTCATGCATATCAACCATAAAAACCCGCCATTACATTCATTTGAAAAATATAACTACAAAGAGTTAAATTCTAAGAGTTCGAGAATAGTTATTTCTTTGACTCAGAAACGAAAGCCAGAAGATAAAATTCTGATTTTCCTTATTCTGTAATCTGTGTAACAAAATGACGCGAACGTCTGTAACAGGCATAATGCAAATGAGATTCAGTTTAATAAGAGTCAGCCTCGCAGACTTTCTGCGCAGAAAGATTAAGCCGGAGCATCGATATCGAATATCAGTTGCAAAACCGGTCATCCCCAGTCCCATACCACTCCCCTGGTCGGCCTGCGCACCAAAAGTAGCCAGACCCGACGCCAGTACCAGAGCAGAAAAAACGTTATTCAGTTTCATAAAACAATCCTTTTAATTTAACGAAAGACTTAATTGCTATTAATAAATCGCCAGAAACCTCTCACTTTATTCACATTCAATTGTCAGAAAACACTCCCTGTCAGTATTTCAGACATACTGCTCCCTGCCCGCAAAATATGCATGCAAATAAATACCCGAAAGATGCTAACAAACCAAAAACCACTTATCCCGATTTACTAATAAGACACTACATCTAAAATCACATCACCAGTCGAGAATCTGGCCCAGGGTTAAAATACAAACCCAGGCTCTCACTTTGCTGACAATTGAAATTATCGTTCAATCTTATGAACCTGCAAGACTAAAAAACCTCCTGTTCAGACACTAAACCGCTCTATTACGGTATCAGTTCGCTTCTTTTTTCAGCATCAGATGATGTACTCATCGGTAAAACAAACAGGGACAGGCCAGCCATATTCAGAAACAGTGGCGAGCACAGGAATAAATGGGCTAACGACAGGTTTCCCTCCGTTTATCAATGATGCTGCCCGGTTATTATCGTCTGACAGAACATCAAGTCGGGATCAGGTCAAAGAAAACAATATCGACACGGCGATACCTGAAATATGCGGAGAAGACAATGAAAGGGCAGAGAGGGTTGACAAACAACAAATACCTGATAATTCGTGCTGACATAACATAGCGGGTGATATGCAGTGACGGTGAATTTCGCAATCGGTTTAAATACCCGGAGCAGTCTAACACCGACGTCTGGTTATTTTAAAATTGGCGCATAAAGATGCCCTGCGCCAGACTGACGCAGGCCTTTTTGTTCTTATTTTTTCTTAAGTCGCTTCTTAAGTAGATTCAGATCGTACAAAAAACAGCCACACTGGTCAGTCAGTCCACGCCTTCAGGTCCGCACATCGCAAATGCCCGTCAGGACAATATAAAACAAATTAAATCAATAAATTGATTTCATACTCTTTTCAATACCGCCCGGTGAAAACCGTCATAAGTGCCGATGTCAGCGGACGTCCGGCATCAGAAACCAGACTTTCGGACTGCCGCAGACTAACTTTACTCCAGCCCAACACCGTTCAACGTCACACGTTCCGCAGCACAGTATCATTGTCGTGACAGCTAAAAAGTGAGACGGACGCGTTCCATAGAGCACATTGATAGATCAAGACTCATTCATAATTAAAATAAATTAAGATTAATTCAGATTACCTTACTTTCCCTCCGGGTATAGTGACAGTTAAACGAAATCATAAAGCCACGACGAAGGTGATATCAGCCATACCGATACAACGGCACCTCATGATGATCAGTTAAGGAACAACATGGCGAATAAACTTGAATTAAAAAACAATTATAACATTGCCTTAATAGGAGGTGACCGCTTTGCCCGTTGTGGCATCGTCACATTATTACAAGGTATTACTCCTGATATTCGGATAGAAACGTCCGATAGTGATTATTCGCTACTTGACAACCTCTTAACAACGACCTCGATAGATATTCTCTTTGTCTCCGGCGCTGAAAAATATCATGCCGGATTTGATTGCCTGAGCTACATCAAAAAAATCAAGGCGAATTATCCGGAGGTATTTGTCTGTATGTATTCTACCCCGGCGAACTCTTTGCTGTGGGTACATGGTGAAATTGACGCCTATATCTCGCTACAGGATCCGATTTATCACTGGCGAGCCAACTTATTAAAAATGGTGGATAGCCGCTATCGACCTAAAACCAAACCCGTGGCGTTATCACTGACACCAGGCGAATGGCGAGTATTAAAAAAAATTCGCAATGGCCTGGATATACGTTACATCGCCGAACTCGAGAAGCTTTCATATCGCCGTGTCAGCGCCTTAAAAAACTCAGCGATAAGAAAACTAGGTCTCAGAAATAAGACGGACCTGCTGGTCTTTTTAACCAGCTAACCCCGTCATTTCAGATACCGTCCCTTAATAGCAAACTATGGAATCAAGATAATGAAGACTCGTGTAAATAATAAAATGTTGCTGACATTAGGCGTTGCAGCTTTGCTGCCATTCGGCTCAGCGCTGGCAGCAGGCACCAGCGGGGGCACCGTCAACTTCAACGGCAGCGTCGTCACTTCTGCCTGCGCCATCAGCGCCAACAGTGCCAATATTGACGTCAATCTGGGGGAAGTCCGTACCGCTACGCTCGCCGCTGCCGGTAGCGAAGCCAGCACGGCAAAAGCCTTCTCCATCGTTCTTGAGGATTGCGAAATCGCCGATACCTCCGCCTCAACGGAAGAGAACCCGATCCCGGCCACCACCGTTGCAGTGACCTTTACCGGCACGCCGGACAACGCCGATGCCGATAGCCTGGCCGTCGGTTCTAACGGCAGCAGCGCATCCGCGCAAAATGTCGCCATTCGTCTGTATGACGAACAGGGGAACGTCGTGAGACTGGGTGAAGCCGCAGCGCCTGTCGTCTTGCGTAGTGGCTCAAACACCCTGAACTTCAGCGCGAAATACTATTCGCCGCAGGGTAATGCCACTGCGGGCGATGCCAGCGCCGTTGCGACCTACACCGTGACCTATTCGTAATCTTCTGGCCTGGTCAAAAGCCAGGCCCGACTCACTATCAGGAGAGGCACTATGCGCTCATTAACATGGATTTGTCTGGCCGCCGCGCTGTGTTCATCGGCAGCGCATGCAGGCGGAGTGGGGTTGGGCGCAACGCGAATGGTTTACTCAGGCGCCACCACCCAGTCGATGCTGCAAATCAGGAATACCCACCCCGATTCGTCCTTCCTTATCCAGTCGTGGATCGAGAATGAACAAGGGAGCCGCTCGAATGATTTTATCATCACGCCTCCGCTGTATGTTTTAAAACCCGCGTCCGAAAGCGCGGTGAAAATGATGTTTAACGGCAAATCGCTGCCGCAGGACCGGGAAACGCTGTACTGGATGACGGTCAAAGCGATTCCGCAGCAGAGTCACAATACGTCCGGCAACTCTCTGCAATTTGCTTCGGCAAACCGCATAAAAGTCTTTTACCGCCCGGCAGGCCTCATCGGCGATGTTAACGAGGCGTGGAAAAAAATAACCGCCCACTATCGCGCCGGAAAAGTCACGCTCAATAACACAACGCCGTATTACCTCACCACCATCAATTTAAAAATCGACGGCAAGCCTGTTCAACCGGTAATGGTGCCGCCAAAGGCAAGCGTAACCCTGGCGGAGTCGTTCGCTCGGGCAAGTACAGCAAGCTACCAGACCATCAATGATTATGGCGCCTGGACGCCCATCAACAGCGTGTCGCTAACTCAAAAATAAAGGTATGACCGTGTGAAAGCAAAAACCGTTTGCGCCATGGCCATGGTCCATGCCGTGGTCATACAGCATGTCGCCGCCGCAGAGAGCGATTTGCAGTTTAATCCTGCTTTCCTCAGCGGTGAGAACGAGAACATCGCCGATCTCTCATGGGTCAATGCGCGGAATGCGTTACCGCCCGGCGAGTACAATATTAATGTTTATATTAATAACAATTACGCTTTCACCGGCAACGTGAAGTTCAGCATCGACCGGAGCAAGGGGCAAGACGAAGCCCTGCCCTGCGTCACGCCAGCGCAAATAGCTGCGCTGGGTATCGATAGCCGTCAGGCCAAAGACGAAGCGCTGCCGCTGGCCCGGCCATGCTATTTTTTAGACGCGCTCTTCCCGGGCGCCCGCTTTGATTTCGACCAGAAAACGCTCGCCCTCAGTTTCAGCCTGCCGCAGAGCGTTATGCGTAATCTGCCAAGGGGCTATGTCAGCCAGGAAAGCTGGGAGTACGGTATCCACGCCGCGTGGATGAACTATATCGTCAACGGTTCCAGGAATGAGTTTCGCGGCGACACGCGGATCCGCGATCGCCAGCTCTTCGCCAGCCTGAACAGCGGCGTGAACCTCGGGGCGTGGCGGCTGCGCGATTACACCACGTGGACTAAACAGAGCAATAAGCTTACCCACGTGCAAACCTGGCTCCAACGGGATATCCCCGCTCTGAGCGCTCAGGCCTACGTCGGAGAGACCTACACTTCCGCACAACTTTTTGATGCCGTAGGCCTGCGCGGCGTAACGCTGAAAACAGATGACAATATGCTGCCCGCCAGCCTGAGTGGGTACGCGCCGGAAGTTCGCGGTATCGCACGGAGTAATGCCACCGTAACCGTACGGCAGAACGGTAACATTATTTATCAGACAAACGTCCCCGCCGGGGCCTTCATCCTGAAAGATCTCTACCCCACTTCATCGGGCGGCGATTTATCCGTGACCATTCAGGAGAGCGACGGCAGCAAAACCCAGTACACCGTTCCGTTTGCCAGCGTACCGAACCTGGTACGTTCCGGGCAGCTGAAATATGCCTTCAATGCCGGGAAGTTTCGTCCCGTCGGCAATCAGGACTCCCCGTCGTTCGCCCAAAGCGAACTATTTTACGGCTGGCAGCACGGCCTCACTTTTTACGGCGGCGCGCAGCTGTCTGCAAACTATCGCGGGCTGGCGCTCGGCGTAGGGCAAAATCTCGGGCGCTTTGGCGCCTACTCGCTGGATGTCACTCACGCGAACAGCAGGCTGGCGAACGAGCGTCGCTACAGCGGAGATTCCCTGCGCCTGCGATACGGCAAACGGCTCAACGACTTTGGCACGCGCTTTAATTTCTATTCGCTGCGCTATTCTACTCAGGGGTTCTATACCCTCAGCGATACGGCCTACAAAGGGATGAAGGGCGGCGTAGCAAAACAGGTGGTCGAGGCTGACGGTAGCGTCACTACCCGTTATGAGAATCTTTATAACCTGCATCTGTTGCGCAAAGCGAAAAACCAGCTGCTGCTGTCGCAGCCGATGGGCGGATTCGGCTCGCTCTCGCTGTCATGGGATCAGCAAACCTACTGGCATACCCCTGACAAGACGCAAAGCATACAGTTGGCGTGGAATGCCATGTTCCGTCATGTCGCCGTTGGCGTCAGTTTTCAACGCAGCGGCAACCTGTTCGCTAACCAGAATGAAAATATCTTCGCCCTGTCGCTCTCCGTCCCTTTTGGCACGCCACAGCTGGCGACCCGCGCACGCTTCACCACCACGCATGCCGGCTCAACGGGAGCGAGCAATAGCGCTGGCCTCAGCGGCTACCTGCCCGGTATGGAGAATGTGTTCTATAGCGTCAATCAGCGTTACAGCGCGCAGCAACAGTACGGCGCCGATACCGCCTTACAGTACGCAGGTCCATGGGGAGACTACAACATGGGCTATAGCTACTCCCGCGACTCGCGCAACCTGAGCTACGGCATGAGCGGCGGCGCGGTTCTTCATGAAGATGGTCTGACGCTGAGCCAGCCGCTGGGAAACACCAATATTCTGATCAAAGCGCCGGGGGCCGGCAACGTGTCGGTGCTCAACCATAAAGGCATCAAAACCGATAGCCGAGGCTATGCGGTGATCCCCTATGCCACGCCGTATCGCGTCAATCAGGTGGCGCTGGATGTCACTACCGCCGGAAATGACGTTGAGCTGGAGAACGCCATCGTCAGCAAAACGCCGACCGATGGCGCGTTGGTGCGGGCCACTATGGTCACGCGCCAGGGGGCTAAAGCCCTGTTCGTCATTCGTCGCCACCATGAGGTGCTACCGTTTGGCGCCGTGGTATCGCTTGCCGATGAGCAAACCAGCAGTATCGTTGGCGATGCCGGCAGCCTGTATCTGCCGGGCTTGCCTCTTGAAGGCACGCTGCACGCCGTCTGGGGACAGGAAAGCGGCAAAAGCTGCAGCGTTAAATATCGTCTGCGTCAGCAGGACTATAACCCCCGCACCGGCCTCTATTCACAGGAGGTGATATGCCAGTAACAACCCGCCTGCCCGCTATCGCGCTGTTTGTTGTCCTGACTGTCCCCGCTTACGGCTATGACGTTCTGGTCTCGGTGAGCGGTCATTTAATCGGCAATACCTGCATCGTCTCCGCGGATTCCAAAGAACAGAGCGTTCCGCTGGGCACCATCGGTATTAAGCAGTTTCGCGAAGCGGGTGCGGTGAGCAATATCAAAAGCGCCTTCACATTAAAACTGGAAGAGTGCGGCCCCACCTTTACCGGAGCGAAGATCCGCTTTAGCGGCACGCCGGACGAACTCAACCCGCAGCTGATTAAGGTCGCAGACGGCGGCGCAACCGGAGTCGCGGTACAAATCCTCGATAAAGACGGCATTCAGGTGCCGCTGGAAAGCCAAACCACGGCCTACGGTGTCTCGGGAGATGAAAGCGTACAGATGACCTTTTATGCACGACTGGTGGCCACGGGGGCCGCCGTCAATACCGGAGAAGTGTCAGCCTTCGCCACCTGGACTACGGAGTATCAATGATGCGTTTTTTACTGCTTATCGGCTGGCTGTGCGCCAGTACACACGTTTTTGCCCTGAACTGGAAATCCGATATTACGCTCTCTCCGCAGCCGATGACCTATACCGGCCCTGCCGATTCCGTCGTCCCTGGCAACATCATCGGCTCGACGTGGATCGCCACGGTCAGCGTGCAACAGGTGTTCTGGTGCGGATATATTTTTACCTGTAGCAAAGGCACGCTCGAACCGAGCAGCAGCGCGGTTCTCGCCGGACTCTCGGTCAACGTTGATGGCGCAAACTACACCGTTTTTGCAACCGGGGTTCCCGGAATCGGCTATATTCTTGGCCTGAAAGATTTCAACGGCTCGACCTACATACCGTTACAGAACGGGGTGACCCAAAGTTATCCCGCCGAGGGCACCAGCGGCATGGCGTTTGATTTAGGCTGGTCGGCGAAGCTGACCTACATCAAAACCGATAGTGCGCTGAAAACGGGCGTCTACGCCATCCCGACCATTAATGCCGCCATCCTGACGGCGTATAACAACGAAACCAAAACCGCTCAGGTGATCATTGACCCGACCACCGTGACGGTGACGGCCAGCGGCTGTACGGTCGGCACAGACAGCGCCAGTGTCGAACTGGGTACCCTTGATGTACGTACGCTACCCGACGTGGGCGATACCTCGCCGTCAGGCGCATTTAACGTCAGCCTCACCTGCGACGAACAGGTGGCGCTCTATGCGGTAATGACGGATCAGACGACGCCATCAAACACCTCCTCCACCGTGACCCTGACCGGCGACTCCACCGCCTCCGGGGTGGGGGTTCAGTTCTTTTACAACGGCAGCGGTCCGCTGATGATGGGGCCAGACAGCTCAGCGTCGGGCACCACCAATCAGTTCTTTATCGAGACCACCACGGCAGTGCAGGCGCTCTCTTTGCCCTTTCAGGCGCGCTACGTTCGTACCGGTCCTCTGGTACCAGGCTCCGCCAATGCCCTGGCGAGTATTACCTTTTCCTACCAGTGAGCGGTCCGCCCACTATGCGTGGTGAGTAAAACGATAAGCGTGAACGCAAAGGTCCGGGACATCGCCCGGGCCCGTTTTTGCTCACCTCAGCGCACCTGACAACCGGCACGCTCCCTGCCCTACGCTACCAGCGGTAATAGATATGCTCCGCATGCTCACGGGCCGCCGCCTCATCGCCCTGCAGACGCGCCGCCACCGTCAGGGAAAAATCAAACACCTTCCCGAGCCCCCGGCCGCTAATCAGATTGCCGTCCTCCACCACATCCGCGTCAACATAGACGCCGTCGGTCACCTGCCGCCAGAGCTCGCCGGAACAGACATAGCGGCGGCCTTTCAGCAGGCCGTTGCCCCCCAGCACGCGCGCCGCGGCGGAACAAATCGGGCAGAGATATTTGCCCAGTTCATCGTGGCGGCGCACAAAGGCGATAACCTGCTCGTTTTGGGCCAGAGAGACACTCCCTTCTGGCCCGCCCGGCAGGATCACCGCGTCAAAAGTCTGGTCTGTGCTTTCCGCCAGCGTACTGTCCGCTATCATCGGAATAGCGTGGTAGCTGACGACCTCCCGCGTCTGCGCGCAGGCGATCGTCTGTACGTGGATATTCAAGCGCCGTAAAACATCGATTGCGACAATCGCTTCCCCTTCTTCGAAGCCCGGGGCCAACAAAACGGCTACCGTTTTCATGTTCTCTCTCTCCATTCCGCCCTTACCACCACGAGTACCAGGTCTGGCGCAGGCGTACCAGTGCTTCAAGATAGAAGTAGTCACCCCAGCTGCAGCACTGATCCACCCCTTTTCCACTGCCCATATGATAAACCGAGTGCTTGAGCAGCCCTTCGGTCGGGTCATCGTCGGTCGCCAGATAGTTATCGGTCAGCGACTGGACGATACGCAACGCCATCTCCTCGTAATGCGCGCGATGCCCATCGAGCGCCGGCAGCGCGTTGACCAGCTCCAGCAGGCCACAGGCGGTAATTGCCGCCGCCGAGCTGTCGCGTACCGCGTCGGTACCGAGCAAGGCCAGATCCCAGTGGCACACATCATCTTCCGGCAGGCGGTTCAGGAAGTAGTGGGCCAGACTGCGCGACAGCTCCACCATATTTTTATCACCGGTATAGCGATAGCTGAGCAGGAAGCCGTAGATGCCCCATGCCTGGCCGCGGGACCAGCAGGAGGTGTCGCTATAGCCCTGATGGGTGTTGCCAAAACGCGGCTCGCCGGTGTTCACGTCAATGTAGTAGGTGTGGTAAGTCGAGGCGTCTTCACGCACGATATAGCGCGCCGCCTGTTGCGCATGAGCCGTGGCCGCCTGCGCATAGCGCGGGTCCCCGGTCTGCTCGCTGGCCCAGTAGAGCAGCGGTAAATTCATATTGCAGTCGATGATCATCCGCCCCTGCTGTTCGGGGTCGTTCAGATCCCCCCAGGCCTGAATGATTCTGGCCGTCGGGTTATAGCGCTCCATCAGCGTTTCCGCGGCCAGCAGCGCGCTCTGGCGGGCGGCTTCGTTGCCGGTGAGTCGCCATGCGCTGACGCAGGAGAGGGTATAGAGAAACCCCAGATCGTGCGTCGCCGTATCGATACGCTCCTCGATGCGCCGGGCAAAAGAGGGCAAGTAGCGCTCGGCAGCCTCGCGATAGGCGGGATTACCGCTCATTTCCCACGCCAGCCACAGCTGGCCCGGCCAGAAGCTGGTCGTCCACTCGACGTTTTCAGAGCGTGGCCAGATCCCGTTCTCACAGGCCTCGCCCGGGAATTTATCGCCAAATGCGACAATATTTCTATCGAGCTTGCGGGTCACTCTGGCCAGCGCATCGTCGAGCTTCTGGCGCAGCGCCAGCCGGTCGACCTGATACAGTTCGACGGGACGGAGGGCTTCGGTAATCACCTTTTTGGTCATAACAACTCCTGAATTAATGTTTGGCCGGTTCAACCGGGTTGGTGTCCAGCGCCGGGGAAAAAAGTCGCGATGCGTCCCATGTAGAGCGGCAGCGCGAAAGCGTAAAAGCGGAGATAAGGGTAAACAGCAGGGCGCAGCTGCCCATCAGCAGATAGGTATGCTCAAAACCGATTTTGTCGTAGAGGTAGCCCGCCGGCGGCGCCACCACAATTGAACCCACGTAGATCATCGCCTGATAACCCAGCAGGTACATCGTGGCGTTGACTCGGCGATCAAAGTGCTCGGCAATGTATTTAAAGACCGAAATCAGCAACAGCGCGATTTCGACGCCATAAAACGGTTTAATAATCGAGATGATCAGCGGATCGCTGGTCAGGCCCGAAGCGATCAGCCTGGCCCCGACAACGCAGCCGCAGAACAGCAGCCCCCGTTTTGCGCCGTAGTGATTCACCAACAGCGGAATGAACATCATCATCACGAACTCCATCCCGGACTGCACGGTACTCAGGTAGCCATACCAGGCATTCCCCTGCTCTTTGGTGGCAAAAAAGGAGACGAAGTAGCGTGGAAACTGCTGCTCAGCAATAAACATCATCCATGCGACACCGGCGACATACAGGCTGAACATCCAGAATTTGCGGCTTTTCAGTAACTGCATCACGTCGCTAAAAACGATTTTGTTCGCTGAAATCACGCTGTTATTACGCAGCTGCTCATCGCCAATTTTCAGGCTGATTAACACCAGCAGCATCAGGAGCGATGTACTGCTGCTCAGCAGAAAGTTAGCCAGCGGCGAGAAGTTGAACAGCAGCCCGGAAACGGAGGCGGCCATCGCCCAGCCGAGCGATCCCCACATACGAATACGGCCGAACTCCAGGCCGTACAGCCGGCTAAAACGATCGGCATAGGATTCCGATGCCGCGACGCCCGCATACCAGCCAAGACTTAAATAGAGCGCGCCAAGGGTGATGCCGATCGTCGTGTGGCTTTGCAGCAGGGGTTGATAGACGAAGACAAAGAACGGCGCCATCAGGGCCGACACGGCACAGACAAAATAGAGCAGCCATTTGCTCATACCGATCTTATCCATGATGTAGCCGTAGACCGGCTTCAGGATCACCGCGAACACGCCGTTGATGGCGAATACGCTGCCGATGGTGATGCTATCGAGGCCGACTTTCTGGCTCAGCCACAGCGCGTAGAGGCCAAAGCTGGAGGACCAGGTAAAAAAGTAGAGAAAGATAAAGGCGCTCATTTTGTACTGTGCGCCACGCACAGAGGATGAAGGGGTCATAGGACGTTCTCCGGGGACAGCGTGAGATGTTTTTCTTCCTGTGCCGTCACGAAGCGTACAGCATCATCGCCAATGAAGGCCTGCGGACAACCCTGCGGTGCAAAGGTGTCGGGATTCCCCGCCCAGACCGCGCTTAACAACAGATGAGTTCCTGGTGCTAAATCACCGCGTAACACCGGAACCGCCGCGCGTTCGGCAAACAGCAGATTGCTGTTGGGCGGCGTCAGTATCGCCTCGCCGCAGCGCCTTTGCGGGCTCAGGCAGAGAATGGCCGACGTGTCGGCAGGGGTGATGATCCGGCACCCGCTCTCCCCGTCCAGCACCTGAGGCAGGGGGCGGTTCGGCACGCTGAATCCCCCTTCGGCCGTATCAAGCGCGCGGGCAGTGTGGATACGATGTACGCGCAGCTGCCAGTCGCCCATCGCGATAAGCCAGGTTGCAATCACCACATCGCGCCACGGCCGCCAGCGGCTATAAATCATGCCATCGGCAGTCGTCACCGCGTCACAGTCGCGCCGCCCGCGCCAGTAATCATCTTTCTCACACAGCAGCAGCATGGAGTCAGGCGCAGCGTGACTTAACCCATAGCGCCCGCGCTCAATGGTGAATCCGTAGCGCGTGGAGTAGGCAAACTTGCAGTATTTCGCTTCGGTATTGACGAAGTTATTCAGCTCAAGCTGGCCGGAGGTCAGCATCCACAGGTGATCGGTCTGATGCACCAGCACCTGGTCGGCATGCTTAATGCTGTGCTGCGCGGCGATCGTTGGCAGCGGCAGCTCCGGCTCCTGCCAGAAGGGAGCATCCTCACCCATCGCCAGAACCAGCATGGTTTTCAGGGCCCAGTAGGGAGAACCCGGCGCATTGTAATCCTCCGCCATGATCAGATTCGGGTAGCTATAGCCCACGCTCAGCACGCCATCACGATCGAACAGAGGTTGCTTCAGCCACCAGCGAAGATGGCGCAGGACGATGCCCTTGATCACTCCCGGGGAGAACGCCTCCAGCCCGGCAAAAGCCGCCGCGCTCCAGAAAGCCGCCTGAGCAAAGCGATAGGTCAGGCTGCGACCAAACGGCACGGCCGCCCCGTCGTCGGCAAAAAAATGGATAAAGTCTGCGGAAAACAGCAGCGCCCGATGACGCAGTTCAGCGCAGCGCAGCGGGTCGATATCGGCCATCAGCTTCGCGTAAATCAGCCCGTAGAAGTGAAAGCCCATCGAAATGTAATAGTCCCGCGGCCTGTCCGGGCCATCGGAATACCAGCCGTCGCCCAGGTAGTAGCCCTCCATGGCGCTAAAATGCGCTTCCCGCACCTGAGGATTAGTCGGCATCCCGGCGTGATGAAAACCGACCTGTACCAGAATGGGAAAGAAGTGCCAGTTATTGTCCGGGATCGCCTGCGTTTCACTCTGTTTTAACCAGCGCCAGAGATGGGTTTTCTCCTGCTCGTTGAAATGCGCCAGCACGCGATCGCCCGCCAGCGCTAACAGCAGACCATAGACGGCCATCTCCACGATGCGCTGATCGTAGGGGTTCACTTCTCCCCAGTAATCGGCATGCTGCGGGTTGGTGCCGTTTTTAATGGCCTGCAGGTAGAAAGAAAACTGTGACGGCTCGCTGCCGCCGGCCAGCAGCGGCGTGACGCCCCACAGCAGACGCGAGAAGGTTTCCATACTCGCCACCTGTTGCCCGTAATGGGCGGTGAAATTCGCCAGATCGACACGGCTGGCATCATTTTTAAAATTGGGCGACACGGCATTCAGCAGCTCATTAACCAGCTGCCGGAGGTCGTTGCGGGTTCTTAAAGGGTTGGTCAGATGAATATTTTCAGGTTGCAAAAGGTCCTCCCGTCATGACACGAGAATTAGATAAGTTATTGTTATTTCGATTTTATAAAATTGTTTATACGTCAACAGGAGGAAGAATAGTCGCTTTTATTTGTGCGGCTAAGTGAGCACAATCACAAAATTAAACCGCCATTTCATTTTCGCTGGATATTTCACGCAGACGGGGGGATAAATTGCAAATGATGGCGTAAAAATTTAAATCTATTGTCCTGGAGGAAAAATGAGTGAACCGCAGCGACTGGAACGCATCACACTCGATAGCCGGGCGATCTCTTTTAACCGCTTGCGCTCAACCAGCGCGTCTTACTATCACTGGCACCAGTGCGTGGAATTCCTCTATATCTCCAGCGGCTATGGCATTGTGGTGGTAGATAACCAGCACTACACCGCTCGCCCGGGACGCATGTTTATTTTTCCACCGTTTCGCCTGCACAAAGTCCAGGTCGACCACAGCGAGAAAAATCCCTACCACCGCACCACGATGCATATTGAACAGTCGGTGGTTGAAAGCATTATGCGGGGGTTTGCGCGCCATCAGGCCCAGTTTGCCGCGCTTGCCGCCAGCAATGCGCCGGCACAAATTTACGACCTCAGCGAACACGGCCCTTTCATGGAGAGAATTCTGACGCAATTTGACGGGCTGTATCACGGCGGGCAGATCGCCACCAGCGAGGTTGCCTTTCTGGTGATGCAGATAATGGGTTTTCTCCCCGCGCTGCCCGAGCCATGTATTCCCCGGCAGCAGACGGTCGCGTCGCGGATTATGAGCTGGGTGGAGGCTCACTACGCCCACAAATTTTCGCTCGATGAACTCGCCCAGGCGCTGGGCCTGTCGCGCAGCTACACCTCGCGCATATTCCGCCAGCAAACGGGCGGCTGCATCCACGAGTATCTGCTGACGCGCCGAATAAAGCGCAGTTGCGATCTCCTGCGTAACACCACCGTCAGTATTGATGAGATTGCGGCCGAAGTCGGGTTTAGCGAAGTCACCTACTTTATTACCTGCTTCAGGAAGATGATGGGCCAGACGCCGCTGCAGTACCGCAAGGCGAGTCTGGCCAGAAACAGCGTGCTCACGTAGCCCGCGGGGCTACTTCGAGACGTCCGCGCCGAAATACTGGCTGGAAATTCGCTGGTAGCTGCCGTCGGCGCGAATATCGGCGATGGCGGCATCGATCGCCTGGCGCAACTCCGGTTCCCCTTTGCGGATCAGCACCGCCTCCTGTTCGGCATCGGTTCTTTCCGCCACGATTTTCACCGGCGCGTCGGGCTTGTGTTTCTTGAAATCGAGGAACGAGAGGTTGCTGTTGATGGTCGCATCCGCGCGCCCCTGTGACACCAGGGCGATTGACTGATCAAAGCCATCCGTTCCCACGACCTCCGCGCCATTTTCACGGGCAATTTGCGCGTAGTTGCTGGTTAACGTATGGGCGGACTTTTTGCCCTTCAAATCTGCAAAGGTGTGAATATCCTGATTATTGTTATTCACGATGAGTACCGCTTTCGGGGTGATATAGGGGACCGAAAAATCATATTTCGCCTGACGCTCCGGGGTGATCGAGACCTGATTAATCACTGCGTCGTAGCGGTGAGCGTCCAGCCCGGCCACCAGACCGTCCCACTTGCCCTCGACAAACTCCGCTTTCACGCCAATCCGGCGGGCAATTTCACGCGCGATGTCGACATCAAACCCCACCAGCTTGCCGGAGGTATCATGATAGGTAAAAGGCGGGAAGGTCCCTTCGGTACCCACTTTAAATACCCCCGCTGATTTTATCTGCGCCAGGTTTTCCCCGGCACAGGCCGCGTGCGTCACGCTCAGCTGAATGGCGGTAGCCAGCAATGCGCTCATCAATACTTTCATCATTCACTCCTTAATCTGAATTGCCGGATTATTTTTTTAAATTTCCCAGGAATCGGGAAACGTCTCAGTCAGCGTGGAAATAAAAAGCTGCGTACGCGTTTTCTTTGCCCGGGTAAAAATGTCCCGCGAAGTCCCGCTCTCCACAATCTGGCCGGATTCGAGGAACACCACCTGGCTGGCAATATTTGCCGCCAGCCGAAGATCGTGGGTCGCCATCAGCATCGTCGTTCCCTCCTGCGCCAGCTGGCGCAAAACGGCAATCACTTCCTGGGATAGCTCAGGATCCAGCGCCGAGGTCGGTTCATCGCAAAGCAGCACTTTCGGCGAGGGGGCCATCGCCCGGGCAATGGCGACCCGCTGCTGCTGGCCGCCGGAGAGCATCGCCGGCCAGGCATGGCGTTTGTGCGCCAGCCCGACTTTGGCCAGCAGCGCTTCCGCCCGCGCCCTCGCCCGCTCACGGGGCCATTTCTGCACCACCACCAGCCCCTGCATAATATTTTCCAGCACCGACAGATGCGGAAATAACTGGAAGTTCTGAAAGACCATGCCGGTTTGCTGGCAAATACGCCGAACGTCTTTTCTTTTTGGCGCCGCGGCGGGAGAAAAAATAATCTCCTCATTACCAATCGTTAATTTCCCGGCCTGCGCGATTTCCAGTAAATTAATGCAGCGTAATAATGTACTTTTGCCGCTGCCAGATGGGCCAATCAGCGCCGTCACGCTGCCCTCAGGAATCGTTAGTGAAATATCATGCAGCACCTTCTGGCGGGAGAAACTCTTTTCAAGTCCGGACAGCGTTATCATGATGTTCTTCCTTTACCAGCGTATTTCTTTCTAAACGTAATTCCAGCCGGGACTGTAAATATGATAAGACCGAACTAATTAATAAATAGAGCAGAGCCGCTTCGCTATACAGAATCAGCGGCTGATAGGTGACGGCGGCAATACGCTGGGCGGCTAAAAACAGCTCCGGCACGGTAATTACCGAGGCCAGCGAGGTATCCTTAACTAAGGAAATAAAGGTGTTCGACAGCGGCGGCACCGCCACTCTCGCCGCCTGCGGCAGAATAATATAACGCAGCGATTGCCCCCAGCTCATGCCAATAGAATGCGCGGCCTCCCACTGCCCTTTGGCGACCGACAGCAGCGTCGCCCTGATCACCTCCGAGGTAAAGGCGCCGACGTTCAGGGTAAAGCCGATAACCGCGGCCGGAAAGGCATCAAGGGTGATCCCGACGCTGGGCAGGGCGTAAAAAATCAGAAACAGCTGCACCAGCAAAGGCGTGCCGCGGATAATCCAGACATAAAAACGCACCACGCTTTTCAACGGCGCCGGGCCATATAAACGAATCAACGCGACGATAAACCCCAGCAGCAGACCGAGGGAAAATGAAATTAACGTAATGGGGATAGTAAAAACCAGCCCGGCATAGAGCATCGGCCAAAACGAGCTTATTGCTAATGAAATAAATTCCGGCACATATCACCTTTTTGCAAACCAGCACTTTTTATTACTGCCCTTTCCGGGGAGCAGCTTATTAAAAGAGCTTATCATGCAGAACATCGCCTCAGCATGTATCAATACCGGCATTAAATAGCCGACTTTGTGCTTTGCGCGGCCCGACCGCGACTTCTTGCTGCCGCACCTGCGGCACGTCGCTGATGCTGCCGGTGAATTAGCGCAGCTGGCGAAAATAATATTAACCAGCCATAACAATGCCTGTCAGCCTATGGAATATTTTCGACAATCCTTTGCCGAAATAAAGATAAGCGCCGCCGGAAAAGCGATAATTCGGTGAAAAACACGGCAAAAAAGACCTTATCTGGAAATCAACACGCCCAGGCGGCTAACAGGCTTTCCCTCCGGACGGCTAAAAAGCATCTTATATTCCATTTCGCTCTTAATGCCGGACAAATATTCTTTAAAATACCAATTTTGCAGACCTACCATTCAAATATCTCGATACGAATGGGCAAATAGTTATGTCAGTCTTTCACTCCATTAGCGACCTTATTGGGCACACTCCCCTGCTTCAACTGCATAAGCTGGATACCGGCCCCTGCAGCCTGTTTTTAAAGCTGGAAAACCAGAACCCCGGCGGGTCGATCAAAGACCGCGTCGCGCTGTCGATGATCAACGAGGCGGAACGGCTGGGTAAATTAAAACCCGGCGGTACCATTATTGAAGCGACGGCGGGTAACACCGGTCTGGGACTGGCGCTTATCGCCGCACAAAAAAATTACGCCCTGACGCTGGTGGTTCCCGACAAAATGAGCCGGGAGAAAATTTTCCATCTCCGCGCCCTGGGAGCCAAAGTGCTCCTCACCCGCTCGGATGTGAATAAGGGCCACCCCGCCTATTATCAGGATTATGCGCGCCGCCTGGCGGAGGAAACCCCGGGCGCGTTCTATATTGACCAGTTCAATAACGAAGCCAACCCGCTGGCGCACGCCACCACTACCGCGCCCGAAATATACGATCAGCTGGACGGCGATATCGACGCCATCGTCGTCGGCGTCGGCTCCGGGGGAACCCTCGGCGGCCTGCAGGCCTGGTTTGCCAGACATTCACCAAAAACCCAATTTATTCTTGCTGACCCGGCGGGCTCGATCCTTGCCGACCAGGTTGAAACCGGGCGCTACGGTGAAACAGGCTCCTGGCTGGTCGAAGGGATTGGCGAAGATTTTATCCCGCCGTTGGCCCATCTGGATGGCGTCCGAACGGCCTATCGCATCAGCGATGGCGAAGCGTTCGCCACCGCCAGACAGCTTTTACAAACCGAGGGGGTGCTTGCCGGTTCGTCAACGGGCACCTTACTGAGCGCCGCGCTGCGCTATTGCCGGGCGCAGACCAGTGCTAAACGCGTGGTCACCTTCGCCTGCGACAGCGGCAACAAATACCTCTCCAAAATGTTTAACGACGACTGGATGCGTCAGCAGGGCCTACTGAGCCGGCCGACCCGCGGCGATTTAACCGATTTTATCGCCCTACGCCACGATGAAGGGGCTACCGTTACCGCCGCTCCGGACGACACCCTCGCCGCCATTCTCGCGCGCATGCGTCTGTATGACATTTCGCAGCTGCCGGTGCTGGAAAACGGCCGCGTCGTCGGCATCGTCGATGAGTGGGATCTGATCAGCCACGTCAAGGGCGACAGCCGACGCTTTTCACTGCCCGTTGGCGAGGCGATGACCCGCAACGTAGAAACGCTGGATAGACACGCGCCGGAAAGCGCACTGAAAGCCATTTTCGATCGCGGCCTGGTGGCCGTTATCGCTGACAACGAACGCTTTTTGGGTCTCATCACCCGCAGCGATGTGCTGACGACCTGGCGCAACCGACTTGAACACTAAGGATGAAAGATGAAAAATTTACATACATTGAGCGTACACAGCGGCGTCTTTAACGATGGGCACGGCGCCGTTATGCCGCCGATTTACGCCACCTCCACCTTTGCCCAACCCGCGCCGGGGCAGCATACCGGCTATGAGTATTCACGCAGCGGCAACCCGACCCGCCACGCGCTGGAGACGGCGATTGCCGAGCTGGAGAGCGGCAGCCGCGGCTACGCGTTTGCTTCAGGGCTGGCAGCGATTTCCACCGTCCTTGAGCTGCTGGATAAAGACAGCCATCTGGTGGCCGTCGATGATGTCTACGGCGGGACCTGGCGCCTGCTTGAGAACGTCCGCCGTCACAGCGCGGGGCTGCGGGTAAGCTGGGTCAAACCCGACGATCTGGTCGCTCTTGAAGCCGCTATCCAGCCGGATACACGCATGATCTGGGTTGAAACCCCGACCAACCCGCTGCTGAAGCTGGCGGATCTCAGCGCTATCGCGGCGATTGCCCGTCGGCACAATATTATCAGCGTCACCGATAACACCTTTGCTTCGCCGGTCATCCACCGCCCCCTCGAGCTGGGCTTCGATATCGTGGTCCATTCGGCGACCAAATACCTGAACGGCCACTCCGACGTTGTCGCCAGGCTGGCGGTCGTCGGTGACAATCGCGAACTGGCGGAGAAGCTGGGCTATCTGCAAAATGCGCTGGGCGGCGTACTTGACCCGTTCAGCAGCTTCCTGACGCTTCGCGGTATCCGGACTCTCGCGCTGCGTATGGAACGTCACAGCAGCAATGCGCTGGCCCTCGCCGAATGGCTTGAACAGCAGCCGCAGGTGGAAAAAGTCTGGTTCCCGTGGCTGGCATCGCATCCCCATCATCAGCTGGCGCGCCGGCAGATGGCGCTGCCGGGCGGGATGATTTCAGTGGTGGTGAAAGGCGATGATATCTATGCGCAGCAGGTCATCAGCAGGTTGAAGCTGTTTACTCTGGCAGAGAGTCTGGGGGGCGTGGAGAGCCTGGTCAGCCAACCGTTCAGCATGACCCATGCTTCAATTCCGCTGGAACAACGGCTGGCCAATGGCATCACGCCTCAGTTGATCCGTCTCTCCGTCGGGATTGAAGATCCGCAGGATCTGATCGCCGACTGGCAGCACGCATTACGTGACTGAACAAGAAATCCGCCGCCGGAATCATGCTGGTCACGGCAGGCCAGCAGATTTTCATGGCGTAGTGTGGATTTGCCTGATGTATGCCGATGTCTGTCAACGGTGGTTTAGGAGAAGGAACGTTTTGTGGCGCGGGTCTACGGAATCCTGACAGGCCGCACGCGGGTGCGCCAGCGTTCGCCCGAACGACCTTAAAATAGCCGGCCCGCTAACCGTCGTTCATAAATAGCCTTTTCCCTCTTTCAGCACATGCTCTACGAAGCGGGTCAGCTTCGGCAGCGGGCGAAGATCCTGCCGCCAGAGTAAATGTACCGGGCGCGGATGCGGGGTATAGGCCTCCAGCACGCGCACCAGTTTGCCGCTGGCCAGCGCCTCGCTCAGTAAGACCTCAGGCTGGAGCAGCAGCCCGGCGCCGGCTATCGCCGCCATGCGCAGGCCGTAACCATCATTGCAGCGCAGAATCGCATCGCGCTTCCAGCGCACCGCGTCTTGCGCCCCCGGCAATGTCCACTCATTACGCGCCGTCCACACCGTATGGGACAGGCAAAGGTGATCGACCAAATCCGCCGGTACGACTGGCGTGCCGTGACGAGCCAGGTAAGCGGGCGCGGCGCAAATCACCATCCGATATGGACAGAGATATTTCGCCACCAGATCGGTGTGGTGAATATCACCAATACGGATCGCCAGATCGAAGCCCTCATTGACGAGATCGACCATCCGGTTAGTCAGATCCAGTTCGATGCGAACATCCGGCCACCCCTGTAAAAAGGAGGCGGTCAGCGGCGCAATCACGCAGGCGCCAAAAGAGGTCGGCGCGCTGATGCGCAGCGTCCCGGCCGGCGCCAGTCGCAATCGTTCGACCGAGCTTTCGGCAATCGCAACCTGTTCAAGTACCCGTTTGGCCTCTTCATAATAGACGCGCCCGGCATCGGTCAGACTCTGGCGCCGGGTGTTGCGCTCAAGCAGTCGGGTGCCCAGCTCTCGCTCCGTCAGGGCGATATATTTGCCGACCATCACCGCCGACATCTCCAGCCGCGATGCCGCGTCGGTAAAACTGCCGCACTCCACCACGGCAATAAATGTCTCCATTCCGCGTAGCTTATCCATATTACAAACCTCTGGTTAGTAATCATCTAACTTTTAGCCAGTTTATCCGATAACTGTTTCATTAAAGAATAGAGGCTCACAACCGATCAGGAGTCAGCCATGAAAATCGTCGTTATTGGTGCCAGCGGTACCGTCGGGCGCGCCGTCGCCGAAGAACTGAGCCGTCAACATCAAGTCATTCGCGTAGGTCGCACTCAGGGCGATCTTCAGGTGGATATCACCTCTCAGCCGAGCGTCGAAGCCCTGTTTGAAACTGTCGGCCGGGTCGATGCGATTGTCTCGGCCACCGGCAATCTGTTCTTTGGCCCGCTGGCGTCCATGACGGACCGGGATTTCAACCAGGGCCTGCAGGACAAACTGCTGGGGCAAATCCGCCTGGCGCTAACCGGGCAGCATTATCTCAATGAAGGCGGTTCGATTACGCTTATCAGCGGCATTGTGGCCCATGAACCGATTGCCCAGGGCGTCAACGCCACAACGGTGAATGCCGGGCTGGAGGGCTTTGTCCGCGCCGCCGCCTGCGAACTACCGCGCGGGATCCGTATCAACCTGATAAGCCCCACCGTATTAACGGAGTCGCTCGCCGCGTATGACGGTTTCTTCCCCGGCTTCGCCAGCGTCCCTGCCGCCGCCGTTGCCCAGGCCTATCGCCGCAGCGTGGAAGGGATACAGAGCGGCCGGGTGTACACCGTAGGCTACTGACCGCGAGAGCACCGTCAGCCTCTGCCCGGGCAGAGGCCGTCATCCCCGGTGTAATAGCCGGGGATGACGGCCGTTTCCAGCAGCGACATTCACGACAAGATAAAGAGAAAAGAGAACACTCCGTGTTGTAAATATTGATCTACTGCACACTCCCGATAAATGCACTTCATGGTGCAGTGCTGCGCACAATATATTCCGTTTCGCCATCCTTTCAACACCTCAATCATCGCACACCATGGTGTAACAGACTGATTTACAGGGTGTAAGTGGTATTCCCGTATAAATATCATTGCTTAATATTGGCACGATCGCTTTTCCACATATTTATCAGGCCTTTCTCATTCGACGGTACAACCAATCATTCCAGGCAATGGCCACCGCCACGGAGTTTTATCTGCCTGAAAATAGCCTTCCAGCGGGTTAATTATTAAATCCCAATTAAAGCAGCATAAATCGCTAAAAAATAGATTTGACGGTTTATTCAGCGCGTTGATTCAGGATGGCGGATGCAGGTAAAGCATTTTTTTTATATCGACGTTCGACATTTTTAATAATTTCCAAAATGATACGAGATTGTGACAATAGTAAACGAAATGTTATGATGAGTAGATTAGCTGTACTCCTCATTGGAATATCCATCTAACGCTGATTTAGCCCTACAGTGATGAGAGAGCACCATGACTAAACCTCAATCCGTTCACGTTGAAAACCTCGAAAGTAATACTATAAGACCTATTCCTCTTAATATGCGGCACGGTAAACCCGGCGATCTTTTTACCATTTGGTTCGGCTCGAATATCATGTTATTAACCGTGATCACCGGTGCCATGTCGGTGACCATTTTCCACCTTTCTTTTTTCTGGTCCGTTATTGCCCTGCTTATCGGCAGCCTGGTTGGCGGTCTTTTTATGGCATTGCATTCGGCGCAGGGCCCGAGGCTCGGCGTGCCGCAAATGGTGCAAACTAAGGGGCAGTTTGGCTCCTACGGCTCGGTACTGGTAGTATCGATCGTGGTATTAATGTATATCGGATTTACTGCCTCCAGCCTGGTATTAGGCGGGCAGTCAATGCACGCTATCTATAAGCCGATGAACTCCGACGTCGGGATTATTGTCGTCGGGGCACTCAGTTTATTCGCCACCATCTTTGGCTATAAAATCATCCACTCCTACGCCAGAATTATGTCGTGGATTTCCGGTATTGTGCTGGCTGCCACATTTCTGTGGATCGTGTTTGTGCACGGCCTGCCGGTCGATTTCCTCGATCGCGGCGGCTTCAACAAGGTTGGCTTCCTCGGCGCGGTATCCATTGCGGCGCTGTGGCAGCTGGCCTATGCCCCCTATGTCTCTGACTATTCACGCTATATGCCCTACAGCACCAACGATAAAAGCGTTTTTTATGCCAGCTATTTTGGCTGCATTTTAGGCTCCTACCTGCCGATGGTCCTCGGCGTGCTGGTGGCTGTCTGTATTAGTAATGATGATATTATTCAGGGCATTATCGATCTAACCGGCGGAATGGGCGCCGTAGTCATTGTGGTACTGGCGCTGGGGATCGCCGCCACAAACTCCATGATGTTGTACTGCGGAGTTCTCTGCACCTTGACCCTGGGCCAGACTTTTATTGATGGCTGGTCGCCGATGGCCCGCGCCAGAATAATCACCGCCATCCTCACGATGATTCTCGAAATATCACTGGCGATCTATGGTCAGGAAAACTTTTTATTAATCTACACCAACTTTATTACCGTGCTATTATATGTGCTGGTGCCGTGGACGGCGATTAATCTGGTGGATTACTACCTGGTCGCCCATGGCGAATATGAGGTTGAGTCCTTCTTTAAACGCGATGGCGGAATCTACGGTTATTTTAATGCCACGGCTATTTTCTGCTATTTACTGGGAATCGCCGTGGAAGTGCCGTTTATGTCGACGGCGATCTATACCGGACCTGTTGCGCTGTCATTTGGCGGGGCAGATTTATCATGGATTATTGGTTTGCTGGTCGTTTCTCCTGTCTATTATTACCTCTCCAGAGCGAAGACGGTCAAAAAGATGGCCTTTGCGAAAGAGAAAATTTAAAGCAATATATTCCCTCAGTCATCATTTAGCTCCGGACAGGTTCCGGAGCTTTTTTTATTCCGCCGCGGGCAACAGGAAAAGACCGCGGCGAAATAAAGAACGGCCGCAGCGAAAAGAGATAACGGAAAAAATGCGGGAAAAGAGGATTGCGGAAATGCGCCCGGGTCCGGGCGCAAAAGATTCAGGAGGCCGCCATCCAGTGGCGCAGGTTATCCAGCATCGCCAGACATTGATCCAGCTGGCTCAGAGCAATAAATTCATCCGGCTTGTGTCCCTGCTCCATACTTCCCGGCCCACAAATCAGCGTTGCCACGCCCGCTTCGTCAAACAGCCCACCTTCCGTGCCAAAGGCGACGGTGGAGAAGGTATCATTTCCCGCCCATTGCGCCAGCCAACCGGCAAAGGCCGACTGCGGATCGCTCAGCAGACCGGGATACTGGCTGAGCGGCTGAAAGCGGATCGTTGCCTCCGCCGCCACCGCGCGCATCGCCTGCACCAGTTCATCGTTGGCATACGCCTGCAGCCCGGTGAGCGTCTCGTCGAGCGACACATCCGGCAAATGGCGGATTTCAAAATCGAACTGGCAGCGCTCAGGCACAATATTGAGCGCCGCGCCACCCGTAATCAGCCCCACCTGAACGGTACTGTACGGCGGGTCGAAACGCGCATCCTGCCTGAGCGCCAGCTTTTCACCCAGTACGCCTAAGCGGGTAATCAGCTTCGCCGCATACTCAATGGCATTCACACCATCGGGGGCATAGGCCGAATGGCAGGCCTTACCGTGAATATGGCAGCGCATGGCTAGTTTACCTTTATGGCCGTAGACCGGGCGCATCTCCGTCGGCTCACCGATAATGCACAGGGCGGGCTTATCCTTTGAGGCTTTAAGATGGTTCACCAGACTGCGGACGCCGAGACATCCCACCTCCTCATCATAGGAAAAGGCCAGGTGCAGAGGCATGCTTAACGGCTGTGCGAGGAAGGCGGGAACAGAGGCCAGCACGCAGGCGATAAAGCCCTTCATGTCGGTGCTGCCGCGCCCGTAGCACAGGCCATCGCGGAGGGTGAGTGCAAAAGGAGGGACCGTCCAGCGCTGGCCGTCAACCGGAACCACATCGGTATGGCCGGAGAGCATTACGCCCCCCGGCCCCGGCGGCCCCAGGCGGGCGTAAAGATTGGCTTTTTTGCCGTCGTCATCGTAGAACAGCCGGCATTCAATGCCAAAACCGCTCAGAAAGCGGTTTATGTAATCGATCATCTCGAGATTGGATTCGCGACTGGTGGTATCAAAAGCCAGCAGCGTTGCCAGTATCGACTTCACCTCATTATTCATCGCCCGGTACTCCGTAACTGGGGGCCTCCCGCGGGTCGAGCGCGCGCGTGATATAGGCCTGCATCTGCGGCTCATAGGCCTGCCAGAGCGCGGCCAGCTCGCCAATGGGATCCTCCTCGCTCCAGTCAATACGCAAATCCACCAGCGGCCACGAATAGTCATCCACAACCTTCACCGCCGCAGAGTGAACCGGGCCGGCTTCACCGCCGCAGGCCAGACCGGCCTGTAGCGCGGCCAGCAGGCGCAGCGCCATTTCGCCTTCGCTCTGCTGAAAACCCGTCACCATTGCCTCAATAACCGCCGTGCTGGCCAGCATATTTCCAGCGGCAATGCAGTTTTCTCCTTCGGCAACATGATAAATACCAAGGGTTTTATCGCCGCTGAAGGCGGCGGTTTGTCCGTTGGCGTCGATGGCGATGATCTGCCGGTAGCGGCTAAAATCGTCCTCCGCCAGCGCCCTGCGCAACGCGATGTCCGGCGCGAATCCCTGTTCCAGTTGCGCTAACGCCAGCTGACCCAGCGCCGGTAACGTGATGTTCTGACTGGATACCGCCCCCACCCCGGCCTGTAGCCAGGGACAGCGGGCGCCGACGGCAATGCTGGAGGAGCTGAGCGCAATACCAAACTGCCCGCTTTCCGGGCAATATGCTGCGATAGAAAAGGTCATCGTCGCTCCTTACTTCACGAAATCATCGGGAATGACGGCAATCACATCGATCTCCATCAGCCATTGCGGCTGCGCCAGCGCTGAAATCACCAGCCCCGTGGAGATCGGGAACACCCCCTTCAGCCATTTACCCACCTCCTGATACACCGGCTCACGATAACGTGGGTCAATGATATAGGTCGTGGTTTTCACGATGTGCGACAGGTCGCTTCCGGCCTCTTCCAGCAGCTGTTTGACGTTTTTCATCGCCTGCTCGGCCTGAGCCTGCGGGTCGCCCAATCCGACCAGGTTACCGGCAAAATCGGTTCCCACCTGACCGCGCACGTAGACGGTATTCCCGGCGCGAACCGCCTGGCATAAATCGTTATCCAGGCTCTGATTAGGGTAAGTCTCTTTGGTATTAAACATGCGAATACGGGTATGCGTTGGCATCTTGTTTATCCTGTTTAGTGGGCGAACGTTCAGCGCCGATCGGCGGCCTGGTACTGGCTGTACTTACGCTGAGTGGCAATATGGTCAGCAATGTGTTTTGCGTCATGCCAGACGCCCCAGATGAAGGTTGACCCCCGGCGCGACAGCCACGGCAATCCGAGAAAATAGACCCCGGGTTCGCTGGAGACGCCGCGTTGATGCTGCGGACGGCGTTGCTCATTAAAAGCATTCACGTTGAGCCAGCTGTAATCCACCGCGTAGCCGGTCGCCCAGATAATGGTGGCGATCCCCGCCTCCGCGAGATTCAGGGAGAGGATCGGCGAAGTCATGCACGGCGGATCAGGTAAAAACTCGCGGGCGGCAGGTTCTTCCGGTAGATCCAGGCCATTGGCCGCGATGTAGGCATCTGCGGCATCCAGCAGCGCCAGGTAGTTCTCATCCCCGCGACGAATGTTGTCGCACAGATCCGGCTGGAAGGTCGCCATCCCGGATTCAAAGGCTTTCGTCAGCCCGACCAGGGTGATGCCGCGATGCGCCAACTCGCGGAAGTCCACGGTGTGCCCGCCATGGGCGCCGCTGACTGCGATAGTGACATGCTCTTTGCCCGGCGCGCTGGCGGGGGCGTCCCACATGCCCAGCACCCCCAGCCACCAGCAGAAGTCCCGGTTGCGATATGCGCGCGGCGGGCGGTCATGCGCGCCGACGGATAAATAGACCCGGCGGCCGGCACGCTGAAGCTCGTCGGCAATTTGCACGCCGGAAGAGCCCGCGCCAACGACCAGCACGGCGCCCTCAGGAAGCTGCTGCGGGTTGTAGTATCGGGCGGAGTGGATTTGATGAAGGCTGCTCTCTTTTGGCGCAATCGGTGGAATAACCGGTTTTTGAAACGGCCCGGTCGCGGCAACAATACGCTGGGCTTCAATAACGCCCTCCGTGGTCTCAATGGTAAACCCCGGTCGTCCGCTGTTGCGAACCGCGCTTTTAACTTCAACGCCGGTACGCACCGGCAGATTGAAGGCCCTGACGTAATCTTCAAAGTATTCCGCCACATCGTCTTTGGGAATGAAGCTATCGGGATTCCCCCCTTTAAATTCCATCCCCGGGAAACGGTCGTGCCACGCCGGACCATTCGCCACCAGCGAGTCCCAACGCCCGCTTCGCCAGGCTTCAGCGATGCGGTTTTTCTCGATAACCAGATGTGAGATCCCCAGCTTCGTCAGATGCTCACTCATGGCAATACCGGCCTGACCCCCGCCAACAATCAACGTATCAATGTTCGTTTTTTCTACGGTCATAAATGTGTCCTTCGAATGGTGTTCAATCGCCAGGAATAAACCACTGCGCAGGACCGAGGTTAATAAACCGTAACAAGCAGGTAAATTATTATAAATTTAGAACCTGAGAATAAAATAGTGATGCAGAGCGCAGCATCTTGAATCTAATGAATAAAAGTATTATTTGCGGGAGATTAACGGCAAAAGATAATCCGGCGAGCAGCCAATTATTCATAAAAAAGAAATCGCAAGCCATCAAGCCTATAAAAAATATATTCAGAGACTCGTTTTTTTATATTTAATATCACCGTCAGAGAGTGACCCGGCCCGCAATAGTACGAGCCGTCTCTTATTCTTCGCTGAATTTACGCCACCCGCGCATCAATGTCCGCCGGGCTGAGTACCGCATGGCGACAATATTCCATAAACAGTTTAGTCGGTTTGGTCGGCTCGCTACTGCGCAGGTGCGCCATCACCAGCGTGGAGTTCGCCATCTCGTCCTGAATTTCCACGCAGCGCACCTGCTGGCCATCGTAGGTCATGTCGGAAACCGGGCGGGTTACCAGCACGGAAAAACCCAGCCCCTGGCCGACCATGCAGCGCACCATCTCAATAGACGGCGAGCTGTAGGCAACCTGAGGGTTATACCCTTTATCTTTGAAAATACTGATGAAATAGTTTCGACTTGGCACCACGTCCAACAGGACCATCGGCAGGTTATTGAGCTCGGAGAGTTTCACTGTCGCTCGCTGCGCCAGCGGATGATGTGCCGGCAGCAGAGCATAAGGCTTCTGCGGTGCATTGAGGCTTTCGGTGTGAATCGCGGTATCCAGCTCAAGATCGTAGAGAAACGCCAGATCGAAACGCCCGCGGTGCAGACCGTGCGTAATTTCATGCTGCTCACCATCGCAAATTTTGAGGGTGATATCGGGATAGATCTTTTTAAATCCGGCAATCAGCGAAGGTAAATAGAGCGGCGCCGCCGTTTCAAAACAGCCTAGTGAAATAATGCCGGAGACCAGTTCATTATCCGCTTTTGAATTTTGCTCAAACTGATACGAAAGCCGCAGCAGCTCCTTCGCCTTTTCATAAAAGCGTTGCCCGCTGGGGGTCATCGACACCCCTTGCGCGTGGTGGCGAATAAAAAACTGCTGTTCAAACATATCTTCCAGGGTTTTCACCGCAATGGAAATTGACGGCTGGGCGATATGTAACTGTCTGGAGGCTTCCGCAATACTCTCTGCTTCGACAACGGCAACAAAGTATTTGAGCTGCTTCAGGGTGAAATGGGGCATGGGACACCTTATTTTTTATTCTCAGAGAGATAAGCTAAATAGCTTTAAACGATGCTCCCCGTCGCCCGCAACCCCGCCAGCGGAAAAAGATCAACAATCCGACGCGGGTCGTATTTTTACAGAAAATTAACAGACAAAGCGCAGGAAAGCTGCGAGCCAACGACAGGCCCGCGGCCTCAGATCGCAAGGAATAAGGGTCATTCATCTTTTTTTCATTACCTGTTATTAAATCAAACAATATTTAATATATTTAAAAGACAGCAGCAGCTGTGCTCAAAAAACCGAAGCATAAAAATAATATCCTTTTAAATACAAACCATTAAAAAATAACCCGCGTGATTTTTATGAATGCCGTCACAGAAATAACCGCCCCGCGCGCCCCTGAGAATTATCCCCTCCCCGGGACTAGCTACGTTTTTTATAGAGGTTACCTAGATTTTTAGTCCTTTCTCGTCGCTGCCTCCTCCTGCATCATGAATCAATAGCAACAAATCAATAACAAACAAGCAACATATCAAGGGAGAGGCGCATGTCTGGTATGTGTGATAGAAATTTCTGGCAGGACAAACTGCGGGAGCAACGCTTTATCAGCCACGCGATCGTCGATGGTCGTCCCTACCTCGCCATCAGCCGTAAAGTCTGCCCGGCCATCAACCCGGCGACCAATAGCGTGCTCGCCGCGGTGACGGCGCTGCAAGCTGACGATATTGATATTGCAGTAAAATCATCCCGCGCCAGCTTCGCCTCCGGCGTCTGGTCCGGTCTGCCGCCGCAGGAACGTAAAACCGTGCTGCTCAGGCTCTCCGCGCTGATTCTCGAACACCGTGAAGAGCTGGCGCTGCTTGAAAGTGCGAGCATGGGGAAACCGGTCAACGATGCGCTGAATATGGATATTCCCGGCGCGGCGCACGTCATGGCCTGGTACGCCGAAAGCGTCGATAAAATTTACGCCGAGGTCGCCCCCACGCGTAAAGGGTCGCTCGCCACCCTCACTCGTGAAGCGGTCGGCGTGGTGGCGGCAATCGTACCGTGGAACTTTCCGCTCGATCTCGCCTGCTGGAAACTCGGGCCGGCGCTGGCCGCCGGGAACAGCGTGATCCTCAAACCCTCAGAAAATTCGCCTTTTTCGGCGCTGCGTCTGGGTGAACTGGCGCTCGAGGCGGGTCTCCCGCCAGGCGTACTGAACGTCGTCACCGGTCTCGGCACAGAAACGGGCGCCGCGCTTGGGCTGCATAACGATATTGATGTCATCACCTTTACCGGTTCGACCGCGGTCGGCAAGGCCTTCATGACCTACTCCGCGCAGTCAAACCTGAAACAGGTCTGGCTGGAGTGCGGCGGTAAAAGCGCCAACATCGTCTTTGCTGACTGCCAGGATCTCGACCTGGCGGCGGAGAAAGCCGCTTTCGGTATCTGTTTTAACCAGGGCGAAGTGTGCTCCGCCAACTCACGGCTGCTGGTAGAACGCGCGATTTATGCCGACTTTATCACCCGGGTACAGGCCAAAATGGAAGCCTGGGCACCGTCTCACCCCTTTGATCCGACAGCTAAAATGGGCGCGATGGTCAACGCAGCGCATGCGCAAAAGGTCATACGCGCGATCCGTTCGGCCCAACAGGAAGGTGCACGCGTGCTGACCGGCGGCCGTGAGGTCGAGATTGAAGGGATCGCCAACTACGTTCAGCCCACGCTGCTGGATGGGGTGAACGAAGAGATGTCGCTGTGGAAAGATGAAATTTTCGGCCCGGTGCTTGCCGCTATCCCCTTTGATGATGAACAGCAGGCCATCCAGCTTGCTAATAACCATATTTATGCCCTCGCCGCGTCGATCTGGACAGACGACCTGCACCGCGCGCACCGCGTTGCCGGACGGCTTAACGCCGGCACGGTGTCGGTCAATACCGTGGATGCGCTGGACGTCACCGTGCCGTTTGGCGGCAATAAACAGTCTGGTTTTGGTCGGGATTTGTCGCTGCATGCCTTCGACAAATTCACCACCCTTAAAACGACCTGGTTCCAGTTTCGCTAGCAGGCAGCGGCCTCGCCTTGCACTGATTCCGCTTACAGGAGAGATAACATGACTTACCCTATTCACCCGACGCGATCCACCACCGAGTATCAAAGCGGGGATGCCGCACACCATATCCACGCGTTTCTCGACCAGAAAGCGCTGAACGCTGAAGGACCGCGCGTCATGGTACGCGGCGAAGGCCTGTACCTCTGGGACAATGACGGCAACAAGTATCTGGACGGTATGTCAGGACTGTGGTGTACCCAGCTGGGCTACAGCCGCCAGGATCTGGCCGATGCCGCGGCAGCGCAGTTCGCGAAGCTGCCCTATTACAATATGTTCTTCCACACCACGCACCCGACGGTGATTGAGCTGTCCGAACTGCTTTTCAGCCTGCTGCCCGGGCACTACAGCCACGCCATTTACACCAACTCCGGTTCTGAATCGAATGAAGTGCTGATCCGCACCGTGCGTCGCTACTGGCAGATACTCGGTAAACCGCAGAAAAAGGTGATGATTGGCCGCTGGAACGGCTACCACGGCTCTACCCTCGCCGCCAGCGCGCTCGGGGGCATGAAAGCCATGCACGCCATGGGGGGGATGATCCCCGACGTGGCGCATATTGATGAGCCCTACTGGTATATGCACGGCGGCAACCTGACGCCGCAGGAGTTTGGCCTGCGCTGCGCCCGCCAGCTGGAAGAGAAGATCCTCGAGCTCGGCGCGGAGAACGTCGCGGGCTTTATCGCCGAACCGTTCCAGGGCGCCGGCGGGATGATCTTCCCGCCGGAGAGCTACTGGCCGGAGATTCAGCGTATTTGTCGCCAATACGACGTGCTGCTGTGCGCCGATGAGGTGATTGGCGGCTTTGGCAGAACCGGCGAATGGTTTGCGCACCAGTATTTTGGCTTTGAACCGGATACGCTCTCCATCGCTAAAGGGCTGACCTCCGGCTATGTTCCGATGGGCGGCCTGGTGCTGAGCAAACGGATGGCCGAGGTGCTGGTTGAGAAAGGCGGCGTATTTGCCCACGGTTTGACCTATTCCGGCCACCCCGTCGCTGCGGCCGTTGCCATTGCTAACCTGAAAGCGCTGCGCGATGAAAACCGGGTCACCACCGTACGTGACGACACCGGCCCATATCTGCAAAAAACGCTGCGTGAGGTGTTTAGCCACCACCCGATGATTGGTGAAATCCAGGGCGCAGGCCTCGTGGCCGCTCTGCAGTTCGCCGAAGATAAGTCGACCCGCAAACGCTTTGCCAATGAAAACGATCTGGCCTGGCGCTGCCGGACTATCGGCTTTGAAGAGGGGGTCATTATCCGCTCAACCCTGGGGCGTATGATTATGGCTCCCGCGCTGATTGCCAGCCACAGCGAACTGGATGAACTGGTCGAGAAGACCAAACGCGCTATCGATCGGACCGCAAAAGAGGTGGGTCTGCTGTAGCTCTTTTGCCGTTAGCGAATAACCGCGCTAACGGCACCTGACCCGCTCGCCCGGAGGTAAAAGTGACCTCCGGGATGACATTCCGTTTGTGCAGCAGGTACACTACGCCCCTGTTTCCTCTCCCTGACCACGCCATGCTGAAGAAATTACCTTTTGTCATTCCGCTGCTGGCGCTCATCGCGCTGCTTGTCTGGTGGTTCACGCCCCGCTACTCCGAAGAAGAGATTGCCTGGTACCGTTCGGTTTTCTGTGTCATCGACCACCGGGATAGCCAGGCGTTTCTGCGCGATATGGAAAATATTGTCGAAGGCGGCAATGCCGATTACGCGCTGCACAAAAACCACTATATCCCGGCGCTTGGCGAACGTATGCGTCAGACCTGGCTGCAGCTCAGCCAACAAGAACAAGAGAGCATTGCTCAGGATCAGCAGCGCTGCCGCCAGCTGATGAGCGAAAAACAGCGTTAACGCTTCTTTTGAATTCACCGGCCGCACGGCAATGGCGAGGCCCTGTCCCGCAATGGTATTCTGCCCGCGCTTTTCCCTTTTAAAAATAAGGAAAACAGATCTTACCGGCGGCGATAAAAAAGAGTTGATCTGATATGCACAAGCTCTTACTTTGCTAACCAGTTTTCACACGAGATAAGACGATGCCGACAATAACAGCAAGTAGTATGCAAGAAGCGAAAGAGTTAATTCACTGCGGGAAATACAGGGAAATCGTGCTGAATTTTGATATTGATGCTGATGATTTCTTCACGCTCGCCACCTCCCAGTCCGCGACTAAAGTCACGATGATCAACAGAAACAAGCACTCACCGGTCAAAGCAGAAAAATAATAAAAAACCTCTGAGGTATTCTTTATGTGGCTATTTATTGGCACACTCGGCGTTGCATTTCTCTCCTCACTGATGCTGATTTGGCTCGATGACCGCATCGCCGAAAGCGACTAAACCAGATTAACACTCCGTGCCGCCCGGCGGCGCGGAGTTATTTATATCGCTACAGCGATTTCGCCAGACGTTCCACCGCCGTCATCAGCCCCTCTTCCGAGACCGTAGAGTAGGACAGACGCAGCGTACGGGTATCCGGATTATCGTGATAGAACGCTTCGCCAGGGACAAACACCACGCCGTTTGCCAGCGTTTTCTTCATCCATTCCATGGTATCGAACGAATAGCGGAAGTGAGCCCACAGGAACATCCCGCCTTTTGGTCGGCTGAATGCAATGTGCTCCCCGAGTCGCGACTCCAGCGCATCCGCCAGCGCCACACACTTCTTACGATAATCCTCACGGATCAGCGCGATCTGGTTATCCAGGCGATTCATCGCCAGATATTCCGCCGTGATCACCTGCGACAGCATGTTGGTATGCAGATCCGCCGCCTGCTTAACGATCACTGTCTGCTGCGCCAGCCAGTCCGGCATCACAATCCAGCCGATACGCATCCCCGGCGCAAGAATTTTGGAGAAGGTGGAGGTGTAGACCACCTGATCTTCACAGCCCAGCTCAACCGCGTGCTGATACAGCGGACGGCGAACTTCATCGGTAAAGCTGATTTCGCCATAGGGGTCATCTTCGATGATGACAAAATCATGCTGTTTCGCCAGCGCCACCAGGCGGCGACGGCGATCTTCGCTCAGGGTTTTTCCGCCGGGGTTGCCGAAGGTGGGCACCAGATAAACCGCTTTGACGCGGGTCGTTTCCAGCAGGTCGGCCAGCTGTTCGACCAGCATCCCGTTATCGTCGGTATCCACGCTGAGAATATTGGCCTGCGCCAACTGGAATACCTGCAGCGCCGCCAGGTAGGTCGGGCGCTCAACCACAATCGCATCGCCCGGATCGAGCAGCGTACGGGCTACAATATCTAACGATTGCTGAGAACCGGAGGTGATATAAACATGGCTGGCCTGGCAGTCAACGCCGCGCGCCTGACACAGTTCGCTCACGGCCTGACGCAGCGGCGGGTAGCCTTCGGTCAAACCATACTGAAATGCATCGTTGAAGCGCCCGCTCATCACCTGTTGCACAGCCAGATTCAGACCTTCGGTATCAAACAGCTCCGGAGCCGGGATCCCGCCGCCCAGAGAGATAACGCCGGGCAGTTTACTGTGCTTCAGAAGTTCGCGGACGGCGGAGGGCTTAAGTTCACCCGCGCGGACGGCGAGTCGCCTGTCGTGCATATTATTTTCCTTTTCTGTCTTGTTGTTGTCTTTGTGACTTATCGTGTTTGCAGGATTTGTTGCCCGGACAGGCCGTTTACGGCGCTGCCCGGGCTGCCGGCTACCGGCCGTCGCTGTCTTTCAGCACAATTAACGGTTCGATATCACTCTCTTTTTTGACCACCAGCGAATCATCGCCGCGCAGACAAGTACCGCCGTAGTTGCCGCCGACGGTAAACGTACATACCTGAATGTATTTACCATCCACTTTCGGCAGGCACCAGAGCTGCTGGTAAATATTTTTACGATCGACAAACTGCCCGCTGGTTTTATCCAGCACTTCGTCTTTCGGACCAATCAAATCGATGTTGTTGCCGCAGCGGCCAGAGATAGGTTTCACCGCGTAACCGGTTTTCGCCAGCTCCTCGTTGACCACAAAATCGGTATCCAGCAAATAGCGGTGGTTCGGGAACAGCGACCACAGTACCGGCAGAATGGCCTTGTTACCGGGGATCACCGTCCACAGCGGTTCGAAGACCAGCACTTCCGGACGCAGCAGTACGTCGATCAGCCGCACCTCGTTTTGTGGATGTCCGGTACGGATCGGCACGGCGGCGTACTCATCGGCGCTGACTTCACGCACCTGCTCGATGGCGGTTTCCCAGGCCCAGGTTTTCCAGACGCAGTTCACCAGACGCCCGTCGCCGTCGATCAGCTGCCCGGCGGCATCCCAGTGCAATTCATCAAGGCCAAAGAGGATCTTACTTTCAAACCCCGCCTGCGTGAGCGAGCGCTGGATGAACAGCGCGTGGTAGTTCTCCTCCAGATCCTTGTCCTGCATGATATGCACGAAAGGACGGGCGCGGCTGTGTTTCCAGGCACCCGCCAGCTCATCAAGCAGATTCTCCGCCGGGTTGTGTCCGCTGCCGTAGTAGCCCTGTTTCAACCACTGTTCGAGGATCAGCCCGCCTTCGGTATGACAAGAGGCGGAGTCGGCGTTGTATTCATAGACCTTCAGCCCGCGCTCATCCATACAGAAATCCATGCGGCCGGTAATCATATGATGACGGCGTCGCTGCCACGACAGGCGCAGGCGCGGCCAGAGAATTTTAGGGATATCAAACAGCGCCAGCAGATTGTCATCTTTCATCACCTTATCGGTGGCGTGCAGGTACATCAAATGCAGCTCGTTGGTCGCTTTGATCAGCTCCTGCTCGGCGCTTTCGGTAATGGTGAAGTATTGATAGGGATCTTGATTGATGAAGTGACCGTTGGCGGCCACGTAGGCTTTCTGCAGCGAATCTTTCTCGTTCAGCCAGTTACCGCGGAACTGACCTTTATTCGGCAATCTCGCGCCCTGAATCGCCATCGCTTCACCCGGCAGCACCGGCTGCGGCAGGCTGTGCTCGGTATCGGCGGTCTGAATCATCCAGCCTAATATTTCCGTATCGGCAAAGGTATCTTTGATGGTGTAGAAACCGTCTTTCACTTCCAGCGTTAATTCGCGAGTCCATTGCTGGCCCTGCGGCAGCGGAGCGTGAATCACGTTTTGCTCGGCGATGCGAACCTTATTGCCTACCAGCTGCGTAATCACCGCAACATGGCCGGTATGCTTGAACTCACCGCCTTTCTGCCAAATCAGCAGCGAGCCGGCCATCGGCGGACGGCGGGCGCCGTTTGCGAAAGCCTGCAGCGGCAGAATATTGTCATTGACCACTTCACGCAGAAAACGCAGGGAGAAGATTTCATAGGCCATGCCGACATCGGTAAAGACAAAGCCGTAGGTGAGAAACAAAAAGCGGCGCGCAAATTCAACGCACTGCCATTTGTGCCCCATATACTCATTGCCGATATAACTGCGGAACGTCGCGTCATCCGGATAGTCGCGCGGATTTAAACTGCTGTAATTCGATGAATAAATTGCTACGCCCCCCGGCGCGTAGCCCAACAATGTACCAAAAGGGGCATCACTACTTGTCGATCCTTTGCTCATTAGCCTGACCTCAAATTAATGCAGCCCGGGCAGTTGGCGGAACAAAACTCCCTCTTCTTATCCTGCCACAGGCACTTACCAGACAGAGGTGAAATGATGATACCACTCATTGGATTCAGCGATCGTGCCCGGCAGGAAAATAACCCGGCGCCTTTGGGTAAAAGTGATATCGTTATTTGTAATATCTCCCCGAAATAGTTCAGGTTGCCTTGCCGTCGACAACAGCCGGGTGATTCAGGGAATCATAACGAAGAATGAGACAACGTCAGGAGTTGATTATGAGCGCACAACCGCATCTGCAGGCTCAACCGCTGGTCTGGGGCCACGGCCCACGCACTTTTGAGGTTTTCCTTGAGCCAACCTGCCCGTTTTCCGTCCGGGCGTTCAATAAGCTCGACGAGCTACTGGACGAAGTCGGCGCGGATAATGTGACCATCAAGATTCGCCTGCAGTCGCAGCCGTGGCATCTTTTCTCCGGCGTCATCGTGCGCTGCATTCTTGCCGCCTCGACGCTTCCGCACGGCAGAGAGCAGGCGCACAGGGTGTTAAAAGCCGTCGCCGACCATCGCGAAGAGTTTGAATTTACCGACCATTGCAGCGGGCCGAATATGGAGACCACGCCACAGCAGATAATCCAGCGCATTGAGCGCTATAGCCAGGTTCTGCTCTCGACGGCCTTCGCCCGCCCTGAGCTGCAGGCTGAAATTAAATGGCATTGCAAATACGCGCGACAGAACGGTATTCATGTCTCGCCTACCTTTATGGTCAACGGTCTGGTGCAGCCGGACCTTGGCAGCAGCGACGATATCAGCGTATGGGCCGCGCGGATTATGGCCTGAGCCCTCCTCGCCCCGGTTGCGCGACGCTGGCCGGGGCCAATAAGCCTCACACTGTTAAACCTGCTTAGTATCTCCTGCTACACTCCCTCAACGGCTCACTAAAAAGGCAGGTCCTCATGTCAGAGAATAACTACCAACCACCTAAAGTGTGGGAGTGGAAGCAAAACAACGGCGGCGCGTTCGCCAACATCAACCGTCCCGTCTCCGGCGCAACCCATGAAAAAACGCTACCGGTCGGCTCACATCCGCTGCAGCTCTACTCCCTGGGCACGCCCAACGGCCAGAAGGTGACCATCCTGCTGGAAGAGCTGCTGGCGCTCGGCGTGAGCGGCGCGGAATACGATGCCTGGCTGATTCGCATTGGTGAAGGCGATCAGTTCTCCAGCGGTTTTGTTGAGGTAAACCCCAACTCAAAAATTCCCGCACTGAGCGACCACTCCACCACCCCGCCGACGCGCGTATTTGAGTCCGGCAGCATCCTGCTGTACCTCGCTGAGAAGTTTGGTTTCTTCCTGCCTAAAGATCCCGCCGGGCGGACCGAAACCCTTAACTGGCTGTTCTGGTTACAGGGCGCAGCCCCGTTCCTCGGCGGCGGTTTTGGCCACTTCTTTAACTATGCGCCGGTGAAAATCGAGTATGCGATTGACCGCTTCACGATGGAGGCCAAACGTCAGCTCGACGTGCTGGATAAACAGCTCGCCCGCAATCGCTATGTTTCCGGGGAAGAGTACACTATCGCCGATATGGCTATCTGGCCGTGGTACGGCAATGTGGTGCTCGGTGGGGTGTATAACGCCGCGGAATTCCTTGACGCCGGCAGCTATAAAAACGTCCTGCGCTGGGCGCAGGACATCGCCAATCGTCCGGCAGTCAAACGCGGGCGTATCGTCAACCGGACCAACGGCCCGCTTAACGAGCAGCTGCATGAACGCCACAGCGCCAGCGACTTCGATACCCTGACCGAAGACAAACGCCAGGCATAACGCCTCCTCTACCGGAGGCTTCGGCCTTCGGTAGTTAACTTTCCAGCCGGTATCCCGCCATAAAGTAACGCATGGCGGTACAGGAATGCCCTTCCCTGAAGAAATCCATGACCATGTTTCTGTCCAGGCCATAGCGGCGGGTGAGGATCCCGGCCTCCCAGGCGCTAAGCTGACGATCGCCGGTTTTTTCAAACATACGCTGAGAATAACCGAGGACGAACCCACGTTTATAATCCGCGCAAAAACCGGCTGCGTTGCTGGCGCTTTCAGCCTGAGAAGCCTTCAGTCCCGCCATTAAACCTTTGCCAAAATGGTTATCCATCGCTTTCCCCCCTCAATCGTTATATATAAAATTATATAGCGATTTTTTGAGCGAGTGCCAGCGCTATTTCCGCCCTTTTTAGCCGAGATATTTGGCAAACCACGCCAGCGTTCGCTGCCAGGCGAGCTCAGCGGCGGCGCGGTCATAACGCGGCGTAGAGTCGTTGTGAAAACCGTGGTTCACCTGAGGATAGATATAGGCCTCGAACACTTTATGCTGCGCCTTCAGCGCCTGTTCATAGGCGGGCCAGCCGTCCGTGATGGGCTTATCCAGCTCCGCATAGTGCAGCAGCAGCGGCGCATGGATTTTATCGACATCCGCGATCGGCGGCTGGCGGCCATAAAACGGCACTGCGCAGGCCAGTTCCGGGATCGCCACGGCGGCAGCATTACACACACCGCCGCCGTAACAAAAACCGGTTATTCCCACTTTGCCGCTCGCCTGCGGATGTTTTTCCATAAAGGCGACGGCGGCAAAAAAGTCGTTCATCAGTTTCTGCGGATCGACTTTCTGCTGAAGCTCTCTCCCTTCGTCGTCATTGCCGGGATAGCCGCCCACCGAACTCAGGCCATCCGGTGCCAGCGCGATGTAACCGGCTTTGGCCACTCGCCGGGCGACATCTTCGATATAGGGATTCAGCCCGCGATTCTCATGCACGACGATCACCGACGCCGGTTTTACGCTTGATTTCGTCGGCGCCACCAGATACCCGCGCACCTCTCCGTGCCCCTCGGGAGAAGGATAGCGAATATATTCCGCATGAATATCCGGGTCGGTAAACGAGACCTGCCCGGCAAGCGCATAGTTGGGTTTCAGCAGATTAAACAGCGCCAGGGCGGTCATGCCACCGACGGCGTACTTCCCGGCCAGTTGTAAAAACTCCCTCTTGCTGATTTTGCCGTGCGCATAATAGTCGTAGTACTCCAGCAGCTCTTGCGGAAAATCTTTCGCCGTCAGTCGCGTCATCATCTCTTCTCCGGAAATTAACCCCCTTTAAGCAAAGCATAAGCGCGCGGTGACGCCAGCAATCTTACGCATTGTGATCCAGCAAACGCTGCCGGCGTGCCATACCAGTTAAAATGGAAACGACGTTTTAATTTATAAGGAGAGATCATGTCCTGGTTAGCTGACGCCACCCGCTACGATTGCATGCAGTACCGCTACTGCGGTAAAAGCGGCCTGCAGTTGCCCCTTTTGTCGTTGGGACTGTGGCACAACTTTAGTCACGGTCACGCGCTGGATGACCAACGCGCCCTGCTACGCAAGGCCTTTGACCTGGGCATTACCCATTTCGATCTGGCGAATAACTACGGGCCGCCGCCCGGCAGCGCGGAGGAAAACTTTGGCCGCCTGCTGCGCGAGGATTTTGCCGCCTACCGCGACGAGCTGATTGTGGCGACGAAAGCAGGCTATTCCATGTGGCCAGGCCCCTATGGCAACGGTAGTTCGCGAAAATATCTGCTCGCCAGCCTCGACCAGAGCCTGCAGCGGATGGGACTGGATTACGTCGATATTTTCTATTCGCATCGCGTCGATGAAAATACGCCGATGGAAGAGACTGCCGCAGCCCTGGCGCAGGCGGTACAGAGCGGTAAAGCCTTGTATGTCGGTATCTCCTCCTATTCGCCGGAACGAACGCAGCAAATGGCCGCACTTTTGCGCGACTGGAAGATCCCGCTGCTTATTCACCAGCCGTCTTATAACCTGCTCAACCGCTGGGTCGATACCAGCGGACTGCTGGATACGCTGGAGGAGAACGGCGTCGGCTGTATCGCCTTTACGCCGCTGGCGCAGGGCCTGCTGACCGGTAAATATCTACAGCAGATCCCGGAGGGTTCGCGGATGTTCTACGAAGGGAAAAGAGCGCGCGGGCTGACGGAAAATATGCTCAGTGAGTCAAATCTGAACAGCCTGCGCTTACTGCAGGAGATGGCCCACAGCCGCGGGCAGAGTATGGCGCAAATGGCGCTGAGCTGGCTGCTGAAGGATCGTCGGGTCACGTCGGTGCTGATTGGCGCCAGCCGCCCACAGCAGCTGGAGGAGAACGTACAGGCGCTAAAAAATCTGACGTTTAGCGCAGAAGAGCTGGCGCAGATTGACCAGCACGTCGCGGATGGTCAGCTCAATTTATGGCAAACCTCGTCGGATAAATAAGTCACCTGCCCGGCGGCTCTGCGCCGGCGGGCTAGTGTATTAGTGCTTGCCCTTGGTCAGACGATCGAGATAGCCCATCACAAACGCCGACAGCACAAAGGTCAGGTGGATAATGACGTACCACATCAGCTTGTTGTCCGGTACGTTTTTCGCGTCCATAAACACCCGCAGCAGATGGATAGAGGAGATTGCAACAATCGACGCCGCCACTTTATTTTTCAGGGAGGTGGCATCCATTTTGCCCAGCCAGCTGAGCTTTTCTTTACCTTCATTGATATCCAGCTGGGAGACAAAATTTTCGTAGCCGGAGAACATCACCATCACCAGCAGACCGCCTACCAGCGTCATATCGACCAGCGACAGCAGCGTCAGAATCAGCTCCGACTCGCCCACGCTGAAGATGTGCGGCAGTATGTGGAAAATCTCCTGAAAAAATTTGATCGACAGCGCAATCAGCCCGAGCGAAAGACCAAAATAAACCGGCGCCAACAACCAGCGTGAGGCATACATAGAATTTTCCAGAAAGCGTTCCATAAGATCCTGTGAGTTAACAAAAAAACGTTCGGCATTATATCGCAACCCGCCGTGGCGATTGCAACCTCCCGCCGCTGAGCGTCAGGCATAAAAAAAGGCTGGCGCATGGCCAGCCTGAGAAGCGTCGTCGGGGGGGGTTATTTCGCTTTTACGGTTTCTTCACCCACCAGACCAATCTTCAGATAACCCGCCTGGTGCAGGGTATCCATGACCTTCATCATCGTCTCATAATCCACGGTTTTGTCCGCGCGGAAGAAGACGGTGGTATCTTTCTTCCCTTCAGTCAGCGAATCCAGCGCGCCGATCATGCTCTCTTCGGTAATGGGATCGTTGCCGAGGAACATCGTTTTATCCGCTTTCACCGACAGATAAATCGGCTTTTCCGGACGCGGCTGCGGCTGACTTGAGGAGGCCGGAAGGTTGACCTTCACATCCACGGTCGCCAGCGGTGCCGCCACCATAAAGATGATCAACAGCACCAGCATGACGTCGATAAACGGCGTGACGTTGATGTCATGCATTTCGCCGTTATCATCGAGGTTTTCGTTAAAATGCATTGCCATAAAGCATTAACCTACTCGTAATTTTTGCGCGGTACGGACCGGTTTTACGCCGCTGGCGCTCAGATCCAGGTCACGGCTTTGCAGCAGCAGCACCTGCGCGGCAACATCGCCGAGCGACGCTTTGTAGCTACCGATCATGCGGGCAAAAATGTTATAGATAACCACGGCAGGAATCGCCGCAAACAGGCCGATAGCCGTTGCCAGCAGCGCTTCAGCGATGCCCGGTGCAACGACCGCAAGGTTGGTAGTCTGCGTCTGCGCAATGCCGATGAAGCTGTTCATGATCCCCCAGACGGTACCAAACAGGCCGACGAACGGGGAAATCGCCCCGATGGTCGCCAGATAACCGTTGCCGCGGCCCATGTAACGGCCGACGAACGCCACGCGACGCTCAAGGCGGAAACCGGTACGCTCTTTAATCCCTTCGTTATCTTCGACGCCTTCAGAGAGCGCCAGCTCGTTCTGTGCTTCGTTGATAAGCTGGGTGCTTAAGCTTTTCGGGTGGAAACTGCTGGCGATATCGCTGGCCTGATCGAGAGAACGAGCCTCGCCGAGCAACTGCTGTTCGCGCTTGAGACGGCGCTTACTGGAGAGCATTTCAGCACCTTTGCCGAAAAAGATAGCCCAAGTGACTATCGACGCCAAAATCAGGCCAATCATCACGACCTTAACGACAATATCGGCATGATGATACATACCCCAAACGGACAGGTCCGCCTGCATCAAATTATTACCCACGCTGAATCTCCAGGACGTCAATCACAAAATCTGAGCACAATAATATCAAAAAAGCATCGAATTGATAGTGGTTCTCATTAGTATTTACACTGTGCAGCAAATCACGTTTAGATTCCTTGCGCTTACGCAGTAAAAAAGTGGCCGACCGCGGATTTCGCAAAATTTTTGCCCGTATCGGCCATTCCCCGGTACAGGTTGGGCCATTCATGTTAGTTTAGACGTCCAGACGTATAAAACCAGGTAAAAAAACATGGCTGATAAACATCTTGATACCGCGCTGGTCAATGCCGGGCGCAGTAAAAAATATACTCAGGGCTCGGTCAACAGCGTGATTCAGCGTGCTTCATCGCTGGTGTTCGAGACTGTCGAAGCCAAAAAGCACGCCACCCGCAACCGGGCAAAAGGCGAGCTGTTTTACGGCCGTCGCGGGACATTGACCCACTTTTCGTTACAGGAAGCCATGTGTGAACTGGAAGGTGGCGCCGGGTGCGCGCTGTTTCCCTGCGGCGCCGCAGCCGTTGCCAATACTATTCTGGCCTTCGTTGAACAGGGCGACCATGTCCTGATGACCAACACCGCGTATGAGCCCAGCCAGGACTTTTGCTCTAAAATCCTCGCGAAGCTCGGCGTCACCACCAGCTGGTTCGATCCGCTGATTGGCGCCGATATCGCCCGCCAGATTCAGCCAAACACCCGGGTGGTGTTCCTCGAGTCTCCCGGCTCTATCACCATGGAAGTTCACGACGTTCCGGCAATCGTTGCCGCCGTACGCCGCGTTGCCCCACAGGCGATTATCATGATCGACAACACCTGGGCTGCCGGCGTGCTGTTTAAAGCGCTGGATTTTGGCGTCGATATCTCCATCCAGGCCGGGACGAAATACCTGATAGGCCACTCTGATGCGATGGTCGGCACCGCGGTATCCAACGCACGCTGTTGGGATCAGCTGCGGGAAAACGCCTACCTGATGGGGCAAATGGTCGATGCGGATACCGCCTATATGACCAGCCGCGGCCTGCGCACCCTTGGCGTGCGCCTGCGTCAGCATCATGAAAGCAGCCTGCGTATCGCCGAATGGCTGGCGCAACATCCGCAGGTCGCGTGCGTCAATCACCCTGCGCTACCGGGCAGCAAAGGCCACGAGTTCTGGCAGCGCGATTTTACCGGCAGCAGCGGCCTGTTCTCTTTTGTCCTCAATAAACGTCTGACCGACGCCGAGCTTGCTGCATACCTCGACAACTTCAGCTTGTTCAGCATGGCCTACTCCTGGGGCGGTTTTGAATCGCTGATTCTGGCTAACCAGCCGGAACAAATCGCCTCAATTCGTCCGGAAGCTGAAGTCGATTTCAGCGGCACGCTGATTCGCGTCCATATCGGTTTAGAAAATGTTGACGATCTGCTGGCGGATTTAGCGGCAGGCTTCTCCCGTATCGTGTAAAGTGGCAGCGAGTGGCAACAATAGCGGACGTTCTGCGTAAGGCGGCCGCTTTTGTTGCGCCCGAGATCAAGGTGTTCGGGGCTCTTCAGGAGTACACTAGTCAAAAATACGGTACCACTTAGGAAAGTCCATGGTTGTCATTCAAGAGATTGTCGCCGCCCTGTGGCAACATGATTTTGCCGCGCTGGCAAACCCCCAGGTCGTGGGCGTTGTATATCTGGTCATGTTCATGACATTGTTTCTGGAAAACGGTCTGCTGCCCGCGTCATTTTTACCCGGGGACAGCCTGCTGCTGCTCGCCGGTGCGCTCATAGCCAAAGGCGTCATGGACTTTGTGCCGACTCTTGCCATCCTTACCGCCGCTGCCAGCCTCGGCTGCTGGCTGAGCTATCTGCAGGGACGCTGGCTTGGCAATACCGAAACCGTTAAAGGCTGGCTCGCCCATCTGCCGCAGAAGTACCATCAACGTGCGACCTGTATGTTTGATAAACATGGTCTTCTGGCGCTGCTGGCCGGTCGTTTCCTCGCCTTCGTGCGCACCCTGCTGCCAACGATGGCCGGCATTTCCGGGCTCTCCAACCGCCGCTTTCAGTTCTTCAACTGGCTCAGCGCGCTGCTGTGGGTCGGCGTGGTTACCGGTCTGGGCTATGCGCTCAGCATGATCCCGTTTGTGAAGCGACATGAAGACCAGGTCATGACCTGCCTGATGATTCTGCCAATCGCGCTGCTGGTGGCCGGGCTGGTGGGTACCCTGGTAGTGGTCATTAAGAAAAAGTTCTGCAGCGCGTAATAAAGCATAAATAAGGGAGGGGCCCTCCCTTATTCTCCCCCCTCGCTAACCAGCCTGCCGTTGAGTAACACCAGCCTCCTGTCAGCCAACGCCGCCGCTTCTTTCGGTTCGTGCGTCACCAGCACCACCGTCACCGCATGGCGTCGCAGAGAACGCACCGCTTCCCATAGCCGGACACGGGTCCCGCGATCGAGGCTTGAGAAAGGCTCGTCCAGCAGCAGCAGCCTGGGGCGGGAGATCAGCGCCCTGGAGAGCGCCGCCCGCTGCTGCTCCCCGCCGGAAATCTGCCGCGGATAGCGCTCCGCCAGGTGAGCGATGCCCATCTCTTCCAGCAGATCCATCTGCTCCTTCTTGACCCGTGGAAGGCCCGCCGCGTACTGCGCCAGCGCGAGGTTGCCGCGAACCGTCAGGTAAGGAAAAAGGTAAAGACGCTGGTTGAGATAGCGGCACGGCCTTTGCCATGGCGGCAGGTCGTCAAGGCGCTGTCCGGCAAGATAAATCGTTCCCTGATAAGGAAGCGCTCCGGCAATCGCGTTCAGCATGGTGGTCTTGCCACTCCCGGACGGCCCGGCGATCGCCACACAGCGTCCCTCCGGCACGCGGAAGCTTATCCCCTGCAAAATCCGCGTGGTGACATTTTCAACGCGCAGCATACTCTCTCGCTTTATAGAGTCGTTGGATCCGCTGCAGAATCACCAGCAGCAGCCCTGCCAGCGCAATCAGCAGCAGCGAGCAGCCTATCGCCAGTGAAAAATCGCCGCTGGCAATATTCAGGTACACCGCCATGGGCAGGGTTTCCGTTTTAAAGCGGATCGCCCCTGCCAGCATGAGGGTCGCACCAAACTCCCCCAGTGCCCTGGCCAGCGCCAGCACGCCGCCGCTCAGCAGGGAGGGCCAGCACAGCGGGATTTCAACCAGCAGCAGCGTGCGGACTGGCGTCAGCCCAAGGTTATGCGCCGTGGCGATAAATGCCGGGTCGAGCGATGAGAATGCGGCGCTCGCCGCCCGTACCACTATCGCGCTGGCAACGTAGGTCTGGGCGATAATCACGCCCAGCGGAGAGAAGAGCAGCGCGGAGAGCTGCGGAAAGATACCGTTCAGCGGCCCGCGCTGACCCAGCAACAGCAGTAGCCCAATGCCGACGATCAGCGGCGGCGTCACCAGCGGAATATCCAGCAGCGCGTCGATAATACCTTTCCCGCGGAAGGCGGTTCTCGCCATCACCCACGCGGCGGGTATCCCGATCAGCAGCGCCAGCAGAAGCGACAGCAAGGCGGTGCCCACCGACATCGCGATGGCAAAGTGCAGCTCCGGCTCCTGCAAGACCTGCATGAGGGTGGCCAAGTCCAGTTCGAATACCAGCGACAGCAGCGAGCCGACAACCAGCATCAGCAGCAGACAGAGCGGCGCAAACATCAGCCCGGCCAGAGAATTTACCTGACGATTAGCCATCTGGGTTTACTTTTCCAGCGGCAGATAGCCGAGGTCGGTAAACGTTTTTATCCCCTGCGCGGAGGTAAAAGCGTTCGCCAGCTGACGGGCTTCCTCGGGGTGCTGACTGGTCCGCAGCACCGCAAGCGTTGCCACCTCATCCGGCGTATTCGCCGGCACCGGCAGCAGAACCAGCTGCTGCCGGTTTTTTACCGCATCCGTTCGGCCGATCACCGCGGCGTCAACGTCGCCGTTCAGCAAATAGAGCACCAGCTGTTTGATCGTCGCGGTGCGAACCACCACCTTTTGACGCAGCGCTTCGCCATATCCCGTGGCCTCCAGCAGCTTCTCACCGCTTTTGCCTAACGCGATGCTTTGGGGATCGCCCATGCCAATTTTCAGCGAGCTATCGGCCAGCGCGGCATAGGAGTCGATACCCGCCGCCTTATCTTTACGCACGGCCATTACCGGGGTGTGGTGCACGAGGGGGAAGGCGGCCGCCACTTTCCCCTGCTGCCGGAGTTTTTCGACGTAATCGGCCGAACCGGGGAGGAAAAGATCGCCCTGCTGCGTAAGCTGATAACGCGTCAGGATCTGGCCGGAGCCGCCATACTCGACGATCACCGTGTTGCCGCTCTCTTTTTCATACCTGGCGACAATTTGATCGACCGGGACACGCAGTCCGGCACCCGCGTACAGATGCAGCTCAGCGGCAAAAGCGAGCGGGCTACCGAGCGCCGCCAGGGCGATAACGATCCACTTTATTATTTTCATATCCCATTTTCCCTGCGTATTGATAGCGTTAATTGAGTAACGATTGCATGGCGTTATCCGCCAAACGCTGGCGCAATACGGCGCCGAAGCGCCTGCCGATGATATTCCCCGGCTGGGACGGTCGGCTGGGCAAAAATCATTCGCTATATAATCAGGTATATATCGATAAGGGAGTTGGCCAAAATCAAAAGAGAGGTTAAAAAAAGAGCGCAGGCGTTAAAAAAAGGACGAAATTTGCCTCGCCGGCGGCAGGAAACAAATAAAACCAGCCGCGGCCGGAACCGGCTTCGCGCCCGCGGCAACCAAATCAGGCCCCCTGCATGCTGCGCACTCGCGCCGCATCTTCTCCCGGCGTCATGCCAAAGTAGCGTTTAAACTCACGGCTGAACTGCGACGCGCTCTCGTAACCGACGCGCATCGCCGCGGCGCTGGCTTTCATCCCGTCATGAATCATCAGCATCCGCGCCTTATGTAAGCGATAGCTTTTGAGATACTGCAGCGGCGAGGTGCTGGTCACCGATTTGAAATTATGATGAAACGCCGAGACGCTCATATTGGCTTCCGCCGCCAGCCGATCGACGCTGAGGTTTTCGGTGTACTGGCTTTCAATGCGCTTCAGAACACGGCTAATCAGGCTGAAGTGGGTTTGTCGGCTGACCAGCGCCAGCAGCGCCCCGCCGCATGGCCCGGTAAGCACGTGATAGAGGATCTCGCGGATGATCTGTTTGCCAAGGATACGCGCATCCAGCGGCCGCTCCATCACATCCAGCAGCCTCTCCGCGGCACACAGGATCTCGTCCGATAACGCCGCCGAGTTGATGCCGCTGGAGGCCATCGAGGGCTGAAACAGCGCGTCCTCGCCAATGTCCATCAGCAGCTCCTGCAGCTGAAGAATATCCACATTCAGGCGCAATCCCGCAAGCGGCACCTCTGGCGTTGCGAAGGTCTCGCACTCAAACGGCAGGGGGACCGTCAACAGCAGGTATTCATTGGTGTCATAGCGAAAAGTCCGCTCATTGATGTAGCCAATTTTATGACCTGAAAAGAGAAAAACAATGCCTGGCTGGTACATCACCGGCGTGCGAGTCCCCGGCTGCGTGCCGTACAACAGACGAATATCTGGCAGCAGCAAGCTGAGGTTTTCTTCGTTATCTTTCAGTGCATTAACCTTTTCCGTCAACAGCTGGCATATCTCGGCGCGGTTCATTTTCGGTGCTTCTCCAGACGTTTTCTCACCCCTGCATTGTGCGCATATTTCTGCCTTTTCTCCAGCCCGGTGGAGAAATGGGCAAGACAACGGCAGGAATGTGCATTGAGAGGAACCGGCGACAGGACCACAATGACCGTCATCTGGCCGAGGCATCCTCTCAGTCGGCAGTTTTCTTTTTTTGAGGGCACGAATAATGAACAATTTCGATCTACATACCCCAACCCGCATCCTGTTTGGTAAAGGCGCCATCGCTAACCTGCGCGACCAAATCCCGGCGGATGCCCGGATTCTGGTGACCTACGGCGGCGGCAGCGTGAAAAAAACCGGCGTGCTCGATCAGGTCCTCAACGCTCTGAACGGCTTCGACGTTCTGGAGTTTGGCGGGATTGAACCAAACCCCTCTTACGAAACGCTGATGAACGCGGTGAAAATCGCCCGTGAACAAAACGTCACCTTCCTGCTCGCCGTCGGCGGTGGTTCGGTACTAGATGGCACCAAATTCATCGCCGCGGCGGCGCACTATGACGAGAACGTCGATCCGTGGGAAATTCTCGAAACCTACGGCAGCCACGTGAAAAGTGCGATCCCGATGGGCTCCGTGCTGACGCTGCCGGCAACCGGTTCCGAATCCAATAAAGGCGCCGTGGTTTCACGTAAAACGACCGGCGACAAACGCGCCTTCATGTCTTCTCATGTGCAGCCGGTGTTTGCGATCCTCGATCCGGTTTATACCTATACCCTGCCACCGCGTCAGGTGGCCAACGGCGTGGTTGACGCATTTGTCCATACCGTTGAGCAGTACGTTACCTACCCGGTTGATGGCAAAATTCAGGATCGCTTCGCCGAAGGCATTCTGCTGACCCTGATTGAAGAGGGTCCGAAAGCGCTGAAGGAGCCGGAAAATTACGACGTTCGCGCCAATATTATGTGGGCCGCGACCCAGGCGCTAAACGGCCTGATCGGCGCCGGCGTTCCCCAGGACTGGGCAACGCACATGCTGGGTCATGAGCTGACCGCGATGCATGGCCTCGATCATGCCCAGACGCTGGCCATCGTGCTGCCAGTATTGTGGAATGAAAAACGCGAGACTAAACGCGCGAAGCTGCTGCAGTATGCCGCTCGCGTCTGGAATATTACCGAGGGCTCTGAAGACGAACGTATCGATGCCGCTATCGCCGCGACGCGTAACTTCTTCGAACAGCTTGGCGTACCGACCCGTCTTTCCGACTACGGGCTGGACGGTAGCTCCATCCCGGCATTACTGGCTAAACTGGAAGAACACGGCATGACGGCGCTGGGTGAAAATCAGGATATCACCCTTGAGGTCAGCCGCCGGATTTACGAGGCTGCACGCTAAGTTTTCCCTTTCTCCCCCTCCTCTCCTTCCCGTGAACTTGTGGGAAGGAGAAGAGTTTTACTACCGTTTTTAGCTATTTCGTCCAGACTTAATGCTACCCCTTAGCGGAATGTATACCGCTGAGTTTCATTAACAGGAGGAAGGCATGACACATCCAACCGTTATAAAACTGCACGACGGCAACCTGATGCCACAACTGGGTCTCGGCGTGTGGAAAGCAGGCAACGAGGAAGTCGTCTCCGCCATTCATAAGGCGCTGGAAGTCGGTTATCGCTCTTTTGACACCGCCGCCGCATACCAAAATGAGACCGGTGTCGGCAATGCGTTGCGCAGCGCAGGCGTCCCCCGCGATGAGCTGTTTATCACCACGAAACTGTGGAACGACGACCAAAAACGGCCTCGTGAAGCGCTGCAAGAGAGCCTGAGCAAGCTGCAGCTCGATTATGTCGATCTCTATCTTATGCACTGGCCGGTTCCGGCGATTGACCACTATGTTGACGCCTGGAAAGGCATGGTTGAGCTGCAAAAAGAGGGGCTGGTCAAAAGCATCGGCGTTTGTAACTTCCAGGTACACCATCTCCAGCGGCTGCTCGATGAAACCGGCATCGTGCCGGTGATAAACCAGGTAGAGCTTCACCCTTTGCTACAGCAACGTCAGCTTCATGCCTGGAACGCCACGCATAAAATTCAGACGGAATCCTGGAGCCCGCTGGCGCAGGGGGGAGAAGGCGTTTTCGATCGGAAAATTGTTCACCATCTCGCGGATAAATACGGTAAAACGCCCGCGCAGATTGTTATCCGCTGGCACCTGGACAATGGGCTGGTGGTGATTCCGAAATCCGTAACGCCGGCGCGTATTGCGGAGAACTTCAACGTCTGGGATTTCCGTCTCGATAAAGACGAGCTGAGTGAGATGGCAAAACTGGACCAGAACAAACGTCTGGGACCGGATCCGGATCAGTTCGGCGGATAGAGCGCAAACAGGCCGGATGGCGCTGACGCCGATCCGGCCTGTGATTCACCGTTTACCGGCCCGGAAAGCGCAGCGCCACCGGGCCATACAACAGACTTAACGGCTGGCGACCTTGCCGCGTTTTACGGGCTTCTTCGCCGTCTCCCCACCGTTCGAACGCTGATGCACAATGGGCGTATGTTTGGTTAACGCCGGGCGGGTATTGCGGTTCTGACGACGCGCTTCACGCATCTCATCCAGCGTTGGTGCAGGAACCAGACAGTCGCGGCGCGATCCAATCAGATGCTTCTTACCCATGCTCTCCAGCGCCTGACGAATCAGCGGCCAGTTCGCCGGATCGTGGTAACGCAACAGCGCTTTATGCAGACGGCGCTGTTTGTCGCCTTTCGGCACTACAACGTCTTCACTCTTATAGCCAATCTTACCCAGCGGGTTCTTGCCGGTGTAATACATGGTGGTCGAGTTGGCCAGCGGCGACGGATAGAAGTTCTGGACCTGGTCGAGACGGAAACGGTGTTTTTTCAGCCACAGGGCCAGGTTCACCATATCTTCATCACGAGTCCCCGGGTGCGCAGAGATAAAGTATGGGATCAGGTACTGCTCTTTGCCCGCCTGCTTCGAATAGGTATCGAACAGCTCTTTAAAGCGGTCATAGCTTCCCATACCCGGCTTCATCATTTTTGACAGCGGGCCTTCTTCCGTATGTTCCGGGGCAATCTTCAGATAGCCGCCAACGTGGTGAGTCGCCAGCTCTTTGATGTAGCGCGGATCCTCGACGGCGATGTCATAGCGCACGCCAGAGGCGATGAGGATTTTTTTAATCCCTTTCAGATCGCGGGCGCGACGATACAGATTGATCGTTGGCTCATGGTTGGTATCCATGTGCGGACAGATATCCGGATAGACGCAGGATAAACGGCGACAGGTTTGTTCCGCACGCGGCGACTTGCAGCGCAGCATATACATGTTGGCTGTCGGGCCGCCAAGATCGGAGATAACACCGGTAAAGCCGGGAACCGTGTCGCGAATCGCTTCGATCTCGTTGATGATCGAATCTTCGGAACGGCTCTGAATGATGCGCCCTTCATGCTCGGTGATGGAGCAGAAAGAACAGCCGCCGAAACAGCCGCGCATAATGTTTATCGAGAAACGAATCATCTCGTACGCCGGAATACGGCTGTCGCCATATGCCGGGTGCGGGACGCGCTTATACGGCAGCGCAAACACGCTGTCCATCTCTTCGGTCGACAGCGGGATTGCCGGTGGGTTAACCCAGATATAACGCTCGCCGTGCTTTTGCATTAACGCGCGCGCGCAGCCCGGGTTGGTCTCATGATGCAGAATACGTGACGCGTGCGCGTACAGCACCTTGTCCCCTTTCACCTTCTCAAAGGAAGGCAGCAGGACGTAGGTTTTTTCCCACGGCTTCGGACGCGGCGGTTGAACGGTAACACGTTTGGCTTCTTGTTTTGGCGGCGCAACGGTTTTGTTATCCGCGCACGGCAGGTCTTCGCCATACGGGTGCGGGATCGGGTCAATTTTACCCGGCGTATCCAGACGGGTAGAGTCCACACCGCTCCAGCCCGGCAGCGCCTCTTTGACCATAATGGCGGTATTACGCACGTCGCGAATTTGGCCAATCGGCTCACCGGCAGCCAGACGATGCGCCACTTCCACCAGCGGACGCTCGCCGTTGCCGAACATCAGCATATCGGCTTTCGAGTCCACCAGCACCGAACGGCGCACGGTATCAGACCAGTAATCATAATGCGCGGTACGACGCAGGCTGGCCTCGATTCCCCCGAGGATAACCGGGACATCCTTCCACGCTTCTTTACAGCGCTGGGTATAGACCAGCGTGGCGCGGTCAGGACGTTTACCGGCAACATTGCCCGCGGTATAAGCATCATCGTGGCGCAGCTTACGGTCAGCGGTGTAGCGGTTGATCATCGAGTCCATATTGCCGGCGGTGACCCCGAAGAACAGGTTCGGTTTGCCGAGGCGCATAAAGTCATTTTTATTGTTCCAGTCAGGCTGGGAAATAATCCCGACGCGGAATCCCTGCGCTTCCAGCATGCGTCCGCAGATCGCCATTCCGAAGCTCGGATGGTCGACATACGCATCGCCGGTGACCAGGATAATGTCGCAGCTATCCCAGCCAAGTTGATCCATCTCTTCGCGTGACATTGGTAAAAATGGCGCCGGGCCAAAGCAGGCGGCCCAATACTGCGGCCAGGAAAAAAGGTCACGATCCGGTTGGATCAGGGATATTGCGCTCATATTGCTTCCGGAAAAAATGATAAAAAAATAATCAAAGGGCGGCGATTATAAGCCGGATCGATGATGGAAATGAAGGGAGATTTTCTTATACCCTGACCGCGATCCGGTCAGGGTATGAGGCATTACGGTGCGGGATTGACCAGCATCTGGCCAATGGAACCACGGTCGGCAAGCTCCAGCGTCTGGCTCAGGAACTGGAACGGGAAATGCGGCCAGGAAGGCTGCGCGTAGTACACCAGCAGCTCCACCTGCCCGTCGACCCAGACGGTATCTTTCCAGCCGCGATCCTCCGGGAACGGCGCGGACCCGTTCACGTTACGCACCTGGAACATCACCCCTTCTATATGGAACGACTGCGGCCGATCGGCGCGCACGGTCCAGCGCTCCCAGGTGCCCTGCTGGGCGGTGATATCAATGCGCTGCGGATCCCACAGATTACCGTTAATGCCCGGATCGTCGCCCAGAGAGATATCCCGTGAGCGAAGCGGCGTACCGGACAGGAACTCCGTCGGCAGCAAACGCACCGGCAGACTATCGGTAACCAGCGGCAGCAGGCCCGTCGGACGCAACGTTAATAGCAGCGTAGAAATCAGGATGCTCGACGGTTCGAAGAAGCCACGGATACGATCAACGATGCTCGCCGCTTCGCCGCAGGTAATCGACACCTCATCGCCGTTGGTCATATCCACCAGAATTTCTCGCCGTTCGCCGGGGGCCAACGACAGCTGTTTCAGTGACACCGGCGCAGGTAAAAAGCCCTGATCGCCGGAGATAACGTGTATCAGCCGGCCATCGCTCATCTGCAGCTGATAGCGGCGGGAGTTAGAGGCGTTCAGCAGACGCAGGCGCACCCAGCCGCGCGACACTTCGACATACGGACTCTGTACGCCGTTCACCAGCAGCGTATCGCCGACAAAACCGCCGCTGCCGGGTTCGCTGTATTCCGGGGTACCGAAATTATCCAGCCGCTTGTCCTGAATAATCACCGGGAAGTCATCCACGCCATAGTGATTAGGTACCGGGAGATTTTTGCTGATTTCATCTTCCACCAGCCACATGCCCGCCAGACCGTTATAGACCTGTCTGGCCATATGGTTCGGGGTATTCGCCTGATACCACAGCGTGGCGGCACTCTGGCGAATCGGCAGCACCGGCGCCCAGTCGGCGTTCGGCGACATCATTCGCGCCGCGCCGCCAATCAGCGGACCGGGAACCTGCAGGCCCCGAATGGTCATGGCGACGTTTTCCGTCAGGCGGTTGCTGTAAATGAGCTTAACATCATCGCCATTCCACACGCGGATCGTCGGCCCGAGATAGCGACCGTTCACGCCCCATACCGAGGCGCGCGTTCCCGGGGTAAATGACCAGTGCGCCCGCTGCAGAGTTAAAAACAGCGGCTGGCCGCGGCGGGATTCCAGCAGCGGTGGAACCGGCAAGGCTGGCTGCTGGCCGGCGGCATGTGCGTTCAGCGGCACGGCTCCCGCGCACAGCGCTACGCCTGAAGCCTTAATAAACTGACGCCGACTGAGTGACATATTAACTCCATGGAATACTAACTCATCAAAAAGGGAATTCGTTTCCCGCTAGCCCTGTGCTCGCATTATCGCGGCAGTTCCTGGTTTATTTCTTTGCCGCCGCTTCGCGTTCAGCAACCTCGCGATCCAGCTCTTCAATCTTCGCCGCCATCAGCTCGCGGCAGTGCGTTGCCAGCGCACGTACGCCCTCTTTACCAAACTGGCTGGTATCGACCGGCGGCAGCATTTCGACAATCACCAGACCATTGTTCAGGCGATTGAGGTTAATTTTATTCGAAGTATTGGAAACGCACACCGGAATAATCGGTACGCCAGCGGCAATCGCCGCGTGGAAAGCGCCGGTTTTAAAGGGGAGCAAACCGCGACCGCGGCTGCGCGTACCTTCCGGGAACATCCAGAAAGAGATTTTGCGTTTTTTAAACGTATTGACGACCTGCGAGATAGTGCCATGCGCTTTCGCCCGGTTATTACGGTCAATCAGCAGGTTCCCCGTCAACCAGTAGAGCAGACCAAAAAACGGGATCCACACCAGGCTCTTTTTACCCACGGTCACGGTCGGCGGCTGTACGATATTTGATGCCGTCACCATATCATAGTTGTTCTGATGGTTAGCGATGTAGATCGCATTGCCATAGCTCTCTGCATCAGCAGGCTTACGCGTTTCGACCTTCAGGCCGAACAGCGGAGAGAGCCGGCCAAACAGATGCCCGAAGGTGGCCACGTGTTTAGGATTACGCGGGCTGAACAAGCAGTAAATACAGCCAAATATGCACACAAAGAGACAATAAATAACAACAACAATTAGTCGAAAAATAAATAGCATAGCTACCTCTAAAACCCAAACCGCTTAGAATGATACCCGTTAAACTTCAGCTCGTATGCGCGCGAACGGCGATATCGCCCGGTACATCGTGACCGCACGTGCACGACACGCCTGACACGCTCGTCGTTGCATTTCAGCGCAACTCACGTGTAAAGGGTACTGACTCGCTGTTTAGCAGATTGCAGGCGTCGGGTGTCATTTGCTGGCCGCCCCGACGTATCTTGAATGATTTTGCGCCTATTGTTAATCGCAACACCTGAATAAACAACGATTTTGCGGCAAATTTTAGCTTCCCCTACCGGATAGCAGGGGAGGCTCATCTTACTCTTCGCTATCGCCCGCCGACGATGCCCGACGCGGCGAATCGATTTCCACACGATCGATTTTCTGCAGTCCGCGCATCAGCGAGCCGCGACGACCGCGTTCACCAGTGACTTTTTGCAGCTCTTCGGGACGCAGTTTAATTTTGCGTTTCCCGACGTGGATAGTCAGCGTGCTCTGCGGCGGCAGCACGAACAGGTGCGCCAGGCCATCCTGACCGGAAGCCGCTTCCGCCGACGGAATATTGATAATCTTATTCCCCTTACCTTTCGACAGCTGCGGTAAGTCGCTGACCGGGAACATCAGCATGCGTCCGGCAGCGGTGATCGCCAGCAGCATGTCTGAATCATCCTCAATCACCAGCGGCGCCATGACGCGCGCGTTATCCGGCAACGTAATCAGCGCCTTGCCTGCGCGGTTGCGCGCCACCAGATCGTTAAAGGTACAGACGAAACCGTAGCCGGCGTCGGAGGCCATCAGCAGCTTGCGATCGTCGCTTTCCATCAGCATATGTTCAATGCTGGCGCCCGGCGGTAGCGTCAGTTTGCCGGTAATCGGCTCACCCTGACCGCGTGCCGACGGCAGCGTAATGGGATCGATGGCGTAGCTACGCCCGGTGGTATCAATAAACACCACCGGCTGGTTGCTCTTGCCTTTCGACGACGCCTTCCAGCTATCGCCGGCTTTATAACTCAGGCCCTGCGCGTCAATATCGTGGCCTTTGGCGCTCCGCACCCAGCCCATTTGCGACAGCACGATGGTCACCGGTTCAGACGGCAGCATGTCATGCTCGCTCATCGCTTTTGCTTCTTCGCGCTCGCGCAGCGGTGAACGACGATCGTCGCCGAAGGTTTCGGCGTCGGCCTGCAGCTCTTTCTTCAGCAGGTTGTTCATCTTCCGTTCAGAGGCCAGAATCGCCTGCAGCTGATCGCGCTCTTTTTCCAGATCGCTCTGCTCGCCGCGGATCTTCATCTCTTCCAGTCGGGCGAGGTGACGCAGTTTCAGCTCAAGGATCGCTTCCGCCTGGGTTTCGCTGATGCCAAAACGCGACATCAGGGCCGGCTTCGGTTCATCCTCGTGGCGGATAATTTCAATCACTTCATCAATGTTGAGGAACGCGACCAGCAAACCTTCGAGGATGTGCAGACGCTTGAGCACTTTCTCCAGCCGGTAGTTCAGACGACGACGCACGGTATCGCGGCGGAAGGTCAGCCATTCCGCGAGGATCTCCAGCAGGTTTTTTACCGCCGGACGATTGTCGAGGCCGATCATGTTCAGGTTGATGCGATAGCTTTTTTCAAGATCGGTGGTCGCAAACAGATGATTCATCACCTGTTCCATATCCACGCGATTCGAACGCGGGACGATCACCAGGCGCGTCGGGTTTTCGTGGTCCGACTCATCGCGCAGATCGTCAACCATCGGCAGCTTTTTGTTGCGCATCTGAGCGGCAATCTGTTCCAGCACGCGGGCGCCGGAAACCTGATGCGGCAACGCCGTAATCACTACCGCGCCGTCCTCTTTTTTCCATACCGCACGCATCCGCACCGAACCGCGACCGTTCTGGTAGATTTTGCGGATCTCCGCGCGTGGAGTAATGATTTCGGCTTCGGTCGGGTAGTCTGGCCCGTGAACGATATCCAGCAGTTCGTCGAGCGAGGTCTGCGGTTTTTCGATCAGCGTAATGGCAGCCTGCGCCACTTCACGCAGGTTGTGCGGAGGAATATCGGTTGCCATACCGACGGCGATGCCGGTAGTGCCGTTCAGCAGGATATTCGGCAGACGCGCAGGCAGCATTTTCGGCTCCTGCATCGTCCCGTCGAAGTTCGGCACCCAGTCGACGGTTCCCTGCCCCAGTTCGCCCAGCAGCAGTTCCGCATACTTCGACAAACGGGATTCGGTATAACGCATCGCGGCGAAGGATTTAGGATCGTCCGGCGCCCCCCAGTTCCCCTGCCCATCCACCAGCGGGTAGCGGTAGGAGAATGGCTGCGCCATCAGCACCATAGCTTCATAGCATGCGCTATCGCCGTGCGGGTGATATTTACCCAGCACATCACCCACGGTGCGGGCGGACTTTTTGAACTTCGCGCTGGCGTTCAGCCCCAGCTCAGACATCGCGTAAACGATGCGACGCTGGACCGGCTTCAGACCATCGCCAATAAACGGCAACGCCCTGTCCATGATGACGTACATGGAATAGTTCAGGTAAGCATTTTCCGTAAATTCATGCAGCGCAAGGCGCTCTGCCATATCGCTCATTAATCGTGAATCCTCAATCTGCGTACCGACCGTGCGGGCGGCAAAACTACCCGCGATAATACCCGATCTCACGCCCTGAGTCACAGGCCGTGAGATCGGCTGAGGATTCCGCTGGCGCTAATCAGCGTAACGGCAGATAAATATCGGTCTGTAGCTCGTGTTCGCCGACTTCATGCACGAAGTTGAGGTAACGAAAAAACAGCGGAAAATCGCGTGGCGTTTCGCCCGACGTCGGTAGCCAGTCGCGGTAGAGAGACCAGATACTTTGCGCGAGCGTATCCAGCGAGCCGTGATGGCGCGCCACTGCGCATCGCCCGCCCGGAATGGTGCCATTCACCACGCCAAAGGCGTTTTCCGCGATCGGTTCGCTGACCGACCCGCAGATATCAAAACGGAAATCGTCAGCGGGGGTGGCCGCGGGATCGTCCCACGACACGCCCCAGGTCGCGCTGGTGGCGACCGGCGATAACCCGCTCGCCTTGCGCCAGGCGATAAACTGCGCCGCCGTAGCATTGACCAAATCAGGACTGCCGCGGTGGCGCAACATCGCCACCTGCGTCTCAGGGAACTGGACTATTTTAACCACCATCGGATGTTGCTCCTGTAACGTATGTTTCGGAACGCGTCGATGCCACTCCTGCCAGTCCGGCTGTTGACGGAACTGGCTGGGGCTTTGAGCGAACGCGGCACGGAAGGCACGACTGAACGATTCCGGATTCTGAAACCCGGCATCAAGGGCAATATCGATGATTTTATCCTGCGGCCTGAACGCCAGACGCCAGCAGGCGCGGCGCAGACGCAGCCACTGGATATAGCGATATAGCGGTACGCCGCTACAGGCAGTGAATTGCCGGTGAAAGTGATACGGCGAGCTGTGCGCGATCGCGCTCAGCGTCTCCAGCGACAGGGGTTCATCCAGATGACGCTCAATGTATAAACACACGCGCTGAAAACGCCCGGCGTACGCCGGGCTGGTTCTGGTCTCGTTCATCGTCTCCTCCTCCGGACATACTCTGGCAGAGCGAGGATAGCGATTCCTGACCGATCTTGCGCGATGTCGCGCTTACGGGGTGACTTTAGTAATCTGCTTCACATCGATTTCGACCGAGTTCCAGTCTTTGTCGACCTCCCCCTGGATCTCAACGGTGTCCTGCGGTGTGACGGTCAGGCCGTTCCAGCGTTTATGGTCAATATCCACATTCACCGTCCCGGAAGCATCCTGGAATTTATACAGATCGTCGGAAATCCGCTGCACGATTTTACCGCGCAGGGTCACCCAGGTGTCATCCCGCAAGGATTTGGCGTTTTCCACCGTCGTTACGCTCCCGCTCGGGCCAATAAAACCGCCTTTTTGCGTAGACGTCTGGCTGGTTTGCGTCGCACCCGGTCCGTTAAAACCACCTTGTTCAGCAGCCAGCACCGGCATCGAAATTAAAGCGACGATCGCGGTCATTGCAGCCATTTTCTTCATAAGATGTTCTCCTTGTCTGGTTATATGACCATGATTACATCAGGCAAAACTTAACGACTTCTTAAGCAGAAAAAAGAAATTTTATTACTGTACAGCGCCTGCCGCAACGCGGTTTACTGCGCGTACTCATGACAGCCACAGGAGCGGCCAATGCGCATTTTACTGGTGGAAGACGACAAGCTCATCGGCGATGGCATTAAAGTCGGGCTGACAAAAATGGGCTTCAGCATCGACTGGTTTACCCGCGGCGAAGAGGGCAAAACCGCGCTCTATACGGCGCCCTATGACGCGGCGATCCTCGACCTGACGCTGCCCGGCATCGACGGGCTGGATATCCTGCGCGAATGGCGTAATCAGGGCCGCCACGAGCCGGTACTGATCCTCACGGCCCGCGATGCGCTCAGCCAGCGGGTTGAAGGGCTGCGCCTCGGCGCCGATGACTATCTGTGTAAACCTTTCGCGCTGATTGAAGTTGCCGCCCGTCTGGAGGCCCTGATTCGTCGCACCCACGGCCAGAGCAGCAGCGAGCTGCGCCATGGCCACGTTGCGCTCGATCCCATTGGTCTGACCGTAACGGTGAACGGCGACAACCTGGCGCTGAAGCCAAAAGAGTTCGCCTTGCTGGAGCTGCTGATGCGCAATGTCGGACGTGTGCTGCCGCGCAAGCTCATTGAAGAGAAACTCTATACTTGGGATGACGATGTCTCCAGCAATGCGGTCGAGGTGCACGTTCATCACCTGCGCCGCAAGCTCGGCAGTGAATTTATTCGTACCGTTCACGGTATCGGCTATACCCTCGGTGATGCATGAAACGACTTAGCCTGCGCGTCCGCCTGACGCTCCTGTTTTTCCTGCTGACCAGCGCGGCCTGGGGCATCGCCTGCTTTTTTGCCTGGCAACAAACCACGGAAAAACTGGATAAGCTCTTTGATACCCAACAGCTGCTGTTTGCCCGCCGACTGAGCGCCATGAATTTCGACGAGCTGCATACGCTCACGGTGCCGGTGCGGACAAAAAAGAAGATCAAGCACGGCCACCTCGATGACGACGCGCTGGCGTTCGTGATTTTCACGGCCGACGGCAAGCGCCTGCTTCACGACGGCGAGAATGGTCAGGACATCCCGTGGCAGAATCGTCGGGAAGGCTTCAGCGATGGCTATCTGAATAACGATGATGATGAATGGCGCTTCCTGCAGCTAACCACCGGCGATGGCCGCTACCGTATTGTCGTGGGTCAGGAGTGGGACTACCGGCGGGAAATGGCGCTGGATATCGTCACCTCCCAGCTGACTCCCTGGCTGGTGGCGCTGCCGCTGATGTTCCTGCTGCTGATTGTGCTATTGAGCCGGGAGCTGGCGCCGTTAAAACAGCTGGCCAGAACGCTGCGTCTGCGCGCGCCGGACTCGGCGGAATCGCTTAACGTCGACAAGGTGCCCAGTGAAGTCCGGCCGCTGGTCGATGCCCTGAATCAGCTGTTTGCTCGTACGCATGACACCATGATACGCGAGCGCCGGTTTACCTCCGATGCCGCACACGAGCTGCGCAGCCCGCTTGCAGCCCTGAAAGTGCAGACTGAAGTCGCTCAGCTATCAATGGACGACCCGCAGGGGCGGGAGAAAGCGCTGGCGCAGCTGCATGAAGGAATTGACCGCGCAACCCGGCTGGTAGACCAGCTTTTAACGTTGTCGCGCCTCGATTCTCTGGCGCAGCTTGATGATGTGCATACGATAGCCATCGATGAGCTGCTGCAATCGTCGGTCATGGAGATGTACCACTCTGCGCAGCAGGCGGGCATTGAGCTTCGCCTGCACCTGAACGCAACTCAGGTCATGCAGCCGGGCCAGCCGCTGCTGCTGAGTCTGCTGGTGCGCAATCTGCTGGATAACGCCGTACGTTACAGCCCGCGCGGCAGCCAGGTCGATATCACTCTTGATGCCCGTGAGTTTTCCGTTCGCGATAATGGCCCGGGCGTCAGCCCCGAGGCGCTGGCGCGTATCGGCGAGCGCTTCTATCGCCCTCCCGGCCAGGATGAGCCCGGTAGCGGGCTGGGATTATCTATCGTCCGCCGCATTGCCGCGCTGCACCGGATGACGGTAGACTTCAGCAACGCGCCCGAAGGCGGTTTCGCGGCGCGCGTGCGCTGGTAGCAATTATTGCAATTAACGCAAAAGACTTTGCACATTTTGCTCATTTTACCGCCCCGCCTCGCGGGGTAAAATCAGTGACAAACTCGAAACCTGAAGGGTAAAAAATGAGCAACATCCTGATTATCAACGGCGCGAAGAAATTCGCCCATTCAAACGGCCAGTTGAATGACACCCTGACCGAGGTCGCGGATGGTTATCTGCGCGACGCCGGGCATGATGTTAAAATCGTTCGTGCGGAAAGCGATTACGACGTCCGGCAAGAAGTACAGAATTTCCTCTGGGCCGACGTGGTTATCTGGCAAATGCCGGGCTGGTGGATGGGCGCGCCGTGGACCGTGAAGAAATATATTGATGACGTCTTCACCGAAGGGCATGGCTCGCTGTATGCCAGCGACGGACGCACCCGCTCCGACGCCAGCAAGAAATATGGTTCCGGCGGCTTGATTCAGGGCAAGCAATACATGCTCTCCCTGACCTGGAACGCACCGATGGATGCCTTCACCGATAAGGATCAGTTCTTCCACGGCGTGGGCGTTGACGGCGTTTATCTGCCGTTCCATAAAGCCAACCAGTTCCTCGGCATGACCCCTCTGCCGACCTTTATCGCCAACGACGTCATTAAAATGCCGGATGTTCCGCGTGACATAGCAGAATATCGCAAGCATCTGGCGCAGATTTTTGGTTAACTAAAGGTCTACATACAGAAGGAGTTGAGTTAATCATGTTGACAGTGATCGCAGAAATTCGTACACGCCCGGGCCAACATCATCGCCAGGCGGTACTTGATCAGTTTGCAAAACTTGTTCCGGTGGTTTTACAGGAAGAGGGCTGCCACGGCTATGCGCCGCTGGTGGACCACGCTGCCGGCGTGAGTTTCCAGAGCACCTCTCCGGATTCGATCGTCATGGTTGAACAGTGGGAAAGCGTTGCCCATCTTGAAGCGCATCTGCAAACTCCGCATATGAAAGCATACGCTGAAGCGGTGAAAGGCGACGTGCTGGAGACCAGTATCCGTATCCTGCAGTCCGGCATTTAAGCCTGCGCACCCTGCGCACAAAGAAAAAACCAGAAGTGAGTCAGAACTGGCGGAGCGCCAGTTCTGCTTAAACAGCAGGTCAGGCTTCCAGATCCGCCATATCCCCTTTCTCCTGCAGCCAGTTACGACGGTCTTCCGAACGTTTCTTGGCTAACAGCATATCCATCATCGCGGTAGTCTGCTGCTCATCCTCATCACTGATAATCAGCTGAACCAGGCGGCGGGTATTCGGGTCAAGCGTGGTTTCACGCAGCTGCATCGGGTTCATCTCACCCAGCCCTTTAAAGCGCTGTACGTTCGGTTTGCCCTTCTTACGTTTGAGCTGCTCCAGCACGCCGGCTTTCTCTTCTTCCGTCAGCGCGTAGTAAACCTCTTTGCCGAGATCGATACGGTACAAAGGCGGCAGCGCAACGTGGACGTGCCCGTGCTTCACCAGCGTGCGGAAGTGCTTCACAAACAGCGCACACAGCAGCGTGGCAATGTGCAGGCCATCGGAGTCCGCATCCGCGAGGATACAAATCTTGCCGTAGCGGAGCTGACTTAAGTCGTCGCTGTCCGGATCGATACCGATCGCCACCGAAATGTCGTGCACCTCTTGCGAGGCCAGCACTTCATCAGATGAGACTTCCCAGGTATTAAGGATTTTACCCTTCAGCGGCATAATCGCCTGATATTCCCGGTCGCGCGCCTGCTTGGCAGAACCGCCTGCCGAGTCCCCTTCCACCAGAAACAGCTCGGTACGGTTCAGATCCTGGGCGGTACAGTCCGCCAGCTTGCCCGGCAGCGCGGGGCCGCTGGTCAGCTTTTTACGAACCACCTTTTTGGCAGCGCGCATCCGGCGCTGAGCGCTGGAGATGGCCATCTCGGCAAGCAGCTCCGCGGCCTGAACGTTCTGGTTCAACCACAGGCTAAAGGCATCTTTCACCACCCCGGAGACAAACGCCGCGCACTGACGCGAAGAGAGGCGCTCTTTGGTCTGACCGGCAAACTGCGGATCCTGCATTTTCACCGACAGCACGTAGGCACAGCGATCCCAGATATCTTCCGCAGACAGCTTCACGCCGCGCGGCAGGATATTGCGATATTCACAGAACTCGCGCATCGCTTCGAGCAGCCCCTGGCGCAGGCCGTTAACATGGGTACCGCCCTGCATGGTCGGGATCAGGTTAACGTAGCTTTCGGTCAGCAGCTCCCCGCCTTCCGGTAGCCACAGCAGCGCCCAGTCGACCGCTTCGGTTTCGCCGGAGAAGTTGCCGACGAACGGTTTTTCCGGCAGCAGCGGCAGGCCGTTCACCGCTTCGCACAGGTAATCAGTCAGGCCGTCCTGGTAACACCAGCGCTGTTCGCTGTTGTTTACCTGGTCACGGAAGACAATCTCGACCCCGGGGCAAAGCACGGCTTTAGCTTTGAGTACATGCGTCAGACGCGAGACGGAAAAACGCGGACTGTCAAAGAAGCTCTCATCCGGCCAGAAATGCACGCTGGTTCCGGTATTGCGTTTACCGCAGGTACCGGTGACATGAAGATCTTCAACTTTATCGCCGTTCTCGAAGGCGATGCTGTAGATCTGGCCATCGCGGCGGACGTTCACTTCCACACGCTTCGACAGGGCGTTGACCACCGAAATACCCACCCCGTGCAGGCCACCCGAGAACTGGTAGTTCTTGCTGGAGAATTTGCCGCCCGCATGCAGCCGGCACAGGATCAGCTCAACCGCCGGAACCCCTTCTTCCGGGTGGATATCAACCGGCATCCCGCGTCCATCGTCGATCACTTCCAGCGATTGATCGGCATGAAGAATGACCTCCACGCGTTTCGCATGGCCAGCCAGTGCTTCATCCACACTGTTATCAATAACTTCCTGGCCGAGATGGTTAGGACGTGTTGTGTCAGTGTACATCCCCGGACGGCGGCGAACCGGCTCTAGCCCGGTGAGTACCTCAATGGCATCAGCGTTATATGAAGATTGCGTCATGGTGTGTATTCGTAGGTCATCCAGGGCCGCTTAACGCAGACCCAGAAAATCGATAATCTGAGTGAAATGATCTTCAAAGCCGACAAATGCGTGATTGCCGCCCTCCTCTACCGTCTGCCGGCATGAGGCGTAGTAAGCAACGGCCTGGCGGTAATCAAGCACTTCATCGCCCGTTTGCTGCAGCAGCCAGATTAAATCAGGCGCTTCCAGCGGGTCGATTTGCATGACTTTGAGATCGTAAATATGGCGTGACTCTAGCACATATTGCTGCCCCGTGTACGGATTCTCATTGGGGCCAAGGAAATTGTTCAGCAGTTCAAACGGGCGTACCGCCGGGTTAACCACCACCGTCGGCAGCATAAAACACTGCGATAGCCAGGTGGCATAGTAGCCTCCCAGCGAAGACCCCACCACCCCCAGCGGTTCCCCGCCGCGTTCCAGCACAATGGCTTCCAGCATCTCCGCCGCTTCTGCCGGGTAGGCGGGTAGCTCAGGCACCACCATCGTAATCTCGGGAAAGGTCTGCGTCAGCCAGTCCTTCAACGCCGTCGCTTTTGCCGACCGCGGTGAACTGTTAAAACCATGCAGATAAAGGAGCGTAGCCATCAGTATCCTTCTGAAGCAATATCCGGGTGAAACTTCACGCCGTTAAGGCGGCAAACTTCCGTGGTCAAGGTACCGTCGGCGTGCAGTTCCAGCCAGCGCCAGCCGGGAGAAATGGTATCCAGGGTAAAATTGGCGCAATGCGGCTTAAACTGTACGCAGGTCGAGGGAGTGGCCATCATCCGCCGCCCGTTCCAGTTGAGGTCCAGTTCCTGGTGAATATGGCCGCAGAGTAAATGTTTTACGCGCGGGAAAGCGGCCAGCGCACGATCCAGAGCCCCGGCGTTCCGCAGGCTGTGTTGATCCAACCAGCTACAACCCGAAGGGAGCGGATGATGATGCAACAGCAGCAGCGTATAACGCTCAGGCTCTTCCGCCAGCTTCTGCTCCAGCCACTCAAGCTGAAAGTCGCTCAGCTCGCCGTGGGGAACGCCAAACACCTGGCTGTCCAACAGCAATATTTGCCAACGATCGCCCAGCAAGACCCTTTTGGCCGGGGAAATACCTGATTCCTGCAGCGTGCTATACATCGCCGGCTGGAAGTCATGATTGCCCGGCAACCAGACGCAGGGCGCGGCAAAACTCGCGATACCTTCAGCAAAGTGCTGATAGGCCGCGGCTGAATGGTCCTGCGCCAGATCGCCTGTTGCTACTATAAGATCGCATGGACGCTGTGAGGCATGGATGGCATCCAGCACGGCCTGGTAGCTTTCCCAGGTATTGATACCTAACAGCGTTTCATGTTTTTCAGCAAACAGGTGAGTATCAGTAATTTGTAATATCCTGACTCTGGTCTCACCAGCCAGAGGCAGATTCAACAGGCTTTCCAAATGGTGTCCTTAGGTTTCACGACGCTAACAAACCGGAATCGCCATCGCTCCATGTGCTAAACAGTATCTCAGCCAGTCCGCCAGGAACTGATTAATTTGATGCTTTTCGTCGCGTTGATGCAACTTTTTATTAGGATAATCATACTTTGCTTTGAAGCGAAAGATCTGCTGAGTCGAACACACTTCAGCGACCATCGCGTCATGATACAGACGTACCGTCATTGACGGTAAACTCCAGTAACTTACCGCCGGAACCGTCTGCTCAATTGACACTAATGTAGTGTAGCGGGTCGACTCGACGATAGTTAATCGATATTGCGCATTGCCCACCTGATAGCCCGCGACATCGCCGGCTGCATCGGTTCGAGGCAACAAGCGGCGCAACTGAGCAAAATTGGTTTCACACAGGCGCATCATTTCCGGGAAGTCAGGTGTATAACGCTTCATTTTGTCCACTCATTACGTAAATTGTGATAATGCAATTGCAGCCATTGCAAGGCGATGACAGAGGCCGCGTTGTCGATTTTCCCCTCTTCAACCCACTGATAAGCCTGCTCCCGGCTTACCACATGCACCCGGATGTCTTCATTTTCATCCGCCAGACCGTGAATCCCTTTTGCCGTTGTGGCATCGACTTCACCGACCAGAATCGACAGTCTTTCGCTGGTACCGCCTGGGCTGGCCAGGTAGCTCAAGACCGGTTTTGTCCGCCCGACGACCAGCCCGGCTTCTTCTACCGCTTCGCGGCGGGCAACGTCCTCGGGGGTCTCACCGTCCTCAATCATACCGGCGACCATTTCAAGCAGCCACGGGCTCTCGCTGGTATCATACGCGGCGATGCGGATTTGCTCGACCAGCACCACTTCATCACGTACCGGGTCAAAGGGTAGCAAGACTGCGGCATGCCCGCGCTCAAAAATTTCGCGCGTCACCTCGCCGCTCATTCCACCGTTAAACAGACGATGGCGAAAACGGTATAAATCCAGCGAAAAAAAACCACGATAAAGCGTTTCGCGTGCAATAATTTCTACATCGTTTTTAGAGAAGGTGATTCCTTGCTGATTGGGCTTGCTCATTGTCTCTGTCCTGCGCATCCGAAAGTAAGGATTTATAAGCCGTTTGGCTATCGTTTTACAGCCTGTATGTTAGATTGGTGCAAATTACCGCCGGATGGCACGTAACGCCAACTTTTTACCGCGGCAGACTCGATACAATCAGCAAATATATTTAGAATTTGGGCAGCGCTTTATGCTTCACAACAAGGAATGCAAATGAAGAAACTTTTCCCCATCCTCATCGGTCTGGGCCTGACTGGCTTCAGCGCCATGAGCCAGGCAGAAAACCTGATGCAGGTTTATCAGCAGGCGCGCGTCAGCAACCCTGACCTGCGTAAATCAGCAGCCGATCGTGATGCTGCATTCGAGAAGATCAATGAAGCACGTAGCCCGTTACTGCCTCAGCTTGGTCTGGGCGCAGATTATACTTACACCAATGGCTATCGCGACAGCAACGGCGTGAACTCGAACGTCACCAGCGGCTCGCTGCAGTTAACGCAGACCCTGTTTGATATGTCGAAGTGGCGCGCCCTGACGCTGCAGGAAAAAGCGGCCGGTATTCAGGATGTCACCTATCAGACTGACCAGCAAACGCTGATTCTGAACACCGCGACGGCTTACTTTAACGTCCTCAGCGCGATTGATACGCTTTCCTATACCGAAGCGCAGAAGCAGGCAATTTACCGCCAGTTGGATCAGACCACACAGCGCTTTAACGTTGGCCTGGTGGCGATCACCGACGTGCAGAACGCCCGTTCACAGTACGATTCAGTACTGGCAAACGAAGTGACCGCACGCAACAACCTCGACAACGCGGTAGAAGCGCTGCGCCAGGTAACCGGCAACTACTATCCGGAGCTGGCATCGCTGAACGTTGACGGCTTTAAAACCAACAAACCGCAGACGGTAAATGCGCTGCTGAAGGAAGCGGAAAACCGCAACCTGTCGCTGCTGCAGGCGCGTCTGAACCAGGACCTCGCCCGCGAACAGATTCGCCAGGCGCAGGACGGCCATCTGCCGACCCTGGATTTAACCGCCTCGACCGGGATCTCAAACACCACCTACAACGGTTCAAAAACCAACGATCCAACGCGCTATGGCGACACTGATGCCGGGCAGAACAAAATTGGCCTGAGCTTCTCGCTGCCGCTGTATCAGGGCGGGATGGTGAACTCGCAGGTGAAACAGGCGCAGTACAACTTCGTTGGCGCCAGCGAACAGCTGGAAAGCTCACATCGCAGCGTAGTTCAGACCGTTCGTTCTTCCTTTAATAACATCAACGCCTCTATCAGCAGCATCAACGCCTACAAACAGGCGGTGGTCTCTGCGCAGAGCTCCCTTGATGCGATGGAAGCCGGCTATTCCGTGGGGACGCGTACCATCGTCGACGTCCTGGATGCCACCACCACTCTGTACAACGCGAAGCAGCAGCTCTCCAGCGCACGTTATAACTACCTGATTAACCAGCTGAACATTAAATCGGCGCTCGGTACTCTGAACGAGCAGGATCTGCTGGCGCTGAACAACACGCTGGGCAAACCGGTCTCGACATCACCAGATAGCGTCGCACCGGAAACCCCGCAGCAGGATGCTAACGCTGATGGCTACAGCAGCAATGCAGCCCCGGCGGCAACACCGGCTTCGACCCGCACCACGAAAACCAGCGGCGCTAATCCTTTCCGCCAGTAATCGTCGTTGCGTCATGGCGCTTCGCTTAACGAATTCCGCTAAGCGAAGCGCTAAACGTAAGGCAACGTAAAGATCCCCTCCTTTCCCTCCCTCTTCGCTTCATTTTCCACCACTCATCCTCTATCCTGAGCGTTAACAAACCGCAATACCACTGGGTCCTGGAAGACAAATATGAAACGGACAAAAAATATCAATCATGCCTCGTTCCGTAAAAGCTGGAGCGCGCGCCATCTGACGCCGGTCGCCCTTGCCGTTACGGCCGTATTTATGCTTGCCGGTTGTGAAAAAACCGACGAGACGGTTTCTCTGTACCAAAACGCCGATGACTGCTCTGCAGCCAACCCGGGCAAAAGCGCAGAATGCACCACCGCTTTCAACAACGCGCAGAAGGAAGCGGTACGTACCGCGCCGAAATACGCCACGCGCGAAGATTGCGTCGCTGAATTCGGCGAAGGCCAGTGCCAGCAAACGCCGGCTCAGGCAGGCGTCGCGCCAGAAAACCAGGCGCAGGCACAAAGCAGCGGCAGCTTCTGGATGCCGTTGATGGCAGGCTACATGATGGGCCGTATGATGGGTGGCGGCATGGGCGCACAGCAGCCGCTGTTCAGCTCGAAAAACCCGGCCAGCCCAGCCTATGGTCAGTACACCGATGCCGGCGGTAAGAGCTACGGCGCCGCACAGCCGGGCCGGACGATGAATGTACCGAAAACGGCGATGGCACCAAAACCCGCCACCACCAGCACCGTCACTCGCGGCGGGTTTGGTGAGTCGGTCGCGAAGCAATCTGCTATGCAGCGCAGCGCTGCAGGCACCAGTTCGACTAAACGCTCAATGGGCGGCTAAATCACATGGAAAGAATCAGCATCACGGAACGCCCGGACTGGCGTGAGAAGGCGACCGAATACGGCTTCAACTTTCATACCATGTATGGCGAGCCGTACTGGAGCGAAGAGGCCTATTACAAACTGACGCTGGCCCAGGTTGAAAAGCTTGAAGAGGTCACCGCCGGGCTACACCAGATGTGCCTGCAGGCAGTGGAAAAAGTCGTCGCCAGCGATGAGCTGATGGCGAAGTTCCGCATTCCGAAACATACCTGGGGCTTCGTGCGCCAGTCGTGGAAAACCAACCAGCCGTCGCTCTACTCGCGTCTCGATCTGGCATGGGACGGCGTGGGCGAACCGAAGCTGCTGGAGAACAACGCCGATACCCCAACCTCGCTGTATGAAGCCGCCTTCTTCCAGTGGATTTGGCTGGAAGATCAGATCAACGCCGGCCAGCTGCCAGCAGGCAGCGACCAGTTCAACAGCCTGCAGGAAAAGCTGATCGAGCGTTTTTCCGAGCTGCGCGAACAGTTTGGCTTCCAGCTGCTGCATATGGCCTGCTGCCGCGATACCGAAGAAGATCGCGGTACCGTGCAGTATCTGCAGGACTGTGCCGCAGAAGCGGGTGTGGCGACCGAGTTTCTGTATATCGAAGATATCGGCCTGGGTGAAAAAGGTCAGTTTACCGACCTGCAGGATCAGGTGATTGGCAACCTGTTCAAGCTCTACCCGTGGGAGTATATGCTGCGCGAGATGTTCTCTACCAAACTGGAAGACGCGGGCGTACGCTGGCTCGAACCGGCGTGGAAGAGCATCATCTCGAACAAAGCTCTGCTTCCGCTGCTGTGGGAGATGTTTCCGAACCACCCTAATCTGCTGGCGGCTTACTTCAGCGAAGATGCGCATCCGGAGATGGAGAAGTACGTCATTAAGCCGATCTTCTCCCGTGAAGGGGCCAACGTGTCGATCGTGGAAAACGGCAAAGTACTGGAAGCGGTAGAGGGTCCATACGGAGAAGAAGGCACTATCGTGCAGGAGTTCTATCCGCTGCCGAAGTTTGGTGACAGCTACACGCTGATCGGCAGCTGGCTCATCAACGATATGCCCGCCGGGATTGGCGTACGCGAGGATCGGGCGCTGATCACCCAGGATTTGTCGCGTTTCTACCCGCACATTTTCGTCGAATAAGATCTGCCCCGGCCGCGCTAACGCCTGCCGGGGTTTTTCCGCTACCTTCTACGCCCCAATCAGCACCGACAGCATGCTCAGCGATCCCATCTCCATCCCTTCCACCGGAATAGTTATCGGCTCTTCGCCGTCCCAGGTACCCAGAACGTAGAGCAGCGGCAGGAAGTGATCCGCCGTCGGATTAGAAAGCGATCCGCCCTCATGCGCCAGATAGTTCACCAGCGGATGCTCTGCAACCGGTCCCTTCCAGCTCAGGTTGGTCTTGACGTAGTCATTAAATGATTCCGCCCACGGGTAAGGCGTGCTCTCGCCATGCCAGCGTGCCGTTCTCAGGTTATGCACCACGTTACCGCTCGCCACCAGCATGATACCTTCATCGCGTAGCGCCGCCAGCTTACGTCCCATTTCCATATGCCAGGCTGCCGGTTTGGTGCTATCGATGCTCAGCTGCACCATCGGGATATCCGCATCGGGGTACATTTTTATCAGCACGCCCCATGAGCCATGATCGAAGCCCCAGGCTTCTTTATCCAGGGTCACGGGCACCGGCGCCAGCAGCTCAACCAGACGCTGCGCCAGTTCAGGAGAACCGGGAGCCGGGTAATGCGTATCGTACAGCGCCTGCGGGAAGCCGCCAAAATCGTGGATCGTCTTCGGCGTTTCCATAGCCGTGACTCCGGTACCGCGAGTAAACCAGTGCGCAGAGACTACAACGATAGCTTTTGGCCGCGGCAATGTTTCGCCCAGCTGCCGCCAGGCGCGGGTATAGACGTTATCTTCCAGCACGTTCATCGGGCTGCCGTGGCCTAAAAACAACGCTGGCATTCGGGTACGGGACATGGTGATATCCTTAAACAGAGGAATTGTGATGCCTCAACATTACGCTTTTTTGCATCAGGATAAACTCAGATAAGCATGATGATGATCGTCAGAAAATTTGAATGTAATTCGCTGTAAAGGGTCGCATCGCCCTCTCGTCGTGAGCTGATAATCTGGATATCATTAATGATAATCATTATCAAAGGAAATGAATAATGTCGTCACCCTTAATATTGACGCTGCTGGCGGGTAGCGCCACATTCATCGGGGCTATTTTTGGCGTCCTGGGTCAGAAACCATCCAACCGGCTGCTGGGATTTTCCCTGGGCTTTGCCGCGGGTATCATGCTGCTTATCTCGCTGATGGAGATGCTGCCCGCCGCGCTGAACGCGGAGGGCATGTCGCCGCTGCTCGGTTACGGCATGTTTGTCATCGGCCTGCTGGGCTACTTTGCGCTTGACCGTATGCTGCCCCACGCGCATCCGCAGGATCTAATGTCGCCGGGTATGCCGCGTCCGCGTAACCTCCGCCGAACCGCCATGTTGTTGACTCTGGGCATCAGCCTGCACAACTTTCCGGAAGGGATCGCCACCTTTGTAACGGCCAGTAATAACCTCGAGCTGGGCATGGGCGTCGCGCTGGCGGTCGCTTTACACAATATTCCCGAGGGGCTGGCGGTGGCCGGACCGGTTTATGCCGCCACCGGTTCACGGTATAAGGCGGTACTCTGGGCAGGGCTTTCCGGTATGGCGGAAATTCTCGGCGGCCTGCTGGCCTGGCTGATCCTCGGAAGCCTGGTGTCACCGGTCATAATGGGCGCCATTATGGCCGCCGTCGCCGGGATCATGGTGGCGCTGTCGGTCGATGAGCTGATGCCGCTGGCAAAAGAGATCGATCCGCAGAGCAACCCAAGCTATGGCGTACTGTGCGGCATGTCGGTGATGGGATTAAGTCTGGTTGCGCTGCAGGCAATGGGCATTGGCTGATGGCAAAAACAACAAAGCCCACGCTGAGGTGGGCTTTGTCATGAGACGGGGCCAGAATCAGCTGGCTTTGCGCTCATGTGCGCGGCGATAGGCCACCAGATCTTCAATGGTGACCACGGCCATATTCTGCTTCTGTGCGAACGCAATGCACTCTGGCGCCCGCGCCATAGTGCCATCGTCGTTCGTCAGTTCACACAGCACGCCAGCCGGCTTAAAGCCCGCCAGCGTCACCAGATCGATGGTCGCTTCAGTATGACCACCGCGGGTCAACACGCCGCCCGGCTGCGCACGCAGCGGGAAGACATGGCCTGGACGGTTGAGATCGGAAGGTTTAGCGCCGTCGGCAATGGCCGCGCGCACGGTGGTCACGCGGTCAGCGGCGGAAACGCCGGTGGTGACGCCTGCTGCAGCTTCGATGGTCACGGTAAAACCGGTGCCGTATGCGCTGGTGTTGTTTTCCACCATCATCGGCAGGTCAAGCTGCTTACGGCGTTCATCGGTCAGGCACAGGCAGACAATGCCGCTGCCGTGGCGAATGGTCAGCGCCATCTGCTCAACGGTCATGGTTTCAGCGGCGAAAATCATGTCGCCTTCGTTTTCACGGTCTTCATCATCAAGCACCATCACACCGCGGCCTTCGCGCAGTGCATTTAAAGCGTGTTCCACACGTTCAAAAGCGGTACCAAAAGAGGAAAGGAGCGTCTGATTCATGGTAAATAAACCTCATTAAAATTATGGTTACCAGAATCAGGGCAGTCTTAGGAGCGCCGGTTTAGCGGCAAAAGTCAACGCAAGCGGATCGAAACCCGACTGAGCCGTTACTCTCTCCCATCCGGACTTTAACCGTCGGCCCCGGAATTACACCGGATCTGCTGACCTTTCTGCTGTTGCAGAAAGCGCTCGCGGGCTTTCAACGCCATGGTTGATTTACCGCCGGTGGGGAATTTCGCCCCGCCCTGAGAATAAGCGAGATCACTATAACGCTATTGATTATCATCGGCAATGCATAAGCTTCAAACATTTCTGGTTTATAGGCAGCGTCGATCGCACTACAATGAGCGATAAATCGACCAGAGCAGGAAACCACCATGATTGACCCGAAAAAAATTGAACAAATCGCCCGCCAGGTCCATGAATCGATGCCGAAAGGCCTTCGCGATCTTGGGGAAGATGTCGAGAAAAAGATCCGTCAGGTACTCCAGTCACAGCTGACCCGCCTGGATTTGGTCAGTCGCGAAGAGTTTGATGTGCAGACGCAGGTGCTGCTGCGCACCCGCGAAAAACTGGCGCTGCTGGAGCAGCGAATCAGCGATCTGGAAAGCCGCGCGGCCGCCCCGACCGTCGAAGAGAAGCAGTAAAAAATAACGGGCCCTCAGGCCCGTTGTTGTTTCAGTGTTCTAGCTCTGGTTCCGACGCTGCCTCTTCACTCACCTGACGGCAGTAGAGCTCATACCGTTGGCAAAACCATTCACGATGATCTTCATCCATATTGCCGACTATAGCCTGGAGATCAACGGAGTGTCCTTGTGCATGCATTCTGGCGAAACTCAGGGCCAGAAAATCAAAGTTCTTCATTGAATACAGTTCGTGATGATTCATCCGCATACTCCTTCAGCCGTGTGTGTTCTGATTGGTCATATGCTTTCTACTGACTTCAGTATTTATACTTACGCTAACGCTTTCTGTACGAAAAATGCGCTCAAATCGCCTGTTTATTGCGCTGAATCATCTCTGTCATCAATAAATAAAAAAAAGCCGGCGATCTGACGATCGTCGGCTATTTTTGTCGGACGTTATCCGGGTTTCTTCGGCCTCGCGATACGCAACCCGCTCCCCCAGGACGCCCGCCCGGCGCGACAAATTACTTACCGCTGTCTTTCTGGATCTTCTTAATGATGTTGGTCGTAGAGCAACCATCTTCAAAGTTCAGCACCAGAACGTCGCCGCCGTTCGCCCAGACTTCCTCGCTACCCGCGATATCTTCCGGCTTATAGTCGCCGCCTTTGACCAGCAGGTCCGGCAGAATGCCGGCAATCAGGCGCTGCGGCGTATCCTCTTCAAATGAGACGACCCAGTCGACGGCTTCCAGCGCGCCGAGCACGATCATACGCTGCTCCAGCGGGTTAACCGGACGAGACTCGCCTTTCAGACGTTTGGTCGACGCATCGCTGTTGACCGCAACGATCAGGCGATCGCCGAGCTTGCGCGCATTAGCCAGATAAGAGACGTGGCCCGCGTGCAGAATGTCAAACACGCCGTTGGTCATCACCACTTTCTCGCCGCGCTTACGCGCCGCCGCAACGGCCTGTTTCAGTTCATCTTCGTTCATCACGCCGAACCCGGTCTCCGCGCGCCCGCGCACGGCGTTTTCCAGTTCGATAGGTGAAACGGTGGATGTCCCCAGCTTGCCGACCACGACGCCGGCCGCCGCGTTGGCAAAGTAGCACGCCTCTTCCAGAGTGTTGCCGGAGGCCAGCGTCGCCGCCAGCACGCCAATGACCGTATCGCCGGCACCGGTGACGTCATACACTTCTTGCGCCTGAGTCGGCATATGCAGCGGCGGACGGCCCGGCTGCAACAGCGTCATCCCCTGCTCGGAACGAGTCACCAGCAGCGCAGAGAGTTCGAAATCCGCAATAATTTTCAGGCCGCGTTCGACAATATCCGCTTCGTCTTTGCACTTGCCCGCTACGGCTTCAAATTCGGAGAGGTTCGGCGTCAGCAGCGTGGCGCCGCGATAGCGTTCAAAATCGGTGCCTTTCGGATCGATCAGCACCGGTACGCCGGCATCGCGCGCCAGCTTAATCATGGTCTGCACGCTGGCCAGCGCGCCTTTTGCATAATCGGACAATACCAGCGCCCCGATGGTACCCAGCGCCTGCTGAATGCGGTCGTGCATGGGCTGCGGATCGACGCCGGAGAATCCCTCTTCGAAATCCAGGCGGATCAGCTGCTGGTTGCGCGACAGCACGCGCAGCTTGGTGATAGTCGGGTGAGTCGGCACGGAGACAAAATCGCACTTCACGTTGACATCCGCCAGCGCCTTACTGAGCGCACGCGCTGCGTCATCAATCCCGGTCAGGCCAACCAGGCGAGAGGTCGCACCGAGAGAGGCGATGTTCATCGCCACGTTTGCCGCACCGCCGGGACGCTCTTCGATATTTTCCACCTTGACCACCGGTACCGGGGCTTCGGGGGAAATACGGCTGGTGGGACCATACCAGTAGCGGTCCAGCATGACATCGCCAACCACCAACACTCCTGCACGTTCAAACTCCGGCAGCGTTACTTTCATGACTCTCTCCTGCGAGATACAAACTTTGCGCGCGATAATAGCACACCCGGTTTTTTAGTTAAGCCATCAACCACTTCTGCCAGCTGGCGCTCACCTGCTGACGTTCATGGGTAAAGGCGTCCGGGGCGACGTTCCCCGGCTGTTCCTGCAACGCCAGATGATGCAGCGCATCGCGCAGCGTGGTGTACGCATGGGTCAACGCCTGCGCTTCTTCATCATCCATAATGTCGTTTTGCGCCAGCAGTTCCAGAATGCGCACGTTATCAGACCAGCGCGTCAGCTTCGGTTTATCGTGCGCATAGCGTAGGACCAGATACTGGGTAATAAATTCAATGTCGGTAATGCCCCCGGCATCGGCTTTAATATCAAAGCGATCCCGATGCTTATTGCCGAGATGGGCGCGCATTTTCTCCCGCATTTCCCGCACTTCGGTCTGCAGCGTCGCCCCTTCACGCGGCGTGCTGAGGATATCGCGTCGGATGGTATCAAAACGCTCCTGCAGCGCCGGATCGCCATAGACTACGCGGGCACGCACCAGGGCCTGATGTTCCCAGGTCCAGGCCTCATTCTTCTGGTAGTCGGCAAACGCATCGGCAGTGGTGACCAGCATACCCGCCGCACCAGACGGACGTAAGCGAGCATCCACTTCGTAGAGAATCCCTGAAGAGGTGCGGGTGCTGAAGAGGTGCATAATGCGCTGGGCCAGGCGCAGATAGAACTGGCGACCGTCGATTTCGCGCTCCCCGTCGGTCATCACCTCCATCGGACAATCATGCAGGAACACCAGGTCAAGGTCAGAACTGTAGCCCAGCTCCCAGCCCCCCAGTTTCCCGTAACCGACGACCGCAAAACCACGCCCCTGACGGTCATGCAGGTGCGTCGGCTGGCCATAACGCGCCACCATCTGCATCCACGCCTGCTGGACCACCGCATCAATCATCGCTTCGGCCAGCCAGGTTAAGTGATCGCTCACTTTCATTACCGGCAGCGTACCGGCAATATCGGCGGCGGCAATATGCAGCAGCTGCGCCTGCTTAAACTGGCGCAGCGCCTCCAGCTGCTGCTCTTCGTCCTCTTCCGGCACCCGCAGCAGATACTGACGTAGCTCATCGCGATAGGCATCGGTCGCCGTCGGTTGATACAGCGTATTGGGATCCAGCAGTTCATCCAGCAGCAGCGGATGGCGCGCCAGCTGACTGGCAACCATCGGCGAAGCGGCGCAGAGGCTAATCAGATGTTTCAACGCACCGGGAAACTCGCTGAGCAATTCCAGGTAGGTGGTTCGGGTGACGATACCGGTCAACAGCGGTGTAATCCGCGCCAACGGCACCGGCGCATCGGCCCGCGAACACACTTCGCTGAGCAGATGCGGCATCAGCTGATCCAGCACCTGGCGCCCGCGCGGGCCGATAGTGCGTTTATCCAGCTCTTTACGAAAATCGGCAATCAGCGCCAGCACACTGCGACGGTCGTCATCCGCAAGATGGGCCAGCGCCGGGCTGGCGTCATCCTCTTCCAGCGCATCCTGCCACAACTCACGCCAGTACTCCTCCAGCTGCTCATCCGGTGATTGCGCTTCATCATCGCCAATCAGGTCGTTGAACACTCGCCGTACGCTGGCCATTTTCTCTTCCAGCTGCGCGGTCAGCGCTTCCCAGTCATCAACATGCATCCCCCACGCCAGGCGAGCGCGATTAAGCGCATCCTGCGGCAAAGTTTGCGTCTGCTCGTCATTGATGCTTTGCAGCAGGTTTTCCAGGCGACGTAAGAACAGGTAGGCATCACGCAACCGGGCAGCATCGCCTTCCGGCAGCAGGTGCAGCTCATCGATCGCCGCCAGCGTCGGAAGCAGCGCCCGCAGCTGGAGCGCCGGTTCGCGTCCTCCGCGGATCAGCTGGAAGACCTGTACGATAAATTCGATTTCGCGGATACCGCCCGCACCGAGCTTGATATTGTCCTTCAGCCCGCGACGACGAACTTCACGGGCAATCATCCCCTTCATATTACGCAGCGACTGGATCACGCTGAAGTCGATGTAGCGACGGAAGACGAAGGGCCGCAGCATGGCGCGCAGTTCGTTGGCATAGGTGCCTTCGTTATCGCCCATGATCCGCGCTTTGACCATCGCGTAGCGCTCCCAGTCGCGCCCTTGTTCCTGATAGTAATCTTCCAGCGCGGCAAAGCTCAGCACCAGCGGCCCGCTGTCGCCGAAGGGGCGCAGGCGCATATCAACGCGATAAACAAAGCCATCCTGCGTCGGCTGGTCGAGGACTTTAATCAGCCGCTGCCCGAGGCGGGTAAAGAACTGCCCGTTATCCAGCTCGCGGCGTCCGCCGCGGGTTGCGCCATGTTCAGGCCAGGCAAAAATCAGATCGATGTCCGACGAGAAATTGAGTTCGCCTCCGCCCAGTTTCCCCATCCCGAGGATCAGCAGCGGCTGCGCTTTACCTTCGGCACTGGTAGGGGTTCCCCATTCGTTACAGCAGGCGGTGTAAAGCCAGTCGCGGGCGGCGACAATCAGCGTCTCCGCCAGCGCGCTTAGCTGCTGCAAACTGCTCTCTTCACTGACCAGCGACAGCGCTTGTGCCCAGGCGATGCGCACCATGATCCGGCGGCGAAACAGGCGCAGCTCACGCATCAGCGTCGCTTCGTCGTTGACACCGGCCAGGGCGGCCTGTAGCCAGTCGGCATAGTGACGCCACTCCTGCGCCTCGGGGGGCGAGTTTTCAAGCTCGGTCAGCCACTGCGGCTGCGCCACCAGACTCTGCTGGACGAAATCGCTGAACGCCATCACCGACTGCGCCTGCGGACTTAACGTGGATAATGGAAAATCCGCCGGCAGTCGGTCTATAACCGTCTGCCAGTGCTGCTGTAACTGTGAAGAAAGCGGCATTATAGGGGTCTCCCTGGCCTGAAATTATCGTTTTCCACTATGCAGCCAGAATGGCTCCGCGGCCAGCGCCTGGCGGCGGAAATATTCAATGACGCTGCGATCTTTGTGCTCAATAGCGCGACGGACTTCCAGCCAGTTCTCCAGCCAGGAGGCCGCAGCATCGGCATAGGCGCCGGCGAGCAGCTGAATGCAGTCTATGTCGCGGGCCAGACGCGGCAGCTGGCCGTCGTAATCGTCCCCCAGCGTCTGCTGGAACGCATTTTTTAACTCCGCCGCCGCCCGCGAAAGCTGGATATCGGCGAAACGTTTAAAAGAGCCGGCGATCTTCTTCTGCGCGTTCTCATTTAAAAAGGCGCGCCAGCTACGGCTCACCAGCCATTCGGTCAACGCGAGCTTCGCGCTGACTGCGGCAATGCTGAACAGCGCCGCCGGATCCTTTCCAGCCTCCGTCAGGGCAGCTTCCGCTTCCCCAAGCTGTTCGCGCAGCTGCGCGGTGGCCTTACGCGGCACGATACCGCCAAACAGCACCAGCGCATGACGTATCCGGGCGATGGCGCGAAGGATTTCCCCTTTTGCCATCGGATTACCGCGGCTCCAGACCTCGTCATGATAGAGCCAGTGCGCCAGCGCGTTTTCCAGCGACGCCTCCAGACCCTGCTCTACGCTGGCTTTTGGCGCCACCTGCAGAACGCCGAATGGCTGCACCGGGCGCGCATCGTTCCCCTGGGCAAGATGGTAGCCGCGCGCCGCTTTGCTGAGACTTCCCTGGCGCAGCACGCCGGTTTCCAGCAGACGACGGGCGAGCGCCAGCACATCCTCCGTCTTACCAGAGAGCAGTTCCAGCTCCAGCTCGCGAATCGCCTCCTGATGCTCGGGGGTTTTCACCTCCCCGCGATCGAGCGCAATTTCAATCTGGCTCTCCCCTTCGCTGACCACCCATTTTTCACGTTCAAAATCGGTACTGAACAGCGGCTGTACGTTTTGCGCCAGATCCGCGGGCAGTTCGCCCTGCGGCCAGACTTCGGCAGGCAGGCGTTCCAGCGCCAGTTCCGGGCTTGCCAGCGGGATGTTGAATTCCGGACGCTGATGCAATCCGCCCACCACGCGCCCGGCGATTTTCAGGGTCATTTCATACTGACCGCGATCGCCACGGATGCGCAGTCCCATATCGTGACGGCGCAGCCAGTTATCCGCCGTTTCATAGTAAATATTGAGCAATTGACCCGCAGGCGTGTGCTGGGCATTAAGCGCGTTAAGGTGCTGGCGCAGTGTTTCCACGCCGCTGTCGGAGACGATAAATTTTAATTCGATTTCTTGAGCCATGACTGAATTCTTCCGCTTCTTTGCGCTGCCGGGAAAATACGGCGAACTATCGCCGATATTTTTTGTCAGTAGATAGTATTTTGCGGCGATTCTCCATGCAATGCGCATTTTGCCGGGCCACCTCCCGGATGTTTCCGATTGTGGCAGAAAACTTTGCGTCGCTATGGCGATGCCACTACTATCGTTCAACTTTTTATGATCAAACGATGACCTGATGCCAAAATTACGCCTTATCACTTTTACTTTGCTGGCGCTCAGCGCCGCCACGGCGGTTCATGCAGAAGAAAAACGCTATGTTTCTGATGAACTGAACACCTGGGTTCGCACGGGGCCGGGCGATAATTATCGTCTTCAGGGCACCATTAACGCCGGGGAAGAAGTTTCTCTGCTGCAGACCAATGACAGCACCGGTTATGCCCAGATCCGCGACGGCAACGGCCGTACCGCGTGGATTCCGCTGAAAGAGCTGAGCACCGAGCCCAGCCTGCGCACCCGCGTGCCGGATCTGGAAAATCAGGTAAAAACCCTGACCGACAAACTCAATAACATCGACACCACCTGGAATCAGCGCACCGCCGACATGCAGAAAAAGGTCGCCGGCAGCGATACCGTCATCAACGCGCTGAAAGATGAAAACCAAAAGCTGAAAAATGAGCTGGTTGTCGCCCAGAAGAAGGTGAATGCCGCGAATCTGCAGCTGGATGATAAGCAGCGCACTATTATCATGCAGTGGTTTATGTACGGCGGCGGCGTGCTTGGCGTCGGACTGCTGCTCGGTCTGGTGCTGCCGCATCTGGTCCCGAGCCGTAAACGTAAAGACCGGTGGATGAACTAATTCGTCTTCTCTGCCAGACTTACGTATCATCTTGAGCAAAGTGGATACGGGAGAGTCAGGCGTGAAGATTTATCTGGTCGGTGGTGCAGTTCGGGATGCGTTATTAGGGCTACCGGTCAAAGACAGAGATTGGGTCGTAGTTGGCGCCACGCCTGAGCAGTTGCTTGAGGCGGGCTACCAGCAGGTAGGCCGCGATTTCCCCGTATTTCTGCACCCGAAAAGCCGGGAAGAGTATGCTCTGGCACGTACCGAGCGTAAATCAGGCTCCGGCTACACCGGTTTTACCTGCTATGCCGCCCCGGACGTCACGCTGGAACAGGATCTGCTGCGCCGCGATCTGACGGTTAATGCGCTGGCTCAGGATGCCGATGGCCTGATTATCGATCCCTACGGCGGCCAGGCCGATTTGCGTCTGCGCCTGCTGCGCCACGTCTCACCCGCCTTCAGCGAAGACCCGCTGCGCGTTCTGCGCGTGGCGCGCTTCGCCGCCCGCTATGCCCACCTGGGCTTCCGTATTGCCGACGAAACAATGGCGCTGATGCGCGCCATGGCCGACGCCGGCGAACTGGCGCATCTGACGCCAGAACGGGTCTGGAAGGAGACGGAAAACGCCCTTGGCACCCGTAATCCCCAGGTCTTTTTCCAGACCTTACGCGACTGCCACGCGCTCGGCGTGCTGTTCCCAGAAATTGACGCGCTGTACGGCGTTCCGGCACCGGCTAAATGGCACCCGGAAATCGACACCGGTGTACATACGCTGATGACTCTGACGATGGCGGCAATGCTGTCGCCGGAGATTGACGTTCGCTTTGCAACGCTATGTCACGATCTCGGCAAAGGGCTGACGCCAAAAGCGCTCTGGCCGCGCCATCACGGCCACGGTCCGGCAGGCGTCAGGCTGGTCGAGCAGCTCTGCGCCCGTCTGCGCGTACCGAACGACATTCGCGATCTGGCGAAGCTGGTCGCCGAATTCCACGACCTGATTCATACCCTGCCAATACTGCAGCCCAAAACGCTGGTCAAACTGTTTGATAATATCGACGCCTGGCGTAAGCCGCAGCGGGTCATGCAAATCGCCTTAACCAGCGAAGCCGATGTGCGCGGACGTACCGGATTCGAAGCCCGCGATTATCCGCAGGGACGCCTGCTGCTTGAAGCCTGGGAGGTCGCCCAATCGGTCTCTACGAAAGAGGTGGTTGCTCAGGGCTTTAAAGGGCCGGAGATTCGTGAGGAGCTGACGCGGCGCCGCATACTGGCGGTCGCGAAGTGGAAGGAAGAGCGCTGCCCTCAGCCTTGCGACTGAGGGCCCGGTTTTACCGGCGCTGAAAACTCAGAAGAAGATAACGTAAACCACTGCCGCGACGACAAAACGGTAGATAGCAAACGGGATAAACGAAATACGTTTAATCAGCTGCAGGAAGGTTTTAATCGCGATCAGCGCCACGATGAACGCCATAATAAAGCCGACGGCAAACATCGGAATATCGCTGGCGTTGAGGAAACCGATGCTCTTATACACATCCAGCACGGTCGCCCCCATCATCATCGGCACCGCCAGCAGGAAGGAGAACTCTGACGCCGCATAGCGGCTTACGCCCATCAGCATCCCACCGGAAATGGTCGCACCGGAGCGAGAGAAACCGGGCCACAGCGCCAGGCACTGGAAGCAGCCGATGATAAATGCCTGGCGATAGGTCATATCATCAATACCGACGGCACGCGGCTGTTTTGGCTTCAGCACTTCCGCCGCGATCAGCAGCAGGCCACCCACGATCAGCGCATACATGACGTTGACCGGGTTGAACAACGATTTGATGGTATCGTGGAACAACAGACCCAGCACCACCGCCGGAACCATCCCTAATAAAATATGAATCAGCGATAAACGGCCGCTTCCCTGACCTTCATGTTCCGGTGGTTTACCGAAATGAATACCGATCAGACCAAACAGACGACGCCAGAACATGACGACAACGGCAAGAATAGAACCTAACTGAATGACCACCTCAAAAGTATTTGCCGTCTCGCCTTCAAAGCCCAGCAGATGGCCGACAATAATCATATGGCCAGTACTGGAAACAGGTAAAAATTCCGTTAACCCTTCAACCACACCCAATATTGCCGCCACCAGCAGCGAGTGTATATCGCTCATCCAATAAACCCTTTAAAAGTAAAATGAAAAAACCAGATACGCTGAACCATTCCATCAGGTGATATTGATGCGGCCAGTCTGGAGACGGACGGCGCAGGAAATCGGAGCGTACACGGAGTACGCGTAAATTTCGAGTGCTGTCCTGACCCTGAGCGGCAATTAAATATCCCGATAGCCGGATCCTGTGACCGGTATAAACGCAATTTGTTTAACGAGTATGACCTGAAAAGTTTTGTTTCAGATTAAGGCTACGTCCGACTGCGCTCGATAATCACGCCCACGTTTGCCGCCCGGGCAACGGCGCCCGGTTTGCTGACTTTAATCCGCACCCACGGCGAGGGGAATTTTTCCAGCAGCAGATCGGCAATCTCTTCCGCGACACGTTCCACCAGCGCAAAACGTCCGCCTTCAACGTGACCAATCACCAGCTCGCTGATATCAGCATAGCTGAGGCAATCATTGACATCATCGCTGCTCGCCGCTTTGCGGTTGTCCCACGCCATTTCGATATCGAACACCAGCTTCTGTTCAATGGTTTGTTCCCAGTCGTAAACACCGATAGTGGTGATTACCGAAAGTTGCTCTATAAATACAATATCCATCACGACCTGCCTGCTTTTTGGCTAAACCGGATACCACTTCCGGCGAATTATGCGTATTATCCACAGATGCAAAGACATCCCCTAAATAATTCGCATTGCAGGAAAGCAGCGGCGCAGCAAGCGTTCTGGCTCCATGCACGCTCCGATGACGGCACGAAAGAAGTGCGCCAGCGCATCAGCGACGCGAAGGATAGCGGGGACAAAACGACATTTTCAAAATGGAACAGCTGATGAGTGCAATCGCGCCTGGACTGGTTATCCTTGCCTACCTCTGCGGCTCAATTTCCAGCGCCATTCTGGTGTGTCGTCTCGCTGGCCTGCCCGATCCTCGCGATAGCGGTTCCGGCAATCCTGGGGCGACAAACGTACTACGAATTGGCGGCAAGGGAGCAGCCGTAACGGTTCTTATTTTTGATGTGCTCAAAGGCATGCTGCCCGTCTGGGGTGCCTGGGCGCTCGGCCTGACGCCTTTCTGGCTGGGTCTGGTCGCCATTGCGGCCTGCGTAGGCCATATCTGGCCGGTATTCTTTAACTTCCGCGGTGGTAAGGGCGTGGCGACCGCTTTCGGCGCAATCGCGCCCATCGGCTGGGATTTGACCGGCGTCATGGCGGGTACCTGGCTGCTGACCATCCTGCTCAGCGGCTATTCCTCGCTCGGGGCTATTGTCAGCGCGCTGATTGCTCCTTTCTACGTCTGGTGGTTCAAACCGCAGTATACCTTCCCGGTTTCTATGCTCTCCTGCCTGATTCTGCTGCGCCATCACGACAATATTCAGCGTCTGTGGCGGCGCCAGGAAACCAAAATCTGGGCCCGGCTGAAAAAGAACAAAAAAACGCCTGAGCAGAAATAATCTGGCGCCCGGTGGCTCGCGCCGGGCCCCCTTTATCCCGACATTCTCTCTGAATTACCCTTTTTGGCAGCCAATCCTCCTGAACTCACCGGCCAGAAAAAGATAATCATTTCACAACAATCACTTAGCTATGTCTTATAACCAAAAATAATTTATCCCTGCCTGCCGCGATGTTTACTCTGAATCCTTTATAAGACAGCACAGAACAACATCATGACAGACGTAATCAACGCGGCTCCGGTCGCAGCGGCGGGGTCGCCTGGCGGGGAAGTACAGTGGATACGCGGCGCCGCTGACGTATCGCGTTTAATCAATGAGGGCAGCAGCGGGCGTACCAATGCGCGGATTGTTATGGGTATCGCCCTCGGCGGTATCTTTCTCGATGCCTACGATCTTGGCTCCCTGGCCTTTGGCCTGAAAGACATTACCCGTGAATTCAACCTGACGCCCGCCGGCACCGGCATGGTGGCCTCAGCCATCACCTTCGGCGCCATCGTCGGCGCGCTGCTGGGCGGCTACCTGACGGATAAAATCGGCCGCTACCGCGTCTTCATGGCCGATATGCTGTTTTTTGTGGTGGCAGCGATCGCCTGCGCGCTGGCCCCCAACGAATACGTGCTGACCGGCGCCCGTTTTGTCATGGGCCTCGGCGTCGGTATCGATCTGCCGGTGGCGATGGCCTTCCTGAGTGAGTTCTCAAAGCTTAAGGGGCCGGGCAACAAAGCGGCCAGCGTCGCCATGTGGTGCCCGACGTGGTACGCCGCTATCAGTATTTCATATCTGCTGGTGCTCTTGTTCTATGCCGTACTGCCGGAAAGCCACAGCGACTGGCTGTGGCGGCTGATTCTGGGCTTCGGCGCGGTTCCTGCGCTGGTGATTATCGCCATTCGCAGCCGCTATATGAGCGAGTCGCCGGTGTGGGCCGCCAATCAGGGCAACCTGCGTGAAGCGGCCGCCATTCTGCGCAAGGCCTATAACATCAACGCCCACGTGGCGCAGGACGCGCTGGATAACCCGACGCCGGTGGTGAAAAAAGCGCAGTGGAGCAACTATTTCCGTCTGTTCCAGGGCGTCTATCTGCGGCGGACCACCCTCGCTACGCTGCTGTCGGTCGTCTCTTCCTTTGCCTATAACGCCGTCGCCTTCGGCCTGCCGGTGATTATCTCCAGCTTCTTTGTTCAGTCGATGCTGACCACGATTGTGATCTCCCTGGCGCTGAACCTGCTCTTTGCTTTCGTCGGCGGCCTGCTGGCAGTGCGGCTGGTGCCGCGCTTAGGGGCATGGAAGATGTCGCTGGCGGGCTACAGTTGCCAGCTGGCGGCGCTGCTGGGACTGGCGCTGATCGGCCGCCCGCACGGCGCGGGCGAAGGCATCGCGGCCGTGGCGATGCTGGCGCTGTTCCTGTTCGGCCAGGGGTTTGGCCCCGGCGCCCACACCATGACCTTTGCTTCGCTGAGCTATCCAACTTCGCTGCGCGGTGTCGGTGTCGGCCTGAACCAGACTCTGATGCGCAGCAGCTCAACCCTGTCGCTGTTCCTCTTCCCGCTGCTGGTTGCGGCCCTGGATACCCAGGTCTTTTGGATTATCGCCGCCGCGCCGCTGATTGGCCTGCTGTCGCTGCTCGCGATTCGCTGGGAACCGTCGGGTTATGACATTGACGCCGAAGATTATCAGGCGTAATAATCTTTTCGCTAAACGGCCGCCGCACAGGCGGCTGTTTTCTTGTTTTTAATTCATAAGCTTTTCATATGATCGAGATACTTTCGCGCCGATCAATACTCATCGCTGCTGTTTTATCTTGATTTTGCAGGGGCGTAACAACATTGCACAGCACCGTGTTACCAGAGAATAAAAAAGGCTGGCAGGCTACGCTGGACCTTCATTTTCAACATCGCGGCGGCAAAACGGTACTCACCTCCGCCCGTCATGTCGGTCCGCTCACCGTCCAGCGTCCCTTTTATCCTGAAGACGATACCTGTCATCTCTACTTACTCCACCCGCCGGGCGGGATTGTCGGTGGTGACGAGCTAACGATTCGCGCCGCTCTCGATAGCGGCTGCCACACGTTAATCACCATGCCCGGTGCCAGTAAGTTTTACCGCAGCAGCGGCGCGCAGGCTCATTTACATCAGCGTCTGACGCTGGCGGAACGCTCGACGCTGGAGTGGCTGCCGCAGGACGCGATTTTCTTTCCCGGCGCCCGCGCCCGTCTGCATACCGCCTTTCATCTTTGCCCTTCCAGCACGCTGCTGGCCTGGGATCTGCTGTGCCTGGGCCGCCCGGTCATCGGTGAAAGCTTTAGCCATGGCGCCCTCAGCAATCGTCTTGAAGTATGGATGGATGATGCCCCGCTGCTCATTGAACGCCTGCATCTGGCCGACGGACGTCTGGCCAGCGTGGCGCAGTACCCGTGGGTCGGTACTCTGCTGTTCTATCCCGCCAGTGAAGCCCTGCTTGACGGCGTGCGGGAACGACTCACGACGCTGGGCAATTATGCTGGCGCCACGCTGACTGACGGCCTGCTGACGGTGCGCTTTTTAAGTGACGATAACTTACTTTGCCAGCGGGCGATGCGTGATATCTGGCAGTTTATGCGCCCGCATCTGACCGGAAAGTCCCCGGTCCTTCCCCGAATCTGGTTGACCTGAGAGAACGCTATGGAACTGACCCCCAGAGAGAAAGACAAGCTGCTGTTGTTTACCGCCGCACTGGTGGCGGAACGTCGCCTGGCCCGCGGCCTGAAGCTGAACTACCCGGAAGCCGTGGCCTTAATCAGCGCCTTTATTATGGAAGGCGCCCGCGACGGTAAAAGCGTCGCGGCGCTGATGGAAGAAGGCCGCCACGTGTTAAGCCGCGAACAGGTCATGGAGGGCGTACCCGAAATGATCCCCGACATCCAGGTCGAGGCCACCTTCCCGGATGGCTCGAAGCTGGTCACCGTCCACAACCCGATTATCTGAGGTTTCGCGATGATCCCAGGTGAATATAAGGTGCAGCCCGGACAGATAGCTCTGAACGTTGGCCGCGCCACCCGCAGCATTATCGTTGAGAATCATGGCGACCGGCCGATTCAGGTTGGATCGCATTACCATTTTGCCGAGGTCAACCCGGCGCTGAAATTTGATCGGGCGCAGGCCACCGGCTACCGCCTGAACATCGCCGCCGGCACCGCGGTCCGCTTTGAGCCAGGGCAAAAACGTGAAGTAGAGCTGGTGGCGCTCGCCGGTCGTCGCGCGGTATACGGCTTTCGCGGCGACGTGATGGGAAATCTGGAGGCAAACAATGAGTGATATTTCACGTCAGGCCTATGCCGACATGTTTGGCCCCACCACCGGCGATAAAGTGCGCCTGGCGGACACCGAACTGTGGATCGAGGTCGAAGACGATCTGACCACCTACGGCGAAGAGGTCAAGTTCGGCGGCGGGAAGGTCATCCGTGACGGTATGGGCCAGGGACAAATGCTCGCTGACGACTGTGTCGATCTGGTGCTGACCAATGCGCTGATCGTCGATCACTGGGGGATCGTCAAAGCCGACATTGGTGTCAAAGAGGGGCGTATTGTCGCAATCGGCAAAGCGGGTAATCCCGATATCCAGCCTGACGTCACTATCCCCATTGGCGCGGCGACGGAGGTTATTGCCGCCGAAGGTAAGATAGTCACCGCCGGCGGCGTCGATACCCACATCCACTGGATCTGCCCGCAGCAGGCGGAAGAGGCGCTGGTCTCCGGCGTCACCACCATGGTCGGCGGCGGAACGGGCCCCGCCGCGGGGACACACGCCACCACCTGTACACCGGGGCCGTGGTACATCTCGCGGATGCTACAGGCCGCGGACAGTCTGCCGGTGAATATTGGTCTGCTGGGCAAAGGCAACGGCTCAAACCCGGACGCGCTACGCGAACAGGTTGCGGCAGGCGTTATCGGCCTGAAAATTCATGAAGACTGGGGCGCCACGCCGGCCGCCATCAACTGCGCGCTGACGGTCGCCGACGAAATGGATATTCAGGTGGCGCTGCACAGCGACACCCTGAATGAATCGGGTTTTGTTGAAGATACGCTGGCGGCGATTGCCGGACGAACGATCCACACTTTCCATACCGAAGGTGCCGGCGGCGGCCATGCGCCAGATATTATTACCGCCTGCGCACACCCCAATATTTTGCCCTCCTCCACCAACCCGACGCTGCCCTACACCGTCAATACCATTGACGAACATCTCGATATGCTGATGGTCTGCCACCATCTCGATCCGGATATTGCGGAAGACGTGGCGTTTGCCGAATCCCGCATCCGCCGGGAAACCATTGCGGCAGAAGATGTTCTGCACGATCTCGGCGCCTTCTCTCTGACCTCTTCCGATTCGCAGGCGATGGGGCGCGTGGGCGAAGTCGTTCTGCGTACCTGGCAGGTGGCGCATCGGATGAAGGTGCAGCGCGGGCCGCTGGCGGAAGAACGCGGCGATAACGACAACTTCCGCGTGAAGCGCTATATCGCCAAGTACACCATTAACCCGGCGCTGACCCACGGTATCGCCCATGAAGTCGGCTCGATTGAAGTGGGCAAACTGGCGGATCTCGTGCTGTGGTCCCCGGCGTTTTTCGGCGTTAAGCCGGCCACGGTGATCAAGGGCGGTATGATCGCCATTGCCCCGATGGGCGACATCAACGCCTCGATTCCGACGCCACAGCCGGTGCACTACCGCCCGATGTTCGGCGCGCTGGGCAGCGCTCGCCATCACTGTCGCCTCACCTTCCTGCCGCAGGCGGCGGTCGACAGTGGCGTGGCGCAGCGTCTGAATCTGCAGAGCGCCACGGCGGTGGTGAAAGGCTGCCGGACGGTACAAAAGACCGACATGATCCATAACGGCCTGCAGCCCAATATCACCGTCGACGCGCAAACCTATGAAGTGCGCATCGATGGCGAACTGATCACCAGCGAACCGGCAGATGTCCTGCCGATGGCGCAACGTTATTTTCTGTTTTAAGGAGTCCGGATGCTCTATCTGACCCAACGAGTGGATTCACCTGGCAAACTGACCGCCAGCCTTACGCTGCCGATCGATGTGCGGGTGAAAAGTCGTATCAAAGTCACCCTCAACGACGGTCGCGAAGCCGGTTTGTTGTTGCCGCGCGGCCTGCTGCTACGCGGCGGGGATGTGCTCAGCAATGAAGACGGCAGCGAGTTTGTGCAAATTATCGCCGCAGATGAAGGCGTGTCCGTGGTGCATTGCGACGATCCGTTCACCCTGGCGAAAGCCTGCTATCACCTCGGCAACCGCCACGTTCCGCTGCAAATCATGCCCGGAGAGCTGCGCTATCACCACGATCATGTGCTGGACGATATGCTGCGCCAGTTCGGCCTGGAGGTCACTTTCGCGCATCTGCCGTTTGAACCGGAAGCCGGCGCCTACGCCAGCGAAAGCCACGGCCACAGCCACAGCCACGGTCATAGTCACGATCATGGCCACGATCATCATCATCACGAGCACAGTCACTAAATGCCAACGCCGGAAAAACGCCTGCGGTTGATGCAGCTGGCCAGCAGCAACCTGCCGGTCGGCGGCTATAGCTGGTCGCAAGGTCTGGAATGGGCAGTCGAAGCAGGCTGGGTACCCGATGCCGCCGCTTTTGAACGCTGGCAGCAGCAGCAGATGGAACAGAGCTTTTTTACCGTCGATCTTCCTCTGTTCGCCCGGCTGTATCGGGCATGCGAAAACGACGATCTGCCGTCAGCACAGCGCTGGACCGCCTGGCTGCTCGCCTGCCGTGAGACCCGCGAACTGCGTGAAGAAGAGCGTAATCGCGGCGCGGCATTTGCCCGCCTGCTGGCCGACTGGCAGCCGGACTGCCCGCCGGCGTGGCGCGTTTTGTGCCGGCAAAGCCAGCTCGCCGGCATGGCGTGGCTCGGCGTGCGTTGGCAAATCGCACTTCCCGACCTGGCGCTGAGCCTTGGCTACAGCTGGATCGAAAGCGCGGTCATGGCGGGCGTTAAGCTGGTTCCCTTCGGCCAGCAGGCGGCCCAGCAGCTGATTTTACGCCTGTGCGATCGCTACGCGGCGGATATGGCCTGCGCCCTTGCGGCGCCGGATAGCGCGATAGGTTCCTCCACGCCGCTGGCCGCCATTGCTTCCGCCCGGCATGAAACCCAGTATTCCCGATTATTCCGTTCCTAGGAGAGAGTATGCATAACTACAAACACCCGCTGCGCGTCGGCGTCGGCGGCCCGGTCGGTTCCGGGAAAACGGCCCTGCTGGAAGCGCTGTGTAAAGCCATGCGTGACAGCTGGCAGTTAGCCGTCGTCACCAACGACATCTACACCAAAGAAGATCAGCGTATTCTCACCGAAGCGGGCGCGCTGGCGCCGGAGCGCATCGTCGGCGTCGAAACCGGCGGATGTCCGCATACCGCGATCCGCGAAGACGCGTCGATGAACCTGGCGGCGGTAGAAGCGCTGAGCGAAAAATTCGGCAACCTCGATCTGATCTTTGTGGAAAGCGGCGGCGATAACCTGAGCGCCACCTTCAGTCCGGAGCTGGCGGATCTGACCATCTACGTCATTGACGTTGCGGAAGGGGAAAAGATCCCGCGCAAAGGGGGGCCGGGGATCACGAAGTCGGACTTCCTGGTGATCAACAAAACCGACCTTGCACCGTATGTGGGCGCGTCGCTGGAGGTGATGGAGCGCGATACGATGCGTATGCGCGGCGAGCGCCCGTGGACCTTTACCAACCTGAAAAGCGGCGATGGCCTGAACAACATCATCGCCTTCCTTGTCGACAAAGGTATGCTGCGCTAAAACGTTCCTGCACCATCCGGACGCGCCCGCGCCCGGATGGTGCATTCGACGCCCTCTTTTTATCCCCCCCTCCCCCACAGCCCCCTGCGGCGCCTGCTCTACGAAGTGGCATAAGGTTTGCTAATTACAGTCATACCTGACCATTAAGGAATGACTATGTCATCACTGGATATCAAAACTGAGTTACCTGCCCAGACCGGGCCATCAGGCTCCAGAGAAACCCTGGAAGACTATACACTCCGCTATGCTCCGCTGAGCTTCCGCCGCTGGGGGCCTGGCGTCGTCGCCGTGACCGCGCTGGGCGGCATCGCCTATCTGGCGGACTTCTCCATCGGCGCCAGCATCGGCATGGCATGGGGCACCACCAACGCGATTTACGCCATCCTGCTGGCGGCGCTGGTGATCTTCCTCACCGGGATCCCGCTGGCGATTACCGCCGCCCGCTATAACATCGATCTCGACTTAATCACCCGCAGCGCCGGATTCGGCTATTTTGGCTCGGTCATCACCAGCATTATCTTCGCAGGCTTCACCTTTATCTTCTTCGCCCTTGAAGGCTCAATTATGGCCCAGGGGCTGCTGGTTGGATTAGGGATCCCGCTGTGGATGGGCTATCTCATCGCCACCCTGATGGTACTGCCGCTGGTCGTTTACGGTATGAAAGCCCTGACCCGCCTGCAGGTGTGGACCACGCCGCTGTGGCTGGTGCTGATGGTGGTGCCGGTGGCCTGGCTGATTGCCAAAGACCCGGCGTTGGTGGATGGCTTTATGAACTTCGCCGGCAAGAATAACGCGGCGCAGGTCGATTTAACTGCCATTATGCTCGGCGCCGGCGTCTGTCTGTCGCTGATTATGCAGATCGGCGAGCAGATCGATTACCTGCGCTTTATGCCGCCCAAAACGGCGGAAAATAGCAAAAGCTGGTGGCTGGCGGTCTTTTCCGCAGGCCCTGGCTGGGTGGTATTAGGCGCGATAAAACAGATCATCGGCGCCTTCCTCGGCTTTTATCTGCTGACCCGCTTCCCGGCAGTGCACAACACCGAGCCGGTACAGCAGTTCGTCAGCGTCTTTGATAACCTGGTACCCGGCTGGCTGGCGTTAACCCTGGCCGTGGTGCTGGTGGTCATTTCACAGATTAAAATCAACGTCACCAACGCCTATTCTGGCTCGCTGGCGTGGACCAGCGCCTGGACGCGCACCACCAAACGCTATCCGGGGCGGATTATCTTCGTCATCGTCAACCTCGCCATCGCGCTGGCGCTGATGGAGGGCGATATGTTCAGCGCGCTGTCGTGGATTCTTGGTTTCTATTCTAACTTTGCCATTGCCTGGGTCGTGGTGGTTGCCACCGATATCACCGTCAACAAAGGTCTGCTCAGGCTAGCCCCGGCGCAGCCAGAATATCGTCGCGGGATGATCTACAACGTTAACCCGGTGGGGGTGGTTTCGTTTGCTCTGGCGGCCGGCCTGTCGATCTGCGCCTTCTTCGGCCTGCTCGGTGCCACGCTGGCGCCATTCTCGCCGCTGATTGCGCTGGTCGTGGCGCTGGTGATGACGCCGCTGATGGGTATCCTCACCGGCGGGCGCTACTACATCAAGCAGTATGATGACGGGATTAGCGAGCCGCGCTACGACGCGCAGGGCAATGCGTCCATCACCGTTTACCAGTGCGTCAGCTGCGAAGAAGAGTACGAACGTCCGGACGTCATGCACTCGCACAAACATCAGGGCGCGATTTGCTCGCTGTGTAAAAGTATGGAGTAAAGCAGAAAGGCAGGCCGACGGAATGTCGGCCTGTGATGCAGATTACGCCGCCGGCAGTTCAGCAAGCGGCCAGCGCGGACGGACGGTCACGCCGAGATCCGGTTTAGCGCCGGTACGCAGGCGAACCATCCCGGCATAGGCGATCATCGCGCCGTTATCGGTGCAGAACTCCGGGCGCGCATAGAACACTTCGCCGCCGCGCTTTGCCATCATCTCCGCCAGCTTCGCGCGCAGCGTGCGGTTGGCGCTCACGCCGCCGGCCATCACCAGGCGTTTAAAGCCGGTCTGCTCCAGCGCGCGACGACACTTAATCATCAGCGTATCCACCACCGCATCTTCAAACGCACGGGCGATATCTGCACGGGTCTGCTCGTCGTCATCGTTATTGCGAATAGTGTTAGCCGCAAAGGTTTTCAGGCCGGAGAAGCTGAAATCCAGACCGGGACGGTCAGTCATCGGACGGGGGAAAACAAACCGCCCTTCTTTGCCCTGAGCCGCCATCTTAGACAGCATCGGGCCGCCGGGATAATCGAGCCCCAGCAGCTTAGCGGTTTTATCGAACGCCTCCCCGGCCGCATCATCGACAGACTCGCCGAGCAGCTCGTACTGACCAATACCGGTTACGCTAATCAGCTGGGTATGGCCGCCAGAGACCAGCAGCGCCACAAACGGGAATGCGGGGGGATTATCTTCCAGCATCGGCGCCAGCAGATGCCCTTCCATATGATGCACCGGAACCGCCGGCACGTTCCAGGCAAAGGCCAGCGAACGCCCTACCGTTGCGCCGACCAGCAGCGCGCCAACCAGGCCGGGACCTGCGGTATAGGCTACAGCATCGATCTCTTTTGCCGTCAGCCCGGCCTCTTTCAACGCCGCCTGAATCAGCGGTACGGTTTTACGCACGTGGTCGCGCGAAGCCAGCTCGGGCACCACGCCGCCGTAGTCAGCATGTAATTTCACCTGACTATACAATTGATTGGCTAGCAGGCCTTTTTCGTCGTCATAAATGGCGATGCCGGTTTCATCGCAGGATGTTTCAATACCCAGTACACGCATGTCTTGTTTTACCTCGCTCTAATACCGCGCAGTTTAGGACCAATGCGGGTTGATGTATACCCTCAGCGTGCCTGGTTGGCGCAGCGAGGCAACCGGCGCGGCGCGAAAACCCGCCCGGCGGCACGTTGCCCGCCATGCAGCGTCAGAAAGGCCTGCAGGCGGCGAAGATAAAACTTTGTTCGCCCCAGGAACAACCCTCGTGTATACTCCTCACCCTTATAAAAGTCCTTTCAAAAAAGGCAGCGGTGCTTTACAAAGCAGCAGCAATTGCAGTAAAATTCCGCACCATTTTGAAATAAGCTGGCGTTGATGCCAGCAGCAAACCGAATTAATCAAAGGTGAGAGGCACATGCCGGTAATTAAAGTACGTGAAAACGAGCCGTTCGACGTAGCTCTGCGTCGCTTCAAGCGTTCCTGTGAGAAAGCAGGTGTTCTGGCGGAAGTTCGTCGTCGTGAGTTCTATGAAAAACCGACTACCGAACGTAAGCGCGCTAAAGCTTCTGCAGTGAAACGTCACGCGAAGAAACTGGCTCGCGAAAACGCACGCCGCACTCGTCTGTACTAATCTGTTGAGGGCCAAAGCCCTCAATTCAGACTGAGTTGTTGTTGTAAGGCCGTGCTTCCGGAAGGAATGCGCGGCTTATTTTCGTTTATGCATTAGCAGATACACCGCATCATGAAAGAACGTGTTCAGCCCACGCTGAGGCCGTCTGGTGATCGTGTGTATAGTTTACGGGGCCTATGGCTGGACGAATCCCACGCGTATTTATCAATGATCTGCTGGCGCGCACCGACATCGTCGATCTGATCGACGCGCGGGTAAAGCTCAAAAAGCAGGGCAAGAACTACCACGCGTGCTGTCCATTCCATAACGAAAAAACCCCCTCTTTTACCGTCAACGGTGAAAAACAGTTTTATCACTGCTTTGGTTGCGGTGCGCACGGCAACGCTGTCGACTTCCTGATGAACTACGACAAACTCGAGTTCGTGGAGACGGTCGAAGAGCTGGCCGCCATGCACAACCTCGAAGTGCCATACGAAGCAGGCAACGGACCGAGTCAAATAGAGCGCCATCAGCGGCAAAGTCTCTATCAATTGATGGACGGTCTGAATGCGTTTTATCAACAGTCTCTGATGCAACCCGCCGCCGACCCTGCGCGCCAGTATCTGGCAAAACGTGGCTTAAGCAGCGAGGTCATTGCGCGCTTCGCGATTGGCTACGCCCCACCCGGTTGGGATAACGTCTTAAAACGTTTTGGCGGCAATCAAGAAAACCGCCAGTCGCTTATCGATGCCGGCATGCTGGTGACGAACGATAAGGGGCGCAGTTACGACCGCTTCCGCGAACGGGTGATGTTCCCTATCCGCGATAAGCGAGGCCGGGTGATTGGTTTTGGTGGTCGCGTGCTGGGCGATGCCCTGCCGAAATACCTTAACTCTCCGGAAACCGATATTTTCCATAAAGGTCGTCAGCTGTACGGCCTGTATGAAGCGCAGCAGGATAACGCCGAACCACCGCGTTTGCTGGTTGTCGAAGGCTATATGGACGTCGTGGCACTGGCGCAGTACGACATAAACTACGCCGTCGCGTCGCTGGGGACCTCGACCACCGCCGACCATATTCAGCTTTTGTTCCGGGCGACCAACCAGGTCATCTGCTGTTACGACGGCGACCGGGCTGGCCGCGATGCCGCCTGGCGGGCGCTGGAAACGGCGCTGCCGTACATGACCGATGGTCGTCAGCTACGCTTTATGTTTCTGCCCGACGGCGAAGACCCGGATACGCTGGTGCGTAAAGAGGGTAAAGCGGCGTTTGAAGCGCGGATGGAGCAGGCTCAGCCGCTCTCCACGTTTTTGTTCAACAGCCTGCTGCCGCAGGTCGACTTGAGCACCCCGGACGGGCGCGCGCAGCTCAGTACCTTAGCGCTGCCGCTCATCACCCAGGTACCGGGTGAAACGCTGCACATTTATTTGCGTCAGGAGCTGGGCAACAAGCTGGGGATTTTAGATGACGCTCAGCTTGAACGTTTAATGCCAAAACAGACAGAAAGTGGAGCGCCACGCCCCGCGCCGCAGCTAAAACGCACGACCATGCGTATACTGATAGGACTGCTGGTGCAAAACCCGGATTTGGCGCCGCTGGTTCCGCCTTTAGAGGGCCTGGATCAGCGCAAAATGCCCGGGCTTGGCCTGTTCAGCGAACTGGTCAAAACCTGTTTGTCTCAGCCAGGTCTGACCACCGGGCAACTTTTAGAGCAGTATCGCGGTACAAATGAGGCCGCAACCCTTGAAAAACTGTCGATGTGGGACGATATAGCAGATAAAGATATCGCGGAAAAAACCTTCACCGACGCGCTCAACCATATGTTTGATTCACTGCTGGAACTGCGGCAAGAAGAGTTGATAGCTCGCGACCGTACGCACGGTTTAAGCAGTGAAGAACGCCGGGAACTCTGGACCATCAGTCAGGAGCTGGCAAAAAAATGAATTGCACGGCTTAAGTGCCGAATATCGTTCGGGAAGCCCCCGACAGCCGCGCTGAGGCGCAGCGGCAATAATATAAGTACGCCCTCGCTTTAAATGTTGGCAGTTTGTCTGTCGACACCAATCAAACGAATTAAGTGTGGATACCGTCTTATGGAGCAAAACCCGCAGTCACAGCTGAAGCTTCTTGTCCAACGTGGTAAGGAGCAAGGCTATCTGACCTATGCCGAGGTCAATGACCATCTGCCGGAAGATATCGTCGACTCCGATCAGATCGAAGACATCATCCAAATGATCAATGACATGGGCATTCAGGTGATGGAAGAAGCACCGGATGCCGATGATCTGCTGCTGGCTGAAAACAGCAACAACACCGACGAAGATGCAGAAGAAGCTGCTGCACAGGTGTTGTCCAGTGTTGAATCTGAAATCGGACGTACAACCGATCCGGTGCGCATGTACATGCGCGAAATGGGTACCGTAGAACTGCTGACGCGTGAAGGCGAAATCGACATCGCCAAACGTATTGAAGATGGGATCAACCAGGTTCAGTGCTCCGTTGCTGAATATCCGGAAGCCATTACCTATCTGCTGGAGCAGTACGACCGCGTCGAAGCTGAAGAAGCGCGCCTGTCTGACCTGATCACCGGTTTCGTCGATCCTAACGCCGAAGAAGACCTGGCGCCAACCGCGACGCACGTCGGTTCTGAACTCTCTCAGGAAGAGATGGATGACGACGAAGACGAAGATGAAGACGACGACGACGACAGCAGCGATGACGACAACAGCATCGATCCTGAGCTGGCGCGCGAGAAATTCGCTGAACTGCGCACGCAGTACGAGCTGACCCGCGATACCATCAAAGCGAAAGGTCGTAGCCACGCCGCAGCCCAGGAAGAAATTCTCAAGCTGTCTGAGGTGTTCAAACAGTTCCGCCTGGTACCGAAACAGTTCGATTACCTGGTCGGCAGCATGCGTAGCATGATGGATCGCGTCCGTACTCAGGAACGTATCATCATGAAACTGTGCGTCGAACAGTGCAAAATGCCGAAGAAGAACTTCATCACCCTGTTCACCGGCAATGAAACCAGCGAGACCTGGTTCAACGCTGCGATCGCCATGAACAAGCCGTGGTCTGAAAAACTGCACGACGTCAAAGAAGACGTTCAGCGCGGCCTGCAGAAGCTGCAGCAGATTGAAGAAGAGACCGGCCTGACCATCGAGCAGGTTAAAGATATCAACCGTCGTATGTCCATCGGTGAAGCGAAAGCCCGCCGTGCGAAGAAAGAGATGGTTGAAGCGAACTTACGTCTGGTTATCTCTATCGCCAAGAAATACACCAACCGTGGCCTGCAGTTCCTGGATCTGATTCAGGAAGGTAACATTGGTCTGATGAAAGCGGTTGATAAGTTCGAATATCGTCGCGGCTACAAGTTCTCCACCTATGCAACCTGGTGGATCCGTCAGGCCATCACCCGCTCCATCGCGGATCAGGCGCGCACCATCCGTATTCCGGTGCATATGATTGAGACCATCAACAAGCTCAACCGTATCTCCCGCCAGATGCTGCAGGAAATGGGTCGCGAGCCGACGCCGGAAGAGCTGGCTGAACGTATGCTGATGCCGGAAGATAAAATTCGTAAAGTGCTGAAAATTGCCAAAGAGCCAATCTCCATGGAAACGCCGATCGGCGACGATGAAGATTCGCATCTGGGTGATTTCATCGAGGATACCACCCTCGAGCTGCCGCTGGACTCCGCGACCACGGAAAGCCTGCGTGCCGCCACTCACGACGTGCTGGCAGGCCTGACCGCTCGTGAAGCGAAGGTCCTGCGTATGCGTTTCGGTATCGATATGAATACTGACCACACGCTGGAAGAAGTCGGTAAACAGTTCGACGTTACCCGCGAACGTATCCGTCAGATCGAAGCGAAGGCGCTGCGCAAGCTGCGTCACCCGAGCCGTTCTGAAGTGCTGCGTAGCTTCCTCGACGATTAATCGTTGTCGGAAATAAAAAAGCTCCCTGCGGGGAGCTTTTTTTGTCTTCCATTCACTCTGTTGCCGTCAGAGAGAGCCAGCGCCGGTCCCCGCCGCAGGCTATCGACCTCGCGATGCCAGCGCATCATCCAGTTCACGATACGCCTCCACTAGCTTATCCAGCGTCGCCCGGTTCAGTCCGCTGGGGTTGGGCAGCACCCACACTTCCGTATCGCCGATGGTCACCTGCTGCTTGCCCCAACGCGCACCGCGTACCTGAAACGCTTTCTCAAAGGCCTGTTTACCGAGAATCGCCAGCGCCCGCGGCTGATACTGTTCAATTTTCAGCACCAGCTCCCGGCCGCCGCTGCGTAGCTCCTGCAGGGCGACTTCGCTGGCCTGAACCGTCGGGCGTTCCACCAGCATAGTGATCCCGCAGCGCGTATCGAGCAGCTGCAGCTCCTCTTCAGGCTTCAGCAGACGGTCGGTAAAACCGGCCTGGTAAATCACCTTCCAGAAGCGATTACCCGGATGCGCGAAATGAAAACCAGTATGGGCAGAGGACTTCCCCGGATTGATGCCGCAGAAGACCACCCGCAGGTCCGGCGCCAGAATATCGTTAATCATCTTTCCACCCGCTCAATACCTAAAAGGCGATTATAAAGGATTGAAAATGCATTGTTTATAAAAACAGCAGCCGTGCGTTTTGCGCTGGATTGCGCCTGCCAGTTACTTTATAATCCCTCGCCACGGCCCCTTAGCTCAGTGGTTAGAGCAGGCGACTCATAATCGCTTGGTCGCTGGTTCAAGTCCAGCAGGGGCCACCAGATAAAACAAGGACTTAGATAAGAAATTATCTAAGTCCTTTTTGTTTGCATTGCATTTGGACCAGGTCCCGTTTTAGCTTCAGACTTCAATCTCGGTTTTTACCCTGAAGGTTCATCAGAACACTTTCGTTTCAGATAGCCATCAGTTGCTCCAGCAATTCACCTGGTATGCTAACCCAAAACTGCCGTGACTGGCTTTTATCACAATGTCCACTTTCACCGGATGTGAAATACACGACGGACGCATTTTTGAGTCAGACACTTGTCTATTTATAGCATTTGCCCACAAACTGAAAGCCCAGAGAAAATTGCCGCAGCCTTGCTGGCATCGCTCAATAGAACTAGAATCACGGCATAACTAACGAGATAATGATCACGACGCAAAAAACATCCTCCCCTAAGATCACGAAAACGCAGCTTTTCCGCACCGTTGCCAGTTCTCCCGCGATTGAAACGGGTATTTCTGTGGAAGAAATCGAGCAGCAACTCAAACGCTTCCAGGCACAGGCGAAAGCCGTCGGGCTCGCTCGCTAATCAGGAAGAACTGAATCGCCACCGATAAACCTGAAGCTGATGAAAATCAGCGTTGAATTGAAGCGTTAAAGAAGTCTCATCGCTGAGTTGCTAAAACAGTCAGAATGCTGAGGCGCTCACGGGGCACTCAGTACAAAGTGAAAAAGGCAGCAGCATGTTCAGTCGGGAAGGAAAGGAAAAGAACCGATAAGGGACGATAAACAAGATAGTGTTATTGAGCGCCAGACAGGTTCAGAATTTCCTGCCATGCTAAATACGCCAGAGCGCCAGTCTCTTATTCAGCCAGCGGAAAATACATTGCTTAGCGCGGAAATTTCAAATTATCCTGAATATTCATTAGCGGAAAAATATAAGGAGCGACGTTAGCAACGTTGCTCCTTTTTTATACCATCCTGCAGGATACCATCTTCAGAATCATTTTTTAAAAACGAGCCGCTTACACCAGCTCCCGGAGCTGCTCCCGCATATAGGAGGAGAAGTACTCTGGATTTTTAATCACGATACGGTTGCCAGCGGCGATTTTCTCCGCCCATCCGGCCACTTTATGGGTGAACCCGGAATTCCATCCCTCCCGCTCTCCTCGCACGATCACGTCTTCGGCGCTGGCCGGAACGCCTAACTCATGGAGATATTTTAAAATGCCCTTAGCCGTACTTTCATCCATTGAATGCGGAGCCGACGCCGATGTGTTCATTCCACCAATAAAATCTAACGCTTTATCTATCGCTGTTGGCATGCTCTTATCCTTAAAATTAACCACGTGATGAACATGTTTATAATATGGACCCAAGTCTGCGGGGATATCAAAGAGATCGTTGCCTTTCTTTGATTCAGACCTCAGTCAAACGTTTGCATGGCGTTTTTCTGCCCGATAAGTCCGGTGCAGCCCGTATAAACCGCCCCGTCATCCGCGACCGACAGCAAATCGCCGCTTAGATCGCGAAAAAACAGCAATTGCGCCCCCAAATCGCGGAGAGTGCAGACAACTAGTCGTGATTTTTGCGCTTAAACTGGCTGGCGTCGATATCGTACTGCTTCATTTTGCGCCACAGCGTCGTGCGCCCGATGTTGAGCAGATGGGACATCTCCTGCACCCGGCCACTGGTGACGCGGGCGGCATGGATAATGGCCTCTTTTTCAATAGCGCTGAAGGTCAGGCTGGCAGGTAGCAGGGGCGAGACGGTATCGCTGCCCGGCCGCTCGGAGAAGAGATATTCCGGCAGGTTGCTCAGGCGGATATGGCCGTTATCGCTGCTGATGGCGATATTTTCAATAATGCTGTTTAACTCAAAATCATTACCCGGCCAGGAGTAGTTCACCAGCTGCGCCAGGGCATCGTCGTCCACTTTCAGGCGCGATGAAAAGCGTTTCTCCAGGCTACGCAGGCGGTTGTGTACCAGCGAGGGAATGCTGTTGCGCCGTGCCCTCAGCGGCGGAATGACGATCTCAAACGAATGCAGCGCGTAATAGAGCTGGCGACTAAAGCGGTTCTGCTCCACCAGATTAGCCAGATCAACGGTGGTGGTGGCAATCACCTTAACGTCCACCGGAATCAGGCGCCGGGCATCGAGGCGGGTTAATACCCCCTGTTTAATCACCTGCAGCAGCGCGGACTGCAGCTCCGGCGCCAGGTACTCTATTTTTTCCAGAAACAGGGTGCCGCCGCTGGCCAGTTCCAGGCGGCTCAGGCGCCCGTTTTCGTCATCGGTAGGCGCGCTACCCATAAAATCCTGGCCCAGCGCGCTGTCGGCATACAGCTGACAGTTGACGGCAATATAAGGCCCGCCCGCCCGTTCGCTTTCATTATGAATGGCCTGGGCGACCAGCTCCTTACCCACCCCCTCTTCCCCACAGAGCAGGACCGGAAAACCGCCCCGCGCCGCCTGACGGCCAAAATGAATCAGCCGTCGCGTTTCCGGATCGTCCGAGGACATCTGCGCAAAAGTGTGGCTCACTTTGCCTAACTGGCTGGTCATCAGCTGGCGCATCTGCTCCACCGGGTGCAGCAGTAAAATAAAGCTATTGCCCTGCTCTTCGACGATGGGCTTGAGGGTAATGACGGCATCGATAAACTGATGCTGGCTCTCAAACGTCACTTCCGCATGGTTCAGCGCGCGCGCGTGCTTAATGGCCCGGCGCAGCAGCGCCGGCAGCGTCACCAGTTCGTTAATATTTTTCCCCTGGCTGGTCTGGGCATCAAGATGCAGGAGCGTCGCGGCCTGGACATTAAGAAACTGCAATACCCCCTGCTCATTCCACGCCATCACGCCATCATCCATGCTCTCCAGCAGGCCATACATCTGGTTGAGATGACGGTTAGATTCGGCCAGCAGGCTGTCGGTCAACAGCGAGTTGCCCACTTCCCGGGCGATAGCCAGCGTCAGAGACAAATCAGAGGAGGCCTGCTGTTCGATCAAACAGCACAGCGAGATGGAGCCAAACAGGCGACCGTGGTTATCAAACACCGGCGTGGAGCTAAATGACCACCCGTGCAGCGCCTGTTTAAAGTGTTGCTCGCCGATGGTTTTCACCGGTTGCCCCAGCATCGAGGCCAGCGAGAGCGCGCAGCTGCCGATAATGCTTTCCGCGCAGTAGCTGCCGTCAAGAAAACCGAGTTCCGCGAGCTGCGCCAGCGTCTGCGGTTCGCCGCAGCGGCTGAGGATACAGGCGGACTCATCGAGGATAAACAACGCGCAGGGTCGGCTATCCATAAACTCCCAGGCATCTTCCAGCGCCGCCTGGCCGATGGTCAGCAGCGCGGTTTTACGCCGGCAGATCGATTCGAAGGTCAGCCCCTGCGCCTGATGCGGCGCCTGCCAGGTCTCCCTCGGCATAAACCGGCTGCAACGCTGCCACGACTGACTGATAACGGAAGATACTGTTTTTCCGGAGTCCTGAGTCTGCGCCGCCATTTCCTTTTCCACTGTTTAAAATAGATAACCCCTCCGGCAGAGACTGTCGGAGGGGAGAATACGCTTCACCCTGCAAAAAGCAGGTCAGCGAGACGTTAACGCGCCAGCCACTGCTGACCGAGCAAATCGGCCGTCAGGATCGCGGCGTAAACGCTGTCTGCCGTCACCGGGAATGGCATGTTATGGATCGTTTCGCCTTCCGCGCAGGTCGCTTTCGCGACCGCCTGAATTTTACCTTCAATGCCCTCTTTGACGCCCATTTGCGCCAGGGTCACCGGCAGACCGACTTTCTGGCAGAAGCCCAGCACCGTTTCAATCTCTTCCATCGGGCTGTTTTGCAGCACCAGCTGCGCCAGAGTGCCAAACGCCACTTTTTCGCCGTGGTACAGATGATGGCACTCTTCCAGAATAGTGAAGCCGTTATGAATGGCGTGCGCCGCGGCCAGCCCGCTGCTTTCAAACCCAATTCCGCTGAGGTAGGTATTGGCTTCGACAATGCGCTCCAGCGCATCCGTCACCACGCCAGCCTGCGCTGCCAGGCGCGCTTTTTCGCCTTCGGCCAGCAGCGTATCATAGCACAGGCGAGCCAGGCTCAACGCCGCCGCCGTGGACTGTCCGCCGGCCATACTGGTCGCTCTGGCATCAAAACAGGCCTTCGCTTCAAACCAGGTCGAGAGCGCATCGCCCATCCCGGCCACCAGCAGGCGCACCGGCGCTTTGGCAATAATTGCCGTATCCATGACCACCATATCCGGGTTTTTCGGATAGATCAGATACTCTTCAAACTCACCGGCTTCGGTGTAGATAACCGACAGCGCGCTGGTTGGCGCATCGGTAGAGGCAATCGTCGGGATCACCACCACCGGCAGCTTCTGGTAGAAGCCAATGGCTTTAGCGGTATCGAGCGTCTTCCCGCCGCCAATCCCTACCACGCCGCGGCAGCCGTGCTGCTGCAGAATGGCAATCAGGCGGTTGATCTCCGCGTGGCTGCATTCACCGTTAAAACGGGCCGCGTGGCAGCTTAAACCGTGGTTATGCAGGCCATTGAGTACTTTATCCCCCGCCAGCTTCATCACGAAGTCATCGGCAATCACAAAAAAGCTGTCCGCCAGATTTTTGGCATACTGACCAAAAAGCGTGGATGCGTCAGGACCCTGAAGATATTTGGCCGGAGATTGAATAACTTTTAGCATTCCTTTCACCCTCAAATAAGTGCATGTTTTACATGATGAGCCCTGGCGTCATCCTGTTCAGCCTGCGGTTCATGGCGGAAACGGGATCGTGACCGGAGCGATGCAAACACTGTAGGGCGAGCGGTGAACAAAAAAATTTTTCCCGTTTTTGTTCTGATATGAAACAGAGAATATTTTTTACCGTTCCATATTGGAACATCAATTGCCGGAAAACGCCGGGATTGCGATCCCGATCCGGCCATTCGCCGTCCTGCGACAAAAAAAACGGCTAATCTGCTAACGCTGATCCCCTCGACAGCAGAAAACAGATAAAAAAAGGATCCGCCTCCCCCGTAGACTGCGGGGGAACGCAGGGCGAAAAAACCGCCTTAGCTCGCATTTTTCTCTTTTCATCGGCGATAACGTTTCATAACGGAACAAAAATAAATAACCACGTTCCGTTATGAAACTCGTTTTCGCGACATTTTTTTTTCCGTTAACTCAGCCAGAATCATAACGTCGCCGGGTAGTTCTTCACGCCAGACGATACCCCTACACGATGACCGCCTCCGTGGGTAGAGAGGCCGCATCGCATCACTCCGACGGAGCATAAATAATGAAAAAATTGATTAACCGTGTCGAAGATGTACTGAGTGAACAACTGCTTGGCCTCGCCAGAGCCCATCCTGAATTAACGCTGCATCAGGACCCGGTGTATGTCACCCGCGCCGATGCGCCGGTGGCCGGGAAAGTGGCGCTGCTCTCCGGCGGCGGCAGCGGACACGAGCCGATGCACTGCGGCTATATTGGCAAAGGTATGCTTGCCGGCGCCTGTCCGGGCGAGATTTTCACCTCCCCGACCCCGGATAAAATGTTCGAGTGCGCGATGAATATCGACGGCGGCGAAGGCGTGCTGCTGATCATCAAAAACTACACCGGGGATATCCTTAATTTCGAAACCGCCACCGAGCTGCTGCACGAAAGCGGCGTCAAGGTGACCACCGTGGTGATCGATGACGACGTGGCGGTCAAAGACAGCCTCTACACCGCCGGACGCCGCGGCGTCGCCAACACCGTGCTGGTTGAGAAGCTGGTCGGCGCGGCGGCCGAACGCGGCGATTCGCTGGAAGCCTGCACTGAACTGGGCCGCAAGCTTAACAACCTCGGCCACTCCATCGGTGTGGCGCTGGGCGCCTGCACCGTGCCGGCCGCCGGACAGCCGTCATTCGAATTACAGGATAATGAGATGGAGTTCGGCGTCGGTATCCACGGCGAGCCGGGTATCGACCGTCGCCCCTTCAGCTCTCTCGACCGCACCGTTGATGAGATGTTCGACACCTTGCTGGAGAACGGCACCTACAGCCGCACGCTGCGTCAGTGGGACACCGTCAAAGGGCGCTGGCAGGACGTTACGCAAAGCAAACAGGCGCTGCAGCAAGGCGACCGCGTCATCGCGCTGGTCAATAACCTTGGCGCCACCCCGCTGTCGGAGCTGTACGGCGTATACAACCGACTGGCCACCCGCTGCGAGGAGAACGGCATCACGATCGAACGCAACCTCATCGGCAGCTACTGTACCTCGCTGGATATGGTGGGCTTCTCCCTCACTCTGCTGAAAGTCGATGACGACACGCTGGCATTATGGGACGCCCCCGTTCATACCCCGGCGCTGAACTGGGGCCATTAAGGAGCACGACATGTCACTGAACAGAACGCAAATCGTTAACTGGCTCTATCGCTGCGGCGACATTTTTACCAAAGAGAAAGATTTTCTGACCGGCCTGGATAAAGAGATTGGCGATGCCGACCACGGTCTGAACATGTATCGCGGCTTCAGCAAGGTGGTGGAAAAACTGCCGTCCATTGCCGATAAAGACATCGGTTTTATTCTTAAGAACACCGGAATGACGCTGCTCTCCAACGTCGGCGGCGCCAGCGGCCCGCTGTTCGGCACCTTCTTTATTCGCGCCGCCCAGGTGACGCAGGCCCACCAGAGTCTGACCCTCGACGAGCTGTATCAGATGATGCGCGAAGGGGCCGACGGCGTGGTCAACCGGGGGAAAGCGGAACCCGGTGATAAAACCATGTGCGACGTCTGGCTGCCGGTCGTCGAGTCACTGCGCCAGTCCAGCGAACAGCACCTGTCGGTTCAGCATGCGCTGGATGACGCCGCGATACAGGCAGAGGAAGCCGCCCGTTCTACCATCACCATGCAGGCCCGCAAAGGCCGCGCCAGCTACCTCGGCGAACGCAGCATCGGGCATCAGGATCCGGGCGCAACCTCGGTGATGTTCATGATTCAGGCGCTGGCTGCTTCAGCCAAAGAGTAAGGATAACGCGATGGTAAACCTGGTGATTGTTTCTCATAGCGCCCGACTGGGCGAAGGTGTCGGAGAACTGGCCCGGCAGATGTTAACTGGCGACGGCTGCAAGCTGGCGATCGCCGCCGGCATTGACGATCCTGAAAACCCGATCGGCACCGATCCGATTAAGGTGATGGAGGCCATTGAATCCGTTGCCGATACCGACCACGTGCTGGTGATGATGGATATCGGCAGCGCCCTGCTCAGCGCGGAAACCGCGCTGGATCTCCTCGATCCGGCGATCGCGGCGAAGGTTCGCCTGTGCGCCGCGCCGCTGGTCGAAGGCACGCTGGCGGCAACGGTCAGCGCCGCCACCGGATCGAATATCGATAAAGTGATCGCCGACGCCATGAACGCCCTGGAAGCTAAGCGCGTACAGCTGGGGTTACCATCGCTCGCACAGAACGGCCCCGAGGCCACGCCAATGGCCGACGATCTCAGCGGCGAGTCCGTCTCGGTGGTCATTAAAAACCATAACGGCTTACACGTTCGTCCGGCATCGCGGCTGGTGGCCGCGTTATCCGGATTCAATGCCGATCTGGTGCTGGAGAAAGGCGGCAAATGCGTCTCACCGGATAGCATTAACCAGATTGCCCTGTTGCAGGTACGCTGCAACGATACATTAAGGCTGCTGGCCCGCGGGCCAGATGCCGAAGCGGCGCTGGCGGCATTTCAGGCGCTGGCAGCGGAGAACTTTGGCGAGCAGCCGGACGCCGCGCCAGCGGTTTTTGCCCCCGTCGCCGTGCGTGTTCAGGGCAAAGCGCTCCACTATCCGCTGCCTGCCCTCCGGCCAGTCCGGCAAACCGGCGCCGACATCGCCAACGAACAGCGGCGCCTGCAGCAGGCGATCGGCCAGACGCTGGACGATCTCAATGCGCTGACCTCCCTGGCGGAAGAGCGCTATTCTGCCGATATCGCGGCCATTTTCTCCGGCCATCACACGCTGCTCGACGACCCGGATCTCTATGAAGCCGCCTGCGATATCCTGCGCCAGGAACAATGCAATGCGGAGTGGGCGTGGTATCAGGTGCTGGCCGACCTCAGCCAGCAGTACCGCCAGCTGAACGATGCCTATCTGCAGGCGCGCTATATTGATATCGACGATCTGCTCCACCGGACTTTGCGTCATCTGCAAGGCCGCAGCGAAGCGCCGCTGGCGGTGCATGAGCCGACGATTATCATCGCCGACGATCTCTTTCCTTCCACCGTCTTGCAGCTGGATCCTCATCTGGTCAAGGGGATTTGTCTGCGGGAAGGGAGCGAGGCATCCCACGGCGCGATCATCGCCCGTCAGGCCGGGATCGTCTGCCTGTGTCGGCAGGGAGAGGCCCTGAAGCAGATAGGCGATGGTGAATCCCTTACGCTGGATGTCGCCGGAAAACGCGTTCTCCGCACATAGCTGTCCATTCGTCACTCTCTGTACTCCATTCTTCACGCCGGAGGCTCCGCCTCCGGGGATTGTGTTTCGCTCAACCACCAGGAACCGTTATGTCTCAATTCTTTTTTAATCAGCGCACCCGCCTCGTCGACGATGTTATTGAAGGAACGATCGTTGCCAGCCCGTGGAACAACCTGGCACGTCTGGAGAGCGATCCGGCGATTCGCGTGGTCGTTCGTCGCGATCTCAACAAAAGCAACGTCGCCATCATCTCCGGCGGCGGCTCCGGCCATGAGCCGGCTCACGTTGGGTTTATCGGTAAAGGGATGCTCACCGCCGCGGTGTGCGGCGATATTTTTGCCTCCCCGAGCGTTGATGCGGTGCTGACCGCCATTCAGGCGGTGACCGGCGAAGCGGGCTGTCTGCTGATCGTCAAAAACTATACCGGCGATCGCCTTAACTTTGGCCTCGCCGCCGAGAAAGCACGTCGCCTGGGTTACAACGTCGAAATGCTGATTGTCGGCGACGATATTTCGCTACCGAATAACAAGCATCCGCGCGGGATTGCCGGCACCATCCTGGTGCATAAAGTGGCCGGTTATTTTGCCGAACGTGGCTACAATCTTGCTACCGTGCTGCGCGAGGCCCGATATGCGGCAGACAAGACCCGCACGCTGGGCCTCGCGCTCTCCAGTTGCCATCTGCCGCAGGAGGCTGAAACGGCACCGCGCCACCATCCCGATCGGGCAGAGCTGGGCATGGGCATCCATGGCGAACCCGGCGCCTCGGTCATCGCCACCCAGAACAGCGCGCAGATTGTCCGCCTGATGGTGGAGAAACTGACCGCCGCCCTGCCACAAACCGGCCGTCTGGCGGTGATGCTGAACAACCTCGGCGGCGTGTCGGTTGCGGAAATGGCGATTCTGACGCGTGAGCTGGCCGACACGTCGCTCCATCAGCGGATCGACTGGCTGATTGGCCCGGCGTCGCTGGTGACGGCGCTGGATATGAAAGGTTTCTCGATAACCGCCATCGTACTGGAGGAGAGCATTGAAAAAGCACTGCTTTCCGCTGTGGAAACGGCCAGCTGGCAGGCGCCGGTGCAGCCACGAACCATTGAGGTGATGCCCTCTTCGCTGCGCAGCACCCGCGTGGCGTTCCAGCCTTCGGACAATCACGTCGTGGCGGGCTATGTCGAGCGGATAACCGGTACCTTGTCTGACCTGGAGGCGCACCTGAATGCGCTGGATGCCAAAGTCGGCGATGGCGATACCGGCTCCACCTTTGCCGCTGGCGCGCGCGATATTGCCGACCTGCTGCAACGCCAGCAGTTGCCGTTGGGCGATCTCGCGACCCTGTTGGCCCTGATCGGCGAACGTCTGACCGTGGTGATGGGCGGTTCCAGCGGCGTGCTGATGTCGATCTTCTTTACCGCCGCCGGGCAGAAGCTGGAGCAAGGCGCCGGCGTCGCGGAAGCGTTAAACGCCGGTCTGGCGCAAATGAAGTTTTACGGCGGTGCGGATGAGGGCGATCGCACGATGATCGATGCGCTGCAGCCGGCGCTGGCGTCGCTGCTTGTCGCACCGACGGATTTACAGGCGGCGTTTGCCGCTGCGGAAGCGGGCGCCGAGCGCACCTGCCACGCCAGTAAAGCCAACGCCGGGCGCGCGTCGTACCTTAACAGCGACAGCCTGCTGGGCAATATGGATCCGGGCGCCCACGCGGTCGCGCAGGTCTTCAAAACGCTGGCGGAACAACGCTAAGGCGGCGTCCTCCGCAGCGGAATATCCCGGCGACGCGACGCTGAGCCGGGCGACAGAACAGAATAGCCGCTATCCCGGGCAACGCGCTGACGCCGTAGCCCGGGCATCAGGCTATTTACTGTGCCAGTAGGCCTGGGAACGCACCAGCTGCGGGTCAATTTCATCATTTTCAAACCGACCGAGCAGTGATTTCACCACCGCGCCTTCACCGGTCACCCAGATAAAATAATCTTCCGCAGGCACGCTCACCTGCGCCAGACGTTCAGCCACCACGGACGAATGATGGCCGACGATCCACTCAATATTAAAGCCCTGCAGATCCGCCAGATAATCTTGATACGATGCCTCGCCGATCGTCACCAGCGCCGTAACCTGCGGGCGCACGGGCAGGCGGCTAAGGCCCAGCAGACGGCGGCGCAGCGCAGGCATACCGGATTCATCGCAGACATACAGCTGCCAGGCATAATCCTCTGGCACCACCAGCGAACCACGTGGCCCACCAATCACCAGCTTATCGCCGACGTTTGCCGCCAGCGCCCAGCTGCTGGCAATACCGCCGTCATGGATGAAGAAGTCATAGGCCAGTTCATGACGTTCGGCATCATACAGCGGCGTGTAGTCGCGAGTTGCCGGACGGACGCCTTCCCCCCAGTTAATGCCCTCTTCCGTCACCTGCGGCGGTGTAAACGCAGTACCGGCTTGCGGGAAAAAGAGTTTGGTATGGTCGTCAAAACCCTGGGAGACAAAACCTTCCAGCGCCTCTCCGCCCAGCACAATGCGCTGGAAGGCGGCGCCGACGCGCTCGACGCGCAGCACGGTTAACTCGCGAAAACGCAGCTCATTGCGAACGCGTTTCGGGTACTGAGGTTCTTTCGTTTTTATCATCGTCATTCGCCTTCGTGAGATTTATAGATATATCTAAACTTTACCCAAATGATAATGATTGCCATTAAAAAAGAATGCAAGTTTTTTTTGATATAGACGTAGCAAAAAGCAATAAAGTACAACGAACAAAATAAAATCATTTTAAATCAAATGCTTATTAAAATATTCAGATTCATGCTTGCTAAGTATTAATTTTTAGATATAGATTAGATATATCAAAACATACAGGAGCAAACTATGCGACATCATCATGAAGAAGGTCGAGGGCCACGTGGCCACCACGGTGAACACAGCGAACGCGGGGAGCATGGCCGCCGGGGCGGCGAACATGGCGAACACGGTCGCCGGGGTGGTGGCGGCGGCGGACGCCGTCAGCGTTTCTTCGGCCATGGCGAACTGCGTCTGGTGATCCTCGACATCCTCACCCGCAACGCCAGCCACGGCTACGAATTGATTAAAGAGATAGAAAACCTGACCCAGGGCAACTACAGCCCGAGTCCGGGTGTGATCTATCCAACTCTTGATCTCCTTCAGGATCAGGGTCTTATCAGCGTCGAAGAGGAAAATGGCCGCAAAAAAATCGCCATAACCGCAGAGGGCAGCCTCCTGCATGCCGAGAATCAGGAACAGCTCGGCCATATCCAGGAACGTTTGCAGGCCCGTATGGTCGGCTGTGAACTGCGCAAAAACCCGCAAATGAAGCGGGCGCTGGAGAACTTTAAAGCCGTACTGGATTTAAAGGTAAATCAACAGGCCATCAGCGAGACTCAGCTGAAACAGATTGTCGCCGTCATTGACCGCGCGGCAATGGAGATTTCCCAGCTCGATTAACCCCTCCGGGGGGGATGCCAGTCCCCCCTCCTGCCCCCATATTGGGCAATCTGCACCACCAGGCAGCACGCACGGGGCTCCCTCCCGGCGGGTAACGTCCCCCGTTCAGGAGTAAAACATGCCAAAAATATCGCCGTGAGATTAAATTTCGCGCAAATGCGCTTTCGCGCTGCGTTTATCCCGATTTTCAGCTCCCGTGCCGAAGTGGCGTAATCCCTGCAATACTTAATTCAGTATCATGTGATACGCCCGTCCCAGGAGCTCACTTTGAACAGGTTACCTTCCAGCGCATCGGCTCTGGCCTGCAGCGCACACGCACTGAATCTCATTGAGAAGCGAACGCTTGATCATGAGGAGATGAAAGCACTTAACCAGGAGGTCAGGGAATATTTTAAAGAGCATGTGAATCCCGGTTTTTTAGAGTACCGAAAATCGGTTACTGCTGGCGGGGATTACGGAGCCGTAGAGTGGCAAGCGGGAGGGTTAAATACGCTTGTCGACACTCAGGGACAAGAGTTTGTCGATTGCCTGGGTGGCTTTGGAATTTTTAATGTAGGGCACCGTAATCCAGTTGTCATTTCCGCCGTCGAGCATCAGCTCGCGAAACAACCTCTTCATAGCCAGGAACTGCTTGACCCGCTGCGGGCCATGCTGGCAAAAACGCTGGCGGCGTTAACCCCCGGCAAGCTGAAATACAGCTTCTTCTGTAACAGCGGCACAGAGTCGGTCGAAGCGGCGCTGAAACTCGCTAAAGCCTACCAGTCGCCGCGCGGTAAATTTACGTTTGTGGCCACCAGCGGCGCTTTTCATGGTAAGTCGCTGGGCGCGCTATCGGCCACCGCGAAATCGACATTCCGTAAGCCTTTTATGCCGCTACTTCCAGGGTTCCGTCACGTGCCGTTTGGCGATATCAACGCGATGCGTACGCTGCTGAGCGAGTGTAAAAAAACCGGTGATGATGTCGCGGCGGTGATCCTTGAGCCAATACAGGGCGAAGGGGGCGTGATTCTGCCGCCGCAGGGCTACCTGCCCGCGGTGCGTAAGCTGTGCGATGAATTTGGCGCGCTGCTGATCCTCGACGAAGTGCAAACCGGCATGGGGCGTACCGGCAAAATGTTTGCCTGCGAGCACGAAAACGTTCAGCCGGACATTCTGTGTCTTGCCAAAGCGCTCGGCGGCGGCGTTATGCCAATTGGGGCGACGATTGCCACCGAAGAGGTGTTCTCGGTGCTGTTCGACAACCCGTTCCTGCACACCACCACCTTCGGCGGTAATCCGCTGGCCTGTGCCGCAGCGCTGGCCACGATCAACGTCCTGCTGACGCAGAATCTGCCGGCCCAGGCGGAACAGAAAGGTGAGCTGCTGTTAAACGGCTTCCATCAACTGTCCCGTGAGTATCCGGATCTGGTAAATGAAGTTCGCGGTAAAGGGATGCTGATGGCGATTGAGTTCGTGGATAACGAGATCGGCTATAACTTCGCCAGCGAGATGTTCCGCCAGCGGGTTCTGGTGGCCGGAACGTTAAATAATGCCAAAACCATTCGCATCGAACCGCCGCTGACGCTGACGATTGAGCAGTGCGAACTGGTGCTCAGCGCGGCGCGTCAGGCACTGGCTGCACTGCGGGTTGCCGTAGAAGAGGCCTGATGCTCTCTACTCTTCGCTGTCCTCTCCCCATCGGGGAGAGGCGCTTTTCCTGCGGTATCGCCGATGTCCTAACGCAGAGAAACGAAGCTTAAACCACCCGTACGCCAGGTGGCATCAGACGCTCCGGCGTCAGCAGCACGCTTTCGCTGCCATCCTCAGTCTCTGCGCACAGCAGCATGCACTCCGACGTTTCACCCCGCATTTTGGCCTTCGCCAGATTGCACAGCACCACCACCGTTTTTCCCAACAGCTCCTGTTCGCTGTAGTAAGGCACCAGGCTTGTCACCGTTTGCAAGATACGCTCACAAATATCAATCTTCGCGATATACAGCTTATCGGCATTCTCATGCCGTTTAACCTCAACAATCTTCCCGGTACGCATTTCCAGTCTGGCAAAATCATCGTAAGCAACAGTATCCATCGTTTACCTCCAGTAAAATTTTAGTAAAATATAGCAAGTTTAATTATTTGTTCAGCATCCCGCTGACAGGAATGTTACTTCCGTCACTCTTTATGGCGGAAAAAAGACCCCGTTCGCTGCGAATAAAACCAGCAATATTTACTGAAAACAGATGCAGGAACCCAAGCTTGCTTTACAATGGGCGGGCGCAGATGGGGCAACGTCAGATAAGGAATAAGATGGCAACACTCAAAGATATCGCAACCGAAGCGGGTGTCTCACTGGCGACGGTTTCACGGGTATTAAACGACGATCCGACCCTGAACGTGAAAGAAGAGACCAAGCACCGTATCCTGGAGATTGCGGAGAAGCTGGAATATAAAAGCAGCAGTTCGCGTAAGGCGCAGGTTCATGCCGTGGGCCATCACCATATTCTGGCGCTCTACAGCTACCAGCAGGATCTGGAGATTAACGATCCTTACTATCTGGCAATCCGCCACGGGATTGAAACCCAGTGCGAAAAACTGGGGATCGAGCTGACCAACTGCTACCTCAACAGCGCGCTACCCGAACTGAAAAAAGCCACCGGCGTACTGATCGTCGGCAAGCCTTCCCGCGCCATTCGCGAAGCCGCCACCGCGCTGACCGACAATATCTGCTTTATCGATTTTCATGAGCCAGACAGCAGTTACGATGCGGTGGATATCGATCTGGTGCGCATCGCCAAAGAGGTGATCGACTTCTTTATCGCCCAGGGGGCTTCACGCATTGGCTTTATCGGTGGCCAGGATGAACCCGGCAAAGCCGATATCCGCGAAATGGCATTCGTTGAGTACGGACAGCTAAAAGGCGTGGTCTCACAGGGTGATATCTGGCGCGGCGGTTTCTCCAGCTCGTCGGGCTATGAGCTGGCGAAAACAATGCTGGCTCAGGAAGACTACCCGATGGCGCTATTTGTCGCCTCGGACTCGATTGCCATCGGCGTCCTGCGCGCCATTCACGAACGCGGCCTGTCGATACCTGAAGATATCTCGTTAATCAGCGTGAATGATATTCCGACCGCGCGTTTCACCTTCCCGCCACTGTCGACCGTGCGCATCCACTCAGAAATGATGGGAAGCCAGGGGGTGAACCTGCTGTACGAAAAAGCCCGCGATGGCCGGGCGTTACCGCTGAACGTCTTTGTCCCCAGCGTCCTGAAGCTGCGCGGCACCACCCGATAACACCCTCTTCGCGCGAAACTTCCCCGGCGGCACCAGGCCGGCCGGGGAGACTTCCTCTACGTCCATCCCGGCGTAAATGCGGTAAAATTCCGCTCCCCGGTATTTTCTGATTTGCACGTTCGCCCCCCTCTGACAACGCTCATTTTGTGATCGAGTTAAAGTAAATCATCCCCGCCCATTTTATTTAGTAAAAGTTTTACTAAAATAGACGTATTACATCAGATCCGTACAGGGAGGCGATATGAATCGCTGGGAAAATCTTCAACTGACTCATGAAAACAGGCTGCCGCCGCGAGCGTATTTCTTCTCTTACGATACGCTGGCGCAGGCGCGCACCTTTGTCCGTGAAACCAGCAGCCGCTTTTTATCGCTTAGCGGGCAATGGAACTTCCGCTTCTTCACGCACCCGCTGCTGGTTCCGGAGGCGTTCACCCGCGAATATATCGCGGGCTGGGGTCCGATCACCGTGCCGGGAATGTGGCAGATGGAAGGCCACGGGCAGCTTCAGTATACCGATGAAGGTTTTCCCTTCCCGATTGACGTGCCGTACGTACCAACTGACAACCCAACCGGCGCCTATCAGCGCATCTTCACCCTCGGCGACGGCTGGAAGGGTAAGCAGACCCTGATTAAGTTCGACGGCGTCGAGACCTACTTCGAAGTCTACGTCAACGGCCAGTATATTGGCTTCAGCAAAGGCAGTCGTCTGACCGCCGAGTTTGATATCAGCGCGGCGGTGAAAACCGGTGATAACCTGCTGTGCGTGCGGGTAATGCAGTGGGCAGACTCCACCTATATTGAAGACCAGGATATGTGGTGGATGGCGGGGATCTTCCGCGATGTCTACCTGGTGGGTAAAAATCCACTTCACGTGCAGGACTTTACCGTACGTACTGATTTTAATGACGATTACCGCGACGCCACCCTCTCCTGCCAGCTGGTGCTGGAAAATCTGAGCGGCCAGCCTGCCGATGTCAGCGTGGAATATACTCTGTTTGATGGCGACAGCGCGCTGTATCAGGGTACCACCGGTCGCCTGACGGTCGGGCAATCGCTGGAGAGCGGTTTCACCATTGATGTCACCGCCCCGCAGCAGTGGTCGGCGGAGAATCCCTGGCTCTATCATCTGGTGATGACGGTGAAAAACGCCGCCGGTGAAGTGCTCGAAATCATCCCGCAGCGCGTCGGTTTTCGCGACATTAAGGTGCGCAATGGCCTGTTCTACATCAACAACCATTACGTGATGCTCCATGGCGTCAACCGTCACGACAACGACCATCTGAAAGGCCGCGCCGTCGGGATGGATCGCGTCGAAAAAGATCTGCTGTTAATGAAGCAGCACAATATCAACTCGGTGCGCACCGCCCACTATCCAAACGATCCGCGCTTTTATGAGCTGTGCGATATTTACGGCCTGTTTGTGATGGCGGAAACCGACGTGGAGTCCCATGGTTTCGCCAACGTCGGCAACCTGAGCCGCATTACCGATGACCCAGGCTGGGAGCACGTATACGTTGAGCGCATCGTGCGGCACGTACACGCGCAGAAAAACCACCCGTCAATCATCATCTGGTCTCTGGGGAATGAATCCGGCTACGGCTGTAACATTCGCGCGATGTATCACGCCACCAAAGCGCTGGATGATACCCGCCTGGTGCACTACGAAGAGGACCGCGACGCCGAAGTCGTCGATATCATCTCGACCATGTATACCCGCGTACCGCTGATGAATGAGTTCGGCGAGCACCCGCACGAGAAGCCGCGCATTATCTGCGAATATGCCCACGCCATGGGTAACGGCCCGGGCGGGCTGACCGAATACCAGAACGTTTTTTACCAGCACGACAGCATTCAGGGCCACTACGTGTGGGAGTGGTGCGATCACGGTATTCAGGCCACCGATGAGAACGGTGCAGTATGGTACAAATTCGGCGGCGACTATGGCGACTACCCGAACAACTATAACTTCTGCCTCGACGGCCTGATCTTCTCCGATCAAACCCCTGGACCGGGTTTAAGGGAGTACAAGCAGGTTATTGCGCCGGTCAAGGTGCAGGCGACGGATATCCATCGCGGCGAACTGCGCATCGAGAACAAACTGTGGTTCTCCACCCTCGACGATTACACCCTGCGCATTGAAGTGCGCGCCGAAGGGGAAACGCTGTCGACTCAGACGATAAAAGTTCGCGATCTGCCGCCGAACAGCGGTCGTGATATCACGATTGCGCTGCCCGAACTGGATGCGCGTGAAACATTCGTCAACGTCATCGTCACCAAAGATTCCCGGACCTTGTATAGCGAAGCCAACCACGATATTGCCGTGTATCAGTTCCCGCTAAAGGCGCAGACAGCGGCAAAAACGACGCTCGCCAATGCCAGCGCAACGCCGCTGCAGATTGCTGACGAACGTCTGAGCTACACCCTGACCGGGCATAATTTCCGCGTCGAATTCTCTAAACTCAGCGGCAAACTGACCCGCTGGCTGATTAATGGCTGCGAGCAGGTGACCCGTGAGCCGAAGATTAACTTCTTCAAACCGATGATTGATAACCATAAACAGGAATATGAGGGGCTGTGGCAGCCGAACCATCTGCACATCATGCAGGAGCATCTGCGGGAGTTCAGCGTTGAACAGCAGGGCGAGACCGTTATCGTCACTACGCGGACGATTATCGCGCCGCCGGTTTTTGATTTCGGGATGCGCTGTACCTATCGCTGGCAGATCACGCCACAGGGCCATATCAACGTTGAACTGCAAGGCGAGCGCTACGGCGACTACCCGCATATCGTTCCGTGCATCGGCTTTATGATGGGGATTAACGGTCAGTTTGAGCAGGTCAATTATTACGGTCGCGGGCCAGGAGAGAACTACGCCGATAGCCAGCAGAGCAATATTATCGATGTCTGGCGTACCAGCGTTGACGACATGTTTGAGAACTACCCGTTCCCACAGAATAACGGCAACCGTCAGCACGTACGCTGGGCGTCATTTACCAACCGCCACGGCAGCGGTTTGCTGGTGGTTCCGCGTGCGCCGTTGAACGTCAGCGCCTGGCACTACACGGCAGAAAATCTGCACGCAGCCCAGCACTGCAACGAACTCCAGCGCAGCGACGACATCACGCTGAACATCGACGCCCGGTTGCTCGGCCTTGGCTCCAACTCCTGGGGCAGCGAAGTTCTGGATAGCTGGCGCGTCTGGCTCACCCCCTTCAACTATGGCTTTACGCTGCTGCCGCTGGAAGGCGGATGCGGCTCCTCGCAGGTGCTGGCGAACCATGACTTCGGTGCCGGTTTCTTTTCCCCCGTTTCACACAGCGAGGCTGAAAAATGAGAATTCTTGATAATTTAGAACAATTTAAGCAGATCTATCACAGCGGACGTAAATGGCAGCGCTGCGTGGAAGCCATTAATAACATCGAAAACATTCGCCCTGGCGTGGCCCATTCGATCGGGGACTCACTCTCCTATCGCGTGGAAAATGACAGCACCACCGATGCGCTGTTTGCCGGCCATCGCCGCTACTTCGAGGTGCATTACTACCTGCAGGGACAGCAAAAGATCGAGTTTGCCGCGAAAGCACAGCTGCAAACCGTAGCCTGCTACCGGGATGAGACGGATCGCGAATACCTGAAAGGCCTCGGTGAGACCGTCCAGGTGCATGAAGGACAGATGGTGATTTGTGATAACGATGAGGCCTACCGTTTTATCAGCGAAACGCCGGTCAAAAAAGTGGTGCTCAAAGTAACGATTGAAGACGGCTATTTCCTGAATAAGTAGTGCAGTCCTCAGCAATACCCAAGGTCAGCGGGATACCCGCTGACCTGACCGTTTCCAGCCCAGAATACGGGCTACATGATTTCCCGGAGGACTTATGTCCGAATCAGTTCGCGCCAAAATAGGCAAATTCGCCCTGCTGTCGATGGCCTTCACCGCCGTGTTTAACGTGCGGAACATCATCAATAACAACATTGAGCTAGGGTTGAGTTCCGCCCCGATCTTCCTGTTTGCCACGGTGGTCTATTTCATCCCCTTTGTCTTTATCATCGCCGAATTTGTCTCGGCCAATAAGCATTCCGAATCGGGCATGTATGCCTGGCTGAAACAGCCGTTAGGGTCACGGGCGGCCTATCTCGGCTCGTTCCTGTACTGGTTCGTGAACCTGTTCTTTTTCATTTCGCTACTGCCCAACGTCGTGGCCTATGCCTCATACGCCGTGATGGGGTACGCCATTCCCTTCTCCCCGATGGTCACCTCAATGATCTCCATCGTGCTGTTCGCCATGGCAACCCACATCTCGACTAAAGGGGCGACGTGGCTGGGGAGAATTTCCGAGTGCGTGGCCTACGGCGTCTTCGCGCTGTTTGCTATCTACGTCGTCGGCGCCTTTACCGCATTAAGTTCTGGCCACGTCCCGGCACAGCCGATTACGCTCTCCGCCATGGAGCCGACCATCAACTGGGCCACGCTGGGCATCATGTGCTGGATTTTCCAGGCCGCAGGCGGCGCAGAAACCGTGGCAGCCTATCTGAACGATACCAAGGGCGGCCAGAAATCGTTTATCAAAGTCATTATCTCCGCTGGCGTATTGATTGGCGGCATGTATGCGCTGGGCTCGCTGCTGGTCAACGTGTTCGTCGCACGTGAAGATTTGACCTACGCCGGTGGGATGGTGGAAATCTTTACCGGACTGGGAGCTTACTTCCATATTCCTGAGCTGCTGATGGGCCGCTTTGTCGGGGTTATTTTGTTTATCGCCATCTTCGGTAGCATGATGATGTGGACCGCGGCACCGGTAAAAATCCACTTCTCTGAAATTCCGGCCGGCATCTACGGCGAGAAAACCACCGAACTGAATGCGCATGGCGTACCGGTACGCGCCGCATGGTGGCAGTTCCTGTTCGTCTTCCTGATGCTTATCGTTAACGGCTTCGGCTCCGCCAGCGTGCAGCAGATGATGAATACGGCCATTAATCTGACCGCCGGCACTGCAATGCTGCCGCCGCTGTTTATTATGGTGGCCTACTTTGTTCTACGCTGGAAACACGATGATACCCCGCGCGACTTCCGCATGGGCTCGCGCAAGGTCGGCATGGGCATCGTCTCTATGCTGATTGTTATCTTTGTGGTCAGCATGACGGCTTCCGCCTTCCCGGCGGGTGTCGACCTGGTTAACGCCTTCTTTATCAACGTCTTTATGACCGCCGTCTTCTCAGGCCTTGCCTGGTGGTGGATCACCCGCTTTGAGAAAAAACAGCAGCAGCGCCAGAAAGCGTCGGCTGCGACGGCACCGGGTATCTCCAGATAACGTGTCGCGTTCTCCCGCCAGCGCTTGTCCCGCTGGCGGGATTTTTTCTACCTGTCATTACGTAACGCTCAGCTTTTTCGTGATCGAGTTAAAGCAACCGGGTTTTATTTCTGTTATTTACTAAAACTTTTACTAAAATTAACTTCACTACTTAACTACCTCTGTCTTACAAACAACACAACCCCCTTCGGCATCCTCTGAAGGACAATGTGTGGAGATGTGTTATGTCTGATACCAAACGTAATACCATCGGTAAGTTCGGCCTGCTGTCGCTGACCTTCGCCGCCGTTTACAGTTTTAATAACGTTATCAATAACAATATCGAATTAGGACTGGCATCGGCGCCGATGTTTTTCCTCGCCACCTTGTTCTACTTCATCCCGTTTTGCCTGATCATTGCGGAATTCGTGTCGCTGAATAAAACCTCTGAAGCGGGGGTCTATGCTTGGGTCAAAAGCTCGCTGGGCGGCCGTTGGGCGTTTATTACCGCCTATACCTACTGGTTCGTGAACCTGTTCTTTTTTACTTCCCTGCTGCCACGCGTTATTGCCTACGCCTCGTACGCCTTTTTAGGCTACGAGTACATTCTGACCCCTGTGGCAACAACGGTGCTAAGCATGGCGCTGTTCGCCTTCTCCACATGGGTTTCTACCAACGGCGCGAAAATGCTGGGGCCGATAACTTCCGTAACCTCATCATTGATGCTGCTGCTGACGCTCTCCTATATTTTACTGGCGGGAACCGCGCTGGTCGGCGGCGTACAGCCGGCGGACCCGATTACCGTCGAAGCGATGATCCCGAATTTTAACTGGGCGTTCCTTGGGATAACCACCTGGATCTTTATGGCGGCCGGCGGGGCAGAGTCCGTTGCGGTCTACGTAAATGACGTCAAAGGCGGTTCGAAATCCTTTGTCAAAGTGATAATCCTTGCCGGGATTGTGATTGGCGTACTGTATTCTGTCTCTTCAGTACTGATTAACGTTTTCGTCAGCAGCAAAGAGCTGAAATTTACCGGCGGTTCAGTGCAGGTGTTCCACGGCCTGGCAGCGTACTTTGGCCTGCCTGAAATCATGATGAACCGCTTCGTCGGCCTCGTCTCCTTTACCGCCATGTTCGGCTCGCTGCTGATGTGGACCGCGACGCCGGTGAAGATCTTCTTCTCCGAAATCCCCGAAGGCATTTTCGGCAAGAAGACCGTTGAGCTGAACAAAAATGGCGTACCGGCTCGCGCAGCATGGATTCAGTTCCTGATCGTCATCCCGTTAATGATTATTCCGATGCTGGGTTCCAACACCGTTCAGGAATTAATGAATACCATCATTAATATGACCGCTGCCGCCTCCATGCTGCCACCGCTGTTTATTATGCTGGCGTACCTTAACCTGCGCCGTAAACTGGATCACCTGCCGCGCGATTTCAAAATGGGCTCACGAACGACCGGTATCGTTGTCGTCTCAATGCTGATTGTTATTTTCACTATCGGCTTTATCGCCTCTACCTTCCCGACCGGCGGCAATATCATGACGATTATTTTCTATAACGTCGGCGGAATCGTCATTTTCCTTGGATTTGCATGGTGGAAATACAGCAAATACGTCAAAGGATTAACCCAGAAAGAGCGGGAAACGGAAGCTGCGCCAGCCTCAAATATTTCTTAAGACACCTAAAAATCATTCTAAAAATATAAACAACAATACATCTGAAAACGTTATGAAAAATAATAATTCGCTGTACGGGGCACTCGCTGCCCTCGCTTTTTGCTGCCCGGCTATTGCCGCTGAAATCGCCCATCCGGCGGAGCATGATGATACAAAAACGCCAGAAATGACCTCTCCGTCATTCCGTTTTTATGGCGAGATGGGTCTCGGCGGATATATGGATTTAGAAGGTGAAAATAAACATAAGTATAGCGACGGGACCTATATTGAAGGGGGGCTGGAAATAAAGCACGACCACTGGTTCGGTTTAATTTACGGCGAAGGCTGGACGGTACAGGCGGACAGCCAGGGCAACGCCTGGGAGCCCGGCCACAGCTGGGGCGGGTTTGAAGGCGGGATAAACCGGTTTTATGGCGGCTATAAAACTGATGATTGCACCGAAATCATGCTCAGCCTGCGCCAGGACTCGTCGCTGGATGACCTGCAGTGGTGGGCCGATTTTACGCCGGACCTGGGGTACGTTATCCCCAATACCCGCGACATCATGTACGCCCTCAAGGTGCAAAACCTGGCCGGAGAATTGCGCTACAGCATCACCGCTACGCCGGCCGGACATCATGACGAGAGCAAAGCCTGGCTGCACTTTGGCAAATATGACCGCTACGACGATAAATATACCTATCCGGCAATGGTCAACGGCTATATCCAGTACGACCTGACCAAAGAGGTCACCTGGATGAACGGCCTGGAAGTGACCGACGGCACCGGGCAGCTATTTTTAACCGGTATTCTCTCACCCAACCTCGCCGCCCGCGCCTGGCACCATACCGGCCGCGCTAAAGGCCTGAACGTCCCCGGAAGCGAAACCGGGTTTATGGCCAGCGCAATGTATGAAGCATTAAAAGGCTTTTACCTTTCAACCGCATACAGCTACGCCAGACACCGCCCGGATCGTGCCGCCGAAGAGACCACCTCGTTTATGCAATTCGGTATCTGGTACGAATATGGCGGCGGCCGCTTTGCTACCGCCGCCGACAGCCGTTTTTATATGAAAAATGCTTCTGGCGATCCGGCCGATCAGGTCTTCCTGATGCAATATTTCTACTGGTAAGAAGGGATATAAATACCATGAATATCACCACCCGTTTCACGCCGCTGGCCTGTGCGCTGCTACTGAGTTTTTCCGCCCACGCGGTCACCGCCGATGCGTTTAAAAACGTCATCAACCGGACCGGTTCGCCACAGTACATGCATGATTTTGACCACGATGACCACCAGCGTTTTAACCCGTTTTTCGATCTCGGTGCGTGGCACGGACATCTGCTTCCGGATGGCCCGGCAACCATGGGCGGCTTCCCCGGCCCGGCGCTGCTGACGGAAGAGTACATCAACTTTATGGCCACCAGCTTCGACCGACTGACGGTCTATCAGAACGGTCAAAAAGTGGCCTTCACCCTTCAGGCCTGGAGTCTGCCCGGCGCGCTGGTACAGACGCTAACCGCCCCCGGCGTACGCGTAGTCATGACCCTGCGCTTTGCCAGCCCGCACACCTCGCTGCTGGAGACCAAAATCACCAGCAATACGCCGCTCACCCTGGTATGGGACGGCGCGCTGCTGGAAAAACTGGAAGCCAAAGAGGGAAAACCACTCTCGGATAAGACCATCGACGGCGCATTCCCGGATTATCAGCGCCGCCTGACGGCAACCCACGACGGACTGACGGTGAGCTTCGGCAAGGTACGCGCCGCTTCTGACCTGATGACCTCCGGTGAGTCGCAGTATCAGATCCATAAGTCCCTGCCGGCCGAGACCAAAATCGACGGCCACCGCTTTACCAGCACGGCCAAAATCAGCGGCTCCACGACGATTTACACAACCTATTCACATCTGCTGACCGCGGAGCAGGTGCGAACGGAGAAAGCACAGATCCGCGATATCCTCGCTCGCCCGGCGTTCTACCTGAACGCGTCGCAGCAGCGCTGGGACGGCTATCTGCAAAAAGGGCTGACTAACCCGGATGCGACCGCCGAACAGACCCGGGTGGCGGTTAAGGCTATCGAAACGCTTAACGGTAACTGGCGCGCGCCGGGCGGCGCAGTGCAGCACAATACTGTCACTCCGTCGGTCACCGGGCGCTGGTTCTCCGGCAATCAGACCTGGCCCTGGGATACCTGGAAACAGGCTTACGCCATGGCGCACTTTAACCCCGAGATCGCCAAAGAGAATATTCGCGCGGTCTTCTCCTGGCAGATTCAGGCCAACGACAAGGTACGCCCGCAGGACGTCGGCTTCGTCCCGGACCTCATCGCCTGGAACCTGAGCCCAGAGCGCGGCGGCGATGGTACTAACTGGAATGAGCGCAATACCAAGCCAAGCCTGGCCGCCTGGTCGGTGATGGAGGTCTATCGCGTCACCAAAGATAAAGCGTGGCTACAGGAGATGTATCCGAAGCTGGTGGCCTATCACGACTGGTGGCTACGCAATCGCGATCATAACGGCAACGGCGTGCCAGAGTACGGTGCCACTCGCGATAAAGCCCATAATACCGCCAACGGCGCGATGCTGTTTACGCTCAAAAAAGGCGACAACGAGGAGACACTTTCTGGCCTGAAAACCTATGAAGCCGTCACCCGCAAGGGGGATTATGACAGCCTGGAGATCCCGGCGCAGGTCGCCGCGTCCTGGGAGTCAGGGCGCGATGATGCGGCGGTGTTCGGCTTTATCGATAAAGATCAGCTGGATAAGTATGTGGCCAACGGCGGCAAGCGCAGTGACTGGACGGTCAACTTTGCCGAAAACCGCGATAAACAAGGACATCTGCTGGGCTATTCACTGTTACAGGAGTCGGTTGATCAGGCCAGCTATATGTACAGCGACAACCACTATCTGGCGGAGATGGCGACCCTTCTAGGTAAACCCGATGAGGCGAAACGCTACCGGGCGCTGGCACAGAAGCTGGCGGACTATATCAACACCTGTATGTTCGACCCGCAGACCTCGTTCTATTACGACATTCGGATCGAAGAAAAGCCGCTGGCCAACGGCTGCGCCGGGAAGCCGATTGTCGAACGCGGCAAAGGCCCGGAAGGCTGGTCGCCGCTGTTTAACGGCGCGGCAACCCAGCAGCACGCCGATGGGGTGATCAGCGTGATGCTCGATGCCAAAGAGTTCAATACCTTCGTACCGCTGGGTACCGCCGCATTAACCAACCCGGCATTTGGCCCGGATATTTACTGGCGCGGCCGCGTGTGGGTGGATCAGTTCTGGTTTGGCCTCAAAGGCATGGCACGCTACGGTCATCGTGAAGAAGCACTCAAGCTGGCGGATACCTTCTTTAAGCACGCCAAAGGACTCACCTCCGACGGCCCGATTCAGGAGAACTACAACCCGCTGACCGGCGCCCAGCAAGGCGCGCCCAACTTCTCCTGGAGCGCCGCGCATTTGTATATGTTGTATAACGATTTTTTCAGGAAACCGTAGTCCATTAATGCCCGGTGGCGCTACGCTTACCGGGCCTACGGGATTTGACTCGTAGGCACGGTAATGTCTACACCTCCGGCAGCAACCCCACGAAACTGCGTTTCTTACGCGGTTCCGACATCATCTCGTCGAGCTTTTCCACGCAGGTCAGGTAGTGCGGGGTTTTCTTATGCGCCAGCACCGCCTCATCATCTTTATAGGCTTCATAGATAAAAAAACGGGTCTTCACCTCCGGGTCCTGCAGCACGTCAAATCGCAGGTTGCCCGGCTCTTTCAGCGCCCCTTCATGGTTAGCCCGAAAGACGTCAAGAAACTCCGCCACCCGCTCTGGCCTGATATTAATCTCCACCAGCGTCACGTTCATTTTTGCTCTCCCTGTTTCTCTTCCTGCCAGAACTGATACGCCTCGCGGGCGCTCATATTCTCATGGACCACTTTTTTCACCGCCTTTAACATTGCCCGCGGCGCGCTGGACTGGAAGATATTGCGCCCCATATCGACGCCGGATGCCCCCTGGTCAAGCGCCCGCCAGCACATCTCCAGCGCTTCATGTTCCGGCAGTTTTTTGCCTCCAGCGATCACAATCGGCACCGGGCAGCTGGCGGTGACTTTTTCAAACCCCTCGTCGACAAAATAGGTTTTGACAAACTGCGCCCCCATCTCAGCAGCAATGCGGCTGGCAAGCGAGAAGTAGCGGGCGTCGCGGGTCATCTCTTTCCCCACGCCGGTCACCGCCAGCACCGGCATACCGTAGCGGTTGCCCGCATCCACCAGCTTAATGATGTTATTGATCGACTGGTGTTCGTACTCGCTGCCGATATAGACCTGCGCCGCCACCGCGCAGACGTTGAGGCGCAGAGCATCCTCCATCGCCACGGCAACGCACTCGTTGGAGAGCTCGCTAAGAATAGAATTACCGCCGGAGGCGCGCAGCACCACCGGTTTGTTGGTCGCCGCCGGCACCTGGCTGCGTAGCACGCCGCGGGTACACATCAGCACGTCGGTCTCCTCAAACAGCGGAGCAATAGAGAGATCGATACGTTCAAGCCCGGTGGTCGGCCCCTGGAAGTAGCCATGATCGAAAGCCAGCATGACCGTGCGGTTGCTCTGCGGATTAAAGATACGCGCCAGCCGGGACTGCATCCCCCACTCCAGTGAACCACAGCCTTTCAACGTATAGAGCGTATTCTTCTGCGGCCGGTCAAAGCCGAAGTCTTTTCCCTCTTTGATATCGTCTAAATCTGCCATCTCGTCCTCCATCAGAAGTCGTAGTTATTGATGTTCTCTTTGGTGAACACCACGCGCTCCGGCAGCAGTACGATACCGTTGCCTTTCGCTTCATACTGGTAGCCCTGCACGCTGTTTGGCTCGACCTTCAGCGTGCCGATATCTTTGATGTCCACGCTATCACCAACGTTAAGATCGCCTTTTTTCAGCAGCCGATCGGCGACGTTCACCGCAATTTTTCCCTGCTGTACCACATCCCACAGGCCGAAGGCTTTTACCGTGCCGCGCTCGACGTAGGGGCGCATCACATTCGGCGTGCTGAAGCCGACAATCGCCACGCCCTGGCGCTTGAGGTTCTCTGCCGCCTGCGCGGCGGCCGGCAGCGCGTTGGCGTCAGGGGCGATAATGGCGTCGAGATCCGGATACGCTTTTAAGATCCCCTCGGCGGTTTGCAGCGATTTAGTGGCGTCGTTATAGCCGAACTGGGTGGTCACCACCTCCCACTGCGGATGCTCTTTTTCGATTTTGGCTTTCGCCTCTTTCACCCACTGGTTCTGGTCGGTCACCGTCGGGCTGGAGTAGAAAAATGCCACTTTAGCGGCGGGCTTCGTCACCTGTTTTTCCGCCATCTCAACCAGCAGGCCGCCGAGCTGCTGCGGAGTCCCCTGGTTGATGTAGATGCTGCGGCACTCGGGTTTGGTATCGGAGTCCCAGGTCAGAACCTTCACGCCGCGCTGCATCGCCCGCTTCAGCGCCGGACACAGGCCATCCGGCGACACCGCCGAGACGATAATCGCGTTGTAGCCCTGATTGACGAAGTTGTTGATTAGCTGCACCTGGCCGGACACGCTGGGTTCGGTCGGACCGTCGTAGGTCACGTCCACCGCCAACGCTTTGCCGGCCTCTTTCGCGCCGTTGCCGCCGCTGGTAAAGAAGCCCACGCCGACCAGCTTAGGAATAAAAGCGATGCGGTCAGCCGCCTGAGCCACCGCGACACTCATGGCCAGCGCCAGGGCACTGATTTGCAGGATATGTTTTGCTTTCATCTTGTTATGCTCCGATTGTTTTACGCGAGAGAAGACGCCGCCAGGTCATCCGCACCCATTCGCGGTGCAGGCTCAGCGAACGCCCCATCACCACCACAACCAACAGCGCCCCTGACAGCGCGCTCGACACCTGGTTGGGGATGCCGACCATCTGTAAACCCTGTTGCAGGTACCCCACCAGCAGTGCCGCCAGCGCCGTACCGAGTATCGAACCCGACCCGCCATAAATATTCGCTCCGCCGAGCACGGCAGCGGTCAGCGCCGGCATCAGCAGATCGCGGCCTAAATCCGAACGCGCCGAACCGAAATAGGAGACCAGAATCAACGCGGCGATTGCCGACGCCACGCCCACCAGGCCATACAGCACGTAGGGCATACCGTTGACCGACAGCGCGGCATAGCGTGCTGCTCTGGGATTTTGTCCAAGTAAAAAGAGGTGGCGGCCAAACCGCCCGCGATGGGTCAACAGCCAGAAAAAAAAGGTGATGATGGCAAACATCACCAGCGGCAGCGGTAGGCCAAATAGCGTCAGGTTGGCAAAAGCAGTAAAGCTATCGGGAAAGCCGCCAATCCCTTCATAGCCCGTCGCCCCGGCCATTCCCGAAAGCAGCAGCGCCCCGCCGCCGTAGAGATACAGCGTGCCGAGCGTAATCACCAGCGGACTGATGCCGGTGTAGTGAATCAGCGCAGCATTCACCAGGCCGCACAGCAGCCCAATAGCAAGGGTGAGCGGAATCGCCAGCCCCAGCGGCCAGCCCGCCTGCATCATTACCCCCAGCGCGATGGCGCACAGGCCAATGGTGGAGCCGAGGGAAATATCAATACCGCCGCTGATGATCACCAGGGTCAGCGGCAGTGCGACAATACCAATACAGATAAAGTCGCTGGTACTAAACAGCAGCATGTTGATATCCAGCATGCGCGGATTGATCGCCCCAAACAGCAGAATCTCCAGCACCAGTAATGCCAGCAGCGCGCTTTCCCAGTTAAGTTTCATCTACGCCACCTCTTTGTTTTTACGTTTTTCGAACGGGGTGACGTGCTTTCCCCCTTTGTTGCCGGGCTGAAAACGGCTGTACTTCAGCGCCCGCTGATGCCGCGCCAGCGCCTGGCACAGCCGTCCGTCGAGCACCAGTACGCCCAGCAGAACGAGGCCGGCGATAAAGTCGTTCCACCATGCCGGCAGCCGCAGCAGCACCAGTACAGTATCGATTTGAGTGAGGAAAAAGGCGCCGAGAAAAGCGCCGACGAGGGTTCCGGTCCCGCCGAGCAGCGAGATCCCGCCCAGCACGCAGGCGGCGATCGCTTTCATCTCCAGTCCGCTACCGGTCTGGTTGGGGACAAAGCCAATCTGCGCGGCAAAGACGATCCCGGCGCAGGCCGCCAGCATGCCGTTAAGCGTAAAGGCCAGCATCCGCGTGCGGTTGACCGCGACGCCCAGCTGACGCGCGGCGGCCAGGTTATCGCCCACGGCGTAAAAATCGCGACCAAAGGCGGTGCGTGCCAGCAGCCAGGTCCCGCTCAGCAGCAGCGCCAGCACCAGCCAACCCAGTGGCGATACGCCGATAAAGAACGGTTCAGAGAGCGACTTCAGACTATCGGGCAGCCCCTCGATCCACTTGCCTCCGGTCCACAGCAGCATCATTCCGCGATACAACCCCAGGGTGCCGAGCGTCGCGACAATCGCCGGAATGCGCAGGCCAACCACCAGCAGGCCGTTGAAGGCCCCCGCCAGTGCGCCAATCGCCAGCGCAAAGACAATCGCCGCCGTCAGGCCATAGCCACCGTTGAGCGCGGCACCGACCGCAATCGCGCTCAGGCCGACGGTCGAGCCGACGGAGACGTCAATATTGCGGGTCAGCATGACCAGCGTCGCCCCCAGCGCCAGCAGACAGAGGATTTGCGAACTGGCAAAAATCATCGCCAGAATTTGCAGGTTGAACCAGGCCGGGTTGAGCGCAATCAGCAGCGCAAAGAGCGCCAGAATCGCCAGCAACGCGCTCAGCTCGCGGTTTCGGAGTAACGTTTTCATGACTGCCCTCCAAAGGCCAGAGTCATCATGCGATCGACGGTGACCGCCTGTCGCAGCAGTTCCCCGCTCTGCCGGCCCTGGTGCATAACCACCACCCGGTCGGCCAGCCCGACAAACTCATCCAGATCGCTTGATATCATCAGCACCGCCACGTTTTGCGCGGCGACGCTTTTCAGCAGTTGATAGATATCGGCCCGGGCGGAAACATCCACGCCGCGCGTCGGTTCATCGACAATCAGCAGCAGCGGATTGGCCTCCAGACAGCGGGCCAGCAGCACCTTTTGCTGATTGCCGCCGGAGAGCGTGCGCACGGTCTGATCGCTGTGATTGAGTTTGATGCCCAGCGCCCGGTGGTAACGCTCCACCACCGCCGCTTCGCGCTGGCGCTGCTGCCACCACGATGGCTGGTTAAACATCACCGTGTTCCAGCGCACCGGGGCATCGAGAAACAGCCCGGAGACCTGCCGATCTTCCGGCAGATAAACCAGCCCGCTGGCGAGCCGCGCGCACGTGCTGTCGCGACTGATATCGCGGTTTTCCAGCCATATCCGGCCGGCCCGCGACGGGCGCAGGCCGTAGAGCGTCTCGGCAAATTCGGTGCGCCCGGATCCCACCAGCCCGGCGAGGCCAACGATCTCCCCGGCATGGATCTCCAGACTGAGATCGATAAAGCCTTCACCGGTCAGATCGTCCACCCGCAGCACCGGGAAATCCTGCGGCTGGGTGCGGCGATTCCCCGGCAGCGCCAGCCATAGCTTCTGGGTATCGCTAAGATCGTGTCCGCGAGCGGCGGGGGTCATTGCATCAATCAGCTGCGCGTCGCTGTAGCTCGCCGTGTCGCCGTTCAGCACCACCGCGCCGTCGCGCATGACCGAGATATGGCTGGCGATCTGACGGATCTCCGGCAGCTTGTGCGAGATAAACACGATACCGACGCCGAGATCCTGCAGAGCGCGGATCTGACGAAACAACCGATCCGTCTCCCCGGGCGTTAACGAGGCGGTGGGTTCATCGAGGATCAGGATCTGCGCATCGCGCATCAGACCGCGCAGGATCTCCACCATTTGCTGATCCGCCACTTCCAGCGTCCCGGCCACCGCCTCCAGATTGAGCTGGCAGTTCAACTGCCGCAGCGTCTCCTGCAGCCGCCCGTTGTTATCGGGCCGTCCGGGCAGGCGGAAAAGAATGTTTTCCCGAACCGTCAGATTAGGAAACAGCATCGGTTCCTGGGGAACAAGGTAAACGCCCAGTTGATGAGCCAGCGCCGGGTTGAGACGCGCAAAAGCGCGGCCGCCAAGAATGAGTTCACCCTCGTCGGGCGTTTCCACCCCGGCGATAATCTTCATCAGCGTCGATTTTCCCGCGCCATTACCGCCCATCAGCGCATGCACCTGGCCGGAAAAGAGCGTGAAATCAATGCCCTTTAATACGGCGATGCCGGAGAACTGTTTGCGAATCTGACGGGCTTCAAGCAGTGGCTTCATCATCGCGCCTCGTATGAACAAATGATTTTTTAATTTAATAATGTTCAAAAGCGTAGACGGTGAACTATATTTACAACCGTGCAAAGATCACAGTTTCATGCTTTAGATCGTTGGAAAAAACCTGCAAACAATGAAAGATCGGTTTTGCCGGGCGGCTCACACTTTCCGACCGCGCAATAACGAACATATGATCTAAATTTTTATAAGAGTTCACTTTATGAGCGAAAAACGCATTACGGAAGAGAGCCGCTACGCGGGCCTGGCGCTAGCCGAAGAGGAGCTGGTGGCGCGGGTAGCCTGGTGTTACTACCACGACGGATTGACGCAGAACGATATCGGCGAGCGCCTGGGGCTGCCGCGGTTAAAGATCTCCCGCCTGCTGGAGAAAGGCCGCCAGTCCGGGGTGATCCGCGTGCAGATCAACTCCCGCTATGAAGGGTGTCTGGCGCTGGAAACCGAGCTGCAACAGCGTTTTGACCTGAAGATTGCCCGCGTGCTGCCGGCGCTCAATACGCCACCGATGAATACGCGGCTGGGGATCGGCGCGGCGCAATCGCTGATGGGGGTACTGGAACCTGGGCAGCTGCTGGCGGTGGGGTTTGGTGAAGCTACCATGAGCTGTCTGCAGCACCTGAGCGGATTTATCAGTTCGCAGCAGGTGCGGCTGGTGACGCTTTCCGGCGGCGTGGGCCCCTATATGACCGGTATCGGTCAGCTGGACGCCGCCTGTCGCGTCAGCATCATTCCGGCGCCGCTGCGGGTCTCTTCGGCCGACGTGGCTGACATTCTGCGTCGGGAGTCGAGCGTCCGGGATGTGATTCTGGCGGCCACCGCGGCGGATGCTGCGGTCGTGGGGATCGGCGCCATCGACCAGCGCCGCGACGCAACCATCCTGCGCTCCGGCTATATCAGTGAAGGCGAACAGTTGATGTATGCGCGTAAAGGCGCGGTGGGCGACATTTTAGGTTATTTCCTGCAGGCCGACGGCAGGCGGGTTGAGGATCTGGAGATTCACCGGGAATTACTCGGCGTCACCCTCGACGAGCTGGCGCAGCTGCCGACCATCGTCGGCGTTGCCGGTGGCACGGAAAAAGCGCAGGCGATTTATGCCGCCCTGACGGGCAAACGCATCAATGGCCTGGTAACGGAAGAGACAACAGCACGCGCGGTGCTCACGCTGGCCTCCTGATGGCCCTGCGCCGCGCAACAACCGCGAGGCGCATGTCATGAGTTACCTGTTAGCGTTAGATGCCGGGACCGGCAGTATTCGGGCGGTGATTTTCGATCTCAGCGGCCACCAGGTCGCGGTCGGTCAGGCGGAATGGAAGCACCTGAGCGTGGAAAATGTTCCCGGCTCAATGGAGTTTGACCTCACCACCAACTGGCTGCTGGCCTGCCAGTGTATCCGCCAGGCGCTGGCCGCCGCGCACCTTCAGGCGGCCGATATTCAGTCCGTCGCCTGCTGTTCCATGCGTGAAGGCATCGTCCTGTACGACCGCAACGGCGAGGCTATCTGGGCCTGCGCCAACGTCGATGCCCGCGCCAGCCGCGAAGTCTCGGAGCTTAAAGAGATCCATGATTATCAGTTTGAATCGGAAGTCTATGATGTCTCGGGCCAGACGCTGGCACTAAGCGCCATGCCGCGCCTGCTGTGGCTGGCTCACCATCGCCCGGATATTTACCGTCAGGCTGCCACCATTACGATGATTAGCGACTGGCTGGCGGCAAAACTCTCCGGCGAGCTGGCCGTTGACCCATCCAATGCCGGTACCACCGGAATGCTCGACCTGTTCAGCCGCGACTGGCGCCCGGCGCTGCTCGATATGGCCGGGCTGCGTGCGGATCTGCTCTCGCCGGTCAAAGAGACCGGCACTCCGCTCGGCGCGGTGACCGATACGGCAGCGCAGCAGTGCGGACTCCGTGCCGGCACGCCGGTGATCATGGGCGGCGGCGATGTGCAGCTTGGCTGCCTGGGTCTGGGGGTGGTACGCGCCGGCCAAAGCGCGGTGCTGGGGGGAACCTTCTGGCAACAGGTGGTGAACCTGCCGGAGGTCCGCACCGATCCACAGATGAATATCCGCATCAACCCGCACGTCATACCCGGCATGGCGCAGGCCGAGTCGATCAGCTTCTTTACCGGCCTGACCATGCGCTGGTTCCGCGATGCTTTTTGCGCCGAAGAGAAGCTGGTTGCCGAACGCCTGGGGGTGGATGCGTATGCTCTGCTCGAAGAGATGGCCAGCCGCGTACCGGCAGGTTCCCACGGCGTGATGCCGATTTTCTCCGATGCCATGCACTTTAAGCAGTGGTATCACGCCGCGCCGTCGTTTATTAACCTCTCCATCGATGCGGAAAAATGCAACAAGGCCACTCTGTTCCGCGCCCTGGAGGAGAACGCAGCGATTGTCTCTGCCTGTAACCTGGCGCAAATCTCCCGCTTCTCCGGCGTGACGTTCGACAGCCTGGTGTTCGCCGGAGGCGGCTCGAAAGGAGCATTATGGAGCCAGATTCTCAGCGATGTCACCGGCTTGCCGGTACGGGTCCCGGCTGTGCGCGAAGCCACGGCGCTGGGCTGCGCGATCGCCGCCGGAACCGGCGCCGGCCTGTACAGCGATATGGCCAGCACGGGTGAGAAGCTGGTGAGCTGGCATCGGGTGTTTACCCCCAATCCGGCGCACCGCGAACTGTACCAGGGGATGATGGAGAAATGGCAATCGGTCTATGCCGACCAGCTCGGGCTGGTCGACAGCGGGCTGACCACCTCGATGTGGCAGGCGCCAGGCCTTGAGCGGCGCCCACCTGTCGTTCCGGCCCCCTGACCCTCCACGGAACGTCTGTCCCAGGTGCAAAATCCCCTCTTCCCTTCGAGGAGGGGAACTTCCCGTCACCGTTATTTGAATCCCATCACAATCACCGCACGCCCTTTTTCACTTTTCGCTGACGACGGCTAAATTAGTAACTCATCCGACCACATAACAATAATGTTACATATAAGAGACTGGAAGCCATTATGAGCCACTACCCGTCGTTATTCGCCCCGCTCGACCTGGGGTTCACCCAGTTGAAAAACCGCGTGCTGATGGGTTCCATGCACACCGGGTTGGAAGAACATGCCGACGGCGCGCAACGGCTGGCGGCCTTTTACGCCGAACGCGCGCGTCACGGCGTGGCGCTGATTGTCACCGGCGGGATTGCGCCAGTGGATTCCGGCGTCACGATGGCCGGCGGCGCGGTGCTCGATGATGCCCGGCATCTGGCGCACCATCGGCATATTACCGATGCGGTTCATCGCGAAGGGGGAAAAATCGCCCTGCAAATTTTGCATACCGGCCGCTACAGCTATCAGCCGCGGCCGGTAGCTCCGTCGGCATTGCAGGCGCCGATTAACCGCTTTACCCCGCATGCGCTAAGCCATGATGAGATCCTGCAGCTGATCGCCGATTTTGCCCACTGCGCGCAGCTGGCCCGGGAGGCCGGCTATGATGGCGTCGAAGTGATGGGGTCAGAGGGCTATTTAATCAACGAATTCCTCGCCGCGCGCACCAACCAGCGTGACGACCAGTGGGGCGGCGATTACGCCCGGCGCATGCGCTTTGCCGTAGAAGTCGTGCGTGCGGTACGCGAACGGGCTGGCCACGATTTCATTATTATCTACCGCCTGTCGATGCTCGACCTGGTCAACGACGGCAGTACGCTGCCGGAAGTGATTGAGCTGGCGCAGGCCATCGAGGCGGCAGGCGCGACCCTCATCAACACCGGTATCGGCTGGCACGAAGCGCGTATTCCGACCATTGCGACACCGGTACCGCGCGGCGCCTTCAGCTGGGTCACCCGGAAACTGAAAGGTGCGGTGTCGATCCCCCTGGTCACCACTAACCGTATCAACGATCCTGACGTCGCGGAGGCGATCCTCGCCCGCGGCGACGCCGATATGGTGTCAATGGCCCGGCCGTTTCTGGCCGACGGCGAGTTCCTTTCCAAAGCTCAAAGCGGGCGCGCCGATGAGATCAATACCTGTATCGGCTGTAACCAGGCCTGCCTGGATCAGATCTTTGCCGGTAAAGTGACCTCTTGTCTGGTCAATCCGCGGGCCTGCCACGAAACTCTGATGCCGGTTACGCCTGCTGTCGGGCCAAAGCGCCTGGCCGTTGTGGGCGCAGGCCCTGCCGGCCTGGCCTTTGCCGTAAATGCCGCCGCGCGCGGCCACTCGGTCACCCTGTTTGATGCCCAGCAGGAGATTGGTGGGCAGTTTAATATCGCCAAACAGATCCCCGGCAAAGAGGAGTTTTACGAAACGCTGCGCTACTACCGGCGCATGCTGGATCTGCACGGCGTTAACCTGCAGCTGGGCCAGCAGGTCACGGCGGATCGTTTGCTGGACTTTGACGAAACGATCCTCGCCACCGGGATCGCCCCGCGAATGCCGGAGATCGCCGGAATAACCCATCCGAAGGTGATGAGCTACCTCGACGTGCTGCGCGACAAGGCGCCGGTGGGTCAGAGCGTCGCGATTATCGGCTGCGGTGGGATCGGCTTTGATACCGCGATGTACCTCAGCCAGCCTGGCGTTGCCACCAGCCAGAACATCGACGCGTTCTGCGAGGAATGGGGTATTGATACGACTTTGCAGAGCGCAGGCGGACTGCGTCCGGAAGGGCCGCAGCGGGAGAAAAGCCCGCGGCGCATTGTGATGCTCCAGCGCAAGGCCGGCAAACCCGGAGATGGGTTAGGCAAGACCACCGGCTGGATCCACCGGGCTACGCTGCTGGCCCGCGGCGTCAACATGATCCCGGGAGTCAGCTATCAGAAGATCGACGATGAGGGATTACATGTCACGATCGGCGGCGAGCTCCGGATATTGCCGGTTGATCAGGTGATTATCTGCGCCGGTCAGGAGCCGAAGCGCGAACTGGCGGATCCGCTACGCGCGGCCGGAAAAGTCGTGCATCAGATTGGCGGGTGCGATGTCGCGATGGAGCTGGATGCTCGCCGCGCCATCGCCCAGGGAACGCGGCTCGGGCTGACCATTTAACGGCGCGGCCTGAATGACCCGCTGGCCCGGGCGACAGGCGATGACGATTGCTATCGCGCAGCCTGTCGCCCGACAAATGCGATCAGCGGATCTTGCGTACCTTCACCGCCTTCAACACCACAAATTTATTGTTGGTGGCGACGGTGGCGCAGTTACCGAAAATTTTCTTCAGCTTGTGGAAGTAATCCAGATGACGGTTGGCCACGATATACAGCTCACCGTTGATCTTCAGGCAGCGGCGCGCGTGGTGGAACATCTCCCAGGCGATATTATCGGTTAACGCGTGCTTCTGGTGGAAAGGCGGGTTGCACAACACGGCGTTGAAGCGGAAAGGCTCAACGCCGGACAGCGCGTTGTTAATCATAAACTCGCAGCGATCCAGCGCCTCGGGCATGTTGGTTTCCACGTTCAGACGACTGGAGGCGACGGCCATCGGCGACTCATCGACGAACACCACGTTAGCCTGCGGGTTCTTCTCCAGCAGCGTCAGGCCAATCACTCCGTTACCACAGCCCAGATCGACAATCTCGCCTTCAAGATCCGACGGCAGGTGTTCGATAAAGAAACGCGCGCCAATATCCAGCCCGGTGCGGGAGAACACGTTCGCGTGGTTGTGAATAGTCCAGTCGGTCCCTTCCAGCTTCCAGCTCAGCGTCTGCGGCGCATCGGCAAGCGCCGGTTCGCTGAACGTACAGTTGATCAGGCGGGCTTTCTTCCAGGCCAGGGTGGTGGTGGTCGGCCCCAGCACTTTCTCAAACAGCTCCAGCGTAGAAGTATGGATATCACGCGCCTTTGCGCCGGCGATGATACGGGTTTGCGGCGTCACGACCTGGCGCAGCGCGCGCAGCTGCTGCTCGAGCAAGGCCAGCGTTTTCGGAACTTTAATCAGAACAACGCCTGGCGCCGACGGATACTCCGCGGTGCTGTCGAGAAACTTGACGCTGGATTCCGCGATATCGTTATGGCGTAAATTCTCACGCGTCGCGAGCTCGGTGAGGTAAGAGTCACCGATGCTAAACGGCGTATGCTCCGCCAGCGCGCAGCTCAGTGCGCCAAAGGTATCGTTGAAAATCAGGACCGGGCCGTTAATCTCCGTGTCATCCAACTGCTGCAGCAGATATTCATCCGCCGCTTCCCACGCCAGTAGCGGGTTAACGTCATCCGTTTCCGGAAAACGTTTTAGTGTCAGTGAACGGAAACCGTTGTCTAAGTGGCTCATCGGCCCTCCTGAGTGGTAAAATTTCGGCGTTATCCCTGAAAGGGTGCGTGAGTATACCCTTTTTATACACAAAATCATTCAAGATGCGCCGATGCAGCCTGAAGGAGGATGTGAAGATCTTTTATCTGGAGCTGTCATGAGTCAACTCACTTACCTGCAGGGCTATCCGGAGAATTTACTTTCTCAGGTCCGCACATTGATTGCCGAGCAGCGCCTGGGGGCGGTTCTGCAGAAGCGCTATCCGGAAGGTCACGACGTCAATAACGATAAGGCGCTGTATCAGTACACGCAGGATCTGAAAACCCGCTATTTACGCGGCGCGGCGCCGATCAACAAGGTGATGTACGACAGCAAGATCCACGTCTTGAATAATGCGCTCGGCCTGCATACCGCGATTTCGCGGGTCCAGGGCGGTAAGCTGAAAGCAAAAGCCGAAATCAGAGTGGCCACGGTGTTCCGCGAAGCGCCGGAGGCGTTTTTACGTATGATTGTGGTGCATGAGCTGGCGCACCTTAAGGAGAAGGAGCATAACAAAGCCTTCTATCAACTCTGTTGCTATATGGAGCCGCAGTACCACCAGCTGGAGTTCGATACCCGTCTGTGGCTAACGCATCTTTCGTTAAATCGTTCTGCGTAGTTGCGCACTGGTTTTGTCATGGTGGCATGTTAGAGTGACCAAAGGTTCCCTTTAACGGAGTTCGTCAACGTTTATGATACGTTTCGCAGTTGTTGGCACAAACTGGATAACAAAACAGTTTGTCGATGCCGCCCATGAAACGGGCAAGTATAAACTCACCGCGATTTACTCTCGCAGCCTTGAACAGGCGCAGGCCTTTGCGAGCGATTATCCCGTCGACCAGCTGTTTACGTCGCTGGACGATCTGGCGCAAAGCGATGCTGTCGACGCGGTTTACATTGCCAGCCCGAACTCCCTGCACTTCCCGCAAACGCAGCTGTTCCTCAACCATAAAAAGCACGTGATTTGTGAAAAACCGCTGGCCTCAAACCTGCGGGAAGTCGAAGACGCCATTCGGATCGCTCACGAAAACCAGGTGGTGCTGTTCGAAGCCTTCAAAACCGCCAGCCTGCCAAATTTTCTGCTGCTGCAGCAGTCGCTCGGTAAGGCAGGCAAACTGCACAAAGCGTTTTTCAACTACTGCCAGTACTCCTCCCGCTATCAGCGCTATCTCGACGGTGAGAACCCGAACACCTTTAACCCGGCCTTCTCCAACGGCTCGATTATGGATATCGGCTTCTATTGTCTGGCCTCGGCGGTGGCGCTGTGGGGCGAACCGCGCGCGGTTCACGCCAGCGCCAGCCTGCTGGACAGCGGCGTTGATGCCCAGGGTACCGTGATCCTCAGCTACGCCGGTTTTGACGTCACCCTGCACCACTCTAAAGTGAGCGACTCCACGCTACCAAGCGAAATTCAGGGTGAAGCCGGCGCGCTGGTGATCGAAAAAATCTCCGAGTGCCAGAGGCTCTCTTTCATCCCACGCGGTGGGAAGGCTCAGGATCTGACGCAGCCACAGCATATCAATACTATGCTGTACGAGGCGGAGGCGTTTGCGCATCTGGTGGAGAACAACCAGGTTGTTCACCCGGGGCTGGAAGTCAGCCGTATTACGGCCAGACTGCTGAGCGAAATTCGTCGTCAGACCGGCGTCGTATTCCCGGCCGATGGTCCGCAGGGGGCGTAAAAGAGTGTAAAGAGGCCGTCAGCAACCATTGACGCCCTTTATGACTTGTCATATTTTGTTACGCGCAAAGGGGAGTAACTTCCTTGCCGGTGGATCGTCATTACGATGCGTGCAAAACCGCATCCGGTCGCCGGGCAATAATAAAAGGTCCTGCCGTCATCGCGCGGTTCTTTTATTGTTGTAAGTGAGACCTTGCCGGAAGGCGAGGTCTATGCATAAACACGCAGCGGCTGCCGTCTTCCGACGTCAGCCGTTTTGTTTTTATGTAAGGAATTAAGTAATGAATACTGTCGGCACACCGTTGTTATGGGGCGGATTCGCCGTGGTCGTGGTGATCATGCTAGCCATCGATCTGCTTCTTCAGGGACGGCGTGGTGCGCATGGCATGACCATGAAACAGGCCGCGGGTTGGTCTATTCTCTGGGTAACGCTCTCCCTTCTCTTTAACGCCGTCTTCTGGTGGTACCTGACACAAACCCAGGGCCGTGCCGTTGCCGATCCGCAGGCGCTGGCTTTCCTTACCGGCTATCTGATTGAAAAATCGCTTGCCGTGGACAATGTCTTTGTCTGGCTGATGCTGTTCAGCTACTTCTCCGTCCCGCCTGCGCTGCAGCGCCGGGTGCTGGTTTACGGCGTGCTGGGGGCGATCGTGCTGCGTACGGTGATGATCTTTACCGGAAGCTGGCTGATCTCCCAGTTCGAGTGGCTGCTCTATCTCTTCGGTGCTTTCCTGCTGTTTACCGGTGTGAAGATGGCGCTGGCGAAAGAGGATGCTTCCGGCATCGGCGACAAACCGCTGGTACGCTGGATCCGCAGCCATCTGCGGATGACCGATAAGATTGAAGGCGAGCGTTTCTTTACGCGGCAAAACGGCGTCCTGTTCGCCACGCCGCTGCTGCTGGTGCTGATCCTGGTCGAGCTGAGCGACGTGATTTTTGCGGTCGATAGTATCCCGGCAATCTTCGCCGTAACCACCGATCCGTTTATCGTGCTGACGTCGAACCTGTTCGCGATTCTCGGCCTGCGCGCCATGTACTTCCTGCTGGCCGGCGTCGCGGAGCGCTTCTCCATGCTGAAATATGGTCTGTCGATCATTCTGGTCTTTATCGGTATCAAGATGCTGATCGTCGACTTCTACCATATCCCGATTGGCGCCTCGCTCGGCGTCGTTGGCGGTATTCTGGCGCTGACGCTGCTGATTAACGCCTGGGTCAATAAGCAACACGACAAGAAGAAATTACAGCACTAAGCCCTAAATGGCCGGGTGAAAACCACTTTCACCCGGTCAGCAACGCCCGCCGCGTATTATTTCTCGCCATGTCACAAAAACGTTAATACATAGTTAAAAAATAAGATCTCAGCTAAATAAGCAGCATTTTACGCTTCCAGGATGGCGCACTTTCCGTATACTCGACCAGGCAAACATTTATTTACATCCGGACATAAACGTAACAAATAATACGTACATGGGACCGGTAGCAACATCACAACAAGGGATAATCATGACGACACAAACTCCCCCATCGGGCCTGCTACAGCGCCTGGCTCAGGGCAGCCTGGTCAAACAAATTTTAATCGGTCTGGTGCTTGGCGTGCTGCTGGCGCTGGTTTCAAAACCTGCGGCGATCGCCGTTGGCCTGCTCGGTACGCTGTTTGTCGGCGCGCTGAAAGCCGTAGCGCCGGTGCTGGTGCTGATGCTGGTGATGGCCTCCATCGCTAACCACCAGCAGGGGCAAAAAACCAGCATCCGTCCGATTCTGTTCCTGTATCTGCTGGGAACGTTCAGCGCCGCACTCACCGCCGTGCTGTTCAGCTTTGTCTTCCCTTCCACGCTGCACCTGACCTCCGCGGCCGGCGATATTACGCCGCCGTCGGGGATTGTTGAAGTACTGCGCGGGCTGCTGATGAGCATGGTTTCAAACCCGGTCGACGCCCTGCTCAATGCCAACTATATCGGGATTCTGGTGTGGGCCGTGGGTCTGGGCTTTGCGCTGCGTCACGGCAATGAGACGACAAAAAACCTGATCAACGATGTCTCCCACGCGGTGACCTTTATCGTGAAACTGGTTATTCGGTTTGCGCCGCTGGGTATTTTCGGCCTGGTCTCCTCAACCCTGGCGACCACCGGGTTTGAAACCCTGTGGGGCTACGCGCAGCTGCTGATGGTGCTGGTGGGCTGTATGCTGCTGGTGGCGCTGGTGATTAACCCGCTGCTGGTGTTCTGGAAAATCCGCCGCAACCCCTATCCGCTGGTGCTGACCTGCCTGCGCGAAAGCGGCGTGTATGCTTTCTTTACCCGCAGTTCCGCCGCCAATATTCCGGTCAATATGGCGCTGAGTGAAAAGCTGAATCTCGATCGCGATACCTATTCGGTGTCGATCCCGCTGGGCGCCACCATCAACATGGCCGGGGCCGCCATCACCATTACGGTGCTGACGCTGGCTGCTGTACATACCCTGGGGATTCCGGTGGATCTGCCTACCGCGCTGCTGTTGAGCGTCGTGGCGTCGCTGTGCGCCTGCGGTGCTTCCGGCGTGGCGGGCGGCTCCCTGCTGCTGATCCCGCTGGCCTGCAACATGTTCGGGATCCCCAATGATATCGCCATGCAAGTGGTTGCCGTCGGCTTTATCATCGGCGTGCTGCAGGACTCCTGTGAGACCGCGTTGAACTCCTCCACCGACGTGCTGTTTACCGCTGCCGCCTGTATGGCGGAAGACGAGCAGCTGGCGAAAAACGCGCTGCGCGATTAATCCCGACCTTCCCCTCCGCTCATCTGCGGAGGGGCCTTCTTCCCTCTCTCGCGTTTCCATTTTAAACGGAACGGATGCGCTTCATTATAACGTGACGCCGCTTTTGAAGATCGCCAGTTCACGGAAATCATTGCGCTCATTGCAGGTCGGTTTGCCATTGACGATATCAACGAGGGTATCGATAAACTCTTCCAGCAGCTGAGGCATCGCTTTACGGTGAATCAGCTGACCGGCGTCAAAATCGATCCAGTGTTTCTTTTTCGCCGCCAGTTCGCTGTTAGTGGCGATTTTGACCGTCGGCACAAAACCGCCGTACGGCGTGCCGCGACCGGTGCTAAACAGCACCATATGACACCCCGCACCGGCCAGCGCGCTGGTTGCCACCGCATCGTTGCCCGGCGCGCTCAGCAGATTGAGGCCATGCACTTTTAAACGTTCGCCATAGCGCAGGACGTCCACCACTTCGCTGGAGCCCGCTTTCTGCGTGCAGCCCAGCGATTTATCTTCCAGCGTCGTGATCCCGCCCGCTTTGTTACCCGGCGACGGGTTCTCGTAAATGGGCTGGTTATGCGCAATGAAGTACTGTTTAAAGTCATTCACCATCGTCACCAGCTTGTCGAAGGTTTGTTCATCGCGGCAGTGGCTCATCAGCAGCTGCTCAGCGCCGAACATTTCCGGCACCTCCGTCAACACGGTGGTGCCGCCGTTGGCGATCAGGTAATCCGAGAAGCGTCCCAGCATCGGGTTCGCGGTAATCCCCGAAAGGCCGTCCGATCCGCCGCACTCGAGGCCAAACTTCAGCTCGCTCAGTTTGCCTGGCTCACGTTTGTCGTGGCGCATCACCTCATAAAGCTGATGCAGATGCTCCAGTCCCGCTTCCACCTCATCATCCTGCTTCTGGCAGATCATAAAGTGTACGCGCTGAGGATCGAACTCACCGAGGGTTTCACGGAACGCGTCGACCTGGTTGTTCTCACAGCCCAGGCCAATCACCAGCACCGCCCCGGCGTTCGGGTGACGCACCATGTTTTGCAACATGGTGCGGGTATTGATGTGATCATCACCCAGCTGCGAACAGCCGTAAGTGTGACTGAAGAGAAAGACGCCATCGGTGCCTTCCGCTTCGTTGGTCTCTTTCAGAAACCGGTTCTGAATCTGACGGGCGATACCGTTGACACAGCCGACGGTCGGCAGGATCCACAGTTCATTGCGCACCCCGACCTCCCCGTTCGCACGACGATAGAGCTGCACGTCGCGGTCGGCCGGCTGCGCCGACGGCTCGGCAAGATCCGGTTGATAGCGATACTCGTCAAGGTCGCTCAGGTTGGTACGCGTATTATGGGCATGAATATGTTCCCCTGGCGCAATATCCGCCAGCGCATGACCAATGGGCAGACCATACTTGATGACGTTTTCTCCCTTCGCAATCGCGCGTAATGCGAACTTATGACCACGGACAACGTCCTGGCTTAAGGTGACCGCAGCATCATCAATGGTGACCTGGGTACCCGCCGCCATATCTGCTAACGCGACAGCAACGTTATCCTGCGAATGGATTTTAATGTATTGCATAGCAACCGACCTCTGGTCTTAATTCAGTTCAATCGCGAAGTAATCACGCGCATTGTTAAAGCAGATATTTTTCACCATCTCGCCCAGCAGCTGAATATCCGCCGGCGCTTCACCCGCGGCAACCCAGCGGCCGATCATCTGGCACAGGATGCGACGGAAATACTCATGGCGGGTGTAGGACAAGAAGCTGCGGCTGTCGGTCAGCATGCCGACGAAACGACTGAGCAGACCAAGCTGCGCCAGCTGGGTCATCTGACGTTCCATGCCGTCTTTCTGATCGTTGAACCACCAGCCGGAACCGAACTGCATCTTGCCCGGCATCCCTTCGCCCTGGAAGTTACCGATCATCGTGCCCAGCACTTCGTTATCGCGCGGGTTCAGGCAGTAAAGAATGGTTTTCGGCAGCAGGTTTTCTTCATTCTGCTTGCTCAGCAGTCGGGACAGCTCTTCCGCCATCGGGCGATCGTTGATGGAATCAAAGCCAACATCCGGCCCTAACAGCTTGAACTGACGCTGATTATTGTTACGCAGCGCGCCAATGTGATACTGCTGGACCCAGCCACGGCGAGCGTATTCTGCTCCCAGGAAGACCAGCACAGCCGTTTTAAACTGCGCCACTTCATGTTCGCACAGGATGGAACCGGCCAGACGGCGGGCAAGGATGCTATCGAGTTCCGCTTCGCTGGCTTCAGCAAACAGCACCACATCCAGCGCATGGTCGGAGACTTTACAGCCGTGCGCGGCGAAGTGATCCAGACGTTTGACCAGCGCAGCCTGCAGATCGGCAAAGCGGCGGATGTCGGTATCTGAAACTTCACCCAGCTTCGCCATGTAGTCGTTAAACGTCGCCTGCTCAATGTTGAACGCTTTATCCGGACGCCAGCTTGGCAGCACTTTGGTCGTGAAGGTCGCGTCTTTCGCCACCGCCGCATGATGTTCCAGCGAATCGATCGGATCGTCGGTGGTGCCGACCATTTTCACGTTCATCTGCGTCATGATACCGCGGGCGGAGAAGCGCTCCTGGGCCAGCAGATCGTTGCACTGATTCCAGATCTCATCCGCGGTGGACGGGGACAGCAGCTTACCCGTAATCCCAAACGGGCGGCGCAGCTCCAGATGGGTCCAGTGATAGAGCGGATTGCCGATCGTATGCGGTACGGTAGCTGCCCATGCGTCAAACTTCTCGCGGTCCGAAGCATCGCCGGTACACAGGCGTTCAGCCACGCCATTGGTGCGCATTGCGCGCCATTTGTAGTGGTCACCTTTCAGCCAGATGTCATACAGGTTTTTAAAACGATAATTTTCGGCAATCTGCTGCGGCGGAAGGTGGCAGTGATAGTCGAAAATCGGCTGGTCTTTGGCGTAGTCGTGATACAAACGGCGGGCAAACTCGGTATCAAGCAGAAAATCTTCGGTCATAAACGGTGTCATTTTCATTTCCTCTTCGCCCCATTGAGGAGCCCTTCAGATGATTGACTATCATGCTGACAAAGTTATCACACCAATTTCTACAGGCCGAAATCTTTTTCGTGAGATAGATCAATAAACGCTGACAAAAAAAGTACCCTTTCTGGAGTAAACCCTCGTGCAAGCCGCGCCAGTACTGGCTTTGCTCGCAAGAAATAATACCCCCATAAACTTTCCCACTTTTGTGACAGTACTCAACTTTTAAAGTTGTATGACAAGTTATCTTTCTGCCGTCGCAACATATAAACCGTTGGAATGTATTCGCGATGATTCAATACATCGCATTGACCGGTACGGATACCGAATTAAGCAAAACAATTGATGGCAAGGTTCGGGCCATATGGGTTTTCCCTCCTGAGCCCTCCGTTTCTCCTTCTCAACCCCTGTACAGGGTTTGAAGATGGCCGCACTCGCTGCGGAGATATAACAAACGATGAGGTTTTACATGCGTAAAATTAAAGGGTTACGTTGGTATATGATCGCACTGGTGACAATGGGCACCGTGCTGGGTTACCTGACACGTAACACTGTGGCTGCGGCTGCGCCGACTCTGATGGAAGAGTTACACATCTCCACCCAACAGTATTCCTATATCATCGCAGCCTATTCAGCTGCTTATACCGTCATGCAGCCGGTGGCAGGCTACGTCCTTGACGTGCTGGGGACGAAGATCGGTTATGCCTTCTTCGCGATCGCCTGGGCCGTTTTCTGTGGTTCAACGGCGCTGGCGGGCAGCTGGGGCGGATTAGCGCTGGCTCGTGGCGCGGTCGGCGCGGCGGAAGCGGCGATGATCCCGGCAGGCCTGAAGGCCAGCTCCGAATGGTTCCCGGCAAAAGAACGCTCTATTGCCGTCGGTTACTTCAACGTGGGCTCCTCAATCGGCGCGATGATCGCCCCGCCGCTGGTCGTCTGGGCGATTGTGATGCACAGCTGGCAGATGGCGTTCATTATCTCCGGTGTCCTGAGTTTTATCTGGGCCATGGCGTGGCTGGTCTTCTATAAACACCCTCGCGACCAGAAAAAATTAACCACTGAAGAACGCGACTACATCATCGGCGGTCAGGAATCGCATCACCAGACCAACAACAGCAAGAAAATGTCTCCGTGGCAGATCCTGCGCAACCGTCAGTTCTGGGGCATCGCGCTGCCGCGCTTCCTTGCCGAGCCAGCATGGGGGACCTTCAATGCCTGGATCCCGCTGTTCATGTTTAAAGTCTATGGCTTTAACCTGAAAGAAATCGCGATGTTTGCATGGATGCCAATGCTGTTTGCCGACCTGGGCTGCATCATCGGGGGCTATCTGCCGCCGCTGTTCCAGCGCTGGTTCGGGGTTAACCTGATTGTGTCGCGTAAAATGGTCGTGACCATGGGCGCACTGCTGATGATTGGCCCGGGGATGATCGGCCTGTTTACCAGCCCGTTTGTCGCTATCGCCCTGCTGTGCGTCGGCGGCTTTGCCCACCAGGCACTGTCCGGTGCGCTGATTACGCTCTCTTCCGACGTATTTGGCCGTAACGAAGTGGCTACGGCAAACGGCCTGACCGGTATGGCGGCCTGGATGGCGAGTACCATGTTCGCCCTGGTGGTCGGCGCTCTGGCGGATACCATTGGTTTCAGCCCGCTGTTCGCCGTACTGGCGGTCTTCGATCTGCTGGGCGCCCTTGTCATCTGGACCGTACTGAAGAACAAGTCAGCCGATGACGACGCCCCGCCGCTCAAAACGACTAAGCCGGTGACGCAAAGCTAGTCCTGATACGGTGAGATCTGTTTACAAAGCCGCCTCATTGAAGGCGGCTTTTTCATGTCTGACGGTGGTGAGATGCGCGTAAAAGTGGTATAACAAATCCAATATTGTCGCCATCTTCCGGGAGCGAATATGGAAATCACAGAACCGCGTCGTTTGTATCAGCAGCTTGCTGCCGAGCTGAAGGCGCGTATTGAGCAAGGTGTTTACCTTGTGGGCGATAAGCTGCCTGCAGAGCGGTTTATCGCCGATGAAAAGAGCGTCAGCCGCACCGTGGTTCGCGAAGCCATTATCATGCTGGAAGTGGAAGGCTATGTGGAAGTGCGTAAAGGCTCTGGCATCCACGTCATCTCCAACCATCCGAAGTATCAGCAGGTGGTTGATGAAACGCTGGAGTTCGCCAGCTACGGCCCCTTTGAACTGCTGCAGGCGCGTCAGCTTATTGAAAGCAATATTGCCGAGTTCGCCGCCACCCAGGTGACCAAGCAGGACATCATGAAGCTGATGGAGATCCAGGAGAAGGCGCGTAAAGAGAAATGCTTCCGCGATTCGGAATGGGATCTTCAGTTTCATGTCCAGGTAGCTCTGGCGACGCAAAATACGGCGTTAGCCGCTATTGTTGAAAAAATGTGGACCCAGCGCGTGCATAACCCGTACTGGAAAAAGCTCCATGACCATATCGACCTGCGCACCGTGGATAACTGGTGTGACGATCATGACCAAATTCTGAAAGCGCTGATTCGCAAAGATCCGCACGCGGCGAAACTGGCCATGTGGCAGCATCTGGAGAACACTAAGCTGATGTTGTTCAACGAGACCAGCGACGATTTTGAATTCAATGCCGACCGCTATCTGTTTGCCGAAAATCCGGTCGTTCACCTCGATACCGCGGCCAACGGCGCAAAATAAGCGGTTATCTTCATTTCAGGCAGGCTATCAGCGCCTGCCCGCAAACCCGCCAGGGTAAGCAAACATCTATAGTGTCAGCCTGTGTAAAGAGACTCGCCTCCCGCCACCGCAATCAGCAAAATCAACGAGCAACCGACTGCAATTTTTCTGACGTAAACTCAGCGATTTTGTTACAATTAGATGCATTTTGACGTTCTGAAGTAGGCTTGCGTTGATTTCACTTTTAACAGGGAACCGTTCAGAACGCACCAACAGCGACCATAATCTCATAAGAATCTATGTCGCAATACACGCTGCGTTCAGACATACCGTTAACCGATGTACCAGGAATCGTGAATGGAACTATTAACCCAATTGTTGAATGCTTTATGGAGCCAGGATTACGAGACCCTCGCGAATCCCTCCATGATTGGCATGCTTTACTTTGTCTTATTTATGATTTTGTTCCTTGAAAACGGCCTGCTTCCCGCCGCCTTTTTACCCGGCGACAGCCTGCTGGTGCTGGTCGGCGTTCTGATAGCCAAAGGGGCGATGGGTTTTCCCGAAACCCTGCTTCTGCTGACGACGGCAGCCAGCCTGGGTTGCTGGCTCAGCTACATTCAGGGCCGCTGGCTCGGCAATACGCGAATTGTGCAAAACTGGCTTTCACATTTGCCCTCCCACTACCACCAGCGCGCACATCACCTGTTTCATAAGCACGGGCTCTCCGCCTTGTTGATGGGCCGCTTTATTGCCTTCGTTCGTACGCTGCTGCCGACCATTGCCGGACTTTCGGGTCTGAACAATGCCCGCTTCCAGTTCTTTAACTGGATGAGCGGCCTGCTGTGGGTTTTGATTCTGACTTCCCTGGGTTACCTGCTGGGTAAAACCCCGGTATTCCTCAAATATGAGGATCAGCTGATGTCCTGCCTGATGCTGCTGCCGGTTGTGCTGCTGGTGTTTGGCTTAATCGGCTCGTTAGTTGTCCTGTGGAAGAAAAAATACAGAAGCCGGAGCTGATAATGGCCATAAAAAGCCTCTCCCGACGCCGGATTAGCTGGCTGCTGGGCGGTTCTGTTTTTTTGTGCGCGCTGTTCTGGCTATGGCTGGCGGTGCAGCAACAGGAATCAACCCTGACTATCCATCCTGTCTCCCAGGGCGTTGGCATGCCTGACGGTTTTTCCGTCTGGCATCATCTCGACGCAAACGGCATTCGTTTTAAAAGTATCACCCCGCAAAAAGACGGCCTGTTAATCAAATTTGATTCCAGCGCCCAGGGTATCGCCGCGAAAGAAGTGCTGGGCCGCGCCCTGCCACATGGTTATATTATTGCTTTGCTGGAGGAAGAAAATACGCCGACAGCATGGCTCTCCCGTCTGCGCGATGCGCCACACAGATTGGGATAACTAGCCAAAATTCTGAATATTTTCACGCAGTTTGGTGGTTTCCCGTTTTCCTGACTATGCTTAAGACTGCGGGAGCCACCGGGCTGACGTTTATCGACTGGATCGGGCATATCTCCCGGGTATGCCCTCACACAATGGAAGGTAGCATCCATGAAATACCGCATCGCTTTGATTCTGGTTTTGACTTCGCTGAGCTCCAGCGCCTTTGCCATCTCCCCCTGTCAGGAAAAAGAGCAGGATATCCAGCGGGAGATTAGCTACGCCGAAAAACATCACAACCAGAACCGGATTGATGGTTTGAACAAAGCGCTTCGTGAAGTCAGAGCGAACTGCAGCGACGGTAAGCTCAAAGCCGAACATCAGCAAAAAATCGCGAAACAACGCGAGGAAATTACCGAGCGTCAGCGCGATTTGAAGGAAGCTGAGCAGAAAGGCGATGCCGATAAAATCAGCAAGCGCCAACGCAAGCTTGATGAAGCGCAGCACGAGCTGAAAACGCTTGAGTCGCGTGATTACTAATAAGCCACACTTTACATGGACCCACTCTACAGGAGAGAAAGATGCCTAAAGACAACGTTGCAGACGATCTGCGTGCAGAACTGAAGACGCTGGCTGATACCCTGGAAGAAGTGCTTAACTCCTCCACGGATAAGTCAAAAGAAGAGATTGGCAAACTGCGTAGCAAAGCAGAGAGCGCACTGAAAGAGAGCCGCGTCCGGCTCGGTGAAACCAGCGATGCCATCGTCAGACAAACGCGTGAAACCGCCGCCCGCGCCGACGAGTACGTCCGTGAAAATCCGTGGACCGGTGTAGGTATTGGCGCAGCCGTCGGGCTGGTGCTGGGTGTCCTGCTGACGCGTCGTTAATTATGGCGGATTCTCAACACACGCAGGGGCCGGGAAAGAGCGTTTTCGGTATCGGCCAGCGGATCATTACGCTGCTGGTTGAAATGGTCGAAACGCGCCTGCGCCTGGTGGTCGTGGAGCTGGAAGAAGAGAAGGCGAACCTCTTCCAGCTGTTTTTGATGCTGGGGCTGACGCTGCTGTTTGCCGCCTTTGGCCTGATGAGCCTGCTGGTTCTGATTATCTGGGCCATCGATCCCCAGTATCGGCTGTACGTAATGATTGCGACCACCGCTGTGCTGCTGCTCAGCTCGTTAATCGGCGGTATCTGGACGCTGCGCAAAGCCCGCCGTTCGACTTTCCTGCGCTTGACGCGCAAAGAGCTGGCTGAAGACCGCGCTCTGCTGGAGGACGAACGCCTATGAACAGCAAACAGCAACGCGAGCAGCGGAAAGCGCTGCTGCTGCGCCAGATCCAACAGCAGCGGCTGGATTTAATCGCCAGCCGTCGCGACTGGCTCGAAGCGACCGCCCCGTTCGACCGCGGCTGGCTGACCCTCCAGCATCTTCGCTCCTGGGCGGTGGTCGGCAGCGGTATCATGGCAGTATGGTCCGTTCGTCACCCGCGCTTTTTACTGCGCTGGACTAAACGCGGCTTCGGTCTCTGGAGCGCCTGGCGCATGGCAAAACGCCTGCTGCGCCAGACATCCTCCCTCTAAACACCCTGCCCGTCACACCTCCGCCATCCCTGTTTTCCTTGTTCCGGGGCGTAAACGCCTCGTAACTGGCGCCGCTCTTCGTCACCACTCCAGCCGCCGACGGCGGCGTTGAGCTCTGCTCGTGGCCCTTGTCAGGTCGCGTTTACCGATCGCGATCACTCAGAATCTTTGATGAAGATCTACAGTTTTCCTTGCTAACAATTCCTTTCGAGCCTCGCTAATATTCTCTCCATCGACAGCAACCCCGCGTAACTACGCAGGATTGCACCAAAAAACAAAATCGCCGCCCTTTGGGTTTTCTGGAGTAAGAAATGAAAAAATTAGAAGATGTTGGTGTACTGGTAGCACGCATTCTGATGCCAATCCTGTTTATCACTGCAGGTTGGGGAAAAATCACCGGTTATGCGGGTACTCAACAATATATGGAAGCCATGGGCGTACCGGGCGCATTACTGCCGTTAACCATTCTGCTGGAGTTCGGCGGCGGTCTGGCGATTCTGTTCGGTTTCCTGACACGTACTACCGCGCTGTTCACCGCAGGCTTCACCCTGCTGACCGCGTTCCTGTTCCACAGCAACTTTGCTGAAGGCGTGAACTCGCTGATGTTCATGAAAAACCTGACCATCGCAGGCGGTTTCCTGCTGCTGGCCATCACCGGTCCGGGCGCATTCAGCATCGACCGCGTGCTGAATAAAAAGTGGTAAGCACACTATACTGAGTGAAGAACAAAGCGAGGAGATATCTCCTCGCTTTTGCTATCTGAAGTCTGAAGGAGGAAAAAATGGGACAATTAATCGACGGCGTCTGGCACGATACCTGGTATGACACCAAATCCACCGGAGGGCGTTTCAAGCGTTCCGTTTCAGCCTTCCGCAACTGGCTGACCGCCGATGGCGCACCGGGCCCCTCCGGCGACGGCGGCTTTGCTGCAGAAAAAGATCGCTATCATCTGTACGTATCCCTCGCCTGCCCGTGGGCGCACCGCACGTTAATTCTGCGCAAGCTCAAAGGTCTGGATCCTTTTCTTTCCGTCTCGGTGGTTCACCCCCTGATGCTGGAAAACGGCTGGACTTTCGACGACGATTTTCCCGAGGCGACCGGCGATACGCTGTATCAACATGAATTTCTCTATCAGCTCTACCTGCACGCCGATCCGCACTACACCGGACGCGTCACGGTGCCGGTTCTGTGGGATAAAAAGCAGCATACGATCGTCAGTAATGAGTCGGCTGAAATCATCCGCATGTTCAATACCGCCTTTGACGGACTGGGCGCCACCGCCGGCGATTACTACCCGCCCGCGCTGCGCGAAAATATCGATGCGCTGAACGGTTGGATCTACGACAACGTCAATAACGGCGTCTATAAAGCCGGGTTCGCCACCAGCCAGCAGGCCTATGATGAGGCTGTCGATGCGGTGTTCACCTCGCTGGAGCGCCTGGAACAAATTCTGGGCCAGCATCGCTATCTGACGGGTAGCCAGCTGACCGAGGCCGATATTCGTCTGTGGACAACCCTCGTGCGTTTCGACCCGGTCTACGTGACCCACTTTAAGTGCGACAAACGCCGTATCAGCGACTACCCCAATCTGTATGGTTTCCTGCGCGATATCTACCAGATGCCGGGTATTGCGGAGACGGTGAATTTTGCCCACATCCGCCACCACTACTATCGCAGCCATAAAACGATTAACCCAACCGGGATTATCTCCGTCGGTCCTCAGCAGGATCTCACCGAGCCGCACGGCCGGGACCTTCTGTTCCGCTAACCTGCCGGGCGCCCTTCCCGGCGCCCGATATTTTCAGATCCGGCATATTTACCCGTCTGCTATTCGCGTCTATTCTTATTGCGATCGCTTTAAAAACAAGTGATTGACCGTTAATCGAGGCGTAAAAATGGACTGGTATTTAAAAGTACTGAGAAACTACATTGGATTTGGCGGCCGCGCACGCCGCAAAGAGTACTGGATGTTTATTCTGGTCAACATCATCCTGACCGGCGTACTGAGCATCATCGATAAAATGCTGGGATGGCAGCGCGCAGGAGGTGAAGGCATCCTGACGACGATTTATGGCGTGTTGGTCTTTTTGCCGTGGTGGGCGGTGCAGTTTCGCCGTTTACACGATACGGATCGCTCGGCGTGGTGGCTGTTGCTGATGCTGATTCCGGTTATTGGCTGGCTGATCATTCTGCTCTTCAATTGCCAGAACGGCACGCCTGGGAACAACCGTTTCGGGCCGGATCCCAAATCCCTGTCATCGTGAATGATGCGCTCCTCCCGCGGAAGGAGCGCATAGCGGATTTACTTCCCGGCAAACAGCTTAGGGATCTCCCGCAGACACCATGATTTCGCTTCGCCCATACTGTCGCGGCGCCACGCCATAATGATGTCAATTTCATTGGTATATTCCGGGCTGACAACCCGTAAGCGCCCTTCGGCGATGTCTTTCTCGACCAGCGGATAGGGCATCGTCGCCACCCCCAGTCCCGCCAGCAGAGCCTGACGTTTATCTTCAATAGTACTGACCGTTAAGCGCGGCTGTTTGTCGAGCAGCTGTACCGTCAGAACCGGACGCTCGCGGGCGGTATCTGCCACCGCCACGCCGCGATATTTTACCCGCGTCACTTCGGAAAGCGGCTCCGGCTCCTGGTGAATGGGGTGATCCGGCGCAGCAACATAGACGTTCAGCACCGAATAGAGTTTGCGGGAGTTAATCTCCGATGAGGAACGAAAATGCATATCAGGGGCGACAACGATATCCGCACGTCCCTGCTCCAGCCGCTCCCACGCGCCGGCCAGCACTTCGGTAAGCACCGACAGCTGGGTATTCGATTTGGTCGCCAGCTTCTCAATCAGCGGAAAGAAGTCCTGGGTTGGTACCAGGGCTTCGGTCACGATGGTCAGATGCGTTTCCCAGCCGCGCGAAAGCGCTTCGGCATCAGTGGTGAGCTTATCGGCCGCTTCCAGCAGCACGCGCCCGCGCTCCAGCAGCATCCGCCCAACGTTGGTGAATTTTGTCCGATGACCTGAGCGGTCAAACAGCACTACATCCAGTTCCTCTTCCAGCTTTTGCATGGTGTAGCTGAGGGCTGAGGGCACCCGTCCGAGTTCGTCGGCCGCAGCAGCAAAGCTCCCACGCCTGTCGATAGCGTCCATTACGCGTAACGCTTCCAGCGTCAATGCTCTCTCTTTAGCCATAGCACTCTCATTCAGGAAATTTGAATATACCGGGCAGAATATCTGGCTAACAATACAGCGTCCATACCTTTACCATTGATTTAGTGTAAAGAGAGGTCAAGAAAATGATTACTACCCGAACAGCCAAACAATGCGGACAAGCAGATTTCGGCTGGCTGCAGGCCCGCTACACCTTTTCCTTTGGACACTACTTTGACCCTAAACTGTTAGGCTACGCCTCTTTGCGCGTGCTCAACCAGGAAGTTCTGGCACCCGGCGCGTCGTTTCAACCGCGTACCTACCCGAAAGTCGATATCCTGAACCTGATTCTGGAAGGGGAAGCGGAATATCGTGACAGTGATGGCAACCATGTGCAGGCAAAGGCCGGCGAAGCGCTGCTGATATCCACTCAACCAGGGGTGAGTTACAGCGAGCACAATTTGAGTAAAGACGGTTCGCTGACGCGGATGCAGCTGTGGCTGGATGCCTGTCCGCAGCGGGAAAATCCGCTGCTGCAGAAAATGGCTATCGCTGGTAGCGGGCAACAGCTGCTCGCTTCACCTGACGGCGCGCACAACAGTTTACAGCTGCGTCAGCAGGTCTGGATCCACCATCTCGATCTCGCCAAAGGCGAGCGGGTTGATGTCCAGCTACACGGGCCGCGCGCCTATCTGCAATCGATTCATGGAACGGTGCATGCCGTCGCCCATGAAGAAGCAAAACAGGCCCTGACCTGCGGTGACGGGGCATTTATTCGTGACGAAGCTAACATTACCCTTGTTGCCGACACGCCATTGCGCGCTTTACTGATAGATTTACCGGTGTAATAACGGGAGTCATGGAGTCTGTCAGTGAGTAAGCATAAGAAGAAAGCAAAGAAAGCCGTATCGTCGCCCGAGCCGCTGTTAACGGAGCCAACGAAGGCCGTAAGTTTTGGCTATGAAGAGATGCTAAGCGAACTGGAAGCAATTGTTTCAGAAGCCGAAATTCGGATTCAGGACGAAGAAAACACCGCCTGAACGGCCACCTTCGGAAATAGCAAAACGCCCTGCTTAGCTTATCCTGCGCAGGGCGTTTTTGCATGATTGACGCTGACCGATAAGCCGCTTTCTTGTCATTGAGAGCGGAGTGGACTGTCATTCATCGTCTTCTGCCGCATATCGCAAAACGCCCATACAGATTGCGCTGTATGGGCGTTTTTGAATGAGTTGAAGCTGACCGATAAGCCGGGTTCTGTCGTGGACAGTCATTCATCTAGGCCAGCAATCGCTCACTGGCTCAAGCAGCCTACCCGGGTTCAGTACGGGCCGTACCTTGTGAACCCCTATTTGGCCTTGCTCCGGGTGGAGTTTACCGTGCCACGAACTGTTACCAGTCGCGCGGTGCGCTCTTACCGCACCCTTTCACCCTTACCTGATCCCGCTTGCGCGGGCCATCGGCGGTTTGCTCTCTGTTGCACTGGTCGTGGGTTTCCCCCCCAGGCGTTACCTGGCACCCTGCCCTATGGAGCCCGGACTTTCCTCCCCTCCGCCCGTCTCCCCCGAAGAGGACGACGACGAAGCGGCGACTGTCTGGTCAGCTTCGGCGCGAAGTATAAAAGGTTTACCGTCGGTTGTCATCCTTCCATCACAATCCCGACCTGCAAAGTCGCGGCAACATTCCGTGAAGCGCGATAAATATTGTCCGAAGCACCGCGGAAGGCCTCCTCCAGGCTCGTGATAGTGGTCAGCACGCTGAACACCGCGTCGATACCATACTGATGTACCACGCCGACATCGCGGGCCAGGCTGCCGGCAATACCAATCACCGGCTTACGGTATTTTTTCGCCACGCTCGCGACGCCGACCGGGACCTTACCGCTAATGCTTTGACTGTCGAGCCTTCCTTCACCGGTCACTACCAGCGAACAGTCAAGAATATGCTCTTCCAGATTCAGCGCCTGGGTCACAATCTCGATACCGCTACGTAATTCAGCATTCAGAAATGCCATCAGCGCCGCCCCCATGCCACCTGCGGCACCGGCTCCGGCGACCTCTTTGACATCGACACGCAGAGTTCGCTTAATCACATCCGCATAGTGCTCAAGATTACGATCCAGCTCGAGGATCATCGCTTCCGTCGCCCCTTTTTGCGGGCCGAAAATCCACGAAGCGCCCGTCTCGCCAGTCAGTGGGTTAGAGACATCGCAGGCCACGTGAATTGAACACTCCTGCAACCGAACATCCAGTGCGGACAGGTCAATCGAATTCAGGCAGGCAAGGCTGCCACCGCCGTCACCAATATCAACGCCGTTCGCGTCGCGAAGCCGCGCGCCCAGCGCCTGCACCATCCCTGCGCCACCGTCGTTGGTTGCACTGCCGCCAATGCCAATAATGATCTTTCTCGCCCCATGCTCCAGCGCCTGCAAAATCAGCTCACCGGTGCCACGCGAGGTCGTCAACAGCGGATTGCGCTGCGCGGGAGGCACCAGCCCCAGCCCGCTGGCCGCCGCCATTTCAATAAACGCGGTTTGACCATCCCCGGAAAGCCCCCAGCAGGCATCAACCGGCACCCCCAGCGGCCCCGTCACACAAGCGCTCATTTTGGTTCCCTGTGTCGCGGCGATCATCGCCTCAACGGTCCCTTCTCCGCCATCGGCGAGAGGGACCTTCACATAGAGCGCATCGGGGAAAATCTCCCGAAAACCTTTTTCTATAGCCTGTGCAACCTCAGTGGCCGAGAGGCTTTCTTTATATGAGTCTGGGGCGATTACGATTTTCATAGTTATTAGCCTGACAGTGCCGCGCAAGGCAAGAATTACAGGGCGCTATCCGCGCCCTTCTTGTTAGCGAGTGACTTCCACTTTCGCCAGTTTTTCGTAGTAGCACGCAAGCGCGCTGTGGTCAGCGGTACCCAGACCGTCAGCGCGCAGCGCCTGCATCATCTCCATCACCGCCGCGGTCAGCGGCAGCTGCGCCCCCACGCCGTGGGACGTATCCAGCGCATTCGCCAGATCTTTGATATGCAAATCGATACGGAAGCCCGGTTTAAAGTTGCGATCCATCACCATCGGCGCTTTGGCATCCAGTACGGTGCTGCCGGCCAGACCGCCGCGGATTGCCTGATACACCAGATCCGGGTTCACACCTGCTTTGGTCGCCAGGGTCAATGCTTCAGACATGGCCGCAATATTCAGCGCCACGATCACCTGGTTGGCCAGCTTGGTCACGTTGCCCGCACCGATATCGCCGGTATGCACGACAGAACCCGCCATCGCTTTCAGCAGGTCATAATATTGGTCAAAAATCGCTTTATCACCGCCAACCATGACCGACAAAGTACCGTCAATGGCCTTCGGCTCGCCGCCGCTGACCGGCGCATCCAGCATATTTACGCCTTTCGCCTTTAGCGCATCGCTGATTTCGCGGCTCGCCAGCGGAGCAATGGAGCTCATATCAATCAGCACGGTGCCCGGCTTCGCCCCTTCAATAATGCCGCCTTCGCCCAGCGCCACCTCTTTCACATGCGGAGAGTTCGGCAGCATGGTGATGATCACCTCACACTGTTCAGCTATCGCTTTCGCCGAAGCGGCGGTTTCAGCGCCTGCGGCAATCACTTCTGCGATGGCTTCCGGATTACGATCGGCAACCACCAGCGAGTAACCCGCTTTGAGGAGGTTTTTACTCATGGGTTTACCCATGATGCCAAGGCCAATAAAACCAACTTTCATTGTCATGTCTTTATCTCTCTTGTTCCGGTGGCGGTTATTTCTTAAAGGAATCAGCCAGTTTCTGCGTGGCGGAGCGGAATACGCCCAGATCGCTGCCGACGGCGACAAAGGTCGCGCCCCATTCCAGATAACGACGCGCATCCGCTTCTACCGGCGCCAGAATACCGCTCGGCTTGCCGTGCTTTTTCGCGCTCGCAAAGATGTGCTGGATAGCCTGCTGGACCTGCGGGTGAGAGGCGTTGCCCAGATGTCCCAGCGCGGCGGCCAGGTCGCTTGGGCCGACAAAAATACCGTCAACGCCCGCAGTCGCGGCAATCGCATCGACATTATCCACCCCCTGCTGGCTTTCAATTTGTACCAGGAGGGTGATGTTTTGGTTCGACTGCGCGAAGTAATCCGGCACCGTGCCAAACATGTTGGCGCGGTGCGACACGGAAACGCCGCGAATTCCTTCTGGCGGATAGCGCGTGGCGGCGACAGCGTCGAGCGCTTCCTTTTCGCTTTCCACAAACGGGATCAAAAAGTTATAGAAACCAATATCCAGCAGGCGCTTAATGATCACCGGCTCGTTAGTCGGTACGCGCACAACCGGCGCGCTGACGCTGCCTTTCAGCGCCATCAACTGGGGGATAAAGGTGGAGATATCGTTCGGCGCATGTTCGCCGTCCAGCACCAGCCAGTCGAAACCGGCCAGGCCTAATACTTCTGTCGTGATGGGGCTGGCCAGGGCGGACCAGCAACCAATTTGAATCTGATGCGCCGCCAGGGCCGCCTTAAATTTGTTCGGGAAGATATCGTTATTCATCACTTATACCTTGTCACTCAACCGTTAATTATTTCTGCAGTTACACATATTGAATGTGGTCGACAATAAACGGATAGCCAATCATTGCTATCAGGCCGAACATTCAATGAAGATTAGCGCTGCGTTGAATAAGCGCATTGCACTTCATTTATTTATTTTTGGTGTGCCTCTTAATTGTTTATAAACCGATATCAGAAGCACTCGATTTACTCATCTGGCGCATAGCAAGCATGACTCAGTATAATCAGCTGGCGGTCATAGAACACCGTGCAAAAAACCCATAAAATATAATAAATAATCATTATAACTGTGCATACGCCATAATCAGTGGGCGCTGATGCACAGTTCCAGTGTTTTCCCTTGGCAGCGGTTTTGCTCCCGCGACAATGAGTGACTGGGATCACACATCCAAATCAAAACACCTGACATTCTTTGCCGAAGAAATTCGTTCATCAGAAACTGAATAGCCGTTTTATTTTATTATTCGCACCTTGCTGGAGAATACTGGACAATGGCCGACATTGAAATCAGACAGGAATCGCCGACGGCGTTTTATATAAAAGTACACCAAACGGATAATGTAGCGATTATTGTTAACGATCGAGGTTTAAAAGCCGGAACGCGTTTCCCTGACGGACTGACGCTCATCGAACATATCCCGCAAGGTCACAAAGTAGCATTGATTGATATTCCTGTACGCGGTGAAATCATCCGCTATGGCGAAGTCATTGGCTACGCGGTGCGCGACATCCCGCAGGGTAGCTGGATTGAGGAATCGCTGGTTGAACTGCCGAAAGCGCCGCCGCTGAACACGCTACCGCTGGCAAACAAAGTTCCGGAGCCTCTGCCTGCGCTGACCGGTTACACCTTTGAAGGGTATCGCAACGCCGATGGCAGCGTCGGCACCAGAAACCTGCTCGGTATCACTACCAGCGTGCACTGCGTCGCGGGCGTCGTCGACTATGTGGTGAAAATTATTGAACGAGACCTGCTGCCGAAATACCCGAATGTCGACGGTGTGGTCGGTCTCAACCACCTGTATGGCTGCGGCGTGGCGATCAACGCCCCGGCTGCCGTGATCCCTATTCGCACGATCCATAATCTGGCGCTAAACCCCAATTTCGGCGGTGAAGTCATGGTGGTTGGGCTCGGCTGTGAAAAGCTCCAGCCGGAACGCCTGCTCCAGGGCACCGAAGATGTTCAGCCCATCGCCGTCGACAGCGCCAGTATCATCCGCCTGCAGGATGAACAGCATGTCGGGTTCCAGTCAATGGTTGACGATATTTTGCAGGTAGCGGAACGGCATCTGACAAAACTGAATGCCCGCCAGCGTGAAACCTGTCCGGCCTCTGAGCTGGTGGTGGGCATGCAGTGCGGCGGCAGCGATGCCTTTTCCGGCGTGACCGCCAATCCGGCGGTGGGCTACGCTTCCGATCTGCTGGTCCGCTGCGGCGCCACCGTCATGTTCTCTGAGGTCACTGAGGTTCGCGATGCTATCCATCTGCTGACGCCGCGGGCGATCAACGAAGAAGTGGGTAAGCGTCTGCTCGAAGAGATGGCCTGGTACGATAACTACCTCGATTCAGGTCAAACCGATCGCAGCGCCAATCCCTCCCCCGGTAATAAGAAGGGCGGCCTGGCGAACGTAGTGGAAAAGGCGCTGGGTTCGATCGCCAAATCCGGCAAGAGCGCGATTGCCGAGGTCCTCTCACCAGGCCAGCGCCCAACCAAACGCGGCCTGATCTTTGCGGCTACCCCGGCCAGCGACTTTGTCTGCGGCACTCAGCAGGTTGCTTCGGGGATTACGGTTCAGGTGTTTACAACCGGGCGCGGCACGCCGTATGGTCTGGTCGCCGTGCCGGTCATCAAGATGGCAACCCGCACCGAGCTGGCAAACCGCTGGTATGACTTAATGGATATCAACGCCGGGACTATCGCCACCGGCGAAGAGACGATTGAAGAGGTTGGCCAGAAGCTGTTCGGGTTTATTCTTGATGTCGCCAGCGGCCGTAAGAAAACCTTCTCCGATCGGTGGGGCCTGTATAATCAGCTGGCGGTCTTTAACCCGGCGCCGGTGACCTGATTGCCCCTCGGGCGGCACGGTGCCAGCCGCCTGACCTCAGACCCTCTCCCCCTCGGGAAGGGGGTCTATGCCGCGTCCTGGCGCTTCACCAGTCGCACATCAATCCCGCTCTTGCGCAGCCCTTCCAGACTTTCCGTCGGAATGCCTTCATCGACAATAATCATATCAATGCGTTGCGTATCGATGATCTTATGCAGACTCGAACGATTAAATTTGGTGGAATCGGTGACGACGATAATGCGTTCCGCCACTTCACACATCCGCCGGTTCAGGCGGGCTTCATCTTCATTGTGGGTACTCACACCGCGATCGAGGTCGATGGCGTCGACGCCGAGAAAAAGCATATCGAAGTGGTAATTCAGTAAAGACTGCTCGGCCTGATCGCCATAAAACGACTGCGACTGACGGCGCAGATGTCCCCCGGTCATTAACAGTTCCACCCCTTCAGCATCCAGCAGCGCATTCGCCACATTCATCCCATTGGTCATCGCAATAATGTCCGTATGTTGATGCAACAGACGGGCGATTTCATAGGTGGTGGTCCCGGAATCGAGAATAATACGATGCCCCGGTTGAATCAGTTCTACCGCCGCCCGCGCGATGCTGCGCTTCACCGCGGTATTGAGCGAACTTTTATCTTCCACCGACGGTTCGGGAGCCGGCATTGTCCCGTCGCAGATCAGCGCGCCGCCGTAAGCGCGAACCGCAATTCCTTGTTTTTCAAGGAAGGCCAGATCGTTGCGAATCGTCACCGTCGAGACACCGTATAAAAGAGAAAGATCGTTCACCTGCACGCTTCCCTGCTGCCGTAAGCGCTGGATAATCTGCTCACGCCTTTCACTGGTGCCGCTGATGCGCTTATCTGCAGAAGAGTCGGTACCGCTCATAAGTATTCCTTTCATCAAATCTTTCGTTTCATTTCGTTTGGTCTATTAACACCTTTCTTTTAACGGAATGCAAGCCCCATAAAGGCAGAGAGCAGCGCAACGCCCCTCGCTGAAACCTTTCATTATGTTTCTTTTGTGAAACAGATCGGAAAACCATTATCTTTCGTTTTATTTTTACATCACCATGATGCAGTATTAAATGAAACAAAACGAAAGATTAATCTCATTACCATCCGAAATGGAGAGGAAAGTGAAACATCTGACAAAAATGGTGGCGCAGCATAAACAAGGTAGAGGCAACGGTATTTATGCCGTCTGTTCCGCCCATCCACTGGTACTTGAGGCCGCCATTCGTTACGCCCGGGCGCAGCAAACCCCGTTACTGATTGAAGCCACATCCAATCAGGTCGATCAGTTCGGCGGTTATACCGGCATGACGCCGGCCGATTTCCGCGGTTTTGTCCACCAGCTCGCCGACTCGCTCGATTTTCCCCAATCACAGCTGATCCTCGGCGGCGATCACCTTGGGCCCAACCGCTGGCAAACCCTGCCTGCCGCCCAGGCGATGGCGAATGCCGATGATTTAATAAAAAGCTACGTCGCCGCCGGTTTTAAGAAGATCCACCTCGATTGCAGTATGTCCTGCGAAGGTGATCCGCTGCCGTTAACCGATGACATCGTCGCTGAACGCGCCGCGCGCCTGGCCGCGGTGGCGGAAGAGACCTGCCGTGAACGTTTCGGTGAATCTGACCTGGTCTACGTCATCGGCACCGAAGTCCCCGTCCCAGGCGGGGCTCATGAAACCCTGACCGAGCTACAGGTTACGACGCCTGATGCCGCGCGTGCGACGCTGGAAGCACATCGACATGCCTTTGAGCTACGCGGGCTGACCCACATCTGGCCACGTATCATCGGATTAGTGGTCCAGCCTGGCGTCGAATTCGATCACACGCATATTATCGACTATCAACCCCAGCGAGCCGAAGCGCTTAGCGCCATGGTTGAAGACTATGACGCGCTGGTCTTTGAAGCCCACTCGACCGATTACCAGACGCCGCAGGCGCTGCGGCAGCTGGTTAAAGATCACTTTGCTATTTTGAAGGTTGGCCCGGCGCTCACCTTCGCCCTGCGTGAAGCGCTGTTCTCACTGGCGGCAATAGAGGAGGAGCTGCTGCCTGCGAAGGCCTGCTCCGGGCTGCGTCAGGTGCTGGAAAACGTGATGCTCGATCGCCCGGAATACTGGCAAAACCACTATCACGGCGATGGTCATGCGCGACGTCTGGCGCGAGGCTATAGCTATTCAGACCGCGTGCGCTACTACTGGCCGGATCGGCAAATCGATGAGGCGTTTGCCCGCCTGGTGCGTAATCTCGCGGACTGGCCGCTCCCGCTGCCGCTCCTCAGTCAGTATATGCCGCTGCAGTACATCAAAGTTCGCGAGGGCGATCTCAAGGCGGAGCCGCGAGAACTCATCCTCGATCACATTCAGGACATACTGCAGCAGTACCACGCCGCCTGTGTGGGCGTTACGTCCCATAACGCATAACAACGAAGAGGAAAACGCGATGCCAAACATTGTCTTAAGCCGTATTGATGAACGTTTGATCCACGGTCAGGTAGGTGTCCAGTGGGTCGGATTTGCGGGAGCAAACCTGGTACTGGTGGCCAATGATGAGGTTGCTGAAGACCCGGTGCAGCAAAACCTGATGGAAATGGTCCTGGCAGAAGGGATCGCCGTACGCTTCTGGTCACTGCAAAAGGTTATCGACAATATCCACCGCGCCGCCGATCGACAAAAGATTCTACTGGTCTGCAAAACGCCAGCAGATTTCTTACGCCTGGTCGAAGGCGGCGTTCCCGTCACACGTATCAACGTAGGCAATATGCACTACGCCAATGGCAAACAACACATTGCCAAAACGGTTTCTGTAGACGCTGACGATATTGCGGCGTTTAACGGCCTGAAGGCCGCCGGGGTGGAATGCTTTGTTCAGGGCGTTCCGACAGAACCCGCTTTGGATCTCTTTAAACTACTCTGAGGGATTCATAATGGAAATCAGTCTGTTGCAGGCATTTGCGTTGGGCATTCTGGCCTTTATTGCGGGCCTGGATATGTTCAATGGTTTGACACATATGCACCGTCCGGTGGTGCTCGGCCCGCTGGTTGGCCTGATTCTGGGCGATCTGCATACCGGCATTTTAACCGGCGGTACGCTGGAACTGGTCTGGATGGGGCTGGCACCGCTGGCCGGCGCTCAGCCGCCAAACGTGATTATCGGTACCATCGTCGGCACCACCTTTGCCATTACTACCGGCGTGAAACCTGACGTTGCCGTCGGTGTCGCCGTGCCCTTCGCCGTCGCAGTACAAATGGGGATCACCTTCCTGTTCTCGGTGATGTCAGGGGTGATGTCTCGCTGCGACCGTATGGCAGCGAATGCTGATACCCGCGGTATTGAACGGGTTAACTATCTGGCGCTGCTGGCGCTGGGGATTTTCTATTTTCTCTGTGCTTTTCTGCCGATCTATTTCGGCGCGGAACATGCGAAAACGGCCATTGATGTTCTACCTGAGCGCCTGATTGACGGTCTCGGCGTGGCTGGCGGCATTATGCCTGCTATCGGCTTCGCTGTTCTGCTGAAAATCATGATGAAAAACGTCTATATCCCCTATTTTATCATCGGTTTTGTCGCCGCTGCCTGGCTGAAGCTACCGGTGCTGGCCATTGCCGCCGCGGCGCTGGCAATGGCGTTAATAGACCTGCTGCGTAAATCTCCTGAACCGACTGCTTCTGCGGCACAGAAAGAGGAATTCGAAGATGGCATCTAATCAAACCACTCTGCCAGGCGTCTCCGCTCCTGAAGAGACGTTGCTTTCCGGCGTGAATGAAAACGTCTACGAAGACCAGAGTCTCGGTGCGGAGCTGACGAAAAAAGACATTAACCGCGTCGCCTGGCGGTCCATGCTTTTACAGGCCTCGTTCAACTATGAACGTATGCAGGCTTCAGGCTGGCTGTACGGTCTGCTGCCCGCGTTGAAAAAGATCCATACCAATCAACGCGACCTGGCACGAGCCATGAAAGGGCATATGGGGTTCTTCAACACCCATCCTTTTCTGGTGACTTTTGTTATCGGCATCATTCTCGCCATGGAACGTTCCAAGCAGGATGTCAACAGCATTCAGAGCACCAAAATTGCCGTGGGTGCCCCGCTCGGCGGGATTGGCGATGCAATGTTCTGGCTGACGCTACTGCCCATTTGCGGCGGGATTGGGGCCAGCCTCGCGCTACAAGGCTCTATCCTCGGCGCGGTGGTGTTTATTGTGCTGTTTAACGTGGTACATCTCGGATTGCGCTTTGGTCTTGCACACTACGCGTATCATATGGGCGTGGCGGCGATCCCTTTGATTAAAGCCAATACCAAAAAAGTCGGACACGCGGCGTCTATTGTTGGCATGACGGTCATTGGCGCGCTGGTGGCCACCTATGTCCGTCTCAGCACTACGCTGGAGATCACCGCGGGTGATGCGGTGGTGAAACTGCAAACCGATGTCATCGATAAACTGATGCCGGCGTTTCTTCCACTGGTTTATACCCTGACCATGTTCTGGCTGGTGCGTCGCGGCTGGAGTCCGCTGCGCCTCATCGCGCTCACCGTTGTGCTGGGCGTTGTGGGTAAATTCTGCCACTTCCTGTAAAAACAAAGAGGTATTCGATGTTAGGCATTATTTTGACGGGGCATGGCGGCTTTGCCAGCGGTATGGAAATGGCGATGAAACAAATTCTGGGTGAACAATCGCAGTTTATTGCCATCGACTTTCCAGAAACCTCAACCACGGCCCTGCTGACTGCGCAGCTTGAGCAGGCAGTCAACGCACTGGATGCTCAGGACGATATCGTTTTTCTGACCGATCTCCTGGGGGGAACCCCCTTTCGCGTAGCCTCGACGCTGGCAATGCAAAAAACCGGGCGCGAGGTGATTACCGGCACGAATTTGCAGCTACTGCTTGAAATGGTGCTGGAACGCGAGGGGCTGAACAGCGAAGCGTTTCGCCTGCAGGCGCTGGAATGCGGGCATCGCGGGTTAACCAGCCTGGTCGATGAACTGGCGCGCTGTCGCGAAGAAAAACCGGTTGAGGAAGGAATATGACGCAAATTCTGCGTGCCAGACGCTTGCTAACCGAGCAGGGCTGGCTTGCCGATCATCAGCTTCGGATGGAAGCGGGCGTTATCACCGCCATCGAGCCCGTTCCGGTTGGCGTCACCGCGCGCGATGCCGATCTGCTTTGCCCGGCCTACATCGATACGCATGTCCACGGCGGCGCGGGTATTGATGTGATGGACGAGGCACCGGAAGCACTCGACAGGCTGGCGATGTATAAAACTCGCGAGGGAGTGGGGGCCTGGCTCCCGACTACCGTCACCGCGCCGTTGCAGGCCATCCACGGTGCGCTGGAACGTATCGCCCGGCGCACGCTTTCCGGCGGCCCCGGCGCCCTGGTATTGGGGAGCTATCTTGAAGGCCCCTACTTTACGCCAGAGAATAAAGGCGCCCATCCACCCGAGTTGTTCCGTGAACTGGATATCGCCGAGCTGGATACGTTGATTGCTCGCTCCCGGCAAACGCTGCGGGTCGTGGCCCTGGCACCGGAAAAACCGGATGCCATACGGGCTATTCGCCATCTTAAACAGCAGGGTATCCGCGTCATGCTGGGCCATAGCGCTGCCACCTATGCACAGACCCGAGCGGCGTTTACCGCAGGCGCTGACGGGCTGGTGCATTGCTACAACGGCATGAGCGGATTACATCATCGGGAGCCTGGCATGGTCGGTGCCGGGTTAACCACCCGGCATGCATGGCTGGAACTTATCGCCGATGGTCATCATGTCCATCCTGCCGCCATGCAGCTGTGTTGCAGCTGTGCCAGAGAGAGGCTGGTCCTGATCACCGATGCGATGCAGGCAGCCGGCATGCCGGATGGCCACTATTCGTTGTGCGGCGAAGAGGTAGAAATGCGTAAGGGCATCGTACGTACCGCTTCCGGTGGCCTCGCGGGCAGCACGCTCTCTCTTGATGCCGCCGTTCGCAACATGGTTGAACAAGCAGGCGCCACGCCAGAACAGGCCATTCATATGGCATCGCTCCACCCTGCTCGTCTGTTGGGTATCGACGATCGGCTGGGATCGCTGCGGGCGGGAAAATACGCCAACGTTATTGCGCTGGATGACAGCCTGCAGCTGCAAAATATCTGGATTCAGGGACAGGCTCTCTCCCTTTAATCCTTTCGTTATGTATCACATTGGCCTTCGGCGTTGTACCGAAAGGCCTTTTCCTTTCTTTCTGAAATAACGCCAGTCTGACAATAAAAACACGTAATTTATTGTTTATCAGTCACATAAAAACATCATAACTTCAAAGATCACAGTTTTCGTTTTATTTCTAATTTCTTCCATTGAACTTTCGATTTCTTTCCTATAGATTTTATCTAACTGATTACATGAATAAGTGAAACGAAACGAAAGATAGCGACATTTTTGCCAGCGTCTGATGTGGAATTCACACGACTAAGGACTGAGTTATGCCTGAAACCTATACCGCCGCCTTTGCCTCGACTGGCACCTGGACTGAAGCAGAGATTCGTCAACAGCCCTCCTGCTGGCTTCGCTCACTCAATAACATCGACAATAATCGTGCAACGATCGACAGCTTCCTCGCCCCGCTGCTGCGCAAAAACGATCTGCGGATTGTCCTGACTGGTGCTGGCACCTCCGCCTTTATCGGCGAGATCATCGCGCCCTGGCTGTCGCGCCAGAGCGGAAAAAATATCAGCGCGATCCCAACGACGGACCTGGTCACCAACCCCATGGACTATTTTAACGCCGCACATCCGCTGCTGCTGGTCTCCTTTGCCCGCTCCGGCAATAGCCCGGAGAGCGTCGCCGCCGTTGAGCTGGCCAATCAGTTCGTACCGGAATGCTACCACCTGTCGATTACCTGTAATGAAGCCGGCAGCCTGTACCAAAATGCGGTGAACCGCGATAACGCCTTTGCGCTATTGATGCCGGCAGAAACACATGACCGCGGCTTCGCAATGACCAGCAGTATCACCACCATGATGGCAAGCTGCCTTGCGGTATTCGCGCCGGAGACGATCAACAGCAAAACCTTCCGTGACGTAGCGGATCGTTGCCAAACGATCCTCACGTCGCTGGGTGATTTTAGCGATGGGGTGTTTGGTTATGAGCCGTGGAAACGGATCGTCTATCTTGGCAGCGGCGGATTACAGGGCGCGGCTCGTGAATCGGCCCTCAAGGTCCTGGAGCTGACCGCCGGTAAGCTGGCGGCGTTTTATGACTCCCCAGTCGGCTTCCGCCACGGACCTAAATCGCTGGTGGATAATGAAACGCTGGTGGTGGTGATGGTGTCCAGCCATCCCTATACCCGCCAGTACGATCTCGATCTACTGGCCGAGCTGCGTCGCGACAACCAGGCCATGCGCGTGGTAGCAATAGCGGCCGAAAGCGACGCCGCCGTCGAAGCCGGCCCACACATCCTGTTACCGTCTTCTTCCCGCACCTTTAGCGATGTCGAGCAGGCGTTCTGCTTCCTGATGTATGCCCAGACGTTTGCGCTCGCACAATCTATCCGCGTTGGTAATACCCCGGATACCCCTTCCGCCAGCGGTACGGTTAACCGCGTGGTGCAAGGTGTTGTCATTCACCCCTGGAATGCTTGAGAGGAACGCATCATGAGTATTATTTCGACGAAATATCTCCTGCTGGATGCCCAGGCAAAAGGCTATGCGGTACCGGCATTCAACATTCATAACGCCGAGACGATCCAGGCGATCCTTGAAGTCTGCAGTGAAATGCGATCGCCGGTGATCCTCGCAGGAACGCCGGGCACGTTTAAGCACATCGCGCTGGAGGAGATCTATGCGCTATGCAGCGCTTACTCCACTACCTACGACATGCCGCTGGCGCTGCATCTCGATCATCACGAATCGCTGGAAGATATTACCCGTAAAGTAAATGCCGGCGTTCGTAGCGCCATGATCGATGGTAGCCATTTCCCGTTTGCAGAGAATGTCCGGCTGGTGAAATCGGTCGTGGATTTTTGCCATGCCCGTGATTGCAGCGTCGAAGCAGAACTCGGACGCCTGGGCGGCGTGGAAGATGATATGAGCGTTGATGCTGAAAGCGCTTTTCTGACCGATCCGCAGGAGGCAAAGCGTTTTGTTGAATTGACCGGAGTCGACAGTCTTGCGGTAGCAATTGGCACCGCCCACGGGCTCTACAGCAAAACGCCAAAAATTGACTTCCAGCGTCTGGCGGAAATCCGCGAGGTCGTGGACGTACCGCTGGTGCTGCACGGCGCAAGCGACGTACCTGACGATTACGTTCGCCGCACCATCGAACTGGGGGTATGTAAAGTCAACGTCGCCACCGAGCTAAAAATCGCCTTCGCCGCGGCGGTCAAAAAATGGTTCGCCGAAAATCCGCAGGGTAACGATCCTCGCTACTACATGCGCGTCGGTATGGATGCCATGAAAGAGGTGGTCAGACACAAAATCACCGTCTGCGGCTCAGCCAGCCGTCTACTGCTCCCCGCTGAAGCCTGATCGCTTTCGCAGGCGGTCATGATACGCCTCTGTCCCACAGCGTTATTCACGACAGGATAACGCTGATAAAACGAAAACAAAGGACCTCTGCCCCATGAAAAAAGCGCTCAATGTTTCGTTGCTCGCCCTGTTTATTTCACAAAGTGCCTTTGCGGCGAACTATGCACTGAATAACGACAATATGGCTTTCTCATTCGATGATGCCAGTTCGGCTGTGGTGGTTAAAGATACGCATTCCGGCCATCAGCTGTCGCCCCAGGAACCATTCTTTCTGACGCTACCGGATGAGACCGTTATCCATACGGCTGATTTTAAAATCAGCCACGTTGAGAAAAAAGAGAATACGCTGGTGGTGGAGTACGTCCATCCCGATTTCAACGTGACCATGACGCTGAACCTGCTGAAAGGCAAGTACGCCAGTATCGATTACACCATTGCCGCCGTTGGCAAAGCGCAGAATGTCGCGAAAATCACCTTCTTCCCGACCAAAAAACAGGCGCAGGCCCCTTATGTCGATGGCGCAATTAACAGTTCGCCGATTATTGCCGACACGTTTTTCATGTTGCCGAATAAGCCTGTCGTCAATACTTATGCCTATGAAGGCACCACCAATCTCAACGTCGAACTGAAAACGCCCGTCCAGCCAGAAACACCGGTGAGCTATACCACCTGGTTTGGCACCGTGGCGGAAACCAGCCAGCTGCGCCGCAGTGTTAACCAGTTTATCGATGCCGTTCGCCCACGCCCTTATAAACCCTACCTCCACTACAATAGCTGGATGGACATCGGCTTCTTTACCACCTACACCGAGCAGGATGTGCTGGGGCGTATGGATGAATGGAATAAGGCGTTTATTACCGGCCGCGGCGTACCTCTCGATGCTTTCCTGCTGGATGATGGCTGGGACGATCGTACCGGCAGATGGTTATTTGGCCCGGCATTCAGTCAGGGTTTCGGCAAGGTCAGGGAGAAAGCGGACAGCCTGCATAGTTCCGTCGGTTTATGGCTCTCACCGTGGGGCGGCTACAATAAACCGCGCGATATTCGCGTCTCTCATGCCAAAGAGTATGGTTTTGAAACGGTCGACGGTAAATTTGCGCTCTCAGGGCCTCGTTATTTCAAGAACTTCAATGAACAGATCGCCAGCCTGATTAAGAACGAACACATCACCTCCTTCAAACTGGACGGCATGGGCAATGCCAACTCACATATTGAGGGTAGCCCGTTTGCTTCCGATTTTGATGCCTCTATCGCCCTGCTACACAACATGCGTAGCGCAAACCCGAACCTGTTTATCAACCTGACGACCGGCACCGATGCCAGCCCGTCATGGCTGTTCTACGCTGATTCGATCTGGCGTCAGGGCGATGATATCAATCTGTACGGTCCCGGAACGCCGGTACAGCAGTGGATGACCTATCGCGACGCGGAAACCTGGCGCTCAATCGTAAGAAAGGGGCCATTATTCCCACTTAATTCCTTGATGTATCATGGTATTGTCAGTGCAGAGAATGCCTATTATGGACTGGAGAAAGTGCAGAGCGACGGCGATTTTGCCGATCAGGTGTGGAGCTATTTCGCGACGGGGACCCAGCTACAGGAGCTGTACATCACGCCGTCCATGTTGAACAAAGCCAAGTGGGACGTTCTGGCAGAGGCCGCAAAATGGTCGCGTGAAAATGCCCACGTGCTGGTGGATACACACTGGGTCGGCGGCGATCCGACGGCGCTTGAGGTGTATGGCTGGGCCTCCTGGAGCAAAGACAAGGCGATACTGGGACTGCGTAACCCTTCCGATAAACCGCAAAGTTACTACCTGAATCTGAAAAAAGAGTTTGAAATTCCTCAGGGCGAAGCAACCCGGTTTACTCTGACCGCTCGCTACGGCAATAACCCAACGGTTCCGGAGCATTATCAGGACGCCGTGGTTATTACGCTACAGCCGCTACAAACGCTGGTTTTTGAAGCCACGCCGATCAAATAAGATAAATGGCCCGGGGTTCCCGGGCCTGTCTCTTATCCCTGCTGCTCCAGCGCATATTTATACAGCGCATTTTTCTTCACGCCGTGAATTTCCGCGGCCAGCGCAGCGGCTTTTTTCAGCGGTAGCTCCGCCTGCAGCAGAGCCAGCGTACGCAGCGCGTCTGCGGGCAGGGCTTCTTCCTGCGCTTTAAACCCTTCGACGATCAGTACCATCTCGCCTTTACGCCGGTTCTCATCCTCTTTCACCCACGCCAGCAGTTCGCCAATTGGCGCGCCGTGAATGGATTCCCAGGTTTTGGTCAGCTCACGCGCCAGCACCACGTAGCGGGACTCTCCCAGCACCGTGCAGATATCTTCCAGGCTTTCCAGTAAACGGTGAGTTGATTCGTAAAAGATCAGCGTACGCGGCTCTTCTTCCAGCGCCTTCAGCGTATCGCGACGCCCTTTTGATTTTGCCGGCAGGAATCCTTCGTAGCAGAAACGATCGGAAGGCAGGCCTGCCGCGCTGAGCGCAGCAATGGCGGCACAGGGGCCCGGAAGCGGCACCACGCGGATATTGGCCTCGCGACAAGCCCGTACCAGGTGATAGCCCGGATCGTTGATCAGCGGAGTCCCGGCGTCAGACACCAGCGCAATGTTCTGCCCGTCTTTTAATTTCGCCAGAAGTGTTTCAGCTTTTTGCTGTTCATTATGGTCGTGCAGCGCAAATAAACGGGCGTTAATCGCAAAATGCTGGAGCAGCAAACCGGTGTGGCGGGTATCTTCCGCGGCAACTAAATCAACGGCTTGTAATACTTCCAGGGCACGCTGCGTGATATCAGACAGATTTCCGATCGGAGTGGGCACAATATAGAGCTGCCCCTGAGAATTATCTGCTGATTCGTGTTGTTTCATTGTCTCGTCCGTATTGCCGAATTAATATTGAGCATTGAGCCAAAAAAATATCACTGGATACATATGGTACCGTCAACATTTCTTCGTTCTAAACCCGCGCGTTGTCTGCCCGTACTGCTGGCTGCTTTGATCTTCGCTGGCTGCGGCACCCATACCCCGGATCAAAGCACGGCGTTTTTACAGGGTACGGCACAGGCAGATTCCAGTTACTACCTACAGCAAATGCAGCAAAGCTCGAATGATAGCAAGACCAACTGGCAATTACTCGCCATTCGTGCACTGTTACAGGAAGGCAAAAAGCAGCAGGCCATCGACCTGTTCAACCAGCTGCCCTCTAATCTCAACGGTACCCAGGCCCGCGAGCAATCTCTGCTGGCCGTCGAAGTGAAGCTGGCACAGAACGATTTCCAGGGCGCTCAGGCGCTGCTGAGCAAGCTCGATCCGGCAAGCTTCGAGACGAATCAGCAGCCGCGATACTGGCAGGCGCAGATTGATGCCAGCCAGGGCCGTCCGTCAATTACGCTGCTACGTGCCCTGATCGCCCAGCAGCCGCTGCTGAGTCAGCCGAAACAACAGCAGCAGAATATCGACGCGACCTGGAAAGCGCTCACCTCAATGACCCAGGATCAGGCTAACGCGCTGATCATCAATGCCGATGAGAACGTCCTGCAGGGATGGCTGGATCTGCAACGCATGTGGTTTGACAACCGTAACGATCCCACCCTGCTCAAAGCCGGCGTGAAAGACTGGCAAACCCGCTATCCGCAGAACCCTGGCGCGAAAATGCTGCCAACGGCGCTGGTGAATATGCAAAATTATAAACCGGCCTCAACCAATAAGATCGCCCTCCTGCTGCCGCTCAACGGCCAGGCCGCCGTCTTCGGTCGTACCATCCAGCAGGGTTTTGAAGCGGCGAAAAATGGCGCGCCGACCGTCACCGGAAACGCCGTTCCTGCCCAGGTTGCGCAGGCCGCCAGTGTCGCCAGCAGCGACGTCGTGAGCCCTTCACAGGCCGAAGTGGGTGACCTGACCTCAACCAATACCGCGCCGGTCCCTGTACAGGCGCCAGAGGCCGATCGGGCGCCGGCTCCGGTCACTGCGCCGACCGCCACTCAGGCTGCCGCGGTGCCGGAGCAGTCAGCCACCAGCGACGCCACCGCCACAACCGCGCAACCTGCGGCCAGCGCACCGCAGACCCAGCCGGTTGCCACCACCCCGGCCAACCCTTCGGCTGAACTGAAAATTTACGACACCACCACGCAACCAATGAGTCAGCTGCTCGCGCAGGTACAGCAGGATGGCGCCACCCTCGTCGTCGGCCCGCTGCTCAAAGATAACGTCGAGGATGTCATCAAGAGCAATACCTCGCTCAACGTACTGGCGCTGAATCAGCCGGAGAAAGTCGAAAATCGCGCCAATATTTGCTATTTCGCCCTCTCCCCGGAAGATGAGGCCCGTGACGCGGCGCGCCATATTCACGATCAGGGCAAACAAACGCCGCTGCTGCTGGCGCCTCGCGGCGCGCTCGGCGATCGCGTGGTGAACGCCTTCGCCAACGAGTGGTTAAAACTGGGTGGCGGAACCGTCCTGCAGCAGCGCTTTGGTTCCGCTTCTGAGCTGAAATCCAGCGTCAACAGCGGTATCTCTCTGAGCGGTACGCCCGTTTCTACGCTGCCGTCAGCGTCTGACAGCAGCCTCGGCAACCCGGAAGATGTCCCGGTCAGCAGTAGCGGTGGCGTCGACGCCGCCTGGATCCTGGCGACGCCGGAACAGATTGCCTATATCAAACCGATGATCGCCCTGCGCAACGGCAGCCAGAGCAATGTCACCCTGTACGCCAGCTCTCGTAGCGCCCAGGGCACTGCCGGTCCGGATTTCCGCCTGGAGATGGAAGGTTTGCAGTATAGTGAGATCCCGATGCTGGCCGGCAGCAACCCGGCGCTGATGCAGCAGGCGCTCTCCGCCGTGCGCAACGATTACTCACTGGCTCGCCTGTATGCAATGGGCGCGGATGCCTGGTCTCTGGCTAACCATTTCGCCCAGATGCGCCAGACGCCGGGCTTCGAGCTGAACGGTAACACCGGCGATCTGACGGCCACGCAGGACTGCGTGATCAACAGGAAATTGTCATGGCTCAAGTACCAACACGGACAGATCGTCGCAGCCAACTAACCAAACAGACCGGAGATGCCTGGGAAAACCAGGCTCGCCGGTGGCTGGAAAGCCGGGGGCTGCATTTTATCGCCGCCAACGCCCGCGAGCGGGGCGGTGAGATTGACCTCATCATGCGCGATGGCGCGGTAACCGTTTTTGTGGAAGTGCGCTATCGGCGCAGCGCAAGCTACGGGGATGCCGCCTCCAGCGTCACGCAAAAAAAACAACAAAGACTCCTCCAGGCTGCTCGCCTGTGGCTCTCCCGGCAGAATGGGAGCTTTGACACTGTGGATTGCCGTTTCGATGTGGTAGCCTTCACCGGAAACGACATCCAATGGCTGAGAAACGCCTTTGGCGAATAGCGTAAATGAATTAAGGGATCCCGTGCTCGATAGAATTAAAGCCTGCTTTACTGAAAGCATTCAAACCCAAATTGCAGCAGCGGAAGCTCTCCCGGATGCCATCTCCCGTGCGGCCTTGACCCTGGTACAGTCGCTGCTCAATGGCAACAAAATCCTCTGTTGTGGCAATGGCACCTCTGCCGCCAACGCACAGCATTTTGCTGCCAGCATGATTAATCGTTTTGAAACAGAGCGTCCTGGTTTACCCGCCATTGCACTAAATACCGATAATGTGGTCTTAACCGCAATTGCCAACGATCGCCTGCATGACGAAATCTACGCCAAGCAGGTTCGCGCGTTAGGCCACGCAGGTGATGTTCTGCTGGCCATTTCCACGCGCGGCAATAGTCGGGACATCGTGAAAGCCGTTGAAGCTGCCGTCACCCGCGATATGACCATCGTCGCACTCACCGGCTACGACGGCGGTGAGCTGGCTGGTCTGCTGGGCCAGCAGGATGTCGAAATCCGCATTCCGTCTCATCGCAGCGCGCGAATTCAGGAAATGCATATGCTCACTGTTAACTGCCTGTGCGATTTGATTGATAACACGCTTTTTCCACACCAGGACGATTAAGGAGAACACATGAAGGCTCTCTCGCCCCTCGCCATCATTCTTTCTGCGCTACTGCTACAAGGATGCGTTGCCGCAGCGGTAGTCGGAACGGCAGCTGTCGGCACCAAAGCCGCCACGGACCCGCGTACGGTCGGTACTCAGGTTGATGACAGTACGCTGGAACTGCGCGTCAACAGCGCGCTGTCGAAAGACGAGCAAATTAAGAAACAGGCGCGGATTAACGTTACCGCCTATCAGGGCAAAGTCCTGCTGACCGGTCAGTCTCCGGTGGCGGATCTCTCCGCGCGCGCGAAACAAATCGCCATGGGCGTCGAAGGCACAACGGAAGTCTTTAACGAAGTGCGTCAGGGCCAGCCAATTGGTTTAGGTACCGCCTCTTCCGATACCTGGATTACGACCAAAGTGCGCTCTCAGCTGCTGGGCACCGATCAGGTCAAATCGTCAAACGTTAAAGTAACGACCGAGAATGGCGAAGTGTTCCTGATGGGTCTGGTCACGGAGCGTGAAGGTCGTGCGGCGGCAGATATCGCCAGTCGGGTAAGCGGCGTATCGCGTGTGACCACCGCCTTTACCTATATCAAGTAAGTCCCCCAAATAGTCCCGGCTCGCGCAATGCTGAGCCGGGTGACGAACCGGGCAAGGCGTTAGCCGCAGCCCGGGATTTCCTCAGAGTAACGCCAGTCCGCCAACCACCGCGCCGCATAGGGCCACCAGCCCACCGGTCAGCCACAGCGCTTTCGCCGGAAAAGCCTTACGCAACATAATCAACGACGGCACGCTGACCGCAGGCAGCGTGATGAGCAGCGCCAGCGCCGGGGCAAACCCCATTCCCGCCAGCATCATGGTTTGGACGATAGGGATCTCCGCCGCGGTAGGGATGACAAACAGACAGCCGGCTATCGCCATCGCCACCACCCAGAACAGGGTATTCCCCACCACGCCATCGGCATGCGGGAACAGCCAGACACGTGCCGCCCCCAGCACCAGGACCGCCAGAATATAGACCGGGATAGTATTCCAGAACAGGGTCCAGAGTGCGCTCAGCCAGCGGGTGAAAAAAGGCCCCTGTGCGGTACCATCGACAGCCGGAAGATCTGACGGTTGCGTTGCCGCCTCTTTGACCCATTTTTGCACCAGCGTCGCCACGATCAACACCGTTGCCAGCCCGGCAGCCAGGCGAATCAACGCAAACTGCCAGCCCAGCACAAAGCCCATAAACACCAGCGTTGCCGGATTCAGCAGCGGGTTGCCCATCCAGAACGCCAGCGCGCCGCCCATCGATACCTGCTGCTTACGCATCCCCGCCGCAACCGGTGCGGCGCAGCAAGTACACATCATACCAGGCAGAGAAAACAGCACCCCTGAGAGCGTACCGCGAAATCGCGATTGGCCCAGCGTACGCAGCAGCCAGTCGCGCGGGATCAGCACCTGAATCAGCGAACCGAGCAGGACGCCCAGCACCGCCGCTTTCCACACCGCCAGGAAGTAGACCACCGCGTAGTCCCATGCCGCTTTTAGCGGGTTGGCGTCGGCCTGGGCCAGGATCGATTTACCGATACTGTGCGTTTCTGCGGCCGTAAACGCCTTGCCATAGTAAGGCTGCCATTTGACGAACCACAGGCCAACGATAACAACGAGAAAAAAGAGTGCGGGCTTCCACCATTGAAACGGTGACGCCGCCTGAGATGAAGACTGACCAGCCATAGCATTCCCCAGGAAAGATGTGGTGATATGATGTGAAGCGCAGAATACTACGCTTCGCTGGCCGCAATTTCACGCAGTTTTGCCGATGGCAGAATCGTCACGCCTTCCCGGCCAGGGGTCAGCGCTTCGCTCAGCATCGCTTGCGCCACCTCATGGGCATGGATAGATTTCCAGTTTCCCGGCAGCAATCGGAATAATGGCGCCAGCACCGCTTCATTTGCCCTTTTTTGCTCTCGATCGCCCAGCAGCATCGACGGGCGCAAAATCGTCAGACGCGTCCACGGCTGCGCACGCAGCGCCTCTTCCATTTCGCCTTTAACGCGGTTGTAGAAGAACATCGAATGCGGATTGGCCCCCATCGCGCTGACCACCAGCATGTGCTTCGCGCCCAGCCGGAGCCCGGTGAGCGCCGTATCCACCACCAGCTGGTAGTCAGCCTGAATGAAGGCGGCTTTGCTGCCCGCGTCTCGCAGCGTGGTCCCGAGACAGCAAAACACGATATCAACAGGGTCAACAACCTGCGCCAGCGCATCGCTCAGCTCAGGCGCGTGGGGATTTAGCACCCCCTCTGCGTCCGCCAGCGGGCGGCGGGTCGCTGCGGTTATCGCCGCAATGTCCGGCGCCTCGATCAGCATTCGAAGTAAGTGCCCACCAACTAATCCGGTAGCCCCTGTTATTAGCACCTGACTCATTATGCCCCCTGAAAAATCAGCCCTTCAGCGGCGGATGCCGCGGTAACAAGAGTATGCGGGAAATGTGAGACTCTGCACGCCCGTGCGGGCTTTCACTCGCTATCCGGGTGACGTAGCCAGTGTAACTTGGTGCCAAACCCCAGCGTGTTATCGGTGAATTTGAGCTCATCCGGGCGGATTTCCCAGACCGGCGCACGCAGCATCCTGGCGATCGGAAAGCGGCTGACGTACCGCGCGCGCATCGTCTCTTCCTCGTGACCTGAAAGACGACGAATTTCACCTTTGAACTGGACGCCGCGAATACGGGCAACGGTTTTCGGCTGGCCATTGACGGTGCCGGCGACCTTTGCGCGCAGGCCGGTCATCTGCCCGTGGCGGGTACTGTCATCACTCAGGAGATAGAAGGCGACGTTTTGCGAGTCATACACATAGAACGCATTGGCGCACCACAGCTCTCCGTCGCTGGCAACGCACCAGCTAATCACATGCTGTTTGCCAAGCCAGCGGCTGATAGCAGCAAGCGTATCCATCTTTACTCTCCGGTATGTTATGGTGCAACTACCTTAACATACCGATCTTTCTACCGTGCGCTGGTTTCTCTATCTGATACGTACCGCCGATAATCGCCTTTACACCGGGATCACTACCGATGTTGCACGCCGTTTTTGTCAGCATCAGGATGGCAAGGGAGCAAAAGCATTGCGCGGAAAAGGCGAACTGCAGCTGGCGTTCAGCCAGGAAGTTGGTGAACACTCACTTGCGCTACGACTGGAGTATCGCATCAAGCAGCTAACGAAGCGCCAGAAAGAGCGCCTCGTTGCCGGAGATGGTTCTTTTGAGACTCTGCTGGAGAGCCTCAGAGGCGGTTAAAGCGATCGCAGTACTCTACCAGCCCATGCACCCCTTCCAGCGCGTCATCGGCCAACGGGCGCACCTGGAACGCCTCGCCGGTATCCGGCCAGCGGCAACGCAGATCGAAGCGGGCAGCCGGCTCAAAGCCGAGGCGGCCGTAGAAGGCCGGCTCGCCCAGCGTCACCACTGCGGCATAGCTAAACTCATTCAATGAATCCAGCCCTTCGTAGACCAGCTGGCTGCCGATTCCCTGGCCGCGATAGTTTTCATCTACCGCCAGCGGCGCCAGTCCGACCCACTGCAGCTCTTCGCCTTCAACGGAGACCGGGCTGAAGGCGACATAGCCAATAACCTGCCCTTCATCATCTGTCGCCACCACGCCCAGCGTGATCAGGCCGTCTTCACGTAAATCGTGCACCAGCTGCGCTTCGGCATCGCTGCCAAACGTACGGCGCAGTAACGCGTCGATTCCCGGTGCATCAATCCCAATTTCAACTCGAATCAGCATGCCTCACCTACCGATGTCTGTTCAGGTTTCCGCGGGCCGTTCAGCCCCGCTTCAACAAAGTCAGCCAGCTGCAGCAGCATCACGCGCAGCGCTTTTGGCATCTGCTCCAGCTCAATGGCATCCATCAGGTTTTTTACATACAGCCCCAGCTCAGTATCACCTTCGATGACCAGCCGACGCTGGAAGAACAATGTATCCGGATCCTGTTTACGCGCGGCGATCATCAGCAGATCGCTGGCATCGGCGCTGAAGCTCACATCCGCTTCGGCCGTAGCGCTGACCACCAGACGCCCTTCGCTCACCGAGGTATACCACAGCAAACCGATATCACGCACATTAATACTTAACCAGCGGCCTTCGAGAAAATCCAGTTCGCCCTCTTCCAGAGCCTGACGAAACTGCCAGCTTAATACCTGCTCCAGCACCTGGCGCTTGAGGGCAAAAGGCGCCAGCTTAACCGGCACGCTCATCAAAGACGGGCCAAAGTGGACCAGCCGGGAACGCAATTTATCCAACACAAGCCTTACTCCATGAAAGCAATAGTTCCGCTATTGTGCCATATCAAATAAACGACATAGCGGCGTAAATCAACAAAATCACCACAACGGGTACCAATTATTGGCGCCGCCAATACGCTTTTAACTGCCTCAAATCAAAAATTGTCACCAGAAGGTTAACTAAAATCCCTGCTCATTAACCCTATCAGCGTCCCTACGGGCCGCATTTTTCAGGAAAAATTATGGAGCTGCTCTGCCCAGCCGGCAACCTTCCGGCACTTAAGGCGGCCATCGAAAACGGTGCCGACGCCGTCTATATCGGGCTGAAAGATGACACCAACGCCCGCCACTTTGCCGGCCTTAATTTCACCGAAAAGAAACTGCAGGAGGCCGTTAGCTTTGTGCATCAGCACCGTCGTAAGCTGCATATAGCGATCAACACCTTTGCACATCCTGACGGTTATGCCCGCTGGCAGCGTGCGGTAGACATGGCGGCACAGCTGGGCGCGGATGCCTTAATCCTTGCCGATATCGCCATGCTGGAATACGCCGCAGAGCGTTATCCGCATATTGAACGCCACGTTTCGGTACAGGCGTCGGCAACCAACGAAGAGGCGGTGCGTTTCTATCATCGCAATTTCGATGTCGCCCGCGTTGTGCTACCGCGCGTGCTGTCAATTCATCAGGTAAAACAGCTCGCCCGCACGACGCCGGTTCCGCTGGAGGTCTTCGCCTTCGGCAGCCTGTGCATCATGGCAGAAGGCCGCTGCTACCTCTCTTCTTACCTGACCGGCGAATCGCCGAATACCGTCGGCGCCTGTTCACCTGCGCGCTTTGTCCGCTGGCAACAAACGCCGCAGGGTCTCGAGTCACGCCTCAACGAAGTGCTGATCGATCGCTATCAGGATGGTGAAAATGCGGGTTACCCGACGCTGTGCAAGGGTCGCTATCTGGTAGATGGCGAGCGCTATCATGCGCTGGAAGAGCCAACCAGCCTGAATACGCTGGAGCTCCTGCCGGAACTGATGGCGGCAAATATTGCGTCGGTGAAAATTGAAGGTCGCCAGCGCAGCCCCGCCTACGTCACCCAAGTGGCGAAAGTATGGCGCCAGGCGATCGATCGCTGCAAAGCCGATCCGCAAAACTTTATTCCGCAATCCGCATGGATGGAGACGCTCGGTGCCATGTCCGAAGGGACACAAACCACCCTTGGCGCCTACCACCGTAAATGGCAGTGAGAAAAGTAATGAAATATTCATTAGGGCCGGTGCTTTACTACTGGCCGAAAGAGACGCTGGAAGATTTTTACCAGCAGGCCGCACGATCCAGTGCTGATACGATCTATCTGGGCGAAGCCGTATGCAGCAAACGCCGCGCCACCAAAGTGGGCGACTGGCTGGAGATGGCGAAAGCGCTGGCGGGCAGCGGTAAGCAGGTGGTGCTCTCCACGCTTGCGCTGGTGCAGGCCTCTTCCGAACTCAACGAGCTGAAGCGCTATGTCGATAACGGTGAATTTCTGATCGAAGCCAGCGACCTTGGCGTCGTCAATATGTGCGCAGAGCGCAAACTGCCTTTCGTCGCCGGACATGCGCTCAACTGCTATAACGCCGTCACCCTGCGTCTGCTGCGTAAACAAGGAATGATACGCTGGTGCATGCCGGTTGAGCTGTCTCGCGACTGGCTGGTGAACCTGCTCGCCCAGTGCGAAGAGCTCGGTCTCCGCGACCAGTTCGACGTGGAAGTCCTGAGCTACGGCCACCTGCCGTTGGCCTATTCCGCTCGCTGCTTTACCGCACGTTCCGAAGATCGCCCGAAAGATGAATGTGAGACCTGCTGCATCAAGTACCCGAACGGGCGCAGCGTGCTGTCCCAGGAAAATCAGCAGGTGTTTGTCCTGAACGGTATTCAGACCATGAGCGGCTATGTCTATAACCTCGGCAACGAACTGGCGTCGATGCAGGGGCTGGTCGATATGGTGCGCCTGTCACCGCTGGGTAACGATACCTTTGCTATGCTCGATGCCTTTCGCGCCAATGAAAACGGCGCCTCGCCGCTGCCGCTGATCGCCAACAGTGACTGCAACGGTTACTGGAAACGACTGGCCGGGCTGGAACTGCAGTCCTGAAAATAGCTCGCTTTGTTAACAGCATGCTTCGTCTTTTCATGCAGTATGAAAGCTGCAGCTTTTCTGGCTGGCGCTCGCTGAATGCGCCAGGCTGGAAGAAGACCTTCAATCTGATGACGATGCTGTAACAAAGTGAGCCTTTATGACTGACAAATCTATTCCGTTCTCGGTGCTCGATCTGGCACCGATCCCCGAGGGTTCTTGCGCCAAAACGGCCTTCTCACACTCTCTGGATCTCGCTCGCCTGGCTGAAAAACGCGGCTATCATCGCTATTGGCTGGCGGAACATCACAACATGGTTGGCATTGCCAGCGCCGCAACATCGGTGCTTATCGGCTATCTGGCGGCGAATACCACGACGCTGCATCTGGGATCCGGTGGCGTGATGTTACCCAACCATTCACCGCTGGTGATCGCCGAACAGTTCGGTACGCTCAATACCTTGTATCCAGGACGTATTGACCTGGGGCTTGGCCGTGCGCCGGGCAGCGACCAGCGGACGATGATGGCGCTCCGCCGCCATATGGGCGGGGATGTTGATAACTTCCCGCGCGATGTCGCCGAACTGGTGGACTGGTTTGATGCCCGCGATCCCAATCCGCACGTGCGCCCGGTTCCCGGCTACGGAGAGCAGATCCCGGTGTGGCTGTTAGGCTCCAGTCTGTACAGCGCACAGCTGGCGGCACAGCTTGGGTTGCCCTTTGCCTTCGCGTCGCACTTTGCGCCAGATATGTTATTCCAGGCGCTGCATCTCTACCGCACCCAGTTCAAACCGTCCGAGCGCTTAGCGAAACCGTACGCCATGGTATGTATTAATATCATCGCCGCCGATAGCAACCGTGATGCCGAATTCCTGTTCACCTCGATGCAACAGGCATTCGTGAAGCTGCGTCGCGGCGAAACCGGTCAGCTCCCGCCGCCGGTGGAAAATATGCATCAACTGTGGTCCGCCTCAGAACAGTATGGAGTACAGCAGGCGCTCAGCATGTCGCTGGTAGGGGATAAAGCCAAAATCCGCCACGGGCTGGAGTCCATTTTGCGGGAAACCCAGGCCGATGAGCTGATGGTGAACGGCCAGATCTTCGATCATCAGGCGCGCCTGCATTCGTTTGATTTAGCGATGCAGGTGAAAGAGGAGTTGCTGGGGTAGTTTTTTGCCGGATGGCGACGGCGTCTTATCCGGCCTGCTCGCTTCGGTAGGCCCGGTCAGCGTCGCGCCACCGGGCGTTCTGTTTACTGGTAAACAGGCAACAGATTAAAGCTCGACAGGAAATGCACGATGATGTTACCGGCACCAAACAGCAGAATCAGCACAATCATCGGCGTTCCGCCCCAGACACGAAACTGTGGGCTACCGAAGCGCTTGCGCGATGCGCGGGCCAGCAGCGCCGGGACAATCGCCGCCCAGACGGTTGCGGCCAGACCGGCATAGCCGATGGCATACAGGAAACCATTGGGCTGCAGCAGGCCGCCAATGATCGGTGGAACAAAGGTCAGAAGCGCGGTCTTAAAACGGCCGAGAGCAGAATCATCAAACCCAAACAGGTCCGCCAGGTAGTCAAACAGTCCCAGGGTGACCCCAAGGAAAGAGCTGGCAACGGCGAAGTTCGAGAACACCACCAGCAGCAGGTCCAGACTACGGCTGTTGAGCACCCCGCTCAATGCCTGTACCAGCACATCTATGTTACCGCCCTTCTGCGCGATGCCGATAAACTCAGGGCGTGGAATGTTGCCCATCGTCACCAGTAACCAGACGACATACAGCCCGAGGGCCAGCAGCGTACCGTACACCAGGCAGCGGATAATGGTCCGGGGATCTTTGCCATAATACTTCATCAGGCTCGGTACGTTACCGTGATAGCCAAAGGAAGCCAGGCAAAACGGCAGCGTCATCAACAGGTACGGCGTGTAGGATGCATTCTTTTCGGCGACGTTAAACAGTGTCGTCGGCTCAACGTGCCCCAGCAGACTTCCAAAGGTCAGGAAGAAGGTAATAACCTTCGCTCCCAGTACGATTGCCGTCATTCGGCTCACCGCTTTGGTACTCAACCAGACGATAAAAGCCACCAGCAGCGCAAAGCCAAAGCCCGCAGCCCGCGCCGGCACATTCAATGAAAGCTCCGCGAAGGTATGGTGCAGTATGGAGCCGCTGGCCGAGATATAGGCGTAGGTCAGGATATAGAGCACAAAAGCGATCGACAGGCCGTTGACCAGATTCCAGCCTTTACCCAGCAGATCTTTCGTGATGGTGTCGAAGCTGGAGCCAATGCGGTAGTTCAGGTTCGCTTCCAGAATCATCAGTCCGGAATGGAGCATGCAAAACCAGGTAAAGATCAACGCAGCCAGCGACCAGAAGAACCACGCACCGGACATGACCACCGGCAGCGAAAACATGCCTGCGCCAATGATGGTTCCGCCGATTATCACCACGCCGCCAAACAAGGACGGTCGGGTTGCCGTAGTGGTAAGTGTCGCCATTTGCCGAAATCTCCAGTCATTCATGCTTTTCGTTGTTAACGCGCAGCACTGTACCAGTACACGAGTACAAAAGAAATAAAAAAAGCCCCAATCATTACGATCGGGGCTGTATTATTTACTTTACGCTAGCGGAGTGCGCTAATTACGCATCGCCACCAAAACGACGACGGCCAGCGGAATCATCACGGCGCGGAGCCGCAGCGGCATCATCACGACGCGGAGCACGAGCACCGTCACGACGTTCGCCGCTGAAACGACGACCATCACCACGGCCGCCTTCGCGACGCTCACCACCACCGAAGTTGCGGCCGCCTTCACGACGTTCGCCACCGAATGCGCGACCGCCTTCACGGCGCTCACCACCGCCACGACGTTCGCCGCCACGGTCCGGACGCGGCTGAGCATCGCCCAGCAGCTGCATGTTCATCGGCTTGTTCAGGATGCGAGTACGAGTGAAGTGCTGCAGAACTTCGCCCGGCATGCCTTTCGGCAGTTCGATCGTGGAGTGGGTACCGAACAGCTTGATGTTACCGATGTAACGGCTGCTGATGTCGCCTTCGTTAGCGATAGCGCCAACAATATGACGAACTTCAACGCCATCATCGCGGCCCACTTCAATGCGATACAGCTCCATATCGCCCACGTCACGACGTTCGCGCTTAGGACGATCTTCACCGCTACGCTCCGGACGGTCGCCACGCGGACCACGGTCGTTGCGGTCGCCACGGCGCTCGAAACGATCGTCACGGTCGCGGAATTCACGCTTAGGACGCATCGGCGCATCCGGCGGCAGAATCAGCGGACGTTCGCCCTGAGCCATTTTCAGCAGAGCTGCGGCCAGAGTTTCGATATCCAGCTCTTCACCTTCAGCAGACGGCTGGATTTTCGCCAGCAGCGCACGGTACTGATCCAGATCGCTGCTTTCCAGCTGCTGCTGAACTTTAGCGGCAAATTTTTCCAGGCGGCGTTTGCCCAGCAGTTCTGCGTTCGGCAGTTCTACTTCCGGAATCGTCAGCTTCATGGTGCGTTCGATGTTACGCAGCAGGCGGCGTTCACGGTTCTCAACGAACAGCAGCGCGCGGCCAGCACGACCCGCACGACCGGTACGGCCGATACGGTGAACGTAAGACTCGGAGTCCATCGGGATATCATAGTTAACAACCAGGCTGATACGCTCAACGTCGAGGCCACGAGCCGCAACGTCGGTCGCAATCAGGATATCCAGACGACCATCTTTCAGACGCTCCAGAGTCTGCTCACGCAGCGCCTGGTTCATGTCGCCGTTCAGCGCGGCGCTGTTGTAGCCGCTACGCTCCAGCGCTTCAGCCACTTCCAGGGTCGCGTTTTTGGTACGAACGAAGATAATCGCCGCATCAAAATCTTCCGCTTCCAGGAAACGCACCAGCGCTTCATTTTTACGCATACCGTAAGCAGTCCAGTAGCTCTGGCTGATGTCCGGGCGAGTCGTGACGCTGGACTGGATGCGCACTTCCTGCGGCTCTTTCATAAAGCGGCGGGTAATGCGACGGATCGCTTCCGGCATGGTGGCAGAGAACAGAGCGGTCTGATGACCTTCCGGGATCTGCGCCATAATCGTTTCTACGTCTTCGATGAAGCCCATACGCAACATTTCGTCAGCTTCATCCAGTACCAGACCGCTCAGTTTAGAGAGATCAAGAGTACCGCGCTTCAGGTGGTCCAGCAGACGACCCGGGGTACCCACAACGATTTGTGGTCCCTGGCGCAGAGCACGCAGCTGCACGTCATAACGCTGGCCGCCGTAAAGGGCTACCACGTTTACGCCGCGCATATGTTTAGAGAAGTCCGTCATTGCTTCAGCGACCTGTACCGCCAGTTCGCGGGTCGGCGCCAGCACCAGAATTTGCGGTGCTTTCAGCTCAGGATCAAGATTGTTCAGCAGCGGTAAAGAGAACGCTGCGGTTTTACCGCTACCCGTCTGGGCCATACCCAGAACGTCGCGGCCGCCCAGAAGATGCGGAATGCACTCAGCCTGGATCGGAGATGGTTTTTCGTAACCCAGATCGTTAAGCGCTTCAAGGATGGGAGCCTTCAGGCCCAGATCTGCAAAAGTGGTTTCGAATTCAGCCATGTAGTACGTGTGCCTCAAAATTAATGGCGGCCAGTCTACATAACTCAACGTGAAAATTTAGAGTAATTTTCATTGAAAAGTGTGAACCGGCTCAAAGTAGGTGTATTAACGAACAACAACGCCCTCACCCGTTAAGGTGATGGCAAACAAAAAAATGGGCTGATGTGTTCGTCAGCTATTGCTGGTCCGATTCTGCCAGGTCATCTTGCTCCTGGCCCAAGAGCGATAATTCCAACAATGCGTATCGGTGCTCAACGTAGTTGTGAACGTTGTTTGCGACCGCCAGTTTGAACAGTGCCGTAGCGCTGTCCTTGTCCCCCAGACTTAGGTAGTACTTACCTAAATAGAAGTTGGTTTCACTGAGATGCTCAGCGAGCGAGGTGTTATCCGTTGCGTCTGCCTTCAAACGGTCCATCAACGTTTTTTCGTTGATGTCGCTAAGGTAGAACTCGACAATGTTCCATCCCCATTGTTCTTTATCCGATTTGTCGAAGCGCTGTTTCAGTGCTTCAAGCGCCTGCTTCTCGTCGAGTTTACGCTCAGCGAGGTAAAGCCACAGGCTACGGAAAGGATCATTGGGATCGTCTTGATAAAACGCCAGCAGATCATCTTGCGCTAACTTAGCGCGACCGCCGTAATAAAGGGCGATACCGCGATTTAAGTGCGCGTAGTTGTAAGTTGGATCAAGCTCAAGTACAGAATCAAACGCTTCATAGGCAGCATCAAAATTGCCTGCCTGCGTTAAATAAATGCCTAAGTAATTGAATACTTCAGGCATATCAGGTCGGATTGCCAACGCTTGTGAAAAATCATTTCGCGCTAATGCCCTCAGACCGAGACTATCATACAACACTCCGCGTTCATATAAAAGCTGTGCGCGTTCGTCATCGGTTAAAGCCCGACTGGCAAGAATTTGTTCCATGCGCGCCAGAATCACTTCTTGCTGCAAAGTCGGTTGCAATGGCACCGCGAGGACTGCGTCCTTACGCCAGGCAGAGTTGCTGCATCCTGCCAGCGTGAGAGCTGTCGCCACGAAACACCAGCGCAAAAAAGGCTTCATTTCCCACTCCCGAAGACAACGATTGGATGAACGTCCAGTTCCCCGGCTGCAAACAGGGCGTCCTGCCCGTAATACGCCCTCCGCCAACGCGGAGGGCAAACGGCAACCTTACTCGCCTTGCTCAGCAACCGGAGCTTCCGGTGCAGCGGCAGGCTGAGTCTGTTCAGCTGCTTCTTTAATGCTCAGACGAACGCGGCCCTGACGGTCAACTTCCAGAACTTTAACCGGCACTTCCTGACCCATCTGCAGGTAATCGGTCACTTTCTCTACGCGCTTGTCAGCGATCTGAGAGATGTGGACCAGACCTTCTTTACCGCCGCCGATGGCAACAAATGCGCCAAAGTCAACGATACGGGTCACTTTACCATTGTAAACACGGCCAACTTCGATCTCAGCCGTGATCTCTTCGATACGACGGATAGCGTGCTGCGCTTTATCGCCATCGGTTGCTGCGATCTTCACGGTACCGTCATCTTCGATTTCGATGGTAGTACCGGTCTCTTCAGTCAGCGCACGAATCACAGAGCCGCCTTTACCGATCACGTCTTTGATCTTGTCCGGGCTGATCTTGATGGTGTGGATACGCGGTGCGAATTCAGAGATATCGCCGCGCGGCGCGTTAATCGCCTGCTCCATGACGCCCAGGATGTGCAGACGTGCACCTTTCGCCTGGTTCAGTGCAACCTGCATGATCTCTTTGGTGATGCCTTCAATTTTGATATCCATCTGCAGTGCAGAGATACCGTCGCGGGAACCCGCCACTTTGAAGTCCATATCACCGAGGTGGTCTTCGTCACCCAGAATGTCAGACAGAACGACGTAGTTGTCGCCTTCTTTCACCAGACCCATCGCGATACCCGCAACGGCAGCCTTCACCGGCACACCAGCATCCATCAGCGCCAGAGAAGCACCGCACACGGAAGCCATGGAGGAAGAACCGTTAGATTCGGTGATTTCAGATACCACGCGAACGGTGTACGGGAATTCTTCGGTGGTCGGCATCACGGCCAGTACGCCGCGCTTAGCCAGACGACCGTGACCGATTTCACGACGCTTCGGTGAACCCACCATGCCAGTCTCACCGACAGAGTACGGAGGGAAGTTGTAGTGGAACAGGAAGGAGTCAGTACGCTCGCCCATCAGTTCGTCAATGTTCTGCGCATCACGTGCGGTACCCAGGGTCGCAGTCACCAGCGCCTGAGTTTCGCCACGGGTGAACAGTGCGGAACCGTGAGTACGCGGCAGTACGCCAGTACGAACATCCAGACCACGAATCATATCTTTTTCACGGCCATCGATACGCGGCTCGCCTGCCAGTACGCGGCTACGTACGGCATTTTTCTCGATAGCGTGCAGGATTTCACCCAGTTCGTTAGCGTCCAGGGTTTCGTCTTCAGCAATCAGAGTCGCGATAGTTTCCGCTTTGATCACGTCAATCTGAGCGTAACGCTCTTGTTTATCAGTGATACGGTAAGCATCGCTCAGACGCGCTTCGGCCAGGGCAGCAACGCGCGCATTCAGCGCTTCGTTGACGGCTTCAGGCTGCCAGTCCCAGCGCGGTTTACCCGCTTCTTTAACCAGGTCGTTGATGTTCTGAATGACAATCTGCTGCTGCTCGTGGCCAAAGACCACCGCACCCAGCATCTGGTCTTCGCTCAGCAGTTCAGCTTCAGATTCAACCATCAGCACGGCCGCTTCGGTACCGGCAACCACCAGGTCCAGCTTACTTTCTTTCAGCTCATCCTGAGTCGGGTTCAGAACGTACTGGTCGTTGATATAACCAACGCGAGCAGAACCGATAGGACCGTTGAACGGAATACCTGACAGAGACAGCGCTGCGGAAGCACCAATCATCGCCACGATATCCGGGTTAACCTGCGGGTTAACGGAAACAACGGTGGCGATAACCTGAACTTCGTTGACGAAGCCTTCCGGGAACAGCGGACGAACCGGGCGGTCAATCAGACGCGCGATCAGGGTTTCGCCTTCGCTTGGACGGCCTTCACGACGGAAGAAACCACCCGGGATTTTACCTGCTGCGTAAGTACGCTCTTGATAGTTAACAGTCAGCGGGAAGAAGTCCTGACCTGGCTTCGCTTTTTTCTGACCAACAACGGTAACGAATACCGCAGTGTCATCCATGCTAACCATGACAGCAGCAGTGGCCTGACGAGCCATCATGCCGGTTTCCAGCGTTACGGTATGTTGGCCGTACTGGAATTTACGAACGATCGGATTTAGCAAAATTCTATCCTTTATATCAATAGGTGACGCGATATCCACGACATAGCGTCAGTTGACCCGATCTCCTGCATCCTCGCGACTAATGACAACCTTTACCCGCCCCTGCGGATCAAGCCTCTCATTAGCCGCGCGAACCTCTGCACGAAGATCATTAATAGCAACAATACATGAGTTTTTAGTGAATTGCTGCCGCCTGGTCGAAAAAAGGGGCCCTGAGGCCCCTTTTTCTGAAACTCGCAGAATTAGCGACGCAGACCCAGACGCTCGATCAGCGAAGAGTAACGTGCAACATCTTTACGTTTCAGGTAGTCGAGCAGTTTACGACGCTGGGAAACCATGCGCAGCAGACCACGACGGCTGTGGTGATCTTTTTTATGCTCGGAGAAGTGACCCTGCAGATGGTTAATCTGTGCAGTCAGCAGTGCAACCTGAACTTCGGTAGAACCGCTGTCGTTTTCGCCACGACCAAACTCAGAAACGATTTTTGCTTTAGCTTCAACGCTTAGAGACATTTTAAAACTCCAGATTTAAAAGAAAGAAAGGGTGCCGATCTCTAATTCAGCGACCCCTGATGCAACGTCCGAAAATGTTAAAACACTTTTGCGGACGTTAAGCGGCGATATTCTACCCGCAGCCGGCTTTTATCGCAAGAACAGCCCTCAAGCTGGGTATTCGACAACCAGACGACGCGGCGCCACGCGGCCTTCATCGTCAATCTCACCCATACCGAGAAACTTACCCTCTTCACCTTCAGTGACCCGCACCAGGCCCTGTAACGGGGCGCCTGCTGTACGGACCGGGTTGCCATTCTTAAAGTAAACAGCCGATGTTTCGGGAATATTAACCAGAGGATAGTCCGACGCCGGGCTGTCCATCGGCATCAGCAGCGGATCGAGCAGCTGCGCGGCAGGAATATCCTGCGCCATGGCCTGTTCAACCAGCGCCTGCAGCTGCTCCAGCGTCACCATCCGCTCAACCGGATATTTGCTGACGGCCAGACGACGCAGATAAATAACGTGTGCGCCACAGCCCAGTTTCTCACCCAGATCGTCAATAATCGTCCGGATATAGGTGCCTTTGGAGCAGTGAATTTCCAGCTCCAGCTCATCCCCTTCGTGGCGGATAAACAGCAGCTCATAGACGTTAATCGGCCGGGCTTCACGCGGGACGTCAATCCCCTGACGGGCATATTCGTAGAGCTTTTTCCCCTGGTATTTCAGCGCCGAATACATCGACGGTACCTGTTGGGTTTCGCCGCGGAAACTGTCCAGCGCCGCCGCCAGCTGTTCGTCGCTGAAGGTCAGCGGGCGCTCTTCCACCACCAGGCCATCGGCATCAGAGGTGTCGGTACGCTGTCCGAGCTTCGCAATCACACGATAGCGCTTATCGGAATCCAGCAGATACTGGGAAAACTTCGTGGCTTCCCCGAGACAAATCGGCAGCATGCCGGTTGCCAGCGGATCCAGCGCACCGGTGTGCCCTGCGCGATTCGCGTTATAGATACGTTTGACTTTCTGCAGTACATCGTTGCTGGACGCGCCCTGAGGTTTATCCAGCAACAGCACGCCATGCACATCGCGACCGCGACGACGAGGACGACTCATCAGTCCTCCTTGCTGTCGTCCGGGTTCACACGACGCTCATCGTCATGCTTCACCACGCTGGTCACCAGGTTAGACATACGCATCCCTTCAACCAACGAGTTATCGTAGAAGAAGGTCAGTTCCGGCACGATACGCAGTCGCATCGCTTTCCCCAGCAGGGAACGGATAAAGCCGGATGCTTCCTGCAATGCTTTAATACCGGCTTTCACCGCGGCTTCGTCTTTGTCGTTCAGAAAGGTCACGAAGACTTTGGCATAAGCCAGATCGCGAGACATTTCAACACCAGAAACGGTGGTCATCATGCCCAGACGCGGGTCTTTAATTTCGCGCTGCAGGATGATAGCAATCTCTTTTTGCATCTCCTGAGCCACGCGCTGCGGGCGACCAAATTCTTTCGCCATAATAAATTCTCCAGATAAAGACAAAAAAGGGGCCATAAGCCCCTTTTTAGAATTATTGCCGGGTGGCGCTATGCTAACCCGGCCTACGCTAGTCAATCGTCTAAGGATGTTGGGTGGCAACAAGGCGGCAGGCTCGTGACAAATTCATCGGGGACGAATTTGAACAACCGAAGGCTGGCCTCCGGTGAGAGAGACAGAGGTCTCTCATCAATCCCCGGGAGCATAGATAACGATGCGACCGGGGCGAGCGAGCGCAGCCAACGCGTGGCGGCCCAAAAACCGACGAAGATTAGGCGATGGTACGCTGGATCTCGATGATTTCGAACACTTCGATCATATCGCCAACGCGAACGTCGTTGTAGTTCTTCACGCCGATACCACATTCCATACCGTTACGGACTTCGTTAACGTCATCTTTGAAGCGGCGCAGGGATTCCAGCTCGCCTTCATAGATAACCACGTTGTCGCGCAGAACGCGGATTGGGTTATGACGTTTGATCGTCCCTTCGGTAACCATACAGCCCGCAATAGCGCCAAATTTCGGCGATTTAAAGACATCACGGACTTCAGCCAGACCGATGATCTGCTGTTTCAGTTCCGGAGAGAGCATACCGCTCATCGCCGCTTTCACTTCGTCGATCAGGTTATAGATGACGGAGTAGTAGCGCAGATCCAGGCTTTCCGCTTCGATAACTTTACGTGCAGATGCATCGGCACGTACGTTGAAGCCGACCAGGATGGCGTTGGATGCCGCAGCCAGGGTCGCGTCGGTTTCGGTGATACCACCTACGCCAGAACCGATGATCTTCACTTTGACTTCGTCGGTAGACAGTTTCAGTAAAGAGTCGGAGATCGCTTCGACAGAACCCTGAACGTCCGCCTTCAGTACGACGTTCACTTCGTGAACTTCGCCTTCAGTCATGTTAGCGAACATGTTCTCGAGTTTAGATTTCTGCTGGCGCGCCAGTTTAACTTCACGGAATTTGCCCTGACGATACAGCGCAACTTCACGCGCTTTCTTCTCGTCACGAACAACGGTCACTTCATCACCCGCAGCCGGAACACCGGACAGACCGAGGATTTCCACCGGAATGGACGGACCCGCTTCCAGAACTTCCTGACCCAGTTCGTTACGCATCGCACGAACGCGACCGTATTCGAAGCCGCACAGAACGATGTCGCCCTTGTGCAGAGTACCTTCGCGAACCAGAACGGTTGCTACCGGACCACGACCTTTATCCAGGAAGGATTCGATAACCGCGCCGCTGGCCATACCGTTACGTACAGCTTTCAGCTCCAGAACTTCAGCCTGCAGCAGGATAGCATTCAACAGGTCATCAATACCGGTACCCGCTTTCGCAGAAACAGGGATGAACTGAGATTCGCCGCCCCACTCTTCCGGCATAACGCCGTACTGAGACAGTTCGTTTTTAACGCGATCCATATCCGCTTCAGGTTTGTCGATCTTGTTGACCGCAACCACTACCGGCACCTGAGCTGCTTTTGCGTGCTGGATAGCTTCGATAGTCTGTGGCATCACGCCATCGTCGGCAGCAACAACCAGAACAACGATATCCGTTGCCTGCGCACCACGAGCACGCATCGAGGTAAACGCGGCGTGCCCCGGAGTATCCAGGAAGGTGATCATCCCATTTTCGGTTTCAACGTGGTATGCACCGATGTGCTGGGTAATACCACCCGCTTCGCCGGATGCCACTTTGGTTGAACGAATGTAGTCCAGCAGAGAGGTTTTACCGTGGTCAACGTGACCCATGATGGTCACAACCGGTGCACGGGCTTCTGCCGCCGCGCCGGTATCACGGTCGCTCATTACCGCTTCTTCCAGCTCGTTCTCACGACGCAGGATAACTTTGTGGCCCATCTCTTCGGCAACCAGCTGTGCGGTTTCCTGGTCGATGACCTGGTTGATGGTTGCCATCGCGCCCAGCTTCATCATCGCTTTGATGACCTGAGAGCCTTTGACCGCCATCTTGTTAGCCAGCTCGCCAACGGTGATGGTTTCACCGATGATAACGTCACGGTTTACAGCCTGCGCAGGCTTCTGGAAGCCCTGTTGCAGAGAAGAACCTTTACGCTTGCCGCCTTTGCCGCCACGAACGGCTGCACGGGCTTCTTCACGATCGGCTTTTGATTCGGCGTGCTTGTTGCCTTTCTTCGGACGCGCAGCTTTGCTGTTGCGACCGCGGCCACGGCCGCCTTCTACTTCGCGATCGTTATCATCTTCAGCCTGACGAGCGTGCTGAGACGTCGTCACGTGATAATCGCTGGTTTCTTCTGGAGCTTCTGGCGTTTCGGTCCAGTTCTTTTCGTTTTCTGCAGCCATACGGCGTGCTTCGTCCGCTACGCGGCGCGCTTCTTCTTCAAGCTTGCGACGTGCTTCTTCTTCCGCTTTACGTTTCAGCTCTGCTGCTTCGTTTTCACGGCGGATCTTTTCAGCCTGGGCGCTTTTTGTCATGTCGTCGGTTTGTTGATTGCTCACTTTGTCTTTTTCCGCAGCTTCACGTTTCGCTTTCTCAGCGACTTCACGTTTAGCTTGTTCTGCGGCCTCACGTTCAGCTTTTAATTGCGCCTCTCGCTTGGCAGCTTCTTCTGCCTCGCGATGGGCTTGCTCTTCCGCTTCACGCTGCGCCTGCTCTTCCGCGGCAAGGCGTTCTGCCTCTTGCGGGTCGCGTTTCACAAAGGTGCGCTTCTTGCGGACTTCGATTTGTACCGATTTACTTTTACCACCGGTACCTGGAATATTTAACGTGCTGCGCGTTTTGCGCTGCAGCGTCAGCTTGTCGGGCGCCGAACCGTGTTCACGGTTCAGGTGCGTCAACAAGGTCTGCTTCTCTTGCGCCGTCACAGAATCATCAGCCGATTTGCGAATCCCTGCATCAGCAAATTGCTGTATCAGGCGATCCACAGAGGTCTGAATCTCTGAGGCCAGCGCTTTAATGGTCACATCTGTCATGCTGTTCCTTCCTGCTACAGTTTATTACGCTTCGTCGCCGAACCAACAAATATTACGGGCGGCCATGATGAGCTCTCCGGCTTTTTCGTCGGTCAACCCTTCGATATCAGCCAGATCATCAATGCCCTGCTCGGCGAGATCTTCCAGCGTACAAACACCACGGGCAGCCAGTTTGAAAGCCATCAAACGTTCTAAACCTTCCAGATTTAATAAATCATCGGCAGGTTTAGTATCTCCCAGGCTTTCTTCCTGAGCCAGCGCCAACGTGGTCAGCGCGTTTTTCGCACGCTCGCGAAGTGCTTCAACGGTGGCTTCATCCAGACCGTCGATTTCCAGCAGTTCTTTCACCGGCACATAGGCCAGTTCTTCCAGCGTCGCGAAACCTTCTTCAACCAGCAGCGTGGCGAAATCTTCATCAATATCAAGATATTTCGTGAAGGTATCGATAGCCGCGTGGGCTTCGGCCTGATGCTTCGCCTGCAGGTCGTCAACGGTCATCACGTTGAGTTCCCAGCCGCTCAGCTGTGAGGCCAGACGCACGTTTTGACCGTTACGGCCAATCGCCTGCGCCAGATTGCCCGCTTCAACCGCAATATCCATGGTGTGTTTATCTTCATCCACCACGATAGATGCGACGTCAGCCGGTGCCATCGCGTTAATCACGAATTGCGCCGGGTTATCATCCCACAGGACGATATCGATACGCTCGCCGCCCAGTTCGGTTGAAACCGCCTGAACGCGTGCGCCACGCATACCTACGCAAGCGCCAACCGGGTCGATACGCTTATCGTTGGTTTTCACCGCAATCTTGGCACGGGAGCCCGGATCGCGAGCGGCGGCTTTGATTTCGAGAACTTCTTCGCCGATTTCCGGTACTTCAATACGGAACAGTTCAACCAGCATTTCCGGCTTAGAACGGGTTACGAACAGCTGAGCGCCGCGCGCTTCCGGACGAACCGCATACAGGACACCGCGAATACGGTCACCTGGACGGAAGTTCTCACGCGGCAGCATATCTTCACGCAGGATCACGGCTTCAGCATTGCTGCCCAGATCCAGAGTGATGTTGTCGCGGTTTACTTTCTTCACTACGCCGGTGATGATCTCACCTTCGTGCTCGCGGAACTGATCGACAACCATGGCGCGTTCAGCTTCACGGACTTTCTGTACGATAACCTGTTTCGCGGTCTGCGTAGTGATACGGTCGAAGGTGACGGATTCAATCTGGTCCTCAACGTAGTCACCAGGATTCATGCTCTCGTCTTCGTAGCGCGCCGCTTCAAGCGTAATTTCGCGCGTCGGCTGAGTCACTTCTTCAACGACCAGCCAGCGACGGAAGGTATCAAAATCGCCGCTACGACGATCGATGCTTACACGCACATCGATCTCTTGTTCGTATTTTTTCTTGGTTGCCGTTGCCAGAGCACTTTCCAGCGCTTCGAAAATCTTTTCGCGCGGCAGCGCCTTTTCGTTGGAAACGGCTTCAACAACAGCCAAAATTTCTTTGTTCATCGGGGCCTTTCACCTCAATCCAGACTGTTAAAAGTGGGGAACCAGGTTCGCCTTCTGGATGTTACTCAGCGCGAACACTTCATCTTTGCCTTCGACGGTTACCGTGATCATTTCACCGTCTACCGCTTTGATAATGCCCTGCCATTTGCGACGGTTCTGTACCGCCATACGCAATACCAGCGCGACTTCCTCACCGGAAAAACGCTCATAGTGTTCGGCGGTAAACATCGGGCGATCGAGACCAGGTGAAGACACTTCCAGGTTGTAAGCTACGGTGATTGGATCTTCGACATCCATGACAGCGCTGACCTGGTGGCTCACATCAGCACAATCATCAACATTGATGCCATCATCACTATCAATATAGATGCGCAGTGTGGATGTGCGACCGCGAATGAATTCGATGCCGACCAGCTCAAAGCCAAGCGCTTCAACCGGCGCCGTGAGCATCTCTGTTAATTTTTGCTCTAATGTGGACAAACCCACCCCCAAGACATAAAAAAAGGGCGTATAGCCCAGTTATTCTGAAGTCAGATAACAAAAAACCCCGATAAATCGGGGTTTTAGATAACTGAACCCTGCGATCGCAACTGCGATCTGGAACACCTTCCAGGAGAATTCTTTCAAATTCGGATACGAAGGACCAGGTCCTCACAGTATATTTGAAAAAGTACTCAATGGGAAAGTGGTTGCGGGGGCCGGATTTGAACCGACGACCTTCGGGTTATGAGCCCGACGAGCTACCAGGCTGCTCCACCCCGCGCCTGAAACGTGGCATATTTTACTCTTATTGAGCAAAAGACGCAAATACTGCTGGGATTTGGTACCGAGGACGGGACATAAAATCGTGGTAAAGTTTATTGATAAACTCTATATTTTGTCAACATGTATTTCATCTCTCCCTGTTCGCGTTTGTGCTGCCATCTCGCTCTTTTTTAGCAAAAAAGCAATGAAGCACTTCCTGTCATCCGCAAAAGATGATTAAATGAAAACTCATAATTAATGCATAAACATGCAATAAGAACTTGTTCCATTTGACGCCATTGCTACCGCCGCTTTGGGTACGGAAGCGCGCAGTCACCAGCGCAGCGTCAATGCTCGTGAAGATTATGCACTTTGTCCGGAGAAAAAACGGCAGGCAGAATAGTCAAATGGGACAGGTTCTACGACTTGATAAACCGAACTCACAACAGTCTATCTAGCAGGGTTTTATTTTATGACGACGATTCTTAAGCATCTCCCGGTTGGTCAACGTATTGGTATCGCTTTCTCTGGTGGTCTGGATACCAGCGCCGCACTGCTGTGGATGCGCAAAAAAGGTGCAGTTCCTTATGCCTATACCGCAAACCTGGGCCAGCCTGACGAAGAAGATTACGATGCAATCCCTCGTCGCGCCAAAGAGTACGGTGCAGAAGGCGCTCGTCTGATCGACTGCCGTAAGCAGCTGGTCGCCGAAGGGATCGCCGCGATTCAGTGCGGTGCTTTCCACAATACCACTGGCGGTCTGACCTACTTTAACACCACCCCGCTGGGCCGCGCGGTAACCGGCACAATGCTGGTTGCCGCGATGAAAGAAGATGGCGTCAATATCTGGGGTGACGGCAGCACTTACAAAGGCAACGATATCGAGCGTTTCTATCGCTATGGTCTGCTGACCAATGCCGAGCTGAAAATTTACAAACCGTGGCTGGATAGCGACTTTATCGATGAGCTGGGCGGTCGCCAGGAAATGTCTGAGTTCATGATTTCCTGCGGCTTTGACTACAAAATGTCCGTTGAAAAAGCCTACTCCACCGACTCCAATATGCTGGGTGCAACGCACGAAGCGAAAGATCTGGAATTCCTCAACTCCAGCGTGAAAATCGTTAACCCGATCATGGGCGTCAAGTTCTGGGACGAAAGCGTCAAAATCCCGGCCGAGGAAGTGACTGTCCGTTTCGAACAGGGTCATCCGGTGGCGTTGAACGGTAAAACCTTCAGCGATGACGTTGAGCTGATGCTGGAAGCGAACCGCATCGGCGGTCGTCACGGTCTGGGCATGAGCGATCAGATCGAGAACCGCATCATCGAAGCGAAGAGCCGCGGTATTTATGAAGCCCCGGGGATGGCACTGCTGCATATTGCTTATGAGCGCCTGCTGACCGGTATCCATAACGAAGATACCATCGAGCAGTACCATGCCCATGGTCGTCAGCTGGGCCGCCTGCTGTATCAGGGCCGTTGGTTCGATTCCCAGGCCCTGATGCTGCGCGATGCGCTGCAGCGTTGGGTGGCCAGCGCCATTACCGGCGAGGTGACGCTGGAGCTGCGTCGCGGAAACGACTACTCCATCCTGAATACCGTCTCCGATAATCTGACCTACAAAGCCGAACGTCTGACGATGGAAAAAGGCGACTCCATGTTCTCGGCGGAAGACCGTATTGGTCAACTGACGATGCGTAATCTGGATATTACCGATACCCGTGACAAGCTGTTTGGTTACGCGCAATCGGGCCTGCTGAGCGCCTCTTCGGCCACCGGCCTGCCGCAGGTAGAAAACCTGGAAAACAGAGACAAATAATCTGTTTTCAACTATGCTCTCAGCCGACGTTAATCCGTCGGCTTTTTTTATCTGCTCAACACACGACACCAGAAAAGTCCTAGCCTGGTAATTTTTACCTGTCGCAATTTTTTATAATTATTGTCTATAATCACCCGAATACATTTATCCTTGACCCCACGAGGATCGCGATGAATATTAATCCCCCGGTCAGGCCAAACCAGGCGATCAACCGTCTGCTGGAAACGCTCGAACCGTATGCTACACCTATGAATGTCGTTGCCAGAAAAAGGCTGACGCCGAACTATAAAGGTAAAGCGCAGCTCTACCTTTTAAAAAAAGGTGAGCTGTCCGTCATTCGTTCATCTGATAAATTATTGATCGTGACCGTCTATGAACCTCATCTGTTTGGCGTCGCCGAGATACTGCAGCCGAGCCATAGCCACGCTCTGCGTGCTGAGGTCGCCTCCGAAGTTCTGCGTATCGACAGCGAGCAAGCCATCAAACTGTTCCGTGAGCATAACCTGTGGGAAGAGGTGACCCGTCTGCTGGCATACCATACTTCCTATCTGGTGTACCGGGACGATCTGGTGCTGCAGCAACGTACCTACTCGGTGATTCGCAATCATCTGCTGGAGATGCTGCTGTTGCCGGAAGAGACGCGACTACGGGTCTCCATCCTCGAATATATTCAGGACCGCACCCATCTTTCACGCAGCAGTATTCTCAATGTGCTGTCGGCGTTAAAAAAAGGAGGATATATTGAGTTCGCCCGCGGTGGTTATTTACAAAGCGTAAGCTCGCTTCCTGAAAAATTCTAATCATCCATCGGCTATTTATCGCTTATCTATTGTTGTCGGCGCCGGGTCGACTGAAGAATTTAAATTTAAACAAACAAATGATAACGACAAGCGATAAATAATTTTATTCTGGGCTCATGTATTTATCACACTGATTGTGTGTTGAAAACTGAACAACAAGCTCAGGAATGAAGATGGTTCTCCTTATACCATTCATAGTCAAGCCCTGTACCGTGCGAAGGTTAATATCCTTCTGTCCCGGTGCACGATACGACAACACCGGTTTCTGCAGCTGGCACTATGACGATCTTCTTCGACCGTACCTCATCGACCAGGTGGGCGATGCGTTGGGAAGAGTTGTCTGATGTGAGGATTAACCCTCATCCGGCTGCTGCAGGCATTTATGTCCCTTCAGGCGCGAGGATGGGTGGAGAAATCAGGTGCTTCAGCTGTCCCTGAAAACGCCTGATGGATGGTCCGTCAGCAGATGGCGCGCTATCCGGATGTCATACCAGACTGGGCTGGTCGCGCGATCTTTTAGCGCGCCAGCGACGCTGCCAATAATCAGCAAAGCGTAAGTGTCGATACCCCTGCGCAATCGTGACAAAGGTATCGCGCTTCAGTAAATAACGATTAAACCCAAAAACCCGTTAAATTTTTGCCCGAACGCCCGTATCGGGCATTTTTTTACCTGAAGGAATTCAACAATGAGCATGATCACTCCGAAATCAGTTCTGTTAGTTGCCGCTCTCGGCGCCAGCAGCGCCGCCTGCGCATCGGTAAACTTACACGGAGAGGCGGGGGAAGAGTTCACTAACCTTTCCGCCAGCTTCGGTGCCGAAGAACCGGGTATGACCTTTAACGGCAACTGGGCGCACAGCGATAATGACGGCGACGTCGCCGGGTTAGGCATGGGCTATAACTTTAACCTCGGTCCGTTTCTCCTGACTCTGGGTGGCAAAGCGCTCTATCTGAATCCGCAAGACAGCGATGAAGGCTACGCCGTCGCACTGGGCGGCGGTGCACAGCTTCCGCTGGGCCAATACTTTACGCTTTTCGGTGAAACCTATTATTCTCCGGACTCCATGTCCAGCGGCGTCGATGACTACGTGGAAGCCAATGCCGGCGTGCGGATTAACGTGATTCAATCGCTGAATATTGAAGCCGGATATCGCTATATCGATATGGCGGGGAAAGACGCTCATCATGACAACACGTTGGCTGATGGCGCTTATGCAGGTTTCAACTTCCGTTTCTGATGCAAAAAGGGATTGCCGACGGCAATCCCTCATTCGCCTATGCCGCCACAGGAACGGCTTTCAGCAGGCGGTTAATCACCTGCAGTCCGGCAATGTTGTTCTCTTTACGATAAACCTCGTTCATCGCTGACATCTGTTCCAGTTTCGTCAGAGCGCTGTAGACGTGGAACGCCTCGCTGTCTTTATCAAAGATGTCTTTTTTAGAAGCATCCTGCAGGTAGTTATCTTTTAACGACCGGCTCAGGCTGCCGATAATTGCGCTATTATCCTGGAAACAACTGACCACCGCCTGAGCACTCTGCCCTGAAAGCTGCGCGTCACTATGCAATACCGGCACCGTTAAAGTGTTAATAGTGTCCACGGTATCCGCAGACGGCGTAGTACTGCATCCGGACAAACACAGGGCGCCGGCAATGATAAACGACCTGATTTTTTTCATGGCGTCACTTCACCTCTTCTGAATAGATGAGCGCGACTTTAGCGATTGCGGTGGGTTCAAGACCAGTGAAGAGTTATTTATAAATAAATAAGCGCCTGTCGAAGGCAAAAAAAAGACGCTTTTCAGCGTCTTTTTTTCGGAATATTGGTACCGAGGACGGGACTTGAACCCGTAAGCCCAATCGGGCACTACCACCTCAAGGTAGCGTGTCTACCAATTCCACCACCTCGGCACGGATATAACTATTAGTGTGGGATATCGCTGCTCGGCTGTGCCGGCGCTGTTGGCTGAGTCTGCTCGGTTTTCGGCGCGCTCAGATTATCCCACTCACTTCCTTTATTGGTCTTGTTGCTGTTGATATTGCCCAGCACCAGACTGATGATGAAGAACAACGCTGCCAGAATACCAGTCATGCGGGTCATGAAGTTACCAGAACCGCTGGATCCAAACAACGTGCCGGAAGCGCCTGCTCCGAAGGAGGCTCCCATATCAGCGCCTTTACCTTGCTGCAGCATGATCAGACCAACGAGGCCAATCGCTACAATAAGGAAAACAACTAAAAGAGCTTCTTGCATAATCAACCTGTTCCTTGCGGATTCGCCGCATACCAATTGCTTCAACCAATAAAGCGGGAGGTTTTAATGTTTCCCACTGAAGCGGGTGTGAATACTAACCAAAGCGAATGACCTTCGCAAGGGCAATTTCGGTGCATTGTATCAACTGCGGAAAAAAACAGCAAAAAACGATTTTTTGGCGAAGAAAAAGGCGGCAAGCGCCGCCTTTTTAAACACTTAGCACCCTGTCAGTCCGCATAATTATTTCACGTTGTCTGGCGCCGACGGCACCACTGCGCAGACGAGAAAATAAATCACCGGCTTAATCAGGCGTTTTTCACCGCATCGGCGATACGATGCGCGAACTCATGCACCTGCTCTTCGTGCTCGCCTTCGACCATGACGCGAATGAGCGGCTCGGTACCCGATTTGCGCAGCAGCACACGACCACGGTTGCCCAATGCCGCTTCCACTTCCGCCATCACCGCTTTCACGTTTTCATGTTCCAGCGGGTTGCCACTGCCTTCGGTGAAACGGACGTTGACCAGGATTTGCGGGAACATTTTCATGCCGCTACACAGGTCATGCAGACTCATGTGGTTACGCACCATCGCCGCCACAACCTGCAGACTCGCGACGATACCGTCACCGGTGGTGGTTTTATCCAGCAGGATAACGTGGCCGGAGTTTTCCGCGCCGATACGCCAGCCTTTCTCCTGCAGCTTCTCGAGGACATAGCGGTCACCCACTTTAGCCCGGACAAACGGAATGCCCAGCTGTTTGAGCGCCAGCTCCAGCCCCATATTACTCATTAACGTTCCCACCGCGCCGCCGCGCAGCTGGCCCTGCCGCAGACCTTCCCGGGCGATGATATACAGAATCTGATCGCCATCGACCTTGTTACCTTCATGGTCGACCATGATGACGCGGTCGCCATCGCCATCATAGGCGATACCCAGATCGGCTTTTTCGGCCAGTACGCGAGCCTGCAGGGCGCGTACGTCGGTTGCTCCGACCTCTTCGTTGATATTGAGCCCGTTCGGCTCACAACCCATCGCGATCACCTGAGCACCCAACTCGCGGAATACATTCGGCGCAATGTGATAGGTCGCGCCATGGGCGCAGTCGACAACCACTTTGAGCGCATTCAGGCTCAGTTCGTTCGGGAAGGTACCTTTGCAGAATTCAATATAACGGCCGGCGGCATCCACGATACGGCTGGCTTTGCCCAATTCGGCCGAATCAACGCAGGTGAGCTCTTTTTCCATTTCCGCTTCAATCGCCTCTTCTACGTTATCCGGCAGCTTTGTGCCTTCAATAGAGAAGAATTTGATCCCGTTGTCATAGAACGGGTTATGCGAAGCTGAAATGACAATCCCGGCTTCAGCACGGAAGGCTCGCGTCAGGTAAGCCACCGCCGGAGTAGGCATTGGACCGGTGAAAGAAGCGGAGAGCCCCGCCGCAGCCAGCCCTGCCTCCAGCGCCGATTCCAGCATATAGCCAGAGATACGGGTATCTTTACCAATAATGATTTTGCGTGAACCGTGGCGCGCCAGCACCTTGCCCGCAGCCCAGCCCAGCTTGAGCACGAATTCCGGGGTAATTGGCGCATCACCCACGCGGCCACGGATACCATCGGTGCCAAAATATTTGCGGTTACTCATAACGTTTATTTTCCTTTGTGCTCAGGGTGGCTTCCACCACGCGTAGCGCTTCTACCGTTTCTTTGACGTCATGGACGCGAATAATCTGCGCGCCCTGCATCGCTGCAATCACTGCACACGCCAGGCTGCCGCTGAGGCGTTCCGTCGGCCCGACGTTAAGCAGTTGGCCGACCATCGATTTGCGCGACATGCCAACCAGCAGCGGGAGACCGAACTGATGGAACTCGCCGAGTCGGGCAAGTAGCTCATAATTATGGGCAAGATTTTTACCGAAACCGAATCCCGGGTCGAGCAACAATTTCTCTTTTGCGATACCCGCCTGTTCACAGCGCACGATATGCTCGGTGAAGAAGCGGGCGACATCGGCAAAGACATCATCGTACTTCGGTGCTTCCTGCATCGTTTTTGGCTGCCCCTGCATATGCATCAGACACACCGGTAGCCCGGTTTGTGCCGCGGCTTCCAGCGCCCCAGGCTCGGTCAGCGAACGGATATCGTTAATAATATGCGCGCCTGCCCGAGCGGACTCACGGATCACTTCTGGCTTCGACGTGTCTACCGAGATCCAGACTTCAAAACGCTGAGCAACGGCTTCTACCACCGGGATCACGCGCGCCAGCTCCTCTTCGACGCTCACATCCAACGCTCCCGGACGGGTCGATTCGCCGCCGATATCAATGATAGTCGCTCCCGCATTTATCATCAGATTGGCATGCTTAACCGCCTCCACGAGCGAGTTATGTGTGCCACCATCGGAGAATGAATCTGGCGTCACGTTAAGGATACCCATTACGTGAGGATGGGAGAGATCGAGGGTTGAGCCCTGGGCTACGAGTTTCATCGCGAAATCCATGAATCCGGAAGGTTAATAAAAAGAAAAACCCCGGAGCGGCAGGCGCCCCGGGGTTTCGATAGACATAACAACATCAATAGCGGCTAACTTATTTGTCGCCCAGTTGCTCTGACATGGTGTTACCCGGGTTTGGCGTACGCGGTTCATCGACCGGACGCGGCGCACTCGGGGTGCCATTGTTGCCAGAGTTATTGGTGCCGTTCGGATCTTCCCAGCCCGCAGGTGGGCGAACTTCGCGGCGAGCCATCAGGTCATCAATCTGCGGTGCGTCGATGGTCTCATATTTCATGAGCGCATCTTTCATCGAATGCAGGATGTCCATGTTGTCATTCAGAATCTGACGAGCACGGTTGTAGTTGCGTTCAACCAGCGATTTCACTTCCTGGTCGATGATACGTGCAGTCTCATCGGACATATGTTTCGCTTTCGCAACGCTACGCCCCAGGAAAACTTCGCCCTCTTCTTCCGCATACAGCAGCGGACCGAGTTTGTCGGAGAAGCCCCACTGCGTCACCATGTTACGTGCCAGGTTCGTCGCGACTTTAATGTCGTTCGACGCACCGGTAGAAACATGTTCCACACCGTAGATAATCTCTTCCGCCAGACGACCGCCGTACAGGGTCGAAATCTGGCTTTCCAGCTTCTGACGGCTGGCGCTGATAGCATCGCCTTCCGGCAGGAAGAAGGTCACACCCAGCGCACGACCGCGCGGAATAATCGTCACTTTGTGCACCGGATCGTGTTCCGGTACCAGGCGGCCGATAATCGCATGGCCCGCTTCGTGGTATGCGGTGGATTCTTTCTGCGCTTCCGTCATCACCATGGAGCGACGTTCCGCACCCATCATGATTTTGTCTTTCGCTTTTTCGAACTCGACCATCGATACCACGCGTTTGTTGCCACGGGCAGCAAACAGAGCGGCTTCGTTGACCAGGTTCGCCAGGTCAGCACCCGAGAAGCCCGGGGTACCGCGCGCAATGATTGCCGCGTCGATATCAGGCGACAACGGTACGCGACGCATGTGAACTTTCAGAATCTGTTCACGACCGCGGACATCCGGCAGCCCTACAACAACCTGACGGTCAAAACGGCCTGGACGCAGCAGCGCCGGGTCAAGTACGTCAGGACGGTTGGTCGCCGCGATAACGATAATGCCTTCGTTACCTTCGAAGCCATCCATCTCAACCAGCATCTGGTTAAGCGTCTGTTCACGTTCATCGTGACCACCGCCAAGACCAGCGCCACGCTGGCGACCGACGGCGTCGATTTCATCGATGAAGATAATGCACGGTGCCGCTTTCTTGGCCTGTTCGAACATGTCACGCACACGAGATGCGCCCACACCGACGAACATTTCAACGAAGTCAGAACCAGAAATGGTGAAGAATGGTACTTTCGCCTCACCGGCGATAGCTTTCGCCAGCAGCGTTTTACCGGTACCCGGAGGGCCGACCATCAGGACGCCTTTCGGGATTTTACCGCCCAGTTTCTGGAAGCGGCTCGGTTCACGCAGGTATTCAACCAGTTCACCGACTTCCTCTTTCGCTTCGTCGCAACCGGCGACATCGGCAAAAGTGGTTTTGATCTGGTCTTCCGTCAGCATACGGGCTTTGCTTTTGCCGAAGGACATCGCGCCCTTTCCGCCGCCGCCCTGCATTTGCCGCATGAAGAAGATCCAGACGCCGATCAGCAACAGCATCGGGAACCAGGAAATAAAGATGGAAGCCAGCAGGCTCGGTTCTTCCGGCGGTTCGCCAACCACTTTGACGTTTTTCGTCAACAGGTTATCGAGCAGCTTCGGATCGTTGACCGGAATGTAAGTCGTGTAACGGTTACTATCTTTCTTGGTAACGTTGATCTCACGTCCGTTGATACGCGCTTCGCGAACCTGGTCCTGGTTGACCTCTTGCAGGAAGGTTGAATAATCCACCTTACGGCCATTAGACTCGCTGGGCCCAAAGCTCTGGAATACTGACATCAGCACAACGGCAATGACCAGCCAGAGTATTAGGTTTTTCGCCATGTCACTCAAGGGATTAACCTCTTATTACAACTGTGTTAAAAACAGCGTCAGGATACTCTATATCCAGCGTCTTTCAAACTTTCGTTTGAAATCTACCGGTTATGGTTTACGCCCGGTCGCTACAATGTACACTTCACGCGAACGTGCGCGAGAAGAGTCCGGCTTACGAACTTTGACCTTCGTAAACAGGGAGCGAATTTCTCTTAGATACTCATCGAAACCTTCGCCCTGGAACACCTTCACTACAAAACTACCACCCGGCGCTAATACATCACGAGCCATTCCAAGCGCCAGCTCCACCAAATACATGGCCCGGGGAATATCCACCGCCGGTGTTCCACACATGTTTGGTGCCATATCGGACATGACAACCTGCACTTTACTGTCACCTACGCGTTCAAGTAACGCTTTCAGAACTAATTCATCACGAAAGTCGCCCTGAAGGAAGTCCACACCAACGATTGGATCCATAGGTAAAAGATCGCAAGCGATGATGCGGCCGCTGTTTCCGATCTGCGTAACCGCATATTGCGACCAGCCACCGGGTGCAGCGCCGAGGTCAACAATGGTCATCCCCGGTTTAAAAATCTTGTCACTTTGCTGTATTTCATCAAGTTTAAACCAGGCACGGGAACGTAACCCCTTTTTCTGTGCCTGTTGAACATATTTATCGCTAAAGTGTTCCTGAAGCCAGCGGCTTGAGCTGGCAGAACGCTTTTTACCTGTCATTTAACATTCCCGTTTCGGGTTCATCATACTTTGCGACGTAAAAATCGACACGGTAGTTTGGCGATATATGGGAGATGGCGGTAGAATGAACCGTTTTCAATCCCAACGTAAGCAAAAAAATACGATGAATCTGAGTACTAAACAAAAACAGCACCTGAAAGGTCTGGCACATCCGCTCAAGCCAGTAGTTATGCTTGGCAACAATGGTTTGACCGAAGGGGTACTGGCCGAGATCGAACAAGCGTTAGAGCACCATGAGCTCATCAAGGTGAAAATCGCATCGGAAGACCGCGAAACTAAAACCTTGATCGTGGAAGCTATCGTGCGCGAAACCGGCGCCTGTAACGTACAGGTCATCGGTAAAACGCTGGTCCTGTATCGCCCAACTAAAGAGCGTAAAATCTCGCTGCCACGCTAAGAATATCCTGAATCTCGACACAACTTTGTGTAAAACGAGGGATTTCTACGGGTAGACGAGCAAAATGCCATGCTCCGGACGTTGATAAAAGGCCGCTATGCGGCCTTTTTCCTTTCTTTACAATCCATCAACATGGTAGCGGGAAATACGGATTAAAGGTACTCGACCTTGATAATTTCGTATTCTACTTCGCCGCCTGGTGTGCGGATTGTCACTACATCGTCCTGTTCTTTACCGATCAAACCACGGGCAATCGGTGAATTCACAGAGATCAGATTTTGCTTAAAATCAGCTTCATCATCACCCACGATGCGGTAAGTCTGTTCTTCATCGGTATCGAGGTTCAGGACCTTTACCGTTGCACCAAAAATCACCCGCCCGTTGTTCGGCATTTTGGTGATATCGATAACCTGTGCATTGGACAGCTTAGCTTCAATATCCTTAATACGGCCTTCGCAGAAACCTTGCTGCTCGCGGGCTGCGTGGTACTCAGCGTTCTCTTTCAGATCGCCATGTTCGCGCGCATCGGCAATAGCAGCGATGATTTCAGGACGACGAACGGACTTCAGAAAATCCAGTTCTTCGCGAAGTTTTTCAGCACCACGTAAGGTCATCGGAATAGCTTGCATTTGTTATACCTCTTTATCATTCCTTCATAGAACGGACGCCGCCGTTCCGCCACCAGTCAGGCCTTCAGCAGGACAGGAGCAAAAAGAAAACCAACCCGGAAAACATTCCCCAGGTCAGCAGCAATTTTCAATTTGATACGTATTTTACCCTGAAGTTCACTATGGGTCATCGTTTACTTTACAGGGTGTTGCACCGTAGTATGACGGCCTGGTTTCAGGTTGTTAGCGCGAGATTATGCGATTTCCCAGATTTATCATCGGATTGACCGCCGGTATAGCGTTTAGCGCTCAGGCGGCGAACATTGACGAATATATCACCCAGCTGCCTGCGGGTGCCAACCTCGCCTTCATGGCGCAGAAGGTTGGCTCCCCGACGCCGGAGATAGATTTCCACAGTCAGCAGATGGCACTCCCCGCCAGTACCCAGAAGGTGATCACTGCGCTGGCTGCTCTGCTGCAGCTCGGGCCGAACTTTCGTTTTACCACCACGCTGGAAACCAAAGGCAGCCTTGATGGCGGCGTGCTAAAAGGCGACCTGATTGCCCGTTTTGGCGGCGATCCCACGCTGAAACGTCAGGATATTCGCAATATGGTGGCGACGCTAAAAAAAGCGGGCGTCCAGCGGATCGAGGGGAACGTGTTGATTGATACCTCGGTCTTCGCCAGTCATGACAAGGCCCCAGGCTGGCCGTGGAACGACATGACGCAATGCTTTAGCGCCCCGCCGGCGGCTGCTATCGTCGATCGTAACTGTTTTTCTATCTCACTTTATAGCGCGCAGAAACCTGGCGACCTGGCCTTTATTCGCGTCGCATCGTACTACCCGGTGACGATGTTTAGCCAGGTAAGAACGCTGGCCCGCGGCTCCGCGGAGGCCCAGTATTGCGAACTCGACGTGGTGACCGGCGACCTGAACCGCTACACCCTGACGGGTTGCCTGCCACAGCGTAGTGAGCCCTTACCGCTGGCTTTCGCCATTCAGGACGGCGCAAGCTATGCGGGGGTTATCCTGAAGTCCGAACTGACCCAGGCAGGGATTACCTATAGCGGGACGCTGCTGCGCCAGACTCTGGCGAACGATCCGGGAACCGTGCTGGCTACGACGCAATCAGCTCCGCTGCACGATCTCCTGCGAATCATGTTAAAAAAATCAGACAACATGATTGCGGACACCGTCTTTCGCACCATTGGTCACGCTCGTCTTGGCGTTCCAGGGACCTGGCGTGCCGGTTCGGATGCGGTGCGCCAGATCCTGCGTCAACAGGCCGGCATTGATCTAGGAAATACGATTATTGCCGACGGTTCCGGTCTGTCGCGGCATAACCTGATTGCTCCGGCGACCATGATGCAGGTGCTGCAATATATCGCCCAGCACGATAATGAACTCAACTTCATCTCCATGCTGCCGCTAGCTGGCCACGATGGCTCGCTGCAGTATCGTGCAGGCCTGAATCAGGCTGGGGTCGATGGAAAAGTGTCGGCCAAAACCGGTTCTCTGCAGGGCGTTTACAACCTCGCAGGTTTCATCACTGCCGCCAGCGGGCAAAAAATCGCCTTCGTACAATACTTATCAGGCTATGCGGTACCGCCTGCGGATCAGCGCAACCGCCGGATCCCGCTGGTACGCTTCGAGAGTCGCTTGTATAAGGATTTGTACCAGAACAACTAATACGAAAGGGCCGCATCAAATGCGGCCCTTTTTAGTGCGCTCAGAACCGCTTCCCGGCATATCCCGGGCAGCAGTCCTGCCGTCGCCCCGATCGGCAATGTACCGGGGCACTCCAGCAGCTTAACGCTTGTAGATGAACTCAACGCCTTCTTCGTCGTCTTCGTCCCAGTCGTCATCCCAGTCTTCGTCGTCTTCGACTTCAACTTCGGCTTCTTCAAGCTGCTGACGGTGGTAGTCGTCCCACATAAACTCGACTTTTTCAGGCGCTTTCTCTTCCTGTGCATGAACGATTGGGTTTTCGATGATAAAGGTCATCACGTCCCAGCACAGATCTTTCACGCCCTGCTGACTTGCCGCGGAGATCAGGTAGAACTTCTCTTCCCAGCCCAGCGCATCGGCAATGGCTTTCGCCTTCGCTTCAGCTTCCGCTTTATCCATCAGGTCAATCTTATTGAAGACCAACCAGCGTGGTTTTTCAGCCAGCTTCTCGCTGTATTTTTCCAGCTCACCGATGATAATGCGCGCGTTCTCAACCGGATCGGAACCGTCGATCGGTTCGATATCGATGAGGTGCAGCAGCACGCGACAGCGTTCAAGGTGCTTCAGGAAGCGAATACCGAGGCCTGCGCCTTCCGCTGCGCCTTCGATAAGCCCAGGAATATCCGCAACAACGAAGCTCTTCTCGTTATCCATACGCACAACGCCAAGGCTCGGCACCAGCGTGGTAAACGGATAATCAGCCACTTTCGGCTTCGCCGCAGAAACGGCGCGAATGAAGGTAGATTTACCGGCATTCGGCATACCCAGCATCCCGACGTCTGCCAGCAGCATCAGCTCCAGCTGCAGATCGCGCTTATCACCCGGCGTCCCCATCGTTTTCTGACGCGGAGTACGGTTGACGGACGATTTGAAACGGGTGTTGCCCAGACCGTGCCAGCCGCCTTTAGCGACCATCAGACGCTGACCATGCTTAGTCATATCGCCCATGACTTCGCCGGTGCCTTGATCGATAACACGGGTCCCTACAGGCACTTTGATCGACACGTCTTTACCACGTTTACCGGTACAGTCGCGACTCTGGCCATTCTGTCCACGCTCAGCGCGGAAGGATTTTTCAAAACGGTAATCGATCAGGGTGTTCAGGTTTTCGTCCGCTTCCAGCCAGACATCACCACCATCACCACCGTCGCCGCCGTCCGGGCCGCCTCTCGGGATATATTTTTCACGGCGGAAGCTAACGCAACCATTGCCGCCATCACCTGCTACGACCAGGATTGTTGCTTCATCAACAAACTTCATTTTACTCTCCGAAAATCATTCGCCTGAGCGGGGCAGCGGTACAACCGCTTCACGCTTACGTAAGCCACCCCAAAGACGGTGGCCTATGGCGGAATACATCGCGCCCGCAACCACGACAAACGCACCGAGATAACCTAACAGGTTTAACATCGGTCTGGCGAAAACATCGGGCCAGGCCAGTGATAATAAATCTGAAAAAAGCAGCGTAAACAATGGCGTTAAGGTAATCAACGCGCTCACCTGAGCTGCCTGCCAGCGCGCCATGGCTTCCGCCAGCGCACCGTAGCCTACCAGGGTATTTAACCCGCAGAAAATCAGGCACGCCAGTTGCCAGTTGCTTAACGCCAGAACTTGTGAGAGCGTCGCCAACGGCAGCAACGCTATCGTACATAAAGTGTACAGCAAAAAGAGGATCTGCTGTGACGCCAGGCGGCGTAATAACACCTTTTGCGCGACGCCGTAGCTGACCCAAACCGCAGCCGCTGCAACGCCAAAAATTACCCCCCACGTGTAATCCGTCAGGCGGGTAAAAATCTCAATCAGGCTGGTGTTAAAGAACATCACCAGCCCGCAAATCAACATCAGCGCCCCCACAACCTGGGTACCGCGCATTTTCTCCTTAAGGATGAATACGCTGGCCACCATCATGCCGACCGGAGATAGCTGTCCGATCACCTGAGAAGCCGTGGGGCTAAGATATTGCAGGGAAGAGCTGAACAGAATGAAGTTACCAAACAGGCCGCCCGTCGCAATGGCCAGTAGTACCAGCCAGCGCGGTTTGCGAAAGAGGCGCAGCGGCGGCAGTTTACCTCTGATAGCGAGGATTGTGCCAAGGCCGATACTTGCCATCAAAAAGCGATAAAACACCACCGTCGGCGGCGCCATCACTTCAAGAACCTGCTTCATTGCAATTGGCAACGCACCCCAGCACATCGCGGTGGTGAGGGCCAAAAGAATGCCAATGCCGGCCTGCTGCTTCATACCCGTTTTCCCTGCAGAAAAATATCCGGGATTCTAATGTAAAAAGCCCCGCAACACGTTGCGGGGCTTTAATCCGTTACCGGACCACGAAAAACTTACTCAGCAACGATGCTGATGTATTTACGGTTATTCGGGCCTTTAACTTCAAATTTCACTTTACCGTCTGCTTTAGCAAACAGAGTGTGGTCACGACCGCAACCTACGTTGGTGCCTGCGTGGAATTTGGTGCCACGCTGACGAACGATGATGCTACCCGCCAGAACGGATTCGCCACCGAAACGCTTAACGCCCAGGCGTTTAGCTTCTGAGTCGCGACCGTTACGAGTTGAGCCGCCAGCCTTTTTATGTGCCATTTAAATCTCTCCTCAGGTCTTAGGCGCTGATGCCAGTAATTTTCACATCAGTGAACCACTGACGATGGCCCTGCTGCTTACGGTAGTGTTTACGACGACGAAACTTAACGATTTTAACTTTCTCGCCACGACCGTGAGCAACAACTTCAGCTTTGATTACGCCGCCCTCAACGAAAGGAACGCCGATCTTGATTTCTTCACCGTTTGCGATCATCAGCACTTCAGCGAACTCAACAGCTTCGCCAGTTGCGATGTCCAGCTTTTCCAGGCGAATGGTCTGACCTTCGCTTACTCGGTGTTGTTTACCACCACTTTGGAAAACCGCGTACATATAAAACTCCGCTTCCGCGCACCTCTTTGTGTGATTCAGAGTGCGCTATAAATATTCACAATAGGGCGCGAATATTACGCAAAACGCGAGCCTTTGACAAGAGCGATTAGCGATCAACGCAGAAAAAAAACACAACTTTCACGCTAACGTTTATCTATGGCAATTTTTCAGTACAATCATAGCTTCGTTTAATTCTATCTTAATCCTTCTGTGAACCCACCTGGATTCGCGGTAACAGGACATGTGGCCCGGCTTTTGCGATGAATTTAGAAAAAATCAATGAGTTAACCGCGCAGGATATGGCGGGTGTCAATGCGACAATCCTTGAGCAACTTGACTCAGATGTTCAGCTTATCAATCAATTAGGCTATTACATCGTTAGCGGAGGCGGTAAACGTATTCGTCCGATGATTGCGGTTCTTGCCGCCCGGGCAGTGGGTTACCAGGGCGACGCGCACGTCACTATTGCCGCACTGATCGAATTTATTCATACCGCCACCTTGCTGCATGATGATGTCGTTGATGAATCCGATATGCGCCGCGGCAAGGCGACGGCAAACGCCGCTTTTGGCAACGCAGCCAGCGTGCTGGTTGGTGATTTTATCTATACCCGCTCTTTCCAGATGATGACCAGCCTCGGCTCGTTAAAAGTGCTGGAAGTGATGTCTAAAGCCGTTAACGTCATTGCCGAAGGCGAAGTGCTGCAGCTGATGAACGTCAACGACCCGGATATCACTGAAGAAAACTATATGCGGGTCATCTACAGCAAAACAGCCCGTCTGTTTGAAGCCGCCGCACAGTGCTCAGGCATCCTGGCCGGTTGTACCGCCGAACAGGAGCAAGCGCTTCAGGACTATGGTCGTTATCTCGGCACGGCATTCCAGCTGATCGACGATTTACTGGACTACAGCTCTGATGGCGAACGTCTCGGCAAAAACGTGGGTGATGACCTGAACGAAGGCAAACCGACTTTACCGTTATTGCATGCCATGCGTCATGGCACTCCAGAGCAGTCAGCGATGATTCGCGGAGCGATTGAACAAGGCAACGGGCGTCACCTTCTCGACGCGGTTCTCGAGACGATGGCGGCCTGCGGCTCACTGGAATGGACCCGTAAACGCGCGGAAGAAGAAGCGGACAAAGCCATTGCCGTGCTTCAGGTCTTACCGGATTCCCCGTGGCGTGAAGCGCTTATCGGTCTTGCCCATATTGCGGTTCAACGCGACCACTGATCTCCCCCTGCCCCGTTCCCGCGCCTGTCGCGGGAACGCCCCACAAAGTTCCAGTAAAATCCATATATCGCCTTGCCTCCTGGTATATTCCGAATGTAAAGACACCTTACAAGAACTTGTTAGAACTTAATTAAACCTGGGAGTATAGTCATTCCGTTGCTCATATATCAGGCAATTGGGATCATCACCACCAGGAGAATTTATGGAAAAGTTCATCGACTGGCATCCGGCAGATATCATTGCTGGATTGCGCAAAAAAGGGACGTCGCTGGCAGCGGAGTCGCGGCGTAACGGCTTGAGTTCTTCAACGCTGGCGAATGCATTGACCCGGCCGTGGCCAAAAGGTGAGCTGATTATTGCTCATGCGCTGGATACCAAACCGTGGATTATCTGGCCCTCACGCTATCATGACCCGGTGACGCATCAGTTTATCGACAGAACGCAAATGATACGTCAGAAGAAAGAGAGCCAATGAAAGCGGTTCGCTGAGTCAACAGAACGGAATAAAAAAACAGCCCCCTGACACACGTCAAGGGGCTGTTATCACGACAGAGTTACTCGCCTTTCACGCGTTCGATATTCGCGCCCAGCGCCTGCAGTTTATCTTCGATGCGCTCGTATCCACGATCGATGTGGTAGATGCGATCGACAATCGTGGTGCCTTCCGCGATACAGCCGGCCAGGACCAGGCTTGCTGACGCACGCAGGTCGGTTGCCATCACCTGCGCACCGGAGAGCTGCGCCACGCCGTGGCATATCGCCGTATTGCTTTCGATCTCCGCGTGTGCACCCATACGGATCAGTTCCGGAATATGCATGAAACGGTTTTCAAAGATCGTTTCGGTAATCACGCCGGTCCCTTCCGCAACCAGGTTCAACAGCGTGAACTGCGCCTGCATGTCGGTCGGGAAACCCGGGTGTGGCGCGGTACGCACATTGACGGCTTTCGGACGGTTGCCGTGCATATCCAGGCTAATCCAGTCTTCGCCGGTTTCGATATCGGCGCCCGCATCGCGCAGCTTGGCCAGTACGGCATCCAGGGTATCAGGCTGTGCGTTGCGGCAAACAATTTTACCGCCGGAGATTGCCGCAGCGACCAGGAAAGTACCGGTTTCGATACGGTCAGGCAGAACGCGATATACGCCGCCACCCAGACGCTCTACGCCTTCGATGGTGATGCGGTCAGTCCCCTGACCTTTAATTTTTGCGCCCAGCGCGTTGAGGAAGTTCGCCGTATCGACGATTTCCGGCTCGCGAGCGGCGTTTTCAATCACGGTGGTGCCTTCCGCCAGCGTCGCTGCACTCATAATGGTCACGGTCGCGCCAACGCTGACCTTATCCATCACAATATGCGCGCCTTTAAGACGTCCGTTAACCGACGCCTTCACATAGCCTTCTTCCAGTTTGATCTCTGCGCCCAGCTGCTCAAGGCCAATAATATGCAGATCGACCGGACGCGCACCGATAGCACAACCGCCCGGCAGTGAAACCTGTCCCTGACCAAAGCGCGCCACCAGCGGGCCCAGCGCCCAGATAGAAGCACGCATCGTTTTGACCAGATCGTACGGCGCGCAGAAGACGTCGACCGGACCCGCATCGATCCAGACTGACCCATTGCGCTTCACTTTGGCGCCAAGCTGGCTCAGCAGTTTCATCGTGGTATCGATGTCTTTCAGTTTTGGTACGTTCTGGATCTCAATCGGCTCATCTGCCAGCAGGGCGGCAAAGAGGATCGGCAGGGCGGCATTTTTCGCACCGGAGATGGTGACTTCCCCCTGGAGGCGTGTCGGCCCCTGAACACGGAATTTATCCATTGATTCTGTTCTCTGTTAAGAATTCACATACGCTGCGGGGAACATCCCTGCAGCTTAAAAGCCGTTGAGTTTGCGGTCCCGGGCCCATTCTTGCGGGGTAAATGCTTTGATCGACAGAGCATGAATGCGGTTGTCGGCAATGTATTCCATCAGCGGAGCGTAGACAGCCTGCTGTTTCTTTACCCGGCTCATGCCGTCAAACATCTCACCCACAGCAATAACCTGAAAGTGACTGCCATCGCCAGAGACGTGGACTTCCTGAAGGGAGAGTGCGTTCATCAGCACGGTCTGAATTTCATGATTTTCCATGGGTTCAAATTTTATCTGGTAGTGAAAATAGCCCAACATCTTAGAGGAAAGTGGCGCGGTCTTAAATAAGCAAAAAGCCCCATCGAAGATATTGATGGGGCTTTCAGGATAACCTCAGCAGTAACGCACTGAAAAACTATGGGATCATATCGGCGGGAAGGTTGTAAAGACTGGCTAAAGTTTGCAGGTTGTCGCTCTTACCAATCAGTTTCGCCTCCCGGCCCTGGTGGCGAATTAACGCCACAAAGTGCATCAGCAGCGCCAGGCCGGCGGTATCCACCCGGGTTAGTGCGCTCAGGTCGATAGTCGACACGCCATCGGTCGCCTGCGCACGGGCTTCCCAGAGCGGGACCAGCAGATCCTGGTCCAGCTCCCCGTGCAGCGCCAGTCGCTCGCCGTCGCGAGTCCAGCTCAGCTGCCCGGTCATTATTTTTTCTGTTCCAGAGTGATCGGCTGCGCGGAGATCGCCTTCAGTTGCGCGGTCAGACCATCAACGCCTTTGGTGCGCAGCAGATCGCTCCACTCGTTTTGTTTGGTGGTGATCATGCTCACCCCTTCGGCAATCATATCGTAAGCCTGCCAGTTACCGGTCTGGGTGTTTTTACGCCACTGGAAATCCAGGCGTACCGGAGGGCGGCCATTGGGATCGACGATCGTCACGCGAATAGGGACGATCGTTGCATCGCCCAGCGGTTGTTCCGGAGCAATCTGGTAAGTTTGACCATGGTACATAGCCAGCGCCTGGCCGTAGGCCTGCTTCAGGTATTCACGGAAGGCGACAAAGTAGGCTTCGCGCTGCGCCGGGGTCGCATCTTTATAATACCGGCCCAGAACCAGCGCGCCGGCATACTTCACCTGGACATACGGCATCAGCTCCTGGTCAACGATATCACGCAGATAGTTCGGGTTAGCCTGAATCTTCGACTGTTCATTTTTCAGACGATCGAAGGTCTTCTGCGCCGCTTCGTTCATCAGCTTATAGGGGTTGGACTGATCCGCCGCCGTAGCAGCCGTCAAGGGAGCAATCACCAGCATGGCGATCATCAATAAACGTTTAAACATAGGGTGTCTCTCCTGAAATTAATGCGTCGTGGCGGCCGGTGGCGTGGCGTCAGTATGACTCTCTGTCGCTGCCGAATCATCGCCAGAATTCTTATTGTCACTGCCCTTACTGCTATAAAGGAACTGACCAATCAGGTCTTCCAGAACCATGGCTGACTTGGTGTCCTGAATAGTGCTGCCATCTTTAAGGATAGACGTCCCCAGTTCCGGATCGTCGAAACCGATATTCAGCGCCAGGTACTGTTCTCCCAGCAGGCCTGAGGTACGAATAGCCAGCGAGCTGGAATCAGGAATATGGTTGTAGCTCTCATCAATATCGAGCGCAACGCGCGGCAGGTAGGTTTTCGGGTCAAGCGTAATATCCGCAACCCGGCCCACGACCACACCGCCAATGCGGACCGGAGAACGCGCCTTCAGCCCACCAATATTGTCAAAGGTCGCATAGATACGGTACGTCGGTTCGGTACGTAAAGAGGTCACGTTGGCGGCTTTGAGACAGACAAACAGCGCAGCCAGCAACGCAACCAGTAAGAACACACCTACCCAGATTTCACTTTTTTTCGTTTGCATGAACTCAATTCCCAAACATCAGCGCAGTCAGCACAAAATCCAGCCCCAGAACCGCCAGCGACGAATGCACCACGGTACGCGTCGTTGCCCGGCTAATCCCGGCGGAAGTGGGGATAGCGTCATAACCATTAAATAACGCAACCCATGTCACCGTAATGGCAAACACCAGACTCTTAATCAGGCAGTTAACCAGGTCCATTCGCCAGTCAACGGCATTTTGCATCGCAGACCAGAAGAAGCCACTGTCGATCCCCTTCCAGCTTACGCCCACCAGCGAGCCGCCCCAGATGCCCACGGCGACAAAAATAATGGTCAACAGCGGCAGCGAGATAACCCCTGCCCAGAAGCGAGGGGAAATCACGCGCCGCAGCGGATCGACCGCCATCATTTCCATGCTGGAGAGCTGTTCGGTCGCACGCATCAGGCCAATTTCCGCGGTCAGCGCGGAACCCGCACGCCCGGCAAACAGCAGCGCAGCAACCACCGGCCCCAGTTCGCGCAGCAGGGATAACGCCACCAGCATGCCTAAACTGGTTTCCGCACTATAGGTGGTGAGCACCAGATAGCCCTGCAGCCCCAGCACCATGCCGATAAACAGCCCCGACACGATGATAATCAGCATCGATAGCACGCCAACGTTGTAGAGCTGACGGACCAACAGCGGCGCATGCTTACGAAATTCCGGCTTGCCCACTACCGCATTGAAAAGCATTAATCCGGCACGCCCGAAAGCCGCGGTCGTTTTAATTCCCCGGTGTCCGAGTGATGCCAGCACATTTAGCAGCATCAGTTGCTCGCTCCCTTGCCTAATAAATCATGCTGATAGTCCCCGGCCGGATAGCGGAACGGTACCGGACCATCGGCAATACCATCAATGAACTGGCGAACCCGCGGGTCGCCGTTTTCACGCAGCGACTGCGCGCTGCCGTGAGCCACGATTTTTTTGTCCGCCACGATATACGCGTAATCAGCAATGCTCAGCACTTCTGGCACGTCATGTGACACCACGATACAGGTCACGCCCAGCGTGCTGTTGAGTTCTGAGATCAGCTTAACCAGCACGCCCATGGTGATGGGATCCTGTCCGACAAACGGTTCGTCGAACATAATCAGGTCCGGCTCCAGCGCAATAGCCCTGGCCAGGGCGGCGCGGCGCGCCATCCCGCCTGAGAGTTCAGAAGGCATTAATTTCGCCGCTCCGCGCAGCCCGACCGCTTCAAGCTTCATCATGACGGTCGTATGCAGTAACGCCTCCGGCAAACGCGTATGTTCACGTAGCGGGTAGGCTACGTTATTGAACACGTTCATATCGGTGAACAGTGCTCCGGACTGGAACAGCATGCTCATGCGCTTACGCACGGTATACAGGCGCGAGCGTGACATCTGCGGCACGTTTTCACCATCGAACAGGATCTCACCTTTATCCGGCGGGATCTGCCCACCGATCAGGCGCAGCAGCGTCGTTTTACCGATCCCCGATGGTCCCATAATCGCCGTGATCTTACCGCGCGGCACTGACAGCGAGATATCGTCAAAGATGACGCGATCGCCGCGAGAGAAGCGGATACCGCGTACTTCGACCAAATTCGCCAGAGTTTGGCTCATAAAATCATCCTTACTAAACATCCCTCGGGCTAAGCATGGCGCGTACCTTCGCCACAAACCCAACATTTTTACAGAATCTTACCTGCCTGGGTTAGCGAAAGCTGGCATTTGTTTTACTTTTGACAAACATAAAGTCAAAATTAAGAATTCGTTACGCTGCAGATGGACCGCTACAGCGAATCAACGATTATACCTGAAGAAAGGACTTTAGATGCTCTTAGCGACGGCTCTGTTAATAATTGGTTTACTGCTGGTAGTCTACAGCGCCGATCGTCTGGTCTACGCCGCTTCAATACTTTGCCGCATGATAGGGATCCCCCCGCTCATTATCGGGATGACGGTGGTAAGTATCGGCACCAGCCTGCCGGAGATCATCGTTTCCGCCGCCGCGTCTCTGCACGGACAGACCGATCTGGCGATCGGCACGGCGCTCGGATCCAATATTACCAATATATTATTAATACTCGGCCTCGCTGCCTTGTTGCGTCCATTTACCGTGCATTCTGATATCCTGCGCCGCGAGTTACCGCTAATGTTGCTGGTCAGTTTGCTGGCAAGCTTTGTGCTGTACGATGGGCAACTGTCCCGTATGGACGGTCTTTTCTTACTGGCGCTCGCCCTGCTGTGGCTGCTGTTTACGATTAAAATCGCCCGGCTGGCGGAACGTCAGGGCAGCGATAGCCTGACCCGGGAACAGATGGCGGAGCTTCCGCGGGAAGGTTCGCTTCCCGTGGCCCTGCTCTGGCTGGGTGTAGCCATGATTGTGATGCCCATGGCAACCCGAATGGTCGTGGATAATGCTACCGTGCTGGCAAACTACTTCGCTATCAGCGAGCTCACCGTCGGCTTAACGGTGGTGGCGATCGGCACCAGCCTGCCGGAACTGGCAACGACGATTGCCGGGGCGCGAAAAGGGGAAGACGATATCGCTATCGGGAATATTATCGGCGCGAATATCCTGAATATCGCCCTGGTTCTCGGATTACCGGCACTGATCGCCCCGGGAGCATTCGCACCGGAGGCCTTTACGCGCGACTATGCCGTGATGCTGTTCGTCAGCGTGATATTCGTCCTGCTATGCTGGCGTCGCAAATGGCAACCCGGTCGCCTGGTGGGTGCGCTGCTGGTCGGCGGTTTTGTGGTTTGGTTAGCGATGCTGTACTGGGCAGCACCGCTCTTCGTTGAATGAATCGGGATAACACTATGTCGCAAATAGATTTGCCAACGGATTTTGACTTTCAACGGGTAGGACGTGAAGTTCTGGAAATTGAACGTGAAGGTCTGGCTCAACTCGATCAGTACATTAATGAAGATTTCACCCATGCCTGCGAGAAGATCTTCCGCTGCGCGGGCAAAGTCGTGGTGATGGGGATGGGCAAATCCGGCCATATCGGGCGTAAAATGGCGGCGACGTTTGCCAGCACCGGTACGCCGTCGTTTTTTGTGCACCCCGGCGAAGCGGCCCACGGCGATTTAGGCATGGTGACGCCGAAGGATGTGGTTATCGCGCTCTCGAATTCCGGCGAGTCGAACGAGATCCTGGCGCTGATTCCGGTACTTAAACGCCTGCAGGTGCCTCTTATCTGCATGACCAGCCGTCCGGAAAGCAGCATGGCGCGCGCCGCGGACATCCATCTTTGCGTGAAGGTACTGAAAGAAGCCTGTCCGTTAGGGCTGGCCCCGACCTCCAGCACCACCGCCGCGCTGGTTATGGGCGATGCGCTGGCGGTTGCCCTGCTGGAAGCGCGCGGCTTTACCGCTGAAGATTTTGCGCTGTCGCACCCTGGCGGCGCACTGGGTCGTAAGCTGCTGTTGCGGGTCAATGATATTATGCATACGGGTGATGAAATCCCGCACGTCAATGTGCAGGCCACCTTGCGCGATGCGCTGCTGGAAATCACACGTAAAAATTTAGGCATGACGGCTGTCTGTGATGATGACATGAACATCATCGGTATTTTCACCGATGGCGACCTGCGCCGGGTGTTTGATACCGGGGTCGATATGCGTAATGCCAGTATTGCCGATGTCATGACACCGGGCGGCATTCGCATTCGCCCCGGTATTCTTGCCGTCGATGCGCTGAACCTGATGCAATCTCGCCATATCACCTGTGTGTTAGTTGCCGATGGCGACCGCCTGTTGGGTGTGGTACATATGCACGATCTCCTGCGCGCAGGCGTAGTGTAAGTAAGGATAAAATAATGAATAATGCTGATGCTCTGCAGGAAACCTGCTACGGGCCAGTAAGCCCTGAATTTATCGATCGGGCGGCGAAGATCCGTTTATTGATCCTCGACGTAGACGGCGTGCTGTCCGATGGCCTGATCTACATGGGCAACAGCGGTGAAGAGCTGAAGGCGTTTAACGTTCGCGACGGTTACGGAATTCGCTGCGCGCTGACCTCAGGTATTGAAGTCGCGATTATTACCGGACGAAAAGCTAAACTGGTAGAAGATCGTTGTCAGACGCTGGGCATTACGCACCTGTATCAGGGGCAGTCCGATAAACTGCTGGCATTTCGCGAATTATTGCGCAAGCTGGCCGTTCGCCCGGACGAAGTTGCCTACATCGGCGATGATCTGATCGACTGGCCGGTGATGGCCGAGGTCGGTTTAAGCGTGGCAGTGGCGGATGCGCACCCGCTGCTGCTACCGCGCGCAGATTATGTTACCCGCATCAACGGTGGACGCGGAGCGGTACGCGAAGTCTGCGATTTGTTACTATTGGCGCAGGGCAAGCTGGATGAGGCCAAAGGGCAATCAATATGAGTAAAACCAGACGTTGGGTTATCATTTTACTATCGCTGGTCGCGCTTATTCTGATCGGCCTGAATCTGGCGGGTACGGACGATACCACTCAGCAAGAGATCAATCCTGATGACCCGACCTATACCAGTGAACATACCGACACCGTTGTTTACAGCCCGGAAGGGGCGCTTAACTACCGCTTAATCGCTGAGCACGTGGAGTATTTTTCCGCCCAGGAAGTCTCGTGGTTCACCAAACCGGTGATGACCACATTTGATACCAACAAGGTACCCACCTGGTCTATCAAAGCGGATAAAGCCAAACTGACTAAAGACCGCATGCTGTATCTTTACGGAAACGTAGAGGTGGACGCGCTGAGCGCGGACTCTCAATTGCGCAAAATTACGACGGATAACGCCCAGATAAACCTGGTGACGCAAGATGTTACCTCTGATGACATGGTGACGTTGTACGGGACGACATTTAATTCCAGCGGCCTGAAAATGCGCGGAAATTTACGCAGCAAAACTGCCGAGCTGATTGAAAAGGTTAGAACCTCTTATGAAATTCAGAACAAACAAACTCAGCCTTAAGATTGCGCTCGCCAGCGCCTTACTGGCCGCCAGCCTGCCGGCACTGGCAAAAACCGGCGATACCGATCAACCGATTCACATCGAATCCGATCAGCAGTCACTGGATATGCAGGGCAATGTCGTCACCTTCACCGGTAATGTCGTCGTCACCCAGGGGACCATTAAAATCAACGCCGATAAGGTGGTGGTGACCCGTCCTGGCGGTGAAAAAGGTAAAGAAGTGATCGACGGTTACGGTAATCCGGCAACCTTCTTCCAGATGCAGGACAACGGCAAGCCGGTGAAAGGCCGCGCGCAAAAAATGCACTATGAATTGCAGAATGATTTCGTCGTCCTGACCGGTAATGCGCATCTGGAACAGATCGATAGCAACATCCAGGGCGACAAAATTACCTATCTGGTGAAAGAGCAGAAAATGCAGGCGTTCAGCAATAAAGGCGGACGCGTGACGACGGTTCTGGTTCCTTCGCAGCTGCAAGACAAAAGCACCAACCAGCAAAAGAAGGGTAACTAATTCGTTATGGCAACATTAACCGCAAAGAATCTCGCCAAGGCGTATAAAGGCCGCCGCGTGGTGGAAGATGTCAGTCTGACCGTGAACTCTGGCGAGATCGTTGGCCTCCTCGGGCCAAACGGCGCCGGTAAAACCACGACCTTCTACATGGTGGTCGGCATTGTGCCGCGCGACGCTGGCAACATTATTATCGACGATGAAGATATCAGCCTGCTGCCGCTGCATGCCCGCGCGCGTCGGGGGATCGGCTATCTGCCGCAGGAAGCTTCCATTTTCCGCCGCCTGAGCGTGTACGATAATTTAATGGCGGTTTTGCAGATTCGCGACGATCTCAGCAGCGAGCAGCGTGAAGACCGCGCGAAAGAGCTGATGGAAGAATTTCACATCGAGCATCTGCGCGACAGCCTGGGACAGGCGCTTTCCGGCGGTGAACGCCGCCGCGTTGAAATCGCCCGCGCGCTGGCCGCTAATCCGAAATTCATTCTGCTGGATGAGCCTTTTGCCGGCGTTGACCCCATTTCCGTTATTGATATCAAACGCATCATCGAACATCTGCGCGACAGCGGTCTTGGCGTGCTGATCACCGACCATAACGTCAGGGAGACGCTGGCCGTCTGCGAACGCGCCTATATCGTCAGCCAGGGTCACCTGATCGCCCACGGCACCCCGCAGCAAATCCTTGAAGACGAGCAGGTTAAGCGCGTGTATCTTGGGGAAGACTTCAGACTCTGATAGGGTAGAGGTTACAGACGTTTTAGCCGGAGATATTAGCCCTGAATATGAAGCAAGGTTTGCAATTAAGGCTAAGCCAACAGCTTGCCATGACGCCACAACTGCAACAGGCTATTCGCCTGCTGCAGCTGTCCACGTTAGAACTCCAGCAAGAACTCCAGCAGGCGCTGGAGAGTAATCCGCTGCTTGAGCAAACCGATCTTCACGATGAGGTAGAAACCAAAGAGGTCGAGGACCGCGAATCGCTGGACACCGTCGACGCTCTTGAACAAAAAGATATGCCGGAAGAGCTGCCGCTCGACGCCAGCTGGGATGAAATCTACACCGCCGGCACCCCGTCCGGAAACGGCGTTGATTACCAGGACGACGAGCTGCCTGTCTATCAAGGCGAAACGACCCAAAGCCTGCAGGATTACCTGATGTGGCAGGTTGAACTGACGCCGTTTACCGACACCGACCGCGCCATTGCCACCTCGATTGTCGATGCCGTTGATGACACCGGCTATCTCACTATTCGGCTGGAAGATATTGTCGAGAGTATCGACGATGACGACATTGGTCTCGAAGAAGTGGAAGCGGTGCTAAAGCGTATCCAGCGCTTTGACCCGGTCGGCGTCGCGGCAAAAGATCTGCGCGACTGTCTGCTGGTTCAGCTTTCCCAATATGCTAAAGAGACGCCGTGGCTGGAAGAAGCCCGGCTGATCATCAGCGATCATCTCGATCTGCTCGCCAACCATGATTTCCGCTCCCTGATGCGCGTCACCCGACTGAAAGAAGAGGTGCTGAAAGAAGCCGTTAATCTCATCCAGTCCCTCGATCCGCGCCCCGGTCAGTCGATTCAGACCAGCGAGCCGGAATACGTCATTCCCGACGTGCTGGTACGTAAAGTCAGCGGCCGCTGGGTCGTGGAGCTTAACTCCGACAGCATCCCACGTCTGAAGATTAATCAGCATTACGCGGCCATGGGCAATAGCGCGCGCAATGATGCAGACAGCCAGTTTATCCGCAGCAACCTGCAGGAAGCTCGCTGGCTGATCAAGAGTCTGGAAAGCCGCAATGATACGCTGTTGCGCGTCAGCCGCTGCATCGTCGAACAGCAGCAGGCCTTCTTCGATCAGGGTGAAGAGTTCATGAAACCGATGGTGCTGGCGGATATCGCTCAGGCCGTCGAAATGCATGAATCCACCATTTCACGCGTTACCACCCAAAAATATCTGCACAGTCCGCGCGGTATTTTTGAGCTGAAATATTTCTTTTCCAGCCACGTGAATACGGAAGGCGGCGGCGAGGCATCGTCGACAGCCATTCGTGCGCTGGTGAAGAAGTTAATCGCCGCGGAGAATCCCGCGAAGCCGTTGAGTGACAGTAAGCTGACCACCATCCTGTCCGAACAGGGTATCATGGTGGCACGTCGTACCGTCGCTAAGTACCGAGAGTCTTTATCCATTCCGCCATCTAACCAGCGTAAACAACTGGTTTGATACAACCGATAAGGAAGACACTATGCAGCTCAACATTACAGGACACAACGTCGAGATCACCCCTGCACTGCGCGAATTCGTTAATGCGAAGTTCAGCAAGCTGGAGCAGTTTTTCGACAGGATCAATCAGGTCTATATTGTGTTAAAAGTAGAGAAGGTGACGCAAATTGCGGATGCCAATCTGCATGTCAACGGTGGCGAAATCCATGCCAGTGCGGAAGGGCAGGATATGTATGCCGCTATTGATGGACTCATCGATAAGCTGGCAAGACAGTTAACAAAACATAAAGATAAACTAAAACAACACTAATTGTCCGGGCGCCGCCCTTGCCTGCTGCCAGCCTTCATCGGTAGCAGGCAAGGGGCGCGCTCAGGTGAAATTATGATGAACAACGATTCGGCTCTACAACTGAGCAACGTCCTTAACCAGGAATGTACCCGTAGCCAGGTTCACTGCCAGAGCAAAAAGCGCGCGCTGGAAATCATCAGTGAACTGGCAGCAAAACAGTTAGGTTTGCCGCCGCAGGTGGTGTTTGAGGCGATCCTTACCCGCGAGAAAATGGGCAGTACCGGGATTGGCAACGGGATTGCCATTCCGCACGGTAAACTTGAAGAGGATACGCTGCGCGCCGTTGGCGTGTTTGTCCAGCTGGAGACTCCGATCGCATTTGATGCCATCGACAATCAGCCGGTCGATCTGCTGTTTGCGCTTCTGGTCCCGGCTGACCAGACCAAAACCCATCTGCATACGCTGTCTCTGGTTGCAAAACGACTGGCGGATAAAACGATTTGCCGTCGCCTGCGCGCAGCGCAAAGCGATGAAGAGCTGTATGAGATCATCACCGAAGCAGGAAGCAACGATGACGTATAACGGCCGTCGCCCCCTACCCTTTATCGTACTGAGGAGAAACGGTACATGGTACTGATGATCGTCAGCGGCCGCTCAGGCTCGGGGAAATCCGTCGCTCTGCGGGCGCTGGAAGATATGGGCTTCTACTGCGTAGATAACCTGCCGGTAGTGCTGTTGCCTGAGCTGGCGAGATCGCTGGCCGACAGAAACATCTCTGCCGCCGTCAGCATTGACGTGCGTAACATGCCGGAATCGCCAGAGATCTTTGAACAGGCGATGAAAAACCTGCCTGAGGCATTTTCCCCTCAGCTGCTGTTCCTTGATGCTGACCGCAATACGCTGATCCGCCGCTACAGCGACACCCGTCGTCTGCATCCGCTATCGAGCAAAAATCTGTCGCTGGAAAGCGCGATTGACGAAGAGAGCGCGCTGCTGGAGCCGCTGCGTTCCCGCGCCGACCTGATCGTCGACACTTCAGAGATGTCGGTACACGAGCTGGCGGAAATGCTACGTACCCGTCTGCTCGGCAAGCGTGAACGTGAGCTGACCATGGTCTTTGAATCCTTTGGCTTTAAGCACGGTATCCCGATTGATGCCGATTACGTCTTTGACGTACGCTTCCTGCCAAACCCACACTGGGATCCGAAACTGCGTCCAATGACCGGTCTGGATAAGCCGGTGGCCGCCTTCCTTGACCGGCACACGGAAGTTCACAATTTTATTTACCAGACCCGCAGCTATCTTGAGCTATGGTTACCGATGCTGGAGACCAATAATCGCAGCTATCTGACGGTGGCGATTGGTTGTACCGGCGGTAAACACCGTTCGGTCTACATTGCCGAACAGCTGGCTGATTACTTCCGCTCACGCGGTAAGAACGTGCAGTCTCGTCATCGGACGCTGGAAAAACGCAAATCATGACCGTAAAGCAGATCGTTGAAATCACCAATAAACTGGGGATGCATGCCCGCCCGGCGATGAAGCTGTTTGAGCTGATGCAGAATTATGATGCGGAAGTCCTGCTGCGCAACGACGAGGGGACGGAAGCGGAGGCCAATAGCGTAATTGCCCTGCTGATGCTCGACTCGGCCAAAGGTCGGCAAATCGAGATTGAAGCCAACGGTCCGCAGGAAGTCGAGGCGCTGGCAGCGGTTATCGCGCTGTTCAACGCCGGTTTTGACGAAGACTAAACATTCCCGCCTCTTCCCCGGCTGCACGACGCTGACCGGGGCTATTGTTTCTGCCGCGACCTCACTTCAGCTTGTTCGCCTGCATAAATCCTTCTCCGCCTAGCTGACGCATCTGGCGCAGGATCCACGCCTGCCGACTGCGAACATAGCCGGACGGCGCATCGGCGCGAAAGCGAATCGGGTTGGGCAATACCGCAGCCAGGAGCGCCGCTTCAGAAGCCGTTAACTTGCTCGCAGGCTTGTGAAAGTAGCGCCGGGACGCCGCTTCGACGCCGAACGTTCCTTCCCCAAATTCAGCGATATTCAGGTAGACGGTCAGAATCCGTTTTTTACTCCACACCGTCTCAATCCCTACCGTTAACCCTGCCTCCAGCCCTTTGCGCAACCAGCTACGGCCATCCCACAAGAACAGGTTCTTCGCCGTTTGCTGCGAAAGCGTGGAGGCGCCGCGCACGCGGTTTTCCTGACGTTCATTGTGTGCCAGCGCTTTCTCTATCGCTGAGACATCAAAACCCCAGTGTTCAGGGAATTTTTGATCCTCCGCAGCGATTGCCGCCAGCCCCATCCACGGCGAGATCTCGTCCATCCCGACCCAGTCGGAGTGGGCGACATAATGAAAATCACCGCTCAGCCATGCGCCGATTTGTCGCTCGAGCATAACAGCTGAAAACGGCACCGGCAGTATGCTAAAGAGCGCGATGCCGCCTCCCCAAAAGGCTGCCGCAATCAGCAGAATGCGCAATAAAAGGCGTTTAATCATTCGCAACGGGGCCGAACGCACGCTCATGCAGTCAGAACCAGCACGCGAGCCACCAGCTTCTCAATCCCGCTTGCCGCTTCCGCAATGTTCTGCGCCAGCATCCAGGCCGGGGTCGTCACCACCTTATGTTCTTCATCGACGACGATATCATCGACCGGGCAAGGAACGTGTTCTGCGCCCATCTCTTCCACCACCTCAGCGGTATCAAGATCGGTGCCGATGGTTATCCGCAGCGGGATCGGGAAAATTTTTGGCAGCAGCGCCGGGGCGATACACATAAAGCCCAGCGGTTTACCCGCCTCGTGCATCGCCAGCGTCAACGCTTTCAGGTCGCTATCGACCTGGCATTCAGCCCCTTGCGAGGCAAAATTGCTGAGGTTCTTCGCCGCGCCAAACCCGCCAGGGACAATCAGCGCATCCAGATCTTCAGCCCGGGCCGCAGCCAGAGGCTGGATATCGCCACGGGCAATACGCGCGGCCTCCACCAGAACGTTGCGGCTTTCGGCCATCGGCTCACCGGTCAGGTGGTTGATCACGTCCGTTTGCGCTTTATCCGCGGCGAAACAGATGGCCTGTGCGCCGCTACGGGCGATCGCCAACAGGGTAATGACCGCTTCATGGATCTCCGTTCCGTCATAGACGCCACAGCCGCTCAATACCACGCCAATCTTTTTCATACTGCCAGCTCCTTAGTGCAACTTGCTGAAACCAGTCAAAAATTTTGATTTACACGCATTGCTTCACATATTTTACTGATTCACGTAACAAATAATTTAAGGTTTGCTATCTTAATGAGCGAGCAAACCAAATCCTCAGGTTGCGCTACGTAAAAATATCTCTAAAAATTCTGGCGCAACGACCAGTTCCCTGGTGTTGGCGCAGTATTCGCGCACCCCGGTTTATCCGGGGTCATTTTTTATGTGCCGCCGCAACCCATGCTTTCAGCACCGCTACATCGTTCTGCCACTCGGATTTCATCTCTTCAACCCATTCACCAACGTTATCCGACCACGCCGGCAGGTCCGGAGTCTGAATCTGCTGTCCCAGCTGTTGGATATGCCGCAGGCCAATCGAGCCCGCCGCGCCTTTAATTTTATGCCCTTCATCGACGATCCCTTTCTGGTCGCGAGCGGTCAGATTAGACTCCAGTACCGCCATATAGCCCGGCATCATCTTCTCAAAAACCGCAAGACCATCGTTGATAAGCTTTGGCCCCACCAGCTCGATATACTGCTCAAGCATCGGAATATCCAGTACGGATGCCGATTTACTCACATCCACGGTCGGCATTTCGCACTCATCCTCTTCCGGCGAATCCCAGAATTTTTTAATCATTGCCGTCAGCGCCGGCACCGATAGCGGTTTACTCAGGACGTCGTCCATTCCGGCATCAAGATACTCTTTTTTATTCTTCAGGACGTTGGCGGTCAGGGCAACCAGCGGCGGTAGCTCGTCGGCGGCAAAGTGCTGCTTAAGATGACGAGAAATATCCAGGCCCGTCATATCCGGCAGCTGGATATCCAGCAGCACCAGGTCGTACTCGCCCGGTTCAAACATCTCCAGCGCGGCCTTACCGGTCATCGCCACATCGACGCTGTTACCCAGCTTCTCCAGCACCGAGCGCGCCACAATCACGTTGAGCTCGATATCCTCGACCAGCAGCACGTTCAGCGCCGGCAGGGGCATCTCATCTTCCGTCAGCATATCTTCCACTTCTTCCGCCACCGCCGGCGCATGCACGGTCAGCGTAAACGTGGCCCCCTGGCCCGGCTGGCTGGAGACGTTAATGTCGCCGCCCATATTGCGAGCCAGACGACGCGATACGGCAAGACCGATCCCGGTGCCCGTCGCAGGCTTGCCGCCGTGGCTGTCTTTCACCTGATAATACATCGCGAAGATCTTATCCTGCTCGGCTTCGGGAATGCCGATGCCGGAGTCTTCCACTTCAAAATGCAGGATATCGCCTTCATCGTAGCGAACGCGAACGGTGACGTTTCCACCTTGCGGGGTGAATTTCACGGCGTTACTGATGAGGTTCCACAGAATCTGCCGCAGACGCGTCCCGTCGGTCACCACTTTATGCGGCAGCGGCAGCGTCGGTTCCAGGACGAAGCGCAGCCCTTTCTGTTGCGCCTGCAGGCCGGAGAGGTTTTCCAGATCGGCCAGGAAACCGGTGAAGTCGACCTGCTGATTATCCAGCTGGACTTTGCGCCGCTCCATTTTATCCATGTCGATAATATCGTTGAAAATATTCCCCAGCGTAACGGCAGAGACATGGATGGTTTTGAGGTATTTTTCCTGCTCACCGGTCAGCTCGGTATCCAGCAGGATACGGCTCAGCCCGACGATACCGTTGAGCGGCGTACGCAGCTCGTGGCTGATGGTTGAGATAAAGGTGGTCTTATCGCGGCTGGCGCGCTCCAGCGCATCCTGGTAGCGCTTACGTTCGGTAATATCGCGGCCAAAGCCCATCAGTCCACGGCGCTTGCCGACGCGGTCATAGTAAGGGACCTTGCGGATTTCAAAGCAGGCTTTACGCCCGTCCGGATAATCCAGCCACTGCTCGTAGGTCAGCGACACATTATGGCGGAAGACCTTTTCGTCAGTCTCCAGCACTTTAACCGCCGCTTCTTCGTTATAGACATCCTGAGGTTTCAGGTGGATAAGCTGCTTTTCGCTTTTCCCGGTCAGAAGCTCCATCGCCCGGTTACAGCCAGAAAACTCTTTGTCTTCATTGCGATAGAATACCAGGTCCGGCGAGGCATCAAGGAAAGAACGGAGGAAGGAGGATTGCTGTTCCAGCTGAATTTGCGTCTCTTCGCGCTCTTTCATCTCAATCTTCAGCTGTTCCAGCGTCGTCTCGCGCTCGGCTTCCGCCTTTTCACGCTCGCCAATCTCCTGATTGAGCTGCGCGATATTATCTTTGAGCTGCACGTTAAGCTGCAGGTCGCGCTCGCGCATCTCCTCCAGTTTTTCCACCAGCCGGGAGAGACGCTGCCGCGACTCTTCCAGTTGCTCCACCACCACCGACAAAAAATAAACTGCCCAGGGGGTGATCAGCAGACCAAAGAAGATAGAGCGGATAACGTCGATGCTCTCAACCTGGCCATGCAGAACCATCGTGACGGCCATCTGTACCACAATCGCCAGCACCACCAGGGCGAGGGCCAACAGCATGGAAAAACGCACCAGACCCAGCTTCATCATCAGGTCGACATAGTACTGCGCCAGCATACGGATTTGCTTCATAAGGGATTCCTTCGCGACAACTCCGCACAATAATACCCAATTCTGAGCAATACGCTGTAAGTTGTGCAAAAAATGCGGGCGCCCTTACTCTAAAGCTGCGCGCGGCACCCAGGCTCGTCCCAGCGCCGAGCCCTGCACGCCGTGTTGGTTGAGATAGCGGTCAAGTTCAACCATCCCGGTCCAGCGGTTCTCACACCACAGGGGCGCCAGCAGCGTCGGCCGCCGGGCGCTGGCGGAAATGCGGTGATAGATCACCTCGGGTGGCGTGTGGCGAATCATCTCCCCGGCAGTGACCGTATACTCATCCAGCGCAATCGCCTGCAACCGTCCCGCCTGCCAGGCTTTGGCCATCGTACTGCCGGTGACGATATGCAGCGGATGCAGTTTGATGCCATCCACACCGGTATTCACAACCTGCTCCAGCGTTTGCAGGCAATGGCTCTGCGCCTCGCCCGGTAGCCCGACGATCAAATGCGCGCAGACCTTCAGCCCGCGCTCGCGCGCCAGCCGGGTCGTACGCTGATAACAGGCAAAATCATGCCCACGATTAATCCGCTGCAGCGTTTTGTCATGCGCCGTCTGTAAGCCGAGTTCCAGCCATACTTCGTAGCCCTGTTCCCGATAGCCGCCGAGCAGTTCCAGCACCGCCTCCGGGACGCAGTCAGGACGAGTACCCACGCACAGCCCGACGATATTGGCCTGACTCACCGCCTGCTGATACATCGAGCGCAGTACCTGAACTTCGGCAAAGGTGCTGGTGTAAGCCTGAAAATAAGCGAGATAGCGCCTGGCGCGATTAACCCGCTGCGCCTGATGTGCCAGCTGTTCAGCAATAGAGTGGTGCTGCTGCTCTTCGTCAGCAAAAGAGGCGACGTTGCAGAACGTGCAGCCTCCGCGGCCAATAGTGCCATCGCGATTCGGGCAGCTAAACCCGCCATGCAGCGTCAGTTTATGAACCTTTTCGCCATAGCGCCGCGAAAGATCCCCACCAAACATATTGACTAATTTTTGTAACTGCATAATCTGATAGACCGGCCTGAAGAAAGGGGCCAAGCCTGCCATTTTTAGCCACCGACGGCGATGACCTGGATCAATCGTCAGCGCGGCCGCTCATCTCATTGCATAAACACTCAAGATAACTGCAATTTCATTCACTCACTCTGTGATGACTTTTCCTTATACTTAACCTCAGGTTTGCCATTATCTTCATCAGGGCAAAAAACAGTGTTATTTACCGCGCTAGAGGTAACAGGCAGATAAATACTCTGCGATAAATAGGCAGTTCAGCACAGATCGATAATGTTACGCTATCGATATAGTGAGACAGATCACACTAGATTATGCTTTCCGCTACGTTTCAGCGCCGCTTAAAACACAGTTATTATCTTATTTATCATAATGTTAAACCATGTATAGCACATTTTTGTATAAATAAGATTGCCATTTGACGTAAGTGCCGATTCCCGATAAGTTGGGAATCCGCTGGAAGCTTTCTGGATGAGCACTCTGCTCATCATATTTATGCAGTAATTGAGATTCCCTCTTACAGCAAGTCCTCAAACTTGCGTACCGATGCGAAAAGGATTTAAAGAGGGCGAATGCGAGGTGCAAACCCCGTCGCCATGCTCTTTCTGTGCCCGTGCGCAATCGGTATCGGAGGGTGTCCCGTAGAGCCTGGGGAGGTTCACTGATATGTTGTACGATAAATCCCTTGAGAGGGATAACTGTGGTTTCGGCCTGATCGCCCACATAGAAGGCGAACCTAGCCACAAGGTAGTGCGTACCGCTATACACGCACTGGCCCGAATGCAGCACCGCGGCGCGATCCTTGCCGATGGTAAAACCGGCGACGGTTGTGGCTTGCTGCTGCAAAAACCTGACCGTTTCTTCCGTATCGTTGCGGAAGAGCGCGGCTGGCGTTTAGCCAAAAATTACGCCGTCGGGATGTTATTCCTTAATAAAGATCCTGAACTGGCGGCTACGGCACGCCGCATCGTTGAAGAAGAACTACAACGTGAAACCCTGTCTATCGTCGGCTGGCGCGAAGTGCCGACCAACGAAGGGGTTCTCGGTGAAATCGCCCTCTCCTCGCTGCCTCGTATTGAACAAATTTTTGTTAACGCCCCGGCAGGCTGGCGCCCGCGCGATATGGAACGTCGTTTGTTCATCGCCCGTCGCCGCATTGAAAAGCGTCTGCAGGAAGATAAAGATTTCTACGTTTGCAGCCTGTCGAATCTGGTGAACATTTACAAAGGTCTGTGTATGCCGGCTGACCTGCCGCGCTTCTATCTGGACCTCGCGGACCTGCGTCTGGAGTCGGCAATCTGCCTGTTCCACCAGCGCTTCTCCACCAACACCGTGCCGCGCTGGCCGCTGGCACAGCCGTTCCGCTACCTGGCGCACAACGGCGAAATCAACACCATCACCGGCAACCGCCAGTGGGCGCGCGCGCGTACCTACAAGTTCCAGACGCCGTTAATTCCGGACCTGCACGATGCGGCGCCGTTCGTGAACGAAACCGGCTCCGACTCCAGCTCGATGGATAACATGCTTGAGCTGCTGCTGGCCGGCGGGATGGATATCGTGCGCGCCATGCGTCTGCTCGTACCGCCAGCCTGGCAGAACAACCCGGATATGGATCCGGAGCTGCGCGCCTTCTTTGATTTTAACTCCATGCATATGGAGCCATGGGATGGCCCGGCGGGCATCGTGATGTCCGACGGTCGCTACGCCGCCTGTAACCTCGATCGTAACGGTCTGCGCCCGGCGCGCTACGTCATCACCAAAGACAAACTGATTACCTGCGCTTCAGAAGTCGGGATTTGGGATTACCAGCCTGACGAAGTGGTCGAAAAAGGCCGCGTAGGCCCGGGCGAACTGATGGTTATCGATACCCGCGGCGGACGTATTCTGCACTCCGCGGAAACCGATGATGACCTGAAAAGTCGCCACCCTTACAAAGAGTGGATGGAGAAAAACGTCCGCCGCCTGGTGCCGTTTGAAGATCTACCGGACGAAGACGTCGGCAGCCGCCAGCTGGATGACGACACGCTCGCCAGCTTCCAGAAACAGTTTAACTACAGCGCAGAAGAGCTGGACTCCGTCCTGCGTGTACTGGGTGAAAACGGCCAGGAAGCGGTCGGTTCAATGGGCGACGATACCCCGTTTGCCGTGCTCTCCAGCCAGCCGCGTATCATTTACGACTACTTCCGTCAGCAGTTCGCGCAGGTGACTAACCCGCCGATCGACCCGCTGCGTGAAGCTCACGTGATGTCGCTGGCCACCAGCATCGGCCGTGAAATGAACGTCTTCTGCGAAGCGGAAGGCCAGGCTCACCGCCTGAGCTTCAAATCACCGATCCTGCTGTACTCCGATTTCAAACAGCTCACCACCATGGAAGAGGAGCACTATCGCGCCGATACCCTGGATATCACCTTTAACGCCGCGGAAACCTCGCTGGCCGAAACGGTGAAGGCGCTGTGCGATAAAGCGGAACAGATGGTCCGTAACGGTACCGTTCTGCTGGTGCTCTCCGATCGTAATATCGCCAAAGATCGTCTGCCGGTTCCGGCACCGATGGCGGTAGGCGCGATTCAAACCCGCCTGGTGGATAAGAGCCTGCGCTGCGATGCCAACATTATCGTTGAGACCGCCAGCGCCCGTGACCCGCACCATTTCGCGGTGCTGCTGGGCTTCGGCGCCACGGCTATCTATCCGTACCTGGCCTATGAGACGCTGGCGAAACTGGTCGATAACAAGGCCATTGAGAAAGATTATCGTACCGTGATGCTGAACTACCGTAACGGCATCAACAAAGGCCTGTACAAGATCATGTCTAAGATGGGCATTTCGACCATCGCCTCCTACCGCTGCTCGAAGCTGTTCGAAGCGGTTGGCCTGCATCGTGAGGTTTCCGATCTGTGCTTCCTCGGCGTTGTCAGCCGCATCGGCGGCGCGGGCTTCGATGACTTCCAGCAGGATCTGCTGAATCTGTCCAAACGCGCCTGGCTGGTCCGTAAGCCGCTGGATCAGGGCGGTCTGCTGAAATACGTTCACGGCGGTGAATATCACGCCTACAACCCGGACGTCGTCCGCACGCTGCAGCAAGCGGTTCAGAGCGGTGAATACCACGACTATCAGCAGTATGCGAACCTGGTGAATGAACGCCCGGCCGCCACGCTGCGCGATCTGCTGGCGCTGAACCCTGGCGATGACGCCATCAGCATCGACCACGTCGAATCGGCCAAAGAGCTGTTCAAACGCTTCGATACCGCCGCCATGTCTATCGGTGCGTTAAGCCCGGAAGCTCATGAGTCGCTGGCGGAAGCCATGAACAGCATCGGCGGCTTCTCTAACTCCGGCGAAGGCGGCGAAGATCCGGCGCGCTATGGCACCAACAAAGTGTCGCGTATTAAACAGGTCGCTTCTGGCCGCTTCGGCGTCACACCGGCTTACCTGGTCAACGCCGACGTTATTCAGATTAAAGTCGCTCAGGGCGCGAAGCCGGGCGAAGGCGGGCAGCTGCCGGGTGACAAAGTCACCCCGTACATTGCCAAACTGCGCTATTCGGTCCCGGGTGTAACCCTGATTTCACCGCCGCCGCACCACGATATTTACTCTATCGAGGATCTGGCGCAGCTGATTTTCGACCTGAAACAGGTCAACCCGAAAGCGATGATTTCCGTGAAGCTGGTTTCCGAACCGGGCGTCGGCACCATCGCCACCGGCGTGGCCAAAGCCTATGCCGATCTTATCACCATCGCCGGTTACGACGGTGGTACGGGTGCCAGCCCGCTCTCCTCCGTGAAATACGCGGGTTGTCCGTGGGAGCTGGGTCTGGTGGAAACCCAACAGGCGCTGGTGGCGAACGGTCTGCGTCACAAGATCCGTCTGCAGGTGGATGGCGGCCTGAAAACCGGCCTCGATATCATCAAGGCGGCAATTCTTGGCGCAGAAAGCTTCGGCTTCGGCACTGGCCCGATGGTCGCGCTCGGCTGTAAATATCTGCGTATCTGCCACCTGAACAACTGCGCAACCGGCGTAGCAACTCAGGATGACAAACTGCGTAAGAATCACTATCACGGCCTGCCGTTCAAAGTGACCAACTACTTTGAATTCATCGCCCGCGAAACCCGCGAGCTGATGGCTGAGCTTGGCGTGAAGCGTCTGGTGGACCTGATTGGCCGTACCGACCTGCTGAAAGTGCTGGATGGCTTTACCGCGAAGCAGCAGAAGCTGGATCTCAGCAAACTGCTGGAAACCGCCGAGCCGCATCCGGGTAAAGCGCTGTACTGCACCGAAAGCAACCCGCCGTTTGATAACGGCGTGCTGAACGCGCAGCTGCTACAGCAGGCTAAACCGTTCGTGGACAGCAAGCAGAGCAAAACCTTCTGGTTCGATATCCGTAATACCGATCGCTCCGTTGGCGCGTCGTTGTCTGGCTATATCGCCCAGACCCATGGCGATCAGGGGCTGGCAGCAGATCCGATTACCGCGCACTTCAGCGGTACCGCAGGCCAGAGCTTCGGCGTGTGGAACGCCGGCGGCGTGGAACTGCATCTGACCGGTGACGCGAACGACTACGTGGGTAAAGGGATGGCAGGCGGTCTGCTGTCAATCCGTCCTCCGGTGGGCTCCGCCTTCCGCAGTCACGAAGCGAGCATCATCGGTAATACCTGTCTGTATGGCGCGACCGGCGGTCGTCTGTACGCTGCGGGCCGTGCAGGCGAGCGCTTTGCGGTGCGTAACTCCGGTGCCATCACCGTGGTAGAAGGCATCGGCGATAACGGCTGCGAATACATGACCGGCGGCATCGTCTGCGTACTGGGTAAAACCGGCGTCAACTTTGGCGCAGGGATGACCGGCGGCTTTGCTTACGTCCTGGATGAAGACGGTGATTTCCGTAAACGTGTGAACCCGGAACTGGTGGAAGTGTTGGGCGTTGACTCTCTCGCTATCCATGAAGAGCACCTGCGTGGTCTGATTACCGAACACGTGCAGCTTACCGGTTCGTCTCGAGGCGAAGAGATCCTGGCCAACTGGCCGGCTTTTGCCGCGAAATTCGCGCTGGTTAAACCAAAGTCCAGCGATGTTAAGGCACTGTTGGGTCACCGTAGTCGTAGCGCAGCAGAGCTGCGTGTGCAGGCGCAGTAAGGAATTCAGATGAGCCAGAACGTATACCAGTTTATCGACTTACAGCGCGTTGATCCGCCAAAGAAACCGCTGAAGATCCGTAAAATTGAATTTGTTGAAATTTATGAGCCGTTTTCAGAAGGCCAGGCCAAAGCCCAGGCAGATCGCTGCCTGTCCTGCGGCAACCCGTACTGCGAATGGAAATGTCCGGTCCATAACTACATCCCGAACTGGCTGAAGCTCGCCAATGAGGGGCGTATTTTTGAAGCGGCAGAGCTGTCGCATCAGACCAACACCCTGCCGGAAGTCTGCGGGCGCGTCTGCCCGCAGGACCGTCTGTGCGAAGGCTCCTGTACGCTGAACGACGAGTTTGGCGCGGTGACTATCGGTAACATCGAACGCTACATCAACGATAAAGCGTTCGAGATGGGCTGGCGCCCGGATCTCTCCGGCGTGAAGCCCACCGGTAAAACGGTGGCGATCGTCGGTGCCGGTCCGGCAGGACTGGCCTGTGCAGATGTCCTGACCCGCAACGGCGTCAAAGCGGTGGTATTCGATCGCCATCCGGAAATCGGTGGCCTGCTGACCTTCGGCATCCCCGCTTTTAAGCTGGAAAAAGAGGTAATGACCCGTCGCCGTGAAATTTTCACCGGCATGGGTATTGAGTTCAAACTCAATACCGAAGTGGGCCGTGATGTTCAGCTCGACGCGTTACTGAAAGAGTATGATGCCGTGTTCCTCGGCGTGGGGACCTATCAGTCCATGCGCGGCGGACTGGAAAACGAAGACGCAAATGGTGTCTTTGATGCGCTGCCGTTCTTGATTGCCAACACCAAACAGACCATGGGCTTTGGCGAAACCGCCAGCGAGCCTTACGTCAATATGGAAGGCAAACGGGTGGTGGTTCTCGGCGGTGGCGACACCGCGATGGACTGCGTGCGTACTTCCGTACGTCAGGGCGCGACTCACGTTATTTGCGCCTACCGCCGTGACGAAGAAAACATGCCGGGCTCCAAACGCGAAGTGAAAAACGCGCGTGAAGAGGGCGTCGAGTTCCAGTTCAACGTTCAGCCTCTGGGCGTAGAAGTGAATGCTAACGGCAAAGTGTGCGGCGTGAAAATGGCGCGTACCGAGATGGGCCAGCCTGATGCCAAAGGGCGTCGTCGTGCGGAGATCGTCGCAGGCTCCGAGCACGTGGTCCCGGCAGATGCGGTGGTGATGGCGTTTGGTTTCCGCCCGCACAGCATGGAATGGCTGGCGAAGCACGATGTTGAGCTGGATTCTCAGGGCCGTATTATTGCGCCGGAAGGCCATGAAAACGCGTTCCAGACCAGTAACCCGAAAATCTTTGCCGGCGGCGATATCGTGCGCGGTTCCGATCTGGTGGTGACGGCGATTGCCGAAGGTCGTAAAGCGGCTGACGGGATCCTGAACTACCTGGAAGTGTAATCAACAAACCCGGACAAACTGTCTGTCCGGGTCTCTGACAGAGCCCGCTGGCGCAAGCCCGCGGGCTTTTTTTATCATGCCAGCAGGGCGGCGCGGACCTTAATGACCACTTTTTTAATCCCGGCGCTGTCCCCGACCTGGCAACCGGGTTTGTGCGGTTCATCGGGCATGAAAACCGCAAACATATCCGGATGCAATGTCAGTACCTGTTCCCCGCGTATCCGACGGCAAAGCTGATAATCCTCGTCAGGATGCGCTTCTTCGCACTCACAGGCCGACCCGGCGACGCCATAAAAGATCCGCTCTTCCCCCGCCAGTAAAATCTGGATATCAATAAACTGGCTATGCAGTTCGGCTTTTTTCTCTTCCGGCACACCGGTATGAAACGCCATGACGTTCATCAATACATTGTCGCCCTGAAGCTCATAGCTCCCGGGAGCGATAGTGTGTAAATCGTGGGCCTGCGCCAGGGCGATAGCCCGGACCAGAACCGCCGGAAGACAGGCATGCGAAGGCTGCTGTAGATGACCCAGAATCATATCTTTCCTCCCTGTGCCCATAATGCCGCTCCTGACAGGCCCGCATCATGCCGATAGTAAGCTTCCCGCAGCGGAACATGATAAAGCGCGGGTTCTTGTGACAAGTACGTCTCAACCAGCTTCAGGTAGCCGTCTGCAAGACCGATACTGCCGCCGATCACAACGCAGGCGCAGTCCGTCACGGCCTTCAGGTCGGCAATCAGTCGCGCCAGCGTGCGTGCCGATCGCTGAATTAATATCTGCGCCTGCGGGTGTCCCTCCCTCGCCAGAGCAAATATCGCTTTTGCATCCAGCCCGCAAAGCTCACCGCCGGCCGCCGCCGCGATACCGCGCCCGGAAGCGATAGCTTCGACACAGCCTTTCCGACCGCAGCCGCAGAGCGGCCCGGCAGGATCCGCCAGCGTATGACCGCAATGGCCGGCCAGGCCTCCGCGACCGGTCTGCAGCCTGCCCTGGCTGACGATCCCCCCGCCAACGCCGGTTGAAACGGTCAAAAAGAGCATCTCGCTGACTTTCTCCGGCAGCGCATGATATTCCGCCCACGCCGCTGCCTGAGCATCATTGAGGGCAATACCGGGCAACGCCGTGAGGTCGGATAAACACGCCTGCAGAGGAAAATGTGCCAGTCCGCCCAGGTTCGCTGGATTGATGGCGGTCAGAATGCCGTCCTGAATGATGCCGGTGGAGGCGATAGCAAAACGATCCGCGCGCGCCGAGAGGGGGGCCACCAGCGCCGCCAGCGCGGCAGCTAATGCCGCCGGCGTCTGACTGGCTGGCGTGGGGACTTCACGCCGCTCCAGGAGGGTCAATCGGCTGTCTATCAGTGCGGCGGCTAGCTTGGTGCCGCCAATATCAATCGCCAGCGTCGTCATTGCACCGCCTTTTTCAGCGCCGTGTTGTACCACTCGCAAATGTGTTCCAGCCGCGTAATGGCGGAGCCTACGGTCACCGCCCAGGCGCCATGACGCATGGCCTCTGCCGCCTGCGCTGGCGTGTTGTAGCGCCCTTCGGCAATCACCCGACATCCCGCTGCGTGTAGCGCCTGTACCAGCGCCAAATCAGGCTCTTCCGGCGTGTGCGCCGTGGTATAACCCGACAGCGTGGTGCCGATAATTTCCGTACCGAGCTGCTGACAGAAGATGCCATCTTCAACGGATGAACAGTCGGCCATTGCCAGCTTGTACTGCTGATGGATACGGGCCAGCAGTGCTTCCACCGCCACCGGGCGCGTCCGACGGGTACCATCGAAAGCAATAATATCCGCCCCCGCCTGCGCCAGAGCATCAACATCCTCTAAAAATGGGGTAATGCGTACCGGTGAATCATCGAGGTCACGTTTGAGAATACCGATAATGGGTACTGTCACCCGGGCGCGGGTCGCCCGCAGATTCTCAACACCTTCAATACGCAATGCCACCGCGCCAGCCTGTTCGGCTGCCAGCGCCATCGCTGCGACAATCGCCGGCGTATCCAGCGGGCTACCGGGGACCGGCTGACATGAGACAATTAATCCGCCGTGGGCGCTGATGCGACGACCCAGTTGTTCAAGCAAAGACATAATAACTCCCTGATTTATCTCGTTGCCCGGCGCCAGCGCCGGGCACGGGTTACCTGGTTTTCACTAATCCACGTTTGCTGGCGCCGGGCATCACCGCCCCGCTCAGGGGCCTGCCATCAATCGCATCGTGCGTTCGCACCGCTTCCGGGCGGATCCAGCGCTGAACACGCGAGGGCATATCCAGTCCGATAAGCAGGATCACCACAAAGGTCAGGCCGAAAGAGAGCGATCCCAGCGTCGTGCCCAGATCCATCCGCTGCGCGATCAGCGCACCGAGCACCGGCGCGATCGCCCCACCTAAGGCACCGACGTTATAGGTAAAACCCAGACCCGCAGCACGCTGATCGGTATCGAAATAGCCGCCGATCAATTTAGGTAAGATCCCGGAGATCCCCTGCCCCAGCATCTGCTGGAAGAACAGTAACAGCCCCAGCACCCACACGTTGGTGCCGCCGATAGCAAAGACGGGAATAATCAACAGCTGGGAGGCCAGCAGGCTACAAACATAGGCTTTGCGCGTTCCCAGCCAGTCGCCGAGAAAACCGCCGACGCAACAGCCGACCGCAGCACCAAAACCGCTGAAGAACAGCACCCTGGCCACGGTCGTATGATCGTAAGCGAGCTCCGTTTTAAGATAGGTGGGCAAAAGCGCCTGGATAGGCCATGAATAGAGAAAGGCGAACAGGACGACAACCATCAGCGTCACGCCGGTTGGCCAGCGCTTACCGCTGCTTTGCACCATAAAGCTGATAAAGATCGTGGCACAAAGCAGCCCCAGTGCGACCACGATTCCGGCATTGTTGAGCTCGCCGGCGAAACAGAACCACAGCGCCGTCGCCGCCACAATGGTCAGGAAAATATTGATCGCCCGGTGTTTGCCACAATAGAGGATATCCACCATGGTCCGCACCGGCGCTTTACCCTGATGTTTCTCTTTCCAGTCTTCGGCTTCCGGGATGTTTTTCCGCAGCCACAGCGCAAAAATAATCGGCACGATGCCAATGAAAAAGAGCGCACGCCATCCCCAGACCGGTACCACCAGACTATAGATTTGCGCGGCAATCACCGCCCCGACGGAAAAGCCGGAAATCAGAAAACCACTGGCCTTATTGCGCAGCTGCTTTGGCCAGCTTTCAATAACATAGGTCGCACTGGATCCATACTCCCCCGCCATCCCCATGCCAATCACCAGACGCGCGATAAACATGGTGGTAAAACCGGGAGCAAAGCCGCAGGCCAGCGTTCCGAGGGAAAACAGAATAATACTGGTGACCATCGCCAGCCGCCGTCCGTAACGATCGCCCATTGCGCCCAACATCAGGCCGCCAAACCAGCGAGAAATGAAGGCGGCTGAGATCAGACTCGCTGCCTCTACGGTCGTCAAACCAAAGTCTGCCTGGATTTCTGTCAACACCAGGGCAATCAGGACAAAATCAAAACCATCAAGCAAATATCCCAGCCAGGCAGCGGAGAAAGCCCGCCACTGCGCCCGGTTGAGATGGCGATACCACGGGATGTTCTGGGTCGTTGCGATCATTTTACTCTCCCGCGATGGGTCAGACCCACGCTTGGTTTGCCATACCAGATGTCGCTATCACTGCATCCGATATAGCTCGTGTTATGACCCGGACCGGGCGCATAGCGCCTCCATCCGGGAATGCCCCGCTCGCACACGCGGCGGGGAAGCCGTTAGCCTCAACCCAGCTGCGCTTTCTCCTGCTGCAGCTGCTGCGCCAGCGCTTTCAGCTCCGGCAGGAACTGCTCAGCAACCGGAGCGAACGGTTTGCGACATAGCGGCTCAGCAACCACGTCCATGTAGTGCAGCACGGTTTTCAGCCCCCGGAATACGCCGGTTTTGATCAGCAGATCGATTGCCTTGTTGCATTCACACTGCAGCCTCTGCGCTTCCGCTATATCGCCCGACCGCAGCGCTTTCACGATCCCCTGATAGCGCCAGCCCATAATGTTATAGGTACTACCGATCCCGCCATCGGCACCGGCCAGCAAGCCAGAAGCAAAAATCTCGTCATAGCCGTTGTAAAGCACCAGATTCGGATGCGTCCGGCGGATCTGCTCCATCTGGAAAAGATCGCCTGATGTCTGCTTCAATGCCCCCACGCCCGGCAGCGTCACCAGCGTATTGATCTGATCCAGGGAGAGTTTCACGCCGCTCAGCGCCGGGATGTTGTAGACCACCATCGGTAAGCCATTAGCTGAATCAATAATGGCCTGGTAGTGAGCGCAGTGCTCTTCAAAGCTGAAGGGATAGTAGAACGGCGTGACGGCGGACACCGCATCGTAGCCATAGCTGTGCGCAGCTTCGGCAAGTTGCTGGCTTTCCAGCGTACTGACGCAGCCAACATGGGCAATCAGCGTCATTTTTCCCTTCGCTTCTTCAGCGACGATCTCCAGCACTTGCTGGCGTTCTGCGCTGCTTTGCACAAAAGCTTCCCCGGTCGAACCGCCAACGTACAACCCGTCGATTCCCTGGCTCAAATTGAAACGCACCAGCCGACGCAGGCTCTCTTTATCCAGCTTTTGTTGCCCGTCAAACGGCGTAAGCAGCGCTGCCATGACTCCACGTAAATTAACCGCCATATCTCACCTCGTATGCTATTTGTTATGATTAACTATGTACCTTTATACCTGTTATACCAGATGAATTAAGCGACGGCCTCATAGGGAACGCTTATTATGCGATCGGCTTCACTAAACGAGGATCCAGACGATCGCTCTTGTTACTTACGTGATTGTTTTTTCTGGCCGAAGGCGTGCCAGGTGGCGGAAACGCTATTGAGGTGGGTCTGCAAGGCGCGATCGGCCTCGTCAGGGTCATGGCGGCGGATCGCATCGACGATGTCGATATGTTGTTGATAGCTCACGTTATTATGTTCGTGAAGCTCGTGCTCCGGGACGGTAGGGCGTGCGGCGATGAGCCAGTCCAGCAGGGCGACATGGATAGCCAGGAAGATAGGATTCCCGGGAATTTCCGCCAGTACGCGGTGGAATTCAACGTCTGAACGGATAAACAGCGCGTTATCATCAAGCGACTGGCTGTTGATCTTCAGCGCCTGCTCCAGCTTTGCAACCTGCTCGTCGCTGGCGTGTTCCGCAGCATAGCGAACCAGGCTGGACTCGAAAAACAGACGCAGCTGTTCAAAATGCGCAATCCCGCCTGGGTGAGAGAGAAAATCCTTCGCCATCCCCGAAAGTTCGCCAATGATGGTGTCGGCAGAAGGCCGTGAGACGCGGGCGCGTTCACCGTTGTTAATCTGCACCAGCCCTTTACGCTTTAAGGCGGCCAGAGCTTCGCGCACAGAAGGTCGCCCGACGTTGAAAAACGTCATCAGCTCACGTTCAGAAGGTAGCTGCTCGCCTTCGGCAAACTCACGGCGGCGAATCATATTCTCAAGCTCTTCTTCCACCATTTCCGACAGTTTTTTGCGCGCCAGAGGACGGCGGTGCAGGCTGTTACCGATTGGGGTGGATGCTTCTTCTGTCTGGGGATCAAATGCGCTCATAGGGACCATGTGTGATGTGTGACAGCAAGTGACGACCGGACCATCTTAACACAAGAATGCCATGCTGGCGGCGTAGATAACAGAACAGGCCCCGAAGGGCCTGCAATCTGAAATCCACGACCTGCTGGATTACTTCACGACGCGCAGCGCCGGACGCCCACCGCGCGGCGGCGGAGGCGTATCATCCGGGTCATCATCATGGTGATCCGGCTTATCGCCGTCGATCACCGACATGACCGTCTCGCTTTCATTGCTTACCGATGCATCGTCATCATTCAGGGTGGTGACGTCTTCATCATAAGCCGCTTCAGGTTCGAACATGGTACCCGCACCGTTTTCACGAGCATAGATAGCCAGAACGGCAGCCATAGGCACGGAAACATTACGCGGGACACCGCCGAAGCGCGCGTTGAAGCGGACTTCGTCATTAGCCAGTTCCAGATTACCCACGGCGCGAGGAGCAATATTCAGAACGATTTGTCCGTCGCGCGCATACTCCATCGGCACCTGTACGTTTGGCAGTGTCACATCCACAACCAGGTGTGGAGTCAGCTGGTTATCCAGCAGCCACTCATAGAACGCCCGCAGCAGGTACGGGCGACGCGGCGTTAGCTGCGATACATCCATCGGTTAGCCCCGACCGAGACGCATTTCACGCTCGGCTTCAGTTAAAGAAGCGAGGAAGGAATCACGTTCAAAGACGCGAGTCATATAGCCCTTGAGCTCTTTCGCGCCGGCACCAATAACTTCAACACCGAGAACCGGCAAACGCCACAGCAGCGGCGCCAGATAGCAATCAACGAGGCTGAACTCATCGCTCAGGAAGTAAGGTTTCTGAGTGAAGACAGGCGCAATCGCCTGCAGCTCTTCACGCAGCTGTTTACGTGCGGTATCCGCTTGCGCTGCGGTACCGGTCTGAATGGTGTTCATCAACGAATACCAGTCTTTCTCGATACGCTGCATGTACAGACGACTTTCTCCACGCGCGACCGGATAGACCGGCATTAACGGTGGATGCGGGAAACGCTCATCCAGATATTCCATAATGATGCGGGATTCCCACAGAGTGAGCTCACGATCCACCAGCGTAGGTACGCTTTGATTCGGGTTGAGGTCAATCAGATCCTGAGGTGGGTTGTCCTTCTCCACGTGCTCTATCTCAAAACTAACACCTTTTTCTGCCAGCACGATGCGGACTTGGTGGCTATAGATGTCAGTAGGACCAGAAAACAGCGTCATTACCGAACGTTTGTTGGCAGCGACAGCCATGAAAACCTCCAGGTATATTCAGAATTTTTGTACTGCTACCAGCCACGCGTGGCCAGCCAGATGTAAAAACCCCATTCGCGTGAAGTCATTATTGTTTATGCGAAAAAAACAAAAAACGAACAATCACCAGCATTTGGGCAGAAAATTGGATGATAGTTTACCAGATCTTGAAGGCATTGTGGTGAGGGGATTCTGGAAATGCTGAAAAAGTGGTAAGAACAGGCGATTTGCTTGTGGATAACCGCAGGTTTATGCATAAAAAAACCCGCCGAAGCGGGTTTTTTCGCAAATTGTTCTGCGTAAGCAGAAAACAATTAACGTTTGGAGAACTGAGGACGACGACGTGCTTTACGCAGACCGACTTTCTTACGTTCAACCTGACGAGCATCACGGGTAACGAAGCCAGCTTTACGCAGTTCGCCACGCAGGGACTCATCATACTCCATCAGAGCGCGGGTGATACCGTGACGGATCGCACCAGCCTGACCAGAGATACCACCACCTTTAACGGTGATGTACAGATCCAGTTTCTCAACCATGTCGACCAGTTCCAGCGGCTGACGAACTACCATGCGGGCAGTTTCACGACCGAAGTACTGTTCCAGAGAACGCTGGTTGATAACGATTTTGCCGCTGCCTGGTTTGATGAAAACGCGAGCTGCGGAACTTTTGCGGCGACCAGTGCCGTAATATTGATTTTCAGCCATTGCCTATAATCCCGATTAGATGTCAAGAACTTGCGGTTGCTGTGCCGCGTGGTTGTGCTCGTTACCCGCGTAAACTTTCAGTTTACGGTACATAGCACGACCCAGCGGGCCTTTTGGCAACATGCCTTTAACCGCGATTTCAATCACACGCTCAGGACGGCGAGCAATCATCTCTTCAAAGGTCGCTTCTTTGATACCACCGATGTGGCCGGTGTGATGGTAGTACATTTTGTCTTCGCGCTTGTTGCCGGTTACAGCAACTTTTTCTGCGTTCAGAACGATGATGTAATCACCAGTATCGACGTGCGGAGTGTATTCCGCTTTATGCTTACCGCGCAGGCGACGAGCCAGTTCAGAAGCCAGACGGCCCAGAGTTTTACCGGTCGCGTCAACAACATACCAGTCGCGCTTTACGGTTTCTGGTTTAGCTGTAAAAGTTTTCATTAAAAGCTTACCCAAATAATAAGTTACACGTTGGTGAACACCCAAACGTTTAGTCAGTTGAGGTTCACACGACATTGTCCAGCAAACCTACCCCTTCGAATAGCCTATGCCGGCACTATAGAAAGTTTTGGGAAAAAAACCTTCTTGTAACGTGGGGTCGCAAGATTATAGAGAAGTCGGGGCCAAAGATCGACCCCTTTATGTGATTTGAACCTGCTTTTTTCGGCGGCGCGTTGCCGCGCGATATCCTTATGTCATGGCAACACGATGCGCGGGGGAACGCCCGCCAGTTAAGGCATATGCGGGCGTTTCAAATACTCTTCGCTTTGCATTTCCTGCAGGCGCGATAAGCAGCGCTGAAACTCAAACTTCAGCCGCTCTCCCTGATAAATGTCATACAGCGGCACCGCGGCGCTGACAACCAGCTTAACGTGCCGCTCGTAGAACTCATCCACCAGGGCGATAAACCGCCGGGCTTCACTCTCCAGCTGCGTCGTCATCACCGGTACATCAAACAACATGACGGTATGGAACAGGCGCGAAAGCGCGATGTAATCGTGCTGACTGCGCGCGTCCACGCATAGGGTAGCAAACGAGGCCGCCAGCGTCTGGTTTTCGACGCCTAATGTCGGGAGCGGTCGATGGTTAATTTCCAGCGTCGGCGTCTGCTCGCGTTTCGCCCCCGCTAAGGCCAGCCACAGTTTATCCATCTGCTGCTGCGTCTGCGCATCGAGCGGCGACAGCCAAAGATGGGCCTGCGTCAGCGTGCGCAGGCGGTAATCAATGCCCGCGTCCACATTCATAATGTCGCAATGCTGTTTAATCGCCTCGATCGCGGGCAGGAAACGGGCGCGCTGCAGGCCGTTGCGATAGAGCTCATCTGGCGGGATGTTCGAGGTAGCCACCAGCGTGATGCCACGCGCAAACAGGGCTTTCATCAGACCGCCCAGCAGCATGGCATCAGTAATATCGGAGACAAAAAACTCATCAAAACAGAGAACGTCGGTTTCCGCCTTGAAGCGATCGGCGAGGATTTCCAGCGGGTCGCTGTGTCCCTGCAGGGCCACCAGCTCTTCATGGACGCGCAGCATAAAGCGATGGAAGTGCAGGCGCTGCTTACGAGCGCCGGGCAGGCTATGATAAAACAGGTCCATCAGCCAGGTTTTCCCTCGCCCAACGCCCCCCCACATATAGAGGCCACGTACGGCAGCCGTCTCGACGGTAGGTTCACGCTTACCCAGCAGTTTGCCGAATTTTGCCCGCAGGCCGCTGCTTTGCGGCGCCGGAACGGGTTTATTCTGCAGTTCATGATAGATAGTATCGAGGCGGCTTACCGCTTCCTGCTGGACGTCGTCAGGTTGATGGCTGCCCTCTTTGAGAGCTAAAAGGTAACGCGATGTTGGGGACAGGCTTTGCATGATCTAATTGTTATTCCTTGAAAACCGTAATGCTGAAGCTCACGATTGACGAAAAAAAGGCCGTTCTACACTACGCGATGATACGCCAGGATTCCACTTCTGTGGAATTAGCGGTTATAGTGGCACTATCGGGCGCAGGCGGAGAGCCTTACAGCCACCCTACGGAACCACAAAACAACGGGAGATGTACATGACCTGGGAATATGCGCTAATTGGGCTAGTTGTCGGTATCATCATCGGTGCCGTCGCCATGCGTTTTGGCAACCGCAAATTACGTCAACAGCAGGCGCTGCAGTTCGAACTGGAAAAGAATAAAACAGAGCTTGAAGAGTATCGTGAAGAGCTGGTCAGTCATTTTGCCCGCAGCGCTGAACTGCTGGATAACATGGCCGATGATTACCGCCAGCTGTATCAGCACATGGCTAAAAGCTCCAGCAGTCTGCTGCCGGATACCATGGCGGATGCAAACCCGTTCCGCAATCGCCTGGCAGAATCAGAAGCTGGTAACGATCAGGCTCCGGTCCAGATGCCGCGCGATTATTCTGAAGGCGCATCCGGCCTGCTGCGCGGTGGCGCAAAACGCGACTGATTTATCCCTGCCAGCAAAAATATTATCCGGGCGCACTCTCTGCGCCCGCCTCAACCCCACATCCCAGCTATTATTTAATCATTGACCGCATTGTTAGCCGGTTGAAAATTCAATAACATCAGGCCATTCGGGACGTTTTTCCATACACCTCAGGTTACGAGAGCCAGCATCTAATGAAGAAACAGACTTTGCTGTTGAGTGCGTTAGCGTTAAGCATCGGGTTATCGTTGTCGGTTTTACCTACGGCGACGGCATCGTTACCCACGCAGGTACCCGGCCAGGGAGCTTTGCCAAGCCTTGCGCCGATGCTGGAAAAAGTGCTGCCCGCGGTCGTGAGCGTACAGGTTGAAGGGACCGCCGCCCCGGCGCAAAACATGCCGGAAGAGTTGAAAAAGTTCTTTGGCGACAATGCGCCGCAGGAGCAGGCTCAGCCTTTTGAAGGTCTGGGCTCCGGGGTCATCATCGATGCCGCCAAAGGCTATGTCTTAACCAATAATCACGTGATCAGCCAGGCACAGAAAATCAGCGTTCAGCTTAACGATGGCCGCGAATTTGATGCGAAGCTGGTCGGCAGCGACGATCAGAGCGATATCGCCCTGCTGCAATTACAAAACCCCAGCCATCTGACGCAAATCGCGATCGCCGATTCCGATAAACTTCGCGTTGGCGATTTCGCCGTGGCCGTCGGTAATCCGTTTGGCCTCGGGCAGACCGCCACATCCGGCATTATTTCCGCACTCGGTCGCAGCGGTCTCAACCTTGAAGGACTGGAGAACTTTATCCAGACCGATGCCTCTATCAACCGGGGTAACTCCGGCGGCGCGCTGCTGAACCTGAACGGCGAGCTGATTGGTATCAACACCGCGATTCTGGCGCCAGGCGGTGGCAGCGTCGGCATAGGCTTTGCCATTCCGAGTAATATGGCGAAAACCCTCGCTCAACAGCTGATCCAGTTTGGTGAAATCAAACGCGGCCTGCTGGGAATTAAAGGCATGGAAATGAGCGCGGATATTGCTAAAGCGATGAATATCGACGCTCAGCGCGGGGCCTTCGTCAGCGAAGTCTTACCAAATTCAGGTTCAGCGAAAGCCGGGATTAAGTCCGGCGACGTGATTGTCAGCATGAACGGTAAACCGCTGAGCAGCTTTGCCGAGCTGCGTTCGCGAATTGCCACGACCGAGCCGGGCACCAAAGTGAAGCTGGGCCTGCTGCGCGACGGGAAACCGCTGGATGTCGAAGTCACTCTGGATAAGAGCACCTCGTCTACCGCCAGCGCCGATCTCATCATCCCTGCGCTTCAGGGGGCATCGCTGAGCGACGGTCAGTTGAAAGACGGCACCAAAGGCGTCGCCGTCGACAACGTCGATAAAGGAAGCCCGGCGGCGCAGGTTGGCCTGCATAAGGACGATATTATTATCGGCCTTAACCGCGAGCGCGTGCGCTCTATTGCCGAACTACGTAAAGTGCTGGAGAGCAAGCCGGCTGTCATCGCCCTGAACGTCATTCGCGGTAACGAAAGCATCTATCTGCTGCTGCGATAACACGCCTTTCCGGACATCGCCCGCAGTACGATGTCCGGATAACTCGTGCTATGCTGCGCATGTCCATCCATCAACGATACCGGTATCATGCCTGGAAAGTTTTTACGTTCTGTACTCATTGGTTTGATCGTCGGAGGCCTGCTTCTGGCCGTAATGCCTTCGCTGCGTCAATGGCAACTGTCGACGACGACCCAGTACGATAGCGCGGACGAGTCGCCCGCCAGCTATAATTCTGCCGTTCGCCGCGCTGCCCCTGCGGTGGTCAACGTCTATAACCGCGCGCTGAACGGTACCAGCCATAATCAGCTGACTCTGGGCTCCGGCGTTATCATGGACCAGCGTGGCTACATCCTGACCAACAAACACGTCATCAATGACGCGGATCAGATTATTGTCGCCCTGCAGGATGGTCGCGTTTTTGAAGCGTTGTTGGTTGGTTCTGATACCCTGACTGACCTGGCGGTATTAAAAATTAACGCCAATGCCGGCCTGCCGGTCATTCCTATCAACCCGAAACGGGTGCCGCATATCGGCGATGTTGTCCTCGCGATTGGTAACCCTTACAACCTCGGTCAGACGATTACGCAAGGGATTATCAGCGCTACCGGTCGTATCGGCCTGAACCCGACCGGACGGCAAAATTTCCTGCAAACCGACGCCTCAATCAACCACGGCAACTCCGGCGGTGCGCTGGTGAACTCGCTGGGCGAACTGATGGGCATCAACACGCTGTCATTTGATAAAAGCAACGATGGCGAAACGCCGGAAGGGATCGGCTTTGCGATTCCCTTCCAGCTGGCAACCAAGATTATGGATAAGCTGATCCGCGATGGCCGCGTGATCCGCGGTTATATCGGTATCAGCGGCCGCGAGATCGCGCCGCTGCATGCTCAGGGCGGCGGCATCGATCAGCTGCAGGGGATTGTGGTTAATGACGTTGCTCCGGATGGTCCGGCGGCCCAGGCCGGTATCCGCGCCAACGACGTGATCATTTCGGTGAATGACAAACCGGCGGTTTCTGCTCTCGAAACCATGGACCAGGTCGCGGAAATCCGCCCAGGCTCAGAAATTCCGGTGGTTATCATGCGCGATGACAAAAAAATCACGCTGCATATCGCCGTTCAGGAATATCCGGCAACCAACTAAAGCCCGAGACCGGGCTTTAGCTTTTGACAGTGACGTTAACGTCAATCAGGCGTTAACGTCGATCATCGTCTTAATTTCATTCGTCATCGGGAGCGTCCATGCTTCCTGGGCGCGCGCCAGCGGCAAACGTCGGCTGATCAAAATATCGGCGTTCAGCCTCTGCTCCTCCAGCGCCGCGATAACCGCAGGCCAGGTGAATTTATAGCGCATCACCCCGTGAATGGTGACTTCACGTTCTATCACCGCTGACATGGGAAAGCCGCCCACCTGTTCACCCACGCCGATCATGATTGCCCGCCCGCCGGAAAGTACGCTCAGACAGGCGTCGTGGCGCACGGACTGTACGCCCGTGCATTCAAGCAGCACGTCATACTGCCGGTCGTTATCGGCCAGAGTACTCAGCGTTTCAGCCCCCAGCTCATGGGCAATTTTGCGCCGCCCCTCCTGAGGCTCAACCAGCACCACTTCCGTGGCGCCCAGCGTTTTAGCGACCTGAACGGCGAATAACCCCACCGGGCCGCCGCCGGTGATTAACACGCGGGACCCCAGACCAATCTGCCCTTTTTGCGCCCCTGCCAGCGCGACTGAAATCGTTTCAACCATCGCCGCCGCGCCGTCGCTAATGGCGTCGCTGATAGCGTGCGCGTTGCCTGACGGGACGCACAGATACTGCTGCATGGCGCCATAGGTACCCGGCACGCCGAAAAACTTCTGCGTCGGACAGATATTATAATTGCCCTGCACACAGTGCCGGCAGCGGCCGCAGGGTACCAGCGGATCCACCGATACGCGCTGCCCGACGCGGTGCGGCGAAATTCCCTGCCCCACCGCCACAATCGCCCCGCCAAACTCGTGTCCCATAATCATCGGCGCGGTAATCATTTCGCTGCCGCAGCGGCCGTCGAAGTAAAAATGCTTATCCGAACCGCACACGCCGACCGAGCCGATTTTCAGCAGCACTTCCCCGGCCTGCGGCTGCGGCACGGCGGTAGTCTGTAGCTCAAGGGTTTCTTTCGCCATCAGGAACAGCGCACGCTGGCTGTCCGGAATATCTGTTTCAAATGCCATAACGACCTCTCAGTCTGAGTTGATTTTATTGAGCAAAACGCCCGAAGAAACGGCATTGCGCGCGTTGAACTGCCCGTTAAGCAGGCTCTGTTCGATATCCTCCAGCGTTCTCCCCCGCGTCTCCGGGGCGTAGCGCCACACGAAGACCCAGGCGAGCGCGTTGACCGCGGCCAGCGCGCCGAACACCAGGCCGATGCCAAGCGCATCGGCCGTGAAATAGAGCAGCAGGGTGACGAGGAAGTTGACCACCCACAGCGCAAACGAGCACAAAGCCGTGCCTTTGCCCCGCACGCCAAGGGGGAAGATTTCGGCGCAGTACAGCCAGGTCACAACCGACAGGCTGCCGCCGTTGAAGGCGAAATATCCCAGCAGGCAGGCCAGCACGATAATTTTATGGCCGTCACTCAGCAGCTCCTGCGCGTGGGCGGACCATGGCAACAGCATCGACATCACCGCCAGCACCACCACCGCGCCGGGCAGGCCACTCAGCATCAGGCGCCGCCGCCCGAGCACGTCCAGCAGCCAAATGCCTAACAGGGTGAATACCGTGAGCACCACACCGATCCCGACGGAGCCGAGGATCGCCACCGACTTGCCAAACTGCGCCATCACCAGCAAGGAAGGGGCGTAATAGATGATGGCGCTGATGCCGGTAGCCTGAGAGAAAATAGCGATGCCCAGACCGGCGACCAGCGCGGGCCGCACCCAGGGCTGGAACAGCTCTCTCCAGCTCGACTGCTGGTCCTGATGCAGCCGCCCTATCTCCTTGACTTCCTGAGCGGCTTCGTGCCCGGTGCGCCCTACGCGGACGAGGATTTCCTCCGCCCGTTTAGCCTGCTGCTTGCCCACCAGCCAGCGCGGGCTTTCCGGCAGATACAGCATCATCACGATAAAAATCACCGCCGGGATAACCGCCAGCCCGAGCATCCACTCCCAGGCGCCGGACGGCCCAAGCAGATAGCCTACGGCGTAGGCCAGCAGCGTGCCGACGCAGATCATCATCTGGAACAGCACGCCCTGAGCGCCGCGCCGATGGGCAGGCGCCAGCTCGGCGATATACATCGGAACAATTTGCGAGGAGCCTCCGACGCCCAGGCCAAGCAGGAAACGCATGACAATCAGCATATTGAGGGAGGTCGCTAAAGCGCAGCCGAGAGCGAATAAAGCAAACAGTATTGAGATGACGATGACGGTTCTGCGCCGCCCCAGACGATCCGAGAGCGGGCCGGTCAGCAGCGCGCCAAATATCGCGCCGAGAAGCGTGGCGGAGGTGACCACCGACTGCATAAAGGCGTTGTCCGCGATGGCGAAATCCTCGCGCAGAAAGAGCAAGGCGCTGGCAATAATGCCCGTGTCGTAGCCATACAGCAGGCCGCCGATGCTTGCCCCGATGGCGACCAGAAAGCTGTAGCGTCTGCCGTGGGCGACGGCCGTGGGAGGGGTCGATAACGTGTTCATATTAACCTCACAAGAGAATAGTCAGGCTCCCCGGGCCAAATTTCGGCAAAGGGAGGCCAGGCGATAGCGGGTATCACAAAAAAGTAAGGATTAAATGGGAGAAAGCGGGCTTCCCACGGGTCGTACAACGCGCAACGGCGATCGGCTTAGCGGATCCAGACGATCGTATGCGGAAAAGATCACACCTCGTGGACAGGGATCCTCAGAAGCTGCCCGAGTTTATGGAAAGCCTGAGCGTGGTGTCCCCGTCCCATCGCGCAGTGATGGGTCGGGCCGCAGGCGGACCAGTCATCCACAAAAGCGCGCAGCCCTTTGCGGAAACGGAACAGGGCGTTCGTATCCCCAAGCTGCAGCGTTCTGCCTTCCACCAGCTCGCCCTCGGCCAGCACCAGCATGTACTGACCGTCGGCCCCCTGAGTAACGGAAGCCAGGGTTACCGGCCCGGTTGCCGGAGTGAACTGGGTCAGAAAACCGCTGCCTGGTTTACCGTGGAAGACGGCGCTCATTTTGAGCAGGGATTTTTCATCGGCGATGTCCGGATCGCCCGCCCCGCTGTGCCCGACGATGCAAAGATCCTGATTGAAATCCATCGAATACAGCTCGGTCAGCGTTGCGCTGCCGGCCAGGGATTTCATCAGCGTCAGCGCGATCGCCGTTTTGACGTCGGCCTCAACCGGGCAGGCGATCCCTTGCCGGGTCAGCATGGAGAAGACCGGATTCGATGCGGAGATAATCTGGTGCATATAGCCGCTGGGCTGCACCTCGAAGTGGTTCGACAGCGCAATCAGCCGGTGCTCATCCACCAGCCTGCGGGTGGCCAGATAGACCTCAATCATTGAGGTCAGATGCTGCTCATCCAGATCCTCCGGCAGGCGGAAAACCTCTTTCACCTCCCGATCCGCCCGCTCGATGTCGTCCTGGTTAAAGCCGTGGGCAATATTGGCCGCGATATCCTCCCAGTTCAGATGCTTCACGTAGCTGCCGAAGGTGCGGAAAATCTGCGTCTCATCGACGTTGAGATCCATCATCCCCGGATACGGACGGCCAAGAATGCCGATGTTCCCTGACTTCAGGCGACGGCAGGCGTTGGCCGCGTCGCACCACTGGCTAATCTTCTCATCAAGGATCGTATCTCCTTCAAGGTAGCCGGAAACCACCGCAAAAGGATGCTCGAAACGGCGCAGCACGGCGGTCATTTCGGGCAGCCCGGCGCAGGTACAACCTTTGCCCAGCCAGTCGTCGATAGTCAAGGTTCTATCCAGATCCAACGCGGGAACCGACTGGACGTTCAGCAGCACCAGCGTCACGTTGCCCAGCGCGCGCACTACCGGCAGCAGGGCCTCGGACGAGGCGTAGGTTGTCAGGTGGCAGAAAATAATATCCACATCTTCCGCCTGAAAGCGCAGCCCCGCCTCCCGCGCTCTTGCCGGATTGTCCACCATGCCTGCGGCAACGACGTCGCGCGGCGAGAATTTCTCCAGCAGCCGCTGATGATGCTCCATCAGCCGCTCTTTCATGCCCGAAAACTGCGGCCAGTACGCTTCAAGACCGATGGCGAAAATACCAATTTTTGCACTCATAAAGGTTCTCCTTTGCGGTTATACAATGCGGGTAGCCGTCACGCCGAGCAGACTGGCGAGCTTTTCAAGCGTCGTACCGTGGTGCCCGATACCGATGGCGCAGTGATGAGCCGCCCCGCCGCGCGACCAGCTTTCGGTGAAGGCCCGGGCGCCGCAGGCGAAGCGGTAGCGGCTGTTGGTGTTGCCGATATCCAGTATTTCTCCCGCCAGCGATTCTCCTTCGGCGTACTGCAAAATCACCCGGTTGTTGACGTCCTCCACCACCGACAGGAAGGTGACCGGCCCGTTGCGTACACTCATCTGGATCGAGATCCCTTTGCCGGGCTTACCGTGATAAACCGGCAAAGGCACCAGGCGCACTTCACCTTCAGCCATCGCCGGATGAGCCGGGCCGTCATGCCCCCACAGCACGACATCATCATCGAAATCAATGCCGTAAGGTTCGGCAAACGAGCCTCCGGCCCCGAGTAAGGAGAGAATTTTCATCGCGATAACGTTTTTAACTTCGTACTCCCCGGCAACCGGAATATCCCGCCCGGTAAGCAGCGTGTTGCCCAGAATCAGCGAGGTGACGATATTTTCATGGGCGCTGCCCGGCGTGCCTTCGTAGTAGTACGCCAGCGCGTGCAGTTTGTTTTCCCGGACCAGGTCGTCGAGAGCGACGGCGGTATGCGTTGCCCGCAGCAACTCCCGCTCATCGCAGCTGTCATCGATGACCAGCTTTTCCCTTATTTCCCGCCGTTTCTCTTCTATTTGCCTGTCGGAAACCTGCTCGCGCCAGCTCAGCAGCTCGCACATCTCCAGCGGCTGGAAGCGAACGCCCAGCTTCGCTGAGAGGTTCGTCATGTTGGAATAGACGTCGTACATGCCGTTGTAGTAGTGGCCGAGCACGCCAATCTGCGTCTGCGCCAGCTGCTTTTTCAGCGTCAGCGCCGTCAGCCAGGCGCAGGTTTCCCGCCAGACGTGGGGATCGTTGTGCAATGCTCCGACGATCATTTCCCAGTGGATCCCGGCGCGATTAAAGACGTTCGCCAGTTCCGGCGCGCTGCACGCCTGGCAATGCGCCAGCCACTCGCCGGTGCGCGCCCCGCGATCGGGCAGATCGCGAATCACGCTGTACGGCAACGTCCGCTCCGGCTGGAGGGCCAGGATCAGCACCGGCACGCTGAACTGCTGCACCAGCGGCAGCACGGTGGAGCTCAGGGCATAGGTGCTGATGGCGATCACGATGACGTCCGGCGAAAACTGCCTGAGGCGCAGGGCCAGCGCATCGCTTTTCTCCAGCGAATCCACCAGCCCGCCGTTCAGCACAGTCAGCGACGGCGTAGAGAGCTGCTCTTCAATCTCCTGCAGGTAGCCCAGCAGGCGCTGTTCGAGGCCGCTGAACTGCGGCCAGTAGGTATTGAGCCCGATACCAAATAGCGCGGTATTAAGCGTGGCGGGTATATTCATAGGTTGTCTCCTGATGAGGATAAATCGTCTGAGAAAGGAAAATGTCCACGTCCCAGCCCCCGCGCCTGAAGCGCTCGTCGACAATGGCTGGGAGACTGGTTAAAGCTTTTCTGAAAGATGACCGAGAAATAGTTGCTGTCGCTAAAACCGCTTACCTCCGCCACTTCTGCAATGGAGAGGTCGCTGGTGCCGAGCAGCGTGATGGCGCGGCACAGGCGGCGCTGCATCTGGTAGCGGCTGATGGTCATACCGGTTATCTGTTTGAAAGCGTCGCGTACCGAACGCGGAGAAAGCTGGTGCTGCGCGCAGAGGGATTCCAGCTCAAATCTCTCATTCAGCCGCGAGCCGAGGCTGGCGATGACCAGATCGATATCCTGACGGGCATGAGAAGTCAGCTTGTCCGGTGCGTAGCGGTGGCGCATCAGCAAAAGTACCAGTTCGAGAAATATCGACTCGCTCAGGCGTAAAGAAACGGGGTCCCGCCTGCCGCACTCGCTGGCCAGGCGCTCGACGTGCTGGCGGATCACTGCCAGCGACTCCCGGGTTAATCGCCAGCTACGGCTTTGCTGGTGGGTTTCCGTGCCGGGCAGCAGATTGTGCCAGTCGGTGCCCAGGCGCAGGCGGTCGCGGCAAAACAGGATGTTGCCCAGCTCGAGGTTATCGACCGACTGGTAGTAATGGCTATCCTGCTGGGTCACATACAGCACGTCACCGTAGGTAATGCGGTACGGCAGCCCGTTCCAGATGTGTAATCCGTTGCCGCGCCAGACAATAACGATTTCGTCAAAATCATGGCGATGCAGGGGGAAGATATCCTGCGGGCAGCGGTGCTCCACCGCCACCGGATGGGCGGCACTCGTGAAGTAATCACTGCGCTTAAGCATTAAGGAGGTCATTTTTTTCCCGGTGATGGCGGCAAGGTGAAATCAATATAAGCCAGTCAAAACCAGCCCCGCCTTAAGAGCCGGGTGGAAATTCGGTCGTAGCGTGACCAAAAAATCAAGAATCAGGAAGGGATTGCCGAAGTTGCAGAGGCGATCACATTTTGATAACAATCAACAGCGCGGGAAGCGGCAGGGGCGTTAAAAACAGCGAGCGGGCAAGGCTGCCCGCTCGTTTATATCATTGGCAAATCAGAACAATTACTTGTTAACAAAATCTTCGCCCAGGGCGATATCTTTCTTCAGCGTATCGAGCATGCCTTCCAGCGCCTGTTGCTCAAATGCGCTCAGCTTACCGAACGACTGACGCTCTTCGATGCCGTTTTTGCCCAGCAGTAACGGTTGCGAGAAGAAACGCGCGTACTGGCCATCACCTTCAACATAAGCGCATTCGACCACGCCTTTCTCGCCCTGCATCGCACGCACTAAGGAAAGACCAAAGCGGGCGGCCGCCTGCCCCATAGAAAGCGTGGCAGAACCGCCACCGGCTTTCGCTTCAACAACTTCGGTGCCGGCGTTCTGGATGCGTTTTGTCAGATCGGCAACTTCTTGCTCGCTGAAGCTCACGCCAGCAATCTGTGACAATAGCGGCAGGATGGTCACGCCGGAGTGGCCGCCAATAACCGGCACTTCAACGTCGGATGCGGATTTACCTTTCAGCTCAGCCACAAAGGTATTTGAACGGATGATGTCCAGCGTGGTCACGCCAAACAGTTTGTTCTTATCGTAAACGCCGGCTTTTTTCAGCACCTCTGCCGCGATGGCCACCGTGGTGTTCACCGGGTTAGTAATGATACCGATGCAGGCCTGCGGGCAGGTTTTCGCTATCTGCTGTACCAGGTTCTTCACGATACCAGCGTTAACGTTAAATAAATCGGAGCGATCCATGCCTGGTTTACGGGCTACGCCGGCGGAAATCAGCACCACATCAGCCCCAACAAGCGCCGGAGTTGCGTCTTCACCGGAGAAACCTTTGATTTTTACATCGGTAGGAATATGGCTAAGATCAACCGCCACGCCCGGCGTGACCGGAGCAATGTCGTACAACGAGAGTTCTGAACCTGAAGGCAGTTGGGTCTTAAGTAGTAGGGCAAGCGCCTGGCCGATTCCACCAGCGGCGCCGAGGACTGCAACTTTCATCCTAAACTCCTTATTATGGTTAATATAGTCTTTCGTTACTCCGTCGCCTGGACCTTAATTCACAAGATGAACAATTACAATAAGTATGGTTGAAGAATGCGTTCTGGTGCGCAGCGATGCATCCGCTTCGCATTTTCATCCCTGAGACTGACCATCCAGCAAAACGTAGTACCGGATCGACTATTGGTTACAATACACCCAGCTCACTCGGCAAAACAACATCATTCTCATAACATTTAGTTTACTTTTACAGCGATTTACGCGCTGTGATGAAGGCATGTTCCTTAGCAGGGTTATTTGCTAAAATATGCCCCCTTCATAACATTATTTACTTTATCCCCCTGCGGATTATTTGCATAAAAATTCATTACTATGCATAATGATGTTGTTTTTACCACCATAATTTGGGTGACTTATGCGAAGTTCGGCAAAACAAGAAGAACTGGTTAAAGCGTTTAAACTGCTGCTTAAAGAAGAAAAGTTCAGCTCTCAAGGTGAAATCGTCCAGGCGCTGCAGGAAGAAGGTTTCGATAATATCAACCAATCGAAAGTCTCCCGCATGTTGACAAAATTTGGCGCGGTTCGTACCCGTAACGCCAAAATGGAGATGGTCTATTGCCTGCCTGCCGAACTTGGCGTTCCTACGACCTCCAGCCCGCTGAAAAACCTCGTGTTGGATATCGACTATAACGATGCGGTCGTGGTTATCCATACCAGCCCGGGCGCTGCGCAGCTGATTGCTCGCCTGCTGGACTCTCTCGGGAAGGCGGAAGGGATTCTCGGCAGCATTGCCGGCGATGACACTATCTTTACGACCCCGGCCAGAGGCTTCACCGTCAAAGATCTGTACGACGCCATTCTCGTCCTGTTTGAACAGGAACTCTGAGAGCCTCCCCTCTGGTTCCCACCAGAGGGTCTTTTCAAAAATATTGCATTTCTTTAACATTTAGTGTGGTTTTCGGCCTCTATACATACTTTTACCGAATGAACGGGCCAGAAGCGCACAAAATATCAAAATACCCTATCTATATGATTTTAATCGCTATATCAGACTTCTATGGCGAGTAAATGACATTTCTAATTCTTATACGTTATAAAAACGACAATTCTTTGTAATTATTTACTCATACAACCATTAGCGTGGTATTAATATTTTTGGTGATTAGTGTATACTTGATTTTGTGATGAGGGTCACGAAACGAAGAGCCCTCAATAATAAGATTCGACGAGGTGAACATCATGAAAATCAAAACAACTGTAGCTGCACTAAGCATCCTGTCTGTTCTGTCCTTTGGCGCTTTCGCCGCTGACTCTATCAACAGCGATCAGGCGCAAGGCCGTCAGTCAATCGGTACCATTTCCGTCGGCGCGGTGAGTTCTTCCCCGATGGATATGCATGAGATGCTGAACAAAAAAGCTCAGGAAGAAGGTGCGTCTTCTTATCGCATCATCGAAGCCCGTACCGGTGACCACTGGCACGCTACGGCAGAGCTTTATAAATAAGACGTAATGATTGTCGGTTACGAACTAAATACGAATAATTCACAGCGGCCCAGGCCCATATAAAGCCTCCCGCCGCTGCAACAAATGGTTGGAGTAAAGATTATGAAACGTTCAATGATCATCGCATCCCTGGGCCTGGCTTCCGTTCTCTCCTTCGGCGCTAGCGCCGCCGTACATCAGGTCAACGCGGAACAAGCTCAAAACCTGCAGTCGATGGGCACCATCTCTGTTTCTCAGGTAGGCAGCGCCCCGATGGATATGCGCCATGAACTGGCGGCTAAAGCCGAAAAAGAAGGTGCAAGCAGCTACCGTATTATTGAAGCCCGTACCGGCGATAGCTGGCACGCTACAGCTGAGTTGTACAAATAAACCCTCGTCGTCTTATCCGACGACTTGCCCCCGCTTGTCGGGGGCTTTTTTATGCCTGCCTGGCGTTAAACCGAAGCTCCCCTTCCAGCTCTTCTTCCGCTTCATCAAACAGCAATATCAAGGCGCCAAAGCGCCGACGCTGCTTATCGCTTAAGTGAATAAACTCAATCTCCAGCGGCAGCGGCAGCAGACCGCTGGTAACGGCTTCCCACAATGAGTCCAGATTGTTCACCTGCTCGCGGTTGAGCGAGAAGCTCCGCGAAAATTCACGATAGAAATCCTGCTGATCGGCTATATCATCAAAATCAAATGTATAGATAGTCATCGCCCACACCCTGTCAACATCGCGCTATTGCCACCTGCCAATACTGCCTATGCCTCCACGCGCCGGGTTTTCTCTCCCTGCTTCCCTGAACGAAACGCGAATATCCCCGACGATTAAGTATAGTGATAAAAAAACCGACGCTTCAGCGTCGGTTCAGGTAGTTAGCTATTGGTCAATACATGCTGGTACTTACGCAACATATCCACCAGCCGTCGGACCGGTTCCGTCACCTGCGGTGGCGCCTCCCAGACCTGCAGTTTTTCCTGATAAACGTCCAGCTCTTCTAACAAACGAGCAAAATAGCGACGTCGTTTATCATCGCTGCCTGCGGAAATCACATGGTCCGCAGTGCGGCGCAGCTGGCGGTGAAATGCCGACAGATCGTCGTTCACCGGCACAGGCGCATCCCGCAGACGCTGATGGGCAATAATCAGGGTCAGCGCCAGGCGGAAACGGGCGATATCGCCGGGGAACTTATTCAGCAAGAGGAACAGCTGCTGATAAAGCGCCGGCAAATGGTTCTCTTTACGGCGAGAGGTATTGGTCGTCAGGGATGACACCGCGGCCGAAACAAACTGATTCAGCAGCACACGTCCGGTACGCGCTTGTGAATTATCCCGTACCAGCAGAATCACCATCAGCGCCAGAAAACAGCCGACGATCTGGCCCAGCGCGCTATCAAGAAACTGGCTGAACTGAAACTGCATAGGGTTATCCAGTACCAGAATGTTGATGGTACTCGCCAGCGCCCCCAGCGATCCCAGCCGCCGTTTTTGTACCTCAATACCAATAAAGAACGCCATCGCCGCCAGGCTGATACACAGCAGCAGCATACTCTGCTGCGTGGCGGGCATAATCACCAGGAAGAACAGCGCCCCCAGCGGTAAGGCCGCCAGCGTACCGTAGAGAAAATCTATTGCCACCATTCGTGGGTTGGGCAGGCGCATGGCGAGCGACGTCACCACCGCAATCATCACCATCGCCCCGCTACCGGACGTCCAGCCGGTCCACAGCCAGAACAGCGTCCCAAGAATGCAGGAAATGGAGGTGCGCCAGAAGTTGACCATCGCATGATGACGCTCGGCGGACCCTGCCTTTATCACCACCTCACCCTGCAGCACTTCATCTTCAACGCGGCTGATCCTGGTATTGCCGACCACGCCGCGCTTCAACAGCAGATAGCGTGTCGCGGCGCCAACCCAGCTGTAAATAGTGACCGGCGTATTGTGCTCCCCCTTCCAGGTCAGAAAACGGCGCATTCTTTTCAGCTGTCGATGGACGTCCTGTACGGTTTCAACCGGCTCGGCAAACAGCTCGCGGTAATCATTGGTCACGATTTCCGGGCGCGAATTCTGGATCAGGTACGTTTCGCAGGCCTGAGTAATCAGCGTTAAAGAAAGAGTATTAATGGCCTTCAGGCGCTGATTGACCCTGGCCCAGCGCGAGGACTCCATAATCAGGTTACTGCGCATTCCTTCCAGCGCACTGGTCCGACGCACCAGCGAACCCCATGCTTTATCAACCACTTCGCTGTCGCCATGCGCCACACAAAGTTGCATCAGGCGGTACTGTTCGATCAGCAGGTTATCCAGCTCAAGATCGATCTCTTTCTTAATCGAGCGCGGGGAAAATAACAGGTCCGCCATAATGGCGCTGACAATCCCCACCACAATCTCGCTGCAACGCTCAACGGCAAACTGCGGCGCCAGCATCGGATCGGTATGAATGGTGATAATAATGATCAGCGCGGTATAGCCTGCCAGCCCCCAGGCATAGGAGTTTTCGACGCGAACCAGCGAGGAGATCCAGGTGCAGAAACCTGCCCACAGACAGCACACCAGCATCATCAGCAGCGGCGCGCGAATCATCAGAATGATTATCGCCAGCGCGGCAATACAGCCGATAAACGTCCCGACAATACGCAGCATCCCGCGATAGCGGATCGCGCCAGAATAAGGTTCTCCGCCGGCGGCAAACGCGGGACCCGCGGTGACAATGGCCGCCGTGAGTACCGCCCAGCGCGGCGTTTCCAGTTGAAAATGGAAGCCGACAAAGAGTGCCAGCACCACCGCACACGCTAATTTAATCGCGAAGCGCAGGTGCCGGGGAGAAATGGTGAAGATCCCCATGGCGATTAACCAAACTCACGCAGGCGCATCGCCAGTTTCTGGAAGAAGTTCACCTGGGTTGTATCGCGGTCTTCTTTACCGGTAATCACCACCGTCGCGGTTGTCCCCGCTGGCCACAGATTGCCCTGCTGCTTGTCGAGTCGAATGCGGACCGGCACGCGCTGCGCCAGACGAACCCATTCAAGGTTAGAATCCACGGAAGCCATCCCTTTGGCGTCGCTGCTGCTGCTGGCGTTGGTCACCCCGGCGGCGATACTATCCACCGTACCTTTAATCGAGCGGCTGCTTCCCAGCGGGGTAATTTCCGCACGGTATCCCTGACGTACCCCTTCCAGTTTGGTCTCTTCAAGGTAGGCCACCACGTAAAAGGTGTTTTGCTTAACCAGCGCCACGGCTGTCGAGCCACGGGTAATAAATTCACCGTTGTAAACGTTGAGGTTGGTCACCCAACCATCGGCCGGCGCGCGGACAACCGTGCGTTCAAGATCGAGCTTTGCCAGATCCCGGCTGGCCACGGCTTTCGCCAGCTGATGCTCTACCGTTTGTAAGACGTTATTGGCCTGGTCTATCTCTTCACGAGACATCGCCTGTACGCCCAGCCTGTTACGGCGGCCGGCTTCAACACGTTTTTCCTGCGCCAGAGTCTGGTAATAGGAAACGTCGGCCTGAGCTTCTTCGAGGGCTTTCTGATAACGCGGCTGGTCAATCACAAACAAAACCTGGCCTTTCTTAACCAGCTGGTTATCCTTGATATTTACCTGGGAAATCAGCCCGGATACATCGGGTGCGATAGCCACGATGTCGGCGCTGAATCGCGCGTCGCGCGTCCAGGGAGACGCGGTGTAATAGACCCAGGCGCGAAAAATCGCGACAAATGCCAGGATAACCAGTATCACAGTGATTGCGGTACGGAAGATATTTCTTGTTAGTGTTTTCACATCGACCTCAAACGAACAAACGCGATATCAGATAAAAAAGGCAGCAATATAACGCGGTATTAAACAGTGCAGGGTGCCAGACAAAATCATAGATGCCGGTGGGAACCAGCAGCCGGTGTACCAGCCAGAAAATGGCCAGCGATATTAGCAGCTCAAAGAAGATCGGCGGAAACGATAAGCCGAAAATCACGATGACAGGAAACAGACTCATGATGACCTTGATAAGAAGCGTACAGGTGATATGCGTGAAGCGTTTATTATGTAGCTAACAATATAGTAACGTAACAATTGCAGCATGATCTATATTATGTGATCTAAATCACTTTTAAGTCAGAGTGAACAATGGAACGATTAAAACGCATGTCCGTTTTTGCCAAAGTGGTTGAACTTGGTTCATTTACCGCCACGGCACACCAGCTCCAGATGAGCGTTTCATCCATCAGCCAGACTGTCTCCAGACTGGAAGATGAACTCCAGGTGAAGCCGCTCAACCGCAGCACCCGCAGCCTTGGCTTAACAGAAGCCGGCAAGATCTATTACCAGGGCTGCCGACGAATGCTGTTCGAAGCGCAGGACGTCCATGAGCAACTGTACGCGTTTAACAATACGCCCATCGGTACGCTGCGCGTCGGCTGCTCTTCAACTATGGCACAGAATGTCCTGGCCCACATTACCGCTGGAATGCTGAAAGAGTACCCGGGTTTATCCGTCAACCTGGTTACCGGAATTCCGGCGCCGGACCTGATTGCTGACGGGCTCGATGTGGTGATCCGTGTCGGGGCATTGCAGGATTCCAGTCTCTTCTCCCGCCGGCTTGGCTCGATGCCGATGGTGCTCTGCGCAGCGAAAAGCTACCTGCAGCAGGCGGGGATCCCGGAAAAACCGGCCGATCTCGCCAGCCATTCGTGGCTTGAGTACAGCGTGCGCCCTGATAATGAATTTGAAATTATCGCCCCGGAAGGGATCTCAACCAAACTGATTCCGCAGGGCCGCTTTGTCACCAACGACCCCATGACGCTGGTACGCTGGTTGACCGCAGGCGTCGGCGTGGCTTACGTTCCGCTGATGTGGGCGATCGAAGAGATCAACCGCGGAGAGCTGGAGATCCTGCTGCCAAGCTACCAGTCCGATCCTCGTCCGGTGTATGCGGTGTATACCGAGAAAGACAAGCTACCGCTGAAGGTTCAGGTCTGTATTAATTCACTGACGGAGTATTTCGTCGAGGTGGCAAAAATTTACCAGGGGATGCACGGCCGGGGAATTGCTCGCTAGCGACACGACACACACAGCAACGATGGCCGGTGCAAGGTGCGCCTCCGCAAGATGCGGAAGCGCATTCAGAATACTCAGGCGGTTCCGCCAACGGTAAGATTATCGACTTTCAGCGTCGGTTGACCCACGCCTACCGGCACGCTCTGGCCCTCTTTACCGCACACGCCGACACCGCTATCCAGCTTCAGATCGTTACCGACCATGGAAATCTGCTGCATCGCTTCAATCCCGGAACCAATCAGGGTCGCCCCCTTCACTGCTTTCGTGACCTTCCCTTTTTCGATCAGGTAGGCTTCTGAAGTGGAGAACACAAACTTACCTGAGGTGATATCGACCTGACCGCCGCCAAAGTTCGGGGCATAGATACCGTAATCAACCGATTCAATAATTTCCTGCGGCGTCGATTTACCTGCCAGCATGTAGGTGTTGGTCATCCGCGGCATGGGCAGATGGGCGTATGACTCGCGGCGGCCGTTACCGGTCGGCGCAACGCCCATCAAACGCGCGTTGAGTTTGTCCTGCATATAGCCTTTCAGGATACCGTTCTCAATCAGCACGTTGTATTGGCCCGGCGTCCCTTCGTCATCAACGGCCAACGAGCCGCGGCGATTGGCAATGGTACCATCATCCACCACGGTGCACAGTTCGGAAGCCACCAGTTCACCCATATGGCCGCTGAACACCGAAGTACCGCGACGATTGAAATCGCCTTCCAGACCGTGTCCTACCGCTTCATGCAGCAACACGCCAGGCCAGCCGGCACCCAGCACCACCGGCAGCATGCCCGCCGGGGCGGCAACGGCAGATAAATTCACCAGCGCCATCCGCACCGCTTCTTTCGCCCAGGCATCGGCACGAACTTCACCGTCTTCGGCAGCCAGGAAATAGTCATAGCCAAAACGACCGCCGCCGCCGCTGGAGCCGCGTTCACGTTTACCGTCGTCTTCCACCAGTACGCTGACCGACAGACGCACCAGCGGACGAACGTCCGCCGCTAAGGTCCCATCTGTCGCCGCGACCAGAATCAATTCATATACGCCGCTCAGGCTGGCGGACACTTCCTGCACGCGTTTATCAGCGGCGCGAGCCGCTTTATCGACGCGGCGCAGGATATCCAGTTTCTCTTCGCGGCTCATACTTTGCAGCGGATCGATACTGGTATACAGCGCGCTGTATTCTACCGCCCCCAGGGTACGCACTTTGCCGTCGCCGCTGTCGCGCACGATGGTACGCGCCGCCTGCGCGCTCTGTTCCAGCGCCAGCCGGCTGATTTGATCGGCATAAGCAAAACCCGTTTTCTCGCCGCTGACCGCACGAACGCCGACGCCCTGGTCAATGTTATACGAACCATCTTTAATGATGCTGTCTTCCAGAACCCAGGATTCGTGATAGCTCGACTGAAAATAGAGATCGCCGTAATCCAGACGGCGCTCGGCCAACTGGCCAAGAATGGCAAAAAGATCCTGATGATTCAGGCCATTTGCTGACAGTAATTGTTCACTTACCAGGTTCAGACTCATCGTTATGCTACTCGTTTGTTGCCGCCGGTCAGGCGGAAATAAAAAACGCTATCCATTGAGAGTGCGGTAATTCCCCGCAATCGTCAAATCATTGCTTTTTGTCGCTGCGCGCCTGGCGCAGAACTTCATTGATCTGCGGCTGATCGATAGGGCCAGTGATGCGATAGCGCAGGATAGATACTTTGTTCCACAGCGGCCCCAGCACTTTACTGGCGGCAAATACCGCGGCGCCGACTATCGGGTTAATCACAAACGCTGTCGCAACACCGACGGTGGCCGAAATTTCCGGGGCCACGACGGCCTGCATATCCAGTCGGCGGCGTACCAGATCGACCGAGCCTTTCATAGCGATATCCGCCTCGAGGCCATCCACCAGCGTATCATCCGTATTCAGCACACCATCTTTAATCCATGCCGTGCTGTTGATCGAATCAAAATAGAAGCCTTCGCTGAAGGTATCGCTAAAGTCGAAACGCAGCTTCCGCAACAGCGCATCGACGCTCAGCAGACGCAACAGCTGCCCGGCATGACCGGTACTGATGTCGGTAAATTCGCCTTTCCCGAGATGGCTTTTCAGCACCCCATTGAGCGATGCCACATCCGGCTGCCACGGCGGTGCGCGCCAGTGCAAATCGTAATCGACATCGAACGACGACCCTTTCACCGGCGTTGAAATACCGAAGAAGCTGGCAAAGGCATCCGTTTTATTCCCATGGAGTTTGCCTTTCAGCGACGTCCGCACGCCGCCCGGGGCGTTGACCCATACGCCGTCGGAAGTCAGACGGCCAAAACCGGTATCCACCAGCCCGTTAGCCAGCGTCAGGGTATCGCCTTTAATTGAGAAATCACCGTCGATGCGCCCGTATTTTTGCCCCCATAGCCAGCACTCTGCGCAGCGCAGCTGAAGATCCGGCCAGCCGCGAAAATCAAGGCGCTTACTGGCAAGCGGGCTCGCCCCGTCGGACGTCTCACCGCTCTTCTGAGCGGCGGCCGGGTTGTAATACAGGTAGCGAATAGCGGCCTGCCAGGGAGCATTTTGCCGCATTGTCAAAGAGGCGTTAATTTCGCGCCCCTGGGCTTCAACCTTCGAGCCACCGGCTTCCGGTTGGCTCACCAGGCTCACGTTGTTCCAGCTTTGGCCAGCAAATGTCAGCGACGGCGTACGCAACGTTATACGTTCCGGGAAGAGAACATTGCTGCTGACTTCATTGACTGCGCCGCCCTGGAAAAGCGCCAGCCACTCCGCGCCATCCATCGGCGGCATATTCAGCTCAACGCCGGCCTGATCCGGCAGTGGAGAAATGGCTTTGCTATCAGAGGTTAAAATCGCCCGATCCAGCGTCAGCTTACGGCTCAGCAACCAGCGGCTGTTGAAATGATTTTTCGCACCAATCGCGCCGGTCAGCTCAAAGCTGTTTAACCCGCCAGCAACATTAATTTTCACCGGCAGCGGCTCACCCGCTTTTTTATCGACCGGAGAAGGTAAGTCGCTGCTTACGTTTTTCAGATCGCCGTTGATATCAACCTTATAGCTCGCATTCCCATGGTACGGCAGCTCAATGGCCACCTTACCGTCCCACGGCACGCTACCGCTCACGGCATCATTGACTGCTTTTGGCAGCAGACCGGTACGCGACGGCTGCCAGCTGGCGTTCATTCCAACGTTGACCAGGAAGGCCTTAGCTCCCTCGGTGGTGGAAAAATCGAGATTCAGCGGCTGATTAAACCAGCTGGCTTTCAGGGTCTCGCTTTTCAAATCGCCATTTGTAAAGCTGAACTTACCGGTCAGATCCTTCAGCGTCGTATCAATCGGTTTGATAAACAGGCTGTTATTCACCAGATTGACATCGCCTTTGGCGGTGGTCAGCTCGCCATCCAGCGGAATATCAAGATGTAAGCGAGCGCTCACATTCCCATCCAGCTGGAGCTCATCCAGTGCCGAACCCAGCGTCTCTTTCAGCGGCGTCTCTTTAAAATAGGGGCCGACATCTTTCCCCGGACCGTTGATATCGGCATCAATAAGCAGTTTTTCCCGCGAATAATCAGGGATAACCGCATCAAGGTTGCTGGCGGTGACGTTACCCAGCATGACCTTATCAGCCTTCATCCACAAACCGTTATTGATAAAGTCGAGGTTGATATCCAGCCCGGTTAATGCCGGCCAGTCCGGTTGAAAGGCAAAAGTGGCGTTGGTTAATGGCACAGAAACCTGGAACTGGCCTTCGTTATGCAGATAGGGGAACAGGTGCGGATTACCGCCGTAAACCAGGGTCGCGTTGGTTGACTGCCCGCCTTTTATCGCGCCGCTGAGATAATCCACCAGCTCTTTGCCCATCAGGTTTTCCGGGAAATAGCGCCATGCCTGACCGCCGTCATTGGTGCTGATCCCCGCCAGAATTCCCAGCCACGGCTCATCATCCTGCGGCTGTAAATAGCGGAATCCTCCCCGCGCACGTACACCGGTCGCCTGCACGTCAATGTTGCGTCCGTCGAGCATAAATCCTTTGTCATTCTTCACCCAGCTAAGGGTGGCATCGCCTTTGGCGATTTCCAGCGGGGCGCGGAAGACCGTGGCATAAGGCATTTTAGCCTCGCTCATACTGGCGTGCAGCGAGCCGTTTTCCACGCTTCCGGCAACGCTACCGGAGAAATGCTCGGCCCCTGGCAGCAGCTTCCACTGCTTCCAGGAGAGGTCGCTCCAGCTTGCCTGAAAACGGGACTTCTCCGCCGCCTGCAGCGGGATATCCAGCGCCAGCAGATCGATTTTGCCGGCAGGTTGCGTGGTGCGCCAGACCTCGCCCAGCTCAGGAGCCAGCTTATCGGCGATCGGTTGCAGCCCGGTCAGGCCAGTGAGATCGAGATTACTGGCGCGGACACGCAGCTCATCGCTGCGCGCGTGGTTATCGCCGCCAACATCCTGGGCCGGGATCCACGCCATCGCCAGCGCGCCGCGCGGCCAGGCTTTGCCATCGATCGAGATACGGGTATCCGGGATGTCGAAGCCCCAGCCCTGCTTCTCGCGGAAGATATGGGCCGTCAGATTATCCACCGTCAATCGATGAGGCTGACCGTCCCCCTGCCAGCTGGCGCCGCCCTTCTTCAACCAGACGTCGCCGCTGGCGATATCGCCTTTGTCGATGGTCATCCAGCCTTCAAGGCTAAAGCGCGCATTTTGCAATGCAATATTGTCCTGCATCCAGCGCCCCAGCCACGGCTTCACGTCAATATCGTCCGCCTGCAGCCATACGCGCCCTTTATTCAGCAGGCCATTTTCATCACGCAGATCCATGCGTACCTGCATCACCCCATGCTGGCCGTTCAGACTGGAGAGACTCAGTTGCCCTTCTGCACGATGGCGGTTATTGGTGTTCAGCCAGGTGAGCTGCGGAACAGCTAATTCCGCGCGTTGCCCGGAAATGGTCACGAAACTCAAATGGCTATCGCGGAGAATAAAGTGGTCGAACTGGCGCAGGAAAAGATCGCCGATATGGTCGGTTTTCAGACTATCGCCGCCATCATTGGTCTGGATGGGCGAATTGGTATGGATTTTCAACTGCCAGAAGGTGAGGTCGCGGAACTGCCAGCGCATGTGCAGCAGACTTTGCCAGACATCCAGCGCCAGAGTGACCCGTTTAACAGAGAGCTGACCGCCGTCTTTCAGACCCGCGGAGACATCGCGCACGTCAAGCGTCGGACCAAAATTTTCCCAGCGGGCCGTGAGCTGTGAAGCATTGACCGGCGAGCCTGAAATCGCAGAGATTTTCTCCAGCAGCTGCGGGCGCCATGCGTCCAGCTGCGGCAGAACGAGACGCAGGCCGCTCACCAGCAGTGCGACGACAACTGTCAATGTTGCCGCGGTGAGCAATAATATCCCGGGCAGTCGCCTCACGCCTCTCTCCTTGTCAGACTTTTACACGTCATCTGTCTCTTTGCCTCCGCGTCGGCGGCGTTGACTTCCGGGATAAGGCGTCGTTTAGCCATGCTCCCGGGCGCCAGAACAGAGGCAAACCAGATGATTACATCATAACGACATCGAACTGCTCTTGATTATAGAGCGGTTCAATTTGTACTTTGACCTGTTTGCCGACAAAGATTTCGACTTCCGCCAGCGCGTGCGACTCTTCCCCTTTCAGGGTTTCCGCAACCGCAGGAGAAGCATAGACCAGGAAACGATCGGAATCGTAGGCATGATGCACACGCACAATCTCACGCATGATTTCATAGCACACCGTTTCCACCGATTTCACCGTACCGCGTCCGTGGCAGGTAGGGCAATCCTTACACAGCACGTGCTCAACGCTTTCACGAGTCCGCTTACGGGTCATTTCTACCAGACCAAGCTGGGAGAAGCCGTTAATACTGGTTTTGACCCGGTCTTTACTCAACGCCTGTTCCAGTGAATGCAACACCCGGCGGCGGTGATCTTCATTATTCATATCAATGAAATCAATAATGATAATCCCCCCCAGATTGCGCAGACGCAGCTGGCGGGCAATCGCCTGAGTCGCCTCAATATTGGTATTAAAAATGGTATCGTCGAGATTGCGATGACCGACAAATGCCCCGGTATTGATATCCACGGTGGTCATCGCTTCGGTTTGATCGATAACCAGATAGCCGCCGGATTTCAGCTCCACCTTACGCTCCAGCGCGCGCTGAATTTCGTTCTCCACGTCAAAGAGATCGAAAATCGGCTGACGGCCGCTGTAATGCTCCAGCTTGCTGGTCATTTCCGGCATATATTCGGCGGTAAACTCCACCAGCGATTCATACGTCAGGCGGGAGTCGACGCGAATACGGTCCAGATGCTCATCGGCAAAATCGCGCAGCACGCGCTGAGCCAGCGCCAGTTCACCGTACAGCTGATAACGGGTCTGCTGCCGTTTTTTGCGCTCCATGACCTTAGTCCATACGCGCTTGAGGTAAGCCGCATCGGCGGCTAACTCCTGTTCATGCACCCCTTCCGCGGCGGTACGGATGATAAAACCGCCCTGCTCATCGCAGTACTCGGCCACCACCTTCTTTAACCGCTCGCGTTCAGCTTCACTCTCGATACGCTGTGACACGCCGACGTGAGAAGCTCCCGGCATAAAGACCAGATAGCGGGAAGGCAGCGTAATGTCCGTCGTCAGGCGGGCGCCTTTCGTGCCGAGCGGATCTTTCACCACCTGAACCATCAGGTCCTGGCCCTGACGAACCAGTTCGGAAATATCGCGCACCGTAAACTGCTTTTGTTCTTCCCCGGCGACGCATTCGGTATGCGGCATAATATCTGACGCATGCAGAAATGCGGCCTTGTCCAGACCAATATCTACAAAAGCCGCCTGCATCCCCGGCAGTACACGACTGACACGACCTTTGTAGATATTGCCTACGATTCCGCGCCGCGCTTCACGCTCAATATGAATTTCCTGAAGAATACCGCCATCAATGTACGCAACGCGCGTCTCCGATGGCGTTACGTTAACTAATAATTCTGCCGTCATCTTTATCCCTTTTCTTCACGCAGTGAGTTAAAGTTACTCAGCAACTCATACGTTTCTACCAGCGGTAAGCCGACCACGGCGTGATAGCTGCCATTAATCTTCCTGACGAAACAGCCACCCAACCCTTGAATACCGTATGCACCTGCTTTGTCCAGAGGTTCTCCGCTGGCCACATAGCTGGCAATATCCTGTTCTGAAAGCAGGCGGAAGGTGACTTCCGTCACCACCAGGCAATCCAGCGTCAGCTGCTTATCCGCCAGCGCCACGGCCGTCATGACCTGATGCGTCTTACCGGAGAGCATGCGCAGCATCTCGGCGGCGTGAGCGGCATCGCGCGGTTTTTCCAGCACTTCGCCGTTCAGGATAACAATGGTATCCGCCCCCAGCACCGGCAGATCGCGCGACGCCAGTGCGACCCCCGCCTGCGCTTTTTCACGCGCCAGACGCGCAACATAGTGCCCGGCGCTCTCCTGCGGCAAGCGTCGTTCTTCAACACCGGGAACCAGACGTTCAAAAGATAGCCCCAGCTGCGTCAGCAGTTCCTGCCGACGCGGAGAGCCTGAAGCGAGATACAGAGTCGTCATATCAACCTTATTGCACCGCAAATTGCTGACGGACTTTCCGCATCAGCAGGAATAACCATGGCCAGAGCACGCCGTTTACTACACTACTCCAGAACACTTCCGGACGGAAAGAGACGTTGATCACTAAAAACTCTGCCCAGAAAACAACGATATCCACAGCAAGGGATAGCATCATCACCACCAGCGCCTGCTGCCAGAGCGCCAGGTTGCGAAACAGCTGATATTTCAGCGCCACCAGATAAGCGATGATACTTAACGATAGCGCGCGAACGCCCAGTGTCGACCCACTGATAAGATCGAGGATAGCCCCCATGACGAAACCGGTGCCTACGTTAACCCGATGCGGTAAGGCGAGGATCCAGTAAAGCAGGATCAGGAACACCCAGTTTGGCCGGAAGACGGTCAAATCCGCCGGCCAGGGCATGACCTGCAGCAATAGTGCGATAAGAAACGAGAGCCAGATAACCCAGCGTCCCTGGCTTCGATAACTTGCCACTATTGCCCCCCTGCAGGCAGAGGTTGCGAAGGCGGCGTTATGCCGGTTGCCGGCGCAGGCATTTGCGGCCCCATGGCATCCGGTGCCGGCAGAACCTGCGGCATCATCTGCATCAGACGCTCATTGGCGACGCGGTGCACCTCTTCCGGCGTCATCGGGTTGGCCCCATTACGATCGGCTCCCCACAGCAGCAGGAGATAGCGCAGACGCTGCAGACCCGCCGTTGGGCGCGCCTGAATGACCGTATACGCACGCTGCGTGTCGAGCTTCACCGAGGAGACCACGCCAACCGGATAGCCCTCAGGGAAGCGGCCACCGAGACCGGAGGTCACCAGCACATCGCCGACGCGAATATCGGTGTTCGCCGGCAGGTGCTCCAGCTGCAAATCGTCAGTGCATCCGTTACCTGCCGCAATCACGCGAATATCATTGCGCAGAACCTGAATCGGCAACGCATGCGTCGCGTCGCAGATGAGCAGCACGCGGCTGGTTAACTTCGCCACCGCGACGACCTGACCCACAACGCCTTTGTCGCTGATCACCGGCTGGCCTTCGTAAACGCCGTTAACGCTGCCCTTATCGATGACAACCTGATCGCTATAAGGATCGTTAACCGTAGAGATGACCTGAGTCACCATTTTTTGCTCATCCTGGCGCAGCGGCGAGCCCAGCAGCTCGCGCAGACGCGCGTTCTCCTGTTTGTACTGACCCAGCATCAGCAAATCGCTGTTCTTCAGCAGCAGTTCCTGACGCAGCGCGCGGTTTTCCAGTTCGAGCTGATCGCGGGTTGCCAGCGTTTGCGATACGCTATCCAACAATTCCCGGGGACCATTTGAGATAAAGTAGAAAGGGCTGACGGCAGTGTCCATGTACGTTCTAATCTGACTGAACGTCCCCAGGCGGCTGTCGGCGATAATCACGCCAAGCGCCACCAAAACCGCCAGGATAAGGCGAATCTGTAGCGACGGGCCACGGCTAAAAATTGGCTTCATAGGCTATGCGTATTCTCGTGTCAGTTAAGACCAAGGGTAGCTTTTGAGGCTACCCTGGACCTTCGGCTGACTACTCTTCGCTGAACAAGTCGCCGCCGTGCATGTCGATCATTTCCAGCGCTTTACCGCCGCCACGTGCGACGCAAGTCAGTGGATCTTCTGCAACTACGACAGGAATACCTGTCTCTTCCATCAACAGACGGTCGAGGTTGCGCAGCAGGGCGCCACCGCCAGTCAGAACCATACCACGCTCGGAGATATCGGAAGCCAGCTCCGGCGGACACTGTTCCAGCGCGACCATGACCGCGCTGACGATACCGGTCAGCGGTTCCTGCAGCGCTTCGAGAATTTCGTTCGAGTTCAGGGTAAAGCCGCGCGGCACGCCTTCTGCCAGGTTACGGCCGCGAACTTCGATTTCACGCACTTCATCGCCCGGATACGCCGAACCGATTTCATGCTTGATACGTTCAGCCGTCGCTTCACCGATCAGAGATCCGTAGTTACGACGCACATAATTAATCACGGCTTCATCGAAACGGTCACCACCGATACGAACGGAAGAGGAGTAAACCACGCCGTTCAGGGAGATAACCGCCACTTCTGTGGTACCGCCACCAATATCCACCACCATAGAACCGGTCGCTTCAGAAACCGGTAAGCCCGCGCCAATCGCAGCCGCCATCGGCTCTTCAATCAGGAAGACTTCACGAGCGCCAGCGCCCTGAGCAGATTCACGAATCGCACGACGCTCAACCTGGGTTGCACCGACCGGTACGCACACCAGAACACGCGGGCTTGGACGCATGAAGCTATTGCTATGCACCTGTTTGATAAAGTGTTGGAGCATTTTTTCGGTGACGAAGAAGTCGGCGATAACGCCGTCTTTCATCGGGCGAATCGCCGCGATGTTGCCCGGTGTACGCCCGAGCATCTGCTTCGCTTCATGACCAACTGCAGCGACGCTTTTCGGCGAGCCGGCACGATCCTGACGAATGGCCACAACGGAAGGCTCATTCAATACGATGCCTTGTCCTTTTACATAAATCAGGGTATTCGCAGTACCCAGGTCAATGGACAGGTCATTGGAAAACATGCCACGAAATTTTTTTAACATACTAAGGGATAATCCTGAAAGCTGGGGCGGAAAACAAAATCCGCTTACTTTACCAACCACACGCAGCAGCGACAAGGCGCAAAAATCATCTGCTACGGTGAAAATTAGTGCAGCGCATTTCCTTCGTTACAAATTTACCGGGTCCATTCAGTGGCGAAATCATCAACAGCGCTCCGCGCCTGAATCTGTAACCCGTCAAAGGTCATTTACTGGCATTTACATTGCGATAATCCGGCAGGTAGACAAGCACACCCCCTTCACTATGGCGCGCGTTATTCTACGTGAAATCACGCTAAACGGCAGATCAAACCGAGTATCTTTGCGAATATTTTTTCACATTTGTGTCAAGTGGCTGTGAGGCGGCAAAAAATTCCCCCTGACCACCCGTGACACCGCACTGAGACAGCACCTGCCACTCACTGCGACTGCGAACGCCGGTTGCAAAAACCTGGACCGGCATGCCCTTACAGGCCTCCACCAGGCTCTGAACCAGCAGCTGGTTCTCACTGCGCTTTTCGATATTGCGCGACAGCCCCTGGTGCAGCTTAATCACTTCGACATCCAACTGCTTGATCCAACTGGTTCCAACCAGCGTTAATCCGGCCTGCACGACGGCGACACGAATACCCAGAGCATTGACCAGGCGCATTACCGGTTGTAAGCGGCCGATATATTGACAAACATCTGCCTCTGCAAGTTCAAAAATAATCCGTCGACGTTGCGATTTTTCACTCTGCATCAAGGTATCACGCAGCCAGCGCTGAAATCTCGGCCGGATCAATGACTCCACCGTCACCTGCAGCGCGAGGTTTTCCTCCGGCCAAAAACTTAAAAATGGCAGTAACCGCGTGATCTGCAGGCGGTCGTACTCTTCCGCCAGACCAAATTGTTGCACCATTGGCATATATTCTGCCGCGATCACCTCTTCCTTTCCGTCATACAACCGCGACATCAGTTCACGATGATGGACGCGTCCATCGCGGGTAACGGCCGGCTTCTGGTACAGTCGCGGCCCGCCGCGGCTGAGCATTTGTTCAATCAGCGTACGCCAGCGGACGTTACCGCGCCCTTTCTCCGGTAACGAGTCATCGTAGACGGCCCAGCTATTGCTGCCCTGTAGCACCGCATTGCGCGTCGCGGCCTCGGCGCGTTCCATCACCTGGGCCGTTGTCTGCCCGCTGCGGAAAGCGCAAAGACCGATGTGCATCATGTCATCGCGGTCAAGAATCCGCGTCGGCGGCAGCGCATCCACCGCTTTTAACAGCAACCCGGCGATGCTATCGGCCTCTTTTAAGGTACGGTGAGGAAGGAGTACGGCAAAATCACTGCGGTGGTAGCGCGCCAGCAGCGCCCCGGGATAGCGCATAATAAAAGTCGACAGCAGGTTGATGAGCGTGAAGTAGTGTTCTTCGGCAGCGGCTCGTCCCCAGTTATCACGTAGCAGATCGAACTCCGGCAGGCGAATCATCATCACGATACCGTGCGAACCCACTTTTTCCTGATCTTCCAGCAGAGTTGCCAGCTGATTATCAAAGAACAGACGATTATTCAGCCCGGTTTTCGAGTCTTGTGCAGCATAAGAACGAATCAGCGTATCCATACGACTACGCTGATCGCTGGCAAACTGCAGTTCGGAAAGCAGCATATCCAGCGCGCTGCTGGTGCTGGCCGGCCACTCATGTACCGACCCTCGAACCTGCGGCCCGCGTTCGCCACTGAGGATTCGCGCAGCGCGCACCTCCAGCAGCTCCTGGCCTGCAAGCTGACGGCGAATCCAGCGTACGGAGAAAAAGATAACCAGAACCATCAGACCGATAGCTATCGATAAGGGCCCGGTGATGTGCAGCGAGCGGAAATAATTCACCATCGGGTCGAGGTAGACCACGTGAATCGTCATACCGGGATGTTTTAACGACGGTACCGTTATTTCACGATACTGATTCTTACTCCCCGGCGGACGATAGCTGTCGCTACGCGAGTGACCGTACACCGGCTTGCCGTTAAGCAGAAAATCGACCTGCACAATCTCCACCGGCGTCATCAGCTCATCCATTTGCGGTTCGAGCTTATCGAACGAGGATGAGATCAGGCGGTTATCCAGCATCGTCGCCACGGCCTGGACGCGATTCTCCATCTTCAGCTGGATACCGTTATAAAAACTCAGCGAAGCACCGATGAGCGTGACAAAGATGGTCAGGCTGGTAAGCAGCGTGACAAATGCTGAGAACTTCGTCGTTAATCGCATCCCTGTGTTAACTCCGCGAGTGAATGACCGCCCGATAGATTTTCAGGCTCGTGTACTGGCGCTTTACCTAAAGTAAGCACTAACTTTCTAAAGCGCGAGGCATACTATCAAAGCTGGCGTTTCTGGCAATTTATTGCGTTATATCGGCGTAATAATGTCGATAGCGAGTATAGTCTGCAGAAAAATTTTTCCAATCTTTGTACAAATAAGGACCCGCATATGCAGGCTTTAATATTAGAACAGCAGGATGGTAAAACAATCTCTTCGGTGCAAACCATCGACGCCGACCAGCTGCCGCCGGGCGATGTCACCGTCGATATTCACTGGTCGAGCCTTAACTATAAAGATGCGCTGGCGATCACCGGCAAGGGAAAAATCATCCGCAACTTTCCGATGATTCCTGGCATCGATTTCGCCGGTAGCGTTCACTCAAGCGAAGATCCGCGCTTCCACAGCGGCCAGAAAGTGCTGCTGACCGGCTGGGGCGTCGGTGAAAACCACTGGGGTGGTCTGGCCGAGCGTGCGCGCGTGAAAGGCGACTGGCTGGTCGCAATGCCGGAAGGTCTTGATGGCCGTAAAGCGATGGCGATCGGTACCGCCGGCTTCACCGCAATGCTGTGCGTCATGGCGTTGGAAGATGCCGGTATCCGTCCGCAGGATGGTGAAATCATTGTCACCGGCGCCAGCGGCGGCGTCGGCAGTACCGCCATTGCGCTGCTGCATCAGCTCGGCTATTCGGTCGTCGCAGTCTCTGGCCGCGAAAGCACCCATGAATATCTGAAAAGCCTCGGCGCGCAGCGCATTCTCGGTCGCGAAGAGTTTGCCGAAACCCGTCCGCTGGAAAAACAGCTGTGGGCTGGCGCGATCGATACCGTCGGGGACAAGGTGCTGGCGAAAGTGCTGGCGCAGATGAACTATGGCGGCTGCGTCGCCGCCTGTGGTCTGGCCGGAGGCTTTGCGCTGCCGACGACGGTAATGCCGTTTATTCTGCGCAATGTTCGCCTGCAGGGCGTCGATTCCGTCATGACGCCGCCCGCGCGTCGCGCTGAAGCCTGGCAACGTCTGGTGCGTGACCTGCCGGAATCCTTCTATTCAGCGAGCGCCACGGAAATTACCCTCGCAGAGGCCCCGGCATTCGCCGCTAAGATCATGAACAATCAGATCCAGGGGCGGACGCTGGTGAAGATCGCCTAATCTGCAATTTTTCGTGACATATTCGCGATAAATCGCCGCCTCCGTCATGCTTAGAAAAAAGCATGTCGGAGGATGTCATGAAACCTAAAAAACTCACGGAAGCCGATGTCACGGCAGAATCCGTATTTATGCTGCAGCGCCGCCAGGTGCTGAAGTCACTCGGGATCACCGCAACGGCCCTTTCTCTTTCCCCCACGGCGCGGGCCGATCTCCTGGACTGGTTTAAAGGTCACGACCGCCCGCCGGCCCCGGCAGGTAAAGCCCTGACGTTCAATAAACCCGCGGAGTGGCAAAGCTCGCTCACGCTGACGCCGGAAGATAAAGTCACCGGCTATAACAACTTCTATGAATTTGGTCTTGATAAAGCAGACCCCGCGGCCAATGCCGGCAGCCTGCGTACCGATCCCTGGACCCTCACGATTGGCGGAGAGGTGGCCAAACCGCTGACGCTCGATCATGACGATCTGACCCGACGCTTTCCGCTGGAAGAGCGTATTTACCGGATGCGCTGCGTGGAGGCCTGGTCAATGGTGGTGCCCTGGGTCGGCTTCCCGCTACATAAACTGCTGGCGTTGGTTGAACCCACCAGCAACGCCCGTTTTGTCGCATTTAAAACCCTCTATGCACCGGATCAAATGCCGGGGCAAAAAGATCGCTTTATCGGCGGGGGACTGGCTTATCCTTATGTAGAAGGTCTGCGGCTGGATGAAGCCATGCACCCTCTGACGCTGCTGAGCGTCGGCGTTTACGGTAAAGCGCTGCCGCCGCAAAATGGCGCCCCTGTCCGGCTGACCGTCCCATGGAAATACGGTTTTAAAGGTATTAAATCCATCGTCAGTATCGAGCTGACGCGCGAGCAGCCCCCCACCACCTGGCATCTCGCCGGGCCGCAAGAATATGGCTTCTACGCTAACGTCAATCCGCACGTCGATCATCCGCGCTGGTCGCAGGCTACAGAGCGTGTTATCGGCTCTGGCGGCGTACTTGATGTTAAGCGCCAGCCGACGCTGTTATTTAACGGCTATGCTGACGAAGTGGCATCGCTCTATCGGGGACTGAATCTGCGGGAGTATTACTAGTGCGTCTGAGCGTAAAACAGATTACCTGGCTGAAGGTGGTCCTCCATCTGGCCGGCCTCTTGCCCTTTATCTGGCTCTTCTGGGCCGGACAACAGGGCTACTTTAGCGCCGATCCGGCAAAAGATATCCAGCATTTTACCGGTAGGATGGCTCTTAAATTTTTGCTTGCGACCTTGCTCGTCTCACCGCTCGCGCGCTACGCTAAACAACCTTTGTTGATTCGTACCCGGCGTTTACTCGGGTTGTGGTGCTTTGCCTGGGCAACGCTGCATCTCACCAGCTACACGCTGCTGGAGTTAGGTATCAACAATCTGGCGCTGCTGGGTTCGGAGTTAGTCAGCAGACCTTACCTGACTTTGGGTTTTATCAGCTGGTTGATTTTGCTGGCGCTGGCCGCCACTTCAACACAAGCGCTGCAGAGAAAACTGGGTCGCCGATGGCAAACTTTGCACAACTTCGTCTATCTGGTGGCAATCCTTGCTCCCATTCACTACCTGTGGTCGGTGAAGATTTTATCCCCGCAGCCGGTGATTTATGCCGTGCTGGCCGCGTTGCTTTTAGCATGGCGTTACAAGAAGTTCCGTCAGTGGTGGCGATAATCATCGGATATGTGCAGTTTCCCGCAGATCTTTTATCAACCGCGATGCTTTGAACGATAGCGGTTGATAATCTTCCCTGATAAGACCAGTATTTAGCTGCCAAATGCTACGAAATCGTTATAATGTGCGACTTTGGTTTTCCTGACGGGGTTTTCGAGCCCTGAAAAGGTGACAAGCGCGCTTCGAAGGTATATTTTGTTTTTTACCCGAGAATGGCAGGAGATAGCCACACAATGGCTGACAAGTTTCGCATTTTGCTTTTAAACGGACCCAACCTTAACATGCTCGGCACCCGTGAGCCTGAGAAGTATGGCACCCTTAAGCTTTCTGAGATTGTTAACCGTCTGGAATCAGAAGCTTCGGCTCTGAACGTGGCGCTGGATCACCTGCAGTCCAATGCGGAGTTCGCGCTAATCGACCGAATTCATCAGGCTAAAGACACTGTGGACTATATCCTGATTAATCCGGCCGCGTTTACGCACACCAGCGTGGCTATCCGCGATGCATTGCTTGCGGTCAGTATCCCGTTTATCGAGATTCACCTGAGCAACGTACATGCACGCGAACCGTTCCGTCACCACTCCTATCTGTCGGATATCGCCTCGGGCGTCATCTGCGGACTCGGTGCGGACGGCTATTCATACGCTTTACAGACGGCGGTAAAACGCCTGTCACAATCACACTAAACAAAGAGTACGGAACCCACTCATGGATATTCGTAAGATTAAAAAGCTGATCGAGCTGGTTGAAGAATCAGGCATCTCCGAACTGGAAATTTCTGAAGGCGAAGAGTCTGTACGCATCAGCCGTGCCGCGCCAAATGCGGGCTACCCGGTCATGCAGCAGGCGTATGCCGCGCCGATGATGCAGGCTCAGGCACCGGTTGCAGCAGCACCGGCCGCCGCCGCTCAGGCAGACGCGCCGGCGAAAGCAGAAATCAGCGGTCACATCGTACGTTCCCCGATGGTCGGTACTTTCTACCGCACCCCGAGCCCGGACGCAAAAGCGTTCGTGGAAGTCGGTCAGAAAGTTAACGTGGGCGACACCCTGTGCATCGTAGAAGCGATGAAAATGATGAACCAGATCGAAGCCGATAAATCCGGCGTGGTGAAAGCCATTCTGATCGAAAGCGGCCAACCGGTAGAATTTGATGAGCCGCTGGTAGTCATCGAGTAACGAGGCGAACATGCTGGATAAAATTGTTATCGCTAACCGAGGCGAGATTGCACTGCGTATCCTGCGTGCCTGTAAAGAACTGGGCATCAAGACCGTCGCTGTGCACTCCACTGCGGATCGCGATCTAAAACACGTACTGTTAGCGGATGAGACGGTCTGTATTGGCCCGGCTCCGTCCGTAAAAAGCTATCTGAATATCCCGGCAATCATCAGCGCAGCGGAAATTACCGGCGCGGTGGCCATCCATCCGGGTTATGGCTTCCTGTCCGAAAACGCCAACTTTGCTGAGCAGGTTGAACGTTCAGGCTTCATCTTCATCGGCCCGAAAGCCGACACCATTCGTCTGATGGGCGATAAAGTGTCTGCGATCACCGCGATGAAGAAAGCGGGCGTACCGACCGTTCCGGGGTCTGACGGCCCGCTGGGCGACGATATGGATGCGAACCGCGCTCATGCAAAACGCATCGGCTATCCGGTTATCATCAAAGCCTCCGGCGGCGGCGGCGGACGCGGTATGCGCGTTGTACGCAGCGATGCTGAACTGGCCCAGTCCATCTCCATGACCAAAGCTGAAGCAAAAGCTGCATTCAGCAACGACATGGTATATATGGAAAAATACCTGGAAAATCCGCGTCACATCGAGATCCAGGTACTGGCTGACGGCCAGGGCAACGCTATCTATCTGGCGGAACGCGACTGCTCCATGCAGCGTCGTCACCAGAAAGTGGTCGAAGAAGCGCCGGCGCCGGGCATTACCCCGGAACTGCGTCGCTACATCGGCGAACGCTGCTCTAAAGCGTGTGTCGACATCGGCTATCGCGGCGCAGGCACCTTTGAGTTCCTGTTTGAAAACGGTGAGTTCTACTTCATTGAAATGAACACCCGTATTCAGGTTGAACATCCGGTCACCGAAATGATTACCGGCGTTGACCTGATCAAAGAACAGCTGCGTATCGCGGCTGGCCAGCCGCTGTCCATCAAGCAAGAAGAAGTCCAGGTTCGTGGCCATGCGGTGGAATGCCGTATCAACGCCGAAGACCCGAACACCTTCCTGCCGAGCCCGGGTAAAATTACCCGCTTCCACGCGCCAGGCGGTTTCGGCGTACGTTGGGAGTCTCATATCTACGCAGGCTACACCGTACCTCCGTACTATGACTCAATGATTGGTAAGCTGATTTGTTACGGTGAAAACCGTGATGTCGCGATTTCACGCATGAAAAATGCGCTGCAGGAGCTGATCATCGACGGCATCAAAACCAACGTCGATCTGCAGATTCGCATTATGAATGACGAGCATTTCCAGCATGGTGGAACCAACATCCACTATCTGGAGAAAAAACTCGGCTTACAGGAAAAATAATCCTGTATTCGCAGCAAAAGGCCGGATTATCCGGCCTTTTTTCTTTTTCTCTCCTCTTGCCAGCCCCTTAAGGTACAATCCCCGCTTTAAATTGACCCCGGGAGCCTTATGGACGCGCGTTTTGTTCAGGCCCACAAAGAAGCCCGCTGGGCGTTGTGGCTTACCCTCCTCTATCTTGCAGCATGGTTAGCAAGTGCTTACATTCCAGGTTCTCAGCAGGGCTTTACCGGCCTGCCGCGCTGGTTTGAAATGGCTTGTCTGCTGATCCCCCTGATTTTCATTCTGCTGTGCTGGGCGATGGTGAAGTTTATCTACCGCGATATTCCGCTGGAGGATGATGATGCAGCCTGAAGTGATCCTGCCGCTTATTGCCTACCTGCTGGTGGTGTTTGGCCTGTCGATTTATGCGATGCGCAAGCGTTCGACCGGGGCATTCCTCAACGAGTATTTTCTCGGCAGCCGTTCGATGGGCGGCTTCGTGTTGGCCATGACCCTGACGGCCACCTATATCAGCGCCAGTTCGTTCATTGGCGGCCCGGGCGCGGCATATAAATACGGGCTCGGATGGGTGCTGCTGGCGATGATCCAGCTGCCTGCCGTGTGGCTGTCGCTCGGGGTACTGGGGAAAAAATTCGCTATTCTGGCCCGCCGGTATAACGCGGTAACGCTCAACGATATGCTGTTCGCCCGCTATCAGAGCCGTCTGCTGGTATGGCTGGCGAGCCTCAGTCTGCTGGTTGCGTTTATCGGTGCGATGACCGTGCAGTTTATCGGCGGCGCACGGCTGCTGGAAACCGCCGCAGGCATTCCTTACGAAACCGGTTTGCTGATTTTCGGTATCAGTATCGCGCTCTACACCGCTTTCGGCGGCTTCCGTGCCAGCGTATTGAATGATGCGATGCAGGGTCTGGTGATGCTGATAGGCACCATCGTACTGCTCGTCGGTATCGTTCATGCTGCGGGTGGTCTGAGCATGGCAGTGCAGACCCTGGAACATATCGATCCAAAGCTGGTGTCTCCCCAGGGAGCGGACGATATTCTGTCACCGACGTTTATGACCTCTTTCTGGGTTCTGGTCTGCTTTGGTGTTATCGGCCTGCCGCACACGGCAGTGCGCTGTATCTCCTATAAAGACAGCAAGGCGGTGCACCGCGGGATTATTCTCGGCACCATCGTGGTCGCTATCCTGATGTTTGGCATGCATCTCGCCGGTGCGCTGGGTCGCGCGGTGATCCCGGATCTGACCATCCCGGATCTGGTCATCCCTACGTTGATGGTGAAAGTACTGCCGCCGTTTGCCGCCGGGATCTTCCTTGCCGCGCCAATGGCGGCGATCATGTCGACGATCAACGCGCAGTTATTGCAGAGTTCCGCTACGATCATTAAGGATTTATACCTGAACCTGCACCCGGAACAGCTGAATAACGAGAAACGCCTGAAGCGGATGTCGGCGATGATCACGCTGATCCTCGGCGCGCTGCTGTTGCTGGCCGCATGGCGTCCGCCTGAGATGATCATCTGGCTGAACCTGCTCGCGTTTGGCGGGCTGGAAGCGGTCTTCCTGTGGCCACTGGTTCTGGGCCTGTACTGGGAGCGTGCCAACGCGGCAGGAGCCCTGAGCGCGATGATCGTCGGCGGCGTGCTGTATGCCGTGCTCGCCACCCTGAAAATTCAGTACCTGGGCTTTCATCCTATCGTGCCCTCGCTACTGCTAAGTTTGCTGGCTTTTGTGGTGGGCAACCGTTTTGGTCAGCCCGTTCCACCCGCCCCTGTTATGACTACTGACAAATAAAGAGTTTTGCTATGCCATGGATCCAACTGAAACTGAATACCACCGGCGCACATGCTGAAGACCTCAGCGACGCGCTAATGGAGGCCGGTGCGGTCTCCATCACCTTCCAGGATACACACGATACGCCGGTATTCGAGCCGCTGCCGGGTGAAACTCGCCTGTGGGGAGACACCGACGTTATCGGCCTGTTCGACGCTGAAAGCGATATGCATGACGTGGTGGCTATCCTCGAGCAGCATCCGCTGCTGGGCGCCGGTTTCACACATAAAATCGAGCAGCTGGAAGATAAAGACTGGGAACGTGAATGGATGGATAATTTCCACCCAATGCGTTTCGGCGAGCGGCTGTGGATTTGCCCAAGCTGGCGTGAAGTACCGGATGCAAACGCGGTCAACGTGATGCTCGACCCGGGCCTGGCGTTTGGTACCGGCACGCACCCGACCACCTCGCTCTGCCTGCAATGGCTGGACGGACTGGATCTGACGGGCAAAACGATTATCGATTTTGGCTGTGGTTCGGGCATTCTGGCGATTGCGGCGCTGAAGCTGGGTGCCGCAAAAGCGATCGGTATTGATATCGACCCACAGGCAATTCAGGCCAGCCGTGATAACGCCGAGCGTAACGGTGTCTCCGATCGTCTGGAGCTCTATTTACCGCAGGACCAGCCAGAAGCGCTCAGCGCCGATGTGGTGGTCGCCAACATCCTGGCAGGGCCATTACGTGAGCTGGCCCCGTTAATCAGCGTGCTGCCCGTTTCAGGCGGTTTGCTGGGCCTTTCTGGTATTCTCGCCAGCCAGGCGGAAAGCGTCTGCGAAGCCTATACCGAACGCTTTGCCCTCGACCCGGTGGTGGAGAAAGAAGAGTGGTGCCGGATCACCGGCCGCAGAAAGTAACTCTGGAAAGCGGCCTGCGGGCCGCTTTTTTGTTTCCAGTAACCGCTGAATGACGTCAAGAAATGGGAGCCAGATCGCATTACGATGCGCTTTTTTGACTACAAAAACAGCGTTTTATGCCGTTAACAGTCCCATTTTTCTAAGAAAAATCGAGAAGTTTTGCGATTTTATAAATGGACACAAATTATCCACCATCGATTAAGATGATGATTAATAGGATAATTTATCCATCTCTTTTCTCCCGATGTGGGATTCATTGATCTGTGACAGAGGATTGCTCAAAGTTTGGCCTTTCATCTCGTGCAAAAAATGCGTAATATACGCCGCCTTGCAGTCACAGTATGGTCATTTCTTAACTCATGCGCATCGGACACTATCAGCTCAGAAATCGCCTGATCGCAGCGCCTATGGCTGGCATTACTGACAGACCATTCAGGACGCTGTGCTACGAGATGGGAGCAGGTTTAACCGTTTCCGAGATGATGTCCTCCAACCCGCAGGTTTGGGAGAGCGACAAATCCCGTTTACGGATGGTGCACGTGGATGAGCCCGGTATTCGTACCGTGCAAATCGCCGGTAGCGTACCGGAAGAGATGGCCGCAGCCGCCCGTATTAACGTGGAAAGCGGTGCCCAGATTATTGATATTAATATGGGGTGCCCGGCGAAAAAGGTGAATCGCAAGCTCGCAGGTTCAGCCCTCTTGCAGTATCCCGATCAGGTGAAGTTAATCCTGACGGCGGTCGTCAAGGCAGTGGACGTTCCCGTGACACTCAAGATTCGCACCGGTTGGGAGCCGGAACACCGTAACTGTGTAGAAATTGCCCAACTGGCTGAAGAGTGTGGCATTCAGGCTCTGACTATTCACGGACGCACCCGCGCCTGTTTGTTTAACGGAGACGCTGAATACGACAGTATTCGGGCAGTTAAGCAGAAAGTTTCCATTCCGATTATCGCGAATGGTGACATTACTGACCCGCTTAAAGCCAGAGCTGTGCTCGACTATACGGGGGCTGATGCCCTTATGATAGGCCGCGCAGCTCAGGGAAGACCCTGGATCTTTCGGGAAATCCAGCATTATCTGGACACTGGGGAGCTGCTGCCCCCGCTGCCATTGGCAGAGGTTAAGCGTTTGCTTTGCGCGCATGTTCGGGAATTGCATGACTTTTATGGCCAGGCAAAAGGGTACCGAATTGCACGTAAACACGTCTCCTGGTATCTACAGGAGCACGCCCCAAATGACCAGTTTCGGCGCACATTCAACGCCATAGAGGATGCCAGCGATCAGCTGGAGGCGTTGGAGGCATACTTCGAAAATTTTGCGTAAACAGAAATAAAGAGCTGACAGAACTATGTTCGAACAACGCGTAAATTCTGACGTACTGACCGTTTCTACCGTTAACTCTCAGGATCAGGTAACTCAAAAACCCCTGCGTGACTCGGTTAAACAGGCACTGAAGAACTATTTTGCTCAACTGAATGGTCAGGACGTGAATGACCTGTATGAGCTAGTACTGGCTGAAGTTGAACAGCCCCTGTTGGACATGGTGATGCAATACACCCGTGGTAACCAGACCCGTGCGGCCCTGATGATGGGCATCAACCGCGGTACTCTGCGTAAGAAACTGAAAAAATACGGCATGAACTGATACTAGTCAGTTAATTGCTTGATATAAAAGGCGCTCTTCGGCATGGGGAAGCGCCTTTTTTATTGAACTAACTACACCACTGACTACACGGAAGGATGAACTACAATATACGATAACGAGCGTTATCGACGTGGTTCGCTAGGTTTTTGCCACTCAAATGAGCCTGTATTCATCCGCTGGCGGTGCCGTTCTTTTGCTGCGAGTGTTGCTGCCACACTGCACCGTAACTCCAGCATATCGGCAGAGTTCAACTCATGTCCCTGCAGGTGGGCCAGCGCTTCAATTACCGCCTCGATCTTCTTCTGTTTTAACATAGTGATATCCTCCTGCCCTACAGGCCCCACCGGCTATGCCCTGAGCAACGATATAAAAAGCCAGCCCCGAAGGGCTGGAATAACAGGAGCCCGCTGGCACACTTTGCTTTAGTCGGTATCGTCGGCCAGGGCATACAGTAGCGAAGGAATAACCCTCCGCATGGCTGTCTCTTCGGTTTCATCGCTCATGAGGGTCAGGGTGTAATCCCGGCACTCGTAAACCACATCATAAGCAGACAGGCCGAACGCGCCGCCAGCGATGATCTGCCCGATTTCATCATCTGGCGTTTCAACAATCGACAGCCGGTAGCTGCCAAATGTCACTGGCGGGTTATAGGGGCCTTCGCTTACAAACAGCTCCACGGCCTTTGCAGCCACTTGAGCGCGTTCGTCCGGATCCATCCCTGCCACCTTGTCGGCACCAGATGCCAGGATGCGCTTGATCTCTGCAACACTCATCTCTACCAGAGCGCTACCCGCAACAGTGCGGACACCGGATACCACCGCTTTGCTTTTCGCGTTCTGAGCGCGTGGGTCATGGATGTCACGGTAACGTGCCAGATAGGCGTCACAGGCCTCCTGGTCAATCTTCCCGTCAACCCGCGCCGGGAATCCCTGCTTGCTTTCCCAGTTGTAAAATGACCGGCGACTCATGCCGCTGTGCTCGGCGTACTGGCTTACTGACATTAACATAACAACCTACCTCGCTGACGAAGTGTGAACCCTTGCACACCGACTGTGCACACAAGTGTGAAAGGTTCACACTTTTTAGACTGAATGTGTAAATCAAACTGTGAATCAAAAATTACCGAAACTTCCCGCGATCCATTGCCACCGCTCACGATTAACAAACCCATAACAAAAAGTGACAAGTGTGAAAGTGCGCAAGTGTGAATCAAATTCAAAACCTGCAGCTACAAAAACACTGCGGCGCGCAATGCCCGTGCCTTACAAAAGTCTCAGGAAGGACCCATTTTTGTAAGGCAACGGTGAAGGTCGCCTCAATAGTTCATGGGCGTAATAATTCTCCCGTTATTCTCAACGTTGTAAGTTTTTCGCTCGCCTTTATCGTTAGTCATAACGATCTCCAGCTTGATCGGTTGTTCTGTGAAAGCGTCTTTCAGAGAGCGGGTTATATTGTCGGTCATGGCGTTAATGTCACTGTCTCCGTCCGCCGGTGCCAGTATGGAGGGTGATCTTCCTCCACCTCCGGCACCAGAGATGACATCCCGACGCTGCTGCGTCAACCTTTCCGGGCTTCTTAGTCCAGACCACCGATCATCCATAATGGCTGACTGTATCGCGCTTTTTAGCTGTTCTTCCGTATAGGGCTGCGAACCCTGTTCATGCTGAATCATTGAGGCCATCAATGCCTTAAGGACTTCTGGGTTATGAAGGTCGAGCCGCTGCTCTGCGCCATATCCAGTTCTGGAGGTCACATCGTCGATATATGCACGCGTATTGTTTTCAGAGCGTGGGGCATATGTATGAATAAAGCCTCTTGGCGTGTTGTTTCCTCGATCGCCATAAAGCATCAGTTGGCGCGCCATCGCTGACAGGCCATCAGCATCACTGGCGAATGTTGAAAATTCACCGCTCTTACCGGTTGAGTTAGATGCGGCTTTCAGGTTTCCAGGATTATGATTTCGAAATCCCGGTGTGTTTTTACCGGACGGGTTATAGGGAATCAGGCCTCGTGCAGGTGCAGGTCGTGTGATAGCGTTAACATCATCATTCAGTTGCCGGTATCGGTCCTGATTATAAAAATACTGGTGATACTTCTTCCTTGTCTCATCGGTCATCACGCCAGCAGTCAGTTGGTTTTTTTCATTCCCGTTGAGGCGTTTCTGAAATTCGGGGTCTGCAAGAGCCCTGCGCATCAGTTCCGAATCATCGCCTTTGTTTTGTCCGGCGAAGCGGCTCATGGAAATGTTGTCGAAATTATTCGCCAGCATATCCGTGAAGCCGTTAACCATATCAGTCAGGCCGTTATTATCGAGAGAGGCATAAATTTTACGCTCAACCTTCGATTTGAACCCATCCCATGAGGCACTCGCTTCCTTAACCGCAACATCAAAGTTGGTCAGTTGCTGGTTAAGTGCAGGGTCTACTGTCAGGCCCACTTTGTCCGCTTTGGCCAGCAGACCGGCATACTTCGAGCCTTCACGCAACAGTGTCAACATTTCAGGAGTTAGCCCCATGGCATTAGCAAACGACTTCTGCTGATCAGGGCGAAGCTTGGGAAAAATCTTCGCGATGGATTCAAGCGTCTTTAGCGCATTAACCGAACCATCTTTATTTTTCTCAATTTGCGCGCCTATCTGTGCCATAGCAGACATAACACCAGCATTCCCCGCACTATTCGCCTCGTTGAGTGATCTAAAGATTCCCTCAATTGAAGAAGCAGCGCTTTCGCTATCGGCCCCCACAAGCTGAAGGGCACCGGAAAGGCGGGAAAAATCCTGAACGCTCATCGCGGTGTTTTTCGCATGGGTGTCAAGGTCATAAGCGCCCCGAGCTGCCTCCTTGTAACTCTCTGCAAGCTTGCCTGTTGCGTAAGCCACGCCACCGACGGCCCCAACGACTCCACCCGCCAGCCCCATTCCGGCAATTTTAGACGACATCTCCCCCACTATTTTTAATGGAGGGATCATGTCACCGATAAACTGAACGTTATCACGGGCCGTGCTGGCCATAATATCCAGTCTGGAATTGTATCCGTTCAGCCCGTCGAGCGTTTCCTGACCACCCAATTGCAGGCCCTTGCGGGTCTTCTCCAGTTGCGGTTCGAGATCACGAACGGCCTCATCGATGCGCGCAATCACCTCGCTGACATGATCGCCGGCCACCAGCTCAAAATCGAATGAATTACTCATGCTTCCTCCACCAGCGAATTAACGCTATTGGCGATGTCATCAAACGTAATGGGCTCTACAAACTTCTCCAGCGCCGACAGAGCAGCATTAAAACCAGCACGATAGCCATTAGTGTCACCGTTAATCATGCTGTGCTGGAATGCCGCCATGTTCTGGTCTTCGGCATCAAGGAGTTCCCAGCCAGGATAAGCATTCTCCATGACTCGCCGGGTAAAAAGGCTAAGCTGTCGAACACTGCCCTGTAGTCTGCCGATGGCCCGCTGGTGTGGTATCCCTTCAGCGATAAGATGAAGTGCCTGTATCGGGTTTTGTTTGGCCTCCCTGCTCACCGCGATCAGGTGCGCATCGGAGTGGCGACATTCAGAGGGTTGCTCCTCTTCAACAGACTGCTGAAGCCGGTGCATACGCTGCATACGGCGCCCGGAAAAGCCATATACCTGCGCATCGTGCTGCGGCTGATTGAGGTGCTGAAAGTTCATAACGCTCACCACCGCACCTCTCAGAGAGGAATCTGTGATTTAAGGTGCTCAGCTTCACGTGCCGGCCCTTCAATCTTGCCATTAACGCGACGGGTATCTCCCGGCAAGCTCACGCCCGTTGCACGGATACGGTCGTTGCGACGTGCAGCAGCCTGCGCGACTTCCTCCTGGTACTCTTTATCAGCTTTACGGCGGGCATTCACATTTTCAGAGGACATAGGGTCTTGACCGTTTAATACTTTAGTTACCCTGGCAGCTATCGCCTCAGCCTCATCCTTTGTCAGAGGCTCTTCCATTTTTTTCAATGCCTTGATAGCGCTAATCTGAGCAGCACCGTAACCATTTGCGTCACGGTTCTGTGTCGAAAACGTCAGCGCTGTTCGGGCTTTCTCTTCATCGTCCTGAAATTCCCAGGTTGGATCGTTCTCTTCCATAAATTTCTGGGTGAAAACGGAAAGCGCCCTCGGCGATGAGGCCAGTTGCAGCTTTATTTTCTTCGAAGATAGCTTTGTTTCTTTCAGCAAACGAACGGCCAGAACCGGGTTGTTCTTAGCCTCATTAGACACAGCGACATTGTGACCGCGGCTGTGTTGGTTGGGGCGGTATACCTGAATATCGTCACTATCCTGTTTCGCTGGCTCATTACCGTTATCGGACTCGCCTTTCGTTTTGGTTTTGCCTGACAGATGCGAGAAATCGAACATGGATGGTTTTTCCTCAGATAGTTGGGGCTGTTTTTTCTTACCTTTCGTACCGAACGCTGTTCGCGCCCATGTGGGTAATTTCATTAACGGCATTGGTTTCTCCTTTACAGGCGGTAGCGTTACTTCTTGCCCGACTCATGCCGGTTGATGCCCTGACGCAAAAGGTGACGCGCTAGTTCCTGAATGCTTGGGGCTGCACCTACGGTAGAACGTCGGCATTCATCTTCCCGGAGGCGCTGCAACCCTTCGAGAATAGGCAGATCGACAAGAATCGGCTTTTTGCTGGTTACTGCCATTTTTTTGACCTCCTAACGCTGGTTAAACATACAGACTTCATTTATATGGGTTTAACTTACGATCAGTATAGTAAATCGTCAAGATAAAATATTTTAATTAAAAGGGAGTGCAAAGTTCATAACGGCATAATGAATGCGCTTGTTAATGGAGGTGAGGAAGGAGGTTTCGGTGCCGGTAAAGCGCCAGCTCAGCGGCTACGCACTGATACTGCCAAACCACTGATTGCTGAACGGGAAAAGGAATCTGTGCGAATTTGCACAGTTATGAAAGAGGTCTAGTATTGATGGCGGGAGTCGGGGTATTACCCTTATCCTTCAGCACTTCCCTGGCATAACTTCCCCAGCCATCGCTTGTTATGATGCCGATAATAAATGCAGTGAACAGAGCCAGCAGTTCACGACAGCGGAACCGGTCACGGCCTTTAGGATTCTGCCCGTGACCATAAACCTGAGCAGACTGACAACGGGGAGAACGAACAATAACGCTGGCCATGAGAAAAGCTCAAAAGAAAGCATTATATATCAATTCAAATAATTAGAGGCGTTGCCGCCAGAGTAAACATTCTGTTTGTTGGCGATCCAAAATGAATGGCGGGATAAAAATATTCTGATATCAGGGGGTACTTATTACTCATGAATAATTAAAATTCGCTGAAAGTTAACATTATTTTCGCGGAGCCCTTTCGGACTCCGCGGATTATTTTATTTTAACATTAACTTCACTTTTCGGGCTACCCGGCGAACCAGACTGGTGCCTCGTTTTGCGCCCTGGACATGAATTGCTTCATACAGAGCATTAAAGCGGTCATGGGCCCAACCATCTCTCTGCTGAGAAATAAGACCATCAACCTTATTATTTAAAAGTTGTAACTCATTACTGACAGAATGACCGCCATTAATGCTGCGCAACCGACTCACTTCGCTCTCAAGCTCATGAATTTTTTCGAGGTAGGAAGGCACCAAGCCCATTGCATAGTTATATTTAACATTCTCGTCCATAAATGGACGAAAACTACGGTAGTTGTTTTTGCTCTTATTTCCACTTAACAACATACCGGAGTTTGCAACTCTATACCAAAATAGAGGTTCCGGGACGACTTGCAATTTATATCCCTGTAACGATACTTTGGCAAAAAACTCCCAGTCTTCATGACCTAAACCGTAATCCTCAGTAAATCCGCCCACTTTTTCGAAAACTTCTTTTCTGATCAGCGCATTAGCATCACCAAAGCAGTTGCTAAAGCTAGCGATATTTAAATCAGGTCCTAACGGAAGCCAGCAGTGCGTCATTTTACGGAACGGAGAAGGAAACTCCTCACCAAAAATAAGATCGCTTGGAGTGGTTAACACGTCGGCCCCGGAGTTTAATGCTACCGTAACAAACGTTTCCACCTCAAAAGGCTTAGCAACATTATCATCATCCATAAACATCAGATATTCGCCGGAGGCGTGTCGCGCAGCCAAATTCCTTGCAGCGCCCAGATAGTTATTAGAACTACGGACGATTTTCCAGCCTCGTGAGTTAAAGTCATTCTCGATGAGATTCAAATAACGATGAGACTCTTCTGTCGTGCTTCCATCATCGACCAGGATGACCTCAATATTTTGGTACGTCTGAGATTTTATTGAGGCGAGTGCTTGCTGGAGCAAATGGTGACGTTCGAAGTGAGTGATACACACGCTAACTAACGGGCTGTTAGCTTCATCGATTTTCTTGAATACGCAGTTGTTTTTTCGTTCAACTGCGGAAAACCAGGCTTCTTTGATATTTCCTTGTGATTCAACAAGCCCTGGTTTGATATTTATATTTTTTAAGCGATAGTGAATTTTACCATATAAATCGACAGGTGTAGGAGTAAACAAAACCTCCGAATGATGTTCCTGCGGAATAAGTTCTGGAATTCCGCCAACGTTTGAGGCGAGAAAATTAACGTTATTAATCAAGCATTCATAAACGGTAAAGGGTGAGTTTTCTACAAGCGATGGGATGATGACTAATACATTTTTTCTTTTTATGTATTCGTTAGCATTGGTACGATCATAATCGCTGATGATATTAACTGCGAGCCCCAAATTTTTAGTCTGATTCATAATATAGGTAAATGAATCAGTTTTCCCCATAGTGACATTTTTTCCGAGGAAGGTTACACCAGAGATGGTCTCTTTATCTTCGTCAGATAGTTTTCTTAATGCGCGGAGGAATATATCAAGCCCTTTACGGGTTTCAAGCCGGCCGAAAAATACAAGCTCAACGCCAGAAATTGGTTTTTCATTTGTTTTAACTATAACATCGCTTCTCGTTTCAAACCCTTGAAATGGCTCACAATTTAAAATTACATGGCGTTCTTCAGGAACATTCCAGTGCTTACTTAACATCCAGTCAATTAAATACTGAGACGGACTAACAACTTCATCTGCCATCTCAACCACCATTTTCTCCATATAATAGAGTTCAAGATGATTCTGATCATATGGGAGCTGGTAATTACCTTCATCAGCCCATAACGTTGAGCTGTGAGTATTTACAATGAACTTCGTGCTTTCAAAATCAGTACCATTCTTTTTACTTAATAAAGTGTAATAGAGATCTGCCTGCCATTCACAAGAAATAACAGTGTCATAGATATTATTTTCTTTCAACCACAGCAAAATTGAATAGCTTTTCCTTCTAAAATAAGGCGCATCAATATTAATCTCTTTTACCAGCCCGGTGCTTAGCAGATTGATACCAAAGGTACTATAAATACGTGACCAGTCGCTAAATTTTGATACAGATGATTCCGAATAGTCACCACATGTATACAATACATCGACATCATACCCTTTTTTTGCCAAAGTAGTGGCAAGGGCAGTGAAAGCAGTACCAATGCCGCCGTTACGGACAGGCCCCTCAATGTCCGGCGTCATTATAAGAACTTTCTTCATTGTAATCTTTCCTTAGTAACCTAGACTTTTCTATAATAATGAGTGAGTTGAAATAGTATAAGATAGCAATCGGTAGCGTCTGTTAAACAGGATAAAAAATGGCCAATGCAGAGTTAAAATTTGATTTATTTCTAAAATCCTATCACCCATCACATCGATTTGTCTATAAGGCAAACCCTGGTAATGCTGGTGATGGCGTGATTGCATCTGCGACGTATGACTTTTTCGAACGAAATGCTCTTACCCACATCCCTTACAGAGATGACGAGCGCTACAACTCTGATACTGATATTTTAATTTTTGGCGGCGGAGGAAACCTGATAGAAGGATTGTATTCTGAAGGTCGTGATTTTATCCAGAATAATATTAACAAATTTCATAAAGTAATAATCATGCCGTCGACAATCAGAGGGTATAGCGATTTATTCACCAACAACATTGATAAGTTAATTGTTTTTTGCCGAGAAAATACCACTTTCGATTATATTAAATCTCTCAACTACGAAAAAAACAAGAACGTATTCATTACTGATGACATGGCATTTTATCTCGATCTTAGTAAGTACCTGTCACTTAAACCTGTCTATAAAAAACAAGTCAATTGCTTCAGAACGGACTCCGAATCGCTAACTGGAGACTATAAAGAAAACAATCATGACATTTCGCTCACTTGGAACGGCGACTATTGGGATAATGAATTTCTGGCGCGCAACTCTACCCGTTGCATGATAAACTTTCTTGAAGAGTATAAAATTGTCAACACCGACAGACTGCATGTGGCAATTTTAGCATCTCTGCTTGGCAAAGAAGTAAACTTTTATCCTAACTCATACTACAAAAATGAATCCGTTTATAATTTTTCACTTTTAAATCATTATCCAAAAACATGCTTTATTACGACAAGTTGAAAAATGCAGCGTATAATAATACGCTGCCTGAAAATCACATAACAGCTACAGCATTATTAATTATTGCCTGCCAACCTTCACGCGAGTACTCATTAGCACGACTATAGTCTGCAAATCTATCGATTACCGCAGTAAAAAAGTTATCAGTGACTTTAGTTATTTCACCGACCTTTGGACTATCCGCATAACTTTTCACGTACAGTATTTTACTGTTACCATGTTTCTTAAACTCTTTTGAAAGCGCCAATACAACATCATCAATATTATTGCCATTACTTTTTACGACAAAAATTTTATTTTCATCAGCAAGGCTTTTCCTGAACTTGTCAGTTAAATACTTAATCTTGTCCATTTCTTTTTTATAAATAAGATTATTTTCTTGCTCAGAGTAACGCCAGTACCAGAAATCATTTATATTGTCGCTATACATTTCAGTATGAAAACAAATATCATGTTTTTGGTCAAGCACCATATCCTGCCAGGAAGGCAACAAGTTTTCATAAATATAAAAATCTGCAAAATCAGATTCTATTAAATTCAAAAGAGCATGATAATTTTTTATTAATGTCCAGCGAAATAAGCTTCCTTCATCATAACCTGACTCTCTTAGAAAAAAAGCAAACTCACAATTATCGCCAAGACTTTCGAAACGCTGTAATTTATTCATCATTGTTTTCCAAATGGGTAATTGAATGATTATACAATACGGCACGTCTCTGTCGCCAGAAGCATTCCGTTTAAAACTGCGCATCTCAATTAGCTAGCGAAATACACATCAGCTTACCTCCTGATCGATGGCTGGTGCCTGCATGAACCCAGCCACCAGCTCAGGGTGTTCCCTGGCATAGCCACTGCCAAACTGTTTATCTATTGCCTCCACAGCCTCACGCATCCAAAGGGCCGTGCTACCTACTGATTTCTTCTCAACCATTCCGGCTTCCAGCATTTTTTCACCTCAGTTTGCTCTTTGTGAGATATAAAAAATAAAAGTTTTGCGTTTTCCTATCTACCCTGTCTACCTGATTGTCTTCAGGCCAGTACTGGCGCGGGTTTCAGGCGGGTAGATAGCATTAATTTACTGCCTACCCTCTGTCTACCCAGAGGGGTTTTCTCTCTACCCATCGGGTAGATAAGGTAGATAGCAGGTAGATAGTAGGTAGATAGTAATTCCCATGCTATCTACCCAACTTAACTTACTGTTTTATATTACTTAATAACCCTTTTTCAACCATTGGGTAGATAGTAATGCATTTTAAAAATTCTATTCTTCGTCTTTTGGCGGTTCAGAGCCGTATGCCCTGGGCATAAATTCATCCGCCAGCTCACTTATACCGACATTGGTCTGACGCCTCCCCTTGATCGTTCTGGTGAGATATTCCTGACCATATTCCCGCGCTGCCGCTGTTATCGCCTTGCCAAAATTCGTGACCGCCAGCGGCCTAATGCCGTGATATTCAGCAAAGGCCAGATAGAGGTGATAAAGGTATTTCCTCGGCTCCAGCGCAGAATAATGACCGCCGCCCATCATCAGCCCCTTGGCCTCGTCCATAAAAAACAACGCTGCGCACAGGTCTATGATCGGGTCTGTACCCCGTTTAACCTCCATCGCCTCATCAGAACGTTGCTGTTCACGCAAAAGCTGTTTCACTTCGTCCTGTTTCACGAAACGGGTTAACAGATGGCGGATAATCACAGGTAGTTCCGACTCGATTTTTTCCACCAGCATCGGATCACGCTGATCCTCACTGACCACGTCTGAAAAATTAAAAATCACCCGCCGTCTTGATATCCCGCCACCAATATCACTGAACCGCATGGCATCATTGTTAACCGCCAGAATGACAGCCGGTATACGCATCGAGTAAGGCTGTCTGTACTTCGGGTTGATTGATACCTTATCCCCGCCGGTTATCGCTTTCAGCCCTGCGCCATCGCCTACATAGCGCGTCATATCCGGCATGACGATAAGCGAATACCCCACAAGCAATTCACGCTCCTTGGGATTCTCCAGCGCTGACATGCTGGCCGACTGCGTATTGCCCTTACCTGCCAGCATGGTACAGATTTCAGCCATAACGCTTTTACCACTGCCGGCGGGCCCCGTTACCTCAAGAAACAACTGCCAGTCGTAGCGGTTAGCCATCACCATATAGAGCGCGGCAAGCAGTCGTGAGGCTTTTCTGTCGTTTCTTGCGGTGGCATGCTGCAGCCAGCGCCAGAAGTTAGGCGCATGGGCTTCAAGTCTCTCCCCCTCTGTCACCTGCCCGAATTCCACCTCACTGGCAACCAGCAACCAATCCTCTCTCTGGTGGGCACGAAATTCCCCCTTCCGGGTATCAAAAACGCCATTAGAGAAGCCAATAAGGTTACGCTCTGTGGCTCTCATCGGAGGCAGGCTTAACTTCATCGTATCGACCGCATTCTTCATGGCCGTCATAGAATATGGCGCATCAGCCTCAATAAATATTGCCGCCATCTGGCGGGCAAGCGCCTTATCGCTGACCGGCGTCCATATCACCCCGTTATAGTGGTGTACCGTGTCCGATTCCTGGTGAAGCGCCAGCAATCCACCATAGTGATCAAGAAGCACCTCACCGCGCTGACTTGGGCCCATCTGGTTAAGTGAGGACGTGGCCGCATCAGTGATGCGCTTCTTTTTCTCCGGCTTCGGTTGCGGGAATATCCGGTTAATCCGCTCTACATCACAAAGAAGCTGTTTAACCTCATCGCCGATAATCCCCGCCACCAGAGCGATGCGGTTTTCTTTCTGCCTGCCAGCATCGATCAATATCAGGCCCAAATCACACAATTCTTCATACGTTGGGCCACTACCGGCAACAAACTCACACAGACGACGCGCCAGTACACCATAAGGAGAAGTACTGTCACGGTGACGGGCTACAGCAGCATCCGCCCCTTTTTTGTCGATGGCATGACCATTGACCCATGAATACACGCAGGAAAAGAGCGCGTCGGAAATTTCTTCTGGTTTAATTACGGTATCTGTCACTTTGGGATCCCTCCGCTCATCTGGAATTTGCCTAACAACGGGTGATACCAGTACGCCGATCCGTATTTACGTTTAGCGCTACGTAACACCTGTCTGGCCACCTCCCTGAATTTCTCTTCTGGCACGACAAATCCACCAGCTTTTAACTTCACCATCATCACGCCTGTGTTTTTCACCAGCTCTTCCGCCTTTTTGGTGGAAATACCGAACTCAGCGGCCAGTGTAGACACCGGCACCATACCCGGGGGGATTTCTCCCCCCTGGCTGTCAGTTAGTGACTTGAGCTGCTGCTCAAGAACCAGCACCTTTTCAGTCAGCAGGTCCACACGCCGTTCTAGCGATTCGTTTAACTCAGCCGGGTTATGCATGTCCTACCTCCGGCAATTCTTGTTCAAGCATGAAGGAAGCAAGTTCACACGAAATATCGTATGCAAGCTCGACCAGATGCTGTCTTTCGTGCTCCTGCACCGCGTTCTCTGAAATCACCATAAGCAGCGTTGAAAGCTGTAAAGTTCGCGATTTCGCCTTTTTCAGAGTCAATATTTCGAGCTTAGACATTGCCGACCCCCTTCATTTGCTGAAAGGAAGCGTCAGCATTGCAGCCCATGACAGACCACAAAACAGAACTATCCCGATCCACCCAATGACAGGTGAGAGGACAATCGGAACGGATTTTTGCCGCGAATGTCAGAGAATAATCACCAGTCAGCTGTGAACGGGCTTCATCTTCGGTATCCGCCTGAGTGCGCAGAACGACAGGGAGTGCTTTCGCATCAGCGTAAGTAGCCAGAAATAACCAGGTAAAGCTTTTAGGTTGAGGGTTATGCATTTTCCTCCTCCTCGCGAAATGCTTCTTCACCAAGAAAACCGCCTACACTGCCAACCAGATCTTTGAGTAGATTTATCATCGCGGCCACTTCACTGGATTCCATTTTTTCAACCTGCCTTGCCTGCATCAGGGCAAGAATGATTTCTGCCTGATATGCTTTGTCAGCAAACTGTCGGACGGGTAAATCACTCATGACGCACCTCCACAATCTGGAAACCTACCAGGCGGCAACATTCAATAAAGCTATCGACGGAACCAACAAACTCATCTGGTCTCAACGGAAATCCGCCAATAGCTGTGCCTTTTTCGACATTCACAAGCACTTTGCCTGTGAAGTTTTGAGGGGCAGGTAGAGATAAATGAACGACAAGCATTTTTGTTGATTTACGCATGATTGACCCCCATCACCTGAAAAGCATGAAATGGAAGACGGGCAGCGAAAATGAGGTTTACCCCCGGCATAGTGTCACGGGCTTCCTGTTCGCTGGATGCGTTGACGTAAATCACCAACGGTTTTGCGTCAGGAAAACGCTCAGAAATAGAGAGAAAACGCCATGTAAATTTCAACCGGGATGGTTGTGCTGATTTGCGGCCCCGAGTGAACGCGGCCACGTAGTCTTTTTTGATTTTCTGGCGGGCTTCCACCAGTGAATCTGCCTCAACTGAAATACGGGCGACACCAGCAGCCATGTCATTGCGCTTCAGGGCATCGAAGAAGTACTGAAATTTAGGGTGAGTTTGGGTATGCTGTGATCCAGCCATAACTGTTACCTCAACTAACGGTTTGGTCAGAAGCCCGGAAGGTGTTAGCGCACCTCTGGGCTTCGCTGTTTTGTGCCTTACCTGTGCTTTAGCTGTGGATAAGGTGAACACCACCAATGTATAACCTAGTGAACACCACTTCAAGTGTTTTATTATCAATTTTCGTGTGTATACTGAACACCACCCAATGTAAGAGGTTTCAGTAATGGCAACAGGTAGGAAGAACAATCGCTCCTTACAGCTCTCAGTAAGACTTCCTCTCGATGATTTGGAAGAGATAGAGAAACTGAAAGAGGAAGGTGAAAGTACGGCCGGATTTCTGATTACGGCTGCAAAAGGCGAGATCAAGCGCCGGCAGCGCAAAAAGGCTAAATCAGAGCCGGAGTAAACCAGGGCCCGAATTCGGGCTTTGGTATCCAACCAGACGGTAGGATTCGAAATTCCACCCTTTTTCCCCAAAGTGAGGAAGAACGCGGGAATCAATGAGTTATACGCAAAGCTCACTTTTGGGCTTTGCCATAAAAGCTGAGTAAAATCAGCGGGCGCAGAATTGCGCTGGCTCATTCTTTGACCACCAGCATTAACCTTGATATGCTGCTTTTGCTTGAATATTTGGTAGTGACAAAGGCAGCTCTGCAAAGCTGCCTTTGTTTTATCCGCGATCATGCTGTACCTCCCACTCGTATCCATCGAAGCCAATCTGTCCCATAGCATCCACCAGCCGTTCCGCCGGACGCAGGGCTTTGAGTTCCTTCTTGCGCAGGTTCATCCCGTTACTGCCCTGTGAGCCATGAAGTCGCTTAGAATGCTTGTCTGCACGGGTTACGGTGTTTTGCGCATCAATAACCGGCATAGCTGCCAGTTCTTTGAGCGACGGCAGTTCGACGTGCTGGAAAGCGACGACCTCCGGACAACGGAAATAGGCTTTTACGAGCTGGCGCTGAACCTGCCAGGCCAAATCATCGTTAAACGGCTTTGTCAGCAGCAGATAACCTGATTCGGTAATCAGCGTTACGCGGCCACGTATCGGACTGTTCATTTTTTTGCCGGGGCGTTTAATGCCCCTGGCTAAATGATCAGTGACGTCCCATTCGACCTCAGACGCGCCGACAATAAAAAAATCGTCGCCATCGACGAAGCGGGCACGATTACGCTGAAAAGCCTTTTTTGCTGTGTCTCTCGGTCGCCGGTGGGCCTCGTCGATCATGGCGAACGTCACAACACGCTGGCCGTGAAATTCGACAGCAGGGAACTGTTTAACCTGAATGCTGGCTTCAGTGTGAGTTTGGCCGCTGCCAGTTAAGGCAGTTAATTTTTTCTGAGTCATTTCTATCGCTCCAAAAAATTCTTATTCAGAGCCGCCGCGACAGCGTTAGGTATGCTGCAATATTTCTAACGCAACGCCACGCAACAAATTCTCTTTTCGCTGATCAGACGAAGTTGCGTGTGGTTGCATTGGTTTTCTGTTAGGCCGATTTACGGCTATATGGGTTATTGACGTTAGGTACAGCAACAGGAATTACACTCCTCTCTGGTGCCCATGCTGATGCGAGAGTTTTGGCTTTCTGAATGGGGATTCGGATAAGAGTTGCGTATTTTTGTGCCATATCCCGCCCTTTATGCCGCTTTACTGCGGCTTTGCTGCCAAGCGGATACCTCTGACAAAAGCCAGCCCACGGCACGACCACCAAGCTTACGGCGGGATGGAAACTTACCATCTTTTTCCATCATGTAACGCGTGGTGCGGCAAATCCCTGTCAGGCTTCGGCATTCCTTTTCTCTGATTATGCGTTCACTCTGGCTTGGTTGTGCAAGTTGGTTCATAAAAGAATACTCCCGTTCGTTATTGTTCGGGAGCATTCTGTAATAGGGGCACAGGCAATTCAGCTAGCAAAGTGCATTTTTTTTCCTATCAAAAGATAGGCAGGAAAAATCATTCTTTATTTATTTTATACTCAACAAAAAATTTAGAACTTTCCTTTCTTATTTTATCTAAAAAGGGCAAAACAGTCTGAGCCAATCCGAACTGATCTTGCTCACCATGAGGGTAAGTTAAGAATGCAATGGTTTTTCTTGATACTCTTTTTTTTGTTATTTTTGTGTATAGCTTTGAGAACTCTAACAAATCGATTAGAGGGATAATCCTGTAGCTAATAATCCTATCTCTAATATACCCCCAAGTTCTCTTTTTCTCAGGTTCACTTATTTTTAACTCTTTCCTCCAGATAGGTAACAACTTAGCTAAACCATCCAGAATATCATTATCATTTTTTGCTATATCTATCGATAAGTGCAGAGTATGTGAAAATTCCTCAGCATTGTTTGGCATCCGCATTTCATCCGGAACGATCAGGCTGATACTTTCATTAGAGATATTAAATAACTTCTCATTGTCATTTTCATCTAACTGCTCTATCTCGTCGTTGGTTAGCATTAAAGGACGCCCAATCCCTTCACCAATTTCGGGGTTATTAAAAACCAACCTTTCCAATGAAAACCTGCTTAGAGGCTTGGCTATATCACTGAATGACATCATATTTGGTACAAAGCCACTGTAAACATCCTTCCTTTTTATTGATGCTAAGGACTTAAAACCATTAACATCAACAACAGGACTAGAAAAACAGTCGATATAACGTTCTAAAATATCATCAAGTGAATTTTTGTATTTCCCAACGATAAAAGGTATTAAACTTTCGTTATCAAAATCACTATGAGGTGCGCACGTATCGTTTTCTATATAATGCTCTGTAAGAGCGTACTGATAAAACTCCATCCGGTCTTCATCTGTGAGGATTTTTACCATATATGAAAACTCATTTCTTCCAGTAATCTGAGTCAACAAATCAAAATCACTCATCATCTCAAATGAATTATATTTATTAATATCAAAACCAATATTTTTCACGACCTCCTGAAAAGATAAAGTTTTACTCCCATGTTTAAATATACTCATTTTGCCACCTTCAGAATAGTTACATTGGGATGTTCGGCGGAGATAACCTCCAGTCGCTCCATCCATTTATTCAGTGCATCCAGTTTCTCAGGTAAATACTGACTACGGTTATAAACGGCCATAACACCTCCCAGCGTATGCCCCAGAAGTTGCTCTACGACATGAGGCGCGATCCCCATGTTGTTCAGTGTGGTGGAGAACGTCCTACGTAGGTCGTGAAGCGTCCACGGCTCTGAATGGTCCAGACGCTTATAGATCCCCCGGCCCCACTGGCTCACGGCTTCAGGTTTCTTGATACAGCCCAGCAACAAACCCGTGTCCCTGTTTTGCTCTATCAGGTCTTTGACAAACAAGCGCATAGCATCGGGAATTGGCCGTAATATTTTATTGCCACCTTTGCTGTGCTCCTTTGGCACAGTCCATATCCAGTCCTTCAAATCCCATTCTGAGGGCCTGGACAAACGTAGTTCCTGAGTTCGGCATCCAAATGCCACCAGCAGATGCAGCAGCGCAGCGTAGTAAGGCTTAAACTTCAACCCGGTACTCTCCCGCCATATGTCGGATAACTCCTGTCTGGAGTGCTCCCTGTCGCGCTTCTCCTGCTTTTTTCCAACATCATCAGTAGTCAGGTCATTGAGCGCATTGCTCGTCGCGTATCTATGCACCCGGCAGAATTTCAGCGCCTGTTTACACATCTGCAGGAGATAGCCAGCAGCCACAGGAGCATCAGCTCTCACACGGCTGAAACACTCCAGCCAGTGGCGGGTTTCACACATTGAGAGCGGATAATCTCCAATGTACGGGTAAATATGTTTATTTAGCTGATCAATGTGCTTTTGGACGTTGGCCCGCTTGTGGGTCGCATACTCTCTGATCCAGTAATCGAGCGCTTCTTTCACAGTTACCGGTTTTAAAGATTCCTGAGTGGTGATCATGAGCTGGTACTTGGGGTTCTTTCCCTCGGCAAGCCATGCGCGGCATTGCTCGCGCTTCTCTCTGGCAGCTTTAATGGATAGGTCTGGATAATTCCCCAGCTTGATGCGCTGCGGTACCGTACTGCGACCACCGACACGGTACATAAAATACCAGGTCATTATTCCAACCTTGGAAACTTTAATGCTCAGGCCGTCACCATCGGCATAGAAGCTTTCGCCGGGGCTTTCCCTCCCGATCATCTTACGCAGGGATGTATCGCTTAATTTGTTCGTACCACCAGCCATAAAAACCTCAGTTCATTTTTGGCACTGACTACACCACTGACTACACATCACAATGTTACTCTATGAACGGCAATGAACAAAGTCAAACGAAGAAAGGTTAATTATCCTTTTGTTTCAGTATGATAGATGAACATCTTTAAACGAGGGTGAACCATAAAAAACATAGGTTCTGAAAATACGGCATGAACTGATACTAATCAGTTAATTGCTTGTTATAAAAGGCGCTCTTCGGCATGGGGAAGCGCCTTTTTATTATCTGACGTATTGAATTTCTCCGGCCGCCAGGCGGACATCGGTATTTCGCATCGCTGAAGTGCAGACCACTGATCAGCAGCCTGACTCTGCAATGCCACTTTGTCGAAGAGCGTGATATCAAATCCGGGCAGCCGTTTTATCAAATCACATCTGCCAGACCGTATACCCGAACATAATAGTCGATGAAGCGAAAGCAGAAGCCGCTGCACATCTCTCGCCTGTTGAGCATTAAGCGCTATCACAACTCAATATATCAGCCGGGAGAATGAGAGTCCTGTTCCTGCCTGCTGATCATTATTGAACCCGCCAGGGCTACCAGTTTTAACTTTGCGCTTATCGATCGGGTAACCCGACTCATCGCGCACTGACACCGTGCCGACAATCCACGTCCCGGTATCAATATCCGGACCCGCCAGTACGCATACCACCAAACGGGCTTGAGGGCACGTCGCATCTCCGGTGCGATATGCACCTGGAACAGACTGGCTCCTCAGGTTGCGACAAAACCCTCTCTGATGCACCAGGAGCGCGCTGATGGCCTGCCGTTAAAGGAGATTCAGGTTGGTTCTGGCATCCTGTTGTGGTGGCTTCTGTGGCTGTATTCCAGGGGGGCGGCATTTGGCCCTGATGTTAAGTCACGGCCAGCAAGCGGGGTAGAAAATATCGCCAGCATAAGTAAGCACTCCGTTCACGCGCAGCGGTCGCTTCACACTTTTTTCGCCAGGCGGCAAATAGATGGATATGTTAAAAATCAATTTGTTATATTCTCGGCCGACGAATAATATGGCTCTCACTTCTCTGTCGTTATTTTATTCTGCATATTTTCCTCATCATTCCATCGCGATCTCCACGATATTTACGCTGAACATAAATTGATATTATTTCGGCCGCTGGCCTTGATATTACCGATGGTAAAATAGGCTATTCCGTCATATATCGACACCGGTACAACCCGACGGATTATTCAGAGGCCTACCATGAAAAAATTTATTTTAGTGACGCTGCTGACGACACTGCTCGCCGGCTGTGCCCATGACTCTCCCTGCGTACCGGTCTATGATTCTCAGGGGCGATTAGTCCATACTAATACCTGTATGAAAGGGACCACTCAGGATAACTGGGAGACAGCAGGCGCCATTGCAGGCGGTGCTGCAGCCGTTGCAGGCCTGACGCTGGGTATTGTGGCCCTGACCCGCTAAATTTTCATCTTAGCAGTATGCTGCACAATAAACGGCAGCTAAAACAAAGGGCCCAGTCGAAGACTGGGCCCTTTCTAGTTTAATAATCGTTCGTTTATCAGAATATTTGTGGCAACCATACGGGCCTGGCCGGGAGATATCCGGCTGCTTTACAGGGTGTACGCACGGTGCTGAAAATCAGAAAAGCAAAAAGGCCCAGTCTTTCGACTGAGCCTTTTGCTTTATTTGATGCCTGGCAATTCCCTACTCTCACATGGGGAGACCCCACACTACCATCGGCGCTACGGCGTTTCACTTCTGAGTTCGGCATGGGGTCAGGTGGGACCACCGCGCTCTCGTCGCCAGGCAAATTCTTTCTAAGTGCCAAACTTTAACCTAATAACTGGTGCTGATACCCAGAGTCGAACTGGGGACCTCACCCTTACCAAGGGTGCGCTCTACCAACTGAGCCATATCAGCACGCTAAA
>NZ_BCYR01000003.1 GCF_001598295.1 Klebsiella ornithinolytica NBRC 105727 = ATCC 31898
GGCTTCGGTTGCAGGCTGAACGTCAGCCGGTGCGGCGGCCTGCTGCTCAGCCTTGCGGGCCTTCGCGCGGGCGATAGCCGCTTCAACGGCCGCTTTACGCGGGTCGACGGCTTCGGCGGCGGGCTGAACGTGAGCCTCGGTCGCAAGTTGCCCCGTATCCTGATCCTGCAGCGCCAGTTTGCGGGCACGGGCTTCGGCTTTACGAGCTTCGCGGGCGGCGATCGCTTCACTGTTATCCGGTTTCGCGCCGGCCTGGACTACGATCGGCTGGGTGGCATCGCGTTGTTTTTCGCGAACCCGGGCCAGCGCCGCGTTAATCGCCGCATGATCTTTCGCGGCCGGTTGAACAGCAGACTGTTTGTGGCGCTCCAGGCGTGCGGCTTTGTCCCGTTCCAGGCGAGCCTGGCGGGCCTCAAAGCGGGCTTTGGCCTCCGCTGCACGCTTTTCTTCCTGACGGATAGCCGTAATCTCGGCCTTTTCCTGACGGAAATATTGTACCAGCGGAATATTACTCGGACAGACCCAGGCGCAGGCGCCGCATTCGATGCAGTCGGCCAGGTTATGGGCGGTGGCTTTATCGTGCTGCTGGCCTTTGCTGAACCAGTACAGCTGCTGCGGCAGCAGATCGGCCGGACAGGCGTCCGCACAGGCGCTGCAGCGAATACACCCTTTCTCTTCCTCGGGGTCGCCCATTTCGCTTGCCGATGGCGCCAGCAGGCAGTTGGTGATTTTGACCACCGGAACGTCAAGCCACGGCAGGGTGAACCCCATCAGCGGGCCGCCCATAATGACCATCTGTTCGGCGCTCGGGCAGAAGCCGGCATCTTCCAGCAGATGGCGAACCGGCGTTCCCAGTCGCGCCCACACGTTGCCAGGACGGGTAACCGCCTCGCCGGTGAGGGTGACAACGCGCTCGGTCAGCGGCTCACCGTCGATCACCGCACGTTTAACCGCATAGGCGGTACCGACGTTTTGCATCAGCACGCCGATGTCCGACGAGCGCCCGCCGTGGGGAACCTGTTTGCCGGTGAGGATCTGCGTCAGCTGCTTCGCGCCGCCGGACGGGTATTTGGTGGGAATCACCCGCAGTTCGATACCGTGAGCATCGGCAAGGACTGCCCGCATCATCGAGATGGCCTGCGGTTTATTATCCTCAATACCGATCAGCACCTGGCGCGGCTGTAAAATATGGGCCAGGATGCGGATGCCGGCGATAATTTGCGCTGCGCAATCCTGCATCAGGCGATCGTCGGCGGTAATATAGGGTTCGCATTCAGCGGCGTTAATAATCAGGGTTTCAATTTTGTCGCCGCCGCCGCGTAATTTGCTGCCGGTCGGGAATCCCGCGCCGCCCAGCCCGGCCACGCCGAACTGGTGAATACGCTCGATGAGCTCTTCACGGGTTTTGTTTGCGTAATCACTCCAGCCGTCACGCTCAATCCACCGGTCTTCACCGTCGGCATCGATAATGACGCTCATCTCGGCGAGGGCGGAAGGGTGAGCGGTCGAGTGCGGCGCGATGGCGCTGACGGTACCGGAGGTCGGGGCATGAACCGGCAACATTCGTCCCCAGCCGCGGGTCAGCGGCTGACCACGCAGTACACGATCGCCAGGCCGCACGCAGAGCTCACCCTCAGCGCCGATATGCTGTTTTAACGGGATCACAAACTGCTGCGGCAGGGAAACCTGGCGCAGCGGCGTGCCGTTAGACTGGCTTTTCATTTCAGGCGGGTGAATACCGCCGTTGAAGTCCCAGACTTTATCTTTTCTGAACGCGGAAAATAGCTTAAACATGTTGTTCCACAGGAATATTGCGTACTGGAATAGTGTGCAGGTCCCACTTCCAGTTTTCAGTGGTCGTCGCGACAGGAACCATTTCAATACATTGCGTCGGGCAGGGCGCGACGCAAAGATTACAGCCGGTACAAAGATCGCTCATCACGGTGTGCATTGCGCGAGTTGCGCCGACAATCGCATCAACCGGGCAGGCCTGGATACACTTTGTGCAGCCGATACAGTTATTTTCGTCAATGACCGCGAGCATGCGTGCAGGCTCGAGTTGTTGTTCATCGCCATCGATGGGCTGCGGGTCGACGTTCAGCAGAGCGGCAATTTTTAGCATCACCGCTTCGCCGCCTGGGGCGCAGCGGTTGATTTTCTCACCCTGAGTGCCGACGGCCTCGGCATAAGGACGACAGCCGGGGTAGCCGCATTGTCCACACTGACTCTGCGGAAGAAGCTCATCGACTTTTTCAACAACGGGATCATCTTCTACTTCAAACCGACGGGAGGCGTATCCCAGAATCACGCCAAAAATGAGCCCCAACAGGCTAATGGCGATCACGGCTATCCAGACTGCACTCATATTACAACTTCACCAAACCACTAAAGCCCATAAATGCCAGCGACATTAAACCCGCAGTAACCAGGGCAATGGCATTACCACGAAACGGCGCAGGCACATCCGCAACCACCAGCCGTTCGCGAATAGCGGCGAACAGCACCATCACCAGCGAGAAACCGACCGCGGCGGCAAAACCGTAGAGCGCGGACTGCAAGAAGTTATGCCCGAGGTTAATATTCAGCAGCGCGACGCCGAGCACCGCACAGTTGGTAGTGATCAGCGGTAAGAAAATACCCAGCAGTCGATACAGGGCAGGGCTGGTTTTACGCACCACCATCTCGGTGAACTGCACCACTACCGCGATAACCAGGATAAAAGCCAGGGTCCGCAGGTAGATCAGGTTAAGCGGGATAAGAATCCAGGTATCAATCAGCCAGGCGCAAATTGAGGCCAGCGTCATCACAAAGGTGGTGGCCAGCCCCATCCCCATTGCGGTTTCCAGTTTTTTGGAAACCCCCATAAACGGGCACAGTCCAAGAAACTTCACCAGCACGAAGTTGTTCACAAGGACAGTACCAATAAAGAGCAGTAAATAATCAGCCATCAACTCGACCTGAAAACAGAAAAAGCCGCCTATTATCGAATAAATCGATACCGGCGACAACAGGTTAACTGTGGGGTTATTACGAATTCACGAAGGTTCGCTTAACCCGTGCGGAACGTTTGAAATAGGGGACCAACAGCGCCGCGGCAAGAAGCGGAAACAGCAGCTGGCGCAAGGCCATCGCGTCTGAAATGGGTGAAAAAGCAAAGGCCTTTATCGCCAGCAGCAGAGAGATGAGCAGCCAGATAATATAGTGCTTTGGTACGATGCTTCGCCGTTTGAAAAACGCAATGGTCAGCCACAGGGTATAGTACCACATGGCGAGGGCGAACAGCAGCGACCCCACCCAAAGCAGGAGGTGCCCGGCGCTCATTTCCGCCAGCAGGGCGTAGGTCCGGGAGCTCATCAACGCATTAGCAAAGATCAACAGCGACAGCGAAGTGCTAAGCAGAGCAACCAGTAGCCATGCGAGCGGTGCCAGCAGCCACCCGCCGATACGTTCTGCAGAGTGAGAAGACATGATTTCTCCCGGATTCAATCAAAATAAAGAGCGGGAGTATAAGCAACTGGCATGGCTGAGAACAGTTTTTATTGCACGTAACGCCAGACGGATTTCGGAACCTGCCCGACATCGAACAATTTACCGCCAGAAACCAGCTCTGCCCGGCGGTGATCGGCTGCGCGATACATGTTGACGATTTCCGTGGTGTCGGTCAGGGAATAGTTAAGATGGTCAAAAAGTTTTTCAAGGCTTTCAAGGGAACTGATTTTACGGAATTTTAATAAGTAGTCCTGAACGGTCATTTGCGGTTCCATTTTATAATCGGAATAAACAAGTCGAATATTAACAACTGTCGGTAAACCAACTTTCAACAAACGGTGCCTTCTTAACGGGCCGGATGAAATTATTTAGGTTGTAAATACTAAAGACAAGAAATGATTTCATTCCTGGGGTAGTCAAAAGAAATTTAAGAATATTCTAGTGCTAAATCAGGCGCCGGGCGGCGCCTGGGAGAGAAGATTAACGCTGTTTGCCCCGGCTGGCAATAACGTTTTGATACCAAAAAAAGCTCTTTTTCCGTTTACGGGCGAGCCCTTGCTGATGATCGACATACACAAAACCGTATTGTTTTTGGTAACCGTTCAGCCAGCTCAGCAGATCAATAAACGACCACGGATAATAACCGCGGACATCGGCCCCCGCCTCAAGGGCTTTTTCCAGCGCATTAATATGGCTGCTAAGATAGTCGATGCGCGGATCGTCAACGACTTCGCCATCAATAATCGGATCTTTCGCGCCTAAACCATTTTCGGTGATGTAAATGGGAATATCGCCATAGCGTGCTTTGATCATCATTATGCCGTCGGTTAACCCCTGCGGCCAAATCTCCCAGCCCCATTCGGTATAGGTGCTCTGCGGGTTACGCACGAAGTAAAACAGACCTTCGACGCCCGGTTCACCGCCGCAGGGTCCCTCCTGAGGTCGGGCTGAGACGGTTTCACGGCGATAATAGTTGAGTCCAATAAAATCGCAGCGGTTGTCACGCAGCAGCGCGTCATCGCCGGGAGCAAACTGCGGAACACCCCACAGGGTCTGGGTCTGCTGCAAAAGCGACTCGGGGTAATGGCCTTTTAACACCGGATCGTATAGCCAGTGCGTATGTATTGCGTCCGCCATGTCGCTGGCCTGGCGATCTTCTGCGCTGTCGGTGAGCGGCGTATGCGGCTGCAGGACATTAACGAACCCAATCTCGCCCTTGATACCGCTTTGGCGAAACTGTTTAACCGCCAGCGCGTGGGCAATAAAAACGTGATGACAGGCCTGGATAGCGCGCGCCGGATCGCGTACCGCCGGCGGATGACAGCCGTTAATATAGCCGTGACCGATGAACACAATGGTTTCGTTGAAGGTTGCCCACAGCTTCACCCGGGAACCGTAGCGCGCGTAACACAGGCGGGCATACTCGGCGAACGCTTCGGCGGTGCTTCGTGCTTCCCAGCCCCCTTCATCCTGCAGCGCCTGCGGCAGATCCCAATGATAGAGCGTAATCATCGGCTCGATATTGTGAGCCAGCAGCTCATCGATCAAATCGCTATAAAACCGGACGCCCGCTTCGTTAACTTCGCCACGGCCGAGAGGCAGCAGGCGAGGCCAGGAGATAGAGAAACGGTAGCTTTGCAGGCCCATTTCGGCCATCAGGGCAACGTCTTCGCGAAAACGATGATAGTGATCGACGGCGACGTCACCATTGGTGTTCTCGAATGTCGCGCCGGGCTGATGGGCGTATATGTCCCAGATTGACGGGCCTTTACCGTCGGCATCGTGACCGCCTTCAACCTGATAGGCTGCGGTGGCGGCGCCCCAAAGAAAATGTTGCGGAAATGCGGCCATGAAAAACTCCTTATCGAATGATAAAGAGAGTGTAGTGAATGCGTTTATCGCTGTGCAACCGGTTTCTGAAACCGGTTGCACGCTTGCGAAGTGGGTCACTGTTTAGCGTCAGCAGAGGCTGACAGGCTAATGGGGCAGCGAGGTCGTTTGCACAACATTAGCTGGAGGCGGGGATTGGTAGTTATCAATGTGGTGAGCGATAACCAAAAGCAGGGCTGAGACGCCAAATACAACCCAACCAATAAGTTCTACAATTCGGTTAAAAACGTTTGCCATAATCCTGAAATTAAAAGTTAAAACAGGAGTAAATGTTACTAAATGGGGAGAGTAACGCAAGGGCTGGCGGAAGAGTATTATCACCATTGCTGTAAAGGTGAACGCTTGAGAAGCATAAGCAAAGCTAATAAATCAATTGAAGCTTATAGTTATCAGAGGGCAAAAATCCTTGAATGAGAGGGCAGCAAGATGAGTGACACTATCCGGGTGGGGATGATTGGCTACGGATATGCGAGTAAAACTTTCCATGCGCCGTTAATCAGCGGTACGCCGGGAATGACGCTGGCCGCGGTGTCCAGTAGCGATGAAAAGAAAGTCCTGGCCGACTGGCCTCTGGTGAACGTGGTGGCTGAACCCGCAGGCTTACTGAGCAACCCCGATATTGATTTGATCGTCATCGCTACGCCAAACGATACCCATTTCCCGCTGGCGAAAGCGGCGCTGGAAGCGGGTAAGCATGTGGTCGTGGATAAACCTTTTACCGTGACACTGTCACAGGCGAGAGAGCTGGAGGTCGTGGCCAGACGCTGCGGCAGACTGCTGTCCGTTTTTCATAACCGCCGCTGGGATAGCGATTTTCTGACGCTGAAATCGCTGATTCATGAAGGGCTGCTCGGCGAGGTAGGTTACGTCGAATCGCACTTCGATCGCTATCGTCCAGAGGTGCGTAACCGCTGGCGCGAACAGGGCGGCCCGGGAAGCGGAATCTGGTACGATCTGGGGCCGCACCTTCTTGATCAGGTCGTCAATTTATTTGGCCTGCCGGTCAGTATGACCGTTGATTTGGCGCAGCTGCGTCCGGGCGCCCAGGCTACCGACTATTTCCACGCCGTGTTGGCTTATCCCCAGCGCCGGGTCGTGTTGCACGGTACGCTGCTGGCGGCAGCAGAAACCGCGCGATATATCGTTCACGGATCCCGGGCAAGCTATGTCAAATATGGGCTGGATCCGCAGGAGGAGCGGCTGAAAAATGGCGAGCGGTTGCCGCAGGAAGACTGGGGATACGATATGCGCGACGGGGTGCTGACGCGGGTTGAAGGGGACGCTCGCACGACGGAAAACTGGCTCACTCTGCCGGGCAACTACCCGGCTTACTATGCCGCCATTCGCGACACCCTGAATGGCAGCGGCGAAAATCCGGTGCCTGCCAGCCAGGCGATTCAGATTATGGAGTTGATTGAGCTCGGTCTGGAGTCGGCGAAACATCGCGCCACCCTGAGTCTGATCTAGAGTCTTTGCCCGGCAGCGAGGCCGCCGGGCTGAGGGTCAGGCCTGCTGAACGCGCTGAATCAGCGCCGCTTTTTCCTGGTTGCTGAGAAACGCCTGTTCCAGACCATTAATTTGCGCCTGGCGAATCTGCTCGCGACTCAGGCCTGCTGCCGGCGCGGCCACGGTGTATTCGTGAATGATGTCGATACCTTGTACCGCCGGGTCGTCGGTATTAATGGATGCCAGAACGCCGTGTTCAAGGAACGTTTTGAGCGGATGCTCTGCCAGAGATGCCACGGTGCTGGTCTGGATATTGGAGGTCAGGCAGGACTCAATACCGATACGCTGCTGCGCAAGATAATCCATCAGAGCCGGATCCTGGACCGCTTTTACGCCATGTCCGATACGTTCTGCTCCTAGTTCTCGTATAGCCTGCCAGATGCTTTCCGGACCGGCCGCTTCGCCGGCGTGCACGGTAATACGCCAGCCGGCATCGCGAGCGAGGGTAAAGTGTTCCATAAACAGATTGCCCGGGAAACCGAGCTCATCACCCGCCAGATCCAGGGCGGTGATCGCTTCGCGGTGGGCAAGCAGCGCGTCCAGCTCTTGCTGGCAGGCCGCTTCACCGAATGTCCGGCTCAGAATACCAATCAGACGGGTTTCGACATTAAAATCGCGGCTGCCTTCGCGTACGCCGGCAATCACGGCTTCAACCACGCCGTCGACCGGCAGCTGGTGGGTCATGGCCATATAGCGCGGGGAAAAACGCAGCTCAACGTAGTGGAGACCATTGCGTGCCGCATCCTCGACGTTTTCATAAGCCACGCGACGACAGGCTTCCAGCGAGGCCAGAACTTTTACCCCCCAGTCCAGTTTGGCGAGGAAGCTGACCAGATCGGGTTCATTACTGGTGACCTGTACATGGGGGATCAGCGTGTCGAGTGAGGTTGCCGGAAGGGTGATATTGAACTGGCGGCCAAGATCGAGAATGGTTTGGGCACGAATATTGCCGTCAAGGTGGCGGTGAATGTCGGTTAATGGCAAAGTTAAATCAATCATGGTCGCACTCATTTTTTAGTTAAAGTGCACGTCATTATACAGCAATTCTTTAACTCTTTAAAAGCATTGAAAAAATCCAGTGGATACAATCATCTGTAAGAGCCGCGATCGGTTTTGAACCTACATCACGAGAGTCTCCTGGCCCGAACAGGATCCCCGGCAAACTTGCGGGCGGTGGGCCGGGCGGCGGGCGATTATCCTGTCGACTAAACTTAGCCAGCAGGCCGGCATAGGATGCGGGACGTTGCGTGAAGGAGAGGGGGTCTAAGGAATCCGGGGCGTTCACGATAGAGATGCAAAGAAAGCCATTCGATTCCAGCAGCAGACTCTCGCATCGGGTGGGCAAACGTGGCAGATAGCCGTTGCGAAGATCGATAAACTGTGAGCCAGAGGGGCGTTGTTTCAACTCAGATAAAATAAAGTTAACCGGGTTAACCCGGTTAAAGCAGATTTTTTCATTCACGGCAACGGCGTACGCCAATGCTTCATCCTATGCATGATGACAATTTAAGATGAAAGTGATTCACCTGGATAGCGTTTATCAATCAACGAACGAGAAGACCCAGGCGACCTGGCTGGAAAACGAGGGTATTGGTAGCATTCGCGAGACGCCGGACTATGACCCAACAAAGCTGGCGCTTGCAACGGGCATACGGCCCACAATGCCTGCTCAAATACAGCAACTTTTCAATAAACTAAACGATCTGGTGCGCGACGACGTACTGGCGGACAGGTTGCCGGAAGCGTGTTTTCATTTTACCTTTTTACCGTTGACTCTCCCGCTATACGCTGAAAACGAGGTCCTTCCCGAAAAGATTTCGCAATTAGGTGAAATGTGGGCTGACTATCAGGCCCGACGTATAACGGTCAGAGAATTGCGTTTGGTTGCCCTGCCTGGCCAGCTATTGCTTGCCGGGATTCCGGATGAGGCGGCGGTTGCGATGCGCCACGCATTTTGTCAGAAAGTTCTGGCATCACCCTGGAAACAAGAACTGCTTGCCCGGCACGCTGCTACGCCGCTTCCGGCGCCTTTCTGGCACAGTACGCTATTGCGCTACCAAGCCCGTTTTCTGCCCGCACAATTGCGACGATACTTCCAGCAGAATCAGGCGCGGCGCTTTGGTACGGTTTCAGGAGAACTCAAGCTCGTCAAAGTGAACTACAACTGGGCGCGCTGTGATTTTGTTCACCTCCAGAACCCGGACATCGGTTACCGACATCCCTGAGAGACGGCACAGGTTATTTACCGGGTACGGCATGTTTATTTCTTTTGTGAACGTACAACAGCTGATCGGATTTGTTGATCGCGCTTTCAAGAGAATCGCCAGCTTCTAATGGATAGTTGCCATGCGAAAAGGAGACCCGCTTGTCTTTATCGGTATGGCGCAGGTTTTCTTTGATGCGGGCGATGACGTCTAAGCTTTTCGCGTAGTCGGTATCGAAGAGAATTAATAGAAATTCATCGCCGCCAGCACGGATGCCATAGTCACTTTTACGAATCGACTGCTCGATGGCGCGGCCTAATGACTGGATGACTTTATCGCCCATATGGTGTCCGAGGGTATCATTGATTTTCTTCAGACCATCGCTGTCGATAGACACCAGCGTAACAGGAATATGCTTTGCCAATGCCGCGTCTATTTTATGACTTAGCGCGTCGTTCAACACTTTTCGGTTATAAAGGCCGGTCATGGTATCCGTAATATTATCTTTGGACAGTTCAGCATGACGTGCCATTTGCTTTTTCGTGTAGCGACAAAGCAGCCAGGTGCTGAGGGTATAGATGAATACTAACCATAAGTTATTGATAATAAAATAGATAAGGTCAAGTTTAACATTCAGCTTATATAACGGTGTTAAGTTCGCCTGGTATTTAATGATGTTAATAGATTTGAGTATCGAACGATGGAAATAAATATCACCAGCGGTTGACTCATCCGTGACATACAGTGACAGGAAGCGCCAGAGTACCGGGCGGTCCGCAGTGTAAAACGCAGTGGTCAAATCATCAATATTAACATCGGTGACAATGATGCCTTTGATTAAACCGTTCTGAAAAACTGGCGTGAGCATACTAATTATATTTTTCTTGGTGTAGCCGTCCCGGTAAATATGGGAAGTGATGTTCTCACCATGGAGTAAATCGTTCAATGCGCGACGATCGATGCTGATAGTATGGGCGCTGCGAGTGATATCGATCACGTTATCATCACGGACTAACCAGTTATCAAACTGGTATTTATTAACGTCAATGATTTTATTAATATAAATATAATTATTGATCAGATCGATATAATAGCGGATGTTATTGAAAATGTAGCCGCGATAGCTGGAGAAGGTATATTTTGACACCGATATCCGATGATCATTTTGAATAACAGAAAGCGCAGGAACATCCTCGGCCCAGACCTGGCAGTCCGCATTCCGGGTTTGCAATGTCCCGTTTAAACCACGATATGTCTGGTTGCTAAGGTTTAACCCCTGAACACCGTTGGCCGATTCAAGATGTTCGCACACCTTGTCACGCTTATTCTTTTGCACACCTGGCGAGGCAGGCAAAACTGAAAAAGCCCGGGAAAGCTGGAACGCCATATTCTGGTTGATATATTCCGCATGGGAGAGCGCGGATCGTCCATTTTCCGCCACGTAGCCCATATATCTTTCCAGATCGCGGTATTCACGCGTGATGAGACCGATGAAAATTGAGGTGGTCAGAATCACGATCAGCGTATTGATATACCGGAAATTAACGGAAAAGATTTTGGTGTCCATACTCAATGACCTGTGTGCCTGAAGCGGTGATAACCCAGGTCCGATGGCGCTGGAGCACTGGTAATGTAACGTCCCCGAACGTCAACGTTTTCATCAATAAATGAGAACAGCAACGACAAAGGGATGGGTATATTTCTGCCAGCGGTGTTTATTTTTCATGCGTGCCCTCCGGCTGGCAATAAAATCATCAAGTAATATGCTGGAACAGGCGGACTCATCGAATACGCTTGCGTTCAGCCATGGTTCACTGACCTCATCAGCCATGAAAAATCCCTTTCATCCGTTAGCTGATTGAAATTTTAATCTTCATTAGCCAATTTTTCCAGTGAGTTAAACTATAATTTCGTCGCCTCCGTGACAGCTCCGCGAGGAAAACTCAGCCATGAGACAGGCTCATAGCCAATCGCTATAAATCATAGTGAATCAGTCTTTAATATCGCCAATGATATTTCCTATAGTCTCAGGCGCTACTTTTCCTGCTATAAGCGGCAGGCTATTTTAAAAAGGACTCTGGGATTATGATTTTTACGCTGAAGAAGTTTGCTGTTTCGCTGCTTGTCGCCAGCACCACGCTGCTTGCCGCCTGTGGTCCCGCCGGGCAGGACCCGAATCATATCAAAGTGGGTATCAGCGCGGGGATCGATCAGCAGGTATGGGCGGTGGCGCAGAAGGTGGCGAAAGAGAAATATAACCTTGATGTCGAAGTCGTCACCTTTAACGATTTCGTTTTGCCCAATGAAGCGCTGAATAACGGCGATCTGGATATCAACGCTTTCCAGCACAAACCGTACCTGGATAAACAGATCCAGGAGCGCGGCTACAAGCTGGTTGAGGTGGGCACAACATTCGTCTATCCGATCGCCGCCTACTCGAAGAAAATACACGCCATTGATGAGCTACCTGAAGGTGCTCAGGTAGCCGTGCCAAACGATCCGACCAACCTCGGACGTTCGCTGCTTTTGCTGCAGAAGCAGGGCCTGATTACCCTTAAAGATGGGGTGGGTCTGCTGCCAACGTCGTTAGATATTGTGCACAACCCGAAGAAACTGAAAATCGTCGAGATTGAGGCGCCGCAGCTAACTCGCGCGCTTGACGATCGGCAAATTGCGCTTGCCGTGATTAATACGACATTTTCCAGTCAGGTTGGGCTCTCGCCAACCCGCAACGGGCTTTTCATCGAAGATAAAAATTCACCCTACGTCAATATTTTCGCCAGCCGGATTGATAACAAAGACAGTGCAAAGGTGAAAAACCTGGTGAAAGCGTATCAAAGTGATGAAGTCGCCGCTGCGGCAGCGGAGCTGTACAAAGGCGACGCGGTAAAAGGCTGGTAATCTGTATGGCATCAGGCCGGCGGCGGGAGCGCGTCACCGGCCTGGACGGGAGGGATTACTTCTGGATTAAATAGCGGATGGTTGGCCCGTCTTGTTGAATGTCCAGCACCGTATAACCGTAGTTGCGGGCATCCTGCGGAATGTTATTAATCGACTGCGGGCAATCGCTGACCACTTCCAGAATCTCCCCTTTTTTAAGCGAAGGCATCGCTTCCAGAGTGGCAACGGCCGGATAGGGGCAGGGTTCGCCTACCATGTCGAGACGATAATCGGGAACGATAGCTTTCATGCGGTTTCCTTAACATTGGCCATGGCGGCGGATTTCTGGCGGAAAAAGCGTTTCTCCCAGGCAATGACCAGCATCAGCGCGATAAATAATAGCAGATAGGTCACCAGCAGGCCGCCAAAAGGCCCGAAGGTGGCCAGCAGATTGACTTTATCCCAGCTGGTGGCCAGCGCTGGGGATAAATCATCCCAGAAATAGGCCAGAATCGTCGAACCAATGACGTTGCCCAGTCCTACCCACCAGTAGTGAACCTGACCTTCAACGGCGCGGTACATCCAGCCGGTTTCACAGCCGCCGGCCAGCACAATACCGAAACCAAACAGCAGGCCGCCGATCACCGCATTCGGGCCTGCCCACATGATTTTGGGCTCCATGCCCAGCTGCACATAGCTGAAAATGCCAATCGCGCTCGCCGCCATCCCGAAGATAATCGCTTTGGCCATATAGGTGCGTCCGGTGATCCACATATCGCGGAATGCCGAAGTAAAGCAGATCTGCGCACGTTCAATCAGCAGACCAAAACCGACCCCAAACAGCATCGCCAGGCCGAGTTTAGGCTGATTGAGTGCAGTCAGTAATCCCCAGGCGATCATGGCGAAGAACACCAGCATTCCTGCGCGAAAACGACGCCGCGCCTGCGCCGGCTTTTGTGTGAGCGGCGAGGCCGCAGAAACTTTTTGTATCCTGACCGGAATTCGAAACAGGGGCAGTAGCGTAAAGCGTGCGCCAAACCAGGTCCCGATAGCTGTCGCGATGGCAAAGAACCAGGCGTGGAGGGAAAACTGAGGAATACCGGTAAAAAAGGCTGCCAGGTTGCAGCCCATCGCCAGGCGTGCGCCAAAACCGGCAATGATCCCGCCCGCTACGGCCTGAATAATACGGATCCGGCTGCGCGGCAGGCGTAATTTGATATTGTTTGCCCACAGCGCGGCGGCGAAACAGCCACCAAACATGCCGATAATCATCATGCCGTCAATGCGGGTTAACGGCGTCCCTTCGAGATGAATCAGTTTGAAATAACCCCACTGCTCGGTATGAACGCCGGCAAGTTGCAATAACTGCCCGCCCCAGCGGGTAAATTCCCCGGTCACGGCCCAGAACGTGCCGGTAATACCGAAATAATAGGTGGAGAGAATACCGGCGGCGATAACCGCGGGGGCCGGTGCCCAGAATTTAATCAGGTAGGCCTGTTTGAACTGTTGCCATGTCATGAAAGATGCCTCTGAACTCAGAAGGTAAATTACCCCGGGCGGGGTGAAAGAAGGCGGGATAATACGCCGCTTATAGCGAGAAAACGCTCGATGGGATCAAAATGAATCGATCCGGCAACAAAAATAAAGGCCGCCGCGGCGGCCTTTATTCTCTTTCGGCAGGGCGACGAGCCATCGCCGGGAGGTAATTAATGAAAGCCCAGCCGAATAAGGCTCATTGGGCAATATAACCCTTCGCAGCCTTCTATTTCCACGCAGTCAGCGCGGCGTAATTGTTCCGCCGTTTTACCTTCGCCGTGGATGGCCTTAATGACGCCCGTCACGCCATTTCCTGCCACCATAACCGTGCTGCCTGTTGAGATAGCGTTACGGTTACGATCGTAAGTTTTCATGGTTTCCTCCTCTTATCAAAATAGCTGAACGGGATGGTTAGCGGCTTTTTAATACACCTTTTGCCAGTGAATTTTTTTGAGCTTTATCAAAATCATGGCTGTTTTTACCCATGAGTCCGCCCGTCAGGGCGACGGGCGGGAAGCGGGCAAATCTGCGCCGGTGGCTAGGACACTTTTGCGAACATCCAGTACAGCACCGCGGAGAGGATCACCGAGGCGGGCAGCGTCAGTACCCAGGCCATCAGCAGATTACGCACGGTAGAAAACTGCAGTCCTGAGCGATTTGCCGCCATGGTTCCGGCGATACCGGAAGAGAGGACGTGAGTCGTGGAAACGGGAAGGCCAAAAGCATCGGCGGCGCCGATGGTGCTCATCGCCACCAGTTCTGCGCTGGCACCCTGCGCGTAGGTCAGGTGCGTTTTGCCGATCTTCTCGCCAATGGTGACGACAATACGCCGCCAGCCGACCATGGTGCCCAGTCCGAGCGCCAGAGCAACGGCCACTTTGACCCAGAACGGAATGAAACGCGTGGCGCTATCGAGCTCTTTTTTCAGCGCATCGAGATTCTGCGATGTCTCCAGCGGCAGTTGGAGATCGGGGTTATTCTTCAAATGCTTGATAGTTTCCGAAGCCAGATACATATCGTTACGGGTGTTGGATACCGCCTGGGCCGGGATTTTATCTACCGAACCGTACTGGCGTATCTGGTCGCCAATAATGCCGGAAAGGCGCGCCAGCGCCGGTAATACGTCCGGCGTCAGCTGGCTGTCGCGCACATACTGGGTCAACACTTCACGAGGATCGGTGGGGAGGTTGCCCGGGAATTGTTTGAGCAGCCTGTTTTCGGTGACTTCGGCCAGCGCCGCGACCCGCGGTGCCTGTTCCGGCGGCAGAGTGCGGTTAAGCGCATAGGCAATGGGCATGGTCCCCACCAGAATCAGCATAATTAGCCCCATTCCCTTTTGCCCGTCGTTAGAGCCGTGGGCAAACGAGACGCCGGTACAGGTGAGGATCAGCAGACTACGGATCCACAGCGGCGGCGGCGCGTCATTTTTCGGTGCGGCGTAGAGCTGCTTGTTTTTGACGAAACGCTTTAACAGCAGCAGCAGGACGGCGGCGCAGACAAAACCGACCACCGGCGAGAGCAGCAAAGAATAGCCGACATTGACCGCCTGGCCCCAGTCGACGCCGCTGGTACCGTTGCGCCCGTGGATCAGCGCGTTTGAAACGCCGACGCCAATGATCGAGCCGATCAGCGTGTGTGACGAAGAGGACGGCAGGCCGAACCACCAGGTGCCCAGGTTCCAGATAATGGCTGAAAACAGCAGGGCATACACCATGGCAAACCCGTTGCCGGTACCGGCCTGCAGAATGAGTTCGACCGGGAGTAATGAAATGATACCGAAGGCCACCACGCCGCTGGAGAGCAACACGCCGAGGAAATTAAAAAAGCCGGACCACATGACCGCGACCGTCGGCGGCAGGGAGTGGGTATAGATGACGGTGGCCACGGCGTTGGCGGTATCATGAAAGCCGTTAACAAACTCAAAGCCGAGAGCAATCAATAAAGCCAGCCCTAATAAAAGAAAAGGCAGGTAGCTGGTATATACCGTTCCTGAACGGGCCACGTCGTTAAATAAGCTCACGGCGGAAAATGCGATGCCGATAGCTAATAAAAAGACAAAAAAAAGAACAGTTTTTTTACTGTTCTTTTGGTAAATCTTTGACTGGATGATTTGCGGGCTAAGGCCCGGCGCAACGCGTTGCGAGCTGCTGTTATCGCTCATCAGGAACCTTCCTTTAAACGTCAGACAGGATAAATTGTTACGGGTGACAGCGCTGAACTTATAAAACGCAGATGTCAGCCAGGTTTCCGTTTGATGAACAAATCATTAACCTTGCCAGGCTCTGAAAAATAGCGAAAGATGACTTTATTCGGGTCCGAACAGCATGCAATACAATCCTGAGGGATATATGAGTCAAGATGTCGCAGGAAAGATGTTAAAGCCCGATTTTGATATGGAAGTCTCCGGGTTGGTGTACGGTTTTCTTTTTCGGGAAGGGCATCAGCCGCTGCAAATCACCTCCCAGCAAGTATGCGCCCGCTTTCACGAGCTGGACGGCGAAAATGATTTCGTCTGGCTGCATCTCAATCTCAACCACGCAACCGCCGAGAAGTGGTTGATGAATCATTTCCCCGTTGCCGATTTTTTCTTTGAGGAGATCCGCGACGGCTCTCACACCACCCGCATTGAGCGCCAGGGCGACAATTTGTTTGCCGTGCTTAACGACGTCATTTTTCATCCCAAAGAGACCACCGCAGAAACATCGACGCTGTGGCTGTACTGCAGTCAGAAGCTGGTGGTGACGGCCCGCTATAAGCCGCTGCGCTTTATTGAATGGATGTTGCCACGGCTGGCGACATTGCACGTAACATCCTCCACCGCGCTGCTGGCCTTTTTACTGGAGGAGCAGGAGGAGGTGCTGGAACAGGTGGTGCGCCAGGCCAGTCGCCATGTCGATGCCATCGAAGAGCGGCTGCTCAGTAACCACGTCCAGCGTAACCGCGCCGACCTGGCGCGCCTGCGGCGGATGCTCCTGCGCTTTCAGCGGCTGTTGGCCCCCGAACCGGCAGCCATGTTTCGACTCCTCAACCGGCCTCCGGCGTGGATCGATCGCTCCGTGGTTCAGGAGTTTCGCCAGTTCACCGAGGAGTTTACCGTGGTGCTCAACGATCTCTCCGGGCTGACCGAGCGTATCAGCCTGCTGCAGGAGGAGATCAGCGCCCGGCAAATGGAAAGAAGCAACCGCACGCTATATACCTTGACGGTCATTACCGTGCTGGCGTTACCGATCAATATTGTGGCGGGGTTCTTCGGTATGAACGTCGGGGGGATCCCGCTGTCCACCAATCATCACGGGTTTATCCTGCTGGTGCTGCTTGTCGGTGGATTTACCCTTGGGGCCGGATATCTGGCCTTTCGGCGGCGGGACGACTTGTGAGCCGGGGATCCGGGCAGACTTGTCCGCGGCGTTTAACACGGCCGACGCCGTGCGGTACGCCGCGGTATCGCTATGCTAAAGCGCGCAGGGCGGCAATCAATCCGTTGACGCCTTTTTCCAGTTTTTCCCGGGGACAGCCGGCATTGAGGCGCACAAAACCAACGCCTTCTTCGCCGTAGGTATACCCGGGCATAATGGCGACCTTCTGTACCTCGATGAGCGCTTTTTGCAGCGCGCGGTCATCTACGCCGAGCGGGCGCAGATCGATCCAGGCGAGATAGGTGGCCTGCGGCGGCTGCCAGTTCAGCTGCGGGAAGGCGTGATTGAGCGCCTGAGCAATATAGCGCATGTTGTCCTGCAAATAGGCCCGCAGCGCATCGAGCCACGGGGCCCCTTCACGGTAGGCGGCAATATGGGCGACCAGCGCCGGTACGGAAGGCGAAGAGAGGCCATCGCGATTCTTCAGAGCCGTGAGATAAGCTTCGCGGGATGCGGCATCATCAATCAGGCCGTAAGCCCCGGTAAACGCGGGAATATTGAAGCTTTTTGAGCCGGAGGTGAACAGCGCCCACGGCCCGCGAGCGACGTCGCACCACGGCGTATGACGATGCTCACCCCAACACATATCCATATGAATCTCATCGCTGATGACCTTCACGCCGTGTTTTTCGCACAGCAGGGCCATGGTCTCAAGCTCCTCGCGGCGCCACACTTTCCCGGTCGGGTTATGCGGGCTGCACAGCAGCAGCAGCGTGTTGCGCGGCTCCGCCAGCGTGCGTTCAAGCTGCGCCATATCGCAATGCCACTGATTATCCCGCTGCGTCAGCGGCACCGATGCAACGCGACGCCGGTTTCCTTCAATGGTTTTATAAAAAGCGTCATAGGCCGGGGTATGGACGACCACACCGTCGCCTTCGTCAGACCACTGGCGAATCATCTCCGCTACCATGTAAATGACCGACGGGCCATAGACGATCGCATCGCGGTTAACGGGGCAGTGAAAGCGGCTGGCGTACCAGTGGGCGACCGCGGCCAGAAACTCATCGTTTTTCCAGCGGCTGTAGCCGAACACGCCGTGCGCCAGGCGCTGACTGAGGGCATCAAGAATGCAGGGGGCGGTGGCGAAATCCATATCGGAGATAGTAAAGGGGAGCAGGTCGGCGGCGCCGAAGCGGTCGGCTACGTAGTCCCATTGCGTACACCAGGTGCCGTGGCGATTGACAGGCGTTGCAAAATCAAACATTGACACTTCCTTTATCAAAGCCCCCTCCGGGTCAGGAGGGGGCGGGCGTTTATGCCTGGACGGTATTCATCAGGACGGTCATTTCATCTTTCACCGACTGCACCTGAGGGCCGATAACAACCTGCAGGTTATGCTGATTCAGCTGTACGACGCCGATGGCGCGGTTGGCTTTCAGCGCGGCGCTATCCACTTTACTCATGTCGTGCACCGACAGCCGCAGGCGGGTAATGCAGTTATCCAGGGAGACGATATTCTCGGCTCCGCCCAGCGCGGCCAGAATTGCCGGCACGTTGTAACCGGATTTACCGGTGACGCCGCTCACGGCTTTGTCAAAGGCTGTCTGGGTTTCGATATCGCGGCCCGGCGTTTTCAGGTTAAAGCGGGTAATGGCGAAACGGAAGATGCCGTAATACACCGCAAACCAGATGGCGGCAACCACCGGCACCAGATACCACTTGGTTGCCAGACCGTGCAGGATGCCGAAGACCACGAAGTCAATGACGTTCCCGTCGGTGTTGCCGATAGTGACGCCCAGCACCGCCATAATGGTGAAACCAAGGCCGGTCAGCAGGGCGTGAATAACATACAGTACCGGGGCGACGAACAGGAACAGGAACTCCAGCGGTTCAGTGGTGCCGCCGACGACACAGGCAATCACCCCGGAGATCAGCAGGCCTTTAATTTTATGACGGTTTTCCGGACGTGCGCAGTGGTACATCGCCAGTGCCGCTCCCGGCAGGCCGCCGAGGAATGCCGGCATTTTACCCTGCGACAGGAAGCGGGTGGCGCTTTCTGAGAAGCCGTGAGTTTCCGGGCAGCTTAGCTGCGCCTGGAAGATAGTCAGCGCGCCGCTGACGGTATGACCGCACACATCCATGGTCCCGCCCGCTTCGGTAAAGCGAATCAGCGCCACCAGAATGTGGTGCAGACCGAACGGCAGCAGCAAACGTTCGCCGGTGCCGAAGATCATCGGTCCGAAGTCGCCCGCGCTGTTAATCACGTGACCGAGGGCATTAATTCCCATGGCAAAGACCGGCCAGACGAGGGGGATAACCAGACCAACCAGCCCGAGTACCACGGTGGTGATAATCGGTACAAAACGCGTGCCGCCAAAGAAGGCTAATGCGTCAGGCAGGCGGATATTGTGAAAACGCTCGTGCAGCATCCAGACAATGATCCCGGCGATCACCGCCCCCAGGATCCCGGTATCGATCGACTGAATACCGATGATGTTCTGGATATTGTTGGCTTTCAGCACCGCGGCATCGGTCGTGGGGAGAATCCCTTTCGCGGTGAGCCAGAAGTTCACCGCCAGGTTCATGACCGCATAGCCGACGAAGCCGGCGAAGGCCGCCACGCCTTTATTTTCACGCGCCAGCCCCAGCGGAATCGCGATACAGAACATCACCGGCAGGAAGCTAAAGGCGAAGGAGCCGACTTTGCTCATCCAGACAAACACAGCCTGCAGCAGCGGAATATCGAGCCATGGCAGCAGGGTGAGCACATCGTGGCTGCTTAAAGAGCTGCCGATCCCCAGCATGATCCCGCAAAAAGAAAGCAATGCCACGGGCAACATAAACGTTTTTCCTAACTGCTGGAAAAACTCCCACAAGGTAATTTTTGGTGTCGTTTTTGCCGTCATTAACACGAATCCTGATTTTTTAAGTTATGGGTAGGGTGTAACGCTACGGAAAGATAAAACGTTTTATCACTTTTTAGTGCGATAAAAATCACATAATCAGGCGAAGATAACGTTTATAAAGGTAATCCATTGATAAAACGTTTTATCGACCGCCACAGGGAGACGGTTGCAGTTATGGCTATCGCAAAAAAGATCACCATTAACGACGTTGCGCAGGTGGCCGGAGTGTCGGTGAGTACGGTCTCACTGGTGCTGAGCGGCAAAGGCCGGATATCGTCGGCCACCGGCGAGCGCGTCAATCAGGCGATTGAACAGCTGGGTTTTGTGCGTAACCGCCAGGCGGCTGCACTGCGCGGCGGGCAGAGCGGCGTGATTGGTCTTATCGTGAGCGACCTCTCCAAGCCGTTTTATGCGGAGCTTACCGCCGGGCTGACCGATGCGCTTGAGGCCGAGGGGAAAATGGTCTTTCTTACCCAGGGCGGCTACGGTGGGGAAAAAATGCGTCAACGTTTTGAAACCCTGATTTCGCAGGGTGTAGACGGGGTGATTATTGCCGGTGCTATCGACAAAGGTAGCGAACTGCGCGATCGCGCCGCGGAGGTTGGTATGCCGCTGGTGTTTGCCTCCCGCGCCAGCTACCTCGATGATATCGACCTTATCCGCCCGGATAATATGCAGGCCGCGCAGATTGTCACCGAGCATTTGATCCGCCGCGGACACCAGCGCATTGCCTGGCTCGGCGGACAAAGCGCGTCGTTGACGCGGGCGGAGCGGGTGGGCGGATACTGCGCGACGCTGCTGAAGTACGGTCTGCCGTTTCATAGCGAATGGGTCGTGGAGTGCGAATCCAGCCAAAAGCTGGCGGCCGAAGCAATGGCCTCGCTGCTGCGGCAGAACCCGACCATAACCGCCGTGCTGTGTTACAACAACGTGATTGCCACCGGCGCCTGGTTTGGCCTGATGCGAGCGGGACGCCAGAGCGGTGAAGACAGCGTGGAGAGCTATTTTGAACAGCGCGTGGCGCTGGCGGCTTTTGCCGAAGTCCCGGAAAGCGCGCTGGATGATGTGCCGTTGACCTGGGTCACCACGCCTGCGCGCGAGATGGGCCAAAGCCTGGCGGAATGTATTCTACGGCGTCTGGAGAAGGGGCAGATGAGCGCGAGAAATCAAATTATGCCCCCGCGGCTGGTGACCCGAAAATAGCCCCTCGAAAGGGCTCAGATGTAAACTATGGTTCCCGCATTCTGGCCCGGTGGCAGTTACGCCTTACCGGGCCTGCGTGATTGTAGCGGTTGCCACGTTTCCGGTAGGCCCGCGCAAGCGAAGCGCCGCCGGGCACTGACCGCTAAACTGAGCCCCTCGAAAGGGGCTAATCGCGAGATTACTGCTGCGGCGCGACCGGCGGCGCCACTTCTTCTGGCAGGGTTTCCTGCGGTTCGGCGCCAGGGGCTGCCGGCAGAGTAAAGCCAAACATTCCGGCGAACTCATCCAGCGGCATTTTCTGCCCGTTCAGGGTGACCTGACCTTCGGCGTATTGCAGACTGGAGGTGATCGCGTTGTCTTCCATCGCGGTAATGCGGAACATCTGGCCCATGGCGGCAAGACCTTTCACCTGCTGGTCTGCCAGTTTAGCCGCATCTTCCGGCTGGTAGCCTTCGAGGCCGGCAACCTGAGTCATAAATGCGGTGGCCATATCGACCGGAATGACCAGCTTGCTGTCGAGCGACTTGACGCTGCGATCCACTTCATCCGCCAGCGTTTGCGGTTCAGCGGTGGTCAGCGCCGGGTCTTTCAGTAGAACAGACATATTAAAGGTGCTTTCCCCTTTGGCGTTGCGCCAGCTCAGCGGGGCGATAGTCAGCGACGGGTTACCCTTCAGTAAAATCGGTAGCGCTTTAAAGAAGGTTTCCGTCAGCGCCTGCTGGTACAGCTCAGGATTCTGCGCCAGCTGCGGGTTCGCCATCAGCGCCTGCGCTTCGGCATTGTACTGCTGGCTGAACTGATGCCAGGCCTGGCCGTCAAGATTCGCCAGCTTGACGGTCAGTTTACCGCTGCCGATATCCTGGTTTTGCAGCTTCAGGCTGTTGACGGTGTAATCCAGCTGGCTGTTAATCCCTTTACCGTCTTCAGTCAGCGAAGACTGGCCATCGATGTTCATGCCTTCCAGCAGGGCCAGCTCTTTCCCTTCAACGCCAATCGACAGCTTCTCCAGGGAGATTTTCTGCTTACCGATGCGCTCATTGAAGCTGGTCATCTCGGTGGCGCCGTCGGTTTTCAGGTTATTGAAGTTCAACTGAACTTTCTGGTTGTATTCATTCAGCGCGTTGATCTGACCGCTGCTCGCTTCGCCGCTCAGACTCACCGATTTGCCTTCCGCATCCGCATCGAGCTGGAACTGACCGCCGCTGAAGGTGACTTTCTCATCGCCTTTCGCGTAGTCCAGTGGTCTCAGGGCGATAGCCGACCGGCTGTCGCCGCTGTAGGCAATCCGGGTATTGATGGTAAACGGTGACTCGCCTTTGGCGATATCAAACAGCCCTTTGCTGGCATCGTTATTGACCAGCGTGGTTCTGACGGACGCCATCGCCGGGGCAAGCTGGCCGGATTTCAGCGCTGCCGCCGGGAAGGGGCCGTGATCGACCACTTCATCAAACACCAGCGACTGCCCGGCCGCCAGCCAGCTGTTCTCTTTACCGGCAACCGGCTTCACTACCAGCTGCAGGTGGCTACTGAATACGCCGCGCTGATAGTTTTGCCATGACAGCTCGACGCCCGCTTCCGGCGCGCTGCTCTGTAGCTGCGCATTAGCCTGTTGCACTACCTCGGCGAGGTGGCTTTCCAGCTGTTTCCCTGTGTACCAGGCGCCGCCTGTCCAGATGACGCCCAGCGCCACGATAATTCCTGCTGCGACCAGCGATTTCTTCATAGCATTTGTCCATAAATAAAACCAGGCGGATCGAGCCGCCTGGTCATGTTGTCATGATGAGGGAAAGTCTAGCAAGCGCGACTAAAAAGTTCAGTAACTTACTTGAGCTTATTAAAGACGCGCGCCAGACGACCGCTGCCGCTGACCGCGACCGGCGACTCGTTACAGCCAATAAAGGCCGACTCACCGGCTTTCAGGGTCAGACGCTGTTCACCTTTACGCAGAACCGCTTCGCCTTCTACGCAGAAGATGATAGCCGCGCTCTGCTGGTCGAGGGTGGATTCCTGTGCCGAGAGATCGTGCAGGGAGAAGGCGAAATCATCGACCGGAATCGGGAAATCCAGCTCCGCGGCCTGTTTCACCGGCTGAGTCAGCAGCTCGCCTGCCGGCTTGGCAACGAACTTCACGTTGGCAACCAGCTCAGGAATATCAATGTACTTTGGCGTCAGGCCGGCACGCAGCACGTTATCCGAGTTGGCCATCACCTCCAGCGCCACGCCCTGCAGGTAGGCGTGCGGTGTTTCGGCGAACAGGAACATCGCTTCGCCTGGATTCAGCTTCACCACGTTAAGCAGCAGCGGAGAGAACAGGCCGCTGTCGTCGGGATAGAATTCGGCGATCAGGCGGATGGTCTGCCACGGTTCGCCCTGTTGGTTATCCAGCGCCGCTTGCAGCACGCGCAGAGCCTGCGCTTTTTCTTCGCCTTGCATATTGAGCAGGCCGGCGAACAGCTGGCTTAAATGTTCAGCATCCGGGTGACTGAGGAATTCGCCGATGGCCGGGTGCGCGCTGGCAACCGGCTGCAGCAGGGCGGCAATCTCGTTAAATTCGCGGAACGCGTTCATCGCCAGGAATGGCGTCAGCGCAAAGACCAGCTCCGGCTTGTGGTTAGGATCTTTATAATTACGTTCAGCGGCATCCAGCGGAATGCCGGCGGCGTTCTCTTTGGCAAAGCCAATTTCTGAAGCCTGCTTGTTCGGATGAACCTGAATGGAGAGCGGCTGGGCGGCGCAGAGCACTTTAAACAGGAACGGCAGTTCGCCGAAACGCTGTGCAACCTTGTCGCCGAGCAGGGCGGACTTGTCGCCGTCAATGATCTGGCGCAGCGCGTGCGGGCGACCGTCAGCGTCGAGAACCTGCGAACTGCTCTTCGGATGCGCGCCCATCCACAGCTCTGCCATTGGCAGGTCGTCCGGGTTGGCGATACCATAAAGTTCCGTTAATGCGGTGTGACTTCCCCAGGCATAGTTCTGCACTGAGTTAATGAGCTTTTGCATTCTCAATCCCTGTTTCCACATGATAATAATCGCTCTATTAAACCAGCAAACCGCCGAGAAGCAACTGCTGAAAGAAAAAGTCGTCCCTGTCTCAGTTTTTGTTAAAATTTTGTGTAAAATTGATCGACTCGCTTTTCTACAGGCAAATGGAGTGTCTGCCTGAAATATAATCAGCCCAGCAGTAAGTGAGAGCACAATGTCGAATAAACCGTTTGTTTATCAGGATCCTTTTCCCCTTAAAAAGGATGACACCGAGTATTATCTCCTCAGTCGTGACTACGTCTCTGTCGCCGAATTCGCCGGCCAGGAAGTCCTGAAGGTTGAACCTCAGGCGCTGACCCTTCTGGCACAACACGCTTTCCACGATGCTTCCTTCATGTTGCGCCCGGCGCACCAGCAGCAGGTCGCCGATATCCTTAACGACCCGGAAGCCAGCGAAAACGACAAATACGTCGCCCTGCAGTTCCTGCGCAACTCCGATATCGCGGCCAAAGGCATTTTGCCGACCTGCCAGGATACCGGTACCGCAATCATCACCGGTAAAAAGGGCCAGCGCGTCTGGACCGGCGGCGGCGATGAAGCGGCGCTGGCGCAGGGGGTGTATAACACCTATATCCAGGATAACCTGCGCTACTCGCAGAACGCGGCCCTGGATATGTATAAAGAGGTCAACACCGGGACTAACCTGCCGGCGCAGATCGACCTGTATGCCACCGACGGCGACGAATACAAATTCCTCTGTATCGCCAAGGGCGGCGGTTCGGCCAACAAGACCTATCTGTATCAGGAAACCAAAGCGCTGATTACCCCGGCGAAGCTGAAAAGCTACCTGGTTGAGAAGATGCGCACCCTCGGCACCGCGGCCTGTCCGCCGTACCATATCGCTTTCGTGATTGGCGGCACCTCGGCGGAATCGACGCTGAAAACCGTGAAGCTGGCATCGACCAAATATTATGATGGTCTGCCGACTGAAGGTAACGAACACGGCCAGGCGTTCCGCGATATTCAGCTGGAGCAAGAGCTGCTGCTGGAAGCGCAAAATCTCGGCCTCGGCGCCCAGTTCGGCGGCAAATACTTCGCCCACGATATCCGCGTAGTGCGTCTGCCGCGCCACGGAGCCTCCTGTCCGGTCGGCATGGGCGTCTCCTGCTCCGCTGACCGCAATATCAAGGCCAAAATCAACCGCCACGGTATCTGGATTGAGAAGCTGGAAAGCAATCCGGGTAAATACATTCCGGAGTCGCTGCGTCAGGCCGGTGAAGGTGAAGCGGTGAAGGTTAATCTCAATCAGCCGATGAGCGAGATTCTGGCACTGCTGTCGCAGTACCCGGTATCGACCCGGCTGTCGCTCAGCGGTACCATCATCGTGGCGCGCGATATCGCCCACGCGAAGCTGAAAGAGCTGCTGGATAACGGCGAAGCGCTGCCGCAGTACGTGAAAGATCATCCGATCTACTACGCCGGTCCGGCGAAAACGCCCGATGGCTATGCCTCAGGTTCGCTCGGCCCAACCACCGCGGGGCGCATGGACTCCTATGTTGATCTGCTGCAGTCCCACGGCGCCAGCATGGTGATGCTGGCAAAAGGCAACCGCAGCCAGCAGGTGACCGACGCCTGTCACAAACACGGCGGATTCTATCTCGGCAGCATTGGCGGCCCGGCGGCGGTGCTGGCGCAGCAGAGTATCCGCAGCCTGGAGTGCGTGGCGTATCCGGAACTGGGGATGGAAGCTATCTGGAAAATCGAAGTGGAAGATTTCCCGGCCTTCATCCTGGTGGATGACAAAGGCAACGATTTCTTCCAGCAGATTCAGACCTCGCAGTGCACACGCTGTGTGAAATAATCTAAGCCGCCCTCCGGGGCGGTTTTTTTATGTCGTTTAGCGGCACGAACGAGCAACATAATCTTAAAAATTTGACCAATACTTAACCCTTTATAGCAGGTGAGCTTTGTCGTAATTACGTACTTTGTATTCAAGGAGAAAGTAATGACAACGCATCGCAGTGAAAGAGACTCAATGGGCGCTATCGAGGTGCCTGCCGATAAGCTATGGGGCGCGCAGACCCAGCGTTCGCTGGAACATTTCCGCATCTCGACGGAAAAAATGCCGGGCGAACTGATTTATGCGCTGGCGCTGACCAAACGGGCGGCGGCGAAAGTTAACCAGGATTTGGGATTACTGACCGCAGAGAAGGCCGGAGCGATTATTCAAGCCGCAGATGAAGTTCTGGCCGGCAATCATCCCGATGAATTTCCGCTGGCCATCTGGCAGACCGGTTCCGGCACGCAAAGCAACATGAACATGAACGAAGTGTTGGCCAACCGCGCCAGTGAGCTGCTGGGCGGCGCGCGTGGCATGGAGCGCAAAGTTCATCCTAACGATGACGTTAACAAGAGCCAGAGTTCCAACGATGTCTTTCCAACCGCGATGCATGTCGCGGCGATTATCGCGCTGCGCGAAGCGCTCATCCCCCGGCTCACGGTGCTGAAACAGACGCTGAGTGATAAAGCTGCGGCCTTCAACGACATCGTTAAGATTGGCCGCACGCACCTGCAGGATGCGACGCCGTTAACGCTGGGGCAGGAGTTCTCAGGTTGGGTGGCGATGCTGGAACACAATCTCCGCCATCTGGAGCTGAGCCTGCCGCACCTGAGCGAGCTGGCGTTGGGCGGTACCGCCGTTGGTACCGGTCTGAATACCCATCCGCAATATGCCGTTCGCGTAGCGGAAGAACTGGCGACCCTCAGCGGCCAGCCGTTCGTCACTGCGCCGAATAAATTTGAAGCCCTCGCGACCTGCGATGCGCTGGTTCATGCCCACGGGGCGCTGAAGGGGCTGGCGGCTTCGTTGATGAAGATTGCCAACGATGTACGCTGGCTGGCTTCCGGCCCGCGTTGCGGGATTGGCGAAATCGCGATTCCGGAAAATGAACCCGGCTCATCCATCATGCCCGGCAAGGTTAACCCGACGCAGTGCGAAGCGCTGACGATGCTGTGCTGTCAGGTTATGGGGAATGATGTGGCGGTCAATATCGGCGGGGCGTCCGGTAACTTCGAACTGAACGTATATCGTCCGATGGTAATTCATAACTTCCTGCAATCGGTGCGTCTGCTGGCGGATGGGATGGAGAGTTTTAATGAACACTGTGCGACCGGCATCGAACCGAACCGTGAACGGATCGCTCAGTTGCTCAATGAGTCACTGATGCTGGTCACGGCGCTGAATACCCATATTGGCTATGACAAAGCGGCGGAGATTGCCAAAAAGGCGCATAAAGAGGGGCTGACGCTCAAAGCCTCCGCGTTAGCGCTGGGCTATCTGACGGAGGCCGAATTTGACAGCTGGGTGCGCCCGGAAGAGATGGTGGGCAGCATGGCTACTCGTTAGCCAGCCACAGATGCAGTCGCGGGATAAGTAACCTGAGCGACTGCGCCTGCGGCTTATAGCGATACTGCACATTATCCGCATCGTAGTTCAGTAACTCGCCGATATCCGGCACGCTCACCCCCTGAGTGCCGGATATCAGCGTGATAAGCGGGCCCGGGCAGGCGTACTGCACCTGTTTCTGTTCACCGGCGTACCAGACGCGTGCAATAGGCTGGACCTTCACCGGCCGCTTGATCTTAAGTTTTGCCCGCTGCGGCAGAGCGGCGACATCCTGATATTCTCGCTCCAGTTTGCTTTGCCACTGTTCACGCGTCCAGGGCGGCACCGCGCGCGGCGATTGCAGACTTTTTTCCAGCTGCTGCAGCACCTCATCACGGGTGAGATTTTTAATCACGTGCTTATTAGCCCAACCGAAGCGAAGGGTGCTTGGGTCGCATAGCACCGTCAAGGTACGGTAGGCGCTGAGGGTGATAAGCCCCGGCAGATGACGGTGCACCCATTCAAAACGTGCCGCGGCGGGCAGGCCGGAATCAACGGTGACAATCTTTTCGAAAGCGGCTTTCAGCGCGTTAATGCGAGAAATGCTCTGCAGTAACGCCGCCTGTTCCTCGCCATCGGTTTGCAGGCAGATGGCGCCGGGGAGGCGGACCGCAGCCTTACTGCTACGGCTTTCTGATTGCTGTTGAATGAACAGATGGCTGTAGTGTTTCAGCGCCATCTCCAGCGCCGGTTGACCGGTGTGCTGAACCACCTGAATAGTCTCCAGCGGATCGTGTTCCGTCTCTTTACTGACGGCCGGCAGTTCAAACACCCGGGCGGCCAGCAGTCGACAGGCGCGCAGGCGTTGCTGGAGCATCTGCAGCTCGCGTTCCAGCTGGCGAAAGGTGTCATTCAGACGTTCAACGAGATCGTAGCTGGCCATAGCGCCCACCTTAGTTACAACATACTGTTTGGTTTTTAACTATACGCAGGCCGAAGCACCTGCGCAAGAGGGTCAGGCAGTACTCAAAGAGCGCTCAAATTGGGCAGCTGGTGATAGATTGGCCAGCTAAAACAAAAGCGAGCGCCGCCCAGAGAGCTGGCGCCGCAGCTCACCTCGCCGGACATGGCCTGGGCGATACTGTGGACGATCGCCAGCCCAAGCCCGCAGCCGCCGGTGGCCCTGTCACGGCTAGGATCGAGACGGACAAAGGGCTCAAACACCCGCTCGCGCTCCTCTGGGTCGATGCCCGGACCGTCATCTTCAACCTGTAAAGTTGCGCGCGAACCCTGTAGCGTGAGGCTGACCTGAATTCGCTGATTGCTGTAGCGCAAAGCGTTGTTGACGAGATTGTCCAGCACCCGTTCCATCAGACGCATATCAAGCGCGCCGTAATCCCCGGCGACCACCTTATGTAACGTCACATCGCGTTGGGGATTCACCATCTGAATCTCTTCAACGTGCGCCGCTATCCAGGCGGGAAAATCAGGCGTCGTCAGGTGTAGTTCGTTCTGCGGTCGGTCCAGACGGGCGTAGGTCAACAGCTCCTCGATTAAGGCTTCCAGCTGCCCAATATCGCGGTTCAGCGCCTGGGATTCCGCTTCGGTCAGGTTTTCACTCATCTCAAGGCGATAGCGCAGACGCACCAGCGGAGTACGCAGTTCGTGGGCAATGCCGTCGATCAGCAGCTTCTTGCTGGCGATTAGCGCGTTGATATTGTCGGCCATCTGGTTAAAGGCCACGCCCAGACGCTCGAAGCTGGACATACTGTCGAAATGAATGCGTTCAGTGAAATGCCCCTCGCCAAAGCGTTGCGCTGCGGTCTCAAGACGCAACATATCCTGCCAGTGGGGGCGCATCCAGATGAACACCGGAAAGGCCAGCGAAATGGCGATGAAAGCCATTAAGGCAACATCCAGCAAACGCATCTCGTGGAGGAAGTAGAGATAGGGGACGGGGCCCACCGACAGAACATAGTGGCTTCGCGGAATGCGTTGAATAAAGGTGTATTCATCATCGAGGGCGACAATATCCCCGGCGCGCAGATGCTGCATGGAGTTTTCCGACAGCTTAAATTTGCTCAGCGGCTCAATATGCAGATCGAACGACAGATTAAGATCCAGCTCCTTTAGCGTTTTGCTCCAGTCGCGCGGTGGGATTTCCCGCAGCTCGCTGCGCATCAGATACAACGAGCTTTTCATCAGATCGTCCAGCGACTGCCGGCCCGCACGTTCGGCGGTGAATTTATACACCAGCCCCACCAGCATGGTCATCACCAGGAAGCAGACGAACAGCAGAAGGTAAAACTGCACAAACAGCTTTTTCATTAAATCTCACCTAAAAATCAAAAAAGTTAACTACCTGTCTTTTACCTTCATGGGCACGATGGAGCATTGGTATAACCACCAGAGCGCTGATTCCTCAACGAACCCGATCGTTAGCAAGGGCATTTATCCCGGCAGAATATACGTGAAAAGCATTTTTGCGTGGATAAATGCCCGACTTGATTCGCTATAAAAGCAGGGTTCGCACCGGCTGACAACACCTGGCATGCGTAAGTATGACGCAGTTAATTGGCACGGCGACGAATACTCGCCCTACGTACAGTGGCTTCCTGTCGCGATTTTAGTACTGATAACGGCCAGGAGCGAAAGACGTGTCTCCTGAACAAAAACAGCTATCCACAATGGCTGGTCAGGTTAACTCTAACGGTACACCACGACTTGATGAACGCACCGGTTTTTATGCAACAGGGGGCTTTTTTTTGTGACTCCCTGCTTGGCTTTCGGCAGGTAATAAGAATGCAGTTCAGTTTCCACATTGCTGCTTAAGGATCCATGATGAGACAGTATTAAGTGCCCCGGGCGAATAGGCGTGTTGCCCGGACAGCAGAAACAATCCCTGTTTCCACAAAGGCCACTGAGAGGCTAGTTGGTAATCAAACCATTCGCTGCGTAAAAGCCCGTGAGTTGCCCCCGGCAACTGCCTGATACAACGCGCTGTACCCACCGGTAGTGCTTTACGCCAGACTGCGACTGTTTCATCAGGGTCTACATTCCGGTCATCTTTTCCCATGAGAATCAATACCGGAGTATCTATACCTGAAATCTCTTTCGTCGCATCAGCCCGGGAATTCCTGCGCTCGAAGTCCTGTCGCGTACATTGGGTGTTGCAGGGGCGATTAGCCGCTTCTTCTGTAAACTGCCTGTCAAAATCCGCGGCTTCATGTTGTTTAGCATCCAGAATAGCAGACATGGAGCGACCCTCGGCTTTAAGCCGTTGCTCGGTATAGTAAATGCTCTGATTCCGCCAGTTTATCGCAGGACCTATTAGCACAATAAAGTCAGTTGTTGTTAATTGGCTTGCCTGGGGTACGACCCAACCAGCTTGTGAGAAACCAAGATAACCTCCGCGACTTTCTTTCAGTTCTGGTTGCTCTCTTAATTTTTGTAATGCCAGAACGGCCTCCTTGGCGCGATCTGACATCGTCTGCGCCAACCAGTTTCCGGTGCTTTCACCAACGCCCGGTTTATCCCATGAAAAAACAGCCATTCCCTGTGACACAAGGAAGTTAACCAGAGGAATATATCCGCCGTCTGACCAGCGATCCTGAGGCCCGTCGCCATGAATTAAAAGCACGAACGGAGGATATACCTTATCTGGCGGCAGAATTAATGTACCCGTGAGGAGATCCTGATGATGTGTAAAAGAGAGGGTGCGCAGCTGCCCGTATCCGGCAAGCTCGAAATCAGATAACCGACTGAACAAAAAAATAATGATCAGGATAATCATAACTGAAAATGAAACAATATATTTAATCATATACAGCTCTTTTATGGATTATAAATATTAAACTGCAGCTGATTCTTATCATGTTTTATTTTCCGCTTTTGACAGAAAGCAGACAACCGCTATGTCACGAGCATCGGTTCTGCCCGTAACCAGCGCTCAAAATCTTGCAGGGCGGGTTCATTAATTCCTGTTTCCACCGGTTTTACCAAACAAAATGTCTTGCTCAGTTGCTCTGAGTCCGGCCAGGGCGCAACCAGCAATCCCTGGTTTAGCTCTTTTTCGACGTATATGCGTGGCACCATGGCCACACCTTGTCCCGCCAGTACGGCTGCTATCGCCATTTCATGAAGGTCATAGCGGACTCCCTGTGCCGGGTTATCAAGGACTATCCCACTTTGCCCGGCATAATGCAGCCAGGCTTCTGGGTTCTGCCGCCGGTGAATGCGGGGCAGTGTATTCAACTGTTCAACGATATCCTTATCGCTTAACAGGTCGGGACGACAAACCGGCACCAGCTTCTCTTCAAACAGAACCTGCGTGCGCATACCCGCCCATGCGGGATGCTCGAAATGAATCGCCGCGTCAAATCCGCTCCCGGTGATAATGAAAGGGTCGGTTCTCGCCGCGATATTCAACGTGATGTCCGGATATAAAGACTGAAAGCCGCTGAGCCGGGGAATCAGCCAGCGGCTGCAAAACGTCGGCAGAACAGCAATTTCCAGGCTTCTGCTGCCTTCGGGCATGCCCATCACATACTGAGTATCCCGTTCTAACCGTTCGAGTATTTCCCGTACGTGATGGGCATAGTGTGAACCCACTGGATTAAGCTTTACTCGGGTTCCCGTACGGTCAAATAGTCTGCACTCGAGCAGAGCCTCCAGGCGGGCAATCTGTCTACTGATGGCGCCTTCGGTCAGCGATAGCTCCGCGGCGGCACGGGCAAAATTACCGTGCCTGGCAGCGGCCTCAAACGCCTGAAGTGAAGCGCTGCTGGGAATTTTTCTGCGCATTAGAATTGCCTTATTCGACGGAAGTGTGAATTGTTAGTGACATAATGTCACTAATACTTGAATTAATATCGATTCATCGCCGAGTTAACAGCATATAGCATGATCAAAAGTCATTAAGCAAGGCCATTCGGGCCCTGCGTTTTATTCATGCAGAGGTGAATCGATGCTCTATACCGTGGAGTGTAACTATACCGACCCTGAAAGTGAGCAGGAGTGGAATACGTTTTACAGCCAGCAAAAGCTGCCCGCGCTGATTTCGGTCGCCGGGTTTAGCTCTTCCCAGCGTTTTAAGGCCCTGAAACCAGGCGGCTCCCGGTATCTCGCCATTCATACGGTGAAGTATGCAGAGGTACTTACCAGCGAGGAGTACAAGCTGAAAGGGGGCGGTCATTTTTCACGCTGGCAAAATCACATCACCGACTGGCAGCGTAATTTGTATGAGTGTGACGGCACGGCACCTGCGGTAGCCAGTGATGAAATCCTGCTGCTCAGCACCCAGCCATTGAGCTTTATTGAGGGGCTGGGGTACCCGGCACTGCAAATGCAGGCGTCAGGATTAGATAAAATGCCCGCCCGACGCATTGCCTGGGTGGTGACGCGGGAAACTGCCGCGCAGTTAGCTGACCTGCCCGGCGTAAACTTCTATGCGCCGCTGACAGCGCAGTTGACGAATCCTGCTCAAGCCTGAAGGGAGGCGAGTTTATCAACATGCCGAATCTGACGTTTTATCTTTCTCAGGAACATGCTGCCAGGTTTAGTGACCTCCGCGATTTAACGCGTATCTGCAGTGCGCTCTGCACAGGCATTCTCGCTGCGGAGTCGGAAAATGTGCATATCATCTATGTCGATGTAAAACCCGGATGCGGACATCCGGTATATGCCGAGCTTTTTTATCGTCTGACAAACGTGCGTACGTCAGAAGTCATGGAGGAGTTCATGCGCGAGTTAGAACTAGCCATTCGACAAGCTTCGGGCCTTACAGCGCGTATTCGCTGTTTTGGCTCCGCTGCATCACACCTGTTTGCGCGCAATTAACCAGAGGTAACGATGAACCATCACTCTTTTTCAACCCGTCGGATTGGGGATTTTGTGGTGACCGCGCTGAGCGATGGCACGATGTCCGCCAGTCTGGATTGGCTGTCAGGCATTGAAACAGCAGAAGCAACGGTGATTCAACACCGCGCCCGGATCGCTGAACCCGGCAATATCCATATCAACGGCTATCTTATCCAGGGGCGCGGGCGAACCCTCCTGGTCGATGCCGGTGCCGGGGGGCTGAATAACGTAGGCGGGCAACTCATAGATAATCTTGGCGCTGCAGGTATCAGCCCCGATGATGTCGATACCGTGTTGCTGACGCACGGCCATCCTGACCATATTGGGGGGCTTTTAGATGCCGGAGGGCTACCTGTTTTTAAACAGGCCGAACTTCATCTTCACCCGCTTGAGGCACAATACTGGCAGGATGATGAACGATTTAAAGTAGCGAATGAGCGCGGGAAGCGAAATTTTAACCTCGCCCGCAGGACGTTAGACGTGTACGCCCGGCAGCTGCGCCTGCTTGACGAGGGGGCGATAACTGAGGGTATTCTCCCGGTATGGCTGCCAGGACATACGCCAGGGCATACCGGATTCCGTATCACTTCCGGGGAACAATGCTTATTGATCTGGGGAGACATCGTCCATTTTCCGCATATCCAGTCAGCACGCCCGGACGTTTCCATTGTGTTTGACTGTGACCCCCTTCAGGCTGAAGAGACACGTAAAAAAATCCTCGCGCAGGCGGCAAGTGAAAAACTGTTGGTTGCAGGAATGCATTTAGACCGTTCGGGTTTTGCCAACGTGCTCAAGGCGGGCCAGGGTTACCGTATTGCCTACCGGGAAAACGATCCTCCGCCGGGAGAGATTGACTAATGAAAAGCAGGGCGCCAGAGTAAGGCCGATATTGGCCCTTGATGCGCCGCAGCGGGGACCGGTGAGCTGGCTGCCCCGGCCTGCCGCCTGCACCTAAGCGATTTTCAGCCGCGCAAGTCCCCCAGCGGCATGTCCTGTTATTCCACGCTGCCATTCTCCGCTGAAAAACCTTCGGCGATGATATCGCAATGTGACGGCCACGGGAGGACGGCGCGGAGGCTAAGGCGCGTCGGGAAAACGGGCGAGAATGCCGGTGTGCATCCAGGACTGGCCGCCAGGCCAAAAATGCGGGTCACCTTTAAGTGACCGCATTAACCCGCCGGCGGTTTTTTGTCGCGTTCTACGGCGGGGGAAGATTAATTGTCCCAGGCGTGAGGAGCGAACAGATACCCTTTATTGCGCACCGTCTTGATGCGATAGGGCTCGGTCGCGCTGTCGAGCAGTTTTTTCCGCAGGCGCGAAATTGCCACATCCACGCTGCGATCCATCCCATCGTAACTGACGCCGCGCAGATTTTTCAGCAACGCATCACGATCCATAATCTGTCCGGCGTGGGTGGCCAGTTCCCATAACAGCTCAAAATCCGCCGTTGAGAGGGCCACGCTTTCGCCACCGAGCAATACCTGACGATTAACCGGGTCGATGAGCAGTGAACCGAATGCAATCGATTTATGCGGGGTGAGCGATGCCGGAGCATTGGTCACGGGGGAGGCGACGTGCTGGCGTAAATGCAGGCGCAGACGTGCCAGCAATACGGCAGGCGGCGTGGTCTTCAGAATGTAATCGCTGGCGCCCATTTCCAGGGACAAAATATGGTTCATATCGCTGTCGAGCGAGGTGAGCAACACAATCGGACCTTGCCACTGGCCGCGCAGATCGCGGCACAGAGTCATGCCGTCTTTGCCTGGCAGCATGATATCCAACAACACCAGATCGGGTTTTTCCCGCGCGATAACCTCTTCTGCCCGGTCACCTCGTGGTTCAACCACTACGTCCATATCGTGCTTTCCGAGATAAGCGGCAATCAGAGCGCCCACTTCCGGATCATCCTCAACAAAAACGATCTTATTCATATCTTACTTGTACTGGAAAAAGAATTAACATACACCGCCACCAGACTACCTGCCATTACTCTTTTATAAAAAAGACCTCATCCTTCAAGCGACCCCGACGTTTGCTTCGCGCGCGGAGCGGTCAGCCGGTTATCTATGCTTCGGGGCATTCGCTCTTGCGCCGCGGTGGGGCGATTCGAATAATATTGTGAAGAGAGATACTTCCGTTATGCTACATCAACTGTTGTTTAAATGTTAAGGCTAAAGGAATGGGGTTGTTGATTAAAGGGCTGATCGGTGCGCTGGTGGTGATATTGATTGGCGTACTGTCGAAAAGCAAAAATTATTATATTGCTGGTTTAATTCCGTTATTTCCGACCTTTGCCCTGATTGCGCATTATATTGTGGCCAGCGAACGCGGGCTTGAGGCGCTGCGGACCACGATCGTCTTTGGGATGTGGTCAATCATTCCCTATTTCGTCTATCTGCTGTCGCTCTGGTACTTCACCGGGATGATGCGCCTGCCGTTGGCGTTGGCGGGCGCAGTCGGGTGCTGGGGGCTGTGTGCCTGGCTGCTGATCCTCGGCTGGAGCCGCTTCCACTAACGCAGGTGTCTGCCGCCATCCACGGCAAAAGAGCGGCCCGTAACGAACCGGCTGGCGAACAGATAATCGAGCAGGTCGATGATCTCTTTTTCGCCCGCCACGCTTTTCATGAGCGATTTATCCAGCGCCTGCTGGCGATATTCGGCGTCGTCGCCCTCATTAAACATGATCAGCGAAGGGGCAACGGCGTTGACCTTAATCTCCGGCGCCAGCTTGCGGGCAAACGAGCGGGTCATATTATCCAGTGCCGCTTTACTGGCCGCGTAGGCAATATGTTTATCGCTGCCGCGTTCAACGACATAGTCAGTGATATGAATAATGTCGCTGGCGGCGTGCCCGTGCCCGCGCAGGAGCGTTTCCAGCGCATGGTTGAGCAAATAGGGGGCATGAACGTGGATCTGCATCATGCTGGCCAGCACCGTGGTGAGTGGAATGCCCGGCTTTTCAGCCATCCAGTCGCTGGCGTTATGGACGATGGCGCGCAGGCCGCCGGCGGCGTGGTGTTTTACCGCTTCGGCGAAGGCCAGTATCTGCTCATCGGTACTAAAATCGGCGGTAAGACAGATAGCTCCGGCGTCGCGCAGTGCGTCAATGGCCGGGTAGTGCGTGCGATAGCTGACGATAACCGGCTGCTGCTGATCCAGAAAATGGTGCGCCAGCGCAAGGCCGATGCGGCGGCCTCCACCGGTGATGAGAATCGGGCGAGGCTGTCGGACAGTCATGGGTATCTCCTTTGAGTTCAGCAGCAGGGCGACCGCTTACCCCACCAGCATCCACGTTGCCGGTACAGCGGCAACCAGCAAAAAACCAATTAAGGCTAATTCACGGCGTTTGAGCATGCGATCGTGCTGGTGCGTACGGCGAGCGTACAGGAAAACCAGAAGACCCGGAGCGTAAAGTACCACTGACAACAATAAATGCACAGGGCCGGATGCATATAATAACCATAAGCCATAAATACATGCACCGACACCCACCGCCTTATGCAGCGGGCGTACAGCAATCTTCAGCAGGAAGGCGCCCACGAGGAAATAGGGCACCAGAATCATCTCGGACGCGATGGTCAATAACGTATTGTAATCAGACTTTGTCAGCCAGATGAGCACCAGCGACAGCTGAACACTGATATTGGTTAGCCACAGCGAGGCCGACGGGGCGTTGTTTTTATTCTGCCGGGCGAAGCGGCGCGGAAATGCTTTATGCGTCGCGGCCAGCCAGGGAACTTCTGCCGCCATAATGGTCCAGCTCAGATAGGCGCCGCACACGGAAATAATCAGCCCGGCAGCGATCACTACTTCGCCCCATGAGCCCATCATTTTCACCATCAGGCCGGCCATCGACGGATTACGCATTTCGGCCAGTTCCGGACGGGCGACCACGCCTAAAGAGAGCAGGGTCACCAGCAGATAAACCACCAGTGCGGAAAGGACCGCCAGCAGCGTAGCGCGGCCGACATCCTGTTTATTACGCGCCCGCGCGGAAACCACGACCGCACCTTCCACGCCGATAAACACCCATAGGGTGATCAGCATGGTGTTCTTCACCTGCTCCCAGACCGGTACGCCGAGCGCCAGACCGCTAAAATCAAGGCGGAACGTCTCCAGACGAAAGGCGATGACGGCGAGGATGATAAATGCACCGAGTGGGATCAGCTTGGCCAGGGTGGCGATCAGGTTAATGCCTGCGGCGGTCTGGACGCCGCGCAGGACCAGAAAGTGCACCACCCACAGCAGGACCGACGCGCCCACGATCGCCTGCCAGGTATTCCCGTTGCCGAAAATAATGGCGTCCGGAGTATCGGTAAAGAAGCTGAGCGCGGCAAAAACAATCACCAGATACGAGACGTTGGCGATCACCGCGCACAGCCAGTAGCCCCAGGCGGAGCAAAAACCGACGAGTTCACCGAAACCTTCGCGGGCATAGGTGAAGATACCGCCGTCAAGATCGGCGCGAATGCGGGTCAACAGCAGCATGGCGAAGGCGAGGAATAAAATCCCCACGCCGGTGATTGCCCAGCCAATCAGCAGCGCCGACGGGCTGGCGACGGCCGCCATGTTTTGCGGCAAGCTGAACACCCCTGCGCCCAGCATTGAGCTCAGTACCAGTGCGGTCAAGGCGCTGAGGCCCAGTTTCTTTTCCATTGTATTCCCGAGGTGACGGCAGTGAATCAAGAATATTTATTTGGCGAAATCGCATAAAAATGGAGGATTACGCTAAGGCGCGGGATTTTACGGAGTGTCTTGTGCGCATGCAATGGTGGCGGATGAAAAAAAACAAAAAGGCGGCATATTGCCGCCTTTTTACACAGTGCCGATACGATTATTTATACAGGTCTGCGCTGATGGTGATGTTACCGCCACGTTCCTGCCACTGGCGGGTAATGTGGTAGTACTTCGCCCCTTTCTTCGCCGCGCGCTTGGCGGTCTGGTAAGAAATCTCGGTCATGTTGCCGTAATTGCCGGTGAACTTGATGCTGTCAAACGGCGCCATCTGGGCCGCGGTAATCTTGTTCACTTCTTCGACTTTGGTGCCATCCGGCAGCGTGACGGTGTAACGTCCACCTTTTGATGACTGGGTTTCGAAGAAACGACCTACGCCGGTACCGGAACCGACGGCTGCCGTGGTGGCAACGCCTGGGATTTCAACATTTTTCGCAGCGGTGCCGCCTTCAGCCAGCGCCGCGCGACCGGCTTCAGAGTCGGCCGGGATCGCATCCGGGCTCTGCAGAACGCGTTTTCTGGCATCGGCTTTATAGATATAGGCAGTAATACGCTGGTTACCGCCCTGGTTGGCATCAACCTGACGGACGATAAAGAAGGAGGCGGCACCTTTGGCTTTCGCCGCTTTGGTGATCGCATCATTCACTTCCGGCTGACTGCGATAAAAGCCCTGCACGGTCACGGTATCAAAAGGCTCAAGTTCGACGGCCTGATCCTTTGGTAACTCCATGACGCCATTGATGACGCGATTTTTCGGGGCATCCGCCTGCGGGGCATTGTCTTTATACAAGTCTGCCGTTACGCGCCAGTTGCCGCTGTTGCCATAATCAGAAGTGTCGACAACATAAAATGAGGCCGCGCCATCTTTGTCCGCTTTACGGGACATGGCTTTTACCGCATCGCCGATGGCATTAAAACGGCCCGTGATCACTACGCGATCGTAGGGTTTTAGCGCCGCCGCCTGCTCCGGAGTCAGCTCGGTCGCTGCATGGGCTGACAACGCTGTCGTAGCCAGGAGAGCAGACGCCAGGAGTGAGTTCTTAAGCTTCATAAAAATAATCCTTTGCCTTGCGCAAACCATGTACTGGTATTGTTGTTGACTGATAACGCTCGATTATTGCATTTAAAAGGAGTCACTGTCTGCGTCATTTTTTGCTTACCGCCCGAAACGTGCGTCACAATAATATAACAATTTCTGATATGTTGAAAAAACAGCCGCTTGACCAGCAAAATTGATAATCAATACCACTTTTATAAGTTAACGTAATGTTAAAGTTATGTTCTTGCTGGCGATTAATGGCGTATTACTGCATCAGTTAAGCGATTTATCAGGCCTGACCATAAATTTAAGGTAAATATTGCTGCCTGACACGGTTCGCGATGCGTTTTACCAATAAAATCAAAATTTCTGTTTTATCGCAGTAGATCACAATCGCTATTTTCAGTAGGTTATAAAAAGTTTGTTACTGTTTCATTTTTTCAGTCAATGGAAAAGAAACGGCATGTTTTGCCGCTTAACCGTCGTCTGTAAGAAAAGAAAAACCATCATCAAAAACCGATGGAAGGGAAAACTATGCGTATCGGGGTACCAAAAGAACGGTTTGCCAATGAAACCCGCGTCGCTGCCACGCCGAAAACGGTGGAACAGCTGCTAAAACTCGGGTTTACCGTTGCCGTTGAAAGCGGCGCGGGTCATCTGGCAAGTTTCGATGACGAAGCCTTTGCTCAGGCGGGTGCAGAAGTTGTAGACACCGCTGAAGTCTGGCAGTCATCCATTATTCTGAAGGTGAACGCACCAGAAGAACATGAAATTGCATTACTCAATCCGGGCACCACGCTGGTGAGCTTTATCTGGCCTGCGCAAAATCCTGAGCTGATGCAGAAATTAGCGGCTCGCGATATCAACGTGATGGCGATGGATTCGGTGCCGCGTATTTCTCGCGCCCAGTCGCTGGATGCGCTCAGCTCGATGGCCAACATTGCCGGCTACCGGGCGATTGTTGAAGCGGCCCACGAATTTGGTCGCTTCTTTACCGGTCAGATCACCGCTGCCGGCAAAGTTCCGCCGGCGAAGGTCATGGTCATTGGCGCCGGCGTCGCCGGACTGGCGGCCATCGGCGCGGCGAACAGCCTCGGCGCCATTGTCCGTGCGTTCGATACGCGTCCAGAGGTGAAAGAACAGGTGCAGAGTATGGGCGCCGAGTTCCTGGAGCTGGACTTTAAAGAAGAGGCGGGCAGCGGCGATGGTTACGCCAAAGTGATGTCGGAAGCCTTTATTAAAGCCGAAATGGCGCTGTTTGCCGCGCAGGCCAAAGAGGTGGACATCATCGTCACCACGGCCCTGATCCCGGGTAAACCGGCGCCGAAGCTGATTACCCGTGAAATGGTTGACTCCATGACCGCGGGCAGCGTGGTGGTCGACCTGGCATCGCAGAACGGCGGCAACTGTGAATACACCGTTCCTGGCGAAGTGGTGACTACCGCCAACGGCGTGAAGATCATCGGCTATACCGACCTGCCGGGCCGTCTGCCGACGCAGTCCTCGCAGCTGTACGGGACTAACCTGGTCAACCTGCTGAAGCTGCTGTGCAAAGAGAAAGACGGCAATATCACCATCGATTTTGACGACGTTGTGGTTCGCGGCGTGACGGTGGTTCGTGAGGGCGAAGTGACCTGGCCGGCGCCGCCGATTCAGGTTTCTGCCCAGCCGCAGGCTGCGGCGAAGCCTGTTGATGCGCCGAAAGAAGCAGAAAAACCGACCTCCCCGTGGCGTAAATACGCGCTGATGGCGCTGGCGATTATTCTGTTTGGCTGGCTTGCCAACGTGGCGCCGAAAGAGTTCCTCGGTCATTTTACCGTCTTCGCGCTCTCCTGCGTGGTGGGCTATTACGTGGTATGGAACGTTTCTCATGCGCTCCACACGCCGCTGATGTCGGTGACCAACGCTATTTCAGGGATTATCGTTGTCGGAGCGTTATTGCAGATCGGCCACGGTGGCTGGGTCAGCTTCCTGAGTTTTATCGCGGTGCTGATCGCCAGCATTAATATTTTTGGTGGTTTCACCGTTACTCAGCGCATGCTGAAAATGTTCCGCAAGAACTAAGGGGTAGCACATGTCTGGAGGATTAGTTACAGCTGCATACATTGTTGCCGCTATTCTGTTTATTTTTAGCCTTGCGGGGCTGTCAAAGCACGAAACCTCGAAGCAGGGTAACCTGTTCGGGATGGCCGGGATGGCTATCGCGCTGCTGGCGACCATTCTCGGGCCGGATACCGGCAACGTGGCGTGGATCATCCTGGCGATGGTTATCGGCGGCGCGATTGGTATTCGCCTGGCGAAGAAAGTCGAAATGACCGAAATGCCGGAGCTGGTTGCCGTGCTGCACAGCTTTGTGGGCCTGGCCGCGGTGCTGGTAGGCTTTAACAGCTACCTGTATCACGAAGCGGGTATGGAACAGATCCTGGTGAATATTCACCTGACGGAAGTGTTCCTCGGCATCTTTATCGGTGCAGTGACCTTCACCGGCTCGATTGTGGCCTTTGGCAAACTGCGCGGCAAGATTTCGTCTAAACCGCTGATGCTGCCGCATCGCCATAAGCTGAATCTGGCGGCGCTGGTGGTTTCCTTCCTGCTGCTGGTGGCCTTTGTTCGCACCGACAGCACAGGAACTCAGGTTCTGGCGCTGCTGGTGATGACGGTCATTGCCCTGGCCTTTGGCTGGCATCTGGTGGCTTCGATCGGCGGGGCAGATATGCCGGTCGTGGTCTCAATGCTGAACTCCTACTCGGGCTGGGCAGCGGCAGCGGCGGGCTTTATGCTCAGCAACGACCTGCTGATTGTGACCGGGGCGCTGGTGGGCTCGTCGGGTGCGATTCTGTCTTACATCATGTGTAAGGCGATGAACCGCTCATTCTTCAGCGTGATTGCCGGCGGTTTTGGTACCGATGGTTCCTCTACCGGCAGCGATGAAGAAGTAGGCGAACACCGTGAAATCAGCGCCGAAGATACCGCGGAAATGCTGAAAAACTCGCACTCGGTGATCATCACCCCGGGCTACGGCATGGCGGTCGCGCAGGCACAGTATCCGGTGGCGGAAATCACCGAAAGATTACGTGCTCGCGGCATCAAAGTGCGCTTTGGTATTCATCCGGTTGCCGGACGTTTGCCTGGGCACATGAACGTACTGCTGGCGGAAGCGAAAGTGCCGTATGACGTGGTGCTGGAAATGGATGAGATCAACGACGATTTCACCGATACCGATACCGTGCTGGTTATCGGCGCCAACGACACTGTTAACCCGGCGGCGCAGGACGATCCGAAGAGTCCGATCGCCGGCATGCCGGTGCTGGAAGTGTGGAAAGCGCAAAATGTGGTGGTCTTTAAGCGTTCAATGAACACAGGTTATGCCGGCGTTCAGAACCCGCTGTTCTTCAAAGAGAACACCCACATGCTGTTTGGCGATGCGAAAGCCAGCGTCGACGCAATTCTCAAAGCGTTGTAATGGTTTGCCATCCTAAATAATGTTTGATTCTGAAGCCGTCTCTGCTGAGACGGCTTTTTTATATATACAGCAAGGCCATGAATTGCTCATAAAGTCGTCAGCCCGGAGTGCTATACTAAGCCTGTTTTTTCATCACTCTGAGGATATTATGGATACCGAATTAACCCCGGCGCAAATGGCAATCGAGTTTCTGCGTCGCGACCCAACAGCATTAACCCCCGCGCAGTACCTGAAAAAATTCAAACTTCTTGAGCTGGAATTTGCGGATTTGATGTCGCTCTCTTCCAGCGAGCTGAAAGAAGAGATCGATCATGCCTGGCGCTTAGGTATCCATTAAAAGCATTGTTGCTGTCTATGTGTTGTCGATGACGGGGCCGAAAGGCCCTTTGTTTTTTCCGTTGCCGGAGTGGATACCTAAAAAAATCCCCCGCCGAAGCAGGGGAACGTATTTTACGCAGCATCAATCCGCGATGGATTAATCGTCGTCCTCGTCATCCATTTCAACCGGCGTTTTGTACTGCTCAGGCTTGAGAACCAGCAGGTCGCAGCGCAGATGGTCGATAACCTGCTCGGCGGTATTGCCGAGAAAGGCCGCCGACAGCCCGGTGCGCCCGACGGTGCCCAGAACCACAATCCCCGCCTGCAGGTGTTCAGAGAGGTCAGGAATGACCTCTTCCGGCAGGCCTTTTTCAACGTGGGTGCGGTTTTCATCAATGCCGAATTTTTGCCGCAGGGCCTTCATGGCCAGCAAATGCTGACCGCGAATGGCATCGTTGTAGATACTGGGGTCAAAATCAGGTAGTTCGATAGCGATATTAATCGGCGTTACCGGGTAGGCGCCCACCAGATGGACTTCGGTATGGTTGACCTGGTCCGCTAGTTCGAGGGTTTCTTTAACCAGTTTTTCGTTTAACGCGTCGTGGTAATTTTCTTCGCTGGCCAGATTGACGGCCACCAGCGCTTTGCCGCCTTCCGGCCACGGCTGATCTTTTACCATCCAGACCGGACATGGGCATTTACGCAGCAGATGCCAGTCGGTTGGGGTGAAAATAACGGCCTCCAGCTTGTCATGCTGGTGCGCCATTTTCAGCAGCAAATCGTGTTTGTCGCTGAGGATTTCCTGAATAATGGCTTCGAAGGGGCGATTGTGCCACACCACCTTAATCTCAATGGGAACGCCGGATTCAATATAAAACCGGGCCTGTTCTTTGATCCAGGCGCTACGTTGGCTGATAACGCCCTGGCGCATCGCCGTCCGCTCGTCGGGCGACAGCAGGGTTGTCATCTCATAGGAAAAATCGTAGATCGGCAAAAAGGCTTTGATGCGTCCACCAATCCGTTGGTGTAGATACACCGCACGCCGCAATGCAGGCTGGTCGTCCTGATTGGGGTCGATTACTACCAGCATGTTCTGATACTTGGCCATACAGGGTCTCCTTACAACTGTAACCACAGTCTGTCTTTAAAAAGATAACCTATATGGATGAAATGAAACAGGGGATGACCCTGGCCAGATCAACAAATCAGAAAAAAAATGAGCGATCTGGCGGAGGGACAAAGAGGATCAGGCGACGTTGCGGGCCTGACCAGCGAGCTGAGCAAGCAGGTCGCTATTTTCGATGGTGATGTATTTGCCTTTTACCGCCAGCATGCCGCTTTTCTGGAAACGCCCCAGCAGACGGCTGATGGTTTCGACGGTCAGACCAAGATAGTTGCCGATATCACCGCGGGTCATCGTCAGGCGGAATTCGCGAGGCGAGAAACCGCGCTGCGCGAAACGACGGGACAAATTATAAATAAAGGCCGCCAGACGCTCTTCCGCATTCTTTTTAGACAGCAGCAGGATCATGTCCTGGTCGCCTTTGATCTCGCCACTCATCAGCCGCATCATTTGCTGGCGCAGATTGGGCATTTTACCGGAAAGATCGTCCAGCGTTTCGAAAGGGATTTCGCAGACCATTGAGGTTTCCAGCGCTTGTGCAAAGCTCGGATGCAGCGCGGTACCGATGGCATCAAAGCCAACCAAATCACCCGCCAGGTGGAAGCCGGTAATCTGTTCGTCACCTTGTTCGGTAATGGTATAGCTTTTGATGGTGCCCGAACGAATCGCATACAGAGATTTCAGCTCATCGCCAGCTTTGAATAAGGTTTGCCCTTTCTGGATTGGCTTTTTACGCTCGATGATATTATCCAGCTGATCAAGCTCGTGCTCGTTCAGAGTAAAAGGGATGCAAAGCTGACTAATGCTGCAATCCTGACAATGGATTGCGCAACCGCCAGACTGAATGCGTCGTATAATTCTCTTTTCCGGGATCATAAGTCTGCTCAAGCCTTAATTGATATTGGTCAATTTTAACATCTTTTTGGTGAGCAGGTAAGCCTCGAACCCGTGAAACACGTAATATTAAAAGGGTAAAGCTTTTATCACTTTTATCTCATTGATAACCAATGCAATGTTGGTCGGAAGCATATTGTAAAGTTACCTGATGCTTCCGATAAAAGGCACGTAGCGTTAAAGCAGCAGATACCCCTCATGGCGCAATAACCACTCTTTCCGCTGCACGCCGCCGGCATAGCCGGTCATGGTGCCATTTCGCCCAATCACGCGGTGGCAGGGCACGACAATGCTGACCGGGTTTGAACCGTTGGCCGCGCCGACCGCACGCGCCGCGCCAGGACGCCCCAGCGTTTCCGCCAGCTGGCCGTAATGCATCACCTGACCGCAGGGAATAGTGCGCAGGGCTTGCCAGACTTCACGCTGAAAGGGGGTGCCTGCCGTTGCCGTCGGCAGCGTCTCAATGACGCTGAGATCGCCGGCGAAGTAGGCGTCAAGTTGGCGACTCAGTCCGCCGGGATCGCGGGCATCGATGCGTTGATAACCTTCATGACGATAATGCAGATCAAGCAGTTGCGTCATACGGTCGCTATGCTCGTCCCACTCCACGGCGCGCAGGCGAAACTGCTCGTCGCAAAGAATCCATAACGGCCCCAGCGGGGTGTCGATTTTGTCCTGAAGCAGTACCAGCATCATTTCTCCTTGTTACCTGATTAGCAAGATAACTATTGCGTGATATTGACAAGATATCACGCACGCCGTTCTGCCAACTATACTCCTGAAAGATAATCCACCGCTGTGCGGATAAAGGCCGGGAACCGGGGGAAGAAATGACGCGCGATTTCAATCTGCATACGGCTGCTGAGACGGATAAAACCGCGGAGATACCGTCTGCGGTGATGTTTATTTTTGTATTAATTACGCCGCGCGGGTGTGACGGGTTTTTGTTACTTTTATTCGGCGGCGAATTCCCCTGTGCGGAGGAGCGTTCAGTTCATTTTTCTCTGCAGTTTGTCATACGCACGCGGATTAGTAAGAACTGGCTAATTCATCGGGAGGCACCCGGCGCCGCGAATAAATATACAGGCATTCCTTGAGTCAATTATTTTGCCAGCACCCCGGTGTTGGCTTTTTTTTATAACCATTAGAGGTATCGATATGCAATATATGCTGACAGGACTTTTAATCTTGATTATCAGTGGTTTATTGTTAAACGCTGTCTCTCTTGCGATTGAGTCGGTATATAAGATGCTGAAAGAGATGCATTTAAAAAAACGGCATCTTTAAGAATGTCGCAGGACAACCTCGGGTGACGAAAAATGCGGCGCAGACGACAAGGCTGATATTATAAAAAGTCTGGAGATGAACGCTTCTCTCCACGCGATCACGCGATGATGCGTGTCGTCACGCGCGCAGCGGAGGGTGACCAGGCTCTGGCCACCCGGTTTTATCAGGACAGGCGCGGGTAAATTCCCGGGCCGATGGGTAAACCCAGCCAGTACCATATCACCAGCATCAGAAGCCACACGACGAGGAATATCAGAGGATAGGGCAGGACGAGTGAATAATAAGTACCGAGTTTCGCATCTGAGCGATAGCGTTGCAGGAAGCCAAGAAACAGCGGGACAAACGGCGATACCGGCGCCAGCGGCAGGACCGACGAATCCGCGATGCGGAACAGTATCTGGGCAAAGGCCGGATGAAACCCGAGCAGCATAAACATCGGCACAAAGATCGGCGCCAGAATGGACCAGATTGCCGAGCCGCTGGCGATAAACATACAGAGAAATGCCGACAGTAGCGCCAGGCCAACAAAAGCCGGTACTCCGCTCATTCCCGCCTGCTCCAGCAAATCAGTCAGCCCCACGGCCATAAATTTACCCATATTGCTCCAGTTAAAAATGGCAACAAACTGGGCCAGCGGGAACACCATGACGATAAACCCGGCCATCTCTTTCATCGGTTCGATCATTAACGGCGGCAAATCCGCCTGACGACGAATTTTCCCGGTGGCAATACCGTAGGCCAGCGAGACGAAGCAGAAGAAAAAAATAATCAGCGGCACAATGCCTTTAATAAAGGGAGAGGGCATCACCGTATGGCTGACCGGATCGCGCAGAATACCGTTCTGCGGCACGACCATGATGGCGACCAGAGCGATAAAAACCAATGACGCGATACCGGCAACCCGCAGCCCGAAGTGTTGCTCCGCCGTCAGCGCCTCAAGTCTGTCCTCGCTGCGGCCTTCCCAGCTTCCCAGCCGCGGTTCAATCAACTTATCGGTGATAAGCCCCCCAACCAGGGTCAGAACGATGACCGAACTGGCCATGAAATACCAGTTGTCGATAACGCTGACATGCAGCGAGCCATCCAGTGTTTTTGCCGCCTCGGTACTGATGCCCGAGAGCAGCACATCGGTCGTGACAATCAGCAAATTAGCGGTGAACCCACAGCCGACGCCGGCAATCGCCGCCAGTAAGCCCGCGACCGGGTGGCGGCCAACGGCGAGAAACATCAGGGCGCCTAGCGGCGGCATAATCACCAGAGCGGCGTCGGATGAGATGTGGCTAAAAAAGGCGATAAACAGCACCATATAGCTGGCGTAGCGTGCGCTGACGTGCGAGGCCATTTTGGCCATCAGCGCCGGCAGCAGTCCCACCCGCTCAGCAAGTCCAGCGCCGAGCACCAGCGCCAGAATCGCCCCCAGCGGTGCAAACCCGCTGAAGTTCTTGATGACGTTTGGCAAAAACCAGTGTAACCCTTCGACGCTGAGCAGGTTTTTGACCACCACGGTGGAGCCGTCCGTTGGGTTGATCACCGCCACGCCAAAGGCCGACAGCGCTGCGGTGGCTACCGCCAGCACCACGATAAGATAAATAAACAGCAAAAAAGGGTGTGGAACCTTGTTACCGATCTTTTCAACCCAGCTGTACAGCTTCCCGTTGGGGGAAGGCGACGGTATGGATGACATACTCATGGGCATTCCTCAGTCGTTGTTGTGTTAGTTGTGGTGTTTAGTGCGTGAATGATTGTTTTTATTTTAAAGGTGACGGTGTCACGCCTTGCGGGATCGGGCAGTGATATGGCTTTTCAGCCAGCTGTTGCGCCAGTTCTTGTTGACTGGCTTGCAGCAGCGCACCATCGGTGAGCAGGCGGATCGCCGTGGCGCCGAGCACTTTTCCGGCCACCAGCATCCCCTTATGGGCGATGGCCGTGCGGCCCTGGCTCACCAGTTGCCAGGTATGCAGCGGTGTTCCGACGGCAAAACAGGGGCTGAAACATTGGGCGACCGGGGTTTTCCAGCTGACGTCGCCCACATCGGTGGATCCCGCCAGGATAGTATCCGTCGCAGCCCAGGGGGCGACTTCATCGATTAGCACCGTTTCCCGGTGGCGACGGGCGAAGCGTTTGCCCTCTTCGCCGCCGGTGCCGGCGATATTTCTCAGGCTGTTGTTGAGGTCGTTCTCGCTTAACGTGGCACGAATGTCGTCGGCAAACGCGCGATCCGCCTCGCTCCATGACGGTGTACCGTAGTGGCACACGGCCTGATACATCGCCGCCTCCAGCGTGCGATTAGGTAAATAACTGGAGCAGGCCTTCTCGAAACGACAGGTGACCGACGTTTCAGTCATCAGCGCCGCGCCCTGGGCGATTTTCTCGATGCGGGCATAGATTTGCTGCGCATCCGCCATCTCCGGCGCGCGGATTAAATAGAGCACCTCCGCCTGAGCCTGTACCACGTTGGGGGAAATGCCGCCGCTGTCGGTTATGGCATAATGGACGCGTGCTTTCTCAATAATGTGCTCATTGAGGAAGTTGGTGCCGGTGGTCATCAGCGTGACGGCGTCCAGCGCGCTGCGCCCCAGATGCGGCGAGTTGGCGGCGTGAGCCGCGGTGCCGCTGAAACGCCACGCGGCCTGAATGTTGGCCAGCGTGCTGGTGCTGAACATGCCGGCGTAGGCTTCCGGGTGCCAGGTCAGCGCGGCGTCCACATCGTCAAACATGCCTTCGCGCACCATAAACGTTTTGCCGGAACCGCCTTCTTCCCCCGGACAGCCGTAGAAACGAATCGTCCCGCAACCGCCGTGCTGCACCAGCCAGCTCCGGCAGGCAATGGCGGCGGCCAGTGCGGCGGTGCCCAGCAGGTTGTGACCACAGCCGTGGCCGTTCGCCCCAGGCGTCGCGGCAGCAGGATACGCGCACTGCGCCTGCTGACTAAGCCCGGCCAGCGCATCATATTCACCCAGCAGGGCAATCACCGGCTTTCCGCTGCCGTAGCTGGCGACAAAGGCGTTGGGGATCCCGCCGGCCTCACGGCAGACCTCAAAACCTTCTGCTTCAAGGGCGAGCGCCAGCCTTTCGGCTGACCAGAACTCCTCAAAGCGCGTTTCCGGGTGATCCCAGATGGCGTCGGCGATAGCGGTCAACTCGCCGGCGCGGGCGGTAATCACCTCATCAACGTAGCGGTAGAGGGCCTCCATTACACACCTCGCTGCCAGGGGAAATTGAGCGCGGTGAGGGCCAGAGTTTCCACGGCGATGGCCATCACGTTCTCATCAAAGTCGAATTGTTCGTTGTGGTGACCGGCGCTGAGTTCCGTGCCAAAAACCATATACGAGGCCAGACCATTATGCTGTTGAACCCGGGCCATCATCAGGGTGGCATCTTCTGAGCCGGCAGGGGCGGCAATACGGTCGATAGCCTGCTCCACGCCGGGCACCCGGGCCGCCTGCTCGCGCAGATAGTGTACCCACGCCGGGGACGGTGCGCTGGAGGTCGCCGCGCCCATCAGGCGCAGCTCGACGCTGGCTCCGTACATCGCGGCAGCGCCGTGGATAACCTCCCGCGCGCGTTCAAACACATACCGGTTAATGTCTTCCGTTTCGCCGCGGGTTTCCACCTTCAGGAGCGCGCCGGATGGGACAACGTTCCGCCCGGTGCCCGCCTGCATCACGCCGACATTGACCCGCGATGCGCCGGCGCTATGCGGCGCGATGGCGTGCAGAGCAATCGCCGCCTGCGCCGCGGCGAGCAGCGCATTACGCCCGTCTTCCGGTTTACCTCCGGCGTGGGCCGCAACGCCGGTGAATAGCGCGTCGAATTTAGTGGTCGCCATAAAGTTATCGCTGCCGCACACCACGGTACCGGCCGGGACACCGGTACCGATATGAATAGCGGTAAAGTAATCGACATCATCCACCACGCCAGCGGCGACCATTGCCCGCGCGCCGCGGGTACCTTCCTCCGCAGGCTGGAAAATCAGCTTGATCACGCCGTGCAGCCGATCGGCATACTGTTTCAGAACGTGGGCCAGGCCAAGGCCGATGGCCGTATGACCATCATGTCCGCAGGCGTGCATCATCCCAGGGTTACAGGAGGCAAAATCCTCGCGGAACGGGCGGTGGTGGCCGTCGGTATCTTCATTCAGATCGAGGGCATCCATATCGACCCGAAAGGCCAGAGTGGGGCCGGGACGCCCGGTATCCAGCGTGGCGACGATACCGGTGAAGCCGCCTTCGAATGCGCTCAACCACGGTTCTGGCGCACCTTGCTCACGGGCGCGCTGAAAGGCGTTGGCCAGGATGATCTCATCCGGTAATCCCATCCGGCTATCGGCATCGACCGCGTCGCGGCCCAGGGTCAGGTCGTAGCCCAGCTGATGCAACTGCTCTGCAACTTTACTGGCGGTGCGGAACTCGACCCAGCCGGACTCGGCATAATGGTGTAAATCGCGACGCCATTGCGTCATCTCTGGCAGCAGTTGACGGATGTATTCATTGAGTAACGGCATAACCTGTCCTGTCATATTTAAAAATGTGATGAGGTTCACGGTGTGATAGCTTTTACTTATCGCTGATGGGTTTTTCAGCAGCGCATTCTTACGTTGCCACAACGCTTTGCATTACAGTAGATGCCATTTTCTTCTGTTTGATAAACAATGGTTATCACTACGGCGATGTCTTTTCAGATTAAATTTCACCAAATTCGTGCCTTCGTTGAAGTGGCGCGTCAGGGCAGTATTCGCGGTGCCAGCCGGACACTGGCGTTATCGCAACCGGCTTTGACCAAGGCCATTAAAGAGCTGGAAGAGGGGCTGTCCGCCCAGCTGTTCGTGCGCCGCAGCCAGGGGGTATCGTTAACCGAGAATGGCGAAAGTTTTTATCAGCACGCCAGTTTGATTCTTGAGGAGCTGCGGGCGGCGCAGGAAGATCTGTTGCAGCGCCAGGGGGCGTTGACCGGGCAGATCAATATTGGTCTTGGAGCCAGCGTGGCGCGCTCGCTGATGCCCTCGGTGATTTGTCGTTTTCATCAGCAGCACCCGCTGGTGAAGGTGCGTATCATGGAAGGTCAGCTGCTGTCGATGATCAACGAACTGCGGCAGGGGGAGCTCGATTTCACCATCAATACCTATTATCCCGGCCCTTACGATCATGAATTCAGCTTTGAGAAACTGTTCGAAAAGCCGTTTGCGGTCTTCGCCCGCGCCGGGCATCCCGCAACCCAGGCGACCTCGATTGAACAACTGCTGCATTACAGCTGGACCATGCCAACCCCGCGCGGCAGCTACTTTAAGCAGCTGCAGGATCTGTTTAGCCACCGTTCGCAGATCCCGCATGTCGGCATCGTGTGCGAAACCTTCTCTTCCTGCATCAGTCTGGTGGTACAGAGTGATTTTCTGAGTATCTTACCGGTTGAGCTGGGCAGCGACCCGATGATTGCCGACAAGCTGGTGATGATCAAGGTGAGCGAAACGTTACCGAAAGCGACCTATTATCTGATCCAGCGCCGCGACTCGCGGCAGACGCCGTTAACGGCCTCGCTGATTACCCAGTTTCGCCGACAAAGTCGCCACCAGTTTCCCGCCTGAGCCGGCAGGGCAAATTGTCGCCGGTTGTCGATAAACGCATTGAGGCGGCGGGGCGCGGCGGCTATAGTAGCCTCCGGTAGCAGCCGGAGGAGTGCACATGAATCTTGACGACAAATCGCTATTTCTTGGCGCCATGGAGGACGTTCAGCCTCTGAAGCGCGGCAATGACGTTCATTGGCATCCGGAACGCAACCTGCGCCCGACGCAGCGTCTTGATGTCCTGCAGCTCGATAATTTTCTCACCACCGGCTATCTCGATATTCTGCCGCTGACCACGCCGCTGGAATTTAAACGCGACGGGCTGCAAAACGGTGTGCTGGATAAGCTGCGTCTGGGGAAATATGACCAGCAGGCCAGCCTGAATCTGTTGCGCCGTCCGGTCGAACAGTGCCGGCAAATGCTGTTTGCCTTTGTCGTGCAGGCGCAAAAGGAGGGGTTGCGCAATCTGCTGATCGTCCACGGAAAAGGGCGGGAAGATAACGCGCACGCTAATATCGTGCGTAGCTATCTGGCGCGCTGGCTGGTCGAACTGCCCGAGGTACAGGCGTTCTGCGCGGCCTCGGCACAGCATGGCGGCAGCGGAGCGTGTTACGTCGCGTTGCGCAAATCCGCCGAGGCGAAACAGGAGAACTGGGAGCGCCACGCCAAACGCAGCCGCTAGCGCAGCAGCAGCGTCAGCTCGCGAGCCGCTTTTTGCAGCTCGGGTAGAACCCGTTCCAGCATGTCGCGAGTGGAGACCTGCCCGGCATGCACGCCGACGTTCAGCGCGGCCTGTATCTGGCCCTGCGGGTTGAACAAAGGCACCGCCAGCGAGCGCAGTCCCATTTCCAGCTCCTGATCGTTGAGCGCGTAGCCCTGCTGCTGGACGCGCTTCAGCTCCGCGCGCAGCTTGTTCACCGAATCCACCGTTTGCGGGGTGTAGCGAATCATCGTCACCCGCGCCAGCATATCGTTCAGCTTCTCTTCCGGCAGATGGCTTAACAGCACGCGCCCCATCGAGGTCGCCCAGGCCGGGAGGCGGCTGCCGATATCCAGATCGATGGTCATAATCCGCGAACTGGAGGCGCGGGCAATGTAGAGAATATCGTCGCCATCGAGGGTGGCTATCGAGCAGGATTCGTTCAGCATTTCACTCAGGTGTTTAAGAACAGGCTGCGCCGAACGCGCCAGCGGCGTGGAGGCTAGCCACGCGTGGCCGAGGGCCAGAATACGCGGGCGCAGCTGGAAGTTTTTGCCATCTTCCGCATAGACGAATCCCAGTTTCCCCAGCGTGTACAGGCAGCGGCGCACCGCCGCGCGCGGAATACCGGTCTTCTGGCTGATTTGCGAGATAGACAGGACCGGGCGCTGCGGGGTGAAGGCCTGAATCACTTCCAGCCCGCGGGCCAGCGAGGCCATAAAGTTCGGATCGCCTTTAAACGGATCGCTGTCGCCCGTCAGTAAATCGTCTGGATGCTTCTCCATTTTTTTCTCCATATTTGCCGTCGATCACATTCTTTCGCTAAAGATATACGATGTTCGATTATCGCACCATATTTCGATTATCGCCCTTGACCAACATCGTTAAGCGGGTCACATTTTGTGCGAACAACGCATAAAAGTGCGATTACCGCACGTAAAGGAGCGACCTGATGATTGATAAAAGCGTGTCGACGCTAAGTGATGCCATCGCCGGGATTCACGACGGGGCGACCATCATGATCGGCGGTTTTGGTCCCGCCGGTCAGCCAACGTACCTGATTGACGCCCTGATTGAACAGGGTGCCCGCGACCTCACCATTATCAACAACAATGCGGGCAACGGTGAAGTTGGCCTGGCGGCACTGCTGAAGGCCGGACGCGTGAGAAAGATGGTCTGTTCTTTCCCGCGCCAGGTTGACTCACAGATTTTTGACGATCTTTATCGCCGCGGCAAAGTGGAGCTGGAACTGGTCCCGCAGGGTAATCTCGCGGCGCGAATCCAGGCCGCCGGCGCCGGCCTGGGCGCGATATTTACGCCGACCGGTTACGGCACGCCGCTGGCTGAAGGCAAAGAGACCCGCGAAATCGACGGTCGTCATTACGTCCTCGAATACCCGATCAAGGCCGATTTTGCCCTGATCAAAGCGCACCAGGCCGACCGCTGGGGCAATCTGGTGTATCGCAAAGCGGCGCGCAACTTCGGCCCCATTATGGCCACCGCCGCAAAAACCACCATCGTTGAAGTCTCCCGTCTGGTGAGTCTTGGCGACCTTGACCCGGAAAATGTGATCACCCCGGGGATTTTCGTCCAGCGTGTGTTCTCGCTGGAACATCTGACCACCGCACAACGCGCCTGAGGAGCCAACTATGCAAAAACTAACCCGCGATGAAATGGCCCAGCGAGTGGCGCGCGATATCCCGGAAGGGGCCTATGTCAACCTGGGCATCGGTTTACCTACCCGCATCGCCAACTATCTGCCGAGCGATAAAGAGGTCTTTCTGCACAGTGAAAATGGCCTGCTGGGGATGGGGGGGAAGCCGCAGCCGGGTGAAGAAGATCCGGAGCTGATTAATGCCGGGAAAGAGTACGTGACCCTGCTCAAAGGCGGCTGCTTTTTCCATCACGGCGACTCATTCGCCATGATGCGCGGCGGCCACCTCGACATTTGCGTACTCGGGGCGTATCAGGTCTCCGCCAGCGGCGATCTCGCCAACTGGAGCACCGGCGCACCGGACGCGATCCCGGCGGTGGGAGGGGCGATGGATCTGGCCATCGGCGCACGTCAGGTGTTTGTGATGATGGATCACCTGACCCGCGACGGCGAGTGTAAGCTGGTTGAACAGTGCAGCTACCCGCTCACCGGAGTGGGCTGCGTCAGCCGGATCTACACCGACCTGGCGGTCATTGACATCACCCCGGCCGGTCCGGTGGTCCGAGAAATTTTCAACGGCCTCTCTTTTGAGGAGCTGCAGCGCATCACTCCGGTGGCGTTGACCTTTGAACATCTGGCGGAAAGCGCATAAGGAACCTATGATGAATCAGGCATTTATCTGTGATGCGGTGCGTACACCGTTCGGGCGTTTTGCTGGTACGCTGGCGACAATGCGCGCCGATGATTTGGCCGCTCTGCCGCTGAAAGCGCTGCTGGAGCGCAACCCGGGCCTCGATCCCGCGCGCATTGATGATGTGATTTACGGCTGCGCAAACCAGGCCGGGGAAGATAACCGCAACGTTGCCCGTATGGCGCTGCTGCTGGCCGGACTCCCGCAAACGGTGCCGGGTAGCACCATTAACCGGCTGTGCGGCTCCAGTCTTGATGCGATCGGCGTCGCAGCGCGGGCCATCAAAAGCGGCGAAACTCAGCTGATGATCGCCGGCGGCGTGGAGAGCATGTCGCGCGCGCCGTTTGTGATGGGTAAGGCGGAGAATGCCTTTAGCCGCAACATGAAGATTGAAGATACGACGATCGGCTGGCGCTTTATCAACGCCCGGATGAAAGAACTGTACGGCGTCGACTCGATGCCGGAGACCGCCGAGAACGTCGCCGCTGATTTTGCCGTTTCGCGTGCCGATCAGGACGCCTTTGCGCTGCGCAGCCAGATGCGCACCGCCGCGGCGCAGGAGGCCGGACGGTTTGCTGATGAGCTGATCGCGGTTTCTATCGCACAGCGTAAAGGCGACCCGCTGCTGTTTACTCGCGATGAACACCCGCGTAGCACGACTGCGGAAGCGCTGGCGAAACTCAAAGGGGTGGTGCGTCCGGACGGTTCGGTGACCGCGGGGAACGCCTCCGGGGTGAACGATGGCGCCTGTGCCTTGCTGTTGGCCAGCGAATCGGCGCTGTCGGCCAACGATCTGCACCCCCTGGCCCGGGTCGTCGGCGTGGCGACGGCGGGCGTGGCGCCACGTATTATGGGCTTCGGTCCGGCTCCGGCGGTACGTAAAGTGCTGGCGCAAACGGGGCTGACGCTGGAGCAAATGGATGTCATTGAATTGAATGAAGCGTTTGCCGCGCAGGCGCTGGCGGTGACCCGCGATTTAGGGCTGGCCGACGATGCGCCCCACGTCAATCCCAACGGCGGCGCCATTGCGCTGGGCCACCCTCTGGGGGCGTCGGGTGGTCGTCTGGCGATGACCGCCGCGTATCAGCTACGTCGTACCGGTGGGCGCTATGCGCTGTGTACCATGTGTATTGGTGTCGGCCAGGGTATTGCGCTGATTATTGAACGTGTTTAAGGAGCCAACATGAGTTTGTTGACCCCCATGCTGCGCAGCAGTCCGCTGACCGCCTGGTTTAGCGATGCGCAGCGGGTGCAGGGGATGCTGGATTTTGAAGCGGCGCTGGTCCGCGCACAGGCATCCTGCGGCACCGTGCCGCAGGATGCTGTCGCCCCCATCGTCAGCGCCTGCCAGCATTCGGCCATCGATTTTCCGGCCCTGGGGCTGGCTGCCGCCAGCGCGGGCAACCTGGCGATTCCGCTGGTGAAGCAGCTCACCGCACGGGTGAAGACGCAGGATGCCGGTGCGGCACGCTACGTTCACTGGGGGGCGACCAGCCAGGATGCCATCGACAGCGGGCTGGTCTTGCAGCTGCGCGGCGCGCTGGACGAAACGGAACGTCTGTTGCAACAGCTGATTGACGGCTTCGCCACCCAGGCTGAACGCTATCAGAACACGGTAATGCCCGGTCGTACCTGGATGCAGCACGCGCTGCCGGTCACCTTTGGCCTGAAGCTGGCGGGGACGCTTGATGCGCTGCTGCGCTGGCAGCAGCGTTTGCGGGAGATGCGTCCGCGGGTGCTGGTGCTGCAGTTTGGCGGCGCGGCGGGTACCCTGGATTCGCTAAAGGCCGACGCATCGCCGGTTGCGGCGGCGCTTGCCAGCCTGCTCGGGCTGACTCTGCCGGATACGCCGTGGCACAGTCAGCGTGACCGGTTGCTGGAAGTGGGGGCCTGGTTTGCGGGACTGTGCGGCACGCTGGGCAAATTTGCGAACGATTTTTCCCTGCTGATGCAAACCGAAGTGGCGGAAGTCAGCGAACCGGTTGCGGAAGGGCGCGGCGGATCGTCGACCATGCCGCACAAACGCAACCCAATCGCCTGTAGCGCGATTTTAACCGCGGCCCAGCGCACGCCTGGACTGGTGGCGACGCTTTACGCCGGCCAGATTCAGCAGCATGAACGCGCCCTTGGCGGCTGGCAGGCGGAATGGGAGACCCTCCCGGAGCTGATTATGCTGGTGGGTGGAGCACTGGCGCAAAGCGATGCGCTGGTTCGCGATATGCAGGTCTTCCCGCAGAAAATGCGGGCCGACCTGGAGATAACCCACGGACTGATTATGGCCGAGGCGGTGACGCTGGCGCTGGCGGCGTTTATTGGCAAAGCCGATGCCCATCACCGTATTGAGGCGCTGTGCCGCCAGGCGATCGACGAATCCCGCCCGCTGCAGGCGTTGCTGGAGAACGACCCGCTGGTCAGCCAGCATCTTTCGCCCCCCCGTTTAACGCAGCTGCTGGATCCGGCCACGGCCACCGGCAGCGCCGAACGTTTTGTGCGCCAGGTCGTGGCGCGTTACAAGGAGCAACGTAATGAACCTTGATTATCAGCTGGACGGGCCGGAAGGCGCGCCGGTCATTGTGCTTTCTAACTCGCTCGGGACCACCCGCGCAATGTGGCAGCCGCAGATGGCGGCCTTAACCCAACGGTTCCGCGTGCTGCGCTATGACACCCACGGCCATGGTAAAACCCAAAAGTCGGGCAAGGTCACGCTGGCGCAGCTTGGGGAAGATGTGATTGCGCTGCTCGATCATCTCAATATCGCCAAAGCCTGGTTTTGCGGCATCTCGATGGGCGGCCTGACCGGGCTATGGCTGGGGCGTTTTGCCGCGGATCGTTTCTACGGTATCGCGGTGGCCAACACGGCGGCGCGGATTGGCGATCAGGCCAGCTGGCTTTCCCGTTCGCGTGCCGTGCGCCAGGAGGGAATGGACGTGGTGGCCGCCGGTGCGGCGGACCGCTGGTTCACGCACGCCTTCCGTCAGAAGGCGCCGGAGGTGGTTGAGGCGCTGTGCCATCAGCTGACCCATAGCAATGCCGAAGGGTATGCCGAGTGCTGCGAAGCGCTGGCGGCAGCCGATTTACGCAGCGAAGTCGGACAAATTCGCGTGCCGACGCTGATTATTGCCGGTGAAAGTGACCCTGTCACTACCGTTGCCGATGCGCATTTTTTACATCAGCAGATCCCCGCGTCGCAGGTGGTGGTGGTTTCCGCCTCACATCTGTCCAGCATCGAGTCGCCGGGGGCCTTTAGCGCGGCGCTGTTGGCTTTTTTGCAGGAGGGCGATCGTGGACGATAAAACCCGTTACCAGCAGGGCATGAACGTTCGGCGCAAAGTGCTGGGCGATGCCCACGTCGAGCGCACGCTGCACAATCTGACGCCGCTCAATGACGAGTTTCAGGATTTCATTACCCGCTATGCGTGGGGAGAAACCTGGACCCGACCGGGGCTGGATCACCATACCCGCAGCATGATAACTATCGCCATGCTGATTGCGCTGAACCGTGAAGCGGAGCTGAAAATGCATTTGCGCGCGGCGTTTAATAATGGCGTGACCCGCGATGAGCTGAAAGAGTTGATTATGCACTCGGCGCTGTACTGCGGGCTGCCTGCTGCCAATGCCACGATGCATCTTGCGCAGCAGGTGTTTGATGAGCTGGACGGGAAACCGGCCTGATGCGGCTCTGCTGGCCGGTCTTTACCGGCCAGCATCGTGATTTATCCCTCTGTTGTCTGCGGATCTTTCGCCGCCGGCGCGGCGTACCAGTCCTCTTTCGCCACCATCACGGCTCCCTTCGGCTGCATGACAAAGTTCGGCGACATGATCTGCACGCCAAATTCATTAAATACATCCTGAATATTGCTGTGCAGTGCGGTACGCCCGTCGGCCAGCGAGGTTTCCGCCATTAGCAGGACCTGCAGCTCATAGGAGACGTACCAGTCCATCAGGCCAAGCTGACGCACCAGCGGCGGCTGGCGGTGGTCGATACCCGGCGCGCGGCGGGCCGCCAGTTCCAGCATCGCCTGAACCTGTCGCCACGGCGTGTCGTAGCCGATGGTGACGCCGGTGGTCAGATTAAGGCCGGCTTCGCTGTTTTGGGCGCTGAGGTTGGTGATTTTTCCGCTGACTACTACGGCGTTTGGCACCGTCACGATATAGTTTTCCCGGGTGACGATTTTGGTGGCCAGCATCCCAATTTCACTGACCTTACCCTCATTATCGGCAATCCGAATCACATCGCCTTTGCGCAGCGCGCGCGAGTAAATCAGCACCAGACCGCTCATGGCATGGTTCATGACTCCCGCCGATCCCAGGGTTAACATCAGACCGAAAAAGACGCTAATGCCTTTAAAAGCCAGCGAGTTGGCGCCAGGCAAAAAGGGGTAAGCGGCGGAGAGGGCGAACAGCCAGATGACCACCGAGATAAGTTTACGCGTCGCGCCTACCGTTTCCGGATGCAGACCCGGAATTTGCAGACGACCGGCTTCCACCTGACTGAGCAGCAGTTTTACCAGACGGATAATAAACCAGGTGATCAGCAGGATAATCAGAACAATCAGCAGGCCGGGTAGCGCCGAGACTATCGACAGCGCAATCTCCTGCAGGACGCGGACCGACCACTCTCCCAGCGATTCGCTCCACACGCGCGTCCAGGGGAACAGGCCGAAGGCCCAGCTTAGCCAGGCATAGAGCGCCACCGTACCAAGCAAGACCATCAGCAGGGCATAGAGTCTGGTTTCGATATTGCCGAGAAACCGCCGCCAGCTCTGGGGGATCCAGCCGCGCTTTTGCAGAATCTGCAGCAGAAAATAGCGGCGAACCCGACGCCAGGAGCGCCAGGCGACGTAATAAAAGGCGGCCAACAGCAGCGCCCCGACCACCACTTTAACCACCGCCAGCGCCAGGTAGGGGGTGTTGTACTGTTCCCGAAGCGCACTGCGCTGTGCCTCCATACGGGCGAGAACCCGTTGGCTGGCCTGGTCGAGGGTCAGGTCGTCACCTTCGTCGAGGTCGGCCTGGCTCAGCAACATAATGGGTTTACCGTTCATAAGGAACAAACGACCCGGCAGGTTGTAGCGCGTGACCGGAACAACCTGCAGCGGCTGGCTGATATCCGCCTCGGTAAAAGCACGTAGCGTATTCCGAATCCGCAGCACCCGCTCTTCGGGCGTCGTCTGGCCGAAGGTCGCCTGTAACATCACAATCGGCTGGTGGAAAATTTTTACCGTACGGGCCTGTTCACGTTCTGTGGGCTGTTGGCGCGGTTCTGCCGCCGAAAGGGGGAACGCCAGGCATAGCGCGAGGGCGGCTAAAAAAAACGCCTGTATCTTGTTCATATGCAGCACCCAAAAAAAGAGAATTATCGTTATTTTTCAGGTGGTCAACGGCACTCCCTGACCAGGCCCTGCTTTGAGCATAGACCAGCGATAAGCGAATACAAGCGCGGCGGACAGGTCGCGAATATCGAGGACGAGGCCGGCAAACGGCGTCGGGGGCCGCGTCATAATGTACTGAGCGGTGGCCTTGGCGCTGACAAAATGTGCGATCTTCTTGACACTACGTTGACAAATAGATGCCTGGTCAGTAGTTTCAATTGTAATTACTGACCAGGCAAATATCATGAATAACCATCCGGGTATTATTAACAATAGATTTCACTTAGGTTTGTTGATCCATCTGGCTAACCAGTTCAAGGACCAGCTGATTAGCCAGCACTTCTCCGGCATGGACATTACCGCCGCGCAGTTCAAGGTGCTGATCAGTATTTATAAAGGCTTTAACAGCCCGGTCGAAATCAGTAAAAACCTGGTCATGGACGCCGGCGCCATGAGCCGAATGGTGGATCGAATGGTCAAGCGTGAGCTGATCAGCCGCTCCCCAAATCCACAGGATAAACGCCAGGTGATTCTGGCATTGACCGACAAAGGGCTGCTGATTTGCGAGCGCTTTGTCAATGAAGCGCTGGTGTCGATCATCAGCGAACTCACCGCCCGACTGACTCCCGATGAATCCCGACAGCTGGTCGATCTGATGACCAAAATGTTGCCAGACGAGATCGTCGCCCCTCATCGCTAATGCATTCAAAAAGGTCCTGACAAGATGGAAACCACTGCGGTACAACAGGCTGAGCGCGGCAGCAAGCGCAAACGAAACTTTATTATTTTATTGATTATTCTGCTTCTCGCCGCCGGAGGTGGGGTGGCGTGGTATTTGCTGTACGCCCGCTACTATGAAACGACCGACGATGCCTATGTCAATGGTAACCAGGTGACGCTCACCCCGCAGATTGGCGGTACGGTCACTCAGGTGACGGTGGATGAAGGCGACTTCGTGCAGAAGGGGCAGCCGCTGGTGCTGCTCGACCCCAGCGATACCGAAATTGCGCTGCAGCAGGCGGAGGCCAGTCTGGCGAATACCGTTCGCCAGGTTCGCGGCCTGTACAGCACCGCGGATAACTACCGCGCCCAGGTCGCCGCAAAAAAAGTGGCGTTGCAAACGGCGCAAAACGACTATGCGCGGCGGCAGAAAATCTTCCAGAGCGGGGCGATCGCCGCGGAAGACCTGGCGCATTACCGCGATGCAGTCACCAGCGCGCAAAGCGATCTTCTGGCCGCTCAGGAAGCGCTGCGCACCAATATGGCCATGGTGGATGACACCGTAATCGACAGCCACCCGGAAATTAAAAGTGCCGTCGCCACCCTCCGTCAGCGCTATCTCGACAACTCCCGTAGCACCATCGTGGCTCCGGTCAGCGGCTATGTGGCGAAGCGGGCGGTGCAGCTTGGCATGCGCGTTGATTCCGGCACGACGCTGATGGCTATCGTGCCGCTGAACGAAGTCTGGGTGGATGCCAACTTCAAAGAGAGCCAGATGAAGGGGATGCGCCTCGGACAAAAAGTCACGCTCAGCGCGGATCTGTACGGCGATGATGTTGAGTATCACGGCACCATCGAGAGCCTGGGCATTGGCACCGGTAGCGCTTTCTCGCTGCTGCCGGCACAGAACGCCAGCGGTAACTGGATCAAAATTGTCCAGCGTCTGCCGGTCCGTATCGTGCTCGATCCCCATGATATGCAGAAAAACCCGCTGCGCGTCGGCCTGTCGATGAACGTTAGCGTCGATATTCGCGACGCTGACGGGCACCTGCTGCCGCAGCAAACCGTTAGCAGCCCGCGTTTCACCACCGATGTGTATCAAAACCCGCTGGCAGAAGCGGACAAACTGGTGGCTAAAATCCTTCATGACAACAGCAAAACGGTAGCCGCCGGCGCCCGTTAAGAGAGACGTTATGCACGATAAGGCTGCCTTTACACCGCCCAATATGTGGCTGGCGGTGCTCGCGCTGTCTCTGGCCACGTTTATGCAGGTGCTGGATTCCACTATCGCCAACGTGGCGTTGCCGACGATTGCCGGCAACCTCGGGGTCAGCGCGGATCAGGGGACATGGGTGATCACCTCATTTGCGGTATGTAACGCTATCGCGCTGCCGCTGACCGGTTGGTTTACGCGCCGCTTCGGGCAGTTAAAGCTGTTTATTGGCTCGGTGATGATGTTTACGCTGACCTCATTCCTGTGCGGATTTGCCCACAGTATGACCGAGCTGATTATCTTCCGCGCGCTACAGGGCTTTTTCGCCGGCCCTATGTTCCCGATGTGTCAGACGCTGCTGCTGGTTATCTTCCCCGCCAGTAAACGCAGTATGGCCCTGGCGCTCCTGTCGATGGTGACCGTGGTGGCGCCGATTGTCGGGCCGATTACCGGCGGCTGGATAACGGACAACTACTCCTGGCCGTGGATCTTCTACATCAACGTACCGATCGGCATCTTCGCCACCATCGTCGTCTGGACGCAGATGCGTGAACGGGAAGAGACCACCACCCACGCCCCCATTGATTACATCGGGATTGCGCTGCTGGTGCTTGGGGTTGGGCTGCTGCAGGTGGTGCTTGATAAAGGTAACGATCTTGACTGGTTTGCCTCTTCGCAGATCGTTGTGATGTCGACGATTTCAGCCATCTCGCTGGTGTCTTTCGTTATCTGGGAGCTGGGCGAGCGTCATCCGATTGTTAATCTGCGCTTGTTCAAAGATCGCAATTTTGCGATTGGTACGCTCTCGCTGACTCTGGGCTACGCGGCTTTTTTTGCTATCAATATTATTCTGCCGCAGTGGCTGCAAACGCAGATGGGCTACACCGCGATCTGGGCCGGACTGGCCGCCGCGCCGATGGGGATCCTGCCGCTGATAATGACGCCGATTATTGGCCGCTACGCCAATAATTTCGACCTGCGTATTCTGGCTTCGCTCTCGTTCCTGACGATGGGGGCCTCCTGCCTTATTCGCGCGCAGTTCAATACCGATGTCGATTTCCGCACTATCGCCGAAGTGCAGCTGTTCATGGGAATCGGCGTGGCGTTTTTCTTCATGCCTATCACGACGATTGTGCTGTCAAACCTGAACGGCGCAGAAGTGGCGGAAGGCTCCGGTCTGGCGACCTTCTTCCGCGTGCTGGGCGGCTCGTTTGCGTCGTCGCTCACCACCTGGATCTGGTCGCGGCGGGAAGTTTTCCACCATGCCAACCTGACGGAAAGCGTCTCCGCCTATAATCCCGCTGCGGTGGACTACATCGACAAGATGGGCGGAGCCACGCAGCAGCATATGGCGCTGATTGATAAGAGCATTGAGCAGCAGGCCTACATGATGTCGACCATCGACTATTTTTGGGTGCTGGGCTGGGGCTTTATGGCGCTGATCGTGGTTATCTGGTTTGCCCGGCCGCCGTTCAGTCGTGCCGGAGCGCCGGGCGCCCCCTCGGCTGGTCACTAGCCGCGGGGTGATAAAAAACGAGCCCGAGCTGCGTCTGTTAATTCGATCGTTGCCTGCTTTTTCCTCGACCGTTGTTGCTCTCCGCAGTGATGGACATTTTGGGATGAAAAGGCGTGCAGCGGGGCCCTGGACCCCGCTGAAATCGGCGAACCGAAGGCCGGAAGACAAGGGCTGGCCGCCAGGGATGGCGGCAAGAGGCGAATCGAGACAGGAGCGAGCCCCGGAACGGGCGAGCAGGTCGAGTTGAGCCGACCGCAGGCTGCAGGCCGGGAGGTGAGCGCAGTGCGCAGCACCGATTTCCGTGCGGGACCGCGGGGATTGTTAAGGGGAAGACGGTTATCTTCCCCTTAACCCGGTCACCTCGCACTGAGGCCGCATGTTCTGCCTGACGTAGGGTGAACGGAATACCTCTTAGCTCAGCGCCCGGCTTTAGCCGGCAACACTACCGCTGGGCACAGCCGTTACACTGCTTGTTCTGAATCTGCTGGAAGAAATCATTGCCTTTGTCATCCACCAGGATGAAGGCCGGGAAATCTTCCACTTCGATTTTCCAGATAGCTTCCATCCCCAGTTCCGGATACGCCACGCACTCCAGGCTCTTAATACTCTGCTGGGCGAGTACCGCCGCCGGGCCGCCAATGCTGCCGAGATAGAATCCGCCGTGTTTGTGACAGGCGTCGGTCACCTGCTGGCTGCGGTTGCCTTTTGCCAGCATCACCATGCTGGCGCCGTGGGACTGCAGCAGATCAACATAGGAGTCCATGCGCCCTGCGGTGGTTGGGCCGAGTGAACCTGAGGCGTAACCTTCCGGAGTTTTCGCCGGACCGGCGTAGTAGATCGGGTGATCTTTCACGTACTGCGGCAGCGCTTCGCCGTTATCCAGCAGCTCTTTCAGCTTCGCGTGGGCGATATCGCGCGCCACGATGATGGTGCCGTTCAGCGTCAGACGGGTGGAGACCGGATGGGCGGACAGCTGCGCCAGGATCTCGCTCATCGGCTGATTCAGATTAATGCTGACCACCTGGCCTTCACCTTGCTCACGCAGCGCTTCCGGGATGTACTGGCCCGGATTGCTTTCCAGCTTCTCAATCCAGATACCGTGGCGGTTGATTTTGGCCTTGATATTGCGGTCAGCGGAGCAGGAGACGCCCATGCCGACCGGACAGGAGGCTCCGTGGCGCGGCAGACGCACTACGCGGATATCGTGGGCGAAGTATTTGCCGCCGAACTGGGCGCCGAGGCCGAGATTTTGCGCTTCCAGCAGCAGCTCTTGCTCCAGCTGAATATCGCGGAACGCCTGGCCGTGTTCGTTACCTTCAGTCGGCAGACCATCATAATATTTGGTCGATGCCAGCTTCACGGTTTTCAGCGTCGATTCCGCCGAGGTGCCGCCAATCACGAAAGCGATATGGTACGGCGGACAGGCCGCGGTGCCGAGGGTGCGCATCTTCTCAACCAGGTAGTTTTTTAGTTTCGCCGGGGTAATCAGCGCTTTGGTCTCCTGATACAGATAGGTTTTGTTGGCTGAGCCGCCGCCTTTCGCCATGCACAGAAATTTGTACTCGTCGCCGTCAACGCTATAGAGATCGATCTGCGCCGGCAGGTTAGTCCCGGTGTTGACCTCTTTGTACATATCCAGCGGAGCATTTTGCGAGTAGCGCAGGTTATCTTCGGTATAGGTGTTGTAAACGCCGCGGGCCAGCGCCGCTTCATCGCCGCCGCCGGTCCAGACGCGCTGACCTTTTTTACCCATGATGATCGCGGTACCGGTATCCTGGCAGGTCGGCAGCACGCCTTTCGCCGCAATTTCCGAATTGCGCAGGAACTGCAGGGCGACGTATTTGTCGTTTTCGCTGGCTTCCGGGTCGAGCAGGATTGACGCAACCTGCTTTTGATGGGAAACGCGCAGCATAAAGGCCGCATCGTGGAAGGCCTGCTGGGCCAGCAGGGTCAGGGCTTCAGGTTCAACCTTCAGGATCTCCTGGCCTTCAAATTCGGCCACGGAAACATGTTCTTTGCTCAGCAGATAGTATTCGGTCTCATCTTTTGCCAGCGGAAAGGCTTCCTGGTAAACAAACGGTTTAGTCGACATAGCTTTGCTCCCTAAGAGTAAAACCGCCGGAGGAGAGCCTCCGGCGGTTATGAATCAGAACATCATAGACATCCACGGATAGCCAATCAGCAGCAGGGCGGCCAGGAAGATGGCGCCGAAGATGGTGCCGAGGCGCCAGTAGTCTTTGGTTGGCAGGTAGCCGCTGCCGTAGTAAATCGGGCTTGGACCGGTACCGTACGGGGTGATGATGCCCATCACGCCGAGCGAGGTGACCATCAGCAGGACGAAGACCTGCATATTCATACCCGGAATGGTGGAGGCGATAGTCAGCATCGCCGGCAGCAGCGCGGTGGTGTGCGCGGTGGTGCTGGCGAACAGGTAGTGCAGCAGGTAGAACGCCAGCAGCAGCACGATAGTGGCGACCCCCGGGGAGATGCCGCTCATCAACGCGCCACCTTCTTTACCCAGCCAGGCGATAAAACCGGTCGAGGAGAGGCCGTCGGCCAGCGCCACCAGCGTTGCGAACCAGACAAAGGTGTTCCATGCCGCTTTATTGTTGGTGATATCGCTCCACGAAAGTACGCCGGTCCACAGCATCAGCACAATCACCAGCAGGGCGGCCAGCGCCGGTTCAATCCACTCGGCGGCGAAAATCCACATGGTCAGGGCGAAGCAGACGAACACCAGCAGCAGGATCTCATTGCGCGACAGCTTGCCCAGCTTTTCCAGCTCACGAGCGGCCCACAGCGGCACTTCGTTGTTGACTTTCACTTCCGGCGGATAGAACCAGTAAGCCAGCAGCGGCATAGCCAGAATCAGCAGGATACCCAGCGGCAGGAAGGCGATAAACCAGGTGCCCCACGAGATATTGATGCCAACGATGCTTTTGACCAGCGCGAGGGCCAGCAGGTTTGGCGCCAGCGCGGAGAGGAACATCGAACTGGTGATACAGGCGGCGGTAATGGCCACCCACATCAGGTAGGAGCCGATACGACGCGCGCTGGGATCGTTTGGTTTAGAACCGTACAGCGGCGGCAGGTTGGCGATAATCGGGTAGATTGTCCCGCCGCTGCGCGCGGTATTGGACGGGGTAAACGGTGCCAGCAGCAGGTCAGCAAAGGTAATGGCATAACCCAGCGTCAGGCTGCGGCGGCCCAGATACTTCACCAGGATCAGCGCCAGACGGCGACCAAACTGGGTTTTATCGTAGCCAGCGGCGAACATGAAGGCGCCGAAAATCAGCCAGACGGTGGAGTTACCAAAACCGCTGACCGCCCATTTAAACGAGGCGCCGGCCAGTTTGAATTTAGGGTCGGCCAGTTGCGCCGGGTTGAAGAGCAGCCACTGGCTGCACAGGGCGATGACCACCACCCCGGTGATACCGATCACGGCGCCCGGCAGGGGTTCAAAAATCAGCCCGACAATGACGCCAACGAAGATAGCAAAGTAGTGCCAGGCATAAGGCGGTAACCCGTCAGGCACCGGCACGAAGAGTAAAAGAACTGCAACAATAATGGGCAGCGCCATCATCAGCAGGCGGTTTTTATTTGCAGCCTTGGGACTGGCGGCACCGGCAGGCGGTATGGTTGTCTGTTTCTCTTTCATAATGAGTATCTGCGAGTAGTTGAAAATACGGTTGCGTCACGTCATAACCGGTGATTTTTTTAATTTCAAAACTTTCTTTACTTATTAATCTTTGGTTTTGATGATTTTCGTGACGGTTATTTAACGCCTTTTTCTGTGCGTTAAATTTAATTTGTTGGTTATTTATATATTGCGCTTTGTTGCTTTATTGCAATTGATCAAGATCAATAAACACGGTGTGTGAAGGTGTTTTTTTATTTTCAAAATAACCCTGACGGATGAGGTGTTTATTTGTTTAAAATATAGATAAATGTTAATGGATAATTGATTTATAAACGTTCGTTAAAACAAAATCTATCCTATCTATATGATATTGATAAGTTTTATTTTGTGTCTGGTATGTTTTGTTATTTAACAAAAGTGGCGAGTATGTTATCGGTGTTTTGCTTTGTGTGAAAATTGTATTTTTAATTAATAATACAATGGAGGTACTGATGTTATTGGTGGTATTAAATAGTTTTTTAACTAACGTAATTGGTTTGGTAACTAAAAATAGCGCTATATTATGGGCATGACAACAGGAATTAAGAAACACAACCAAAAACAATTCCGTCACCCAATTCTGAATTTTCAATATTTAAAATCTGGAGTGTTAATATGACCAGTAACCCACGTATATTGCGTCCTTTTACCTTACCGAATGGTACTGAGTTAAAAAACCGTTTGTTAATGGCACCGATGACCACCTGCACCGGCTATTTTGACGGCAGCGTCACCAGCGAACTGGTGGAATACTATCGCGCTCGTGCCGGCAGCATTGGCACCATTATCGTTGAGTGCTGCTTTATTGATAATTACGGTCTGGCTTTCCCCGGCGCCATCGGCATCGACAATGACGAGAAAATTGCCGGTCTGGCTAAAATCGCCGACGCCATCAAAGCCGAAGGGTCAAAAGCGATTCTGCAGATCTATCACGGCGGGCGTATGGTCGATCCGCAGCTGATCGGCGGCCGTCAACCGGTGGCGCCGAGCGCGCTGGCGGCACCGCGTGAAGGTGCCGCGATGCCGCGTGAGCTGAGCGGTGAAGAAGTTGAGGGCATGATCGCCAAATTTGGCGACGGCGTACGTCGTGCCATTCTGGCCGGTTTTGATGGCGTGGAGATTCACGGCGCTAACACCTATCTTATCCAGCAGTTCTATTCCCCGAACTCCAACCAACGCGATGACCAGTGGGGCGGCAGCCGCGACAACCGCGCGCGTTTCCCGCTGGCGGTGCTGGACATTACCCACAAAATGGCGAGCCAGTACGCCGACGATGCCTTTATTATCGGCTATCGCTTCTCCCCGGAAGAGCTGGAAGAGCCGGGTATCCGTTTTGACGACACCATGTACCTGCTGGAAAAACTGGCGGCGCGCGGTCTCGACTATCTGCACTTCTCCGTCGGCGCGTCACTGCGTCCGTCGATTGTTGATACCCGCGATCCGACGCCGTTGATTGAAAAATATTGTGCGCTGCGCTCTGACACCCTGGCTCAAATCCCGGTGATGGGCGTTGGCGGCGTGGTGAACGCCGCGGATGCGGAGCAGGGGCTGGATCATGGTTACGATCTGATTGCCGTGGGCCGCGCCTGCATTGCCTATCCGGACTGGGCGGCGCGGATTGCTGCGGGAGAAAATCTCGAGCTGTTTATCGATAGCACCCAGCGCGAAGCGCTGAATATCCCGGAGCCGCTGTGGCGCTTCTCGCTGGTAGAAGCCATGATCCGCGACATGAGCATGGGCGATGCGAAGTTTAAACCCGGCCTTTTTGTGGAAACCGTTCAGGACGATGCCAACGAACTGGTCATCAACGTCAGTCTGGAAAATGACCGCATCGCCGATATTGAACTGGCCGCCGGCCCGGTCCAGAACGTGGAGTTCACTACCAGTTTCGAAGAGATCCGCGAGCGCATTTTGACCGCCAATACGCCGCACGTGGACGCGATTTCTGGCGCGACCAGCCAAAGTGAAGCGGTGAAAAAAGCGGTGTCGAAAGCGATGCTGAAATCAAGTAAAGCGCTGGCGCTGGAAGAGGGCGGCGCAGACCTGACGCCGAAAAGCTATGACGTGGTGGTGGTCGGGAGCGGCGGCGCCGGCCTGGCGGCAGCCATTCAGGCGCACGATGAAGGCGCAAGCGTCCTGATCGTAGAGAAAATGCCCACCATCGGCGGTAATACCATTAAAGCCTCTGCCGGAATGAACGCCGCGGAAACGCGCTTCCAGCGGGTAAAAGGTATTGAGGACAGCAAAGAGCTGTTCTATCAGGAAACCTTAAAAGGCGGGCAGAATAAAAACAATCCGCAATTGCTGCGTCGGTTCGTGGAAAACGCCCCGGAGGCCATCGAATGGCTGGCGCGTCGTGGGATCATGCTGAATGACATCACCACCACCGGCGGGATGAGTATCGACCGTACTCACCGTCCGCGTGACGGATCTGCGGTTGGTGGCTATCTGATCAGCGGTCTGGTGCGCAATATCACCCGACGCGGCATCGATGTGATGCTGGATACGTCGGTGGAAGAGATCCTGATGGCTCACGGCGAAGTGAGCGGCGTACGTCTGCTGAATGATGAGCAGGAAAGCATCGAGGTGCAGACCAAAAGTATCGTCATGGCGACCGGTGGCTTCAGCGCCAATAGCGCGATGGTGGTGAAATATCGCCCGGATCTGGCGGGTTTTGTCACCACCAACCATAAGGGGGCGACCGGCGGCGGCATTGCGCTGCTGGAACGGATTGGCGCCGGTACCGTTGATATGGGCGAAATTCAAATCCACCCGACCGTTGAGCAGAACACGTCGTATCTGATTTCTGAATCGATTCGCGGCGGCGGCGCCATTCTGGTCAATCAACGGGGTAACCGCTTCTTCAACGAAATGGAGACCCGCGATAAAGTGTCTGCGGCGATCATCGCGCTACCGGAGCATTATGCTTACATCGTCTTTGATGAACATGTCCGGGCAAAAAACAAAGCGGCCGACGAATATATCGCCAAAGGTCTGGTGACCAGCGCCAGCTCGCCGCGCGAACTGGCGGAGAAACTGGGGATGGATTACCATGCCTTCCTCGCCACGCTGGAACGCTACAACGGGTTTGTTGAAAATCAGCGTGATGAAGAGTTCGGTCGTACCACCGCGCTGCGCGCGCCGGTTAACCAGGGGCCGTTCCATGCGATTCGCATCGCGCCGGGGGTTCACCACACTATGGGCGGTGTGACCATTAATACTGACACCGCGGTCCTGGATACTCATCATCAGCCGATTGTCGGCGCTTATGCCGCGGGCGAAGTGGTCGGGGGTATCCACGGCGGCAACCGTATCGGCGGCAATGCCGTGGCGGATATTATTATCTTTGGTACCCTGGCGGGCCACCAGGCGGCAAAACGCGCCAGAGGCTAACGCTCAGTGATAACAGGCCGGGTTCGCCCGGCCGATTCCCGGCGGCGTCTGCCTGTCCGGGTGACACAGAGGAGCTTCAATGATGTCTGGTATCTCTGGCGATCAACGCCTCTATAGCTACTCCGCTGTTTTGATGGGGTCTCCCATCCTGCTCAAACTGTTTTCCCACGATGAAGCCCTGGCTTCCCGCACGTTTCAACTGATTAAACGCTACGAAGACCTGTTTACCGTCAACCGCGCACACTCGGAGGTGATGGGGATTAATCATGCCGCCGGCCGCCATCCGGTCAGCGTCAGCCGCCCGGTTTATCAGCTGATCAAATGCGCGAAAGCGGCCAGCATGGTGCAGGAGAGCGCCTTTAATCTGGCGATTGGCCCGCTGGTGAAGCTATGGCGCATCGGTTTTAACGGCCACAGCGTTCCGGCGGCGGCGGATATCGCCGCGCGCTTAGCGCTGACCCGCCCGCAGGATGTGATCCTCGATGACGCCGCCGGCAGCGTTTTTCTCGCCCAGCCGGGAATGGAGATCGATCTTGGGGCGATTGCCAAAGGCTACATTGCCGACCGGGTGCGCGATGACCTGCAGCGCCAGGGCGTCGACGCGGCGCTGATTAACCTCGGCGGCAACGTGCATACCCTGGGGGCGTGGTCGATTGGGCTGAAAAAACCGTTCGCGGCCGATAATGCGCTGGTGGGAAGTATTGACGTCGTCGGCCAGTCGGTGGTGACGTCCGGCATTTACGAGCGCTATTTTGAGCAGGATGGTCGACGCTGGCACCATATTCTCGACCCGCGCACCGGCTATCCGCTTGATAACGAGCTGGAGAGCGTCACCATTATTGCCGATGATTCGCTCGACGGCGATATCTGGACCACGTTGATCTTCGGTCTTGGGGTGGAAAAAGGCTGTGCGGCGCTGCGCCATCGCGAAGACATTGAGGCGATTTTCGTCACCAAAAATCGCGACATTATCCTCTCATCACAGCGCCGCTTTCGTTTTCACTTACTCGACGACAGCTACCGGCTTACTGACTGTACTGCTTAAGCAGGCTGTACTGCTCGGCGACCAGCCGGTAGCGATAGACCGGCCGCCCGGTCGCGCCGTAGTGAATGCTGGTGTAGAGAATATTAATCTGTGCCAGCCAGATCAGGTATTTCCGGCAGGAGACGCGGGAAATATTGACGGCCACCGCCAGTTCATCGGTGGAAAACTCGGTGCCCGGATGGGCATCAATCCACTGGCACAGCGTGCGCAGCGTCTGGGCGGTTAAGCCTTTCGGCAGCTTGCGCGCGTCGCTGGCTTCCGGCGCGTTGCCGTGGAGCAGGCGGTCAACATCGGCCTGTTCATAATAGGGCTGTCCGGTCATCAGTTTGCGTTTTTCGCGCCAGGCGGTCAGCGCCTCTTCGAAGCGCGGAAACTGGAACGGTTTGATCAGATAATCGACGACGCCGTAGTGCATCGAGGTTTGCACGGTGGCGGCATCGGCGGCGGAGGTAATCATAATCACGTCGATAGGGCGACCAGAGGCGCGGATGGTCGGCAGCAGATCCAGGCCGCTGTCATGCTGCATGTAGACATCCAGCAGCACCAGATCGATCTCCTGTGCGCTATCGTTAACCATCTCCTGGGCCTTGCTCAGCGTAGACGCGGTGCCACAGCAGCGGAAGCCGGGAATTCTCGCCACATACAGGCGATTCAGTTCGGCGACCATGGCATCATCGTCAACAATTAATACATTTATCACGCACGTTTCCTTTTACTATCCCAGGGAAGATGAACAAAAAATTGGGTAAAGACGCCAGGCTCAGACTCGACGGCCAGCGTGCCGCCCAGTTCACGGAGCTGCTGGCTGGCGAGAAACAGGCCAACGCCGCGATTCTCACCCTTGGTAGAGAAGCCTTTATTAAAGATGGCATCAATATTCGCCGGCGGGATGCCCGGTCCGTCATCGCTGACTTCGCCGCTCAGCCAGCCGTTCTGATAGTGCAGCAGCAGGCCGACTTCCCCCTCGCTTTGTCCGCTCATGGCATCCAGCGCATTCTCAATCAGATTACCCAGCACGGTGACCAGCACGGTGACCTGCTTTTCATTTGGGCAATCGGGCACCAGGCTCTCTTCGGCTAAGTTAAGGGTGAAGCCGCGCTCTTTGGCGCGCTGGATTTTACCAATCAGGAAGCCCGCGACCACCGGTGATTTGATTCGGTGCTGAATTTCGCCAATGTCCGCCTGATAAGTATGGGCGGTTTGCAGAACATACTCCTCCAGCTTGTCATAACTTTTCATGTTTAACAGGCCGAGGATCACATGCAGCTTATTCATAAATTCATGCGAGGTCGTGCGCAGCGCATCGACATAGTTAACCATACCGTCCAGCCGCTGCAACAGCTGGCTGACTTCCGTTTTATCACGGAAGGTACTGATGGCGCCGACGATAGCGTTCTGGCTGCGTACCGGCACGGTGTTGCTGATCAGCAGGAAGCCGTTGCAGTCGAGTTCGCGGTCGTAAATCGGCTCGCCGGTCTGCAAAACCTCCTGCAGATCCGCCAGCAGCGGGGTGTGGGCAATCTCTTTGCCGGGGCCGCTAAGCAGGATCTCGCTGGCGGCCGGGTTGATCAGCGTGACGCGACCCTCGACATCCACCGCGACAACCCCTTCTTTTAACGAATGGAGCATCGCCTGCCGCTGCTGAAACTGCGTAGAGATCTCCTGCGGCTCCAGTCCCAGCAGCACGCGCTTGAGTCCGCGCACCAGGCTCCAGGTACCGATTCCGCAGACCAGGGCGCTGAACAGCACGGTTAACAGCACATCCCAGCGGCCTTTGGCAATTTGCTCATCCACTTTACTCAGCGAAATCCCGACCACCACCACGCCAATTTGCTGCTGCTGGTCGTTGAATACCGGCGTAAAGACGCGCAGCGCCGGAGCCAGCACCCCGTGATTGACGGCGACATTCTCTTTGCCGTTAAAGGCGGGTTGAATATCCTCGCCGATAAACTGTTTACCAATAAGCCGGGCGTTGGGATGCGAATAGCGCACGCCATGCATATCGGTCACCACCGCATACAGCAGATCGTTCCGCCGGGTAATGGCCAGCGCCAGCGGCTGGATGAGTCCGCTCTGCGGCGGCAGCGTCAGGGCCTGCTTCACTTCCGGCATATCGGAGAACGTGCGAGCAACCGCCAGCGCCGTATCTTTTACGCCGTCGCGGGTGGTATCGCTGATCTGTATAAACCACAGCGCGTAGACCAGCAGCAGTACCGAACCAATCACGCTGCTAATCATGAGCGTCACGGCGGTACTCAGCTTCATACTCATCAGTCGTTTGCGCGCGGGCGGAATTGACTCCGCGATATCCTTCATACCATCCCCTGAACTGTTCGGCGAAGGGCTATTATCGCTGAAGGTAACCATTTCTTAAAGCTATGTAAAAAAGCAAAAAGACGCTGAAAGAACCGGGAAGCGTGACCTCACTCGCAGGACCTCGCAATAAATATCCTTATAGTGAATATGGAGTTATTTAAAAGGAGGTTTTTATGAGCAGTAAGCCAACCGCATCAATGATGGAACGACGCCACCCTGAAACTCACCACATCGACACTCTCGCCACCCTCGATATGCTGACCCTGCTGCATAAAGACAATCGGCAAATTGCCGACGCCGTCGGGGCCTGTTTACCGGAGGTTGCCCGTCTCGTCGATAATGCCGCCGCAGCCCTGAGCCGGGGAGGGCGGCTGGTGATTGTCGGCGCCGGAGCATCCGGCCGCGCGGCGCTACAGACGGTCAGCGAGTATACGCCGGAAGAGAAACATTCGCTGGTTGGCCTCATTGCCGGCGGCCCCGCAGCCGCGCTGCAGGAGATGGAGACGGCCGCTAACGATTACGATCTCGGGGCGCTTGAGCTGCAGGCTATCCGTTTCACCAGCAACGATATGCTGCTGGCGCTGACGGTTAGCGGACAAACGCCGTGGGTGTGGGGCGCGATGCGTCACGCCTGGTCGCTCGGTGCGCCAATTGCGGTACTGACGCAGCAAGCGGAGAGTGAAGCCGCCCAGCTGGCGGATATCATTATCGCGCCGCAAACCGGGCCAGAAGCGGTGGCGGGGTTCGGTAACCCGAAAGCGCAGCTGGCGCAGCGGCAGATCCTCACGATGCTGACTACCGGGCTGGCGATTCGCAGCGGCAGGGTTTACAGCAACCTGCGGGTCGATCTGCAGGCCATCAGCCCGCGCTGGACTGAGCGCCAGATTGCCATCGTCATGACGGCCACCGACTGCTCGCGCAGCGAGGCCAAAGCCGCGCTGGCCAGCTGTAATCAGCATGTGCGCACGGCAATCCTGATGCTGATGACCGGGCTCGACGCCTGGCAGGCGCGGGATCTGCTGGCGGAAAATAACGATCGTTTGCGCCTCGCGCTGCAGGAGACAAAGCGTTCGACGCTGAGCAGCGTAAATTGAATGATGCGGCGCGCAATCGCGCGCCGTAATGCCGCGAGGGCGACGGGATGATAAATAACTAAATAAACCGGCGGAAATTATTTAACCCCTTAATTGCCGCCGTTATTTTCTGATTTTTATTTTTCCGCGCGATATTTTACTTTTTTAAGTTAAAAAAGTATTTGTCAGAAATTGATTAACTGTGCGGAAAATGTAAATGATATTTTAAAATATAATAGAAATGCGTTAACATGTTTGCACTTATTTCATTGTGCTATGCGATAATTCTATTATGCCTGCAATAAAAAAATCTATCTTATCTGTGACTGCCTTGGCGATGTTTGTCAGCACCGCGTCGTATGCGAATACTGATACCGCTCAAAAAACCGATTTCCTGCTGATCGGCGGCGGAATTATGAGCGCCTCCCTCGGCACCTGGCTGCAGGAATTACAGCCGGACTGGAAACAGGTGATGGTCGAGAAGCTGGATGGCGTTGCGCTAGAATCCTCTAACGGCTGGAACAACGCCGGGACCGGCCACTCAGCGAATATGGAGCTGAACTATACGCCGGAGCGTGCGGACGGTTCCATTGATGTCAGCAAAGCGCTGGATATTAACGAGCAGTTTATGATCTCCCGCCAGTTCTGGACGGCGCAAGTCAAACGCGGCATTTTGCACGATCCGCACGCCTTTATTAATTCCACGCCGCATATGAGTTTCGTCTGGGGTGATAATGTGGAGTATCTGCAAAAGCGGTATACCGCATTGCAGCAGACGACGTTATTCCAGGGTATGAAATTCTCCACCGATCACGCGCAAATTAAACAGTGGGCGCCGCTGGTGATGGAAGGGCGCGATCCGCAACAAAAAGTGGCGGCGACCTGGACTCCGGTTGGCACCGACGTCAACTACGGCGAAATTACCCGTCAGCTGATCGGCAGCCTGAAGAAAAATAATAATTTCTCGCTGCAGACCTCTTCTGAAGTCACCGGGTTTAAACGCAATGCCGATAATTCATGGCACGTGACGATCAAAAACGTCAATAGCGGTCAGGAACAGGCGATCGATGCGAAATATGTCTTTATCGGTGCCGGCGGCGGCGCGCTGAAATTACTGCAAAAAACCGGCATTCCGGAAGCGGATAATTACGCGGGCTTCCCGGTCGGCGGCTCCTTCCTGATGACGGAAAATCCGGACGTGACGAAGCAACATCTGGAAAAAGTGTACGGTCAGGCCTCCGTTGGCGCACCGCCGATGTCGGTTCCGCACCTCGATGCCCGTTTCATCGATGGTAAGCGCGTGGTGCTGTTCGGGCCGTTTGCGACTTTCTCGACCAAATTCCTCAAAAATGGTTCCTTTATGGACCTGCTGAGCACCACCACTACCGATAACGTACTGCCGATGACCCACGTGGGGCTCGACAACTTCGATCTGGTGAAATACCTGATTAGCCAGGTGATGTTGAACGATGATGACCGCTTTGCGGCGCTGAAAGAGTACTATCCGGACGCGCGTAAAGAAGACTGGAAACTGATCCAGGCCGGCCAGCGCGTGCAGATTATCAAGAAAGATGCCGACAAGGGCGGAGTCCTGAAGCTGGGTACCGAAGTGGTGGTCGATCAACAGAAAACCATCTCGGCGCTGCTGGGGGCATCACCGGGGGCATCCACCGCGGCACCGATCACCCTTAACGTCCTTAAGCAGATGTTCCCGGAGCAGTTTGCTTCTGCGCAGTGGCAGAACCGCATTCATGCTATCGTACCGAGCTACGGGCAGAAGCTGAACGATAACCCGGCGCTGACGCAGCAGGTGTGGGATGATACCGCTGCGACGCTGCAGCTGGTGAAACCGCCGGTCATCGACATGAGCAAGACTCAGCCAGCGGTGACCACCGCGAAGCCGGCCGAAGCAAAACCTGCGGAGTCAGCACAGCACGATATGGCGCTGTAATCTGACATAACGTCCGTCACAAAGCATGCCAGTTGGTCTGTCGCCAGCTGGCATTTTTTTGCGGATACGCCTGCCATCCACGCGGTGTACCCTCTGCGCGCCTATTCATGAATGCGGCTCATAACCTCGATACGGTGGCAGGGGATTATCCGCCGCTCCTTTCTCGTTAACATACCTCGCTCTGTATCACTCTCTCCTGACGGATATCTCACATGACTGTGCCGCAAAAAAACGCCGCCAGCGGACCGCTGTTTATTTTGATTTTAAGCGGGCTGATGGCGTTCGCTTCGTTATCCACCGATATTTATCTGCCCGCCATGCCGGTTATGGCGGCGGAATTGCAGGGTGACGCCGAACTGACGATTACCGGTTTTTTAATCGGTTTTGCTCTGGCGCAGCTCATCTGGGGGCCGGTGAGCGACCGTCTTGGTCGTCGCACGCCGCTGTTTATCGGTATGGTGCTGTTTATCATCGGCTCCGCGGGTTGCGCGCTCTCCGACAGCATCGATCGGATTATTTTCTGGCGCGTTTTTCAGGCTCTGGGGGCCTGTACCGGGCCCATGCTGGCGCGGGCGATGGTACGCGATCTCTTTGCCCGGACCCGCGCCGCGCAGATGCTCTCGACGCTGACCATTGTGATGGCCATTGCACCGATTATCGGGCCGCTGATGGGCGGGCAGATGATAAGAGTCACCAGCTGGCATGCCATTTTCTGGCTACTGGCGGGCATTGGTCTGGTGATGCTGCTGGCGCTACGCTGGCTGCCGGAGACGCTGCCGCCGGAGCGACGCCAGCAGGGATCGCCGCTGAAGGCGTTTCATCACTACGGGCAGCTGCTGCGCAATCGCATTTTCATGCGCTATACCCTGAGTCTGACCTGTTATTACGTCGCCGCTTACGCTTTTATTACCGGTTCGCCGGATGTCTATATTCGCTATTTCGGCGTTGAACCGCAGCACTATGGCTGGCTATTTGCGGTCAATATTCTCGGCGTGATGACCATGAGCCTGGTTAACCGCCGTCTGGTTCAGCGTTATGCATTGGGGGATCTGCTCAAAGCGGCGCTGGTTGTGGCCTCTCTGGCGATGGCGGCGATGGCGTTCAGCGTCAAATTGCATCACGGCGGTCTCGTTGGGATCGCCCTGTGCGTGTTTCTCTTTTTCTCCATGAACGGCGTGATTGCCGCCACCTCAACGGCGGCAGCGCTGGATGAGGCGGGGGCGTTTGCCGGTTCGGCATCGGCCTTCATCGGCTCGCTGCAATATGGCAGCGGAATCGTCTCTTCACTGCTGCTGGCCGGATTACATGATGGTACACCCTGGACGATGACGTGGATTATGGGGGCCTTTACGCTTGCCAGCCTGCTGCTGGCCTGGACGCCGTCGGCACCGTTGCCTGATGAATTAAACGCCTGATTTCAGGCCGGTTCAGGTTTATCACCGACGGCGGCAGCGGTTCTCGCCGCGAGGAGATGCGACAGGCCCTGAACTTGCGCCCCGTTAAAACTTTCGCCGCGGATTGTGGTTATACTGGCTTGAATTGACAAGAAAAAAGCGGAAATACGGGGCGAAAATAATGAAAGACGACATTAATCAGGAGATAACCTTCCGCAAACTGTCGATATTTATGATGTTTATGGTTAAGGGGAATATTGCCAGAACCGCCGAAGCCATGGAGCTCAGCGGGGTGAGCGTTCATCGGGCGCTGCATACCCTTGAAGAGGGGGTTGGCTGCTCGCTGTTTGTGCATAAGGGGCGAAATTTACTGCCGCTGCCGGCGGCCTGGACACTGCTGGAGTACTGCCAGGATGTCACCAGTTTAATGACCCGTGGGCTGGAAGCGACGCGCAAGGTGGCCGGCGTCGGCCAGGGGCGTCTGCGCATTGGCACACTCTACTCGCTAACTCTTGAGACGGTGCCGCGAATTATTATGGGTATGAAGCTACGACGGCCCGAACTGGAGCTCGATCTGACCATGGGATCCAACCAGATGCTGATGGATATGCTGGAAGACGATGCTCTCGACGCCATTCTGATCGCGACCAATGAAGGGGAGTTCAGTAATACTGCCTTTGATGTGGTCCCGCTGTTTGAAGACGATATTTTCCTCGCCGCACCGGCGGCGGAAAAACTCGACAGCGTGCTGCCTGCCGACCTGCGCGACTATGCAGACCGCAAATTTGTCTCGCTGGCCGAAGGATTTGCCACCTATGCCGGGTTCCAGGAAGCCTTTCAGGTGGCGGGATTCGAACCCGAAATTGTGACCCGGGTGAACGATATCTTCTCAATGATTAGCCTGGTGCAGGCCGGCGTCGGTTTTGCGCTGCTGCCAGGACGCATGAAGAAAGTGTATGAAAACGATGTGCAGCTGTTAAAGCTGGCGGAACCCTACCAGATGCGCCAGCTGATCTCTATCGTCTATGCCCACCATCGTGAACGTGACGCCGATCTGCTGGCGCTGGCGGCAGAAGGGCGAATGTACGCCCGCAGTCTTAACCGTTAAGCCGCTGCGCCAGATGACGCACGACCGCCACGCCGCTACTCTCAAGCGCCAGACTCTCTCCCTGCCAGCCCGCCTGGCGGGTGAGGCAGGTGAGTACACCGCCGGGCGGCATCTCTATTGCCAGCCGGGCGTCGCGCTCCTGGGCGGCGACGACGGCATCCTGCCAGCGTACCGTCCGCGCCATATTCATCGCCAGATCGTCGGCGATCCGCTGCGGATCCCACAGTACCCGCGCGGTGGAACCGCTCAGGTAAGCGCAGCGCGGGCGCTGCAACGAGACCTGTGTGAAGGCTTGCGCCAGCGCGGCTGCCGGGGCGTCCAGCAGCGCGCAGTGCGAGGGAACGCTGACCGCCAGCCGCTGTGCTTTAGTGGCGCCGATGGCCAGCGCTTTCTGCGCTACGCGCGCCATCGCCTCATCGGTGCCGGCAATCACAATCTGCGTGTCGGCATTGAGGTTAGCGATGTAGGTCTCTCCCGCGATCAGCAGCGCCTCCACCCGATCCCGCGTCAGCCCCATAATCGCGGTCAGGCCGTAACCGTGCGGATAGGCCTGTTCCATTAAATCGCCGCGTCGCGCCACCAGGCGCAGTGCGCTGGCGAAATCCAGCGCCCCGGCGATGACTGCGGCAGGAAAGGCGCCGATCGACAACCCGCTGACGATATCCGGCTGGACCCCCTGGCGCTGTAGTTCCCGCGCCCAGGCGACGCCGGTGATAAGCAGGCACAGCTGCACGGCCCGGGTGTGCCTGAGCGCCTCGACGCTATCTAAGGTGACGATCTCTTCCCCGAGTACGCTGCGGGCCTCGGCGAGGATCGCCTCACGGTGGGGGATGACGCCGAGCATACCCGGGCGCTGGTTTCCCTGACCGGGAAAGGTAAAGAGAATTTTCATGCTTCCTCCCTGTGCCAGGGCGTAGTGGTCAGGCGCGCGCCCCGGGACGTTTTCAGCAATACGCGGCCATCGCGCAGCCATTCATTCAACGCAAAGGCGCCGAACGGCGTTTCAATCTGGGTGTCGGCCCGACACGGCAGTTTCGCAACCTGCGTCTGCCACTGCCGTAGCTCATCCCCGGTCAGCGGCATAGGGGCGCGGATCAGCAAATCGAGATCGCTGTCGGCGTGCAGAACGGGAATTTCGCTGGCAAGCGCATAGCCGGTGCTGCCGGTAATGCCCCACAGCCACGGCCACGCGAAGGTCGTCAGTAAAATAGCCGCCTGAACCGGCGGCTGGGAAACAAACGGCGAGTGCAGCAGGCGTTCGCGGTCGGTGAGCGCTTCCGGCGTCACCACCCGGGAAACCGCCTCTGCCTTCACCCATCCGGCGGCGCGCTGTTCGCGCTTCATGCCGCGCACGCCCACCGGAATATCATGGTTTTCATTTACATCGCGCCGCACCACCACCGGCAAACCGGGGTGCCACTGGGTGGCCACCCACGCCTCCTCAATGGTCAGTAAGGCGTTGGCGTTGTTCAGCCACAGTAAATCGTGCGGGCGCGGGGTAAAGGTCATATCAGAGTCCGGAAGTCAGAGTAATAAACAGCGGTAACGACAGGATACACAGAACGGAGCTCAACAGCAGCACGGCTTCGGCATCCGGTGACTGGACGCCAAAGCGGTTGCCGAACACCACGCCGAAGAAACCGGCAGACAGCGCAATCATCAGGATAGCGGTGATCGCCACCGAACCGTGCAGCCCGAATGCCAGAACGATACCCCAGGCGATAAACGGCTGGATCAGCAGCTTGGCGATGGTTGCGATGCCGACCATCGCGTTCAGCTTCAGCTTACGGGCAGACAGAATGACCCCGGTCAGGAACAGCGCGGCAGCCGTTGCTGAGAGGCCCAGCGGTTTGATCGCCGCCAGCAGCAGGTCTGGCATGGTGATGCCAATCGCCGAAAGGATCACGCCGAGCAGCGGGCCCATGACGATAGGTTTTTTCAGCGAGCGCCACATCAGCACCGGTAGCATCGCCAGGGTAGAACCGCTGTTTTCCCCGGCGGCGCGCGCTTTTTCACGTTCGAGGATCAGCAGGCAAAACGGGGTCATCAGTACCGAGCCGCAGGCAATGGATACCGCCACGGACAGCGAGGTGGCGGAGCTTTCGCCCAGCACGCTACCGAGTATTGGCAGGCCGAGTGCGGCATAGTTCGGCAGCGCCACGGTGAGGGTCAGCACCGCCGCGTCCTGCGGCGACTTTTTAAACACGCCGGTGGCCAGGAAGTAGATCGCCGCATAGGTCACCCACATGGCGCCGGTCAGCACCACAATCAGCGGGGATTGCGCGACGATTCCCGCCCACGGCGTCTGTACGGTGGCGCTGAACAGCGCGGCCGGCAGGGCAAAATCCATCACGAAGATATTCAGCAGCGACACGTTTTTATTGTCGACCATTTTGGCTTTGCCGGCCCAGAAGCCCAGCAGCATGATGAGAAAAATCGGCGCCAGGGCATGAACAATTACATAAGTCATAGAGTACTCACCTGTAGATAAAAAAAGAGATACGCGTCGTCCTTCACGCTGCCTGTGCGTTGGCTGCCTTCCCGGCTCCCGGTCACTGACTCAACTCAGCTCATGGGGATTGACTCAGCTGCCGCCTTGGGCCAGCGTGAATGATTCAGCGTATTGGGCTAATTGCGATGTTTTTAGTTTTCTAAAAGCCGCGAGCCGTGGGCGCTATGCTGCGCCCGACGGTAGCCGCTTTCGGCAGGTCTTTTTTTACGTACTTCTGATGTTGCCCGTTACCAGCTGGCGCGCATCCGCTCGCGGACCAGGGCAGAGCTACGGCGATTTTCCGCGCCGAGACGGTTTTTCAGCGTTGGGTCTTTGCGCGCATCGGAAATGGCCTTTTGCACGCTGATCTCCACCAGTGCCAGGTCAGCATCAGACGGGGCATCCGGATTGCTGAGATTGAGCAGGTCGGAGAGCAGACCGAGCGTGGCGTAATTGCTGACGTCGTAGGCCATGGGGGGAATGGTCGCCGCCAGTTTTTCCAGCGCCTCGACGGTGCGTAGCGTGATCCGCGCGGCGGACGCTTTGCCCATCGCATGCACCAGCACGCCTTTGTCGTTGATGGCAATCAGGCGGTTGGCCTGGTAGCCGTGCGCCAGAAACGCGCCGGACATTGCCTTACCAACGATCAGGCCGATCACCGGATGACCCGCCAGGCGCGCTTTTGCATACGCGCCTGCGGCACCGGCCAGCGCCTGGTGGATACCGAACGCCTCTTCGCGGCGGCCATAGGCCTGGCTTGGGACGTCGATGACCGCCACTATCGGGCGTTTTACGTCGCTGTTGGCGTCGGCATCGATGGTTTCATTGACCACTTTCGCCAGCGTCCAGCCTTCCAGCAGACCCACTTCACCTTTGGCGGCGCGCGGGTAGTGGTTGTTGGCATCCGGCACCACGGCGATGAAGCGCACGCTTGCGCCGTTCAGTTCACCGTCAGCGACCTGTACTGAAGGGCACAGGCCGTTCATGCGCGGCGCGTTCGGCGCCAGTTTTTCCAGCCATACGGCCCCACGGCTATTGGACTGAGTCATCATTTCACCTCCCGGGCAAAAAGCTGTTTGATCTGCGCGGTATCCGCCTGCTGGCGGGTATCGAAGTGGGTCAGGCGGGCCAGGTAATCCGCATATTTATCGCTGCGGTGTTGTGCCGGGACGCCTTTGGCAATGGCCTCATTCATTGCCGATTTCACCGCATGGATGCCGTCACCGACCAGCGCATCGACCAGCCCGCTTGCATAACGGATTTCGCCGCCGGTCATGCTCCAGATAAACGGGCGATCGCGGGAGTCGTACTCTTCGATTCCGGCTTCCTGCTCGATAACCTGCGGGCCGTTGAGACCCAGACGCGCCTCGCGGGTGACAATCAGATAGCTGCACAGGGCGGCGGCGATAGACATCCCGCCGAAACAGCCGACGGTGCCCGCGATAATGCCGACCACCGGGGTGTAGCGCCGCAGGTCCACAATCGCCGCATGAATGTCGGCAATCGCCGCGAGGCCGAGGTTGGCCTCCTGCAGGCGCACGCCGCCGGTTTCGAGGCACAGAACCGCCAGCGTCGGGATGCCGTTGCGGTTGTCTTCGGCCGCCAGTTCCAGTGCCGCCGCCATTTTCGCGCCGGAGACTTCACCCATGCTGCCGCCCTGGAAGGTGCCTTCGATGGCAATGACCACCGCAGACTGGCCGTTGATGGTGCCGCGAGCGACCACCATGCCGTCGTCGGACTGCGGTACCACGCCCTGCGGCGCGAGCCACGGCGACATCATGCCGGCGAACGGATCGAGCAGTTCGCGGTAGCTGCCTTGATCAAGCAGCGTCCGGGCACGTTCACGGGCGCGTAATTCAATAAAGCTGCGGTCGTTACGCATGGGAAACCTCCTCAAAAACCTGTTCGATGCGAATGCGCGCCACGCCCGGCGTCGCGCCGAAGTCGTGAATAATCAGCGTGCCCGCAGGCAGGCCGTTGATCAGATTCAGACGGTCAAACAGCGCGTTCCAGCGGTGAGTGCTGTTGTCTACGGAGGTGGTGATATCGATGTTGAGCGTGTCGCCGATGGCCGCGGTGAACAGCACTTCCATATCACCGGAGCCTACGACGCCTGCCAGAGCTTTACCGCTGAGGGTACGGCTGGCAGGGAATGACAATGTAATGTGTTCCATAACATCCTCTTTAAATTGAGCAAGACGCGGGCTGGCTGACCCTGTCGAGAAACAGCGTGGCGGCGAGCAAATCGGCGGCGCCGCCGGGCGAAGCGTTGAGGGCGAGCATCTGCGCGTCGAGTTCGGCGAGCGCTTTGCTGCCCTGAACCGTGGCGCTGCCGCCGGCACGCAACACGGCGCGCGCGCCGGTCTGCATCGCGTTGAGACCGGCCATTCCGGCGCGTGAAAGCACGCAGGTATCGCTGAGCGAGGTCATGATTGCTATCAGCGCGTCAAGACGAGCGGCGTTTTCATCCGCGCCCTGTGCGCGGCTGCGCAACAGCTGGGGCAGCGCCAGTTTCACCACGTGCGGGAAGGCCTGCTGCGCCTCTTCACGCGCGCCCGGTACCCGGTAACGGTGCGTCGCCTTCAGCCCTTTGCTGAAGACCTTCGGCGCGGCGCTGTCCGGCAGACGGGCGAGCAGGGCGGCAGTGTCCGCAATCTGCTGCGCGCTGGCGTTGGCGCTTAACATCGCGTTCGCGCTCACCAGTAATCCCAGAGCCCAAATTGCGCCGCGATGGGTATTCACGCCGTCGGTGGCCGCCATCATCTGCCGTTCGCCTTCGCGTCCTAAACGGCCAATGGTTTCGCGCAGGGCGATGTCGGCCGGGCGCTGCCAGCTCTGCTGGGCCAGCTGCAGAAACGTCGGGGTCAGGCTGTGCGCCGAGCGCTCCATCAGATCTAACGACAGGTCGTGATGGGCGCCGTTTCCCCGGCTGTCCACCAGACCCGGCTTCGGGCTTAATCGCGCTTCGTCGATCAGGCAGTCGCGGGCGATCCACGCCAGCGTCTCGGCCTGCAGCCCGGTATGAGTCTGTGACAGGAGTTTCATTACCAGCTCCGGAATTTGGCAGGTGGGTTGTAAAGACCGTCGGACCATTCGACCAGATCGGCAACGCTGCCGGCGGCGAGCAGGGAACGGGTCGCATCGCTGCGGCGAATACCGATATCTTCCGGATAGACCACTTTGCCGCTGCGACGTAGTTCGGCGACGCGTCTGGCATCGACGCCCAGACCGATGTCGGTGATGCCGGCCACGGCGGCGACCATTGCCCGCCGCTCTTCCAGGCTTTCCGCGCGATAGAGATAGGCGATACCCTCTTCGGTCAGCACGTGGGTGACGTCATCGCCGTAGATCATTACCGGGGCTAAAGGCATGCCGGAGGTTTTCGCCACCTCTACCGCATCAAGTTTTTCCACAAAGGTCGGCTTCACGCCGGCCTGGAAGGTTTCGACCATCTGCACCACCAGCTTTTTGCCGCGCTGCATCGGGTCAGGTTCGGTGATCATGTTCAGCCAGGCCGGGGTCGCGTGGCGGCGACCGTGCGGGTCATGACCCATGTTCGGCGCACCGCCGAATCCGGAAAGCCGTCCGCGGGTGACGGTTGAGGAGTTTGCGAGGCCATCAACCTGTAGGGTGGAGCCGATAAACATATCGACCGCGTACTGACCCGCCAGTTGGCAGAAGGCGCGGTTAGAACGCATAGAGCCATCGGCGCCGGTAAAGAACACATCCGGGCGGGCGCGGATGTACTCTTCCATCCCCAGTTCGCCGCCGAAGCAGTGGACGCTTTCCACCCAGCCGCTTTCGATGGCCGGGATCAGCGTCGGATGCGGGTTAAGCGTCCAGTGCTTACAGATTTTGCCTTTCAGCCCCAGCTGTTCACCATAGGTCGGGAGCAGCAGCTCAATGGCGGCGGTGTTAAAGCCGATCCCGTGGTTGAGAGACTGCACCTGATGTTCCGCGTAGATGCCTTTAATCGCCATCATCGCCATCAGAATATGTTCTTGTTTAATCAGGCGCGGGTCGCGGGTAAAGAGAGGTTCAATAAAGAACGGCTTATCGGCCACCACCACGTAGTCTATCCACGAGCCGGGGATATCGACGCGCGGAAGATCGCACTCGTCGTCGACCAGTTCGTTCACCTGGGCGATAACGATCCCGTCGTGGAAGGCGGCGGCTTCGACCAGCGCCGGGGTATCTTCGGTGCTGGGTCCGGTGTAAAGGTTGCCTTTGCGGTCGGCTTTATACCCGGCGATTAGCGCGACGTTGGGTGACAGGTCGACATACAGGCGAGAGTAAAGTTCGATGTAGGTGTGAATCGCGCCGATTTCCAGCAGACCATCTTCCAGCAGCTGCGAAATCCGCAGGCTTTGGGTACCTGAGAACGAGAAATCGAGCTTACGGGCAATCCCTTTTTCAAAGAGATCCAGATGCTCGCTGCGCCCGACGCTGGGCATGATCATATGCAGGTCGTGGATAGTTTGCGGGTTCACTTCCGCAAGCATGCGGGAGAGAAAATCGGCCTGTTTCTGGTTATTGCCCTCCAGTACGACGCGGTCGCCCGGTGCCAGCAGATGTTCCAGCGCCTCGACCAGCTGGTCGGTGGGGATAACCTTACCGGAGACGTTCGCGGCGGCCAGTCGCCGCTGCTTTTCCGTACGACGACGGTTCCAGACGCGCCCCGGCGATTGTTCGGCATTCATTATTAACCTCCTGATTCGACAGATCGTTTTGATTGTCCTGGTGTGGAAGTTAGTGTGCGACGCGCCGGGCAGCGCATCAATTAAGCCCGCTAAAGGATTGTTAGCCTGAGAGTAATAATTCTAAGGGAAATTATGTGACGGCGATCGAAGCAGAGGTTCAAGGTGTCGGCTAGAGGAGGACCAGAAGGAGAGGAATTAAAGGGCAAAATGCAGACATGCGAGGGCGTGCCAGCAGGAGATATCATGCGTTGCTGGGGGGAATCGAGCTGATTGCATGAGCGTGAACATCTTTGACAATGCGCAAATGCCGGGTGTCGGCAACGCTTTCCGTCGGCCGACGATGCTCCGCTCGTTTTGCCAGACAGCGCTAAGAAGAGGCGGGGGGCGGATGTCAGAAGCACCCTGAGGTCGGGATCGTCTGGCATGAGAAATTCGCCAACAGCAGCGTGTTTACGCATCGACGAAGGGAAATCTGCCGCTGGCGGCCTTGTACCGCCAGCGCGAACAAAATCTATTTACTTAAATCACTCAGCAGCACGGCGATACTCCGCCCGCCGGGGCTCTGCTCAAGCGCGATTTTGACAATGATTGTCAATGGGACGGAAAGCAGCATGCCTACCGGTCCGAGCAACCATCCCCAGAAAATCAACGACAGAAATACCACCAGCGTCGATAGCCCCAGACCGCGCCCCATGATCCGCGGCTCAAGAATATTCCCGAACACCAGGTTAATCACCAGGTAGCCTGTGAGTACCACCAGCGCGTCGTACAGTCCGCCGAACACCAGCACCTGCAAAATAGGCGGAATGGCGGCCAGCACCGAGCCAATATTTGGAATATAGTTGAGGGCAAAGGCCAGCAGCCCCCACATAAAGGCGAAGCGAACGTCCAGCAGTACCAGCATGCCCCAGACCACCATCCCGGTGACCAGACTGATGGCGGTTTTTAGCACCAGGTAGTGAGAGACGCTGTCGATCGCGCGCTGTATGGCGCCCATACCTTCCACCGGTCTGGACATCAATTGTTGCAGCTTGGCCGGCAGCTGGGGCACTTCCAGCAGCATAAAGACCACCGTCAGCAGCAAGAGGAAGATTGAGGACATTGCGTTCGACAGCTGGGTAAGCAGGCTGGTTACCATCGTCATGACCGCGTTGGGGTCGATGTATTTATTCAACTCGACAACGGAAACGGTAAACCCAAATCGCTGTAGCCAGGGCGTCACGGTTTGCACCGGCTCGCTGAGGGAGGTGCGGTATTGCGGCAGCGTGCGCGCCAGTTCATTCAGCGAGGTACCTAATGAGGCCAGCAAAACCACCGCCAGCATGACAATCGCGCTGATTAATAACGAAATGGCCAGCACGCGCGGTACCCGACAGCGCATCATCAGCCGGACCACCGGGTTAATGACCACGGCGAGGAACAGCGCAAGGATGAACGGGACGATGATATCCGCGGCGAAGCGAATACCGGTGAGGATGATGACCAGCATGCCCAGCATGATGACAATCTTTAATCCATTAAGCGTAATGATGGGTTTAGCCATGTGTGTCCCTGAAAAAATGACCGGTTTTCCTCACAGTGTAGACCCGAATGCCGGGGTAAAATCAGCAAAAACTGCCTCGCTCAGGCAGGATGACTGCGCCGGCTAAAACGTCTACGGTGGTGAAAACAATTCGGTGGCGAAAATAAAAAAGTGAAGCGCCATCATAATGGCGATTGCCATCAGTAAAAGCTAATCAAAATCAAATGTCAGACGTAAAGAAGTGCAAAGACTTTGAGTATAATGTAGCATTATGGTACAAATTTACTGTGTGTAACTACCGAGGACAATACTCATCCGCAATGACGAGAAGCAATACCGCGGATAATTGTAATTTTATGGACAATCAGTTCAGGATGTATATTTCGACTCACCCTGCCGTTTCCTTCCCTGGCTGCCGCTTTGCCGGCGAGCAACACTGGCGCTCCGCGCTTTAGTCCTTTCTCTCTGCCTGAGCTGGCGCCCTGCGCACGGCTAAACAATCTCAGAATTTTTCCGGTTTACCTTCGCTGTAAGCCGCGGTGGATTATATTCTCTAGCAGGAGAAGGATTATGTTTTATTGGATCTTATTAGCGTTAGCAATCGTTGCTGAAATTACCGGCACACTTTCTATGAAATGGGCCAGCGTCAGCGGTGGACACACCGGCTTTATTTTAATGCTGGTGATGATTGCACTTTCCTATATATTTCTGGCTTTTGCCGTTAAAAAAATCGCCCTCGGTGTGGCCTATGCCCTGTGGGAGGGTATCGGTATTTTGCTGATCACTTTATTCAGCGTCCTGCTGTTTGATGAAGCGCTTTCGCCGATCAAAATGGCGGGGCTGGCGACGCTGGTGGTCGGGATCGTGTTAATTAAATCCGGTACCCAAAAAGCGGTGAAGCAGCCAACGGAGGCGGCCCATGCAACAGTTTGAGTGGATTCACGGCGCCTGGCTGGCGCTGGCCATCGTGCTGGAAATTGTCGCTAACGTCTTTTTGAAATTTTCAGACGGTTTTCGTCGTAAAGTATACGGCATACTGTCGCTGCTGGCGGTGCTGGGTGCCTTCAGCGCGCTCTCGCAGGCGGTGAAGGGCATTGACCTGTCGGTGGCCTATGCGCTGTGGGGCGGTTTCGGTATTGCCGCCACGATTGCCGCAGGATGGATTCTGTTCGGCCAACGCTTAAATCATAAAGGCTGGATTGGCGTGATATTGCTGGTGACCGGGATGGTGCTGATTAAACTGGCGTAATGTGATGCCGCCTGCTCCCGCGGGCGGCAAAATTTGTTCTCTGTATTATTCTTTAAAAAAGAGTACTGGCGGCGCGTTTACCTTTAGCCGTGATGAGGACAAAGAATGGTTAATTTGCCTGGCTGGCGTAATCTTCCCTCGGCCAAAACGCTTTCGGTCATGATCTTCCTCGCCGGTATCGGCCTCATTGTTTCTGTTATTTCTTTAATCTATCTTTCCCAGCATCTGATTAGTATTAAAACAAATGAAATCGACAGACATCGCTCCGTTCTTTCGGTGGATGGCGCGGTGCAGACATCGGTGAACCGCGTTCTCTCGCTGGTACTGGATAACTCGATTTGGGACGACGCGGTTAAACAAACCTACGCCCCGGTATTGAATACCGGCTGGCTGTATGACTCCTGGGGCTCGGGCTTCAAAATCAACAATCTTTACGACGGTACCTTTGTGCTCGATCAGCACTATCGCGTGCTGTGGGGATCGTTTCGCAGCCAAGCCTTTAACGAAACCGACATACGCTTTTTTGGCAGCGGTTTGCAATCGCTCATCGCCCGGCATGCTGAAGCATTGCGCAGCGGCAAAGGCGCCTACGCCGGTATTACCCGCACCCGTGAAGGCATCGCCTTTATTGGTATCGGACTGATTCGCCCGACGCTGGGGCGCTTACAGGTGCATGATGATACGCGTCGCTACCTGGTGGTCACCCGGCATATCAATGCCGAGATGCTGCAAAAACTGGGGAATACTTTTCAGATTAACGGCCTGCATGAGACGGAGGGCAGCGGTGAATATAGCATTCCGCTGCGTACCCATGGCGGGGAGATCATTGGCTATCTCAGCTGGCAGCCGCGTCTACCCGGCGCGGAGGCGGCGCATGCGGCGTCGAACAGTATCCGGCTTATCGCCCTGGTGGCCGCCAGCCTGATCCTGCTGTTTATTCTCTTCAGCTGCCTCGGGCTGTACAAACTCTCCTGTGGAGAGAAGCTGGCGCGTAAAATCGCGTTGACCGACTGGCTCAGCCAGTTGCCCAACCGCCGGGCGCTGATCGGGCGATTGAATCAGGAGTGCGATAAGTCGCAGCATGAGACCCAGTGCGTGGTGTTTATTGATCTCGACGGGTTTAAGGATGTCAACGACAACTACGGGCATGAGGTCGGCGACGCGCTGATTGCCCATATTGCGCGGGAGCTGCAGGAGCGGGTGCCGGGCGACGGTCTGCTGGCCCGTATGGGCGGCGATGAGTTTGCCATGACCATCAGCGGGGAGCAGGCGGTGGATCATGCATCGGCTTTTGCGTGGGCGGTGCTGGAGATGCTGAAGTCGCCGGTGAAGCTTAATGAGCGGAAAATTTACATCAGCGCCAGCATCGGTATTGCCAGCGGCACGCCCGCATCCTGTCCGAGCACCGAGCTGTTTCGCCGGGCCGATATTGCGATGTATCACTCGAAAAAATCGGGGAAAGGGCGTACCTCCTGGTATGACGAGACCCTCAACGATACCCGGCAATATCAGCTGAATATCGAAAACGGCATTCGCCAGGGGCTGGAAAACGATGAATTTGATGTCTGGTACCAGCCGATTGTTAACGCCGATACCCTGGTGATGGAGGGGGTCGAAGCGCTGTTGCGCTGGCCGCGTCGGCCGGAAGGGCCGCTGCCGCCGGATGTCTTTATCGGCATCGCGGAAAGCAGCGGTCTGATTTATGCGCTGGGGCAGTTTGCGCTCTACCGGGCCTGCTGCGATCTTCAGTCCATCGGGGAATTGACGCTGTCGGTGAATATCTCGCCCGCACAGTTTCGCGACCCGGAGTTTGAAACGCGCGTCGTCCAGGTGCTCGCCCGCTGCCATTTTCCGGCCCGCCGTTTGCAAATCGAGGTGACCGAGAGCTATGTGATGGAAAATCCCGCCCGCGCCCTTGCGGCGATTGAAAATTTGAAAGCGCTGGGGGCCGCGGTTGCGCTGGATGATTTTGGCATTGGCTATTCCAGCATCGGCTATCTGCGCAGTTTTCGCTTCGACACGCTTAAAATTGATAAATCGTTGGCCGGGCTGGTGGATGTAGATGCCCAGGCCGCGGAACTGGTTCGCGGGACCGTGCGTATCGCCGGAGCGCTGGGAATGACGGTGGTGGCCGAAGGGGTTGAGAATCAGCAGCAGCTGGCGCTGCTGCGGCGGGCGGGATGCGATCGGTTGCAGGGTTTTTACTTCAGCGAACCGATGCCGATCACATCATTGCTACAGCTGCGCCAGCAGCAGGGCTGATCGTTTACTCACCGGCCAGCGCTTCCAGCTTGTCACGAAAACCGGTCACCGAAATCGCCCGGTTATCCGCCCGCCAGCGATCTTTCGGACCGGGCGCTGAACTCTGTACGGCAATGACCTGCCAGCCGGTATCGGTTTTCAACAGCAGCGGCGAACCGCTGTCGCCGGGTAGCGTATCGCACTGATGAGACAGCACCGTGGTCTGCGCCCAGCCGGTCACAATGCAGTCCTGATGGCTGTATAAATTATCCAGATGGTCTTCCGGGTAGCCGGACTGGGTGACTTTTCTCTCAGACACCTTCAGCGCGGCGGTGAGATCGGCTTTATCGCCGCTAAACAGCGGGATCGGCGTGATGCCGCCCGGCGCGTAGCGTAAAACGATTAAGCCAAAGTCCCAGGGCGCAGCGGCCGACGGGACAATCCAGCCGTCGCCATCGGCTTTGAGCCGCTTACCCAGCGACGGGTCGACGCGACCTTCAATGCCGTGAATCTCATACACCCAGCCGCCTTTGCGGGAAATAAAGCGCAGCGCAACGGGTTTATCCGGCTTGCCTTTTGGCGGCGTCAGCAGACAGTGACCGGCGGTCAGCGCCAGATGCGGCGAAATGAGCGTGGCGGTACACAGATTGCCGCTGGCCGTTTCTAATTGACCAATGGCATCCCAGGGTTCCTCGGCAGGATTGTTGACCGGTTTGCGATCGTCATGACCGAAAAAAAGCGTCTTGATATCTTTCGCACTCATGCTGTCATCATCAGCGTGAGCAAACGGGGACAACAAACAAAATGAACACAGCAATAACAGTACGTCTCTACGCATATCACTCTCTGGGGAGAAATTATGTTTCTACATTGCATCCTTTTGCGTACTTCATGCGAATGAAGCCGCCGGGATGATTTTGTCTATATTGACAGTAGCAGGAGATTTAAGTTTATGAAAGTTAAGAGTAATTTTAATCAAAGCCCACGGCGGACAAAATTACCTCAAAACGGCTCTTTTTGGCGGAAGAATGAAGATAACTCAACCGGTTAGCACGCATCTTTCCATCGCGTTATTTCCGCAGAAAGCGCTAGCGGAAGCAACATAAATCGGGTTACGGAAAGTACCAAATCAGACGAAAAACAGGCAAGCGGGCCGTGCGGAGGGATCGGGAGTGTCATGCGCAGACCGCGACGGCGAGCAGTAAAAACAGACACTTCTTCAGCGGAAAATGCACTTCTTTACAGCATTCTCAGTTGCTTTCAATGTGAAACATTTTCTCACCGCAAATATTGTTATTCCTCTCTGCCGTTGAACAAACAGAGATGTTACCCCGGCGATGATATCCGCTAATTCTTATCTCCGGTTTCGGGAGGATGTATGTCTAAAAAAGGTATTCGTGCGTTAGTTTATGTTTCTCTCGCGTCGGTTTTTATCTGGGGCGCGGCGGGATATCTGGTTGTGCAGGCGGTACATGTTATGTAAACCGCCAGGACCGCTGTCACTTTGGCGGCTGACCCAGGCGGGTTAATCCATCCGGGAACGGCGCCGGGATGTGTTCGAGTAAAAAGTGATACAGCAGGGCGACAGGCTGTGGATTAAGTCTCTTTTTGGGCCACACCAGGTAATAGCCCTCGCCGGTGGCAACGGCCTGCGGGAACGGAAGCGCCAGCAGGCCGTTGCGAATCGCTTGCAGACTCAAAAAGAGATCGCCCACCGAGACCCCGTGCCCGCTCATGGCCGCCATCGTGCCTTGTTCCAGACTATCAAAGACGATTCCCTGGTTTATCCCGGTCTGCGATAACGCTCCGGCATGCTGTAGCCAACGTCGCCAGTCCCGGCGATCGGTCGTCGGATGAATCAGCGGGCAGGCGGATAATCTCTGGCGAGCGGCCTCGACCATGGACGGGGCGCAGATCGGAACCAGCCATTCGGCAAACAACAGCCTGTGGCAGGTCTCTTCGCCGAAATGACCATCGCCGAGCAGAATCGCGCAATCGTAAGGCTCGCGGCTGAAGTCTACGCTGTCTCTGTCCATCCACACGCTGCTCATCTCTATGACCGGTCGCGGATGCTGCTGGCGAAAGCGCTGCAACACATCCAGCAGCCAGCGCATGGTGAGTGTCGACGGCGATTTCAGCCGCAGCTTGCCCGCCTGATGGCGCAAGGTCTGGCAGGCGCTGTCAATGGCGGCAAAGTTTTCCGCCAGCGCGCTGGCGAGCTGCCTTCCCGCGTCGGTGAGCACCACTTTTGGCCCCTGACGGGTAAACAGCTGGCAGTCAAACCAGGCCTCGAGCGTGCTGATATGGCGGCTGACCGCCCCGGGGGTAACGTGCAGCGCCGCAGCGGCTTTGCTAAAGGAGCCAAGGCGGGCGGCGGTTTCAAAAGCGCGGAGGGCATACAGCGGCGGCATCGACATATCGGTCAGCTTTCTATATTGAGTTAAACTCACATTCAAACTCACCATTTGTCGTTTTTCAATCCTGAAATCTAAGTAGAAAATGCACTGACCTGAAAAAAAGAGTGAGTCAGTATCATGAACTATGCATTGATGGCGGGATACAGCATGACGGTGCTGGCGCTGATTGCTACGCCGGGCCCGGTGGTGCTACTGGTGACCGGCTGCGCCGCCAGAGACGGGGCTTCATCGGCAGTGCGTACGATGATAGGCAGCAATCTCGCGTCGCTGGTGTTGATGGCCGTTGCGGCGGCAATGTTGACCGGCGCCGTGGCGATCCATCCCGACATTCTGCTGCTGTTGGCGGCGCTGGGGTCCATCTATATTACGTGGCTTGCTCTGAGTATGCTGCGTCCGTCGCCTGTGACACCTGGCGCGGCGACCGCGCGAGGCGGCGTGTGGTCGGGGTTCGTGACCGCCCTGAGTAATCCTAAGGACATTCTGTTCTTTGCCGCGTTTTTCCCGCAGTTTATCCAGATTACCAGTGATGTTGGCCTGAGCCTTGGTCTGTTGAGCATCATCTGGGTGGCTATCGATCTTGGGGTGCTGTCGTTCTATATCCTCGCCATTCGGCGCTGGCTGGCCCCGGCGCATGCCCATCGCTTAACGACAATTGCCGCCTGCTTTTTGCTGATCCTTGGGGTGTATGGCGTGGGGTATCATTTCTGGCTGCTGGCAGGTCATTAGCGCTTTCTCGTTACGGGAGGAGCAGCGGTCTGCTGGCGTGACCTTGTGATGAAAATCAGCGCATTGATGCGGTATTCACCGCGCAATCCGACGGGGCGGCAAGGAGGAGCAACGTAGACGGTGACAGCATGGTGAGATGTCGGGCCGGAGAGTCGCTGCGCAGAGTGATGAAGCGCCGTCTTATTCAGTAGAGGAAAAAGCGGGTCGCAATCAGCGCGCAGAGAATTAACAGGATCAGGATGAGCTCAAAACGATAGCGCCGCAGCATAAGTGCCCTCCAGAAAAAAACGGCGCTGAAACAGCGCCGGTTTATGATTAACCTGACTTACCGGAAGAATTAAGCAGCCGGTTGTGCAGCAGGTTTAGCGGCCTGATGTTTAGTAGTTTTGTGGTGTTTTTTAGCAGCCTGAGCTTTCTGGGCTACTGGTTTGGTTGCCGCTTTGTGGTGTTTTTTCGCGGCCTGGGCTTTCTGGGCTACTGGTTTGGTTGCTGCTTTGTGGTGTTTTTTCGCGGCCTGGGCTTTCTGTTCAGCGGCCGGTTTGGCGGCGGCTTTGTGATGTTTTTTCGCGGCCTGAGCTTTCTGTTCGGCGGCCGGTTTGGCGGCGGCTTTGTGGTGTTTTTTCGCGGCCTGAGCTTTCTGCTCAGCGGCCGGTTTGGCAGCGGCTTTGTGATGTTTTTTATGATGAGTGGTTTTGGCAGTGGTGCTGTGAGTTGCAGCAGCCGGAGCCTGAGTGGTGCTTACTGCGTCAGCAGCGAAAGCAGCAGAAGACAGACCCATAGCAGCGGCAACGACCAGAGCTAATACTTTTTTCATTCTGATATCCTCGAAATTGTTTTTTCAGTGAACCCCACTGCGGGGCTGTTGAAAGAACTATATGCCTCTCTTTTCTGGCTTTCCGTGAGTGTTTGGTATCGGCGTGTAACGATATGTACAACCGAAACTGAGACGAGGATATTTCGGTGAGCGCCGGGGAGTGCCCCGGCGCGACGGAGGCATTTACAGGTAGCGTGCGCTGAGATGCTGGCGGAAATAGTCGCTGTTCAGATCTTCCCCGGTGGCGTTAATGATCAGCTGTGAGGTGCTGAACCGGCTGCCGTGCTGCCAGATATTCTGCTGTAGCCAGGCAAACAGCGTCGTGAAATCACCGTTGGCAATGTTGGCCTCCAGCTGCGGCAACGCGCGCTTCGCGGCAGCCATCAGCTGCGCGGCGTACATGGCGCCGAGGGTGTAGGAAGGGAAGTAACCAAACCCGCCATCGGTCCAGTGAATATCCTGCATACAGCCATTACGATAATTGCCGGTGGTAGAGAGTCCCAGCCAGCTTTGCATTTTCTCATCCCACAGCGCGGGAATATCGTCTACCTCGATGTCACCATCGATCAGCGCCCGTTCGATCTCATAGCGCAGGATAACATGGGCCGGATAGCTGACCTCGTCAGCATCCACGCGGATATAACCCGGCTTGACGCGCTGGTTCCAGGCAATGAAATTCTCAGTGCTGAAGGCCGGCTGTTCGCCAAAACGCTGACGCACGGCCGGCAGCAGGCGTTTCAGGAAGGCATCGCTGCGTCCGAGCTGCATTTCGAAGAACAGGCTTTGCGATTCGTGGATCGCCGTTGAGCGGGCCAGCGCCACCGGTTGATCGAGCCATTTACGCGGCAGGTTTTGTTCATAGCGCGCATGACCGGTTTCATGAATCACACCGAACAGGGCGCTGAGCAGATCCTCTTCGTTATAGCGCGTGGTGATGCGCACATCCTGCGGCACGCCGCCGCAGAACGGATGGGCGCTGATATCCAGACGCCCGCCATCAAAATCAAAACCCAGAATCCGCATGGCTTCCAGTCCCAGCTCACGCTGTTCAGCGATCGGGAACGGCCCCTGCGGCGCAACCGGCGGGGTCAGGGACTGCTTTTCGACGACGCTGGCGAGCAGAGCCGGCAGCCAGGATTTGAGATCGGCAAACAACACGTCAAGCCGCGCGCTGGTCATATCCGGTTCGAAAATATCCAACAGGGCATCATAGCGAGAGCACCCTTTCGCCCCGGCGCGAATCGCCGCTTCTTCACGGCTCAGCTTCACCACCTCGCGCAGGTTTTCGGCGAAACCTTCCCAGTCGTTCGCCGGGCGCTGGCTGCGCCAGGCATGTTCGCAGCGGCTGCCTGCCAGCGATTTGGCCTCAACCAGACTTTCCGGCAGCAGCGCCGCCTGTTCGTACTGGCGAGTCATTTCGCGCAGATTCGCTTGTTCAACGTCGTTCAGATTTTCCTGGCGTGCGTTGCGCAGCGCTTCAGCCACGCTCTTATCCGTCAGGATTTGATGCTGCAGCACGCCCAGTTCTGCCAGAGCCTCGCCTCGCGCGGCGCTGCCGCCCGGCGGCATCATGGCGAACATATCCCAGCCGGCGATAGCGCCGAGATGCGAGAAGCGGGAAAGACGCTGGAAAGTGCGGGTAAGCTGCTGATAGTTTTTGTTGTCAGTCATGTTTAGTTTGGCCTGTTGCGAGTGAACGAAAGGCGTTGCCCGTTGACCTCTACACTATCCTGATCCGCGCCAATCTTCCACACGAGACGCAAGGCTCGCCGGGCCGTCCGGCAGAGCGATCGGTGGGGACGGACTATCGCGCCAGTTTTTTCGCCTGGCCGGGAGCAGGATCGAAATATTGTCACATTGATGTGGTCAGAATAGCGGATTCTTTTTGAGCAGCGGCTAAACTTATTTTGGGCACAGGCCGTCGTTCGGGAGTCATTATGAATCCGTTCACTATGCTATTTATTGCACTGCTGTCTATCGATGCCGTCAGAGAGCTATTGGGGGCGTCGTCGGTACTGGGCATGTGGTGAAAGACGTGGCCGATAAAGGCCACGTGAAGAGAGATTATTGCAGACGTTTGTGCAGGCAAACGCCGGTAAGCAGTGCGGCCATTAGCATCAGCGCGATAAAGCCACCCACGCCGTTCCAGCCATAGTTATGCCAGAATACCCCGCCTAATGTCCCCGCAATACTGGAGCCGAGATAGTAGCTGAACAGGTACAGCGACGATGCCTGGCCGCGGGCGCGGCGCGCACGAGGACCAATCCAGCTGCTGGCGACCGAGTGGGCGGCAAAGAAGCCGGCGGAGAACAGCAGCATGCCCGCAAATATCAGCCACAGAGAGGAGAACAGGGTCAGCGTCAGCCCGGCCAGCATAACGGCGGTAAAGGCAAGCATCACCGGGCCGCGGCCGTAGCGTGCGGTCATTGCCCCGGCCTTCGGGGAACTCCAGGTCCCGGTCAGATATGCGACGGAGAGCAGGCCAACCACCGCCTGACTCAGCGACCAGGGCGACATCATCAGGCGATAGCCAATGTAGTTGAAGAGGGTGACAAAAGACCCCATCAGCAGGAATCCTTCGAGGAACAGCAGCGGCAGCCCGCGATCGCGCCAGTGCAGGTGCAGGTTAATCAGCAGGGTTTTGGGGCGCAGCGAACTCGGGCGGAAGTGTCGCGATTCCGGCAGGATTCGCCAGAACATAATGGCCGAGGCTAACGCGAAGCAGCTGATCACCGCCAGCGCCACGCGCCAGCCGAAAAAGTCGGTGAAAACCCCGGTCAGCAGACGGCCGCTCATTCCGCCAATCGAGTTGCCGCTGATGTACAGTCCCATGGAAAAGGCGACGACGCTGGGGTGGATCTCCTCACTCAGATAGGTCATCCCGACTGCCGCCACGCCGCTTAGCGACAGGCCAATCAGCGCCCGCATAATCAAAATGCCGTGCCAGCTCGACATCATCGTAGACAGTAAAGAACAGCATGAGGCCAGCACCAGCGCGGTGACCATCACCTGTTTACGGCCGATAGCATCCGAAAGCGGGCCGGTAAACAGCAGGCCAACGGCGAGCATCGCGGTGGAAATCGACAGCGAAACGCTGCTACTGGCGGGAGTCACGCCAAATTCGGTCGAGAGCACCGGCAGAATCGGTTGAACGCAGTAAAGCAGGGCGAAAGTGGCCAGACCGGCGGAGAAGAGGGCGAGAGTGACCCGAATAAACTGGGGGGTACCGCGCTTAATAAACTGATTTGGCTGGGATATAACATTGTCGCTGACCTCGCTTGCCGGCACGGTATCAACGGTAGTTGTACGACTCACGGAAAAATCCTTGCTGAGAACACAGAGTTAGGAAACATCACAGATCACATTTTAAGGGTATGAAAATGTAAATATTCTGTCTAATATATTAATAATCTCAAATAAGACGTTTTAGATATGAAAATCGAGCTGCGTCATCTCCGCTACTTCATTGCCGTCGCCGAAGAGCTCCATTTTGGCCGGGCAGCGGCACGGCTGAACATTTCACAGCCGCCGTTAAGCCAGCAGATTCAGATACTTGAACAACAGATTGGCGCACGCCTCTTCGCCAGAACCAACCGCAGCGTGAGTCTGACGGCGGCGGGTCGCCAGTTTCTTGCCGACAGTCGGCACATTCTCAGTCTGGTCGACGATGCGGCGGCGCGCGCAAGCCGTCTGCATCACGGTGAAACCGGGGAGCTACACATCGGCTTTACCTCCTCCGCACCGTTCATCAAGGCGGTTTCCGATACGCTGTCCACCTTTCGCCGGCGCTACCCGGACGTGCATATCCAGACCCGGGAAACCAATACCCGCGAGCAGATTGTGCCGCTGAACGAAGGCGCCCTCGATCTGGGGCTGATGCGCAATACGCAGCTGCCGGAGACCCTGGTCTGGGAACGGGTGCTGCGCGAACCGCTGCTGGCGATGGTGCCGAGCGACCATCCCCTCGCGCGTCAGGAGGCGGTAAGCCTGATCGAACTGGCCCGCGAACCGTTCGTCTTTTTTGACCCGCACGTCGGAACCGGACTGTACGACGACATTCTGGGGCTGATGCGACGCTATGGTCAGACGCCGATGATCGCTCAGGAGGTGGGCGAGGCGATGACGATTATCGGCCTGGTGGCTTCCGGGCTGGGGGTATCGATATTACCGGCGTCGTTTAAGCGGGTGCAGCTCAACGAGATGCGCTGGCTACCCATTAAAGAACAGGATGCGGTTTCGGAAATGTGGCTGGTGTGGTCGAAGCATCATGAACAGAGTCAGGCGGCGCAACGCTTTCGTGAATACCTTCTTGCCGCCGCTGCGGTGAATAATTAAGACTAAAAACAGTCAAAAACGTGCGGTAAATCACAAGGCTAAGTAAAAATTTGACGAGTGCTACCGAAGTGCTTCACCATAGCTAAAAGTTTATTTCGAAGCGCGAAAATAAAGGGAGTCAATGGTGGTAGCGGACAGTCAGCCAGGCCATATCGATCAAATAAAGCAGACCAATGCAGGAGCAGTATATCGCCTGATTGATCAGCTTGGCCCGGTGTCGCGCATCGACCTCTCGCGTTTTGCGCAACTGGCGCCGGCCAGCATTACTAAAATCGTGCGTGAAATGCTCGAAGCGCATCTGGTTCAGGAGACGGAAATCCAGGAGCCGGGGAGCCGCGGGCGTCCCGCCGTCGGGCTGATGGTCGAGACCGAGGCCTGGCACTATCTCTCCGTGCGAATCAGCCGCGGTGAAATTCACCTTGCGCTGCGCGATCTCAGCAGCAAACTGGTGGTTGAGGAGCAGCTCGAGCTGGCGCTCCAGCACGAACAGCCGTTCCTGACGCGCGTTGTTGAGCATATCGACCAGTTCTTTATCCGCCATCAAAAGAAACTGGAACGTCTGACCGCCATCGCCGTCACCATGCCGGGCATCATTGATACCGAAAACGGCGTGATTCATCGGATGCCATTTTATGAAGAGGTCAAAGATCTGCCTCTTGGCGAGGTTCTGGCGAACCACACCGGCGTCTCGGTCTATATTCAGCACGATATCAGCGCATGGACGATGGCGGAATCGCTGTTTGGCGCGTCCCGCGGGGCGCGGGACGTCATTCAGGTGGTGATTGATCATAACGTCGGCGCCGGGGTTATTACCGATGGTCGCCTGCTGCATGCGGGCAGCAGCAGTCTGGTCGAGATCGGTCATACTCAGGTCGATCCCTACGGCAAGCGATGCTACTGCGGTAACCACGGTTGTCTGGAGACTATCGCCAGCGTCGAAAGCGTGCTGGAACTGGCCCAGGTACGAATGACTAAATCAATGAGTTCGATGCTGCATCAGCAGCCGCTGAGCGTGGAGTGGCTGTGCCAGGCGGCGCTGCAGGGCGATTTGCTGGCGCGGGATATTATTAGCGGCGTGGGCCAGCACGTCGGGCGGATTCTGGCGATCATGGTCAATCTGTTCAACCCGCAAAAAATCCTCATCGGCTCCCCGTTTAGTCTGGCGGCCGATATCTTATTTCCCGCCATTTCAGATTGTATTCGGCAACAATCTCTGCCCGCCTACAGCCGGCATATTAGCGTTGAAAGCACGCAGTTTTCTAACCGTGGAACGATGGCCGGCGCAGCGCTGGTGAAGGATGCCCTCTATAACGGATCTCTGCTGATTCGACTGTTACAGGGTTAACATTTTTTCATAGTCACACCAAAAATTGCGCTATCTCAAGCTGGTATCCGGCGGCTTCGCGTAGACTTTTCCCACAGTTTATTCCTTCTCTTCTGTATAAATCATCAACATAACTGTGGGGTTAATGATGTTTAAGCGTTTCTTTATAACAGGTACTGACACCTCTGTCGGGAAGACAGTGGTTTCTCGTGCGCTGTTGCAGGCACTTGCTGCCAGCGGCAAAAGCGTCGCGGGATACAAGCCTGTGGCGAAGGGCAGCAAAGAGACGCCGGACGGATTGCGTAACAAAGATGCGCTGATTTTACAAAGCGTGTCGTCGCTGGCGTTACCGTATGATGCTGTCAATCCCATAGCATTAAGCGAAGATGAGAGCAGCGTGGCGCACAGCTGCCCGATTAACTACGGGCTGCTGTCGGATGGTCTTCAGCGCCTCAGCGGGCAGGTCGATCATGTTGTGGTTGAGGGGACCGGCGGCTGGCGGAGTCTGATGAACGACCTGCGTCCGCTTTCAGAATGGGTGGTCCAGGAGCAGCTTCCGGTGGTGATGGTCGTTGGCATCCAGGAAGGCTGCATCAACCACGCTCTGCTGACCGCCCAGGCCATTGCTAACGACGGTCTGCCGATGATTGGCTGGGTGGCAAACCGCATTAACCCGGGCTTAGCGCATTACGCTGAAATCATCGAGGTGCTGAGTAAAAAGCTGCCTGGGCCGCTGATCGGCGAACTTCCTTACCTGCCGCGCGCCGAACAGCGTGAGCTGAGCCAGTATATTGACTTAACCATGCTCGGCGACATGATGGCGGTAGATAGAGTCCTGGCGTAACGTCCGGGAGAGCACCGATGCCAGTACGCAGGCAATCAATAAACCGGGCAGTAGCAGGTATTGCCCGGTCATTTCACAGATCATCAATGTCGACATAATCGGCGCATGCGTTGTGGCCGCCAGAAAGGCCGCCATTCCGGTCAGACCAATCATAATTGCCAGTCCTTGATCGTGGTGCAGCCACAGCCCGCTGAAGCTGGCAAACAGCATGCCCATCGCCAGCCCGACGAACAGCGTAGGGGTAAACACGCCGCCCGGCGCGCCGGATCCGCTGCTGGCCAGCACCGCTATCAGTTTGCACACAAAGACCACCGCGATGGCGCTAAACAGCGGCGGCGACTGCAGATAATGCTGTACCGTGCTGTAACCATTGCCCCACACCGCAGGCGTGATCAGTGACAGCAGGCCGACAATCATTCCGCCGAGCGCCAGCTGCCACGGCGGCGAGAGCCTGATGCGTAAAAAACAGCGGTGGCTGTAGCTCATCATCGCGATAAACAGCGGTCCGCAAAGCCCGGCTAACAGTCCGGTAGCCAGCATCAGCGCATAGTGGAGAGCGGTCAGCGTCTCATGAAACTCCACCTGATACAGCGGCGATGCGCCGCCGTTCATCAACTGCGTGAGCAGCAGGGCGATAACCGCGGAAATGACCACCGGACCCAGTGACGCAAGCATCAGCGTGCCAAATAAAATTTCGGCAATAAACAGACTTCCGGCCAGCGGCGCGTGATAGGCGCTGGCCATCCCGGCGGCGGCCCCACAGGCGACCCACAGCTTCCATTCTGCTTTTGGCGTGAAGCGGCGGGCGAACAGCGACGCGGCCAGTGCGGCCAGCAGAATCATCGCGCCTTCGCGACCAATCGCGCTGCCGGTAGTCACCACCAACAAGGAAGCCAGGGATTTAACCAGGCTGGCGGGGGTATCAAACTGACCGTCTCCGCTATCGAGCGCCTCCATATAGTCGGTGGGCGCATGCGGGCGCTGGCGGGTCCGACATTGCCAGAACCAGAGCAGTGCGCCGGCAGCCAGTCCGCCAGCCGCCGGCGTGAGCAGACGTCGCCAGCCGGGTAGTCCGTCGGCGGCATTGACCAGACTCCCGCTATGATCGTTGAGAAAAAGCCCTTCCAGGATCGCCATCGCCGAATGAAATAACGCAACGGCCAGCGCCGCCAGTATACCGACCAGCGTCGCAATCAGCAGGCGACGAAACATGACCTGAACATCAGGATAATTGTGCAGACGGTGCATCAGAGGTTACGGTGAGCGGGAAACATAGACTTATTGTGATAGGAAATAAGCTTAGACGCAAAAGCTATAAATGCCGCTTGTGCTGAAACAGCGGGCGGATGAAGGGGCTTAAAAAATCTGTCTGCGTGACGTTGTCACTGAAAAGCCGCCATGCCAGTCCTCCCGGCATGGCGGTGCGTTTAGCGATAAAGCGGTTTGTCGGCGACGGCAATGGGGAGCTGGCGTTGCCATTCGGCGAGCGTCGCCTGCGCCAGTTGTCCGAGGGAATGATAAAAGGGGTGTTCGGCTCCGGCGATAAACACCTCGAGGAACCGGCCGGACCAGGGCAGCAGATGCCAGGCGAGAAGCTGCGAAAACGCCTCCTCCTGCGCGGATTCGCACAGCCAGGCGGCCAGCAGCAGGAGCGTACCAAAATGATCTTCCGGCTCCTGGCCTTGCGTTGCGTGACCAATTCCGTTCGCGCGCATCCACTCCCGCAATGCCAGAGTAGAGTCGCCGAACAGCACATTCTCTTTATCCAGCCAGACCGAACCCCACGGCGGGGCGGGCAGCGCCCAGGGACCAATAAACAGGCGTTGCCAGGCCTGGGGGAGCGGTTCATCGCTGGCGGCGGCGAACCCGGTCACCAGCGAATCGGCTAGCGGATAAGGCCATTGAGCCTGCCAGCTGCCGTCTTGCAGAGCCGCTACCAGCGGCGCGGCCTGCGCGCTTTCCGGGGAAAATGAAAACAGGGCGCCCAGGGTGCGGGCGCTCAACGCGACGGCGTCGCGGTAGTGAGCTTGTATCATGTACTCTTCCTTACTGCGGCGGGACGGTGCCACGCCTGAATATTAACCAGCAATCGCCACGCCGACGGTCATATGCAGAGCATAAAACAGACCGCGGCCAATAAGTTCTGCGGCCAGAACCAGCAGCAGTCCGAGGAACAAACTGGTCGGGCGCGGGGTTTTGTTCCGGCAAAGCGGGCAGATCCAGCAGCCGAGGCCAAGCGCCAGCAGCGCGATGCGCCAGATCTGTAACGCGGCATAATTCGGCACCAGCGCGCCGGCGCGCTGCATTGAGCTCTGAATGTCGCTGAGTTCAACGCCCTGCATAATCACCAGAGCGATGCTGGCAAACAGCGCCAGCACGCTCAAGGAGGCGAAAAAACGCCCGTTGAACTCAACATTCGCAGCCCGCAATAACAGCGCGGCGAACAGCGGCCCGGTCAGCGCCATTGTCAGAAAGAAGGATGTTGTCGTGCCGCCACTATACCATGTCGGGACGGTTTCAATCTGGTAAACCCGGGTCATCGCCAGCACAAAAATGAGGCCCAGCAGCATGCTCAGCAGCAGCCAGGGGCGGCCGAGGGCCGCAGGCAGTTTGCCGAGTCTCGCCAGCCACCACCAGAGGCCGCCGACGGCGAAGAACAGGGCGCCGCTGGCGATTTCATTACTGAGCGCCGAGGCGCCAATGCGATGAAGAGAGTTGAATGCCCGGAGCGGCGATCCCAGATGCAGAACCGATGCCAGAAAACCGACCCCCATCATGAGCCAGAGAAAGACCATGCGTTTGACCAGACGCTGCCGGGCCTCGGAGTTATCTGTCAGCGATATCCATCCCAGACCGCTGACGATAGTCGCTCCCGCCACGCATTGACCGAGTACCGTAAACAGCACCAGCGGCCATTCATGCCATCCACTACCCATGGGCGATCTCCTTGCTGGCTGTTGGCTCGTCTGCGCCTCCTGGCAGCCAGGAGATCATGACGCCGTGTCCTCGACCCTGGCGATGTCAACGAGGTTCGTATGCTGTGGATTTCCTTTTGCCAGCGGAGAGGGCCGCTGGGTGGTCAGGGTATTAATGCAGGCGCCGCGATCGATGCGATCACCGTCCATGTTGGCGTCATGCCATGCTCCCTGGCCCATAGCCGCAACGCCGGGCATGATACGCGGCGTGACTTTCGCCGGAATACGCAGTTCGCCGCGCGGGTTGAAGACGCGCACCAAATCGCCGTTTTTAATTCCACGCTTCCCGGCATCAAGCGGATTGATCCACACCTCCTGGCGGCAGGCGGCCTGTAGCACATCGACGTTGCCGTAGCTGGAGTGGGTTCGGGCTTTGTAGTGAAAACCGAAAAGCTGCAGCGGGAACTGGTCGCGCAGCGGGTCATCCCAGCCTTCGAAAGTGGAGGCGTAGATCGGCAGTGGGCTGATCGTTTCATCCTTCTGCAACTGCCAACGGGCAGCAATATCCGCCAGTTGACTGGAGTAAATCTCAATTTTGCCGGAGGGCGTTTTTAAGGGGTGCGCGATCGGGTCCGCGCGAAAATCGCGATAGGCGACAAAATGGCCGTCCGGATCTTTACGCTTATAAATCCCCATTGCTTTCAGGGCTTCATAGGTGGGTAGCGCGGGATCTCTGGCCAGCATTTTGGCGTACAGATACTGGAGCCACTGCTCCTGGGTGCGACCTTCGGTAAATCGTTGATGAATATCATCGCCGAGGCGTTTTGCCACTTCGCTGAGGATCCAGTAGATCGGTTTGCGTTCGAATTTCGGCGCGGTTGCGGGCTGAATAAAAATCAGGTAGCCCATGTTCCCGGCGTAGTCGTTAGGGATGATGTCTTCCTGTTCGACGGTCATCAGGTCCGGCAGCAGAATGTCGGCATACTTCGCCGAAGAGGTCATAAAGTTCTCGATCACCACGATCATTTCGCATTTTTTCTCGTCCTTGAGAATTTCGTGGGTTTTGTTGATATCAGAATGCTGGTTGACGAGGGTATTCCCGGCATAGTTCCAGATAAACTTAATCGGGACATCCAGCTTATCTTTGCCTCTGACGCCGTCACGCAGCGCGGTCATCTCCGGGCCGCGCGCGATGGCGTCGGTCCAGCTAAAGCAGGAGATGGCGGTTTTGACCGGATTGACCAGCACCGGCAGGCGCTCAATGGTCAGGGTATAGGTCGATTCGCGCGCGCCGCTGTTGCCGCCGTTAATGCCGACATTGCCGGTCAGAATCGGCAGCATGGCGATCGCCCGGGAAGCCAGTTCCCCGTTAGCCTGGCGCTGCGGTCCCCAGCCCTGGCAAATACAGGCGGGTCGGGTGGTTCCAATTTCCCGGGCCAGCTTAATGATTCGGTCGACGGGGATCCCGGTGATACGCGACGCCCACTGCGGCGTTTTGGCGGTCCCGTCCTCACCGTGACCGAGAATGTAGGCTTTGTAGTGGCTGTCTGGCGGGGCGCCGGCGGGAAGGGTTTTTTCGTCATAGCCGACGCAGTATTTATCGAGGAACGGCCGATCGACCAGATTCTCACTAATCAGTACCCAGGCGATACCGGCCACCAGCGCGGCATCGGTGCCCGGACGGATGGGGATCCATTCATCTTCCCGCCCGGCGGCAGTATCGGTATAGCGGGGGTCAATGACAATCATCCGCGCGTTGGAGCGTTCTCTGGCCTGCTCCAGATACCAGGTGATGCCGCCGCCGCTCATGCGGGTTTCCGCCGGGTTGTTGCCGAACATCACCACCAGTTTGCTGTTTTCGATATCCGAGGTGCTGTTACCCTCGTTGCTGCCGTAGGTGTAGGGCATGGCGCAGGCAATCTGGGCGGTACTGTAGGTGCCGTACTGATTCAGCGACCCGCCATAGCAGTTCATCAGACGGGTGACCGGCGAGGCCGAAGGCGAGGAACGGGTCATATTGCCGCCGACAATTCCCGACGAATAGTTAATGTAAACCGCCTCGTTGCCGTAGTTTTTGACGACTCTTTGCAGATTGCCGGCAATTGTCTCCAGCGCCTCTTCCCAGCTGATGCGCGCAAACTTGCCTTCGCCGCGTTTGCCGATGCGTTTCATCGGGTAATTCAGGCGATCCGGGTGGTTGATTCGCCGGCGAATGGAACGGCCGCGTAGACAGGCGCGTACCTGATGGTCGCCATAATTGTCCATCCCGGTATTATCCGTTTCTACCCAGGTGACTTCATTATCGCGCACGTGCAGACGCAGCGCGCAGCGACTGCCGCAGTTTACCGAACAGGCGCCCCAGACGATACGTTCTTCACTCTGTGTCGCCTGCTGAACGGCCGCCGCAGCGGAGCGCAGACTAAAAGGAAGCGAGAGTCCACCGGCGGCAAGCGCCAGTGAGCCTATCGCAGACGATTTGATTAACGTGCGTCGGCTGACGCCGCCAGAATGTTCCTGACTGGACATGGCTCACCACATCGTTGTGTTGCCGCTGAAAGATCGCCGGTATCATTTTCCGGTGTATGGGGGAGCAATCATACCCAGAGTGGGGTAGAAGGATATTATCCCTGGTCAACTCAGGGATAATATCCTTCGAATGAAAATAAGAGGTTAACGGGCGTCGCTGTCTGAATCGGCGCTGCGGGTATAGGTAATTTTGAAGGTGTCGTTAGCACAGTGGCCGACAACCTGGGCACCGGGCTGATCGGGTTGATCGTTGGGCACGATCGCTAAAGTAAAGCCTGAGGCCGGCACGCCGTTATTGACGATCTTTTGTTGAATATCGTTCTTCACGCGTTCGCAGGAATCGGGCGCGGCCAGCGCTGAGGTTGAACCCAGCAGCAGCGCGGCGCATAGCCAGAAAGAGCGTTTCATCATAGACTCCTTATTAATGTTATCCAGATTTAAGCATAGCAGAACTGGTGTAAACAATTGTATTTGCTAATATGATTGCAATGTATACAAAAGGGATTCGGCGTGAAAAAACGGTTATTGCTGATATCGGCGGTGATGGTGCTCAGCGCCTGCGATGCGCAGAAGAAGCCAGAAGCATTTACGCCGGAAATGGCGAGTTTTTCCAATGAGTTCGAGTTCGATCCGCTGCGTGGTCCGGTGAAAGATTTTAGCCAGACGCTGCTCGACGAACACGATGAGGTGGTAAAACGGGTGAGCGCGAGCCTCTCGAGGGAGGGCTGTTTTGATCTGCTGGACCTGGAGGACCGGGAAAATAATACCGGCGCGACGCTGATGCTGGATGCCAACTTCTATCTTGACGCCCGCACCCGTGAGAAACGCCTGCGCCTGCAGGGAAAATGCCAGCTCGCGGAACTGCCGTCGGCCGGCATTATCTGGGAGACGGATGATAACGGCTTTGTGGTGGCCGCGCGTGGCAAAGAGACGACTGCCACCTATCAGTATGACAGCGAAGGTTATCCGACCGGTAAAACCACCGTGGCGAAAAATGAGCGTTTTACGGTGATCTCCACGCCGGCGAAGGATCCACGTAAAAAGCTGGACTACACGGCGACCAGCACCTTCAACGATCGTCAGTTGGGGAACGTGCGTCAAACCTGTGACTACGATAGCCACGATAATCCGGTTGATTGCCAGCTGCAGGTGGTCGATGAAAGCGTCCAGCCGCCGCTGACCCGTCGTTATACCATCAAAAACAGTATCGAATACTACTGAGCCGTGGGCTTCAGCAGCGACTGTCCCTGAGTGCGGTGTTCGCTAATATACTGGTGCTGGAACAGGCACATACGAATGGTGTTGCGGTATTCGCCGTTGATGAAAAATTCATGAATCAGCTCCCCCTCTACCATAAACCCAAGCTTGCGGTAGATGTGGATGGCTTTTTCATTTTCGCTGTCGACGATGAGATACAGTTTATACAGATTGAGAACGGTAAAACCGTAGTCCATCGCCAGCTTCGCGGCGCGCGTCGCCAGACCTTTTCCCTGATAATCCGGTGAAATGATGATTTGAAATTCGGCGCGGCGATGGACGTGGTTGATCTCAACCAGTTCCACCAGCCCGGCTTTTTCACCATTACATTCGATAACAAACCGGCGTTCGCTCTGATCGTGAATGTGTTTATCGTAAAGGTCGGAGAGCTCAACAAAAGCTTCGTAGGGCTCTTCGAACCAGTAGCGCATCACGCTGGCATTGTTATCGAGCTGGTGGACAAAACGTAAGTCTTCACGCTCGAGCGGACGAAGTTTGATTGAGTATGCGTCGGTCATGGCTGTTCCTGTCGATAAAAGCTAAATATCGCGCCCGCGGGCGCCATGGATGCGTGACGGATTAAGGTGCAATAGCGCGACCGGTGCGGCGGTCGAGGCAGCGCAGGGTGTTCGGTTCCCAGTACGCGTTGACGTTCGTGCTTTTCTGGCAGTTGTCCTGCGCATCAAAAGCGACGTCAGCCTTGTCCCACTCTTTTTCGGTGCGGGTGTTGACCTTGTGACGCAAAGAGCGGGTGTCGTTCCACTGCTCTTTTTCCATGGCGGCCTGCTGGCGGCTTTGTGCGCTATCGCCGGATTCAATCACCAGCTTGCTGGTTTGCGCGAAAGACGATGCGGTAAAGAGTACGGCGCTCAGCGCCAGCATAGCCGTCAGGCAGTAACGTGTGTTCTGTGTCATTTTCATCACGATTTCCTTTGAGTGATAAAAAGGGGAAGCCCCTGCAATCTGCAGGCAGTTTACTACATCTCTTTTCGCCGGCATACCCGACAAAAGAGTGTGGAAGAGGCAGATTATTGCGTAAAATGGGCCAACAACCTGCTCTCTTTACGTGTCTTTAATGTTCAAAACAACGCTGCTTTTCTTCGCCACCGCGCTCTGTGAAATTCTCGGATGTTATTTACCCTGGCTATGGTTAAAACGCGGCGCAACGCCGCTGCTGTTAATTCCGGCAGGTCTGGCGCTGATGATGTTTGTCTGGTTGCTGACGCTGCATCCAGCAGCAAGCGGGCGGGTTTATGCCGCTTACGGCGGCGTGTATGTCTGCACCGCGCTGCTGTGGCTGCGTTTTGTCGATGGCGTTAAGCTTAGCCATTATGACTGGGCAGGGGCGCTGATTGCGCTGTGCGGCATGTTGATTATTGTCGCTGGCTGGGGACGCGCTTAACGCGCGTTCTTCTGTGATCGTTCACGCTAATTTTAACCTTTATTCTTGTATGGTAGTTGGCTTGTTGTCTTACTGTTAAATGCATATCGTCAATTACAGTAAGGAACAACTATGGCTATCCAGACTCTCGCCAGCCAGACTGGCGCCAAACCGGCTCGCATTCGCCGGGTACAGAATGTGACGCTGGTGCTTCTGTTTATCGCTGGCATCGTCAATTTCCTCGATCGTTCGTCGTTAAGCGTCGCGGGAGAGGCTATTCGCGGTGATTTGGGGCTGAGTGCGACCGAGTTCGGTGTGCTGCTGTCGGCGTTTTCACTATCCTATGGTTTCGCTCAACTACCTTCAGGCATGCTGTTGGACCGCTTTGGCCCGCGCATTGTGCTCGGGGCCGGACTCATCTTTTGGTCATTAATGCAGGCACTGACCGGGATGGTGAACTCATTCAGCCATTTTATTCTCCTGCGTATTGGTCTTGGCATTGGCGAAGCCCCGTTTATGCCCGCGGGCGTTAAATCGATCAACGACTGGTATGTTCAGAAAGAGCGCGGAACGGCCGTGGGGATCTTTAACTCATCGACGGTATTAGGGCAGGCGATTGCGCCGCCAGCGCTGGTGCTGATGCAGATTGCCTGGGGCTGGCGGACGATGTTCGTGGTTATTGGTCTGGCGGGTATTGTGGTGGGTCTGTGCTGGTATGCCTGGTATCGCAACCGGGCGCAGTTTGATCTGCAGCAGGATGAGCGGCTCTACCTTGCGGCGCCGGTGCAGGCGCGTCCGACGCTGAATTTTAGCGAGTGGCTGGGGCTGTTTAAACGCCGGACGACCTGGGGCATGATTCTGGGTTTTTCGGGCGTGAACTATACCGGCTGGCTGTATATTGCCTGGCTGCCGGGATACCTTCAGGCGCAGCAGGGACTCAGTCTTGCAAAAACGGGGTGGGTGGCGGCCATTCCTTTCCTGGCCGCTGCCGTTGGCATGTGGGTTAATGGTATTGTCGTCGATGCCCTGGCGCGCCGGGGATATGATCTGGCGAAGACACGCAAAACCGCGATTGTTGTTGGTCTGCTGCTTTCCGCGCTGGGCACGCTGCTGGTGGTGCAGTCCTCATCGCCGGCTCAGGCCGTGGCTTTTATCTCGATGGCGCTGTTCTGCGTTCATTTTGCCGGAACCTCGGCGTGGGGGCTGGTACAGGTGCTGGTCAGTGAGCAGAAAGTTGCCTCGGTGGCGGCGATTCAGAATTTCGGCAGTTTCGTTTTTGCCTCTTTTGCCCCGGTCGTTACCGGTTGGGTCGTCGACACCACCCACTCATTCAATCTTGCGCTGGTCATTGCCGCCTGTGTGACTTTTACCGGCGCACTTTGCTACTTCTTCATTGTAAAAGACCCTATTCATTAGCCTACAGAAGCGGCGCTCAGCGCCGCTTCACCTCGTCTGAAGAATGTGACCGAACGCGTCTTTTTCTAATTTCATACTTGTATGGTAGTAGGTCTGATGCTTTAATTTTGATCACTTATCGTCAGGATGGAAGGAAACAGAGATGAAGATCGTTGCCGCTGAAGTTTTCGTCACTTGCCCCGGACGTAACTTTGTCACCCTTAAAATTACCACCGATGACGGGGTTGTCGGGCTGGGGGATGCGACGCTGAACGGACGTGAGCTCTCCGTGGCATCGTATCTGCAGGATCATCTCTGTCCGCAGCTTATTGGCCGCGATGCGCACCGCATTGAAGACATCTGGCAGTTTTTCTACAAAGGAGCGTACTGGCGCCGTGGGCCGGTCACCATGTCGGCTATTTCTGCCGTCGATATGGCGCTGTGGGATATAAAAGCGAAAGCGGCGGGGATGCCTTTGTATCAGCTGTTGGGCGGTGCATCGCGAGAAGGCGTGATGGTTTACTGCCACACCACCGGGCACTCCATCGATGAAGTACTGGAGGACTATGCCCGCCACCAGGAGATGGGCTTTAAGGCCATTCGCGTGCAGTGCGGCGTTCCGGGTATGAAAACGACCTATGGAATGGCGAAGGGTAAAGGCCAGGCGTACGAGCCGGCGACCAAGGGCCAGTGGCCGGAAGAGCAGCTGTGGTCAACGGAGAAATATCTGGATTTTACGCCGCAGCTGTTTGCCGCCGTGCGTGAAAAGTTTGGCTTTAACGAGCATCTGCTGCACGACATGCATCATCGGCTGACGCCCATTGAAGCGGCTCGCTTTGGTAAAAGCATCGAAGAGTATCGCCTGTTCTGGATGGAAGATCCTACCCCGGCAGAGAACCAGGCGTGCTTCCGCCTGATTCGCCAGCACACCGTGACGCCCATTGCCGTCGGTGAAGTCTTCAACAGCATCTGGGATTGCAAGCAGCTGATTGAAGAACAGCTGATCGACTATATCCGCACCACTATCACCCATGCTGGCGGGATTACCGGCATGCGCCGCATTGCCGATTTTGCTTCGCTTTATCAGGTCCGTACCGGTTCGCACGGGCCATCCGATCTGTCGCCGATCTGCATGGCTGCGGCGCTTCATTTTGACCTGTGGGTGCCGAACTTCGGCGTCCAGGAATATATGGGTTATTCCGGGCAGATGCTGGAGGTTTTCCCACACAGCTGGACCTTTGACAACGGCTATATGCATCCAGGAGAAAAGCCGGGGTTGGGTATCGAGTTTGATGAAAAACGGGCAGCAAAATACCCGTATGAGCCCGCCTGTCTGCCGGTAGCCAGACTGGACGACGGCACCTTATGGAACTGGTAAGGAGATAAAAATGAAAAGCATCGTGATACGACAACCCAATGAGCTGAAGGTGGAAGAGAGAGACAGGCCGGAACCTGCACCTGGAGAAGTGCGGGTAAAAGTTAAGCTGGCGGGGATTTGCGGTTCCGATAGCCATATCTACCGCGGGCATAATCCTTTTGCTCAATACCCTCGCGTTATTGGCCATGAATTCTACGGCATCATCGATGCCGTTGGCGATGGGGTGCTGGACAGGAAGGTCGGCCAGCGGGTGAGCGTTGACCCGGTGATTAGCTGTGGTCATTGCTATCCGTGCTCAGTGGGCAAACCCAACGTCTGCACTTCTCTGGTGGTTCTGGGGGTCCACCGGGATGGCGGTTTTAGCGAATATGTGGTTGTGCCTGCTCAAAATTGCTGGTTAGTGCCGGATACGGTACCCGATCGGCACGCGGTGATGGTTGAGCCTTTCACCATTGCTGCCAACGTCACCGGACAGGTTAAACCGACGGCGCAGGACATCGCGCTGGTATTCGGCGCCGGGCCGATGGGCTTAACTACGATTCAGGTGCTGAAGCGGGTCTATCGGGTTAAGCAAGTGATTGTGACTGACCAGATCGACGAACGCCTGCAAATGGCGAAGCGCAATGGTGCCGACTGGACGATCAACAACGGTCAAACGTCATTAGCGGAATGCCTGCAGGATAAAGGCATTAAACCGACGCTGATTATTGATGCGGCCTGTCATCCGTCAATTTTTCAGGAGGCCGTGACGCTGGCCTCTCCGGCGGCCAGAATTGTGCTCATGGGATTCTCAACGGAACCCTCGCAGGTTGCCCAGCAGGGTATTACCGGTAAAGAACTGTCTATATTTTCATCGCGGCTGAATGCGCATAAATTCCCCATTGTATTGGCGTGGTTAGAGCAAGGGTTAATTGATCCTGAAACTCTCATTACTCATGTTTTTGACTATCAGAATATTATCGACGCTATCGAAACTTTTGAAAAAGACAGAAAGAGCTGTTGTAAGGTTTTACTGACCTTTTGACTCTAATAATAAATGCAGGCTCGACTTCTAACAATTAGAGAAAATAATGATGACTACAGTAAATAATGAGAGAACAACGGCCGATCTCATCCGTGCGGCTGTGTCTGGGTGGTTAGGGACCGCTCTGGAGTTTATGGACTTTCAACTCTATTCTTTAGGGGCTGCGCTGGTTTTTCATGAAATCTTTTTTCCTGAGCAATCAGCCGCAATGGCGCTTATTCTGGCGATGGGGACCTATGGCGCGGGATATATTGCGCGAATAGTCGGTGCTTTTATCTTTGGCCGGATGGGTGACAAAATCGGACGTAAACGCGTTCTCTTTATCACTATTACGATGATGGGCATTTGTACCACCCTGATTGGGGTGTTGCCTACCTATGCGCAGGTTGGCATTTTTGCGCCAGTGTTACTGGTGACTTTACGTATTGTCCAGGGGCTGGGCGCCGGGGCTGAAATCTCCGGAGCAGGTACCATGTTGGCCGAATATGCGCCGAAGGGGAAACGCGGCATCATTTCGTCGCTGGTCGCAATGGGGACCAACTGCGGCACGCTGAGCGCAACCGCTATCTGGGCGATAATGTTTTTCCTGCTTGACCGGGAGGAGCTGGTGGCATGGGGATGGCGAATCCCGTTCCTTGCCAGCGCCGTGGTGATGATATTCGCTATCTGGCTGCGGCTGAACCTTAAAGAAAGTCCGGTATTTGAACAGGTCAACGAGGGAGGCGAGCTGCAAACCGGCGCGGCGGAGCGGGAGACTACTTTTGGCGCGATGCTGAAAAGTAAATCCTTCTGGCTGGCAACCGGGTTACGTTTCGGTCAGGCGGGTAACTCAGGTTTATTGCAGACGTTCCTGGCCGGCTATTTGGTACAGACCTTATTATTTGATAAAGCTATTCCAACCGATGCTTTAATGATTAGTTCCGGCATCGGTTTTATCACCATCCCTCTCCTCGGGTGGTTATCCGATAAAATCGGTCGCCGTGTCCCTTATATTATCGTGAATATCACCGCCATTATACTGGCCTATCCGATGGTCTCGATCATTGTTGATAAGAGCTACAGCGTCGGCGCAATTATGGCGTCGTTGATTGTCATCCATAATATTGCTGTGCTGGGTCTGTTTGCGCTTGAAAATATCACCATGGCGGAAATTTTCGGTTCGCGTAACCGCTTTACGCGAATGGCGATTTCAAAAGAAACCGGTGGTTTAGTTGCCGTAGGCTTTGGTCCGGTACTGGCCGGTATTTTCTGTAATATGACGGAGTCATGGTGGCCGATCGTTGCCATGCTTATCTGCTACTCGTCTATTGGCTTGCTCTCCGCTCTCCTTATGCCAGAAGTGCGGGACCGCGATCTCAGCTTGCTGGACGATGCGGCAGACGCCGTTCCTCAACATCGCGAGGTGAGAAGCGGTCAGTTAACCTGAACCGTTGACAGACCGACGTGCAAACTGGCCGGGTGCGGAACCCGGCTTTTTATTTCCTCTATTCACCCGTAGTGAAACAGACTGTGAATGGCAAAATCTTCTTGTATGGTAGTTGATGGAAATCAAAGATGTCATACCAATTGCATGAGATGGTTTACCTCACAGAGGCATTCTCCTCGAGAATGGTTGATTAGTAATCATAAAAATGAGAGTCACCATGGAAAACACGCTTTTAACAGCCAAGGCAACGCTTCCTTCCTACGATCGCAGCAAACTGGTTTCGCGCATTGTCCATCTCGGTTTTGGCGCATTCCATCGCGCGCACCAGGCGGTCTATGCCGATATTCTGGCGGCAGAACAGGGCAGCGATTGGGGCTACACCGAAGTTAACCTGATTGGCGGCGAGCAGCAGATTGCCGATCTGCAGAAACAGGATCTCCTGTATACCGTTGCCGAAATGTCGGCGGATGCCTGGACGGCCCGCGTGGTCGGCGTGGTTAAACAAGCCATGCATGCAGAGGTCGATGGCCTTGAGAGTGTGCTGGCGAAGATGTGTGAGCCTCAGGTGGCCATTGTATCCCTGACGATTACCGAAAAAGGCTATTGCCACTCGCCGTCCACCGGCGAGATACAGCTGGAGCATCCGCTGATCGCGGCGGATATTCTGAATCCGCACCAGCCGAAATCTGCGCCGGGCGTTATCGTTGAAGCCCTGGCGCGGCGCAAAGCTGCAGGCTTGCCGGCATTCAGCGTGATGTCCTGCGATAATATGCCGGAGAACGGTCATGTCACGCGCAATGTGGTTTGTGCCCTGGCGCGCGCAATTGACGGCGATCTCGCCGACTGGATTGCGCAACAGGTGACCTTCCCGTCGACGATGGTTGATCGCATTGTGCCGGCGGTGACGGCCGACACGCTGGATAAAATTGAGCAGTTGACCGGTGTGCGCGATCCGGCGGGCGTTGCCTGTGAGCCGTTCCGTCAGTGGGTCATTGAAGACAACTTTGTGGCGGGTCGCCCGGCGTGGGAACTCGCGGGGGCCGAACTGGTCGCTGACGTCGTACCTTTTGAAGAGATGAAACTGCGTATGCTCAACGGCAGCCACTCTTTCCTCGCCTATCTGGGATATCTGGCCGGCTATCAGCATATCAATGACTGTATGCAGGATCAGAATTACCGCCGCGCGGCGCGCAGCTTAATGCTCAGCGAACAGGCGCCGACGTTGAAAGTCCAGGGCGTTGATCTGGAACGTTACGCCGGGCTTCTCATCGACCGTTACAGCAACCCGGCACTGAAGCACCGCACCTGGCAGATTGCGATGGACGGCAGCCAGAAACTGCCGCAGCGGATGCTGGATTCCGTGCGCTGGCATCTCGCGCAGCACACCGACTTCAGCCTGCTGGCGATGGGGATCGCGGGCTGGATGTGCTATGTCGGCGGCGTTGATGAGCAGGGACAGGCGATTGAGATCTGCGATCCGCTGCTGCCGGTGATTCAGCAGGCGGTCCAGAACAGCGCTGAGGGGCCGGAACGGGTGAAAGCGTTGCTGGGTATCGAAGCCATCTTTGGCCGCGATTTGCCGCAGAACGGTCGTTTTGTCGATGCCGTAACGAGCGCCTGGCTGTCGTTGAAAGCGCGGGGCGCGAAGGCGACCGTTGCGGCCTGGGCCCAGACTCACTAGCGGCACCCGTCCCGCTCGACCTTGTGGAACAATATTAAGACACCCATCCGGGTGTCTTAATTTTTGCAATCACGTTCGTTAACATCCTGGCAGGGCGTTTTCTTCGGCGGTAAAAATATTTATTGTGGCTTTTATACAAATATTGATCGAGAACATTGAATATACATAACTTTAGCTATCCAGAGCTAACTATATATAATTGATGTTTATTTTAATGAATATGCCAGATTACAGGGTTATTAGTTGTGTGGGACTGAAAATAAATATGTCATGATGTGCGCAGTGAAATTAAGTACTTCGGAAAAAGGAGCCGCATATGTACAAGAAAATTCTCTTGCCGGTCGATGTATTTGAAATGGATTTGAGTGATAAAGCGGTTCGTCATGCTGAGTTCCTGGCGTCGGCTGAAGAGGGCGAAATTACGTTATTAAACGTATTGCCAAACAGCAGTCGTTCCGTTTTACGCGGCTTCGCTGCGGATATTCAGAAATTCGAAACCTTTATGAAAGCAGAGTCAGAAAAGAAAATGCAGACGCTGTCCCGTCTGTTCTCGATTCCGGCTGAGCGGATTCATACCCGGGTAGTATTTGGCAATGTCCGCGATGAAATACTGGCTATCGGCAATGCCGACGAGTTTGACGTGATTGTTGTTGGTTCACGCACACCGGGCCTATCCACGCATCTTCTCGGCTCGAACGCTGAATCAATTCTGCGCTACGCAAAAATACCGGTGCTGGTTGTCCGCTAGCGTATTTAGCCATCAGGGCGGCAGCGTTGCTGTTTATTTGGCTGCCGCCGAAATCATTTACTCTTCACTAAACCAGTCGCGGTTTTCCTGACGAATTAATAATACCGATTCACTGATTTCATGCAGGTGAATATTCATCGCGGTGCCGACCGCTTCCGCATCACGATTTTCAAGAGCCTGAAAAATTTGATGGTGTTGGCGCAACAGCATCTCCGGCGAGGTAATGTGATCGAGGCTCATGTAGCGGACCCGGTCAATTGTCGCTTTAATATTCTCGACGGTATCCCACGCCAGCTGACAGTCGGCAATCAGCGACAGTTTTTGGTGAAATTCATCATCCAGCTGAAAAAAATCATTTAACTGCTGACGCTCAACCGCAATACGCTGCTGGTTAAGATTTTGCTCAAGCTGATAGATTTGTTCAGCGGTGATCATTCCGGCGGCACGGCGCACCACGGCGCATTCGATAGCCTGGCGAACGAAACATCCGTTGCGCACCTGAGACAGTGAGATCTTATTGACATAGCTGCCGCGCTGCGGGCGAATTTGAATAAGACCATTCTCAGCCAGTTTGATAAAAGCCTCACGCACCGGTTGGCGGGAAACGCTAAAACGCACAGACACTTCTTTCTCAGACAGCGGGGTACCCGGCGGGATCAAACAATGAACGATATCATGGCGAAGGATACGATAAATTTGCTGGTTTACAGGCTGTGTCGGATTAAGTTGCAATTCTGCGGCCATTGATGGTTACTTTTATTGGGGGATATGCGCTATTTTACGCGTTATTTGTCCATTCGCCCATACCCGGCCGCAAAGCGGCCGGGCTGCCGGTTTTAGCCCGCGCGATGGACGCTCAGGCCGGCAAAGCTTTGGCTGACCGGCATCATTTCCAGCGTGTTGATATTGACATGCGCGGGCAGGGTGGCGACCCACCATACCGCTTCGGTCACATCTTCCGCTGTTAATGCCTGGGTATTCTCGTAGGCTTTACTCGCTTTAGCATCGTCGCCTTTAAAACGGACGTTAGAGAACTCAGTACCGCCGACCAGGCCGGGCTCTACATCGGTCACTCGAATGGCTGTACCGTGCAGATCGGTACGCAGGTTCAGGCTGAACTGACGCACAAAGGCTTTGGTCGCGCCGTAGACGTTGCCGCCGGAATAAGGCCAGCTGCCGGCGGTGGAACCGATATTAATAATATGACCGCGGTTACGCTCAACCATACCCGGCAGCACGGCACGGGTCATATAGACCAGCCCTTTGTTGTTGGTGTCGATCATGTCTTCCCAGTCTTCGACGCTGGCTTTGTGCGCCGGCTCAAGGCCCAGCGCCAGACCGGCGTTATTGACCAGCACATCGATGGCCTGCCACTCGGCCGGTAGTCCGGCAATCATCTCTTCAATCGCGGCACGGTTGCGGACATCCAGCTGCGCGGTGTAGAGATTCGCGCCCAGCTCATCCTGCAACGTTTTCAGGCGCTCTTCGCGACGCCCGGTGGCGATCACCTTGTGACCATTAGCGATAAAACGGCGAGTCATGCTTTCACCAAAACCTGCTGTTGCCCCGGTAATCAGAATAATCATTATCGCTCCTGTCAATGTTCTCATCATGCCCCAGCCGTCTTATGTCGGGGCTTTCCATACCGTCTTGCTTAATATTTTGCGTAAAAACGGTTCGCCGGCGTATTGCTGCGCGCCAAAGGACCCAATCCGGAGAAAAAGATTAAACAATGACGATAACCGCTCGTTACCAGCACTGTAGCTACAAAAGAAAAGAGAGTCTACATCCGTGGAACAAGCAATACGTTTCCAAAACAGGTAATTGCGACGGCGAGCGCGGATGAGCGCCTTTCCGCCGGGATAAACATCGCTGTGGCAAGAGTGGGCGAACCGGCGCTGTTGGCTAACGGAAAAGAGGTGGCCGGCTGGTCAGTTATGCGAACCTTGTGGAAAAATAAACAAGAAAGCATTCATGGCATGAATTGATCATCGACGACATTATGGGGATTGTTATTCTGCCGCCACACGACAGAAGAGCACAGGATTGACACCTAAATCCTTGTCGCGCCGGCCCGTTGCGGCGGCGCTTTTTTGCCTGAGGAGGGTTCCGATGAACGAATGGGAAGAAGAAGAGAGCATTCCGACGCACGCCACCATAATCAGCACGGCAATCGATATTCTTGGCGTAACGGGCGCGCTGCTGGTGGCCGGCGTTTTCTTTTTTTTGTTATGACCGCGTTCGGGTAGCGCCGCTCGCCAGCAGGCGGAAATCATTGCGGTCAATCAATGAGTTGCCTAATCTTACTGGATTACCGAGTCCAGGAGACGATGATGGCCGACAATAACCCCTTTTTGCGCGTCAGTCTGTTGCCTTATCAGGCACCCCAGTTTGATCTGATTGACGATACCCATTACCGACCGGCCTTTGATGAAGGCGTTCGCCGTCAGCGGGAAGAGATTGCCGCGATAGTAAATAATCCGGCGCCGGCGGACTTTGCCAACACGCTGGTCGCGCTCGAGCAGAGCGGGCAGCTGCTGGCGCGCGTTACCCGGGTATTTTTTGCCATGGCCGGGGCGCATACCAACCCGACGATCCAGGCGCTTGATGAGCAATTTTCTGCTGAGCTGGCGGATCTGGGAAATGATATCTGGCTTAACGCGGCGCTATTCGAGCGCGTGAAGCAGGTATGGCAGCAGCGTGACACCTTGCCGCCAGATAGCGAGTCCCGCAGGCTGCTGGAGATCACCTGGCAGCGTTTTACGCTGGCCGGTGCGACCCTGGCCGATGCGCAAAAAACGGAGCTGCGGGCTTTGAATACCCAGGCTGCGGCTTTGCAGAGTCAGTTTCAGCAGCGGCTGCTGGCGGCGGTTAAATCCGGCGGTCTGGTGGTTGACGACCCGGAGCAGTTAGCCGGACTCAGCGATGAAGAGATTGCTGAAGCCGCAGATGCCGCGCGGGAAAAAGGGCTGAGCGATCGCTGGCTGCTGCCTTTGCTGAACACCACCCAGCAACCGGCGTTACTCGCCTTACGCTGTCGCCAGACGCGTGAAAATCTGTTTGCTGCCGGCTGGAAACGCAATCAGAAGGGCGATGCGAATGATACCCGCGAGCTGGTGCTTCGCCTGGCGGAGATTCGCGCCCGGAAAGCGGAACTGCTGGGCGTGGCGGATTACGCCAGCTGGTCGATGGCCGACCAAATGGCGGCAACGCCCGAGGCGGCATTTGCGTTCATGCGTCGGATAGCCCCGGCCGCCCGGGCAAGAGCGGAACGGGAGCTGGCGGATATCCAACGGGTGATTGATGGTGAGGGCGGCGGTTTTAAGGCTGAAGCCTGGGACTGGTTGTATTACGGCGAACAGGTGCGCCGGGCGACATTCGCCATCGATGAAGCCCAGTTAAAACCCTACTTCTCCCTCGACCGCGTTTTAGAGGATGGCGTGTTCTGGACGGCGTCGCAGTTGTTTGGTCTGCGCTTTGTCGAACGGTTTGATATTCCGGTTTATCATCCGGACGTCCGGGTATGGGAAATTTTTGACGCCAACGGGGAAGGTCTGGCGCTGTTTTACGGCGACTACTTCTCGCGGGATTCGAAAAGCGGCGGGGCGTGGATGGATGTCTTCGTTGAACAATCCACGCTGCTCGCCCGGCATCCGGTGATTTACAACGTCTGCAACTACCAGAAACCGAAGGCCGGCCACAGCGCGCTGCTCTCCTGGGATGAGGTCATCACCTTATTCCATGAATTTGGTCACGCGCTGCACGGGCTGTTTGCCAGTCAGCGTTACGCCAGTCTGTCGGGGACCAATACGCCGCGCGATTTTGTTGAGTTTCCGTCGCAGATCTTTGAGCACTGGGCCAGTCAGTCTCAGGTGTTCGCCCACTATGCGCGCCATTATCAGACCGGGGAAGCGATGCCGGATACGCTGCGTGAGCGGATGCTGCGCGCGGCGAAGTTTAATAAGGGCTATGACATGAGCGAGCTGCTGGCGGCGGCGCTGTTGGATATGCACTGGCATAGCCTCTCGTCGGCAGATATTCCGCGCGATGTCGATAGCTTTGAAGCGCTGGCGTTGCGTCAGGAGCAGATGGACCTCGCCGCGGTACCGCCGCGCTACCGTAGCAGCTACTTCTCGCATATCTTCGGCGGCGGCTATGCCGCAGGTTATTACGCCTACCTGTGGACGCAGATGCTGGCCGATGACGGCTATCAGTGGTTCGTTGAGCAGGGCGGGTTAACCCGCGAAAACGGCCAGCGCTTCCGCGAGGCGATTTTGTCCCGCGGTAACAGCACTGATTTAGCAGAACTTTATCGCCAGTGGCGCGGGCACGATCCGAAGATTGAGCCGATGCTGGAAAACCGCGGACTGAGTGCATAGGCTAACCGTGTGTCGGAAACAGAACCGGGCCTGAGGCCCGGTTTTTTGTCCACTTTTTGTACCTCAACATCGCTTATGCATGTCGGCGGTATGGGGAAAATCTTGTCCGCAGGCCGATAGATTCACCCCCTGGGGACAATGACATTTTCTCTCTCCGTCACTCCTCGACCATCCACATATCAGCCTCTTCAAACATTTCCTGCACAGCACGGCTGATTTGTTCTTTTTCGTGCTTGCTGGCATCGGTGTTAATTGCCGGTAGCGTCATCATCGGCTTTACACGTACATCAGCATCGGGAAAGATACGGTGAATTCGCTTCGATAGTTCAGCTGCAATCGTCTCTTTCGCCCCGGGAAGGCCCTCAAAGTTCCGCTTGTCATAAATCAGTTCCACAAACATATTTCATCTCTCAGCGTTAATTGTTGGCGCTATTTTTACTGTATTTGCATACAGTATCAAGTTGCGTGGACGACGGGAAGGCCAATAGCGCGATGCAGCGATGGTTTGTTGTGTGTCGCTGGCGAAACCGTCACACGGTTCGTCACGAAAAGAGCCGCTGATTAAATGTATCCAGACGTCGGCAAACAGAATCGCCCGGTGTTATCTCTTCTTCATCCTGCAGACCTCTTGCGGCGCTGTCCTTAGTGACGCCCTGCGCTCTGAACGACGTTGTTAAACAACTAAATATTAACTCTTTGTAATTAATATTTTTTTTGCTGTTTATTTGTCCCCGCTTAGACGAGAATATCCTCCCCGATAATGAAATGGCTGAAAAGGATCCGCTATGTTAGAAAAATACTTTCAATTTGATGGCGATAGTGGCGACGCGGCTATCGAGAAACATAAGCGTCTGCTCGCTGTTCAGGCGGCATTAGAAATTTCGAAAGCCGCCGTCTCTTCATCAACCGCGAATTCCGGGATTCGTAGCCAGATGGATTTACGCAATGTGGCTCAGGAAGTCGCTTCCTTAGCCGATGCCATTCAGGATGCGCTCGAAGGTTACGAGGAAAACTAATCCCGGCCATCGCTGCGATCTCTCCGCGTCAGGCCTCGCGTTTGCGAGGCTTTTTTACGTCTGAGGTTTTGTCCGGGGATGTTCCGGATGGCGAGCGATCGCTGACCGGCTAGGGCCTTTTATCGTCTTTGGACCAGTGCCTGACCAGCGTTTCACCGATGGCCGCAATCTGTTTATTGCGCTCATCCATTGAGGCCGGGGTTGCGGTTAAATAAATCACCACGATGCGCGCGGCTTTACCGTCCGGACCGAGAGCGGCGATGATTCCGCGCGAGCCGCGGTTGCCGGCTCCGGTCTTATCGGCAATAAACCAGCCTGCCGGCAGCGCTGAGCGCAACAGCGGCCCCGCAACTTTGTCCTCTACCATCCAGCGTTGCAACTGCTGCTGCGAGGCGGGGGAAAGCACGCGGCCGGTCAACAGATTTCGCAGTGTCCTGGCCATCGCTTCCGGAGTCGTCGTATCACGCACATCGCCCGGCCGCGCTTCATTGAGTTCCGTTTCCCACCGGTCGAGTCGCGAAGTCTGGTCGCCGCTGTGGCGCAGGAACGTGGTCAGCCCCTGCGGGCCGCCGAGAGTGGTCAACAGCAGGTTTGCCGCCGTATTATCGCTCAGGGTAATGGCGGCCGCGCACAGTTCGCCCACGGTGAGCCCATCGGCAAGATGCTTCTCCGTCACCGGCGAGTATTCCACCAGATCCTGCTGCCGGTAATGGATACGGCGATCGAGCTGTTCTTCACCGGTATCGACGCGCGACAAGACTGCGCCGCAGAGCAGCACTTTAAAGGTGCTCATCATCGGGAAGCGTTCGCCAGCGCGATAGCCGGACAGCAGTTGGCCGGAAGCTAAATCCAGTTCGGCGTAGCCGACCCGGCCCTGCAGCTGGCTTTCGGCTTGTTTAACCGTCGTCACCGTGGCTTCATGCGCCCAACCGGGGAGCGCCAGGGCGGCTAACAATGGCAGAAGGGCGAATCGATATTGACGCATAGCGGAATGTTTCCCTGCAGGTTGTTGTCCACAAGTCGATCTGGCGGGTTTTGCGGACGTCACGGAAAATAAACAAAAAATAAAGACAAATAAGAGTTATGAAGATTCACAATTTCTCTTTTTTCCTTCATCATCTGCCAGCTTTTACCAGTAATAATCAATGCTTAGCTCACTATATGAAAGAGTTTTTTTCATTCAGGCTGGTATGAACTATAAGAATGTACTGAAGGTTGTATAAATGCTCTACGCCGTCGGCAATCACATATTAACCATTGATCCATCCGGGAGGAACATGGTGGACCCGCTAATTAAGGTCATGCTGGTGGGGGGAAAGGCGGATGGCCTGTTGGTCAGCGTCGCCGGTACCGCGACGGAACTGTCCGTCACCGCCGCGCAGTATGGCGCGAAATCTGGCAATCCGCTGAGCTATCGGATTGTTTCGCAAACGATCGATGATGAGCGCTACTTTTTCGGTGTGTTTAGCGAAACCCATGACGATGCTGACAAGCTCAAACGCGTGGCCCTGACCCGAGGCATGAAAAAGTCTCTCCGCTGAGTGCGTCCTTGCCGGACGATTGACCTTCGTCCGGCCTGACCGTGTTATCATTCCCCTTGTTTGCCACTGCCGTAGCACGGAGTTTTTTCATCGGGAGCACCATGATTCACCATATCCGCATACAAAATTTCAGGTCGGTCAGGGATATCGAACTGGAACTGGGCGCGCTCAATATCGTGTTTGGGCCGAATGGCTGCGGCAAGTCCAACATCTACAAAGCGATTCACCTGTTAACCGCCTCCGCGGACGGCAAGTTCTCAAGCTATATCAGCGAGGAGGGCGGCCTGGAAAATGTGATGTGGTCAGGGCGAACGGCACCGACGGCGCGCCACCCGCGTCGGCTGCAAATTTCCTGTCTGACCGCGGAGTTTGACTATGAGCTCCAGGTGGGTTTCCCGGAAAAGCTGCCTTATCCCACTCAGTTTATGCTCGACCCGATTGTCAAAGAGGAGTCCATCTGGCTGGCGGGATTCTCCCGGCGACCTTCTGCCAGGGTGCTGCAGCGGAAAAACCAGGCCGCGTTCCTGCTCGATGTCAACGGCGAGAAAAATACCTTCACCGACACGATTTATGAAAACGAGTCGATCTTTGGTCAACTGGGCGAGCCGCACCGCTTCCCGGAAGTTTCTCGCGTCCGGGAAACGATGCGCCAGTGGCGTTTCTACCATGAATTTAATATCGGCCGACATTCGGCGCTCCGACATCCGACGGTAGGTTATCGTTCACCGGTCCTCGACAGCGACGGGCATAATCTTGCCGCCGCTTTTCAGACGATTGTCGAAATTGGCGCCGAAGCGCTCCTGCACGAGATTCTGGCCGCCGCTTTTCCGGAGTGCACGTTCTTCTGCGAAAACGAAAACTCGCGTTTCTCGATTAAGATGCGGCGCAACGGGGTGTTTCGCCCGCTGCTGGCGGCGGAAATGTCGGACGGCACGCTGCGTTTTTTATGTCTGGCGGTAGCGCTGTTGAGCCCGCGTCCGCCGGCATTCCTGGCAATTAACGAACCGGAAAACAGCCTGCATCGGCAGATGTTCCCGGCGCTGGCGAGGCTGATTGTCGAGGCCTCCCGCTATAGCCAAATCTGGTTGACCAGCCACTCTGCCGAGCTGGCGGCACTTATCTCCTCGCAGGCCGAGAGCCGGCTATATGAGCTGGAAAACAGCGACGGCGAGACGCGAATAAAAGCTGCAGCCGCCGGATAATGGTAGCGGCCCGTCGTGCGTAACGGGCTGCTAATTTGCGGTTTACGCGGCGTTGTTATAGCCGGCGGTCGGCAGCAGCGTTTTACTGCCTTTCAAGGTGAACAGTGAGATCACGGTAAAGCCCAGGGTAATCGAACCCAGAATCAAGTAAGCCTGGTGGAAGCCGACGGTGTCGTACATGCGGCCCACCCATGCCGACAGCACCACGCCAGAGAGCTGTTTCGATAAGTTAAAACCGATCAGAAACAGGGTGGCGGACAGTTTCGGGTTAAAGGCCGAGGAAATATATTTAAAGGTGCCGACCAGCAGGAACGGAACTTCAAACATATGCAGCATTTTTAAGATCACGACCTCGACCGCCGTCGTGGCGAATGAGGAGCCGAGAATACGTACGGACATAATTATTCCGGCGGTCAGCAGCGCATTTTTCGCCCCGATACGGTTCACAATAGCCGGGGCGCAGAACATGATCAGCGCATTCAACAATTCGCCGCCGGTGGTGACGAAACCAAAGACTTCAGTTCCGCGCTGCGGATCGGCAAAAAAGCCTTTAAAAAAGTTAGCAAACTGCTGGTCGAATACGTCATAGACGCTGGCGACGCCGACCACATAGATAATAAATCCCCAGAATCGCGGCATTCTCAGCAGCTCAGCGGCGACGCGCAGAGAAAACGCCTGACGGTTTGCCCCTAAGGCGTCCATCACCTGGGCGCTGTTGCTGCTTTCCGGACGGGAGAACCACAGCAGCACCCCAAGCACCAGCGCAAAGCCGGAGGCGATCCAGAAGGTGATATTGGGATCAATACCAAACAAGATGCCGGTGATTGACGCGCAGAGCGCCCAGCCGACACAGCCAGCGACGCGAACCTTGCCGTATTCGAAACGGTTGGCGCGACTGACCCGCTCAATATAGGCTTCGACCGCGCCGGAACCGCTGGAGAAGACAATTCCCAGATAGAGTCCCCCCACCAGCGCCCCGGCGATAATATTGACCTGCAGCAGCGGCGAGAAGACAAAGATAAAGAACGGGGCAAACAGAATTAATAAGATGGTGATGGTCCACAGCAGGTGTTTACGCAGTCCCAGCTTATCGGATATCAGGCCAAATATCGGTTGGCAAATAATGGCAAACAGCGAAATAGCAGAGAAGACAATCCCGGTTTCCGTTTTAGTTAAATGGTTTACATCCGCCAGCCACACCGGAAAAAACGGGAAATAGGCCGACATAATGAAGTAGTAAAAGAAAAAGAACAGCAGGAAATAAACAAAATTATGCCGTTCGCGTGGCGCCAGTTCAGAGAATTTCATAGAGATGTTCCAGGGTTATTATACTCGTCATCATTCCAGCTGCCTGTTATTGGCGGCACGCCGTTCCCTTCGTGATACTCGCCATTCCTGGCCTTCGGCGCGGATTCTGTCCATTTCCGCCACGCTGCATCCCGAATATGCGGGTATAGCCGTTTTAAAGGGGGGCGAGAGCCCCCGTTGAGGGTTTAGCGTAAAGACAGCGAGAGCTGGTACTGCCAGCGGGTCCCGAGCAGCAGCCACTGCGGCAGCACGCTTGGTGTCCACGAATCGTCGCCGCCGACGCCCATATGCGCGCCGTCGAGAGTGATCCAGACGCCTTTTTCCGGGGTCATCCGGTGCCAGTGATCGGTTTCCATGAGCTGCGCGGTGCTGTAGGGCTGAACCGAGAAGTGGAAGTCACCGGTCACGTGCCAGCGCCCCCAATCCAGCGCTTTGTTGTCGCAGCGCAGGCCGTTTTCCGTCGGGAAAATATAGGGCGTGCTCATCGCTTCCAACGGAAGCTGCCAGCGGGCGAAACAGGCGCTGCTCTTCCGGTCAGGGTAATTTTCATGCGGCCCGTAGCCGAGCCAGGAGACCGGCGACCGCTGGTCCGGGACCTGGAAGTGAAGGCCCACGCGCGGCAGCGGCGGCAGCGTGCCGGCCCGCTCTCCGCTCACCGCCAGATGCAGATGGCCATCGCTATCAAAGGTCATCCGCCACTGACTGACGATGACCACTTCATCGCCGCGCAGATAGTGCCAGCGGCTGTCGATGATGATCTCATGTGCCAGGCGCTGCGCGGTACAGTCAACGCAGCGCGCGTCGAGCGCATAGAGTCCAGCGCTTTTCCAGCGTTCAACCCAGGCGTTGGGGTCGATACGATCCGTTTCACTGACGCCGATATCGTTGTCCAGCGGAGCGCGAACGAACTGGTCGCGCAGCGGAGACAGCAGCTGCTCTATGCCTTCCGCCAGCCAATGAGTTAACAGACCGCTCTGACGATCGATAATCCATTGCTGAGATCCCTGGCGGACGCTGAATGTCTCATCATCGACGGTCAGCTCCGGAGCCGGGCCGACGGCGGCGGGCGCGGGTAAGGCCAGCGGGGCGGCGAGGGCGAACTGCGCCCAGGCCACGCGGTGCCCGGCGTCAGACCACGCCGTCGCCTGCGGCTGGACAACTTCCAGCGTCAGCCAGACCTCCCTGGCGCCTGCCGGCAGGGTCAGCTGGTCGCACAAGGTAAAATCTTCCTCGCCCTGCGGCGCGAGGTTCAGCGTCAGGCTGCCGCTGGCGACGGTTTCACCGGCGGACTGCACCTGCCAGTTCAGCACTTCATTATCGCTGGCACGGAACAGGTATTCGCTGACAACGCTGACCCGCAGCGGGGAGTGCGCCAGCAGGGAAAACTGGAAATATTGCTGGGCATGTTTCGCTTCAATCAGCGAAGGATGAGGGCGACGATCCGGGAACACCAGCCCGTTCATGCAGAACTGCCGATCGTTTGGCGTGTCGCCAAAATCCCCGCCGTAGGCCCAGCCCACGCTGCCGTCCTCGAAGGTCTTTTCAATTGCCTGATCCGCCCAGTCCCAGATAAAGCCGCCCTGCAGGCGCGGATATTCCCGGAAGGCCTGCCAGTAATCGGCAAAATTACCGAGGCTGTTGCCCATCGCGTGCGCGTATTCGCAAAGAATCAGCGGTCGCTGTTCGCCGGGCAGGCCGATCCACTTTTTAATGCCCCATTTGGGCACGGCGGGAATCAGCTGATCGCGTTCCACGCGAGCGTACATCGGGCAGATAATATCGGTCGCCGTGCTGTCGGCGCCGCCGCCTTCGTACTGGACCGGCCGCGTAGGATCTTCACGTTTCAGCCAGTGATACATGGCTTCATGGTTCGCACCGCAGCCGGACTCGTTCCCCAGTGACCAGATAATAATCGACGGATGGTTACGGTGGCTTTGCAGCATCCGGGTGACGCGAGCGCTGTAGGCCGGCAGCCAGGCAGGATCGTCGGACAGGCGGTTCATTGGCACCATGCCATGGGTTTCGATGTTCGCCTCATCGACCACGTACAGGCCGTAGCGGTTACACAGTTCATACCAGCGTGCGGCGTTGGGATAGTGCGAACAGCGCACGGCGTTAAAGTTATTCTGCTTCATCAGCAGAATGTCCTGCAGCATATCCTCTTCGGTCACCACCTGGCCGCGCTGGTGGTGGTGCTCATGGCGGTTCACTCCGCGGATCAGCAGCGGTTTGCCGTTGAGCAGCAGCAGGCCGTTGCCGATCTCCACCCGGCGAAAGCCGATGTCCCAGGCTTCAGCTTCAACCAGATCTTCGCCGCGCCACAGGGCAACCACGGTGCGATAGCAGTGGGGCGTTTCCGCGCTCCATTGCCGCGGTTTTTCCACCGCCAGGACCAGCGTTGCCCGTTCGGCATAATGGCCCCGTTCATCAACTGGCGCAGAACCTGGCCGCTGGCGCCGGCGGGCAATCAGCTGCTCGCCGTCCCACAGACTGACTTCAGCCTCCAGCCCGGCCAGCTGCTCATCAGCGGCGGAGATGGCCAGATTGACCTGTAGTTCGCCGTCGCGATACAGCGCATCCAGCTGCGGGGAAATCTGCACGTCGCTGAGGTGCTGCTTTGGTTTGTTCAGCAGCCACACCGAGCGGAAAATCCCGCTCATGCGCCACATATCCTGATCTTCCAGCCAGCTGCCCGCGCTCCAGCGCATGACCATCACACACAGGCGGTTTTCTCCCGCCCGCAGATAGGGGGTCAGGTCGAAAGCAGCCGGCAGCCGGCTATCCTGGGAGTAACCGACCCACACGCCGTTACACCACAGGTGAAACGCCGAGTTAACGCCGTCGAAAACAATCTGCGTCAGGCCATCGGCCAGCCAGTGTTGCTCCAGGGTGACGTTGAGCGAGTACAGGCCGGTCGGGTTCTCTTCCGGGACCCGCGGCGGCGTCGTATCAATGGGATAACGGACGTTGGTATAGATCGGCGCATCGTAGCCTTCCATCTGCCAGTTAGAGGGCACCGGCGTGCTGCGGCTGGTGTCGAGATCGCGCTCGATCCAGCGGCCATCGACGGCAAACGGGCTGGGTGCCCAGCAAAATTGCCACTGCCCGTCGAGCAGGCGGAGGCGGTCGGAAGGGCGGTTGTCCCGGGCGTCGTCGAGCGATCGCCAACTGGCAAACGTGGGGTGAGCCGCTAAGCGATTAAGGTGAGTAATGGTCTGATTTTGCCAGTCTTCACGGGCCAGCACGTCCTGAAACGTCAACGAGCGAACCGCGTTTGAGTCATGTTGTTGCATAGGCATACCTGACGGATAAGTGGAAAAAATGTCATTCGCTAGACAAGGATGATGTTGTTATCAGATATTTTCTATCAGGCCGCAATAATGGCGAAAATGAAACCGACTCACGATCACGAAACTGCAGAATCAGAGCTGATTTTTGTCGTCAGTTAGACATAAAATGTTAGCGGACGACATTTAACGTAATCAGACGAGTTTTGCGCAGACAGGGGGGATTATGCAGCGGCGTTCAGCAACCTTAGACGATGTGGCACACGAGGCCGGCGTTTCACAGCAAACGGTCTCCCGGGTGCTGAATCGTCCCGATGTCGTCTCCGCGCGGACTCGCGAGAAAGTGATCCGCGCGATGCAGGCGCTGCATTATGTGCCCAACCGATCGGCGCAGCTGCTGGCGGGGAAAGCCGCACCTTCAATCGGGCTGATTACGGCGTCACTGACGCTACACGCGCCGTCGCAAATCGCCTCGGCGGTAAAAAGCCATGCCGGGGCTCATCAGCTGGAAGTGTCCATCGCCATGCCCGAACGCAGCGATTACGCTTCTCTGCAGACCCGGTTGGATGAGTTTCGTGCTCAGCATATTCGCGGCGCGATTATCAGCCTGCCGCTGGAGAGCAGCATCGCGGAACGGCTGGTGAAGGAAAATCCGGATATCGCCTGTCTGTTTCTTGATGTGTCGCCGGAGACCGAAGTCTCCTGCGTGCGCTTTGATCATCGTGACGGCTGCGGCGCCTGCGTTCGGCATCTCTGGGAACTCGGCCATCGCGAATTTGGCCTGCTGGCCGGTCCGGAAAGCTCGGTCTCTGCCCGGATGCGCCTCGGTAGCTGGCGGGAGACATTGCATCGCCTGGGCGTAAGCCAGGCCGTGACGGTTTTCGGCGACTGGAGCGCCGCCAGCGGCTGGCAGAAAACCTTTGAACTGCTCCACCTGCAGCCGCGGCTCAGCGCCATCGTCGTGGCCAATGACCAGATGGCATTAGGGGTACTTAGCGCGCTGGCGCAGCTTAATCGTACCGGTAACAGCGCTGTTTCGGTCACCGGCTACGACGATACGGCGGACAGTCTTTACTTTCAGCCGCCGCTGACGACCGTGGCGCAAAACTTCGATTTGCTGGGGAAACGGGCGGTGGAGCTGCTGATCCAGCAGATGGCGGCGCCGCAGGTGCCGATCCGCGAACTGCTTCCCACCCGGTTGATTGTCCGTCAGTCAACCTGGCCTCGTGAGGGGGAGTATCCGCGCGATCCGCTGATTGCGCAGCTCAAAGCGCTGGTGGATAAACTGTAAGCAGATGTCGGTTTAACTTTCATTGAAGATAACTATGCTAGCGTATGGCCAGGCGTAGAAGGAGAGGGAAAATGCCTCTACGTAAAATGCAAAACACAATCTATCCATGCAAGCATTTATTCACCGCCAGCTATCTGGCGGTTTTTTTTTGCCGCTATTCCCGCATCAGCTAGCGGAATTTTGCTTTATTCCGCCAGTTGCGCATTAAGCGCGCATCCAACAGAATAAATACGCTGTTTTTCAGGGTAGTGGTGCGGCGGCTCTCGCGGGTTGTAGTTTCTTACCCAGCATAAAATGCTGCTGAAGAGGGGCGGCCATCCAGCTCTCTGTGCCGATAGAAATGGCGCAATCACCAGCGGATTATTGTCCAAATTTAAATTTAACTCTTTGTTACAGAAGGCTTTCATTTTGAGAGCAATAATCAAATCTCTTCTTTTGCACATTAAGGATAATTGATTGTGAATAAACTTTTCCGTAACACCCTGCTTGCCGTGGCGATGACCGCGGGTTTCTCCATGGCCGCACAGGCAGCCACCGCTGACGAAGTCCCGCCGGTTTCTCAGGACCCGGTGGTGCAGCACCTTAAGCTGAGTAACGATCAGGTGACAAAAATTAAGGGCCTGCATCAGGAATTTGAAACTAACGTCAACAATATCAAAATCGAAGGTTTCAAAGATGGCGCGCTGATCGATGTGATCCAGTCCGGCAAGTGGGATGAAGCGAAAGTGAAGCAACAGCTGGCCGCTTTTGGACAGTTAGATCAGCAGGTACGTTACTACCGCGTGAAATACTATTTTGGCGTCAACCAGGTGCTGACGCCGGAACAGCGTACCCAGGTTAAAAAAGATCTCCAGCAAGCGCTGAATTAATTGCAAACCCGCCAGCAATGGCGGGATTCTCTTTTTGCAGGATCGCATCACCCGCGACAGAACGAAAAATGAGCCATTATGAAGAGATTCCTGTTCATCGCTCTCAGCTTTCTCGCCTTTACCTGCCAGCCCGGCTTTGCGGGGAGTAAAACCGTGGTGGATTACGGCGTTGTGCAACAAAGTCAAATCATCACCAGCCAGGCCCGTAACCAACCGCTGCGAACGCTTGCCGCCGGCGCGGTTGGCGGGGCCATCGGCCACCAGTTTGGTAACGGGAGCGGGCAAACGGCGATGACGGCGGTGGGGGCGGTTGCCGGAGCCAGCGCGTCGCATCACCGGCAAACGCAGCGCCAGGCCGCCCGGCAGATCGAACTGACGATCAAAACGCAATCTGGCCAGCTAATCCAGGTGCTGCAGCCGTATGATGGTCAACTGACCTTCAATAAAGGCGACAAAGTTCGTATCCTGACCTCCGGTACAAATACCAACGTCGATAAATCCGTTTAACGCACAGGCCGCCAGCGGATAGACGCAGGCGGCCTCTCTCTTTACCGCCTGTCGGTTGCGCCTTCACTGCTCACAAACAGAGGAAAAAAACCGCGCAACATCAGCCGCCTGTGATAGTATTGAGAATTATTATCAATATGGAAGCTGATGATGAAACTATCCCGGGCATTTCTGTTTGCCGGCTGCTGCCTGATATCAGCCTGTACCAGCCAGATGAAAGGCGTTGCGCCTCAACAGCTTGTCTCCACGCTACCCGATTATCCCTATTACGCTCTGGCCAACCATCTCGACGGGGAAGTGACGATCCGTTTTGATGTCGGGGCGAACGGTAAAGTGGAGAAAATGTGGATACTCACCTCTGAACCACAGCATCTATTCGATGATGCCGTCATTTCCGCCGCGGCAAAATGGCGCTTTGAGAGCAATAAGCCCTATAAGGGAATGACCAAAACCATCCGCTTTAAATTAAACAATGCCGGATAACGCTAATTCGGCAGCCGATCTCTCTGCTCCGGATTCACCCGGCAATCGTTCAGTATCTCTTTGCTGTTGGCCGTCCTTCGTCATTCAGTAAAACATCTGCGTGCCGGGACAGCGATGGCAAAGCAGGGGGCATGACCGTGCCTGAACGGCTGGACTCCCCGACGCCTCTTCATGGTAACGTGCGTTAGTTTGCCGCTATTTTGCGCTAAGAACAGGGTTAATGACGATTTTTGCCGGCGAGAAACGTATGCCGAGAGAAGGTAACGTATTGACCTGACGAGCAAAGAGATACGAATAAAAATTGTTCTCATAGACAAAAGTGTGATCGCGATCAATATGGCCGGTCGTGAGTAACATTAAACATAGCTAATGTATTCATTCTAAAAATAATCAGGTGGTAATCGATGGCTATCAAGGACTTCTTTGCACAAACGGAACCCGGGCGCCGGCGTTATGGCGTGGCAACAGGCGTTGGGATCATTGCGGGTATTATGTCGGCATTTGTGAAGTGGGGGGCTGAAGTTCCGTTACCGCCCCGTACTTTCTCCGGCGGCAGGGATGAATTTAATCCACCCTATCTTTTTTTACGTGATTACCTGGGGATTGATCCTACTCACACCGTTTATACCTTCTCAGAGCACATCATCAATCCGGTGATGGTGACGCATATTATTTTCTCGCTGGTATTTGCCATTGGCTATTGCGTGGTGGCAGAAGTTTTCCCCAAAGTAAAATTATGGCAGGGGGTATGGGCGGGTATTGTTGCTACTATCGCCGTTCACTGGATCTCTTTCCCTTTATTAGGTCTGACGCCTTCTCTGCTTAATATCCCCGCCGATGAATATATTTCGGAACTGGTCGGGCATATTTTCTGGTTCTGGGCGATAGAGATGATCCGCCGCGATCTGCGAAACCGTATCACTCATGAACCTGATGCTGAAGTTCCGCTGAATTCACCGTTCAGATAATTGCCGGAAAAGCGATGGCAATGACGGGCTCGCGACGGCGGGCCCGTTTTACGTCATCAGAGGAGTCTCAGGCGCAGACCTAAATCCTGGGGATAGGGATTAAAGTAGTTTTGCGTCAGCAGATAGCGGTCTGGAAATTCGCCCAGATAATGTTTGAGCAATGTCATCGGCGCGAGTATTGGCAGCAAACCGGCGCGATAGTTGAGGATCACCTCGCGAAGTTCGCCGCGCTGACGACTATTGAGCCGATCGCGAAAGTAGCCCTGGATATGCATCAGCACGTTGGTATGGTTTTTCCGCGAAGCGGGTTGTTTAAGAATCGCCATCAGCTTCGCGCGATAAGCGACAAAGAAGGCATCCAGATCTTCCCACTGGTGAAGGGAGGCAACGAAAGGCCCAATTTCGCGATAGCCCGCCTGGTCGTGCGCCAGCAGCTGCAGTTTGTACTGGCTATGGAAATCCAGGAGCGCACGGCGGCTAAGTCCCTGCGCTCGCAGGGTAGTTAACTGGTGCAGAGCGAAAACGCGCTCAACAAAGTTCTCCCGCAGCACCGGATCGTGCAGGCGGCCATCCTCTTCTACGGGCAGCCACGGGTAGTGCATCAGCAATTGCTGCGTGAAAAGACCCACTCCCTCTTTACGCCCACGGTGACCATTTTCGTCATACAGCCGCACGCGCTCCATACCGCAGCTGGGCGATTTAGCACAGACAACAAAGCCAGAGAGGGCATCCACGCGGGGGAGAAATGAGGCGCTAAATTCGGCCATTTTCTCCGTCACATCATCGTGGGGCGTTTGGCTAAAACGCATCTCAATGGCTCCTTCGTTGGTTTGCACCAGACGAAGAGCCGGGCGAGGAGCGGGCAGGCCGATGGCCATCTCCGGACAGACGGGTTTGAAGGCGACCCAATCCGCCAGTTCGTCCATGACAAAGCCCATACGTTTATGCCCGCCGTCAAAGCGTACGGCTGAGCCGGTTAAACATGCGCTGATGCCGACTGCGGGTTGCGTGTTCATGGTGCCATCCTCTTAGTGCATTGGTTGTAGGAAGAACAGGGGGACCACCGGTTGCCGGCCCGCGCGACGTCTTCACATACTTAAAACTTACACAATAACTAATATTTGTCCAAGTATTAGCGAGGATATTTATTATTATCTATTTAATTCAAGTGGTTATATTTAACGGTTTTCATCGGTCCTTTACCGTCAGGCGATGTACTAAAGTCCGGAGGACTCAATCTCTTTGACTGGTATCGGCGGTCGCGTCCGGCGAGATATCGCCGGAGGAAAGGGAGATAACGTCGAGGGCGCTGACCTGCTGCCGCCAGCATGCGATCTGTTTTTTGCGGGCAGCGGTCAGTGTTCCGGAGGTGACCAGCAGCCAGTTTCGCTGCGGGAAAACCTCGGGCGCCAGAGCCGCCGGCGGGACGGGAAGGAGATCGATACGCTGGCCCTGGCCGGTACGGGCGAGGGCCTCCAGCCAGATTTCGCAGGGGTCGGAGAGATGCCAGCCGGCTATCAGCCAGTTATCTCCCGGCGCTTTTTTATCGCCTTCGAGGCAAAACGAGGTATAGGCGATAATGATCCCGTCGAGAATTTCGCGCAGCGTCATCATTGTCGGGATGCGGGCAGACAGTTTACCGCGCAGCGGACGCAGTACTTTCGTAACCAGCTCCGGGCGCGGGGACTCGCGGCCTGCATCGTAGATTAGCTGGCGCAGGGCGTCGATTTTCCCCTCTTTAAGCCGCTGCAGCATGGTTTCCTGCAGGCTTGACCAGTTGTCAGTCCGCCTCGCGACGGGGCTATCCAGCAGAGGTTTCACCTGGCTGACGGGAACCCCTTTTTGAATCCAGTCGAGAATTTTGAGCGCCAGCTGAACATCATCATCACTGTACAGACGGTGTCCACCCTCTGTACGCCGCGGTTTGAGCAGGCCATATCGGCGCTGCCAGGCGCGAAGCGTAGTGGGGTTGATCCCGCAAAGCCGGGCAAATTCACCGATGGAGTAAGACATGAAGGAGACCTGATAAGAGAGAAAAGTCCCAATATACTATGAATTATTACCGGGTAAATGTTAAATGACCGACGCCCGCGTTGCCCTGCGCGGTCGCCGCGATTGCGCAGATGACATCAGGTTCCGCTCATGCCGCCGAACGGCGTTATTTCAACGTTCGCGATGACGTTAAATTCCGCTTCCCGCCACCGCGTTACTGTCGATTCCGGGCGCCCGTCGGTTATCGGTCTCCGCGAACAACCGCAGGCGCTTGCGCGGATCCTGAAATGGAATAAATTGATAATTTCACTGCGGCTTTAAGGTTTCGTTAATTAACCGCAACGATACTGATGAAATTAACTTTCCCGTAAACAAAGTGGTTAAATCATGAAAGACCGGTTATGTCAGGCGCTTCCTCACCGCGATACCCCTTTTTTTCGCGCGCTACATATCAGCGTCGCGATATTGGTTTTATTGCAGATTATTAACTCTGACTTCACTGAAAGTGAGGCCCTCGGCGAGGTTAACCTGGCTGGGTTCGTGACCTGGTTTCACGTTATCTCCGGATTTACATTGATTGCTCTGGGGATTGTGATGCTTATCTGGATGCTGACACAGCGTGGTTTTCATTACTATTTTGCCTGGCTGAAGCTCGATTTTCGCGGCATGGTTGTCGATTTCAAGACGCTGATTTCATTACGTCTTCCTGACGCGCATGCCGGGGGAGTGGCGGCATTTATTCAGGGGCTGGGGGTTCTGGCACTGCTGGGCGTGGCTCTGTGTGGCGGGCTCTGGTTTGTGCTGAATACAGCGCTTGGTCCATCCTCTGCGTTGGCACATGATGTCCTGGGCTTGCATAAATTCCTGACCGTATTTATTGAGACATATTTCTGGGCCCACGGCGCAATGGGATTACTGCATATTTTCCTGAAAGTCCGCAGCCAAAGGAATAATCCCGTGACTGAATAATCATGTTACCGCGAGAAAGGGGTTTCATTATTGTGCCCGACAAAAAACGCCGTCAGGATTTTACCTGGCGGCCATGTGCGAGACGTGAATTGCGCATCAATATTTACGGCTTATATTGTAAATTCCATTCTTTCTTCAGAAGAGCATAAATACAGGTATTGTCATATCGTCGTTCGCCGCTGGCGGTCACAAACGAAACAAACTCTTTAAAACAGCCTTCCTGGCGCATCTGAAGACGTTCACAAAGTTTCTGAGAGGCCTGATTGTAGTCTTCAACATAGGCATACAAACGGCGGGCTTCTTTCGCCGTAAACAGATAGTGAAAAAGCGCGGAAACGGCTTCCGTCGCAAAGCCCTGACCCTCATAACGTTGATTAAAATGCCAGCCCACGGACCAGGTATTGTGGTCCGGCTCTTCGTCGTTGTCGGCAAACAGGTGCCCGATGAGCCGATCGCTTTCCTTGAGGCAAACTGCAAACTGGCTTGCGTCACTGGCCCTTTTGATGACGTCTTCCTTGGCTTGCGCAATGGAATTGAGCTTTTCATCCTGAAAACAGGGCACGCGAGGGGAAGACAGGTATTCCAGCAGCGGCAGGGCATCTTTTTCTTTAAAAGAACGAATAAAAAGTCGTGAAGTCGTCGCTACGATCATGATGGGATAAGTCGCCGGGATAAGTTTGTGCCTAAACTAACATTCATCCAGGGATTGCCTCAATGCCTTTCGAAAATGCTGAACATCTCTCCGGTTAATGATGCCCGGTTTATCTGCTGAAATATCGATGGGAATTGATGATGGCTGCAGAATCATCCAAAAATAAGAAAACATGAAATTGTTAAGGGTATAGCTTTGTCATATGTTTTAAGTGTCAACGTAATCTTAAGGAACAGTTATCATGTTTAAGCGTCGCACTCTCAAAACTGCACTTGCGGCGGTTATATCTCTTGTTGTTCTTGCTGCGCCGGTTTATGCCAACCCAGGAAACGGCGGTGGGCATGGCAATGGCGGGGGGAACCACGGGAACAGCGGCAATCATGGCAACAGCGGCGACCATAACAACCAGGGCCAGGGGAAGTCGGCTGAGGATCATGGCAACCGCAAGAACTATGGGAAACCAGACCATGTTGACTCCGATATCAGCTTCTCGCGGGCGCGCTCCCTGGCAGTAAATTATGGTCTGGTGGGTTATAAGGCGCTCCCTCCGGGTATCGCCAGGAATTTAGTCCGGGGCAAGCCATTGCCTCCGGGGATTGCGAAGAAAACGCTCCCGGCATCCATGATTAACGATTTACCCTATTATCCAGGATATGAATGGCGTGCGGTGGGCCATGATTTGGTGCTGGTCGCATTAAGTACGGCCATCGTTACATCAATCATTAATGGTGTTTTTGACTAACGGTAAACCGTTTGCTCTGAGGCCCCGCAAATGCGGGGCTTTTTTATCCGCGAAACAGCAAAGGGCAGCCAGGGCGAAGCGTCTTACGAGCGGGTGATTTTGTCCTCATTGGCTTAACGGGAATATCCCGGTAACGTCTGCCTCTGGCACAAGGCGGGTATCGTGACCCGGGCCATTATTTACCCGCAGACCCGATCATAAGGTGGATGGGCTGACCCCAGAAATATCCGCTGTCAATGTTCCGAGGCCAGGTCGTGGCACAAGCGACCGAGTTGTTCCACAGCCTTCAAAAGATGGCGGGTGGGTTCATTGGCACCGTTCAGGCGCAGGAAGTTTTGCAGTTCTGCCGCCCCCGGGGAAAACAACGGTCCCGGACTGACGCCAATGCCAAGGGCGAGTGCGCGACGATGTACCTCCAGCGCATCTATCTTTGACGGAAGCTTTACCCAAATCAGAAAACCGGCTTCTGGAGCGGCTACCCGCGTGCCCGGTGGGAAGCTTGTTTCAACCTGTGCGATGATAGCCTGCATCCCTTGCGCAATGCGGAGCTTCAGCTGCCGCAGATGCCTGTCATAATCACCACTTGCCAGGAGCTCGCTCGCCGCGGCTTCAATCAGCGGCGCGCCGGCCCACTCTCCGGCCATTCGGGCCTGCAATACCGTTGAGTGATAGCGTCCGGCTGCAATCCAGCCGATTCTCCAGCCCGGCGCCAGGGTCTTAGACAGTGAGCTGCAATAAATAACATTTCCGCACCTGTCGAAGGCTTTACACGCAGGCGGACGCTGCGCATCCCCGGCCAGATCGCCATACACATCGTCCTCAATTAAAGGGATGCCCATGCCGGCAAGCAGGGCCACCAGATCCCGCTTGCGCGCGACGGGCATGCTGGCACCTAACGGATTCTGCACCGTGGGTGAGGCAAGAACGGCCGCAGGACGGTGGCGCTGAAGGGCTTCTTCAAGCGGCGCCAACAGTAAACCTTCAACAGGATCAGTGGGGATCTGTAATGCCTTCAGGCCCAGATCCTCCAACAGCAGGAGCGTGCCGAAGTAGGCAGGCTGCTCAATTGCCACGGCATCACCCGGTTGGCACACGGCGCGGAGAGCCAGGCGTAGCGCCTGGGTTGCCCCTGCGGTAATGATAAGGTCATCCGCGCCAAAAAGTGCCCCCCACTGTGCCGCGCGCGCGGCAATCTTTCTGCGCAGGTCTGCTCTCCCCGGGGGCAGGCTGTAGCTCTGCCCGCGCGCATCAAGCCGACGACCTGCAGTCTGCAATGCCCTTTGCAGAGTATCTACGGGAAGCCTGGCGGGATCCGGTAGCGCGGCGCCAAGCGGGACCAGGCGCGCCTCGGCGCTCCCGAACAATGAGCGGGCTATTGCGGACATGGTTACCGGCACGGGGACGGGTAAAGAGGCGGTTCCCGGCCTCTCCCCGGCGGAGATGATCTGGTGGACAAAGTAACCTGAGCGTGGTCGCGCGATAATCAGCCCCTCCGCCTCAAGATAACGTAGGGCCTCCAGCGCCGTGGGAAGGCTGACCTGCTCGCGCTCGGCCAGTTTACGCGCGGAAATAATCCGATCTCCTGTGCGCAAAGCGCCTGAAGTCAGCGTCAGCCGCAGCAATTCGGCTATTCGGCGATAGTGGGGAGTCGGCGGGGACGGGTCGGACATCGTAATCTGTATAGTCTGATTTTTGATAAATCTGACTATACAGGCGATACGAGGCGCCATCTATAGTGTGGGCAACACAAACCAGCCAAGGAAGTCCCATGCACAGCGACAATTTTGATCTTTCCCTCTACTTCCGGCGCATAGGCTATAGCGGGCCTGCGGCTGCCGATACCGCCACGCTACAGGCGCTCATGCGCCACCAGCTCTTTGCGCTCCCCTTTGAGAATCTGGACGTACAGGCAGGTAAAATCGTTTCGATGGAGCCTGATGATATTGCCAACAAATTATTACAGCAGAGCCGGGGCGGCTACTGCTATGAACTCAACGGACTGTTTACGATGGCGCTGGAGACGCTGGGTATAACCTACCGTTTTGTCGCGGCGCGGCCAATGTTCTATCCCGCGCGCCGGCCTAAAACCCATATGGCGGTCATTGCCGAAGTTGATGGCCGTCAATGGCTGTGCGACCTTGGGTTTGGTAGCTACGGTATCCGCGCGCCGCTGGCCTTAGACGAACTGGATACGGACATCATTCAGGATTTTGATACGTTCCGGCTGAGTCGCGATGCGAGTGGAGACTATCTGCTTCAGGCCAGGGTTGACGGAGACTGGTGCGATCAATACGGTTTTGACCTGTCGCCTCAGGAATGGATTGATTTTGTTCCGGCTAATTACCTTAACTCCACGCACCCCGATGCGGTCTTTGTACAAAAGCTGCTTGTCATCCAGCATCGACCCGAGGGGCGCTATATTCTGCTGGGCAATATGCTTAAGACCATTACTGCAGACAGGGTAGAAAAGCAGTGGCTGACAGAAGACGAAATTGCGCATGCGCTGGAAAACCGTTTCGCGCTTGTGCAGACCGTTCAGGTTTAAGCTATTTCATCATCGAGAAGCTGACTTTAATGTTACCGCGCCCAACGGCATCTTGCAGCTTATTCGCCGCAACGACCTTGCCGATCGGCGTATAGCTGTAGGATGTGCGAAAGGTCTCGTAAAAAAGAACAACAGTATGACCACCGTATAACATGAGATCCCCCTGATAGAGGGTTTCAGGGCGGATGGGATTGGGGGGTAAAGGATGGGGTAAGTCAGCGAATTTCTCATTGCCGTTAAGCTCCTGCATCGTCAGCGTTAACGGCAGCTGTTTGATAAACGCCTTCGCTGTCGGATTATCAGCAAGCTCAACGTCGTAACTCTGTTGATGGAGGGTCAATTTCACAATCATCGGCTTCTCCTTACCTGACGGAACAGCACCCCCGGCATAAACGGGAAACACACAATGATTAACCAGGACAAATAACAGCGCTAACGGTTTATTCAACATGGCTCTCCTGTAAATTTTCCGCTCCCTTTATGGGAGCGGCGGGTAGCACTATTTCAGATTGGTTTTAAAGAATGACGTCAGCTTCGCAAAAGGGATCAGATCCGTTCGGTCGTACAGATCGACATGGCCTGCACCAGCAACGATATAGAGCTCTTTCGGTTGAGCTGCGCGCGCATAGGCATCCTCGCTAAACTCTTTTGAATGCGCATTGGCGCCGGTAATAAACAGCATTGGGCGCGGGGCAATGGTTTCAATATCGTTGAACGGATAGAAATTCATAAATTTGCCAATGCTGCTTAACAGCGGTTTGGTGGTCAGCGCCTCTTTCTCGCCCTGCGGGGTATAGCCGCCTCGCGCTGTACGATAGAAATCAAAAAACTCACGCTGTATGGCCGGTGTGGCGTCATCCAGCTTGTTTACGGTCCCCGGAATATATGCCTTCTCTGCACCGTTAAATTCGGCCTGTCGCTGTTCGATGGCCGACTGGATGAAGGACTGACGTTGCTCTGGCGTCTGGGAATGATTCAGGCCATTGCGGAAAGCCGAGCCCATGTCATACATGCTGACAGTGGCAATCGCTTTCATCCTGGGGTCAATTTTGGCCGCGCTGATAACAAAGCTGCCGCTGCCACAAATCCCCAGCACGCCGATATTCTCAGGATCAACGTACGGCTGGCTACTGAGGTAATCAACTGCCGCGCTGAAGTCATCAGAATATATTTCCGGCGAAATCAGATGACCCGGTTTACCTTCACTTTCACCCCAAAAGGAGAGATCGATTGCCAGCGTCACAAAGCCCCGATCCGCCAGTTTTTGCGCATACAGATTCGAGCTTTGCTCTTTTACCGCCCCCATCGGATGTCCGACAATAATTGCCGGATTTTTGACATTCTTGTCCAGCGTTTTCGGAATAAATAAATTGCCTACAACGCTCATCTGGTACTGGTTTTTAAACGTCACCTTTTGCTGGATAACCTTATCGCTTTTATAAAAGTTGTCGGCGCCTTTTGACATATCCGCCGCAGAGGCGGCAAACGAGCTGATTAACAGCCCCAGCGCCAGCGTCATATTTTTCATGGAGTTTTATCCTCTATTGTGAGTGGTGTGTTTTACGTGATGTCAGAATGGTTAACCCCGCAGCGACAATCAGCAGCCCGCTACTCAGCGCAAAAGTGCTCTGCCAGCCGGTGTGATCAAACGCCAGGCCGCCAAGCGTGGAACCCAGGGCGATAGAAAGCTGGATCGCCGCGACCATCAGGCCGCCGCCGGCTTCGGCATCATCAGGCAGCGTACGCGCGACCCAGGCCCACCATCCGGTTGGTGCAGCTGTCGCCATCAGTCCCCAGAACCCCAGTAGCGGCACGACAAACCAGAGGTGTTGGCCCGTGAGTATGAGCGTCACGGCGACGACAGCCATGAGCGAAGAGATGGCTGCAAGCGTTGAATAAAGGCCCCGCTTTAAAAAATGACTGATCACCAGCGTGCCAATAAAACCCGCTATCCCGATGGTCAGCAAAATGAGCGATAAGGCGCTGATATCCACCCGGGTGACGGTTTCAAGAAACGGCCGTACGTAGGTGAATAACGAGAACTGCCCCATAAAGAACAGCCCGCAGGCCAGCAGGCCAACGGCAACAACGGGACGGGAGAGCAGATGAAAAGCAGAACGCCCGGGCTGCCTGTTGTTGTCGGGTGCCATCGCGGGGAGGCTGAAGCACTGCCAGATGAAGGCGGCGATCGCTACCGGAACAAGGCAGAGGAACGCTCCGCGCCAGCCCATTACGGCGCCGAGATAACTGCCGAGCGGTGCCGCGATAACGGTTGCCAGGGCATTACCGCCATTGAAAATAGCTAATGCGTGAGGGACCCGGCGCCGTGGCACCAGACGCAGCGCAGTGGCGGCAGACATCGACCAGAAGCCACCGATCGCAATGCCAATCAGGGCGCGACCCGTCATATAAATCAGGTAGCTGGGGGACAGGGCGACCATAGTTGCCGATAAAGCCATTAATGCCGTCATGCCCAGCAGCAGATATTTACGATTCAGATTCCCGGCAAGAGTCGAAAGAGACAGGCTGGTCAACACCGCCAGCGCCCCGGAAATGGCGATCCCCTGTCCAGCCAGCCCTTCACTCACCCTGAGGTCGGCCGCGATGGGCGTCAGCAGGCTAACAGGCATAAATTCTGAGGCGATAAGCACAAAGACGCAGAGCGTCATCGCCAGCACACCGCTCCAGTATGCGCGCTCCTGGTGATATGAATTTTCATGACTGAGTGTGGACATAAACGGCTACCTCTGAATATCGACCCGGCTGAATTCAGGCAAGCCGGGGCCGGACGCTATTCACGGGAATAACGACAAAAAACGCACGCATAAACATGCTGTTGACGCTTATCAATTACTGAAAGTTTTACATGACTGGTGTAGCCTGACTAGCTAATGAATACTTAATAGGCTTATAAGCCTGAGTTATTAATCGGGAGTGTCAGCCGAATGAAACGCAACCTGAATGACCTTCTTTATTTTGTCACTGTTGCCCGTGAAGGGAGTTTTACCCGAGCGGCGGCGCATCTTGGTGTGACGCAACCCGCTCTCAGTCAGGCGATTTCAGCCCTGGAAGAGCGCATGCAAATTCGTCTCCTTACCCGAACCACCCGCAGCGTGTCGCCCACCGCAGCCGGAGAGCGGCTGCTGCAGGCCATCGGCAATCGTTTTGATGAAATTGAAGCTGAACTGGATATGCTCACGGAACTGCGTGACAAACCTGCCGGTACGGTACGAATTACCTGCGGGCCGGATGTGTTACGTACCACCTTATTACCCAAACTGACGCCGCTTCTGCGTGAATACCCGGATATTCATATTGAGTTCGATGCTAATCACGGTTTCCGCGATATTGTTGCCGACCGCTTTGATGCTGGAGTGCGTCTGGGCGACACCATTGATAAAGATATGATTGCGATACCGATTGGCCCGGAATTACGCATGGCGGCCGTGGCTTCGCCGGAGTATTTTTCACGCTACCCGATTCCGCAGACTCCGCATGAACTGACGCAACACTGCTGTATAAACCAGAGAATGGTCAAATCCGGAGGGCTGTACGTCTGGGATTTTGATCAGGAAGGTGGTGATTTGAACGTTCGGGTGAACGGGCAGGTGACGTTCAACACTTCAGAGCATATTGTCACCGCCGCACTGGCCGGATTAGGCATCGCTTTTTTACCTGAGCAAGAGTTTGGCGCACATATTGAAGAAGGTCGGCTGATTCGGGTGCTGGAAACCTGGTGCCAGCCTTTCCCTGGCTACTATCTGTATTACCCCAGCCGGAAGCAAGTTTCTCCCGCATTTTCGCGGGTGATCGATGCGCTGCGTGTTTACCGTCGGCGCCAGCCCGTAGACAAGATCCGGTAATTCTGTTTCCTCATGCCCGGACGGCTTCTGGTATGAATACCTGAAGCCGTCATGCTACAGGGGGATGCCTGGGCGGCTGTAGAGTGACGCTCTTTCGGTCTGTCTCTCCGATCTATTTAGATATCTCTGGTAAACGATGTTTGCCTGAAATATGCCAGACGCGGGTGGTTGCTTAAACTATAATCCCCGGCATTTATTGTGGGGGAACTTAATGAAAAGTATGACAGCAGTATTGAGTATTGTGCTCGCAGGAACGTTATCAGGGTGCGCAGCAGTCCAATATAACGATGGTGAAAAGGTCAGCATTCAGGCTGATGCGTGGTACGGTCTCGATAGTTTGCATTCTACGGCCGTTAAAGCCTGTCAGCAGTATGGCAAATCAAAAGCAGTATATGTCCATAGCGCAAATATGAACCCGAATTTGCCGAAGGGCAGCGGGGTACAAAATACCATCTGGAAATGTGAGCCATGATGAGGCCGGGTTGCTGAATCTGTGCCAGACAGAAGGTGATATTCGGCGCGTAAGGCAGGGAATAAGAATGCCGTTCCGGTACGGTTTGCTGAATATCGGCTATGCAGTAGCTTGCCAGATATTTAGTCGCCGGTGCCGCAGCGGCATTGCCGTCTTTAGTGTAGGCCAAGACGGATCAGTTCAACGGGTTCGAACTTACCTTCATTCCCTTCAACTTCAACGGTTTTGCTGCGACGTAATTGGGCGGGGGTGAGTCCACTGGCGTGGATAGCAACAATTTTACCCGTTTTACCTGTCCCATTAATCATCACCTGGCTTCCGTTGGTAATAGGATTGCGGTTACGATCGTAAGTGACCATGGGTATTTCTCCTTTTTTCTCTGTGCATCAAAAAAAACCGTATTGCGTACAAGGCCGGGCCCTGGCAACGGACGTAATATAAATACGCCTTTGCGCCTGCCATGTTTTGAGTTTGATCAATGTCACACTTTTTAGCCGTTAAGAGGCGACTCTTCTCCGGGTGAGCGGTATTTTAATAGTTAAAGAACGCATAACACTTACTTTTTTATAAAAAAACATAATATCAGCGTGTCGCTTTTTATCTGTTGATAGCGATAAACGCGAATATTCTGTTGAACTAATAATCGATACCGCCCTGGGTAATTTCCCGGATAAACCCATGGACCTTCTGCAGGTTATTCGTCCCATCCCTGGGACTCACCCCTTCGGGGCCGACGTCAACGTCGTTCAAAAACGCTCCGGGCGTTTTTGTCCATGCTGGCGGCCCCGGCTCAGCGATTTTCAGCCGCGCCAGCCCCCTGCGGCATGTCCCGTTATTCCATGCTGACCATTCCGCCGCTGAAAAACCTTCAGCAAGGATATCGCAGCGTGACGGCCACGGGAGGGCAGCGCAATGCCGGGGGCAGCCGACCTTAAACGATCGGCATTAATCTGCGGGTGGCTTGATTAACAGCTGTAACAAAATGGCCTTACCACCTTAGCGAAGATCTGGCCCGTGAAAGTGTCCACCACCAGGACCACCGCCGGGTCCGCCTCCGTGGCCTCCCGGCGGAAGGATGCATCCGGAAAGAGACATGACTCCGCAGAGCACAAAAATGACAAGGATAATTTTTTTCATAATAAACTCCTGAACTGGCGAGCCTCAATTCCAAACCAAAAATGTGATTATTTTATGGAGAATCAATAATTCCCCTTCGCGACACACCTTAATTAGGAATATTCCATGAGGAAGCCTGGCCGCGATGTCATCAAAGCGATGTGTTGACCTGAGTGATATTTCTGCTGACTCACCGAAGGGGTGTCCAACACCGCTATTTTTCTGTTGAGAATCGACAATTAGCACTATCGCGGGGCATGAGACCAGGAAGACTAGCTCTCACGCTGTGCCTGAAGTCGGTAGGACGGCAGAGCTTCCGCGAAGGGCGGCGATAATCCTCCCCACATCGTACCGAAGTACGGCATAGCGCCAATCACCGCGTCCGAACCGAGTCGTTATGACGAAAAAATGTGGGATCTTACCGCCAGCAGAGAGAGAGCATTGTCAATGCAGGAAAGCTTTCGAAATTCGGTGGCGGGAGCGGTAGTGCGTGGTCATGCACGATGCCATTACGCCATCGAACGACATGCATTTATCTTGAATAATCCGTGAGGAGGGTCTGTTTAAAAATACGCCGGCTAGCAATGTGAGCAAAAAAGCTAGCAACGGAATAGCTATATGGGTTTTCACTGGCAAGGAATCCGATATCGCGAATAATGCTGAATAATCTACACCCTCAGTATGAAGGTAAAGTGACGATCCTCGTTGCCATCAGGGGGCCGGGTACGGCGGAAGGAATGAATTTCTCACAATGAAGCTAATACTGTGTTCGGAAAGCTAAAAACGGAACGCCCCCTGGTGCAGTCAGCAACAGGGGGCGGTTACGGGTGGGGATTATCGTCGTTCATCAGTCATCCCATTTGTGGCTTAGATACGCGGCAAGAAAACCAAAGAACAGAATTGTTCCCAGTACTGCCATAAATACATGCATATTTCCCAGCATGATTAACCTCCATCATTGATTAGTGTGCGCTAAGTAGTCCTTATTGAACGTGGTGTACGGTTGTTGCATAAAGAATAACCTGGTCAACCTAAACAAATAATTAACCAGGAAAACTTTTTCGCCGTGAAATAAATAGTGCGGTGAGTGATTAGAGCGGTCGTTCAAGGACAAACAGATAGGCCTCGCGCGACCAGAACAGTCCGGTTCTGCGGCGCTCCACGGACATCGTTTTGACTTCCCAGCCCTGCAGGGTGAACTCATTGAGAAAACGGCTCATTTTCTCCGGGTCAGCTTTCGCTTCACCAAAAAACATGCTCCCCAGAATCCCCTCTTTGTACAGAACGACTCGACACTCTTTTTTCATCTGACAGGCTCCTTGCGTAATGACAGCAAACTGAAAGCCATTGTGACCGCCTGTTACGATTTTACAACCGCGGCGGCAGAAAACTTCTTCCGGTAGGCAGATGGGCTGATGGCGAACTGCTGGCGAAAATGGTGGCGCAGGGTGCCGGCATCGGCGAAACCGCTGAGTTCGGCGATTTTATCGATGCTGATGCGGCTATGGGTCAGATGCTGCTGCGCGCGCTGCAACCGCTCATCCAGCAGCCAGCGGGCAGGGGTCTTACCGGTCGCCGCCTGAAAACGGCGCAAAAACGTGCGAGGACTCATCCCCGCCTGTTGCGCCAGCGACGCCACGGTATGGCTGGCGGCAAGATGCTGATACAGATAATCAAACACCAGCCCCAGGCGCTGACTTTCCCGCGCCTGGGCCACGGGCCGGACGACCTGCTGCGCCTGCGCGCCGTCGCGATGCGGAGAGACAACCAGTCGCCTGGCCACGGTATTGGCGGCTTCAATCCCAAAATCCGCACGCACAAGGTGCAGGCACAGGTCGATGCCGGCGGCGCTGCCCGCGGAGGTCATAATGCCGTCAGAACCCACGTACAACACATCGGCGACGACATCAATCAGCGGGTAGCGCTGGCGCAGATTTTCCGTGTATCGCCAGTGCGTTGTCGCTTTGCGGCCATTGAGTAACCCGGCGGCCGCGAGAACAAATACGCCGGAGCAGATTGAGATAATCCGGCAGCCTCGCGCATGGGCGGCGGCTAAGGCATCACCCAGCGCCGTCGGGATCGGCGCATCGATCCCGCGCCAGCCGGGCACCACGATAGTCTGCGCATCCTGAAGCAAATTCATGCCGCCGTCGGTCATCAACCGGATACCGCCGGTAGCACGTAGCTCACCGTCATCGACGGCGGCGACCGCGAACTGGTACCAGCGTTCGCCCATCTCCGGGCGGGGAAGACCAAAGATCTCCACCGCGATACCAAACTCAAAGGTGCACAGGCCATCATAGGCCAGCACAACGACCCGATGGCGTGACAACGTCACGGGAGGGTTTGTCAGGATTTCAACGTTTTCTGTCATGGTTGCCGGCAGAGGATAAGTGGGCGGATTCATTAAATTAGTGGTACCACAGACAAGGAGAATACGCCATGAGTGTTGTAACTGCTTTTACCCCAGCCACCTCCAGCGAGGCTGCCGCCTGGTTCCGGCATAAACTGAGTTTTGAAACCGACTGCGCGGATGTCTACAGCGCGATGCGCGACGGGGCCTGCGATTTTGTGCTGCTGCACGTTGTCGGCAGTCCGGAGGCCTTTGCCCGACGGCATCTGCCCGGGGCGCTGCATTTACCGCATCGCCTGATCGATGCCGCCCGAATGAGCGAGTGGCCAGCTGAGACGCTGTTCGTCGTCTATTGCGCCGGCCCACACTGCAACGGTGCGGATATTGCCGCTCTCAGGCTGGCTGAACTGGGGCGTCCGGTCAAAATGATGCTCGGCGGCCTCACCGGCTGGCAGGACGAGGGGCTGCCTTTCGCCGACTAACTCACTGCGGCCGGTTTCCTGCGGGGAGCAGGCCGCACAATGAATTTATTTCATGACCGATGAAATTTTCTCGTTTGCCGCTGACGGCAGTGCATGACAGTATCTGGACATATAGCCATCCAGAAGTCTAAAATTCAAATAATGAACTATCACGGCAGGCAACTAATTTGTGCTTACCGCTAAGGAGACACCATGCAACGTCAACAGGCCCCGTTCCGCGCGGATATCGTCGGCAGTTTTTTACGTCCAGAGGCAATAAAAGTCGCGCGTCAGCAGCTTGCCGAAGGCGCCATAGATGCACAACAGCTGCGCCAGATTGAAAATGATGCTATCCGCCAGCTGGTCAGGCAGCAGTGTGACTGCGGGCTGCACGTGGTGACCGACGGGGAATTTCGCCGCGCGTGGTGGCACTTCGATTTCTTCGATGGCTTAGAAGGCGTTGAACGCTACGATTCCGACAAAGGGATCCAGTTTAACGGCGTGCAGACCCGGGCACACGCCGTTCGCGTCATTGGCAAACTGGCGTTTGGCGATCATCCGATGCTGGAAGATTTTCGCTATCTGAAAAGCGTCAGCGGCGAAGCACAGCCGAAGATGACCATTCCAAGCCCGAGCGTGCTCCATTTCCGCGGCGGGCGTAAAGATATCGATGCCACGGTTTATCCGGATCTCGCCGACTATTTCGACGATCTGGCGACGACCTGGCGCGATGCCATCCGCGCCTTCTATGATGCCGGCTGCCGCTATCTGCAGCTCGATGATACCGTCTGGGCCTATCTGTGTTCCGATGAACAGCGCCAGCAGGTGCGCGATCGCGGCGACGATCCCGACGAGCTGGCAAAAACGTATGCCCGGGTGCTGAATAAGGCTCTGGAAGGCAAACCGGACGATTTGACCATCGGCCTGCACGTTTGTCGCGGGAACTTCCGTTCCACCTGGATCTCGGAAGGCGGTTATGAGCCGGTTGCCGAGGTGCTGTTTGGCGGCGTCAACGTCGATGCGTTCTTCCTTGAGTATGATAATGACCGCTCCGGCGATTTCGCCCCGCTGCGCTTTATCCGTCCGGGCAAGCAGCAGGTCGTGCTGGGATTAATCACCACCAAAAACGGCGAGCTGGAAAACCCGGAGGGAGTGAAGGCCCGTCTGCAGGAGGCCGCGCAGTATGTTGCGCTGCAGCAGATTTGCCTCAGCCCGCAGTGTGGCTTCGCCTCGACCGAAGAGGGGAATGCGCTGACGGAATCCCAACAGTGGGATAAAGTCCGCCTGGTCACCGGGATCGCCGCTCAGGTCTGGTAACCGCTCTTCATAGCGCAGCGTTGCACCGTTTTGAGGCAACGCTGCCTGTCTGTTTCTCTCCTGCCGCGCCGTCGCGCGCTTTCCCGCCGTCAGCCAACCTGGCATCGTTTTTGCCTTATCACTTCCGGATAGTCGTTCATTCATTTTTCGTTTTTGCGATTTTCAGGAGTGAATCATGCAGCGTCGAACATTATTAAAAGCTTTTGCCCTCTCCGCCTCTACCGTTCTCATGGGCTACTCTTTCCAGGTTTATGCCGCCGACACCATTAAAGTCGGGATTATGCATTCACTCTCCGGGACCATGGCGATTTCCGAAACACCGTTGAAAGACGTGGCGCTGATGGCAATTGACGACATCAATGCCAAAGGCGGCGTGCTGGGGAAAAAGCTCGAGCCGGTGGTTGTCGATCCCGCCTCAAACTGGCCGCTGTTTGCGGAGAAAGCCCGTCAGCTGCTAACCCAGGACAAAGTGGCGGCGGTCTTTGGCTGCTGGACATCGGTCTCGCGAAAATCGGTGCTGCCGGTTTTTGAAGAGCTGAACGGCCTGCTGTTCTATCCGGTACAGTACGAAGGCGAAGAGATGTCGCCAAACGTCTTCTATACCGGCGCGGCGCCGAATCAGCAGGCGATTCCGGCGGTGGAATACCTGCTGAGTGAAGATGGCGGCGGGGCGAAACGCTTCTTCCTGCTGGGCACCGATTACGTCTATCCGCGTACCACCAACAAAATTCTGCGCGCATTCCTGCATGCGAAAGGGATCCAGGATAAGGACATCGAAGAGGTCTATACCCCGTTCGGTTACAGCGATTACCAGACCATCGTTGCCAACATTAAGAAATTCTCCGCCGGCGGTAAAACGGCGGTGGTTTCTACCATCAACGGCGATTCCAACGTCCCGTTTTATAAAGAGCTGGCAAACCAGGGGCTGAAAGCGACCGATGTGCCGGTGGTGGCCTTCTCGGTCGGTGAAGAGGAGCTGCGCGGTATTGATACCAAACCGCTGGTGGGGAACCTGGCGGCGTGGAACTACTTTGAGTCCGTCGATAACCCGACCAACAAACAGTTTGTGGCGGATTACCGTGCCTATGCCAAAGCCCACAAGCTGCCAAACGCCGATACCGTGGTGACTAACGACCCGATGGAAGCCACCTGGGTTGGGCTGCACATGTGGGCCCAGGCGGTAACCAAAGCGGGAACCACCGATGTCGATAAGGTGCGGGCAGCGATGGCCGGCCAGACCTTCAACGCGCCATCAGGCTTTACTCTGACTATGGACGCGACCAATCACCATCTGCACAAACCGGTGATGATTGGCGAAATCGAAAGTAACGGGCAGTTCAACGTCGTCTGGCAGACCGATAAGCCGGTACGCGCCCAGCCGTGGAGCCCGTGGATTGCCGGCAACGATAAGAAACCCGATCATCCGATAAAAACTGCCGCTAATTAAGCGCCTCTTTCCCGGGCGCGAACGCCTTGCCCGGGCGACATAAGTAGCCCCGGCAAGCGCCAGCGCTGCCGGGGATATCCCGGAATCCCGCGCGACCCTCGTTAGCGTTAACGGGGAAATGACACAAGGAGATACTCATGAGCACATGGCGCATAGTGGGGTATTACCTCGCGCTACTGGTGATGATCGTGCCGTGGCGGGCGCAGGCAGCGGATGCGGATGATTTTGTGACGGCCAACCGTACCCAGCAGGCGCGCCTGCTGGAACAGTGGGCCGCCGCGCCCGATGCCCGGCGGCTGCCGCTGCTGCGGGCGCTGAAAGCGGAAACCCTGGTGGCTGATGACAGTGGCCACGCCTTCAGCCAGCAACAGGCGCTGGGGGCCGCGCGCACTCTGCAAGGGGCGACAAAACCGGTTCGCCTCACCAACCGCCTGCGTAACCTGGTCGCCGGGGCGTTGGCCACCCATTTGCTTTTCAGTGACAGTGTCACGGAGAGGGCGGCAGCCGTCAAAACACTACAGCGGGAGGCGACGCCGGAAATGGCGGGGCTGCTGCAACAACGGCTGGCGGTTGAAACCGATGAGGGGGTTAAAACGCAGCTGGACATTGCGCTGGCCCGCCTGCAGCTTGCCAGCCCGGACAGCGCCAGACGGCTGGCCGCCGTTGAACAGCTCGGTCACGCCGTGGATCCGGAGACTCAGGCGCTGCTGATTCCCTATACCGATCTTCAACATGAGCCTGACGCCCGCGTGCGCGATGCGGCGGCAAACAGCCTGAGCCAGATTAAACAGCGTCTGCTGCTCGGCGATATTCTCGGCCAGGCATTCATGGGGCTATCGCTGGGGTCGGTGCTGCTGCTGGCAGCGCTGGGGCTGGCCATCACCTACGGGTTGCTGGGCGTCATCAATATGGCGCATGGCGAGATGCTGATGATCGGCGCCTACAGCTGCTGGCTGGTGCAGCAAGCGCTGGCACAGCTGGCGCCGCAGTGGCTGGCGTTCTATCCGCTGGTCGCGCTGCCGGTCGCTTTCCTGATAACCGGCGGCATCGGTATGGCGCTGGAACGCACTATCATTCGTCATCTCTACGGCCGGCCGCTGGAGACGCTGCTGGCCACCTGGGGGATTAGCCTGATGCTGATCCAGCTGGTGCGCATGCTGTTCGGCGCCCAGAACCTGGAAGTGGCAAACCCGGCCTGGCTCTCCGGCGGCTTGCAGGTTCTGCCGAACCTGATCCTGCCGTGGAACCGCCTGGCGGTGCTCGGCTTTGTGCTGCTGGTACTGTTCTTCACCTGGTTAATTCTCAATAAAACCCGCTTAGGCATGAACGTGCGGGCGGTGACCCAAAACCGGGCGATGGCCGCCTGTTGCGGCGTGCCAACCGGGCGAGTGGATATGCTGGCATTTGGTCTCGGTTCGGGTATCGCCGGTCTGGGTGGTGTGGCGCTGTCGCAGCTGGGAAATGTCGGCCCGGAACTGGGCCAGGGCTATATCATCGACTCCTTCCTGGTGGTGGTGCTCGGCGGCGTCGGCCAGCTGGCGGGGAGCGTAGTGGCTGCCTTTGGCCTCGGCATCTTCAACAAAATCCTCGAACCTCAGCTCGGGGCAGTGTTGGGCAAGATCCTGATCCTGGTGCTGATCATCCTGTTTATTCAGAAGCGTCCGCAGGGTCTGTTTGCCTTAAAAGGGAGGGTTATTGACTGATGAGCCAACCAATTAGCTTAACATTAGCGCGTAAGGCGCCGCGATCGCTGCAATGGCTTGGTGTACTCCTGGTGCTGGGGTTGCTGAGCATGCCGTTTCTGGCGCTGCTGCCGCAGTCACATCCGCTGGCGGTCTCCACCTGGCTGCTGACCCTCAGCGGTAAAATTCTCTGTTACGCGATTGTCGCCGTAGCGCTGGATCTGGTCTGGGGTTACGCCGGTATGCTGTCGCTGGGCCACGGCATCTTTTTCGCCCTCGGCGGCTATGCGATGGGGATGTATCTGATGCGCCAGGCGGCGGGCGATGGTCTGCCGGCATTCATGTCTTTTCTGTCATGGAGCGAGCTGCCGTGGTTCTGGTGGGGAACCCAGCATTTTGCCTGGGCGATGCTGCTGGTGGTGCTGGTTCCGGGCGTACTGGCCCTGGTCTTCGGCTGGTTTGCTTTCCGCTCTAAAATCAAAGGGGTCTACTTCTCGATCATGACCCAGGCGTTGACCTACGCCGGCATGCTGCTCTTTTTCCGTAACGAAACCGGTTTTGGCGGCAACAACGGTTTTACCGGATTCACCACGCTGCTTGGCTATTCCGTTACCGCGACCACCACGCGGGCCGCGCTATTTATGGTCACGGTTTTACTGCTGCTGCTGACGTTAGGGATCGGCTATCTGCTGGCGCAGAGTAAATTCGGCCGTGTCCTGACGGCGGTGCGTGATGCGGAAAACCGGCTGATGTTCTGCGGATACGATCCGCGCGGCTTTAAGCTGCTGGTGTGGACGCTGTCGGCGGTGCTGTGTGGCCTCGCGGGGGCGCTGTACGTGCCTCAGGTGGGCATTATTAACCCCAGCGAAATGTCGCCAACCAACTCCATTGAAGCGGCTATTTGGGTGGCGCTTGGCGGTCGCGGCACCTTAATTGGCCCGGTGCTTGGCGCCGGGCTGGTGAACGGAGCGAAGAGCCTGTTCACCGTCACTATGCCGGAATACTGGCAGCTGTTCCTTGGTCTGATTTTTATCATCGTGACCCTGTTTCTACCTCGCGGGGTTATTGGCCTGCTGCGCAAAGGAGACCGCTAATGCAACCGGATGAAGGCCTGTTTACCCGCCAGCAGCCCACGGACCGCTTTCGCGAGCAGACCGACCCGGTGCTCGAGCTGGAGAACATCAACGTCACTTTTGATGGTTTCCAGGCGCTGACGGATCTCTCATTGCAGATTGGCGTGGGCGAGCTGCGCTGTATTATCGGGCCGAACGGCGCCGGGAAAACGACGCTGATGGATGTCATTACCGGCAAAACCCGGCCGCAGAGCGGCAGGGCGCGGTATGACCAGTCGATCGATCTGCTCGGGCTTGATCCTATCGCTATCGCCCGCCAGGGGATCGGCCGCAAGTTTCAGAAACCGACGGTGTTTGAGGCGCTGACTGTCGCCGAAAATCTTGAGCTGGCGTTGAAAGGCGATAAGTCGGTCTGGGCCAGCCTGCGGGCGCGGCTGAACGGCGAGCAGGAGGACCGCATCAGCGACATTCTGCGCCTGCTGCGTCTTGATGGCGAACGCGCGCGCCCGGCGGGGCTGCTTTCTCACGGGCAAAAACAGTTTCTCGAGATCGGCATGCTGCTGGTTCAGGAGCCGCATCTGTTGCTGCTGGATGAGCCCGCTGCCGGGATGACCGATGCTGAAACCGAGTATACCGCCGAGCTGTTCCGCACCCTGGCCGGGCAACATTCCCTGATGGTGGTGGAGCACGATATGGGGTTCGTCGAAACCATCGCTGATCGGGTCACGGTGCTGCATCAGGGCCAGGTACTGGCAGAGGGCTCGCTCCGCGAGGTACAGGCGAATGAGCAGGTGATTGAGGTGTATCTCGGTCGTTAAGGAGAGCGAATGTTACAGGTTAATCAGTTACATCAATACTATGGCGGCAGCCACATTCTGCGCGGGGTCGATTTTGAGGCCCGGCAAGGCGAGGTCACCTGTCTGTTGGGGCGCAATGGCGTGGGTAAAACCACCTTACTGAAGTGCCTGATGGGGCTGATCCCGGCGCGCAGCGGTGAAGTCATCTGGCAGGGGAAAATCATCACCCAGCGTAAACCGCACCAGCGGGTGCAGGCCGGTATTGCCTATGTGCCGCAGGGTCGTGAAATATTTCCTCGCCTGACGGTTGAAGAGAATCTGCTGATGGGGCTGTCGCGGTTTCCGGCCAGCGAGGCCGGGCAGGTACCGGAGGAGATTTATCAGCTGTTTCCGGTGCTGAAAACCATGAAACAGCGGCGCGGCGGCGATCTCTCCGGCGGTCAGCAGCAGCAGCTGGCTATCGGTCGCGCGCTGGCCAGCCGGCCGCAATTGCTGATTCTGGATGAGCCGACGGAAGGTATTCAGCCGTCGGTCATCAAAGAGATTGGCGAGGTGATCCGCCAGCTGGCGAACCGTGGCGATATGGCCATTCTGCTGGTCGAGCAGTTTTATGACTTTGCCGCGGCGCTGGCCGATCGCTATCTGGTGATGTCGCGGGGAACGATTATTCAACAGGGGAACGGCGCGGCGATGGAAGCGGAAGGGGTGCGCGGCATGGTGACGATTTAACCTTATCGGCCCGTGAGGGCCGATAAGCGTCTTCCCCGCTCCTGTCGCTATTTGCGCAGCAGTCGCTGCAGCCGCGTCTGACGCCAGCTGCGGATCCATCCGCCGAAAACAAACAATCGCATGCCTCTCACCAGCAGCAACGCCCCCCAGATCCCGGCGACCCAGGCAGACCAGTTGTTCTCCGGGTTGGTAAACCGGTTAAGTAAAACCAGCAACACGCATACCACCACGGCGGTCGACAGTGAGCGGAAAAAGCGGCTTTCCTGATGCACGCGCGCTTTTGCCTCTTCGATGCGTAAATCGAGAGACTCTTCGTGCCCCGCCGGGGAGTCACCGGTGATATCGGCAACGTTAACTTCAAAGACGGCGGCAAGGGCGCTCAGCGTTTCCAGCCCTGGGCGGTCGCCGTTTTCAATGCGCTGAATTGTCCGCACGCTGAGGCCGGCAAGTTCTGCCAGCTGCTCCTGGGACCAGGCGCGCTGTAGACGTAATTGTTTAACCTGATTAGTGCTGTTCATCATGTCTATCTCCGGGTGAAAACCTGAGATGGAGTGTGGCGCCGGGCTCTGTCGGGCACCACGATCCGCAGCCGACAGTTGCACGACATTAACCCGACAGCCGCATGACGCCTGGGGTTACGCGCTGACGGCCGAACAGCCATTCTGCCACGGGCGAATTTTCATTCCGCGGAAGATCATCAGCCAGGCAACGATAATAGCGAGCATCAGCACCACAAACAGCGACCAGTGCGGCATATGGGTCAGGATAGATCCGGTAATCATCGGGTTGAAGGCGGCGCCCAGCCAGCCCAGCGACTGGGCGGAAAAGTAGCTCGCCTTCATGCCGGCGGGGGCGATGTTATCAATCAGCATATACTCACCGGGCGCGTAAATGACCTCGCCAAGCGTAAACACGGCGGCAGAGAGCCCCCATAGCAGCAGGCTGCTGTCGGAAACAATAAATCCCCCCAGACCGAGGACGAAACAGAACGTACCAAAGGTCATGAGCGGACGAATATTCCTGGCGCTCAGGCGACGGCCGACGGCGTACTGCAGCGCAACCACCACGGCGGCGTTGACCGGGAGTACCACCGCCACCACCTTTTCGGCAAAATCGCTATCGGCGACCACCAGCACATACTGCGAAATACAGGAGGCGAATGAACCGCCGACGAACGAGGCCAGCAGGCCGGAAAGCGTAAACCACATCAGCGCGCGGTCGCGCAGCAACACGGAAGGCGACCATTGGGTGGCATTATCCTGGGCAATGGTCGCCGAGGAGCGCTGAACGAAGAGCTGAATACCAACCAGCGGCAATGCGGCGCAGGCCGCCGCCAGCCAAAATGGCAGGTTGATACTGTGCATCACCAGCAGCGTGCCGATGGGCGGGCCGACGGTCCAGCCGATGTTGAGAAAGGTATAGTTGAGGGAGAAGATCCGCGCTTTCTTTTCCGGCGACAGAACATCGGCAAACCACGCCTTCAGCACGGTGGAGAAGACGGAGTAGGCGCAGTTGATCAGAGCAAAGAAAAACACCACCAGGCTTACGCTATTGACCAGCGGAATCGCGATAAAGCCGCAGATAAAGGCCAGCACGGCGATAAGCATATAGCGCTTTTTATCAAACTTATCGGCCAGAATGCCAAACCCCATGCTAAAGACGACGCCGACGGTGAGGGCGATGGAGAGCGCATAGCCAATTTTATCCACCTCAAGCTGGTACTGGCGGGTGAGGAAAATGGTCATAAAGGGCAGCGTTGCACCACGGCCGATAGTCAGCAGCAGCGAGGATGCCAGCAGCGCGATGGTGGAGCGCCTGATGGTCGGTATCATGTTGTTTGCCTGATGAAATGTTTTTTTTATGTGGTACTGCTCAGAAATACCATGCTCTCAGGACCTTGTATAGCGCAACCCGGTGTCATCATGTGCTTTGGTACCCTGCTAAAAATAATGATCTATCCGGCGGGCGCTTTTTTGGGTACTTTGATTTTGTTCACAAAAATTCATATAACAACAGAGGCAGGGTATGACACGTAAAGACGGGCTGCTGGCGCTGCTGGTGGTAGTGGTGTGGGGGCTGAATTTTGTGGTGATTAAGGTCGGACTCCACAATATGCCGCCGCTGATGCTGGCGGGACTGCGTTTCTTACTGGTGGCCTTTCCGGCGCTGTTGTTTGTTGCCCGTCCCAAAATCCCGCTGCGCCTGCTGCTCGGCTATGGCCTGACCATCAGCTTTGGTCAGTTCGCCTTTTTATTCTGCGCAATTAATCTTGGGATGCCCGCTGGCCTGGCCTCTTTGGTGCTGCAGGCGCAGGCGTTCTTCACCATTATTCTTGGCGCTTTTGCCTTCGGTGAACGCCTGCAGGGAAAACAGCTGGCCGGGATTGCGCTGGCTATTTTTGGCATCCTGGTGCTGGTGGAAGCCAGCCTCGGCGGCCAGCATGTTCCGGTCGTCGGATTTATGCTGACTCTGGCGGCGGCGTTGAGCTGGGCGTGCGGTAATATCTTTAATAAGAAGATCATGTCCCGCGCCGAGAAACCGCAGATTATGTCCCTGGTGGTGTGGAGCGCGCTGATTCCGGTGCTGCCGTTTATGCTGGCGTCATGGGCGATCGATGGCCCGCAGACGATGATGGCGAGCCTGATTCATATTGATATGCTGACCGTGCTCTCGCTGCTTTATCTGGCGTTTATTGCCACGATTGTGGGCTACGGCATCTGGGGCTCGCTGCTTGGGCGCTATGAAACCTGGCGCGTGGCGCCGCTGTCGTTGCTGGTGCCGGTAGTGGGGATGGCCAGCGCCGCGCTGTTGCTCGGCGAAACGCTGAACGGCTTGCAGCTGCTGGGGGCCGTTTTGATTATGGCCGGGCTGTATATCAACGTTTTCGGCCTGCGGACCTGGCGGACGGGCGTGGTCCCAAGATAAGTAAAGGCCATATATCTGGACAGGGATGTTTTTTGCATGACGGCGCCAGGGTTGCTTGTCGCTGGTCTTTGACCATGATGTGGTTAGGCTCAGGGGCAAAGCGAATGAGTGACCAAAGGAATATAAATGATTGATGACATCCGCTACCTGATCGTTTTTGCAAAAATTGTAGAGGCGGGATCCATCTCAGGTGGCGCAGAAGCTTTAGGGCTGACGACCGCAACGGCGAGCACGCATCTGGCAAAACTGGAAAAAAATCTGGGTAGTGCTCTGCTATATAGAAATACCCGGAAACTCTCTCTGACTCACGATGGCCTCAGTTTGCTGGAGACGGCCAAATCTATGCTGGAGCTGTATGAGAAGGGGGTTATTGAATTTAAGCAGCGGTCTATATCAACGGCTAACAAGCTGCATATTTCTGTTCCTGCCGTTTTTATCAATAGCGCATTTACTCGTCATCTTGCGGTTTTTATAAAGGAATATCCGGATGTTTTCCTCAATATTTCTTATAGCGACACGCGGAAAGATATTATCGGAGAGAGTATTGATGTTGCTTTTCGGATTGGGGAGCTCCCGGACAGCTCACTCAAAGCCCGGCATCTTTTTGTGCTGCCCCGGCAGCTCGTCGCATCAAAGGCGTTGTTAAGCCAATATAAGCCCATCAACCACCCTGATGATCTTGAACCACTGCCCTGGATTGGACTGACCATGAGGCAGAACCAACGGGCGTTCAGGCATAAAAATGGCGAGGTGGCGTTAGTAAAGTATACGCCAACGGTTGTCGTTGATAATGTTGAAGCGGCCTATGCTCTTGCAAAGCAACACATTGGACTGGCCGCTCCCCCTCGCTATCTGAGTGAGAATGATGTTAAGCGCGCAGAAATGCAGGAAGTACTCCCGGACTGGTCATTAGAACCTCTAAAGGTATACGCCATATGGCCGGCGAATATATCGACCAGCAGTATTGCCTACAAATTGATTAATAATATTTATAATTCCTTTGAGTCGCATAAATTATGAATGATTCAGGAATGGCAGACAGAGCATGTAGCCAGCCGTAACGATCAGCGAACTGCCCATCAATAAGTTAAACGTACGGATACGTTGTCTGCTCCTGAGCAGCATTGACACTTTGTCACCAAGGACTGCCCATGAAGCCAGTGAGAGATAACAGACTAAAAAATAAATCATGATAAAGACGGATACCGTTGTTCTGGTTGCCGGGTCGGAAAATAACGCCGCTCCTGATGCGCAGGCAGTCCAGGCTTTCGGGTTGAACCATTGCATTAAAAAACCCTGAATGAAACCTGGGGTCTCTGCTTTTTGTAATGACAAATCAGGGTGGGACGACGCTATTTTATAACCCAGGTACATGATAAATACTGCGCCAGCAACGTTGAGATATTTGAAAAATAACGGGTGCTGTTCAATTGCAGCGTAGAATCCGAAACAAACGAATATAAGCAAGGCAGTAAATCCTGTTGTCGCACCAGAGACAAACGGGAAGGTTTTTCTAAATCCATGCGCCGCCGCTGACGATATAATGATCATATTTACCGGGCCTGGTGAAAATGACATAGTGAGGGAAAATATAAACATCGTAACAATTAAAATCATTATTTCTCCGCGAATGTTAAATGTTTAATCAGCATGGGAGTATTATCCAATAGCGTTGCTGATATCCCGACAGGCTACCTATAAATGGGCATTAGAGTAAGTGGCTTTTCTCTAAAGGTGTATTTGATGTTTTCACCGCACAGTGGCCATAAAGCCCGGCTCATTACCGGGGCGCTGAGGTTTGTTTATCGTTGTAATGATATGAATTTATTGTTTTTTTAAGTTGGCAGGGCGACCGGCGGCCCTGTACACGTAGCAGACGGGGCTAACCCGACGCGCATTCTGAGAGGCGGTGGCATAATCAGCATATGCTCGCTGGGAAATGTTACCTGACCAGTCGAAGTCCTCGTGAAACGATTCTCTTGAATTCCTCACAATGGGTATGCTCGGGCTGAGTACAGCGCGCAACATGTTTTAGTCCGCGGCTTAATAATTGCAGTCTGCGAATGGTCACGTCAATTTCCCGTGAGCGTTTGTGGAGCAGTTCGCGATTAATATCTGGATGAGCTTCCATACCGATCATCACGGCGATTTCATCCAGAGAAAACCCTGCGGCCTGTCCCAGCGCAATGAGTTGCAGTTTATAAAGCACATTCTCATGGTACTGCCTGCGAAGACCATTTCGCCCGACAGGCCGAATTAATCCTTTCGTTTCGTAATATCGCAATGCAGAGGGTTTAACCCCGGCAAGGTCAGCGATCTCTCTGATATCCCGTTCTTTCATTGTTGACTTAAACCTCACTTTAAGTTGCACACTGGCTGTCAGCTTAGCATTCCATCAATAAGGAGCAGACATTGGATATGATTATTCTCGGTAAAACGGTCATAACAGGCATCGGCGCCACGCTGATCATGGATATCTGGTCACTTTTGCAGAAATACCTGCTCAAAGCGCCGCCGCTAAACTATGCGCTGGTTGGGCGCTGGATTTTATGGTTGCCCAGAGGAAAGTACTGGCATTATACGATTGCGACAACGCCGCGAATACAAGGGGAGATGTTCACCGGCTGGATGTTCCACTACCTGATCGGGGTCGTTTTTGCTTTTGTACCGCTTATTCTGAACGCAACCGCCTGGTTCAGCGAGCCCTCTCTTAAAGTCGGTCTTCTGGCCGGTTTATCGACGCTATTTGCTCCGTTCATCATTCTGCAGCCGGCATTGGGTTTTGGTTTCGCTGCTTCACGAACTCCTCGTCCCTGGCTGGCTCGTCTGCTCAGTCTGCTCACGCATCTGGCGTATGGGGGAGGGCTGTATATCTCAGCCCTGATGATGAGCGCCTGAAGATAAAGCATTTTCGTCCGGTCATTTCACCAGCTTATAGCGCGGCGGCTTCAACGCTAGCACAAAAAATGGTAGGGAATATGAAGATAAATGCAATTGCAAATGATATTTGTTTTCATTAATGTTTGCATTCCGTAAACTACTGTAAAGAAAAATTACATGTCTACCGTATCCCTGACGAAAGTAACGCTTTGCGCGCTGGCCATTTCATCTTCTCTGCCTGTTTTCTCTGTCTCGGCTAAGGATTTTACCGAGCAGGCCTTCCGCTCACAGCCTCTTGGCCACGGCGTTTATGAGCTGGCTTATGATAACAGTCAGAAGACGCTCTATGCCGCCTCAGCGCCCTCGTTTGAGAAAGATAAAACGACGGGCGTTGTATTTCGGCTGGCGGCCGATTCTCTGCAGATTAATCAGAAGATAGCCACCGAACGGCGTACCTTTGCACTTTCTCTGGATGAAGAAAACCATATCCTGTATTTGGGCAATGCGCTGGATGGTTCGCTAACGCTCGTGGATACGTTGACCAATAAGGTGATTAAAACTATTCAGCTAAGCGATGATGCGGATCCTGAGAAACAGGCTCACGTGCGCGAAGTGGTGCTGGATAAGCAAAATCAACGTCTGTATGTGTCCGGGATCGGGCGCAAAGACAAAGGGCTGCTGTGGGTTGTCGATACGCGAAAGCAGCAGCTTAGCGAAACGCTGAATCATCTCGAACCGGTGGGGTTTGCCGTTGATGACGCGGGTAACAAAGTGTATGTAGTTACCGGCAATGGGGAGTTGGTGACCCTCGATGGCAAAACGTCGAAGCTCCTTGCCCGCGTGAAGGTCGACCCGGCTGAACCGGACCATTATTTCCTCAATATCGCCCTGAACAGCGCCGCAGGAGTCGGGTATATCGCTGATACCAACACCCGCGATGTGCTGGTGGTGCGGCTGGACTCCGGCAAGCTGGTGGATCGTATTGCCTCGCCCAATTCGGTCGCCGTGCTCTATAACGCCGCGCGCGATGAAATCTACGTTACCCATCGCAACGATCGCTCGATTAGCGTCATCGACGCAAAAACCCATCATCTCAAACACGCCATCAAAACGGCGGCCATGCCCAACAGTCTGGCGCTTTCTGCGGATGCCGGAACGCTTTATGCCAGCGTCAAACAGGACGAAAAAAGCGACCAGGCTGACTACGTTCTCAAGATTGATCTAACTAAATTCTAAGGACTTTTTTGTGACGATTAAGACACACATGGAGGTGGCGATTGCGCTCGCCTTCGTCAATCTGCCCGCGGCTGCCTACGCTGCAGATAGCGTTGCCGTAAACGAAGAGCAGATGGTAGTCACCGCCACGGGTTTCAGCCAGGAGAGGCGCGAGGCGCCGGCGACGATCTCGGTGCTTGATGAGAAGGCGCTGAATACCCGTTCCAATCAGAATGTCGCGGAAGCGCTGCGCGAGATGCCGGGCGTGCTGGTGGGCAACGGTCACGGCAGTCTGGCGACCGGCGATGTACAGATGCGCGGTATGGATTCGACCTATACCTCGTTTATGGTCAACGGTATCAAGCAGTCTACCCGCGAATCCCGCCCCTACGGGCATCACATTGGTAGCGAAGTGGCTTTTATGCCGCCGCTGGCTGCCATTGATCGGGTGGAGGTCATTCGCGGCCCCATGTCCTCGCTGTATGGCTCTGACTCGATTGGTGGCGTGGTCAACGTCATCACCAAAAAGTCCTGGAACCTCGAAAAATGGACCGGGGTGCTGGAGGATAATTACTTCCTGCAGGAAAAAAGTGAATACGGCAACACTAATCAGACCAACGCTTTCTTGATGGGGCCTGTCATCCCGGGCAAACTCGGGATCAGCGTGGGCGCAGACTACCTCGATCGTCGCGATGATGATAGCCCAACCAAAGAGCGCTTCGTGAAGCATCAGGCCGGGAATCTGGACGCCACCATTTCTCTGTCGCCAACCGATACTCAGCTCTGGGATCTGAACGCCTCTAAAGGCAATCAGGAGAAAACCCATAACGATAAAGCGTGGTACTGGGGCTTTGACCGCGACGCGGCCTCACTGTCACAGCATGCCTGGTACGGCGATGATCTGGTGGAGGTGAAGAACTTTATCAGCTACGAGAAGGCCCGCACGGAGTACCGCGTGCCCGGGATGGATTCGCAATTTATTAAGCAGAATAATTTTGAGGCCAATAGCGCGAATACCTTTACTCTGGCCGATCACAAGCTGACGTTAGGCGTAAACTTCACGCGCAATGAGCTGAATGACACCTTCGGTATCGCGGATAAGCAGGCGCCTGGCGTCACTCCGGTGAGTAAAATCACGCGTCATGGCTGGGCGGTTTTTGCGGAAGATGCATGGATGATGGTGCCGGACTTTACGCTGACCACCTCTGCGCGCCTGGATCATGATAGCTACTTTGGCTATCACGTCACGCCTAAGCTGTATGGTAACTGGACTATCGACGAGACCTGGGCGCTGAAAGGGGGCGTCTCCGCCGGTTACAAAAAACCGGATTTACGGCAGAACAACGCCGGTTTTACCAGCGTCTATGGTGCTTATCCCTATTCTGAGATTGGTATCGGCAACGACGATCTGAAGCCGGAACAGAGCATCAACACCGAACTGGGCGTGTACTGGCAGCAAAACGCGCTGGCGCTGGATGCGACGCTTTTCCATACCAAATTTAAAGATAAAATCAGCGACCACACCATCTGTACCTCATCGGCCAGCCAACAGTGTCAATACAATGGCTATACCGCTGATAGCGTGTCGCAATATATTAACGTCGGGGATGCGGAGATCTATGGCCTGGAGCTGAACGGCGACTGGCAGGTGACCGCGGCGCTGAAGGCCAACGCCAACTATACCTATACCCACAGTGAACAGAAAAGCGGTGAGTATAAGGGCTATGCGCTAAATGATTTTCCGAGCAGTATGGCCAACGTTTCGCTGTCGTGGAATACAACGTCCGATCTGGAGCTGTGGACCAAGGCGAGCTGGCGCAGCAACTCGCCGGATATCGGCAAGTCCAGCTCAACGGATGCCTATGCGCTGGTTGATTTAGGCGCGCGTTACCATCTGAATAAACACGTCACGTTGATGAGCGGGATCTACAATCTGTTTGATGTGAATCCGGTTTACACCACCACCTACAGGCAGACCGCGATGCTGGAAGGGCGGCGCTATAATTTCGGCGGCCGCGTGGAGTTCTGAGAATGATGCAGGGGCCAAGGGCCCCTGAGACAATATTGCGGAAATCCCGCTCACGGTCTGAAATCCATAATGGCATTGTTGAATGTCTGATAGGTTTGTTCATCCGGGGCTGGCGGAATCTGCGCCTCTTGTAGCGCGGCTATAATTTCCGCGCATAAAGCCGGATCGCCATGCGCTTCCGTTGGATTCTGCACCTTCCCGTCACGCTGGAACGTTAAGCGCACGGAGCATTTTTGCCCCTGATACGCCTGCGGCTGGTCTATTTTAGCGAAGATAGCCGTTCTGACCTGATGCAGATAGCGCAAATTAGTCGCCCGTGGCGAATTGTCTGACCCCATCTCATAATCTGCAAACAGCTTATCCACTTCTGCCGATAATTTAGCCTTTTCAGCGCTCTCAGGTGGGGAAGCGGTGCCTGAGCAGGCCGTCAGGAGTAAAGAGAGGAAACAAAAGAGTAGCGGACTGCGTCTCACGGTCATGGTAATGCCTCCTTGCCTGGTAGGATAAATTCGGCGTGATATGCGGTCATCCTCTGCTATTCAGCGAGGGTATTCAAATGTTTATCAACGAGTGTGCCTGCGGAGGTTCGAACGCAGGCATTCTTTCCGTGTGACGCTGTCACTTTTATGCGACTCCGGCAGGCAGATTACCGCATCCAGTCGCGGATAATTTCTCCGTACAGCTGTTCCGCTTCCTCCAGTCGGCTGAGCAGGCAGTACTCATCGGTTTGATGAGCCAGAGACGGCTCGCCGGGGCCGAGAATAATACAGGGCGGGTTGCCCAGCGCAGGCAGCAGCAGGGAGGCATCGGTAAAGTAGGGAACCACGCGCGGCTCAAGCGGCCGATCGTGCAGCGGCTGGCAGCGTTGATAAACCTGCTTTATCCAAACGTGGTCCGCTTCGCTCAGTACCGCGGGCAGGTCAACCAATGTCGACACCGTGACGCTCTCACCAAGCAGCGTGGTCAATCGATGCCGGATAGTGGCGTGCTGTAAATTGGGCGCGCTACGGATATCGACATCAAAACGCGTGCGGTCCGGCACGGAGTTGATATTGAGCCCGCCTTCGATACGTCCGACGTTAAGAGTGGGCTGTTTCATCAGCGGATGCGGCGCGCCTGGCGAGAAATGTTGAATCTTACCTACCGCATCCGCCGCCAGATAGATAGCGTTAATCCCCAGTTCCGGCATCGCGCCGTGCGCGGTTTTCCCTCGCGTTTCACAACGTAGCCAGAGGGCGCCTTTATGCCCGATAACCGGGTAATTGGCGGTGGGTTCGCCGACGATCAGCGCCCCGATCTCCGGCAACGGAGCGGAGGCGATCAGCGCCCGGGCGCCGTCACAGCCGGTTTCTTCCCCTCCGGTAATCAGCAATACCGCACCGCTGCCGGCGAGAATAGTTTCCCGCTGATGAACGCAGGCGACGGCAAATGCCGCCACCGCTGCTTTCATATCGCTGGCGCCGCGTCCATAAAGACGACCGTCCTCCGTCTGTGAACCGAAAGGATCGTAGCGCCACTGCGCGTTCCCAAGCGGCACGGTATCCAGATGCCCGGTAAAAGCCAGCGGTTTACCGGCTGTCATCCCGGGCAGACTGGCGATCAGATTGCTGCGTCCCTCGCCGAACGACGACAGCGAAACCTCAAAGCCGCTCTCTTGAAGCCAGTCGGCAAAGAAGCGCATGCAGTCAGCTTCGCTACCCGGCGGGTTGATGGTGTTAAAGCCCAGCAGCTGCCGGGCCAGTTGAAGGGTGGTGGTCATCAGTCGCGTTCCGTCAGCCAGTCGAGGCAGTTAATCCACAGCTGGCGATAGCCGGGCCATTTGGCAAACTCTTCCGGCAGCCAGTGTGCGGACATATCGCTGGTCCACACCAGCGAGCGACCCTGTTGATATTCGCGAATAGCCAGCAGCGGATGACCGGTTCCGGCGACGGTAGCCAGCAGTTTGCCCTGCGGATGCATTTCCACTTCGTTATAGCCCAGCAGCCACGGCCATTCGCCAGGAATATCGTTAAACAGGGCGTGAGATTCTGTCACTTCGGCATAGCAACCTTCCGGGGTTTCAATACGATCGTCCCATGCCAGACAGCGCACCGGCAGAACTTTCTCCACCGCGGTATGGCGATAGCGTGCGCCGCCGTTAATTCCCTGGAAGCTGTAATAGCCCCCAATCATCATCAGCGCACCGCCGGCGGCAACGTAGTCATGGATCAGCGTCAGCCGGTTGGCGGTGCGCCGGCTTTTCAGCCAGGTATCCGGATGCAGCAGCAGCGTATTGGCGCCAATATCCGACAGGATAATTGCATCCCACTGCCGCAGCGCTTCCTGAGTCAGCGGGAAGTCGGTCGCCGCCGCGTGGGCAGGCATGTAGGTAATCGCGTAATGACTGTCCGCAAGCGCGGCGAGAAAATCCGTTGCGCCGGTGTGCCAGGTAGCGGTGGCAAACTGATCGAAGCCTTTAATGTGCGTTGAAGTGCTGGTCCAGGATTCCCCGACCAGTAAGATTTTTTTCTGCATTATGAGTTTCCTTTTATCCGCCAAAGACCCGTTGGGGATTGCCAATCATCAAGGTTTCAAGCTGTTCGCCGCTGACGCCGTGGCGCCGCAGACGAGGAACAAAGTGCTTGAGTATGTAGCCGTAACCGTGGCCGCCGTAGCGGGTGAGCATGGTTTTCAGGAACACATCCTGCGACAGCAAAATCTGCTGGAGATAGCCATCGTCAATCAGCTCGCGAATCGCACGGGCGTTCTCCTCGTCGGAGGGCGACTGCGCCGACTCGTCGGCATAGTAGTAGCTCATGCCGATCATGTCGTATTCGAGAAACGCTCCGCGCTGCGCCAGTTCGCGCTGGTAGCGCTTATCGGCAAAGCTGGGATTCATATGACACAGCACCGTATGACGGAGATCGGCGCCTTCCTGTTCGAGAATATCCAGCACCCGATGACCCAGTCTCTCCCAGCCCGGCAGATGGACCTCGATCGGCACGCCGGTCGCGGCGCTGGCCCGGCCGGCCGCGCGCAGAGACTTCTCTTCATCCGGCGTAAAACGGCTTGAGATACCGATTTCGCCGATAAGCCCGGCGAGCACCTCCGGTTTCTCCTCCGCGCCGCCAAGATCGTAAATCAGCCGTTCGGCCAGCTGTTCGACGCTGCTGGTTTTTACCCACTCGGGGTGTGACGGCTCCAGATAGAGGCCGGTACCCATAACAATGTTCAGACCGGTCAGACGCGCGATGCGCGCCAGCGCTTTGGGGTCGCGGCCAATGCCGATATTGGTCGGGTCGACCACCGTTTCCCCGCCAAGCGCGCGATATTTGGTCAGTTCTTCAATCGCGACGTCGACATCAAACAGCTGGCAGTTATCGCGGCTCATCAGCGGGTTCAGCGACAGTTCGCCGAGGTTTTCCATCTTCACCGGCATTTCGGCTAGATGGCGATCGCTACAGCAGCAGGGCGGCACCCATTTGCCGGACGCGTCCAGCAGAATATGCTCATGCATCAGCGTGACGCCCATCTCGCTAATCGGCAGCGGGCCCAGCACCGTCATGACGTAACCGCTGCTGACGCCGACCGGCAGCGGGGAGGGATGGCGAAAAATTGATCCTTTCATCAGCTATCTATCCTTTTGCCGCCGAGCGCGTGGGGTTGAGAATGCGGGTGTTCAGCCAGATAGCCAGCAGGATGATAGTGCCGGTGGCTATCTGGGTGTAGAACGGTGAAATATGCGACAGGATCAGCCCGTTCTGAATCACCGCAATCGACAGCGCGCCGAGCAGCGTGCCGATAATCGTCCCGAAGCCGCCAAACAGGCTGGTACTGCCGAGCACAACGGCGGCGATGACCTGCAGTTCAAAACCTTCGCCCTGGTTGGAGGAGCCGCTGCCGAGACGTGCGGTAATAATCATTCCGGCCAGCGCGGCGGCCATTCCGCTGATGATATAGACCTTCATGGTCACCGCTTTGGTGTTAATCCCGCTGCGTCGTGCGCCTTCGGCATTCGCGCCGATAGCCGTCACATAGCGGCCAAAACGCATATGGTTGAGAACGATATGCCCGATAATCAGAACCATAATGCCAATCAGCGCTGGCATGGGGATACCCACGACCCACGCGCGCCCTATAAAGGTAAACAGGCTGTCAGCGGGAAGCGGAATCGAATAGCCCTGGGTCACCAGCAGCGCGATACCGCGCACAACGGCCAGGGTGGCGAGGGTGACGATAAACGCCGGAATGCCTTCATAGGCAATAAAAAAGCCGTTGATGGCGCCGACTAATCCGCCGAGCAGCAGACCGCCGAGCAAAACCACCGGCCACGGCAGTCCCCAGTTGTTCAGGGCGATAGCGGAAAGCGCGCCGACCAGCGCGAGGGTGGATCCCACCGACAGGTCGATGCCGCCGGTGGTAATCACCAGGGTCATTGCGGTTGCGACGATCAGCAGCGGGGCGCTCTGACGGATGATATTCAGCCAGTTGGTGCCGGTGAGGAAATTGCCGGTAATCAGCGAAAACACCACGCAGCAGAAGACAAAAAATAGCGCGATGCTCACCACGCCCGAGTGGTTATGCAGCAGGCGGCGCGGCAGCGAATGCTGGATCATGCGGGAGCTGCTTAAGTTCATGATACTCATCCTGTTACCTCAATGTGCAGCCGCAGAGCGGGCGGTGAATTTCTCGCCCACAATCAGGTTAACGATATCGCTCAGGCTGGTGTCGGCCACCCGCCGGTCGGCGACGTTGGTACCTTCATACATCACCATGATCCGGTCACAGACCAGGAACAGGTCCTGCAGGCGGTGGGTAATCAGAATAACGCTCACGCCGCGAGCGGAAACGCGACGAATTAGCTCCAGAACCGCTTCAACTTCCGCGACGGCCAGCGCGGCGGTTGGCTCGTCCATGATCAGCACCTTCGGATCAAAAGCCGCCGCGCGGGCGATGGCAATGGCCTGGCGCTGGCCGCCGGAAAGATTTCGCACCAACAGGCGAGTATCAGGAATGGAAATTCCCAGCCCTTTTAGCATCTCCCGGGCATCGGCGTGCATTCTGGCTTCGTCGAGAAAGGGGATGCCGAGGAGCGATTTCATCGGCTCGCGCCCCATAAACAGATTGCCCGCGACGTCGACCGTGTCGCATAGCGACAGATCCTGATACACCATCTCGATATGGCAGCGACGCGAATCGGCCGGATTAGCAAACTGGTGCTGTTCACCGTCGATACGAATAGTGCCGCTGGAGGGGATCACCGCGCCAGATAGTACTTTGGTCAGGGTTGATTTCCCCGCGCCGTTATCGCCCACTAATCCCAGCACCTCGCCCGGAGCCAGCTCCAGGTTGACTCCGCGCAACGAACGTATCGACCCGTAGGTCTTGGTGATATTGATCATCTCCACCCTTGGCGGGGTAGTTTGTGGCTGCTGCATCTGATAACTCCCATCGCTATTGCCGGGAAAATGTTCGCCAGCCTGCGGGAGATACCCCATCCGACACGGTTTACATTCTAGTAAACCGGTTTACCTGCGGAGTGGAGCACTCGCCAACACAGTCTGGTCAAACGCTATGTAAGATATTTGTTCGCCAGTAAGAACATTGCAGCATCCGTGCCAGGGCAGGAACAACACCGCAGCCCTGTGACTTAACCTTATGTAATAGATAGTGTTTCTTGATTACATTCCGGTAAACCGGTTTACTGATTATAGTGAAGAGATGGCAGGTTGAACGTTTTTTGCGCCAAAACTGGGCGCTTTTGCGCCATTTTGGGACGCGCTTAACAAATCTTGATCGAGTCGCGGCCAATCCATTCCACCGGCAGGCGGGTCTCTGCCGGGATATCTTTGTCGTCGTTGAGCAAGCGCATCATGATGTTCACCGCTGTGCGGCCCAGCTCCCGGGCGGGCTGGCGGATAGTTGAAATACGCGGCTGGGTGAAATCGGCATAGCTGGCGTCATCGAAGCCGACTAACGACAGCGCCTCCGGCGCCTGCAGTCCGCCGGCGCGCAGCCCGTCGAGCAGGCCAAGCACCAGATAGTCGCTGGCGGCGAAGACGGCAGTAGGGCGAACCGGCTGACTAAACAAATACTGCAGCGCCTGTTGGCCGAACTCGCGCTGGTAGTCGCCGTACATAACCCATTCGGGGGGCCAGCTCAGACCGGCCTGCTTCATGGCGGTGCAAAAGCCCTGATAGCGTTCGCGGACGCTCATCAGCTTGTCCGGACCGCCGACGAAAGCGATATGGCGATGCCCGGCGGCGATCAGTTTTTCGGTCGCAATCCGCCCGCCCTGGACGTTATCGGCAAAGACTTTAGGAACTTTACTGCCGGGAATGTCCTCATCCAGCAGCACAATGCGTTCGTGGCGCTGAACCTCTTTGCGTAGCAGGCCGTTATCGGGGCGGTTGGTGGTGAACAGCAGACCATCGACCTGGCAGGTATCCAGCCAGCGTATAAACTGACACTCTTTTTCCGGGTTATTACGAGTGATGCACAGTACCAGGCTGTAGCCGTTGGCAGAGGCGGCCTCTTCGGCGGCATCGGCCAGTTCGGCAAAGAAGGGGTTGGTGATGTCGGGCAGCACCAGGCCAAGGGTTTCGCTTCCGCCTTTACTCAGACGGCGTGCGAGGCTATTACCGCGATAGTCCAGTTCGCGTATTGCCGTTTCGATGCGGTCGATGGTTTCCTGCGGCAGCACAATACTGTTGTTCATATAGCGCGACAGGGTAGCCTTCGACAGGCCCGCCAGCTTTGCCACGTCGGATAATAATACGCGTTTTATACTCATTTCCTGCGCCATTTCTGCCAGAATCGGCTATCTGTAACATAGTTAAGCGCGGTGGATACAGCAATATCTCTGTTAACAATATCCTTAAATAAATGCTTGACAAATTTTAAATGGCGGAGAATTGTATAGACAGTTTACCGCATCATCCGGGAAGTCATTCCCAAACCCGTTTAACTCATTCCAGTCGCGCACCGACACGGACCGGTTGCCGGAATGAAATTAAGCAGGTCCAGCCGAACGTTCGACGATCGTTCTGGCCATATAGACGATATTTGCCCGCCAAAAAATAATCCTTCTGCGTTCGCATGCGACGCGGAACTCTGCTGGCTATCAACTATTCCCGACGAGGATACTGATGATGTTATTTAACACCGGAAAACTGCGTTTTATTGCTATAGCAACGACGATGCTGGCATCAGTGAGCTTTATTTCTACCGCCAGTGCCGCCGCTCCCACTTATGCACTGGTACAGATCAATCAGCAGGCTCTGTTTTTTAATTTGATGAATAAAGGCGCTCAGGATGCAGCAAAAGCCAGCGGTAAGGATTTAGTTATTTTTAACTCTAACGACAATCCCGTCGCGCAAAATGACGCGATTGAAAACTATATTCAGCAAGGTGTTAAGGGCATTTTGGTTGCCGCTATCGACGTTAACGGAATTATGCCCGCGGTAAAAGAAGCCGCCGCTGCTAACATTCCTGTGATTGCTATTGATGCCGTATTACCGGCCGGGCCTCAGGCGGCTCAGGTGGGCGTGGATAATATCGAAGGCGGCAGAATTATTGGCCAATACTTCGTTGACTACGTGCAGAAAGAGATGGGCGGCCAGGCGCGGCTGGGGATCGTCGGCGCCCTGAACTCGGCGATTCAGAACCAGCGGCAGAAGGGCTTCGAAGAGACGCTGAAAAGCAACCCGAAAATTACCATCGCCAACGTCGTCGACGGGCAGAACGTGCAGGATAAAGCGATGACCGCGGCGGAAAACCTGATTACCGGCAACCCCGATTTGACGGCTATCTATGCTACCGGCGAACCTGCGCTGCTGGGCGCCATTGCCGCGGTGGAGAACCAGGGGCGTCAGAAAGATATTAAAGTCTTTGGCTGGGATCTGACGGCGAAGGCGATTTCGGGTATTGACGGCGGATACGTCACCGCCGTACTGCAACAGGATCCGGAAAAGATGGGGGCCGAAGCCCTCAAGGCGCTGAACAGCATTACGTCGGGAAAAACCGTGCCGAAAACCATTCTGGTTCCGGCAACGGTGGTGACCAAAGCGAACGTTGATAGCTACCGCTCGCTGTTTAAGTAGGTCAGTGCGCGCCGCCCGTGGCTAACAGGGCGGCGAGTTCCTGAGCATCGGGAAACGCGCTGAGCGTGCCCCGGCGGCTAACGGTAATCGCGGCAGCACGGCTGGCATGGGCAAGCGCCAGGCGATCTGGTTCGACGTCGCGCAGTAGCGCGGATGCCAGCATCACAGCGAGGAACGTATCGCCCGCGCCGGTGGTATCAAGCGCCTCGGCGGGGGCGGCGGGGCAAAACTGACGCTGGCCATCACGGATCAGCCAGGCACCTGCTGCCCCCTGGGTAATCACTAAGGTTTTTACGCCGTATGGCTGGAGCAATTCAGCCTCTGATTCGTTGACCACTGCGATGTCGATAAGCGGCCACAGATGACAAAAGTCAGGATTGACCGGTGAGGGGTTGAATACCGTTGTCATACCGCGGGTTCTGGCGTACTGGAATAGCGCCTGCGTTTTCTCCAGGGAGAAATTGCCCTGTTGTAGCAAAATATCGCCCGCGGCGGCATCGGCCATGTGTGGAATTATATCATCAAGATGGAATGTATCGGCGGCGGCGGTAGTGGTAATGATGGCATTATCGCCATCAGCGCTATTTAAAATAATCGAGGTATCGCTATGTTGGTTAAAATGGCAGTCGGGTAGCAACGTCAATGCTTCATTTTGTATCCGCTGACGAATCCAGATTCCATTGCTGTCATTTCCTGTGGCAGCAATTAAGCGCGTTTCTATTCCACTGCGGGATAATATAATCGCCTGATTCGCGCCTTTACCGCCGATATCCTGCGAAACTTTAACGCCATGAATTGAAGTGCCTTTTTTTGGTATATCCGAAACAGACCAGGTTTCATCTACGGTAATATTGCCGATAACGTAAACACGCATAGTGTTCCCTTAACAGGATGGATAAGATGATTGCTATCTCAGCAGAAAAAATGAATGCAATACAAGCTATTTTTTCACGTAGTAAAGTTGTTATAGGTGTTATTCATTGCGATCCTTTTCCCGGCACGCCTAAATATCGAGGGAAATCAGTGGGTGATATTGTCGAGCGTGCGCTTCGGGATGCTGAAAATTATATTTCTGGAGGCGTTCATGGCTTGATTGTTGAAAATCATGGCGATATCCCTTTTTCTAAACCTGAAGATATCGGTCATGAAACCTCGGCGCTGATGGCGGTCATTACCGAGAAAGTACGCGAGCGTTTTGGCGTACCGCTGGGAATTAATGTCCTGGCAAACGCTGCGATTCCGGCGATGGCTATCGCTCTGGCGGGGGGCGCCGATTTCATTCGCGTCAATCAGTGGGCCAATGCTTATATCGCCAACGAAGGGTTTATTGAAGGGGCGGCGGCCAGGGCGTTGCGCTATCGCAGCATGCTGCGCGCTGAACATATCCGCGTTTTTGCCGATAGCCACGTTAAGCACGGCAGCCATGCTATCGTTGCCGATCGTTCGATTCAGGAGCTGACTCGCGATGTGGACTTTTTCGAGGCCGACGCGGTGATTGCCACGGGTCAGCGCACCGGCGATAGCGCCACGATGGCGGAAATTGATGAGATTCGCGCGGCGACAGAGCTACCGTTATTAGTGGGCTCGGGGGTGACACCAGCCAATGTCAGCCAGATCCTCGGACGGACTCAGGGAGTCATTGTGGCCAGCACCATGAAGGTTGATGGCGTCTGGTGGAACGACGTAGAGCTGGCCCGGGTTAAGCATTTTATGTCCGTCGCCCAGGCCGCGCTGGAGGAGGCATAATGGAAGCATTTAGCGATCGCCTGCTGCGCGAACATCAGCAGGTCTGGCAGACGATGCAGAGGCACCGTTTTGTGGTTGATATTGAACAGGATCGTCTGCCGACAACCGTATTCAACCGCTATCTGGTGTTTGAGGGCAACTTTGTCGCCACGGCAATCGCGATTTTCGCCCTCGGGGTCAGCAAGGCGCCGGATATTCAGCAGCAGCGCTGGCTCATCGGCGTACTGAACGCGCTGGTAGACACGCAGATTGCGTGGTTTGAACAGGTCTTGTCTGACCGGCGGATTAATCCCGCGGATTATCCGCACGATTTGCCAGCCGTGCAGCGCTTTCGCGACGGCATGCTGCGGACAGCCCGGTCGGGCAACTATGAACAGATCATTACCATGATGTTCGGGGCGGAATGGATGTACTACTCCTGGTGCCGGGGGGCGAGCGAGCATCGTCAGAGCGATGCTGACGTCAGGCGCTGGGTGGTAATGCACGCCGAAGACGACTTTTATCAGCAGGCTCTCTGGCTGAAGAACGAACTCGATCGCTGCGCCATGGCGCTGAGTGAAAACGAAAAGCAGGTGCTGTCGGCGCTGTACGGGGATGTGCTGCAGTGGGAAATTGATTTCCACCACGCCGCGTACGAGGATTAGCCGCGAGGTAATAGCAGGGGGGCGCCAGCAGCGGCGCCCCCCTGGACATTGATGCTATTATCAGGCAGATAGCAACCTTAATCACTGTTTTCAGGGAAATGATGAAATATCAGGACGTATTGCAGGACCTGTTGTTAAACGACCCGATAAGAATGAAGGCGCTGTATGCCGTTCAGGCGCTGGAACTCAGCGATGGCTGGATTGGTGCCGGCTTGGTCAGAGATGCGGTCTGGGATCATCTGCACGGATACGGGCAAAGGCCAGTCTCGGGTGATGTGGACGTTGTCTGGTTCGACCCGAAAAACTGCAGTTCAGTTGTTGATAGCGCTCTGGAAGAGACGCTCAGCCGGCAATTACCGGTCTTTAACTGGTCGGTGAAGAATCAAGCCAGGATGCATCAACGTAATGATAATGAACCCTATTGCTCGACAGCGAATGCTCTTCGCTACTGGCCTGAGACGGCGACGGCCGTCGCGGTCAGAATAGGCCGTTCCACCCTTCTTGAGATCATTGCGCCTTATGGGCTCGACGATCTGTTTGAACGACGTCTTCGGGCAACGCCATTCTTTGAGAGCGATAAGCGGGATGTTTTCTGGCAGCGTGTCGTGGCAAAACGGTGGCTGGAACGCTATCCGGATTTGCAGCTAATCCTGCCCGCATAGTGTGGGCCTGGGGTTATAGCGGATTATCGTTGGAGATGATGAAAATGAAAGACTTGTTTACATCGGCAGGCCATCATCGAGAGCGCACGATTTTCATCAGACCACAGCGCAATGACAACATTACACCGCCCTAATTTTCCCCAATGTACGCCAATACATTGGATAAGATTGTGCTCCAGAGGACAATACATCATCGTGTTGTTTCGGCCGAGTACTTAACTATTAAGGATGTCTATTATAGGGTTAATTTTAAGACATGGACGCTTTATGAAATCTATCAGACCACTCACTCTCATCCTGTCATTGCTTCTGGTAGCCTGCTCTGGCCCACAGGCCGGAGACAGCATTCCATCTGGCAGCACTTCCTCTGCAAATACAGCAATCGCCATTCATGATAAGAACGGAAAGCTACTGCCGAATGTACTGCGGATACAATTTGATGTTGATGCAGACGGAAGAGTTCAGAATACACAAATCCTTGAATCGACAACGACGCCGGAGTTAGAGCGTATAGTCATCAGTAAAATGAAGAATGAATGGCGGTATGAAAAAGGAAAACCGGCAACAGATAACAGAATAGTAGTCATTATTAATCCCCCCAGACGGTAGCACCACCAGGAAGGTGCAAGAAACTTTTGTGACCAGCAGCCTGACGCGCATCATCTATGTAAGTAAAGTCCGCTGCGTGCCAGGAGCGGATGTTGCGACCCCTTAGGCGCTATTGTCAATCAGGGTAGACACATAGCGCAAAACATCGATTGGCTACACTTTTGCAGAAATGCAGCCGCCCGGAGTTTTATTCCTGTTGCTGAACTATCGGAACCTGGCATTATTGATTTCGTTTCACCTCGTATTGCAGACACACTACGCCCGACGGGAAAACGTGACTCTTCACCAGCGTGAGTGAGGTTCTGTGTTTTATATTTTGGAACAAGGGAATGCCTTGCCCCAGCAGAATCGGATTGACGAATAGCCAATACTCATCAATAAGGTTTTCCGCCATTAGCGAGTGAGTAGCTGAGGGACTACCAAACATTAAGATTTCGCTACCCGCGCTCTGCTTGAGCTTGCTGATTTCGCCGCTTAAATTGCGACTGATAATTTGCGTATTAGGGTGATTTTTCTCCAGAAGGGTTTTCGACAACACCACTTTGTGGGCAGATTTATACCAACGCGAATGCGCATGGTCATGTGGGCTGGCGTCAGGCTTGTCGGCAGCCGTTGGCCAGTACGATTCCATCATCTGGTAGGTGGTGCGCCCATATAAGGCGGTGTCGGTTTGCTGAATTCGCTGCTCTACGTATTCAAACAGGTCGGGGCTTATGCTTATCCAGGCCAGACCCGCCGGGCCCTCTGCGGTAGAAGCGACAAAACCATCTAGCGACACATGGACAAACGAAACTATTTTTCTCATGATTTTCTCTTTGATTAGGTTTTGATTACATAGCCTGCGAGGTGCGCCAGGGTTTGCTTCCCGCTTTCTATCGCCCCCATTTTCTCCAACGCTATCTTGCGTGCTTACGCATCCGGAAAAAACAGAGGTATCGTTACTTTGATTTGTCCATCCACCGCTCATCACACCGGAGAGGGTGACGAAGGTGTTCCCGGGCACGCTCAAGTTGTATTGGATCAAGATGAATAAAAGAACGAAGGAGTGAGAAAAACAAGTTGCCTCCCGCGGAAAGCCCCTGGTCCCGAAGGTATCTGAAGATCGCCAGATGGGATCGGAACGTAGTTACGTGAGCAGCTGCGGTAGATTCAGCCGTGTTTAAGCCAGCGGGCGAAAGCCACTGGCCCCACGCTGAATGCTAATCAGCAAGCGCTGGTTCCTCTTTTTGGCGCGCATACACCACCAGCCTCAGATGCCTGTCTTCATCCACGGTCAGCGACGTGAATTCGAAAGGCACGGGCTGTTCCTCTATCAGCAAACGGCGGATGCCATTACAAGGCGCGTGAACCTGATGTTGTCGCCACCAGGTTTTGAACTCGGGTGAAACCTGTTCCAGCTCATTGACCAGTTCAGGAATATCGCTGCTCTGGCTGGCGCGAGTGAAGTCACGGCGAAAGTCAGACAACATCAGCGGAGCCTGTTCATCCCAGTCAACCACACGCGCCCGTAGCGCGGAATCGGTGAACAGTAGCCAGAGCAGGTTACGCCGCTCCGGTACATGACGGGCAAAATTAAACAGCTTATCGGCTAACATATTAAAGCCCAGGACATCCCAGCGCAGATTGAGCACAAAAGCAGGATGCGGCAGATCGTGCATCAGCCGCCGAACAAGGGGAGGGAGTACGCACCAGGTTTTTCCGGGGTCGGCAGGAGGACGCTGATGTGCGAGCATAAAGAGGTGTCGACGTTCAGCGGCATCCAGTTTCAGTACCCGCGACAGATTATCCAGAAAGGTGGACGACACCCCAATATCCCGGCCCTGTTCAAGCCACGTGTACCAGGTGAGGCCGACTCCGGCAAGCGCCGCGACTTCTTCACGCCGAAGGCCTGGCGTCCGACGTCGGGTTCCGCTGGGCAACCCGACGTCGGCAGGTGACAGACGTTCCCGCTGTGCCCGCAGGAAGGCTGCCAGATCGGAACGCGTTCGATTCAGTGTGCGCATCGCTTATCTCGTTACTTTAAGTAATAGTATAAAGTGTTAAATTGTAATGGTTTAAAGAGCAAGAGAGAATCGTCGCATATTCTCCTTACCCTGGATATACATGATGAGTTCACCCCTCTGTTTTTCGATGCCGCGCGAACGTGAAACGCCTCCGTGGGCTGGTTTGTCCGTGTTGCTCCTCGCGGGATTCGTCACCATCTTTGATCTGTTTGTCGTTAATGTGGCCATTCCCAGTATTCAGGCCGGGCTGGGGGCAAATTTCGCCGAGATTGGTCTTATTGTCGCCGGATATGAACTCGCATTTGGCGTTTTGTTGATTACCGGCGGGCGGCTGGGGGATCGGTTTGGCCGCCGTCGCCTCTTCATCATCGGTATGGCTGGCTTTACGCTGGCGTCGGCATTTTGTGGCCTGGCGCCTGATACCGGTTATCTTATCAGCGCCCGGGTGTTACAGGGGCTGGCGGCGGCATTGTTGTTCCCGCAGGTGTATGCCTCTATCCGGGTCAACTTTGCGGGTAATGACAGGCGCAAAGCTTTTGGCCTGTTGGGGATGACTCTGGGGTTGGCCGCGATTGCCGGTCAGGTGCTGGGCGGTTGGCTGGTACATGTAGACCTGTTCGGCCTGAGCTGGCGCACTCTGTTTCTTATCAATGTGCCGGTTGGCGTTCTCGCTATTCTCACCGCACGATCGATTCCCGAATCCGCCGCCCCGCAAAGACCACAGCTGGACTGGATCGGCGTGGTACTGATCAGCTCCGGGTTGACGCTGTTGCTGGTTCCATTGATAGAAGGGCCGGTGCAAGGCTGGCCCGCGTGGAGTCTATGGTCACCGGGTATCGCGCTGATTGTACTCGCGCTCTTTTGTCGACAACAGGTACACCGCCGAATGAGTGGTAAATGGCCGCTGGTGGATATGCGCCTGATGGCGAAGCGCCATTTTGCGCTGGGCACGTTGCTGGTATTACTGGTTTATTCGACATCAAGTTCATTTTTCCTCTGCTTTGCTTTACTGGTACAGACGGGGATGGGGTTGGATCCTTTCCTGGCGGGAAGCCTGTTTGCGCCCTGTAGCGTAGGGTTTGTGCTTGCGTCACTGGCGGCGCCACGAGTGCTTTCCAGATGGGGAACCCGGACCCTTTTTTGGGGCGCCCTGATCTATGCGCTATTCATCACGGTATTAGTTGCTCAGGTTTGGCTGTCAGGCGCTGAACTGAAACCGGTGTACTTGCTCCCGGCGCTTGTTATGATCGGTGCCGGACAGGGTTACATTATGACGCCACTGCTGAACCTGGTGCTGGGTTTCGTTGACGAAGCAGACTCCGGCATGGCTTCCGGAGTGGTATCAACAGTACAGCAAGTCGGCGCTGCTCTGGGCGTTGCCGTCGTGGGCATTCTGTTTAATGGCGCTCTTGCAGAGACGACCTCTTTGTCACCAGCCGGACAGTATGCTTCTGCCTTTGTGGCTGGAATGCTTTACAACCTCGCAGCGGCGGGAGCGATCTGCCTGCTGTTGCTGATTCTGGAAAAAACGCAACCAACAACACAATGATCGGGTTTCATCCGTTAGCGCCTTAATCTGACGGTGGATGATTGAGTCTCGCGTATTCACCGTGATAGATGACGGTCCGCTTCTCGCTCAAAGCTGCCGGTTAACTACTGTAAACTCATGAAGGTGTATCGGCAGCCATTCTGCATGCATAGACAGAAACAGCGGAACGCCCGCTGCAACGCGAAAACAGGTAGAAAGAGAGGTCACCGGCAAAAACAGGCTGGAGTGAGGTCTGGCTTTTTCACTTTTCTTCGTTGAGAGGGTTTCCGTGACCGGATCAGGCTATATAGCTGACCGCTGAACAGCGGTCGATAATCCCTGTTAGTCAGCCGCTTAGAGATATAGTATAAATTAATGCTGTCTTGGGTTATTTAACATAGGGAATTGTCAATGCGCGGACCGTCTGTTTTATTCATTGTGCTGGCACTGAGCGGGTGTGTTGTCCATTCGCCGCAGATGGCACAATATAAAGCGGAGTATTCTAACCGACAGGATATTCATTCACATAGCCTTTATCGGTTCATGGCTAAACCCGTTAAATCAAGTGAGGAGAAATACTGGGGCGCAGGCGATTTGACTGAGTTTTTTTACGTTAAAGGTGACAAGACTTCAACTGTAGAGTTAAAACTCGATTATGATTCCAAAACAATGCATATCAAATCGATTGATTCGCAAAACAGAACTCTGGATGAAAGAACATTTGTCCTTCTCGATGGCTCAGAAGAAAAACCATCAGACTCAAACGTGAAATCTCTATATCTGACAAAGGATGGTGAATTAATTAGAAAGGTCAAAAACTGTACCCCAGATATGAGCGCCGGATGCCAGTGGTGGGAGCACCGACTCTTCATCACTCAAAATGGAGATTTAGCCGTACAGTATCAGCAAGGAGGTGCCGGTATGCTGTTTCTGATTGTTCCTTTTTATACGAATAGTAGTTACCTTGAAATTTTCCCTCGAGCTCCTGACGTATAGCGTTTTATTCTGATCTGCTTGCAGCCGGAAGGTAAGGTGCCGCAACCGCGGAAGCCGTTTTTTGTGGGCCTCTGGGCAGACATACCGCTTCGTCCAGGTGAGACAGTGAACACCAGAACGAGATTTGTGTTGATTGATCGTGATGGACGTCAATCAGCCTCGAGTAAAAAGATGTGAATACCGATCGGATACGCTAAAACATACCCCCGGCCCACAGGTGACTGGGGGTTAATAATAATGCCAGGCTGACCTGCCTGCGACTAACCCGGCGGACTCATGGCGTTATTTTTTGGCGGTGATTTTCGTCACTGAACCGGTCTGAACTTTATCTCCGGTCGAGCCATACATAGACACCAGATAAACTGCGCCATCAGGCCCGGCGGTCAGGTTGTTTGGCGTATCATCCACCGGGATATTAGCGACCAGTTTACCGTCCTTGTTCAGCACTGCTACGGTTCCGCCTGCACGCGCGGCGGCGAAAACCTGCGAGGTCACCGGATCCCAGACGACAGATACTCCCCCGGCACCAATATAGGTATCCGCAAGTACCTTACCGTCCGCATCAAGAACCACGACATTGTTCGTCTCCTGGGACGCGACATACAGACGGCCGGTCTGCGGATCGCGAGCGATGTCGGTTGCGCCCTGCGCCTGAGGTACTTTCACCGTCGTACTCTTGCCGGTTTTGAGATCAATCCAGCCTACCCATGGCGTATCGCGGCTGACGCCGTAGAGCTTGCCGCCAGCGCTATCGAGGGTAAGATCGGTACTGTTAAACAGGTTTTTGCCACGCTCCACCACAAACTCCAGCTGACCGATGTGCTCCAGCGTTTTGGTGTCATACACTTCGACAAAACCGGTCAGCGCCGCGCTGACATAGGCCCGATTGTTGGCTTCATCAATAACCACATCGCGTGGATGTGCGACCGAACCCTCCGGAAAGACTTTGGCGACGGCAAGCGTTTTTGCGTCATAGACGGTCACCGTCTCGGCAAGGGTGTTCGTCGTCCAGACCTGATTATGGGCATTATCAACACCGACACCGAAGACACCAATCTGCTCACCCTTTTTGTCTTCAGGCAGTGTTGCCTCCGCTTCGACAGCCAGGGTTCTGGCATTCAGTCTCAGTAGGCGGCTACCATCCTTCGGGCCGCGGGCAGAGGTCACGAACAGCTTTCCGTCAGCCGACACTGCCGCCTGGTAAGCCCGCTCACCGACGGACGTTGTTTGCAGCCTGAAAGCCTCCGTGTTTTTTGGCGGGACAATCTGGGACAATTTCAACATGACCTGCGAAACGCTCGCCGGGTTTTGCGTAATAACAGTGAGTGGATGAAGGCCTGTTGCGGCATCGGCCGGAACGGTCAACGGAATAGTGAGGTTTCCCTTCTCGTCGGCGGTCAGTGGTTTTGGTGTCAGGACTTCAGCACCATTGAGAATGGTGACGGTCGTGCCCGCCTGCAGGCTCTTAATGGCTATAACCGTTTTATCTCCGGGCTTGACGGGAATTTCCCGTGACCCGGCACGGATGCTACCAGGAAAGGTCGTGGTGGCGGCTGTCCATTGGCTATCGGCGTATGCCGCTATGGCGGTTGACATCGCAATAGCTGAAGCCAACAGCACTGACCAGACTGAAATTCTTCTCATCTTCTCTCCATAAATTGTATTGATGCTGCATCTCAGCGCAGCCACAGGATTTTCCCACGCGATGAGTCTTATCTTCCGCCATGAGAGCCCGCTCTTGTTTTAAGCGCATACAACATAGCACACTGATGCAAATAGTTATCATTACTGTTTTGGGTGGTATCTTAAATGCAGGGCCTTTACTGTATCGCGGGGAAACGTAGTGCGGGTTTTGGCCAGGGTGAGCAGGAGGGAGCACCTTAAGATTCAATCATTAGAAATGATTGAATCTTAAGGTTAGCTGCGAAAAAAAGATCTAGTCACTTACAGCCTGATGAGCCTGAACGCTTTTCAGGCCTGAAAGATCAGTTGGCTTCGTCCTGCAGTCGGTGCCGATAATGTTTCAGGACAACGTGTGTCACGATCTGGCCGTAAATAAAGCCACCCAGCCCAGCAAATATTACGGTGCCGGCCAGGCCGCCAAAGTGCGCTCCCGCGCCGCTGAAGGCCCCGCAGAGGACGAGGCCGCCCCAGGTCTGCCAGTGCCGGAAGGCCGATTTATAGGCATTCCGCCACCGTCTTCCGCGCTCCCGAAAAGATAAGTCTTTTAGTTCGGTAATACTTTTTAGGGTCCAGTAGATTTTCACGGTGTTTTCCTTGTTCCGTTGCTTAAGCCAAGGAAAACATAAAACGCCGGCCTGGGAAAGGATGACTCAAGGTCAGCTTTTCGCTCATCGTCGTCTGATGGTAGCTCTATGGTGGGTTTCGTAGCAAAAACGGACACGATTAACATCATGCAGAGTTCATCAATGGGGAACGGGGCACCGGTCGCCTGTTGGGTGTCCTTCGGGTCCTGTTCGCACGATTTAATTGTGTAAACAGGCAGCCAAGGCACGATGCCGAGATCCGCGTTCGGATTCAGGCCACCACCGCCGGCATTGCTCTTACTAAAACTTGACGTCGCGATTCAGGACCTACCGGGTTATCATCAGCAGGAACAACTTGCCGCTCTCCACGCGATATTCCCGTGCAGCAACGCGCTGCGTAGTCATGTCGGTGTCGAACGGGTTCTGCTCTGAGGATTCCGACATGACCGCCTTTTATGAACTGACGGCCAACAGTCTGCGTGGCCAGCGCATCTCTATGGCCGACTACGCCGGCAAACTGGTTCTGGTGGTGAATACCGCCAGCCACTGTGGCTTCACGCCGCAATACGCCGGTCTTGAAGCGCTGTACAAACAGTACGCCGCCCAGGGGCTGGTGGTGCTTGGTTTCCCCTGTAATCAGTTCGGTAAGCAGGAGCCCGGCGGCGCCGACGAAATCGCCCGGACCTGTCACATCAACTACGGTGTGAGCTTCCCGATGTTCGAGAAAGTAGAGGTGAACGGGGCCGCAGCGCACCCGGTGTTTCGTTTCCTGAAAGATGAACTGCCCGGTGTACTGGGTGGGCGGATCAAGTGGAACTTCACTAAATTTCTGATTGGACGCGACGGTAAACCGCTCAGGCGTTTTGCACCGTTCGTCACGCCGGAGAAAATGGAAACCATAATCCGTGCTGCACTTGAAATCTAAGTGCTCTTGTCATTCGGGCCATTCATTTTTTAGCTGCTGCCGACCAACTGATTAAATCCGTCTGAGAAGAGAGAGAAAGCAAAGGGCTTCTTGCTTTCTTCTGTCAACCATCGCAGGGGGAACGGGGGGATGTCCAATGCCCCGACGCGGCCTTCTGGCAACATCCCGCATCCAGGCGACGCCACGCTAAACAACAGACAAGTTCACCCTTTAAAATGAAGTGTGTTAAGTTCTATTTTCTCTTCTGTATATTAAATGAATAACGTCAGAATTCATTTCTGGCCGTTATAGCGTAGCGGATTGGAAATTCTCGTCTTGTTCATAATGCCTTTTTCTTGTTAAAGTAACGACGTCAGCGTCGAATACTTTGTGTATTACATGGACGTTATTTCTACAATAATCAGGGGATGGGGCGAATATGAAGTATGTTTTTGCGTTTATGCTGAGCGTGGGATTATCAGGATGTACCGCAAATGATTGGGTGGATGCTGCGGGCGGGATAATGCAGGCCCATGACAAACAAGAAAAAGACGCCATGAATAAGCGTATAAAAGCCGCCAATAAAGCTGCAGGGTACTGATTTTTTAATAAATTAATATTCCTCTTCTTAATCAAGACAGCATGAGGAGGAATGGTTTTTAATCAAACTTACTGACTAAATATTCCCCTGGCTTTTGCCTGTTGACAAGAGATATAGCCATAATGCTGTCGGTTTTCTCTGTTATCGAAAACGACATAAAAAGGCATGGTCTGTGCGTCTTTTTTCAGCGTCTGGTTGAGGCGGCTCGCGCCGATTTCAGGAACCATAAAAAAATGGGTATAGCGCATTGCATCTCCTTGCAGCGAATATAATTACATGAGGAATTAAAAAAACACCCGATATTTTCTGAGCATCTGATATTTAAAAAAAACAGGGAAGTGCAATTATCGGTCTTATCGTTACGCACGTTACGGATTTTTGTGGGACCGCTTGATTATTAGCCATGAATAAGTTTAAAACCTGCTGATGAGTGGTAGCCGCGGGTGTTTAGCAATGCAGGGCAGATAAGGTTACGAAATACGCTTTCGGTCGAACAGACAGATCATCGCAACCATTTCCCCACCCTCTGGGGGACGATGCAAGCGACCGTTCGCCTTCCAGCCTGGGCGAGACATCTCGCCGGCGTTAATGGCGCTGGCGATACCGGACACGTTAATTCGGCGGTCTATCATGGTCGCGTGAAAAGCGTAGCCGCCTCGCGCACAGATCTTCAGGACATCATTCGTTGCCGATCGATGCGGTTCTGCGCGCTCGGATAGTCAATAGCCGTAAGTTACGCGCCACGCCGGCGGCGAGCCTTGTGCCAGAAGGGTCTTCACCTCAGACGAGGCTCGATGTCCGCACCTTGAGCCTGCCCGCCAGCATCACGTGCGTGGCGGCATCTTCCTGGTTGCACAGGTACTCCACCGCCAGGCGTCCCAGCTCGCTGTATGGCAGCTGGATACTGGTCAGCGGCGGGGTGAGCTGCTCGGAGATTTTCTGGTCATCATAGCCCGCCAGCAGCATATCCTGGGGGATGCCAATGCCGTTTACCGCCAGCGCCTGATAGCAACCGATCGCCAGCCAGTCGCTGGCGCAGAAGATGGCGTCCGGGCGTTCATCCAGCGCCAGCAGAGAGGTGGTGGCGGTAAAAGACTCGCTGAACTGCCAGTTGGTCTGGCGCACCAGGCTGTCGTCACACGCTAAATCGGCCTGCTGCAGCGCGGCCTGGTAGCCGGCCAGACGCTGGCGGGAGGCTTCCATCCAGCTCTCCCCGGTGATGTGGGCAATACGCTTTGCGCCGCAGGCGATAAGGTGTTTTGTCACCTGGAAGGCGTTGGCGTAGTCGTCCGGAATAAACGACGGCAGCAGCGGCGAGCCGGGGTCGCGCTGGTTGAGCAGCACCAGCGGAATACGGCTGCAGTCCTGAAAAGCAGTCATGTCGACAAGGGTGGTCACGGGGGAGGCGAGAATAATCCCCACGCAGTTGCGCTTCTCCAGCTGGCGGATAATGTTCAGCGCCAGCTCCACGTCATCGCCATAGTCGTAAACGGTCAGCAGCGCTTCGTTGCGCCACGCGGCTTCCCGCGCCTGGCTGATGGCGTCGATAAACGGATCAAAGCTTTGCAGGGAGCTCACCAGCAGGGCGATTTCTTCCTGGTTGCGCGGCGCATGAATGGCGGGCAGGCGGTCGTAGCCGAGTTCGGTCGCCACGCTGATGACCCGCTGGCGGGTGTCGTCGCTGAGCTTGATGTTGCGCGACTGGTTGAGCACCAGCGATACCGTCGCCTGAGACACGCCCGCCGTTCGCGCAATATCATTCATCGTGACTTTAGTCTTTCGCTTCATTCGTCCTCTCCCTCTCGCGTCACCGCATCATACCCTAACTGCTCGCTTACGCGCTGTCGATCACGTTTCTCATTCACCGAAGCGTGAACTTTGTGAAGGCTGTCGCTTTTCTTCGCGTGGTGATTTGCGCATTTATCCCGCAGCTAATATTTATTAGCTAAATATTATCAGCAAGAGGACGCGTAATGAAAGAGCAGTGGAGTAAAGCGCAGGCGCAGGCGTGGTATCAGCAGAAGGGGTGGCTGTGCGGGTTCAACTACCTGCCGTCAACGGCAGTGAACTGGACCGATATCTGGCAGCAAGAGACTTTCGATGCCGAGACCATCGATCGCGAACTGGGCTGGGCGGCGGAGGCGGGCTACAACACCCTGCGTATCAACCTGCCGTTTATTGTCTGGGAAGACGATCGCGACGGCCTGATAGCGCGTATCGACAAGTTTCTGACCCTCGCCGACAGTCGCGGATTCAGCACCATGCTGACTCTGATGGACGACTGCGGTTTCTCCGGTGATGAGCCCTATCTGGGGCCGCAAAAACCGCCGGTGCCGGGTAAGCACAACAGCCAGGCGGCAGCGAGCCCGGGACGCGACAAGGTTTGCGATCCTGACTGCTGGCCGCATATTGAGCGCTATATTCGCGACGTTGTCCGCCAGTTCCGCGACGACAGCCGCGTGCTGCTGTGGGATCTGTATAACGAGCCGGGCAACCGCGGCATTTTCGCAACCGGTACGCAAGAGGTGCAGTATGACGCGAAGCTGGAGACCTGCGCGCATGAGCTGATGAAACTGGCGTTCCGCTGGGCGCGTGAAGAGGATCCGACTCAGCCGCTTACCGTCTGCGCCTGGCGTCTGCCGGCGGAGGAGGAGGGCGAGACGTTTTATCAGCATCCGCTGGATCAGACCGCGCTGGCGTTATCAGACGTGGTGAGTTTCCACGCCTACACCAACACCGGGCGTATGACCGCGATTATCCAGCAGCTGCAGGCGCTTGGGCGACCAATCTTCTGCACCGAATGGCTGGCCCGCCACGTGGGCAGCACCATCGAAGAGCAACTCCCGCTGATGTACGCGGCGAAGATCGCTCCGTATCAGTGGGGACTGGTGCGCGGCAAAACGCAGACGTGGCTGCCGTGGCCGGTAGTGATGAAAGAGTCCACGGACTACTGCCGTCTCTGGTTCCACGATGTGTTTGAGGAGAACGGTATCCCGTTTTCGCGCAGTGAGATGGCCTTAATGAAGAAGCTCCGTCAGATTGCCCCGCAGGCTCAGGGCTAATAATATCCACCCGGCGGCCTGCCGCCGGGCAACCAGGTACGCACTATGGCAATGACAATGAAAATACCGTCTCGCGAGTTGTGGTCTTATTTTGGTTATGGTTTAGGTCAGTGTTTTAGCTTTGGTTTAGTGGGTTCGTTTATTAACTATTTCTACACCGACGTGCTGGGGATCTCGGCACTGGCGGCGAGTACCATCTTCCTGATTGCCCGCGCGTGGGACGCGGTTCACGATCCGCTATTTGCCAGCATAATGGATACCATTAACACCCGGTTCGGCAAGTTTCGCCACTTTTTGCTGATTGCCCCGGTACTGATTACCGGCGTCACGCTGCTGTCGTTCTATAAAATCGAAGCGGACATGACCACTAAAATTCTCTACGCCGGGGTGACGTACATTTTGTGGGGGACGCTGTACGCCATCTCTGATATTCCGTTCTGGTCGATGTCGTCGGTGATGACCAATGACTCCGGGCAGCGCACCCGCGCGGTGACGGCGGCCATGCTGGGGGTCAACGCCGGGATCGCCTGCGCCAATATCTTCTTCCCGAAACTGGCGGCGTTTTTCGCGCACTACAGCAACGACAAAGGCTACTTTATGGCGGCGCTGGTCATGATGCTGGTAGGCCTGCCGCTGATGCTCAACGGCTTTATGCAGATTAAGGAGCGCGTGCCGCCGAGTCCGGAAAAGGTGACGATACGTGACACCTTCCATAACCTGCGCCAGAACAAGCCGCTGTTTATCGTTCTGCTGTCGTTCTTTTTCTGCGTGTTTCACAACGTGGCCGGCGGCCTCTATATCTACTTCTTTATCAACAATATGGGGGACGGCAGCCTGCAGATGGCGATCGGCGTGATGGGGATTATGGCGGCGGTGGTGTGCCTTGTCGCCCCGATGCTGACGCGCAGGATGCAGAAGCGGAAGCTGTTTATGATCCTCTGCGGGCTGGATGTCGCGGTACGCGTTGTGATGTGGTTTGTCGGATATCAGCACGCGGCCATGCTGTTTACCCTGCTTGGCCTGAGTACGCTGTTCGTGATGATGACCAATATCCTCACCTCGTCGATGATTGCCGACACCATCGAATATGCGGAGTACCACACCCACAAGCGTTGCGCGGCGATCACCTTCTCCGGACAAACCTTTACCGGCAAGATGTCGGTTGCGGTCGGCGGCGGGTTAATCGGCGTGTTTCTGACGATGATCGGCTATGTGCCGCAGGCGCCCACCCAGAGTGACGGTGTGCTGTCGGGGCTGTTCTTTGGTATCTGCCTGCTCCCGGCCATAGGCTCGCTGATCCGGCTGGTGTTTATGTCGCGCTTTACCTTTACCGAGGAGAAGCATGCGGAGATCTGCCGACTACTGGCGGAGCGCAGGCACGAGAAAGAGCAGCGGGGTGAGGACGAGGGACGTCTGGCGCATCCGGCCACGGTGAATTAACCATTAACGCCTGCACTGCAGGCGTTATGTATTCTTCTCAGCGCCAGAGCGCGATCAACTGTCTGGTGAATAGCCGGAAGCCGTCTCCGCTAACTACGCCAGAATGTACGCGAAAGCAGAATCAGTAGCGGATAGATCTCCAGTCGCCCCAGCAGCATCGCCATACACATCAGGTATTTCGAGACATCATTCAGGCCAGCGAAGCCATCGGCGGTCGCCCCAAAACCGAGGCCCATGTTATTAATGCAGGCGGCAACCGATGCAAACGATGTCAGCAGATCGTAGCCCTGTAGATTCAGCAGCCAGACAAATAGGCAGGTCGTGAGGATATACAGAAAGAAGAAACTCCACACCGAACGCAGCACGCGATCGGTGATGATTGCGTTTCCGACGCGGATACTCATGATTGCCCGGGGATGGGCTAATTGATGTACCTCGTGGCGGCTCTGCTTGAAGAGGATCAGAAAACGCAGCGCCTTAATTCCCCCGCAGGTCGACCCGACACAGCCGCCGAAAAAGCTCGCTGACAGCAGCAGCACGATAATTTCCGGCGGCCAGGAGGCATAATCCGCCGTTGCCAGACCGTTATCGGTGATCATAGAACTGGTGAGAAAAAAGGCGTGGACCAACGATTTGGGCAGGCTGTACATCCCCGCACGCCACACTTCGAAAGTGACCACCGCCACCACCAGCGCCACCACCAGGAAAAAGAAATGCATCTCGGTGCTGCGGCGAAACGGTTTCAGACTACGACGCGCGATAGCCACAAAATAGAGGGTGAAGTTAAGGGCCGAGAGCAGAGAAAAGGCCCCGGCCACCAGTTCTATGGCATCGCTCTGGTAGTAACCGATGCTTTCCGTATGCGTGGAGAACCCTCCCAGCGACACCGTCGATAGCCCGTGACAAAGGGCATCAAAAAACGACATCCCGGCAAGGAAAAAAGCAAGAGTACAGGCGCCCCCCAACAGCATATAGGTGAGCCACAGACTTCTGGCAGTATCCGCCAGCCTCGGCGTCAGACGCTCCTCTTTAAACGGACCGGGCATCTCGGACTGATAAAGCTTCATTCCCCCGATGCCCAGCAGCGGCAACACCGCCACAGCGAGCACGATAACCCCTAAGCCGCCCACAAAATTGAGCTGGGCGCGGTAATAGAGGATCGACACGGGTAGCGAAGAGACGTCATGAAATACTGACGCCCCGGTGGTGGTAATCCCCGAGACGCCCTCAAACAGGGCGTCGGCTATCGACAGGCGTAGTTCGTCATTTAACCACAGCGGCAAGGCGCTGATGGCGGAAAACAGCAGCCAGAACAGCACGATAATCAGAAAACCATCGCGGGTTTCGAGGTTAACCTTCGACTGATGCGTCGCCCGCCAGCAGAGCAAACCGCCAGAGAAGGCGAGAACAAAGGTCGAAAAAAAGGCAAAAACGCTGCGCTCTTTGGCGAACAGCGCAATCAGCATCGGCGGGATCATGGTCAGGCTGTAGAGCAAAACCAGAAACCCACACAGGTGAAGAACAATTTTAAACCGGGTTGGAATGTACATCGGCGGTCTTATCGTTTTGCGAGCGTAACTACGATGAACAGGGATAAGGAATTATATGATATTGGGGGACAAATTGAGTTGAGGGAGCGCAGTAAACGGCCACCTGGGGACAGTCAGGGGGCGCGATCCGTTGTTGTCAGAGGCGCAAAAAAAAAGCCCCGTAAACGGGGCGAAATGCTCGGGTAGTGCAGTTAATTGTAATACGGTACGCCCAGCTCATCCGATTTGTCGCTACCGGCAGCCATATGATTGAAATCAAATGGAGAGTCGTTATGTTCGGAAGGCATAATCATCGCGTCGCGGTGATTGTGGCGAACCGGCGTAGTCGTTTGCTCCGCATAGCTCTGGCTGGAGACCAGGCCGACCAGGACCATGGCCGCGGTAGCGAATAGTTTCATGATTTCCTCAATACGTCTTGTTGCAGGCGATTAACAGCAGTTGTTTAGTGGCATCAGATAGCGGGATTCACCCGGCATATTGGTCATGCGATATTTGTGCGGCGGAACGTCGAAGTAGTTTTTAAAGGTTCTCGTCAGCGTTTGTTGCGATTCGAAACCGTAACGTTCTGCCAGGTACAAAATCGGCTCATTGCTCTGCTTGAGTTTTTGCGCGATTTCCGTCAGCTTGCGACTGCGGATGTACTGGCCTAAGGAGTGACCGGTCTCTTTTTTAAACATTCTTTGCAGGTGCCATTTGGAGTAACCAGAACGCTCGGACACTTTTTCCAGCGACAGGGGCGATTCCAGGTTATCTTCAATCCACGACAAAATACTATGGATAGTGATGGCGTCATTATTGCGTCTGGACATCATCTTACCTCTTCTTATTACGGCAGGACTTTTTTGAGTAAATGCTCAAGATTGACCACTTCATCCGCCGACAGATTTTTTGTTAATTCCTGGTGCAATTTCTGACCCACAACCTGATGACACTGCTCACAAAGGGCTGCACCGTCTGGTGTTAGCTGCACCAGTACGCCGCGTTTGTCATTGGGGTTGGGTAACCGTTCAATCCAGCCTTTACAGACCAGACGGTCGAGCATGCGCGTCATTGCGCCTGGGTCGACCGACAGCACGGTTTTCAGCTCAACGGGGGTAATACATACTTCGCAACGAATGGAACAAAGCACCCGAAACTGGGTGGATGTAATATCCATCGGCGAGAGATATTCGTTGAGCAGGCGATCTTTTTTCTGGTTAACCATTTGGATCAAGCGACCGAGGGGGATCATTTCGTTAAACAGATCGCTGGTGTTTTTCACAATGGTTGCCCAGGCAAGTAGTTAATTGCTGCTGATATTATTGCCCAGGCAATAATATGTCAACCTGAGGGATTAGACGATGACACGATTTGCTAAAGCAGACTTCTGGCCCTGGCTGAAGCGGCGGTGGGGCGCTGCACTGGCCGGGTGATAAGCGCTGGAATGATATTGACGAGCAAAGTTATACTGGCGCGGCAAAACTTTTTAATAGTGAAAAATTAACGGGGCCTTAATTCATTATGATTGAACTCTTTCAGGCGATAGGTCTGGGGCTGGTGGTGATTTTACCGCTGGCGAACCCGCTGACGACCGTTGCGTTGTTCCTCGGGCTGGCTGGCAATATGAACAACGAGGAGCGCAACAAACAATCGCTGATGGCCTCGGTGTACGTATTCATTATCCTGATGGTTGCCTGGTATGCCGGTCAGGTGGTGATGAGCACCTTCGGCATCTCTATTCCCGGCCTGCGCATTGCCGGCGGGTTGATTGTGGCCTTCATCGGTTTTCGGATGCTCTTCCCGCAGCAGAAATCGCATGACTCGATGGAAGCGAAGATCAAATCCGAAGAGCTGGTGGATGAACCGACGGCCAATATCGCGTTTGTGCCGCTGGCTATGCCGAGCACCGCCGGGCCGGGGACCATCGCCATGCTGATCAGTACGGCATCGACGGTGAAGCATGGCGTCGATTTTCCGAACTGGGTGGTGCTGGTGGCGCCGCCGATTATCTTTGCCCTGGTCGGGATTATTCTCTGGGGTTGCCTGCGCAGCTCTGGGGCAATCATGCGTCTGGTGGGGAAAGGGGGAATCGAAGCGATTTCGCGCCTGATGGGCTTCCTGCTGGTGTGCATGGGTGTACAGTTTATTATCAACGGCGTGCTGGAAATTATTACCACCTACCACGCCTGATAACGTCGCCGTCGCTTCACTGACGACCCGCGAATAAAAAAGCCTGCCGATGGAACAACCGGCAGGCTTTTTTCTTTCGTCATCCCGTTCAGGAGTGGTGAGGCTGATGATCGTCCAGCGACACCGGCCAGCGGCGGAATATCATGATTGACCACACCAGCGCCACCAGCGCCGGAATCGCCCCGACGTAGCCGATCGCGTCCATCGAAAGATGCGTACTGACCTGACTGCCGACCAGCGCGCCCGCGCCGATACCAATATTAAAGATCCCTGAAAACAGCGACATCGCCACATCGGTGGCATCCGGCGCCAGCGCCAGAACCTTCACCTGCATCCCCAGACCAATAATCATGATCGCGATGCCCCAGAAGATGCTTAACACCATCAGGTGGTGAGCGTTTTGCGATGCCGGCAGCAGCAGCAGCAGGCTGACCAGCAGCAGGCCAATGGCGATGCTAATCAGCCCGGAAGCATGCTGGTTGCCTAGTTTACCAAACAGCACGCTGCCGATGATCCCTGCGCCGCCGAGGATCAGCAGCAGCACGGTGGCAAAATTACCGCTCATACCGGCTACCGTTTGTACAAACGGTTCAATATAGCTGTAGGCGGTGTAATGTGCGGTCACCACGATGACGGTCAGCAGATAGATGCTCAGCAGCGCCGGGCGACGGAACAGCACCGGCAGGCTTTTCAACGAACCGGAATGCTCGCTGGGCAGTTTAGGCAGCAGCTTAAACAGGCACACCAGCGTCACCAGCGCCCCCAGACCGATCGCCAGGAAGGTGGTCCGCCAGCCAAAATACTGCCCGATGATGCGGCCGATAGGAATGCCGAATACCATCGCCAGCGCGGTGCCGGTTGCAATCAGACTCAGCGCCTGCGCACGTTTGCCCGGCGGCGCCAGACGTATTGCTAATGCAGAGGTTATCGACCAGAAGACCGCGTGGGCAAAGGCGATCCCGATGCGGCTGATCACCAGAACGTTGAAGCTCCAGGCAAAGAACGACAGCACATGGCTGGCAATAAACAGAATGAACAGGCCGATCAGCAGGCGGCGGCGCTCCATCTGGCTGGTCAGCAGCATAAACGGCAGCGACATTAACGCGACCACCCACGCATAGATGGTCAGCATCATACCCACCTGAGCGGTCTCCATGCCGAAGCTGTCGGCAATGTCGGACAGCAGACCGACCGGAGCGAACTCGGTGGTGTTAAAAATGAAAGCGGCGATCGCAAGCGTGACTACCCGAAGCCACGCGACCCTGCGTGAAACCGTGTTTGTAATCATAGGTTCTGAGCTGGTTACTAAAGAGGAAGAAGAGGTCTCGATCTTAAAACGATTGCTGGTGAAAATACAATCGTTTTGTGATCTGGATCTCACTATGGCATCAGGCGGCATTTATAAGCTAACGGATTCATTTTTATATAGATCGTGTACATGACCCGCTTTTATGTCATGTTGAAGAAAAGTAAAAACAGGAAGCGTTGTATGATGCAGGAAATTGATTTTTACCTGGTAGATGCCTTCAGCGATCGCAATTTTGGCGGTAATGCCGCCGCGGTGTGCCCACTCACCGAATGGTTACCCGACGACACGCTGCTGAGTATGGCGCAGCAGCACAACCAGTCCGAGACCGCCTTTTTTGTGCGTACCGATGAGGGTTATGGGCTGCGCTGGTTCACCACGCTGCATGAGATTAACCTCTGCGGTCACGCCACGCTGGCCTCGGCGCACATTATCTTTGAATATCTCGACCATCCTTCCACCACGGTGGTGTTCAGTACCCGTTTTGTGGGGGAACTGAGGGTGACGCGTAACGGCGACTGGCTGACGTTAGACTTCCCGGCGTGGCAAACCACCCCGGTTATCGCCCCGCCGCCGGAGCTGCTGGCCGGACTTGGGCTGGATAAGGCCGTAGAGATTCGCGAAGGGCGGGATTATCTGGTGATCCTCGAAAACCGCCAGCAGGTGGAAGCCGTGCGGCCGAATATGTCATTGCTTGAGCGGACGGGCAAAATGATCTGCGTCAGCGCCGCCGATGATGAATATGATTTCGTCAGCCGCTTTTTCTGCCCGGGCGAGGGCGTTGTTGAAGACCCGGTGACCGGCTCGGCGCACAGTATGCTGATTCCCTACTGGGGGGAAAAACTGGCCAAAACGACGCTGCAGGCGCGGCAGGTCTCCGCCCGCGGGGGCGATCTGCGCTGTCAGTGGCTGGGCGATCGGGTGCTGATTGGCGGGCAGGCGACAACGTACATGACCGGCACCATTACGCTACGCTAAGGAGATACCGTGAAAGAGATCCCCATGTATCTGGTTTCAGCGTTCAGTGAACGGCCTTTTGCCGGTAACCCGGCGGCGGTGTGCCTGCTGGACGCGTGGCTGGCGGATGATATTTTGCTCAAAATGGCGCAGGAGCATAATCAGTCTGAAACCGCCTTCGTGGTGCGCGAGGGAGAGGCGTTTTCTCTGCGTTGGTTCACGACCCGCAATGAAGTGAATCTGTGTGGGCACGCCACTCTCGCCAGCGCACACGTTATTTTTCATCACCTCGACTTTCCGCACGCGGCGATTCATTTTGCGACCGCCTCCGGTCGTCTGACCGTGAGCCGGGAAGGGGGCTGGCTGACCCTGGATTTCCCGGCGAGTGCCACGCAAGAGAGCACCCCGCCTGCAGCCCTGCTCGCCGGATTAGGCCTTGAGCGGTACGTAAGCGCCCACCGTGGCCGGGCATGGCTTATCGAGCTGGCCAGCCGCGAAGAGGTTGCCGCCGTGCGCCCGAATATCGCGGCAATGACGCCCGGAGAACATAAGGTGACGATTACCGCCCCCGGCGATGGCGAGTATGACTTTGTCAGCCGCTTTTTCTCCCCGGGAGAAGCGGTATGGGAGGATCCGGTCACCGGTTCGGCGCATACCATGCTGATCCCGTTCTGGAGCGCGAAACTGGGGAAAAGTAAAATGCTGGCCCGTCAGATATCGGCGCGCGGCGGCGATATTCGCTGTGAGCTGAAGGGCGATCGCGTGCTGATGGCCGGCCAGGCGGTGACCTGGCTGCAGGGGAGAATTTTGCTGCGCTGAATCTAAACCCGTGAGAGCTGGATGCCCGCGTAAAGCGGGCATCAACGGCAGAGAAGCGAGTCTAGCCGAGACGGGCGATATTGGCTTTAATCACCTCAACAGAGCGGCGGAATTGCGCCGCTTCATCGTCGGCCATTTGCAGTTCAATAATCTGCTGGACGCCGCTCTGCGTCAGTACCGCCGGTACGCCAACCGCGACATCATACATACCGTATTCGCCGTCAAGAATGCACGAAATAGCCAGTGCACGGTGGCTGCCGGTGAAAATATTGCGACAGATCTCGGCGATGGTGCCGGCGACGCCGTACTCGGTGCAGCCTTTCCCGGCGTAAATTTCAAAGCCAAGGGTGCGAACCTTCTCCGCGATCTGCTGGCGATCCAGCTGCTGGCCGGTATGTTTCAGGTAAACATCGGCAATCGGGGAACCGTAAACCGACGAATGCGACCAGACCGGAAACTGCGTGTCGCCATGTTCGCCGAGAATAAAAGCATCGATGCTCTGGGCGCCAATATCGAGTGCCTGGGCGAGCACCCGCCGCAAGCGGGTGGTATCCAGCCAGACGCCGGTGCCTATCACCTGGCTACGCGGGAGTCCGGACAGCTTCCATACCTGCCAGGTAATAATATCGCAGGGGTTGGTGGCCACCAGAAAGAGACCGTTGAAGCCGTTGTCCATCATCTGTGGAACGATGCTGTTAACGATTTTGGCGGTGGCGTTCAGCTCGTCAAGGCGGGTCTGGCCTTGTTTCAGCGATCCGCCGGAAACGGTAATCACCGCGATATCGACATCGGCACAGTCGCTGACCTCCCGGGTTGAAATGGTCATCATCCCCGGCATATAGGCGGCTGCATCGCTAAGATCCTGAGCATGTGCCTGTGCTCTGGCCCTATCGAGGTCCACAAGGATCAGCTCCTCGCAGATAGTCTGGTTTAACAATGCGTAAGCCGCTGAGGTGCCGACATTGCCGGCACCGATAATCATCACCTTGCGTGCTTTGGTATTCATGGCCCATTCCCGATATCAAGCGTCATGGCATAAAATTACTGCGGTTCAATTGCTTAGCGCAAGTGGCGGCGGGTTGTATAAGTTAAAACTATGAGAAAGGGGGTATACGCTGCGCTACAGTAGGCGAAAAAAGGAGCTCGCCTATGTATACCATCGCCCCGACAGCCATAACCGATCCGCATCTGGCGGCGCTGATTGCTCGCCTCGATGCCTATCAGGAATCCCTCTATCCGGCCGAGAGCAACCACCTCGTGGATTTGAGCCAGCTGGCGGTGGAGTCGGTGATTGTGCTGCTGATCCGCGATGCCCACCAACAGGCGGTCGGCTGCGGGGCGATTGTGCTCGGCCGCGATGGGATTGGGGAGATGAAGCGGGTGTTTATCGACCCGGATCATCGTGGGCAAAAGCTTGGCGAACGGCTGCTGGAGGCGCTGGAAACGGAAGCGCTGCGCCGGGACTGCCATACCGTGCGGCTGGAGACGGGAGTTCATCAGCAGGCGGCGGTCAGGTTGTATACCCGCTGGGGTTATCAGACCCGCAGCGCCTTCGCCCCCTATCAACCGGACCCGCTGAGCCTGTTTATGGAGAAACTGCTCGTTGCCGATCTTCGTTCAGCTGCGCTATAAACGCCTCCAGCTGACGGGTTTTCGCTCCGCGCCGCCAGACCAGCCAGGTTGTCAGCCAGCGCCACTCTTCGGCCAGCGGCCAGGCCGACACCTGATGATGGCCGGGCATACTCTCCAGCATACTACGCGGGATCAGCGCCAGCCCGGCGCCGGCAATGACGCAGGCCAGCATCCCGTGATAGGACTCCATTTCATGGATCCGCCCCGGCGTTGCCCGGTCGGCGTGGAACCAGCTCTCAAAATGGCGGCGATAGGAACAGTTAGCGCGAAACGCGTAGACGCTGCTGCCGTTCACCTCGCTGGCGCGGGTAATCGGCGGATGGCCGAAGGGCGCCACAATCATCATCTCTTCCGGAAAGACCGGTAACCCCTCAAGGCCGGGATGGACCAGCGGCCCGTCGACAAATGCGGCGCTTAAGGTGCCCTCCAGTACGCCATCAATCATCGTTCCGGAAGGGCCGGTAGAAAGCGCGAGATGGATTTTCGGGTAGCGCTGGTTATAAAGCGCCAGCGTCGAGGGAATGCGAACCGCTGCGGTACTCTCCAGGGAACCCAGCGAAAACAGCCCCTGCGGCTCATCTCCGGCGACCACCATTCGGGCTTCATCGACCAGCGCGAGGATCTGCTGGCTGTAGCGCAAAAAGCTGTGTCCCGCCGGCGAAAGGCGCAGGCGCTGATTCTCACGAATAAACAGCTCGACGCCGAGGTCGGCCTCCAGCTGGCGAATTCGGGTCGTCAGATTTGACGGGACGCGGTGCACCTTCTGCGCGGCCTGGGTAATGCTGCCGGTGCTGGCAACGGCGTTAAACATCTCAAGCTGGGTCAGGTCCATAGTGTTCTTCTTTTGTGAATAGGTTGCTTAATATTATTCATTTTCAATGAAAAGCAGGGTAAGCCAGAATGAGGTCAATTCGCAATCAACATTCGTCATCAACAGAGAGAGCATAACGATGAATTTATCTGCAACTCACGCGGTTTCCGTCAACCCGGCCACGGGAGAAAGGGTGTCGTCTCTGCCCTGGGCGAGCGAACAAGAGGTGGATTCGGCGATTGCGCTTGCTGAGCAAGGTTATCGTCAGTGGCGTCACGTCAGTCTCGAACAGCGCGCTGACGCCCTGCGTAAAATCGGTAACGCGCTGCGCGCCCGCGCCGAAGAGATGGCGCAAATGATCAGCCTGGAGATGGGTAAACCGATTGCCCAGGCTCGTGGTGAGGTGACTAAATCCGCCAATCTCTGCGACTGGTATGCGGAACACGGCCCGGCCATGCTGGCGACCGAAGCCACTCAGGTGGAAAATAACAATGCGGTGATTGAGTATCGTCCGCTGGGCGCGATTCTCGCCATTATGCCGTGGAACTTCCCGCTGTGGCAGGTTCTGCGCGGTGCGGTACCGATTCTGCTGGCGGGGAATAGCTATCTGTTGAAACATGCGCCGAACGTGATGGGGAGCGCGGCGCTGATTGGCGAGATCGTTAATCAGGCAGGGCTGCCGGCCGGCGTATTTGGCTGGGTTAACGCGACCAATGACGGCGTCTCCCGGATGATCAACGATTCGCGTATTGCCGCGGTGACGGTAACCGGCAGCGTACGCGCCGGGAAAGCGATTGGCGCCCAGGCCGGCGCGGCATTGAAGAAATGCGTTCTTGAACTGGGCGGTTCCGATCCGTTTATCGTCCTGAATGATGCCGATCTCGATGAAGCGGTAAAAGCCGCGGTGATTGGCCGCTATCAAAATACCGGGCAGGTTTGTGCCGCCGCGAAGCGTTTTATCGTTGAGGCCGGGATTGCCGAAGCCTTCAGCAAAAAGTTTGTTGCCGCGGTTGAAGCGCTGAAGATGGGCGATCCGCGTGATGAGGCCAATTACCTCGGGCCAATGGCGCGATTCGATCTGCGTGATGAGCTGCATCAACAGGTAACGGCCACCCTGGCTGAAGGGGCGACCCTGCTGCTTGGGGCGGAGAAAATCGCCGGGCAGGGTAACTACTATGCGCCAACGGTACTGGGCAACGTGACCCCGGAGATGACCGGATTCCGCCAGGAGCTGTTTGGTCCGGTAGCGACCATTACCGTGGCGCGAGACGCCGCCCATGCGCTGACGCTGGCAAATGACAGCGAATTCGGCCTGTCGGCGACCGTGTTTACCGCCAGCGTCGATGAAGCCGGGCGTTTTTCTCGCGAGCTGGAGTGCGGTGGCGTCTTTATCAACGGTTACAGCGCCAGCGATGCGCGCGTGGCGTTTGGCGGGGTGAAGAAGAGCGGCTTTGGTCGCGAGCTGTCCCACTTTGGCCTGCATGAGTTCTGCAACGTCCAGACCGTATGGAAAGACCGTCGCTAACGGAAGTCGCACCTGACGATCGTCGTCGTGCTCTGCTATACTCGCAGCCCGAATTTTGACGGCGGGCAAGGAGCCGGGTGTGGCGACGGTCATCAATAATGCAATGCTGGAGACGATTCTGGCAGAAATCAGGCCGCTAATTGGGCGTGGCAAAGTGGCGGATTATATTCCGGCGCTGGCAAGCGTAAGCGGTAATAAGCTGGGTGTGGCGATTTGTACGGTGGAGGGTCAACACTATTCTGCCGGCGATGCCCACGAGCGTTTTTCCATTCAGTCCATCTCTAAAGTGCTGAGCCTGGTGGTGGCGATGAACCACTATCAGGAGGAGGAGATCTGGCAGCGGGTGGGGAAAGATCCTTCCGGACAGCCGTTCAATTCATTATTACAGCTGGAAATCGAGCAGGGCAAACCGCGCAACCCGTTTATTAATGCCGGTGCGCTGGTGGTCTGCGATATGTTGCAAAGCCGACTGAGCGCGCCGCGACAGAGGATGCTGGAAATCGTGCGTCGTCTGAGCGGAGTGACGGATATCGGGTATGATCCGGTGGTGGCGCGTTCGGAGTTCGAACATTCTGCGCGTAATGCCGCGATCGCATGGCTGATGAAATCGTTCGGCAACTTCCATAATGATGTCGCGACGGTCCTGCAAAACTATTTTCACTACTGCTCGCTGGAAATGAGCTGTGTCGAACTGGCGCGGACGTTTCTGTTTCTCGCCGATCGCGGGGTGGCTCCGCATCTGGATACCCCGGTAATTGCCCCGATCCAGTCGCGGCAGGTGAATGCCTTAATGATGACCAGCGGGATGTATCAGAACGCCGGTGAATTTGCCTGGCGCGTTGGACTGCCGGCAAAATCAGGGGTAGGCGGTGGTATTGTCGCCATTGTCCCGCAGGAGATGGCTATCGCGGTGTGGAGTCCGGAGCTGGATGCGGCCGGTAACTCGCTGGCGGGAACCGCGGTACTGGAAAAACTGACCCAACGCCTGGGAAGGTCGGTATTCTGATGGCCAACATAGATTCCTTATTTGTCCGTCTCCAGCGGTCGACCTTTCGTTCCCGCTTCCATCTTGGTCGCAAAGAGCGGCAGTACTGTGTCGATAAAGGGCCGGAGATCATTGACCAGCACGCGGCGGATTTTATTGCCCGCCGTCTGGCGCCAGCGCATATTGCGAATGACGGTAAACAGACGCCGATGCGCGGACATCCGGTATTTATCGCCCAACATGCCACCGCCACCTGCTGTCGTGGCTGTCTCGCGAAGTGGCATGATATTCCCGCCGGCCGTGAACTGACAGACCGGGAGCAGCGCTATGTGGTGCAGGTGATCCATCGCTGGCTGGTTATCCAGATGAATTCATCTGGAGGTCAATAATGCGCATTTATCCGCCATGGGTATGCTGGATAAATATTCTCATGTTATGATAATCCGCTAACTAATTATTAACATAATAATTGCCTGAAACAATTAGACGGATAATCACTGAATGTCTTCACTGTCGATTCGGTTATTCACGCTGTTTCGTGAGGAACACCCCGTGCGTGACGCGCTGGTGTTATTCACCTTAACGTTGTTGCTCCATTTTTTCGGTGCCATGCTGCGTCTGGTCCAGGAACTGTCCTTTTTCTGGCCGCTGAATGCCGTGATGGTCGGGATCTTCGCCCGCTATGTCTGGCTCAATCGTAGCTATTTTTATGCCACCTGTTTTGTGGCGATGATGGTGTACGACGGCCTGACCTCACGCTGGGGAATGGGCTTTGCCTCGCTGCTGATTAATTTCTCGAATATTGTCTTTATCGTCAGCCTGGCGCAGCTGTTGCTGTGGGATAAGCGACGGACTGATTCCATGCCGGGCCCGATCAATGTGCTGAATTTGTTCTGTTACTGTCTGCTGGCCGCTTTCCTGAGCGCCGCCGTGGGGACGCTTGGATCGATGGATGTCGAGCGGGAGACATTTATCTCTCTGCTGGCCGATTGGTTTAGCGAACAGTTCTCGACGGCGGTGCTGATCCTGCCGTTTATCCTGACGGTGACGATACCTTCGACGTTCAGCGGCTTCCGCTGGAGTCAGCTGCTACCGGTCATGGTGCTGGTGCTGTCCATTATCCTTGGCGTCGCCGTAGGGGGAGCCGAAAGTATCACTTTCCCGCTGCCTGCGCTGATCTGGTGTGCGATTCGTTATCCGCTGCCGCTGACCTGCCTGCTGACTTTCCTCACCGGAATCGGTGAGATCCTGCTGGTGGCGAATGCGTTAGTTCATCTCTCTCCCGATGCGCATCTGCAGCCATGGCAGCTGTTCTCGACCCGCCTTGGCATTGCGGCGATGTTAATCAGCCCGGTGATTGTGGCCTCAAGTGTTGACGCGATTAATAACCTGGTGAAACAGCTGGCGCTGCGGGCTGATTTTGATTTCCAGACGCGGGTTTACTCGCGTTCCGGTCTGAGCGAGGCGCTGAAGCGTCAACCGCAATCAGAAACGCAGCAGCTTACCGTGATGTTGCTGGATATCGATGACTTTAAGCGGGTCAACGATAGCTGGGGTCACGAGTGCGGAGATTGCGTGCTGACTCAGTTCGCCCAGCGGGTGCGGGATCTGGTGGGCGAGCAGGGGCTGGTGGCGCGTATTGGCGGGGAGGAGTTTGCCGTTGCCATGTTGAGCGCGACGCCGCAGGAGGGTCAGCTGCTGGCGGAGAAAATTCGCCAGGGCGTGGCGGCGCAAACCTTCGTCTGGGGGCCGCACAAGATTAAACTGACCCTGAGCATGGGGCTGGAGTGTCGTCCAGTCGGCGGCGGGCGGATCACCGAGCTGTTTAATCAACTGCTGATGGCTGCCGATGATTATCTTATTAATGCGAAGGAAGCCGGGCGCAATCGGATTTGTACGCCGACGCTGGCGGAACATCAGCCATAAGAAAACGCAATGACAATTCCGCTTGTGTTAAATATAAGTTAAAAAGATAGTGATGTGGTCAATTTCATGGAGCGACCAATGACCACATCCTTTTCCCTTCGTACGCTTTCGCGTGCTGATATTCTCGAAAACCTTTCCCCGCTGAGCGATATTCTGGCCGATTGCGTTAACGGCGGTGCCTCCGTCAGTTTTATGCTGCCTTTTTCGTTGCAAACGGCGCGAACGTTCTGGCTGCGCATCGCCGAAAGCGTGGCGGCCGGGGAGCGTCTCGTGCTGGTGGCCGAACATGCCGGGCAGATTGTCGGCACGGTACAGCTGGTCATCGATCAACCGGAAAATCAGCCTCATCGCGCCGACGTGGCAAAACTTTTGGTTCACCAAAATGCGCGGCGGCAGGGGCTGGCTAATGCGCTGATGAATTATCTGGAGCAACTTGCCCGCGAGCAGGGCAAGTCGGTTCTGGTCCTTGATACGGCCACCGGCAGCGGCGCAGAACGCTTTTATGTCCAGTGTGGCTGGGAAAAAGCCGGGGAAATTCCTCGTTATGCCTTAATGCCGGACGGAACGATGACGGCGACCTCACTGTTCTATAAGATCTTGCAATAACCGAGACAGGTTTGATCAAAACACGGTTTTACTCTTAGAAAAGCTGTTAAGTTATTACACCAATTACTCAGGTTGTATGACCACTCTACGAGGGAACCTATTGTGAAAACATTAAACCGTCGTGATTTTCCCGGCGCGCAGTACCCTGAACGTATCATCCAGTTCGGTGAAGGTAACTTTCTTCGGGCATTTGTCGACTGGCAGCTTGATCTGCTGAATGAGCATACCGACCTGAACGCCGGCGTGGTGATTGTTCGCCCCATAGAGAGCGCGTTCCCCCCGTCGTTGAGCACGCAGGATGGGCTGTACACCACCATTATCCGCGGTTTGAACGAACGGGGTGAGGCGGTGAGCGATGCGCGTCTGATCCGTTCGGTAAACCGGGAAATCAGCGTTTACGCGGATTATGACGCCTTCCTTCAGCTGGCTCATAACCCGGATATGCGCTTTGTGTTTTCCAATACCACCGAAGCCGGCATCAGCTATCACGCCGGCGATCGGTTTGAAGATGCGCCGGCGGTGAGCTACCCGGCAAAACTGACCCGACTGCTGTACGAGCGTTACAGCCACTTCGCCGGCGCGGCGGATAAAGGCTGGATCATTATCCCTTGCGAACTGATCGATTATAACGGCGAAGCGCTGCGCGAGCTGGTGCTGCGCTATGCTCATGAATGGGCGCTGCCGGCGGCATTTATGACCTGGCTGCAGGAGGCAAATACTTTCTGCTCGACGCTGGTTGACCGTATCGTAACGGGCTACCCGCGTGATGAAGCCGCGGCGATCGAAGCGCAGCTGGGGTACAAAGACGGTTTCCTCGCCACCGCCGAACACTTCTATCTGTTTGTTATCCAGGGGCCAAAATCGCTGGCCGCTGAACTGCGTCTGGATAAATTGCCACTTAATGTCCTGATTGTTGATGATATTAAGCCGTACAAAGAGCGGAAAGTGGCGATTCTTAACGGCGCACATACCGCCCTGGTACCGGTGGCCTACCAGGCAGGGCTGGATACCGTCGGCGAAGCGATGAATGACCCGGAGATTTGTGCATTCGTCGAGAAGGCGATATATACAGAGATTATTCCGGTGCTCGATCTGCCGCGTGCTGAACTGGACTCTTTTGCCAGCGCGGTGACAGGGCGTTTTCGCAATCCGTATATCAAACATCAGCTGCTCTCCATTGCGCTAAACGGCATGACCAAATTCCGCACCCGCATTCTGCCGCAGCTGCTGGCAGGGCAGGCGAAATCAGGTAAACTACCGGCGCGTCTGACTTTTGCGCTGGCGGCGTTGATTGCCTTCTATCGCGCGGAGCGCGATGGCGCAACTTATCCGGTGCAGGATGACGCCGAATGGATGACGCGTTTCCAGACCCTGTGGGCGCAGCATCGCGACGCGCAGATCGGCACTCGTGAACTGGTGAAAGCGGTGCTATCGATGACCTCTCATTGGGAGCAGGATCTGACGCAGATTAATGGCCTGGTTGAACAGGTAACGCAGGATCTTGATGCCATTCTGCTGCGCGGCATGCGAGAAGCGGTGAAGCCGTTGTGCTGATTTAAACATCGTCAAACAACGTTGACCCGGCCACGGCCGGGTTATTAACTTGCTTTATTTAGTTACAACATACAATGGCTGCAAATCAAAAACAAACCGCGCAGATCTGTAGCGCTGAAAACAACAATCGCCAGGCAGCGGTAAATGCGCGTACAGATAAAGACGAATAAGGGCAAATTGTGCCCCCGCCGCTTGAAGAAATGTCAGGCCAGGAAAATAATGGGACATCGTAACTGCAAAACGTTAATCGATCGCCCGCGTAACCGGTCCAGTTCGGACATCAGGAGAGATAATCGATGGTTGTTGATATTCGCGAGGTCTGTGCGCAAGACAAGTCGCAATGGCTGCAGCTTTGGCAAGGCTATACCTCTTTTTATGACAGCCCGCAGCCGGCCGATGTCACGGAATACACCTGGCAGCGGTTACTGGACCACGGCTCACCGGTTCTGGGGCGTGTGGCCGTGGTCGACGATCGCGTAGCGGGTTTTGCAATCTGCGTCCTCCATGAAGGGACCTGGGTGAAAACCCCGATTTGCTATCTGGAAGACCTGTTCGTCGATCCGCAGCTCCGCGGCCGCGGCATTGCCCGGCAATTGATGCAGGCGCTACGGGCGGAAGCCAAAGAGCAAGGATGGTCGCGCCTTTACTGGCATACGCGCACCGACAATCCGGCCCGTCGACTGTATGACGAATTTACTCCCGCTGATGATTACGTGCGTTATCGCATCACCTGTTAAAACAGGTCAAAAGAAAAGCCGTTGTTCAGCGTCGCCTGGCGGCTGAAAACAACTCAGGAGAATAAAAAATGGAAAAACGCATCGAGACCGCCATTAACCTGATTATGTTTCTTTCGCTGCTGGCCACCGCGTGGGATCTCTCGCTGGTGCACCATCTTTCCTGGTAACTCTGCTGCGGCGCCTGCTTTGGCGCCGCTCAACCGCGCCGGATGTTTATTGCTGAAGCATGATATTGTGCCAGAAGAGAGGGCACCGTGGTTTTCAGGAAAGATATCACCTGATTGATTGCGGGTGAAATCGGTTTTTGCGGTGGGGTCAAGGCATGTAAATCAAAAGCGGGGATGTGATAACCCGGCAATAGCTCAACCATTTCACCATTGCTTATTTCTTTCATGCATGCCGGCGCCTGAAGAACGCCAATGCCGATGCCGCGTTTGACCAGCCCATAAATAGAACTCCAGTGGGTGGTCGCCACCACCGTATTGATACGGGTGTGAACCACCACGCCATCCTCGCCATACAGTATCAGGTCTCCACCATCAAAAATCCCCTTTACGCGAATAAAAGGATGATGGCGGAGCTGTTCCGGAACGGTAATGGCCTCGCTGTTGCGGAGGTATTCAGCTGAGGCAACAAGTTTTCTTTCAACCTGGCCAAGCGGGTGGGCAATAAAAATCCCGTTTGCTAATTTTCCCAGACGCAGAGAGATGTCGACCCCCTCAGTGACCGGATCCACAATTGCATCATTGAGGGTGAGATCGATTTTTAGCAAAGGATAGGCGGCATAGAGCAGTGCCAATAGTTCTGGCACCACCGTTTCGCCGAAGCAGCAGGGCGAAGACAGACGTAACGTCCCGGCAAGTCGATCTTCCGTCGGTGTCACGGCGCGAATGGCTTCTGCCGCCGCCGCAAGGACAATTTTGCTGTGGTTGTAGAACGTCATGCCATAATCCGTGCAGGTGATAGCGCGCGGATTGCGCATCAGTAAACGTACTGCCAGATATTTTTCCAGTCGGGTGAGGGTTTCACTTACCGAAGATTGCCCCATATGCAGATCTTTGGCTGCCTGCGAGATGCTCCCTCGTTCGACAACCCGGGCATATACGCGCATGGCCAGAATCATATCCATAGCATTTTCCGTATTCAGTATTGGCCTAATTATAGTCTTTTCTGGCGAGTAAATAGCGGCATGCTATAAACCATTCAATCTGTACAAACCATAAATAATTTCACTGCAAAATAACAATCGTATTAATTGATATTTATTATCGTGTTTATTGACTTAAGTTTATTTTTATCTTCACTTAAGATTTGCGCTGAGGTGAAGTATATGTCAAGAATACATCGTACGAATAAATATGATTTAATGGGTTTATTGAGAGAGGAGTTAAAAAAGAAAAGTCTCCTGCAAATACACACGCAAGATAACCTGATGACCACTCAGTTGAAAAAGGTGAGTGCCGCCGGTTTTACCACCGACCTTGATATTTCTGATGGTAAAAAATTATCCTTTACTATTTTTAGCGAGAATGGAAAGGCTAATTTTTTTTCACGGAGAAAGAAGGGTGTAGCGGACAGTATCGGGACACTATTTAATCTCCCGGATAGCATTACAATAACCCAGAGAAGAGCGCATCCGCGCCTGACGACGGCGCCGGACTATCCTTTCTTCTGCCATGGCCGTTTTCGTAATGGCAAAAACTATCATTTTGCGATCGATAATCTATCCTGCGGCGGCTGCGGATTAATAGCGCATCAGGCATTCAGTGAATTAAAAGTCGCTAACCTGTATCTGAAGCAAGCCATATTAAATCTTGGTGCCTATGGCGAAATAATCGTTGATCTGGCGATAAAAAATATTTATAGCCCCCCCTGTTTTGGCCGCGACAGCCGCGTTGAATATCGTATTTCATGTCAATTTATCTTTCGCCACGAGGACGATAAACAGCGGATGGAAGACCTTATGCTTGAGTTGACGATCAATGAGAAAAGAAAAAAACGCGTAATGCCAGAAAGCGGTCATTACAACGACAAAAACGACGCTGACGCCCGGCGATAGCGCATTGCGTGGCTATCTCGCCGGACGTCTCTGTCATCAGAGGCGAGGTTTGCGCTGCGCGACGATAAACAGTCGTGGGAACAGCAGCAGGACCTTTCCGTTACGCTGTAGCGGATAGTGTTGCTGCAACAGCGCCAGATAGCGTTCGAGGAATCCCTCCTGCTGCCCGGCATCGAGCGGTTGCAGGTAGGGGCGAAGCCCCGTGGATTGCAGCCAGTCGATAATCGCCTGGTGCGACTCCAGCGGGTGGTAATATGTTGTTCGCCAGATATCCACCTCGCAACCGCAGGCGGTGAGAATATCGTAATACGCCTGCGCACCCGGCAGCGGATGACGTCCGCTCTCCGGGAATCCCATCTCCTGCGCCACCTGACGCATAAGCGTGTGGGAGGGTTCCTGCCAGTTGTCCGGCATTTGTACCGCCAGCAAGCCGTTATCCGCCAGCTGATTAACGAGGTGCGGAAACAGGGTTTCATGATCCGTCAGCCACTGCAGCGATGCGTTCGCATAGAGAAGATCCGCGGGGCGTTCGGGTTGATACTGGCGAATATCGGCGGCGACGAACCGGCAGGTCGGCAGCGCCCGGGCGGCGTCATCGAGCATCGCCGGTGAGCTGTCGACGCCGACAAGGGTCGCTTCCGGCCAGGCATGATGCAGCAAAGCGGTGCTGTTACCAGGACCGCAGCCCAGATCGACAGCGAATGTGACGGGATGCTGTGCAATACGGGCGACTAATTCAGCGGCGGGGCGCGTACGTTCAGCGCCAAATTTCAGATACAGGGAAGGATTCCAGTCGGCCATGGGTGACTCCGGGTAAGATATACGCGTTCATCAGCATAGAGGGCAATGCCATCAGATAAAACGTCTTTTGCTCGCGATGAAGGAATTGTCACCCTTTTTGTGACAATGTCACGCACGAGCGGTACGCCGCACGTGCCTCAGCGTTTACACGTGGGCTATGCCGGGGAGCCCGGCATGTGTAATGTGCAATGTGCGGGCGGTTAATCGCTCTCCTTGAGCGCTTCGGCGCGTTTCGCCGTGGCATAGACGAAGTCCAGCATCGGCTCCAGATCGGTGTCATACCCGGCCTGAATAATTTTACCGCGCAGCCATTCGATTTCGCTGGTGATATCCGGATGGAAGATATTGTTGTCCTGAGCTTTACGCAGCCATTTCAGCAGGAAATTGTTCTTTCCTCTGATTCCACCCGATTTTTTTGATTTTCCATGAATTTTCAGCGCGACTAAGATGCAGTAATAGAAATGAACGCGCTGATTAAAGCTTTGATGCATTTGCGTATTTCCCGCCAGGCTCAAGAACTCACCGTCGTGGTCAGTGATTCGGATTGGGTTACGTCACGGGCCGGATCTTTAATTACGCGATCTCTGTTATGCCACCCGCCACGTCAGTGCGCCTGTAACCAGACGTGACAAGGATGTTGGCACGGATGCGGAATCACAGTCAATTATTGATTAGTTTTTTACCGGCTCCGGTAACCTGCGGCTACCGGAGACCGTCGCTCATACGTGGCGCAAAGCGGCGCGTTGCTGCAGGTGGACACGAAAAACCAGCAGGAATGCCAGCACGACGACCACCGCGGCCAGCAGATAAATTGTATCCAGTGCATAATAGCCGGCGACCCAGCCAGCCAGCGGACCGGTCAAACCCAGCGCTAAATCGAGAAAGGCCGAATAGGTCCCCAGCGCCGTCCCCTGGTTTTGTTCTTCAACCTGTCTGACCGCCTCCACGCCCAGCGCCGGGAAAACCAAAGAGAAACCGCTGCCGGTCAGCAGTGCGCCGAGGCCGGCTATCCATGCGGAAGGCGCGAGCCAGATAATCATCAGCCCGAGACACTCGACCACGAAGCAGACCAGAGAGACGCGGACGCCGCCATAGCGGGTAATTACATTGCCTGCGACCAGGCGAACACAGATAAACCCGGCGCTGAACAGGGAGAGGGTAAATGCCGCGCCTTGCCAGCGATGCGCGGAAAAGTAGAGCGTGATGAAGGTCGCGATGACCCCGAATCCGACGGTTCCCAGGGCCAGGCCCAGGCCATAAGGCCAGATCTTGCGCACCACCACGTGGAACGGCGCCCGGATACCGGCGGTGACGCTGACATCCTGGCGCGTACGGGCAAAGAGCAGGCCAATCACCGCCACCAGAACGACCACCGCGGCAAAACCGCTGATACCAAAGACGCTGTTGAGCATCACGCCGAGTGGCGCGCCTACCGCCATCGCCACATAGGTGGCCACGCCATTCCACGAAATCACTCGCGAAGTATGGATCGCCCCCACGGTTTTAATTCCCCACAGCGTTGCTCCCGTCGCGGTAAAGCTTTCACCGACGCCGAGGAAAATACGCCCAATCAACAAAGCGCTAATCGCCAGCACCGGCACCGATTGCAGCGCCACAGCAACCAGTGTGAACAGACCGCTCAACAGGCAGCAGACGATCCCAAGACTGACGACCTTTTTCGGCCCCCAGATATCCGTATAGCGTCCGGCGTGCGGCCGACTGAACAGCGTCGAAATGTACTGCAGGCTGATAACAACACCGGCAATGAGCGTACTGTATCCCAGCTGGTAATGGATATATCCCGGCAACACGGCAAGCGGCAGGCCGATGGAGAGATAGCAGATACAGGTGAAAACGACGATCGAGATAATGCGCAGATTAAGCTGAGTATTACTGACTGAAGAGGTCATAACATCATGGTATTTCAAACGAAGGTGTGAGCAGCATAGCGCAGACCCGGTCATTCGGACGAGCACAGGATGCGTTTTTCCGCTGTTTTAGCCAAACCCACCAAAATTAGCGTTGGGACAAGACGAATCTGTGCAAGTCTGCGTATTCAATGTATAAATTTTCTACTGGCTCTATTCTGTGTTCACCGTCAGGAGGGAAGATGACAAAAGATTTCACCGATATCGCCGTGCTGTTTGTCGCGGGATTTGGCCCCATCACGCAAAACACCGCGCTGAGCCATGCCTTTTATGGCGAGATGTTAGGTTTACCGTTGAAACGGATGGCGGGTAACGATGACTATCTGCTGACCGAGCAGGATGCGCTGGCGGGAGTGAAACATTTTGCCCTCTGGCCGCTGGCCCAGGCGGCGTTCTCCTGCTTTGGCAGTGAAGAGTGGCCGGCAGATCTGCCCGTTCCCCAGGCGTGGATTGAATTTGAAGTGCGCGATATTCAGGCCGCCACCGACGTACTGATGGCCAAAGGATACCAACTGCTGATAGCCAACCGGGAAGAACCATGGGGTCAGACCGTCACCCGACTGCTCAGCCCGGAAGGGCTGCTGACGGGCGTCACAATTACGCCATGGCTCCGCGAGGAGGCTCCGTGAAAGCGCCACTCTTAACCACCGACAGGCTGCGGCTGGTCCCGCTGGTCAAAGACGACGCGCCGCAGATTCAGGCGGTGTTTCCGCAATGGGAAATCGTGCGCCATCTGGCGGCCAGTTTTCCGTGGCCGTTCCCGGACGACGGCGCGTCTCGCTATGTGAACACGATTGCCTTACCGGCTGCCGAAAAGGGGAGCGGCTGGTTCTGGACGATTCGCCGCCAGGCCGACCCGGAGCAGCTTATCGGCCTGATTACGCTCTCCGACCAGGCGGATAACAATCGCGGCTTCTGGCTGGATCCGGCCTGGCAGCGTCAGGGGTTAATGACCGAAGCCTGCCGCTGTGTGACCGATTTCTGGTTTAACACTCTCCATCGGGAGGTGCTGCGCGCGCCTAAAGCCCGCGACAACGATGGATCGAGGAAAATATCGATGAACAGCGGCATGCGCCTGATTCGCGTAGAGAAACAGCAGTTTACCGCGGGCATGCTGGATGCAGAATTGTGGGAAATCACCCGGGAGGAGTGGAACCGCCTGGTGCGCTGAAGCACGATGCGGCTCGTGACCAACATCCTGAAATGGTGTGGGGCAGCCTACTTATGCTGGCCAGGCTTTCAGCTTCTGCTTCGTCCACGTCAGGCCTTCGATACGCGCCAGTCTACCGCGCCTTCTACCAGCAACTGGTTTTTAAAAGGAGTGCTCGGGAACGTATTAAATCCGAAAATGGGGGTATTTATGCTCTTTGCGGCCAGACTGGCGCTCAGTTACCGCTAACCGTTACGGGGGCTGCAAGCCCCCCGCATTATTTATCCGTCGCATTGACCACCACACTTCGTTGTTCAGCGAAGCATCTTCATCGGGCTCCTCTACACTGGCAGCAGTGGTCGGCCTGCGCTCCGCGTTTTCTGCTGGTCGGCCTGTTTATTACCACGACACCAAGAGAACAGTAGAAACGTCATTCTCTTATTGAGATTTTCAGCGGCGAGGTAGCGAGTGAACAGGACGAAACAGCGGCCGGAACGTCAGGCTTTGTGGCTGGCGCTGGCCGGTGCAGTGGTGCTGATTATCGGCATGGGATACGGGCGTTTTGCCTATACCGGAATTCTCCCGGTAATGCTGAATGAGCAGATTCTATCGCTGCAGCAGGGGAATCTGGCAGCGTCGGTCAACTACGCGGGTTATCTGATCGGGGCGCTGCTGCTGTCGAAAGCCCGACCGGCTGACAGCACCCGCCTGACTCTCGCTTCGGTGGCATGCACGTTAGTGTGCCTGGCGCTACTGGCGTGGGTGAGTTCGCCCTCGGGGATCATACTTATCCGCGGACTGGCGGGGGTGCTGAGTGCGGTGACGATGATCGCCGCCTCGCTATGGCTGCTCCAGCATATGCAACACCATCACGGTGCGCCGGTACTCTTTTCCGGCGTTGGAATGGGGATCTTTTTATCCGCCGAAGGTATTTCGCTGGCGAAACATGCGGCGCTCTCCAGCCCACAAATCTGGCTTATCTGCGCCGCGAGCGCGACGATCCTCTTTTTACTGGTCGTGCGCCTGCTGCTGACGCCGGCCCATGAGGTGCAGACCTGGCCGCCGCAGTCGCCGGCTTTAACAGCGACGGATGGACAAACCGCCGATGCCTGGCGATTGCTGGCGATATATGGTTTTTCTGGCTTTGGTTACATCATTACCGCGACCTACCTGCCGCTGTTTTTATCCGCTTCGCTGGCGCAGATCGATCCCGTGCAACTCTGGGCGCTGTTTGGTCTCGCGGCGGTCCCTTCATGCTTTATCTGGCACAAACTGGTGATCAAACTGGGCTTCCGCCGGGCGCTGACCGCCAATCTGCTGATACAGGCGGCGGGCGTGGTACTGCCGGCTCTCAGCCAGACGCTCCTCGCTTGCCTGCTCAGCGCGCTGCTGGTCGGTTTTACCTTTATGGGCACCGTTACCATTGCGCTCCCGGAAGCCAGAAGGCTGAATCAGCGGGTAAAATTCAATATGATCGCGGCGATGACGGCCACTTATGGTATCGGACAGATTATCGGGCCATTTGTCGCCGGGACGCTGCATAACCTGACGGGATCGTTTAATCCCTCATTGCTTGCGGCGGCAGCGTCTCTGTGTCTGGCGGCAGGGCTGGTTGCGGTCAGGTCAGCGCGCGCGCATCCTTAAAATTGGATGCCCGCCGTCAGCAGTTGCCGCATTTCACTGAGCGCAGGGGACATAGATTCCCGGCGCCAGATGAGCTGAGTCTGTACCTGCTTAAGCGGCTGAATCTGGCAGTTGTCTGGCAGGGGCAGGATATCTATTACGCTTTGCGGCAGGATACCGCGATAACCACCGGACGCAATGCAGGCGATCATGGCGTGGTACGACCCCACATCCTGAATCTCGACATGCGCATCGGAGGCGAAAAACGCTTCCGCGATCGCCCGATAGCTGCAGCCCCTGGGAAAAGCGGCAAGTCTGATATCAGCCGGCCCCTCTGGACTCACCAGCATCAGCTGCTCGTCAAAAACGGGGATCGCGTCGATGTCCGTCGGGCGGACAAGCTCACCTTCGGCGGTAACCGGCAGACTCACCAGCGCGCAGTCGAGGGCGGCACGCTGTACCAGATCGGTCAACTGCTGCGTAGGCTGGGTGTGCAACGTCAGTTCGACCTGCGGACAGATGGCGCGGAACCGTGGAAGGAGGTGAATAAGCCGGCTCGCGGCTGTCGCTTCCATCGCCCCCAGGCGCAGGCGCCCGGCGGGGTTTGTCGGGTGCAGCGCCTGTTTCGCCTCTTCGCCAAGGCTCAGTATTCTTAGCGCATAATCGAGGAACTGCTTGCCGGCAGAGGAGAGCACCATTTTTTTATTGCCCCGCACGAACAGCTCGACATCAAGCTCTTCTTCCAGCTGCTGGATGCGCGTGGTGATGTTTGATTGCACACGGCCCAGCTTCTTGGCTGCCCGGGTAATGCTTTGCTCTTCCGCGACAATTTTAAAGATCAGTAACGTGGCGTGGTTCATATTTTTCTTCTAAATATGGAAATGATATTGATCTTAACATCTCAAAAAGAGATGTTAAGCATTCAGCATCACACATTCAAACAGGGTGACCATGAGCAACCGCTTTACGCAGAGACTGGATATTGCCTATCCCATCATACAGGCGCCGATGGCCGGGGTCTCAACCCCAGAGCTGGCTGCCGCGGTGAGTAACAGCGGCGGGCTCGGCTCGCTGGGGCTGGGGGCCGCGACCGTTTTCCAGGCCGAAGCGCTGATTGCGCGTACTCGTCATCTGACCACGCAGCCCGTCAATGTCAATCTGTTTTGCCATGCGCCGGCGCGCCGGGACCCGCACACGGAAGCAAGGTGGACCGCGCTGTTGCGTCCGCTATTCGCTCGTTTCGGCGCGCAACCGCCCGAGACGCTGACGGAAATCTATCAAAGTTTCCTTGTGAATCAGCCCATGGCCGAGCTGCTACTTGACCTGGCGCCAGAGGTGGTCAGTTTCCACTTTGGCGTGGCGGATAAGACACTCATTCGCCGGCTGAAGGAAAAAGGTGTGCTGATCATGGCCAGCGCCACCAGCGTAGACGAGGCACAGCGGGTCGTCGCCCAGGGCGTCGATGTGGTGATTGCGCAGGGGTATGAGGCCGGAGGTCATCGCGGGATCTTCGATCCTCGCGGCGACGATCGGCAAATGAGTACCTTGACGCTGGTCCAGGCGCTAAAGCGGACGGTGTCGATACCGGTTATTGCCGCCGGGGGGATCATGGACGGTGCCGGGATCCGCAGCATGATGCATCTGGGCGCAGAAGGGGTTCAGCTGGGGACCGCGTTCCTGCTCTGCCCGGAATCGGCTACCGACGCCGGATATCGCCAGGCGCTGAGCGGTGAACCAACGCCAGAAACCGTGATGACTGCGGCGATTTCCGGTCGCCCGGCGCGCTGCATTGACAATGCATTTTGTGAAACCGGCCGACGCAATCCCGACGTTATGCCCCCGGACTACCCGCTAGCCTACGACGCGGGAAAAGCGCTGGCGGCAGCGGCGAAAGCGCAGGGCGAATGGGGATTTGGGGCACATTGGGCAGGACAGGGGGTCGGGATGATCCGGGCGTTGCCGGCAGCGGAGCTGATGCAAACGCTGATCCGGGAGGGCGGATTTTCCACTCAGCCGTCGCGGCGGTGATGGCGACCTGCCGCGACGGCTGATGTTTAACGACGGTGGGCCAGTCGGCGGACCAGGCTGTCGCCCGCCATCTGCACGCCCTGCACCAGGGCCACCAGAATCAGCACCGTGCCGACCATCACTTCATTATTAAAGCGCTGATAGCCATAGCGAATCGCCAAATCGCCCAGCCCGCCGCCGCCGATCACGCCGGCCATTGACGAGAAGCCAATCAACATCACGATAGTCAGCGTGACGCCAGCCAGCAGGGTTGGCAATGCTTCCGGCAGTAGCGATTTAAAAATTACATGCCAGACCGTGCCGCCCATCGACAAAATGGCTTCAATACGTCCGTAATCCACTTCATCGAGCGCGTTTTCCGTCAGCCGGGCGAAAAAAGGGAAGGCGCCAATCGTTACCGGCACCACCGCCGCCGTGCTCCCGAGCGTCGTACCGATAATCAGCCGGGTAAACGGGATCAGGGCGATCAGCAGCACGATAAACGGCAGCGAGCGACCAAAGTTAATCACTGCCCCCAGCAGCGCGTTGAGTTTCGGCATCGGCAGCAACCCGTTTTTACGCGAAATAAACAGCACCACGCCAACAGGAAGGCCGAGCAGAACGGTAAATACCGCCGCCAGCCCCACCATATACACCGTCTCCAGCGTCCCGTCCCACAGCAGCGGCCAAAGGTCATCCCAGCTCATGCGACTGTGCATAATGGCCTCCGCTGATAACCATGACGAGCAAGAAAATCGCGTTCCGACTGCGGATCGTGCAGCAATGACTGACGCAGCTTCGACCACGGCGCCACCAGCAGTTCGGCGATACTGCCGCTTTCGACGATTTCGCCATTTTCCAGCAGCGCGGCGTGGTCGCACAGGGTTTTGACCACCTCCAGTTCATGGGTGATCAGCACAATCGTCAGATTCAGACGCTGATTAATATCTGCGAGCAATGCCAGCACCGAGGCGGTGGTCTCGGGATCCAGGGCGCTGGTCGCCTCGTCGCACAGCAGGACGTCCGGCCTTGACGCCAGCGCTCTTGCAATACCCACGCGCTGTTTTTGCCCGCCCGATAGCTGGGAAGGGAACGCGTGGGCTTTATCGCTAAGCCCGACCAGCTCAAGCAACTCCGCGACTCGCATCTGACGCGCCGTTTTGGTCATGCCGGCAATTTCCAACGGCACAGCGATATTGTCGGCGACGTTACGTGCGTGCAGCAGGTTAAAATGTTGAAAGATCATCCCGGTACGCAGGCGATAAGCGCGCAGCGCGGCTTTATCCATCTGCGTAATATCCTGTCCGTTCACAATAATGCGGCCCGATGTGGGCCGCTCCAGCAGATTCAGACAGCGGATCAGCGTACTTTTTCCCGCGCCGCTGCGTCCGAGGATGCCGTAAATCGCGCCCTTCGGGACCTGCAGCGACACATTGTTCAGCGCCGGTCGGCCTGTTCCGGCGTAGGTTTTACTCAGCCCGATCGCTTCAATCATGATTTCGGGATAACCGGAATAACCGAGCCGTTATAGCGTTGACGGATAAATTCAGCCACCTGCGGCGAAGTCAGGTCTTTCGCCAGCTGTTTGATGCGCGGATCGCTTGCCAGGGAGGGATTGGTGACCAGAATGTTGGCGTAAGGGTTATGGCTGGCGCTCTCAAGGCCAAGCGCGTCTTTTGCCGGCGTCAGCCCGGCTTCCAGCGCATAGTTACCGTTGATCACGGCCAGATCGACATCGTCCAGAGAGCGCGGGATCTGCGGCGATTCAATTTCGAGAATCTTCAGATGCTTCGGGTTTTCCACAATATCTTTGGGCGTCGCCAGCGTCGTGGCCGGGTCGGTGAAGGAGGAGGCCAGTTTGATCAGTCCCTGGCTTTGCAACAGGAACAGGGCACGGCTCAGGTTGGTGGTGTTATTGGGCACGGCGACGGTGGCATTTTCCGGCAGTGAAGCAAAGTCTTTGTGCTTGCGCGAATAGATACCCAAAGGCTCAATATGAACCGTGGCGGCGACGGCGAAGGTCTTGCCCAGCGCCTTTTCCTGATCCTTCAAATAGGGTACGTGCTGGAAATAGTTTGCATCCACGTCGCCGTTTGCCAGCAGTTCATTGGCATTTACGCCGCTGGTCAGTTCGACCACCTTCAAATCCAGGCTCGGATCGATTTTCTTGATGTAGTTAAGGATCTCCGCATGCGGAACCGGGTCAGCCGCTACGCGTAAGGCGGCGGCCTGCGCTGATGTCCAGGCGAAAGAGAGAGACAGAGCAACCCCTGCCAGTTTAAAAGCGGCAATTTTCATGGTGTTTTCCTTTATTGTTATCTTTAAACGATTGGTTGCCCGGCCGGTTCGCGAAACACATCCTGGTAGTAGCGTTCAGCCACATCCGGGTGTGAGCGCAGGCGGCCCTTCAGGTAATTCCAGCCCACTTCGCGCAGCAGCGGGTTTTGCGGATCGCTGTCCGGTCCGAGCGCTTCCTGCGCCAGTTCCGGCGGCAGGGTGAAGACCGGAACGGTGGCATCCAGCTGCGCACCGAGGAAAAATGCGATAGAGAGACGCTCCTGGTGTACCGGCGGAGACACCACCCGATGGACGGTGGCACGCAGGTAGCCATTGGTGGCCAGCTCCAGCAGTTCGCCAATATTGACGACAAAACTGCCGGCCAGCGGAGTCGCATCGATCCATTGCCCGGGGGCAACTTCTACCTGCAGACCCTTTTGCTCATCCTGAAGCAGGAAGCTGAGGAACCCGGAGTCTTTATGCGCGCCGACGCCCTGGTGGCTTTGCGTCTCATGCTGACCGGGATAGCGGATCAGTTTGATATGCTCGTTGGGTTTATTGCCATACAAGGTCTCAAAGGCGTCATCAGGTAGCGCCAGCGCTTCAGCAAAGGCGCGCAACAGGGTTGTGCCGACCTCGGTCATGGCGCGCTGCCAGCTGAGCAGCGTGGGTTTCAACGTCGGTAGCGCTTCCGGCCACAGGTTAGGCCCCTGCAGACGCTGCCAGCGCGGCGCATCGTCATCCAGACGCAGCGCCGGACGCTCGGCGCCAATATCAAACTGTTCTCGCCAGTCTGGCTGTCCGCGGGTCAGCTCGGATGCGGCGCGGTTATAGCCGCGAAAGTGTGGGGAATGAATCATCGCAACCGGCTGTTTTTGCTCATCAGGCAGGGCAAAAAAGCGGCGGGATTGCTGCTGGACAGCTTTTTGCAGGGCATCGTCGACGCCATGATTGATCAGATAAAAGAAGCCGATCTCGCGGGCCGCATGGCGAAGGTCGGCCAGAAAAGCCGTTTTTTCAGCAGGATCGGCGTAGCGAGCAAGATCGAGAATCGGCAAAGTCGTTGCGTTCATTGTGTGCTCCGAAGACGGCATTCAGGGAGTTGCGTTTATTCATATTCAGGGTTCGGGGACAACAACAGCGCATGGTGATTTCCTCATTCTGTGGGGTGAACACAGCTTGCCTCAACGGAAAATAATCAACCAATAACCTTCTTTTCTAATTTATGACCGGGCGGGGTTCTGTGCTTTTGCGAATAATGGATAAAGACGTCGCGAACCTGCTTTCTGCCTTGCGCAGGGGCGGTGTAGCCAGTATGGTGTGCGACATTTATCAGATATTCAGGATTCAACATCGCAATGCAGCCTTCTAAAGATCCTCTTCATGGCATCACCCTTGAGGCTTTACTGAACGCCCTGGTGGCGAAGTATGGCTGGGCCGAGCTGGCAAAACGGATCAATATCAACTGTTTTAAGAGCGACCCGAGCATCAAATCGAGCCTCAAATTTTTACGTCGAACGCCGTGGGCGCGTAAAGAGGTTGAAGACCTTTATATCGACTCTCTCGGCGATTCAACCTCCACCGCGACGCCGCTGTCGGCGGAAAGCCCGTGGGCGAACTGGCAGAATAAAAAAGAGTAGGGCGTAAGCGCGAAGCGTTACAGCACCGTCTCGCCACGGAGCGCCCCTGGCGCCTTGCCGGTGATGCGCTTAAAGGCCCGGCTGAAGGCGGCTAACGAACTGTATCCCAGGCGGAAGGCGACCTTTTCCAGCGTCTGACCTTCATCCGAAATATACTGCACGGCCAGACGCATCCGCAGTTCCGTGAGATAACGCGCGGGTGTGGTACCGGTGGCGGCGAGGAAACGTTCCGCAAAAACGGAACGTGAGGTCCCGGCTTCGCGCGCAAGCTCTTCGACTTTCCAGTTGACGCCAGGCTGCTGATGCATCGCGTAGATAGCTCTGGCAAGTTTGGGATCGCGCAGGACCTGTACCCAGCCGTTTGCGTTACCGCAACCGCACGCCACCCAGCCGCGAACAATCAGCGCCGCCACCACATCGGCAAGTCGCGCCAGAATACCGGCATAGCCCGCCTGTCGAGTGAGGCTTTCGCGTTCCATGGCCGCCAGCATCGGCTGGATTTCCGGGCGGCTGGTCAGAAGGCTGCTGACCAGCATCACTTCGGGCATCGCTTTAACCAGAGGCTGCATGCCGCCCAGCTCAAAGTCCATACAAGCGCTGAAGATAATGGCGCTGCCGCTTTCCGCGTCGTCGCACGCGTTTTTGACACAGCTTACCGAGTCACAAACCGGTTCGCTGGGAAGTCTGGAGACGTTGACTACCGATGCCTGGTCATCAGAGAGCAGCACGTGGCCATCGCCGTTGGGAATAAACAGCGCATCGCCGCTTTGCAACATTAAGCGCTGACCGCTGACCATGCGCAGCAGTACCGGTCCCCGGCTGATAAAGTGAAACTGCGCTTTACCGGGTACAAAGCCGAACTCGACGCCGAAAGGACGGGAGGTTTCGATGCGCCGATAGTTGACGCCGGAAAGGCGCATGCCGCGCAGTAGTTCGCTGGTGAGATCGAGGGCTTGCTGAGTCATAACATCATTCCCGGACGAATTATCAATAATCACAGAGTATTTATCATAGATCGTCCTGACGGAACCTCCTAACCTTAACGAAATGTTAATTGTTCTGGAGAGATGTTTATGAGTTCCTGCATTGCAACTGAAGAGAGGCTGGCCACCGCCAGGCCCGCATGGCGCGCCGTGTATGCACTGGCATTGGGCGTTTTCGGCCTGATTGTTGCAGAGTTTCTTCCCGCCAGCCTGTTAACACCGATGGCAGCCAGCCTTGGGGTCAGCGAAGGGATGGCGGGGCAGGCGGTGACCGCGACGGCTCTGGTGGCGCTGGCGACCGGATTGCTGATCACCCCCGCCACTAAAAATATCGACCGCCGCTGGGTACTGATGTTCATTTCTGTCCTGCAGATCGTCTCCAGCCTGATGGTGGCTTTCGCCACCTCGCTCGAGTTTCTGCTGCTGGGACGCCTGCTGCTGGGGATAGCGATCGGCGGATTCTGGTCGATGTCGACCGCCACGGCGATGCGTCTGGTGCCTGCCGCGTTCGTGCCGAAAGCGCTGGCGGTGATCTTCTCCGCCGTGTCGATAGCGACCGTGGTAGCGGCGCCGCTGGGCAGCTATCTTGGCGGCCTGATCGGCTGGCGCAGCGTCTTTATTCTCTGTACCGTCCCGAGCGTTCTGGCGCTGCTGTGGCAACTGTGGGTACTGCCCTCAATGCGCCCGGAAAGCGTCGGCAGCTTTGCTACGCTGTTTAAGGTTCTGCGTCGTCCCGGCATGGTTGGCGGGATGCTGGCGACCATTTTAATCTTCAGCGGACATTTTGCCTTTTTCACCTATCTGCGGCCGTTTCTGGAGACCGTCGCCCAGGCCAGCGTCGAAGGGGTCTCTCTGATTCTGCTGGGATTTGGGGTGGCGAACTTTATCGGGACCTCTATTGCCGGGCATCTGCTGAGCCGTAGCCTGCGTTTGACGCTGGCGCTGGTTCCTCTGGCCATGAGCGTGCTGGCGCTGATGATGGTGACCTTCGGCCACATCGCGCTTCTCGACGGACTGCTGGTCGCCATGTGGGGCTTTGCTTTCGGTCTGGTGCCGGTAGGCTGGTCAACCTGGCTGGCGACGACGGTACCGGATGAAGCGGAAAGCGCGGGCGGGCTGCTGGTTGCCTCTATTCAGCTGGCGATTGGCGCCGGCGCGGCCGGCGGCGGGGCGGTGTTTGACCTCAATGGCGCCAGCGGCGTCTTTACCGGCAGCGGTTTACTCCTGCTGACCGCCATGATTATTGTTTTTGCCGGCGTACGGGTGAAATCCCCGGCCAGCGAAGAGTAGATCCGCGCCGCGTCAACGATGCGCCTGCGGGCGCATTTTTTTCGCCTGCTGTTGCGGCCAGGCCGCTTTGCGTTCCAGCAGGTGATACGTTCCCTCGTCGCTTTTCCCTTCGCCAAGCGTGACAAAGCCGCTGGCGGCATAAAACGCCAGCGCCTTGTGATTGCGCGTCAGGCACTTCAGCCGATAGCCGTGTTCTTGCCAGCCGGGTAATGCCTGCAGCAGCATTTTGCCCACTCCGCATCCCTGACGGGCGGGAGCGACATGCAAATGGTGAATAAAGTGGTCTGGCATCCAGACGGCAATGAAACCGGCCAGCTCTCCCTGAGGATCATGCGCCAGCCAGATCGTTTCCCCTTCAGTCTGCTTTTCCAGATCGGTTAAGCGAAAATCGGTGACGTTCAGCCACGTAAACGTATGACACCGCGATAAAAGAAACAGCCGCTGTAATGCTGGCCAGTCATGACGGGTTGCCTGACGAACTGAAATAGTCAATCTCACTCCTTTCTCTTTTCCCTGCCTGAACCCGGAACATCCCCGGCGGCGACACAATTATAGCGAATCTCCCTTTCTAGCTGCACACCAGGCGAACAAAAACCGCCCTTCAGCGGTGCAGCGCAACGCCTGGCTGAACATACGGCGGCCGATGACTTCAAGAAGACATTGATAAATAACAAATAAATAACGTGGCATGGTTAATGCTTAGCACTGTAAGTATTGGGATGCGCAGGGGACGGGGCGGGGTTTCAAGGACCCATAACCGTCATGGCCGTCATTGTTGATTTGTGGCTAACGGATTACTGGAGCTGATTATGACCGTTCTCAGAGAACCTTTGGTTGTCGCCAGATATGGCAAATGGACGCAACTCTCACTTGGCCTGATCTGTATGGCTGCAATATCCAGTCCGCAATATGTCTGGACGTTGCTGACCAGACCGTTGACCGAAAAGCTGGGCGTCGGGTTAGCGGAACTACAGGTTACCTTTTCGCTGCTGATTATCCTGCAGACGTTTTTCTCGCCGTTTCAGGGACGGCTGGTTGAGCGCTTTGGCCCTCGGCTGCTTATCTCTATCGGCACGGTCATGGCTGGGCTGAGCTGGGTTCTCTCGGCTCAGGTCAGCGGCCTGGCCGCGCTGTACCTCGTCTATGGCGGCCTCGGCGGGCTGGGGACCGGTATTGTCTATATCGGCGTCGTCGGTTTAATGGTGCGATGGTTTCCCCGCCATCGTGGATTTGCCGCTGGCGCCGTCGCGGCAGGGTATGGCATGGGGGCGATTATGACCACCTTTCCTGTCTCCGTTTCGTTGGGCCAGTACGGACTGGAACAGACCATGACGGTCTTTGGCATCCTCTTTGCCGCCGTGGGATTGCTGGCCAGTCAGGGGCTGAAGCTGCCGCCCGATAGCGGAGCGTTGCCCGCCAGTCGGAGCGTTGCGCAAAGTACCCGGCAATTCACTTCGCGCGAAATGCTGCGCCAACCGCTTTTCTGGCTGATGTTTGCCATGATGGCGATGATGTCGACCTCCGGACTGATGGTGACGTCGCAAATGGCCGTCTTTGCTGAGGATTTCGGTATCAGTAAGGCGGTGGTTTTCGGCATGGCCGCGCTGCCGCTGGCGCTGACTATCGACCGTTTTACCAATGGCCTGACGCGACCGCTGTTCGGATTTATCTCCGATCGCTATGGCCGCGAAAACACCATGTTTATCGCCTTTGCGCTGGAAGGGGTGGCGATGACCCTGTGGCTGGCCTGCCGGGACGATCCGATGCTGTTTGTGCTGTTGTCCGGGGTGGTGTTTTTCGGCTGGGGAGAGATCTTTTCACTGTTCCCCTCCACGTTGACCGACACGTTCGGCAGCGAATATGCGAGCTCTAACTACGGCTGGTTGTATATATCGCAAGGGATCGGATCGATTTTTGGCGGCCCGCTGGCGGCGCTGCTGTACCAGCATACTCAAGGGTGGGGGGTGGTCTTCAGCTGTGCGATAGGGCTTGATTTTATTACTGCCGCGCTGGCGATTGCGCTGCTGAAACCCTGGCGCGCACGGTTTATCCGTCAACACAGTGACGCTGCCGCGCTTCGCTAAAGGTTCTCAGGTCTCCACCCCGGCGCCAGCCTGTGGCCGCCGGGGCTATTCTTTATCTCATACTGACGAATTTACGCCTGTGCCAGCGACAGCTCGTGCGCGCTGGCCGCCTCCTGACGCTTACGTTCCAGCTCCAGCGCGCCGCGGTGTGACAGGTAGCAAAACAGGATGCAGCACACCACGCCGCCCATCAGCAGATAGAAACCGCCGTGCCAGCCCAGCTTATCTACCATCACGCCGAACAGACTGGTCCCCAGCGACGCGCCGAAGATGTAGCTCATAAAACCGCGCAGACCGACGGCAGAACCGACCGCAAAGCTCGGCACAATCTCCATGGTCTGTACCGAGGCCAGAAATTGCGGGACGTAAATCAGGCAACCGACGATGGCGGCAAACACCGTGACCATAAACAGCGAATCACTTTTCCAGTAGCCAATCAGGCAGAAGAAGATCAGCGTCATGCAGATCATCGCCAGCGGCATGCGGCGACCTTTAAACAACTTATCCGACAGCCAGCCGGCCAGCAGCGTCGACGGAATAGCCGCCCATTCGAAAAACAGAAAGGCGACGCTCATCTCTTCTTTCGAGAAGTGCTTCACCGACAGAAGATAGATAGGCAGCCAGCTGATCATCCCGAAGCGCACCATATAGACGAACACGTCGACCATCGACACGTACCAGGCGTTCTTGTTTTTCAGCACGTAGGTACAAAAGATCTGCCATGCGCTCATGTTTTCCGGCGCTTTTTCCACTTTGCCGGTATTGAGCAACACTTTCTCTTCCGGGAGCATTTCGTCGAGCGCCGGTAGCCCTTCGCTGCGCGGGGAGCCTTTCCCCAGAATCAACACCACAACGGCAAACAGCACCGCAACCGCGGCGGGAACGATATAGCTGGCGGTCTGCCAGTGTTCGGTACCGAGTAGCGCAAAAGCGGTTCCGACGATGGGGGCGACAATACCGCCGCCAACGTTATGCGAAATGTTCCAGAATGCGCCGACCCGGCCGCGTTCGCGGCGTGGAAACCAGTTGGCGATGGTGATAAACGAGGGGCCAACGCCCATGCCCTGAAACAGCCCGTTGATCACTACCAGCGCCACGAAAATCCAGAACGCGCTGCTGAAGCCCAGCCCGACGTTCACCGCCGCGCACATCACCAGTCCGCAGGCCATAAAGACTTTCGGGCTGGCCTTATCCGCCAGGCTGCTCATCACGCCTTTGCTGATACCGTAGGCGATCAACATGCAGCTGCTGAGCATGCCAATTTGAGTGGCGCTCAGGTCAAGCTGCTCTTTGAGGTAGGGGGTCGACAACGTGAAGTTGTTACGCACGATGTAGTAGGCGAGATAGCCGAGAAAGACGCTCAGTAGCGCCTGCATACGATAGCGTTTATAGGTGGGGGCAATCTGTTGTGCAGGAATCGTGGCCGAGGCGACCTTGGGTTTTAATAATGAAAGCATAACCGTACCTGTATTTTATTGGCGGTGGTGAATATCGGGATAATTCAATTAAGCGGTTTTCAGTACGCTATCGATTGTGGTGAAAACAAAGCGACAATACAATCCAGGCTATTTGAGTCAAAAGTGACTCAAATATAAATCCAGATGTTCTTTTTTTGACCCAAATATATTTTTCTGGCATCACTCATTTTGTGAAATACTCATGCGGGCCGGGGGCATATGGTGCAACGGCGCAAAGGGCCTGCATTCTTGTTAGTTTGACCTTGTTAACAGTATGATTTTAATAGCGGTGCTAGGCTGTTTATTATTCTGCGAGATTAAGCTGAGTGTGGATATTTTCCCGGCTTTAAGCAAAGCGCCGGGCAATGAACTTTTTTGTCACAAACCTCAGCGAGATATTATTTATTCAGGTTCTTGTTTTATGAAAACGATCACAAAACCATTTCAGCGGGAAGGGTATTTCATGACGAAGTGGTCAAATAAACGACAGCGCGGATGGGGTATTGCGCTCTTTCTCAGTTTGCTGATGGTCTTTAGCGCTGAGGCCAAAAAGAATGAACTGGTGATTGCCACCACGTTCTCACCTGATGCGACCGCCTATATCATCAGCCGCTGGCAGACTCAGCCGCAATCGGTGATCATCCGTACCCTGAATCGCACCAGCGCCTCACTGGAACAACTGCTGGACGGCGCCGGAGGCGAGAATATCGATCTGGTGCTGACTTCCTCACCCATGCTGCTGCAGCACCTGCAGGAACATCAGCGGCTGGCTGTCTACCCGGACGCGCCGGCCCAGTCGCAGCAGCGGGTACCGGCTTCGATCCGCGGTACCGCGGTCGCGGTGGCCATCTCCGGTTTTGGTTTGCTCATTAACCAGCGTAATCTCAGCGAGCGCCATCTGCCGCTGCCCGGCAGCTGGGACGATTTGATGCAGGCGCGCTACCAGGGCACCTTATTAATGAGTAGCCCCTCGCGTTCGGATACTAACCATCTGATGGTGGAATCGCTGCTGCAACAGGAGGGCTGGAACCACGGTTGGGAAATTATTTTGAGCATGGCGGGAAACCTGATCACCATCTCCAGCCGCAGTTTTGGCGTGGCGGATAAAATCAAAAGCGGCTTAGGTTCGGTCGGCCCGGTGATTGATAACTACGCCAATCTGTTGCTCGACGATCCCAACCTGACGTTTCACTATTTTCCGCACTCGGCGGCATCACCTACCTACGTTGCGATGATTCGTCATAACCCGTACCCGGCGGATGCCCGGCGCTTTATTCAGTTTTTGCTGAGTCCGGAAGGCCAGCAGGCGCTCTCGGATACCAACACCGGAAAATACTCGATTATCCCCGACCCGGGAAATACGCCGCGCGCGCGGCGGCAGCGCCAGCTATTGAGCGAACCCTCGCTCAATTATCAGTTGATCCTGCAACGTCAGCGTCTGGTGCAAAAGTTGTTTGATACCGCGATCAGCTTTCGTCTGTCGCAGCTAAAGGATGCCTGGCGGGCGTTGCACAATGCTGAAGCCCGGCTTAAGACGCCGCTACCGGAGGTCCGTGCGTTGCTGACCGCCATGCCGGTCAGCGAGCAGCAGAGTCGCGATGAGGATTATCTCCGACAGCTGGATAATAAAGATCGGGCCGAACAGCTCATGATGGAGTGGCAGCTCTTTTTCCAGGAACAACAGCGGCAGGCAATCGTCAAGCTGGAGAACCTGAAATGAGGTTGCCCGGCTTTATCAGAAATCTGACTATCAGCGCCAGTCTGCGCGGCGCGTTCCTGACCGGCGCGCTGCTGACCCTCGTCGTCAGCGGTGTCAGCCTCTATTCCTGGCACGAACAGAGCTCGCAAATTCGCTATGCGCTCAACGACTATTTCCCGCGAATTCAGACCTCGTTCCTGATTGAAAATAGCCTGAATACGCTGGTCGATCAGCTTAATGAGTTTTTACTGGCGGCCAATACCACGTCGCGCCTGCAATTACGTAACCAGATCCTGCAACATCTGGATGACATCGACAGGTTAAGCCAGCGCCTTGATAGGCCGGAACGCCAGCAAATTGAGCTGACGCTTCGCGACAGCCGGCAGCTGCTCGCCAGGCTCGATCGCTCGCTCTACAACATGTTTATCGCACGGGAAAAGGTCAATGAAATCACCGCGCGTATTAACTGGCTGCATGATGACTTCACCTCGGAGATGAACTCCCTGGTGCAGGACTTCAGCTGGCAGCAGGGCGCCTTGTTGGATCAGATGGAGGAGAAGCAGGGCCATGCCGTTCACCGTCTGCAGGCCAATCTGCGGGCGGTACAGGGAGAACAGCAGCAGGTCTACACCCTGGCGCGCATTGAGAACCAGATTATTAGCGACCTGCGCGACAGACTCAGCGAGGTGCAGTCCAGCACGGAGGGCGACGGTAACGTGGAAGGGCATATTCGCTACCTGACCTACCTTAAAAACACCGCCGATGACAATATGCATCTGCTGGAAGGCTATCCCAGCACGATCACCCTGCGGCAAACCATCGATGAGCTGCTCGACACCGGCATCGCGGAAAACAAAATGCCGGCCGCGATTCGGGAATACATTGAAGCGCAAAAGGCGCTGGCGCAGGTGACGCAAGCCAAAGAGAGTACGCTGGCGCGTTTTCGCGCCCAGCTGGAGTCCCAGCTCAGCGACAGCCACGGTAAAATGCGCGCGTTCAATCAGCGCCTGGAACATACCATGTGGTTCAGCGGCAGTCTGATTCTGATTGCCACGCTGCTGGCGCTGGCGCTGGCATATTTGCTCAACCACTATTTTATCCGCTCGCGGCTGGTTAAACGCTTTAGCCAGCTGAATCAGGCGGTGGTGCGTATCGGACTGGGCGATGTTAACGCCGCTATTCCGGTGTATGGCGAAGATGAACTGGGGCGCATCGGGAAACTGCTGCGCCATACCCTGGGACAGCTTAATCAACAACGCCAGCTGCTGGAACAGGAGATCGCTGAGCGCAAGAGGATCGATATCCATCTGCGTACGACCCAGGATGAGCTGGTTCAGGCGGCCAAGCTGGCGGTTGTCGGGCAGACGATGACAACGCTGGCGCATGAAATCAATCAGCCGCTCAACGCCCTGTCGATGTATCTCTACAGCGCCCGTACCGCCATTAAGCATGAACAGATGGCCAGCGCCAGCCAGACCCTGGTCAGGGCGGAAGGGTTGATTGGCCGAATTGACGCCATTATCCGCAACCTGCGGCAGTTCTCTCGTCGTGCGGAGGCGGATACGCCCGCCCGCGCCGTCAGTCTGCGCCAGGCATTCGTTGCCGCCTGGGAGCTGCTGGCGTTGCGCCATAAACCGCTGTGCGGCGTACTGAACCTGCCGCCTGATGAACCACGGGTACTCGGTGACGAGGTGCGCATCCAGCAGGTGCTGGTAAATGTGCTCACCAATGCGCTGGATGCCGCCCAGACGGCGCCCTGCATTAGCGTGGCGTGGGAGCGCACGGCTGAAGGCTGGACGGTGATGATCGCGGATAATGGCGGCGGCTGGCCACTGGCGTTGGCGGGGTCGCTCCTCAAGCCATTTGTCACCAGCAAGCAGCTGGGGCTGGGTATCGGCCTGTCGATCAGCGAATCGTTAATGATACAGATGGAAGGGCATCTACGGCTGGCGTCGACGCTGGATCGTCATGCCTGTGTTGTTTTGCAATTTTTAGCTACGGAAATAAGTCATGCTGACCGATCACCACAACATATTGCTGATTGACGATGATAGCGATGTCCTCGATGCCTATACTCAGCTGCTCACCCAGGCCGGGCATCGGGTTTACGCCTGCGGCGATCCGCGAAGCGTACAGGATCTGGTCAGCGAGGCGTGGCCCGGCATTGTGCTCAGCGATGTGTGTATGCCGCACTGTTCCGGTATCGATTTACTGAAGATACTGCTTAAACACGATCCGCATTTGCCGGTGATATTAATTACCGGCCACGGCGATGTCCCGATGGCGGTTGAGGCGGTAAAGCAAGGCGCCTGGGATTTTCTGCAAAAACCGGTTAATCCCGGACAGCTGTTAGAGCTGGTCGATAAAGCGCTGGCCCAGCGTCAGTCGCAGGTGATGCGGCGACAGTGGCAAAAAGAGCAGCTGGAAGACAACCTGATTGGTCGCAGCGAGTGGGTGATTCAGATGCGACAAACGCTTCAGCAGCTGGCCGAAACGGATGTCGCGGTCTATTTTCATGGCGAACGGGGAACGGGGCGAACGCTGGCGGCATGCTACCTGCATCGCCTCAGCACGCGCGGCGATCGGCCGATAATTTTCGGCGATATCCTGCAAGGCCAGGAGACACCGCTGCAGGCGTGGTGTGAGCAGGCGCAGGGCGGCACATTGGTTCTGCGTAATATCGAATTTCTGAGCCAGGCGCAGCAGCTGGTACTGGCCCATCAGCAAGCGCAGGATGAACCGCCGTGTCGACTGGTTGCCACGGGGCTTCAGCCGCTGATTACCCTGGTGGGCAACAACCTGGTTGTTCCCGATCTCTATTACTGTTTTGCCATGACCCAGCAGTTTTGCCCGCCGCTGGCACAGCGTCTCGACGATATCGAGCCCCTGTTTCTGCACTACCTACAGCAGGCCTGCTTACGGCTGAATCATCCGGTACCTGAACTGCCGACGGCGCTGGCTAAAAAGCTGGTCAATCGCCACTGGCCGAACAACGTGCGCGAACTGGCAAATGCCGCCAGGCTGTTTGCCGTCGGGGTGATGCCGCTGGCCGAGATCCCCAATCCGCTGCTGCATCAGGTTGAACCGATGCAACTAGACCAGCGGGTTGAGGATTATGAACGGCAGATCATTATTGAGGCCCTGAACATCCATCAGGGCCGGATCAACGATGTCTCAGAGTATTTGCAGATCCCGCGTAAAAAGCTCTACCTGCGAATGAAGAAATTTGGCTTAGACAAGCACCACTATCGCTAAGCCGGCGGGGCGGTGTTTGAGCTCAATGGCGCTTTACCGCTAGCGGGTTACTGCTGCTCGAGCGCCATGATTAGGGTCTTTGCCGGTGTCCGGGTGACACCAACGGTCAGGGAAGAATCGATCTGCAAAGCGTTAGCGGTGCGCCTGTGGGCGCATTTTTTTGTTCCCCGCACTCAAGCTGACGGTGGCCGGCACGTGTCATTTTTTTCATCTGAAAATTTGGTTTTCTGTCGTTTCGTTTAAATAAAGAATTTTATCCTTAAAAATAAAATCACACAGTTTTAATGATCGAATAAACACATATTTTAAGATATCCATCCGCATCTGTGCAAATGTTTATTGTCCGCTCCATACATTATTTTCATAATAATCATCGCGTTGTTTTTCGCTCATTAAAGCAACCTCGACATATAATTTTGAAGATTGCATGGAATATTTGATGGATAAAATTCGGACAGAATATAAGCTAGTAAAACATCAAATTTGCAGCCCGCCAGATATTCTGGCGCAATCATCATTGCAACCAGCAATGCACGTTTTCGTTTCTCTTTTACACTGCCAGTTTGATGTTAAATCATCGTCTTTTAATAGGTAATCAACCACAAGGCAATCACTTGCTTTGCTCTTCGCAATGGTACAGTGATTGCATCTGTTTAATATTGTTCGGAGATAAACTATGAGTTCGGAAGATATTAAAGACAGAACACAGACCTGGTTTAACTACATTACCAGCCCGGTAAATCATGATCATATATTCTTGTTTAACTCACAAGATATACTTGTTATGAACCCTGCGATAGCCGCTGCGACGCAGGATTATATTGATGGTAATATTCACGCAAGTAAACTTGTTAATGCAACATCGTCAGCCCCGCAAACAATGTTTGATGGCCTGCAAACCATTGTAAACCTCTGTCGCGTGCAATCAGGTTATAACGCGCTGGATCCTGATGGTACCGGGAATAAAGTCTATTTCACCAGGTTTACTCAGAACGTGGCCAACGTTCCGTGTCTGAGTTTACTAAGCGCAGAGACAAAAAATATTAAACAACAAAGCCATAACGCAGATGAGCTCATCAACTCATTTGTCGATGCTTTTGATGGTCTTACACAAAGCGACCAGTCTAAGATTAAATCTTCCGTAACCTCGTTAGCAAAAGCCGCGCTAAGCTATGCAAACCAGGATCAGAAATCATCAAACTTTACGCAAAACATTTTGCAAACTGGCGACGACCAGGTGATTTTCACGCTATATGCCAGCACATTTGAGATTTCGTCGACCCAAAGCAAAGGCGTGATCTCCTTTAAGTCTGAATACTCATTGCAACAGGCGTTATATAGTCTCTCCCGTGCGAGCTGGGAACGGGTTAAAGATCTGTTTGCGGAACAAGAAAAAACCACCATGGAACAGTGGTTGAATGATATGAAAACGCCGGCTAAAAGTGGCAGCACAGTAAAAGCCCTGTGTCTGGAATGACGTTTTTTTAAATAAAGCGCTGCAATAAATTGCAGCGCTTTCGTTTAATATTGGCGTGGTCAAGCGTAATGCTATGAGGTGTTAAGATGCGTATTTACTATAGATATTTATGCTTGTGGTTTGTGTTCTTATTATTTTCTTGTACTACCAGTTATCAACCCTCGACTCAATTTCCTGTAACAACAGATAATTGTGAAGTTGGATGCCCGAGCGGTGGCAGTGATCAGACATTAGTTCGCGATAGTTATACCCTGAATAATAATAGCAATACTAAGTTTGCTAATTGGGTGGCATATAAAATGACAAAATCCAGTCAGGCGAGCGGCCGTCCGAGAGACTGGAAGCGGGATCCCGCATTACCACCTGCTGATACATTATCCCCGGATGCTTATCAAAATGCTAATACGCTCCTTGGGGTAGACCGCGGACACCAGGCACCGTTGGCTGGGTTAGGAGGCGCGTCAGACTGGCCATCACTCAATTATCTGTCGAATATTACTCCACAAAAGGCGGACCTCAATCAGGGAGCCTGGGTTAGGTTAGAAGATAAAGAACGAGAACTGGCTAACAGAAGTGATGTTACGGCTGTTTATTCAGTCACCGGACCACTTTTCGAACGACATATCGCCACTTTACCGGCGGACCCTTCGGTTGAAATTCCAAGTGCCTACTGGAAGATCATTTTTATTGGCGTCAGTCCTGATAAAGGACAATACGCAGCGTTTCTGATGGATCAGTCAACGCCTAAAACAGCTAATTTTTGCGATTACCAGGTCACCGTAGACTTGATTGAGAGTAAAACAAACCCAAAACTTTCTATTTGGTCCTCGCTGCCTGCGAAGGTCTCGGCTCATATCAAAGCAACGAAAGGGACTTTAGCCAGCGAGATGGGTTGCCTGTAAAACGATAATCTGGCTTGTTAAACTCAGACCGCAGAATGGCCGTGATGGGGATACAGTGGGGTAAGTGTTCATACAACGCCAGCGCCATGAATGTGTGTCGTCCGGGCGGGGCTATCGTTGTTGATTAAGCCAGCGGCGCTCTTCCGGCGTGGATCTTCTGCCGAGCGCCTGATTGCGATACGGGTAGCGGCCAAACTGGTCAATCACCCGCTTGTGCTCTGTTTCTGCTCTGAGTGAGCGTGTGCTCGCGTAGCGTTGATAGAGCCTGAGCGCAGCAGCATGAATTATCGGCGATTCCGAATGCATAAATGGCAGCAGGGCAAAATCGCGTCTTTCAACAGGAAGTTGGTCAAAGTCAGGTTGTTTGACCAATTCCTGTGCCAGGGCCAGCGCCATACCGTCGGCAGCGAATGAAAGCGGGCTGTTGCGAAACAGATTGCGCGAAAACTGATCGAGCACGATGATTTCCGCCAGCCGACCGGAGCTGCTCTCCCGCCACTCGGCCAGCTCACCGCGCAAGGCTGCCTGATGAACATCAGAAAAACGGTGACGAATCTGCTCATCAAAACCCGCGTCCGATCGAAACCAGCGTTCAGGCGGAATTTGATGAAACCAGAATTGCAGAATTTCCCGGGCATCACTCATCGTATTAAGCGACATTTTCGCTCCTGTTATCAATCCTCGACGATTGCCAGTGGTTTACTCCGCATCCATCACCGGCAAACCTGCCAGCGCGTTCCGGCGATCCTGTTCGCCGATCGGTCTGAGCACCCGGCAGGGAACGCCGGCGGCCACCACGTTGGCGGGAATATCTTTTGTTACCACGCTTCCGGCGCCTATCACGCTGTTACGGCCAATGGTCACGCCAGGGTTAATGATAGCGCCACTGCCGATCCAGACATTGTCTTCCAGGGTGACGGTCTGTGAAAACTGCTGACCGGTAATGCGAACCGCGGGGTCAATCGGGTGTCCGGTCGTCGAGATGGTGACGTTAGGGGCAATCATGACATTATTGCCGATAATCACTTTGCCATCATCGACAACCACCAGATTAAAATTTGCGTAGAAGTTATCGCCGATACTAATTTGACTGCCGTAGGCCACGTGCAGCGGCGGTTCAATCCAGACGTTATTCCCGACGCGGCCCATCATCTGGCGGATCAACGCCACGCGTTTCTCGGGTTCTGCGGGGGACGTATGATTAAATTCATACGCCAGCATCTTACCCCGAAGCCGCTCTTCCGGCATCCCCTCATCCATATCGGTGTACAGGTAGCCACTGGCGAGGCGTTCCCTTTGCGTCATCATCTTGAGATCCTTTGCATTGTTGAAGTAGGGGGCTTACGTCATCTGGTTTGCGTGCCATCCCGCCTCCGCTTAAGCCTGAGGCGAAGGACGGGCTGCAGCCAGGGTGATAAGCCGAGAAATCAATGAGGTTATAAAAATACTTTTTTATACATATCACGGATTTGTGCTAAAAATCGAACCTGGATTGTTGATTGTGTGCTTAGGCCAACAGCCAGCTTTTCGCATCGGCTTTCATCTTCGCTTCCAGTTCGCTGCCGCGGGTAGCAAAAATCCGTCCCAGCGGAAAACCACTCTGTTGCAGAAGATAGGCCAAAGCCGCGTATTCGCGGGGGTAAGCCAGCGCTACCGACGGGTCAATTTCAACCGGACCGAGCGGGAAGGTAAAGGTACCCATATCGTAAATGCTCTGCCGGTGAAACAATTTCCACACGCCGTCTCTTTTTTCTGCCAGATCGTAGAACCGGTTATGGCATTCACAGCCCAGATTGAGTTTGACGTTTTCAGCGATGATCATGGCGTTGGTCTCAAGAATAGCCTTGTTCCCGCTGGCATTGAAGGTGATCACGGGGGTGCCGATGAGGTGTTTGGTGCGTAGGTCAGATGCGCCCATCAGCATGGAACCGTCGACAAAATCGCTCGCCAGCCCTTCAAACCACGTAATTTCGATCGTGCCATCAGGATGAAACAGCTGACGTAGCGCGGCCCATTCACCGAGGTCGCGATGCATCCAGCCATTCACCAGATCGTTGAGTTGTTGGCGGTCTTGTTGGCGATTGTTCATAGCTTCAGCTCCTGTTAGTTGACGGCCTTCAGTTTGCGGAACGGCAGGGTTAAACTCAAATAGATAGATCTGACTGAATAATCATTTTAAATGATGAATGGGGGGTGTATGGAGTTACGTCATTTGCGCTATTTTCTGGCCGTGGCGGAGGAAGGGCACTTCGGACGCGCGGCCGAACGGCTGAATATTGTTCAACCCGCACTCAGCATGCAGATCAAAGCGCTGGAAGCGGAATTGGGCGGGGCGCTGTTTATTCGCACCAGCCGCCGCGTTGAGCTCACCGATGCCGGGAAACTGCTGCAAGCAGAGGCCCAGCGGACGTTAGACCAGGTCGAGCATACCCGTCTGGCCGTGGCGCGCTCCCTTCGCGGCGAAACGGGGCGTGTAAGGGTCGGATTTGCCGGCAATGCAATCTTCAGCGGTAAAATGATGAGCGATCTGCGGCAGTTCAGAAAACGCTACCCGGATGCGGAGGTGACGATTGAGGAGATCGGCCCGCAGCAGCAGGTGGCGGCGATTCTTGCCGGGCAGATAGATGTTGGCTACACACCCGATAATAGTACCACCCATTCACCCGGCATCACGGTATATCAGGCGGGGCGCTGGAAGATGATGGTCGCGCTGGCAGACGATCATCCGCTGGCCGCTCACGCCTGTTTGACGGTGGAGATGCTCGCCGGAGAGCCTCTGGTTCTGCATGATACTCACGATAATCATGAACAGCTTTACCTTGTGCTGGGGCAAATGCTGGGCAGCCAGTTCCATGTTGCCCATCGTTCTGGCAGTACTCTGAGCGTGCTGGCGATTGCCGCGGCGGGCCTCGGGCTGGCGCTAATTCCGGCGCCGCTGCAGCAGGTTAACATCCCGGGCCTGGTCTATCGTAACCTTAACGCACCGGAAGTGGCGGCGAATCTGGTGATTATCGGCCGTGCAACCGAACCGGGTCGCACCGTCGCCGCCTATCTCGCCCTGGCCACCCTGTCGCACACCTAGCGGACAGGCGATCTTTTCTGTAACCCCAGCCAGAAAAACAGCGCCGCCGCGCTGATGCCCGCACCGGCCAGACAGACCGCATTCCAGCCCCAGTGCGCATAACATTGTGTCGCCACCACGGCCCCCAGCGCGCTGCCGACAGAGTAAAAGCACATATATGCCCCGACCAGGCGACTTTGTGCGTCGGGCCGTGCGGCAAAGATCAGACTCTGGTTAGTGACATGAACCGCCTGTACGGCGAAATCGAGAATGATGACCCCGATGACCAGCAGCGGCAGGGAGGTTTCGGCCCTGGCGATCGGGGCCCAGGCAAAGAGCAGTAATGCCAAAGAGACGCCGGTGACGCGCTGCGCTGCCCCGCGATCGGCCCAGCGTCCGGCCTTTGACGCGGCCAGGGCGCCAGCGATGCCCGCCAGGCCAAATAAGCCGATCTGCGTATGGGAAAGTCCCTGAGCGCTGAGCGGTAAGACCAGGGCGGTCCACAAAACGCTGAAGGCGGCGAAAATCAACAGAGCAAAGACGCCTCTGACCCGTAGCGTCGGTTCCGTCATCAGCAGGTGCAAAACCGATGTCATCAGCGCCAGATAGTTTCCAGCCATGGGCGTTTTTCTGACGGCCGGCATCGCCTGAGCAAGCACCGCGGCCAGCAACAGCATCAGGCTGGCTGCGCTGAGATATACCGCGCGCCATCCGGCAAAATCGGCAATCACCCCTGAAGTTAAGCGGGCGAGGAGAATCCCCAGCACCACGCCGCTGGTGACCATCCCTACCGCTTTACCGCGCCCGGCAGGGGCGGCCAGCGCGGCGGTACAGGCCACCACGATCTGCACAACGACCGCCATCATCCCGACAAGCGCCATGGCGCCGAGGAACATAAACCAGCGTTGTGACAGCCCGGCGACCGCCAGCGCGGTCGCCAGTAGCAACAGCTGGGTAATAACCAGATATTTGCGATTCACAAGATCGCCGAGCGGCACAATAAACAGCAGACCGACCGCATAGCCGATCTGCGTCAGGGTCACCACCAACCCGACCGTCGCGGACTGTACGCTGAGGCTTGTTGCCATTGATTCAAGCAAAGGCTGGGCAAAATAGACATTGGCGACGGCCAGCGCCGCCGTCAGTGAAAACAGGCAGGTGAGCCAGGGTGTTAACCGCTGTTCTTCCCGGTTCGACTCTGCTACGCAGTACGTTAACGCCGTCTCTTCTTTCAGGCCTGGCTTCATCTTCATGGTGTTTTTCCGTATCAATTGCGGTTTCTTTTTAAAACCAGATTACTCATAATTAGACGTAGAAGTTTTTTTTTGCAACTAGTTTTATTTGCGTTTATTCTGGCGACTGAACAATTCGCCCAGTGAAAGAAGGAGAGGCCGTATGGCGAAGCAGCAATCACTCACCGACGGTGAATGTCCTGTCGCCAGGACTCTGGAGGCAATCGGCGAACGCTGGTGCATGATGATTATTCGTGAGGCCTTTGACGATGTCCGACGCTTCAGTGAATTCCAAAAGAATCTCGGCCTGGCAAAAAACATTCTCGCCTCACGCCTGAAACAGTTGGTTAATCTGGGCGTGTTCGAGATCTGCCCGGCCTCAGACGGGAGCGCTTATAAAGAGTACGTGCTGACCGAGCGCGGTCGCGCCGCATTTCCTATCGTGGTGGCCATGCGGCAGTGGGGTGAGCGCTATATGTTTGAACGCGGAGAGGTGCATTCGGTACTGCTGGATAAGGCATCGAACCAGGTGGTTATGCCGCTGGAGGTGCGTTCTGCTGAAGGTAAAACGCTGGCGCCGCAGGATTGCCATCGTCGGCGAGTGGTGAAAGGCGAGTAGCGCGGAAAGTCCGGCGCCGTCGGTAAGCTATACTCATTCCACTTTCCCGGCGCTGGCAACAAGCGCGCAGAATCGGGCGATGTTCATCCCGCGAAACGAGGTCAGCTTTATGAATACTGAAATTAAGGGGGGAATTGATATTGCGATGAAGGTTCCCCCGCACCAGTATCAACAGACGCTGGATTTCTACCGACAAACGCTCAGGCTTCCGGAGATTACGGACAAAGCGCCTGCCACCGGCTTCATCCTTGGCCCAAACCGACTGTGGATCGATTAAGCGCCGGGCCTCAGTCAGGCGGAAGTCTGGCTGGAGCTGTTCACCCCCGATTTTCACGCCGCGGAAAAGCATATCGAACAGCACGGCGTCGTGCGCTGCGATGCGGTTGAGCCCTTGCCGGAAGGGTTTAAGGGGGGATGGATCATGAACCCCTGCAATATTGTCCATATGCTGCGGGAACCAGAAGCCTGGTGATTTCTCTTTGCCGATTGGTTTCCGACTGGCCACCGGCGATTATTTATCATCCCGGCCGCAGGTTACCTGGCAAATTTTCGCGAGCCGATCACGCATAAGATCACGCCCAGGGTGATCAGGATCATCAGCGGGCTGACAACTTCATGCAGGAGCGTAGCCGATAGCGTCAGCCCAAGGAATGGCTGTAACAGCTGTAGCTGGCCGACGGCGGCAATCCCACCGGCCGCCAGCCCTTTGTACCAGAATATAAAGCCGATCAGCATGCTGAAGAGTGAAACATAACCCAGCGCCAGCCAGGCGGAAGCAGAGATCTGGCTAAAAGAGGCCGGCAGGGTCAGAATGGATGCTGTCAGCATAAAGGGCAGGGAAATAATCAGCGCCCAGCTGATAACCTGCCAGCCGCCCAACACGCGAGTCAGTTTTGCCCCTTCAGCGTATCCCAGACCGCAGACCATCACCGCGGCCAGCATCAGCAGATCCCCGGTCAGCGAAACGGCGGCGTTCTGGGATAACGCAAATCCCATGACCAGCAGACTCCCCATCCCAGAGAAGAGCCAGAAAATGGGTGTTGGTCGTTCGCCGCCTCGAATCACACCGAAAATCGCCGTGGCCAGCGGCAGCAGCCCTAAAAAGACGATGGAATGCGCCGACGTCACGTGCTGCAGCGCCATTGCGGTCAGTAAAGGAAAACCGACGACCACGCCGAGCGATACCACAAGCAGCGGTAAAAGTTGGTCCGCACGCGGGCGTTTTTCCCGGTAGCCAAAAATGAGTATCATCGCCAACGCCCCGGCAATCGTTGCCCGCAGGAAGGTCAGGAAAAACGGGTCTATATCGACCACGGCGACCCGCGTGGCGGGTAAAGACCCGCTGAATATCACAACGCCGAGCAAACCATTTAGCCAGCCGGAAGCTGAACCCGGTGCCGTTTTATATGCTGTAGAATTTACCACTATGACCTCACGTTGCGGGAACACTCATTATCTTGAGCATCTGGTGAGCCGATGGTAATCTCACGCATCTGATACAATCAAATTATTGTCATGGATACATTGGATGAAAGCCCGCTATAAAGCCATCGTCGATCGGTTTGCGGCGTCGATTCGCCGCGGTGACATCGCGTCGGGGACGCGTTTGCCGACTCATCGGGATCTTTCGGCAAAGGAGCATATTTCTCTGGCAACGGCGACGCGGGTCTATGCAGAGCTGGAAGCGATGGGGCTGGTCAGCGGTGAGACCGGGCGGGGAACGTTCGTCAGAGAGATTGCGCTGCCGCCTGGTCACGGCGTCGATCAGCACGCGGTGGCCAGCGATGTCCTTGATTTGAACTTTAACTATCCGACATTACCTGGGCAGGGCGATGCGCTACGTGATGCTCTGCGACGGGTGGCCGCCGCCGGTGATATTGAATCACATTTACGCTATCAGCCTCATGCCGGCCGGCTTAGCGAACGCGAGATCATCGCCGGACATCTTGCCGGGCACCGCTTTCAGCCATCAGCGGAGAATGTGATTATCGTCAACGGCGCCCAGCATGGACTGGCTGTCGCGGTGATGGGCCTGCTCAGACCAGGCGATGTGGTGGCCGTTGACGCGCTGACCTATCCCGGCTTTAAAGCCCTGGCCGCGCTCTACCATCTCGAACTTATCGCCATACCTTCGCTGTCCGATGGTCCGGACTTCGCCGCCTTGAAGCAACTTTGCCAGACACGAGATGTGCGCGCCGTGTATACCATGCCCACGTTACATAACCCGCTGGGCTGGGTGCTGAGCCAACGACAACGTAAAATATTGGCCGACATTGCCCGTACTCATGACCTTGTGATCATTGAAGATGCCGCGTATGCCTATCTGGCTCATCGTCCTCCTCCGCCGGTCGCTGTTTTTGCCCCGGAACGTACTCTCTACATCAACGGATTTTCCAAAAATGTGGCCACCGGACTGAGGGAAGGGAGATCCGGATAGGGTATCCGCGGCAGGAGAAGGGGGATGTGTGATAAATATGGTGAACCTGCTTATTTAAATCGCCATGCTACGTAGATTTTCCGCGGCTTAGAGCTGAGTCTTATTACTCTGTATCCAGAATAGGCGCCACAAGCGTTGATCCTGCCCTGACCAGGCGCATGAAGGAATATTGAGCGCACATATAAATTTCAGCCGTTCCCTGCTATAAACGATCGCTAATATCTGCGGTTTTAAAGGATGCCACAATGATGATGCTGCAAGGTAAAGAGGGGCTTAACTCGGTTGACTGGCGGGCAATGGCAGAACTTATCGCGGCTTCCGGGCTGGGGCAACGCGATATATCGTTGCTTGAACAGGCCTTTCGCCACAGTACGTTCTGCTGGTTTGGTTTCCACAACGGCCAGCTGGTTGCGGTAGCCAGAGCGATAAGCGATCTCACCTGGTGTAGCTATCTGGCCGATGTGGCCGTAGATCCGCGTTATCAAGGGCTGGGCTATGGCCGTCAGTTAATGCAGACAATATGTGATGTGCTGTTACCCTACGGGAAAATTTTTATTTATTCGGTGCCGGATAAAACCGGATTTTATCAGCGTCACGGATTTGAATTACTGACGACGGGTATGGTCTGCCTGAGTGATGAAGCTGTAATAAGAATGCGTGAGCAGGGTTATATCAGATAAGCCGCCCGTTTGCCGACTTGCAGAATTATCTGATGTAGACAGCGACAATATATTCAAATAGTCTGACATTGCTTAGCGTGAGCAATGCGCATTATCCGAAACACACATAAAATATTTAACGGGATTATTCAGTGCATATCAACATGAAACCATGCCTATTGTCATTGCTGCTGGCGACGGCAGCCATTCCCGTCTGGGCGAAACAACCTGTTTCCCTTCACTCGCCGGAAGCACACGTCCTGTGCGATAAGTATATCTGCGCCACGGCGACAGACGGCGTTTCTCAGGCCATGACTGCGAAATATCTGGGCAAAGAAGCGGCGAAACGACTGAGTTCACAGGGGCAGTTTGACCCGACTTCGTTTACCTTTGCCGGCGGCACGTTCTGCGATATTAAGGAAAAGCTGTGCCGTGAAGACCGATATTATGGCGCGGATGGTAAACACAGCGGTGCGATTTCGACAAAATATACCCGGCTGCTGTTCGGGAAGTAAGACTTCCCGCTCACCCTTGGTGAAGGGCAGGGAATTCACGGGATGTACTCGCTGCAGCCCTGTGCTCCCTGTTCTGAACCCGCTGTATCATCTGCAAAGCGGGTCCCGAACCGTTGTTGTCGCCGCCACGTATTCCATCCGATCTGGTCTTAGGGCCAATGAGGCGCCGCTTGCCCAGAGCGTGTTCCATCCCGATCGCCTGACGGCGCGCTGTTTTCCTGAAAATACCGACGTCCTTTCATAAGGATGGCCAGGCCGATCCCGGTACCTTTAGCTATATTCTTAATACAGAACAAACGCTTTTCTCTTTCAGGAACGCAGCTTCTCTTATAGGTGTCCTATGAATAAGAAGGATATTTTCCGCTTTCATCGACCCTTATCCCGCTACTCGCATACGTTTGGTGATGAATGGTTTGCCCTGAAAGCTGAAGCATTCGCACGTTTTTTTGGTACACCAACGTTTTTGGTGGCACAAACGGTCATTGTCGTTGTCTGGATCCTTATCAATATTATCGGATGGACCCGGTTTGACCCTTATCCCTTTATTTTGCTTAATCTGGCCTTCAGTTTACAGGCGGCCTACGCGGCGCCGCTGATCCTGCTGGCACAAACCCGACAGGCTGAGCGCGACGGGGCGCACGCGTTAGCCGATGCACAGCACCGTGAAGAGCTGGCGGAAGATATAAGCCAAAGGCAGGGGCTCGCACAGCGGCAATCAGAACAGTTGATGATTTTATTGCAGCAAAATACCGAATTAACGGACCTGACGCGGCAAATGGCTGAGCGCATTGAGAAATTAACGCTGCAGCTCGCCCAACATCAGAACCTGAATATTCAATAAAACGGCCAGATGGACGGGGAATTATGGCTAATAATAACTCAGCAAGCCACAGGACATCAGGAAAGCTCATGCTGGCAGGGGGAGCGCTGGGAGTGGTTTTTGGTGATATTGGCACCAGCCCACTGTATACGCTAAAAACGATACTGCTGTTATCCGGCGATAGTCCCACTCCCGATGTCATTCTGGGTTTATTATCACTTATCATTTGGACACTTATTCTGGTTACTTCCGTTAAATATGCCATCTTCGCCATGCGTATGGATAATAATGGCGAGGGCGGAATCATGGCCCTGATGTCATTGTTGGTACATAAAGGTAAAGATAGTAAGTGGGTGACATTTTCTGCGTTGACTGGTGCGGCGCTGATATACGGAGATGGCGCAATTACGCCCGCTATTTCCGTGCTTTCTGCCCTTGAAGGGCTGAATATTATCTTTCCTGACGCACACTCTTTTATATTACCTGCCACGGTAGTGATCCTGGTTACTTTATTCGCTATTCAACCATTCGGCACCGCCAAAATAGGTAAAATTTTTGGTCCGGTGATGACATTGTGGTTTCTGGCGATTGCTGCGCTGGGGATATCGGGTATCGTCCAGCATCCGGCAGTGCTGCTGGCGATGAATCCGACCTACGGTGTCTCCTTTTTACTCTCAAATGGGTTCAGCAGCTTCCTGGTATTAGGCGGTGTGTTTCTGTGTGTCACCGGAGCCGAAGCCCTTTATGCGGATATGGGCCATTTCGGTAGAAAACCAATCTGGATGGCCTGGTTTGGCCTGGTTTGGCCTGGCGTTTCCGGCGTTATTACTCAACTATGCGGGCCAGTCAGCGATAATTCTTTCAGGTGCGGACATTTCACAGAATATCTTCTTCCGTCTTTGCCCACCGTTCCTGCAAATTCCACTGGTTATTCTGGCCACCCTGGCCACTATCATTGCCAGTCAGGCCATTATTACCGGGGCGTTTTCAATGACCCGACAGGCGATTCAGCTTGGCTGGTTTCCGCGCTTGCATATCAAACAAACCACCGCGGAGAGCTACGGGCAAATCTATATCGGCACGATTAACTGGCTGCTGATGATCGTTACCGTCGGTCTCGCGATTGCATTCAAATCATCAGAGAACCTCGCCGCAGCCTATGGGATCGCAGTGTCGTTGACGATGCTGATGACCTCCGGGCTGCTGTTCATGGCTATGCGGCAAATCTGGGGCTGGAATCTGCTTGCCAGTACACTGGTTGCCATCAGTTTTCTGCTGATCGACAGCAGTTTTCTGATTGCCAATCTGGTCAAAGTCATGGAGGGCGGTTATATCCCGCTTATGCTGGCAGCCGTGGTTTGCGGCGTTATGATTATCTGGAACCGCGGCGTGAAGGCCACGTCACGCGCGATTAATGAGAAAGTGATGGATGTTGACGAGTTCTTCAAGAAAATCAACCGGCTGAAGATTCCTCGCGTACCGGGTACTGCGGTGTTTTTAACCCGTAGTCAGAATGGCGTGCCGCCGGTTATGCGCTGGCACGTCGCGCGTAACCGCGCTCTGCAACAGCAGGTCATCTCATTGACCATTGAAGTACAGAACATCCCTTATGTGGATGCGGGGAAGCGACTGGTGCTTACCGAGCGGGCACCGGGTTATCTGCAGGGCGTTGCGCATTATGGCTTTATGGAGCAACCGCATATTCCGCAGCTTCTTCATAGCGTCCCTGGACTGGCGGTTCCGTTTGTTCCAGAAGAGATCACCTGGTATCTGGGACACGAGACGATCATCGCGCTCGAGGGGCATGGCATGGTCGCGTGGCAGCGTAACTGTTTTGCGTTTATGGTGAGAAACAGCACCCACATTACCAATTACTATCGTTTGCCGGGCGATCAGGTGGTGGAAATTGGTCGGCGGGTAGCAATTTAGCGCGGTGGTAGAGAAATGGCGTTCATCCGGCGGCGGTCTTATCGGCTTCGGAGCCAGCGTTGGCGCTAAATTAGCATATTGTCAAAGCTTAGTAGAATTGTTTAATCAGCGGTTCATTAGAAAATCAGTCATCATTTTCAGTACGTTAGTCAAGGTGAGGGTGTATGGATAATGCGCGATATAAACCGGATGGCCGTAAACGATATACCACATGGTTGTGGTGCGGAATTTTGTATTTGGTTACATGGTATTGTTCTGCGGATGAAATAAACCTGTACTCAATCAATACGGGCTCATATGTTTATCATTTAACCCATAACCACGGGCAGTATACTGAGAATTTTGAAAATAACTTCATATCCGTGGAGCGAAAATTCTCTGATGATTCAAAATATAGTTTTGTGCTCGGCACAATGAAAAACAGCTTTGATGACAGATGCCTGGCTGCCGGCGTAAGAAGGGATTGGGTAGGGTGGGATAATGGCTGGGTTTTCAAGGGAATATATGGCTATGTCGGTGAGTTTTTCTTTGATGCTTTCAGTGATTGTGGCGATCATGGCTCATACCATGATTTTAAGAAAGCGACAGGAATCGGTTTTTCTCCCTATATCTATCATGGGTTCCAGTATAATTTTACATCTTATTTTGGGATGGATGTTGGCATTATCATACCGTCAGTATTTGTCATTACGGCACAGTGGAGCTTTAGATAAAATAGTCGTGAGAAAGCGTATATTTCGAAAATGACATAAGCGTTCGTTTTAGAGAAGGAGAAGCCTGTCATCAAAATGTCTAAGAGGGCCGTTGTTATGCGCTGATTTGAATAACAACGGGCGCTCTCTACCTCAATGTTTTATCCGTATAGATGGATTAATATCCCGTCATATCATCCTCCCTGGGAGGGTGGGATAATGCCCCCCCTTTAATACATTTCAGTATAGTAGTCATGGTGCTTAAATCGTTATCAAAGCCCCCGTGAGAGGTTGATTTTGTCTCGTTGCTTTGCGAATGATAGATTATCAAATTATTTCCTTTCGGCATTCCAGATTTATAAATTTCCATTCCAGCTAATGGCATATTTTTTCTTTCCTCAAATGCACGAGATACCAGATACAGCAGGGAGTGGCGGTATTTTGGCCATGGGACAGATGGCAGGCCAACAATATCCTTATACTCCAGGTCATCCTGCATCATATACAGATAAATTTTATCGTTTAGCTTTATACTCCCTTTATCTGTGAGCAGAGGCTGATAATGTTCATTGAAAAAATCCACGGTGCAGGCTGGAGCCATCAAATGAATACTCTCAATACAGAGAGTATTCAGCTCAAAACGGCCGAAAGTGGTAAGTAACCTGCCCAAAACGATTGACCCGGCACTGTGTCCCACCAAATGAATTTTGATCTTTTTCACCCTGGCCTGATCCAGTTTTTTGAGCAATGGCAATAGTCCACGATAGCCGCCATCATAATCAGGGTCGCCGCTGAACGCTGCCTGAGCATCTCCTTTCATATTACGCCAGGCGCGACTCCCAGCGGCTTTTACCGGTCCTGTTTCATACATAAAATCATCACTAAAGCTGACTCCGGCAATATCTGAGGCGGCGGAAATTCCGCCAAACACTTCGCCAATAAAATCGGATGCCCACATCAGATGAAAGTTATAAATGCCGTTGCCATCAAAAATCCCCGACCTCTTCCATTTAGCAATGCGTTTGGCCTCAGCTTCCTCGGAATTAAGTCCTCCGTGAGCATAAATAACCAGATGATCAAATCCATCCCCCTTATTGCTAGTAGGCGAAAGTAATCTTTTTGCTGTCTCTTCTATTTCGAGGCCAACCGGAGAGAAGTATTTACCCGTGGTTTTTAGTTTCCCATCATCAATATTGATAAAATGACCGAGAATTTCATCCCGGGTCGGGGAAGATAAACCAAAAAGCCCAGAGGGAGCATTTGTGAACATTCTGGGGATAGCATCGAAGGCAGAGGGGGCATTCACACCGAGTTGCAAAACCCATGCATCCATCACCGTGTCGGCCCAGTCTTTGTAATCCCAGTGAGCTATGCCCTTATCTCCCCATTCCTCACCCCATGTGTTGAGGATCAGGAAACCGGTTTTGTCATAGCCAACAATGACGAACGCGTGGCCACCAAAGGGCTCACCGCCCGGAATGATGCTACCGTTTTTGACAACATACCAGTTGCTATGAATTTGCGCGGAGATATAAATAGCACCGATATCATTCAGGGCTGCGTGGTAGTGGCTAAGTTCTGGTAACAGCCGATAATAAGCACCCAACCTGATTTCACGTGCTTCTTTTGCCAGTTCATAGGTTAACGTCCAGGATTTCTTATTAGCAGGCGCGCTACTCTCCTTACAGACACCATTACGATAAAAGCCCTTAAGCCCCCCACGCAGACTGGAACCTTCATGAGGTGATTCTGCCCACTCATCATTAGCCCTGGCCATTTCATAAAGCATCCGTGCGCTGACCCGATTATTTATTAGATCATTATTGGCGGACATCAGAATATCGATATAATGCCCCAGCGCAAAACCAACACAGCTGTTATTTCTCCCTTGATCTCGAATAGTGAAGGATAGAGTCGGTTTTATTTCCGGCCTTAATACCCGCAAGTTGGGTTGGAAGAGCGTATCCCTGATATCGGGTTGGTCGGGAAGAATATCCAGTACTCTTGGATTTTTACTTCCCGGTTTGAGCTGTGTGAGGTAGTTTCTACCGCCGATAGAAACCGTGTTGGTATTTATGTTTGGGTTATTTTTCTTTGTAGGCATAGCGGACTCCAAAGGAATTTTGTTGTATTCAACAAGGAATCTCCTGAAGGGAACTCAGCCCGGATTGTTCAGATCGAACAATCGCCAAAAAGAAACACATTATCAACCGAACTGAGCAATGATGATCATAGCATCAATACCTCGTAGCGAATGACGCCTGATGCAGAAAATCATTTATAAAACCCTCTCTGCCTGCAGGCTTATCTCCGTGGCATTCGATTGAGGAACATCGTCCACTGGATAACGTTTTACCTCGCAAGCTTTGCGTTACGGAGACACAGCTCCGAATCCACTGACTTACCTCTCTGAGAACGAGTTGAAGAGCGGGGCGCCGAGAATCGTCAATTGGCGAGGATGACAGTGATTGCAATGACAAGCCGACCGAACTGAAATTTTATTAGTCAGATGCGTGATGCGCTGGTATCCCGTCTACGGGATACCAGCGCATATTTTCATTTAATGGACGGCTGGTTTTTAGGGCACAGGAGAACGACAGCGATCGTATTGGATATGGCGGCACCGGATATAAACTCTGGCCTGACCATTCATCACCAGAATGACCTGAATCGCAACAGATGTGTATAGCAATTTTATATACAAAGTCTATAATTGTGTATACGACTGCTACACATGAGGTATCTATGAAACCAGACGTTCGTGAAGCTCCGATAAACATTCGGGCGAAAACATCCCAGCGCGACCTTATCGACATGGCCGCAAATCTTGTATCTAAATCACGTACTGATTTTATGCTTGAAGTGGCCTGTCGCGAAGCTCAGGACATTCTGTTGGATCAGCGCTTGTTCCTGCTGGACGATAAGCAGTTTGCTAGTTTCATGGAAGAGCTTGACGCACCTATGACAGCGGAGCGTCAGGCACGTATTGATAACCTGATGAACCGCAAATCGCCATGGGAATGAGACCACCGGAACCACTCAGCGCTGGACACAACATAGCAGAATTTTGTTGTCAGGATCAGGTTCTTAACGAGTGGTTGAAGAAGAAGGCGCTGAAGAACCACAGTACAGGCATTTCAAGGGTCTTTGTGGTCTGTGCCGAAAACACAAAAAGGGTCATCGCGTATTACAGCTTATCATCCGGGAGCGTGCACAGAAACACAGTACCGGGGGCATACCGTCGTAATGCACCTGAAGCTGTACCGGTCATTGTTCTGGGAAGGCTTGCGGTCGATGCAGCCTGGGCAGGGAAGGGACTCGGAGCGGCACTGCTTAAGGATGCAATATACCGTACAGAACATATCGCAGTTCAGGTCGGTGTAAGGGCGCTTCTCGTCCATGCCTTGAATGATGAAGTCAGGGAGTTTTACACCAGGTTTGGATTCGAGCCCTCGATTATCAATACACTGACATTATTGTTCCCGATAAAAGTATGAAAATGATGTTTCATTATTGATACAGCCGGCAACAGAGATTGTGGGAAACGAATGGAACTTCTTACTGGTTAAAATGGTAAACGGTAAAGAATGTTGAGTCTGATAATGAGTGGCAAACTCGTTGTTTGCGGGGAACCCTGAGACCAGCTTTAACCCTAAGCGACCGGACAGTTTCTGTGGACTGATGGTCATCAAGTTCCGCGAGTTTTTCACGTGCTAGTGTCGGCCCAAAGTCGATATAGCGTTCGCGGATTATGTTGAGTGCATACCGGGCAAGACCGGCCGGGAGCTGGTTATTGCTGGTTTTTCCTCGAGACGGTTAGCTGTGTTCGCGTAACGCGAAAGAAGACGTCGCGACACTGACGCTCGAAGATACCCAAGGCGCTGCGCGGCTATCTGTGTGGTCAGTCGCTGGCGACAACATCGTGAATGATTTTGAGTCGGTTAACTTCATCCAAAGTGAAAAACTCCGCTGCATGAACAATGCATCGGAATCCCTCGATGGTGAAGAATACGGCTTAGGACATTATAGCTTTGCTACCACATCATTGGTGCGCATAATGTATATTATGTTAAATTGCATTTAAAGAACCCTGACGTTATACGGCCCTGATGCTATGCCAGATATCAATAAGTAAACTTTAGATGCCCGCCTTGAGTTCCTGCCCTTTTTCATACATCAGCTCGGGATACATTATCTTCATACTGCGTGCTGCTTGTTGCTGCTTCATCAACTCAGCATCACCACCGCAGATTGCTACCATAATCACAAATGTCTGTGGATGTGGATAAATACCCATTCGGCTCACCCTCAGTTGCCAGCTGATGAATTGGGCACTATCTCAGTCCTGTCTGGCTGAATACGGCCTGACTGAGTCATCACGTTGTCGGACACTGCGTTAATCCGGCTCCGGCGCATTCCAGTTTTCTCGTCAGTGCAGGCAATTCCCGGTGTCCCGAACGCCAGTGACCCAGTCAAACCACTGGTCCGGCAGCTTGTCGCTAACTCAAAATGAAACGAATAGCGGAAAAAATGAAATACAGGCAGCACACGAGCTGTATTAAATTCCATCCCCACCTGGCATAGCGCCATTGATGGCGCTCTCTGGCGTTGGCTGCGGCAATTTTGTCTTCAGGTTCTGCGACTTTTGTATTCACTCTTTTTCTTAAAAAGTCCCAACACAACATAACGAGAATTAAAATCACGATCGCTTTAAAAAGTAAGGTGTTAAGCATTGTCAAACAATCAGCCTCGTCTGGCTTAATAACACAAAACCCTGCAGGTACAGCGCAGCAATGGTGCTCAGAACACAAACGTAATATTCCACGCCCAGGCACAACTACAGCGAAAATATCGCTGATGTCGGCGTAGCGATCCCCAAAAACTGGAATATTTCGCGCATTACCTTATGATTTATAAAGATTTAATGGAAAAATCGTGCGCTACGTGAATTCTGTATGTTTCGCAGTACGATTATGCGCAAGAATTCACGTAGGCTCCCTGCTCTTTTGGCATTATTACTCGGTTGTCGGCCGTCCCGCCAGCCAGGCATACACCGATGCCAGGTCTCGATCGGCATATCCCTCATCGGCGGCGTCATCCCAACAGTCGGCGATGGTGGCCAGAATCGGCAGCTGCGTATCTTCCGCCGCTTCGAGCGCCAGCCGGGCATCTTTCAGCGCATGGCTGAGCTGCATCTGCGGAGTAAAATCATTCGCCGCGATCATCTCCAGCTTGGCTTTCACATACGGTGCCGCCAGCGGGCCACCGTCAAGCGCGCCCCAGAACGCTTCTGGCGTAAAACCTAGTTTCGCCGCCAGTAGCGTACTTTCTGCCACGCCTTCCATCATGGTGATCAGCCAGGCGTTCAGTACCAGCTTCATTTTCTGGCTGTTGCCGGCATCACCAAACCATTGTGTGCCGCGCGCAATCGCGGCAAAGACGCTCTCGGCCTTTGCGCCTCGCTGACGATCCCCGCTGGCAAGCACCAGAATTTGCGCATTTTCCGCCGGTTTTTTGGTTCCCGACACCGGAGCATCAAGATAGACCATCGATGGACGAAGCGACGCCAGCAGGTCAACGGCCTCCTGTGTTTCTTCCACGCCAATCGTCCCCATCTGGCAGAAAACGGCATCTGGCTGGCAAACCGGAGCCATTTCGCGGATCGCATTCAGAGTCGCCTCACCATCGGTCAGTACCGACAGAATCACCTCCGCCGACGCCGCGGCCTGTTGCGGGGTCGCGTGACGGATTAATCCGCTGGCCATCAAATCTTCACCCCGCTCAGGGGAACGGTTCCAGCCATGAACGGTAAAGCCTTTTTTTAACAAATTGCTTGCAAAAGCATGCCCCATGGCGCCGAGCCCAATAACGGCAACAACCGGTAAGTTCATTCTATTTCTCCTGCGTTAATTTCGCACCTGCATAGCGTCCCGGGCAGCGATCCGTCTGTTCAGGTGACGTCGGTAGCATGCTAACCGGGTAAAGTTCATTCAGTATGCCCGTATCCGCGGAACAAAGGCCAGCACGTTTATCGTCTTTATCCTGCAGAAATCAGTGGCTTGCCCTGGCGAGAAAAACAAACGCCGGCGGGAAATCGCCGGCGGACAGGATATCGCTGCTTTTTTATGTTTAAATGGTGACGCTGTCACTTATCAGGTGACGCCGAGATAGGCATTTCTCACCTCCGGGTTATTCAACAATTCCCTGCCCGTTCCGGTTAATTGAATCTGACCATTCACCATGACGTAGGCGCGATCGGACAACTTCAGCGCATGATGCGCATTTTGCTCCACCAGAAACAGCGTCATGCCCTGCTGCGTCAGCTCCCGCAGGATCTGGAAGATCTGTTTGACCACCAGCGGCGCCAGTCCAAGGCTGGGCTCATCCAGCAGTAACAGTTTTGGCCGGCTCATCAATGCCCGGGCAATGGCCAGCATCTGCTGTTCGCCCCCCGATAACGTCATGGCGCGTTGCGCCCGTCGCTCTTCAAGACGCGGAAAAAGCTGATACATTCGCGCTTTGTCCTCATTCTGATAGCGGCTGCCTACGGGAATTGTCCCCATCAGCAGGTTTTCCTCCACCGTCATATCGGCAAAAATTCGCCGCCCTTCCGGCGCCTGGGCAATACCGTTACTGGCAATAAAATGGGTAGATCGTCGGCTGATATCCTCGCCGCGATAGCGAATTTCTCCTGCAGCGATGCGTGGCTGGCCAAAAATGGACATTAACAGCGTGGACTTCCCGGCGCCGTTGGCGCCGATTAGCGCCACCGTCTCCCCTTCATTAACCGTTAAGGAGACCTGTTTCAACGCCTGGATTTGACCATAGAACACATCAACCTGACGAAATTCAAGCAACGGTTGGCTCATTCGGCAAGCTCCTCTTCATCCGTTCCGAGATAGGCCGCGATCACGCTGGTATTCGACTGAATCTCCTTCGGTTCGCCGCGGGCGATCACGTCGCCATGATCGAGCACGATCACCTGATCGGAAATCTCCATCACCATTCCCATATCGTGTTCAATCAAGAGTACCGTCACGCCGTGATACTGGCGCAGGAAGCGGATAATCTTGCTCAGCGCCTGAGTCTCCACGGGATTCAGCCCCGCCGCCGGCTCATCCAGACAGATCATCTCTGGCCCGGTACACATCGCGCGGGCAATCTCCAGCCGCCGCTGCTGCCCGTAGGAGAGCGTTCCCGCCAGCAGGTTAGCGCAATCCGCCATCCCGACCACCTCCAGCCAGTAAAAGGCCCGATCCAGCGCCCGGTTTTCGGCATTTCGATACCCGCGGGTATTTAAGATCCCGGCGAGTAAATTACGGTTTACCTGCATGTGCTGGGCCACCAGCAGATTTTCAATTACCGACATCTCACGAAACAGCCGGATATTCTGAAAGGTTCGTGCCAGCCCCGCCCGGTTAACCAGATGCGTCCCACCGAACATTTTGTAATACAGCCGCGATCCCAGCGCGGCTGGATGAAGAAAATCCGTCGGATGAAGCTTCTGCCCCAGAACCTGAATCACGTCGGTGATCCGCGAACGGGCATCTAGCCTGATCGCCCCGCCGGTTGCACGATAAAACCCGGTCAGACAGTTAAATACCGTGGTTTTCCCCGCGCCATTAGGGCCAATCAGCGCGGTAATTGACCCTCTTTTGACCTCAAGATTGACATCATTGAGCGCTTTAATGCCGCCAAAATGCATCATCAGATGCTCAACCTGCAAAATAGTGTCATTCATGGCGCCACTCCCTTCCGTACCGCTACCCCCGTACGACTGGTACGCACCAGCCCACGCGGCCGCCAGATCATCATCAGCACCATTAATACGCCAAACAGCAGCACTCGATATTCGTCGAACCCCCTGAGCAGTTCCGGGGCCACCGTCAGGACAAACGCGGCCAGCACCACGCCCAGCGTCGAGCCCATTCCGCCCAACACCACGATGGCCAGAATCAACGCCGACTCAAAAAAGGTAAACGAGGTCGGGTTAACAAACCCTTGATAGGTGGCAAAAAAGACCCCGGCAATTCCTGCCGTGGAGGCTCCCAGCATAAACGCCGAGAGCTTCACCAGCACATGGTTGAGCCCCATAGCCCTGCAGGCTATCTCATCTTCACGCAGCGCCTCCCACGCGCGCCCGATAGGCATTCGCGTCAGCCGGTGCTTAATAAACAGCACCAGCAGGACCACCAGACAAAGCACGGCGTAGATAAAGATAAATTTGAGGTTGGGGTTATAGCTGATGTGCAGAAACTCGTGGATGGGCACCCCGCCGTCTTTGGCCCGCCGGCCAAACTCGAGGCCGAACAGCGTCGGCGCCGGGACGGAAACCCCATTCGGTCCGCCGGTAAAACTGACCCAGTTATTCAGCACCAGGCGGATAATTTCGCCAAACCCGAGGGTGACAATCGCCAGATAATCGCCATGCATTCGCAGCACCGGAAATCCCAGCAGCGCACCGGCCAAGGCCGCCATAATGGCACCTGCCGGCAGCATTGCCCAGAATCCCAGCCCCAGATACTGATAACCCAACGCCAGCCCGTAGGCACCAATAGCATAAAAGGCCACATAGCCCAGATCGAGCAGGCCCGCCAGACCGACCACAATATTCAGCCCCAGTCCCAGCAGGACATAAATCAGCCCGAGAATGGCGACCGTCAGCAGATATTTCGTGGCGACGATCGGGAACAGGATTGCGAGGAGCGCCAGCAGCGGAATCACCCAGCGCAGCCGCGAACGATAACCGGCGGGTCTCACGTATACGCCATCATTCGTTCCTTCAAAACGGGCGAGAAACTGGCGACCGCTGCGACTTTGCAGCAGCAGACTGAGCAGCAGTCGCCCAATCATCACGATGCCAACCAGTATCAACACCCGCTGGGTTGACAGATTGTAACTGTAACCTTTAAGCACAATGCCCACGATCGGGCCAAATACAATCAGCGCGCACAATCCGGCCAGGATGCTGTCGATCAGGCAGCGCCTGATATCCAGCCCTGGCTTACGGGACACTTCAGCCATGTTTGACCCCTTAAACCTTAGCAACCATCGGGCGACCCAACAGCCCTTGCGGGCGGAAAATAAGGATCGCCACCAGCAGCGCGAAGGAAAAAACATCTTTGTAATCCGAGTTCACCAGCCCGGCGAACTGCGCTTCGGCCACCCCCAGCAGTAAACCGCCGAGCATCGCGCCGGGTAGCGAGCCGATCCCCCCCAGCACGGCGGCAGTAAAAGCTTTGATGCCGATGATAAAACCGATATAGAAATCAAAGGTGCCGTAGTTCATGGTCACCAGCACGCCAGCCAGACCGGCCATCGCCGCGCCAATGACGAAAACCAGCGAGATCACCCGATCGGTATTAATTCCAAGGATTGCGGCCATTCGCCGATCCTGCTGCGTCGCCCGGCAGATGCGCCCGAGCCGGGTATGCTGAATGATCCAGGTCAGGACGATCATGCCCACCAGCGCGGCGACAAGGATAAATATTTTGGTCCAGGTGATTTGCACGATGCCGTCGCCAACCTCAAAACGCAGGACGCCGGAGAGCAGCGTCGGGATCCCCTGTTGATTGGGGCCCTGGCTGATTTGTACGTAGTTCTGCAGGATAAGCGACATACCGATAGCCGAAATCAGCGGCGCCAGGCGGGTGGAGTTGCGCAACGGCCGGTAGGCGATACGTTCGATAGTCCAGCCGTAGACGCCGGTCACCACAATGGTGAAGACCAGCGTGCCGAAGATCAGCAAAGGAAAAGAGTGAATCCCAAAACCGGAGAGCAGCGCCAGCCCGATAGCGCACAGATAGGCCGAAATCATGTACACCTCGCCGTGCGCGAAGTTAATCATGCCGATGATGCCGTACACCATGGTATAGCCGATGGCGATTAATCCATATACGGCGCCCAGCGTCAGCCCATTGATCAATTGTTGTAGAAAGAACGCTTCCATAGACACCATCCTGCCGGTAAACGGGCAGCGAACAGCCTGGCGCACCGCCGCTGCCTTTTCGCGAATAGCCCCTTGCGAAGGGGCGGAAAGTTCTGGCGGTTAAAGCTGGTGATATTTGCCTTTATCATCCCACTTATAAACCACGTAATCGGATACCTTCAGATCGCCCTTGCCATCCCAGGCTTTTTTGCCCATCACGGTATCGACGCTGTGGTTTTTCAGCCATTCGCTGGCTTTGGTGTTATCGGCTCCAACGGCATTATAGGCTGCGGCGATCGCCTGGATCGACGCGTAGGCATACAGGGTATAGCCTTCCGGTTCGAAACCGCTGGCGCGGAATTTTTCAATCACGGCTTTCCCTTCCGCAATGGTGCGCGGATCCTGACCGAAGGTCATCAGCACGCCGTCAGTGAACTGCGGGCCGCCGGCAGCGGTCACCAGCTCTTCCGTCACAATACAATCGCCGGAGAAGAATTTCGCCTGTACCCCCTGTTCTCTCATCTGACGAACCAGCGGGCCGGCTTCCGGATGGCAGCCGCCGAAATAGACCACATCAGGCTTCAGCGCACCAATTTTGGTCACCAGCGCGTTGAAGTCCTTCTCGCCCCGGGACAACCCCTCGTACAGCACCTCTTTCGTCCCGCGTTTCGCCAGCGCGGCGCGGGTGGCATCTGCCAGCCCCTGGCCATAGGTATCTTTATCGTGGATCACGGCGATTTTTTTCGCCTTCAGCACATCCAGCATATAGTTCGCCGCAATAGCCCCCTGCTGGTCGTCACGACCGCACATGCGGAACATATCTTTCATACCGCGTTCGGTGATTTGCGGGTTCGTCGAGCCCGGGGTGATCGTCAGAATACCAGCCTCATCATAGACTTCGGAGGCCGGCATGGTGGATGACGAACAGAAATGCCCCACCACGGCAGAGACACCGGACTCATCGACCAGACGGTTCGCCACCGCGACCGCCTGTTTGGGTTCGCAGGCATCGTCCCCCTGAACCAGCACAATTTTTTCGCCTTTGATTCCTCCCGCCGCATTAATATCCGCCGCCGCCTGCGAGGCCCCTTTCCAGTACTGGGCGCCATAAGTCGCATTCGGCCCGGTAAACGGTCCGGCAACACCAATCTTCACATCCGCCTGTGCGTAAAATGCCACGCTCATACAACCCGCAATCGCAAAATGAAGAGTCAACTTTTTAAGTTTCAGAGACATTCGATATTCCTCAGCGATTTATAGCCTTGCGCCCTGTTACGGCGCGGAAAATATCAATTACTGTTTGGTTTGCCGAAGGCTGACAATGTGCCGTCACGGCCGGGGTGGAAGAAGCAAAAATCCCGCCAGGGAGAAATGGCGCGTCAGATCGCTTAGTGATGGATGGCAATAACGCGTGATAACAACGTTACCGCCTCCGGCTGACGTGCATTTCAGTACGAGTCAGGAGGTCTGTTGCCATCACGTGGCGAGTCGGGAACTGCGGCGTCCATATCGACCAGCGAGCTAAACATAGTTGCTCTTTTCACTCGTTGCGCACTGCCCTGGTGCAAAAGTGCGAAAATGATCATGAGAGTGAATAATTTTGTTGCGGTATTGTGAACAATATAACAAGACGCGCGAGAAGCGGCGCGTTAACAGGGATTCCGCGCTATGGACGCATAGCCCACTCTTATGATTTCCATCGTGCCGGCTGACCTCATCTGACGGCAAAAGGCGGCGATAACGACCCGACGCTGTTGCGGCGTCGTTCGCCGCCGCGCCCGCCCAGCCCACATAACAACAGGTCAGACGCGGGGAGAATACACACACTGATTGACTTGAATCCGAATCGTAGGAGAATGCATCTTCACGCAACGGCCTATAACGATGACGAATATGATTTTCTGCTCTCGTAGCGTCCCTGTTTTCGCTAAAGTCACCCTGTCCGCCGCGGCCGTGGCCGCCGCGCTGTTGTTGGTGAGCTGTTCCGGTAAACCGCCCGCCTCTCTGGTGACTCCGCTTCCTCCGGCGCTGAAACAGCCCCATTTACCCAAAACCCATGAACCGGTACGCGGCGTCTGGCTGACAACGGTGTCTCGTCTTGACTGGCCGCCTGTCGACTCGGTGACGACTGGCGACCCTGCGGTTCGGATCCGTCAGCAGCAGAAAGCGTTGACCGATAAACTGGATAAACTGCAAAGCCTCGGCATCAATACCGTCTTCTTCCAGGTCAAGCCGGATGGCACCGCGCTGTGGCCGTCAAAAATTTTGCCGTGGTCCGATATGCTCACCGGCCACATCGGCCAGGATCCGGGCTACGATCCGCTCCAGTTTATGCTCGATGAAGCCCACAAACGCGGTATGCGGGTCCATGCCTGGTTTAACCCCTATCGCGTCTCTGTGAACACCCGGCCAAAAACCGTCAGCGAACTCAACGGAACCCTGTCGCAGATCCCCTCCAGCGTCTTCGTGCTGCATCGCGACTGGATCCGTACCGCCGGCGACCGCTTTGTCCTCGACCCGGGGATTCCGGAAGTCCGCGACTGGATAACCAGCATCGTTGCCGAAGTGGTGGAACACTACCCGGTTGACGGCGTGCAGTTTGACGATTACTTCTACACCGAATCGCCGGGTTCCGCGCTGAACGACACCCAGACCTACCGGAAATATGGGCAAGGATATGCCTCAAAGGCGGACTGGCGGCGACACAATACCCAGCAGCTGATTGCCCAGGTGTCACGCACCATCAAGCAGCTTAATCCCGATGTTGAGTTCGGCGTCAGTCCTGCGGGCGTCTGGCGTAACCGGTCACACGATCCGGCAGGATCCGACACCCGCGGCGCGGCCGCCTATGATGAGTCTTACGCCGATACCCGCAGCTGGGTTCAGCAGGGGCTCCTCGACTACATCGCCCCTCAGCTGTACTGGCCCTTTGCCCGTGATGCGGCCCGCTATGATGTACTTGCTAAATGGTGGGCCGACGTGGTGAAACCGACCGGTACCCGGCTGTATATCGGCGTGGCGCTGTATAAAATTGGCGAGCCGTCGAAAAATGAGCCCGACTGGATGGTCAACGGCGGCGTTCCGGAGCTGAAGAAACAGCTGGATTTGAACGAATCGATGCCGCAAATCCAGGGGACGATCCTGTTTCGCGAGAACTATCTCAACCAGCCGCAGACCCGGCAGGCGGTGAACTACCTGAAAAGCCGCTGGGGAAGTCGCGTCGGGCCCTCGCTCAGCCCGACGGAGACGCCGCCATTGCGTTCTGCAAGCGTGAATGGACCCACAGTAAGCGATCGGTGATCGCCTCATATACCGGTTGTGAAAAGTCAGGCGGTAAAGTCCCCTTTACCGCCTCAACCGCGCGGGGAACGTTATCGACAAAATAGCGCAGAATCTCCAGCATCTGCTGTTGGGCAAACCCTACCTCTTTAGCCGTAGCGAGAAAGTGACGCGGATAGAGCGTCTGGATCTCCGTTTTACGCCCTTTACTGGCCTTCAGACTCATCGACAGCTTGAGATCGCTCAGGTGCAGTCCCTTTCCGCCAAGCAGCGGAAATGCGGAGATAATGTCGTAGAACGGGGTTAAGCGGTAGCTGCCGCCCGGCTGGAGGAAAATCGAGAAGTTTTTGGCGTGGCCATCGGTTGCGCCAATCAGCCACTGGAACACCATAAACTTCATAAAGTTATAGCGATCCTCGAGTGCCTCGCTGGAGCCAACCAGAAAAGCCATAATTGCCCGAATGCCCGGCCCGCCGTCGGACTCATACTTAATCGATGACGGAATGCCGAAGGCCTGACACAGATCTTCCTGCGGCAAACGCAGCAGCACCGTTTTCTCCTGCGCCCAGCGACGGTCGAAACGCTCCACCGCCAGCGCCCTGATACTGGCTGTCTGGATAATGCTGGCGGGCGGAACGGCAAAACCCAGCGCCCGGGCCAGCGCCAGACACAAATATTCGTTATCGACGCTTTCGCTGAGATCCAGCACCGCATCCGGCTGTTTGATCTCGCCGATGGGCAGTTTAATGATGTGGGTAGTCGGCGTGGTACCCGTCGGGATACACCACTGCTCGCCGATTTTCAGCAGCGCGGTTTTCTCCTGGGCCCCGGCCACCGAGATCCTGAAATCATCGTGTTCGTTGACCATTCCGAGCGGTATATCCGACTGGTAGGCCGTCAGTAACGCATCCAGAGCGTGGTTATCCAGCGGCTCCCAGCTCAACGCCCCGCGGGGCACATTTTCTCCTGGCGGGAGTAACGTTACCGCCCCGACGCTGTCCCGTCCGATCTCGGCCAGCAGATCAAACGGCTGCTTTGAACGCGCCTGATAGCGCTTAACAATGCGGTCCCGTACCCGCGGACTGTCCGGCAGCAGATTGTCAAAGTAGTTAAATACCGCCTCGTCGGTGATGTTACCGTACTGCAGCGGAAGCGACAGTGAGAGCGGTCTGGCGCGCGGATTGCGCATCCACGCCTCTTCATAGCGAAAGAGATGTGCGCCGTTCGCCTGCTTGATTAGCTCGCCGACCCGCTCATTGTTCATCCATGTCACGAGAGTCGCCATTACCACTCCAGATCCCGCGGGTTATCACGGTTATCGTCGGTATCCGGCGCATTTTTTTCGCAAATCGCCATCGACAGTTCCAGTGACTGTAAAATTTTAAACACCGTGGTTAACGTCGTTTTCTCGGGATGATTTTCAAAGTTAGAGACGGTGGCCTGTTTAATCCCCATACGCTGAGCCAGCTCGCTCTGCGTCCACTGGTTTTTCTGGCGCACCAGCTTGAGATAGTTTGCCAGCTGAACCGGGCTGTATATCGTTGGTGAAGGGCTCATCGGGTTTCCTTATCCTCTTCTGCGGATAAAACACTGTTTATACCCTGTCAGGGATAATGTCAACCGGATTGCTCGCCGCTCTCCGCCATTTATCCCCACTAAAGGATAAACATAAAAATATCCCCTTATGGGGATATTTTGGGTGTTTTGGGCTTAGTCAGACGAGCTGCATGAGAGGAAAGCTCGGAACCGGACGGCGGGCTTAGCCGTCGACCAGCTCATCGTAGAAGGTCCGCAGACGCGAACGAAGATAGAGAACGGCTTTATGTTTGCGCGAGAGCAGCGCCTGCTCGCTGGCCCCGCACTCTTCAGCCAGCTCCTTGTAGCTGTAGCCTTGCAGTTCGGTCTTCTCAAAGACTTCGCGCTGGGCGGTCGGCAGTTCGGACAGCGCCTGATTCAGCGCCTCCCAGAGCAGCGCTTTCAGATACTCCTCTTCCGGCGTTTGCGGTACGCCAAACAGCGTCTCTGAGAGCTCATCCTCCGGCAGACTGTCGTCCGGGCTCACATAGCCCGCCAAGGGCAGCTCACGCTTTTTACGCGCCCGGTCGGTCATCTCGTTACGTGCCGCACGAAACAGCCAGGCCGCCACGTTCTCCACCGGCTGTTCCACGGTCATCAGCTGACAGGTGACTTCCTGCAGGATATCATCCGCATCATCGCGCACCGGCGTCCGACCGCGGATAAACGCGCTCAGCCGTGAGCGGCAGGCGTTGATTGCCGATAGCAACAGCGACTCCCCGCCTGGCCCTGTTTTCATCTGACTCACTCGTCTGGCGTCGTTTTGACCGCGTCGTTCTGCGGCGGGGTTTTCTCCTCCCGGCGTTCGTGCCAGCCGCAATGCCCGCGCGGGTCGCGAGAAGCGCGATGGTGGAAGCGCTGAATAAACTCTTCGCGCTGTTCCGGACTCATCTTCATCCAGCGTTCGTGCATCCGGCGACGCATCCCGAACATGCCGGGGCGAAAGCCCAGACCGCCAAACAGAATGCGCGACAGTGCCAGAATACCTAACGCCTGCCAGAAACCGATACTCTTGACGCCAAGAATGGCCGGCAGCAGCGCATTCCACAGCGACATCACCAGCAGCCCAAGAATCGCGATCAGCACCACGCCGATAATCAGCGGTTTAGCCATTCGATGATGACCGAACCGGCGATCGCGCGCATAGCCGTGCATTCCAAAATCTCTCATCAGTGTGACCTCATTAACGTAGTGAAAAGTAACCTTGTGCTGAGGTAGACGAATGAGCGGCGGGAATATTGCTAAAAAAATAAAAAAAGCGGCAAGTTGCACAGTTCGATGCGCAGTCAGAACAAACGCGACTAAAAACTCATTGCTAAACCGACGCCGTAGCCCCGGGTATTATCCCCGAACATATAGCGGGCGACGAGACGCGTGCGGCTGATGAACACGGGATACTGGCTGCTGTCGAGCTCCAGCCCAACTCCCAGCGAACTAAGACCGTTAAACCCAAGCTGCCCGCGCTGATCGCCCAGATACTCGGTATGCGCGCCTTCCAGCACGTAGCGCACCGGGCTTTTCAACAGCGTCCAGTCGGAAATGGGCGCCCGGCGACGCAGATACAGCCCCAGGTTTTCGGCACTGGACTGTCCGCTGACGGCTTCCGGCGTGCTGCCAAAGGTTTGCAGGCTCATGCCGGAATAGCGCAGTTCAACATCGATATCCTGCTCTTTGGAGAACAGTTCGTAATCCAGCATCAGCGAACCACCGAGCCCGTATGCATTAAGCCGTCCACCGTCAAGAAATTTAAAGTCCGCATCCCGCTTATGCTCAATCAACCGGCTGCCGATCCGCACGTCGCTGGCCATGGTCCCCAGCATAAAGTTAAAAATGGGCCGCAGGACCAGCGTACCGCCCCACTTATCGGTATACAGATTAAAGTCCAAGCCGATGCCGCCGGTCCCGGTCAGGCTGTTCCACTTCGCCGGAATAGTGCGGCTGTCATCGCCGTTGCTCAGGACAAACTGCGGATCGTAGCGGCTGTAGCCCAGCGTTCCCTCTAAATAGATCGGATAACGTTTACTCAGGGTCGCCCCGCCGCCGAACTGGGTAATCGACAACTGATTTTTCTCATTGGTGCCGGAGCCGATATTGAGGTCGCTGGCGGTGACGTCGGGGACGACGGTGTAGCTCATCAGCATCAGCACGGCATCGGCGCGCTGTTTTAAATGGCTACCGTCAAGAGCCAGACAGGCCGGACTGACCAGCAACAGGGCAGCAGACAGAGTGCAGGCACGTGGCAAAGAAACCATCATTTCTTATTTGAAACCTCACCCGGAGATCAAAGGGTTACCCGAAAGCCTGGGCTGACAATGAAATACTGACCTGACGAAAAACAGCGGATCGGTATGATAATTCAGTATAGCGATAGTTTTGCATCCCTCCTGGCGAGCCAACGCGCGGATTGACGTATTTTCTGCCGGCCCCTGGTCGTCCGCGCGCTCAGCCGATCGTTGCAAGGCACAGATTCAGGCGTTTTTTACCGCCAGCCAAACCGTGCGCCCGCCGCAGCACGGGTCGTTGACAACATGCTTCAGTAATTCAAAACCGTGGGTTTCCAGCAGCAGGCGATACGCTTCCGGCGCCAGGCTGGCATGATAGAGTTCGTCCCCCTCAAACCGCCCGATAGCTTCCCCATCGTGGGTCCCGCTGGTGAACATCAGCGGCGCGTGCGGACGGGCATGGGCCGCAAAGCGGGCAAACATCGCGCGCTGGGCGTCACGGGTCAGATGGAAGAAGCTGTCCCACGCCAGCAGCGCGTCAAACTGCTGCCCCAGCGCCAGGGTGCGCATATCTGCCACCATCCACTGTTGTTGCGCAAAGTCCCGGCGGCAGCGGGCAATCATCGTCGGGGAGGCGTCGATGCCGGTCACCCGATATCCCCGGCGGATAAAGTAGGCGGCGACAGGCGTGCCGTTACCGCAGCCAATATCGAGAATATGACCGTCGGGTCTCACCCGCGCAAGAAACGTATCCAGCCAGGGTTGTTCAAACAAGTGGGTTGAACGCAGTTCCGCCCAGCGTCGGGCATGGCGCTCATACAGATCGATGATCTCCTTAGCGCACGGATTATCCGGGGGAGAAGGTTCCGGGGATTGCATACGTTCATACTCCAGGTGTTTAATATTTTTCGACCAGATGAAGTTTTACCTGGTTTCGCCCTTCTTTCTTCGCGGCATACAGCGCTTTATCGACGCGATTAAACAGCTGATCGATCTCTTCACCCTCTTGATGTTCCGCGACGCCGATACTGACCGTCACCGTACCGGCATGCTCGGGGAGATGATAACAGCTGACCGCGTGGCGAATCGCTTCTGCCATCGCCAGCGCCGGTGCGATTGACACGCCGGGGAGAAATAATAAAAATTCTTCCCCTCCCCAGCGATAGATCTTGTCCTGAATTTTGGCAGCGGATTCAAGAATTCGGGAAATCGCCAGCAGCACCTCATCGCCTTTTTGGTGTCCGTAGCTATCATTAATCGCTTTAAAATTATCGACATCCACCAGCAGCAGGCAAAAACCGCCTGAATGAAATAATGAAGAATCAACAATACGATAAAACTCGCGTCGGTTAAGTAATCCGGTTAAAGGATCGTGAGTGGCGGCAAATTCAAGTTCTTCCTTCAGATGCACTTCTTCAGTAATGTCATGAACAATACACAGCATCAACCGTATATGGTTCAGCACCACCGGTCCGGCATAGGTCTGAACGTAGCGGAGAGAACCATCGGACAGAATATGGGTAAAATTAAGCGGCTTGTGGCCGCCGGGTAAGCTTGCCACGCTGCGCATCACGGGAAGCACGTCCCTTCCCAGAGTATTGATTTGCCAGGTATGGCGAGTGCGCATCTCATCGGCCGTATAGTTATAAAACCGCAGCGCGGCGATATTAGCATCAATAATTCGCCCGTCCTGTTCAGGGTCAATCAACAGCATCGGGGCAGAACTGGTCATAAAGAATCGCGAAAAGAAACTATTGCTGCGCCGTTTGTAAGGGTGCGCGGGGAGCGCCTTAAACGAGTCATTTTGCTGCAGGATCTTTGCCGCTTCAAAAAGAATTAATGTGTCATATTCTGCGGATTTAATCAGGGTGGTTTTACAATAAACCGGACTCAGACCTTCCGGGGTTTGAATCGTCCACACTTCGAATACTTCAGCAATATTTTTGAAGTAGTACAGATAATTCTGCAGGCTGCGTTCCGGGCAGCTGGAGAGCGTACCTTTGCGCATTTCATCCAGCGACATCGCTCCGCTGAGGGTTCTGGAAGCCTGATTACAATAGACGACTGCTTCTTTAAAAGGATGAACCACCCAAACAGGGGTGCTTAATAAATCAAAAATCATTAACTCTTTTAATAACATGCAGCCCTCCAGCGAACAGGCACCACGCTTCTGAACGACGCGCTCATCGCCAATATGGCCCAACGGCGTAGGCTAATAAGCTAATGAAATGACGTCGAAAGTTCAGACACGAGATGGAGACGCCGGAAGTATAGTTCCTTTTTGATTATGGAAAGTGTACCGGGAAAGCAAAACGGCGCTGCCGCTGACAGAAGCCGGGCATTCTCCCCGGCGCTCGCCGTTCCTGAGTTATTTCTCGATACGCTCAAGCTGGGTTTGATCCGCCCGTTCGGCGCGATCGGCCAGTCCCTGGAACTGCCCGGGGGTATAGAAGGTCTCCGGCACCGGCAGCATCTGCATGTCCTGCCCCGGATGAATTTGCAACTGACCAAGTTCTGCGAGCGAAAAGCCGTCCACCGTCTGCGGCAGAGTTAACCGCCAGGGCGTCGTCCTCTCGAACGGGACCGGCGTCGGAAGCCGATCGTCGCTCATATCGTAATTGCGTTTGAGCACCAGAAATTTATCCGGAACCCGACGCTGGCTGTTCCACCAGTCGCCATCCAGCTTGCGAAACATACTTTCCGTTTCACTACGCGGAGCCACCATCAGCTTCACCAACACCTTTTTCAGCGCGACGTCCATCGCCCGGTTATAGTCGTCAACCGAACCGGCATGGCCGTGCAAAATGACGCTGATGGCCAGCCGCGCGCCCAGCAGATTCGAATAGAGATCTTCCGGGGAAAAGGCGGAGATTTCCTCCGAAAAACCGGGAACTGACTGGAAACCATTCCACTGCGCAATTTCATGCCATTGCGCAAGTTCATAGGCCAGACGGCCTGCGAGCCAGGCGGCAATCTCATAGCGTCGGGACAGGGAAGCCGGCGGCATAAAAGCATTGAGCTGGATCCGTCTGACGCCCAGCTCCTCGCTGTAGAAAATGCGCCCCGCCTGTCCAAGATTCGGGTAAATGCGGGAGAAGAGATAAAAAGTGTTATCCGCCGTATCGCGCACGTGGGCGATATCGATAAACCCGCCGCGACGGGTATAGATCAGCCCGTTTTCCTCTTCACTCAGCCCGACAAGATTTTTTACCGCCCCCAGCGCGCTGTCGTTGTAACGATGCTTACCCAACGTATCGAGCGTCAGGACATTACCAATTTGATAGACCGGGAGCGGCACCCCAATCGCTCTGACATGCAGATCATAGCCAAAAGCACAGCACGGACGCAGCGATTCCGGCGGCGCCAGCTGGCTGACCACCGGTTTGACCCGGGGAGTGGGAACGACCGGTAATACCGGATCCTTCGCGCACACCGAGAACGCGGCCGCCAGCAAAAATAACAAGCCATTACGCATTAACATCGTCTCCAGGACATAAAACGGACGCTCGCAGGCGGCATTTTGCGAGGTTAAAAACGGTATTCTCCGGCAACAAAGAAGCTATTACGTTCGTTAAAACCAAACTCGGTTAAGACGTTAAAGTTCTGCGTAATTTCATATTGCGCGCCCACCAGCATGTTCCACGGAGAAGAGAGCCGCTGCTTCACGTCAAACTTGCCCTGATCGTCTTTATTAACCGCAGCAATAAGCGGCTGGAGTTCCGGCGGCATATGCAGATCGGAGAGATTGCCTTTGAACTCCTGCTGTACGTTCTGGTACATACTGCCCACCCAGATACTTAAGTTTGACGGGCCGGCGATACCTTGCAAATTAAAGCGATAGCCAATGCGCGGCGACACGGTGGTGGCCGAGATTTTACCGTCAAGAATATCGAAGTCGGTCCGGGTATAGTTGGTATCGATCAGGCCGAACCAGTTGCCATAGCCGCCGGCGAGGGTAAACCCGGTTCCCCAGGTGGTGCCTTTAAAATCGAGCGCAAAATCAATATCCTGCAGCTGTCCGTTTTCATGGAGCCGATGCACGGATCCGGCAATAATCCGGTCGATCCCGGTATATTTTGAGGGATCGGCGTCAACGGAGACTTTTGATAACGACGATCCGCTGGTATGCCCGGCGATGCCGTAGATATTTAAGAAAGGAAACACCCACATATCCAGACGCAGGTTCTCGGTCTTGCTCTTTTGTCGCGTGTGTCCGGCATCGATAGCGAACATATCGCTCGGTATCGGGTGGTTCCCGAGCTTCAGTCCGGAAAAAGAGATACTGTCGACCAGGATATCCTGGCGAATGTTCATATAGCTTAAATTGACCCCGAAAGGCAGCGGAATGGAGTATCCACGCGCCCTTGCCTCATCACCCCAAATCGGAAAATAGCTGTCGTTACTGCTGCCGGAACTGTCGGTCGTGCTGGCCCCCCAGGCGGTGCCCGACGTTAACAACAACGTAAGTACGGTTTTAGTCCATCTCATTTTTTTCTCATCTGACCTTAAAGTCCGGAACCTACATTAAAATAAAGCGCCTGTTCATGTTCGCTGAAGGCAATATCAATCCCCGTATGTAATCCATACTGGCGCGCTATCAGGTAGCGAAACCCTGTCCCCCACGCCACTTCGGTTTGCTCCCACAATGAATGGGCCTCGTCAGCGGCGCTGCCGATACCGACGAACCCTTGCAGGATCCAGCGCGGCTGAAATTCCCAGGCAAGCTGGGTCTGCGCCGTACTGACATAATCCCCCTGATAGCGGTAACGATAAATCCCGCGTAATTCGATATAAGGGCGCGCCATTGGCGTCAGGCGCTTATCATGGTGGGTCAACGACTGATAGTTGCCAGCCACGGCGAGCGTCAGCGTGCGACTGAGCGGGATATAGTATTTCCCATCGACAGAGAACTGATCGTAATGATAGTCGCCACCTAACAATGAACGGAAAAATCGATATTCGCTTTGTACCGATAACCCCTTCTCAGGATAGAAAAAATTATCCGTAGTGTCATATTCCGCCACCACGCCCAGCGCCGATGATGCACTCTCCTGACCCAGCACCTGCTGCCATACCCGATTAACGACCGGGTTATCGGCGGAAACGTCGGTTTTCGCATACACCTGAGAGGCCCCGACAAATACCGGCGTGTCGCCTACGCGAAACAGCAGTTTTTGCAGACCTCCATAGCCGCGGGTCTGCGAATGGATAGCGGTATTTTTGTTAAAACTGGTCAATCCGTCGGAATAGATATCCAGTTTAATATTGGCGTAGCCCAGCAGCAGCAGATAGCGGATACGGTCATTATTCCAGGTATGCCGGTGGCCGCCGCCGATAAACCAGGTCCCGTTCTGCGTTCCGCCGCCGCCAAAAGCGGTGATCGGCGGCGGAATAAAATGATCGCCATCCCGCGTCCCTTTACCGTGCAAAAAGAGACCAAACAGCCCCCCGCCGTAGCCCACCGCCGGCTCGGTTATCACCATAGGCACCGGAAGAAACCCGTACTGGTTATCCTGGAGATAGCGGCTCATATCCAGCATGCCATCTTCGGGATCGAACAGATCGGCGCCAACGGCGGGAAGGGAAAGTGGCACGATGAGCGCCAGCAATAAGGTCGGTAGCGAAAACTTCATGCACTCTCCGGCGCCGTGATGGGTTCTGAATGCCCATGTGGCTGAAGAATAATGGGTTTCATGGTAATGAAAATATATCCTATGGTGCCATGAACTACCAATTTTCGGCCGGCGGTTTTTTTTAATTCTGGACAAATTAGCCAGTTAAAAACGCATAGAAAGCCAATGGTCTACGGCGAAAATATGCTGGCGCTGAGTTTTTAGCCATCATGGTAAGTGACGGTGTCACATATTCAGATACCAATTCGCCCGCGGCCGGGATTGTAATCAAAAAGTGAATGCCGTATAACATGGCGCAACCGAGGGGTGTCCCGTGAGGGCTGAGATGGCGTAAGCCGAACCCTTTGAACCTGATCTGGGTCATGCCAGCGAAGGGACGGGTCGGCAATTTTGCCAGTTTACCGCCATTGCCTGTTCATACTTCCGCACACCCGGATCTCCCCCGTAATCAGGAGGTCCTGTGATTCTGCCGATCTTTACCCAGGGTATTTATGGTCGTCTGCGCCAGCAGGCGGGAGGCGACTGGGAACAGTACGTTGCCCATCCTTTTCTCCGCCAGCTTGCCGACGGTACCTTGCCCGAACGCGCCTTCCGACGCTATCTGACTCAGGACTACCTGTTCCTGATCCACTTTGCCCGTAGCTATGCCCTGCTGGTCAGCAAACTGCGCACGCTCCCGGAGATGCGCGCCGCGGCCGCCTCAATGAACGCGATTCTTGGCGAACTGCCGCTGCACGTCGGCTATTGCGCGGGCTGGGGGCTGGACGAAGCGACAATGGCCGCCGAAAGCGAAGCGCCGGAGACGGTAAACTACACCCGCTACGTGCTGGATATCGGTCATTCCGGCGATGCGCTCGATCTGCTGGTGGCGCTGATGCCCTGCGTGGCTGGCTATGCGGAAATCGGCCTCGGACTGCTCCACAATCCGGCCACCCGGCTCACCGACAACCCCTATGCCTCCTGGATCCGTAACTACGGCGATGCGGGCTATCTCGACGGTGTCACGGCGGCTATCGGCCTGCTGGAGCGCGTCTGGCAGCAGCGCGGCGCCGAATCGCGCATCGCAGAGCTGGGTGCCATCTTCACCACCGCCACCCGTCTGGAAGCCAACTTCTGGCAGATGGGACTGAATGCCGCGGCGGTCGCTCAGTGACGGCTCCGACTATCGCGGTGCGGGAATTAAGTCTGCGCTTCGGCTCACGGGTCATTTTTGACAAGTTGTCGTTTGATATTCCCGCTGGACAGTGGATTTCGCTGCTAGGCGCCAGCGGTGCCGGAAAAACCAGCCTGCTGCGAATTATCGCCGGACTGGCCGCCCCCACTCACGGTCAGGTTCAGGCCAGCGACGGTCGCCCGCTGGCCCCTCGTCTGGCCTGGATGGGGCAAAAGGACCTGCTCTATCCGTGGCTAAGCGTGCGCGACAATGTAGCGCTTGGCGCCCGCCTGCGCGGAGAGCGCGTCGATCGGCAGCGGGTTGCGACGTTATTAGAGCAGGTGGGACTCAGCCACTGCGCCGACGATCGTCCGGCGTCGCTCTCCGGCGGCATGCGTCAGCGGGCGGCGCTGGCGCGCACGCTGTATGAAGATCGGCCGATCGTGTTAATGGATGAGCCTTTTTCGGCGCTGGACACCCTTACCCGCACGCGTATCCAGACGCTGGCAGCGGAACTGCTGACTCAGCGTACGGTGGTGTTGATTACCCACGATCCGATGGAAGCCTGCCGGCTCAGCCATCGCCTGCTGGTGCTCTCGCCGCCGCCCGGCGGCATTGATGACTCCCATCATCTGACGGGGAAACCGCCGCGGGCGCCGGACGATCCGGCGCTGCTGAGGGGACAAGCCGCGCTACTGCAACAGTTGATGAGGGCCAACGGATGAGAGGGAAACTTTTCCGCGGCGGCGTGGTGTTCTGCGGCCTGCTGGTGTTTTGGTGGCTGCTCAGTAACAGCGGCATTCCGGCGTTCCTGCTGCCGTCGCCATCGGCGGTGGCCGCCGCCCTGTGGAACAACCGCAGCTGGCTGAGCTGGCACACGCTGGTTACTTTGAGCGAGATCCTCAGCGGCCTGACTCTCGGGGTACTGCTCGGCGTGGTGTTGGCCCTGTGCATGATGATCTCGCCGCGCCTACAGCGCTGGCTGATGCCGCTGGTGCTGACCAGTCAGGCGATTCCGGTTTTCGCCCTCGCTCCGCTGCTGGTGCTGTGGTTTGGCTTCGGGATGAGCGCCAAAGTGATGATGGCGGTTCTGGTGATTTTCTTCCCCGTGACGTCGGCATTTTTTGACGGCCTGCGGCGGGTCAATCACGACTACCTCGATCTGGCGCGTACGATGGGCGCCTCGTCAGGGGCGCAGCTGCGACATGTTCGCCTGATGGCCGCCCTGCCGGCGCTGGGTTCCGGCCTGCGCATGGCCGCGGCCGTAGCGCCAATCGGCGCGATCATCGGCGAATGGGTCGGTTCTGCCGAAGGACTGGGCTATGTGATGCTCAATGCTAATGCGCGCATGCAAACCGATGTCTGCTTTGCGGCGCTGTTTATTTTAGTGCTGCTGACCATTCTGCTATGGCTGGCAGTGGATGCTCTATTACACCGGCTGATCAACTGGACACCGGAATAAGGAATAATCATGCATAAACCCGTTTTCACCGCCATCACATTAACCGCGCTTATCAGCGGACAGGCGATGGCCAACGAGAAGCTGACCCTGGTGCTGGACTGGTATATTAACCCGGACCATGCGCCGATTATGGTGGCGGAACAGATTGGCGCCTTTAAAGCGCAGGGCCTGGACGTGAAGATTGTCCCGCCGTCTGACCCGGCCCTGCCGCCGCGTCTGGTGGCCGCCGGCCAGGCGGATCTGGCTATCACCTATCAGCCGCAGGTGCACTTTTTCGCCGATGAGGGGCTGCCGCTGGTGCGGGTCGGTACGTTGATTAACTCGCCGTTGAACACGATCATCGCTCTGGATAAGCGCATCAAAACCCCCGCGGATCTGAAAGGGAAAAAAGTCGGCTATTCGGTTAGCGGTATCGAGCAGGCTACGCTGGCGACTATGGCGCAACATGACCATATCGATCCGCAAAGCATCAAGCTGATTAACGTCAATTTCCAGTTGACCAGCGCCCTGCTGGCCGGCCAGGTTGATGCGGTGATTGGCGGCTATCGTAATATTGAAGCGCTGGAGCTCAAGCTGCAGGGTAAAGATCCGCAGGTGATGAATGTCGAAGATTTCGGCGTTCCGGCCTACGACGAGCTGGTGATTGTCGCCAACCGCGATGAAATTCATGCGGCCAAAATCAAAAAGTTCCTCGTCGCGCTGCAGGAGGGAGTGGCCTATCTGCGCGCGCATCCGCAGGAAACCTGGCAGGCTTTTGCCGCCGCTCATCCGGAGCTGAATACCGAGCTGAACCAGCAGGCCTGGCAGCAGACGGTACCCCTGTTTGCCGACCATCCCGCGGCGCTGGATAAGGCCCGCTACGAAGCTTATGAACAGTTTTTATATAACAACAAGTTGGTTAAAAAAATCACACCTTTAACTCATTATGCGGTCGAACTGGATTGAGTAACCATACGGCTGACGGAAGAATTTCCGTCAGCTACTTTAGCGAAGCGGTAATAAAACCCGGCGCTTTCCCTCACTAAGAATTACACTTTTAATGGTTTTATAACACTTTAAATAAATCATATAAATCAAAGTATTACCATTGATTTTCGTTGTGTAAAAATAACGTAAAAATACCTCAATAAATAAAACATTGAATGACGATTTAAAAAGCCATATATTGTGCGCGCTTTATGAATGGCGATTCATTTTCTAAAACCAATTATTCAACCAGTGTTCAACCGTAACGCTGGTTGTGGGAGTGATATGATGACGGATAAAGTCCGTATTGATACTTTAAGTGCAGATTTATTGGACGCTAACAACGAAACCTTTTTGGCCCGTCAGGCTGAATTCGAATCGAACGTCAGGAGTTACCCGCGCAAGCTGCCGCTGGCTATCGCAAAAGCGGAAGGCGTGTGGTTAACCGATGCGGATAACAAACAGTACCTGGATTGCCTTGCCGGTGCTGGTACCCTCGCTCTTGGTCACAACCACCCTGATGTGCTGCAAAGCATCCAAAGTGTCATTACCAGCGGCTTGCCGTTACATACGCTCGATCTGACTACCCCGTTAAAAGATCGCTTCTCCGAATACCTGCTCTCATTACTGCCGGGAGAAGGTAAAGAATACTGCCTGCAGTTCACCGGCCCGTCCGGCGCTGACGCCGTAGAAGCGGCCCTGAAGCTGGCGAAAAAATACACCGGCCGTTCTTCGGTGATTAGCTTCTCCGGCGGCTACCACGGTATGACCCACGGCGCGCTGTCGGTAACCGGCAACCTGTCACCGAAAGAAGCCGTCAACGGCATGATGCCAGAAGTGCAGTTTATGCCGTATCCGCATCAGTACCGCTGCCCGCTGGGTATCGGTGGCGAAGCGGGCGTGAAAGCGCTGACCTACTACTTCGAAAACCTGATCAACGACGTGGAAAGCGGCGTGCGTAAACCGGCGGCGGTCATTCTCGAAGCCGTTCAGGGCGAAGGCGGCGTGAACCCGGCTCCGGTTGAGTGGCTGCAGCGCATCCGCAAAGTGACTCAGGAACACGGCATTCTGCTGATCATCGACGAAGTTCAGGCTGGCTTTGCCCGTACCGGTAAGCTGTTTGCCTTCGAACACGCCGGCATTGAGCCGGACATCATCGTGATGTCGAAAGCCGTCGGCGGCGGTCTGCCGCTGGCCGTTCTGGGTATCAAGAAGCAGTTTGACGCCTGGGAACCGGGCCACCATACCGGCACCTTCCGTGGCAACCAGCTGGCGATGGCCACCGGGCTGACCACCCTGCGTCACCTGAAAGACAACGACATTGCCGGCAAAGTGGCCGCGCAGGGCGAATGGCTGAAAGGCAAACTGGCCGATATGCAGAAGCGTTTCCCGGTCATGGGTCACATTCGCGGTCTGGGTCTGATGATCGGTATTGAGATCGTGAACCCGAATGGCGAGCAGGATCATATGGGCTGCTACCCGGCTGACGGCGCGCTGTCCGCCCTGTTGCAGAAGAAATGTTTCGAAGCGGGCCTGATCCTCGAGCGCGGTGGCCGTGGCGGCTGCGTACTGCGTCTGCTGCCGTCGCTGCTGATCAGCAACGCCGAGCTGGAAATTTTCCTCGACAAATTTGAACAGGCCATGCTGGCCGCCGGTGTCAAACCGGTCTGAGTGGAGCGAGTGACCGCAATGTCCAAATTGAATCCGATTCTTGCTGGTTCGCCGCAAAGTATTGAGGCTTATCAGCAGGCGATCGCCCAGACCAGCCAGGCCGTCGCGCAATGGTTGCAGCAGCCTGAGATGTATCAAGGTAAAAGCGTCGCCGAACTGCGTGAGCGCATTACCCTTGAGTTCACCGAGCAGGGTCTGGGTAACCAGGCGGCGATTGAACGTGCGATCGAGTACTTCCTGAAAGACAGCCTGTCGGTACATCACCCGCAGTGCGTGGCGCATCTGCACTGTCCGAGCCTGGTCGTTAGCCAGGCGGCGGAAGTACTGATTAACGCGACCAACCAGAGCATGGACTCCTGGGACCAAAGCCCGTCGGCGACCATCATTGAGATGAAGCTGATCGAATGGCTGCGTGCTCAGGTCGGTTACCCGGCCGGCGACGCCGGCGTCTTCACCAGCGGCGGCACCCAAAGCAACCTGATGGGGCTGATGCTGGCGCGCGACGCCTTCTTCGCTCGTCAGGGGCACTCTATCCAGCAGGACGGTCTGCCGGGTGACGTGCGTCAGTATAAAGTGCTGTGCTCTGAAAATGCCCACTTCTCGGTGCAGAAGAACATGGCGCTGATGGGCCTCGGCTACCGCGCCGTGACGCTGGTGAAAACCGACGAATTCGCGCGGATGGACGTCGCTGATCTGAAAGCGAAAATCGCCGAAGCGCAGGCTAACGGCGAGCAGATCATGGCGATCGTCGCCACCGCCGGCACAACCGACGCAGGCGCTATCGACCCGCTGCGTGCTATCGCCGGCGTGGCGGCAGAACATCAGATCTGGCTGCACGTGGATGCGGCATGGGGCGGTGCACTGCTGCTCTCCGAGCAGTACCGCGACTATCTGGACGGCATTGAGTGCGTGGACTCCATTACCCTGGACTTCCACAAGCAGTTCTTCCAGACCATCAGCTGCGGCGCGTTCCTGTTAAAAGACGCGCGCCACTACGAGCTGATGCGCTACCAGGCGGCCTATCTGAACTCCGAGTTCGATGAAGAACACGGCGTGCCGAATCTGGTCTCCAAATCGCTGCAGACCACCCGTCGCTTCGATGCGCTGAAGCTGTGGATGGGGCTGGAAGCGCTGGGCCAGAAACAGTACGCGGCGATCATCGATCACGGCGTGACCATGGCGAAAAAGGTGGCGGAATACGTTAAATCTCAGCCGACGCTGGAACTGGTCATGCAGCCGCAGCTGGCGAGCGTGCTGTTCCGCTCTCGTCCGGCGCAGATGGCCGGCAGCGATGATGCCGCTATCGCCCTGCTCAACCAACGCGTTGGGGATGCGCTGCTCGACTCCGGTCGTGCAAACGTCGGCGTGACCGAGCACAACGGCATGACCTGCCTGAAGCTGACGCTGCTGAACCCGATCGTGACGCTTGAAGACGTGAAGGTGCTGCTGAATCTGGTGGAACGCACCGCGCAGGAATTGCTGGCGAAGTAATATCCTTGAGCGGGACGGTGGTTGACTGCCGCCCCACTCAACAATCCTCGCCATGAGACTTGTTGGTAAAAGCCGATAACTTAGCTTATCGGCTTTTTTATTTCTGTCTGCGGAGCAGGAATAAGTGACACCGTCACGATTTGAGTGCTGAGCGGGCCACTGATAACCTGTCAACGTCTGCCACTGGCCGCTTCAGCGCAACGCCAGCGGGACTATTACCCCACTCAGGCTTTCGCCTCTTGTAACAACTGCTGGATCATTTTCTCCTGCTGCACGTAGTCCCCTTCGCCAAAAGCGGTGTAGCGCAGCTTCCCCCTGGCATCAAACAGATAATGTGCCGGCCAATACTGGTTGCCAAAGGCGTTCCAGATAGCGTAACCGTTGTCCGCGACGATCGGATACGGCAGCTGCCATTTTGCCACCGCGTCACGCAGCGCCGGCAACGAGCGTTCCCACGGGTATTCCGGCGTATGCACCCCCACGACCAGCAGCCCGGCGGCGCGATATTTGTTCACCCACGCGCGTACATACGGCAAGGTGTGCTGGCAGTTAATACAACCCCGGGTCCAGAAATCGATCAGAACCACCTTCCCCTGCAGGTCGGCCGGGCGCAGCGGCTGGCTGTTGATCCATGCGCTACCGCCGAGCAGCGCGGGTATATCGCTGGTTGGTTGTGGCGCGACAACCGGTTGTAGTACCGTTGTCTGCGCCCGCTGCGGCAAGCTGGCGCTCAGACGTTGCTCCAGCGACTGCGTCAGACCATTTGCGCCTTGCAGGTAGCGGTCCGCTCCGCTGGCAATCAATGTCACCGAGGCGAGGATCGCCCCTCCCGCCAGCTGACGCAGCCGCTGGCTAAAGGCCAGCCCGCGATGCAGACGCGCCACCAGCTTTGAGCCCAACCACCACAGCAGCGCCAGCATCAGGGCGCAACCGCTGCCGTAGGCGGCCAGCAGCAGGCCCGTGGTCACCGACTGGCCATTAAGAAACGCAAAGCTAAGGATTGCCCCCAGTACCGGCCCGGCGCAGGGCGCCCACAGCAGCCCGATGGCCAGCCCCGCCAGCAGCGCCGAGAATCCGCCGGCATGGCGATAGCTGCGATCGTTGATACGGTTGCCCAGCGCCACCAGCGGTGAAGCAAGCCGTTGGGCGACACGTTGCGAGAGCAGGCTCAGCCCCACCAGCGCCAGAAAAATCAGCGCCAGCCAGCGCCCGGCCAGGGTCAGACTGACGATGCCGCTGCTGGCCAGCGTCACCAGTAGCGACATCCCGGTAAACATCAGCACCATCCCGCCAAGCAGGAGCAGCAGATGGCTGCGTTTACCGCGAAGGTTAGCAAAGATGAGTGGGATCACCGGTAAAGTACACGGACTCAGCAGCGTCAACATACCGCCGAAAAAAGCGATCGGAAGAGACATCATATTCACCTCGTTATCAACATGCGGCCGGTCATGGCCGCAGGCGTATTACATCAGGCGAATGTCGTTATAAAGTGTCTGAATTTACGGGTTTTTGTCTGTTAAGTTGTCTGTCTCAGCGCGAGATACAGACGGATACAAAACGGCGGAGTCGAGACGAATAATCGCCTCTAATCCCCCTTCCGGGCGGTTCCCCAGGCGAAGCGTTCCCGGCATCTGGCTGGTCAGCTGCGCGGCGATCGCCAGGCCGAGCCCGGTGCCGCCGGTTTCACGGTTGCGCGAATTTTCCAGGCGAAAGAATGGTTGCAGCACCTCCTCCAGGCTCGCTTCCGGGATCCCCGGACCGTTATCCATCACCTGAATGATGGGGTCGCCATTCATTGCATAGCTCAACCGAATATCGACCCGCTCAGCGAACTTTAAGCCATTATCGATCAGATTGGTCATGATTCGGCGCAGCGCCTGAGGCTGTGTCAGCACGACGCGCCCCTCTTCGGCGGGGATAAAGGCAACCGCTCTGCCGACATCGGCATAATCCAGGGCGATGCTGTCCAGAAACGCGTTCAGATCGAGGCGTTGGCGCTTCTCTTCCAGCGGCTGCGCCGAGCGGGCAAAAGCAATCCCTTCCCTGACCAGACGACTCATATTGTCGAGGTCCTGCAGGAGTTTATCGCGCAGTTCCGGCGCGTCGGTCATTTCCAGTCGCAGCTTCATGCGCGTAATCGGCGTCTGGAGATCGTGGGAAATTGCCGCGAGGATCCGCGCGCGTTCCTGTAGATGGTCGCGAATGCGCGTCTGCATCGCGTTGAACGCCCGGGCGGCGTGCTGTACTTCCACCGGCCCCTGTTCCGCCATCATGCCTGGCGCGCTGTTCGCCGGTTGCAGGGCGTCAATCGCGCGGGTAAAGCGCGTCATCGGACGCACAACCTGGCGCACGGCATACCAGGCGCACGCCAGCAGCAGCAGGAACTGGACGATCAGCACCGCCGGGAGCCAGCGGGCAATCGCCGGCAGCCGCGGCCATAAATCAATGCTCAGCGGCGCTCCGTCATGCAGGGTGATATGTGCCTGAATATGTTCACGCGGACCGGGCACCGCAATAATGCTGACCGGATAGCTGCCGCTCAGCGCTTCCTGCAGAGAACGCACCGCATCGCGGGAACGCCAGCTGTCAGGATAGTGTCCGCTGACGCCGGCGGACAACCGGTAGCGATAGTTGCCACGCGCCAGCCGCTCCAGCCACTGCGGACGCTCGGCGGCGGGAAGTCGGTCAAGGATCGCCACGCTGGTTGCCACGTCGTACTCCAGGTTTCCCAGCATCACGCTGCGGGCACTGCTCATCCGCTCATACAGCAGCAGCGAAAGGGTCAGGGCATTAGCCAGCAGTAAGGTGAAGAAAATCATCAGCATCAGCCGTGACCGCAGAGAAGCGGGCCACAGCCTCATTCGCGGACCTCGCGAATGGCAACCGGGACCGCGAGGACATACCCTTCGCTACGCACGGTTTTGATGTAGGCCGGTTCGCGGGCATCTTCCCGCAGCCGCTGGCGTAAGCGGCTCACCAGCAGATCGATGGAGCGCTCAAACAGCTCGGCATCGCGTCCCTGGGTCAGGTTCAGCAGCTGGTCGCGGTTGAGCACCCGCTGGGGATGGTCGAGAAAGACCCGCAGCAGTCGATATTCTGCCCCGCTCAGCGCGACGATAGTGCCGTCATTATCCAGCAGATGACGCGCGGAGGTATCCAGTTGCCAGTCGCCAAACGCAATCAGTCTGCCGGCTTCGGTAATTTGCAGATTGGGTGGCAGCGCGCGCGTGCGCCGCAGGATCGCTTTAATCCGCGCCAGCAGCTCCCGGGCGACGAAGGGTTTGACCAGGTAGTCATCGGCGCCCATTTCCAGACCCAGAATACGGTCGCTGTCGTCGGTGCGGGCGGTTAACATCAGAACCGGGATATTTTGCTGACCGTGGCTACGCAGCTGGCGACAGAGGATCAGGCCATCATCGCCGGGAAGCATAATATCGAGGACAATCAGATCCACATGATGACCCTGCAGCACTGACCACATCGCTTTACCATTTGCAGCACCCGTGGCGCGGTATCCCGACTTATTCAGATAATCGGTCACCAGTTCACGAATATCGCGGTCGTCATCGACAACCAGAATATGGTCAATATGTTCCACCGCAGGCTCCGTCGTGAATGAATGCAACTCAACAAGAATATGCGCTGTTGCCGGAAGCGCAACTCGCCGCCTCCGGCGCACGCGCTACAGACGGTCGGCATCGACCACCGCTTTAACAAAGTCGGCGGGATCTTCCTGCGGTAGATTGTGACCGATGTTGCCGGTTAAGGTCCGGTGCTCATATTTGCCGCTAAATTTCGCCCGATAGCTCTCCGGCGTCGGGTGCGGCGCACCGTTGTTGTCGCCCTCAAGCGTAATGGTCGGGACGGCAATCGTCGGCAGCAGCGCCAGTTTCTGTTCATAGGCGGCATATTTCTGTTCGCCTTTATCGATGCCCAGCCGCCAGCGATAGTTACTGATGGTCACGGCAACATGGTCCGGGTTTGTCAGCGCTTTGGCGCTTTGCGCAAATTCGGCTTCGCTGAAGGCCCAGCCCGGCGAGGCCTGATGCCAGATCAGCTGCGCAAAATCGCGCGTATTCTGCCGATAGCCCGCCTCGCCGCGCGCGGTGGCGAAATAAAACTGATACCACCAGGAGAGTTCCGCCTGCGGCGGCAGCGGCCTGGCGCCGATTTGCTGGCTGCCAATCAGATACCCGCTCACCGAAACCAGCGATTTAACCCGCTCCGGCCACAGCGCCGCCATGATATCGGCGGTACGCGCCCCCCAGTCAAAACCGGCCACATCGGCCTGTTTTATCTGCAAGGCGTCCATCAGGTGAATAATATCTGCCGCCATCGCCGACGGCTGTCCGTTGCGCGGCGTCTTCGCAGAGAGAAAACGGGTGGTACCATATCCACGCAGATACGGCACGATAACGCGGAACCCTTTTTGCGCTAACGCGGGTGCCACTTTCTCATAGCTATGAATATCATACGGCCAGCCGTGCAGCAGGATAACCGGCTGACCGTCGCGCGGACCGATATCGACATAGCCGATATTCAGATCGCCGGCCTGAATCTGTTGAACATGATCGAATGCACCGGCATCGTCCGCCGCACAAACGCTGGCTGACCACAGAGCCGACAGCGCCAGCATCAGCGCACTACCGTTACGGACCCGAGATAAACTGTTCATAAAGCCACCTGTTAACTGAAAGAGAAGAGCGTACCCAGACAGTTAACCCGCGTTTTGTATACGGCATATGCGCAGAATGGCGGGGTTTTGTATCGCGATGTATTGCTCCCCCGGCAGATACATTGTGATACAGACGGAAGGCGCGCTGTGCGGGCCAACGCTTTACGTTAAGCCCTCAGCGGCCTGTTAAGCCTGTGCAACGTCCGGCTCCAGATAGTTGGCCACGAAGCGGGTTAATATTCCCGCCGCGACCGGACACGCCTCCACCTTATCCAGCAGTTGCCGGGGATCGATCCCCTCCGTTCGCAGCACGTCATCACGATAGTGGATCAATGAACGCGCAATTTCAGGGGTAAATTCCGGATGGAACTGTGTGGACAGCGCATGGCGGGTATAGCGCACTATCTGGTGGGGATCGTGCGCTGAAGCGGCCAGCACCGTCGCATCCGGCGGCAGCCTGACGACCGTTTGCAGATGGCTGAGGTGCGCGGGGAAATGGGCCGGCCGGTCGCTGAGCAACGGGTCCGTTCGTCCGGCAGCGGAAAGCGTAATCGCCTTGCATCCCGTTTCACGTCCTGCCGGATGGTACGCCACCTCGCCGCCGAGCGCGTCGGCCATCAGCTGATGACCGTAGCAGATACCAAATAACGGCATCTCTACCGCCATCGCCGAACGGATCCACGCGGCGGTTTTCTCGCTCCACGCCAGCCGATCGGTGACCATCGCCCATGACCCCGTCATTACCGCCACGGTCTGGCTATCCGGATCGGGCAATGTTTCCCCCGCATAGACACGCACGGTGGCGATCTGCTGACGCCAGGGGGCAAGCAGCCGGCCAAACCACTGCGGAAGATCGCCATGTTCGGCCTCAATTTCCGCCGGCGGCGCGCCGGTCTGCACAATAAGAAGTTTGTTTCTCAACGCCATAGCCCGTTACCCTTCGATGCTTTCTACAGTCCTTTCACTATGGAGAAAGGCGGCTGTTTCGACAAATAACCAATCTCTATGAGTGACACCATGCGGGAATAAGCGCTGCTCCGCGTGGAAGCCGGCAAGGAAACGATTTACGCACCACCCTATTGCACTATCAGGTACGCGCGATCGAGGCAATTTTCTGGAAGCGGAGAATATCCGGCACGCTGGCAAAGTAAGGATCAGACGTGTTTACGGGTTGCATAGCCTGTCGTTTGAGCTTATCGAAATCAACTTGCCGCAATAGCTGAGCAACCGGTGATGTTGAACGAACAACCAGCACAGCGCTGGAAATCTCATCTGCCAACGCCATCGCCTGAGGATTATCCAGCGCACGAATCGTTAAGCCAATTTTATCCAGCGGGATCAGCGAAGGCTCCTGATGCCAGACACCGGTATCAATCTCACCAAGGAAGACGGAACGCGGCAGCAAGGTAAAATCGACCTCAACGTATTCGCATTGCGTCTCCGGAAACTGGGCGCGGGTAAGACGCTGATGATCGCTGGAGTGAAAATCAATTCCGACGCGCAAACGCGTCGCCGCCACGGTATCGGTTTTTTCCACCACCACCAGACTTTCTGGTCGGTAATAGCTGCCGTTGCCGACTTCAAATAACTCATAGCCTTCAGCAGCCGCATCCTTCATTAGCATTTGCGCCGAACCGGACGAGAGCAGAACGATATCCGCGGTGTTTTCGTTGAAGGCGGACAGGCGCGAGTGCGCGCCGCGCAGATAGCCAACGGTGGTGACGACACCCCATTGGCTACACTGCTCAACCAGCGCGGAAGCCACCTGGGTCGCTTCCCGGGAGCCTCGAGGAGGGAGTAGCATATGGACCGGCGGTATCCGGGCGGCGTTCCACAGCAATGTAAAATCCCAGGAGACCACAAAGGTCCCCTGATGACCACGAGAAACAAGGGTTACCGCACCGGATTTTTTTAGTTCCTGTAGCGCTTTCTGCACGGTCCCGGAACCGATTTCCAGGACATCCTGATACCAGGAGGTCGTAGGAAGGCGTCCGGACAAGCCGAGTGAAATAATCGAGCGTGCAATAAATGCGACCGGAGAAAGATGCTTTGCTTCACGCGCAATAACCGTCATTGTTTTCGCCGACTTTTACTGTTCCAGATACTGTAACGCTTGTTCAACGCTTTGACCTTCATGCACGACAGCATTGAGCGCACGAAGGACGCCGGCAGGTTGCTGTGCGCGGAAAATACGTCGACCAAACATCACCCCTTTGGCGCCTGCCCGAAGCGCATCCGCAGCCAGCTGCAGGGTTGAGTGCGGATCTTCGCCACCCGCGCCTCCGGCGAGTAGCACCGGAGTATAGCAGGTGCTTGTTACAGCAGCAAAATCCTCCACTGACCCCGGCCAGAGCGCTTTGACCAGATCCGCGCCGATATCCGCGGCGATACGGCAATACAGACTCATGACTTTGGCACTCAGGGCATCGGGATCGACACCTTCCAGCGCAGAACGCGGTTCGATAATAACGCCAATCCCATGCCGCTCACATTCGCGTACAATACGCGTATTGCGCGCAATCTCGGCCTGTTCCAGCGCCGTATCTTTCTGCCCCAGATACATGTAGGTCATCACTGCATCAATGCCACACGCGGACACCTCTTCGATGTGCGCTAGTTGTGCCAGAACGCCTTCACTGCGGCCGTCTTTACCCGGGGTATAGATAGAACGGGCATGATTTTTCCAGTCCAGATGCAGGACAAAACCAGGCCGGTCGCGACCAATAAAGGTCTTTTCAACCACAGGAATCATCCCAGGAGTCACCATCACGCCGTCTGCATCACGCAACTGAGCGAAAACAGTTTCAATTTCATCGCGTGTTTTCAGTCCAGAGGGAGGACCTGACATCACCCCGTGGGATGCGGCAACAACCACTGCCCGCCCCGTTTCCGGGCGCAAAATACGACCTAAACGAACTGCCTTACCGGTGCGACTATCCATTTTGCTCTCCTTCACAAAGTCTGGAAAATATTAAAATGCAATTTGCAGCTTTCTGCAAATTGATCGTATATTAGCCACTAACGTGCTGTCAATGAAATATGCCCTGTGCGTTTTACCCCGTCTCATCGCGCCAGGAAAATCCTTTAAACTGAAAAAACAGGAGTTAGTATGTCCGACGTTTCCCATCTCATCACCGACCTGAAAAGCATCCTCCCTGAGTCACAGGTACTCAGCGATCGTGAAACGCTGCAGGCATCCAGCCACGATACCTGGCCTCTGTCCACAAAGCTCAGACGCTTAGGATGCCATGATTATCAGGCTGATGTAGTGGTAAAAGTCACCGACGAAAAACAGATTCAACAGGTACTGGCGCTGGCGACGGCAAATGATACGCCGGTCACCCCCAGGGCGCTGGCATCCTCAGTAACCGGCCAACCTCTCCCGACGCGCGGCGGCATCGTATTGGATGTAACCGGTATGACGCAGCACCGCGAAATCAACATCACGAACCTCACCGTCGAAGTTTCTGCCGGCTATAACGGAGGTCAGCTGGAAGATGAGCTCCAGCAGATGGGCTGGACGCTGGGTCACTCGCCACAATCACTGTATCAGTCCACCGTCGGAGGCTGGCTGTCCACGCTGGCAACCGGGCAGTTTTCATCTTACTACGGTGGTATTGAAGAGTTAGTTACCGCCTATACGGTCATTCTTGCTACGGGTGAAAAGCTGCGGCTTAAGGCTTCTCCGCGCGCAGCAATGGGCCCGGATCTCCGCCAGCTGTTTATTGGCGCCGAAGGTACGCTTGGGATCGTCACCTCGGTGCAGCTCAAAATATTCCCCCTGCCCCAGACGCGCCTGTACGATTCTCTGGAACTCCCTTCTATCGACGCTGGTCTCGAGATCATGCGTGAGCAGGCCATGGCGGGTCTGCGGCCGTTCCTGCTGCGCCTGTATGATACCAATGAAGCTCGTCATGCAATGCAAAACCCACTGCAGGATAAACCGGTGATGTTCCTCGGCACCCAGGGCGTGGATGCCGTCGCGCACGCTGAAATGGATGCTTTTATGGCCATTGTTCATCGCCACGGCGGAAAATCCATCGGCTCAGAAGGCGTGCTGAAATGGATGGAGCGCCGATTTGATTTTTCAACCGTGGAGAAACTGCTTGATAGCCATGGGGGATTTGCCGAGACCATCGAAATTGCGCATACCTGGGACGGTATCTCCGGTCTGTATCACGCTCTGCACGAGATGCTTACCCCGCTCGCGGACGAAGTGCTGTCGCATTTTTCGCACGTTTATCCTCAGGGGACCTCGATGTACATGATTCTCCTTGGGCGGGAGAGCAGCGACCGCGAAGCGGTAGAAAAATTGCGCACCATCTGGCGGGAAACTATGCGCGTTTGTCTGGAACATCACGCCGAACTGTCGCATCACCACGGCGGCGGATTAGTTCGTTCGCCTTATGCCCGCGAATCTCTCGGTTCCGCACATTTATTATTGCGCCGCGTCAAGCAGGCACTCGATCCTAACGGAACGCTGAATCCAGGTAAGCTGGGATTATAAACGGCACAGCGAGGGGGATTCACCATGTGGTTTCTCGGTATAGATATTGGCACGACACATATCAAGATCATCGGTCTGAGCGAGGACGGTGTACTTTTACCCGTGAAAAAGTGCCGCACTCCCATCCTGCAACGTGACGGGTTGACCTTCCACGATGCGCAAGACGTATGGCAAATGCTGGTGATCCAGCTAACAGATTATGCCCGTACAGCGGCCCGGGCTCACGGACCGCTGGCCGCAATTTCTATTGGAACCTTTGGACAAGAAGAGTCCGTGGCCGTGAACCTCCGCGGGGACATTGTCTACCCTTCTCTTGCCTGGTGGGAAAACTACCCTGCCGCCGCGCTGGATAACGAGACGCAAAGCTGGCTGGACAGCGAGGAGCACTATGCCATCTCCGGTATGCGTTCACGACCAAACCAAAGTCCGGAACGGCTGAGCTGGATACGGCAGCATCATGAAGAACTCTGGAATCACATCGATCGCTGGGTTGATTTCGGCACTTTCATCATGTGGCGGTTAACGGGAGAATGGCGCGCACCCTCCTCGCAGCTGACCCATTCGCAGTGCATCGATCTCAAAAGCATGCAGCCGCACGAACCTACGCTGCAACAGCTGCGACTTTCGCCAACATTATTCCCGACGCCGGCAGATACCGGCGAGTGCTGTGGCGAAATCCATGCGCAGATGCTGCCGGGTGTTGAGCTGTATCCGGGCGCCTGCGTATTCATTGGCGGGCATGATCAAATCGTCGGTGCGCTGGCCGTGCAACACAGTCAGCCGACCCACGTTTTCGACTCGATAGGCACATCAGAATACCTGATGGTGTTAACCCCTCATTTTCCTGATACATCTGCTGCCTGGCAACTTGGCGTCGATATCGAACGGACCTGGAAAGCCGGCGAGTTTGTGATGGGTTGCGCGACCCCTTCCGGGAAAATAATCCAGACACTCGCTGAACTGCTTTATCAGGGGGATTATGACCACCTTTTCAACGATCTATTGACTGATGCAGACACCCGTGGGGTGTCGGTGTCGGTGGATGAGAGCGAAGCTCAAGGCCTTTTTTCACTACACCACCTGAATGCCGGTATTCGCCCCGCCGGATTAGTTCAGGCCACACTCAACCACATCGCCGATCGCGCCTACCAGCTGCTTACCCAGATGTGTGAAATGGGGGCGATACGCCCCCAGGACGCCGTACTTATGGGATCGCTATTCCAGCGTTCGGAGATGATTGAACACCGGAAACGCCGCTGGAAAATGCCGCTCTTCGCCAGCACATTAACCGAACCCGTCGCGATGGGGGCCGCCATGATTGCCCGTGAAAGCTGGTTTATCGCGACTCACAGGGAGGACCAGCTATGAAAGTCATCATCGCTTCACTGAATACGGCGATCGAACGTTTGCTACTGGTTGATAAACAGCGCCCTGGCGACGTTCATCGTTTGCTGGATGACAAAACGCTGGCCGGCGGTAAAGGCGTCAATGTCGCGCGGGTACTTAAACAGCTGACGACATATTTACCGGATGCGCCGGTGCCGCTGTTACTGGGGTTTCTCGGCGGCGCCACCGGACGCCTGTGCCATGAGCTTTTGCAACAAGAAGCGCTGGCCGGATGCTGGTGTGATATCGCCGGCAGCACCCGCATCTGCGAGGTCATTACGGAAACGGACTCGCCAGAGAAAGCCAGCGTATATAACGCCGGCGGTCCGCCCATCAGCCAGGAGGAACATCAGCGTCTCCATGCCCTGCTGGCGCAGGAATTACCCCATGCGGATGCGTTAATTTGTACCGGCTCACTGGCAAAAAATCTGCCTCCTGACGAGTACGGATACTGGATAGCGCAGGCACGTGCCTGCGGTGTGCTTACGCTACTCGATACGCACGGCGCAGCGCTGCTGCACTCTGCAAATGCACTTCCGGATATTATCAAAATCAATCGCGACGAACTGCGCCACGCTAATGCGGAGTCGTCGCTGCCTCTCCCTGAGACATGGTTGGTACAAGGGGTGCGTTGCGTGATTATCACCGATGGCCCGCGCCCGACATTAGCCCTTACGCCGGATGGCCATTTCGAACTAACAGCCCCCTCCGTAATGACAGCCAGCCCGGTCGGTTCCGGGGACGCATACTGCGCAGGACTGATCGCCAGCCTACTTTCCAGGCCACAGGCTGGGTGGGTGGAACATCTGAAGCTGGCAGCGGCCTGTGGCGCAGCAAATGCCGCCAGCTCGACGGCAGGCCTCGCTGCCGAACTCCCGCTTTCAACACTACAACGGCGCTGCGCGGTACGCACTATTCCAACACCGCTCCGCTCACCGACTTAATCACGGAGGGTACTATGGTTAGTCATGCACATGTCACGGCAAAAAATGTCTGGATGCGCAACGTCCTGTTGATTTCAATCGTCACCGCCGTCGGCGGGTTTCTGTTTGGCTTTGATAACGGTAGCATTTCGGGTTCCGTTGGTTTTTTGCAAAACAGATTCGCACTGGATGCCGATGGTATTGGTTGGGTCACCTCATCCATCATTATTGGATGTATTGTGGGCGTTGCGCTGGCGGGACCACTTTCCGACGCCGTAGGGCGAAAAAAGGTGCTGTTGTTAACGGCGCTGATTTTTATTTTTGGCGTTCTGGGTGAAGCCATGGCGACAACGGCGGAAATGTTGGTCTGGTTCCGTATTCTGGTGGGCGTCGGTATCGGCGTGGAAACGACAATTGCCCCGCTCTATATTGCGGAGGTCTCCCCAGCCCATATTCGCGGGCGTCTGGTCTCACTTAATCAGCTTTTCAACTGCGTGGGTAATCTGGCCATTTTTTCAATTGCCGCAGTGATTGCCAGTCACGCCAGTGAAGCATGGAATGTTGAACATGGCTGGCGAATTATTTTCGCCACCGGTATCGCACCGGCAATTGTTTTCCTGTTGCTACTGATCTGGGTGCCGGAAAGCCCACGTTGGTTGATACGCAAAGGACGAGATGCGCAGGGTCTGACTATACTGCGCAAAATAAATCCCGATGAAACAACAGCCCGCGAGCAGCTCGCTGCAATTAAGTCCGCCTTATTAAGCGACTCTCCTTCGCGATTGCGTGAACTCTTCACCCCGCGCTTACGTAAAGCGCTGGTGGTTGGCTTTTGCGTTGCACTCTTTCAGCAGATAACAGGCATCAACGCGATTTTTTATTACGCCCCGGAAATATTTAAAACCGCGGGAGTTGATGTCAGCGGCGCGATGTCGTTTACCGTACTTATCGGACTGGTATTGGTTATTTCAACGCTGGTTTCAATGTGGATAATCGATAAGGTTGGCCGCCGCTCGTTGCTCATTTTCGGCTCGGCGGGAATGGCCATTGCTCTTGGCTGTATCGGACTTCTGTTTCGCGCCAGTGAAACACAAACCACGCTTTTGCTGATTTGCATTCTGGCCTATGTGGCTATTTTTGCCGTATCTTACGGCACGGTAGCCTATGTCATTATCGCTGAAATTTTCCCGATTCACGTCCGTGGCATCGCCGTATCAATAGCAACCTTCGCATTATGGGGAGGAAACTTCCTGGTTTCACGATACTTCCCGGTTCTGGTGGAAAATATTAGCGCGGCAAATACCTTCTTTATCTTTTCCGGTATATCCATCATCGCTTTATTTTTTGTCCTGACGAAGGTGCCGGAAACCAAAGGGAAAACGCTGGAGGAAATTGAAACCGAATTACATCGAAAATAATCACCAGGCACCGTCTGGATAAATAGAAAAATACATTACCTGATTCTGTACGCCTAAATAACTATAACCGGAGAATATTATGAGACCTGGTAAAATTCTACATCCGCAGATCGCCGAAGCGCTGGCCAGTTTAGGTCATGGTGATATTGTATTAGTTACCGACGCAGGTGCGCCAATCCCGTCCCATAGCCAGCGAATCGATCTCGCTTTTTATGCCGGGATGATTGATTTACTTGATATTTTATCGGTCCTGCGACAGGAGATTTTTATTGAGAATGTAATTTTTGCCGATGAAGTACCGCAAAAAAACCCGAAACTCCTGCAGCGTGTCACTGAAATATTTACCGGTTCAGGCGCTGATTTCACTTTAATTCCTCACGCGCAATTAGTTGCTGAAGTCTATGGCAGCGCCAGAGTCATTATTCGTTCAGGATCCTTAATGCCATGGGGCAACTTTGCTCTGGTGGCGAGTACCGATCCTGATGCGTGGTTTGACGATTCAATGCAAATCATTCCTGAATATATAGAAAGATCGGCAAAAATCAAAAATGGGGCCGTACCCGTCATAAAGAAAACCGGTGAATAAAATGAAAACAGTATATACCACGAGCTATAAGTTATCCCTTATTGCCTCACTGGCCGGTTTACTCTATGGATTTGACTCCGCGGTGATTGCCGGTGCGATATTACATTTAAGGAATTTTTTCTCCCTTGATGATATAGGGATGGGATGGGCCGTATCTTCTGTTGTCCTTGGGTTTATGATCGGCGCTTTCAGCGGTCAATTTATCACCAACCGGTTGGGAAGAAAAAAGGCGCTGATTATTACCGGAGGGTTGGTTTTTCTTGCCGGAATTGGTACTGCATTCCCCTATAACTTTACCATGTTTATTCTCTGCAGAATTGCCGGTGGGATCGGTGTCGGACTGGGCTCAGCTACTGCCCCCGTGTATATTGGTGAAATTTCGGCCAGCCAGGTGCGGGGGAAAACACTCGGTTTTTATCAGATGATGATCGCCTTCGGGATCCTTTCCGTCTATCTGGTTAATGCCCTGGTTGCCGGCTGGACGCCTGATGCCGAGTGGGCGACGCAGTACTCCTGGCGCTATATGCTCGGTGCCATGTCGGTTCCTGGCTGTGTGTTCATGGGTTTAGCATTCTTTTTGCCGGAATCTCCTCGCTGGTTGATTAATAAACATCGTGAGGAGGAAGCGGAAGTCATTCTTAAGTTCATTCACGGGCAACAATATGATAGCCAGACGGCTATTGCGGAGATAAAAAAATCGTTTAATCCGCAAAATGTAACGCATAATAATGAAAAGATGTTGTCTAAAAAATACCGCAAAGTCTCCTTCACTATCATGGCCATGGCGTTACTGGCCAATCTGTGCGGAATAAATGCCGTGCTATATTATGGCAATGTATTATTCGAGAACATCGGAATTGCCAATGAACAAACGGCTTATTATCAGCAAATTATTATTGGTATCGCTTTTTTTGCGGCGGCGGTGTGGGCGGTGTATAACGTCGAGAAATACGGAAGGAGAAAACTACTAATAATCGGTTCATTTGTCTGTTTTGTTGCCATTACGCTTCTCGGAATATTAATCTGGATGGGCGTCACCAGCGTGCTTATGCTGGTTATTATGATAGTTTACATCCTCTTTTTTGGTGGGACTATCGGCCCCATTTTATGGATTATCATCCCGAAAATGGCACCAAATATGATCCGTGATAAATTGATGTCGTGGGCCACGCTACTCATCTGGACGGGGAGTTTTATCGTTTCACAGACATTTCCTATGCTCACAAACAGCCTGATCCTCAACAACATCTTTAACGGCAGCTTCCCTTTCTTACTGTACGGGGCATGTTGCCTGTTATGGTTTTTACTTAACCTGTTTTTCGTTGTTGAAACAAAAAACAAATCACTTGAGCAAATCAGTGCAGAAATGAGTGAAGCCTGAATCCCCACTAAAACGTCAGCCAGCCTCGCCTCTGGCTGACGTTCTGCAAGTACCCTCACCGGCCTCGGCAGACCACATCATGTTGACGGCGATTTACCGCTGTAACCTCGCCCGGCCAGCACAACACCGGGCGATACTCTCCTGTTCTACTGCGCGTCGGCGCTGTCTATCTGCGGAACGCTGGCCTCAGCCCCCTGTGCGACATCAGGCGCGTTGGCCGGATCAAAGATGTGGTCAAGGATAGCGCGCGCCGTTGGCCCGGCGACAACACCCTCGCCGCCGCCGTTTTCCAGAATCAGCGCCATCGCCACCTTTGGATGCTGATACGGAGCAAACAAGGTATAGAAAATATGATCGCGGAGTCTGACCGGGATCATCTTCGCATTGTAGGTCTGATTCTCTTTCAGGCTGAAGACCTGCGAGGTACCGGATTTCGCGGCAATCTGGTACGGCGCGGTATGAAACAGTTTATAACCGGTGCCATTAGGCAAGTTAGCCATGCCGTACATCCCGTTGCGCACGATGCCCCAGTACGGCGATTTCGGGTCGCCCACCTGCGGCGTATTATCCGGCGGCTGATAGCGTTCAACCTTATTGCCGCGCTTCATGGAATAGAGCAGATGGGGATTTTTTACCTTGCCGTTGTTGAGCAGCGTCGTCAGCGCCTTCACCATCTGGACTGGCGTGGCGATCCAGTAGCCCTGGCCGATGCCGACCGAAATGGTGTCCCCCTGATACCACGGTTTTTTATGCACCTTCTGCTTCCACTCGCGGCTCGGCAACACCCCGGCATACTCTTCATTCAAATCAATCCCCGTTAACTGCCCGTAGCCAAACTTGCTCAGCCAGCTGTGAATGCGGTCAATGCCCATTTCGAAGGCCACCTGATAGAAGAAGGTATCCGCCGACTCCTCAATCGCCTTGGTGACATTCAACATCCCGTGACCGGTTTTCAGCCAGTCGCGGTAGCGGCGCTGGGTGCCGGGCAGTGTCCAGGTCGGCGCGCCGAAAAAGGTGGTGGTGGGCGTAATCACGCCAGCGGAAAGTGCCGACAGCGCCATATAGGGTTTTACCGTCGATGCCGGCGGATAGAGCCCCTGGGTCACGCGGTTAATCAGCGGGCGGTCCGGGTTATCGAGCAGAGAACGGTACGCCTTATAGCCAATCCCCTTCACGAAGGGATTTGGGTCATAGCTGGGACTGGAGACCATCGCCAGCACGCCGCCGTCGCGTGGATCAACCACCACCACCGCCGCGCGCTGCCCCTTCAGTACCCCTTCAATATACTGCTGTAAATGCAGATCCAGCGTCAGGTAGATATTCTTCCCGGCTACCGGCGGCACCTCTTTGAGCAGGCGCACCACGCGACCATGGTTATCGACTTCCACCTCCTGATAACCGGTCATGCCGTGGAGCTCTTTTTCGTAATAGCCTTCGATGCCCTGCTTGCCGATATTATGGTCCGCAGCATAGTTTTCCGCCTCGCCGTTTTTGTCCAGGCGTTGCAGGTCGCTGTCGTTGATTTTCGATACATAGCCGACCACGTGCGCCAGCTGGGCGCCGTAGGGGTAGTCACGCTGCTGGTAGCTCTCCACCGTGACGCCCGGAAAACGGAACTCGTTGACCGCAAATCGCGCCACTTCAACATCGCTCAGGGCCGACTTCAGGGTCACCTGCTTGTAGCGACTGTTGTGGTGCATATCGTCGCGGAAACTGGCGATATCATCGGGGCTCAAATCCACGATCGGTGTCAATGCGTTCAGCAATGCGGTCATATCGGGAATTTTGCTCGGGATCACCTGCAGGCGGTAGAGGGTGATGTTCTGTACCAGCGGGATACCGTTGCGATCGAAAATAAGCCCACGGCTTGGCGCGATAGGCAGCATTTTTATGTCATTCTGATTCGATCGGGTCTGATAGAAATCGTGCTGCTTAACCTGTAAACGGTAGAGGTTAAAAATCAGCACGCCAAAGCAGACCACCACCAGTAGAAACGCGATCGCGGCACGACGAATAAACAGCATCTCTTCCGCTGAGTGATCGCGAATTTCATCTCTCAATAGGGTCATTAGCGGCAATTCACTTGAGTTTGCATAAAAGGCGAAAAAAAGAAAAAGCGCAGCAGAATAGCGTTATCGACGCGTCAGCCCTACAGAAAGGTTGCTAATGATTTAGCAGAAATGTTTCAGCATGTTAGATACCCGGCAGGCGCCAGCACAAACCCGGGGGATGAAATGAGTGTGACATTGTCACAAAAAAGGCCTCTGCCCGGTTAAGGCAGAGGCCCCGGGGTCAGCCGCGGGTCAGCCAGGCCCGCCAGCCTCCGTAGCCGGTAATGTCGGTAGCCCCCTGCAGACCGTACCCTTCGCAGATAAAACCGCTCAGCCAGCGTCCGTCGGACAGTTCGACCTTGCCCAGCCCCAGCGGTGCGGGAATGGCCGCCAGCAGCGAGCCCAGCTCCGACGAGGGCAGCTCCCAGACCTCCACGGCGATGGCCGCGCCGTCGTTTTCATCACGCACCATCCCCGGACGACGTCCGTCGGCCAGGGCATACAGCCGATAGCGCGGAGCGCTCTGTATGGCCGTCAGCAGACGCCCGCCCCGCTCCCGCAGCTGCCCGTTCAGCGCCAGGCCATCAAGATGGGCGCCACAGACCACCAGCGGCATACGATCGTGGCTACCGGTGGCGGCAGGCAACGATGCGGCCAGCAGATTCCCGCCGACCAGCGGCAGTGGCTGTACGCGCTGGAACGCGTCGGCCACACCGAGAAGGTACTGGTCGGTGAAAGCCCGGCCAAACAGGGTGACGCCGGAGGGCAATCCGTTTGCCAGAAAACCGACCGGCACATTCACCGCCGCATAATCCAGCAGGTTCATAAAGTTGGTGTAGTAGCCAAGATCGGCATTTCGCTGCACCGGCTCGGCCTCCAGTTCGGCCAGCGTCACCGGGCGCGGACAGGTCGGCGTCAGCACGCAGTCCAGCGTCTCCAGCAACGCGTCACACTGCGCCTTGTACGCTTGCAGCTGGTACATTGCGCGGAATGTGGCCACGGCATCGGTATCCGGCGCTTTCGCCAGCACCTCGCGAATCACCGGCAGCACCGCCTCAGGCTGCTGCGTAATCAACGGTTCCACCACCGCATAACGTTCTGCGACCCACGGGCCGTCGTACAGCAGGCGCGCGGCGGCAAGAAACGGCGTCATATCGAGGTTGACCGGCACGCCACCAAGGGCTATCAGCCGTGCTTTCGCCTGCATAAACTGTGACTCGCTCTGCGCACAGCCAAGGAAATTCAGCGTCTGCGGCACGCCGAAGCGAAATCCCGGCGTCGGGGCGCCAAACGCCTGATGGCTGTTCCACTGCGGGTTGCGGCGACTGTAGGCATCTCGCGGATCCAGCCGTGCGGTCAGGGCCAGCAGCCGGCTGGCCTCGTCGGCGGTGGCGGTAAAGAATGTCGTACAGTCGAGGGTCCGGCAGGCCGGCACCACCCCGGCGGTAGAGATAAGTCCCTTGCTGGCCTTCAGTCCCACCAGGTTATTGAGCGAAGCCGGGACCCGCCCGCTGCCGGCGGTGTCCGTTCCGAGGGCGAAGCTGGCCACTCCGAGCGCGACAGCCAGCGCGGAACCGGCGCTGGATCCACCGGAGGGATAGTCCGCATGATACGCGTTTCGGCAGCGGCCGTAGGGCGAACGCGTTCCGTTCAGGCCGGTGGCAAACTGGTCGAGATTGGTTTTGCCGACCGGGATAGCGCCGAGGGCAATCAGCTGGGCCACGATAGTGGCATCCTCAGTCGCGGTGCGGGCGAAGGCCGGACAGGCGGCGGTGGTGGCAATTCCCGCAAGATCGATATTATCTTTGATGGCAAACGGCACGCCGTACAGCGGTAGCGTCTCCGGCGCAACCGTATCCAGCGCCGCCAGCCAGGGTTCCTGCTCTTCCGCCGTCAGTATATGAATGAACAACTGATACTCCGGATTCAGCGTCTGCGCCTTCTGGCGGAGATCGGCCAGCAGCGCACGCGGCGTCAATTCGCCGCGGCGATACGCCTCTGCCAGGGTCGCAAGACGTAAATCAAAGGTTGGCTGACTCATACGTTCTCCTCCAGGATCACCGCCACACGTTGCCCGGCGCGTACCGACGCCCCCGGCTGAACATTCATCTGTTGCACCACGCCGTCGCACGGCGCCAACAGCGGGATCTCCATTTTCATTGACTCCAGCACCACCAGAACGTCGCCGGCGCGCACATGACTCCCCGCGGCGGCCTGCACCTGCCACAGATTGCCGGAGATCGGGCTCTCCACGCCCTGCTGTCCGCGCTGCAGCGGCGCCTCGACACCCGCGTCAGCCGGGACTTCCTGGCTATCGAAATGCGCCTGGCCGCTGGCTATCCAGCGTTCGCGTTCATCATTGAAGGCGCGCTGTTGATGCTGGCGAAAAGCGTCGATACTTACCGCTTCCTGCTGCAGAAACTGCTGGTACTCCGCCAGCCGCAGAGTGCTGTGCTCAATGCGCAGCGGATAGCGGCCAAGCGGAAAATCGCGGCGGATCTGTTGCAGTTCCTCGGCAGAAACCGGGTAGAAACGCAGCTGGTCGAAGACGCGCAGCAGCCAGGGTTTACCGGCGAAGTCGGCGACCTCGTGATAGCGATTCCACATCTGCAGCGTTCGGCCAACAAACTGGTAGCCCCCGGGTCCTTCCATACCGTAGACGCACAGATAGGCCCCGCCGATCCCCACCGAGTTTTCCGCCGTCCAGGTACGCGCCGGGTTGTACTTGGTGGTCACCAGACGATGACGCGGATCGAGCGGCGTCGCCACCGGCGCGCCAAGATAGACATCGCCCAGCCCCATCACCAGATAGCTGGCGTCGAACACCGTCTGCCATACCGCCTGTTCGTCCGGTAAGTCGTTAATCCGGCGGATAAATTCGAGGTTGCTCGGGCACCATGGCGCGTCGCGCCGTACGGTCGTCATATATTTATCGATAGCGGTGCGACAGGCCGGGTCGTCCCACGACAGCGGCAGATGGACCACCCGGGTCGGCACCTGCAGATCGTCGCTGACGCACACCGCCGCCCACGCCACGCTCACCCAGCTCAACAGCGCGTCAAGCGTCAGGGTTTCCGGCTGGAAATGAATTTGCAGAGAGCGAATACCTGGCGTCAGGTCAATCACCCCCGCGCGGGAGCCGCTTTCCAGCGCCTGCATCAGAGCATGAATGCGAAAGCGCAGCACCAGATCGAGCTCCGCCTCTCCCGCTTCCAGCAGCAGATGGGTATCGCCGGAAAGACGGGCCACCAGACGCTTATCCGCCTCTCCGCAGCTCATCACCACGGGGGAAGTTAACCGCGCGGGTTGCCACGCCACGGGCATTGCCTCCAGCGTCGCCAGCTCCTCCCGGTAGCCAGCCGCCAGTCGACGGGCCGTGGACAGATCCACGGCGACAAAACGCACCTTGTCGCCGGCTTTCAACTGCCCCAGCTGCCAGAGATCGGCTTCAATCACCGTCACCGGGCAGACGAAACCGCCGAGGCTCGGGCCGTCGGGGCCAAGAATAACCGGCATATCGCCGGTAAAATCAACCGCGCCGACGGCATAAGGGTTATCGTGAATATTCGACGGATGCAGCCCCGCGTCGCCGCCGCTGTCGCGGGCCCACAGCGGTTTAGGGCCAATCAGCCGCACGCCGGTACGGCTGGAGTTAAAATGCACCTCCCAGTCGGTGGCAAAAAAGGTGTCGATGTAATCTGCGGCAAAAAATTCCGGCGCACCGTGCGGACCGTAAATCACCCGCAGGGTACGCACCGTTGCCAGCGGCGGCACCAGCGCAACAGGCAGCGCGGCGCCAGTTTCTCCCTTGCCGTCTGGCGCCAGATGCAGAACATCCCCGCTGCGCAGCGCCCGCCCGCCATGGCCGCCAAACTGTCCAAGAGTAAAGGTACTTTTGCTGCCCAGATAATCCGGCACCTGGATGCCGCCGCGCAGGCAGAGGTAGCTTCTGACCCCCGCCCCTTCGACGGCGCCGATTTTCAGCGTCGCCCCGGCCGGGATCGGCAATACGCGGTTCATCTCTTGCGCGATACCGTCAAGGGTGACCGGGACGCCGGCGCCGCTCACCACCGCCAGGGCTGCGCAATGAAACTTCAGCGTTGGCCCGTTCAGGGTGATTTCCAGCGCCGCTGCTCCCGGCGGGTTATCCAGCAGCCGGTTGCCGAGACGCAGCGCCCGATCGTCCATCGGCCCCGACGGCGGGACGCCCACCGCCCAGTAGCCCAGCCGTCCGGGAAAATCCTGGACGCTGGTCTGCGTCCCGGCGCTGAGCACCTCGACGGTGGCGGCCCGATAGTTCAGCTGTTCCAGGCAACGGGTCCAGGGTTCACCCTGGGTAAAGGGTTCAAAGCCCAGAATCTGCTGGAGATAGATGCGGTTAGTTTCCACGCCATACAGGCGGGTGTTCGCCAGCGCCCGGGCCAGTTCAGCGATAGCCTCTGCGCGGGTTGGCCGCCAGGCGATCGTTTTGGCCAGCATCGGATCAAAAAATGGCGGCACGTCGCAGCCGGCTTCTACCCAACGGTCGATGCGAAGCGTTTCGCCGTCCGCCGGTGGAAAGAGCACCTCGGTCAGCAGACCCGGCGATGGCTGAAACTGCCGGCCCGGATCCTCCGCATAAATACGCGCCTGGATAGCGTGCCCCCGAGGAGTCAGATCGGCCAGCAGCGCAGTGAGCGGCGGTAAATCTCCGGCCGCCAGCGCCACCATCCAGCGCACCAGGTCGACGCCCCACACCTGCTCGGTGACGCCATGTTCCACCTGGAGCCGGGTATTCACCTCGAGAAAATAGAAGCGCTGCGCCGCGCTGTCATAGACAAATTCGACCGTCCCGGCGCTGCGATAGCTGACCGCTTTGCCCAGCGCGACCGCCGCCGCACAGAGGGCCTCCGCCGTTGCGGTGGGTAAATTGGGCGCCGGAGTCTCTTCGATCACTTTTTGATTGCGCCGCTGTATCGAGCAGTCGCGCACCCCGAGGGCGATGACCTCGCCCTGCCCGTCGCCGAATATCTGCACTTCCAGATGGCGCGCGCGTTCAATGTATTTTTCGAGAAACACGCCCGCATCGCTAAAGTTGTTCTGCCCCAGCCGCTGTACGGTCTCAAAAGCGTCCGTCAGCTCGCGGGCGTCGCGACAGACGAGCATCCCGATACCGCCGCCCCCGGCGGTGCTTTTTAACATCACCGGATAACCGATGGCGTCCGCCGCCCGGCACGCTTCAACGCTATCGGCCAGCAGACCGGTCCCCTCCAGCAGCGGCACGCCCTGCGCTTTGGCCAGCGCCCGAGCGGTGTGTTTCAGGCCAAACGTGCGGAGCTGAGCGGGCGTCGGGCCAACAAACGCCAGCCCGGCAGCTTCACATGCCTCGGCGAAGGCGGCGTTTTCCGACAGGAAACCGTAGCCGGGATGAATCGCTTCGGCCCCGCTTTTTACAGCGGCGGCGATGATTTTTTCCGTCATCAGGTAGGTTTGCGCCGCCGGGCCGTCGCCAAGGCCGATCGCCTCATCGGCTTCACGGATATGCAGGCTGCTGAGATCCGCGTCGGAATAGACCGCTACGCCCTTCACCTGCATGGCGCGCAGGGTGCGTAAAATTCGACAGGCAATGGCGCCGCGGTTAGCAATCAGTAAGGTTTTGAACATACAAGGGACTCGCGTCGTGGCGGGTCGTCCCGCCAAAAAATTCGACGTCCCCGGGGCCGTCCCCGAGGCGCACAAGCATTCAGGGCTTGCGCGATGGTGTGCTTAACAGGCGGTCAGCGCGAACGGCAAACAGACGCCAGGCCAGCAGGCGCCAGCGCTGCCAACGGGTCAGTTCCATACCAGCACCTCCGCCGGCGTCGGATTCCAGCCGTTGCAGGGGTTATTCAGCTGCGGGCAGTTGGAGATCAGGACGATCACGTTGCGCTCCGCGCGCAGCTCGACGTACTTCCCGGCGCCAGAGATCCCGTCTTCAAAAGTCAGGCCGCCGGCTTCCGTCACCGGAACGTTCATAAAAAAGTTGATATTGGCGCCAATATCACGCTTATGCAGCCGGCCGTCATGCAGACAGGCGCAGAGAAAATTATCCCGACAGCTATGCATGTAGCGTTTATCCAGCGCATAGCGCACGGTGTTGCTCTCCTGCGCGCAGGCCCCCCCGAGGGTATCGTGGCGCCCGCAGGTATCGGCCACGATGGTCAACAGCGGATTCCCGAGGTTGGAGTACAGCACGCTGCCGGTCGTCAGGTAGGCGTTGCCCTGGCGGCGCAGCGTGCGCTGCGGATCGTAACGCTCGCGTGGGCTGTCGGCGCAATAAAACAGGGTATCGACAGCCTGGTTGCCTTCCAGATCGAGCAGGCGCAGGGTCTGCCCCTTTTTGATTTCGAACAGCCAGGGTTCGCCTGCGGGAATCACGTGGCGATAGACGGCATCGGCGGGGTTACGGGTACTGGTCACAAGGCTCATCGCAGGCTCCTCAAAGGGCGAACAGGTGGGTGTTGGTGAAGGCGCGCTGGTTTTCATCGCGGGTAAACAGCGATTCGACCGCCGCCTGCTCATCGTCGGCCTGATACCAGTCCAGCTGGACCGGACGAGGAGCATATTCGTCAGACGGGTTCATCGGATGCGGCAGCGCGGTGAGGACCATCAGTACATCCATCGGCGCGAACAGTTCAACGTAGCTACCCGGGATGGAATGGCCCGCACAAAACTGAAAGCGCCCTTCGCTGTCGACGGTGACTTTGCTGAACAAGTTGACCACCATCAGCAGATCCTCGAGGCCGAGATCCCATTTGCCCATTTCGACCAGCAGATTATCGGTGCCGTTGCGATGGAAGGTGTTGCGCAGTTCCTGGTAGCGACCGGCACCATATTTTTCTTCCGTCTCTTGCGCATTGAGCACCCCGCCGAACGGATCGTGCCAGCCGCAGCTATCGGCGATAATGCCCGCCAGTACCCGCCCCATATCGGAGTAGAAACAGTGTCCGGCCGTCAGTCGCGCGGTGTGCTGTCCCTTGAGGGTGTCCGGCAGGTTCAGGCGCTCGCTTTTCTCGTGCGGGTTGAGCATCATCATGCTGACGTTCGCACCGCCCTCGATGTCGGTCAAACGCAGGATCTGTCCACGGCGTAAAATGAACGAGGTATGGCCCCCGCCCGGCAAAAATTCTTCGCGCAGATTTGGTGAGGTATGAAAAAGCGCTGTCATCGGGCTATCTCCTTAAGGCATAGACATTGTTATCGGTACCGGTGCTGAGCATCTGCGACATCCGGGTCTCATTAAGCGGAATATCGTAGGTAATGCGCGCGCCATAGGCGTTGGGAGCCTGCGGGTCGTGGCGTACCTTATCGAAGACCAGCAGACGAGTGCCGAGGTTGAATCCTTCGGCCAGATCGTGGGTGACCATAAAGACCGTCATTCGCGTTTCGCTCCACAGCTGGAGCAGCAGTGCGTGCATATCTTTACGGATACCGGGGTCGAGCGCGCCGAAAGGTTCGTCGAGCAGCAGAACCCGCGGCTGCATCACAAAGGCCTGGGCGATCGCCAGCCGCTGCTGCATCCCGCCGGACAGCTGTGCCGGATAGCGGTCCAGGGCGTGGGCGAGCCCCACTTTGTCCAGCATCTGTGCCGCCTGTTCGCGGGCAGCGCGCTTGCGGGCACCGAACAGACGGCCAAAGCACGGCGAAGATGGCAGCTCCAGACCGACGGTCACGTTATCCAGCACGCTCAGGTGCGGGAAGACCGAATAACGTTGAAACACCACGCCGCGGCTGCGATCCGGCTCGGGAGCCAGCGGCTGACCCTCGAGCGTAATCGCCCCCCGGGTCGGTTGCTCCTGCCCCAGCAGCAGGCGCAAAAAGGTGGATTTCCCGCAGCCGGAAGCGCCGACCATTGAACAAAACTCCCCCTCTTTGACCTCTAAATTGATGCGCTCCAGCACCACATGGTCGCCGTACTCCTGCCAGATATTGTTGATGCGGATAAAACTCATGTCCGGCCTCCTTCGGCCCACGGGAAGCAGACTTTATGCAGCTGGCGCAGCCCCAGATCCATCAGCCAGGCCAGCAGGGTTATCCAGATGACATAGGGGATGATCACATCCATCGCCATGTAACGCCGCACGAGGAAAATGCGGTAGCCCAGCCCGGCGGTAGCGGAAATCGCCTCCGCCGATATCAGAAACAGCCAGGCCGATCCCAGCAGCAAACGCAGCGAGGTGATCAGACGGGACAGCAGCTGCGGCAGGACCACCCGCAGGACCACCGTCCAGCTGTTGGCGCCGAGGGTTTGGGCTTTGATAAACAGTTCCGCCGGGATTTCCCGCGCCCGCTGTTCAAGATCGCGCGCCAGCATCGGCGTGATGCCAATCACGATCAGCATCACCTTAGAGAGTTCATCGAGACCGAAGACGATAAACAGTACCGGCAGGATCGCCAGCGGCGGTACCATCGAGACCACGGTCATCAACGGCGACAGCGCCGCGCGATAGAGCGGAAACACGCCGGCAACGATCCCGATGCTCAGGCCAATCAGCGCGGACACCGCCAGCCCAATGAGCAGGCGGGTCAGGCTGATCAGCGTATCGCCCCACAGCAGGTATTCGCCGCTGCGTTTGTCCGGCGTAAACGCCATCCGCTCGACGGCCGCCGCCATCTGCGACAAACCGGGCAACAGCTTGTCCTGCGGGTTAGCCTCAAGGCGAATAGCGGAGCCGATAAACCAGGCGGCGATCAGCAACACAAAGGGCAGCAGCAATAGCATCAGCCGCATGCCCTGCTGTGGATGGCGGTTAATTTGGCGCATGGCGTTCACTCCCGTCATCAATGATTACAGCTGGCCGGCGGCGGCCATTTTCAGATAGCTATCGTCGAAGCGCAGTCGGGTATTGGCGCTATCGCCGACGGTGACGTCGCCGGGGAAGCGCATGCCAATGAAGTCGGCGCTTTGCGCCCCTTCACCCAATAGCCCTTTATCAAATGAAAACTGCGCCACGCGCTGCATGGTTTTTGCCAGCTCCGGGCTGGAGATGAATGTCAGGGTTTCGGCGGCGGTCCAGAACAAGTGGGTCGTTTTCAGCTGCGCCTGGTAGCCAGCAAGATCGGTGCCGGAATCTGCCGCCATCGCGTTTAGCGCCTGACCATCTCCGGCATGCATTTTGGCCATCATCTCAAACCATGCGCCGGTCAGGGCTTTACCCAGCGCGGGGTTATCTTTCAGGGTTTGCGTGTTGACCACCATCATGTCGATAAGCTCGCCGGGAACCTGCGCTGAGCTAAAGACTTCGCTGGTCTGCGGGGTCTTTTTAATCGCCGACAGCTGCGGGTTCCACGCCACGGCGGCGCGGACGCTGCTGGTGCCAAAAGCGGAGACAATATCGGCATCGGAGGTATTCACCACTTTGACATCTTTCTCCTGCAGACCGGCCTTCTCCAGACCGCGAACCAGCAGATAGTGCGAAACCGACAGCTCAGGGAGATAGACCTGCATCCCTTTCAGATCGGCTAACGTTTTAGCGCTGCCTTTGAGCACCACGCCGTCATTGCCGTCGGAATAGCTGCCGGTAATAAGCGCGGTGGTATCGACGCCGCCTGCTGCGGGGATCGTCAGCGCATCCATGTTGGTCATGGTGCAGCCATCAAACTGACCGGCGGTGTACTGATTAATCGACTCGATATAGTCGTTGAGTTGGACGATATTGATTTTGATGCCGTATTTCGCGGCCCATTTATCAATAATTTTTTCGTTGCTGATGGCGCCCCAGGGCATCCAGCCGGCATAGATCGTCCAGCAGACGTTGAACTCTTTTTTTACGGCGGCAAAGGAAGGGAAACTGGCCAGCAGCGCCAGCGACAGCATGAACGAGCGGATTACACGGGATGTCTTCATTATGAACCTCTGGTTGGCACAAAAACAGGAGCAGCGCGACACCTGACGGTGCTGCTGTCTCCCGGGCTTTTGTCCCGCCGTGTAACCTCGCAGAGGTCGCCAGCTCTCGGACCAGACATTCACCTGCGTGAACCGGAACCCTAGCCAGCTATTGGATCATCTTGATTGTCTGTTGCGCTGCCTTCTGATGTATTGATTGCAAAGGGCATGCCAGAAAATTGTTCTTTTTAATTCAGTGAGATAACTGAAAGTAGCGTGGCATCACACCACAATGGGGAGTGGTTTTGGGGCAATGCGTAACTTTGGTGCAGGTCATCTGTGCGACCAACGACCCGCCGCAGGCAATCAAGCAAAAACAGGCCTGGGCACATTTTGCAAGCACTACCGGGTTATATAAACGCAGGAACTCGTCCGCGGTAATCTTATTTCTTGTCGTCGCGACGGAAACCAGTAAATGACCAGAATTCACCTGCTTAGCTTTTTTTGCAACCGCTGCTTTTATCACCAGAGGCTTCGCTACAGTGTCCTATACTGATTAGCTAATAAGAAAATACGTAAGCTGCTTTACGTATTTTGGCTTTAATCCACAAATTTTTTATGGATTTCTTTGTCACCTGTTGTTAAAAGGATATAACTATTAATTCCGTAGATTCTTTCAAGTATCACTTATTGGTTGCAGTGTATATCGTAATGGCATTCACAAAAGCAAACGGAGCCTGATATGAGCACGTCTAACGATTCATCTAACAACGCATCCGCCGGGAAGTGCCCTTTTCACGCAGGGAAGCCCACACAAAGTGCCGGTGGCGGCACCGCCAACCGCGACTGGTGGCCTAATCAACTCCGCGTGGACCTGCTGAACCAGCATTCCAACCGCTCAAATCCCCTCGGCGAAGACTTTAACTACCGTGAAGAGTTCAAAAAACTCGACTATGCCGCGCTGAAGGCAGACCTGAGAGCGCTGCTGACCGATTCGCAGGAGTGGTGGCCGGCAGACTGGGGCAGCTACATTGGGCTGTTTATTCGTATGGCCTGGCACGGTGCAGGCACCTATCGTACCGTTGACGGTCGCGGTGGCGCAGGCCGTGGACAGCAGCGCTTTGCGCCGCTGAACTCCTGGCCGGATAACGTCAGCCTCGATAAAGCCCGTCGCCTGCTGTGGCCGGTAAAACAAAAATACGGCCAGAAAATCTCCTGGGCCGACCTCTATATGCTGGCCGGTAACGTCGCGCTGGAAAACGCCGGTTTCCGCACCTTCGGTTTCGGCGCCGGTCGTGAAGATGTCTGGGAACCGGATCTGGACGTGGACTGGGGCCATGAAAAGGCCTGGCTCGAACATCGTCACCCGGAAAGCCTGGCGCAACAGCCGCTGGGGGCCACCGAAATGGGCCTGATCTACGTTAACCCGGAAGGCCCGAACGCCAGCGGCGACCCGCTCTCCGCCGCCGCCGCCATTCGTGCCACCTTCGGCAACATGGCAATGGACGATGAAGAGATCGTCGCGCTGATTGCCGGCGGTCATACTCTCGGTAAAACCCACGGCGCAGCGGTAACCACTCACGTAGGCCCAGAACCTGAAGCCGCACCGATTGAAGCGCAGGGCCTCGGCTGGGCAAACAGCTACGGCAGCGGAGCCGGTCCCGATGCGATCACCTCGGGTCTGGAAGTGGTCTGGACACAGACCCCGACCCAGTGGAGCAACTACTTCTTCGAGAACCTGTTCAAATACGAGTGGGTCCAGACCCGCAGCCCGGCTGGCGCTATTCAGTTCGAAGCTAAAGACGCCCCGGACCTGATCCCCGATCCGTTCGATCCGGAGAAAAAACGCAAGCCGACCATGCTGGTTACCGACCTGACGCTGCGCTTTGACCCGGAATTCGGCAAGATTTCCCGTCGCTTCCTCAACGATCCGCAGGCCTTTAATGAAGCCTTCGCCCGCGCCTGGTTCAAACTGATCCACCGCGATATGGGGCCAAAATCGCGCTACCTCGGACCGGAAGTGCCGAAAGAAGACCTGATCTGGCAGGATCCGTTACCGGCCGCCATCCACAACCCAACGCCGGCGGATATTGCGACGCTGAAGACCGCCATCGCCGATGCCGGACTGTCGGTCAGCGAGCTGGTGTCGGTGGCCTGGGCCTCTGCCTCCACCTTCCGCGGCGGAGACAAACGCGGCGGGGCTAACGGTGCGCGTCTGGCGCTGGATCCGCAGAAATCGTGGCCGGTGAACGCCGTTGCTGCAAAAGTGCTGCCGACGCTGCAGGCCATTCAGAAAGCCTCGGGTAAAGCGTCGCTGGCCGATATCATCGTGCTGGCAGGCGTCGTGGGTGTCGAACAGGCCGCTGCGGCTGCCGGTGTACAGGTCAGCGTACCGTTCGCGCCGGGCCGGGTGGATGCCCGTCAGGATCAGACGGATATCGAGTCTTTCGATCTGCTGGAACCGCTGGCGGATGGTTTCCGTAACTATCGCCGTATCGAAGGTGGCGTCTCGACAGAAACGCTGCTGCTGGATAAAGCCCAGCAGCTGACGCTGACCGCGCCGGAAATGACGGTGCTGGTGGGCGGCCTGCGGGTGCTGGGCGCCAACTATGATGGCAGCCAGCACGGGGTCTTCACCGATCGCGTCGGCGTCCTGAGCAATGACTTCTTCGTCAACTTACTCAGCATGGCCACCGTCTGGAACGCTACCGACGAGCAGGGCGAACTGTTCGAAGGCCGCGATCGTCAGAGCGGTGAGAGCAAGTACACCGCGACCCGCGCCGACCTGGTCTTCGGTTCGAACTCAGTCCTGCGGGCGCTGGCGGAAGTTTACGCCTGCCAGGATGCTCAGGAGAAACTGGTTAAGGACTTTGTTGCGGCCTGGACCAAAGTGATGAACCTCGACCGTTACGATCTGTAATCTCCCTCCCCGGCTGGCGCTATGCCCGCCGGGGCTTTTCCCCTTCCCCTCTTATGTTTTCCCCAGCTGCAATAACCGGCTGTAGGTACGCTGAATATCTTCCTGTTCGACATCCGCCACCAGTTCGCTCAGTCCGCAGGCAGCCACCACGATCAGCTGACACTGCTTTTCATAGAGCACATCCACCAGATTAATAAAACGCTGCTGCGCCGCCGGGCCTGCCTGACGCAAAGGCGGAACCGCATCCAGTAGCCAGCGCTCATGCCGTTCACAGAGCGCCAGATAATCCATCACCGATGTTGCCGCCATGCACAGTTGGTTGAAGGTAAAATGCAGAAAATGCGCCGGCGCAGAGGCGGCGTGCAGCGTACGATAGCCCACCTGCAGCGGCTGCGCGCTGACGCAGGGATCCGGTAGTTCAAGTCGCTGGCGGGTTTGTGCAGAGGGCTGCACCAGAAACCTCCCGCGGCAGAATGGATTTTCCGCCGGCGCATGGCGCGCCCGGTAATCCTCTTCACCATTGAGCGCGGCTATCGTCATGTGCTGTTTGATCAGCGCAATCGACGGCACAAAACGTTCGTGATACAGCGGGTTAGCCAGTAATTGATCCGGGGGATAGTTGGAGGTAGCCAGCAGAATGATGCCGCGTTGGAACAGCAGCGTAAGCAGCGCTTTCACCAACATGGCGTCGCCCGGATCGTGCAGATGGAACTCATCAAAACACAGGAGTCGACAGCCGTCGGTCATCTGTGCCAGCACCTCAGGCAGGGTTAGCGCGGGCTGCGCGTTCAGCCGCTGATGCAGTTCGCGAAAGAAATAGTGGAAATGCACCCGGCGCTTTTCCGCCAGCGGCAGGCTGGTAAAGAAATGATCGATAATAAAACTTTTGCCGCGCCCGGTACGCCCCCAGACGTATAGCCCTTTGGCGCCGGCGGCCTTGCCTGAGGTCAGTCCGCTCCCCAGCGTGTCCAGTTGATTAACCAGCGCCTGCTGATCTGCATCAAGGGCCAACGCCAGCTCCTGAGCCCGCTGCGCCATAAACGAAGTAAACCTGAATTCAGTCATTCCTTGCGTCATTTTCGCTCTTCGTGGTGTTACCGGCGCATCTGCCCCGGAAAAAGATGAGGAATCCTCATCGATTACACCTTCCCTGAACGACAATAACAAGCTTATCTGCAGCACAACGGTTTTATACCTCTCGCGGACCTGAAAAAAATCCATCGCTCTCTTCAGGGGCACGTCAGCAGACTAAAACCTGCAAAAACAGATAAATAGCATTGTTTATTCAGTAGCAGGTTGACTGTGCCGACCTACAAAAACCAACGTTATATATTGACATATACAGCGATGTTTTTTATCTTTTTGTCATACAAATAAAAACCGTACCCTTCAGACAGAGACGAGATTTTACCCGCCTCATTCCGCTTTCATTCGTCTGAACTCAAAATTAATGCGCTCATATAAACTCGTTTTATTTACCGGGATGATTCCCTGTTCTCTCATTATGCCGGCGATGCCCGTATATGCGGCAGAAACCCTGGTTGTCACCGCAGAACCGCTTACGCAATCCCTTGATGATGTTACGCCTGCCGCTGAACAGCAGGCTACGGTAGGCAACCTCGGCAAGCAGAAGTTGATTAACGTTCCGTGGTCCGTGCAGACGCTCTCCGACTCTCTGACCCGCCAGGTGCAGGCCAGCAGCGTCAAAGATATCTACCGTTATCTGCCCTCCGTCCAGGGCGACGGCGTTCGTCCACAAACCCGCGGTATGCAGGGCAGCGTGGTCCAGAACAGCATGATTGATGGCCTGAACGTGGTGTCGACCACCGAGTACCCCGCTGAACAGTTTCAACGCATTGAGGTACTGAACGGTATGGCCGGCGCGTTATATGGCCCGGCGAACCCGGCAGGCATGTTTAACCTGGTCTCGAAACGGCCTACCGATGTGCCGCTGCGCAGGGTAACCGTTGGCGGTGGGACCGCCTCCGGCGCGAATGCCGCGTTGGACCTGAGCGGGCCGGTTGACGCGGCCGACAGAGTAAAATATCGCCTCAATCTGCGGGATCAGGACGGCAGCAGCTATACCCACAGTAGCCGTCAGCGCAACCAGTATGCGGGTCTGGCGCTCGACTTCCAGCTGACCGACCAGACGGTGCTGGAGAGCAATTTCAGCTACTACCACTTCTATCAAAAAGGTCTTCCCGGTACTTTTGCCCTCGCAAAAGGCACCCGTTTCCCGTCGCCGCTGGATCCGACCAAAAGCCAATATGGCCAGTACTACGCCGGCAACGACGACACCACCACAACCGGAAGCCTGCATATTAAGCATGATTTTGACGGTAACTGGCTGCTGGACATTGGCGTACTGCGCCAGATTGCCGACCGCGAATCCACCGCCGTGACCAATACGCTCACCGACAATCGCGGCCATTACACCACCACAACCGCCAACTCTGCCGCCAGCCGTTTTACCATCAACAGCTATCTTGCCAATCTTACCGGCAGCGTCGAGACGGGCTGGCTGCAGCATGATCTGGCGGTCGGCATGCGCGGTTTCGTGTGGAAAAACGACAATCCACGCAACGGCGGGACGCAAACGCTGGGACACGCCTCGCTGGCGGAAAATCCTGATTACGCCCGCCCTGCTTACCCGGACTTCACCGACCGCTATCATTCGGCCACCACCACGCAGCACGTTTTTTTACTGAGCGATACGCTGACTTTCACCCCGCAGTGGAGCCTGCTGCTCTCGGGTAGCGAAAACCTGTTCACCGTCGACAATTACAACAAAAGCGGAAATCGCAGCAGCAATCATGATGACCGGGGTACCAGCGGCTCAGCCAGTCTGATGTATAAACCGGTGGAGAATGTGACGCTCTACACGACCTGGGCAAACAGCATGCAACAGGGCGACACGGCGCCGGCCGGAGCCAGCAATGCCGGAGAGGTTCTCGACCCTTATCGTAGCCATCAGCTGGAAGTCGGCGCGAAATATGCCCCGCACCGCGACCTGCTCTTAACCGCGGCGCTATTCCAGGCCGAACGTCCGTTCGCCTACACCAACGATAGCGGCGATTTTGCCGAAGACGGTACGCAAAAAAACCGCGGGCTGGAGCTGATGGCCGACGGACACGTCACCTCTAACCTACGACTGTTCGGCGGCGCTACCTGGCTCGACCCGCGTCTGCATAATACCTCGAGCGCGGATGCCGATGATAAGCAGGTTGTCGGCCTGCCGCGCTTCACCGCCAACCTGCTGGCCATTTACAGCATCGACCCGGTTCCTGGACTCGACGTCAACGGCAATATTCACTACGTCGGGCGCCGGGCGACGGATAATGCCAATGACAGCTGGGTCGCCAGCTATACCACCGTGGATATCGGCAGCAACTACCGCACCCGACTGTTTGGCACCGACACCACCTTCAGGTTAGCAATTACTAACATTACTAATCGCCACTACTGGACCAACATCGTGCCCGGCGCGCTGACAGGCTATACCGGCGCAGGTTACGCCAGCGCTCAGCCCGGCGCACCGCGCGAAGCGACGGCGTCAGTACAGTTTGATTTCTGAGGAACGACATGAAAAAGATAGCCGCTGGTCTGCTTTCGCTGCTACTCGCTTTCCCGGTGCTGGCCGACCGTCAGGTGACGGACGATGCCGGGCACCCGGTGATATTGCCCGATCGGGTGACTCAGGTGGCAGAGGGGTGGTTCGCGCACCACTCGCTGCTGATGACGCTCGGCGTCGGCGACCGTATCGTCGCCACGGTTAACCGTCCGGATAGCCGCCCGTGGATGTTTCATATCGCTCCCCGGCTCAATCAGGTGCTGATAAGTCGCGGCCCCCACTTCACCAGCGAAGCGCTGCTGACGCGCGATGCTCAGGTGGTCTTTGTGGCGCAGGGCAATGGCGATGCGGACGCCTATCGCCAGGCGGGATTAGCCGTGATGGAAATGCACTTTACCGACTACCCGTCGCTGGCCCACGCCGTAGAGACCACCGCAGCGGTCTTCGATACGCCCCAGGTTCGGGCCAGGGCCCAGGCGTACAACCGGTATCTGCAACAGGTTATCGCCGTTACCGCTCAGCGCAACCGGGATCTGACGGACGGCGAGCGGCCGCGGGTGCTGCATATCCAGTCGCTGAAGCCTCTTAAGGTTGACGGCAGCCATACGCTAATCGATACCTGGATTCACCTGGCCGGTGGGCGAAACGCCGCGGCGGAAATCTCCGGCAATATGCAGGAAATTTCCCCGGAGAAAGTGCTCGCCTGGCAGCCAGATATCATCATCCTCGGCGCCGGGTGCGGCGATTTACAGCACTCGGCTTATGGCAAGCTGTTCGCGCCGCTACGGGCGGTAAAAAACGGCAAGGTCTGGCAGAATCCGGCAGGCGTGTTCCCGTGGGATCGCTACGGCACGGAAAGCGCGCTGCAGATCCAATGGGCGGCGAAACGGTTGCAACCACAGCGTTTTAACGATCTGGATATGATCGCCATCACCCGCGATTTTTATCAGCGCTTTTTCGATTATTCGCTGACCGGATCGGAAGCAGAGCGGATATTACAGGCGCTGCCGCCGCAGGTAAAAGTGGGTCGCTAAGCAGCGGCTCAGCGCATCATGCTGGCCGCCGGTGTCATGGTCATTTACTTCAAATCCGTCGGCCACCCTACGAAGAAACCAGCGTATCCAGTAGACATTTTGCATATCGGCGAGATTTTTTGCTGTGGAAGTCCCATGGAAAGAGGAATTAAAAATTTAAAACCATTAACAATCTAATAACATTAGCAGGCAAACATTTTATCTGAGGAAAATAATAATATGTCTACCACCCAGGTTCTGGGGGATGCGCCTTTTGCACCCGCAGAACACCCCCACTCCAGCTTAACCCGCCGCATTGATGCCCTGCCTGCCTCTGTCGGCCTGTGGTCGTTTATTACTCTGCTGGCGCTGGGCGGCTTCTTTGAGCTCTACGATCTTTTTCAGACCGGGTATATCAGTACCGGACTGCTGGCAGAACATATTTTTCATACCGACCAACAGGGCATTTTTGGCATCTCCGATCAGGCCTCATTTGCCTCGGCCACCTTCTTCGGATTATTTATCGGCGCCAGTCTGCTGGCGCCGCTGGCGGACAAGCTGGGCCGCCGATTGACCTTTATGTTTGCGCTGGCCTGGTACGGCGCGTTTTCACTGCTGATGGCTTTCCAGAACAGCGCCGAAGGGGTCATCTTGTGCCGCTTCCTGGTTGGTATTGGGCTGGGAATTGAACTGGTGACCATCGACACCTACCTGAGCGAATGGGTCCCGACCCATCTGCGCAACAAAGCGTTCGCCTTTGCCTTTTTTATCCAGTTTCTCTCGGTTCCCGCCGTCGCGCTGATGTCATGGATGCTGGTCCCGACGACGCTGTTCGGCCTGAGCGGCTGGCGCTGGGTGATTATCTTTGGCGCACTGTGTTCGCTGATCATTTGGGTCATCCGCAAAAAATTGCCGGAGTCGGCCCGCTGGCTGGAGGTGAAAGGTCGCCATGCGGATGCGCACGCGGTGATGTGTCAGATGGAGCGGCGCTGTGGCGTCACGCCTTCGCCGCAGCATATCCCGGACACCCGGGAAGCGCATCGCAAAAGTGGAACCTTTAAAGAGATCTGGGCGCCGGAATACCGCAGACGAACCCTCATGCTGATGGTGATGAATTTCTTTCAGGCGATCGGCTTTTTTGGCTTCGGCAACTGGCTGCCGGCGCTGCTTTCCGGCCAGGGGGCGAGCATTACCCACAGCCTGCTGTACGCCTTTTTTATCACTCTCGCCTACCCGCTGGGCTGCTTGTTCTGCACCCGCTTTGTCCACCGGTTTGAGAATAAGTGGCAGATCGTTCTTTCCGCGCTGATGACGGTGGTGTTCGGTACCCTGTTTGCGCTGCAGAATAACCCGGTGATGCTGGTTGTCTGCGGGTTTATGATTACCTGGTCCAACGCCTGGCTGACCATCAGCTATCATGCCTACCAGGCGGAAATCTTCCCGACGCGGATTCGCGCCAGAGCCGTGGGCTTTTGCTACTCGTTCAGCCGCCTGTCAACGGCGCTCACCAGCCTTCTGATCGGCCTGATTTTACAATACGCCGGCACCCCGGGGGTGATTAGCTTCATCGTGGCCAGCATGCTGATGGTGATGCTCTCGGTGGGTATTTACGGCCCGAAAACCCGCGGTATCGAGCTGGAAAATATCTGACTGTCCGCTGCGCCGCCGGGTGATTATCGGCGGCGCAGTCGGCTCATAGCGGGCAATCGTCAGCGCACTAAGCCGTAGTCTGCCAAATGAATATGCCATTGAGCCCCAGGGACGGCCTCCCATCCCCCGGCCATATTAATTAAAAATGACCTGCGCATCGGCAAAACATTTCTCCGCCAGTGACGAGACCGGCTGCTGGTTGCGCATGATCAGCGCCAGCATTGACTCTACTTCGGTTTCGGCGATGGGAATAATCTCCAGATTATCGCTTAACGCCTCCAGACCATTGTTGAGCGGCATAATGGCGCAGCAAATTCCCGCCTGCACCGCCTGGATAATCTGGAAGGTAGAATCGCTCTCAAAAACATATTTCGGCGTGAACCCTTTACTCTTAAAACTCATCTCAATGGATTCACGGTAATGCATTCCTTTAGTGAGAAAACCAAGCGGTAATGCGGCCAGCGTTTCCCAGTCTGGCGTCCCTTCGGCAAACTGAAAATGGCGTTTATCATGCAGCAACCCCATTCGCGTTGCCGGCAGCCGCTTAATGTTGAAAAGCTGGCTATCGACGTGGTGAAGGTAGCAAATGCCCAGATCGAGCTGATTACGGCTGACGCCATCGATAATCTGCTCCGAGGTGAGAGAAAGCAGGCTGAACTGCAGCTCCGGGTACTTCCCGGCCAGCGGTTTAATCAGCTGCATCGGGTTAAGGCTGGCCAGCGGCACCATCCCTACCCGCAGTTGCCCCACCATCTGGCCGCGACAAATCGCCGCTTCCGCCTCCAGCCCGTCATGAGCCGCCAGCAGCGCCCGCGCCCAGGCCAGAATACGTTCGCCTTCCGCGGTAAACCCCTCAAACCGCTGCCCGCGTTGAATCAGAACCAGATTGAGCTCCTCTTCCAGATTGCGGATGCGCATCGAAAGCGTCGGCTGAGTGATATGGCACAGCGCCGCGGCCTGGCCAAAATGACGCGTTTGATCGAGTGCGATCAGGTATTTGAGCTGTTTAATATCCATGGTTAATCCAGTGTGTTGCCGTTCGCTATATGCGAACGCCGGCGCGATGCAGACTCCCCTCGCCCGGTCAAAAGTATGTTAGTTAAATGTTACGTTCAGCATCGGACAAATACAAGCCGGTCCGGCGCTTGCGGAAGTGACGATCGGCGGACTACACTCGCACAGAACCGCTTCGGGAGGAGCACATGACGCCCCGCATCCATCACGTCCAGCAGCATCACTTGCCTCTCCCCGGTCTCGAGGCCATGTCGCTGCTGACCGAACAGCACTTTTCGCGCCATGCTCACGAGCAGTTTGGCCTCGGTATTTTCATTCGCGGTGCCCAGCGCTCGTGGAGTCATCTTGGCCAGGTTGACGCCTCGGCCGGGCAGATCATTATGGTCAACCCGGGAGAAATGCACGATGGCGTACCGCTGAACGGTCCCCGCAGCTGGCAAATGCTCTACCTCGATCCGCAGCTCGTCGTCGATGAATTTCAGGGCGCGGTCAAAAGTGAGGATATCCTGCTGCGCCCGGTGGTCGACGACCCGCCGCTGCGCCTGCTCATGCAGCGACTGTTCGCTGAAATCACCGCCCGCACGGGCGATGAGACGGCGCTTGAAGAGGGGCTGCTGCTCTGTCTGCTGCGGGCAACCGGCTGCCATCGTCTCGTCCGGACGGCACCGGCCCGTTACTCCCCGACCATCGCGCTGGCAAAAGAGTATCTTGATGATGCGCCGGAGGAAAAAACCTCCCTCGACATGCTCGCCGCGCTGTGCGGCATGAGTCGTTTCCAGCTGATCCGCGGCTTCGCCCGCGAAACGGGCATTACCCCGCATGCCTATCTGGTGCAGTCCCGGGTACGGCTGGCGCGTCGGCTGTTAAGCGCCGGACATTCCCCCGCCGATGCGGCGCAGATGGCCGGCTTCGCCGATCAAAGCCATCTGACTCGCGCCTTTCAAAAACAGTTCGGCACCACCCCGGGCAGCTATCACTCCGTCCGGTAACCTCGCCTGCAATTTTATTCAAGACGCGCCCGCGGTGTGGCGAAATACTCAGAGCGACTGATTTCTCTCACAGGAACACCGCCATGTCGTTCATCAGCCCTGAATTTCTACTCACCTCATTGCTGGTTGTACTCGCCCCCGGCACCGGGACGCTCTACACCATCGCCACCGGACTCGCTGCCGGAAGACGCAGGAGCTTCGCGGCCGCTTTCGGCTGCACCCTGGGTATCATTCCGCATCTGCTTGCCGCCGTCACCGGTCTGGCGGCGCTGCTCCACCGCACTCCGGAACTCTTCGGTGCGATCAAATATCTCGGTGTCGCCTGGCTGCTGTACATGGCATGGAATACGCTCGCTCAACGGGGCGCGCTCACGCCAGAGAGCCGCGACAAGGCCGATTCACAGCTGAAAATCATCACGCATGCCGTGATGATTAACCTTCTCAACCCGAAACTGCCGCTCTTCTTTTTCGCCTTTCTGCCGCAATTTATCCGCAGCGATGCCGCCTCCCCGGGGGAAGCGATGCTGACGCTGAGCGGGATTTTTATGCTGATGACGCTACTGGTCTTTATGTTATACGGCGCCTGCGCGGCCGCGATGCGCGGCTATGTCCTGACCCGTCCCAGGGTGTTACTGGGGCTGCGGGTCGCTTTTGCCGCCGGTTTTGTCGGCCTTGGCATCAAGCTGGTACTGGCGCCAGAATAGCGAGAGTTTGCTGCCGACGTTGAGGTCGGCAGCGGTCGCGGGCAGATTAGCGCAGGCCGGAGACCGGCCGAATCTCTTTCGAGCGCAGGGTCAGACGAATCGGCACGGATTTATAAGAAGGCGTGCCGCTCTCTTCATCAATGTAGTCCAGCGGAACCAGGACGTTGGCTTCCGGATAGTAGGCGCCAACGGTGCCTGGCGCGATGTTGTAGGCCACCAGCGTAATATCCTCCAGACGCAAATCGCTGTCCGGCAGCGCGGTGGTGATATCCACCCGGTCGCCGTGCTCGAATCCCTGACTGGCCATATCCTGCTCGTTCATAAACAGCACGTCGCGACGGCCAAAAATACCGCGGTAGCGGTCATCCATGGCGTAGATGGTGGTGTTGTACTGATCGTGGCTGCGCAGTGTGACCAGCCGCAGCACCTCCTCGCCCGCAACATGGACGTTCTCATGTACGCCGTGGAACACCGAGAACATGGCTTTCCCGGTTGGCGTTGGCCAGATGCGCTCCGTCGGCGGCAGCGGCATGCGAAAACCGCCCGGGTGACGAATACGCTCGTTGTAGTTATCAAAACCGGGAATGGTGCGTTCGATCAGATCGCGGATACGGTCGTAATCTGCCACCAGCGAGCGCCAGTCGACTTTAGTGTTTGCCAGGGTCGCCATCGCCATACCGGCAACAATCGCCGGTTCTGAACGCAGCAGCGGCGAGGCCGGTTTCAGTTTTCCTGACGAGGCGTGCACCATCGACATGGAATCTTCCACGGTGATCGACTGCCGCCCGGTCTCCTGCATATCCAGCTCGGTGCGGCCCAGACACGGCAGAATAAACGTCTCTTTCGCTACCAGCAGATGCGAACGGTTCAGTTTTGTCCCGACGTGCACGCTGAGATCCAGCCCGCGCATTGCCGGGAACGCGCGCTCATGGTCGGGCATTGCCACCGCAAAGTTACCGCCAAGACACAGCAGAGCCTTCGATTTGCCCTCGATCATCGCCTGCAGCGCTTTTACCGCGTCATGGCCATGCTTGTGTGGCGGCACGAACCCAAACACCTCCTGCAGCTTCGCCAGGAAGGCGGCGCCCGGCTTCTCGGTAATCCCGACGGTGCGGTTGCCCTGGACGTTGGAGTGACCGCGCAACGGACAGATCCCGGCACCGAGTTTGCCGATATTCCCGCGCATCAGCAGCAGGTCGGCGATCAGCCGCACGTTTGATGTGCCTTTGTTATGCTGAGTGATCCCCATGCCATAGGTCACAATCGTGGCGTTCGATTTAGCGTAAGCGTCGGCAACCCGCTGCAGGTCAGCGCGGGTGAGACCGGATTCGCGTTCGATATCTTGCCAGGAGGTCTTCTGCAAATCATCGACAAACGCCGGGAAGTTCTGCGTATGTTCAGTAATAAAGGCGCGATCGAGGACGCTACCCTGCTCTTCTTCCATCTGCAGCAGCGCTTTGGCAATGCCTTTCAGCGCCGCCGCATCGCCACCGGCCTTCACCTGAAAATAGGTAGAGGCAATATTTGTCGAGCGCAGGGTTGCCATCTCGATAACATTCTGCGGGTCGGCAAAACGCTCCAGCGCACGCTCTTTCAAAGGGTTAAACACGATAATCGGTACGCCGCGACGAGCCAGCTCATGCAGCGTCCCCATCATACGCGGGTGGTTGGTTCCCGGATTATGGCCGATGGAAATCACCAGCTCGGTTTTATCAAAATCATCCAGCGACACCGTTCCCTTGCCGATGCCGATCGACTGCGGCAGCCCAACGCTGGTCGATTCATGGCACATATTCGAACAGTCGGGAAAATTGTTGGTGCCCAGTTCACGGGCAAACAGCTGGAACAGCCAGGCCGCTTCGTTGGAGGCGCGTCCGGAAGTATAGAACTCGACCTCGTCCGGCTGCATGCCGCTGACCACTTCGCCGATACGCGCGAAGGCGCTTTCCCAGCTGGTCGGGCGCAGCGTGTCGCTGGCGCGATCGTAGACCAGCGGATGGGTTAAGCGACCGTAGCCTTCGAGCTCAAAGTCGCTTTTGGCCAACAGCGAAGTGACGGTGTTCGCCGCCAGAAATTTCGGCGTAACGCGTTTGCTGGTCGCTTCCCAGGTCACCGCTTTGGCGCCATTTTCGCAAAACTGGAAAGTAGATTTGTGTTCTTTATCCGGCCAGGCACAGCCGGGGCAGTCAAAGCCGTCAGGCTGATTGGTGCGCAGCAGGGTGACGGGCGCCTCCAGGGCATCCATTTGTGTCCGCACGGCGATGGCCGTTGCTTTCAATGCGCCCCAGCCGCCAGCCGGGCCATCATAAGGATGCACGCCAGGTACTGAGCGTCTTTTCATATTCATATCTACTCCAGAATGCGCCGTCGATAAGCGAGAACGACGTGCCGAATCACCTTAATCAGGGCGATCCGCAACGTGAAAAAGTTCGTCCGCCGGAGAACACCGCGGCGGACGTTTTTGTTAACGAAAGCATAACAATCGGGATCGCAACTGTATAATCAATGTTATCTATCACGCGTTAGATTTAACTTATTTAACAGTTACGCAGAGAGAACCATCAGGTCAGATTGTAGTAGCGGTCGGGCTGCAGCGTTTCCGGCAGCGGGTGCTGACCGGTCATATCCAACAGGTTGCGTTCGATGGTGTTGCACATGGCGTTGAGGGGTAAATCGTTCGCCGCGGTGCCAAACGGATCTTCCAGCTCTTCCGCCAGCGAATCCCAGGACAAGAAGGTGTAAGAGATAAAGACCGACACGAACGGCGTCATGTAGTGCAGATCGCCGACCAGCGCGAAAGGCAGCAAGGTGCAGAACAGATAGACCGTACGCTGCAGAATCAAGGTATATGCGAAAGGGACCGGCGTGCTGGCCAGGCGTTCGCATCCGCCCAACACGTGGGCGAGCTCGTCGAGCTTATTGTCCATCAGACCATAGGTGATATCGCTCACCTTCCCCGCTTCGCGCAGCTGGCCCAGCTCATGACCGACCAGCAACAGGATGCGGTTAGTCGGCATCGAGCTGCCGAGGATCTCCGCGACGGTATCGGGGGGCAGCAGCCGGTTAAGGTCAGCCCCGGGATGGGTTTTACGTAACTGGTGTTTCAGACTCCAGCTAAAGGCAATCAGGTAGCTGGCGATTTTTTGATGCGTTTGGTGCTCCGTCGGAAGAATATTTTTCAGCTGACGCATCAGGGTGCGTTCGGCAATCAGTACCGTCCCCCAGAGATTACGCGCTTCGACAAAACGGTTGTAGCTGGCGCTGTTGCGAAAACCGAGGAATATCGCGATGGCTATCCCCAGCAAACTAAAGGGCGCCACGGTCAGATGGATACCCAGCTGTTCGTACCATTGATAGCTGATGATGGCGATAATCGACATCAGGACGTTAAGCAGCAGGCGAAAAATGATTTTTGACAGCACGGAGCCGTGCCAGTCAAACAGACGAAGGAACCAGTGTTGTTCTGGTCGGATGATCATTGTATGACTTCCTGAATGCCCAGTCTGGCTATAGATAATATCTATTAACCGATTGGATTATTTTATTGAACATAAACACGACAATGCGTTTGTTATTAACCATTAATATGCGATGGAATAATGGCGCAATAATTATGGTCCTTTTTTATTTATCGGGCAATATGAAAACCACTGCGGGGATGCGAGGTAGAGCGCCAATGAATCAACCCTGAGATTAATGTGGCTACATTATCAACCTGCCGGCGTCGGCCTCCTCTGGACAGTTAACGCACCTGTCGCGGGGCCCACACGCAATCGATTCCAGCGAGCCGATAATTTAATTCACAGAGGGCCGAAAACGCGCATAAAAATATAAATCGCGCCGACTTTTTTATTCTGAAATAATAGCCGACAGGTGCTATCCGCGACAAAAACGTTAATTCACGGCCATTCTGCGCATCGCACAATGATAGGCGCCGTTGCGTACCGATGCGCGAAGCACCCTGGCGATACCCTGTACCGCGAGCCGGGCGGTATGCCGCTGCCAGGGAGTCAGCGTCAGAGAGAGCATCTCCTGCGCCCAGGGCGGCAGCAGATCAATCCCGGCACGCATCATCAACTGGCCTGCCGGCTGAGTCAGACGGCCGGGTAAACGGGTGGTCAGCAGCACGTTCGCCACCTCCCGCGTACGCTCATCGCAGCGCAGACGCGGGCGCATATCCTGCAGATATTCCGTCACCTGCTGCGGCGTCACCGGGATATCGCGCGCGCCCAGACGGCGGGCAATCTCAGCCGCCTCGTGGAAATATTGCGTCTGTCGCTCCTCGCTGACCACCGTACGCTTATAGCGCAGATGCGATGCCATAAAGCTGCTGCATTCGGCCACGTGTACCCAGGTCAGCAGCGCCGGATCGCTGGCCATATACGGCGTGCCGTCTTTATCCTGCCCGCTGACCCGCAGGTGAATGCCCTGCACTTTGGCAATCAGCCTTTCCGCATCGATGGTGGTGCCAAAGGTGGTCGCGGAGATAAACTGGCTGGTGCGCCGCAGGCGGCCGAAGATATCGTCGCGGAAATTGGAGTGATCCCAGACGCCGGCCAGCGCCAGCGGGTGCAACATCTGGAGCAACAGTGCGCTCACGCCTCCGCATAGCATCGACGTAAAGTCGCCGTGTACCTGCCAGATGGCCGATCGGGGGCCGAACAGCCCCGGCTCCCCTTGCGGGTGCTCGAAATCAATCTCTTTCAGCGCCATGCCGGTTAAGCCCAGAACCTGAGCTTCTATCATTCCGCGTATGCTGGTCATTGTTTTGCCTGATTCTCTCCGTGACAGCAAAACATACCACTATTCGGCGCGGGACTCATGTGCAGGCCGTGACTTTATCCGCAGCGAGGATGCAGAGTGCCCGCCAGCAACGGGCACTAAAGACTCAAGGATTCAGCTGGTAGTCGAGGCTAATCTCAGCGTTCAACACCTGCGATACCGGGCAGCCGGCTTTCGCTTTCTGGATAATGCCGTCAAAGACATCGGCTTCAATGCCCGGCAGAACAATCTGACTCTGCAGCGCCACCTGGGTAATCGCAAAACCGCCGCCGGATTTATCCAGCGTCACCACCGCCACCGTATCAATCGCCGTGGCCGTATAGCCGGCTTCACTGAGCATCAGCGACAGCGCCATCGAGAAGCAGGCCGCATGCGCAGCGCCTATCAACTCTTCCGGATTGGTCCCTTTTACTCCCTCAAAACGGGTATTGAAACCGTACGGCTGCTGGCTCAACGCCCCGCTTTCTGTCGAAACGGTCCCCTTGCCACTTTTTAAATCCCCTTCCCAGTGCGCCTGACCTTTCTTATGGATTGCCATGTAATCGCTCCTGTTGATATGTCGAACCCAAAGTATAGATGGTGAGGCGTCTTTCGGGTGTGGATTAGGAAAATCCCCTATAAAACAAAAAATTATCAGGTGGCGCCTTCTGTCGTTATTTTTAACACGAAAATGACAATGATTAACATTCGCGCAACAGATCACATTTTCATCATCGCGCCATAGCGAATTTTTTCCGCTCATCTACTATCAGTTCACAACTAGATATATCGAGATAAAAGATATATCTCAATTGAGCTTTGTCTTGAGAAGATCAGGCGGCCACAGAGCTGCTACGTATCCGATACCTGTAGCGATGACTGAAAGAGAGAACCCTACAATGCAGCAGATCAATGAGCTAGTCGGCCAGCCTCCTTTTAATGTGACCCGGGCCAGCCATGTCGTCCTGAACGTACGGGACCTTGAAGCAAGTAAACATTTTTATCGCGAGCTGGTGGGCCTGATCGTCAGCGATGAAGATGCCTCCACCGTCTGGCTGCGTGGCCTGGAAGAGCGCGGTCACCACAGTCTGGTGCTACGTAAAAGCGCACAGCCTGGCTGCGCGCGCATCGGCATGCGGGTCCACAGTGACGACGATGTCAAACGGGCGCGGGATTATTTCGCCGCACAAGGAGCGAATGTCAAACTGGTTGATGTCCCCTGGCAGGGTCTGACGCTGCACGTCAGCGACAGCATCGGCGTGCCGCTGGAGTTCTGCGCGACCATGGAGCCGCGCGAACGGATGTTTAAACAGTACGATCGCTACCGCGGCGCCTGTGCCCAGCGTCTCGATCATTATCAGCTGCAGGCCAGCGACGTGCGCACCGCGTTTGATTTCTACCAGCGCCTGGGATTTCGCACTAGCGAATACACCTGGTCGACGCTGGACGGCAATGAGCAGCTCTGGGGGGTGTGGATGCAGCGTAAAGGCAACCCGCACGATATTGTCTTTACTAACGGCGTCGGCCCTCGCCTGCACCATTTCGCTTATACCATCCCGGATAGCAACGACATGATTCGCGCCTGTGACGTGGCCGGAGCGTTGGGCTACGCGCCGCAGCTGGAGCGCGGCCCTGGACGTCACGGCATCAGCGGCGCGCTGTTTATCTATTTTCGCGACCCTGATGGCCACCGCATTGAACTGTTCAACACCCACTATCAGCACATCGACCCGGAACCTGCCGTCGGCTGGGATCTGGCGGATCCCAAACGCGCCGATCAGTGGGGACTGCCGGCACAAAACAAATGGTTTACCGAGGCCACAACGTTCGTGGGCGTGACGCCGCAGCCTCCGCGGCTGCGGGTTGAACCGCCGGACCTGGAACGTTTTCTGGCGATGGCCAACGACGCCTGACATTGCACATCGTCACACGCTGTACCTCAACGCTCCGGCGCCGCGCGCGGCCTGTGAGCAAACTTAACAGCATCCAGGAGTACGATTGTGGCTACATTTTTTCAAAATGCTTATCTCAGAATTCTGGTGACCTACGCCCTCGGCGTGATGGCGGCGATGACCGTCAGTGAAGCGGTCACCGAACTGGGCGCCATTGCACACGCGTTTCATATCGACGGGCACGGCCAGGTGGGACTGATCATGTCGCTCCCTTCCTTAATGGTCGCTCTCGGCGCGCTGCTGGCAGGCTATACCGTTGACCGCTTCGGCGATCGCGTGGTGCTGCTGATTGGCGCGGTGATTATTGTTGCCGGCGACCTGCTGGTGATTGCTGCCCCCACTTTTACGCTGCTGCTGATCTGTCGGGCGATTACCGGCGTGGGCTATGTCCTGACCGCCGTCGCCGCCGTCACCCTGCTTATTCGCATCACAACCGGCAAGCAGAGGACGATGGCGATGGCGCTGTGGTCAACGTTTGTCCCCGCCAGTTTTCTACTGCCGTTTCTCTCGGCCGGTCTGGCCGAACACTTTGGCGACTGGCGGGTGGCGTTCCTGGCCCACTCGGTCTTGACCCTGCTGCTGGCCGCTGTGGCGCAATGCTGCCTGCCACGACGCAGTGCGGAAGAAAAAATCATCTTCTCCCGTACCCGGGGCCTGCGCGACGTGCTGAAGAGCCCGCTGCCGTGGCTGCTGGGGATCTCTTTCGGCGCCGATGCGTTTCTGCAAACCGGCGTCATCACCACCCTCGCACCGTGGCTGGCGAAAAGCTATGGCGTGGATCCGCTGGCGGTTTCGCGCTGGAACGTGGTGGCGATGGTCTGTAACGGCATCGGCTGTCTGATGGTCGGCGCCCTGCTCAACCGTGGCGTCCGGGCGATGCTTATCGGCGCGCTGGGCATCTTACTGACCGGTATTCCCGCGCTGGTCATCTTCAGCCTGCAGCTGGGGCTGTGGCCATCGCTGGTGGCGTCGTGGGTCTTTACCTTTGGCAGCGGGCTGCTGGTGGGAATGTGGGCACTGGCGCCGGTGGTGGCTCCTTCACGCGACAGCATTGGCGCCACCAGCGGGCTTATCACCCAGTTGACGCTGATTGGCGTGTTCCTGGGACCGCCGCTGTTTTTCCATGCTCTACAGAATCATACCGGCCATTCGCTATCGCTGCTGGTTCTGGCGGGACTGGCGGTATGTCTGGTCGGCATTCCCGTCTGGCTGCGCGATCCGAACCATAAACCTGCCGCTGAACACCGCGCCCCGGACGGCGCTGGCATCAACAAATCGTCCGTGAACTGACTATGACAGGCCAGCTGGCCTGCCGATAACACAATCTGAGGAAGTTATTATGTTGGATATCGTCATTATTGGTGCCGGTCCGGCAGGGCTGGCTGCGGCCCTGCGTCTGCACCAGCAGGGATTTAAACCGCGTTTATTCGAAGCCGTTCAGGAAATTAAGCCGCTGGGCGTCGGGGTGGATATCAAACCCTACGCGGTAAAAGAGCTGACGGAACTGGGTCTGTACGAGGCTTTTTGCGACATTTCTGTCGACGCTCAGGAGTCGATTTTTTACACCGGTTACGGCCAGCAGATTTTCGCCGAACAGTGCGGTCGACATATGGGATATGAACACGATCAGCGCTTCGTACATCGCGGCCATCTCCAGATGATGCTCTATCGTGCGGTACAGGAACGATTGGGGCCCGAGGCGATTACCCTAGGTTGTCGCTGCCTGAGCTTCACCCAGGACGAGCATGGGGTGACCGTCACGTTTGATAACAGCCTGAACCCGGCGGCCCCGCAGCAGGTACGGGCCGACGTGATGGTTGGCGTGGATGGCATTCGCTCGGTGGTGCGCAGCCAGCTGCTCCCGGCCTCTCAGCGTAGTCACTTTTCCGGCCTGACGCTGTATCGCGGCGTCACCGTAATGCCGCCGATCAAAACCGGCGGCTCGATTTTGCACATCGGCGATCCGATTCGTCAGGGCACCCTGATCGTCTACCCCATTCAGGACAACGTCGATGGTCAGGGAAATCAGCTGGTCAACTGGGTGATTGAGCAGGCCGAAAAACCGCAAAGCGAAGAAGACTGGAATCAGGAAACCGGTGTCAAAGAGATTGAACATGTTTTCGATGACTGCCAGCTCGGTTTCCTGGATGTCAGCGAAATGATCCGCCGCGCCCGCGAATGCTACCTCTTCCCGCTGATCGATCACGATCCCCTCTCCCAGTGGTCTTTTGGCCGTATCACCCTGCTGGGCGACGCCGCGCACGCCATGTATCCGCGCGGCGGCAACAGCGTTTGTCAGGCATTTGTCGACGCCCGCGTGCTGGCTGAGAAGCTCAGCACAGTGGCCGATCCGGTTGCGGCGCTGCGGGCCTACGAGGAAGAACGACGCGAGAAGGTGAACTGGCTGGTGCTGGCTTCACGCGGCGAAGGCCCCGAGGTGGTTCGTCGGATTGTTGAAGAGCGCAGCAGCGGGAAACCGTTCGACGATATTGAGGCCATTTTCCCCCACGAAGAGGCGCTGGCTATCTTCAGCGAATACCACGCCAAAGCCGGGATGCGGATTCCTGGAAGTAAAGAGAGCGTAGCGCCCGGTAAATATAAGTCCGTTTTTGCCAGCGAGCAGAAATAACCCCCCACCAACCAACATGACACCAAAAACAAAAGGAAAGAACGCATGAGTAAAATTATCGATGCCAACATGCACTGGCTGCCAGGCGACCTGTTCTCCGACGAAAAACTGCTGAATGCATTTCTGGATTGCGTGCCGAAACAGTACGGGGTCCACACCCGGGTAGAGCAGATCGAAGGAAAACCGCTGCGTCAGCTGATCATCGAACAGCCGAAAGGCTATGTGAATCTCAACTACGCCGAAGGTCAGTACACGCTGGAGAGTCAGCTGGCAGACATGGAAAAAGCCGGCGTCGACCACGCCATTTTCCGTCTTCCGGTATGGCAGGAGTGGCTGGATCTGGAGACCTGTAAAAAGGTCAACGATCGAATGGCCGAATACGTGAAACGCAGCGGCGGAAAAATGTCGGCGCTGGCGGTCGTTCCGCCGTGGGGGACCGAAGAGTGTCTGCGCGAAGTCGACCGCTGTCTGAATCAGCTCGGCTTCCGCGGCGCGCAGATTGTCGCCCACTACGGGCAGATCTATCTCGACGATCCGGCCTTCCGCCCTTACCTCAACTACCTGAACTCGCTGGAAATTCCGGTTGTGGTTCACCATACGCCGCTGCCGGTGGATTTTAACTCCGTACTGCCGTACACCAACCAGCGCCGCCAGTTCGGGCGCTGCATCGACCAGGCCACCGCCGTCGGACGCGAGCTGTTCAGCGGCATGTTTGACGAGCTGCCGAACCTGCGCTTTATCCACTCCATGCTGGGCGGCGCGTTTTACGCCTTCGCCGATATGCTGGTACCGCCGCAGCATCAGTTCAACGATGCGGTCGATCGTTTCCAGACCGGCACCGGCAATCTGCGCGCGCAGTTAAGCAACAACATCTTCTTCGATACTTCCGGCGCGCCGCAATGGGGTAAAGCTCAGCTGGAGGCCGCGGTGAAGGTGATCGGCGGGAAAAATATTCTCTACGGTAGCTCCTACCCGATTCGCAAGGACTGGTTCTTCCAGGGGGTGGACACCATTCAGAGTCTGGATATTTCAGCGGAAGATAAGGCCAATATTCTCGGCGGGAATGCCGCACGGATGTTCCATCTCGACTAACGAAATCGGCCCCGCGAAACATCAGATTATCGGGTCCAAAAGCGAGAAACCGGCAGAGGGCTGCCGGTTTTTTTTACGTCCGCTGCCAGCGAATATCCAGCGTTTCGCGCACTGCCGCTTCCGCCAGATGGCGTTCCACGATGGTTTCCATCTCGGCCAGATCGTCGGTTTCCGTGGCGCTCAACGTAATCTGCAACAGGTTATCCTGCACATCCAGCCGGACCTCGCCGATGCTCAGTCGAAACTGCCCGCTGTGCTCATCGCTGACGACCGGCGTGCGATGTTGGAAATGGCTGCACATGCGGCGCATAAATCGCGAGGCATTGGGCGTCGCGATGCAGGCGATACTGGTGTGCACGCCCTCCGTCGCAACCGGGGTAGTCAGCAGATGTTCAATACGTTCGGCGGCCAGATGAATTGCCTGCGCCAGGCTCACGACCATACCGGCAGGCAGCGGCTCATATTTCATCCGCAGGCTGAGCGCCCGTTTCAGGTGGTCCATTGCCTCTACCAGCTCCACCGGCGATGCTCGGTTCGCCTGCGGCGCCACCCGCGACTTAAGCATTTCCATAACCGATTGATTAGCCGTCAGCCATGCCCGGCCCTCTTCGGTAATGCTGTAGCGCTTGCGGCCGCCCTTTTCCAGGTCGATAACCGCATAGTTGCGGTCATACAGCCAGGTCAGGGTTGGATAGATGACCCCCGGGCTGGGCTTATACAACCCGCCAAAGCGTTCTTTAATGTCATGAATTAGTTCGTATCCATGGCTCGGCTGTTCAGACAGCATCGCCAGGAGCAGCACGCGTAGCTCACCGTAATCGAATACCCGCCCACGACGCCCGGTCTGCCCCGCATTCTGCGGGACAGCCGGAGTGTCGTTACCGGCGGACTTTTTTCCGGAGCGTTGTGTTTGTTCCATCGTCGACTCCTTTATCATCCACTGCAACATAACTAAACTTTAAATATATCTTAAAGAGATGACGCAGGCCTGAATTTTGTTCGCCAACGGAATACGCGCGGGAAAGCGGAGAAACGGTCAGTAAAAGTTAGTTAAAGAACGGCGATAAAATCACACTGTACGCGAATATTGCCGTTCAGTTTAGCATCGATGGCGTACCTGGCCGGACGCGATGCCGGATCAGGGAAATAGCGGACCCAGTGGCGGTTCACCGTTTCGCGCTCGTTTCTGTCCGCCATCAACAGCGTCAATCGGGCAATGTTGTCCAGCGTCCCTCCGGCATCCTCAATTAGCGTTTTGATATGGGCAAACATCAGCGCGCACTGGGCATCAAGATCATCCGGTACCTGCCGGGTCAGCGGATCGCGGCCATAAATCACACCGGAAAAAACCATATTGCCAATCCGACAGGCGGCAGGAACGGGATTGGCGTGAACGAAGGCCTCGCTATAAATACTTTTTCTGTTACTCATATTTATCTCCAGTCAGGATCTGCCGCCGGCAGACCCTGCTACTAATAAAAGGACAATGTCGTCACGATTAATATTCGCTGTCCGGCATCATAGCGCCGAATTTATAAACCAGACGCAGGCGTTCAGCATGATAATCACCGGTTATCGGCGACGGCGAGTCAATATAATCAAATTCAAATTCAGCATGTAATCGCGGGGTCAGGTTATAGCCTAATATCATAAACCCGGCATTAATATCCTTAGCGGCAATCGGATAATAAATCCCACTGGAATCTTTTAAATTCAGACGCGTATAGCCTAATACCGCCAGCGCGTTTTGATTATGATAAACATAGCGCAGCGCCAGCGCATCGCCGGGCTGATTACTGGTGATCATCGATGCCAGCGGTTGTCCGGCCTCAATCGGCGTGGTGTCATAAATACCGAAATTATATGGTGCGAAATAGGCGCCATTTAAAAACGCCCCGTCTTTGCTGGGGACATGAGTGGCAATCACCGAGAGACTGTGATTGCGCGAGCGCATCCCCAGTCGGGCAGAATAAAGATCGGTGTCGATATTTTTATACGGCCAGGACTGATCCGATGTATCCCATTCATGCAAATACTGTGCGCCGAAAAATGGCGTCCATTGTCCCACGCTTAGCCCATGTACCGGCAGCTCGCCGCCGACAAAAGCCATCTGCGCACGTTTATCAAAGTGATAATACCAGGCCTCGGCCTGGGCATCGTACAGGTGGCCATAGCGCAGACCGAAGGTGGAGAAACCATCGCTGTCGACCGAAGGGATCGTCGTATCATCAACCTCTGGCGCCCCGGTATCTCCCTTACCAAAGGTATCAGAGCTGAAAGGTTTGAAGCGGTAGATTCGATAGCCGTACAGCTTTAACGGCTGCTTATCCAGCAAAGCGTAATCGCCGCCAACCCCCTCATATAAGGCCGGAATCATGGTACGACCTTCGCCGCCGTTGGCGAAAGGCGTGTCGAGTGCAATTCGTCCCCCCTGTAGATTAAATCCATATCCCCGATAGCGCAGATAGGCCTTACCCAGAACATTGATATTATCCGCCGGCAGATAAACTTCCGTTTTTTCACTGTTATCGGGATTGAGACCTAAATTCCACGACGCATAATCTGCAACACCAAAACTAAAGCCATAAAGTTCCGGGCTGACATATTGAATATCACCCCCAAAGGCGTGCGTTTGTTTATCCGCAACGGTACCGTTAAATTCTTTAAAAAAATGCATAGTTTTGACTTCGCCGTAAATATTCCCTTGCGAAAGCCAGTCGTTGAATGAATCAGAGTCGCCACCGGCAGATACCGTATTCGCGTAACAACTGCCGCACATCAACGCCAGCGGAAATAACGCCATCGTTGAGACTCTGAATGAACAGTTTAATTCCATTGCCAGATAACCTCATTGTAGGAGACAGAGATATTTTTATTTACCGCCCGGAGCCTGTTCGCGCAGGCTCATAGAGAATGGCGCGTCAATGCGCCCACCCGCGCTACGCTCTGCGTTCGCGATGGGTGATATCAACAGAAATTAAACCCGACAGGTTTATTTGCGCGTTTGTGCCAATAAGGCTTTGCCGTAATCATTGCCATTGGGAATCCGCGTAATCGTGTGAATATGAAAACGCGCCGGCTGCTCATTGGTCAGCCACATCCCGCTATGGTGATCGAACTCCAGCATCACCACCGGACTTTGAATACGGTAATAAAAGACATCGTCATCGCCGCAGCCGCCAATCCAGCACCACCAGGTTTCCTCAAGATGCTGTTCAATGCACGCCAGCCGCCGCTGTCGCGGAGCATCGGGCAAAAAATCAAGGAAGCAGGCAATCGTCGCCATTAACATCTTGCGCTGCGCCGGACTGAACTCCGCCACACAAATTCCCTCATAAGGAATTATTCGGTTATCCTGAAAAGCCCCGCCGAGATGGCGCTGATCGGCGAAGTTAAAGCGCTCTGGCGGCATCGCCGGATCTTCCATCTGCTGGAAAATCGTTGCTCGTTTCTGCTGCCGCGGAGTCAACGCCTGCATCAACGCCAGGCCGCAGCGCTCTTCGTCGGTAAACAGCGTCGCATCGCTGTCATCACCGCGATCGATAACGTTTGGCTCCACGCCCATAAACGTGGGGGCGATAGTCAGCTGACGTCCGACGATAAAACAGCAAAACGCGACATGATGGCCGTAGATATTCCACCCCCAGGGCCGATCCGCCGAAGGCTCGCCGAACAACATGAAATGGAAGCTCCAGCGGTTCATGATGTTATTCAGGTCATACAGCTCGCCAAGGAAATGGTTGGCATCCATCAGGCGAGAGACTTTGCGAAAACCCTGCTCGCTGGTGCAGGTCCTCAATAACCCGAGAAATGCCTCGCGCGTCGCCGGAGACGTCGCTTCCAGGCGCACGCCATAGTCATTGAACGGAATTTCCGGGTTATACCAGGCACGCCACTGCGGCGCATCAATCGGCTGGCAGACGCGCTGGCGCTGCGACGGCTCCAGCGTCCGCAGCAGCTCTCTGGCGGCGGCAACCGCCTCGTCGACGGCAAACCCTTCATCGGCTAACGCGAAAAGCCCCTCGCGTACCCTGCCGTCAGTCGTGATCCCGCGAAACGTTTCATCCAGGCTGGCCTGCCACTGCGCCTGTAGGTCACGCGCTTTTTCCGTCGCCAGCATCCTGGCGCCATAGGTGGCGACATCCACGTTACGCGCGGCCAGAATACGTGGCGCGTCAGCAGGCAGAAGATAATCACGAAAAGAGTTGCTGCTCATCACGCCTCCCACGCTATGACGTCATCTTCTGCCACCACGCGATGTTCTATCGCCCCCAGGCCGTCGATGGTCAGATGCAGCAGATCGCCCGGCTGCAGGAAACGTCCGGTCGGCGCGCCAATCCCGGACGGTGTTCCGGTAGCAAGTACGTCGCCCGGCTCCAGCGTCATCACCGATGAGAGATACTCAATTTGTTGATATATGTTGTAAATCATATCGCCGGTTGAGGCGTGCTGACGTTGTTCACCGTTCACCGTTAGCGTCATCTGTAGCGCCAACGGGTCGGCAATTTCATCGCCGGTCGTCAGCCACGGGCCCAGCGGCCCGTGCGTATCGAATGATTTGCCGAGCGTAAAGGTCGGCGATTTTTTCAGCCAGTCCCGCGCGGAGAGATCGTTGACGATCAGATAGCCGGCAATCACCGCGTGTGCATCGCGGGCACAGACATGGCGACAGCGGCGACCGATAACCACACCGAGCTCGATTTCATAATCCATCTGCTCGCTAACGCGCGGCTTAACGACCGGATCAAAGGGCCCGCTGATGCAGGAAACCTGCTTGTTAAACCACATTTGCGATGGCGGGATGGCGATCCCCGCCCGGCGTGCCTCCTCGGCATGCTGGCGATAGTTCATACCAATGCCGAGAAACTTCTGCGGGTCGTGAATCGGGGCCTCCAGGCGAACCTCCTCCAGCGCAATGGCCGGCCCGGTGGCCCGCTCAAGCCGTTCGCGAAGCGCCGGCAGGTCGTTGAGCAACTGGCGCATTGAGTGATCGATGCCGGTGATTTCGGATAAATCAATGACCGTAGAATCAACCACTTTGCCAAGCCGGGTACGTCCGTGGTGGGTGTAGCGCACGAGCTTCATAACACTCCTTCTTACGCCGCAAAGGGCGTCATTTGTGACAACACAATCTGCCAGCCCTGCGGGGAACGTCGCAGAACCAGCGTGGAAAAACCGTGGCGAACCCTTTCGGCGCCATCGTGCAGTGCACGGACCACGTTGCGCGTTTCGCCGCTGATAATGGCAATATCGCCCAGCAGGCGTATATCCGGCGTTGGCCGCTCGATAGCCACAAAGCCGCCCATTTTCACCACGTGTTCGAGAAACTCGGCCTTACCCTGCACCATTCCGGTACTGTGAATATGAACAAGATCGTCGGCCAGGAGCCCCGCCAGACGCACGCTATCACCGGCCACCAGTGCCTGCTGACGCTGCGTCTCAAGCGTCATTAGCGCCAGGAGATCCGTATTCATAGCAGCCCCTCATAGGAACCGCCGTCGAGCTGCAGATTTTGTCCGGAAATATAGGAAGCCTGCTGGCTACAGAGAAAGGCACAGGCCGCAGCGAACTCCTCCGGGCGGCCAAAGCGACCGGCGGCGATTGTCGCCTCATTGCGTCGGCGCGCCTCTTGCAGACTGATGCCCTCTTCATCCATCAGCCGCTGCAACATAAATGCCTGGCGCGGCGTATCGATCCGCTCCGGAAGCAGGTTATTGATGGTCACATTGTCGGCTACCACTTCACGACCGATCGCTTTGCAGATAGCAGTCAGCGCCGTCCGCGCCGAGGTGGATAGCCCCATCATGTAGTGCGGCGCTTTGACCATGGCCGAAGTGATATTGACGATCCGCCCGAAGCGCTGCTGCTGCATTGCCGGCAGCCACGCGCGAATCAGCTGTACAGCAGGAATAAAATTGGCCGCCATCGCCCCCAGCAGCGCCTCTTCATGCCAGTCGGCAAGTGCGCCGGGCTGAGGCCCGGCGTTATTGGTCACCAGAATGTCGATTTTTGGCCAGGCCGCCAGGATCGCCGCGCGCCCCGCCGACTGCGTCAGGTCGGCAGTGACGGTGGTGACGGCAACCTGAGGAAAGCGCTGGCGCAGCGCCGATGCCGCCTGCGCCAGCTTCTGTTCATAACGCCCGTTTAGCGTGACGTTCACGCCTTCTGCCGCCAGCGCCGCCGCACAGGCCAGACCGAGTCCTTGCGATGATGCGCAGACGAAAGCCTGTTTTCCGCCAATCCCCAGATCCATTCTCCGCTCCTGAATGTTAATTATTGGTAAAATAATGTACATATATTGATATATCTCAAATTGCGATATGTCTAGATATCCACAGGAGGATTAGATGAAAGTCGGAGATGGCTCACGAAAGAGGACGCTGTCGGCGCGAACAAGAGACAGACGTGCGGACGCCACCCGGTAGCAGGTAGCGAGGTGAGTGATGGCAGAAGCACACGCGCCCGCAAGGCGCGACGCAGGATCGGCGGTACGAAAGCGCGCTAGCTAAGCTGCGCCAGCTGCTGTTGGATCTCATCGAGGAACAGCGGTAGCGCGCTGGGTTGATAGTCGCGCGATAAATAGATGCCGTAGACGCTGAGTGCTTTCGGCGTCCAGCCCGGCAACACCGGCTTCAGCGCCCCGCTGTTGAGCGCGCGCTGCGCTTCCAGTTCCGGCAGCATCGCGATACCGCATCCGGCTACCGCCGCTTCGAGTAGTAATGAGGAGATCCCGGCGCTGAGGTTTCCGGAAACCGTCACCGAGACCTCCTCGCCCTGCGAGTCGGTAAGCTGCCAGCTCGGCGCGACAAAATGGCTGTAGTGCAGACAGTTATGTTCGCTAAGCTCCGCCGGCGTCTGCGGCTGGCCATGTAACTGCAGCCAGCGCGGCGATGCGCACAGGACCGAACGACAGACCCCCAGCCGACGGGCAATCGCTCCTGGCTCCGGGTTATCGGTGATGCGAATCGCCACGTCGATGCGCTCGCCGATCAGACTCACCGGATGATTATTGATATCCAGTTCGAGACGCAGCTGGGGATAACGGGCGAGAAAATCGGGTAACAGCGGTGAAATCAGCTGCATAGCCGTAAAGTGAGCGCAGGCGACGCGGAGCGTGCCGCTGGGCACCGCCCGCTCGGTCTGCCCGGCAATTTCATCCGACAGTTGCGTCAGGCTGCGGGTTTTTTGCAGCACCTTCTCCCCGGCCGCGGTTAAGGTTAATTTGCGCGTCGAACGGTGGATCAGGCGGGTACCCGCCCAGTGTTCCATCTGCTCCAGATAGCGACTGACCATCGGGCGTGACATCCCCAGCGCACGGGCCGCGGCGCTCAGGCTCCCCAGTTCGCAGATCCGCATGTAGACCTGCGCGGCAATAATTCTGTCCATCTTTCACTTCCATCTGCACGTTTTATGAAACTCAGCATCTCTTTTTTCAGGAATTTTCGCAAATCAGGAAATCCGTAAAATAGCGTTATTCAACAGACACAGAGAAAACCAACATGAAATTATCCGCCCTTGCCGTTGCCACCGCGCTGTTCAGCTCCGCTGCGTTTGCCGCACCTTTAACATTGCAGACCTATAACCCGCAGGATAAAGGTATCTTCGCCGTGAACTCGACGCTGGCTTCCGGCCCGCATGAAGCGGTGCTGTTTGATGCGCAATTTAGCGTGAAAGATGGCGAAAAGCTGGTCGATATGATCCGCAAAAGCGGTAAGAAACTGAGCCGCATTGTCATTACCTCCGGCGATCCGGATTTCTATTTCGGCCTCGAGCCGCTGGTGAAGGCTTTCCCGGACGCAAAAGTTGTCGCCACGGCCGAGGTGGTCAAGCACATCGAAGCAACCCAGGCCGCGAAGCTGGCATTCTGGGGCCCGCAGATGAAAGATGGCGCACCGAAGCAGCTTTATACGCCGCAGGTGATTGCGGCCAACACCTTTACCATTGACGGCGAAAAAGTTGAAATTCGTCAGCCGCAACACTACGCGGCGTTCGTCTGGATCCCGGCGAACAAAACCATCCTCGGCGGTACCGGTGTAGCCTGGGGTATGCACGTATGGACGGCCGATACCCAGAGCGCCGAAAGCCGCTTGCAGTGGCGCAAAACGCTCGACGATATGGCCGCACTCCATCCGCAGCAGGTCATTCCGGGCCACTATCTTGGCACACCGCCGGCCGGGGATCGCGCGATCGCCTTTACCCGCGACTATCTGCAGCAGTTTGAGCAGGCGCTGAAAACGCACAAAGATTCCGCCGGGGTGATCGCCGAGATGAAACAGCGCTGGCCGGAGCTGGCGGAAGTCAGTTCGCTGGAGCTGAGTGCGAAGGTGAACACCGGCGAGATGAAGTGGTAAACGCAGACTATTCCTGATTCCGGGTGATAAAGTTGCCAGGGGCGGAAAAATAGACCACGATAGATAGACGGTCGCGCTAGCGCGCCGTTCTTAGGGTTACATTTCGTCCGGCCACGCCGGGCTTGTCCTTGAAACAGAACTGGATTAAGGAGTAAGAATGAAATCGAACCACCAGGCACGTCATCTTCTCGGTCTGAACTATAAACTGTCCCAGCAGAAAAAAGTGGTGCTGGACGGCGATGTGGAAACGACAATTAACCACGCTCATGCCACCGGCCGTAAGCGCCGCGCGGGTTAATTTCTCAGCTGAATGATGATAAAAACACCGTCCTTTCGTCAGGATGGTGTTTTTTTAATACAATTTCCCCTCTTTGATAACATCTGCTCTATACTGCTCCCGCTGCATTCCCTGCCAGCCCGCACGCTTATCGCCGCGCACGGTCTGAAGTGAACATCAAGGAGTTAGTGCGATGCAATTCACCCATAAGAAAAACCGTTCCCTGTATATCCCCTACGCAGGCCCCGTTCTGCTCGAATTTCCCCTTCTCAACAAAGGTAGCGCCTTCAGCATGGAAGAGCGCTGCAGCTTTAACCTGCTCGGCCTGCTGCCAGAAGTTGTTGAAACAATTGAGGAACAAGCTGAGCGCGCATGGATCCAGTACCAGGGATTTAAAACTGAGATCGACAAGCATATTTACCTGCGCAACATTCAGGACACCAACGAAACCCTCTTTTATCGCCTGATTGGCAACCATCTCGATGAGATGATGCCGGTCATCTATACGCCGACCGTCGGCGCCGCCTGCGAGCGCTTCTCTGAGATTTACCGTCGTTCGCGCGGTGTTTTTATCTCCTATCAGAACCGGCACAACCTCGACGATATCCTGCAAAACGTCCCGAACCACAACGTCAAAGTGATCGTCGTCACCGACGGGGAACGCATTCTGGGTCTCGGCGACCAGGGCATCGGCGGTATGGGGATCCCGATCGGCAAACTCTCGCTGTACACCACCTGCGGCGGTATCAGCCCGGCCTACACGCTGCCGATTGTGCTGGACGTGGGGACGAACAATCAGCAGCTGCTCGACGATCCGCTGTATATGGGCTGGCGCCATCCGCGTATTACCGACGATGAGTATTATCAGTTTGTCGATGACGTTATCCAGGCCATTAAGCACCGCTGGCCGGACGTTCTGCTGCAGTTTGAAGACTTCGCGCAGAAAAACGCTATGCCGCTGCTCAACCGCTATCGCAATGAGATTTGCTCATTCAATGATGATATCCAGGGCACCGCCTCGGTGACCGTCGGCACGCTGATTGCAGCCAGCCGCGGTGCGGGCAGCCAGCTGAGCGAACAGAAAATCGTCTTCCTCGGCGCCGGCTCTGCCGGTTGCGGGATTGCCGAACAGATTATCGCCCAGATCCAACGCGAAGGATTAAGCGAAGAAGAAGCGCGTCAGCGCGTGTTCATGGTTGACCGTTTCGGCCTGCTGACTGACGCCATGCCGAACCTGCTGCCGTTCCAGAACAAACTGGTGCAGAAGCGTGAAAATCTGCAGCAGTGGGATACCACCAACGAAGTGCTCTCCCTGCTTGACGTTGTGCGCAATGTGAAACCGAATATCCTGATCGGTGTCTCCGGCCAGCCGGGTCTGTTCACCGAAGAGATTATTCGCGAGATGCATAAGCACTGCCCGCGTCCAATCGTAATGCCGCTGTCGAACCCGACCTCTCGGGTGGAAGCCACGCCGCAGAACATCCTCAGCTGGACCGACGGCGAAGCGCTGGTTGCCACCGGCAGCCCGTTCGCGCCGGTCACGCTGAAAGGTAAGCAGTACGTTATTGCCCAGTGCAACAACTCCTATATCTTCCCCGGTATCGGTCTTGGCGTCATCGCCTCAGGGGCATCGCGAGTCACCGATGAGATGCTGATGGCGGCCAGTGAGACGCTGGCGAAGCACTCGCCGCTGGTCAACAACGGCGAAGGCCCGGTGCTGCCGGAACTGAAAGATATCCAGACCGTCTCGCGCGCGATCGCTTTCGCGGTCGGTAAAGTCGCTCAGGAACAGGGCGTGGCGGTGAAAACCTCCGCCGAGGCGCTGTTGCAGGCGATCAGCGATAACTTCTGGTTGCCGGAGTATCGCAACTACCGCCGGACCTCGATTTAACCGGTATTCAATGGGCCTGAATCTCAGGCCCGGCTTAGTATCAGAGCAGCATATCATGCTATGCTGCTCGCCTCAGGGTAAATTAGTATTTTATATATTCATAAAAGTATAGTTATTTATTCATATCAATAGTTATGTTTTAGTTTTATAAAAGTATAAATGATTTTGTTTGTCGGGATATTGTAAAAAATAACATCTTTAATCTATTCTATCAGTGTCATCTTCGAAACGTTAGCAGGCACCGATCGGAGGAATAATGAATAAGTATCTTGAACTGATAGATAAACCCCGAGCTAATAGTGTAAATGTTGGCCTTAGCTCACCGAAACTATCAACTTTGATAAGTCTTTTTGGAGAACCGAGAGATAATTACACAGGTGATTGCCAGTCTGTTACTGGCCCCTTTAAAAATAGAATTATTACGCAGTCAGTAGGTCCATTTAAGTGTACGGGCATGGATGTGGCACTAAAGTCATTGACCGATATTTTAGATTCGGTAAAAAATGAAATACCCGATCTTTATGCAATACTAGGTACGGCTGGAATGTTATGTGCCCGTAAAGTTAAAATTAAGCGGAAAGATGGCACTCTTCACCTTGGTGACAATCCTTCTAATCATTCCTGGGGTTTAGCAATAGATATCAAATTATCAGGTGTACTTGATAAACAAAGTGATGATAAGTGTTTCCGTGGCCTTCTAATCCTCTCAAAATATTTTAATGCCGGAGGATGGTATTGGGGAGTAAGTTTTCCAAATGAAGATGCAATGCATTTTGAGGTGGCCGAGTCGACATTAATAAAATGGCGAAATGAAAATTTAATCTAATCTCCACATAAAACATTGAGATTTAAAATTTAATAAAAAAACCAAATCGCATTCGAGTTTTATTTCTAATTGCAAAATAATAAACTCAATGAACATACCAGGTTAACGCTATCATATTACAGAAGAGTTTCAACTCGAATTGTATTGAGCGGCTGACAAAACGAAAGCGCATACGTTCGGCTGTTCAGGATGCTAAATTACCATTAACTTACCCAGAGTAAAGAAGATGTCACGTCAATGATAGAACACTTGAGTTTAAATAAAATTTTCATAAAAATTAACAATGTAACATATTAAATTATTTATATTCCCTGATATTATTACAATTACCGCTCATTATTTATGAATGTCAAATCTACATGTCATGTGCAATTAAATAAAACAGTACCTTAAATTTCATTTAACTAGCCAAAACGTCTTTCTTCATCTACACTGCCTTCACCTGTCAACTCACTGAATGAAAAAGGAGGACCCCATGCTGTTATGTGAAATATCTATGTTTTCACTGACATTTGGTAATCGTCACTGCTCAAGCGTTATCGGTATCGTGCTGCGATAACTTCAGCTTGAGCGAAGACACCCCAGACTAATTCCCTTCCCTCGGGCTTACCGGGTTATCGTCAGCGATGTTTGACGAGGCGTTTTTACGCCTGTAACTCTTGAGTAAGTTCACTATGAGTACATTATTTAGCGCGCAATCTCTGCATGTTGAAACGGCATTCGGGCCGCTTTTCACCGACCTCTCCTTTACCCTGAAAAAAGGCGACCGCATCGGTCTGATCGGCCATAACGGCTGCGGCAAAAGTACCCTGCTGCAGGTGCTGGACGGCACGCTGACGCCCGCTGCCGGCAGCGTGGCGCTGGCGCACCATTGCCTGATGGCGCGGGTTGAACAGCACCTGCCGGATGCCCTGCTGCAACAATCGCTCATTGAGGTGGTTCTGGCGCGGCTTCCCGCCAGCGGGCGTGAACAACAGCGCTGGCAGGCAGAACGTCTGCTGGCAGAAATGGGCTTTACGACGGTGGCGTTCACCCAGCGAGCGGCAACGCTAAGCGGCGGGCAACATACCCGACTGCTGTTGGCCAGAGCGTTAATTCAGCAGCCGGATCTCCTGCTGCTTGACGAACCCGGCAACCATCTCGATCTGCCGACCCTGCTGTGGCTGGAAAGCTTCTTGCAAACCTGGCAGGGGAGCTTCGTGCTGGTGTCCCATGACCCCCTCTTACTGGATGCTGTAACTAATGCCAGTTGGATCCTGCGCGACAGAACCCTGCACGCCTTCTCTCTTCCCTGTAGCGCGGCGCGTCAGGCGCTGGCGGAACGGGACGAAAGCGATGCCCTGCGTCATAAAGCCGAGCAGCGAGAAATCGACCGCGTCACCACCAGCGCCAAACGGCTGGCAACCTGGGGACAGGTGTACGACAACGAAGATCTCTCGCGCAAAGCCAAACAGATGGAGAAACAGGTCGCGCGCCTGAAGGAGAGTCAAACCGAGCTGACCGCCGGCACGCCGTGGCGGCTGGCGCTGAACGGTGACGCCCTGCGGGCCGATCGTTTACTCGAAATTGAACAGCTGCCGGTGCCCCCGGCTCCGGGATTACCGGCCCTGTTCACCGCCGGGCTGGCGCGTCTGCGCAGCGGCGACCGGGTGGCGATTATGGGGCGCAACGGCGGCGGGAAATCGTCGTTGCTGCGCCTGCTGTGGCGGCAGATGCAGCAGGCGGCGCCGGATGTCGGCCTGCGTCTGCATCCACGATTACATCCGGGCTACTACGACCAGTCGCTGCATCAGCTGGCGGATAATGCCACGCTGCTGGAGGCGCTGGAGCGCTTCGAACCCGCCGGTGAACGCCGTAAGCGGGCGCTGATTTCCGCCGGTTTCAGCTGGAGCCGCCACGGGCAAAAGGTCAGCACCCTCAGCGGGGGCGAACGTTCCCGCTTGCTGTTTGTCGGGCTGTCGCTGGCGAGCTATAGCCTGCTTCTGCTGGATGAGCCCACCAACCATCTGGATATGGAAGGCAAAGAGGCGCTGGCTGCCTCGCTGCGCGAGTATTCCGGCGGTCTGCTGCTGGTCAGTCATGACCGTCAGTTGATAAGCCAGAGTTGTAACCGCTTCTGGCTGATTGATGATAACGGGCTGAGCGAGTGGCATAGCGCCGACGACGTTTACACCCGCCTGCGCGGCGGGGCGCCCCTGCCCGGGAGGCCCGCCGACGCGGATGCGACGACCACCGTCTCCGAAGACCATGACGCCCTGCTGGAACGGCTGATCGATCTGGAACAACGGCTGGCGGATGATGTATCGCGTAAACCTAAGCACCAGAAACCCCACCTGCAGGCGCAGTGGCGCGAGGAGATCGCGGCCATTACCGCCAGACTGAGTTAAAGGAGACTGAATCCCCGGCTAAGGTGGAGGCAGCTTAGCCGGGTGTACGCGGTCAAGGACGGTGGTTACGCCGACGCTGCATCCGCCGGGTATCGGCTGAACTGCTGTTCGGTCATCATCATCCCCCACTGATCGCCCTGCCACTCTTTATGTAACGTAAAGCCGAATGATTCATACAGCGCGCGCGCGGCGTCAAGCCCGCTGAAGGTCCACAGCTGAACGGCAGAAAACGCGCGACGGTCGCAAAAAGCCATCGCCTCGGCCAACAGACGTCGGCCAACGCCGCTGCCCCGACAGCTGTCGTCGAGAATAAACCAACGTAGATGCGCTTCGTTATTGCCCAGATCTTCACCATCGATGGCCACGGAGCCGACGATTTTGCCCTCCAGCACGGCCAGCCAGATCTGATTGCACTCTGCGTCAAGTCGGGCAGAAAACTCTGCCAGCCCGCTGGCGACCTTACCTTCGAAAAAGTGGCCGAACCCGTGGTGCCGGGCATAATATTCGCCGTGCATCTGCGCAATGCGGCCAATCATACCCGGCCGGTATCCGCGCACAATCGTCACGTTGTTTGCCGCAGCGGGCCTTGGTACGTCGCGGCATTTCGCCAGCGCCTGCGCGTACGCGGTCAGCCCCAGCGCCACGTTTTGCTGTTGTCCGGCATCTAGATGCATAAGCGCATCAATGACCCGCATCGCCCCGTAATCGTTAATCCGTCCGACCGTCCCTCGTCCCTGTTCCGTCAGTTCTAGTTGCTTGAAGCGGGCATCTTCGCCGTCGGGTTTTTCCTGCAGCTCGCCGGCGGCCAGCAGACGGGACAACATCCGACTGACGCTTGATTTCTCCAGGCCGAGGATCTGAACCAGCTGCGCGGCGGTCATCGCCCCGTGTGCGGAAATTTCCAGCAGCGTATGCACGGCGGAGGGTGAATAGTCGGTGGCTGCCAGCGTAGAATTCATGAAGCCGAGTTCACGAACCATCAGGCGGGAAGAGCGGCGTATTTCAGTGATGAGCGATTGGTTAATAAGCGATGGATGCGTCATGGCGATGGGTGCAGGTGAGTTAATAGTTGCACAATACAACCATTATTGCGTTCTCCCTGTCAATCCACGCCGCCATTCGGCCCGCGCACACGAACGGTATTTTCTTCCGGCTCATCGGCTCTTTGTCAGGATTAAACACGGTCGCAACGGGTCATTGCCCGGCTAAAAAAGTACAGGCACCGTGCGGTGCCTGTTTTTATCTTATTGTGGATTTTTGGCTTTCCACGCATCCCATGCCTGCTTAATCTCTTGTTTTGCCGCAGCGGCATCGTTAAAGCCGTTCAGCTCCACCTTTTTACGCCCGTCAGGCAGCTGCTTATAGACGCGGAAAAAGGCCTGCAGCCGCTCCTGCTCAATGGCAGGCAGGTCGCTGATATTCTTGATGTCATCATAGGTCGGATCGATTTTGCTCGCCGGCACGGCAATAATCTTATCGTCCTTTTCCCCACCATCGATCATCTTCAGGACGCCGATTGCCCGCAGCTTAATCAGCGTCCCCGGCGCCATCGGTGCACGCGTGTAGAACACCACGTCCAGCGGATCGCCGTCTCCCGCCAGCGACTGGGTCAGTGAACCGTAGTTAGCCGGATAGGCGACCGGCATCGACTGGAAACGATCGGCTATAATAAATCCCGTCTTCGCGTCGGTCTCATATTTGATGATACCGCCCGTCGGAATTTCCGTGACCGCGTAAAACTCTTCCGGGTTGTTCTCCGGCTGCGGAAAGTCCAGTACGTTGTGGGCCTGAGCGGCGGCAGACAGGAACAGCGATGCGGCGAGGATAGTTTTTACCAGATGCATTGTAGTATCACTCTGTTGTTATAAGAAATTTGCCTGTAACAGCCTGCCGCTTAGCCATGAACAGAATATGACGACCTCATTGCATAATTATTAACAGCCAAAATTCACACACATGCTCGAATTTTGCGCTATTAGTGCTGCTCTAAACCACATATTTCACTAGCTCCCTTGCATTCCTGACTATAAGGGTTAATCCTTAATGAGTATTATTTAAGAGTAAACACCCATTTTTTCTTCAAAATTCAAGGAGTAAACATGAAGGCAGCCGTTGTTACCCACGATCATCAGGTTGATGTGACGGAAAAAACACTGCGTCCCCTGCAACATGGAGAGGCGTTGTTGAAAATGGAGTGCTGTGGCGTATGCCATACCGACCTGCACGTGAAAAACGGCGATTTTGGCGATAAAACCGGCGTGATTCTGGGCCATGAAGGCGTGGGCGTTGTACAGCAGGTTGGTCCGGGCGTCACCTCCCTGAAACCGGGCGACCGCGCCAGCGTGGCGTGGTTCTTCGAAGGCTGTGGGCACTGCGATTACTGTAACAGCGGCAACGAAACGCTCTGCCGTTCGGTAAAAAATGCCGGTTACAGCGTAGACGGCGGCATGGCTGAAGAGTGCATCGTCACCGCTAACTATGCGGTCAAAGTGCCGGACGGCCTCGACTCTGCTGCCGCCAGCAGCATCACCTGCGCGGGTGTTACCACCTATAAAGCGGTGAAAGTTTCCCATATTAAACCGGGCCAATGGATTGCCATCTACGGTCTTGGTGGCCTCGGCAACCTGGCGCTGCAATATGCGAAAAACGTGTTCAATGCCAAAGTCATCGCCATCGACGTTAACGATGCGCAGCTGGCGCTGGCGGCCGAGATGGGCGCAGATCTGACCATTAACTCCCGCAATGAAGATGCGGCGAAGGTGATTCAGGAAAAAACCGGCGGCGCTCACGCGGCCGTCGTCACCGCTGTCGCCAAAGCGGCGTTTAACTCCGCCGTTGACGCCGTTCGCGCCGGAGGCCGCGTGGTGGCCGTTGGCCTGCCTCCGGAAGCCATGAGCCTCGATATTCCCCGTCTGGTACTGGATGGTATCGAAGTGGTGGGCTCGCTGGTCGGCACCCGTCAGGATCTGACCGAAGCCTTCCAGTTCGCGGCCGAAGGGAAAGTCGTTCCTAAAGTGACGCTGCGTCCGCTGGGCGACATCAACGCCATCTTTAAAGAGATGGAACAGGGGCAAATTCGCGGCCGTATGGTTATCGATTTCCGCCGCTAAGCCTCGCGCCTCTCCCGCTCAGGGAGAGGCCGTTTCATGACGCTGGCCATCCGGCATGAACGCATTCCTCCGGCTGTTACCCACATAGAATATTTCCCCGACGCGGTAAATGCCTTTTCCGCAAATGCTTAGCGCAATTCGTTGGTTCCTTTGTTTATATCCGCGCCCGATGATGGCAACACAATAGATAACAAAGGAATTCACCATGCAAAGCCGTTTTCGTCTGCCCGCGTTGGCAGCCCTCTTTTTATCCGGCGCTTTTTCCGCCTGGGCCGCCGATACGCCGGTCAAAGGCGGGACATTAATCTATCTGGAGCAGCAGCCGCACACCAATCTCTATCCACCGGCCGGAGGCTTCTACCCCAACGGCGGCATTCTCAATCAGATAACCGATAAGCTCACCTGGCAAAACCCGAAGACGCTGGCGGTTGAACCGTGGATTGCCGAGAGCTGGGTCACGAACGCCGACAAAACCGAATACACCTTTACGCTGCGTCCGGGCATCACCTTCTCCGACGGTACCCCGCTGGATGCCAACGCGGTGGCCAAAAATTTTGATACCTACGGTCTCGGCAATAAAGCCCACCGGCTGCCGGTCTCTGAAGTGATCAACAACTACGACCATAGCGAAGTCATCAATCCGCTAACGGTGAAGTTTTACTTCAAAAAACCGTCGCCAGGATTCCTGCAGGGTACCGCCACCATTGGCTCCGGGCTGGTCTCTCTCAGCACCTTGCAGCGTAATTTCGACGAGCTCGGCGACGCGCGCAATTTTATCGGCTCCGGACCCTTTATCGTTAAAGATGAAAAGCCGGGTCGCGAGCTGACGCTGGTCGCCCGTAAGGATTACCAGTGGGGGCCGAAAAACCTGGCTCAACAGGGGCCGGCCAACCTCGACGGCATTACCTTTATCGTCACTCCGGAAGACAGCGTGCGTATCGGGGCGTTACTGGCGGGTCAGGCCGACTTTATCCGCCAGGTCCAGGCCTACGATGAAAAGCAGGCGACCGACCAGGGATTCAGGATTTATGCCGCCCCCACCCGCGGCGTCAATGACAGCCTGAGTTTCCGCCCGGATAACCCGCTGGTGTCCGACCTGCGCGTCCGCCAGGCGCTGCTGCATGCCACCAATGCAAAACAGGTGGTTGATACGCTGTTCTCCGCCAACTACCCGCAGGCGACCTCGGCTATCGCCAGCACGGCGGCAGGTTATGTCAATCTGAGCGACAAGCTGACCTTCGATCAGGCCAAAGCCAGACAGTTGCTCGATGAAGCCGGATGGAAACCGGCCGCCGACGGGATCAGAGAGAAAGATGGCCAGCGCCTGGCGCTGACGGTCTATGAATCGCTGCCGCAGCCGCAAAACAAAGAGGTGCTCCAGCTGATCGCCCAGCAGTGGCGCCAGGTGGGGGCGGCGCTGAGCGTAAAAGCGGGCGATGCCGGTAGCCGGGTAATTGATAACCTCGATCCGCTGAAGACCCCGCTGACCGTTTCAGAAGTGGGTCGCGCCGACCCGGACGTGGTGAAAAGCATGTTCTTCCCGACCAACCGCGATGCCCTGCTGCAACAGGGCGGTTCCAGCGACAAAGTGCAGCACTTCCGCGACGATAAGCTTAACGATCTGCTGACCGCGATTTCCGCCGAAGTCGATGCGCAAAAACGCCTGCAGCTGACCGGCGATGCCCAGCGCTATCTGCTGGATAACGCCTACGTGATCCCGATATTTGAAGAGCCGCAGGTCTTTGCCGGCGCGCCGTGGGTGAAGGGCGTGAGTTTTGAAGCCGTTGGTCGTCCGTCGTTCTACGGCAGCTGGCTGGAAAAGCACTGAGGAGCATGGGATGAGCCATAACCTTCTGCGACGTCTGGGCCAGAGTTTACTGGTGCTGTGGGCGGCCTTCACCCTCTCCTTCGTGCTGCTGCAGGTGCTGCCGGGAGACGCGGTACTGATCAAGTTCCAGAATCCGGATCTGGGTCTCAGTCCGGCGCAAATCGCCGATATGCGTATCGCCTACGGCGCCGACAGCCCAATCTGGACGCAGTATTTCCACACCTTAGCGGCGATGCTGCAGGGGGATTTTGGCTACTCGTTACAGGCGGGTATTGCGGTCAGTACGCTGCTGGCCAGCAACCTGCCGGATACGCTCAGCCTCGCGATCCCGGCGTTTATACTGGCTATCGTGCTGGCCTTTAGCCTGGCCTTCGCCTCACGCCTGCCGGGGCTGCGCTGGCTGAGCAATACCTTACAATCTTTGCCGGTGCTGTTTATCTCGCTGCCGACCTTCTGGCTGGGCATTGCGCTGATTCAACTCTTCTCCTTCCAGCTGCGTTGGATCCCGGTGATCAACCCCGGCCCGCTACAGGGCCTGATACTGCCGATCATTGCCGTCGCGGTGCCCATTTCCGCCCCGCTGGCGCAGATCCTGATGCGCAGCATGGACCAGGTGGCCGCCCTGCCGTTTGTCGCCGTCGCCCGCGCCAAAGGGATGAGTGAAACCGGCGTCCTGTGGCGACACGTTACCGGCAACGCCCTGCTACCGGCGCTGAATATCGCCGGGCTGCTGCTGGGGGAGTTGATCGCCGGCGCATTGATTACCGAAACCGTCTTCGGCCGCGGCGGTCTGGGTCAACTGACCCAGCAGGCGGTCAACAATCAGGATATTGCCGTCTTACAGGCGGTGGTGATGATCTCCGCCCTCGCGTTTGTGTTGATTAACCTGCTGGTGGATCTGCTGATGCCGCTGTTCGATCCCCGCCTGAAAACAGTGACCGGAGGAGTGGTATGAGCCTCGTTGATTACGCTACCGCCGCCCGCCGGCGGGCGCCCGGCCGTCGACCGCTGCGTTTCCAGCCGGGGCTATGGCTCGCCTGGAGCATCATGATCGCCGCGCTGTTGATGGCGCTCGCCCCGCAGCTGTTCAGCGGCTATAACCCGCTTGAAGGGACCTCCGGCGCGCAGCGTCTGGCGCCGCAGGTCGGCCACTGGCTGGGAACCGACCAGCTGGGACGCGATCTGTGGACGCGGATCGTCTATGGCGCGGTCCACTCTCTTTCCGCCGCGCTGGCGGCCGTCGCTATCGGGCTGCTGGTCGGCACCGCGCTCGGTACGCTGGCCGGAGCCGTTGCCGGACGCGTCGAGTCGCTGGTGATGCGGCTGGTTGACGTCCTGCTGGCCATCCCGTCGCTGCTGCTGTCATTAACGGTGATTATCCTGCTTGGCTTCGGCACGCTGAACGCCGCGGTTGCCGTGGGCGTTGCCGCCATTGCCAGTTTTGCCCGCCTGGCGCGAGCGGAAGTAGTCCGCGTGCGGCACAGCGACTACGTCGAAGCGGCCTTTGGCAGCGGCGGCACTTTCTTCGCCGTCTTCTGGCGGCATATTTTACCTAATTCCCTCACCGCCGTACTGGCCTTCGCCACGCTGCAGTTTGGCCAGGCGATTCTCGCCCTCTCCACCCTGAGCTTTCTCGGCTACGGGACCCCGCCGCCGGTGCCGGAATGGGGGCTGCTGATTGCCGAAGGTCGTAACTATCTCTCAACCGCCTGGTGGCTGACCACCTTTCCCGGCGTGGCGGTCGTCGCGGTGGTGCTGGCGGCCAACCGCATCAGCCGTCAATTTAGCGGAGAGCGCTCATGAACGTATTACGCGTGGAAAACCTGCGCATCAGCTACCGCTCGCAGCACCGCTGGCAGGAAGTGGTGCATAACGTCAGTTTCAGCCTGCAACGCGGTGAAATGCTGGCATTTGTCGGGGAGTCGGGTTCCGGCAAAACCACCACCGCCCAGGCCATTATCGGCCTGCTGGCGAACAATGCCCGACGCGACAGTGGACGAGTGGAGATCAATGGCGAGGATATCAGCGGCTGGTCGGGGAAACGACTTGATAGTCTGCGCGGCACGCGCATCAGTCTGGTCCCGCAGGACCCGGGCAACTCCCTGAACCCGGTACAAACGATCGGCGCGCAGGTTGGCGAAATTCTGCGTCTGCACCAGAAAGAGCCCGCCGCCGTACGTAAGCAGCAGGTGCTGGCCCTGCTGAGCAAAGTTGGTCTCAGCCACCCCGAACAGCGTTTTCATCAGTATCCGCATCAGCTCTCCGGCGGCATGAAGCAGCGGGTGTTAATTGCGATCGCCATTGCCCTGAAGCCGGACTTGATCATTGCCGACGAGCCAACCAGCGCCCTCGATGTCACCGTACAAAAACGTATTCTCGACCTCCTCGATACCCTGCGCCGGGAGTCCGGGACGGCGGTACTGCTCGTCACCCACGATCTGGCGCTGGCGGCGCAGCGTGCCGACCGGCTGCTGGTTTTTCGCCACGGAGAAATTCAGGAACAGGGCATTACGGCGGATGTTATCCGCGCACCGCAACACGCCTACACTCGCCAGCTGTTGAGCGATCTGCAGGGAATCCAGCCGACAATAGGGGCAGCGCAGCGCCGCCATCCGGCGACGGCCGCTATCCGGGTCGCGGATATCAGTAAACGTTTTTCGCTGGGCGACGCCGGGCTGCAGGCGCTTGACGCCGTCAGCTTTGAGGTGAAACGCGGTACAACCCATGCGTTAGTGGGTGAATCAGGTTCGGGCAAAACCACGCTGGCGCGGATTCTGCTCGGATTTGAACAGGCCGATCGCGGCCACATCGCCATCGATGGTATCGATGCCGGTCATTTAAGTCGCGAGGCGCAGCGTCAGCTGCGGCGTAAAATTCAGTTCGTCTACCAGAACCCGTTCGCCTCGCTCGACCCGCGTCAGACCCTGTTTGAGATTATCGAAGAGCCGCTGAAAAATTTCGAACCGCTGAGCCCGGCCATCCGTCGTGCCCGGGTCGAGGCGGTTGCCGCCCGGGTCGCACTGGCGCCGGAGCTGCTGACGCGGACCGCCCGCGAGCTTTCCGGCGGCCAGCGCCAGCGGGTCGCCATTGCCCGGGCGCTGGTGCTGGAGCCGACGATTCTGGTCCTCGACGAAGCGACTTCCGCGCTGGATGTCACGGTGCAGGCGCAGATTCTGGCCCTGCTTCAGCAGCTCCAGCAACAGCTGGGGCTGACCTATCTGTTTATCACCCACGACCTGGCGACGGTGCGTCGCATCGCGCAGAGCGTCACGGTACTGCGCGCCGGTCAGGTTGTGGAATACGGCGAGGTCAACCGCCTGTTTAGCCAGCCGCAGCACGACTATACCCGTGAACTCATCGCCGCTATTCCCCACCTGTCCACTCTGAGCAAGGAGATCGCATGACGCGTAAACGCCTGGGTTTTTTCACCCGCCTGCTGGACTCTGCCCCTGCGCAAGAGCGCTACCGGCTGGCAACCGAACAGATTCGCCACGCCGAACGTCTCGGCTTTGACAGCGCGTGGATTGCCCAGCATCACTTCCACGAGCATGAAGGCGGCCTGCCTTCGCCGCTGGTCTTTCTCGCCCACGTGGCGGCACAGACCGAACATATTCGCCTCGGTACCGCCATTATTACGCTGCCGATGGAGAACGCACTGCGGGTCGCCGAAGACGCGGCGGTGCTGGATCTCCTGGCCAACGGGCGTCTTGAAGTCGGCTTTGGCTCCGGCGGTACGCCCACTTCATTTCTGCCGTTTGGCTTAACCAGCGAACAGCGGGGCGCCGCCTTTGCCGATAATCTGCATCTGATCCACAGCGCCTGGCGCGGTGATTCACTGGCCCATCCAGAAAACCATCTCTACCCGCCGGCGCCGCAGCTGGCTGAACGGATCTGGATAGCGACGTTTTCAATTGACGGTGCCATTCGCGCCGGTCAGGCCGGTCACGGCCTGATGCTCTCCCGCACGCAGCCGCGCCCGCCCGGGCAGCCATATTTAGCGCTTGATGCCATCCAGAATCCGCTGATCGATGCCTACCTCGCGGCGCTGCCCGCCGGCAAAGCGCCAAGGATCCTCGCCTCGCGCACCGCCTTTATTGCCGACAGCCAGGAGTACGCTCTGCAGGTTGCAGCACCCGGATTACGCCAGCAGGCGGCGGCGCATCGCGCCGCCGGGCATGAAATAATCGGTGACACTGTCACCGACCATCTGTCGCAACTGGATGCCCACGTCGGGGATGTCGAACATGTACAGGCGTCTCTGGCGCGGGACAGCGTGCTGGCCCGCGTCACCGATATTTCGTTCCAGGTCCACTCCGTTGAGCCCGCGCACCGTGACACGCTGCGTTCCCTTGAGCTGATCGCTCAGCATATCGCCCCGCAACTAAGGTAGGAGTCACCATGACACTGAGTCAGGATATTTTGGCAGAGCTGGCAGAGATTTCCCCGGGTTCCCCGTTAGCCGAGGCCCGGGCCGTGCGCGACGCAGCGACCCGCCATGCGCAGGGCAGCTATGAGGTGCTGTTCAGCCAGCAGGATGAAGATTTTCCACCCGATGAGCGTTTTGCCGTCGCCGCCAAAGTGGCGAAACTGCATCAGGCCGATGCGCTGGCCGCCCACTATGCCGGTTTTGGCCTCGCCGACCCGACCTCCGCGCGGCTGACACCGGCGCTGGCGTTTGCCCGCCTGTTAACCTTCAGCCCGGTGGAGGCCACGCCCTCGGCGCTGCAGGCGCTTACCCGCGGCGGCTGGACCCCGCGGGGGATAGTCACCCTCGCCCAGCTGATCGCCTTCGTCAGCTTCCAGAGCCGGTTGCTCAATGGTCTGCGGTTATTGAACGGCAAACCCTTTGCCAGCGCCGATACGCCGGTGGCGGCCGGTTTCTGGCATACCACCCGGCAAACGGTCAGCGGTAGGCCGGCCCCGGGACATTTCACCCGAGATGAGCTCAACTGGGAGCCCTGGCTTGAGGCCAAACCGCTGGAAGCCTTCAACGACGACGAACGGGCGATTCTGGCGAAATTTGGCCATACGGATTCCCCCTACTTCCGGCTGCTGGCGCGCAATCAGCCGGTGCTGGAGCAGCGTACGCTGACCGACAAAGGCATCTTCTACACTCCAGGCGGTCTGCCGCGTGCGGAACGGGAGCTGGCCGCCACGGTCGCCAGTAAAGTTAACGGCTGTATTTATTGCGCATCGGTCCATGCCCGCAAGGCGGCGCAGCTGGCAAAAGATGAGAGTGCGATAGAAACGCTGCTGGCGGTGACGCCGGGGGAAACATTGAGCGACGGCCAGTCGCCGCGCTGGCGGGCGGAAATAGACTTTGCCGCCGCCCTTTCCGTCACGCCGCCAGCCCTGACCACAGCGCATCTTCATGGCCTTGAAGAACAGGGGCTGGACACGCTGGCCCAGCTCGATTTACTGCAATCGGCGGCCTTTTTCGCATGGGCTAACCGCCTGATGTTGACCCTTGGCGAACCGTGGGAAACCGATTAATTCACCGCGCCCGCCGCGATGCGGTTTCGCTGGCCGCGGGCGTAAATCAACAGGGATGTCATGGCCAGGAAGGAGAGTAACGCCGCCGGGAGCGCAATCGCATTCCAGCCAAAGCCCGAGGTAATCATCATCCCGCCGCAAAATGCGCCGATCGCGCTGCCGAGGTTGAAGGCTATCTGCCCGCCGGCCGCCCCCAGCATCTCTCCGCCCCGCGCATTCTGTAGCAATAAGATTTGCAGCGGCGCCGCCAGCGCAAAGAGTCCGGCGCAGCACAAAAATGCCAGCAGCAGCGATGCCGTTTTATGGTCGCCAAAGAGAAAGATCAGCAGCATCACCACCACAATGGCGCCGTCGGTGGCGGCCGCAATGCGCAGCGGGCTGTAGCGAGCGGAGATTTTCCCGCTCAGCAGATTACCGATAACCATCCCCAGCCCTACCAGCATCATGATGGCGATCATCGCGCTTTCGGAAAATCCGGAGACATGGATCATAAAGGGTTTGATGTAGCTGAACCACGTAAACACCCCGGCGTTGCCAAACAGGGTCGCGGCAAAAATAAGCCACGGCGCAGGCGACGATAAGAAGTGAAACTGCTCCCGCAGCCGCGATGTGGATCGGTCAAAGACGGTCGGTACCCACCAGAGAATCGACATCAGCACCGCCACGTTGAAGACGGCAATGCCCAGAAAGGTATAGCGCCAGCTGAACTGATGCCCAAGCCATGTCCCGGCGGGGACGCCGACCAGGTTAGCCACCGTCATCCCGGCAATCATTCCCGCCACCGCAGCTGTCACTTTACCCGGCGGCGCCACCTTCGACAGAATAATCGCCCCGACGCCGAAAAAGGCGCCATGCGGGAAGCCGGACACCAGCCGCCCTGTCGCCAGCATGAAATAGCTGGAAGAAAAGGTAAACAAGGTATTCCCGACAATACAGAGCGCCGCGAGAAACAGCATCACCGACTTTAATGAAAAGCGGCTGGAAAACAGCGCCATCACCGGCGCGCCAATCACCACCCCGAAGGCATACCAGGCGATCATGTTGCCGGCGACAGGAATGGAGACCCCGACATCGTGAGCAATTTCCGGCAACACACCCATAATGCCAAATTCCGCCATGCCCAGGCCAAACGTACCCAGCGCGAGCGAAAAAATCGTCTTTTTCATTCAGTTAATCACGTAGTTTGGATTTTTGGCCGGCATTATTGACCATTCAGGATCGGCAAACCAGACAAAAACGTCCGCTGACCCGTTTGTCCATAAAATAGCGCGATCCCTGCATGTGAGTCTGGGGGCGGGAGAGATGAATTGGAGAGGATGGCCGGCGCGTCGGCGTGACGCAGAGGCAGTCAGCCGTATCGCAGCGCAATACGGCTGGAGAGCGTTAGTGGGTCGCTTTCCCGATCATGCCGCCGGCCCCGGCGCCCAGCGCCGCGCCCTGCAGCACGCTGTTGCCGGAAACGGCTGCGGCGCCCGCTCCGACTGCGGCGCCGATGGCCCCGCCGGTACGTGCGGCTTTGCCTTTGTCGCCGTGTTCAGTCATGGCGCCGATACCGCCACCGACGACCGCGCCTTGTACCGTAGAGCGCACGCTTTTTCCGCTTAGCGCCCCCACGGCGGCCCCCGCCACGGCGCCACCGGCCGTTTTATCCATCGCGCTGACGGAAAAGGTCAGTGCGCATCCCAAAAAAATGGCTATACCGTTCGCTGTTTTCATCGGTCAATTCCTTTTTAGTTCGCTCCCGAAGGCGTTCACGCCAGCCCTACGGGCAATCCTCAGGAGCCAGACCTCGCGGTCTGATGGCAAAGAGTCGGCAAACGGTATGCGCTCGCTGGCGGAATGAAAAGAGAAAACTTGTCCAAATCTGGACAAGTTTCATGCCTTCTGCCGCGTGACGCCTTGCCGCTTTCAGCCGTTAACCCGCGGAATTGTCATAATGTCCGCCACTCTGGCCCGGGGTGATTACACTTTACGGTACACGGGTCCCATTTCCCCTCTCAGAACGGAGCGATAGCCATGGGAAACAACAAGAAGGCCAAGGGTGTAGCGGGTTCGACCAAAATGAAGCCGCTTGGCGACAAAGAGTATGAAAAAGCGCTGCGCAAGCTCCACGTTGAGCTGGTTAAATTGCAGCAGTGGGTGGTCAGTCAGGGACTGAAGGTCTGCATTGTCTTTGAAGGCCGCGATGGCGCCGGTAAAGGTGGCACCATCAAAGCGATCACCGAGCGGGTCAGCCCGCGTGTGTTCCGGGTGATCGCCCTGCCGGCACCGACCGACAAGGAGAAGACCCAGCTCTATTTTCAACGCTATATCCCGCATCTGCCGGCCGCCGGAGAAATCGTCATTTTCGACCGCAGCTGGTATAACCGGGCCGGCGTTGAACGGGTGATGGGATTTTGCAGCGCCGACGAAGTGGAAAAATTCCTTGCAGGCGCGCCGCTGGTAGAGCGGTCGATGGTGGAGTCCGGCATCATCCTGCTCAAATACTGGCTCGAGGTGACGCCGGAAGAGCAGGAACGTCGGCTGCGCGACCGCATCGATGACGGGCGAAAAATCTGGAAATTATCACCGATGGATATCAAGTCATTTAACCGCTGGGATGAGTACACGCAGGCCAGGGATGCGATGTTTGCCGCCACCGACACCTCCTGGGCGCCGTGGTTTGTCGCCCGTTCGGAAGAGAAGAAGCGCGTGCGCCTGAATATCATTACGCATCTGCTGTCGCAGATCCCCTATAAGAGCGTCCATACCGAACCGGTCAAATTACCCAAACGTAAAATTGGCAAAGTGAAAACGGCCGATTACCCTTTCCGTTTTATTGCCGAGCGTTTCTGAGCCCGGACTCCGCCTTGTCCGCCTCGGCCCTTCGGTGCCGGGGCGGGCAAGGCCCCCCTTTTCTGGGGAGCTCAAATCGACAAATCCGCCGTTTACCTCAAGTTAACTTCAGGTATTACCCTTAACGCATCCTCGTCAGACCACAATAAGGACATGATATGCATGAGATTGACAGCGGTTTTACCCACGTCGCCTTTATGGTGCGGGATCTCGACAGGAGCATCGATTTTTATACCCGTTATACCGCCATGCAGGTGATTCACCGGCGCTCGCCGAATCTTCCCTCCGCACGCCACGTGGCGTGGTTAAGCGATCGTACCCGCTTATTCGCCCTGGTGCTGGTGCAGGCGGACGAGCCGACCGATACCCCGCTGGGGCCGTTTGGTCATTTAGGTGTCGCCTGCGCGACCAAAGCGGAGATCGACGGGAAAACCGCGATGGCGCGGCGGGAGGGCGTGCTGAGAAAGGAGCCGGAGCAACTTGGGGAACCGGTGGGCTATTACGTTTTTTTCCGCGACCCGGATGGCAATACGCTGGAACTCTCTTACGGCCAGCGCGTTGGGCTGGAAGTCCTGCGTAGCGAGAGCTGAAAGCACATGGCGCGACCAGGTCGCGCCATGAAACGGTCAAGAACGGCGGGACGAGATGCCTTCCGAACTCTCTTTTTTCGCTTCCAGGCGCTCAACCTCGCGATACCAGCGCGGGTGGTGTTTCTTCGCCCAGCGACGGCTGACTTTCCCTTCGACCATCCCCTTAATCGACCCTTTCACCCAGAATGCCATATACATATGGATCAGGATGGCGTGAATCAAAATAATCGCCGAGGTGGCGTGAATCAGCAGGCTGTAGCGAATGACCTGGATCGGGAAGAAAGGGGCAAACCAGGGACGCCAGATGATCACCCCGGTCACCAGCAGCACGAAAATCATGCTCATGATGGTCCAGAACATCATCTTCTGCCCGGCATTATATTTGCCGACGCGGGCCACCTTATGCTCATTGCCCTTCAGCACTTCAACAATGCCCTTCAGCCACGGGATGTCCTGCTTGTCCGGAATGTTATGGTGGACAAAGCGTACAAACATAAACATCAGCGCAATGAAGATAGCCACGCCGAAGAAGGGATGCAAAATGCGCCCCATCTGCGGCGTACCGAAGGTTTCCGTCAGCCACTGCAGCGTCGGGAAAAAGAACGAGATCCCGGAGAGCGCCACCAGAAAGAAGCAGATAACCACCGTCCAGTGACAGGCGCGATCGATAAACTTTGTGCGCACAATCATTTTCGATTTATTCATCATGCTCCTCCTCGTCGTCATCCACTTCCTTGTTCGGCCCGATGCCGATGTAGTGATAAATCAACCCGGCAAAGGTAGCGATAAAACCGGCCGCTGACAGCGGTTTCAGCGCCCCTTTCCACAGATTAATACTGGTATCAATCTGCGGCTCTTTCGGCAAATTGTGGTACAACTCAGGCTGGTCAGCATGGTGCAGGACGTACATCACGTGGGTACCGCCCACCCCCTGCGGGTTGTATACCCCGGCCTGTGAATAGCCGCGCGCTTTCAGCTTGTTGACCCGCTCCTGCGCGACCTCCAGCATCTCCTTCTTGCTGCCAAAATGGATGGCGCCGGTCGGGCAGGTTTTCACGCACGCCGGTTCCTGACCGACGCTAACGCGATCCACGCAGAGGGTACATTTATAGACCCGGTTATCCTCTTTATTGAGACGCGGGACATTAAACGGACAGCCGGCAATGCAGTAGCCGCAGCCGATGCAGTTCTCCTGCTGAAAATCGACGATGCCGTTGGCGTACTGAATAATCGCGCCGGCGGAAGGACAGGCTTTCAGACAGCCTGGCTCCTCGCAGTGCATGCAGCCATCTTTACGGATCAGCCACTCCAGCTTGCCGTTCTGCTCGGTTTCGCTAAAGCGCATCACCGTCCAGGATTTTGCGCTCAGGTCCGCCGGGTTATCGTACACCCCGACGCAATGCCCCACCTCGTCGCGGATATCGTTCCACTCGGAACAGGCCACCTGGCAGGCTTTGCAGCCCACGCAGGAGGAGACATCAATTAGCTTAGCCACTTCCGCCTTGTAGTCCCGCGCACGCGGCGCGGGGGTTATCGGGTTGGTAGCGGAGCGCTTAATAATGTCTTGTGTTTCCATCGCCATTGAATCGCTCCTTACGCTTTCTCGATGTTGACCAGAAACGCTTTATACTCCGGCGTTTGCGAGTTGGAATCGCCGACGTTTGGCGTCAGGGTATTGGCGATATAGCCTTTCTGCGCCACCCCTTCAAAGCCCCAGTGCAGCGGGATCCCGACGGTCTCCACCTGCTGGCCGTGAACGTTGAGGGTCCGCAGACGGCGAGTCACCACCGCCACCGCGCGAATAAAGCCGCGCTGGCTGCTCACCGTCACCCGATCGCCGTTGGCAATGCCTTTCGCCTGCGCCAGACCTTCGCTGATTTCCACAAACTGTTCCGGCTGGGCGATGGCGTTGAGCCGCGCATGCTTGGTCCAGGTATGGAAATGCTCGGTCAGGCGATAGGTCGTGCCGACGTAAGGGAACTTATCTTTTTTCCCTAAGCGCAGGGCGTCCTCTTCATACAGACGCACCACCGGACTGGAGATCACCTGCGGATGCAGCGGGTTGGTCCCCAGCGGCGTTTCCATCGGCTCGTAATGTTCCGGGAACGGCCCTTCGGCCAGCTTATCGAGCGCAAACAGACGCCCCAACCCTTCCGGCTGCATGATAAACGGCCCGGTATTGCTGCCCGGCGCGGCGGTATTGAAGTCAGGAATATCGTTCCCCGTCCACTTGCTGCCGTTCCACTGGATCAGCATCCGCTTCGGATCCCACGGCTTGCCGTTAATATCCGCCGACGCCCGGTTGTACAGCACGCGTCGGTTCAGCGGCCACGCCCAGGCCCAGCCCAGCGTATTGCCCAGCCCTGACGGATCGGCGTTATCGCGGTTAGCCATCTGGTTACCCTGCTCCGTCCAGCTACCGGCGTAGATCCAGCAGGACGATGCCGTAGTGCCGTCATCGCGCAACAGCGCGAAGCTGCTCAACAGCTGGCCTTTTTTCGCCAGCAGAACGCCGTTGCTGTCGTAGAGATCCTCCAGCGCGTAGCCGTTGTTCTCTTTCGCCACCTCTTCCGACTCCGGATGATCCGGCTGCTTGTAGCTCCAGCTCATCTTCAGCAGCGGTTCCGCGCCTTTGCCGCCTTCACGGCGATACATCTCGCGCAGGCGATGGTAAATCCCGGCCAGAATTTCGCCGTCGTTACGCGCTTCGCCCGGCGCATCCTGGCCTTTCCAGTGCCACTGCAGCCAGCGCCCGGAGTTGGCAATCGACCCGTCCTCTTCAGCAAAGCAGGTGGAGGGCAGACGGAACACTTCGGTCTGAATCGCCGCCGGGTCAACATCGTTCGACTCGCCGTGGTTTTGCCAGAAGGTCGAGGTTTCGGTCACCAGCGGGTCGATAACCACCATGTACTTCAGCTTGCTCAGGCTGCGAACCACCTTGTTTTTGTCCGGGAACGAGGCCACCGGGTTGAAGCCCTGGCAGATATAGCCCGTGACCTGACCTTTATCCATCATGTTGAAATACTTGATGACGTCGTAAGCCTGATCCCATTTCGGCAGCCAGTTAAAGCCCCAGTCGTTCTCTTTCTGCGCCGCATCGCCGTAAAACGCTTTCATCAGACTGACCGCAAACTTCGGATAGTTGCTCCAGTAGTTCACCTGATCCGGTCGCGTTGCTTTTGGCGTGTTCGCCGTCAGCCAGGTGTGCAGATCGGTCTGTTTTTCAGACGGCAGCGTCAGATAGCCAGGCAAGCTGGTCGACAGCAGGCCGAGGTCGGTTAAGCCCTGAATATTGGAGTGGCCGCGCAATGCGTTAACGCCGCCGCCGGCCATCCCCATGTTGCCGAGCAGCAGCTGGATCATCGCCATCGTGCGGATGTTCTGCGCGCCGACGGTATGCTGCGTCCAGCCCAATGCGTACAGGAAAGTGGTGGTCCGGTCCGCGGCGCTGGTGGAAGCCAGCACTTCGCACACTTTCAGGAAGTCGGCTTTCGGCGTTCCGCAGATATTCTCCACCACTTCCGGCGTATAGCGGGAGACATGCTGCTTCAGCAGGTTCCATACGCAGCGCGGATGTTGCAGGGTCTCATCGCGCAGGGCGTAGCCATTTTCGTCGAACTGATAGTTCCACGACGTTTTGTCGTACTGCCGTTTTTCAGCGTCGTAGCCGCTGAACAGGCCATCTTCGAAGGCAAAATCATCGCGCACCAGCAGGTTGGCGTTGGTGTAGTGCTTAACGTACTCCGCATTGATTTTGTTGTTTTCAATCAGGTACAGCAGCACTCCCGACAGGAAGGTAATGTCGGTCCCGGATCGAATCGGCGCATAGATATCGGCGACCGAAGCCGTACGCGTAAAGCGCGGGTCGACGACGATCAGCGTCGCATCGTTGTTGTTTTTCGCCTCCATCGCCCAGCGGAATCCCACCGGATGAGCCTCAGCGGCGTTGCCGCCCATCACCACCACGACGTTAGCGTTTTTGATATCAACCCAGTGGTTGGTCATCGCACCGCGACCAAATGTTGGAGCAAGACTTGCTACCGTTGGTCCGTGTCAGACGCGCGCCTGGTTATCCACTGCCAGCATGCCGAGCGAACGCACAAACTTCTGCGTCAGCATCCCGGTTTCGTTACTCGCCGCCGAGGCGCACAGCATCCCGGTTGAAAGCCAGCGGTTGACCACGGTGCCCTGCTCGTTTTTCTCAATAAAGTTGGCATCACGGTCGGCTTTCATCAGTCTGGCGATACGGGTAAAGGCATCGTCCCAGGAGATGCGCTGCCATTTGTCAGAGCCTGGCGCGCGGTATTCCGGATAGCGCAGACGGTTATCGCTGTGAACATAATCCAGCAGCCCCGCCCCTTTCGGGCATAAAGCGCCCCGACTGACCGGGTGATCGGGATCCCCTTCAATATGATAAATGGCTTCTTTCGCGTTCTTCGCGCCGTCGCCCAGGCTATACATTAATAGCCCGCAGCCCACGGAACAGTATGTGCAGGTGTTGCGGATCTCTTTGGCGCGCAATAATTTGTAATTACGCGCCTGAGCCAGCGCCATTTTGGGTGCGAAACCCAGGGCAGCAGCTGTTGTTCCGGCCATACCGCCTGCGCAGATTTTAAAAAACTTTCTGCGGCTGACGTCCATTGATTTTCTCCATGCAGGATGCGTGTTCATCGCGGGGGAAACTAACAGCAATGCCCCTGATTTTTTTGCGTCAAATCAATGTCGAAAACCATCGCCCCCTTAATAGTCAAGGTCAGCGGATTTCATTACTCCCTTTGTATTAAGCGCGAAGGAAAACAGGGGCCAGAAGGAATGAAAAAGTGTTATAAATCGACTCTTGATGAATATCGGTGTCAGGTTTGACATGGAAAAGAAAAAAGCAACGTTGACCGGCCTGGCTGCCATTGTGCTGTGGAGCACGATGGTCGGATTAATTCGTGGCGTCAGTGAAGGGTTAGGTCCGGTCGGCGGCGCGGCAATGATCTATACGCTGAGCGGCTTATTATTGCTGGCCACCGTCGGGTTTCCCCGGCTGCGGCAAATGCCGCGCGCCTATCTGCTGGCCGGCAGTCTGCTGTTCGTCAGCTATGAAATTTGTCTGGCGCTGTCGCTGGGCTTTGCCGGCAGCCGCCAGCAGGCGATTGAAGTCGGGATGGTCAATTATCTGTGGCCCAGCCTGACGATTCTCTTTGCCATTCTCTTTAATGGTCAGAAAACCAGCTGGCTGGTCGTTCCCGGCTTATTTCTCGCGCTGCTTGGCGTCACCTGGGTATTAGGCGGTGAGCATGGCCTGAATATCGATGAAATTACCCGGAACGTCGTCTCCAGCCCCCTGAGCTATATTCTGGCCTTTGTCGGCGCATTTATCTGGGCGACCTATTGCACGGTCACCGCAAAATATGCGCGCGGCAAAAACGGCATCACCCTGTTTGTTTTATTAACCGCCCTGACCCTGTGGCTCAAGTTTATGTTCAGCGATCAACCGCCGATGATTTTCAGCTGGCCGGTGGTCATTAAGCTGGTGATGTGCGCGGTGGCGCTGGGGTTTGGCTATGCGGCCTGGAACGTAGGTATTCTCCACGGTAACGTCAGCCTGCTGGCGGCCGCCTCTTACTTTACCCCGGTGCTCTCTTCGGCGCTGGCGGCGGTGCTGCTCAGCGCGGTCCTCTCCTGGCCATTCTGGCAGGGCGCCGGCATGGTATGCGCCGGCTCCCTGCTCTGCTGGTATGCCACCCGACGTTAGCCGAGGTCGCCTCCGGCCACCGGCAGCGTAACGCCGGTGATATAGCTTGCCTCATCGCTGGCGAGAAACAGGATCGCGTTCGCCTGTTCCGTCAGCGTGCCGTAGCGATGCATCAGGCTGCTCTCCACGGTTTGATCGACCACCTGCTGATACCACTCCTGCTCCTGCGCCGTGGGCGTTTCATGATTCCGCGGGGTTAAGCGCGCCGGCGCCTCGGTTCCGCCCGGCGCCACGGCGTTGATGCGAATCCCGCTGCCGCTGTACTCCATAGCAATCGAACGGGTCAGCGCGTTGACCCCGCCTTTCGCCGCCGAGTAAGGCACCCGGTTAACGCCCGCGGTGGCAACGGACGAGACGTTAACGATGCTGCCCTTGCCCTGTTTGAGCATCCACGGTAGCGCCGCGCGGCAGCCCCACAGCGTCGGAAACAGCGAGCGACGAATCTCTTTTTCAATCTGATCCGGCTGATATTCGGCAAACGGCCGCGCCCAGATCGTCCCCCCGATGTTATTAATCACCACGTCCAGTCGGCCAAAATGGGCGACCCCGGCGGCAAAAGCCTGCTCGGTGCTCTCCCACTGTTCGAGGTCTGCCTCCAGCGCCAGCACGTCGCTGCCCCCCTCGACCAGCGTCGCCGCCAGCTCGTGGACATAGCGCGAACGGTCGATCAGCAGCAAACGGGCCCCTTCACGGGCGGCCTGCTCTGCCGTCTGACGGCCAATGCCCTGGGCGGCGCCGGTAATGGCCACCACTTGATGTTGAAAACGCATCGCTCCTCCTTATGCCGCCGCACTCTGGCTGGCGAGAAATTTTTCGTACCAGAAACCTGCCGGATTAATTCCCCGCTCGCGAAGCGCGCCGGAAACCGCGTTGACCATCGGCGGCGGGCCGCACAGATAGATGTCGACATCGCCATCGTTAAGCATCGCGTCATCAAGATGCCCGGTGACAAACCCGCGCTGCGGGCAGGCGCTCTGTTCATCGGCAACGACCGGCAGCCAGCGGTAGCCGGAAAGCTGATCGACAAACGCATCCAGCGCCTCGGTCTTCACCAGATCGCTATCGCGGGTGACGCCATAGAGCAGCGTAATCGGCCGGGTACTGCCCTGCAGGGCCAGGGTGTGCAGCATCGACAGCAGCGGCGCCAGCCCGGTCCCGCCCGCCAGCATCAGCAGCGGACGTTCCCCGTTGCGCAGGTAGAAGCTGCCCATCGGGCCGCTGAGGGTGAGACGATCGCCCGCTGCCGCCTGGCTCGTCAGCCACTGGCTCATTACCCCGCCGGGCACATTGCGGATCAGGAACCGACCTTCGCGCTCGCCCGGAAGCGAGCTGAAAGAGTAAGCGCGCACCTGCGGCGTGCCCGGTACCTGAATGTTGATGTATTGTCCGGGCAGAAAAGCCAGCGGTTCATCCAGCTGGAGCACCAGCTCAATGGCGGTCTCCGACAGGTGATTCACCTGCATCACCGCCGCACCGCTGCTGGCGAGCGCGGTTTTGCACTGCGCCGCAGCCACCGGAACGTCAATCACGCAATCGCTGGTCGGGATCATCTGACAGGTCAGCACCTGACGAGCATCGGCCTCTTCTTCGCTCAATGCCTCCTCGAGATACTCTTCCCCCATGCCATAGTCGCCGCTGGCGCAATGGCATTTGCAGGTCCCGCAGACGCCGTCCGAGCAATCCATCGGCAGGTTGACCTTCTGGCGGTAGGCGGCGTCCAGCACTTTTTCTCCCGCATTGCACTGGATAAAGCGGGTAATACCATCCTCAAAATTGAGTGCGATAGTAAACATATCCACCTCTTAAATATGGTAAACGTCAATCACCTGACGGATATAATCGTTGTTCAGCCGCACCGTCTTACGCAGGATCTGCGGTTTGCCGTCGCAGGTCGTCAAGGTGACGCAGGTCGAGCCAAACCACGCATCGGTGTGCTGGTACCGGTGGTTGTAAGTCACCCAGTTGTAGCGCACCTCCACCCCCTGCTCATTTTCGCCGAGCAGCTCAACGTTGCTGATCAGGTGGGTGGTACGCGGCTCCGGCGTACTGGCGCCAGAACGTTCCGTTTTGATGCGGTAGACGCGGTCCTCAAGTCCCTCGCGGTTCGGGTAATAGATCAGCGATATTTCGCGCTGCGGGTCGCGGGTCAGCTTGTCGTCATCGCCCCATGCCGGCATCCAGAACACCACTTTCGGGCTGTAGCACGTCAGCCACTGATCCCACTGGCGGTCGTCCAGCAGGCGGGCTTCGTAATAGAGAAACTGGCGAACCTGTTCAAGCGTCAGCATCACACCACCTCCACGCGTTGGGTTATGGACTGTTCATAGCGCTGCTGCTCTTTTTCCAGCGCCGCCAGCATCACGTTTTGCCAGTGATGGTGATGGGCGATGTACAGCGCCTCATCCTCCGATTTCACCCCGCTAAGCAGCGGAGTGAATCCGGCATGCCGGGCGTGTTCATCCGGGCCATCGACCCAGTGCAGCGCGCCGCGACTGAGATCGCTCCACGCCAGGTTCTCGCCGAGATAGCCGCGCTGGCAGGCGCTGAACTCTTCCAGATCGTCCGGCGTTCCCATGCCGCTGACGTTAAAGAAATCCTCGTACTGGCGGATGCGCAGCGCGCGGGCCTGGTCCGGCTCGCCTTTCGGCGCAAAGCACCAGATAGTGACTTCGGTTTTGTCTACTGCGAGCGGGCGAATGACGCGGATCTGTGTGGAAAACTGGTCCATCAAATAGACGTTGGGATAGAGACAAAGATTGCGCGTTTCATTGACCATCTGGTCGGCGCGCAGCTCGCCAAACTCGGCCTGTAAGCGGGCCTGATGGGCGAAAACCGGGCGCACTTCCGGGTTGAGCGCCCGGGTCCACAGCAGCATATGGCCGTTTTCGAAACCGTAACCTCCGCCGAGACTTTTCGACCAGCCGTTGGCATCGACGGAATGCGTCCCTTCGGCTTCGTAGTTGCGGCGCGACATTGTGGAGGCGTAGTTCCAGTGCACCACGCTAACGTGGTAGCCGTCGGCGCCGTTTTCCGCCCCCAGCTTCCAGTTGCCCTCGTAGACATAGCTGGAGGAGCCTTTCAGCACTTCCAGCCCTTCCGGCGCCTGATCGACCATCAGATCGATAATTTTGCAGGTTTCGCCAAGATAAGTTTCCAGCGGCTGCACGTCCTCGCTGAGGCTGCCGAATAAGAAGCCGCGATATGAGGCAAAGCGCGGCAGTTTTTTCAGGTCATGCGACCCTTCATGTTTAAAGGTCTCCGGATAACCGCCGGTGCTTTCATCTTTGGCTTTCAGCAATTTACCGTTGTTGCCAAAGGTCCAGCCGTGGAACGGACAGGTAAACGAGTTTTTATTGCCGGTTTTACGACGGCAGAGCATGGCGCCGCGATGGGCGCAGCTATTAATTAACGCGTGCAAGGCATGCTGTTTATCGCGGGTGATAATAACCGGCTGTCGTCCGAGAGTCAGAGTAAAATAATCACCAGGCTCAGGAATTTGACTTTCATGGGCGAGGAACACCCAGTTCCCTTCAAATATATGTTTAATCTCAAATTCAAATAGCTGCGGATCGGTAAAAATCGAACGATGGCAGCGATAAATATGTTTTTGCCGGTCAACAATTAATGCATTGCTGATTTTATCTTTTAATAGCGAGAGTGTTTTTTGCATGAGCTTAGCCCTCCTGCAGAATTCAGGAATTAATAAAGTCAGAGAGAATAATCAATTCGGGAATATCCCCGGCCGCGCGTGGCAGGCCGGGCAACAGCATGACTCACCGCCCCGGGCGCACCGGCCCGGGAGGTGCGCCGGTCATTACTCTTGTGCGCGCAGGCGGGAAATACGCTGTTCTTCGTCGGCGTTGAGGGCCGGGCACAAAGTAAAGTCGAAGCGAATTTCGGTGTGTTCGCCGTCAAGCTCACGCTGCTGAATCAGCTCACGATCGGTGATTTTAACCGGGTCGGCAATCAGGCCATCGCGGGTGGCGAAGGCAAAGTCATCCCACAGATACTTATCACCGTTAAGGTTAATCTGGCTGGTTAAATGCTTGTGGCCCGGCGCGGAAACAAAGAAGTGAATATGTGCCGGACGGTTGCCGTGACGACCCAACTGGTTAAGCAGCTTTTGGGTCGGGCCATCCGGCGGACAGCCGTAGCCAGAAGGCATGATGCTACGCACGCTGTAGCGGCCATCTGCGCCGGAGCGGATGCGGCGACGCAGGTTGTATTCACTCTGGCTCTGGTCGAAGAACGAATAGTTCCCCAGGGTGTTGGCGTGCCAGATATCCACAATCGCGTTGGCAACCGGACGCCCCTGGGTGTCGCACACCTGACCGTGCAGCCACATGACTTCACCCGCATCGCGGCCGTCATCCATCCGCGCGTGCCCTTCTGCGAGCGGCGCATTGGCCACGTACAGCGGCCCCTCAATGGTGCGCGGCGTACCGGTTTCCCGATGCGCTGCGGCGTCAATCGCATCCTGACGCAGGTCGAGGAAGTGTTCCAGCCCGAGACCTGCCGCCAGCAGCGCCGCTTCCTGACGCCCGCCCAGTTCATGCAAATAGTTCACCGCATGCCAGAACTCTTCCTGGGTAATATTATAATCGTCGATCAGGGTGCACATATCTTCCAGTAAACGATGCACAATGGCTTTAAATCGTTCATTACCGCCGGGAACATTTAACCCGGCACTTTCACGTAATAATTTCTGCACGGCTTCTTGTTGTACGAAAGAATTTTTCATTGTGATTCTCACTTATTGCTTGCAGTTGGCTTGTAGGGTTTACACCGGAATATCCGGCGCGAGGTTTTTTATTATTTTTAGCTATCGTCTTCACGAATCGAGGAGGGATGACGACACAGTGCCTCGACGCGTATTTCCATAAACGGGTATAACGGCAGAGCCATTAATATCTGGTGTAACTGGTCGGCATCACGCACATCAAAAATACTGACATTGGCGTACAGTCCGGCGACGCGCCAGATATGTCGCCAGGTGCCTTCACGCTGTAATTGCTGCGAATAGGCTTTTTCTCGTTGTTTAATCTCCTCAAGCTCGGCGGCGGGATATCCCAGCGGGATCTTGACGGTCATATCCACTTTAAACAGCATATTTTTCTCCTGTCATGTCCTACGCTTTGCGGGCATAGAACTGCAATTTATCTTCATCGAGTTCGACACCTAAACCCGGCGTCTGAGGCAGGACGACGCTGCCGTCGGTGAACGTTAGCGGCACGCTGACGATGTCATCTTTGAGCAACAGCGGACCAAACATTTCAGTGCCCCATTGCAGCGGCAGCGTCGACCAGGCGTGCAACGATGCGACGGTGCCCACGGTTCCTTCCAGCATGGTGCCGCCATACAATCCGATACCCGCCGCCTGCGCGACGTGCGCCAGGGCTAAAACGCTGGCCGGGCCGCCCGCTTTGGCAATTTTCAAGGCAAAGGCGCCGCTGAAGCCTTGCTGCGCCAGGCGATAGCCATCGTAGTGCGTCGCCACCGCTTCATCCGCCAGAATCGCGGTTTCAATGTGATGGCTGAGGCGAACCAGCGCCGCGTTGTCCTGCGCGCTGACCGGTTGTTCAATTAAGTCGATGCCCATCGCCGCCAGTTCACGACAGCCTTTTGCCGCCACAGTGGCGTCCCAGGCCTGGTTGACATCGACACGAATGCTCGCCCGATCGCCGAGGGCTTCGACAATCGCCCGGGTATGACGTAAATCGGTCGCCAGTTCGCGGGCGCCAATTTTCAACTTAAATGCCTGATGGCGACCTTCGGCCAGCAGCGTTTCCCCTTCGGCGATATCCTTGTTGGTATCCCCGCTCGCCAGGGTCCACAGCACCGGCAGCGAGGTCTGCAGCGCGCCGCCAAGCAGCGCTGAAACCGGCAGCCCCAGCGCCTTGCCCTGCGCATCCAACAGCGCGGTTTCAATGGCGGATTTGGCGAAGGTGTTACCTTTGATGGCGCTGTTGATACGCTGCGTCAGCGCATTCAGGTTATCGGCGGGCTGCCCTTTGAGCAGCGGCGTCAGATAATGGTTAATGGCGCTGGAGATGGCTTCCGGACTCTCGACGCCATAGCTCAGCCCGCCGATGGTGGTCGCCTCGCCGATACCGCAAATACCGTCAGAGCGCGTAATGCGGACAATCACCAGCGTCTGGCAGCCCATGGTTGTCATTGAGAGTTTGTGCGGGCGAATGGTCGGGACATCAACCAGCCAGCTTTCAATGCGTTCTACGGTCGCGGTCATGTTTTCTTCCTGATCGTTAAATTCATAACTTTTTGTGACGCCAACCATAACGAAGGGTGACGGTGACTTTGACAATAGGGGGGAGCCGGTGAAATGGTCAACGGCGATAATCGAAATGTTGTGCGATTATCGACGCGCTTGTTAAAATGAGGTTAATAATGTGATCCGGGTGGTAAAACAGGCACATTCCGTCGCCGCCCTTTTTCCCCACGGTATAGTGGTGCCCGTGAGCTTTTGTTTTCGAATGGAGAGGAATTCAATGAGCGCGACACCGCCAACCCCCCTCAGCGCCAGGCAGGCCGAACACGACCCGAATTTCATGCTGTCGCTGGCGCGCGGGTTGGAAGTTCTCAGCGCCTTTACTCCCCAGCGCCAGCGGCTGACTATCTCGCAGCTCAGCCAGAAAACGCAGATTTCCCGCGCCGCCGTCCGCCGCTGCCTGTATACCCTGGCCGCACTCGGCATGGTGCACAGTCCTGACGGACGCAGCTATGAACTGTTGCCGCGGGTGTTGGCCGTCGGCCACGCCTATCTGGCCGGAACGCCGCTGGCGAAAGTGGCCCAGACCGCGCTGGATAACCTCGGTAAGAGCCTCGGCGAATCTTGCTCCGCCGCCACCCTCGATGGCGATAACGTGCTCTATATTGCCAGGGCCGCAGTCAATAATCTGCTGAGCGTTGATATCGGTCGCGGCAGCCGTCTCCCCGCATGGGCGACCTCAATGGGCCGCGTACTGCTTAGCGCCCTGGCGGAAGAGCAGCTGGACGTGACATTGTCACGCGCGAATTTAATTCGCTACACCCCGCATACGCTGTGTGATTTAGCGGGATTGCGGGAGGAAATAACCAGAGTACGTATGCAGGGATATGCGATCGCCGATCGGCAAATTGAGGTGGGATTATGTTCGCTGGCGGTACCGCTGCTGTCACGCAGCGGCCAGGTGGTGGCGGCGCTCAACGTCGGCGTGCCCGCCAGTGCCATGAGCGCCGCCGCGCTGAGAGAGAAAGCGCTGGCCCCGCTGCGGCGGGCGGCCATGGAGCTTTCTCTCCAGCTGTAGGGCTAGTTCATTTTCGGCGCCTGCGCCAGACTGCGCCAGATCCCGGCTGCCAGCAGCAGCAGCAGCACCCCGGCGGTGGCCAGCACGATGCTGTGGGCGCTGATAAACGCGGTTTTCGCCGCTGCAATCAGCGAATGCGCCGGAACTGCGGGCAGCGATTGCGCCAGGGCGATCGCTTCGCTGATGGACGACGAGGCCTGCGCTGCGGCCTGACCGTCCACCCCGGCGGGCAGCACAATCGATGAACTGTAGCTGCGGGTCAGAATCAGGCCAAACAGCGCGATCCCCAGACCGGCCCCCAGCTCGTAGGCCATCGTTTCAATGGCGCCGGCCGCCGCCGCTTTCTCTTTCGGCGCCGCCGCCATAATGGCGGAGCCGGAAGCCAACAATGCGCTGGCGACGCTGAAGCCTAAGAGAATCATCAATCCCCATGCCAGCCACTGCTGGGAGCTGAAATCGGTCATCGACAGACCGAGGAAACTGAGCGCGCTCAGCAGCATACCGCCGGTTGCCACCAGCCGCAGGCCCAGGCGAGAAACCATCAACCCGGCAACAGGTCCGCTAAACCCGCTCGCCAGCATCAGCGGCAGCATAAACAGCCCGGCTTCAAACGGTGTTTTGCCGTGGACGAACTGTAGCTCCTGCGCCATCAGTAGCTCGAAGCCAACCAGGGTAATCAGGGCGGTCATCGCCATCATCACGCCGCTTAAGATAATGCGATGCGTAAACAGGCGCATATCGACCATCGGCGTAGCGGCGGAAAGCTGCTGGCGAACAAAGCGCACCAACAGCGCCAGGCCCACCAGCGCGATCGATCCGGTCAGCCATAATGCCATCTGCCCTTTCAGCGCCGATTTTGCGCTGAACACCAGCATCAGGATCGCCACAATCAGCATCAATGCCTGGGTCAGATTAAGCGGCTGTTCGCGCCGTGCCGGCTGGCGCGGCACCATCCGCGCACTGAAGGCGATAACCGCCAGCACGATGGGCACGTTGATCAGGAAGACCGATCCCCAGTAAAAATGTTCCAGCAGGATCCCGCCCACCAGCGGGCCGAAGGCGGCGCCGCCAGAGCCAATCGCCGCCCACAGGCCGAGCGCCATGTTGCGGTGGCGCGCCTGCGAAAAAGTGTTACGGATACCGGCGAGCGTCGCCGGAACGATCATCGCCGCACCAATGGCCAACAGCGCGCGGGAGGCGATCAGCGCCAGCGCAGTGGGTGAAAACGCCGCCGCCAGCGACGAAACGCCGAAAATAGCGCTGCCGAGCAGCAACAGCCGTTTAAAGCCAATTTTATCGCCGAGCGCCCCCATCGGCAGCACCATACCGGCCATGACTAATGAATAAATATCAATGATCCACAGCAGCTCATTGCTGCTGGTCCCCAACGACATACTAAGCGTTGGCGCGGCGACATGCAGTACCGTGGCATCAATCGCCACCGGTAAATACACCAACAAAATCGCCACCAGCGTTAACCATTGCCGAGACATACTTTTTCCTCAATTTTGCAAATTGGACACGCGTCCAGGATTGCGATCCTGCCGGATTGTTGAACAACTGTCCAACTTTTTGTTACTATCGAAGAAAACCACGGCTCAGCGGGGAAATATGCACTACTTAAATCGGGAAGCGCGTCGGGAGGTGATCATGCTGGCGGCGATGCGTGTCGCGCTGCAGGGGGGCTTAGGCGCCATGACCGTCCGGCAAATCGCCGCCGAAGCCGGAGTCTCCACAGGGCAGTTGCATCACCATTTCACCTCCATCGGCGAGCTTAAGGCGCAGGCCTTCGTTCGTTTAATTCGTGAGATGCTGGATATCCAGCTGGTAGCGGAAGACGCCAGCTCGCGCGAGCGCCTGTTTTCAATGCTCGGCAGCGAAGATGGCCGCCTGGATCCCTATATCCGTTTGTGGCGCGAAGGCCAACTGCTCTCCGGGAGCGATAGCGACATCAAAGAGGCCTACCTGCTCACCATGTCGATGTGGCACGAAGAGACGGTCAATATTATTCGTCTCGGCAGCGAAAGCGGTGAATTTCATCCCGATGACAGCGCGGAGAATATCGCCTGGCGTTTAATTGCCCTGGTCTGCGGGCTGGATGGGATTTATGCGCTGGGAATGGAAGCGATCGACGACAGCGCATTTACACGCTATATAAACTACTATATAACGTTAGAACTACTGCGCCCGCCAACCATTTAGCCAACTGAGCTTCTGAATGCGCCGGGAAGGCACGGTCTGTCGGCCCGGCAGACCTGTCGCCGCTGCTGACAGGAGCGCAGTTTAAGTCACATTTCATTTACATTTAGTAACAAATAATAAACCCCTATTGCGCACGCGCTTTCCTGAAGCGTTTTTTTTTATCTATTCTTCAAACACTACAATAATTCATTCGACCAGCCTTAATCGCCTCTTCTGCTTAATTTGCGGTGTTGTCATCTTTAAATTTTCTTTGGTTACTGTGCATTCGAGGGCAATATGTCAAGAGAAAGTGAGAAAGATAATCATTACCTTTTAAAAGGGTGGCGCCCGGAAAATCCAGCATTCTGGGAAAATAAAGGCAAAGCCATTGCGCGAAGAAATCTTTTTATTTCAGTAAGTTGTTTACTTCTTGCCTTCTGCGTCTGGATGTTATTCAGCGCGGTTGCGGTGAATCTTAATAAAGTCGGCTTTAATTTCACTACCGATCAGCTTTTTTTATTAACCGCGCTTCCTTCGCTGTCCGGGGCAATATTACGCGTGCCCTATTCTTTTATGGTTCCTATATTTGGCGGACGCTACTGGACGGTGATCAGCACCGTTATTTTAGTGGTGCCCTGCCTGTGGCTTGGGATCGCGGTGCAAAACCCGGCAACCCCATTCTGGATATTTATTCTCATCGCTCTGCTCTGCGGTTTTGCCGGAGCTAACTTTGCCTCCAGCATGGGCAACATCAGTTTTTTCTACCCGAAAGCGAAGCAAGGCAGCGCCCTCGGCGTGAACGGCGGCCTGGGTAACCTCGGCGTCAGCGTGATGCAGCTGCTCTCGCCGGTAGTGATCTTCGTGCCGATCTTCACTTTTGTCGGCGTTCGCGGCGTCGATCAACCGGACGGCGCAACCCTGTGGCTCGGCAACTCGCCGCTCATCTGGGTGCCGCTGCTGCTCGCCGCTACCGTGGCGGCGTGGTTCGGGATGAACGATATCGCCGGTGCCAAAACCTCCATTCGCGATCAGCTCCCGGTGTTGAAACGCCCGCATATGTGGCTGCTGAGCCTGCTTTATCTCGCCACCTTCGGCTCGTTCATCGGGTTTTCCGCCGGCTTCGCGATGCTGGCCAAAACGCAGTTTCCGGATGTGAATATCCTGAAACTGGCCTTCTTTGGCCCGTTTATCGGCGCCCTGGCGCGCTCCTTCGGCGGCATCATTTCCGACCGTCTGGGCGGCGTCAACGTCACCCTGGTGAACTTCATTCTGATGGCGCTGTTTACCGGCCTGCTGTTCCTCACCCTACCCGGCTCCGGTTCCGGGAGTTTTCTGGCGTTTTACGTGGTGTTTATGGGGCTGTTTCTCACCGCGGGTCTCGGCAGCGGCTCTACGTTCCAGATGATCGCCGTGATCTTTCGCCAGATAACCATCGATAGCGTCAAGAAACGCGGCGGCAGCGATGAGCAGGCCCAGCACGAAGCGGTCACCGATACCGCCGCCGCGCTCGGGTTTATCTCCGCTATTGGCGCGGTCGGGGGCTTCTTCATCCCGAAAGCCTTTGGCACCTCGTTAGCCATGACCGGTTCCCCGGTTGGCGCCATGAAGGTTTTCTTTGTCTTTTATGTCGTTTGCGTACTGGTGACCTGGCTGGTCTACGGTCGTCGTAAACCGGCAAAAAAATAACGGCATCGTTGCCGGATGGCGGCTGACGCCTTTATCCGGCCTACGGGATCGTGCGGTCTTGCTGGCCGGATAAGGCGCTAACGCGTCGCATCCGGCAAGGGCTTGATGCCGGACATTATCGGAGCAGGAGAAACGTCATGAGTAAACTACTGGATCGCTTTCGCTACTTTAAGCAGAAACGCGAGACCTTTGCCAACGGCCACGGTCAGGTCCTGGATACCAACCGTGACTGGGAAGATAGTTACCGTCAGCGCTGGCAGTTCGACAAGATCGTCCGTTCCACGCACGGAGTAAACTGTACGGGCTCATGCAGCTGGAAAATTTACGTCAAAAACGGGCTGGTCACCTGGGAAACCCAGCAGACCGACTATCCGCGTACCCGCCCGGATCTGCCCAACCACGAACCGCGCGGCTGCCCGCGCGGCGCCAGCTACTCCTGGTATCTCTACAGCGCCAACCGACTCAAATACCCGCTGGCACGTAAACGGCTGATTGAGCTGTGGCGCACGGCGCTGGCCCGCCATCCCGACCCGGTCGATGCCTGGAACAGCATTATGGAAGATCCGCAGCAGTGTCTCAGCTACAAGCAGATGCGCGGCAAAGGCGGGTTTATTCGCTCGACCTGGAAAGAGCTGAACCAGCTGATTGCCGCCGCCAACGTCTGGACCATCAAGCACTATGGCCCGGACCGCATTGTCGGCTTCTCGCCGATCCCGGCGATGTCGATGGTCTCTTATGCCGCTGGTACCCGCTACCTGTCGCTAATTGGCGGTACCTGCCTGAGCTTCTACGACTGGTATTGCGACCTGCCCCCCGCCTCGCCGATGACCTGGGGCGAACAGACCGACGTACCGGAATCTGCCGACTGGTATAACTCCAGCTACATCATCGCCTGGGGCTCTAACGTGCCGCAGACCCGAACGCCTGACGCCCACTTTTTTACCGAGGTGCGCTACAAAGGCACCAAAACTATTGCTATTACGCCGGACTATTCGGAAGTGGCGAAACTGTGCGATCAGTGGCTGGCGCCGAAACAGGGTACCGACAGCGCGCTGGCCATGGCGATGGGCCATGTCATCTTAAAACGCTTCCATCTCGACAATCCGAGCGATTACTTCCTTAACTACTGCCGCCACTACACCGACATGCCGATGCTGGTGCTGCTCGACGATCGCGACGATGGTACCACCGTCCCCGGGCGAATGGTGCGCGCTTCTGACCTGCTGGACGGGCTGGGTGAGAGCAACAATCCGGAGTGGAAAACCGTGGCCTTCAGTTCCGCCGGTGAACTGGTCGCCCCCAATGGCTCTATCGGTTTTCGCTGGGGCGAAAAAGGGAAATGGAACCTCGAACCGCGGGCCGCCGGGAAGGAGACCGAACTGGCGCTGTCCCTGCTGAATATCAAAGATACCGTCGCCGCCGTGGGCTTCCCCTACTTTGGTGGCAACGAGAACCCGCATTTTCGCAGCGTTGAGCAGCAGCCGGTGCTGATTCATCGGCTTCCGGCCAAACGTCTGACCCTGGCCAGCGGCGAGAGCAAACTGGTGGTGAGCGTTTATGACCTGGTCCTGGCTAACTACGGCCTCGACCGGGGGCTCGACGATGAGAACGCGGCCGGCGATTTCAGCGAGGTGAAAGCCTACACTCCGGCCTGGGCGGAGCAGATTACCGGCGTTCCCCGCCACCACATAGAGCAAATCGCCTGGGAGTTCGCCGATACCGCGCATAAAACCCACGGTCGCTCGATGATTATCCTCGGTGCCGGCGTCAACCACTGGTACCACATGGATATGAACTACCGGGGGATGATCAATATGCTGGTGTTCTGCGGCTGCGTCGGACAGAGCGGCGGCGGCTGGTCGCACTATGTCGGCCAGGAAAAACTGCGTCCGCAGACCGGCTGGCTGCCGCTGGCGTTTGCCACCGACTGGAACCGCCCGCCGCGCCAGATGAACAGCACCTCTTATTTCTACAACCACTCCAGCCAGTGGCGCTATGAAAAGCTGACCGCCCAGGAGCTGCTTTCACCACTGGCGGACGCCAGTCGATATACCGGACACCTGATTGATTTTAACGTGCGCGCCGAGCGCATGGGCTGGCTGCCTTCCGCCCCGCAGCTCAGCGTCAATCCGCTGACCATTAAGCAGCAGGCCGATGCCGCCGGCCTCTCACCCGCCGACTACACCGTGCAGGCGTTAAAATCCGGCGCCATCCGCTTTGCCTGCGAGCAGCCGGACAACGGTAAAAACCATCCGCGGAATATGTTTATCTGGCGCTCCAACCTGCTGGGTTCCTCCGGCAAGGGGCATGAGTACATGCTCAAATATCTGCTGGGCACCGACAGCGGCATCCAGGGCGATGAACTGGGGGCGACGGACGAGGTTAAACCGGAAGAGGTCGAGTGGCAGACGCCGGCGATTGAAGGCAAGCTCGATCTGCTGGTGACCCTCGATTTCCGCATGTCGAGCACCTGCCTGTTCTCAGATATCGTTCTGCCGACCGCCACCTGGTATGAAAAAGACGATATGAACACCTCGGATATGCATCCGTTTATCCACCCGCTTTCCGCCGCCGTCGACCCGGCCTGGGAAGCCAAAAGCGACTGGGAAATCTATAAAGAGATCGCCAACGTCTTTTCGACGGTCTGCGTCGGCCATCTCGACGCGGAGACCGATGTGGTGCTTCTGCCTCTGCAGCATGACTCTGCGGGCGAACTGTCCCAGCCTTTCGATGTGGTTGACTGGCATAAGGGCGAGTGCGATCTGATTCCGGGGAAAACGGCCCCGACCATTGCGGTAGTCGAGCGCGATTACCCTGCCACCTACGAGCGCTTCACTTCCCTGGGCCCGCTGCTGGATAAGCTGGGCAACGGCAGTAAAGGCATCAGCTGGAAAACGCAGGATGAGGTCGATTTCCTCGGCAAACTCAATTACGTCAAGCTCGACGGCCCGGCAAAAGGCCGCCCGCGCATCGACAGCGCCATCGACGCCACGGAAGTGATCCTCAGCCTGGCGCCAGAAACCAACGGCCAGGTGGCGGTCAAAGCCTGGCAGGCGCTGGGAGAGTTTACCGGACGCGATCACACCCATCTGGCTATCAACAAAGAAGATGAGAAGATTCGCTTTCGCGATATTCAGGCCCAGCCGCGCAAAATCATCTCCAGTCCGACCTGGTCCGGGCTGGAAAGCGAGCACGTCTCCTACAACGCCGGCTACACCAATGTCCATGAACTGATCCCCTGGCGCACGCTCTCCGGCCGCCAGCAGCTGTATCAGGATCATCCGTGGATGCGCGCCTTCGGTGAAAGTCTGGTGGTCTACCGGCCGCCGATTGATACCCGGAGCGTCAGCCATATGCATCAGATTCCGCCGAACGGCTTCCCGGAAAAGGCGCTCAATTTCCTCACCCCGCACCAGAAATGGGGGATTCACTCCACCTACAGCGAAAACCTGCTGATGCTGACCCTGTCGCGCGGCGGGCCGATCGTCTGGATCAGTGAAACCGACGCCAGAGAGCTTGGCATTGAGGACAACGACTGGATTGAGGCCTTCAACGCCAACGGTGCGCTCACCGCCCGGGCGGTGGTCAGCCAGCGCGTACCGCCCGGCATGACCATGATGTACCACGCGCAGGAGCGCATCATGAACATTCCCGGATCTGAAGTCACCGGCCGTCGCGGCGGCATTCATAACTCGGTGACCCGCATTTGCCCGAAACCCACCCACATGATTGGCGGCTATGCGCAGCTGGCCTACGGCTTTAACTATTACGGTACCGTCGGCTCCAACCGCGATGAGTTCATCATGATTCGTAAAATGAAAAACATTAACTGGCTGGATGACGAAGGTCGCGATCAGGTACAGGAGGCGAAAAAATGAAAATCCGCTCACAAGTTGGAATGGTGCTCAATCTCGACAAATGCATCGGCTGCCACACCTGCTCGGTCACCTGCAAGAACGTCTGGACCGGGCGCGAAGGGATGGAATACGCCTGGTTTAACAACGTCGAAACCAAACCCGGTATCGGCTACCCGAAAAACTGGGAAGACCAGGAAGAGTGGCAAGGCGGCTGGATCCGCGGGATCACCGGTAAGCTGACGCCGCGCCTCGGCAACCGCGTTGGCGTGTTGGCAAAAATCTTCGCCAACCCGCAGCTGCCGGGCATCGACGACTATTACGAACCCTTCACCTACGATTACCAGCATCTGCATACCGCGCCGGAGAGCCAGCATCTGCCTACCGCCCGCCCCCGTTCGCTGATTAGCGGTAAGCGAATGGATAAAATCAGCTGGGGCCCCAACTGGGAAGAGCTGCTTGGCGGCGAGTTTGAAAAGCGCGCCCGTGACCGTAACTTCGAAGCCATGCAGAAAGAGATGTACGGCCAGTTTGAAAACACCTTCATGATGTATCTGCCGCGCCTGTGCGAACACTGCCTTAACCCGAGCTGCGTCGCGACCTGCCCGAGCGGGGCTATCTATAAGCGCGAAGAGGATGGCATCGTACTGATCGATCAGGATAAATGCCGCGGCTGGCGCATGTGCATCAGCGGCTGCCCGTACAAAAAAATCTACTTTAACTGGAAGAGCGGCAAATCGGAGAAGTGCATCTTCTGCTATCCGCGGATTGAATCCGGCCAGCCGACGGTCTGTTCGGAAACCTGCGTCGGGCGCATTCGCTACCTCGGCGTGCTGCTGTATGACGCCGACCGGATTGAGGAAGCGGCCAGCACCGAACATGAAACCGACCTCTATGAACGCCAGTGCGAGGTATTCCTCGACCCGCACGACCCGGCGGTGATTGAAGAGGCGCTGAAACAAGGGATCCCGCATAACGTCATCGACGCGGCGCAGAAATCGCCGGTGTATAAACTGGCGATGGACTGGAAGCTGGCGCTACCGCTGCACCCGGAGTATCGCACCCTGCCGATGGTCTGGTACGTCCCGCCGCTGTCACCGATTCAGTCGGTCGCCGACGCCGGCGGCCTGCCAAATAATGGCAGCATTCTGCCTGCCGTCGAAAGCCTGCGCATTCCGGTGCAGTATCTCGCCAACCTGCTGAGCGCCGGCGATACCGGCCCGGTGCTGCGCGCCCTGAAACGCATGATGGCGATGCGCCACTACAAACGCTCACAGACCGTCGAAGGAGTGACCGACACCCGGGCTATCGAAGAGGTGGGCTTAAGCGTGGAACAGGTCGAGGAGATGTACCGCTACCTGGCCATCGCTAACTACGAAGATCGCTTCGTGATCCCCACCAGCCACCGGGAAATGGCGGAAGATGCTTTCCCGGAACGCAACGGCTGCGGATTTACCTTCGGCGATGGCTGTCACGGGTCGGATACCAAATTCAACCTGTTCAACAGCCAGCGCATCGACGCGATCAACATCGGGGAGAAAGAGTAATGCGGATCCTCAAAATTATCGGTCTGCTGCTGGAGTATCCGGATAGCCTGCTGTGGGACAACCGTGAAGAGGCGCTGGAGTTGGTCCGTGCCGATGCGCCGGCGCTACTGCCGTTTGTTGAATCGCTGCTGGCCGCCCCGCTGCTCGACCGCCAGGCCGAATGGTGTGAAGTGTTTGACCGCGGACGGGCCACCTCGCTGCTGCTGTTTGAGCACGTGCACGCGGAGTCCCGCGACCGCGGCCAGGCGATGGTCGAGCTGATGAATCAGTATGAGCAGGCCGGGCTGCACATCGACTGCCGGGAGCTGCCTGACCATCTACCGCTCTATCTGGAGTACCTCAGTAGCCTGCCGCCAGACGACGCCAGAGAAGGCTTGCAAAACGTGGCCCCGATTCTGGCGCTGCTTGGCGGGCGCGTCAAACAGCGCCAGTGTCAATATTATCAGCTGTTTGACGTCCTGCTGGCGCTGGCTGGCAGCGCGCTCAGCAGTGACAGTGTCACCAGGCAGGTGGCGGGTGAAAAGCGCGATGATACCCGCCAGGCGCTGGATGCGGTGTGGGAGGAGGAGCAGGTGAAGTTTATCGAAGATAACGCCACCGCCTGCGACAGCTCCCCGATGCAACATTATCAACGACGCTTTAGCCAGGACGTCGCGCCACAGTACGTCGACGTCGGTGCCGGAGGCCCGAAATGATACAGTACCTGAACGTCTTTTTTTACGATATCTACCCCTATCTGTGCGGGACGGTGTTTCTCATCGGCAGCTGGCTACGCTACGACTACGGGCAGTATACGTGGCGCGCCTCTTCCAGCCAGATGCTCGACAAACGCGGCATGGTGCTGTGGTCGAATCTGTTCCATATCGGCATCCTGGGCATCTTCTTCGGCCACCTCTTCGGGATGCTGACCCCGCACTGGGTTTACTCCTGGTTCCTGCCAATGTCGCAAAAGCAGCTGATGGCGATGATTCTCGGCGGGATCTGCGGCGTACTGACGCTGGTGGGCGGCGCCGGGCTGCTGATTCGTCGTCTGACCAACCCACGCATTCGCGCCACCTCATCGACGGCGGATATTATGATTCTGAGCATTCTGCTGATTCAGTGTGCGCTGGGTCTGACGACCATCCCCTTCTCCGCTCAACATCCTGACGGCAGTGAAATGCTGAAGCTGGTGGACTGGGCGCAGGCGGTGGTGACCTTCCACGGCGGCGCCTCGGCGCATCTTGATGGCGTGGCATTTATCTACCGCGTTCACCTGGTGCTGGGGATGACCATCTTCCTGATCTTCCCGTTCACTCGCCTGGTGCACGTCTGGAGCGCGCCAATAGAGTATTTGACCCGCCGCTACCAGCTGGTGAGATCCCGACGCTGAAGGTTTGACTCCCTCTCTGTCAACCCTTATGAGCTAACCCGTCAGCCTCCGCGCCAGGAGGCTGACGCTGTTAAAACAGGGGGAAAAGGTAAACCTGTAGTCGCTTCCCGCAATGACTTATACTGTTCCCGCACGTAATCTCTTCTCTTGAAACGCGCTGACTCAACCGGATGATACGTAGGTGAGGGAACCATGGGTAAATACGTCATTTTTATCAGCAGTCGCGGCGGGAGAGCCGTAGCAAAAGACGCAGTGACATCCTCTTTGCTTAAAGAGATGAAACGACAGGGATTCAGAAAACATCACGTTGAGGTAGAAGCTGAAAACGAAAACGATGCCGTTAAAGCGTTAAACAGATTTAATGACGATTATCTGACGGAGGTAAAGGAGTACACCGCGAGCGTCATATTTGTGTGCCTGTGCGCGATTGTTGCTTTCATCGTTTTTCTATTTTCAAACAGATAGCAAATTTACGCCTCCAGGCGCAACAAACAGATTAACAAGCGGATTTCAGCGCAAAGCGCAATTATCCGTCGGCGGCATATGCAGCGCAAAACAGGCGGTAATAGTGTGCAGCAGCAGTTTCGCCGGCCCGGTAAGCCGATTTTCATCGCCATATAATCCCACCCCAATGTCACCCGCCGCGGGCAATTTTGCGCAATCAACGATCTGCAGCGTAGCAGGCATGCCTATCGTTGTGCGTAGCGCCACCCCCAGTCCTGCAGATGCGGCAGCCCAGATTCCGTTCAGACTGCGACTGGTAAAGGCAATACGCCAGGGGATTCCGGCTTTATCTAACGCCGCGGTGGCGGCGGTGCGCATGACGCACGGCGCTTCAAAGGCCAGCAGCGGCAGCGGCTGGTTGCTGTCGAGATAACGGGCAACATCGAACGCCGCCGCCGCGATCCACTGCAGCGGCAGTCTCCCCAGCAGATGATCAAAAACCGGTGCGTCGCGCCCTTCCCAGCTCAGGGCCAGATCGAGCTCCTGGCGCATCATCGCCTCGCGCAGCGGCGCATTCCGCGTGACGGTAACCGCAATCTCCACCTCGGGACAAGCCCGGGAAAATTGCCCGAGGACCGCCGGCAGTAACACCTCGCCAAAGTCCTCCTGCAGTCCGAGACGAACCTCGCCGCTTACCCCTCTGGCCTGCAGCGCGGCCCAGGCCTCGTCATTCAGGCTAAGCATTCGCCGCGCGTAGCTCAGCATAATTTCCCCTTCCGCGGTCAACGCCAGATGACGCCCGGCCTTTTGTACCAGCGCCGTGCCGCTCTGCTGCTCAAGCTTTTTAAGCTGAGCGCTGATCGCCGACGTTGAACGCCCCAGGCGTTCGGCGGCAAGGGCAAAACTGCCGAGTTCCATTCCGGTCACGAAAGCGCGTAGCGCGTCGGCATCAAAGGTCAGTGGTCGTCTGGTCATCATTAATCATCCCGTTTTTCAGGATTATTACTCACAAATTATATGATTATCGAAACCATCATAACCGGATATCGTCTCCGTGACATCCCACCTATGAGGTTGCAAATGGACAAAGTTAGTCTGACCCGGGAAACCCTGGCAGCGCTGGCGCCAAAGCTGGCATCACTGAGTGAAGAGATCCTGTTTGGCGATATCTGGCAACGCCCCGCGCTGTCACCGCGTGACAGAAGCCTCATCACTCTCAGCGCGCTGGTCGCAATGTATCGTCCTGAACAGCTTGCCTGGCACCTGACATTCGCCCGGGAAAACGGCGTAACGGAGAGCGAAATCACCGAGCTTTTTACCCACCTGTCGTTTTACGCCGGATGGCCAGCGGCGGTTTCAGCACTCAATGTGTTTAGCCAGCTTGATACCGAATGAGGAGACGCGCATGCCCATAACCCGCATCGCCATTTCTGCGCAGCGTTTCGCGCAATGGCACGCTCAAATCTCTATCGATTTGCAGCAGGCGCTTGAAGATCATTTTTCGGTCCCGGCCGGCGACTGCTTTCAGCTTTTTGACTGCTACAGCCCAGGGCAGCGGATAGTTAACCCGCACTATCTCTGTAGGGCTGAAGCCGGACGCAGCGATGATTTCCTGCTGTTTCAGATAACCGCCGGTAAGCCACGCAGCCATCTGCAAAAGCAGCGTTTTTATCAGGATTTAGTGACGCGACTTGAGCAGTCGCTGGGCATCAGCCCGCATGAGGTGATGGTGGTGATCGGCTTTACCGAGCCGGAAGACTGGTCATTCGGCAGCGGGAAAATGTTCAGCCTGACGGATATTCCTCCGCCGCGCTAAGCAACGCTGCAATAACAGAGGCTGTGACCAGTCAGGAGCCGGAAGCCGACCCGGTTGCTGAGGATGCTTCCCGGCGGCTGACGCTACAGGAGACGCAGCGCCACCACGTTGGGTCATCGCGAAGCATGACTCTCGGGTAAAGAGCAGGTGCCCGATACCGCTCGCGGCCGGGATTAGCAGACCGCGGCCCCGGGGGATACTGGTGAACAACGGGTGACGCTGGAAGCATGTCTCTTGTGGGTTAACATCGCCGAAAGTGACAGGACAAATGCCGCAGTTCCCCGGTTTATGGCCGAGAAAAGGCGGTCGCTATACTCTGTTTTCGCCAGGACGACGCCCTGAAAAAAACCGGGGAGGATTTCAGATGCGACCTTTCACCTTGCGGGTCTGGCGATGCGATAGATGCGGTCCGCCTGCACGGCCGACCGCCCCTTCTGTCTGGACAGCGTCGCCCCTACTTCCCCGCCTCAGGATGGGTATCAAACGCCGCCATGACCGCTGCGAGCTCACCTTCAGTAAAGCCATATTTGGCATCATCGACGCCAAGACCGAAGCGGGTTTGCAGCGCCTCATACAGCGCAGGAACATCCGGTAAATCGATCTTCTCCACCACATGGGCATTATCCCAATGGGTAAAGTGGAAGTTAGTTAACGTCATTTTCCCGCCGTCCGGCAAATGACGACACATCAGCAGATGGTGGCGGAAATGCGATTGCGGCCAGTGCGCCGACCAGAAATTCCCCATGACATAGTCAGCGGCATACTGGCGCCCGAGGTCGAAAACGTACATCGACTGCCAGTGGCCGTGATGGCAGTACTGTAACGTCCACTCATCCCCTTCGCAAATCAGTCGGTAGACACCGTGCGGGGTTGACTGTTCCGCATCCGCCAGCAGCCGGACAGGCGCGGTCAGGGTCTGGCCGCCGAAGCCGACATCGGCGATCCAGCGCTCACCGTCGACCTCAACCAGCAGCAGGCGATGGGTTCGCGGCGGCATCTGCGACGGATTGGCCAGCACCACGCGCCCCAGCAGACTACGGACGTTAAAACCCAGCTCGCGAAGTACCCGCTCCAGCAGCCCATTTTGCTCGAAGCAGTAACCGCCGCGACGGCCGTTAATCAGCTTCTCTTCCAGCGTCCGATCGTCAAGATGGATCTCTCTGGGCAGCAGAACATCCAGATTTTCAAACGGGATCGCGCCATTGTGGTGAATATGCAGTTCGCGCAAGGTGTTAAGCGATACATCAGGGGTTCCCGTCCAGCCCAGACGAGAAAAATAAGCGCTTAAAAATCGACTCATCAATGCCTCCAGCAATCGGTGTTCGACATTTATAGCCTATTTTCCCCGGCCGACTGCATATTTTGTGCGGTCACCCTTAACCGCGCGCGCCGCGTTGCATCAAGGCCAGCGCGCCGAGCATCAACGCCAGGCCGGTCAACAGCGTCAGCGAAGCCATGGCCATGCCCTGGCCGATCGACCCTTGCTCAAACTGACGCCAGATAAACACGGACACGGTTTGCGTCCCCGCCGGAGCCAACAGCAGCGATGTCACCAGTTCACGCGAAGCGACGGCAAACACCATCAGCATCGCCGCCAGCAGCGCCGGAAAGACCAGCGGCAGCACAATCAGCCGCAGCGCCTGCAGCGGCGATGCGCCGTGGACCCGCGCCGCCGGTTCGAGATTATTCCCCAGCTGGCGCAGAGCGCTGCCAACATAGCGCACCGGCCACGGCAGCAGCAGGCAACAGTATGACAATAGCAGCATCCATCCGCTGTTATAGGGCGAAACCGGCCAGAACGGCTGGTTCCACAGCAGAATCAGCCCGACGCCCACGACCACCCCCGGCAGCGCCGCCGGCATCAGCGACAGCGCATCGACGATGCCACGGCCTTTGATTTTCTGCACCAGCACCAGCCATGCGACAATCAGCCCCACCAGGCCGACGATCAGCGCCGACGCCAGCGCCAGCGACAGACTGGTTCCCAGCGCCGACAACGCATCCCCCTGCCTGGCAAACAGCGCGGCAAAATGGCGGAAAGTAAAATTATCGGCATGAATGCCGCCTGATAAGGTCCCCATCAGGCCGGTCAGGACCATCGCCGCGCCCGGCAGCACCACGGCGACGCCTGCGATACCCAGCATCAGCAGAACAGCGGGCAGCGCCAGCCACCCCAGTTCCGCCCCGCTGTTTTCCCCCGGCTTGCCGGTCACGCTGGTGACCTCGGTATCCCCCACCAACCGCTTTTGCAGCCACCAGGCCAGCAGCGCGACGCCAATCAGCAGCAGCGACAGTAGCGACGCGCCGGGCAGATCGATGGGCCAGTCAGCCAGTTTTTTCTCAATACCGACGGTGAGCATCACCAGACCGGCCCGCGATCCTAACGCCGCCGGGACGCCAAACTCCTCAATTGCCAGGGTAAACGCCAGCAGCATCCCCGCCGCCAGCGCCGGGGAAAGCATCGGCAGCGTAATATGCCAGAAGGCTCGCCAGGCGCTGGCGCCGTGAACGCGCGCGACGATCGCCAGCCGCTGACCGCTCGCCAGCAGGCTGCGGGAAACGGCAAAATAGACTACCGGGAAGATATTAAAGGTCATCACCAGCACGATCCCGCCGCGGCTGAACAGCAGATCGTTCAGATCCCAGCCGGTGAGCTGTTGCAGATAGCCGTTGCTTTGCAGCACCAGCATCCACGACAGCGCCGCGATATATGGCGGCGTGAGGAACGGGATCAGGAACAGCAGATCCCACAGGCGCGGCAGCGGAACATTAAACAGGCCGCGCAGCACCCCCAGCGGCAGGCCGATAACCACGCTCATCAGCGCGACGCCGCAGGCCACCCACAGGGTGCCGCCGAGCATCGGCAGGAGCTGAGGATCGGCGAACAGCATCGGTACGCCCGTCAGCGCTCCGCTCAGGGAACCGGCGCTGAAATGGGGGAAAATCGCCTGTAAGACGATGAATAAAAGCGGTAACGCCACCAGCACCAGCAGCACCGTCAGAGTGACGCCGGAAATCAGTTTCTGTTTCACGGTAGAGTCCTGGGAATACGGCCCCGTCTCCCGGGTCAGGCGTCAACCGCCCCCCGGGAGAAAGGCAAATTACTGCGCGAAAAGGGTATTGAAGCGGGAAAGTACCGTACTGCGTTCGCTGCTGCCATCGCTGGTGGTCGGCAGAATTTTCAGTTCATTAAGCAGCGGACGTTTAGCCGGGATATCGCTACGTGCGGGCATCAGCCACGCGCCGGCGACCAGCGCCTGGCCTTCCGGCGACAGGACATAGTCAACGAAGGCTTTGGCATCGTCAGCATGCGCCGTGGTTTTAAGGATCATCATCGGCCGCGGGGCAATCACCGTGCCGCTGGCGGGGAAAATCACTTTCAGGGATTCCCCCTGGTCGATATTACCGTAAGAGACATAGTCCACCGCGCCGAACACCGCCGCTTTCGCCCCCTGCATGACCGGCGTCACCGCCTGAGCGTTCGGCCCGCTGACCACCATGCCGTTCTTTTTCAGTTCGTCGAACAATGCCCAGGCCTTGTCGCCCATGCCATTCTGCAACCCGATCAGCAAATCCAGCGATGCGCCTGAGAGCGCCGGATCTGGCGTCGTGACCTTATCTTTAAACGCCGCTTCGGTCAGGTCGCGCCACTCTTTCGGCTCCGGGGTGCCGCTTTTGCTGTTCCAGACGATCCCCAGTGCCGATATCCCCTGCGCAACGTAATCCGCAGATTTCAGGTTCGCCGGGACCTTATCGGCATTGGCGCTTTGATACGGCAGCAGCCAGCCGCGTTGATGCAAATCTTCCGCGGTATCCCAGGAGGCGGAGATCAGCACATCCGCCTGCGGATTGGCCTGCTCCGCGTCGAGACGCGCCATCACCTTACCGGTCGTGGCCTGGAAAATATTGACCTTCACCCCGGTTTTCTTTTCATAGCCGCTGGCGAGACTTTTCGCCAGCGAACCCGGCCCGGCGGTATATACGGTCAGCGCGTGGGCGCTGGTCATCATGGTGGCAGACAACAACATCGCGAGCACAGCTCCTTTCTTAACGGTCATAACGGTTTTCATGCGAGTTCCCCGGAGGATGAAGTGATGGTGCGAACGGCGGCAATAGTGCCGGCAGATAAATGAACAATTCGGTCGGCCAGCAGTTCGGCTTCGCGGCGGTCGTGAGTGACATATACCGCGGTGATCCCCAGCTGACGCAGCAGACGGCTCATCTCGACACACAGCGATTCGCGCAGTTCGCTATCGAGGTTGGAGAGCGGTTCGTCAAACAACAGCACGCGAGGTTCGGCAACGATGGCGCGAGCCAGCGCGACGCGCTGCTGCTGACCGCCGGAAAGACCGGAGGGTTTACGATCGGCAAAGCCGTTGAGGCCAACCATCGCCAGCGCATCATTAACCCGTTGTTGTCGCGCTGCGCGCGCTACGCCGCGCATCCGCAGTGGAAAGGCGACATTCTGCGCCGCCGTCATATGCGGCCACAGGGCGTAGTCCTGAAAAACCATGCCGATGTCACGCTGCTCCGGCGCCATACCCCAGCCGGGTTTCGCCACCAGACGATCGCCAAAGCGTATCTCGCCTGCTGCCGGAACGCTGAGCCCCGCCAACAGGCGCAACAGGGTACTTTTGCCGCAGCCAGACGGCCCCAGCAGCGCCACGATGCTACCCGCATCGATATGCAGGTCTATTTGATTCAGGACAGTATGAGTGCCGAAGGCGAACGAAACGCCGTCGAGTTTGATGCCGGTAAGCGCGCGCATTATCGCCCTCCCTGCCGGGAAAGCGTTGCTCCGCCCGCCGTCAACAGCCGGCGGGCCGCACTCACCTGTGATAAAGACAGGAGAGCTAACATATTGTTATCCTCTTTGGGATTTAGTGGTGCCGACTATAGGGAGCCCGCATGACATATTGATTACATTTTCATTGCGGATTAACGTGTTGTCTGGCATCAGACCCATTTACCAAGGAACGCTTATGAGCCGTTTTCGCCACGTGGAACTCCAGTACGCCAGTCGCCTGCTCAATCATGGCCCGACCATTCTGATAACCAGTTACGATGCCGCTTCTCAACGCCGTAACGTCATGGCCGCCGCGTGGTCGATGCCGGTGGAATTTGCCCCGCCGCGACTCGCCATCGTGGTGGATAAAAGTGCCTGGACAAGGGAGATCATTGAGCGCAACGGTACCTTCGGCATCGTGGTCCCCGGCGTAGAAGCTGCCAGCTGGACCTACGCGGTCGGCAGCATCAGTGGACGTGATGAGGATAAATTTAACGCTTACGGCATCCCCGTGGTGCAGGGGCCGGAGCTGGGATTACCGCTGATTGAAGAGAAGTGCCTGGCGTGGATGGAGTGCCGACTGTTGCCGCCAACGGCAGCTCAGGAGCAGTACGACACGCTGTTTGGCGAGGTGGTTTCCGCCGCCGCCGATGAGCGCGCTTTCGTCACCGGACGCTGGCAGTTCGACGACGATAAGATCAATACGCTGCATCATCTCGGCACCGGAAACTTTGTCGCCAGCGGCCGCCACGTGCGCGCCAATACTCCGGAAGAGTAACCCCATTCGCCGGCGCAGGCAGGGTTTACCGGCCTGCCTGGCTTGCTGGCCGCATATGCGCTTCGGGGAAATTGCCCGGCGGCGCTTCGCTGGCACGGGCCTACACGATCGGCGCATAACATCCCCTCCCTCGCCTGCTATCACATCCGCAACCCCGTATTTACTGGCTCGCCTGCCTGGCTTGCTGGCCGCATATGCGCTCCGGGGAATTGCCCGGCGGCGCTTCGCTGGCACGGGCCTACACGATCGGCGCATGACATCCACGCCCTCGCCGGTCAGGCTATTCTGCTATCACATCCGCAACCCCGTATTTACTGGCTGGCCTGCTTGCCGCATATACGCTTCGTGGAAATTGCCCGGCGGCGCTTCGCTGGCACGGGCCTACACGATCGGCGCATAACATCCACTCCCTCGCCTGCTATCACATCCGCAACACCGTATTTACTGCCTGGCCAGCCTGGCTTGCTGGCCGCATATACGCTTCGGGAAATTGCCCGCCGGCGCTTCGCTGGCACGGGCCTACACGATCGGCGCATGACATCCACTCCCTCGCCGGTCAGGCTATTCCGCTATCACCCGTGTCCCCCTGTAGGCCGGGTAAGGCGTCAGCCGCCACCCGGCAAAATACCGGCACGCTGTCCAGGCCCGATTTATCATCTTTTATGCTGATGTTCACAAAACGCGCGTTGACATTTGATTATCGATAAACTCACCCATATAGTTAGGCGCCATACTATATTGCAGAGGCCGCGATGGAGCTTGAACAGAAATATCTTTCGTTATTGCAGGAGGCCCGGCGTCTTCAGCTTGCCGATGTCGATACGATCCGTCTCTGTTTTCAGACCCTCTCGCTGGCCGCTGCGATTGATCGCGATTGTGCGCTGCTGCTGGCGCCATGGGGATTGTCCGAGGGGCGCTTTGTTCTGTTGTTTATACTCGATGGCGCGCCTGACGGTCTGGCCCCCAACGTACTGGCGGAAAAAGCCGGCGTCACCCGGGCAACCATTACCGGATTGCTGAACGGTCTCGAACGCGACCGGCTGATTGAACGCCACGCCGATCCCCTTGATGGCCGGGCCATGCGTATCGCATTAACCTCTGAGGGGAAGCAGCTTATCGCCCGCGTTTTTGCCCGACACAGCCGCTGGATCGCCGGTTTGTTCAGCCCTCTCTCGGCGCAAGAACGCACCCAGCTGTCTGAACTGCTGGCGAAAGTTGCCGCCGGTACCCAGGCAGGAAAAGGAGATGCCCATGCCGGTTGAACAACAACGTAAAGGCGCAACCCGCGTCGCGGATATCCCTGACGACATTTTGCACCGGCTTTCGCGGGGAGAGTTGCCAGGTGCCAACCTGACGGAAATCCTGGCCATCGATCAGGCCGTTCTGCTGCGCTCGGTCTTTCCAGAGCTGTCGCCGGTTTCCCACCAGGCCGCAGAGGGATTGGCTGCGCAGGGTATTGTTAAACGAATGGCGGGTATTGCTCGTCTGTTGCTGAGCGAACTCGGGGAGAGTGGATTCGACCGCTGTGCGGCTCATTCGTCGGATACCGTGCGCGGCTGGGCCTGTTTTATGCTCGGCGCCGCGCCGGATTTAACGCTCGATGCGCGCTTACACGCTATCTATCCCCTGGCCGACGATAGTCATTTTGGTGTTCGCGAATGGGCGTGGCTGGCGCTGCGTCCGCATCTGGCGCACGATCTGGATCTTACTATCGCCCTGCTCACCCCCTGGACCTGTTGCGCATCGCAGTACATTCGCCGTTTTGCCTGCGAGTCCCTGCGCCCGCGCGGCGTCTGGTGCGCGCATATCGCTGAGCTGAAACAACAGCCCCAGCGGGCGCTGGCAATACTTTCCCCACTGCGTGCTGATCCGTCGAGATATGTCCAGGATTCTGTGGCCAACTGGCTGAATGACGCGGGTAAAGAGAGAGCAGAGTGGGTACAGTCGCTCTGCGCGCAATGGCTGGCAGACAACCCGTCTCCCGCCACCTTGCGCATTTGCCAGCGCGCGAGGCGAAATTTAATCTGATGAGCGACGCAGGTGCCCTGCCCGGGCGACAAACGGCGCCGATTGTTGAGCACGGTCGCCCCCTGCGTCGTTCTGCGCAAACATACCGTATAACCAACTCATCCTACCGAAAGGAACTCGCTATGAGCGTACCGCAAACCCAGGCGCAACTCCTGCAAGCCATCAATAAAAACTACGCTAAACTAGCCGGCTATTTGACGCATATTCCCCCGGAGATGACGGAGCAAAAGACCCTTCCCGGTCATGCACAGAACACCGAAATGAGCGTTCGCGATCTGGTCTGTTATCTGCTGGGATGGAATGAACTGGTTCTCAAATGGCTGGCTCACAATGAAGCGCAGCAGCCCATCGACTTCCCGGAAACCGGTTTTCAATGGAACCAGCTTGGGCTGCTGGCGCAAAAGTTCTACCTCGATTACCCTGCGCAGGACTACCCGGCTCTGCTCGATTCTCTGCATCAGGCTAAACGGCGGCTTATCGCCTGCATCGAAGCCCAGGACAATGATTCGCTTTACGGTCGGCCGTGGTATGGGAAATGGACTCTGGGGCGGATGATTTCACTCAACACCTCGTCGCCTTATGCCAACGCCTGCGCCCGCCTGCGCAAGTGGGCGAAGGCACAAAATGTCGCCTTGAAATAGTGGCTCCCTCAGCGCAGCAAACGACGCCTGTCTTCGCTGGGGGTCACCCCAAAAACCTTTTTGTACAGGGTCGTGAAGTGGTTACTGTTGGCAAATCCACACAAATAAGCCACATCGGTAATCGTCATATCCGTTTCCCGGAGCTTTACTCGCGCTGAGACTAAACGCAGGCGTTTTAAATAATTATCCGGCGTCATCCCGGTGGCTTCTTTTATATGGCGAAAAGCAGTACGTGACGTCAGATGAAATTTTTCGGCCAGCTGTTGCCAGTTATGGTCTTCAAAACAGTGCTCCTGTAACCAGGTCAGCAGCTTATGCAGTTTATATTTGGTATTGCTATATTCCGCTTCGGTTTCCGCATACATTATGGTCGTCACCAGCTGGAAAAATGCGGCTTCCCGCAGCGCCCTGTTTTCCCCCCGCTGGGCATCCGCTGAAAATATTTTCCCCACCAGTTCCTTGCAGATATGGCGGGCATCTGGCGCCAGCCAGCCGTAGCAGGAGGCCTGCCGGGAAGAGAAGGTCTGCAATAGCGAATCGAGATGCTGTAAATAATGAAATTCAACCTCGGGGTTAATCAATACATTAATTAATTTCAGTGTTCCAAGCTCATCATAATAATGTACATCCCCAGGCTGAACATAAAAAACGTCGCCCTGCTGAATATATAATGGCCGGCCGTTAATAATATGTAAGCCGTGCCCCTCGTCCACTATCACCAGTTCAGCAAACTCGTGGCTGTGTTCATGACTGTTATCTTCCGGATCGCTGGCGTACATCCCCAGTTTATCCTGCGGATCGGCGAAATAATACTCAACGGTTAATATCATCGTTAACAATATCCAAAACGGCATTCGGGCAGTGGCACGATAATGCATTTTACTGGCTGCCACGTACAAGATTTATAGAATTGTGATCGCCAACCGTCCTACCCCACTATCAGTGCCATTTTCATAACAGGATTGGCATTGCCAGAGTGGTTGTGGCGGGCGTCGACATCTTATGCTGCGTGAAAATCAACTCAGAGGACGCAGTATGTCACAGGCCATTCAACGCAACGCGCAGGTCGCGATGACCCGCCACCCGCATTTTTTACGTACCGCCGAAGCGCTCAGACCCGTACTGCGCAGCCAGTCGCGCCAGCCGATGGCGGTGATACAAGCCCATGCCGACCCCGAGGCCCTGTTCGGCTGGCGCGGGGATGAAGTAGGCACCTTAGCGGACTTTTCCCGGCGTGAACTGACCAGCGGTGACAGTGCGATCATCGATTTCGGCAGCCACATCGTCGGCTATCTGCACTTCACCTGTCTGAGCGCCGGCAGCCCCCCCGACGCCCCGGCCCATTTGCAATTGACCTTCGGCGAAACCCTGTGCGAAGTGTGCGAACCCTTCAGCGATTATCAGGGCTGGCTCAGCAGCAGCTGGTTGCAGCAGCAGGACCTGTGGCTTGACGTGTTGCCCGCCGCCGTCGACCTGCCACGCCGCTACTGCTTTCGCTACCTGAAAGTGGAGGTTAAGGCGGTGTCGGAGAAATTCCGCCTGCGTCTCAACCAGATCCAGGTCAATGCCGTGACGTCAGCAACGCAAACCTGCCCGCCGGCGGTGACCACCGATCCGCAGCTTCAGGCTATTGACCGGGTTGCCGTCCTGACTCTGAAGAACTGTATGCAGGAGGTGTTTGAAGATGGTCCGAAACGTGACCGCCGCCTGTGGCTCGGGGATTTACGCCTGCAGGCGTTGGTCAATGATGTTACCTTCGCGCACCACGATCTGGTCCGCCGCTGTCTGTACCTGTTTGCCGGTCATACCCGGGAAGACGGGATGGTGTCAGCCAACGTTTTCGTCCAGCCGGACGTGCTGGCTGATGATACCTTTCTCTTTGATTACTCTCTTTTTTTTGCCGATATTCTCTATAACTATCTGCACAGTACCGAAGATGACAAAACCGCTCGCGAACTCTGGCCGACGGCGCGTCGACAAATCGACCTCGCCCTGGCCCGCTGCGAAGCGTCTGGCCTGGTGCGCGATAGCGATGACTGGTGGGTCTTTATCGACTGGCAGGCATCATTGAATAAACAAGCCGCGGCTCAGGGCGTGCTGATCTATTGCCTGCGCCGCGCCATCCGGCTGGCCGAGCGCTTTGAGCCTGAGCGGGTGCCGGACTACCGCGCCCGTTTGCAGCAGCTCTGCGCAGCGGTACAGGAGAGACTGTGGGATGAGAAGCAGGGATTTTACGTCAGCGGCGCACAGCGCCAGGTCTCCTGGGCCTCGCAGATCTGGCTGGTGTTGGCGGAAGTCGGTAGCGCCGGGCAGCGTCGGGAGATCATGCATAACCTGCGACGCCATCCGCCGGCCATCGCCATGAATACCCCCTATTTGCGCCATCACTATATCGCCGCCCTGCTGCAGTGCGGGCTCCGTGAAGAAGCCATTGCCGAAATCAAGGCCTACTGGGGCGCGATGATCAACTACGGCGCCGATACCTTCTGGGAAATTTTTGACCCGGCGGATCCTGAGTTTTCCCCTTATGGCAGCAAACTGATCAACAGCTATTGCCATGCGTGGAGCTGTACCCCGGCCTGGTTTATTCGCCAGTACGGACTTTAACAACAACAATAAGCGAGTGCATTTTATGGCAGAAACATTCTTTACCCGATGGCGGCAGCGCATTGGCTATGGCATCGCCGACCTCTCCTGCAACCTCGTGTGGCAGATGATCTCTTTATATCTGATGTTCTTTTATACCGATGTGATGGGCCTTCCCGCCTACTATGTCGGCCTGATGTTCCTCGTCACCCGTCTGGTTGATGGCGTCGCTGACGTACTGATGGGGCTGGTGATCGATAATACCGCCACCCGCTGGGGGCGCTGCCGTCCGTACCTGCTGATTGGCGCAGTACCCTTCGGTGTGCTCTGTATTCTGGCCTTCTACGTGCCCGATTTTGGCACCACCGGTAAGCTGCTCTACGCCTTTGTGACCTACCTGTGTCTGTCGTTTCTCTACACCCTGGTCAATATTCCATTTTGCGCGATGCTACCGTTTCTGACCAACGACTCGCGGGAGCGCACCACGCTATCGGCGGTGCGTATTCTGCTGGGCTCACTTGGGGCAACGATTGTCGCGGTCGCTACCCTACCGCTGGTCGGGGCGCTGGGCAACGGTAGCCAGGCCGATGGTTTCTTCTATACCGCGGTGGTTTTCGGCGTGATTGCCACCTTCTTCCTGCTGGTGAGCTTCCGTAACGTCAAAGAAAACATCCGCATCACCGAAGAACGGATGACCTTAAAACGTGCGTGGGTCAGCCTGCGCGCCAATCGTCCCTGGTTGGTCTTCGCGGTGAACATTTTCCTGATGTGGGGGGCGTTCTTCTTCCAGACCGGGGCGCTGGTCTATTTCTTCCACTACTACGTTGGCAATAACGATCTGACGGCGATCGTTGCCGGGATCTCCACGTTTGTCCCGCTGCTGGGCACTCTCACCGTTCCGCTGCTCGCCAGCCGGATGAAAAAGCGCCACGTTTATCTGTGGGCGAGCGCGATTAACCTCATGGGTATGGGCATGATGATGGCGGCCGGCGCTAACAGCTGGGGGCTGATTGCCGGGGCGGTGGTACTGTCCCTCGGCGCCGGTCAGCGAACGGCCATTTACTTCTCCATGCAGGCGGATCCCGTGGATTACGGCGTGTGGAAAACCGGCATCAATACGGCGGGGATTTTAACCTCCATCAACGGTTTTTTGGGGAAAGTGGCGATGGCCGGCGCGGGTGCGATCACCGGCGTGCTGCTCTCTTCCGGCGGCTATATCGCTAACCAGGTACAGAGCGACAGCGCAATGTTGGCGATTAAAGCCTGTTATCTCTACATCCCGGCGCTGCTGATCGTTGCCTCAATGCTGTGGATCGGGCGCTTCTATCGCCTTGACGATCATTACGAACAGATTCGCGCTGACCTCGATGCAGGCCGCCGCGCGCCGCCCGATCCGTCGGTGGCTTCAGGAGAAAAACACGCCATCTAAGGCGCCCCTGCACCGTTCTACCTCTGGAATAAATAAGGATTGATATGCGCATCTCTGTGATAAGCGCAGCGGTTTGCTGCGCCCTTTTTTCGGCCTTCGCCGCCGATGCCACGCCGCTTTCTGTCGAACAAAGGCTGGCGCAGCTGGAGGCTCGCCTGAACCATGCCGAACGTGAGGCGGGAGAAGCAAACCGCCGGGTGCAACAGGCGGAACAACGGACCACCGCCGCCGAGCAACGTGCGGCGGCAGCGGAAAAACAGATACAGACCCTGAGCCAAAGAACCGCGGTGGCCGAACAAAAACAGCAGGCGACCGACAAGCAGCTGGCGAAGAGCAGCCTAAGCGACGGGTTTGAGTTCAATGCCTATGCCCGCGCCGGGATGCTGGTTGACAGCCACGGCAAAGGCGCACGCGGCGGCCCGGGGATCTCTCCGGCCAGTTCGCTCAACGGTGATGCCCACGTTGGCCGTCTTGGCAATGAAAAGGATAACTACGTCGAGCTAAGCTTTGGCAAGAAGATGACCTTCAGCGACGGGTCGTGGGCACGCTTCAAAACGATGCTGGCCGATGGTGCGACCAACCCGGACCCGTGGGTACAGGATAACGACAGCCATCATCTGAACGTGCGCCAGCTGTACGTCGAGATGGGAAACTTCGCCGACTTCTCCGGACCGTTTAAGCACGCGTCGATCTGGGCGGGTAAACGCTTTGACCGCGATAACTTTGATATCCACTTTACCGACAGCGATATCATGTTCCTTGGCGGCACCGGCGGCGGGATCTACGACGTCAACTGGGGCGACAGCCTGCGCGGCGATTATTCGCTCTATGCGCGTAATTTTGGCGACCTGGGAAGCGATAACTACGCAGATAACGACATTCAGAACCTGATGTTCACGGCAAACCACTTCTGGCAAAAATGGCAGCTGATGACCACCGCGATGACCGCTCAGGGCAATGATTCGCTGAAAGATAATACCTCCACCACCGGCAGCTACGCTCTGCGCAGCGACAATACGGCGAAAAATGGCTATTACGCGATGCTCGCGTATCACGACAAAGAGCGGTTCTACGGTCTGGCACCGGGAGTATCGGAAAGTGCTCTGCAGTACGGCAGCGGACTGGGCGCCGAGGCGCGGCAGCCCGGTAGCGACGGCGACCTCACCGAGAACGCCAAATCGTTACGTTTTGCCTCGTACGGCATTTTACCGCTGGGGAAAAACTGGCAGCTGGCGCCATCGGTGATTGCCCAGCATAGTGAAAACCGCTACCGCGACGGCGACCGCTACGACTGGGCGACCTTCAATCTGCGCGTCTCGCAGGCGCTGACCCGTAACTTCGCTCTGCTGTACGAAGCGTCATGGCAGTATATGGACCTGAATCCTGACGGGCGTAGCTACCGCTATAACGACAATCTGTACCAGTATCAGGCGGTGAGCGGCGATTTCTATAAGCTGACCTTTGCGCCGACGTTTAAGGTCGGCGATGTGTTTGATATCAAGGCTCGCCCGGAAATTCGGTTCTTCGTAACGTGGATGAACTGGGACAAAGCGCTGGATCACTACGCTATCAACGATGATTTTGGCAGCAAAGGCTTTACCGCCGGGGGGAACTGGAACTTCGGCATCCAGTCGGAGATTTGGTTCTAATCGGCAAAACCGTGGCCGCTGCTGCGGATGATGATCTGCAGAAAACAGGTCGCCCGGACCCTGCACAGCATCGCCCGGGCGACAACATCCGCACCCTTTTAAAACCGTACTCCGTGACAACAGACCACCACGGCGACGGGCCTGGCAGCGGCCAGCTGACAGGTAGCCCGGACAGGTGCGGCAATCACTGTCCGGGAAAGGTTCGCCATTACATGCTGTAACCCGGCTTCTTAATCAGCTGCTCCATCTGCGGGGCGATTTCGCTGTCCCAGACTTTTTGCCAGTCGCTTTGCTCAACCAGATTGAGGGCGACGCTCACCGCCCCGTCTTTACTGTTCAGATGGCGGATCAGCACCTCGGTAATGTCGGCGGCCAGGGCGCTTTTTTGATCATCGGTCAGTTCGCGGGGAAAACATTTAATATCAACATGCGGCATAGCAGGCTCCTTATTGTGAGAGCGATAAACTAGCATAGCGGTAGTCAGTCGGTTGGCCTTTTGTGCTTTAAATCAACTCGTTGTCACGCAGTACCTGCTGCAGATCCGGGTGCTGACAGACTTTGTCAGCCACGGCGACAAACTTCGGCGTATGGGCGGAAAACCACTCCCGCCGCGGACCCCAGCGGCACATCGTCGCAATATAACAATCCAGCAGGGTTATCTCCGCCCCCAGCGCATAAGGCGCCGCCGCCAGCTGCTGCTCCAGCCACAGGTACAGCGATTGACGATAGCGGATGCAGTTTTGCCGCAGTTGCTCCGCCGCATCGGCGGCCCAGCGCTGCGGATAATCGGCGTAGGTAAAGGTGGGATAAACATTGGCCACCAGCCAGATCAACAGACGCTGAAACTGATGGCGCTGCGCTGTGCCCGGCGCCGGCGCCAGATCCGGACGGCTATCGAGGATCATCAGAGCCATCGCGGCGGTTTCGGTCATCACGCTGCCGTCCGCCAGTCGCAAAGTGGGAACCTGACACAGCGGGTTTATCTGCATCAGGCTATCGCGCTGCGGCCCCGGCTGGTCGAAGCCTGCTACGTTAACGAAATGGTAAGGAATGTTGGCGAGGGTCAGCATCAGCTCACCGATCGCCGATCCCCAGCCGGGAACGCCATAGACAGTAATCATCATCTGCCTCCACGATAAAGCTTAAGTTTAGACACAAAATCGGGCTGACATGCTGGAGATCCGGCCAGCAGTACGGCGCAAGATGCTACAGAACAGGCGTTATCCGCGATGATCTTTGACCGGTAGCGCTACGTTTAGCGTAGCGACGCCCTGCTTTTCAATACCTCATACCTTACCGTTTATCCGCAGAATACTCGCGGCGTTGCAAGCAATATTCATGGCTGACGATTGAGAAAGGGTGAAAATGTCTTCCAGAATTTTTTGGCACACTGAATGTCATATAAGCTGTTAACCACGGCACTGACAATCAGAATAAACATCGCCAGGTAAACAAGAAATAAAACGACAAAACAGGCTACCGCGGCCGCGCCTGACATTTCGGCTACCACGTCGGGCACCGACATAAAGAATCCGTATATGATAGCGGCAATCATCAGCCCGCCGAAAATAACTATCTCCCGGCGCGCCTTTTTCCTTTTACTGGACGGTTGCGTCACGCCTGAATCCGTAACATTCAGCAGCCTCGACATCCGAAGAAAGCTATTCAGGGTTGGCTCATTGAAATCGATATTGTTGCTGGCAATATACTCGAGAATTTTATGGCTGATGGTCACCGGATATCTTATGCCGATACCTTCATATAACGCCTTGATAGCCAGTAAATCAAACGGGGTAAGATCGTTTTTATTTTTCAATTGATTAATACGGCGAAACGTTGCCAGGCGCTTTTCCACATTCACTTTATCAAACTGACTGTCACGATGAAGCTTCCTGCCTTCTCCCCAGCGATTATAAACAGCGCGAATGAATGCGACAACAGCAGGAAACACCACGCCCGATAAGGGTATAATAACTTCTGATAATATATTCACTTCAATCCCTTGATGATTATTGATGTAAAGAGATGGTCCCAGCAGAACCGCGGAGTGAAAATATTAACCACACGAAAAATATACGGATTTTGATAAAAATCAAAATCGTCATCATCATATTTATCTTTGGAATTAAAAACCGGCGAGCTGAAAATGATGGTGCAGTTATCATATTAAATACGTTGCCGAAAGTTAAATCCGCCACACAACGCATAAAGTGACATTGACATCATCTTTGCCGATTGCTGAACACCGCGATGAAAGTCGCTATCAATAATAATCCCCCGCTGTTTCGCCCCGTACTCCGGCGAAACAGCGGTTTTTTTAGTAGGTAATGCCCGGCGGATTCACCTGCGATTGTGTCACCGCCTCTCCCTGTTCGCCCCAGCGCGCCAGCACCTGCTGGTACTCTCCGCGCGCAATGGCGCCATCGAGCGCCGCCTGCAACGCATACACCAGGCCATTGCCCTTTTTGGTGGTGGTGGCGACCCAGGCCTTTTTCGGCCCCAGCCCAACCACTTTGGTTGCTCCGGTCAGCGCCGCTTTATAGGCTGCCGTGGACTGCGGGCCAAAAAAAGACGTCGGCGCGCCCTGACTGAATATAGAGGTTGCCGGAGGCGTCATCGGTCAAATAGATCGGCAAAGCCGGTTGACGTCCCGCCGCTTCATTTTCCCCGTTCCAGCCCAGCAAAATGCGCTCCTGATTCGTGCCGGATCCGACGATCACCTTCCGCCCGGAGAGATCCGCCGCACCGCTGATTTTGTCGATGGCGCTGGTGGATTTAACCGAAAATGCCAGCGAATCGACGCGATAGGTGGCGAAATCGAACTTCTCTTTGCGCGGTTCGGTGACGGCGATATTGACCAGCGCCACGTCATAGCGCCCGGAGGTGATCCCCAGCGGCCAGTCTTCCCATGCCGTCGGCACCAGTTTCAGCTTGAGGCCTAAACTGCCGGCCAGCAGACGGGCAATATCCGGGTCGCTACCGATCCGCGTCCGGTTGTCGCTGGCCAGCAGCGCCAGCGGCGGGGAATTAAGCGCTGAAATCGCCACCGTCAGCGTACCGGGTTCAACAAAGCGATAGCTGGCCGGGATCCTGGCGATCGCGGCGTTGTCCACCGTTACCGGCAGCGGCCGTTCATTCGCCTGGAGATCGATTTCCGCCTGCGCTCCCGCAGAGAGCGCGCCCAGCGCCAGGGCGACTATCCTTTTTTTCATGCCAGCACCTTTGATAAAAATTGCCGCGTACGCTGATGCTGCGGATGATTGAGCACCGCATCGCTGCTGCCCTGCTCAATAATTTTCCCCTCGACCATAAACACCACCTGATCGGCCACTTCGCGGGCAAAACCAATCTCATGCGTCACCACCACCAGCGTGGTACCGGAGCGGGCCAGCTTTTTAATCACATCGAGCACTTCGCCCACCAGCTCCGGATCCAGCGCCGATGTCGGTTCATCGAACAGCAGCACTCGCGGCTTGAGGGCCAGCGCCCTGGCGATGGCAATACGCTGCTGCTGGCCGCCGGAGAGATGGCGCGACCAGGCCTCGGCCTTGTGGCGCAGCCCCACCACGTCCAGCAGCTCATAAGCGCGCGCGATGGCCTCTTTGCGGCTCGCCTGCCGGTGGGCAATCGGCGCTTCAATCAGGTTTTCCAGCACCGTCAGATGCGGGAACAGGTTGAAGTTCTGAAAGACGTAGCCGACGTTAACGCGCTGGCGCAGAATCTCTCTCTCCTTCAGTTCATAGAGCTTATCGCCCTGGCGCCGATAGCCAATGTAGTCGCCATCAATCTGAATAAACCCTTCATCCACTCGCTCAAGATGGTTTATGGCACGCAGCAGGGTTGATTTCCCCGAACCGGATGGCCCGAGGATCACCGTCACCGTGCCGGGCGCAATTTCCAGCGAGACATCATCCAGCGCTTTATGGCGGCCAAAATACTTACTGACGCCGGTAATCGAGATATGGCCGTTATGAGAGTTGGGCATGAATGGCCTCCTGCGGTTTCTGCGGCTGGCGAGAGGATTCATCGGCGCGCGCCCGGCGCGGCGAGTTGACCGCCGAACGGCGTTCGCTGCGCGCCAGGGCGCGTTCCACCAGATATTGAATCAGCGACAGGACGCTGGTGATAGCCAGATACCAGACGGCCCCCACCATCAACAGCGGGATCACCTCCTGGGTTCGGTTGTAAATCATCTGGATGGTGTAAAACAGCTCGGGCATCGCCAGCACATAAACCATCGCGGTCCCTTTGGCGAGGCTGATAATCTCATTGAAACCAGAGGGTAAAATCGTGCGCAGCGCCTGAGGCAGAATAATACGCAGCGTACGCCGCCACGCCGGCAGCCCCAGCGCCGCAGCCGCCTCATACTGACCGTGGTCAACGCCGAGGAAACCGCCGCGAATGATCTCCGCGGTATAGGCGCTCTGCACCAGCGTCAGCCCCACGACCGCGGTGGAGAACTGCCCCAGCACATTGATGGTCTGATAACTCCCCCAGCTGATCCCGGTAAACGGAATACCGAGCGATAGCGTGTCATACAGATAAGAGAAGTTGTAGAGGATGATCAGCACCACAATCAGCGGCAGCGATCGAAACAGCCAGATATAGCCCCAGGCCAGGCTGCTCAGCAGCCACGAGGAAGAGAGCCTGGCCAGCGCCAGCAGTCCGCCAAAAATCACGCTCAGGACGGTACCCAGCAGCGTCAGCAGCAGCGTTTGTCCCAGCCCTTCAAGAATGACCGGGTCAAAGAACCAGCGGGCGAAAACCGCCCACTCCCAGCGCGGGTTAAAGGCTACCGACTGCACGACGACCGCCAGCACCAGCAGCGCCACCACCGCGCCAACGGCGCGCAGCGGATAGCGCGCCGGGATCACTTTAATCGTTTCCGATCTGTTCATGTTCTCTCCTCAGGCGCTGCGGGTTAAAACGCTTACTGCCAGCGCTTTGGTGAACCGTAACCGTCCGTCAAATGGCGGCTGGCTGTACTCTTCCGGGTTGCGTGCCAGGTCAAACTGCGCGTCGTACCCCTGACTCAGATAGAGCCTGACCGCTTCCGGCTGGCGAAAGCCGGTCGTCAGGTAGATATGGCTGTAACCTGCCAAAACCGCCCGCCGCTCCAGCTCCTGTACCACTTTCGCCGCCAGCCCCTGCTGGCGCAGGGCCGAATGGGTCCAGATGCGTTTGATTTCCGCCGTATGACTGTCCTTCGGCTTATAGGCGCCGGTGGCGATAATTTCGCCTTCACGTTCAAGGACGATAAACAGCCCCTGCGGCGGCAGATACCACTCGGTCAGCTCAACCTCCGCATCGCGAGAAAAATAGTCGCCATAGCGCGACGCGTATTCGGCGAACAGGCCGTGAATAATCGGCTGGAGTTCCGGCGCTTCAGGTGAGATATCGCGAAATGCTGCACTCATATTGCCTCCTGTTAATCGCCCAGCCCGGCCGGGTTAATTTCGGATTGCGGGATGCTCTCCACGCTTTCCCCCCAGCGGGTAAGCACTTTGCCATAGTCACCGTTCTGAATGGCGCCGTTTAACGCCGTCTGCACGGCCTCAACCAACCCGCTGCCTTTTTTCAGCGTAACTGCAATGTGCGCCGCTTTCGGCCAACCGCCGTCCACGCTGCCCACCAGTTTGGTCTTCCCGGTCAGCGCGGCCTTCCAGGCGCCGATCACGTTCGGGCCAAAAAAGGCGTCGGCGCGACCGGACTGAATGGCCAGCGTCTGGGCGGCATCATCCTTGGTGTAGACCGGCGTAAAGGGCTTCAGCCCCTTTTTCAGGTTTTCCGCATTCCACGCCAGCAGAATGGCTTCCTGGTTAGTGCCGGAGCCGACGATAATCCGCAGCCCGGCAATGTCTTCCGCCTGGTCAATTTTACTCAGCGGGCTGGTACTCTTGACGTAGAAACCCAGCGAGTCCTTACGATAGGTGGCAAAGTCGAACTTCTCTTTGCGCTCTTTGGTGACGGTAATATTGCTGATCGCGGCATCATATTTGCCGGAGGAGACGCCCAGCGGCCAGTCCTCCCAGGAGGTCGGCACGACGTTCAGCTCCAGTCCCAGGCTGTCGGCGACCAGGCGGGCGATATCGACTTCGCTGCCGAGCAGGGTCTTGTTGTCGTCCGAGAAGACGGTCAGAGGCGGCGAGTTCAGCGCCGCGACCGCCACGGTAAATTTACCCGGCACCGCGAGGTGATAATTCGCCGGCAGCCGGGCGATCGCCTGCGGATTTTTGGCCGTGTGCACCGGCGCTTTATTGGCCTCCACGCTTACGCCAGTACCGTTGATATTGACGTCCTGCGCCCATAATGGCGCGCTGAAACCCAGCGCAAGGGCCAGTAAAAGTGACTTTTTCTGCATAGCGAGCGTTCTCTGTTGTTATTGTTGTTGGAATTGATTAACCGGCTGCGTCAGCCCCAGGCTTTCGCGCAACGTCGTTCCCGGATACTCCCGACGGAACAGCCCGCGCGCTTGCAAAATCGGCACCACCCGATCGACAAAGCGCGGGAAGGTATCCGGCGTGCCGCCCTGAATGATAAAACCGTCGGCCCCTCGCTGTTCAAACCAGAGCTGCAAACCGTCGGCGACCTCCTGCGGCGTACCGGCGAAAAGCGGGCGCGGGCTGGCTGCTTCCAGCGCGACCTGGCGCAGGGTCAGTCCGCGTTCGCGCGCATTGCGCTTAATTTCATCGGTGGTGCTGCGGAAGCTGTTTTTCCCGAGGTCGCCAATATCGGGGAACGGTTCATCCAGCGGATACTGCGCAAAGTCATGATGTTCGAAATAGCGTCCGAGGTAGTTGAGGGCATCCTCAATCGATACCAGCGCGGCGGTCGTCTGGTATTGCTGTTCGACGTCGTCGGCATCGTCACCAACAATCACGCTGACGCCCTGGAAGATATGTAGTTGGTTATCCTGACGACCGCAGGCCGCCAGCTGATGCTTCACATCTCGATAAAATGCCTGCGCTTCCGCCAGTGACGCCTGATGGGTAAAAATGGCATCGGCATGGCGGGCCGCCAGCTTTTTACCGTCATCGGAGGCCCCGGCCTGAAAAATAATCGGTCGCCCCTGCGGCGTACGGGAAATATTGAGCGGGCCGGCAACCTGGAAAAAATCACCGCGATGGTCGAGGGTATGCAGCTTATTTTTATCGAAGAACTGTCCGGTAGCTTTATTACGGACGAAGGCATCTTGTTCCCAGGAATCCCATAATCCTTTCACCACCCGCAAATATTCATCGGCAATACGGTAGCGCAGCGCGTGGTCAGGATGCTGCGCGCGCGAAAAGTTTTTTGCCGATCCTTCCAGCGGCGAGGTCACCACGTTCCAGCCCGCGCGTCCCTGGCTCAGATGGTCAAGGCTGGCAAACTGCCTCGCGGTGGTAAAAGGCTCGCTGTAGGAGGTCGATAAGGTGCCCACCAGCCCGAGATTGCGGGTGACCGCCGCCAGCGTCGAGAGCACGGTCAGCGGTTCAAAACGGTTTAAAAAATGCGGGATAGATTTCTCATTAATATATAAACCATCGGCAACAAATAAAAAGTCCAGCTTGCCCTCTTCGGCTTTTAAGGCCGTCTGCTTAACGAACTCAAAATTAATACTGGCATCCGCCTGCGCGGCCGGATGACGCCAGGCGGACATATTTCCCGATGCGCCGTGTAATATTGTGCCCAGACGCAATTGTCGTTTTTCAGACATAGCAACCCCTTTCCTTGCCGAAAATAAAAACAGAAGCCCGAACGCTCAGGCGTCAGATCTGGCCTAAAGCCTGCTCCGCCAGCGCCGCAAAATAGCGGGCCGCCGGGGCAATTAAGTTGTCATCCGGATTGTAGGCCGGGTGGTGAAGACCAAATTCGCTGGCGCTGCCGATACTGACAAACGCGCCGGGAATATGCTGTAGATAGACGGCGAAATCCTCGCCGCCCATATGCAGATCCGCATGGCGGGTGCGGTAGCCGGAGCGAGCGGCAACGTCGCTGGCAAATTCCGCCCAGCGCGGGTCATTGACCAACGCCGTGGGACCGGCGTACCAGAACACATCTATCTGGGCGCCAAAAGCACTGGCGAAACCGGCGGCAATATCGCTGACCCGCGCCTTGACCCGCTGCTGCACCTCGCTGCTGTGGGTACGCAGGGTACCTTCCAGCTCCACGCTTTCCGGCAGCACGTTCCAGGTATTGCCCCCCTGGATCCGCGTTACGCTCAGGACCACCGAATCGAGGGTGTTCACCTCGCGGCTGGCCACGCTCTGCAGGACGGTGACCAGCTGGCTGGCCAGCAAAATCGCATCTTTGCCTTCGTGCGGTCGGGCGGCATGCGCCCCTTTGCCGGTGACTTTAAAGACGAAACGATCGACGTTGGCGTAGAACGCCCCGCCGCGGGTGGCGAACTCGCCCAGCGGCAGGCCGGGTTCATTATGCATACCGAAGATCGCCGAGACGCCCTCCAGCGCCCCGGCGCGAATCAGGGTTTTCGCCCCGCCAAAATTCTCTTCCGCCGGCTGGAACAGAATCCGTACTCGTCCCGGGAGCGTCGCTTCGCGTTCTTTCAGCAGCAGCGCCGCCCCCAGCATCACGCTGGTGTGAATATCATGGCCGCAGGCGTGCATCACCCCCTCGTTTTGCGAGCGATACGGCAGGCCGGTGGTCTCAGCGATCGGCAGCGCATCGATATCTGCACGCAGGGCGATAATCTTCTCGCCGCTGCCCACTTCGACGACCAGGCCGGTTTTCAGCGCGTAGGGCAGCACCCGCAGGCCGCCGCTCTCAAGCCAGTCGCGGATGCGCGCCGTCGTCGCCACCTCCTGCAACGAAAGTTCCGGATACTGATGCAGCTCGCGCCGCCAGCTAATCAGCTGTTGTTCAAAGCTCATGGCAACACCTCCGCGCCAAGATGGGCCTGAGCCAGCAGGCGGAGTGAGTCGAGGCGCGCCTGCCCCTCGGCGATCGGCGTGTCGATGATAAATTCGTCAATATGCCAGGCGGCATGCAGGGCGTCGAGCTGCGCTTTTACTTCGTCTGCGGTTCCCGCCAGCAGCGAGGCCTCGCGGCGGGCGATGCGCACCGGCGGACTTCCGGCCTGACGGGCAAAGGCGGCCGCCTGCGCTTCGCTACCTACCGTCACCCGCTGGCCGTTTTCCAGTTCGACGCCCCAGATTTCAATCTGCTTCGCCAGTTCAATCGCCGTGGCGCTCTCTTCAGCGACAATGACCTGGATAGCGATGATGGCGTCGCGGCGACTCAGCGCCCGCCAGCGGGTTAACACCTCGCGCAGCAGCGTTTTGTCGCCGTTAAGGTGGGCGGCGAAAACGAAATTCCAGTCCAGCCGGGCGGCGAGCTGAACGCTCTCCAGGCTGGCGCCGAGCAGGAAGCCGTCGGCGCGACGCGGCGGGATTGGCGTGGCGCGCAGGTTCTCTTCCCCTGCGGCATCGGTGAGCGACAGCCAGTTATCCAGCTGGGCGAGGCTATCGGCAAAAGTCCCCTTCTGCGCCGGATCAATCCCCTGCTGCAGCGCCCGCGTTGCCAGCGGCAGGCCGCCCGGCGCTTTTCCGACGCCAAGATCGACGCGGCCAGGCGCTATCGAGGCCAACAGGTTGAAGTTTTCCGCCACTTTGTACGGGCTGTAGTGTTGCAGCATGACGCCGCCGGATCCGACGCGAATCTGCCGGGTCTGGCCAAGGATCCAGGCAATCACCACTTCCGGCGACGGGCTGGCTAATTGATCGGTGTTGTGGTGCTCGGCAATCCAGAAGCGGTGATAGCCCCAGGCTTCCGCCTGTTGCGCCAACGTTAATGTACGCGTCAGCGCCTGAGCGGCCGTTTCTCCCGCCGCCAGCGGACTTTTATCCAGGATACTGATTCGATAAGACATTTCGCAGGCTCGTATTAATTAACATGCCTGCATTATTAGAATCTGCCGCGGCCACTGAGAAACAATTTATTTACATGTACTCTGCCGGAAAATAGATATACGCACTTAACGCAGCGCCACCTGCCGCTGCAGCTGACGGATGAAATCCTCGGTCTGCCGCGGGTGACGCAGGCGTACAAAGCGGATGTGCCGATACGCCGGGTCGGTCATATCAGACTGATAACGCTGGCGATTGTTCTTCCAGGTTTTGAGGGTCCACCAGATAATCGAGTCGCGGCTGAGGAAGGCGCGACGGAAGCTTTCACGGTTGCCGGTTCCCGGCCACAGCTCCTGACCGCTGCTTGCCCGGGAGATGGCCCGACAGATGGCCTGGCGCAGAGTTCGGGCGAAACCATAATCCACCCACACCACCAGATCGACATTGCGCCACTTAACCGGGCGGCTGCGGTTGTAGTTGCCGTCCAGCACCCAGCCGGGAGTCTCGGTGGCTGCAACCACCCTGGCGAAGAACACCTCATCCGGCACGCCCTGCCACTCCGCGCGCCAGTAAAGCCTGTCCATCTCAATGTAGGGAACGGACAAGATCTGCGCGAGCCTTCGCGCCAGCGTCGATTTGCCGACGCCACTGGTCCCCACTACGTTGATATTCATCGCTGTCTCCCAGCCGTTGCGCCGCTGAGAATCATAGCCCGAAAAAGCCCAACGGCGCTACCGGCTGCCCCACGGAACACGGCCGGTAGCTCGGGCCGGACGCGGGGCCAACGGGATTAGCCTGCCGGATACTGGTCGTCGGTCACTTTTTCCAGCCAGCTTACCGGGCTGCCGTTTTCTGCTTCGGCAATCGCAATATGCACCAGGGCGGTCTCGCTGCTGGCGCCGTGCCAGTGTTTTACGCCCGGAGGAATCCAGGCAATATCGCCCTGATTCAGCGCCTGCGGCTCTTTGCCCCACTCCTGCAGCCAGCCGCGCCCCTGGGTGACGATCAGCGTCTGACCAAGCGGATGGGTGTGCCAGGCGGTACGCGCGCCGGGTTCAAAAGTGACCGTCGCACCGCCCACTTTTGCCGGCTCGCTGGCCTGGAACGGCGCATCAATACGAACATCGCCGGTAAACCAGCTATCCGGCCCCTTTCTCGAAGGCTGTGAGCCGCTACGAATAATGTTCATTTCTGTTCCTCTCAACATGACGTGTCTGTTCAAAGTAGCGCAATCTGGCAACGAGGATTAGACTGCAAAATCAGAAAGGAACCATGAACGAAATTCATTAATCCGGAAAAGTGATGTTAAAAGATAACGTTAACGACCTGCTGTCGTTTATGGTGGTCGCCCGCGAGCGTAGCTTCACCCGTGCGGCCGCTCAGCTTGGCGTCTCCCAGTCCGCCCTCAGCCACGCGATGCGCAACCTCGAGGCCCGGCTCGACGTGCGGCTGCTGACCCGCACCACCCGCAGCGTGGCGCCTACCGAAGCGGGCGAAAAGTTGTTCCAGCGCCTGAGTCCGCACCTGCAAGAGATAGAACAGGAGCTTCACGCTCTGCGCGATACCCGCGACCGTCCGGCGGGTAACCTCCGCCTGACCGCCAGCGAGCATGCCACCAGCGCCGTGCTCTGGCCGGCGCTGAAAAACTTCATGTTGCAATACCCGGAGATCAATATCGAAATCACCGTGGACAACGGCCTGACCGATATTGTCGACGGCCGCTATGACGCCGGCGTTCGTCTGGGTGAACAGGTTGCCAGAGATATGATTGCCGTGCGCATCGGGCCCGATATGCGCATGGCGGTAATCGGTTCAGCGGCCTATTTTCAGCGCTACGGTATCCCGCAAACGCCCTACGATCTCGCACAACATCGCTGTATTAATCTGCGCCTGCCGACCCTCGGCGGTATCTATGCCTGGGAGTTTGCGCAGGACGATCACGAAGTCCGCGTGCGGGTTGAAGGACAAATTACCTTAAACAGCCTGCCGCAGCGAATTGATGCCGCGGAATCGGGGCTGGGTCTGGCCTATGTCCCGGAAGATAGCGTGCAACAGGCGCTGGCGGAAGGACGACTCATCCGGGTCCTCGAGGCCTGGACTCCCGCCTTCCCCGGCTATCACCTCTACTACCCCAGCCGCCGCCAGCATACGACGGCCTTCAGCCTTCTGGTGGACGCCCTCCGTCTTTGAACTCATTGATATTTAAGCAAGTGCGGTCGAGAAATGTTTTACGTGCGTGACTATCTCGATACGTGTAGGATGCTGCGCCATGCTCTGCTTATCTCCTACGTCAGAATGATGGGAAAGCCAGCATAACGTACTGCTACTCAGCGGTGCGATGAACCACTCATGGACATTGACAGGAAAATGGGTACATCAATGAATACAAAGCAACACTCGACGGCGGAACACCATGCCGCCAGACGTCACTGGCTCAACTCCCAGGAATCGGGCTATCACAAAGCGATGGGCAACCGTCAGGTACAGATGATTGCCATCGGCGGCGCCATCGGTACCGGCCTGTTCCTCGGCGCAGGCGCGCGTTTACAGATGGCTGGCCCCGCGCTGGCGCTGGTTTATCTGGTCTGCGGTCTGTTCTCATTCTTTATCTTACGCGCCCTCGGCGAACTGGTGCTGCATCGTCCTTCCAGCGGCAGTTTCGTCTCCTACGCCCGCGAGTTTTTGGGTGAAAAAGCGGCCTACGTCGCCGGCTGGATGTACTTCGTTAACTGGGCGATGACCGGGATTGTCGATATCACCGCCGTGGCGCTGTATATGCACTACTGGGGCGCCTTCGGCGATGTCCCGCAGTGGGTCTTCGCGCTCGGGGCGCTGGCGATCGTCGGTACCATGAACATGATCGGCGTGAAATGGTTCGCCGAAATGGAGTTCTGGTTCGCCCTGATCAAAGTGCTGGCGATTGTCGCCTTCCTGGTGGTCGGGACCATTTTCCTCGGCAGCGGCAAACCGCTGGACGGGAATGCCACCGGCTTCCACCTGATTACCGATAACGGCGGTCTGTTCCCGCACGGGCTGATGCCTGCGCTGGTACTGGTTCAGGGGGTGGTGTTTGCCTTTGCCTCCATCGAACTGGTCGGGACCGCCGCCGGCGAGTGTAAAGAGCCGCAGACGATGGTGCCGCGCGCCATTAACAGCGTGATCTGGCGTATCGGCCTGTTCTACGTCGGCTCGGTGCTGCTGCTGGTGCTGCTGCTGCCGTGGAATGCCTATCAGGCCGGGCAAAGTCCGTTTGTGACCTTCTTCTCGAAGCTGGGCGTACCGTACATCGGTAGCGTAATGAATATCGTGGTGCTCACCGCCGCGCTCTCCAGCCTCAACTCTGGCCTGTACTGCACCGGGCGTATTCTGCGTTCGATGTCGATGGGCGGTTCCGCGCCGAAGTTTATGTCGAAGATGAGCCGTCATCAGGTGCCGTATGCCGGGATTCTGGCCACGCTGGCGGTGTATGTCGTCGGGGTGTTCCTGAACTATCTGGTGCCGTCGCAGGTCTTCGAAATCGTCTTAAACGTGGCTTCGTTGGGGATTATCGCGTCGTGGGGCTTTATCGTGGTGTGCCAGATGCGTCTGCGTAAAGCTATCAAGGAAGGGAAAGCGGCGGATGTCAGCTTCAAGATGCCGGGTGCGCCGTTCACCTCCTGGCTGACCCTGTTGTTCCTGCTCAGCGTGCTGGTGCTGATGGCCTTCGATTACCCGAACGGTACCTATACCATCGGTTCCATTCCGCTGATTGCGGTACTGCTGGTGGCCGGTTGGTTCGGCGTGCGTAAGCGCGTTCATGCTATTCATAGTACGGCGCCGGGCGTACAGTCAGCGCAAAAATAACCCTATCGCGGTTTGTCCGTCACCGGGCAAACCGCCGCTTCCTGCTTAGTTATCTTCCACCAGCTGCGACACATCGCTGCTGTTAATCTGGCGGTGATTGCCGGATTCATCCACATAGCTGGTCATACCGGTGTCTTTATCCAGACGCGGCTTACCCTGAGTCACAATGGTCTGCCCGCTTTTCGTCGTCATTACATAGTTTGAAGTACAGCCCGCAAGCAGTGCCAGCATCGCGCCAGCGCACAGAACCATAAATGGCTTATTCATACATCCTCCAGAATGATTAATTCCGCCAGGCAGCAGGCGGCAAAACGATGATTGTAAAACCATAACCGCAATCGGGCCAATAAGTGTTTGTAACAGAGGGTGATTCTGGCGGGCGGGAGGGGTTTCCCCCTCCTCAATCACGACTTACAGCGCGATACGGATAACGTCATCCGGCTGGGTCGCTTCTTTCTGACGGGTCGACTCCTGCTTCACGCTGACATACAGCGTTTTACCGTCGGCGGAGAGCGTCAGGCTGTTCGGGTAGGTCGGCGTTTTGAAGGTTTTGACCACTTTATAGGTTTTAGCATCAATTACGCTGACTTCGCCGGCTTTGCGATGGGTCACGTAGGCTTCATTGCGCGTCGGGTTGAACAGCACCGCCAGGGATTCCGGCGCAGCGATTTTCTGCAGCACTTTGCCGTCGCGCAGATCAACAACCAGCACTTCCGGCTGTTTACTGTCGGTGATGAAGGCGCGGTGGCCGGCGGTATCCAGGCTCAGGTTCAGATAGAAGTGCTCTTTACCGTCATCCTGCAGCTTCTTGCGGCTGAGAATTTTGTTGCTCTCGCTGTCGATGGTCAGCAGCTCGCCATCGGCATTGGTGGTGTAAATACGCTTCGCATCAGCATCCACCGCCAGCCCGGTCGCCATGGCGCCAGTATTGGTGATAGTGTCTTTCAGCGTCAGCTTTTCACCATCCACAACCCAGATCACACTCTCTTTACCCAACCCGGTGATATAGACCGTGTTGGTTTTTTCATTGACCGCCAGCTCACGCGGCGCCAGCGGACGCACGGTTTCACTGCGTTGACGATTGTCGAGCACCAGACGGCCTTTCACCGCGCCGGTTTTCGCGTCAATGGCGGTAACGGTGCTGTCAGTGGTGTTACCAAACCACAGCGTTTGCGTAGCAGTGTTGATCGTCGCGCCGAACGGTTTCAGATCGTTATGAATAACCTGCGTCACTTCCAGCGTGGTCGGGTCGAGACGATAAACAATCCCGCCTTTATCCAGTGAACGGCTTTGAGAAGTTGCGACCCACAGCGCATTTTCCTGCTGGCTGTAAGCCATTTCGTATGCGCCCTTACCGACCGCCTTGCGCAACATTTCTTCTGCCGCATGAGCGCTGAAGCTCCCCGCCAGCAGTAAAGAGGTTAATAACAGTGAACGACGCAGACGCGGCGCGGACAGATGACGTAATGACATGACGACTCCCTTGAATAAAACACCTATGTGCGTGCTCGACATTGCTTCCCTGACACAAAGTCCTGGCTTTGCGTTCATTTTCAAATGCGAATAGTAATCATTATTTGACATGAAGTGGAGCGTTATTTATGAAAACTGACGGCGAAAATAACCATTCGGTGCCATTATTTAACGAAAATAACGTTAATAATTTTCAAAAAATTACAAAAGGGTTAACATGTGGACATATGTTCCGTTTGGTTCGTTTCACGAGTAGCTCTATGAAAATCCTTTCCGTGCGCACGGCTGCGCTACCTGCCCTCCTCTTTCCGCTGATCGCTGTGGCCCAGCCCGGCACCAGCGATGAACAAACTATGGTTGTGACCGCCGCGCCGACCGCGGTCTCCGAGCTCGATACCCCCGCCGCGGTCAGCGTCGTTAACGGCGATGAGATGCGTCAGGCGGCGCCGCGAGTCAATCTCTCTGAATCGCTGGGCGCCGTACCGGGACTGCAGGTTCAGAACCGACAGAACTATGCTCAGGATCTGCAGCTATCAATTCGCGGCTTTGGTTCCCGTTCCACCTACGGCGTGCGCGGGCTGCGCATTTACGTTGACGGTATTCCGGCCACCATGCCCGATGGCCAGGGCCAAACCTCGAATATTGATATCGGCAGCGTCGATAGCCTCGATGTCCTGCGCGGTCCGTTCTCTGCGCTGTACGGCAACTCCTCCGGCGGGGTGATCAATGTGACGACCCAAACCGGCAGCCAGCCGCCAACCATCGAAGCCAGCAGCTATTACGGCAGCTTCGGCACCTGGCACTATGGCCTGAAGGCGACCGGCGCCGTCGGCGACGGAACGCATGCCGGGGACGTTGATTACACCGTATCGACCAACCGCTTTACCACTCACGGCTACCGCGATCACAGCGGCGCCCGCAAAAACCTGGCGAACGCCAAACTGGGCGTGCGCATCAATGACGTCAGTAAGCTGACCCTGCTGTTTAACAGCGTGGATATCAAAGCCAATGACGCCGGCGGCCTGACCTACGATGAATGGCGGAATAACCCGCGTCAGTCGCCACGCGGCGATCAGTACAATACCCGTAAGTCGACGAAGCAGACCCAGGCAGGATTGCGCTACGAGCGTCAGCTCAGCGAGCAGGATGACCTGAGCGTGATGATGTACGCCGGTGAACGTGAAACCACGCAATATCAGTCAATCCCACGCGCGCCTCAGCTCAACCCCTCTCACGCGGGCGGCGTTATCGACCTGACGCGCCACTATCAGGGGATCGATACCCGCTGGACTCACCGCGGCGAACTGCTGGTGCCGGTCACCTTCACCACCGGTCTCGACTATGAAAACATGAGCGAGCGGCGCAAAGGGTTTGAAAACTTCGTGATGGTCAACGGCGCGCCGCAGTACGGCGAAGAGGGGAACCTGCGCCGTAATGAACGTAATCTGATGTGGAACATCGACCCGTATCTGCAGACCCAGTGGCAGCTGACGGACAAACTCTCCCTCGATGCCGGCGTGCGCTACAGTTCGGTATGGTTTGACTCCAACGATTATTACGTTACCCCGGGTAACGGCGATGACAGCGGCGACGCCAGCTACCATAAATGGCTGCCGGCCGGCTCGTTAAAGTATGCGGTCACCGAGGCGTGGAACGTTTATCTCTCCGCCGGGCGCGGCTTTGAGACGCCCACCATTAACGAACTCTCCTACCGTTCCGATAACCAGAGCGGTCTGAACTTCGGCCTGCAGCCTGCGACTAACGACACGGTCGAGATCGGCAGTAAGACGCGGATCGGCAATGGCCTGTTTACCGCCGCGTTGTTCCAGACCAACACCGATAACGAGATCGTGGTGGATGCCAGCAGCGGCGGCCGTACCAGCTACAAAAACGCCGGCAAAACCCGTCGTCAGGGGATGGAGCTGGGGCTGGATCAGCAGTTTGGCGAAAGCTGGCGTCTGAAAGCCGCATGGACCTGGCTGGATGCGACCTACCGGACCAATGTCTGCGATGACGCCAGCTGCAACGGCAACCGTATTCCGGGCATCGCGCGCAATATGGGCTACGCCTCGTTCGGCTATCAGCCGGATCGCGGCTGGTACGCCGGCAGCGATATTCGCTATATGAGCGATATCATGGCTAACGACGAGAACACCGCAAAAGCCCCGTCCTGGACGGTGGTCGGTCTCACCACCGGTTATAAGTGGAGCTATGGCAAGATGGACATGGATCTGTTTGGCCGCGTCGATAACCTCTTCGATCGCAGCTACGTCGGCTCGGTGATTGTCAACGAGTCCAACGGTCGTTACTACGAACCCGCGCCGGGACGTAACTATGGCGTCGGCCTGAATCTCGCCTGGCGTTTTGAGTAACCCCAGCCTTAGATCGTACAAACCTGACTCCCCGGTAAGCATAGCGCCACCGGGGAAACAGACCGCACAAACCCGTAGCCCCGGTAAGCGCAGCGCCACCGGGGAAACAGACCGCACAAACCCGTAGCCCCGGTAAGCGCAGCGCCACCGGAGAAGCAGACCGCACAAACCCGTAGCCCCGGTAAGCGCAGCGCCACCGGGGAAACAGCCCCCACATCCCCGTAGCTCCGGGAAGCATAGCGCCACCGGGGAAGCAGACCGCACAAACCCGTAGCCCGGGATGCACAGCGCCACCGGGGAAACAGACCGCACAAACCCGTAGCCCCGGTAAGCACAGCGCCACCGGAGAAGCAGACCGCACAAACCCGTAGCCCCGGTAAGCGCAGCGCCACCGGGGAAGCAGACCGCACAAACCCGTAGCCCCGGTAAGCGCAGCGCCACCGGGGAAGCAGACCGCACAAACCCGTAGCCCCGGCAAGCATAGCGCCACCGGGGAAGCAGACCGCACAAACCCTTAGCCCCGGAAAGCATGGCGCCACCGGCGGATCGTCCCCACGTGCGTCTTATTGCGGCTTACATCACGCTTTGTTTTATCCTTTCTCGTCTGTTGTGCCCTCGAGCGTTACCCTTGTCACAAATAACGCCCAACAAGGAGCTGCTATGGCACTGCCGATCATTCTCGATTGCGACCCCGGTCATGATGACGCCATCGCGATGGTTCTCGCCCTCGCCTCACCCGAACTTGACGTCAAGGCGATCACTGCCTCCGCTGGCAACCAGACGCCGGACAAAACCCTGCGCAACGTGCTGCGCATGCTGACGCTGCTGAGAAGGCAGGACATTCCTGTCGCCGGCGGCGCGCGTAAGCCGCTGATGCGGGAGCTGATCATCGCCGAAAACGTTCACGGCGAAAGCGGGCTTGATGGCCCGGCGCTGCCGGAACCAGATTTTACGCCGCAGGCCTGCACCGCCGTCGAGCTGATGGCCAAAACGCTGCGCGAAAGCCCGCAACCGGTGACGATTGTCGCCACCGGCCCGCAAACCAACGTCGCCCTGCTGCTCAACAGCCACCCGGAACTGCATGACAAGATCGCCCGCATTGTCCTGATGGGCGGCGCGATGGTGTTGGGCAACTGGCAGCCCGCCGCCGAGTTTAATATCTACGTCGACCCGGAAGCGGCGGAGATCGTCTTCCAGTCGGGTATTCCGGTGGTGATGGCCGGGCTGGACGTCACGCATCGGGCGCAGATTCATGGCCTGGATATCGAACGTTTCCGCCAGGTGGGCAACCCGCTGGCGACCATTGTTGCCGAGCTGCTCGACTTCTTTATGGAGTATCACAAGGATGCCAAATGGGGTTTCACCGGTGCTCCGCTGCACGATCCCTGCACCATCGCCTGGCTGCTGAAGCCGGAGTTGTTTACCAGCGTTGAGCGCTGGGTGGGCGTGGAAACTCAGGGGAAATACACCCAGGGGATGACGGTGGTTGATTATTACTTTCTCACCGGCAAGCAGCCAAATACCACGGTGTTGCTGGATATCGACCGGGAGCGGTTTGTGGACCTGTTAGTCGAGCGGCTGGCGTTTTATGGCTGAATAAGGATTCTGAGAGACGTTAAAGGCTGCGATACTGCCTTCTGGATAAAGACGAGCGTCGGCAGTTTGCAGAGTATCAGGCGATGAGTTTGTCAGACGCAGAGCCTGTCCGCTCGTTCGTCAATAAACCTGCCTTTGGTCTGTCCGGGTTGGATCTATCAGAGGCAGGCAGCTTCGTTAATTCCAGTATCGTGACCGACAAACAGCGTTTACCCTGGAAAGGTATTCAAGGATAACGGCTCCGAAGAGCCGTTATGACTAGCGGTGTATCAGGTCCAGCCTTCATAGCCGTTCTCGTGGATCCAGACAATGCCAGCTGGGCAGTTTTCACTTAAAAACCAAAATCCTTCAAATGCATCACAATTCATATCATCCTCAGTTTTGGGAAATGCCATTTCAAAAGCTTCGAGCTGCTTGTCGATGCTTCCTGGGAGGAACTTTCCATGACGAGCAAGTTTGATTTCACCATCCTCCAGCAAACGCCCGATAAACCAGATATAAAGCGCTTTTTCTTCTTTATAAGTTAGCTTATAGGTGCCATCAACACTTTCTGGGTCGATATTTTTCCATAACATGGTGGTAGAAGCCCCTTGAAGAAACTCTTTCCTTTCCTGGTATTGTTTCTCGGTTAAATACGTCACCTTACCTCCTCTTTTATCTAAATTTCACTTCAAATCTATTTAATGATGTTTTGGAGACAGTTTTAATATCTGAATTCCCAATGATTTCAATTGTCCACCTTGCTCCGGTTTTCTCTGCAGAAGCTGAAAAATCTCGAAGATTGATTGTTTGATTGTTTGATTGTCATTTATTTTTACATACATCAACCTACCGTCTGGAAGAATCTGCTCTTTAAATGGTATCCCACCAGTTAGAGATGTAGCAAAGCTAATAATTTCATCCTCAGTTAATTTTTCTGAAGCAAAAACTTTAATTTTACCTCTGGTATCACTCCCTCCAGGTCCCAAAACTTGTTGTAAAGGTTTCCCAAAAACATTTAATTCAGCGTTAGGGTTTTGTTTGTTAAAAATACTTACTAATTTGGCAGTGTTATCTTTTTGCAGGCTTTTGACATAATCAGCCGTTTTCGTCGACAGATTAGCCCCGGCTGCTGTTTCTCCTTTGATAAAACCAGCAACAGGCTGGGTATTGAACGTTTTTGTTTTGTAGAACTCATCGAAAACGTTCACCAGCTGTCGGCTCAGCTTCTTCACGCTGTCCTCGGTTTTACCTAGGATTAATGTGCTGCCGGTCGTTACAGCGCCAGTACCAATGATGGCTTCTGGTGCCACAATGTCTGCCGCATAAATACCAGCCTGATTCAGGCAAAGCGCGGGGTTGGTTTTGCAACCGGCGATGACCAGCCTTGCCGCCAGAACCAGTTCGGGTGCAGCACCAACCAGAGTCATGCCACCTGCAGTCAGTGCCATACCTCCGCCGCTGGCAGCTGCCACGATAATCGCTGCTTCCCGCCGGGCCTGGACGCGTTTAGCTGCCTCCTTATCCCCCTTATCACGGTCGCGGAAGAAAGGTAAGGCAGGATATTTAACAAAGAGATGAGTTAAGGAAAACCCCGGATGGGGCGCGCCATTTCTGGTGCCTGGCCGATCCTCGCCCCGGCGCTCTGCCGCCGGGGCATAAGACCTATTCGTCGGGTGAAACCCGGACCACGACTTTGCCGAAGTTTTCGCCCTTCAGCAGACCAATCAGCGCATTGGGCGCACGCTCCAGGCCATCGACAAGCTGCTCGCGGTACTTGATTTTGCCTTCCCGTACCCAGCGCCCCATCTCCTCCTGGAACTCGGCAATACGATGCCCGTAGTCCTGACCGATAATAAAGCCCTGCATCCGGATCCGTTTTTTCAGCAGCGTCGCCATCAATAGCGGCAGACGATCCGGCCCCTCCGGCAGTCCAGTCGCATTATACCCGCTGACCAGGCCGCACACCGGTACTCGCGCCGAGGTATTGAGTAGCGGCAGCACGGCATCAAACACCTTGCCGCCGACGTTTTCATAGTAAACGTCAATGCCCTGCGGGCAGGCCTGCGCCAGCTGTTCGGCAAAATCCGGCGCGCGGTGATCGAGGCAGACGTCAAAGCCCAGCGTCTCGACCGCGTAGCGGCATTTCTCACTGCCCCCGGCAATCCCTACCGTACGGCAGCCTTTTAGCTTCGCGATCTGGCCGACCGTACCGCCAACCGGCCCGGTGGCCGCGGCCACCACCAGCGTTTCTCCCGCCTTCGGCTGACCGATATCCAGCAGCCCCATATAGGCCGTAAAACCAGGCATCCCAAGGATGCCGAGCGCCCACGAGGGGTGTTGCGGATGTTCACCCAGCTTCACCAGCCCGTTGCCATCGGAGAGTTCAAAATCCTGCCAGCCGCCGGAGCTCAGCACCCACTCTCCCGGTGTAAAGTCAGCGTGGTCAGACGCTTCAACGCGACTCACCGTTCCACCGACCATCACGGCGCCGATGGCAACCGGAGGCGAGTAGGACGGCGCATCGCTCATGCGCCCGCGCATGTAGGGATCTAACGAGAGATAAACCGTGCGCAGAAGCACCTGCCCGGGACCCGGCGTCGGGGCCTCGCTCTCTTCCAGACGGAAATTATCCCCTGTCGGCTCGCCGTGCGGGCGAGAAGCCAGCACCCAGCGGCGGTGACGTTGCGGATGAAAAGCCATAGCAAACTCCTCTTGTTTAGGACCTGTACTGAGGCTAGTCGCAATTGCCGCCGCGCACATTGGCATTATGAGGCAGATTGATTTAATCGCACGACCAGATAGGTGCAGGATGTGCTGGATTCATTGATAAAACGGCAGTCGTTAGGCGGCCCCAGTTCGAGACAATCGCCGGCTCGCATCTCATGCCGGGTCGCGCCCTCGACAAAAACCAGCTCCCCCTGTTGCAGCCAGATCAGCTGACGCGCCAGCGCGTAGGAGGCTGCGGGCATCGGTACATCGCTACCCGCCGGCAGCTCCACCTGCACCAGATCGATAGGCAGATCGCTGCGCGGCGAAACGTGACGCCGTAAATAGTGGCTTTGCGGATCGCGCCATACCGGCTGCTGGGCAAAGCGCAGCAGTTTACCTTCCTGCATCTCCGCTCGGGCAATCAGCGTCGACATACTAATGCCAAAAGCGCCGGACAGCCGCCCCAGCATCGATGCCGTCGGACTACTCTCGCCGCGTTCGATCTTGTGGATCATGGCGCGTGAGGCGCCGGCGCGCTCGGCCAGTTCGCTGAGCGACCAGCCGCGAGATTCGCGCTCGATGCGGATACGTGCGCTAATGCGCTGATTCATATTGTCTTCAATAGTATTCATAGCGTAGTACTATAGTGTATGAATTAATCTCAAACAAGGCGACCTCAGGCAAAACCCGCGTCGTCTCGTCTGGCCACCTCACCCCCGATATACCTGCACGCAGACGACAGGCCATGATAAATTTCTTGCTAAAACAGATGACAGCGTCGCGTACATTATTGTAATAATACCGTACTACTATAGTGTACGGATATTGAGTTGAGGTTTGCTATGACCATTCGTTATGCCTGCAAAGAAGATTGCGCGGCGATTGCCGAAATTTACAACCACGCGGTGCTGCACACTGCCGCCATCTGGAATGACAAAACCGTCGATACCGATAATCGCATCGCCTGGTTTGAAGCGCGTCAGCTGGCAGGCTATCCGGTCCTGGTGAGCGAAGAAAACGGCGTCGTGACCGGCTATTCTTCGTTTGGCGACTGGCGCGCATTTGACGGCTTTCGCCATACCGTCGAACATTCGGTCTACGTCCACCCCGATCATCAGGGTAAAGGATTAGGCCGCAGCCTGCTGGTGGCGCTGATTAAGGAGGCCCGTCGCCTGAACAAACATGTCATGGTGGCCGGTATCGAAGCGCAAAACCAGGCCTCTTTGCATCTGCACGAAACGCTCGGGTTTGTGACCACCGGACAGATGCCGCAGGTCGGCACAAAATTTGGCCGCTGGCTGGATCTGACCTTTATGCAGCTCCAGCTCGACGATCGTCACGATCCGGACGCCAGCGCATGAACGCTTCGCTGACCCTCGCCTGTCTGATTGCCGCCGGCGTCGGACTGGTCGTGCAAAATACGCTGATGGTGCGTATTACGCAGTCCGCCTCCACAATACTCATTGCGATGCTGCTGAACTCGCTGGTGGGGATTGTGATTTTCGTTACCATCCTGCTCCTGCGCCACGGTGCAGCGGGCTTTCAGGAGCTGGCGCTCAGCATAAAATGGTGGACGCTCATTCCAGGATTGCTGGGATCGTTTTTTGTCTTCGCCAGCATCAGTGGCTATCAGAACGTTGGTGCCGCCACGACGATTGCGGTGCTGATTGCCAGCCAGCTGGTGGGGGGACTCGTGATGGATATCATTCGCGCGCACGGCGTGCCGTGGCGGGCGTTGCTGGGGCCGCTGTGCGGCGCGGTTATGCTGGTGGCAGGCGCCTGGCTGGTAGCCAGACGCCAGTTTTAGCGCGCAATATCAGAGAATGGCGCCGCCTTTATTCAACTGCTCGCGGCGCGTTTCCTGCTCTTCATGCTGCTGACGGCCGTGGTGGGCAATCGTGGTGCGTAAACGCTGCTGCTGGGTATAGCGTTCGTCGCGGCTCAGCTCAGCATCATCGCTCAGCGCCACCAGCAGTTCATTCATGTGAGTAATCACCCCTTCGGCGATCGCCGCATCGACGCGGGCGATAACGTCATCCAGATGTGCCATATGTGCTCCTTTCGGCTTAGTTCAATTTGACCTTCGAAAAATCGCTCCCCATCAGGCTCACGCTATACCCGCTAACGTTGCTGCGCGTGGCGTAGTAGGTTTTCCCGGTCGCCAGGGTGATCCATGGCGCCTGCTGATAAAAGATCTCTTGCGCCTGACCATACAGCGCGGCGCGTTGCTGCGGATCGCTGACCAGGATCGCTTTTTTGACCAGCGCGTCATACGACTTATCGCACCAGCGGGCAACGTTGGAACCGGTCTTGATATTATCACAGCTCAGCAATGTCCCGGCAAAGTTGTCCGGGTCGCCATTGTCCGACATCCAGCCAAACAGGGCGCTGTCGTGTTCGCCTTTGCGCATGCCGGAGAGATATTCCCCCCACTCATACGTGACGATTTTGGCTTTGATGCCCACTTTGCTCCAGTCGTTCTGAATCATTTCGGCAATGCGGCGCGAATTGGGGTTGTAGGGGCGCTGTACCGGCATCGACCACAAGGTCACCTCCGCCCCTTTTTCCAGCCCGGCCTGCTTCAGCAGCGCTTTCGCCTTTTGCGGATCGTAGTCGTAATCCGGCAGATCTTTCTTATAACCGAGCATATTCGCCGGCAGCGGAGATTTGGCTACCGCGCCCGAATCCATAAATACCGCTTTGACGATTGCCTGTTTGTCGGTGGCGTAGTTCAGCGCCTGACGTACCAGCACGTTATCAAACGGTTTTTTCTCGGTATTAAACGCCAGATAGCCGACGTTCAACGCTTCAACAGCCTGCAGCGCCAGATCTTTATTGCCCTTGATCGCGGCGAACTGCACCGGCGACGGCGCCGGGATAATCTGACATTCGTTGGTTTGCAGCTTCGCCAGGCGAGTCTCGACATTCGGGGTGATGGAGAAGATCAGATGTTTTGTCGGCACCTCGCCTTCCCAATAATGCGGGTTAGCAATGTAGCGGATAAGCGAATCGACTTTATACTGCTGAAGCGCATACGGGCCGGTCCCGACAGGCCAGGTATCAACATACTCCGGCGTGCCTTTCTTCATCATGGCATCGGCGTATTCCGCGGAGAGTATTGAGGCAAAATCCATTCCCCAGTCGGCAAGGAAGGCAGCATTCGGCTCGCTCAGTACGAACTGGACATGATAATCATCGACCTTTTTCACCTCTTTAATCAGCTTATCCAGCCCGACATCATGAAAATATTCATAGTTGCCCTGCGAAACGTTATGGTACGGATGTTTCGCATCCTGTTGACGCAGGACGGAGAACAGAACGTCATCGGCGTTAAAATCGCGGGTCGGGGTAAAGTACTTATTGCTGTTGAACTTCACTCCTTTACGCAGGGTAAAGGTCCAGGTCTTGCCATCTGGCGATACCGTCCACGCGGTGGCCAGCGAAGGGATCGGTGTGTTTTTAAGCGGATCAAAGGTGATCAGGCGGTTATACAGCACCTGCGAGCTGGCCACAAACGAGGGGCCGGAGCTGGCAATCTGCGGGTTAAATGATTCCGGCGATGCTTCGGAGCAATAGATCAGCGTATCGTTACCGGCCGCCCACGCGGCGCCAGCCGGCAACCAGGCGCTTAACGCCAGCGCAATTAACGTTTTCCCTGTAGACATGGTTATAAACCTTATCAATTTGTTATAAGTGCTCTAATAACAGCACAGCGGCATGCAACCGGCAAATAATCAATCGGTATCAGGTTATGCTGAAAGCGCTGTTTTCGCCGATTTATTCTCCAGTCCGGGCCAACCTGCTGAAGTTGTGAACTGCCTATAAAACCAGAAAAAAAACGTGCGATAACCGCCCTGCCTGTCCCATGCGCTCCCGTCGCCCGATACACTCGGAAAACCGCAGAACACAACCCAACGAGGTTTTCCCATGACAATTACCTGCAACTTATATACCGATGGCCAGTGGCATGATGCTGAAGACCAGGCCACTTTTACCCGCACCAATCCGCTCAGCGAACAGCCGGCTTCCACCGCATCGGCTGCGAGCCTGGCCGACGCCCGGCGCAGCGTCGAGGCCGCCGCTGCCGCCTTCCCGCAATGGCGCGACACGGCCCCCGCCGAACGTCGCCGCCTGCTGCTGGAGGCGGCGGAGCAAATGCAGCAACGTGAGGCAAAATTCATCGCCGCAATGTCGGCTGAGACGGGCGCGACGGCGCACTGGGCGGGTTTTAACGTTCATCTCGCCGCCGACATTTTGCGGGAAGCCGCCGCCCTCACCACCCAGATTGAAGGGCAGATTATTCCGTCGAATGTACCGGGCAATCTGGCTATGGCCGTCCGTCAGGGGGCTGGAGTGGTACTGGGGATGGCGCCGTGGAATGCGCCGCTGATCCTCGCCACGCGCGCGATTGCAACTCCGTTAGCCTGCGGGAATACGGTGATCCTCAAAGGAGCCGAGATGTCGCCCGCCAGTCAGGCGCTGATTATTGATGCCCTGGCTGCGGCGGGATTACCGGACGGTGTCGTGAACTATCTCACCTGCGCGCCGGAAGATGCGCCCGCGCTGGTGGAGTCGCTTATCGCCCATCCGGCAGTACGCCGCGTTAACTTTACCGGCTCTACGCCGGTCGGACGCATTATCGCCCGCACCTGCGGACAGTACCTGAAACCGGCAGTGCTTGAACTGGGCGGCAAAGCGCCGCTGCTGGTCCTCGATGATGCCGATCTCGAACAAGCGGCGGCCGGAGCCCTCTTTGGCTCATTCGCTAACGCCGGGCAGATCTGTATGTCGACCGAGCGCATTATCGTCGACGAATCGATAGCCGATGCCTTTATCGCCCTGCTCAGCCGCCGCGCGGCAACGTTGCCCGCAGGGCTGATGGGGCCGGTTGTCGATATGAAGACCGTTACACGCTGCAATGCGCTGATTGACGACGCGCTGGCAAAAGGGGCCCGGCTTTTAACCGGTGGTAAAGCCGACACAACCCAGATGCGCGCCACGTTGCTTGATGGGGTGACCCGCAGCATGCGGATATGGCAGGAGGAGTCCTTTGGCCCGGTAAAAGCCATTATCCGGGTGCAGGATGAGCAGGAGGCGCTGACGGTAGCCAACGAAAGTGAATACGGACTCTCCTCGGCGGTATACAGTCGCGACACCGCCCGGGCGTGGAATGTTGCCCAGAGATTGCAAACCGGCATTTGCCACATTAATGGCCCCACCGTGCACGATGAAGCGCAGATGCCGTTTGGCGGCTGCAAAGCTTCCGGCTACGGACGCTTTGGTGGCCGCGCAGGTGTTGCTGAATTTACCGAACTGCGCTGGATAACGCTGCAGACCAGCCCGCGCGAACTGCCGTTTTAATCAGCGGATCTGCCGGTTGCCGATTCTCATCACCAGTTTAAAACAGCCCCATTGCGCTGCCGTTCCGGGGAAGGCTAACCGCGGAACGGTCGCAACGCCGTGACGACAGCGCGCCACAACGAAAGATGCTGATCTTTAACCAGCGCATCTCCTGCCAACCGGGCCGAGAAAGTTAGTCCCGCTACACGCCAGCGTCTTCGCAAGCCACGGCTGGCGGTTCCGTCCTCCGCGCGGTCGGGCAAACAAGTGATCACGGCGATATTTAGCCGTCCGCCTGCGTACCCCCGAAGAATTGCGCCATGCAATCGGCCAGGGCAACGGGATTCTCCCAGGCCATAGAGTGGCCCGCATCCGGCACCACCAGCAGCGGAATACCGACGGCGACAACGTCGTCAGCTTCCTGAGCCGGGAGCGACAGCTCACCGTAAATCAGCGCCTTGCGGCAGGATAATTGCTGAAAGCGGGCGAACCAGGACGGCGACGCCCCGTCGACCAGGCTGCTGGCTCCTCGCCATACTGCCCAGGGGGCGCTGTTTTGCAGACACCCGCTCCAGGGAGACGTTTCCGCTGCCAGCAGATCGGCAAAGCCGCGGGCGACAAACTCGGCTTCCGGCTGGGCGACGATAGCCCGACTGTACATGCCGCCGCCGGCATAAAGATTAGGTTCGGAGACCAGCAGAGCCTGGACGCGACGGCCCAGAAGCTCCGCCGCTTCAATGGCAATACTGCCGCCCATGCTATGCCCGAACAGTGAGCAGCGGGTCAGCTGCAGACTGTCAAGCCACTCCACAACAACCCGCGCCTGTTCAGCGATACCGTAACCAAAAGAGCCGGGCTTGTCGCTATAGCCAAAGCCCGGCAGATCGATCAGCAGGGCCCGCCGGCCGGAAAAAGCCGGATCGGTCGCCACGCCGGGATAATCATAAGAGGATGCACAACCCAGCCCGTGAATAATGACCACCGGGTCGCCGTGCCCTGGGAAATCAAACCAGCGCACGTTCGCGCCAGCGAATGAGGAAAAATAGCGCTTCATAAGGTTGCCCCGCCAACAGTTACTGTGTTTTTATACAGTAATATTGTGGCGATTGCCATCGCTTTATGCTGTCAGAATAAAGAGACCAGCAGCGCCATCGGAAAGCTAAACGGCCAGGTGGCGCCGATCAACAGAGCGGCCAGCAGGCGAATCAAACGGCTCTCTTTTGTCAGAAACCAGCTAATGATTGCACAAATACATCCCATAACTGCATAAAAAACCAGCATTTTCTGGTATAAGGTCATTCTTCTTCCTTCCCTGATAAGCCCCATTATGATACGGAGATGCGTGGCAGCAGAAGTGCGACACAGTCCGCAAAATCACACAATGAATCGCACGCTTAATCAGCGGAAAACAACCAATTCATCCTTGTCTGATAGCACTTCCTTTCGCCTCGTACTATACCTGTAGAGGCTTACTCATAAAGGTGGCGTTATGGATGTTTCCAGCAAAACCGTAATTCTGATTAATGTCGGCGTAGCTTTCGCGCTTATCAGCCTGTTATCTGTTCGTTTTGGTTGGTTTTAGTGATTTTATTCAGCAAAGAAACCTAAAAAAGCAGCCTCTGCGGGCTGCTTTTTTACGCTTTAATCGCGACGGTTTTATCCGCGCGGGTCTGAGCCTGAAGCTCGGCATTAGCCTTCATATATTCAGGGTCATAGCCAGGCAGCAGATTAACTTTTTCATTATCCCACTCAGCCGCCGTACAGACGGATTCGCTGACCCCCTGCTGTTCACACAGGCTAATACGCCGGGCAGGTAAATTGCCATACAGAATTGCCGTGGCGCAGGCCACTGACAGAAAAAAAGCTATTTTTTTCAAAACAAGATCAACGTCGAAGTAACAAATTATGACAAATGTTCGCATGAGCCAGCCTGTAAAGTCAAACCTCAAGCATCCTTTTACCCCCAGGCCGCCGCGGCCAGACAGCGTTTCTTAGCATTTTTCTACACCATGTAGTGGAACAAAATGTCGCGGAACAAAAAGATGCCTCCGCGGATATCCCTTCATTCTCCCCCTTTCATCTCTGCAGGTTACTGGACAATATGAACAATTTGTCGTCATTTCCTCTATGAAAACAATCTGGTCAGGTGAAATTAAAAAGAAAATAACTGTCTGATACCTTACATGAGGTTCCGAAGAGTTCGATGAATAATAAAAATAGTGTATAAGAACAAACCTAAAAAACATCATAAATTATACGGTAAATTAATGATGGATAATAAAAAAACCTATAGGAAGTTGACTAAAAATGCGGAACAACTTAAACGCCAGCCCAAAAAAACAGCAAGAAAAAACACACCAATACATTGATTAATAACAAATAATTAAATCAACCCTGTCTTTTCAACAGTGACTGACAATGCACTTATCAGTAAATATCATTTGCGTTATCACCCTTTAGAAATTACATTTTAACTGCATATTTTGACCTTTTTTGTTTTTACTCATTTATTTTGGGGTGGTACATGTCTGGAATTATTGTGCTTATTGTGGCACTGCTATTGCTGGTAATTGCAGCGTATAATCTGGTCTCTTACATTCGCGACCGTCGTCAGTCTGGTTTACCGACCAAAAAATCAAAGCGATAGCACGACGCGCGCGTGACAACATCGTGCGAATAGGCCACAAACGTTTTGCTCACTGCAACTTCATGCGCGATAAATAACACTATAGTTTATGCGGGAAATAGATCGTTCCGCCCTCTCTGCGCCCTTCTCTCACCTATTGTGCCGACGTGGTACACAGCAACAAAAAACCCCTGTATTCAGTACAGGGGTTTTATTGTGGATTGCCGCAGCAGCGGATATATCATCTGGATTCGCTCTCTGTCTCTCCACGCTGACAGGCAGGTTACGCGCCCCACCCGGCGCTTATCTCCGGCACTCATTGGCTTAGCTCTTGAAGGGGCGTAAGAATATTCTCATATTTCGCTGTCTCTGTTTTAGCAATTACTGCCATTGTGACTATTAGCAAGCTAATGCACTCAATGAGTGACTATCCCGTCCGTTACAAGCTCGCGATCGCGCCATCAGCGTCACCCGGCCACCGCCTCATACTCACGGCCGACCTCTGAAGGTTGTGCCCGCAGCAGCGGGCATAAAAAAGGCCGCCCCGGCGACCTTTATCTTTCACATCAGCTTGATTCTGACGTCGTATCCGTCAAGACCCGACATGGTTTCATGAGCAACAAACTCAATTTCAGAGACTTCTTGCCCCGTTTTCTTGCGCAGTTCTGCAATCTTTTTGCTAATCAGCGCCGAGATCTCTTCTTCAGCTTTACGAGTCAGCTCTTCGCTTTTCATTGGTCAACTCTCCTTGAATTTCACGATGTCGTATAGCGTAAGGGTTGTCCCGCGTTAGCCGAAAGCCAACCCTAATCCATTATAAACAATAGGTTATCTTCCTTGAAGCTGTTTTTTGCCATCGGTTATTTAGTGATATCAGGCCCTGTATCACAACGCCATTTTTTAAGCATAGTACGCCCATCCTGCAGAGGAAAGGAGATGGTGGCGACGCCATTTTTGCGGTTGAAGAGAACTTCGGATTGGTCCAGGTCTTTGGCATAGATGGTTCCTTCCGCATCGCTAAAATTGTCGGCCAGCGTAAGCGGGTTAGTTTTTCCGGTGGTCACGGTGACGTTGCTGACATCGGCGGAAATATCGTTCACATATAACGTCCAGTCTTTCAGGGGGATGCATCACCGACCGTATTCCACTGCTGATACAGGCACTTTATAGGCGTCACACGCGCCGCTCCGCACCAGCTTTTCAGTGTCTGCCTGACATGCTCATAGCGGCGACAAACGTGATCGTCATTGATATGATTGCCGTCCCGTCCTACACCGGTTCTGTCACGCTAAACCACGTAGGATAGAACGAGTTGCCGCCAAACGTCACCGGGTGAAATAAGTAGTTCACGACACGGTAATAACCAAATGCAGGGTGGTAAAACTCCACTGTTTGTTTAATTTCGCTGGCCGGCCGTCGCTCTTTCCATTCTCTAAATATTGGCACCAGTCAGCCCTCGGCATCACTTCGTTATCAGGTAATCCAGCCAGTACCTATAGCCAGGCTGGGCCTCAACAATCCAGTCGTCATGATCCTCGTTAATGTCCTCGATACCATTGCTGATAACAATTGCCGTCAAGGTGACGAGAGCTGCCGTTTTTGCTGGTCTGCACCGGCATATCGACGAAATGCAGTGTATGCTGCTGTGCGCCCTAAGTATCCTCAAGGTCGATCGGAATCTGGAACCAGTTACCCCCGCAGTCACAGTAAGTCGGTGAGCGCAGCCACGATTTGAAACACTCGGCCTGGGCAAGCGTGAATATCCACTGTAATGTCCACGTCGCCTTTAAGTCCGTGGTGATTGACGTGATTATCAAGGGACCGACTACCGTCTGCGTCGTCTGCCAGGCTGTATCCTGCGTCATGTTCTGATCGGCGCTCTGGGGAAGCAGCAGAAAATTCGGATATAAAACGGTTATCATTGATAGCCCCTTCCCAAAATAAATTAATATACTCCATAAAAAAATCATTGATTTCTATATGTTATGGAATGTTCTTATTCATTACTAGAAAACAATCACACATCAACTAAGATGAATTTGATCTACCGAAAAATTCACACATACAGCCCCCCAACAAAGAAAATTAACCGCGTGGATATGAAAAATGAATGAAATCAACGGCATGATAAATAAATTATTTGATTCATCAGGCACCATTATAAAAAACGTTATCCAACTCATCCCTGTTTTTATATTTCTTTCCTGCGTCTTACTTTGGCTTCACTTAAAGGCAATTTACCGTCTAGATTTATTCATGCCAAGCATGACAAACATCTCCAATGTAGTTCCTGTAATATTATCCTTTTTCCTATACATCATCAAACTATTGCTCCCATCGATACCATTATTGTTTGTGCCCTTTTTGTTCAGAAATGACACAGAACATAATAACTTAAAATTATCTGCTAAATTAGCACTAACAGTACTCTCATCGCTTACAGTTTTTGCCATATCAATTCCATCCATTGCTTTCATTTTTTCCCTGCAAAAAATCAACCCAAGCCATTATATGATGACGACACTAACAATTAACATGGCACTAACAGCACTTATTATTTACTTTATCGTAGGGTTTAGAGAAAAAATAAAAGTCGTTACATTACTCGCAATCATATGGTCATCAATGAGAATCTCATTTCGAGCTATACAATCTCTTTTAGAGCAAATCGTTGGCGCCAACGCAAAGACATTCATACCAATCACAGCACTATTTATAATTTATATATTATGCATTTTCGCTCCTGCCATTGCTTACATTTACTCAAGCATTAAAAATAACCATATTAATATAAAACTTTTAGCTTTTGCCTTGATGTTCCTTATATTGCCAATGTCTCTTATCAGAGAGGTTAATGCATATACAATTGAAAAAACAATGGTGTCAATAGGTATTGCGGACTGGTGTGTTAACACCTATAGGGTAAATGGGGGGAAGTACTCAAGCGAAACCTTTCCTGCAGAGCACTGGAATACAAGAAAAATTACAGATAATAATCATTTTTATATCAGTGCAACAGCCCCGTTCAACCTCGGGGATAAGATACTATTATGCCCAGAATATATAAATATAAATTACAGATCCATCATGTTTATAAATTTCAATGAAAACAAAGAGGACAAAAACATTTTTAGACGGCTAGTCAGGAATCAATTCCAAAGTTGCTTTATTTTTAACTCGTCTGACATTGACAAAGCTAATACGGCCTTCACTAATATCTTGGAAACTAGTCAACTACCACCTGAAGAGAAATGTATTTAAGACTAATAACTCCCCATAGCCTTCCGACTCAACCCAAATACCTGCTGCAACTGAGACGATACTGGGCCACCACGATCGAAATCACTTAGCAGCAGGTCAACCACTGCACTAAACATCTCATCTCCAATGGCGATAGGCTTATTAACCGCATCAATGATGAAAGCTGCTGCAATGGCAACGCCAAACTTGTTTAAAGCTCCTTCGTACCGCCCAGCAGACCTTGCTGATTGCTCAACTTGGCGTCCATTGGGTCGAGGCGTTTATTAACCCGCTGCTGCGCCTGGATCAGGCCGGATACGTTAGCCTCAATGTCATAATTAATCTCACCTGAATCGCCACGGATAATCTACATACTTCTGAGCCGTTTATAATTTAGTTTTTCATATTCAGCCGCTGGCATCTGCTCGCTCGGGCCATGCTGACGCTTGCTGTTATAAAACATTTCGATGTAATCAAAAATATCGTTTCTGACTTCATCTCTCGTTCCGTAGACCTTTTTCTTTGTCCGTTCGAGCTTCAGTAGCTGTTAAAACTTTCTGCAACTGCGTTGCCGTAACAGTTACTACGACAGCTTATACTGCCCTCTAGTCCGTGTGATTGCAGGAGCGACTGCCACTAATGGCTTATTTACTGACTACCTTGATCGGAGTAAACCAGAACCTGTTTTTGAGAATTATGTCGCCACACGGCCATCGGAAGCGCATTCAGGACAATATCTTTTGTCATCCGACGTTCCATTGACCATCCGATAACTTTGCGCGAGAAAAGGTCAACAACCTCGGCCAGATACAGCCAGCCTTCGTCGGTTCAGATGTAAGTTATGTCCGTTACTTAGCGTTTACCCAGTGCTTCGGATTGAACTGCCGCTGGTGCCTGTTGGGTATTACAATACAGGCTTCCCCTTTACACGCTCGTGGGCTGCGGTACCCGACCTGAGCCTTTATCCCGGCACGTTTCATCAGCCGCCAGCCCCGGTTAATCCCGCACTGTTGCCCACTATCTCGCAGGTCGAGATGGATCTTGCGATAGCCATAAATTAAACGGGATCCAGTCAAAACTGTTTAATTTGGCTTGTCAGCATCAGATCCGCCTGATGCCGTGGTGAATGCGGCTGCTGAAGCAACGAGTAAAACTCACTCGGATGAACATCCAGCACCCGGCATAGCAGACGAATAGGTCAGCAACAGATGTTGCCACGGATAAAGGCGTACTTTAGTCGGACAGCTTTGCGAAGTACGCTGCGGTTTTTTTAATATGTCCCGTTCGCCAGTAGCCCACTTCAGCTCCTTGTGGAGTCGACGGATCTCGGACTGAGCATCTGACTCTTCTTTGTGGATGGAAGAGTCCGACCCGTACATCTTTATCTCGGCGTAAAGACTATGGCTAGTGGTATCGAAACGTATTGCAACGCTGGTTTGACCACTTCAATTTTAAACTCTTCATGATAACGCTTATTGCTCATGTGCACCTCTCTTTAAGCCATCTCAAATGACTCTGAGATGTCTGTTAAACCTGTGGCGATTTATTAAGTGCTGGCGCAAACCCGAGCTTCATTGCTAATCAGATGGGCCATACAAATGCTCAGATGGTTTTCAGTGTTTACGGAAAGTGGATGTCTGACCAAAATGGTAATCAAATCGCTCTGCTCAACCAGAATTTTGACTTTAATGCCCCACAGATGCCCCATGAGAAAATGGCTGCATTGTAATAATCATACATTACAGCCACTTATCACTTTATCAGTGTTTTATCATCACATGACGCACGACGGTGTAGTCTTCCAGACCATACATCGACATATCCTTCCCATAGCCGGAGAGTTTCTGTCCGCCGTGCGGCATCTCGCTAACCAACATAAAGTGGGTATTAACCCAGGTACAGCCGTACTGCAGACGCGCGCTCAGACGATGAGCCCTGCCCACATCGCGGGTCCATACCGACGAAGCCAGGCCGTATTGGGAATCATTGGCCCATGCCAGCACCTGATCTTCATCGCTGAACGAGGTCACGCTGACCACCGGACCAAACACCTCACGTTGAACAATATCATCATCTTGCCTGGCGCCCGCCAGCAGCGTCGGTTGATAGAAATATCCCTTGCCAGTCGCCGGGCTTCCTCCGGTCACCACCTGGATATGCGGTAATGCGCGGGCAGCTTCAACGGCTGCGCTGACCCGCTCCAGATGCGCCTGCGAGCTCAGCGGCCCCAGTTCAGTAGCAGGGTCGTCCGGCTGGCCAATTTTCAGCGTAGCCACGGCCGCGCCCAGTTTCTCCACCAGCCGATCGTAGATACCCTGCTGGGCATAAATACGACAGGCTGCGGTACAATCCTGGCCAGCATTATAAAAACCGAAGGTCCTCACCCCCTCCACGACGGCATCGATATCCGCATCGTCAAACACGATCACCGGCGCTTTGCCGCCCAGTTCCATGTGCGTGCGTTTTATCGACGAGGCCGTATGGCCGATAATATGGGCGCCGGTGGCAATCGAGCCGGTGAGCGACACCATGCGCACCTTCGAATGGCCGGTCAGCGGATCGCCCACGGTTTTACCACGACCAAACAGCACGTTCAGCACGCCGGCAGGGAGAATCTCTCTGGCCAGCTCAGCCAGCTTCAGCGCCGTCAGCGGCGTAATCTCTGACGGTTTGATGACCACGCAGTTGCCGGCTGCCAGCGCCGGCGCCAGCTTCCACGCCGCCATCATTAACGGATAGTTCCACGGTGCGATAGAGGCCACCACGCCAACCGGATCCCGGCGAATCATCGAGGTATGCCCCTCCAGATATTCCCCCGCCGCCATACCCGGCAGACAGCGCGCCGCGCCGGCAAAGAAGCGGAACACATCGGCGACGGCGGGCAGCTCGTCGTTCATCACGCAGTGCAGCGGTTTGCCGCAGTTTAAGGATTCCAGCTTCGCCAGCGCCTCCGCGTGATCGGTAATCGCCTCCGCCAGCTTTAACAGAGAGTCCGCGCGAGTTTTCGGCGTCGTCTGGCTCCAGCTGACAAAGGCCCGATCCGCTGCCTCAACCGCCGCGTTGACCTGGGCCTCCGTGGCTTCTGCAATCTCCAGAATGACCTCACCATTAGCAGGATTGAATACTGGCACCATTTCGCCTTCACCCGCCACTAACTCACCGTTAATCAAAAGGTTATGTTGCATAGCATTATCCTGTAGAAATGAATTATTTACTGTTTTCAGCACTCATGTCGCTATCACGGGTAAGCCACCAGGCCCCCAAAATGGGTATCGTCGTCACCAGCATCACCAGCAGCGCGACCACGTTAGTTACCGGTACATCGCGCGGGCGCCCCAGCTGATTCAACAACCACAGCGGTAAGGTACGCTCATGCCCGGCGGTAAACGTGGTGACGATAATTTCATCAAACGATAAGGCGAACGCCAGCATTCCCCCCGCCAGCAGCGCCGATCCCAGATTCGGCAGCACCACATAGCGAAAGGTCTGCCAGCCCGTGGCGCCTAAATCCATTGATGCCTCCACCAGACTCCACGATGTCCGGCGAAAACGGGCGATGACATTGTTAAACACCACCACCACGCAAAACGTGGCATGCCCCACGACGATAGTGAGCAGGCCAGGTTCCAGATTGACCTCCTTAAAGGCCGTCAGCAGCGCAAGTCCGGTGATAATCCCCGGCAGCGCGATCGGCAACAGCAGCAGTAACGACACCGCGTTTTTGCCAAAAAACGTACTGCGCCATAATGCGCCGGCAGCCAACGTGCCAAGTACCAGCGCAATCGCCGTCGACATTGCGGCGATTTTAAGTGACAACGTCACTGCCTCGATAATATCGCTGCGTCCTGCCGCCTCGCTGAACCAGCGCAGCGTCAGCCCTTGAGGCGGAAAGCTAAAGGCAGCATCTTCGGTATTGAAAGCATACAGCGCGATAATCAGCAGCGGAAAATGGAGGAAAACCACCCCGCCCCAGGTGGCGACTTTGAGGAACAGCGGTGCCCGTTCAGAGTGCATCGAACGCTCCCAGGCGCTTCACGAACGCCAGATAAAGGGCAATCAGCACAATCGGTACCAGGGTAAATGCGGCCGCCATCGGCATGTTGCCGATCGCCCCCTGCTGGGAATAGACCATATTGCCAATAAAGAAGCCGGGCGGCCCCACCAGCTGCGGAACGATAAAGTCCCCCAGCGTCAGGGAGAAAGTAAAAATCGACCCGGCGGCAATGCCGGGGATCGCCAGCGGCAGCACCACGTGGCGGAAGGTCTGCCGCGGGCGGGCGCCAAGATCGGCGGAAGCCTGTAGCAGCGAAGGCGGCAAGCGTTCCAGCGCCGCCTGTACCGGCAGGATCATAAACGGCAGCCAGATATAGACAAACACCAGAAAACGGCCGAGGCCTGAGGTCGACAGCGTATTTCCGCCGACCGCCGGAATCGTCAGCACCAGGTTTAACACCCCCTCCAGCCCAAGATGCCCGAGAAACCATTGCGCCACGCCATCTTTCGCCAGCAGTAACGTCCAGGCGTAGGCCTTCACGATATAGCTCGCCCACATCGGCAGCATGACGGCAATATAGAAGAATGCTTTCATTTTGCCGCGGGTATAGCGAGCCATATACCACGACATCGGCAAAGCCAGCACCGCGCTGGCTATCGTCACCGACAGCGCCATCACCAGCGTGCGGACAATGATGTCGTAGTTCGCCGGATTAAACAGCGCTTTGAGGTTGGCGAGCGTCAGATCCGTGGTGACCGACATGGTGAAATCATCAAAGGTGTAGACGCTTTGCCACAGTAAAGTCAGCAGCGACCCCAGATAGACAATGCCGAACCACATTAACGGCCCCAGCAGGAGCAAGAACAGGCCGAGCGATGGCCTGCGCCAGAAGAGTGCGGACAGACGCCCGGACGGTGCGCGCGGAATGACCATCGTCATCTCAGCCCCCTTGTTCCAAAGGCACCATCGCCGAACGTGACCACGAAGCCAGCACCGTTTGTCCGGTCTGCGGCGCGCTGGATGCCATACCGCCATCGCTGTTCGCCAGGCTGACCAGCAGCTTGTCGCCATTCGCCAGCTTCAGTTCGATACGCGTTGCCGCTCCCTGGTACTGAACCGCCTGCACCACGCCCTGCACCTGAACTTCTCCGCCGCTGTTCAGGCGAATATGTTCCGGCCGCAGTGACCAGACCCCGCGCATCCCGCACAGGCGGGCGGCAAGATCGCTATCAAATACGTTCGCGGTACCGACGAAACCAGCGACAAACGCGGTTTTAGGACGCAGATAGAGGTCGTGCGGGGCATCAACCTGCTCGATACGCCCGTTATTAAAGACCGCCACCCGATCGGACATCGACAGCGCTTCGCCCTGATCGTGGGTGACGAAGATAAAGGTGATCCCCAGCGTCTGCTGGAGTTTTTTCAGTTCGACCTGCATCTGCTCCCGCAGCTTTAAGTCCAGCGCGCCGAGCGGCTCATCAAGCAGCAGCACCCGCGGTTCATTCACCAGCGCACGGGCAATCGCCACCCGCTGCCGCTGTCCGCCGGAGAGCTGTGACGGTTTACGCGTGTACACAAACCCGAGGGCCACCTTTTCCAGCGCCTCCTGCGCGCGAAAGTGGCGCTCCTTTTTGCCGATACCTTTGACCATCAGCCCGTAGGCAACGTTATCGAGGATCGACATATGCGGAAACAGCGCATAGTCCTGAAAGACGGTATTCACGTCACGCTGCCACGGCGGCAGCTCACTGGCCTTGTGACCGTAAATGGAAATCGCCCCGCCGGAGAGCTGCTCAAATCCGGCGATCAGCCGCAGGCAGGTGGTTTTGCCGGAGCCGGACGGCCCCAGCATGGAGAAAAACTCGCCATCACGGATCCCCATGTTGACGCCGTCCACCGCGCGAACGTCACCATAGAAACGTGAAACGTTGTGAAACTCTACCGCGTACGTCATGTTCCGCCTCCGGCCGATTACCGGCCGCCCATAATCGCGATATAGTCCTGTGTCCAGCGGCTGTAAGGCACGTATTTACCCCCTTCGGCCACCGGCGTTTTCCAGAATGCAATTTTAGAGAACTCGTTGTAGCCATTGGTTTCGCAACCTTTGTCACCCAGTAGCGCACTCGCCTTACAGCCTTGCGGAACCACCGGCAACGAGCCAAACCACGCCGCCACGTCGCCCTGTACCTTCGGCGTCAGCGACCAGTTCATCCATTTATAGGCGCACACCGGGTGTCTGGCGTCGCTATGTAACATCGTGGTATCCGCCCAGCCGGTCACCCCCTCTTTCGGGAAGACGGTGGCCACCGGCTGGCCGTCGGCTTTTAAGCCGTTGGCCTGGTATGGCCAGGCGCTCGAGGCCACCACGCCTTCATTTTTGAAGTCGCTCATCTGAACGGTGGTGTCATGCCAGTAGCGGTGGATTAACCCATGCTGAGCGCGCAACACCTTCAGCACCGCCTGGTACTGTGCTTCGGTCAGCTGGTAGGGATCGGTAATGCCCAGCTGCGGCTGGGTTGCTTTCACGAACAACGCCGCATCGGCAATATAGATAGGTCCGTCGTAGGCCTGAACGCGCCCTTGATTACTTTTACCATCGGAGAGTTTTTGCTCCACAAAGACCACGTTCCAGCTGTCTGGCGGCGTCGGGAATATTTTCGTGTTGTACATCAGCAGGTTTGGCCCCCACTGGTACGGGGTGCCGTAAACTTTACCGCCGACGTTAAACCAGGCGCCTTTTTCAACGCGCGGGTCGAGGCTAGACCAGTTGGTAATCAGGGCCGTATTAATGGGCTGCACCCGCTTGCCCATAATTAAGCGCAGAGAGGCGTCACCCGAAGCGGTGACCAGATCGTACCCTCCTTTCGCCATCAGGCTGACCATCTCATCGGACGTGGCGGCCGTTTTCACATTCACCTGACATCCGCTCTCTTTTTCAAACTGGGTGACCCAGTCATAATTTTTATCCGTCTGGCCACGCTCGATATAGCCCGGCCAGGCGATAATATCGAGTCGGCCTTCTCCTTTATCCAGCGAAGCGGGCGGCTCAGCGGCCTGCGCAGTCAGGATCGCCATCCCCAGCGCATAGAGGCTGCCACGGGCAATTTTTTTGCTCATCGGGTGTTACTCCTGTCACAATAAAATTAGCGGCAGCCGTGCCGTAAAAATATCTCCCTTTTTAACCATAGACGGCGCACTTACGCCCCCTGGAGAAATTTATTCAGGTTGTGACAAGGGGCGCATTCCACAAAAATCGATGAAGACCTGGCAACAATATGGATTATAGACAAGGAGTTAGGGGCAGGATACGGCTATGCGTATTTCCTATGACCACGGCCGGTAAAATATTAGCCGGCCGGGTTTGATAATAATATTTAGTTATTTCAGCAGCGGCTGTTTAGCGGTATATAAAAAATCAGTTCTTTAGCTCAGCTGCTCGCGAATAAGTTCGCCGAGTCGTTTAACTCCTTGCTCTTCTCTTTCTCCCCAGCCCCACGCGGTATTAAAGCGGAAAAAAGAGGTCCAGCTGGCGGTGGTAGAGAACATTTTCCCGGGGGCAATACTGATATTATCGCGCAATGCCCTGGCGCTCAGCTCACCGGCATCGGCCCCTTCCGGCAGTTCAAGCCACAAAAAATAGCCGCTGTCGCTGTGATGGATTTTCACCTCGGCGGGCAGATGGCGCAGCAGCGCCTGCCAGGCCTGCTGTTTGCGCTCGGCAAGCTGGCGGCGCAGGCGGCGGAGATGGGCGTCATAGCGCCGGGTAGAGAGGTAATCGACCAGCGCCATCTGCATCGGCGAACTGGTGGAGAGCGTGCTCATTAATTGCAGCTGCTGAATACGTCGGGCATGTTTACCGGCGGCCACCCAGCCGATCCGAAAACCGGGCACCAGGCATTTTGAGAACGAACTGCAGTGCAGCGTCATCTCCTGCCGGTCCCAGAATTTGGCGGGGAGCGGTTTTTCGCGGCCAAAATAGAGTTCACTGTAGACATCGTCTTCAATCAGCACCACGTTATAGCGGGCCAGCAGATCCACCAGCTGCGCCTTTTTCGCCGCACTCAGGGTAAAGCCGAGCGGGTTTTGCCCGTTGGTCATCAGCCAGCAGGCCTTGACCGGGTAACTCTGCAACGCCTGCTCCAGCGCGGCTAAATCAATCCCCTCTTTGACATCCGTCGCCACCGACAGCGCTTTCAGCCGCAGCCTTTCCAGCGCCTGCAGCGCGCCGTAAAAACAGGGGTTTTCCACCACCACCCAGTCGCCAGGCTCCGTCACCGCCTGCAGGCTGAGATTCAGCGCCTCCAGGGCACCGGCGGTAATCACGATTTCATCCGGCGAAATGTTCATCCCCTGCAGCGCGTAGCGCCGGGCAATCGCGTGACGCAGCTCATCATTGCCCGGCGGCAGATTCTCAATGACGCTCATGGCGGTCGCAGTTTTGCTCACCTGCGCCAACGAGCGATTAAGCTGCTGGAGCGGAAACAGCCGCGGGTCGGGAAATGCCGAGGCAAAGGGCAGCATCGAAGCCCGGCGGCTGGCCTGCAGCACCTCAAAAATGTAGGTGTTGATATCGACCGATTCATCACGGGTCACCTGCGCAGGCGGTGGCGGCTGGCGTAGTCTGACCGGTTTTGGCGCTACGTAGTAGCCGGACTGCGGGCGGGCAATAATCCGGCCCTGGCTTTCCAGCAGCTGGTAGGCGTGGCTGACGGTCATAAAACTCATCCCGCTGCTGACCACCTGTTCGCGTAACGAAGGCAACCGATCGCCGGGTTGCCAGACGCCGAGCGCAATCTGTTCGGTCAACTGCTGCGCAAGCTGCTGATACTTTTTCATGAGGAGTCTCGCGGTTCAGGTTTGCGCCTATAGTATATCAGCCATGAAAAAATAGCCGTTTATAAAAACTGTTATAGCTCAGCCCGCGCCGACTTCCGCTGCCGACGCTATCGGCGCGGACGATTTTTTTAGATCTAATGATTAACAAATGAGTTACATGTCACAAATTGCGCGTAAAGCTTTCCCGGCACTTTGACACCCGCCGTTCAGCGCTCTAGAGTTCAGCCTACAGATTTTAGATTAGAGACTATCTGTCATTCATTAAGATGGTCTCTCATTGCCTTTCCTGTATGTAGCGGCCTTCTTTCGAGTATTGCAAAGGGGACCGCTATGTCTGTTCATAAAAATACAAGCAAAAAAAATATTCGCGGCATTGACGATATTATTCAGTTTATCGATGCGCAGCCGAATATTGCGGGTAAAGCCGGCATTATCTGGTGGCTGGCACTCGGTGGATTATTTTTAGACGCCTTCTCTAATTCAGCATTAAGCGCCGGGCTCAATCCGATGACCCGGGATTTACAGCTAAGCGCTACGGACGTGGCGATGCTGACCTCTTTTTCTTCATGGATTGCCATTATTTTTAATCCAGTCGGCGGCTGGATCGCCGACCGCTGGGGGCGGGTCACGCCGCTGATTGCGGCAAAAATATGCGCCGTGCTCGGCGCCCTTCTCGTCACTTTCTCTCCTGATTTCAATTTGATACTTACCGGCCGATTCTTTGTGGGCATCGCCTACGGCATGGATTTTGCGGTGGCGATGGCGCTGCTCGCGGAGTTTACCCCGGCGCGCTTTAAAAGCCGGCTCAACACCTGGCAAGGGGTCTGGTATGTCGCCGTCTGCTTAAATCTGGTGCTGGCGTTGTTATTTTATTCATGGCAGGTCGGCGATACTATCTGGCGCTATTCGGTGGCCGCAACGGCGCTCTGTGGAATAATTATTTTACTGCTGCAAATACGTTATCTGGTTGAAAGTCCGGTGTGGTTAGCGCGTAAATCGCGCCTGGCTGACGCGGTCAAAGCGATGCAAAAAATATATGGCGATCGTTTTATTCTCGCCCCCGCCAGCGAACAAAAACCGATAATTGGCCAGGCGCAAAAAGGGATTAAAAACGTTGTGCTTATTTTTCGCGGCGTCTATTTACCGCGGACAATTCTGGCATCAACAGTGCAGATCTGTCAGTCGATTCAATATTTCGGCGTGGGCTGGTATCTCCCGGTCATCAGCGCCAGTCTGTTCGGTAAAAACTTTGTCTACGCAACGCTTGGTTCACTATTTTTTAACATATTCGGCATTGTCGGCGGTTTTCTGTCACCGTCGATCGGTCGTCGTCTCGGTCTGCGCCGCTCCTCCGCTATCGGCTTCGCCATCGCTTTTCTGGTGCTGCTCACTCTCGGTTTGTTCAGCGACCGCATGCCGCTGTGGGCGTCGCTGATGGTACCGGCTCTGTTTATCCTGTTTCATTCCGGCGGTCCAGGCGCCAACGGTAAGAGTCTCTCTTCTCTCTCCTTTCGCAGCGAATTACGCGCCGGCGCCAACGGCATCGTCGGTGCGTTGGGGGCGATTGGCGCCGCCATCGGTTTGTTTGTCTTCCCCATCTTTCGTGAAATGTACGGATTACAGTCGACCTTTTTGATCATGTCGGCCGTCCCGCTTTTCGCCAGCATCGTCTGCTTCGTTATCTCCTGGGATCCGACGCGCACTGCGATCCAGCCGGATAACGAACCTGGCGCACCGCAATTTACCCCACTCTCCCGTTCCCCCCTGCAGCCTGTCGCGCAGGAAACCGGCCGAGGCACAAAATGAATTCACCACAAAACGTTATTCTGTCCATTGATGAAGGCACCTCCGGCACCCGCGCGGCGGTCGTCGGCCAGGACGGACAGGTTCACTGTCTGGAATATCACCCGCTTCGGGTCATCAGCCCCCGTCACGGCGTGGTGGAACAAGATGCCAACGAGATTCTGACTATGACGCTGGCGGTATGTCGCAAGACCATCGCCGAAGCGCAAAGCCGCAACATGCACATTCAGGCACTGGCTATCGCCACCCAGCGATCCACCGCCGTACTTTGGGATCGCCAGAGCGGCCAGGCGCTGGTGCCGGCGATGGTCTGGCAGGATGCTCGCTACGCCCGGACACTGGCGGATAAAGCCGGCGAATGGGACCGACCGCTGCTGAATCACACCGGTCGTCCGGTGGGGATTCGCTCCCCTTACCTGTGGGCCGCGCGCCATATTGCCGAGACCCCGGCGATCGCAGCGGCGCACCGGGCCGGACGCCTGATGTTTGGGACCATCGATAGCTGGCTGCTCTGGCATCTCACCGAGGAGCGGCGCTGCCTGTCCACGCCGACCAATGCCACCTCGGCCGGTGCCTATCAGCTGCGGGATCACCGTTACTACGCCCCGTGGCTGGCGGAACTGGCTTTCCCGAGCGGACTGTTACCGACCCTGGTCGATGATGGTGAGATGCTCGGCACCTCGCGAAAATCGGTGCTCGGCATCGCCGTGCCGGTACTGGCCTGCATGGGCGATCAGTTTGCCGGCGCCGTCGGGCTGGGCTGCATCGCCCGCGGTCAATCCTTGTGTATGCACGGCACCGGCAGTTTTGTCGATCTGCTGGTTGGCGACCGGCTCCCGACACTGCACGAGGCCGGTGAAAGCACGCTGGTGATGACCGCCAGGCGCCAGCACGGTAAAGCCCACTATTCCGTCGAAACCTTCGTCCCCACCAGCGGATCCGCCCTTAACTGGGTGTGTGAAAATCTGGGCTGGTTCGACACGCCGGAGCAGATCAGCGACCTGGCAGCGCAAACCGCCAGCGCTGGCGGCGTAAGCTTTATTCCGGCGCTAACCGGGCTTCGCGTTCCGGTGCTGCAACCGCAGGCCCGCGCCTCGCTAAACGGGATTTCCATCTCCACCACCCGCGCGCAGATAGCCCGGGCGATTCTCGAAGGCATCGCCCATTCGGTAGCCGCCTGCATTCGCGCCAACGAACAGGCCACCGGCCTCAGCGTCAGTGAGCTGGTGGTGGGCGGCGGAATGTCCAACAGCGACATCCTGATGCAAATCCAGGCCGACCTGAGCGGCATTCCGGTTCTCAGAATGGCCGAAACGGCGCGCGCCAGCCTGCGAGGAGCCGCGTTTCTCGCCGGATCCGGCGGTCTGCTGTGGGACTCATTACACGAGGCCTGTCAGACCGTGCAGGTCGCCCGTCGATTTATGCCATCCATCGATAGTGAATGCCGTCGGCAGCAGCGAACCCTCTGGGAGAGCCGCATCACCCAGGAGCTGGCCACGGCCGCCACCTCATCCCACAATCAGGAGTAAAGGCGTTGATGAAGTTTTTTCCGTCCCGTAAAGCCAACAAAGCGCGCAGCGAAATGTTCGACACTGCCCCGCTGCGCCTGCAGCGCGAAGAACAGCTGGACCGGCTGGCCAGCGATACCTTTGATATTTTGATTGTCGGCGGCGGCGTCACCGGTGCCTACACCGCGCTGGACGCCAGCCTGCGCGGCTACCGCGTGGCGCTGGTGGAAAAGAACGACTTTGCCTCCGGCACCTCGTCCAAATCATCAAAAATGGTCCACGGCGGCCTGCGCTATATCGAACAGGGGAATTTAGGGCTGGTGCGCCACTCGCTGCTTGAGCGTCAGCGTCTACGCCGCAATGCCCGCCATCTGGTACAGCGCCTGCCGTTTATGTTTCCGGTGCTGGATAAAAACGGCATTTTCGACAAACGCATGGCCTCCGCCTTTGAGAGCCTGCTGTGGACTTACGATCTGGCCGGCGGCTGGCGAGAAGGCATTCTGCACCAGAAACTCACGCCGGCGGAGGTGCTCTCCCACTGTCCGACGCTGAATGAAGAGCAGCTTTCCGGCGGCTTTATGTACTTTGACGCCAGAGTCGATGACGCCCGGCTGACGCTGGCCCTGGTACGTACCGCCGCATTTCACGGGGCGGCGGTGGTGAACCATGCCCAGGCGATCGACACGACTCGCGATGGTCATGGCAAAGTGAACGGCGCGCGGGTCCGGGCCGACGATCGCGAGATCGCGGTCAAAGCCCGGGTGGTGATCATGGCCACCGGCGTGTGGCTGCGCGACTGGAATGGGCAGAAAAAAGGCGCCCCGTCGGCGCTACAAATCCGCCCGGCAAAAGGCGTCCATGTCGCGATTCCGTGGCTCAAAATTCGCAATGACTGCACGGTCACCATCCCCGTCGCCGGGCGCAAACGCCGCGCGACGATTACCCGCTGGGGCAATGTCTCCTATCTGGGCACCACCGATGAAGATTATCACGGTGATCTGGACGATGTGTGCTGCACCCGGGAAGAGCTGGATTTTCTGCTGGATGGAGCCAATTCCGCGCTCAAAACCCAGCTCACCGCGCAGGATGTGGTCGGCAGTATTGCCGGCTGCCGCCCGCTGATAGGCAGCCCCGGCGGAAAAACCGTAGAGCTGAAACGCAATCACGAAATTGATGTCGCGCCGGATGGCCTGATTACGATTGTCGGCGGCAAACTGACCACATCCCGGCATATGGCGGAACAGACCGTCGATGTGGCCGCGAAACTGCTGGGGCGCAAACGCGCCTGTTCCACCAAAAGCGCCTTTTTACTTGGCGCCGCCGGCTACGATCCGCAGGCAATTCTCGCTTCCGGCGGGCTCTCCGCCCACCTCGGCGAGCGTTATGGCGCCGAAGCCCATTTTGTCAGCGACCTCATCCACGCCAACCCGGCGTTAGAGACGCCGATTATTGCCGGTCTGCCCTACACCGAAGCCGAAGTGATTTACGCCATTCGTCATGAGCTGGCCGGCAGCGTCGACGACATTTTGTCACGTCGTTTACGCGCCCGGCTGATGGCGCGGGATGCCTCGGCGACCGCCGCCGACCGCGTCGGCGAACTCTTACAGCAGGAACTCAACCTGGCCCCGGCAGTCGTTGCGCAGCAAATTGCCGCCTACCGGGCCGCCGTTAAACATGAAAAATCCATCCTTATGGGGAGCGCAGAATGATCAGTAAAGAAGCGATTAAACGTGGTTATAACCGCGGTAATTATCTTGTCGGCGTCCACACGCCACCGGGTTGGGCCGCACAAAGCCAGGCCGAGGGCTGCGGGGACGGTATGCAACGTGACCCTGTCACCGTGAGTGACAGCGTGGTAGACCAGCTGCGCAGCGTAGCCAACGAGGTGCTCACCGCCCGTCATGATGTCGTGAGCTGGACCCGCGACTGGTGGGCCGGCTCGATGATCGCCGAGACCGATGGCAACCCGGCAACCCCCATTGCGGTTATCGTCCGCGTCTCCCGCGTCGAACAGGTTCAGGAGGTGGTCAGCATCGCCCATCGCTACCATCTGCCGCTAACGGTTTCCGCCGGACGCAGCAACGTCACCGGCGCCGCGTTGCCGGTACGCGGCGGCATTGTGCTCGACGTTTGTGATCTCAACCAGCTGCTGAGCTTTGACCCGGACAGCCAGATTGTAGAGGTAGAAGCCGGGATGTTTGGCGATATCTTCGAGCAAACCATTCAGCAGGAGTACGGCATGACGATGGGCCACTGGCCCTCTTCGTTTGGCATCAGCACGGTGGGCGGCTGGGTCGCCTGTCGCGGCGCCGGTCAACTGTCGACCCGCTACGGGAAAATTGAGGATATGGTATACGGCATGGATGTGGTGCTGGCTGACGGGCGCTTAATTACCGTCGGCGGTGCGCCGCGCAGCGCCACCGGACCGGACATTCAGCAGCTGTTTATCGGCTCTGAAGGTACGCTGGGCGTCATTGTGCGCGTACGCCTGAAACTGCATCGCCTGCCGGAGTATGGTCGCGCCATCGCCTGGGGTTTCGCCAGCTTTGCCGACGGCCTCGAAGCCTGCCGACAGATCCTCCAGCATGGCGCAACCCCCGCCGCCCTGCGGCTGTACGATAATCTCGAAAGCGGCGTGCAGTTCTCCTTACCGGAGACCAACGTTCTGTTGATTGCCGATGAGGGTGAAAAGGAGCTGGTGGACGCGGTGTTGGCCATCTCGGCGCGCGTCTGTGAGCAATGCCAGGGACAGCCGCTGGAGAGCGATCCGATATTTGAGCGTTGGCTGGATACCCGCTATCTCACCGGGAAGAGCGCCGAAGGCTTTGCCCGCAGCCCAGGCCTGGTGGCCGATACCCTGGAGATGGTTGGCCGCTGGCGCGATCTGGCCGCTATCTATGAGGAGGTCGTCGCCGCCATTAACGCCGTCCCGGGTACCCTCGCCGGCTCCGCCCATCAGTCTCACGCCTACGTCGATGGCGCCTGTCTCTACTTTTCGCTGCGCGGAGATGTCGCCGTTAAGGAGCGAGCGGCCTGGTATCGCGCTGCCTGGGATGCGGCAAACGCGGTGCTGATTCGCCACAACGCGTCTCTCAGCCATCATCATGGAGTAGGTTTATTGCGTTCGCCTTATATGCAGGCCGCCTTAGGTGAAACCCTGAAGGTGATGGCGGAGATCAAAGCCGCACTCGATCCACACCGTATTCTCAATCCGGGGAAACTGGGGTTGAGCGATGAATACGTTTCGCGCCCGGCAGGTCAACAATGATCAAAAACCTCGGCACGCAGCTGGCGTGCCACCCGATGATTATGGCGATCTACGGCATCGACCAGTTAAAAGTGGCGCTCACCAGCCGGGCGCAGGTCTGCATTATTGCCAATATCGATCTGATTAAACTTCAGCCGGTGATTACCCTGCTGGCGAAGGCAGACAAGTATGTGATCGTCAATATCGACAGCTGCAACGGCCTGTCGCAGGATAAAGGCGGGATCGACTATATTGCCGAAACCGGCGCCATGGGGCTGCTCTCCACGCGTCTGCAGACCGTGCAGCGGGCCAAAAAAAGCGGGCTGGTGACGATGCAAAAGATCTTTGTCACCGACCGTTCGACCTGGCTGCGCAGTCTGCATGCGCTGGAGCAGAGCGAGCCCGATTATGTGCAGCTGATGCCGGCCCCGATGCTCGCCATGCTGCCGCAGGCCGATCGCCAGCGCCTGCCGCCAATTGTCGCATCCGGATTTGTCAGTAACGAAGCGCAAATCCGCGCGGCGCTTGCCAGCGGCGCGACGGCAGTCTCCAGCAGCGACAGTGCGCTGTGGAATCTGCCCCTTTCATCGCAATAACGCGGAGCTCTCTATGGGAAATCAGCAGCTACAGGTCATCGCCCACTACTACACGCGTCCGGATGAGGTTGAGAACGTGGCAACCGCATTGCACGCCCTCGCCGCAGCCACCCGTCAGGAGACGGACAATCTCTCCTATGCCTTCTTTCAGTCCCTGGAAGATCGTCGCCACTTTGTGATCCTCGAGCGCTATCGTCACGCAGGTGGGCTCGATGCGCACCGGGCAACCCCGCATTTTCAGCACCTGGGCCTCGAAGTGATTGCCCCGTTGCTGGATAAAAAAGAGGTGCAGAGCTTTTTAATTCCGCAGACGGACAACGACAGATAAGGAGTCAGTATGCCCCCATCAGGAAAGGCCTTCACCTTCACCACCGTCGGGACCGTACTCGTCGAATGGCAAGGCGCGGCACGGCTGGGCGATATCGTCCGGCGCTACTTTCAGGCCCGGCGAATCTTACTGGTCACCGATCCCGGGCTGGTGAGCGCCGGCGTGCTGGCACCGGTGGAAGACGCCTTGTGCCGCAGCGGCTATACGCTAACCCGATTCGACCGGGTCGTCGCCGACCCGCCCGCCGATTTGGCCGTGCGCGCGGCGGAACAGGCCCGTGAGGCACGCTGCGATATGGTCATTGGGATCGGCGGCGGCTCCTCGCTGGATGTGGCGAAAATGGCCGCCGTGCTCGCGCCGTCGCAGCAGCCGCTCGACGCGATGTACGGCATGGATAAGGTCGAAGGGACGCGTCTGCCGCTGATGCAAATCCCGACGACCGCCGGAACCGGCTCCGAAGTAACCAACATCGCGATTCTCACCACCGGTGAAAACAGCAAAATGGGCGTGGTGGCCCCGCAGCTGTATTGCGATGTGGTGCTGCTGGATGCCCACCTGACGCTCGGTTTGCCTCCGGTGCATACCGCGGCTGCCGCAATTGACGCCATGGTCCATGCTATCGAAGCCTACACCAGCGCCCATCAAAAAAATCCGCTATCGGATGCGCTGGCCCGCGAAGCGCTGCGGTTGATGACTCGTCATCTGCTCAACGCCTGTCGCCACGGGCAAGATCGCGAGGCGCGCGAGGGAGTGCTGCTCGGGGCGATGCTGGCCGGTCAGGCCTTTGCCAACGCGCCGGTGGCGGCCGTTCATGCGCTCGCTTACCCACTCGGCGGGCGCTATCACGTGCCCCACGGTCTCTCAAACGCCCTGATGCTGATCCCCGTTTTGCATTTCAATGCCCCCGTGGCGGGGGCGCTGTATGCAGAACTTGCGGCGGCTATCGGGCTGCAGACCTGCGGCGATGTGCAACGGGATAGCGCGGCATTCATCGCCGAAATGACCCGTCTTATCGTTGCCAGCGGCGCACCGCAGCGCTTGCGAGATGTCGGGGTAGATCAAGCTCAACTGCCGCTGCTCGCCCGGGATGCCATGCAGCAAACCCGGCTGTTGGTGAATAACCCGGTGACGGTCAACGAGGAGGATGCGCTGCGGCTTTATCAACAGGCCTTTTAAGGCTTTTCGCGCCGCGGATTTGCCCATGCGCAACGCGGCGCGCTTTTATCTCCTGCCTGCGGGCCGACCGGCCGCAGAAACAAGCCGCTCGGGGATCATCATCAGCGCGTCGACAGGCTGGCTCCCGCGATAAAAGCCATAACAGTCAGGCAACTGTTATCACAAAAAATAGCCTTTCTGCCTCTGCAACCCGAAACTCTCGCCGCCTAGAATTGCGCTGAATCAATTTTCTTGCGGAGTTCTGCATGTTCGGTCTTGATGCATTCCACCTGGCGCGAATTCAATTCGCCTTTACCGTCTCATTTCACATTATCTTTCCTGCCATTACCATCGGCCTGGCCAGCTATCTGGCGGTACTGGAAGGGTTGTGGCTGAAGACAAAAAATCCTGTCTGGCGCTCGCTTTACCACTTCTGGTCAAAGATTTTCGCCGTTAACTTCGGCATGGGCGTCGTCTCCGGTCTGGTGATGGCCTACCAGTTCGGCACAAACTGGAGCGGTTTTTCCGAGTTTGCCGGCAGTATTACCGGCCCGCTGCTGACTTATGAAGTCCTGACCGCCTTCTTCCTTGAGGCGGGGTTCCTTGGGGTCATGCTCTTTGGCTGGAACCGCGTCGGTCCCGGCATGCACTTTTTCGCCACCTGTATGGTCGCGCTGGGGACCATCATCTCGACCTTCTGGATCCTCGCCTCCAACAGCTGGATGCAGACGCCGCAGGGGTTCGAAATCGTTAACGGCCAGGTGGTTCCCGTCGACTGGTTCGCGGTTATCTTCAACCCGTCGTTCCCGTATCGTCTGCTTCATATGACGGTGGCGGCTTTTCTCAGCAGCGCGCTGTTCGTCGGGGCCTCGGCAGCGTGGCATCTGCTGCGCGGTCACAACACGCCGGCGATTCGCGCCATGTTTTCAATGGCACTGTGGATGACGCTTATCGTTGCCCCCATCCAGGCGATGATTGGCGATATGCACGGCCTGAACACCCTGAAACATCAGCCGGCAAAAATTGCCGCCATCGAGGGACACTGGGAAAACCGGCCGGGGGAACCGACGCCCCTGCTGCTGTTCGGCTGGCCGGATATGGCGCAGGAGCGCACCCGCTACGGACTTGAAATCCCGGCACTCGGTAGCCTGATCCTGACGCATAGTCTGGACAAACAGGTGCCCGCCCTGAAAGAGTTCGCGCCGCAAGACCGCCCCAACTCGACCATTGTCTTCTGGTCATTTCGCCTGATGGCCGGACTCGGCATGCTGATGATCCTGCTTGGGGCGCTGGCGCTGTGGCTGCGCTACCGCCAGCGTCTGTATCAGTCGAAGCCCTTCCTGCGCTTTGCCCTGTGGATGGGCCCTTCCGGGCTGATTGCCATTCTCGCAGGCTGGGTCACCACCGAAGTCGGCCGTCAGCCCTGGGTGGTGTATGGCGTACAGCGCACTGCTGATGCCGTCTCCGCCCATGGCGACCTGCATATGACTCTCAGTCTGCTGACCTTTTTCGTCGTCTATAGCTCGGTATTTGGCGTCGGCTACAGCTATATGCTGCGCCTGATCCGCAAAGGCCCGCAGACCTTCAATCCACCGCTCTCCGGTACCCCGGCCCGCCCGCTCTCCGCGGCAACGGAAGGTTTTCAGCATAAGGAGTCCCGCTAATGGGGATCGATCTTTCAGTTATCTGGTTCGTCATTATCGTCTTCGCCACCCTGATGTACATCGTGATGGATGGCTTCGATTTAGGGATCGGCATTTTGTTCTCGGCCACCCGCGATGCTGAAGACCGCGACGTCATGGTGAACAGCGTAGCGCCGGTCTGGGACGGCAACGAAACCTGGCTGGTGCTTGGCGGCGCCGGGCTGTTCGGCGCGTTTCCCCTCGCCTACGCGGTGATTATCGATGCGCTGGCGATCCCGCTGACGTTAATGCTAATCGGCCTGATTTTTCGCGGCGTGGCGTTTGAGTTTCGCTTCCAGGCAACGCCGTCACACCGCCCGTTCTGGGATCGCGCATTTCTCGGCGGCTCGCTGCTGGCCACCTTTTCTCAGGGCGTGGTTGTCGGGGCGGTCATCAATGGCTTTTCGGTAAGCGGTCGCGCGTTCAGCGGCGGAATGCTCGACTGGCTGACGCCGTTCACCCTGTTCTGCGGTCTGGGATTGACCATTGCCTATGCGCTGCTGGGCGCCACCTGGCTGGTCATGAGAAGCGAAAATCCGCTGCAGGACAAAATGCGCCATACCTCGCGAACGCTGCTACTGGCGCTGCTGATCGCCATCGCCGTCATTAGCCTGTGGACACCGCTGGCGCAGCCGGCCATTGCCGCCCGTTGGTTCACGCTGCCGAACCTCTTTTTCCTGCTGCCGGTTCCCCTGCTGGTTGTGGCGCTCGGCGCCTGGCTGTGGCGGGATCTGCGCAACCCTGATCGCCATGCGCTGCCCTTTATTCTGACGCTGGGGCTGGTGTTTCTCGGCTTCAGCGGTCTGGGGATCAGTATCTGGCCGCATATTATCCCGCCGGGCATTACGCTGTGGCAGGCCGCCGCGCCGCCGCAGAGCCAGGGTTTCATGCTGGTAGGCGCCCTGCTGATTATTCCGGTGATCCTCGGCTATACCTTCTGGAGCTATTACGTGTTTCGCGGCAAAGTCCAACATGGCGAGGGGTATCATTGATGAATCAGTCACGACTGAAGCAACTATTATGGATGGTCGCGCTGTGGGGCACCAGCGTGCTGGCGCTGGGGGCAGTCAGTATGCTCTTTCGTTTTTTAATGACCGCGGCCGGGCTGAAAGTTTAATCCCCGGCGCTGCGGATTACGCTGATTAGCAAGAACTCCATTGTCTCTCCATTTTTATTTGCTGAAATCTCAAGGCACATAAAAAATATAGGATGTAGTAATGAAAAAGAGTGTCTTGTTATCCGCAGCGATGTCGTTTGCGCTCTCTTCCCTGGCGTTTGCCGCCGATAATCCCCCGCCGCCTCCGGGGAAAGCGGTCGCAGGCCAGCAGCATAACGGCCACGATAAGAACCGGCAGCAGCACAGCGGTAAACGGCCAGCACAGGGCGCATCGCATAACGGCAAACAGCCGCCGAAAGGCAAGCCGTCCGCGCAGGGCAACAAACAGCCGTCGAAAGACGGCCAGCACAACGGCAATCCATTGCCGCCGAAAAAATAATCACTCTTCGGCCCGACGCGTGTATCGCGCCGGGCTTTTTTTCGCCTTTCGTCAGGAAAGGCTGACGCAGACTTTGCTCTTCTTTGATAACCCAATAATAAAGCTCAAGAAATTCAGAGCATAGTAGCCCCACTCGTCTGTCACTGGAAATCGATATGCTCAGGAGATGCGTTTCGGCATTCGTGCTGATGTGTGCGTTATTTTCCGGCCATCTGCTGGCCCGCAAACAAGGACATGAATACTTCCCGGTACAAAGCCTCGAACAGCAGCTGCTGCACGAGGCCGACAGTGATGAACTGCGCAGCCAGCGGGACGAGGCCGCCGCCGATCTGCGCGAACGTCACCACTGGCAGAATGCGCGCAAACCGAAAATGCACTTCCGCCAGTAGCGTCTGCCGTCGATCAGACGCCTTTACGCTTCGGCAGGGTTTTCAACAGCTCATCCGGGCTGACCGAAGCAACCACGCTCCCCGGAAGCGGCATTTTCAAAATATGATTTTTCATTTTGCCGATAACGTGCATTTCGCACGGACGGCAGTCGAATTTCAGCGTCAGCACTTCATCCCCGTGAATGAGCTGCATTGGCGTCGCTTTCCAGCTCTTAATCGATCCCTTGGCCTGCTTCGGGCATAAATTGAAGGCAAAACGCAGACAGTGTTTCGTGATCATCACCGGCACGTCGCCCTTCTCTTGATGCGCTTCATAGGCCGCATCGATCAGCTTCACGCCATAGCGCTGGTAAAACGCACGCGCCTTATGGTTATAGACGTTGGCAAGGAACGACAGATGGGTTTCCGGGTAAACCGGCGGCGGGACGGAAACCGCTTTGCGCTGGCCGCGCGGCGCGGCTTTCACCCGCGCATCGTCCAGTCGTTCTACCGTTTCCCGACGCAGCTGGTTCAGCAGGCTATTCGGCACAAACAGCGCGCCGGGGAGATTGATCTGCACATCGCGGGCAAAATAGATCGTCTGTCCCAGCTTCGCCACGCCGTCCCGCAGGTTCGCCAGCGCTTTCTCCGCCTGGGTCGCTTCGGCAAACTCGCCGTCCAGGGTGTGGGTGACGCTGACGCCATCTTCGCAGGTCATCGTCAGCACCAGCTGCTCCTGCCAGCCGCTGAGGTCGATATCCACCGCAATTCGCCGCTCGCTGGAGGTTTTTTGCAAAGCCTGCTGCCAGTTATGGTCGAGGTTACGGTTCAGCACCTGGCGCGGCCGGACTTTATGCAGATCTGCCGGCATCTCGTTCGGCCAGACGCGATAGCGATTTTCGCCGGTTTTTTCCACCGTGTTGGCGCGGAAACCGACGATTTCGCGCTTAATCATCACGTTGAGGCCATCGCCGTTGGTCAGCGCTTCGCTCACTTCAACATCGAGGTGGTCTTTCGCCACTTTCAGCACTTCACCCACCGGCAGGCCGATAAATTTCGGCGAATCAAATGCGCCGATGTCACCTTTGCGCGCATTAACAAAGTAGTCTGTGCTGCCGCGATGGAAGGTTTTGTCGGTGGAGGGAACGAAAAAGTGTTCGGTGCGTCCGGCGGACGAACGCATCAGATCGCCGCGATCTTCAATAATCGCGTCGAGCATCTGACGATAGTGCGCGGTAATGTTTTTCACGTAGCTCATATCTTTGTAGCGCCCTTCAATTTTGAAGGAGCGCACGCCGGCATCGATCAACTGGGCCAGGTTGGCGGTCTGATCGTTGTCTTTCATCGACAGGAGGTGTTTCTCATAGGCTACCACGCGACCCTGATCATCTTTCAGGGTATACGGTAAACGGCACGCCTGGGAGCAGTCGCCGCGGTTGGCGCTGCGCCCGGTCTGGGCATGGGAGATATTGCACTGCCCGGAATAGGCCACGCACAGAGCGCCGTGAATAAAGAACTCGATTGTCGCGTCGGTGTTGTCGTAAATCGCTTTAATCTGCTGCAGGTTCAGCTCGCGCGCCAGCACGATTTGGCTGAAACCGACGTCGGAGAGGAATTTTGCCTTCTCGACGCTGCGGATGTCACACTGGGTGCTGGCGTGGAGTTCAATAGGCGGAATATCCAGCTCCATCACCCCCATATCCTGCACGATCAGCGCATCAACGCCGGTTTCATACAGGTCGGTAATCAGTCGCTGCGCCGGTTCCAGCTCATCATCGTGCAGGATCGTATTCAGCGTCACAAAGATTTTCGCGCCGTAGCGATGGGCGAAAGGCACCAGCCCGGCGATATCGCTGAGGCTGTTGCTGGCGTTGTGGCGTGCGCCGAAACCCGGCCCGCCGATATAAACCGCGTCTGCGCCGTGTAAAATCGCTTCACGGGCGATCCCGACATCGCGGGCGGGGCTAAGAAGTTCAAGATGATGGTTGTGCAGGCGCATACGCTCGTCGTTATCCGTTATAGGGGGTCGAAATGGCGGCTATTGTAGTCAGAAGTGGGCAGAGACGAAATCATTTTCCATCACGCGGAAAAGGTGAATTTTCAGTTTCCAGCAAAGCATTGAAGGAAAAGGTATTTCCTTCGCAAAACGTCTACGGTTACAGTCATCACGTATTCCGGATTTTCCTCGTCACGTTGTGAGTGGTTACATTAATCATTTGATTGGCCGCAGGTTAAATACCCGCGGCTTTTTCTTTGGGATAATGAATCAGCGAGTGAAAATGGGCCGTTTGCGCGCCGCTGTTACGATAAGCATGCGCCAGATCGCCGGCAAACCGCCGCCCTTCTCCGCTCGTTAGCGTCTGCCACTCCCCCTGCAGACACAAATCCAGCACGCCGCCGATCACCACCACATGTTCAATTACCCCTTTCTCGTGCGGCGTGGATTCGCTGAGCGCCCCGGGGGCGAGCGTAATCGAGAAGTGGTCAAAACGCAGCTCCGGGTCCCACGGGAAAAGGGGTGTCACCACCATCGCCTGCTGCTGCGGGTCAAAGGCGGTCGGCGCCGTCGATTCATCGGCCACGATAAACGCCGAGAACGGCACGTTCAGACCGGTGGCGATTTTCCACAAGGTCGCTACCGTCGGGCTGGATTCATTTCGCTCAACCTGCCCGAGCATCGCTTTTGACACCCCGGTCTCTTCCGCCAGTCGCGACAGACTCCAGCCCCGCTGTTGACGCAGCGTTTTCAGGGTCGTCGCCAGATGTTGCGCAATATTCATTCCACCTCCTGATATGCTCAGCAGAAATTATACGCGCATTGGTATGATTCTACAGGAAGTTTCGTCGGGAAACGCGCCTGGCGCGTCCGCGACGGCGATGACGACGGCATGAAAAGAGGGAAAAGATCATTGTGCGTTATAGCGCACAATGCTACATTTTGCCGGATGTTATAACGCACAAGAGGTCACTATGCGCTCGTTCTCACTCCCGCTGCCGACGCTACTCGCCGGGTTTATCGCCGTCCTGGTGGGCTACGCCAGCTCGGCCGCCATTATCTGGCAGGCCGCCGCCAGCGCAGGGGCCAGCGCGAGTCAGATCGCTGGCTGGATGACGGCCCTCGGCCTCGGGATGGGGGTCAGTACGCTGGCCCTCACGCTATGGCGCAAAGTGCCGATCCTCACCGCCTGGTCAACCCCCGGCGCGGCGCTACTGGTCAGCGGATTACAGGGGGTGACGTTGAACCAGGCGGTCGGCGTGTTTATCTTTGCGAATGGCCTGATGGTGCTATGCGGGCTGACCGGCCTTTTTGCCCGGCTGATGAAAATTATCCCCCACTCGCTCGCCGCCGCCATGCTGGCAGGGATTTTACTGCGCTTCGGTCTGCAGGCCTTCGCCACCCTTGAAGACCATCTTCTGCTGTGTGGCGGCATGCTGGCAGCCTGGCTGCTGTGTAAAGCGCTGTACCCGCGCTTTGCGGTGGTCGCGGCGCTGCTGGTCGGCGGCGTTATCGCCGTGTTCTCCGGCGACGTCACCGGGAGCCACATCAGCCTCGCTTTTGTCGCCCCGGAATATACCGCGCCGCAGTTTACCCCTTCGCTGCTCCTCAGCGTCGGGGTGCCGTTCTTCCTGGTCACCATGGCTTCGCAAAACGCCCCCGGTTTCGCCACGATGCAGGCTTCCGGCTATCGGGTACCCGTGTCGCCGCTGATTGTCGCCACCGCCGGCCTGGCGCTGATCCTGTCGCCTTTTGGCGTCTACTCCATCTGTATTGCCGCCATTACCGCCGCCATCTGCCAAAGTCCGGAGGCCCATCCCGATCCGCAGCGACGCTGGCTGGCCGCCGCCGCCGCGGGCTGTTTTTATCTGCTGGCCGGCCTGTTCGGCGGTTCGATTACCTCGTTGATGTCTGCCCTGCCGACGGCGTGGATTCAGATGCTGGCCGGGCTGGCGCTGCTCGGGACGCTTGGCGGGAGTCTGTTTCAGGCGCTGAATCAGGAGAATGAACGCGATGCGGCGGGGGTGACGTTTCTGGTCACCGCCAGCGGCGTGACTTTGGCGGGGATCGGCTCGGCCTTCTGGGGGCTGGCGCTCGGCGGCGCGAGTTTCGCCCTGCTGTCAGCGCTGCGCCGCACGTAACTGCGACGGCGTCAGACCGGTGGCGCTTTTCACCCGGTTACTGAAATGGCTGGCGGAGCTGAAACCGCAGGCCATCGCGATATCGGTCAACGGCCGGGCGCTGCGGCAGATGAGCTCCTGCGCCTTAACCATCCGCCGCTGCATCACATACTGGTGCGGCGCCATGTTCATTGACTGCCGGAACATCCGCGCGAAGTGATATTCGCTGAGCGCCGCCTCCTGCGCCAGATCGGCCAGCGTCAGCGGCTGATCCAGATTCTCCTCAACCCACGCCAGCAGATTACGCAGGACGTGCGGCGCCAGGCCGCCGGAGACCGTGGGCAACCGCCACTGAACGTTCGAATAGTGCTGAATAAGATGGGTCAGCAGCAGCGTGCTGGCGGAGCTTAAGGTCAGCTGGTTGGCCTGCTGCTGCCAGTCGTAATCGAGAAGAAACTGGCGATAGACGGCGGTAATTTTATCATCCCGGGAAAAGGTCTGTTCCTGCAGACTGAACGACGCCGGGCTGCGGTCCCAGATCTGCTCGCCAACCCGACGCAAATGGTCATCGGTACAGTACAGATGCACGAACGAGAGGTCGCCGCGAATATCCCAGGTGCTCTCGGCTCCTTTTGGCATCAGGCAAAAACGATCCGGGCCGCCGCCGTTTTTCCAGCCCTGCGGCGTTTTCTGATAACTTTCGTAACCATCGGCAACGTACAGGCTCAGCGTATGATGGTCGCTGCGCACCGTAACCGTATCGCGATTGTTATACCACGCCGCCAGTTGAATACCGGAGTTAAGCTCCACCGTCTCCCGCAGGACGGCTTTTTGTCGGCGTAATGTTTCGAACGTCCCGTAAGCCATGGCCTTCACACATCTGATTTCGTAAACCTCTAGTCTATGAAGAGTCGGCAGCGGATACCAGATCTCTCCAGCCATTCGATAAAAATAAGCGCAAGAATTTGCAAGTCCAACCCGCAAGGATGACAGCGGCGGCGCGCAAAAACCGCCACACTGCCTCCCTGGAGTGTTTATGGGAGAAATATTTTGAACGCAATACTGTACGGGCTGGTGGTCGTTATCTGGGGAACGACATGGATTGCCATCTTTTTACAACAGGGGCCGGTCTCCGCGCCGGTCTCCATTTTCTGGCGGTTTGCGGTAGCCAGCGTCACGATGCTGGCGATTCTGCTGGCAACCCGTCGTCTGCGCCCGCTGGCGCTGCGCGATCATCTGTTCTGTGTACTACAGGGCTGCTGCGTCTTCTGTTTCAACTTCTGGTGCTTTTATACCGCCGCCGCACACATCAACACCGGTCTTGAATCGGTTATTTTTTCCATGGCGGTCCTGTTTAACGCCATCAACGGGTTTATTTTCTTCCGCCAGCAGCCGCCCGCGCGTTTCTGGCTAGCCGCCGCGCTCGGCCTTGTGGGGATTATCACGCTGTTCTGGGACGATCTGCTCAGTAACGGGCTCAACGCATCCTTGCTGTGGGGAATTGGTCTCAGCGCGCTGGGAACCTACGGTTTTTCTCTCGGCAACATGCTCAGTATGCGCCACCAGCGCCGTGGGCTGGAAACCCTGACTACCAACAGCTGGGCGATGCTCTACGGCACTCTGGTGATGGGGGCTATCGCTCTGGTGCGCGGCGATGATTTCACCCCCCAGTGGACGCTGAGCTATATGGGGGCGCTGCTGTACCTGGCGCTGTTCGGATCGGTGATTGCGTTCGGCGCTTACTTTACGCTGGTTGGCCGGATTGGCGCCGGCAAAGCCGCCTACAGTACCCTGCTGTTCCCGCTGGTGGCCCTGACGATTTCGACCTTTTACGAAGGCTACGTCTGGCACAGTAACGCGGTTATCGGGCTGGCGCTGATTCTGGTGGGGAACCTGGTGATGTTTGCCCGTCCCGAGCAGTGGTTCCTGCGCCGCAGACTGGCTTAATCTCTGCCTGTCGGCATAAAAAAGGTGCCCTCCCGAAGGGCGCCTTTCGTTGTTGCGGGCTTATTTCTGCGTCGGGTCAAATTTTACGGCATCGATCGCCATGTCATCAATCACCTGCTTCAGAGTATCAATGGTCATCGGCGTACTTTCGTTAGCCAGTGATTTCCCCTCGCCTTTGCGCACGACTTTGACCACCGGTTTGTTGGTCGCCGGGTCAATCAGTTCACCTTCGAAGTAGAGGTTGGTATCCATTGTACGATGCCCGGTTGCCATCTCTGTACCTGCCACCACCATGGCGACCGGAACCACTTCATAGAACTGCAGGCCTTCTTTGCTGGAATCCACGCCGGTGATGGCGCCGCGGAAAATCAGACTGCGCGGTCCGGGTTTCGCCACCAGCGGTTTACGCTCGGCAATCGCCTGTTTCATCTGCTGGTTGGTGTAATTAAGAATATCGCGCAGCGCCTTTTCCCCGACCTGAGTAGACGGTTTAGGCACCGGATAATAGGTGATCGGGTTATAGACAATACTGTCGTAGTTTTGCGGATTGTAATCCGCAGAGATCCAGCGCAGTTCTGCTTTACCAGACGCTGACGTCGTTTCTTTTAAGTTTGAATAGTCTTTTAAGAAACCAGAATATTTTTCCGGCGCGGCAATTTTTGAGGCGCAGCCCGTAAGAGCCAACAGACCAGCAAGTGCTGCCACTTTAAAAATGAAATGAGTACGCATGAGTGAATCCCTGTAAATGCAGTTGTCGGCGCGATTTATAGCAAAATACCAGGATAAGTTTTGTGACAAAAAAAGGGAACGTCAAACCTTTGAGAAAATAAATCCGCCACGAAGGGCGGATTTACATTTGCTGTTTATTTTATATCGACCTGATAGAAAATATGCTTGCCAAAAGGATCAATTTCATAGTCAGAAACGTCTTTACGCACCGGTTCAAAAATAGTCGAGTGGGCAATCATCACCGCCGGCATTTGGTCATGCATCATCTGCTGCGCCTGTTTATACAGCGCTTCGCGTTTTGGACGATCGGTAATCGATTTTGCCTCGGCAATAATTTTATCAAACGGCTGATAGCACCATTTCGCCGAGTTCGAACCGCCGTTGGCCGACTGACAGGTAAATAGCGGCCCGAAGAAGTTGTCGGGATCGCCGGTCGCCGTGGTCCAGCCCATCAGCGCCGCCTGATGTTCGCCATCTTTTACCCGCTTCAGATATTCACCCCATTCATAGGTGGTGATTTTAGTCTGCACGCCGATTTTGGCCCAGTCGGCCTGAATCATCTCGGCCATCCGTTTGGCGTTAGGGTTATAAGGACGCTGCACCGGCATCGCCCACAGATCGATCGTTAGCGGACCGCTAATGCCCGCCTCCTGCAGCAGCGCTTTGGCTTTTTGCGGGTCAAAGTCATAATCTTTCAGCTCCGCGTCCGCGCTCCAGACGCCCGGCGGCAGCAGGTTTTTCGCCTGCGTACCGGTACCGTGGAACACCGCTTCAATAATCGCCGGTTTATTAATCGCCATCGCCAGGGCCTGACGTACTTTGACATTGTCCAGCGGGGGTTTTTGCGTATTAAAAGCAAGGAACCCGGTGTTCAATCCGGCCTTATTCAGTAATTGAATGTTTTTATTTTCCTTCATCCTCGGTAAATCGGCCGGATTAGGGAATGGCATCACCTGGCATTCATTCTTTTCCAGTTTGGCATAGCGCACCGAAGCATCCGGGGTAATGCTAAAAACCAGACGGTCGATTTTTGCTTTCCCCTGCCAGTAGTCCGGGAAGGCGGTATAAAGAATACGCGAATCTTTCTGATACTGCGCCAGCTTAAAGGGACCGGTGCCAAGCGGATCGGAATCGACGCGCTGCGGGGTACCGGCCTTCAGCATCGCATCCGCATATTCCGCCGATAAAACAGAGGCGAAATACCACGCCAGGTCTGCCACAAACGGCGCTTCGGCGCGGGCCAAAGTAAAGCGCACCGTATACTCATCAGGCTTATCAATAGCGGTAATTAACTGGCCAAACTCCAGGCTTTCAAAGTTAGAGTAGCTGCCGCCGGAGACGTTGTGATAAGGATGCTGCGGATCTTTTTGCCGCATGAAGGAGAAAATCACATCATCGGCATTAAAGTCGCGGGTGGGGGTGAAATATTTATTACTTTGAAACTTCACCCCTTTGCGTAAATGGAAGGTATACACTTTTCCGTCATCGCTCACCTCCCAGCTTTCCGCGAGACTCGGCTGCAATTCGGTGGTGCCCACCTTAAAATCAACCAGCCGGTTATAAACAGGTACCGCGCTGGCGTCCACGCTGGTGCCTGAGGTGTAGAGCTGAGGATTGAAATTCTCCGGCGATCCTTCGGATACTAAAAAACGCCCATAAAATTAAAATTCAATACATTCAATTAAATATGTAATTTTACTTATTTTTCATACAGTACAATTATGGATTGTTTTTGCCTATTTTTTGCCGTTTTATTATTATCAGCACCCCACACAGCACCCCATAAAAACAAGGGAGTGAGAAAACATGGCGTTCTTCACCATAGAGAAACGGCTCCGTAGCGACGGAACGGCCCGCTACCGTTGCACTGTCGGAGTGAAAAAGAACGGGAAATACGTCCATAGGGAGAATCAAACGTTCTCAAAAAACACCCTCGCCAAATCGTGGGGTGCTAAACGAGTGGCCTATATCGAGGAGCATGGCATACCTGATAAAGCGCAGGAAGTCGCGCCAGCGTCCATCCTGACCGTCGGAGATTTACTTCAGAAGTACGAGCAGCACCCCAACATCAAGGTTGGCCGCTCGAAAAAAAGCGCTATTGCCGTCCTCGGACGATCCCCTATCGCGGATGTCAAACTCGCCGAGCTTAAGCCTTCAGATTTCATTTCACATTGCCAGATGAGGAAGGCACAAGGGATCTCACCATCAACGATTTCAAAGGATATCACTGAGCTTGGCGTTGCCCTGGAATCAGCAGCGCCTCTTTTCAGTATAAGGGTCGACCCAGCCCCGCTTGCTGATGCAAAAAAATGGCTGCGGAATATGGGGCTGATCTCCGCATCGCAAAAGCGTAGCCGGCGCCCGACCTCCGAAGAGATTAACCGAATATTGGAGGCATTAGAGAGGAAGGCCTTACGGACTTTTTCTGGCGCCCCCTTTGACAAAATCTTTATGTTTTCAATCCTGACCTGTATGCGTATTGGCGAGGTTTGCCGCATCAAGTGGTCTGACGTAAGCGAGAGTCAGCGGGCGGTTATTGTTCGTGACAGGAAGGATCCGCGTAAAAAGGAAGGAAATCATATGTCAGTTCCGTTACTGGGGGATGCCTGGACCATTTTGCAGCGTCAGCCGAAAAATGATGAAAGAATATTCCCCTATAACGAAAAAACTATTACTGACATGTTTCGGCGCGTTCGTGATGAGCTGGGCATTGAAGATCTGAGATATCACGACCTACGCCGCGAGGGGGCAAGTCGTCTGTTTGAAGCGGGGTTCAGTATTGAAGAGGTTGCGCAGGTCACGGGCCACCGTTCACTGAATATTTTATGGCAGGTTTACACTGAGTTATTTCCTAAAACTCTGCATGATAAGTTCGATAAGTTGCAGAAAGACAAAGTTAATAAGTAAAATCATCGCCGACTGTACGGCATGAACACCTGCAGTTACCCTACTCGGCAGGTCTTGTATACGGCTGCCGGGTGGGTTTTTACATCAAATCCTCACCCAGCCTCATGCAGTATGCTATCCGGGAAATCTTTATAAATCGTCTTCACCCCCTCCGAGCACATAGGCCACAGACACAATGTTTTAACTGCTCAGACCAGAAATATCTGGAAGCTTTGGGCGTCTTCTTGGAAGATAGGCGTGTGCGAAGACGCACACAGCAATGATGTTATGTAGTATTTTCCCCTTGAGTGTGCCTGCTCAAGGGGATTTTTTATCGCCGTATTGTACTGGCAAATATTTGTAAATAGTCTTCACCCCCACGCCTGTCACATCGGACACACTCGACTGGACAGGCGGTTAGTCCGGTATGTTTCTCGCGCTACTACTGCTTACGTTAACGTCTGGTAATGATCTAGCGGCGCGACGTAAAGCGGCGTTGAAAGCAATTATAGTGACCGGCCGGCGTTGGTACTTCACACGGTTAGAATGGCTCTGAAATAAAAAAACATCTTCTGGATAGCGTTCTCTTCTACGAGCAATCATCGCCTCCACTGGAGGGGTTGATTTAACACGTAGCTCCTTCAGGTGACCCTGTTTTCGTATCAGTATCAAGTCACCATCAATATCATCATATCGAATACTCAGCAGCCTTCCAGCGCTTAAACCCGTGTGAAAAATTAACGCCCACAAGTCAGCCCATGTATCTGAGATGGAAACAAGATTGCTGTTAATAGTTAAAAATTGCTCAAAACTTATTGTTTTCTTACCGTTCACGAACAAACCAAACTGTTTTCAAAGCTGAATGAATTGATTAAGCCAAACGTAACATATCAGGAAAAGTAGTGAAATCTTTGTCTTCAAGTCGCCGGGAGGTACTTGTAGATTGTTTTCACGTCTACACCTATCACATCGGCTACCTGCTGCCGGGTAGCGCCGTTCTCCAGCATTCTGCGGCACTGCTCCACCACATCTTCAGTCATTACCCGGCGACGGCCACCGACTCTCCCCTGCTCCCCTGCTCCCTCGCTGCGGCTAAACCCGCTCTGGTTCGCTCGACAATCAGCTCTCGTTCCATCTCTGCCATTATCCACAGGCGGTTTTCGCTGTGCTCTGCCGTTTTGTCGACGAAATAAGACTGCTCGCGTGCGATCCAGGCGTTAGCCTCCACCTCGGATAAGTGGATGCCGCGCCGGCGAAGCGCAGTAACGAAGTCGCGGGTGTGAAGGAACTGGAACCCCTTGGAACTGCGCAAAATGGACTCGCGGAAAGCCGCGGCGATGTCTGACTGTCGAAGCATGATCTGCCCTCCCAATAATACTGTACAAACATACAGTATTATTGTTGTGAGGGAAGATCAATGTAGGAGTTTTACATTAACTTCAAAACAGCAGAAACAATCGGCAGCCCACCTCCAGTTGCAGGGTCAGGATGGATTCCATCAGCATTGAACCAGTTGCGTGGAGATGTCGATGCGTAATCAGATGGCTTGTCTCCGTAGTCAATCTGGAGATTGTGATAAGCCACCCTGTTTAGCGCACAAACATCCCGTACAACAGACGCATACGCCGCCATTGCCACATTGTTATTCCTCTGGTTTTCACATGGCATGATCACCAGGACATCAGCCAACGGGCAGGCAGTGCGAACTGCTGTGATTATCGTCTGAATATCGGCAGCAAACGCGGATGGATCACGGGATGATGTCTGGTCATTGGTCCCATGCAGAATGGTCACCAGATTGGGGGCCAGCGCGGTGAATGCTGCTTTCCATGTTGCGCTGGTAACCTGCGCCGCCCATTGTTGAGCAGAACTCCCCGTCGCACCCAGCTTGTGAGACCGGACACCATCTGTCGCGGTCTGCACATCCAGACCGTACAGTTCAACGGTTCCTGATACCGGACTGAACCAGATATTGAAAGCTGTTGACGGTACCGTGAGGCTGACGACCGCAAGGTCAGTGAACGTGCTCAGGTCGATAGTTGTCCAGTTAACTCCACCATCTGTGCTGTATTTAACACTCCCCTGCGGTTTAGCAAAAAGGCGGACTGACGATGCATTTGCCGGTATACCGTTCGCCCTGAAAGTAGCGGTGGTATCAGAAGACGAGACGCTACAAATATCTGCGCTCTGTGCTGCCGCATATGTCGGAGTCCATGTTCCTGTTTTGGTCAAAGTTATCTGACCAAGTATATTGCCGTTGTACTGCCCGAAACCCGCCTCAGACGGATAGCCAAAGCCGATATATCCAATACCAGCACTTCCGTAGTCAGCCTGCATTTTCCCGGCAAATATACCACTCCAGCGGTTCCACAGGTGGGTCCAGCTATCGCCAATGTGCGCTGTTACCAGTGTTGCTGACTGAGACAGTTTCCGGTTCATCAGGCGCTTATGCGTCTCCCTGAGTGAATCCTGATTCAGCGTGAACGTTCTGGAGGTGTTGAAGTCGGCATCCTGCCGGTACGTATCATCGCTCAGTACAGGTGAGCCGTTACCGACAAACAAACCCCGCGATACGACATACACCCCGGCAGCCCCTACCGTTTGCCCGTTCATTAAGCGGATTTGCAGATATCCGGCCGTATCCACAATTTCCTGCGTAATGGCAATTGTCCTGACCAGCGTCTGATACTGCTGCGACGGGAACTGGAACAACTGAGAACTTGTATCACTAATAACAGTCCCGCTAGCCGTCCGGAAATATGCTGCGAGATTAATAGCCTGAGATGAAATAACTCCCAGCGCCACCGTCAGTGAATCACCTGCGCGAAGCCCCAGGCGCTTAGCAGAGATGTTGATATCCGTCTGACCACCACCCACTGGGATAATCAGGGATTTTTTTCGCAAAAATGGGCTGCCAGAATAATCGCCAACATATGTAGGTAATGCCACACCGGCAACCTGTGCCGGACCCCATCCGTCAATTCTGGTTTCTCCGCATTCATACCGGCGATACCACGGATCTGGCCACAGGTTAATCTGCTGGCGCTGGTACCCTGAATACTCTGCTGGAAGGCTACCGTAAATAAACTCAGGGCGAGATCGTCCGAAAGCTACACCTATGGCAACCAGCTCCTTGACCATAGCCCCTGATGCGCGAAGCGTAAGGTATGTCGTTGATGCTGGTATTGTCAGCGTGGTACTTCCATCATTAAAGCCGGATGCTGATGCGGCAATAGTTGCCGAAGAAAGTGCTCCGGATGCATTACGACAGAAAACCTGAAACGTGCCACCCGTTGATGCGAACCATGCTGCCAGACGGACAGTGATTGTGTCTCCCGGCTTAACCCCCATCGAACTGAGAGAAATAATACGATCAGCACCAACTCCTGACGCGTTTTGGATCCCGGTCTTACCCCATGGTGAATTTGCGCTGTTCTGAATCAATGTTCCAGCGTAACTCATGGCGTCAACCACGCCTGCTGGAAGTCCTTGCTTAGGACGAACGGAAAGCATCTCGCCAAAAGGGTCGTACACGAGGTTATCAGGGGTACCCAATGCCTCCTGGTACGCTTTTGAAGGGAAAGACCTTGTGAATTCAGGAGTAACATCACCAATAGCTGCGGCATAGGCGCCGATTTTGAACGCCCCTGACACAGTGTTTTGCACCCGAATTCGTATGGATGATGCGCCAGATGGCACAGCAATGACCACAACCGGAGAGGATATGCCAGCAACCAGAGGAGAGGCCTCCCCTGTAGTGATGGTTGCTCCCGCTGAATCAAGCCAATAAATCTGTAACTTGCCTCCAGCGTTCTCGAACCATACCAAAACAGAGAAAGCTAAAGTGTCTCCTGGTTTTACCTGTAGTTTTGACACATCGTAATATTTATCAAACGATGTTACACCAGAAGCTTGAATAACAGGTGTTGGAAGCGGCAAATTAACATCAGTAGTAGAAAAAGCTGGCGTAGCGCCTTTATACCAATCCCAGTTAGCAAATGTTAAAAGGCTTGAGGAATATTCATTAAATGCGTCGAATAAAATGTTGCCTCTGCGCAAAGAAGAGTACGCTGGCATTTTCCGCCCGGTAGGCTGCAGTGTCCCGGATACGTTCATGACCTCAATAGCCAGCGCGCTGTCATCCGGGCTGCGGTAATACGTGGTGGAGCCCTCAGGGATATTAGCGATGTCCTTCTGCACATCTGTAATTGAAATGTACTGTCGACTGAGGGGGATCAAGTTCTGACGCGCAGACTCCACAACATCATCTGCGGCTGTAGATATTTTTTTTACAGATCCAGATAGGGAATCTTTTTCTTCTCCAAGTCGATCAATAAATGTATCGCTATCACTATTCATGTAGTCATCAAAAGCCAGTGCATTATCATTAAGATCTTTCATGGCATTAGATGGGCGTTCATTTCCTGTGTTATATCTTTGAGGCATATAAATTCCAGGCAGGAGCTAAGCTACCGTGTAGTTAATAACAACCCAGCAGTTATTTGCTTGCTGATGGCATAATAATTACAATATCAATCACACTGAATGATATTTAATAAATGAAAATGATGAATCGCTAACGCTTAAAGTAAGGTAAAATTTAATTAACTAAACTCGTAGACAATACAAATTCCTTTATTCCCAGCCAATCCATTAACAGTCGTGCTAGCTCCAGCATATCGACCGTCCGCGCCTCTCCCGAACTGACCGCCAGGAAATTGTGATAGGTAAGCTATAAAACCGGTAGCTGTACCCGCTGATACCTGCATCACTTGTGGCGTTTGCGCCTCCCCGCCACTTGAGGCAAGCACCACACCTTCTGACGTGTTTACTAATCCAGTATACCTGTAGGCATTCCCAGAAATGAACGCACCAGCTGATGCCATTCCATTCGCTCCAGCGCTACCACCAGCTACAGAAACAAGGCTACCAAATGATGACTGCGCCCCGGCATTGCCAGGAGTACCACCAGATCCTATAGTGACGCTTACTGATGATGGAACATCGTTAGCATCAAACCGCGATTTATTATACTGCCCGCTACATCCCGGCTGAGACCCACCAGTAGATGAGCTATCTGCAGTGACAGACTTAGACCCTCCCCCGCCAGCAATTATTTCAACTACTAAACTTTTTGTTCCCTCTGATTTTGTATAAGTACCACTATCATAAAAAACCTTTATATCAATTAGGCGGCCAGTAGTAACATCTTCAATTGCCTTTAATATTTGCGAGTCGTCGTCAGGGTTTAGTGCATATCCCAACCCTTCGACTACGTTAACCATTTCCCTTTGAAATGTGTTAAGCATTTCGGCATTAATAATTGTCGGCGATACCCCATTAGCAACATTACCGTTAGTATATTCGCCATTAGCATCAGCGGTATCTGTTGTACTTCCAACTTTTCTCATATTTACCTTCAGGATTTAATTTAAAGAGATATTCCCCGATGCTATATCAAATATCGTTGCAAACTCAGGGGTAACTTCATAAACCCCTTCATCACTAAAACCGAAATAGATATACCCGAACTTGACCAATGTATGAGAAGGGGAAAGAGCAGACAAACGACATTCAAGTTGCCGGTTACCCCAAGAACGTAGAGGATCTCCGCAATAGCCCAACCCTACACGCGCATAGGAAATGTTAGTTTCCTCACCTTCCACCATCCAGACAAACGGCCAGTCGTCGCCATTTAGCCCATCCCCGCATACCGATAGCCCAGCGCGGGCCTGTCGATATTCTTTAATCGTGATGTTGTAACCGAGCGCCTTGGCTATACCAATGAAGTAACTTTTCGACTGGCCGCCAGTGCTGATGAATTTTGAGACGATAGCATTTTGACGCTTGGCGATCGTATCCACTTCCCCGATCGAGCAATCATCAGGCAACCCAAGGGCCTTTTCCCATTCTGGCAGCATGATTGTTGCCGTTTGCGGGAAAGCGCCGCTCAGTATCCCCAGGGCATCATTGTCACTGCGTTGGAAGCTGGCGGCCAGAGACCTGAGAACAGCAGCCTTAACCGTATCAGGGTCACGAGGCCATGCCCGCCCGTTTGGGATTAGTGCCTGCAGTGCCTGACGGTAGTCATCTGTCGTGAAGAGGCTCATGTATAATTCACCTCACCTCGTACCGGTAATTCCCCCACTCCTGGCTCAATATTGGCTGACGGCGAAACCAGAATAAAACCTGCAGTGCCAGCGACATCACCAATAGCCCGGTTAATATCGGAAAGATAAATTTTCCCGGTGCCAAGTGGGTCACCATTTTCAAAAAATACGCTGTCTATGGCATCCGCAATCGCAGTTGTCGTTTCACTCCCGACACTGGAGATACCACTGATCTCGAAATCAATAATACCCGGGACGGGTGAGCAAACGTAATTCAGGGAGGTGACGGGTGAGCGCGGGTAAATGTAATCGGCAACTCTGCCCTGATCGCCGGTGGCCTTTGTTGCACCCCAGTCATCCAGCGATGACACGCCATCAGTACCAACCGGAAATCCGTGGTTCGTCGTATCCTCACCGTCACACATAATATAAATCACAACAGTTCCCGGTCCCATTCCCCGGCGTCGGATCCACGCGCGAGTGATGCCTGAAACTGACAGCGCCCAGCCGCGATAATCGGTATCGCTCCCCCCTTGCGGGGGATTCTGATACGCGAGCAAACCACGCAAACGGAAATCCTCTTCCTTTTCAATGTCTGCACCGCCTGTTGCTGGTTCTGTCAGCGTCACGGTACTGTCAATCCCCGGCACGTTGGCATCCAGAGTTAACACAGTCCCTGCGTCTGCATTCCCGCGACTCCCGCCACCGGTCACATCATCGGAAATTTCAGGCAGAACAGCGGTAACGGATACAGAGGCATTTTTTGTTGCATCAATAAGGACATCAGCATCTGTAGTGTACTGGTATCCGTCTGCGCGGTTGAGGACGCTCCCCTTTTTTAACGTTACACCCGGCGTGCCGGGAATACGCGCTGCAGGCGAACGGGCTGCCGTGGCCGCTTTGCGATAAATTTGTTTTAATGCCATCCACCCCGCCAGCCACTCTTCTGTGGACGTAAACGGGTTCGTTTGCCGGGCAATATAATCCAGGTAGGCATAGTGCAGGTGAGCCATCCCGGCATCCATATCTGCCAGCACTTTCAGATTCCCGAAGCGGAGTAATGCACCCACCTTTTCCAGCTCTGCCTGCATGAACTGCCGGTTGTCGGTTCGCAGCTCACTGAGCGTTTTTCGTTTAAATGGCATTATTCAGTTGCTCCCATAACCAGAAGAATTTGAACTCCTGCCAGTCGCCGTCCGGTGGAAGATAACGGATGATAAGATTCAGCCTGTTGGGGAAGATGATTTCCGAAGTGGCCTGAATATCCCGGGCGATGCCGTCACTTTTCATCCACGCCAGCGCTTCTTCAGCGTACTGTTCTGCCCGCATGGCAACGTCACGAGTCAATTTCTCGCGACGCAATAACCAGAGCCGTGATCCAATAGGTTTCTCGTTATCCAGATCTCCCCACCAGCCACGGCGGTCAGTGCCTTCATACGGGTCATCCGAGCGCGCCAGGCCGTCTGTGAACAGGCTGATCAAAACAGCGGTTTGCATATCATTGCCGGAAGTCAGCACGCCGAAGTTTTCCTGCCAGTCGGCGTGCATCTCATCGACGTTCCAGAAGGATGAAATATCACTCATCGGTCACCTGCTCCGCTGTTTTTTCACTGGTGATGGTGCTATCGCCAGGCTGAACTTCTTTCACATCATGGTCATGATCGTTATAGGCATCACGCAGCTGTTTCAGCGTTTTACTGTTCGATTCACAGTTGTCCACGATATCGCCCGTGCATTTTAGTAATGGCGTGTTGGCCATGATGCTTTCACTGGCATTGATGGTGACAGTGGCTGCATTGATGACCTCAACATTTTTCCCTTTGGCATCAATGAAAATGCCGCTTTCCGTCAGGTGAATATTCAGTCCCCACTGGTTATAAACAACCGTTTCCCCCGACTGAAGGTCGGCATGGCGAAACCCCTGATGGTTCGTCGCGATAACCACCGGGCTCGAACGATCACCGCCCAGGAACGCCAGCACGACATCCGTGCCGGCCGGCAGCCCGGAAGAAAACCCAAACTCGGCAAGCCGGTGTGCGCTGGCGACCTCAAGCGGAGTCTGATACTGCACTGACTGGGTTCCGCCGGCGTCCTGCATGGCAGTGACCCGCCCAACCCCCAGCATGCTGGCGATACGGTTTGCAATATGTCGAAACTGGTTCATTGGCTGAATCCTGCTATCTGCTGGTAAAACGCATAGGGTTGCACCGCAAAGGCCTCTTTCGGCATCAACGTCAACCGGGCATGCGTGCCATCGCTGTCCCGCATAAACGTGACTTCCGCTATCAGCAATTCAGTGTTCGGCAGCCTGAGCGTGGGGAGGTCCACCGGGATCAGCGTATTGGGCTCCCACAATTTCCCGGCTTTATCCCGCCAGCTGTCTATCGTGACGCTTAACTGCTTTGATCGGCCGTACCGGCGGTTCATCTCCCAGTCGATGGCCCGCTGCGCCTGCTGCGAAGCCATCAATGTGCTTTCAACGATAACTATGCGTTTTCGGTACCGCATTCTGGCTGCTTCCGGGTCACGAGCCGTCGCCAGCGTCACCGAATCATAGGCCGTATCAGGTGAAAATCCGGCGATCGGCGAAACGGTCATCGAGACCCCAACATAGTCAGAGAATCGTTCCGACATATCGGTCCGGTAGTACGCCTGTTCGACGTTCTCTCCTTCCGCTACCCCGCTGGCCGCCCGCCGACGACCAACTCGAGTAAGGAGCAGGCTTCCATCCGGCAAATCGTAATAGAGCAGCGCGGACCACCGGGATACCCGTTCGATGATCTCCTGTGGAGATTCTCCCCAGTTAATCGTGAACTGAGGCACATCAACCAGATCGTCAACATCGCACGAAACGTTGATGCCGTACCATGATGCCAGCCGGGAGACAATGCTCAGCGCATCACTCCGGTTGATAACGTTATTCGGCCACTCAGCTGAACAATCCACCAGGTCCTGACATTTGCTTCTGCCATTTGCCTGAACCTCATGGCGCGCGCGGGTAATGGCGGGCTCCCAACTGTCGATGTAACCGGTCAGCACCAGATCGCTACCTATTCGCACTTCGCCAGACTGTCCCTCCTGAACCAGTTGTTTCTCGCTGGTTCCGGGGTAGTAATCCATCAGCCCCAGACTGAAATCAGACGGAAAGCGTTCGATACTCCGGGTCACGCGAACCGAGTCCCAGCCCTCGATAATTTTCCCGCCAACGTTGAGTGATACGATGTCCTGATCGCTCATTGTCTCAACACCTTCATGGTTATCGGCATAAATGCCGGATGTGGAACATTGGCCTCCTGGATCAACTCATTCGCGCGGGAGCCATCCTGGTAAAGACGATTAGCCAGCGTGAGCGCGGGCAAGGGGCTGGCGGTATTAATCTGCATGAGCTCGCTAAGCCCTTCGGAAGTCAGCTCCATTGCACTGAGGAATGACGCCCTGACCTGCATCAGCGCGTTATAGAGCTCGTCATCACCACGATCCCCGGCCAGAATGAGCGCCGTATCCAGCTGCGTGGCGACGCGCCGGGTAATGTCTTCCGCCTCATTACGACTTGTTGGGTTGGCGTCTGCGGCGGCAGAGGTCATTGCGCCACTGCACAAAATGACAATGAGCGTATTTATCGTCGCCGCAATTTGCTGGCTGCTTTCCGCGCGCTGGTATTCGGTACTGATCGAGGCGGCCAGCTTCTCAAATGCCGAAATCTTGTCGTTCACACCGCCAGCACTGTCCAGAATGGCGTTCACAACATCAGCAACACCCTGAACAAATGCGTCCGGGGTGGTCGAGGTGTTCAGAGTGGTGGTTTTGTCCAGCACCCCCTGACGGTCCATAACCGCCTGAGCGGTGACCTGCCCGGAGAGCGTCTGATAATCATCAACATCATCAGCATCCCGATCCCCTTTCAACCCCGATGAACTCCCGCCAACAACCCCTTTACTGTAGCGACCATAACGATTATTACCGAAGGTTGAGCTCAGCACGTTGCTGACGTTCGTCACCTCGCTGATGGTACTGTCCACCATGTTGGTCCAGAAGGCGATCGTTCCCTTAATCGTGTTAATCCCCTGCGTTACCCCACGGATTTCACTTTTCACTCGAGCGATAGTGCTGAGCACTGCCGTGCTGACCAGCTTCAGATAATTGGTTTTGACCGTCTCACCGGCCGCGGTACTGCCGGTCACTGCAAAAACTTTCAGCCCGGACTCGACAGCCATCAGCGTGAATTCAAAGACACGACCGGCATCTGCTGACCCGGATAAGCGAAGACCGTTTTCCGGTATGGCCACCGTCATTTCACCCAGGGTCGGGTGAATCAATGTGCCTGTGCCCTTCTCCTCACATGCATTGATGAGCGCCTGACGCTGGGTAATAACATCCCCGCCGCCATACATCTGGCTGTCCTGAATGAGGAAGCCACGAATAACAATCCGCCGGACACCACGCCCCATATCCTCTATCCAGGCAGTGTCACGATAAGGATATTCGTGCACCGCCTGGCGGCGACCGTGACTACCTTCCTCAGCAACAACGGCAAACGGGACACCCCGGAAACTGGAGGGTTGCAGTTTGCTCTGCCAGTCATCACTGGTATCGCCGCCCATCAGTGAAGAAATCGCATCCTGAATAATCGGCATTTGAACTCCAGGTATAAAAAAACCCGCCAGTTGGCGGGTTCATTGATTTTCGATATCTACAGGTTATCACTACAAAGACTTTTGGCCGCAGAGTACGCCTGACTTAGCCCATTAAGGGAAAAGTACATATTGGATGAACCGCGCACTTCCCCATTGCCGCTTGCTGGAACCCAGATAGCGAGATTCCCTCGACTTCCTGAATTCACTAATTTATTTAAGGACAACTTCTTGAATTTAAAGAATGCGAATTCTTCACCTTGAAGCATCTTAGTTTCTACCGCTTCAGTATCCTCTTTTTGCCCTGGGATTTTATAAGAAAGAGGCACATGGCCATTTGCGAGGTTTTCACTATATCCCCCCATAAGCATGCTCATCTCAGCCAAGGAGGGTTTACATTTTTCAGAAGTTGTCAGATAAAAACTTAAGTATGTCTCCTTGAGATTTTGATTGAGCGCCTCTGTCGCCACTTTATAAATAATCTGCTTGTCTGCCGCGAACTCAACAATATTCCAATCGCCGATCTTAAAGGCTTTCATTGCCCTGTCTGTATAGTCAGTTGCATGCAAGGCCGGGGGTATGAGCCCTATAGCCACTGCGATCAATGAGCAAAGAGATTTCTTCATGCTTCCCTCACCAAAATTTAGCATTCACCCAAATTTATTGCGTATTTTAGTAATTCATGGGTAAGGTTATCCGACCTCCGCTCTGAGTTTCAAACACTTTCCGATCCCCTTTTTCATTAACCGTCGTTATTTCGAGTTTAAGCTTGTTATCTTCCATAGCGCTTTTGAACGATTTGGTTATATCGTTTACGGATACAGAACCCGCACCCGATGTGGGCTGAACAATGCTGCCAGGCCTCTCCTGATTAATGCCTGATGGGTTCCCACCCGTATCGCCGCTGATAATGTCCTGGTAATACCCTAAAACCGCACCAGGATACGCGGCGTTCTCCCGCCCCCAGCGACTACGATCATAGCCGCCATTGTAATAGCGTAACGCTAACGGGATGTTTCCACCCGCATTCCGCATATTTTCCGCCATAATCTGCGCGCCTGCAAAAATGTTCTGCCGAGGATCGGTCCAGTCTGTAATGCCTGTAGACTTAAAATTAGACGGTATAATCTGCATAAGCCCACGGGCTCCAGCTCGACTAATGGCATAGGGGTCACCCCTGGATTCCTGCTTCATGATGGCTTTCAAAAGACGAGGATCCACGCCGTACTTTCCGCCCGCCTCACTGAGGAGATCGTCATACTGGCTGGTATTGTCGTTCTGGCGATAAGGGATTTTTTCATTGCCGGGGGCTTTTTGCGGCGCAATCACCGACATGTCACCACGCAGACGCTCTGCAGCATCAGTCGCGCCGTATTCGGCATCGTAACGTTTACGAACAGCATCGGTCATAAAACCGGCATCGACCGCCCCGCGCTCCCGGCGCGTGAGTTTATTATAAAGCTCTTTGTTGCCCTGAATGCGCCGTAACTTTTCAGCTTCATCCGTGTTGATAAAGCCGGCGGCGTGGGATAGTGCAGTCAAATCACCGTTGGTGAGCAAATCCGTAACGCCTTCCAGTCCGTTCTTAACGGAACCATCAGACATAACAAATTTCAGCACTTTTTTTTCTGATTTATTGATTAAGCCATCCCAGGCAGCGCCCAGCTCATTCATCGTCACGTTGACGTCTGAAAGCTGTTTATTCAGCCCGGGATCAACGGTCAGACCAAACTCATCAGCTTTCGCCAGCAGTTTTTTATAATTCGCGCCTTCACGCATCAGTGTCAGCAGTTCTGGCGTCAGACCCAGCCCGTCAGCAACGGATTTTTGCTGGTCAGGTCGCAGGGTTGGGAAAATTTTCGCAATCGACTCCAGTGTTTTGAGGGTATTCACTGAGCCATCACTGTTCTTTTCGATCTGCGCGCCAATTTGTGCCATTGCGGCCATAACACCCGCATTCTTACCGCTGGCTGCCTCATTGAGTGCTTTGAAAATACCCTCAATGGATGAGGCCGCACTTTCACTGTCTGCCCCCAGAATACGCATCGCGCCAGCCAGTTGCGTAAAATCCCGGACGCTCATAGCGGTGTTCTGCGCATGGGTATCGAGGTTGTAAGCCTCTTTTGCCGCTTCCCTGAAACCGTCAGCAACCTTTTTTATTCCGTATCCGACAACGCCGGCCGCACCAAAGGTAGCCATTTTACCGGCCAGCTCACCGACGATCTTCAGTGGAGGAATGATATCTCCGATGAACTGGACGTTATCCCGTGCACTACGGGCCATTTTATCCAGCCGTCCGCCGACATCATCCAGGCTATCAACCGTCTCATCACCGCCGAGGTTAAGCTTTTCCTGCGTCTCATCCAGGTGAGGGAGCAGGTTTTTAATGGCCTCGTTGATTTCATCAATGGTGGCGCTGACCCTGTCGTCCGCAATCAGCTCGAAATCGAATGCGTTACTCATCGCCCTGACCTCCGGACTTCAGTTTATTAATTCGCTTCGCCTGCGCCACCCACCAGAGCAGCCGTTTCTGGGTCATACCCCACGCCCTATCGTCACTCCACCCGAAATAGAAGGTGACGTCTGCCGCCACCTCCTGCCATGCGGTCAGGGCTTCCAGTTCAAAAAACCGAGCAGATACTCCTTACATTTGCAAAAATCCACATAGTCCATCGGTGCCAGTACGCTTTCTCGGGTGTCTGTCACCAGAGCGATCAGTAAGCGCATTGCAGCAATCGAGGTGGAGGATTCCTGTTTTTCGTAGAACTTCTCAACCTGAGTCAGCGTGGGGGCCTTCAGCTCCAGCTGCTCATAACGTATTTTTTGTGCGGCATCTTCCAGGGGAATGGTCAGAATAATGCTCTTCGAACGTTCTAATTCAGCCATTAATTAATTCTCCGTCACGTCGCGGCCTTCCCAGCGAACATCAAACACGGCATCTTCGCTTTCCACTTCCTGAACGTTGACCGTCCAGAGCGCGCGACCAATAATCGTTTTCCCGTTCGCCAGTTCGGCAATTACGTTAACGTTGGTCTGCCCGTTAAAACCCCGAACACTGGTGCCGCCGCTGTCACGCAGGCGTGCTGAGATATACCCGGCAACCGGTTTTTCCTTATAACCATGCACACCATCCATACCCGTCAGCGTAGAGCGGTTAACAGTGGATGGCTGGTATTTAAAGGAACCTTCCACCATGACTGAAATACCGTCCACGGTGACGTAGGCGGTACCGGCCAGGCGGTTAGAAGTGTCAGCCATGATTTATGCTCCTGTTGATTCAGCCTGCAGGCGGAACTGGTTAAGCAGCGCAAAAATACGCAGCTGATTGATGAGCGTTCCCGGCCACAGCACGTCAACGCGGTTCGGATTGGACGAATTTTGTTCAACGATAATATTTTTCGCGAACGCTTCTGCATCCTGGGCGTAACCGTTAAACACCAGCGTCTGGTATTCGGCGATCTGGTCAGCTTTGATGATGTTGGGCGTCACAATGGGCTGACCCGGTGCAAAACGGGTCCCGTCAGCAGCCAGTTTCATGCGTCCAAACTTACTGGTCACCGCTGTGCGGAGATAGCGGGTCACGAACATCAAGCTGAACAACGTTTCCACCTGCAGATAGCTGTCATCTTCATCGCCATAACTGTTTTTCTGGTAGGTGGTGATGATATTTTCTACGTTGACCGTCCCGTCGTCGGCGACGGTGTACGTTGAAATGCCGCTATACAGCAGGTTGTTACGCTCAGTGAGTTCGAAACGGTCCTGCAGATCTGGCGCCAGTACGCCATATACCGGCAGGCTCTGCAGCGGACGGCCCGGATCATTACGCAGGCTCGGGGCAATGGCTCCGGTCAGCGCAGCAGACCAGATATAACGAGGCGTTGGAGAGCGATAGACGCCCAGCAGCGTTTCATGCTGGTTATTTCTGGCCCCTCCTTTTGTTCCCAGCTCAGCGTAGGTTCCCGACGTTGTGCCGAAGGCGTGCCCGTACAACTGTTTATCCCACGCCCAGCGGCCGGAAGCATCGTTCAGAAACGCCTTCATGGCATCAAGAGAGGCCGTATCGTCGTAAGGGTTGATGATGAAATCGAACGTTTTATCCTGCAGATTGCCGAGTGCATCCACAAAATCCGGCGCGCCGGCGCCGCCTGCCATCGAGGTAATGGTCAGGGTGAGACCTGCAGGTGTCGATTCCCCGCCCTGCGTCCCCAGATAGTTGAGGCGAATATCAATCCCGTTACCCAGGAGCCCCCTGTTTTTTGCCGTGAACTCCACCGTGTCAGTGGCATCCGATTTAACAGCTGCTGTAACCGGGAGGTCAGTTTTTCGGGCGATAGCGGCGACCAGTGCCGCAGCGATTTGCGCCGGCGTATCGGTTGCCAGCACGGTGAGCTGCACGCGGGTCCCGGCGAGGTAGAGAGAGATTACGCCCGTCTCAGACGCCTGTGACGCAACCTTGATACTCCCCTTCGCAGCTACCATTGACCCGGAGTCGTCCGCCAGCGGCAGGATCCAGATTTCAGCGGCTGTATCATTCTTCTGATAGGCGGTCATCATGCCATGCAGTTGTGACCCCTTGCCGGTCAGTTCACTAACACCATTGGCGGAGGAAACTTTAACGGGGATATTGACCTGCGTCGAACCAGCAGCAAGCATCTGGCCAATCAGCAAGGTTCGTTGCGTCGCCGTCGCAGTATTGGCCATAGAGTTGTCGAACTCGACGTAAAACAACGGCGTCCGGAGATTACCGGGTACGCGTGAAAACGGAACGGTCATTTAAGCGTCCTCTTTTTTAGCGGTGTTCTTCACACCTTTTTCCAGCACCAGGCTGACATCACCATCCTTCAGACGGCGGCGCCAGAAGGTATTATCCGGGACAACCGCGCCTTCTACAGGCAATGGCTCCCCCCGGACGGGACAGCGAACGCTAAGCCCGTCTTTTGGTTTTACAAACATGGATTACTCCTGAAGGTTAATACTGAGACCCGGGCGCAGGGTGCCATCCGGCATTTCGACGGTGATGTCTATCCCTTCCAACGGAGGCGGGTTGATGGGATAAAAATCTTCCGGCCCCTGATAATGTTCGATGTCGATCTCAAACAGCAGCTGACCCAGATGCGCTTCACCCTCGCCATCAACGTCAATCGTCGAACGGATTTCCGCGTACTTCTGGATTTTACGAGTGAGCTCGTAGCTGTTGATGACCGCCCTTTCTACCTGCTCGCGCAGGTCCTCCAGCGCCTCCTCGGCCCGTAGCGCCCCATCATCATCGGTTTCCCCGTCATATTCCTGGACGCGGCCAGTGATGCGGACAGTGGTTACCGTGGTGAACGCCGGCGTATTCCGCCCCTGCGCCTTTTTATGGTCAAACGGGGTTTGTACCAGCAGCACCGGATAAAGCGCCGCCGAGGTTGGCCAGTCCCGCGGGGAATAAACGCGGTCGCCGGCATCGGTGTGCCCGACCAACGCCGTCACCACCATTTTGCGAATAGCTGATGCATTCATCGTGCTTTCACCACATTGAGAACAAGGCGGGATCCGCCATGACTGTCAGGCTCGACATTGGAAACAACGAATAACTGATTAATGACGTGTCCGCCGACGGTTTTAATAAACACCCGGTCCGATACTTCAGGCTGAGGTTTTCCCAGCTTGCGGAACTCGGCATCACGTACACCGAGCATCGGACTGGAGGTATTGATCACTGAATCCCCATCGAGGTTTTCAGCAGCCTGGGCATACCCACGGTCAAAAATGCCGTTAATCGTGAAAGGAGGAGTACCGTCTTTAGGGCGGTACTCGTGTTCATCGCCGAAGACGCCATGTAGCGGACTCAACAGGTGTAAATCCCAGTCCACTCCCATCGCGCTTACTCCGTAGTAATTTTCACGCCACGCGCAGCAGATAACGCACGCTGCCGAAGAACCTGAACATCGGCGATCACACCTGCAGCCAGCAGACGTTCTGCGTCCTTACCGGAGACCGGAATACGCAAATTTTCGCGGTAAATCTCGCCGTCATGGCGAATGCAGTTCCCCTTCAGAACGACGTATTCAGGGGCAGCGGTTTCATCTTCATCGCCATCCGCTTCCTCTGCTGAATCACCGTCTGTTTCGTCATGCTGTTGGTTATCCTGAACGATGCCTCCTGCATTCAGATCGTCAACATTCAGGACTTCTTCGGCGGTGCCTTCCGCATTCAGGTCATCCACCGACCCGGTTTTGATTGTTTTAGCCATATCAGACCACCGTTGCGCAGAGGGATGCGTTTACCCGGCTCGGAATAACAAGCGGGGAGGATTGCATCAGGATAAGGCGTTGCGCTGGATCTTCTTTCACCCAGGACTTGGGCGCATAAGCCAGCGGGCCATAGTTGAATGCCGGGTCCAGAATCACACCAAAGGCACGGGTGCCCATCAGGTCCGCGCCGCTCATGATGACAGCGCCATCAGGGATCATTGGTTTCTCGACATTATCAAGCGGGTCAATAAACCAGTCGTTATACAACCAGAGGTCAAAGTTACCCCAGCGGCCTTTATAGATAGCTCCCTTCATGACCTGCGGGCCCGCATTAATCTGGTTACCAAACGGGCTCAGCGCCGGAAATGTGATGGCGTTATCCTTGATGGTGGTATCGAGTCGGAATGCACGCCATGACTTATTCGTGAAGACCAGGTCGGTGGCGACAGAACCGGATTCTTTCAGGAAAGTGGTCTGCCAGACTTCGATATCATCAGAAGGTTGGGTATTGGTCGCGCCGGCGGCAACGGTCAGCGGCCATTTGTCCGAACCGCTCAGGGTGATGGTCAGGTCGGAAGCACGACCAAAATCCACCACTTTAGTTTCGTAACCTTCCCCGGTGACCGTGACGGTCCCGGACACCAGCGCGCTGGCCGCCATCCACTCCAGACGACGGTTGATCATGTCGATCTGGTCAGTCATTTCAAACTGCAGATTTAACATTTCACGTTCGGCGGCAGTGTATTCGCCACCAATTCGCTCGCCAATCTGACGACGAATCGGTTTACGCAGATCAGGGGCGCGCTTGTCTTTGATGTACGCAGGTTTAAAGGTATTGGTCTGGTATTTACGGGACTCGACCAGCTTGCCCTCCACCAGCGGAGAGACAAACGGCGCCATACGACGCAGGCCGACATCGACATCAATCGCCACTTCTTCAGTCTCATAGGTCACGACATTCGGGAAGAAGCGATCCAGTAACCAGTTCTGACTGGTTTTCAGGTTAGGAACGACCTGTGCCAGCACGCTGGTATCAAAAATATTTTCCATATTCAGTCTCTTGATAATGCCAGCTGCACGCTGGCAAAAATTGGAATGAGTCAGCCCCTGCCGGTTAAAGCATTAGATCAGGAGTGAGAGGGGTAAATCAGGAAGTGGCTACAGGGGCCTGAGTGCTGTCTTTCAGGAAAATAGCCAGCGGACGCAGCGCGGTTTTCATTGCCGCCAGAGTCCATGACGCATCGACAATGATTTTGTTCTGGTTGAACTCGCCCATCAGATACAGTCCGCCATTCTGGTCAGTGGTGGATGCATCAACGTCATCAACCAGAATTGCCGCCGGCGCTTCACTACCATCGGTGGCTGTTTTCACACTCAGCTTATACTTCCCGCTGGCGGTGACCACTCCCAGTACCGCTCCGCACTTATATGCACCGCCGGTGATAATACCGGTATCGGTAACCAGCTGGAGCGTCCCGGCAATGAGCTGATCAGGAACGAACAGGGCGCTTTTCATACCCGGCGCAAACGGATTCTGACCAAACTGATCCATTATTTCTCTCCTTTAGTGGAGTTGTAGAGACTGGTCATTTTGTTCACCAGTGTCGATTTACCGCCGGCTTTGTTTTCACCATCCTGCCCAAGCCGGACATTCTCGCTTTCCTGCATGCGCTGATCGAGAGAGCGCTTGCGCGTCGCCTGGGGTTGAGTAGCTGGCGCGGTAGATGCCAGAACGTCGATAGCAGCCGCAGCGCTCATCCCGGTGTTGAATGCGAGCGAGGCGGCCAGCGATGGATTCGCAGCGGCATGCTTACTACCGAAGATGCGGGCGCAACGTTTACGCTCAGCAATGCGGGCACTTTTAGCCGCTTTGCCTTCTTTGCGGTCGTCGTCATCGTCGGGATCATCCTCTTCGGAAGCATCCGGATCGTCATCATCATCTTCCGCATCGTCGTCGCGTTCGTCTTCTTCGGCGTCGTCGTCACGCTCATCGTCTTCCGCATCATCATCGCGCTCGTCTTCTTCCGCGCGACGGGCTTTCGCCTTTTTGGCTTTTTTATCGTCTTCCTCTTCGGAAGCCGACGCGCCAAGTCCAATAAGGTGGGCAAAACTAAACGGTTTCTTTGCCATTTCAGGCTCCTGTTTTTTCAAGTAAATGTCTGAACGCAGCATCCGGAGGGCATACCTCATCAGCCAGTCCAAGCTCCACACCATCAGCAGCCATAAAACAGGCGGCCTGCGTACTTTTAATCACCTTCGGGCTGATCCCGCGATTTCTGGCGACGGTATTCACAAATAATTCCCCCATCGCGTTAATATCCCCCTGGATGGCATTGAACGCTTCTTCAGAGAGTTCACGTAATGGCGAGCCTTCTGCTTTACGGCTTCCGAAGGTAATGATCGTCACTTTCAGACCGTCGTCTTTAATTCGCTGCGTCCAGTCCAGGTGCATGGTGATGACGCCGACTGAACCCACGCCGCCGGTTCTGGGAACGGAAATACGGTCAGCAGCGCTGGCAATCGCATACGCCGCGGAATACGCATTTTCGGTCAGAATGGCATGGATGGGTTTCGTGCCCCGGGCGTTGTAGATTTCATCAACGAGATCAAAACAACCGGCCACTTCACCACCGGGCGAATCAATATCAAGGCAGATGCCGTTAACTTCCGGGTCCGCCAGCGCGGTCAGAAAGGACTGGCGGATGCCGTCATAACCGGTCATGCCGCTATACGGTCGCAGACTTCCCAGTTTTTGAACCAGCGTACCGCAGATGGGGATCACGGCGACCCCGGCCACGTTGTCATATCCGGGGTCGCGTTTTGACTCCCGACCACGTTTGTCGTCGTAGCCGTACCAGTCATCGTCTTCCATCGCCAGAGAGGATTCGATTCTGCTGATGCCAAACCGGTCCATAACCGCGGCCATGATGACCTCGGCTTTATTCGGATGAAGGGCCAGCGGCGTATTAAACAGACGTTGCGCCAGATGAGGTAGATTCACTTTTCCTCCGGATCTTTGATTGTCTCGCTGGCGAACTTGTCCGCCTGCGCCCAGCTGGGTAATGGAAGCCCGCGTTTCAGGCAGGACTCAATTTCGAGCTGCCGTTGGTCAAGCACTTCTTCCCAGTCCTCACCGACGTTTTCCCCCACTTCAATTTCAAGCGTGGAAAGCCCCGCATCCAGACCAAGAATGGCGCCTTTTTTCTCTGCAACCGGATCCACCCAGCCGCGGCCCGGCCCCATCCAGCGCGCGCGGGAATAGGCGGCGCGGGCCTCTACAAAGTCAGGCGCACCTGCTGGCAAGGGCAAATCTTCGTTATCGTGAACTTCCTCAACAAAAGCCGTCAGAATGGGCTGTGCAGTACCCATAGAGAAATCATCACGACGTCGGGTCAGCGTCTTCCATGCTTCCAGCAATGAAGATCGCGCGGAACTGTAGTTAACATCTGACCAGTCCTGAGTGACCTGCTGCGGAGAAAGTCCGGTACCGGACGAGAAGTTACGCAGCACGGCCGATTCGAACACCTCAAAGTTGCTGTACGGCCGGGCAGCGTTAACCGTTGTGATTTTTTCACCAGGGTAAAGAATTGGCATCCGGGCGCCATTTTGCAGAGTCAGCCGGCGGTCATTGTGAAATTCCACACGGCCGTCCTGATAGGCACCCAAACTGGTGTCATCGAAGTTTTCCCCCATCGCAGCCTGAACCATTTCGGAATCGTACGGTGACTCGATATAGGCTGCGAAAATGGCATTCAGAATGGCGGCCTCCAGTTCGCTCTGGTCATATTTCACCAGCATTTTCAGACGCTGAATGACCGGCGTCAGGATGCCATTGCCGCGGTGTTGAGCACCCCGCTCATGGTCGAAATCATGGACGACATGCGGACGCCCCCAGGCGGTTTCACGGGGTATACGCCGCCATGTCATAGTTTTGGCACCGCTCCACCAGTCGCCGATATGCGCCTCACGGATGTGATAAGCAATCGGTGCGCCGTCCTCATCAATCTCCACGCCACCGCGAATATTCGGCATATCGAAATTCTGCTGTGGGTTACTGAGCCTGTCAGGATCGACGACCTGAACAGTGGTGGCATATCGTCCCCTGCCCCGCCCCAACCGGTCAGGCCGGTACTGGAGGACCATCAGCGCATCCCCGTCAATCAGCTTGTGGCGAAAGGCCAGGCGCAACATCTGCGGCACAGTCAGCTTGCGTTCAACATCGCAGTACCGCCCGGTGTCATATGCCCAGGTGCGCCAGTGCGCCTCCAGCGCTTTGCCGTACTCTTCAGCCCATGTTGAATCGAAGGATTTATTACCGGTGACCATACGCAGCACCCGGTAATCGGGTTTCATGATGGGCCTGAAATTGGCGCCGACGGCGTTATCCAGAAGACGGGTTACGGCGCCGTTCGCCCACCCGTCATTACGGACCAGGTCACGGGCACGCGAAACAATGCGATCGCGATAAATGTTGATTTCGTTGTCCGGCGACCATAGCGCTGGTTGCCAGTTCGCCAGCTGATCACTAAACGAATCGGCGGCGTCATAAGGTACCCGGCTGCCGCCCGTCAGCATGCTGGGCCGCGGTGCGCGATACGGGGTACCATCCGGGCCAAGTATTTGCACTTTATTCATCAGAATCGAAACCTCACTGGCTTACGTGGCCTCACGACAATACCCAGATACGCCTGTAGAAGCTGAATCAGCCCCAATAGTTCGGACAGTGTGGTTTGCTGGTAGGACACGGAGCGTGTTCCGTCTCCCTGCGTATAGGAAAATGAAACACCGTGGCTCCCTGCGGCTAAGTCAACGTAAGCATCCTGGGCTTTAGCTAATGCTGCCCGCGCCTGATCATCACTCATTCCAGCCAGCAGGCTGGTATTCCGGTTGAACATGGTTTTCCTTATTGCGGCAGGAGTTTAGAAATTTGCTTACGCTTAACTGGCGCGGGTTCTTCAATAACCGCGCCGGGTAACTCGTAGCTGATTTTTTCTTCTGGTACGGCAGGTGCCGGCAGGAATTTTTCAGGGTTGGCTTCAAGGTTTGCGGCCCGAACGTTGAGCTTTAATCCCATATGTTTGAGTCCACACAGTGCGGCGTAGCTGTAAACCAGGCAGTCGAGCGCTTCGTTCGCCCGCCCCGGTATCTGTTCCCAGACACTGAAGCGCTGGCCTGCAGTCACTTTGTAAACCAGACGTTCGGCCAATAGCTGATTGAAATATCCCAGGTCCCGATCATCAGGGAAATGCATATAACCCGCTGCGGCTGCGCCCGGTGCGGGAGGGTCCAGGTGGAGGCGACCACGCACAACATCCTTGGCAGAGTTCACACCGATGATAATTGGCCGGAAACTGGCTTTGCTTTTCGATGTCGGGCGCTTTGTCGGCCAGACAGGGTTACGCCTGCCGCTTTGAGCAGACTCACCTTTGATCGCCCAGACACGACGTCCCAAACGCTCCTTAGCAAATTCGTAGACCTTTTGCGTGTGGTGGCCGCCGGAGTCCATGCATGTCGCCATGATGTTCAGTCCACGACCATCACCCCGGCGCCAGATCTGTTTCAGGTATGCATCGAGTCGTTTCCACGGTTCATCCGTTTCCAGATCGCCATAAATCACATCGTGGGAAACCGACCATGATTCCTCATCCCTCCCCCAACCGGTGATCGTGATTTCGAAGCGATCATCCTGGGTATCTACGCCTGCAGTTAACAAAGCCACGCCATCAGGAACGATGGCCGGGAAGACTTCACGACGCGCCAGCAGAATATCAACCGGCAGCTGTTTGCCGTGGTTGGGTCTGTGTGGCAATCCCATTTGCGTGTTCCACCAGGCTTGCTCTTTATCCGGATCCCCCTTCGCCTTGATATATTTTCCCGCGATATCCGACGGTTTATCTTTCTGCCAGGGGCTGAACAGTTTGGAAGCCTGATAGCCGGCATGGTGGTTATCGACAGCCTCTTTTCCGCAATCCGGACAAATCGCCCGGTAGACCGCATGCCGCGGTGATTCGGACCATTTCCAGACAGCAGCCACGCTATTTTCATCATTCGCCCGCCAGGCCTGATCGTACTCAAGCAACGGGGAGTGGCGAGAACCGCAACACTCAAACGGCCGGGTCTGATGCCAGCGGATAGTCTGTAATGCCCGGAGACGTTCGCCTTCAGACCAACCGGCGCCGCAGCACTCGCAGTGGATCATGGCTGATTTCGTCAGGTGTTTATCACCCTCTTTCGGCCACTGAACGTGTTTGAAAAAATCCAGAAACTGCCGATGCCCGCAGTGCGGACAAACAACAGAGGCCCGGCGCTGATCAGATTCGGCATAGCTGTCAGCAATCCGGCTTTCGTCCTCAACGGTCGGCGAACAGGCGCGAACGGAAAGCCAGGTCAGGCCAAACGTTGCGGTTCGTTCCTCCGCGAGGGTTATCGGATCCCCCTCTCGGGTAATCGGGTATTTATCCACCTCATCTGCCAGAAGTACGCGGATAGGTCGGCGTGCCAGGTTGTCCGGGCTACCGGCGCCAGCCAGCGCCAGAAATCCGCCCGTAAACGCTTTGTAGAGGATGGTTTCTTTCGAACTCTTCTGTTTTGAGTCGCCGATGATTTTCCGCAGTGCCGGCGTCACCCGCACCAGCGGGCTGATACGCTCTTTTGAAAACTGCTCTGCCGCCTCTTCTTTCGGCTGCAGGAGCAAAATCGGGCACGGGTCGAGGTGAGCGAAATAGCCGAACAGGTTTTCAAGCAATGCCGTTTTCATCAGCTGCGTGCAGCACATCACCGTGACGACATGCACGCCGGATTCGGTCGCCGCCAGCATCGGACCACGGGCAATTTCTACAGTCGAGGTCTCCCAGTTCCCTGACGTGCTTCCGGCCTCCTTCGCCAGCTTCCGAAAGTCATCCGCCCATTGCGGAACGCTGATACGCGGCGGTGGTGTCCATCCTTTTCTGACACTCAGTTGAAGCCGTTCAATCTTCAGCTGAGTTAAATTCTGGCTCTCCGAGGACTGAGATATGTTTGTGGACATGTTCGATCAGCACCTCTGTCATCCTGTCCGCCGGCACATCCAGATCAGCGGCCATAAGCGGTGCCACCCGGGAAGGCCAGTTCATCCAGGCATCACGCTGTTGGCGAAAGGCGTTGAAAAGAATCTCCTCGGCGGCGACCAGTTCAATCGTCTGGCCACTGTCTTTTTCATACTGAAGTTTGGCCAGCAGAGCCATATAGTTTTCGCGCACCCGCGCGGCTTCCTCCCGGGTAAGATCGGCACCTTCGGTAAGGATAATTTTTCTGGCAGTGTCTTCAAGTTCATCACCGACATCATCAACGACCGCCGGCGTTTTCTTTTTCTTCGCGTTCGATGTGCGCGGATCCTTTCCGTCACGGTTTTTCTTCAGTGCGGCATCGCTCGCTTCAACATCAATCAGGTCACCGTCCATCACGATGAAACGGCCGGCTTTAATCCAGCGCCCAATCGTTTTGCGATCGACGCCTGAGTGCTGCGCATACTGGCTCTGATTCATCATGGTCATGGGACATCACCTGGGACATTTTGGAGTTGGGACATTTACCTGGGACATTTTTGCAATGTCCCACACGAATGTCCCACTGGAATAAATGGAATAATCCGTGCTGGCTCTGGCGTGGCTGACGATCCCTTGAGGTGGGACATGGGACACAAAATAAAAAGTTGTAGCTACAAAAACACCGCGGCGCGCAATGCCCGTACCTTACAAAAGTCTCAGGAAGGACCCAAAACCCAGAAGGGGATCTCCGCACCCTGATTTGCCTGTCATTTCGCCACATCAGGCTCAATGGTATGCTGGCAGTTCTCACACAGCCCGCAAGGATAAGAAATGGCAAAATTTAGTGTTCGTGTCGAATTGAGAAATTCTCAGGATGCTGATTACGATGAACTTCATCAAAAAATGGAGGATCAAGGGTTTTCCCGAACTGTTGCAATGACGACGAGTGATAGCGTTCTCATACTACCTAATGCCGAATATAGCTATGAAAGCGAGACAAAAGATAAAGCTGCTGTCGGTGAGTTAGCTGAATCAATTGCAGAAAAGATACGCAAGAATCCCAAAATCATGGTAACTAAATCAGGTGGCCGCTGGTTCGCCAACCTTGATGATGCTTAACCCTCATGATCACCTGAATCAAGGGCGTTTTTTGCTAACCAAATGCGGGCTTCAGTGCCCGCATTTGGCTCTAACTCCTGAAGACGCTTTACATCCTCAAGCAGCAGCGCGATAACATATTTAAATTCTTTTTCATCCACTTCAGTACCCTCTCACTAATTCATTGAATAGGTTATTTTGCTGTCCTGATAGCTTCAGCTATAGCTCGGCTCAGTGCGGCAGGCATCAATGCTTCAGCCATCGCCTTTGAGCGGTCCATATACCCGAGTACAGGAGTCACAGGAAGCGCATCACCAAACCTCACCAGCATCTTAGGTGCCCGATGTTTTGGCTTAGGCCTACGTGTACCGTTAGGAGAGCGTTTGGCCCTTTTCTTCTTCGCCGGTTTTGGTTTACGACGCTGCCAGACTGCATTGACATTGTTCACATCACCAATGAACACGTTCGACTTTGCTTTTAGCTGCGAAAGTTTATTTCGCGGCATGTTGCCGTATTTGTTCAGCTTGATGTTTTTGGGGTTGAGCAGCGCCTGGCTGTTCAGCTTATGCTCGCCACCAAACTCGAAAGGCTCCAGATACTCAGCGGCGATATCACGCACATAAACTTTCGCGCGGAGGTTGTTCTTTCTGGCCCCCGATGAGCCCACAGCATTAACCGTGAACGGCGTCGGCGATTCCAGCTTTCGCCCCAGCGCGACTTTTTGCGCTGCGGCAATTTCTCGCACGACTGTTGTCATTGCCTGAGCAGTGGCGAAGGGTATTTGTTTCTGCAACTGCGTTAACTGGCGGGAAAGATCCTTCAGAGTTGCCATGTTTACCCACCATTAGTTAAGCCATTAAAAAAGCCACCCGAAGGTGGCCTTTGCGATGGCGATAAGCGTCACTTTGTAGGCAATGGCATCCATCGCAACACTTCAAATCGCGAGTGTGCTACAACGCCAGTAAAACCGAAGATTGCTTGATTAGGTTCCCCAAAACTATCGAAACAGCCAACAGCAATTCCTTTGTCAGTATCGAGAATAACCATTCCAAATGGTCGAGGAACTCGCTCACCAACGTTAATCCATTCCATAATGCCCCCAAGTTTTCATGTGGTGATTAAGATTAACACAATGATGAAGGGGCATATCTTCTATCGGTGAGATGTACGGGAGCATTATCGAAGCCACTCGGTGAATGGCTCCTGTAATGTCCAATAAAAAAGGCCGCATCAGCGACCTTAGTCTTTGTATTTTTTATTCGAAACCTTACTGGTTCAGTCATGTATAGAACCATCCTAATACACCAGTAATAATTGCAATAACGATAAACGTGATTGCTGTTTTACGCATTAGTACACCGTAAAATGCCAATGACATCCCGATACACAGAACTATCAAAACTGGCCACATGCTGAGCAAAAGCAATAAGTAAGCGTCGATACCGCTGTGAATAATCATATTTACCCCAAAAATACGACAGTCTGACCTTCCATAGCTTTTACACTTCATCACTTGAGATCATGTAACCGTCCTTAGTGTAATCGGACATTATCACAGGCACTCAGTGAATGCCTATTCAGCAGGGGCGATGTCGATGAAATACTCTTTCCCCTGCTCAAACTGCTCTGCCGCTGCGGGGTTAGAGATGACCATCTGCAGTTGACCGCTGGGGGTATACTTCGACCAGGTTTCGTTCTCCGTACTGCCAGTCGTTACCGCGATAAGGTGGACGACAGCCGTAGAGTTATCCGGCGATTTATTGATGCTGTTACATTGAAATTTTGCACGAACGGACATGGTTTTCTCCTGTTTGGGTTTCGGGTACGGGCTTCTTCCCGCTATAGAGTGTGAAATCAGCAGCATGATGGTTCCCTTATTTCAGGCACTGCGTGCGGATGTAGTCCTGCTACTGACGCTTAGAGTCAGCCTGCCTGATGTCAGCCTTATCCCGGTTGCACTGGCCCAGCGCCGACAGCAGGCTGACATTCAAATCCAGGCTTTGGCCCCACGTCATTTTGTCCGGGATATCGGGATATGGCGTTTCAGCTGTCAGGCTGGCCGGTAGTGGCACTACTGGCACCTTGACGTAAACGGTCTTTGTATTGCTGCAGCCGCTTAACTGCGCTAGCAGGAATATCACGGGGAGCGCAATCATCATTCGCAACAGCAACCCGGATATCAGCCGAGGCTCCCGATGCGTCCAGTGCGATCTGCTCTTTAGCATGCTGGTTAGCCTCGACGATGGAGTTGAAGATGGTCATGGTGGTCAAGACGTTGGAGGTGATGGCCTGAGCGGTATTTACCTGCTGCTCAGCAGTTTCAGCTCTGGATTCCTGCTGGCTGGCGGCGTTGTGGTAATGCATAACCAGCCAGCCAAGGCAGACGACCAGACAGATAACCACAGCGCTGATAATGGCGGTTAAGCGGCTCATTGGTCCAACCCCCAGCACGTCAATGCGCTTTCCTGGTCACGCCGCTCAACCTGACCGTAACAGCCATTCTTTTGACCTTTGGTCAGCCGGCAATCGCGTCCACCGTCTTTAATCCACCAACGGATCGCTTCACACGCGCCTTTGCGGTCACCGGCATTGATTCGTTTGTAGAACGTAGAGGGGAAGCATTTACCAGGTCCGATGTTGTACGGACAGAATGACGCGATACCGACTTTTTGCGGTGCCGTTAGAGGAACCTTGATATTCCGGTCTACCCAAGCCAGCGCCTTGTCGCGCTCGATGGCGTTTACCTGGTCACATTTGGCCTGCGTTAACTTCATGCCCTGCGTTACAGGCTTGCCATCAACCTGGGTTGCTCCCCGGCATATCGTCCAGACGCCAGAACCATCACGGTAAGCCGTCAGGCTGTTACCCTCTTTCTCATTCAGGAACTGATCCATAAGAACGGGAGCTGATGCGCCGGCGGCGATAAGCGCCAGCATGGCCGCGCTGAGTTTTGTTTTCAGGTTAGCCATCGCTATTCATCCTGCGGTGGCGGGCCACCATAACCACGATCAAGGGACTGCTGATACATTTTCGTCCAGCGGCGCTTAAAGTAGAGATTGGTCAGGTAAGTCGCTACACCAATTATCACGCCACTGGCCAAGGCAATAAAATTCCAGTCAAGACCATGAAACCAGTCATAGGTCCTTGCCAGCCCTGTGCATATCAGTCCACCTGACGTACAGTACGAGGCCGCAGAAAAGATTTTGTCAGGCATTTTCATAGTCTCCACCTCGCGTTGTTAGCGGGTGCTGTGCGTGAAAGAAGTGGGCGAGCTCTGCGCAAGCGCCCGACGGGTGGGTTATGAGCCGTCGCCGGTGAGCCCTGTATAGGGAATGGCCACCAGATGGATTTACGACAACACACAGAGTGAGTGACGTTCTGGCGGCACAAATAGAAAAGGCCGAACAAATGCGCGGCCTTTATATGTCTGAGCAAAAAAAAGCCCACTCGTCGAAGTGGGCAAAATGGTAGTTTGTTCAGTGGAGGTTACACCGCCAGCTCTGCCACAACGTCTTATGCACGTTATTTCAGGATTTAGCGAAACGGTGCAACCACACAAAAAGTATAGTACGTAAAACAAGAAAAACATGGAGTGTGGTGCCGGGTGCCTCCCGGTAAGCCTTTGGTCAGCCACCATGACTTGCGGTCCGAGTGAATCATGAAGATTCCATTGAAGCTGTTTCCGCCCCTCCGCATAGGGGGATTCACCACACCAGGAATTTAACATCTGATGAAACTCGTTTCAATGCTCTACGACGATGTGACAGGGGTACTGATGCAATGCAAATAGGCCTACTCTCGGAGCAAGGATAACAACTTTTCCGTACTCTCTTCTGTAAGTTCGAAGTGGATCAATTCTTCGCCATTCTTGAGAATGTAGAGTTCTTTACTCCCCTTATCATCAGTAGTGATATCAAGGGCATAAATATCAGGCTTGCATAGCGTAATGCCGCCTGTCGTAACTAGCGTCTTATTAACGAGGTGACTCAGGGGAATACTCTCCGAACTGGATTCTTTACTGGAAAAAATCCCACTGTGGAAAAGGTTAAAAACAGTGCCCGACGAAGTGGATCGTCTCAAACAGCAGGTCGCCGAGCTTGAGTCATACATCAAATCCAGCGGTGGGGAGAAATGCCCCAGATGCTCAAAGATGAGCTATAGCCTTGACCGAACTGTAGATGACCCCGATTTCATTGGGTTGGGAGTTCAGAGAGACTATTACAAATGCTCCAGCTGTGGGTATGAAACCTTTAAACAGCGCTGAGATTGCAGAAATGACAAAGCCCAAGGGGGTTAACCTTGGGCTTTTAATTTTTTCTTGCTGCTCAGTTCGCTTTAACGCCCCGAGCCTATCACAATTCAAGCACTTTCCGCGCAACTATTCAAGTAAAATCTGTCGCTATTTGTGCCAAACGCGTCACACATTGGCGCGTAAAGCATCGATTCTGCCAAATTTAGCCAAACATCAACCCTGCTCTCGCAAGTCCTCAAGCACCATTCTGGATGCTTTTCGTTTAGCTCTTTCGCCATCGACTTCTTACTCATGCGATAGACATACCGATCCTTGATTAGCTTATAGAGAGCTTTATTCCCGGAGCGCACAAGCTCGGCGCTAAGCACTGAGTCAATTTTCAATCCCTCCTCGTCGGTACAAAACGCCAGGCCGCTTTTATTTTTACCGCTGAGGATTTCCTTGAAGAAGGCTTCCAGTTCAGGTTTGGTAATGCCCGATTTCTTCATACGGCGCAGAGCGTCATTGATGGCAGTCTTCGTTATCTTCCCGGATGCCAGTAACTGGTTAAACATATTCCCGCCACTGCCGCCACCGATATACGACCAGCGGCCCCACATTTGCAGCCTACCCTGTATCCAGATACTTTCGAGAGTGCGGAGGCGAACCATTTCGCCTGATTTGCCAACTTCAGAGGGGTTAATCATCTTGCGTCTCCACTTACGCCAGTACGCCGATTGCCAGCGAACGATCCAAAAATCGAAACAGCAGCTCCAGCTGTGAGCCGTATTTCTGTTCAAATGCCACGGTGTCAGCGTGCAACTCGTCGTGATGCGCTCTGCAAAGCGGCAAAACAAACAGGTCGTGCGCTTTAGTTCCCATCCCACCTTGTCCGTGGCCTATCAGGTGGTGGGGGTCGTCTGCCTGCTTGTTACAGCAGACACACAGCTGGGACTTAACCCAGCGCGTCCATTGCTCGTTTACCCAGCGGCGACGCTTTGGCCGCAGCATGAATGATTCAGGTGTTTCCGTATCAACGCGTAAAGCCAGAATCTTTTTCTGTACTACCTCGGTAGCCGCGGGCCCCGGAGTAATATCACTCTCCTTCATCACCGACTGATGCGGAACGGCTGGTAAGCGAAGAGCTTTATGGGCTAAACCTTCCGGTATTACATGAGCCAGGTCGTTAATGACCAGCCACCAGCACAGCTCGGGTATTGTCAGTAAATGGTCTTCATTGAATCCCAGTTGTGCGCGTATTACTGATATCAGCCAGGATACCAGGTTTCGGCGTGCAATACCTGCCAGTTCCTGAGTAAACTGATCCCTCACCAGGTTGTCGCAGCTCCAGCACAAGCGAATGCTACCAGGCTCGTGTCGCAGCTCGGTAAAATTCTCGCTATGCCAAGTGCCGTGCGGATACTGGCATTCGAAAGAACGGGATAACTCAGCTTCAAGCGCCCCTAGTCCACCAGCGCGAATAATGACCTGCTGATTTTCAAATACCGGCAGCAGTAGCGGATCGTCGGCCAGGGACTGATGAGCGGGCGGAATGGCCCCGGTAGCATAGTGCGCGCAGTTCTCAGGTTCTGATTCAATCAATACTCTTCCGCGCCTGAAGAGCGGCAGAAGGTCAGCACCAGGGCGAAACAAGACAACCCCCAGGCGGGGCGCAATTTCAGGAGTCAATAAGGCTCTCACGCGGCATTACCCCCGGCTTTGTATTCTGTCCACAGGCCACCGATCCAGCGGATCCCTTTAGCGGTAAATCGAGCCTGGCTGAATGCATGGTTAGATGTTGCCGACGTGCCTGTTTTTACTTCGAACCTGCCAGCGTCAATATGCTGGGCCATTGGAGTTAACACACCTCCTAACCGGTACATTATTTCACGCTCAATCAGAAACAGGCGGAGCTCAGGCTCTTTTGCGCTCAGCAATTTTGCTACCTGGCGAAATGACATGGACCCATTAGCCGTACAGTAGCGATCTACAAAGTCTACCTTGGGCGCCGCCACAGCCAGTTCATGCGAGAGACGCTGTTTTTCCTCTTCGAGCTCGGCTGCAAGCCTAAGAGCCGCAGAGAATGTTTGCGGGATCGCCGGGGAGATCCCCGCCTCCAGTTCCTGCCAGCGGTCAACCAGACGAGCAGTAAACTCCGGGGACAACTGCGCAACAACCACATAACTATCCCTCTTTCCTACCAGGTAGACCGACACCGACTGGTTTAGGTGGTTTTTAACATCCGCCATTGGCGGAAGTTGAATAATCCCGCGCTCCGCCAGGCGTTCAATCGACCGCTTCACATCATCATGTCGCGACTCAACCAGATCGGCGATATCTCGGCTGGACATCGTGACAACATTTTTCGGTGTTAACTGGTTCATACGCTCTCCACTTGTCAGGCAGCTGCAACTGCCGGGGCAACAAATCGCTTAATCGTAATCTCAACCTTCCCTTTCTTCGTCAACGGCCCCCACTCAACCAGCATGCGTTTTACCTGGCTGTCGTCCTCCCAGACGCCGGTTTGTGTCAGCGCGTCGAACAGCGCTTTGTTGTAGTTGTCGATATCACGGCGGCGCTGATCCGGCGGGAACAGAACAATATGGACCTCTGCCAAATCGCTTGATGGTCGCGGTACGGCTCGTAGCTGCTCGATGATTGCTGCTCTGGCTGCTTTCTGAAACTTGCGTCCAGTCTCGCTAACCATATGCCGTCCCTTCAGCGGTCCTTTGCTGGGAGCGCGCCAGTAACTGTTTACGCTTGGTGGAAATGGTAATGTCAGTTTCATGAAGTCCCCTTAAAGGATCGCCACAACATCCCGAGCAACTTCCCGCGTGGTGCCATTGCAGGAGATCGAACGACGGGCTTTGATAAATTCCAGGTTAAAACCATGCTCCCGGTAGAGGTCGACGACCTTCGGGGATGATGAATTTGAAATGACTACTCGCGCGCCACGCTGATGGGCTTTAACGCAGCATTTTGCTAGAGCTTCTTGATCAGCCCAGGTAAAACCACCAGCAGCATACGCAGTGAGTCCTTTTGTTCCCGGCATCGGCTCATAGGGTGGGTCGCAGTAAACCACATCATCCTTTCCGGCCAGACCAATAGTCCGGCGAAAACTGGCTGTCATGAACACACAGTTATGTGCCATATCCGCGAAGGATTTCATTTCGTCCAGCGGAAAATATGGGGCCTTGTATTTTCCCCAGCCGACATTGAATTGATGATCCAGGTTGTAACGCATCAGGCCATTGAAACAATGGCGATTGAGGTACAGGAACGCCGCAGCTCGTTCAGCAACATCCAGCGTCTGAGCGTTGAACTCCGCCCTGATGAGCTCGTAGCCGTCAGGATTAGCCATCTTTTCGAACATCCATCGGGCCTGGTACTCGACAGCGTCCGGTACGACGGCTAGCATCTGGTACAGGTTGATCAGATCAGGATTGACGTCTGCCAGAAGAAAATCGGCGTGTTTGTCGCTGTTCAGAAATACAGAACCACCGCCAACAAACGGCTCAATCAGGCGCTTGCCCTCCGGGATAAACCTGAACAGGTCGGCCAACTGGGTATATTTCCCGCCAGCCCACTTAAGGAATGGACGTTGCCATGTTTTCGAGGTCATAGCTCACCTCTCTGATGGCAACACGCTACAAGCAGCTTCAGGAATCGATACCGCCTTTCAAAACTAAAGTAGTCTCGGGTGCAAACAGCGATTTGGCGACGAAAAAATACATCATCCTTCCACCAGGAACGCCAGTAGCGCACCCTGCGCCAGCGAATGAATTCGTAGGCAACAACAACCAGCGGTTTTATTACGGGGATATTTTTCATGACCGGAACCCCGCAGGCACTGTGTAATCAACATTCGCATAGCTCGATTTAAACGCCTCGTCCATGCGAACCCACTTACCATTGTTCCAGGCAGGACGCCCAGCGATACCCCATTTTTTCGCCTTATCGAAATACTCAACGCAGTTCTCCGGCGCAAACAGCGTCTTCGGTCGCAGGTAGTCGCTCATTTTCGGGTCCTTGGCCCATTTCTCGCTGAGGTAGTCAACCACCAGCATCAGGTCTTCAGGGCTGTAATCTTCAGCAAGGCGACCGTGTATGTATCCCAGGGTCATTTTGGTTCTTCCCCCCTTGCCATAGGTCGAGTTGGTGACGCGATTGAAATGGTCAAGAACGAGATGAGCCGGATCGATTTGGTCTGGTTGCACCGCAACCGGACAAGAGTCTTTACCTGTAATCTCTGTAGTACTCTCTGTTGTATTCTCTGTAGGATCATCAGGTCGTTTTGACCCGATGAGAGCGGTTCGTTTTGACCTGGTGGAGCGTTTCACATTGACCTCTTCCATCGTGTCATTTTGACCTGATGGAACAGCGCATTTTGACTCCTTCGATTTGGTCACTTTGACTTCATCTAAAAGCTCACTCTCATAGTTGATCGTGTAGTAGTTCGTCATGTCGCGCTGGGACTTGTTTAGTTGCTCAATTTTGAGCACACCCAGGCTCTTCAGGCGGGTGAACGTGCGCTTCAGCGTGGACTCTGACCAAAACGGGAATTGCTCCAGCCATTGCTCGGTAGTGTTATAAATCCAGCGCACACCGTCACGCTCCAGCCCGGAGGTTGTTTCCTTCAGCCAGTAATTAACCTGCTGTAACGCTATGGCTTCATTGAGACCAATGCTGTACGCAAGCTCAGGGTTGATGACTATCGGCCTTGATGGCATTAACAGGCTCATATGTCCCCTCTATTTCCCTGAATTTTCTGCGAAACTGCTCAATGGGGCTAAAGCATTCATGCGGATATCCTTCACGCATGTAAACAACCCTACGGCTTTGTGGCTCCCAGCGGATAACATGGACTCGCACGCCGTAGTGATCTTTGAACCATCGGTTGAGCTCTCGCATTTTTTCTCCCCCTGACCGTTAAAATCCCCTACCACCCATTGAGCAAACTGGTAGCAGACATGCTCAAACCCGCCTGGTACTCTTACCCCATACACGAACTGCACCGGCCCTGCTCCACCAGGAACCGGACGCGCTATGAGTTGCGACCTGCGGTACTGTGTTGGTAAACTGTTCATGCGTTAGGAATCTCCACTGATAACGACACGCCACGACGCCAGGGGCTGCAACCCGCTGGCGTCACTTCTTTTTGCGTGCAAACAACGTGATAATTGCCGCGATCTCTTCTTCACGCGCTGCGAGGTGGCGGCGGTGATGCACCATGATTTCTTCAGCTTCATGTCTTTCGATAACCCCGTCTTCAAGCGCCTGTTCGATAATCTGATCCACCTGCCCTCTGGCTGCTGAGGTACGCATTGCGCGACTAAACAAGTCCACGCGATCCAGCTCTTCCAGGTGCGGCACATCCACCAGCAGAGCACCGCGACGGCGGGCAAAATAGTCAGCCAGTAGCGACGTGTTGGAAATGTCTTCCATCGCTTCCAGCTCCGATACTTCAAAAAAACGACAGCCGTTCTTCTCATAGAGGTTGTTATTGAACTGGGTAAGTGACATTCCCAGCGCACCGGACATAGCTTCGCGTCCGCCGGGGTAGGCTTTGCACATCGCCTTTACGACTTCTTTCAAATTTGTCATTTAAATCAGAGCCCCTTTTGTTTTGGTGCCTTTCTTTTTGCCGTACTTAAGAATTGTTCTGGCCTGGTCCAGGCAGTCATCAAAGATGTTTCTGCGCTTGGTTGTCGGCTTCGATGAGCGCCGGTAGTACGAAATAGCCTCTACCCCCCCCTGCTCAGCCTGTTCTGCTGAATAACCATCAGTCAGCAGCGCCTTAACAACATTGTTTTTAATGAATTGTTCCGGGTTCATACCTACCCCTTTGAAATTCGGTTTGTAGTTATGGTTAAGAGGCGTGATCTGTAGACTTTTGGTAGAGATTTGCGTCGTACTTGAGTTTGCCATTTGTGATTCTTTCAATAACAAATGCCTGTTTTTGAGGGATCACATTTCCCCATTGGCACACCGCGCTATGGGTAACCCCTAATGCAATGGCGGTTTTAGAAATGCCGCCGTAGTATTCGACGACCTGATTTTTTAACATGTAACACCTCCTTAAAAGTTAGCATTCTTACATCGTATATGGACAGCATGCTTACGTCAATTAAATGTAAGATTGCTAACGTGCAATCCGAGGAGAACATATGGATACCGTTGGCAGCAGACTGAGATTTAGACGTAAACAAAAGAAACTTACGCAGCGAGACATAGCTGAGTGGGCTGGCGTCAGCGCGTCTGCAGTAACCCAATGGGAGAGTGATGTAACCAAGTTATCCGGTGAAAATCTGATACTGGTATGTAAATGCCTTCAATGCTCGCCGGAATGGTTGGTTTTCGGTAATGGAGATATTGAAAATGGTATTAATATCAATCTCATCTCAACCAGAGAGGTCCCGGTTATCTCATGGGTCCAGGCTGGAAACTGGACTGAAGTGATTGGAAATCCAGGGAATGAACTCGTTAAAACAACTCGCAAACTTTCAGAATCGGCATTTGCTCTTAGAGTAAAAGGCCATTCAATGACGTCGAATCATGAACTTAGCATTCCAGATGGGTCGATAGTAATCGTCGAACCCGAATACGGTTTTGTTGATGAGGCGAATGGGAAAATAGTGGTGGCGCAAACAGTCTCGGGAGGCGAGGCGACCCTGAAAAAGCTAGCTATCGATCCACCATTTTCCTACCTGATCCCACTGAATCCTTCGTTTAAGCCTATTGAGGTTAGCCAAGATACAAACCTTATCGGTATTGTTAAGCAAATCATCATAGACCTCTAACATTCCCCTCCAAATCGAAGCCCGCTGCCAGCGGGTTTTTTTGTATCAAACAACAAAAAGTAAGATTACTTACTAATATAACTTGACTCAAAATGTAAGATGTCTAATATTGTTCATCAACAGCGAACAGGCAGGACGCCCACGAAGTAGCCGCCGGTGGCGTATGAATAACCGAATGATTCGCAGGTATGAAAAAAGCGCCCATTGGACGCTTCGCTCTTTAACAATCGGTTTGGTGATACTCAGTGATCTTTAGGCAAATCGCCCGCTAACCAAGCAGTAATTTTTTCAGCAACGGTTAAGGTGACTTTCTTCGATTCTTCTGGGTGCCCCATGGCTATCCATGCCCGTTTATATGCAGCGTCTCTTAGCAGACCAAGCGTCGGATTATCTGTCTCCTCCGCTCTTTGATAGGAAGCATATAAATCGTCATCAGAAATACTGGCTGGCAATGTCGTTAGTGCCTTCATTTTTTTTGCCTGTATTTCATGCAATAAAGCCATTTTGCCGGGCTGCCAGACAAAGCTAGCGATCGAGATAGATGCCACACATGCGCCAAATATAGGAAGGCTGCCATAGTCAGCAAAAATTGCAGACCCGAGCAGAATCTGCGCAAACGTTAAGAATTTATCTGCGCGATTGTACAAAGTCGCTTGCATTGTTTCGATATGAAACGAGTAGCGAATATTGAATAACGTTGATTCTCGGGTCATGTGGTTCTACTCCCTCATTGCTTTGGCGCTGGCTCCGGCTGTCTGTCAGATGGTCTGTATGGTACCTGACTATCTGGCCTCGGAAGGTCTGAATCACCAAATTGATTAATAAGCATTTTACCCTCCATGGGCGTTGTTTTTGATGGAGTTCTCCACGTGTGAGGTGGAGTTCGTGAGCCGGACACGGGTAAGTATCCGGCACCGATAGTATCACCACATATGAAGTGGTTAAAAGACTGATACACAACATGAAAGCGCATTCCATCTTCCATCGGTCGTGGGGATCGGTTTGTAACTGAAGGAGTGCGCTTCCAGTTGTGGTGTAGCTCAAATGGATAGAGCGCCCCTCGTATGGGGAGTTGAGCACTAACCAATGTTCGCAACACAGGTTATCTCATGCGGTCCGGCCGGACGTTATGCGGGTTCAAATCCCGTCACCACAGCGCACAACGATGAGGGTACTGACCAAACGGCATCATAATCGGATGGTAATTATGGAAAAAATGTCAGCTCGTATAATAGAAAATCCACTGAATATAGGGTGCGGTGCGCTGCCAGTTGGCGCTTTATTTGAAATTATCCGAGAAACTAAATGCTACTACTGGCTCGCTGATAACAGAAGGATTAACAAAGAACAGATGTCAATCGCTGGAACGGCAGACCACTCACATAGCGTAAAAGTTGAAATAGTGTCCTCTTCGTTGTGGTAATTGCGGCTATGCGCACGTGACGAGCCAAACCCGTTCTTTGAGTACGTTTCCGGGCAGTGTACGTCGCCGAGATTGGCTAATACCGGCAGGTGGAGGCACCACCGCCACAACGTTAATAACTGTGCTGTGTGTAGTCTTGGCGGTGCCAGTTTCCCTTTGTTTCTGGTACCGCCCTTTTTACACAAGACACAAGAGCACCACCGAGTGACGGGCCCATCACCCAATCCGCTCGGGCGGATTTGCAGCCGCAGGTGCTCTTCTGTGTTGTGTGGAGATAACTAACCAATCCTTTGCAGAGGACATGAAAATGAAATTATCAAAATTACGTAACGCCATTGTCTATCGGGCCACCTTGCCCAGCATCGAAGTTGTTGAAGGCCACCTGCACGAACTGCCCTACTCTGAGCTTACAGAGACCGAGTTCGCGCGCGCCTCCTTCGTCCCTAACCCGCTTACTGGCGAACTGGTTACGCCAATCGCTGGCGGTTATGCAATCGTGGTTCGCCGCGATGAGAAAATAATTCCCCAGCACGTCGTAATGAAAGAAGCCAATGAGCGCATCCAGCGTATCGAAAATGCATGTGGCGAAAAACTGAAGCGGGCCGATCGTAACAACATCATCCAGGATGCCAAAGTTCAGCTTTGCAAACAGGCGTTCATCAAATCGTCTCTGTTCCTGGCTCTGTACAACACCGAAGAAAATCTGCTGATCATTAACTCCGCCAATAAAAACATTGCCGGTATGGTTGGGGCGATGCTCGTAAAAGTGATCGGTTCAGTAAAAACAGTCACCATCAACATCAGCGATATTAAAAATGGCCTGACAACCCGCCTTAAAAGCCATCTGGACGGCGAACAATCAGCATTTGCCGGGTTTGAGGTCGGTGATTATGTCCAGTTGTCCCGACTGGCAGATCAGAAAGAAGTTATTCGCTACTCTGCAGAACATACTTCCGTTACCAGTGAAATTCTGGAGAGCCTGAATACCGGTTTCATTGTCGATAACATGGAGTTAAGAGGCTGCGGTGTCTCTTTTCTGCTTACCGATAAATTCCACTTCCGGCGTATCGACACCCAGGATAATGATTTTTCTGATGATGAAGATAAAGCCTACCGCTGGCGCCACCAGGCAGGAACTGACATGTTCCAGTTCTGCAAAGTGATTAACCAGCTATGTGATCTGCTCGCCTACAAAGAGCCCGAAGAACAAAAACCAGCAGCCTGATTGGAACAGCAGCAATTACCCCATTCTCATGGGTTGGGTTGCTGCACCCTAAATAGCGCGTTGCAGCGCGTCAGTTGGAGAAAATTAGCATGTATAAAACAGCACAGCAGCTGATAC
>NZ_BCYR01000004.1 GCF_001598295.1 Klebsiella ornithinolytica NBRC 105727 = ATCC 31898
TAAAACAAAAGGCTCAGTCGAAAGACTGGGCCTTTTGTTTTATCTGTTGTTTGCCGGGAAACGCTCACCGGGGCAGGATGTCCGCCATAAACGGCCAGGCATCAAATCAGTCAGAAGCCCGTCCTCACGGACGGGCTTTTTGCGTTTTAACGCGCGTCATAACGCAAATGAAGCAGCGGATAGGGTCGGCCATGGTCGTCATGATCGGATCGCCCGCTAACCACAAACCCCATATTCGCGTAAAATCCTACCGCCTGCGCGTTCTGCTCATTCACGTCGGTTGTGAGTCGGGGGATCAATCCCAGAGCATACATGACTAACTGGCGACCCACGCCCATACCGCGAAAGTCAGGGTCAACAAAAAGGGCTTCCAGATGCTGTTCGGACAGCAGCATCAATGCGCAGGGCCTGTCCTCATGCGTGACCGCAACCCATAGCGGCGCCTGAGGAAAAAATGCGCACACCTGCCGCTCAATTTCCCTTCGGTCCTGCGCTGAAAGAAAGTGATGCGTTGCATCAACGGAACGGCGCCAGATTTCAATCAGTTGTTCGCTCTCATCGCTGCGCGAACGTCGAATCACTATATTCATGATATTTCCTTGCGATTAACCGCTGTATTCTATCCTGGAGATGGTTGAAACTTTCTCACCTTCCGCTTGCAGACTCGACATTTTCATTATTCCTGGTTATTGTTAGCTGTCTGGATGTCTAAACGTTTATACGTATGCTATGAGGTAATCAAGTTATGCCGATTCGGGTGCAGGACGAGCTACCAGCCGTCAATTTCTTGCGTAGTGAGAACGTCTTTGTGATGACGACTACGCGTGCAACAACTCAGGAAATTCGTCCGCTGAAGGTACTTATCCTTAACCTGATGCCGAAAAAAATCGAGACGGAGAATCAGTTCCTGCGCCTGCTTTCGAACTCTCCGCTGCAGCTTGATATCCAGCTTCTGCGCATCGATGCGCGTGAATCCCGCAATACGCCAAGTGAACACCTGAATAACTTCTACTGTAACTTCGACGATATTTGCGACCAGAACTTTGACGGCCTGATCGTCACCGGCGCCCCGCTGGGGCTGGTTGAATTTAATGATGTTGCCTACTGGCCGCAGATCAAACAGGTGCTGGAGTGGGCGAAAGATCACGTCACTTCTACGCTTTTTGTCTGTTGGGCGGTACAGGCTGCACTCAATATTCTGTATGGCATTCCTAAGCAGACCCGCGCAGAAAAAATTTCCGGCGTTTATGAGCATCATATTCTGCATCCTCACGCGCTGCTGACCCGCGGTTTTGATGACTCTTTCCTCGCCCCACACTCTCGCTACGCGGATTTCCCGGCGGCGCTGATTCGCGACTACACCGATTTAGAGATCCTGGCAGAAACGGAAGAGGGTGATGCCTACCTGTTTGCCAGCAAAGATAAGCGAATTGCCTTTGTGACCGGCCACCCGGAATACGATGCCAACACTCTGGCCAGCGAATATTTCCGCGATGTGGAAGCCGGCCTGAGTCCGGACATCCCGTATAATTATTTCCCGCAAAACGATCCGCAAAACAAACCGCGAGCCACCTGGCGCAGCCATGGAAATCTGCTGTTTGCAAACTGGCTTAACTATTACGTCTACCAGATCACTCCATACGATCTGCGGAATATGAATCCGACTTTGGATTAATCCTCCAGATAACGCGATCCTAAAGCGTTTCAGCATTTTGCCTCTGGCACCTTCGGGTGCCTTTTTTGTTTCCGAAATTCAACTCACGATAAAGAATAACTTTAATTTTAATGTTATCAGTATGTTGTGTGTTAATTAAATTAAAAATGGAAATTGTTTTTGATTTTGTAATTTTATTGAGTAGTCTTAATTGTGTTGAGCGAAAACCAGACAACGATCGTTCACTCGCGCCAACTGGATCAACCAATAGGAGCTACAAAATGACGCAACAGGCGACAATAACTGACGAACTGGCCTTCGGCCGGCCATATGGCGAGCAGGAAAAGCAGATTTTAACGCCTGAGGCGGTGGAGTTTCTGACGGAACTGGTGAGCCGGTTTACGCCTGAGCGCAATAAACTACTGGCGGCGCGTATTCAGCAGCAGCAGGAGATTGACGCAGGAAGACTGCCTGATTTTATTTCGGAAACAGCTTCCATTAGAAATGGTGACTGGACGATTCGCGGTATTCCCGCCGATTTACAGGATCGTCGGGTGGAAATCACCGGACCGGTAGAGCGCAAAATGGTGATTAACGCCCTCAATGCCAACGTGAAAGTCTTTATGGCAGATTTTGAGGACTCGCTGGCACCGGACTGGAACAAAGTCATTGATGGCCAGATTAACCTGCGCGATGCGGTAAATGGCACCATCAGCTACACCAATGAAGCCGGCAAGATTTACCAGCTGAAACCCGATCCGGCGGTACTGGTATGCCGCGTGCGCGGCCTGCATCTGCCGGAAAAGCATGTTACGTGGCGCGGTGAGTCGATTCCCGGCAGCCTGTTTGATTTCGCGCTCTATTTTTTCCACAACTACAAAAACCTGCTGGCAAAAGGCAGCGGTCCTTACTTCTATCTGCCGAAAACCCAGGCCTGGCAGGAAGCGGCATGGTGGAGCGATGTCTTCAGCTACACCGAAGATCGTTTTGCACTGCCGCGCGGCACGATCAAGGCCACGCTGTTAATTGAAACCCTGCCGGCGGTGTTCCAGATGGATGAAATTCTGCATGCGCTGCGGGACCATATCGTCGGTCTGAACTGCGGACGCTGGGATTACATTTTCAGCTATATCAAAACATTAAAAAACCATGGCGACCGCGTCTTACCCGACCGTCAGGTTGTCACGATGGATAAGCCGTTCCTCAGCGCCTATTCGCGTCTGTTGATTAAGACCTGCCATAAACGCGGCGCGTTCGCGATGGGGGGAATGGCGGCGTTTATCCCCAGCAAAGATGCTGACCGTAACCGCCAGGTCCTTGCCAAAGTTACCGCAGATAAAGAGCTGGAAGCGAAAAATGGCCACGACGGCACCTGGATCGCCCATCCGGGGCTGGCGGATACCGCCATGGCGGTCTTCAACCAGGTCTTGGGCGAACGTCCTAACCAGCTGTTCGTCAGCCGGGAAGAAGATGCGCCGATCGCCGCCGACCAGCTGCTGGCGCCCTGTGAGGGCGAACGTACGGAAGCGGGGATGCGCGCCAATATTCGCGTCGCGGTGCAGTATATCGAAGCCTGGATCTCCGGCAACGGCTGCGTCCCGATTTACGGTCTGATGGAAGATGCGGCGACCGCCGAAATTTCGCGGACCTCCATCTGGCAATGGATTCACCATCAGAAAACCCTCAGTGACGGTACGCCGGTCACCAAGATGCTGTTCCGTCAGTGGTTGGCGGAAGAGCTGATGGTCATTCAGGAGGAGCTCGGCGAACACCGCTACAGCAGCGGACGTTTTGACGATGCCGCTCGCCTGATGGAACAGATCACCACCTCAGAGGAGTTAATCGACTTCCTGACGCTGCCGGGCTACCGCCTGCTGGCGTAATCAGCGGGCAATTTTGTTTGTCTTTTTGGCCGCGGCCAAACTGCTTTCACCGATAACGCCTGGGAAGCCAGGAGAAAATAATGGAGCATCTGCACATGAAAACCCGTACCCAACAAATCGAAGAATTAAACAAAGAGTGGACACAACCGCGTTGGGAAGGCATTACCCGCCCCTATAGCGCTGAGGACGTGGTGAAATTGCGCGGCTCGGTCAATCCGGAATGCACGCTGGCGCAGCTGGGGGCGGCCAAAATGTGGCGACTGCTGCATGGCGAAGCGAAAAAAGGCTACATCAACAGCCTCGGCGCATTGACGGGCGGGCAGGCATTGCAGCAGGCGAAGGCCGGGATCGAGGCGATTTATCTCTCCGGCTGGCAGGTGGCGGCGGATGCCAACCTCGCCTCCAGCATGTACCCGGATCAATCGCTGTATCCGGCAAACTCGGTACCTGCGGTGGTCGATCGGATCAACAACACCTTCCGTCGCGCGGATCAGATCCAGTGGTCGGCGGGGGTTGAGCCGGGCGATCCGCGCTATACCGACTATTTCCTGCCGATCGTGGCGGATGCCGAAGCGGGTTTTGGCGGTGTGCTTAACGCGTTCGAGCTGATGAAATCGATGATTGAGGCCGGTGCAGCGGCCGTTCATTTTGAAGATCAGCTGGCATCGGTGAAGAAGTGCGGCCATATGGGCGGCAAAGTGCTGGTGCCGACGCAGGAAGCCATTCAGAAGCTGGTCGCGGCGCGTCTGGCCGCGGACGTGATGGGCGTACCGACGCTGGTGATTGCGCGAACGGATGCCGATGCAGCCGATCTGATCACGTCTGACTGCGATCCGTACGATCGCGAGTTTGTCACCGGCGAACGCACCAGCGAAGGATTTTTCCGTACCCATGCCGGTATCGAACAAGCGATCAGTCGCGGTCTGGCCTATGCGCCGTACGCGGACCTGGTGTGGTGTGAAACCTCGAAACCCGATCTGGAGCAGGCTCGCCGCTTTGCCGAGGCGATTCACGCGCGTTTCCCGGGCAAACTGCTGGCCTACAACTGTTCGCCGTCGTTCAACTGGAAGAAAAATCTTGATGACAATACCATCGCCCATTTCCAGCAGTCGCTGTCTGATATGGGTTACAAATACCAGTTCATCACGCTGGCGGGGATCCACAGCATGTGGTTCAACATGTTCGACCTGGCCCATGCCTACGCACAGGGTGAAGGCATGAAACACTATGTTGAGAAAGTGCAGCAGCCAGAGTTTGCCGCCGCGTCGCAAGGGTACACCTTCGTTTCTCACCAGCAGGAAGTGGGGACTGGCTACTTTGATAAAGTCACCACGATTATCCAGGGCGGGGCTTCCTCGGTCACGGCGTTGACCGGTTCGACGGAAGAAGAGCAGTTCTGATTGCTGCCCGGTGGCGCTGCGCTTACCGGGCCTACGAAAGCGGTAGGCCGGATAAGCGAACGCGCCATCCGGCATGAGCGGATGCCGGATGGGGAAAAGCGATGACGCGTGGCCTGGAATTATTGATTGCACAAACGATTTTACAGGGCTTCGACGCGCAGTACGGGCGTTTTCTGGAAGTCACTTCAGGCGCGCAGCAGCGTTTTGAACATGCCGACTGGCATGCGGTTCAGCAGGCCATGAAGCAGCGAATTCACCTTTATGATCATCACGTCGGGCTGGTGGTGGAACAGCTGCGCTGTATTACCGAAGGCAAAAGCACCGACGTGGATTTTTTACTGCGGGTGAAAGAGCAGTACACGCACCTGCTGCCGGATTACCCTCGCTTTGAGATTGCGGAGAGCTTTTTTAATTCTGTCTATTGCCGGTTGTTTGACCACCGCTCGCTGACACCCGAGCGGCTTTTTATTTTCACTTCTCAGCCGGAACGCAGCTTTCGTTCCCTGCCACGGCCACTGGCAAAAAACTTCTTTCCCGATCGCGGCTGGGAGGTGCTGTTAAGCAAAGTTCTCACCGACTTACCCCTGCGCCTGCCGTGGCAAAACAAGGCGCGCGACATCGGCTACATTAGCGCCAGCCTGCAGGAGGCGCTGGGAAGCGAGATGTTATCCCGCTCCCACCTGCAGATCGCGAACGAACTCTTTTACCGCAATAAAGCCGCCTGGCTGGTGGGTAAACTGGTTACGCCGGTGGCAACCCTGCCGTTTTTGCTGCCACTCCATCGCAGCGAGGAGGGCGAACTGTTTATTGATACCTGTCTGACGACTCATGCCGAAGCGAGCATCGTGTTTGGCTTCGCCCGCTCCTATTTTATGGTCTACGCGCCGCTGCCCGGTGCGCTGGTTGAATGGCTGCGCGATATTCTGCCGGGTAAAACCACCGCCGAACTGTATATGGCGATTGGCTGCCAGAAGCATGCGAAGACGGAAAGCTATCGCGAATACCTGCAGTATATTGCCCGCAGCGATGAGCAGTTTATTGAGGCGCCGGGCATCCGCGGCATGGTGATGCTGGTCTTTACTCTGCCGGGATTTGACCGGGTATTTAAGGTGATCAAAGACCGCTTTGCGCCGCAAAAGGAGATGACCGCCGCCCACGTTCGCGCCTGCTATCAGCTGGTAAAAGAACATGACCGCGTCGGGAGAATGGCCGATACCCAGGAGTTTGAAAACTTCGTGCTGGAAAAACGGCAGATTGCCCCGGCGCTGATGGCGTTACTGCAGACGGAAGCCGGCGCAAAAATCACCGATCTAGGCGATCGCATTGCCATCAGCCATCTCTATATCGAACGCCGGATGGTCCCGCTGAATATCTGGCTGGAGCAGGTGAATGGCCAGGCGCTGCGCGATGCGGTGGAGGAGTATGGCAACGCGATTCGCCAGCTTGCCGCCGCCAATATTTTCCCCGGCGATATGCTGTTTAAAAATTTCGGCGTGACCCGTCATGGCCGGGTGGTGTTCTATGATTACGATGAAATTTGCTACATGACCGAAGTGAATTTCCGCGATATTCCGCCGCCGCGCTACCCGGAAGATGAGCTGGCGAGCGAACCGTGGTACAGCGTGTCGCCGGGCGATGTTTTCCCGGAAGAGTTTCGACACTGGCTGTGCGCTGACCCGCGCATCGGGCCGCTGTTTGAAGAGATGCATGCCGATCTGCTGCGGGCGGACTACTGGCGAGCGCTGCAGACGCGCATTCGTCACGGCCATGTGGAGGATGTCTATGCCTACCGTCGCCGTCAGCGTTTTTGCGTTCGCTACGCCGCGTTGCAGCAGGCGGGGTAGGCGTGCTTCTCAGGCCACCTCGATCACGGCGAACTCTTCAAAGACCAGCTCCATATCGGGCGACCAGCTGCCTTCCCGGGCAAAAAATGCCTGATGAGCCTGCTGCCAGTACGCCAGACTGAGATCGCCTTCCCCTTCCAGCGCGGCCAGTTCCGCGCTCATTTCATTAAAGCGGATGAGGCGTAGCGACAGCGTGCGTATGACGCAGACTGCTTCGCCCGCGCCGTTAAGCACAATATGTACCGCACCAGGCGTCACCGGGCGCTCCTCAGCCTGATAGCTGGCGAAAGAGCCGCAGGTGGCACGTTTTTTCCCGGCAATGACCAGAGAGGCCAGTTCATCGGCCATTTCTGGTGAATCGCCAAAAGACCAGCAGAAGGCCTGCGGGTACTTTTCCTGCCAGAACGCGAGCGGCTTGCTCATCATAGGATCCTTTTATTGCTTTATTGCCGGAGGTTAGCGCATACCGCCGTAGGCCTGGGTTACCTCTTTCGCCGCTTTAATAACCAGCGCCCCCAGTTCGGTGACGCGATCGTCGGTCATCCGGGAAATCGGCCCGGAAATAGAGATTGCGGCAAACGGTTCGCGGTGTTCGTCATAAATACAGGAGGCGACGCAGCGTAAACCGAGGGCATGTTCTTCATCGTCAAATGAATAGCCGCGCTTGCGCGTCTGGGCTAAATCCTCTTTCAGATGGACCGGAGAGACCAGCGTGGCGTGAGTATAAGCATGCAGTCCTTTGCGATGCAGCAGACCGGTGACCTGCTCTTCGCTGAGCTGTGACAGGAACGCTTTACCCGCGCCGGAGGCGTGCATCGGGAGCTTACCGCCAATCGGAGCCGACATGCGCATCAGCTGCGTACACTGCACCTGATCAATAATAATTGCCTGGTGATCGCTTTGATCGAGCACCGCCAGATTGACGGTTTCACCGGAATCTTCCATCAGCTGGCGCAGGATCGGGTGGACGATCGCCAGCAGATTGCGGCTTTGCAGAAAGCTGCTGCCGACCACAAAGGCATGTGCGCCCACGGACCAGTGGCCCAACTCACCAACCTGGCGGACAAAGCCCAGCTGCTGCATGGTCGTCAGCAGACGATGGGTGGTGGAGTTCGGCAGCCCGGCCTGCTGGGCCAGTTCGGTCAGTGCCACGCTGCTGTGAGACTCAGCAATCCATTCAAGCAATTTTAATCCACGGGTGAGCGACTGAACCTGGCCGCCAGCCTGAGGGGCGGCGGGCGTCGCGGGTTTTCTGCCGCGCTTAGCGGGAACGGGAGTAGCCATCGCAGATTCCTTTTTTCTGTATCGTGGAAATAGTTTTCATTTTATTTGCCGGATTTGCAATCACAACCGGACTGATCGGAGGAGTGAAGCTGAACATGTCTCATATTGCCCGTCGTTCTCTTTTCCGCTCTGGTGCTTTATGCCAGTATGGTCCGTTGAGTTTTTTCGGTCTGGTTGAGCGTTGTCGGGAGCGAGTGTGAGCAGCAAAGTTGAACAACTGCATCAGCAGTTAAAAAAACGTATTCTGGTTCTGGATGGGGGCATGGGCACCATGATCCAGGGCTATCGTCTGAGTGAAGAGGACTTCCGCGGCGAACGCTTTGCCGACTGGCCGTGCGATCTGAAAGGCAATAACGATCTGCTGGTGCTCAGTAAGCCGGAGGTGATAACCGCTATCCATGACGCCTACTTTGAGGCGGGGGCGGATATCATTGAAACCAACACCTTTAACTCGACGACTATCGCGATGGCGGATTACCAGATGGAATCCCTGTCGGCGGAAATCAACTTTGTCGCGGCAAAGCTGGCGCGCGCCTGCGCCGATGAGTGGACTTCCCGCACGCCGGAAAAACCGCGCTACGTCGCGGGCGTGCTCGGCCCGACCAACCGCACCGCTTCTATTTCCCCTGATGTTAACGACCCGGCCTACCGCAATATTACCTTTGATGGGCTGGTGGAGGCTTACCGCGAGTCCACCAAAGCGCTGGTGGAAGGGGGCGTTGACCTGATTCTGATCGAGACCGTGTTCGATACCCTGAACGCCAAAGCGGCAATCTTCGCCGTGAAAGAGGAGTTTGAGGCGCTGGGCGTTGAACTGCCGATCATGATCTCCGGTACCATCACCGACGCCTCCGGGCGTACGCTCTCCGGGCAAACGACCGAAGCCTTTTACAACTCGCTGCGCCACGCCGATGCGCTCACCTTCGGCCTGAACTGCGCGCTGGGGCCCGATGAGCTGCGCCAGTACGTGCAGGAGCTGTCGCGCATTGCCGAATGCTATGTCACTGCACACCCCAATGCCGGGCTGCCGAACGCCTTTGGGGAATACGATCTGGACGCTGACACCATGGCGGCGCAGATTCGCGAATGGGCGGAATCGGGCTTCCTGAACATCGTCGGCGGCTGCTGCGGCACCACGCCGGAACATATCGCCGCCATGACGCGCGCCGTTACGGGCCTCGCGCCGCGCGTGCTGCCGGAGATCCCGGTCGCCTGCCGTCTGGCCGGCCTGGAACCGCTGAATATCGGCGACGACAGCCTGTTTGTTAACGTCGGTGAGCGGACCAACGTGACCGGCTCAGCTAAATTCAAGCGCCTGATTAAAGAAGAAAAATATAACGAAGCGCTGGACGTTGCCCGTCAACAGGTGGAAAGCGGCGCGCAGATTATCGATATCAACATGGATGAGGGGATGCTCGACGCCGAAGCGGCGATGGTGCGTTTCCTTAATCTGATCGCCGGCGAGCCTGATATCGCCCGGGTACCGATTATGATCGACTCCTCGAAATGGGAGGTCATCGAAAAGGGTCTGAAATGTATTCAGGGCAAAGGTATCGTCAACTCCATCTCGATGAAAGAGGGCGTAGAGGCCTTCGTTGAGCATGCGAAGAAGGTGCGTCGCTACGGCGCTGCCGTGGTGGTGATGGCCTTTGATGAAATTGGCCAGGCCGATACCCGCGCGCGGAAAATCGAAATTTGCCGCCGGGCGTACAAGATTCTGACCGAAGAGGTGGGCTTCCCGCCGGAAGATATTATTTTTGACCCCAATATCTTCGCCGTCGCCACCGGCATTGAAGAGCACAACAACTACGCGCAGGACTTTATCGGCGCCTGTGAAGACATTAAACGCGAGCTGCCTCACGCGCTGATTTCCGGCGGCGTCTCGAACGTCTCCTTCTCATTCCGCGGCAACGATCCGGTTCGCGAAGCGATTCACGCCGTCTTCCTGTACTACGCCATCCGTAACGGCATGGATATGGGGATCGTTAACGCCGGCCAGCTGGCGATTTATGACGATCTGCCGGTGGAACTGCGCGATGCCGTTGAAGACGTGATCCTCAACCGTCATGCTGACGGCACCGAGCGTCTGCTGGAGCTGGCGGAAAAATACCGCGGTAGCAAAACGGACGACTCCGCCAACGCCCAGCAGGCGGAATGGCGTAGCTGGGACGTGAAAAAACGGCTTGAATACTCGCTGGTAAAAGGCATTACCGAGTTTATCGAGCTGGATACCGAAGAGGCGCGCCAGCAGGCCGCTCGTCCGATAGAAGTGATTGAAGGCCCGCTGATGGACGGCATGAACGTGGTCGGCGATCTGTTCGGCGAAGGCAAAATGTTCCTGCCCCAGGTGGTAAAGTCGGCCCGCGTGATGAAACAGGCGGTCGCCTATCTGGAACCGTATATTGAAGCCAGCAAGGAAAAGGGCTCCAGCAACGGCAAGATGGTCATTGCGACCGTGAAAGGCGACGTCCACGACATCGGTAAAAATATCGTTGGCGTGGTGCTGCAGTGCAATAACTACGAAATTATCGATCTTGGCGTGATGGTGCCGGCGGACAAAATCCTCAAAACCGCCCGCGAAGTGAATGCCGACCTGATTGGCCTCTCCGGGCTGATTACCCCGTCGCTGGACGAAATGGTCAATGTGGCGAAAGAGATGGAACGCCAGGGCTTTACGATTCCTCTGCTGATTGGCGGAGCCACGACGTCGAAGGCCCATACGGCGGTCAAAATCGAGCAGAACTACAGCGGCCCGACGGTCTACGTTCAGAATGCCTCGCGCACCGTGGGCGTGGTCTCGGCTCTGCTCTCCGACACGCAGCACGATGATTTTGTTGCGCGCACGCGTCGCGAGTACGAAACCGTGCGTATCCAGCACGCTCGCAAGAAACCGCGCACGCCGCCGGTGACCCTGGCTGCCGCTCGTGATAACGATCTGGCCTTTGACTGGGCCAGCTACACGCCGCCGGTTGCCCATCGTCTGGGCGTGCAGAGCGTGGAAGCGAGCATCGAAACCCTGCGTAACTACATCGACTGGACGCCATTCTTTATGACCTGGTCGCTGGCCGGCAAATACCCGCGTATCCTCGAAGACGAGGTGGTGGGCGAAGAAGCGAAGCGGTTGTTCCACGATGCGAACGAGATGCTGGATAAACTGAGCGCAGAGAAGACGCTGAATCCGCGCGGCGTGGTGGGGTTATTCCCGGCCAACCGGGTGGGGGATGATATTGAAATCTACCGCGATGAAACCCGCACCCATGTGCTGACGGTCAGCCACCATCTGCGTCAGCAGACGGAGAAAGTCGGCTTTGCCAACTACTGCCTTGCCGATTTTGTGGCGCCGAAGCTCAGCGGCAAAGCTGACTACCTCGGCGCGTTTGCGGTGACCGGCGGGCTGGAAGAGGACGCGCTGGCGGAAGCGTTTGATGCGCAGCACGATGATTACAACAAGATCATGGTCAAAGCCATCGCCGACCGTCTGGCGGAAGCGTTTGCCGAATACCTGCATGAACGTGTGCGTAAGGTCTACTGGGGCTACGCGGCGAATGAGAACCTCAGTAACGAGGAGCTGATCCGCGAAAACTACCAGGGAATTCGCCCTGCGCCGGGCTACCCGGCCTGTCCGGAGCACACCGAAAAAGCGGTGATCTGGGAACTGCTGGATGTCGAGGCGCATACCGGCATGAAGCTGACCGAGTCGTTCGCCATGTGGCCGGGCGCATCGGTTTCCGGCTGGTACTTCAGCCATCCTGACAGTAAGTATTACGCGGTGGCGCAAATTCAGCGCGATCAGGTGGAAGATTATGCCCGGCGTAAAGGGATGACGCCTGCGGAAGTTGAACGCTGGCTGGCGCCAAACCTGGGATATGACGCGGACTAGAAGGCGAGCAGTCACCAATCCGTCATCTTAGCTGACAACTTAGCTGACAACTTAGCTTACAACTTACAGGGCGCCATTATGGCGCCCTGTCTCTTTATTGTGGTTAAACCCTTATACTGGTGTATTGATCCACAACGGCCGGCATCGACTGATATCGCCCCGGACGATATCTCCCGGATAAGCCCGGTGCGTTCAGGACGGGTTATCGGTATCTGTCCGTCGGGTAATAAGGAGAATAAGAATCCGTGTTAACTCTGCTGCATCTGCTGTCTGCTGTTGCCCTGCTGGTCTGGGGCACCCACATTGTTCGTACCGGCGTGATGCGCGTATTTGGCGCGCGCCTGCGTTCCGTCCTCAGTAGTAGCGTTGAGAAAAAACCGCTCGCCTTCTGCGCGGGGATTGGCGTCACGGCTCTGGTCCAGAGCAGCAATGCCACCACCATGTTGGTGACCTCATTCGTCGCTCAGGATCTGGTCGCGCTGACGCCTGCGCTGGTGATTGTGCTGGGGGCCGATGTGGGGACCGCATTGATGGCGAGGGTGCTGACCTTCGATCTGTCGTGGCTGTCGCCGCTGCTGATTTTTATCGGCGTGATTTTTTTCCTCGGGCGCAAACAAACGCGTGCCGGCCAGCTCGGACGGGTGGGGATCGGCCTGGGGCTGATTCTGTTAGCGCTGGAACTGATTGTGCAGGCGGTTCATCCCATCACCCAGGCAAATGGCGTGCAGGTGATTTTCGCCTCGCTGACCGGCGACATTATGCTCGACGCGCTGATTGGTGCCATGTTTGCCATTATCAGCTACTCCAGCCTGGCGGCCGTGCTGCTAACGGCAACGCTGACTTCAACCGGGGTGATTTCATTTCCGGTTGCGCTGTGCCTGGTGATTGGCGCCAACCTCGGCTCGGGGATTCTGGCGATGATCAACAACAGCGCCGCCAACGCTTCTGCGCGCCGCGTGGCGCTCGGCAGTCTGTTGTTCAAGCTGGTGGGCAGCCTGATTATTCTGCCGTTTGTGCATGTGCTGGCCGATGCGATGCATCGTATGCCGCTGCCGGAATCGGAACTGGTTATCTACTTCCACGTCTTCTACAACCTGATTCGCTGCGTGGCGATGGTGCCCTTTGCCGAGCCCATGGCCAGACTCTGCAAACGGATGATTCATGAAGATCCCGAGCAGGACCTCCATCTCAAACCAAAACATCTGGATACTACGGCGCTGGATACGCCGGCGCTGGCGTTGGCCAATGCCGCGCGCGAAACGTTGCGCATTGGCGACGCGATGGAGCAGATGCTCGAGGGGCTGCACAAGGTGATGCACGGCGAGCCGCGGGAGGAGAAAGAGCTGCGCAGGCTGGCGGACGATATCAACGTGCTCTACACCGCGATCAAGCTCTATCTGGCCCGCATGCCGAAAGACGAGCTGGCCGAAGAAGAGTCCCGCCGCTGGGCGGAGATCATCGAAATGGCGCTCAATCTGGAGCAGGCTTCCGATATCGTTGAGAGAATGGGCAGCGAAATCGCCGATAAATCGCTGGCGGCGCGCCGCGCCTTTTCAGTGGAAGGGCTGAAGGAGCTGGACGGGCTGTACGAGCAGCTGCTCAGCAACCTGCAGCTGGCGATGTCGGTCTTTTTCTCCAGCGATGTCCCGAGCGCACGACGCCTGCGCCGCAACAAGCATCGTTTCCGCATCCTGAACCGCCGCTACTCGCACGCGCACGTCGACCGTCTGCACCAGCAGAACGTGCAGAGTATCGAGACCAGCTCGCTGCATCTGGGGTTACTGGGGGATATGAAACGCCTGAACTCGTTGTTCTGCTCGGTGGCTTATAGCGTGATGGAGCAGCCGGATGAAGATGACGATCGGGATGAATACTAAGTCGTTTCCCCCGTCGGCGGATTAACCGGTCACGGGGGCGATATCCCGGCGGCGACGCTGACGCCGCAAGCCGGAACCGTCATTTTAAAAGCGGTGACCAGCCTGCAGAGGCAGCGCTTCCTCACCGGCTTTAAACAGCAGCGTCGGATTCGGGCCGCCGAGGGTGGCCTGCCCCTGTGTCACCTGAATCCAGTTGCCCTCCGGCAGGCCGATGATCGTCAGCTCCGGGGCCACGACCAGCAGTTCGCGAATACGTTGCTCACGGGTTTCGCCCTGATGTCCTGCCGGCAGCGCGTTGGTAAAGTGCGGGTTAATCTGCAGCGGGAACAGCCCCAGCGCGTCAAACCCCTGCGGATCGACAATCGGCATATCGTTGGTGGTGCGGATGGTCGGGCAGGCGAGGTTTGCGCCCGCGCTCCAGCCAATGTACAACGCGCCACGCTGCACAACGTCCACAATGGGCGCCAGAAGCCCGCGTCCGCGGCACTCTTTCAGCAGCTGAAAAGTATTGCCGCCGCCGACAATCACCACTTCAGCGGCTGCAATCGCCGCCACGGGGTCGGCGACGCTGTGAATACCGGTGACGGAAACGCCGAGCGGGGCGAGCACCGCGGCGGCTTTGGCCGTGTAGTCATCCCAGGTTTGCGTCACTCCGGCAAAGGGGATAAACACCGCGGAACGGCGTCCGTTTAGCTGTCCGGCAATTAGCGGCAGCGCATGTTCCAGCCATGCTTTGCCAGGCAGCGACGAGTTACTCAATAACAGCAGTTCCATCTTTTCTCCATTTAGCCAGGTTACAGAGTCGCAGAGGATCCTACCACCGCTTGCCCGCAGGCTCACTGATATGGCTCACGATGTTGCAAGGTGGCGGCGCGTCATCGGGCCTCTTGCTGCGGTGACGCGTGAGAAGAGGGGGACGGTTAACGGAAGGCAAAGCGTATGGAACCGGAGTAGGAAACCGGGGAAAGAGCGCCCTCCCTGGCGCTCAGGCTTACCCCGCCCGCGCAAATGCCGCCGCCTCGTTGACGAGAGCGGCATCCGGACGGACGCCGGTATAAAGCACGAATTGTTCCACCGCCTGCAGCGCAATCACCTCTGCGCCGCTGATAATCTGCTTATCCAGCTTCTGCGCCAGACGAATCAGCGGTGTTTCCGACGGCAGCGCCACCACGTCGAACACCACCTGAGCCTGCCCAACCATCGACTGGCTGAACGCCAGAGTGTCGCTATGCGTGCCGCCGGCCATGCCGAGCGGCGTGACGTTGACCAGAATATCGACCCTGATCCCTTCAGGCTGCGGCTGCCACTGAAAACCGTACTGTTTCGCCAGCGCCAGGCCGCTATCGCGATTGCGGGCGGCGATAACCACATCGCGGAAGCCGGCGTCGCGAAAGGCGGCGATAACCGCTTTCCCCATGCCGCCGCTGCCCTGAATCATCACGCTGGCACGGGTATCCAGCTGGTGGCTGTCGATCAGGCTCTTCACCGCGATATAGTCGGTGTTGAGCCCGGTCAATCTGCCGTTGTCGTTCACGATGGTATTGACGGAATCAATCACCCTGGCCGAAGGGTCGATGGCGTCAAGGAAAGGCATACAGCTCTCTTTAAACGGCATCGAGACCGCGCAACCGCGAATCCCCAGCGCCCGTACTCCTCCCACCGCGGCGGCGATATCCTGCGTGGTAAAGGCTTTATAGATAAAATTTAGCCCCAGCTTCTCATACAGATAGTTATGAAAGCGGGTGCCGAAGTTGCCTGGCCGGCCGGCCAGCGACATGCAGAGCTGTGTTTCGCGATTAATCATGAGCAATGTCCGGTGCGTGGGCCAGCAGGTACCGTTCCGCTTCGGCGGACCAGATCCCGTGATTACGCGCCATAATGGCCGCCAGCTCAGGGTCAGCAATAGCGCCAAGAGGGGTAAGGGGAAGCGATTTTTCGGTATACACCAGCTTTTTACCACCGCCGACGGCCGGCAAATCGAGGGTTGTTTCACCCGCCGCATTCAGTCCGAGAATATGGGTCACCACTTTCGCCGCCTGGACTTTTTTCGCCTGCATCAGCGCCACGGCGGCCCGCATATCGTCAGTATTGCCGCCGGAAGTCCCGACGTAATGCGTAAAGGCATAATGCACGTCGTAAAAGTTTATCGGGGCGCTGAACTGCTTATCCTGCGGACCGGCAAAGAAGTTCAGGCAGCCGTCCGGGGCCAGCAGCGAAGACGCCATGGTAATCAGCTGCTCATTCGGCACGAACACAAAAATATCATCGAAGCCGTGGCCGCCGGTCAGCGCCATCAGCGTTTCGCGTCCGGCATCGTGGCCGTCGAGGTAATGGATCAACGTTTGCGGCTCTGACGGATAATGCTGACGGGCGTAGCTCAGCTTCGGCTTATTGGTGTCGGTCACGACCAGCAGGGCAGGGTTCACCGGTCCATGCAGCGCATAGTCGATCGCCAGCAGCCCCATTGGGCCGGTACCGCCGAGGATCAGCGTGCGGCCCTGAGGCCGGATGCCCATCACATGGTTATAGCTCCCTTCCTGCAGATGATAGTTGGCGTTGAATGCACCGATCACGCAGGAGAGCGGTTCGACCAGCGAGCCTTCAAACCAGGTATCGCCTTCCCAGGTGAGCAGACAATCTTGCGTCATGACCTCATCCGGGATCACCACGTGAGTCGCTTCGCCACCGATCCACGGGAAGGAGTAGCCGGGGCAATCGGGGCGATCCGGCAGCTGCAGGTTGGCCTGAATCACATAGCGCTGGCCGGCCTGGAATTTATGCTGCCACTTTTTCCCGACCGCGAGGATTTCGCCACAGAATTCATGGCCGATGATAATCGGATTCACCGCCACGTCGTCCGGCACCTTTTTATGGTTTTCCCCCTGGTTGGCCTCCTTCCAGGAAGAGAGGCACAGGCTGTCGGTGACCACGCGGGCGAGGATCTCGTCCTCCTGCATTTCCGGGAGTGCAAAGGTTTCCAGACGCAGGTCGCGTTTACCGTAAAGGCGTAGAGCTGTCGTTTTCATGTTTACCACCTCATCCCCTTTTACTGCGGGGTTAGCTTATTGAAGTGGCCCCGGCGCGACCGGGGCCGAATAATCAGGACAAGAAGCCCAGTGCGTTACCGATAATCCCCAGACCAAACAGGGCAAAGATCAGCCATACCGGGTTAACTTTTTTATTGAGCAGGCGCACCATCAACAGCGTCAGGCCCAGCGCCAGCAGGCCGGGACAAAGCTGGTCGAGGATGTTTTGTACGGTCATGGTGACGGTGGTGCCGTCGGCCCCTGGCGTTTGCGACACTACCAACGGCACGTGGATGGAGGTCCACTTGGTGACCAGCACGCCCATCACGAACAGACCTAAAATAGAGGCCCCTTCGGTCAGTTTTTGCAGCAGGTTACCGCCCATATCGCTGACGATATTGACCCCCTTACGGAAACCAAGCTGCAGGCCGTACCATTTCATTGCCAGGCGTACTGCATTGAAAATGAAGAAAAAGAGTAATGGGCCTAGTATGTTTCCCGAGAGTGCCAGCGACGCGCCGAGTGCCGCGGTAATCGGGCGTAACGTGCCCCAGACCAGCGGATCGCCGACCCCGGCCAGCGGCCCCATCAGGCCAACTTTGATGCCGTTGATCGCCCCATCGTCGATGGCCGCGCCGTTGGCGCGCGCTTCTTCCATCGCCGCGGTGACGCCCAGCACCGGGCCGCAGACGGCGGGAGTGGTGTTGAAGAACACCAGATGGCGTTTTAGCGCCGCCACCTGATCCTCTTTTAGCGGATAGAGACGCTTGATCGCCGGGATCATGTCGTAGCAAAAGCCGAGGCCATGAATGCGTTCAAAGTTGAAGGAGGCCTGCTGCAGGTTGGAGCGCAGAAAGATGTTAACCAGGTCGCCTTGGGTGAGTTTTTTCGGTTCCATAACGGGCTCCATCAGTCGTCAAGTTGGTCAAGGGCGGCGGAAGAGGCGGAGGCCTGCGGGGCCTCAGCCTTACGCCATTGCGGGTTCAGCTGGATATAAATCAGCGCGATAATGACGCCCACGCCGCCGAAGGCCAGCAGGCTGAAATCGAGATAGCCTCCCGCCAGAAAACCGAGGAAAAAGAACGGCATCAGGTATTTGACGCCCATCATGCGCAGCACCATGGCGTAGCCCACCACCACAATAAAACCACCGGCGATTTGCAGGCCGCGGGTGACAAATTCCGGAATGGCGTTCAGCATGTTGCTGACCATGTCGGCGCTGACAAACAGCGAGACCACCAGTGCCGGAATCGCGACGCGGAGCGCCTGTACGCCCAGCGCCGAGATATGCAGCATGTCAATAGTGCGAAAACGCGCGTCCTCCGCCGCCTTGTCCGCTGCGTGTTGAAAGACCACCGTGATGGTGCGGGCGAAAACGGTGAGCACCTGGCCTGCTGCGGCTACCGGCAGCGCGATGGCGATCCCGGTGGCGATACTTTGATGGCCGACGATAACCAGAATCGCGGAGATAATGCTGGCCAGCGCCGAATCCGGCGATTGCGCGGCGCCGACGTTCATCCAGCCGAGTGCGATTAGTTCCAGCGTGCCGCCGAGCATAATCCCGGTTTTTAAATCACCGAGAATTAAGCCAATGACCGTGCAGGCAATTAACGGGCGATGCGTCTGAAATTCATCCAGTACGCTGCCCATTCCGGCAATACAGGAAAAAAGAAATATGGCGATTATTTGTAGGGTACTGATTTCCATAATATGTCACCTTGAGGGTATGCTAATCCCTGCCTGTTACGGCATTAACACGGTATTACTCTGACGGTCACGGTATGGCTTTTATATTTTTAAACCTGTCACCAAAGATTGTGCTAAGTCTATTTCCAGGGTGTGCCATGCAGAATAACGATGTGCAAAATACAGGCGCTGTTTTATTCTGTGGCAGTGTGCTCGGCTATTTTGTCGAGGATATTAATGGACGGATCTGATGCCACCACACGCAAATCCAGTTTTACGCCCAGTTTATCCAGTTGACGAAATGCATGAATATCCTCGTCGTCTAAAGAGACTGCCTTGGTTAATTGTTTTTTACCCGGTCGCCAGGCCATGCCGCCAATATTTAAGGTGGCAATATTGACCCCCTGTTTGACCATCGTTAAAACATCCTGAGGGTTGGTAAATAAATAAAAAACGGTCTCGTTCTGATATTGCGGGTTGTGATAAACGGCGACTGCTTTTTCGAGGTTAACGACATTGACCTTCATGCCCGGAGGCGCGGCCTGGCGGAGTAAGGTCCGACGTACCTCATCGTTATAGACCTCGTCGTTGCAGATAATAATGCGCCGGGCGTTGGCGACTTTTGACCACACGGTGGTCACCTGGCCATGGATCAGGCGGTCATCAATACGGGCAAGCGTAATGTTCATCAAAAATCCTCCTCAATGGTTTCCGGCTGTCGCCAGACCACGCAGCACTGGCTGGCAATGGTCGTCAGATGTGCACACAGGGCGTCTGCGGTCAGGGTCTGCTGGTTATCCACCAGTTCCAGCGCCAGCGGTAATGAGAGGCCGCTGATGACCCGCAGCCGCGGGTTTTTCATCGCCAGCCCGGCAGCGGCATTCCACGGGCTGCCGCACTGTAAATCGACGGCGATCAGCCACTCACTGTCATTGTGAGTGCTTACTAACTCATCCAGCCTGGTGGCGATGTCGCTGGCGTTTTCGCCGGGCATAAATGCCACGGCGCTGGCCTGCACGTCACCATAGACCATGCGCACCGAATCCAGCATGGCGCAGGCCAGCTGACCGTGGGCGCAGAAAATCACATTCACCATATCGACTCCTTATCCGCGGGTTTTTCCGCCGGCGATGTTAGTGGTTACTCCGGTTATATAGCTTGCCCGCTCTGACAGCAGGTAGCAGACATAGTCGGCTACTTCGCTCAGACGACCGGAGCGACCAATCGGTATCGCGTTTTTGCTATAGCCCGCGCGCAGCTGCTCGACGGTGATATTGCGCGTCCAGGCCAGCGCTTCTTCGTATTCCGGCGTGCGCAACCCGGTTTTTTCGAGGATGCCAGGCGCCACGCCCACAACGCGGATACCGTGTTTCCCCAGCTCTTTGGACCATGAACGCGTGAAGCTATTCAGCGCGGCTTTGGTCGCGGCATAGCAGCTCTGACCTTCAGAGCCTTCCAGCCCGCTTTCTGACGAGACGTTAACAATGACGCCTGCGCGCTGTTTCACCATCTGCCGGGCCACCGCCTGCGACATCAGAAAGACCCCTTTTTGGTTGATGTTCACCATCTTTTCAAAGGCGGCCTCATTGAGTTCATAGCGTCCTGCCGGGGCTTTCTCATCGACGAGGAGACGCGGAAAATTCACCCCGGCATTATTCACCAGACCATCGATACGACCGTATTGTTGAATAATCTGTTCGACGGTGTGATTCACCTCGCTGGCGCTGGAAATATCCGTAGGCCAGAACCTGTAATGGTCATGGTGGTGATGCTTGTCACCGCCGCGAATATCGATCATCTGGACATTTGCACCGAGACTTAATAACTCGTCAACAATTGCCAGACCAATTCCCGACGCGCCGCCGGTAACAATAATTGTTTTATCTTGCAGATTTAGCCATGTTTGCATAATCGTCATCTCATTTTCAGGTAAAGGGATCCCACGCAGCGCGAGCTGCGTCAAAAGAAAACGTCTTTTATTTCAGTAACCGTTCTGCGGTTTCTCGATTCGTCACCAGACAGTTAATATAACCCCCGCGCAATGCGCCAATAATTCCGGTATATTTTTCTTCGCCGATGGCGATACCCACGGAATAACGCACCTGTTTTAATCTGGCAATATCGATGGAGAGCGTTTTTTCATTCATATTGGTTTCAACGGCGATACCGTTGATATCATAAAAGCGTGAACAAATATCGCCGGCGACGTGTCGCGCGTTAAGATCATCGCTCTCTTCGCTACCATAAAACGCATGCCAGTTGGCGCCATCGCGAATCGCCGGGGAACCGATACCCACCAGCGCCACATCGAGATTCTCCCAGTAGGATGAAATCGTTTTAAAATGTTGGGACTGCATAATACCGTTGCGAATCAATGTGTTTTCCAGCAGCGCCGGGAAGTCGGCAAGATGCGATTCGGCTTTCAGCCTGGCGGCGGCGCCGTAGGTCAGCGTGTTCACATGATACCGGCTCTCCAGCTTGCCCGAGGGGCCGCCGATAATCGGTACGCAAATCACCTGCCGCGACTGACTGGCCTGCGGTAGCGTTTCGACCAGCGCACGAACCGCCCGCCCCCAGGAAAAGCCGATAATATCGCCAGGTTCAAGCAGGCGGTCGACCAGCTGAGCGCCATGCTGCCCGATGGTGCTCAGCTGGTCCTCTTCCTGTGATGACTCGCAGGAGGCGACCACCGCCTCTTTGAGAGCGAACTTTTGCTTCAGCTGCTGTTCCAACCACAGATTTTCGTTGTAGTCGTAGTTGATGGCGATGGTGACAATACCCTGCTCACGACCGCGTTTTAGCAGGCGGCTGATCGTGGTGCGGTAAATACCCAGCTCACGGGCAATCTGCGCCTGGGTCATCTCCTGCTCATAATAGAGCTGGGCAACTTTAACGATTAAGCGGATATCATCGCTATTTTCGATCGCCATCTTTGGGCTCCTGCACATTTGTGCAAACGGTATTCTTGCTCTCTTGATCTGATATAACCCCAACTATCGCCGGCGACAAAGCAATTTTCCGCTATATCATCACCATAAGGTGGCGATTTGTTTTGCACATTTGATTGCTGGCCTGCCTGGAGATGGCACGTTTGTGCGTGATGAGCTAATGGTTTGATTCTGCTTATTTTCGCCGGGCAGAATTGCACGGCACGGGGTGGAACACTTTTGTGTAGAAAGGTGTGACGGATCACATTTAGCGGCGAGTCGTGGAGACGCGATTATTTTTGATTGTCCGCGGCCTGAGGTATATTTCGCTTTTACAGGAGAATTTATGCTGCCCGACTCATCAACCCGACTCAATAAATACATCAGTGAAAGCGGAATTTGCTCGCGTCGCGAAGCCGATCGCTACATTGAACAAGGCAATGTTTTTATCAATGGCAAGCGTGCAACCATTGGCGATCAGGTTAATCCTGGCGATGTCGTGAAGGTCAACGGTCAATTGATCGAGCCGCGCGAGGCCGAAGATCTGGTCTTCATCGCCCTGAATAAACCGGTCGGTATTGTCAGCACAACGGAAGACAGCGAGCGCGATAACATTGTGGACTTTGTTAACCACAGCAAGCGTGTCTTCCCGATTGGTCGACTGGACAAAGACTCTCAGGGGCTGATCTTTCTGACCAACCACGGCGATCTGGTGAATAAGATCCTGCGTGCCGGCAACGATCACGAGAAAGAGTATCTGGTGACGGTGGACAAGCCGGTGACCGACGAGTTTATTCGCGGTATGGGCGCTGGCGTCCCGATTCTTGGCACGGTGACGAAGAAGTGTAAAGTCAGGAAGGAAGCGCCGTTCGTGTTTCGTATTACCCTGGTTCAGGGCCTGAACCGGCAGATTCGCCGGATGTGCGAGCACTTTGGCTATGAGGTCACGAAGCTGGAACGGACGCGGATCATGAACGTCGGGCTGTCGGGACTGCCGCTTGGTGAGTGGCGCGACCTGACGGATGATGAGCTGGTGGCGCTGTTTAAGCTGATTGAGAATTCATCCTCTGAGGCCAAACCGAAGGCGAAAGCCAAACCGAAAACCGCCGGGATCAAACGTCCGGTGGTGAAGATTGAAAAGAGCAGTGAGAAAAACGAGAAAGGGCGCCCGGCGTCTAACGGAAAACGTTTTACTCAGCCGGGGCGTAAAAAGAAAGGGCGTTAACGCCTGCCGCGCGTTGGCGTGCTCGCCGACCACGAAAATGATGCTTCGCTATCGGGTTTGTAGGCCTGCTTTTTCTTTAACTGGCGGGCCTTTTTCGCTTCGGCTTCTCGCAGCACCATCAGCTTGTCGATGTACTCTTTCTTGACGGCGTTGGTCTCCGCGTTGGTCAGCGGACGGCCGTGCGCAATTCGGGCCCGGTCAAGCAGCGTTTTGAGTTCGCGTTGCTCGCGCTCTGTCATCTCTTTTTGCGTAATGCGGGGAAGTGCCATAGTGGTGCCCTCAGTCTGCCGGATAACCCAGTGTACGGTAATCGCGGGCCGACGGACAGCGCGTTAGTCCCGTTGAGGAACGCGTAAACGGGGAAATTACCCGGGCCGTTGGCCCGGGTGAGTGAATATTAGCGTTTGTTCACGTTTTTGGCGGTAGGTTTCCCGGACCAGTAGCCCGCCAGCAGCGAACCGGACAGGTTGTGCCAGACTGAAAACAGCGCACCGGGCAGCGCGGCGAGCGGGCCGAAGTAGATTTTCCCCAGCGCGGCAGCCAGACCAGAGTTTTGCATCCCTACTTCAATCGCCAGCGTCCGGCAGGTTGACTCGTCAAAGCCAAACAGCCGCCCGCCCCAGTAGCCGCCGAGCAGACCGATGGCGTTATGCAGGATCACCGCGACAATCACCACCAGACCCACCGAAGCGATATGGGAGGCGGAGCCGGCGACGACGGCGCTGATAATCGCCAGGATGCAGATCATCGAGAAGGCGGGCAGAAAAGGTTCAACCGCTTTCACCACTTTGGGCAGCGTATGGTGAATCACCAGGCCCAGCGCAATCGGGATCACGACGATCTGCAGGATACTGAGCAGCATCCCCATTACGTCGACCTGAATGTGCGCATCCACATACAGCCGCGTCAGCAGCGGCGTGGCAACCACGCCGACCAGCGTAGAAACAGATGAGATGGTGACAGACAGCGCCACATCGCCTTTCGCGAGATAGATCATCACGTTCGATGCTGTCCCGCTGGCGACGCTCCCGACCAGTACCATGCCGGCTGACAGCTCAGGCGGCATATGGAACAGCAGCGCCAGCGCCCAGGCGGCGAGAGGCATCACCAGATAGTGAAGAAAAATACCTGCAGCAACCGGCGCCGGGCGCGACAGCACGCGCTTAAAGTCATCCAGTTTCAGATGCACCCCCATTCCGAACATGATGAGCATCAGCAGCGTGGTGACCCACGGCCCGACGGGCGTAAAGGTCGACGGGGTATAATAAGCCAGAACAGAGAGCAGCAGCGCCCATAACGGGAACAGCCTCGTCAGAGTAGCGAGCATGTTGTTTTCCTTGCGATTAACGCCTCATCCTTCGGGCAACGCGTGCGCAGGCGGTGTCTGTTTCCCCGGGCACGTTGTCTGCTGTGCATCAGGGGGCGTCGCACCGGCCCGTCGCCCGAACGATTGAGGGGATGTTGTGTTGATATAGTTATAAAAAAGCCGGGTTCGAGCCCGGCTATAGGTAATTTTTATCGCGTGAAGAAATATTATTCAAACAAATTATGATGCAATTTCTGCACGACTTTCTCGGCATCCGCCCCAGGCACCAGGAAGCAGAGGTTATGGCTGGATGCGCCGTAGCAAATCATACGAATATTGAACGGCTCCAGGACGCCGAAAACTTCTTTGCCCACGCCACAGGCGCGCGACAACTCGTTACCGATTAACGCCACCAGCGCCAGATCCTGCTCCACTTCTACGCGGCACAGGGAGGAGAGTTCGGTCAGCAGCGCCTGCGTCAGCAGAGTATCGGTGGCGGAGGTTGAACCGGTGGTATCCATAGTCAACGCGATGCTGACTTCGGACGTGGTGATCAGATCCACGGAAATATTGTGGCGCGCGAGGATCCCGAATACTTCCGCCAGGAAGCCGCGAGAGTGCAGCATATTCAGGCTATGCAGCGTCAGCAGCGTCTGGCGGCGGCGCAGGGCCAGCGCGCGGAACAGCGGCGGATTTTCGGTTTTATTACACACCAGCGTTCCGCCGGCGGTGGGTTCTTTGCTGGATCCCACGAACACCGGAATATCGCTACGCACGGCGGGCAGCAGGGTGGCCGGATGAAGCACTTTGGCACCAAAGGTGGCCATTTCTGCCGCTTCGGCAAATGCGATGACATCAATGCGTTTTGCCGCCGGCGCGACGCGCGGGTCGGTGGTGTAGATACCCGGGACATCGGTCCAGATATCGACACGGCTGGCGTTCAGCGCTTCGCCCAGCAGAGCGGCGGTATAGTCGCTGCCGCCGCGGCCCAGCGTTGTGGTACGGCCTTTGGCTTCGCTGCCGATAAAGCCCTGGGTGACCACCAGACCTTCAGCCAGCCGCGGAGTCAGCTGCAGCTGCGTCAGCTCGGCGAGTGCGGCAATGTCTGGCTCGGCGCGGCCGAAGCGATCGTTGGTGCGCATAATCTTACGTACATCGAACCACTGTGACGCAATACCGCGCTCGCGGAGAATTTCGACAAACAGCAGGGTGGACATCAGTTCGCCATGGCTGACCAGCTCGTCGGTCAGCGCAGCGGAACTTGCCAGCGCAGCGGCTTCTGCCAGGGTGGTGATATTTTCCAGCAGACGCTCGATCTCTTCGCGAATCACGTTGGGATAGCGCAGACGCTCCAGGATATTGAATTGAATCTGGCGCAGCGATTCGAGCTTTTCAAAACGCTCAGCGGGTTCCAGCCCTTCAGCCAAAGCAACCAGAAGATTGGTCACACCCGCAGAGGCCGATAACACCACGACGCGCGTGTTCTCATCAAGTCGCGCAACATCAACGCTGCGATTCATGGCATCGAAATCGGCAACGCTGGTGCCGCCGAATTTGGCTACAACTAAATCTGTCATAACAACCTCGTGTCAGGGGGGGCCTGACTTATTAAAACGATTCCTGAGTGGGGCTGGGCTGGACACCAACTTACAGTAATAAAATGTCTTAATAAGCCAGGCCAAATTATTCAGCCATGGCACAAGGGAAGAGCGAAAAACAGGGTGGGCGCAGAGCAATAAACAGCTACGATGTCACCCAGAAGTGCTCCACCTTGTAGACCCGCTCCCCAACGCCTTGCGTCAGTTCCTGGGTATGAAACGCCCGACTGCGAACGTTTCTGGTGACAACCCAGGGGATTCAGCCCCTGTGGCCGGTGATGTGCGTACCAGACGCTTTATCACCTCGGCGTTGCTCCCCCTCACGTATTTTCGCCGGACTGGTTCCTCCAATACGGTTACCTGGGCAACGCACCTCTTCTGGCAATTACCGACGTCTTTCACTTTGCCTGGGGGCGCTGGTGATGATCCCCCTGCAATACCCTTTCGCTGTAGCGTGAAATGCGCGAGCAATACAAACCTGCATAAATGCAGGCAGTGCAGTTATATAAAGGCTTCGGAGTAGGTATGTCAACGTTGCGGTTATGCGGATTTTTCATGCGGGGGTGATTAACAGAAAAAAGCCTTATGATGGCTATACTAGTAGAGGCTTTTTGCCCCGAACTGACCCTATTCCTGACACGTGTCATAGGCATAACATAAAAATCATCACAATTTTTTGCCGCCGGCGCTACAATCGACCGCAGTCACAATTCTCAAATCAGAAGAGTATTGCTAATGAAAAACATCAACCCAACGCAGACCTCTGCCTGGCAGGCATTACAGAAACACTTTGATGAAATGAAAGATGTCACTATCAGCGAGCTTTTCGCGCAAGATAGCGACCGTTTTTCTAAGTTTTCCGCAACGTTCGACGATCTGATGCTGGTGGATTTCTCCAAAAACCGCATCACTGAAGAGACGCTGACCAAACTGCAGGATCTGGCGAAAGAGACCGATCTGGCAGGGGCGATCAAGTCCATGTTCTCCGGTGAGAAGATCAACCGCACTGAAGATCGCGCTGTTCTGCACGTTGCTCTGCGCAACCGTAGCAATACCCCGATTATTGTTGATGGCAAAGATGTGATGCCGGAAGTGAATGCTGTTCTCGAAAAGATGAAGCATTTCTCTGAAGCGATCATCTCCGGCAGCTGGAAAGGCTATACCGGTAAAGCGATTACCGATGTAGTGAATATCGGTATCGGTGGCTCTGACCTCGGCCCGTTCATGGTGACCGAAGCGCTGCGCCCGTATAAAAACCATCTCAATATGCACTTTGTATCTAACGTCGATGGCACCCACATCGCCGAAGTGCTGAAAACGGTGAACCCGGAAACCACCCTGTTCCTGGTTGCGTCGAAAACCTTCACCACCCAGGAAACCATGACCAACGCCCACAGCGCGCGCGACTGGTTCCTGGCGACCGCGGGCGATGAGAAGCACGTGGCGAAACACTTCGCCGCACTCTCCACCAATGGCAAAGCGGTGGGCGAGTTCGGGATTGATACTGCCAATATGTTTGAGTTCTGGGACTGGGTTGGCGGCCGTTACTCCCTGTGGTCAGCCATCGGCCTGTCCATTATCCTGTCCGTGGGCTTCGACAACTTTGTTGAGCTGCTCTCCGGCGCGCATGCGATGGACAAACACTTCTCCACCGCCGCGCCAGAAAAAAACCTGCCGGTGCTGCTGGCGCTGATCGGCATCTGGTACAACAACTTCTTCGGTGCTGAAACCGAAGCCATTCTGCCGTACGACCAGTACATGCACCGCTTCCCGGCGTATTTCCAGCAGGGCAACATGGAATCTAACGGCAAATACGTTGACCGTAACGGCAACGCCGTAGATTACCAGACCGGCCCGATCATCTGGGGTGAGCCGGGCACCAACGGTCAGCACGCGTTCTATCAGCTGATTCACCAGGGGACCAAAATGGTACCGTGCGATTTTATCGCCCCGGCCATTACCCATAACCCGCTCTCCGATCACCATCCGAAGCTGCTGTCTAACTTCTTTGCGCAGACCGAAGCGCTGGCGTTCGGTAAATCCCGTGAAGTGGTTGAGCAGGAGTATCGTGACCAGGGTAAAGATCCGGCAACCCTGGATCACGTGGTGCCGTTCAAAGTGTTCGAAGGCAACCGCCCGACCAACTCCATCCTGCTGCGTGAAATCACCCCGTTCAGCCTCGGCGCGCTGATTGCCCTGTATGAACATAAGATCTTCACCCAGGGCGCGATCCTCAACATCTTCACCTTCGACCAGTGGGGCGTTGAGTTAGGTAAACAGCTGGCAAACCGCATTCTGCCAGAGCTGAAAGATGGCGAAGAAATCAGCAGCCACGACAGCTCGACGAACGGCCTGATTAACCGTTACAAAGCCTGGCGCGCATAAGGCGCCGGTGCCTGAATACCGGTCAGGGCGATCGGTATTCAGGCTATGTGCTTTCTGCATTCACCCGGCGGTGCGTTGTTTGCGCGGGCCGACGACTGTGTTTTGTAGGCCGTGCAAGGCGTCAGCCGCCGTCCGGCAGACGTCCAGCGAACCGATCTCAATGCCGACCTTCCGGGGCGGCATTTTTGTTTATAGCCGCCGCAGCAGTTTCGCCGGGTTACCCGCCCAGACGCCTTTTTCTGTTATCGATTTCGTGACCACGCTCCCGGCGCCAATCACCGCGCCATCGCAGATGCTGACCGCCAGAATGGCCGCGCCGCTGCCGATAGAAACATCGTTGCCAAGCGTAATTCGCCCCCAGTTTTCCCGGTTGGCATCGGGACGGCCCTCGCGAAACATATCGTTGGCAAACATCACGCCGTGGCCGATAAAGCAACGCTCGCCGATCGTGACATACTCGCAGATAAAGGTATGGGACTGGATTTTACTGTCGGCACCGATGCGCGTATGGCCCTGAATTTCGACGAATGGCCCGACAAAGACGTTATCGCCAAGCGTGCAGTCATAGAGATTGGCAGGTTGATAAATCACCACGTTCTCGCCGCTGGTGACGTTGCGGATGCCGGTTTCACGAAGAGTGTGCATAGCGCCTCTCAGATAGGTTTGGCCAGAATATGTAGCGTGCTCGTCTGGGTTGCGGAGCGGAATACGCTGTCTTTCACATATTGCATACCTGAACGCTCATAAAAACGCCTGGCGCCGGGGTTGCTGGCGAGGACTTCCAGCCACAGCCAGTCGTCACCCGCCGCCTTTGCCCGCGCTTCAACGGCGCTAAAAATCTGCTCACCGTAGCCATGCCCTGTTTCAGTCGGCAGTAAATAGAGCTTATGCAGCAACGTGCCGCGCGGACCGTCGGACGCTATCGGCTGATGGCAGCTGTATTTCGCGAAGCCGACAGGATGCCGGGCTTCGGCAATCAGCCAGCAGCTGCGCTCATCGGCGAGGCTGCGGTGAAGGGCGGGCAGGGAGTACTCCTGCTGGAGGAAGTGCGCCAGCTCGCTGGCGCTGTGCCAGAGGTGGGCGAAGTGGTGGCGATAGCTAGCGTTCCCCATTTCACTCAGCAGGGGAGCGTCTTCCCGGTGCGCCGTACGTATTGTCAGCATTGCTGTATCCTTTTTAACCCGCCAGTCTGGCAAGTGATTGTTACATTTGACGCAACAGACGCAAAAAGTTAACGAATAATATCGATCTGGATCACGTTTTTGCGTTATACAGATCGGCAGGAATAACGAATATAAGAGGTACGCATATGCCGTCGGTCTATCGTCCGTTGGTCAATTTTGTGGCGACCGCCATGCAGGCAGTTTTGAATCTGGCGCTGCTGTGTCTGGGGGTCATCCTGGTGGTTTTTCTGGGGAAAGAGACGTTCCATCTGGCGCATGTCCTGTTTACTCCGGAGCCGGTGAGTAAGTACAAGCTGGTCGAAGGGCTGGTGGTTTATTTTCTCTATTTCGAGTTTATCGCGCTGATTGTGAAGTACTTTGAGTCGGGCTTTCACTTTCCGCTGCGCTATTTTGTCTATATCGGCATTACGGCGATTGTGCGTCTGATTATTGTCGATCACGAATCGCCGATGGCGGTGCTTATCTATTCGGCAGCGATCCTGATTCTGGTGATTACGCTGTGGCTGTGTAACTCCAACCGCCTGAAACGCGAATAAAAAAAAGCGGCCTCCAGAGGCCGCTGACCAACAGTCACAAAACTTAATTTATGTAGGGTCCAGTTGAGGATAGCAGTGGCATTTGCCTTACTTTTTCAGCTGAGGGCGGTAGTTGCCGTACCCGGTTGGGGTTCGTGTACAGCAACTAAGTCACCGTCCCTCCTCTGAAATTTGGGGCGGGTATAACGATGAAACTTAACCTTTCACCCCGCCTGCCGTCAGGCCGTTAACCAGCCAGCGCTGGGCCAGCAGGAAGACAACCGTAATCGGAATGGCGGAGAGCACCGCCGCAGCGGCAAAGTCACCCCACAGGTAGTTCTGCGGGTTGAGATACTGTTGCATACCTACGGCCAGGGTATAGCTGTTCACATCGCGCAGCAGCAGCGAGGCTACCGGGACTTCGGTAATCGCAGCAATGAACGACAGAATAAATACGACGGCCAGAATCGGTACCGACAGCGGCAACAGGACCAGACGGAAGGCCTGCCACGGCGTCGCGCCATCCAGCGCCGCCGCTTCTTCCAGCGAGCCGTCGATGGTTTCGAAGTAGCCCTTAATCGTCCAGACGTGCAGCGCGATGCCGCCCATATAGGCGAAGATGACGCCGCCGTGGGTGTTCAGGCCGACGAACGGTAAATACTGGCCGAGGCGGTCAAACAAGGCGTATAGCGCCACCAGCGACAGCACCGCCGGGAACATCTGGAAAATCAGCATCCCTTTCAGCAGGGTCGCTTTGCCCGGGAAGCGCATACGGGCAAAGGCGTAGGCGCAGGTCGTGGACAGCGCCACGATACCGATGGCGGTGATCCCGGCCACTTTCACCGAGTTCCACAACCATAGCAGAACCGGGAAAGGTGGCGGGGTGACGCGGCCGTCAGCGTGTTCGACGCTGAAGCCCAGCGCCAGCCGCCAGTGCTCCCAGGAGATTTGGTCCGGGATCAGGCTGCCGGTGGCGAAGTTACCCTCGCGCAGAGAGATAGCAATAACCATCAGCAGCGGGAACATAATCGCCGCGATGAAAACCAGCAGCAGGAGGTGCGTGGTGAGCAGACGCAGCTTCTGAGATTTGGGTTGTACCATAGCCATAATATTTTTATTCCCCTTGATACCGCTCCAGGCTATCTCACTTGCCATTTTGAACCCGGGCAGTGCTCATCATCCTCACGTACTACGTGTACGCTCCGGTTCTTGCGCGCTGGCCGGGCCCAAACTGGCTGCGTCAATGACGCCTGGTTATTCCAGTTAGTCGAATTTCATTCGTGTGGCTTTCAGGTTAACAATCGCCAGTACGCCCACCAGCAGGAAGATCAGGGTGGCAATCGCTGCCGCCAGACCGAAGTCCTGACCGCCGCCGCCTTCGAAGGCGATACGGTAGGTGTAGCTGACCAGCAGGTCGGTATAACCGGCCGGCGTGGTGGTGCCGAGACGGTCCGGACCACCGTTGGTTAACAGCTGAATCAACACGAAGTTGTTAAAGTTAAAGGCGAAGCTGGCGATCATCAGCGGCGTCAGCGGCTTAATCAGCAGCGGCAGCGTAATCTTAAAGAAGTTCTGGAACGGACCGGCGCCGTCCATTGCCGATGCTTCGTACAGGTCGTCAGGAATCGCTTTCAGCAGGCCCATGCACAGAATCATCATGTACGGGTAGCCCAGCCAGGTGTTGACGATGACGATCATCGAACGCGCGGTGGTCGGGTCGCTGAACCAGGCCGGTTTGATGCCGAACAACGCGCTGAGCATCATGTTGATTTCACCAAAGCTCTGGTTGAACAGCCCTTTGAAAATCAGAATCGAGATAAACGACGGTACGGCGTAAGGCAGAATCAGCAGAACACGGTAAATCGCTTTACCTTTCAAGGATTCCCACTGTACGAGGCAGGCGAGGATCATGCCCACGGCCACGGTCAGAATCACGGTCAGGACTGAGAAGACCACCGTCCAGACGAAGATAGCGAAGAACGGTTTCTGAATCCCTTCGTCGGTAAAGACGCGGGTGAAGTTATCCCAGCCGATCCCGACGGTGTAGCCCGGGCTCAGCTTCTCAGCGCCCCAGCTACCGTCGGCGTTGATGGACTGGTAGAAACCGACGTCATTGTTCGGACGATATTTTACGCCGCTCTGGTTGTTGGCCAGCGTGCCATCATTGGCCAGCGTATACAGCGGCTGGGTACCGGAGAACTGGCGCAGTGAGCTCATGATCACTTTGCTGTCGTCAGGCAGGATGGCGGTCAGCTGGTTCAGCGCGGTGCGGTTTTGGGTGATGATCCGCAGGTTTGCGCGTTCACCTTCCGGCAGCGCTTCAGCTTCTTTTAAGGCCAGTTTCTGCTCGCCGCCGAGTTTAAAGGCATCGGAGACGTAATTTTTGCCGCTGTCGCCATCGGTCAGCGCCAGTTTCCACTCATCTCCCGCCGGGAACAGCGAGAAGTTGTAGGATTTACCGGCCTGGAACGAGCGATCCATCAGCACTTCCTGAGCGCGCTCAAAGGTTAGCTGGTTGGTGCTGCTGTAGTTGGTGAAGGCGATGGCGATGGTACAGACCAGCGGGAACAGGACGAACAGCCCCATCCCGGCGAGCCCCGGGTAGACATAGCGCCAGGCATAGGCCTTGCGGTTGGTAAAGATATACAGGCCAGCTGAGCTTAAAATCAGCGTCAGGATGGCAAACAGGTACTCCCCCTGGGCGTACATCAAAACGACAAGGTAACCCACCAGCAGGCACAGCAAGCCAATCACAGACCATGTCAGCTGCGGGCTTTGCCACCAGTGTTTCTTTTTAACGACATCCATGGGGATCATCCTCTACAGCGGTGAAAACTTATTTGTCAGGCCGCGCTTATGCTCGCCTGACCTACGGCCCAGGCCGTAGTTGTAAGGCGGGTAAGCGTAAGCGCCACCCGCCATTTTCTTATTTAGTGATACGAGACTGTGCGTCTTTCAGCGCGGCATCGACGGTCTGACGACCGCTAGCTGCGTTGATAACCGCGGTACGTACGGCATACCAGAAGGCGGACATCTGCGGGATGTTCGGCATAATTTCGCCTTTCTGGGCGTTCGCCATGGTTGCAGCGATACGCGGATCTTTCTCCAGTTTTTCCTGGAAGGATTTCAGCGCAACGGCGCCCAGCGGTTTGTCCTTGTTCACTTCGTCCAGACCCTGGTCGGTCAGCAGATAGTTTTCGAGGAACTCTTTCGCCAGTTCTTTGTTCGGGCTGGCGGCGTTGATACCGGCGCTCAGTACGCCGACAAACGGTTTAGACGCTTTGCCTTTGAAGGTTGGCAGCAGCGCGACGCCATAGTTGACCTTGCTCTTATCGATATTCGACCATGCCCACGGACCGTTGATGGTCATCGCGGTTTCGCCTTTGTTGAAGGCGGCTTCAGCGATGGAGTAATCGGTATCGGCATTCATGTGTTTATTCTTGATGAGGTCAACCAGGAAGGTCAGACCGGCTTTCGCGCCAGCGCTGTCCACGCCTACGTTTTTGACGTCATACTTGCCGTTTTCAAATTTGAACGCATATCCGCCGTCAGCGGCAATCAGCGGCCAGGTGAAGTACGGTTCTTGCAGGTTGAACATCAGCGCGCTCTTACCTTTCGCTTTCAGTTCTTTATCCAGCGCCGGGATCTCTTCCCAGGTTTTCGGCGGATTCGGGACCAGGTCTTTGTTGTAAATCAGCGACAGCGCTTCAACCGCGATAGGGTAGGCGATCAGTTTGCCGTTATAGCGTACGGCGTCCCAGGTAAACGGATAGAGTTTGTCCTGGAAAGCTTTGTCCGGGGAGATTTCAGCCAGCAGGCCAGATTGCGCATAGCCACCGAAACGGTCATGAGCCCAGAAGATGATGTCCGGGCCGTCGCCAGTCGCCGCGACCTGCGGGAATTTCTCTTCCAGCTTATCCGGGTGTTCGATGGAAACTTTAATGCCGGTATCTTTTTCAAACTTCTTACCCACTTCGGCGAGACCGTTATAGCCTTTGTCGCCGTTAATCCAGATAACCAGCTTACCTTCTTCAATTTTGGCGAGGGCAGAGGCGGAAAACATCATCGTGGTCAATGCAGACAACGCGAGGATGCGAGCGCCGGTTTTGATTTTCATATACCAGTCCTTTTTGGTGATGTGCTCGTGGATACACTTAGGTGGCTTAACGGTGATGAGTTTCCTTTTTTAACAACCCCTTTCCATCCTCCCTATGTCTACGCCCCACCCGTGGTTTGTGTGATCTGCATTGCAGAAATGCCCGTATTGGGGTCTGGAGCACATAAAAACGGGGCCATTTTTGCTACTTGCATCACGAAAATGGCTTTGCCACGCCATCCCCCGCAGCGAGGGGCAATCTCTCATCCTCCCGTCTCCTCCCCCATAAAAAAGGCGGGGGTGGAGGATTCACCAGGTGAATGAATGCCGCATAGTCAGCCCATCTTGAATGTGTCTTTTAGTGACAGGTTGTAACGAAGGGAGATGGGGATGGCGAGCGTACAGCTGCGAAATATAACGAAAGCCTGGGGTGACGTGGTGGTGTCGAAAGATATCAATCTCGACATCCAGGAAGGGGAGTTCGTGGTGTTTGTCGGGCCATCGGGCTGCGGCAAATCAACCCTGCTGCGTATGATTGCCGGGCTGGAAACCATAACCAGTGGTGATTTATTTATTGGTGATGCGCGAATGAACGATATCCCTCCTGCCGAACGCGGTATCGGGATGGTGTTCCAGTCGTATGCGCTTTACCCTCATCTTTCCGTTGCGGAAAACATGTCCTTCGGCCTCAAGCTGGCCGGTGCTAAAAAAGAGTTAATTAACCAGCGCGTCACCCAGGTAGCGGAAGTGCTGCAGCTGGCGCATTTGCTGGAGCGTAAGCCGAAGGCATTATCCGGTGGACAGCGTCAGCGTGTGGCGATTGGCCGTACCCTGGTTGCTGAACCCCGCGTGTTCCTGCTCGACGAACCACTTTCTAACCTCGACGCCGCGCTGCGTGTGCAGATGCGTATCGAAATCTCCCGTCTGCATAAGCGCCTTGGGCGCACGATGATCTACGTTACCCACGATCAGGTCGAAGCGATGACGCTGGCCGACAAAATTGTGGTGCTGGACGCCGGCCGCGTGGCGCAGGTCGGGAAACCGCTGGAACTGTATCACTACCCGGCCGATCGCTTTGTTGCGGGCTTTATTGGTTCGCCAAAGATGAACTTCCTGCCGGTAAAAGTCACCGCAACCGTCATTGAGCAGGTTCAGGTCGAACTGCCGAACCGCCAGCACGTCTGGCTGCCGGTGGACAGCGCCCGCGTTCAGGTTGGCGCCAACATGTCCTTAGGTATCCGTCCGGAACACCTGCTGCCCAGCGATATCGCCGACGTCACCCTTGAAGGGGTCGTTCAGGTGGTTGAGCAGCTTGGTCACGAAACACAAATTCATATCCAGATCCCCGCCATCCGTCAAAACCTGGTTTACCGCCAGAACGACGTGGTGTTGGTAGAAGAGGGAGCCACATTCGCTATCGGTTTGCCACCAGAGCGCTGCCATTTATTCCGTGAGGATGGTACGGCGTGTCGTCGGTTGCATAAAGAGCCGGGCGTGTAAGGCTTCCCATTAAAAAAAAACACGAACCCCATAGGGCGCTGCAACCAGGCATAACGACGGGCGAAGTGTTCAAAGAAAAGCAATGATCTCAGGAGATAGAATGATGATTACTCTGCGCAAACTTCCACTGGCGGTCGCCGTCGCGGCAGGCGTTATGTCTGCTCAGGCGCTGGCCGTTGATTTCCACGGTTATGCTCGTTCCGGTATCGGCTGGACCGGTAGCGGCGGTGAACAACAGTGCTTCCAGGCAACCGGTGCTCAAAGTAAATACCGTCTTGGTAACGAATGTGAAACCTATGCGGAATTAAAACTGGGCCAGGAAGTATGGAAAGAAGGTGATAAGAGCTTCTACTTCGATACTAACGTTGCCTACTCCGTATCGCAGCAAAATGACTGGGAATCCACCAGCCCGGCATTCCGTGAAGCCAACGTGCAGGGTAAAAACCTGATCGACTGGCTGCCAGGCTCCACCATCTGGGCCGGTAAGCGCTTCTACCAGCGTCATGACGTCCACATGATCGACTTCTACTACTGGGATATCTCCGGTCCTGGTGCGGGTCTTGAAAACATCGACGTTGGCTTCGGTAAACTTTCTCTGGCAGCGACCCGTTCTTCTGAATCCGGCGGCTCTGCGACCTTCGCCGATCGTGATGCGCTGGGTAACCGCGTATATGACAACATCGTTCCGAACGACGTCTTCGACGTGCGTTTAGCACAGATGGAAATCAACCCGGGCGGTACTCTGGAGCTGGGTGTTGACTACGGTCATACCAACGTTCCGGATAATTACTACCTGCAGCCAGACGCGTCTAAAGATGGCTGGATGTTCACCGCTGAGCACACCCAGAGCATCCTGAAAGGCTACAACAAGTTTGTTCTGCAGTACGCCACCGACGCGATGACCTCTAACGGTAAAGGCGTTCCGCAGGGCGGCAGCATCAACAACGACGGTTCCATGTGGCGCGTGCTTGACCACGGTGCAGTCTCTCTGGCTGACGATTGGGACATGATGTACGTGGCGATGTACCAGGATATCAACCTCGACAACAACAACGGCACCAAATGGTGGACCGTCGGCGTACGTCCTATGTACAAATGGACGCCGATCATGAGCACCCTGCTGGAAGTCGGCTACGACAACGTGAAGTCGCAGAAAACTGGCGACAGCAACAACCAGTACAAAATTACCCTGGCGCAACAGTGGCAGGCGGGCGACAGCATCTGGTCCCGTCCGGCAATTCGTCTGTTCGCAACCTACGCCAAGTGGGATGAGAAATGGGGCTACGCGAACGGTGATTCCGGTGCGGGCTACACCTCCGGCGTGGCGTACAACGACACTTCTGCGAAGACCTTCAGCCGTGGCGATAGCGACGAGTGGACCTTCGGTGCCCAGATGGAAATCTGGTGGTAATCCAACCTGACGTGTGATGACCAAAAGAGGGGCGCAAGCCCCTCTATCTTCGGCTCAGCGGGCTATTGCCTGGCTACCGCTTGGCCATCGGAATTGAGGTGATAACAATGAAAATGAAGAAAAGTCTCGTTGCCCTCTGCCTGTCCGCCGGCCTGCTGGCCAGCGTACCCGCAGTCAGTTTTGCTGATGTGAATTTTGTGCCGCAGAATACCTCTGCCGCACCGACCATCCCTGCTTCCGCGTTACAACAGCTAACCTGGACGCCGGTCGACCAATCGAAAACGCAAACCACGAAGTTAGCGACGGCAGGCCAGTCGCTGAACATCCCCGGCATCGTCGGCCCCGTGGCGGCCTACAGCGTCCCGGCAAATATCGGTGAGCTGACCCTGACTCTGACCAGTGAAGTCAATAAGCAAACCAGCGTTTATGCGCCAAATGTGCTGATTCTTGACCAGAATATGACGCCATCGGCGTTTTTCCCAAGCAGCTACTTCACCTATCTGGAGCCGGGCGTGATGAGCTCGGATCGCCTGGAAGGGGTGATGCGCCTGACGCCGGCTTTAGGTCAGCAAAAAATCTATGTGCTGGTCTTTACTACCCCGCAGGATTTGCAGCAGACCACCAAATTAATCGATCCGGCGAAGGCCTACGCCAAAGGTACCGGTAATGCGGTGCCGGATATTCCGGATCCGATCGCCAAACATACCACCGAAGGTACCCTGGGTCTGAAGGTGAAAACCTCTTCCGGTTCCAGCGTGCTGGTTGGGCCGCTGTTTGGCTCCTCCGGTCCTGGGCCAGTGACCGTCGGCAATACGGCGGCACCGGTCTACAACGCGCCAGCCTCCGCGCCGGTTGTTGCTCCAGTTGCGGCGCCAGCGCCGGCTGCGAAGAGCGAACCGATGCTTGACGATACGGAAACCTACTTTAACAACGGCATCAAACAGGCGGTTGCGAAAGGTGATATCGATAAAGCCCTCAAATTGATGAACGAAGCCGAACGCCTCGGTTCGAAATCTGCTCGTTCCACCTTTATCAGCAGTGTAAAAGGCAAGGGGTGATCGTCTCCCCACAATGCTGATGTTTAGGCACAGCCTTTAGGTGCGTCCGCCTGGACGCACCTTTTTTTATCGCGTGGCGGCTGCTGTTGCATGGCTGTTACGCCGATGATCGTATCTTGACGCTTTGCCCGCCCTGACTGGCTTATTCTGCGATACAATGCTGCTACGTTATGTAACGGAGAACCAGGCATGTCACATCCTGCGCTTACGCAACTGCGTGCGCTGCGCTATTTTGCCGCGATACCCCCGCTGGAACCGCACCTGCGCGACTGGCTGTTGCTGGAAGACTCAATGACTCAACGCTTTGAGCAACAAGGGAAAAAGGTCAGTGTTAATCGAGTCAACGAAGGTTTCGTCGGCCGGGAAGCGCTGGTGGGTGAAGAGGCGTTGCTGCCGGATGAAGCGCGTTACTGGCTGCGGGAAATCATCCTTTGCGCCAATGGTGAACCCTGGCTCGCTGGCCGAACGGTGGTGCCTGAGTCGACGCTGTGCGGCCCGGAGCTGGCTCTGCAGCAGCTGGGGCAGACGCCGCTGGGGCGTTATTTGTTCACGTCATCCACATTAACCCGCGATTTTATTGAAATTGGGCGCACGGCAGAGCTGTGGGGGCGTCGTTCTCGCCTTCGGCTGAGCGGCAAACCGCTGCTGCTGACAGAACTTTTTCTGCCTGCGTCGCCGCTGTATTAAGAGGAAAAGAAAATGGAGAGGAGTCTGGCGCAGAATAAGCTGTTGGCGTTTCATCGCCTGATGCGTACTGACAAACCCATTGGCGCGCTGCTGCTGCTGTGGCCGACGCTGTGGGCACTGTGGGTGGCGACGCCGGGGATTCCACCGCTGTGGATTCTGGCCGTTTTTGTCGCCGGTGTCTGGCTGATGCGCGCCGCCGGCTGCGTGGTGAATGATTACGCCGACCGAAAGTTTGACGGCCATGTCAAACGCACCGCCCGCCGTCCGTTACCCAGCGGCGATGTCTCGGAGAAAGAGGCCCGGATTCTGTTTGCCGTGCTGGTTTTGCTTTCGTTCCTGCTGGTGCTGACCTTAAACACCATGACTATCCTGCTTTCGGTTGCCGGGCTGGCGCTGGCGTGGGTGTATCCGTTTATGAAGCGCTACACTCATCTGCCGCAGGTGGTGCTGGGCGCAGCGTTCGGCTGGTCGATTCCGATGGCCTTCTCGGCGGTGAGCGAAGCGTTGCCGCTGAGCTGCTGGCTGATGTTCCTCGCCAATATTCTGTGGGCGGTGGCTTACGATACCCAGTACGCGATGGTCGACAGGGACGATGACGTCAAAATTGGGATTAAATCAACGGCGATCTTGTTCGGCGAACATGACCGTACCATTATCGGTATGTTGCAGATTGGGGTGCTGATACTATTGGCTGCCATCGGCTGGCTGAACGGGCTGCACTGGGAATATTACTGGTCGCTGTTTATCGCCGCAGGGCTGTTTTTCTGGCAGCAGAAGCTGATTTTCCGGCGCGAACGGGACGACTGCTTTAAAGCATTTTTAAATAATAACTACGTCGGACTGGTGGTGTTTCTCGGTCTGGCAATGAGCTATCTGCAGTAGTCTCTTCCTTCCCCCGGCGTGCGGCGCGAACGCCATGGCCGGGGGAGAGGAAGGCCCGCCTCAGCCGTTACGCTTCATCCTGCGTGACGCTTTCAATCGTCAAGCGCACATCCGACGTAATCAGATCGGCCAGCATCTGGTAGACCTTCAGCGTCTCTGCCGGCTCAGCATCGCCGGTATCGCTGATATAGCCCTCATCGCGCAGCGTCAGCACTAACGTACTGAATACCGCTTTATCGAAGAACTCCGGCGCGTTGATACCGTGCAGCACCGACAGACGCTGCGCCACCGTGCGGCTCTCTTTCTCCAGCGAACTGCGGTTGATAGACGGGTTCGCGCTCAGCAGCCAGAAGGTAATGGCGTAGCGCTGGAGCGTTTCACGCGCGCCTGCGGCCAGCAGTTGCAAGGAACGGGAGTGGGACGGATTGATGCTGATGGCATCATCGCTCAGGACAATCAGTCCCTGACGCTGCATTTCCGCCGCCAGGGCATCGATGACGCCAGCCAGCTCTGCTTTTTCCCAGCGCAGGAACAGCTCGGCCTTCAGCAGCGGATAGAACATCTCAACGTGACGCAGCACTTCCGCGCGGGTGATACGACGATGCTGGGTAATGATCGCCGCCAGCAGCGACGGCAGCATCAACATATGGGCGATGTTGTTGCGATAGTAGGTCATCAGCACCGCCTGCTCGCGCGGCAGAATGATGATATCGCCGATGGTATCTTTCTCGACCTCGAACTTATTCATCTTCAGCGCGTGGTCAATCAGCTCGCTGGCCGAGGCCGCCGGCGTGGTCGCATCCGGGGAGTACGGTACGTTGCGCAGCAGATCGAGGTAGCACTCCAGCTGTTGCGTCAGCTGTTCGCGGGTCAACGAGCGTTGACGAGAGGCCAGCAGCGCGGTGCAGCACAGGTTCATGGCGTTGGCCGCGCCGGCGTTGTTGATGCGCACCATCAGATCGGAAGCAATGTTGTTGACCGTCGGTGTCAGCCACGATGGGCGCACCGCTTCGATCGGATCGATTGACTCACGCCATTCCGGAACATGCTGGTTCAGGTAAGTCATCAGCGGCAGTGGTTCGCCAAAGTTAACATAGCCCTGACCGAGGTTACGCAGCTTGCTCAGGCCGCGCAGCATCTGCGGCAGACTCTCTTTTTCTTTCGTCGCACCGCGCAGCTCTTTGGCGTAGGTGCCCACTTCCATCACGTGCTCGTAACCGATGTAGATAGGCACCAGCGTGATCGGTCGGGTCCCGCCGCGCAGCATGGCCTGGATGGTCATCGACAGGGTGCCGGTTTTCGGATCCAGCAGACGGCCGGTACGCGAGCGGCCCCCTTCAACGAAGTACTCCACGGAGTAACCCCGGCTGAACAACTCGCCGAGATATTCGCGGAACACCGTGGAATAGAGCTTATTGCCCTTAAAGGTACGGCGAATAAAGAATGCGCCACCGCGGCGGAAAATGGGGCCTGCTGGCCAGAAGTTCAGGTTGATACCGGCGGCAATATGCGGCGGCACCAGCCCCTGGTGATACAGCACGTAGGAGAGCAGCAGATAGTCCATATGGCTACGATGGCACGGTACGTACACAATCTCGTGCCCTTCATGGGCCAGCTGACGTACGCGCTCGGCGTTGTGGACGTTGATCCCCTGATAGAGACGGTTCCAGGTAAAACCGAGAACGCGGTCGGTCAGGCGAATCATCTCATAAGAGAAATTCGCGGCGATCTCTTCCATCAGCGCGATGGCGTTTTGCTGCGCCTTCTCATGGGAAATTTTCTTGCTGCGCGCTTCATCTTCCACCGCGCGGGCGATGGCTTTGGAGGCCAGCAGCTTATTGAACAGATCCTGACGTGCCGGCAGACGTGGGCCGACGGCGGCCAGACGTTGGCGGGCGAAGTGCATACGCGCGACGCGGGCCAGCTTCTGGGCGATAATTTTATCGGTGCCGTGTTCGGTGGCCATTCTGCGCAGAGAAACCGGCGGCGAGAAACGGACAAAGCTGTCGCGGCCCAGCCACAGAACGGCGAAGAACTTCTGAATGCCATTCAGCATGCGCAGCGGCGGGTTTACTTCGCCTTTTTCGCGCCCTGGCGCACGACCAAACATCACCGAGACTGGCACCATTTGCACGTCCAGGTCAGGATGGTTGCGGTGCAGATCCAGGTAGTCGTGGAACAGCTTAATCGACTCTTCTTTCGGCGCGTAGTAGGTAAAGACGCGCGGGCCACCGTGGATAAATACGTAGCGCGGCAGCAGCGCGCCATCGATTTCCAGCGGTTCAAGCGGATCGGGTAAATCGTGCTCCAGGCACTGGGCGCGCAGGGTCAGCAGGTCCGCCTTGGAATTATAAGGCAGGACGTACATGATCGGACGCGAGGTATCCAGCCCTAATTCCTGAGCAGGTTCTGCGGGAATAGACTTGCTTTTTACCAGCACCCGTAATGGTAAATTCAGTAATTTATAGTAAATTCGTTGCCAGCCGGACATAAACGATGTGAAGCCTCTGGTTAATCATGCAAATGCGCGGCAAGAATAACAGAAAGCGCGCAAAATTTCCGTTGCCACGCGGCAAACGCGTACACTCATTGACGTCATTTACATAAAAAGGTTCTTTTGATGGCCAATAATACCACTGGGTTAACCCGAATCATTAAAGCGGCAGGTTATTCCTGGAAAGGGTTCCGTGCGGCATGGATAAATGAGGCCGCATTTCGTCAAGAAGGCATCGCCGCCATTGTTGCTGTCGCGATCGCCTGCTGGCTGGACGTTGACGCCATCACGCGTGTGCTGCTGATAGGCTCGGTCCTGATAGTGATGATAGTCGAAATTCTTAATAGCGCGATTGAGGCGGTGGTGGACCGTATTGGCCCGGAACATCATGAGCTGTCCGGTCGGGCGAAAGATATGGGTTCTGCGGCGGTGCTGCTGGCCATTGTGATCGCGCTGATCACCTGGGGCCTCTTGCTGTGGGCCCGCTATCACTGAGTGACCACTTTGTGAGATGCCCCCGCCTGGCGATGTCCTCCCGGCGATCGGCCGACCCCCGATGGGTTTTGCCCGGCTGGCGACAATCACCCCTGGCGCAATGGGCTATCGGGGACGCAAAATGGAAAGAATCTCCTGATTTTTGTGTGAAATTTGATTCCAAAATCACCGTTAGCTGTATATACTCACAGCATAACTGTATATACACCCAGGGGGCGGGATGAAAGCGTTAACGACCAGGCAGCAAGAGGTGTTTGATCTCATTCGGGATCACATCAGCCAGACGGGCATGCCGCCGACGCGTGCGGAAATTGCTCAGCGCTTGGGGTTCCGTTCCCCAAACGCGGCGGAAGAACACCTGAAAGCGCTGGCGCGTAAGGGCGCGATCGAGATTATCTCCGGCGCCTCCCGGGGGATTCGCCTGCTTACGGAAGAAGAACCGGGTTTACCGTTGATTGGCCGCGTGGCGGCCGGTGAGCCGCTGCTGGCTCAGCAGCATATCGAAGGCCACTTCCAGGTCGATCCGGCGATGTTCAAGCCGAACGCCGACTTTTTGCTGCGGGTAAGCGGCATGTCAATGAAAGATATCGGTATTCTCGATGGCGATCTGCTGGCGGTCCATAAAACGCAGGATGTACGCAACGGCCAGGTTGTCGTGGCGCGTATTGACGAAGAGGTCACCGTTAAGCGTCTTAAAAAACAGGGCAATATCGTCGAACTTCTGCCAGAAAACAGCGAGTTTTCCCCTATCGTGGTGAATCTACGCGAACAAAATTTCACTATCGAAGGGCTGGCCGTTGGCGTGATTCGCAACGGCGAGTGGCTGTAACACCTTCCCCACGCAGCATCGTCTGATGCATGATGCTGCGCTGTCTCCTCCCGGTCAGGCTCTTTCTCATGTTCTTTAACGCCGCTGATAAGGCCCTGTGGCGCCTGGCGCTACCCATGATTTTCTCCAATATCACCGTTCCGCTGCTGGGACTGGTGGATACCGCCGTGATTGGCCATCTCGACAGCCCGGTTTACCTCGGCGGTGTCGCGGTCGGCGCGACGGCCACCAGTTTTCTCTTCATGCTGCTGCTTTTCCTGCGGATGAGCACCACCGGACTGACGGCGCAGGCCTTTGGCGCCAAAGATCCTCTCCGCCTGGCGCGGGCACTGGTGCAGCCGCTGGGGCTGGCAACAGGCGCCGGCCTGCTGATTGTGATTTTCCGAACCCCGCTTATCGATCTGGCGTTGCATATTGTTGGCGGCAATGACGCGGTGCTGGAGCAGGCGCGGCGCTTTCTCGACATCCGCTGGCTGAGTGCGCCGGCATCGCTGGCAAACCTGGTGCTGCTCGGTTGGCTGTTGGGCGTACAGTACGCCCGGGCGCCGGTGATTTTGCTGATCGTTGGCAACCTGCTGAATATTGTGCTCGATCTGTGGCTGGTGATGGGCCTGCACCTGAACGTGCAGGGGGCCGCGCTGGCGACGGTCACCGCCGAATATGTCACCTTTATCATCGGGCTGCTGATGGCAAGGCGTGTGCTGGCGCTACGCGGCGTGTCATTTGCCCTGCTCAAGCGCGCGTGGCGCGGAGATGTGCGCCGCTTGCTGGCGCTCAATCGCGATATCATGCTGCGCTCTCTGCTGCTTCAGTTGTGCTTTGGTGCGGTGACCGTTTTCGGCGCTCGTCTTGGCGGTGAGATCGTTGCCGTCAACGCGCTCCTGATGACCATGTTGACCTTCACCGCCTATGCCCTGGATGGTTTTGCTTATGCCGTGGAAGCGCACTCCGGGCAGGCGTACGGCGCGCGTGACGGTAGCCAGTTGCTTGATGTCTGGCGGGCGGCCTGCCGCCAGTCGGGAATGGTGGCGCTGGCCTTTGCGGCAACCTATGCCGTAGCCGGGCAGCAGATTATCGCCCTGTTGACTTCGCTACCCTCGCTTCAGCTGCTTGCCGATCGCTATCTGATCTGGCAGATCGTTTTGCCGGTGATTGGCGTGTGGTGTTATTTGCTGGATGGCATGTTCATCGGCGCGACGCGCGGGGCTGAGATGCGCAACAGCATGGCGGTGGCGGCGGCGGGGTTTGCCCTGACGCTGCTGACGCTGCCGGTCCTTGGCAACCACGCGCTATGGCTGGCGCTGGCGGTCTTCCTCGCGCTGCGCGGTCTGTCGCTGGCGGTCATCTGGCGGCGACACTGGCGGCGTGGCACCTGGTTTTCGTAGCGATTTTTGATATGTAATTGGTTAAAGATTCCGAATAATAAATTCAACTCAGAATTCTTATCTATAGTTAATACTATGTCCGGCACACAGCGGGCTGTTAACTCACCGAACGATGAGGATTGAATTATGAACAAAGACGAAATCGGCGGTAACTGGAAACAGTTGAAAGGTAAAGCGAAAGAAAAATGGGGCAAGCTGACCGATGACGATATGACCGTCATTGAAGGTAAGCGTGACCAGCTGGTCGGGAAAATCCAGGAGCGTTATGGATACGCTAAAGATCAGGCGGAGAAAGAAGTGTCTGACTGGGAACGAAAAAACGATCACCGCTGGTAGCGGTGAGTGTTAACGAATTAACCCTTTGTTATTGCCTGCCCGATGGTACATGGAGGTACCGGCAACCTGGATTCCCGCTGCGGCGATAGCCTCAGCGGGCTTTCTTTTTAATCTGAATGGTATGGTCGTGATGGCAGTGTCCCGGGGTGCTACAGGCTTCGACCTCGACACAACCCGCGCACAGGCCGTGTGCTTCAATCACATTGTGGCGTAGCGCAAAACCCATTCTGGCCGCCAGCGTATGCATAATGTCTTCAACGCCTTCGGCACACTCTTCTTTGACCACGCCGCAGCGGTCGCAGATAAACATGGCTGAGCTATGGGTCGGCTGATCGAAAAGATGGCACAGCACGTAGCTGTTGGTCGATTCCACCTTGTGCACGAATCCCTGTTCCAGCAGAAACTCCAGCGCCCGGTAGACCGTCGGCGGTTTCGCCTGCGGCTCTTTCTCGCGCAGCAGGTCGAGCAGGTCATACGCGCTAATCGCCCCTTGCTGGAGGCTCATCAAACGCAACACTTCCAGGCGCTGCGGAGTCAGGCGCACGCCGCGCTGTGCGCAGAGCTTTTCAGCATGCGCTAACATTTCTTGCGAAGTGGTCTTATTCATGAGCATCCTCTGGTTGCGTGAGTCTGAAGTTGTTACTTTATCACGATCCAGGCAAAACGCCGAGAACCGGCGGCTTGTGCTATACCTGATGCATCTCATTTTCGGGAGAAAACGATGAAAAGACCTGATTGCATTCGACATTGGCGCGAACTGGAAGGCCCAGATGATGCCACTTATCCCAATAACCCGGAGCGTTTTTCCATCGGCGCGCCGCTGGCGCGAGGATTAAGGCTCAACCGGCTGGGTATTCATCATGAACGTTTGCCCCCGGGCCGTCGAACCTCTTATCCCCATGCTGAAAGTGATGAGGAGGAGTTTATCTATGTGCTGGATGGCTACCCCGAAGTCTGGATTAACGGCTATCTGTGGAAGCTTGAGCCGGGCGACAGCGTCGGTTTTCCGGCCGGAACCGGAGTGTGTCACACCTTTTTGAATAATACCGACCAGGAAGTTCGTTTGTTAGTGGTGGGGGAGTCGAACAAGAAATTTAACCGCATCTACTATCCGCTGAACCCGGAATATGCCGCTACGCGTCAGGATCGCTGGGTCGATCATCCGCCGCAATTTTTCGGCCCGCACGATGGTAAACCGCGCAGGCGCTAGCCCGTCCAGCAGATGCACAGCACCCGTCGCGGTGCTATGCCTCTGTGATTTATCTTTGTGCTATAGTAGCGCCCCTTTTTACCCGGATGCCTGTTTATCGCCATGATGCCAGAATCAACATCTCACGCTTTTGCCGCCCATCGTTTTTCCATCGCGCCGATGCTCGACTGGACAGACAGGCACTGTCGCTATTTCCTGCGCCTGCTGTCGCGCCATACGCTGCTGTATACCGAAATGGTGACGACCGGGGCGATTATTCATGGCAAAGGCGACTATCTGGCCTATAGCGAAGAAGAGCATCCGCTGGCCCTGCAGCTGGGCGGCAGCGATCCTGCTGCACTCGCGCAGTGTGCGAAACTGGCGGAAGCGCGCGGCTACGATGAGATCAACCTCAACGTCGGCTGTCCGTCCGACCGCGTGCAAAACGGGATGTTCGGCGCCTGCCTGATGGGCAATGCGCAGCTGGTAGCGGACTGTATCAAAGCGATGCGCGACGTGGTGTCCATCCCGGTCACGGTAAAAACCCGTATCGGCATCGATGACCAGGATAGCTATGAATTCCTGTGTGATTTCATCAATACCGTCTCCGGAAACGGTGAGTGCGAGATGTTTATCATCCACGCCCGCAAAGCCTGGCTCTCCGGCCTGAGTCCAAAAGAGAATCGTGAAATTCCACCGCTGGATTATCCGCGCGTTTATCAGCTGAAACGCGACTTCCCGCACCTGACGATGGCGATCAACGGCGGGATTAAGTCGCTGGAAGAGGCGAAATTGCATCTGCAGCATATGGACGGCGTGATGGTGGGGCGCGAGGCCTATCAGAATCCGGGGATCCTGACCGCGGTCGACCGGGAGGTCTTTGCGGTGGATGGTGCCGACAGCGACCCGGTCGCCGTGGTGCGCGCGATGTACCCCTATATCGAGCGTGAGCTGTCCAACGGCACCTATCTGGGCCATATCACGCGTCATATGCTGGGCCTGTTCCAGGGTATCCCAGGCGCGCGGCAGTGGCGTCGCTACCTGAGTGAAAATGCGCACAAGGCGGGGGCGGATATTAACGTGCTGGAACATGCGCTGAATCTGGTTGCCGATAAGCGTTAATCTTGCGCTAAAATTTAGTCAAATACGCCACGCCCTGATTTAATCGTCAGGGCGTTTTCCTTTAAATTCAATACGTTAATTTTGGCACGTTTCTTGTAATACCCGGAGAGTCATTCGGTTATTTCTTTGGGGAGAAGACGATGCTGGAACTCTTATTTGTCATTGGATTTTTTGTCATGTTGCTGGTCACCGGCGTGTCGATTCTGGGGATTCTTGCCGCGATTGTCGTTGCGACGGTGCTGATGTTTGTCGGCGGGCTGTTTGCGATGATGATTAAGCTGCTGCCGTGGCTGCTGTTAGCCATTGCGGTCGTGTGGGTGATTCGGTCGATAAATACGCCAAAAACGACAGGCTACCGTAGTAACAACCGCTGGCGTTATTAAGGGAGTGAGCGGTCTGTCACAACCTGAAGAATTTTGCATAGAACAGCGTAGGTTTTGCTTATTAAATCTGTCACTATTAGCGCGTTAACGAATTCATCGCGCTGTACCCTACATACAGCCGAACTAAAAAAAGTCAGGGCTTCCTTATGGAAGCCCTAAACTTTTCTGCTCTCCCGTCCCTCCCGTCATACTTCAGACTACAGGGGCGTTGGCTACGTTAGCTCACCCCGGTCACTTACTGGAGTAAGCTCCCGAGGATTCGCTCTCTTGCCGCCTTCCTGTAGCCCGAATTATTTAGGGAGGGCTTCCCGTGATACTTCGAACTACAGAAGCGTTGGCTACGTTAGCTCACCCCGGTTACTTACTGGAGTAAGCTCCCGAGGATTCGCTCTCTTGCCGCCTTCCTGTCGCCCGAATTATTTAGGCAGAGCCTCCATAAATACGCGATTAAGAGACCGAAACGTTGGCAGCGTTAACCTTGCTCGATTTACTCGTTACGGCAGCAGCAGGCTTGAGCCTTCGGTGGCGCGGCTCTCCAGCACTTCATGCGCGCGCCGGGCATCGGTCAGGGCATATTTCTGGCTGTCCGCCACGTCAACGTTAATCGCGCCGCTGGCAATCAACGAAAACAGTTCGCTGCTGGCTTCCGCCAGCTCTTGACGGTTGGTGATATAGCCCTGCAGTGAAGGACGGGTGACGTACAGCGATCCTTTCTGGTTGAGGATCCCCAGGTTGACGCCGGTTACCGGGCCGGAAGAGTTCCCGAAGCTGACCATCAGCCCCCGGCGCTGCAGGCAATCCAGCGATGCTTCCCAGGTATCTTTGCCCACGGAATCATAGACCACATGGACTTTTTTCCCTTCGGTTATCTCTTTCAGGCGTTCAACGATATTCTCTTCGCGATAGTTGATGACCTGCCAGGCGCCGGCCTGTTTTGCCCGCTGCGCTTTTTGCGCGCTGCCGACGGTACCGATCAGTTTAGCGCCCAGCGCCTTCGCCCACTGGCAGGCAATCAGCCCGACGCCACCGGCCGCCGCATGAAACAGGAACGGTTCACCGGGCTTGATTTCGTAGGTTTTCCGCAGCAGGTAATAGACCGTCAGCCCTTTCAGGAACGATGCGGCAGCCTGTTCAAAGGAGATACCGTCCGGCAAAAGAGCGGCCTTATCGGCAATCACGTTATGGACTGAGCTGTAGGCGCCCAGCGCTGACTGAGCGTAGACGACGCGGTCGCCAGCTTTAATGTGCTGCACGCTGCGTCCGACTTTCGTCACCACGCCCGCGGCTTCGGTACCCAGGCCGCTTGGCAGAGAGGGCGGCGGGTAGAGGCCGCTGCGGATGTAGGTGTCGATATAGTTAATGCCGATGGCCTTGTTCTCTACCTGGATCTCGTTTTCTTGCGGTTCCGCAGGGGTAAATTCTACGGCCTTGAGTACATCCGGCCCACCGTGTTGATGAAATTCTATTCGTGTTGCCATGATTATCTCCAGTTTCATTTGGGTGGGTCAAAACAGAGACCTGTGCTAATATTTCGACCCCATCTCTATCCCGGTATCTGTATTCAATATGGCAGGAAATAAACCCTTCAACAAACCGCAGACTGAACCCCGTGAGCGCGATCCGCAGGTCGCCGGGCTAAAAGTCCCGCCGCACTCGATTGAAGCGGAACAGTCGGTGTTGGGCGGTTTAATGCTGGACAACGAACGCTGGGACGACGTCGCCGAGCGCGTTGTGGCGGAAGATTTTTATACGCGTCCGCACCGCCATATCTTTGTGGAAATGGCGCGTCTGCAGGAGACGGGTAGCCCGATCGACCTGATTACGCTGGCGGAATCACTGGAGCGACAGGGGCAGCTGGACAGCGTTGGCGGATTCGCGTATCTGGCTGAGCTGTCAAAAAACACGCCAAGTGCGGCGAACATCAGCGCCTATGCGGACATCGTACGTGAACGCGCCGTTGTCCGTGAGATGATTTCGGTGGCGAATGAAATCGCCGAGGCGGGCTTCGACCCGCAGGGGCGTACCAGCGAAGACCTGCTCGACCTGGCCGAATCCCGGGTGTTCAAGATTGCGGAAAGCCGCGCCAACAAAGATGAAGGCCCGAAAAATATCGCCGACGTCCTCGATGCGACCGTTGCGCGTATCGAGCAGCTGTTCCAGCAGCCGCATGACGGCGTCACCGGGGTCAATACCGGCTATGACGATCTGAACAAAAAGACCGCCGGCCTGCAGCCGTCGGATCTGATTATTGTCGCCGCGCGTCCATCGATGGGTAAGACAACATTTGCGATGAACCTCGTCGAGAATGCGGCGATGTTGCAGGATAAGCCGGTACTTATCTTCAGCCTTGAGATGCCATCAGAACAGATTATGATGCGTTCCCTTGCATCGCTGTCACGGGTCGATCAGACCCGTATCCGTACCGGCCAGCTGGACGATGAAGACTGGGCGCGCATTTCCGGCACCATGGGTATCCTGCTGGAAAAACGCAATATCTACATCGATGACTCCTCCGGCCTGACGCCGACGGAAGTTCGTTCCCGCGCACGACGTATTGCCCGTGAACACGGCGGCATCGGTCTTATCATGATCGACTACCTGCAGCTGATGCGCGTACCGTCGCTCTCCGATAACCGTACGTTGGAAATTGCGGAAATTTCCCGTTCGTTAAAAGCGCTGGCGAAAGAGCTTCAGGTGCCGGTGGTTGCGCTGTCGCAGCTTAACCGCTCGCTGGAACAACGTGCCGATAAGCGCCCGGTGAACTCCGACTTGCGTGAATCAGGCTCCATTGAGCAGGACGCCGACTTAATCATGTTTATCTATCGTGACGAGGTCTATCACGAGAGCAGTGATTTAAAAGGCATCGCGGAAATTATTATTGGTAAACAGCGTAACGGGCCCATCGGGACGGTACGTCTGACCTTTAACGGGCAGTGGTCGCGCTTTGATAATTATGCGGGACCACAGTACGACGACGAATAAATCGCCGTCATCCTTCGCGCCGCCGGTGCGTTGACAGCACCGGCTCGCTCCGGTCAGTTAGTGTACTAAGCTCCCGGAGACTCTCAGGTTTGTTGCGTGACCCGGACTGCGTCCTCGCCCCTTCGGGCCAGCGCAGGCGCTGTTCAGAAACGCCTGCGCGAACACGCATGATTTAGGCGATCTTTTTATCAAGGAATTTAAATGCAAGCGGCAACTGTTGTCATTAACCGCCGCGCTCTGCGACACAACCTGCAACGTCTGCGTGAACTGGCGCCTGCCAGTAAACTGGTTGCAGTGGTGAAAGCGAACGCTTACGGACACGGTCTTCTCGAGACCGCGCGAACGCTCCCTGATGCCGATGCCTTTGGCGTCGCCCGTCTCGAAGAAGCCCTGCGCCTGCGCGCTGGCGGTATCACGAAACCGGTCCTGCTGCTGGAAGGTTTCTTTGATGCGGCCGATCTGCCGGTTATTTCCGCGCAGCAACTGCATACGGCGGTACACAGCCCGGAGCAGCTGGAAGCGCTGGAGCAGGCTGAGCTGCCTGAGCCCGTCACCGTCTGGATGAAACTGGACACCGGGATGCATCGTCTGGGCGTCCTGCCGGAGCAGGCGGGTGCCTTCTGGCAGCGTTTAAGCCAGTGTAAAAACGTGCGCCAGCCGGTCAATATCGTCAGCCACTTCGCGCGGGCGGATGAGCCCGAATGCGGCGCCACCGAACGCCAGCTGGATATTTTCACCACCTTCAGTGAAGGCAAGCCTGGCCTGCGTTCCATCGCGGCATCGGGCGGAATTTTGCTGTGGCCGCAGTCGCATTTTGACTGGGTCCGCCCGGGCATCATCCTGTACGGCGTATCGCCGCTGGATAGCCCTTCCACCGGCGCAGATTTTGGTTGTCAGCCGGTGATGTCGCTGACGTCGAGCCTGATTGCCGTACGCGAACATAAAGCGGGTGAACCGGTAGGCTATGGCGGTACCTGGGTGAGCGAACGAGATACCCGGCTAGGCGTGGTGGCGATGGGCTACGGCGACGGCTACCCGCGCGCGGCGCCCACCGGTACACCGGTGCTGGTTAACGGCCGGGAAGTGCCGATTGTTGGTCGTGTGGCGATGGATATGATTTGCGTCGATCTTGGGCCTGAGGCGCAGGATAGGTCCGGCGACCCGGTGGTGCTCTGGGGGGAAGGCCTGCCCGTCGAGCGTATTGCCGCACTGACGAATGTGAGTGCTTACGAACTTATTACCCGCCTGACTTCCAGAGTCTCGATGAAGTACGTGGATTAAGCGTACGTCGGGTCGATACATCGCGGTTGTGACATCTCCGGCAGCGCTGCGCTGACCGGGGGTGTCGTCAGGAACCGACGCAGGCTTTACGCTGCGAGTCGGGAGATTCCCCTGAGGGCGAACGAGATGCGTGCGATCTTCGCCGACTTTCCGCCAACTATCCGCCAACATCCTCTCGATCTTCTTCTGCTTCCGGTTTATTGTGTTATGACCTGCCTCTCGTAAACCCGGAGAAACATCACGTGTTTCAAAAAGTTGACGCCTACGCTGGCGATCCCATTCTCTCCTTGATGGAGCGTTTCAAAGAAGATCCGCGTAGTGACAAAGTAAACCTTAGCATCGGCCTCTATTACAACGAAGACGGGATTATCCCGCAGCTACAGGCGGTTGCTGAAGCGGAAGCGCGTCTTAACGCTCAGCCGCACGGCGCCTCGTTGTATCTACCGATGGAAGGGCTGAACGCTTATCGCAACGCGATTGCCCCGCTGTTGTTCGGTGCAGAACACCCGGTGCTGGTGCAAAAGCGCGTCGCCTCTATTCAGACGCTGGGCGGTTCCGGCGCATTGAAAGTGGGTGCCGATTTTCTAAAACGCTACTTCCCGGGTTCTCGCGTTTGGGTCAGCGACCCGACCTGGGAGAACCATATCGCCATATTCGAAGGGGCTGGCTTCGAAGTAAGCACTTACCCTTGGTTTGATAACGAGACCAACGGCGTGCGTTTTGATGCGCTGCTGGCGAAACTGCAGACCCTGCCTGAGCGCGATATTGTGCTGCTACATCCGTGCTGCCATAACCCGACGGGCGCCGATCTGAATCATGCCCAGTGGGATCAAATCGCCGAGGTGCTGAAAGCGCGCAACCTGATTCCTTTCCTCGATATCGCCTATCAGGGCTTTGGGGCGGGAATGGATGATGATGCTTACGCGATTCGCGCGATCGCCCACGCCGGCATACCGATGCTGGTCAGCAACTCCTTCTCGAAAATTTTCTCGCTGTACGGTGAGCGCGTGGGCGGCCTGTCGATCGTTTGCGAAGACACAGAAACCGCAAACCGCGTGCTGGGGCAACTGAAGGCGACCGTCCGTCGCAATTACTCCAGCCCACCGAACTTTGGCGCTCAGGTTGTCGCGACCGTATTGAATGATGCGGAGCTGAAAGCCTGCTGGCTGGCGGAAGTCGAAGAGATGCGTACGCGTATTCTGGCGATGCGTCAGGAGCTGGTGAATGTCCTGAAAGAAGCGCTACCGGGCGTCAATTTTGACTACCTGCTCAAACAACGTGGGATGTTCAGCTACACCGGCCTGAGTGCGGCACAGGTTGATCGTCTGCGTGAAGAGTTTGGCGTGTATCTGATTTCCAGCGGCCGGATGTGCGTGGCGGGTCTCAATTCACGTAACGTCCAGCGCGTCGCGCAGGCATTTTCTGCCGTTATCTAATTTTCCGCGAATATCATGTCCTTTCCCGTCTGCGGGAAAGGACTACTCCCTTCCGAAGTGTGATCATTCTCTTTTTCTATGACATCTGAGCAGAAAATTCTTTTCATCGGCGAAGGCCGGGGTTAAGGTCAGGGTCCAGTAATAAGCAGCCACATTATTGAAAATTATAACGATTCGACGACTCATACGCACCGTCATCCGCGCTGTATCGCGACGGCTGCCTCAGGCGCCTTGCGGCCAGCAAAGCGGCAGTTGGCAGGATGACGCTTAAAAGGGATAACTATGCGCAAGATAACTTTGGCCTTTAGCGCCTTCTGTTTACTTTTCACGTTAAATCACTCGGCAATCGCCCTGGAGTCTTCTCCGTCACAATTAAATCCAGGTACCAACGTCGCCAGACTGGCTGAGCAGGCACCTGTTCACTGGGTTTCCGTCGCACAGATTGAAAACAGCCTGTTGGGTCGTCAGCCGTTTGCCGTGGGTTTTGATATCGATGACACCGTTCTGTTTTCCAGCCCAGGTTTCTGGCGCGGCCAAAAAACTTTCTCTCCCGGCAGCGATGCTTACCTGAAAAACCCGGAATTCTGGGAAAAAATGAATAACGGTTGGGACGAATTCAGCATGCCAAAAGAGGTGGCGCGCCATCTGATTGCGATGCATGTGAAGCGCGGCGATAGCATTTATTTCGTTACCGGGCGCAGTCAGACCAAAACTGAAACGGTCTCGAAAACGCTGCAGGATGATTTCCTGATCCCGGCGGCAAACATGAACCCGGTTATTTTTGCCGGTGACAAGCCGGGGCAGAATACGAAAGTCCAATGGCTGAAAGAGAAGAATATTAAGGTCTTCTACGGGGATTCCGATAACGACATCTCTGCCGCGCGTGATGCCGGGGCTCGCGGCATTCGCGTACTGCGCGCGTCAAACTCGTCATATAAACCTCTGCCGATGGCCGGAGCGCAGGGTGAAGAAGTGATCGTCAATTCAGAATACTAATTTCACCTTCTGCGCAAATGTGTCAGAAGCGAAAGCGGCAGCCTCCGGGCTGCCGCTTTTTTGTACGAAAAAGCGCGTGGGGAGGTTTTACCTTTTCGCTTATTGCTGCACACTTAGAGAGATTCATTCGCAACAGGAGTCGTTTATGTGGCATCAACAAACTTTGACGTTAGGCGCAAAATCTCGCGGTTTTCATCTGGTAACTGACGAGATCCTCGGCCAGCTCCACGCGCTGTCGCGCGTCAAAGTCGGTATGTTGCATCTGCTGCTCCAGCACACTTCCGCTTCCCTGACGCTTAACGAAAACTGCGATCCGACCGTCCGCTACGACATGGAGCAGTATTTTCTCAACGCGGTGCCGGATAATGCGCCGTACGAACATGATTATGAAGGTCCTGATGATATGCCGTCGCATATCAAGTCGTCGATGCTTGGCGTCTCCCTGTTGCTGCCGGTGCAGGACGGGCGCGTCAGTCTGGGGACCTGGCAAGGGATCTGGTTAGGGGAACATCGTATTCACGGCGGTTCGCGGCATATCGTTGCGACGCTCACGGGGGAATAACAGATGACAATTTCGGAGTTATTGCTGTACTGCATGGCAAAACCGGGCGCAGAGCAAAGCGTGCACAGCGACTGGAAGGCCACGCAGATTAAAGTGTCGGACGTGCTCTTTGCATTAGTGAAAGAAGTGGAAGATAAGCGGCCAGCCGTGTCGCTGAAAGCCAGTCCGGAGCTTGCCGAACTGCTGCGGGAACAGCATGTGGATATCCGCCCCAGCAGACATCTGAATAAAGCCCACTGGAGTACGGTCTTTCTTGATGGGTCTTTGCCGGATTCGCAGATTTACTACCTGGTGGATGCCTCCTACCAGCAGGCGGTACGGCTGCTGTCGGAACCAACCCGACAGCAGCTTTCACGGTGATTAGCTCAGCAAGGGTTTGAGGAAGCGCGCGGTGTGCGAGGCTTCGCACTCTGCAACGGTCTCTGGCGTACCGGAGACGAGGATTTCACCGCCGCCGCTGCCGCCTTCCGGCCCAAGATCAACGATCCAGTCCGCCGTTTTGATGACATCCAGGTTGTGCTCAATGACCACGATGGTGTTGCCCTGATCGCGCAGCTGGTGCAGAACGTCCAGCAGCTGCTGGATATCGGCAAAGTGCAGCCCCGTCGTCGGCTCATCGAGAATATACAGCGTCTGGCCGGTGCCGCGTTTTGACAGCTCGCGCGCCAGCTTCACGCGCTGGGCCTCGCCGCCGGACAGCGTCGTAGCGGACTGGCCGAGACGAATATAGGTCAGGCCGACGTCCATCAGCGTTTGCAGCTTACGCGCCAGCGCTGGAACGGCATCAAAGAACTCACGCGCTTCTTCAATGGTCATATCCAGCACTTCATGAATGGTCTTGCCTTTGTACTTAATCTCCAGCGTTTCGCGGTTATAGCGCTTGCCTTTGCACTGGTCACACGGCACATAAATATCCGGCAGGAAGTGCATTTCGACTTTAATCACGCCATCACCCTGGCAGGCTTCACAGCGCCCGCCGCGGACGTTAAAACTGAAGCGCCCAGGCGTATAGCCGCGTGAGCGCGATTCCGGCACGCCGGCAAACAGTTCACGTACCGGTGTGAAGACGCCGGTATAGGTTGCCGGGTTTGAGCGCGGCGTACGGCCGATCGGGCTCTGGTCGATATCGATGACCTTATCGAAGTGTTCCAGCCCCTGCACATCGCGATATGGCGCAGGTTCGACGATGGTGGCGCCGTTGAGCTGACGCTGGGCAATCGGGAACAGCGTATCGTTAATCAGCGTTGATTTACCTGAACCGGAGACCCCGGTGATACAGGTAAAGAGGCCGACCGGCAGCGTCAGCGTCACATCCTTCAGGTTGTTACCGCGCGCACCGGTGAGCCTGAGCACTTTTTCCGCGTCGGCAGGCACGCGCTGCTTCGGTACTTCAATCTTGCGTTTGCCGCTCATGTACTGCCCGGTCAGGGATTCAGGCACCGCCATGATCGCGTCCAGCGTTCCTTCAGCCACGACCTGGCCGCCGTGTACCCCGGCCCCTGGGCCGATATCGATGACGTGGTCGGCGGCGCGGATGGCGTCTTCATCATGCTCGACGACAATCACCGTATTGCCCAGATTACGCAGATGAACCAGCGTGCCGAGCAGACGTTCGTTATCGCGCTGATGCAGGCCGATGGACGGCTCATCCAGCACATACATCACGCCGACCAGGCCGGCGCCAATCTGGCTTGCCAGGCGAATACGCTGGGCTTCACCGCCGGAGAGCGTTTCTGCCGAACGGGAGAGCGTCAGGTAGTTCAGGCCGACGTTGACGAGGAATTTCAGGCGATCGCCAATCTCTTTCAGCACTTTCTCCGCAATTTGCGCCCGCTGGCCGGACAGCTTCAGATTGGTGAAGAAATCCATCGCGTGGCCAATGCTCATGTCAGAGATGGTGGGCAGCGGCGTATTTTCGACAAAGACGTGGCGGGCTTCGCGGCGCAGACGGGTACCGTCACAGCTGGCGCACGGGCGATTGCTGATAAATTTCGCCAGCTCTTCGCGCACCGCGCTGGATTCCGTCTCTTTGTAGCGGCGTTCCATATTATGCAGCACGCCTTCGAACGGGTGACGGCGTACTGAAGTATCGCCACGGTCGTTCATGTATTTGAATTCAATATTCTCTTTGCCTGAACCGTACAAAATGACCTTCTGTACGTCGGCGTTCAGGGTGCCCCACGGCGCCTCGATATCGAACTGATAATGCTCTGCCAGCGACTTCAGCATCTGGAAGTAGTAGAAGTTACGGCGATCCCAGCCGCGAATGGCGCCGCCCGCCAGCGACAGCTCCGCATTCTGGATAACCCTGTCGGGATCGAAGTACTGCTGAACGCCCAGACCATCACAGGTCGGGCAGGCGCCTGCCGGGTTGTTGAACGAAAACAGACGAGGTTCCAGTTCACGCATGCTGTAGCCGCAAATCGGGCAGGCAAAATTGGCGGAGAACAGCAGCTCTTCCGCTTTTTCATCGTCCATATTGGCGACAACGGCGGTACCGCCGGAAAGATCCAGAGCGGTTTCAAAGGATTCGGCCAGACGCTGGGACAGATCGTCACGCACTTTGAAGCGATCGATCACCACCTCAATGGTGTGTTTCTTTTGCAGTTCCAGCTTCGGCGGATCGGAAAGATCGCAGACCTCGCCGTCGATCCTCGCGCGGATATAGCCCTGGCTGGCCAGGTTCTCCAGCGTTTTGGTGTGCTCGCCTTTACGTTCTTTAATGATTGGCGCCAGCAGCATCAGGCGCTGGCCTTCCGGTTGCGAGAGCACGTTGTCGACCATCTGGCTGACGGTCTGTGCGGCCAGAGGAACATCATGGTCCGGGCAGCGCGGCTCGCCGACGCGCGCGTACAGCAGGCGCAGATAGTCGTGAATTTCGGTAATGGTCCCCACCGTAGAGCGAGGGTTATGGGACGTTGATTTCTGTTCAATGGAAATCGCCGGCGACAGCCCTTCGATATGATCGACGTCCGGCTTCTCCATTAGCGACAGGAACTGGCGCGCATAGGCAGAGAGTGATTCAACGTAGCGACGTTGCCCTTCGGCATACAGTGTGTCGAAAGCCAATGAGGATTTGCCTGACCCTGACAGCCCGGTGACGACAATCAGTTTGTCGCGTGGGATGACGAGGTTGATGTTTTTGAGATTATGGGTGCGGGCGCCCCGAACTTCGATCTTATCCATTCACCTTTCCCGGTAGATACGCGGATTGCCTGGTTTGTTAGAAGGACAAACGGCAGAAACGGCTAATTATGACACAATTTAACCTGTTTGAATATACAGTATCGGAATGCATTTTCCTGCGGGGTGTGCAAAAATGTCTTACCGCGAGAGTTATCTGGAACATACTTCCCAGCTATCAACATAGCGCCTGGAAATGGTACACTCGCGCGTTTACACTATTAAGAAACGCATTCAGGAGACACAAACATGGCCAGCAGAGGCGTAAACAAGGTGATTCTCGTCGGTAATCTGGGCCAGGACCCGGAAGTACGCTACATGCCGAGTGGTGGCGCAGTTGCCAACATTACGCTGGCTACTTCCGAATCCTGGCGTGATAAAGCGACCGGTGAGATGAAAGAGCAGACTGAATGGCACCGCGTTGTGCTGTTCGGCAAACTGGCGGAAGTGGCCGGCGAGTATCTGCGTAAAGGTTCTCAGGTCTATATTGAAGGCCAACTGCGTACCCGTAAATGGACTGACCAATCTGGTCAGGAAAAATACACCACCGAGATCGTGGTTAACGTTGGCGGCACGATGCAAATGCTCGGCGGTCGTCAGCAGGGCGCAGGCGCTCCGGCAGGCGGCGGTCAGCAGCAGGGCGGTTGGGGTCAGCCTCAGCAGCCGCAGGGCGGCAACCAGTTTAGCGGCGGCGCACAGTCTCGTCCGCAGCAGCAGGCACCGGCAGCACCTTCTAACGAACCCCCGATGGATTTCGATGACGATATCCCGTTCTAAGACCATCCTTAGACACTGCCGTTAAAGCATAAGAAAAAGCCCCGTTTTGGGGCTTTTTTATGTCTGCTCTCTCCGCGTATCCAGCGATGCGACCGCCTCACGGCGTGGCGGGAGCGCTCTGTTCCGCGGCGGGCGCTGCCGCGCCGCTGGAGTGGGCCGTGGCTTTTTGCTTCCGCGCCATCTCATCGACGATCAGCCGATAGGCAATGTAGTACTTATAGATATTGCTGACGTAAGTGACGGTCTCGGAACCGATCTTCTCCGCGGCCAGATATTCCACATTGCCAAACCAGATATCAGGGTTAAAACCGCGCTTGCTGGTTTCTGTCCGCAGGCGGGCGATACGGGCTGGCCCGGCGTTATAGGATGCGAATGAAAAGAGCGCTTTGTCGAGTCGGGTCATCGGCTCGTCGCCATAGTAATGGTCGATCATCCAGCGCATATATTTCACCCCGGCATGGATATTCGGATCCAGCTTGCTGATATCTCCGACCTTCAGCTCTTTGCCGGTCCGCGGCATCACCTGCATAACGCCGATGGCGCCCACGTGGCTACGAACCGACTGATTGAGACGCGATTCCTGATAACCCTGGGCCGCCATTAACAGCCAGTCAACGTCATATCGATCGCCGTATTTACGGAAGATATCCACCATCGCCAGAAATTTCTGCCGTTCCTTCTGCGCGGCGGCATTTTTGACATATTTCGCGTTCTTCAGATAGCGCAACAGGATGGTATTTCCCAGCTTGCTGCCCTGACCGTTAGCCTTCACAAAGTGGTTTAGCGAGGCGAGAAGCTGCGGGCTGTTTTTACGTACCGCCCAGCCGATGCTGGCATCTTTACGCAGGACAATGTCCTGATGCACCTCAATTTTGGGAAATACTTGTTTCCAGAACAGAGCCTTATGACGATCGACGACCGTCAACGGAATAAGGCCAGCGCTGAGCATTTCTATCAGGTCCTCATCTTCGAGCGATTCCGGAGCGGCTGCGATAATAACCGGCGGACGAGATTCTTTCGCAAAGTGGGCATTCAGGGCGACCAGGCTTTGGTAATAGCTTGATGACTGACGAACAAATACCTCTTTGCCAGAAAGTTGTTCCAGGTTGGCGACTTCCGGTGAACCTGGCCCGGAGAGCAGGAGCTCCTGAACATTGGAATAGAGCGGTATCGTGAAGTCAGCCTGCTGCTGCCGCTCCTCGGTAACCGTAAGATTTGCGGCGACGATATCTCCTTTGCCGGCAACGAGTGCGCTGAAAAGCTGGTCGCGGGCCACCGGGACGAAAATGATCCGTACCTTGAGATGGCGATGTTTGAGCTTTTTCTCCTTCATCAACTGTTGATTAAGGCTGCGTTCGTACTCAATAAAGATGTCATGCGTTGCCCCGCGCTGGGTGCCTTTGTCGATAAAGAAAAAGGTTTTGCTGTAAGTGGTTAACACTCTGATGACGCGTCTGTCGAGCATACCGGGGAGATCGCCTTGCCAGGGCTTCTGCATCTCTTGCGTATTGAGTTCCAGCGCCTCTCGTTTTTCCTGAGGCGGTGGTTTCTTTTCCCCAACTGCCGCATAAACGGAACCGGCAAACAGCAGGGCAATAAGGCAGGCAAAGCTGGCGATAGCGGGTCGTTGAAATGAGAGGATGTTCATGGAGAGAGGCTCCGCAGGTGCATCCCTTTATTTTAGTCAACTCTGGGGGGGTTAGCCTGTTCGTTTTCCCGACCGCGCGGGGAGACATCGCCGGTTGTGTCAGAGGCGAGCGCGACTTTTGTGCTGCAAAAAGAGAGACTCTTTGCCTCGATTCTGGCAGGCATATTGCTGGGCGGGCTATGCTCTCTGTTGTGGGGTATTCATTTTATTTTTATAAAGGGATCAGCAGCCATAAATGATTATGGAGATAATATGATTGAATAATGTTTTTTTTATGTTGTTGTAAGTGTTGTTATTAATTATTTGAGTGTCTTGAGAATATTGTTTGTAATTTATCCTGTTGTTTTATTTGTTATATTTTAATCTGTTTCCGCTGTTTTACATTATCAACTTGATAATGAATCTCATTTCTAATAACGTGATAACGCACAATAATCATCTCTAAGGCTGATCGAAAGACGCTATCTAAGAATAGTGCAGGCGCGTATTTTTCATTTTTGACAGGGTGAGATTTTATATTTTGGCCACAGGCTAGTTATATCCCGTTCATTCTCCGGGAGGGCCTTGCTATGCCAAAACCAGGCATGAAGTTGTTCGCATGAAAATGATTGCCGCTGTTTATCTCAGGATGAAGGAGGCGCGCCCCGACAGCAAAAAAAGAAAACAGGGCATACTCCATGAAACGAAACTCACACTACTCGCTGGCCGTGCTAATTCATCTGGCTATCTGGGGCGCGGCGCTACCCGCGCAGGCCGCCGACAGCAGCATACCGGAAGAGGCAAAGGACGCCGACAGCGCTGCGGCCAAAAACGAAGAGACGATGGTCGTGACCGCTGCCAGACAGACCTTACAGGCGCCGGGCGTTTCAACGCTCACGGCTGACGAAATACGCAAACACCCGCCGGCACGCGATATCTCCGAACTGATTCGTACTCAGCCGGGGGTGAACCTCACCGGCAACTCGACCAGCGGCCAGCGCGGGAATAACCGGCAGATCGATATCCGCGGTATGGGACCAGAGAATACGCTGATCCTGATCGATGGTAAGCCGGTGACCAGTCGCAATTCGGTACGCTATGGCTGGCGCGGCGATCGCGATACGCGTGGCGACACCGGTTGGGTTCCCGCGGAGATGATCGACCACATTGATGTGATTCGCGGCCCTGCGGCGGCGCGCTATGGCAACGGCGCAATGGGTGGCGTCGTGAATATCATCACTAAGCCTGTGAATAACGAATGGCATGGCTCCTGGAATACCTACATGAATGCGCCTCAGCACCGAAAAGAGGGGGCGACGAAGCGGACGAACTTCAGCCTTGAGGGGCCGATGTCGGACAGCGTGAGTTTTAATTTATGGGGCAATCTGAGTAAAACCCAGGCTGATGCCCAGGATATTAACGCCGGCCACGAGGCGGAGCGGACCGGCAGCTATGCCGGATCTTATCCTGCCGGGCGTGAAGGGGTGGTGAACAAAGATATCCACGGTAAGCTGCGCTGGGAATTTGCCCCTATGCAGGCGCTGGAGTTTGAAACCGGCTATAGCCGCCAGGGCAACCTCTACGCGGGCGATACGCAGAATACCAATACCAGTACGCTAGTGAAAAGCATGTACGGTAAAGAGACCAACCGAATTTACCGTCAGACCTACGGCCTTACCTGGACCGGAGGCTGGGACAACGGCGTCACCAGCAACAGCTATGCGCAGTATGAACATACCCGTAACTCCCGTATGAATGAAGGTCTGGCGGGCGGGACCGAGGGCATCTTCTCCAGCAGCGAATTCTCGGATATCGATCTGGCGGACGTTCTGCTGCACAGCGAGGTCAATATTCCGTTTACCCTGGGCGTTGAGCAGAACCTGACGCTGGGCACCGAGTGGAATCAGCAGCGTATGAAAGATGGCGTGTCGACCACCCAGGCGCTCTCTTACGGCGCCATCGACGGTATTTCGACCTCCGGCCGCACTCCTTACAGCAGCGCCGAAATTTTCTCGCTGTTTACGGAAGATAATATCGCGCTAACCGAGAGTACGATGCTGACGCCGGCTCTGCGTTTTGACCATCACAGCCTCGTCGGTAATAACTGGAGCCCGTCGCTTAATCTGTCGCAGGGACTGAGCGACGACTGGACCCTGAAGCTCGGCATTGCCCGCGCCTATAAAGCGCCGAACCTCTATCAGCTTAACCCCAACTATATTCTCTATAGTAACGGCCAGGGGTGCTACGCCAGCAGTTCGGCTTGTTATCTGATGGGAAATAGCGATCTGAAGGCGGAAACCAGCGTTAACAAAGAGATTGGTCTGGAATACAAGCACGAAGGCTATCAGGCGGGGATAACCTGGTTCCGTAACGACTACCACAATAAAATTGAGTCCGGGTATTCAGCCGTCGGTACGGCGAGCAATGGAACAACGAATATTTATCAGTGGGAGAACGTCCCCAAAGCGCTGGTGGAGGGGCTGGAAGGTTCGCTTAACCTGCCGGTGAGTGAAACGGTCAACTGGAGTAATAACCTGACCTGGATGTTGCAAAGTAAGAACAAGACGACCGGCGATCGCCTGTCGGTGATTCCGCAGTTTACCCTTAACTCTACGCTCGGCTGGCAGGTCCGCGACGATCTCTCGTTGCAAAGCACTTTTACCTGGTACGGGCGGCAGAAACCTAAGCGTTTCAATTACAAAGGTGAGGCGGTATCCGGTAGTGAGCTGAACGAAGTGAGTCCGTACAGCATCGTCGGGCTGAGCGCGACCTGGGATGTGAACAAAAATCTGAGCCTGACCAGCGGCGTGGATAACCTCTTTGATATACGCCACTATCGTGCCGGGAATGCACAAACGACCGGGAACGCGACCACCGGCGCCTATTTATACGGTGCCGGGGCGGAGACCTATAATGAGTCAGGGCGGACCTTCTATGTCAGTGTAAATACACATTTCTGATCCTGTTCTGCCTGGCCGGGAACATTGCGCTGTTCCCGGCCTTTTATTTTTATCGCCAGGAAACATTATCCAGTTGTTCATTGATGCGCTGGCGAAACTGCGTGGGAGTGACCGAATAATACCTCTTAAATGTCCGGTTAAATGCGCTGATGTCTTCATATCCGGCCATAATACAAATATCGACGATACGGAAAGCTGGCTGCACCTGTAATAAATCACGGCATAGCGACATGCGCTGTTGCCTGATATATTCCATCGGCGACATATTAAAATGATGGCGGAACAAACGAAAGAGGTGCCACTCGGAATACCCGGAAAACGCGCTGAGTGCATTGACCGTGAGTTTTTTCTCGAGGTTGTTTTTTATCCAGCGCACCAGTTCGTTGAGAACGGACTGCTGGATCTCATTTCTACGCATGATTCATGCTCATTCCAGGACCGGGCCCCTCCATCACGTGGCGGGAGGGCTGCAGGCGGCCAGGTAAATGCCTCACCCTCCATGGTAAGGCGCCACTACTTTACTTTTTTGATATAACGCTTGATGTGCTTTGATGTTCCCATAAGCCTCTCATACTCTATTCTGCTATTTTGAGGAAAATATGAAGAATGCATACAAATTGACACCCGCAACCCTTGCAGGTACTACGGAGCGTTACTGCATAATTTATTCAATATCTCTTCATTTTAAGTTCGGTATTTCAGGGTAAATTTCCGGTGTTCCTGGTTTATCCCAGAGAGCATCATTCCTGACAAGATCATTCCCCCTTTCACCCCATTAGAAAGGGGGCTTTTTGTTTTATACCTTACAGTCATTGTGCGCTCTCATTCGGTTATCAGGTTGCTGCTCAGACTAATTTATTCGAACGAAGTTCCGTTAAGTTTTATTTTTTTCTCCAGCCAATAACATCCATTTTTTCTCCATTGTTTCGCCATAATGAAGTGTAATTCTGCGCGTTGCTTACGCAAATCCCAGCAGAATTCTGCTATCGCCAAATATCTCTTAGACGAAAACGTCCATGCTAAAGAAAATAAATATCATTGCCGGGTTATTAATGTCTCCCTTAACACTTTATGCATCAACAACGTACACAATTGATGATATTCGTTTTGAAGGGTTGCAGCGCGTGACGGTAGGGGCCGCGCTATTAAGCATGCCCATCCATGCCGGAGAACCGGTATCTAATGATGATATTAGCGAGTCGCTACGCGCTTTATATGCCAGCGGTAATTTTGAAAATGTCCAGATCCTGCGCGATGGCACGACGCTGGTGGTACAACTTAAAGAGCGTCCGACGATCGCCAAATTAAGTTTTTCGGGGAATAAAGCGGTGAAGGATGATGCCCTGAAGGACAATCTGGCAGCCAGCGGCGTCGAAGAAGGAAGTGCATTAGATCGTAATGCTCTCAGTGAAATAGAAAAAGGATTACAGGATTTCTATTATAGCGTCGGGAAATACAGCGCGCAGGTTCATGCTGTGGTCACGCCGCTGCCGCGAAACCGCGTCGATTTAAAGTTTGTTTTTCAGGAAGGTATCGCCGCGACGATTGCCCAGATTAATATTATCGGCAATAAAGCCTTCCGCGAGGAAACGCTACTGGACCAGCTGCAGCTGCGTGATCATGTTCCGTGGTGGAACGTGATTGGCGACAAGAAATATCAGAAACAAAAAATGGAAGCAGACCTGGAAACCCTGCGTAGTTATTATCTCGATCGTGGCTATGCGCGCTTTGCTATTAACTCCAGTCAGGTCAGCATCACACCGGATAAAAAGTCGCTGTATCTTACGGTCAATCTCTCTGAAGGCGAGCGCTATAAAGTCACCAGTACGCGGGTGAGCGGCGAGATGGCCGGGCACACGCAAGAGACAGAAGCGCTGGCGCAGCCTCTGTCGGGCAAATGGTACAGTGGAGCCGACATTACCGCCGTTGAAAACAGCATCAAAAAGCGCTTTGGTAAATATGGCTATGCCTGGCCCCAGGTGAATACCCGTACGGAAATTGATGAGGCCAACAAAAGTGTGACTCTACATATCAATGTTGATGCCGGACGTCGTTATTCCGTGCGCCAGATCCGTTTTGCCGGCAATGATACTTCGCGTGACGCCGTCTTGCGTCGTGAAATGCGGCAAATGGAGGGGGCGTGGCTCAACGACGAAAAAGTACAGCAAGGGAAAGAGCGGCTGGATCGTACGGGCTTTTTTGAAACGGTGGGTAAAGAAATCACCCCGGTTGCCGGGAGCCAGGATCAGGTCGACGTGATCTATAAAGTGAAAGAACGTAACACCGGTTCGTTTAACGTGGGCCTGGGATTTGGGACAGACAGCGGCATCAGCTATCAGCTTGGCGTCACTCAGGATAACTGGTTAGGCACCGGCAACAGCGTGAGTTTTAACGGCACACGTAACAGCTACCAGTCCTATGTTGAACTGGGCGCCACCGATCCCTATTTTACCGTTGATGGCGTCAGCCTGGGCGGGAAAATTTTCTACAACAGCTACGATGCCGCCGATGCAGATGCCGGGAGCTATAACCAGCAAAGTTACGGGCTGGGGAGTAATCTTGGCTTCCCGATTAGCGAGAATAACTCGCTGAATGTGGGTATTGATTACGTCCATAACTACCTGACGAACATGGATCCGGAGCTGACGACGTGGAATTACCTTAATTCGCGAGGTATTTATCCGAACGTGGTCACCAAAGATGGTGACAGCGGGGCGAAGTATAGCGCCAACGACATTTTTGCCAGTCTGGGCTGGAGCTACAACAATCTCGATCGCGGTTTTTTCCCTCGTTCCGGCAATAAAAGCAGTCTGAGCGGTAAAGTGACCGTGCCGGGATCAGACAACAGCTACTACAAACTCACCCTCGATACCACGCAATATCTCCCTCTTAATGAAGGGAAAAGCTGGGTCTGGATGGAGCATCTGAAAGCAGGTTATGCCGGCGGTCTGAACGGGAATTCGGTTCCGTTTTACGATAACTTCTATGCCGGAGGGTCGTCGTCAGTGCGGGGGTTCTCTTCCAATACGATTGGTCCAAAAGCAGCCTACTATCGCTGTAACGGGACTGAAAGCAGCTACAGTCACTGCCCGGTTGAAAGCTCTTCGGATGCGGTGGGCGGAAATGCCATGGCGGTTGTGAATAGCGAATTTATTATTCCGACGCCGTTTATTAATGATAAATATGCCGACAGTTTACGTACCTCGCTGTTCGTCGATGCGGGGACGGTATGGAGTACGTCATGGCAAAATACCGCTCAGACGCAGGCTGCCGGGATCCCTGACTACGGCGACCCGCTGCATATTCGTATGTCGGCAGGGATTGCCGTGCAATGGATGTCGCCGCTGGGGCCGCTGGTCTTTTCCTGGGCCGAACCATTTAAAAAATATGATGGCGATAAAGCGGAGCAGTTTCAGTTTAATATCGGGAAAACCTGGTAAATATCCACAAATAATGCGATGGGTTGATGACAACCCGTCGCGTCCTTTTTAACTGTAGCCGGCACATCGCTCATCCGCGTATTGTAAATTTATACCCGGCGCAATGTAGAATTATGTATTTATATTCTTAATGCCTACGTATTTTATATTAGTTCTCCGCTGACTATTTATCTGTTCATTGACAGCTCATCGTGATTTTACATCATAATGTTGCCGGGAGGGCTTGCGGATAATTATAATCTTTGCTATGACTATCTACGTGGCTATTTCCCGGAAAGCACAAGGACGCGACATGAAATGGACAATTCAGAATACAATTATCTGCCCACATTCTGGTGTGGCATTTTCAAGCATCTCGAGATTGCGCTTTTTAAAATTTATCATATGGTATGAAGCCGATATTCTGTTGCTTCCCGGGGAATCCATGAAACTGTATTCCTCGGAAGTATTAGTTAATGGAAAATATCATTATATTAAGGTCTATAATATTTCAACCTACAGCCATGCACAATGGGAAGCCTTAAGGGAAAGGCCATCCTGCCCCTATGATTTCGGGGCTACCACGATAGAGGGTTGCTGTTATCAGCCGCATTGTGCGATTAAACGTTGCCCTGGCAGTTTCAAGCACCACGCGTTGTGCTAACGAAACCCATGCTAACTATTTGTATTTTCACAAATAAAATAAGGGGTGTTTGTTGACATAAAGACCCATGAGTCATGTTTTATCTTTAATATTTTGATAATGAACCGATCTTCTTTTCTGATCTCCGTAAAGAACGGCGGTAGAATCTCATCGAATTTTTCAGGAAGCGCAGTGGCATTCGAGCGAATATTCGTGTCGCTACTTCTGAAAATATAAATGTTATTTTTATTTTTTACATAGGTTATATATTTTCTGATGCTGATATTATCCATTGAATTTCCTGAGCTACCGGTGAATGTAATTAATCCATCACCATCGCTGGCAAAGAAAGTGACAGAGAAAGCAAATTCTTTACCATCATTAACTATTGAAAAAGCGGACGTGCAGTTAATGCTTTCACCGTCATCAGATGAGCTGATGTAATAAAAAGCAAGGCTTATTGTGATAATAATGACTGTATATGCAAGAGCTTTATTTATCTTTCGTGTTTTCATGTTGTGTTATTTTAAGTAATAAAATGAGGTACAGAATGATTTTTTATTAGATTTTATTGGATATCGACAGGAGATCAGTGATGTCCTGCTCGATGGGTAATGATTCGTTATATAAATAGTCCGTCCATTTGAGCAGCTGATATTATGCTCTTTGAGAAAATTAATATAGTACTCATCAAATCTTAGGTCATCGTTTCTGAAAATCTTGCAGCTATTGATTGTCGTGATCAGTGTATACGACGCGAAAGGTGAATCGGTTGTTGCTGACTGATTAATGAAGATATGCAACAGAATAATCAACAAACTTGTAATACCGGCGACAAGACATCCTGTCTTTCTTTTTCTCACGGCCCCGATGATTGTCCTCGACAGGACGTCACCTTTGTCTTGCGCCGTCGGTGGGTCGGCGTGAAGTTGCTGGCTCCCTTCATCATGAGCGCCATGTCCTTCCGTCACCGCTCTGTTTATCTGATTTATTTCTGCAGCGGCGATATCATTAGCCTTCTCCGCAGGGGTCCCGGGAGCCTCAATCCGGATATTCGCTTCATCCGCAATCATGAAACCCCGTTTAGGGATTGTTTGAATAAGTGTGCCATTCACATTGAAGCGATTTAAAGATTTACGCAGCAAAGAGATGTTTTGATATAGAGTATTTGGCGTAACACTCATCCCTCTTTCTCCCCACGCATTTTGCAGCAGCTCTGCCTGGGTGACAATTCGTCCCTGATTTCTTATTAACAAATCAAAGCAAAGGCTTGCGGGTATTGCCAGGGCCATGCGTTCATTACTTTTTATGGAATGGAGAGTATGCGCTTCTGAGTTAAATCGCAGCGTGTTCTCGATAACGTAAATAGTAGCCATATATGATTTCTTATTGTGAGAATAGTTACCACTGTGTCATTTATCTGGGGTTTGATGCCGCGATACTAGCACCAAAGAGTAAACCTGACATTCACTCATAACTAAGAATAATCTTAATCCCCGGGTGAGAGTTTTTCTGAATTGCTTTTTATTTGTTAAATTTACTAACTATTCTGATATTTATCAATGTCTTGAGTTTTAACAAATGCTCAACAGATGTGATTTTTTTGCCCTTCATAACTTTATGAGTAATAAATTTTGCTTATTAAGCTTACTATTTGTGTATGAAATGTGGCGGTGCTACCGTAACAAAAATAATAGTGATGTTTTGTCACCTTTCATAAAAGAAAAGTAAAAAAGCAGGGGCCAACGTCATCATGGATGTTGGCGTCTGCCGACGGATGGGGTCAACAGGCTCAATGGAATGGAGGTTCTGTTATCATGGCTGTATTGATCGTAACAGATAATTATTTCTATATGCAGGGTCTGGTCAGCATGGCTGACGATGAGTGCAACATCACCTGGGTCGATAACATTGACAATGAGTATGCGCACCAGCAGTGCCAGGCACTGAGCGCCGATGATTACGTCATTATCCATTTTGCACAGATAGATAAAATGCTTTGCTCGTATCAGTATTATTTGATGAACAGTCCGGCGAAAGTGATTGTGGCTCCAGATGCCAAATTTGTCACTGATGTTTCTGACATCAACAATATCTGCTTTCTGTCTGCTGATGCGAGCGTTAAAACGGTTGAAAGCATCCTTAAGCTGAAGAAGTTTAAAGTCAGAAAAAGAAACCTCACGGTTCGTGAAGAGAAGATTATGTCATTGCTGATTATTGGTAACTTAATTAATGACATTTCTAAAACACTTGGTCTGAGTATCAAGACAGTGAGTTTACATAAAAGTAATACCAGCAATAAGGTCGGCTTGTTGAATAACAACAACATTACCATGCTTGCCTTAATGCGTTTTATCTTGCCGGCATCAGGGACCGACATGATTCTTATTTAATGTTGTATTACTGCAGTGTTATTGCGTTTTATTTTCACGGAAATCTATTAAGTTTTATCGATTGTATTCAATTTTTGCATTTAAGAACATCCTGTTCTTAAGGGTAATGGCTCCATAAATAACTATGGAACAGCACGGGCGATATAAAGCCTTTTATTTTTCTCAGGTGATGAATATGAAATTGAAAATGTTAGCAGCAGCTCTTGTGACGACTTTCTGTGTGGGCGCTGTTCAGGCAGCAGACGTTACGGCTCAGGCCGTCGCAACCTGGTCGGCAACGGCAAAAAAAGACACCACCAGCAAACTGGTTGTGACACCTCTGGGTAGCCTGGCTTTCCAGTATGCAGAAGGAATTAAAGGCTTTAACACCCAGAAAGGTCTGTTCGATGTTGCGATTGAAGGGGATGCGACTGCGACAGCATTTAAACTGACCTCCCGTCTGATTACCAACACCCTGACTCAGCTGGATACCTCCGGTTCGACGCTGAATGTCGGTGTGGATTATAACGGCGTTGCCGTCGAAAAAGCGGCTGATACCGTCATGATCGATACGGCGAATGGCGTTCTGGGCGGCAACCTTAGCGCGCTGTCTAACGGTTACAACCAGGCTGGCCGCGCTACCGCACAGGATGGTTTCAACTTCTCAATCATCAGCGGCACCGCCGATGGTACGAATGCAGTCAACGATTACAGCACGCTGCCGGAAGGGATCTGGAGCGGTGACGTCAGCGTCCAGTTCGACGCGACCTGGACCAGCTGATTTCTCTGTAGCACGAGCAGGGGGGATTCCCCCTGCTTTCTTCCACGGACCGAATTCATATGAAAAACCGCATTCTGGCTATCAGCCTGTATTTTTGCGCCATCATGCCGGCCCTGGCACTGGATGTTGGCGATATTTCTTCATTTATGAACAGCGACGCCAGCGTGCTCAGTAAAGAGATTAAAAATACCACCGAGAGTGGACGTTTAATCAATATCCATGTTGAACGTCTTTCCTCACCGCTTGAAGGCGGCAGCGTGATTCCGATGGACACTCAGGATGAAGTGCTGCTGACACCCGCCAGCCTGCTACTGCCCGCGAAGAGTCGTGATGTCATTCGCTTTTTCTACAAAGGCCCGGCGGATAGTAAAGAGCGCTACTACCGCATCGTCTGGTTCGATCAGGCGTTGAGCGATGCGCAGCGCGATAGTGCCAGGCGCAGTGCGGTTGCTACCGCATCGGCCCGTATCGGCACCATCCTGGTCGTTGCCCCACGCAAGGCGGATTACCGCTATCAGTATGCCAACGGAACGCTGGTGAATACCGGCAATGCCACGCTACGTATCCTGGCTTACGGCCCCTGCCTGAAGCCCGCAGATGGCAAAGAATGCAAAGAAAACTATTACCTCATGCCCGGCAAAGAGCGCCGTTTCACCCGCGTGAATGTTGCCGATAAAAAAGGGCGGGTCGCACTCTGGCAAGGCGAGCAGTTTGTTCCCGTAAAATAACAATTGTGCTGACGGAATCAGGTTATGCCTTTACGACGGATTTCACCTGAGCTGAAAACGCTCATTGCCTGTGGTATGGCCATTTTTACTCTTCCGCTTAGTGTGAATGCTGCTCCGCAGCAGGTGCAGCAAATTGGCGGCGTGGTGATTCCCCAGGCATTCAGCCAGGCGCTACAGGATGGAATGAGTATTCCACTGTTTCTTCACCTGGAAGGCAGTGCGGGGACGCAGGACGACCAGCGGCTTGGCAGTGCGTTTATCTGGCTGGATGCCGGCACGCTTCGCGTCCGTCATATTCAGCTGGAAGAGCGCGGTGACAACGCCAGCGTGAGCGAACAAACCCGAAAAACGCTGACTGAACTGGCGAATGAACCCTTCAACAGCGATTTACACATCGCGCTCACCCGCGATGCGCAGCTGCAGCTCAGCCTGCGGCAACTGCTGCTGCAACTGGTCGTGAAACGAGAAGCGCTGGGAACCGTCCTGCGCTCGCGCAGTGAAGATATCGGCCAGTCCAGCGTTAACAGCATCAGCAGCAGTCTGAACTATAACCTCGGCGTCTATAACAACCAGATGCGTAACGCGGGCAACAGTACGTCCAGCTATCTGTCGTTAAACAGCGTCAGCTCCCTGCGCGAGCACCATATTGTGTTGGACGGGTCGCTCTACGGCACCGGAACCAGCAATCAGGATAGCGAAATTTATAAGGCCATGTATGAGCGTGATTTCGCCGGGCATCGCTTTGCCGGCGGGATGCTGGATACGTGGAATTTACAGTCGCTTGGACCGATGACCGCCATTTCTGCCGGGAAAATCTACGGCGCATCCTGGGGAAACCAGGCCAGCTCAACGGTGTTTGATAATTCACAATCGGTCACGCCGATCGTGGCTTTCTTGCCTGCCGCGGGTGAAGTGCATTTGTCGCGCGACGGGCGTCTGCTGAGCGTACAGAACTTCGTGATGGGTAACCACGAAGTGGACACCCGGGGCCTGCCATACGGCATTTATGATGTGGACGTTGAGGTGATCGTCAATGGCCGGGTGGTCAGCAAGCGTACTCAGCGGGTGAATAAACTCTTCAGTCGCGGGCGCGGAGCGGGCGCACCGCTGGCCTGGCAGGTGTGGGGCGGCAGCTTCCATATGGATCGCTGGTCAGAGAGCGGCAAGAAGAGCAAACCGGCAAAAGAGAGCTGGCTGGCAGGGGCGTCGACATCCGGCTCCGTGGGCACGCTCAGCTGGGCGGCAACCGGCTACGGTTATGATAGCAATGCCGTCGCCGAGACGCGTCTGACCGTACCACTGACGGAGTCTGTCAACGTTAACCTGCAAAATATGCTGGCCAGCGATAGCTCCTGGAGCAGCATTGGCAGCATCAGCGCCGCGTTGCCCGGCGGTTTTAGCACCGTCTGGGTTAACCAGGAAAAAACCATTATTGGCGACAGGTTGCGGCGCAGCGATGCCGACAACCGGGCGATTGGCGGAACCCTTAACCTGAACCCGCTGTGGTCAAAGCTGGGGACCTTTAGCATTAGCTACAACGATGACCGTCGCTACAACAGCCATTACTACACGGCGGATTATTATCAGACTCTCTTTAGCGGGGCCTTCGGTTCGCTGGGCCTGCGTGCCGGTATTCAGCGCTTCAATAATGGCGGCGGCGGTAGCAGTAGCAGTACCGGGAAATATATCGCGCTCGACTTCTCACTCCCCCTGGGGAACTGGTTCAGCGCCGGTATGACCCACCAGAACGGCTATACGATGGCAAACCTTTCCGCCCGTAAACAGTTTGATGAGGGCGTGGTACGTACCCTTGGGGCCAATATTTCGCGGGCGATCTCCGGTGATACCGGCGATGACAAAACGCTGAGCGGCGGCGGCTATGCCCAGTTCGATACCCGCTATGCCAATGGCACCCTCAATATTAACAGCGGCGCTGACGGCTATGTGAATACCAACCTGACCGCCAGCGGTAGCGTCGGCTGGCAGGGGCGAAATATTGCCGCCAGCGGACGCACCGATGGCAACGCCGGCGTGATTTTTAACACCGATCTCGATGATGACGGCAAGCTGAGCGCCAGGGTCAACGGACGGGTCATCCAGCTGACCGGCAAACGCAATTATCTGCCGCTTTCGCCGTACAGCCGTTACGAAGTCGAGCTGCAAAACAGTAAGAACTCAATCGACAGCTACGACATTGTCAGCAACCGCAAGAGCAGTCTGACGCTCTACCCGGGCAACGTGGCGGTGATCGAGCCGGAAGTGAAACAGATGGTGACCGTTTCCGGGCGCATCCGCGCCGAAGATGGAACGCTGCTGGCCAATGCACACATCAATAACCATATTGGCCGGACCCGTACCGATAACACCGGAGGATTCGTTATGGACGTGGATAAAAAATACCCCACCATCGATTTCACCTACGGCAATAACCAAAGCTGTGAAGTCGGGCTTGAGATAAGTCAGGCGCGCGGGGCGGTGTGGGTCGGCGATGTCGTCTGCACGGGTCTGAAAACTTACGCCAGCGCGCAGCAGGCAGGAGAAGGTCATGAAAGCTAAGTGGTTCCCGTTGGTAAGCCTGTTTATCGTCGCGCTGTGCGCGGTGCGGGCAGAGGCGGCGGTAACGAAAACAACCTGGGCAGACGCGGCAGCGGTGCAGTTTGTTTTTGTGGAAAACAACTCCGATGATAACTTTTTCGCCACGCCGGGCGGCGTGCTGGATCCGCGCATGACCGGCGCCAGTCGTTGGACCGGGCTGAAATATACCGGTAGCGGCACTATCTACCAGCAGAGTCTGGGCTATATCGATAACGGCTATAACACCGGGCTGAATGCCAACTGGAAGTTTGACATGTGGCTGGAAAACTCGCCGGTGTCGAATCCCCTGAGCGGGCTGCGCTGCATCAACTGGTACGCCGGTTGCGATATGGCGACCAGTCTGATTTTGCCTCAGGTCACCGATGCGAACGGCTTTTACGGTGTGACGGTGACCTCCGGTGGACAAAAATGGATGCACGGCATGATGTCGGACGCTTTCTACCAGTATCTGCAGCAGATGCCGGTAGGCGGCAGCATGTCGATGACGATCAACGCCTGCCAGACTTCCGTCTCCTACGATGCAAGCAGCGGAGCGCGCTGCAAAGATCAGGCCTCCGGCGCCTGGTACGTGCGTAAAGTGACCCATACTAAAGCGGCAAACTTAAAGCTGATTAACACCCATTCTCTGACCGAAGTCTTTATCAATAGCGATGGGATCCCGACGCTGGGCGAGGGCAGCTCGAACTGTCGCGCGCAGACGATTGGTACCCGTAGCGGTCTGAGCTGCAAGATGGTCAACTATGCGTTACAGCATAATGGGCTGAGCAACACTTCGATTCATATTTTCCCGGCGATTAACAACACGTCGCTGACCTCGGCGGTGAATATCTATGATATGCAGTTCAGCCTCGATGGTAACAGCTGGAAACCGGTCAGCAGCAATGCCTACTACTATACGTTTAACGAGATGAAATCCTCGGATTCGGTCTACATCTTCTTTTCCAGCAACTTCTTTAAGCAGATGGTGGCGCTGGGTATCAGTGATATTAATACCAAGGATCTGTTTAATTTCCGCTTCCAGAACACCACTTCGCCGGAGTCCGGCTGGTATGAGTTTTCTACCTCCAACTCGCTGATTATCAAACCGCGTGATTTCAGCATCAGCATTATTTCCGATGAGTACAGCAGTTCGCCGTCGCGCGAAGGGTATGTCGGGGCGGGGCAGCCGTCACTGGATTTTGGTTATATCGTCACCACCAGCGGAAAAACCGCCGCCGATGAAGTCCTGATCAAAGTGACCGGCCCGTCGCAGTCGATCGCCGGGCGTTCATATTGCCTGTTCAGTTCTGCGGACGGGGTGACAAAGGTGCCTTTCCCCGGGCTGCTGACGTTTACCACCCAGACCGGAACGACCAAAAATTATGATGCCGGCTGTGATGACAGCTGGCGCGATATGACGGATGCGCTGTGGCTGACGACGCCGTGGACAGATGCTTCCGGCGATATTGGCGTGATGAACAAGACGACGGTGAAATTTTCCATCCCGATGAACGACAGTATTTCGTTGAGAACGGTAGATGACGATGGCTGGTTTGGTGAAGTGAGTGCTTCAGGAGAGATTCATGTTCAGGCGACATGGCGCAATATTAATTAACCTGCTCCAGACCGTCGCGTGGTTGCTGCTCCTGGGCCTACCAACGGCGGGCCTGGCGATTTCCGTCGGTAATTTAACCTTTTCGCTGGGCGCAGAGGAGAGCTTTGTCGCCAAACGGGTACTGAATAACAACCCGAGCGCGCGGCTCTATCAGATTTCCGTCGTCGGGATAGACCGGCCGGGAGGTAATGAGGTTCGCTCTCGTCCGGCAGATGGCGAACTGCTCTTTGCCCCGCGTCAGCTCACTTTGCAGGCCGGGCAAGGGGAATATTTTAAATTTTATTATCATGGCCCGCAGGATAATCGTGAACGTTATTACCGGGTTTCGTTTCGCGAAATTCCCACCCGAAACCGCATTGGCCGTACTGCGGCCGGTGGATCGGTTGGTATTGATCCGGTGGTGGTGATGGAAACTATTATGGTGGTACGCCCGCGGCAGGTGCAGTTCAAATGGGCCTTCGATCGGCAGGCGGGAAGCGTCAGCAACAGCGGCAATACCTGGTTTAAACTGCTGATCAAGCCGGGATGCGATGCAACGGAAGAAGAGGGTGAGGCCTGGTACTTACGGCCAGGAGATGTGGTTCGCCAGGCGGCGCTGCGCCAGCCTGGGAATAAATACATTATCTATAATGATAAATTTATTAAAATATCAAAGGATTGCGAGTAGGCTTTGCCGATAAATAAAAAAGCCTCCCGCAGGAAGCTTTTTTATTATCAGGTCATGACCATCGGCCATTGGGGGGGCGTCTGACTCATGACTTCGATCATGACGTCTTTGATATTGCCCCAGATTTTCGCGATATCCAGCAGCGTGATCCCCAACAAGCCGGTGGCGAACCAGCAGGCCGCCACCAGGCCGATGCAGCTACAAATAACGGCTAAACCGGCATAGTCACTTTTGCGTAGCTGAATGTTCATCGAGCTGGCCAAAAACATCAGAACCGCGCTCACCAGCGGCCAGCGCAAAAGTATGACACTGGTAGTTATGGAAGCCATCAACCTCATCCTCAAAGAAAATCGGCTGCCTTTGACAACCTGGCGAGACTGACGATGACGTGGCGCTCTGGCTATCTACGGGCAATCAGGAGAATAATGAAACATTGTTCTTGTTTCATCAAGTTGTGTGAACTATATCACATTTGCTGTTTTATTCACCAGCCCAAAATGCGCGTTTTTGGTGGTTTTTAAAGCCGTGCTTTTATTGTGGATAATGAGGGTGGGGGCATTTTACCGCGACCTCAAACAGGCAACCTGATTTTCGCGGCGTCCGGTTTCTTTTTTTGTGCTCGTTATCTACGGCTTTTATTACATATTCTTGCCGATCGGACGGATAAACCGAATCAGCGAACGACACTGTTTTTATAATGCCGAGAGTGTTTCTCGATTCTCTGCGAAATTAGTATTATTCATCATTATTGAGGGTGGGGTTTTTACATCAAACGACTGGTTGCTGAAAATAGTCTCTGTTGTATAACAACGAGTGTGATCTTTTACCGTGATAAGGCATATCGTATGGATAAAAAACGGAAATGAATCGTCGCACATTGCACAACGTGTTGAGAATATTGGGAGTGACGCTGGTGGTTCTGCTCCCCGTCGTGCTGGCGCTGTGGTTTGCGCAAATCAGAGCCAAAGCCGAAACCTCCGACCGGCTTCATGCATTTTCACAACTGGCGCTACAGAAAACGGAAATGGTTGTTTATGAAGCCGATCGCGCGCGTGAAAAAGCCTTGCAGTTTAAGGGGACAATATGCTCTTTCGCACATCAGCAATATATGTTGTCGGTTGTTCGCAGCCTGCTTTATGTCGATGATTTAATTTATGCCGACGGTACGCGTTTGTTTTGCTCGACTGCTGTCCGCCCCGATACCGCATGGCGTATTCCGCCGGCGAATTATACAAAAAAGCCGGATATCGCTATCTACTACTATCGCGATACGCCTTTCTATCCCGGTTTTGCGATGAACTATATGCAGCGAGGGCACTACATTGCGGTTATTAATCCGCTCTCCTACAGTTCGTTAATATCGAGTGATAAAGATTTATCCTACGGTTTGTACGATACAAAAACGAATCAGTTTTTTTCCACCAGTAAAAATGCCGACCCCGCGGTACTGCATGGTCTGATTCGTCAGGAAGATGCCTTTTTTCGGCACGGTAACCGGGTGTACACCGTGGCTCATTCCGCCATCCGCCCGATCGCCGTGATTATGTCTACCTCATACGCCAGTTATTACCAGAGCTTTTATGATCAGGTGACGCTCACCCTGCCGCTGGGGGGGATTTGCAGCATTTTGATCTTACTGGTGTGGTGGCGCACCCGGCAGCAATACCATTCGCCGCGAAATATGCTGCAACGCGCGCTCAATCGGCGTCAGCTGTGCCTGCATTATCAGCCGATAATCGATATCGAAAACAACCGCTGCGTCGGAGCCGAAGCGCTGCTGCGCTGGCCGGGATTTGACGGGCCGGTGATGACGCCGGCGGAGTTTATCCCTTTGGCGGAAAATGAAGGGATGATTGCGCAGGTTACCGATTACGTGGTGGATGAGTTATTTTCCGAACTCGGGGAGTTTTTGGCCGGGCATCCGCATCTGTATATTGCGATTAACCTGTCGGCCACCGATTTCCACTCTTCGCGGCTCATTGCCCAAATCGGTGAAAAGGCGCGGAGCTATGCGGTGAATATCGATCAAATTAAAATTGAAGTCACCGAGCGCGGATTTATTGACGTGCAGAAAACGATGCCGGTCATCCAGGCATTCCGCGAAGCCGGGTATGAAATTGCCATTGATGACTTCGGCACCGGCTATTCCAATCTGTATAATCTCCACTCGCTTAACGTGGATATCCTGAAGATCGATAAATCGTTTATCGATACGCTCACTACCAATAGCACCAGCTACACGATCGCCGAGCATATTATTGAAATGGCCCGCAGCCTGCATTTAAAGACCGTTGCCGAAGGCGTCGAAACGGCGGACCAGGTTAACTGGCTGCGAAAACGCGGGGTCCGGTATTGTCAGGGCTGGCACTTTGCGAAAGCGATGCCGCCACAGGAGTTCAGGCAGTGGCTGGCCAACGCTCCCGGGCTGCTCAGCCCTTGCATGTGAACGCTCAGGCGGAAATTTGATGACGATAATCGCTGGGGGTACGATCGAACTCCCGGCGAAATACCCGTGAGAACGTCTGCTGCGACACGTAGCCCAGATCCATCGCAATATCAAAGATCGGTCGCTGGGTTGTCCGAAGCGCCTCTGCGGCCAGCAACAGCCGGCGCTGGCGGATGTAATCGCCCAGCGTTTGATGCATCACGGCGCGGAACATCCGCTGGAGGTACCATTTTGAATACCCGGATTTTCTGGCGACTACATCAATGTTAAGTGGTTGATCGATATGTTCATCAATCCATTCAATAAGTGTTTGGATAATATCCTGATGGGACATAAAGCGGCCTCTCTCAATTCTCGATTCGTCGTTTTGTCTGCGGGCGAGTATAATTCCTCAAGTTAACTTGAGGTAAAGCGCTTTTATGGAAAAGAAATCCCCCCGTATTAAAATGCTGTTGACCCCCGGCGAGGTGGCAAAGCGTACCGGCGTTGCCGTCTCCGCCCTGCATTTCTATGAAAGCAAAGGGTTAATTCACAGCCAGCGTAATGCCGGTAATCAGCGGCGCTATCGCCGCGATGTGCTGCGCGCGGTGGCAATCATCAAGATTGCCCAACGAATCGGCATTCCGCTGTCGACCATTGGTGATGCCTTCGGCGTGTTGCCGGAAGGGCATAACCTCAGCGCGAAGGAGTGGAAACAGCTCTCATCGCAGTGGCGGGAGGAGCTTGATCGGCGTATTCATACCCTGACCGCGCTGCGCGACCAGCTGGATGGCTGTATCGGCTGCGGCTGTCTGTCGCGACGCGACTGCCCGCTGCGCAACCCGGGAGATAAGCTGGGTGAAGAGGGGACCGGCGCGCGGCTGCTGGAGGATGACGTATAAAACTAAAGCGCCACAACAGGGCGCTTTAGTTGTTTTCCGGTCTTTGTCTTTAATACTATCCTGGTCGTTCGCAGGAGGGTTTCCCCCGACGTCGGCTCACCTCGGTATTGCGCAAGATGTTGATGGAGGTTCCGGATTGCGCCGACAACTTAATTGTGGCACAGCCCGGCTTTTTCACCCGTTTATTTCGGCGAAATTTTTCCGCCAATCGCCGTCAGTTCCTATAGTTAATTTGAACGAATTACGGGAGGACCTCCATGCTGACGGTACATCATCTCAATCAATCGCGATCCCAGCGCGTGCTGTGGGCGCTTGAAGAACTCCAGTTGCCTTATCGCATTGTCAGCTACCAGCGGGAAAAAAATATGCTGGCGCCGCCGGCGTTAAAGCAGATCCACCCGCTCGGAAAATCCCCGGTGGTGGAAGATAACGGCTACGTGCTGGCGGAATCGGGCGCCATCCTGGAGTACCTGCAGGAAACCTACGATAGCGACCAACGGTTCAGACCGCAGGCGATGGCGGATAAGCTGCAATACCGTTTCTGGCTGCACTATGCCGAGGGTTCACTGATGCCGCTGATGTTGATGAAGCTGGTGTTTGCCAGCCTCGGTAAACCGCCCATTCCGCTCGGGATGCGCACACTGGGCAATGCCCTGGGCAAAGGGGTACAGAAGGCCTGGCTGGACCGGCAAATCGCCACGCACGCTCGCTATATTGAGGATCATCTCTCCCGTCAGCCGTGGTTTGCCGGCGCGCAGCTCAGCATGGCCGATATCCAGATGAGCTTTCCGGTCATGGCGCTGCTGGCGCGCGGCGGCATCAAGGATCTGCCGCGGATCGGACAGTGGGTGCAGCGTATAGAGCAGCGTCCGGCCTGGCAGAAAGCGATTGAACGCGGCGGCCCGTTCACCCTGCCGGAATGAGGTAGTGATTTTTGTGATGACCGCGGTGAATTGCTATCAGCGCAATACAAAAATGTTACCGGATTGCGCATAGACGACAACGTTTGCGCATCGGCTGGTTATTTCATGAACGCCATAAGCAAAATTTAGCGAATTAACACAAACTTCAGTTGAAAAGGCCCGTCTAAAGGCTGGATAATCGTTTGCCTTTGTATTTTGCTCGCTATTTATCCCTGTTCTGGGGGGGAGCAAATACATTCTGACCACCGTTATTGTATGCGCGGAGTTAAACGTTTGCTTTTTTGCAGCCCCCCTGGCGCTGCGAGGTCGCACAAGGAGATCGCGTTTAGCTGGCAGTGGATGGTCCACCACGCATACGGACGAACGATTAAAATTTTCAGGGGAAGTTTTCTATGTCTACGCCTTCAGCGCGTACCGGCGGTTCATTAGACGCCTGGTTTAAAATTTCAGCTCGTGGCAGCTCCGTTCGTCAGGAGATTGTTGCCGGTTTAACCACCTTCCTGGCGATGGTGTACTCGGTCATTGTTGTCCCGGGCATGTTGGGTAAAGCCGGGTTTCCTCCGGCAGCCGTGTTCGTCTCCACTTGTCTGGTCGCCGGCGTAGGCTCTCTGGTGATGGGGCTGTGGGCAAACCTGCCGCTGGCCATCGGCTGTGCTATTTCGCTGACCGCGTTCACCGCCTTCAGCCTGGTGCTGGGGCAGCACATCAGTATTCCGGTTGCGCTGGGCGCCGTGTTCCTGATGGGCGTGCTGTTTACCATTATCTCCGCCACCGGTATTCGTAGCTGGATCCTGCGCAATTTACCGCAGGGCGTTGCGCACGGCACCGGGATAGGTATCGGCCTGTTTCTGCTGCTGATCGCCGCCAACGGCGTGGGCCTGGTGATTAAAAACCCGCTGGACGGTTTGCCGGTGGCGCTGGGTCACTTCAACAGCTTCCCGGTGATTATGTCGCTGGTGGGGCTGGCGGTGATTATTGGTCTCGAAAAAATGAAAGTGCCGGGCGGTATTCTGCTGACCATTATCGGCATTTCGATCGTCGGGCTGATTTTTGACCCGAGCGTTCATTTCTCCGGTATTTTCGCGATGCCGTCGCTGAGCGACGACAAAGGCAACTCGCTGATTGGCAGCCTCGATATCATCGGCGCGCTGAACCCGGTAGTTCTGCCAAGCGTTCTGGCGCTGGTGATGACGGCGGTATTTGATGCCACCGGCACTATTCGCGCCGTGGCGGGGCAGGCAAACCTGCTGGATAAAGACGGGCAGATTATCAACGGCGGTAAAGCCTTGACCACCGACTCCCTGAGCAGCGTCTTCTCCGGCGTGGTCGGGGCGGCGCCGGCGGCGGTGTATATCGAATCCGCGGCAGGTACTGCGGCGGGCGGCAAAACCGGCCTCACCGCGGTGACCGTTGGCGTGCTGTTCCTGCTGATTCTGTTCCTCTCCCCGCTCTCTTATCTGGTACCTGCGTATGCCACGGCGCCAGCGCTGATGTATGTCGGTCTGCTGATGCTGAGCAACGTGGCGAAAATCGATTTTAATGATTTCGTCGATGCGATGGCCGGGCTTATCACCGCGGTCTTTATTGTGCTGACCTGTAACATCGTAACCGGCATCATGATCGGCTTTGCCGCCCTGGTCATTGGCCGTCTGGTGTCCGGCGAGTGGCGCAAGCTGAATCTGGGAACCGTTATCATCGCGGCCGCGCTGGTGATCTTCTACGCCGGTGGGTGGGCTATTTAAGCTTTTCTTGCGAATAGCGGGCGGCTCAGGCCGCCCGTTTTATTTTTAAGCCACATCCTGTTTCCTTTTGCGTTAATCTGAGTAGCGTATTATCCAGAGACATGACGCCTCCGGTGTATACCCGTCATACTTCAAGTTGCATGAGCGTTGGCTGTCCTCGCTCACCCCAGCCACTTACTTCAGTAAGCTCCTGGGGATTCCCTGCGTCGCCGCCTGCCTGCAACTCGAATTATTGAGGGTATAAAATAAGAAAACCCAGCAAACAGGGAACACATGGAAATATTCTTCACCATACTCATTATGACCCTCGTGGTCTCTCTCTCCGGGGTGGTTACACGTGTACTGCCCTTTCAGGTTCCACTACCACTGATGCAAATCGCCATTGGCGCGCTGTTGGCGTGGCCGACGTTTGGTTTGCATGTTGAATTCGACCCCGAGCTGTTCCTGGTCCTGTTTATCCCGCCGCTGCTTTTTGCCGACGGCTGGAAGACGCCGACCCGTGAATTTATTGAGCACGGACGAGAAATCCTCGGGCTGGCGCTGGCGCTGGTGCTGGTGACGGTGGTAGGTATTGGCTTCCTCATTTACTGGATCGTGCCGGGTATTCCGCTGATTCCCGCCTTTGCCCTGGCGGCGGTGCTGTCACCGACCGATGCCGTGGCGCTGTCAGGTATCGTGGGCGAAGGGCGCATTCCGAAAAAAATTATGGGAATTTTGCAGGGCGAGGCGTTGATGAACGATGCCTCCGGCCTGGTCTCGCTGAAGTTTGCCGTCGCCGTGGCGATGGGCACGATGGTCTTTACCGTCGGCGGTGCCACGGTCGAGTTCCTCAAGGTCGCCATCGGCGGTATCCTCGCCGGGTTTGTCGTGAGCTGGCTGTATGGTCGTTCGATGCGCTTCCTCAGCCGCTGGGGCGGCGACGAGCCGGCGACGCAGATTGTTCTGCTGTTCCTGCTGCCGTTTGCCTCCTACCTGATCGCGGAACATATCGGTGTATCCGGGATCCTGGCGGCGGTGGCGGCGGGGATGACCATCACCCGTTCCGGCGTGATGCGCACCGCGCCGCTGGCCATGCGTCTGCGTGCGAACAGTACCTGGGCGATGCTGGAATTTGTCTTTAACGGCATGGTCTTCCTGCTGTTGGGTCTGCAGCTGCCGGACATTCTGTCAACGTCGCTGGTGGCGGCGGAAGCGGATCCTAATGTTGAAACCTGGATGCTGTTTACCGACATTATCCTGATCTACGCCGCGCTGATGCTGGTGCGTTTTGGCTGGCTGTGGACGATGCGCAAATTAAGCCAGCGTTTCCTGAAGAGGAAACCGATGGAATTTGGCTCGTGGACCACTCGTGAACTGCTGATCTCCTCCGTTGCCGGGGTACGCGGGGCGATAACCCTCGCCGGTGTGCTGTCGATTCCGCTGCTGCTGCCTGACGGTAACGTCTTCCCGGCCCGCTATGAGCTGATCTTTTTGGCCGCCGGGGTGATTCTGTTCTCGCTGTTTGTCGGGGTGATTGCGCTACCGATTTTGCTCCGCCACATTGAGTCGAGCGACCATGTTCAGCAGCGTAAAGAAGAGCGGCTGGCGCGCGCGGCGACGGCAGATGTGGCGATTGTCGCGATTCAGAAAATGGAGGAGCGTCTGGCGGCTGACACCAAAGAGAATATTGATAACCAGCTGCTGACCGAGGTCAGTTCGCGGGTGATTGGTAATCTGCGCCGCCGCGTCGACGGACGCAACGATGTCGAAACCTCCATCCTCGAAGAGCAGCTTGAGCGTCGGTTCCGCCTGGCGGCGCTGCGTTCAGAACGCGGAGAGCTGTATCATCTTCGTGCGACCCGGCAGATCAGCAATGAAACGCTGCAGAAGCTGCTCCACGACCTTGACCTGCTGGAAGCGCTGCTAATCGAAGATCAGTAGCAGCGTACCGCTTCCCCGGCGGCGCTACGCTGGCCGGGCGATGAATTCAGTATGACTGTTTTTGTCGCCCGGCCAGGCGCAACGCGCCGCCTCCGGGCACTCACTCCAGCCAGAACGCCTTACTGCATTCCAGCCACGCCTGCGCGCTGTGCGACAGATAAACGCCTTCCCGCCAGATCATCCCCAGTTCCCAGTGCAACTCACTCTGCAGCGGTATCCAGCAAAAATTCTGCGCGTCGAGACGTTCGCAGATCGGTTGCGGCAGTATGGCCACGCCGATGCCCGCCTGCACCATGGCCGCGAGGAAGTCCCACTGTCCGCTGCGCACCGCGATGCGGGGCTTCACATCATGACAGGTAAACAGCGCCATCAGCTGCCGGCTCAGCGCGAAATCTTCGTTATAAATGACCAGGGGATGGGCGGCGAGGGCTTCCGGCGAGAGTGACTGAACGTTTTCCCACGCCTCGGTTCTCGGCGTCAGCACGCACAGCGGATGGTTGAAGAGCGGCAGCGTGCTCAGGCCGCTGTCTTCGTCTACCGGCAGCGCCGTCATGGCGAGATCCAGTTCGCCGTTGCTCACCGCCTGCTGAACCGTCAGCCCGCCGAACTCAGCAATTTTCAGCTCCACGCCCGGGTAGCGCTGGCGAAACAGGCCGATCGGTTCTGCCATCAGCATCCCGACCATCGGCGGAATCCCCAGTCTCAGGATCCCTTTGTGCAGGTGATTAATATCGCTCAGCTCCGATTCCAGCTGATGAAATTCCCCCAGAATCGCCTGCCCACGCTCAAAAACAACCCGACCGGTATCGGTCAACAGGAGCCGGCGGCCATCGCGAATCAACAGGGTGCAGTTCAGCTCATCTTCCAGATTTTTGAGCATTTTGCTGATCGTGGGCTGTGTGACGAAAAGTTTTTCCGCAGCGCGCGTAAAACTCTGCTGACGCACCACTTCGACAAAATAGCGCAGCGTTCGGATATCCATAATTATTCCCAGAGACTATACCTGTGATGATTTTAATTCATTTCTGTCCGCTCAGGCGGCTCTCTATACTGCACACCTCGCTTCTTTTTCAGGAATTTCGCTCATGGCCTTCGCGCCAGCTCGTGTGACCCCCTTCGTTGTACAGCGCCTCCAGGTCCCGGTTCAGGTGCTGATTTATGCCGGATTGTTCGTTTGCGCTGAATATTTGGTTAACTGGCTGCATCTACCGCTGCCGGCGAACCTGGTCGGTATGTTGATGCTATTGGCGCTGATTGTCTGTCGGGTTATCCCGCTAAAATGGGTGCGGGCGGGCGCGCGCTGGCTGCTGGCGGAAATGCTGCTGTTCTTTGTTCCGGCAGTGGTGGCGGTGGTCAACTATACCCAGCTGCTGATGGTCGATGGCTGGCGGATCATGCTGGTGATTGCGCTGAGTACCCTGATGGTGCTGGGGGCTACGGCATGGGTGGTGGATAAAGTGTATCGCTATGAAGTCAGCCGGATGAAGCATGAGTGATTTTCAACTGAGCGTCCTGTGCCTGGTTGTGACGCTGGCACTCTATTTCGCCAATAAGCGCCTGTATCGCCGCTTCCACAGGCTGCCGCTGATGCCGCTGGTGTTTACCCCGATACTGCTGGTGCTGATTCTGGTGTTTGGCCACATTTCCTATCAGAACTATATGGGCGAGGCCCACTGGTTGTTATGGCTGTTGGGGCCTGCAACTATCGCGTTTGCCGTCCCGGTATATGACAACCTCGCGGTCATTAAACGGCACTGGATGTCGCTGACCGCAGGGGTGACGACGGCAGTGGTGGTCGCGGTGACCAGCTCCGTGTGGCTGGCGCGACTGTTTACGCTGCCGGATGAGATTCAGCGTAGCCTGGCGGTGCGTTCGATCACGACGCCGTTTGCGCTGGCCGCGGCAAAACCGATCGGCGGTCAGCCGGAGCTGGTGGCGCTGTTTGTGGTGATCACCGGCGTGTTTGGCATGGCGGTGGGCGATGCGCTGTTTATGCGGCTCGCCATTCGTGAAGGGATGGCAAAAGGCGCTGGGTTTGGCGCCGCCTCGCACGGCGCAGGCACCGCCCGTTCATATGAGCTGGGGCCGCAGGAAGGGGTGGTGGCTAGCCTGGTGATGATGTTGTCTGGCGTGGTGATGGTACTGGCGGCACCGCTGGTGCGCCTGCTGATGTTTTAATGTTCCCCGGCCGGGCGGCCGGGGAGGGTCAGGTTAGTGCGCCTGGCCGCGTTCGATACCGATCCCGGTTTGCGAACGGATAAACTGAGCGCGGAACTGCTCACGCTCGCGCATCCCTTCCGCCGAGTTGTCGGTGGCGGAGAAAATCCAGATACCGATAAAGGCGATAGCGATAGAGAACAGCGCCGGATACTCATACGGGAATATCGCCTTTTCGTGGCCGAGGATCTGGACCCAAATCGTCGGGCCAAGGATCATCAGAATCACGGCGGTCAGCAGCCCAAGCCAGCCGCCCACCATGGCCCCGCGAGTGGTCAGCTTCGACCAGTACATCGACAGCAGTATGATCGGGAAGTTACAGCTGGCGGCGATGGAGAAGGCCAGACCCACCATGAAGGCGATGTTCTGATTTTCAAACAAAATCCCCAGCAGAATCGCCACGACGCCCAGCACCAGAACGGTGATTTTCGAAACCCGCAGCTCATCGCGCTCGCTGGCGCCTTTGCGGAAGACGTTAGCATACAGATCGTGAGAAACCGCCGATGCGCCCGCCAGCGTCAAGCCGGCGACCACCGCCAGAATAGTGGCGAAGGCGACCGCTGAAATAAAGCCGAGGAACAGGTTGCCGCCTACCGCATCGGCCAGGTGTACCGCCGCCATATTATTGCCGCCGATCAGCACGCCCGCGGAATCTTTGAACGCGGGATTTGCGCCCACCAGCATGATCGCGCCGAAGCCGATGATAAAGGTCAGGATATAGAAGTAGCCCATAAACCCGGTGGCGTAGAACACGCTCTTACGCGCTTCTTTCGCATCGCTCACGGTGAAGAAACGCATCAGAATGTGCGGCAGACCGGCGGTACCGAACATCAGACCGAGACCGAGCGACAGCGCCGATATCGGGTCTTTCACCAGTCCGCCTGGGCTCATAATCGCCGCCCCTTTCGGATGCACCGCCATCGCTTCACTGAACAGGTTGTTGAAGCTGAAGCCGACGTGCTTCATGACCATGAAGGCCATAAAGCTGGCGCCGCACAGCAGCAGGACGGCCTTGATAATCTGCACCCAGGTGGTGGCGAGCATGCCGCCGAAGAGAACGTAGAGCACCATCAGCACGCCGACCAGTACCACCGCGACGTGGTAGTTCAGGCCGAACAGCAGCTGAATCAGCTTGCCTGCGCCGACCATCTGAGCAATCAAATACAGCGCCACCACCACCAGCGAACCGCAGGCGGAGAGGGTACGAATCGGCCCCTGCTTAAGGCGATAGGAGGCGACGTCAGCGAAGGTGTAGCGCCCGAGGTTACGCAGGCGCTCGGCGATCAGGAACAGAATTATCGGCCAGCCGACCAGGAAACCGAGGGAGTAAATCAGCCCGTCGTAGCCTGAGGTGTAGACCAGCGCGGAAATACCGAGGAAAGAGGCGGCCGACATAAAGTCGCCGGCAATCGCCAGCCCGTTCTGAAAGCCGGTGATATTTCCGCCCGCGGTATAGTAATCGCTGCGTGAGCGAACGCGTTTTGACGCCCAGTAGGTGATATACAGCGTCAGGGCGACAAAGATCAGGAACATGACGATCGCCTGCCAGTTCGTCGGCTGGCGTTGTACCGCGCCGGTGATGGCGTCAGCGGCACTCGCGGTAAAAGGGAGCGTGGCGGCAATCGCCGTCAGGACTTTCTTCATGATGCGTGCACCTCGTTGATAACGCTTTTGGTCAGACGGTCAAAGTCTCCGTTAGCCCGCCAGACATAAATCCCGGTGAGGACAAAAGAGATAACGATAACGCCGATGCCGATCGGGATGCCTCGGGTGACGCTGGTGCCGGCATGCAGCGGCGTGCCCAGCCAGCCAGGGGCGAAAGCGATGAGTAGAATAAAGCCCACGTAGATCACCAACATAATCAGTGACAGGATGGCGGCAAACCTTTGCCGGGTTGCAACTAACTCCCTGAAATGCGCACTATCTTCTATCCGCTGACAAAGTTGCTCATTCATTACAGCGTCTCCAGAGGTACCCTTTTTGTCATCCGCGCGCTGACCGTCGGCAGCACTTATCCGCCCGGCAATGTGCTGTCGGGAAGAGAGGGTGCTTCCTGCTGTCCTGCTACGTGGAATCCTTAGGGCGTATGATTTATGTCCTCTCCCCTGACGGGGAGAGGGTGTAGGGAATGAGTCCGTTTACGACGGCATCGCAATAGCCTGCTTCTCTTCGAGCAGTTTTTCCACGACGCCCGGATCCGCCAGTGTTGACGTATCGCCGAGGTTGCTGGTATCGCCCGCGGCAATCTTGCGCAGGATACGACGCATGATCTTGCCCGAGCGGGTTTTCGGTAATGAATCGGTCCAGTGGAGCACGTCCGGCGTGGCCAGTGGGCCAATCTCTTTGCGTACCCAGTTGCGCACCTCCGCATACAGCTCCGGCGTCGGCTCTTCACCGTGATTGAGCGTGACGTAAGCGTAAATCGCCTGACCTTTGATGTTATGCGGAATACCGACCACGGCCGCTTCGGCGATTTTCGGATGCGATACCAGCGCCGATTCGATCTCTGCGGTCCCCAGACGATGGCCAGATACGTTCAGAACGTCGTCCACGCGGCCGGTGATCCAGAAGTAGCCATCTTCATCGCGACGAGCGCCGTCGCCGCTGAAATACATATTTTTGAAGGTGGAGAAGTAGGTCTGTTCAAAGCGCTCGTGGTCGCCGAACAGAGTTCGCGCCTGTCCCGGCCAGGAGTCGGCGATGGCCAGGTTACCTTCGGTCGCGCCCTCCAGCGGAGTGCCTTCATTGTCGACCAGCACCGGCTGCACGCCGAAGAACGGACGCGTGGCGGAACCCGCTTTCAGCTCAATGGCGCCCGGCAGCGGAGTAATCATGAAGCCACCGGTTTCAGTTTGCCACCAGGTATCCATCACCGGACATTTCTCGTTGCCAATCTTCTTCCAGTACCACTCCCAGGCTTCCGGGTTAATCGGCTCGCCGACCGAGCCCAGAATACGCAGAGAAGAGCGATCGGTGCCTTCGATGGCCTTATCGCCTTCCGCCATCAGCGCACGGATCGCCGTCGGCGCGGTGTAGAGAATATTGACCTTGTGCTTATCGACGACCTGACACATCCGCGCCGGCGTCGGCCAGTTCGGCACCCCTTCAAACATCAGCGTGGTGGCGCCGCAGGCCAGCGGGCCGTACAGCAGATAGCTGTGGCCGGTCACCCAGCCTACGTCGGCAGTACACCAGTAGATGTCGCCCGGATGGTAGTCGAAGACATATTTGAAGGTGGCGGCGGCATAGACCAGGTAGCCGCCGGTGGTGTGCAGCACCCCTTTGGGCTTACCGGTTGAACCGGAGGTATAGAGGATGAACAGCGGGTCTTCCGCATTCATCTCTTCCGGCTGGTGCTGGTCGCTGGCTTGCGCAATCAGGTCGCTCCACCACAGGTCGCGTCCTTCCTGCCAGTCGATTTTGCCGCCGGTGCGTTTAAGCACAACCACGTGCTCGATGCTTTTCACGTTCGGATTTTTTAACGCGTCGTCGACGTTCTTCTTCAACGGAATTGCGCGTCCGGCGCGCAGCCCTTCATCGGAAGTAATGACCAGACGCGAGTTCGAGTCAATGATACGTCCGGCAACCGCTTCGGGAGAAAAACCGCCGAAGATCACCGAGTGAATCGCGCCGATACGGGCGCAGGCCAGCATGGCGACGGCGGCTTCCGGCACCATTGGCATATAGATAGCGACGACATCGCCCTTTTTAATGCCGAGGTCGAGCAGGACGTTAGCAAAGCGGCAGACGTCGTGATGGAGCTCGCGATAAGTGATGTGTTTGCTCTGGCTGGCGTCGTCGCCTTCCCAGATAATCGCGGTCTGGTCGCCGCGTTCGGCCAGGTGGCGATCGAGGCAGTTAGCGGCAAGATTCAGCGTGCCGTCTTCATACCATTTAATAGAGACGTTGCCCGGAGCGAATGAGGTGTTCTTCACGCGCGTATAGGGCCGCATCCAGTCAAGGATTTTGCCTTGCTCACCCCAGAACGCATCCGGGTCGGTGACAGACTGGTGATACTGCGCCTTGTACTGTTCCGGGTTAATCAGGCAGCTGTCCGCAATGTTAGCGGGAATAGAGTGCTTATGTATTTGGCTCATGGCTTTTTTTCTCCTGTAGGTTGTTAAATATATGTCAAGTAAACGTTAAGAGTAGGGTCTTTCACGGCTTTGTTTGCTATTTGGGGGACAGATCACGCATTGATTCAACTGAATGAAAATCAATCAAATGAAACTTTGAAGTGAAATAATTTCAGAAATGTATTTATAGAAATGGAAGCTATGAAATTTTTTTTATAACAGATACTTATGCAACGGAAGTGGGGAAAGTTAGCGAATTTATGCAGAAACCCAGAGAAAAGCCCTGTTCTTAAACGCTTGCGTAGCATGCCGTGCAGATGATACTGATACCGCGCGTTAAAAAACCCCATAGAGCAACGCAACACAATTCATATCCCTTTCAGTGGGCATCATGACTTCCGGGAATGGTGCCTCTCATTGAGGAAGTCAGTAGTGAAGAAAAAAACAAAAGTCAGCCTGGCCTGGCAGATTTTGCTGGCCCTGGTGCTGGGTATTCTGCTGGGCAGCTATCTGCATTACCATGCCGACGGTCGTGATTGGTTAATTGCGAATTTCCTGACGCCGGCGGGTGATATCTTTATCCACCTGATCAAGATGATCGTCGTTCCGATTGTTATCTCGACGCTGGTTGTCGGGATTGCCGGCGTTGGCGACGCGAAGCAGCTGGGCCGAATCGGCGCGAAAACCATTATCTATTTTGAAGTGATCACCACCGTGGCGATCGTGCTGGGGATTACCCTGGCCAACGTCTTCCAGCCGGGTAGCGGCATTGATATGTCGCAGCTGGCCGCGGTGGATATTTCGAAATATCAAAGTACAACGGCAGAGGTGCAAAGCCACGCTCATGGCCTGATGGGAACGATACTGTCACTGGTGCCGACCAACATTGTCGCGTCGATGGCGAAAGGCGATATGCTGCCGATTATCTTCTTCTCGGTACTGTTCGGTCTGGGACTCTCTTCGCTGCCGGCGACCCATCGTGAACCGCTGGTGACCGTTTTCCGCTCCATTTCCGAAACCATGTTCAAAGTGACCCACATGGTGATGCGCTATGCGCCGGTCGGGGTGTTTGCGCTGATTTCGGTGACCGTTGCCACCTTTGGCTTCGCCTCGCTGTGGCCGCTGGCCAAACTGGTTATCCTGGTCTACTTCGCGATTCTGTTCTTCGCGCTGGTGGTGCTGGGGATCGTGGCGCGGGTATGCGGATTAAGTATCTGGATTCTGATCCGTATTCTGAAAGACGAGCTGATTCTGGCCTACTCCACCGCCAGCTCCGAGAGCGTACTACCGCGTATTATTGAGAAGATGGAAGCCTATGGCGCACCGGCTTCTATTACCAGCTTTGTCGTGCCGACCGGCTACTCGTTTAACCTCGATGGCTCAACGCTGTATCAGAGTATCGCGGCGATCTTTATTGCCCAGCTGTACGGTATTGACCTGTCGCTGTGGCAGGAAATCACCCTGGTACTGACGCTGATGGTAACTTCGAAAGGGATTGCCGGCGTGCCGGGCGTCTCCTTCGTGGTGCTGCTGGCGACGCTGGGGAGCGTAGGGATTCCGCTGGAAGGGCTGGCCTTTATTGCCGGCGTTGACCGTATCCTCGATATGGCGCGTACCGCGCTGAACGTGGTGGGCAATGCGCTGGCGGTGCTGGTGATTGCCAAGTGGGAGCACAAGTTTGACCGCAAGAAAGCGCTGGCCTATGAGCGTGAAGTGCTGGGCAAATTTGATAAAACGGCGCAATAAAATGCAAAGCCCGGCGCGACCGCGTCGGGCTCAGCGTGTTGACAAAGCGTGCTTAAATTGCCCGGCGGCGCTGCGCTTGCGCGGGCCGACAGAGCGTGTGCAAGTGTTGAGACTGCGGGTGTTGTAGGCCGGGTCAGGCGTCAGCCGCCACCCGGCAAAACGCGGGCACCGGGTTCCAACAGGTTTATCAACCGTCTCAAAGCCCGGCGCGACCGCCGGGCTTTTTCTTATCTTTTACTTATCCTGTCGAACTCTTCGCAGCCGGTATCAAACCCCTCCTGACAGCTGACATTGAGCCAGTGCAGCGCTTTCTGCTGGTTGGGTTCGATAAAGCCTTGTTCTCCCTGCAGGAACATCATCCCGGCCCAGTATTCGGCATAACCGGTACGGGACAGCGAGGAGCTGCGTTTAAAATAGTCCGTTGCCCTGGCGTCATCCTCTGTCATCTGGACGCCGCTGGCGTAAATCAGACCTAACAGCATCTGGGCGTCGACGGCGGAGTCGCTTTCCGGATCCTGGGCGGCATCCTGTAGCAGGGTGATGGCATGTGAATAGTCCGTCGGCCCGGCCTGATGGTTGACCAGCACGCGGGCCAGGATAATTTCGCCAGCCTTGCTGCCAACCTGCACCGCCTTCTCCGCCAGCTCTCTGGCCTGTTTGTAATCGGCCTGCTGCGGGTTGCGGATTTTCAGCTGGGCCAGTAGCGCCAGCGCATCCCCGTCACCGTTATCGGCCGATTTCTGCGCCCAGTATTCGGCCTGCTGATAATCACCGTAACTGACGTAGGTATCGGCAAGATAGTACTGCGCCCGCGGATCGCCGGCTTCCGCCTGGTGTTTGTACTGGCTGCCGGGATCCGTGGCACCCGCGGCAAGAGAGAACAGCATCAGAAGTAAATAGAGGTATTTCATTTTTTATTATCGGTCAGGAACACAGCGCGCAGTATAAAGGGAGGTGAAAAAGAAGAAAATGGCGGCGGCTGCCAGGTTCGATAAAAGTGGGCTGCGCCAGCTATCCCGCAACCCGGATGGCGAAAATGCGCCCCCGGCCAGCATTATGTGGCCGGGGGCGCCGTCTGCCTTAACCCATTGCGCTTTCGCGCAGGCGGGCTTTCAGCCTGGTGTACTCATCAATCACATACTGCTCGGCGGCGCGCTGGTCGGCGATGCGCTCAACGTTCACGGCACAGTACTTGTACTCCGGCGTTTTGGTTATCGGGCTTAAGTTCTCCGCTACCAGCTCATTACAGGCGCCAATCCACCACTGATAGGTCATATAGACCGCCCCTTTATTCGGACGGTCGCTGACCTGTGCGCGGGTGATAATGCGGCCTTTACGTGAGTTCACCCACACCAGCGCCTCATCCTCAATACCCAGTCGCGCGGCATCGGCGGTATTGATTTGCGCATAGCCCGGTTCATCCGCCAGCGCGGCCAGCGCCGCGCAGTTGCCGGTCATGGAGCGGCACGAATAGTGGCCTACTTCCCGCACGGTGGAGAGCACCATTGGATACTCCTCGGTGAGCTTATCGATCGGCGCAACCCAGTCGCAGGTGAAGAACTGCGCCAGGCCGTTCGGGGTGTCGAACTTCTCTTTAAACAGATAAGAGGTCCCCTGGTCGGCGTCGGACTCATCGCGGCACGGCCACATCACATAGCCCAGCTCGCCCATTTTCTCGTAGGTGGCGCCGTAAAAGTCCGGGCACAGATGCCGCAACTCGTCCCAGATCTCCTGGGTGTTGTTGTAGTGCATCGGATAGCCCATCCGGGTGGCGATTTCGCTGATGATCTGCCAGTCGGTTTTCAGGTCCCACTTCGGCTCTACCGCCTTAAAGAAGCGCTGGAAGCCGCGGTCCGCTGCGGTATAGACGCCTTCGTGCTCGCCCCACGAGGTGGACGGCAGGATAACGTCGGCCGCCGCGGCGGTTTTGGTCATGAAAATATCCTGGACAATCACCAGCTCCAGCTCTTCAAACGCTTTACGCACGGCAGAGAGTTCGGCGTCGGTCTGCAGCGGATCTTCGCCCATAATGTACGCTGCCCGTACTTCACCGTGCGCCGCGCGGTGCGGCAGCTCGCTGATGCGATAGCCGGTATGCGCCGGCAGGCTCCCGACGCCCCAGGCTCTGGCGAACTTCTCGCGGTTCTCCGGGAATTTCACGTATTGATAGCCCGGATAGGTGTCCGGCAGCGCCCCCATATCGCAGGCGCCCTGCACGTTGTTCTGGCCGCGCACCGGGTTGACGCCGGCGCTCGGCTTGCCGAGGTTGCCGGTGAGGATCGCCAGGCTGGTCAGCGAGCGCACGGTCTCCACGCCCTGATAGAACTGGGTCACGCCCATGCCCCACAGGATGGCGGCGGATTTCGCGCCGGCATACATCCGGGCACAGGCGCGGATCGCCTGCGCGCTGACGCCGGTGATGGCTTCCACCGACTCCGGCGTATAGCCTTCGACGATTTTACGATACTCCTCGAAGCCCTCAGAACGGCTGGCGACGAAGGATTTATCGTAGAGATCCTCTTCGATAATGACGTGGCCGATGGCGTTGAGCAGCGCGATGTTGGAGCCGTTTTTCAAGGCAATATGCATATCGGCAATGCGCGCGGTTTCAATCTTGCGCGGATCGCAGACGATAATCTTCGCCCCGTTGCGTTTGGCGTTAATCACGTGATTCGCCACAATAGGGTGTGAGTCGGCCGGATTGTAGCCGAAGATAAAGACGAGATCGGTGTTATCAATCTCCGTGATGGCATTACTCATGGCGCCATTACCGACCGACTGGTGCAGACCTGCAACCGAAGGGCCGTGTCAGACGCGAGCGCAGCAGTCGACGTTATTGGTACCAATAACGGCGCGCGCGAACTTTTGCATCACATAGTTAGTTTCGTTCCCCGTCCCGCGGGACGAGCCGGTGGTCTGAATGGCGTCCGGACCGTACTTCGCCTTAATGGCGCTGAGACGGGTCGCGACGTAGTCGAGCGCCTCCTCCCAGGAGACGGATTCCAGTTTTCCGCCACGCTGACGGCGGATCATAGGGGTTTTCAGGCGCGGGGTGAGGATTTGGGTATCGTTAATGAAATCCCAGCCATAATAGCCTTTCAGGCACAGGGTTCCCTGGTTGGTTTTCCCCTGTGCCGCCTCAGCCCGGACGATTTTGCCGTTATCGACCACCAGGTTGATTTTGCAACCTGATGCGCAATACGGGCAAACCGTGACGACTTTTTTCATCGGTCTTGCTCCAGTTCATCAATGGGCGCATATGCGCTATCACGCCGTCAATATGCATCTTCTATGCCATGTTTTCATTATGGGTATTGACTGATGATACGTCGATTTTTTGGGCTAAATGCTGACGAAAAGCAGGGCGTCGTCAGTTTTGACGTGTCGAAGGGCGGTGAGATGTGACATGGATTGAAGAAACGCGATCCGGTAATGGATTTGTCGAGGGGGCTTTGCTGAATTAATCAGACAGAGATCGTTCCGTGCGGGCAGAGGCAAGTAATGAAACCGGTCATTTTGGTTGTGGATGACGACAGCGCGATTGGCGAACTGCTTAGCGATGTGCTCAGTGCGCATGTTTTTGACGTGCTGCTGTGCCAGACCGGCAGCGATGCGCTGGCGGTAGCGGCCCAGCGGACGGATATCTCGCTGGTGCTGCTGGATATGATTCTCCCCGACACCAACGGGCTGCTGGTGCTGCAACAGCTGCAGCGTAGCCGACCTGATTTACCGGTGGTGATGCTGACCGGCCTCGGCAGCGAATCCGACGTCGTAGTCGGGCTGGAAATGGGCGCCGATGATTATATTGCCAAGCCGTTCAACTCCCGGGTGGTGGTGGCGCGGGTGAAAGCGGTGCTCAGACGTAGCGGTGCGCTGGGTGCCGAAGGCGCGAGCGGCGGCACGGGATTGCTCTTTAACGGCTGGCGGCTGGATACGTTTCGCTGCGAGTTGTTTAACTCGCAACAGCAAGCGGTGCCGCTGACCCAGGGAGAGTACAGCCTGCTGCTGGCGCTGGCGCAAAACGCCCGCCGGGTGCTCAATCGCGAGCAGCTGTTGGCCCTGACCCATAGCGAAAGCACCGAAGTCTTTGACCGGACGATTGACGTGCTGATCATGCGCCTGCGGCGCAAAATCGAACCGAATCCGCATCAGCCGACGCTGATCAAAACCCTACGCGGTCTGGGCTATGTGTTCGCCGCGGATGTTATCCACGGCGACAGGGCGGCGTAGCCCCGGCAGACGCGGGGCCAGCGGGGAGACAGGACTCTTACTTCACGGTCCAGCCTTTGTAACTGCCGATATTGTTTTTATCGATCAGGGTCACCGGGATCAACACCGGTGCGGCCGGTGCCGGTTTCCCCTGCAGAATGTCATAACCGATCTCTACCGCTTTCGCCGCCATGACCTGCGGGTCCTGCGCCGGCGTCGCCACAAACAGCGAGTTTTTACGTTTCAACGCCTCTTCACCGTCCGGACTTCCGTCGACGCCAACGATAAAGAACTCATGACGCTGCGCCTGTTTTGCCGCCAGATCGGCGCCGATCGCGGTCGGATCGTTGATGGCAAAGACGCCATCGATCTTCGGATTCGCCGCCAGCAATGAGGTCATAATTTCCAGACCACCTTCACGGCTGCCTTTCGCGTTCTGGTTGTAGGAGAGCACTTTGATATCCGGGTGGCGTGCAAACTCGGCCTGGCAGCCTTCGACGCGGTTCTGCACAGCGGAAACCGGCGGCCCGTTGATAATCACGACATTCCCTTTGCCTTTCAGGCGGTCGGTGATGTATTTACAGGCCATTTCTCCCGCCTGAGTGTTATCAGAGGTGATGGTGGCATTGGCGCCTTCGGCGGCCACGTCCACCGCAACCACCACGATCCCGGCATCTTTCGCGCGTTTTACCGCAGGGCCAATCCCTTTTGAGTCGGCGGCGTTGAGGATAATCATGTCGACTTTGGCGGCAATAAAGTTATCGATCTGCGCCACCTGCTGACCCAGATCGTATCCGCTGGAGACCAGCGTCACTTTCACATTGTCTCCGGCCAGCTTACGGGCTTCCAGCTCCGCGCCTTTGGTGATTTGTACAAAGAACGGGTTGGCTAAATCCCCCACCGTGACGCCGATTGACTTCAGCTCTTTGGCCTGGGTAAAGGGCGCTGCGGCAAGCAACGCGCCGGCACAGAGTGCGGTTACTACGGGTTTCAAACGCATGCTGTTTTCCTCTGTCTGTAGGGTATTGTTGTTATGCACTTTGATGGTGTCGGGTACGGTATTTGTCGATCAGCACCGCAATGATGATCACCGCCCCTTTGATCACCAGTTGCCAGAAATAGGAGACGCCCATCAGCGTCATGCCGTTATTGAGCGTGGCGATAATCAACGCCCCCACCAGCGTGCCGGTGATAGTGCCGATGCCGCCGACGAAGCTGGTCCCGCCGAGAATAACGGCGGCGATGGCATCCAGTTCATAACCTACGCCGAGGTTGCCGTTCGCGCTGTACAGCCGCGAGGCGCTCATGACGCCGCCCAGCCCGGAGAGCAGGCCGCTCATGCCGTAAACGAACAGCAGCACCAGCCACACTTTGATCCCCGTGAGCCTTGCCGCCTGCATATTGCCGCCTACGGCGTAGATATGAACGCCAAGGGTGGTGCGGCGCAGAATGAACCAGCACACCGCTACCACCATCAGCGCGATCACCACCAGCCACGGAACCGGCCCGAGGTAATCGTTGCCGATCCATTCGAAGCTGATATCGGAGTTAATCACCGTGGTGCCGTTGGCCAGCAGATAGGCGGCCCCGCGTAGGGCTGTATAGGTCCCGAGCGTCACGATAAACGGCGGCAGCCCGGCGAAGGCGACCAGCGCGCCGTTAAACAGGCCCAGCAGCAGGCCGAGCATCAGCGCCGCCGGAATGGAGAGCAGGGAGAGCTCCGGCATCAGCGACACCACCATCGCCGCCACCGCGGTGGTGCCGAGAATCGAGCCGACGGACAGATCGATCCCCCCGGTCAGAATGATGAAAGTCATCCCGGCGGCGAGCACGATGTTGATCGACGCCTGCCGGGTAATATTCAGCAGGTTGCTTTCGGTAAAGAAGTTGGGGGCGATAAAGCCAAATACCGCGACAATCAGGATTAAAATCGGCAGGATACCGACCGTTTGTACCAGATCGCCCATCAGGATTTTCTTCGCTGATACCGATTTTGCCACCGGCTGCGCGGCGGTCTCTTTCTGTGTTGTCATGGTGATACCGCCTTAAGGTGAGAGTCGTTTACGCCGGTGGCCAGCGTCATAATGCTTTCCTGGCTGATGTCGCCGGCCTGGAGTTCGCCGGCGATGCTGCCTTCGCGCATGACGTAGACCCGGTCGCTCATGCCGACCACTTCGGGGAGTTCGCTGGAGATCATCAGGATGGCCACCCCCTGGCGCGCCATCTGGGTCATGATGCGGTAAATCTCGCTTTTGGCGCCGACGTCGACGCCGCGCGTCGGTTCATCAAGCAGCAAAATGCGCGGACCGATGGCGACCCAGCGGGAGATCAGCAGCTTTTGCTGATTGCCGCCGGAAAGGCCGCCGGCCCGCACCTGTGCGTGCGGCACGCGAATATTAAGCAGGGAGATCGCATCGTCGGAGAGGGTCTGCGCCTTTTTGCGATTGAGCATACCCCAGCGGGCATCCCGTTCGAGGGTGGCCATGGTGATGTTCTCCTGCGCCGCCATTTCGAGGAACAGCCCCTGCTCCTTGCGGTTTTCGGTGAGAAAGCCGATACCCAGCTCGATGGCTGCACGCGGAGAGTGAATGACCACCGGTTCGCCGTCGATCTCGATGACGCCGCCGGTGGCCCGACGCACGCCGAAAATCAGCTGCGCCAGCTCCGAGCGGCCGGCGCCGACCAGACCGGCCAGACCGACGATTTCCCCGGCCCGTACCACCAGACTGCTGGCTTTCACTTTACCGCCGTCGGTCAAATCCTCTACCCGCAGGCGCGGCTGACCGGGCGGAATATCGCGCTCTTTATTGAACAGGTCGCTTAACGGACGGCCGACCATCATTCGCACCAGTTCGGAGGCGTTGAGCTTGTCGCGGGTCAGGCTGCCGACGTACTGGCCATCGCGCAATACGCTGACGCGGTCGGAGAGTTCATAAACCTCCGCCATGCGGTGGCTGATATAGATAATGGCCATCCCTTCATCGCGCAGGCGCAGAATCAGCTCAAACAGGCGCTGGGTCTCACGGGAGGAGAGGGCGGCGGTGGGTTCATCCATCACCAGGACCCGGCTGTTGCGATGCAGGGCGCGGGCGATCTCCACCTGCTGCTGTTCGGCAATGGTCAGGGTCATCACCCGGTCGCTGGCCTTAAACTGAGCGCCGAGACGATCTATCACCGCCTGGGCCTGATTAATCATCTCTTTGCGCTGTACCAGCCCGCCGCGCGCCAGCTCGCTGCCGAGGAAAATGTTCTCGGCGACGGTTAAATTCGGCGCCAGCTGCATCTCCTGGTAAATCAGAGTGATCCCGGCGGCCAGCGCATCTTTTGGCCCTTTAATAGCGTGCGGCCGTCCGTCGATCAGGATCTCGCCGCTGGTGGCGGTATATGCCCCCGCGAGGATCTTCATCAACGTGCTTTTGCCGGCGCCGTTCTCCCCCATTAAGGCGTGGATCTCACCGGGCCAGACCGTCAGATCGACGCCTTTCAGCGCATAAAACTTGCCAAAGGCTTTGGCAATATTGCGCATGGATAGTACCGGTGTCCCCTGCATGGCGGCTCTCCTGCGAGTGTGATCGAGAATCGCAGTGCACCACACGACGATAAATACAAAATGTCAGACGCCGTTCATATTTGTCATATTGATGAATAGTTAACCTGGCTCACAATTACGCGATGCGGCTCTCCCGGTCAGGGTCAGCAACCGCCAGGATAAATAAAAAGATCGTGGAGCTGACCATGCCATCCCATCGCTACCCGTTTTTCACCAGCGCTCGCGGGCGTCTGCTGTCGTTTAATTTGCTGATGGTTGCGGTCACGCTGATGGTGGCCGGCGTAGCGCTGCTGGGGTTTCGCCATGCCAGCCTGCTACAAGAACAGGTGCAGCGGCAGACGCTGGATGATATGACCGGCAGTATGAATCTGGCGCGCGACACCGCGAACGTCGCCACTGCGGCGGTTCGCCTCTCCCAGGTGGTCGGTGCGCTGGAGTATAAAAGCGAAGCTGAACGCCTGCTGGCGACCCAGCAGGCCCTGAAATATTCACTCTCGCACCTCGCCGCCGCGCCGCTGGCGCAACAGGAACTGACGCTGGTGGCCAGTATTATTCGCCGCAGCAATGAACTGCAGCAGAGCGTGGGCGGCATGCTGGAACGCGGTCAGCGTCGTCATCTGCAGCGTAATGAACTGCTCAGCTCGCTGTATCAGAACCAGAGCTATCTCCGGCATATTCAGGATCTTAACGATCGGCATGGCGCAGACGCGATCGATCCCCGGCCGCTGGCCGAGATGGATCGGCTGATCGTTGCGGCCATCCATACTTCGACGCCGCGATCGATCGTCCAGCAGCTGGATAAGGTGAGAGGTTTTCTGCCGACAACCAGCCGCGATCCTACGCTGGCCGCGATTCTGCAGGATTTCAACGGTGAGCTGGCCAGGCTGGAGCCGCTCTCGGCGCAGCTGGAGGAGAGCGATTTGGCCATCGGCTGGTATATGTTTCACATTAAGGCGCTGGTGGCGCTGCTCAACAGCGATATTAATCAGTACGTTGCCCGCGTGGCGCAGGCGTCTGAACTGCGGGCGGCACAGAGCCATCAGGAGCTGCGCTCTATCAGCATGTTTATTTTGCTGTCGGCGCTGCTGGCGCTGGTGATAACCGGCTTCGCCGGCTGGTATATCTACCGTAACCTTGGCTCCAGTCTGACCGCTATCTCCCGGGCGATGTCGCGCCTGGCCCACGGCGAGCAGGATGTGTCTGTCCCGGGGCTCCAGCGACGCGATGAACTGGGAGAGCTGGCGCGCGCCTTCAACGTCTTTGCCCGCAATACCGCGTCATTGGCCCATACCTCTCAGCTGCTGAAAGAAAAAAGTACCCTGCTGGAGACCACCTTTCATGCCATGCGCGACGGCTTCGCGCTGTTTGATAATCAGGGGCTGCTGGTGGTGTGGAATCCGCAGTATCCGCTGCTGTTAGGGCTGGCAGCCAATGACCTGCAGCGCGGCATTCACTATCAGCAGCTGCTGGGTCAGGCCGCCCCTCTGGCGGAACATATTCGTGACAACCTGTCCCGTCCGCTACCCAAACCCCAGGAGCTACAGCTGGCGAGCGACCGCACCATTGAGCTGCGCTTCAGCCCGGTTCCCGGGCGGGGGCTGGTGAACGTGGTTCTCGACAGGACCGAACGCAAAGGGCTGGAGCAGGCGCTGGTACACAGCCAGAAAATGAAAGCGGTCGGCCAGCTGACCGGCGGCCTGGCGCATGATTTTAATAACCTGCTGGCGGTGATTATCGGCAGCCTTGAACTGGTTCAGCCGCAGGACGCGGACGTGCCGCGGATCTCCCGGGCGCGAAAAGCCGCAGAACGCGGCGCGCTGCTTACCCAGCGGCTGCTGGCCTTCTCGCGTAAGCAGTCGCTACACCCCAATGCCGTGGCGATGAAACCGCTGCTGGAGAATCTGGGCGAACTGATGCGCCATTCTCTGCCGACGACGCTGAGTCTGGAGATTGAGGCACAGTCACCCGCGTGGCCGGCGTGGATTGACGTCGGCCAGCTGGAAAACGCCATTATCAATCTGGTGATGAACGCTCGCGATGCAATGGAAGGGCGTTCAGGGGTAATTAGGCTGCGCACCTGGAACCAGCGGGTGGCTCGCAGCGACGGGCGGCGGCAGGATATGGTGGCGCTGGAGGTGATCGATCACGGCAGCGGGATGTCGCAGGAGGTCAAAGCCCAGGTGTTCGAACCGTTCTTTACCACCAAACAAACCGGCAGCGGCAGCGGTCTGGGGCTGTCGATGGTCTATGGTTTTGTCCGCCAGTCCGGCGGGAGGGTGGCCATTGAGAGCGCGCCGGGCCAGGGGACAACGGTGCGTTTACAGCTGCCGCGCGCGGCGGTACAGGCGCCGAGCGGTGGCCCGCTGCCGGAAGTCGAGCAGACGGTGAGCGGTGAGCGGCTGGCGCTGGTGCTCGAGGATGAGGCCGATGTGCGCCAGACCCTTTGTGAACAGCTTCATCAGCTCGGCTGGTTAACCCTGGAGGCCGGGAACGGAGAGCAGGCGCTGCAGTTACTTGAGGCTTCGACGGAAATTGCGCTGCTGATTAGCGACCTGATGCTGCCGGGCCGATTGAGCGGAGCCGAGGTGATCAACGAAACCCAGCGCCGTTTCCCGACGGTGGCGGTGCTGCTGATCAGCGGCCAGGATCTGCGTCCGGCGCACAATCCTGCGCTGCCGGACGTTGAGCTGCTGCGTAAACCCTTCAGTCGGACACAGCTGATGCAGGCGCTGCGACAGGTTGTGGCAAATAGCGGCTGCGGGCCAGCGCCGCAGCCCCTTGAGCACCATTAAATGTTGAGGACGATGCGGCAAGAAACTGCACCGCCTGATAAGGCAACGGGCGGCGAATATGCGCTTTTATCATGGCGAGCAGCGCCTCGCGTGGAAACCCGGACATGTCCATCACGCCACCGCCGAGGATCACCGCATCGGGGTCGAACAGGTTGATGCTGGTGGCGATGGCGCGGGCGGCGTGGTGCAGGAGGGCCTGTACAAACGGTTCCTCAGCGGCGTGTAAAAACAGTTCACCAAGCGCATAGCCGCGCGGCTGTTGTTCATACCAGCGTTTGAGCGCGATGCCGGAACAGACGGTTTCCAGACAACCGGGATTACCGCAACCGCAGATGAGCGCGTTGTCGCCCTGCGGGATATGACCCAGCTCTCCCGCCACGCCATGTGCACCTGTCCACGGCCCGCCGTTTAACCAGATGGCGAAGCCCATGCCGGTGCCAAGATAAACGGCTAACACCTGTTGAGCCTGCAAACCATTTTCCTGCACGTCAAATGAGAGCTGGAGATTCACATCGCGGGAAAATTCGACCGGACAGGCCAGCGAATGCTCCAGCTCATCGGCTAGCGTACGCAGGGTTTCTGGCGGTAACGATAGGTTGGGGGTGGAGATAATCGTCCGTTTATCTCTGCTGACCAATGCCGGAAAGCCCATCACCAGGCCGCAGCAATGTGCCTGAAAGCGGTCAAGCTGCTGCTGAATCAACATCGTGATCCCGCTCACCAGACCGTCAGGGGCGATCGCTTCAGCGGTGCGCAGCTTCTCGCAATGCAGAGTCTCGCCCTGTGCGGTTTGCAGGCAAAAGCGGATATGGGTTGCGCCCATGTCCACTCCTGCGACGACTTTACGCTGTTTTTGCATGAGGGAATACCTCGTTTTTGGCCGCCAGAATCTGCTCTGCCATGACCTGCCACGCGTCGTGAATATTGTCGCCGTGGTTAAACAGACCGGAGGTCCCGACGATAAAGACGTCCGCGCCTGCCGCCATCAGTTTTTGATAGGTCGCTTTATTGCACGAACCGTCGATCTCAATTTCGTAGGCCAGCCCTTCACGTTCTCGCCACGCTTTTAGCTCGCCGATCTTCTCCAGCATTTCAGGAATAAAGGGTTGGCCCGCGAAACCCGGATCGACGGTCATCACCGTAATTTTGTCCGCCTTGTGGAGGTAATATTTCATCGTCTCAACCGGCGTTTCCGGATTGAGAATGAGGCCGACCTTCATGCCATGGCGACGAATCTCCTCTATCAGGCGGAAAGCCTGACCGTTAATAGTTTCCGGATGCAGGGTGATAAAGTCTGCGCCCGCCTGCGCCAGCTGGCTGATGTAATCCTGTGGCCGGGTGACCATCAGATGGCAGTCCAGTGGTTTACTGGCCAGCTTCTTCACCTGGCTGACGAAAAACGGCGATAGCGTCAGGTTAGGGACAAAATGACCGTCCATGATGTCGATGTGGAAGTAATCTGCATGCCGATCGATAAACTCGATCTGTTCTTTGAATTTCAGCAGGTCCATACACATTAAAGAGGGGGCAATTTTCATCATAAATTCCTTACTTACTGATAAGACGATCGAGGGCGACAGCCGCGATAATTAATCCACCCATCACCACCAGCTGGTAGTAGGTTTGTACCTGGAGAATATTCAGCCCGTTGTTGATGGTGCCGATGATCAGGCCGCCAATCACCACTGAAAAAATGCGTCCCTTACCACCAAAGAAGCTGGTACCGCCGATAATGGCGCTGGCGATGGCGTAGGTTTCAAAGCCCATTCCGGCCAGAGGCTCCGCGGCGCCGAGACGTGCCGTCGAGACCACTCCCGCCAGCCCGGCGCAGATGCCGGATATAATGAACACCAGCAACATATGGAACTTCACATCGATGCCAGAGTAGAAGGCGGAGTTTTTATTGCCGCCGAGGGCGTAGATATTGCGGCCCAACCGCATCCGGGTGGTCAGGAACCAGAGAATCACGGCCACAATAAGCGAGAAGATGACCGGTACCGGGATCCCCAATACGCTGGCGGCAAAGAAATTGACGAACTCGAAAGAGAAGCCATAGACCGAGTTGGCGTCGGAGATAACCAGGGTGATACCGCGAAAAATCGCGTTGGTACCGAGGGTAATAATGAACGGGTGCAGGCCGGTCCAGTTGACCAGGCAGCCGTTAATCGCGCCTAGCGCGCCGCCGACCAGCACGCCGCCAATCAGCGCTGCGAGGAACGGATCGACGCCTGCCAGCATGAGTTTGGCGGTCACCATGCCGGAAAGCGCCAGAATCGACCCCACGGACAGGTCGATGCCTGCTACCAGAATAGCGAAGAACTCCCCCATTCCGATAAGCACCGTCACCGAGCTCTGAACAAATATTTGGGTGATATTATTGGTCGTCAGAAAGTATTCCGACGACAGCGAGCCGAAGATCGCGACAATAATCGCGAGGATAAAAAAGGTGCCGTATTTATCCCAGAACAGTGCGAAGTTGAACGGCTTTTTGCCATCAGACTCCCCTTTTACTCTTGCGGCAGTGCCCATACCATAATCTCCTCTTCGCTCATGTCGTCGCGATTGGTCAGAATTTGCGTCAGCCGCCCCTCGCAGAACACGGCGATGCGGTCACAGACGGCGATAATTTCAGGAAGCTCGGATGACACCATCAGAATGACTTTTCCGTCATCCGCCAACTGGCGCATCACTTTATAAATTTCGGCTTTCGCGCCGACGTCGATTCCGCGCGTCGGTTCATCGAAAATAATGACGTCGGGGTTGCAGCATAACCATTTGGATATCAGGACCTTTTGTTGGTTACCGCCGGAAAGTTCGGTGATGCTCTGATCGACAGAATGGCACTTCAGCGCCAGTAATTTGCGCTGTGCCTCCGCCGTTTTACGCTCGTTCTCTTCATGGAACAGCCCCATCGCCCCTTTATAGCCGCCGTGTTTCAGGCTCAGGCTGACAGCCATATTTTGCGCTATAGAGAAATTGCCGAAGAAACCGTTGTCCCGGCGACTCTCCGTGATGTAGCCCATTCCTTTCTTTAAGGCATCGAGCGGCGAGCGCGGGGTAATGGCTTTACCGTTGAGGATGATTTCGCCGCTGCTCCGCTTATCAACACCAAACAGACAATCCATCAGTTCGGTACGCCCGGAGCCCACCAGGCCGGCAAAGCCGAGAATTTCACCGCGATTGACGCTAAAGGAGATATCGCGGACCTTTTTCTTATCCCGGCTGGTGACATTTTTTACTTCGAATACCGTTTCGCGCGCGATATTTCCGCTGTTCTCTTTCATCGCGTTAAAGCGGTTTTGCAACTCACGGCCGACCATCAGACGTACGATATCGTCGTTATTGACCTCGCTGACCATGCCACTGCATACGCTGCTACCGTCCTTCATCACCGTGTAGCGGTCGCAGATCCGGCGTATCTCCGCCAGCTTGTGCGAGATATAGACGATGGCGGTTCCCTCTTTACGCAGCTGGTTCATGATCAGGAACAGGTAGTCCACCTCTTTGTTGGTCAGCGAAGAGGTGGGTTCATCCATGATCAGCACTTTGGCGTCGAGCATCAGTGTCTTAGCGATTTCCAGCATCTGTTTATGGCTGATCGACAGATTCGCGACTTTCTCGTCTAAATCGACCTTTAATCCGATGCGTAGCAGCATCATTGCCGCTCTGATGCGCATCTCTTTCCAGTCGATAATATTGACGCCGCAGATTTTTTTCGTCAGATGGCGGCCGATATATAAATTTTCCATTACGGTTAATTCATCAATGACGCTGAGCTCTTGATAAATAATGCCGATGCCGAGTCTGGCCGCTAATTTATGGTCGAGCTTGTCATAATTAACGTTATTAACCGTGATGGTACCTTTGGTCGGTTCATGTATTCCCGACAAAACTTTCATTAACGTTGATTTACCCGCACCGTTTTCCCCGAGTAATGCATGTATTTCGTGCGGGTAAGCGGTTAAATCGACCGATTTTAATGCGTGAACCGGGCCAAAGGATTTGCCGATCCCCGCCATTGAAATATATGGCGTGAGCATAATAACTCCTTACTTATTTTTACCCTCCTGAATCAGGAGGGTAAGGGGAGAGCATCGGACTCGTTGCTGGAAAATTATTTTGTGACCAGAATAGAATCCACCAGTTTGAATTCTGGTGTTTTATCCAGTGGAATCACCTTGCCGGTTTTTTCGGCATCAACCATCATCTTCAGTCCCGTCGCGCCGATATTGCCCGGATTTTGCGCAATCGTTGCGGTCATCTGACCGGCTTCCACCATTTTACGCGCTTCAGGGATACCGTCAGTGCCGACCACCAGAACCGTCTGGCTTTTGCCGGCGTTGGCTACGGCCTGGGCAACGCCCATTGCCATTGTGTCATTCGCGCAGTAAAAGGCTTTCAGGTTAGGGTTCCGCTGTAGCACGTTAGTGGCAACATCAAGCGCCTTAATGCGATCCCAGTCGGCTGGTTGGCTGGCAACAAGCTTGATCTGACTGGCTTTTTTGAATGCCTCCGTTGCACCGTTACGACGGGCTTCGCCTGACGCGTTACCCGCTTTTCCTTCGATGATGGCAACGTCGCCGCCTTCAGCACCCAGTTTCTCGATAATAAAATCGGCCCCTTTTGCCCCCACCGCGACGTTGTCCGTGGTGACGAAACCTTCAACGTTACCGCCCGCTTTCTTCAGGTTATCCATATCGATTTTTTCATCGAGATTGACCAGATAAATCCCTTTCTTCCAGGCTTTCGCCACGGGCATCACCAGGTTGACCGACGAGAGAGGCGCGAAAGCGATGCCTTTATAGTTCTTATTGCTTAAGTCTTCGAATAGCTGCAGCTGTGATTGAAAATCCCCTTCCGAAGGCGAGGCAAAAATATCGACGCTGACTCCCAGCGTTTTGGCCTCATCTTCAATACCTTTTTTCATATCAACCCAGAAAGGATTTGATAGTGTTTTTAATACCACCGCGTAATCGGCCGCGGCAAAAGCGCTGGTAGATAACATTACGCCCATAGCCGCGCCGCTGAAAATTTTCAGGTATTTATTCATGACAGTATTCTCGGTGTAGGATACAGTAATATTGATCCCACCGTGGTGGGATCGGCGTTTATTATTTACTTCAGCGCTCCTGGTGAAAAGAAATCAACAATGGCGCCGGTTTTTTGCATGTTTAAAGTGGCCTGTTCAATATTTTGTTGGGCTACCGAAACGAAAAAAGCATCTAATAAGGTAAGTTGTAAAATACGCGCTGAGGCGTTCCTCCCTAATAAAGGAGTTTCTGGTGCTGGCGAGCAAATAATAAAATCAGCTAATTTAGCAATCGGTGAATGGTAGCTATGGGTAATACAGATAATTTTAGCACCGTTCTTCTTGGCCAGCTCTACTGCCGATTTAATATCGCTGGTGCGCCCGGAATGGGTGACGACCAGCACGACGTCGCCTTTTTTCAACAATGAGGCCGACATCATCATGATATGCGCATCCGGATATGTCTGGCAGCGCACGCCGATCCGTAAAAACTTATGCTGCACATCGGCGCAGATGGCATTTGATCCACCGGCTCCGTACAGATCGCGCTGGTTGGCCTGGGCGAAGAAACGTGCCGCGCGATGAATTTCATCGACATTAACGATCGACTGACCTTCCATAATGGTACGCAGAGTAATGTTAAAAACCTTATTCACCACGTCCTGAGGTGCTTCATCAAAGGAGAGCTCTGCCGGAAGGACCTGTTCAGATTGCGAAAAATACTCCACCAGGGCGCTACGCAGGTTACGAAAACCGCTAAAACCGAGCAGTTTGGAGACCTTAACGATCATCGCTTCGGAAACCGACAGCGCTTCCGCCACATCTTTAATGGCGGGAGCGTCGCTCAGATTGCCGGGTTTAAGCAACCATTCGACGATTCGGCTTTCGTTTTCGGTCATTCCTTCCTGCTTCATGCGTAGCCAGGGGGCGAGACCGATACCGTTGGGGAGCGAACTGGATTCTGACTGACTCATCGCTTTCTCTTGTCCATAAAGTGAAGACGTCACTATATCACCACAGTCAAAACAGAAAAGATACAATCAACTTCACAAAATTATAAGTTTTATAAAGTTTTGCTTTTTGTAAAGTTCAGGGGTGGTTTTGCGTCGGAGTATTTTTAATTAACTCTTTATAAAACAAGGTTTTTTTAGATTTATCTGTAAAATTTAAAACGATAGTTAATATGAGTCGTCTATTTTTCTCGCTTGATTTGTGAATTTTAGCGAGGTAGAAATGGCACGTCAGGCCGGATTTGTGCCGATTTTCTGGCCGGGTTTTGCGGTTTAAATCACAACTCTATCTATGTTCGTAAAGTAAAAACAGGCGAGGTTAAGTATGAAAAGGATTGCAATTGGCTGTGATCACGTCGGGTTTATCCTTAAAAACGATATTGTGGCGCATCTCCGACAGCGGGGAATCGAGGTGCTGGATAAGGGAACATGGTCACCTGAGCGTACCGATTATCCCCGTTATGCCAGCGCTGTCGCGCAGGCCATTCTGACAGGTGAAGCTGAGGGCGGGATCCTGATCTGCGGCACCGGCGTCGGGATCTCCATAACCGCCAATAAATACCCCGGCATTCGCGCGGTGGTGTGCAGTGAACCCTATTCGGCCCAGCTATCGCGGCAACATAATAATACCAATGTGCTGGCCTTCGGCGCGCGCGTGATAGGTCTTGAACTGGCAAAAATGATTGTCGATGCCTGGTTGGGGAGCGATTATGAAGGCGGACGTCATCAGACGCGAATTGATGCGATTACCGCGCTTGAACAGCCGCGGATTTGAGATTCCTCCGCTACTCGCCGCAACGACCGTTGATTAACGTAGGGCCAGCCCCCTGAAGAGACTGGCTCTATGAAACGTTACTTTACCGCTTTAATCCTCTGCACGCTGTCGCTGAGCAGCCAGCTGGCGCACGCTGACATTATTGACGACGCAATCGGTAATATTCAGCAGGCGATTAGTGATGCCTACAACCCCGGCAATAGCCGCTCTGATGATGATAACGACCGCTATGATGACGGACGTTACCAGGGCAGCCGCCAACAAAGCACCGATCGCCAGCGGCAGTATGACGATCGGCAGCGACAGATAGAGGATCGTCGCCGTCAGCTCGACGATCGCCAGCGCCAGCTGGATCAGGATCGCCGGCAGCTGGAGAACGACCAGCGGCGGCTGGATGACGATTATTAACCGCGCCGTCGTTTCTGGTCGTGGTGACATGGCGCTCACCGGAGTGACATAGCCCTAATCGGGTTACAGATTAATCCAGCACGATCTCCATACCGTCATAGCCGGCCTCAAACCCCGGCGGCAACGGATGGTCCATCATCCAGAGATCAAACTGATGGCTGATATGGGTCAGAATGACCCGCGGGCAGGCCAGCACCTGATTGATAGCGCGTACCGTATTCAAATCGCAGTGGCTGCGCGGCGGCTGCGGGCGCGGCTCATGGCTGCAGTCGATCACGATCGCCTGCGGCTGGTTATTCAGTAAGAATTTGAGCGTCTTTTCCGGTAATCCGGCGGTATCCGACAACCAGGCTACCCGGCTGTGCGCCGACTCCAGCAGATAGCCATACGTCAGCTTCGAGTGATTCAGCGGTAGCGGCGTCACCCGCAATCCCTGTAAGTTAAACACCACAAACGGTTCAACGGTATGGCTGAAATCCAGCAGGCCGGGGTGCTTAAACAGGTCATCGCAGCCTTCAGGATCCGGCGGCCCAAACACCGGGATCGGCGCACCGACGCCCCAGCGCAGCGGGAATAATCCCTGAACATGATCCATATGATAGTGGGTAAGTAAAAACTGCTGAAACTGGCCGGCGGGCCACCGGTCCATCAGGTCGGGTAGCCCGGCATCCAGAAGTGTGACGGCGTCATTGAAGGTCACGACCGCGCTACAGGGGCGACGACGATGCGCCTCATCGCTGCGCGCACGCTGACAGGCTGCGCAGTCGCAGCCGAAGACCGGAACCAGCTGGGCGCCGCCGGTGCCGGTTAAGCGAATAGTCAGGCCCATACTTCCTCCTCACAGCGCTTTTTTAAAACGCAGATGGCTTTGCGTATACCCTTCACGGAGATAGAAACGGTGGGCGTCGGGACGGGATTTTCCGCTGGAGAGCTCCACCATTTGTGCACCGTGTTCGCGGGCTTCCTGCTCCGCCCAGGCCAGCAGCGCCTGACCGACGTGCAGGCCGCGTCTCTGCGGCAGCACCACCAGTTCCTGCACTTCCCCGATCCAGGCGTTGAAATTAAGCGGGAACTGCAACTGTAGCCCAATCAACCCGACCGTCTCCCCCTCCACCTGCGCCAGCTGATAGCGCAGGGTTGGATTTTGCAGGTTCATGGCAAACCCGGCGGTGAAATGGTGGCGATCGTACGCTTTCTGCTTTAATTCGCAAATTAATGCATATACGGCATCGACATCGTCCAGGGTCGGGGCCCGGAGTTCACAGGTAGGCATGTTGATTCTCTTGTCGGGCGTAGTGGCGACGCAGCAGCGTGAGGAACTGGTCGACGGATTGCCCGAGGCTGCCGTTGTTGTTCAACGTCAGACAGTCGGAGGGGGTATAGCGCGCCGCGCGCTCCAGGCGCAGGGCGATCTCCGCTTCGCTCTCTCGCCCGCGCTGTTCCAGGCGCTGGCGCAGCACCTCCGGCGTGACCTGCAGGCAGATGGGCAGCAGGGCGTCAGCGTAGCGCGCCCGGGCCTGAGGCAGATGGGCGCGAGAGCCATTGGCCACCACGTCAAAACCGGCGTGCAGCCACAGGTCAATTTCGATGCCAATTCCGTAGTAATTGTTATTGGCATGCCAGCTCAGGGCGAACAGCTGGCGCTCGGCGCGGTTGAAAAACTCCTGCTTGCTGAGCGCAATATGATTTTCGCTGCCGGCGTTGAACGGGCGCGTAATATAGCGATGCGCCACCAGCAGCCGGGCATTTTCGCGCTGACGTAAGGCCGCCAGCAGGCTATCTTTTCCGGAGCCTGAGGCGCCCACCAGCCAAATCAATTTTCCGCTCATCAGAAGACCCTCTTTCCTTGACGCCAGACGTGGTCAATATGGACATGTTCGCCGCGACGGTGCGCCAGCACCATATCGGCACGCTTACCTTCCGCAATCACGCCGCGGTCGACTAATCCCAGAGCCTGGGCCGGATTTTTACTGACCAGACGAATGGCCTGCGGTAGCGAGAAGGCGTTGTCGTGGTCGTCCGCGATGCGGAACGCCGCATCGAGCAGGCTGGCGGGATAGTAGTCTGACGACAGAATATCGAGCAGGTTGCTGGCCGCCAGCTGGTGGGCCGCGACGTTGCCGGAGTGCGAACCGCCGCGCACGATATTCGGCGCCCCCATCAGCACGTTCATGCCGTGCTGACGCGAGGCCTCTGCGGCGGCTAAGGTGGTAGGAAATTCGGCGATCACGCTACCAAGCTGGTGTGATTCGACGACATGTTCACGGGTGGCGTCATCGTGGCTGGCGAGGGCGATCTTACGCTCGCGGCAGATGGCGGCGATGGTCTCGCGGTTCGGCTGCGACCAGGTCGCCGCCAGCGCCATCTGCTCCTCCTCGAAGCGGTCCATCTCTTCGTTGGTCAGATGATATTTTCCCTGATAGTAATCGCGGTACTTGCTGCGATCGGCGTACTGGCGCTGTCCTGGAGAGTGGTCCATCAGGGAGACCATGCTCACCGGCTCGCGGCCAACCAGCTTCTCAAACAGCGGCAGGGTGGTGTGGTGCGGCAGCTCGCAGCGCAGATGCAGGCGGTGCTCGGCGCGGTTAACGCCGCGCTTTTGCGTCTCTTCGATGGCGTTGATCATCTTTTCCAGATTCTCCAGCCGGTCGCCGCCGTCGCGGACATCGCCAATGGCCACCGCATCCAGCACGGTGGTGATCCCGCTGGCGATCATCAGCGCATCATGGCTGCTCATCGCCGAGTGGGCGGGCCAGTCGACTTTCGGGCGCGGAGTAAAGAATTTGTCCAGATTATCGGTATGCAGCTCAATCAGCCCGGGCAGCAGCCAGCCACCTTCACCGTCGAGCGCCTGCGGTAGCTGGCTCTGGCTTTCGGCAAAGGCGTAAATTCTGCCTTCCTGCACTTCCAGCGACCCGTGCACCACTTCATCCTCGAGAACCAGGTTTACATTATTGATAATCATGCTGTTATTCCCATCGGGTGCAGTCGGTCGGCGACCTGATTGCGGACCGTTTCATCATGGAAAATACCGACGATAGCCGCGCCGCGCGCTTTGGCTTCGTTAATCAGTTCCACTACGGCGGCGCTGTTTGTGGCGTCCAGCGAGGCGGTTGGCTCATCAAGCAGTAAAATCGGGTAGTCCACCGCGAAACCGCGGGCGATATTGACCCGCTGCTGTTCCCCGCCGGAAAATGTGGAGGGCGCCAGATGCCATAACCGTTGCGGAACGTTCAGGCGCGTCAGCAGGCGGGCAGCCTGCGAAGCGCAGGTATCGCGCGCAATGCCGAGGTCGAGCAGCGGTTGCATCACCACTTCGAGGGCCGAGATTCGCGGGATGACGCGCAGAAACTGGCTGACCCAGCCGATGGTGCGCTTGCGGACTTCCAGCACTTTACGCGGCGAGGCGTTGACCAGGTCAACCCATTCGTCGCCGTGGCGGATATGGATATGACCGGTGTCCGGCTGGTAGTTGGCATACAGCGAACGCAGCAGGGTGGATTTGCCGCTACCGGAATGGCCGTGCAGCACCACACATTCGCCATGGCTGACCTCCAGAGAGGCATTCTGCAGCACCGGCAGGCGCACGCCGTTTTGCTGGTGAAGTACAAAGGTCTTACTGACATTTTCAACGTGGATCATTTTAGCCTCGTGGTTTGGGTGCCGGGTGGCGGCTTCGCCTTACCCCGGCCTACGGGTGCTGTGTTCGTAGGCCTTACCCGGCCTTTGGGTGCTGCGTTCGTGGGCCTTACCTGGCCTTTGAGTACTGTGTTCGTAGGCCTTACCCGGCCTGTGGGTGCTGTGTTCGTAGGCCTTACCCGGCCTTTGGGTGCTGTGTTCGTAGGCCTTACCTGGCCTTTGAGTACTGTGTTCGTAGGCCTTACCCGGCCTGTGGGTGCTGTGTTCGTAGGCCTTACCCGGCCTGCGGGTGCTGCGTTCGTGGGCCTTACCCGGCCTTTGAGTACTGTGTTCGTGGGCCTTACCTGGCCTTTGGGTACTGTGTTCGTGGGCCTTACCCGGCCTTTGGGTGCTGCGTTCGTGGGCCTTACCCGGCCTGTGGGTGCTGCGTTCGTAGGCCGGGTAAGCGCAGCGCCACCCGGCGACAGCAACCTCAGTTCTGCAATACCGATGACACCAGCAGCTGGGTATACGGGTGATGAGGATCGTCCAGCACCCGGTCGGTTAAGCCACTTTCCACCACCTGACCCTGTTTCATGACCAGCAGACGGTTAGCCAGCAGGCGCGCCACCCCCAGGTCATGGGTGACAATTACCACGGCCAGGTTCAGCTCTACCACCAGGCCACGCAGCAGATCGAGCAGACGCGCCTGCACCGATACATCCAGACCGCCGGTCGGCTCGTCCATAAATACCAGCTTCGGCTGGGTCACAAGGTTGCGGGCGATTTGCAAACGCTGCTGCATTCCGCCGGAAAAAGTGGTGGGCAGATCGTCAATACGCGACGGTGGAATTTCGACATCGTTCAGCCACTGTTCGGCGGTCGCGCGAATATTTCCGTAGTGGCGTGCGCCGGTGGCCATCAGGCGCTCACCGATGTTGCCGCCCGCCGACACCTGACGGCGCAGACCATCCATCGGATGCTGATGTACCACGCCCCATTCGGTGCGCAGCAGACGGCGGCGATCCGCTTCGCTCATCGCATACAGCGAGCGGTTTTCATACCGCACTTCACCTTCCTGCGGCGCCAGGCGCGCCGAGAGGGCTTTCAGCAGGGTGGTTTTCCCCGATCCGGACTCACCCACGATGCCCAGCACTTCACCGGGCCACAGTTCAAAAGAGACGTCGCTGAAGCCTTTGCCCGGCGCATAAAGATGGGTCAAATGATTGACCGCGAGTAACGGATGGCTCATTTGTTCAGCGCCTCGCTCTGTTGACGGCAATAGTCGGTATCGGAGCAGACAAACATCCGTTTACCGCTGTCATCGAGTACCACTTCATCAAGGTAGCTGTGGCGAGACCCGCAAATGGCGCAGGGTTCATCCCACTCCTGGACGGTAAAGGGGTGGTCGTCGAAATCGAGACTTTCCACCGGGGTAAACGGCGGCACGGCGTAAATGCGCTTTTCCCGTCCGGCGCCGAACAGCTGTAGCGCGGGCATCATGTGCATTTTCGGGTTGTCGAATTTAGGAATGGGCGACGGGTCCATCACATAGCGGCCGTTCACTTTTACCGGGTAGGCATAGGTGGTGGCGATATGACCGAAGCGGGCAATGTCTTCATACAGTTTCACCTGCATCACGCCGTACTCTTCCAGCGCATGCATGGTGCGGGTTTCGGTCTCGCGCGGCTCAATAAAGCGCAGCGGCTCCGGGATCGGCACCTGGAAGATGAGGATCTGATCTTCGCTGAGCGGCGTTTCCGGGATCCGGTGACGGGTCTGGATCAGCGTGGCATCGCAGGTCGCCTCGGTGGTCGCGACGCCGGTGACGCGCTTAAAAAACTGCCGTATCGACACCGCATTGGTAGTGTCATCGGCACCCTGGTCAATCACCTTCAGCACATCATGCTCACCGATGATACTGGCGGTCAGCTGAATACCGCCGGTTCCCCAGCCGTAGGGCATCGGCATCTCGCGGCCGCCGAACGGTACCTGGTAGCCGGGAATCGCCACCGCTTTGAGAATTGCCCGGCGGATCATGCGCTTGGTCTGCTCATCAAGATAAGCAAAGTTGTAGCCAGTGAGTGGGTTAGCCACGTTCGTTCTCCCGTTGCAGGCGTTTCAGCAGCGCCAGTTCGGCCTGGAAATCGACATAGTGGGGCAGCTTGAGATGCGAGACGAAACCGGCCGCCTCGACGTTATCGGCGTGGGCGAGGACAAACTCTTCATCCTGCGCCGGCCCGGCTATCTCCTCGCCGTAGTCCGGCGCCTGGAGCGCACGGTCTACCAGCGCCATCGCCATCGCTTTGCGCTCGCTCATGCCGAATACCAGGCCGTAGCCGCGCGTAAAGTGCGGCGGTTCGCTTTCCGGCGCCACGAAACCGTTGACCATCTCGCATTCAGTCATCAGCAGTTCGCCGATATTGACCGCAAAACCCAGCTCTTCGGGGACGATCTCAATGGCGACGTAGCCGCTGCGAATCTCGCCGGCAAAAGGGTGGTTGCGGCCATAGCCGCGCTGCGTGGAGTAGGCCAGCGCCAGCAGATAGCCTTCATCGCTGCGCACCAGCTGTTGCAGGCGTGACGAGCGTGAACAGGGATAGACCGGCGGATTGCGGGTGATGTCGTCGGGCCGGGCGTGGGACTCCTGTTCCGCTTTCGCCAGCCCCTGCTGTACCAGCAGATTGAAAACGTGCGGTGTGGCTTCCGGCGGCCGTTCGGCGGTATTCAGCGTCGGCGTTTCGCCGTTGGCCAGCAGAGTGAAATCAAGCAGGCGGTGGGTGTAATCGTAGGTCGGGCCGAGCATCTGGCCGCCGGGAATATCCTTATACACCGCCGAAATACGGCGCTCCAGGCGCATGCTGGCGGTATCGACAGGTTCGCTCACCGCCAGCCGCTGCAGGGTGGTGCGGTAGGCGCGCAGTAGAAAAATGGCTTCGACGTTGTCGCCGCTGGCCTGTTTGAGCGCCAGCGCCGCCAGTTCACGATCGGCGATGCCGCCTTCGGTCATCACCCGATCGACCGCCAGGTGTAGCTGTTGGGTAATCTGTTCAATGCTCAGTTCGGGAAGCCGTCCATCGCCTCGTCGTTTATGTTCCTGTAAGGCGTGAGCGGCTTCGATCGCCCGCTCTCCGCCTTTGACGGCAACGTACATCAGCAAACCTCCACGTGGGTGGTGCGCGGGATAGCCAGCAGGCGCTCGCCGCAGGTGAGAATCAGGTCAATACCCAGCGGGAACGGGTGCGGGCGTTCGGTCAGCTCATCAATGATGCAGTCCGGCAGCTGCGGGGCGATCATGCGCTCTTCGGCGATACCGGCCCCGGTCAGGCGCAGCATGCGCCCGCCGCTGAGGCTGGCGAGCTGGACAATCAGCGTGACGCCGGTTTCCGGCGCGGCGACGGTACCGGCGGACAGGACGTTAAGCTGTTCGCTGCTGATACGTTCATCGGTGACGGCGAAGACCGCCTGCTGCGGCAGTTCCACCAGCGGTGCGCCGGTATGAAAACGTAAGTTCTGGCCGACGAGATCGTTATGCAGCGCCGATGAGAGCCAGACCGGCGTTTCGTGGTCCGCCAGGGTCAGCAGCAGGCTGGTGGAGGCGATATTCAACGGCTGCCAGCCGTGCTGGAGCTGCTGCAGTGCGACAATGACGCCCGGCTCGCTCATGGCTTTGAGCAGGCGACGAAAACTGTGCTGGGCATCCTGCACCGGTAGGGTAAAAGCGGTTTGTAAGGTCATGCGTTATCTCCGCGAACCAGAGTAAAGAAGTCCACCCGGCTGGCGTTGACTTCGGCGCGTCGGGCTTCAATGCGTGCGCTTCGTTGTGCTTCCAGCGGGGTAATCAGGGCTTCCATTAAGGTGTGAAAATGGTGGGGCGATTGCATCAGCGCGTCGATGGTTGCGCAGCGTTCTGCGTGCGGCCGATCGCGGCCCAGTATCCAGCTGTAGCCGAGGGTGCCGTCGGTCAGGCGAATGGCGGCGCGGGTCAACGTCGCGTCTCCGGCGAAGAAACGATCGCCAATCCCGCCCATCCGCGCCTGGATCTGTACCAGGCCGGTTTCCGGCGCGCGAATCAGTTCATAGTCCGGCGCCAGCTGCAGGGTCTGCATCCGTGCCAGCAGCTCCTCGGGGTCACTGTGGGCCAGCACGGACATCCAGCGCTGGCGGGTTGCGGTATCAAAGTGCATTCAGTGCTCCATGGTGAATTCAATCATGTCCGCCCGGGTCAGGCTGACGGAGTACTCCGTAGCCTGCGGTTCGCCCGCGCGGTGGTTCAGGGTTCTCACGCACAGCAGCGGCGCCATGTTGGGGATCCCAAGAATATTGCTCTCTTTGGCCTGGGCGCGACGGGCGCTGATTTTGGTGCGTGCGCGGGTCAGTTCGACATCCAGCCGTTGGCGCAGGAAATCGTGCAGTGACCCCTGGGTGAAGGTTTGCAGCGTCGGCCAGAAGCGCAGGTCGGTGAAGTAGTGGTCTATCAGGCACAGCGCGACGCCGTTGACGCGGCGCAGGGTCCGGAGATGAATGACGTTGTCGCCTTCCTCAATGCCAAAGGCTTCGGCGACGTGGCTGCTGGCCGGGCGCAGTACCGACAGCAGCTTTTCGCTGGTCGGGTGGCTGCCCTGATCGAGCAGATTCTGGCTGAAGCGCGCCTGGGCATTGAGCGGATAGTCGATTGGGCGCATCAGCACCAGCACGCCAACCCCCTGACGGCGTTGGACCCAGCCGCGTTCAACCAGCTGATCGATCGCCCGGCGCAGGGTATGGCGGTTGACTTCAAAGCGCGTGGCCAGCTGTTGTTCAGCCGGAAGGTAGTCGCCGCAGCGATAGTGATGGCGTAGTTCCTGCTCAAGTCTGGCGGCAATTTCCTGATACCGGGTCGGATAACTGGTCGGATGTCTGGATAAGTACATGTCAGTCAAGCCTCACTAAGCAGAAGAAGGGATTTCCCTCTGAGAGTGGCCCGATCCTGACGCGTTTTTGTTACATTCCGGTTAACACACAATGACCGGAGGATGAAGAGTTGGTGCCAGCTGAGTGACAGGGCGGGAGAACCCGCCCGAAGGGGGAAGTGTTAAGCTTGTTTGACGACGTTCACCATCCACGGGACGCCAAAGCGGTCGATGGTTTTGCCAAAGCCGTGGGCCCAGAAGGTTTCCTGCCAGTCCATCTCGATGTTCCCGCCGTCGGCGAGGCTATCGAACCAGCGCTTGCCCTCGGCCAGGTCCTGCGTATCGAGTACCAGCGTAAAGCCGGCGTAGCGATCGCTCTCGCCGCCCGGGCTGTCGCCGAGCATGAGCTCGCTGCCCGCGACGCGCAGACTGGCGTGAGCAATACAGTCGGCGGATAAATGCTGGCCGGAAGGGCAGCCATCCTGGGCATCCTGGGCATTCTGCGGCATTTCGCCGTAGGTGATTTGGTGGACAAGTTCGGCGCCCAGCGTTTGTCGATAGAACGCTATCGCCGCTGCGCAGTTGCCGCTAAAGGTGATGTAAGGACTTAAGGGCATAACCATTACCTCAGGTAACGAAGACCCATTAAGTGTAGAAGGTGATGAGTCATCCAGACCAGGCGGTAGAGCCGGGTCTGGATGCTGCGGCACGCGGGAAATAATCAGGCGGCGCGGCGGAAATATATCCGTTCATTTATCCCGGCGGCCGTTTCAGGCGCGGGAAAATAAATCTCCGCTGCTGAGGAAATAGAATTAGTTCTTTTTGACGAACTCAGATTTCAACTTCATCGGACCAAAACCATCAATTTTACAGTCGATGTTATGATCGCCTTCCACCAGTCGGATATTCTTCACTTTGGTGCCGATTTTCAGCATTGAAGAGCTGCCTTTTACCTTCAGATCTTTAATGACGGTCACGCTGTCGCCATCGGCGAGTAAATTGCCGTTAGCATCTTTTACCACCAGGGCGTCATTATCGTCAGCGGGCTCGGCATTGTTCCATTCATGGGCGCATTCCGGGCAGATAAACATGCCATTATCTTCATAGGTGTACTCAGACTGGCATTTCGGGCAGTGTGGGAGTTGCATGACGTTCCTCGTGATTACAGGGTAAAACAGGACGTTGGTCCATTAAATGGTGGCTGATAGCCGAAAGTGTAAGTGATTATAGCGCAATCCCGCACTTTTGTCGGGCCTTTTTTATGAGTTACCGCCGGGAAGAAAATGAATATATCACGTGAAGAGCGACGGGGTTATTTCCATCAAAACCGCCAGATATTTCCGGAAATGTATTGCTAAGTTCCAATATTCATTGAACTTATTGGTTTTAGCCGACTCTGTTTAAGGGTAGGTAAATTTTTGTGAAGTTGATCCCAAATTTAAACGCTGTTAGGGTAAAAAGGCGAGATCGCAAATTCACTACACTTATTTAGCGGCACCGCATATTCATTATGGCCAGAGCAGGCGTCAACAGGTTCGGTTGTACGGACTGTCAGCAGACAGTGCAGGCAAACCTGCTACGCTTGAAATGTGGAGCACAGCAATTCGCCGCTCCCAACGCATGACGCGAATGACTTTGTCATTCGGCGGAGATTCGTGCGCTCAAGGCGAGAGCAAAAGAGGATAATTATGCTTAAAAGGAAAAAAGTAAAACCCATCACGCTTCGGGATGTGACCATCATTGATGATAGCAAACTGAAGAAAGCGATTACCGCAGCATCGCTGGGTAATGCGATGGAGTGGTTCGATTTTGGTGTGTATGGTTTTGTGGCGTATGCCTTAGGTAAAGTCTTCTTCCCCGATGCCGATCCCAGCGTGCAGATGATTGCCGCGTTAGGGACCTTCTCCGTTCCGTTCTTAATCCGTCCGCTAGGCGGCCTGTTCTTCGGCATGCTGGGCGATAAATATGGTCGGCAAAAGATACTGGCCATCACGATTGTCATCATGTCGATCAGTACCTTCTGTATCGGTCTGATTCCGTCTTACGCCTCGATTGGTATCTGGGCGCCGATTCTGCTGCTGCTGTGTAAAATGGCGCAGGGCTTCTCGGTGGGCGGCGAGTATACCGGTGCATCCATCTTTGTCGCTGAATACTCTCCCGACCGCAAGCGCGGCTTTATGGGCAGCTGGCTGGACTTTGGTTCGATAGCCGGCTTTGTCCTGGGCGCCGGCGTGGTGGTGCTTATTTCTAGCGTGGTGGGTGAAGAGAACTTCCTCAGCTGGGGATGGCGTTTACCGTTCTTCCTGGCTCTGCCGTTAGGGCTGATTGGTCTCTATCTTCGTCATGCGCTGGAAGAGACTCCGGCGTTCCAGCAGCACGTTGATACCCTTGAGCAGGGCGATCGCGAAGGGCTGCAGGAAGGGCCGAAGGTATCGTTCAGAGAGATTGCGACCAAACACTGGCGCAGCCTGCTGACCTGTATCGGTCTGGTGATTTCTACCAACGTGACCTACTACATGCTGCTCACCTACATGCCGAGCTACCTGTCGCATAACCTGCACTACTCGGAAGATCACGGGGTGCTGATTATTATTGCGATCATGGTTGGTATGCTGTTCGTCCAGCCGATTATCGGCATGCTCAGCGACCGCTTCGGCCGTCGTCCGTTTATTCTGATCGGTAGCGTGGCGCTGTTTACCCTGTCGATTCCGGCCTTTATCATGATTAACAGCAACATTATTGGCCTGATTTTCGCGGGTCTGCTGCTGCTGGCGGTGGTGCTCAACTGCTTCATCGGGGTGATGGCGTCCTCCCTGCCGGCGATGTTCCCGACCCATATTCGTTTTAGCGCCCTGGCCAGCGCCTTTAATATTTCGGTGCTGATTGCCGGTCTGACGCCGACTCTGGCGGCCTGGCTGGTGGAAACCTCGCAGAACCTGATGATGCCGGCTTACTATCTGATGGTGATTGCGGTTATCGGGCTGATGACCGGTCTGACGATGAAAGAGACGGCAAACCGCCCGCTGAAAGGGGCGACGCCTGCGGCTTCGGATATCCAGGAAGCGAAAGAAATTCTCGGCGAGCACTACGATAACATCGAACACAAAATCGAAGATCTCGATCAGGAGATTGCCGATTTGCAGGAAAAACGCTCCCGACTGGTGCAGCAGCACCCGCGTATTAACGAATAATCGGTTCTTGCGTTAAATCATGCCGCCGTGGGCTTCCCCGGCGGCAGGCCCTGCCGGCGCTGCTGGCTGAGCTTACGATACTGCTGCGGCGGCATACCAACGTACTTGCTAAAGGTACTGTAGAAGCGGCTACTGGAGCGAAAACCGGCGGTCAGGGCAATGTCGAGGATCGTCTTATCGGTGTCGCTGAGCAGGGCGCGCACGTGGTTGATGCGCATCGCGGTAATGTACTGCTTCATGGTTTGCTGCATCACCCGCTGGAAAATGCCCATGGCATAGTTGGGGTTCAGTTTGACATGCTCGGCGACAGCATCGACGGTCAGCGCCCGATCGTAGTGGGCGGCGATAAATTCAAGCATCTGGCTGACGTAAAACTGCGCATGCCGTGAGACGCTGTGTTTGTGGGTGCGTGAGGTTTTATTCACCAGGATCGGCTGCCAGCCGGAAAGGCTAAAGCGCTTAAGCATCAGCGCGATTTCATCGATCGCCAGCTGGCGAATCTGTTCGTTGTCGTGGTTGAGCTCCTGCTGCCAGCGCTGGACTTCAAAGACGCTGAGCTGCTGGGCGGAGAGCGATTTAATCACCATCCCGTGGGTAACGTTATTGATCAGTTCGCGATCCAGCGGCCAGGATAAAAACAGATGCATCGGCAGATTAAAGATAGCCATTTGCCGGCAATTGCCGGGGCGAGTCAGCTGGTGCGGCGTACAGGCCCAGAACAGGCTGATATAGCCCTGTTTAATGAGCACCGTTTCATTGTTAATCAGATACTCCACATCGCCGTCGAACGGCACGTTGACCTCCACCTGGCCGTGCCAGTGGCTGGTGGCCATCGCGTGGGGCGGGCGCAGCTCAATATCCATCCGCTGATATTCGGAATAGAGCGCCAGCGGGCTGCGGGGCTGTTTCTCATCGCTGCTGCTCATATGCGGGTCGTGGCGTGAAGGCGGGCGGTTTGGTTCCATGACGGCGTGGGTTCCTGAATCATCACACGTGCTGGTTTTTTGCACCGGTATGCCGTTATCTTAGCGGAATAAACGGCCCGTTTTCTCTACTTTTTCGCCGATTCGTTCCCATAAACTCAGATTTCGTGTTATCCCGCCGTCGATCTGAGTTTCCGGGAAGGCTCTGTCGGGAAGAGGGCAGCGGGAGGCGGCGCGGACATGCCACTCTGCAGGGGTTCAATGACCTGATGGAGAGAGCACTATGTCTGCCCCAAAAATTACGTTTATCGGCGCTGGCTCAACGGTTTTCGTCAAAAATATTCTCGGTGACGTTTTTCAGCGCCCGGCGTTGAAATCGGCGCACGTTGCGCTGATGGATATCGATGCGACCCGCCTGGAAGAGTCGCATATTGTGGTGCGTAAGCTGATGGATTCCGTCGGCGCCGACGGTGAAATTAGCTGCCATCGCGAGCAGAGAACTGCGCTGAAGGATGCGGATTTTGTGGTGGTGGCTTTTCAGATTGGCGGCTATCAGCCCTGTACCGTCACCGATTTTGAAGTCTGTAAGCTGCATGGCCTGGAACAAACCATTGCCGATACGCTCGGCCCGGGCGGAATCATGCGCGCATTACGCACCATTCCGCACCTGTGGCGCATTTGCGAGGACATGATGGAGGTGTGCCCGCAGGCGACCATGCTGAACTATGTTAATCCGATGGCGATGAATACCTGGGCGATGTATGCGCGCTATCCGCATATTAAACAGGTTGGGTTGTGCCATTCGGTGCAGGGAACGGCGGAAGAGCTGGCGCACGATCTCGATCTCGACCCGGCGGATTTACGCTATCGCTGCGCGGGCATCAACCATATGGCGTTCTATCTGTCGCTGGAGAAAAAACGCGCAGACGGCAGCTACGTCAACATTTATCCGGATATGCTGCAGGCCTTTGCCGAGGGACGGGCGCCGAAGCATCGGGAGAACTCGCGCTGCCAGAATATTGTTCGCTATGAGATGTTCAAAAAGCTGGGTTACTTCGTGACGGAGTCGTCAGAGCACTTCGCGGAATATACGCCGTGGTTTATCAAGCCGGGGCGCGAAGATCTGATTGAACGCTATCAGGTGCCGCTGGATGAATATCCCAAACGCTGCGTGGAGCAGGTGGCCAACTGGCACAAAGAGCTGGAACAGTATAAAACCCGCGAGCGGATTGAGATTAAACCCTCCCGCGAGTATGCCAGCACTATTATGAACGCCATCTGGACCGGTGAGCCGAGCGTCGTGTACGGTAACGTGCGCAACGAAGGGCTCATCGACAACCTGCCGCAAGGGTGCTGCGTGGAAGTGGCCTGTCTGGTGGATGCGAACGGTATTCAGCCCACCAAAGTCGGGAAGCTGCCTGCGCACCTGGCGGCGCTGATGCAGACCAACATTAACGTCCAGACTCTGCTGACCGAGGCCATTCTTACCGAGAACCGGGACTACATCTATTATGCCACGATGATGGATCCGCATACGTCCGCGGCGCTGGGCATCGAAGAGATTTATGCGCTGGTGGACGATTTGATTGCCAGCCATGGCGACTGGCTACCGGAGTGGGTACATCGTTAGTCGGTTCTGTATGCGGCAGGGTGCTGCATTTCAGCCGGGCAGCGGCTAGCGCCTTGCCCGGCCGACAGGCTCTATGTCATCAAAGAATGTCGCGTCTTGTATCGACCTTGCCGGCCCGCGCAGGCGGGCCATGGCAGAAGAGCCTGCTGTGCTACAGGCTTAACTGTGCGCCAGAAAGCGGGCGAGCTGCTGCTGCAGCAGCCGGTTTTCGCGGGTCAGCCGCGCATTCTCATCCAGCAGCGTTAATGCCACCGCGATACCCGGCCAGTCCAGCTCCAGCTCCCGACGCAGACGCATCGCACGGTGGACAATCATTACCGCGCTATCATCGAACAACCAGACCTCCGTCTGCGGCTGACGTGGCTCAATCACGCCCAGGCCGACGATCTCCCGCAGATCTTCTTCAGAAACGCCGGTATGCAGACAAAACTCCGTTATCGTAAAAGTCACTGCCATTTTAGCCATTATGCTTTCCCCCATGCTTGACGCGGCTCGAAGCCGGCCTCTGCATCGGCCAGCTGTTGCCAGAGCGCGCTGGCTTTCTCATTCGGTTTGGGCGGCATGACGATTTTAATCACGGCATATAAATCGCCGGTGGCCGTTTTGCTGGCCAGCCCTTTCCCTTTAATTCGTAAACGCTGTCCCGCCTGGCTACCCGGCGGGATGGTCAGCAGGATGCTCTCTTTGAGCGTCGGGATGGTCACTTTGGCGCCAAGCGCCGCTTCCCACGGTGCGAGCGGCAGAACGATTTCCAGGTTATGGCCCACAATATCGAACAGCGGATGCGGAGCGATGTGGATAACCAGCCACAGGTCGCCATTCGGCCCGCCGTTTTCTCCCGGCGTTCCCTGGCCTTTCAGGCGAATACGCTGCCCGTCGCTGACGCCGGCGGGGATTTTCACATTCAGGGTCTTCGGCGTTTCGCTTTCGACCATTCCGAAGACGTTATAGACCGGCAGTTTGTAGCTGATGGTGCGCGTCTGCTCGGCCAGCGTCTCCTCAAGGAACACCGCGACTTCAATTTCTAAATCATGGCCGCGTGCGGCATGCTGGCGGCGGGACTGGTGCGCCTGCTGGCCAAACATCGACGAGAAGATGTCGTCAAAATCCTGCTGGCTGTAGCTTTGTTCACGGGAGTGCTGTTGACGGCCAAATTGCGGGTCGTTGCGGTGCTGCCAGAGCTGGTCATACTCTGCGCGGCGCTGTTCATCTTTCAGGACTTCCCAGGCTTCGGCGAGATCTTTAAATTGCGCTTCGGCATCAGTTTCTTTGCTGACATCGGGGTGATATTTACGAGCCAGGCGGCGGTAGGCGGTCTTAATTGTTTTTAGATCGTCTGTTGGCTTAACCCCTAGAATGGCATAATAATCCTTTAATTCCATGGCGTTATCTCATTTGACTTACTGCAGTGGTCACGACTTTCAGTCATAAGCTTAGGGCAAATGAGTGCAGGTGGGGAAGGAATCTGGCGGAAACTTGACGCCGTCGGGATTGACGGCGTCTGTCAGCGGCGGGCGTTCAGCTGGCCGGGCGTGCCCGGCCGTTGCGACGAAGTCCTTCCAGCAGCACCAGCGCCGCGCCGAGAGCGCCGGCGATAAGCGGTAGCGCATCGGGTGCCTGGGGAAACAGGCGTACGATGGTGGGGTCCGTAACCCACATCGAGCCGGCTATCCAGCCGATAAGGGCACCTCCCAGCAGGATAACAACCGGGAAGCGGTTAAGGATAGCCAGCACCAGTTTACTGCCTGCCACGATAATCGGAATGCTGATCAATACGCCCAGCGCGACCAGCAGCAGGTGACCTTTCCCGGCGGCGGCGACCGCCAGCACGTTATCCATCGACATAATAACATCGGCCACCGTGATGGTGACGGCGGTCCGCCACAGGCTGCCTGAGCTGCCGATCTCTTCATCTTCATCCTGATGGGCAACCAGCTTGATACCGATCCACAGCAGCAGGAGCGCCCCGACAATTTTTAGCCACGGCAGAGAGAGCAGGTAGACGGCAATGGCCAGCAGCAGAACGCGGGCCAGAATGGCGCCGAAGGTGCCAATAACAATCGCTTTTGTACGCTGTTCGGGCGGCAGCTTGCGGCACGCCATGGCGATCACCACCGCATTATCGCCGCCCAGCAGCAGATCGATTGCGATGATTTGTAGCAAAATAACAACAACATCCCACTGATTAAATAGCGCGTTCATGCCTGACTCATATCATTTTAAAAAATGTATCCCCAAGGGAAAAACCGCAGCAAGCGTACCTCTGTTCTGGCGCATTGACCACCGCCCGGAAAAAGAGCGCGGGAGTTGCCCGTGCGCGATATTGAAAAATATAGTTACGAATCAATGCATCGTGTCGGGATGATTCACCGCAAAAGGATGGTACTTTGTTTTGTCAGATCCACCTGCCGTTTACTCATCGCAAGGATTATCCTCATGGCTGGTATGAAAAAAATATTGACTGGCGCGTTGCTGGGCACCACGCTTCTTCCGGCTTTGGCCATTGCCGCGCCGGCGCCCGCAGCAACCTTTACCCCGGAGCAGGAAGCCCGCATTGGCAAGATTGCCGCGGATTACTTAGTCGCGCATCCGGAGGTGCTGCTGCAGGCGAGCCAGAAGCTTCAGCAGATTCAGCAGGAACAGCAGGCGAGCGCGGCAACTCAGGCCGTGATTAAAAACCAGGCTGCGCTGACCCAGGATAAAAATACCCCGACCTACGGACCGGCGAATGGCAAGGTAACCGTGATCGAATTCTTTGATTATCAGTGCATTTACTGTAGCCGTCTGGCACCGGTGATGGAGCAGGTGATTAAAGAAAATCCGCAGACCCGGTTTGCATTTAAAGAGTGGCCTATTTTCGGCAGCCGTTGGGAAAGCTCGCTGACGGCGGCGAAGACCGGCCTGCAAATTTACCAGCAGAAGGGCGCAGAAGCTTACCTGACCTACCATAACGGGATTTATGCCACCGGGCATAACGAAGGGAAGCTGACGGCCGCGGATGTACAGCAGCAGGCGAAGAAGGTGAATTTCGACGCGAAGAAAGCGCCGGATGTTGAAGCTGTCCTCGAGAGCACCAACCAGCTGGCGCAGGAGATTGGCTTAAGCGGAACGCCGGGCGTGATCGTGATGCCGACCACCGGCGCGACCGAAGCCACGATCACCGTCTTCCCGGGACTGGCTGATAAAGATTCGCTGGATGCGGCGATTAAGAAGGCCGGCGGTAACTGAGGATTCAGAGCCGCAAGAGCCCACCTGGCGGTGAGTTCTTCACATCACGCTTTCGCTGTAAGGCGTCACGAAGAGTCCGTATTGCAGAAAGCAAAAAACCAGCCCTCAGGCTGGTTTCTTTAAATAAGTGGTGCCCGGACCCGGACTAGCGCCGCAGGCGTTGAACAGCGCGCTTGTCGCGCTGGCCCCGAAGGGGTGAGCGGCATGCCGCGAATAATCGAACCAAGGACACGGGGATTTTCAAAGTCCGTGTCAGATTTAGAGAGAAAATGTTAGAGATTTAAGCGTTGAAGCATCCCCTGATGAGCTGGAAATTTTCAGTTTTTCATCTGGGTTTTCAACATTGTCGAGAACTCAAAATCAAAACTAGCTTCGTTACTGATAGCATTCGACATGAAATCCTGACAAGACAGAATTTCGATATATTCCTTTCGAGGACTTTTTCTCTGAGAAAATGAAGGTCCTTGGAAAATAATTGGGTGAGCTGGCTCGCATTGAAGGTGAAATGGCGATTCACATCAAGGACCATTTCAGTGAGTTATCTGATCTACTGAGTGCAGTTAAAGGTGTTGGGGCTGCGACTGTTGCTGTATTGCTGGCTGAAGTTCCTGAGCCTGGTTCGCTCTCTCGACGTGAAATTAGCGCTCTTATTGGGGTTGCTCCAGTAAACAGGGATTCCGGCACGATGCGCGGTCGCTGAACAGTATTCGGAGGGCGAGCTTCCGTCCGTACAGCTCTCTGTATGTCAGCTCTGGTTGGGACGAGGCACAACCCGGTAATAAAAGAGTTCTATACACGCCTGGTTGCCGCAGGAAAGCCCAAAAAAGTTGCACTGACGGCCTGCATCAGAAAATTGCTGACCATCCTGAACGCAATGCTGAAAAAGAATGAAGCATGGGATCCGATGTATCACCAGCATGCTTCGTAGTCGCGCTCGAAAGACAGTTGCTATGCTCAAACTATAGGGCAGGATCGTCTACTGGGGTGGGGGCAGTCCAGACACACAAGCTCAGTGTGTTGATACCGTTGATGCGTTAAGTTTCAGGGAAAGAGTATATTTTTCCCTATTTTTTTGTGATTAACATCACCATTTTTAATAATTTTTATATATATCAGCATGTTAATGATATCCTTTGTTTTTGTAAGGAGAATATTTTTCTCCATTTTTGCCTGATTAGAGGGAAAATAGGTAAGATTTTCTTCCCTGCCTAATATACATTTTAACTGTGGTTGAAGGACGCAAATCACTATGTTGATGATGAAATGGCCATCTATTCTCTGGCTATTAAACGAGGTTTTGGTTGTTGTTTTATTCGCCAGCTTCGCTGACCACATAAATATAAGCTCACGATATTTTATGACTAATAATAGTTTGAGTGTACCCTATGAAAACCAGAACTAAAGATATTGCAACTCTGGCCGTTCACGCCGGAAATCAGTCCGATTCGGTAAATAACGCTATATTTACCCCAATTGTCACAGCCAGCTCATTTATACAACCTAATCTTCACGAAGGCGGTGATTTTTGTTATTCCCGTGTTTCTAATCCAACGAGAAAAGCCTATGAATCTGCTCTGGCAGAACTGGAAGGAGGAATTTATGCTACAGCCACGGCTTCGGGAATGGCTGCTACGAATATCGTGATGGAATTATTGCCTAAAGATGCCCATATTATTGCAATGAAAGGTGTCTATGGCGGAACCTGGCGGTTGTTTGAGAAGCTAAAAACTCACACCACCGGCGCAACTATTTCCTATATTGATCTTAATGATGAGCAAAGCCTGGTTAACAGTATTCAGGAAAATACGGCCTTAATCTGGATTGAAACGCCAACTAATCCGTTGCTGGAACTAGTCGATATCGCGAAGGTTTGCTGTATTGCTAAAGAACATGCTATCACCACCTGTGTCGATAATACTTTTGCCAGCGCCTGGAACCATAAACCACTCGAAATGGGAGCGGATATAGTGATGCTCTCTACCAGTAAATATATCGGCGGGCATTCAGATTTAATTGGCGGTGCGGTAATTACCAATAATGAAGCTTTAGCGTCCCGACTCGACTTTATTAAAACGACTATCGGTTCTATTGCCTCACCTTTTGATGCCTATCTTGCCTTGCGCGGTATGAAAACGCTTGATCTGCGCATGGAACGCCAGTGCAGCAACGCTCATCGTGTTGCGGAATATCTGGAAAACCATCCGGCGATTGCCAGCGTCTATTATCCTGGCCTGCCATCGCATCCTCAGCATCAGTTGTGCAAGGCTCAAATGCGCTCAGGTGGTGCGGTGGTAACTGCGACGTTGAAGGGTGATATCCAGAGTCTTAAACGTTTTATCGGTGGGCTGCACTATTTTGTGCTGGCGGAGTCGCTGGGTGGGGTGGAAAGCATGATTAACCATTCGGCTTCTATGTCCCATGGTTCGATGTCAAAAGAAGAGCGGGAAGCCATCGGGGTTTATGACACTACGCTGCGTTTTTCCGTTGGCATTGAACATATCGATGATCTGCTACAGGACCTGGACATAGCCTTCGCTTCTATGGACATCACACAGGGTAACTATCATGCATGATTATGGAATCTGGACGATTATTACCCCGCTGGTCACCATTATTCTGGCGATCCTTACCCGCCAGGTGATCCTCTCGCTGCTCACCGGCATTTTCGTCGGCTACACGGTGATTAACCACAGTATTATTCAGGGGGTTGGCGGTACCCTGAACGGGATCATAGAAACATTTGCTTCCGCCGGTAATACGCGAACGATTGTGTTTATGGTGATGATCGGCGGCATTATGCGGCTGATTGTGGTGACTGGCGGTGTGCGTAAACTGGTGCAGTTTCTCTCGGAGAAAAATGATTTTGTCACTAATAAAAAGTCAGTACAGTTGCTGGCAATGGTGGTGACATCGTTAATATTTATCGAGAGTTCAATAAATCAGCTGATCGCTGGTGCATCCACTAAAAATCTTGCCCGACGCTACAAAGTTTCGCCAGAAAAGATGTCCTACATTATCCAGACCTCCTGTGTTTCCGTCTGCTCATCAGTGATGATCAACGGCTGGGGGGCGGCGATGATGGGGGTTATCGGCGTACAGATTGCGCAGGGTTATCTTACTGGCGAACCTTTTGAGGTGCTGGCCAGTTCGATGGTCTGGAATGTCATGGCCTGGTTCTCATTAGGTTCCGTTCTCTTTTACATCCTCTCTGGCTGCACCTGGGGCCCGATGAAAAAGGCTGAAGTGAAGTTTGAAACTGCGCTGACGGAAATAGAACAAGAACATGGTGAAGAAGATGCAGATCCGGTGATTGACCACCCGGCATGTAATTCATTGCTGAACTTCTTTATCCCGATTCTTTCCACGGTATTAATGGTTCCTGTTGTTCTGTATATCACCGGTGATGGGCAGTTCTCCAAAGGCAGCGGCTCTATGTCGGTCTATTCCGGCGTAATGTTCGGTACCGTGGTCTCATTCATCTGGTTCAAAGTTCGCGGCATTCTCAACGTTGAGAACTTTTTCAAAGAGCTGTATATCGGCTATGCCAGCATGGTTAAAATTAGCTCAATCATGATTCTGGCCTTCCTGATGGGACATATTTCTGCGGAGCTGAATACCGGGCAGTATATTGCTTCTATAACCTCCGGTGTGATTCCATCCGGCTTCTCCATCGGTTTTATCTTCCTGATTGCGGCGGTGATGTCTCTGGCAACAGGTACCTCATGGGGAACCTTTGCCATTATGATCCCGATTGGTGTTCAACTGGGTGTGTCATTAGGCATTGACCCGCATTTTATGATTGGTGCAGCTATTTCAGGATCAATTTTTGGCGATATGACTTCCCCCATCTCCAGCGATGCTATCGTCGCCTCAATGGCGACTAATTGTGACCATATTGAACATATTCGTACTCAGATGCCTTATGCGCTGGTGACCGGAGGACTTGCTCTCATTGTCTATTTAATTGTCGGTTTTACTCTTTAACCCAAACATTATTTAAGGATTGGCTATGACTGAGGTTATTACGACAGAACATGCTCCACAAGCAATTGGCCCCTACATCCAGGGGGCGCGAACCGGTAATTTTATTTTTACTTCTGGCCAGTTGCCCATTAATCCGCAGACGGGAAGCATTCCTGAGTGCGCCGAAGGCCAAACCCGGCAGAGCCTGGAAAATATTCAGGCTATTATTGAGGCCGGAGGACTGACGGTCGACAATATTTGTAAAATTAATATTTTTGTGAAAGATCTGAATGAGTTTGCCGCAATCAATAATGCTTATGCTGAGTTTTTCACCCTGCATAATGCTTCTTTCCCTGCGCGTTCTTGTGTAGAAGTCGCCCGGCTACCGAAAGATGTGAAAGTAGAAATTGAAGCAGTGGCCTGGCAAAGCTAATTCAATGTAAATACGACTCTACGGCGGCTCATCAGCTGCCGTTTTTATTTGAAGGGAAAGTTTATGTCTGTAAAAAACTATTTGCATAGCTTACCGCGCGTCTCGCTGGTGGGGGGCGTCACGCCCGTTCAGCATCTGAAGCGACTGTCGGAATATTTACAGCGAGATATTTATATCAAACGCGACGATGTTTCGCATCTTGGTATGGGCGGCAATAAGCTCAGAAAGCTGGAGTTTCTGGCGGCAGATGCCCTCAATAAAGGTTGCGATACGCTGGTGACCGCCGGGGCAATTCAATCCAACCACGTACGCCAGACTGCGGCAGTCGCCGCACATCTTGGGTTAAAATGCGTGGCGTTGCTGGACAACCCGATTCAAACCGCAGAATCTAACTATCTCTGGAACGGCAATCATCTGCTATATAGCCTGATGGGCTGCAAGGTTGAAATGGTTGATGAACTTAACGATCCAGACGCGCAGTTGCAGCAGTTTAGTGCCAGGCTTTCGGCAAATGGAGCGAAGCCCTATATTGTTCCTGTCGGCGGTTCAAACGCTCTCGGTTCACTGGGCTACGTTGAATGTGCGCTGGAGATAGCGGAACAGTGCGATCGGATGAATCTCAATGTGCAGTCCGTGGTGGTACCTTCCGGGAGTGCAGGAACGCATGCCGGGTTAGCCGTTGGTTTTGCCCATTTCCAGCCTGATGTGGAGGTCGTGGGCGTGACCGTTTCTCGCCTTGTTGGTGATCAGCAGCCCAAAGTGGAGAAGCTACAGCGCGAATTATCCGCGATGCTGGACGTGGCGTCATTGTTGCCTCTGACGCTGTGGGATGACTACTTTGCACCGCGCTACGGCATGCCGAATACCGAAGGGATGCATGCGGTGGAACTGCTGGCGCGTCTGGAAGGCATCATGTTAGACCCGGTATACACCGGTAAGGCGATGGCAGGTCTGATTGATGGCGTGAAAAAATCGCGCTTCAACGGTAGTGGGCCAGTGATGTTTATCCATACCGGCGGCGCACCAGCGCTCTTTGCTTACTATCCTCACGTCTGATTTACTGCTTTAAACGAGAATTCAAACCACTCCAGTGCCAGCGGGCCGGAGTGGTTTTTTTACGTGTCATGGTCAGGGAATATAAAACGGGGGAGTCTGAGGGGATTTCTGCCGGGCGACGACGGGCAACCTTGCCCGACCTGAAATATTTAGTGTCGCGCAAACAGTCTAATAACGCTTGTGCGCCATGATTTCGATAATTTGTCGGTCGGTGTGCTGCATGGCCTGTCCGGCGATAGCACAAAGATTACAAATGGAGTTTTCCACATCACGCTCGACAATCCCGTCGTTTCCGGAAACGACAGTATTATCCAGCGCCAGCAGAATTGCTTTCCAGGCAGAAGAGATACTGGTGGATACTTTCATTGAACAACTGCCAGAAGCACCATCGCAAATTATGCCGCTGACGTCGCCAATCATGTTATTGACCGCCATAGCTATGTTTTCATAACTGCCGTCCATTAACCAGATAATCCCCGCTGCAGCGCCCATACCGGCGGTTGTAGTGGCGCACAAAGCCGACAGCCGCGGAAGTTTACAGTGGATATAGATAGCCACCAGATGCGAGAGCGCCAGCGCACGGGCCAGTTGCTGCTGGCTGGCGTTAAGACGTTCAGCGGCCACCACTACCGGCATGGTTGCCGTTATACCCTGATTGCCTGAACCAGAGTTGGTCATTGCCGGTAGCGTTGCACCGCCCATTCGGGCATCAGACGCGGCGCTGGTCCGGTAGAGGATCTCGGTAAACATATCATCGGAAACCAGCCCCTTGTCGACCTGGCGCTTCAGCGTCGGGCCGATATGCAACCCCCACTCCTTTGCGAGACCTTTTTTTGAAAGGGCGTTGTTCATCGATCCTGCGTCGAGAATAAAATCGAGCTCTTCCGGGGGAATATCACAAATGAAATTGTAGATATCACGCAGCGAGCTGCTGGCGACCCTGTCCAGCGGGTTAATAGTATCTTCGCAGGTATTGTTCTCTGGCTTGATAAACAGAGACTGCCCCATTTTTTCAATTGCCACCACGTTGGTATGGTCGCCAACGATAGTTACCGTGGCGTGCTGATCCCCGGCGTAAACTTTGGCACGAACGAAGATGATTTCATCACAGGGTTCCTGCAACGACACGCGCACAGCACCGACCTCCAGCAGAGCTCTGGCGGCGTTAATCTCACGCTTAGTTGCTTTTTTGAGCACTTCGAGTTTAGCCTGCGGATCGCCTGCAATAGCGCCTAAGGCGGCTGCTATGGGCAGACCGGTCATTCCCGTGCCCGGGATTGTCACACCCATACCGTTTTTCATTAAGTTTGGCGAGACTGCTACTTCGATACGCACAATTGCGCCTGGCAGCTGCTGCGCCGCTACGGCGCAGGCGAGGGCAACCGATACGGGTTCGGTACAGCCTAAAGCGGGTTTGACTTCCTGTTTCAGAGCATTAATAAACGCGTTCCATTCAACACGGTTTTCCCGGTGTGACATGACTGAGCCTCTGGGTCGGTACAGAAAAATGTCCGTCGAGTTATTGAGTGTGTTCTCGACCTTGATTTGCGTCTGCAGCCCGAGTTTGTCAGAACGACGTAGCTCCGAACGACAGAAACGATAGTAAGAATATTACCGCACCCGCCAGAGAAAAAAGTTGCATCTTTAGTTTGTGAACGTGCTTCGAGAGAGAAAAAAATTCTTTTTTATGGCTTTTTAGAGTCGTGACGCAAATTTAATGTTGTTGTGTTTTTTGTCTTCTGGGTGATTGATGGCAGGCATTGATGTAGTTCCTCCCCGTTGTTCTGAAACTCATGGTGTAATCCGAAGCGGTCATTCCAGTTCAGGCAGCTTTATCGCTGTAATTAATGCCTGAGACCTGACGGCGCTAACTTTACCTTCTATATGACCGAAGCCGGGTCTGTGTCGCAGGCCTCAACCAGCCATGCTATCAGCAAAAAATACACCCAGAGAATAGAACGACATAATCTTAACCTGCTGGCTGCGGCCTGCGCGCAAGACCATCTGCTTTTCGAAGTCAGAGGCAATGCACAATAAGATCATTGGTGAGTGTAAGCATCCCTGTAACCCGCATCACTTACTGGAGAAGGGAGTAAGTTGATTGAAGGAGGGCTGGTAACTGATTGTATTGAGAACCGTGAACAAGGTTGGGAATCCTTCCCAGGGTTGTGAGGGGTTGAACAAGCCTGTCGGCACGGTAATGTTTTGCACATATCAGAATCGAAGCGATGATACTTTCCTACCCCAGACCAGACAAAGACCGGATTCTGCCTTGCTGTGATGAATCCACGAGATAGGCTATAAGTTGGAAATAGTGTTGATTGGCAGCGTGAAGACCAGCAGACGTTGGCACAGCGACCAGAAGGGCAGGGAGGTGCTAAAGGTAAAGGCTCAGGCGGCGAGTGGTGGTTACAGTGCTAAGGCGACCAGAAATCTACCGGAACCCCAGAAAGCAAAAAAACCGCCAAAGGCGGGTTCATCTAAATAGTGGTGCCCGGACCCGGACTAACGCCGCAGGCGTTGAACAGCGCGCTTGTCGCGTTGGCCCCGAAGGGGTGAGCGGCATGCCGCGAATAATCGAACGGAGTTCGATGGAGAGTCCGTATTGCAGAAAGCAAAAAACCAGCCCTCAGGCTGGTTTCTTTAAATAAGTGGTGCCCGGACTCGGACTCACGCCGCAGGCGTTGAACAGCGCGCTTGTCGCGCTGGCCCCGAAGGGGTGAGCGGCATGCCGCGAATAATCGAACGGAGTTCGATGGAGAGTCCGTATTGCAGAAAGCAAAAAACCAGCACTCAGGCTGGTTTCTTTAAATAAGTGGTGCCCGGACTCGGAATCGAACCAAGGACACGGGGATTTTCAATCCCCTGCTCTACCGACTGAGCTATCCGGGCAACGGGGCGCATTAAACCGTAATCCATCCTGTGCGTCAACCAAATTTCTTGATTTCCCTGCTGATTGCTTAACTTTGCGGCAGTTTTGCCGCGAAAGGGGCATTTTGCTGGTTCATCACATCATCCCGTTGTCACCTTCGCGGATTTTCCAGCCGCTGACGGCAGAGATAACGCGGCGCAATCCGGATACGGAGTAACCGCCGATGAGGTCTTCGTCTTCCCGCGGCGAGCCGATCATAATTTCCGCATCGACGCCGTGGCGGTAGGCGCCATGATGGCTGATGACGGTACCAATAAAGCATTTCCCACCGAGCCAGACGGGGATATAGGCCACCGTTTCATAGACGTAGTAAGAGGCGACGCCGCTGTAGTAGTTATCCGCTTCATCTGATGATGTACCGGGCGGGATAGGGCAGATGGGCCCGTCTTCCGCGTGACCTTTTTTATCTTTCAGCAGGTTGCTTTGCATCAGTTCCAGCGATTTGAGTAAATCGTCCCGCTCCTGTGCCGTGAGCGCCGGAGTCAGCGGCCGATCTTTTTCCGGTGAACTTAGCGTCTCCAGCCTGTAGCGATAGCGAATCGTCACGGCAGGACTCCTGTCCGTCGGGCTGAAGGGGCGCAGCAGATACAGGTTGTCTTCGCCGAACTGGCCGTTGTACCACAGTGCATACACCTGGCCGTTGATTCTGACCCACTGGTTCCACTGATTGGCGCCGCGGCCGTTGAGGGAAAACAGCGCCCCGGGTACGCCAGCATCGAAATCATCGTCGTCATCGGTATCGCTATGATCTACGGTATCAAACGTATTATCCCCCCGCCTCAGCACGCCGGTGTAGCTGAAGAGCGCGGTCCCGCCGATATAGCTGTCGATGATTAAATCGCGCTTACCGTCATTATCAAGATCGACCAGCGTGAAGCTGACCTTACCGTTTTCTGAGTCGGCGCTGATATCGGAGTGAAGAAAAGCCTGCCACTCATCGTCGCTGATATCGACCGCGGGTTTGTTGGTCGATACCAGAGAGTCATCCGCGTAGGTCAGCGTAAAATTCGTGACGTGCCCGGTGAGCGGGAACTGCCCGGCAACTTTTTTCAACGCCAGTTCCGGGTTGCTCTTTTGCTCTTTCAGCACCGCGTTATACAGCGCCTTGAGCGCCAGATTATCGGCATCCTTCTGCTGTTTTGGCCGCACCTGACTGACGAACGTGGGCAGCATCCAGGTGCCGCCAGGCGTGATTTCACGACACATGCCGGTCGTGTATTTCAGACTCTGCACGAAGGTTCTGCCGTCCCACACCCGCTCCTCACCGTTGACGCAGTCGGCGATGCCGCGCCCTTTGGTGAAAAAGGTGATCACGCCATCGGCATAGCTGGATGCATCGGTGGTGATCGGCTGTGGTTTAGCGAGAGGGGTATTTTCCACCACCCACATTGCGTACCCGTCGTTATATGCGGCGCGCCAGCACAGGGCCTCGATGAGTGAATGGGTTTTATCGAGAGGGGTTGTGGTTATCTGCCGTTCCTGAGGCGGAATATCTTTATTTTGCCAGTCATCACAGCGGCTGTTCAGCAACGGGGTCAGTTCTGGCAGCAGCTTCTGTCGCTGTTTTGCCGTCAGCGGTTCGCTCTGGGCGTTGCGGAGCGTCGGGGCGGCGATAATTTCCGGAGCCGGAACGGCGCTGAGCGTGTTGTCATCGTCGGCATCGCCTTTTCGCACCAGCGCATCTGCGCTGCCCAGACGCTGCTGAAACTCATCAATCTTCAGAAACACCGCGCTGCTGCCCGCGCTGGAGAGCGGTTTACGCTGGCCGTTAAGGGCAATTTCGATACGATTATCATGCTCCAGCGCCTGAATCAGGGCGGCGGTTTGGCTGCTGTCGAAGCGAAAATGGCTGTCGTCTTTGGCCTCCAGCGTACCGCGATCCTGGTTGTCGATCAGCAGGTTAACCGTGGCGTCCTGGGGAATATCATGATCGGTCTGGGCGAAGGTCACCTGAGCGCTTACGCGCTGTCCGGCGCCCGCATTACGGGTCAACAGGACGCTGATTTCCCCCATGTTGACGCCATAACCTGCGGCCCGACAGGTGCCGGTATTATCGCAGGCGACTTCCCAGTCTTTATGCGCGAAAGAAAAACCCTGAACAGGCGCGGCCAGGAGCGATGCAGGGCATAGCCCCATGATGGCAGCCCATAGGAGAGGACGCATATAAATCCCTGTAGACATATCGATGTAGGGGGAATTATACCCTTCGCACTTCAAGTTGCATCTTTGTTGACAACGGGTGCGGTACCTCATGACCTGCCGTAGGTCATGAGGACACGGCTGCCCTGACGCGTCCTCTTCCGGGGAGAGATGGGCGGCTTAACGTCGGTAAAAGCGCAATCAGGTTAAGGCGCCACCCGCCCGACATTGGGCAAAGCGCAGAATATCTTCTGCCAGGCGTTGGGCGGTATCGACATCGGCCTGACTGCGTTTTATCAGCAGACGGCTCAGGCAGCCTTCAACAATCAGCTCCATCTGTTTGGCCACCATTGCCGGGTCGTCCACTTCCAGCTGGGTCAGCAGTTCGTGGGTATTGGCCAGAGAAGCCTGCTTTTGTTGCTCCGCCAGCTGATGGATAGGGTGCTGGGCATCCGGATAAAAGGTGCAGGCGGCGATAAACAGGCAACCGGGATAGCGATGGTTGCTCACGCATTGGGTTAATGCGCCGTAGCGCGCCAGCAGCTTTTGCTCCGGCGTGAGCGTGTCGTCGAGCAGCAGCTGACGACGCCAGGCATCAACCTGATGACTGAGGTAACGCAGCGCATCGTACAGCAGCGCTTCACGATCGGGCCAGAAACGCTTGAGGTCAGCGAGCGGGTAAGAGACGCGTTCGGCGACCATTTCCAGCGTGGTGTTGGCAATACCTTCAATTTCGAGAATTTGTATGGCTTCACCCAGGACATCTTCACGTTGCACGGTCTTCTCCTCCATTTTTCCTCCTAAAGTGTCGTTCACGGTTGCCAATCGTGCAAATGGGCGCTGAATGTCGCCGCATCCATAAACCCGGTGACGCGCTGCGCGGGCTGCTCTTCGCCCTGCCTGTTAAAGAACAGAATGGTCGGCAAGCCGAGCACCTTCAGGTGTTTCAGCAGAGCCACATCCTCGGCGCTGTTCTTCGTCACGTCTATCTGCAACAGAACGGTCTCTTTCAGGGCCTGTTGTACTTCGGTCGTGCTAAAGGTGTATTTTTCGAACTCTTTGCAGGCGACGCACCAGTCGGCGTACAGGTCGAGCATAACCGGTTTACCCTTTGCCAGCGCCAGCGCCTGGTCGAGCTCCGCGACGTTACCGATCCGCGTAAAGGACAGCGGTGACTGCTGCCGGGCTACCGGCTCGCCAAAAGCCCAGTCCTGCAGCGGACGTGCGCTGACCAGCGCCGCACCGAGCATGATGATTTGCACGAGGCGCAGCCAGGGGCGGGATGCGCCGAGCGCGGTAATAAAAGCCCAGCTAAAGAAGGCCACGCCCAGCAGCGACCACAGGCGCAGGCCCCAGGGTTCGCCGACGATACGCTCCAGCAAAAAGACCGGAAGCGCCAGGATCACAAAACCGAATGCGGTCTTCACATGGCTCATCCACGGGCCGCTCTTCGGCAACAGACGGTTGCCAAATACGGTGACCAGGATCAGCGGCAGCCCCATGCCCAGCGCATACAAATACAGCGTGCCGCCGCCGAGCCACAGGTTGCCGCTCTGGGCAATATACAGCAGGATGGCGCTCAGCGGCGCGGTGGTGCAGGGCGAACAGATCAGTCCGGCAATGGCTCCCATCGCAAAGACGCCGCCGGGTGAACCGCCCTGGCGTTTGTTGCTCATCAGCGTCAGGCGGGTTTGCAGCGATGAGGGCAGCTGCAGCGTGAACAGACCAAACATCGACAGCGCCAGCAGGATAAAGACCGCAGACAGGCCAATCAGTACGTACGGATGCTGCAACGCCGCCTGAAACTGCAAACCGGCGGCGGCGACCACCAGTCCCAGCGCGGTATAGGTGAGCGCCATCCCCTGCACGTAGATAAAGGCCAGCAGCAGCGCTCGCCCGGTAGAGAGTCGCTGTTTTCCGCCGAGGACAATACCCGAGATCAGCGGATACATCGGCAGCACGCACGGCGTGAAGGCGATACCGATACCTATCAGCAGCGCCCATAGCGCGGAGAAGGGCAGGCTGGCTGGCGCATTCTCGCCGGCGTCGCTCTTCTCCTGCCGGGCAGGCTGCTCGGGTTTGGTCGCCAGCTCAGGACGCTTTTCAACCGGCAGCGGCGGATTAAATTTGGGTTGCCCGGACGAGGGGAGCGCCGGATGGGCGGGGACCGACTCGCCGTTGGATACGGCCAGTACCGTGCGAAGCGGCACCACTTTTGTCTCCGGCGGATAGCAGAAACCCGCATCGGCGCAGCCCTGATATGTCACGGTGAGCGTCGCGCCTTGTTCCGCCTCGCTCAGCGTGACCGGGATGGTGAGCCGCTGGCGGTAAATCTCACTCTTGCCGTAAAACTCATCCTCATGCCACGTGCCGGGCGGTAGCGCCGATGCGGCGAGGGTGGCATTCGCCGGCGTCAGTTTTATCTGCTGGCGGTAGAGGTAGTAACCCTCTTTGATTTGCCAGGTCAGGTTGACGTCCCGCTGGCTCTGCTGGAAATCAAAGGCAAAAGCCTGGTCTGCGGGAACAAAGTCAGAGCGCCCGGGGGCGTCAAATAAGCCGGCGAAAGCGGATGTGCTGCAGAGCAGCAGAATCAGCGTAATGATGCGTTGAGCCATGAGAGGTAATCAGTGTCTCCGTGAGTGACGGGTAAAACCAGTAATTCGGGGGTTTGATACGGGTGATGGGACTTCAGGCAATCCAGTAACGCCTGCTGGTGAGCCCGGTCGGTTTTCAGCAGCATTTGCACTTCATACTCCTGCTCCAGCTTGCCTTCCCAGTAGTAGAGCGATGTCGCTCCAGGCAGAAGTGTGGCACAGGCGGCGAGCTTTTCGGCCAGCACTTTGGCCGCCAGATCCTGGGCGGTGGCTTCATCCGGCGCGGTACAGAGAACAACAACAGCATCAGGCGTAGTCATCGTGAACCTCGTATCAGCGAAAAGAGGCACTATAGCACGCACGATGAGGGGAATAATGAAACGGGCCAGGAAACTGGCCCGAATTTAAGCAGATTTACAGCATGATGCCGCCGATAATGAAACCCAGAATGACGCACAGGGTGATGGCAATCACCCCTGGGATCAGGAACGCATGGTTAAAGACATACTTGCCGATACGCGTTGACCCGGTGTCGTCCATTTCGACCGCCGCCAGCAGCGTAGGATAGGTTGGCAGCACGAACAGCGCGGAGACGGCAGCAAACGAGGCGATGGCGGTCAGCGGGGTGACGCCAAGCAGCAGCGCAGCCGGCATCAGCGCTTTGTAGAGCAGGGTCGCGGCGAAGAACAGCACTACCGCCAGCAGCCACGGATAGTTGTGCAGCAGGTCGCCGGCTACGGTCTGGATGTCGGTGATATGCGCTTTGACGAAGGTATCGCCCAGCCAGGCGACGCCCAGGACGCAGACGCAGGCGCTCATCCCGGATTTAAAGGTGCTGGCGTTGAGCACTTCGCTGGTGTCGATTTTGCAGGTGACGCTAATCAACGTGGCGATGGTCAGCATGAACACCACGATCGCTTCGTTACGCGGCAGCACCGGGTTCTGAATCAGCCCGACGGTATCGCTGATGGCGGTCGCGTAGAACATGACCGCCACGATGCCGATCAGAAACAGCAGCACCGAACGCTTTGCATGAGGTTTCAGCTCGAAAACCTGGCTCCCGCGCAGCTTCACTTCACCTTTTGCCAGACGTTCCTGATAAATCGGATCGTCTTTCAGTTCGCAGCCGAGGAAGTTACAGACCACCGCGGTGATCATTACCGCAATCAGCGTCACCGGAATACAGATGGCCAGCAGCGTCAGATAGCTCACGCCCAGCGGCTCGAGGATCCCGGCAAAAAAGACCACCGCAGCGGAAATCGGCGAGGCGGTAATGGCAATCTGCGAGGCGACGACGGCGATAGAAAGCGGACGGGACGGGCGAATGCCCTGTTCTTTGGCGACCTCGGTAATGACCGGCAGGGTAGAGAACGCGGTATGACCGGTTCCCGCCAGCACGGTCATAAACCAGGTGACCAGCGGAGCAAGGAAGGTAATGTATTTCGGATGGCGTCTGAGCATACGCTCGGCAAGGCTGACCAGATAATCCATGCCTCCGGCCACCTGCATTGCGGCAATAGCGGCGATAACCGCCATGATGATTTCAATGACGTCGAAGGGAATCGCGCCAGGTTTGATTTGAAAGAGGAGCGTCAGGACGAGGACGCCCAGACCACCGGCAAAGCCGATGCCGATACCGCCGAGCCTGGCTCCCAGGTAAATCGCCAGCAGGACAATCACGAGTTCTGCACCAAACATATACGCCTTCCTTGTTTTTTAACAAGTTGATATTGAATTGTTGTGATTTAGTAAACCTAAAAATGCAAAAAAGGCATGTCATTGCTGACATGCCTCTGGGTAGTTTAACCTGAAAGCTTACTGTTCGCTTTCATCGGTATAACGCTTCGCTTTATAGGCCGGATGCATCAGGTTTTGTGGCGAGAAAATATCGTCCAGTTCCGCTTCGGTCAGTAATCCACGCTCCAGAACCACTTCCCTTACGCTCTTGCCGGTTTCGGCGCAAATCTTGCCGACAATATCGCCATTGTGGTGGCCGATAAACGGGTTGAGATAGGTGACGATACCGATGGAGTTATACACATAGCCTTCGCACACCGCTTTGTTGGCGGTAATGCCGTTAATGCATTTTTCCAGCAGGTTATAGCAGGCGTTAGTCAGGATGTGGATAGATTCAAACATCGCCTGGCCAATAACCGGCTCCATGACGTTCAGCTGCAGCTGACCGGCTTCCGAGGCCATGGTCACCGTGGTGTCGTTGCCAATGACCTTGAAGCAGACCTGGTTGACCACTTCCGGGACGACCGGGTTAACTTTCGCCGGCATGATCGATGAACCCGCCTGCAGCTCTGGCAGGTTGATTTCGTTCAGACCCGCGCGCGGGCCGGAAGAGAGCAGGCGCAGGTCGTTACAGATTTTGGACAGTTTCACCGCCAGACGCTTCAGCGAGCTGTGTACCATCACGTAGGCGCCGCAGTCGGAGGTGGCTTCAATCAGATCTTCCGCCGGAACCACCGGCAGGCCGCTGACTTCCGCCAGTTTTTGTACCGCCAGCTGCTGGTAGCCATCCGGTGTATTCAGGCGCGTACCGATGGCGGTGGCGCCGAGGTTAACTTCGAGCAGCAGTTCTCCGGTACGCAGAATGCTTTTGATTTCTTCATTCAGCAGCACATTAAACGCGTGGAACTCCTGGCCGAGCGTCATCGGCACGGCGTCCTGCAGCTGGGTACGCCCCATTTTCAGGACATCCTGGAATTCGACGGCTTTATTCTGGAAACCGTCACCCAGCTGGTTGATGGCGTCGGTTAATTTCAGCAGGGACGCATAAACCGCGATACGGAAACCGGTCGGGTAGGCATCGTTGGTGGACTGGCATTTGTTAACGTGGTCGTTCGGGTTCAGGTACTGGTATTCACCTTTCTGATGACCCATCAGCTCAAGGCCAATGTTGGCCAGCACTTCGTTGGTGTTCATGTTGACGGAAGTGCCTGCACCGCCCTGGAACACATCAACCGGGAACTGGTCCATGCATTTACCGTTATTCAGAACTTCATCGCATGCGGCAATAATGGTGTTCGCGACGCTTTTAGGAATGGTTTGCAGTTCCTTGTTGGCCATCGCGGCGGCCTTTTTGACCATCACCATGCCGCGCACGAACTCAGGGATATCGCTGATTTTGCTATTGCTGATGTAGAAGTTTTCAATCGCTCTCAGAGTATGAACACCATAGTAGGCGTCAGCTGGAACTTCCCTGGTACCCAACAGGTCTTCTTCGATACGAATGTTGTTTAACATGTGAACCTTCTTTTTCAAGCTGCCAATGAATTCACCAAATACGCAGAATTTATGGGATTTTGCGCATTTTCTTGCCGAAGATTATTTCCTTAATCGGCCCGGTGCCCACGATCATATGCTGATGATAGCGAATGTCAGCAACCTTGATCACTTATTATGTCGAGAAGGGTATAAGAATTATTAATCTGTGAAATGAGTCACCGCTTTGCCGTTCTTGAAAAAAAATAAGCGCTTCTGCCGATTGAAATGCGCTGTTTTAGCCCAATATTGATGTAATGCGAAAAGCACACCGATGACTGCGGGGGCCGATAGTGAACCCCGCTAATGAAGGAGACGCCAGTGCGTTGGATTCCGTTTATTGCCATTTTTTTATACGTTTACATTGAGATATCGATCTTTATCCAGGTGGCTCACGTGCTTGGCGTTCTGTTGACGCTGATTCTGGTGATCTTTAGCTCGGTGGTCGGTATGTCGCTGGTGCGCAACCAGGGCTTTAAAAACTTTATGCTGATGCAGCAGAAAATGGCGGCTGGTGAAAGCCCGGCTGCAGAAATGATTAAAAGCGTATCGCTGATTATTGCCGGTCTGCTGCTCTTGCTGCCGGGGTTCTTTACCGATTTCCTCGGCCTGCTGCTCCTGCTGCCGCCGGTGCAAAAACACCTGACCCTGAAGCTGATGCCGCACCTGCGCTTTAGCCGGATGCCCGGCGGTGGTTTTAGCGCCGGAACCGGAGGCGGTGAGACCTTTGACGGGGAGTACCAGCGCAAAGATGAAGAGCGCGACCGTCTGGATCACAAAGACGACCGCTAAGCCATCAGCCCCGGCATGGCCGGTCTGATACGGTAATAAAGATGATGAGCCGGATATGCGTTGCGCTATCCGGCTTTTTTTATGCGATGTTTCATTTCCGATGAGGGGAGGGCAGTGCTGCCGCACGGCGCTTTGGCAGCCACAGCCACAGCGCGGCCATAACCAGCAGGGCGTACAGGCTTTTCCAGCCGACCATCGCCAGTAACAACAGGCAGAGCAGGCTCCCGATGAACGCCAGAACCCGATAGCGCCCCCGCAGCAACCGGCAGCCCGCCAGCATGCACAGCAGATAAATCATAATAAAGATGCCGTTGGCATAGACGATCAGCGCATCAAGGTCGATATCCAGCCAGTAGATGCCTAGCGTGCTGATGACACAGCAGCCCAGCACCACGTTGAGCGCATTGCGTGGGATTTGCTGCGGCGAGAGGCGGGCGAGGTAGCTTTCTGGCTTGTATTGCGCCTGCGACCAGACCAGACGGGCAAAGCTCTGAATATAGATATTGAGGCTGGCGAAGCAGGCAAGATAGCCAATGACGCAGGCGATCCACAGCGCCTGCACGCCAAACAGACGCACCACGATATTGGGCAGCGATGCGGCGGCGGCCATATCGCTGCCGAAGGCGTGAAAATGCAGGACCAGTACGGTACAGGCCCAGTAAACGGAGCCCGCCAGCAGCAGACCGATCATTAGCGCACGGGGGAAATCGCGCTCCGGGCGTTTAAATTCCGATGCCAGGTGGGCGAAGGCTTCAAGGCCGACGAAACACCAGAACATCACCGACAGGGCGGCAAAAAGCCGGGAGCGATCGATATCTTCCGGCGCCGGAAAGGGAATTTGCGCCGGGCTAATCCCGCCGCGCCACCAGATAGCGGCGATCAGCGCGACGATCAGAACCGCTACCAGCGTTTGTAGATTCGCGCTGGAGCTTGCGCCCCGCGACCCGACCCACCAGACGATGGCCAGCGTACCCAGCTCCGCGAGCAGCAGCTGGCTGTCGTGCCAGCCAAACAACGCCTGACCGAAGCCGGTGGCGATATGCAGCGCCGCCGGTAGCCCAACCGGAATGACCGACAGGAACAGCCAGCCGGTGACGCGTTCCATATGGCCACCAAACGCCATATTGACGAAGTGCGCCACGCCGCCCGCGCTGGGGAAGTGGCGACCAAGAACGGCAAAGACGATCGCGATCGGGAAGACCAGCAGAATAAGCGCGGGCCACGCCCACAGGCTGTTATCTCCCGCAACCAGCGCGGCAAGAGCGGGAACGGCGAAAACGCCGGTGCCAAGTAGCGACGTAGAAAGCAGCCCCACTCCCTGAGCCAGACCTAACTCCTGTTTTAAACCACTCATGATGCCATCCTGCCGTGACAAAAGATCGATGGTATCACAATCGTTTTTGCTTATGACGGTGGCAGACCTGCATCTGTTTCTGTGCGTTAGCGCACGCGGAAAATTTTTTTTTAACTTCCCCCCTTGAAGCGCGAAAACCCACCCCCATCTCTCAGGCACTAGCCGGAAAACCGTATACGGGCCGGTGTCACCCATAACTGATAATGACTTTCTCAAAGGAGAGCTATCAATGAGTATTCGTCCGTTACATGATCGTGTGATCGTCAAACGTAAAGAAGTTGAAACCAAATCTGCAGGCGGCATCGTTCTGACCGGTTCTGCGGCAGCCAAATCAACTCGTGGCGAAATCATCGCTGTCGGTAAGGGCCGCATCCTGGAAAACGGAACTGTGCAGCCGCTGGACGTTAAAGTTGGCGACATCGTTATTTTCAACGACGGCTACGGTGTGAAATCTGAAAAAATCGACAATGAAGAAGTGCTGATCATGTCTGAAAGCGACATTCTGGCAATTGTTGAAGCGTAATTCGCGCGCGAAACTGAACGAATTTGAGGAATAGAAAAAATGGCAGCTAAAGACGTAAAATTCGGTAACGACGCTCGTGTAAAAATGCTGCGCGGCGTGAACGTACTGGCAGATGCAGTGAAAGTGACCCTGGGCCCGAAAGGCCGTAACGTGGTTCTGGATAAATCTTTCGGTGCACCGACCATCACCAAAGATGGTGTTTCCGTAGCGCGTGAAATCGAGCTGGAAGACAAGTTCGAAAACATGGGTGCGCAGATGGTGAAAGAAGTTGCCTCTAAAGCGAACGACGCTGCAGGCGACGGTACCACCACCGCAACCGTACTGGCTCAGGCTATCATCGCAGAAGGCCTGAAAGCCGTTGCTGCTGGCATGAACCCGATGGATCTGAAACGCGGTATCGACAAAGCTGTCGTGGCTGCCGTTGAAGAACTGAAAACGCTCTCCGTACCGTGCTCCGACTCTAAAGCTATTGCTCAGGTTGGTACCATCTCCGCTAACTCCGATGAAACCGTAGGTAAACTGATCGCGGAAGCGATGGACAAAGTCGGTAAAGAAGGCGTTATCACCGTTGAAGACGGTACCGGTCTGGAAGACGAACTGGACGTCGTTGAAGGTATGCAGTTCGACCGCGGCTACCTCTCCCCGTATTTCATCAACAAGCCGGAAACTGGCGCTGTTGAACTGGAAAGCCCGTTCATCCTGCTGGCTGACAAAAAAGTCTCCAACATCCGCGAAATGCTGCCGGTTCTGGAAGCCGTTGCGAAAGCAGGCAAGCCGCTGGTTATCATCGCTGAAGATGTTGAAGGCGAAGCGCTGGCAACTCTGGTGGTCAACACCATGCGCGGTATCGTGAAAGTCGCTGCTGTTAAAGCACCGGGCTTCGGCGACCGTCGTAAAGCTATGCTGCAGGACATCGCTACCCTGACTGGCGGTACCGTTATCTCAGAAGAGATCGGTATGGAGCTGGAAAAAGCGACTCTGGAAGACCTGGGTCAGGCAAAACGCGTTGTGATCAACAAAGACACCACCACCATCATCGATGGCGTGGGTGAAGAAGGCGCAATTCAGGGCCGCGTTGCTCAGATCCGTAAGCAGATCGAAGAAGCGACTTCCGACTACGACCGTGAAAAACTGCAGGAGCGCGTAGCGAAACTGGCTGGCGGCGTTGCGGTAATCAAAGTCGGTGCAGCTACCGAAGTTGAAATGAAAGAGAAAAAAGCGCGCGTTGACGATGCTCTGCACGCAACCCGTGCTGCGGTAGAAGAAGGTGTTGTTGCTGGTGGTGGTGTTGCGCTGGTTCGCGTTGCCGCTAAACTGGCTGGCCTGACCGCTCAGAACGAAGATCAGAACGTCGGTATCAAAGTTGCGCTGCGCGCAATGGAAGCTCCGCTGCGTCAGATCGTGTCAAACGCCGGCGAAGAGCCGTCTGTTGTTGCTAACAACGTGAAAGCGGGTGAAGGCAACTACGGTTATAACGCGGCAACTGAAGAATACGGCAACATGATCGACTTCGGTATCCTGGACCCGACTAAAGTGACTCGTTCTGCTCTGCAGTACGCTGCATCCGTTGCTGGTCTGATGATCACCACCGAGTGCATGGTGACCGACCTGCCGAAAAGCGACGCAGCCGATTTAGGCGCTGCTGGCGGCATGGGTGGCATGGGCGGTATGGGCGGCATGATGTAATCGTGCGCTATACCCCTTAGAAACAAAGAAACCCCCGGGCAGAAATGCTCGGGGGTTTTTCTTTTTCTCATCTTTTTAGTATAAGGTGTACATCCGGGCCAGCGCGTCCAGCTCATTGATCATGGGGAATAACATGCAGGTAAGATATTTAGCAGGGATTGTCGGCGCAGCATTATTGTTAGCGGGTTGCAGTTCCAGCAACGAACTGAGCTCAGGCGGACAGAGCGTACGCTTTGTTGAAGATAAGCCGGGTGCGGATTGCCAGCTGTTGGGGACCGCGACGGGCAAGCAGAGCAACTGGCTGTCCGGGCAGAACGGTGATGAAGGCGGCTCCATGCGTGGTGCAGCTAACGCGCTGCGCAACCAGGCTGCGGCGATGGGCGGCAACGTGATTTATGGCGTGAGCAGCCCGACGCAGAACCTGCTGTCGAGCTTTGTGCCAACCGATAGCGAAATGAACGGCCAGGTCTATAAGTGCCCGAACTGATGTGATTCCGGGCCTCTTCCGACGAGGGTAAGAGAGGCTCGGGCGATCTCCGCGCGTTCAGTCAGGCTGTGAATCGGAGGTCTGCCAGCTTTTCCCCGGCAGACCTTTTCACGAATGTTGTTTTAAGCCCAAATCCAGCGGCGTCTTACTTGGCTCACCGCCGATTTCCCGTGCCAGTCTTGGTACCATATAACCTGAAACCAACGTCAGCAGTTCGCGCATAATGGCCCGGGCCTCTTCATCTTCGACCATAAAATGGGCCGCGCCCTGGACTTTATCCAGCACGTGCAGGTAATAAGGCATGACGCCAGCATCGAACAGGGCATTGCTCAGAGCGGCCAGCGTGTGTGCATTGTCGTTGACGCCGCGCAGCAGAACGCTTTGATTCAACAGCGTGACACCGGCTTGACGCAAGCGCGCCATCGCAGCGCGGAAATCGGCATCAATTTCATTGGCGTGGTTAATATGATTGACCAGCAGCACCTGCAGCGATGAGCTGGCAAAGCGTGCGGCCAGCGCATCGGTAATCCGCGCCGGGATGACGACAGGCAGGCGGCTGTGAATGCGCAGACGCTTAATATGCGGGATAGCTTCCAGCTGGGTGAGCAGCCAGTCCAGCTCATGATCTTTCGCCATCAGCGGGTCGCCGCCGGAAAAAATAATTTCATCGAGCTGCGGATGCGCGGCAATGTACTCCAGCGCCGCCTGCCAGTTACGCTTATTGCCTTGATTTTCGGCATAAGGGAAGTGTCTGCGGAAGCAATAGCGGCAATTTACCGCGCAGCCGCCCTTGACCAGCAGCAGCGCCCGGTTGCGGTATTTATGCAGCAGACCGGGTACCACGCTGTGCTGTTCTTCCAGCGGATCGGTGGAAAAACCCGGTGCTGAAATAAACTCATCTTGCGAGGTAAGTACCTGACGAAGCAGGGGATCGTTGGGATTCCCCTGCTCCATACGGGCGATAAATGCCCGCGGCACGCGCAGGGCGAAGAGGCGTTTTGCCTCGCGTCCCGCCAGCAAGTTCGCGTCAGCGTCTACATTTAAAAGATGCAGCAGTTCATCGGGACTGGTCACAACATCTGCAAGTTGCGTTAACCAATCTTCTCTGGATGGGGTATTTAGGGTTACAATATGCGCCATTTTGTGGCTTAGCTACCAATTAACAAATTTAGAGGGCCTTATGGCGACTTACTATAGCAACGATTTTCGTGCCGGTCTTAAAATCATGATGGACGGCGAACCTTATGCCGTTGAAGCCAGTGAATTCGTAAAACCAGGCAAAGGCCAGGCTTTTGCCCGCGTTAAGCTGCGCCGTCTGCTGACCGGGACTCGCGTAGAGAAAACCTTCAAATCTACCGATTCCGCCGAAGGCGCAGACGTTGTTGATATGAACCTGACCTACCTGTACAACGACGGTGAGTTCTATCACTTCATGAACAACTCCACTTTCGAGCAGCTGGCTGCCGATGCGAAAGCCGTAGGCGATAACGCAAAATGGCTGCTGGATCAGGCTGAGTGCATCGTGACCCTGTGGAACGGCCAGCCTATCTCCGTCACCCCGCCGAACTTCGTTGAGCTGGAAATCGTGGAAACCGATCCAGGCCTGAAAGGCGATACCGCAGGTACCGGCGGTAAACCGGCGACGCTGTCTACTGGCGCAGTGGTTAAAGTTCCGCTGTTCGTTCAGATTGGCGAAGTCATCAAAGTGGATACCCGCTCTGGCGAATACGTATCCCGCGTGAAGTAATTCATGCCATAGAGGGTTGGCGCAGCAGCGTGCTGCGCCTGCTATAGCCGTTAAGGAAATAGCCGTTAGGGAAACCGCAGGTCATTAACCGCAGGCAGGGAAGATGAACAACGCGATAAAACTTCTGCTGGTGCTCTCTCTGAGCGCAACGTTGCTTACCGGATGCAATACCGCCCGCGGCGTTGGCGAAGACATCCAGGGGCTGGGGCATGCGATTTCGCGTGCGGTCAGCTAAGCGCCTTTTTGGCCGATCTTTTGCTTTGATCACCGCTTCGCTGTACCGTTTCGCTTACACCTTCCGCTAATTCTCTCCTTTTCTCTTAAAAAACGCTGAGATTCCGCCATCCTGGGTCAGGTTGTCTATGCTTATAGGGCACGATAACTAAAACTGGTAATAAGGATGACATTATGGTGAAAAAAGCAATTGCAGCGTTCTTTACGGTTTTGGCCCTCTCTTCTGTGCTGACCGCATGTAATACAACACGTGGTGTGGGTCAGGATATTTCAGAAGGCGGCAGTGCCATTTCTGGGGCTGCGACAAAAGCTCAGCAATAGACCCTGACGGTACGGTGACTGGCCGTACCGTTCTTTCCATCGTCCCTGCTGCTGGTTATAATCTCCGTGCTTTCATCCACACCTTACGGGACGACCTGTAAGCGTATCGCATTCGGGGACGGCCCCATCAAGGGGGTTTTGTGTCCTGGTTTATCTTGTTTATCGCCGGTCTGCTGGAAGTGGTCTGGGCGGTTGGTCTGAAATACACCCACGGTTTTAGTCGCCTGGTGCCAAGCGTGATCACGATTGTGGCTATGGTACTTAGCATGGCGCTGCTGTCATGGGCGATGAAAACGCTGCCTGTCGGCACCGCCTATGCGGTGTGGACGGGAATTGGCGCAGTAGGCGCGGCGATCACCGGGATCGTCCTGCTGGGCGAGTCCGCCAGCGCCATGCGTATTGCCAGCCTGGCGTGTATCGTTGTCGGTATTATCGGGCTGAAAATCAGCGCGCACTGACTAATAGCGCTGGTTAACCCAGATAAGTTTGCTGACGTCGAAGCCCTGTCGGGTGGCGATGTCCAGCATCTGCTGTTTCACTTCCGGTGAGACTTTCGGCGAGCGGGCCAGTAGCCAGAGATAATCGCGGTCTGGCCCGCAGACCAGCGCGTAGCGATAATCTTTATCCAGGGCGATCACGTTGTAGCCGCCGTAGAAAGGGCCGAAAAAGGAGACTTTCAGCGCTGCTCGGGTAGGCTGGCCGGTGAAGTAGGCCACGCCATCGGTTTTCTGCCACATGCCCCGGTCGGGGTTATAGCCTTTGTTTACCACATCTAGTCCGCCATCATCGCGCAGGCTGTAGGTGGCGGTCACTTTTTCAAGACCACTTTCAAACTGATGGTCGAAGCGGGCTATTTCATACCAGGTGCCGAGATAGCGCTGGGTATCAAATGGACTGACCACCGTTACGCCTGGTGGCGGCGTTGGCGTGCTACAGGCAACAAGCAGAAACGAGGCGGCAACAACCGCAATAACAGGCAGCACACGCATAGCATTTTCCTTGCTGGCTTTTTAGCTAAGTGTAGATTCTGTCTGGAGAAAAGTGGGGATATTTTCTGCAAAAGAGAGCCCGATAACAGAATGCTACCGGGCTTCAGGGAGGTTAAATGAATAACACGCCAATCAGCGTCACAACGGTCAGGATCGCGGCCAGGCCGTAGAAGACCCACTTACCATTCGGAACGTGAATTTTCAGGTCGTGCATGGCGTGATGGATGCGGTGTAGCCCGCACCACAGCGGCAGGACGATCATCAGGAAGATAAAGGCGCGGCCCACAAAGCTCTGGGCAAAGCCCAGCACGCGTTCGTAGCTGAATGCATCGCCTGGCGCCAGGCCTAGCGGCAGCAGAATACCGACCAGTAGCACCATGACCGGAGCGACAATCGCGCCCCACATGCCACCTGCGCCAAACAGCCCCCAGAATACCGGTTCATCGGAACGTTTCGGGTTGGGATTGATCATTTCAGCCTCCTTACCAGAACAGGGCAACAAACAGGATCACCACGGTCACCAGCGCGGTCACCACCCAAAGCCCTTTAATCACCGGCTCTGGCCCCATTTTTTCACCCTTAATAATGATATTGGCGGCTTTCGGCGCCAGCTCAAACCAGGTTTTTGTGTGCAGCAGGGCGGCACACAGGGTGATAAGGTTCAGGACCACCACCACCGGGTTTTGCAGGAAGCCCACATAGCCAGCCCAGCTTTCTGCGCCATGCTTCAGGGCAAACAGACCGTAAATCAGCACGATACTGAACCATACCGTTGGCACTGCGGTTCCTTCACGCACCATATAGAAGCGATAAAACGGCAGTTTTTTCCACCAGGTGGACGTCATCGGCCGCACGTAGGGTTTGCGTTTAGTCGTCATCATGCACTCCTTAGCGTGGTTTCAGGGTCGCGATAAGAAAGTCTTTCGAGCTTTCTACCTTGCCCTGCTGAATGGCGGCTGCCGGATCGACATGCTTCGGACAGACTTCCGAGCAATAGCCCACGAAGGTACAGGTCCAGACGCCGTTCTGACCGTTAAGCTGCGCCATGCGCTCCTTCTTGCCGTGGTCGCGACTGTCTTCGTTGTAGCGATGGGCGAGGGTGATGGCCGCCGGGCCGATAAACTCCGGATTAAGACCAAACTGCGGGCAGGCGGCGTAGCACAGGCCGCAGTTGATACAGCCGGAGAACTGATGGTATTTGGCCATTTGCGCCGGAGTTTGCTTGTTTGGCCCCTGATCCGGTGTGCGCGGGTTGCCAATAATATAGGGCTTAATGGCCTCCAGGCTCTCGATAAAGTGGGTCATATCGACCACCAGATCGCGCTCAATCGGGAAGTTGGCCAGCGCCTCAACCTTAATGCCCTTGGTGTATTCGCGCAGGAAAGTTTTACAGGCCAGTTTCGGCACTTTATTGACCATCATCCCACAGGAACCGCAGATCGCCATGCGGCAGGACCAGCGATAGCTGAGGTCCGGCGCAAGGTTATCTTTGATGTAACCCAGCGCGTCGAGCAGCGAGGTTTGCTCATCATAAGGCACTTCATAGAACGCGCTGTGCGGTGCGGCGTCCACTTCCGGGTTGTAGCGCACCACTTCAATTTTGAGGTTCTTCATCTCAGCCATTTGCCGTCTCCTTCTTCTCGGCTGCTTCCGCTTCTGCGCCATATACGCGTTTCGCCGGCGGCAGAGTGGTGATTTTCACCTCGCCGTACTCCAGGCGTGTGGTGCCATCTGCATCGCGGAAAGCCAGCGTATGTTTGAGGAAATTGACATCATCACGTTCGGTGCAGCCTTCATCCAGGCGCTGGTGCGCGCCGCGTGACTCTTTACGTGCAATAGCGGAGTGCGCCATACATTCGGCAACGTTCAGGCCATGGCCCAGTTCGATGGTGTAGAGCAGGTCGGTGTTGAAGACGCTGGAGTTGTCGGTAATGCGCACGCGCTTAAAGCGCTCCTGCAACTCCGCCAGCTTATCGATGGTTTTCTGCATCAGTTCCGGCGTGCGATAGATACCGCAGCCTTCTTCCATCGACAGCCCCATTTCATCGCGAATTTTCGCCCAGTTCTCGTTACCTTCCTGATTAACGAGATCTTTCAGCCGTTTTTCTACATCGGCGGCCTGCGCGTCCAGCGCCGCAACGTTCATTTCACCGGCTTGTGCGGCGCGCTTCATCGCTTGTTCACCGGCGAGGCGGCCAAATACCACCAGCTCTGCCAGCGAGTTGGAGCCGAGGCGGTTGGCGCCATGCAGGCCGACGGAAGAACATTCGCCAACCGCGAACAGGCCTTTAATCCGCGTTTCACACTGCTGGTCGGTTTCAATGCCGCCCATCGTGTAGTGGGCGGTCGGACGGACCGGAATCGGCTCTTTCACCGGGTCAACGCCGACATAGGCTTTGGCCAGCTCGCAGATAAACGGCAGGCGTTCAAGCAGCTTTTTCTCACCGAGATGCCGCAGGTCGAGATAGACCACGTCGCCGCGCGGCGTCGGGATGGTGTTACCTTTACGCCATTCGTGCCAGAAGGCCTGGGAGACTTTGTCGCGCGGACCGAGCTCCATATATTTGTTTTTAGGCTCACCCAGCGGCGTTTCCGGACCCATGCCGTAATCCTGCAGATAGCGGTAGCCATTTTTGTTAACCAGAATACCGCCTTCACCGCGACAGCCTTCCGTCATCAGAATACCGGAGCCGGGCAGGCCGGTTGGGTGATACTGAACAAACTCCATATCGCGCAGCGGTACGCCGTGGCTCAGCGCCATGCCCATCCCGTCGCCGGTAACGATGCCGCCGTTGGTGTTGTAGCGATAAACACGTCCCGCGCCGCCGGTCGCCATAACCACCGCATTTGCGCGGATTTGGACCAGCGAACCTTCCATCATATTCATCGCCACCAGGCCACGGGCCTGACCATCGTCGACCAGAATGTCGAGGACGAAGTGTTCATCGAAGCGTTGGATTTGGGGGAACTGGAGGGAGGTCTGGAACAGGGTATGCAGCATATGGAAGCCGGTCTTATCGGCGGCAAACCACGTACGTTCGATTTTCATCCCCCCGAAGCGGCGCACGTTGACGCTACCGTCCGGACGGCGGCTCCATGGACATCCCCACTGCTCAAGCTGGGTCATTTCCGTGGGGCAGTGGTGGACAAAGTAATCGACGACATCCTGCTCGCAGAGCCAGTCGCCACCGGCGACGGTGTCGTGAAAATGGTACTCAAAGCTGTCATGATCCTGTGCAACGGCAGCAGAACCTCCCTCGGCCGCAACGGTATGGCTGCGCATGGGATAGACTTTTGAAATCAGTGCGATTTTGGCATGTGGATTTGCCTGCGCCGCGGCAATAGCGGCGCGAAGACCAGCTCCGCCAGCGCCAATAACAGCAAGATCGGCTTGAAAAGTTTGCACGACATTCCTCCAGTTTTTGTATATTTCGCCGCCGGACTGGCGAAAAAGTATCACTGCTCCTTTATAGGTAAAGGAGTATAGCCGTAGGGTTGATGGGGAAAATTGATGTGTTCGATTTTTTTGTCAATATGTGCGCCGGTTTATCAGTTCTGGTGATGAATTCTCTTCGGCAACACCTTTCCCGTCGGTCACAGGGGGGCCGGTTCGCACAAAATTTGTTTCACCCGACGGTTACGAGTAGACTTCGTGCCCTTGTATGAAATCGGAGAAAGTAACATGAGCGAGACGGCAACCTGGCAGCCGAGCGCGTCCATTCCAAACCTGTTGAAACGCGCGGCGATAATGGCGGAAATTCGCCGTTTCTTTAGCGATCGCGGCGTGCTGGAGGTGGAGACGCCTTGCATGAGTCAGGCAACCGTGACGGATATTCACATGTTTCCGTTCCAGACCCGTTTCGTCGGCCCTGGCTATTCGCAGGGGATGGATCTCTATCTGATGACCAGCCCGGAATACCATATGAAGCGCCTGCTGGCCGCGGGCTGTGGCCCGGTGTTCCAGCTGTGTCGTAGCTTCCGCAATGAAGAGATGGGGCGTCACCACAATCCGGAATTCACGATGCTGGAGTGGTATCGTCCGTGCTATGACATGTATCGGCTGATTAACGAAGTCGATGACTTGCTTCAGCAGGTGCTGGAGTGCCAGCCGGCGGAAAGCCTCTCGTATCAGCAGGCGTTCCTGCGTCATCTTGAGCTTGATCCGCTGTCGGCCGATAAGACGCAGCTGCGTGAAGCGGCGGCGAAGCTCGATCTGAGCAACATTGCCGATACGGAAGAAGACCGGGATACCTTGCTGCAGCTGCTGTTTACCATGGGCGTCGAGCCGCATATTGGTAAAGATCGCCCGACCTTTGTCTATCACTTCCCGGCCAGTCAGGCGTCTCTGGCGCAAATCAGCACCGAAGATCACCGCGTGGCGGAGCGCTTTGAGGTCTATTACAAGGGTATTGAGCTGGCGAATGGTTTCCACGAGCTGACCGACGCGCGTGAACAGCAGCAGCGTTTCGAGCAGGATAACCGCAAACGAGCGGCTCGCGGCCTGCCGCAGCAGCCTATCGATCGGAATCTGCTTGATGCGCTGGCCGCCGGACTGCCGGACTGTTCCGGCGTGGCGCTGGGGGTCGATCGCGTGGTGATGCTGGCGCTGGGCGCCGAAAGCATCGGCGAAGTGATTGCCTTTACCGTCGATCGCGCCTGATTTGCCCGGCCGCTTCCCTTACCGAACGGGCTAAGGGAAGCGTGGTGATGGGGGAACGGATATCGCGCCGTACCGGCGCGATGGGTCTTACAGACTCCCCGCCGTGCGGCTGGATTTCCCGGCCGACGTCAGCGCCCGACTGCTTTTTCTGCCATCAATGCTTTCCAGACGCATCTGGAACGGCGGGAACGGCATATCGATACCGTGTTCGCGGTAGCCGGCCAGAATTAGCTGGTGGAGTTCGTGACGCAGCGGCATGCGATGCCCCATTTCGGCGGCGTAGATACGCAGCTCGAAAATCTGAATCCCCTGCTGCAGGTCGACGAGGAACGCTTCCGGTGCCGGCGTATCGATTACCAGCGAACAGCGGTGGGCGGCGGCGATCAGGATCTGCGTGACCTCTTCGGTGTTGGCATCCGCCGGTGCCGGGATGGTTAACACCACGCGAGTGACCGAGTCAGAGAGCGACCAGTTGATAAACTGCTCGGTGATGAAGGCCTTGTTAGGCACGATAATCTCTTTACGGTCCCAGTCGCTGATGGTGGTTGCGCGGGTATTGATGCGGGTGACGCTGCCGGTCAGATCGCGGATCGTGACCGTATCGCCAATACGTATCGGCTTTTCAAACAGGATGATCAGGCCGGAGATAAAGTTGGCGAAGATCTCCTGGAGACCAAAGCCCAGCCCCACGCCGAGGGCGGCGACCAGCCACTGCAGCTTGGCCCATTCAATCCCAATCATCGAGAAGCCCATCAGGCCGCCAATCAGCATCAGCAGATATTTGGTGATGGTGGTGATGGCATACCCCGTCCCCGGGGTGAGATCGAGGTGCTGCAGAATCGCCAGCTCCAGCAGCGCCGGTAAGTTTCGCACCAGCTGGGTGGTGATAATCAGCACCAGAATGGCAATCAGCACGGCGCCGAGGGTAATCGGCTCCAGACTTTCAACGCCCTGCACCGTCGAGGTGACATCCCACAACGAGATATTTTCGAGGAAGCCGAAGGCAGAGTGAATTTCTGACCACAGGACGATGACCGAGACCAGCGCGATCAGCATCAGCAGCGAACGGACCAGGCGCAGGGACTGCGTACTGATCGCATCGAGATCGATTTCACTCACTTCGTTCTCTGCGGAACCCTCAGGACTGCTGGAGTGGGCGACGTCATCTTCCCCGCGAGCACGCTGAGCGAGAATTTCCGCCCGTCGATGTTTCGCGCGGTCGAAGGCCAGCCGGCGGCGCTGGATCAGCATCCAGCGGCGAATGATGTGGTAGACCACCAGCAGCAGGAACCAGATAGCAACGGAGGTTTCCAGCCTTGCCAGCAGCGCCTGGGCGGTGGCCAGATAGCCGATCGCCGCCGCCAGCATGGCGATTAACGGCGCGCCGAGCAGCAGGTTCCACAGCATGCGGTTAACCATATTATCGCCGTTCCCGGCTTTATCGAGATAAAGCGGGATCCCGGCGTGCTTCAGGCTCAGGGTGACCAGCGCCAGCGCCCCGCAAATCAGCAGGAAGCAGAGGCGGCCGAGCGAAGCGGAAAACTCCCGGTCGTTAAGATTATCAAACATGATCAGCGCGATAATCAGCGGCACGATCAGGCCGATGCTCATCAGGTAGTAGCGCATGGCTTTGCTGACGCGACTGCGCGGCCAGCCGAAATGCGCGATAAACAGGCCGTTCGGACGTGCAAAGGTGGCGCAAACCATCACCACCCACAGCAGCGGTACCGTGGCAGTGACGCTTTCGCCGATCGCCACCGCCAGCGGGAAGGGCCATGCCGATTGCAGACCGTAGCCCAGCGTCATCCACAGTACGGGGAGGGGAGAGGCCACCAGAATCGACCAGAACACCGTGCGCAGCGTGAGCCAGAAATGATCCTGCGTGACTTTGCCGACGCGGGCGCTGGAGCGTTCGAGGAAACGGGTAAAGTGGCGGCGCGAGCTGATGCTGAAGCCCACCAGGATCAGCGCGCCAAACAGCGGTAGCAGCGTCTCCTTGCTGGTTAACATCATGGCGCTGGCTTTGCCAAGCTGGCTGACGGTATCGAGAGAGACCAGGCGGCGCAGGTCGTGGACGATTTCCAGCGGCCACGAAAAACCGATCGGGCTGACGTCTGACGTCCAGAACAGATAGCGGTGCGTTGCTTCATTGATCTCTTTCAGCGCATCTTCCAGCTGACCGTTGGAGACTTTCAGCTTGGTCAGCTCCAGAATCAGCGTATCGCCGCCCTGGAGCAGCGAATTAAGCAACTCAGTCTGCGTGCGCAGCTGCGCTTCCAGAATGCGGCTTTGTTCGCTGGTGAGCGGCTCGCCGTCCGCCTGGCGAATCAGACGCAGCTGCGGCTGGCTGCTGAGCAGATCCTCATAATGCAGACGCTGCACCCGTAGCTGCGCCATCTCGGTATCCAGCTGCTGCGGCTTCGGCGTTTCCGGCAGACGGGCTACCTGGGCACGCAGGGCTTCGCCCAGCAGGTTGGAGGATCCCAGCCATTGCGACTGTTCGCGCAGGGTATTCAGCGCCTGGCGCACCTGCAGCGTCTGGTTGGCCGCCTGACGCTGCTGCGAGGCCACCAGATCCATACGCTGGGCCTGCTGGTTCAGCGCCTGTGACAGCTCACGGTTGACTTTAAACTGGGCCACGAGCTCCGGCGGCAGGTTTTCACTGTTCTCTGCCAGCAGCTCGGTGCTTTCCAGCGCTTTCTCCGCTTCACGTTGACGCTGGCTGTTGAGCTGATTACGCAGCGCCTGCAGATAGCCGTCGAGCAGCTTGCCCTGTTTCTGCGCCAGATCGCCGCGCATCCGCGACAGCTCCTGACGATTGTTCGCCGAGAGCTGGGCCAGATCCAGTTCGTTCACCAGCGCTTTCAGGCGCGCAGATTCCGCCTGCAGACCAAGATTCTGTGCCTGCGCCAGCGGCGTATTGCTGGTTTGCGTGCCGACGCGGCGCTCAACTTCATTGAGCTGGCGACGCGCGTCGCTCTGCTGCTGCGGAAGCTGGTTAAGCGAGTCGGCGATATCGCGGGCGCGTTCCTGCTCCTGCTGGGCCTGGCGACTGGCTTCGAGCAGCTGACTGCTGACCTGCAGGATTTCCTGGTTCAGCGCATCCGTGGAGAGGTTGGTTGCGACCTGGCGCGGCTCATCGGGCAGATTGCCGATCTGCGAACGCAGCGTCTGGAAAAGTTTGGGGAAATTATCGATAACCTGCTGGTACTGGCGCGCGCGCTCAAGGGAGGCGCTGCGTTCCTCGAGCGCGTTCAGTGCAGATTGTAAGGCTTCAACGGTACCAGGCTGAGCGGGTTTTGCCGCCTTCGCCTGTTCCAGTTCCTGAGCGATCTGTTTCGCATCGGGGGCTGTCGCTGCGTACGCCCCCAGACTGAGGCTCCAGGCCAGCAGGAAAATATATATCAGGCGCACGGCATAACCCTTTTTTGTCAGGAATTAACCTTCGTCTTGCGTCGCGTCGCTCAGTGGGCTGACGCCATCTGCGGTCGCGGACATCGTCTCTACGGCAGTCGCCAGCGGCTGGCCGAGTCGGGTGGCGGAGAGGCTTTGCAGCTGTTCAACCAGCTTTACTTTACCCGGAGCAAACAGGTTGATTACCGTAGAACCGAGCTTAAAGCGGCCCATCTCCTGGCCCTTCAGCAGCGCGACGGAACCTTCGCTGTCGCCCGCCGGCCAGGTCCAGCGTTTGATAACGCCTTCCCGTGGCGGGGTCACCGTACCGGACCAGACGGTTTCAATGCTGCCAACAATCGTGGCCCCCACCAGAATTTGCACCATCGGGCCAAATTCAGTATCAAACAGGCAGATAACGCGCTCGTTACGGGCAAACAGATTCGGAACGTTCTGTGCGGTCAGGTGGTTAACGGAGAACAGATCCCCCGGGACGTAGATCATTTCACGCAGGATACCGTTGCACGGCATGTGTACACGGTGATAGTCACGCGGCGACAGGTAGGTGGTGGCGAAGGTGCCGTTGCGGAACAGATCGGCCATCTGGTAGTTCCCTGCCAGCAGCGCTTCCAGCGTGTAGTTGTGGCCTTTGGCCTGCAAAATTTTGTCGTCTTCGATGGCGCCCAGCTGGCTGATTACGCCATCGGCAGGCATGACCAGCACGTTAGGGTCGGTATTCAGCGGACGGGCGTCTTCGCGCAGCGGGCGCACGAAGAAATCGTTAAAGGTGCGGTAGCTGGCGGTATCAGGCTTTTGCGCCTCTTTCATATCGACCTTGTAGCATTTCACGAACAGATCGATGACCAGCTTTGTCAGCCAACCCGCTCGTTTGCTCGCACCCCAGCCTGCGAGGCGGGTGAGCCACAGTTTAGGCAGAATGTATTGCAGTGAAAGTTTAAGATCGTTTAACAAGGTAGCCTCCAGGCCATGATTTGTCGTTCCTGACCCCGTCAACGTGCGGGGTCCTGAAAAAAGGGGACGATTCTAACGATGCTCAGCTTAAATGTCAGTCATCGGATGATGAAAAGCTTTTACGCGTTTTTACCTGTACCTGAGTCATGCTTTCCAGAATGCGGTGATAGTTTGCAAAACGGCTCTCGGCGATGTGGCCATTTTCTACCGCTTCACGAATGGCGCAGCCCGGATCGGTATCGTGCTTGCAGTCGCGATATTTACAACGGCCTAAATAATCATGGAATTCGACAAAGCCGTGGGTAATTTGTTCCGCCTCCAGGTGCCACAGACCGAATTCGCGAACGCCGGGGGAGTCAATGACATCGCCGCCGTGCGGGAAGTGATAGAGGCGCGCGGCGGTGGTGGTGTGCTGGCCAAGTCCCGAGTTGTCAGACACGTCATTGGTCAGGATCTGATCCTCATGCAGACCCAGCAGCGCATTCAGCAGGCTGGATTTCCCTACCCCGGACTGCCCGGCAAAGATACTGATACGGTCAGTGAGCGCTTCCTCAAGCGGCTTGAGGCCATCCTGAGTACGGCTGGAAACCATCAGCACGCGATAGCCGATGCCGCGGTAGATATCCATCTGCTCGTTCACGAAGGCCATGCCGTCGGCATCCAGCAGATCGGTCTTATTGAGCACAATCAGCGGTTCAACGTCCAGCGTCTCGCAGGCGACCAGATAGCGGTCGATAATGTTCAGAGACAGTTCGGGCAGGATCGCGGAAACAATGACGATTTGATCGATATTGGCGGCGATGGGTTTGACGCCATCGTAAAAGTCTGGACGGGTCAGGACGGAGGTGCGGTCATGTACCGCTTCGACGATCCCTTTCACATTGACGCCGTCGGCGGCATCTTTACCTGGTCTCCAGACGACGCGATCGCCGGTAACCAGCGAACGGATTGTGCGGCGAATGTTGCAGCGGTGAACGCTACCGTCGGCGGATTCGACATCGGCATGCATGCCAAAGCGGCTGATGACGATCCCTTCAGAGGTTTCACCAAACAGGTTGTCATCGTAATCGGCCTTCTCCGAAGTCGTTTTCAGGCGGCGCTGGTGGTTGGCCTTCACGCGGCGCTGTTGGCCTTTGGAGAGTTTATTTTTACTCAATCGGACTGGCTCCTGGTCGCCCTAAGTGGGCAAAACCTCTATGATACACGCTATCTAAGATGAATATCGACCCGTCATCTTGCAAGATGCTGGTACGTTGCTTTGCCTGCATCCTGAAGCTTTACGGGCCAGAATTGTAAAATTATGGGTGGAAAATAGCATGAGTGCAGATGAAAACAACCTGATTTGGATCGATCTCGAAATGACCGGGCTGGATCCTGAGCGCGATCGCATTATTGAAATCGCCACTCTGGTGACCGATGCGCACCTGAATATTCTGGCGGAAGGGCCGACGATTGCGGTTCACCAGTCCGATGCGCAGCTGGCGCTGATGGATGAGTGGAACGTGCGCACCCATACCGGGAGCGGGCTGGTCGAACGCGTTAAGGCCAGCACCCTGGGCGATCGCGAAGCGGAACTGGCCACCCTCGAATTTCTTAAACAGTGGGTGCCGGCGGGCAAATCACCGATCTGCGGCAACAGCATTGGTCAGGATCGCCGTTTCCTGTTCAAATATATGCCTGAGCTGGAAGCTTATTTCCACTACCGCTACCTCGACGTCAGCACGCTGAAAGAGCTGGCGCGCCGCTGGAAGCCGGAAATCCTTGATGGTTTTAAAAAGCAGGGTACCCATCAGGCGATGGATGATATTCGCGAGTCGGTAGCGGAACTGGCTTACTATCGCGAGAACTTTATCAAGCTGTAATGCCGGCGCCGGGGTCAGCTGGCCCCGGCGTTGCTATCTTATTTAAACCACTTCTGTTCCATCGCCTGGAAGTCAGGCGACGCCTTAACCACCTCCAGCGCGGCATTCATGGCATTGAGCAGCTCCGGATCGTCTTTACGTAGCGCAATGGCATATTGCTTGCCGTAATATTTCGGGTCGGTCGCTCGCTCATCCATCATGGCGTAGTCAGGATTCTCCTGCAGCCACGGGTCGAGGGTTGTCTGGTCGCCCATCACGGCATTCACGTTCCCCTCTTTCAGCGCGGCCAGAGCGCTGGCGTCATTGTCATACTCGATGACGTTGACCCCTTTTTGTTTATCGTGCAAATAACGCTGGTGGACGGTGCCTTTAACGACGCCGAGCTTCTTGCCCTTCAGATCGGCGAAGCGGTGGGCGGCCCCTTTTGTCGTCACCACCACGCCGGAGAGCGTTTGACGATAGGGCTGGGTAAAGGCAACCTGCTTTTCGCGCATGGGAATGACTTCAATACCGGCAATGATGGCATCGAATTTTTTAAAGCGCAGCGCGGGAATCAGCGTATTGAAGTCCTGAGGGGTAAATTTGCATTCGGCCTGCATCTGTTTGCACAGCGCTTTGGCCAGATCGATATCAAACCCCGAGGGCTGGTTTTTCGCATTCACGGTTTCAAAGGGCGGATTGGCCGTCGTGGTGCCGAAATGCAGCGTCGTCGCAGATGCTGTCCCTGCAGCAAGCAGCGTGGTCAGCAGCAGGACGGAAAGCGCTCTTGTCATCTGAATTTCCCTGTTTGTCATGGTTGTTGACCGTTAGCGGGTATCGCGACCCGGAAATCTGAGCGATTTTGCGCCTTTAGCACGGTTGGAAAAAGTTATTTTGCCTTGTCCGATGCTTATTTGTACAATTTGGCGGTGTGCCTGGCGATAAAATGTCCATTCAGACAAAAAACACAAAAAAGTGTTCGCAGGGGGGTTGCAGGTAAATCGAATTCTCGTATAATGCGCCTCCCGTGACGAAGCAGAAATGCACATCACGGCGCCATAGAAATATGGCAAGAAGTACGCGGGAATAGCTCAGTTGGTAGAGCACGACCTTGCCAAGGTCGGGGTCGCGAGTTCGAGTCTCGTTTCCCGCTCCAAAATTTGAAAGCACCATACCCAAGCGGGAATAGCTCAGTTGGTAGAGCACGACCTTGCCAAGGTCGGGGTCGCGAGTTCGAGTCTCGTTTCCCGCTCCAAAATTTGAAAGTCACCATACCCAAGCGGGAATAGCTCAGTTGGTAGAGCACGACCTTGCCAAGGTCGGGGTCGCGAGTTCGAGTCTCGTTTCCCGCTCCAAAATTTCTTCTCATCTCCGGTTTATCCACAGTGCAAAATCGCACCGGGGATGCTTTCCGCCGTCGCAAGAAAAATACTGTAAACAGAGTTATCCACAGGTTAAACGCTCGCCGCCTGACGTCGAAAAACTTCACTTCTTGAATGATATCTCTCTATCTATCTGATATTTAATAAATAAATTTCATTTCAAAGTGTTAATCCGATCACTTGACGAACGTCTGCGTGTTGAAACGCAATGTATTTTTGTTTTTATTCACAGCCTGTGAATGAATCAGGCATCCCTCGGTAACCCTTTCTCAATCACCCGGACCAGACGCTGTTTCTTCGGCAACTGCACTTCAATGACGTTGGCATTACGTTTCTCAATTTGTTGCGCGACCGCCCACTCAATGTGTTCATCGAGTAGTGGGTGCTCACCTCGGCGACTTTCCAGTGCCATCAGATGCGCTTCATCCCAGGGCGCATTGCCCAATGCAACGGCAATATTCCGTAGCCAGCGCAGATGGCCAATCCGGCGAATGGCAGAACCCTCTGTCACCTTCAGAAAATGCGCTTCGCTCCAGGCAAACAGTTCTATCAGCGGCGGCGCATGCAGCGCTTTGCGAGGGCTGAAATCCGTTTCGTCCGTTAACTGCGAGAAGCGGTTCCACGGGCAAATCAGCTGGCAGTCATCGCAGCCGTAGATGCGGTTGCCGATAAGCGGGCGAAACGCCTCGGGAATGGCGCCTTCCAGCTCAATGGTCAGATAAGAGATACAGCGACGGGCATCCACGGTATAGGGTTCGACGATCGCGCCGGTGGGGCAGATAGTCATGCAGGCCACGCAACGGCCGCACTCTTCCGTCACCGGGCTGTCGATAGGGAGCGGAATATCAACGAGCAGTTCGCCGAGAAAAAAGAACGATCCGGCATCGCGGTTGAGAATAAGCGAGTGCTTGCCGGTCCAGCCAAGCCCGGCTTTTTCCGCCAAAGGGCGCTCCAGAATGGGCGCAGAATCGACAAACGGTCTAAAATTGAGCGAAGCACACTGTTCCTGAATCATCTCTCCGAGTTTTTTCAGGCGGTTACGCAATAGCTTATGATAATCACGCCCGAGGGCGTAGCGGCTGACGTAACCCAGCGAGGGATCTTTCAGGGTGCGGGCAAAAGCGGCGTTGGCGGGAAGATAGTTCATCCGCACGCTGATCACGCGTAACGTACCGGGCTGAAGCTCATGGGGACGGGCGCGCATCATTCCGTGACGCGCCATCCATTCCATCTCGCCGTGGTATTGTTTATCCAGCCATGCCTGCAGTTTAGGTTCGCTGGCGCTGAGATCGGTATCGGTAATCCCGACCTGCTGGAACCCCAGTTCAGTGCCCCACTGCTTGATTTGCTGCGCTAACTTATTGAGATCGAGGGGCTGAGACATGATGGACCATACGATGACGAAAAACCCTGTGAGTATACCACACTTCATCTGGCCTGCAGATGCGCTGCGGCGCGCGGAAAAAGCGGCGGCGGACAGTCTGGGGCTGACGCTGTTTGAGCTGATGATGCGGGCCGGGGAAGCGGCTTTTCAGCGGGCGCGAGCCGACTACCCTGCCAGCAAACACTGGCTGATCCTCTGTGGTCATGGCAATAACGGTGGTGATGGCTACGTGGTGGCGCGCCTGGCGCAGGCCGACGGCATCGCGGTCACGCTGCTGGCCCTCGAGAGCGAGAAACCGCTGCCGGAAGAAGCCAGCGCCGCCCGTGATGCGTGGCTGAACGCCGGTGGAACCATCCACGCCGCAGATATTCCCTGGCCACAGGATATTTCTCTCATTATCGACGGGCTTCTTGGCACCGGGCTGCATAGCGCTCCGCGGGAGAACATCGCGACCTTAATCCAGCGAGCGAATGCGCATCCTGCGCCGGTTGTGGCGCTGGATATCCCCTCGGGACTCAATGCGCAAACCGGGACCACCCCCGGGGCGGTGATAGATGCGGCCTGCACGATCACCTTTATTGGCCTCAAGCCCGGGCTGCTGACGGGCAAAGCCCGGGATGTGGTTGGCCGTCTGCACTACCACGCGCTGGGACTCGAAAGCTGGTTGGCTGCGCAGACGGTGCCGCTGCGGCGATTCGATGCGTCACAGCTGGCCGACTGGCTCCCGCCAAGACGTCCGACGTCGCATAAAGGCGATCACGGGAAGCTGGTGATTATCGGTGGCGATCGCGGTACCGCTGGCGCTATCCGCATGGCCGGTGAAGCGGCGTTACGGGCGGGGGCGGGTTTGGTGCGAGTGCTCACTCACAAAGAAAACATTGCCCCTGTCGTCGCCGCCAGGCCTGAATTAATGGTCCACGAGCTGACCACGCAAAGTATTGATGACAGCCTGCAATGGGCCGATGTGGTGGCGATTGGCCCCGGCCTTGGGCAAAACGAATGGGGAGCCCAGGCCCTGCGCCAGGTGTGGGATTGCCGCAAGCCGATGGTATGGGATGCGGATGCGTTGAACCTGCTGGCAATCAATCCCGATAAACGTCACAATCGTGTGTTGACGCCGCACCCCGGTGAAGCCGCCCGTATGCTGAACTGTAACGTAGCAGAAATTGAAAGCGATCGCTTACTTTCTGCGCAACGTCTGGTAAAACGTTACGGAGGCGTGGTGGTGCTGAAAGGCGCGGGCACGGTGGTGGCCAGCGAAGCAGGCGAGATGGCTATTATCGATGCCGGCAACGCCGGGATGGCCAGCGGCGGAATGGGCGATGTACTGACCGGTATTATCGCCGCACTGTCAGGACAACGGCTGACGCCGTATGATGCTGCCTGCGCCGGCTGCGTGGCGCATGGCGAAGCCGCTGACCGACTGGCTGCCCGCTATGGCAGCCGCGGGATGCTGGCGACCGATCTCTTTTCCACGCTCAGGCGTGTTGTTAACCCGGATGTGATTGACCTGAACCATGATGAACCGAGTGATTCCTTTAGCCGATGAGCAGGCAACTTTAGACCTTGGTGACCGTATTGCGCAGGCCTGTACTGGCGCGACGGTTATCTATCTGTATGGCGATTTAGGGGCGGGGAAAACGACCTTCAGCCGCGGCTTTTTACACGCGCTCGGCCATCGCGGGAATGTCAAAAGCCCGACCTATACGCTGGTGGAGCCCTACACGCTCGACAATCTGATGGTGTACCACTTTGACCTGTATCGTCTGGCGGACCCTGAAGAACTCGAATTTATGGGGATCCGTGATTATTTTGCTAACGATGCCATCTGCCTGGTGGAGTGGCCCCAACAAGGTGCGGGTGTATTGCCTGAGCCGGATGTCGAAATCCATCTTGCCTATCAGGCACAAGGGCGTGAGGCGCGCGTAACGGCGGTCTCTGCATTGGGTGAGTCTATATTGACGCGTTTAGCCTGAAGGATAACGGGATGATCTATCGCATAACCAGTTGGCTGGCCGCGACGCTGATGCTGTTTAGCATTCAGGCCACTGCGGCAAGTTTATCCGATATCCAGGTCGCAAATGGAGATCAGCAGGCCCGTATTACGATTAGCTTTATCGGCGATCCAGAATATTCGTTCAGTCCACAGGGCAAGCGTACCGTGGCGCTGGATATTAAGCAGAGCGGTGTGCTTCAGGGGCTACCGCTGCAGTTTAGCGGCAACAACCTGGTGAAAAGCATTCGGGCGGGAACGCCGCAGGATACTCAGACTCTGCGCCTGCTGGTGGACCTGACGGAAGATGGTAAAACCCGCGCGGTGAAGCAGCAGAATGGCTCAAACTACACCGTGGTTTTCACGATTAATGCCGATGCGCCGCCTCCGCCACCTCCGCCGCCGCCGGTAGTAGCTAAACGGGTCGAAGCCCCGCTGCAGCCTGTACGCCCGGCCGAGCCCGCACGGAATCCGTTCAAATCGTCGGGCAGCGAGCGACAAACGGCGATGACCAGCAGCCAGAGCGTGACGCGCCCGGTGAGCCGTGCGGTGGCGTCGGATGATAAGGTGATTATCGCCATTGATGCCGGTCACGGTGGGCAGGATCCCGGTGCGATTGGACCGAACGGCACCAAAGAGAAGAATGTCACGATTGCTATTGCCCGCAAACTGCGCGCGCTGTTAAATGCCGATCCACTCTTTAAGCCCGTATTGACCCGCGATGGGGATTACTTTATTTCGGTGATGGGGCGTTCGGACGTGGCGCGTAAGCAGAACGCTAACTTCCTGGTATCCATTCATGCCGATGCGGCACCGAATCGCGATGCTACCGGCGCGTCGGTATGGGTGCTCTCCAACCGTCGCGCGAACAGCGAGATGGCCGGCTGGCTCGAGCAGCATGAGAAGCAGTCTGAACTGCTTGGCGGGGCGGGCGATGTGCTGGCGAACAGCCAGTCCGATCCCTACCTCAGCCAGGCGGTACTGGATTTACAGTTCGGCCATTCCCAGCGCGTTGGCTATGATGTGGCAACCAACGTATTAAGCCAGCTGCAGCGGGTAGGCGATCTGCATAAACGCCGTCCTGAGCATGCCAGCCTTGGCGTATTGCGCTCGCCGGATATCCCGTCGATCCTGGTGGAAACCGGTTTTATCAGCAACACCGGGGAAGAGCGCCTGTTGGGCAGCGACAATTATCAGCAGCAGATTGCCGAAGCCATTTATAACGGCCTGCGTAACTACTTTATGCAACATCCGCTTCAGTCGGCACCGCGCGGAGAGACAGCCCAAACCGCCAGCGCCACTTCGCCTGGCAGGACGTTGATCAATTAAGGAGTCAGTCATGCCGATTCAGGTTCTACCGCCGCAGCTCGCCAACCAGATTGCCGCAGGTGAGGTGGTGGAACGTCCGGCGTCGGTGGTGAAGGAGCTGGTCGAAAACAGTCTCGACGCTGGCGCGACGCGCATTGATATTGATATTGAGCGCGGTGGCGCAAAGCTTATCCGCATTCGCGATAACGGCTGCGGGATCAAAAAGGACGAGCTGGCGCTGGCGCTGGCCCGTCATGCCACCAGTAAAATTGCCACGCTCGATGACCTGGAAGCGATTATCAGCCTCGGTTTTCGCGGCGAGGCGCTGGCCAGCATCAGCTCGGTTGCCCGACTGACGCTGACTTCCCGCACAGCGGAGCAGCAGGAGGCCTGGCAGGCCTACGCCGAGGGGCGCGATCAGGAGGTGACCGTCAAACCGGCGGCGCATCCGGTTGGTACCACGCTGGAAGTGCTGGATCTGTTTTACAATACCCCGGCGCGACGCAAGTTTATGCGCACCGAAAAGACCGAGTTTGGTCACATCGATGAAATTGTCAGACGCATTGCGCTGGCGCGTTTTGACGTCACCATTAACCTCAGCCATAACGGCAAAGCGGTGCGCCAGTATCGTGCGGTGCCTGAGGGCGGCCAGCGCGAACGGCGGCTGGGCGCGATCTGCGGCATGCCGTTTCTCGAACATGCCCTGGCGATCGAGTGGCAGCATGGCGATCTGACTCTGCGCGGCTGGGTGGCCGATCCTTTACATACCAACCCGACGCTGGCGGAAATTCAGTATTGCTACGTCAATGGCCGCATGATGCGCGATCGTTTAATCAATCATGCGATTCGTCAGGCCTGCGAAGATAAGCTGGGGGCCGACCAGCAGCCGGCATTTGTGCTTTACCTGGAGATCGATCCGCACCAGGTGGATGTTAACGTCCACCCGGCGAAGCATGAAGTCCGTTTCCACCAGTCGCGTCTGGTGCATGATTTTATCTATCAGGGCGTATTGAGCGTGCTCCAGCAGCAGCTTAACGCCCCGCTGGCAGAAGAACACGAAGCTGAGCCGGTGCGCCCGACGGTCCCGGAAAACCGGGTGGCGGCGGGCGGCAACCACTTTGCCCAGCCGGCGGCGGCTCGTGAGCCCGCCGCACCACGCTATAGCAGCGAGGCGCCGCGCCCGTCGCCGGGAGCCGCGGCTGCGGGCGCAGCCAGCTGGCCGCATGCGCAGCCCGGCTATCAGAAACAGCAGGGGGCGCTCTATCGCCAGCTGCTGGAAACACCGGCGGTGGAACGCAAAAGCAGCGCGCCGGCGCCTGCAGCGGACGGCCTCTCCGGGCACAGCCAAAGCTTTGGCCGCGTACTGACTATCGTGGCTGGTGATTGCGCCCTGCTGGAGCGAGACGGCAAGCTGGCGCTGCTGTCGTTGCCGGTTGCTGAACGCTGGCTACGGCAGGCGCAGCTGACGCCGGAGGTTGAGCCGGTGTGCGCTCAGCCGCTGCTGATCCCGCTGCGGCTGAAAGCGTCCGCCGCGGAGAAAGCGGCGCTGGATAAAGCGCAGTCGGCGCTGGCGTTACTGGGTATCGATCTGCAGTCTGACGCGCAACATTTGACGGTTCGCGCCGTGCCTTTACCCTTAAGACAACAAAATTTACAAATCTTGATTCCTGAACTGATAGGCTACCTGGCGCAGCAAAAGGCATTCGACGTCGGCAACATCGCGCAGTGGATTGCGCGTAATCTGGCGAGCGAACATGCGCAGTGGAATATGGCGCAGGCGATTACCGTGCTGGCCGACGTTGAACGTTTGTGCCCGCAGCTGGTAAAAGCGCCGCCGGGTGGTCTGTTACAACCTGTTGATTTACATTCGGCGATGACTGCCCTGAAAGATGAGTGATACCACCACGGCGAGCCTGCCTAAGGCAATATTTTTAATGGGCCCGACGGCCTCCGGTAAAACCGCCTTAGCGATTGCTTTGCGTAAAATTTTACCGGTAGAGTTGATTAGTGTTGATTCCGCCCTTATCTATCGAGGAATGGACATTGGCACTGCCAAGCCAGATGCCGCGGAGCTGAGCGCTGCGCCGCATCGGCTGCTGGATATTCGCGATCCGGCAGAGGCTTATTCCGCGGCGGATTTTCGCCGCGATGCGCTGGCTGAAATGGCGGAGATCGTCGCAGCCGGGCGTATTCCGCTACTGGTTGGCGGAACAATGTTGTATTTCAAAGCGTTGCTGGAAGGATTGTCGCCGTTACCGTCGGCGGATCCACAGGTCAGGGCTAAAATTGAGCAGCAGGCAGCAGAGCAGGGGTGGCACGCGTTGCACCGGCAGCTACAGGAGATCGATCCCGTTGCCGCCGCGCGTATTCATCCAAATGATCCGCAAAGACTTTCCCGGGCACTGGAAGTTTTTTTCATTTCGGGTAAAACTTTAACGGAACTGACGCAAACGTCAGGAGACGCTCTGCCGTACCAGGTGCATCAGTTCGCCATCGCCCCGGCGAGCCGTGAACTGCTCCATCAACGCATAGAGCAGCGTTTTCATCAGATGTTAGCTTCGGGTTTTGAAGCAGAAGTACGGGCGCTTTTTGCCCGCGGAGATTTGCATACGGATATGCCTTCCATTCGTTGTGTCGGATACCGCCAGATGTGGTCATATCTTGATGGCGAGATCCCGTATGATGAAATGGTTTATCGAGGTGTTTGCGCCACGAGACAGTTAGCGAAACGTCAGATGACCTGGTTACGTGGCTGGGAAGATATTCACTGGTTAGATAGTGAACATCCTGAACAGGCGCTCAACAAAGTATTACAGGTAGTTGGTGCGAGCCAGGACTGAACGTGTACAATTAAACGGTATCGTGCGTAATTTTTTTTAAGAATCGTAAGGTTCTGAGTACAAAACAAGCATACATATAAGGAAAAGAGAGAATGGCTAAGGGGCAATCTTTACAAGATCCGTTCCTGAACGCTTTGCGTCGGGAACGCGTTCCGGTTTCTATTTATTTGGTGAATGGTATTAAGCTGCAAGGGCAAATTGAGTCTTTCGATCAGTTCGTGATCCTGTTGAAAAACACGGTCAGCCAGATGGTCTACAAGCACGCAATTTCTACTGTTGTCCCGTCTCGCCCGGTGTCTCACCACAGCAATAATGCTGGCGGCGGTACAAGCAACTATCACCACGGTGGTAGCGCGCAGGGTTCATCTGCGCCGCAGCAAGACAGCGAAGACACCGAATAAGGTTGATGCTGTTTTTCCATGCCGGGGAGCCAGGTTTATTCGATGCGTTTCAGGTTGCAGAAAGGCGGCGCGTAGTGACTCCCCAGCCATTTGCGTAAGTAGATGACTGGGGTGAATAACAAATTTGCCAGGGGCAGATTTGAACGACGCGTGTGGCGGCCCGGCCAGAGTCGGGCAAGAAAGCCAACGTCCATGCGGCCTGAAAGACAACGGGTAACTGTGTTCCCCGCTGGTATTTTATAAGGGGTTTACGCTTGTTTGACCGTTATGATGCCGGTGAGCAGGCGGTGCTGGTACACATCTATTTTTCGCAAGACAAAGATATGGAAGACCTTCAGGAGTTTGAATCCCTGGTCTCCTCTGCCGGTGTCGAAGCAATGCAGGTGATTACCGGTAGCCGTAAAGCACCGCACCCAAAATATTTTGTTGGTGAAGGTAAGGCTGTCGAAATTGCGGAAGCCGTAAAAGCGACCGGCGCGTCAGTCGTGCTGTTCGATCATGCCCTGAGCCCGGCTCAGGAACGAAATCTGGAACGCTTATGCGAATGCCGGGTTATCGATCGCACAGGTCTTATCTTAGATATTTTTGCCCAGCGCGCGCGTACCCATGAAGGGAAACTGCAGGTTGAGCTGGCACAGCTGCGCCATATGGCCACGCGCCTGGTTCGCGGCTGGACCCACCTTGAAAGACAGAAAGGCGGGATTGGTTTGCGCGGCCCGGGTGAAACCCAGCTCGAAACTGACCGTCGACTCCTGCGCAATCGGATAATGCAGATCCTGTCGCGACTGGAGAAAGTGTCAAAACAGCGTGAGCAAGGACGGCGGTCACGAGCCAAAGCCGATATTCCAACCGTCTCGCTGGTGGGGTACACCAACGCCGGAAAATCAACGCTGTTTAACCAGATAACGGAAGCCGAGGTCTACGCTGCGAACCAGCTGTTCGCGACGCTGGATCCGACGCTGCGCCGCATTGATGTTACCGATGTCGGCGAGACCGTGCTTGCGGATACCGTGGGCTTTATTCGCCATCTGCCGCACGACCTGGTCGCGGCGTTTAAAGCCACTTTGCAGGAGACGCGTCAGGCGACGCTGCTGCTGCACGTGATTGATGCAGCCGATGTTCGGGTGCAGGAAAACATTGATGCAGTCAATACGGTCCTCGCGGAAATTGAGGCCGATGAGATCCCGATGCTGCTGGTGATGAACAAAATCGACATGCTGGATGATTTTGAACCGCGTATCGATAGAGATGAAGAGAATAAACCGATTCGGGTCTGGCTCTCCGCCCAGACCGGGGTTGGCGTACCACTGCTTTTTCAGGCTTTGACGGAACGGCTTTCCGGTGAAGTAGCGCAGCACACGTTGCGTTTACCGCCACAGGAAGGGCGACTGAGAAGTCGGTTCTATCAGCTTCAGGCGATAGAAAAAGAGTGGCTGGAGGATGACGGCAGCGTGGGTCTGCAGGTGCGCATGCCGATCGTTGACTGGCGTCGCCTCTGTAAACAAGAGCCAGCGCTGGTTGATTACGTGATTTGACCTTGCAGCTTGCCTGAAGATATTAACCCCTGTGGGGATATCAAAAACAAATATGGAGCATATACATGGCGTGGAATCAGCCCGGTAATAACGGACAGGACCGCGACCCGTGGGGGAGCAGCAATAACCAAGGCGGCAACTCCGGGGGAAATGGCAATAAAGGTGGTCGCGAGCAGGGGCCGCCCGATCTGGATGATATCTTCCGCAAGTTAAGTAAAAAACTTGGCGGTCTCGGTGGCGGCAAAGGGGGCCAGGGGAGCGGTAGCAGCTCTCAGGGACCACGCGGCCCGATGGGCGGACGCATTGTCGGCATCGTGGCGGCTGCCGCGGTTATTATCTGGGCTGCCAGCGGTTTCTATACCATCAAGGAAGCTGAACGTGGTGTGGTCACTCGCTTTGGTAAATTCAGCCATCTGGTTGAGCCTGGTCTTAACTGGAAGCCAACCTTTATCGATAACGTTCAGGCCGTTAACGTTGAGTCGGTACGTGAACTGGCGGCTTCTGGCGTCATGCTGACGTCCGATGAAAACGTCGTGCGCGTTGAGATGAACGTCCAGTATCGTGTGACCGATCCTGAGCGCTACCTGTTTAGCGTGGCCAGCGCGGACGATAGCCTGCGTCAGGCCACCGACAGCGCCCTGCGCGGCGTGATCGGCAAGTACACGATGGACCGCATTTTGACCGAAGGTCGTACCGTTATTCGTAGCGATACCCAGCGTGAGCTGGAAGAGACGATTCGTCCGTACAACATGGGGATCACCCTGCTGGACGTCAACTTCCAGACGGCGCGTCCGCCGGAAGAAGTGAAGGCGGCATTTGATGATGCAATTGCGGCGCGTGAGAACGAGCAGCAATACATCCGTGAAGCCGAAGCTTATACCAACGAAGTTCAGCCGCGAGCCAATGGTCAGGCGCAGCGTATCCTTGAAGAGGCGCGTGCGTACAAAACTCAGACCGTTCTTGAAGCGCAGGGTGAAGTTGCGCGCTTTGCGAAGATTCTGCCTGAGTATAAAGCTGCACCGGAAATCACCCGTGAACGTCTGTATATCGAAAGCATGGAAAAAGTGCTGAGCCATACCCGTAAAGTGCTGGTGAACGATAAGGGTGGCAATCTGATGGTTCTGCCTCTGGACCAGATGCTGAAAGGCGCCGGAGCCCCGGCGGCAAAGAGCGGTAGCAGTGGCGCGAGCGATCTGCTGCGTCTGCCGCCTGCATCCAGCTCAAGCAGTGCCAGCACCACGCCGACCACCACGGACGGCAACATTATGGACCAACGCCGCGCTAACGCGCAGCGTAACGACTACCAGCGTCAGGGGGAATAACGATGCGTAAATCTGTTATTGCGATAATTGTCATCGTGCTGGTAGTGCTTTACATGTCGATCTTTGTCGTCAAAGAAGGCGAGCGTGGGATTACGCTGCGCTTTGGTAAAGTTCTCCGCGATAGTGAAAACAAACCGCTGGTCTATTCTCCGGGTCTGCACTTCAAGCTCCCGTTTATTGAATCAGTGAAAACGCTGGATGCGCGCATTCAGACCATGGACAACCAGGCCGATCGCTTTGTCACCAAAGAGAAGAAAGACCTGATCGTTGACTCCTACATCAAATGGCGTATCAGCGACTTCAGCCGCTACTACCTGGCAACCGGCGGCGGCGACGTCTCCCAGGCCGAAGTACTGCTGAAGCGTAAGTTCTCTGACCGTCTGCGTTCTGAAATTGGTCGCCTGGACGTGAAGGATATCGTGACCGATTCCCGCGGTCGTCTGACGCTGGAAGTGCGTGATGCGTTGAACTCCGGTTCAGCGGGCACAGAAGACGAAGTCAGTACGCCGGCGGCCGACGATGCTATCGCTAAAGCGGCGGAGCGCGTATCGGCAGAAACCAACGGTAAGGTGCCGGTTATTAACCCGAACAGTATGGCGGCGCTGGGTATTGAAGTTGTCGACGTACGCATCAAGCAGATCAACCTGCCGGCTGAAGTGTCCGAAGCGATTTACAACCGTATGCGCGCCGAACGTGAAGCGGTTGCCCGTCGCCATCGTTCACAGGGCCAGGAAGAGGCTGAGAAGCTGCGCGCAACGGCGGACTATGAAGTCACCAAAACGCTGGCTGAAGCGGAACGTCAGGGCCGTATCATGCGTGGTGAAGGTGATGCGGATGCCGCGAAGCTGTTTGCCGATGCGTTTAGCCAGGATCCGGGCTTCTATGCCTTTATCCGTAGTCTGCGCGCCTATGAGAATAGCTTCCAGAGCAATCAGGACGTGATGGTTCTCAGCCCGGACAGCGATTTCTTCCGCTATATGAAATCGCCGGATTCGGTTCGCAAGTAAGTTATATTGTGAGTAAAAAGGCGCCTTGAGAAAGGCGCCTTTTTTATAGGTGCGGGTTTATAAATAACTTGTAACACAATAAGTTATGGGCTTTTTTGTACGATACCAGTTCATAATGAACGTGAAATACCGGACAATGCCGCAAAAGGTCTGTTTCCGCATTGCTCTCCCGTCGATGCCTCTTGTGGGTGGGGACGCTTTCTTTCTAAGGGTCAATAATGAACGCAACAATCTGGCTGGCACTGGCGCTGGTTTTAGTACTCGAAGGGCTCGGGCCGCTGCTTTATCCGCGCGCCTGGCGTCGGATGGTCGCGACAATGAGCCAGCTGCCGGATAATTTATTACGCCGTTTTGGCGGTGGTCTTGTGGTTGCCGGGTTTGTCATCTACTACATGTTGACGAAATCGATGACTTGATCAAAAAGTGGTCAGACTTGCCTGGAATTGCCTGCAAAAAGTGCTGTAACTCTGAAAAAGCGATGGTAGAATCCATTTTTAAGCAAACGGTGATTTTGAAAAATGGGTAACAACGTCGTCGTACTGGGCACCCAATGGGGTGACGAAGGTAAAGGGAAGATCGTCGATCTCCTGACTGAACGGGCTAAATATGTTGTGCGCTACCAGGGTGGTCACAACGCAGGCCATACTCTCGTAATCAACGGTGAAAAAACCGTCCTCCATCTTATTCCATCAGGTATTCTTCGCGAGAATGTCACCAGCATCATCGGTAACGGTGTTGTGCTGTCTCCGGCTGCGCTGATGAAAGAGATGAAAGGTCTGGAAGACCGTGGTATCCCTGTTCGTGAGCGTCTGCTGCTGTCCGAAGCCTGTCCGCTTATCCTCGATTATCATGTCGCGCTGGACGTTGCGCGTGAAAAAGCACGTGGTGCGAAAGCTATCGGTACCACCGGTCGCGGCATCGGCCCTGCTTACGAAGATAAAGTCGCACGCCGCGGTCTGCGCGTTGGTGACCTGTTTGATAAAGCAACCTTCGCTGTCAAACTGAAAGAAGTGATGGAATATCACAACTTCCAGCTGGTGAACTTCTATAAAGCAGAAGCGGTTGACTATCAGAAAGTGCTGGATGATGTCATGGCGATTGCCGACATTCTGACGGCGATGGTTGTTGATGTTTCCGATCTGCTGGACCAGGCGCGTAAGCGCGGCGACTTCGTGATGTTCGAAGGCGCGCAGGGGACGCTGCTGGATATCGACCACGGTACCTATCCGTACGTGACCTCGTCTAACACCACCGCGGGTGGCGTGGCGACCGGTTCCGGTTTGGGGCCGCGTTACGTGGATTACGTTCTGGGAATCATCAAAGCCTACTCGACTCGCGTCGGTGCAGGTCCGTTCCCGACTGAACTGTTTGATGATATCGGCGAGTTCCTGTGCAAGCAGGGTAACGAGTTCGGCGCCACTACCGGCCGTCGTCGTCGTACCGGCTGGCTGGATATCGTTGCGATCCGTCGCGCGGTGCAGATCAACTCCCTGTCTGGCTTCTGCCTGACTAAGCTGGATGTTCTGGACGGCCTGAAAGAAGTGAAACTCTGCGTTGCCTACCGTCTGCCGGACGGCCGTGAAGTGACGACCACTCCGCTGGCTGCTGACAACTGGGAAGGCATTGAGCCGATTTATGAAACCATGCCGGGCTGGTCTGAAACCACCTTCGGCGTGAAAACGCGCAGCGGTCTGCCGCAGGCAGCGCTGAACTATATCGCGCGCATTGAAGAGCTGACCGGCGTGCCGGTTGATATCATCTCTACCGGTCCCGACCGTTCTGAGACGATGATTCTGCGCGATCCGTTTGACGCATAATCATCTCCTGGGGCGCCGCTAAGGCGCCCCTTGTTTTTGCTGTTCACCCGCCCCATTTCAAATAAATTAGCGGCCTGAGCGCTGGCTGGTTTATCATCAATACAGTATCAATACGGTCTTACCCGAGGATTAATACACACAAGCTTTCAGGATGCGTCCGATCGCACAACGCAGCAGTGACCTGAATGATGAGTGTATGCCGCTTTCCCCCTTACCCTGAGGTTGATGTGCAGTTAACGAGTTTCACTGATTACGGATTACGGGCGCTGATTTATATGGCCTCGTTGCCGGATGGAAGAATGACCAGTATCTCCGAAGTGACGGAGGTTTACGGCGTTTCCCGTAATCATATGGTAAAAATAATCAATCAGTTAAGTCGTGCTGGCTATGTCATGGCCGTGCGGGGTAAGAACGGGGGGATTCGCCTGGGTAAGCCGGCGAAAACCATTCGGGTTGGCGATGTCGTCCGCGATCTGGAACCGCTGTCGCTGGTCAACTGCAGCAGCGAATTTTGCCATATTACACCCGCCTGTCGCCTGAAAAAGGCGCTGGCTGAAGCGGCGCAAAGTTTTCTCAAGGAACTAGATAACTACACGCTGGCTGATTTGGTTGAAGAAAATCAACCGCTTTATAAATTATTACTGGTGGAGTGACATAAACTCTCATCAGAGATGACAACGGAGGAACCGACATGTCACAAGATCCTTTCCAGGAACGCGAAGCTGAAAAGTATGCGAATCCAATCCCAAGCCGGGAATTTATCCTCGATCATTTAGCAAAACGTGAAAAACCGGCCAGTCGCGACGAGCTGGCGACAGAACTGAATATCGAAGGAGAAGAACAACTCGAGGGGCTGCGACGCCGCCTGCGCGCCATGGAGCGTGACGGGCAGCTGGTCTTTACCCGCCGCCAGTGCTACGCATTGCCGGAGCGTCTCGACCTGCTCAAAGGCACCGTTATCGGCCACCGCGACGGCTATGGCTTCCTGCGCGTCGAAGGGCGTAAAGATGACCTTTATCTCTCTTCCGAGCAGATGAAAATGTGCATCCATGGCGATCAGATCCTCGCGCAGCCGCTGGGCGCGGACCGTAAAGGCCGCCGCGAAGCGCGCGTCGTGCGCATTCTGGTGCCTAAAACCAGCCAGATTGTCGGCCGCTATTTCACCGATGCCGGCGTGGGCTTTGTCGTACCGGACGACAGCCGTCTGAGCTTTGACATCCTGATCCCACCGGAAGAGGTGATGGGCGCGCGAATGGGCTTCGTAGTGGTCGTGGAGCTGACCCAACGCCCGACCCGACGCACTAAAGCGATCGGTAAAATCGTCGAAGTGCTGGGTGACAATATGGGCACCGGCATGGCGGTTGACATGGCGCTGCGCACCCATGAAATCCCTTACACCTGGCCACCGGCGGTAGAGAAACAGGTTTCGGTGCTGAAAGAGCAGGTGCCGGAAGAGGCGAAAGCGGGCCGCGTGGATTTGCGCGACCTGCCGCTGGTGACTATCGATGGTGAAGATGCACGCGACTTTGATGACGCTGTTTACTGCGAGAAAAAACGCGGCGGCGGCTGGCGTTTGTGGGTGGCGATTGCCGACGTCAGCTACTATGTCCGTCCTGGTACGCCGCTGGACGCTGAAGCACGCAGCCGCGGTACTTCGGTCTACTTCCCGTCTCAGGTCGTACCGATGCTGCCGGAAGTCCTCTCCAACGGCTTATGTTCCCTGAACCCGCAGGTCGATCGCCTGTGCATGGTCTGCGAGATGACCATTTCGTCCAAGGGACGTCTGACCGGCTACAAGTTCTATGAAGCGGTGATGAGCTCACACGCGCGTCTGACCTACACCAAAGTGTGGCATATGCTGCAGGGTGACCAGGAGCTACGTGAGCACTATGCGCCGCTGGTGAAGCATATTGAAGAGCTGCATGCGCTTTATAAAGTGCTGGATAGCGCCCGTGAAGAACGCGGCGGGATCTCCTTTGAGAGCGAAGAAGCGAAGTTTATCTTTAACGCTGAACGTCGTATTGAGCGCATTGAGCAGACGCAGCGTAACGATGCGCACAAACTGATCGAAGAGTGCATGATTCTGGCGAACATCTCCGCCGCACGCTTCGTTGAGAAGGCGCTGGAGCCGGCGCTGTTCCGTATCCACGATAAGCCGAGCACCGAAGCGATTACCGCATTCCGTTCCGTACTGGCGGAGCTGGGGCTGGAGCTGCCTGGCGGCAATAAACCAGAGCCGCGTGATTACGCTGAGCTGCTGATCTCGATTGCCGATCGTCCGGATCATGAAATGCTGCAAACGATGCTGCTGCGTTCGATGAAGCAGGCGATATACGACCCGGAAAACCGCGGCCACTTTGGTCTGGCGCTGCAATCTTACGCGCACTTCACTTCGCCGATTCGTCGTTACCCGGACCTGTCGCTGCACCGTGCGATTAAGTACCTGCTGGCGAAAGAGCAGGGCCATAAAGGCAACAGTACCGAAACCGGCGGCTGGCACTACAGCATGGATGAAATGCTGCAGCTGGGGGCACACTGTTCGATGACCGAACGTCGTGCCGACGAAGCTACCCGCGAAGTCTCCGACTGGCTGAAGTGTGACTTTATGCTGGATCAGGTGGGTAACGTCTTTAAAGGTGTGATTGCCAGCGTGACCGGCTTTGGTTTCTTCGTGCGTCTCGATGAACTGTTTATCGATGGTCTGGTGCACGTCTCCTCGCTGGATAACGACTACTATCGTTTCGACCAGGTCGGGCAACGTCTGATCGGTGAGTCGGGCGGCCAGACTTATCGTCTGGGCGATCGCGTGGAAGTCCGCGTGGAAGCGGTCAACATGGACGAACGTAAAATCGACTTCTCGCTGATCTCCAGCGAGCGTGGACCGCGTAACGTCGGCAAGACCGCCCGGGAGAAGACGAAGAAGGCTAACGGCGCCAGCAATAATGCCGGCAAACCGTCCGGCCGTCGCCGTCAGGCCGGCAAACAGGTGAACTTCGAGCCAGACAGCGCGTTCCGTGGTGATAAGGGCAAACCGAAACCAGCGAAAGCGAAGAAAGAGAAGGGCGCGAAAAAACCGTCGGCCAAGACGCAAAAAATAGCGGCGGCGACGAAGGCGAAGCGCGCGGCGAAGAAAAAAGTCGCTGAGTAAGCGCCTCCGGCCCCTCAATCATTTGGGGTGCCGGGAAGCTCCGGCCACATCGATAACAATGTGGCCGGGGAAATGCCTGGCGCCAGCGTCCTGACAGCCCGAAGTATGACGGGTATATAACCCCTTCCAGCCGGAGGGGGTTATTCTTTTTTGCCGTAAGTCATTCCACAACAGAATAGATATTGTTCCTTTCCCCGCCTGTTTCCTGCTTAGTCTGTTTTCAGCAATCGTTATTTATTCTTTTTGATTAGCCATATTTTCTCACTGTGTATAGTGGATTTTACTTTCGCATCACCCCCTTTTTATGTGCAAGGAATCTATATGCATCTGGCCCGTTTTCCCCGTGTGTCACTTGGTCATTTCCCGACTCCGCTTGAGCCGCTGGATAATTTGTCGAAATTATTAGGCGGGCCAAAAATATGGATAAAGCGCGATGATGCGACCGGCCTGGCGAGCGGGGGAAATAAAACCCGCAAGCTGGAATTTTTACTGGCGGATGCGCTGGCGAAAAACGCGGACGTGGTGATTACCCAGGGAGCCACGCAGTCTAACCATGTCCGTCAGACCATTGCCGGCGCGGCGCGTCTTGGCCTGCAGGCTAAAGCGCTGCTGGAACAGCGGGTGACGGATTTTGGCGAGGATTATCAACGCTCCGGCAATGTGTTGCTGGATGAGCTGCTGGGTGGGGAGATCGTTGCTCATCTGCCGGGCGGCAGCGATATGCAGCAGGCGATGGAGGAGTATGCCGCCACGCTGCGTGAACAAGGACACACACCGTATATCATCCCCGGCGGCGGCTCTAACCCTATCGGCGCGCTGGGGTATGTCGCCTGCGCCGAAGAGCTGTTGTATCAGTCATCTCAGCTACGCCTGCGCATCGATCACGTGGTTCACGCCACGGGCAGCACCGGTACTCAGGCAGGGCTGGTGGCGGGCTTTACGGCGACCAACAGCCACGTTCCGGTGCTGGGCATCAGCGTGCGCGCGCCGAAGGCGAAGCAGGAAGAGAACGTCTGGCATCTGGCGGTGAGAACGCTCAACCTGCTGGGCGTGGCGGGCGAGCTACCGCGCAGCGCCGTGGTAGCCAATAGCGATTATGTCGGCGAGGGCTACGGTCTGCCCACCGCGGGAACGCTGGAAGCGCTGACGCTGCTGGCACGCCACGAGGGCATTCTGCTGGATCCGGTCTACTCCGCGAAAGGGATGGCCGGGCTTATCGATCTGATTCGTCAGGGCCACTTTCGTCAGGATGAGAACGTGGTCTTTATCCATACCGGCGGCTCTGCCGGACTGTTCGGCTACCGCCAGCTGTTAGAGGCGCAGACCCGCCATGACTAAACCGTTTCTGCTTGGTGTGCTGGGAGGGATGGGGCCGCTCGCCACCCTGGACTTTCAGCGGCGCCTGCTGGACGCCACGCCGGCGCAGAACGATCGGCAGCAGATCCCTTCGGTGGTGTGGAACGTCCCGCAGATCGCGGACCGACAAAAGGCGCTGGCGGGAAGCGGGCCATCGCCGCTGCCGCAGCTTATCCATGGTATTGAAAAACTCAATCAGGCCGGGGCCAGCCATATCGCCATCCCTTGTAATACGGCGCATCACTGGTATGACGCCCTCAGTCAGGTGAGCGATGCCCCGATTCTGCACATCGTTGATGCGGCAATAGCCGCGCTGGCGCAGCAGGCGGACAAACCCCAGCGGGTGGGGATTATCGCCACGCAAGGCACGCTGGAGGCGGGCTGGTATCAGCGCCAGCTAGCGGCGCAGGGGGTGGAGGTGGTTGAACCGACGGAGCAGGAGCTGGCCCGTTGGTTTGTCCCCGGCTGTTACGCGGTCAAACGCGGTGCGCTGGAAGAGGGGGGCGAGCTGCTGGTGCGCCAGGCCAACGCGCTGTTCACACGCGGCGCGCAAAAGCTGATTCTGGCCTGCACCGAGGTTCCCGTCGCGCTTGCGGCGGTGAAGGCGCCGTTTAATGACCTGACGTTCGATCCGGCCCAGGCGCTGGCCGAGCGATGTTCGCAATTATGGCAAGCCCGTTAAAATCTCACTGAATATGATTGAGTCCGGTTCTTTATCCGGGCGTGAAATTTCCGAACTTTCGAAGGGTAAATATAATGAAAAAAATTCTCTGCTTATTCCTTGCAGCGGGTAGTTTATGGGTCAATGTCAGCTTTGCCGATACCCCGGCCGAAGTCCGGGTGGCTTATAGCGGCGGCTCTCAGGTATTAATGTTGGCGAAGGCCGACGGCTCTCTGGATAAAGCGTTAAACAGTAAAGTGAAGTGGGTGCAGTTTGCCTCTGGCGCCGATGCGTTAAATTATTTCGCCAGCAATGCGATCGATATTGCTAATTTTGGATCCAGCCCGGCAGCGGCGGGGATTGTCAGAAAACTGCCGGTGGAGATTATTGGCGTCTCCGGCGTCATTGCCAGCTATGAGCGGCTGATTGGCAAACAGGGCATCAGCAGCCTTAAAGATATCGAAGGCAAGCGCGTGGCCTATCCACCGAACTCGACGGCGCAGTACGCCCTGGAAGCCGCTATCGAGGTCAACAAACTGGATCGCAGTAAGATCACCCTGCTGCCGCTGCGTCCGGCCGATATGGTCGCGGCCTGGAAGCGCGGCGATATCGATGCCGGCTACGTCTGGGCGCCGTTTGCCCAGGAGCTGGAGTCCTCCGGCGGACACCAGGTCTTCGCCACCAAAGATCTGCAAAAAGATGGCTACCTGATTTACAACAACTACGTGGTGCGTAAAGCCTTTGCCGAGCAATATCCCCAGGTGGTGACCGCCTTCCTGCGCGTTCACCAGCAAAAGGTTGACGAATTTAAGCAAGACCCGGAGCGCGCAGCGGCTATCGTGGCGAAAGAAGTTGGTGCCCCGGTGACCACCGCGGCGAATACGCTTGGCGGCCTGGAATACCCCACGCTGAGCCAACAAGGGACGGCGGCATGGCTGGGTAACGGGACGCAAACCTCCGATAGCGGGATCGGCAAAGCGCTGAGTAAAACCTCCGGCTTCCTCGCGGGGATTGGTGAAATCCGCAAACGCGATATTCCGGCGAACTGGGATGCTGCGATTGATTCACGCTATATCCGCGAAGCGGCGGTAGCCGCGCAATGAGATTGAGCCAACATATCGCTATCAGCATCGTCTCGGTGGCGGTTTTTTTTATCGTCTGGCAGGTGGCGGCGACGCGGCAGTGGGTCGACCCGCTGCTGCTGCCTTCCCTGACGGATATCGGCCTCACCACCGAAGAGCTGCTGGCGGATGGCTATCGTCAGGTGCCGCTGTGGGAGCATATCGCGGTGAGCCTCGCGCGCGCCCTCAGCGCCTTTGCGGTCGCAATTATCATCGGCATTCCGCTGGGGCTGCTGATGGGGCTGTCGGATGGCCTCGCCGCCGTGTTAAACCCGTTTGTGCAGTTCCTGCGTCCATTGCCTAAAATCGCCCTGATCCCGCTGGCCGTGGTCTGGCTGGGGATCGGCGAAGCCTCTAAATTCTTCCTGATATTTATCGCCACCTTTTTAAGCGTGGTGGTCGGAGCCTCTGCCGCCGTCGAGCGGATTGGCCGCTCGCGCATTCGCGTGGCGCAAACCCTCGGCGCTTCGCGTAAGCAAATTTTCCTGCGGGTGGTATTGCCGGATGCGCTCCCCGATCTCTTCACCACCGTCAGGCTGTCAATTGGTATCGGCTGGACCTCGCTGATTGCGGCGGAGATGGTGGCGGCCAGTTCGGGCCTGGGCTGGATGGTGATTAACGCCAGCTCCTATCTGCGTACCGACATCGTCATGCTTGGCATTCTGCTGCTGGGCGGCATTGGCTATCTGCTGGATTTATTGTTGCTGGGGCTACAGCGCCTGTTTGTGCCCTGGGCGGGGAAAGAATAATGAGCGCCATCACGCTGGAAAATGTCTCGCTCTCTTTTGCGGCCAGGCCGCAGCCGTTCACGGTGCTTGAGGATATCAGCCTGTCGCTGAATAAAGGGGAGTTTGTCGTTCTGCTCGGCCCTTCGGGCTGCGGGAAATCTACCATTCTCAACCTGGTGGCCGGGTTTACCCAACCGGACCGGGGGCGTGTGGCGGCGGGCGGCAAACCGGTACGCGCGCCGGGGCCGGATCGCGGCATGATTTTCCAGCAGCCGAATCTGTTCCCGTGGCTGTCGGTGCTGGATAACGTCACCTTTGGCCCGCGGCTGGGCAAATACCGCAAACAGGAGGTCAACGCGCGGGCGCTGGACTGGCTGGGGCGCGTGGGCCTGAAAGGGTTTGAGCATCATGCCCCCTGGCAGCTCTCCGGCGGCATGAAACAGCGCGTGGCGCTGGCGCGCGCCTGGCTACCCGGCCCGGAGGTGCTGCTGCTGGATGAGCCATTCGGCGCGCTGGATGCGCAAACCCGGCTGATGATGCAGGAGCTGCTGCGCGAGGCCTGGCTTTCGACCGGCACCACGCTGCTGTTCGTGACGCACGATGTCGAAGAGGCGCTGTTTCTCGCCGACCGCATTCTGATTATGTCAGCGAAACCGGGAAAAATTGTCGAAGAGATTATCCTGCCCTTCGACCGCGAACGGGATATCGGAACCCTGGCGGAACACCCGCGCTACAGCGAGATTAAGCATCACGTTTTGCACCGGGTGCGCCAGGAGGCAAAACGGCATTTAGGTTAAACGCGACGCCCGGCGGCGGGCAGTTTAATCGGACAAGAGTCGATTTGAACGCTATGTCGGTTATAATAGGCGCAAGTGAAGTGGTTCACGGCCCAATTAACCCGGCGCATACCGCCCCAGATGAGTACCTTTAATGAGTGAAATGATTTACGGCATCCACGCGGTGCAGGCCCTGCTCGAGCGCGCTCCAGAGCGTTTTCAGGAAGTTTATATTCTGAAAGGCCGCGAGGATAAACGCCTGCTGCCGCTGATCCATGCGCTGGAAGCGCAGGGCGTGGTGATTCAGGTGGCTAACCGTCAGTTTCTTGACGAGAAAAGCGAAGGTGCCGTGCATCAGGGGATTATTGCCCGGGTGAAGCCGGGACGTCAGTATCAGGAGAACGATCTCCCGGACCTGCTTGCCTCGCTTGAGCAGCCGTTCCTGCTGATCCTCGATGGCGTCACCGATCCGCACAACCTCGGCGCCTGCCTGCGTAGCGCCGATGCCGCCGGAGTACACGCGGTGATTGTACCGCGCGACCGTTCCGCCCAGCTGAACGCGACCGCGAAAAAAGTGGCCTGCGGCGCGGCGGAAAATGTCCCGCTGATCCGCGTCACCAACCTCGCGCGCACCATGCGCCTGCTGCAGGAAGAGAATGTCTGGATCGTCGGCACCGCGGGTGAAGCGGACCATACCCTGTTCCAGAGCAAAATGACCGGCCCGATGGCGCTGGTCATGGGGGCGGAAGGGGAAGGGATGCGTCGTCTGACCCGTGAACATTGCGATGAGTTAATCAGTATCCCGATGGCGGGCAGCGTCTCTTCATTGAACGTTTCTGTCGCGACCGGGATTTGCCTGTTTGAAGCGGTGCGCCAGCGTAGCTGATATGTTTGCCGGGTGGCGACTGCGCCTTACCCGGCCTCCAGAACCGTAGGCCCGGCAAGCTTGCGCCGCCGGGCAATTTTGTCACTCATCCAGCGACCGCAAATGGTCGTTTTTCTTCAGCGTCATCAGCGCGAAAATACTCACCACCGCCGTTGCCATCACGTAATAAGCCGGAATATCGAGGTTCCCCGTCTGCTTAATCAGACCGGTGATAATCAGCCCTGCGCATCCCGAGAAAATCGCGTTCGACAGTGAATACGCCAGCCCAAGCCCGGTGTAACGTACTTTGGTCGGGAACATCTCTGACAGCATCGCGGGTCCTGGGCCCGCCAGCATGCCGACTAATCCCCCGGCCACCAACACGACCAGCGCTTTTACCAGCAGCGTGCTGGATTCCGCCTGCAGAATTTTCAGCAGCGGGAGCGCCAGAATGAGCAGCAGCACGGCGGCAACCACCATCACGTTGCGGCGTCCCCATTTATCGCTAAGTATCCCGGCGGGCAGAATCGTCATGGCGAAACCAATATTGGAGATCACCGCAATCAGCAATGCCTGATTAAAACCGGTATGCAGCGAGGATTGCAGATAGGCGGGCATAATCACCAGATAGGTGTACCCCGCAGCGGACCAGACCATCAGGCGGCCAATGCCGGTCAGAATGGCCTTCAGCGTCTGGCCGACGTTCGCCGTGGGCTGCGGATACTGTTGTTGCTGCTTCTGCTGACGGAGAAAGCCCGGCGTCTCTTCCATCTTCACCCGTAGCCAGAGCGCCACGCCACCCATCGGTATGGCGAGGAAGAAGGGCAGGCGCCAGCCCCAGGCGTACAGCTCCTCCGGGCTCAGAACGACTGAAATCAACGCCACGATGCCCGCCCCCGCCAGCAGCCCTAATGCCACGGTAAAGGATTGCCAGGCGCCATACAGCCCGCGTTTGCCGCGTGGGGCGAACTCGGTCATCAGCGATACCGCGCCGCCATACTCACCGCCGGCAAACAGGCCCTGAAGAATGCGCAGTCCCGTCAGAATCAGCGGTGCGGCAATCCCGATACTGGCATAAACCGGCACCAGGCCAATGGCTGTCGTCGCCAGGGTCATCATTACCAGCACGATAATCAGCGTGGGCTTACGGCCAATACGATCGCCGATCCGACCAAAAATAATGGCGCCTAACGGGCGGAAGAAGAAAGCGATCGCGAACGACGCGTAGGTCAGAATCAGGCCGGTCAGCGGCGCTTCCCCTGCAAGCTGAAAGAAGTTGCGGGCGATAACCGTCGCCAGGAAGCCATATACCGCGAACTCGTACCATTCAATAAAGTTGCCGATAGAGCCGGCGATCAGCGCGCGTTTATGCGCGCCCATTGTGGTTGTTACGGTCTGCATAAATCATCCTGATATGAGCAAAAAAGTTACAAATGAATAAACTATTCCATACATTTCCTATTATGAAATTTAAAATTCTTGTGGCTGTGATGGGCTTCACGAAGGGGCAGATGGTTTATTTGTGACCGGACTCGCGGGCGATGTCCGGTGAGGGTAGCCATACTGAATAGTAATGCCAATGACGCAAGGAGACAGTATGGCCTGGCAAACGCATACCGTGTTCAATCAGCCTGCGCCGCTGATGAACAGCAATTTATTTCTGTCGGATAGTGCGCTGCGTGAAGCCGTAACGCGCGAAGGGGCCGGATGGGACAGTGATTTACTGGCCAGTATCGGCCAACAGCTGGGGGCGGCGGAGTCGCTGGAGCTGGGGAGACTGGCGAACAGTAATCCGCCGGAGCTGCTGCGCTACGATGCGACCGGTAGCCGGCTTGATGATGTCCGGTTTCACCCTGCCTGGCACTTGTTGATGCAGGGGCTGTGTGCCAACCGGGTACATAACCTTGCCTGGCAGGAGGAAGCCCGCGCAGGCGCCTTTGTCGCGCGCGCCGCCCGCTTTATGCTGCATGCGCAGGTGGAAGCGGGGACGCTGTGTCCGGTCACCATGACCTTTGCGGCTACGCCACTGTTACAGCAGGCGCTACCCACACCTTTTAGCGACTGGCTGCCCCCCTTGCTGAGCGACCGCTACGATCCGCATCTGGCGCCGGGCGCTCAGAAACGTGGGGTGCTAATTGGCATGGGGATGACGGAAAAGCAGGGGGGATCTGATGTCCTGATCAATACCACCCGGGCGGAAAAAACTGCCGAAGGCTTTTATCATCTGGTCGGTCACAAATGGTTTTTCTCGGTTCCGCAAAGCGATGCGCACCTGGTTCTCGCTCAGGCGCCGGAAGGTCTCTCCTGCTTTTTCGTGCCCCGTCTGCTTCCCGACGGTCAGCGCAATGCGCTGCATCTGGAGCGGCTGAAAGATAAGCTCGGCAACCGCTCGAATGCCAGCAGCGAAGTCGAATTCGTTGAAGCCTGCGGCTGGCTGGTGGGTGAAGAGGGCGATGGCGTTCGGCAAATCCTCAAAATGGGCGGGCTCACCCGTTTCGACTGCGCGCTCGGCAGCCACGCCTTAATGCGTCGGGCCTATTCGGTGGCGCTCTATCACGCGCTGCAGCGCCAGGCATTCGGTAAGAATCTGGTCGATCAGCCGATGATGCGTCAGGTGCTGGGCCAGATGGCGCTGCGCCTTGAAGGGCAGACCGCCTTTCTATTCCGTCTGGCGCGGGCGTGGGATAGCCGTGATGACGCCAGAGAGGTCCTCTGGGCACGCTTATTTACGCCGGCGGCGAAGTTTGCCATCTGCAAATCCGGGATTCCGTTCGTCGCAGAGGCGATGGAGGTGCTGGGCGGGATTGGCTACTGTGAAGAGAGCGAGCTGCCGCGCCTGTATCGTGAGATGCCGGTCAATAGTATCTGGGAAGGCTCAGGCAATATCATGTGTCTGGACGTGATGCGGGTACTCGGTAAACATCCGGCGGCGCTGGAGCTGCTGGCGGCGGAGTGCGCAGAGGTGAAGGGGCAGAATCGCCATTTCGACCGTACGTGGCGGCAGTTGCACCAGCTGCTACGGCGGCCTGCGGAAGAGCAGGGTAGAGAGATAGCCCGCCGGGTTTATATGCTCGGCGTCGGTGCGCAGATGCTACGCTACGCCTCGCCGCCGCTGGCGGAGGCCTGGTGTCGCATGATGCTCGACACGCGCGGCGGTATGCGGCTGGATGAGCCGACGCTGGAGGATTTACTGCTACGTGCGATGGGGCGTGGACGTCAGGCGCCTCAGGCGTAAAGAATGGCCTGGACTCGCCAGTTATCCGGCTGCTGCTCCTCGTACATCTGTACGATGCGATACCACGATGCGCCTTGTTCATCGGCCTTTACGGCGATGGCATGCTCGACGTCCTGCTGGCTGCCGGCAATATTATTGACCGAGATCAGGCCAATTTCATTGAGGCCGGTGACGCAGTCCGCGCTGGCGAATTCCGCTGACTGTGCGCAGGTGTTTGCTGTCGCTGTGGTCAGCAGCAGAGCGGGTAGGGTAAAAGATCGTTTCATCGTCGTCAGCTCCATTTCACGTAGTCCCGAGGGCAGTCCGTTGCTAACGTCCTGCCAGGTTGGCTGGCCGAACGTTATTATGCACAGGAGAACGTGAATGGACGCAAAGCAGTGTAAAGCTGGCTAAAAGACGGTGTACCGCTATTTACGGTACAGAATCGCTTGCGAATACCACTGGCCGGGAACCATGGTGTCATCAATCATGATGATGACGTAGTAATCCGCTTTAGCCGTTTCTGCCTTCGCTTTCAACGCCGCTTCGACATCCATCGGCGAACCGTACATCAACACGCTCACCGTCCCCATTTTTTGTAGCCCTGTCGTCTGGTTACGGTGAATCTCTTGCGGATGGTCGGTTGCGGGTGGTGGCGCTTCTGGCGTCCCTTGCAGGGCACTACAACCGCTCAGTGCGATAGCCAGAAACCACGGTGTTAACCTGCGCATAACCATATCTCGTTTCCTGATAGTCATAGTGTAGTGGTAGCCTGAATGTCATTTCCGGGGAATGTTCCCGAAGTGTTATCTCTGACGCGATTTTCGAATGAAAATATCGTGAAAGCGTAACCGAGTTCTCAACATTATGAATCATGGCGAACCTGGTTTCTTGCTGAATATGTCAGCCTATGACATACCCTCATTTTAGTGAAAGGAGATGGTCAATGATTGCTCTCGAAATACGTCGTCTGGCGGGGGGCGAAGTGCTACATGCCTGCCCGCAGTATGCACTGGATAAGCCATTGCCCTGCATCATCTTTTATCACGGCTTTACCTCCTCAAAGCTGGTGTACAGCTACTTCGCCGTAGCGCTGGCGGAAGCCGGTTTTCGGGTCATTATGCCCGATGCGCCAGAGCATGGCGCACGTTACGATGGCGATGATCGCGGACGAATGCAGCGCTTCTGGCCGATTTTACTGCAAAATTTTGCCGAGTTTCCGGCCTTGCGCGAGGCGGTTATCGGGCAGGGCTGGGTTGAAGGGGATCGTCTGGCGGTCGCCGGGGCATCAATGGGCGGCATGACGGCGCTGGGAATAATGACCCACCATCCGGAACTAAAAAGCGTGGCTTGTCTGATGGGCTCCGGCTATTTTACCCGGCTCTCGCAGAGCCTGTTCCCTTCGCCTGCCGTCAGTGCCGAACGGTTGGCTGAGTGGGATGTCACTCAGCAGCTCAGCACGCTGGCCAACAGACCGCTATTGCTCTGGCACGGCGAGGAAGATGACGTGGTGCCGCCTGAAGGTACCTTCAGGCTCCAGCAGGCGCTGCGGCAAAACGATCTGGATACTCACCTGACCTGCATCTGGCAAAAAGGGGTTCGCCACCGGATAACGCCGGAGGCGTTAGCGGCGACGGTGGCATTTTTTCAGCGCAGCCTTTAAACGCGAATGACCTGAACACCCTGATCCTCAAGCTGCTTGAGGATCGCTTCATCCGCCTGTTTTCCGGTAATCACCAGGTCGATTTGCCCGGCCTGGCTGAACAGCATTCCGGCGCGTTCGCCAACTTTGCTGCTATCTACCAGCACCGCGAGTTTGCCAACGACGTTAAGCATTTTTTGCTCGGCCATCGCGGTAAGCATATCGGTTTTATATAGCCCTTCGGCGGTCAGCCCTTTGCCGCTGGTGAACATCCAGTGCCCGGCATACAGGCTATTTTCACTGCCCTGCGGGCTCAAGGTGATGGAGTGGCTACGGTTATACTGTCCACCCATAATGATGACGCTGTCGTGTTCCTGGTCGATCAGGTAATTGGCCAGCGGCAGATAGTTAGTAATGATCTGTACTGGCTTACCGCACAGCTCTTGCCCCAGCAGGAATGCGGTAGAGCCGCAGTTGATGACGATGCTTTCGCCCGGGTTAACCAGTTGCGAAGCCGCCCGCGCAATGCGTACTTTCTCGTCGTGGTTTTGGGCCTGGTGAATGTTCATCGGCGACCAGCGCGGGCGCTGCTCGCTGATGGCTTCAGCGCCATTGCGGACTTTTTTCAGCTTACCGCTTTCGTCGAGTTTATTGATATCGCGTCGTGCCGTTGCCGGAGAAATTCCCAGCCGGGAAATCACCTGCTCCACGGTGACAAATCCCGTTTGTGCCAGCAAATCCAGTAAAATTTGATGTCTTTGCGCTTCCGTCATGAGCAAATCCGATTAAAAGTGATAAGCAAAGATGATATTTGAAATCAGGTGAAAATACTAATGCTGACGGGATAATTTCCGGCGAGGGGGCAAGGACTTCCGCTCGCCGGATGAATCTTACAGGAATGACTTGAAAGGCAGGTCCGGTTCCATGGTAAAGCAGTCGTCGAATCCGCGCGGATAGTGGTATTCGAAGTTGTCTTTATCCAGTGGCCAGGTGAATTTCCCACCCACCTGCCAGATGAAAGGTTTAAAGCCATACTTCAGGCGGTCTTTCTTCATCTCCCACAGAACGCGTATTTCCTGCGGATCAGCCTGGAAATTTGACCAGATATCGTGGTGGAACGGGATGACTACTTTGGTGTTCAGAGACTCGGCCATGCGCAGGATATCGGCGCTGGTCATTTTGTCGGTGATACCACGCGGGTTCTCGCCATAGGACCCCAGCGCCACGTCGATCTGGTGTTCGTTACCGTGTTTCGCATAGTAGTTGGAGTAGTGAGAATCGCCGCTATGATACAGATTGCCGCCCGGCGTTTTGAACAAGTAGTTTACCGCGCGCTCATCCATTCCGTCCGGCAGCACGCCAGCCGCTTTTTGAGCCGCAGGTAAGGTTATCAGGGCGGTACGGTCAAAAGCGTCGAGCGCGTGGATTTCAACATCTTTTATTTTTACGACATCGCCCGGTTTCATCACGATGCAGCGCTCTTTCGGGACGCCCCAGCCAATCCACAGATCGACGCAGGTTTGCGGGCCGATAAACGGCACGTCATCCGCACAGTTTTGCATGACGGCGGCAGCAACGTTTACATCAATGTGATCGTTATGATCGTGTGTGGACAGCACCGCATCAATCTGGCGAATAGCGAAGGGATCCAGTACAAACGGAGTGGTACGCAGGTTTGGCTGGAGCTTCTTAACGCCTGCCATACGCTGCATCTGATGGCCTGCTTTCATCAGTGGGTTCCCGTGGCTTTGTTTGCCGGTACCGCACCAGAAATCGACGCAGATATTGGCTCCGCCTTCGGATTTCAGCCAGATGCCCGTACAACCCAACCACCACATAGCAAAAGTGCCAGGCGCAACCTGCTCTTGTTCAATTTCTTCATTCAGCCAGCTGCCCCACTCTGGAAAAGTATTCAGGATCCATGACTCGCGGGTGATGGTTTGTACTTTACTCATTGATTTTTACCTCACGTTTTGTCAAAAGAAATCATTTTTTGATTCGTTTTGATAAATACTGGCACCATTTTTTCAGGATTGCAATCCTGCATTTCGCCATCTACGAGATGTTTTTGGTAGGTGAATGGGAGGTAAATGCTTGTTTTATGATGCCTTCATGTCATCATTTAATTGATTTATATTGATTATTTTGTGATTTTAGAAAATGAGAATTAATACGGTAACGGTTTGAATGATTATTTGCGGCGTGTGTCACACTTAATCAAATATAATCTTGTTGTGATTACTTTTGATTATTAGAGTGATTGCAACAACAAACCCTGGGCGTAGCGTGCGTTCAGAGATTCCACCTTCTGGAGTGTGTTATGGAGATTCTCTACAACATCTTTACCGTTTTCTTTAATCAGGTGATGACCAACGCCCCTCTGCTGCTGGGGATCGTGACGTGCCTGGGCTATATCCTGCTGCGTAAAAGCGCCAGCGTGATTGTAAAAGGTACGATTAAAACGATTATCGGTTTTATGTTGTTGCAGGCAGGGTCCGGCATTCTGACCAGTACCTTTAAACCCGTCGTCGCGAAAATGTCTGAGGTTTACGGCATCAACGGTGCTATCTCCGATACCTATGCCTCTATGATGGCGACCATTGAGCGGATGGGGGAGGCCTACAGCTGGGTGGGCTATGCCGTGCTGTTAGCTCTGGCGCTGAATATTTGTTACGTATTGCTGCGGCGCATTACCGGTATTCGCACCATCATGCTGACCGGGCACATCATGTTCCAGCAGGCGGGGCTGATTGCCGTCTCTTTCTATATCTTCGGGTATCCGATGTGGACGACTATTATCTGCACGGCGGTACTGGTGTCTCTCTATTGGGGCATTACCTCCAACATGATGTACAAGCCGACCCAGGAAGTTACCGACGGCTGCGGATTCTCCATCGGACATCAGCAGCAGTTCGCCTCATGGATTGCTTATAAGGTCGCACCTTATCTGGGGAAAAAAGAAGAGAGCGTTGAAGATCTTAAGCTGCCAGGATGGCTGAATATTTTCCACGACAACATCGTTTCCACGGCTATTGTAATGACCATTTTCTTTGGTGCGATCCTGCTCTCCTTCGGCATCGACACCGTCCAGGCGATGGCGGGAAAAACTCACTGGACGGTGTATATCCTGCAAACTGGTTTTTCGTTCGCCGTCGCTATTTTTATTATCACTCAGGGCGTGCGTATGTTCGTCGCCGAACTTTCCGAGGCGTTCAACGGGATCTCCCAACGCCTGATCCCCGGTGCCGTGCTGGCGATTGACTGTGCGGCGATTTATAGCTTTGCGCCGAACGCCGTTGTCTGGGGCTTTATGTGGGGCACCATTGGCCAGCTTATCGCTGTCGCTATCCTGGTGGGCTTCGGCTCTTCCATCCTGATTATTCCGGGCTTTATTCCGATGTTCTTCTCGAACGCGACTATCGGCGTCTTTGCGAACCACTTTGGCGGCTGGCGCGCGGCGCTCAAGATTTGTCTGGTGATGGGGATGATTGAAATTTTCGGCTGCGTCTGGGCGGTGAAGCTCACCGGTATGAGCGCCTGGATGGGCATGGCGGACTGGTCAATTCTGGCGCCGCCGATGATGCAGGGCTTTGCCTCTATCGGTATCGCGTTTATGGCCGTCATCATCATTATTGCACTGGCCTATATGTTCTTCGCAGGACGCACGCTGCGTGCTGAAGAGGACGCGGAAAAACAACTGGCAGATGCTTCTGCTCAATAAGGAGTTTTGACTATGACCGTACGTATTCTGGCTGTATGTGGCAACGGGCAAGGAAGTTCCATGATCATGAAGATGAAAGTGGACCAGTTTTTGACTCAATCAAATATTGATCACTCAGTGAACAGTTGCGCGGTGGGTGAATACAAAAGTGAATTAAGCGGCGCGGATATCATCATCGCCTCTACTCATATTGCCGGGGAGATTACTGTCTCCGGCAACAAATACGTGGTCGGCGTGCGCAACATGCTATCGCCTGCGGATTTTGGCCCAAAACTGCTGGAAGTGATCAAAGAACATTTCCCACAGGATGTGAAGTGAGGACGCCAAATGAAATTACGTGATTCGCTTGTCGAGAATAACTCCATTCTTTTGCAGGCAGATGCCAGTACCTGGCAGGAAGCCGTAAAGCTAAGCGTTGATTTATTGGTGAAGGCTGACGTGGTTGAGCCGCGCTACTACCAGGCCATTCTGGATGGCGTTGCTCAGCATGGGCCCTACTTTGTGATTGCGCCCGGTCTGGCGATGCCGCACGGACGCCCGGAAGAGGGGGTTAAGAAAACGGGCTTTGCGCTGGTGACGCTGAGGAAGCCGCTGGCTTTCAACCATGAGGATAACGACCCGGTCGACATCCTGATCACCATGGCGGCCGTTGATGCCAACACCCATCAGGAGGTGGGCATCATGCAGATCGTCAATCTGTTTGACGATGAAGCGAATTTCGACCGTTTACGTGCCTGCCGCACCGTGCAGGAAGTACTGAATTTAATTGATAACGCCACGACGGCGGCCTTCTAAAAGGAGCATCAAATGTCATTACCTATGTTGCAGGTTGCGCTGGATAATCAATCAATGTCTTCCGCGTATGAAACGACACGCCTGATTGCCGATGAAGTGGATATTATTGAAGTTGGCACCATTCTTTGTATTGCCGAGGGCGTACGCGCCGTGCGCGACCTGAAAGCACTCTATCCCCACAAAATCGTGCTGGCGGACGCCAAAATTGCCGATGCCGGCAAAATTCTCTCTCGGATGTGCTTTGAAGCGCATGCCGACTGGGTGACTGTTATCTGCTGTGCAGATATCAACACCACCAAAGGTGCGCTGGATGTGGCGAAAGAATTTAACGGTGATGTACAGATCGAACTAACCGGCTACTGGACCTGGGAGCAGGCGCAGGAATGGCGCGATGCGGGCATTCAACAAGTGGTTTATCACCGTAGCCGCGATGCGCAGGCCGCTGGCGTAGCGTGGGGGGAGGCGGATATCAGCGCCATCAAGCGCTTGTCCGACATGGGCTTTAAAGTCACCGTTACCGGCGGCCTGGCGCTGGAAGATCTGCCGCTGTTCCAGGGTATTCCGATTCACGTCTTTATTGCCGGTCGCAGCATTCGCGACGCTGCTTCCCCGGTAGAAGCTGCACGGCAGTTTAAACGTTCTATTGCCCAGCTATGGGGCTAAGGAGCGGTTATGTTGTCGAAAAAAATTCCGCTCGGCATCTATGAAAAGGCGCTCCCTGCCGGGGGACGCTGGCTGGATCGTTTGCGACTGGCGAAAAAACTCGGTTTTGACTTTGTCGAAATGTCGGTGGATGAAACTGACGCTCGGCTGGAACGGCTTGACTGGAGCCGGGAGCAGCGCCTGGAGCTAGTCAATGCGATTGCTGAAACCGGGGTACGGGTGCCCTCTATGTGCCTCAGCGCCCACCGGCGCTTCCCGCTTGGTAGCGAAGATGACGCGGTACGGGCGCAGGGGCTGGAGATTATGCGCAAAGCCATTCAGCTGGCGCAGGATGTAGGCATTCGGGTTATTCAGCTTGCGGGTTATGACGTTTACTACCAGGAAGCCAACAACGAGACGCGCCGTCGTTTCCGGGATGGCCTGAAAGAGAGCGTCGAAATGGCGAGCCGCGCGCAGGTGACGCTGGCGATGGAGATTATGGATTACCCGCTGATGAACTCGATCAGTAAGGCGCTGGGCTACGCACACTACCTGAATAATCCGTGGTTCCAGCTCTATCCGGATATCGGCAACCTGTCAGCATGGGATAACGATGTGCAGATGGAGCTACAGGCCGGGATGGGTCATATCGTGGCGGTACATGTGAAGGATACTAAACCCGGCATCTTTAAAAACGTCCCGTTTGGTGAAGGGGTCGTTGATTTCGAGCGTTGCTTTGAAACGCTCAAACAAACCGGCTACTGCGGACCCTACCTGATTGAAATGTGGAGCGAAACGACCGACGATCCGGCAGCGGAGGTGGCGAAAGCCCGCGATTGGGTGATGGCGCGGATGGCCAGTGCCGGGCTGGTGGAGGCGGCATAATGCAAAAAATTAAGCAGCAGGTTTTTGAAGCCAACATGGATTTACCGCGCTACGGCCTGGTGACCTTTACCTGGGGTAACGTTAGCGCGATCGATCGCGAACGCGGGCTGGTGGTAATTAAGCCTGGCGGTGTGGCCTATGAGACGATGAAAGTGAACGATATGGTGGTTGTGGATCTGCAGGGTAACGTGGTGGAAGGACGGTATCGTCCTTCTTCCGATACCGCCACCCATCTTGCGCTCTATCGCCGCTATCCGAGCCTTGGCGGCGTGGTGCATACCCACTCGACACACGCGACGGCCTGGGCGCAGGCCGGGCTGGCCATTCCCGCGCTGGGAACGACCCACGCAGACTACTTCTTTGGCGATATCCCCTGCACCAGGGCGTTGAGCCCGCGGGAAGTCGAAGAGGCTTATGAACTGAACACCGGGCTCGTGATCATCGAAACGCTGGGCGAGATAGACCCGCTCCTTACGCCGGGGATTGTGGTGTATCAACACGGACCTTTTACCTGGGGTAAAGATGCGCACGATGCGGTGCATAACGCGGTGGTGATGGAAGAAGTGGCGCGGATGGCGTGGATTGCTCGCGGAATCAATCCGCTGCTCAAGCCGATCGATAGCTGGCTGATGGACAAACACTTTATGCGAAAGCACGGACCAAATGCCTATTACGGGCAAAAGTAAGTCATGTGCTCCGGAGCCATTCATCTTGATGATGAATTAACCGGTCTGCTCCGGAGCCATTTTCGTATTGTTGGCAAACGCATGCCAGCAAGCGTCCGTTCACAAACTATCGCTTCGGCGAAAACGTCGAGGCGATGGCATTAAGACTTCACCCCGTGACGGGGCGAAGTCAAAGAGTCGGCTATTAGCGATAAATGGCTGCGCTGGCATGAATCACGCCGTTGCTTTCCGGTTCGTGAATCAGGATCGGCTGAAAATATTTTGCGCCTTGCGCATCGCTCAGCTGATTAAGTGCCCGATCGGCCTCTTGCTCAGTCGCCATATTATGGTTGATATAGATAACGCCCAGGCTCTGCACATCGTCCATGTTGCGTGCCTGGCGCCCATCGATTTTGATGGCTGCGAGCGCGTTGGCGCTCAGTAAAAGCGCAGCCAAAGCGGCAATGATGATGTATTTCATACTCTACGCTCCTGACGTTCTGTCGGCCATGCTGGCGTTAAATCCGGGATCCTCCTGGGTTACCGATAGCTCTGATATAAGTGTAATCTCTGGCTACCGTGGGTATCGCGACCATTTCTGATGAAGTTGTTCAAAAAAGTGTCGCTGGTGCCGTTGATTAATTTTAAATCACTGACTTAGCGCGGCTTTACCGTTAGTGCGAATTATTTGCGCAATTTGCTTGTCTTAAAGGGGCGGCGAAAGTAGAATGACGCGTCAATTTTTCGGCCGCCCTTTAACACGTTCCTTGCCTCCATGGGCCGCGGCTGACCCAGACAGGAGGCTGAATAATCCGTAAGGAGCAATTCGATGCGTCATTACGAAATCGTTTTTATGGTCCATCCTGACCAGAGCGAACAGGTTCCGGGTATGATCGAACGTTACACTGGTGCAATCACTGCAGCAGAAGGTACGATCCACCGTCTGGAAGACTGGGGCCGCCGTCAGCTGGCTTACCCGATCAACAAACTGCACAAAGCTCACTACGTTCTGCTGAACGTTGAAGCTCCGCAGGAAGCGATCGATGAGCTGGAAACTAACTTCCGCTTCAACGACGCCGTTATCCGCAGCATGGTAATGCGTACTAAGCACGCTGTTACCGAAGCATCTCCGATGGTTAAAGCGAAAGACGAGCGCCGTGAGCGTCGCGAAGATTTCGCAAACGAAACCGCAGATGATTCTGAAGCTGGGGATTCTGAAGAGTAATCCTGATGACCAATCGTCTGGAGCTGTCCGGCATTGTTTGCAGGACGCCACTTCGTAAGGTCAGCCCGTCAGGAATTCCACACTGCCAGTTCGTGCTTGAGCATCGTTCAGTGCAGGAGGAAGCCGGTTTTCACCGGCAGGCATGGTGTCAAATGCCCGTGATTATTAGCGGACACGAGAACCAGGCCATTACTCACAGTATAACGGTCGGTAGCGCAGTGACCGTTCAGGGGTTCATCTCTTGCCACAAGGCAAAGAACGGCCTGAGCAAAATGGTTCTGCATGCCGAGCAGATTGAATTGATAGATTCTGGAGACTAGCCAAATGGCACGTTATTTCCGTCGTCGCAAGTTCTGCCGTTTCACCGCGGAAGGCGTTCAAGAGATCGACTATAAAGATATCGCAACGCTGAAAAACTACATCACCGAAAGCGGTAAGATTGTCCCAAGCCGTATCACCGGTACCCGTGCAAAATATCAGCGTCAGCTGGCTCGCGCTATCAAACGCGCACGCTACCTGTCCCTGCTGCCGTACACTGATCGTCATCAGTAATCGGTCACGGTCCATTAATACGACTTTGAGAGGATAAGGTAATGCAAGTTATTCTGCTTGATAAAGTAGCAAACCTCGGTAGCCTGGGTGATCAGGTTAACGTTAAAGCGGGCTATGCTCGTAACTTCCTGGTACCACAGGGCAAAGCTGTTCCTGCTACCAAGAAAAACGTTGAGTTCTTCGAAGCGCGCCGCGCTGAACTGGAAGCCAAACTGGCTGACGTTCTGGCCGCTGCTAACGCACGTGCTGAAGCAATCAACGCACTGGGCACCGTTACCATCGCGTCTAAATCTGGCGACGAAGGTAAACTGTTCGGTTCCATCGGTACCCGCGACATCGCTGACGCTGTAACTGCAGCTGGCGTTGCTGTTGCTAAGAGCGAAGTTCGTCTGCCGAACGGCGTTCTGCGCACCACCGGTGAGCACGAAGTGGACTTCCAGGTTCACAGCGAAGTCTTCGCGAAACTGGTTGTTAACGTTGTAGCTGAGTAATTTTTTACTCAGTTCGCGTCGAGACGCCGGCCTTGTGCCGGCGTTTTGCTTTTCTGCATTCCCCTTCTGTGGTTCTCTCCTGACACAATTGCAATATCAGGCCGTCAATGACCAATCCTTTGAGTGGGAAGCGTTGGTATGAGCGGACGCGACGCGGTACCAAATGAAGCGGGAAAAAGGGCACGGGAAGGAGACGGGGCGCCTTTGCGCAGGCCGGGCGTGATACCCGGCATGACCCGTGGATTCTTTACGGCGATTAGCGCGCGCGAATAAAACTGCCGTTCGCCTGACGGGTAAACAGCACCTGCTGTCCGCCGCCGGTATCAATTGTCAGGCCGGTCACCACGCCATTCGCGTTCTGGCGAATTTGCACCGTCTGCCCGGTTTGCAGCGAACTGAGCGGTTTGCCCGGACCTTCTACTTGGGCCATCGCATAGACGTCGGTTGGCGGCAGATTATGATCGCGGAACAGCTGGGCCAGGGTTTTACCCGCTTCTATGCGATAGGTACGCCACTGCTGCTCAATTCCCGGTGCCGACTGCTGCTGCTGTTGCTGCGGCTGAGAGTAGGCCTGGCTTTGTCCCTGATCCACCGGTTCGTCCTGAACCGGCTCCGGCGCCACCGGCGCCATCTGATCGGCGTCATTCACCGTCGGCGTAGTGGTAATCGGTGGCAGCGGCATGGCCTGTTGGGAAGATTGCGGCTGGGACTGCGATTGCAGGTCGATATTGGCTTCGCGGCCACTTTGTACCGGGCTGCTGCTCTCCTCTGACGGGAGCAGTATGCCGATAATCACCAGCAACGCGCCGGCAATGATGCCCCGGCGATGCATGGGCGGCAGCGGATCCATAATGCGAATATGATCCGGGGCGTGCCAGATCTTCGCCAGGGTAGGTGTGATGTCAAAGCGCCCGGGCATGGCTTTCCTCCTGCTCCGCATATTTTTATCCTGCTCTCCGTAGAGTATAGATGGCTAACTTCCTGATGGCCGAGACAAAGATATGTTTCGTGAGGTTAACCTGATATCTCCTATTGTTTCTGTTTCCCTCAGATTTGTCATCATCTCCGCGACAAAGTTTTACCCATCGGACGATGGCTGATATGCTGCCCACCACTTTATGCTCGTCGCGCTTCGAGTTGCTGATGCGCTGGCTGCGCCTGCCTGCACTGACCACACTGTGGCCTGTCCTGCCGGTGAATCATCCGCATGCCGCCTTCTTGCTATCTGGAATCCGTCGAGTATGAAATTTCCCCCCCGAAAAATAAGGAAAGAAGATGGCAACCCCGACTTTTGACACTATTGAAGCGCAGGCAAGTTACGGCATCGGCTTGCAGGTTGGACAACAGCTGAGCGAATCCGGCCTGCAGGGGCTGCTGCCTGAAGCACTGGTTGCCGGCATTGCCGATGCGCTGGAAGGCAATCAGCCGCAGGTGCCGGTGGAAGCCGTTCACCGTGCGCTGCGTGAAATCCACGAACGCGCTGACGCGGTACGTCGCGAGCGTTTCCAGGAGATGGCGGCCGATGGCCAGAAATACCTGGATGAAAACCGCGAGCGTGAAGGCGTGAACAGCACCGAATCCGGTCTGCAGTTCCGCGTTCTGACCCAGGGTGAAGGCGCGATCCCGGCGCGTACCGACCGCGTCCGCGTGCATTACACCGGTAAACTGATCGACGGTACCGTATTTGACAGCTCCGTGGCCCGTGGCGAACCGGCTGAGTTCCCGGTGACCGGCGTGATCGGCGGCTGGATTGAAGCGCTGACCCTGATGCCGGTGGGTTCCAAATGGGAACTGACTATTCCGCACAACCTGGCCTATGGTGAGCGCGGCGCCGGTGCTTCTATTCCTCCGTTCAGCACCCTGATCTTTGAAGTCGAACTGCTGGATATTATCTAATCAGCAGGTGCTTCCTCTCCCTTAAGGGGGAGGGAGCGACTAAAAATAGCGCAAAATACTTAAGTTAGGAATTTGTTGGAATTTTATGTTGCTCTCAGGCTTTTTAGGTGTATTTTTGTGAGCTGTTTCGCGCTGCAGGAGTGATATAACACTCACTTTAAACATAAAATTAACATTATATCTAAATCATAGTATTCATCCCTCTGATTCTTACCTAATATCGATAAACCCTTTTTCAGGGTAATGACAAATGACGGGCCATCAGAGCCTGAACAACACAGACAGGTACAACAGGAAGAAAATCACATGGTAGATCAGGTTAAAGTCGCTGCCGAAGAGCAGGCTCCGACTGGACAATCGCTACGGCGAAATCTCACGAATCGACATATTCAGCTCATTGCCATTGGTGGCGCCATCGGGACGGGGCTGTTTATGGGATCCGGCAAAACCATCAGCCTCGCCGGGCCATCCATTATTTTTGTTTATATGATTATCGGCTTTATGCTGTTTTTCGTGATGCGCGCGATGGGCGAATTACTGCTGTCGAATCTGGAATATAAATCGTTCAGTGATTTTGCCGCCGACCTTCTGGGGCCGTGGGCCGGCTATTTTACCGGTTGGACCTACTGGTTCTGCTGGGTTGTGACCGGGATGGCCGACGTGGTGGCGATTACCGCCTACGCCCAGTTCTGGTTCCCTGGACTTTCCGATTGGGTCGCTTCGCTGGCGGTGATCCTGCTGCTGCTGAGCCTTAACCTTGCCACCGTGAAAATGTTCGGTGAGATGGAGTTCTGGTTCGCAATGATCAAAATCGTCGCCATTGTGGCGCTGATTGTGGTCGGCCTGGTGATGGTGATGATGCATTTCAAATCGCCGACCGGCGTGGAGGCGTCTTTTGCCCATCTGTGGAATGACGGCGGCTGGTTCCCGAAAGGTATCAGCGGATTCTTTGCCGGCTTCCAGATCGCGGTCTTCGCATTCGTCGGTATTGAGCTGGTAGGGACCACCGCTGCAGAAACCAAAGATCCGGAAAAATCCCTGCCGCGCGCGATTAACTCCATCCCGCTGCGTATTATTATGTTTTACGTCTTCGCCCTGATCGTGATTATGTCGGTGACGCCGTGGAGCTCCGTGGTGCCGACCAAGAGTCCGTTCGTCGAACTGTTTGTCCTGGTGGGCCTGCCGGCGGCGGCCAGCCTGATTAACTTTGTGGTGCTGACTTCGGCCGCCTCTTCGGCTAACAGCGGCGTGTTCTCAACCAGCCGTATGCTGTTCGGTCTGGCGCAGGATGGTCAGGCGCCGTCGATGTTTGCCAAGCTGTCGAAACGTGCGGTACCGGCGAAAGGGCTGACCTTCTCCTGTATGTGCCTGCTGGGCGGCGTGGTGATGCTGATGGTGAACCCGAGCGTGATTGCCGCCTTCACCATGATTACCACGGTATCGGCGATCCTGTTTATGTTCGTCTGGACCATTATTCTGTGCTCGTACCTGGTCTACCGTAAAAAGCGTCCGCATCTGCATGAGCAGTCCAAATATAAGATGCCGCTGGGTAAGCTGATGTGCTGGGTCTGTATGGCGTTCTTCGTCTTCGTGCTGGTGCTGTTGACGCTGGAAGCCGACACGCGCGAAGCGCTGATCGTCACCCCGCTGTGGTTTGTTCTGCTGGCGGCAGGTTGGTTCTTTGCCGGTAAGAAGCGTCTGGCGAAATAAAAAAATCTTCGGCAAAGATTTTTAACGTTGCTTGCAACGGCCCGTCATAAAAAAAGGCCACCGGGGTGGCCAATAAGACTGACAATGTCGAGGCGCCTGCGGGCGCCTTTTTTATTTTCCGGCGAGGGCACGCGGAAACAGAACGTTGTTCTCCAGGCTGATATGTTCCATCAGATCGTCGATCAGTTGGTTAATGCCGTTGTACATCGCTTTCCACGTGGTGCAGGCTTCCGGCGGCGGGGTGACATTGTTGGTGACATGCTTAATCACTTCCAGCAGCTCGCCCGCTTCGTCGTGTTCGCTTTCCATGACGCTGATAGGGCCGGCGGCCTGAGTCCCCATGCCCTGTTTGATCATCGGGAACAGGATCTGCTCCTCTTTCATCATGTGGCTGGAGAGCTCCTGATGCAGCATGGTCAGGTATTTGGCTAAGCCGTTCGGCACGTTGGGCTTATCGGCATGCACTCGTTCAACTTTGGTCGCCTGCAGGATAAGCTCCGGCAGCTGTTCGCGATGGCGATCGTGGTAGCGAACGATGATATGGTCGATGATTTCGGCATACGGTGCGCTACGCCAGTCTTTCTCTACCGGCTCTTCCGCCAGTCTGGCCAGTTCGGCTTCGATCGCCGCGACGTCCAGCTCCTTGCGCGATGCGGCGCGTTCCAGCGTCTGTTTGCCGCCGCAGCAGTAGTCCATATCGTATTTACGGAACAGCGCGGAGGCGCGCGGAATCGTCAGCGCCAGCTCGCCTAAAGGTTGGTCACGAAAAGCCATAGCGAATACCTCGTCTTTAAAAATATAAGATGTATATTAAATGCATCTTATAGGCAAGGGAATACCCCTTTCGGATACCAGGCTATTTTTTATTCTCGCAGACCCGCTCCACGACCACCGGTTTTTGTGGTCGGGAACAGACCGCGTAGACCACGCCAACAACCAGTAGCAGGATGCCGCTGAGCGTCAGCAGCGGTGGCATGCTTTGTCGTAACAGGAAGGTATACAGCAGGCCCGCCAGCGTTTCGAAGACGATGAGCGGCCCGAGAATGACCGTTGGCAGCTTCTGGCTGGCGATATTCCAGCACAATGCGCCGACCCAGGAGCAGAGGACGGCAATGGCCAACATCAGCGTTACAAAGAGCAGGGGGCGCGGGCCAAAGGGAAGCGGGAAGTCGACCTGCTGAGCATGCAGCCATCCGCAGGCAATCAGATAACCGGCCAGCGAGACCGGTAGCGTCACCAGCGCCTGCGCCGTCGCCCACATCATCGGATGCTTATCCGGGTTTTCCCGCAGCCAGCGCGCATTGCGCAACGCGTACCAGGCCCAGCAGGCCACCGATACCAGCGCCAGACCAATACCGGAACCGTAGTGCCAGATACTGAAATTGGGCAGTCCCTGGCGCAGTTCGGCAATATTGACGCACACCAGGCCGACAGCGATACAGGAGAGTGCCGGAAAGAGACGTCGCCACGGTAGCTTACCGTCACGCTGGCTGTAGAGCAGGTTAGCCATCACCGGCAGCACGACCGGAAGCGTGCCGATAATCATCGTCGATACCGGCGCGCCGGTGCGCTGAATGGCGCTGGCGAGACAAACGTAATAGATCAGGTTGCCCATCATGGTCAGCCCTAGCGCCGTCCACCAGTCTTGCCCGGAAAGCTGCCGCAGTCGCGCGCGCCCGAGCCACGCCAGCGGCAGGGCAATCAACCCTAGCGCCAGATAGCGTCCCATGGATTGCAGTACCGCCGGGTATTCCGGCACCAGCACCGGGCCGACGAATATTAACCCCCACATCATCCCCGCCAGCAGGGCATACAACACACCACTAATCATCACGCCATCCGTACCGGTTTCAGTTGGCTAAAGTGTAGAAGAGGCCGCGTCGGGAATATTGTATGAGATTGCGCATTAGCGCCGGGCGACCTGCTTTTGATAGCGCACCGGGGTGATGCCATAGCGGCGGGTAAAGGCGCGGGTCAGGTGTGACTGATCGGTCAGACCGCTGGCGGCGGCCACTTCGGCAGCGGGCATTCCGTGGGTGAGGAAGGCTTTGGCGCGCCACAGGCGAATGGCCATCAGCATCTGATGGGGCGTGACGTGGAAATGCGCCTTAAACTGGCGCTGAAAGTGGTACGGGCTCAGGGAGGCAACCTGCGCCAGCTCATCAAGGGAGACGGCGTGCATATAGTTGTCATGCAGATAATCGCGCACGCGCTCGAAACGGTGGGTGGCTTCCGCGATAACCGGGGCGTGATGGGCCAGCGGGCGGAAGGTATCAATCACGTCGAGCAACAGACCCTGTTGAGCCAGCGGATCGTCGGTATGCCATAAGCCATAAATAAGCTGACAGAGCCGCTGCGAGCGCTGCGGATCCTGACGAACCACCTCACTGAACCACCAGTGGCGCACGCCGGTAACCTCTTCCAGCATCTGCGGTTCCAGATAGACCATACGGTAGCGCCAGCCGTCGGCGGTGGCCGCTTCTCCGGTGTGCAGTTCGTCAGGGTTCATGGTAACGATGGAGTTAACCGGAGCGACGTACTGGCTGCCGCGATAGCGAAAACGCTCGGCGCCGAGCTCAATTGCACCGATGCCGAAGGCTTCATGGGTATGGGGTTCGAAGGCGTAGCGGGAGATATGGGCATGGTACAACTCAACGCCAGGCAGCTGCGCCGGATGGCGAAAGCGCGCGCTGTCTCTCTCATCGTTGAACTGTTCCGGTACGCCCTGCATTGTGTTTCTCCCGACGGATATCCTTTTATTATTGGGGATGACCCGCCGGGAAGCTACAAAAATTAACCTTTTTGTAACCGTTACAGAATGCCTTTGATGCTCTCAGCCAGCGGTGTCGTCGGGCGACCAATCAACGCGCTCAGGGTGCGGCTGTCGTCAAACAGGCCGCCTTTGGCGGCGCCGACATCGGAGTCAGCGAGCATGTCCGCCAGCCCTGCCGGCAGGCCAACGCTCTTCAGCGCAGCGGCGAAGTCGGCTTCGCTCAGGTTCTGATACACCACGTTTTTACCGCTCTGCTTGCTCAGTGCGGCAGCCAGTTCGCTCAGGGTCCAGGCTTCATCGCCGGCCAGCTCGTACACTTTCCCGGCATGGCCCTCTTCAGCGATAACGCGTGCGGCGGCCTCGGCATAATCGGCGCGGGTCGCCGAGGCGATTTTTCCGTCGCCCGCAGCACCGATAAACACCCCATGCTCAAGCGCTGGCGGCGCGCTGGCGAGATAGTTCTCGGTGTACCAGCCGTTGCGCAGCAGAGCATAAGGGATACCGGAGTCGGCGAGCATTTTCTCGGTTTCAACATGCTCAACGTGCAGGCCAAGCGGCGATTTATCGGCATGCAGCAGGCTGGTGTAAGCGATAAATTTTACCCCGGCGGCTTTGGCGGCATGAATGACGTTACGGTGTTGCGGGGTACGCTGACCGACTTCGCTGGAGGAGATCAGCAGCAGTTTATCGATGCCCTGCAGCGCCGCGGTGAATGCCGCTTCGTCGGTATAATCGGCCTGGCGGACCACAATACCCTGCTGGCTCAGCGCTTCGGCTTTTGCCGGGTTACGCACAATGGCCACAATCTGGCTGGCGGCCGTGGTTTTTAACAGATTCTGTAGGACGAGGTGGCCAAGCTGGCCGGTCGCGCCGGTAATAGCGATCATCAGTCTTCTCCTTCGTGTTGCGTGACAGTTGTGGTAAGCTAACACCTTAACTAACTTTTAGTAAGTACGTACAAAAAGGTAAGTATGAAAATGGCGAATCCGACGCTGAGCGAAAAAATGCGCGACGGGAATCTGTTTGCCGAGCAGTGCCCGTCACGCGATGTGCTGAAGCACGTGACCAGTCGCTGGGGGGTATTAATCCTGGTGGCGCTGCGCGGAGGAACCCATCGCTTCAGCGAGCTACGCCGTAAAATGGGCGGGGTCAGCGAAAAGATGCTGGCTCAGTCGCTGCAGGCGCTGGAGCAGGATGGCTTTATCAATCGGGTCTCGCGACCGGTCGTCCCGCCGCACGTAGAGTATAGCCTGACACCGCTTGGCGAGCAGGTTAGCGCGAAAGTGGCGGCGCTGGCGGACTGGATTGAGCTTAATCTGCCCGCGGTTCTGGCGAACCACGAGCAGATGGCATAACCACGGCGAATGCCCGGGCAGCGGCCGAGGCTTTACCCGGGCGGTTTCCCGCCGGGTAAAGCCTCACGCCAGCGGGGAAGCGGCATTACGGCCGCAAATCCAGCTGGTAAATCGCAAAACCGATATCGTCGGTTGCGACCTGATGCATCGGGTACTGCGCTTTCTCTTTAATAAATGCCGCGGCTTTTGCACCCGGAGAGGTTTCAAAGCGGATGTCCAGCGGCACCTTGCTGTGGACCGGGGCCAGACGCCAGTTGTTGTCGGCCGCCGGGTGGATAGCGTCCGCTTTTTTCGACTCTGCGCCGATCCATGCCGCCAGCACCGAACGGTTCTCGTCAGGCGAGGCAAAAGCAATGTGGCTATCGCCGGTTCCGGCAAATTTACCGCCGTAGGCGCGGTAGTTATTGGTGGCCACCAGGAAGGTGGCCGTCGGGTCAATCGGTTTACCGTTAAAGGTCAGATCCTTAATGCGTTCCGCCTGCGGGTGAATCATCTGACACTCGCCGTCGTATCGCGCCGGCTGGGTAACATCAATCTGGTAGTTTACGCCGTCAATCACATCAAAATTGTAGGTGCGGAAACCGTCCCAGTTGATTAACGACTGCGGTTTGCTGCTGGTGGGGTCAATCTGGTTAAACTGCCCGGCGGAGCACTCCAGCCACTCTTTCACCTCTTTACCACTGACCTTCATCACCACCAGAGTATTCGGGTAGAGATAGAGATCGGCGGCATTGCGGAAGGTGAGCTGGCCTTTCTCCACCTCGACGAAGCTGGTCGGGTCGTTTTTGCGGCCGCCGACTTTAAACGGCGCGGCGGCAGAAAGTACCGGCAGCGTTGCCAGGTCCGGGTCGCCCTGAATAGCGTGTTCGACATAGGCTTTCTGCGCCATATTGACCACCTGCACGGTAGGATCGTCCTGCACCAGCGCCAGATAGCTGTACATGTTGTCTGAAGACTGGCCGATGGGTTTGCTGACGAACTCGCGGGTGGCGTCATGATCGGCTTTTAGTACCTTCACCATGTTCGCGTCTTCCGCCGCCAGGGATTTTTTCGCCACGGCGTCATAGACAGGGCGCGCCTCGGCTTTGGCCTGAGCGACCCGCCATTGACCGGCATCGTTGTTCAGCACCAGATCGACGACGCCAAGGTGGTCACCCCACATCCCGGGCATCACGGCCGGGATGCCGTTCAGGGTACCTTTGTCGATATCCGCCCCCTGAATGGCGGCAAAATCTTTCCCCGGGAACACCGCATGGGCGTGGCCGAACATAATGGCATCCACGCCGGGCACCTGGCTGAGGTAGTACACCGAATTTTCCGCCATCGCGTGGTAAGGATCGGCAGATAGTCCCGAATGTGCGACGACCACCACCACATCTGCGCCTTTTTTACGCATTTCCGGCACATACTGACGCGCGGTTTCGGTGATATCGTTGACGGTCACTTTGCCGCTGAGATTGGCTTTATCCCAGGTCATGATTTGCGGCGGCACAAAACCGATATAGCCGATACGCAGCGTCTGCGTTTTGCCGTCGCGATCCTGCACCGCCGTCTCTTTAATCAGGTACGGCGTAAACATCGGTTGACCGGTTTTGGTATCGATAATATTGGCGTTTACGTAGGGAAATTTCGCCCCGGCGAGCGCCTTGTGCAGGAAATCAAGGCCGTAGTTGAACTCGTGATTGCCGAGGTTACCTACCGCGTAGTCCAGCGTATTCATTGCCTTATATACCGGGTGGACATCACCGCTGTTGAGCCCTTTGGCGGCCATGTAGTCACCCAGCGGACTTCCCTGAATAACATCGCCGTTATCGACCAGCACGCTGTTTTTGACTTCCTGGCGGGCCTTTTCTATCAGCGTAGCGGTGCGCACGAGGCCAAATTTTTCCGTTGCGGCGTCTTTGTAGTAGTCGAAATCCATCATATTGCTATGCAAATCGGTGGTTTCCATAATTCGCAAATCGACCGTCGCGGCGTTCACGCTGGCGGCAATCAGCGTGGCCAGTAACGTTGCGCTAAACTTAATCATCAGAGGCGTCCTTTTTATGAGCAATGGCACAGAAGAAAATGTATGTACATCCTGTTGCTTACAGAAATGTGAATCATGCCGAAAACTGGCTCATGAAACCGCCATCGTTATCACAGATAGCGGAACTCGCACCGATGCGATATAACTAAAACAACGAGTTAACGCCACTGTAACCAGATGAGGTGGAGAATGTTAGAACAAGTATGTCAACTTGCACGGATTGCAGGTGATGCCATCATGGAAGTCTATGATGGAAAGCAGCCGATGGACGTTGCCAGCAAGAAGGACGATTCTCCGGTCACCGCGGCAGATCTCGCCGCGCACAAGGTGATTATGCATGGCCTGCTGGCGCTGACGCCCGATATCCCGGTGCTCTCTGAAGAAGATCCCCCCGGATGGGAGGTGCGGCAGCACTGGCAGCGCTACTGGCTGGTGGATCCGCTGGACGGCACCAAAGAATTTATTAAACGTAACGGTGAATTTACCGTCAATATTGCCTTGATTGAAAAAGGAAAACCGGTTCTTGGCGTGGTTTACGCGCCGGTCTTAAAAGTGCTGTACAGCGCGGAAGGCGGCAAGGCGTGGAAAGACGAATGCGGCATGCGCAAGCAGATTCAGGTGCGGGATGCCCGGCCGCCGCTGGTGGTGATCAGCCGCTCCCACGGTAACGATCCGGAACTGCAGGAGTACCTGGAACATATTGGCGAGCATCAGACCACGTCGATCGGTTCGTCGCTGAAATTCTGCCTGGTAGCGGAAGGTCAGGCCCAGCTTTATCCGCGCTTTGGGCCAACCAGTACCTGGGATACCGCCGCTGGCCATGCCGTGGCGGTGGCTGCCGGGGCGCACGTTCACGACTGGCAGGGGCGCACTCTGGACTATACCCCGCGTGAATCCTTCCTGAACCCCGGCTTCCGGGTCTCTATTTACTAAGCAGTTTGTGCAGCAGGGCGACCACCTGCTGCACTTCATCCTGCGTGAGCGCGCCGTCTTTGGCCCACTGCACGCGACCGTCTTTATCCAGTACCACAATCGCTGAGCTCTCCTCCTGCAGCTGCCAGGCTTTACGGGCCAGGCCGTTGCTGTCGACAATAAACTGCGACCACGGGTAGAGCTGTTTGTTGCTCTCAATGCTGCTACGTACGAACATGCCGGAGCCTGGAATGGCGTCATCGGTATTGACGATGGTGGTGGTCTGGTAGCGGTCGTGCGGGAATTTGGCCGCCTTAATCGCCTCTATCAGAGTGGCATTTTTCTCTTTTGCCGACGTGCGTCCGGCGATGTGCTGCACCACGCGAACTTTTCCTGCCAGCAGCGAGCTATTCCAGTTTTTATAGCTAAACTTATCATTATCCAGAATTAATTCTCCCCGGTCGGCAATGCCAACCGGCGCGACGCGCTGGCCATCGACAAAATTATGCGCTGAGGCCATCAGCGGTAACAGGAGGCAGGAAACCGCCAGTAGCTTACGTAGGGTCATGATGAGTCCTTATTTTTATGCAGGTGATCCGACCACTTGGTCTCGTTTAAGCATAAATGCGATTTCCCGGCATTACACGCAATCAGGGTGCCAGTTTGCGTGTTAACGCACATATTCGAAGGAAATCGGCGACTTATACTAACTTCTACGTATGTTTGAAAAGAAAGTTCTTAATTATTGTCATCAAAAGGTAAATAAACTTATGCATGCTGGGTATTACAGAAGTTCTGGACTATAGTTTCAGGGCATTAAAATTTGCGCTCCCGAATCGTGGGCCAAGTGTGGCACCACAAGAGCGTAACCCTGGCAGGAGACAACAATGAAAATTTTCCAACGCTACAATCCGCTGCAAGTGGCGAAGTACGTGAAGATCCTGTTCCGTGGACGGTTATATATCAAGGATGTTGGCGCTTTTGAGTTTGATAAGGGCAAAATCCTTATCCCGAAGGTTAAAGACAAGCAGCATTTGTCTGTGATGTCTGAAGTCAATCGTCAGGTTCTGCGTCTGCAAACAGAGATGGCTTAACCTGAATAACGATATAGCTATGCGGTAAAAAAACGGCTCCTGATGGAGCCGTTGATGTTTCTGGCCTATCCCTTCATTTCCGCATAGCGTTTACGGTACTCGCCCGGCGGAATGCCGTTGTGTTTGCGGAAAATGCGCGTGAAATAGACCGGGTCTCCGTAACCGACCGACAGGGCGATTTTGTTAAGCGGCAGGGAAGTACTCTGGATCAGCCATCGCGCGCGGTTAATGCGTTGCGCCTCGCGCCAGGCGTATACCGTTTGCCCCAGCTCATTTTTGAACAGGTGCGCCAGTCGTGAAGGCGAGATAAAAACCATCGCTGCCAGGGTCTCAATCTTAATCTCCTGTGCAATATGCTCGTTAAGATAGTCACACACGGCGTTAATCCGCGGATCGTGAGCGTGGCGATTGCTGATCGGCTGTCGCTGAAAGCAGCTCAGGATCAGGCGCTCCAGCGCATTCATCGCCAGCGCTTCAGAAAGCGGGGCGGAAGCGGAATGATGGCGGATAACTTCATAGAAAAGATCGCGCAGATTTTGCAGCTGCTCAGGATCGTTGACCGTTGTTTTGCCGATGCCGTGGGTCGTTTGATCCCATTTCAGCCAGTCTATCCAGTAGGGCCGGGGGATAAAGTAGATCCATAAATGATCCCAGTGCTCGCTGTGTTCATCCCGTCCGTAATGGTGGGGAACACCGGGCGGGAAGAGCAGCAGATCGTTTGCACGAAACAGCAGGGAGCCGTCGCCCGCTTTCGCGCGCGCTTGGCCGCGCAGGGTCAGATTGATGATGTAACCTTTCATCCCCTGCGGGCGGTTAATGTAGTAGTCCAGCTTTGACCCGCGGGTGATGGGGGTAAAGCCGGCGACGACCCAGGCGTTGAAGGTAAAAGTCTTCATCAATGGCGAGAAATTCAGTAGCTCATTGATATCCAGTTCCATCGTTTCTCCCGCCTGAACGCCGCTGCCGCTTAACTTTCGATGATACTAAATTCCCATGCCTTGAGACGCAACGGCTGGCCGCAGCTGACCTCATCCCCGCTCAACAGCGCGTTGCCCGATGTTTCGCTGATAAACTCCAGCGGCTCGCCGGAGTAGTTGAACAGGAAGTGGATGCGGTTGCCGTTGCGGTTGCGCATCTGTTTAACCACCAGCGGATAGCGGTACGCCGACGTGCGCGAGCGCAGATCCAGGCCGGAGGTGAGGAGGTCAAACAGCTGACTAATCAGCGTTTTCTGCGGCAGGAAGCCCACGTAAATCGCCCGACCCTGGCCGTAATCCGCGTCGGTGGCGGCGGCATATTCGCCCCATGCCGGATGCTGATAGCGCAGTAGCGTGCGGGTACCGGAGTCCGGCGTCAGCAGCTCCATCCACAGTTCGGCCTGATTGTCTTTACTGCAATCAATGTCTGCGCAGCATGAACACACCGTGGTCTCTTCCGGCAGGGTAAACTGGCTGTAGCTCACGCCGCAGCTCTCGCGCAAAATCCCCGGCTGCGCGCCGGTTCGCACCTTGACGTTTTCATCGCTAAAGCCTGATTTAAAGCCGATCAGCGCTCTGCCGCCTTGTTCAATATAGCGATTGATGCGCGTAAGCAGGCCGTCATCTGCGGCGTAAAGTCCGGGCACGATCAGCACGCGGTAGCGCGAGGTCTCCTCATTAACATCATGGATAATGTCGACACTGATATTGTGGTCGTATAGCGCATCGTGGAAGCGGCGAAAAATATCGTTATAAATATTGCCCTGCGTATCGCCGGGGCGGAACTGATTGAGGGCGTCCATGGCTTCATTGCTCACCAGCAGCGCGACGTCGTTTTCTGCTTTCAGCTCCGCCAGCTGCGGCGACAGGCGGGCGAAGTCAGCCCCGATAGTGGTCGCTTCCTGCCAGGTGGCATTACGCGAGAAGTCGTGGCTTAACAGCCCTTTCCAGTAGGTCTCAAACGAGTTATGAATCGAATGCCAGTGCCAGTAGGAGACCATCGCCGCACCTGAGGCCACGTGGCTAAAGGCCTGCAGACGCAGCTGCCCCGGGAAAGGGGTCCACTGGGCGAAGCCCTGCGCCTGGGTTTCCAGTACGAAGTAGTTTTTACCCTGCTTGAGTGAACGGGTAATGGCGCCGCCAAACGCGATTTCCCGCCCGGTCAGGTGCTTCTGGCTCGGGTGATAGATGTCGACACCGGCAATATCCAGCGCCTGCGCCGCCGCAAAGTGGTCGACTCGCGGCTGCACGCCATAGGAGTAGCCGCGCCATTCAAAATCGAAGTTGTGGGTGACGAACTGATGCGGCTGGGCATATTCACGCACGATGTCCGCCTGCCAGGCGAGGTACCCGGTTACCTGCTGGCGCTGGTAGCGGGAGAACGCGCAGGCGAGGCTGGCGTTAATGGTATTTTCGACCGGCGGAAAATCCTGCCAGCTATCGATGCGGTTGCTCCAGTAGTCCAGACCAAAATCTTTATTCAACCTGGCGAGATCGGGATAGTGTTCCCGCAGACTGCGCACAAATCCTTCCTGCATATAGCGGCCGATATTATCGTAATGCTTGGTTTCGTTATCCAGCTGCCAGCCAATAATCGCCGGATGATGCTGCACGTGCGCCATCAGAGTACGGATAATCTTTTCGGCATAGCGGCGAAAAGTCGGGTTAACGATATCCATGATCTGTCGCGGGCCATATTTTTGCTGTCCGTCGACGGTGGTGACCAGAATGTCCGGATGTTTAGCCGCCAGCCAGGCCGGGACGGCGTAGGTCGGCGTACCGATAATCACCGCGATCCCCGCTTCATGCATGGCGTCCAGCACCCGGTCGATATGGTAGAAGTTATACTCGCCTTCCTGAGGCTCCAGCGTACTCCAGGTTGATTCGGCAATCCGCACCACGTTAATGCCCGTTTCGCGCATTAAGGCGATATCTTTCGCTAACCGATCTTCCGGCATATATTCATCGTAATACGCTACGCCATAAAATAAATCAGACATACAGGTTACCTCCTTAAATTAATGCACGGGTGCCGGCTGCGGGGAAAAAACGCGCGCTTTGTCCAGCGTAATAAATGAAATCAGCGTAAAGCACAGGGCGATACCGCCGAGTACGATATAGCTGCTGGTAAAGCCCATGCTCTGATACATATGGCCGATGCCGGTAGAAAGAAAAATAGAGCTAAAGCTTTTAGAGAACTGGAAGCCAATTAAGTAAACGGTGGCGGACAGCATTGGGTTGAAATTGGCGAAGATATATTTTAATGCCGCAACCAGCAGCACCGAGCTTTCAAAGCCGTGCAGCAGTTTAATCAGGCTAATGGACACCGGGCCAATAGCCCAGGCCGAACCGATAATGCGCAGGCTCATAATCATCCCGCAGTACAGCAGGGCATTTTTCGGGCCGATTTTATTTACGAACCATGGGGCAAAGAACATCACGACGGCATCCAGGAAAATCTGACCGGTGGTTAAATAGCCGAAGACCTCCGCGCCGCGCGCTTTGCTCTCAAAGAAGTGGCTGTAATAGATAGCGAACTGCTGGTCGTAGGTTTCATATACCGCGCCGACGCCAATCATATAGATGGCGAAGAACCAGAATTTCTTCATTTTCAGCAGCGATGCGGCGTCGCTCAAGGTGACCGGCGAGGCTTTCCCGCTCGGCATCGCGCCCTGTTTATCCGCGCTAATCTGCATTTTCCAGACAATCACCAGCAGGCAAACTCCCGCACAGCTGGCCAGCCAGAAAATCATATTCTGGTCGATCCCGTAGAGTTTACCTGCCGCAAAGGTGCCGATAGCCGCGCCAATACCGCCAAACATTCGGGCGCGACCAAACTCAAACCCGGACGCGCGGCTGACTTTATCAATATAGGCTTCGCAAATACCGCAGCCAGCGCCATAGGCCATACCAATATAGATACCGCCCGCCAGCGCTCCGAGAAAAACATTAATTTTTAATAATGGCGCAAAGACGTAAATCCAGTAGGGGGCAAATAAAGTGATAATGATTGCCAGCATCCACATAAGGTTTTTACGATAGACCAGTTTGTCGGAGATGAATCCGAATAGTGGCTGGACACAAACGGCAATAATCGCAGTAAAGGAATAAACCAGACCGACATCAGTGTAATTAATACCGATGGTTTCCGTTAACCATAATGATAAATAAGGATAGCAGCATCCCCAGCCAATAAAGAAGAACAGGAAGAACAGACAGCTTATATAGTAATTTTTATTTGATTCAATCATGGTAATCCTCGCTCCCGTTGAACAGGAATATGATCGTGTAGACGCGAGCAAAGTTACCTTTTTGCGCGGAGGGGAGTCATGAACGTTTCGCTATGGAGTAGTAAAAATCTGCTATCGGCTGAGAGGCGTGAGCCGCTTCACATTCGGGCAATAAAAAAGGCGGAGTTTTCATCCGCCTTTTATGTTCGACCCAATATCTTACGCCGGCTCTTTATCGCTATTGGCGGCGTCCGGCTGTTTCGGTACCAGCACGGTCGGTTTGTTGTCGATGCGCGTTACCAGCAGCTGGTCAATTCGGTAGTTGTCGATATCCACCACCTCGAATTTATAGCCGGAGAATTTCACCGCATCGGTGCGTTTTGGGATCTTACGCAGCATAAACATCATAAAACCGCCGATGGTCTCGTAGTTGCCGGACTGCGGGAATTCGTCGATATCCAGCACGCGCATGACGTCGTCAATCGGTGTACCGCCATCAATCAGCCATGAGTTCTCATCGCGAGCGACAATTTGCTCCTCCAGTCCCTGACCGACCAGATCGCCCATCAGCGTGGTCATCACGTCGTTGAGGGTGATAATCCCTACTACCAGCGCATATTCGTTCATGATCACCGCGAAGTCTTCACCGGCGGTTTTAAAGCTTTCCAGCGCTTCAGAGAGCGTCAGCGTATCCGGGACAATCAACGTATTGCGAATCTGTACGCCGCCGGTCAGCACCAGGCTTTGGTTCGCCAGCACGCGATTAAGCAGATCTTTAGAGTCCACGTAGCCGATGATGTGGTCGATATCTTCGTTACAGACCAGGAATTTGGAGTGCGGATGTTCCGCCACCTTGTTCTTCAGGCTCTGCTCGTCTTCGTGCAGATCGAACCAGATGATATTTTCACGCGAGGTCATGGACGACGGAACGGTACGCGATTCCAGCTCGAAAACGTTCTCAATCAGCTCATGTTCCTGCTTACGCAGCACCCCGGCCAGCGCGCCGGCTTCTACCACGGCGTAGATGTCGTCGGAAGTAATATCGTCTTTACGCACCATCGGTATTTTGAACAGGCGGAAGATGTTGTTAGCCATGCCGTTGAACAACCACACCAGCGGGCGGAAGACCAGCAGGCAGAAGCGCATCGGGTTGATGATACGCAAAGCAACGGCTTCTGGCGCAATCATACCGATGCGTTTCGGGGTCAGGTCAGCGAACAGAATGAACAGGCTGGTGACCAGGGTAAAGGAGATGATAAAGCTCAATTGCTCTGAAAGCTCAGCCGACATGTACTGGCTCAGCAGGCTGTGAAACGCCGGCGAGAATGCCGCATCACCGACGATACCACCAAGAATGGCGACGGCGTTGAGGCCGATCTGTACGACGGTAAAGAAAGTGCCCGGATTTTCCTGCATTTTGAGAACGCGTTGGGCGTTCACGTTGCCGTCATCGGCCAGCAGTTTGAGTTTGATCTTACGTGAAGCTGCCAGCGAGATCTCCGATATCGAAAAAAACGCACTGACAGCGATCAGACAAAGAATAACTAAAATACTATTTAACATAGTTTATCCAGCCGTTGAGGCCAGATCCTCGGAAGGGAAGTTGATAACTCTATAGTGGAATACATAAAAAACCGGTCCGAAGGCTCTGGACCGGCTATAACACAGGGTAGTATAGCGTAAGCGACTGTAAAGCCGCCAGAGCGTTAATTATTCACCTCAGCGATAAACGGTATTATGCCTGCGGGGGCAGACAGACGCCAATGCCTCCGATACCGCAGTAGCCGTACGGGTTTTTGTGCAGGTACTGCTGATGATCGTCCTCAGCGTAGTAAAACGGCTTCGCCGTGGCAATTTCCGTGGTGATTGTACGCGTGTCGTTGGCATCACGCATGGCGGCCTGGAAACGTGCCAGACTGGCCTTCGCCGCTTCATCCTGCTCTGGAGTCAGCGGATAGATGGCGGAACGATACTGGGTGCCATGGTCATTACCCTGCTGCATGCCCTGGGCCGGATCGTGGTTCTCCCAGAAAACCTGCAGCAGCTGCGCGTAGCTGATGACCTGCGGATCGTACACAATGCGTACGGCTTCGGCATGGCCGGTGTCACCGGTACAGACTTCACGGTAGGTCGGGTTCGGCGTATAGCCGCCGGTATAGCCCGCGGCGGTGCTGTAGACGCCAGGCAACTGCCAGAACAGACGCTCCACGCCCCAGAAACAGCCCATCGCGAACAGGGCAACTTCCATTCCGTCCGGGACATTGGTCATGGAGTGGCCATTGACAGCGTGGAGTGTTGCCACTGGCATAGGGGTGTTGCGTCCTGGCAGCGCATCCGCCTGGGCGACAAGATGCGTTTTATCAAATAGACTCACGGTTGGCCTCTCAAAACATAAGTCGTGGTTAAGGTTGTAACGAAGCGTGTCTTTTTACACAATAAACATGCCCGATACGTCTAGATTTAAACATAAGAATTATTTGGTTTAGCGTTTCTTTTTCAACCCTATGTCGTTGGGGTTTTATTAAGCCGTGGAACGGCGCTTTCGTTTCCTTCGGGGGGAAACAAGGATATTCAGGAGAAAACGTGCTACAAATCCGCCAGTTATGTATCACCAGCCTTTTGCTGGTCAGCGGGGTCGCTAGCGCCGCGAGCGTGCGTTTGCAGGTTGAGGGGTTATCCGGAGAGCTGGAAAAAAACGTCCGAGCTCAACTTTCTACGATCCAGAGCGACGAAGTGACGCCGGATCGCCGCTTTCGTGCGCGCGTCGATGATGCGATTCGCGAAGGGTTGAAGGCCCTGGGATACTACGAACCGACAATCGTTTTCGACCTCCGTCCGCCGCCGAAAAAAGGCCGGCAGGTGCTGATTGCCAAAGTCACGCCAGGTGAACCGGTACGTATTGGCGGCACGGAAGTCATCCTGCGAGGCGGGGCGCGCACCGACCGTGACTATCTGGATTTGTTAAAAAAGCGCCCGGCTATCGGCACCGTCCTGGATCATGGCGATTATGATAGCTTCAAGAGCTCGCTCACTCACGTTGCGCTGCGTAAGGGCTACTTTGACAGCGAATTCATCAAAAGCCAACTCGGGGTTTCTCTCGACCGTCATCAGGCCTTCTGGGATATCGACTACAACAGCGGCGAGCGCTACCGCTTTGGTCCGGTCACTTTTGAAGGCTCGCAAATTCGCGACGAATATCTGCAAAACCTGGTGCCGTTCAAGCAGGGCGACTACTACACCTCGCAGGATCTCGCCGAACTCAACCGCCGCCTGGCGGCAACCGGCTGGTTCAGCTCCGTCGTTGTGGCGCCGCAGTTTGAAAAGTCCCGCAAGACTAAAGTTCTGCCTTTGCAGGGCGTGGTCTCCCCGCGTAAAGAGAATACCGTGGAAACCGGTGTCGGCTACTCAACCGACGTCGGGCCGCGGGTCAAAGGAACGTGGAAAAAGCCGTGGATGAACTCCTACGGACATAGCCTGACTTCCAGCCTCAGCCTTTCCGCTCCTGAACAGCAGCTTGATTTCAGCTATAAGGTGCCGCTGTTAAAAAGTCCGCTGGAGCAATACTACCTGGTGCAGGGCGGCTTTAAACGTACGGACCTCAACGATACGAAAGCCGACTCAACGACCCTCGGGGTATCACGTTTTTGGGAGATGTCGAGCGGCTGGCAGCGCGCGCTTAACCTGCGCTGGAGCCTTGACCACTTTACCCAGGCCAACGTCACCAACACCACGATGCTTATCTATCCCGGGGTGTCGGTAAACCGTACCCGCTCCCGCGGTGGCCTGATGCCGACCTGGGGTGACTCCCAGCGCTATTCGGTGGACTACTCCAACACCATGTGGGGCTCGGATATTAACTTCATCGTCGCCCAAGCGCAGGATGTGTGGATCCGCACGCTCTACGACCGCCACCGTTTTGTGGTGCGCGGCAACCTCGGCTGGATTGAAGCCGATGACTTCAACAAAGTCCCGCCGGATCTGCGTTTCTTCGCCGGTGGCGACCGCAGTATTCGCGGCTATAAATACAAATCGATCTCGCCGAAGGATGACGATGGCAAACTGATTGGTGCCTCGAAGCTGGCGACAGGTTCGCTGGAGTATCAGTACAACGTCAGCGGAAAATGGTGGGGCGCAGTCTTCGTCGACAGCGGCGAAGCGGTGAGCGATATCCGCAAAAGCGATTTTAAAACCGGCGCCGGCGTCGGCGTGCGCTGGCAGTCGCCGGTTGGCCCGATCAAGCTGGATATTGCCGCGCCGGTCGGCGACAAAGACGAACACGGTTTACAGTTTTACATCGGTCTGGGGCCTGAATTATGAGTTTATGGAAGAAGATAAGCCTCGGGGTACTGATCTTTTTGGTTCTGCTGCTGGGGACGGTCGCGTTCCTGGTCGGCACGACCAGCGGCCTGCACCTGGTGCTGAAGGCGGCGGACCGCTGGGTTCCCGGTCTGGAAATCGGCAAGGTGACCGGCGGCTGGCGTGACCTGACGCTGCAAAACGTCCGTTTTGCGCAGCCGGGCGTCGCGGTCACGGCCGGTCAGTTCCATCTGGCGGTCAAATTACAGTGCCTGTGGGACAGCAGCCTGTGCGTGAACGATATTTCGCTGCGCGATATCTACGTGGCGATCGACACCAGCAAGATGCCGCCTTCTGCGCCGGTAGAAGAGGAGGAGACGGGGCCGCTGAATCTTTCGACGCCGTATCCTGTGACGCTGAGCCGCATCGCGCTGCAAAACGTGAACGTCAAAATTGATAATACCGCCGTTTCGGTGCGGGACTTTTCCACCGGCCTGAACTGGCAGGAGAAGAATCTGACCCTGACGCCAACCTCGCTGCAGGGGCTGCTTATCGCCTTGCCGAAAGTGGCGAAAGTGGCGCAGGAGCAGGTGGTTGAACCGAAGATCGACAATCCGAAGCCGGAAGAAAAACCGCTCGGCGAGACGATGAAAGCGCTGTTCTCCCAGCCGGTGCTGCCGGAGATGACCGACGTTCATCTGCCGCTGAACCTGAATATCCAGTCGTTCCGCGGCGAGCAGCTGCGCGTCACCGGCGATACCGACATGACCGTCTACAGCATGCTGTTGAAAGTCAGCAGCATCGACGGACACATGAAGCTGGATACGCTGGATATCGATTCCGATCAGGGCAAGATCAATGCCGCGGGCACCGCGCAACTGCAGGATAACTGGCCGGTAGACATCACCCTCAACAGTACGCTGAACATCGATCCGCTGAAAGGCGAAAAGGTGAAGCTGACCGTCGGCGGCGAAATGCGTAAAACGCTGCAGATCGGCGTGGATTTAGCCGGTTCCGTGGCGATGACGCTGCGTGCCGACGCGCAGCTGGCGGAAGCCGGACTGCCGCTGAATATGGAACTGAAGAGTAAACAGCTGTACTGGCCGTTCAGCGGAGAAAAACAGTTCCAGGCCGATGATGTGCTGCTGAAATTTAATGGCAAGATGACCGACTACACCATGGCGTTCAGCACCGCGGTGAAGGGGCAATCGCTGCCGCCGGCGAAAATCACCCTCAATGCCAAAGGGAACGAACAGCAGGTGAACCTCGATAAGCTGACCGTTGCGGCGCTGGAGGGGAAAACCGAACTGAAAGCGCTGCTGGACTGGCAGCAGGCTATCAGCTGGCGCGGCGAGCTGACGCTCGACGGCATCAACACCGCCAAAGAGGTACCGGACTGGCCGTCGAAGCTGAACGGGATGATTAAAACGCAGGGCAGCCTGTACGGCGGGAGCTGGCAGATGTCGGTACCGGAGCTGAAAATCACCGGTAACGTTAAGCAGAACAAGGTCGATGTCAGCGGTTCACTGCAGGGTAACAGCTACATGCAGTGGAAAATCCCCGGTCTGCACCTGGCGTTGGGTAAGAACAGCGCCGAGGTGAAGGGAGAGCTGGGGGTGAAAGACCTCAACCTGGATGCCACCATCGATGCGCCCAATCTGGATAATGCGCTGCCGGGGCTGGGCGGCACGGCGAAGGGGCTGTTGAAGGTGCGGGGTACCGTTGATGCGCCGCAGCTGCTGGCGGATATCACCGCGCGTGCGCTGCGCTGGCAGGAGCTGACCGTTGCTCAGGTCAACGTCAAGGGCGACGTAAAGTCCAGCGACCAAATCGGCGGCAATCTTGATGTGCGCGTCGACCGGATCAGCCAGCCGGGGGTTAATATCAGCCTCGTGCAGCTGAATGCCAAAGGGAACGAAAAGCAACACGATCTGCAGCTGAAAGTGCAGGGCGATCCGGTTTCCGGGCAGCTGTCGCTGGCGGGGAGTTTCGATCGTAAAGAGGAACGCTGGAAAGGGACGCTGAGCAATACCCGCTTCCAGACGCCGGTAGGGCCGGTTTCCCTGACGCGCAACATCGCGCTGGATTACCGTAATCGCGAACAAAAAATCAGTATCGGGCCGCACTGTTGGGCTAACCCGAACGCCGAGCTGTGCGTGCCGCAGACCATCGACGCCGGTGCCAGCGGACGGGCGGTGGTGAATCTGAACCGCTTTGATCTGGCGATGCTGAAGCCGTTTATGCCGGAGGCGACCCAGGCCAGCGGCGTATTCAGCGGCAATGCGGATGTCAGCTGGGACACCACCAAAGAGGGGCTGCCGCAGGGCAAAGTGACGCTGAACGGTCGCAATGTCAAAGTCACCCAGATGGTCAACGATGCGCCGCTGCCGGTGGCCTTCGATACGTTGAACCTGACGGCCGAACTGCATAACAACCGTGCGCAGCTCGGCTGGCTGATTCGCCTGACCAACAACGGTCAGCTGGATGGCCAGGTGCAGATTACCGACCCGCAGGGGCGCCGTAACCTCGGCGGTAATGTGAATATCAATAACTTCTCGCTGGCGATGATTAACCCGATCTTCGCCCGCGGAGAGAAGGCGGAAGGGAAGCTCAATGCGAACCTGCGCCTCGGCGGCGATCTGCAAAACCCGCAGCTGTTTGGCCAGATGCAGTTGGGCGGTATCGACATCGACGGTAACTTTATGCCGTTTGATATGCAGCCGAGTCAGCTGGCGATGAACTTCAACGGCACCCGTTCAACGCTGCAGGGCACCGTGAATACCAAACAGGGCCAAATCAGTCTGAGCGGTAACGCCGACTGGACCCAGATTGACAACTGGCGTGCGCAGGTAGCGGCCAAAGGCAGCCGGGTTCGTATTACCGTGCCGCCGATGGTAAGGCTGGACGTTTCGCCGGATGTGGTCTTTACCGCTACCCCGAGTTTGTTTAGCCTTGATGGCAGCGTTGATGTTCCGTGGGCGCGTATCGTCGTCAACGATGTGCCGGAAAGTGCCGTTGGGGTCTCTTCTGATGAAGTGATGCTGGATAAAAATCTGCAGCCGATTCAGCAGCAGAGCGCCGGTATTCCCATCAACAGCAACCTGACGATTCACGTTGGTAACAACGTCCGTCTGAGCGCCTTCGGCCTGAAAGCGCGTCTGACCGGCGATTTGAAAGTGGCTCAGGATAAACAGGGGCTGGGACTGAACGGGCAGATTAATATCCCGGAAGGTCGCTTCCATGCCTACGGTCAGGACCTGATCGTACGTAAAGGCGAGCTGCTGTTCTCCGGTCCGCCGGATCAGCCGCTGTTGAATATCGAAGCCATTCGTAACCCGGATGCCACAGAAGACGACGTGATCGCTGGCGTTCGCGTCACTGGTTCGGCCGATCAGCCGAAAGCAGAGATTTTCTCTGACCCGGTCATGTCGCAGCAAGAAGCGCTTTCTTACCTGCTGAGAGGACAGGGTTTAAGCAGCGGACAGAGCGATAGTGCCGCAATGACTTCAATGCTTATTGGTATGGGGGTTGCACAAAGTGGTCAGGTTGTGGGTAAAATCGGCGAGACGTTTGGCGTAAGCAATCTGGCGCTGGATACCGAGGGAGTGGGCGACTCCTCCCAGGTGGTGGTCAGCGGCTATGTACTGCCAGGTCTGCAGGTAAAATATGGGGTAGGGATCTTTGATTCCCTGGCGACGTTGACGTTACGCTATCGCCTGATGCCTAAGCTATATATGGAAGCGGTGTCTGGCGTAGACCAGGCTCTCGATTTGCTCTATCAGTTTGAGTTTTAGCAATGCGAATATTTGTTTACGGCAGTTTACGACGCAAACAAGGCAACAGCCACTGGATGACCAACGCTCAGTGGCTGGGCGATCATAGTGTCAACGATTATCAGCTGTACAGCCTGGGCCACTATCCAGGCGCGGTGCCTGGCGAAGGCACAGTACATGGTGAAGTGTATCGTATTGACGCATCAACGCTGGCCGAACTGGACGCGCTGCGCACCAAGGGCGGTGAGTACGCACGTCACCTGATCCAGACGCCTTATGGCAGCGCATGGATGTATGTCTATCAGCGCCCCGTAGAGGGCTTTACGCTGATAGAGAACGGCAACTGGTTAGACAGAGACCAGTATTAACCACGACAACGCCACCTTCGGGTGGCGTTGTTTTTTTATGTCTGCCATTCACCTGGCACAGGACAATGGCAGACATAAAAAACCTTATTAACCGACCGGCGGAAAGGTCTATGGCACTGGCACCGTTTATTCCCCGGTGGCGCTGCGCTTAGCGGGGCTACGGGTAAGGGCGGTGTTTGGGTTGGTTGCCCGGAGTGATGCCCTGGAGGCTGTGGCAGGCTGCGGCACTGGCACCGTTTGTTCCCCGGTGGCGCTGTGCTTACCGGGGCTACGGGTAAGTGCGGTGTTTGGGTTGGTTGCCCGGAGTGATGCCCTGGAGGCTGTGGCACTGGCACCGTTTGTTCCCCGGTGGCGCTGCGCTTACCGGGGCTACGGGTAAGTGCGGTGTTTGGGTTGGTTGCCCGGAATGATGTCTGCGAGTATTTGTAGCCCGGGTAAGGCGTGAGCCGCCACCCGGGAAATGGCTCCGTGTCAGAAACAAAAACACCGCCCTGAGGCGGTGTTTTCGACAATCTGAGTGCGGCAGAATTACTTCTTAGCGCGCTCGAAGGAAGCAATGATTTCAGCTTTAGCCGCTTCAGCATTGTCCCAACCGTCAACTTTCACCCATTTGCCTTTTTCCAGGTCTTTGTAGTGCTCGAAGAAGTGGGTGATCTGTGCTTTCAGCAGTTCCGGCAGGTCGTTCACATCTTTGATGTGATCGTACTCTTTGCTCAGCTTGGTGTGCGGTACAGCAACCAGTTTCGCATCTTCACCAGATTCGTCGGTCATCTTCAGTACGCCAACCGGACGGCAGCGGATCACAGAGCCTGGCTCCAGCGGATACGGCGTCGGGACCAGTACGTCAACCGGGTCGCCGTCCAGAGACAGGGTGTGGTTGATATAGCCGTAGTTGCACGGATAGAACATCGCAGTGGACATGAAGCGATCAACGAACAGCGCGCCGCTCTCTTTGTCGACTTCGTATTTGATTGGGTCTGCGTTAGCCGGGATCTCGATCACGACGTAGATGTCTTCCGGCAGATCTTTACCCGCAGGTACGTTGAGTAAGCTCATGTCTGTTTCCTTTAAAATGTATGGCAAACAAGTGCCTGGTATTATAGCCAACTCACATCGAATGTCTTGGCTTCTTTTTATTTTGCCCGCCGGTAATCAGTCTGAATTTCCCCCTGAAAAACAACCTGAAAATCCATAAACATAGCCGCATCCTGAATAAAACAATGTAACCGTTTACATTGCATCTGTTTGATTTCTCAACGTGCGCAAAATTTCACCTCATGCGTCGGCAGATACGAGCTGCGGGAAGCCTTATCCGCTCTCAGCTGGATTAAATCACGGGAATTAACATTTAATTTACTTTTTCGAAGTGTGATGTAACGCATTCAGTTACATCACGAGTTGTCTATAGTTTGTCCGCAGATGACGGTTTAACCCAAAGTAACCCGATGAGGACCTTTTTATGTGGAAGCGCTTACTTCTTGTCACAGCAGTTTCCGCAGCTATGTCGTCTATGGCAATGGCTGCCCCTCTGACCGTAGGATTTTCGCAGGTCGGATCTGAATCCGGCTGGCGTGCGGCCGAAACCAACGTTGCGAAAGAGGAGGCCGCCAAACGCGGAATCACTCTGAAGATTGCCGACGGCCAGCAAAAACAGGAAAACCAGATTAAAGCCGTTCGCTCCTTTATCGCCCAGGGCGTTGACGCCATCTTTATCGCGCCAGTCGTGGCGACCGGCTGGGAACCGGTGTTGAAAGAGGCCAAAGAGGCCAAAATTCCGGTATTCCTGCTCGACCGCTCGATTGATGTCAAAGACAAAGATCTCTACATGACCACCGTCACCGCCAATAACGTGCTTGAAGGTCAGCTGATTGGTGACTGGCTGGTGAAAACGGTCGACGGCAAGCCGTGTAACGTGGTTGAGCTGCAGGGCACCGTTGGTGCCAGCGTAGCGATCGATCGTAAGAAAGGGTTTGCTGACGTTATCGCCAAAACGCCAAACATCAAAATCATTCGCTCTCAGTCCGGCGACTTTACCCGCAGCAAAGGCAAAGAGGTGATGGAGAGCTTTATTAAAGCGGAAAATAACGGCAAGAACATCTGCATGGTCTTTGCCCATAACGATGACATGGTTATTGGCGCGATTCAGGCCATTAAAGAAGCCGGGCTGAAACCGGGTAAAGATATCCTCACCGGCTCAATTGACGGCGTCCCGGATATTTATAAAGCGATGATGGCGGGGGAAGCGAACGCCAGCGTCGAGCTGACGCCAAATATGGCCGGCCCCGCATTTGATGCGCTGGAGAAATATAAAAAGGACGGCACGCTGCCAGAGAAGCTGACCATCACCAAATCGACGCTTTATCTGCCGGATACGGCGAAAGAAGAGCTCGAGAAGAAGAAAAACATGGGCTACTGAGTCCGTCGGGAGAAGCAATAACCAGGCGATGTGCCGCATCGCCTGAATGGCTCCCCGGCTAATGCTGGCGGTCCATCGATCCGCGCCTGTCGGTAGCCCGGTCAGCGTTGTGCGACCGGGAGCCGTCTTTCATCCTCTGAAGGTGAGACTGAATATGAACGCCGAGGTAAGCCAGGAAATCCTTCGCACGGAAGGGCTTAGCAAGTTTTTCCCCGGCGTCAAAGCGCTGGATAATGTCAATTTCAGTCTGCGGCGCGGTGAAATCATGGCGCTGCTGGGCGAAAACGGGGCGGGTAAATCCACATTGATTAAAGCCCTCACCGGCGTGTACCACGCCGATCGCGGGGCGATCTGGCTGGAGGGGCAGGAAATATCGCCGAAAAATACCGCTCATGCCCAGCAACTGGGCATCGGGACGGTTTATCAGGAGGTTAACCTGCTGCCAAACATGTCGGTGGCGGACAATCTGTTCCTCGGACGTGAACCCCGTCGTTTTGGCCTGCTACGGCGCAAAGAGATGGAAAAGCGCGCCACCGCGCTGATGGCCTCCTACGGTTTTTCCCTCGACGTTCGCGAACCGCTGAACCGCTTTTCGGTAGCGATGCAGCAGATCGTCGCGATTTGTCGGGCCATCGACCTGTCGGCCAGAGTGCTGATCCTCGATGAACCGACCGCCAGTCTGGACACCCAGGAAGTGGAGATGCTCTTCACCCTGATGCGCCAGCTGCGCGACGATGGCGTCAGCCTGATTTTCGTTACCCACTTCCTCGATCAGGTGTATGCCGTCAGCGACCGGATTACCGTTCTGCGCAACGGCGGTTTTGTCGGCTGCCGGGAAACCCGCGAATTGCCGCAGATCGAGTTAGTGAAGATGATGCTCGGCCGCGAGCTTGAGCACGATGCCCTGCATCGCGCGGGTCGTACTTTACTGAGCGACAAACCGGTCGCCGCCTTTGAGGGCTTTGGCAAGAAAGGCGTTATTGCGCCGTTTGACCTTCAGGTTCGTCCCGGCGAGATCGTCGGTCTGGCGGGACTGCTCGGATCCGGACGCACGGAAACTGCCGAGGTTATTTTCGGCATCAAACCGGCAGACAGCGGCACCGCGTGGATCAAAGGTAAAGCGCAGGGGCTGCGTTCGCCGCACCAGGCGTCAAGTCTGGGCATCGGCTTCTGTCCTGAGGATCGTAAAACCGACGGGATTATTGCCGCGGCATCGGTGCGGGAAAATATAGTCCTGGCGCTGCAGGCGCAGCGCGGCTGGCTGCGGCCGATTCCGCGACGCGAGCAAAATGACATTGCCGATCGCTTTATCCGCCAGCTCGGTATTCGCACCCCCAGCGCCGAACAGCCGATCGAATTTCTCTCCGGCGGCAATCAGCAGAAGGTGCTGCTTTCCCGTTGGCTGCTGACCAAACCGCAGTTCCTGATCCTCGATGAGCCGACGCGCGGGATCGATGTTGGCGCCCATGCGGAGATCATCCGCCTGATCGAAACCCTGTGCGCCGATGGTCTGGCGCTGCTGGTCATCTCCTCGGAGCTGGAAGAGCTGGTGGGCTATGCCGATCGGGTGATTATTATGCGCGATCGTAAGCAGGTAGCGGAGATCCCGCTAGCCGAGCTTTCTGTCCCGGCGATCATGAACGCTATTGCGGCATAAGGAGTAACCCATGATGCCTCGATCAGTTCCACAAACCGGCCAGCCAAAGCGGCGCTTCAGCTGGCCGAAAGGTATGCCGCAAATTATCGCCCTGATCCTCGTGCTGGTGGTGGATAGCTTCGTGGCGCCGCACTTCTTTCAGATTGTGTTACAGGACGGGCGCCTGTTCGGCAGCCCGATTGATATTCTCAACCGCGCGGCGCCGGTGGCGCTGCTGGCGATAGGTATGACGCTGGTAATTGCTACCGGCGGAATCGATCTGTCGGTTGGCGCGGTGATGGCGATTGCCGGCGCGACAGCGGCCTCGATGACCGTTGCCGGACACAGTCTGCCGGTGGTGCTGCTGGCCTCCCTGGCGGCGGGGGCGCTGGCGGGCTTATGGAACGGTATTCTGGTCGCGATCCTGAAGATCCAGCCTTTCGTGGCCACGCTGATTCTGATGGTTGCCGGGCGCGGCGTCGCGCAGCTGATTACCTCCGGGCAGATCGTGACCTTCGATTCACCGCACCTGGCCTGGCTCGGGAGCGGTTCGCTGCTGCTGTTGCCGACACCGGTCCTGATCGCGGCCGCGACGCTGCTGCTGTTTTGGCTGTTCACCCGTAAAACGGCGCTGGGGATGTTTATCGAAGCGGTGGGGATCAACATTCGGGCAGCGAAAAACGCCGGCGTGAATACCCGGATTGTGGTGATGCTGGCCTATGTGCTGAGCGGTATCTGCGCGGCGATTGCCGGAATAATCGTGGCGGCAGACATTCGCGGTGCCGATGCCAATAACGCCGGGCTGTGGCTGGAGCTGGATGCCATCCTGGCGGTGGTGATCGGCGGCGGATCGCTGATGGGCGGGCGCTTTAACCTGCTACTTTCGGTGGTCGGAGCCCTGATCATCCAGGGAATGAATACCGGGATCCTGCTGTCGGGCTTCCCGCCGGAGATGAATCAGGTGGTGAAGGCGGTGGTGGTTCTGTGCGTATTGATCGTCCAGTCGCCGCGCTTTATTGGCTTACTGAAAGGAGTACGCGGCCATGATAAAACGTAATTTACCGTTGATGATCACCCTGGCCGTCTTTGTGCTGGGCTATCTGTACTGCCTGACCCAGTTTCCCGGCTTTGCTTCGACGCGGGTTATCTGCAACATCCTGACTGACAACGCCTTTCTGGGCATCATTGCCGTCGGCATGACCTTCGTGATCCTCTCCGGCGGGATCGATCTTTCGGTCGGATCGGTTATCGCCTTCACCGGCGTGTTTCTGGCGAAGGCCATTGGTGCCTGGGGCGTCGATCCGCTGCTGGCATTCCCGCTGGTGCTGGCGATGGGCTGCGGGTTTGGTGCGCTGATGGGCTGGCTGATCGATGCGCTGAAAATCCCGGCGTTTATTATTACCCTCGCCGGGATGTTCTTTCTGCGCGGCGTCAGCTATCTGGTGTCCGAAGAGTCGATTCCTATCGATCATCCGCTGTATGACACCCTGTCCGGGCTGGCGTGGACGATTCCCGGCGGCGGACGTCTGAGCGCAATGGGGCTGCTGATGCTGCTGGTGGTGGTGGCGGGTATCTTTATGGCCCATCGCACCCGCTTCGGTAACCAGGTTTACGCCATCGGCGGTAGCGCGGTCTCGGCGAACCTGATGGGCATTTCGACCCGCAGTACGACCATTCGAATTTATATGCTGTCCACCGGGCTGGCGACGCTGGCGGGGATCGTGTTTTCTGTCTATACCCAGGCCGGGTATGCTCTCGCCGGCGTTGGCGTTGAGCTGGATGCGATCGCATCGGTGGTGATTGGCGGCACCCTGTTGAGCGGCGGCGTCGGGACGGTGCTGGGAACGTTGTTCGGGGTGGCGATTCAGGGGCTGATTCAGACCTACATTAACTTCGACGGCACCCTGAGCTCATGGTGGACAAAAATTGCCATCGGGATTTTGCTGTTTGTTTTTATCGCCTTGCAGCGTGGTCTGACGGTGCTGTGGGAAAACCGGCAGAACTCCCCGGTTACCCGGGTGAGCGGAACGGCGCATCGTTAGCGGAAAACTCCCCTCCCGAACGGGAGGGGAAGGGAGGCGTTACGCGTCCGGGAACTCTTTAATGAAGTTCTCGACGTCTTCAACCATATGGTTGTTGCCGACGAAGAAAGAACGACGCTGGTGCAGGCTGGTTGGGATGATATCGAGAATACGTTCTTTACCATCGCTGGCTTTACCGCCCGCCTGTTCCGCGAGGAACGCCATCGGGTTGCATTCGTACAGCAGGCGCAGCTTACCGTCCGGGTGGCTGGCGGTGCTCGGATACAGATAGATGCCGCCTTTCAGCAGGTTGCGGTGAAAATCCGCCACCAGCGAGCCGATATAGCGCGAGGTGTAGGGGCGCTGGGTTGCGCTATCTTCTTCCTGACAGAACTTGATGTACTTCTTCACGCCCATCGGGAACTTGATGTAGTTACCTTCGTTAATGGAGTAGGTGTTGCCTTTCTCCGGGAAGCGCATGCGCTCCTGAGAGAGGCAGAATACGCCAAGAGAAGGATCGTAGGTGAAGGCATGTACGCCGCAGCCGGTTGTATAGACCAGCATGGTGGAAGAGCCGTAAACCACATAGCCTGCCGCGACTTGCTTGCTGCCCGGCTGCAGGAAATCTTCAACGGTGACCGGTGTTCCAACCGGAGTTATGCGACGGTAGATGGAGAAGATAGTCCCGACGGAGACGTTAACGTCGATGTTAGAGGAGCCATCCAGAGGGTCCATGAGCACCACGTATTTCGCGTGTTCACAGCCTTCAAAGACGACGATCTCATCTTCTTCTTCGGAGGCAATCCCTGCCACGATATCGCGCGCTCGCAGTGCAGCTTTCAATTTTTCATTGGCGAACAGGTCGAGTTTTTGCTGTACCTCACCCTGGACGTTTTCAGCACCGCTGGCACCCAGGATATCGACCAGACCGGCCTTGTTGATATCGCGGTGGATGATCTTGGCGCCTAACTTTATCGCCGACAACAAAGCAGTAAGCTCGCCGGTTGCGTGGGAGAACTCGTGTTGCTTTTCGACAATAAATTCACCTAACGTTTTCATAACCCGTTCCCTGCATGTTTATGTGAAGTAAAACGAACGCAACAATCTTAACAAAGAATAAAAAAAATACGCACAGGTGAATCGCGCCAGCAAAAAACGGATTCGCCTGAAATGCATTTCTCTGATGCCGTACATATGGGTAAAATGTGCCCCAGATTAAAAAGGGAAACGACGAATGCGCATTCATATTTTAGGTATCTGTGGCACGTTTATGGGAGGACTGGCGATGCTGGCTCGTTCTCTCGGTCATGAGGTAACGGGGTCGGATGCTAACGTCTATCCGCCAATGAGTACCCTGCTGGAAAACCAGGGCATCGATTTGATTCAAGGCTATGATGCCAGCCAGCTGGAGCCCCGGCCGGACCTGGTGATCATCGGTAATGCAATGACCCGCGGCAATCCGTGCGTCGAAGCGGTACTGGAAAATAACATTCCGTATATGTCCGGCCCGCAGTGGCTGCATGATTTCGTCCTGCGCGATCGCTGGGTTCTGGCGGTTGCCGGTACCCACGGGAAAACCACCACCGCGGGAATGGCGACATGGATCCTTGAAGCCTGTGGCTATAAGCCTGGTTTCGTGATCGGCGGCGTACCGGGTAACTTCGATGTTTCCGCCCGTCTGGGCGACAGCCCGTTCTTCGTTATCGAAGCCGATGAGTATGACTGTGCCTTCTTCGATAAACGTTCCAAATTTGTCCACTACTGCCCGCGTACGCTGATCCTCAATAACCTTGAATTCGATCATGCGGATATCTTTGACGACCTGAAAGCGATTCAGAAACAGTTCCATCATCTGGTGCGAATTGTACCGGGTAAAGGCAAAATTATCCTGCCGGAAAACGACATTAATCTGAAACAGACGATGGCGATGGGCTGCTGGAGCGAGCAGGAGCTGGTGGGCGAGCAGGGCCACTGGCAGGCGAAGAAACTCAACGCCGATGCTTCGCAGTGGGAAGTCTGGCTGGACGGCGAGAAAGCCGGGGAAGTGAAGTGGGATCTGGTCGGTGAACACAACATGCATAACGGCCTGATGGCGATTGCCGCGGCTCGTCATGTTGGCGTGCTGCCGGCCGATGCCGCCAATGCGCTGGGCGGTTTTATCAACGCACGTCGCCGCCTTGAGCTGCGCGGCGAAGCCAACGGCGTGACCGTGTATGACGATTTCGCCCATCATCCGACGGCGATCCTGGCGACGCTGCAGGCGCTGCGCGGTAAAGTCGGCGGAACCGCGCGAATCCTCGCGGTACTGGAGCCGCGCTCCAACACCATGAAAATGGGGGTGTGCAAAGACGATCTGGCGCCGTCCCTGGGCCGTGCCGACGAAGTGTTCCTGCTGCAGCCGCAGCACATTCCGTGGCAGGTTGCGGAAGTGGCGGACGCCTGCGTGCAGCCTGCGCACTGGAGCGCCGATGTCGATGTCCTGGCCGATATGGTGGTCAAAACCGCGCACCCGGGCGATCATATTCTGGTGATGAGCAACGGTGGTTTTGGCGGCATTCATCAGAAGCTGCTCGATAAGCTGGCCAGCAAAGCCGCCGCAGCGGAATAACTGCGCGGCCTGTCCCGTTCTGCCCTCCGCGCGAGGGCAGATCTCCTTTTGTGACTCTGGATTTGTCATGCTCACAGCGAAAAAAATCACCGCTATCGACTCGGTTTATTTTTCTGCCGTTGATGCGCTGTACGTCAAAGCGTTTCCGTGGCATGAACAGCGAGAACCGGCGGCAAAGCAGCAGGCGCTGCGCGATCCGCGCTATGCGCTGGAAGCGTGGTTTGACGGGGAACTCTTTATTGGCCTGAGCGGCTGCTGGCAGTTTAGCGGCTACAGCTATATTGAACATCTGGCGATTGACGATACGCTGCGCTCTCGCGGCTATGGCAAACGCCTGCTGGCCGGGATCCTTGAACGCGCGCCGTTGACCATTCTGGAAATCGACCCGTTAACCAGCGACATTGCCCATAAGCGGCTGCGTTTTTATGAAACGATGGGCTTTCGCGCCAGTTCGTGGTCGCATTCTCACCCGAGCTATCATGCCGGCATCGCCGATCATGCATTGCTGGTGCTGGGCTACCCTCAGGCGGTTGATGAAGCGCAGTATCGGCGTTTTGCTGAGGATTTACGTCAGGTGGTGATGGCGTAGGCAGGCTGCCCGGGTCCGACGCGTTGGCCGCAACCCGGGGCATGCTTCAGGTGTTAAATTACTCCTTCGCGATAGGCGTTTCGTCTTCTGCCACTTTGGTATCACCCTGAATTGCGGCAATTTTCTTCTCAACGTCGGCAACCTGTTCGCTGCTGTGCAGCAGTGTATAGGTCAGGTCAAACTGCGTGCTGGCTCCTGGCTGAAGCTGTTTCACGCGTTTCTGTTCGCGCTCAATGGTGACCGGATAGGCATAGCTGGTGCCCGGCTCAATACCGGTGACGTAGCCCTGTTTTTCGCTGTCGGTGTTTTTCCACAGCGTCAGCACCGGTAGCTGGCGGGTATCAAACTGAATTGACGCCCCTTTATCTCCCGCCTTGTTAACCACCGCGGCCAGGGTCTGGTGGTTGTCATCCGCCAGCGGCTGAATATTGAATACCATCTCGTCGAACCCTTTGGTCGGCCCGGCGTAGGTTTGCCAGGTCTTCAGGCCCGCTTTGGCATAGTCGTTGAACGGACTGATGCTGGACATAGGTGCCAGAAAACGCGCTCCCTCTTCCAGAATCGGCGTACCGAAGTTGCTGTGATAAATGATCTGGTAATCATGCGGGTAATCCGCGTGGTTGGTTAAGACATCATGCAGGCTGAAGCTGTTGCTGCCGGGGACATAGCGCAGTTCGGTCATGGTCTGCAAATCGGCTTTTTTGAAGGTGCTCTCTTTCACCAGCCCGCGAATGCGGATCTCATACGGGGCGGTATCCGCCACTTCGACTTCCACCTGCGATGCCGGCGTATTCCCGGCTTTACCGTGCAGGGTATAAATTTGCCCGTCAGCAGCGACCGGGTGGCCGGTCCACTCATAGCCGCAGCGCACCATCATCTCATTGAAACCTTCCAGCCAGCCCAGCCCGTTCCGGCTTTCGAGGTTGATAAAGGCCGGATTGACGACCTCTTTCACCGGTGAATCCCAGCCCATTCGCGTGCCGAAACCTTCAATTTTCAGCAGGTTCATGCCCCGGGTCGGGCTGAGGGCGATAGTCAGGCCATCTTTACTGCGGATGACCAGAATTTTACTGCCTTCCTGTTTGCCGCCGTGGAGGACTTTTTGCTCAATGCTGAAATCGCGATCTTTTATCTTCAGCTGATCGCTTGTTATCTGCCAGTTTCCTTTGTCAGTGCCGCTTTCAGCGCTTGTCAGCACCCACGTTTTCGCCGCTACCTGACCGGAAATAAGCATGGAAATGGCCGTCAAAATCAGAGTTTTTTTCATTTTTCATCCCTTTTGCTGAATCGATTGTGTTTCCGATGAAGGAAATCTAATTGCAAGTGGCCGATTAAAACGTGAAGTGCCTCACCTGGTGAGTAAATGCGCATTTTTAAATTTTTAAATGCGATAAATATCGCTTTTTATAAGCAACATGAAATTAATTCGACTTTAAATATGTGAATTTAAGCATCATTAGCTTTAACGATTCAGCTTTTTGGGGAATGGTAAAAACCGGGCGAACGCCAGGGCGGTAATCAGGAAACAGGAAACAGGAAACAGGAATGAGGAATCAGGAATGAAGGTGAGGGCGCGCGTAGAGAGCGGATATTCCCGGCGAGGCTATCGCTTGCCGGGCTACAGGTACAGCGTTATCCGGTAGCCCGGACAGGCGCAAAGCGCCGCCTCCGGGAAAATCTGGCGGGCAAACGCGGAGTTAGCTTTCGCCTTCAGCCAGTTCACGCAGATACTGGAAGATCAGGCGCGCGGATTTCGGCGGCTTGTTGCCTTCTTTCTCTTTTTTGGCGTTACGGATAAGCGAACGCAGCTGCTGACGATCGGCGTCAGGCCACAGGTTTAACACTTCCGGGACCGCATCATCACCCTCTTCAATCAGGCGATCGCGAATCATTTCCAGCTTATGGAACAGCGCAACCTGCTGGTTGTGACGGTTCTTCAGCTTGTCCAACGCCTGGCGAATCGGATCGACATCGCGGCTGCGCAGCATTTTACCAATCAGCTGCATCTGGCGGCGGCGACCCTCTTTCTTGATACGTTGGGCGAGTTCAATGGCGTCGCGCAGGTCGCTATCGAGCGGGATTTTATCCAGCGCGTTTTTTCCCAGCTCAACCATTTCAGCGCCAAGACGCTTCAGTTCTTCCGCGTCACGTTTAATTTCACTTTTACTGACCCAGATAATTTCATCGTCTTCATCTTCAACGTCATCACCGGGCACGTCGTCGAGCCAGTCATCGGGCTGCTTAGTCATCTCAGGCTCCTTAAAAAAAGAGGCTAATGTTACCAGTTAAGGCGCGCACTGAAAAACGGTTCTCTGTTAGACTTCACTTAACACCTTCCTACATTATGGCATTAGCGATGAAAGTCATCTCTCAAGTTGCACAACAGCGCAAGACGCTGGAAGAGGCCGTGACCACGGCGCTGGAACTGGCGGCAGGCAAATCAGACGGTGCGGAAGTCTCCGTCAGCAAAACCACCGGCATCAGCGTCAGCACCCGCTACGGCGAGGTGGAGAACGTAGAATTTAATAGCGATGGTGCGTTAGGCATCACCGTTTATCATCAGAACCGCAAGGGAAGCGCCTCTTCAACCGATCTGAGCCCGCAGGCGATAGCCCGCACGGTACAGGCGGCACTGGATATTGCCCGCTATACCTCCCCGGATCCGTTTGCCGGCGTGGCGGATAAAGAGCTGCTGGCCTTTGACGCCCCGGATCTTGACCTGTTCCATCCGGCGGAAGTGACTCCGGATCAGGCAATCGAGCTGGCCGCGCGCGCGGAACAGGTCGCTCTGCAGGCGGATAAACGCATTACCAATACCGAAGGCGGCAGCTTCAATAGCCACTACGGCATTAAAGTGTTCGGCAACAGCCACGGCATGTTGCAGAGCTACTGCTCAACTCGCCATTCGCTCTCCAGCTGCGTTATCGCGGAAGAGAACGGCGATATGGAGCGCGATTACGCTTACACCATTGGCCGTGCGCTCGAAGATTTGCATACCCCGGAGTGGGTCGGTGACGAATGCGCCCGCCGCACCCTGTCGCGCCTGGCACCGCGTAAACTCTCGACGATGAAAGCACCGGTTATCTTTGCTAACGAAGTCGCCACCGGGCTGTTTGGTCACCTGGTCGGCGCTATCGCCGGCGGCGCGGTCTATCGCAAATCCACTTTCCTGCTCGACTCCCTCGGCCAGCAGATTCTGCCGGAGTGGCTGACGATTGAAGAGCATCCGCATCTGCTGAAAGGACTGGCCTCGACGCCGTTCGACAGCGAAGGCGTGCGCACGGAACGTCGTGACATTATTAAAGACGGCGTGCTGACGCAGTGGCTACTGACCAACTACTCGGCGCGCAAGCTGGGCATGAAGAGCACCGGACACGCGGGCGGCATTCATAACTGGCGGATTAACGGCCGCGGTCTGAGTTTTGAAAAGTTGCTTAAAGAGATGGGCACCGGACTTGTCGTCACCGAATTGATGGGGCAGGGTGTCAGTGGCGTGACCGGCGATTATTCGCGCGGCGCTTCTGGCTTCTGGGTTGAGAATGGTGAAATTCAGTATCCGGTAAGCGAAATTACCATCGCCGGCAATTTGAAAGATATGTGGCGTAATATCGTGACCGTGGGTGACGATATTGAAACGCGTAGCAATATCCAGTGCGGTTCCGTGCTGTTGCCTGAGATGAAAATCGCCGGACAGTAATAGCGGATTATCCCCACTATTCACCATCCAGTTTGCAGAATAATCTGTACAGAAGGGCGCTCCCTGCGGCGCCCGTTTGCTTAAATAATAAAAAAGGATGTGAGCAATGCGTAAAAAACTGTTAGCAATGCTGGCCGTCTCCGCCCTTACGATGGGGTCTGTTTCGGCATTCGCCGCTGAACTGGGCGAAGATATGGATACTATCGCGCAAAACCTGCAGGTGGTGCAGAAGACCTCCGATGCGGGCGAACTGAAAGCGGCATTGACGAAGATGCGCGGTGCCGCCGTGGATGCGCAGCAAGCCACCCCGCAGAAGCTGGAAGGCAAAGCGGCGGACAGTGCGGAAATGAAAGACTATCGTCACGGTCTGGATATTCTGATTGGTCAGATTGACGGTGCGCTGAAGCTGGCGGAGGAAGGTAAAGTAAAAGAGGCGCAGGCTGCCGCTGAAGGGTTCAAAACAACCCGTAATACCTACCATCAGAAATACCGTTAACGTCTGTTACAGGAGGTTTCTGTCGAGACCTCCTGCTTGCCTCCCGCGATAAAACCCTGCTGGCATCACACTTTTCCCTTTTTCTTTTCCGCTTATTCAGGCAACGGCAACCGCCAACGCAATGATTTTCTTGTGATGCTCATCACGTGATTTCGCCCAAAACGTCCTCTCCGCGACAGTTTCACGTCGATTATGTGCAATAGATCACGCATGCCGTCCGCCTTTCCACTTCGAAGTGGAAAACAACTCGCTACAAACTCCTTCCCCCCGGCGCTAGTTTTATCCCCAGAGACATCAACGGGGTAACACAAGTGAATAACGGAGCGGTAATAAACGACGTAGGGGAACAGGCAAAGCAAACGGAGCAGTTGGCTGAGAAGATGCTGCCACGGGTTTATGCACTGTTAAGCCGTCGCAATATCATCCCCAACGCCGTCCAGGAGCAGATGCTGACTTCCCACGTGCGGGCGATGGCCCACCGGTCGATTAGCGGCGAGCCGCTGCCGGAAGTGGATGCCAGCCTGTTTGAAGAAATTTCAGAAGATTCAATGATGCTGGCCCGCGAAGTGGTCGCGGAATTCGGCAACCTGCCAGAAGAAGAGTCCTGGCTGCTGTCCGTCCACTTCGAAGTAGCAAAAGACAACCTGTAAGGAGCAATAAAATGGAACAGATTACTGTGGTAATTGGCGACCGCCTGGGTAAAGGGCAAAAAGTGGCCGCTGGCGCGGAAAAAGCCGGTGCTCGTGCTGTTGTTGTACCGGGTGTTGCCGCCGATATGAAGCTCGGCGACATGATGAAAGCAGAAAACGCCACCTTCGGCATCTCCTTCTGCGGCAGCGGCGGCGCAGGCGCCATCACTGCGCAGAACAAGCACGGCTACAAGGCAAAATATGGCATGCGCTCCGTTGACGAAGGCGTGACTGCGATCAACGAAGGCTACAACGTACTGGGTTTCGGCTTTATGGATAAAGAAGAGCTGGGCGAGCGCCTGGTGGAAGCCTGGAAAAAGAAATACGGCGCGTGAGCATGAAAGAGCAATTCACCACGACGGTGAGCGTGAAGGGTAAAGGCGAAAGCAAAGCACGGGCCTTCGCCGACGCCCTGAGCCATGTACAGGCAGCGGTGATGAAAACCTCGCCGCATATCTTACTGCGTATTGAGCCACAGGATGTGAAGGTTGTTCGTGCGCATGAAGCGACGCGCAAAGAAGCGTTTCTGTTCTTCTTTTTGCGTCGTGAACGACGGACCTACAGCGTGGAGCTGGATGTCACCGTCAACGTGACGGCCATTAATGTCGATAAAGTGGATTTCGTCACGCAAACCTGAATTTCATCATAGGGTTAAACTATGTTCCTGATAATTTTAATAAAATCGCTCATTATCGGCGGCCTGGTCGGCGTCGGAGTGGGCGCCGGAGCGGCACGCATGTTTCATGCGCCTACCACCCAGGGGATGGGGGCGTTTCGTACCTTGGGCGAGCTGAATTCCTGCGAAGGCGATCCGGCTTCTCACTTCTCCTTTGGTCTGGGATTCTTCTTTAACGCCTGGGCCTCTTCCGTTGCAGCAGGCTCATTCACCCAGGACGTCGATCACCGCATTATCCCGAACTGGGGCGCTGCGGCATTGATGTTGAAAAATCGTAACGTCGGCGAAACGCTGCACGATCCGAAGAAAATGGCGATTGCCTGCGGCATCATCGGCATGCTGGTGGTCGCCTTCTTAAACCTGACCGCCTCTTCCGTACCGGAAGCGCTGCAGGTCACCGCGGTGAAGGTGCTGGTCCCGGCGGCCAACCTGCTGGTTAACACCGTAATGCCGGTTATCTTCTGGCTGGCAGCCATCGACGCCGGTAAAAAATCGGGCTTCTGGGCCACTATTTTCGGCGGCGCGGCGCAGCTGATTATGGGCAACGCCGTACCGGGCCTGGTACTGGGGATCCTGATCGGTAAAGGCGTAGAAGAGAGCGGCTGGAACCGCGTCACCAAAGTGATGATGTCCGCCATTATTGCGCTGTTTGTCCTGAGCACCTTCTTCCGCGGCTTTGACATTAAGACACTGCAATCCTTCCATCTGACCGTGCCGAACTGGTTGGATCTGATCCACAACTCGCTCAGCGGCAAATAACAGGAGCCTCTAAATGGAACAGAATAAAGGTTTTTGGTATGCCGACTGGTCGTTTCCGATTTTTGTTGGTCTGCTTTCGTCCGGTGTTTTCGCCGGGACCCACATGTATTACCTCTACGGCATCGGCGCATTTAACGAAGTGGCCTTCGTGGCCATGCTGAAAGCGGGTATTGATACCGGCGCTTATGGCGCGGTAGCCGCGTTCGGCGCCAGCTTCCTCTTCGCCCGTATTATCGAAGGTTCGCTGGTCGGGATCCTCGATATCGGCGGCGCGATTCAGACCGGCGTCGGTCTTGGCGTTCCGGCGCTGCTGCTCGGGGCTGGTATTGTCTTCCCGGTGGCGAACTTTGCCGCCTCGCTGGCGACCGGTCTCGCGCTGGGCCTGGCGATTGGCTACATCATTATTCTGGCGCGTAAGTTCACCATCAATCAGAGCGACTCCACCTACGGTGCCGATGTGATGATGGGGGCCGGTAACGCCTCGGGCCGTTTCCTCGGGCCGTTGATTATCCTCAGCGCCATGACCGCCTCAATTCCTATCGGTATCGGTTCTTTGGTCGGCGCGCTGCTGTTCTACATCTGGCAGAAGCCGATCACCGGCGGCGCCATCCTCGGCGCAATGATTTTAGGTTCGCTATTCCCGGTAGCGCTGTGACACCAACGGGCGCCTATGCGCCCGCCTTAACAGGAGATACGTATGTTTGATTTACTCCTGCGCCGTGCGCGCCTCGTCGACGATACCCTGACCGATATCGCCATCCAGGACGGAAAAATTGCCGCGCTGGGCGAGATTAGCGCGTCTGCGCGCAAAACCGTCGATCTGCATGGTAATTATTATGTCAGCGCCGGCTGGATTGATTCCCACGTTCACTGCTACCCGAAGTCACCGATTTATCATGACCAGCCGGACAGCATCGGTATTGCTACCGGCGTCACCACCGTGATTGATGCCGGGAGCACCGGTGCAGACGATGTCGATGACTTTTATCAGCTGACCCGCGAAGCGGCTACCGACGTTTATGCGCTGCTCAATATCTCCCGCGTCGGGCTGATTGCCCAGAACGAGCTGGCCAATATGGCCAACATTGACGCGGATGCGGTGAAGCAGGCGGTCGCACGCCACCCGGATTTTATCGTCGGCCTGAAGGCGCGCATGAGCAGCAGCGTTGTCGGCGAGAACGGAATTACGCCGCTGGAGCGGGCGAAAGCCATCCAGCGGGAAAACGGCGATCTGCCGCTGATGGTGCATATCGGCAACAACCCGCCGAACCTCGATGAAATCGCCGAACGGCTCAGCGCAGGCGACATCATTACCCACTGCTATAACGGCAAACCGAACCGCATCCTGACGCCAGAAGGTGAGCTGCGCAGCGCGATTACCCGCGCGCTGCAGCGCGGCGTGCGGCTTGATGTCGGCCACGGTACCGCCAGCTTCAGCTTCGAAGTGGCCCGACGGGCCATTGCGATGGGCATTCTGCCGCACAGCATCAGTTCCGATATTTACTGCCGCAACCGTATTGACGGCCCGGTTCGCTCGCTGGCGCTGGTGATGTCGAAGTTCCTCGCCATCGGCATGACGCTGCCGCAGGTCATTGATTGTGTCACCGTGAATGCCGCGAGTGGGCTGCGCCTGAAGAGCAAAGGGCAGCTGGCCGCGGGCTATGATGCCGATTTAACGCTGTTTACCGTGCAGCATGCGCCGACGTTACTGGTCGACGCGGAAAAAGAGAGCCTGCAGGCTGACAATATTCTGGTGCCGCTTGCCGCGATTCGCGCAGGCAAGGGCTATCTGACCGAACAAGGGAGCGCGGAAAATGCCTTCGATTTTTGAAAAATACCATCTCAAGCAAGTCATCAATACCTCCGGCCGCATGACGGCGCTGGGTGTCTCCACTCCGCGTCCGGAAGTGGTGGAGGCGGTGATGAGCGGCATGAATCACTATTTCGAAATCAAAGACCTGGTGAATAAAACCGGGGAGTACATTGCGCAACTGCTGGATGTGGAGGGGGCGACCGTCGTCTCCTGCGCCTCGGCGGGGATCGCGCAGTCGGTCGCGGCGGTGCTGGTGAAAGACAGCAGCTGGCTGCTGGAGAATCTGCACGTTACGCCGATTGAGAACAATGAAATCGTGCTGCCGAAAGGCCACAACGTCAACTTTGGCGCGCCGGTGGGTTCGATGGTCGCGCTGGGCGGCGGTAAGCTGGTGGAGGCGGGCTACGCCAACGAATGTTCCGCTGACCAGCTGGCGGCAGCGATTACCCCGCGCACCGCGGCGATTCTGTATATCAAATCTCACCACTGCGTGCAGAAAAGCATGCTCAGCGTAGAGCAGGCGGTGGTCGTGGCGCGCAAACATAACCTGCCGCTGATCGTCGATGCGGCGGCAGAAGAAGACCTGCAATGCTACTACCGGGCCGGGGCTGACCTGGTGATTTACAGCGGCGCGAAAGCGATTGAAGGGCCGACCAGCGGTCTGGTGGTGGGGAAAACTCAGTACGTTGAGTGGGTGAAACGCCAGTCGGCGGGTATTGGTCGGGCGATGAAGGTAGGTAAAGAGGGGATCCTCGGTCTGACCTGCGCGATTGAACACTATCTGCTGGCGCGTAAAGAGAGCGGTGATGAGATGGTTGCCAAAATGACGCCGTTCATTAACCAGCTGAACACGCTTAATGGCGTCACCGCCCGTGTTGTCTGGGACAGCGCCGGCCGTGATATCGCCCGTAGCGAAATCAAATTTGATGAAGCCGTTACCGGCATCGCCACCGGCGAACTGGTGGACGCGCTGAAACAGGGCGAATACGCCATCTATTTCCGCGGCTATAAGGCCAACGAAGGGATTATTGAAGCCGATGTTCGCAGCGTGAACGCACAGCAGCTGGAGATTGTCTCTCGTCGCATCGCCGAGGTTCTGAACAAGGAGAAAAACGCATGAAACTGACCCCCAACTTTTACCGCGATCGGGTATGTCTGAACGTTCTGGCGGGTAGCAAAGACAACGCCCGCGAGATCTACGAGGCGGCGGAAGGTCACGTTCTGGTTGGCGTGCTCTCCAAAAACTACCCGGACGTGGCGAGCGCGGTGGCGGATATGCGTGAATATGCGCAGCTCATCGATAACGCACTCTCAGTAGGGCTGGGAGCGGGCGATCCGAACCAGTCGGCTATGGTCAGCGAAATCTCGCGTCAGGTACAGCCGCAGCACGTCAATCAGGTGTTCACCGGCGTCGGCGCCAGCCGTGCGCTGCTCGGGCAGAACCAGACCGTGGTCAACGGCCTGGTGTCGCCGACCGGCACACCGGGTAAGGTTAAGATCTCGACCGGGCCGCTGAGCAGCGGCGCAGCGGACGGCATTGTGCCGCTGGAAACCGCCATCGCCCTGCTGAAGGATATGGGCGGCAGCTCAATCAAATACTTCCCGATGGGGGGCCTGAAACACCGCGATGAGTTCGTCGCAGTGGCACAGGCCTGCGCCCGCCATGATTTCTGGCTGGAGCCGACCGGCGGCATCGATCTGGAAAACTACAGTGAAATTTTGCAGATCGCGCTGGACGCGGGCGTCAGCAAAATTATTCCGCACATTTATAGCTCGATTATTGATAAAGCCAGTGGCAATACCCGTCCGGCGGACGTTCGCCAGCTGCTGGAGATGACCAAAGCTCTCGTCAAATAGGTTTGCTGTCCCGCCGCACGCGTTGCTTTGTGAGAGACGCGTGCGGAAACCCCTCATCGAACCATCAAGGAGTCACTATGCCCACCGCTCGTCACCTGCTTGTTGCTTCACTTTCTCTGCTGGCTGCCACCGCCTCCGCGCAAACGCATTATGCCTGGGTCGGTACCTACAACCCGAATGGCGAAGGCCTCTACCGGTTTACCGTCGACGGTAAAACCGGCGCGCTGCGCGATAAGGCCCTGGTCAGCTCGCTGCCGAACGTGGCCCAGCTCACCGTATCGCATGATGGTAAAACCCTGTATGCCGCCAGCGAAGTGGAAAAAGGGGGGGTACAGGCGTGGCGGATTGAAGCCAACGGTGAGCTAACCGCTCTCAATCAGGTCTCTTCGGTGGGGGCCGGGCCGGTCTATCTGTCGCTGACACCGGACGGTCGTCATCTGCTGGTGGCAAACTATGTCAGCGGAACGGTGGCGGTGCTGCCGATCAAAGACGATGGCAGCCTCGGCGAGGCGGTTGATAGCCATCAGGATCAGGGCCCTGCCGGCGCAGAACGGCCGGCTGCGGCCGCCGAGGGGAGCTTTGCTATCAGCGATCATAACGGTCCCCATGCCCATATGATCGCCGCCGATCCGAGCGGGAAATATGTTTATTCTACCGATCTGGGGCTGGATCGGATCTATCAGTACCGGCTGGACAACGGCAGCGGCAAGCTCACGCCGAACGATCCGCCGTTTATCGCCGCCTCTTCTGCCGGCGCCGGACCGCGGCATTTTGTCTTTACGCCGGAAGGGGATGGTCTGTGGCTGATTAATGAAGAATCCTCGACGCTGACGTTCTATCATCTTGATAAGAAAAGTGGGCTGTTGCGCGAGGGCAAAACGGTCTCCGCGTTACCGCAAGCGTATAAAGGCACCAGTTTCGCGGCGGGGCTGGCGCTGAGCGCCGACGGAAAACAGCTGTATGTCGCCAACCGTTTACATAACAGCATTGCGCACTTTAGCGTGATGGCCGACGGCAGCCTGAGTCATCAGGAAGATATCTGGACCCGCGGCGACTACCCCCGCACGCTGACGCTGGATAATCAGGGGCAGTGGCTGTACGTCATGAACCAGCGTAGCGATAATATTACCCGTTTTAGCGTGGCGCCTCAGAGCGGTAAGCTGACCTTTGCCCCGGACTACACCCCGGTAGGCAGCCCATCACAGATGGTGATATCCGCTCAACCTTGAGCCGTAAGATGAAGGAACTGACATGCGATTTCCCAACCAACGTTTAGCGCAACTGTTTACTTTGCTGCAAAACGAAACGCTGCCGCAGGATGAGCTGGCGCAGCGGCTGTCGGTTTCTACTCGTACCGTGCGCGCCGACATTACCGCGCTTAACGCGTTGTTAGTGGAGTATGGCGCGCAATTCATACTCACTCGCGGCAGCGGCTATCAGTTGAAAATCGACGACTCGGCCCGCTACCAGACTCTGCAAGAGCATGCGCCGAAGCCGCAGCAGATTCCGCGTACGGCGGCGGATCGCATCAACTTTCTGCTGGTGCGCTTTTTGACCTCTGCGTTCTCCATTAAGCTCGAAGATCTGGCGGACGAGTGGTTTGTCAGCCGGGCGACGTTACAAAGCGATATGGCCGAAGTGCGCGAGCGCTTTCAGCGCTACCAGCTGACTCTCGAGACCCGCCCACGGCACGGTATGAGGCTGTTTGGCAGCGAAGTATCGATTCGCGCCTGCCTGACCGATCTGTTATGGCAACAGGCGCAGCAGGGGGGGATAAACCCGCTGATCGATGAGGAAGCGCTGAATTCGGATGTGCAGGAGCAGCTTGGGGACATGCTGCAGGAGATCCTGACCCGGCACCACGTGCGCCTCACCGATGAAGGCGAGCGCTTTATCCGGATGTACAGCGCAGTGACGGTGCGTCGCGTCAGCCAGGGTTATCCGCTGGCGGAATTCAGCGCGGAGGATGTCGCGCAAAACGTGCGGGATGCCGCGCGGGATCTGGCTGCGGTGCTGCAGCAGCTGGCGGGAAAGGCCCTCTCTCCGGCAGAGGAAGCGTGGCTGTGCGTACATCTTGCCGCCCGTCAGGTTCAGGACATCGATCCGGGTACCATCAGCGCCGACGATGGCGAAGCGCTGGTAAACTACATTCTGCGCTACATCAACAGCCAGTATAACTACAACCTGCTGGACGACACTCAGCTACATGCCGATCTGCTGACCCACGTTAAGACCATGATCACCCGGGTCCGCTACCAGATCATGATCCCCAATCCTCTGCTCGATAATATTAAGCAGCACTACCCGATGGCGTGGGACATGACTCTCGCTGCGGTGACCAGCTGGGGGAAATACACGCCCTATGTCATCAGTGAAAACGAGATTGGTTTCCTGGTATTGCATATTGGCGTCGGACTGGAACGTCATTACAACATTGGCTATCAGCGGCAGCCGCGGGTGCTGTTGGTATGCGATACCAGCAATGCGATGGTGCGGATGATCGAAGCCATTTTGCAGCGTAAATATCCGCAGTTAGAAATCGCCGCCACCCTGTCGCAGCGGGAGTATGAACAGCTGGCGGCGGTCGCTGAAGATTTTGTCATCTCGACCGTGCGGATTGGTGAAAAAGACAAGCCGGTGGTGACCATTGCGCCATTTCCGACCGATTATCAGCTGGATCAAATCGGCAAGCTGGTGCTGGTGGACAGGACCCGTCCGTGGGTGCTGAATAAATATTTCGATGCGGCCCATTTCCAGGTGATCGATGCGCCGATCGATCGGCAGACGCTGTTTGCCGGGCTGTGCCAGCAGCTGCAGCAGGAAGGATTTGTCGATGCCGGGTTCCATGACTCGGTGGTCGAACGCGAGGCCATCGTCAGCACCATGCTGGGCGACGGTATTGCGCTGCCTCACGCCCTTGGCCTGCTGGCGCAAAAAACCGTGGTCTATACCGTCATTGCGCCGAATGGTATCGCCTGGGGTGATGAAACGGCCCATATCATCTTCCTGCTGGCGATCAGCAAAAGCGAGTATGAAGAGGCGATGGCGATCTACGATATTTTTGTCACTTTCCTGCGCGAGCGCGCGATGGCCCGGCTGGCCGAGACACGCAGTTTCGATGAGTTCAAAGCGGTGGCGGTGGAGTGCGTCAGCCGTTTTTGAACGTCACTATCTCAAGCGGTGGACGACCTGATTGCTGCTGCCGCGCCAGATCAGCGCCGGATCTTTTAAATCTTCGACAAACTTGCCGTCGACCAGTACGTTAATCAGATCAACCACTTCCCGCTGCGCGTCGTTCAGCTCGTCGAGCTTATAACCGGTCCAGACCCAGATATCCTTGCCGGGGCATTCGGCGAGGATGCGGCGCACCAGCGCGAGGATCTCCGGCACGTTCTGCGGATGCAGGGGATCGCCGCCGGAAAGGGAGATCCCCTGGCGTTTGATCCGCGTGTCGTTGAGGTCGGCGATGATACGGTCGGCCATCTCGGTCGTGAACGGCAACCCGGAGTTGAGTCGCCAGGTGCTCTTGTTATAACAGCCGGGGCATTCGTGGACGCAGCCGGAGACGAACAGGGTGCAGCGAGTGCCGGGGCCGTTGACGATGTCGACAGGGTAATACTGATGGTAATTCATTGTTTCCTCTTCTCATTTGACGCTGCAGCGGCGTTGGCTGCGCTCGCTCGCCCGGGTCACTTACTACAGTAAGCTCCCCGGGACTGACTCGTTTGCCGCCTTGCTACAACGCCAACTGATTTGAGGAAACCTACGCTGGTGCGTTGTAGCCCGGATAAGCCGCTGGCGGCGCCTCCGGGGGGACGATGGTGAGATTAGCGTTGTAGCCCGGACAGGCCGCTGGCGTCGCTATCCGGGATGACGGTGGCGAAATTAGCCGATCTGCCCGTTACCCAAATGCTTAACGCGGCGTTTAACTTCTTCCTGCTTGCCGGCGTTGAACGGACGGGCGTCCGGGCTGCCGAGATAGCCGCAGACCCGTCGGGTGACCGACACCCGGGCGGCATCGTGGTTGCCACATTTCGGGCAGGTAAAGCCTTTACTGGTACATTCGAACTCGCCGGTAAAGCCGCACTCATAGCACTCATCGATCGGCGTGTTGGTACCGTAATAGGGGACATGCTGGTAGCTGTAATCCCAGACATCTTCCAGCGCTTTCAGGTTGTGCTGGATATTCGGGTATTCGCCGTAGCAAATGAAGCCCCCGTTGGCCAGCGGCGGATACGGCGCTTCGAAGTCGATCTTGTCGTACGGGTTAACCTTTTTCTCGACATCGAGGTGGAAGCTGTTGGTGTAGTAGCCCTTATCGGTCACCCCCTCAATGACGCCGAATTCGGCAGTATCAAGACGGCAGAAGCGATCGCAGAGGTTTTCGCTCGGCGTGCTGTACAGGCTGAAGCCGTAGCCGGTCTCTTCTTTCCAGCGGTCGACGGCGTCACGCAGACGTCGGACGATGGCGACGCCTTTTTCACGCAGCGCGTCGCTATCGTACATATGCTGGTTGCCAGACAGCGCGTTGATGGTTTCGTGGATACCGATATAGCCCAGCGAAATAGAGGCGCGACCGTTTTTAAAGATCTCTGATACATCGTCGTCGGCCTTCAGGCGTACGCCGCAGGCGCCTTCCATGTACAGGATCGGTGCCACGCGCGCTTTCACTCCTTCCAGGCGGGCAATGCGCGTCATCAGCGCTTTGTAAGCCAGCTCCAGACGGTTATCCAGCAGCTTCCAGAATGTCGCTTCATCACCTTTCGCTTCCAGCGCAATGCGCGGCAGGTTGAGGCTGATCACGCCGATATTGTTGCGGCCGTCGTGGATCTGCTCGCCGTTTTCTTCATAGACGCCGAGGAAGCTGCGACAGCCCATTGGCGTTTTAAACGAACCGGTGACTTTCACCACCTGATCGTAGTTGAGAATGTCCGGGTACATGCGCTTGCTCGCGCACTCCAGCGCCAGCTGCTTGATGTCATAGTTCGCGTCGCCGAACTTGTGGTTCAGGCCGTCGCGAATGGCGAACACCAGTTTCGGGAATACCGCAGTTTTGCGGTTTTTGCCCAGGCCGGCGATGCGGTTACGCAGGATAGACTGTTGAATCAGGCGGGATTCCCAGCTGGTGCCGAGACCAAAGCCAAAGGTGACGAACGGCGTCTGCCCGTTGGCGGTATGCAGAGTATTGACTTCGTATTCCAGCGACTGGAAGGCGTCGTAGCACTCTTTCTCGGTACGCGAGCGGGCATAGCCTTCCGCATCAGGGATCTGCCACTCTTCGGCAATTTTACGGTGCTTGTTGAAGCTTTCTTTGACGAACGGCGCCAGCACTTCATCGATGCGGTTAATGGTGGTGCCGCCATAAATGTGGCTGGCGACCTGGGCGATAATCTGCGCCGTTACCGCCGTGGCGGTGGAGATCGATTTCGGTGGTTCAATCTCCGCGTTGCCCATTTTAAACCCGTGCGTCAGCATCCCTTTCAGATCGATCAGCATGCAGTTGAACATCGGGAAGAACGGCGAATAGTCGAGATCGTGGTAGTGAATCTCACCGCGCTCGTGGGCAAGCACCACATCGCGCGGCAGCAGATGCTGGCGGGCGTAATGTTTGGCGACGATACCGGCCAGCAGGTCGCGCTGGGTCGGGATGACTTTACTGTCTTTGTTGGCATTTTCGTTAAGCAGGGACGAGTTGGTTTGCTCAACCAGACCGCGAATTTCCTGGTTCAGGCGGCCGCGTTTTTCACGCTCGATATCGCGGTCGTGGCGATATTCGATATAGGCCCGGGCCAGCTGTTTCCACGGCCCTGACATCAGCTGGTTCTCAACGGCAGTCTGAATCTCGTTGATATCAACCTGGCTACGGTCCTGCATTTGCTGGCTAACGACTTCTGCGACGGTGGCGCAATAGTCTGCGTCATCGACTCCCGCTGCTTTAGCTGCACGCAGAATTGCTTCTTTAATGCGCTCAGATTTGAACGGCACTTTACAGCCATCACGTTTCATCACATGCGGTGTCATGATCACTCCATACTTTATAAAACAGGTTATCCACAGAGGCGGAAGTATCGCCGGCGTCGCGGGGGCTTTAGCTGCCGCCGTTTAGCGTCGGTTCCGGCCCTTTTTATCCACATCCCACCACCGCCACAGAACGATGGGATGTGCTGACATAATAGACGATTAATACAAGATGTAGGGCCGGGATGCATTCTAAGTTCTATATGTAGTGATTTGCATCAAAGATGTTTGCGATTTTATTGACCCAGAACAAAGTAAAAAGACGAGAGTACGGATGGTGGGCGCTGGGCGTTATGTAAATTTATCTGACTATAAAATAAGCAAAAAATGGCCTGAAGGGGGGAAGTATTCAGGCCGGAAATGCCCTGCGTCAGGCCATCAGGGTGTCATTGAGCAGATCGACCAGCAGCAGCAGGGCATAGCGTGCCAGCTGCGGACTATCGGGAAGGGGAATAATATCGGCGGCCATATTGGCCAGCGCATGCTGTGGCGGCGTTAGCGCGATGATGGTGACGCCCTGGGTTCGCGCCTGGAGCGTTGCGCTTTGTAAAACCGTATCGGCCTCGGCGGTCACCAGCACCAGCAGCAGATGATCGTCGCTGAGGGTGCTGGCGGTCATGCGCATCAGCGAGGCATCCTGACACAGGTTAATGGCAATGCCGGCGGGCAGCAGCTGATGCTGGAGTAGCGATGCCAGCGCCGTATCCTGGGCGCCGAGGGCAAAGCAGTGGACGGCGCGGGCCTCGCGCAGCCGGGATTTGAGCTTTTCCACCGCCGTTTCCGAGGTATTCGCCAGCTGCTGGGCGAGGGTGGAGCCAAGATAGCTCAGCGCGTCCCGCCAGGCGGCGGGCAGGGCATTGCTGTCCGGCGCCAGCCAGCTGGCGCGGCGCTCGCTGGCCTGCGCCAGCTGTTTGCGCAGATCGCGAATATCCTCGCAGCCGACGGAGCGGGCAAAGCGGGTGATCGTCGCCGGGCTGACGCCGGCGCTGGCGGCCAGTTCGTCGATAGAAGCGCTGGCGGTAAAGCTTAAGTTTTTCAGGATAAACGCGGCGACTCGCGACTCCTGAGCGCTAAAACGAACTAACCCTTCCTGTAACTGACCTACGATATCCATCCTGACTGTCCCTTTCTCCGGAAGATGATTTGAAAATATTTTTCACTTATCGCTTTCTGCCATTTATAGCACCAGTACAGAGTTTTTCCTAATGACAGGCGAAGTCAGCGCTGAAAAAACGCAATAATAATGCTGAAAAATTCATCCCCGATCACATCGGTGAAAATTATTTTCATATAGCCTTCACTCTTACACAATCTTAACAATATATTCATGTATGCCTTGACGGGCCAGATCACGAAACCACAAGAGGAAAACGCGATGCAACGAATCGTTCTGTGTTGTGCGGCGGGCATGTCGACCAGCATGCTGGTCAACAAAATGAAGGCGGAAGCGCAGCAGCGCGCGCTGGCGCTGGATATTTACGCCGTTGCGGTGGCGGAGTTTGAGCGCGAGCTGGCCAATGCCGATGTGATCCTGCTGGGTCCGCAGGTGAAGTATGAAGCCGGGCGCCTGAGCGCGCTGGCCGCTCCGCACGGTAAAGCGGTGGCGGTGATCGATATGGCCGACTACGGCATGATGCGCGGCGCGGCCGTGCTCGATAAGGCGCTTTCGCTGCTTAACCACTGATTTTTCTCTCTTAAATCTGAACCACCACGCGCAATCATGCCGGTTGCGTGCGGCTCTCTGCATGCCGAAAGGGGCCTCTATGCAAACACTGAAAATCGCCGTGATTGGCGGCGGCAGTAGCTACACGCCGGAGCTTATTGAAGGAATTATCGTTCGTTATGAGCAGCTTCCGGTCACCGAGCTGGCGCTGGTCGATGTTGAATCCGGCAGGGAGAAGGTCGGGATTATCGCCGCGCTGACGCAACGGATGTTGAAACACAAAGGGCTGGAGCACGTTACCGTCAGCGTCCATTTTACGCTTGATGAGGCGATTCGCGGCGCCAGCTTTGTCTTAACCCAGCTGCGCGTCGGCCAGCTGGCAGCGCGCGCGGCGGATGAACGCCTTGGGCTGAAGTATCATCTGCTGGGGCAGGAGACTACCGGCGTCGGCGGATTCGCTAAGGCACTGAGGACCATTCCGGTGATCCTTGAGGTGGCGCGCAAAGTGGAAGCGCTGGCGCCGGAGGCGTTTATTCTCAACTTCACCAACCCGGCGGGGATCGTCACTGAAGCGGTGAGCCGCTACAGCAAGGCAAAGATCATTGGCCTGTGCAACGTGCCCATTAATATGCAGCACATGATCGCCGGCATGCTGGGCGCCAGAGAGGAGGAGGTCAAACTGCGTTTTGCCGGCCTCAACCATATGGTCTGGGTGCATAAGGTCATGCGCGGGGGCGAAGATGTCACCCGCAAGGCGATCGACATGCTGTGTGATGGCCAGGCGCTGTCGATGAATAACATCAAGGAGCTGCCGTGGCCGTCGGAATTTCTGCGGGCGCTGAACGCGATTCCCTGCCCGTATCACCGCTACTTCTGGCTGACGCCGGCGATGCTGGCGGAAGAGATCGCCGCGGCGAAAAGCAAAGGCACCCGCGCCGAGCAGGTGATGAAGGTCGAACAGGAGCTGTTCGCGCTGTACGCCGATCCGGCGCTGGCTGAGAAACCGGCGCAGCTCAGCTTCCGCGGCGGGGCCTACTACTCCGAAGTTGCCGTGGAACTGATTACCGCCATCCACAACAATCTCGGTAAGGAGATGGTGGTCAACACCCGCAACAACGGCGCGATTCACGGGCTGGATGATGACGCGGTGGTGGAGACCAACAGCATTATTGATGCCCAGGGGGCACGGCCGCTCACCTTTGGCGCATTGCCTCCGGCGATGAATGGCCTGACGCAACAGGTGAAAGCGTTCGAACGGCTGACCATTGAAGCCGCGGTCCACGGCTGTCGCGACAGCGCGCTGCTGGCGCTGGTGACCAACCCGCTGGTGGGGAACGTCACCGATGCGCAGGCGTTACTGGATGAAGTGTTAACTATCAACCGTCAGTGGCTGACGCAATTTAACTGACCATTATTTCCTTCGGGGATCGCAAATGTCGAACACTACCTTCATTGAACGTTACGTCATGCCTGTGGCGCTGAAATTCGCCGGGCAAAAACATGTTCTGTCCGTACGCGACGGCATTATTCTTAATATGCCGTTTATGCTGATTGGTTCGTTTTTCCTGATTTTTGCCTATCTGCCGATTCCGGGCTATGCCGATATGATGAGCGGCCTGTTCGGCGATGTCTGGCGCGATAAAATTCTCTATCCGGTGAAAGCGACCTACGACATCATGGCGCTGATCTCCAGCTTCGGCATCGCTTACCGGCTGGCAGAGAAATACCGTACGCTGGATCCGCTGACCGCAGGCGCCCTGTCGCTGGTCGCTTTTGTGATGACCATTCCACAGCACACGCTGTTCACCCCGGTCCACGGGGCGGCGGAGGTGGTGAAAGGGGTGATTCCGGTCGGGCTGGTCGGTAGCCAGGGGCTGTTTGTGGCGATCGTGATTTCGCTGCTCTCTACTGAGATTTACCGCTTTGTCGCCGGGCGTAATCTGGTTATTCGCATGCCGGACGGTGTACCGCCGGCGGTGGCGAAATCCTTCCTCGCGCTGATCCCCGGATTCTGCGTGCTGGCGGTGGTGCTGGCGCTGCGTCTGGCCGTGGAAGCCTCCTCGTTCGGCGATATCAACAGCATGATCGCGACCATTATCGGTATTCCGATGCACCATATCGGCGGTACGCTACCGGGGATGATTATCTCGGTTATCCTGATCGGTATCCTGTGGACGCTGGGCCTGCACGGTGATGCTATCGTGCTGGTGTTTATCCAGCCGGTGTGGCTGTCGAATATGTCCGAAAACCTGACGGCGTTTCAGAACGGCCAGCCGATTCCGCACATTATTACGCAGCAGTTTTACGACCTGTGGATCGCCCCGGGCGGTACCGGAGCGCTGCTTGGGCTGGTGATTTTTATGCTGTTCAGAAGCCGTAGCCAGCAGATGAAGCAGTTAGGGAAAATCGCCGCGCCGGGCGCGTTGTTCAACATCAGCGAACCGATGGTATTCGGCATTCCGCTGGTGATGAACCCCTGGTTCTTCCTGCCGTTTATTTTGACGCCGGTGCTGCTGGTGATTGTTTCGTATACCGCGATGGCCACCGGGCTGGTGGCGCCGCCGGCGGGGATTGCGCTACCGTTTACCACGCCGATTTTTATCAGCGGCTACCTGGCGACGGGCGGGCATATTTCCGGGACTATTCTGCAGGTCGTTAACCTGAGTATTTCGCTGGTGGTCTATTACCCGTTCTTCCGGGCGTGGGATCGTCTGAAAGCGAAAGAGGAACATGCGGCGACGCAGTCGGAAGTGAGCGCTACGCTGTCTGCGGCTGACCGCACGTAACGTCTGCTCACTCCGGCGCGGCAGCGCCGCTGTCCGGGCTACCGGCTCGCCGAAGTTGGCGAACCCGTAGCCCGGTTACAGGCAGCGCTCCAGGGGTTACTCCTGCAGCCACCATACCGCTTCAAACGGCCGTAGGGTCATGGCGGCCGGGCGATTCGCCGCTTCCGCGTAATTGCTCATCAATACCTGCCAGTCGCCGTCCACCTCCTCCGGCTGCCAGCTCTGGAACTCGCGGCTCAGGTTCGCCGCGACAACCAGCGTTTTCCCTTGCCACTGGCGGCGATAACACCACAGCGACGGATGATCAGGCAGCAGGTCCAGATAGTCGCCCCAGGTCAGCACCGGCGTGGTTTTACGCAGCGCAATCAGCCGCTGGTAGGTGTAAAAGACGGAATCCGCATCCGCCAGCGCCGCCTCGACGTTGATCGTCTGATAGTTATCGCACAGCGCAATCCACGGTTCACCGGCGGTAAATCCGCCCTGGTCGCGAGCGTCCCACTGCATCGGCGTGCGGCTGTTATCGCGCGATTTACTGGCCAGAATCGCCAGCAGCTCATCGGGAGCCTGTCCCTGCGCCGAGCGCTCAATAAACATGTTATGACTCTCGACGTCGCGATAATCGCCGATCTGCGAGAAGTGCGGATTGGTCATGCCAATCTCTTCGCCCTGATAAATATAGGGAGTGCCCTGCATGCCGTGCAGGACCATCGCCAGCATTTTCGCCGCCGGTACCCGGTATTCCCCTTCATCGCCAAAACGCGACACGATACGTGGCTGATCGTGGTTACACCAGAACAGCGCATTCCACGCCCGGTTGTGCATGCCTTGCTGCCAGTGAGTGAACAGCGCTTTCAGCGCCACGTAGTCCGGGCGCGCAAGGGTCCATTTTTCGCCGCCGGGATAGTCCACCTTCAGATGGTGGAAGTTAAAGGTCATCGACAGCTCGCGGCCGTCCTGTGCGGCATATTGCTGGCAATGTTCCAGCGAGGTAGAGGACATCTCGCCGACCGTCATCAGATTACGCGGCGTGAAGACATCGCGGCTCATCTCCTGCAGGAATTCGTGGACCCGCGGACCGTCGGTATAAAAACGGCGGCCATCCCCCTGGGTATCCGACGGGAAGGTTTGATCTTTCGAAATCAGGTTGACCACATCGAGGCGCAGGCCGTCGACGCCGCGGTCGGCCCAGAACTCGCACACCTTTTTGAGTTCCGCACGGACCGTCGGGTTTTCCCAGTTGAGATCTGCCTGCTCCGCGGCAAACAGATGCAGATAGTACTGCCCGCTCTCCGCGTGCCACTGCCAGGCGTTGCCGCCAAACTTCGAGCGCCAGTTATTGGGCGGCGTCGTCGGTTCGCCATCGCGCCAGATATAAAACTGGCGGTACGGACTCGCTTTATTCAACGACTCGCGAAACCAGGCGTGGGCGGTAGAGGTATGGTTGAAAACCATATCCAGCACGATACGGATCCCGCGCGCTTTTGCCTGGGCGACCAGCTCGTCGAAATCATCCAGCGTGCCGTAAGTGGGGTCGATGGCGGTATAGTTCGCCACATCGTAGCCGTTATCGACCTGCGGTGAGACGTAGAAAGGCGTCAGCCAGATGGCGTCCACGCCAAGTTTTTGCAGGTAGTCGAGGCGCGAGGTGACCCCACGCAGATCGCCGGTACCGCTGCCGGTCGTGTCCTGGAAACTCTTCGGATAAATTTGATAAATAACGCCGTTTTGCCACCAGTGGGGGAGGGTATTCATATCGCTTTCCTGCTACAACGAAGGGGCGCCAGCGCGCCCCGGAAGAAAAAATCAGACAATCTGTAATGTGCCCTGACGGAACTTACGCTGATAGATGACGGTGGTGAGAACAATCGGCACCACCACCGCAATGACCATCGCTAAGCCGAATACCTGCCAGTAAGTTGGCTGAATGGAGAGGATGCCCGGCAGGCCGCCGACGCCGATCCCGTTCGCCATGACGCCATTCAGGCCGCACAGCAACCCGGCAAGACCGGAGCCGATCATCGCGCAGAGCATCGGGAAGCGGTACTTGAGGTTGATGCCGTACATTGCCGGCTCTGTGACGCCCAGGTAGGCGGAGATCGCCGCCGGGACGGAGATTTCACGCTCATTCTGCTTGCGGCTGGCGATAATAATCCCCACCACTGCCGACGCCTGAGCGATGTTGGACAGCGCAATCAGCGGCCATACCGGCGTACCGCCCATGCTCTGAATCATCTGCATATCGATAGCCAGCGTGGTCTGATGGACCCCGGTAATGACCAATGGCGCGTAGAGGAAGCCGAACAGCGCGGCGCCAATCGGCGCAAAGCTACCGGTCATCAGGTGGCGCACGGCAAAGGCGACGCCGTCGCCGATCATGCGGCCAAACGGACCGATAAAGGCGTGAGCGAGGAACACCGCCAGAATCAGGGAGCAGACCGGTACCACCACCAGATAGAGGTAGTCAGGCACGATGCGTTTCAGGCGCGTTTCGATAAAGCCGAGCGCCAGACCCGCCAGCAGCGCCGGGATGACCTGCGCCTGGTAGCCGACCTTCGCAATCGTAAACAGGCCGAAGTTCCACACTTCCGGCACCTGCTGGCCTAGTAGATAGGCGTTCATCAGCTGTGGAGAGACCAGCGTGACGCCGAGCACGATGCCGAGGATCGGCGTGCCGCCCATTTTCTTCACCGCTGACCAGCAGATACCCACCGGCAGATAGAAGAAGATGGCTTCGCCAATTAGCCACAGGAAGTCATAAATGGTTTTCAGCGACGGGTGCATCTGTGCCAGCGTCTGGCCGTTGCTCATCGGCAGATCGCCGATCACGTTGCGGAAACCGAGGATCAGACCGCCGCTGATCAGCGCCGGTAGCAGCGGGAAGAAGATCTCGGCAAAGTGCGAGATCAGCTGCTCGTGCCACTTCATATTTTGCCGCGCCGCCTGCTTGGCCTGTTCCTTATCGGCAGACGCTTTGCCGGTGGTCGCCAGCAGGGCTTTGTAGTAATCGCCGACTTCTGTGCCGATCACGACCTGGAACTGCCCGGCGTTGGTAAAGCAGCCTTTCACCATGCGCAGCTGCTCAATTTCTTTCGGTTTGGCGATGGCCGGATTGTTCAGCACAAAGCGTAGACGGGTAATACAGTGACTGACGGTCGCAATGTTATCGCGCCCGCCGACCAGTTCGATTAATTTATCGATGTCCTGCTGATTTACTTTGCTCATTATGAGGCCTCAAAACAGAGGGAAGAGATTGCGTAATGACCTGAGACGAATCCTAACCGCTCCGTTCAACTTTCAAAATGGGAACGTTCCCGAAACGCAGCAACGATCACATAAATCCAACAAACGGGCTTAAATCAGCGCGGCGGGAATGACGATTTGACGAGGTTCTGCCTGGCCGCCGATCTGGGCGATCAGCTGTTGGGCCGCCTGGCGACCGGCCTCGGCGTAACCGGGATTCACGGTCAGGATTTCCGGATGGAGAAACTTCATCAGCGGCGTACTGCCGACGCTGGCGACCTGCAGATGTCCAATGCGTTGCTCCTGCAAATACTTGCTGGCGCCGAGGGCGAGGGTATCGGTCGCGCACACCAGCGCGCTGGTATCGGGGGTCAATACGCCGGCGACATTTTCATAACCCTGTTTCATGGCCAGGCCCGGCAGGGCGGCGGACGGGATCAACTGATGCTGCTCGCAAAAATTGAGGTAGGCCTGATGGCGGCGCTGCCCGGTGGTGACGTCGCTATGCGGTACCCCGAGGAAGCTGATATGCCGATGACCGCCATCGTACAGACGCTGCATCAGCATGTTCACCGCGCCGTTATCGTCGTAGCAGACGGAGGCGAATCCCGGCGCGTCGCGGGCCAGCAGCACCATCGATTCCCGCCACGGCGTCAGCATCTCTTCGCTAATGCCGGTAAAGCCAAACAGTACCACGCCGTCGATATTGCGGCGGGCGAGGATCCCCAGGTGCTCGCCGACCAGCGCGGGAGAGAACTGGCTTTCCATCATAATCGGATCGTAACCTTGCTCGTAAAAGGCGGGCAGCATGGTCTGTACGGCAAGGTTTTCCGACAGCGAGTCCAGACGGGTGACGATAATCGCCACCACTTTATCGCTCTGACCACGCATCGCCCGCGCTGAGCGGGAGGGCGAGAAGCCGTGCTGTTGCATCACCGCCTCGACCCGTTCACGGGTGCGCTCATTGACGCCGCTTTCGTTATTAAGCACGCGGGATACCGTCGATTTCCCGACGCCGCTTAAGCGCGCGATATCTTTGATGGTCAGCCGGTTTTGCATGCAGAGGTCTCGTCGTGGTCCGATAAAAGTGAGCCTAATGCTACTCAACCAAACCGCAATGAGCAAAGTCTGGTTTACGTCTTGTTTAGTTACGCGGGGTTATCATTAAGACAGTGGCTATAAATTGCCTGTTGCTCGCGGTACTCTCGCGCCGCTTTTACTCACTTACCGGAGATTATATGGACCCCGATCCCACTCCTCATCCTCGATGGAGTTACATCCTTTTCCGGTAAGCCTGCTTAGCACTGCTTTACCGGAAGCGTAAAGCAGTGACGTCCTTGATGTCCCTGCCATAAAAAAATAATACCTGACAGGTAAGGTTCTATCGTGCCTGTCTGTTTTGCCGCGTTCGTCTGTACGAGCGTGGAGGGACTGTTTATGCTGAAAAATATCACCCGGCAGCTGTTTGCACAGCTCAGCCGCCATTTGCCGCGCCGACTGGTTCAGCGCGATCCGTTACCTGATGCCCGCAATCTGGCCACTGCGCCGATTCCGGATTCGTTGGGTAAGCACTGCCTGAACGTGGCGGCAATGGACGAAAATGAAATCTGGCGCGCCTTCGAAAGCCACCCGGAAGGGCTTAACGACGCCGACGTTGCGCGGAAAATTGCCCGCTACGGCGATAACCAAATTCCGGCACAAAAACCGGCGCCGTGGTGGGTGCACCTCTGGACCTGCTACCGCAACCCGTTCAACCTGCTGCTGACCGTGCTGGGTATCGTCTCGTATGCGACGGAAGACCTGTTTGCCGCAGGCGTGATTGCGCTGATGGTGGGGATCTCCACGCTGCTCAATTTCATTCAGGAAGCCCGCTCGACCAAAGCGGCGGATGCGCTGAAGGCGATGGTCAGCAACACCGCGACGGTGCTGCGGGTGGTCAACGAACAGGGCGAAAGCCGCTGGTGCGAACTGCCGATTGATCGGCTGGTGCCTGGCGATATCGTGAAGCTGTCGGCCGGGGATATGATCCCGGCAGACCTGCGTATTCTTCAGGCGCGGGATCTGTTCGTGGCCCAGGCGTCGCTGACCGGTGAATCGCTGCCGGTCGAAAAAGTGGCGAGCAGCCGCGACCCTCAGCAGGGCAACCCGCTTGAGTGCGATACCCTGTGCTTTATGGGCACCAACGTGGTGAGCGGAACGGCGCAGGCGATGGTCTTCGCCACCGGCGGCAACACCTGGTTTGGTCAGCTGGCCGGGCGGGTAAGCGAGCAGGAGAGCGAACCCAATGCCTTCCAGAAAGGCATCAGCCGCGTCAGCATGCTGTTGATCCGCTTTATGCTGGTGATGGCGCCGGTGGTGCTGCTGATCAACGGCTACACCAAAGGCGACTGGTGGGAAGCGGCGCTGTTTGCCCTGTCGGTGGCGGTGGGCCTGACGCCGGAGATGCTGCCCATGATTGTCACCTCGACCCTGGCACGCGGGGCGGTGAAGCTGTCGAAACAGAAAGTCATTGTGAAGCACCTCGACGCGATTCAGAACTTTGGCGCGATGGACATCCTGTGCACGGATAAAACCGGCACCCTGACTCAGGATAAAATCGTGCTGGAAAACCATACCGATATTTCCGGTAAGGTCAGCGAGCGGGTTCTGCATTGCGCATGGCTGAACAGCCACTATCAGACCGGGTTGAAAAACCTGCTCGATAAGGCCGTGCTGGAAGGCGTGGATCTGGATGCGGCGCGCCAGCTTTCTGAACGCTGGCAGAAAGTCGATGAAATTCCCTTCGACTTCGAACGTCGCCGTATGTCGGTGGTGGTGAGTGAACAAGACGGCGTGCATCAGCTGATCTGCAAAGGTGCGCTCCAGGAGATCCTCAACGTCTCGACCCAGGTGCGCCACAATGGTGAAATCGTGCCGCTGGACGATACCATGCTGCGCCGTATCAAACGCGTCACCGATACCCTGAATCGCCAGGGGCTGCGCGTGGTGGCGGTGGCGACTAAATATCTGCCCGCCCGCGAAGGTGACTATCAGCGCATTGACGAGTCCGATCTGATCCTTGAAGGCTATATCGCCTTCCTCGACCCGCCGAAAGAGACCACCGCCCCGGCGCTGAAAGCGCTGAAGGCTAGCGGCATTACCGTCAAAATCCTCACCGGCGATAGCGAGCTGGTGGCGGCGAAGGTGTGCCATGAAGTGGGGCTGGACGCCGGCGAGGTGGTCACCGGTAGCCAGATTGAAGACATGAGCGATGACGAGCTGGCGGCGCTGGCCAAACGCACGACCCTGTTTGCACGTCTTGCGCCGTTACATAAAGAGCGCATCGTCACGCTGCTTAAACGCGAAGGCCATGTGGTCGGCTTTATGGGCGACGGCATCAACGATGCTCCGGCGCTGCGCGCGGCGGATATCGGTATCTCCGTGGATGGCGCGGTGGATATTGCGCGCGAAGCTGCGGATATTATTCTGCTGGAAAAAAGCCTGATGGTGCTGGAAGAGGGGGTGATCGAAGGTCGCCGTACTTTCGCCAACATGCTGAAATACATCAAAATGACCGCCAGTTCGAACTTTGGTAATGTCTTCAGCGTGCTGGTGGCGAGCGCCTTTTTGCCGTTCCTGCCGATGCTGCCACTGCACTTGCTGATCCAGAACCTGCTGTACGATGTATCCCAGGTGGCGATCCCGTTTGATAACGTCGACGACGAGCAGATTCAAAAACCGCAGCGCTGGAATCCCTCGGAACTGGGGCGCTTTATGGTCTTCTTTGGCCCGATAAGCTCGATTTTCGATATCCTGACCTTCTGCCTGATGTGGTGGGTGTTCCAGGCCAACGTGCCGGAAGCCCAGACGCTGTTCCAGTCGGGCTGGTTTATTGAAGGGCTGCTGTCGCAAACGCTGATTGTGCATATGATCCGTACGCGGCGGATTCCGTTTGTTCAGAGCCGCGCCGCATGGCCGCTGTTTGCCATGACGCTGGTGGTGATGCTGGTTGGCATCGCTCTGCCGTTCTCGCCGCTGGCGGGCTATCTGCAGCTGCAGGCCCTGCCGCTGAGCTACTTCCCGTGGCTGATTGCTATTCTGGCAGGCTACATGACGCTGACGCAGATGGTAAAAGGCTTCTACAGCCGTCGCTACGGCTGGCAATAACCCGTCTTTGTGCCGACCGTTCTCCCTCAGGGGAGGACGGTCTTTTTGGCATTTCTCTTAAATCTCAGAAAGTTGTGAACCCCGTCATCCCGTTTGCTTGACGCTCTTTTGCGCGCATGTTAACCCAATGTTTTGCTTTTTTTTGGCCCGTCATCAAAAGGAAAACTCATGCTTAACTCTGTGCGCAATGGCCTGCTGACCAGCGGATTATTATTTGGCGCGATGGCACATGCCGCTCCGGCCGGCGATCTGCCGCTGATGCCGTGGCCGGCTCAGGTCGAACGCCCGCAGTCGCCGGGGGCGTTGGTGGTGAATAACGCGCTGACGCTGAACGTGACCGGCGACGTGCCCGGCGACGCCGTGGGCCGCTGGCGCGAGCGCATTGCCCGCCAGACCGGCTGGACGTTACAACCGCAAATGGCGCCGGTTACCACGCCGACAATTAACGTGGTGGTGGCCAAAAAAGTGCCGGCGATTCCTCGTCCTGACAGTGATGAAAGCTACCAGCTGAAGGTGACTGCCGAGGGCGTTACCCTCAAGGCGAATACCCGGTTTGGCGCGATGCGCGGGATGGAAACGCTGCTCCAGCTGATGCAGAACGGCGCCGAGAACACGGCAATTCCTTACGTCACGATTGATGATGCGCCGCGCTTTCCGTGGCGCGGGCTGCTGCTGGATTCCGCTCGCCACTTCATGCCGCTGGAGGCGATCAAACGCCAGATTGACGGCATGGCGGCGGCCAAGCTCAACGTCTTCCACTGGCATCTGACCGACGATCAGGGCTGGCGCTTCGCCTCCACGCGGTATCCGAAACTGCAACAGAAGGCCAGCGACGGGCTGTTTTATACTCAGGCGCAGATGAAAGAGGTGGTGCGCTACGCGGCGGACCGCGGCATTCGCGTGGTGCCGGAAATCGATATGCCCGGCCACGCGTCGGCGATTGCGGTGGCCTACCCGGAGCTGATGAGCGCCCCGGGGCCCTACGGCATGGAGCGCCATTGGGGCGTACTGAAACCCGTGCTCGATCCCAGCAAAGAGACCACCTACGCCTTTGCCGAGGCGATGATCGCCGAGCTGGCGGCTATTTTCCCCGACCCGTATCTGCATATCGGCGGGGATGAAGTGGACGACAGTCAGTGGAAAGCGAACCCGACTATCCAGGCGTTTATGCGCGAGAAGGGGCTGGCCGATAGCCACGCGCTGCAGGCGTACTTCAACCGCAGGCTGGAGGCGATCCTCGAAAAATACCACCGGCAGATGGTCGGCTGGGATGAGATTTATCACCCGGACCTGCCGAAAAGCATTCTGATTCAGTCCTGGCAGGGACAGGACGCGCTGGGCGAGGTGGTAAAGCAGGGCTATCGGGGGATCCTCTCCACCGGTTTCTATCTCGACCAGCCGCAGTACACTGCCTATCACTATCGTAATGAAATTGTGCCCCAGGGGCTGAACGGCGTGGATACGATAAGTGATAACGACAGCGCGCAGAGCTGGAGCTTCTCGATGCCACGGCTGAAGGGCAGCGCGGTGGAGGGAAGCTTTACACTGGTTAAAGGCGAGAGCGGCTGGCGCGGGTTTATTGATTTCAAAGGCAAATCTCGTCGTGCGGCGCAGGATATTGAATGGGGCGGCGACGATCGGCTGACCTTTCGCGTCGACACCTGGATGGGGGAAACCCGACCGGTGCTGACCGTGAACGACGATAAGCTGGGCGGCTATTTCCTGCTGGGCAACACCCGCTATCCTGTCAGCGGGCAAAGGCTGGAAGCGGTGCCCCAGGGCACGCCGCCGGTGGTCCCGGAGGCGGACCAGCAGAAGAACCTGCTCGGCGGCGAGGCGGCGCTATGGGCGGAAAACGTGGCGGCGCCGGTGCTGGATATTAAACTCTGGCCGCGGGCCTTTGCGGTGGCGGAGCGGTTGTGGTCGGCGCAGGATGTCAACGACAGCGATAACATGTATCAGCGGCTACAGGCGATGGACAGCTGGTCTACGGTGTCGGTTGGCCTGCAGCAACATACCCAGCAGCTGGTGCAGTTCACGCGCTTAGCCAACGGCGGCAGCACGCTGCCGCTACAAATTCTCGCCCAGGCGCTGGAGCCGGCGCACTACTACACCCGCCAGCATCTGAAATTCCAGGCTAATCATTATCATCTGTTTGAGCCGCTGAACCGCCTCGCCGATGCGTTACCGGCAGAAAGTACGACCGTACGCAACCTCGATCGTTGGGCGTCGCGTTTGATCAGCGATGCGGAAGACAGCGAAAGCGCGGATGCGCTGCGCCATATTTTTACCCTCTGGCAAAATAATATCGCCGATGCGCAGGCGCTGACGGAAAACAGCTATCAGCTGGCGGCGATAAAGCCGGTGGTGGCGCAGGTGGATAAGCTGGCGACGCTGGGGATACGGTTGACCGATCTGGTGGCGCGGCAGGGCACGCTGGATGATAAAGAGTATGCGTCGGTTCAGGCGCAGCTGGACGAGGCGGCGAAAACGCAGGATGAGCTGGTGATTGCGGCGGTTTATCCGCTGGAGAAACTGCTGCGGGCGACGAAGGTCGAGTAGTGAAACTCCCTCACCCGGCGCGGTAATAAAGGCGTATGGGTGAGGGGATGCGAGGCTTAGCGACGAATGGCGATCGCTTCGATCTCGATTTTCACATCTTTCGGCAGGCGAGCCACTTCCACGCAGGAGCGCGCCGGGAAGGTCGCGTGATGTTCGGTGAAGAACGCTTCATAAGCGGCATTCACGGTGGCGAAGTCGTTCAGATCTTTAACGAATACGGTCGTTTTAACAATGTCGCCGACTTTCAGGCCTGCGGCTTCAACGATAGCTTTGACGTTGTCCAGAGACTGACGCGCCTGAGCGGCGACATCTTCCGGCACGCTACCAGTTTTCGGATCGACGGGGATCTGGCCGGAAGTGATGATCATGCTGCCCAGATCAACACCCTGAACATACGGGCCGATTGCTGCTGGTGCATTTTCCGTCGCGATAGTTTTAGACATGAGTTCTCCTGAATAACAGCATTATTAAGTAGTGACGCAAAATCCTTCGAGTTGCAGCGACGCGGCAAGGGGCGAACCGCCCGCACGGCCGACAAAGAAGCAGCTTGAAGGATAGCGCGTATGGAACCCGGCCATTATAGGGAGCCGGGTTGCCAATACCAACCTCAATTAGTTGGCCAGAACCACATAATGCGAAAACTCTTTTTCACAATATTTGCACTTCAGCGCGATATCGTTTTCCCGCTTTTTCACCGCAAAGCTGGAGGAAACCGGCTCGGCATGGCTGATACAGTTGCTGTTCGGGCAGACCAGCACGCTGTTAATCCGATCCGGCAGATTCGGGCGTGACTTACCGACTACTTCATAATCATCGATGCGGTTGACCGTCGCATGCGGGGCATACAGCGCCAGCTGGTTTACCTGCTCGTCGGTCAGGAACGTATTCTCGATTTTTACCAGGTCCTTGCGGCCCATTTCACCTGACGGCAGGTTCAGGCCGATGGTGATCCGCTGATCCGTTTCGGTCAGTTTGAACAACGTCAGCAGTTTAAAGCCCACCTGCGCAGGGATGTGGTCGATAACGGTGCCACGTTTAATGGCTTCTACCTGCAGTTTATTATCGTGTGTCATGGTCGTTTCCCCTTACAGAGCCAGCTCGCTATTCAGTACCAGTGCCAGTAACGCCTGGCGTGCGAAGATGCCGTTGCCGGCCTGCTGGAAGTACCAGGCGTGCGGCGTTTTATCGACATCGGTGGTGATTTCATCAATGCGCGGCAGCGGGTGCAGCACTTTCATATTGTGACGGGCGCCGTCGAGGTCGGCGGCACGCAGGACAAACTGCGCTTTCACGTTGGCGTATTCCGACGGGTCAAGACGCTCTTTCTGCACGCGGGTCATGTACAGAATATCCAGCTCTCCCATCACTTCATCAATGGCGCTGTGCACGCTCCAGGCAATCCCTTTCTCATCCAGCATATCGAGGATGTACTGCGGCATCGCCAGCGCATCCGGGGCGATAAAGTAGAAGCGGTTGCCGTTGAATTTCGCCAGCGCCTGGGTCAGCGAATGGACGGTGCGGCCATATTTGAGGTCGCCAACCATCGCGACGTTGAGGTTTTCCAGGCGGCCCTGAGTTTCCTGAATGGTGAAGAGATCCAGCAGGGTCTGCGTCGGGTGCTGGTTAGCGCCATCGCCGGCGTTGAGGACCGGGATACCGCCGGAAAACTCGGTCGCCAGACGCGAAGCCCCTTCCTGCGGATGGCGCATCACGATGGCGTCGACGTAGGTGCTGATGACCGAAATGGTGTCGGCCAGGGTTTCCCCTTTTTTGCCCAGCGAGGTGTTGCTGCTGTCGGAAAAGCCCACCACGCTGGCGCCGAGGCGGTGCATCGAGGTTTCAAACGACAGGCGGGTACGGGTGGAGGCTTCAAAGAAACAGCTGGCGATAACCTTATGCTTCAGCAGTTCCGGCTGTGGATTCGCTTTCAGTTTTGCAGCGGTCGCCAGGACCAGTTCGAGGTCTTCTCGGCTGAGATCGTTTATGGAAATGATATGTTTTTGATATAGCGGGTTAGCCATGTTTATCTCCTGACGCCTGGGCAAAAAAAAAGCCCCTTAAATAAGGGGCTTCGAGAATTCATTGAGCAACGGAAAGAAAAACGCTACGCCAGCGCCTGTGTTCAGACGCGGTAAGACAGAATGTCGTACGCAGTAGACCATGCTTCCTCCCGGCAAATCGACCGGCATTATACGCAGCTCAAATTTCGGATCAAGCGATTAGTACACAAACAAGAAAACGATTGCTTCGATAAGGCTGCGCCAGCGCAAAAAACCGTAAAAAAGAGGTGGTATGGCAGTGTGAAGGGGCGTATAAAAACAAAAATGAAAAGCTGTTTTATCTTTGAGGGGTACTATGATCGTTGGTCACATTCACCATCTGCAGGCCTGGCTACCGGACGCGTTGCGTCAGGCGATTGAGCACGTTAAAGCCCACGTGAGCGAAGAGACGTCGCCCGGCAAATACGATATTGACGGTAACAACGTGTTTTATATGATTTCAGAAGATACGACCGAACCTCTTGCCGCCCGCCGCGCGGAATACCATGCGCGCTATCTGGATATCCAGATTGTGCTGCGCGGCCAGGAGGCCATGACCTTCAGCACCCGCCCTGCCGCCGGCGCAGCGGACATCGACGGGCTGGCGGAGAGAGATATTGCGTTTCTGTCGGCCGGCGAACAGGAGAAAACCGTCATTCTGAACGAGGGGGATTTTGTGGTCTTTTACCCTGGAGAAGTGCATAAGCCGCTGTGTGCCGTGGGCGAACCGGCCAAAGTGCGTAAGGCGGTAGTGAAGATCCTGATGGCGTAAAAAATCCCCCGCAGGCGCTACGCTTACGGGGGAGGTCATCCGGATGAAGGCTCTTGTGCCGCAATCCGGGGAGATCATCCGCTAGCCGGTCAGGCGCGATAGCACCGCTCCGGGATGATCCGTACCAGATGCGCTATTTACTCAGCGTTGCCACCATCACCGCTTTGATGGTGTGCATCCGGTTTTCCGCCTGATCGAAGACGATGCTTGCCGGCGACTCAAAGACCTCGTCAGTCACTTCCATGCCGCCATGCAGGCCGTATTCCTCCGCCATCTGCTGACCAAGGGTCGTTTGATCGTCATGGAACGCGGGCAGGCAGTGCAGAAATTTCACCTGCGGATTACCGGTCAGCGCCATCATGTTGCTATTCACCTGATAAGCGCGCAGTAACGCAATGCGTTCCGCCCATTTCTCTTTGGCTTCGCCCATCGAGACCCACACGTCGGTGTAGATAAAGTCCGCCCCTTGCACGCCCGCCGCGATATCTTCGGTCAGAGTGATGTTGCCGCCGTTTTTCTGTGCCAGCGCCCGGCATTCTGCCACCAGATTTTCTTCGGGCCAGCAGGCCTTCGGAGCCACCAGGCGCAGATCCAGACCGGTCAACGCCGCGGCTTCGAGCATGGAGTTGCCCATATTGTTGCGGGCGTCGCCTGCATAGACCAGGGTCATTTCGTTAAAGGCTTTCCCCGGCAGATGTTCCTGCATGGTCAATAGATCTGCCAGCAGCTGGGTGGGATGAAACTCGTTGGTCAGACCGTTCCATACCGGAACACCGGCATATTTGGCCAGCGTTTCGACCACTTCCTGACCATGACCGCGGTACTGAATACCGTCATACATCCGGCCCAACACGCGGGCGGTATCTTTAATGGATTCTTTATGGCCGATCTGGCTGCCGCTTGGCCCGAGATAAGTGACGCGGGCACCCTGATCAAATGCGGCAACTTCGAAAGAGCATCGTGTCCGGGTAGAGTCTTTTTCGAAGATGAGCGCGATGTTTTTTCCAGCCAGATGCTGGATTTCAATACCGTTTTTTTTATCGGTTTTCAGTCTGGCCGCCAGCTTCAGCAGAGCGGTGATTTCTGCAGGGGTAAAATCGAGTAACTTTAAAAAATGCTTCTGGTAAAACGCGGACATGATTCCCTCACATGGCTTAAGCCCCTTATTGAATTAAAATTCAATTTATATGTATGAATATTCATTTGCAACCCCGTGACACAAATCTTTCGCACAAAGGTGGAGGCAATCACGGCGGTATGTGACAATAGAAGTATCTGCCGCACATTATGAGGAACGAGCCATGGCAAACCCGGAACTACTGGAAGAACAGCGTGAAGAAACGCGTCTGATTATCGAAGAGCTGCTCGAAGACGGCAGCGATCCGGACGCGCTGTACACGATTGAACACCATCTCTCTGCCGACGACTTTGAAACGCTGGAGAAAGTGGCTGTCGAGGCCTTCAAGCTGGGTTACGAAGTGACCGAGCCGGAAGAGCTGGAAGTGGAAGAAGGCGAAGTGGTTATCTGCTGTGACATCCTGAGCGAAAGCGCCCTGAAGGTGGAGCTGATTGATGCCCAGGTTGAACAACTGATGACTCTGGCGGAAAAATTCGGCGTCGAATATGACGGTTGGGGTACTTACTATGAAGACCCGAACGGTGAAGAGGGCGATGAAGAAGATGACGACGATCTCGTCGATGAAGACGATGACGGCGTTCGCCACTAAGTAAATCTGCACGTCATCCTTCAGGCCGCGTCTTTGCTGGCTACGCACAGGAACCCCGGCGACATCGTTCTCTATGTTGTCGGGGTTTTCGTCTCGTTATACCCTGAACAATAATATTGTGTCTGTTTGGATGCGATAACGGCCGGCAGCCGTTACCGTATAGCAAGGAACCTCAATGGACTACCCGCAAATACTCGCCCCCGTAAGTCACTTCCTGCACTGCCCGACGCCACAGGCGTGGATTGATGAAGCCCGTAAGCCGGAAAATCTCCCGCTGCTGCTGACCGATCATATGGTTTGTGAGCTAAAAGCGGCGCAAAACGCGCTGCTACTGGTGCGTAAATATGTTGCTGATAAAGAAGGGGCCGACGAGCTGCTGGCCTGCCTGAAGCCGTATGAGGACTTTACCTATCGCCGGGGGCCCGAGCCGGATTTCGTCGCGCTGCATAAACGGATTAATAAGAGCGCCATGCCGCAAACCGACGATCCCTGGAGCCGTCAGCTGGTGGACAGCATGGTACTGCTGATTAAAGAAGAGCTGCACCATTTCTGGCAGGTGCGGGAGATGATGCAGGCCCACGCTATTCCGTACGTCAAAATCACCGCCAGTAATTATGCCCGCGGGTTGCGCAGAGAGGTACGCTCCCACGAACCGGTGATGCTCATCGATAAGCTGATTTGCGGAGCCTACATTGAAGCGCGCTCCTGCGAGCGCTTTGCCGCGCTGGCGCCGTGGCTGAATGACGATCTGCAGAAGTTCTATCTGTCGCTGCTGCGCTCCGAAGCGCGGCACTATCAGGACTATCTGGATTTGGCGCAGCAGATTGCCGAAGAGGATATCAGTGAACGTATTCACCAGCTTGGCGAGGCGGAGGCGGCGTTAATTCTCCGACCTGAGGCGGAGTTCCGCTTCCACAGCGGCGTACCGATGGTCGCGGCGTAAAGTGCCTTTCCCCGGAGGCGGGTCCGGACGACCAAACCTGACGAGGCCCGGCTAACGGCGCTGCACGCCTTATCCGGGGTATCTGAGGGGGAGAGCCCGTCGCCCCGGTAAGACCGGGGAAGCGCGGCTGACGGGCACGAGCGCTTACAGCGTTTTCAGCATCCGCACTTCGCAATCTACATGACCGGTGCAGCCCAGCGGGCCGTCGATATGTTCGAAACCCAGGCGCTCATACAGCCCGACGGCTTCTTTCAGGAAGGCGGTGGTTTCCAGATAGCAGCGTTTGAAACCCTGCTCGCGGGCATAATCTAACGCCAGCAGCGCCAGCTTTTTCGCCAGTCCCTGCCCACGGGCAGAGGTCATAAAATACATTTTCTGCAGTTCGCAAATATCCGGTTCGCTATGTGCCAGCGGAGCAATGCCGCCGCCACCGACCACCCGACCATCCTGCTCAACCACCCAATAGGCGGAGCCCGGCTGGCTGTAGAGTTCAAACAGCTCATCGAGGTTGGGGTCGGCTACGGTGTAGCCCTTATCAGCCGTCAGCCCGTATTCCGCAGAAACCTGGCGGATAACGTTGGCGATAGCAGCATTGTCTTCAGCGGTGATGCGGCGCAGCGACGCCGTAACGGTCGCGATCGTATTCATACGATTACTCATAGCAAAAAAATGACGGATGGTGTTGTTAATAACATCGGGAGCGGGGGGAGCGCAAGCGGGGATCGCGGATTAAAACGCCCCCTGCCTGAGCAGGCAAGGGGCGGGAGGATTACAGCGCGGCGATGACCGCCTGCTGTTCGATCAGTTTGCTTTTCGCTTCGGCATAACCGTCCAGCTTCTCACGCTCTTTGGCGATCACCGCTTCCGGTGCGCGAGCGACAAAGCCTTCGTTGGCCAGTTTGCTTTCGATGCGGCTGATTTCACCGTCGATCTTCGCCACTTCTTTCGCCAGACGCGCCAGCTCATCTTCTTTGTTGATGAGACCCGCCATCGGGATCAGCAGCTCGGCGCCGTCGATGATTTTGGTCACGGAAACCGGACCTTTGTCGTCGGCTGGCAGTACGATGATGCTTTCCAGACGCGCCATGGACTGCAGGAAGCTCTGGTTGTCGGTCACGCGACGCTGAGCGTCAGCGCTGCAACCGCGCAGCAGCAGTTCGAGCGGTTTGCCCGGGGCGATGTTCATTTCCGCACGGATGTTACGTACGGCAACGATCGCCTGCTTCAACCATTCGGTATCGGCCAGCGCCGCTTCATCAACCTGCGCCGCATCGTAAGCCGGGAACGGCTGCAGCATGATGGTATCCGCATCGATACCGACGATAGTTTTCACACGCTGCCAGATGGTTTCGGTGATGAACGGAATGATCGGATGCGCCAGACGCAGCAGACCTTCCAGCACGGTGACCAGCGTGTTGCGGGTGCCGCGCAGCTCGGCTTCAGATCCGCCGGTCATGACCGGTTTGGTCAGCTCCAGGTACCAGTCGCAGAACTGGTTCCAGGTGAACTCATACAGGATGCCGGCGGCGATGTCGAAGCGGAAGTTATCCAGCGCTTCGCGGTACGCTTTTACGGTCTGGTTGAATTCGGCAAGGATCCAGCGGTCCGCCAGCGACAGGACTTTCTCGCCGCCGTTGAAGCCGCAGTCCTGATCTTCGGTGTTCATCAGCACGAAACGACTGGCGTTCCACAGCTTGTTACAGAAGTTACGGTAACCTTCCAGACGCTTCATGTCCCAGTTGATGTCGCGGCCGGTGGAGGCCAGCGCCGCCAGGGTGAAGCGCAGGGCGTCGGTGCCGTGCGGCTCGATACCGTTCGGGAACTGTTTCTCGGTGCGTTTGGCGATTTTCTCCGCCAGCTGCGGCTGCATCATGTTACCGGTGCGTTTCTCCAGCAGCTCTGGCAGGGAGATGCCGTCAACCATATCCAGCGGGTCAATAACGTTGCCCTTGGATTTGGACATCTTCTGGCCTTCGTCGTCACGAATCAGACCGGTCATGTAGACGGTATGGAACGGTACCTGCGGTTTGCCGTTTTCATCTTTGATGAAGTGCATGGTCATCATGATCATGCGGGCAATCCAGAAGAAGATGATGTCGAAACCGGAAACCATCACGCTGGTCGGGTGGAACTGACGCAGCGCATCGGTGTTTTCCGGCCAGCCGAGGGTGGAGAAGGTCCACAGCGCGGAGGAGAACCAGGTGTCGAGCACGTCTTCGTCCTGGCGCAGCGCGACGTCAGCGGAGAGGTTGTTCTCCTGACGCACTTCGTCTTCGGTGCGGCCTACGTAGACGTTGCCTTCGTTGTCATACCACGCCGGGATACGGTGACCCCACCACAGCTGACGGGAGATACACCAGTCCTGAATATCGCGCATCCAGGAGAAGTACATGTTTTCGTACTGCTTCGGCACGAACTGAATGTCGCCGTTTTCAACCGCTTCTACGGCAGGCTTCGCCAGCACGTCGGCACGCACGTACCACTGGTCGGTCAGCATCGGCTCGATCACCACGCCGCCACGGTCGCCGTACGGCACGGTCAGATCGTGAGGTTTGATCTCTTCAAGCAGGCCGAGCGCATCGATGGCTGCCACCACGGCTTTACGCGCAGCGAAACGCTCCAGATTCTGGAATTCCGCCGGGATCTCTGCGGAGTAAACGTCGGACTCTTCGCCTTTGGTATCGTACACCTGCGCGCTTTCGCGGATGTCGCCGTCAAAGGTCAGGATGTTGATCATCGGCAGGGCGTGACGTTTCCCGACTTCATAGTCGTTAAAGTCGTGCGCCGGAGTGATTTTCACGCAGCCGGTGCCTTTTTCCATATCGGCGTGTTCATCGCCGACGATCGGAATGCGGCGGTTAACCAGCGGCAGCACCACGAATTTACCGATCAGATCTTTATAACGCGGATCTTCCGGGTTAACGGCCACGCCGGTGTCGCCCAGCAGGGTTTCCGGACGGGTGGTCGCCACGACCAGGTAATCTTTACCGTCGGCGGTTTTCGCGCCGTCGGCCAGCGGGTAGCGGATGTGCCACATCGAGCCTTTAGACTCGCGGTTTTCCACTTCCAGGTCGGAAATCGCGGTACGCAGTTTCGGATCCCAGTTAACCAGGCGCTTGCCGCGGTAAATCAGGTCTTCTTTGTACAGACGAACAAAGACTTCTTTTACGGCATTGGAGAGGCCTTCATCCATGGTGAAGCGCTCGCGCTCCCAGTCCACGGAGTTGCCCAGGCGACGCATCTGACGGGTAATGGTGCCGCCGGATTCCGCTTTCCACTGCCAGATTTTATCGATAAAGGCATCGCGACCGTAGTCGTGGCGAGTTTTCCCTTCTTCTGCGGCAATCTTACGCTCAACCACCATCTGGGTCGCGATACCCGCGTGGTCGGTACCGGCCTGCCACAGAGTATTTTTACCCTGCATGCGCTGGTAGCGAATCATGGTATCCATGATGGTTTGCTGGAAGGCATGACCCATATGCAAACTGCCGGTGACGTTCGGCGGCGGGATCATGATGCAGAAGCTCTCCTGGCTTTCATCACCATTCGGTTTGAAATAGCCCTGCTTTTCCCAATGCTCGTAGAGCGGCTGTTCGATATCTTGTGGGTTGTATGTCTTTTCCATTATTTCCAGGTTGCCGTATTCAGGTTGAAACCAGCCATGCGGTACGCTTTGTAGCGTTCGCGCGCCAGTTGTTTCAGAGAATCTTCGTAAGGGACAAAGTCTATCACTTCTGTGAAAGCGGTGGCAAAATCTGCAAAGTTTAGCCGCAGACTGATCAGAATATCCCGCGGGCTGCTGTTGCGTTTTTGCGGCCAGGCGATCTCCACCGGCGCTCCGCCTCTGGGGCCTTCTCCCGCCAGATTATGCGGGACGAAGCTTTCCGGAGGGCGGGCCCACAGCGCTTCATCCAGACGGATGGCCTGCTGTTCGTCTTCACAGGCGATAAGCACGCGTTTGCCGCTACGCCAACGTTCTGCGGCAATGTCACACACCAGTTGTTCAACGGCGCTTAAACCGTCTTGTTGTGTGTCGTTGTCCAGAAGGTAGAACGTTGCGTTTTTCATATATGGGGCTTCTTGTGGTGACTTTAAATGCTTAAGCCGGGTGGCGCTGCGCTGACCCGGCCTACAAACGGCATCTTTGCGTAGGCCCGGCAAGCGTAGCGCCGCCGGGCATCAGACGGCAATTACTCTTCGCCAGTAAACCCGGCGCGATTGAGCAGGAACTGCGACAGCAGGGCGACCGGGCGGCCGGTGGCACCTTTCGCTTTCCCGGAACGCCAGGCGGTGCCGGCGATATCCAGGTGTGCCCAGTTGTACTTACGGGCAAAGCGCGACAGGAAGCAGCCGGCGGTGATCGCGCCGCCAGGACGTCCGCCGATGTTGGCCATATCCGCGAAGTTAGACTCCAGCTGATCCTGGAATTCGTCGCCCAGCGGTAAGCGCCATGCGCGGTCGCCCGCCAGTTCGGATGCGCCGATCAGCTCGTGAGCCAGCGGGTTGTGGTTCGACATCAGGCCGGTGATATGGTGCCCCAGGGCAATCACGCAGGCGCCGGTCAGCGTGGCGACGTCAATCACCGCTTCCGGTTCGAAGCGCTCTACGTAGGTCAGGACGTCGCAGAGCACCAGGCGGCCTTCGGCATCGGTATTCAGCACCTCAACCGTCTGACCGGACATCGTGGTCAGAACGTCGCCCGGGCGATAGGCGCGGCCGCCGGGCATGTTTTCACAGCCCGCCAGTACGCCGATGACGTTCAGCGGCAGCTGCAGCTCGGCCACCATGCGCATGACGCCGTACACCGCCGCCGCGCCGCACATGTCGTACTTCATCTCATCCATGCCTTCGGCAGGCTTGATGGAGATACCGCCGGAGTCAAAGGTCAGCCCTTTGCCGACCAGAACGATCGGACGCGCGTCTTCCGCCGGGTTGCCTTTGTATTCAATCACCGACATCAGCGATTCATTCTGCGAACCGTTGCCAACCGCCAGGTAAGAGTTCATACCCAGCTCTTTCATCTGCTGTTCGCCGATGACGCGGGTGATCACATTCTTACTGTAGGTATCGGCCAGCTGACGGGCCTGAGAGGCCAGATAGGCGGCGTTACAGATGTTTGGCGGCATATTGCCGAGATCTTTGGCTGCTTTGATACCGGCGGCAATGGCCAGTCCGTGCTGGATGGCGCGTTCGCCGCTGGTCAGCTCGCGACGGGTCGGGACGTTGAAGACCATTTTACGCAGCGGGCGACGCGGCTCGCTTTTGTTGGTTTTCAACTGATCGAAGCTGTACAGCGTCTCTTTGGCGGTCTCAACGGCCTGGCGAACTTTCCAGTAGTTGTTACGGCCTTTCACGTGCAGTTCGGTCAGGAAGCAGACGGCTTCCATTGAACCGGTATCATTCAAAGTATTAATGGTTTTCTGAATGACCTGCTTGTACTGACGCTCGTCCAGCTCACGCTCTTTGCCGCAGCCAATCAGCAGAATACGTTCTGACAGAATATTTGGCACGTGGTGCAGCAGCAGCGTCTGGCCAGGCTTACCTTCCAGTTCACCGCGACGCAGCAGCGCGCTGATATAGCCGTCACTGATTTTATCGAGTTGTTCGGCAATAGGGGAGAGGCGACGCGGTTCAAAGACGCCGACTACGATACAGGCACTCCGCTGTTTCTCCGGGCTACCGCTTTTTACACTGAACTCCATGCACTACGCTCCTGAATCTTAAAGACAACGACGGTGGCTACGGATAGAATTGAAAGCTTTCGTAACTCATGTCCGCTGTTGCGGTGACTTCGTGTTAATCTTAACGTTATTACGGCTTTGGTTCGTCAGAAAAAAACCTGATACGCGGAACCAGTGAGTCATTTAATCTTAGCGATGATTTCGAAGACCAAAGAGAATAAATGACGTTTAAGCCATGAAACAAGCAATTTTCCTGCAATAAGACGGGTTTTTACGGGCGTATTTATAGTGATAATCATAAGATATCTGGTTCGTGAGACGCTGAAAAGCCAGTTGGCGATCCTGTTCATCCTGTTACTGATCTTCTTTTGCCAGAAACTGGTCAGGATCCTTGGCGCCGCGGTGGATGGCGATATCCCGACAAATCTGGTGCTCTCGCTGTTAGGGCTGGGCGTACCGGAAATGGCGCAGCTCATTCTGCCCCTGAGTTTATTCCTCGGGCTGCTGATGACGCTGGGCAAACTGTATACCGAAAGTGAAATCACGGTGATGCATGCCTGCGGCCTGAGTAAGGCCGTGCTGGTGAAAGCGGCGATGATCCTCGCGCTGTTTACCGGCGCGGTGGCGGCGGTCAACGTGATGTGGGCCGGCCCCTGGTCGTCTCGCCATCAGGATGAAGTGCTGGCGGAGGCGAAAGCCAACCCCGGTATGGCGGCGCTGGCCCAGGGCCAGTTTCAGCAGGCCAGCGACGGCAGCGCCGTGCTGTTTATTGAAAACGTCAACGGCAAGCGCTTCCATGATGTCTTCCTGGCGCAGCTGAAGCCAAAAGGTAACGCGCGACCTTCCGTCGTGGTGGCCGATTCCGGCGAACTGACGCAGAAGAAAGACGGCTCGCAGGTGGTGACCATGAATCAGGGTACCCGCTTTGAAGGTACGGCGATGCTGCGCGATTTCCGCATTACTGATTTTAAAAATTACCAGGCCATTATTGGCCATCAGGCGGTGGCTTCGGATCCTGACGACACCGAACAGATGGGCATGCGCGCGCTGTGGCGCACCGATACCGACCGCGCGCGCGCTGAGCTGCACTGGCGCTTCACGCTGGTGGCAACGGTGTTCATTATGGCGTTGATGGTCGTTCCGCTGAGCGTGGTGAACCCGCGTCAGGGCCGCGTGCTGTCGATGCTGCCGGCGATGCTGCTGTATCTGGTCTTCTTCCTGCTGCAAACCTCGATTAAGTCAAACGGCGGTAAAGGTAAAATCGACCCGATGATCTGGATGTGGGGGATTAACCTGCTCTATTTCGCGCTGGCCGTGCTGCTGAACCTGTGGGATACGGTGCCGATGCGCCGCTTCCGTGCCCGTTTTAACAAAGGAGCGGTGTGATGCAGGCGTTTGGCGTACTCGACCGTTATATCGGTAGGACGATTTTCAACACCATCATGATGACGCTGTTCATGCTGGTTTCGCTCTCGGGCATTATCAAGTTTGTCGACCAGTTGAAAAAAGCCGGCCAGGGCAGCTACGACGCGCTCGGTGCCGGGCTGTATACCATCCTCAGCGTGCCAAAAGATGTGCAGATTTTCTTCCCGATGGCAGCGCTGCTTGGCGCACTGCTTGGCCTGGGGATGCTGGCGCAGCGCAGCGAACTGGTGGTGATGCAGGCCTCCGGCTTCACCCGGTTACAGGTAGCGCTGGCGGTGATGAAAACCGCGATTCCGCTGGTTCTGCTGACTATGGCGATCGGGGAGTGGGTGGCGCCGCAGGGCGAGCAGATGGCGCGTAATTATCGCGCCCAGCAGATGTACGGCGGTTCGCTGCTGTCGACCCAGCAGGGGCTGTGGGCGAAAGACGGCCATAACTTCGTGTATATCGAACGGGTGAAAGGAAACGATGAACTGGGCGGCGTGAGTATTTACGCCTTTAACGACCAGCGCCGTTTGCAGACCGTTCGCTACGCCGCCTCGGCGAAATTCGACAACGATAATAAAGTCTGGCGCCTGTCGCAGGTTGATGAGTCTGACCTGACCGACCCGAAACAGATCACCGGCTCGCAGATGGTCAGCGGCACCTGGAAAACTAAGCTGACGCCCGACAAGCTGGGCGTGGTGGCGCTGGATCCGGATGCGTTGTCGATCAGCGGCCTGCATAACTACGTGACCTATCTGAAATCCAGCGGACAGGACCCGGGACGCTACCAGCTCAACATGTGGAGCAAAATCTTCCAGCCGCTGTCGGTGGCGGTGATGATGCTGATGGCGCTGTCGTTTATCTTCGGCCCGCTGCGCAGCGTGGCGATGGGGGTAAGGGTTGTCACCGGGATCAGCTTTGGCTTTATCTTCTACGTGCTGGACCAGATTTTTGGCCCGCTGACGCTGGTCTACGGCATCCCGCCGATTATCGGCGCGCTGCTGCCAAGCGCCAGCTTCTTCCTGATCAGCCTCTGGCTGATGATGCGTAAGGCGTAAACGACCCGCGACTCCTCCCGTCGGGAGGAGTCGTTACAGCGCGGGCGGCCTGTCAATATTGTTTAAAAACCCTTTCACGCAGCTTTCCTGATGACGGAACAGCGTCACTATCTCACTCACCGCCTTACCGTCCCGTTCTTTACTCCATGCCAGCGACAGCGGTGAAGGCTGTCGACGATTCTCCACCTCTTTGGCTATCAGACTGCCGTTATCAAGCCACGGCTGACAGACATTGCGCGGCAGAAAGCCGACGCCCACCCCGGTAATATGGCACTGTAATTTAGTCTGCATGTCCGGGACTTTTATTTCCTTCTGTCCGGAGAGCAGCCAGGCCACGCGCTTGGTGAGATTGCGGGAGGTATCTTCGATATTAATAGCCGGGAAAGCGCGCAGCGGTGCATCGTTAATCACCCCTTCGACGGCCGCCAGCGGATGATGCGGCGCCACCACAAAGACCCAGCTGATTTCCCCGAGCGGCAACAGATTAATTGAGTTGGAGAGCGATTCCGAACCGGTGACGCCAATCGCCAGGTGGTAGTCGCCATACAGCATGGCATCCCAGACCCCCATATAGACCTGGCGGGAGACCTGAAACTGGGTAAACGGGAATCGCTGATGCAGATGGCTGAGCAGCAGGGCCACGGCGAGGTTGTCGTACAGCAGATTGTTGATAACCAGATTCACCTGGCGTTCGACGCCGTCATTGACCTGGCTTAGCTCATCGGGCATCGCCTCCAGCCAGCTTAGCCACTGCAGGCAGCGCTCAAGCAGATGGGTGCCGGCGGGGGTCAGACTGACCGAGCGTGTGGTTCGCAGAAACAGCGGTGTACCCAACGATTCTTCCAGCATTTTGATGCGGTAGCTGATGGCGGCCGGGGTTTTGAACAGGCTCTCGGCGGCGCGGGAAAAACTCCGGGTTTCCGCCACGCGAATAAAGGTGCGGATCGTTTCATGGTCCATCATTACAGTGTCCCCCTGATACATGCGTTACCAGACACTGCTGCGCAACATGCACTCCCAGCAGAGTGTCTGCGCCAGAGGTGTGTCCGTGTGCCAGCAGGTGACGAATGGCGTGGTGAGTCCTTGTGCGATGAGCACCGACAGCCAGGTGACGCAGGAGATGGATAAGCGTGGTCGAAAAGCGCCCTTGACTGGCGTGCAGAAGATAACAAGCGCTTACCGTCGTTGTCAGCTGTTGCAGCGTCCGGGCCGGGGGGAATTGCTCGATTTTGCGAGGCAACTCGCGAAGTGGCGCGGCGCAGTACAGAACGGCCAGCGCACCGACCAGCATATCGTCCATGGAGGGGGTCAGTCCGGGGCCGAGTCCGATCAGCGTTTCTGCGTCGGCAAAGCCGTTGTTCAGCAGCCTGAACAGGCGCTGCTGTGGCGCATCTGCACGGTTCACCGCTTCTGAGAGGCTGCCGCAAAGCCCGGTATTCTGAGGATAAGCGGATAAAAAAGCCGCCAGTGGCTGTAAGGGATGAGTAGGGAGTGAGGGGGTAATATGCCGACGAGGAGCGCGCAATCGCAGCGCCCGCCAGTGTAAAACGCCGGCAAACAGAGTGAGCACGGTGCCAGGAGAGAGGATGCTGCGCAGATAATCATACTCCTGACAGTGCAGCAGCCAGCCCATGGGTGGCAGGTTTGTTCCGCCGCGCAGCAGGGTCAACAGCGTGCCATCCTCATGCTGCAGATTAATGGCCTGGTTAAACAGGCTATGACAACGCCACTCGCCGTCCGGGAGCGGATGGCTGCAGCCAGAGGCAAGCGGCGTCAGGATCATATCAGGCTGCCTGGATATTCATCGCCTGGGCCAGCGCTTCCAGCGCCTGCTCGAAGCAGGCCAGCGGGGCGCGGACGGTTCCGGCACCCACCTGGCCAATCCCGGCCTCCTTGTGGGCAATGCCGGTATTAATGATTGGCGTGATGCCGGTTTCCACGACCCGACGAATATCGAGCCCCAGGCAGGCCCCCTGGAAGTTCCACGACGGGATCTGCAACAGCGGGTTATGCTGAAGATAAATCTCGCCCATCTCCTCTGATGTTTCCTGGGCCGCCTCCATCCCGCCTGCGCCAACGAAGCGGGTAACGCCTGGGGCAGCAATCATCGCCGCGCCGCCGATGCCGTAGGTTTCCGTTATTGCGCTGTCGCCGATGTCCGGGTTGGCATCTGCCTGGCTGTAGCCGGTAAAGAACAGCCCCTGCGGGGTATTCACCGGCGCGGTAAACCAGCGGTCGCCGAGGCCGCTGACGCGGATGCCGAACATCTGGCCGTTGCGGGTCATGGCGGTGACCACCGAGCCTGCTTTAATTTCTGCGGCGGCATCCATGGCGGCTTTACAGTAGGCCATTGCCAGGTTGAGGAAGAACTGATCGGTGACGCTGAGGAACTCCAGCACTTCACCGGTCTGGGTTTTATCTCGTTCCTGTCCGGCGATGCGCGGGGCAAGGGTACGCATCAGCAGCGCCGAGGCGGCGATGTTGCGCTGGTGGAACTCGTCGCCCATGGTGATGGCCTGCGCCATCAGCGCCGACAGGTCAAGGCCCTCTTCGAAGGTGCTTAGCGCGTCGCTGAGTACCGGGGCGAGGGTATCGCGCATCCAGCGCAGACGGGTTTGCACGTCAGGGCCGTAAGCGCCAAAGCGCATCACTTTGCCGATTCCTTCGTTGAGGTTGCAATAGGCTTCATTGCCGTGCACCGCATCGCGCACCACAATCACCGGCATGCTGGCGGAGGTAATACCGCCCATCGGACCCACTGCCCGGACGTGATGACAGGGGACAAAGGCGACCTCTCCTTGCTCCAGCAGCTGCAAAGCATGGGCTTCATCATCAGCCCAGCCTTCAAACAGACAGGCCCCGAGACAGGCCCCGCGCATCGGGCCGGTCATCTCCTGCCAGCGGATTGGCGGCCCGGCATGCAGCAGCACGCGGCCTTCACGCAGTTCAGGGATAACGCTGGCGGCGGGTTTAACGTCGAGCCAGTGCGGGCGGGCGGCTTTAATACGGGCGATCACCGCGTCGTTTGCTTGATTAATGCTGGTGTACATAGCTACCTCTTACAAAAATAGAGTCAAAAGTTCAGTTGCTTAAGCAGGGCCGCCAGATGCGGATTGCCGCCGGCTATCGGCGCCCACTGGAAATGCACCACCGGGCAACCGGCCTGCTGCAAATCACGGGCAAAGCTGCGCAGGCCAACGTTGATCACCTGCACGCCGTTGAGCAGCGCCGGGGGAGCGACAGGCGCCGGGTGTTGACGGGGAGCCACCAGGTAATGCGCCAGCAGCACCGCCTCCTGCAAGGTGTTCATTACGATGACGTCGCCGTTGAGCAGGGCGTCGATTTGTTGGGAGCGAGGCTGGGGATCCTGTTCGGTGCCGGTGACGGTGGCGATAACCGTCAGCGGTTGCTCAGGGCCACGGGCGCTGCGGACGGTGTTAATGGCCTCCAGCAGCGCGCCCGCCGGATCGTCACAGGCGCCATAGCCGAGCACGATGTCTACCAGCAGCACCCCGGTTTCCGGCTGCTGGCTGAGTTTCTCGATCTCCTGTGAACGGGTGGTTGGGTCGATCATCGGGTGCGGGCGTCCCACCGTCCAGGCGTCGTCGCCAAGATCGATCAGGCGATGACCCTGGGCTTCCAGCATCACGCCGTCCGGGTGATGAGCATCGGTTTCCACCCCCAGATGCTCCGCCAGTAGCATCGCCGCCTCAGCGGCGAGCGTACCGCCTGCATACAGGCCAAGGATCTGCTTACCACGTTGTGGTGCCTGCGAAGCCGCTATCTGCTCGACGCTCGCCAGCATAGCGGCCAGGCGCGCGGCTTCAGCCAGTGAGCTGGCGAACCAGATATTGCCCTCCTGCGCCCGGGCGGGTTTGCTGCCGAGAAACAAGGCGACGACGGGCTTAGACAGCTTTTTCATGGCGCTGATAATGGTCTGCCTGACTGATTCAGCAGGGGGCTTGGAGACGAAAGCGATCACCTTGCTTTGCTCGTCTGCCGCCAGCATCTCCAGCGCCGTCAGGGCGCTGAGGCCCCCGATCTGCTGATTCAGATCGCGTCCCCCTAAACCCATCGCGTGAGTCACGCCCTGGCCGAGCAGCGCTACCTGTGAGGTCAGCTCCTGGATGCCGGTGCCCGAAGCGCCAATCACCCCGATACAGCCCGCAGGCAGAATGTTGGCGAAGGCCAGCGGCGCTCCGGCGATGGCGGCGGTGCCGCAGTCGGGCCCCATCACCAGCAGACCGCGCTCGCGGGCGTATTGTTTCAGGGCCCGCTCCTGCTCCAGCGGCACGTTGTCAGAAAACAGCATCACATTTTTACCGCTCTCCAGCCCCTGACGGGCCACGCCCGCCGCGTACTCCCCGGCGACGGAGATCAGCACCAGGTTTGCCTCCGGCAGCTTCGCGCAGGCGCTCTCCCAGCGGCGCGCCTTTTGCAGACGCAGGCCGCTGCTTTGCCCCTGGGCAATGGTGTTTAGCTCGGCGTCCAGTCGCTGCTGGATCAGGGTGAGAATATCGGCGACCGGCTGACGGGTGCGGATTGCCGCGCAGATATCGTTCGGCGTTGCCTGGGCAAATTCTTCATGCCAGAAGCCCGTCGACTCCAGCAGCGCTTTGTTAGCGGGGGTGCCCATCATCACCGAGACTTCTTCGACATCGTCAATGGCGCTCAGCTTACGGGAGATAAGCATCAGGCTGACGGAGTCCTGAAAACTGCCTTTTTTTACGAATGCGTAAATCATCACAGACCTCGGGTTATTTCTTCTCTTTCAGGAACAGCATGCCGACCAGACCCACGACCAGTAACGCCGCGGAGACGTAGAAGCTGGAGGCAAGACTGCCGGTCATATCGCGAGCGGCGCCGGCAATCACCGGAGCCAGTATGGAGGAGCTCATACCGATAAAATTGAACAGGCCGAAGGCGGAGCTGTAGTTGTTCTCATCGACGCTGTCGGCGACCAGCGCCACCAGAACCGGATCCAGCGCCAGCTTGCCGACCAGGCCGTAAACGCACAGGGCGACGATTACCCCGGTCATATTCGGCATCCAGATGATGGAGAGCATGCTGAGAATGGCCACCGGCACCAGTACCAGAATCAGCGGCTTACGTTTACCCAGACGGTCGGAGAGCGAGGAGAAGAGCAGCGCTCCAGGGATTGAGATCCAGGCGACCAGCGAGGTGATAAAGCCGGTTTCGCTGCCCGCAATGCCGCGCTCGCTTTGCAGGTAATAGGGCAGCCAGGTGAGGATCACGAAGAAGCCAAACAGGCTGCAAAACACCATCAGATAGACCAGCAGCAGATTGCGGTTTTTGAACAAATCGGTGAATTTGCTTTTCGGTTTCGCCACCCCGCCTGCCTCGACGGGCTGGCGCTTTTTCTCTTTGACAAACAGCCAGATAGCCAGCCCGGTCAGCAGAGTAGGGATCGACATGACAAAGAACGGCGTACGCCAGCTGTAGCCCTGGTCATACACCAGCCAGCTGGAGGCCATCAGCCCCAGCGCAATACCAAAAGCCATGCCGCTGTTGATGATGGCGCTGCCGAGCGAACGGTATTTTTTGGGGATTTGCTCTGAGGAGAGGCCGTACTGCGGGCCGTAGTAGGTGCCTTCGCCAGCGCCGGTGACGACCCTGGCGAACAGCAGGGTGCTCCAGCTTTTGGCCCAGCCGGTGGCGGCGGTAAAGGCCCCGAACAGTAAAAATCCAGGAATAAGGACTTTTTTCTTGCCTATTTTATCTCCGAGGATCCCGGCCGGAACCTGTAATAAAGCGTAAGAGAAATAAAAGACCGAATTCATTAATCCGAGCTGGGTGCCTGATAAACCAAATTCTTTTTCCAGTTCCCCCATGACCGGGTTTAATACCGTGCGGTCGGCATACATAAATATCCAGCCGAGCCAGAATAAAAAGATGGTCACCCACCAGGCGGGGATCCCTCTTTTGTGCGGGGCCACCGCATCGTTGAGTTGTGCAGACATGGTTTGTCTCCTGTAGATAATGTTGCCGCCGCCAGTCCCGGCGGGTGTTCTGTGGCTAAACCTACAGTAGAAATAGGGGTATTCTGGTGAAGCAGATCACACTCGCCTGATTGTGAGATTTTTTTTCTTCACGCCGTCTGGATTATTAAAAATATTTAAAAGAAGCCATTATTAGAATTAATTTAATAACCATGATGGACTGAGGTTTAATTTTTAAATTGTTCTTTCGAGTCGGTCAATAATGATATTGCTCACATTTTATGATGATTATTTCGTTATGTTTTCAGGCAATATTATTAACCGGAGAATAACATGAAAAAGACCATCGTCATTGCGCTGGGGGGGAATGCTCTGCTGGCACGCGGTGAAGCGTTAAGCGCCGAAAATCAGTACCGTAATATTGCGCAAATTGCCGATGTGGTGGCCAGTCTGAGCCAGGAGTATCAGGTGGTGATTGTGCATGGTAATGGCCCGCAGGTGGGGCTGCTGGCATTGCAAAATCAGGCTTACAGCGACAGCCCGGCGTGGCCGCTGGATGTGCTGGTGGCCGAGACCCAGGGGATGCTGGGCTACATGATTGCTCAGGTGCTGGGCAGCCGGGCCGGGATCCCACCGGTCGTCACCCTGTTGACCCGAGTGGAAGTGGACGCCGCCGACCCGGCGTTTCGCCAGCCCGGGAAATATATCGGTCCGGTGTGGGCTGCGGAGGAGCAAAGTGCGCTGGAGGCCCGCTATGGCTGGCAGATGAAAAAAGACGGCGACTATGTTCGCCGGGTCGTGCCGTCGCCAAGACCACAAAAAATCCTTGAGCGGCAGGCCATTAGTCAGCTGCTGGCCGACGGCAACGTGGTGATTTGTGCGGGCGGCGGCGGCACGCCGGTGGTGGAGGAAAACGGCAGTTATCAGGGCATGGAGGCGGTGGTGGATAAAGATCTGGCGGCGTCGGTTTTGGCTCAGTCGCTGCAGGCAGAAGCGCTGCTGATCCTCACCGAGGCTGACGCCGTTTATCTTGACTGGGGTACCCCAAAAGCGCGCGCATTGCGCACGGCCACCGTGGACGATCTTCGGCCGCTGGCCGTGCCGGATGGTGCAATGGGGCCGAAAGCGGAAGCCGCGATCCAGTTTGTGGAGATGACAGGTCACCCGGCGTACATCGGCGCGCTGCGCGATGCCCCAGCCATCCTGCGGGGCGAAAAGGGCACCCTTATCGCCCCGGCAGCGGTGTGCGTCTGACTAGCGCCGTCTGCCGCCCAGCAAACTTCCGAGCATGCCACGCACAATCTGATTGGTGATTTGCCGCGTGGCGCTTTTCGCTGCCGTTTGTACCAGACCGTCGCGCTTGCCGCCGCGCGGGCCGGTCGTGCCGAACAGAATATCTTTCAGGCCGCCTAAAATGCCGTCGTCGAGGTCAGCGGTGGCCCCTTTTGCCGGCGGCGCATTTTGCTGTTCGGCGGTGGCCTGCACGCCCTGCTGCAATTTCTCGAAGGCGGACTCCCGATCCACTTCATCCTCATATTTGCCATACAGCGGGGAGTGATTGATGAGCCCGTTGCGTTCATCATCGGTCACTGGCCCCATTCGTGAGCAGGGGGCAATTACCATCGCGCGCTCGACCACCGAAGGGCTGCCTTTTTCATCGAGGAAGGAGATCAGCGCTTCACCGGTGCCCAGCTCCTGGATGGCCTGTTCGGTGCTGAAAGCCGGGTTGGCGCGCATGGTCTGCGCCGCGGTTTTCACCGCTTTCTGATCTTTTGGTGTAAAGGCGCGCAGGGCGTGCTGAACGCGGTTGCCCAACTGGCCGAGAACCGCATCGGGAATATCCGACGGGTTCTGCGACACGAAGTAAACCCCCACGGCTTTGGAACGAATCAGGCGGATAACCTGCTCGATTTTATCCAGCAGCACCTGAGGCGCATCGTTAAACAGCAGATGCGCTTCATCGAAGAAAAAGACCAGCTTCGGCTTTTCCAGATCTCCGGCTTCCGGCAGGCGCTCGTAGAGCTCCGAGAGCATCCACAGCAGGCTGGCGGCGTAGAGTTTCGGCATCTGATACAGCTTTTCGGCGCTGAGGATATTAATCACCCCTTTGCCGTTCTCGTCGAGACGCATCCAGTCCTGGATGTCGAGCATCGGCTCGCCGAAAAAGTGCTCCGCTCCTTGCTGTTCCAGAGTCAGCAGGCCGCGCTGGATGGCGCCGACCGAGGCGCTGCTGATGTTGCCATACTGGTTTTGAAAAGCTTTGGCGTTGTCGCCGATATACCGGGTGATGGCGCGCAAATCCTTAAAGTCGAGGAGCAGCAGACCGCGGTCATCGGCGATGCGGAAGATAATATTCAGCACCCCGGACTGGACTTCGTTGAGATTCAGTAATCGTGACAAGAGCAGCGGCCCGAGATCGGACACCGTCGCCCGGACCGGGTGGCCTTTCTCGCCGAAAATATCCCATGTCACCACCGGGTTAGCGTGGGGCTGCCAGTCGGTGACGCCGATTTTTTCCAGCCGCGCCTGCAGTTTCTCCGAATTTTGGCCCGCTGCGGCGATCCCGGTCAGGTCGCCCTTCACATCGGCCATAAAGACCGGCACGCCGATTTCTGAAAAAGACTCCGCCAGCTTTTGCAGGGTGACGGTTTTACCGGTGCCGGTCGCACCGGTAATCAGGCCGTGACGGTTAGCCATTCCCGGCAGTAAATGCAGCTGTTTTTCCCGCGTGCGGGCAATCAGCAGGGGTGCGCTCATGATCGATTCCTCCATTTATCCTGCGTCGATTATAGGCAAACTGGCCGTAAACCGATGTGAGAAATCGCTATATTCGCCTGGCGTGACGTTGATTTCTCTCAGGCGCAATGGTGTTGAATGAGCGCGATGCTCCGTTCCGTCTCGCGGCGGATATCCTCTTCGCTCCAGGATGCCAGCTCCGGCGCAAACGGTTCGAACGCATACACCCCCTGATAACCCCGGGCTTCAAGGTGTTTGATTTGCTCACCGGTTTGCAGCCGATCTTTTTCCGTCAGCATGATTCGTTCGTCGTCGGTCAGGTTTTCCCGTGGGCGGGCGTCTTCCACGCCGGAAAGGTGCACCAGCCCGATGTCAGCGATATCCACCTGGCTAAACTCGGCATCCGCCTGCGGATAGAGATGGTGGTGGAAGGTATCAATCAGTAGCTTAAACGGTACCTTCGCATCGCGGATGAGCGTCTGCGCCTGTGCCGCAGATCGCAGTGAGCTCTGCGGGAAACCCAGCGGTTCAACCAGGCCCCGCACGCCGTAAAACGAAAACAGCGGCGACAGATCGCGCAGCGCACTCAGGGTTTCGCTGGCCGGCACCTCGCTGCCATCGTTGAGCGGACACAGGACCAGCGATTTGGCGCCAATGGCTCTGGCCTCTTGCAACAAAGATTCGGCCAGGCCGCGAACCTGCTCCGTGCGGCGGTTAAATGGGTATACCGCATTGATGGTCAAAATCTCAATATGGTAGCGGTCGGCCAGCTCGCGCACCTGCTGATGACTCAGATCGTCGGTCACTTTTCCTGTGGGCAAATCATTACGCAGCTCGACCTTATTCAGCCCAAGACTGTTCACCAGACGGAAAAAGGCCTCGATGCTCAGGGATGGGGCGATCTTGCGATTAAGACAGAAACGTTGCAGTGCGATAGCCATGTGGCTCTCCTGAATGACGATAGATTGGGTTTATTCGATCGACTGTAAGTCAAAACATTTATTTCATAATTAGCAATGGATGAAATGGTGGATCTTTGAGCTGCTTCGCAAATAATCGTACTTTCCCGCTCTAAGTCACATCGGGTACAGATGGCGTCGCAGCTGAATCTTATCGGGGGCGCTTTCTTGACGAAACTCGCGCACCGCGGCCGGGAAATGCGACGGTCATCACCAAAATAGAATTTCATTATACGCCAACATTGAAATATAAGTTTCATTTTACTACGGTTATAGCACAGCAAAATCGGAACGGGGCCGCAGCGTTGGCCTTCCCACATCATGAGGCGAGAAGATGACGATCACAGGAAACTTTATTGGCGGGAAAACCGTCACCAGCAGCAGCAATGAAACGATGCCGGTGTATGACCCGGCGACGGGCAAGGTGGTGCGCGAAGTCACTTTGTCGACCGCTCAGGAAGTCTCTGATGCCATTCAGGTTGCCCGTGATGCGTTTGAAAGCTGGTCGCGCACCACGCCGCTACGCCGCGCCCGCGTCCTGTTCAACTTTAAAATGCTGCTTGAGCAACATGCTGAAGAACTGGCGGGAATCATCGTTAGCGAGCACGGTAAAGTCTGGTCGGACGCACTGGGCGAGCTGACACGTGGTCTGGAAGTGGTTGAATTTGCTTGCGGTATTCCACATCTGATTAAAGGTGAATACTCCTCTGATGTCGGCACCGGCGTGGACAGCTATTCGCTGATGCAGCCGCTGGGTGTTGTGGCGGGGATTACGCCGTTTAACTTCCCGGCGATGGTGCCGATGTGGATGTTCCCGCTGGCGCTGGCCTGCGGCAACAGCTTCGTCCTCAAGCCACCGGCGCTGGCCCCGACGGCCGCGGTACGCCTGGCTGAACTGCTGAAGGAAGCAGGCCTGCCGGATGGCGTCTTTAACGTTGTGCACTGCAGCAACGACGATGCCGAGCAGCTGTATACCGATCCGCGTATTGCGGCGGTCAGCTTCGTGGGCTCTTCCGGTGTTGCCGAATATATCTACAAAACTGCCAGCGCCCACGGCAAACGCGTGCAGGCCTTTGGCGCAGCGAAAAACCACGCGATTGTGATGCCGGATGCGGATCTGGATGCCACGGTGAATGCGATTATGGGTGGGGCGTTTGGTTCTGCAGGCGAGCGCTGCATGGCGCTGCCGGTCGTGGTCGCGGTGGGCGATGAAACGGCGGATAAGCTGATTGCACGTCTGAAGCCGCTGGTGGAAGCGCTGAAAGTCGGGCCGGGATGTATGCGCGGCAAAGAAGAGAACGAAATGGGCCCGGTGGTTTCCGATACCCATCAGAAGAAAGTGCTGGGCTATATCGATAAAGGCGCCAGCGAAGGGGCGAAACTGGTCGTCGACGGGCGTAAGCTGCGCGTGTCAGGCTATGATGACGGGTACTATGTCGGCGGTACGCTGTTCGACAACGTGACGCCGGATATGACCATCTGGCGGGAAGAGATTTTTGGACCGGTACTGGGTATTGTCCGCGTGGCGGACTATCACAGCGCGCTGGAGCTGGTGAACAGCCACGAATTTGGCAACGGCAGCGCCGTCTTTACCAGCAATGGACACACCGCCCGTGAATTCGTGCATGATGTCCAGGCCGGGATGGTCGGGGTGAACGTGCCGGTTCCGGTACCGATGGCTTTCCACAGCTTCGGCGGCTGGAAGCGCTCGGTATTTGGCGCCCTCAACGTCCATGGTCCTGACGGCGTGCGCTTCTACACCCGCATGAAAACCGCCACCGTGCGTTGGCCGCAAGGGCAGCAAACCGTATCTGAATTCAGCATGCCGACCTTAGGTTAATCGGCGAAGGAGAACGCCATGTCGTTACTGGCTAAATCACGAAAAGAGGGGCAGATCCAGCACATCACGCCGCAAAGCGCCGGCTGGCGCTATATCGGTTTTGATGTGTGGATGCTGAAAAAAGGGCAGAGCATTACGCTGGAAAGCGGCGAACGCGAGCTGTGTCTGGTGCTGGTTGCCGGGCTGGCGTCGGTCAAAACGACGAAGGCCGACTTCCCAGGGTTGGGACAGCGCATGTCGCCGTTTGAACGTACCCCGCCGTGGGCGGTGTACGTCCCGACGCAGGACAAGGTGGAAGTGACGGCGGATTCTGACCTTGAACTGGCGGTGTGCAGCGCGCCGGGTAAAGGTACGCTGCCGGCGCGGGTGATTCGTCCGCAGGATGTGGGCGTTGAGCATCGTGGCAAAGGGCGTAATCAGCGTCTGGTGCACAATATCCTGCCGGATAATGCGCAGGCCGACTGTCTGCTGGTGGTGGAGGTGTATACCGACGAAGGCGCCACCAGCTCCTGGCCGTCGCATAAACACGATACCGCGCAGCTGGGCAAAGAGACCCAGCTGGAAGAGACCTACTATCACCGTTTCGATCCGCCGCAGGGCTTCGCACTCCAGCGAGTGTATACCGATGACCGCAGCCTGGATGCCTGCATGGCACCGTACAACCACGATGTGGTGATGGTGCCGCGCGGCTATCATCCGGTCGCGACGATTGCCGGGTATGACAGTTATTATCTGAACGTGATGGCCGGGCCGGAGCGCAAGTGGTTGTTTACCTGGGAAGAGGACCACGCGTGGATCAATAGTCCTGACTATCCTCGTCACGACTGACGGATCGCAAGAGTTAAAAGGGCCGCTAAGTTTTGCTTAGCGGCCCTTTTTGTCTTCTGTTGTTCCCCGGTGGCCTTCCGGAGGTATTCCCCGGTGGCGCTGCGCTTACCGGGGCTACATCGGGAGAGGGGCGCCCGGATCAGGCGCAGGCGCGGTAATCCGGGAGGTTTCGCGACGGCGCCGGTGATATTCCCCGGTGGCGCTGCGCTTACCGGGGCTACATCGGGAGAGGGGCGCCTGGATCAGGCGCAGGCGCGGTAATCCGGGAGGTTTAGCGACGGCGCTGGTGATATTCCCCGGTGGCGCTGCGCTTACCGGGGCTACAATCGGGAGAGGGGCGCCCGGATCAGGTGCTGGTGCGGCAATCCGGGAGGTTTCGCGACGGCGCCGGTGATCTTCCCCGGTGGCGCTGCGCTTACCGGGGCTACATCGGGAGAGGGGGCAGGGTCAGGCGAGGTTCTGCTGGGTTTGCGGTTCTTTGCTGCTGTTCAGCGCCAGTGAAACGGCCAGCGTCTGGGCCAGGCACAGAGAGGCTACCTGGGAGCGGAAACCGTCAACCTGCGCTTCACGTACTACAAAGCAGACATCGCTGAAGGCCGCGAGCGGACTGACCTGGCTGTCGGTTATTGCAATCTGTCGCGCTTTGCGCTGGGCGCCAAGTTCAACCAGCTCGACCACTTCACGCGCGTAGGGCGAGAAGCTCACGGCGACCACCACGTCTTTCGGCCCCACCAGGCTCAGCTGCTCGGTGAACATGCCGCCGAGACCATCGATCAGGAACGCTTTACGATCAAGATGACGCAGCGCATAGGTCAAATAGGAAGCGACGCTAAACGAGCGGCGCAGGCCAATCACATAGATATTCTCCGCCTCCGCCAGCAGGCCGACCGCGCGCTCGAGATCATCGCCAGAGGTCTGCATCGCTAGCTGCTGCAGCGCCTGGGTATTCACCATGGTGAACATATTGAGAATTTCCGTTGGCGTTTCCGGCGGCGACGTTTCATCGTTGGTCGTCTGGCGGAACAGGCGCGCGCGTTCGGTGTAGTTGGCGGTCTCTTCCATCAGATGCTGTCTGAACATCTGCTTCATTTCGTTAAAGCCGCTAAAACCGAACGCATTGGCGAAACGGATTAACGTCGATGGCGGGACATCCGCCTGCTGGGCGATGGAAGCGACGGTATCGAAAGCGACGCTATTACTGTTATCCAGAATATAGCGTGCCACCTGTTTTAAGCGTTTGCTTAATGTGTCGTAGCGACGCCGGATTTCATCCTGCAGGATGGTCAGTTGGGTCGGATTATTGGCCATAGATTGCGCTCTGAGAAAATGAAAGGAATATAACTTCCAGTGTACCAAATGAAGCGAATTTTTCATTTTTTGCGATGAAATACGCGATTCATTTCACGAAGAAACAGAAAAAAAACCCGCACCGGGAGGTGCGGGCGGGTTTTATCGCGGTTAACCGCGGGCTTCACGCCAGTAGTCGATGAGCCTCAGGTAGTTTTGTTTCACCTCGCCAATCAGCGCCTCATCGCTCAGTTCGCCCGCCATCCAGCGTCGTGAAGGCTGACCAAAGATGGTACGTCCGACGGCGAAACCTTTGATGATCGGGTGGCCGGCGGCCTCGGCAAACCCGGCGCGCAGTCGATCTGACGGCGCATCGAGGCCCAGCAGCAGGATCCCGCGACACCAGGGATCTTCGCGTGCGATCAGACCCGCGATCTTCTCCCAGCTGGCGCTGGAGAGCGGCGGTAGCTTCCACCAGTCCGGCTGAATGCCAAGCTGGTAAAAATGTTCCAGCATCGTGCGGTAGTGGCGCTCGTCTTTATCCGGGCCATTTTCCGGGAGGATCACCTCCAGCAGCAGCTCGTGTCCGGACTTGTTGCAGGCCTGCCAGACTTCCAGCAGCAGCGCATCCTGCTCAGCCCGCAGCGGTGCCGGATCTGCCGGGTGGTAGAAGACCAGGCATTTGACCACATGCTCCAGCGGCCAGTCGATCAGCTGGGAACCAATGTTGCCGTGTTCCAGACGCAGCGGGCGCGAACCCGGCAGCTCGATAGGGCGACCAATCCACCAGCCTTTACCGGTAATGGCATTCAGCGAGCTCTGACCGTAGGTGCCGTCAGCGAGAATACCGCTCCGCTGTTCCAGCCCCGCCTCTTTGGCGGCCGCTTCGGCGGCAGCCAGCAGCAGCAGCTTGAGTTGGGGAATAGAGGCCGGATCGCATCCGGTTTCATGGGCCAGATCCGCCAACTGTTTACGATGATCAAAAGCGAAAATGCACAGCTCCGGCCACTGCTGACGGCGGCTGGTGACGCGGTGTAAATGGTTTAATCGCGCGTCGATATCCGGACGCGGGACGGATTCCGCCCGCAGCAGATAATCATCCAGCTCGACTTTGGTCGGCATCGCCGGCGCGCAGCCGTGGCGTGAGACTACCAGCGCGCCGCAGGCATTGGCGTAGCGACACGCCTGCTCCCAGCCTTCATCATTCAGCCAGCCGCGCAGCAGACCGGACATAAAGGCATCGCCCGCGCCCAGCACGTTGAGTACGTCAACCCGCACGCCCTGCTGGAGCGGAATGCTGTCCCAGCTATCGGGAATGTCGCCTTCCAGCACCACGCAGCCCATCGGACCCCGTTTACAGACCAGCGTCGCTTTAGTCGCATGGCGGACATTTTTCAGCGCCGTCAGCGTATCGGTGCTGCCGCCGGCAATATGGAACTCCTCTTCTGTACCGACCACTAAATCGAACAGATGGAGCACTTCCTGAAGCTGGCTGGTGACCGTACCGGATTCGATGAAACGCGTTTCACCGTCTCCCAGCGAGGTCAATCCCCATAGCACCGGACGGTAATCGATATCCAGCGCGGTGCGCAGACCGTGACGGCGGGCGTACTCCAGCGCCTTCAGGACGGCCGCGCGGGTGCTGGCATGAGAGAGGTGCGTGCCCGTTACCGCCAGCGCACGGGAAGAGGCGATGTACTCTTCGTTAATATCCTCAGGCACCAGCGCCATATCGGCACAATTATCACGGTAAAAAATAAGCGGGAAGGTCTCCTGATCTTTAATGCCCAGCATCACCAGCGCGGTAAGACGCTGTTTATCCGTGATCAGGTATTCGGTGTCGACCCCGGCCCGAGCGAGCGTTTCGCGTAGAAAACGACCATTGTGCTCATCGCCGACGCGCGCCAGCATGGCTGATTTTAATCCCTGAATGGCGGTACCAAAGGCTACGTTGCCGGAAGATCCGCCCAGATATTTAGAGAAACTGGCAACATCTTCTAGCCTTGCACCAATCTGCTGGGCATAGAGGTCGACAGCCACCCGGCCAATACAGATGACGTCGAGCCGCTTTACTGCTGCATTCATAGCTAGGTTTTCCTTTTGCATATCTGCTGTACGGAAGGGTCGGAATGCCGACAAGGTCTCCACACACAGCCTGAGGGTGAACGGTTATCCCTAGTTTGAGAAATAAATATTTCATTTGCAAATGAGATCGAAATTAAAAAACCAAAAGTGTGAGGGATCTACCACTCTGCCGCGCCAGGCCCCATTCTGCACAGGATCGAGGGCGCGGGTGACGCCTGGTGCGGCATGGTTCAGTAGGTGAGTGCTTTATGCATGATTTTAAAAGGGATAATTAAGCGGCGGCGCGCCTTGAACGGCCGATGGCGGGGTGACCGGGCTGGGTGAAACGGGTGAAACAGGGAGAGAGTTTGATCCCTCTCGCAAAATGAAATATTTTTTCTGTATTTCTATTTAATGAAAAAAATGTTTGCCTATAATCCAAAAGTATTCCAGTGGACGTTAACGATTTCCCGCGGCTGTGACAAGCGTGTAGCACGGGGAAAACGCGCTAACCCACACACAAATACTGAACAATAAGGATTGTGCAAGATGGGCAAACTGAGACTGACAATGGCGCAGGCGCTGGTGAAGTTCCTTGATAACCAGTTTCTCGACGTCGATGGCGAAGAGCATAAATTCGTAAAAGGTATCTTCGCCATCTTTGGCCACGGCAACGTGCTGGGGCTGGGCCAGGCGCTGGAACAAGACAGCGGCGACATGCGGGTCTTCCAGGGGCGTAACGAACAAGGTATGGCGCACGTCGCCACCGGTTTTGCCCGCCAGTCTCTGCGCCGCCAGATCATCGCCTGCACCTCTTCCGTCGGTCCGGGCGCGGCCAATATGATTACCGCCGCCGCGACGGCCACCGCCAACCGCATTCCTCTGCTGCTGCTGCCCGGCGATGTGTTTGCTACCCGTCAGCCGGACCCGGTGCTGCAGCAGGTTGAGCAGAGCTATGACCTGAGCATCAGCACCAACGACGCCTTCCGGGCCGTCAGCAAATACTGGGACCGCATTACGCGTCCGGAACAGCTGATGAGCGCCTGCATTAATGCGATGCGCGTCCTGACCGATCCGGCGGAAACCGGTGCCGTCACTCTCTGTCTGCCGCAGGATGTGCAGGGCGAAGCCTGGGATTACCCGGAGTCGTTCTTTGTGCGCCGCGTGCATCGTCTCGATCGCCGCCCGGCCAGCGCCGCCCAGCTGGCGGATGCGGTCGCGGCCATTAAGGCCAGCCGCAAGCCGCTGATTATATGCGGCGGCGGTGTGAAATATGCCGGTGCCGGGGAAGCGCTGTCCCGCTTCGCGGAACGCTACGGCATTCCGTTCGCAGAAACCCAGGCCGGGAAAGGGACGGTAGTCTCCTCCCATCCGCTGAACGTCGGCGGCGTCGGTGAAACCGGCTGCCTGGCCGCCAACCTGCTGGCGAAAGAGGCCGATTTGGTTATCGGTATCGGCACCCGCTTTAGCGATTTCACCACCTCCTCAAAATGGCTGTTCCAGCACCCAGGCGTGCGTTTTCTGAATGTGAACGTCAGCAACTTCGATGCCTGGAAGCTTGACGGCATTCCGCTGCTGGCCGATGCCCGCGAAGCCCTGACGTCACTGGACAGCGCGCTGGCCGGCGAAGGCTGGCAGGCGAGCTGGGGCGCGCAGATCGACAGCGTCCAGAGCCGCCAGCTGAAAGAGACCCAGCGCGTCTATCAGGCCGTCTGGCAGGAAAAGGCTTTTGTCCCGGAAGTCGATGATGCTCTCGATCGCGAGTCGGTGTATCGGGAATTTCGCCAGATAACCGACTCCACGCTGACCCAGAGTAGCGTGCTGGGCGTACTCAATGAAACGCTTCCGGCGGATGCGGTGATTGTGGCGGCGGCGGGCAGCTTGCCCGGGGATCTGCAGCGCGTCTGGCGTAACCGAGCACCCAACACTTATCACGTAGAGTACGGCTACTCCTGCATGGGCTATGAAGTGAATGCCGCGCTGGGCGTGAAGCTGGCGCAGCCGCAAACCGAAGTCTATTCCCTGGTCGGAGACGGCTCTTTCATGATGCTGCACTCTGAGCTGGTGACCTCGTTGCAGGAGCGGGCGAAGATCAACGTTGTACTGCTCGACAATATGGCCAACGGCTGCATCAACAACCTGCAGATTGGCCACGGTATGGGCAGCTTCGGCACCGAGTTTCGCTATCGCTCAGCGGAGAACGGGCAGCTGCAGGGCGGCCTGGTGCCGGTCGATTTCGCCACTATTGCGGCGGGCTACGGCTGCAAAACCTGGCGCGTCACTACCCTGAATGAGCTGCGTCAGGCGCTGGATGCCGCGCGTCGCGAGACGATCAGCACGCTGATTGATATTAAAGTGCTGCCGAAGACCATGGTGCATTCCTACGGCAGCTGGTGGAACGTCGGCGTCGCCCAAACGGCCTTGTCAGAACGTATTCGCAAAGTTGCTGAAATGATTAATGAAAAACGCGCCGAAGCGCGGGATTACTAGAACAGAACGCTCACCTTGAACCCTACAGAATCACGGAGAAAACCACTATGTCACTCAAATTAGGTGTCATCGGCGCTGGCGCCATCGGTAAAGAACATATCCGTCGTTGCACCCAGGTCTTACAGGGAGCCACCGTGGTGGCGGTGTCGGATATCAATGCGGAGAGCGCACGTGCGGCGGTAGCGCTGCCGGGCGTGCAGGCGGAAATCTACACCGACGGCCACGATGTTATCCGCTCCGGCGATGTCGACGCTATCCTTGTCACCTCGTGGGATCCGACGCACGAAGAGTATACCCTCGCGGCGATCGCCGCCGGCAAACCGGTGTTCTGCGAGAAGCCGCTGGCGATGAGTGCGGAAGGCTGCCGACGCATTGTCGATGCGGAAATGAAAGCGGGCCGCCGCCTGGTGCAGGTTGGCTTTATGCGCCCTTACGATGAAGGCTACCTGGCGCTGAAAAAAGTCATTGATGATGGCGATATTGGCGCGCCGCTGATGCTGCATTGCGCGCACCGTAACCAGTCGGTCGGCGAGAACTACACCACCGACATGGCGATCACCAACACCCTGATCCACGAGCTGGACGTGCTGCGCTGGCTGCTCAACGATGACTACCGTTCGGTACAGGTGCGTTTCCCGCGCTCGACCTCTCACACCCATCCGCGCCTGAGAGATCCGCAGATCGTCTCCTTCGAAACGCGTAAAGGCACCCTGATCGACGTCGAAGTGTTCGTCAACTGCCAGTACGGCTACGACATCCAGTGCGAAGTAGTCGGGGAAACGGGGATTGCCCGTCTGCCGGAGCCATCTGCAATCCAGATGCGTAAAAGCGCCAACCTGTCGACCGCGATCCTGACCGACTGGAAAGATCGTTTTATCAAAGCCTACGACGTGGAGCTGCAGGCCTTTATCAATGATGTGAAAGCCGGCCAGCTGCAGGGACCGTCGGCATGGGACGGCTATGCGGCCTCCGTTGCGGCCGATGCCTGCCTGCAGGCGCAGGAGAGCAGCGAACCGGTCGCGGTGACGCTGCCCGAGTGCCCGGCGTTCTATCAGCGCTAATCCGTCTCCCGCTTACGGAACTTCTTTGAACAGGTAACGACGATGAAAATTGCTTTCGACGTTGATGTGATTCGCGATCTCGGGATTACCCGGATGGTCCACCAGGTTGCGGAATGGGGTTACAAGTACATTGAGCAATCGCCCCATCCGCAGATTAACCCGTTCTACAAACACCCGCGCGCTGGTCGGGAAGTGATTGCCGAGTACAAACAGGCGCTGCGTGAAACTGGCGTGGAGATCTCTTCGTTTATCTGCGTTTACCGCTGGTCCGGCCCGGATGAACTGCGCCGTCAGGCGGCGGTAAAAAACTGGAAACGGTTGATCGAAGTGGCGGTAGAAATGGGTGTGCAGGTGATCAACACCGAGTTTTCCGGCGATCCGAATCAGCCGGAGATCTGTGAAGAGATGTTCTATCGCTCGATGGACGAGCTGCTGCCCATTTTCGAGCGCGAAGGTATTCGCGTGGAGATTCAGGCGCATCCGTGGGACTTCTGCGAAGAACATAACGAAACCGTCGATATCGTGAAGTCGTTCCGTAGCGAGAATGTGAAGTACGTATACAGCGTTCCGCACACTTTCTTTTATGACAAAGGGAAAGGTGAGGTCGAGAAAATGCTGCGCTATGCCGGCGGCGATCTCTCACACGTGCTGATTGCCGATACCCGAAATCATACAAAGCACTGCCGCTATATCGTTAATCCGCCGGGCGTGGATGCCGCGGTCCACCAGCACGTTGGCGTTGGCGAGGGGGACGTGGATTTCGACGCGCTGTTCCGCACGCTGCGCGAAATGAACTTTGCTGAGCAGACCTTCAAAGTCGGCGGCGCGCCGATTGTGGCCGCCTCGCTATTTGGCTACCCGGAAAAAATGAAATACCAGGCAGTGGAAACCCGTGAACTCATCGAACGTGAATTGCTGCGTCGCTAAAGCGCGGCAACAGGAGCATTTTTATGAACAAAGATAATGTAAAACTGGCGATCGCCCCTATTGGCTGGACCAACGATGATATGCCTGAACTGGGCAGCGAAAATACCTTTCAGCAGATAGTCAGCGAAATGGCGCTGGCGGGGTTTAGCGGCAGCGAAGTGGGCAGCAAATACCCGCGCGATCCGGCGGTGCTCAAGCCGATGCTGGATATTCGCGGCATTCAGATCTGCAATGCCTGGTTCAGCACCTTTTTTGCCAACGGGCAGCGGGAAAAGACCATTGACGAGTTTGTGAATCACATGAATTTCCTGCAGGCGATGGGGGCGAAAGTGATTGGCTGCTCCGAGCAAAGCGGCAGCATTCAGGGGCTGGAAAAACCGATTCTCGGCGAGGCAAAACCTTGCTTCAGCGAGGAAGAGTGGCAGCGTGTCGCCGAAGGCTACAACACGCTGGGGCGCCTGGCCGCCGAGAAGGGCATGCAGGTGTGTCTGCACCACCATATGGGAACCGGTATTCAGACCACCGAAGAGATCGACAAATTTATGTCGCTGGTCGATGACAAAGTCTTCCTGCTGTACGACACCGGACATGCCTGGTATTCCGAAGGGGGCGAAGCGCCGATGCTGGCGATCCTCGAGAAATACCTGCCGCGTATTAACCACGTGCACCTGAAAGACGTGCGCCCGTCGGTCATTGAGCAGGTTCGTCGTGAAGGGCTGTCATTCCTTGATGGCGTGAAGAAAGGCACCTTTACCGTGCCTGGCGATGGCGTGATCGACTTCCGTCCGGTGTTCAAACTGCTGGACGATCGCGGCTATAAAGGCTGGATGGTGGTTGAAGCCGAGCAGGATCCGGCGCTGGCTAACCCCTTCGAATACGCCCTCAAAGCGCGTAAATACATTCGTGAAACGGCAGGAATCTAATCGTTGATCCACTTTCAGGCCACACAGCGTTGTGGCCTGCTTTTTTCCGCTTTACGGGCCGCACCACCAAACCCGTCCATGGCAGGTTAACGCCCCGATAATCCCCCTCGCACCGCGCTGCTGCTGCCGAACGGGCCGCACAGCGAACAGTTTATCTTCTGTAATCCAGGAACACTCCCCGGTGGCGCGACGCTTACCGGGGCTACGGCTGGGGCCGGTGCGTAGCCCGGGCAAGAGAGGCCGGTTTGTCGCACGCATAAGGCGTTGCAGCATTTTGTGATCCAGTCTGAAAAACGTGCACTTACGTCCGTCACCCCATTTACCTTCTCTTTGCAGGCGACATAGTATGGTCGTTAAATAAACGAACGCTGTTCTATAATGTAGAACAAAATGATTCAGCAAGGAGATCTCATGCCGCAAACCGTGCAGTTCTCGGGGATTATTCCGCCTGTCTCCACCATTTTTACCGCCGATGGCCAGTTCGATAAACCGGGTACCGCCGCGCTGATCGACGACATGATCGCCGCGGGCGTCGACGGCCTGTTCTTCCTCGGCAGCGGCGGGGAGTTCTCGCAGCTTAATGCCGATGAGCGCAAAGCCATTGCCGCCTTCGCCATCGCCCACGTCGATCGCCGGGTACCGGTACTGATTGGTACCGGCGGCACCAACGCCCGGGAGACCATCGAACTCAGCCAGCACGCGCAGCAGGCCGGCGCCGACGGGATCGTGGTCATTAACCCCTATTACTGGAAAGTCTCTGAGCCCAACCTGATTCGCTACTTCCAGCAGGTAGCCGAGAGCGTCACGCTGCCGGTGCTGCTGTATAACTTCCCGGCCTTGAGCGGTCAGGATCTGACGCCCGCGTTGGTCAAAACTCTCGCCGACTCGCGCAGCAATATTGTCGGCATCAAAGACACCATCGACTCGGTGGCTCATCTGCGTAGCATGATTGAGACGGTGAAATCGGCGCACCCGCACTTCTCGGTGCTGTGCGGTTACGATGACCACCTGTTTAACACCCTGCTGCTGGGCGGCGACGGGGCCATCTCGGCCAGCGGTAACTTTGCCCCGCAGATCTCGGTAAAGCTGCTGCAGGCCTTCCGCGACGGCAACCTGGCGGAAGCCGCGCGCTACCATCAGACGCTGCTGCAAATCCCGCAGCTGTACCAGCTGGATACGCCGTTTGTGAATGTGATTAAAGAGGCGATCGTGCTGTGCGGGCGGCCGATCTCCACGCATGTGCTGCCCCCGTCCTCTCCGCTGGACGAGGCGAAAAAGCGGCAGCTCAAAACGCTACTACAACAGCTCAGACTCTGCTGAACCGGAAAATTAAGATGGCAATAGAGACGATTTTCACGCCCCAGAATGATGCGTTTTATGCGGTCATCACCCATGCTGCCGGCCCGCAGGGGGCGCTGCCGCTGACGCCGCAAATGCTGATGGAGTCGCCGAGCGGTAATCTGTTCGGGATGACGCAAAACGCCGGCATGGGCTGGGACGCCAACAAACTCACCGGCAAAGAGGTGCTGATTATCGGCACTCAGGGGGGGATTCGCGCCGGCGACGGCCGCCCGGTGGCGCTGGGTTACCACACCGGCCACTGGGAAATTGGCCTGCAGATGCAGGCGGCGGCCAGGGAGATTACCCGCAACGGCGGGATTCCTTTCGCCGCCTTCGTCAGCGACCCGTGCGACGGGCGCTCTCAGGGTACGCACGGCATGTTCGACTCCCTGCCGTACCGCAACGATGCGGCGATCGTGTTTCGTCGTCTGATCCGCTCGCTGCCGACGCGTCGGGCGGTGATCGGCGTGGCGACCTGCGACAAAGGCCTGCCGGCGACCATGATCGCCCTGGCGGCAATGCATGACCTGCCGACGATTCTGGTGCCCGGCGGGGCGACGCTGCCGCCGACCTTTGGCGAAGATGCCGGTAAAGTCCAGACCATCGGCGCACGCTACGCCAACCACGAGCTGTCGCTGCAGGAAGCGGCGGAATTAGGCTGTCGCGCCTGCGCTTCGCCAGGGGGCGGCTGCCAGTTCCTGGGCACGGCGGGGACCTCGCAGGTCGTTGCGGAAGCGCTCGGCCTGGCGCTGCCGCACTCGGCGCTGGCGCCGTCGGGGCAGGACGTCTGGCTGGAAATCTCTCGCCAGTCGGCGCGGGCGGTGAGTGAGCTGGATAATCGCGGCATTACCACGCGCGATATTCTGACCGATAAGGCGATCGAAAACGCGATGGTTATCCACGCGGCGTTCGGCGGCTCGACCAACCTTCTGCTGCACATTCCCGCCATCGCCCATGCGGCGGGGTGCACCATTCCTGATGTTGCACACTGGACGCGGATCAACCGCAGCGTCCCGCGTCTGGTCAGCGTGTTGCCGAACGGGCCGGACTACCACCCCACGGTGCGGGCTTTCCTCGCCGGCGGAGTACCGGAAGTGATGCTGCACCTGCGCGATCTTGGTCTGCTGCATCTGGATGCGATGACGGTCACCGGTCAGACGGTGGGAGAAAACCTCGACTGGTGGCAGACTTCCGAGCGGCGTGAGAAATTCCGGCAGTGTCTGCGCGAACAGGACGGCGTCGATCCGGATGATGTGATCCTCCCGCCGGCGCGGGCGAAAGCCAAAGGCCTCACTTCCACGGTGGCCTTCCCGGTAGGCAATATTGCGCCGGAAGGTTCGGTGATCAAAGCCACGGCGATCGATCCGTCGGTGGTGGATGACGACGGCGTGTATCGCCACACCGGACGGGCGCGGGTATTTGTTTCGGAAGCCCGGGCGATCAAGGCGATCAAAAACGGCGAGATCGAGCAGGGCGATATTATGGTGGTGATCGGCGGCGGGCCGTCCGGGACCGGCATGGAAGAGACCTATCAGCTCACCTCGGCGCTGAAACATGTCTCGTGGGGGAAGACGGTGTCGCTGATCACCGATGCCCGTTTCTCCGGCGTGTCGACCGGCGCCTGCTTCGGCCACGTCGCCCCGGAAGCGCTGGCGGGCGGACCCATCGGCAAGCTGCGCGATGACGATGTGATTGAGATCGTCGTCGACAGGCTGGCGCTCACCGGTCACGTCAATTTTATCGGTACGGCGCACCAGCGGCTGACGCCGGAAGAGGGGGCGGCAGAGTTGGCGGCAAGAACGCCGCATCCCGATTTGCACGCCCATGATTTTTTACCGGACGATACCCGCCTGTGGGCGGCGCTGCAATCGGTCAGCGGCGGGACATGGAAAGGCTGTATATACGATACAGATAAAATTATCGAGGTTATAAACGCCGGTAAAAAAGCGCTCGGTATTTAATTAAATTCAGCTGCAATGTCGTCTGCGGAAATAGTCCGCGGACGGCTTTTTTGCGTCTGCATTAAATACCATTATGCTTATTTTTTGTTTTTTGTAACCATTTAAAAATTAAGACGAAAAAATATTATGGCCTTCCCTTTTTTATAACGATGGCAATCACAAAAACCAAAAAACATAATTCATAAATTAAAAATGACCATTGCCGTAAAAATGCACATCTTCTTACACTCTATTAACACGAAAACGTGAACAGTAAGCACACGTATAATGGGTGATTTCCTGACGTTGCAGCGGGTATGTATTCCCTTTTCAGGTCCCTGACGTTTGCGCCATTCCACTCATTGGGGTTGGGGATAAATATGCAATTAACCATGAAAGATAAAATCGGCTACGGGCTGGGCGATACCGCGTGCGGTTTCGTCTGGCAGGCGACGATGTTTCTGCTGGCCTATTTCTACACCGATGTGTTTGGCCTCTCCGCCGGTATTATGGGCACGCTGTTTTTGGTTTCCCGCGTGCTGGATGCCGTCACCGATCCGCTGATGGGGCTGCTGGTGGACCGCACCCGTACCCGCTACGGCCAGTTCCGCCCGTTCCTGCTGTGGGGCGCCATTCCGTTCGGCATCGTCTGTATGCTGACCTTCTACACGCCGGACTTTTCCGCGCAGGGCAAAATTATCTATGCCTGCGTGACCTATATTCTGCTGACGCTGGTCTACACCTTCGTTAACGTCCCCTATTGCGCGATGCCGGGGGTGATTACGGCGGATCCGAAAGAGCGCCATGCCCTGCAGTCGTGGCGTTTTTTCCTCGCGGCCGCGGGATCGCTGGCGATTAGCGGGATTGCGCTGCCGCTGGTGAGCATCATTGGCAAAGGCAACGAGCAGGTGGGTTACTTTGGCGCCATGTGCGTGCTCGGGCTGACCGGCGTCGTGCTGCTGTATGTGTGCTTCTTCACGACCAGAGAGCGCTATACCTTCGACGTGCAGCCGGGCGCATCGGTGGCGAAAGATCTTAAGCTGCTGTTCGGCAACACTCAGTGGCGAATCATGTGTGCTTTCAAAATGATGGCGACCTGCTCCAACGTGGTTCGCGGCGGGGCAACGCTCTACTTCGTGAAATACGTGATGGACCGCCCGGAGCTGGCGATGCAGTTTCTGCTCTACGGCAGCATCGCCACCATGTTCGGTTCGCTGGCCTCTTCGCGCCTGCTCGGGCGCTTCGATCGGGTGAAGGCCTTTAAAGGGATTATCGTGGTCTATTCCCTGATTAGCCTGCTGATTTTCGTTACCCCGGCTGACTATATCGCGCTGATTTTCGCGCTCAACATCGTCTTCCTGTTCGTTTTCAACACCACCACGCCGCTGCAGTGGCTGATGGCCTCAGACGTAGTGGATTACGAAGAAAGCCGCAGCGGCCGCCGTCTCGACGGACTGGTTTTTTCCACCTATCTGTTCAGTCTGAAGATTGGCCTGGCCATTGGCGGCGCGGTGGTGGGCTGGATTCTGGCCTACGTGAACTACTCCGCCAGCAGCAGCGTGCAGCCGGTTGAGGTGCTAACCACCATCAAAATCCTGTTCTGCGTGGTGCCGGTGGTGCTCTATATCGGCATGTTCACCATGCTCTCACTCTACAAGCTGACCGATGCCCGGGTGGAGGCCATCAGCCAGCAGTTACGTCAACATCGCGCGGCGCAGGAAGAGGGCGTCCCTGCCGCCGCTGCCGCGACATCCCATTAAGCAGGAGGCAATATGTACACGATAACTAACCCGATTCTGACCGGTTTTAACCCGGATCCGTCAATGTGTCGCCAGGGCGAGGATTACTACATCGCCACCTCCACCTTCGAGTGGTTTCCGGGAGTGCGGATTTACCACTCGCGGGATTTGAAAAACTGGTCGCTGGTGAGCACGCCGCTGGATCGCGTGTCGATGCTGGATATGAAAGGCAACCCCGACTCCGGCGGGATCTGGGCGCCGTGTCTGAGCTACGCCGACGGGCTGTTCTGGCTGCTGTATACCGATGTGAAAATCGTCGACTCGCCGTGGAAAAACGGTCGCAACTATCTGGTCACCGCCCCCTCTATTGAGGGGCCGTGGAGTGAACCGATCGCGATGGGTAACGGCGGCTTTGACCCGTCGCTGTTTCACGATTCGGACGGGCGTAAATATTATATTTACCGCCCGTGGGGGCCGCGTCACCACAGTGACCCGCACTGTACGATCGTCCTGCAGGAGTATTTCCCGCAGACGCAGACCCTGTCGAAGACGCGAAAAACCCTGTTTACCGGCACGGCGCTGCGCTATACCGAAGGGGCCCATCTGTACCATAAAGAGGGCTGGTACTATCTGCTGGTGGCCGAAGGCGGCACCAGTTATGAACATGCGGTGGTGGTGCTCAGAGCGAAAAATATCGACGGGCCGTACGAACTGCATCCGGACGGGACGCTGATGACCAGCTGGCATCTGCCGGAAAATCCGCTGCAGAAAAGCGGCCACGGTTCGCTGCTGGAGACCCACACCGGCGAATGGTATATGGCCTATCTCACCAGCCGTCCGCAGCGCTTGCCCGGTGTGCCGCTGCTGGCCTCCGGCGGGCGCGGCTACTGCTCGCTGGGGCGGGAAACCGGCATCGCGCGCATCGCCTGGCACGACGGCTGGCCGTCGGTGGAAGGGGGCAAACACGCGCAGCTAAACGTGCCGGGGCCGCAAATGGCTGAAAGTCGTGTCGTGGCTGATGAGCGCTGGCGAGAAGAGTTCAACCGCCCGACGCTCAACCCGGAGCTGCAAACGCTGCGTATTCCCTTCGATGACATCTTAGGGTCGCTGAATGCCCGTCCCGGCTTTCTGCGCCTGTACGGCAACGATTCGCTCAACTCGACGTTCACCCAGTCCACCGTCGCCCGGCGCTGGCAGCACTTTGCCTTCCGCGCCGAAACGCGAATGGAATTTGCCCCGCAGAATTTTCAACAGAGCGCCGGATTAACCTGTTATTACAACAGCAAAAACTGGAGCTACTGCTTCGTTGACTATGAAGAGGGACAGGGCAGAACCATTAAGGTGTTGCAGCTCGATCATAACGTGCCGTCGTGGCCGCTGCATGAACACCCGATCGCGGTACCGGATGCCGCGCAGAGCATATGGCTCCGGGTCGACGTCGACCATCTCGTCTATCGCTACAGCTACTCGTTTGACGGCGAGCAGTGGCACACCGTGCCGGTGGAATATGCCGCCTGGAAGCTATCAGACGATTACATCGGCGGGCGCGGGTTCTTTACCGGCGCCTTTGTCGGCCTGCACTGCGAGGATATCAGCGGCGACGGCTGCTATGCGGACTTTGACTACTTCAGCTATGAGCCGGTAGTCGGATAACCCCTCAGGCCGGGTAGCCCAGCGCTTTCGATAGCTGGCGCCCGGCCTCTTCCAGCAAGGCGCGATAGCGCGCGAGCTCAGCCTCATCGACGCGAGAGGTGAGCGTTGACAGACTCAGTGCGGCAATGACCCGCGATTCATGGTTCCACACCGGTACCGCCACGCAGCGCACGCCCTGCTCATTCTCTTCGCTGTCCTGCGCATAGCCCTGGGCGCGGGTTTGCGCCAGCGCCGCCAGCAGCGCCTCGCGGGAGGTCAGCGTTGCGGGGGTAAACGGCGTGTACTGATAGCCTTCCAGCAGAGTATTTTGCTCCGCCTCGCTCAGCCAGGCGATCAGGACCTTACCGATCGCCGTTGCGTGGATGGGAAGCCGACGGCCGATGCGCGAGTAGGCGATGGCGGCGAGCCTGCCTTCGATTTTCTCGATGTAGACGCCTTCGTGGCCGTCAAGAATGCCGAGGTGAGTGGTCTGCCCGGTGCGCTGCGAGAGATCCGTCAGCCAGCTTTTCGCCTTCTGGCGAATATCCATCGTCCCTACGACAAAATGGCCGCGTTCAACCAGCTTCATGCCCAGGCGGTATTTGTCGTTTTCCGGATTCTGATCGATATAGCCGTGCAGCTGTAAGGTTTTGAGCAGCGAATGGAGGGTGCTTTTACTGAGGCCCATCTGTTTGCTGATATCGGTGATCTTCAGTTCCGTGGCTTGTTCGTTAAACAGGTCGAGGATCGTCAGGGCTCGTTCAACAGACTGAATAATAGGCATAATGCAAGACTGCTCACGCTGGGGGGAAGGTGAAAACGTACCCTTTTTACGCTGAAAAATCAAACGGCTGGCGTGGAAAGGGCGAGCAATATCACCTCGGGGAGCAGGTTCCCGGGCGGCGGGGTAAACCCCTTGCCCGGGCTACGGTACGGCGCTGGTCAGTAACTCCGGTAAGCGTCGCGCCAGCGGGAGGTTCCCGGGCGGCGGGGTAAACTCCTTGCCCGGGCTACGGTACGGCGCTGGTCAGTAGCCCCGGTAAGCGTCGCGCCAGCGGGAGGTTACGGTACGGCGCTGGTCAGTAACTCCGGTAAGCGTCACGCCAGCGGGAGGTTACGATACGGCGCTGGTCAGTAGCCCCGGTAAGCAGCGCGCCACCGGGGAGAGGCGCCGGAGCGACAAGGGGCTTACTTCACCTCAGCGAGGGCGGTTTTGTCGACGTACGGCTTCATCAGGGTATCGGCCTCTTTCTGCGCCGCCTGCACCGCCGCTTCCGGCGTCACTTTGGCATCGTTAACCACCGCCGCCAGCTGGTTCTCCATCGCTTTACGCACGGCGACGGTCTCCCAGGTGGAGTACCACGGATGGGCGTACTTCAGCTGCTCCAGAGCAATCGCCGCGCGCGGATCCTGCTGCAGATAGGCCTTCATCTCCGGCGTATCGTACGAGGCTTTGCGCGGCGAGAAGTAGCCGGTGAAGCGGCTCCACGCGCCGTTGACCTGCGGGCTCACCAGATAAGTCAGGAACTGATAGGCCGCTTTCTTCTGCGCGTCATTGATACCTTTAAAGCTCACCAGGCTGGCGCCGCCGATCGGTACCGCACGCTGCTCTTTCGCCGGCAGCATCGCCACCCCGAGCTCAAAATCTTTGCTGTTCTCGCGCATAAAGCCCAGCGCGCCGGTGCTGAGCATCGCCATCCCGACCTTGCCGGAGAAGAAGCTGGCGCTGATCTGCTTCGAGTTGAGCACGCCGGAGGGCATCACTTTGTCTTTGTAGATCAGATCCTGCCAGAAGCGCAGCGCCCCGATGGTGGTCGGCGTGTTGTAGTAGACCTCGCCCGGATAGTCTTCGTTAAAGTATTTTCCGCCGTTGGCGCGTACCAGCGCCGAGAAGATCCAGCCGCCGTAGTCATCGTTGGTCGACGGCAGCATGATCCCCCATTGGCCTTTGCTCTCGTCGGTCAGCTTTTTGGCATCCGCCAGCAGCTCGGCCCAGGTCTGCGGCGGCTGTGCGATCCCGGCTCGATCGAACATCGTTTTGTTGTAGTAGAGGATCGGCGTCGAGTTATGGAACGGAATAGCGTAGGTGGTGCCCATCACCTGGGCGTTCTTATGCATTGCCGGCCAGAACTCCTTGACCAGGAAGTCCCCCGCTTTTTGATCGCCATACTGGAACAGATCGTCCATCGGCAGAATCTCATCCTTCAGCGCCAGATCGGTGGTGAAGTTGGCGGACATGATCACCAATGCCGGCGGCTGTCCGGCCTTCTGCGCCGATTCCGCTTTGATCTTGGTGGTGTCGTAGTTGCCGGTGAAGATCCCGCGCACTTCGACATCCTGCTGTGAATCGTTAAAGGCTTTGATGACGCGGGTCATCTCCATGGTCAGCTTGCCGTCTACCGGCGCCGGGAACATGAAATCGATCTTCTCTTTTGCCAGCGCCGCGCCGCTCAGCGCGAGGCTTAACCCAACCGCGAGAGCCGTCAGAGGTTTAAGCATGGTCAATCTCCTGGAGTAAATTGTGCTGTTGCTCAGCATGAAAAAGATGAATATCGGCAGGCGAGAAGCCGAGGATCAGCGTGTCGCCTTTCTCCGGCACCGCGCCGCGATGGCGGCGGCTAAAGCGCAGGGTGCCGATGGGGGTGCTGACGTGAAGCAGATAATCGGCTCCCATCAGTTCTCGTTGCAGGACGGTGGCACAGAGGCGCAGATGCCCCTCCTCCACGCGATCGCTGATATGTTCCGGACGAATGCCGAACCAGACCCGGGACTCGTCACGGTAGCGCGGCGGCAGCGGATGGCGCAGGTCGCCGAGCTGCACCTCGCCGTCGGCGCAGGGCAGCGACAGCAGATTCATCGCCGGTGAGCCGATAAACCCGGCAACGAACAGGTTGGCCGGATGGGCGTAGAGATACTCCGGCCGCCCGACCTGCTGGACGTGGCCGCCGTTCATCACCACGATGCGATCGGCCATCGACATCGCCTCGGTCTGATCGTGGGTGACGTAGACGGTGCTGGTTTTTAGCTGCTGGTGGAGATCCATGATGCTGTCGCGTACTTCGCTGCGCAGACGCGCGTCGAGGTTGGAGAGCGGTTCGTCCATCAGGAACAGGCGCGGGTTGCGCACGATGGCGCGGGCCATCGCTACCCGCTGGCGCTGGCCGCCGGAGAGCTTCGCCGGCTTGCGGTCCAGCAGCGTTTCCAGCTGTAGCATCTGCGCCACTTTATCGACCCGCGGCTGCCAGCTGGCCTTATCTTCTTTCCGCACCTTCATGCCGAAGGTGATGTTGTCCTGCACCGACAGGTGCGGGAACAGGGCGTAGTTCTGGAAGATCATCGCGAAGTTGCGCTCGCGCGGCGACAGGGCGGTGATGTTCTGGTCGTGCAGCCAGATCTCGCCTTCGCTCACCGGCTCCAGCCCGGCCAGCAGGCGCAGCAGGGTGCTTTTGCCGCAGCCGGAGGGGCCGACCAGCACCACGAATTCGCCTTCGTGAATATCGAGGGAGAGGGCGTCGAGGGCCGGTTTACCGTCGAAACGCTTACTGATGTTTTGCAAACTAAGCATGAGAATTAACGCTCTTCCGTTGGGCAACTGATGTTTTCGTCATACAGCCACGGCCCGGCGTGGTGGGTCAGCGGGTGCTGGTAGCTGACCCACTGCTCGCCGACCTGGCGGTGCATCAGGCACGACGCCGGCGACAGGTCGTAGTACGGGCGACGGTCTTCGTGGAAATAGGGCACCTGATGGACCGTTCCCGGGATGGTGGAGATGATCGCCTGGCGATACTGGGTCAGGGTCAGACTATGGTTATGACCGCAGAAGATGCGCGTCAGGGAAGGGAAGCGCTCCACCAGCGCCAGCAGACGATGGCCGTTTTCGCAGGCGATGGGGTCCATCTGGGCATTGCCCAGCGGCAGCGGCGGGTGGTGCATAAACACCGTCGCCGGCTTATCGCCGCCGTCGAACAGCTGGGCCTCCAGCCATTTGATGGTTTCGTCGGTCAGCCAGCCGCTGGAGGTGCCGGCGCGGCTGGAGTCGATAAACAGCAGGCGGGTGGCGAAGTCGTCCACCGCGTAATGCATGTTCTGCGGGTCGCTGCCGAGCTGCGGGCACAGCGGATGCAGGTATTCGAGAAACAGGGCTTTATCGTCGTGATTGCCGGGGATCAGATACAGCGGATAGTTCAGGCTGCCGAGGATCTGGCGGGCAACCTCGTACTCCTGCGGGCGGCCGCAGTTGACGATATCGCCGCTGACCACCACCGCGTCCGGGCGCTCCGCCAGGGCGTTGAGCTGGGAGACCACGTCGGCATTGGCGGCGTTGACGTCGATAAAGCCGTACAGCTTCTGCCCGCGGCTGCGGAAATGGGTATCGGAAATCTGGGCTAACAGCATAGATAACTCCTTATTTGATCCCGGAGAAGCCGAAGCTTCGCAGGAACTGTTTCTGGAAAAGGATGAACGCCAGCATCAGCGGCAGGCAGACCATCAGCGTCCCGGCGCCGATGGTGCCCCACTGGCCGCCGGATTCGGCGCCCATGGCGAAGGAGACCAGCCCCACGGTCAGCACCTGCTTATCGGGATCGTTGAGCATCATTAGCGGCCACAGATACTCGTTCCAGTGGTAGGTAATGCTGACGGTGGCGAAGGCCAGCACCGACGGCCAGGACATCGGCAGCAGCACGCGGAACAGCACCTGCCACCAGCGGCAGCCCTCCATCAGCGCGGCTTCTTCCAGCTCTTTGGGGATGGCGAGGAACGCCTGGCGCATCAGGAACACGCCGAACGCCGAGGTGAAGTAGGGCATCATCACCCCGGTGAGGGTGTTGAGCAGGCCGAAGGTCTTCAGAGTCAGCATGTTCGGCACCATCATCACCACCGGCATGATCATCAGCTGGACCAGGAACAGCAGGAACAGGGTCTGCTTGCCGCGGAACTGGTGGCAGGCGAAGACATAGCCGGCGGTGGTGATGGTCAACAGCTGCACGAAGAAGGTGCCGAAGGTAAAAATAAGGGTGTTGGCGTAGAGGCTTAGCCAGTCGGCGCTGGCCCAGGCGTCGCGGAAGTTATCCAGCGTCAGCGGCAGGCGCGGCAGCAGGGAGGCCATATCCTCGCCGAAGGTGGTGGTGCTGAACGCGGTAGCCAGCATCCAGATAAACGGGCTGACCCACAGCAGAGCCAGGCAGCACATCAGCACGCTGAGGGTGAACGGCTGCGAGCGACGCAGGCGCAGCCACAGCGGTAGTGAGGCGACCGGCGAACGAACAACCAGCGGCGAGGCTTCAGCGCTCATAGTGGGCTCCTTTCTCCAGCAGTTTGAGGTTAAGCAGCGAGAAGGCGAACAGCCCGGCCAGGGTCAGGAAGGTGGCGGCGGAGGCTTTGCCGAGGTCGTGGGTATCCCACGCCAGATTCTGGATGTAGTAGAGCAGCACGGTGGTGGCATTATCCGGCCCGCCGCGGGTCATCACCGCCACGTGGTCAATCTGGGTGATGGAGTAGATCAGCGCGGTGGTGATCACGAAGCTCAGGGTCGGGCGCAGCAGCGGTAGCGTCACCTTAAAGAACACCTGGCTGCGGGTGGCGCCTTCCATGATCGCCGCTTCACGCGTTGAGACCGGGATGCTCTGCAACCCGGCGAGGAAAAACAGCATGTAGTAGCCGGCGAACTTCCATACGCCGATCAACGCCAGCGCCAGCAGGGCGCTGTTGCTGCGCCCCAGCCAGTTGTTGTTCATCGGCCCGAACAGCTTCGCCAGATAGTGGTCGAGCAGGCCGAGCCCGGGCATAAAGATAAACAGCCACAGCGCGGCGGCGCTGACCATCGGGATAATCATCGGGAAGAAAAAGGCGGTGCGCAGCCAGCGGTTAACGCGGTGGTTTTCGCTCAGCGCGACGGCCAGCAGCAGGGCCAGCGTCACGCCGGGGACCACGGTCAGCAGGATATAGAGCAGGTTGTTGAGCAGCGACTGCCAGAAGACGTTATCGGCGAACAGGCGGACGAAGTTATCCAACCCGACGAACGGCGCGTTGTCGCTGGCCATGCGGGTATCGAACAGGCTGTCGTACACCGAACGGCCCAGCGGGAACCAGGTAAACAGCAGTAAAAACAGCAGGGAGGGCGACAGTATCAGCCAGGGGAGCCAGGTTTTTCTCATGGTGGCAGACGTCTCGTTCAGGCGTTTATGGAAGCCCGGATTGTGAGAACGAATGACTGCAAGGGGATGGCGGGGAGATGACCGTTTAATGAACCTTCAGCGGGCGCCGGCTGAGGGAACAGGCCGGGCAGACGCGCCGCCCGGCGGATAAGGGGGTTTAGAAGTCGGCTTTCAGCACCACGCGATAGCGGGCTTTACCCTCGCGCACGTGTTTCAGCGCCTCGTTGATCTGCGACATCGGGAACAGCTCGGTAGTCGGGGCCACTTTGCTGCGTCCGGCAAACTTCATCAGCTTGCGCAGCTCGGACGGGTTACCGGTAGCTGAACCGGAGATGCTGCGGTCGCCGCCAATCAGGGTAAAGGCGGGAACCTGTAGCGGCTTCATCACCGCGCCGACGGTATGGAAGTTGCCGCCGTACGCCAGCGCTTCGAAGTACGGCTGCCATTCGAGATCCACCGCCACGGTGTTGATGATCAGATCGAACTGGCCGGCCAGCGCTTTTAGGGCTTCAGGATCGCGGCTGTTCACCACCCGATCGGCGCCCATCGCCAGCACTTCCTGCTCTTTCGCCGGACTGGAGCTGAAGGCAGTCACTTCGGCGCCCATGGCGCGCAGCAGCTTAATGGCGATATGGCCGAGGCCGCCGATACCAATGACGCCCACGCGGCTGGTGGCGGTGACGTGGTGCATCAGCAGCGGTTTAAAGACGGTGATCCCGCCGCACAGCATCGGGCCGGCGGATTCGATATCGATACTCTCCGGCAGCGGGATCACCCATTGCCAGTCGGCGCGCAGCTTATCGGCAAAGCCGCCGCGGTTGATGATGGTTGGCACCGAGCCTTCGAGGCAGTTGATCTGGTTGCCGCTGATGCAGGCATCGCAGTGCCCGCAGCTGCGGGCCGTCCAGCCGATGCCCACCTTCTGGCCGACTTTCAGTCCTTTATCCTGCGCCGCGCTGCCCAGCGCCGCCACGCGGCCAATCACCTCATGGCCGGCAACCAGCGGATAGCTCGACATGCCCCATTCGTTGTCGATCATCGACAGGTCGGAGTGGCAGATGCCGCAGTATTCAACCTGTACTTCGACATCCTGCGGCAGGAGTTCGCCCGCGTCGTACTCCCACAGCGACAGATCGGCGCCCGCTTCTTTGGCGGCGTAGCTTTTAATTGTGCTCATCACGATTTCCTTGGTTTGGCGTAGATAAACAGAAAGTGTAGAGCATGGGGCGGGGCGACGCTTGGCAGAAGGAGGCAGGCAGACGGGGCAATCGAAGAAGGAAGGGGAAGGGGAAGGGGAGGTCGAGCGGGGTAAGCTTGCCGGGCAGGCGAAGGGGAAAATGTGACCTGAGACGCTCCTGAGCAGGCCGGGCGCTGTTTTTTTCGACACTTAGCGTGGCGGAGACACGCTGCTGCTTGCATGGCGGCCATCGACAGGTATAATCCACAACGTTTCCGTATCCCTTCAGTGCCGAAGTGGCGAAATCGGTAGACGCAGTTGATTCAAAATCAACCGTAGAAATACGTGCCGGTTCGAGTCCGGCCTTCGGCACCAAAAGATACAATCAAGTCGCTCAAGAGCGGCTTTTTTTGTGTCTGAAATTCAGTAATCGCAAGGTTTTCTGCGCTTTTCCTTTCAACAGAAGTCAATCTGAGTCAACCCATATCAAGCCGTTTGTAAATGCAGAACCGAGCACATAGGCTGGGTCGATAATGATCGTATACTCGCAGCGGTACAGGAAAGGAGAACTTTTATGGCTCTGACGGATATCAAAGCGTTCTGTAAAACCGCTGGAAAAGGAGTATACCCATGTCGATGGGGATGGCATGTTTTTGCTGGTTCACCCTAACGGCTCAAAATACTGGCGGTTCCTTTTTCGCTTTGGTGGTAAGCAGCACCTAATGGCGCGAGGGGTATATCCTGAAACATCGTTAACCGACGATCGTAAGAAACGAGGTGAAGCCTGGAGGCAAGTTGTAGCCAGTATTAATTCTCGTGAGTATAAACGTGCTGTAAAAAGGAACTATTATTTCTGAATCTGTTGCCAGATATTGACATGCTTCTAACAAGAAATGGTTGGAAGACCATAGCATAGCCGGCGGGAGCTCAATAGTCTGGAGAGACCACCTCTTCCCTGCCGTAGGCAAACGGAGTATTGAGCGTTTAAGCTCGCAGGATCTTATTGTTCCCGTTAAATTCTCTGAGGCTGTAGGATGCTTTGAAGTGGCTTTACATATTTAGCTGCATATTAGTACAATTATTCGTGAATTCAAAGCGGTTTGAGCGATTATAACCATCGCACAGAAGATGGTGTAAGCATATCTATTTTATCTCCCTATACTTTTCAGGTCTCCAGTTGCTCGGCCATCAGTCAGTATTCTTCCAGAGGCAGGTTTCTCATGGATTCGTGAGGGCACTACTATTGTATTTTGTCAGTCAGTTTTCCATTATTTTTCGGGATTTATGCAGCTTCCTTAGAAGCTATAAAACAGAAGTTTCGGCCCGGGATGTCCAGTTAAATCACTCGATAAAGGCAGTCTATGTCGGCTTGCCTGGTTTGATAAGTTTCATCAACTCACCATATTCTTCGGCCTACAGTACTATCGATAGTAAGAACGGTTCAGATTTATCATTAACAATGAAGACCGCTTTCATAAAAAAGGAGTAAATAAATAGTTATCATTCTCTACCTATAAAATAGCAAGTGAATATTAATTGTAATTAATAGTGCGTGGTAAGTTTTCGTTGTATAAGGGAATGTTGGATTATTTATGCTAATTATGGCCTGATAGTACTAGTATTTACAATCTTCTGTAATTGTATTGTCATTTGCATGCGTTGCATTCATGGTTGATTTTATAAAAATAGCGTTCGGTAAATGTAATATACATTTTAAAGATGTGATTTACATGCGATAATTTCGCCGCGTAAAAAAACTATAAAAAAATATAAAGCAATAATGCCTGTTTTTTTGTTTGTTAGTGTCGGTTTTGCTATTTATTTATCTCCTTTTTTGCGTGGTGTTGTTTATTATTTTTGGCGAATGCGGGGGATGACCGCGTTCTAAGTTAAGTTATTTTCTAACTCTAAGCTGAAAGGATTTTTTTGTTATGAAAATTAAAACTCTTCATGCAGCATTTATTGCTCTGGGTATGGGGGTTTCGTCGTCAGTATTTGCTGCGGCGGATGTGACTGCATCAGATGCGAGCGTAGCTACCGTTGATTTCAGTGGCTCCGTGACGTCAAACACTTGCCAGTTAGATACTTCAAGCGTGCAGCAGACGGTCAATATGGGTGAGGTCAAAGTGGCTTCACTGCAAAATGGTGGCATGGGGCCTCGTCAGAATTTCAGCATCAATTTAGTTGACTGTGATGATCAAACTCAAGGTTTCCAAGTGACATTTGAAGACAATAATGGGTCAGACTCATCACGAAACTACCTTACTAATACTTCTCAGGGTAATGGCCTTGAGGCAACTGGTGTTGGCGTGATGATAGCGCATATCAATAACGGAACAGACCTAACTTTAGGTCAACCAGCAGATATGGAAGCTTCTGTTGATGCGGGCAATAATAATGCCGCTTGGCCACAGCAAGTCATTAGTTTCGATGCATACCTGAAAGGGATCGAGAACCAAACTCCAACGGCTGGTTATGTTAATGCATCCGCTTCTGTATCTATCACGACTTATTAATTAATATCTATTCAATAGCAGTCACCACGGTAAAATGTGGTGACTGTAAGGATATAGAACATATATGAAAGTGTTGTTATATTATATCTTATTTTTTTGCATGTTTATAAATGCATGCTATGCAACCGCGCAAAAAAAAATTTCTACATTTGGCATTTCTGAATCGCGGATAATCATGCATGGAGAGAAGGGAGGTTATACGCTTGATAACTCAGGGAGTGAGAAATCTTGGCTTGTTCAGACTTGGGTAGAGAATTTCGATAAAGAAAAAACTGAGGCTATATTATCTCAGCCATTTGTCCTGCGCATGAACAAAAAATCGACATTTAGGGTGGGTTTAAGAAAGAATGAAGCGTTACCTGATGACAGAGAGAGTGTGTTCTGGGCTGTAGCCCATTCTGTACCGGAAAAAGATAAAAACCTACCAGAGAATAGACTCAATCTTGCATATAGATTTAAGTCTGTTCTTATTTATCGACCGGAAAAGTTGAAAGGCATGGAGTTTGATTTTGCTGCTGTTTCTTGGAAGAGACATAATTCAAATGAGATTGAAGTTTTTAATAATACTCCTTTCTCTATATCATTCGTAAACGTTTCTGTTAATGGAAAATCAGTAGGTTTTCATGATAATATTAAGTTTCTTAGGCCTTATGAAAAGCAATTATTAAAAGTTAGCGCGAATTTAGGCGATAAAATAAATTTTGGATACAGAAATGACTATGGGTATGTCAAAAATGTATCGGCAGTTGTTATGTAGTTATCTGTTATTAGTGCTCCCCTGTGACGTATATGGCGGTGAAATCTCTGTATCTCCTCCTGAAGTTATTATAGACCGGTCTGTTCGTAATAAAGAGTTTATAGAAATAGTCAATCACAGCGGGGATGAGTATATCTATCGGGCTGGGATAGTGTCCGGGGGTAGCCCCAGCTCTATTATTGGGAATATATCAACGAATAGATATATTGTTTATCCCCCCGTAGGGATAGTTAAGTCTGAAGGTAAAGTTCAACTTGGTGTAATCGCACTTAGCGGCGCTCAGGAAACTGAGGATTATATATATATTCATTTTGCACCCAAGAAAAAAAACTCATTTAGCTTATATGAAATCCCTATAAACCTGACGATGCAGATAAAAGTGAAGGGGAGGTGGTTGCATTAATAATTATGAGGGTAGCTATGAAGAAATTGTATATGTCGATACCTTTTGTTTTTTCTCCGTGTGTGCTTGCATCCTCGGAATTTGATTTAAGTTTAATTCAGCTTAATGGTGAGCGTGAGGATATAGATCTATCCGTATTTAATAATCCGGAAGGGGGGATTGCAGGGATCCGAGAAGTATCTATTTATGTGAACGATACTTTTTTTGGCAGAAGAGAATTAAATTTTAAAAATGATGAAAGTGGTGCGCTTAAGCCAGAAGTGAATCGTCGCCTTCTGCTTGAAATGGAAGTCATGATTGAACCCAATAATAATACTCTCCCATATTTTGATGCTAGCAATCAAAAAGAAGAGTGGGCGGAGGAATTCTTCAACATAGAAAAAGTTATTCCGCACAGCCATACAAAATTGGTTGAAGGGGAAGGTCGGCTAGATATATCTATACCTCAGGCCTATTTCAAAACTTCAAAGTATAAAGTATCGCCGGACCTTTGGGATGATGGCGTTCCAGCTTTATTACTTGATTACAACATCACCGGAAACCGTAATAAATATTCATCTGAGGGACGTTCTACATCGAGTCTATTTTCAAATTTTACCTCTGGCGCGAATTTGGCAGGCTGGCGCTGGCGCGGGTTAGGAACGTATAACTATATAAATAATGGTCGTTATGAGTCATCCACCTTTGATTTTAGTCGGAATTATCTCGAAAAAGATATACGTCAATTTAATTCCACATTCCTCGCCGGCAGAATATCTACAGTATCAAGTGTACTGGATAATGTGATGTTTGAAGGTGTACAGCTTAAGAATAACAAAGAAATGTTGAAAAGTGGGCTTTACACCTATGCCCCAGTAATAAGAGGCGTAGCTAACAGTAACGCCGAGGTTGAATTAAATCAAAATGGTAGGGTTGTATATAAGACAAACGTGCCTCCAGGGCCGTTTGAGTTGGATGAACTTAATATTCCTATTTATGGTGGGGATATTTTGGTAACGATAAAGGAAGCTAGTGGTGAAATACGTAGTTTCATTCAAACGTACTCTACTCTTGCTGAGATGCTTCGTCCTGGTATATATGATTACAATCTGTCTATGGGTAAAACTCAATATGGGGATTTTTATAATAATAGTCAATTTATTCAGGGGGATTATGCCTTTGGTATTGATAACGGGATAACTCTTTATACCGCGGGCCTTTTTGCCGAAAATTACTATGCTGGTGCAATCGGCAGTACTTATTCATTCGGGGCGTGGGGGGCTGCATCTGCAGATATTACTTTTTCACGATCGCATAAAAATAATGAGGGATCAACTGGGCAGTCATACAATTTACGTTATTCTAAAAGTGCTATTTCCTCAGGTACAACAGTAACACTAGCATCATATCGGTATGCTACTCGCGATTTCTATTCTTTTGAAGAACATTTGCTAAGAAATAATCAGTATAGGGATCATCAGAAGACAAAAGCCAGATGGAGCCTGTTACTTAGTCAATCACTATTTGAGATGGGGCATCTCAATTTTAACGGGAGTCGGATAGAATACTGGAATAATACGAACTCAGACGCTCTTAGTTTGTCTCATACGTATAACTGGGGAAAAATACACTTCAGTACCAGTTATTCTATTGATTATTATGATGACTTACGTACGAAAAAGAACCGGCAATTTAACTTTGGTATTTCTGTTCCTTTTAGTTTTTTTGATAAAAAAGACACATCTGGTACATATTTTCGGTATGGATATATGGATTCCGGTGTTAATTCTTCACATTATGTGACGGTATACGGACAACTGAATGACAAGATTGATTACTCTACACAGCATAACTGGAACAATATTGGCTACTCTTATGGATCGGCCTCATTAAACTATAATGGTAATAGTGCGAAAATAAATGGCAGTTACACGAGGGAGAATGGCTATAGCACAAGTTCAATCGGCATGTCTGGTTCTGCAGTAATGCATGAAAAAGGAATTACACTTTCACCTGATACTATCACGAATGGCGCCATTCTGGTTAATATCGATGGAGTAGAAAATGCGTCGTTATATGGCGCTGGGGGCAAGGCAACAGACTGGTTCGGGAATGCTGTATATAGTGGTGTCAGTTTTTACAACCGGAACACTGTGAAAATCGATGCTTTGAAATTGCCGGACAATGTGGTTCTTCCAGAGAATGAGAAAAATGTTTACCCTTCTAGAGGCTCGATTGCGTTAGTACGGTTTGATGCACTTATAGGTAGACAGGGAGTCTTTGGGCTGATGAAAAGTGATGGCAATCAAGTACCATTTGGGGCAGTAGTAGCGCTGAAAGGAGCCAAAGTTCCATCCACAGGTATTGTCGGCGATGGCGGTAAGGTATATCTGGCTGGAATACCGGATAAAGGTACTCTTGAAGTGTCATGGGGAGGGAGTAATACCTGCACGGTGATGTTTGATTTATCTGGAGAACCTCAGGATGCTTTATCTGAAAAAAATTATCTGTGTAGTTAATACAGGTTTATTTGTCATGCTGCTGTGTTTCTCTTTAGCATATGCTTCATCACAGAAAGTGCCATCAATTAATGCACAGAGATTAATTCTGAATAGTAAAAAAGGTTCATTATTGATACACAATGGCGGAGACCTACCTTGGTTATTTCAGTCCTTGGTGGAAATGAATGCCATGGATAATATAGACAGGAAAGGAAATAAAAAAATTATCAAAAGCATGATCTTTCCTGAAGTAGCTCGGCTTCATGGGAATTCAGAATTTAAACTCTCAGTATCTATACCTGACGATGCTTCCATTGAATTAGAGAGTCTTTATTGGTTAACTGTCAGGTTTATACCTGCCAAATATCTCACGGAGAATGTATTGACATTTCCGGTTGCTTACAGAGTAAAAGTATTTTATCGGCCACCATTGTTGGCGAACCAGGTACCAGATCCATGTTCATTAAAATGGGAAAGTGATGGCGATATTATCCGCGTAACTAATAATACCCAATTCCATTTCTCTCTTAGCAGATTGAATTTTGAACATGATTCATTCTATCTCCCAACTGAGACAGTTCTGATGCCTAAAAGTAATCATGAGTTTAAAAAACTAGTCAATGTAGGTCAACTGATTAGTTTTAATTATATGGCTGATGAAGGTAAGATAGAAACAAAGGAAATCAATTGTGTGAGTATGTGAATTTATGATTCGTTCAATTCAATCTATGTCTTTGTTGTTTCTGCTAGCACCATTTTCCATTGAGGCTGGCGATAATGTTGAATATTCATCAAGTATAAACTTTGATGTTGAGGTATCACTGACATGCACATTATCTACCTATACCAGCCAAGTAGACTTCGGTGAAATACACAAAAAAGAGTTGTCCGCGTCAGGCTTAACCAGAGATGTCAGCATGATATTCAGTGGGTGTAACGCAGAAAATGCTGATGTTAGTTTCTCCGGGGAGAATATATCGGACGATGGCAGCTTTTTGAAAAACAGAGCTGGTGATGGACAGGCATCTGGAGTAAAAATCACTTTTCAACAGGATGGTAGTCCTGTGAATCTTCATCAGCAAATAACGCAAAACTCACCTCGGGAGGGGGATGCGTTTAAACTTAGCGCCATATTAGAACCAATGGACGGGGAGAAAATCCGAAGCGGGCTTATTAGCACAAGTCTGGATATCGTTGTAGCGTATCGATAATAAGATAATTGCTATTGTGAAATTTTATTTTTGGAAAAGATATGAAACTAAACAGGAATAAGATTTTTTGGGGTTGTATTTTAAACCTCTTGGTCCCAGCTGCTAGTTTGGCAGCAAACCTGACAATCAGTGCTGGCAGTGTTGATTTAACAGGCCAGTCTCCAGGTTCATGGGTAAAAGCATATACTTCAAATTATGTTATAACAGGAACTGTCCCTCGTACATATGACTCTTGCCCATCCGATATTTTGTTATGCACCACGGCAACAGGAACACTTACGAATATAAATGCGTACGGAACCGGTGGGTACGTCTATATGACAATCGATAAAACTCCGGTAACACGAACTATAGCTAACGGGGCAACTGTTATTTTTGACTTCACAATGGATAATATGGCTGTCTATTACGGCATGCAGAGATATGGAGATAACTACGTGGCTCTGGCTTCAAGGTTTAACAGGAGTACTATATCTACTTTTACATCTGGCCGTCTTGGTGATTCTACAACGTTCTTCTGGGAGGGGCACTGGAATACGGCTACGACTTCTTGGGGACATACATTAAGTGGGTGTAGTACATATTACTGGTCATGTCTGAATGGCATCGCATATGCCGGACTAGCCACATCTGCTGCTAAGGTTGAATCTTCTGGTTCTGGAGATATAAATATTTATGTACAAGTACCACAGAACCTAAGTGCAGGAATCCATTCATTCCGTAATTTGTCTTTGGGATATCTATCATTGATTTACTATCCTGACGGTACTAGCGGGCGTTCGTATAGAGGAACCACAAGGTATCTTTATGCGGATGTGACTATTACTGTACCACAACGTTGCTCGGTAACTTTTCCTGTTTCTGCATCCTTTAATCAGATTAAAGGAACTGAACCGCCCAGCTCGACACCACTTGAAACGAAGGTTTTAACCTTTGTTTCAACATGCAACAATTTGGGGACAGCAACAGTTGATGCAACTCTGACTATTAGCCCAGAGGAGTTGCACAGTTCATATTCCGCTGCAGTATTTCCTGGAAGTTCTTCATCACTTGGAATTACAGCATCATTGACACAAAATCTTAATTGTTATGAAACCAATAATGAGATTTTTTCAACGGGTAGTTTATTGGTGTCACATGATAAAAACAACCTATCTACCTCACGAGATGTTTATTTTGGACTCTGTAAGTTTGGTTTAATAACAAGCCCGGGGAAATATGAGACATCTCTGAATGCAATAGTCAGATATAATGTGACAAATTGACTTTTATTTAATTACAAAGTTCTGTTTTAGTACGGCGTGAGATATCTTGTTGTATTTATAAATGGTAGCCTATATCCCATAGTGCCATAAAGATAATGTTTGATGGTTGTTGCGGTTTATCGCTCTAATTAATTAGAGCGATTGTCAGAAAGTCGATTTGTACTTTTTTAAAGTGTTGACGTTAGGGGGAGGGCGCCTAACGTTATTAAGTACGATTTCAATAAACCCATATGTGAGCGAAGATATGCTCATGCCCGAAGGTTAATAAAAGATGTTACTTGTTTTTATCTCTCCGCTGTTCTTTTATCTTATTAGATGGTTTTTTGTTTTATTCCAGCAATGATTTGTTTTTATCTCTACATGGAATTGTTTTGGTGTTATACCATAGTAGTCTTTAAATGTTTTTATAAAATATGATGTACTTGTGTACCCAGTTAAACTGGCAATCATGCCTATTTGATGATCGCCTTGTAATATATATTTTACCGCTTTATTCATTCTTACATCCAATAGTAGTTGATTGAAGCTTATTGATTCTTGCTCAAGTTTTTTTCTCACTGAAATTTCAGATATATTCAACTCATCAGCGATATCAGATATTTTCCATTTTTTTGTTAAATCAGAAAAAAGTAGCTGTGTTATTTTCTCAGAAAATCTTATTGTAACTGAACCATTTAATGATACAGCTAGCTTGAATATATTTTCGCATTTTGAAACTAAATAAGATAACTTGCATCTTCTAGAGAAGTTATCACAACCCCTACCTTTTAGTCTGTGAAAAAACTCTACAGCAATATCGCAAGGTTTAATTTTAAATACTTTATCTTTTAATGTTCTTTTCTGGGTGTAGGCTTCAGGTGGCACGATCACAATAGGTTCTAGAATATCTCTTAAAATAGAAAGGCTATCATTGTCAAGGTCATAAATTTCATAGGGACGCCCTGGCCCTGTCTTTACTATTTCAATGTCAAAAAAGATATTTTTCTCTAAAATGACAATCGTATTGTGTGGGATATGTAGTTTATCATGTGAGTTATTTATTTTTACTTCACAATTTACTGTGAAGAGGATAATGTAGTTATATAAATGTATGTTTTTAAGTTTCATGTGACGTGTATCCTAATAAAAATTATTATTCATACTTGTTTGTTATTATCTTTAAGATATGTCAGTGTTGATTCTTGTTTTTTTAATTAGTACGGCAGTGTAAAAGTAAATATTATTTTCATCATTATCCTGAGAATAGTGCTATAAAGGTAGCACTGTTTTTGTGTTGCGTTTGATATTTAAATGACATGTGCAGGGGATTATATTCTCTCTTGGGATGCTTTTTTAACAAAAAAGGCACTTTGTAGCCAAAAGATAGTCCTGTGATTACTTGTGATATTTTCTTATCATTTGTGCGGGGGAGGTTAAGATTTCTATGTAAATGTAATATTGTAAGAATATCGCCAACAAAAATTACAAACCAAGAAATCTTATAGTATATGATCTTCAGTTCCGTCCCCTAAACAGTGTCAGTCTAAACTGAAGTGCCCGGTCTTTCTGACTGACCCTGACCCAAGATCCTGCTCCATTCAGAAACCGAATTCCGGCATGATGAATACTTCCCTGAGCGGAGGTTGTGCCGATGAAAAAGTCACGATTCACCGAAGAGCAGATTGTCTTTGCCCTGAAACAGGCCGAACTGGGTACGAGCGTGCCTGAAGTCTGCCGTAAGCTAGGCATCTCCGATGCCACGTTTTACACCTGGCGAAAAAAATACGGCGGGATTTCCCCTTCTGAGCTGAAGCACATGCGTCAGCTTGAGGAAGAGAATCTCAGGCTGAAGAAGCTGGTTGCCGATCTCAACCTCGACAAGGCCATGCTGCAGGATGTGCTGGCAAAAAAGAACTGACGCTGGCACGCCTGAGCGAATGGGTCCTGGACCTGCAGGCACGTTACGGGGCCAGCGAGAGGCAGGTCTGTTTTGCGTTGCAGGTCAGCCGCAGCTCTTTCCGCTACCGTTCTGTGGCGGCAGACGACAGTGCGCTACACCTGCGTATCAGGGAGATCACTGAAACCCGGATCCACTATGGTTATCGCAGAGTTCATGTCATGCTCAGGCGGGAGGGTTGGCGGGATAACCATAAACGCATTTATCGACTCTACAGCGAGTATGGTCTGTCGCTGCGTCTCAAACGTCCACGTCGTAATAAATCAGCACAGCGGCGACAACCCCAGCCTCAGGGGCTGTATCCGAACCATTTCTGGGGCGTGGACTTTGTCTCCGATGCTCTGTTTGACGGAAGGCGATTGCGTCTGCTGACGGTAATCGATTTTTTCACACGTGAATACTTGGGGATCTGCGTGGGTCAGAATCTGCGCTCAACGGAAGTTGCGGAGATGCTGAACAGTATTGCACTCAGATGTCCCTTACCACAGTTGCTGATAACGGCTCTGAATTTGCAGGAAAAATGCTGGACAAGTGTGTGTATGAGCGAGGGATCCGTATAGACTTCTCACGACCGGGAACACCAACGGACAATGCCACAGTGGAGTCGTTCAACGGCAGGTTGCGGCAGGAGTGCCTGAACGAAAACGGGTTCATATCGCTGGAGGATGCACGGTGCAAAATTGAGGCCTGGCGCATAAACTATAACCAGAGGTGTCCCCATTCTGCACTGGGCTGGATGACCCCGTCCGAATTTGCTGAAAAGTCTGCCGGCTGCCAGAACACGCAACCAACATGAAGCCGGTTATTCCTGATTATGACTGGAGCATATTCGGGTCAGGGTCAAAAAGATAAAGATCTCTGATTTAGCACTGTACTGAATTTGGAACAGGGTCAAAATAACTGTGTCTCGAAAAGTATATGGAGCTAAAAAGTTGAGTTTTCAAATGGATGGGAACAATTATTCTGGTTATAAAGTCAATATCTATAGCTAAATTTAGATGCTATATCGGCATCAGTCTCTTTACCTCGAAAATTAGTTCGTCGGCGCTACTACCCTTTTTTGTTGCTAAACGAAACTCCTCTATTTCATAACCATTAACCCTAAGGAAGCTTGAATTAACCAATAACCTTTGATTAAAGTTTATGTATTCATTCCATGTCCCTTTGAAATTTACAGTTAAGTATTTTTTATGGTGGATGCTCATGGTGTTATCCATATTAGATGCCATTTTAGATCCAATGAATGTTCTTACTCCAACTGTTAGTTTATTATTATTTTGTAAATCAATGTCAGATGCAATATAGACTGCTTCATGATTCTGCAATAATTTAGCTATGTTTTTATGCCTAATAGAGTGTACTTTTTCATTTTTACTACCAATAACATAGTCTTCGCGTTGATATTTAGCTACATTTAAACTAAATTCACGTATGTGTTCTATTTTGAATTCAATGTTTTTATATTTATGTGTGTGAGGAGGATATAGTTTTGATGTGTCGATAAATGTTCTTTTCCTGTATTTCAGTGGAGAGCAACCGAATTGAGATGAAAATAATCTATTAAATGATTGCTGTGAATTAAAGCTAAGATCTAGTGATATTTCAAAAATACTCCTTGCAGTAAATCTCACCAATAAGGCTGCCAATGTCATTCGCCTGTTCCTAATATATTTACCCGGTGTGACTCCCACTTCTTTTTTGAATGTGTTGTGTATGTGTCTATGACTATAACCTGATTTTTTTACAAGTGTATCAGTTTTTATAACTTTGCCTTCACATAAGCATCTTTCAATCCACATAACTATATCGAGTACTACTTTTTGTGTGTGGTTCATGTTTTTTTGTTCACGTTTAGTTATCATTAAAATAACCCGTAACTCATGATTTATGATGTGGATTATAGCAGTGTTTTGAAGTGTTGTAATATATTTACATATGAAAAATTGTTTTTATTGGTGAGTGCTTTATATATAAAAAAGACAAATTGTGGGTTATCGTAATGTAATATTGGTTCATGGGTGATTGTAATTAATTATATAAAGGATCAGGTTAATGCTTCTGTGTGTGAATATATAATGTCAAATAAGCAATCGTGTATATTCTTCTTTTGGGTATGGGTAATATTATTTCTAGTTAGCGCCATTATGTGAATGTATCCTCAATTGGCGGAATTTGACTCACGTTTTCTTTTCAATTGTTAAATGATTCTACAGATCTTCTGGTATCAACTCATATTTAATGTGTTAATTAAGTTGATTAATCATTATGTAAGCTCATTCATGATGCGTATTGGCCGCGTGAAAAAGATAAGAATGTTGATTTGGAATAATGTTGGTGTGCGTGGAATAAAAACATAATATGAATGATGCTCATTTGTAATTTGTAATTTGTAATTTGTATAAGATTTTACTGCTGATTATCGTGGTCTATAGAGATTGCAACGATTAATTTTGAGTGTAAATGATGTTATATGGTCGCAACGAAATACACTGTGCTTTCTCGTTAAATTAATAATTATTGGGTGTTTTAAAAAATCAAGTTTAGGTGATAGAAATAACAATGCATGTACAGTTTAGATTATTTGTCAAGAATGAATGTTTTCAATGTGAACAGCCTTTGGTTTGTCTGATGGGTTTGTATAATAGTTATCGATTCTCATTTTATGATGTCTGCATTGATATTTGTAAAGCCAATTTTATGTTGTTCTTTACCCTGCAGTTAACAGAAGGGTATATCAGGTTGGTATTGAGCTCGCTGTGGGCCAAAGCGTTCCAGTAAGCTATGTAGCTGATCGCGAACTTCTGAGGCGTAATCGAACATCCGTGAATGTCCGCGCTGATACTGGGCCAGTACGTGGAGTAGCAACAGCGGCTTATGAGGCGCGCGTTGTTCCCCTTTACGCCAGATAGTGATGTCGGCAATTGCTTGTTGTAGAGTTTTACTGGAAGGCATTGCGTTACGTCATCTGCTAAATAATTGCGATGATGCTCGCAAAACACAACCCGATCAAGTTGATGGGCCTGCGAGAAGCGCCTTTTATCTAAACGCCATAACGTTTATTTCCGCCAGAAGTAATGCAGTAACGTCCTCCCCGAGGCCCTATGCATACTGTGCCTGAAGAGCAGGAGCACGATGAACCATAGTTTTGTGGGGCTGAGTGTTGCCGGGAGGGGGTTGTTCGATGTTCCGTTCGTAATTTTTCGGGGGAAGGTGGCGTGACTTTTTTGACATAACAATTGGTTGATTCACATAAATAAGATGATGATACCCAACGCTCTTTTTCATTGGCGGTACTTATTCTGCTCCAGTCATTTTGTTGCTCATATACTTTGACCTGAGCCCCTCTTTGTAACGATTCCAAAGGTGAACCATTAGGCGTAGAACGCACTTTTAGCGTATTAGCATTAACATAGACAATCTTCGCTTGTTCATACATGCCTGATTCTTGGGCAGGTTTAGCTGCAGGATAGCTGGGTGCTTTATTACCCTTAGAAAAAAACCATACAAGTAATACAATAACAATGAATCCGATGCTTTTGTTCTTCATCTTTTATTCACACACATGTTTATTTTTATATAAATTATATAATATTTTAATGAGTTGTGAATGTGCGTTTTATCATAAATCAGGATTTTAATTGATGTTAGATTGTCTGGCACCGCAATAGGCCTCCTTTTCTCTATTTCAGCTCCGCGATTCCACCTCTTTAATCAACTGGAAATGCTTGATTTAATTTATATTGGTTGTATATTGGATTGTTATTTATTGCTTAAAATGCTAAGGGAGATAAATGATGGAGAAAAATTATCTATATATGTTTGAGTGTGACTATGCATCTCGTACGCGCGAAAAAAAATTTCTGAAGGATATTTTAAATAATTTTGATAAAGATTATGCGACAATGGTAGGTGTTGTTGTAAATAACAATCCATACTGTTTAGCATTTCATATTGCAGTTAATTTACAAAAAGATCCTATTTTTTTGAGCTATGGTTGAAAGATAATTATCCAGGAAAACTGAAAAGATATAATATTTTCACAAAAGATATCCCTCAGTATAATGTTCAAACTTTTATTAATGCCGACATGGTCGATTTTGCTATAACACCTGAAGGCGGTGGTCATTTATTTCTTTGGCCTGAGCGTGAATTGTTTGAAAAGCAACACCCACAATATAAAAATATTAATGAAAAGAAATCCAAGGTATTTATTAGTCATTCATCAAAAGATAAACTTAATATTGTCAATCCATTAAATGCTTATTTACAGGCTAATGATATAGCAACATGGCTAGATAGTTATGAAATTGATTATGGAGATAATATTTTTATCAAGGTTAATGAAGGGATTGAAGAGTCAGCTGTGGGCTTGTTTGTCCTGACTGATAATTTTTTTAATAGTGAAAGTGGTTGGCCCTTAGCTGAATTCTCCACCTTTTTCACGGATCTGATGAAGTCAAACAAAAAAGTGCTTATGTTGGATGCAGGTGTGTCACCTAAAAATATGTTAGCAATGATGAAAGCTTACCGCTATATTTCCTGGAATAATGGTGCAAGTCTACCGGAGATTGCTAACGCTATTAATAAGATAATAAAACAATGAGGTTCTGAAGTTACTAACTGTAATGTTATATTTTGGAATGAGGCAAGTATTTTGTGCAGCTAAAATATTTGTCTCTAAAAATATCATAATTTTTTATATGTGTTTTGATGGTGGATAGGATATTCTAGTCTATTGAATAGACTTAGAATTACGCGGCTTTTATACAAGGATGTTACTATTATGGAAGTTAATCAGTGCTGCCATTGTTGCGACCATGGGGATTATATCATTACATATAGCTGTAACATTGTTACCTTCGGATTTGTGTTTTCCAGTTTTCTATCCGTAAGCTTTGGTATTGTGCCTTCAACTCATTTCTAGCCAAGAAAATTGTGAATAATAGCAAGATACTCCAATATAGGTGAACCGCTCCTGACGCATCAGGAGCGATATTTATTAGCTTCGTACACGTTTCCCCGCAATCACCCCGATAAACTCTCTTACCTGTTTCTGCTTCCTTGCCGACAGCTTCTCAACCCGACGCATCGCTGCTTCCAGCTCCGTTCCGGCTCTACTGCCGTCAGCACGATACAGCCTGCCATTGCCCGTACTTCCACCTTTGTACCCGTCGCGAACCCCGCGGCTTCCAGCCACTGACCCTTCATCGTTAACGCCGGAATAGGGCGGTAATCCGGAAAACGGCTCGCATAGCTCACGGTAAGCTGGCGCTTATTTTTCACTGGCGCTTCTGCATCGAATGAATCTGCAATACAATCGACTTCAGTCATAATTGCTATTCCGTATAAATAGTGATTGTGATGAGCGATGCGGATGTGTTGGCGCATATCCGCATCGCGCTAAATAACACCTGTAAATTTAACCAGTGAAAAAGACAAAGTCCAGCGGATGATAAAACTTAATAGACGCGTTCTGGCTTGCTTTAAGAACCAGAGAATAATATTTGACGTGGATATTTACGCTGCGAAAGCAAAGCACCTGGATAGGCTTATTTCTGTGTGGCAATGAAAGGACTTAACCGCGTGGGATGACAATGCCATGAATAACGTGAAGGCTGAAAAACAGCAACAAAAACCTACGTTATCGTTAAGATAACGTAGGTTCATTATTATTTAATTAAACCGTGATTCGCTGGCTTGCCAGCTATACGTACCATCGGCCATTAACGCATCGCCCAGCTCCTGATAATGGAAATCGTAAAACTCTGCGCTGGCGTCATAACCTGAGTAGTCTACAGCCGCAAGGCCAACGAACGCCCCGGTAAAGAATCCGCCATAGCTTTGCAGCACGTAATCGTCGGAAAGAATGGCGGCATCTAATTTAACGGGGATTTCCGTGAAATTGATCCCATCAAAACTGTATTCATAGCTATACGTTTGTTTGCGAACCTTGCTGCGGAACCAGACGAACTCGGTCCCTTCGGGGATCTTGATAGCATCATCTTTCAAATATGACGTGTATTTCCCACGGTTATTTTCACCGACCTCAATAACTGAGCCATTAATCTCATTCCAGGTGATGAACACAAAGCTCCAGTGGCGATCGTTGTAGTAATTCGTTAATCCTGCCATCTGTTGATAATTGAACGGATTAAATTTCACTTTAACCTGGGCATCAAAATAGAAGGCTTGCCAGCGTCGGGCAATAAGCGACAGGTTATGCGTATTGGCTAATGAACCCTGGCCGATTAACGTCAGCTTGCCATCGCCGGTGGTCCCCATTTTTTCTGTGAATGGAACCCGCAGCGTATTCCAGTTAGGATCGAGCGTTGCTGTTTTAAACGCATCGTACTGGCTATGGTCTTTAGCACTTTCGGTGTAAATGGCATCGGTTGGCCCTTCGACAAAGGTTTTTCCGCCGTGGCCCCCTTCGATACGCGGCCAGCCGTCCGCATCCCAATACACTTTCTGGATCGCGGTTTCTCTGCCCAGAGTTGACCAGCCACGAGGATCATAGGCCGACTCACCTGGACGATTCCACGGACGGGCGCAGAGCGAGGCATAATACCACTCACCTTTCGGGGTGGAGACCAAAGCGCCATGCCCTTGTTTCTGGATATAGCTGTCCGGGGTATCGACGTTTGTTAAGAAGACTTCCCCTGGCTCGGTTTCAAAGCTGTTGGCCTCTAAGGTTTTGGAGCGCGCAACAACCTCCTGGTGGGTAAAGACGGTCCCCCCCTGCGCGGCGAAAAGATAATAATAGCCGTTCAGTTTGTAGAGGTGTGGCCCCTCGACGAGTGCAACGGCGGTGCCCCGATAGATGGTCCGCGCGGTTGCCGGTTTTAATTTCAGTGTCCTGGTATCAAGCTCAGTTAACGTGATGCCATCGAAGGGGTGATGGTACTCTCGATGGTCCCAGGTTTGCTGCACGATATATTTACGCCCATCATCGTCATGGAAAAGCGAGGCATCAAAACCGACGCCATTCAGTTTGACAGGATCTGTCCACGGACCACGGATATCGGTCGCGGTGGTCAGATAGTTGGTCATGTCTTTAAAGGCGCCTTCGGTGATTTTCACATCGGTATACACTAACCAGAATTGGCCATCGGCATACGAGAGCGCCGGCGCCCAAATCCCACCTGATGAAGGATTGCCTTTCATATCTAAAAGGGTCGTCGTCGACAAGGGACTGGGGAGCAGATTCCAGTGTTGCAGGTCCTTTGACTCATGCAAACGAACGCCAGGGAACCACTCAAATGTCGAGTTGGCGATATAGTAGGTGTCCCCAACACGGATAATACTGGGGTCTGCATTAAATCCGGGTAATACAGGGTTTTGAATAAGTGACATATCATTCTACCTTTTTAAAATTTCCAAATTTATATTTCTGAATTTTTATTAATTTTTAACTATACCCGGATCTCATCCAGCTGACGGTTGATCTCGGTGACATTTTTGTCTGAGATAGGATAGAGTTGAATAATGATCATCGAAATAGCGGCTAACACAATGGGCATCCACACCGCGGTCATAATGATTCCGTCGATCGCATTGGCACTTTGTTGCGCGCCGGTTTCGCTAAAGCCATAGGCGGCCAGTAACCAAAGTGGAATCGCGCCGCCAATCGTGAAACCAATCTTGAAGAACAGTCCCATAATCGCATTAATGATTGCGGCATTGCGTTTGCCTGATTTTAATTCGCCATAGGCAATCACTTCTGGAACAAGCGCCCACATGAAGCCAGTCGCCGAGGTTAAGCCCCATTGTTTAATGAAGGTTGCGACGTAAGCAAGCCACAGGGCATCGTGCATGCCTTCGCGTGACCACACGTAGGTCAGTAATTCACCCACAATAAACATGCCAAGGAAAAGATGGAAGAAGCCTTTTTTACCGAAGATTTTCTTCAGTCTGGACCAGAAAATAGGGAAGATGATGCCGGGAATTGAGGCGACAAGACCAATCGCTCCCATCCATTCAGAATGACCGACAACAAACTGATTGAAAAAGCCATTTACCGTGTTCATGAAAAACATGAAGGTAAAAGCTAACATGAAAAAGAATCCGAGAATGACAAGCGGCCGGTTATTTTTGAGTTCAAGGAATAAATCTGTCGCTTTTACGTTAGCCGTCTGTTCTGCCGTCGCAACCACACGCTCTTTGGTGAATTTATAGCAGAAGAAAAGCGCCGCTGCGCCGATTAACATATAAATTGAGTAAACGCCAAACCACGCATAGTTAGCCGACGGGTCGGTATAGTTACCCATATTCAGCTGGAGGCCAAAAAAACCCGTATCCTTGAGGCTGCGATCTTTGGGGGAGGCCATCTGCACAAACATCGGGAACAGGGTATAAACAAGCAGGTTGGCGCTGTTTGCCAGCATCATGCGGGTACTGGTCAGTTTATCAATCGATTCAGGATCTCTCGTCAATGATGCATTAAGCGAACCATAAGGAATATTCACCAATGAATAAACTAAATCCAGCGCCAGATAAATGATAAACGCAAATGGAACCGAACCTCTTATTCCGGGAATAGGCGCAAAAAGCAACGCGGAAAGAATCACGAGGGGAATGCCCGCTCTTAAAAGCCAGGGGCGATATTTACCCGCACTTGAACTTCTTTTGTCAACATAGGTGCCGACCATCGGATCCCAGAAAACATTAACGATGCGCACAAACAGAAATATAAACCCCGCCGTCGCGGTGCTGATGGTATTTACCGTCAACATGTGAAGAGCAAGAAAACCGCCTATCGTACCAAAAACAAGGTTTTGCGCAAAATCACCCATCCCATAACCAATGCGTTCCCCACGAGTTAATTTATGATATTCATCATGCCGACTTTGCATTATGTTTTTGCTCATTCTAATCAAGTCTCCGGTTTCTTTTGAGAATGTGAAACACTTTCTGACACAGATGACCTCCGGGAATCCATTACGATTTTACATTAAGTAATTATGTTTTTTTACTTCTGTGATCATCGAAACTCAGGCTCTCTCGAGGCCGCGTATCCCGCCTGTTGACGCGCCGCTGACAGGCAATATCTGCGGCAGGTAAATGTCCCCCGGCAACAGCTGATTTTTATTTTAGTGATTGTCACCTGAAACCCTCGGGAAGGGAAGGGGAAGTATGGTTATCAATGTATTTAATATATGACGTTATTATTTGCGAGATGGTTCACATTTGCGCATTTTCTTAATTGCCGAATGAAATAACGTAATTGAGCCACCTGCCAGGAAAATACAGGATAGGTCAAAATTATTTATTTTTCGCTTCCTGAATGACGGAGTTCATTATGCCAGTTTATTTCGAACAGCTTGACCGCATACGTTTTGAAGGTCCAAAAACAGCAAACCCGCTGGCTTTTCGCCACTACAACCCGGATGAAATCGTGCTGGGAAAAAGGATGGCAGACCACCTGCGCTTTGCTGCCTGCTACTGGCACAACTTCTGCTGGAATGGCGCCGATATGTTTGGCAGCGGTTCTTTTGAACGACCCTGGCAACAAGCGGGGGACGCGCTGAGCCAGGCAAAATGTAAAGCTGACGTCGCTTTCGAATTCTTCCATAAGCTCAACGTGCCGTATTACTGCTTCCACGATGTGGACGTCTCGCCAGAAGGCGCATCGTTAAAAGAATATCTGAATAACTTCGCCAGAATGACCGAAGTGCTGGCGCAAAAACAGCAGGAAAGCGGGGTGAAATTGCTGTGGGGGACTGCTAACTGTTTTACCAACCCGCGCTACGCCGCCGGAGCGGCAACCAACCCCGATCCGGACGTCTTTGCCTGGGCGGCAGCCCAGGTCGTTGCCGCCATGAATGCCACCCACCAGTTGGGCGGCGAAAACTATGTGCTCTGGGGCGGTCGCGAAGGCTACGAATCCCTGCTGAATACGGATTTGCGCCAGGAGCGCGAGCAAATTGGCCGCTTCCTGCAGATGGTGGTTGAGCACAAACACAAAACGGGTTTCCGTGGCACGCTGCTTATCGAACCTAAACCGCAGGAACCCACGAAGCATCAATATGATTACGATGTCGCGACGGTCTATGGCTTCCTCAAGCAATTTGGCCTGGAAAAAGAGATCAAGGTGAACATTGAGGCCAACCACGCAACGCTTGCCGGGCACTCTTTCCACCATGAAATCGCCAGCGCCATTGCCCTGGATATTTTCGGCTCCGTTGATGCCAACCGCGGTGATGCCCAGCTCGGCTGGGATACGGATCAGTTCCCGAACAGCGTAGAAGAAAACACGCTGGTCATGTACGAGATCCTTAAAGCCGGCGGCTTTACCACCGGTGGCCTGAACTTTGATGCCAAAGTCCGTCGCCAAAGCACCGATAAATATGACCTGTTCCATGGCCATATTGGCGCGATGGATGTGATGGCGCTGGCACTCAAAAAGGCCGCTCGCATGATTGAAGACGGTCAGCTGGAGCAACGTGTTGCAAAACGCTATGCCGGCTGGAGCGATGAAGTGGGTCAGCAAATTCTGCAAGGGAAAATGTCGCTGGCGCAAACTGCTCGCTACGCTGAACAGCATAACCTTAATCCTCAGCATCAAAGCGGACATCAGGAATTACTCGAAAACCTGGTTAACGCGTATCTCTTCGACTGAATCCTGCTTGCATGCCCCTGCGGGGGCATTTATTGCCGGTGTTATTTATCATGACTGGAATTTATTTCGGCGCATTCGCTGTGAACCCGATGCGGTACTGATATATAGACGACTTCTGCGTACTGATAAATACACTCTCAGCACTACCGAAGAGCAAAAAATACAGAGAATCCTCGGGCCACAGAAATTGCGGGGAATAAAGTTAAAGAGAACCATTGATGAAACCTGCCTTTGCCGACAACCTCTGCTGGGGCAGCACCTGTTGTCTACGACAAACCGAGAAGGAGGGCCAAAGACCGCTGTAATGGCAATCATCGATAATGCTGGTTGGTGAATTATCCGAAGATATGATTCATCTGCATCAGCACGCATCAGCAAATATCACTCATGGAGACATTATCACGATAATAGCGTAAAGCCTCTGCGACCGTAAAAATAACAATGATATTGTTCTTATGATAGCGACATATTCTGTCACCCAGAATGGGATTGTTATTATCTGAATACAATTAAACTATATTGAGATAGACATGAACATGATAAAAAAACTTCCATTAACGATGGCGGTTATCGCCGCGCTTTGCCCTTTTTCCTCTGTTATGGCCCAAGAATTTACTCAGGAACAAATTGACGCCATTGTGGCGAAAGCCGTCGATAAGGCGCTGGCTGACCGCCAGGCGAAAATGGACGCCGCCGCCGCCAGGAAGGTGGATCTGGAAACCAACCCGCAAACCACCGCCGCTTCGCCGGATATGGCGATTCCATTCGGTCTGAAGTTTAGCGGCTACGCCCGCTACGGCGCCCATTTCCAGACCGGCGATCAGAAGTTCGTTGGCGTCGATGGCTCCTATAACGGCGCCTCGGCGATTGGTCGTCTGGGTAACGAAGGCAACGGCGGCGAGTTCCAGATTACCAAAGCCTTTAAGAGCAGCCAGGGCGCCATCTGGGATATCAACGTGATGTTCGACCACTGGAGCGACGAAGTTAACCTCAAGAAGGCCTACGTTGGCGTCACCAACGTGCTGGCATCCAATCCCGGCGCCTATATCTGGGCCGGTCGTGACTTCCACCAGCGTCCACAGCAGGGGATCAACGACTACTTCTGGATGAACCACGACGGTCAGGGCGCCGGGGTGAAAAACTTCGATATCGGCGGCGTTCAGTTCGATGTCGCCGCGGTTTCGCAGGTCGAGTCCTGTAGTCCGGAAGTCATGGCCGATGAGTCTAACCCGTCGCGCATCACCTGTACCGGCGGCTCCGGGACCGGCGACGACGGTCACTATGCGCTGACCACCAAAACCCACAACATTAAGGCCGGCCCCATCGATGTCGAGGTCTACGCCAACTACGGCTTTGACTCCAAGGCGGTGGACAACGACGCGCAGATTGATGCCTGGCAGGGCGGCCTGCTGTTGAGCCACGCCAACAGCGACGACAGCGGCGTGAACAAAGTTATCCTGCGCTATTCCGATAACGCCGATAACAGCGTTTACAACAAAACGGACGGGTTGACCACCGTCTACGCCAGCTTCGAAGGTAACTATAAGTTCACCCGGCAGGCGCAGGTCGAATACCTGTTGGCCTTCCATGACTATGACAACAGCAAGGACAACACCGACAACCGCAAGAACTACGGCGCCATCGTCCGTCCGATGTACTTCTGGAACGATGTGCACTCCACCTGGCTGGAAGCGGGCTACCAGCGCGTTGATTACGATCAGGGCGGGGATAACCACGGCTGGAAGCTGACGCTGTCGCAGAACATCGCCATCGGGATGGGGCCGGAGTTCCGTCCGATGCTGCGCTTCTACGTCACCGGCGGTCAGGTCGATAATAACCATACCGCGAAGGTGAACGGCACCCGCGACGAGCAGCTGGACTCCCTGAACGTCGGCGGCATGTTTGAAGCGTGGTTCTGATGTCTCGTTAAGACGCTATCCTTCTGGTGAGTCGCATCGATACTGAAAAAGGCGAACACGGTAGCCAGTTTTAGTGGGCGACGACCCTGGCACCCAGCGGAGATTATTGCGCAATTGCAAAAGCGCAATCTGTCGCAGGGGGCGCCATCGCGGGAGGTCATGGCGGTATAGCCGGTTTGAGCTATACCGCCAGCTTCATTTCATCGGGCGATTAATGCAAACACGCCCCAGCCAAAGTATTCCCGGGTCCAGGTGACATGACGTTGGGGGGCTGTCGTCAGCTCATTTCGAACCTCGGGGGCCATGTCATCGTCAGGGTTTTCCTCCAGCCAGCGGCGCATCGTGAGCCACTTCGCGGCTTCGTAGCGGTCCCAGCCCTCCTGATCCGCCAGCACCATTTCCACCACGTCATAGCCGAGGTTGTCGAAAGAGGCCACAAGGTCGGGGAGAGGGAGAAAATCAGCCACCGAGGAGACTCCGCAGGCCTGGGCTATCTCTTCCGACGCAGGTAGCTGACGCCAGTAGGGTTCGCCAATAAGCATGATCCCGCCCGGTTTCAGGCTCTGCGCCAGCAGCCCGACTGTCCCGGCAAACCCACCGGCAATCCATGTCGCGCCGACGCAGGCGGCCACATCGTATTTCTCTTCTGCAACATACCCTGCGGCATCGTCATGAATGAAATGCACCTTACTGCTGACGCCGAGCTCTTCCGCGCGCCGCCTGGCCTGCGCGGTGAACAGCGGGCTCATATCGATGCCGGTGCCGGTCACGGCATAATCGCGGGCCCAGGTGCAGAGCATCTCCCCCGAGCCGTTGCCGAGGTCAAGGATGCTGGTGTCCGGCTTCATGCGTAACACGCGACCCAACGTGGCGTACTTTTCCGGGGTGAACGGATTATGAATGCGGTGCTCGCTTTCGCTAATCGTAAAAATACGTGGGATATCCAATGTTAAATTCCTTATATAGCGTTGAGTATGAAGAGGGAGTTCCTGTGAGGTTTTTGCTTTTTCAGCCAGCAGAGCAAACAGCTTTCTTCCGCTGACAGCTGGATGTGCCGGGGGGCGAAAATAAGGGTGCTGATATCCATCATGCTCTCCTTAGCGGTTATCGAGCTGGGCGCGAACGTTGTTCAGCCCGGTGGTATTAATGCGGTAGGGTTGGCCGTTGACGGATTTGATCAGTTTTTTGGTTTTGAGTTTTTTGAAGACGGCGAGCGTGCAGTCGGCGAGCAGAAGCCCTTCTCGGCTGTAGCATTCCACGGAAGTGACGCGGCCAGATGCATCGCGGACGTGCGCAATACGTCCACCTTTGGCGAGAACGTGTAAGGTACGTTGTTCCTGACGGGATAAATTCATACTGGAAAACCTGTTTAATCATCATGTGCAAAACGTGCAAACACACAGCGGTGTCCGCATTCGATTTCGGCGCATTGATAATCAGTCCGGCCTGAAAAGGTCGGGGAACTGATTATCCGATGATGACATTCTCCAGCATCAAAGCCTCGGGTTGAGTAGATAGGTATTTACGGGGTGAATGATAACACCTGTTTTTTATCAGGGAATAGCCCAGGTTAAAAAGTGTGATCCGGATAAACTCGCCTGACGCTCAGCGCTGATACCAGCCGGCGACCACTTCCGCCAGATCGTCTTCAACGGTATAGAAATAACAGGCCGGGATCTTCAGCACGTCTGCCAGCCGACAGGCCAGCGCGAAGTCAGGGGTGTGGATGCCGCGTTCATACTGGTTCATCCGCGCGCTCGCCGTCGCCTCATCAATACCCGCGAGGATACCCAGCTTTTGTTGGGAGAGTCCCGTTCTGAGGCGCGCTTCTTTTAGACGGTGCGGCAGCATGATGATCCTGAAAGACTGGAAACAGAATCACGATTCTGGTAGCTGTTAGTTGAAAATGTACTAAGTATTACTTAGTGTTGTGGCGATAATATGAACGGCTTCACTAACGCAAAGGAATGAATGAGATGAACAGAACTGATATGCATCCGGCTGATATCATTGCGCAATTAAAAAAGCGCAACCTGTCTCTGGCGGCGGTCTCCCGCCAGGCGGGGCTAAGCTCGTCAACGTTAGCCAACACGCTGTCTCGTCCCTGGCCTAAGGGGGAGTTTTTAATCGCGCAGGCGCTGGGTATCGATCCTGCGGAAATATGGCCGAGTCGCTACTTCGATCGGCAGGGCAACCCGATCGACAGAAAGAAACGGATTCGTGTAAAAGGGTGAATAATCCGCGTGTGACGGCAGGAGCGGATGCCCCTGCGCAAGGCAGTCGATCCGGCTACCGGCTGGCGGTGATCACCGGCGGGATAGCGGGATAGCGTGAGCGGGGAGAAGGGCACATTCCTGTTTCCACCGCCATTTAAGTCGGCCTCACGCCTGTCCGTTCAGCCGGTTTTTATCCATGTTTAGCCAGTCCGGCCTGCGTGTAGCGCCGGTTCATTTGCTCATTGGTTCCTGTTTTCTCTCGATATCTATGCCCGCGGCACAGAGATGCTTCATGAGTGCAAAAAACGAAAACGAATTCGTGAAATACCGGACGCATTACTCTTGTGCGAAATTGAGATAGCGATTGTTGATAGCGGCTACCTTTTACAGACATATGGCCATCCGGGTGTTTAAGCGGTCAAAATAAAAAACATAAACCTTGCTATAATAATTTCTCTATGTCTTAATAACGTCATCGGTTTGGAACACAGACCTTATGAAAGCAGTTTTAGTAAAGCAGTCCTCAGTTCAAGAGCTATCCACAGATACCCTTCTTCATGAGCCTCCTCCTAAGTGCCAAATAAGTAACTCTAAATACAGGCCATCATCGCCGCGCTTAGTGGCTCATTAATTAAGGAAGTATCTATGTCTAATAAAATGACTGGTTTAGTAAAATGGTTTAACGCAGATAAAGGTTTTGGCTTTATCACTCCGAACGACGGCAGCAAAGATGTATTCGTACATTTCTCTGCTATCCAGAGTGACAACTTCAAGACCCTTGATGAAGGCCAGCAGGTCTCTTTCACCATTGAAAATGGCGCGAAAGGCCCGGCAGCCGGCAACGTCACTCCGCTGTAAGCCGCGCTCATTATCAGCGACGTTTACAATAGCGATGAAGGCGATAGCCTGAGCAGATAAGCTCCGCTGATAATAAAATGAACCCGCCCTGTGCGGGTTTTTTGTTGCATTCAGTTTGCCGAATTAAAATCCATTCGCCATTCGCCATTCGCCATTCGCCATTCGCCATTCGGTAGCGGCAGGTAATCGCGTAAAAATAAAATAAGATTCAGATGAAAAATACCTGAAAAAATAAACGGCGCCGTTGCGCCGTCATGATGATATTGGTTAATCGCGCGTTTGCACCCAGAATGCGTGAATCAGGCCGGGGATATAACCCAGCAAGGTCAGTACAATATTCAGAATAAATGCCCAGCCGAATCCTTTACCCAGTAATACGCCAAGTGGCGGCAAAATAATCGTTAAAACAATTCTCCAGAACCCCATACATACTCCCTATAAAAATCAACGTTGAAACAGGTGACGCTGTCTTTAAGCATAGTAATTTTAACGGGGACCGCCAGTTTGCCTGCCGTGTTGCCTCTGCGCGCATATCATCGAGTATCCGCTTTCTGCCCATTTTCCTGATCAGGTCAAAGATTGCCCGGGATGCCTTCGCTAGTATCATTCCTGGTGACCAGGAAAAACAAATAAGGAGAACTATCGTCATGTTTAATCTGACCCGGGTAATGAAAAAAACGATCTTGACCGGCGCCATGCTGATGGCGTCCACCTCACTGTGGGCGGCTGAGCACTGGATTGATGTCCGCACTCCAGACCAGTTTCAGGAAACGCATGTAGAAGGAGCGGTGAATATTCCCCTGAAACAGCTGGATGCGCGCATCGGCGAAGTGGCAAAAGATAAGAATGACACGCTGCACCTGTACTGCAATACGGGGAACCAGTCCGGCAAAGCAGAAAAAATGCTGCAAAGTATGGGCTATAAGAATGCCGTCAACGAAGGCGGACTGAAGGATGTCGAGAAAACGCAGAAGATGGTGAAATAATCCGCTTGCCCCATCGCGAGAATGTGCCTTAAATCCACCTCTTTGCACTGCTCCGGCTTCACTTGCGCGGCTTATGCGTCTGTCGTCGTCGAATGATCAAATCAGGAGCATGTCTGGCGGATAAGAGACGGCGATGGTTCGGCTGACCTTAATCGGGTCAGCCGGGCAGGGCAACCGCGTGGCAGCGGGCATGATGCCGCTGCCGGCGGTATCTGTCAGTTCAGTACCGAGGTGGGTTCGCCCGCCTTTGCTCGCTCGGGCGGGGTATCGCGCCAGAGCGTGTCATAGCGATAACCCGTCAGGTCTTCAACCACATGGCGCGCTTCAGGCGTGACGTCCTGCTGAAGACCGTTCGCCTTCAGGCGCTCAATCTCATCGACAAAAATCTTGTGCGTACGTTTGTTCAGATGGAAGGTCAGCGCCTGCCACAGAGCAATCAGCAGCAGCACGGCGGTGCCGGCAAACAGCAGCGTCGCGATGGTATTAATCGCTTCCTGAGGCTGAGTCTGGCTCCCTTTCACGAAACCGCCGCTTTGCAACAGCAGGCCCACGGCAAAGGTAGCGATGGCGACCGTCGTTTTACGCGAGAACGTCATCACCGCGGCAAACAGGCCTTCACGGCGCTGGCGGGTAATCATTTCGTCAATATCGGGAATAAACGGAAAGACGTTCCACGGCGTAAATTCCAGCACGCAGCGGCTAACCTGATAGATACCGGCGATGATCACCAGCAGCATCACCTTGTTGTCGGTCGGGAACTGATACACCAGGAAGAACCCGCCGAGGCACAGCAGCATCAGGCTATAGGCGAAGACATAGAGGCGAGAGGGACCATACTTAATGATTGCTACGCCCGCCGCCAGCGTAACCGGCAGCCCGACGATACTCATCGACAGCAGCGTGCCCGCCAGAGAGGACGAGACGTTCAGGCAGTAGACGCAGAAAAAGACGAACACGGTGTTGTAGACGTCCTTCGCCGTAAAGGAAAAGAGATAAATCGCCAGGTGCTTACGGAACGCCCGCACCTTCAGAGTAGAGGCATACTCCTTAAACAGGTTGCCAAAGGCGACAAACTTCTCGGCCGCCGTGGTGGACTTGCGCTCTTTTTCCATTTCCGCCAGCATTTCCGGCGTCAGCTCGCGTTCCCAGGTCACTTTCCACGAGATAAAGACGCAGACCATGAACATCACGGCAAACACCACGCCGTTAACCAGATAGGCGTCGGCATTATTTTCACCCAGTGCGCCAATCAGCAGGCCGGGGATAAAGGTGGCGAGAAAGGTCCCGGATGCCGAGAGGAACATCCGGCATGTGGAAAGCTTGGTCCGGCCATTAAAATCTTTGGTCATCTCTGAGGGTAGCGTTTCCCACGGGATCAGTACCATGGCGGCAATGATCTCAAAAGCCAGATACACCGCGAGATAGAACCAGTAGTTCATGCCGTTTAGCCACAGCAGGGTGTAAACCAGCATGAGCGGTGCGCCGATCAGCAGGAAAAAGCGCCGCCGGCCAAATTTCTTACCCAAATAGTTTTTATAGAAATGGTCCGTGAAGCTGCCCATAAACAGGCTGACAATAGCATCCACGATACGCGCGATCGCGACAATCGACGCCGCTTCAATCGGCGACAGGCCGACAAACGTGGTATAGAAGAAAAGCAGCCATGCGCCAATGACGGTAAATGCGCCGCCGCCCATAATATCCGTCAGACCGTAGCCGATACTGACGGGGATGGTCACTTTTCTGTTCTTACGAGTCATAGTTTATCCCTGTATCTGACGGGTCAAAAACGAAAATAACGACGGGCGTTGTCCACGCAAATACCGCGGATCATGGCGTCGAGGATGGCGCGATCTTCCGGCACTTCACCTTTCTCTACCCAACCACCAACCAGGTCGCAGAGGATCCGGCGGAAATAATCATGTCGGGTGTAGGAGACAAAGCTGCGCGAATCAGTCAGCATGCCGATAAAGTTGGCCAGCAGCCCCTGCTCGGCCAGCGTATTGAGCTGGTTAACCATGCCGCGTCGGGTATCGTTAAACCACCATCCGGAGCCGAACTGCAGCGGTGATTTCATGCCATCCTCGCCGCTCTGGAAGTTGGCGAGAGTCGAAGCGACCACGTCGTTATAGCTGGCATTGAGGTTATAAAGAATGGTTTTCGGTAGACCGTCATTCTCCACCATGGCGTTAAGCAACGCGTTCAGACTCTGCGCAAGGTGAGTTTGATCGCCAATCGAGTCAAAGCCGCAGTTGATGCCGACCTTGTTGAACATGGTCGCGTTGTTGTTACGAATGGCGCCAAAGTGAATCTGCATGGCCCAGTCGCGCTGTTTGTACATTTTGGCCAGCGCGACAAAAATCATACTTTCCCAGGCCTGAAGGGCATGCTCATCCAGCGTCTCTCCTGCCAGCCGACGCTGAAACAGCGCGGCCTGCCCGGCCTCATCAAGCGGGCAAAACCGGATCGCCAGCGGACCGTGGTCCGATACGCGACAGCCCGTGCTGTGGAAAAAATCAACACGCGCTTCGAGAGCGGCCAGGAACCGATCCAGCGAGGTTATCGCCCGCTGGGTTTTCTGCGCCAGTCGGGAGACGAACGTCAGGAAGCGATCGGGGCAGGCGTCGAACAGCTCATCAGGACGAAATGTTGGCAAAACGCGAGGGGAAAAATCACTTTTTGCTGCCAGCAGCCGATGGTATTCCAGGTCGTCGAGCGGCCCGTCGGTCGTGCACAGCGCTTCAACGTTTGAACGGCGGATGAGCGCCTGGGGTAAAAAATCGTCGTGGCGTAATTGCGCATTACACCGTGCCATAATATCGCGCCAGTTTTTACTATTAAGCGTTTCGTCGATCGCAAAATAATGTTTCAGCTCAAGGTGGGTCCAGTGATAAAGGGGATTGCCAAAACTGGCTTCGACAGTTTGCGCCCAGGCTGCAAATTTTTCTTCGGCGGAAGCATTGCCGGTAATTTTTTGTTCAGATATTCCATTCGCCCGCATTGCCCGCCATTTGTAATGATCGCCCTCCAGCCAGAGCTGAGTAATATCCGTGAACGGTTTATTTTCCCAAATGGCTCTGGCATCAAGATGACAGTGGTAATCAATAATCGGTAACGCTTTTGCTATCTCAGAATACAGCCGCTGACCTGGCGCGTTGGTTATCATAAAGCTATTGTTTATCAGTGACATAAAAACTCCGTACACGATGTCGCTTTTACTACGCATCCCCAGCGTTAAGCCGGGGCCGGTGTATGACGGGAACATAATGGCGTTGAGGGTAAGCTTCCTTTTCATTGATTGTCTACTACCATACAAGATGTAATGATAAAATTGTGACTTAACGCATGTATTCCGTCGTCGATATTCATAACCTGAAATAAAAACCGGGATGAATTAAATGGCTAAAAATAAAATCGTGTTATAGAGGATGATTAATTTAAACTGAATTTGTTATTTTTTTACAATATAAAAACAATTAACCGCAACAGAGATAATGAAGATCCGTTCAGCCCATGAGTCTTTTTATCGCGTCGTCACTCTTTTTTAACGAGGTGGTTGATCAAACGATAATTACTGCATATGCTACTCAATACTAGTATGGTACATCTCGTAAAATGCATAGCAGCAACGATTAAGGCGGATAAAAAATGCAGATGACAATGCGCTGGTTTGGGCCACAGGAAGACAAAATCCCACTGGAATACATCCGACAGGTGCCGGGTGTGGAAGGTGTTGTCGGGGCACTGTATGACGTTGCTCCCGGAGAAGTCTGGCCAGTCGAAAAGATTAAAGCCCTGGTTGATCAGGCCCATGCCGCGGGCCTGACAATGGAAGTGATTGAAAGTGTTAACATTCACGATGACATCAAAATAGGCACCCCGGCACGCGATCGCTACATTGAAAACTATAAACAGACGATCCGTAATCTGGCGGGTTTTGGCGTCAAGGTCATCTGTTATAACTTCATGCCGGTCTTCGACTGGATGAAGACCGACATGAACTACGTCCTGCCGGATGGTTCACTGACGATGGCCTTCGAAAAAAGCGGTATCGATAAGAGTCTGGAAGAGGTCGTCAAAGAGGTTCTCGATAACGCCAACGGTTTTGCGTTACCGGGATGGGAGCCCGAGCGGCTGGCGAAAGTGCAGGAGCTGTTCGCCCGTTATAGCGGTGTCGATGATACTAAGCTGCGGGAAAATCTGTTTTATTTCCTCAGAGAAATTATCCCGGTGTGCGAGGAAGTGGGGGTGAAAATGGCGATTCACCCGGACGATCCGCCGTACTCTATTTTTGGCCTCCCGCGGGTGGTGAAGAATCGCGATGACCTGGCGAAGATTTGTGATGCCGTGGATTCACCGGCGAATGGCATCACGCTGTGCACCGGGTCAATTGCGGAAGATCCGGATAATAACGTCTATGAAATTCTTGCCGAATTCACGCGTCGTAAGCGCCTCCATTTTGCCCATGTGCGCAATATTAAGCTGATTAAGGATAAAGATTTCTACGAATCCGCTCATCCGTCGCAGTATGGCTCGCTGGATATGTATCGCGTTATGCAGGCCCTCCATGATAACGGTTTTGACGGCTACATCCGCCCGGATCACGGCCGGTTTATCTGGGGTGAAACCGGGCGTCCCGGATACGGCCTTTACGATCGCGCGCTGGGGGTAACCTACCTGCTGGGGCTGTGGGAGGCGCTGGAGAAGACGTCGTCATAAATCTGTCTGCCGGAGGCCAGGGCCTCCGGCCGCGTGTTTTCTGCCGCCGTTAAAACGGGCGTGTTGACCCGACGGGGCGGTGCAGACATCGGTCTGAAGTCGTTTCATCCATTATTCTGCGCGCCAAAGCGCTGTATCAGAAAATCAATCACGCTGCGCAGCTTGGCTGATGGACGGGTATCCTGTTGATAAATAAGATACATCGGCGTTGGCTTATAGGACCACTCGGGAAGCACCGGCACCAGGCGTCCCTCGGCGATATCTTCCTTTAGCAGTGATTCCGGTTGCAGCACGATACCGCAGCCGTTCAGTGCGGCAATCCTCAGCGCATGGCCCTGGTTAGACATAAACCGGCCTTTCACTACCGCTTTAACGATCTCGCCATCGGGCCCCATCAGCTCCCAGCGATCCTGATGTATCCAGTAGGACATCCCCAGACAGCTCATGTGACTCAGCTGATCCGGATGCGTCGGTGTCCCGTGCTGACGGAGGTAGTCGGGAGAGGCGGCAAGGATCCGACGATAGGCGTGCAGCGGCCGGGCAACGATATCCTTCTGCTGAATCTCACCAATATGAATAGCTAACTCAGCATTCCCGCTACTCAAGTTTGGCGTCTGGTTATCCAGCGTCAGCATGACGTTGACCTCCGGGTTTTGCGCCATGTAGAGGCTCAACGCCGGGACCAGTATCTGACAGCCGAAGCTGACCGGCGCGACCATATGAACCAGCCCTTTGGCAGTCGATTGCAGTTCCATGGCGCTATGCTCGGCGAGAGAGAATTCTGCCAGTACGCGGCGACAACGCTCATAGTAGAGCTGCCCGACTTCGGTTAACTGTTGGCGACGCGTGGTTCGGTGCAGCAAACGTGCGCCAAGCCGTTGTTCAATCGCCCGGATCTGTTTGGCAACCATCGTGGCCGATACGTCGCTGACATCGGCCGCTGAGGCAAAGCTGCCGCACTCGACAACTCTGACAAACATCTCCATTCCGGCAAGTTTATCCATGATTAACAACCTGTAGGTTCTGATTCACTCAACCTAACACACATTTATTGGTCCTCACCTTTCGGTAAAGATTAATTCATCGACCCTCAGACGGGGTCTCAACCGGAGAGAAAAAATATGCCTGTTTTACGTTTAGAATTACAGCCTGGCCGCTCGCCTGAACAGAAGCGCGATTTTGCCCGTGAAGTGACCCGGGTCGCGGTTGAAACGCTGAAATGCAAAGCGGAGAGCGTGGATGTGGTCATTGTCGAAATACCCAAAACGCACTGGGCTAAAGGAGGCGTATTGCCCACCGAATAGTTGTCTGGTCGCATTTCTCGTCGCTGGCGCAGGTTCACCGCGCCGGCTAAAGCGTAGCACCGGCCAGATGAATCATCTGCTTCCTCCGTGGTTTCTCAGCAACCGGCAATCCCTGCCGTTGCCTGGGTATTATTGGGGATATGGCGATGAAAAATACCTATGGTACAGCGTGATTTGCTGCCTGTGTGCCACCTTATTCCCAGCCCCTTGCCGCCACTCAGTTGTGCCTGGCGTGCAGCCCCCGGCGATGGAAGGAGGCATCCTGCATGATATACAGTCTGCCGACCTGATAATGGCCGCGAATTACCGAGGCCAGCACCCGTTCCCGTCCATTTATGTCGCCTGCTGACAAATCTGCACTCCCCCTCTTAAATCCAGATAGCGATTATTGTTGCCACCGAGCGCTGTGCGCGTTATCCATGACGTTCAGCAAAAAAAAGAGTGGCGTTATCGAATAAGCCTGTCCATGCATAAAAGATCTAAACAGGGACCCGCTCTATTTTATTGAACGCCAAATATCAGTTGAATATAGCATTGGTTACCAATACGTTAAATTTTTGGATGAAAAGTTCGAAACATTTAACGGGAATTGGTAATTAATGTCGTGGCTTTACGGGTAACAAATTTCTTATCCTGTAACGACTTGTTGTAATTTATAATCAGTTACATCAATATCAATTTGGAAACAAATTAGTCATCAGTTGGTGAGCGTTGATGAAATAAATCGATACCTATCGCATTTTTAATGTTTTAATATGGATTTTTTGCCATTGGATAGCGTTAAATTTAAGTTGATAGGTTTATATCTTCTTAACTATTTTGAACTTTCTTTAGTCTAACGACTAACTATTTGATTTTAAAAATGCATGCAACAAAGGGTGTCGCAATATGGATCGCTCAGATAACATCCAAAGCTATATTATTGGCGAGGATGTTGTATTCACGCCATCCCAAAGAATGATTGTGGACAGGCTGAATTCAAAAGAAGTTAAGCTTCATGTACCTGCGAGCTGCTGCCTTGAAATTTTACTCAACAACCAGGGAAAGGTTGTTTCTCAGGATCAATTGATTCTTTGTGGGTGGGGGGAGAAACGTAATGCCGGGGTGAGTCCAAACACCTACTATCAATGTATTTTACATCTCAGAAAGTCGCTGGCCGCCATAGGATGTCTGGATGTTATTGATACGGTGCCCAGACATGGTTTGCGGTTTAATAACAGGCTCAAAGTAACATATCTGTATCCTGAGAAGAATAATGAGCAACAAACTGACAACAATATAAATCAGGACATGGAAGGAAGTATCCATAATGATATTATGGGTATTGTCATTGACAGGTCTGAGCGTGTTGAGGCTGACGATGTCGAGTCAGATGATTCAGGAAACGCGCCACAAGAGGCCGATTTTTTTGAAAGTTCAGCAGCAGAAGGGGGGATTCATGAAGGTAGCAAACGGCATATTAAGTGGCTAAGAAATGCAGGCATTGTCACTATATCCGCTATTGTTTTATTCAGCATCATGACATTTCTTCATAAACCGGGAGGTGAAGCCTTTTCGGACTATAGCAAACTCTCTTTTGAGGGCTGTACTGTCTTTGTGGCAGACCAAAAATACGCTGTCACTGAAATTAAGAAAATCCTCAATACGCTAGGCCTGCCGTGTTCTGACAAAACTATTGTCTATTTTACCGCTTCCCCTATGAATACCCGCTTAAATTTTATGTATTGTTCTGTTTACACTAAAAAGAATCAAAACTGTCGCTCCCTGACAATAATGAAAACCATGAAGGTACACTAATGCGCGTTAAAATATATTGTCTTTCTGCGTTATTGGTCGTGGTGCTGTTTATCATTTTTTATTATTTTGAACCATTTATTCCAAATAAAATAATAGTATGTCAGAGCCGCCACACTCTGATTCATGATGATTTTCGTCTGGATTCAAACATTGGCTTTACGCTAGGAAACCATAAAGGTGAACTCACGATTTATGGCATCGCCGAGGAGAACGGCAGACGATCGCAGATCAGTAGAGTGATTAATTTTACCTATATTAATCATGATGATATCTATGTTCTTAAAAATCAATATGTTGAGCATCTTAGCACCGATAGCAGTAGCGACAGCAATGCGGATGACCATTTTCCGGCTTTCTTTTATGAACCAGGGAAAGAGATTACGTTTAAAATTGAATATGATGAATATCATAACCCGGTGCTTTATTTGCACAGCATGCCAACATTCTATTGTAAAAAATATCGAGATATTTAAATACGAAGAAAAATGCCGCCTGCTGTCGGCAATGATTCACGCTATCTGCTATTGGCTTAACTGCCGTTACCGACAGGTCGCCTTGCGGACAATATGATACGCTGATGTTATGGATTATCTCGCCATCAGGATAGCGCATGCTGTTGCGCATCACTGGTGTATCTGAGTCGTTTACTGCTGCGCATATGCTTCGTTTTTGCGGTTTTCCTTAGACGAGAGCGGCGAGAATGATGAGTCTGATTAATAATACGCCTCAGATGTCGTCTTGTTTATGACATACATAGGCCGGTAACGTAGAGAAGATAAATAAATAGCTATGCTGCTGTTCAATCATTTTTACGTAAATGTCTTTTTGGGGATAGATGAAAAATAATGGCTCATATTTTTCCAACCAACTGCTGCTGATGCTTTCATCAGGAAATATCACATTGGTCACTGAGGTCAAATGGTAGGTGTTATTCTTCCTTTGAATGTTGAAGAATATCTTGCGGTTAAATCTTTTCGTTTTGTCGTTAACGGAGTAGCCATTCATACTGAGCAGGCCGCTATCTTTGTTTATCCTGTAAGTGAGTGAAATATTGAGTTGTTCATCAGTATTATGCTGTACAAAGTTAGCTTTGCATGTAAATTCAGGAGGCTGAGAGCGTTTCCATAATGAATAGCCTGCCAGGATTAAGGTAAAAAACAGGCATACGCAAAGCACATACACCGAAGTTCGGTAATGTATCATTTTAATGATCCTCAATAAAATAATCTGAAATACAGTAGTTGGGACGGGTCATAGGTTTGTTACACCGAATAACGGAAGCCCTGGGTAGCATGGCATAACGGCTGATGTATACCCATGGGAATTTTTTACAGTCAGGTTTGAATTGATTGCCATAGGTGAGCGCCGCCGCTTTCTCATCGGTGTTATGAATCTCTTTATTAAGAAAAAAGTGGCAGCCGTTGGTGTTTACGGCAAGCATGTAGTTTTCGAAGTATCGACTTCCCTGGAACTGAGCGAGTATGACTTTGATATCGGCCAGCAGGATAGAAAAAATAAGCGCGGTGATTAAAAAAAAAAGCTTACTGAATTTCCTGATACCTGCTTTATTCAGACTTTGTTCGGCAGGTATGTCGGGAACCGCTGCGACTATTCCTGATACCGGCTCCGACGCCCGTAAACTGCCGATATGGTCTGAGTCCGCTGAGTCAGGCGTATCGTGGTGGACAGGCCGGGCACCCTCCTCGGTTTTTGACTCCTCAACATTAGCGATCGGCAGGATATCGGCGGATTCAATAACCTGAACCTGCGTTTCACGGGCCAACGTTAAACCGATACGCGGTATCGTGGTAATAGGATCGGCGGGAAATCCAACTTCTTTCAGACCCTTTCGGAGTAGACAAATATTCTGATAGTAGGTATTTGCAGAAACGACGAGCCCGAGTTTCTCCCAGACGTTATACATAAATTCCTGCTGTGTAACTATCGTATTTGAACTCTCAATTAATAGTAATAAACAACGACTTGCAGGAGAGTTTAAGACCACCATTTGCGTGGGATTGATAAGGTTCCTTAACTGGCGAGTCGTGGGGTGAAATTCAACAATGTTGTTAATAATGTAATATCTATGCATGGATTATATAAAACTCTTTCAGGAACAGGAGGGCTTTATCTCGGCGGATGCAGATAAAAATTAAGAACTTTTCACATTCAAAAAAAATTATAAATGATAGATTAAGCTCTGCATATTATGGCGCCTGGCGAAAATTCTTATTTATACCGTTACGGTGAATCACCATGATTGCTCGCCAGCCATGTGGGAGGGGTATTCTGTTCATCAAGATAATTTCTGACTGTACGGCAGAGGGCGCTACCTCTCCTGGAGTTCATGTCTGTCGTCTTAACGTAAGTAAGGAAAGCCACTGTTGATCTGGCGTCACAGCGTTGTCGTCGGGCGATCTGCCGATGCGCTCGGGGTGTATGAGCTGCTTTCGTAAGCCATGAAAGGGTAAGCGGAGTTATGTGAGGGAGAGGGAGTCTGCCGCAGAGTGGATAGCTGACTGGCCGGCACCGTTTAAGTAACAATCCACGGCCGATATTGCTTTTTCCTGCGCCTGTAAACCGGAAAAGTGGAAAATGATCGCGTAGTGCTTAAGCTGTTATTCAATGAAGTATTCTGAAATACATAAAGTAGATTGCGTGAATGGTTTATTACAGCGGATGATCGACGTTCGGGGAAAGTCAGCCAGCGTTGTTACGTATACCCAGGGGTAGTTAACACAATCACCGGTGATATGTTGGTCATATTTATTGAGTACCTCCATTTTCACACTCTCGGATACCGCTTTTGCCGATAGCACGTGGCAGCGCTGAGCTGTAGCAATCTTTACATAGTCAGAGAAATAGTTGTCTTTTATCGCTGTCAGATATGAGAAAAGCAGCGTGATGAATGCCAGGCTTATCGCCAGCAGAACGCCATTTTTTACGCTAAAGCCCATCCGGTATATATTTGTTCTGGTAAGCGAGGGGGGAAGGAAACGGTGCTCTGCTGCAGGAGATGGGGAAACTTGTTCCGCATATTCACAGGTAGTCGGCAGGGTGGTGGCGGGAAGCCGATGGCTATATTCTTCCACCACCGTGTTTTCGTCGGATTGGCCAGCCCCGGTTTCGACTTCAGGAGTGGTTTCCGTGACTAATTTCCGAATCTGGGTACCTGTAGCCAGAGTAAGCCCAATACGGGGAAGGGTGATAATGGTATTATCCTCCAGCCCGGCGTGGATAAGGCTTCTGCGGAGAATTGAGATATTTTGATAGTAGGTGTTGCTGGTCACCTTCATACCACTCTGTTTCCAGGCAATATCCATAAAATCCTGCTGTGTCACGATATTACCGATATTATTAATGAGTAACTGCAAACAGCGACCTGCGGGGACACTCAGCGTTACCTTCAACGCCGGATTATGGATATTGCATAACATATTGGTCGCAGGTTGAAACGTCACGCAGTCGTTAATAACATAATACGTATGCGCATCTGCTAACCATTTATATCGTTCATTGCTGCCATTTTTCATTGTATTGATCTCCTGGCGAAAAGGGATACATAATCACGTAAACAGGAAAGCTACATAATGAATCTTTGTTATTATTTTTGCTTTATTTGACCCTAGAGATATTACCTCATCGTGATGCCGGCTGAAGGGCTGCAGCCTGTTGAGGAGGTTGGACGTGTCAAACGAAAGCGTAGAAAGAGCTCATCTCTGCGTTAATGGCAGCCAGGCTGGGGGGCGATATGCTGTGCTGAACTTCAGGTCTGACTAAGCGCCTGTCCTATCATGGCTATTTTACTTGCCACTTTGGACCTGAGCAGTGCCGAAATTCTCAGGTACTACGCGTACGCGCTGGTTTCTGCGCGCTGCCTGTCTCCACACTGGATCACCACGAACGCCCGCCGTGGCGCCGCCATACTTTATGCGCATGGGCGTTGGTTTTATTACCCGGCTCATCCGGGAACCTCGCCCTTACGTGTCGCCGCGTCGAAGCATGTGAATCTGTTCTGGACAGATTTGTTGCTCACCCCGGTCATTTACTGGGGTACAGCTGGTACGGGCTCCCGGCGTTGCCGTTTTCTGCCACTCAGATTATTTAAGTGATAACGATTTGCGGCAAAAGGTTTTTGTGCTGCATGAGTCTGCTGTGTATCGCGGGCAGTTTGTGGAACTCAGGATGCAAGAGTGCATGTGGGATAAATTGTCTAATGATATTTATAATAGTTGTACCAGCCCGATGAATAATGCCCCCTTGCGGAGGGCATTATATATTCCGGGCCCGGGGATCAATCTTCCTGGATCACAACCTCTATCACCGCTTTGACCAGACCATCTGAAATATCATTATTCATCTTGAAATAATCAGCGGTTAAGCTGATATCCTGATCGAGGCTAAGGGACGTAATATTGTACGCATCGGTATCATAAAATTTCACTGGATTACCCTCTTTTTTCAGGATGATCCCGACATTTTTGGCGCCGCTACCTCCCGGCGCTGGGAGGATAGCATTTTCCATTACCCCAATATCGCCGGTCACCGAGCTTTTTGGGTTAAACCAGTAGGTGAGCTTCTGGCCTTGCAATTCACTGGGGCAGGTAATATTCATGTCAATGGTTTTGCCTTTGCCGGTTGCCGCGCCGGAGGAAAGCGCTAACAACTCGCTTTTATTAATTCTTTGCAGATTGACCGTGCTGGGACCCTTCACCGAAATATTACAGCTCTCATTACGAAAGGAAACTCTTGTTGTTTTGGGATTTACCCAGTAGATCGCGCCCCCCCTTTCATACGTTGGATAGGCCGGGTCTCTCACGCGAAACGTAATTTCGACATTGATGTTAGTCGCCCCGCTGGTATCGATGGGGCCCGTTTTAACCAGCCACGCAGAGAAGAACGGTGTGGCGGGAAACTGTGCCGATCTGTCAAAAGGCGTCGGCCAGGACCCGGCCTCGCCGGGAACCTGTTTGCCGACGCGGCTGGCGAATATATCGCTAAATTGAATACCAATACCGGATACGCCCGTTTCATAAACGGGCATACCGCGGAGAGTCACTCCTGGAACCTGCGAAGTGCTCACTTCGACGACATATTCTGCGCCGGGATTGCACCGGAACAGCCTGTGGTGCAAATCCATGCCGCCTATTGTCTTAGAATAAAGAAATGCTCCAACCGGAAGCGCAGGATCGGCCGATATCTTAGGATATAACGTCATACCCTGGCGCTCTTCCACACCACCATCGTTGCCGGCAGCATCCGTATAAGTGCATAGCCGTGCAGCTGAAACCCCGCTACTGAAAAAGACGGCGGCCAGCAGTACAATCATTTTTTTCATTTCACTCATCTCGTTATGATGATTATCGACACAAGGCTTCAGCCTGACTGACTCCGGAATTTTTCTTCTGGCCGGCGGACAAGGTATATATGGCGGTACATTGCTGGCCTGCTTTTTTCCCCCAGCTTACCGTCAGTACGCCAGTTGGCTGAAGGCCGGTCATATAGACCATACCGGCGTCGCTCACGATACTGGCTTGAGATTTGGCGGCACCGGAAAGCGTGACCATGGCGCCAAAAGGCACTTCGCGGCCTGAAGGCGTTTTAAGATGAATAAATGCCCGCAGCCCAATATTCCCGGCATAGTTTGTGCGAACAATGGCGCCTCGCGTAGGGACAACCCGCTGGGTGGTCTGCATCAGCTCCATCTCTTCGCCAAAGGACGTGCTATCCAGAGTGATGTCGGTACTGCGGTAGGGGGTAATATAGGGAACGATGGCATAGCCGCGACCGTCCGTGACGATAGTGGAGTCCGAGCTGAGCCTGACGTTGTCTAAACCAGGGGCCTTGATCAGGACCGCTGCGTTGCTGATATTCTGCCCAAGCGTTATGCCGTCCGCGTGTGCAATCAGACTGCCATTGGCGCCGTAGTCGAACCGTCGGCTGTTGTTGTCGTAGCTGTAGCCAGCGCTTACGCTGCCTCGAGAGCCGTTGTATGCTCCCCGAATGTCGCCGCTATAGTATTCACGATTGCTATAGCCCTGCTGGATGTTCCAGTCGAGGTTGTTGTCTTCCAACGCTATACCGCCTACAGAGACGTACTGATCCGTGGAGCCTGGGCTACTTTCGGTGATTTGATAGCTGGCATAGGTATTGGGCAACCAGTTGCTCAGCGGTATGGAGATGGTGAGGGCAACGCGCTGATCGTTTCGCGATTCGCGGCTGGAACTGTGAATCCCCCAGGTATAGCGGCTATAGCTGTAGCCGAGATAGTAGTTAATTCCCCGCCAGCCGCCGTTGTAACCCAGGCTCAATGATTTATTCGTACGCTTGTTATCCCAGTAATCTTCTACAAGCGCGCTGATGGATACGCTGCCATGCGCTCTTCCCAGACTTTGGTTCAGGGTGAAGTTAGTGCGATTGCGTAAAGAACGGCCGGAGTAGTAATACCCGTCATGGGCATAGGTGTTAAGCACCTCAGAGAGCGTGTTAAACCCTTTTGTCGAGTAGCGATAGCCGGCAATGGTAAAGTTGGTCCCGGTTTCAATAATATTTTTACCGTAGCGTAAACGCCACGACTGGCCGGACGTTTTATCGTCATAGCGTTTTTTAGACCATGCCTGGGTCACATCTGCCGAGAGGGCGCCAAGACTGGCAAGGTTATAGCCAATCCCGCTTGAAAGAGCCTGATATTTGGCCGATGCCTGTACGCCGCCAAAAATCGTGGCGCTGGATGTCAATCCATACTTGGCAGTGGCCTGCGTAAAGGGCGTGTCGTCAATGGTGCCCACATACGGGCGGTACTTCCCGGAGGTGATTTCATATTCGAATTGCTTCTCGCGCAGCATCACCGGCAGGACCGCGAACGGCACGATGAAGTTCTGTCTTGAGCCGTCGGACTCTTCAACCGTCACGTACAGATCGCCGCTGCCGCCGCTCGGATACATGTCGGTAATTTCAAAGGCGCCTGGGGCGACGTAGGTCTGGTAAACCTGATAGCCGTTCTGCTTGATGACAACGCGGGCGTTGGTTTTAGCAATACCACGGATTACCGGAGCATAGCCGCGCATACTTTCTGGCAGCATGCTGGTATCCGTCGCCAGCTGCACCCCGGAAAAGGGGACGCTGTCAAATATGCCGGACAGGGAAGAGCTTTCACCGATGATCAGATTGCTGCTGATAGAGCGTAAGCTGCGTTGGAGATAAAGATAAGCGGAATCAAAATGGTCTGATTCACCCTTGCTTTTATTCCACATGCTCAGGTTTCTGACCCGCCACGGGCCGATATTTATCCCGGATTCCAGGTTCAGGCTATAGTATTCATTATCGCTTTTATAATCCTGAGAACCATTGAATTGATAGTTTACAAACATGGCGTTGATGCCGTCATCAAATTTTTCCGGCGGGATGTAGTCATTGGCCACGGTACTTATCGCGGCCTGAGGCACGGAAATATCTAAGCGCTGAGCGGCAAAATCGAAAATGGTTTTGCTGTCCGGGATGATATCGAAATTGCTACACCCTTGTTCACTCTCCTTGAGCTCAGGGAATGACTTGACTCTGACACCATATTGCGAGAGTACATCTAACGTAAAGCAGGGAATAAGATTGAGCTTTTTATCGAGTTTATTGCTCCGGGTGTCCGTGATAAATTTAACATTTTTGGTTTCCAGGTAACGGCCATTAAAAACAACATCAACCCGATAGTCTCCCGGAGCCTGGGCATTGACCGATTGATAAACTGACAGATCGGGAATGTTGGATGTGTCACCTCCATTGACTGATGAAATGAATGTCGGGTCAAAGAATTCACGGGCGTTCACTTTAGTGTGAATACTCGCCGTCATTATAGTAATAATAGCTATGCAGATCGTAGATAGCCTGAAGGTATTGTTGTGTTCTATAGGCATAAAAACATCCATTTATAAATGCGAACTGTTTATGGCAGTTGCGATGAATAGAGGGAACCTGCTCCTCCATAATCATTCACTATTTTCCACGTGACTTTGGTAGCATTACCGTTATCTTTTAGCGTTATAACTTTTGATGAAAAGGGTTCAATGAATTTAATTTTTGCCTGATATTCATTGGCGCCAATTTGTACGTTTCTAAAATAGTAAAAGAAAGGCGTCGGGTTTTTAATGGTGAGCTGTTTACCCGCTCTGCGCCACTCTATTTTTTGGGCTTCGGTATTATTGGATAACTCAGCTAACGCTTTGGGCCGATAGATTAATCGCATGCGATGCCTGACGGCGAGCTGTATAGTATTGCTGTTCGCATAGGTATCATCAGACGGTGGTATCGCCATGATGTTAAAAAAATAGGATGATTCGCGGTCAGTGGGAGCATTGATGCTAGCTACAGAGAATATACGGACAGTATTCTTCTGCTTCATCTCCAGGCGAAAAAGCGGAGGTGTCACTATGAAGGCTGGTGTTTTCCCTTCTGGCGCTTCAACCCATGATTTGATCAGATAAGGCATTTCGTCTTTATTATCAATTTGCGCAGATATCTCACGAGCGCCTTCTTTATAAAGATAGCGGGTTGATTCGATAACAATTCCTGCATGCGCAAAACCACTCAGCATCATGGCGAAGGCAAGGGTTGCCTTGATCATCATCTGGTACATTAGATTCCTTCAGCATTTAATTAAAAAGGTCTGCCGGAATGACAGACCCTTTAAAAATTAATTAGATGGTGTAATCAATGGTAAAGGTCGCAATGCCTTTCACCGGACCTTCAGTGACCGGGTTAGCGGCATTGACTTTCACATAACCTGCCAGGTACTCCAGGTTAGTTGCCTGGTGTGGGGTATAGGATTCGGCAAGCGGAGTGCCATCAAACTGGATACGCGCGCTGTTGCTCTTTTTCTGAATACCGATACCGATGTTTCCGGCACCGTTAGCTGCCACGTTATCCAGAATTTCAGGTGATGAAGAGGTCGTACCGGTAACTTTAACGCTCAGGCCGGTTACGTTGTTTTCATCCGGGCCGCCAATAGCGCAATCAGTCACCTGGAAACCAAACTGCTGGTGTTTAAATAAGGTATTCGCTGATTGACCAGTAGCTTCAGCAGTGGTCACCGTCATCAGCTTAACAATACCGTTGTTAAGCGTACCGGTTGGCGTGACGACGCAAGAGGTTTGGGAGTCTGCCACTTCGCCCAGGATAGTCACTTCAGCCTGGTTTGTTGCCAAAGCCTGAGCACTGAAAGCCGCAGAGGCAGTAATAACCATAGCCAGAATTGTTTTTTTCATCCGTTTAATCCATTCATTTAAAGTTAAATTATTAATACCGGAAAAGGTGCCGAAATTAGACTTCAGAAACTGATCCCGTATGTATCCGTATATACTTACTCTTTAACCATTTAACGGTTTGTGTTAACGGTTTGTGTGGGTAAGCGGTGCTATATTAATCGCGGCTCGCACAAATACTCATCTGATTTTTCTTTAATAAAGCTGAAGGGGGTGAATAACTGTCGATTAACCTCTGGATGTGGTTTGCTGATTTAAGTGGAACAGGATGCGCCGGCCGCCATAACCGGGAGCTCAGGCGTAAAAAATGATGCGCAGAGAACAATTATAAAGTTAAACAAAGTTAATAGCTGTTAAGTGCTTAAATGATCGGGTTTAATCTTAATGATGGCATATAGTTTGCTTTTATTACGACAGCACATTAGTGGAACGTTTATAATAATGGCGATGTTGTTAATAACTTTAGGTTTATTATTAATGACTGTTGTATTATCGTCTTTACTGGTCTCTGCGATACCTTGAAACATCTTGTGGTGCAGCAGGTAAAATGAGGATAGGGTAGAGATATGTGCAGATTTAAACTTGCTGTGGCTAAGGCGGGAAACATTTGTCATATCGGTTCTGTGGTTTTGCTGTTATCTGTTACGCTGACTTGTATCTGACGTCACCAGCTATATTGCTTTTAATATTACCTGGGTGAATCTAATTTTTTGTGATTCAGAAAATTTAATCATTTCTCTCGCTTCTCTTTCTGCGACTGACCAGGGCCGGTGCTTTGTTCTGTCAGTGCCGCAACGCATATACATGCGAAGCATACTGGTTATCGCAGGTTGCTTAACGTCTGATGTTTATTCCCGCGGATGCCAGGATGGGGCCTGAATCATATTTTTATTTCTTATTTTATTTTGCACTGTAGAACATTCATGAAACTAAAGTTGTTTTTTTAGCGGAAGACCTGAAAATAGCCACCCATCAGCACAGCATATGTGATTGATAAATTTATACCATCTGGAATATACAAGTTTATATAAGGACTAAATGATGAAAGAACTTTCTTTTGAAGAAATGAGTGTGGTATCCGGGGCGTACTCCTGGAGCAGTCCGTGGGATATCTTTGGCAATATCGGCGAAGCGGTGGTTAGTGCGACGCTGGGCGCGGTGGCGGGCTTTGCCGCCGGAGCTATTATTGGCGGTAAACACGGCGGTGACGGTGGTGGGGTCCTTGGCTTTGGTACTATTGGTCAGGGCGTTGGTATGATCGTTGGCGGTATTATTGGTGGTATTACCTGCGGGATTGGCGGGGCAATTGTAGGGTTTGAAAACACATGGGAATATACTCAGAAAACACTTGACGGTTTCCTTGACGGTACTTTCAAACCTTGATTTTAAAGTAGCATCTAGTTTGGCCCGATGCGTCGGGCCTTTTAATATCAGGCCGGGTACTCATGGGTAAAAGATTGTTCAGGCGGGAAGCGATAGAGCATCAGAGAAGCTACTGGAAAGGAAGAGTCATTCTGCTCAGAGGCGTTTCACCATTAATCATTTCCGCATGCTGCGTTGCTTTTCTAGTGATGATTATTGCGATGCTTTGTCTGTTTAAATATACCAAAAGAATCGATGTTGTTGGTGAGGTTATCACGTTACCGCATCCTCTTAACATATCTTCACCGCAGCCTGGTTCAGTCTCCAGGCAGTCTATTCAGGTCGGGGATGTGGTTAAGAAGGGTGAGGTATTATTTGAACTTGATGTATCTAAAAGTACCGATGGTGGGAACGTCAGTGATACTAATGTTGCAATGGTGAAAGCAAAGATAGTTAATGCTGAAGATATCATCGCGAAGCTTAAGGTAAACAAAGATGGTTTCATTGAGACAACGCACCGTCAGATTCTGCGTTATGAACACTCCCTGAATGAAACTGAAAAGATGCTGACTACGGCGCAAAAGGGGCTCACCCACATAGAGAAATCGCTACAAAACTATAGCGACTATCTTAAGAGAGGGTTAATCAATAAAGATCAGTACAATAATCAGCACTCTCTTTTTGTGCAACAGCAAAATGCGTTTCAGTCATTATCATCGCAAAAAATGCAGCTGGAATTACAGCTCACGCAGACGCGGAGTGATTTAACCGTCAAGACGGCAGAACTTGATAACCAGATTACCTCGCAATATTCTCAGCTGAGAGATCTGCAGACGCAGCTCATTGAAAATAGCGCCAACGGTAAAATTGTAGTGAAGTCGACTATTGATGGCCGGGTCGAATCGATTGCGGTTACCCGCGGTCAAATGGTGGAAGCCGGGAGCAGCCTGGCTCAGGTAAAACAACTTACCGGTATTGAGTACTATTTATTGCTGTGGTTACCCGACAACAGTTTACCCTATGTCAAAATCGGCGATATCGTTAATATTCGCTACGATGCATTTCCTTCCGATAAATTTGGTCAGTTTTCGGGGAAAGTGCTGTCGATATCATCGATGCCGGCGACCCGACGGGAGTTGGCTGAATATAGTAATAACCAGATGAGCAATGCGCCAGCGCCTACGTTATATAAAGCAATCATCAATATTAAAGACAAAGAATTTATCTATAAAGATCGCAGGCTGGTTCTGGCGAATGGCCTCAAGGCGAAAAGTATCGTTTTTACTGAGGAAAGACCGCTGTACCAGTGGCTATTCTCGCCAGTATATAAAGTCGTTCAGAGTCTGAAGGGACCCGGAGATGAATAAAGATGTGCTTGATTCTATTTTTAAAAGAATCAATTTTTCCATGAAAAACAAAGTTCCGGTTATTATCCAGTCTGAGTCAACGGAATGCGGTAATGCTTGTTTATCAATGATTTGCGGTTTCTACGGGAAAGATATCGATCTGTTTAATTTTCGTAACCGCTACGGTTCCACTTCACAAGGGGCGACATTAAACGTTCTGGCGGCGATTGCGCAGAAGGCTGGACTCAAGACGCGGGCCCTGTCGCTGGATATTGCCGAGATCAAGGAACTCCGGCTGCCGTGCATCCTGCACTGGTCGTTAAACCATTTTGTCGTTCTGGTGGCGATAAAAGGGAAGCGTTTCATTATTCACGATCCGGCGCTGGGAAGACGCGTGGTGCATCTTCAGGAATTATCAGAAAACTTCAGCGGTATTGCGCTGGAGGCATGGCCTGATAGCGACTTTCGCCAGGAAAAGCAGCGCTCCCGACTTAAGCTACTGGACTTAATGCACAACATGGTTGGCCTCAAGTCGGCACTGATCAAAATATTCATGCTGTCCGTGGTGATTGAAACGGTGAATTTGCTGTTGCCGATGGGGACGCAGATCGTGACTGACCATGTCATTACCGCACATGACGAAAACCTGCTGCTGGTCATCTGCGTCGGGTTAATGTTTTTTACCATTTTTAAAACCTGGGTCAGCATGATCCGCGCGTGGGTCTCTCTCAAGTTGAATACGCTGACCGACGTGCAGTGGAAAACCAGCTTTTTTGATCATCTGATGAGCCTGCCGCTGGCATTTTTTGAAAAGCGCCAGTTAGGGGATATACAGTCGCGGTTTGCTTCTCTGGATATCATTCGCGCAACGTTTACCAACAGCATCGTGACGGGAATGATCGACTCGATCATGACTATTGGCCTGCTTATCATGCTGAGTTTGTATGGCGGCTGGCTGGTCTGGGTAGTATTAGGTTTTACCGTTTGCTACGCCATCATGCGAGCGCTGACCTATAAGTTTTATCGTACCGTCAGCGAGGAGTTAATCGTCAAACGTGCGCGTTCTGGCTCGCATTTTATGGAGTCGTTGTACGGTATTGCGACGATAAAATCGCTTAATCTCAAAAACAGACGCTCGCAACATTGGCTGAACACCAATATTGATGTCAGCAATGCCGGTCTGAAACAGACGCGTTTTGATATGCTGTTCGGCGGCATAAACACGTTCATTAATTCAGCCGATCAGGTTGTGATTTTATGGCTGGGCGCGCAGATGGTGATGGATAATACTATGACCATTGGTATGTTTATGGCGTTTAATGCCTATCGCGGCCAGTTTACTCAACGTGCCGCCTCGTTAATCGATTTGACGATGCAGCTGAAAATGCTGTCGCTGCACAACGAACGTATTTCTGAAATTGTCTATAGTGAGCCGGAGGTCGACTCCCCGTTAAGAAACGTTTTCGAAGAGAATGTTGGCGTCTCTCTGGAGGTTCGGGACTTAGCCTATCAGTATGATTTATTGTCAAAACCTGTTTTTTCTAACGTCAATATTAGCGTGGCCGCAGGAGAGTCCGTCGCGCTGGTCGGCGTGTCGGGCATTGGTAAGACGACACTATTAAAAGTCATGTCGGGTCTGCTCACGCCTGAACGAGGCGAGATATTTATCGGTGGTTTCGATATTAACAAAATTGGCATTAATAATTTCCGCAGCAATATCGCCTGCGTCTTACAGGAAGATCGTCTTTTTTCCGGATCCATTACCGATAATATTTCGGGGTTTGACGATGAGGTAGATGAGGCGCTGGTCATCGAGTGTGCGATGCAATGTAATATCCATGAAGAGATTTTACGCATGCCGATGGGCTATGAAACGATTATCGGGGAACTGGGTGCCGGGATTTCTGGCGGCCAGAAGCAGCGCCTGCTGATAGCTCGCGCGCTTTATCAAAAACCACGAATATTATTTATGGATGAAGCGACCAGTCATCTCGATATCAATAATGAAAAGATAATTAATGCAGCGATTGAATCCTTAAATATTACCCGGATTATTATTGCTCATCGTCCTTCGACTATTGCCTGTGCCGACAGGATTATTGATTTGGCAAAAATCACACCGTGACGTCATATTTTATTAAGAGAATCATTTTATGAACAAACTAATGGGTATTAATACCGGGATTATTAAATCAGCGACAGGCGTACTAGCGTTGGCGCTGAAAGCACACAGTGCATCGGGCTCCGAAAGTCTCATTTATCTGCCGCCCGATCGGCTACAGTCCCTGCTTTTTGCCGTCTTTAGCAGTTATCGCAGGCTGCAGATGATGTTCCGGGAGGATGCTGAGAGCGTCAGAGAGCAGGTGATTGCCCAGTCTGAAGCGTTAAATAGCCGGATCCCTGTCGTCACGCTTGATGAGGTCCAGCAGCCCGATGTCGCTCTGCGGACGATCGATTTTGTGATGAAGCCGTATCAGGAACGGGTCACGTTTTTGTTCTTTTTGCAAAATGATAGCGTGGTCGCTATCGATCTGGCATTGACTCAGATGGAGTATCTACTGGGGCTATTATTAACCACGATCCAAAAGACAGAAGATCGGGACTTTATTTCACTGGCATTACGGGAAAACGATTTTATACCTTTCTATACCGTTGACTTTATGCCTGCGAATGGCGAGGGCATTAAATATAATCAATTTGATGTTCCCGCCTGGAAATTCGCCGCGTTGGACGATTTTTATTCACTGCTTATCGTGCAGGATAATGGTGATATTCCGTGCGGGGTTATTATTAAAGCGGTACCGGGAATTGAACCGAGCCGGGTAAACGCGATTGGTGAGCTGTTGCTCAACAATAACTCGTTACTCATACCCTATCGGCAGCACACCATGACCTTTGAGTATGAAAAGATGGATCCCGCCGCGACAGTAGAGGAGAGAGAGAGTCTGCTAAAGGCGCATATTAAACATCGGCAGGCAAAGATAGATTTATCAGCCCGCTAGAGTCAATCCATCGCCAGGCAAGCCAGCAACAGAGCCCGGAAATCGGGCCTGTCAGCGACGCGGCCACACATCACATTTTTTCGTTCACACGCGCCGGCAAAACGCTTTTTGCGGTCATGATTGTTGAGTGCAGACTCAACAGCGCCTCTTGCTATTTATCGGCGCTGATGGTCTGCAGCGAGAGTTGTTCTTTTACGGCAGGATGAATGATCAGAACAGACTAAAGCGATACTCGATGATGACCTCGGAAGAGAGGGAATTAGCCCGGATATAGTGTCCATCGTTCAGCACCGGCGTTTTTCCGTTCATACGATAGGACCATCCTGGCCCGAACATCGCCCAGACGGTCAGATTTTTCAGCTTCGGATGCGTTGGTACCCAGCGGCTAAACGCGTTGATTTCACCCGTACGCACGTGGTTGCCCTTGTAGTTGAACTGCGCAATGTTGCCCGCCAGACCTATCGCCAGCTCTGGCGTCAGGTTGTAGTCTGAAATATTTGCCAGCACCAGCTCCCCGTCACGCATGTAGTCGCTGCCGGCGTAGGCCATCGAAATAAAGGTGCCGCGTGAGTTCTTGCTCATATGCCGGGGGAAAAAGCCGATTTCGTGGGCTTTTTCGGCATCGGTATAGCCCAGCCCCCACTTCGTGCTCCAGTTATCCGCCTGCCATTTGACATCAATCGCATAATGCCGGGCATTGCTGTCGAAATCGCGCTTATTGGCCGGCATCGCTTTATATTCATCCAAAGCATGAGTGGCATAAATCTGCGTACCAATATTTAACTGCTTCAGCGGTTTGAGTTGCGTGAACAGCACATGGCGGCGCAGGTAGTTATCGCTTTCACCATAGCCGTACTGTAAATTCAGCCGGTCGCTCTGCCACAGAATATCGCCGCTGGCGATATGGTTAAGATAGCGTCCGGTGTTGGTCTGGAAGCGCTTCTTATCCGGCGAGTTACGGTCCATCGAACTTTCGATATAGGCGCCGCGCAGGGTCACGTCACCGTAGTTGACGCCGCCGGTCCAGCCGAGATAGGTGGTGGGCGACAGACGGGTAGAGGTGGAGATGACGCCAGTGTTTTTAATCATCTGCCAGCCCCAGCGGGCGTTCAGATTGAGATCGGCGAGTTGATATTTCAGCTTCATGCTGCGCTGACCAAACTTGGAGAAACCTTCGGCATTGCTCTTTTTATTACCGGTCCCGTTATTATAGAGCACGCCGCGCGAGTTAAAATAGTCGCTGGCACCCAGCTTGATGGCACCGTAATAAGTTGCATCGAAACCGATGATATCGGCGAAATAACCTGACTGGTAATCCACGGCAACGCCCTGGCCCCAGGCATTGTGCACTTTCTTGGGTTCTGTCTCTTCTTCCTTAAGATATTTCCAGTAGTTTTTAAGCGACAGCGTCATATGGGACTGGCTAAAAAAAGGATCGGCAAATACCGTATCAATCATATCCGCTTGCGCAACGTCATTCGCTGACCAGGCACAGGCAGGAAGCGTCAGCAGCATCATAGTAATAATATTATTTTTCATTATAAACCCCGAGGCGAGATGCTGCGAGCCAGCTGGGGCTGGCTTCAACAGTCATCTGCAATAATATAATTAAGCGATCAGTTATTGTTATTGAGAGCCTGCTTGCCGGCTTCGACATATTTCATGGTGCCGATTTCTGGAACCGAATAGATGCCATTTTTATAGACAATTTTCACCACCGCAGCGTTGGCCAGCGGTTTATTTTTCGCCGTGTCGTCGGTCAGGTCGGAAATCATAATTTGCATCGAGGTGCCGGACGAAATGGCGAGGATATTTTTGTCACCCTGGGACTCGGCATTTTCAACGATGGTATGCAACGCCGCCTGAGTACGGCTCTTCACCTGCTGATAATTTTCTGCCATACCTTGCGGGTCGGCAGCGGCCAGCGCGTTCTGACTTTCCGCCACCGGCAGAGTGCCTGCTTTCATTTTGCTGAACAGGGCGGCGCTGTCTTTTAACCCCAGCTGTTTTGCGCCGGCTGCGGCCATATCCTTGTTGAAGCCGCCTTCAAAGCTGCCAAAAAAGGCTTCGCGCAGGCCAGGCAGCTCGATCGGGTGATAATCGGCGATCCCGGCCTGTTTCAGAATCACCGCCAGGGTTTCCCGCTGTCGCCCGGCATCACTGGAATAAAAACGGTCGAACTTCACCTCTTTTAAACCTTCGCCGAGATAACGGGCGACGCGGATACCGTCTTCCGTCAGCGGAGAATCGGCCCATCCCTGCACGCGGTCAAAGGTATTTAATAGCGTTTTCCCGTGTCGGGCAAAATAAATATTAATGCTGCCATCGTCTTTCATTTCCGCTGCTGAACAGGTTGCGGCACTGGCGATCATGATGATTGCGGTTAGCCATTTGTTCATTTTGTTCTCCTTTTTATTATTTTAAAGCCAAAAAAAAACCTACGTCAGCGACTCGGGTTGGGCATGTGTTGCACGATGCCGCCAGAGTATATGACGTAGGTTTTGCCTGTGTTGAAAACAGTAACAATCCAATGTGGCCGACTTTATCATGTTAGCGATGGAAAAACAGGCGGAATTTGTTTTTATATTAATAAATGTGATCGTTCGCATGCCCTGTGGTTTGTTACCAATAACATTCCAACCCCCCGCCAATATCGTCAAAAAGCAGCAGGGATAATTCGCAATGATTAGCTGTTCGGATTCAGGTGAAATATCATTTTTCAGCCTTTGTTTTTAGTGGGAATAGTTTGTTGTTATTGACCGTAGTCACATAATAAGCCTTCTGCCTCTGGATTATTCTGCCGATACGGAGTATTTTTCCAACGTCCTGGGATTGTAACGGAATAACGGCAAAACCTAAGGGACCTGGCGCAAGTCAATTTGCGTGCAGGTCCCTTAGGTTTTTTTTTGCGCCAGATAAATATCTTGATACTGACTAAGGAGTGATCGTGAAAATCAACATCCTCGCCGCTGCGCTGCTCACCATGCTGACCGCCTCGACTCAGGCGGCGGAAAAACCGCTCAGAATCCTGCTGGTTAACGACGATGGCTGCCAGTCGGTTGGCACAACGTCGTTACAGGAAAAGCTGGCCGCCAAAGGGTATGACGTGTGGATGGTGGCGCCTGCGACCAACCAGAGCGGCATCGGCTCAGCGATAACCTTCAAACCGGGTAAAACGTTCGATGTTAAGAAAGTGGCTGACAAGCGCTACTGCTTCCCGGGCACGCCGGCGGATGCCGTGGATTTTGGCCTGTGGGGGGTGATGAAAGAGGCGGCGCCGGACCTGGTCATTTCTGGGGTGAATGATGGCCCCAATACCGGCATGGCGCAGGTGAACTCGGGCACCGTTAGCGCCGCGGCCCGCGCGCTGCGCTACGGTTTCCCGGCTATTGCGGCCAGCATCGGCTATCGCTTCACGGAAGAGGAGATGAAAAACAAATGGCCCAGCACGCATAAATACTGGCCCGATGCGGTGGATTACGTCGTGACCGTGGTGGATAAGCTGAACGCCACCCGCGAGCCGGGTGCCGCCTTATTACCCAAAGGGTCGGGGTTGAGTATCAACTATCCGCCGCTGCCGACAACGGAGATTAAAGGCGTCCATTACATCGACAATGAGCAGTTCCCTGTCCCGCAGATTAGCTATGAGCTACAGGCTGACGGCACGGCGAAGCAGGGCATGAACCCGGCGTCGCTGACGCCAACGACGGAGGATACCGACAGCGGCTGGTTAAATAAGGGCTACATCACTTACACCCTGTTTGACGGTTCGTGGAATGCGCCGCAGTTCCAGGCGCAGTATGAGAAATTACTGGGCCGTTAATACGGCGCTGAAGTGATAAAAGCGGGAGCCGTTCTGGCCCCCGCCTGGTATCAAGCCGATATCGCTTTCCGCGTCTGCCGGTGCCGGTACAGCCACATCAGTTTATACGCTGCCGGGATGATAAACAGCGACAGCAGCGGGGCGGTGATCATCCCGCCGATCATCGGGGCGGCGATGCGACTCATCACCTCCGATCCTGCGCCGGTGCCCCATAAGATGGGCAGCAGGCCGGCGATAATCACCGCCACGGTCATCGCCTTTGGCCGCACGCGCAGCACCGCCCCCTGATACAGCGCCTCGTCGAGCTTTTCGACGCTAAAGGTCTGCGGATTTTCCAGCGACGGGTGAGCTTCAATCGCGTGGCGCAGGTACATTAGCATCACCACGCCAAACTCCGCCGCCACCCCGGCCAGCGCAATAAACCCGGTGCCGGTGGCAACCGACAGATGGAACCCCATCCCGTACAGGAACCAGATACCGCCAACGAGGGCGAACGGTACGCTGGTAATGATCAGCAGTGCCTCGCCAAAGCGGCGGAACGCCAGGTAGAGCAGGACGAAGATGATCATCAGCGTCATCGGCACCATCAGCTTCAGCTTCTGATTGGCGCGTTCGAGCAGCTCAAACTGCCCGGAGTACGACACGCTGATCCCCGGTTTCATCTGCACCTGTTCGGCGATGGTTTTTTGCAGGTCGTGAACCACGGAGACCATGTCGCGATCGCGGGCGTCGATGTAGATCCAGCTGGCCGGGCGGGCATTCTCGGTTTTTAGCATCGAAGGACCGGTCACCACCTTCACTTCAGCGACGTCACCGAGGGTGATTTGCTGCTTCATCGGGGTCAGGACTGGCAGCTGGCGCAGGGCGTCCGGGCTGTCGCGATAGCTTTGCGGGTAGCGGATGTTGATCGGATAACGCTCAACGCCTTCTACCGTTTCACCCACCATGGCGCCGCCGATGGCCGACGACACAAACAGCTGAACGTCGCCTACGGTCATGCCATAGCGGGCCGCTTTTTCGCGGTTGATATCGATATTCAGATAGCGCCCGCCCACCAGGCGTTCTGCCAGCGCCGAGGTGACGCCCGGCACGGTTCGGGCGACCACTTCGATCCGCTCGGCGACCTCGTCGATATCGGAGAGCACCGTGCCGGAAACCTTAATGCCGATCGGGCTTTTGATCCCGGTGGAGAGCATATCGATGCGGTTACGAATCGGCGGTACCCACAGATTGGCCAGCCCCGGCAGCCGCACGGTCTTATCCAGCTCCTCAATAATCTTCTCCATGGTCATCCCCGGCCGCCACTGCGCCTGCGGCTTGAGCTGAATAGTGGTTTCGACCATTTCCAGCGGCGCGGAGTCGGTGGCGGTTTCTGCCTTACCAGTCTTGCCAAACACGCGGGCTACTTCCGGCACGGTCATGATCAGCTTATCGGTTTTTTGCAGCATATCCGCCGCCTGCGCGGCTGAGATCCCCGGCAGCGTCGAGGGCATATACAGCAGATCGCCTTCGTTGATCTGCGGTAAGAACTCGCCGCCGACCCGGTTAAGCGGCCAGATGATCGTCAGGATCGACAGCAGTGCAACCAGTAGCGTGGTTTTCGGCCAGTGCAGCACCTTCAGCAACAGCGGGTGATAAATGCGGATCAGAAAACGGTTGAGCGGATTACTGGTTTCCGCCGGGATCTTACCGCGGATCCAGAAGCCCATCAGGATCGGGATCACCACGATCGCCAGCAGCGCCGCACCCGCCATCGACCAGGTTTTGGTAAAGGCGAGGGGACCAAATAGCTTCCCTTCTTGTCCTTCGAGGGTAAAAATCGGGATAAACGACAGGGTAATAATCAGCAGGCTGATAAACAGCGCCGGGCCGACCTCCACCGAAGCGTCGGTGATGATTTTCCAGCGCGTGTCGTTGGCCAGTTTCTGCCCCGGGTTATGGTGCTCCCACTCTTCCAGCCGCTTATGGGCGTTTTCGATCATCACGATGGCGGCGTCAACCATCGCCCCTACGGCAATGGCGATACCGCCCAGCGACATGATGTTGGCGTTCAGTCCCTGAAAATGCATGACGATAAAGGCGATACAGAGACCAAGCGGCAGAGAGATAATCGCGACCAGCGCGGAGCGGATGTGCCACAGGAACAGCGCGCAGACCAGTGCTACGACGATAAACTCCTCCAGCAGCTTGCTGCTGAGGTTGTCGATCGCCCGGTCGATCAGCTGGCTGCGATCGTAGGTCGTCACGATTTCTACCCCTTCCGGCAGGCTGCTTTTCAGGGTCTCGAGCTTGTCTTTAACGGCGGAAATCACTTCGCGGGCGTTTTTGCCGGAGCGCAGGATCACCACGCCGCCGGCCACTTCGCCTTCACCGTTCAGTTCGGCAATGCCGCGGCGCATTTCCGGGCCCATTTGTACCCGCGCCACATCGCGCAAAAAGACCGGCACGCCGTTGTCGCCGGTTCTCAGCACGATATTATTGAAGTCATCCAGCGTCTGCAGGTAGCCGCTGGCGCGCACCATATACTCAGCTTCCGACAGCTCGACGGAAGAACCGCCCGCCTCCTGGTTGGAGGCATCCAGCGCGGATTTCACCGTCGACAGGCTGATGCCATACTGGGTCAGTTTCTGCGGGTCGACGACAATCTGATACTCTTTGACCACGCCGCCGACCGATGCCACTTCCGAGACATTGGGGATGGTTTTCAGCTCATATTTTAAAAACCAGTCTTGCAGCGAGCGCAGTTCGGCGAGGTCGTGTTTACCGCTGCGATCGACCAGCGCATATTCGAAGATCCAGCCCACGCCGGTTGCATCCGGTCCCATTTCGGCGCTGACGCCCGCCGGCAGTTTACCCTGCACCTGATTGAGATATTCCAGTACCCGGGAGCGCGCCCAGTAGGGGTCGGTGCCATCCTCAAAAATGACGTACACATAGGAGTCGCCAAACTGTGAGAAGCCGCGTACCGTTTTGGCTCCTGGCACCGACAGCATGGTGGTGGTCAGCGGCCAGGTGACCTGATTTTCGACGATTTGCGGCGCCTGCCCCGGATAGCTGGTTTTAACGATAACCTGTACATCCGAGAGATCCGGCAGAGCATCGACCGGCGTATGGACGATGGTCCACGCGCCCCAGAGGCTGAGAAACAGCGCGCCCATCATCACCAGAAAGCGGTTGGCCACCGAGCGACGGATTATCCATTCAATCATTTGTCATCTCCTCAGTGGGCGTGCGCTGTGGGTGTCGGTAGCGCGGCAGGCGTCTGCGCGCGCATCCTGTCCAGCGCGCCGGAAATATTGGCTTCCGAATCAATCAGGAACAGACCGCTGGAGACCACCTTTTCGCCTTCGCTGAGGCCGGCGCTGACCGCCGTGACGTCGCCGGATTGCTGGAATACGTCGATACGTTTCGGGACAAAACGCCCGTCGTTGTCAACCGTGATCACCCGCTGCTCCGTACCGGTATCGATCAGCGCTTTTGACGGAATCAAGAGCATCGGCTGGCTTTGGGTGTTCAACCGCAGCCAGGCGTTCATCCCCGGTTTGAGCATCTCGTCGGGGTTATCCACCTGCAGGCGCAGCTGTAGCGTGCGGGTCGTGGCATCGGCGCTGGGCAGAATCGTCCATTTGCTGATGGTGAAGGTTTTCCCCGGCCAGGCGGGAACGGAAATCGTCAACTGCGAGCTGTCTTTAAGCAGCCAGGCAATAGATTCCGGTACCGCGGCGCCGATCCACACCGGATCCATTCCCTGAATTTTCGCCACCACGTTATCCTTGGTGATGTTCATCCCGCTGCGCAAATCAAAGGCGGTGATAACGCCATCGATCGGGGCTTTGAGGGTGAAGCGGGTCTGAATTTTACGCGTCGCTTTTAAGCGGCGAATATCCTCTTCCGGCATACCGGCGAGGCGCAGACGCTCGAGGATCCCCTCCACCTGGGTGGCGGTTCCGCCGGTATCCCGCAGCAGCAGATATTCGCTCTGGGCTTCGACCCAGTCCGGAATGGTCAGATCGACCAGCGGCGTGCCCTGGCGAATTTTATCGCCAACGGTCAGGGGATATACTTTCTCGATAAATCCCGCCGAGCGCGCCTGCACAATCACAAACTGATATTCGTTAAAACTGACGCTCGCCGGCAGCAGCTGCTCGAAATGCAGCGGGCCACGGCGAACGGGTTCGGTTTTCAGCCCCAGGTTTTGGGTCTGCGTGGGATCGATACGCACGCCGGGTGTAGACGGGGAGGCTCCCTCTTCGTCGGCATACTTCGCCACCAGGTCCATATCCATAAACGGTGATTTTCCCGGTTTATCAAAGCGCGTATTAGGGTACATCGGGTCATACCAGAACAGCACTTTACGGGCCTCTTTTGTACCGGTCGGTGCCGCGCTGTCCGCGGCGGTTGGTGGCGAGAACCAGGCGTACAGGCTTGCGGAGATCATGCCGCCAATAAGCATACTGCCGATAATCAGCGCGCTGTTTTTGAGGGTTAACGAGGCCATATCTGTGTCCATTCCGGTGTTATTGGGAAGCTATCTCCGTGGGCGTTACTGTGCGAGATGGATATCCTGTAATAAGGAGAGATTGCCCTGCTGAATAAAGGTAAAGGCGACTTTGCTGCCGGCTTTAATGTCGTTGAGCGGCGTTTGCGGGGTAAAGGTGAAACGCATGGTCATCGGTGGCCAGTTCACCGCCGGAATCGCATCATGGGCGATGGTGACTTTTTTGCTTTCCATATCAATGGATTTAACCTCGCCGGTGGCGCTGATGGCCGGCGTTTGTTGCGCGGCGGGCGCGGCGTTCATCATTTCGCCATGCTGATGTTCGTTGGCCTGCGCGCCGAACATCACCGTAGAAAGCAGGCCGAAAATGAGGGTTTTAGTAAGGTGATTCATCATTCATGCTCCTGAAAGTAAATGAGGGGTTATTCCATCCAGCCGCCACCCAGGGCGGTGAATAGCTTGATTTCGTTGACCTGACGGGCGTAGTTGAGGTCCAGCAGGGTTTGTTGCGTGGTGAAGAGCGAACGCTCGGCATCCAGCACTTCGATATAGCTCACCGCGCCGTGCTGATAGAGCGCTCTGGCTCGCTGCCGGGTCGTCTGCAGCGAAGCGAGGTAGCGTTGCTGAGCGCTGATTTGGTCTGCCAGGCTCTGGCGCAGGGCCAGCGCATCGGCGACCTCTTTGAAGGCGGCCTGAATTTTTTGCTCATAATTCACCACCGACTGCTGCTGGCGGATTTCCGCTAAATCGAGGTTGGCCTGATTGCGCCCGGCATTAAAAATCGGCAGTTCGATTTTGGGGACGAAATTCCACATCCCGCTGGCGGGGTTAAACAAGCGTGACAAATCCGCGCTGCTGCCGGACAGCGAGCTGGTTAAGGTTATCGACGGGAAAAAGGCCGCGCGCGCGGCGCCGATATTGGCGTTCGCGGCGCGTAAACCGTGCTCGGCTTCTAAAATGTCCGGGCGCTGCAGCAGGATCTGCGAAGAGAGCGCCGGCGGCAAGGCGACGCCGTTGATATCAAGGAGGCTGCTGGCCGCGTCATCAGGCAGATGCTGGTAGCTCCCCAGCAGCAGCTGCAGAGCGTTGTTGGCCTGCGCCAGTTCGCCTTCACGTTTGGCAATATCGGCACGGGTGCTTTCGATGACCCCGCGGGCCTGCTCCAGCGCCAGGACATTGGTGCTGCCGGTCAGCAGCTGTTTCTCGACAAAGGCGTAGGAACGCTGGTAGTTCTGCAACGTCTCCTTCGCCACCTGCAGCTGAGCCCAGGCCAGGCGCTGGTTGAAATAGCTCTGCGAGACATTCGAGACTAATAGAATATGAACCGCCCGGCGGGCTTCCTCGCTGGCGAAATAGTTTTGCCTGTCCGCCTCGCTTAAGTTTTTCAGACGGCCGAAGAAATCGAGATCAAAGCTGAGGTTAAGCCCGGCCTGATAGTCGCTGGCGGTGGTGGTGTCACCTTTGAGTTTGCCGCTCCAGGTGGTGCTGGCGGCGCTATCAAGCTGCGGGTAGCGATCGGCGTCGGTGACGCCATATTGCGCTCTTGCCTCCTGGACTTTGAGCGTTGCCATGCGCAAATCCCGGTTGTTCAGCAGCGCTTCGCCAATTAGCGACTTCACCTGCGGGTCGACGAAAAATGTCCGCCAGCCGCTATCCTGATAATTTACCGGCATCGTGACCAGTTTGTTCTGGCTGCGTGAGAACTGCTGCGGCACCGGCGAGGTTGGCTGCTGGTACTCCGGTGCTAAAGAGAGGCAGCCGGTCAGAACAAAAGTCACGCTGAGCGTGATGAGCTTTAATTTGCGCATAGGGCAGGACGCTTTCGACGACGAATGAATGACGGGTACTGTACAAAACGGCCTCTGTTCGATGCGTGACAGGAAAATGACAAAGCTGTCATTTACCTGAGAATTCATTGCTATCCGGTTTGGCTCCACTAGAATTGGAAACCCGCACAAAAGGCGCGTGAAGGAGCATGTCATGAAGATTTTGATCGTCGAAGATGAGAAAAAAACCGGGGAGTACCTGACCAAAGGGCTAACGGAGTCCGGTTTTGTCGTCGACCTGGCCGATAATGGTCTGAACGGCTATCATCTGGCGATGACCGGCGATTATGACCTGTTGATTCTCGATATTATGCTGCCCGATGTGAATGGCTGGGATATTGTCAGAATGCTGCGCGCCGCCAATAAAGGGGTGCCCGTCCTGCTGCTGACGGCTCTGGGCACCGTTGAGCATCGGGTCAAGGGACTGGAGCTGGGCGCGGACGACTATCTGGTGAAGCCCTTTGCCTTTGCCGAGCTGCTGGCGCGGGTCAGAACCTTGCTGCGCCGCGGTGCGTCGACCATGGTTGAAAGCCAGTTTCAGGCGGCGGATCTGTTCGTCGATCTGGTGAGCCGTAAAGTGACCCGCGGCGGAACGCGTATCACCCTGACCAGCAAAGAGTTCACGCTGCTGGAGTTCTTTCTGCGTCATCAGGGAGAAGTCCTGCCCCGGTCGCTGATTGCATCCCAGGTCTGGGACATGAACTTTGATAGCGATACCAATGCCATCGACGTGGCGGTCAAACGGCTGCGGGCTAAAATCGATAATGACTTTGAACCGAAGCTTATCCAGACCGTGCGCGGCGTGGGCTATATGCTCGAGGTCCCGGATGTTGAGTAAGTGGTTTCCGCGGCCCTTTTCGCTGGCTTCGCGGCTGACTTTTTTTATCAGCCTGGCCACGATCGTGGCGTTCTTTGCCTTCACCTGGATAATGATCCATTCGGTAAAAGCGCACTTTGAGGAGCGTGACGTTCACGACTTAAAGCAGCTCGCGACAACGCTTGAAACGGTGCTAAACCACGGCGACTATCCGCAGGCCCAGCGCCTGGACATCGTGAAAAACGTCATTGATGGCTACGCCAACGTCTTTATCTGCCTCGATGATGCTAACGGACAGACGCTTTTCCAGTCGCCGAATGGCCCGGATCTGAGCCATATCATGAACCCCCCCGGGCTGGTGGCTCGCCTGCAGGACGGGAGTGTGATCTCGTGGAGCGATCCGCATCCGCGGGCGATGACGCATGATAACCATCAACTGCAAAGCAGCGCCTGGCGGCTGATTATGCTGCCGCTCGGCAAAACGGCGGAGGGCAAACCGGCTTATTACCTGCTGATGGCGTTATCGATTGATTTCCACCTGCACTATATTAACGAACTGAAGGCGAAACTGATTTCGGCGGCGTCGGTGATCAGCATTCTTATCATCTTTATTGTGCTGTTCGTGGTTTATCAAGGACACAAACCGATCCGCCAGGTCAGCCGGCAGATCCAAAACATCACGTCCAAAGATCTCGACGTACGGTTAAATCCCGGGAGTGTTCCGGTGGAGCTGGAGCGGCTGGTGATTTCGTTTAACCATATGCTGGAACGTATTGAAGATGTCTTCACTCGCCAGTCCAACTTTTCTGCCGATATTGCCCATGAGATCCGCACGCCGATTACCAACCTGGTGACGCAAACGGAAATCGCCCTCAGTCAGACCCGCAGCCAGAAAGAGCTGGAAGATGTGCTGTACTCCAGCCTGGAAGAGTTTTCGCGGATGTCGCGGATGGTGAGCGATATGCTGTTTCTGGCGCAGGCGGATAATAATCAGCTGATCCCCGAGCAGAAAACCCTGAACCTGGCCGATGAGGTCAATAAAGTGTTCGACTTCTTTGAAGCCTGGGCGGAGGAGAAAGAGGTGACGCTGCGTTTTACGGGAAATGCATGCTGGGTGAACGGCGACCCGCTGATGCTGCGGCGGGCAATCAGCAACCTGCTGTCGAACGCCATTCGCTACACGCCGGGTCAGCAGGCGGTGACGATTCAGGTCAGCGAAAGCGCCGGGCAGGCGAAGCTGGTGGTGGAAAATCCGGGGGCGCCGATTGCGCCTGAGCACTTGCCTCGGCTGTTCGACCGTTTTTATCGCGTCGATCCTTCCCGGCAGCGTAAAGGTGAGGGGAGCGGTATTGGCCTCGCGATCGTGAAGTCTATTGTCACCGCGCATCACGGCAGCGTGGTGGTGGAGTCCGATAGCCGCTCAACGCGCTTTATCCTGACCTTGCCAAAACAGATGCCATAAACGGCGAAAGCCTGGCAAAACCAGGCTTTCGGGTAGACCCGTGCGGGGCAGCGGGATTACTCTTCGAAGTACCAGTAGCCCTGATTGATCAGGCGGACGAGTTCCGCCACAAATGCCGGATTCTGTAGCGCTTCGCCCAGCTCGCCCTGACCCACAGTGGTATACCGGCACAGAGCGTCCAGCGCATTCGCGTCGGTTGTTTCCAGCTGCTCGCTGTTGACAAAGAAGCTGTCGCCGATATGCAGAACTCGTAGTCCGCTCAGGCGGCACAGCTTTTCACCCCCCGTCAGCGCATCCACAACGTCCTCTTCAGTATACGGCGGTTCGGCCGGGGCAATGTCCAGCTCATGGCGCGGGGTGGTCGCAAAGCGGCCGAACCACTGCTTAAAGTCTTCCGGTTGCTTAATCATGTCGATCATCATCGACTGCAAGCGCTCGAGCTCATACTCTTCCACGCGGCCGGGATGCTCACGGCAGGTGAGGTCCGGATCGCTGTAGTGCTCGCCGCCGAGATCGTTTTCCAGCGCGTAATCGGCAAAGCTACTGATGAGATCGCGACCATTAGGACCCCGGAAGCCGACGGAGTAGTTCAGCGCGGTTTCGTGGGTAACGCCATCGTGCGGGAATCCCGGCGGGATATAGAGGATATCGCCTGGCGCCAGATCTTCATCAATGATTGGCGGGAAAGGATCGACATGCAGCAGCGCCGGGTGCGGACAGAACTGGCGCATTGGCAGCTTGTCGCCCACGCGCCAGCGACGGCTGCCCATTCCCTGAATAATAAAGACATCATACTGATCGATATGCGGGCCAACGCCGCCGCCGGGGACGGAGAAGGAGATCATCAGATCGTCGAGGCGCCAGTCCGGCAGAACGCGGAAGGGACGTACCAACTCAGCAGCCGGCATATGCCAGTGGTTTACCGCCTGCGCCAGCAGAGACCAGCCGCTCTCGCCCAGGCCGTCAAAATGTTCAAACGGTCCGTTGCTCGCCTGCCAACGGTCGTTAACCAGGCTCACCAGGCGACTGTCGACTTCTGGTTCCATGGCCAGACCGGCCAGCTCATCCGGCGTAATCGGATCGACGAAGTCCGGGAAAGCATTCTTTAATACCACCGGCTGCTTTTGCCAGTACTTCTCTAAAAACTCGGGCCAGTTGATGTTCAGTTGATAAGCCATAGGTTCACACCAGTAATGTAGAAACGGGCCTGATTATAGAAAGGAGTCGGCCAGCGGCGCTTTGTCATGAGTCAATACAGCCGCTTAATTCGCCATCTGCGACGGTACGCGGTGAGAGGAGTAAAAAAAGAGAGGTGGAAAAATGGCGATGACCCATACCGCGCGCGCTTTTTTACACCGAGCAGGATTTGGCCTTGTTACCGCTGTAAGCCGCGTGGATACTGGGTTTCTCCGTTTCAGGGCCACCGGGGAGAAAACGAGAAAGTTCAAATAATGAGCGCTTGATAAGTTTTTTGTATTTTAAGGCTTGCCATGCAAACAAAACTCCCTATAATGCGCTCCCACTGACACGGCAAACGTGAACGAGTTCACAGATTAAGCCGGGTCGGCAGAGAAAAAATTCTGAAATTCA
>NZ_BCYR01000005.1 GCF_001598295.1 Klebsiella ornithinolytica NBRC 105727 = ATCC 31898
CTCGACGCGCAGAGGAAACCAGGCCATAAAATTCACGGTGAGCGAAAAAACAGACGCTCTGGGTTAAGTAGAGATTCATTATCCCACCGGGACTCTCTGTCGCGATTCCATACCGCCTTACGTTGCTAAAGATGTATTGCTCAACTTCTGATGCATAAAATCAATGAGCGCTCTTGTTTTAGCCGGCAAGTAACGCCGATCGGAATAAAGTGCGAACAACTGCAATGGGGCTGGCGATTGTTCAAACTCAATCTCGATTAACCGTCCATCGCTAATATAGGGTTGGCAGGCTTGTTTCGACAGGATGGCAAAACCAACGCCGGCTACCGCAGCGCGCCCTGCCATCTCTCCGCTGTTTACCCGATAATGCCCATTCACCTTAATTGTCTCAAATCCCCCCTTCATAGTGACAAACTGCCAGGGGGCACCTTTCAGGGCGCTTACCGTTGTAATGCAGGGTAATTCTTCAAACTGCCGGATATGAGAAGGGGTGCCGTAGCGCTGAATGACGGAGGGCGCGGCAACAATGGTGCAAGGAATAGTCACCAGATGCCGGGCTATATAGTCACTGTCATCCATCTGACCACGGGTAATAATGATAGCTAAATCCAGATCATCTCTCAGGGATTCGAGACCTGACAAATTAGTCACACAGCTGATCTCCAGATCCGGATACTGACAGGCGAAATCGGCAATAACAGAACCCAGCAATGCAGGACCGATCTCATTGGGAATACAGATGCGTAATGGCCCCTTGAGCTGCATTTGCCGCAACGTTAATTCTGTCTCAGTTTGCTCAAGCGCCTCCAGTAATGGCTTCGCTCGGGTATAGAGTAGGTGCCCCGCCTGGGTGAGTTTCATATGTCGGGTGCTGCGCTCAATGAGCTGAAGATTCAGTTTTTCTTCTAACTGAGAAATGCAACGACTCACGTTTGATGTCGGCATTGCAAGAACTTTCGCTGCCCCCACGAAACTTTCTCTTTCAACTACAGCGATGAATACTTTCAGGGCATTAAAATCAAGAGCTGAACGCATCAACTATCCCACATTTGATAATAATAAGTGCCATTTTTACCATCTAATGAACATCATTGATAGTGGTTAAACTCGGATATCTTTCATCCATAGGTTGCTTATTATGCCACTGGTTACACAGACGTTTAATCATAAAACCCTCATGCGGATAGCCATTGTTATGGCTTTTGTCCAGTTCACTAATGCGTTGGAATATATGGCGTTAACGCCTGTTTTTGCTTTTATGGCCGACGGATTTTCGGTTCCTGTATCATTTTCTGGCTATGTCTCCGGTATGTATACGCTGGGTGCGGTACTTTCTGGAATCATGGCCTTTTATTGGATTGACCTGTTTAATAAAAAACAGTTCTTGTTCAAGAATATGGTGCTGCTGGGAGCGCTAACATTTTTGTCCACACTCACGACTCATTTTGGCACTCTTCTGGCACTACGATTTTGCGCAGGATTGGTGGGGGGGACGACAATGGGCGTGGGTATGAGTATTTTGATAAATTATGCCCCGGTAAACTTACGTGGAAAAATGCTGGCAACGGTCATTGCATCATTTTCGCTGGTCAGTATCGTCGGCATGCCAGCTATATTATTTTTGTGCACGCACTATGGTTGGCATACTGCGCTATGGTTAATCAGTTCACTTTGTCTGTTATCTTTACCGTTGATAGTATTTATTATCCCCAAGGATACGCTCTCGCCGGGCGTGCAGAGGAAGCTATCTATTGATTCTCCAACCTTACTTTTCGCCTCTTGTACTGCTCTGGTACAATTTAGTCCAATGCTGATCATTCCCATTCTGACCCCATTAATGACGCAGTATATGGGCGCCCAACAAAACCTATTACCTTTATTATTTTTAAGCGGCGGGATAGCTGGTTATCTGACGACAAAAATAACAGGCATGCTGACATCGCGTTTATCTGCTCTGCTGTTGGCGATAATTTCAACGCTACTCTTTGTAGCAAGCTTGCTGATTCCCGCGATGGGTTATCATAATGTATTTCTATTTATAACCTTATTTCTTGGTGCTTCATACAGCCGGCTGGTTTGCGCTTCATCGGTTGTAGTCCCGTTTCCGGAGGATAAACAACGAGCCAGTTTTACTTCCCTACAGACAGCCATGATGTACCTGATAACAACTCTCGCGTTCTTTCTGTCTTCCTTATTACTCCCTGACCAGGAAATAACCACGCAAAATCTAAACACGCTGTTGGTTGTTAGTGCATTAGCCGCATCTGTATTTCCCGTCCTGGTCATAATACTTCAAAAGAAACTGGCTACACGTACTATCCCGTCTGACCCCCTCATCATTGATTAGCATAACGTCCGCTCCTGCCGCGGAGCGGACCGTCAGATTCTGCTCCGTCACTCCCTTACCCATTCCGGCCCGCTGCACCACCGCTTTGCGCTAAGCCGTGTCACCCCGTAGTGGTATCGCGCGCGTCAACCTTAACGCCGGCGCCATGAATCTGCTGAGAGAGATCGTTTTTTAAGTAACTTGCATTTTGATAGTTACTATGTCAATTTGCTCTCGAAAGCCACCTCTCTATCCAGGCCAACCCATGAAAAATGAACCGCTTTGCCACGCTCCCTGCCCCATCGCCCGTAGTCTTGGTCGCATCGGTGACAGCTGGAGCATAATGATCCTGCGCGACGCCTTCGCGGGCTTTACCCGCTTTGACGAGTTTCAGAAAAGCAGCAACGTCGCGCCCAATATTCTTTCACGCCGCCTGAAGGCGCTGGTAGACGACGGCCTGCTGGAGAAGGTTTGCTACAGCAGCACACCGCCGCGCTACGAATACCACCTCACGCAAAGCGGCCGCGATTTTCGCATGGTACTGCTGGCGCTGGCGGAATGGGGTAACCGCCACTTCTCACCCGAAGGCCGTCAGATGCAATTGGTGGAAAGTGAAACCCAGCGACCGGTGGAGCCGATGCTGGTCGATAAAGCGACCGGCGAAGAGATTATTCCGGGTAAATACACCATGGTGCCGGGACCCGCAGCCTCGCCGATGATGAAATATCGTCACCAATATCTGCTGCGCAAACGCGAGGGCGATAGCGGCCAAAAGTTTCAACCCGAACCCTACAGAGATGCCAGCCATGAATCCGGCCAGTAAGAGAAGAGCCCTCGTCCTGGCGACACTCGCCGTCGCCGCGCTGGCGGCAGCGAGCTACGGCGCTTACTGGTGGCATAGCGGGCGCTTTATGCAGACAACCGATGATGCCTATGTTGGCGGCGACATTAGCGCCATCTCCAGCAAAATCTCCGGTTATATCCAGCAGCTGGCGGTGCAGGACAATATGGCGGTGAAAAAAGGCGATCTGCTGATTCGCATTGACGACCGCGATTACCGCGCCGCCCTGGCAAAAGCCGCCGGAGAAGTGGCGGCGCAACAGGCCGCGCTGGCCGATGTCATTGCCACCCGGCAGCTACAGCAGGCGACCATTGCCGGCTCTGCGGCCTCGTTACAGGCCGCCACGGCGGCGGCCGAAAAATTGGCTAACGACAACCGGCGCTATCACGCCCTGGCCGCGTCGAGCGCGATTTCCGCACAAATTCGCGATAACGCCTCCGCCGATTACCGCCGGGCGCACGCCGAGCAGGATAAAGCACAAGCGGATAAAACCGCGGCCGAACGCCAGCTGGCGGTGCTGGATGCCCGCCAGCAACAAACGCTGGCCGCCCTGGCACAGGCCCAGGCTAACCTCGAGATAGCCACGCTGAACCTCAGCTATACCGAAATTCGCGCACCGTTCGATGGGGTAATTGGCAACCGCCGCGCGTGGTCCGGTTCATTTGTCAGCAGCGGCACGCAGCTGCTGTCCCTGGTTCCCGCGCACGGCCTGTGGATTGACGCCAACTTCAAAGAAAACCAGTTGGCGCATATGCGGGCCGGCCAGCCGGTGACCATCGTGGCCGATGTGCTGCCGGCCCATACCTTTAAGGGCCATGTTGCCAGTCTGGCGCCGGCGACCGGCTCACGCTTCAGCATTCTTCCTGCGGAGAACGCGACGGGGAATTTCACTAAAATCGTTCAGCGCGTGCCGGTCCGCATTGCGCTGGAAGGAGAAGGAGCAAAACTTGACGTCCTGCGCCCAGGGCTATCGGTGATCGTCACCGTGAACGAAAAGAGCCGCCGATGAGCACCGCTCAGGCGCTGCCCGCTCCGCAGGGTCTGTCGATGCCGATGACGAAGAAGATCTTCGCTTTCGCCAGCATGTGCGTGGGGATGTTTATCGCGCTCATCGATATCCAGATCGTGTCCGCCTCGCTGCGGGATATCGGCGGTGGCCTCTCAGCGGGCGACGATGAAACCGTGTGGGTACAAACCAGCTACCTGATTGCCGAGATCATTATTATCCCGCTTTCCGGCTGGCTGGCACGGGTTATGTCAACGCGCTGGCTGTTTGCCGCTTCCGCGGCGGGCTTCACGCTGATGAGTCTGCTGTGCGGCTGGGCGTGGAACATCCAGAGCATGATCGCCTTTCGCGCCCTGCAGGGACTGGCCGGCGGGTCGATGATCCCGCTGGTTTTCACTACCGCCTTCGCCTTTTTCCAGGGAAAACAGCGGGTCATTGCCGCCGCGACGATCGGCGGCCTGGCCTCCCTGGCTCCCACGCTTGGCCCGACGGTGGGCGGCTGGATCACCGAAAACTTCAGCTGGCACTGGCTGTTTTTTATTAACGTGGTTCCGGGGATTTACATCGCGGTTGCCGTACCGCTGCTGGTGAAAGTGGATACCGCTGACCCCTCGCTGCTGCGCGGCGCGGACTACTTCAGTATTCTGCTGCTGGCGTTGTCTCTCGGTTGCCTGGAATATACCCTGGAAGAAGGCCCGCGCTGGGGCTGGTTTGACGACGCCACCCTGACGACGACCGCCTGGATCGCCCTGCTGTGCGGCGTGGCGTTTATTATCCGCACCCTGCGCCATCCGCAGCCGGTCATGGATCTCCGGGCCCTGCAGGACCGAACCTTTAGCCTCGGCTGCTATTTCTCGTTTATGGCCGGCGTCGGCATCTTCGCCACCATCTATTTAACCCCGCTGTACCTCGGTAGCGTGCGCGGTTTCAGCGCCCTGGAGATTGGCCTGGCGGTATTTTCCACCGGCCTGTTCCAGGTGATGTCGATCCCGTTTTATTCGTGGCTCGCCAACCGCGTCGACCTGCGCTGGCTGCTGATGGCCGGGCTGGTCGGCTTTGCGGTCTCGATGTACAGCTTTGTGCCGATAACCCACGACTGGGGCGCCGACCAGCTGCTGCTACCGCAGGCTTTTCGCGGGCTGGCGCAGCAGTTTGCCGTCGCGCCTACCGTGACCCTGACGCTGGGCAGCCTGCCTCCCGCACGCCTTAAGCTGGCCTCCGGGCTGTTTAATTTAATGCGCAACCTCGGCGGCGCCATCGGCATCGCCCTGTGCGGTACGGTGCTTAACGACAGGACCAATTTGCATTACAGCCGCCTGGCGGATCATCTGAATAACGCCAACCTGGCAATGAGCGATTTTGTTCAACGCAGCGCGGCAAACTTTGTCGCTCAGGGGATCTCGCCGGATGCCGCTCATACGGCTGCGCTAAAGAATCTTTCCGCTCTGACGCTGCGGGAGGCGCGAACACAGGCATTTTCCGATGCTTTTTACCTCATCATGATCGGTTTTTTGATTGCTGCGCTGCTGGTTCCATTGATGAACAAGCCGCCGGCACACTGATATTACAGGAGAGTTGATTATGGGCGTTTCAGCTAAACGCATTGTCGTGACCGGGATGGGGATTGTCAGCCCTCTGGGCTGCGGCGTACAGCACGTCTGGCAGTCGCTGCTGGCAGGCAGGTCAGGTATTACAAAGCTTAGCGAGCAGCTGGTCGAAGACATTCCCTGCAAAGTGGCCGGGCAGGTTCCGTCCATCGAACGCGATCCGCTGCACGGCTTCGATCCGCTGGCAACCATCCCGGCCAGGGAACGTAAAAAGATGGATCGCTTTATCGAGTTTGCGCTGGTCGCCGCACGTGAGGCGCTGACGCAGGCCGGGTGGTCGCCGGCATCACCGGCAGAACAAGATCGTACCGCAACGGTCATTGCCACCGGGATCGGCGGCTTTGGCGAGATCGCCAATGCGGTACATACAACGGATGATCGCGGGCCGCGTCGCCTGTCTCCGTTCACCATCCCCTCTTTTCTTGCCAACCTGGCCGCCGGGCATGTGTCTATCGCCCACGGTTTCCGTGGCCCCATCGGCGCGCCGGTCACCGCCTGCGCGGCAGGCGCGCAGGCCATTGGCGATGCTGCACGGATGATCCGCAGCGGCGAGGCGGATATCGCCCTTTGCGGCGGCGCAGAAGCGGCAATTCATCGCGTCAGCCTTGCCGGATTTGCCGCAGCCAGGGCGCTCTCCAGCGCGTCCAATGAGCAGCCGGAAGCGGCCTCCCGCCCTTTCGACCGCGACCGCGATGGTTTTGTGATGGGAGAAGGCGCCGGGCTTATCGTGATTGAGTCGCTGGAACACGCCCTGGCGCGCGGCGCCACCCCGCTGGCAGAGCTGGTGGGCTATGGCACCAGCGCAGATGCTTATCACCTGACCGCAGGTCCGGAAGACGGGAACGGCGCGCGCCGGGCCATGGAAATGGCCATTCGTCAGGCGGGGGTGACAGCAGAAGAGATTGACCATATCAACGCCCACGCCACCTCGACTCAGGTAGGAGACAAAGGCGAACTGGCGGCGATTAAAAGCCTGTTTGCCACCCATCCCGTCGCCATTACGTCGACGAAATCAGCAACCGGCCATCTGTTAGGCGCAGCCGGCGGGATTGAGGCCATCTTTACCATTCAGGCGCTGCGTGACCAGATAGTGCCGCCGACGCTGAACCTGCATCACCCCGATGAAGACGCGGAAGGCCTGAACCTGGTGGCGCTGGTGGCCCGCCCGCAGAAGATGCGGTATGCGCTGTCGAACGGGTTTGGCTTTGGCGGCGTCAACGCCAGCCTGCTGCTGAAACGCTGGGAATAATTGTTCAGCTCCCCCTCTGGCAAAGGCCGGAGGGGAGTTTCAGCGCCTGGATACTCTCGGTTTATTTCCGCTGGTTGATGCATGAGTTTTCCCCGCGTCCAGGTTCAGCCACCATCCCCCCAACCATCAGAGTAACAAGCGCCAGATATCCTCTCATCCGTCTGCTTGCTGTCGGGCTAACCGGGATCTTCGCCGGCATGGCGCTGATGATGGGTCAGCGCGGTTTAACCTTTTGTGTGAATCGCAGCGCGGGGAACACCGTCCGTTTGCGCAGCCTGTCGGTACATAATATCGTGGGTGCCGACGCGGCCGATCGTTTATCTGCCCTGTGGCCAGGTAAAGCCTACATCACTCAGTTGAGGAGCCAGACCATGCCTGATAACCATCCGGACTCACAGCATAGACGCTGGCAACAGGAAATGGCGTCGCGACGTGGTGAGATCAGAGAGAAAATCAGAGCCTATACCGGACGGCGGGAAAATATTCTTTGCCCCTTTCCCGGCATGAGCGTTGTCGAACTACACCGCCCGATGCCGCCCTGTGCCTGTCTCTACCAGCCCAGCGTGTCGCTGATTATTCAGGGGGAGAAGCGCGTCAGTCTGGGCGAAAAAACCTATGCTTATAATGAATCCCACTTTCTTCTGACCGCCGTCAATTTGCCGACCGTCGCCGAAGTGATGCAAGCCAGCGCTGAACAACCGTTTATCTCGCTGCTGCTTCAGCTGGACTTATCTCTCGCCCGGGAAGTGATGATCGACATGAAACAGTACGGAAATGAGGCGGAATACAGCGATGAGGGAATGTCCCTGGGGCCGGCCGACGGCCCGCTGCTTGATGCGCTGCTACGCTATCTGAACGCCAACGAACATCCGCAGGATAAAGGCTACATGGGTAACCTCATTCAGCGCGAAATACTGTATCGTATTCTCACCAGCCCGGCGGGCAGGACCCTGAGGGAAACCGTGTTGACCGGCTCCAGCGGGCAACGTATATCCGTGGCCCTGGACTGGCTACGCGATAACTATGCGCAGCCGTTAAAAGTCGAAGCGCTGGCGCGGATTGCCGGTATGGGCGTCTCCACGCTGCACCACCATTTTCGCCGCATGACGAACATGAGTCCGCTGCAGTACCAGAAGCAGCTACGGCTTCTTGAAGCCAGACGGTTGTTATTGTCGCAAGATGCGGATGCCTCGACGGCGGCGATAAGCGTGGGGTATGAAAGCGTCAGCCAGTTCCACCGTGAGTACAAGCGTCAGTTTGGTATCACGCCGATCGGCGATAAAGCCCTGTCGCTGGCGGCCGGGACCGGGCGCCCCTACTAAAGCTCAACAAAGGCTGACAGCGGTTCACCGATGTCAGCCGTCCTCATCAGGCCGACAGCGAGGCCATATCAATCACGAAACGGTACTTCACCTCTCCCCGTTCCATGCGTTCAAACGCCTGGTTAATCTGCTGGATCGGGATGATCTCGCACTCCGGGTAAACCCCTTTCTGCGCGCAGAAATTCAGCATTTCCTGGGTTTGCGCAATGCCGCCGGAAGGTGAGCCGGTAATGCGGCGGCGGCCCAGGATGAGCGGTAAGGTGCTGAAACCGTCCATATCGCCCAGATTGCCGACAATCACCAGCGCCCCTTCAATATCCAGCAACTGCACGTACGCAGAGAGATCGTGCCGGGTGGGAATCGTATCAATGATCACGTCGAACGAGGAGCCTGCCCGCTGCATATCCTCTGCTGAGGTCGACAGTAAAACATGTTTCGCCCCCAGCTCATGCGCCTCCTGAGCTTTTGCCGCGCTCCGGGTAATCACGGTGACCGTAGCGCCCAGCGCCTCTGCCAGACGTACGGCAAGATGCCCCAGGCCACCGATGCCAATCACCCCTACGCGTGAGCCCGGTCCCACATTCCAGGTTCGCAGCGGGGAGTAAACGGTAATACCGGCACACAGGAGCGGCGCGGCGCGGGAAGGATCGAGCTCTTCCGGCAGATTTAAGACAAACTCTTCGCGTACCACGATATGCTTCGCATAGCCGCCATAGGTGATCTCGCCCGAAATGCGATCGCGGCCATTGTAGGTCACCGTCGGAAATTCGCGACACATCTGCTCTTCATGGCGGCGGCACTGATCGCACTCCTGGCAGCTGTCGACTATCGTCCCGACGGCCACCATCTGCCCAACCTGATAGCGGCTAACTTCACTGCCAACCTCACTTACCCGGCCAATAATTTCGTGCCCGGGAACGCAGGGATAAACGGTCGCCCCCCACTCTTTCCAGTCATCCCGGGTTTGATGCAGATCGCTGTGGCACACCCCGGACCACAGGATCTCAATCGCCACATCGTTACGACGCAAAGCGCGTCGTTCAAAGCTGAAGGGAACCAGCGGAGTGGTGGCATTAAGTGCGGCATAACCCATCGTTTTCATAGCTGCTCCAGTTGTGCATTAACCTTGCTGAACTGTAGCGGCCAGATGGGCAACCCGGTGAGCCCGATCCTGCCTGATTACTGCCTATTACTCTTGAGCCGTAAATATCGGCACGCGGGAAAATATCGCCGGGTATGCTCCGAGAGGATATGCAGCGACCTGGGTTGAGTATTACCGTTGGACGGCGCGCATGGCGCTTCACGCAAAATATGTGTAGTGGTCAACTAAAACTGGCCACCACTTTAGCGTTCTTCCAGTATCGTTTTCTGATTCGTTAGATGATAGCCCACCGTTATATTCATGCAGCCTGAGCGCGCTGTAATACCCAACGATATCGTGGAAAGACCAACATCCATAGCCTTAGCTGGGTCAGAGACGGTGTAATTTTGATCGACAGGCAACTGAGCGGATTCACGTTTGAATTCAGGACTTTTTCATTGCAGCACCTCTACAGCTTACATTTTTTGATTCGGTTAAACCGCCAATAAAGTGGCAATAGTTTCCAAAGCGCTTTTTAATTGAACCTGATTTTTAGCGGCTGTTAAACTGATTCGAATTGCATTCAACGGGGCCTGTCGTACCGCAAAAACATCTGCCGATACAACATTAATTCCCGCCTGAGAACAGAGTTGGACCAGTTCAGGTGTTTCGAAAGGGGCTGTAAGCCAAACATGTGGGCTTGGGCAGGTCGCATTCAGCATATATTGTCCTACAAGCTTACGCGCCAGGTGCCAGCGTTGTGCAACTTCTCTGCGTTGCCAGTTTAATCTTTTTTCAGCCGTGCCATCCTCAATCCACCGATTCGCTATCATCAGATTTAGCGAAGATACCGCCCAATGCGTTAGCTGAGCATCCGGATCTATCTTGCTTAACAGGGGGACTGGCGCTGCGATATATCCCAGTCGCAAGCCCGCAGCCACCGTTTTCGAAAAACTGCTGATAAGAATGGTTCGCTCCGGTAATAAAACACTCAGCGGTGGCTGTTTAATCAATCCGCCATAGACATCGTCTTCAATCATTATGAGTTGATATTTATTGATAATATCAGCAACCTCACCACGCCGCCGATGTCCCATAACCGTGCCCGTAGGATTCTGCAGAGAAGGGGTTAAAATAACCACTCTTGCACCTGTGGTACGAATCATTCGATCAAACTCATCCGGAATTATGCCCTGTTCATCTGACATAATTCCGTGCAACGGTAAATGTAGTTGCCGCGATGCAGCCTTGATCCCGGGTGCAGTGAGCTCTTCTACCAGAATCGACTCTCCCCTCTGACAAAGAGAAAGCAAAACCGTCATCAGACCTTGCTGCGCTCCGGCACATAATTTTATGTTTTCAGGTAAATAACTTACCTTACGTAATTTAAGCCATTCAGTAGCCCGAATTATTCCTGATTGAATGGCATCCGGCGTTAAATAGCTTTGCACACCGCCCCACTCAGCTGACATCGTGAGCTCCATGAGCGTTGAAGCCAGGTCGCGATTATCTTGATCGATAGCAGGAAGGTTTGTTGAAAGATCGATACGCTCTTTTAACGGTGGTGGGTTCTTTATCAAAAAAAGTGATGCCTCCTTGCTCCCTGGAAGCACATAAGTCCCGCGTCCCACTTCACCGCTAACCAGATGTCGCCGGGCGGCTTCCCTATAGGCCTGCATGGTCGTACTCGGATTCAGGTTTAACTTCCAGGCCAACTGTCTCTGCGGCGGCAAACGCTCCCCCACTTTGAGTTCACCTTTTTCAATCGCCTCGGCAATAGCTTCCACCAGGAGAATATATTTAGGTTGATTTGTCTCTTTTAATGTTGGGACCCACATTATTGCCTGCCATACAATATAATTATTTACCCATACAATATCGGTTGCTACGCTCTGGAGCAAGACTTACAACCAGAGAGTGTCAACTATGTTTAATATAGATGAACTACGCGCCTCAGCCAGCGCGGTATACCATGTTATGCCAGCTACGCCACAATATACATGGCCTTTATTGAGTAAACGTTTAAATTGCGAAGTATGGGTTAAACATGAAAATCATACACCAACCGGCGCTTTTAAAATAAGAGGCGGGATCATTTTTATTAACTGTTTATTAAAACGGGAACCTAATATTAACGGTATCATTACCGCAACACGAGGGAACCACGGACAAAGCCTGGCTCTGGCGGCAACAAAAGCGGGATTGCCCTGCTACCTGGTTGTACCAAAGGGTAATTCCCGTGAAAAAAATGCCGCCATGCAGGCGCTGGGCGGACAAATCATCGAATACGGTGTTGATTTTGATGAAGCGCGCGCTAAAGCCGCTGAGATAGCGCAACAAAGGGGGCTTTACTTTGTTCCCGCATTTCATAAAGACCTTATCCTTGGCGTTGCAACCTACGCGCTGGAACTCTTTAATGCCGTGGCTGAGTTGGATACCGTTTATGTACCTGTCGGAATGGGTTCAGGCATCTGTGGTTTAATACAAACCCGGGATTTGCTTGGTCTAAAGACAAAAATAGTAGGTATTGTCTCTGACCAGGCTGACGCATTCGCACAAAGCTTTGAACAAGGGAAAATTATCACGACGCTAAGCGCCGATACCATGGCCGATGGCCTTGCCTGTCGTATGCCTCTGGCTGAATCATTTGCCATGATTCAGCGCGGTGCAGAGCGCATTATCAGGGTCACCGATGATGAAGTTTGCCATGCCATTCGCATCTATCATGAAGATACGCATAATATGGCTGAAGGAGCAGGAGCCGCTGGCCTCGCGGGATTAATAAAGGAACGCCGATTACAGAAAAACAAAAAAGTGGCCGTAATACTGAGCGGAGCCAATATTGATCGCCCCCTCTATGCCAGTATTTTGCAGCAGCAGATCCCCACCCCATAGAGGCAGGGATAAGCCCTCGTTCATTCACTATACCTACATGAGCCATCTTGTCAGCTAACCCTGACTTACCCAATATAGGCTGTTTACTGATACAAAATATTCCGGGTAAAACTTTCAGGATCGCTCATGGAAGAGACTTGCAAGTAAAATCTAATTTTGTGGCTTTATCAATAATTAAAAACTGAAGACCAGTCAAAATCAGCAGACTTTTCTAAAGAACTGGGCCAGTTAGATAAATACTCAGGGGTTATTGGATTTTCCACACGATCTAAACTGGGAATGTAAGGTTTAATATCGATAACTGGACTACCATTTTCCGCATCAATCCAGGATACAATGAGCAATCCGGCGTTTAAATCAACATGCAATACCTCTGTTGTTGTAATCGCTATGGGATTCGGTCTTTGCGGCGAGCGAGTGGCAAATACGCCCATTTCATCTTCAGTATAAGGCGTTGATGTAATAATAGTCTGGCGAGACGATTTATCATCGCAACCATCACACCACCATAATAGATTGACATGACTATGCCCTTCTATTCCTTTTAATCCATTCCGGTAAGGAGGATGCAGGATAACATTTACTTTATCATCCATTAAAGTAATTATACCTATTGCGTGCAGATTAATTTCTTGCATATACAATTCCTTAGCGTCAATATTTCCACCATTTTATATTCACAGTAGCCGTCGACGACAAAAACCATCCTGAATTAACTATTAAGTCGATGCAACAGAAAAATCATACTTTAAAGGTAAATGTTATTCATCGAGTGAAACGGGCTGTTCCGTAACTTATCGCGCCTCCGTTTCTGACGCCGGGGTCAAGCTCAAAAGATGCGTAGAACTAAAGCCGGGATGCTTACAGCGCCAATGATGTGATCAGAATACGGTGTGTGATCTGTCATGCTGTGACGGATAAAACGATACAAATATGGCTCACGCGCCCAAACGAGTCGAAACCACAAAAAGTGGGCTTAGCAATTACACTATCTTGCCAGATGTGACCCGATAGTTAGTATTCAATAACAACTCCATGAATTGAGGTGAGGTTTCAGCCCCAGACCAGCAATCGCTGGAGCCAAGACTACGGAATGTTACCCCGGCAGCCAATGCAATCTTGTTCGGTAACCGGCTGTCACTCAACATCTGCGCCAACGCCTCCATCTCTTCTGCCCTACGCGTGATATGGTGCGGATAGGTTGGAACCAGCTTTCGTAAATCAGACAATGTGCTTCCCAGATGATACTCAAGCAGCTCGAACAGAGGATCGGTAACATCAAAAGCATTGGCAGTATTAGCCGTTTCAAACAAGGCAGCAGTAACAGCCTTGTTGAAACCTGCAAAAACCATTTTGAAAATTGATGCCTGGACGATTTCATCGCCAAGTCGAATCACCGGCAATATACCTTTAAATAATTTTTCTATCGGCATTGTGTCTGGACCACTGACATAAATTCGTCCTTCTTCGCCCAAATGTGAGGCGCGCCCGATAATACAAGCATTGCAAAAAGGCAATGAAGCCTGGTCGAAAACCCGACTCAAGTACTCGGCATCCGCAGGGGTCTTTGCATTCAGATCGATAAATACGGGCATAGCATTCTTTTCTCGGCAGGCACGAATTGCTTGATGTGCCACCTCGACGACAGCCGATGGGGGGACCAGCGACAAAATCAGGTCACTTTCAACAACAGCATCGGCCATGCTGTCACGCATGCCTATCCCGATCTCCCGTGCCGATTTTTGGGTTTTCTCGCTACGGCAACCCATCGGACTGATCGTTTCATGGCCAGCCGCCCGCAGCAATGCAGCAAAAGCCCTGCCCATTTGGCCCGGATAGAGAATAGCGATCGTCGACATGATATTACCTCCTGTATAGATTTAAGGATTTGGTGTTATTCGTGGGGGTAATACAGGCACCCAGAAGAGCCAGACCACCGAAAACGGCAATCGCCGCGTAAATCTCGAAGGCAAATATATAGCTACCCGTGATATCGAACAGCAGCGCTGCCAATAACGGTCCACCGATACCTGAGATCATGACTAAGGGCGTAACGACCCCCATAATAACGCCTTGATTCTTGCGCCCGAATAACGAAGCGAGAAGAAACGGCATCATCATGATCAGCCCTCCTGCAGATAAACCGCTCAAGACACCATAGCCTAACTGCAGTTGCCAAATATTCCCCGCGGTGATGAAGAGGATGAGACCTATTGCCTGAAATACAGAGAGGCTGAGAACAACCCATTTCGCTGAAACTTGCTCTACAATGAAACCCGTTAATAATTTACCCAGGATCGCAAAAGCGCCATAGGTCAAGATCACACTACCTGCCTCGGCGGTTGTAAAGCCAAGCGATTCTGCCGCCGGAACCTTATGTAACAAGACGCCTTTCAAGACAAAATCGCTGAGATTCCAGCCGACGATAAGACACCAGAAACCAGGCGAGCGAATGGCTTCTGTCAATGTAAGATCAGGACGCTCCCCCCCGCTTTTTTCTTGAGCAAATGCGCTACCCTGCTCTTCGCCGAGCGGCAGAAGGTTCATATCCGCTGGCTCGCGACGTAGAACAAAGAGAGCCAGTGGCACCAGAAAGAGAATGGGCAGAAAACCAAGCAAGAACCAGGTAGAGCGCCAGTCAGAAATAGACAACAGCCAAATGATAACGGGTGACAGCAATATGCCGCCGAGGTTGGCGCCAGATGATACCAGACCGGTCGCACGCCCGCGCTGAGTCGTAAACCATTTGGCAATCAGAGGAAACACTAATGCGTTAGACAGGCCCGCAACTCCGATACCGCCGATTACGCCAAAAATAAGCGCGAACTGCCAGAAAGTTTGTGTGAAAGAGACCACACTGAGGGAGAAGCCAACAAGAATAGCGCCAACCACTATAATAATTCCGGGCCCCCGTCGATCAACCAACCAGCCGACAAGAGGGGCGATAGCGCCTGCGATCAGCTCTCTGAATGCGATGACCCCTGTAATTTGAGTATTGGACCATCCAAGCTCTTCCCGGGCCGGATTTATAATGAAACCCATGGTCTGGAAACCGATTCCGGCACGGATAGACGATATAGCCAAACAGGCAAAAGCAACATACCAGGCATAGTGAACACGCGTTAATCTACACATACACAACATGAACCTTATAAGTTGAATTTCGGCTGGGTCACGAGTGTAGCGATTGATACTACCGCGAGTCCCCTGGCCCCGATCCCTTGTTTGTGCTAGCGACGCCCGTTTTCACCTCTATGGGTATCAATAAAAGTAACCATGAAAAATACCAACGATGGCTTAGAAAATCGTTTTATTCTGTGAGTCCTTCACTTTGTATATTGTTACGAAAAAATCCATCTATAAATAAGGTAATAAATGTAGTTAACAATAAAAAACCCTAAACACTATGATGAAAGTGTGAAGATAACGTAAAGTAATACTGTTGTAAGTATCCCGCAGAAGGCAAAACGCCAGCGCCAAAACTCGATCTCCTATAGTAACACACTGAATTTGGCCACAAGCAGAGGATATACCCCAGCCTGTGCGGCCGGGGGCATCGGAGGCGAACTAAATATGCTTATTGAAGAAGACGTCTAACTTTTGCATGGCCTGGTCAACGTATTTAGGAACCCAATATGTTTCGATATGAGTAGCGCCATCGATCAGGAACAGTTCTTTATCCTGCGTACCGGTCGCTTTCGCGAACGCATCTTCAGTCATATAGAGCGTATCCGCTTTTGAACCGGCAATCATCAGCAGCGGTTTATTGATGAGATTGATATGGTCCGTCACGTCAAAGCTCATCAAATCCAACAGGCTGCTGGTGGTGTATTTAAACGTTGAGTTCGGGTGGGCATGGGTTTTCCAGTAGTACTCGTAGCCCTGTCGATAGAGGGCAAAAGGTAATTTAGCGATCTGTTCATCCGTCAGATTTGCATCGCCGGAGTAAAGCACTTCGCCTCCGGCAGCTTCCTGAGCACGGGCGTCAGAAGCCTGCTGAAGCCGCTGCTGGATAGTATCCAGCTGTGAATTCTGAAAACCATTGCGGCGTACAAGCCCTGAATTAAACATGCTGATGGTTGCAATCGATTTGAATCGTTTATCCGTCTCGGCGGCAGCCAGTAAATACCCGCCACCTCCGCAAATACCCAGCAGACCGAGGCGGGCGGTATCGACCCCAGGATATTGGCTGATGTAATCCGCCATACCGTGGATATCCTCAATACGATTTGCCGGTTTATCCACGCTACGAGGCATCCCGCCGCTAGCGCCCTGATAAGCCGCGTCGGCGGTAATCGTGATGTACCCCTGCTCAGCGAGACGTTGGGCATACAAACCCGCGACCTGCTCTTTTACGCCGCCATTAGGGTGTGCGACCACCACCGCAGGGTATTTTTGGGCGGGATCGTAGTGAGCTGGCGTATAGACATTCGCAGCAATCTGGATGCCGTGCAGATCGTATTTCACCGGATGAATGTTGACCTTACCTTTGATATTTTCAGTAATGGCACCGTCATAAACGAGGGTGAACGGATTTTTCTTGTAATCAGCCGCCTTGACTGAGGTCACTCCGGCGACAGCCGTCAGCAGCATGGCGCTTATAAGCATCAATTTCATGGTCTCTCCCGATGAGTATCAGCCTGGTTATCCAGGCTCGCGGAATTCAATTTGCAGCCTCAGGTTAGGGAGAAAGGGCTGTCAGCAGCGTGACCGAGGAATAACATTTTTGTCAGGAAGCGGACCGGGATGAGAACCTGTTCCTGACAGCGCTGTCAGGTAAGCGTCAGCTTTATGTTGGCTATCAAGGCGCAGAATGGTCTCGGTTAGATGAGATTCATGTTCAATTTTCCGAGCAAAGGAGCGATCGATGAAACGCCAAAACGCCTCAACACGACCAGAGCGACGTAAGCGATTAGTCGCCAGGGCGAGCATTGCCGCCACCTTGCTGATTCCCCATGTATCGGCAACAAATAAAGACCCTATGCGACAAAATAGAGCGGCGGCCGGCGTATCGCTGACCGCGCTTACCCGCTCACTGGCAACCCTGACTATCCAGGGTCAACGTCTGCCGGATGCCGGACAGATCTATTCAGATATTGAAGCACCGTTGAAAAGCTTAGAGGAAGTTCCGTTATGCGCCTGTTGTTAGTCGAAGATGAAGAAAAAACGTCGACCTATCTCAGCCGTGCGCTGGGTGAGTCCGGATTTACGGTCGATATCTCTGCCGATGGCGCTGAGGGCCTTCATTACGCGCTGGAGTTTGACTACGACGCCATCATCCTGGATGTGATGCTGCCGGGGATGGATGGCTACCGGGTACTCGAGGGGGTACGAGCCGTCAAACAGACGCCGGTGCTGATGCTCTCTGCACGGGGATCGGTCGACGAACGGGTCAAAGGACTTCGCCTTGGCGCTGATGATTATCTCCCCAAGCCCTTTTCACTTATTGAGCTGGTGGCGCGTATTCAGGCCCTGGTGCGGCGCCGCTCTGTGGACGGTGCAGACATCACCCAGCTGCACATTCACGATCTGCATCTCGACTTACTGGCTCGCCGGGTATTTCGCGCCGGAACGCGACTGGAACTGACCGCAAAAGAGTTTTCCCTGCTGAGCCTTCTCTCCCGCCATCAGGGAGAAATTCTGTCCAAGATGATGATTGCTGAGCAGGTATGGGACATGAATTTTGACAGCGATGCCAACGTGGTTGAAGTCGCCATTAAACGTCTGCGCGCCAAAGTGGATGCCCCGTTCGACATCAAGCTACTTCATACCGTTCGTGGTATGGGGTACGTCCTTGAAGTCCGCGCTGAATAAATGAAGGGGATAAGCATGCTTAAGCGCTCCATCTCAGTCCACCTGGCGCTGATGTTCGCCCTATCCGCGCTGCTGATCGTGTCCGTTATCGGTATCCTGCTAAGAAGCTCTCTGCATGACTCTCTGCAAAAGCAGATGCACAACGAGCTGTTATTCCGGGAATCATTGATGAGTCCATGGATCACCGCGCGGACCTCGGCTGACGGCTGGTCGACGCTTACCAGTAAATTTACCCTGTTAACCAATTCTGAAGGTGAGCGCGTTCGCTACTGGATAGTGAGCGACGATCCGCGCTTTAGTATAGGGGGAACGCCGCCGCTGGGAGTCCAGTGGTCTGCTTTACGGGAGGGGTTTAATCAAGTGCCCGGCGCAGCGGAAGGGGCATGTTCACTGTTCCTGTTAGTGAAAACCATCCCCGCCAACGGTGAAAGGCCTGAGCTGCGCTACGTGGTTGCCATCGACTCCACGCCGTATATGGGTACACTGAATGCCTTCACGCGTACGCTGCTGATTATTGCCGCGCTGGGCGTAGCGATCGTCGCCCTGCTGGGATACGTCGTTTCAAGGATTGGTCTGCGTCCGGTGGGAATGCTCAGTAAACAGGCACAACATCTCGCCCCGGTGGACCATGGCCAACGCCTGGATACCCGCGCATTGCCCGAAGAACTACAGCAGTTAGCCTCATCGTTTAACGGCGTATTAGCGCGTCAGGAGGTCGCCTGGCGACAGCTTGAAAGCTTTAACGCCGATGTTGCCCATGAGCTCCGCACACCGCTGACCAACCTGATTGGTCAGACGCAACTGGGTCTCTCGCGCCGGCGCTCGCCTGATGAACTGGAAGAGTTGCTGGGTTCAAATCTCGAGGAGCTGGAGCGCATGACGTCAATTGTGAACGACATGCTGTTCCTGTCCCACGCTCACGCAGGTGAACATGCTTCCCAGCTTACCCGGGTCTCCCTGCGAGAAGAAACCCTGAAAACCGCGGAGTATGTTGAGCCCTCCTTTGCTGAAAAACAGCTTTCTCTGGATGTTGAGGGCGATGTCAGCGCGCACATCGACCGGCGGCTGTTCCACCGCTCACTGGCCAATTTACTGGAAAACAGCGCCCGGCATTCGCCATCGAACAGTGCGGTCACCGTGCGACTCAGCGAAAAGGATAATCAAGCCTGTGTTGAAGTTTCAAACCCAGGCGATCCGATAGCACCGGAGCACTTACATCGGCTTTTTGAACGGTTTTATCGTGTCGACACCTCCCGAGCCAGGAGTGATACCCATCATGGGCTGGGGCTGTCGATCGTGCGTGCCGTCGCCATTATGCACCGGGGAGATGTCTTTGCCCGTAGTGAAGGTGGCATCAATACATTTGGACTGACGTTTGCTAAACAACCCGACGCTATCCGAACAGAGAGACTGATTTCAGAGACAACATCGGGACGTCCGCACGCTAAGCCCTCTGACGAAATTGTCAGAGGGCCGTCAGTCTGATGTCAGGTTGCCTGCGCCAGAATCACCGCTAAGACTAACCACTGCTGATGGAAGGAATGAAACAGTGAGAATAAACAAGGTATTTAGCGGGTTTCTGGCGATAATTTTCACGGGGCTTCTGGGACAGCCCGCGTCCGCATCAGAGAATTCATCTGCTCAGTCCCGCACGCTGATTATCTACTTTTCACAACCCGAGGAGATGAAACCTGATGCCGTGGATGGTTTTTCCGGGGCCAGCGTATTACAAAAAAATGCCCAGAGACCGGCAGCACGCAGTTTATTGCGCAGCTGGTGCAGAAACAGACTCACGGCGATTTGTTTCGCATTGAAACAACCACCGCCTACCCTCGCCAGCATGACGCGCTGTTACGCGTTGCCGAAAAGGAGCAGCAAACTAAAGCCAGGCCCGCGCTAAAAGCGCCGCTCCCCGCACTCAGCGAGTACGACACCATTTACGTCGGCTACCCCATCTGGTGGTACACCATGCCCATGGTGATATATAGCCTTTTTGAGCAAAATGATTTTGCCGGTAAAACGGTCATTCCCTTTACCACCCATGGAGGCAGCCGGTTAGCCGACTCCCTGCGAGAAATTGCCCGCATGCAGCCCCAGGCCAAATTAGTCACTCGCGCGCTCTCGATCTCACGCAACGATATTGCAGATCCTGACGTACCCACGCAAGTTGAGCAATGGGTCAAACAAGTCCAGCCACCGCGTTAAGCCATCGACATGAAGAAAATTTATATTTTCCAGGTCATGCAGGATACGCTCATGACGTTACTTCTGCTGGTGCTGATGGGGTTTCACCTTCAGGGTGAAATCATTCATGAATGGGCGGGTATTATTTTTACGCTGCTCATCATTTTGCATTTATATCTTAACAGGCGGCGCTTGTGGTTATTGTCGATGAAAATTCCGTTATCGATGCGGATAGTTAACAGAGCCATTAATGTGGTGACATTCGTTGTTATTCTGACCGCGATTGTCTCTGGCATGATGCTGTCCCGACATATCCTTCTGGACCTGCCGTTCCACAACCCGGCAAGCTGGGTCAGAAAAATACACATGACGTCGGTCCACTGGGGAATGCTCATTCTGGCACTGCATATTGGGCTGCACTGGAAAATGCTGGCAACGTTTTTCTGCCGGATCCTGAACATCTCCGACGACTCACGCTTTGCCAATGTCATTATGCCGGGGATTTTTTCGATTATTGCGTTACTGGGGTTGTACTGGCTTCTGAATCAGAACTATCTCGACTATTTGCTGATGAAGGTGGATTTCTCCTTTTTCGACTACGACGAATCTACCCTTCTGTTTTATTTGCGCTACCTGGCCATTATTGTTTTATTTGCATTAATGACACGGTTTTTGCTTTGGTGCTTTATTTTCAGGAAGTATAAAGCGGTGTCACCCTAATAGAGCTTAACTGACATCATTGTCAGGGGGGCGTCAGCCTGACGACATGCCACCCTGATTACAATCATTGCAGACCATCCCCCTCATCGTAGATAAGGACGCTTTGCATGATCGGACATTTACGTTACCTCGGGCTGTTACTGCCCCTCTTCACTTTTTCATCCTCGGCAGCGGCACAACATTCCGCTGTCCATATCGCCCCCGCCGGGAGCCAGATCGCGGTGTATGGGCCAGCGGAGAACTTTACCGGTCGCGTTCGGGTCGATCCCCTGTTCAAGGCGGATAACGACATCCGGGTTTCCGCGGCTTATGTCACCTTTGAACCTGGTGCCCGCTCCGCCTGGCATACGCATCCGGCAGGTCAGCGGCTGATCGTGACCTCTGGCGTCGGGCTCACCCAGCAAGAAGGCCAGCCGGTGCAGGTCATCCGCACTGGCGATGTTGTCTCTTGTCCGGCGGGCGTCAAACACTGGCACGGAGCTGCCCCCGGCAGTGCAATGACGCATCTGGCGATAACCGGGATTGTGGATGGCAAAAGCGTTAACTGGATGGAGAAAGTGACAGATGAACAATACCACGCCCATTAAGGCATTAACGGCAGCGCTACTGCTGACTTTTGGTTTTGCTCTCACCGCAAATGCTGCCCCCGTCATTACAGGAGCCTCAGAAATGAACCAGCAACAAACCGTTTCAGATACACTGTCAGCTCGCCAGCAGGCCATCCCGTTGATCGCGGCATCGATGGCCAGCAGTCAGATGGAGAAGCTGAATACGGCCCTGAATCAGGGGCTTGACGCTGGGCTCACGGTAAACGAAGCCAAAGAGATTCTCGTCCAGCTTTATGCCTATACGGGCTTCCCCCGTAGCCTGAATGCGCTCAGTGAACTGATGAAGGTCGTCGACGCACGCAAACAACGTGGTATTGAAGACGTTGAGGGCAAAGAACCGGTCGCCACCATCCCAGTCGGGGATGAACTTCGCCGGGTCGGTACCGCAAACCAGACCAAAATCTCAGGCGCTCCCGTCCAGGGGCCGCTGTTTGATTTTGCACCGGTCATTAATCAATTTCTGCAAACGCATCTGTTCGGCGATATTTTCGCCCGCGATAACCTCGACTGGCAGAGCCGCGAGCTGGCAACGGTTGGCGCATTAGCGGCCACTCCGGGCGTCGAAGCCCAGCTGTTATCGCATACGCGAGCCAGCATGCGGGTCGGCCTGACGGCAGCGCAGCTGCGCCAGCTGGCGCAGGTCCTGCGCGAATATGGCGAAAATGATGCGGCTATGCGAGCTGAAAAGGCGCTGCAACAGGCTCTCGCCAACCATTAGGAGTTGATTATGGAGCATGATCCCACCCGCAGAATGTTGCTTACCGCGCTTGCCGGGCTGACGCTGGCGAACGTCTCGCGGTCATCAGCAGCCACCGGAAATGCAAATGTACAGGGTAAAAGTCGAATTCTGGTGGCGTACTTTTCCCGCAGCGGTAACACACGGGTGATTGCCGGCGTCATTCATCGCAGCCTGAACACCGATCTGTTGGCAATCGAACCGGCTACGCCATATCCGGAAGACTATTTTCAGACCGTTGAACAAGCAAAACATGAGCGTGAGCGGGGAGTCAAACCCGCCTTAAAAAATAGCGTCGCAGATATCTCACGCTATGAGACTGTGTACGTAGGCTTTCCCATCTGGGGGACCAGCGTCCCCCCCGTCGTGCAAACGTTTCTCAGCAACCATAACCTTGCGGGGAAATTACTCATCCCCTTCATTACTCACGGCGGCTACGGTAAAGGAGACAGCGACGACATCCTTGCCAGTCTGGCGCCCACCGCGCGCCGGGAAAAACCGCTGGTCATTGAATGCGACCAGGAACGCAGAACCACAGAAACGGTCAACCGCTGGTTAGAAACCATCGGCGGCTAATCGCCCGCATTCATGAAGCTGCCAAATAAGGGCAATCAAGGCTGCTAAATAATTAACGCAGACAACTCAGATATGATTGAACGGTAAACATAACAGAGGATGTAATCTTGAAGACGATTTTAAAAACGCTGGCCATCTGCGTCATGGCGGGTGGCCTGGTGGCTCAGTCGGTATATGCCGAGCCATTGGTCATTCAGGAACAAGGAAGCTTTTCTGCCGGTGGCACCCTCATCACTGCCCCGGGAACCTTCGACGCGAAAAAACCGCTGGACTCTGCTGGTCAAACTTATCATGGCGATCATGCGTCCGTGTTCTACCAAATCCCGGTGAATCCGCATAAATACCCTATTGTCATGCTGCACGGTGCAGGTCAGTTTTCCCGTACCTGGGAAAGCACCCCGGATGGTCGTGAAGGGTTCCAGAACATCTTCCTGCGCCGCGGATTCTCAACCTGGCTTGTCGATCAACCGCGTCGGGGCAGCGCCGGGCGCACGACTGTAGAAGGTACGGTAACGCCAAAACCGGATGAGCAGATGTGGTTTAATCAGTTCCGCGTCGGCGTGTGGCCGGAGTATTTTAAAGGCGTCCAGTTCTCACACGATAAAGAAGCCCTGAATCAGTATTTCCGTCAGATGACCCCCAATACCGGGCCGTTTGATATCAACGTTATCTCCGATGCGATGTCCGCTGTCGTGGATAAATCCGGCCCGGCGATCCTCTTCACCCACTCTCAGGGTGGCGGACCGGGCTGGTACACGGCGATGAAAAACGACAAGGTCAAAGCCATTGTTGCCTTCGAGCCTGGCAGCAGCTTTGTCTTCCCGGAGCAAGAACTCCCTGCCCCGATGCCAAGCGCATTCGACACGCTGAAGGGTGAGCCTGTGCCGCTGAAACAGTTTATGGCGCTGACTAAAATCCCGATTCTGATTATTTACGGCGATAACATCCCGGAGAAACCCGTCGCCATGCCGGCACAGGACAGCTGGCGCGTTCGTCTGGCGATGGCTCGCGAGTGGCGTGACGCGGTGAACAAGCATGGCGGGGATGTCACGGTGACGCATCTGCCTGAGATAGGTATCAAAGGTAATACCCACTTCCCGTTCTCTGATTTAAATAATGTGCAGATTGCTGATTTGGTGAGTCAGTTCCTGAAGGAAAAAGATCTGCAGTAGCAGTAATAGAAGATGACATTGTTAGTTTAGGAAAGCGCCCAGTGATCCGTGGGCGCTCATCGTATCAAGTAAGTTATTCAAGTACCGGCAAAATGTAACCTTTACGTGCACTTTGTCATGCAAGAAAAACGAGGTCCAACGCAAGAAAGGACAGAAATTTATCGATTTTATGAAAATATAACTGACCTGTCTGTCCGGTAAGCGTTAATACAACTGACAGAGGGCACGAAAACTTCCTTTTCTTTAATCATCTCGAAAGAGCGATAGTAAATCAGCTCAATATTAAATTCGAACTCCTGAAAGGTTGTCCTCTCATCCGAGAGGCTTGCAAGCAACCACTGAATTTCTTCATAGACCAGTTTATCAAATAGTCTTTTTTTCTGTGCAGTGGAAAGCCACTGCCTCATAAAGATTTTCTGGTTGATACCATTCATAGAGGGAAGATTGCGTTTTCTTAGTTTAATCGCCAGAAGAAAACAGTAATAAAAATGATTCAGAATAATAAGTTCATGCAACGGATTCATATTACCCCCATGCATAACCTGTGTAATGATGAGAAATACAATCTTCCACACGATCCTCAGGGTTACGCGTCGATATTGACCAGGACCTTAACGAAAAACGCTTCCCGGTTATAAAGCCCCGGCAAAATCGACGGAACCTCTTCCAGTAATACCCGTTTAGTAATTAATGGGTAGACATCAATCTGCCCGGTACTGAGGTAATGAATGGAGGTCTGCCACTCTTTTCCCGGAAACGGCGCAGAGATTGAGTTCCATGAGCCAATGACCTTAAGCTCATTCCGTACAATTTTTTCAAAATTCAGTCGAGGTAAGGCAACGTCTCCGTAAGGGATACCCAGCAGTACCACCGTGCCGCCTTTAGCCGCCAGAAGCAGAGATGAGCCGACCCCGGCCGCATTCCCGGATGATTCAAAGACAACATCAACACCGGCGTTATGGGTAACCTCCTGGAACCGGGATAAATGATTTTCATCTTTTACGCAGAACGTTGCCGTTGCTCCGGTTTTCGCCGCAATTTCCAGTTTCATTTCATCGGTGTCAAATGCGAATACGTCTCCCGCACCGCAGATTTTTGCCCATTGAACAGCAAGTAAGCCGATGGTGCCGCACCCGACAACAGCCACACTGCTACCCGGTTTGATATCGACCTGCCGCATACCATGGACAACCACACTGGATGGCTCGATAAAGCTTGCGGTCGCGAAGTCCATCGAGTCGGGTAATTTGAGGACATTCTCCGCCGGCATCCGAATATATTCAGCAAAAGCCCCGCTGACATGGCCCCCCAGCACCTTCAGATCGGTACACCGGGCATAATTGCCCTGTTGACAGTAATCACAGTGGAAGCAGGGGAAACAGTTACAGGCTGTGACGCGGTCGCCTTTCCTGACCGATGTCACCCCACTCCCCGCGCTCTCTACGGTACCGGAAAACTCATGTCCCCAGGTCAGTCCGGGGTTATATGAGCCAATTTTACCAAAACGTGATATATCAGAACCACATATACCCGCCGTATGCACTTTAATCAGAACATCATTTTCGTTTTCAATTTCAGGTTTCCGCACGTCTTCATAGCGGACATCCTGTACACCATACAAATTCAGTGCCTTCATCATAATCTCACTCGCTGGTATCAGAGTTAAACACACGAATGTGAAAAAAATGTCGCCCCCCCACAAGGGCGACAAACGCACCTGCTATGTCAGGGACTAGTGTGGCGAATTCAGGAGTCCGGAAAGCTGGTGCCAGCATTCCATGGCCGTTCTTTCAAACATTAAAGGCGTAACAGAGATATATCCTTCAGAAACCGCCCCGGCCTCACTGTGTTCAGGAAATGTCGTGACCCCATGCTCCACCCGGATCCAGAAATAATTTTCTCCGTGCGGGTCTGTCGTGGGTACGACCTGTAGTCCTTTCACTTTGCCGATACCCTGGCGCGTAGCTTTAATTCCCCTGATCTTTTCCGCGGGCAGGTCGGGGAAATTAATACTCAGGCAACAGTCCAGCGGCAATCCCCGGCGGAGTAACGTCTCGAGTACGGGCAGGCAAAAGGCTTCTGCCGTACGCCAGTTAACAGCGTCCTCAGGTCGTTTGTCCTGACTCAGTGCGACCGACGGAATGCCGAGCAGGAGGCCAGTGATGGCCGCACCTACCGTGCCGGAAAGCACGGTTTCAAAACCGATATTAGAGCCGTTGTTAATGCCTGACAGTAACAGCTGTGGGGGCTGTTCTTTCATCAACTGCCGGACGGCCACCGTGACACAATCAGCCGGTGTACCATGCACTGCAAACCGACGTTCTCCGCGTGGCTCCACACGGACAGGTTCCCTCAGGCTGACAGAGTTGGCCACCCCGCTTTTATCCGTTGCAGGTGCCACGATCCAGACTTCATCGGTGAGCTGTTTTGCCACCCTTTCAAGCAATTTAATTCCCGGAGCATCAATACCGTCATCATTGACAAGCAAGATCCGTTGTAACCATTTTTGAGCCACAGTATTACCTCCCTTTCAGGGATAAATAAAGACCAGTCAGTGAGTTAAACTTTACCGGGAATAAAGCGGATTATTCTTTCTCGCCAAAGCCGCTGGCAAATAATCCTTTGATTTCATCCATCAGAACCTGTTCGTCAGGACCTTCGCAGATGATTTCAATACTGGACTTACCTTTAACGCCGGCTCCCAATACACTCATCAGTCCTTTAATAACGGTCTCCTTACCGTTATTTATAAGCGTAACAGAAGACTCATATTTTTTTAGCATTTTAATAAATGTGGCCGCAGGACGTGCGTGCAGTCCCGTGCTGTTAACAACACGAATATTTTCTCGAATCATTTTTACATCCAACTCTGATTGAAGAATTAAAAGAAAAGGTATGTCAGGACGCCTTATTCATCATCAGAATTTTGCTATAAACGTCCGCTTCTACTGCCGCTTTCGCACCAGACATCACTTTAGCCAAATTTGCTTCATTGTTATTTTGCGTCCACGCCTGACCCACTGTGGTAATAAATGCCTTACGCAGATCGCTGGCAATATTAACCTTCACGACGTTATATTTTACAAAACTGCGGATGATATCTTCATCAATGCCGGAACCACCATGGATAACCAGCGGGCAAGGACATACTTTGGCAATCTCCTGCAGCAACGGAATATCAATGCGCGGAATATCTTCCAGACCGTGAACGTTACCGACGGAAACTGCCAGCATGCTGCATCCAGTCTCTTCCACAAACCGGCGAACCTGATTCACATCCGTCTTACAGTCGGCCTCGCTGACGTGGTCATCTTCTTTACCCAGAATCGCGCCGAGCTCCGCTTCAACGGGCACGCCAAAAGATTTACAAAAATCGACGGCTTCTTTAGTAAACGCAATATTTTCTTCATACGGCAGCTCTGCCCCGTCAATCATCACGGAGGTGAAGCCTGCTCGAACGGCCCGCTTAACATCATCCAGCTCTTTACCATGGTCAAGATGGAGACTGACCGGCACATCCATGGTCGCCGCGCGTTTACGCACAATTTCATAGATATAATCATAACCCGACAATTTTGCATTTGTCGGTGCAATCTGAATAAAGTTAGGTAATCCTGAACGCTCAATCGCGTCCAGAATAGAAATAGTGGTTTCCAGGTTGGTGGTGTTGAATGCACCCGCCAGGACACGTTTTTCACGGATACGATCGAGCAGGATATTACCGTTTACTAATGGCATGATATTTACCTCTTTCTTCGTTGAAGTACTGTACCCAAATAATATTTATCTGATTTCAACCAGACATTACCGAAATCAAATGGCATATGATTATCGAGGAATACCAGTTGTTCCAGATGAAGCACCGGTGCTTCTTCATTCACTTCCAGATAGTGCCCCCGTTCACTACCCACAATTTTTGCGGCGTAGCGGCTTTCCGAATATTCAATTTTTCGTCCCGTCATGGCTTCGACAGTCTGAAACAGGTTTTGCTTATTGAAATCAACCTCAGTTATTCCCGGACACAGCGAAATATTGATTCTGTTTTCAATTAACATAACCCTTTCCCCGTCCACACTACGGATTCGTTTAAGATAAAAAATGGGTGTGCCGGGTTCTATCTGCAGCTTTGCGGCCACTCCTTTTGACGCCTTTTCTATACAGGAATCAATAACCTCCGTCGTAAAAGATAAGTGCTGGCTTTCGAGCGACTCCGCGAAAGATAACAATCCTTCTCCGAGGGAGTAGGAGATATTTTCTTTCTTAACAAAAGTCCCCTTTCCCTGCACCTGAACCAACAACCCTTCATTGACCAGCATCGTGACACCTTTTTTAACCGTGCCTCGGCTAACCTGAAGTATTTCCATGATCTGATTTTCGGAAGGGATCCGATCCCCCTTACCCAGCTCACCCTTATAGATTTTCCCGCGGATCCATTCAGAAACCTGCATATATAATGGAATTTCAGAGTCTTGCAGTATGGTACTCATGTGATGCTTCTCCTGTGTGTAGATCATCTGTATACAAGTATGAACAACTCATGATGATACAGCGTTTTTAAAAATTTAACTATATGACCAACTTCACAGTTTCAGCCCAACATACAGATGTCCGCACGGCAACGCTTTCCATTCTGCAGAGGCCTCCGTACAGAAATACGGAGGCGCATCCGTCATACGTCAGCTTTAATAATGACTTTCAGAACGTCATTATCCGGATTGGAAGCAAACTCAATCGCCTCAGCCATACGGGACAAGGGCCAGGTATGGGTGATCATGTCTTTCGTATTGATTTTGTTTTTTTCCACAATCTCAATCGCTTCTTTCATGTCATAAGGCGTTAGTGAATAGGTGCCCACGATTGAAATTTCATCCCGGAACAGTCTGCTGGCATCAATTTCCACAACCGGATTTTTATCAAATGGTGAGAACACAACAATTCTCCCCCCGCGGCGTACAACATTGACGGCCTGAGAAACCAGGGACGAGACCCCGGCGGCGATAATCACCACATCCGGACCTTTCCCTTGGGTAATTTCTGCTACCCGGGTTTCGACATCTTCGTTTGCCGGATCGATCGCGTGGGTAACCCCCACCTTCAGCGCCAGTTCACGCTTAAACCGGGAAAGGTCGGATACAATTACCGTCGAGGCGCCTTTCAATGCCGCCAGTTGTGCGCTGACCAGGCCAATGGTACCGGAGCCCAGAACCAGCACCGTATCTTTCGGATGGATATTGGATGATTTCAGGCCATGCAGACAACAGGCGACAGGCTCGATCATTGCCGCCCGATCCCAGTCAAGACCGTCGATTATCCGGTGCGTCAGATGTTCAACGTGCAGGCGTGGGATACGAATAAACTCACTGAACCCGCCAGGTTCCAGATTAGTTTTCTTGAACTGATCGCACAGAGTGAAGAACCCTCGATCACAGTAATGGCAGTTAAAACAGGGAACATGAATGGCGGTTACCACCCGTTCACCTACCCGGTAGCGGGTAACATCCTTACCGACTTTCACCACTTCCCCCGACACTTCATGGCCGAGGATCACCGGGCCGGTCACCGTCTGGTGCTGCGCTTTATGAATATCGGTACCGCACAAGCCACAGGAGTGCATTTTGATGAGCATGTCGCCGTCGCCAATTTCTGGCACCTCGACATCTTCATACCGAATATCATTTTTACTGTAGTAAACGCTGGCTTTCATTAGTTAACTCCATTACAGAGACGCTCAGTACGCATCTTGGATTCATAAAGCGGCTTATAGACCTGAGTGTAAATTGCCTGATAGTGCATCACGGCATCACTCTCCGGCAGGTAGCGTCGGGTCTGTTCTTCAGCTGTTCCGGGAAGAGATTCCACGTCCACACCTGCAGCTTTCGCTGCCAGCATGGCAGCCCCTTTGCTCACGGCCTCATTGACATTACAGGCCACTATTTCTCGGTTAAGAATATTGGCCTTAAGCTGCAACCAGTACGGGTTTTTGCAGGCGGCCCCAATCACATTCACGACCGGATAATTTTTTCCGATCAGCGTTTCGTATAAATCCAGCAGGTTTCGTAGTTCAAAGCACAACCCCTGGAACACAAAGCGCAGAACATCTTCCGGTCGGGACTTATCATCAAGACCGTAAACTAATGCCCGGGACCAGGTGTTTCTGTCCGGAGGTCCGCTGCCCCGCAGATGGGGAATGAAGATACCGTCAAGCGCGCCAGCCACAGCCATGTCCTGCTCGTGGCGAAGCGTATCCACCATTCTCAGGAACGCGGGCATATCGAGCTCGAAGAGGTTTCTGAACCATTCAATGGCATACCCGGCAGAAGGCAGTGAGGCATACAGAGAATGGAGCCCTGGAAGCACATGCATGCCATTTGACACCCGGGCACGAAAGAACCGTTCAGTGTTGTTGACTGCTTCAGTCACCACCAGCAATCCCTCTGTTGTTCCTGTGGAATTCAGGATCTGATCTTCACTGGTCAATCCGACGGCCACGGAACCGCACATATGGTCATGCCCGGCGATGGCGACGCGCGTGTCCGCCGTCAGTCCGGTCAGTTCAGAGACATCTGGCGCGACGGTACCAATCGCTTCCCCGGCCTGGACCAGCGGACTAAATAACGAAGGGGAAAGTTCAGCAGCAGTAATGAGCTGCTTATCCCAGTTCATCTCAGTAATATTTAATGCCATCGTTCGTGAAGCCAGGGAGTATTCCGAACGTTTCACCCCAGATAATTTAAAGGCAATATATTCCGCCAGGCATAACCATTTCCGGCCTTCATGGGCATTGCTGATATTATCCTGCAACCATTTAATTTTATTGATGCTGTAATTTGAATGTGCAGGGATACCGGTTATTTCATAGATATGTTCGATATCCATGGCGGAAATAATCTTTTCCAGCTGTTGTTTAGGCCGCGTGTCATACCAGGTCAGTACCGGACCAACGACATTATCGTTATCATCAAGCAGAACGCCGGCTTCTCCCACACTGGCGACCGCTACGGCGCTGATTTGCTCTGCATCATCCAGAATATTGGTTATTGTTCTGAGGCCATGGATGACCCCTTCCCAGATGAGGCGGACATCAAAATCAGTATTTTCTCCGTCAACAATTTTAGGCGTTCTGAAACTGTACTGATTCATTAATTCCAAAGAAGGAATAGCGAACAAACACACCTTACAATTGGTCGTACCCACATCGATTCCGATCGTATACATCACTCTCCCCTTTTTTTTGCAAGGGACAACGTTTGTTTAATTCAAAAGCAGTTCCCTCTGCTTTTGAATAGACAGGATTATTTTGCTAGCGGAATATCAGCCGAAGCGGCTTCATTTTCTGCTACTTCTTCTGCTTTCAGTTGTTTTTTAGTGACACGATATAGCCACAGGCACAGCAGGAAGATGACAGGAATAAGCACCAGGGCAATGGTATTTCCTTCAAAGATTTTAACTGCCCAGAAACGATACGGGTTACCACCATCCAGTAAGCTGGAGATTTCACCATCCGTTTTCAGCGGGAAGTTCATATCCCGTGCAATTTTGGTCAGGATAGGCGCTGCTGCCGAAGCCACATACAGGTTCACCGCCAGGCATGGAATGCCAATGATGAACGCCCTGACAATATTGCCGCGACAGGCCAGTACCACCATGGAGATCGGTACCCAGATGTTCGCCAGGTCACCCAGTGGCAGCAAGCGGTTACCCGGCAGAACTACTGCCAGGAGTACACCAACCGGAATCAGCAGCAGTGCTGTCGACAACACGGACGGATGCCCCACCGCAACCGCGATATCCAGACCAATATACAGATCGTGGCGGTCAGGATACCGTTTCTTCAGGAAGCTACGCACGGCGTCCGACAACGGTAGCAGACCTTCCATCAGCAGCTTAACCATGCGGGGCATAATCAGCATCACCGCACCAAGACTCATCGCCAGGTTAAGAACGCCTTTAACATCATATTCCGCCAGCAGGCCAATCCCTGCTCCCAGAATCACCCCTAACATCATCGGCTCGCCAAAGACGCCAAAGCGTTTCTGGATCTGATCCGGATCAGCGTTAAGTTTGTTAATACCCGGGATTTTATCGAGCACCATATTCCCCAGCACGCCGATCGGAAAGAAAATAACCGATGACAGTGTTGGCAAGGAAATTCCCGGCAGATTGAAATACTTCTGGATCATCGGTGCACACCAGTCAGCCATCACGAACGTAATCGCTGCGGTAACACCTGCAATCAGCAGACCAAAGAAGAAGTTACCGGTTACCCCGTAAACCATGGCGCCGACCATCGAGAAATGCCAGAAGTTCCAGACATCAATATCGACTGTCTTAGTCCAGTTCAGGGTCAGCATCAGTACGTTAATACCGATAGTCATCGGCACAACGAATGGTGCGACCTGAGAAGCCCAGGCAATAGCAGCAAGCGGTGTCCAGCCAAGGTCAACAACCGGTAAATCGATCCCAGTGTGACTGACCATTTCCTTAGCTGCCGGACCCAGGCTGTCGACCAGTAAACCAAAGACCAGAAAGATGCCGATGAAGCCCATACCGATGGTCAGAGCCGAGCGTAATGCCCGACTAAAACCGGTCTGAAGACACATTGCCATGATAAATATAATTATCGGCAACATGATCGTCGGACCGAGCCCCAGAATATACTGGACGGCGGAAAATACTTTATCCATCATGCTCACCTTTATTTTTTAAGGATGGCTACGATTTTTTCCAGTAATTCTTCTTCGCCAAATCCGGTCAGCAAAGGAAGGCCATTCAGGACCGGGGTATTCAGTTCCGTCTTAACCGCAGATGTCACGATAATGAGATCCGCCATCCCATCCTGTTTGCCAATCGTGCCGATATTGGACTGAATAGGCTCAACGTTAATACCCTGGCTTTTACAGTACTGAACCACTTTTTCAGTTGCTACCGCAGAAGTCGCAATACCGCTGGTACAGGCGAAGATAATTTTCTTGTTCATTTCAGACTCCAGATATAGTAATAAGAATAACGAGGTAATAAGAACAAACGTTAAGATGGTTTAATACAGATTCTTTGCTAAAAGCTCCATAACATCATCCTTTGATTTCGCCCAAAGGATTTTATCCATTTCATTGCTGCGCTGAAAAAGCGAAATTAGCTTCATCAGAAATTCGAGGTGCGCATCTTTTTCTTTGAGCAGTAAAAAGAAGATGACATTTACTTTCATAGTACAGTCGGGATCTTCTGCCTGATTAAATACGATCCCCTCAGGGCAGGTTACCACGACTAGTTTTTCTTCCCGGATATGCTCGACATCAACATGAGGGATAGCGACCCCCATTCTTTCCAACTGCATTGCCGTTGGATGATTTTCTTCCCGGGCAATCAATGCCTCCGGGTAGCTTGACTCTACATAGTTCTTTGAAAGCAATAACTTACTCACAGAACTGAACAGGATATTTCTGTTCTGGGGAGCCTCATTCAGGAGAATGAGTTCGGGTTCAAGTCTTGAATTTAACGACATAACACTTGGCCTCATAATGACTGTCAATGTTCAAGGATTCACACAAGTGACAGGTATACTTGTCTATGTACAACTATATTCAACTTGTCCTAACGTTACATCCGACCAAACAAATAACGCAACCTATGCCGTTGAGATTTGCGCCTGAGCTCACAAAAAAGCATTTACTCATTATCAATCAAGGTGACAAGAAATTGATTAAATGCTTATTTAAATCAACAGATTAAAGCATTAAAACTTTCTGCTACTGACCTTTTCATTTAGCCATGTGCTTCAGTCAATTCAGAGCAACTAAAAGCCCCTCAGCACAAAGCCGACCGTCTTATCCTCTCAAAATTAATGAGCAAATCTAATAAACCCTAGCGAATTACCCCATCTAATCGAATAAATCCGTTTGCGTTATGCTTTTCCCACACAACAGCTGAAGGATAACGTCATGCAAACTGTAAAACTGAACAACGGTATTGAAATGCCCCTGCTGGGCTTTGGTGTGTTTCAGATGTCTGATGCCGCTGAATGCGAAAGAGCCGTTATTGATGCCATCGATACGGGATACCGCCTGATCGATACCGCCGCGTCTTACCAGAATGAAACCCAGGTCGGGAATGCGCTGAAACAGACCGGTATCGCACGTCACGAACTCTTTGTCACAACCAAACTGTGGCTGCAGGATACCCACTACGAAGGCGCTAAAGCACAGTTCGAACGTTCCCTGAATCGGCTGCAACTTGACTACGTTGACCTGTACCTGATTCATCAGCCTTACGGTGATGTCCATGGGGCCTGGCGGGCCATGGAGGAATTGCAACAGGCCGGCAAAATTCGCGCCATTGGCGTCAGCAACTTCCATCCTGACCGACTGGCCGACCTTATCGCCTTCAACCACGTTGTCCCGGCGGTAAACCAGATTGAAGTTAACCCCTTCAACCAGCAGCTGCAGGCCGTTCCATGGAATCAAAGCCGTGGCATTCAGCCGGAAGCCTGGGCACCGTTTGCAGAAGGTAAAAATGGCCTGTTCCAGCATCCGGTGTTAACGGCGATTGGTCAGAAGTACGGCAAAAGCGTGGGCCAGGTTGTACTGCGGTGGATCTTCCAGCGAGGCATCGTTTCACTGGCCAAATCGGTGCGAAAAGAGCGCATGGAAGAGAACATCAACATTCTCGATTTTGAACTCAGTGGTGAAGATATGCTGCAGATTGCCGCCCTCGACACCGCCACCAGCGCCTTCTTCTCTCACCGCGATCCGGCGATGGTGGAATGGCTGACCGGTCGCAAACTTGATGTTTAAGGCGCAATAAGAAGAGGTATTCATTCAATGCAAAAACGTTATCTGGGTCAATCCGGACTCGAAGTCTCCGCCCCTGGACTCGGTTGCATGGGCTTAAGCCACGGCTACGGCCCGGCGACCGATACCCGTCAGGCTATCGAGCTCATTCGCGCAGCGGTTGAACGTGGCGTCACGTTCTTTGATACCGCCGAAGTGTATGGCCCATATCTTAATGAAGAGGTTGTCGGTGAAGCCTTAAAACCGTTTCGCGATCGTGTGGTCATCGCCACCAAATTTGGTTTTACCTTCGGTGCGGACAACAAGCAGCAGATTTTAAACAGCCGCCCGGCGCATATCCGTGAAGCGGTTGAAGGATCATTACGCCGTCTTAAGACGGATGTCATTGATCTGCTGTATCAACACCGTGTCGACCCGGATGTCCCCATTGAAGATGTTGCGGGAACGGTGAAAGACCTGATAGCGGAAGGCAAAGTCAAACATTTCGGTTTGTCCGAAGCGGGCGCGCAAACTATCCGTCGTGCGCATGCGGTACAACCGGTCACGGCCCTGCAAAGTGAGTACTCCATGTGGTGGCGCGAACCTGAGCAGGAGATCCTGCCGTTGCTGGAGGAACTGGGTATTGGTTTTGTGCCCTTTAGCCCATTAGGCAAAGGCTTCCTGACGGGATCGATTAAGCCAGGAACCACTTTCGGTAAGGATGATTACCGCAGTACCGTGCCGCGCTTCGCCGAACAAGCCATTGAAGCCAATGAAAAGCTGGTTTCGTTGTTGGGTGAACTGGCGGCCGGCAAAGGCGTCACATCTGCGCAAATCGCACTGGCATGGCTGCTGGCACAAAAACCGTGGATTGTTCCCATCCCGGGCACCACCAAACTACACCGGCTGGAGGAAAACCTCGGCGCTGCCAACATCGTTCTTTCACCGGATGACTTGCGGCAGATAACCCAGGCGCTGGAAACGATTAAAATCGTCGGCGAGCGTTACTCTCCTGAGCACCAGGCTCGCGTAGGCCGTTAATCAATACCCGGACGGGTCCCCCGGCGAATGGCGGACCCGTTATTCCGCGTAGCGAAGGGCATCGATCATCAGCGCAAAAGCGGGCGGATGCTGCTTACGACTGGGGTAGTAAAGATAATATCCGGGGAAAGACGGACACCACTCCTGCAGAACCTGAATCAGCTCTCCTGACTTTATATATTCCTGCACTCTGTCTTCAGGTATACAGGCGAGGCCAAAACCGGATAACGCCGCATCAATCCTTTCCGCCTGCAGATTAAACGTTACCTGCCCTTCCACTCTGACCCGTAACGGTTTCCCTTCCCTCTCAAACTCCCAGTGGTAAAGCCCGCCGGCCGTCGGCAGGCGCATATTGATGCAGCGATGATTTTGTAGCTCGTGAGGCGTGTCAGGCACGGGGTTAGCGGCAAAATAGGACGGTGCACCCACCACAGCCATGCGCATATCCGGCCCAATCTTTACGGCGATCATGTCTTTATCCACGCTTTCGCCCAGGCGGATCCCGGCATCAAAACGCCCCTCAACAATATCGACAAAGCCGTTATCGACCACCAGCTCAAGATTAATTTCCGGATATTCCCTGAGGAAAGGTTTTAACTTCGGCCATACCAGACTTCGCGCGGCATGCTCCCCGGCGGATAAACGGATATTACCGGAGGCGGTGCCGTTCAGTTGCACAAGCGCTTCCAGCTCCTGCTCAAGATCGGCAATACGGGGTTCAAGACAGGCAATAATTCGCTCACCGGCTTCCGTAGGGGCAACGCTTCGGGTCGTACGGGTCAGAAGGCGGATATTTAGCCTTTCCTCCAGCGCTTTCATCGCATGACTGAGTGCGGACTGAGAAACACCCAGTTTGCCCGCTGCTTTGGTAAAACTCCGCTCTCTTGCGACCACAAGAAAGATTTGCAGTTCGTTGAAGTTTTCTTTCAGCATTGGCGATTTCCTTATAGAGGCATTCCCTTCGCAGCGCACTCATGAAGGGTGTTCATAGACACAATCATTTGTGCCCCATTACTGACAATAATGATAATTGATATTCTGGCCATATCGAAAATAAATCTGAATTATCAGAAGGTTTATCATGAAAATACTCGTTGCCGGAGCGACAGGAAGTATTGGTCTTCATGTCGTGAATACCGCTATTGAAATGGGCCATCACCCCGTGGCGCTGGTCAGAAATAAGCACAAAGTAAAATGGCTTCCTCGTGGAACGGATGTTTTTTACGGCGATGTTTCCATGCCCGAAACCCTCACCGATTTACCGAAAGATATTGCTGCGGTCATCTTCACGCTCGGTTCCGATGGCCAGGGTCGTATTGGTGCCAGAGCGATAGATTACGGCGGTGTGCGTAACATTTTGCGCATCTTCAAGGATACCCCTGTTCGCATCAGCTTAATGACCACGATTGGCGTGACTGAACGGCTCAGCGCCTGGAATCAACGTACTGAGGTTCATGACTGGAAAAGACGAGCCGAACGTCTGGTCAGGGCGAGCGGCCATCCCTACACCATCGTCAGGCCCGGTTGGTTTGATTACAACAAGGATGATGAGCACAGAATCGTTATGCTGCAGGGCGATCGACGCCATACGGGAACGCCGGAAGATGGCGTGATATCCCGAGAGCAAATCGCCCGGGTTCTGGTCAGCGCCCTGAGCAACGATGCGGCAAAAAATAAAACGTTCGAGCTGGTGGCAGAACGAGGGGAAGCGCAGCAGGATCTCACCCCTCTGTTTGCAGCTCTGCGGACGGATCATCGCCAAAAAAATGATGGGATTCTGGATATGGACAATATGCCCCTCAGTGAAGAGCCTGAGTGCATTATTCACGAGCTGAACTGTATTCCAGCTAAGCTAAAAACCTGACAATTTTGTCATATCGCGGTCAGCCTGATGACAGCTTAGATCGGTATATTTAACTATCAAGACGGAGGGCCTTCCTCCTGACAGAAGTCCAGTTTCAACCCTATTATTTAAAAGAGGTATAGAATATGAAAGCACGACTTATTACGCTATTGTTCATGGGATTTATTGCTGTGAATGCCGCATCTGCAGCTCAGGAACTTAATCATGCAGATGGCAAAGAAAAAATAGGTGTGGTCTCAGCCAGCAATGCCCTTACGCTTGATGAGTTATCGACTGCGCTTTCTCGTAAGGCCGATGAGCAAGGTGCCACGTCATTCAAAATCCTGTCCGCGACCGGAAATAACAGGCTACACGGAGTGGCTGAAATCTATAAATGAATCATTAGCATCCTGTAAAGGATGTTTCATAAACCTTTTATTATGAGCATCGATTTATGTTCAGAACAGAAGACATCATCGATGAGATAACCCAATGGATTGATTCAAACTTACACAAACCGCTGAGGATTGAGGATGTTGCTGCGCGGGCAGGATATTCCAGGTGGCATCTTCAGCGGGTTTTTGTACAGGTAAAAGCAGTGAGCCTGGGGAAATATATCAGAGATAAGAAACTCAGTCTGGCGGCAAAAGATCTTATTGAGACAGATGAACCCGTGATCAGCATAGCCTATAAATATGGATTTGACTCACAGCAGACCTTTACACGCATTTTTTCTAAAAATTATAAACTGCCACCATTAAGGTATCGACACGCTAAAAGAATAAAATAATAACAACGGCTTGAACCACGCAAATTTTTTAATATCACGCAAACAGAAATTTATTCCAGCACCAGCAGCTGCAGGCCTTTTTACTCCAGCAGCGTCTTGTTCTGAACGAGGCTCATAACCTATGGTGCCAACGCGCCTCAGCCCATATATGTCCTAACCCATGAGCTGCACCTGTGATGAATCCGATATTCACTATCATGGTTTTCCCTCATGTGATGAGCCTGTTACCAGGCTAATGGTATGTCAGCGGGTTTGACTGAGAATAATACGGTCGAATATACGATCGCCCAGCCAGACGCGCATGCGAATGAGCATTTTTGCAAATTTACCGGCCGCATACCGCGTTCGCGGTTTACGGTTATAAACCGCACGTGACACCACTTCCGCAATGACCTCCGGAGAGCTGCCTGTCCCCTGCCCGTACGTTTTTTTTATCGACATGGCCACCATTTTCACCAGGTGGCCATAAGGCCCGCTGGCCGAACGTCTGACAATCGTGTCACTGGCGGCATCACCAAAACCTGTCTCTATCACGCCCGGCTCAACAATAACAACCTTGATCCCGAACTCAGCGACTTCCAGTCTGAGGCAGTCTGACCAGCCTTCCAGTGCATGTTTAGTTGCGTGGTACCAGGCCCCCAGAATGCTGTACATCTTTCCGCCCATGGAAGTGATATTGACAATATGCCCGGAGCGTCTGGCCCTCATCCCAGGGAGCAGCAACTGCGTGAGCCGTGCGGCACCGAACAGATTGACCTCAAACTGATAGCGCGCTTCTTCAATATCTATCTCTTCTACGGGCCCATAGAGGCCAAAACCGGCATTATTGACCAGTACATCAACACCTCCGGTCTGAGCCAGAATGGTCTCCACGCCGGAGACAATCTCCGCGTCGAGTGAAATATCCATCCGCAGAGGCTGTGCACCAAGACTGGCCAGGTCCGCCATCTTTTCAACATGACGGGCGGCAACGTACACCTGATAACCATCCTGAATCAGACGGCGAGCAATAGCCTTGCCCATACCTGATGAAGCGCCAGTGACCAGCGCGGTTTTCTTTTCCTGAGTAAACATAGACACCTCAATGAATGAACTGCGTCCAGTTTGCCTGAACAGATGACTTATCTATCTTGCGCTATGCGCCAGAGTGCTTGCTAAAGGTGCCATACGGCGCAGGAAGTGTGCTTTTATCAGATACACCGTAACGCCGACCTGATGAGCGGCAGTTTTTCGACGAGAGGTCGGTAACCCAGCAGCCATGCAGTTTCACGTTCTTCAGGCTCGTTAATACCCGCGGGTTTTACCGCCGGGTTCGCGGGAGGCAGCAACATCTGAATTCTGCAGATGAACGTCTTTTAGCCGACAACCTGAAAGACAGATCCTGGCGGGGCGTTCAATGCTACAGCAGGCGACGAGTAAACTGGCCATCAACAGCATGGCCAAATCTCGATAGGGTCTGCGCGCTGTCATTTCACGCTGACCCGGTTCCCGATTTGATCAACTGAACAGAAGACAGAACAACAACACCTTTACTGACGGGAACTTTTTGCGTCAGCGCCCGGGCAACAACCAGAGCCTTTACGGGTTTGTAAGCCCCAGGAAGAACGGGAGATAACAGCCGGGCTATCGGTATGGAGATTATCTCACCGAGGCGAACTGGCTGCCCCAGCCCGGAACGATAATCAAGTAGCAAAGAGGGGCGTGCAATGACCAGCGTGGTTAACGTCAAAGCTCTGAGCGCCTCTTCCAGTTCCCCCTTAACGCGGGTATAAAACATCGATGACTTGACGTTCGCTCCGCCAGCGCTGACCAGCCCAATACGGCTGGCCCCGGCCCGTATAGCTGCCTGTGCAACGGCCAGATTCGCGTTAAAATCCACTGCGCGGAACGCCGCCTTACTGCCGGCGACTTTCATGGTTGTCCCCAGAGCAAGGTAGGCCTCATCCACAGAAGGAAGCTGTGGCAATGAGGTAAAATCAACAATATGGACCTGCAACTTCGGATGGCTGACTCTGATTGGCTTACGACTCAGGACATGTATGCACGACACCCCCGGATCATTCTGCAGGAGTTGCAGTAACTGTCCACCGACCAGGCCTGTGGCACCTGCAAGTAATACCACTCGATTATTTTCTGGCATCGTTATGGTGTCTCTTTTAATTAAAACGCATGGCTTCCCTGACCGTTTCAGGGGTCTGGCCTGTCCAGGTCATAAACGCGCGGTAGAATGAATTAGGATCTTCAAAACCAAGCAGAAATGCGATTTCGTAACCGGATAAACTGGTGTTGCACAGATAGTGGCGTGCCAGATTTTCCCGGCAGGAATTGATGAGAGAGCGGAAATTCCCCCCCTCATTTTCAAGCCTGCGCTGCAGCGTGCGCTTACTCATCCCCAGGCGCGCTGCGGTTTTCTCAATGGTAGCGTCGTTACCCGGTAACAGCTCCAGAAGTACCGCACGCACGCGATCAGCGGTTGAAGCCGTTGCATCCAGCTGGCTGAGACGTCGTCTCAGCTCGGGCTCAAAAACCTGCCACATTCCTTCATTTAGCGTCAAAAAAGGCCGCAAAGCGTCAGCGGAGGAAAAGCTAATGGCCGGCGATTCACCATGCGCTATGGCGGTACCGAAGAATCGGGTAAAGTGGCCAGCCTGTGCTCCGGTGGGCAGCCGTGGGAGCTGGACTTTTAATGCTCTGATTGGTTCCCGTGTTGCAAGTCGCGCCAGTTGCAGTAAGAAAGCCAGTTCAGCTATCTGTAGCGACGTCGGGATGTTCGCGGATGACAACCATCGAGGTGAAACGGTCAGCATACCGTTATGATCGACTGCCGTCTCCAGTACCATTGGCGCGATGAGCTGCTTATATCTTGCCAGTCGCTGTACGGCCTGCACCATATTAGCGCTGCACAGTGCGGCGAAAAGCGGTGGATCGAATACTTCAGCCGAAACTTTTTCGACAAGAGGTAAGGGAAAAGCAGGATTACTCATTCCTGTTTCGATTGCATGCCACAAGCGAATGTATTCTTCTGCATCGAGGCCATTTTCAGCCCTGGAAAAGGTATCGTCTGGTAGCTGTGCTTTTCGCAATATATCTGGTGGCGTAAGCCCGACGTCTTTGAGCAATGTTCTCCAGCCAATATTGAGAGAAAAAGTACGGTTACGTGCCATTTTCTGGGTCCTGACGTGAATAATCTACCGGGATAGAGTTGATAGCATACCCTTGAAAACCTGAAGGCAGCATTCTGAATGCGCCATAATTGTGGCAAATTGCGCCATCATCAGTACGATAGGTTGGAAGACAAATTAAGGGCCATATGATAAGTACCTGCTTCTGGCTGCGGGTTCTGCGGGTCGATACAACGCAACTCTTAAACAAGAGGGACATGATTGTGCCTGGATCGGGGACGGTCAACCAGGCTGAAACTGACCTTGTGGCCGTATTGGGCGGGACGGGTGTCTTTTCCGAAGCCATTTGTTGCACCCTATATAAGGATAGACGACTCACTCTGTTTCTTACGAAATAGTCACCGCTGCAGGAAGGTTTTTTCGACTATCCAAGCCGTCGGCAGCGGCCGACCGGGCTTCGCCTTCTGATTTAGTTCGTACGGGAGGTCAGGCCCTTGAGAATGTGACCTCCCCCTCCAGACAGCGGTTCATACATAACGCTGTGTCATATTTTATCGCCCCGTAGCGGCTACCAGAAAATCAATCAGGGCCTTTACTCTTTTCGTTTTTCCCGCGTTTTTTGGGTAATAGAGATACACTGGCGGATAGGTTTTCCAGTAGCTCTCCATCACGGGTATAAATTGCTCCCGATCGGGCTGTAACCGCCAGATGGGTTCAAACAAGCGTCCAATCCCCAGCCCGTTGCGGATTCCGTCGGCCATAACCTCAATATCGTTGCTGATTAACTGCCCAGACATCTCGACGGTCAACTGCTCTCCGCGATCGTTCAGGATTAGCGGAAGGATGCGGTTGTTAGTGATAAAACGGTAACCGATCAGTTGATGATGACTGAGATCTGCCGGCGACTCAGGCGTCCCATGCCCGGCGAGATACGCCGAGGATGCATATAACCCTTCACGAAACGGTTTCATTAACGGCCGTGCAACTACCCCACCTTCCAGAATATCGCCAAAACGAATCCCCAGGTCAAAACGCTCTTCGATAATATTCACGGTACCGTCGAAAACCGAAATTTCCAGCTGTATACCCGGATATTGCTGACAGAACGCCGCCATTGCCGGTTTAAGAATTAACAGGTAGGCAAAACGCGAAAGCGTTATTCTCACCACACCAGAGGGCTCCTGGTTCTGGTCGCGAATGCTTTCCAGTGATTTTTCCAGCGAATCCACTGCGGCGGCGGTCTGCTCCAGCAACAGCTGTCCAGTTTCCGTCAACTCAATACGACGAGTCGTGCGCAAAAAAAGCGGATGGCCGATATGCTCTTCCAGCAACTTAAGCGCATTGCTGACGGATGGCGGCGTGATTTCAAGTTTCCTCGCGGCGGCCGAAATATTGCCTTCACGTGCAATACTCTGAAAGATGCGTATCTGATTATAAAGGGCGTTATTCATAGCACTTTCCTTAAGCATTCCCGGCATGATTATTAAGTACAGTCTAAATATGCTTAAGTCAATGACCCTCTAATCTCCCTGGAATTCGGCTTTTATACTCTAGTCTCTTTTCACAATGACCTGAGTTCAGGAGACTATGATGCGAATTTTATGTCTGGATATCCCCGCCGCTGGCGCATCGCTGGAAAAATATGCGCCACACCTTACCGCTGAAGCCTTGCACGCCTGGGGACTGTATAAATCCGGCTTCATCCGCGACATCTACTTTCGTCAGGACAGACCCGGGGTCGCTATTTTTCTTGAATGTGAGTCTGTCGATGAAGCAATGAGGATAATGGCCGAATTCCCGCTGGCAAAAGCGGGGTTATTAAGCTTCGAGTGCATTCCGCTTGGCTCCTTTATTAACTGGGAAAATCTCTTCGCCGCTGAATTTAGAAATCAAAAGTGAGATCTGATATGAAACCTGCTGATAAACCCGTGCTGTGTGTCGTTTCCAGCCATCCCATTAAAGGCGCATCTGGTGTACCGACCGGTTTCTTCCTGGCAGAGCTGACGCATCCGCTCAAAGTTCTGGAAGACGCCGGACTGAAAACGACGATCGCCCGCATTCGCGGGGGACAACCGCCGATCGATGGATTTGACCTCAGCGATCCGGTCAATGCCTGGTTCTGGAACGAAACCGATTTTCAGCAGCGCCTGGCGTCGACGCCTGCGTTATCTGAGCTGAACGGAGCCAATTACAGCGCCGTTTTCTTTGCAGGCGGGCATGGCACCATGTGGGATTTCCGCGACAGCCCGGATGCCCAGCGCATCATCCGCGAAGTGTATGAAAGTCATGGGATTGTCTCAGCCGTCTGCCACGGGCCTGCGGCACTGGTTGACGCGAAACTCAGTCGCGGGGAATACCTGGTAAAAGGGAAAAACGTAGCTGCCTTTACCAATAATTGACCGCCGCCATGAAAAGAGTGGGGGCAGAGAGGAATGCCAGCGTTGCACAAATAGCCATCGCGTGGGCTCTCGCGAAAGGTACTCTTCCACTCATTGGGGCGACTAAAGTCCATCACGTTCTGGATGCGGCTGGCGCTGCTGACATTCGCCAGCACGAAGAGGAAATCTCCTTACTGGAACAGCTTGCCGCAGAGACCGGCGTGGATACGCGCGGGGCCTGGGAAAAACCGATGGTTTAAACAACACCCAGACCGTCTGGCATGAATAACGCGCATGAACGAACTGCAGTTGAGCGATTACCACGTGGTTCACCGTGTTCATAGTGGAGGAACGCGATTTGATGCCAGAGTCGATTATTAGATTTTGCCTAAAAGTGATTGAGTCTTTACTGCTCTAAAAAAAATAATACTGTAACTCTATACTGGGCTAAATATCGATCAACACTGTTTAACCTATTGAAATGAAAAATATCCTTATTGTTTCCGGACATCCAGCGCTTATCCATTCCGTCGCCAACGCCACCATACTTGACGAGGTGGCCACCGCCCTGCCCGACGCTGAAATTCGTCGTCTGGACTGGCTCTATCCGGACGGCAAATTCAACATCGCTGCGGAGCAGGAAAGTCTGCTCAAGGCCGATGTGATTGTCTGGCAGTTCCCTTTTTCCTGGTATGGGCTCCCGGGGTTGATGAAACAGTGGCTGGACGAGGTCTTTATTCACGGCTTCGCGCATGGCTCAACGGCGAAACTGGGCGGTAAAAAGTTGCTCCTCTCCTTCACAACGGGGGCTCCACAGGAGCTGTATACCGCTGACGGTTTCTTTAGCCACACCATTGAGGAGTACCTCATTCCGTTCAAGACAACGGCAAGGCTATGCAATCTTGACATGCTGTCACCGGTTTATACCTGCGGTATCAGCTACGCCGACAGGGATGCCGAGAAAATCACCCGGCAAAAAATTCTTGCCCGGGAGCACGCTTCAAGGCTTATCGATCGGCTCAAGGTCATCCGTAAATAATCCGGAGGGAGAATAACGATGCAGTATATCCGGCTCGGTAAAAGTGACTTACGGCATCAGGTGTCCATGGCGGAAATCTCACTCGCCTGGCTGCTGACAAAAGTCACCTCCCCTGTCGTAGGGGCGACGAAAAAAGATCATGTCGACGGCGCGGTAAATGCCGTGAACCTTCAACTGAGCCCGGAGGAGATCCGGTTTCTGGAAGACACCTATCAGCCGCACGTTCTGACGGGGCTCATGGCGCAAAACGCACCACGAACGAAAGACGTTAAGCAGGTCTGGACGCGGTAGTCTTTATTCACCGTTATGAGATGCCATTCGGAGGAATAGATGATTCTCAAAACAGCGGTAGAGAGCGCCAGTCGCAATCGGGTGCCTTCCCGTCAACATCAGTTGATCGGGCATCTTAAACAGTCATTGATCGAAACGTACACATAAATTTCAGTAAAAGGATTGTCGTGAACAATAGTCTCATGCTTTTAATTTGCATGCTAATAAGCAGCCCTGTCCTGGCAAAAAATCCGGACACACCGGTGATGAATATCTTTGAGATTAGCATCAGGCCCGATCGGGACAGGCATTTTGATGAGGTTGCCAGACAAACGATTTCTGCCTCGGTTGATGATGAAGCAGGCACACTGGCGATGTACGCCCTGAAACACAGTGACAATGCGCGTCAGGCATACATGGTCGAACTCTACGAAAACGATAGTGCCTATCGCAAACATCTGGATGCCGAACCGTACAAGGCATTCGCGGCCCGCGCGCCGGATATTATTGAGCAGAAACAGAAAATCACGCTGACGCCACAGTTTCTGGGTGATAAGCGCATCGTACAGAGTGAGCGAACCATCAATAATCTGGTGGTTGTCGAGGTAAAACCTGAATTTCAGGCGGCGTTCAAAAATATCGTCTTTCCCGAAATGGTGGAATCACTCCGGGTTGAGAAGGGAGTGCTTGCCATGTATGCCGCGACAGATATGAAAAATATTCATCGCTGGTATTTCTATGAGATTTACGCCAGTGACGAAGATTATCAACTGCACAGACAAACGCCGCACTTCAAGGATTATCTCACTCAGACGGCACATATGTGCGCCAGTAAGGAAATGATTCCTGTCAAACCAGTATTTCTGCGTAACAAAGGCGAAATCAAATCAGTAGATCAGTACTTATCCATCCGTACCGTTGACCAACGCGGATGAACATTAAACGCGTGATTACAGCGGCGGCCATGTCGCGCGAGCTTTGTGATTTTACTACCGCAAACGAAATAAGAGGTGAAGCTATGATGAAAAAAATTGAGCCCTCAGTCCTTCCGGAAACTGACATTCAGTCTGTCTCACCAGCGTTGGCGCGCTTTGGCCACGAAGCGATTACAAACGGTCTCTGGAATCGCGGTACCCTTTCTCTGCGGGACCGCAGCATAGTGACTATCGCCATGCTCATTGCCCGTAACCAGTCTGACGAGCTGAAACACTATCTAGACGTTGCACTCGATAGTGGCGTTACGCCAGCTGAGGTGTCAGAGATCATTACCCATCTGGCGTTCTACGCCGGCTGGCCCAATGCGATGTCGGCAGTCAGTGTCGCCAAAGCGATTTTTGAGCGCCGTAGTGTTACGGTGGATGCCCTTCCCGAAGCCGCTCCTGTTTTGCTTCCCCTCAACCAGGAGGCAGAAAAACAGCGCTCAGAAACAGTTGAAAAACATGTGGGCCCCATATCTCCCGGTCTGGTTAAATTCACTGCTGATCCATTATTCCTGGATCTCTGGCAAAGACCTGCACTTAAGCCCCGCGACAGAAGTCTGATTACAGTCAGCGCGTTAATCGCATCCGGACAGAGCGCACAGATTGGTTATCACCTTAACAGAGCGATGGATAATGGACTTTCAGCTGAAGAAGCGGGAGAAATAGTTACCCAGGCAGCGTTCTACGCCGGCTGGCCAAACGCATTTACCGCTGCCCCCGTTGTCGGTGAGGTATTACGTCATCGCTTATCCAACAAAGGGGAAAACCGACAGGAAGGGAAAGAGTAGTGACTCCATCCATCTCTTTTGGTATCAGGCGACTTCATGCCTCTTCCCTCAGAAAAAGCACAGAGATAACCATGGTATGACACCTTAATCCGCCCGCGGAAGATTATCTCACTGTGATATCAGCAACCTCCTCCCCTGGCCCACAGCAGACAGCGCCAGGAAACATGCCGTTTTACTGGCACAAGGAGCGGACCTGCAGGAGAGACTCACGACTTAATCAGGATAAATATTGTGCGGATTGCGCCGCAAATTGCCCATCACGATCTCTTTAGGTGGTAGGGTGATATTCTGTCGTTAAATGAGGGAAGCAAATGATTGTAAGGACCTGGCACGGTTGTGTCCCGCTTAAACACGCAGAAGGTTTTGCGAATCATCTTCAGCGGACAGGCGTGGAACACGCAAGGAGTATCGAGGGGAACAGAGGCGCCTTTGTGCGCAGGGAGACTCAGGGCGACCGGGAGCACTTCTTTCTGGCGACTTACTGGCAGGATTTACCGTCGGTGAAAGCATTTGCTGGAGAAAACTATCAGGTCGCAGTTACTTATCCAGATGACGAAGAATTTGAGCTCCTTTCCGACCCCTACGTCTTTCAGCATGTTGTAGAAGCTATTTCACCGCTTTAACGCCATTTCCGGGGCCCCCTTATCGGTCACCCGGAATGGTCGTAACCTTGCAAAAATTCTCCTTCTCAGCGTTCGCTTCTGGCACAAGCTGACAGGTAATGACCGGAGGAGTATCACTTAACCGTGAGCAGGTCGGCATAGCGCGTGGTGTATCTCGGCGAAAGCATTTCCCGTTTCATCCGCCACTGCGGCTGGATACCCTGTCCGGCGAAATAAAGCGTTTCGCGCCCCTCTTTCGCATTCAGACGATCCAACACCTCCATCAGCTTCTGGCTGTTGTGTCGCGGCGCATTTTCATCGAACAGGTTAAGCTGCGCCACCCCCTGACTATAAAAGTCACCCAGCATAACCCCCCCTTTCTGATACCGCTGACCATCTTTCCAGATGGCATCCAGGCAGCGCATCGCCGCGCCGATAATATCCCGACTGTCCTGGGTGGGGGTCAGCAGCTTTACCGATGCGCTGTTGCTGTAATACGGCTCGTTGTGCGCAAATGGCGAGGTTTTAACAAACGCGGAGATAAAGCGGCAATATTGATGCTCGCTACGCAGTTTCTCCGCAGCCCGTGTGGCATAGCTGCAAATAGCCTGCCGCATCTCCTCATATTCCACGATGTAGTGGCTGAAGGACCGGGAGCAGATAATCTCCTGTTTGATCGGAGCAAATTCTTCCAGTTCAAGACATGGCTCGCCGCGGAGTTCACGCACGGTTCTCTCCAGCACAACGTTGAAATGCTTTCTGATAAACCGAATATCGGTGTCTGCCAGCTGCAGGACGGTCCTGATGCCCAGCCCTTCCAGTTTTTTCGCAATCCGCCGACCTACGCCCCAGACGTCACCGACATTTAATGCCGCCATGAGCCTCCGCTGACGCGCAATATTTGACAGATCGACCACCCCTCCGGTCTGCCGTTGCCATTTTTTGGCCGCATAGTTCGCCAGTTTGGCCAGGGTTTTGGTCTGAGCGATCCCCACCCCAACCGTCAGATGCGTACGTTGCAAAACCGTGGCTCTGATTTCGCGCCCAAACTCCGTCAGATCGCGACAGTTGCGCACGCCGGTGAGGTCACAAAAAATCTCATCAATAGAGTATATTTCGCAGCGGGGAGACATCTCCTCGATCGTGGTCATCACCCGATTGGACATATCCGCATAGAGTTCATAGTTGCTACTGAAGCAAACCACCCGGTGACGCCTGAAGAGATCCTTCAGTTTGAAGTACGGTTCACCGGTTTTCACCAGCGATTGCGCTTCGGCAGAACGCGCAATAACGCATCCGTCGTTATTGGATAACACCACCACGGGCCGCCCCTTCAGGTCCGGGCGAAAAACGGTTTCACACGAGGCATAAAACGAATTCACATCGCATAGCGCAAACATGATCAGCTCACAGACTTCACGATGTAGGTCACCACCCCGAAAATATCCAGGCGATCTTCGCTGCCAATCACAATCGGGGAATAGGCGCTGTTTTCAGGCTTAAGCATCGCAACGGGATGCAGTTGCAGGCGCTTAACGGTAAATTCGCCATCGACCGCGGCAATAACGATATGGCCATGCTCAGCCTTACGGGAGCTATCCACCACCAGCAAATCCCCTTCGCCAATTCCGGCGTCGATCATTGAATCGCCGGTGGATTTCACAAAATAGGTCGCGCTCGGGTGCTGAATCATCAGTTCATTCAGATCAATACGCCGCTCGACATAATCCTGTGCCGGACTCGGAAAGCCGCATGGCACAAGATCGCTGAACAAAGGCAACGCCACGATCTGGCGTAGGTCGGCAGGTGTGAAAAACCGCATGATAATCACCATCAAAATACTGTATGCGCATACAGTATTATCGATCGATGAAAGAAATCAAGGGCTGCCTGCGTGCTAACGGAGTACTGGCGGCGTATCCCTCTGATTTCATGACGACTCTTTGTGCTTATAAGGCAAGGCTCTGGTCTGCAGGGCAAGGCAGCGAGAAAAGGCGGACGATAAAGCAAAAGCTACGGTCACCGACCGGCACGATAAGAGATATCACTCGCCAGATGCCCACCACAAACACGAGCGCTGGCAGAAGAAGTGACCAGAAAATTGGCAAAGAGTAAGTCGCATCTCTGGAAATTTGCGCCGATTGGGAGGAGGATAGTCTCTGTGCAACCGACCGTTATGGGCCATCGCTATCCCCACCATACCGGCGATGTATCCGACATACTGAACTGGAGATTCTTATGTATTACACGTTAGGAGATACCACCCTCCACTTTTATCGCTATCAGTGCCGATTCTACGTCGCCCATTGGGACGGCGGTAATGTCATGAGCGATAAGTTCAAGCAGTTCATTGAGTTGATTACCGAAAAAACGGGTATTGATTCAAAGCGCGTCGAAGCCGTTGCGCGGGACTACTTCAATAACGTGGATTGACGCCGGTCGGAATCCGCACAGGTTTTTATTTCTCATTCGGGCACAGCAGTCCGGTGAGCGTTTATGGATGAACAGCCCGTCGTTACCCGCTCACGGAGGGCTGTCACGCGCGATCCGCGCGCGTATTGTGCTAAACAGGCCTCTTCAGCAGGTCTCTCGCGAGACCTGCTGCCTCATGTTTCACTAAAGCTCCCGCCACGCCGCCCGCTTGCTATTTCCAGTGAGTTATTAATCAGATATCGCCTGCTACCGGCCTCTTTTTCCTGCTTATCTGCCTCACAGGCCAACCGCAGCGTATCCGATGTTTTTGAGCGAAAAATCCATTATCAATAACCATATAATGCTACGCCATCGCGGCATGATTGGCACAAAATCTCGCACTAACGGCATAAACAGAATTAAAAAAACTTTTTTCACATTCCATTAAAATATTTAGTTAGGATTTTTCTTAATCCTGGAGTAGATTCGCTTTCATAAAAGCAAGAATATCCATGAACTTCTCGGGGACTAAACCACATGGCAAACTTATTCTTTTTAGTATTAGCTATAGTACTGCTTCTGGTTGCTGTTTTTTCTCTCGTTTCCTATATCAAGGACAGAAAAAAGCAGCAGTTTACGTTCAAAAAAAGGCGTTAATAACAAACCACCACTGGAGAGGCACGCATCGGTGAACTTTCTAAAATGAATTTATCTTAATGTTCGATAGTCTGACATGGCCCGTTTAACGCGAGATCGCGTCAAAAGGTTGACGTCGCTTTAAACGCACAGGTCATGAGTTTTAGCCATATTACGCATAAGCAAATCCAATTAATAATATTGCATTAATAAGATTTTAATTTCTCGTGGGTTACTCAAGATGGTGATTCGACGGCCTTATCAACATCGAAGGACGATTGATACTGACAGGTCGTGCCGCGAAATTAAAATGCTGTTTGCCCTCTCGGTGGTCTGCTGCTGGCCACCCGAGTTCATCCGCCGGTGTCATCCCTCCGCATCCTTCTCCCACAAATCGTCTGCGAACGTCAGGTCATCTCATACTCGGTGCCATCAGGACAATGGTTCCTCTCGCCAGCCATCGAAATCCGTTGATTCTCATCGCTATCCCGCAATAAAAAGTAACAATTAAGCCCCTACCCTGAATAATTTCGCTCGAGTAATATCACTCTGCCAAATAATTTGATTTGTTATATTACATAAATATTACAATCGTTAAATTTTATTGTTTTTTATTGTATTTAACCATTAAGGATGACGGGAAGGATGGAACTGCCAGACCTGCTAAGCCAGATCTTTGACCGTGTACGGCGCGATTTGGATTTTTCTTTATTTTTATCAGCATTACAACAAAATAATGTCGCGTATTACATCTACTACCTTCCTACTGGAAATATTAAATTCGTAACAAATACAGATGCGGTTGTATCTATGAAAAGCAACCGGGATCTGTTGATCGTGAGTACCAAAATCAATCTTGCCAAAATAAAATTAGCGGCAAAAAAGCATTTCGCCGGGGAGTCCGGCTACGATGAGTTTTGCATCGCTCTGGCTGGCTCTGGCGTGTTCAAATGGGTCACCGATCTGAATGATAAAAAACGCCGCTACTGGTCGGTCGATAACATTCTTTTGTATGTCGACGATATCACCTGCCCGGAGAATGCGCTGTAGACGTTGAGTGAACTCCTGCACGCCCACAAAAATGCGATAACCAAAGATACTTGCAGCCCCTGTCAGTACGCCTGCAGGGGTACAGTGAGCGGCCATTTTCCGCTTCAGTCCGCGAAATCATCGCCGCATACGCCACAGAACCAGGAGCGTCTTTGAGCTTCCCGCCCGACGGGAGAGGCTCTGTCGGATTAAGGGAAGGGAGATGCCCTCCGGCGGCGGGATAGCAAAACAGCGCGGCCAAATTCACTCAGGTCGCTCTGACCTTACCGCAGCGTGGTCAGCCTGAAATGATGCGATTAATCTGTCGATTCTCTCTCCTTTATCATGAGAAAGAACATGGTACTCGCGACACCATCCGCGACGTCATAGAGCCCCCTTTTTTCAGGCTCCGGCGCGATCAATTCTCCCCCGCTGCATCGAGCGGAGTGGGCTCCGACATATTTATCACCGATGCTATTTCACACTCTGACATCATTGTTACCCGCAGTAATAACCTTCCGTACTGTCTTTACCCATATTGACTAAATAATACTATCGACGCATAAAGATCATGAAATACAGATAATTTCCGCTGTGCCTTTATTTATTAAAACAGCGCTATCTCTCTCTTCAACGCCTCTGCGCCGACTAGCGGCAGCGATTTTCGTTTAAAATAAAACAAAACAAACTATTACAATGCGCTAATTCATTGTTAAATAGGATTTTTCTTAGCAAAGTAAGACTGTATCTCATTTTTGCCACAGCGCTTGCAAAGATAATGGTAGTGAAATATCTTAGCTGCAATGCATGAATAAAAGAAAATTTATAAAAAATATAACATTATCATATTTTGCCCTGACGATTAACTGTGAACACTAAATGACTAGAATCTTACTTAATATAAAAAATATTTACTTCCGCTTTGCCATAATGAAATTAATTGAAGATCTCATCATTGAGCATGAAAACATTACTTATGATTTCAACTACAATATAAAAAACATCAGCACTGCCGATATCATCTTTACAGAGATGGTGGTGGGCGAATTTTCTTTATGTCATGACACGCTGAATAACAGAAGCGACGCCGCCAGAATTTTCATCATTCACTCCCAAAAGGGCCCTGTGGTAAAAAATCCACTCCCCAACTGCATTAAAGGATCTGTATTTATCTACGAAAAAGATTTACCTGGCAATATCAAAAAGACCATGGCAAAAGCACTGGATGTCAGCAGCATAAAAACTACGAATGAATCAGCATCATGCGGCCTCAGGAGATGTCTTGACTGCCAGTGCAATTCGGTCACCGCGATACAGTTAAAGATTCTCTATGCCACCAGCATTGGATTAAATACTTCCGATATTGCCAATAAATTAAGCATGAACTATAAAACGGTGTTTTCACACAAACGGAATGTAATGACTAAATTTAATCTTGCCAACAAACAGGAACTGCAAAAATTTGCTAATCTGTTTGGCCAAAAAAAGAAGTAAATCAAACCGTTACCTGCCTCTGCATTAAGAAAGGTTGACTCAGAAATGCATCGGCCTTTTACATTATGTTAATAAGAATATACGGACCACAGGGTGATAATCAAAAGAAAACAGACGATAAAGATTAAAATAACAGCGACCATACAAAGTATTCCGTAACGGGCAACAATTAGACTGCGTTGACTTTATTATACAACCATCGAATATTCAAGAACGCAGCATGATTTTCAGTCCACGGATTAAAAACGCAAGAAAAATCTTAAGTCACGATCGTCGATCGGTTTACCTTTTCGGCCACCGCACCTGCAGCGTATTCCTTAATGCCGGCTAAATAAAGTCATAGTTTTTGGGGCGCGATCACCATATTCCCTGCGCTACGCTAAATGAGCCCTCCGTGCGCTGGCATTTATACTGCGGCCGCGACAAGGATAAAGACGGGCCTGCGCAAAAAGGAAGTTATCCCCCTCTGACATAACGTCAGAACGGACTATCGTAGCCAATAATATTGCCAAAAAATCAGGGCGCGGATAACCGCGCCCTGATGAAATGGTGCTGAGGTAAGCGTTATGGGTGCTTCTCGATATACATCGTACGGCTATAGGCAACATCTTCCGGGTTATTAATCGGATACCCTTTTAGCCACGGCTTAATCAGACGCCCGTTGGTATACTGATAGATCGGGGCAACAGGCGCTTTGCTCATGATGATTTTTTCCGCCGCATTGTAATCATCATTACGCGCTTTATCCGAGGTTTCCTGTGCCGCCTGGCTCAGAATCTTGTCATAGGCCGGGTCGTTGAAACGGGAAATATTCCCGCTGTGGGTCGAGGTCAGCAGCGACAGGAAAGTGGAAGGTTCGTTATAATCCCCTACCCACGAAGCGCGAATCACATCAAAGTTACCGGTGTTGCGGCTATCGATATAGGTTTTCCACTCCTGATTCTGCAGCTTCACATCCACGCCGAGATTTTTCTTCCACATCGAAGCAACCGCAATCGCGATTTTCTGGTGGTTTTCTGAAGTGTTATACAGCAGCGTCAGCTGCAGCGGACGACCGGGACCGTAGCCTGCCGCCTGCAATAGCGCTTTGGCCTGAGCGTTCAGCTCGGCCTGACTCATGCTTTCCATCTGCGACGGCTGCGGTACAAACCCGGCGGTCACGTCCGGCGTAAAATGCCAGGCCGGTTTTTCGCCGGTTCCCAGTACCTTCTCCGCCATCAGACGACGGTCGATAGTCATGCTCAGCGCCAGACGCACGCGCTCATCGGCGGTCGGACCTTTCTGAGTATTAAAGGCGTAGTAATAGGTTCCCAGCTGCGGCGGCGTATACACCTGGCCCGGAATATCCTTCAGCAATTTCTGATACAGATTCTTCGGGAAAGACTCGGTGATATCAATATCGCCGGCCAGATAGCGTTTCGTTGCCGAGGACTCCTGATTGATCGGAACAAACGTCACCTGCTGAATAACCGTTTTCGCATTATCCCAATAGTGGCTGTTCGGCACGACCACCAGTTTCTCGTTAACGACGCGATCTTTTAAAACGTAAGCGCCGTTGCCGATAAGATTGCCCGGACGCGTCCAGTTAGCACCGCTCTCTACGTTAGCTTTCTGTACCGGATAAAAGGCGAAGCTGGCCGTCAGGTTACTGAACCACGGCAGCGGTTTATCCAGCTGCACGCGCAGGGTACGCGCATCAACGGCGGTGACGCCCAGCGTCTGCGGCGCCGCTTTACCATCGATAATATTTTGCGCGTTGCTGATCCCCGCCAGCGCGGCGAACCAGGCAAAAGGCGAGGTGGTTTTCGGGTCAACCAGACGCTGCCAGCTATAGACAAAGTCCTCTGCGGTCACCGGTGAGCCATCGGACCAGCGCGCGTTATCGCGCAGCGTAAATGTCCAGACGCGGTTATCATTACTCTGCCAGCGGGTCGCCACGCCTGGGATAATATTGCCTTTCGCGTCCTGGTTGACTAAACCTTCAAAAAGATCGCGAATCACCTGAATTTCCGGCAGACCAACGGCTTTGGCGGGATCTAATGATGCGGGTTCATCTTTAATATGCCGTACCAGCAGCTGCTTTTCGGCTAATACGGTTCCCTGGGGGACATCCGCTGCCCAGGCAAGAGAAGAAACGCTGGCTAACCACAGCGCGCCGCATGTCAATGTGACAGGATACTTCATGAGATCCCCTTTAAAATAAAAGAACCAGAGCTGGCAGAGCGGTAATTATTTGTTTCATCACCTGAAATTGCAAACGGCTTGTGATAGAAAATTGACATGTCCACTGATTTAGCCGCCCCAGGAAACTATTTGATTCCGGGAGGCTTTTACACAACACTGCAGAAAATAACCTGCTAACAGGATGCCCTATGCCCGTTTCCCGTCCTCGCCCCCTGCGCGGCGCCTTTCCGCCCGGTACGCAGCGCTATGGTCAGTCACATCTTGGCGCGCCGCTGCTCTGGTTCCCCGCCCCGCTGGCGGACAGCCGCAGCGGCCTGATTCTTGCCGGTACCCACGGCGATGAAAACTCATCGATCGTGACGCTCTCCTGTGCGCTGCGTACCCTGAAACCGGAATTACGCCGCCATCACGTCGTGCTGGCGGTGAATCCCGATGGCTGTCAGCTGGGACTACGGGCCAACGCCCGCGGCGTCGATCTGAACCGCAACTTCCCCGCGGCAAACTGGAAAGAAGGGGAAACGGTGTATCGCTGGAATAGCGCGGCAGAACAGCGCGATGTGGTACTGCTGACCGGCGAAAAACCCGGTTCAGAACCGGAAACCCAGGCACTGTGCCAGCTGATCCATCAGATCCACCCGGCGTGGGTTGTCTCCTTCCACGATCCGCTGGCCTGCATTGAAGATCCCGGCCACAGCGAGCTGGGACAGTGGCTGGCCGACGCGTTTGCCCTGCCGCTGGTCGGCAGCGTCGGTTACGAAACCCCCGGCTCTTTTGGCAGCTGGTGTGCCGATATCGGCCTGCCCTGCATCACCGCCGAGTTTCCGCCCATCTCAGCCGACGAAGCGACGGAAAAGCATCTGTCGGCAATGATGGATCTACTGCGCTGGCACGCTCAGAGATGAAGCACCCCGGTGCTGAAATGCAGCGCCGGCTCAACATCTACCGCCAGCCAGGTCGGGCCATCCAGATCGGCGAAACGCGCCAGCGGCACCAGCGGGAGCGCCGCTGAAATGGCCCGCGACGTGCAGAGCATGCAGCCCAGCATACGTTCAAACCCCAGCTCCCCGGCCTCCTGCGCCAGAAACAGCGCTTCGGTCAAGCCACCGGTTTTATCCAGCTTAATATTCACCATCTCATAACGCCCGCGCAGCTGCGGCAGGCTATCGCGGGTGTGGCAGCTCTCGTCGGCACAGATGGGCAGCGGGTGAATAAAATTTTCCAGCGCGTCGTCGGCGTCCGCTGGAAGCGGCTGTTCGAGCATGGCCACACCGATGTCCGCCAGCAGCTGACAGCGCGCCGCCAGGCCATCGCTGGACCAGGATTCATTGGCATCCACTATCAGCGTCGCCTCTGGCACCACGTTGCGAATGGCAATCAGCCGTTCGCTGATCAGATGATTATCCAGTTTCACCTTCAGTAGCCGGGCCCCCTTCTCCCACAGCGCGGCGGCGCTGGCCGCCATCTGTTCAGGGGTTCCGATCACGACCGTCTGCGCCGTCACCACCCGATTGGGGAGTCCGATACCCAGCAGTTGAGGAATCGTTTTCCCGACGCGACGGGCCTGCAGATCCCACAGCGCACAATCTACGGCGTTGCGCGCGGCCCCTGCCGGCAGCAGATGCTGGAGCTGTTCGCGGGTCATGCCGCTTTCCAGCTGCTCGCCAATGGTGAGGATCTGCGCCATGACCGACGCGAGGCTCTCACCATAGCGCGGGTACGGCGTGCACTCTCCAACGCCTTTTACGCCGTCCTCTTCAATTTCCACCACCACCACCTTCGCCTCGCTGCGACTGCCGCGGGCAATCACAAAGGGCGTATGTAACGGCCAGGCTTCTTCGTACACTCGCAGGTTTCGCATTCCCAGGTTCCTCCAGGGGAAACATTAAATAGGATTTGCCGTGCCGATAACGGATGTCATACACTACCCGTGACGTTAACTATATGTAAACAGGAAGATAAACATGTCACAAACCGTGCATTTCCAGGGCAACCCCGTTTCTGTTCAGGGCACCATTCCGCAGGCTGGCGCTACCGCGCAGCCGTTTACGCTGGTCGCCAAAGATCTCTCTGACGTCGCGCTGAGCCAGTTCGCCGGCAAACGTAAAGTACTGAATATTTTCCCGAGCATCGATACCGGCGTTTGCGCGGCATCGGTTCGTAAATTTAACCAACTGGCCTCCGAGCTGGATAACACCGTTGTGCTGTGCATCTCTGCCGACCTGCCGTTCGCCCAGTCTCGCTTCTGCGGCGCGGAAGGCCTGAACAATGTCGTCACCCTGTCCACGCTGCGCGCTCCGCAGTTCCTGGCCGATTACGGTGTCGCCATTGCAGCCGGTCCGCTGGCCGGTCTGGCCGCGCGTGCGGTGGTCGTTATTGATGAAAATGACCAGGTTGTTTACAGCCAGCTGGTGAACGAAATCACCGAAGAGCCGGACTACGATGCGGCCCTGGCTTCGCTGAAAGGCTAAGACCACAAGCTATCCCGGAAAATGGCGTCACCGCCGGCCTTCCGGCTACGTTAAGCCTCCGTTCTGCGGAGGCTTGTTTATTTCTGCGGCGCATAGCGCGAAATCAAACGCGCAATCATCGGGCCGGTCAGCAAAATGGTAAACAGACGCAGCGTCTGCATCGCCATAATAAACGACATATCCGCCCGCGTACCTGCGGCAATAATCGCCACCGTATCCAGCCCGCCGGGGCTTGTCGCCAGATAAGCGGTCATAAAATCGAGCGGCAGCACCTGGGTCACCCCCAGCGCCAGCAGCGCACAAACCACAATCAGGCCGATAATGGAGGCGATAATCTGCGGCAGCGTTTTCAGGGCCAGCAGGAAGATCTCTTTATTAAACTTTAGTCCAACGCTCCAGCCAATGGCGGCATATGCCAGCGCCAGCAGCCATTCAGGCAGCTCAAGCATCCACCAGCCCTCTCCCTGCACCACCGCGCCCGCCAGCATCGGGAATAGCATCGCACCGGACGGGAAACGCATTCTCAGCCCCAGCCATCCCGCGACCATCGTCAGCAGCAGCGTCCACGGCAGCTGCCACGTCAATGGTGGAAACCAGACGATCTGCTGGGTCATCGCCTGCGCATCGCCGCCCAGGGCAAAACGCACCACCAGCGCCGCCGCGCCCGCGACAAACAGCACCCGCAGATACTGCATCAGGGCCACCAGCCGCACATCGGCGCCATACTCCTGCGCCATCACCACCATAGCCGACGCTCCGCCAGGCGAACTGCCCCACGCACCGGTCGCGCCGGGGAGCGCGCTATAGCGCACCAGCAGCCACCCCGTCAGCGCGCTGACGGCAAGCGTGGAGAAGAGGATAAGCAGCACCAGCGGCCAGTGCCCGATGAGGACGCTAAAAACAGAGGGGGTTAAGGTGCGGGCAATCATGCAGCCGATAATGGCCTGAGCGGCAATAAAAAACGGCCGCGGAACGCGAATGCTCGCCCCGCGCAGACTCAACGTTATCCCGGCGATCATCGGCCCCAGCAGCAATGCCGCAGGCAGGTGCAGCCCGAACAGAACCCCGGAGAGTCCGGCAGAGAGTCCCAGCAGTTTCATCCACTGAAGCAGATGACCCGGCGAAGTTGACATCCGTATTCCTGGAAAAAGATGAAGAAAACTGAGTATATACAGAAGCGGGCGAAAGGTTGAAGCCTCTATGGCGTCAGATTGTCACCGGCCGCCTGAGCCGCCGGTGACAGCGCCTACTCTTCGCCTTTCTTCTGGCTCAGACCGTATTCACGCAGCTTGTTGGCGATCGCGGTATGCGATACGCCGAGGCGCTTCGCCAGCTTACGGGTGCTCGGGAAGCTGCGATAAAGCTGGGTCAGCACCGAGCGTTCAAAGCGACGGGTAATGTCATCCAGCGACCCTTCCATCGCCTCTTCGCCAACCGGTAGCGAGGCCACATCGTGATCCGGCAACAGAATATCCTGCGGACGCATCTCATAGCCTTCGAGCTGGGTCAGCGCGCGGTAAACCGCGTTCTTCAGCTGGCGAACGTTGCCAGGCCAGCTATAGCGGGTCAACACCGTGCTGAGGTCGGCGGAAAGCTTCGGTCGCGGGATCCCCTGTTCGTCGGCAAACCGGGAAACAAACAGCTCCGTCAGCGGAATGATATCCTGCGGACAGTCGCGCAGCGGCGGCAGGTAGAGGGTGAGCACGTTGAGGCGGTAGTAGAGATCCTCGCGGAATAATCCCTTCTGCACCAGCTCCACCAGATTTTTCTGCGTCGCGCAGATGACCCGCACGTCGACGTGAACTTCGTGATCTTCCCCGACGCGCCGGAAGGTGCCGTCATTAAGAAAACGCAGTAGCTTGGTCTGCATACGCGGCGACATTTCGCCGATTTCATCCAGCAGGACCGAACCGCCGTTCGCCTGCTCAAAGAAGCCTTTTTTGCCTTGAATAGCGTCGCCAAACAGCTCGCTTTCCACCGCATCTTCCGGGATGGAGCCACAGTTCAGCGCCAGATAGGGTTTGTTTGCCCGCGGGCTGGCCAGATGGCAGGCGTGGGCGAGTAAATCTTTGCCGGTTCCGGTATCGCCGACGATCAGCAGCGGCGCGCTGAGCATCGCCAGCTTACGAGCCTGTTCGACGACATGGCGCATTTTCGGGCCGACGGCGAGGATTTGACTGAAGGCACTGGTGTCCTGCGTCGTCATGGTTTGCAGCTGACGCCCCATACGAACGGTGGAACGCAGCATCGCCACCGCACCGGTCAGGACCCGTTCGCCGTGTTCGCCTTCAAGGTAGACCGGGGTGATTTCCAACACGAAGTTCTGGCCGTTAACCACCACATGCTCGCTATGCGACTCCTGCGGGCTGCTCTCCAGCCAGCGCTGGACGTTAAAATCGGTAATTAACTGAGCGACCGGATGATTGCGCAGCCGCTCCGGGCTCTGCGCAAACAGCTGGCAGCTGGCGGGGTTCGCCAGTTCAACCTTGCCTTTGGTGTCCAGCGACAGCACCGGCTCCGGCATCGCCACCAGCAGCGCGCTGAGCGCCAGGTGTTCACGTTCCGACGGCATCCACGGCACGGTACGCACGTCGGTGACGCCGGCAATCCGGCGGATTTCCGCCATCAGGCTGCTGAAGCTGGCAAACTCCAGCTCGGCAAAATTAAGATAAATTCGGCCAATGGGATCAATGTCGATGCCGCGCAGATCGATACCGCGGAGCACCAGCAAATCAAGCAATTCACGAGTCAGACCAAGACGGTCTTCACAAAAGACTTCAAGACGCATGGGAGTATTCACCCTAAAAAGGCCAATGACGGATGAATAATAGGACAGTTATTTGCTGGCGTGAAGATAGCTGTCAACAATTATTGACAGCATGGCGGAAAAACGGCCGTTATGGCGTAAAGATATCCGTTCAAAGCCCCGGGCGCCGGGGGAGATGTCCTAAAACCGCCGGTCGCCCGGCGGTTATCAGAAGGCGATCAGGGCTGCGGACCGCTTTTACTTTTTTGTAGCGTCTCTTTCAGCTGACCAATCAGTTCACGACGGAAATCGCCCAGCCGCGGTTTGTCGTCAGCGATCCACGGTAGCGGGCGACACAGCTCCATGGCCTTAATCCCCAGACGTGCCGTAAGCAGCCCGGCGCCAATCCCCTGCGCCGCACGCGCTGAAAGTCTGGCCGCCAGGTCCTGCGACATCCAGTCCATGCCCACTTCCCGCACCAGTTCGCTGGCGCCGGCAAAGGCGATATTCAGCAGCACCAGGCGGAACAGACGCAGGCGGCTGTAATAACCCAGCTCAATGCCATACAGCGTGGCGATGCGGTTGATCAGGCGTAAATTACGCCAGGCGATAAAGGCCATATCCACCAGCGCCAGCGGGCTGACGGCGATCATCAGCGTGGACTCCGCCGCCGAACGGCTGATTTCCCGCCGCGCCTGGGCATCCAGCACCGGCTGCACCAGCTGCGCATACAGGCTGACCACTTCCCGATCGTTTTGCGCTTCATGAATCGCCGCATACCAACGCTGCAGCGCAGGATGCGCCTGATCAAGCCCGGCCTGCTGCGCCAGTTTCTCGCAAAACGCGCGCCCTTTTCCGACCGCGTGACTGTGCATCAAATCCCGCGCCTCGTCGCGCTCATGGGCCCGCTGGCGCAGACGCCACAGTCGCCGCCATTCGGTCGCGACCGACCCAACACCGGCGCCGACAATCAGCGCTCCCGCCGCACAGCCGCCGAGCGCAATCCAGTCCTGGGTTTGCCAGGCGGTCAGGCTCCACTGTACGCCCTGCGCCACAACGCTGACGCCAAAAATAGCCAGACCGGCGCTGACCATGCGGCGCCATAAACTACGTTTTGGCGGCAGAACCGATTCGACCACCGCTTCTGCCGCCCCTTCGTCTTCCTCCAGCGCATCCACTCGCGCCGGGGCAAATTTCGCCGCTTCCGCGCCGTCAAAGGCACGTGCCGATTTCAGCGCCTCCATTTTCTCCGCTTCCAGCGGACCGTCGAAGTCGATACGCGGTTTTAAGGGTTCGCTCATCGCAATTTATCTCCGATCAAAAATTCAAGCGCGGCATCCAGGCGGATATGCGGCAGCGGCTTATCGACGTCCATCACCTGCGGACGGAAATTCTCAAACTGAAACCCCTGCTGCTGCCAGAACGCCTGACCCGGCAACCGGGCCGGAACCTCTCCGGGGTAGACGGTCAGCGGCTGACCGTCGCTCAGGCGGTTGCCGCGCAGCGCGGGGATCTTCTCGCCGTTAACCTCAATCAACCCGCTCTGCGTCGCCTGAATCGATGCCAGTCCCAGACAATCCATACTGATGCCTTCGAACGCGGCATTCTGCCAGGCGTCCTGAATCAGCTGCTGCAGCAGAGAAACCATATTGCCGTGTTGATCGACGGTGACATGATCGGCTTTGGTCGCGGCAAACAGCAGCTTGTCGATCACCGGGGAAAACAGACGGCGGAACAGGGTTCGCTGACCGTAATGGAAGCTCTGCATCAGCTGAGTCAGCGCCAGGCGCATATCGTTGAAGGCCTGCGGGCCGCTGTTCAGCGGCTGCAGGCAGTCCACCAGCACGATCTGGCGGTCAAAACGCAGGAAGTGGTCTTTGTAAAAGCCCTTAACCACTTTTTCGCAGTAATATTTAAAGCGTTCGCGCAGCATTCCGGCGTTGCTGTGTTTATCCGCCTGGGCCAGCTTCGCTTCACCAATTGCGTCCACATCCGGCCAGGGGAAAAACTGCAGGGCCGGCGCCCCGGCCATATCTCCCGGCAGTACAAAGCGTCCCGGCTGAATAAAGTGCAGACCTTCTCGTTTACAGGCATGCAGATACTCCGTCCACGCGGCGGCAATCTCCGCCAGACGGTTTTCATCCGCCGGTGCCAGCGGATCCAGCCCGTCACAGAGCTGACGCCAGCGGGCTGACCACGCCTCACGCTGCCCTTGCAGCAGGCCGGTCATCTGCCGCGACCAGCTGAGGTAGTCCTGCGCCAGCATCGGTAAATCAAGCAGCCACTCGCCCGGATAATCGACAATCTCCAGGTACAGCGTGGAGGTCTCTTTAAAATGGCGGAACAGCGATTCGCTGGAGCGGTAACGCAGCGCCAGACGAATTTCGCTCACTCCGCGGGTCGGCGTCGGCCAGACCGGCGGCGAACCGTACAGCTGCGCCAGCCCTTCATCATAGGTAAAACGCGGAATGCCGAAATCACGTTGCGGAACCCGTTTGACGCCAAGCAGGCGCTCTTCTCTCACCGCGCTAAGCAGCGGCAGGCGCGCCCCGGAGTGAATATTCAGCAGTTGATTGACCAGCGCGGTGATAAAGGCGGTTTTACCGCTGCGGCTCAGGCCCGTGACCGCCAGACGCAAATGGCGGTCAACGCCGCGGTTCACCAGCGCATTAAATTCAGTTTTGAATCGCTTCATTGCCATCCTGTTATGCTCTGAAGGAAAGTGCTTTGATTATAAGCTATTAGGTGAGGATAAGTAGCAAGATTCCCGCCCGTGATGCCGGAGGCTGAGCGCTGATGGCATTCACCTCAGTGGCTGCGCGCAGGCGCGCCTGCGCGAGTTCACCCCGTCCACCCCGTCGACGTCGGTACGATGCGCCTGACGCATCGCCTCGTTCGATCATTTCATCCCGCGGGCAAAACGATTGGCCAGACGGCTGAGCAACGGTTCCAGCGCCACCGCCAGCAGCATTTTTAATGGCCGACGCGCCACCGATTTCACCGCCCAGCCGGCAACGCCCGCCGGGCCATAACGTAACGCGGTCAGCAGAACCAGCTTACCCGCGATTTTCAGGCCGGGTTTCACTTTTTGCCCCGCCTGCTGCCATTTTATATTCATGCGTGACCTCAGATTTCAGTTAGAGCTGGCGAAAACGGCTGCGTAACGTAAAGGTATCCGACGTGACATAGCGTTCCATTTCGCGCAGGCGGCGTTCGCTGGCCGCCAGTTCTTGATCCGCCGCGGCCAGCAGCTCACCGCTGGTCGGCATTTTCTCGCCGTACAATTCACTTTCCGGCATCGGGTCAAGAGCGAATGTCAGGATGATGTACGCCACCACCACAAAGAAAAACAGGCCAAAGATCATCGCCAGTACGGTAATCAGTCGTACCAGCTTGACCGGCACATCCAGATACTGCGCGATACCGGCGCAGACGCCTTTTACCATGCCGTGCTGCGGCACGCGCCACAGTTTTTTATTCAGATCCAGTCCGCCCATTATTTGTCTCTCCAGTTCGGATGTTCGGCATCAAGAATGTCTTCCAGCGTCTGAATACGTTCGCGCATGCGCTTTGCATCGTCGGTCAGCTGCAGCAAACGCTGCTGTTCATTCTGCGATAAGCTGCCGCTCGCGGTGCGGTTGTTGTAGTGCAGCCAAAGCCAGACCGGTAAAACGAACAGCACAAACAGCGTCAGGGGTATGGCAATAAAAAGCGTACTCATGTGTACTCCTTACAGTGAGTGAACGGCGGCGCATAGCAGCGCCGCAACGCGTTATCCTTCAGAACGTCGGGGCATCGACCCACGACCAGCTTTAGCTGAGGCCGCCAGACCCGGCCTGCCTGTCCCGAAGGCGCTGGCCTATGCCATTAGTTGTTTTGATTCATTTTGCTTTTCAACGCCGCCAGCTGTGCGCTGATTTCATCATCCGCTTTCAGGTCGGCAAACTGCTGATCCAGCGTTTTCTGTTTACCAAAACCGTGGCTTTCCGCTTCGGCTTCCATATGATCGATGCGGCGTTCAAAGGATTCAAAACGCGCCATAGCTTCATCAATTTTACCGCTATCCAGCTGACGACGCACATCGCGGGAAGAGCTGGCCGCCTGATGACGCAGAGTCAGCGCCTGCTGGCGAGCGCGGGTTTCGCTCAGTTTATTCTCCAGCTCACCAATCTCTTTTTTCATGCGCGTCAGCGTTTCATCAACCATCTGCGCTTCATTTTCCAGACTGCCGATAAGGTCGGTCAGCTTTTGCTTTTCGATAAGCGCGGCACGCGCCAAATCTTCTTTGTCCTTACGCAGCGCCAGTTCCGCTTTTTCCTGCCACTCGGCCTGCTGGGCAAGCGCTTGTTCAATTCGGCGGCTCAGCTGTTTCTTTTCCGCCAGCGCGCGTGCCGAAGTCGAACGCACTTCGACCAGCGTATCCTCCATCTCCTGGATCATCAGACGAACCAGCTTCTGCGGATCTTCCGCTTTCTCCAGCAGGGAGTTGATGTTGGCGTTCACGATGTCGGCAAAACGAGAAAAAATACCCATAACGTTGATCCTCATAGTTCTGATTTCAGGCCGGGGCCTGTGATGATACTTACGCTGATTAATACAAATCCTGTGCCAACTTTTTATCTTGTTGATTTTAAAAGGAGTGGTTGTTATCTGCACAGCAGGTTGCTACAGTAACCTGGTGAATCACACGATTAAATGGCGAATTTCATCATGGCGGAATACAAGGATAACCTGCTCGGAGAAGCGAACAGCTTTCTCGAGGTGCTGGAACAAGTGTCGCGGCTGGCGCCGCTGGACAAACCGGTGCTGGTCATTGGTGAACGCGGCACCGGTAAAGAGCTTATCGCCAACCGCCTGCACTTTCTCTCTTCGCGCTGGCAGGGACCGTTCATCTCCCTCAACTGCGCGGCGCTGAATGAAAATCTGCTGGATAGCGAACTGTTTGGCCATGAAGCCGGCGCCTTTACCGGAGCCAGCAAGCGTCATCCGGGACGCTTTGAGCGCGCCGACGGTGGAACCCTGTTCCTGGATGAGCTGGCGACAGCGCCGATGCTGGTACAGGAAAAGCTGCTGCGGGTAATTGAATATGGCGAACTGGAGCGCGTGGGCGGCAGTCAGCCGCTGCAGGTCAACGTGCGTCTGGTGTGTGCGACCAATGCCGATCTGCCGCAGATGGTTGAGGCCGGCCATTTCCGCGCCGACCTCCTCGACCGCCTCGCCTTCGATGTGGTGCAGCTGCCGCCGCTACGCGACAGACAGAGCGACATTATGCTGCTGGCAAACCAGTTCGCTATCCAGATGTGTCGTGAACTGGGTCTGCCGCTGTTTCCCGGCTTCAGCGATCGCGCCCGCGAAACGCTGCTCGGCTACCGCTGGCCGGGGAATATTCGTGAGCTGAAAAACGTGGTGGAGCGCTCGGTCTATCGCCACGGCACCAGCGACAGCGAACTGGATAACATCATCATTAATCCGTTCCATCAACCTCTGCCGCTTCAGTCGCCCCCCGCAGACGTTGCCGCGAATCCCGCCGGGCCAACGCTACCTCTGGATCTGCGGGCCTTCCAGCAGGAACAAGAAAAAAACCTGCTGCAGACGAGTCTGCAGCAGGCGAAGTACAATCAGAAACAGGCGGCGGCGCTGCTTGGGTTAACCTACCACCAGCTGCGGGCGCTGCTCAAAAAACATCAGCTGTGAGACCGACACGGCAGCATCAGGGCGCTGACCACCGTTGCCCCCAGGCACATCGCCGCGTTAAACCACAGCGCATACTGGGCGGCGCTGGCCATACCGAGCGGTAAAAACAGCGCAAAAAGTGACGCTGTCACCGCAATTCCCATCGCCCCACCCAGCGAGCTGCCCATTTTGTAAATCCCCGAGGCGACGCCCACTTTGTTTTCCGGCGCGTTGACTACCGCCGTGTCGGTAGAGGGTGTCGCATAGCACCCCAGCCCGAGGCCAAACAGCACGTTGCTGAGAAAAACGGTGACGATATAGAGCGACTTATCGAGAAAGGTGCAGGAGATAAGCACAATCGCCACGGCGGTCAGGAGCGGCCCGGTCATCATCGGCAGCCTGGCCCCGTAGCGCTGCAGCAGCTTTTCCCCCACGCGGATCATCGCCAGAACGGTCACCAGATAGCCCAGCGTCATGCCGCCGGTCTCCAGCGGGCTCATATTGTGCCCTTTTTGCAGCCAGATACTGGTGATCATCATCGTGCCAATCGCGCCGTTAAGCAGAAAGTTTGACAGCACGGCGGCGCTGTAGGCCCGGTTGCGAAACAGTGCAAAATCAATCAGCGCGGCGTCCCCTTTGCGCAGGCCGCTGCGGATGAAAAACCCTGCCGCCAGCAGCGAGCCGGCAAACATCGTCAGCGACAGGCCGCTGCTCCAGCCCCACCCGTGCCCCTTACTGATAAACAGATTCAACAGCACCAGCGACGCGATCAGGCTCAACAGGCCGCTGATATCCAGCTTTTGCTGCTGCGCGCCGGCGCTACGGCTTTCCGGCGTACCGCGAAGCAGCAGCAGCGCCACCAGCGCAACGGCAATGGAAAAGACAAAGATCCAACGCCAGCCAAGACCGGTCGCGATGGCGCCGCCGACGAATGAACATAGCCCGCTACCGCCCCACGAACCGATAACCCAGAAGCTCACTGCGCGCTGGCGGGCCTTGCCTTCATACCAGGTTTTGATCAATGCCAGGGTCGCGGGCATGATGCAGGCCGCCGACAGCCCCTGTAAAACGCGCCCGGCGAGAAACAGCCAGGGTCCCTGGGCCAGGATCAGCAGCGCACTACCGGCAATACTCAATCCTAAGCCGATATGGGTCATGCGCATCCGGCCAAATTTATCCGCCAGCCCGCCGCTGGCGACAACAAAGCAGCCGCTGAAAAGTGCGCTGAGGCTGACGGCAAGCGTCAGCGTCTCCAGGGAAATATCCAGACTGTTTTTCATTGCCGGCACGACGTTGATAACCGACTGGGCAAACAGCCAGAAGGTCAGCACGCTCAGCACGATGCCCGCCAGCAGACGATCGGTGCCGACAAACGGTGTGTCGGTCAGAGATACGGAGCTCATAGAGTGCCTCCGGGATACTTCGTCCTTTTAGGACGGCGAGGAAAGGAGCTGGGTTTCCCCCTGACTGCTTTTGATTTGACCATCGTCAATATCCTTCACATTTTTATGCGTATTTTCTGAGGCTATGAGACGCGCCTATAAATACAGGTTTTATCCAACACCCGGGCAAGCTGAGCTTCTGGCTCAAACGTTCGGATGCGTGCGTTTTGTCTATAACTCGATCCTGCGCTGGCGTACCGATGCCTACTACGAACGCCAGGAGAAAATCGGCTATACACAAGCCAGTGCCCGTCTGACAGCACTGAAAAAAGAGCCAGAATTTGTCTGGCTGAATGACGTTTCCTGCGTGCCACTACAGCAAGCCTTGCGCCACCAACAAACGGCGTTTTCGAACTTCTTCGCCGGACGTGCCGCATATCCTGCCTTTAAGAGCAAACGCCATAAACAGACGGCAGAGCTGACCGCCAGCGCGTTTAAATACCGTGACGGCAGGTTGTACTGGCAAAATGCAAAGCGCCTTTAGACGTGCGCTGGAGCCGTGAATTACCGTCTGCACCCTCTACCGTCACTATTTCAAAAGATGCCGCCGGACGATATTTCGTCTCCTGCCTTTGCGAGTCTGAACCTGTATCACTGCCGATCGCCGCTTCCACCGTCGGCATTGATGTCGGTTTAAAAGATTTGTTCGTCACCGATACCGGATTTAAACAAAGCAATCCCCGCTATACTGCTAAATACGCAGCACGCCTGGCTCTACTCCAGCGCCGGTTAAGCAAAAAGGCCAGAGGATCGAAAAACCGCGCCAGGGCTCGCTTAAAAGTTGCCCGACTTTACGCAAAAATTGCCGATTGCCGACTGGATGCCTTGCACAAGGCAACCCGCAAACTGATTAACGATAACCAGGTTGTTTGCGTCGAATCCCTTAAGGTGAACAACATGCTCCGCAACCCGTCACTATCCAAAGCGATAGCAGACGCGAGCTGGAGCGAATTCGTGCGCCAGCTCCGGTATAAAGGCGAATGGGCAGGGCGTAGCGTGGTCGCAATTGACCCGTATTTTCCGTCCTCAAAACGCTGTAGCTGTTGCGGTTTCACCATGCAAAAAATGCCTCTTGATGTTCGTAAATGGCACTGCCCTGAATGCGGCGCAGACCATGACCGTGACATTAACGCGGCCCGGAATATAAAAGCTGCCGGACTGGCAGTGTTAGCTTGTGGAGAGTCTGTAAATCCTAAAACGCTTAGTGCGGCTCAGGTTCGACTCCGCGAAACAAGAATCCCCTTCCTTCAGGGTGGGGAGTGTCAAAATAGGGTCCTCCGGTCGCGGGTCGTTAGCGCAGATAATGTTCCGTCAGGCCGCACCACAGCGCCGCGCCCTTGAGCAGGATCTCGTCGTTAAAATCATAGCCGGGGTTATGCACCATACAGCGATCGGCTTCATCTCCGGCGCCGATAGTGAAATAACACCCGTTCGGATTATGTTCGAGCATAAAGGCAAAATCTTCGCTGCCCATAAACGGTTTCACCTCCCCGACCTGCGCTTCGCCAAACAGCGACGTCGCCACCTCGCGCACCATCTGATTCGCGGCGGGATCGTTTTTCAGCACCGGACTGCCGTTGACATGGGTTAAGGTGGCCGTGGCGTTAAAGCTTTCCGCCTGGGCAACGGCAATATCGTGAATGCGCTGCAGGACCGTTTCCCGCACCTGCTCATTCAGCGTGCGGACCGTCAGCTTCATCAGCACCTTATCGTTGATAATGTTTGGCGCATGTCCCGCCTGAATACTGCCGACGGTCACCACCGCCGGTTCAAATGGCGTGATATTGCGCGACACGATGGATTGCAGCGCCAGCGTGATGTGACAGGCAACCAGCGTGGCGTCAACGGTATGCTCCGGTACCGCCCCGTGCCCGCCCACTCCCTTGACCTCAATATGCAGGGTATCGGAGGAGGCCATCATGGCGCCGTCGCGCAGGCCAATGTTACCCACCGCCTGCCCCGGCATATTGTGCAGACCAAAGATCAGGTCGCAGGGGAATTTATCGAACAGGCCGTCTTCCACCATAACCCGCCCGCCGTACAGCAGCTCTTCAGCGGGCTGAAAAATCAGCTGTAGCGTGCCATTAAACTGCCGGGTACGCGCCAGATACTCGGCGGCGTACAGGAGCGTGGTGGTGTGTCCGTCATGACCGCAGCCGTGAAAACGACCATCGACCTGACTGGCCCAGGCTTTACCGCTCGCCTCCTGCATCGGCAGCGCGTCCATGTCGGCGCGCAGGCCGAGGCGACGCTGACCGCTGCCGACGGTCAGGCTCCCGACCACGCCGGTTCCCGCCAGACCACGATGCACCTCATAGCCCCACTCGGTCAGCAGGCGTGCCACTTCATCGCTGGTTTGATGTTCTTCGAAGCCGATCTCCGGCTGCTGATGGAAACGGCGACGCAGGGCGATAAACTGCGCTTCATTAACCTGTAAGGCCTCAATAAGTGGATGTGTCATTTTTGTTATTCCTTCATTGGGTTTGCGCGACACTTCCGAGTTTATGCGGTTAAAAAGTCTACGATGCGCTATTTTTTGTTTTATATTGACGGATTATTCATGAGTGCTTTTCATAAAAATCGGTTATGACAAAAAATAACCTGTTATTTTTTGTCTTTGAGGGGACGTTACGGTGGAACACCATTCAGGCGATTTTAGCGTCGTGGTTCGCGATGTTCGTCAGTACAGTCAACAGGATAGCGATGCCTTAACGTTGCTGTGGGTGCTGGAAGGCCGCGTCGGGCTGCATGACGGCGATCTCCGTCAGCAGCTGGATACTGACGACCTGGCGATAGTGAACCGTCATCAGCGCTGGAGCCTGACCGCCGCCGCCGCCAATGCGGTGATGCTGTTGACCCTGCCTTATGGCTGGCTGACGCGTCTTGACGGTGATTTTTTCGCCGTTGACTACCAGGTCACCGACGCCACCCGCGATGCCGATGATAACCTGCGCCATCTGATGCGCCAGCTGTTGGTCATTGAACTGGTGAATCACCAGTCCCGCTACCGCCTGGAAGCCAATCGCTGGCTCAGTGAAATTGCCCTGCTGCTGGCTACTCGCTACACCCGGCCCGTCATCGCCAGGACACAGCGCGGAGCGGAGAAGTGGAGCCGCCGCATTGCCCGGGTGGTGGCGCGGATCGAGGCCAACTATCAGCAGCGGCTTTCGCTACACGATGTCGCCGCGGCCGAATTTGTCTCCGAAGCCTGGCTATCCAGGCTGTTTCGCAAGGAGGTCGGCGTAAGCTTTGTGCAGTACATTACCGCTCTGCGTCTCAACAAGGCGGCGGAACAGCTCCTCACCACCCGCAAGTCGGTGCAGCAGATTGCCCAGGAGCAGGGGTTCGCCAGCACCCGCATCATGAGCGACCTGTTTAAACGGCTGCATGAACTGACGCCGCGTCAGTTTCGCCAGCAGCATCCGCAGAGCCACCAGGAATCCGTCCGTTCACGGATAGGCCAGGCCGATATCTGGCAGCCGGTAGCCGTGGAGCGCCTCTATGCCCGGCTGAATGAGCCGGAGAAAAACGGCTGGGATAATCCTCCGCCGCGGCTGAATCCGCAGCAGACCCGCCAGATTGATCTGCGTCAGCTACCGGGCCGGGCCACGCCATTACGCCATACCCGAATCGTGGTCACCGTGCGCGAACTGGACGATTTATTACGCGAAGATGTCCGCCGCGAGCTGGAGCGGCTGCACGATACCCTGCCGGTCTATGCGATTGATATTCACGACCCGTTTCTCAGCAGCAGACTGTTCGCCACCGGCTGGGATGACCCGCAGATGGCAGGCTATGCCTGCTGGTACCAGCTGCAGCAAATTTTCAGCTGGCTGGCCAACATGGGCTGGGGGCTGATTTTGCATACCGGGCTGACCACCCGCTGCGATCTGCTACAGCGTTTTTTACGCCTCGCCGCGAATCACTTCCCTCCGGCGACGCTTGCCAGCTGGCGATTTGTCTGGCACTGGTCACCGCAGGCCAGCGAAGAGGCGCGCCAGCACGCCTGGCAACAGCAGCGCGACACGCTGCGGGCGATAGTGCCGCAGTCGCAGCTGGGGATCTGGCATCGCTTCCCGGAGAGCGCCATTGCTGAAGACACTCTGCTCCGTTCGCCGCTGTTGACCGAAGCCAGTTTTCTCGCCTGTCAGGCCGATGCGAACGAACTGCTGGATCTGGCCCAGCTCGATAGCAGCAGACTGGCCGCCAGCGAAAACTATCCGGTACATAAACTGCGCCAGATCCATAGCGCCCTGCGCCAGCGCCAGCTGTCGCTTCCCGTCTGGCTGCTCTCCTGGAATACGTTGACCGGCAACACCCGCGACACCAACGGCCGTTTCTTTCGCGGCGCGCTGTTGATGGATAACCTGCTGGGGCTGGCGGATCAGGTGTGGCTGGCCGGGTTCTGGCTCAACTCAGGCCTGCAGGGCGAAGCGCGGGCGAACGGCAAGCTGGATACCTCGAGCCTGGCGCTGCACTATCTGCACGGCCTCCCGCGTCCGGTTTACTGGGTGCTGTGGCTGTGGCGCCGCCTGCGTGGGGAGGTGCTGGTGAATGACAAAAATCTGCTGCTGTTACGCCACGGGGAACATTACCAGCTGCTGTTACGTAATACGGTGGTGTTCAATCCCTGGCTCTCCAGCGAAGAGGCTTTTATCCAACGCTTCAGCCAGCCCTATAGCGTACAGCTATTGGGGCTGGAGGGCCGCTGGCGGGTTAAACAGCATCTCTTCGATCGCCATCACGGGGCGTTATTCCCGCTTTTTGACGCCTTCCGCAGCCAGAGCGGGCCGGAAGAAGAGGATTATCACTGGATAATGCACAAAGCCCGCCCGGCGCTGAGCGTCTCAGAAGAGCGGCAGGAAAACGGCTGGCATGTCGTCGACTCGCTGGAAAGCAACGCCCTGGTTCTCTACGAATTTACCCCGGTAAGTGACTAACCTCTCCACCATCAGATAACGGCGTTCCCTGTTTTACCCAATCATGGATTTTCACCCGGCTCTCCTCGGTTGCCGGGTTAAATACCATCATGGTGAGGTCCGGGCGGCCATCAACGGTAAAGGTGGAAAACTCCAGCTCAATCATACCAAGCTGCGGATGATGCATGCGCTTAAAGCCTTCGCCCTGCCCGGCCACATCATTGCTGCGCCAGAAGGTGTCAAATTCCGGGCTCTGACGGCAGAGTTCGGCGATGAGCCGTTCGTTTTCCGGCGATGCGCCTACCCGGGCAACATCGGCACGAAAGGCGCTGACGATAAGGCGGGCAACGGACGACCAGTCTTCCAGCGCGCTGCGCGCAGAGCGGTGGGTAAACAGGCGACGGAGAATATTACGTTCGGCGGGCGCCAGCCGGCCGTAGTCGGTCAGGACACGGGCGGCGGCATCATTCCACGCAATCACGTCCCAGGCGACGGTTTTGACGATCGCTGGAACGGGGAAGGCATCCAGCACCCGCTGTAAACGCGGGGTAATGTCGTCGGAGACAATCAGCCGGGTTTCCGGCGGATGGCCAAATGCCAGAATAAACAGGTGTTCACGCTCCGGCGTTGTCAGCCTTAATCCACCGGCAATACGGCCCAGCACTTCCCGGGATGGCGCTCCGCCGCGCCCCTGTTCCAGCCAGGTGTACCAGGTGGGGCTGATATTTGCCAGCTGAGCAACCTCTTCGCGCCGGAGCCCGGGCGTGCGCCGACGGCCTGGCGTGAAGCCAAATGTTGCCGGATCGAGCCGTAAACGCCGCGCCCGCAGAAATTCACCCAATGCATACGTTGAAGAGTCGCTCATACTCAGCCTGTTAGTCTTTATACCCTGATAATGTCTCTACTTTTATCGTATCGCGTTAAGACTACCATAGCCTGGATACTCATTCTGGAGGCAGGTTATGCGAATTTTTCTCACCGGCGCGAGCGGATTTATCGGCTCACGTATTCTCAGCGAACTGCTGGCCGCCGGGCACCAGGTCACCGGCCTGGCGCGTTCAGAGGCCAGCGCCCTCGCGCTGCAGACGGCAGGCGCAGAAGTGCAGTACGGAAGCCTGGAAGATCCGGACTCGCTGCTGGCGGCGGTCGCCCGCTGCGATGCGGTGATCCACACCGCTTTCGATCATGATTTCAGCCGCTTTGTGGAAAACTGCGAAAAAGACCACCGCGTTATTCTCGCCATCGGCGCGGCGTTGAAAGGCAGCCGGCGGCCGCTCATCATCACCTCCGGTACCGCCATGGGTGACATCGGTAACGGACTACCCGCCAGTGAAATGCACTTCAACCCCGGGCACCCGAACCCGCGCGTCGCCTCAGAGCGTGCGGGAAACCGGCTGCTGGATGCCGGGGTTGATGTCCGGGTGGTGCGACTGCCTCAGGTGCATGACACCACCCGCCAGGGCTTATTGACCTATTACATCGCGCAGGCGGCAGAAAAAGGGGTCGTGGCCGTGGTCGGCGAGGGGAATAACTGCTGGTCGGCCGCCCACATCAGCGATGTTGCCGCGCTGTATCTGCGGGTACTGGAACAAGGTCTGGCCGGCAGGCGCTATCATGCCGTTGATGAAGAGGCGATCCCCTCTCTGCGCATCGCCGAGGCGGTGGCGGAGAAACTGCACCTGCCGCTGCAGTCCCTGAGCGCCGATCGCGCGGCGGCCCACTTTGGCTGGTTTGCCGCCTTCGCCGGCATGGATTTACGCGCAACCTCGGTCTGGACCCGTCAGCAGCTGAACTGGCGGCCCACCGGCCCGGGCCTGCTGGACGATCTGCGTCGCCTGAATCACGATAAGTGACAATGTCACCAAAAAGGCGGCCGTATGCTTAGCGCGCGCTGAGCCGGCGGCCCTTTTTTTATCTCGCCGCCCGGATAAATTTGTCAGACAAAATTGATGGGCCACGCATTTTCTCCGCCGGGAGCGGAATAAGGTAGTTGCGGTACTCCATCGAGGATAAAACCGTGAAAAAATTACTGATATGTTGCCTGTCCGGCGAGACAGCGAACATCTTAGCGAAGAAAATGCAAAAAATAGCGGATGCGCAGGGTTTGAATCTGTTAATTAGCGCCGTAGGCCTGGAGAATGTGTTTAGCGTTGCCCCGGCCTACAACGCCGTATTAGTGGCGCCGCATATTCAATATAAAAGGGATGAGATCGCTAACGTGCTGCAAGACCAACAGGAGATTGCGGTTATTGAGAGCCTGCCCTACGCCGCATTCAACGGCGACAGCGTGCTTAAATTTGCGCTGGCCAATCTGTCGCAATCGCTCACCTGACAGAGCATGAAACAATGCGGGTAAGTCGCAGACGGCCGGCCCGCATTATCCCGCATCGTCGGTATTGAATGACCCCCGGCGCTCCCGCCCTCCGAGTTAATTATTTGTAACTGGTAAGATGTGCCAATGTGAATTATAGTCTGCGCATCATCGTTCAATGGACTGAAAACGCACATGATTCCGGTTAATATTCATACTCTTAGTCGCTATGCGGCCCATGTCAGCCTGACCCACACGATGAAAAACCATCGTTCGCCCGCCCTCTCCGTAATGATGATCTTCTCCGATTTATGTATCCGTTCAACCCTGGATTCCTACAGCGAACAGGGCTGGGAAATTAGCGAGAAGTGCAGCGGACTGGTTCTGCGCAGCTTTGTTGCCACCCATCGGGGTGGGATGGCGATCGAAATCACGCCAAAGGATTATATCGGTCGATATAACCGCTTACTTCCGCTGTAAGCGTCGGTGAATTAACAGCTAACTGGAGAAAGTGGCAATAAAAAGATACCATGTTTCATTATCCGCCATACACCGCATGAATATGCTGAGAAGCGCCTAAAAGAGCACCATACCCTCAGGTTTTTGATGAATATCAATCCACAGCTCCCTTTGCAGCATCACGATCGGCGCAACCCGTGCTCTCGTACGCTTTGTCCGTTTATTCAGGGAGATGGAGGATAAAAACGCCTGGTGGTTTTACGAGGTATACTCGAAGTAGCGGTGTGGTATGCATTCGAACCTGCGGAACAGCACGGCGGCGCAGCCGTCGTGATATTGTCCCTGTGAGCGTTGAAGGTGATGGAATATGTCATTCAATATTAATAAGATAGAGCACCGCTCTATCATCATAAAAACATTATGCGCCTGAAAATATCTTCTCTCCTGGCGGTAGCATCGCTGCTGTGCGGGCAGGCTGTTGCCGCGCCCACGCTGCCTGCGAATGCCGATATTCGCGATAGCGGCTTTGTTTACTGCGTCAGCGGTCAGGTTAATACCTTTAACCCGCAGAAAGTCAGCAGCGGTCTGATTGTCGACACGTTAGCCGCCCAGCTGTACGATCGCCTGCTGGATGTCGATCCCTATACCTACCGTCTGGTCCCTGAGCTGGCCGAAAGCTGGGAAGTCCTGGATAACGGCGCGACTTACCGCTTCCATCTGCGTAGCCACGTCCCTTTCCAGTCGACATCCTGGTTTAAACCCACCCGCGCCTTTAACGCTGACGATGTGATTTTCACCTTCAGTCGTATTTTTAACCGTGACGATCCGTGGCACAGCGTCAACGGCAGCAGCTTCCCCTATTTCGACAGCTTACAGTTCGCCGACAGCGTCGAAAGCGTGCGTAAGCTGGACAACCAAACCGTCGAATTTCGCCTGAAGCGCCCGGATGCCTCGTTCCTCTGGCACCTGGCCACCCACTATGCGTCGGTCATGTCTGCGGAATACGGCGCGCAGTTGACCAAAGCCGATCGTCCGGAACAGCTTGACCGTCAACCGGTCGGTACCGGTCCGTTCCAGCTGGAAGAGTACCGCGCCGGGCAATACGTGCGCCTGCAGCGCCATCCGGATTACTGGCGCGGCAAACCGCTGATGCCGCAGGTGGTGGTCGACCTCGGTTCCGGCGGTACCGGCCGCTTGTCGAAACTGCTCACCGGGGAGTGCGATGTTCTGGCCTGGCCTGCCGCCAGCCAGTTGACCATTTTACGCGACGATCCCCGTCTGCGTCTGACGCTACGCCCGGGAATGAATATCGCCTGGCTGGCGTTCAATACCGCCCGGCCGCCGCTGGATAAACCGGAAGTTCGCCATGCGCTGGCGCTGGCTATCAACAACCAACGCCTGATGCAGTCTATTTATTACGGTACGGCGGAAACCGCCGCGTCGATGTTGCCGCGCGCCTCGTGGGCCTACGATAACGACGCTAAAATTACCGAATACAATCCAAAAGAAGCGCGCGAGCGGCTCAAAGCGCTGGGGCTGGAAAAGCTGACGCTCAAGCTCTGGGTGCCCACCAGCTCACAGGCCTGGAACCCCAGCCCGCTGAAAACCGCCGAGCTGATTCAGGCGGACATGGCGCAAATTGGCGTGAAGGTGATTATTGTGCCGGTCGAAGGCCGTTTCCAGGAGGCCAGGCTGATGGACATGAACCACGATCTGACGCTCTCCGGTTGGGCCACGGACAGCAACGACCCGGATAGTTTTTTCCGCCCGCTGCTGAGCTGTGCGGCCATTGCCTCACAGACCAACTTCGCCCACTGGTGCAATCGCGAATTTGACGAGGTATTGCAAAAGGCCCTGCGCTCGCAGCAGCTGGCGTCGCGCATTGAAGCCTATAAAGAGGCGCAGCATATCCTGGCCCGCGACCTGCCGGTGCTGCCGCTGGCGTCATCGCTGCGTCTGCAGGCCTACCGCTATGATATGAAAGGTCTGATACTGAGTCCGTTTGGCAACGCTTCCTTTGCGGGCGTCTCGCGGGAGAAAAAAGACGAGGTGAAAAAACCATGATTATTTTTACCCTGCGCCGCCTGCTGCTGCTGCTGGTCACCCTCTTTTTCCTGACCTTCGTCGGCTTCAGCCTGAGCTATTTTACCCCCCACGCCCCGCTGCAGGGCGCGTCGCTGTGGAACGCCTGGCAGTTTTGGTTCAGCGGGCTGTTGCACTGGGACTTCGGGGTCTCCAGCATTAACGGTCAGCTGATTTCCGAACAGCTGAAAGAGGTTTTCCCTGCCACCATGGAGCTGTGTATCCTCGCGTTTGGCTTCGCGCTGCTGGTGGGTATCCCCGTCGGTATGCTGGCGGGGATTATGCGCAACAAGTGGCCCGATACGCTGATCAGCGCCCTCGCGCTGCTTGGCTTCTCGATTCCCGTGTTCTGGCTGGCGCTGCTGCTGACGCTCTTTTTCTCTCTGACCCTCGGCTGGTTCCCGGTCTCCGGGCGCTTCGACCTGCTGTACGAAGTGAAAACGGTTACCGGTTTTGCGCTGATTGACGCCTGGCTGTCCGATTCGCCGTGGCGCCATGAGATGATCGTCAGCGCCGTTCGCCATATGGTGCTGCCGGTACTGACGCTGGCGGTCGCCCCCACCACCGAAGTGATCCGCCTGATGCGCATCAGCACCAGCGAAGTGTATGACACCAACTACGTGAAGGCGGCGGCTACCCGCGGCGTGTCGCGACGTACGATTTTACACCGCCACGTGCTGCACAACGCTCTGCCGCCGGTGATCCCACGTCTTGGGCTGCAGTTTTCAACCATGCTGACCCTGGCGATGATCACTGAAATGGTGTTCAGCTGGCCGGGGCTCGGTCGCTGGTTGATAAACGCGATTCGCCAGCAGGATTACGCCGCCATTTCGGCCGGCGTGATGGTCATTGGCGCACTGGTGATTACCGTCAACGTGATATCAGATATTCTGGGTGCGATGGCTAACCCGCTGAAACATAAGGAATGGTATGCCCTACGATAGTGTGTATCTGGAAAAGCGTCCGCCCGGGGCGCTGCGTACCGTCTGGCGAAAATTCTACGGCGACACGACTGCGATGATCGGCCTGTACGGCTGCGCGGGTCTGGTGCTGCTGTGCGTCTTCGGCGGCTGGTTTGCCCCTTATGGTATCGATCAGCAGTTTCTTGGCTACCAGCTGTTGCCGCCGTCATGGTCGCGCTATGGCGAAGTGTCGTTCTTCCTCGGGACCGACGATCTCGGTCGCGATGTATTGAGCCGTCTGCTGAGCGGCGCGGCGCCGACCGTCGGCGGCGCTTTTGTCGTCACCTTCGCGGCGACGCTGTTTGGCCTGGTGCTCGGCGTCGTCGCCGGCTCAACCCATGGCCTGCTGTCGGCGATGTTGAACCATATCCTCGATACCCTGCTGTCGATTCCGTCGCTGCTGCTGGCCATTATTGTCGTGGCTTTCGCCGGGCCGCATCTGAGCCACGCGATGTTCGCCGTCTGGCTGGCGCTGCTGCCGCGTATCGTGCGTTCGGTCTACAGCATGGTGCATGATGAGCTGGAAAAAGAGTACGTCATCGCCGCCCGTCTCGACGGCGCGTCGACATTAAATATTCTCTGGTTTGCGGTGCTGCCGAATATCGCCTCCGGGCTGGTCACGGAGATCACCCGCGCATTATCCATGGCGATTCTCGATATCGCTGCCCTGGGCTTTCTCGACCTCGGCGCCCAGCTTCCCTCCCCGGAATGGGGGGCGATGCTGGGCGACGCGCTGGAGCTGATTTACGTCGCGCCATGGACGGTAATGCTGCCCGGTGCGGCGATTATGATTAGCGTCCTGTTGGTCAACCTGCTGGGCGACGGGATCCGCCGCGCCATTATCGCCGGGGTGGAATAATGCCGTTACTTGATATTCGCAACCTGACCATTGAGTTCAAAACCAACGAGGGCTGGGTCAAAGCCGTCGACCGCGTCAGCCTGACCCTTGCGGAAGGTGAGATTCGCGGCCTGGTGGGCGAATCCGGCTCCGGTAAAAGTTTAATTGCCAAAGCGATCTGTGGCGTCACCAAAGACAACTGGCGGGTCACCGCCGACCGTATGCGTTTCGATGATATCGATCTCTTACGCCTTTCCAGCCGCGAACGCCGCAAGCTGATTGGCCACAACGTGTCGATGATTTTTCAGGAGCCACAGTCCTGTCTCGATCCGTCGGAGCGTATCGGCCTGCAGTTAATGCAGAATATCCCCGGCTGGACCTTTAAAGGCCGCTGGTGGCAGCGTATCGGCTGGCGAAAACGCCGGGCCATCGAACTGCTGCATCGTGTCGGGATTAAAGATCACAAAGACGCCATGCGCAGTTTTCCCTACGAATTAACCGACGGGGAGTGTCAGAAGGTGATGATTGCCATCGCCCTCGCCAACCAGCCGCGTCTGCTGATCGCCGATGAGCCGACCAACGCCATGGAACCAACAACCCAGGCGCAAATCATCCGCCTGCTTACGCGTCTGAATCAGAACAATAACACCACCATTTTGCTGATCAGCCACGATATGCAGATGCTCAGCAAATGGGCGGATAAAATCAATGTCATGTACTGCGGACAAACGGTAGAAACGGCGCCCAGCGAAGAGCTGGTGACAACGCCTCATCATCCGTATACCCAGGCATTAATCCGCGCGATCCCGGATTTTGGCAGCGCGCTCCCGCATAAAAGCCGCCTGAATACGCTGCCGGGAGCCATCCCTCTGCTCGAGCAGCTGCCGATCGGCTGCCGTCTTGGACCGCGGTGCCCCTACGCGCAGCGTGAATGCATTGAAACGCCGCGCCTGACCGGAGCCAGAACGCATCTGTACGCCTGTCATTTCCCGCTAAACATGGAGAAAGAGTGAAATGGTCGAAACATTGCTCGAAGTCCGTAATCTGAGTAAGACCTTTCGCTACCGTACCGGCTGGTTTCGTCGTCAGATGGTGGAAGCGGTGAAACCGCTCAGTTTTACGCTGCGCGAACGCCAGACGCTGGCGATTATCGGCGAGAACGGTTCAGGAAAATCGACCCTGGCGAAAATGCTGGCGGGCATGATCGAACCGACATCCGGCGAGCTGTTGATTGACGATCATCCGCTGACGTTTGGCGACTACTCTTTCCGCAGTCAGCGTATCCGCATGATCTTTCAGGACCCGTCGACCTCGCTGAACCCGCGGCAGCGTATTTCGCAGATCCTCGACTTCCCGCTGCGCCTGAATACCGACCTCGAACCAGAGGCGCGGGAGAAGCAGATTATTGAGACGCTGCGAATGGTCGGCCTGCTGCCGGACCACGTGAGCTACTATCCGCATATGCTGGCTCCCGGCCAGAAGCAGCGTCTGGGCCTCGCGCGCGCGCTGATTCTGCGTCCGAAAGTGATCATCTGTGATGAAGCCCTGGCGTCGCTGGATATGTCGATGCGTTCGCAGCTGATCAACCTGATGCTGGAGTTACAGGAGAAACAGGGGATTTCGTATATCTACGTGACCCAGCATCTGGGGATGATGAAGCATATCAGCGACCAGGTTCTGGTGATGCATCAGGGCGAGGTCGTCGAGCGCGGCAGTACTGCCGATGTGCTGGCGTCACCGCTGCACGACCTCACCCGACGTCTGATTGCCGGCCACTTTGGCGAGGCGCTGACCGCCGATGCCTGGCGCAAAGACGGTAAATAACCGTCCGCGCCGGCAGCAGCTCCATCGGCTCTAGTCCGGGAACACGCTCTGCGTCGGCAGCACGCGACGATCAAAACGACGCAGCGCGTAGTAAAGAGCCCCGGTCCCGAACCAGCCGATAATCCAGGAGACATCGTTGCCGGCAAACAGCCACGTCAGCGAGCCGTGATACAGCGGGTTCTCAATAAACGGCAGCTGGATAAGCACGCCGGCCACATAAACGACAATCGCGTAGATGTTCCAGTATCCGTAACGCTGTTGCGGATCGGAGAGCGCGGGAATATCCACGGCGCCTGCGGAAATCAGATAGTAGTCGGTCAGACTGATGGCGCTCCACGGAACGAAAAACGCCAGCAGGAAGAGCAGAAAATGGGTGAAGTTCTTTAAGAACGCCGGCTCGCTCAACAACGCAATCACGCATGAGATAGCCACCATCAGCACCACGAAGAGAATACGCGCCCGCTTCGACAGCGAAGCCTGACGGCGAAATCCGGAAACGATGGTGCTCAGCGACATAAAGCTGCCGTAGGCGTTCAGGGTGGTAAAGGTGATTTTGCCAAAGCAGATCGCAAAGTAAATCACCATCGCCATCAGCTGGCTTTTGCCTAACCCGACGATAAAGCTCACTTCATGGCCGGAAAACGCGCTGCCGGCGATAGCCGCCGTCAGAACGCCTAGCGTCATCGATGCCTGAGTCCCCAGCACCGTACCGCTGAAGACGCACAAAAACGTTTTCGCGCCCGAGACATTGCGCGGCAGATAGCGAGAGTAATCGGAAACGTAGGGGCAGAACGCAATCTGCCACGACGATGATAACGACACGGCCAGTAAAAACATCGGCAGAGAAAAATGGTTATTCTGCGCGATCGCCGGCAGATTGGCGGACAGCAGCAGCGTCACGAACAGATAGACAAACGCCAGCACCCCGACCACGCTCGCCACTTTGCCCAGCTTATGGATGACCCTATAGCCCAGCACGGCAATCACAATAATAATCGCGCTGAACAACAACATGCCGGCCACGTCAGAGATCGACAGCAGCCTTGCCATTGCCTGACCGGCCAGTACGGTACCGCTGGCCGAAAAGCCGACATACATCACGCACACCAACACCAGCGGCACCACGGCACCAAACACGCCAAACTGCGCCCGGCTGATGATCATCTGCGGCAACCCCAGGCGCGGCCCCTGTAGCGCATGCAGGGACATCACCGCCGCGCCAAGCACCTGCCCCACCAACAGCCCAATCAGCGACCAGACAACATCGCCCCCCAGCACCACCGCCAGCGCACCGGTGACGATGGCGGTAATCTGCAGATTACCGCCGAACCACAGCGTAAACTGGCTAAAGGGATGCCCGTGGCGTTCGCGGTCAGGAATATAATCGATCGACCGCGTTTCCGTTAACCCCTGTTCGCGCTGGGTTGACTGCCGGTCGGCTGGTGAAAAAGAAGACATTATTTCCTCGCTATAGATTATTGTTATTGTTGTGTTTTATTTTCTTATTCTGTTGCTATTGACCGTTCAGGCGCGATGCCATCCAGTCAGCCCGATGGCTTTTGATGGTCGCCACCGCTTTGGCGATTTCTGGCGCCAGCCAGCGATCGTCTTCCCATGTCGCCACGCGCTGTCGCAGCAGCGCCAGCGCGTGACGCGTGCCGGCTGCCAGCATGTCCTGAGCATGAAACTCCAGCCCCTGAGCGGCCAGCAGATACTCGATCGCCATAATTTGATACAGGTTGGCCAGCAGGCGCTGTAGCTTGAGCGACGCGCCGGTCCCGAGGCTCAGGTGATCTTCCTGCAGCGCCGAGGTCACAAAATTATCAAGCACCGCCGGCTGCGCCAGCTGCTTGTTCTCCGCACAAAGCGAGGCCGCGACGTACTGGGCGATCATCATCCCGGAGTTCACCCCGGGTTTGGCCACCAGGAACGCCGGCAGGCCGCTGATTAACGGGTTGACCAGGCGATCCAGACGCCGCTCGGCAATCGCGCCCAGTTCGGCCATCGCAATCGCCAGCACATCACAGGCCATGGCGACCGATTCCCCATGCGGATGCGCCTGCGATACCACTCGCCAGTTCTCGAGGGTGCCGAGAATCAAGGGATTATCCGTACAGGCGTTCAGCTCGGTGTTAATTTGCCGCTCGGCATGATCGAACTGATCGCGGCAGGCGCCGTGTACCTGCGGCATAGATCGCAGACTGAGCGCATCCTGGGTACGTATCCCCTGGCTGACGCTCAACAGTGGACTGTCGGCGAGCAGCTGGCGTAATCGGGCGCCGCTGTGCTGCATGCCAGGACTGGCCTTCAATGCCAGGATCTCGGCGTCAAACGCCACGATCTGTCCGCGCAGCGCTTCAAAACTCATCGCACCGGTGACGTCGGCCCAGTCCAGCAGTTGGCTGGCGTCGTCGAGGGCCAGACAGGCCATTCCGGTCATACACGGCGTCCCGTTGACCAGGCTTAATCCCTCTTTTGCCCCCGGCGAAATGGCGGATAGTCCCGCCTGCGCCAGCGCTTCGGCAGCAGGAACCACCCGCCCCTGCCAGCTCACCTCGCCGATCCCCATCAGCGCCAGACCGATATGCGCCATATGCGTCAGATAGCCCACCGAACCTTGCGAAGGCACCTGCGGCGTGATTTGCTGATTCAGGAAGGCGAGCAGCTGTTGCACGATGGCGCAGGAAATCCCGGACTTACCATGGCTGTAGTTGGCGACGGCGGCGCACATAATGGCCCGCGTCTGGGCGTCGTCCAGCAGAGGGCCGACGCCGCAGGCGTGGCTCAACAGCGTATTGCGCGATAGCTGGCTCAGCTGCTCTTCAGGCAGAGTGATATTGCACAAGGCTCCGAGGCCGGTATTAATCCCGTAGGCTATCTGCCCCGCGTCGATAATATGCTGAACAATCGCTCGCCCCTGTGCGATGCGCTCCCAGGCGCCGGCGCTGAGCGCCAGCTGCGCCTGGCCTCTGGCGACCTGCACAACCTCCTGCCAGCATAACGGGGCGTCGCCCCACAGCACCTGTTGGTTCATACGGATTGTCCTGGTTGGTGATGGCTGGAAATAAACTGTTGAAAACGCGGCGACCCATGCGCGCCGAACAGCGCCTCCGGCGCGCCGTCGCAATCAATCGTGCCTTGATGCATAAACACCACGCGGTTGGAGACATGGCGGGCAAAGCCTAGCTCATGCGTGACCACCAGCATCGTGCGCCCCTCTTCCGCCAGGCTGCGCATCACTTTTAATACTTCGCCCACCAGTTCCGGATCTAACGCCGAAGTCGGCTCATCAAAGAGCATCACCTCCGGATCCATCGCCAGCGCCCGGGCTATCGCCACGCGCTGTTGCTGACCTCCCGAGAGCTGGGCCGGGTAAAAATCCTTGCGGTTCAACATGCCGACGCGATCGAGCAGCTGCTCCGCCTGTTCAATGCACTCCTGCTTACTGCGTTTGAGGACGTAATGCGGCCCTTCAATCACGTTTTGCAGCACCGTCATATGCGACCACAGGTTAAAGCTTTGGAACACCATCCCCAGCCGCGAACGCAGACGTTCGATCTGCTTAGGGTTGGCCGCTAAACGGTGGCCGCGCGCATGGTGTTTCATCTCAATGGTTTCACCCCCCACGCTGACCACGCCCGCATCGGGTGTTTCCAGCAGGTTGATGCAGCGCAACAGCGTACTCTTACCTGAACCGCTGGCGCCCAGAATCGAGATCACATCGCCTTTTTGCGCCTGGATAGAAATTCCCTTCAGCACATCAAGTGAACCAAAGGATTTATGGATATCGCTGACGGACAGCGTCACGGGACGGGGATCGTGCATACTATTCTCCTTTGGCGGCCGGTTTGAGTGCGACGGTGGCCGGGGTTTGCCGGGTATGCGGCGTCAGACGACGCTCAAGCAGCGCATAAAGCTGTACGATGATAAAGTTGAGCAGCAAATAGATAACCGCGGCGCAGAGAAAGACCTCCATCGTCCGGTAGGTTCTCTGGATAATTTGCTGCGCCACGCCGGTCACATCCCACACCGTCACCAGACTGGCCAGCGCGGTGGATTTCACCAGCAAAATCGCCTCGGTTGAGTAGGCCGGCAGCGCATAGCGCAGCATCACCGGGGCGATGATGCGGCGCAGCAGCAGAAAACGGGACATCCCGCATGCCTGTCCGGCTTCAATCTGGCCAGAGGGCACCGCCAGCAGCGCGCCGCGCAGGATTTCCGCGGTGTAGGCGGCGGTACACAGCGCCAGCGCCAGCACCGCGCAGATAAACGGCTCGCGCAGCAGCGGCCACAGAAAACTGTGGCGAATCACGCCAAACTGCCCCAGCCCGTAATAGATAAGAAACAGCTGGATCAGCAGCGGCGAACCGCGAAACACCAGAATGTAACCTTTGGCAACATTGCTGAGCAGCGGCCAGCGGCTCATGCGCAGCGCCAGAACCCCCACCGCCAGTACGCCGCCGCAGAGAAAGGAGCAGATAAACAGCCCCAGCGTGACCGGCAGCGCGGCACAGAGCTTGAGGAAGGTATCGCTGAGAAAGGCAACGTCGATAAACATAAATTCTCCTTAAGCCTGAGCCGCGGTACGGCGCAGCCAGGCGCGATTCAGGCGAAGTTCCGCCCGAATAAACGCCCGGTTGGACACCAGGGTGAGTATCAGGTAGCAGCCGCCGCCAATCACATAGAACAGGAAGTATTCGCGGGTGGAGCCAGCGGCGATCTGGCTGGCGCGCATTAGCTCCGCAATCCCCGTCACCGAGACCAGCGCCGAATCTTTAAGGCTCATCTGCCAGACGTTTGACAACCCAGGCAGCGAATAGCGGGCAATCTGCGGCAGCATGATGCGCTGAAAAATCCGCCAGCGCGGCATGCCGATTGCCGATGCCGCCTCGACTTCACCGGGCATCAGCGCCAGGCGCGCCGCGCGGTAAACTTCAGCCTGATAAGAGGCGGAAATTAAGCCGATAGCCAGCGAGCCAATCAGAAACGGCGGGACCTCGATAAAGCCGTCGGCGCCAAACAGCTGACCAATCGCCGAGACCAGTCCAGACCCGCCAAAATAGAACAGGTAAATGACCAGCAGCTCAGGAATGCCGCGGAATACCACCGAATAGGCGGAGCCGAACCAGCGCACGGGGGCGTGCGGCGACAGCTTTGCTGCGGCAATCATGCCGCCGACCACGGCGCCGACCGCTAACGCGGCGAGAGACAGCAGCAGCGTGGTCAGCGTCGCGCTCAGGATGAGCGTTCCCCAACCGTTCTCACCAAAACTCAGCAGACTAAGCATCTTCAACCTCACTTATGGCGTGACATCGCTTTTAAACCATTTTTCGCTCAGCTTTTTCACCGTTCCGTCCGCCAGCGCGGCCTGAATCGCGGTATCCAGCTTCGCTTTTAAATCGACATCAGCGTGACGAACGCCCATCGCTTCGCCCTCGCCCCAGATGGGGCCGCTCAGCTGCGGGCCGCTGAAGTTGAGGTTGCTGTTTTCCGGACGCGCAAGGGTGGTGTTGGCGAAGGTAATATCGTCGAAGACGGCATCAATACGTTCGGCCTGGAGATCCAAAATAGCGTCCGCTGAATTGCTGTATTCACGAATATCGGCCACATCTTTGAAGTATTTGTCGATGAACGGGGTATAAACGGTGCCGGAAGCGATACCGATCGTTTTTCCTTTCAGGGCCGCTTTTAATGGCGCAATCGCCGCCTGAATCTCTTTTTCATCATCGTTAAGCTTGATGGTGTGGTTGGCTCCGGTCGCCGGCGGCAGCAACGTGCCTTTTACCGCGATAAATGACGCCGGTGTTGCGGCATAGGGGACCGTGAAGGAGACCACCTGTTTTCTTTCCGGGGTGATGACGATGGCGTCCATAATCACATCGTATTTCCCGGCGTTGAGTCCGGCGATCATCCCGTCCCAGTTTTGCACCACCAGCTTGCACTCAATGCCCATGCGCTGGCAGAGATTAGCCATCAGTTCTGGTTCGAAGCCGCTGAGCTTGCCGCCCGGCAGCGTCAGGTTCCAGGGTTCATAACCCCCTTCCGTTGCGATGGTGATGGACTTCCACTCTTTGGCATTGACCGTACTGCCGCAGAGCAAAAGTCCTGAAAACAGGGTTGTCAGACAGACCTGGCGAAAAGTGATGCTCTGCTTCATGATAATTCTCCTGATTTCATTTAAGTCATGCCGCTCTGGCGGTGCCAGCCGGACGTAAAATTCAGATGACAGAGCATGTATATACAAGCATTGACAAATCAGCACACCCTCCTGATGATGGATTTGTGAGCTGCACTGTAAATAATTTGTAATCGAATTGAAAATTGCGTGTAGCTAAAACTTTACACAAAGCGACAAGGCGATGGTGAAACTGCGATGATAACTCCCTTTAACTTCTCTTCCCTGCCGAGGACTCCGTGGAAAAACGGCGGCGGCGAAACCCGCGAAATTGTCAGCGTGCCCTCGCCTGACGCCGATGCCCCGTTTCTGTGGCGAGCCAGTATTGCCACGCTGGAGCACGACGGACCGTTTTCCCGGTTCAGCGGCATTGACCGGGTCATTACCTTAATTGAGGGCCAGCCGCTCTGGCTTCGCGGCGAGGGGATTCATCATCATCTGAGACACTGGGAGCCGTGGGCATTTTCCGGCGAATGGGCGCTGGGTAGCGAAAGCATTTCCGCACCGGGGCTGGATTTTAACATTATGACGCAACGCACCCGCGCGGCTGCGCAGGTCAGCGTGGTCTCCGGTGAACAGCATCCCGGTAACGAAGGCATCGCCTGGGTACTTCAGGGATGCTGGCAGCTTGCCGGCGAACGCTATGACGCGCGCTCAGGGCTCTGGTGGCAGAGCCAGTCGCCCGGGGCCCTGATTCCACTCTCGCCTGATGCCCGGCTTTTGCTGACCGGTATAACTCGTCGTTAGCCCGCACAACGCCGGGCAAGAGGCGTAAAACGAGCCTGATATCCGGTGATATACTGGAGTGTGTCTGGTCGTCATTACGTGTTAAGGCACGAAAATATCGTGACACAAGGGGTCGTCAGTGGGATATAATTCTCGGCTAAATTTGAGTTATTTTGAAATAACAACCTTAACCCCATGATTGTTAAAGTAAAAATAAGCAATAACGATAAGGATTAAAGCTATGGGTTTTCTTTCCGGTAAGCGCATTCTGGTCACTGGCGTTGCCAGCAAACTGTCCATCGCCTACGGTATTGCGCAAGCAATGCACCGTGAAGGGGCTGAACTGGCGTTCACCTATCAGAACGAAAAACTGAAAGGTCGTGTGGAAGAATTTGCCGCGGCACTGGGTTCTGACATCGTACTGCCGTGCGACGTGGCTGAAGATGAGAGCATCGACTCTCTGTTCGCTGAACTGACTAAAGTCTGGCCGAAATTTGACGGCTTCGTTCACTCAATCGGTTTCGCACCGGCTGACCAGCTGGACGGCGACTACGTCAACGCGGTCACCCGCGAAGGTTTCAAAATCGCTCACGATATCAGCGCCTACAGCTTCGTGGCGATGGCGAAAGCCTGCCGCGGTATGCTGAACCCGGGTTCCGCGCTGCTGACGCTCTCCTATCTGGGCGCAGAGCGTGCGATTCCTAACTACAACGTTATGGGTCTGGCAAAAGCGTCTCTGGAAGCGAACGTGCGCTACATGGCAAACGCGATGGGTCCGGAAGGCGTGCGCGTTAACGCCATCTCTGCGGGTCCAATCCGTACGCTGGCAGCGTCCGGCATTAAAGATTTCCGTAAAATGCTGGCGCATTGCGAAGCGGTTACCCCGATTCGCCGTACCGTGACTATCGAAGACGTGGGTAACAGCGCAGCCTTCCTGTGCTCCGACCTGTCTGCCGGTATCTCCGGTGAAGTCGTTCACGTCGATGGCGGTTTCAGCATCGCGGCAATGAACGAGCTGGAACTGAAATAAGTTCCTTTCCCTCCTCACCCTGTGAGGAGGGATTGCCTTCGCGGCATCCCGTTCTTCCCTGCATTTCCTGCATTTCCTGCATTTCCTGCATTTCCTGCATTTCCTGCATTTCCTGCATTTCCTGCATTCCCTGCATTCCCTGCATTCCCTGCATTCCCTGCATTCCCTGCATTCCCTGCATTCCCTGCATTCCAGAAACCTACATTCACCCCTGTTATTCCAAACAGCTATTTGTTAGCACGTATCAATATTTTCTCCCGCTCCAGGGTTACGCCAGGATAGTTATGCATATATGGCCGACGGAAGTGCGGCTCGCCACATACCGATCAAGGAACGCCCATGGAGCAACGCCGCGTGTATGGCAAAAACCACTGGTATCATGAAACCCAGTCAACAATCTGCCCGGTGGATGTGCTGCCGCTCGTCCCTGAAGCCGCCCATGTCGAAGATCGCTTTTTACTCGATCTGACGTTACCGGAAGAGTGGCTTCACGCCCATGCGGGCTGGCTGACGCCAGCGCGATGTCTGGCCGACGCGCTCTTCCCTGCCTCCGTCGTCGTCAATCGCTTACAAACCGTTAGCGCTTATGACCGACTGAGCACCGCGCTGACCGTCGCTCAGGTGTATGGCGTGCAGCGACTGTGTAATCACTATGCCGCCCGGCTGGCGCCGCTGCCGGGACCGGACTCTTCACGTGAGAGCAATCGCCGACTGGCGCAAATGACCCAATATGCCCGCCAGCTGGCCGGTTCGCCTTCGGTCATTAACACCCTTTCCCGCAGCCAGCTGGATGAGGTCGGGTTAACCAGCCGCGATATGATCCTCATTAATCAGATTGTCGGTTTCGTCGGTTTCCAGGCGCGCGCAATTGCCGCGTTTCACGCCGGCCTCGGCTTTCCGGTGCGCTGGATGCCGGGAATGCCGCAGCAGGAAGATGCGCCGGCAGACGATTTTACGATCGGTCAGCTGACCTGGACACCCGACATCAACGATACCGATCTTCGCTATGCCAATGACGAACGCCAGGTGCTGCTGGCCGACTGGCTACCGCATCCTGGCCTGTCCGGGCTGGCGCCGCTGCTTGCAGCCCACGAAACAATACTCAAAGCCCAGCATCAATTACTCACCCAATTAAGCGTAAATCAGCCTTTTGCTTCGCTGGTGGCGCTGATGACCGCGCGCATCAACGGTAGCGCCAGCTGTTTTAACGCCTGGGCCGAAAGCGGATCCGTTTCCCCGCAGCTTGCTGATGCATTACGCCACGATGAGCGTACGCCAGAAGCCTGGGAACCAAGCCATCCCACCGAGCGCGTCATCTTGCAGGCGGTACAGCTTTTGACCCGGGCGCCCGACCGTTTCAGCGCGGCGCAATTAACGCCCCTCGCTGAACAGGGGCTTTCCCATGCGCAGATTATCGATATTCTGGCGTGGAGCGGTGCGTGTGGTTGGATGAATCGTCTGAAAATCGCCCTCGGCATCGTTCGTCAACAGACGTAAAATGCCAAACATCGCTTGCTGCAACAGGCATTATCGCGTAAAAATGTCAGCCGCTCTTTTAGCCACGAAAATACCTAATTATGTTTCAGGACAACCCGCTGCTAGCGCAGCTTAAACAGCAACTGCATTCCCAGACTCCTCGTGTTGAAGGGGTCGTGAAGGGGACGGAAAAAGGTTTTGGCTTCCTCGAAGTTGATGCGCAGAAAAGCTACTTTATTCCGCCGCCGCAAATGAAAAAAGTGATGCATGGCGACCGTATCAGCGCCGTGATCCACACTGAAAAAGAACGTGAAAGCGCCGAGCCGGAAGAGTTGATTGAACCTTTCCTGACCCGTTTCGTCGGTAAAGTGCATAAGAAAGATGACCGACTGTCCATCGTTCCCGATCATCCGCTGCTGAAAGACGCTATTCCCTGCCGCGCCGACCGTAGCGTGGGCCATGATTTTAAAGAGGGTGACTGGGCCGTTGCTGAAATGCGCCGTCATCCGCTGAAAGGCGACCGCGGTTTTTATGCCGAATTAACCCAGTTTATTACCTTCAGCGACGATCATTTCGTTCCGTGGTGGGTCACGCTGGCTCGCCACAATCTGGAAAAAGAAGCCCCGGACGGCGTGGCGACCGAATTGCTGGATGAAGGTCTGGAACGTCGTGACTTAACGGCGCTGGACTTCGTCACCATCGACAGCGCCAGCACCGAAGATATGGACGATGCGCTGTATGTCGAAGCCGCCGCCGACGGCAAGCTGCATTTGACCGTCGCTATCGCCGATCCGACCGCCTGGATTGCCGAAGGCAGCAAACTGGACAAAGCGGCAAAAATTCGCGCCTTCACCAACTATCTGCCGGGCTTTAACATCCCGATGTTGCCGCGCGAGCTGTCTGACGACCTGTGCTCTCTGCGCGCCAACGAAGTGCGTCCGGTCCTCGCCTGCCGCATGATCCTGACGGCTGACGGCACGATTGAAGACGATATCGAATTCTTCGCCGCGACTATTGAGTCAAAAGCCAAGCTGGCCTACGACAACGTCTCCGACTGGCTGGAAAATACCGGCAGCTGGCAGCCTGAGAGCGAGTCTATCGCTCAGCAGATCAAACTGCTGCAGGATGTCTGCCTGCGCCGCAGCGAATGGCGTAAAACCCATGCGCTGGTATTCAAGGACCGTCCTGACTACCGTTTCGTGCTGGGTGAGAAAGGCGAGGTGCTGGATATCGTTGCCGAACCGCGCCGCATCGCTAACCGCATTGTCGAAGAATCAATGATTGCGGCAAACATCTGCGCGGCCCGCGTTCTGCGCGACAAGCTGGGCTTTGGTGTTTATAACGTGCATACCGGCTTTGATCCGGCCAACACCGAACAGCTGGCAACGTTGCTGAAGACTCACGACGTCCACGTTGATCCGGTTGAAGTGCTGACCCTCGAGGGTTTCTGCAAACTGCGTCGCGAGCTTGATGCCCAGCCGTCGGGTTTCCTCGACAGCCGCATTCGTCGCTTCCAGTCCTACGCGGAAATCAGCACCGAACCGGGTCCGCACTTTGGCCTTGGCCTTGAAGCCTATGCCACCTGGACCTCACCGATTCGTAAATATGGCGACATGATTAACCATCGCCTGCTGAAAGCGATCATCAAAGGTGAAACGGCAACGCGTCCGCAAGATGAGATTGCCGTACAGATGGCCGAGCGCCGTCGCCTGAACCGCATGGCCGAACGCGATGTTGGTGACTGGCTGTACGCCCGTTATCTGAGCCCGCAGGCCGGTACCGATACGCGCTATGCCGCGGAAATTATCGATATCAGCCGCGGCGGGATGCGCGTTCGCCTGGTGGATAACGGCGCCGTCGCCTTTATCCCGGCACCGTTCCTGCACGCCGTTCGTGATGAGCTGGTCTGTAGCCAGGAAAACGGTACCGTGCAGATCAAAGGCGAAACCGTCTACAAAGTGACTGACGTTATCGACGTCAAGATTGCCGAAGTCCGTATGGAAACCCGCAGCGTCATCGCGCGTCCGTTCGCCTGATAGCCGTCGTCAGCGGCTCCCGTTATCGGGGGCCGCTTATTTTTTCCCCGCGTTGTCTGATATTGTCCCGTTTTTCCTCGTTTTCCTGACTATCTATCGCAGATGATTTACGTTGTGCGTTTTTTTCTCTTCTCTTTTTCATCTGTTTTTAGCATCATTGATTTCATTCGTTTTTGTAACCAGGATAATGCTATGTCTGATCTGAATGCCCGCCTGCTCGCCCAACGTATCGATACCGTGCTGGATATTCTGGTTGCCGGAGATTATCACTCTGCGATTCATAATCTGGAGATCCTCAAAGCGGAGCTTCAGGCGCTTTCTGCCGATGAGCCTGAAGCGAAACCCGGCCAACCTAAAGCGCCCTGGGAAATCTGATCGCCCACATCGCCACAATCGATCAATGATGTCGATTGTCAGCCAAAATAGTCCCCTAACTGTGATGTTGCTATGAACGCCCGACAACAAAGTATTTTGCAAACGGTCATCGATAAAGGCCGCATGAGCGTGGCCGATCTCGCGAAAATGACCGGTGTCTCTGAAGTCACGATTCGTCAGGATTTGAATTTACTGGAAAAGCAGAGCTATCTGCGCCGGACTCATGGTTTCGCCGTACCGCTGGATAGCGAAGATGTCGAAACCCGTATGATGACCCATTTCTCGATCAAACGTGAACTGGCTACGCGCGCCGCGGAGCTGGTCAACGCCGGTGAGACGGTATTTATCGAAAACGGCAGCTGCAACGCCCTCCTCGCCCGTACGCTTGCCGAGCGCGGCGATATTACCATCATCACCGTGAGCAGCTATATTGCGCATCTGCTTAAAGAGACACCCGGGGAGGTCATTCTGCTCGGTGGAATCTACCAGAAGCGCAGCGAAAGTATGGTCGGTCCGCTCACGCGGCAGTTTATTCAGCAGGTCCACTTCAGCAAAGCGTTTATTGGCATCGATGGCTGGCAGCCGGAAACCGGGTTTACCGGCAAGGATATGATGCGTGCGGATGTAGTCAATGCCGTCCTTGAAAAGGGCTGTGAGGCGATTGTCCTGAGCGACAGTTCGAAGTTCAGCGTCGTGCACCCTTATCCGCTCGGTCCGGTAGCGCGTTTTAGCCGCATCATTACCGACAGCAGTCTGCACGATGATGCGCGCCAGCAGCTGACAGAAAGCGGGCTCACCGTCGATATTGTCAGTTTTTCCTGAACTCATCCCGACTCTCTTTTTCGCCCTGCGTTTTTCTTCCCCCGCCGCCCACTCATGTGGGCGCAGACCGCATGACTCCCTGTCTGAGAGTTTTCCGAGCCCGCAATTAAGAGTTTTTACCTGCCGGTAAAATTTAAAAAAAGTAGAATTAATGTTAGCGATATAACAGGAAGTGACTATCACCCGCGTGATTAAAGTAACACCTGCGCAACTTAAGTTTCATGGAATAGCCCTTAAAACCCGGCATCACGCTATGCTTTAAGGAAGTTGTATCCATGAATAGATTATTCAGGAGAAAATTATGATGACTTCAATGAGCAAAAAAATGGCTGCAGCTGTGCTGGCCGTTACCGTAGTAATGTCTCTGAGCGCATGTTCCAACTGGTCTAAACGCGATCGTAATACCGCAATCGGTGCAGGCGCGGGCGCACTCGGCGGCGCAGTATTAACCGATGGCAGCGCGCTGGGGACCCTGGGCGGCGCAGCGGTTGGCGGGATTATCGGTCACCAGGTTGGTAAATAAGGCCTGAACCGGATCAACGATAAAAAATAATCCGCATCGGTAGACTTACAGACTTACGCACCGGCAAAGAATCAAGGCCACGGCATTTACCGTGGCCTTGTTGTTTATTAACCGCCGGCCAGCTTAACTTTCATGCCTTTGGCTTCCAGCAGTGATTTGAGCAAATCGCGCTTATCGCCCTGAATTTCAATCACGCCATCTTTCACCGACCCGCCGCAGCCGCACTTCTTTTTCAGCTCAGCGGCCAGTTTTGTCAGCGCATCATCATCCAGGTCAATACCGGCGATCAGACATACGCCCTTCCCCTTGCGGCCGCTGGTCTGACGCTGAATGCGCACCACGCCATCGCCTTTAGGCCGCTCAACCACCGCCCTGGGTTCGTCAATACGGCCGCTTTCCGTCGAGTACACCAGACGACTATTAGAATCGGTCATTATGCCCCCTTATTCAGTGACGCATTGATACTGCGTAAGGTCGCCGCCGGATCCGCAGACTGAGTCACCGGACGACCAATCACCATGTAGTCTACGCCAGCTGCCTGCGCCTGTTCCGGCGTCATGATGCGGCGCTGGTCTCCGGCATCGCTGCCCTGCGGGCGGATGCCGGGCGTCACCAGCTTAAAGGCCTGCCCCAGCTCCTGCTTGAAGCGAGCCGCTTCCTGCGCAGAACAGACCACGCCGTCCAGTCCGCAGCGCTGCGTTAATGCCGCCAGTTTTGCCGCATGATCGGCGGGAGAAAGCGTAATACCCAGATCCTGGAGATCGCTGGCTTCCATGCTGGTCAGGACGGTCACGGCAATCAACAGCGGCGCATCCTGGCCAAACGGGAGCAACGCTTCACGTGCCGCGGTCATCATTCGCGCACCGCCAGAGGCATGAACATTGACCATCCAGACACCCAGCTCTGCCGCAGCGGCTACCGCCCGCGCGGTGGTGTTCGGGATATCATGAAATTTCAGGTCAAGGAAGACCTCAAAACCACGCTGATGCAAGTCGCGAACAAACTGTGGCCCGAGCAGCGTAAACATCTCCTTGCCCACCTTCAGGCGGCAGTCGCGTGGATCAATGCGGTCAACAAAGGCCAGCGCTTTGTCGCGGTTATCATAATCGAGCGCAACAACAACGGGAGAGGATGTGACAACGCGAGGCGAAGATGAAGCAGTAGACGTCATGACCAGACCTTAATTGTTGATGGGCGCCGTTTTGGCGCAAAAAAGGTAAACGGGCAGCATTCTACCTGCGATGAAGGGAAATTGACAGGCTGCTTTTACCGCCTGGCGGACGATGGCAGCGCTGGCGTTAAAGCGGGCAAACGCTAAAAACCGATAAGTATGTTGTAACTAAAATGCGATGTTTTAAAAACTATTGTCCGTCGAGGCCGCGGATCGGTTTAATCGTTGACCACGAACGGCAGGACGGGCAGTGCCAGTACAGAGTGTGGGCGGTGAAGCCGCACTTTTGACAGCGGTAGCGCGGTTTACTGCGGACCTGCTCCCCCACCATATTGCGCAGAACGCCAAGGCTCTCCTTCGCGCGCCCCTCTTCGGCTTCATTAAGGTGGTAGTCCATCAGCTTATGGAAGACCCGCATCGTCGGATGACGCTCCAGCTGACGGGTAACATAGCTCTGCGCAGCCTCCACGCCTTCGCGCTGTTCGAGAATTTGCGCCAGCATCAGCTCCGCGGTTGCCCCGGTGTTTTCATCGACGCAGCGGCGCAGGAAGAGCTCCCATTCATCGGGTTTACCCAGTTGCTGATAGCAGGTCTGCAGCATCTCGAGCGTTTCACCCACCAGCTCTTTATCCTGATTGATGACCCGTTCCAGGCTCTCTACCGCTTTCGCGTAATCGCCCTTTTCCATCCATACCCGACCCATCATAATCGACACGCGGGCGCTGTTGCGGTCAGCCGAGGCCCCTTTTTTCAGCAGCGACATCGCTTTATCCATATCGCTGTTCGCCATCTGCTGCAGCGCGAGCTCGCACCAGAAGTTGGCAATATCGCCCCGGTGTTTTTCTTTGCCCAGCTTCACTAAACGCTCGGCAACATCAATGGCGGACTGCCAGTCGCTGGTGGCCTGATAAATTTGCAGCAGCTGCTGCAGCGCGCTGAGGCGAAAATCGGTTTCATCCACCAGCTGCTTGAACATATCTTCCGCGCGATCGTAGAGACCGGCGGCCATGTAGTCGCGCCCCAGCTGCTGCACGGCCAGCAGCCGCTGATCGTAGGTCAGCGAGGCGCTTTCCATCAGGCTCTGGTGAATACGGATAGCCCGGTCAACCTCGCCACGGGAGCGGAACAGGTTTCCCAGCGTCAGGTGGGCCTCAACGGTACCGGTATCCTCTTTCAGCATGTCGAGGAACAGATCCACCGCTTTATCCTGCTGGTTGCTCAGCAGGAAGTTCACCCCGGTCACGTAGTCACGCGACAGGCGGTTAGCGTCGTCCTGTTTGGACTGTTGTGCACTTCTGCGCCCCATATACCATCCGTAAGCAGCGGCAACGGGCAAAAGCAGAAACAACAACTCCAGCATAAATGATTATTCCTTCACCGCAGGAACACCTGCGTCGGCCGGCGCGGCGTTGGTTGGCGCAATCTGATGTTCAAGACGCTTTATTTTACGTTCAGCGCGAACCAGAGAAACGCGAACCCGCAGCCAGAAAAGGCCGCAAATCAGCCAGCCAATAGCAAACCCTGCGGCAAAGAGCACTGCCAGCAACGTCGAAATACGGAATTCACCCTGCGCGAGCAAATAGTTGAACGTGACCAGTTGATCATTCTGTGCACCTAACGTCACGGAGATGACGAAGATGGCTAATACCAGTAAGAAAATCAGTAAATATTTCACACTACTTCCCGTTTTGTGGGTTGAGCGAAAAAATCCCGCGTTCAGCCCTATAAAGTATCATTTTCGCTGCAGCGGTGAAATGGAAAAGCATGACACCCTGTCAGGATATGCGTCCGTCAGGCGCGAAAATCAACGTTATCCCTGATTTATCGTCCGTGTCTTAATCTCCTGCGCCTCTTCTCCCGGCGGCGTCAGCGGGCCGCACAGCCGCTGGGTGAGCCAGGTGGCCAGCGTCACCAGCAGCCAGGAGATAAGCGTGGCGACCAGCAAATCTTGCGGCCAGTGCATGCCAAGCGCCAGCCGGCTGCCCATCACGGCCGTCGCCCACGTCAGCAGCGCGGCGATGGTGACCCAGCGTCGCCGCGGCCACAGCAGTCCGACACCCAGCAATGCCCAGCTGGCTGCAAACATCGTGTGCCCGGACGGAAAAGCAAAACCGGTCTCTTTCTGCCAGTGCTTGCGCAGGAAGCGAGGAATATCCTGCTCTTGCGCCAGCTGCTCATGCACCAGTTTAGCGCGTTCTTTGCGTTTTAACGCGTAGAATTGATCGACAGGCACCTGCCGGCTCTTTTCCAGCCAAACCACAAAAGGACGCGGCTCCTGAACCTGCTCTTTGATCCAGGACTTTATGCCCTGCCCCAGCAGAATCGCCGCCCCCAGAATCACAAACAGCATCACGGCGGCGCGCAGACGAAAACGCAGACACCACAGAAACCAGCCGCATAAAACCGTATGGGTGATGATGCCCCACGGCTGGGTCACGCTTTCAGTCACCCAGTAGAGCAGTTTTAACCATGCTTGCGGAAGGTCTGGCTGCCACTTCCAGGCGGAGACCCACACCACCCCGGGCATAATCATAAGCAATGCCGCACCGATGGCGGTTCGTCTGGCGATCGACAGCATCTTATCTCCTTATCTCTTCTTCCGACTATCATAACGGAAAGTGGTACGTTTGTGCGCTTTACGCGCAGGCAGCCGTGCGTAATTAGGAGAACGTCGCGCCACTGTGGCAAAATAGCGCCAAACAGAAAGCACATTCAGGTGCTGACAGAATCTGGAGAATCACATGCAGCTTAAACGTGTGGCAGAAGCCAAACTGCCAACCCCCTGGGGCGATTTCCTGATGGTGGGATTTGAAGAACTGGCAACCGGGCAGGATCATGTCGCGCTGGTCTTCGGCGACATTTCGGGCCAGTCCCCCGTCCTTGCACGCGTACATTCTGAGTGCTTAACGGGCGACGCCCTTTTTAGTCTGCGTTGTGATTGCGGTTTTCAGCTCGAAGCGGCGCTGTCGCATATTGCCGAAGAGGGGCGCGGTATCCTGTTGTACCATCGTCAGGAAGGCCGCAACATTGGCCTGCTGAATAAAATTCGCGCCTATGCCTTGCAGGACCAGGGCTATGACACCGTGGAAGCCAACCATCAGCTGGGCTTTGCAGCAGACGAGCGCGACTTTACGCTGTGCGCAGATATGTTCAAACTGCTCCACGTCGACCAGGTACGTCTGCTGACCAACAACCCGAAAAAAGTGGAAATTCTCAGCGAAGCCGGGATCAATATCGTTGAGCGCGTGCCGCTGATTGTCGGGCGCAACCCGAAAAACGCCCACTATCTGGACACCAAGGCCGCCAAAATGGGGCATCTGTTGAATAAATAAATCGGCAGAAAAATGAAGGGCCAGCGCTTGCTGGCCCTTTTTTTTACAGCATGTTGCGGATCACATAATGCAGAATACCGTCATTCTGATAGTAGGTCAGTTCGGTGGCGGTATCGATGCGACAACGGCAGAGGATCACCTCTTGTTTACCGTCCGCCCGCGTCAGGGTCACCGCAACCGTTGCGCCAGGCTGCAAGGCCTGCAGGTTGCTGATATCTATCCGCTCTTCCCCGTTCAGCCCCAGCGTTTTACGCGTGACGCCCTGCGGAAACTCCAGCGGCAGGATCCCCATCCCGATCAGGTTGGAACGGTGGATACGCTCGAATGATTCGGCGATCACCACCCGCACGCCCAGCAACCGCGGGCCTTTCGCCGCCCAGTCGCGACTGGAGCCTGAGCCGTACTCTTTCCCGGCCACCACCGCCAGCGGGATCCCCTCATTTTTATAGCGCATTGCCGCGTCATAAATCGCTATCGGCTCGCTGCCCGGCAGGTGCCGGGTCATCCCACCTTCCACGCCCGGCACCATTTCGTTGCGAATACGGATGTTGGCAAAGGTCCCGCGCATCATCACTTCATGGTTGCCGCGGCGGGAACCGTAGGAGTTAAAATCAGCGCGCGCGACGCCGTGTTCCTGCAAATAGCGTCCGGCCGGGCTGTCCTGCTTGATACTCCCGGCCGGAGAGATGTGGTCCGTGGTGACCGAATCGCCGAGCATCGCCAGAATACGCGCGCCGTGAATATCTTCCACCGGCTCAGGCTGAACCTCCATCTGGTCAAAGAATGGCGACAGACGGATATAGGTCGAATCCTCCTGCCAGTCGTAAGTATCGGAGCGATCGACGTGAATGGCTTTCCATTCAGGCGTTCCTTCAAATACCTCCGCGTACTCTTTGTGGAACATCTCGGTCGTGACCTGCTCAACCGCCTGGGCGATCTCAAGACCGCTCGGCCAGATATCCTTCAGATAGACCGGCTGACCATTTTTGCCGGTGCCAAGCGGATCGCGGGTCAGATTGACGTTCATGTTCCCGGCCAGAGCGTAGGCCACCACCAGCGGCGGTGATGCCAGCCAGTTGGTTTTCACCAGCGGATGAATACGCCCTTCGAAGTTACGGTTACCGGACAGCACCGCGCCGACGGTTAAATCCCCTTTCTTGATCGCCTCTTCGATCGGTTCCGGCAGCGGGCCGGAGTTACCGATACAGGTGGTACACCCGTACCCGACCAGGTTGAACCCCAGCGCATCGAGATACGGCGTCAGCCCGGCGTGGGCCAGATAATCGGACACCACTTTAGATCCTGGCGCCAGAGAGGCTTTGACCCACGGTTGCGGCTTCAGGCCCAGCTCAACCGCTTTTTTGGCCAGCAGACCGGCGGCCATGAGCACGCTGGGGTTAGAGGTGTTGGTGCAGGAGGTGATGGCGGCAATCGCCACCGCGCCGTCGGGTAGCGAATAGCGATGCCCGTTCAGCGTATAGTCGACCGGCTGGCGCTGTTTTTGCGTCAGGTTGACCTCCAGCTCGCTGCTGGCGGCAAAGGCTTTCGGGACATCCCCCAGCGCAACGCGATCCTGCGGCCGTTTTGGCCCGGCGAGACTCGCTTCGACAGTTCCCATATCTAACGCCAGCGTACTGGTAAAGACCGGCTCATCGCCCGTCTGACGCCACATTCCCTGCGCTTTGGCATAGGCCTCCACCAGCGCCACCTGTTCATCGCTGCGGCCGCTCAGACGCATATAGCTGAGGGTTACCGCATCAATCGGGAAGAAGCCGCAGGTAGCACCGTACTCAGGCGACATATTGGCGATGGTCGCGCGGTCGGCCAGCGGGAGCGAATCCAGGCCATCGCCGTAAAACTCAACAAACTTACCCACGACGCCGTGCTGCCGCAGCATCTGGGTGACGGTGAGCACGAGATCGGTGGCGGTAATGCCTTCGCGGAGTTTACCGCTCAGTTTAAAGCCCACCACATCCGGGATCAGCATCGAGACCGGCTGGCCCAGCATCGCGGCTTCCGCCTCAATGCCGCCGACGCCCCAGCCCAGTACGCCCAGGCCGTTGATCATCGTGGTATGCGAATCGGTACCGACCAGCGTGTCGGGCCAGGCAAGCCATTCGCCGTTTTGCTCTTCACTCCAGACCGCTTTGCCAAGGTATTCGAGGTTAACCTGGTGGCAAATACCGGTACCCGGCGGCACGACGCTGAAGCGGCTGAACGCCTGCTGTCCCCAGCGCAGGAAAACGTAGCGCTCGTGGTTACGTTCCATCTCAAGACGCACGTTTTCCTCAAACGCATCGTCATTGCCGAAGCGATCGACGGTGACCGAATGGTCGATAACCAGGTCCACCGGGGACAGCGGGTTAACCTTCGCCGTATCGCCTCCCAGCCGTTTGACCGCCTCACGCATTGCCGCAAGATCCACCACCGCGGGCACGCCGGTAAAATCCTGCATCAGCACGCGCGCCGGACGATAGGCAATTTCCCGGTCAGCATGAGCATGTTCAAGCCAGCCTGCCAGCGCATGAATATCTTCGGCGGTAACCGAGTCACCGTCCTGCCAGCGCAGCAGATTCTCCAGCAGGACTTTAAGCGATTTGGGCAAACGGGTCAGATCGCCCAGTTCTTTAGCGGCCAGCGGTAAGCTGTAGTAGTGGTAGGTTTTATCTTTGACCTGTAGCGTATCCTTACTGGCTGCTCGTAGGGTTGACGACATAGCTCCTCCTTTATCACAGGGATGGCATGCCCTGATCCTCCTCAGGGTTAATATTAAAGATAACACATACCAGGCATAACACTTTGATAACAACCCAAATTGCTAAAATCGGTTAAATGTTTTAAAGCAAAAAATCTGAATGATTATACGAGAAAATATCGAATGAATTTGATAGAGGGGAACTGGCAGCAGGATAACTGTACGAGTACATGAGTACAGAAAGAACTAATCGCCAGTTAATTGACGATTAGTTCACAGGAAGGGATGTTTGTTTATACACAAAGTGTCGCGAAATATATCCTCCTTGTCACCGCGGGTTATTAGCTTAAATAATTTCTCACGATTTCGCCGTCATAAAAATGACACATACAGCCATCCAGAAAATGTACGCTCAGCTGATGATCCAAACGTTACAGACTACGAGCGCGATGATACTCCAGAACATCGCCAGCCCAACGAGCACGGCACTCCAGGCGCGGCTCCTCAACACAGGATCAATCTCCGTTTTGTCACTTTCCTGTGACATCGCCAACTTCATATAATCGATATCACTAATCATTTTATCACCACCAATCGCTAAAATTATCAGGTACAGTTAAAGCTTAATTATAGCTAATGAATTAATCCAGTGAATTCTTCCCTCTGGATATTATCTTTAACTATTATTTTGATCGGAGCGGGTATATTTGCAATCGTGTTAATAGAAATAACGATTTTTGTGATTCAGGCGAGGTTTACAAATTTAATTCGGGGCCATTATAAGTATTGGCATCCCCGACAGGGATGCCAGATTGTTGGTTGAATCACTTTTCCGGTAGTTTAATATCTTTGAACATTGCCTCAATATCTTCATTCGAACGCAAAGCCACCGCGGTATCCACCACATCTCGCGTCAAATGCGGCGCAAAACGCTGAATAAAATCATACATATAGCTGCGAAGGAAGGTGCTACGGCGGAAACCTATCTTCGTGGTGCTGTGGCTGAAAATACCGTTAGCATCAAGTTTCACCAGGTCAGGATCGGAGACCGGATCCACCGCCATGCTGGCAATAACCCCAACGCCAAGGCCAAGACGGACGTAGGTTTTGATAACGTCAGCATCGGTGGCGGTGAAGACGATACGCGGCGTCAGCCCGGCGCGGTTAAAGGCGGTATCCAGCTCGGAGCGGCCGGTAAAGCCAAAGGTATAGGTGACCAGCGGGTACTGCGCCAGCTCTTCAATCGTCACCGAACCACGGGAGGCTAGCGGATGTTCAGGCGTCACGACAATCGAGCGGTTCCAGTGATAGCACGGCAGCATGACCAGATCATCATAGAGATGCAGCGCTTCGGTGGCGATGGCGAAATCAGCATTCCCCTTTGACACGGCTTCCGCAATTTGCGTCGGCGATCCCTGATGCATATGCAAAGAGACGCGCGGGTAGCGCTCAATAAAACCTTTTATCACCCCGGGCAGCGCATAGCGGGCCTGAGTATGGGTGGTGGCCACATACAGCGAGCCTTTGTCGGGCCAGGTATGTTCCCCTGCGACCGACTTAATCGCATCGACCTTCGACAGGACTTCGCGGGCGATGCGGATGATCTCCTGGCCCGCCGGCGTCACCTGAGTTAAATGTTTGCCGCTGCGGGCGAAAATCTGAATACCGAGCTCATCTTCCAGCATGCGTACCTGCTTGCTGATACCGGGCTGTGAGGTATACAGGCCTTCGGCAGTCGAGGAGACATTCAGATTATGATTAACAACCTCAACGATGTAGCGGAGCTGCTGTAGTTTCATGGCTGATATCCGTTAACGCGTAAAATGAATTCGTTCATACATTTTACGTTCAGGCCGCCTGTCGGCAAGCTACACGTTTGCCGTCCCTGCGACTCGCCGTTATGGCGCCACAAAGCATCCTGAACACGATGATGTATAAGACGATTTAATAATAAAAAAGAGATTAGCTATAACCACTATATCATTTATATCTACAGTGTATAGATACTAACGAAAAATAATAAGCTGGTTATAAGGCCGCCGTCCGGCGTCAAAGAATGGCGAATAAGGCAGGGAAATCAGTGAGAAAAAGGGCCGCATCGCGGCCCTTCACAGAGAGTACTACGCTTACTTCTTCGCTTCAGTCCATTTACCGTCGATATAGAAGGCGGACCAACCGGTCGCTTTGCCATCTTTCTCTGACGCGACGTACTGCTGCTTCGTTTTACGGCTAAAACGCACCAGCGTTTTGTTACCCTCGGGATCCTGCTGCGGCGCGTCGGCCAGATAACGCAGTTTCTCCGGCAGGCGATCGCGGAAGCGGTACAGCTCTTCCACCAGCGGCGCACGAGTTTCACGCGATTTCGGGAAGGTGTTTGCCGCAAGGAAAACACCTGCCGCACCATCACGCAGGACGAAAAAGGCGTCCGACTTCTCACACGGCAGCTCCGGTAACGGAACCGGATCTTCCTTCGGCGGAGCGACTTCGCCGTTACGCAGAATTTTGCGCGTATTCTTACATTCGTCGTTGGTGCAGGCCATGTACTTACCAAAACGCCCCATTTTCAGGTGCATTTCAGAACCACATTTTTCACACTCAACCACCGGGCCGTCGTAACCCTTGATGCGGAACTCGCCCTCTTCGATCTCATAGCCGTCGCAGGTCGGGTTGTTACCACATACGTGCAGCTTGCGCTTAGGATCGATAAGGTAGCTGTCCATCGCCGTGCCGCACTTCTGGCAACGACGCTTGGCACGCAGCGCGTTGGTTTCGGCATCGTCGCCTTCCAGCACGTTGAGCACTTCGTTTTCCGGCACCAGGTTAATGGTGGTCTTGCAGCGTTCTTTCGGCGGCAGCGCATAGCCTGAACAGCCCAGGAATACCCCGGTGCTGGCCGTGCGAATCCCCATCTGGCGACCGCAGGTCGGACAGTCGATGCTGGTCAGCACCATCGGGTTCGGCTGCATGCCGCCCTCTTCCGGATCCTTCTCCGCCGTTTCCAGCTGAGTCGTGAAGTCACCGAAGAAGTGGTCCAGTACCTGACGCCACTCGGCCTGATGATTCGCCACCTGATCGAGGCGATCTTCCATTTGCGCGGTAAAATCGTAGTTCATCAGATCGCGGAAGTTCTCTTCCAGGCGATCGGTGACAATCTCACCCATTTTCTCGGCGTAGAAGCGGCGGTTTTCCACCCGCACGTAGCCGCGATCCTGAATGGTCGAAATGATCGACGCATAGGTAGACGGCCGGCCGATACCACGTTTTTCCAGCTCTTTGACCAGCGAGGCTTCGCTAAAGCGCGCAGGCGGTTTGGTAAAGTGCTGTGCCGGAGTCAGTTCGACCAGGCTCAGGCTCTCGCCCTGGTTGACGACCGGTAACGTCCGATCTTCATCGCCTTTACGCAGCGCCGGCATCACTTTGGTCCAGCCGTCAAACCGCAGGGTACGGCCGCGCGCTTTGAGTTTAAAGTCGCCGGCTTTGACGGTCAGCGTGGTGGAATCGTACTGCGCCGGCGTCATCTGACAGGCGACGAACTGGCGCCAGATCAGCTGATACAGTTTCAGCGCGTCGGCTTCCATCCCTTTAAGATCTTCGGCCATCACGTTCACGTCAGAAGGACGAATCGCTTCGTGCGCTTCCTGTGAGTTTTCTTTGCTGGCGTACTGGTTGGCGTTCTCTGGCAGATATTTTTTGCCAAAGTTATCGCCGATATAGCCGCGAACCATGCTCAGCGCATCCTGGCTCAGGTTCGTTGAATCGGTACGCATATAGGTGATGTAGCCGGCCTCATAGAGGCGCTGCGCCATCATCATGGTTTTCTTCACCCCAAAGCCCAGGCGAGTGCTGGCTGCCTGCTGCAAGGTCGAGGTAATAAACGGCGCGCCAGGCTTGCTGCTGGTCGGTTTGTCTTCACGCTCCAGCACGCTGTAGCTGGCTTTCTCCAGCAGCGCAACGGCAGCCATAGTTTCATCGCGGTTAACCGGACGGAACGGCTTGTCGTGCTTATGCGTCACCTGCAGCGGCAGAGCATCGCCGCCCGGCGTGGTAGTGCTGGCGTCGATTTCCCAGAACTCTTCCGGCACGAACGCTTTAATTTCGCGTTCACGTTCCACGACCAGGCGTACGGCAACCGACTGAACGCGGCCTGCGGACAGACCGCGGGCAATTTTTTTCCACAGCAGCGGGGAAACCATGTAGCCCACGACGCGGTCCATAAAGCGACGCGCCTGCTGGGCGTTAACACGATCGATATTCAGCTCGCCCGGCTTGTCAAAAGCCTGACGGATCGCATTTTTGGTGATTTCGTTGAACACCACGCGGCTATAGCGTTTTTCATCTCCACCGATCACTTCCCGCAGGTGCCATGCAATGGCTTCCCCTTCGCGGTCAAGGTCGGTTGCGAGATAGATGTGGTCGGCTTTTTCCGCCAACTGCTTGAGTTCTGAAACTACCTTTTCTTTACCCGGAAGTACTTCATACTGAGCATCCCAGTCATGCCATGGGTCTACACCCATACGATTGACCAGAGCGCTACGTTCATCCTTTTTAGGCTTTTTAGCCCCTTTGGTGGAGGTAGAGTCGGCGCTCTTTTTGGAAGCTGAGCCACTGGTCGGCAAATCGCGGATATGACCCACGCTGGATTTCACCACGTAGTCATTACCCAGATACTTATTGATCGTTTTGGCTTTTGCCGGGGACTCAACGATAACGAGAGCTTTACCCATATTCACCTTTACCTAATTTGATTCATCCAGGAATACATCGCACATTTTGATTCACCATCCGCTGACGACGTACGTCAAATGTTGCGACGCCGTCGATGGATATCAACCCTTTGCACGTCCAGTTTCACATCCATAAAACCAGATAGCTGAGTTTACTGACTTTTGCTCGTCAGGTGACATAGCACGAAGAATTTTTGGCCGAATGTCAAGCAAATCTGTTGCCAGATCGCCGAAAGCGTCACACTGTACCTGATAAAATTCGTTACGCAACTTTATTAGCATGCAAAAGCAAATCCCGCCAGTAAAGTCATGTTTCTTAGAGCTTTGCCATTAACCCTGTACTCTGAATGGAAAATTTGCCCCATCTCGCCGCGCGGCGTAAACTAGCGGACGAAGAATCACAGGAGTCACTTATGCAAGGTACAACCCAACCTATCGATCGCCAGTCGCTGCTTGAAATAGCCAACAAACTCATTCGTGAACATGAAGATACGCTAGCCGGGATCGAAGCTACCGACGTCGCTCAGCGTAACGGCGTGCTGGTATTCAGCGGCGAGTTTTATCTTGATGAGCAAGGCCTGCCAACGGCGAAGAGTACGGCGGTATTCAATATGTTCAAATACCTCGCGCACGCGCTGTCAGAGAAATACCATCTGACCGATTAAGCCCTCTTATTATTTAGCGGGCATAAATTATTTATCGGGCATAAAACGCCAACGCGAGGCAGTTGCCTCGCGTTGTTTTGTTCACGTACGCTGATTACATCAGCGGCTTTTCCCCTCGCTGCCACCAGCGTAGCAGCAGACGGTCGGCGCTTTCGGCGGCGCTGCCGGTAAAACGGTCGAGCATTTTTTTACGCTGCTGGTAACGAACGCCGATCACATCGTGATTGTCGATCAGCCCCAGAAGCAGTTCGTCACTGGTTTCCACCAGGTCCACCAGCCCTTTCTCCAGCGCCTGAACTCCGTACCAGTGTTCACCAGTTGCAACGGCCTCAATATCCAGCGACGGCCGCATCTCGTGGACAAAATCTTTGAACAACTGGTGAGTCTCATTCAGGTCTTCACGGAACTTACGCCGGCCTTCGTCAGTATTCTCACCCAGCATCGTTAAGGTGCGTTTGTACTGCCCGGCGGTATGCAGTTCGATATCGATATCTTTGTTCTTCAGGAAGCGATGCAGGTTAGGGATCTGCGCAACCACGCCGATAGAGCCCAGGATGGCGAACGGCGCAGCCACTATTTTGTTCGCCACGCAGGCCATCATGTAACCGCCGCTGGCCGCGACTTTATCCACCGCTACGGTTAAGGGAATTTGCTTATCACGCAGCCGCTGCAGCTGTGATGCCGCGAGGCCGTAGCCGTGAACCACACCGCCGGGGCTTTCCAGACGGAGGATCACCTGATCGCGCGGTTTTACCGCCGCCAGAACCGCGGTGATCTCTTCGCGCAGGCTGGCGACTTCGTGGGCGTCCATACTGCCTTTGAAATCCAGCACCCAGGCACGCGGCTTGCTGTTTGGCTCCGTAGACCCGAGCTTAGCCCGCGCCCTGGCCGCTTTCGCCTCCTGCTTGTGCTTTTTCTTTTGCGCTTTGTGCCACACCTTTTGCTGCGGACCATCAAGCAGCGCAACCGCCAGCTCTTCCCGCATCTCTTTGTATTGCTCGCTGAGATTGGTTACCCGCAGTTCCCCGCGCTGTTTCTTCCGCTGGGTCAGGTTAACGATGAGGGCGGTAATAACCGCAATGGCGACGACAACGGTCGCGATTTTGGCCAAAAACAGGCCATATTGAGCAAGTAATTCCACGTATTCACCTTGTGCAAACCACTGACGTTGAAGCACAGTGTACATCAGCCTGCGTGACGAAGTCTCTGCGCTTTGTGTGGTGCGCGAGGCCCCTTCCCGTTTTTTTCAGCGACGATGAAATCGTTGCAAGATGTTCATTCCGCAAAGAGTTTCCCTTTCGCTGATTGCAATGCCCGGCTGTTTCAGGCATAAAACGCAAAAGTATGAGACCGAATACAACGCGCGATCGTCAGCAGATTGCCTAAGGAGTCGCCGTGCACTATCAACCGCAGCATCATTTATTAAAAGATCGCATTATCCTGGTGACCGGCGCCAGCGACGGTATTGGCCGCGAAGCCGCATTGACCTATTCCCGCTACAGCGCAAGCGTGGTGCTGGTCGGACGTAACGAAGAGAAACTGCGCAGCGTGGCGCAAGAAATAGACCAGGCCGGCGGGCTTCCGGCACGTTGGTTCACGCTGGATCTGTTAACCTGCACGCCGCAGGAGTGCCAACAGCTGGCGCAGCAGATCGGCGTCCACTACCCGCGCCTCGATGGCGTACTGCACAATGCCGGTTTGCTCGGCGATGTCTGTCCGATGGATCGGCAAAAGCCGGAAGTCTGGCAGCAGGTGATGCAGGTCAACGTCAACGGCACCTTTATGCTGACCCAGGCACTGCTTCCTTTATTACTCAAGTCGGAGTCGGGGTCGCTGGTCTTCACCTCTTCCAGCGTCGGCCGCCAGGGACGCGCCAACTGGGGCGCCTATGCGGCCTCCAAGTTTGCCACGGAAGGGATGATGCAGGTGCTGGCCGAAGAGTACCAGAGCCGTCATCTGCGGGTTAACTGTATCAATCCAGGCGGAACGCGCACCAAAATGCGCGCTAACGCTTTCCCGACGGAAGATCCGCAAAAGCTCAAAACCCCCGCCGATATTATGCCGGTTTATTTATGGCTGATGGGCGATGACAGCCGTCGCAAGACGGGAATGACCTTCGATGCCCAGCCAGGGCGTAAACCAGGAATTGCACAATGAGTGATGAACGCTACCGTGAACGCCAGCAGCGGGTAAAAGACAAAGTTGATGCCCGCGTGGCGGCAGCGCAGGAAGAACGCGGTATTGTTATCGTGTTCACCGGTAACGGAAAAGGAAAAACGACGGCCGGTTTTGGTACCGTCACCCGCGCTATCGGACATGGGAAAAAAGCGGGCGTCATCCAGTTTATCAAAGGCACCTGGCCCAACGGCGAGCGTAACCTGCTGGAGCCGCACGGCGTCGAGTTTCAGGTGATGGCCACCGGATTTACCTGGAATACCCAGGATCGTGAAAGCGATACGGCGGCCTGCCTTGCCGTCTGGCAGCACGCGCAGCGGATGCTGGCCGACGAATCCCTGGATATGGTGCTGCTGGATGAGCTGACTTATATGGTGGCGTACGACTATTTGCCGCTCGAGACGGTTCTCACCGCACTGCGCAATCGCCCGCTACAGCAGACGGTGATTATCACCGGGCGCGGCTGCCACCGGGAGATCATCGAGCTGGCCGATACCGTCAGCGAACTGCGGCCGGTTAAGCACGCATTCGATGCCGGTATCAAAGCCCAGATGGGGATTGATTACTAAGCGTCAGCCGCGCCAGCAGCGCATGATTCAGCGGCAGACACAGGCAGTCCTCCCCCAACGCCAGCGCGCTTTCAATCATGTTCTGCCGCGAAACAAAGCGCTTACGGTATTCCGTCGGCGTCAGACCACAGTATTTATTGAAGGCGGCAATCAGGTACTTATGTTCCTGGAAGCCGCAGCTGTGGCTGATTTCGGTAATTGGCGTGCGGGTATCGCGCAGTAGCGTTCTCGCCTTATTCAGCCGGACCAGGGTGAGATACTCTTTGAAATTATGCCGGCTGACCTTTTTGAACAGGCGCGAAAACCACGAATAGCTCATACCGCTATGATTCGCTACCTCGCTCAGGGTCAGCGGCTGGTCGAAGTGCTGATTAATAAAATCGATCCCTTTCTTGATCATCGCCTCTTCGCGCAGTGAACTCTCCACCTGGGTGGCCGGTTCTCCGGCCTGTACCAGCGCATCGAGCAGCAAATAGGTCATCGCGATACGCTGGAACGGCGCGCGGTTATCAATCAGCTGAGCGAGCAGGTCGCAAAGGCACTGCAGGACCTGTCGGTCTGCCGCGCTCTGGCTGCGCCCCCGGGTACACCAGGTCAGAACCGGCGCCGGGTGCAGCTCATCGAACAAACCGGGGGAAAACTGGACGGTCACCAGCGAACTCCCCGCCACTTCCGCACGCAGCGAGTGCACCGCCTCGGCGTTGATGTAGAGCATGTCTCCCTCAACCATCTCCACGCTTTGCTGGCCGACGACAATAGAAAACCGCCCGCTCAGAACGGTGATAAGCTCTGGCGCCGGGTGCCAGTGAGGTTCGCAGTAGCGTACCTCGGCCGCAAAAACATTGAGCTTTTCAGCATCAAAGGCAATCAGCTCATAGCCGCTGTTCGCCGTATGCCGCCCGGTCTCTGTCGCCGAACGTGGATGTGTCACGGAAAATGGAAACACGCATCATCTCCTGTCGCGGGACGATTATTCCGTCCCTTTAAGCGCGGCATTCAGCTCATCGCGGTCAATATCAAGCGCTAAAAACTCGGTCAGCGCGATCAGCAGCCCGCAGAACAGGTCCGGCGCCAGTTGGATCAGCCGTTCGCGGATTTGCGCCGGCGGCCGCTGGCTCTTACGGGCAATCAGCGCCACCACCCGCGCGAACGCCTCCGGCTGCTGGATTAACTGCTGCAACGAGTTATCATCACGTAGCGGAACATAGCGCGGCGGACAGTCCACCTCGACCTGGGCACTCAGCGCCAGATCGCGAGAGGAGCTCCCCAGGCGAATCTGCCAGCGCCCGGGCGTTACCACCCAATCCGCCAGCCCGGGATGATAGCAGGCAAGCTCAGCGACAGGCAGCTGGAGCGTGACGCGGCGAGTTTCTCCGGCAGCGAGCGACACTTTACAGAACCCTTTCAGCGCCTGCTCTTCACGAATCAACTCCCCGACCGGCGCGCTGACGTACAGCTGCACAATCTCTTTGCCTTCGCACTCGCCGCAGTTGGTCAGTTCGAAAGAGACGGTGAGGGTCTCATCGGGCCCGACGCGCGACGCCGAAAGCTGGATATCGCGCCAGGCAAAGCGGGTGTAGCTCAGGCCGAACCCAAACGGAAACCGCGGCGTCATGCGGCGTTTATCATAATAGCGATAGCCGACAAACAGTCCCTCTCCGTAATGATGACGCAGGTTTTCCCCGGGATAATGCAGCCAGGCGGGCGTCTCTTCAAGGGTCTCAGGTACGGTGACCGTGAGCTTGCCGCAGGGATTACGTTTACCGAACAGAATCTCGGCCACGGCGCGGCCCATCCCCTGCCCGGCGAAGAAGGTTTCCAGCAGCGCTTTACATTCGGAAAGCCAGGGCATCACCACCGCATCGCTGTTCGCCAGCACCACCACGATATTGGGTTGAACCGTTGCCACTTCCCGAATCAGCTGCTCATGTACCGCCAGAATATTCAAATCCTGACGATCGCCGTTTTCACCGTCTTCGCCGACGGCGGTACTGACAAAGATAATCGCCACGTCCGCCGCCTGAGCCACCGCTCGCGCTTCTGCCAGCGCCTGCGGATCGCTGCGCAGGTCGTCCGGGGCGCCAATGGCCCAGGAGACGCTGAACTCATCCCCGGCAAGGTCAAAAATTTCATCGAGCGGGCGATCCAGCAGCCAGGGTACCGTGGTCGCGCAGCCCGATCCTTGAATCACCGGCTCCTGCGCCGGTTTGCCGAGAACGGCAATCCGGCGGGTGCATTCCGCCCGCAGCGGCAGCAGGTTATCGTCATTCTTCAGCAGAACGATAGATTCCGCCGCCAGCTGCTGCGCCAGCGCGTGATGCGCCGGGAAATCGGCCTGCGTCTGCGGACGACGATGGCGCTGAACCTTATCCAGCAGCGTCAACATCCGCAGACAGGCGCGATCGACTACCGCCATCGGCACTTCACCGGCGTGAATCGCCGCCAGCAGCGTCTGCTTATCGCGGCGGGTTTCCGGCATGGCCAGATCGTTCCCCGCCAGCAGGGATGCCGGCCGGTCCTTAATGCCATACCAGTCGGACATCACCACTCCATCGTAGCCCCACTCATCGCGTAATACCTGAGTGAGTAAAAAAGGATCCTGCGATGTCTGCACGCCATTAAGCCGGTTATAAGAGGACATCACCGTCCACGGACGGGATTTGGCGATGGCCCGCTGAAAACCGGCCAGATAGATTTCGCGTAGCGCCCGTTCGTCGATGATCGAATCCATTTCGGTGCGCCGGTATTCGGAATTATTCGCCGCAAAGTGTTTCAGACTGGCGCCAACCCCTTCCTGCTGCAGACCGTTGATTAGCGCTGCGGCAATATCCCCGCTGACTACCGGGTCCTCAGCATAGTATTCGTAGCCTCGTCCGGCCAGCGGCGTACGGCGAATATTGATTCCCGGCCCCAGCAGAATCCCTACGCCCATTTGCTGGCATTCACGCCCCAGCGCCTGCCCCATCTGATACACCAGATCGACGTCCCAGCAGCAGGCCAGGCTGGATCCGTTGGGAAAACAGGTCGCCGGCAACGACGGACTGAACAGCGCTTCGCTGCCGCCCTTTGCCGCGGGTTCTTCCCCGTTGACCCGGTCGGCGGTCTGCGTGATCACCGAGATAAAGTCGTCCATACTCCATTTTTCGTCGCCGTCGATCTGCGCGCTGCTGTAGCGCACGCCGTAGGTACCGTCGGTCATCACGATATCAGCGATGCCGTGCTGTGGCAGGGATGCCGTCCGCCACAGCCCGCTCCCGGTCAACAGCGCAACTTTCTCTTCTGCGGTCATCGCCGCGATAAGGGTATTCAATTCGGTATTCATCTCTGGCTCCCTGAGGTTAAAGCGCATTCTGTTTACGCAGGCTAATTTTCTGAACAATCTCGCGATACGTTTTTTCATCCAGCGAGTAACATCCGACAAATATCGCGCTGATGGCAAACATTGCGCCTGGGAATAACGTCATCAGAATATTAATCCCGTTAATTGCGCTGGCGCTAATATTGCCGGCATCATATTGATAGTAGTCCAGCATCCAGCCCGCACAGCCGCCGCCGATCGCCATCGCAATTTTGGTAATAAAGTTGAAAAAACCATAAATTGCGCCTTCTGTACGCACACCATGATGCCACTCGGCATATTCCACGGTATCTGCAATCATTGACCACATAGCGACAAATCCCATCCCCAGCGTAATACTGTAGAGACACACCCCGGTCATAATCAGCCACAGGTTATGCCCGGCAACAAAATATTGCATCAGCACCCCCAACGTACCGATCAGCAGTGCCATCAGCGTCATTCTCTTTTTGCCCATCAGCGCTATCGCTTTTTCTGAAATAACGGTACCGACAATATAGGCCCCTGACTGAATCAGGAAAAAGGTGGCGGTATAGCCTTCACTACCGATAATGTACTTAATAAAATAGATCGCAATCGCCATCCACACGGTATAGGCAATATAGAAGAACACGGTGAACAGCGATAAATTAAGCAGCGGCGCATTGCCCATCACCGCCCGCAGCATTTCCCGCAGCGATGGCGCCGGAGTCTCCTCCTCTTCGCCCACCCGTTCACGGGTCATGCCGAAACAGGCGAGGAACAAAAAGGTTGCCAGCAGCGCAAAGCAAGAGACCGCGAAGACATACCCTGATTGCTTATCCGTAAAGGGCGAGATCAGCATATCAGCGGTGGTTGAAACAATGAGATAACCGACAATCGCCAGCACAAACCGGTATACCGACAGCGATGAACGAGAAGCTTCATGTTGCGTCAGACGATTAGTTAGCGCCGAATAGGGGGTATTGACCGAGGTATACGCCAGGCAATAGAGCGTATAAGAGATCAGCGCAAAGTAAAATTTCGCCTCACCGCCAAAGGGGACAAAACACAACACCGTTAAAAACCCTAAAGGTATTGCTCCATATAATAACCAGGGACGTAGTTTGCCATACCGACTGTGCGTTTTATCAATAGCAAAACCGATCAGAATATTAAAAATGGCATCAATAACCCGGGCTATAACAAATATCAGACTGGCCTGCACCGCACTGATGCCGTAAATATTAGTATAAAAAAACAGTAAGAACAGAGAGACAAAACCGAAAGATAAATTGGAAGCAAAGTCACCAAAGCCGTAACCTATTTTCTCTTTCACGCCGATAACGACATAGCTTGCCGATAACTTTCCTGCTGTATCCATTTTTGGCTACCTGTTTTTATAATCAGTGTCGACAGTATATGGCGATAGCAGAAACCGTACTTTGCGTTATTTGTCCGGGCGTTTCCTGTTTTTTGTCTTTATGCAGAAGTGTGAAAGGAATCACATGCAAGGAGGGTAGCGCAGAGAAATCCGGCGGGTGCCCGCCGGATTTAATCAGATTAGCCGTTGCTACGACTTCCGCCCGAACGGCGGTTATTGCTGTTCCCCACCTGGGAATGGCGTTTCACCGCGCGACGAATCTGATTCGCCTTCATACGGCGGCGATCTTTCTCTACCGCGACTTTCGAGGTGGTTTCTGCAGGCAGTTCAACCAGCTCACGCAGGTAGTTGGTTTGCGCCAGATCCAGCTCGGTATAACCACCGCGCGGCAGGCCTTTCGGCAGCGGAATATCGCCGTAGCGAACGCGAATCAGGCGACTGACCTGCACGCCAACCGCTTCCCACAGGCGGCGCACTTCACGGTTGCGCCCTTCGGTCAGCGTGACGTTGTACCACTGGTTAATCCCTTCGCCACCGGCAAACTTAATCGTTTTAAACGCCGCCGGGCCATCTTCCAGCTGCACGCCGCGCGACAGCTGACGCAGTTTGTCGTCATCAACCTGACCGAACACACGCACGGCGTACTCACGTTCCACTTCGCGGCTCGGGTGCATCAGACGGTTTGCCAGTTCGCCATCGGTCGTGAACAGCAGCAGACCGCAGGTGTTGACGTCCAGACGCCCCACCGCAATCCAGCGCGCGCCGCGCAGTTTCGGCAAACGGTCAAACACCGTCGGGCGACCTTCAGGATCGTTACGCGTACAGAGTTCGCCTTCCGGCTTGTAATAGGCCAGGACGCGGCAAATCTGCTCAGCGGACTCTTTCACCGAAATCAGATGACCATCGATACGAATTTTTAAACCAGGAACCACTTCTACACGATCGCCGAGGGTGGCGACTTTACCATCGACGCTGACCCGGCCAGCTTCGATTTTAGATTCAATTTCACGGCGGGAGCCGTGGCCAGCGCGGGCCAGCACTTTCTGTAATTTCTCGCTCATTGAGCTTCCTTAAGGTGTCGCCTTCCCAGGCGTCTGGTATACTTTATAAAACAACAGGTTAATATTTATAACCTATTGTTCTGTAGCTACTTTTTGCATCAAAGGCCGTCGCTATCTTCCGCAGAAGCCGGACGCGCCCGTATACGTGGGCGGCCATTCTACACTAACTTGAAAATGAATGCTTCTTCGCGTTTCAATCGCCTGGCGACATCTCTGCATATCGTCGGCACCTCGCCTCCATTATGCGCCAGATTGTCTCTTTTATCCTGCTGACCGCCGCCGTTTCAGGCAGATTTTTCCTCTTTCGCTCCGTCATTCCCCTCGTCATTCTGATAATAAAATACCCCCGTTTCACAGCGGAAACTGGCGAACTCCGCCGGCCGGTGAAAATAGTCTCCCTGAGCTTTCTGGCAGCCCAGCTGCTGCTGCAGCTTCACCGCTTCGTCTTCAATCCCCTCGGCAATCAGCGGCACGTGAATCTTCTTCCGGCTTTTTACGCCGGCCTTCAAACACCCGACTGTGAGCGCGAGACGGATCGCTATACCGTAGCGAGGCTGGCAATATCATAGCGTTGATGCTAAGAATCCACCGCAACATGAATGTTATCTTCACATAAACATAGGGCGGGAGGCTGGGCCGGGCGGTCGCGAAAGTCCCGCCCGGAGAGAAGAGGTTTACAGGAATGGCTTCACATCGCCGACGCCTTCACGCAGCACCACCGGCGCATCTTCGGTCAGATCGATGACGGTGGTCGGCTGCTGGCCAAGATAGCCACCGTGGATAATCAAATCCACCAGTTTCTCCAGCCGGTCTTTGATCTCTTCCGGGTCGGATTCGGTGAATTCGCTACCGGGCAGCATCAACGAGGTCGACAGCATCGGCTCGCCGAGCGTCTCCAGCAACGCCTGGGCTATCGGGTTCGACGGCACGCGCATCCCGATGGTCTTACGCTTCTCCTGCAGCAGGCGACGCGGTACCTCTTTGGTCCCCTTGAGGATAAACGTGTAGTTGCCCGGGGTGTTATTTTTTATCAGGCGAAACGCGACGTTATCGACAAACGCGTAGGTCGACAGCTCAGACAGGTCGCGGCACATCAGCGTGAAGTTGTGGCCATCAGGCAGCTGACGAATGCGGCAAATACGCTCCATCGCACCTTTATCTTCAATCTTACAGCCCAGCGCGTAACCGGAATCCGTGGGATAAACGATCACCCCACCCTTACGCACAATCTCCACCGCCTGGTTAATCAACCGTGCCTGCGGGTTGTCCGGATGGATATAAAAAAACTGGCTCATACTTCCCTCTCAATTTTATTCTGCGGCCGTTTCCCAGCTGTGCCAGATCCCTTCCACACCAGCGGGTAGCCAAAGTTTGCGGCCCAGCTCGATCCACGGACAAGGCTGATGAAAATCAGAGCCTTGCGAACCCAGAAGACCAAACTGCACGGCGTACGCGGCAAGCTGCGTACGTTCATGGGGCGCCTGCTGACATTGCGCCAGTTCCATCGCATCGCCACCCTGCTCGCTGAAGTGGGCCAACAGCCGTTTCAGCCACTTGGCGGAGAGGTCGTAACGCCCGGGATGGGCGATAACCGCTTTGCCGCCAGAATGATGAATGACATCAATCGCTTGTTTTATTGTACACCACTGCGGCGGAACGTATCCGGTTTTCCCGCGGGCGAGATATTTTTTAAAAACGTCGGCAATATTGCTGGCATAGCCGGCTTCCACCAGGAAACGCGCGAAATGTCCGCGGGTTACCGCGCCGCCGTCGGCAAGCTTCATGGCCCCCTCCCAGGCGCCTGGAATCCGCGCTTTCTCCAGCCGTTTGGCGATCATCTGCGCGCGCAGCTGGCGACGCGCCTTCTGCTCTTCCAGAAGCGTGGTCAGCGCCGGGTGCGCAATATCAATATTCAACCCGACAATATGAATTTCGTGGTTTTCCCACAATGTTGAAATTTCCACCCCGGTCACCAGCGTGAGCGGTAAGCCGGCGCGGGCGATTTCGGCATGAGCGGCGGGAATCGCCGCCACGGTATCGTGGTCGGTAATCGCCAGCGTCCCGACGCGCATCTGGTGAGCGCGATGAACCAGTTCTTCCGGAGTCAGCCGCCCGTCAGAGGCGGTGGTGTGGCTGTGCAGATCGTAAATCACTGCGTAATGGGTGTCGCTCAAAGAGACTCCTGCTGGACATGGACTTAAATTAGCGCATTATCATAACGACTCGCGGAGAAAATCTGCAAACAGGGGTTGACTTTATTCCTCTGGACTAGTTAACTAGTACGCAAGTTCACATGAAGGGGTATCACGATGAAAACGCAATTTATCACTCTGCACGGCTGGTGGCGCACCTCCTGATATCGGGCGGCGTGATCGCGTTTTGCACTCAGCATACAGATACCCGGCCCGCCAATGAGCGGGCTTTTTATTGGACAAATTATTATACCGAAAGGCGAGAACAATAATGCAAACATCAAAACCGGCACTCGAGCTTCTCACCAGCGACGCCATCTATCGCGAAAACCCCACGGCGCTGTTTCACCAGCTGTGCGGCGCCCGCCCGGCCACGCTGCTGCTGGAATCGGCGGACATCGACAGCAAAGACGATTTAAAAAGCCTGCTGCTGGTAGACAGCGCGCTGCGCATTACCGCATTAGGTGACACTGTCACCCTGCAGGCGCTTTCTGCTAACGGCGCGGCCCTGCTGGATTTACTGGATAATACTCTGCCTTCGGGCATCGGCAATCAGCGCCAGCCCAATAGCCGGATCCTGACCTTCCCGCCCGTCAGCGCGCTGCTGGATGAAGATGCCCGCCTGTGCTCTTTATCCGTTTTTGACGCCTTCCGTCTGCTGCAGGAGCTGGTCACCGTTCCGCCGGACGAGCGTGAAGCGATGTTCTTCGGCGGCCTGTTTGCCTATGACCTGGTGGCCGGTTTTGAAAATCTGCCGCCGCTGGAAAGCGACACCGCCTGTCCGGACTACTGCTTCTATCTGGCCGAAACCCTGCTGGTTATCGATCATCAGACCAAAAACACCCGCATTCAGTCGAGCCTGTTCACCCCGCTGGAAAATGAAAAACAGCGTCTGATACAGCGGATTGCCCAGCTTCGCCAGCAGCTTAACGAGCCGCCGGCGCCGCTGCCGGTGACTAAAGTCGAATCGATGACCTGCGACTGCGATCAGAGCGATGAAGAGTACGGCGCGGTGGTACGCAAAATGCAGCGCGCCATTCGCGCAGGTGAAATCTTCCAGGTGGTGCCATCCCGTCGCTTCTCTCTGCCCTGCCCGTCGGCGCTGGCGGCCTACGACGTCCTGAAAAAGAGCAACCCCAGCCCGTACATGTTCTTTATGCAGGATAACGACTTCTCTCTGTTTGGCGCATCGCCAGAGAGCTCGCTGAAATATGACGCCGTCAGCCGCCAGATTGAGATCTACCCGATTGCCGGTACCCGCCCACGCGGTCGTCGCGCCGACGGGTCGCTGGATCGCGACCTCGACAGCCGTATCGAACTGGAAATGCGCACTGACCATAAAGAGCTTTCCGAGCATCTGATGCTGGTTGACCTGGCGCGTAACGACCTCGCGCGAATCTGTACGCCGGGCAGTCGCTACGTCGCCGACCTGACCAAAGTTGACCGCTACTCCTTTGTAATGCACCTGGTGTCCCGCGTGGTGGGCGAACTGCGTAGCGACCTCGACGTCCTGCATGCTTATCGCGCCTGTATGAACATGGGCACCCTGAGCGGCGCGCCGAAAGTACGCGCCATGCAGCTTATCGCCGCCGCCGAAGGCAAACGCCGCGGCAGCTACGGCGGCGCGGTGGGTTACTTTACCGCCCACGGCGACCTCGATACCTGCATCGTGATTCGTTCTGCCTATGTGCAGGACGGCATCGCCACCGTCCAGGCCGGCGCCGGTATTGTTCTGGATTCGGTGCCTCAGTCCGAAGCGGATGAAACCCGTAATAAAGCTCGCGCGGTGCTGCGCGCAATTGCTCAGGCCCACCACGCTAAGGAGACTTTCTGATGGCCGACATTCTGCTGCTCGATAATATCGACTCTTTTACCTATAACCTGGCAGACCAGCTGCGCGCGAACGGCCATAACGTGGTGATTTACCGTAACTCGGTTCCGGCACAGACCTTAATTGAGCGTATTGGTACGATGGATAATCCGGTACTGATGCTCTCTCCGGGGCCGGGGACTCCCAGCGAAGCGGGCTGCATGCCGGAGCTGCTGACCCGGATGCGTGGCAAACTGCCCATCATCGGTATCTGCCTCGGTCATCAGGCCATTGTTGAAGCTTACGGCGGCTACGTCGGCCAGGCCGGCGAAATCCTCCACGGCAAAGCCTCCAGCATCGAACATGATGGCCAGGCGATGTTTGCCGGACTGACCAACCCGCTGCCGGTGGCGCGTTATCACTCGCTGGTGGGCAGCAATATTCCGGCCGGGCTGACCATCAACGCCAACTTTAACGGGATGGTCATGGCGGTACGTCATGATGCCGATCGCGTTTGCGGCTTCCAGTTCCATCCTGAGTCGATTCTCACCACCCAGGGCGCACGTCTGCTGGAGCAGACCCTGGCATGGGCGCTGCAGAAACTCGAGCAGACCAACGTGATTCAGCCGATCCTCGAGAAGCTGTATCAGGCGGAAACCCTGAGCCAGCAGGAGAGCCACCTGCTGTTCTCTGCGGTGGTGCGTGGCGAGGTGAAACCCGAGCAGCTGGCTGCCGCGCTGGTGAGCATGAAAGTGCGCGGTGAACAGCCGCAAGAGATTGCCGGCGCCGCAACCGCCCTGCTGGAAAACGCCGCGCCGTTCCCGCGCCCGGATTACCTGTTCGCCGATATCGTCGGTACCGGCGGCGACGGCAGCAACAGCATCAACATTTCTACCGCCAGCGCCTTTGTGGCCGCGGCCTGCGGCCTGAAAGTCGCCAAACACGGCAACCGCAGCGTATCGAGCAAGTCGGGCTCTTCCGATCTGCTGGCGGCGTTCGGTATCAACCTGGATATGAATGCCGACAAGTCCCGCACCGCGCTGGATGAACTGGGCGTCTGCTTCCTGTTTGCGCCGAAGTATCACACCGGTTTCCGCCATGCGATGCCGGTTCGCCAGCAGCTGAAAACCCGCACGCTGTTCAACGTGCTCGGGCCGCTGATTAACCCGGCGCATCCGCCGCTGGCGCTGATTGGCGTCTACAGCCCGGAACTGGTGCTGCCGATTGCCGAAACCCTGCGCGTGCTGGGCTACCAGCGTGCCGCGGTGGTTCACAGCGGCGGGATGGATGAAGTGTCGCTGCATGCGCCGACGGTGGTCGCCGAGTTGAATAACGGGGAAATCAAAAGCTATCAGCTGACGGCCAATGACTTTGGTCTCACCCCTTACCATCAGGAGCAGTTGGCCGGCGGCACGCCGGAAGAAAACCGTGACATTCTGACGCGCTTGCTACAAGGTAAAGGTGAAGCCGCTCACGAAGCCGCCGTCGCCGCCAACGTCGCCATGCTGATGCGCCTGTACGGGCATGAAGACCTGAAGGCCAACGCTCAGCGGGTGATCGACGTGCTGCGCAGCGGAGCGGCCTATGACAGAGTGACCGCATTAGCGGCAAGAGGGTAAATAATGCAGACCGTTTTAGCAAAAATCGTTGCCGACAAAGCGATTTGGGTAGAAGCCCGCAAACAACAGCAACCGCTAGCCAGTTTTCAGAACGACGTCGTCCCGACTCAGCGTAATTTTTACGATGCGCTCGCCGGTACGCGCACCGCGTTTATTCTGGAATGCAAAAAAGCGTCTCCGTCGAAAGGACTGATTCGCCAGGATTTTGACCCGGCGACCATCGCCGGCGTCTATAAAAATTATGCCTCGGCCATCTCGGTCCTGTGCGACGAGAAATATTTCCAGGGCAGCTTCGACTTTCTGCCGATCGTCAGCGCCATCGCGCCGCAGCCGATTCTGTGCAAGGACTTCACCATCGATCCTTACCAGATCTACCTGGCGCGCTACTACCAGGCCGACGCCTGCCTGCTGATGCTGTCGGTGCTGGATGACGATAGCTACCGTCAGCTGGCCGCCGTGGCCCATAGCCTGAACATGGGCGTGCTGACTGAGGTCAGCAACGAAGAGGAGCTGGAGCGCGCCATTGCGCTGAAGGCTAAAGTGGTCGGGATTAACAACCGCGACCTGCGCGATATGTCGATTGATCTGAACCGCACCCGCCAGCTGGCGCCGCGCCTGGATCATGATGTGACGGTGATCAGCGAATCCGGTATCCATACTTACGCCGAAGTGCGCGAACTCAGCCATTTTGCCAACGGTTTCCTGATCGGTTCCGCCTTGATGGAACAGGCGGATCTCGATGCTGCGGTGAAGCGCGTGCTGCTCGGCGAGAATAAAGTTTGCGGCCTGACCCGGCCTCAGGATGCACAGATCGCCTGTGAATCCGGCGCAATTTATGGCGGGCTGATTTTTGTTCCCTCCTCGCCGCGCGCCGTCAACGACGCCCAGGCGAAAGAGATTATTCAGTCCGCTCCGCTGCGCTACGTTGGCGTCTTCCGCGACGCGCCCGTCGAGGCGGTCGCCGCCCGGGCAGAACAGCTTCAGCTGGCGGCAATTCAACTGCACGGCAGCGAAGATCAGACCTATATTGACGCCCTGCGTGCGGCCCTTCCGCAGTCGGTGCAGATCTGGAAAGCCCTCAGCGTCAGCGACACGCTGCCCTCACGTCACTTCACCCATGTCGATAAGTATGTTTTCGATAATGGCCAGGGCGGTAGCGGCCAGCGTTTCGACTGGACGCTGCTGCAGGGCCAGGACCTGCGTAATGTCATTCTGGCAGGCGGCCTGGGCGCCGATAACTGTGTAGAAGCGGCGAAAAGCGGCTGTGCCGGACTCGATTTCAATTCAGGCGTAGAGTCGCAGCCGGGTATTAAAGATCCCAGCAAACTGGCTTCGGTGTTTCAAACACTGCGCGCATATTAAGGAGCAATAATGAGCACTTTACTTAATCCCTATTTTGGCGAATTTGGCGGTATGTACGTCCCGCAGATTCTGATGCCCGCCCTGCGCCAGCTGGAAGAAGCGTTCGTCAGCGCGCAGAAAGATCCTGCCTTTCAGGCGGAATTTACCGACCTGCTGAAAAACTACGCCGGTCGTCCAACGGCGCTGACTAAATGCCGTAACCTGACCGAAGGGACCCGCACCACGCTGTATCTGAAGCGCGAAGATCTGCTGCACGGCGGCGCGCACAAAACCAACCAGGTGCTGGGTCAGGCGCTGCTGGCTAAACGGATGGGTAAAACCGAAATTATCGCCGAAACCGGCGCCGGTCAACACGGCGTGGCGTCCGCACTCGCCAGCGCTCTGCTCGGCCTGAAGTGCCGCATCTATATGGGCGCAAAAGACGTCGAACGCCAGTCGCCGAACGTGTTCCGCATGCGATTAATGGGTGCCGAAGTGATTCCGGTGCACAGCGGTTCCGCCACGCTGAAAGATGCCTGTAACGAAGCGCTGCGCGACTGGTCTGGCAGCTATGAGACCGCGCACTATATGCTCGGTACCGCGGCGGGCCCGCACCCGTTCCCGACCATCGTACGTGAATTCCAGCGCATGATTGGCGAAGAGACCAAAGCGCAAATTCTTGAAAAAGAAGGACGTCTTCCGGATGCGGTCATCGCCTGCGTCGGCGGCGGATCCAACGCTATCGGTATGTTTGCTGACTTTATCGATGAAACCAACGTCGGTCTGATCGGCGTCGAGCCTGCGGGTCACGGGATTGAAACCGGTGAACACGGCGCGCCGCTGAAGCATGGTCGCGTCGGCATCTACTTCGGTATGAAGTCACCGATGATGCAAACCGCAGACGGCCAGATTGAAGAGTCCTACTCCATTTCCGCCGGTCTGGATTTCCCGTCCGTTGGCCCACAGCACGCTTTCCTCAACAGTACCGGCCGCGCCGATTACGTGTCAATCACCGATAACGAAGCGCTGGAGGCCTTCAAAGCGCTCTCCCGCCATGAAGGGATTATTCCGGCGCTGGAGTCCTCTCACGCTCTGGCACATGCGCTGAAAATGATGCGTGAAAACCCGGAAAAAGAGCAGCTGCTGGTGGTTAACCTGTCCGGTCGCGGCGACAAAGACATCTTCACCGTACACGATATTCTGAAAGCGCGAGGGGAAATCTGATGGAACGTTATGAGACGCTGTTTGCACAACTGAAAACCCGCCGGGAAGGCGCGTTTGTTCCCTTCGTCACCCTCGGCGATCCGAACCCTGAGCAGTCGCTAAAGATCATCGATACGCTGATTGAAGCCGGTGCCGACGCCCTGGAACTGGGGATCCCCTTCTCCGATCCGCTGGCGGATGGCCCGACGATTCAGGGCGCAACCCTGCGCGCCTTTGCCGCGGGTGTCAATCCAGCGCAATGTTTTGAAATGCTGGCGGCGATTCGCCACAAACACCCGACTATTCCGATTGGCCTGCTGATGTATGCCAACCTGGTATTCAGCCCGGGTATTGACGAATTTTATGCCCAATGCGAGCGAGTGGGCGTCGATTCGGTGCTGGTCGCCGATGTCCCGATTGAAGAGTCCGCCCCGTTCCGCCAGGCGGCGCTGCGCCATAATATCGCGCCGATCTTCATCTGCCCGCCTAACGCCGATGATGACCTGCTGCGCCAGATTGCCTCCTGGGGCCGCGGCTATACCTACCTGCTGTCACGCGCCGGCGTGACCGGAGCGGAAAACCGCGCCGCGCTGCCGCTGCACCACCTGGTGGAAAAGCTGGCCGAATATAACGCCGCACCGCCGCTGCAGGGCTTTGGCATCTCCGCGCCGGAGCAGGTGACCGCTGCGCTTGAAGCCGGAGCTGCCGGAGCGATTTCCGGTTCAGCGATCGTGAAAATTATCGAGCGCAATGTTAACGATCCGCAGACCATGCTGGCCGAGCTCAAAGCATTCGTGCAGAGCCTGAAGGCAGCGACTAAAGCGGCATAACTTGCCTCCGCCGCCTGGCGCCAGTGCCGGGCGGTTATTTCCGCTGCAAGCTGTCGGCGTATTTGCGCGTCAGACGAAACAGCGCCTCAACCTCTTCCTCACCCCACTCTGCCAGTACCTGATTCATCAGCCGTGTCCTCGCCACCGCGATGCGTTCAATCACGGTTTTTCCCTGCTCGCTCAAGGTGACTTCGCTGATCCGCCGATCGTGGATATTAGGCTGTTTGAGCGCCAGTCCCTGCGCCTCCAGTTTTTTTACCTGCCGACTGACGGTGGTGTAATCGCGCCCCAGACTATCCGCCAGCTCCACAACACCCACCGGCCCGTAGCGTCCGATGGCCACCAGCAGTGGAAACAGAATTTGATCGATTTGCACATCCGCGGCCTGAAGCAGCTGTTCATCGCGAACGGGCTGGTTCATCACGCTAATGATATCGAGCAGCGCGCCGTGGAAATCGGTAATATCGTAATCATTATGTGCATCTTGCATATATTTTTTAACCGGGTATAGTGCCGTTATCTATTATGTGCATTTTACACATAATTGCCTTCAGGAGATAACATTATGAAAGCAGCCGTAGTTTTCGATCTGCAACAGGGTCCTGTCTGGGCCGATTTTACCGATCCGCAGGCCGATGTCCGTCACTCCCTGGTAAAAGTGAATGCCGCCGCCATCAGCCATGTGGTGAAAGGTCGCGCCTCCGGTAAGCATTACAGTTTCGACGGCCGGCTACCGTTTGTGGTCGGCATTGATGGCGTTGGAACGCTGGCCGATGGGCAGCGGGTCTATTTTGCCTTCCCCACTGCGCCCTGGGGCAGCATGGCGCAGTGGGCGCCGGTCGCCGTCGAGAACTGCCTGCCTTTACCAGATAACCTGGATGATATTACCGCCGCGGCGATGGCAAATCCTGGCATGTCCGCCTGGGCGGCGCTCGTAAAGCGTGCCGGACTGGCTGCCGGAGAGAGCGTACTGATCAACGGCGCAACCGGCAGCGCCGGTCAGCTTGCGGTACAGATTGCCCGCTTCCTCGGCGCAAAGAAGATCATCGTCACCGGCCGGAATACCCAGATGCTGGCCGCCCTCGGCGCCGACGTCTGCATCGACTTAACGGCAGACGATCTGACGCTACAGGCACAATTCAGCGAACAGGCGGCGCAGCAGGTTGATGTGGTGGTGGATTATCTCTGGGGCCGCAGCGCCGAACTGATGCTGCCGGCGCTGGCGAAACACAGTCCAGGCAACGCGCCGGTGCGCTACGTCCAGGTGGGTTCGCTTTCCGGCGCTGAAATTGCGCTCAACGGCGCGGTACTGAGAGCGGCCCCGCTGCAGCTGATGGGCAGTGGTATCGGTAGCCTGTCGATGCCGGAGCTGCTGGCGGCAACCGGTGAAATGCTGCAGGCTGCCGTTGCAGGTGGTTTTACCATCGCCACCACCCCGCTTGCGCTCAGCGAAGTAGCGAGCGCATGGCCGCGTGATAACAGCCAGAAACGGACCGTATTTCTGCTCAGCTAAAAAAAATCGCTTCCGCACAAAAGATGGGGTTGATATCTTAGATGAGAACCATTATCTTTCTCATTACCGAATAGTTGAGCAAAACACTCAGGTATTCGGTACGACATTGCTCACATTGCTTCCAGTATTTTTCGCCCGCACTTGTGCGGGCTTTTTTTTTGCCATCATGCCACCGGCCGACACACGCTCAACACCTGCTGGCGTAGCCAGGCATGGCCGGGGGCAAGCTCCTGACGCGGATGCCACATCTGCGAGACGGTAATCTCCGGTGTGCTGACCGGCAGTTCAAAGGCGACGATGCCCTCCTGCAGGCCATGACGCAGGCAAGAGGCCGGGACCAGCGCCACCAGCTGCGAGCCTCGGGCAACCGCCAGCGCAGCGGTAAAACCCGGCACCACCGCCGCAATTTTGCGGCTCAGCCCCAATTCCGCCAGCGCCTGATCAACGGGTCCGTGCACCATCCCGTGGCGGGAAACAATCACATGTTCGCAGGCGGCATAACGCTCGCGAGTGATTTGTCCTCCCTGCGCCAGCGGATGTGTTTTAGCCACTACGCCAACAAAACGATCGCGAAACAACGCCTGCAGCCGAATTTCCGGTCCCATATTTTTCAGCACCCCAATCTCCAGATCCACGCTCCCGTCGCGCAGAAACTGCGGCCCTTTTTCACTTTTGGCGACGAAGTTAAGCTTCACTCCCGGCGCCTGCGCCGCGCAGGCGCAAATTAGTGCCGGGGCAAAAGCGTCAACAAATCCCTCGTTGGTACGCAGAGTAAAGGTTTGCTCCAGCGTCGGAAGATGAAGCGGCGCAGCGGCGTTGTTGAGCACCGAACGCATCTCAGACACCACGTTTTGCGTTCGCGCTTTTAAGTTTTGCGCATGCGGCGTTAAGACCATTTTGCGCCCGGCTCTCACCAGTAACGGGTCACCGGTGACCTCACGCAGACGGGTCAGGGTGCGGCTCATCGCCGAGGCGCTGAGACCGGAGCGGCGCGCCGCCCCCGCCACGCTCTCTTCCGTTAGTAAAATATCCAGCGCCACGAGTAAATTGAAATCGGGATCGGTCATTTAAGTTCCTGGGTTCAGTCATGGCGTCTGCTGCAGCATATTACTGCAAATGCTGCGCCTTCCGCCTGATATGTCCTATGACTATAGTCATGGACTCACGCTTTGCTCAGGAGTTTTATTATGACCACGACCGTTCGCCCTACCGTACTGATTGTCGGCGCTTCACGCGGCCTCGGCCACGCGATGGCTGCTGAATTTCTGCGCCATGGCTGGAATGTAATCGGCACCGTTCGCGATATTCAATCCACCACTCCGCTTCATCAACTCGCGCAGGAAAACCCCGATCGGGTACGCCTGGAAACGCTGGATGTGTGTGATGATGACCAGCTGGCCGCGCTGGATACAAAGCTCTCCGCTGACCGCCTGGCGATGCTGTTTGTTAATGCGGGAACCACCAATCGCGATCCGACGCAAACCATTGGCGAAGTCTCCACCGCGGAATTTGTTGAGGTGATGCTGACCAATGCCCTTGCGCCAATGCGGGTACTTGAACGCCTACAGCACCACGTGACGCCGCAGGGGCTGCTGGGCGCGATGTCCTCAGGCCAGGGTAGCCTGACCAATAATCTCCGCGGCCAGCGCGAGCTCTATCGCGGCAGCAAAGCAGCGCTGAATATGTTTATGCGCAGTTTTGCCGCCCGCTCGGCATCACGTCCGCTGGTGGTGATGGCACCGGGATGGATTCGAACCGCGCTGGGTGGCGATGACGCGCCGCTGAGTATCGAAGAGACGATTCCTCATCTGGTTACCGTGCTGCTGGCGAAACAGCAGAGGCCTGGTCTGGAGTACCTGGATTATCAAGGAAGAACCGTGCCGTGGTGATCGGTTTAATGGACGACGCACAACCATCCCGGCGTCCCTGACTCTTGTTTCAGGGCATGTAGCCGGTTTGATGATTCACGACCGGCTGCTTACTTGATATAGGAGTCGAGGACCTTGAGGACAACGTCCAGATCGGTTTCTCGCTTTGCCTCATCCCCTTCATGAACAATGTGCTCGACCAAATGGCCCTTAATGACCTCACGCATTAATCCATTGACCGCCCCGCGTATTGCGGCGATCTGTTGGAGTACAGCGGCACATTCATGCGGTTCATCGAGCATTTTTTTCAGCGCAATGACCTGCCCCTGTATCTTGTTGGTGCGGGCTTTAAGCTTTTTTTGATCGCGGATGGTATGCGACATGCTGCAATCTCCCATGGAAAAATCATGCTGATTATACCATTACGATTCTACTGGGGGGTAGTATTTGGTACTGGGGGGGAGTAGAATCCAGACACCCTCCACGACCCAGAATTCGACTCATGACCGACTTTACAACGCTGCTCCAGCAGGGAAACGCCTGGTTCTTCATTCCTGGCGCGGTGCTCCTTGGCGCGCTTCATGGACTGGAACCAGGACATTCAAAAACGATGATGGCGGCCTTCATCATCGCCATCAAAGGGACGGCCAGACAGGCTGCCATGCTCGGGCTCGCAGCCACTCTTTCACACACCGCCATCGTCTGGTTGATTGCTTTTGGCGGAATGTACATCAGTAACCGCTTTACCGCAGAATCAGCTGAGCCGTGGCTGCAGCTGATTTCTGCCATCATCATTCTCGGCACCGCCGTCTGGATGTTCTGCCGAACCTGGAGGGGAGAAAAAGACTGGCTGGCCGCCCGACAGGAGAGCGAACGGCATCATCATGATGAATCAAAACTGATTGATACCGGTCATGGCACAGTGGAACTGTCCATTTTTGAACAAGGTCAGCCGCCACACTGGCGCATACGCACGCTCAGCGGTAAAGAGTGGGATGCCGGTACTGTTTCGTTAGTGACGCAGCGAGAAACGCCCGCTGGTACGCAATCATTTGATTTTGTCGATTGCGGCAGCTATCTGCAGTCAACATCCCCCATTCCGGAACCACATGATTTTGTCGTTCGACTGTCGCTGGGACATCGCGGCCATGTCCATGATTACGATTTGGAATTTTGCGAGCATGAACATACGCACGATCATACGGAACTTGAAGGACTGGATATCAATTCCGCAGAGTACCGGGATGCTCACGAACTGGCCCACGCGCACGACATTGAAAAACGGTTCACCGATAAAGAGGTCACCAACGGGCAGATTTTACTTTTTGGCCTGACCGGCGGATTAATCCCCTGTCCCGCAGCCATTACGGTGATGTTGATTTGTATCCAGATCAAAGCCCTGGCGCTGGGCGCAACGCTGGTGGTAAGTTTTAGTATTGGACTTGCCCTGACGCTGGTGACGGTGGGGGTGGGTGCCGCAATCGGCGTCCGTCAGGTCGCCAGACGCTGGGACGGCTTTCATACCCTTGCCCGCAGAGCGCCCTATTTTTCAAGCCTGCTGATTGCCGTCATGGGGATCTATCTGGCTATCCACAGCGGGATCGTCCTGCTGCGCTAATCCTGTTCATCTTATTCCTCTTGTTCCTCTTCTTCCCGCTGAGTATCAAGAAGATGAACAGGCTGACTGACCATAACCCCGCGGATTAATAGCCGGCGGCTTTATTCGCCGCCTTTATCCGCTCGGTTCTCGCCACTTTTCCTTATGCTCTGGGCACGTGGATACACGCTGCTCTTATATAGCCAGCGATCATCCGTTAAGTCCAGCGCTCGCCCTTCTCGATCGGAAATCACCTTTATATACCGGTGTCCTTCGTAAAAACGACTTCGCCCACATGACATATGCATGGCCGATAACGTTTTTTGTTCTGGCAAGTCCACGTCTTACAGACCAGAACATTATGCCGTCAACCGCATAATATCCAGCTTCGATTATCTATAAGCATAAGTATTACAATAATGCTCATTCAACTGTATGATGTTACTCATCGAATAACCTTAACCGTAGGGAAAACAACATGCCAGATTTTTCTTTAATATTTTTTGGTGCCATTCTATTAAGCTTCCTGGTTTATGTGATAAGAAGCATAATGAAATCACACAATAAAAAAGAAACTATATTTGGTATTTTAATGTGGATAATACTAGCCTTTTCTATAGCATACATTTCTTTTTCAGATAATGCCGTTGAAGCCTTTCTTTACTTATCATCTATATCAGTAATCCTGTTCTTTACAGTAGTCATATTAAGCACCTTAATTGATTTTATACTGATCAAGACATGCATAGCGCGAGCTTTAAAAAAAATACACTCCAAAAAAAACTCGACATCCATGATATATTCAAGCTAAAAAAATCAATTTTTTACTCCAATAAAGCATGGTACATAGCATATTCAACAATCAATGGCTTCACTCTTATAGGCATAAACAAATTCAAAGACAAACCACATTCGAATAAACAGTTTAACATGAAAGCCTTAAGTGGTGAAAATTATCGCACCGACTCAATAGCACCCTTTCAGGAAGAAGAGATGGGTAAAGTCTCTTTCATTTGTCCCTTAAAAGAATTTTATGATTCCGGAAAAGAAAATAGAAAAATAGTTTATGATTATTTATTAAAATTAAAAAATAAAAAGTTCTAGCTTTTTTCTTCTGTCGTCACTATTGAAAACTTGTCCTGTAGAAAGCCCTCAGCGTTAACTGTGAGCTTTAGTCATCCCTGCGACTCAGAAATGCAGGTGTCACGGCGTTCGCTGGATAACAACAAGTCACGCTGCAGCGCGTTTTCGAGGCGTTTATACATCACGCTCTGAACGCCTCGATGTCAATATTCAGGCTAACAGCATAATACTGCCCGGGCATACCAGACAGGTACAGTGATTCTCGGGGGAAAGAGTGGAAAAACTGGTCATATAATGACCAGTTTTGCTGAGGGGTTTTGCAGGAGTTTTGCAGAAGAAATTAAAAACGGTAACCGGCGGAGAACATAAACACCCACGGATCCAGGCGGGTACTGACTTTCTGGTCCACGCCGCCGGCTTTGAATTTCACATCGGTGTCGATATCCATGTACCACACCGACATGTTCAGCAACCAGTCGCGGTTAATCAGGTAATCCAGCCCCACCTGACCTGCCGCACCCCAGGAGTCTTTAAGACTCAGATCGCTCAATCCGGCATTTTTACCGGTGTCATTAAAGTCTGCATTAAAGAAGGTGGTGTAGTTAATACCTGCCCCGATATACGGGCGCACTTTGCTCTGGGCATCGCCAAAGTACCATTGCGCCATCAGCGTTGGCGGCAGCTGATGCACGGTGGCGATGGTCCCGGTCGGGCCGGTGCCAACCTTGTGACGAAATGGCGTAGCCGCCAGCAGTTCAACGCCGATGTTGTCCGTCGCCATATAGGTGAAGGTCAAGCCCAGCTGCGTGTTATTACTGACGTTAAACCCACCCAGACTGCCTAATACGTTATCAGAACCTTCCGTCGGTCGAACGGTGGCAGAACCCGCGCGAATAAAGAACTCCCCGGCTTCATGCGCCCAGACGCTGCCGGAAAGGGTACTCAAAATAATGCCAACCGCTGCTAACTTTTTCATATCCACTTCCTCATTATGGTTATTCAGCGCGGGCCAATATACCCATAACGAGTTACCTTTGATCCGTTCTGGATCACATAAAGTTGTAAGATTTAACATTTATTGATCCAGATTAATTTTTACTTTCATGGCGATACCAAAAAACTCACATTCGCATCAATTTTCACTGTTCGAGTCGCAAAAATTTTTTCCCGCCTCTTGCCGCCCTCGATGCGTCTGGATAATTTATCTGCCGACAATCTGTGTTGATGCGTTTTTATCAGGTGTAATCATGAGTGAAATCAACCCGTGCATGACGTGCGGTGCCTGTTGTGCGTATTTTCGAGTCTCTTTCTACTGGGCGGAAGCCGATGATGCCGGCGGCGTTGTGCCGACCAGGCTTACCGAGCCGCTCACCCCTTTTCTGCGCTGCATGAGCGGCACCAACCAACGACAAATCCGCTGCGCCGCCCTCAAAGGTGAAATCGGTGAATCGGTGCACTGCTCAATTTATCGGCATCGCCCCTCTCCCTGCCGCGAATTCAGCCAGTCCGGTGAAGGCGGCGAGGTAAACGAAGCCTGCAACCGGGCCCGCGCCCGCTACGGCCTGCCGCCGCTCATCCCTCTTTACAAAGATATACTTAGCCTGACAGCGGCAGAGGCTGCTACCTGCGAGGGATTTGCGGTACAATCGCCGGCTAGTTAACACCTGCAATACTCAAGGAGAGTGCATGTCTATCACGGCGAAGACCGTCTACCGTGACACGGGAAATTTTTTTCGTAATCAGTTTGTCACCATTTTGCTGATTGCGTTGTTATGCGCGTTAATTACGGTAGTCCTTGGCCATGCTTTTTCACCCAGTGAAGAGCAGCTCTCGATTCTGAGCGAAGGGGATAATCTGGCGGGGAGCGCCGGGCTGTTTGAGCTGGTACAAAACATGACCCCAGAGCAACAGCAGATCCTGCTGCGCGCCTCGGCCGCATCGACCTTCTCCGGTCTGGTGGGTAATGCCATTCTTGCCGGCGGCGTGCTGCTGATGATTCAGCTGGTCTCCGCCGGACAGCGGGTCAGCGCGCTGCGCGCTATCGGCGCTTCTGCGCCGGTACTGCCAAAGCTGCTGCTGCTGATTCTGTTCACCACCTTTGTGGTGCAGATGGGGATGATGCTGGTGCTGGTACCGGGCGTGCTGCTCGCTATCGTACTGGCTTTTGCCCCTGTCATGCTGGTGCAGGATAAGCTGGGAATTTTTAACGCCATGCGCAGCAGTATGCGTCTGGTGTGGGCCAATATGCGTCTGGTCGCCCCGGCGGTGATTGGCTGGCTGCTGGCGAAAACACTCCTGCTGCTGTTTGCATCCAGCTTTGCGGTACTGACGCCGAACGTCGGCGCGGTGGTAATCAATACGATCAGCAATCTGATATCTGCGCTGTTGCTGATCTATTTGTTCCGCCTGTATATGCTTATCCGCAACTAAATTAACCTGGGCCGGGACTCTTCCGGCCCTATCTGAACGACGGGTCCGATGTATGAAGCAGTTTCTGGATTTTTTACCGCTGGTAGTCTTCTTCGCCTTCTACAAGCTTTACGATATCTACGCCGCAACCACCGCGCTGATTATCGCCACCGCTATTGTGCTGATCTATACCTGGGTACGCTATCGTAAAGTCGAAAAGATGGCGCTGATTACCTTTGTGCTGGTTGCCGTATTTGGCGGCCTGACCATTTTCTTCCATAACGATGAGTTTATAAAATGGAAGGTCACGGTCATCTACGCTCTGTTTGCCGGCGCTTTGCTGTTCAGCCAATGGGTGATGAAAAAACCATTGATTCAACGCATGCTCGGGAAAGAGCTGACCCTGCCACAGCAGGTCTGGTCGCGTCTGAATCTCGCCTGGGCGCTGTTTTTTATTCTCTGCGGTCTGGCCAATATCTACATCGCCTTCTGGTTGCCGCAGAATATCTGGGTCAACTTCAAGGTCTTCGGCCTGACGGCGCTGACGCTGGTCTTCACGCTGTTGAGCGGCGTATACATCTATCGCCATATGCCGCAGGACGATAACCACTAATTAAGAAGCGGGGGTAGCGCTTCTGCCCCCGCCCTTCTTTGCGCGGCATGTTCCCCTCTCATCGTCTTGTTCTCGTTTTCAGCATGGGCAACCATCTCTCTTAAGCATCGCCTGACTTGCCGTTTCCCTGTCCCGACTTTTGTGCAGAAAACGCTTCAGCTGACGCGTTTCACCTTGTAAAATGAGCCTCACAGGGGATGGCATTCCCCCTTGAACCGCCATGTGGCTAATGATGCCTGCTTTTTATTCCCGGACCGGGAATGAGCAGGCATATCTATCATGCAGGCAACGCGTCCGGGATGGTCAACCCTCTAAGGATTCGTTCATGCGATCGCTTCATACTTCACCTCTCACCACGCTCTTGTTCCTCGGACAGTGGCTTTTTATCGCCTTTATCGTTGCCGTTCTTGCGGGGAGCGCATCCGCCGCCTTCCTCTTTTCCCTTGAGTGGGCAACGGCCAGCCGCGAAAGCCATCGCTGGATGATTTGGCTGTTACCCGTTGCCGGCTTCAGCGTCGGCTGGGTTTATCTCCGCTATGGTAGCCGCGTCGAGGCCGGTAATAATCTCATTCTGGAAGAGATCCATCACCCCGCTCAGGTCATTCCTCTGCGGATGGCGCCGCTGGCAGCGTGGGATTTTTGTGGCAAGCTGATCTTTACCGTTATCTCGCTGGGAAGCGGTTTTAAAGGCGGGGAAGTGACGCCGCTGTTCTACATCGGCGCGACGCTCGGCAATACGTTAGCACCGCTGATGCACCTGCCTGTCGGGTTCCTCGCGGGTCTCGGCTTCGTGGCCCTGTTTGCCGGCGCGGCCAATACGCCCGTCGCTTCTACGCTGATGGCCATTGAACTGTTTGGCGCAGAGATCGGCGTGTATGCCGCGCTGGCCTGCGTGGTGGCCTACCTGGTCTCCGGCTATACGGGGATCTACCGGGCGCAGCGGATTGCCGGCCCAAAACACCGTGTCGTACCGACCGGTATCCGTCTGGCGGAGCTTCCGGCCTGGCATCAGCGGCAAACGCCCGCCGCGTCTGAGACGAAAGAAGACAAACATCCTTCCCGGTAAGCCGCCCGCTCTGCGCCGCATTCCCGCGGCGCGGACCCCCATCCCCTGCTGCCGCCGTCAACCCCGCCTGTTTATTCACCTTTCTGCTATAACCCGGCAAAGTTGCGCCAATTGTGAGGATTTAATGAAGATTCATTTGCATGCATTGAAATGATAATAATTATCATTGATATTCGCAGTCTCAATTTTTAACGCTTTGATATGGATATTTACAATGAGACCGCAAAACTATTATGCCATTACGCCACTCGCGCTGGTATTTGCTGGCTTTCTGACGCCCGACGCCTTTGCTGAGGAAGCGGAACGCGATACCGAAACAATGGTGGTACACAGCACGGCTGAAGAAGCACTCAAGCAGCAGCCGGGGGTATCTGTCATCACCGCTGAAGATATTGCCCGCGATCCACCGGTTAACGATCTGTCGGAAATCATTCGTAAAATGCCCGGCGTCAATTTAACCGGCAACAGCGCCAGCGGCAGCCGGGGTAACAACCGGCAGATCGATATTCGCGGAATGGGGCCGGAGAACACCCTTATCCTGATCGATGGCGTTCCGGTGACATCCCGTAACTCGGTACGCTACAGCTGGCGCGGCGAACGTGATACCCGCGGGGATAGCAACTGGGTGCCACCGGAGATGGTCGAACGCATTGAAGTTCTGCGCGGCCCGGCAGCAGCCCGCTACGGATCCGGTGCCGCCGGCGGCGTGGTCAATATCATTACTAAACGCCCCACTAACGACTGGCATGGCTCGCTATCGTTTTATACCAACCAGCCGGAAAACAACAAAGAGGGGGCGACGAATCGCGCCAACTTTAGCCTCAACGGACCGTTGGCCGGCGATGCGCTGACCATGCGTCTGTACGGTAACATCAATAAAACCGATGCTGACGCCTGGGACATTAACCATGCCCAAAATGGTTCGTACGCCGCCGGTCGCGAAGGGGTGCGCAACAAGGACATCAACGCCCTACTGTCATGGAAACTGACGCCACAGCAGATTGTCGATTTTAACTACGCCTATAGCCGCCAGGGCAATATTTACGCCGGCGATACCCAATACAGCAACGGTAACCTCAGCCCCGATGGCCTGGTCAGCGAGCTGTATGGCCACGAAACCAACCGTCTGTATCGCCAGTCCTGGGGGCTGACCTATAACGGAATCTGGGACTGGGGCCAGTCCAAAGCCGGAGTCTATTACGAGAAAACCAATAACACGCGTCTGCAGGAAGGTTCTACCGGCCGCGTGGAGGGGATGATCAACAGCAATGAGTACGCCACCAGCCGCCTCGAATCCTGGCGTTCAACCGGCGAGCTGAATCTCCCCTTCCACTGGCTGGCCGACCAGACCCTGACCCTCGGGATGGAGTGGAACCGCGATGAACTCAACGACCCGGCCTCCATGCAGGCAACCAACGTTACTGGCGAGACCATCCCTGGCACCTCAGGCGAGGCCTCCCAGCGCAGCACCACCAACAGCGCTACCCTCACGGGTCTCTACCTGGAAGATAATATTGAGGCAACGCCGGGCACCAATATCATCCCCGGACTGCGTTTCGACTACCACAATGAATTTGGCAGTAACTGGAGCCCAAGCCTGAACCTGGCGCAGGAGCTTGGTGAGATGTTCAAAGTCAAAGCCGGCATTGCGCGTGTCTTCAAGGCGCCAAACCTGTACCAGTCCAGCGAAGGCTATCTGCTGTCGACCCGCGGCAACGGCTGCCCGAACACCATCAGCAACGGCAGCTGCTACCTGCTCGGTAACCCGGACCTCGATCCGGAAATCAGCATCAATAAAGAGCTCGGCCTTGAATTTAACCTCAACGGCTATAACGCAGGCGTAACGTGGTTCCGTAACGATTATAAAAACAAAATCGTCTCCGGTACCGATGTGCTGGGCTATACCTCGAGCGGCAACAATATCCTGCAATGGCAAAACGGCGGCAAAGCGATCGTCGAAGGGCTGGAAGGTACCCTGCTCATCCCGATTGTGGCCGATACGCTGGACTGGCGAACCAATGCGACCTATATGATCAAATCGGAGAACAAAGATACCGGTAATCCGCTGTCGGTGATCCCGAAATATACGATTAACACCATGCTGGACTGGCAGGTCAACAGCAAGCTTTCGGCGAACGTCAACTGGACGATGTACGGCCGGCAGAAACCGCGTCAGTATGCGGAGATCCGCAACGAGACCGGCACGCTCGCCACGAATGAAATCGGTGCCTATTCCGTTGTCGGTATCGGTGCGAACTACCAGCTGCTGAAAGATCTTCGCCTGAATGCCGGCATCAGCAACCTGTTCGATAAGCAAATTTATCGCGAAAACGCGGGCGCTTCGACCTATAACGAACCCGGACGCGCCTATTACGCTGGCGTCACCCTCTCCTTCTGAATGCCCACGCCCGCAGCCGCGGGCGTATTCCCCTGTTTTCTCCCTGCCATTTTCATAGTAGCATCGCGCTGATCTTCTTTGACCAGCACAGAGTACAGAATGACAACAACAGATCTCACCCCGAAGGGCGAAATGGTTTTACGCACCCTGGCAATGCCAGCAGACACGAACGCCAATGGCGATATTTTTGGCGGCTGGTTGATGTCGCAGATGGATATCGGCGGCGCGATCATGGCCAAAGAGATTGCGCAGGGTCGCGTAGTGACCGTGCGCGTTGACGGAATGACCTTTTTACGGCCGGTGGCCGTGGGCGACGTGGTGTGCTGCTACGCACGCTGCGTGAAACGCGGCAACACCTCTATCACCATCAACATCGAAGTCTGGGTGAAGAAAGTGTCGTCTGAGCCGATTGGTCAACGTTATAAAGCCACGGAAGCCCTGTTTATCTATGTGGCGGTCGACAATCAGGGCAAGCCACGCGCGATACCTGGCGAATAAAAAAAGTGCCCGGCGTGCCGGGCCATTTTTTACAAGAATCCGAGCAGCGAGAAGAACACATAGCCGAGAACAATCATGATCACCGGCAGGATATACAGCGGGAAGTACTGCACCAGAATCGTATGCCGGGGTACCACAATACGCTCCGCAATTTGCTCACGCGTGAGCCCTTCCGGCCCCTTAGCCTGTTCAAGAATCAGCTGATTTTCCACCCCTTCACGCAGGAACTTCGCCTGGCGGCTCATGCGCGCGCCTGACGCCTGCAGCGCCATGCCAACAAACACCAGAATATAGATAATCCAGAAGCCAATATTCAGGCTGTGTTTAAAATCCGGCAGCGGCGAGTTGTACCAGAAAAAGTTGAGGAACGGGGTATTAAAACGCATCATTTCAATCATGACGTGCGCAAAATCCATCAGCACCGCATCAATGCCCGGTTTTTTTTCGCTGTGTTCATACATAAACTTCAGTACCGAAATCAGCGTTGAAATCACCGCAGGTATAAAAATAACCCACCCTAAAATACGTTTAAGCACTGCAATGCGTCCAGCTTGTTGATACGTCATGGATTCCCCTTGTTTAAGACGCCTTCATCACCGTCTAAGTCTACCCTCACCGGCGAATTTCGCCCAATAATGCGCGGTATGATATACCATGAGGACAAATTCGTTATCTACTTGCGCTACAGGAGAAGGACTTATGTCAGCCAGGCGACAAATTCATGCCGCTATTTTCGATATGGATGGATTACTGATTGATTCCGAACCGCTATGGGATCAGGCGGAGCTGGAGGTTATTGAAAGCCTCGGCGTCGATATCAGCCGCCGCGATGAGCTGCCCGATATGCTGGGGTTGCGCATCGATTTAGTGGTGGATCTGTGGTTTGCCCAGCAGCCATGGAAAGGCGCGGACCGTGCTGAAGTCACCGCGCGGATTATCAGCCGCGCGATTGAGCTGGTTGAGGCCTCCCGCCCTCTGTTACCCGGCGTACGAGAAGCCGTCGCCTTATGTAAGGCACAAGGGTTAAAGGTTGGCCTCGCATCGGCCTCGCCGCTGCGGATGCTGGAAAAGGTCCTCACCATGTTCGAGCTGCGCGAGCAGTTTGACGCCCTCTCCTCTGCCGAATCGCTGCCGTACAGCAAGCCCCATCCTCAGGTCTATCTCAACTGTGCCGCCAGCCTGGGCGTGGACCCAATGGCCTGCGTCGCGCTGGAAGATTCGGTCAACGGAATGATCGCCAGTAAGGCAGCCCGCATGCGCTCTATCGTCGTTCCGGCCGAGGAAAATCGTCACGATCCGCGTTTTGTGCTGGCAGACGTTAAGCTCACGACGCTGGAGTCACTCACCGCCACCGATCTCTGCGGCCTGCTTTCCGGCCAGCGGTAGGCGTCCAGCGGTTGAACAATCACAAAAATAAAACGATGTTTCATTTTTAATTGTTTTTCCGCTCAGCACCCTCTATGCTTGAAAAAACGGCGTGGTTAAACGCATAAATCAGCATACAGAGGTGCATATGGTACTTAACGCCTTCGACCTGACGGGTAAGGTCGCTATCGTGACGGGATGTGACACCGGACTGGGCCAGGGAATGACGCTGGCCCTTGCCCAGGCCGGCTGCGATATCGTCGGCGTCAATCGTAAGATCCCACAGCAAACGGCCGAACAGGTGCTGGCGCTGGGACGTCGATTTACCGCCATTCAGGCTGACCTCAGCCGCCAGGATGCCATCGCCGACATCGTCGCGAAAGCCGTCTCCGCCATGGGCCGGGTGGACATTCTGGTTAATAACGCCGGTACGATACGCCGCGCCGATGCGCTCACCTTTAGCGAAAAAGAGTGGGACGACGTCCTCAATCTCAACCTCAAGTCGGTATTCTTTTTATCGCAGGCGGTCGCCAGGCAGTTTATTCGCCAGGGCAGCGGCGGAAAGATCATTAACATCGCGTCCATGCTCTCGTTCCAGGGCGGGATTCGCGTCCCCTCGTATACTGCCTCAAAAAGCGGCGTGCTCGGTTTAACCCGCCTGATGGCCAACGAATGGGCCGGACAGAATATCAACGTCAATGCCATCGCCCCCGGGTACATGGCCACCGATAATACCCGGCAGTTACGCGATGATGCCGATCGCAGTAAAGAGATCCTCGACCGTATCCCGGCCGGGCGCTGGGGCGTCCCGGATGATTTACAGGGCCCGGTCGTGTTCCTGGCGTCGCAGGCAGCGGATTACATCAATGGATATACGCTGGCGGTTGATGGCGGCTGGCTGGCGCGTTAATAATTTTGTGACAAAGAGTTACACCGTCACCTCTTTCACACACTGTATAAAAACCCTATACTGTATGAATTGACAGTTTAGGGTTTTTATCATGACGGCGGAAGGCCATCTCTTCTTTTCTATCGCCTGTGCGGTATTTGCGAAAAATGCGGAATTAACCCCCGTTCTGGCACAGGGTGACTGGTGGCATATTGTTCCCTCAGCGGTACTGACCTGCCTGCTGCCGGATATCGATCATCCGAAGTCATTTCTCGGGCAGCGGCTAAGCTGGATATCGAAGCCCGTCGCCCGCGCCTTTGGCCACCGCGGGTTCACCCATAGCCTGCTGGCGGTTTTTGGCGCAATCACGCTGTTTTATCTGAAAGTGCCGGAAAGCTGGTTCGTGCCCGCCGATGCCGTGCAGGGACTGGTGCTTGGCTATCTCAGCCATATTCTTGCCGATATGCTCACCCCGGCGGGCGTACCGCTACTGTGGCCCTGCCGCTGGCGCTTCCGCCTGCCGATCCTCGCGCCGCGAAAAGGCAACCAGCTGGAGCGGGCGCTGTGCATGGCGCTGTTCGTTTATGCCGTATGGATGCCGCAAACTTTCGCTGAGAACAGCGCCGTGCGCTGGTCTTCGGGGATGATTAATTCACTGCAGATCACCTTTAATCGTTTTATTAGTCACCAGACCGGACGATAAACAGGCAAAACAGTAAAAATAGTTATAACCCATTCCATTTGAATATAAGTAATGAATTCCTCTTCTGCTAACCTTGCGCCATTAGAGCTGGTAACAGACCAGCCAGATAAAAACCTATCAGGAGAACGGGGATGAATTTTCCATTAATAGCGAACGTTATCGTGTTCGCGGTTTTGCTGTTTGCGCTGGGGCAAACCCGCCACAAACAGTGGAGCCTCGCCAAAAAAGTACTGCTCGGCCTCGTCATTGGCGTGGTGTTCGGCCTGGCGCTGCAGTTGATTTATGGTTCCGACAGCCAGGTGCTGAAAGACTCCATTCAATGGTTCAATATCGTCGGCAATGGCTATGTCCAGCTGCTGCAGATGATCGTCATGCCGCTGGTTTTCGCTTCTATTCTCAGCGCCGTTGCTCGCCTGCATAATGCCTCGCAGCTGGGGAAAATCAGCTTCCTGAGTATCGGTACCCTGCTGTTCACCACGCTGATTGCGGCGCTGGTCGGCGTGCTGGTGACCAACCTGTTCGGCCTGAGCGCCGAAGGTCTGGTGCAGGGCAGCGCGGAAACCGCGCGTCTGAATGCGATTCAGAGCAACTATGTCGGTAAAGTCGCTGACCTGAGCGTACCGCAGCTGATCCTCTCTTTTGTACCGAAGAACCCGTTTGCCGATCTGACCGGTGCGAACCCGACCTCGATCATTAGCATCGTTATCTTCTCCGCCTTCCTCGGCGTCGCCGCGCTGAAACTGCTGAAAGATGACGTTGAAAAGGGCCAGCGCGTCCTGACCGCGATCGACACCCTGCAGAGCTGGGTGATGAAGCTGGTACGTCTGGTGATGCAGTTAACGCCGTACGGCGTGCTGGCGCTGATGACCAAAGTGGTGGCCGGTTCCAATCTGCAGGACATCATCAAACTCGGTAGCTTCGTGATTGCCTCCTATATTGGCCTCGGCATTATGTTTGTGGTTCACGGTCTGCTGCTGGCGATTAACGGCGTGAGCCCGCTGAAATATTTCCGCAAGGTGTGGCCGGTCCTGACGTTCGCCTTCACCAGCCGCTCCAGCGCCGCGTCGATCCCGCTGAATGTCGAAGCGCAAACCCGTCGCCTGGGCGTACCGGAATCCATTGCCAGCTTCTCAGCCTCCTTTGGCGCAACCATCGGTCAGAACGGTTGTGCGGGTCTCTACCCGGCGATGCTGGCCGTCATGGTGGCACCGACTGTCGGTATCAACCCGTTTGATCCGCTGTGGATCGCCACGCTGGTCGGCATCGTCACCGTGAGCTCCGCAGGGGTTGCAGGAGTCGGCGGCGGCGCAACGTTCGCGGCGCTGATCGTCCTGCCGGCCATGGGCCTGCCGGTGACTCTGGTGGCGCTGCTTATTTCCGTCGAACCGCTGATCGACATGGGCCGTACGGCATTGAACGTGAACGGCTCAATGACGGCCGGTACCCTGACCAGCCAATGGCTGCGCCAGACCGACAAAACGATTCTCGACAGCGAAGAAGACGCCGAACTGGCGCATCGCTAAGCCAACAGGCACAAAAAAACCGCAGATAGCCATCTGCGGTTTTTTTTATTTCTCGCTACCCTCTCATGAGGTGATTTCGCCTTCCTGGCGCATCTGCATGGCCCAGCGCTGCGCCGCTTCCGGGACGCTAAACGCTGGCGAGCGGCGGAAATGTTCGCCCATCAGCACAAAGGCGACATACTTGCCGCGCAACAGCCACACATCGCGAAAACCGTCCATTTTGACGGCGTGTTCCGGAGGGGCGGGCTCCACCCGAGGCACGTAGCTAATGACAGGGCGGTTTTGTTGGCGAAGTGTTTTCATAACCAATAGATTCACTAAACAAAGCGGGAAACAGAAACAGCTATCATAGCCGATTGCCCTGCCTTTCGTCGCCCCTTACGTGTGTTCTGCCCGCCGGGCAATAGTTTTCACGCCTCCTGCCGGCTCATCTGGTGAGATGCTCTATAGTTAGAAGGGTTTTGGTACCGCAACGACCATTTTTCAGTAATGAAAACAGGAGACGAGCAATGTCTGATCAGAACCATAAACCACAAAACCACAAAGCGCCTCATGACGGCAGCGAATCACAACCCGGACTGGACGCTCTGGCTCCGGGCGATCAATCATGGCGCCCGACGCCGCATCCCACGGCTCCCGGAGAAGAACCCAGCGCGCCGGGAAGCCTCAAAGCGCCCGATATCCACAGCAGCAAACTTGACGCGCTGGCTCACCAGCGCAAAGGCAGCGAAAACGTCCCCCTGACCACCAATCAAGGGGTACGGATTGCCGACGATCAGAATTCGCTCCGCGCGGGGAACCGGGGCCCCACGCTGCTGGAAGACTTTATTCTGCGTGAAAAAATAACCCACTTTGACCATGAGCGGATCCCGGAGCGAATCGTCCATGCGCGCGGGTCGGCGGCGCACGGCTATTTTCAGTCCTATCGCAGCCTGCGCGACGTGACGAAAGCGGATTTTCTCTGCGATCCCGCGAGGAAAACCCCGGTATTCGTCCGTTTCTCTACCGTCCAGGGCGGCGCCGGCTCGGCCGATACGGTGCGCGATATTCGCGGCTTCGCCACTAAATTTTATACCGATGAAGGCATTTTTGACCTCGTCGGGAACAACACGCCGATCTTCTTCATCCAGGATGCGCTGAAATTCCCCGATTTCGTTCATGCGGTGAAGCCGGAACCACACTGGGCTATCCCGCAGGGACAAAGCGCTCACGACACCTTCTGGGATTACGTCTCTCTACAGCCGGAAACGTTACATAACGTGATGTGGGCAATGTCCGATCGCGGCATACCGCGCAGCTATCGCACCATGGAAGGATTTGGTATTCACACCTTCCGCCTGATCAATGCCGAAGGTAAGGCTACCTTTGTTCGTTTTCACTGGAAACCGGTGGCCGGTAAAGCCTCTTTGCTCTGGGATGAGTCGCAAAAGCTGACCGGTCGGGATCCGGATTTCCATCGCCGCGATCTGTGGGAAGCGATAGAAGCCGGCGATTATCCGGAGTATGAGCTGGGTCTGCAGCTGATCCCGGAAGAGGATGAACAGGCGTTTGACTTCGATCTGCTGGATCCCACTAAGCTGATCCCCGAAGCGCTGGTCCCGGTACAGAGGGTCGGGAAAATGGTGCTTAACCGCAACCCGGATAACTTCTTTGCCGAAAACGAACAGGCGGCGTTCCATCCAGGCCATATCGTACCGGGGATAGATTTCAGCAACGACCCGTTACTGCAGGGGCGGCTATTTTCGTATACCGATACCCAGATCAGCCGGCTGGGTGGGCCTAATTTCCATGAAATCCCGATTAATAAACCCACCTGCCCGTATCACAACTTCCAGCGCGATGGCATGCACCGGATGGATATTGATACCAACCCCGCCAACTACGAGCCAAACTCGATCAACGATAACTGGCCGCGCGAAACGCCACCGGCCCCTAAGCGCGGCGGTTTTGAGTCGTACGCTGAACGCGTCGACGGTGAGAAAATTCGCCAGCGTAGCCCCTCGTTCGCCGAGTATTACGCCCACCCGCTGCTGTTCTGGCGCAGCCAGACCCCGGTTGAGCAGCAGCATATTATTGATGCCTTTAGCTTCGAGTTAAGCAAAGTTGTCCGGGTATGGATCCGCGAACGGGTGGTCGATCAGCTGGCGCACATCGATATCCCGCTGGCGCAGGCCGTCGGCAAAAATTCAGGCATCGCGCTGAGCGACGAACAGTGCAAGATTACCCCGCCGCCGGACGTGAACGGGGTGAAAAAGGATCCCAGCCTGAGCCTGTATGCCATCCCCGGCGGGGAGATCAAGGGCCGCGTCGTCGCCGTGCTGCTCAACGAGCGCCCGGCAGCGCAGGATGTGCTGACCCTGCTGCAATCCCTGAAGGCGAAAGGGGTTCATCCCCGATTGCTTTATTCACGGATGGGGGAAGTGATTGCCGATGACGGCACGCGGCTGCCCATCTCCGGGACCTTTAGCGGCTCGCCATCGCTGACGGTCGATGCGGTCATCGTCCCGGGTGGCGACATGTCCCTTCTCAGCAACAGCGGGGAGCTACATTACTACCTGCTGGAGGCCTATAAGCATTTAAAACCGATCGTGCTGGCGGGCGACGGGCGCCAGTTTAAGGCTCTGCTGCAGGTCGCCACTCAGGGGGAGGAAGGACTTGTCGAGGCGGACGCCATTGACGCTCCGGCGATGGATACGCTGTTCACGCTGATGGCCGCGCATCGGGTGTGGTCGCGCGCCGGCAAAACGGCGGCGATTCCGGCCTGACAGAAAAGGACGGCGCGGGATCCCCCTCGCCGGATCTCCGACGCACGGGTGCAATCAGGGGAAGCCGTGTGCTTCCCCTCCGCCCGCGTTAAACGTCGCGGTAAGTCCCTAAACGGTACCCGCGCTCGGCAACCGCGTACTTGAGTGATGCCGAGGTCAGCACCTCCAGCTCTGCCAGCCGCGGGTAACAATAGGCGCTGCCCATAATGGTGTTATCCACAAACGCCGGATGGCACATCACTTCCAGAGACGATTCGCCCCGCTGGATAGAGGCATCCAGGGTTTGTAAAAACAGCGCCTCCGAGATGGCCTCGCCGTAAAACTCGCTGGTAAAACCGTCGCTGCTGCGCGCGGCATCCTGCGCCAGGTCATCACGCTCAGCGACCTGACGGTCAATACGCAGCGCCACCCCCTTCTCGCGGGCAAATGCCGCAACAATGGGATAAATCCGGGCGATCATATGCACGTGGTGATGGCTGTCGATATGCGTCGGCTCGCAGCCAAACAGCGCGATAAACCGGCGATACTGGCACTCCAGCTCATGCGCAATTTCATCCAGCGGCAGGCTATCCTCTTCCGCCATTTGCCAGATCCATTTCCCCAGACGCCCCTCGCGGGTCAGACCCGGCATCGCCGATAAAGGCTCGCCCAGAGTCAGGACAAAATGCATCCCGACCCCCAGCTCCGGCACGCAGCGGCTCAGCTGAGCCGCATGGCTAATCGCCGCCCCGTTAACCAGCGCCGTTGTCGAGGTGACCAGGCCATTTTTACAGGCTTCAATAATGCCGTAGTTCTGACCTTTACTCAGGCCAAAATCGTCGGCATTAACGATTAACACGCGTTCCATCAGCTCTCCCGTTACGCTTTCAGTTTCTCGATTGTCGCGGCAAAGTTTGGCAGCCACCTTTCGTGCGCGAGGATCATTTCGCGCGCCAGCTGCTCGGCATCGCGGTCAGAGTGAATCAGCGGACTCAAATTGAGCGCCAGCAGTACGTCGTTCAGTTCGCCGCTGATCGCGGCCTGGCTGGCCGCCACTTCAAAACCTTTGATGGTATAAATCAGCCCCAGCACTTTCTCATCGAAATGGCTGATGCGCGGCGTCGGCGTCGCCCCTGCACTGCCGAGGGTGCAGGTCATTTCCACCGCCCAGTCCGCCGGAATATTATCAATATGGCCATGATGCGGGATATTCACGTAGTGCTCGGTCTGCTTGTCATTGTAGATAGCATTGATCACTTCACAGGCCGCATCGGAGTAATAGGCGCCGCCGCGCTGCTCCAGCTCTTTTGGTTTCACCTTCAGATCCGGGTTTTTATACAGCTCAAACAGCTGTTTTTCGACCTTCTGCACCACCTGGGCGCGGGCGCCGCCTTTGTAATACTCGCCCATTTCGATGGCCAGCATCTCTTTTGGTTTAAAGTAATAGAGCAGATAGGAGCACGGAATCAGGCGCAGCGAGCGGATCAGCCCTTCGCTGAACGGTAAATCGAAGATGTTTTTCACCGAGTTGGCGCTCAGGGTACCGGAGGCTACGCCATCGAGTAGCTCGTCGAAGCGCGATTTGCCATTCACCAGCACATCGCGAACGAACACCAGGTGATTAAGACCAAACAGGTCGATATTCAGTTCATCTTCCGGCGTCAGCTGCAGCACATCGGTGATAAACATTTTCATGCCGATCGGAATATTACACACGCCGATAAAGCGCTTAAAGTTGGTGTGGCGATAGACCGCCTCGGTCACCATCCCCGCCGGGTTGGTAAAGTTGATGATCCAGGCATCCGGGCAGATCTCCTGTACATCCTTCACGATATCAAAAATCACCGGAATGGTACGCAGACCTTTAAACAGACCGCCGGCGCCGTTAGTCTCCTGACCGAGGTAGCCGTGGCTGAGCGGAATGCGTTCATCTTTTTCACGCGCCTTCAGCTGGCCAACCCGCAGCTGTGTGGTGACGAAATGAGCCCCTTCCAGCGCGGCGCGGCGATCCAGCGTTTTGTAGACCTTCATCGGAACGCCCGCTTTTTCCACCATACGCTGGCACAGCGCATGGATAATATCGAGTTTCTCCTGCCCTTCTTCTACATCAACCAGCCACAATTCCGTTACCGGCAGTTCGTGATAACGCTTGATAAACCCTTCCAGTAATTCCGGGGTATAGCTGCTGCCGCCGCCGATAGTGACAATTTTTAATTTCTGGCTCATTATATTCTCCCTTGGGGCACTACGAATTGTACGTAGCCCACCCTCCGCCTGGAGGCGGAAAGTTAAATTGAATATGTCCTGGCGCGGAACAATCCGCTCCGGTTAATTAATGCTGGTCAGTTGTTTTCGGTAATTGCTTGGCGTAAATGAGGTCAGCTTCTTGAATGTTTTAATAAACAAACTTGGGCTGCTGTACCCCGATTCGTAAGCAATATCGGTGACCGAGTAGTTGGTGATTTCCAGCTGCTTCTTGGCGAAATTGATGCGAATATCATTGATAATCTGCATCGGCGTTTTACCATAATAGCGTTGGGTTGCCCGGGTTAAATATTCCTGGGTTTTCCCGGAGAGCGCGACCATATTCTCCAGCGCGCCTTCACCAAACTTCAGTTTATCGTGCATATCCTCGACGGTATTTTTCAGCCATTGCGGAATGACATCCTGCACCGGCTCCTCGCGATAATGCCGTAAACGGTTAATGGTATAAAACGAGACCAGCTCAATAAATTCGTCAAACTCAGTTTCGCGAAAGTTCAGCGAAGCGATAACCGACTCGATGTAGCTGAGAAAGGTGCTTTTTACCGCATAGACCTGCGAAGCAACCAGACCAAACGGCAGCAGCGGCAGATAGTGTTTCTCAAAGAAACTTTTGCTGATGCCAACGTTAAGAATGCGAGTCGCGCCAAAAGCATAAAAACTCTGGTGGTGCGACCCCATCGGGATAAAGACAAAATCCCCGCGCTCCAGCAACACCCGTTTGCCATTGATTTCCTGATAATAGCGCCCGGTTAAAACGATGGTGTACTCGTAATAATCATGCTGGTGAAGCCCGCTTACGCTTTCCGTTTTGTTATAGATAACCACATGAAAATTTTTCCCGTTGAAAAGCTGTTGTTCCCGTGCGGTACTGATCTCGGTGGTTATCATCTTTGGCTGCCTCATCGTGTTGATGGCCTATTGTACCTTCTCGTGCAGCTCAATCAATTCGGCAACCAGCTCGCGCGCCAGCATTGAGGTCATCAGATGATCCTGCGCATGAACCAGTACCAGACTGACCTTCATTTTGCCTTCGCCTTCATCGCTTTCAATGAGCTGCGTCTGCACGCGATGCGCTTCGCTCAGCGCCATTCGCGACTGCTCCATCATGTTTTTAGCAGCGGCAAAATCGCCCTGCTTGGCCTGCTTAAGTGCAGCATATGCCAGGCTACGGGCCTGTCCGGAGTTGATAATCAGCCCCATCACCACCTCTTCGAGGTCATTTTCAGGTGCGTCAACCGCTTCGATATTATCCAGATCAAACATAGTATTTCCTCATTTCTCAGGCGGTACAGGAAAGCTCCCGTACCGCTCGACATCAGAATTTCAGCGCGTTAGCGATATCTTCTTCGCTTTCCTGCTCTTCAATAACCGCCTGTGCCTTGTTGGAGACCGCGACGAACGGCAGGTAAACCAGCACCGACACACACAGGTTGAACAGCGCCACGCAAAGTGCAGCGATACTCCCGTTACTGTTGAAGAATGCCCCGAGGCCGGTAGGCATGGTCCACGGCGCCAGGTTGGTCACCGGCGGGATAATTCCCATCGAGTAAGCAGCCAGCGTAATCGCGGCCAGAATCGGCTGAATCAGGACGAACGGGATAAACATCACCGGGTTCATAATAATCGGCAGACCAAACAGAATCGGCTCGTTAATCTGGAAGATGCCTGACGGCAGCGCCAGTTTAGCCACCTGACGATGATCTGCGCGGCGTGAGCCGATGAAGATGGCGATAATCAGACCGAGCGTGGCCCCGGAACCACCCAGCAGGATGTAGGAGTCCAGCATCGGTTTGGCCCAGAAGTGGAACTCTTTGCCCGCAGCGATAGCGGCTTCAACGGAACCGTACTGGTTGTACAGCGCGATGTTTTCCAGCGCCCACGGAGTCATGATGCCGTTGTCCAGCGCGGTCAGCGCCAGAGACCCGTGTACGCCGAAGAACCACAGCAGGGAGTTAAAGATAACGTAGGCCCAGCCCACCACGCTGCCCATCGACGCCAGCGGTCTGGAGATGGAGTCCATGATGATCTGGTGGAAGTTGCTGCCATGGTTGGCCAACAGCCAGGAGATAATGCCGAATACGGAGAGGATCAGGAAGCCCGGAATCAGCGCAGAGAATGAGCGCGATACCGAGGCCGGTACGCTGTCCGGCAGGGTAATAACCCAGTTGCGACGGATAACAAAGGTGAACATTTCCGCCACCAGCAGGCCAATAATCATGCCCGAGATGATGTTTGCCCCACCCAGCCAGTTTGCGCCGACCGCATAGGCCTCGCCTACGCTGTAAGGTGTAACGGTCATAAAGGCAGCGACCGATAACAGCCCCGCGGCCAGCGGATCGACTTTGCGCTCTTCAGCCAGCGCCATGCCGATAAAGAACGGCGCCATCAGCGACATTATCCCTAACGTCCCGTTATAAACGTTGCCGCCGATAGCCTTAAAGCCATTTAACGTTTCAATGGTCGAGCCATCCAGGCGAATACCCATTGAATAGAAGAAAGAACCTTCACCAAAGCTCAGAAAAACGTTGTTGATTAATACGAACATGGCCCCCGCGAGGGTCAGCGGCATTAATTTAATAAAGCCGTTTTTAATCGCATTAATGTGCGGTTGCTTTCCTATTTTAACTGCAAAAGGAAGGAGTACCTTTTCAAGCGAGTCAATCACTTTGCTCATAGCAAATACCCTTAAAAGCCGTAATCGAATCATTACGGCATAGATGTATGAAATTACTCTTTGACGGGAAAATAAACTCTCACCTTTCGCTATTCAGGAAAATCAGATAATGCTTTAACGCACTGTTGATTCAGCGAAAAACAAAAAGATATTGAGTTTTAAAATTAAATTATTGTGCAGCAGCTTTCTTAATGGCCGCAACGGCCGCTTTCAGTACACCTAACCCATCGACTTTGCCATAAAGCACAGAGTCGATAACTTCCACCGGCTTATTCGGTAACAGCCGCTGAATTTCTGGAAGCATATACGCAATTTGTGGACCTAATAATACGACATCGGCTTCAGGGCCTTTTTCTCCAGCAAGTGTCTCAGGATAGGCCTCAATGATGACCGGCACTTCATATTTTTCGGCCTGTGCACGCATTTTAGAGACCAGCAGTGAAGTAGACATTCCAGCCGAGCAAAACAAATAGATGTGTTTCTTTTCCATGAGCGCTTCCTCAATTTGTAAGACCTGGCGGCTTCAGTATCATCTGATGTCTGACAGCCGGTTAAGACAGGTAATCATTCAATTAGTATTGTTTATGCATTGAGTATACGGCATCGTGCGGGGCCTGGATAATTCCTGGTTAATCAAAATTGTCTCTCATTGACCTCGTGTTTTGACTACCTTCACATTTCCCCCAAATAATTCGCGCAATTAAATAAGCATTAGCGGTCATAAAAAAACCCGACCAGTGGTCGGGCTTTCGTAGATCTCAGCATGTTGCATTACTTGCTGTTGCGCGGGTCGGTATCGTACTCCGCACAGGTCTGGTAGCCGGAGTTCATGACGCGACCGGTATCGTCGAGGGCAACAAAGTAGGTTTCAAGTTTACCATCTCGTTGACCCAGGATATAGGTCTGGCAGGTTCCACGTGCGTGGATCATGGTGACCTCAGAAGACGGTTTACCTGCAATCTGTAAAACCTGTGACCGGGTCATCCCTTTTTTGACATCTTTGACGACCGGTTGAGTGAACTGGTCGGCGGTACGATCGTAAGCCGTACACCCTGCCAGCATGGTCAAAACTGCTGCTGCGCCCAGAAATCCTGCTAAATTCTTGTTCATATTGCGTCCTCTTTTCTTCTGCGTGTTAATAAGCCTGGAATAAATACCGTTATTTTTCAAGCCGAAGGTACAAAAGGAGCAAATTTAAGCTTTTTCTAATAAAAAAATCCTATGTCATTGATTGCTCTCTTTTGCGCCACTCAATTCTGTGATCCTTGTCGTTTTCCCGGCAAAGAGGTAGCTTTAACCCCTACTGGCAGCCAAACAGATTCACTTTCCGGAGGGCGCGATGACGCTACAACAAGAAATTATTCAGGCGCTGGGCGCGAAGCCCCAGATCGATGCTGAGGGTGAAATTCGCCGCAGCGTGGACTTTTTGAAGTCGTACTTGCAGACCTACCCTTTTATTAAGTCACTGGTTCTGGGAATCAGCGGCGGCCAGGATTCAACCCTGACAGGCAAACTTTGTCAGCAGGCCATTAATGAACTGCGTGCCGAAACCGGCGATGAAAAGCTGCAGTTTATTGCCGTACGCCTGCCTTACGGTGTCCAGGCGGATGAACAAGATTGCCAGGATGCGATCGCCTTCATCCAACCGGATCGGGTGCTGACGGTGAATATTAAAGGTGCGGTACTGGCCAGCGAGCAGGCATTGCGAGTAGCCGGGATTGAGCTCAGCGACTTTGTTCGCGGCAATGAGAAAGCCCGTGAACGCATGAAAGCACAATACAGTATTGCCGGGATGACCCACGGCGTGGTGGTAGGCACTGACCATGCGGCGGAGGCGATTACCGGCTTCTTTACCAAGTACGGAGACGGCGGCACGGATATCAACCCCATCTTCCGTCTCAATAAGCGCCAGGGCAAGCAGCTGCTGGCGCTGCTGGGCTGCCCGGAGCATCTGTATAAGAAGCTGCCGACCGCCGATCTGGAAGACGATCGCCCATCGCTGCCGGACGAAGCTGCGCTGGGCGTAACCTACGACAATATTGATGACTATCTGGAAGGTAAAACGCTGGATGCGAGCATCGCCCGAATTATTGAAGGCTGGTATCTGAAAACCGAGCATAAGCGCCGGACGCCGATCACCGTTTTCGATGACTTCTGGAAAAAATAACGCGCTCTCCCCGCATTTCTCTGACCCCGGCCATCGCCGGGGTTATTTTTTGCACTTTTCGCTGCCTGCACGCCCTGTTATACTGGATATATAACCAGCATCAGGAGCCCGTGTGGTGAGAAGGCAATCTGCCCCGCGTCTGGAATTCGACGCCGCGGCTATCTATGAATATCCCGAACATCTGCGTCCGTGGGTCGAGGCACTGCCTAATCTGCCGGGCGTGTATCTGTTTCACGGCGAGAGCGATACGCTCCCGCTGTATATCGGTAAGAGCGTGAATCTCCGCAGTCGGGTGCTGTCGCACCTGCGTACTCCCGAAGAGGCGGCCATGCTGCGTCAGGCGCGAAGCATCAGCTGGCAACGTACCGCGGGAGAGCTGGGCGCGCTGCTGCTGGAGGCGCAGCTGATTAAAGAACGTCAGCCGCTGTTTAATAAACGCCTGCGGCGTAATAAGCAGCTCTGCTCGTTGCTGTTGGAAGACATCCGCCCGCAGGTGGTGTACGCCCGCGAGGTTGATTTTTCCCACCACAATCATCTGTATGGCCTGTTTGCAAACCGGCGGGCAGCGCTGCAGGCGCTGAAAACCCTCGCTGACGAACATCATCTTTGCTACGGGCTGCTGGGACTGGAGACGCTTACTCCGGGCCGCGCCTGTTTCCGACACGCGCTGGGGCGTTGCGCCGGCGCCTGCTGCGGTCGGGAAAGTCTTGCCGCACATCATGAAAGACTCCGCGCCCGGATGGCGCAGATGCAGCTGGTGTGCTGGCCGTGGCCTGGGGCCGTCGCGCTGGAGGAGAAAGGCCCGGACCTCACCCACTATCACGTCATTCATAACTGGCTGTGGCTGGGATCGGTCGAGACGCTGGAGCAGGCCGAGACCTTAACGCGCCAGCCGGCCGGTTTTGATCATGACGGCTACAAAATTCTCTGCAAACCGCTGCTGAGCGGTCGCTTTACGCTGCATCCGCTCTCCCCTCGCTAGCACAAAAAAAACCGCCGGTCCTGCCCAATGCCTGACGGCGATGTTGGGCAAGACCGGCGGTCTTCATTCATAGCGCTGAGTTATTCAGCTGGTGCAGGCATTTTACCTTCTGGCGCTTTGCGATCTGTCAGATGCTTCTCAAAATTCGCATTGAACTGTTTTTTCTGTTCCGGCGTCAGAATGTTGTAAATCTTGTTCTGGGTTTCCATACGGGAAAGCGCCATCGCTTTATGCTGCGCTTCCATTTTATCGATCTGCGCTTCCGCTTTCGCTTTATCGAAGGTATCGCTGGCGATCAGCTCATGCATCGCGCGGCGTTCGTCCAGGGACGGACGTTTCATGTTTTCGCGCTGGCCCTTCATGATGTCGCGGATCTGCTGTTTTTGCGCATCGGTCAGATTGAGCCCCTTGAACATCATTTCGTGCTGGCCGCCATGCATACCTTTATGGTGCATCATCGGTTTGCTTTCAGGCTGAGCCGCGGTGGTATCAGCAGCGTGAGCCAGGTTAGCGGCACCCAGAGCCAGTGTAGAGGCAACAAACAGAGCAGTAATCTTCTTCATATCCAGTCCTTACTTTAAGTTATTCTTACGGCGTGTTGCCGTGTTGACGAGATAAACTTTACGACGTTTATCGTCAATTAGTCAGAGCAAGAGTAAAACAATGAAAGTGTAAAAAACATTTTCTCACCAATTGTGGAGAAAATAAGGAAATTAAGGAGGGAATTGCAACAAAAAATATATAACGCATTGTTTTTTATTGGTTTTGATGGATTATAAAGCAGCAGAGATTAAAAACAAAGCATTTATCCAGGAATAATCTGCAATCAGCCCCCCGCGCACGAAAAAATAAAATTATGCACAGGAGGTGACTATACAAAATTAAACGGCCGCCCGAATGAGCGGCAGAATATTCGGCGAGCGGCTACGATAAACGCTCCAGCATCAACCCGGCCCGCAGCCCCCGCGCCACGGACGGGTTAGGAAACAGAACAAACTCCTGTGCCTTTTCTACCACATAGCGGGTATCACCATCTTCGGCGAGCAAGGTTCCGCCAGGAAAGGCGGTAAAATTGAGCGTCTGATCCGACATACAGAGATGAAAATTATCGCTATGACGGGTAATTTGCTGCACCACCCGATAGCGCAGCGGCGCCGGATCGGCGTCAACGACCGTCAGATCGCCCACCAGCAAACGCATTAGCGCCCGTTGGGTGACGTTAAATTGCGTCAGATTGTTAGCGCCAAACGGTAACGCCTTACCAAGTTCCAGGGTACAGGAGAGCGCAGCAAAGCGTTCGCAGCTGAAGTGGGTGAATGTCCCCGCCGGCTGCTGATGGAAGACCAGCGCCTCCAGCCCGGCACCTCCCAGCCAACTTAAAAACCCGTCATCCCACGGAGTTTCCCGCGCCGGAAGCACGCCAAAGCGCGTATGCAGCGATCCGCGTATCGCGGTATGTAAATCAAGGTGCCAGCGGCTGCCCGTGCCGGCGCCATAAAACCGCGTCAGTACCTGCTCCAGCTGACGCGCTCTGGCCGTCTCGTCGCTGACGGGAAAACGCTGCCAGCGCCCGCCAAACATCCGGTTCATGTCGCTGTCGCGGTAGCGCTTATTTTCCCGCAGCGCGAGCGGGTTGCCAAAGATCACCAGCAGCCGCCAGTGCAGCGGCAGCTCACCGCTAAACAGCTGCTGTAGCAGCAGATGGGTCATCTCCACCGGAGCGGTTTCATTGCCGTGGATACCCGCGGACAGAACCAGCGAACGCTCGCAGCGCGCATGCGGAGTCAATTGCAACACCCCGCAGTCCAGCCAGTGCCAGCGAAAATGCGCCGTTTCGCCATGAAAATGGTGAGGCAAACGCCCCGCCAGAGTTAATGCCAGAAAGTCGTCCACGACGCCTCCTTGAAACGAAAACTGAGTCACAGCGACTGCTGGAACGGATAAACGGAACCCAGCTGCAGGATTTGCGTCAGCCGATCGAGCGCCTCGCGACCTTCGTTCAGCAGTTGTGGATCCGCCAGATCCGCCTGGGTGAGACGATCGCGATAGTAGCGATCGACCCAGTCATTGAGGGTCACAAACAGCGCCTCGTTCATCAACACCGCCGGATTCACCGCCCGCAGCTCCGCCTCCGTCAACACCACTCGCAGGCGTAGACAGGCCGGCCCCCCGCCGTTCGCCATACTTTCGCGCAGATCGTAAACCTGCAGTTCATCAATCGGATTATCTGCGGCCAGAAGCGTATTCAGGTAGCGCCAGACGCCAGGATGTTCCTGTGCCTCCTGAGGGAGAATCAGCCGCATCGTTCCATCGGGCTTACTCAGCAACTGACTGTTAAACAGATAGGTCGCCACCGCCTCTTCTACCGTCACCGCCTGAGTCGGTACGATAACGGGCGTAAACCCGGCAACCTGCCCGGCAAGCTGGCGCATCAGCTGCGGCTGATCGACGAACGCCTGCTCATGGCAAAACAGCACCTGGCGATTACTCACCGCAATCACATCGTTGTGAAATACCCCTTTATCAATCACCGCCGGATTCTGTCGGGCAAAAATCACCTGCCGCGGGTTAACCTGATTCAGGCGCGCAACCGCCTGACTGGCTTCCAGCGTCTGCCGTGCCGGGTAGCGCTGCGGGCTTTCTCCCTCGCCGCCCTGCTGACGACCGTAAATAAAAAGCTGCAGACCCGGCGCGCCATACTCGCCACCGAGGCGGTTATGGTTCGCCGCCCCTTCATCGCCAAACAGCGCCACCTGCGGTAGAGGAGGATGGATAGCAAAGCGCTGCTCATCGGGGAAGATCGCGCGCAGCAGCGCCTCGGTCGTTGGCGCTTCGCTGGCGCGGTGGAATTTATCGTTAAGATTGGCCACGGTCAGGTGAACCCGGCCATCCAGCGAATCGGCGGAAGGTGAAACCGTCGCCGCGTTGGCCACCCACATTGACGAAGCCGAGCTCACCGCCGACAGCAGATCCGGCGCCTGGCGGGCCGCCTTCTCGATGGCCTGCGGATCGCTGCCGCTGAATCCAAGCTGGCGCAGCAGGGGAACATTCGGCCGTTCCTGTGGCGCAATGACGGCCTGGGGATAGCCGGCATCCGCCAGCGCCTTCATCTTTTTCAGCCCCTGCTTCGCCGCCAGCTGCGGGTTCGATACCCGATAGCGATGCCGTGTCGACGCCTCATTGCCAAAAGAGAGTCCGGCGTAGTGATGGGTCAGACCGGGAAGCCCGTCAAAATTTACCTCAAAGGCTTTCATCGTCCGGCACCTCGCAGGGAGTCGAGACCGGGACTGAGGGTCTCCGGCAGCGTCAGTTCCGGCGTTTCGAGACTTGCCATCGGCCACGCGCAATAATCGGCCGCGTACCACGCTCCCGGACGGTGGTTACCGGAGGCCCCCACGCCGCCAAACGGTGCGGTGCTGGCGGCGCCGGTCAGCGGTTTGTTCCAGTTGACAATTCCGGCCCGCGCCTCCAGCAGCAGACGGTCGAATTTCTCGCGCTCTGCGGAAATCAACCCGCAGGAAAGCCCAAATCGAGTGGCATTCGCGAGAGTAATCGCCTCAGCAAAATCGTCATAGCGCCAGACGCTGAGCAGCGGACCAAAAACTTCCTCGTCGGCGACTTCCGCCACCGTCGTCAGCTCGATGATTCCCGGCGTCAGCAACGAGGTTCCGGCCCGTAGCAGCCGCGGCTCCAGCAGCGTTTTTCCGCCGTTAGTAACGTGCCCGAGCCAGGCCTGATGAACCTTTTGCGCCGCCTGGGGCGAGATCAGCCCGCCAAGGAACGGCTGCGGCGACGCATCCCAGGCGTCGGGCACCAAAGTTTGTGACACCGTCACCAAACGGGCAAGAAACGCATCGCCTTTCTCGCCGCGCTTCACCAACAGGCGACGAGCACAGGTACAGCGCTGTCCGGCGGTAATAAAGGCTGACTGGATGGTCAAATGTACCGCCGCATCGATGTCCTGCGGGTCGTCGACAATCAGCGGATTGTTGCCGCCCATTTCCAACGCGAGAATCTTTTCCGGCTGGCCGGCGAGCTGGCGGTGCAGCTGAAACCCCGTCGCCGAGCTGCCGGTAAACAGCAGCCCGTCAATATCCGGCTGGGCGCTGAGCGCTTCGCCGGTTTCTCGTCCGCCCTGCAGCAAGTTCAGAACCCCCGGCGGCAGTCCCGCCTCGGCCCATAGCTTCACCACCGCCTCGCCGCTGTGTGGCGTCAGTTCGCTGGGCTTAAACACCAGCGTATTCCCCGCCAGCAGCGCCGGCACAATATGCCCATTGGGCAAATGGCCGGGAAAATTGTATGGACCAAACACCGCCAGCACGCCATGCGGGCGATGACGCAGCGTCGCCGAGCCGTCGCCCATAGCCGTCTGCGACTCACCGGTACGGCTATGGTAGGCTTTCAGGGAAATAGCGATTTTGTTGATCATCGCGCTGATTTCCGTTACCGCTTCCCACTGCGGCTTACCGGTTTCCGCGGCAATGATGGCGGTTAACTCTGTTTTGTTCGCTTCCAGCAGCGCGGCAAACTTTTCCACGATCGCCTGACGGACGCTGAACGGCTGTCTGGCCCACGTCGGGAAGGCTCGTCTCGCGGCACTGACCGCCAGCGCCACCTGTCCGGCATCGGCGTCGTTACCCTGCCAGAGCAGCGCCTGGCTGACCGGGTTGGTTTTTGTCCGCGCCGGACCGTGTCCGCTCTGCCAGTCACCGTTGATCCATAAACTCATGATTTTTTCTCCTCCGGAATCAGACGCACCAGTCTCACCCGGTCGCCGACATGGCATTTCAGGGCATCCAGTTCGCGCGCGCTTAACAGCAGGCGATCGGTATCCGGATCGGCGTGCACCAACAGCGCGCGAAACTGCAGATACTGCTCGTTGGCAACCAGGCATACCGGCCATTCCCCCGGTGCGGGCTGCCCTTCCGCAACGGTCACCAGCCGGCTTTTACGAATCGCCCGTACCCGGTCAATGTCGCACTCCAGCGTCGGCCCACCGTCGAAAATGTCGATATAGTTGCGGTAGCGAAACCCTTCTTTCTCCAGCACCGCACGTGCCGGCGCCGTTTGCGGGTGCACTTCGCCGATCACCGCGCGCGCCTCATCGGATAGAAAGTCGATATACAGCGGATGCTTCGGCATCAGGGCGGCAATAAAGGCTTTTTGCCCGGTCCCGCACAGGTAGTCGGCACGAGAGAACTCCATGGCGAAAAAGCGTTTGCCGAGGCTTTCCCAGAACGGGGAATAGCCCTGTTCATCAATCACGCCGCGCATCTCCGCCACCACTTTTTCATTAAAGTGTTCGCGGAACGCGGCCATAAACATAAAGCGCGATTTCGACAACAGATAACCGTTGCCCTCTTTACGCCAGGCCGGATCGAGAAACAGCGTGCACAGCTCGCTGCTGCCGGTGTGATCGTTGCTGAGAAACAGCGTCGGCAACGCATTGTAGACATTCAGCTCTTTCGAGGCATGAACCTGCGTCCCCACGCGGTAGTTGTACCAGGGATCGTTCAACCCCACCGCAACTTCGATAGCGCAAATCCCCACCACCGCGCCGCTGCTGGTCTCTTCAAGCACAAAAACATAGCCCTGTTCGCTTTTTGGCAGCTCCCCTCGCCAGGTTTTCTGTGAACGTTCAATCCGCGCCGCCAGCGTCTTTTCATCGGCAGGCAGCGATGTCAGGCCGCCGCCGGTTTCACCGGCCAGGGTCATCAGACCGGCCAGATCTTCGGCGGCTACAGGACGAATCACCATCATGATGACGCTCCCGCGAGGAAGTGTTGGCAGGCCAGCTCAAAGCGATCCAGCCCGGTTTTGACCTCTTCCTCACTCACAATGAGCGCCGGAGCGAAACGCACCACGTTCGCGCCGGCAATCAGAATCATCAGCCCCTCTTCCGCCGCCTGGGTACTGATGGCTTTCGCCTTTCCGGCCCAGGCATCATTGAGGACGCAGCCGATCAGCAATCCCAGCCCCCGGATCTCCTTAAACAGACCATAACGCGCGTTAATGGCGTTCAGTCTCTCGGTAAACCACTGGTGGCGCTGCTTCACGCCGTTCAGTACCGCCGGCGTATTGACGATCGACAGCACTTCGCCGGCCACCGCGCTGGCCAGCGGATTACCACCATAGGTGGTACCGTGCGTCCCGACGGTCATAACGCTGGCACAGGCTTCCGTTGCCAGCAGCGCGCCAATCGGGAAACCGCCGCCCAGCGCTTTCGCCGTCGACAGGACATCCGGCGTGACGCCATAGTGCATGTAGGCATACAGTTCACCGGTACGACCCACACCGGTCTGGACTTCATCAAAAATCAACAGCGCATGATGGGCGTCGCACAGCTCGCGCAGGCCGCGCAGGAAAGCCGGATCGGCTGGCACCACGCCCCCTTCGCCCTGCATCGGCTCGACAATGACCGCGCAGGTATTGTCATCGATAAGCGCCCGGGCTGATTCGAGATCGTTATAGACAGCATGCTGGATCTGCGGCGGCAGCGGGGCAAAATCCTGAGAATAGGCCGGCTGGCCGCCCGCGGAGACGGTAAACAAGGTGCGACCGTGGAAGGCATTTTTGAACGCGACGATACCGCTTTTATGGCTGCCGAAACGGTCATGAGCATATTTGCGCGCCAGCTTCAGCGCCGCTTCGTTAGCCTCTGCGCCTGAGTTACAGAAGAAAACGCGATCGGCAAACGTCGCGTCAATCAGCTGTTTCGCCAGGCGCAGGACCGGCTCATTGGTATACCCGTTGCCGGTGTGCCAGAACTTTCCGGCTTGTTCCGTCAACGCGCGAATGAGCTGAGGGTGAGCATGTCCCAGGGCATTCACCGCAATGCCGCCGGCAAAATCGATATACTCTTTTCCCTGCTGATCCCACAGGCGTGAACCTTCACCGCGTACCGGAATAAAAGCCGCTGGCGCGTAGACCGGCATCATCCATTCATCAAAATTGTTACGCGTAATTGACTGAGACATATCGACCTCTTCCGGTAAATAAAAAGTATGAATAATGTTAAAAATTATGGGTTATTACGCTGTAAATGTAGATTGCACGCTTCGTGCCAGCCAGAGGGGAAAATGCATAAATCAGAGTCAAGTAAGGAATATCAATAGGTTACGATTTCGTTTTATGCACAATAAATGCATAAATAGTGAATAAATATCTTATTCGCCGGCCATAACAGTGAATAAATCAAATAGTTTATGCATCGGTAAGATATAATTCTGTATTTGTGATCCTCTACGAAATTTATCGTAGATATCCGCCCTTTTTTAGCGCGGCCTGCGCCAGAATGGTGCGCGCGGGTTACGTCAGCGACGCCAATCGGAACAACAGGCACAATAAAATGCCTTCCGGCAGCCAGCCCGGCGAATTTCTGCTACCATCCCTGCACTATTCACCTTGCACAGTGGCAGCGACTATGAAATTTCTCTCTTTTAATATCAACGGCCTGCGTGCCCGCCCCCACCAGCTGGCCGCCATCGTCGACAAACATCAGCCTGACGTCATTGGCTTACAAGAAACCAAAGTACACGACGACATGTTTCCGCTCGAAGAGGTTGCAAAGCTCGGGTACAACGTGTTCTACCACGGTCAAAAAGGGCACTATGGCGTGGCGCTGCTGACCAAAGAGACGCCGGTCGCCGTACGCCGCGGTTTCCCCAACGATGGCGAAGAGGCCCAGCGCCGCATCATCATGGCGGAAATTCCGTCGGCATTCGGGAATGTCACGGTGATCAACGGCTACTTCCCGCAGGGCGAAAGCCGCGACCACGAAACCAAGTTCCCGGCAAAAGCGGCGTTCTACCAGAACCTGCAAAACTATCTTGATAGCGAACTGAACAAAGATAATCCGCTGCTGATCATGGGCGATATGAACATCAGCCCAACCGACCTTGACATCGGCATTGGCGAAGAGAACCGCAAGCGCTGGCTGCGCACCGGTAAGTGCTCATTCCTGCCGGAAGAGCGCGAGTGGATGGCGCGTTTGCTGGACTGGGGTCTGGTTGACACCTGGCGTCAGGCCAACCCGGACAACCAGGATCGCTTCTCCTGGTTTGACTACCGCTCCAAAGGCTTTGACGATAACCGCGGTCTGCGTATCGACCTGCTGCTGGCAAGCTCTCCGCTGGCGCAGCGCTGCGTAGAAACCGGTATTGATTACGACATTCGCGGTATGGAAAAACCGTCTGACCATGCGCCGGTCTGGGCCACCTTCAAACCGTAACGCGTTTTCTCCGTCGACTCTCCCGGCCTGACGGTCGCGGAGAGTCCGCTTATCCTGAGCAAAATCAATAAATCCGCGGTAAGACATTGTTGTAGCTCGCCATTTATTATACTGTCGCGCACACCCTGGCAAGCGGGGTGGAGGTTCACGGAACGCGGTTAAAACAGGAGATCCCCCATGGAAAAGAAGCCGTCATAAAGCAGAATCCCGGCTGCTGCTGATTTTCGCCCTGCTCTGCGCCACGCTGGCGATGATCTCCTTCTCCGGCTTTGCCGATCTGGTGACCCACTTCCGCCATCTCCAGTCGCTGATTCAACACAGCGGCCCGCTCGGCTGGACGCTCTATGTTGCCTTATTTATCGTCGCGACCCTGTGCCTGATTCCGGGCAGTATCCTGGTGATGGTCGGAGGCGTGGTCTTTGGCCCGGTATGGGGCACCCTGTTATCGCTGTGTGCGGCCACGGTGGCCTCGGCGCTCTCGTTTTTGCTGGCCCGCTGGCTGGGTCGGGATCTGCTGCTGAAATATGCCGGACATACCGCGACCTTTCAGGCGATTGAACGTGGTATTGCCCGCAGCGGTACTGATTTCCTGATTTTTACCCGCCTGGTGCCGCTGTTTCCGTACAACATTCAAAACTATGCCTATGGTCTGACGGCCATTCCGTTCGGCTCATTTATGCTGATCTCGGTCCTGACAACCCTGCCAGGGCTGTTTATCTATACCCTGATGGCGAGCGAACTCGCCAGAGAGGGCATTACGTTGGGGTTTATGCTGAAACTGAGTCTGGCCGGCCTCGCCTTATTTGGCATTATTCAGGGCGCCAAAATCTTTGCCCGGCGGCGGCAGATCGATCCCGACAAACTGCAGGTTAGCCATGAAGAAAAATAACGCCCGTCTCATCTGGTACGCTCGCGCGGCGCTGATCCTCATTGTCGTGGCCGGGCTCGTCGCCTGGTGGCGTATCCCCGCCGTGAATGCGTTTATTCAGCACAGTCTGGCGGTTTTTTCCGCCTTAGATCAGCACGCCATTGAGCGCTTTATTCACGCCTACGGTCCGCAGGCGGCCCTGGTTTCTTTCGCCTTAATGATCCTGCAGGCTGTCGTGGCGCCGCTCCCCGCCTTTCTGATCACCTTCGCAAACGCGTCGCTGTTTGGCGCCTTCTGGGGCGGTGCCCTTTCCTGGGTCAGCGCCATGGCCGGCGCCGCGCTGTGTTTTTTTATCGCCAGGGTGCTGGGCCGTGAAGCGGTTGAGAAGCTGACCGGAAAAACGGTGCTGCGCAGTATGGACGCTTTCTTCGACCGCTACGGCCACCAGACGGTGTTGATCTGCCGGCTGCTGCCATTTGTCCCCTTTGATCCCATCAGCTATGCGGCGGGTCTGACGTCGATTCGCTTTCGCCAGTTTATGTTTGCCACCGGCATCGGCCAGTTGCCCGCCACGATAGTGTACTCGTGGGTGGGCAGCCAGTTAACCGGCGGGACATTCTGGTTTATGACCGCCTTATCCGTTCTGTTTGCGCTGACGCTGATTATCTTTATTGCTAAAGCCTGCTATCTCGAACGTCATAAGAGGAAATCCTGATGAGGTTGCCGCCGCTGCGTACCATCCCCCTGATCCTGCGCCCGCAGGCCTGGCTGCATCGTCGCCACTACGGCGAGGTGCTTAGCCCTATTCGCTGGTGGGGGCGTATTCCGCTGGTCTTTTATCTGGTGTCGATGTTTGTCGGCTATCTTGAACGCAAGCGTTCGCCCCTTGATCCGGTGCTACGCGCGCTGGTCAGCGCCCGCATCGCTCAGATGTGTCTGTGCGAATTTTGCGTGGATATCACCAGCATGAAGCTGGCTGAACGCACCGGCAGCGCCGAGAAGCTCTTCGCCGTCGTCCGCTGGCGCCAGAGCCCGCTGTTCAGCGAAGACGAACGTCTGGCGCTGGAGTATGCCGAAGCCGCCAGCCTTACGCCGCCAACCGTCGACGATGCGCTGCGCGGCAAACTCATGGCGCGATTTGATGCCCAGGCCCTGACCGAACTCACGGCGCTGATCGGCTTACAAAATTTGTCGGCACGGTTTAATTCCGCCATGGCGATCCCGGCTCAGGGCCTGTGCCAGATCCCTCAGCCAACCTCTTCAGAAGACACCAAATCATAAGGAGCGGATCATGCGCTACTGTTTACTCTGGCTCGCGGCGCTGCTGTGGGCCCCGCTTGCCGCTCACGCCGACGATAGCTGGCAACAGATCGCCCGCCAGGCCCGCGGACAGACGGTGTGGTTTAATGCCTGGGGCGGCGACCCGGCGGTAAATCGCTATCTCGACTGGGTCAGCGCGGAGGTGAAACGCGACTATGCTATCGACCTGCGCATTGTGCATATCGCCGATGCCGCAGATACGGTAAAGCGCCTGCAAACGGAAGCCCGCGCCGGGCGCAAGCATCATGGCTCCGTCGATCTGCTGTGGGTCAACGGCGAGAACTTCCGTACCCTGAAAACCGCCAACCTGCTGCAAACCGGATGGGCGGAGACGCTGCCAAACTGGCGCTATGTTGATACCCGCCAGCCGGTGCGTGAAGATTTCTCCCTGCCGACCGAAGGCGCAGAGTCCCCGTGGGGCAGCGCGCAGCTCACCTTTATCGCCCGACGTACGCAGACGCCGACGCCGCCAGACAGCCCGGAGGCGCTGCTGACCTTTGCCGCCGCGCATCGCGGCGAGGTCACCTATCCGCGTCCGCCGGACTTTACCGGTACCGCCTTCCTCGAACAGTTGTTGATGACTCTGACGGAACGCCCGGAAGCGCTGCGTCGCCCCCCGGAGCCACAGACGTTTGCCGCCGTCACCGCACCGCTGTGGCGCTATCTCGACCGGCTTCATCCCCTGCTGTGGCGGGAGGGGCGCGACTTCCCGGCCTCGCCGGCCCGCATGGATGCCATGCTGGCAACCGGTACGCTTCGGCTGTCGCTGACGTTTAACCCGCTGCATGCCCGGCAAAAAGCGGTCAGCGGCGAGCTGCCGAAGGACAGCTATGGCTTTGGTTTTGAGCGCGGGATGCTCGGCAATGTGCACTTCGTGACCATTCCAGCCAATGCGCGCGCCCCGGCGGGCGCCAGAGTGGTGGCCAACTTCCTGCTCTCCCCGGCGGCGCAGCTGCGTAAAGCCGATCCGGCGGTGTGGGGCGACCCCAGCGTGTTGAACCCGCAGAGCTTACCCGACGACCAGCGCCAGGCCCTGCAGGCGCGGGCTCCGCAGAACCCGCCGCCGGTACTGGCGGAACCCCACGCGGCCTGGGTTGATGCCCTGGAGCAGGAATGGCTGCGCCGTTACGGTACCCACTGATTCTGCTGGCCTGGGGAATCATGGCGCTGATTTACCTGCCCGTCTTCCCGGCCATTGCGCTCATGCTCGCGCCGGCGTTCCGCCTCGCCTGCTGGCAGGCGCTGTTCGCCGATCCTCAGATTTGGCAGGCGCTGGCAGCGACCCTGATCTCCACGCTCCTCGCGGTCGGCGGCGCGCTGCTGATAAGTCTGACTCTCGTCGCCGCGCTCTGGCCCTCCCGCGGCTGGCGGCAGCTGGCGGGACGCCTGCCGCTCCTGTTAGCCGTGCCCCACGTCGCCTTTGCCACCGGCGCGCTGCTCCTTTTCGCCGAAGGCGGCTGGCTGTATCGCGTCTGTTCCGTTTGCTCCCCGCCGGCCGATCGCTACGGCATTGGTCTGGGGCTGACGATGGCCATCAAAGAGAGCGGATTTTTGCTGTGGGCGATCTACGGTCTTCTGAGCGAAAAACGCCTGGCCGAGCAGGCTACGGTCCTGAAAAGCCAGGGATACGGCCGCTGGCAGTGTCTCAACTGGCTGATACTGCCGACGCTGTTGCCTTCACTTGCTATCGTTCTGGTGGCCACCACCGCATGGAGCCTGTCGACGGTGGATGTCGCGCTGGTGATCGGCCCGGGCAACCCGCCTACGCTTGCGGTACTCGCCTGGCAATGGTTAAACCAGGGTGATGATATGCAGCAGGCGAAAGGTGCCCTCGCCAGCCTGCTGTTGCTGCTCATCCTGGGAGGGATGCTTGTTTGCGCCTGGGGTGGATGGCGTCTCTGGCAGCGACAGATCCCTGACCTGCGAGGCATTCGTCGTCCGCAGCCGCGCGCGCTTGCCGGACGGCTGCTGGCAATCGGCCTGCCGTTGAGCGGCCTGCTTTGCGCGCTGCTGCTGGCGGCGCTGGCGCAGAGCGCCTCTCCGCTAAGCGATAGCCTGGCGAACAGCCTGGGGCTGGCGCTTCTCGCCTCTCTGGCAGGGGCGCTTGTCTGCCTGCTGTGGCTGGAGTGCGGTCCTTCCCGCGGCGATAGCTGGGTCTGGCTACCGCTGGTTCTGCCCGCGCTGCCGCTGGCCGACGGTCAGTATCAACTGGCGCTGTATACCTGGCAGGATGGGCAATTTGCCACCGTCTTGTGGGGCCATCTGCTGTGGGTGGTTCCGTGGATGCTGTTTGTTCTGCGTCCGGCGTGGCGTCACCGCGATCCGCGTCTGGAACTGGTCGCGAGAACCCTTGGCTGGGGACGCTGGCAACGCGTCTGGCGGGTAAAACTTCCGATGCTGGTGCGCCCGCTGCTGATGGCGCTGGCGGTCGGCTTCTCGGTAAGCATTGCCCAGTATCTGCCCACCCTGTGGCTGGGGGCCGGCCGGACGCCGACATTAACCAGCGAAGCCGTAGCGCTCAGCAGCGGCGGCGATACGCAAACGCTCGCCGCGCAGGCATTATGGCAACTGCTGCTACCGGCGATGGTCTTTTCCCTGACCGCCCTGCTGGCATGGCTGGCTGGCCGCTATCGACGAGGATTACGCTAGTGCTCACCGTAAACAATCTGACCCTGACGTTGCATCATCGTCCCCTGCTGCGGGAAATCGCCTTTTCCGTTTCTCCGGGAGAAGTCCTGACGCTGATGGGGCCATCCGGCAGCGGCAAATCTACGCTGTTCGCCTGGATGATTGGCGCGCTGGAGGCCCCTTTTCACGCCAGCGGCGAACTGTGGCTCTACAACGAACGCTGCGATGAACGCCCCACCGAGCGACGGCGGATTGGGATTTTATTTCAGGATGCGCTGCTGTTCGACCACTTCAGCGTCGGGCAAAACCTGCTGCTGGCGCTGCCGGCCGACATCCGCGGCGCGGCGCGCAAAATTCAGGTGCAGCAGGCGCTGGAACGGGCCGGGCTGGCCGGGTTCTATTCCCGCGATCCGGCGACACTCTCCGGCGGCCAGCGCGCCCGCGTCAGCCTGCTCCGCGCCCTGCTGGCGCGCCCGCTGGCACTGCTGCTGGATGAGCCGTTTAACCGCCTGGATGCCGAACTACGCGCCGGTTTTCGCCGTTGGGTATTTGATGAGCTGGCGCGCCTCGCCATTCCGGCGGTGCTGGTGACCCACGACAGTGGCGATATTCCCGACCGCGGCCGCTGTCTGAATATCCGCGACTGGCAATGAAAACCCTGCTAACCTGCGTTATCGCAAAGAATTCCCCACGGAGGCAGCGGAAAATGTGCGCTCAATTTTCTCTTGTCGGGCATTTCGATGAAACGTGTTTCTCAATTGACCGCACTCGCCCTGCTGATCGGGCTTGCTGCTTCCCCCTCCTTCGCCGCTGAAACCATGCCAACGCTGACGCTCTCCGCGCTCCAACAGCAGCACGGTATCGCGATTGATACACGCCTCAGCGCGTTCTACAACGGCTGGCCCCAACAGGCTAACGGCCCGCAGGGTCACGAACCGCAGGCGCTGAATCTCTCCGCCAGTTGGCTCAGCGCCATGAACGATGAACAGCTTAGCGCGTGGGCCCAACAGCATCAGCTGCGGGCCGATACCCCCGTTGCGCTGTACGGCAGCGATACAGACAACGCGAAAGTCGCCGCACGCCTGCAGGCCGCCGGGTTTACCCATCTCAGTACCCTTAGCGATGCGCTGAGTCACCCCGAACGTCTGCAAAAACTGCCGCACTTTGAGCAGCTGGTTTACCCGCAGTGGCTGCACGATCTCCAGCAGGGTAAAGCGGTGACCGCCGCTCCGGCCGGACAGTGGAAAGTGATTGAAGCCGCCTGGGGCGCGCCCAAATTCTATCTGCTGAATCATATTCCCGGCGCCGGATATATCGACACCAACGAGGTCGAAAGCGAACCGCTGTGGAATAAGGTCTCCGATGCCCAGCTGAAAGCACTGCTGGCGAAACAGGGCATTCGTCATGACACCACGGTGATTCTCTACGGTCGCGACGTCTACGCCGCCGCCCGCGTGGCGCAGATTCTGCTGTACGCCGGGGTGAAAGACGTGCGTCTGCTCGACGGCGGCTGGAAAAGCTGGTCCGATGCCGGTCTGCCGGTGGAACGCGGCATGCCGCCGGAACAAAAACCGGCGCCTGACTTCGGCGCGCCGATTCCCGGCCAGCCGCAGCTGATGCTGAATATGGAGCAGGCGCGCGCGCTGCTGCATCGTCAGGATGCGTCGCTGGTCAGTATCCGTTCCTGGCCGGAGTTTATCGGCACCACCAGCGGCTACAGCTATATCAAGCCAAAAGGCGAGATTGCCGGCGCCCGCTGGGGGCACGCCGGGAGCGACTCCACCCACATGGAAGACTTCCACAACCCGGACGGCACCATGCGCAGCGCGGAGGATATCACCGCCATGTGGCGACAGTGGAATATTCGTCCCGACCAGCAGGTCTCTTTCTACTGCGGCACCGGCTGGCGCGCCTCAGAGACCTTTATGTACGCCCGCGCCATGGGCTGGAAAAATATCTCGGTGTACGATGGCGGCTGGTACGAGTGGAGCAGCGACCCGAAAAACCCGGTGCAAACCGGCGTGCGCGGCCCGGATAACAGCCAGTAACCGCGTTATGCCTGGCGCTGAAGCTGCTTCAGCGCCAGGTAGCCACTGTAAATACGGGTGGCGGTGGTCAGCCAGCAGAGCGCGCCGAACAACCACGCCAGCCAGGCGAAATATGCGGGAAACAGGCAGCACAGCACGAACAGCAGGATGGTTTCACTCCCCTCCGTCAATCCTCCCAGGTAGTAAAACGACTTATGCGCATAGCCCGGGTTGGCTATCTGATGTTTTGCCGCCAGCGCGGCAAAGGCGAGAAAACTGCTGCCGGTTCCGATAAAAGAAAAAAGCAGCCAGCCCCCGGCCACGGCGTTTTGCGCCGGATCGGCGATAATAAACCCAAACGGTACCAGGGCATAAAACAGAAAGTCGAGGGAGATATCGAGAAATCCCCCCGCGTCGGTCAACCCGCGGCGACGCGCCAGCGCGCCATCTACGCCATCGAGAAGCCGGTTCACGACAATCGCCGCCAGCGCCGCCCCGTACCAACGAAGCCCCAGAAACGGCAGCGCCAGAACACCAATGGCGAAGCCCGTCAGGGTCACGCCGTCGGCAGAGACGCCGAGGCGCTCCAGCCGCGCGGCGCAAACATTGAGCAAGGGTTTCAGGCGAGGATGCAGATGACTATCGAGCACAGCATATCTCCGATGGGCTAAAGGTTGTCTGGCAAAGATAAAGGCGGTGATAATAGGCCATTATCCTGCCCGGAACGATGATTCAGATGCAAAAAACGCTTGATGTTGTAGCCGCCATTATTGAACAGGATGGCAAAATTCTGCTGGCGCAACGCCCGCCCCATGCCGATCAGCCCGGCCTATGGGAATTTGCCGGCGGCAAAGTGGAGCCCGGCGAGAGCCAGCCGCAGGCGCTTATCCGCGAGCTGCAGGAGGAGCTCGGCATCACGGCGGAGGTTGAGCGCTATATCGCCAGCCATCAACGGGAGGTCTCCGGCCGCCTGATTCACCTGCACGCCTGGTGGGTGGCGCGCTTTAGCGGCCTTCCCGCCGCCCACTATCACCGTCAGCTGCGCTGGTGCACGCCGCAAGAGGCGCTCGCCTTCGACCTTGCTCCGGCAGATATTCCGCTACTGAACGCGTTTATTGCCCAACGCGCCGCCGATCTTCCCCGCTAATTCCCTGCCACTGGCGTCATCGTTTTTAGTTATGACTGACGCCAGATTATAAATTTTGCTGTCTGGATAATTTTTCCTTGCTTGCCTAACGATTCCCGGTGTTATAGTCGGAAAATCGGTCTTTTCAAGGGCCGAATAATAAAAAAAGAAATACAAAATCATTCAGATTGCATCGGGCGGCCGCAGAAGCGCTCCCGAAGCGGGCAGCGAAGCAATCTGCAACGTGACGCGTATACATGCAACCACAACCATAAGGGGAAATTATATCTATGGATCAGATGTGCACTCTGGAAAGTTTTCTCACCCGCGTTCAACAGCGCGACCCGCATCAAACCGAGTTTGCTCAGGCCGTCCGCGAAGTTATGACCACGCTGTGGCCTTTCCTTGAGGAAAACCCGCGCTATCGCCAGCTCTCTTTGCTGGAACGTCTGGTTGAACCAGAGCGTGCTATTCAGTTCCGCGTCGTCTGGGTCGACGACCGCAATCAGGTTCAGGTTAACCGCGCGTGGCGCGTGCAGTTCAACTCGGCAATTGGCCCGTACAAAGGCGGCATGCGTTTCCACCCGTCGGTTAACCTGTCGATTCTCAAGTTCCTCGGCTTTGAACAGACCTTTAAAAACGCCCTCACTACGTTGCCAATGGGCGGCGGAAAAGGCGGCAGCGACTTCGATCCGAAAGGTAAGAGCGACGGTGAAGTGATGCGCTTCTGTCAGGCGCTGATGACCGAACTGTATCGCCATTTGGGCCCGGACACCGACGTTCCGGCAGGCGATATTGGCGTGGGCGGTCGTGAAGTCGGCTTTATGGCCGGGATGATGCGTAAACTCTCCAACAACAGCGCCTGCGTGTTCACCGGCAAAGGGCTCTCCTTCGGCGGCAGTCTGATTCGTCCGGAAGCGACCGGCTACGGTCTGGTGTACTTCACCGACGCGATGCTCAAGCGTCACGGCCTGGGCTTCGAAGGGATGCGAGTCGCGGTTTCCGGTTCCGGTAACGTGGCGCAGTATGCTATCGAAAAAGCGATGGCCCTCGGCGCCCGCGTGATCACCGCCTCCGACTCCAGCGGCACCGTTGTCGATGAAGCTGGCTTTACCCCGGAAAAACTGGCCCGTCTGTGCGAAATCAAAGCCAGCCGCGACGGCCGGGTTGCCGACTACGCCCGCGAGTTTGGTCTGACCTACCTTGAAGGCAAACAGCCGTGGTCCGTTCCCGTGGATATCGCGCTGCCTTGCGCCACGCAAAACGAACTGGACGCCGATGCGGCGCGTCTGTTGATCGCTAACGGCGTGAAGGCCGTTGCCGAAGGCGCTAACATGCCGACCACCATCGCCGCCACCGATCTGTTCCTCGATGCCGGTGTGCTGTTCGCCCCTGGCAAGGCCGCGAACGCCGGCGGCGTCGCCACTTCTGGCCTCGAAATGGCGCAGAACGCAGCCCGTATGAGCTGGAAGGCGGAGAAAGTCGACGCCCGCCTGCATCACATCATGCTGGATATTCACCACGCCTGTGTTGAATACGGCGGCGAAGCGCAGCAGACCAACTACGTCCGCGGCGCCAATATCGCCGGTTTCGTCAAAGTGGCCGATGCCATGCTGGCGCAGGGCGTCATTTAAGACGTCGTGGTTCCCTGCCGTCGTCCCCTGACGTCCGGGGATGAGCGGCAACCCCGGAAGCCCGTCATGCGGGTCACTGAAAGGTGACCCGCTTTTTTTGGTTTATCGCCGACCAGGGCGAGCCGGTAAACGGTGGCTGGCGTGAAAGGGGCTTCGCACTCTGGAACATATGTTCTGGGGAATATTCCGTTCACCATATTTCTGTTTCCTGCGCTGCAGGTGAACGCCCCAGGGCCGGATTCGCCCGGCCCCGGGAACCCGGCATTGCGGCAGGAAAAATCGTCGCGACGCGATACCTTCGTCTCCGCCGTCTGGCTGTTCGGGGACGCCCTGTAAGGCTTGCCTCCGCCAGCCGCCTGCGCCTCAGCGATTTTCAGCCGCGCCAGCCCCCTGCGGCATGTCCTGTTATTCCATGCTGACCATTCCGCCGCTGAAAAACCTTCAGCAAGGATATCGCAACGTGACGGCCACGGGAGGACAGCGCGGGGGTTAAGGCGCGTCAGGAACACGGGCGAAAACGCAGGGGCGCATCGAGGACTGGCCGCAGGACAAAAACGCCCGGAGCGTTTTTGAACGACGTCAGCGTTTGGCCCCGGCGGGTGAGTCCCATGGCTGGGACGAATAAGGCGGCCAGAGGGCAGGTCGAGACAGGGAGGTTGAGTCCCGCCCGGTCCGCCAGATGAAGCCGGAGTGGAGCATACCGCGCAACGGCCGTTTTCAGCGCAATGCCGGGGGGCATCGGAGGCGAGCGAAACGCCCCCCATGCCGTTACCCCGCAGCGGGTATGAGAAAAGTGTCGAATTTATCGTGAACGGAACATGCCACAAAAGTGAACGGAATACTCCCCAGAACACATACTCCAGAATATGCTCCCCCCCTTTCGCGCAAACCAGCGTAAAACGACATCCCTGGCTTAATAGCGAACGACGGGACAGAAACTCCTGCAGATATATTGAAAACCTGACAGCGCCGCATAAGAATCGGTCATCTCCGTGAGATGACCGATTCTTACACCTCTGCCGGATCGGTCTGCCGACCCTTAAACGATCGGCATTACGGAAGACCGGTTTTTTTTATGGATTTTCCGCGGCGGAGTCCGCAGCGGGCTTCTTGTCTTTCGTTTTAGCTTTGGTTTTACCTTTGCTGAAACTCTTTTTAGCGCCTCCCGGCGCGACAATGCCGCGGAACTGACGCACCGGCGTACTCCTGGCCTGCTCAATCAGCTGATAAAGCGTGGCGACCAGCGGCTGCATAAAGTCCTGATAACGGCACTGCTTCTCGCTAATTTGCGTCAGTACCGACTCCCAGTGAGCGGTCATATCCGGCCGGGCAGCCATCTCCGGCAGGGAGTGAATCAGCGCACGTCCGGCATCGGTGGAGTGAATATAGCGCCCCTTTTTAACTAAAAAGCCCCGCTTAAACAGCAGTTCAATGATCCCGGCGCGGGTCGCCTCCGTACCCAGACCGTCGGTCGCACGCAGAATTTTTTTCAGTTCTTTATCCTGCACAAAACGAGCAATCCCGGTCATCGCCGACAGCAGCGTTGCATCGGTAAAATAGCGCGGCGGCTGAGTTTGCCGCTCCACCACTTCGCCCTTTTCACACAACAGCTCGTCGTCTTTGGCCACCACCGGCAGCGGGGTACCGTCGTTCTCTTCATCCCGCTCTTTGTTACCCAGCAGCGCGCGCCAGCCGGCTTCGGCGAGGAAACGCGCTTTGGCGACAAATTTGCCATTGGCAATATCAAGATCGATCTGACACTTGCGGAAGACCGCATCCGGGCAGAACTGCATCAGATACTGGCGGGCAATCAGGCCATACACCTTCTCTTCGTTATCGGACAGTTTCACCTGGCTGCTGCGGGCGGTCGGGATGATCGCATGGTGCGCATCCACTTTTTTATCGTCCCAGCAGCGGTTGCGGATTTCCGGATCAACCGCCGGCTGCGGCAGCAGATCCGCCGCATGAACCGCGATGGCATTAAGAACCGCATGCCGACCGGCAAAATGCTCCTCCGGCAGATAGCGGCTGTCCGAACGCGGATAGGTAATCAGTTTGTGGGTTTCATACAGTTTCTGGCAGATATCCAGCACGTTTTGCGCGCTAAAACCAAAGCGCTTCGCCGCCTCAATCTGCAGCGTCGAAAGCGAAAACGGCAGCGGCGCCGGCTCAGAATCCCGCTTATCGTTGTAGGCGGTCACCCGCGCCGGCTGACCCTCAATGCGCGCCACCACGTGTTCGGCCAGCGGACGATGCAGCAGACGCCCCTCTTCATCCTGATACGGTTCGCAGGCATCGCTCGGCACCCAGGTGGCAACGAAACGCTCATCCTTCGGCGTCACGATATGCGCCTTGACGTCAAAGAAATCTTTGGCGACGAAATTCTCAATCTCTTCATCACGCCGCACGACCAGCCCCAGCACCGGCGTCTGCACCCGCCCGACCGACAGCACCCCCTGGTAGCCGGCATTGCGGCCGAGCAGCGTATAGGCGCGGGTCATGTTAATCCCGTACAGCCAGTCGGCGCGGGCGCGGGCCAGGGCCGAAACGCACAGCGGAATAAACTCGCTGTTGGCGCGCAGACGAGCAATCGCCCGCTCCACCGCCTGCGGGTTGAGATCGTTAATCAGGCAGCGCTGAACCTGCTGGCGCTTTTCTGGCGCCAGCTGCAGATAGTCGAGAACTTCGTCTACCAGCAGCTGCCCCTCTCTGTCCGGGTCACCGGCGTGAATCACCTCCTGCGCATCGCCCAGCAGACGCTTGATGACGTTGAGCTGTTTGGTGACCGACGGTTTGGGCTGCAGCTGCCACTTCTCCGGCACAATAGGCAGGTCGAGCAGATTCCAGCGCGCATAGCGCCCGTCATAGACGTCCGGCTGAGCCTGCTCGAGCAGATGGCCGATACACCAGGTGACCACCTGCCCGTTACCGCACTCAATGTAGCCATCACCTTTGCGATGCGGTTTGGGGAGCACGTCGGCGATTGCGCGACCGAGACTGGGTTTTTCCGCAATAAACAACCGCATGTAATCAACGGATCTCGATCATGGGACGTCCGCCGCGTGCGGTCACCAGCTCGCCGATGGCGGCAAGCTTAATGCCGAACTCTTCGGCTGCGGCGCGCACTTCGGCTTCCGCTTCCGGCGTCACCGCCAGCAGCAGACCGCCGGAGGTTTGCGGGTCACACAGCAGATCGCGCCACGCCGCCGGCATGTCGCCCATCAGATGGCCGTAGCTGGCAAAGTTGCGCCCGGTGCCACCGGGAACGGCGCCCGCGGCAATGTACTCTTCAACGCCCGGCAGTTTCGGGATATCCGCGTAATTGAGTAGCGCCTGAACACCCGCCCCGCGACACACTTCGCTCAGATGGCCCAGCAGGCCGAAGCCGGTGACGTCGGTCATCGCTTTTACGCCGCCGATGGTGGCAAAGGCCGCGCCGGCGAGGTTCATCTGGCACATGGTTTCCGTCGCCAGCCCCTGGTGCTCCGGTTTGAGCAGCGATTTTTTCTCTGCGGTGGTCAGCACGCCAATGCCTAACGGCTTGGTGAGATAGAGTTTGCAGCCCGCCTCGGCGGTGCTGTTTTTCTTGATCCGCTCGGTCGGCACCACGCCGGTGACCGCCAGACCGAAAATCGGCTCCGGCGCGTCAATCGAGTGGCCACCGGCCAGGGAGATGCCCGCCTGCTGGCAGGCAAAACGCCCGCCTTCCACAACTTCGCGGGCAATTTCCGGCGCCAGGGTATTAATCGGCCAGCCAAGAATGGCAATCGCCATAATCGGTTTTCCGCCCATCGCGAAAATGTCGCTGATGGCGTTGGTGGCGGCGATACGGCCAAAGTCGAACGGACTGTCGACTATCGGCATAAAAAAGTCGGTGGTGCTGATGATGGACGTCCCGTTGCCAAGGTCGTAAACCGCCGCATCATCACTGGTCTCATTCCCCACCAGCAGGTTCGGGTCGATAAACTTCGCCCGATCGCTCTTCAGAATGGTTTCCAGTACTTTAGGGGAAATTTTACAACCACAACCGGCTCCGTGGCTGTATTGCGTTAAACGAATAGTTTGCTCGCTCATGGACATCTCCTGTCATTGCAATCCCGCTATGGTAGCGCTCAAACGCCAAGGTGGTAAGTATGACAGTCCGAAATCGCGAATGGTTGCTCATTAAGCAGACAAATAGACGATTTTGCGATGGACAAGCCGCATTACCTCGCCATCTTCACTTTTGCTGAAAGTCCGGCATGGCTAAAGATAGACAAAATGCGGAGCGGCGGGTCGATAAAATCAGCGCCGGCCACCGTCAGATTCTTCGCCCGGGATCCTGCCCCGCTCTCACACTCAACGGGCCCGCCTGCCAGCAAGCGGCAGCGAGCCGCTATGGCGCTTTTCGACGTAGCTCAAGCGTAAAATCATAGTAATCATTCAGGCACCAGGTCCGGGTGTATTCCACGGGCCTGTCATCGGAGGTGAAGCCGATCCGGGTCACCAGCAGAAGCGGCTCATCTTGTTTGATGTTCAGATAGTAAGCCAGCTGACTGTCCGTTGATACGGCCCGGAAATGCTGAGTTGCCCGCAGCACCGGTGAGCCTTTTGTCTCCAGGTGCAGATATAACGATTCATCCATTTCGCTGATTTTATCCAGCAGATGCGCAGGCAAAACCGCCGTCTGCAGGGAAACGGCGATACCGTTAATTTTCCTCAGCCGGGTCAGCTCGACAATTTCACTTTGACCGTCTGTCAGTTGCAGAGCGCGGCGCTCCTCCTGGGTCGCTAACCGCCGCAGATATCCCACCAGCTCGCTTTGCGCTGTGCCTCCGCTCGCTGCCGCCATTTCACTAAAACTTTCCAGCGACGGCAGGGACTGGCGCACCTGCGGAGCCACGAAGGTACCGGACCCCTGATTCCGAATCAGAACCCCTTCCTCCAGCAACTGCTGTAATGCTTTTCGGGCTGTGCCTCGCGCAATTTTCAGCATCTCTACCAGCGCCCGTTCTGACGGCAGAACATCGCCTGGACGCAGCCGGCCTTCAGCAACGGCTGACTTAATGGCGTTAACCAGCTGCATATACAGCGGCAACGCGCTGGATTCATCGAGATAAAACCCGGGATGCGAAGTTGTGTTCATCGTCTCTCTGCGCAAGTGGTGACTGGTCCAGCTCCTGTGAACCAATTCTTAACCAATAATCGATCGTTGTCATCCCCAAATCAGACGCAGAGAAAAGCCTCTCAGATCACAAAATGGCCATTTTGTCGTAGTCAGGATCTCTTTTTATTCAGTATGGTTCACTAATGGTACACAAGTGGTTTAGTTTTAATTAAACCAAAGATGGCCGATGACGACTGAGGTGAATTTATGCAGGGAATTTTTTTCGCCAGCATCCAGCGACGGGTCGAGGCGCGGATAGTGCCTGCCCAGGCCGCAGGTAAAATCAGAGTACGAATTCAGCAACGAGGCATATCCCGATGAAAACTAAACGCTTGCTGGACTGCTGTGCCTCCGATTTTGTATCGATGAATAAAGAGCAGCTGCTGTATGCCATTCGCGCCAGCGAAGGTCGGGTAATGGTCAGCGAATCTATCGCCATCACTCAGCCATTGCTGAACAATGTCACCAATGCCGAGCTTGCCGCATCGCAGGGTGCGGATATCTTGCTGATTAATATGTTTGACAGTGAAAACCCGCATATTGAGGGGTTGCCTGCCGATATCGCACCGGACAAAACGTTGCATGAACTGCAGCGCCTGACCGGGCGTATTATTGGTGTCAATCTGGAGGCGGTAGATCCGGAATTTGCGGTTGCCCATGACGATATCTGGAAAATGAGACCGGGGCGCTCGGCAACGGCTGACAATGCCCGTAAGCTGGTCGCGATGGGAGCGAAAATTCTGGTGTTAACGGGCAACCCGGCTAACGGGGTCAGCAACCGGGCGCTGGGGATAGCGGCCGAAGAGATTCGCCAGGCGGTGGGCGACAGCGCGGTGATTATCACCGGGAAAATGCACGGTGCGGGAGTGGTGCGCGAAAGCGGCAGCAGCATTATCAGCGAGCAGGATGTTATCTGGTTCGCCGCCCAGGGGGCGGATATTGTGTTGCTCCCGGCCCCAGGCACGATACCGGGAATGAGTCAGCAACGTGTGGCATCGCTTATCGATACTGCGCATGCGCATGGCGTGCTGGCGATGACGGCGATTGGGACCTCCCAGGAAGGCGCTGATGTCGGCACCCTTCGTCAGATAGCGTTGATGAGTAAAATGGCGGGCGCCGACCTGCACCATATTGGCGATACGGGTTATATGGGGATGGCATTACCGGAGAATATTCTGGCCTACAGTATTGCTATTCGCGGGGTCAGGCATACCTACACCCGCATCGCGCGTTCGGTTTATCGGTAAACAGGTATCATCGGTACCTGAGTCGTCTCTCATCCGGCACAGAAAAACGCGCCGAATGAGAGAGTGTAGAGCCTGTCCCGGCAGGCGTTATAGCACAGGCAGTTTGCACAGGGACCGCGGTGAAACCACGGCGTACAGGTCGTTCGTGAGTCTTCGCTGCGCTCCCCCTTCGGGCGGCCCTGAAAGGCGTTCAAAGATACATCGTTGTGAGCACGCCCCGGGTCAAAATGACCAGCAAAATCGTCCTGTTGAGACAGGCTCTTGATTTCAGCAAAACAATGGTTCGTTAACTTTGCGTCAGTTTCGCGCCATTGTTCCTCTCCACCACAATAAGGATATCCTGATGAAAAAGCGTGTACTCGCCCTTTGCTTTGCCAGTCTCTTTTCGGTTAGCGCCTTTGCGCTGGTTCCCGCCGGGAATGATGCCACCACTAAGCCCGATCTCTACTATCTGAAAAATGCCCAGGCCATTGACAGCCTGGCGCTGCTCCCGCCGCCGCCGGAAGTGGGCAGCATTGCGTTTTTAAACGATCAGGCGATGTATGAGAAAGGCCGTCTGCTGCGCGCCACCGCCCGCGGCAAGCTGGCAGCAGAGGATGCCAACCTGAGCGCGGGTGGCGTGGCCAACGCCTTCTCCGCGGCATTCGGCTCCCCGATCACCGAAAAAGACGCCCCGGCGCTCCACAAGCTGCTCACCAATATGATTGAAGACGCGGGCGATCTGGCGACCCGGGGCGCGAAAGAGAAGTATATGCGTATTCGTCCGTTTGCCTTCTACGGCGTGTCCACCTGCAATACCACCGAACAGGATAAGCTGTCGAAAAACGGCTCCTACCCTTCCGGACACACCTCTATCGGCTGGGCTACCGCCCTGGTGCTGGCTGAAATCAACCCGCAGCGCCAGAATGAGATTCTCAAACGCGGCTATGAGCTCGGTGAAAGTCGGGTGATCTGCGGTTACCACTGGCAGAGCGATGTTGACGCCGCGCGGATTGTCGGCTCAGCGGTGGTTGCCACCCTGCATACCAATCCGGCCTTCCAGCAGCAGCTGCAAAAAGCCAAAGACGAGTTTGCGAAACAGCAGAAATAGTCGACGCGACAGCCCGGCGGTTCACGCCTGCCGGGCTATGCTTACGCGATGTTGCTCAGAAACGGACCACAAACGGCGCGGTGTCCGGCAGAGAAACGGTGGTTGAGGCTTTAAGCTGCGGCGTTCCCAGATAGAGAAAACCGACGATTTTATCCTGCTCGCGGCAGGCAAAACCTTCACGGACGATCGGGCTTTCGGTCAATGCACCGCTGCGCCAGATACCGTTAAAGCCTTGCGCCAGCGCCGCCATCTGCATGGCCATCACCGCGCAGCCGGCCGACATTTCCTGCTCCCATTTCGGCACCTTCGGGTGATCTTCGCAGCGAGCGACGACGGTGATAATCAGCGGGGCGCGGAACGGTGCACTGCGGGCCTTTTCAATGCCTTTGTCATCCTGCCCGGCCTCAATCGCCCCTTTCTCCAGCAGTTGACTGAAGCGTTCACGGCCTTCATCAGAAATAATAAAGAAACGCCAGGGTTGCAGCGTCCCGTGATCCGGGGCGCGCAGTCCGGCACGGAGAATGTTTTCCAGTTGTTCACCGGTCGGCGCCGGCTCGGCAAGACGAGAAGCGCTGCGGCGGTTTATCAATAGTTCGAGAGCATCCATCTATGTGACTCCTGTGATGTCATTTTTCATAAAATTAACATGCGCAGGAATTTTGTTACAGCACGACCGGTGATTCCTGCTGACAACCGCCAGCCGTCTCTTTAGGATAACCAGACGCGGCAACTCATGCGGTTAGCCCATTTTTAACAATGTTAGGGAGAATACATGCGAACTCTTTGGCGGCTGCTCGCCGGATTTTTTAAATGGACATGGCGGGTACTCAACTTTATTCGCCAGCTCGCACTGAACCTGGTTTTCCTGTTGCTGGTTCTGGTTTGTGTCGGTATCTGGGCACAGTTCAGCAGCACCACCACGGAACATACCGCTCGCGGCGCGCTGCTGATGGATATAACCGGCGTGGTGGTCGATAAACCGTCCGCCAGCAGCAAACTCGGCGTGATCGGTCGTCAGCTCTTTGGGGCCAGTTCCGATCGTCTCCAGGAAAACTCGCTGTTTGATATCGTACAGACTATTCGCCAGGCGAAAGATGACCGCAATATCACCGGTATCGTGCTGGATCTGAAAAATTTTGCCGGCGGCGATCAGCCTTCGATGCAGTATATCGGTAAGGCGCTGCGCGAATTTCGCGATAGCGGCAAACCGGTGTATGCCGTGGGGAGCAGCTACAGCCAGGGGCAGTATTATCTGGCCAGCTTCGCCAATAAAATCTGGCTTTCGCCGCAGGGTGATGTCGATCTGCACGGTTTTGCCACCAACGGCCTGTATTACAAATCGCTGCTCGACAAGCTGAAAGTCTCCACCCACGTTTTCCGCGTCGGGACCTATAAATCGGCGGTCGAGCCGTTTATTCGCGACGATATGTCGCCTGCCGCCCGGGAAGCCGACAGCCGTTGGATTGGCGAGCTGTGGCAAAACTACCTCAATACCATCGCCGCTAACCGCCAAATCACGGCTCAGCAGCTGTTCCCTGGCGCTCAGGGGCTGATTGATGGTCTGCGTAAAGTGGATGGCGATACGGCGCAGTACGCGCTGAACAACAAGCTGGTTGATGAGCTGGGCACCGCCACCGACGTGGAGAAGGCGCTGACTAAACAGTTCGGCTGGAGCAAAGCGGATAATAACTATCGCGCCATCAGCTATTACGATTACAGCGTGAAAACACCGTCCGAGCAGGGCGCCACCATTGCGGTGATCTTCGCTAACGGCGCGATCATGGACGGCGAAGAGACGCCGGGTAACGTCGGGGGAGACACCACCGCCGCGCAGATTCGCGATGCCCGCCTCGATCCGAAGGTGAAAGCGATTGTTCTGCGCGTCAACAGCCCGGGCGGCAGCGTCAGCGCCTCGGAAGTGATTCGTGAAGAGCTGGCGGCAGCAAAAGCCGCGGGTAAACCGGTGGTGGTTTCCATGGGCGGCATGGCCGCTTCCGGCGGCTACTGGATCTCCACGCCGGCCAATTATATCGTCGCCAACCCAAGCACCCTCACCGGTTCGATTGGCATCTTCGGCGTCATTAACACCGTCGAAAATACGCTGGATTCGATCGGCATCCATACCGATGGCGTGGCGACGTCGGCGCTAGCGGACGTATCAACCACCAAATCGCTGCCGCCTGAAGTTCAGCAGCTGATGCAGCTGAGCATCGAAAACGGCTACAAACGTTTTATCACGCTGGTGGCCAACGCGCGTAACAGTACGCCGGAGAAAATCGACCAGATTGCCCAGGGCCATGTCTGGACCGGTGAAGATGCGAAAGCCAACGGGCTGGTCGATAGCCTGGGCGACTTTGATGACGCGGTGGCAAAAGCCGCGGAGCTGGCGAAGCTGAAACAGTGGCACATCAACTACTATCAGGAAGAGCCGACGTTCTTCTCGATGGTGATCGATAACCTGACCGGTTCGGTCCGCGCGTCGCTGCCAGCGGCACTGCAGGCCTGGCTGCCGGCGCCGGTTGCCGCCGCGGCCAATGCCGTCAAGGCTGAGAGCGATAAGCTCGCCGCGTTCAACGATCCGCAGAACCGCTACGCATTCTGCTTAACCTGCGCCAATATCCGCTAATTCCTTCATGCAGCCCAGTTCCCCCGACAACTCAATGTTGTCGGGGGAACACTACGCGGCCAACGCACCTGCAACCTGATGTATGACGGGTATCCCCTGAATAATTCGAGTGCCAGGCAGGCGGCAAGCGGGCGCATCCCCGGGAGCATAGTCCGCTATGTGACCGGGGTAAACACGCGTGGCCAACGCACCTGCAACGTGAAGTATGACGGGTATCCCCTAAATAATTCGAGTTCCAGGCAGGCGGCAAGCGGGTGCATCCCCGGGAGCATAGTCCGCTATGTGACCGGGGTAAACACGCGCGGCCAACGCACCTGCAACGTGAAGTATGACGGGGATTGCGCTGTATTTTTTTAGCGGTCACCTTATACTGCGCCTGTCTACGTACAACCTAAGCGATGATATGCAAAAGAAATCGATTTACGTTGCCTACACCGGTGGGACCATCGGTATGCAGCGCTCAGAACACGGTTATATCCCCGTTTCCGGCCACCTGCAGCGTCAGCTGGCGCTGATGCCTGAGTTCCACCGTCCGGAGATGCCGGACTTTACGATTCATGAATATGAACCGCTGATGGACTCTTCCGATATGACGCCGGAGGACTGGCAGCACATCGCCGACGACATCCGCGCGCATTACGACGAGTACGACGGCTTTGTTATCCTCCACGGCACGGACACCATGGCCTTTACCGCCTCAGCGCTGTCGTTCATGCTGGAGCATCTGGGCAAACCGGTTATTGTGACAGGGTCACAAATCCCGTTGGCCGAACTGCGTTCCGACGGGCAGATCAATTTGCTGAATGCCTTGTACGTTGCCGCTAATTACCCGATTAATGAAGTGGCGCTGTTCTTCAATAATCGTCTCTATCGCGGCAACCGCACGACCAAAGCCCATGCCGATGGTTTCGATGCCTTCGCCTCCCCCAATCTGGCGCCTTTACTGGAAGCCGGGATCCACATTCGTCGCCTCGGTACACCGCCAGCCCCACAGGGTATCGGCGAGCTGGTTGTGCATCCCATCACGCCACAACCCATTGGCGTCGTTACGATCTATCCGGGCATTTCTGCCGATGTGGTACGTAATTTCCTGCGTCAGCCGGTGAAAGCGTTGATTCTGCGCTCCTATGGCGTCGGCAACGCCCCGCAAAATGGCGAGTTCATTCAGGTTCTGGCGGAAGCCAGCCAGCGCGGGATCGTGGTCATCAACCTGACCCAGTGCATGTCCGGCAAGGTCAATATGGGCGGGTATGCCACCGGTAACGCCCTCGCCCAGGCGGGCGTCATCAGCGGTTTTGATATGACCGTTGAGGCCACGTTGACCAAGCTACACTACCTGCTGAGTCAGAACCTGAGCGTCGATGAGATCCGCAACCTGATGCAGGAAAACCTGCGTGGCGAACTGACCCCCGATGAGTAAGGAGAACCGATGACGAATCGCGCACTACTGCTGGTCGATTTACAAAATGATTTTTGCGCGGGCGGCGCGCTGGCCGTACCGGAAGGTGATAGCACAATCGATATCGCCAACCGATTGATCGACCATTGTCTTGCCCGCGGAGAAACCGTCGTCGCCAGCCAGGACTGGCACCCGGCAAACCATGGCAGCTTCGCCAGCCAGCACCAGGTCGAACCTTATACCCAGGGACAGCTCGATGGCCTGGTGCAAACGTTCTGGCCCGATCACTGCGTGCAGAACGGCGAAGGTGCGGCGCTGCATCCGCTGTTGCAGCAGCAGGCGATTGCCGCGGTGTTTCATAAAGGGGAAAATCCGGCCATCGATAGCTACAGCGCCTTTTTTGACAATGGACATCGGCAAAAAACCCGGCTTGACGAGTGGCTGCGCCAACGCGAGATCACCGATCTGATCATTCTTGGGCTGGCAACCGATTACTGCGTCAAATTCACCGTGCTGGATGCGCTGAACCTCGGCTATACCGTCAACGTGATTACCGACGGCTGCCGCGGAGTCAACCTCCAGCCGCAGGATAGCGCGCACGCCTTTATGGAGATGGCCGCCGCGGGTGCTACGCTGTACACCCTCGACGACTGGCTGGAAACTCAGGCCTAAGCCTTGTCCCCGAACTTGTGCCCGAAGCCGCCGCCTCGGGCCATTTTCCCGCGTTTCTCTTTGACTATAAATTGAGCTGACTCGCAGATTCAACGCCCTATCGCTGGTAGTGTTAACGCGTTGTTTTTTCGCCACGCCATTTACGTGGCGTGTTTGTTTTTCAATGTCACTTTTTAAGTCAAAGAGGATCTGATATGAAGCTTTTGCCTTTACTGGCAGCATTCCCCCTGCTCTGCGCTTCCGTGGTCTCCGCCAGCGCCCTGATGTCCGTCGGCTACTTTAACGGCGGCGGTGACGTCACTGCCGGTCCCGGCGGCGATATCGATAAGCTGGACGTTCGGCAGATAACCCATCTCAACTACTCGTTTGGTCTGGTCTATAACGACGAAAAAGACGAAACCAATGACGCTTTAAAAGATGCCAGCAAGCTGCATCAGATTTGGCTGTCGCCGAAAGTACAGGCTGACCTGCAGAAAATCCCGACATTGCGCCAGCAGAACCCGAACCTGAAAGTCCTGCTTTCCGTCGGCGGCTGGGGAGCTCGCGGATTCTCCGGCGCAGCGGCGACGAAGGAAACCCGGGCGGTGTTTATTCAGTCCGCGCAGGAGATTGTTGAAAAGTATGGTCTGGATGGCATCGATCTCGACTGGGAGTATCCGGTCAATGGCGCCTGGGGACTGGTCGCCAGCCAACCGGCCGATCGCGATAACTTCACGGCCTTACTGAAAGAGCTGCGCGCGGCTTTTGGTAGCAGGAAACTGGTGACCATCGCCGTGGGCGCTAACGCCGAGAGCCCGAAAAGCTGGGTGGATATTAAAGCGATTGCGCCGTCGCTCGACTATATCAACCTGATGACCTACGACATGGCCTACGGAACCCAGTACTTCAACGCCAACCTGTATGATTCAACCCGCTGGCCGACGGTCGCGGCTGCGGATAAGTACAGCGCCGATTTTGTGGTCAATAACTATCTCGCCGCCGGTTTAAAACCGAGCCAGATGAACCTGGGGATTGGCTTCTATGGCCGGGTGCCAAAACGCGCCCTTGAGCCGGGTATCGACTGGACGAAGCCGGATGCGCAAAAAAATCCCGTCACTCAGCCGTGGTTCGGACCACAGCAAATCGCCCTGTTTTCATCGCTGGGTTTTGATCTGACGAAAGACACGTACGTGAAATATAACGACATCGTCGACAAAATGCTTAACGACCCGCAAAAACGCTTTACCGAACATTGGGATGATGAGGCGAAGGTACCGTGGCTGTCGATCCAGTCGGCGGACGGCAAAGCGCTGTTCGCGTTGTCGTACGAGAATCCGCGTTCGGTGGCGATAAAGGCTGATTACATTAAGCAAAAAGGTCTGGCGGGGGCTATGTTCTGGGAGTATGGCGCCGATGACCACAATCAGCTGGCGAAGCAGCTCGCGACATCGCTTGGGATTAAACATTAATCGGCGATCGGCCGTCGGGTGAGATAAGCGGCGCCCACCCGAAGGCTACAACTTTGCCCGGTAGCGGCGTTGCCTTACCGGGCCTGTTAAATCCAGCCGCAGGTCCTTGCAAGGATTACCGGGCCTGCTTAATCCAACTACAGGCCCTGCAAGGATTACCGGGCCTGCTTAATCCAACTACAGGCCCTGCAAGGGTTAACCCCTGCGGGCATCAGTCCGTCCCGTCACTGCATCTTCAGCGTGGCAATCGGCTTGGGCGCGATACCAAAATCTTCTTTCAGCTGCTGCTTGCTCTTCATCACCATCTGGCCGTTGGTGTCGATGGTCATGTGCTGCGCGTCGCTGTTATGCCGCGCCTGGTAGAGCATCACCAGCTGCAGGCTGTTCTCTTTCTGCTCGGGCGTTAAGGCCACACCATCCGGCCATTTTCCCAGCTCCACCGCCGTCGCCAGGCGCTGATACACTTCCGGCGTCATACTGTCTATTATTTGCTCGATTTCCATGGTCCGCTCAACTCCGCACTGGAATAATTTGCTGAATCGTTTCTTTAACCTTTAATCTGCTCGCCATTATCGTCGTCATTGAAGCTTAATGAGGCCGAATTGACGCAAAAACGCTCCCCCGTCGGCTGCGGTCCATCGGGAAATACATGTCCCAGATGCGCATCGCAGTTTCCGCAGCGAATTTCAGTGCGCTGCATACCGTGAGAGTAATCGTTCAGATAGCGAATCGCCTCCTCGCTCACCGGCTCGTAAAAGCTCGGCCAGCCGCAGCCTGAATCATACTTCGTTTGCGAGTGAAACAGCGGCGCGTCGCACACCAGGCAGTGGTAGACGCCGTCCCGTTTGTTGTGGAGCAGTCGTCCGGTGAACGGCGGCTCAGTACCGTGATTCTGCGTCACGTAAAACTGCATCTCGCTCAAATTTTTTTTGAGCTCGTCTGAGGAGGGTTTATTCGCCATGTGCTTGCTTCTCACTGTGAAAGGACAACTTTACGCCTCGATTCTAACAAAACATTAACAATGAAGCGTGGACTTTTGTTCTAAACTTATTCGATGCCAAAAGGCAGCCCAGATAATTGTGACTAACATCACATTTTTATCTTTAACGCCCTTTAAAATTCCGGGCGCGGCCCCAATATGGAATTGGGCTCAAAGGGAGAGTGAGGCAAAACATTCGAGCAAAGGTATGCTCAGGATTGATTTGTCGCAATGATTGACACGATTCCGCTTGACGCTGCGTAAGGTTTTTGTAATTTTACAGGCAACCTTTTATTCACTAACAAATAGCTGGTGGAATATATGACTATCAAAGTAGGTATCAACGGTTTTGGCCGTATCGGTCGCATTGTTTTCCGTGCTGCTCAGGAACGTTCTGACATCGAGATCGTTGCAATCAACGACCTGTTAGACGCTGACTACATGGCATACATGCTGAAGTATGACTCCACTCACGGCCGTTTTAACGGTACCGTTGAAGTGAAAGACGGTCATCTGATCGTTAACGGTAAAAAAATCCGTGTTACCGCTGAACGTGATCCGGCTAACCTGAAGTGGAACGAAGCAGGCGTTGACGTTGTTGCTGAAGCAACCGGTCTGTTCCTGACTGACGAAACCGCTCGTAAACACATCACTGCTGGCGCGAAAAAAGTCGTTCTGACTGGCCCGTCCAAAGACAACACTCCGATGTTTGTTAAAGGCGCTAACTTTGACAAATACGAAGGCCAGGACATCGTTTCTAACGCATCCTGCACCACCAACTGCCTGGCTCCGCTGGCTAAAGTTATCAACGACAACTTCGGCATCATCGAAGGCCTGATGACCACCGTTCACGCGACCACCGCGACTCAGAAAACCGTTGACGGCCCGTCTCACAAAGACTGGCGCGGCGGCCGCGGCGCAGCACAGAACATCATCCCGTCCTCTACCGGTGCTGCTAAAGCAGTAGGTAAAGTACTGCCAGAACTGAACGGCAAACTGACCGGTATGGCGTTCCGCGTTCCGACTCCGAACGTATCCGTTGTTGACCTGACCGTTCGTCTGGAAAAAGCAGCGTCTTACGAAGAAATCAAGAAAGCAATCAAAGCGGCTTCTGAAGGCGCAATGAAAGGCGTTCTGGGTTACACCGAAGACGACGTTGTTTCTACCGATTTCAACGGCGAAGTTTGCACTTCCGTGTTCGATGCTAAAGCAGGTATCGCACTGAACGACAACTTCGTGAAACTGGTTTCCTGGTACGACAACGAAACAGGTTACTCCAACAAAGTTCTGGACCTGATCGCTCACATCTCCAAATAAGTTGAGATGAGACATTGATCCAAAAAGGCGACCTCGGTCGCCTTTTTTTATGGCTTCATGTTTACGGCTAACCTTTAGGATTGCACCATGATTAACAAAATTTTTGCTCTCCCGGTAGTTGAACAACTTACCCCTGTCCTTTCCCGCCGCCAGCTTGATGAGCTGGAGCTGATCGTTGTTGACCATCCGCAGGTTAAAGCCTCCGTGGCTTTCCAGGGCGCGCACCTGCTCTCCTGGAAACCGGCTGGCGAAGAAGAAGTGCTGTGGCTCAGCAACAATACGCCGTTCAAAAACGGCGTCGCCCTGCGCGGCGGCGTGCCGGTTTGCTGGCCGTGGTTCGGTCCGGCGGCGCAGCAGGGTTTACCGTCCCATGGCTTCGCCCGTAACCTGCCGTGGGCGCTGAAAGGCCACGATGAAGATGAAAGCGGCGTGATGCTGACCTTTGAACTCAAAAGTAGCGATGCAACCCGCAAATACTGGCCGCACGAATTTACGCTCTATGCGCGTTTCAAACTGGGTAAAACCTGCGAGATCGAGCTGGAAGCGCACGGTGAATTTGAAACCACCTCCGCACTGCATACCTACTTCAACGTCGGCGACATTGCGGCAGTGAAAGTCAGCGGTCTGGGTGACCGTTATATTGATAAAGTGAAGAATGCCGAAGAAGGCGTATTAAGCAACGGTACCGAGACCTTCCCTGACCGTACCGACCGCGTCTATCTGAATGCCGAAGCCTGTAGCGTGATTCACGACGCTGCGCTGAACCGCAACATCGATGTTGTCCACCATCACCACAGCAACGTCGTGGGCTGGAACCCAGGCCCGGCGCTCTCCGTCAGCATGGGCGATATGCCGGATGACGGGTACAAAACCTTTGTTTGCGTCGAAACCTGCTGCGTCACCGAAACGCAGAAAACCAGCGAAGAGAAACCGTCTCGCCTGGCGCAAACTATCCGCGTCGTGAAACGAGGCTAGTCCCTTCCACTCCCGATAGCCGGGAGATGAGGGATTAAAAACAGGGCGATAACGCCCTGTTTTGTTTACTGACACTCGTGACGTTTTTCCGTTACCAGAATCCCACCAGTTTCATCCACGCGCCTCCCAACACTAACCAGATAGCAATCGAGGCCAGCGATACCACAAAACTGACTCCCCACCACTGCCCGGTCGTGTTATATCCCGAGCCAAACAGCGCTGGCCCCGGGCCCCCGGAGTATTGCGTAAGCCCCATCGACAAGTTTGAGGTATACCCCAGCACCAGCGCGGCAAACAGCGGCGGTACGCCGACGGAAACGGCCACGGCAAGAAATGCCAGATACATCGCGGAAATATGCGCCATCGCCGACGCGAAAAAATAGCGGGTGTAGAAATAAACCACGACAAGCAGTAAAAAAACCGTTATCCATTCGAAGTGGCCGACATAGCCGACAATTCGCTCCGATATCCAGCTAATCATGCCGTACTTATTGAGCGCATTGGCCATCATCACCAGTACGGCAAACCAGAACATGGTGTCCCAGGCCGTTTTTTCTTCGATAATATTCTTCCACGACATGATGTTGCTGATCAGCAGCACCATCAGTCCAATAAACGCCGAAAGCGTCGCGGGAATCGAAAAGAAAATATCACCGACGGTCCATAGCAATATCAGCAGGACAAAATCAAACGCCAGAATTTTTTCTGCCAGCGACATCGGTCCCATTTTACGCAGCTCTTCCCGGGCAATCGAGGGTATCTCCGGCGTTTTCTTCAACTGCGGCGGATAGATCGCGTAAATCACCAGCGGCAGCAGGATCAGTGAGACAATCCCCGGAGCAATGGCCCCGACAAACCAGGTCGTCCAGGTGATCTCTATTCCCTGGCTTCGCGCCAGTTCGGCAACCAGCGGGTTACCCGCCATCGCCGTTAAAAACATCGTGCAGACGATGGCATCGATCTGTGAAACGCAAATCATTAAAAAGGCGCCGGCTTTTCTCGCCGTCGCCCCTGGTTCTGACTGGTAAGCCGTGGCAATGGACTGCGTAATCGGGTACATAATTCCGCCGCCCCTCGCGGATGCCGAAGGGATCCCCGGTCCGAGGACGACATCTGACAGCGCCAGTCCATAGGCAACGCCCAACATGCTGGAACCGCATTTAGAAATAAACCACAGCGCCACCCGCTTGCCCAACCCGGTCTTGATCACCGCCCGGGAGATGAACATAGCGATACCAATCAACCAGATAGTCCCGTTAGCAAACCCGGATAACGCCGCAACTTTGTCGCTTTTACCCGGCGAGAGAGGCGTCACGCCCAAAAACGCAGAGACGATCAGCGCAATCATCGTCACCGCCCCCATCGGGAGCACCTTTAGAATGATGGCAAAGATAGTGGCGGCAAAAATGGCAAACATTTGCCATGCGTGGAGGGCGAGTCCATCAGGCGGCGGAGTAAACCAGATAATAACGCCGAAGAGTATCGTGAGAATCGCTTTCCACAGCGGGAAAGCCAGCTTCACATCCAGAGGCTTGTTAAGTTCAGTCATGTAAATCTCCTTTTTCTTTTATCTTTAAGGAGATAATCACCACTGGACCTTGATGTTCATCAACTAAGCGCCAAAGTGTTTTGGCGAATAACTGTTCTTTACACCATATCGAGCGGGACTTTTTTGCCCGGCGCGGGAAAAGCACTATCCAGCCGCGCCAGCTCCTGCACGGTGAGCGTTATCGACAGCGCAGCGGCATTTTGCGTAACATGCTCTACGCTTGCCGCTTTCGGGATAGCCATAACGCCCGGATGACTGATGACCCAGGCCAGCAGAATTTGGGCCGCGCTCACCCCTCGGTCTTCAGCAATATTTTTCACAACGCTGTGATTTAAAAGTCCATCGCGCAGACGTCCGGCCTGAGCCAACGGGCTGTAGGCCATCACCGGCAGCGACCGTTGCTGACACCACGCCAGCAGGTCATGTTCAATGCCCCGCGACGCCAGGTGGTACAGTACCTGATTGGTCGCGCACCGTTGGCCCCCGGCAACCTGCCACAGCGCCTGCATCGCGGCAGTATCGAGATTCGATACGCCCCAACGGCGAATTTTGCCCTGCGCCACCAGCCTCTCCATGCCCTCAACGGTTTGCGCAAAGGAAAACTCGCCGGCCCAGTGCAGCAGGTACATATCGAGGTAATCGGTCCCCAGACGGCGCAGGCTGGCCTCGCAGGCATCCATCATCTGCTGTCCACCCGCATGCCACGGATAGACTTTAGAGACCAGTACGACGCGATCCCGCAGGCCGCGAATCGCCTCTCCGACCACCTCTTCCGCCCCGCCATGTGCATACATTTCGGCGGTGTCGATGACCGTCAGCCCGCGTTCCACGCCCGCTCGTAGTGCAGCCACCTCCTGCGTACGTCGGGCCCTGTCTTCACCCATATACCAGGTTCCCTGCCCGATAGCAGGAACCGCCGCACGATCGCCAAAAGATACTGTTTTTTCCATCATCGCCTCCTCCGGTTATGCCGTTGCACCACCGTAATGCAAAACAGGGCGTTATGCCCTGTTTTGATGCACGAATTTCTTCGTTATGGTGCACGATCGTCTGCTCGACGATCGCTATCGTGTGCGATCAGAAGGTGTAGGTAATCCCCGTGGAGATCAGACCGCTCCAGGATTTGTCGACCATCGGACTGTCGGTGATTTCATTAGACAGGTGGGTGTAACGCGCCACGCCATACACGCTCCAGTCGCCGAGGAAACGATAGTTAGCCGACAGCTCAAGGTACGGGTTCCAGCTGCTATCCGGGTCGTAGCTACGCATGCCGCTACGATTAGACTCATGCTGAGAAACGCCGTAGTAGTATTCGTTCTGGTTATCGCTGTTCCACTCGAGGCCAATCCCCGGCGTCAAGGTCAGGTTGCCGTTGGTATAGCGATAAAGCCAGGCCGTATCCCAGGTGATACCGTTGCTGTTACCCAGCGTGTCGCCCGCAAGCGTCGTACGCAAGAAGCCGTACTGCGTGTTGTGGACATAAGAGAGCCCGGCCATCATGGTGGTTTTACGGCGATCCAACTTGCGCATTTGCTCACTATCGCTGTCGCCCGGCTTGAAGTACATCGGCGACCAGTAGGCGGTCACGGACAGCTTATCGGTGTTGTCATTCCACAAATAGTAGCCGCCACCGAGGCCGTGAAACCAAAAGCTGTCGCTCTCATAGCTAATTGCCGGGACGGGGAAAACATCGGCATCGTATTGTTTATAAGGGTTCTCGACGATACCCACGCCGGCCCCTAACGTAAATTTCCCTTCCGCGTGGGCAGCCGAAACAGAGGCCGCAAGGCACACGCTGAGTGCCAGAGGTTTGATCTTATTCACAATCCATATTCCCGTTTGTCAATTAATACGCCGGGGCAGTTTACCGTCGTAGGCCTCATGCCTCAAATTCTTTACCCGTCATTACATAAACCATTCAATTTCTCATCAACAGATGACCATAAACTTGCAGCCGGATGACAGCCCCATGACGCGGCCTGGCAAGACGTGCGAAAAAGCGCCTTTTTTCCGGATGAGTTATTGATATGTCATTGAAATTGATTTTTGCCGGCATGCAAGTTTTCTAAATGCATCTACGCTTTAATTTAGAAGAAGTGATTTTGGCGCACGTTGTCTGTGTCGCTTCGTCAACCTGGCATAAGGGTTGCTGGAGAATCGATGAACGTCGCGCAGTTTACCTCTTCCGGGAGCTCCCACTATTCATATGAACGGCTCTCAACTTGTGCTAAAAACGAAAGGACGGCATGCCATGAATATATTCGATCACTATCGCCAGCGTTATGAAGCTGCCAAGGACGAAGAGTTCACACTGCAGGAGTTTCTTACCATCTGCCGGCAAGATCGCAGTGCTTATGCCAACGCGGCAGAACGGCTGCTGATGGCCATTGGTGAGCCAGTCATGGTCGACACGGCCCTGGAACCCCGGCTGTCCCGTCTCTTTTCAAACCGGGTTGTCGCACGCTATCCGGCATTTGAAGAGTTTTACGGCATGGAAGATGCCATCGAGCAGATCGTCTCTTACCTGAAACACGCCGCACAAGGTCTGGAAGAGAAGAAACAGATTCTGTATCTGCTGGGCCCGGTCGGCGGGGGTAAATCGTCGCTGGCTGAACGTCTGAAATCCTTAATGCAGCGTGTACCTATCTATATACTGAGCGCCAACGGTGAACGTAGCCCGGTCAACGATCATCCGCTGTGCCTGTTTAACCCGCAGGAAGACGCGCAGATTCTCGATAAAGAGTATGGCGTGCCTACCCGTTATCTCGGCACCATCATGTCGCCGTGGGCGGCAAAACGCCTGCACGAGTTCGGTGGCGACATCACCAAATTCCGCGTGATCAAAGTGTGGCCCTCTATCCTTGAGCAAATTGCCATCGCCAAGACAGAACCGGGTGATGAGAATAACCAGGATATCTCCGCGCTGGTCGGTAAAGTGGATATTCGTAAACTGGAGCATTATGCCCAGAACGATCCGGACGCCTACGGCTACTCCGGCGCCCTGTGCCGCGCCAACCAGGGGATTATGGAGTTCGTCGAGATGTTTAAAGCGCCTATCAAGGTGCTGCATCCGCTGCTGACCGCCACGCAGGAAGGCAACTATAACGGAACCGAGGGAATTTCGGCCCTGCCGTTTAACGGCATTATTCTCGCCCACTCCAACGAATCCGAATGGGTGACCTTCCGTAATAACAAAAACAACGAGGCTTTCCTCGACCGCGTGTATATCGTCAAGGTGCCTTATTGCCTGCGTATCTCCGAAGAGATGCGTATCTACGAAAAACTGCTTAACAACAGTGAGCTGACCCACGCGCCGTGCGCCCCGGGGACCCTGGAGACGCTGTCGCGCTTCTCCATACTGTCGCGGCTGAAAGAGCCGGAAAACTCGAGCATTTACTCCAAAATGCGCGTGTACGACGGTGAAAGCCTGAAAGACACCGACCCGAAAGCGAAATCCTATCAGGAGTACCGCGATTACGCCGGCGTCGACGAAGGGATGAACGGTCTGTCCACCCGCTTCGCCTTCAAAATATTGTCGCGCGTGTTTAACTTTGACCACGCCGAGGTCGCCGCGAACCCGGTCCATCTGTTCTACGTCCTGGAACAGCAAATCGAGCGCGAGCAGTTCCCGCAAGAGCAGTCGGAACGTTATCTGGAGTTCCTCAAAGGCTATCTGATCCCGAAATATGCCGAGTTTATCGGTAAAGAGATTCAGACCGCCTATCTTGAGTCCTACTCCGAATACGGGCAGAACATCTTTGACCGCTATGTCACCTATGCGGACTTCTGGATTCAGGATCAGGAGTACCGCGATCCGGACACCGGCCAACTGTTTGACCGTGAGTCGTTGAATGCGGAGCTGGAGAAAATTGAGAAGCCGGCCGGGATCAGCAACCCGAAAGACTTCCGTAATGAGATAGTCAACTTCGTCCTGCGCGCCAGGGCTAATATCAACGGACGGAACCCGAACTGGACCAGCTACGAAAAACTGCGCACGGTGATTGAGAAGAAAATGTTCTCCAATACCGAAGAGCTGCTGCCGGTGATTTCGTTTAACGCCAAAACCTCAACCGACGAGCAGAAAAAACACGACGATTTTGTCGATCGTATGATGGAGAAAGGCTATACCCGTAAGCAGGTCCGTCTGCTGTGCGAATGGTACCTGCGCGTACGTAAATCATCCTGATAACGGAAATTGCCCGGCGGTGCGTTGCCCGCCGGGCCTACAAAAACAGCGACCTGTAGGCCGGGTAAGCTCAGCGCCATCCGGCATTTCCGTCGCAGCGTAAGGTTGGCAATTGCAGCACAGGAGGGCATATGACCTGGTTCATAGACCGGCGCCTGAACGGAAAGAATAAAAGTGCGGTGAATCGCCAGCGCTTTTTGCGCCGTTATAAGGCGCAGATTAAACAGTCCATCTCCGAGGCGATCAATAAGCGTTCAGTGACGGATATTGACAGCGGAGAATCCGTTTCTATCCCGACGGATGATATCAACGAACCGATGTTTCATCAGGGACGCGGGGGGCTGCGTAACCGCGTCCATCCGGGAAACGACCACTTTGTACAGAATGACCGCATCGAGCGTCCTCAGGGCGGCGGCGGCGGTGGCGGGAGCGGTCAAGGGCAGGCCAGCGCCGACGGCGAAGGCCAGGATGGTTTTGTCTTTCAAATATCGAAAGATGAGTATCTGGATCTGCTGTTTGAGGATCTCGCCCTGCCGAACCTGAAGAAAAACCAGCAGCGCCAGCTCACCGAATTTAAAACTCACCGGGCTGGCTTTACCGCCAACGGCGTGCCGGCCAATATCAGCGTGGTGCGATCCCTGCAAAACTCGCTGGCGCGACGTACGGCGATGACGGCGGGCAAGCGTCGCGAACTACGGGCGCTTGAGGAGGATCTGGACACCATAGCCAAAAGCGAACCGGCGCAGCTGCTGGAAGAGGAGCGTTTACGTCGGGAAATCGCCGAGCTGCGGGCAAAAATCGAACGCGTGCCTTTTATCGATACCTTTGACCTGCGCTATAAGAATTACGAAAAACGCCCGGAGCCGTCCAGTCAGGCGGTTATGTTCTGTCTTATGGATGTCTCGGGTTCGATGGATCAGGTCACCAAGGATATGGCCAAACGATTTTATATCCTGCTGTATCTGTTCCTCAGCCGGACCTATAAGAACGTTGAGGTCGTCTATATTCGCCACCATACGCAGGCCAAAGAGGTGGACGAGCACGAGTTTTTCTACTCTCAGGAAACCGGCGGCACTATCGTCTCGAGCGCCCTCAAGCTCATGGATGAGGTTGTTAAGGCACGGTACGATCCGTCGCAGTGGAATATCTATGCCGCGCAGGCCTCGGACGGCGATAACTGGGCGGATGATTCACCGTTGTGCCATGAACTGCTGGCTAAAAATATTCTGCCGGTGGTGCGTTACTACAGCTATATAGAAATAACCCGCCGCGCGCACCAGACGCTGTGGCGCGAATATGAGCATCTGCAGGAAACCTTTGAGAACTTTGCGATGCAGCACATTCGCGATCAGGAGGATATCTATCCGGTGTTCCGCGAACTGTTCCACAAGCAGGGTTCCGAGGCCAGAAACTAGCCAATAAAAACAGTCAGTTACATTAAGATCCTGACTGTTTTCCTTGAAGGCTGGCCGTTGAGTTTTTGCGCTTCAATTCAAATAATGACGTCTGAATAAGCCTCAATCAGTGCCTGACTGGAAGCGACTGCCACTATGCGTCTGACCGCCCACCTCTACGTTCGTCTGCCCCTGCTGATTTCAATCGTTCTGGGCGTTGTCTGTTTTTTCTTGCTTCCGACACAGCTCGGGACCTTGCAAAGAGTGCTGATCGGCTGGAATACGCTGGCATGGCCTTATCTGATTTTTATCTGGATCCGCATGTTGATTACTGATGTATCGGGCATTCAGCGCATTGCCCGGTTACAGGACCAAAGCGCGATGCTCGTGCTAATGATAGTCATTGTGGCCTGTGCGGCCAGCATCGTCGCCATTTTAAGCGAACTCTCTGCGTTGAAAGAGCTCTCCGGCACGCCGCGCGTGGTCCATCTCCTGTTGACGGTGACAACCCTCATTGTCTCCTGGGCCCTCGTGCCCAGCTCTTTCGCTATGCACTATGCCCATCAGCACTATCTGCATCGGACGCAGGAGGTCACCCCGATGATATTTCCTGAAAAGCCGGAGGAGCCTGGATACTGGGATTTCCTGTACTACGCGTTTACGATTGCGGTGGCCGCACAAACCGCCGATGTGGCCACCGGGACAACCGGGATCCGGCAAATCACGCTGCTACAATCGGTTATCTCCTTCGTGTTCAATCTCGCAATACTGGGTCTGTCGGTCAACGTCGGCGCAGGTCTGCTGAATTAGTCTCTCCGAATCCGTTTCAACTGGCGCAGCAAGAAAGCCGGCTGTCGTTCCAACATGACGCGACGAAGGTTGCCCTTCCCCCCGCCCCTCCTTCTCCCGACCGGTTCCTTAGGGTCAGCATTGCCGTTTAAAACGCTTATTTTTGTGCGCTAGTCCACAATTTAATATTCTGCAAGGGCAATATTTACTTTTAAATAAATGTGCTGTTTTAGAGCCAGAGGTTACACCATACACTATGCCTGAACGTGCAATGCTGCCTGAAAAATTAATATTCTTTTATAGCAATTAAAATATTTTACATTTTAACCGCCACCAGCCGCGGCTGAGATTTAATAATTAAATCCCGTGCAATTTGTTACGGAACTTATATTTTAAAACACCAGGAATTAATTAATGAAAAAATCTTTATTACCCCTTGCCATTGCGTCGTCACTTTCAATGGTGTCCACAGCCGTATTAGCAGATGATAAAACAGATGCCCCATCCAAAACCGTCACCGCCACCGACACCTTGGCTGGCATTGATTTTTATGGGTATTTCCGTTCAGGCATGGGGGCCAGTGACGGCGGTGGTTCGATGAAAGACGCAACCGGCGGCAGCTTCGAGAAAAATAAACTCGGTCGTCTGGGTAATGAATTTGACACCTACGCGGAAGTTGGTTTTGGTAAAGAATTATATCGTTCAGGAAGCCAGTCTGTATATATCCAGACGATGATCAATATGTACGACGGCGACACCAACAGCAGCCACGAAAATAAGTTTGGCTGGGAAAACATGAATATCCAGTTCCGTAATTTTATGGGCCTGGATGAAACAACCTGGGCGGGTATCCGCCAGTATAATAAATACAGCATTGACGCTAACGACTACGATTTCTGGAACCATACCAACGTCGGCGGCGGTATTGAAAAAATGAGTCTCGGTCAGGGAAAACTTTCTGTCGCCTTCTTACATCGCGATATTGATGAAGATCTTTCAGCCTTCGCCGAAGGCGAAGTGGACGCCCAGCAGCTGATCGATTCCAATCAACTTGAACTGATGTATGACAGCCAGCCTCTGTGGGATGGCGCAACGCTGGCGGTGGGTTATAAATACCTGCACGCAGATGCCAACGATGAGCAAGTAGAGCGAGCCAACCACGATTATGTCGATGGCCAAACCGCGATGGTGGTGTTGAAGCAGCAGATCTTCGACAAAGGCGTTAACAATACGGTTATTCAGTATTATGGCAAAGGCTCCGCCCTGCAAGGCGTGACCTTTGGTGCTGCGGACACGCTCAATGGCACGGTTAAAGAGGGTGAAGGTTGGGCACTGCGTAACTACGGCACTATCCCGGTTGCCGCGGACTGGGATGTCAGCCATGCGCTGAACTATGCTGCCGCCAACGATGTTGAGCTGTGGAATGGTGATAAAGGCGATGCGTCAACGGCGTCCGTCAGCGCGAAAGTGACCTATCACTGGTCTGATTACACCCGGACTTACCTTGAAATGGGTTATTTCGACGACAAGAAAACGGTTAACGGGACTGACTACGATCGCAGCGGGGCAAAATACACCCTTGCGCAGGCGCTGTCCTACGGTCGCGATAAGCCAGAATTGCGTGTATTCGTCAGCCATTACGATAGCGACCGGGATAACTGGACGGATGCCAGCGAATCGTCCTTCAACAATGGTCTCGACAACGACACCTGGGCTGTGGGTATTCAGGCTAACGTCTTCTGGTAATAATGGACTGTCCGCTGCGGGCGACTGGCATAAGCTGCCCGCAGTCGGCAAACCGGCGCAGGATTCTGTCTGAGTGAATACGCCGGGCAGCACGGTCGCGGAGATAGCCGGATCGGAATCCACGCAAAGAGGCGCGTGGCAGGGCTGCTCAGACAGCCCTGAACCCGCAGGGAAGATAGCTGATTTTATGACTTCTTATTGAGCATCGATTTTAAATCCGCAAAGGGGTTATAGGTTGCGGCGGCCACATCTTTTTGCGCATCCTCCCCCGCCACCACTCGCGTCCCGTACTGGTCAGCCTCGGTGTATTTGGAGTGCTCATGATCGTGGCAGTACAGACACAATAACTCCCAGTTACTGCCATCTTCCGGATTATTGGTATGATCGTGATCGATATGGTGAACCGTTAATTCACGCAGGTTGGAATAGACAAACTCCCGCGAGCAGCGCCCACATATCCACGGATAGATTTTTAATGCTTTTTCACGATAGCCGCTTTCCAGCCGGGCATAGTTTTTAGGGATCAGAGCCATTGGAGATGTTACCTGTTACAAAGAGATAATGGGTTAGATAGTACCCCCAATCTGCTCCGCAAGGGAACAGAAGGTCTGATGAAAGCGCAACAGGATATGGCGTATGACGGGTAATCCCTGCGGCGCAAATCCCCCTTGTCGCTCCTGCTAGCGCGCTGGCTGAGCGGAAATCTGACGCATAAAGACGCATAAAAAAGCCAGCGATCTTGTATCGCTGGCCACAGGATGACGCCCTGCTGCCGAACTGACTCTTTACCGGCAGCGACGATTATCGATCGTTCAGACAATCCCGCGCGGGCTCTTTTGCCAGCACGCCGCCTTCAATCTCACGCATAATCAGACTGGCCAGATTCTCCATTTGATGGACCTTGCCGCATTTGACAATGATCTGCCGCGCGTTGTCATATCCCGGCGCCCACAATCGGTTGTTCATGCGCACATCTTTATAGATAGCCACCAGCGGTTTTCTCCACGCCGCCGCCATATGCACCACCGAGGTATCCGGTGAGATAATCAGATCGGCCTCGGCAATCAGCGCCATGGCGTGATGCAGCGTTTTGAAGGGGTTAATGCTCACCTTTTCTGGCAGCGGGAGTCGGATCTCATTGCGGTGATCGAGCAAAATAATCTGTACATCGGGATAAGCCTCCTGCAGTTTGCCGATCAGGGATGACAACTGCGCCTGCGACAGACTGCGGTCCGGATGCCCGGCAAAAATATTAATGATGACTTTTCGCCCGACAAACCCCGCCAGATACTGCCGGGTTTGCTGATAAATATCCTCTGGAATATGGAGGTCATAGCGCTCCAGATGTTTTTTATCCAGATTCAGATGCTCGGCGATAAACGTATAGGTTTGGCTGACATGCCAGTTTTCACAATCAAAATCAAAGGATTTTGAATAATGATTAATCGATGCCCATTTATTAAACCCCAGAACCGATTTTGCTTTTATTTGTCGCAATAACAGCATCCGGTGTATGGGCATATCGAATAAAGAGGGATCGATAACAATGTCATACTTATTATTCGCAAGCTCATTAATAACGGACTCAGGAACATTATGGGTAAATTTACGCAGGAAATCACCGGAGGCTACATTCTCAGCCTCATAGATCCGACGAATGCCCGGATGATACCGCATCACCTGGCTATTCGATTTTGTCAGCAGGAAATCCACGATAAACCCAGACTGATGAAGGCACTTAACCAATGCGGAATCGACAACCACATCCCCGATAGCGCCTTCATTGCGCATCAGCAGCACCGTTTTTGCCGATGATAAATCCAGCTCAGACCGCGCAGGGCTATCCCACAGCGTTTTTGCAATATAAACACGTAAGGCGTTACGCACTCTTTTTGTAAAATAATTACGGCGTCTGTTAAGTTCCCTTATTTTTTTAAACTTCTTTGGGGATACCCGCACCGCTGTGTTGTCCATCATCATATCCTCGTCACCACAATTAACCGCACCACTATCGATTTTGTTAAGGACTCAATAAAATGAGAAAAGTTCTATTGCTTAATAAATTCTTTCCATTTTGTTGGGATCGGTGCTTTGGCCAGCGATAAATTGAAGAGAAATTGCCTAAATTATGAATTAAATGCGAATAATCCGATGAGAAATACGAATTGACCCTCACCGCTCGCTGAGATATTCATCGTTACGCATCATGTCGTCTGTCTCTCTCCTCGGTCGAACATTCACCGCGCAAGAAATCAGCAGCAAAATGCCCCCTCAGGTTCCGTTGGTTCTCATCTGGTGTGAAGACGATTATGCTGACGACTTTGTCATGATGGAAAGAGTGAGATGAACATGCCGGAAAAACGCAACACCCACCGTCAGCTGCTCGCGCTGCTTGAACAGCACCAGGCCCACTATCGCGTCGTGGAACATGAGGCCGTGGGGAAATGTGAGGCCGTGTCGGAAATTCGCGGTACCGCTTTGGGCCAGGGGGCAAAAGCGCTGGTCTGTAAAGTCAAAGGGAACGGCGTGAACCAGCATGTCCTGGCGATCCTCGCCGCCGACCAACAGGCGGACCTGTCACGCCTGGCGCAGCATATCGGCGGCAGCAAGGCATCGCTGGCCAGTCCGGCGGAAGTCGATACGCTCACCGCCTGCGTTTTTGGCGCCATCCCACCGTTCAGCTTTCACCCGGATTTGCGGCTGATTGCCGATCCGCTGCTGTTCGATCGCTACCCTGAGATTGCCTTTAACGCCGGCCAGCTGGATAAATCCATTATCCTGAACACCGAGGATTATCTGCGCATTGCCCGCCCGGAGCTGGTCGCCTTTCGCCGCGAAAGCTGAGAGGTGATGGCTCACCGCCACGCCAAATTGTGCAGATGCCTGGAAACGCGGTCACTGGTCAAAAAAAGCCTGTCTATTCACGCTATTACGCGTAGAGTAGACAGGCTTATTATTTTGGCAAGGATCTCCCGTCATGTTCGATACAACCCTGTTTATTCTGCTCGGGCTGGCCGCGCTGGGTTTTATCAGCCATAACACCACCGTGGCTATTTCTATCCTCGTTTTAATCATCGTTCGCGTCACACCGCTCAACGTCTTTTTCCCGTGGATTGAAAAACAGGGGCTGACGATCGGTATTATCATTCTGACCATTGGCGTAATGGCTCCCATTGCCAGCGGCACGCTGCCGCCGTCGACGCTGCTGCACTCGTTCGTCAACTGGAAGTCGCTGCTGGCGATTGCCGTGGGCGTATTCGTCTCGTGGCTGGGCGGACGCGGCGTGGCGCTGATGGGCTCGCAGCCGCAGCTGGTCGCCGGACTGCTGGTCGGCACGGTCCTTGGCGTAGCGCTGTTCCGCGGCGTACCGGTTGGCCCGCTGATCGCCGCCGGCATTATTTCGCTGTTTATCGGGAAGTCGTAACCAGACTCGCCAGGTAGCGCCCTGGCGTCTGGCCCAGCCCCTTTTTAAACATCGTAATAAACGCGGTCGTCGAGTCATATCCCAGCGTTTGCGCAGTCTGCTGGACCGTTTGCCCGCGAATCAACATCTGCAGGGCCAGGATCAGCTGCAGCTGGTGTCGCCAGCGGCGAAAGCTCAGTCCGGTCTCGCGCACCACCAGCCGCGCCAGATTCCGTTCGCTCATCGCGAATTCTGCCGCCCACTGCGCCAGCGTCTGCCAGCGGGCCGGATCAACCGCCATGAAATCCGCCATCTGGCGAATCTTCGGATGTGGCGAAACCGGCAGCTGCAGATGTTCCTGCGGCTGTCGCGGGAGCTCATCGAACAGCACCTGCACCAGCCGTTGCGTTGTCGGATGGGCAAACGCCTCCCCGTGACGTCCGGCAAGGGTCAGGATAAGCTCGCGCACCAGAGGCGAAATTTTTAAGGTACAACAGTGCGCCGGCATTGGCGCAGCATCCGGTTCAATAAACAGAAAACTGATTTGTGCCCCCGGCGTGGCGCGGTTGCTGTGGGGCATCTGACCCGGTACCCACACCGCATACTGCGGCGGCACCATCCACATCGCGTTCTCCACCTCGCAGGTGAGCGCCCCATGCAAGGCGAGGATCAGCTGGCCTTTGCGGTGCTGATGGCGCGGGATGAACTGCTCGTCTTCCACCACCTGAATACGAAACGCGAGGGCCGATTCATGGCCGCTGTCCGGATCGTAGCCATCCAGGCCAAGTCCTATCATGATTTTGTCCGATATTAGCGATAATCTGTCATTTTAGCTTGATTTAAACCATCGGCAAACGCGCTATTGTAGCCGCCCTGTTTACTCGTCAGAGATTGCCATGAGTTCTGTTTTGCCTTCTACCGGCCGCCGTCATCTGCTGCTGATTGCCGGGATTTTATTCATTGCCTCCACGCTACGCGTGACTTTTACCGGCGCAGCCCCGCTGCTCGACGCCATTCGCGCTGACTATGGTCTCTCCACCGCACAAACCGGGATGCTCACCACATTGCCGCTGCTGGCCTTTGGCCTGGTATCACCGCTGGCGGCAGGCGTCGGTCGCCGGCTGGGCATTGAGCGCAGCCTGCTGGTGGCGCTAGTCCTTATTTGTCTGGGTATCGGACTGCGTTCGCTTCCTTCCACCGCCTTGCTGTTCGGCGGTACGGCGATCATCGGCTGCGGAATTGCGCTCGGTAACGTTCTGCTGCCGGGTCTGATCAAACGCGACTTCTCACAGCATGTTGCCAGGATGACCGGGGCCTACTCGATCACTATGGGCGGAGCGGCCGCGCTGGGTTCAGCCATGGTGGTGCCGCTGGCGCTGGCGGGTTTCGGCTGGCACGGCGCACTCTTGATGTTAATGGTCTTTCCGCTGCTGGCACTGCTGGTATGGTTGCCGCAAACGCGCAAGACCGCGACCGCGCCGCTCACCGGTTCCGGCGCCATGCACAATCGCGGAATCTGGCGCTCCGCGCTCGCCTGGCAGGTCACCCTGTTCCTCGGCATCAACTCGCTGGTCTATTACGTTATTATTGGCTGGCTGCCGGCCATTCTGCAGAGCCTTGGCTACAGCGAAGCGCAGGCGGGCTCTCTGCATGGTTTGCTCCAGCTGGCCACCGCCGCCCCCGGGCTGGCAATTCCGCTGATTCTTCATCGCCTTAAAGACCAGCGCGCCATCGCGATCATTGTGGCGCTGATGTGCGCCATCAGCGCCTGCGGACTGTGGTTCTGGCCGGGACAGGCGGTAGTCTGGACGCTAATCTTTGGTTTCGGTTCGGGGGCAACCATGATTCTGGGGTTGACGTTTATCGGCCTGCGCGCAAACTCTGCGCATCAGGCAGCGGCTTTGTCGGGGATGGCGCAGACCATCGGATATCTGCTGGCCGCCTGCGGACCACCGCTCATGGGGAAAATTCATGATGCCAACGGCGACTGGCAGATCCCGCTTCTCGCCGTGGCGCTGATTTCAGTCGTTATGGCCCTGTTCGGCGCGCTGGCCGGTCGCAACCGGGAGATAAACGGATAGCGCTTTGATAAGCCGCCATTACGATGGCGGCAATATTTTCCTGCTCACCCGCGCGTCCGGGGCGGCACCGGCAATGCGAACTGAATCCTGGAAGATTAACCGGCGGTGAGTTTATTGGTTTGCGGCATGTAAAAACGCCTGCACCAGCGGTGCGGGACGCCCTTCCAGGGCATGACGTTCATGCTGGAACAAGGTCGCCACAAAAAACGGATGCGTGACCAGCTCCACCGCGCGAATCTCCCCCTCTTCATCCCATCCGGTTACCCGCAGCTCTCCCTGCTCAAGTTCACGGGCAAAGCTGTCGGCGATACCATAGTTGCAGTGGTAGCCCTCTTCAATATGATCGCGGCCATACGCACGGGCTATCAGGGTATGAGCGCGCAGCTCAATGGTGTCCGACTTTTCAACCAGCGAACAGCTTAGCGGCGCTATCACCATCCGTCCTTCGGTATCGGTTTCAGCATGTGCCGCATCCTGCCAGCCCATCACGTTACGCGCATATTCGATTATCGCGTGCTGAAAACCACCGCAGGTTCCGAGGAAAGGCACGCTGTTTTCGCGCGCGTAGCGAATGGCGGTAAATGCGCCTTCGGCATTTTCATACGGGCTGGCGGGCACCACCCAGATAGCATCGTAATCCACCAGCGCGTCGGCATGGTGAATATCACGAGTTGCCAGCCAGTCATAGCGCACGGGCAGTTCCAGCACGGCGGCGGCATCGTCGATAGCCAGGGGGATAGCTTTATGGGCAATCACGTCAGGATTGTAGTCGCCAACCAGGGCAATACGCAGGGGGGTGTTCATAGCAGGATCCTTATGTCAGAGCGATTTTCGGGCAACACAAGGAGCCTCAGATTAGCGATCTCCGTCGCGGAACACAACCCCTGTTTTCACCGCGCCAGAAGGTCCTTCGCGCTTTTGGATTGCTTTGTAGGCGGGTAATTTCCGCGCGCAGGCGCTGTTGTATAGCGCAGAGAAACAATGATGGACCGCCTATGAAAAGCAAAATTTTAGTCAGCGCCTGCCTGATGGGGTTTCAGGTTCGCTATAATGGCAGCCAAAAAGCGCAGCTTGCCGACGCGCTGGCACGTTGGCAGCGCGACGGTCGGCTGGTGATTCATTGCCCGGAGCTCGCCGCCGGGCTGCCGGTCCCCCGACTCCCGGCCGAAATCCTTCACGCCCAGGGCACGGATGTCATGCAGGACCGCGCGCGTATCGTTGAGAGCGACGGTCAGGACGTCACTCCGCACTATCAGCTGGCCGCATGGCTGGCCCTGCGCACCGCACAGGAAGCCGGCTGTAAGGCCGCGTTGTTAACCGACGGCAGCCCGACCTGCGGCAGCCAGTTTATCTACGACGGGACGTTCAGCGGGCAGCGAAAGCCGGGGTCAGGCGTGGCGGCGGCGCTACTGCGTGAACACGGCATCGCCGTTTTTTCCGACCGACAGCTACCCCAACTCCTCGCCTGGATGCAACAGAGAGAAAATAGCGATGATTCACTGTAAACGCGTTTATGATCCGGCAGAGCCCGGCGACGGTTACCGCGTCCTGGTTGACCGACTCTGGCCGCGCGGTATGAAAAAAGAGGCTTTGCGCTACGATGAATGGTGCAAATCGCTCTCGCCCTCTTCGGCGCTACGTAAAGCGTTCCACGGCGAGGCGATCGATTTTGCCAGCTTCAGTCAACAGTATCGCGAAGAACTCGACGCCCGGCGCGACGAAGGATTGCGTCTCGCCGGGCTGGCTCGCCAACAGCCATTAACCTTGCTGTATGCCGCCAAAGATACCCGGCAAAACCATGCGCTGGTGCTGGCTGAGTGGCTGGAAAACCTGTCTGCCGGCGAGGCTACGCCTTAGCGGGGTGATCCCGGCGCCACAGCTCCCATTCATCGAGGGTTTCCCCGCCGGGCAGCTTACAGTCGCTGCGCACGCCCTGCGGCGTCTGAACCGGTATCAACTTACCGCCCTTCTGACCGCAGTAAACCGAGGCCGGGTTCGCCATGCCGATAGACTTCGGCGGCGGCGGCGCATCCTGCGGCTGCGGCTGCTTCGCGCAGCCGGCCAGGGCCAGCGGCAGCAGCATTATCATCCACTTCATTTCTGCTCCTTCTTTGCACAGAGCACGTATTTGCCCTGATTCTTCATGGTTTCTCCATTTTAACTACACTTTTGCCCCGTAGAGTAGCGCTTGTTCTCGAACTGACCAGAGAACAGATCATTCCATAATCAATGAGTTTTCCCCGTCGCCCCCGACGGGGCTTTTTTTCCCCGCTGCGATCGCAGGTATTCCCTTCATTAATGTGTTAAATTTGTTGTATCTATGTTTACTCTTCGTTGGTAGCCGTTTTCCAGCATAAATGACTGACGGCCCCACCCGCGATCGGGAGCCGTACATTCATGTCAGATTTTATTCTTGCTCGCGTCTCGCAAACGCTCGCCACTGAACATTCTCTCGAAATGTTAGTCAGGCAGCTGCTTGAGATGCTGGAGCTTGTGACCAGAATGGAGTCAACTTATCTGACTCGTATTGATTTAAAAGCGCAGCGCCAGCTGGTGCTGTACGCGCATAACAGCAGCGAAATGCAGATCCCGGAAGGGTTTTCGGTGCCGTGGAATGAGTCGCTGTGTAAACGTGCAATCGATGATAACTGCCAGTTCAGTAACGATGTCAACACCCGCTGGCCGTCGTGCATCGCCGCTCAGGGGCTGGGGATTATCACCTTCTTCAGCATTCCCGTGCGCCTCGCCGATGGCTCGCTGTACGGCACATTATGTGCAACCAGCCGCAATAAGCAGCCCTATAACCTCGAAGGCGAGCAGGTGATGGCGCTGTTTGCCAACTTAATTTCTCACTATGTTGAGAAAGAGACGCTGGTTGATCAGCTTCGCGCCGCCAACGTCGCGCTGGAAATGCACTCCTATACCGACGAGCTGACCGGTTTAGCCAATCGCCGGGCGCTGTTTAAGCATCTGTCGTCAATGTTTCCCCGCGAGCGCGAGCAGCAGCGCAATCTGCTGATGATCTTTATCGACCTTGACGATTTTAAAGCGATAAACGATCGCTTTGGTCATCAGTGCGGGGACAGCTTTTTGATCCAGATTGGCGAACGGCTGAAGGCGCATATTCGCCAGGGAGACCTGGTGGGACGTCTCGGCGGTGATGAGTTTTTAGTCGTCGGCACCGAACTGGACACGCTGCAGCAACAGTCCTTTGTTGCGACCCTGCGGCAGGCCTTATGTGGGGTTTACTTTCTTGGCGAACACCGAATTAACTATCCTGGCGCCAGTTTTGGTATCACAGAGGTAAATCCCCAGGTTCTGGATGTCGAAAGTGCGCTGCGCGCTGCGGATGACGCTATGTATCAGGATAAAAAGTCCCGGCGGCGGGATTCCTTTCTGAATATTGATTAAAACCTGACGGCGATATCCAGTATGATAGCGAGGTTTTCCGGTAAGCTGTTGCGATGCGGCGGCTTAATGGTTTTGTGGCAGGACAGGTCATATTTTTAGCTTCAGGGGTAACATCATGAGATTGGGTATTCTTTTCCCGGTGGCCATTTTTATCGTCGCCGTTGTTTTTCTCGGTTGGTTTTTTGTCGGCGGCTACGCGGCTCCGGGCGGCGCGTAATGAAAAAAAGCACCATTCTGATGATTATCATCGCGATCGTTGCCCTGGCCGGCGTTCAGTTTGGCTGGTGGTAGCATCGGCGGTCGGGGATCGTTCGTCAGAGCGTTATTGCGGAGTTATCCTATCCACTCAATAAGTTAACGCTATACACTCACTTCATCAGCCGACTCCGCACGCTCTTTGCCCGCGGACGGTGGACAACGGAGAAGTGAGAAATGAAAAAACCGATCGTGTTATCGTTGATTCTTGCGCTATGCACGCTGTTATCGGGATGTATTGTTGACGACGGCTATCACCACAGGCACCACCACCATCATCATTATGACGGCCGCGGCTGGTGACGGAAGGGTTAAGCAGGGCGAACGCGCGTTCGCCCCATAGCCTTAGTCCTGACGGTCAGAACCTAAAAAGAAGAAGCCCAGCGGAATGGAAAACAGCAGCGTGAACACGATGCTGTACACGGTCACCATCGCCCCCTGCAGGAAAAACATCGATGTGCTCCATTCGGAGTACGGCATATTGTATTCGCTAACGACCCCTCCAAACGTTGCGCGGCCCACCACGGTAAGCGCGATGGCAAACACAATCCCTATCGACAAGAAGAATTTCTTGCTGTTTTTGTTGCTGATGAGCTTTTGCAGAATCATCCGGGTTCCCTTTTCTCTGACCGATAATCGGCTGTATATGTAACATCAATGCAATAAAAATTGAAGGGTTTTTGTTACAAGCCAGAGGATAAAGCTATCAGGCCGGAATCACTACCGGCCAGCGGTTTACGATTGCAGGGTTGCCAGGCGCGCAGCAAAGCCGACAAACACCAGACCAATCAGACTGTTGCCGATTTTTGCCAGTTTCTTTCTGGTCTTCACGTAGCGCGTCACGAACGAGCCGGACAGGATCAGGAAGCTCATATACATAAAGCTAATCACTTCCAGCGTCAGCGCGAGGATAAAGAACGCCAGTCCGGGTGTTGTCGCGTTAACGTCGATGAACTGCACGAAAAAAGAGACATAGAAAAGAATGGCTTTGGGATTGGTCAGGCTAAGCGTCAGCGAGCGTTTCAGAATCGCGCTTCCCGGTTCAGCCCCGGCGTCCGCGTGCCCTTCCCGCTGAGTCAGAACGGAATAGAGCATCTTGCCACCCAGCCACAGCAGGTAAATCGCGCCCAGATAACGAACGATATTAAACAGCACCGGCGTGGTCTTAATCAGGGTCGCAACGCCGGCAAACGCCAGCAGCATCAGCACCGCGTCGCCGATGAACACGCCAGCCGCCGCCAGATAGCCCTTTTTAACGCCGTGTGCGATACCGGTTTTCAGAACAAAAAAGGTATTAGGGCCGGGCACCAGGATGATAAAAATAGCCCCGACCAGATAGGTCAGATAATTCAACACACCAAACTCAGCGAACACGCTGCACTCCTTCGCTTTCAACAAAAAACATGATCGCGCTCACGTTAACGCAACTGCCGCGATTTTGAAAGCGCTTACGGTGCTTGTTGGCTTAGTAGAGTGAGCCTTCGCCCAGCGGGCGGGTTTTGAAGCGCCGATGTACCCACAGATATTGCTCCGGCGCGCGCAGAATCTCTTTTTCAATCACCCGGTTGATATAGCTGGCCGCATCCTGTTTATCTTCGCCAGGATAGTCATTCAGCACATCGCTGATGTACAGGGTGTAACCTTTACGGTCCATCTTACGCACCATACTGATGCTCAGCATCTTCGCACCGGAGAGACGCGACAGGACGTAGGTGCCGTTTGTCGTCGCCGCCTGAGGGACAGAGAAGAACGGCGCAAACACGCTGCCTTTCGGGCCATAGTCCTGATCCGGGGCGAACCATACCGCCTCGCCGGCTTTCAGCGCGTGCACCAGACCAGATAAATTGCGGCGATCGATCATCGCTTTATTCGAACGCAGGCGTCCGCGGGTTTGCACCCACTCCATCAGCGGGCTGTTGTGCGGGCGATAGGTCGCCATCATCGGCCGACACAGACCCATGGTACGGCCACCGAGCTCCAGCGACATAAAGTGCACGCCAACAACCATAACACCCTGCCCGGCGCTTAACGCTTTGCTCAGATTCTCAAAGCCTTCAACGTCGAACCATTTTTTAACCCGCTCGTCGCTCCAGAACCAGGCCATACCGGTTTCGATAAGTCCCATGCCCAGCGACATAAAATTCTGCTCAATCATCTTTTCCCGCGCTTGCGGTGACATGTCCGGAAAACAGAGTTCAAGATTACGTCGGGCAATATGTTCGCGGCGCTTAAGGAAGCGGCGTGACGCCTTGCCTGCGCTGGTGCCGATGATGTGTAACAGAGGATAAGGCAATTGCACGATTAACCAGAGAATGGCAAGGCCAAACCAGGTCCCCCAGTTACGAGGGTGCAGAAGACTTTTATTAAAAGCGCAAGGCATGATTTTTCCTGTAAACGTCTATAAATGAGTAGCGCTTAAGGAAAAAACGAAGTCCATTCATCAGTCGTTAGGCGGTACGTATAGCAACTATGACAATAGTAATCCGGCTAAATTCACTCCGGCAAGTAAAAAACACCTCCGCGGTGAAAAAAGCATAATACCCTCATAGTTGTAACAGAATGTAAAATAAAAAAGAAGATCCCATTACAAATATTTACTGTGACAACCCTTTTCTCGCTAATTATTTCGATCCGCTGATTGCACATTATTAAATCAATTTGTACTCTTCAGCGTCATATTGCTTCGCAGCCCCTGCCGTCACTGGCCGGCAACAACTTACCCACCCTGTCATCCTGCCCGAGGCGACGCGGTGGTAAAAAGTATAAACGTTGCTAAAGAATCGCGGCAATCAATATAACGCATCTCCATATATCAGAGTCAGAATCTATAAAACAGTATGCAACATATCTTTTCATTCCTTTTCTATATATCAAATAAGAATCACCTTATTTTATAAATCCGCACAATGTCTGGCGCTTTCGCTAAATAAATCATCCACTATTCGTTTACAACGAAAAATTATCCTTTTTTATCCCCGACCTTCAATGATAAGCCGCCCGTAACACGGGCCGGAGACCTGATGCCGTGAAATCAACAACATTTTCTAATCGCAACAGTCACTTATTGAAATTATTGTTCGCACGACCCATTTTTGCGCCGCCTTTTAATTGTAATGATAACCATTCTCATATTAACATGTCGCTATTGATAACCTGTTTTGAACCCGCTTATGTCTCAGCTTTCCGCCACCACGCCGTTCACGCTCGCGTCTCTGTATCAAGCCCATCACGGCTGGCTGACAACCTGGTTAACCGGCAAGCTGCAATCCGCCTTTGACGCCGATGATGTCACTCAGGATACCTTTCTGCGCGTGATGGGCAGCGAATCGCTGACGGCGATCCGCGATCCTAGATCCTTCCTGTGCACCATCGCCAGACGGGTGATGATCGATCTGTTTCGCCGTAATGCGCTGGAACGCGCGTGGCTGGAGATGCTTGCCCAGCTTCCGCAGGCCCTGGTCCCTTCGCCGGAGCGACAGCACATCCAGCTGGAGACGCTGCAGCAGGTCGATGCCATGCTTGATGGCCTGAGCCGGAAAGCCCGCGCGGCCTTTTTGCTTTCGCAGCTGGAGGGGCTGACGTATGCCGAGATTGCCGAACGCCTGATGGTATCGGTCAGCTCAGTAAAAAAATACGTCGCCAGAGCGACTGAGCACTGCCTGCTTTTTCGCCTGGAGAATGGCCTGTGAGTTCCGCATTAACCGAATCCCGTCGTCTGGCTCTGCGTTCCGCATCGCGCTGGTACGCGGTATTAAGCGATAGTCGCGTCAACCCCCGACAGGAGGTCCGCTGGCAACAGTGGTATGAACAAAGCCGCGATCACCAGTGGGCGTGGCAGCAAGTCGAAAACCTGCGCCAGCAGATGGGACAACTTCCCGGTCCCCTTGCCAGCCGGACGCTCAACGACAGTCGCCTGACGCGTCGCCAGGTGCTGAAAGGGCTGATGCTGCTGGTTGCCGCCGGCGGCGGCTGGCAGATGTGGAGCAGCGAACTGGCGGAAGGATTGCGCGCCGATTACCGCACGGCAAAAGGCATGCCCCTGCGGCAAACGCTCAGCGACGGCACTCTGCTGACGCTCAATACCGACAGCGCCGCCGATGTGCGCTTTGATGGCCACCAGCGCCTGATTCGCCTGCGCTACGGCGAAATTGCCATCACCACCGCCCGCGACCGCCGGCAACGACCGTTTCGCGTCCAGACCCGCGACGGTTTACTCACCGCGCTGGGCACCGAATTTACCGTCCGCCAGTTTGCCCGTGACACGCGCCTGACGGTGCAACAGCACGCCGTCGAGGCGCTGCTGCCAGACGGACAGCGCAAGATTGTCCACGCGGGCGAGAGCCTGTGGTTTACCCGCGATGCCTTCACCCGCCTTCAGGCGCTCAACAGCAGCGACGCCAGCTGGACGCAGGGCGTCCTCAGCTTCCGCGATCGTCCGCTGCATGAAGTGCTCGCCACACTCTCCCGCTATCGCCCCGGGATCTTACGCTGCGATCCCGCCGTCGCCGGTTTGCGTCTGAGCGGCACCTTTCCGCTGGGCGACACCGATGCGATTTTGCACATCATCGCGCAGACCCTGCCGGTAAAACTGCAATTTGCCACCCGCTACTGGGTCACTGTCATCGCAGCCTGAGAAAAAAAAACAAAAAATTTGCCTTCTCCATTGTCCCTTTTCACCCGCTCGTTCGACTTAACAGGTGATGACAACCAAAAACGATTGTGGAGAACACATGACGCCTTTACGCGTATTACGCAAACCGATGCCTCTGGTGATGGCAATCCGTTTAAGCCTGCTGCCGCTCGCGGGGCTGGTCGCTGTCCCCGCATTGGCGGCAACGCAGTTTGATATTGCCGCCGGGGATTTAGACAGCGCACTGAACCAGTACGCCGCCCGCAGCGGCATTACGCTCTCGGCGGATGCTGGCCTGACGCGCGGAAAACACAGCGATGGCCTGCACGGCCGCTATGAGCTGGAAGAGGGTCTGCAAACGCTGCTCAGCGGGAGCGGACTGCAGCTGAAATCTCTGGGTAATCAGGCCTGGACGCTGGAACCGGCGCCGGTTAATACGGAATCCACGCTGACGGTGATCGGCGACTGGCTTGGCGACGCCCGGGAAAACGATGTTTTTGAACACGCCGGCGCCCGCGATGTTATCCGCCGCGACGATTTCGCCAAAACCGGCGCCACCACTATGCGCGAAGTCCTGAATCGCATTCCCGGCGTCAATGCGCCGGAAAATACCGGTACCGGCAGCCACGATCTGGCGATGAACTTTGGCATCCGGGGGCTGAACCCACGCCTCGCCAGCCGTTCTACGGTACTGATGGACGGTATTCCGGTGCCTTTCGCCCCCTACGGTCAACCTCAGCTATCGCTGGCGCCGGTATCGCTGGGCAATATGGATGCGGTGGATGTGGTTCGCGGCGCAGGCGCCGTGCGCTACGGGCCACAAAACGTGGGCGGCGTAGTGAACTTTGTCACCCGGGCCATCCCGCAGGACTTTGCTATCGCGGGCGGCGTAGAAGGCCAGCTCAGCCCGACCTCTTCGCAGAACAATCCCAAAGAGACGCATAACCTGATGCTGGGAGGGACCGCCGATAACGGACTGGGGGCTGCCCTGCTCTATTCAGGTACCCGCGGCAGCGACTGGCGTGAACATAGCGCCACGCGCATCGATGACGTGATGCTGAAAGGCAAATATGCGCCAAACGCGGTGCACACGTTCAACAGCTTGCTGCAGTACTACGATGGTGAAGCCGATATGCCCGGCGGCCTGTCCCGCGCCGATTATGCTGCCGATCGCTGGCAGTCCACCCGCTTAAAAGATCGCTTCTGGGGACGACGTCAGCTGGCCAGCCTCGGCTATCAGTTCCAGCCCGATGACCGGCACAAGTTCAACATTCAGGGCTTCTATACCCATACGCTGCGCAGCGGTTATCTGGAGCAAGGGAAACGCACCACGCTTTCCCCGCGTGAATACTGGGTGCGCGGTATCGAGCCGCGCTACAGCCAAAGCTTTATGCTTGGCGCTTCCGCGCATGAAGTCGGCGTCGGCTATCGCTACGTGAATGAATCCACGCACGAGATGCGCTATTACACCCCCACCGTCAGCGGCAAGTTGCCCGACACCGCCAGTCCGTACGACCGCGATACCCGCTCTGGCACCGAGGCTCACGCCTGGTATATCGACGATCGCATCGATATCGGCAACTGGACGGTCACGCCGGGGATGCGTTTCGAACATATTGAGTCTTACCAGGACGACAGCCTGAAAGGCACCCGTCAGCAGGTCAGCTATAATGCCCCGCTGCCGGCGCTTAACGTACTTTATCACCTCACCGACAGCTGGAATCTTTATGCCAATACAGAAGGATCGTTCGGTACCGTACAGTACAGCCAAATTGGCAAGGCTGTGCAAAGCGGCAATGTGGAACCGGAAAAGGCCCGCACCTGGGAAGTCGGTACCCGCTACGACAACGGCGCGCTGAGCGCGGAAATGGGACTCTTCCTGATTAACTTCAACAATCAGTACGACTCCAACCAGACCAACGATACCGTCACCGCTCGCGGTAAAACTCGCCACAGCGGACTGGAGACGCAGACGCGTTACGATCTCGGCGATCTCAATCCGCAGCTGGAAAATCTGTCGGTCTATGCCAGCTATGCCTATGTCAACGCCGTCATTCGTGAGAAAGGCGATACCTACGGCAACCAGGTGCCTTTCTCACCCAGACATAAAGGTACGCTCGGGGTAGATTACAAACCGGGTAACTGGACGTTCAACCTCAATAGCGATTTCCAGTCCAGTCAGTTTGCTGACAACGCCAACACCGTGGAAGAGAGCGCTGACGGCAGCAACGGTCGCATTCCGGGCTATATGCTGTGGGGCGCCCGCGTCGCCTACGATTTTGGCCCGCAAATGGCCAATCTCAATCTGGCGTTTGGCGTAAAAAATATTTTCGACCATGAGTACTACACCCGCTCATATGACGATAACAACAAAGGCATCTATGTCGGCCAGCCGCGTACCTTGTATCTGCAAGGCGCCATGACATTCTGATGATGACGTGGTGGTAATCAAAACGTTCGTCACCGTCCCGCCCAGGGGCGGTGACGGTGTTGTTTTACCGTGGGGCCGACGTTCGGCCCTGTACTGGCTTCACGCCGCCAACAACTCGCGAGGCAACAGCGTCTCCGTCAGCGGCGACAGGCAAGCGTTCATCACACCATCACGCAGCCTGTTCTAAAATTCGTTTTGCCGACGATCGAATCAGATAAGCCTCATCCCGGCGGCGAGGTAACGCAAGCTACTCACGACAATGTATTTTCTTTTTATGAGCAAAATGATTAACTGACGCCTGTTAAAGACTTTTTTCACGCTTTTATGCGTCTTTGTCGCCACGCATTTCGGGCTTGAGTATGGCTATAAATGAAATTATTTCGGGATTTGCTCACCGATTATTTCGCCGCGAACTGGCGTCTCTACCCCCTGCTGGCGTTATCTGGATACAGGCCACCAGAATGAGCCGATATTATCCCAATCACGCGGATGGAGAAAAACGATGCGTCTCGCCTTAAAATCAGCATTGATGCTAACCACGCGCGTTATACAGATAATCAACCCGGAACTTCAGTTGCATATGCAACGCACGGCGCTAATTGCTCTCGAACTTTCGTTAGCTCTGGAACTGCCGCGGTCGCAGCAGCAGACCATATTTTGCGCCGCACTGCTTCACGATATTGGCGTGCTCGGCGATAAGCGAATCGTCACTTCGCTGAATGACATTGATAATATCGAAGACCCTCACCAGCATCGGGGGGCCGAGATGCTCAGCGGCTTACCCACCTTCGCGCCTGTTTTGCCTGTTATCCGCCATCACCACTTTAACCCGGCGCATAAAGGTAACCTCGAAGAGCATATCGTTTTTTTTGCCGATGCTTTTGAACGTCTGCTCTCCACCGGAAATATCACCACGGATCACCACCCCGACATTATCATCGACACCTTCCGCACCTTGCATCATGAGATTGATCCGATGCTCTGTGACACCGTCTGCCAGCTCGCGCAAAAAGAGCATTTCTGGCTGCATCTTCATCCCGGACATATCCAAAGGATGCTGGAGATCATCGGCCCGATTAACGAGCTGTACATCGATATCGACGGGCTGAAAGATATTTGTTTGTTAATCGCCAAAATTGTCGATACCTACAGCAGTTTCACCGCCAGCCACAGCATTATGGTCGGTGAAATATCCTGCCTGCTGGCAACCTATATGCATCTGCCGGAACAGGAGTGTAAAAAAATCGAAATTGCCGGCTATTTGCACGATATTGGTAAAATTAATATCCCGCTGGATATCCTGGAAAAGCAAAGCGAACTCACGCCTGATGAACTCCGTCAGGTGCGAGAACATAGCTATATGACCGGTGAAATTCTCAGCGCCTTTAGTGAACTGGGTGAAATCATTAACTGGGCGGCAAACCACCATGAAAAACTCGATGGCAGCGGCTATCCGCTGCATCTGAATCAGGATTATCTGCAACTCCCTGACCGGATCATCGCCATTGCCGATATTTTTACCGCTCTGACCGAAGATCGCCCCTATCGCGTCGCCATGCGTTATCAGGATGCATTACAGCTGATAGAGAACGATGTTATAAATGGCGCCCTGGATAAAGATGTTTTTTGTACCTTATGCCAGCATGCCGGCACGCTACATAGCACGATTATTCGCAAAAAACGCAGCTAACCCTCTGCCCGCAAGTGGGCAAAAGCGGGTTCTATAATTAGACGTAACGTCATTTGTTCATCTGCACGCAAGGAAAATTCGGGTGAGAATCGCCACCATGACCAACTGGGCCTACGGGATCACCGTTTGCCTGACCATCACTTCCGGTATTGCCATGCTGATGGCGTCCAACGCGGAGACGGCCGAACGCCAGGCCGTACAACAGCGGCAGATCTTCGACCAGTTAACCGAAACGGTTGAAACCGAGAGCTGGGAATTATCCGACCTCGCTCGCGCTTACGTCATTAACAAAAATCCGGATGTGTTGCAGGAGTACCGCCAGCAGGCCCGTTCGCTGACGACCATAGAGCACCGGCTGGAAAAGCTGAAAGATCGGGGAGCGACGCCGCAGGAGCTGATGTTGCTGCGCGAGGGGCTGCAGATCGCGGATGAGCTGCAGGATGAACAGCAGGCCGCGCTCGCCAGTATTGAACGCGGCGCAGACAGCGAGGCGCTCTCCCTGCTCTACGGCAAGCATTATGAACAGGAGCTGGACCGGGTACAGACACAGATCGATCACTTCCGCCTTATGCTGGAAGGCCGGGCCGCCAGCGCCATTGCGCAAGCCACGGAAAAATCGCACACCTGGCGTACGTTATCAGAAATAATGGTCGCGCTGACGGCGCTGATGTTCCTGTTTGTCCTCGGGTTTATCCTTCAACGGCGGGTATTGTACCCGGTTGTTCGTTTAAGCGATGTGGTACAGCGTCTCGCCTCACAGGATTATGCCGTCGAAGCTCCCCAGTTCACGCAGATCGATGAGATTGGCGATATGGCGCAGGCGATCCGTATTTTCCGCGAAAATGGCCTGGCGCGTCAGCGTCTTGAACAAGAGCGCGATGCCGACTGGGCGATTCGGGAACTGCTGGCGCGCATGACGCAGCGTCTGCAAGGCTGCGAATCTTTTGATGATGTTATCAAGGTCGCCGAGCTCTTCGCGCCGAATATCGCCCCCGCAATTCCCGGGCGCCTGTATGTTCTCGAAACCAATCCCTGGCAGTTGCGCTGTGTGGCCCAATGGCTCTCGCCGCCGGATGAACCCGAGGTCTTTTATCCTGACAACTGCTGGGCCGTCCGCCGTGGATTAAGCCATCCACCGGTCAATGGTGAGCCTGACATCGCCTGTTCACACCTGCCGGACGCCTGCATTCATCAATCGCTTTGCGTGCCGCTGGTTGCGCAAGGAGAAGCCATCGGCCTGCTCTCCTTCAGGAATGTCACCTCTGCTACCGCCCCTTCGCGTGCCTATCTGGAGCTGATGGCCGAAGCGCTGGGTCTGGCGCTGGCAAACCAGCGTCTGCGCAGCGCGCTGCTGGAGAAAGCGCTGTTTGATTCGCTGACCGGGCTGCGTAACCGTCATCATCTGGATGATGCCTTGCATACGCAAATCAATCTCGCGGTGCAAAACCATGCTCCGCTGAGCTGCCTGATGATCGATATCGATCACTTCAAGACGATTAACGATCGGTATGGTCACGAAGCCGGCGATCTGGTGATCAAGAGCGTAGCGGTCATTGTCCAACGCGCGGTACGCGACAAAGGCATGGCTTTTCGCTACGGCGGCGAGGAGTTTCTGGTGCTGCTGGCCGGCGCCAGTGAAGAGGCGGCCCGGGCCTGCGCAGAGGAGATTTACGACAATGTCCGCAGCCTGACCCTGCGCGATGGCCTCACCGAGATTGGCCAGGTGGATGTCTCCATCGGCATTGCCAGCTTCCCGCAGCATACCCAGAGCGACAGCCTGCTGCGTGCCGCGGATGCCGCACTTTACCGGGCCAAAGAGCAGGGCCGCTCCAGAATAGTCAGTTTCGGCATGCTGAAATCCGACTAAACGCCATAAGGGGATAAGCTGTCTGCTTATCCCCGCAGCAGCAAATGGGTGGCTATCCCCCATTTCACCAGCGATAACCGACCTGCCGCATACTCCAGAACCGAGTAGCTGCCATTCTGATGCGTATAGCGGGGGAAGTGCTCCGCGCCATGGCCGTCAAGAATGGAGATAACCGCCTGTATGACCTGGCCATGAGAAACCACGCACACGCAGCGATCCCCCGCCTCACCGGCTGCAAGCAGCGCCGCGGTTGTTCTGGCGGCGGCAGCGGTCAGCGACTCGCCGTTCGGCGGCGTCACATGCGGATCGCCGGAGTAGATCGTATCGAACAGCCTTCGCTGCGCGTCGTTGAGCTGCGGATAGACCGTGCCCTCTAATGGCCCGAAACCCCGTTCAATGAGCCGCGCATCAAAGCGGATTGGACAGGCAAAATGGGCCGCGATCGGCATAGCCGCCGCGACGGCGCGACCTGCAGGAGAAGAGACCACCCGATCTATCTCCTCACCGTCAAGCGCGCGAATCAATGCCGCGATTTGTCGATGCCCACGCGCGGTTACCGGGCTATCAAGCTGCCCCTGCAGGCGGTTAACGCTATTCCATTCGGTTTCACCATGTCTGACGAGCAATATCTTCATTGACAGCATCGGGTTACGAGTTAGCGGGCAACATTACCCTCTGCAGAGAATAAAAAGAAAGTGATGCCCGGTCCAGCGTTCCCCTGACGCGCATCCTGTTGGCCGCGCGGTGGAACAGAAAATCAGACCGCCATACTCTCAGGCGTTTTTCGCCTTCGGATCTCCGCAATGCAGATGGCAGAAAAAATGAAATAAGGATGATATGATCTCTGGAAAATGATGCCGGCATTAACCTAAGGGCCTACTGAATGAATAATGAAATACCGTTAAAGTATTATGACATCGCCGAAGAGTACGCGACAGAATGCGCAAAGCCGGTCAGTGAATCGGAACGCGAACCTCTGGCGCACTATTTTCAGCTGCTGCTCAGCCGTCTGATGAACAACGAGGAGATCAGCGAAGAGGCCCAGGCAGAAATGGCGCACGAAGCCGGTCTCCACCCGGATCGTATCGATGAGATCGCGACGTTCCTTAATCAGTGGGGCAATGAGTAGCCTGCCACCGGCTCTCTGGCCAGGATAAACAGGCGTGTTGTTATTCTGACGCACGCTATTTCCCCTCGCATAGCCAAAATTTATCGTCCAGACTGAAACCAAAGACGTGGTCTGCGCAGCCATTGTGCATTACACTGCGCGCTGCAAAAATTGAGTTAATACACGATTAAGTAGGTGGTAACGGCGATGAACGGAACAATCACAACCTGGTTTAAAGATAAAGGTTTTGGATTTATCAAAGATGAAAACGGCGATAACCGCTATTTTCATGTGATTAAGGTCGCCAATCCTGAGCTGATTAAGAAAGATGCGGCGGTGACCTTCGAACCCACCACCAATAACAAGGGTTTGTCAGCGTACGCGGTGAAAGTGGTACCAGAAAGCAAATATATCTATATCGCCGGCGAGCGCCTGAAGCTCACGTCGATCAAATCCTACCTGGTCTACAGCGAAGAGGTACCTGCCGATACCCGCATTGATAAAGAAAATGCGGTGCTGTCCGTGGGGATCCTGATGAGCAGCATCAAGCCGAAATCCGACGTTAAGCCCGGTGACATGCGCTCGCTGAAAAAACTGGCGATCACCACTTTTCAGGGCACGACATTGATCTTCTCAGAAGATGAAATTGACATCGACGCCACGGTGAAACTGCTTAAAGTCTGATCGTACTCTGATCCAGGCCGGCAGGCTGCACCCTTCTGATGCAGCCTGCCGGCCCCTCAAACCGCTCTCCATACGCCCTCTCTTGCCCCGGTTCTGCAACCTCGGGTGCCAGAGTAACATCGGCGCATTCACTCACACAGGTCATGCATTTACCACCCCTTGCAAGATAGCCTGCTGCCGATCCAGGGTGAAAATGCGCCACTCTACCTGGCGGGCATTCAGCACAAACAGGGCCGTAGCCAGGGTATTTTCCTCATCCGGATCCTGCGGCGATAAACGGTATATCGGCAGTGCCGCAACCTGCTGATCGGATAAGATAGCCAGGGCGCCCGTTGCATCCAGTTGCGATGACGTTGTTAACTCGTCGATAAGGCGAGCCTGACGCGAAGCGGAACTGTCGGTAATGACCTGCTGCACATCCCTGAGCGATTCGTGAATCAAATGGTTAGCATGACCAAATGTGCCATCCAGCAAACGCACTGAATGCCCGGCGCCTGTCGCTTCAATGCTGAACAGACGACTATCTCCGGACTGTCCCAGGGTGTGATGGAATGCACCTGAACGCGGCAGGGTGGTTAAAACGGCAATGGCCTCATCCAGCGTGCTGGCATTCAGCGCAGCGCGCGCCAGGATTTGCCGCGGTATACCGACGGGCCGGTGCAGCGCGCGAATGTTATTTACGGTATTCACGATCCCCATGGCATTGACTGCAAAAGTATGACCGCAAAGCGAACCTGGGTAAGCAAAGCTGGAAAAGGCCATCCCCTCGGTAGGTGAAATACTGACCCATGCGCAATCGTCGCGTAGCTGCGGGAACCCGTCTTCGTTGTGGGCGATCACGCGCTCCCCCTCGCGGCTCTCCCCCACTACCGTGGTACAACCATCGGACGTTGATCGCACTAAATCACCCCGGCAGTTCCAGGCGAAAACTTCGTCAACCGGCGCTTGTAAACCCGCTGCCATACCGGTCAGCTCCTGCCAAATCAACGGAAACTGCTGCTCAACCAGGGTTCGCATCGCCCGAGTTTGCGCACTGTCTTTCATACCAATAACCGTTTGCCACAGCGGAATATGTACCAGCTTTTGATGCCAGGCGTCGCGACCGAATTCGCCCAGGCGTTGACCAACGGCAAACGAAGATCCACTAATTGTGATTTTTTTCATATTGTTATCATTCACTTCTATTCAGGATACGTGTTGCAAAAATTCTTTCAGGCGCGGATTACTGCTCGCGTTTAGCAGCATATCAGGTGATCCATCCTCGGCAATGGTTCCCCTGTCAATAAAGATCAAGCGCGATGCCACGTCACGCGCAAAGCCAATTTCGTGCGTGACAATGACCATAGTCATCCCTTCATCAGCCAGCGAGCGCATAACCTTTAACACTTCATGACGCAATTCAGGGTCAAGCGCGGAAGTAGGTTCATCGAACAGCATCATTTTCGGCTTCACCGCCAGCGCACGCGCAATCGCCACGCGCTGCTGTTGGCCGCCGGATAACTCCGATGGATAGTGATTAGCTCGGTCCTTCAGGCCGACGCGATCCAGCAATGCCAGCGCCTGTTCGCGCGCCGCTGCTTTACTCTGTTTACGCACCCGAATGGGGCCAAACATCACATTCTCCAGCGCGGTTAAATGCGGAAAGAGATGGAATTGCTGGAACACCATGCCTGCTTCACGGCGGATATCACATTCGCTGGCGTGCGGATCGGTAATATGCATCCCCGCCACCAGCAGCGTACCAGAGCTAATTGCCTCCAGTTTATTGATACAGCGTAGCAGCGTCGATTTACCCGACCCCGAAGGTCCGATAATCACCACCACTTCTCCGGCTTCAATTTTCAGATTGATATCATGCAGCACGGGCGTCGTGCCGAAGCTTTTAGATACTGCGCTAAATTCAACCATGCTCATAAAATATGGATCCTTTTCTCTAGTTGCTTCAGCAGAAAACTCAGGCACAACGTCACCATCAGATAAATCAACGCTACTGCCGTCCACACTTCCAGGGCACGAAAGTTGCCGGCAATAATTTCCTGTCCTTGCCGCGTTAACTCAGCTACACCGATGACAATGAACAACGAAGTATCTTTAATACTGATAATCCATTGGTTACCCAGCGCTGGAATCATACGCCGCAATGCCAGAGGCATAATCACATGCCACACGGTGCTGCGTTGGGATAATCCCATTGCCAGGCTGGCTTCTTTAAAACCTTTATTGATCGATAATATTGCTCCACGCGTTATTTCGGCAATATAGGCACCGGAGTTAATTACAATCGTCGCAATCGCGGCAGTAACGGGTTCGATACGCACAGGCAATATCATCGGTAATGCGAAATAAATAAACATCACCTGTACCATGATCGGCGTACCACGAATTAATTCAATAAACACTAACGATAGCGTTTTCGCTATGCGACCACCAAAAGCCCGGCAGGTCCCGGCGAACAAACCAATAATAAAACCGCCCAACAGACCTGACAGTGAAATAATCAATGTCAGTTGCAACCCCTGCAACAACAGTGGCAGGGATTGCCATATATAATGACTATCAAAATTCATAATAAAACCAGTTCAGATGGAGTATGGGCCGAATTTCTTCGGCCAGAAGATGTTATTTCGGTTGTTTATCGAACCACTTCACATAAATTTTGCTATAGGTACCATCTGCGCGTAATGCCTCAAGTGCGGCATTTATTTTTGGTGTCAGGCTGCTGTTTTTCTGCATCGCGAAGCCATACTGCTGTGGCAAAATGCTATCGCTTTCCCCTGTAGATTTAACTTTCCCACCGCCCGCCGTTTTTACGTAATAGAGCACGTTCGGCGAGTCATGTACCACGGCGTCGAGGTTCCCTGCCTGCAGATCGAGATAGGCATTGTCGATGTTCGGAAATTCAATATAGTTAGCTTTGTATTTTGATTTCATAAAGGTCGCGGCGGCGGTGCCTTGTTTAAGCCCTACTTTCTTGCCCGCCAGATCGCTGAAGCGGGTGATGCTATTATTACCTGTCTTCACCGCCATTAATAAATCAGCGTTATAATATCCATCGCTAAAGTCGACAACCTGTTTTCGCGCATCGGTAATGGTAATCCCCGCCATAGCTACATCTAAATTACGCGATTGCAAGCCAGGAATTAACCCACCGAAATCCATGGGGCGTAATTCGTAGCTTATATTCATTTTTTTGGCAATCGCATCCCACAGGTCGATATCAAAGCCCACGTATTTATCACCTTGTTTAAATTCAAAGGGAACAAATGCCGTATCAACACCCACCGTAATTTTATCCTGGGCTGCGGCCAGGAAACTGGTGGAAAACGCGACCAGAGCCAATGTGATTTTTAATTTGCTAAGTAAAGTAGACATAATAAACCTCAACGTCGATGAGAAAATATATATAACAAAACAGGTGCTGCGCCCGCTGAAAGGCTAACAACTGATGTGTGTATTCCATGACAAATTATGCCTGCCAAGAGGAATGAAGAAAAAATAGACTCCTGTTTGTCAGTCAATTATTTAAGCGGGAATAATCTCATCCCCGGTATCGGGTACTGGCGTCTGTGCACCGTTCATAAGCATAGAAAGTAAGCTGTAATAGCCGTTAATTCCCATCAAATCCACCACGCCCTTTTCTCCCCAAAGCGCTATGGCGTGTTGCCAGGTATCATCGCGGATTTTTTTCTCCTGGTGTAGCTGCTGGCAGAAATGATAAACCACCCACTCATCCGCTTGTAAATCCAGCGGTAGACGGCATTCATTAATAGCCTGTACCGCAGCGGCTGAAATTCCCTTCTCGCGGGCAATGGGCGCATGAATCGCCCATTCCACCGGCTGGGACCAATGGCGCGCGGTCATAAGAATGGCCAGTTCAGACAACCGTTGTCCGAGTGCGCTGCGATAACGCAGGTACTCCCCCATCCGCTGTGCGTGAGCCATCAATTCAGGGCTACGCAGCAACGGTTCAAAGGGCGGTAACAGCGCACCACGGGGGCCGTTGATGATCTCCTCCGCCAGCGGACGCTGATATTCATCCCACTCCTGTTCGGCCAGCGGCGGTAAGCGATTAATCATGCTGGCCTCGCTAACTTGTGCGTTTCTTCACGAATGACCTGGTGCAGCGTATCTACCACAAAATCAAGCTGCGGCGGGGTAATGATAAACGGCGGGGCTATCAGGATATGATCGCCATATTGCCCATCAATGGTTCCTCCCATCGGATAGACCATCAGGCCACGGGACAAACAGTTGGCCTTGATTGCCGCATGCAGCTTTAATGCGGGATCGAACGGAGTTTTGTCCCCTTTATCATGGACCAACTCAACACCGGCAAACAGGCCTCGTCCGCGGGTGTCACCGACATGCGGTAGCGCACCCAGCACATCACGCAGCGCGCTTTGTAAGTAATGACCCTGTTGTTTCACCGCTTCCAGCAGATTGTCACGCTCGATAACCTGCTGGACCGCCAATGCCGCGGCGGCGGCAGTGGCGTGACAGATGTAGGTATGTCCATGCTGGAACAGACCGCTACCAGCCTGAAGTGCGGCCATAATCTTCTCACCGGCCAGTACCGCGCCGATCGGCTGATATCCGCCCCCCAAACCTTTTGCGATGGTCACCAGATCCGGGACAACATCATCCTGCTCGAAAGCGTGCAGCGTGCCTGTACGTCCCATGCCGCACATCACTTCATCGGCAATATACAAAATGCCGTATTTATCGCACAGTTGACGCACGCCGCGCAGATAACCCGGGGTCGGTGGGGTCGCGCCGGTTGTCGCGCCGACCACCGTTTCTGCACAGAAACCGATGATAGTTTCCGGGCCGGCCTCAATCATTGCCTGCTCCAGTTCCAGCAGCAAACGATCGGTATACTGCTGCTGGCTCTCATCCTCGCGCCGATCGCGATATTCATTGCAGGCGGCGACGCGAATCACATCGATCAGCAACGGTGCGAATTGACGGCGACGCCATTCATTTCCTCCCACGGCCAATGCTCCCAGCGTATTGCCATGGTAGCTCTGCTTGCGGGCCATAAATTTGGTGCGCTCCGGCTGACCGATTTCGACAAAATACTGGCGCGCCAGTTTCAATGCGGTTTCGACCGCTTCGGAGCCCCCGGAGACGAAATAGACGTAGTTAAGGTCTCCCGGCGCCTGGCGAGTCAACTGCTCCGCCAGTTGCTCAACGGTATCGCTGGTAAAGAAACTGGTATGCGCATAGGCTAACCGATCGATCTGTCGATGCAAGGCGGCCAGCACGTCAGGATGCCCATGCCCAAGGCATGAGACGGCGGCTCCGCCACAGGCATCAAGATAACGTTTGCCGCTGGCATCGGTGATGTAAACACCTTGCGCGCTCGCCGCGACGGCGGGGGTGTGGCGTAAGCTGCGATGAATGATCTGACTCATGCTCTGTTCCTGCTCCTGAAAACGCTATTGCGTACTATGAGGATTATCTTGCAGGATTCATTTGAATCACGTCAACGCAATTATGATACACATGTATTTAATTTTCTTATCACAGAGACAAATGCTTCATTTATCCGGATTTGCCGGGGACCACATACGCGCCAGAGTCGATCAGATAACGCTCGGCGCTCTCGATTTTGCTGACCGCCTCGTTGCCGTGACGCGCCACCAGCATCGCCAGCAGGCATTCCGCCAGCCCCATCCCGGAGACGACCGACGGGAAAAATGAAGGGCTGTCAATTGAAAACAACAATGTACACTCCGCAGCCTGAGCTAAAGGGGAGACCGGTGAGTCGGTGATGGCGATAATGCGAGCACCAGCCCGCTGTGCCGCATGCAGGACATCCAGGGACTCTCGTGAATAGGGGGCAAAACTGGTGAGCAGAACACAATCGCGAGCGGTTAGTTCACGGGTAAACACTTCAATGTTGCTTGCCAGGCCATCAATCAATGACACCCGACGGTTGAATAAGCGGTAGACGTAATACAACGACCAGGCAATCGGGAAGCTGGCGCGAAACCCGCAGATATAGACGTTGTCCGCCTCATCCAGCAGCGTGACGGCTCGCGGCATCGCCTGCTGATTTTCACTCCCGGTGAAGACCAGATTCGCCTGATGCGCCTGAAAGACTTCCTCATACAGATTCGATTGCGTATCTTTGGCAACGAGCTTTTTTGCTTTAGATACATATGTATCATTGCGTAAGCCGAGATCGTCAATAAAGGCATCTTTCAGCTCTCCCCAGCCGCTAAATCCGAGACGCTGCGCCAGACGCAGCAGCGTGGCGGGCTTCACCCCGGCTTGTGCCGCGAACGCTCGCATAGATTGCACAACCAGTATATTCACGTTTTGCAGACAGAACTCCGCAGCCCGCTGTAACTCAGGGGAAAGTGTACTGAACTGACTGACAATATTTTCTTGTGGATTCATCATGTTGGTCACCGGATTTCAGAAGCAAATATCTAAACACATTTGTGATTGAGACTCTACTCTCCGGGTTGCTCAGCCCTGCAACTCACCTACTTCGCCCGAGAAGCTGCACTCTGACCGCCGGCTATCCGCAGTGATGCTCCGGCACTTCGTCAGCCTTGCTGCCATGGGTTTGCTCGTCGACCATGAAGATGACTCATGTTGTAATGAAATTATGTCGCTTTCACTCCTCCAGGGACTCTGGCATAAAATATGCTCTATTAATCAGAGACAATATGATGATCGCTGAATGAAATAACCAGATAAAAAGAAAGGATATGCTGGGATTCAGGGAATAACTTCAGTTTTCATATCAGAACTTAGGGTGCACCATCGCGATGAATAAAGATTTTGCTTTTACTATTAAACGTAGTCGTTTTGACGCGCATTATAACCCCGCTGAAAATACGCGAATTACAACCAACTTCGCGAATCTGGCCAGAGGGGAAAATCGCGAGGAGAACTTGCGTAACACGCTGACGATGATTGACAATCGTTTTAATGCGCTGGCGTACTGGGATAACCCGAAAAGCGATCGTTATTCTGTTGAGCTTGAAATTATTTCAGTTGAAATGACACTCACTGACCAGCACCGCAGCGGCAGCTTTCCGGTCATTGAGATATTAAAAACGAACATTCTCGATAAAAAAACGCACGAACGTATTGACGGTCTCGCCGGGAATAATTTCTCCTCTTACGTACGCGATTATGATTTTAGCGTGCGACTGTTAGAGCATAACCAACAGCAATCCGCCTTTAGCATCCCGGATGGTTTTGGTGAATTACATGGAAATATCTTTAAACACTTCGTTAATTCAACGGTATACCAGCAGAACTTTAACAAACCGCCGGTAATCTGCCTTAGCGTATCGAGCAAAGACACCTATCAGCGCACGGGAAATCAGCATCCGGTACTGGGTATCGAATACCAGCAAAATGGCTCGTCGTTGACTGAACAATATTTTTCCAGAATGGGATTAAAGGTTCGCTATTTTATGCCGCAGAATAGCGTTGCGCCGTTAGCATTTTATTTTTCTGGTGACTTGCTTAGTGATTACACTAATCTTGAGCTTATCAGTACCATCAGTACAATGGAGACGTTCCAGAAGATTTATCGGCCTGAAATTTATAATGCCAACGCCGCCGCAGGGCAATATTATCAACCGAACCTGAATCACCAGGATCATTCATTAACTAAAATTGTTTATGATCGGGAAGAACGCAGCCAACTGGCGATTGAACAGGGAAAATTTACTGAAGAGCATTTTATCAAGCCTTACCAGAATATTCTTGAGAAATGGTCTGCTGGCTACGCGCTTTAATTTACCGAACATACAAGGTTTTCTATTATGAAAAAATTATTACCCACGTCGACGGCTGGCAGCTTACCTAAACCTTCCTGGCTGGCAGAGCCTGAGAAACTATGGTCTCCGTGGAAATTACACGACCAGGAATTAATTGAAGGGAAAAAAGATGCGCTAAGCTTGTCGCTGTATGATCAGTTACGCGCAGGAATTGACATTGTCAGCGATGGCGAACAAACGCGCCAGCACTTTGTCACCACCTTTATTGAGCATCTCAGCGGCGTCGATTTTGAGAAACGCGAGGTGGTGAAAATTCGCAATCGCTATGAGGCGAGCGTGCCGACGGTCGTGGGTGAAGTGGCGCGTCAGAAGCCCGTTTTCGTTGAAGATGCCCGGTTTTTACGTCAGCTGACCAGACAACCTATTAAATGGGCTCTGCCAGGACCGATGACGATGATCGATACCCTCTATGATAACCACTATAAAAGCCGTGAAAAGCTGGCCTGGGAATTCGCCAAAATTCTCAATCAGGAAGCGAAAGAATTAGAGGCGGCGGGTGTCGATATTATCCAGTTTGATGAACCGGCATTTAATGTCTTTTTTGATGAGGTGAATGACTGGGGGATCGCCGCGTTAGAAAGAGCCATTGAAGGACTAAAATGTGAAACGGCGGTACATATCTGCTATGGATATGGCATCAAAGCCAATACTGACTGGAAAAAGACGCTGGGATCAGAGTGGCGCCAGTATGAAGAGGCGTTCCCAAGGCTGCAAACATCGAATATCGATATCATCTCGCTGGAGTGTCATAACTCGCGTGTCCCCATGGATCTGCTGGAGCTGATTCGCGGCAAAAAGGTGATGGTGGGAGCGATTGACGTGGCAACCCAGGCGATTGAGACGCCGGAAGAGGTCGCCGGTACGCTACGTAAAGCGCTTGAGTTTGTCGATGCCGATAAGCTTTATCCTTCGACCAACTGCGGGATGGCGCCCCTGTCTCGTCAGGTCGCCAGAGGCAAGCTCAATGCGCTAAGTGCCGGCGCAGAGATCGTCCGCAAGGAGCTGCTGGCGAAATAACGCTGGCGGAGCCAGCGCGCTGAAAGAAAGTCCGGGTCAGGCGTTCGGATCGCTATCCCCCTGGCCGGACCGAACAGCGCGCAATACGACCGCACAGAAAGCCTGAGGTGCCGTGCGTTCATCTCTCCCTTTAACCGCCGTGCAGCCCGTCGGAACGCTGTCTCCGCGGGCGTTAATCGGATAACGTCTTACTCATATTGATTCCCGTCACCCAAAAGCCGGTGGACTCGTAGACGTGGCGGGCGCGTTGGTTATCTCCGGCCACGCGAAGTCGAATCTGTTCGATCCCCTGGTCCCGCATCTCCCGCTCAAAAGCGCGTAGCGCCTGCGTGCCCAGCCCCTGCCCCTGACAGGCGTTGAAGATATAAAAATCAAAGATGAACACGGTTCGCGCGGCGGTATCGGGTTTGTACCAGAGGTAGCCGACGTGCTCGTCGCGATTGTCTGATTGGCTAAAAAGAGACAGCAAAACCTGCCCGGGGGTATTCACCCCCTCAGGAAGATCCTCGGCGATTTCACGCGTCGCTTTTGTCAGTGAATCCTCTGCGCTAAGCCGATAGTTGGCGGCAATTTCACGCGCATAATCCGTAATAAAGTATTCCAGATATGCCGGATATTCTTCTTCGCGCATGGGGCGGAACATCATCATTGATTCATCCTTTGAGGGGGCGATATTTTCGCAGCGAGACGATGCATTCATCCCTTTTCATTGACGCGGCTATCCACAGCGACAGATGACGAGCGGCAAGGCCAGCTACCACATTAAATCATCAGGTACTTTGAAGTCAGCATACGGATCGTCTTCATCCTGCTCTTCCTGACTGAGCGCGCTGTGTAACACAATGCTGTCCGCATCGCGCTGCGCAATCTTATCTGCGACGTTAGCCGGAATAATCGCGTATACGCTCTCGCCGCTGCTGTCTGGCACCAGACGCGCGATCGCCAGACGGCCGCTAATCAGTTGAGCCTGAATCAGCTTATCGACAAAAATTTTCTTGATGAGGTTGTTGTCGGTAAAGTTAAAGCCAATGTCGCCTTTTGCCGGAACAATCCGGTTCATTTCAATAAGCTGCTTCACCTGGGCTTTATATTCTTTGGCTAAAGCGGCCTGCTTTTGCTGTTCACCCAGCTGCTTATCACGCTCGAGCTGCGCTTTTTTGTTTTCTTCCACCGCTTCTCGCGCTTCACGTGCCTGAACCCGTGATTTTTTGGCCGTTCTTTGCACTTTAGCGACCTTTTTGCTGGTCACTAACCCGGCTTTCAGCAGCTGCTCTTGTAAGGTGAGTTTTGTCATTTCGTCTCTGAACCCGTTGAGAAATTTCTGCGATTATAGCGGGAATGTTGGCGGCTGTGCCAGATTGCATCGCCGGAAGGCGAGCTGGTTTATGGAAGACGGCGGCCTTACAGGTCGAGGGAAGCATGGCAGAATTCCATTTCGAAATGGGGCAAGGTCAAGGGTGATGCAGACGGAACGTTGCGCCGGTTCCGGTCTGAAAACCACTCTCAGGATATGCGTAAACATCCGCGACATGTCGGATTTAAAGACGTTGGAAACCAACATGGCGTCCGCAGGCTTTTACCCGATTCACCGACGGTATTACTGGACATGCGTCGGAAAAAGTCCGGGCCAGCAACGCTGTGTTCATTAAGAAACAAACGAACACTCACCACTTGAGAGCATTACCTTCTGACAATCCTGGCTATTGGCTATGCCCACTGACCACGACTCTGTTTCGTCCTTGTCGTTTCGCTTGATATAACGCGGAATCAGCTTCCATGAGAAGCCGCTCGTAGTCACCCTCATAATCTTTTAGCCCCGCCACACCGATCGAGACCGTAAGGTGTCCGGCCTCAGAGAACTCGGTATCCGATATGACCTGGCGGATCCGTTCGGCTATCGCAGCAGACTCGGCGAGCGTGGTTTCCGCCAAAAGGATAACGAACTCCTCGCCCCCAAAGCGGCTGATAACATCCTCTTTTCGACATGTCAGTCTGAGCAAATCCGCGGTATGAACCAGCACGGTATCCCCCGCACTGTGCCCGAAACGATCGTTAATCGTTTTAAAATGATCGATATCTACTGCGATTGCGCACTGATTTTTAAGGTTCTTGATATACGTTAATTGCTCATAGAAACCACGCCGGTTATATAAACCCGTCAAAGGATCTGTCATCGCCTCATCACTGAGCGCTGCAAATTGTGCAGAGACTAAACGAAAACGTTTTTCCATCGCATCTCTGAGTAAATACGCCTCCTGGTACCAGGCCCTGATCGAAGAGAGTTTCTCTGGCGACATGAGACTGTCATTGGCCTGAACCAGCCGCGCAAGCTGCTCCAGCGGTTTTGCGATACGGGAAGAAAGAAAAGCCACCCCTGTAGTAATAAAGAACAGTATCGCCAGCACCAGTCCGGAAATTTTCTTCACAGTATTGAGCAACATACTGGTGACGACCTCTGACGGCGTCGACACAATAATATTCCAGTCAGATTTCTTAAGACCCGCATAGCCAACCAAATAATCTCGTCCGACAAAAGAACCGTTTAAGTTGTTGCTCATATACGTTTTCAATTGCGGCGTGAGATTGACGGGCGAGCGGGTCATCGTGGGAACAGTATTGAATATAACCTTGCCATCGCGATCGACAATAGTGACAGAGACATTATCTTTATAAAAATGAAGGCCAATAAGATCGCTGAGCATACTCTGTTTTTTCAGATAAATGCTGCCGCCGAGATACCCCAGATAGTGACCATCTGGCGAACGGAGTGGATGCGAGAGCATTATCATGTCATTTCCGGCAATCGACGTGAACGGACCAGAAATCAGTGGTTTTCGCGCAACCAGAGCAGCCTGGCTTGCTTCGGAATGTACTCTGACGCCTGTCAGTGCGGGCAAGTAAGGTGACGTGGCAACAATCACCGCCTTCGCATCAACCACCCCAACCGAGTTAAATACCGCTGACCGGATCCGCAGACGCTCGACCTCATCCCTGGCCACGGATGCATCGGTGCTCTGTAACTCAGACGCTGTCCAGGCTAATTCACGCTGGGCCATGGCCAGATATCGGTCTGTGGTATCCGCAATTTTCATCGCGTAAGCCAGGTTGCTCTCACGGAGAGAATCTTCTATTTCTTTCTTTTGAAAGAAATAGATACCGGCAAGGAGAAGAATAGTTGTCAGGATAGCTCCTCCGGAGTAGAGCGCAATAAGCAGAGGGAGGAGAAACGGTTTTTTTTGAAACATTTATCACCTGTATTTCAGAACATCCTGGCGACCTGCCGTCAATTTTATCTTATGTAGCTGGCGCAGCCCTCTAAGGGCTTCCCTTCTGACAGGATTTTCATTGCTGCTGTTTTGCCGTCATAGACAACATTCACGTGTTCATGTGGGGATGATAGCAAATACCTGAGCAGGTATTATCACTACTCTGTTTTCGCTCCACCTTATTGTTGATCATTGCGCCTTCCTGGTCATCAGCCGCAGCTTTTCAGGTGTCACTATTCTGTGTCGGTGTACCCGGTTTAATAAATTCCGGCATCACGGCATACGGCCAGGGTCAGCGAGATATGTTCAGAAACGTTATCGCCCTGGTTTCTGCGGATAGCCAGGTTTGTCACGATGAGTCCAGCATTCTCCCCCCACCAGGCCGGGATATTCAATGGGAGGTGGTCAACAAGATGGATCGCAGGGTCATCAGCGATAGCCAACAAAATATCCATGTTCACGACGCCCTGGGCGATAAGGGAGCAGAGGTTCAGATGTAAGGCTGCAGAGCGGAAATGATGAGGCCTGCAGCAAAACACATGAACACCACCCCACCGGTTTTATTGAGTTTACTGAAGAGATGACCGGAAGACATCTTCATCTTTACGGAGTGTGCGAAAAATCCGTAAAGCGAGTGGATGACGATCACCAAAAGACAGAAAATAGCCGAGAGTATCGAAAACTGGGGGGCAAATGGCTGCTGCGGGTTAATGAACTGCGGGAACAGGGCCATAAAAAAGACGATGGCTTTAGGGTTCAGCAGAGAAACCAGCATCCCCTGGCGGAAGCTTTTACCGGTGGACGGCGCGACATCGCTTCCCGCTGTGGCCGCGTTATTGTTCATCGCCCGGGGTACTGAACGGAATAATTTGCTGCCGAGATAAATCAGGTAAGCGGCCCCGATGATTTTCACTGCCAGCAGGGCCAGCCAGGAGGTGGTAATGATCGCCCCAATGCTGCTGGCCGCGACGATCGATATCACCCCCATTCCGGCGGCGACACCAATGATCCCGGCCATGGCATGGCGCAAGTTATAGTTGAGCGTGTTCGTCAGGGTGAACAAAACGCCCGGGCCGGGGCTGGCGATGGTCAGGCTGGCGATAAGAATATAAAAAGCGATTTGTTGCATGAGGATACATCCTGTCAGCTGCAAGGGCGCCTCTGCACCCCGGTAAGATCAGCGGGAATGATCCCGATATAGTGAGTCGACAAATACGGTGCTATCTGACAGGCACTCACTGGCAGCGTCAATTTCCCGCCGGATCCAGCCCCTTTTTTCAGAAGTATTCGTGATACAACAGAACAGTGAATACACTAAATTTTACTTTATAGTAACATTTTATTCTTGTCACAAAATTTTGCTGATACCTTAAAAATCAATTGATTAAATTTTATATCTTACAAATTTTGCCCTATTTGCTGCTACTTTAATCACATCGATGACGATGAAGTCTATTTCGGAACCAGCGATGATAAATATTCCGAATTTCATTCCCGTATTTTATGTTATTGACTCTTGCAGCCTGCAAAAAAATCACTGCCTTTAACTCCGGCAGAACGCTATTGCAGGAGGATGCTCTGCGTTTTCTCTGCGGCCTGCGCGATCGATGCGATCATGATGCGACAGACACAGCGTTGCGCCGCTTCGTTACGAGAAGCGCTTTCAGGGTGTTCGTAAACATCCGGCATATTTCGTCCTTAAATGCGGTAGAGCTCAACATGATTTCCCGCAGGAGTTGACCATACTCATTCAAGGCCTGACTGAGCATGCCGTCATTGGTTGAGGCTGGAACGCAGGGGAAGGATAATGACCGCTAAACCGGTTGGCTTCGGATACATTGTATTACGGCTGAACTTTATGATAAGGCCGCCGCGAGCTGCCAATGACTTTTTTAATTTAAATCCCGATCGGTAAATAATTTATCTATTTCATAATTAATAATAACGTTGTGTCATTAAGCGCGTTGCCCCGAGAATGATAACTTTGCTTGCGGACGGTGCAGGAGCGCCATGAATAACGGGTCAAATCCGCATTTTTTATGGCATCCATATTGCTTTATTTATTGCTCAGGCAATGGAGAGGCAATACCTATAGCGGACTGAGTGAAGGGATAACGGATGGAAGCTCAAAAAATGCACACCGGAACCTTCGCGTTAAAAGAGACGCCCGCCGGCAACCGCTGCTCTTTGCTCTTCCCTGTCCACGCCATGCGATTTATGCTCAGGAGCTGCCGCTTGATTACGGCGAGTTTTATTGTCTGTCGGTGAACATATCGAGACATCACAGGAAGACGTTGCGGCTTATAAACGCAATGTGCGGGGAAAAGTTCCTCCCGGCATCAGCCTGGAACAGTTAATGCAGCATTTAACGGAGGATGCTTGCGCTTTACTTCCGTTCAGTTCATCCCTCCAGGAGGGCATCATGCGATACATACCAGGCCGCATCCCCGTTATCCTTGCGGTCAGTAATCTGTTTTTTACCTGTGCGGTCTCTGTTGACCTGACAATTGCCACTCTGGTGGGCTATCAGCTGGCCCCGTCGGATGAACTGGCCACCGTGCCATTTGCGCTCATCACTGTTGCCGGCGCGTTCTCGAGTCTGTTTGCTGCCGGCATGATCGGGCGGGGAAACGAGAAACTCGCGTTTATGTTGGGGTCTGGATGCGGTACCGCCGGTGGATTATTGTCTTTTCTCGCTGTGCTGAAGGGCAGTTTTTTACTTTTTTGCACCGGCTGCTTTCTTGTTGGCGTCTATCAGGCTTTCAGCCAGTACTATCGTCTGGTTGCCGCCGATCACTCCCCGCCGGAAGTGAAGGGGCAGTCTATCTCTCTGGTCATGGTTGGCGGTGTTGTAGCGGCAATCCTGGGGCCGCTGTTGACGATTGTTGCGCGGGATGTCCCGGGGCTACCTCGCTTTGCCGGCGTTTATCTCGTGGTGGCCGCGCTGGGTATTCTGTCTGCACTTAATCTGGCCCTGTTCTTCGGTCATGCGAAAAAATATTCCCCTACTCCGGACACCGCTGCGCCTTCAGAACGGTCACCGACCAGTCGGGAATTAATGAAACGCCCGGATTATCGCACCGCCTGGTTTCACCTGGTTGTTGGCTCCCTGGTGATGCTGTTTCTCATGACGGCGGCCCCGCTCTCCGTGACGCACCACCATTCAATGAATGATGGTGCCCTGGTCATTCAGCTGCATCTGCTGGGAATGTATGTCCCTTCGCTGTTTACCGGTCTCCTGATACGAAAGGTGGGGCTCACCGTACTGTTATATAGCGGGATCGCTCTCAACATGTCAGCTATCGTGGTTAACCTGACCGGGGAAACGATGCTGGCATACAGCTTAAGTCTGCTTCTGGTGGGGGTCGGATGGAACTTTATGTTTGTGGGGGGCTCTACGCTGCTCAGTCTCTCTTATCGTGATCATGAGCGAAAAAAAGCGCAGGGTCTGGCCGAAACCAGCCGCTTTATTTTCTCCGCGATCGCCACATCAGGGGCGGGTGTGATGCTGGCATTGCTGGGCTGGAAGCTGCTGGGCCTGATGATGTTACCAGTCTTACTGATATGTCTGGTATCCACCTGGCAGTACGATCAGGCTATCAGGAAAGCACGCCGAACGGCGTCGCGTACTGCTGAAGACGGTTCTTAAATCCGCACACTCCGGCCGGATGTCACATATTGGGCATTCTTGAGTGCCGGCCCGTTTTTTGCGCAAGGAACACGCGGACGCTACGAGCGTAAAATAACACAGGTTTGCCGGATGTGAGGTGACTTATCAGAGAGAGGCCTCATCGTTCATCAGGGGACTTCAGGGTTCGTGCAAAACCGGCCCTGCGCTACGGGTTTTATAACGACAGCGTCTGGTGTCACTCGCCAACAATCTCGACTTTATGCCGGATACAGCCCTGTTACTGCATGCCGCGCATGCTGTTTTCGCCACACAAACGCTTCATCCCATAGCCCTATGGCATATAAACTGGCGACTATGGCCGCTGACAAAAAGGCATTTTCACTATGAATCCCTATGAACAAACATATCGGCAACTGCGGGCTAATGGCGCTACCGCCTGGGCTGGGGACGGTTATCTCAGGGCCAAAAAACAGCAGGAACAGATCTTTCACTGGCTCAACTTACATCACTACCTTCCTCATCCCGGCGCGCCGATACTTGAATTGGGGTGTGGGAACGGAGCCATGGCCGCCCAGTATCTTGCCGAACAGGGATTTGCTGTGTGGGGGATAGATTTATCAGAAACCGCCATCAGATGGGCAGAAGAGCGTTTTCTGCGCGTCGGTCTTTCAGCACACTTTCTTGTCGGTCATGTCGGTGATATCCATCAATGTCAGGATGCCACGTTTGAGCTCATTATTGATGGTAGTTGTTTGCATTGCCTGATTGATGATGCCCGCACCCGCTGCTTTGCGGAGGTGAGAAGATTACTCAAACCCGGAGGACGATTTGTCGTCGGCTCCATGTGTGGAACCCCTCGTTACCCTGAAGACAGAGCGACATATCACGCTGCGAAGCATCATTTACTCAAAAATGGTCAGCCCTGGCGAACGCTGAGACCACTCCCGGCCTTAATCAATGAGCTCAGGGAGGCGCAATTTGATGTACTTGCGACCCGCGTGAACAGCAACCCATGGTGGGATCATGCCACCCTGGTATGTTCAGTGAATCAGTCTGCGGCGGATTGATCATTCTAATCACACCAGCCATCCGCCAGCGACGTCGACCGCCCTGGAACGGCTTTATAAAGCGCAGGGCATAAGCATGAAGGATTTACTGGGACATAAGGCTCAACAGCTAACAGACAGATACTATAATGACCGCTGCAAGGGTCAGTAGTCCTATGTTGCAGAGGGCCAGCCGAGAATGGCTCAGGTCATACGCTCAGTGTTAATTGATGTGTTCAAAGAAGCACAACATTATGTGTGAGGTGACGCCTGGATATAATCCAGCTCTTGCTACTAAACAGCCTCGCCGCCGAATCGCCAGACAGCGTTTAAACCTCGATGAATGGCAAAAGATTTTCGCGATAGCTGACGTCCGCCATCAGTATATGGGCAATGCAATGCTATTGGCGCTCGTTACTGGTCAGCGCCTCGGTGATATTTCGAATATGAAGTACAGCGATATTTGGGATGACCATCTTCATGTCGTTCAGGAGAAGACGGGAAGCAAGCTGGCGATCCCCCTATCCCTAAGACTTAACGCGATTGACTGGAGTTTGAGGGATGTAGTTGCGCGTTGCCGTGATAATGTGGTGAGCTCTTATTTAGTTCATTTCTTCCGTGCGACCTCAATGGCTGAACGTGGTTCACAAGTGAAGTCTAACCCAATAACAACAAATTTTAGTAAAGCGCGGGATAAAGCAGAGATTAATTGGGGGGATGGCACGCCAGCAACTTTCCATAAACAACGGTGTTTAGCCGAGCGGCTGTATGATGTACAAGGAGTAAATACTCAAAGTTTTCTGGGGCATAAATCACCCCAGCAAACAGCTAGATATCATGATGATAGAGGTAAAGATTGGAGCCATATCGAACGAGCAAGTAGTTTATTTAACGAATAACCAGGTTCCGTTGAACCAACCAATCGACAATAGGATCTATACTAGAACTAAATGGGAAGAATGATCCTGATAATATTTTCTTTACCACCCTTTCCTTTTTGGAAGTATTATGAGGAATATGATACACTTGTTTTTTATTAGAGTTTATATATTCTTTTATTCGATGACTCATATAATTTTCTGAGCTCAATGAAACACAAAGGGCCGCATCGAAAGTAATTATAATATATTTAATGTAACTATAAAAAATTACAGAATCCCTTATGGGAATTATGATTTTGCTGTCTATCGTGGGCCGAGATAAATTTATAGGGAATTTTGTCAATTGCCCACGAGCATTATGCATAGATTCAACCTCACTATAACAATCTATTATTTCTTGGTTGACATTCCCTGAACCGTGTATGAATGAATTTCTGAGTTCTTTGAAGTATCGGTACATTATTAGGAAATCGTTAATCCTAACCCACCGATTCATTTTATTAGAAGAAACAATACCGAAAAAATTATTTTTTATAAATCCTGAGGCATTCAAATTGACCTTGTTAACAACCTTCATATATCCGTCACTTCCGTTCGTAGTGGGAAACTGAAGTGATTTTCTTGCTTTCTCATCTCCTGGTAGCACGTAATCACATATTTTTTCGGCCCAAGCTTCATACATAGTGCAAGCCTCAAAGATGAGTGATTTACTAAAACGGTGTACATGTGCATCCCATTCCTGGCTTAAACAAACTGATTCTAGATCAATTCCACCGGGTATTTCCAAACCTGTCAAAAATTTTTCTTTTAAAATTTTATTATTCATCTCGGGGAAACAATGTGTAAAACCTTTAACCTGCCACCACATTTCTCGGAGCCCAGCATAACTTGCCCAAGTGAAGTTCAAAAACTCACCCATTTGCTCATTGATATTTTGTGTTTCAATAAAAAAAGTTTTCCTGCTCATCGTCATCATCACACCCTTTTTTGATAATTAATTTTGATAACCGTCAGAAAACACATAATAAAAAAACGGGAGCTCCGAGGCTCCCGTTATTGTTTAACCCATCAAGTGGATTACATGTTCGCGATGATCGCGTCGCCAAACTCGCTACATTTCAGCAGCTTAGCGCCTTCCATCAGACGTTCAAAGTCATAGGTCACGGTCTTGGCAGCGATTGCGCCTTCGGTGCCTTTAACGATCAGGTCTGCGGCTTCGAACCACTGCATATGGCGCAGCAGTACATTAACAAAAAATATCTACTATATTGAATTCATTGGAAATATAACCCCAAGAAATCTAAAATCGATACCAAACACTATGCTAGCATCCTTTTGTTTTACATATAGTTAATTTTAGTTTTGGGGAATGGCTTTCGCGTATTCGCGTTGAATTTATCCTGACCTTCTCTCCGTTTTAGTAGCATCCCTTGATTCAACTTTCCTTACTCTAACCTTTCCACGATGTAACGTTAATCACAAAAAGTTATACGCCACCATGACGTGCAAGTCTCACGCCTGAGACGCGAACAACGGCTAAAGCCGTGTCAGCCCTGACGGGCTTTTCGCTTTGCTACCAGGCTGGGCTACATGCAGGAAAAATCAATCGAGCTTTTCAGCCCTCATCACTGTGAAGAACAGGACGCTGTAAAAGGGAATTTATTTGAGGAGAACCAAAACCGAAGAACCCCACAGGAACATTTCTATGGGGCGGCATTGACATTATTGAATGGAGTACAAATCAATAGGTGTTACACACAACGCTATTACCCATAGGGTTGCAGGTTGTCGTAGTCATAGTCGGTGCTGCTTGCTGCTGCTGCACTGCTTGTTGCTGCTGCATTTGCTGATTAGCCGCATTCAATCCATTCGTAAGACCTTGCATATCAGCGGCAGCGTAACAAGCCGCCTTATCACCGCTATCACACATCGCCATTACCTGACCAACTGATTTAAAAGCATAACGACTGTTCCACATACTATTGGGGTCATTTGTACAACCGCTGAGTACAACTAAGGAAACTGCAGCTATCATCAATAACTTAATCTTCATTTTTATTAAAACCTAAGGGATCACCTAGACACTGTAAATTAATGTAAATCTAAATAATTTGTAAAGTTGTGATCTTGGTCAATAGAAAATAGATAACAATGCTCCGTAAATACACTGTCAGGATCCCAGAAAGGCAGATGAAATGCAGCAAAGAGGTTTCCTAACCGACCCGAGTTGCACCTGATTACTTGATCCGGTCATTTTCTGAGGTACGTGACAAGTTGAGTCTCAGCGACAAAATGCCACTGGATGAAAGAGCAACCTTCCACAAAATTCGAGCTCTTGCAGCCCATCTCTTCGATCAGCAAGGCATCGTTCCTCAAGGACGAATGGCGCACAGTGATGCAAAGTCGACAAAGATTTACACACAAAACAATATCAATTGGGTTGTTGTGCGACATGGAGAAATTAAGGCTGATTGAATTTATAATAACTTAAACCTGTTGTGAGCATTGTTAAGGCACAGAGCTAAATCAATTATGATAAAGTGCTCCGTGCCACTAACTGAAATCATCAATAGTTTCATCCATATTAAACAAATAAATTCTCATTTGATTCATTGCGAAAGTAGGAATATATGAAACGACCTACTAATACTATAAACCCAGCACTAAACAAGTACTTTATAAAATCAAATATTGATGAGCCAAATATTTCCAATTTAGATTTAAGATATGTTATTTTCCTTATATTTAACATTTTATTATCCACGAACAACAAATCAGCAGTGCCATATATTTTTATCTTTTTGTTTTTATTAACAAGTCCAACGAGATTTCCACTTGAAATAATCACTTCCGATTCAGGTCTAATTTCTTGTTTTTTCCCGTTTATAATTATTTGACTAAGCCCTTCCCCCCTCAAAGAAATCAGCTTACCATTACTAATATCATCATATATTTTATCGATATTTGGATATGTTTTTTTATAGAAAGCGTAATCGGCACTTATTGTTATGACTGGGGATTTCTTAAAGGTAATTATATCATCAGGGATAATAGAAATTAGAATGCCAGTCAAATACTTCCCCTTAACCTCATAGGTATGATTATCAGCAGATAATTGTTGATACTCACATTTCATTTTTTTATTTCCATCTAGCCTTGACATTGGCTCAATTAAATTCTTTATTGTATACTTCTTATCATTCACAATAATATTGTAACTATACTCATTAATATAATCATCTTTTTGAATTGGCATAAAAGTAAAGGCGGAAACTGTTTGAGCATTATTTGTTTTAAATTCAATTTTTGACTCGGTTATACGCGATGCCAACATGTATTCTTTATCATCTTTAGTCAGCGTCAACTGTGAGGCTCCATGTGGCACTACATTTACGGAATCACCTTGAATATAACCTATCATTGGAAAATCTTGTTTCAATACGATAGATTTAGCATTTAGTATGGTTTTGTTTTTATCAATCGGAGGATTTCCAATAAGTTTAGGCGTAGGGATACAACCTGAAATGATAAATATATTCGCTGCACTCAATCCTTTTTTATCATTATAAGCATATTCTCCTTTGCGCATAATATCCATATAGGTTGGAGTGCCAGTTAGTTTGTCATTTAAGAATCCAAATGAATCCTCATTGTTTGTGGTTCCAGCATAAGCAATATTAGCACCTTCAGAAACATCGAGTTCGATCTCAACAGGTTGCCTCGCATATACAAGATAAACAAGTACAGTAAGCGACAAAGTTATAACTATTGATATAATAAAGGGCGCCATACAGGATAAAAATATCGACACTCCCTTCCTCTTATGCAAATAACTAACAATAGAGTTTGTTGCACATAAAATAAATGACAGAATTAATGCCCCGGACAAATTATAAATTAAATTAAGTATAAAATCATTCAAAGTTAATCTTTGATATATATAAGATACAATCATGTCCGTTATAGTTAAAGTAACCCAAATAACAGTCAATAGATAAAGATAACTTTGAAGTCTTCGTTTAATAAATAAAGCCGCCAGTGAGATAATAAAAGCAGGAGCAAAATAAAAAAACGTATCATCTGCAAAATAAAATTGTTTTATATAGTCAATTTTCATAGAGCATTCATAACAATTACCTGGATTAAAGGCAGCAGTAAAATATTGAAAAAACACCCCACCCCTCAAAATAAGGTAAAGAGATAACGTATAAAAAAACAAAAAAACAAATGCTTTTGTTTTATTTTTAAGGATACTCGAAAAAACATCCCTTTGCAGAGGTAGCATCATAACTTATCCATTTTCATCCGATAGCTAGTAATAAAGAATTTATAACTACTTAAGGAATGTAAAGCGTTAATATAAAACTGCATCGGCAATAATACACCTTCGCCGTAAATATGTGAAGGTTTTAGCTTGAATCTTATCTTGTTGGGTAAGACCATCAAGTTATTGAAAGAATCACTTTGGATTTTTGTTCATACCCGACACGATTCTCAGAACAATATCCCGTATCCCGTGGGTAATTGCGACTCGAATGTGGCAAAAGCATAACTTTTTAAAGTGTGGAACTCAATGGGTGCATACGTTTCAACTGTTCTCTATCGTTGGAATATGTTGAAAATGGTAGGTAAAAAATGTCTAGATGGATGGGGAGAGATCCCCCCTAACTCATTGATGTATATAGCGCAGATTTTGCCTAAAAAGCAATGTTTGTTTATACACGCGAATCTCTCGCACCACCAGTAATGACACGGCTTACAGCGTTTTACCAACAGCGTCATGGGGTGTCGGGGGTCGGAGGTTCAAATCCTCTCGTGCCGACCAAAAATCCCTGATAAACCAGCCTCTTACGGCTGGTTTTTTATGCCTGTTTTTTGTACGGGGAGTTAATGGGGTGAAACTGGGGTGAAACTGGGGTGAACCCCCCGTCAATAACTACCTTTCCGGGAGTGTTTTTCTCCCAAAGAAATGCTCAATTTTCAGTCTTCTATACTTTCAGTCTGACTACTGGAGGTAACCATGTGTGGACGCTTTGCTCAATCACAAACGCGAGAAGATTACCTAACCTATCTTTCTGAAGAGGCTGAGCGGAATATCGCCTTTGACCCTGAACCGATCGGGCGATACAACGTCGCGCCAGGTACACGTGTGCTGCTGCTGAGCGAGCGCAATGAAGAACTGCATCTCGATCCGGTCCACTGGGGATACGCGCCCTGGTGGTGGGATAAACCTGCTCTTATAAATGCTCGCGTAGAAACTGCGGCAACAAGCCGAATGTTTAAACCCCTCTGGCAACATGGACGTGCGATTTATTTTGCTGATGGCTGGTTTGAGTGGAAGCGTGAAGGTGACAAGAAACAGCCCTATTTCATCCACAGGAAAGACGGCAAGCCCATCTTCATGGCGGCGATCGGCAGTGTACCTTTCGAGCGCGGAGATGAAGCTGAAGGATTTATGATAGTGACTGCTGCTGCCGACCAAGGGTTGCTCGATATTCACGACCGCCAGCCACTCGTCCTTGTTCCGGAAACTGCACGAGAATGGATGAGAAAAGATATCAGTGGTAAGGAAGCCGCCGAGATTATCGCCGACGGTTCAGTATCTGCAGACCATTTTACCTGGCATCCTGTTTCTTATGCGGTAGGCAATGTGAAGAATCAGAGCCAAGAATTGATACAAGAAATCACCTAAAGAGCGTGTTCACGTCACCCTATACGAACCAGGATTTCCCAAAATAATTTATATCTTGATTTCAATTTTTTGATTACCGTATAGATACTAACTATATTAATTCTTTCCTAATCCGTGCTAAGAAGATACCTATGGAACTAATAACTCGCCTTGTTTATATCGATACATCAGCTTACGAACGAAAGCATTTTCAATTTGGCCTGTACATTCTTGAAAAACTACAGTCTTTTGCATCCGATAGTAAAGTGCATGTCCTTGTTACAGACATAACGCGAAAAGAAATCGAAGCACATATACAAAAAAAAGTTGAAGGGGCTTTAAAGGAACTTGAAAATTTCCAAAAAAAACATGCCCCTATATTGAGAACATCACCAAAAAATATTGGGCAGAGCTTATTCAACACGCCTGATTTAGAAAATATCACAAGTGATGCCCTGGCTAGTTTTTCAGATTTCTTAGGGAGTGTAGGTGTTGAAGAAATAACCACCAACAACGTTAGCCCGTTGTTAGTATTCGAAAAATATTTTACTAACGCCCCGCCATTTGATCAACCTGGTAAAAAGAAAGAATTCCCTGACGCATTCACACTTGAAGCAGTAAACGAGATAGCAGTAAATCGCAACCATAAAGTTTACATCGTCAGCGAAGATAATGATTTAATTTCCGCTTGTAATCAGAACCCAAATTTCATACATCTTAGCAGTATCCAAATCCTTATCGACCTTCTCCTTCGTAATGATGAGGCGTTAGAAGACATGGTAGCTTTCGCTGATGGGGTTTTTAACAAAATACGTCCAACCATCATTGATTCCATCCGACAACACATTGATGAAATGGAGTTTATTGCTGAAAGTAATGAATGCCAAGATGTTGAAATCGATGAAGTCCAATTAAATGACATTAAATTAACAGCGTCAAATCTTACAGATGTTTCTCGGGATTCAGCAACCTACGAGTTATCAGCTGCTGTGACAATTGATGCAGTCTTCCGTTTTCCTGATTATGAACGTTCGCCTTGGGATCCTGAAGATAAAGCTTATGCGTTTGTATTTGAATCAAAATCTCGCCTTATCTTTAATGAATTGGTGAATTTAAATATTGAAATAGGATTTCACGATGGTATAAGAGAGAATGCAGAAATTATTGATATCACTTTAGATGACAATTATATTGTTTTAGACGCAGAGTATGGAGAACTACTTAGTCGTATTGATAATTATTTCGACGAAGACGATGAACATTAGAAAACCCTAACTACTGATTGATTTAAATAAAATAATTATCAACCAAAATTCTGTAACACATAAACTTTGCAGAGTTTTGGTTGCATGCCCCTCAACAAGCTTGTACAAAAATTAATATCCCATGAGGGCATCTCTGTAAATATCAATTGGTAACTCCAATACCGCACCGCACTAGTGTATTTTCATAACGGCCAAACCAAATCAGATGTACTTAATTATATGTATTAAATCTCATCTTACCTTAAGCAAGTCGCAGTACCTTGTAGTGTATCGAGGTGAAAGCATTTCCCGCTTCATCTGCCATCCCGTCTGTATACCTTGACCTGCGAAATATAGAGCCCCTCTCCCGTTCTTCGCATTGAGGTGATCCAGTACTTCCATCAGTTTTTCGCTATTTTGTCGCGGTGCATTCTCGTCAAACAGATTTAGCTGGGCCACGCCCAGGCTGTAGAAGTCGCCAAGCATCACTCCTGATTTTTGATACCGGTAGCCTTCTTTCCAGGCAGCATCCAGACAACGCATCGCTGCTGTTATAATATCCCGACTGTCCTGGGTCGGTGCCAGCAACTTAACCGATGTACTCTTGCCGTAATAAGGCTCATTCAGTGCAAATAGACTGGTTTTGACGAATGCGGAGATAAACCGGCAATACTGATGCTCACTGCGGAGTTTCTCCGCTGCGCGCGTTGAATAACTGCATATCGCCTGCCACATCTCATGGTATTCAGTTATTCGCCCGCCGAAGGACCGACTACAGACGATTTCCTGTTTTACCGGCGCGAACTCCTCCAGACCAAGACAAGGCTCGCCACGCAACTCCCGCAAGGTTCGCTCCAGCACCACATTGAAATGCTTCCGGATAAAACGGATATCGGTATCCGCCAGCTGAAGCACCGTTTTGATACCCATCGCTTCCAGTTTTTTACTGATACGGCGCCCAACACCCCAGACCTCATCAACCGGCAGTGCGGCAATTAATTTACGCTGTTTTTCGAAATTTGACAGGTCCACTACCCCACCGGTCTGCCGTTGCCACTTCTTCGCCACGTGGTTTGCAAGCTTCGCCAGTGTTTTGGTTTGAGCAATCCCGACGCCAACTGTGAGATATGTTCTGCTCAATACCGTCTCGCGAATCTCACGGCCAAACTCAGTGAGATCACGACAGTTACGGACTCCAGTCAGATCGCAAAATGCTTCATCGATGCTGTAAATTTCGCACCGCGGGGATAGTTCTTCGAGCGTTGTCATCACACGGTTCGACATATCTGCATAAAGTTCGTAGTTACTGCTGAAACAGATCACGCCATGCCGGCGGAAAATATCCTTCTGCTTAAAATATGGGACCCCCATCTTCACGAACGGCTTTGCTTCAGCAGAACGTGCTATCACGCAGCCATCATTGTTGCTGCGGACAACCACCGGCCGCCCCTTAAGGTCCAGGCGAAACACGGTCTCACACGAGGCATAAAACGAATTCACATCGCACAACGCAAACATCACACCACCGGACAGTCATCAAAGCCAGGCTTATTGATTATGTGCGTAACCACACCGATCAGCTCCACATCTACCAGCGCATCACCTTTAATCGACTCCCCATCTTCAGTAATAAGCACGCGCCGAGAAAGCGGGCGAACTGCTGGCATCCACAAAACGAAACGAGCCAAACCGCAGTAGCGATGGGTGATGATGAGCGCTCAACAACCGCAATTCCGCGCTGTGTATCGATAAACATCGCGTGCTGGCTTATGCCGCTAGCTGCATAAATTGGTTCAGAATGGAGCATAGTGGCCTCCGATAAATACTGTTTACATATACAGCAGTTTTATCGATCCGCCCGGTCAATATTGGTTACAGCTATCAATTATCGCCACTGCCGTAACATATTGATGTATTGAGTCAGGTAAGTCCTAAAGTGGTTTCTGCTCTGAACTGATTGATGGTTTTGCCAGCAGCGCAGGATAATATTTCCTGGCTATGGTCTGCCACCATAGTGACTTGCTTGCATGCGACTCGCTGTTGGGCATCTTCATCCCACAATAAATCATCTTTACCCATCCACGACGGCAGTGGCTATCTTTGCATGGCCAAACTTTCATATGCGTCTGACTGCGAACCTAATAATTTAGGAGGCCGAGCTTGTGCTAATGATGATGGGACAACATCTGACAGCATTCCAAATTATGCCAATAACCTTGCTGCTTATTTGCATTTCTTAAATATAAAAACATGCTCTACCATATCAAAATTCGATAAATTAGGATTTTTCTTACAAAAACCAGTTGCAAGCTCATTTTTAATTTATCTATTGCAAGTAAACAAAATGTGAAATATCTTAATTACAACACATCATTAACCCAATAGGTCTGGTTAATACTGTCATATAATAAAAACCTATCACCTGTGAACGCAAAATGATCAGTAACATCGTTGTATTAAATTTAAAAAACAATTACATTAATCTTGCTATAATTAGTTTATTAAATGAAATAGCAGCAGATTTTGAAAATATCAACTTTCATTTTCACTATAACTTAAACAAAGTCGATAATGCAGATATTATTTTCACAGAAATGGTGGCAGGAGAGTTTTTCTTATGTCACGAAGCATTAAACAAAAAAATAAACAAAACAACCATCTTTATTTTCCACTCACAAAAAAACAACATTTCAAAAAGCGCTCTTCCGAACTGTATTAATAGTTCAATATTCCTTCACAACCAAGATGATGTTATCAGTATAAAAAACAAGATACTAAAAAACATTAGATTAAGCAAAGATAAAAATATGTCTGAACCCAAGATAGATAAAATACATAAATGCCTAAACTGTAAATTCAAAACAGCAACTTCATTTCAGCTTAAAATATTATATGCTACAAGCATGGGTTTTGATACAACTGACATATCAGAAGAATTAGGCATAAATTATAAAACCATATTTTCTCACAAAAAAAACATAATGAACAAGTTTCATATAACCAACAAACATGAGTTTAATGAATTCGCCAATTTATTAAAAAAGAAAAAATAACTCACTCATACTATCAACCATTACAAATTTATTAGCTCTTCTTATGCACAAAATCAGGGTTAAGTAATATGAAAACAAGCACACTACACACAGCCTGCAAACATAATAACCTTCGATGTAATGAAGGATCCGGATTTTATATCAGGATACCTGTTAACGTTCAGTTGGCAACTGGCGACAACCGCCTTCTACGCAGAGACAGGTCAGGTCAGGTCAGGTCAGGTCAGGTCAGGTCAGGTCAGGTCAGGTCAGGTCAGGTCAGGTCAGGTCAGGTCAGGTCAGGTCAGTCTGACCGCGGTGTGAATCGGTGTAAAAGATTGGCTATAACTTCTTTTGAGAAATGTCTGTAATGCTTTCTCAAAGCGGACAACGGTAAAATATCCAATGGCTACATTCTGCCAATGTAGCCATTGCTCACCTGCGAGCTCTTGCATACGGTTCGCAGGCGAGCTTCCAGGCTACTCAGCGTACAATGGCTTAAACGCGCATGATGTAATTTAGAAAATCGTAACGACAATTGAAGAAAATAGTATTAACAACTATTATCGCTTTGCTTGCAACAACATCAAGGATGCCAGAGTAAAATTATCTTTAATCCTTCCATCCTTTACCAATGAAATAATTTCGTCATAAGTATAAAAGTGACACCCCATAACACCTTCGCTTGATTGCAGTGATAGTTGTGATGGGTCTCTTACTTCACAAACAACTGCTCTTACATTGTCATTAATTAATCCTGAATCAGTAACCAACTCACCTAATATATAACTACTTATCGAAGAAAAATTTAATTCTTCTTTAAGCTCCCTTTCGGCACCATCTATGTGAGATTCACCACTTTCAATAAACCCTCTTGGAAATTCAATGAGATCAGTCCCATCTCTTGAATGTTGGATCAATGCATATCTCCCATTACACTCAGGGATAACAACAGCCCCTCCATGTTTTTGGATTATGCGCAAGTGCCCAGACTCATTAGTTAACACTGTTAAATAATGATTTTCAAGAATGATTTTATTCAAAATTCACAATCCAAGTTTTATGATTTGCTGACTCACGAATTATCATTATAGTATTGTAGAAATAATATACAACATATGCCAGGTAAAACGCACACTCAACTAACACTATGATTTCTTTATTGCTTACTTTGAGTAAAGACATAACCTCTTTAACTAACATCACAACCGGAAATCCGGAAATAAACGTCATCCCCAAAATGACTCGATTTTCAATACCAGAGAACATTTTAGCAAGCGACATTTCATGATATTCTTTTTCTTTCTTAGAGAAAAAAGACTTAACCTCTAAATTAAGAGCATCTAATTCGAAGATGTTTTTCGATATTACCTTATTAAGCACTAACGCCGAGTTAGCATATTGCATATGCCAAGAACGTAAACCAGACAACGTTCTGATTGTCATGCCACTAATCAGACATATAACCACATTAAAAAAAATAGGGGAGTATGGACTTACCAGTAACTTACTAATTGCTGAGTATGACCCAAAATAAAAGGATATAACAACCAGATAAAAAGCTATCGCCTGATCGCGTTTGGTCGACTGTTCTTTCAAATGTTCATTGCACCGCTCATATACAGAAAGCAGAAAATCTTTAGAGACTGACATCACCCCCCCTATTTATAAACATGTTATGTCCAGTTTAGATAATTCTATACCACTGCCGCTTAATGTCACATTAAAAGTTCAGTGTCTTCAACATACTATACATAAGAAAGCTAGTTAACCACCTGCAAACTTCACAAACAGTTCGCAGGTGAGCCTCTTTATTGGGCAGGAAAATATTTATAAATAGTCTTTACCCCTACTCCGATGACATCTGCTATCTGCTGCCGGTTTGCTCCCGTATCCAGCATTCTGCGGCATCGCTCAATGACTTTTGGGGTCATGACCCGTCAGCGGCCGCCGACTCTCCCCTGCTCCCTCGCCGCAACTAAGCCGGCACGGGTACGCTCGACGATCAGCTCTCGTTCCATCTCTGCTAGGGCGCTCATGACGTGAAAGAAGAAGCGGTCGGCTGCCGTACTGGTATCGATGCTATCGGTCAGGCTTCGAAAGTTCACCCCACGCGCCTGCAGCTCTGACACCAACGTGATTAAATCCCGCACGCTGCGCCCCAGCCGATCCAGTTTCCAGACCACCAGCACATCACCCGGGCGGAGTCGCCGCAGCGCGCGCTTTAATCCCGGGCGCCGGGCATTCTTCCCGCTCGCTGTATCTTCGAAAATCAGCTCACATTCTGAGCGAATCAGTGCGTTTTTCTGTAAATCGAGGTTCTGATCCCCGGTGGACACCCGTGCATAACCAATCAGCATAACGTAACCCATTGAAATAGTTGATTGTAAAAAACTCCTGCCTTTCGCACAAACCCTCGTTTAGGCGAAATGACTTTTGGAGCAAAAACATGGCAGCAGATGAACTGAATCCGCCGCTGGGAACAACCACGCCTGAAATTTTCCTGGATAACGTTAAACGGGCCGATCGGCTGGTGAACGGGCCAGAGGCGACGGTCGATGACCGAGGAGGGAAACCGCTGGAAACCTGGCGCCAGATGATGGCGAAAAACGATGAGGTCAGGCAGAACCTTATCCCGCTCAGCAAGCAATACCAGACGCTGGCGGCGGCGCAGGCGGATATCGCGAATATACCGGTGGGGTCGACCACGTATTACCGCAGCCCGGAAGACAGTGCGCTCGCAGTTAAGGTTATCAATAACGCCGGAACGCTACAGCCAACCGGCCGAAAAATGCCCTCCCAGCAGACCGTGGATGCCATTTTCAGGGCAGTTTTCGGCGGTCTTAATGTGTTGTTTGATCCGCTCTGCGAATTGCTTCTTCTTTACCCTTCGCTCGGTGGGAAAACACATATTCCTCTGGGGTCAATCACAGCAGCGGCGAACACAAATTCAAGGATGGGGTTCCCGGCCATTGTGGCGGGGGGGTGGCAGCGAGAACGGCATGGCTTGCTGATTGCGGTTTGAAGGAGGGAGATGTAATCAGTACGCGGGTTACTGCATGGTATGGCAACGTAGGCGGTCGCGTGGCTTATGTTTTCAGGGATGCCTCTGGTACACAGATTGGCACACAGGGATTGCAATATGCCACTGCGACGGGCGTGAACAGTTTTACAAACACGTTGTCTATTCCCGCCGGGGCAGTCAGGTTAGATATCCGGGTGGAAAATACGGCTAATGCTGGACTGGTTGAGCTGTCCGCGGTGTTCGTAATTACTGCAAGCTCCTCCGCTAACCTGGTCGTTCCTGGCCGTCCTCTTTCTCCTTATCCCGTCCCTCTCAGCACGGGAGCGGTTTCGACCGATGCGATACAGAAAAAAGCGGTGACAGTAGAAAAAGCTGCCTTTTTTGTTCCGGGTGTAAATCTGTTCGATAAAGCAGCGGTGACCGCGGGCTATTACGTAAACTCTACAACCGGAAATCTCATTGCTAACGTCTCGTATTCCGCATCTGATTTTATTCCGGTAGTGGCGGGTAATCAGTATACGCAGAGCTATTCCCACCAGACTGCGTACTATGATTCTAATAAAACCTACATTAAGGGCACGGCAGCGCAGGGTATACCAACAACCGCACGAACCCTGACAATTCCGGAAGGCGCTGCTTATATCAGGATGTCAGTTGCTAACTCGGTTATAGATACGATGCAGTTCGAAAAGGGTGGCGAGGCAACGCCCCATCAGCCGTACGCTCTCCAGCTAGACCCGTCGCTGCTCCCGGCGACCCAGATCGACACCGTATCGGATTACGTTGAGCGCGCGTATCAAATCCGTGTTGGTCGCATGAAGCTAAGCCAGCTGGAATCAGGAGCATCAACCATTCTAACCGTCGGTATCTTTGGCGACTCCTGGCCAACACAGCCAAACCGGTTTTCACAGCCATTAGCGAAGGCGTTGAGAGCAAAGTATGGCGCTGGATCGGGGGTTGGATGGACGTCGCTTGGAAGACATGCCACCTCAGAAAGCATAATCAACGCTAACGTGTTTTCTCCTGGCAGTTCGGACGTATTGAAAACGTTGTTCACCTGGACTGGTAACTGGTTATTCAGTTACAGCGGGACTAAAAACCCCACGAACTCCAGCCCTGATACTGCCGTAGTTACGTCCTCTACACCAGGGGATGCGTTGAAGGCCACGGTACCTGGCACTTCAGACGGCGGTTGGTCAACCTGCCGTCTGGGTTACGTGGGTACGGCTGACGGCGTTATTCGGTATAACTGGGACGGTGGTGCGTGGACGACGCTCAACGTACAGGGTAGTGAGTTGCTGTTTACCAATATCAACCCGCCTTCAGTGGTGAACGCGTCGAACGTGCTGAACATCGAAGTTGTATCCGGAACGGTTTCATTGTGTGGACTTAACTGCCTGGCTACCGGCGCAGGCGTTCGTGTCCACAAATTAGGCGCCTCGGGCTCCAGCCTAGCGAGCTGGCTGAGTATGGACTCTGTGGCATTCGCCGCCGCACTAACCGAGTTAGCTCTTGATACCGTCATTATCCTCACCGGAACAAACGATCAGCGTATCACCGGCGGAGCATCAACATTTGAAGCAAACCTGCGGTCGTTTATTGCCCGTATCCGTGCGACGTTGCCTGGTTCTGACATTCTGTTTGTTATGCCATGTGAGAATGAGCGAACGGATAACCCTGTTTCAATGGTGGCAATGGCGAAGCGGGCCAAAAAAGTGGCTGCTGAACTGCGCATTTATCAATCTGCAGAACATTTTTGGAGAAAATCCGGCAGATTATGCTTATGGCTCGATTCACTCCTGGTTTGCCGAGGATGGCATCCACCCGGATCCAGCAACAGGTGGTTATCTAATCAAAGATGCTGTTTTTCGTGCTTTAACAAACAGGTAAAAAAAAGCCCCCGGAGGCACACCGGGGAAAAAATACTAAATGACATTATTGCTGTGTGCGTCTTTGCGCACAGTCCATACTCTAAGAAAACTCCTGGTGTTTCCAGATGTTTCTGGTCTGAACAGTTCAGCCGGGCGTGCATGGGATGTATTGGAAAAATTTCTTAACCCGATATTGTCCTCTTTTCCCTGCCTGAAAATCGGATCATCCATGATGAGGATACCGGGAACAAGGTATAGATACTCAGAAATTATTGGGGTACAAATCCAAAAAAATGACGGATAAATACAACGATAACCGGGGTAAAGACTGGCTCGTTGTAGGTCAAAAAACCGTATGATTTTCAGCCAGTTTCGGGGAGGATTTTGGGGAAAGTTTTTGAACGATCGTAAAAAAGGGAGCCACCAGGCTCCCTTCTGTCTTTAATCAGCGATGGCTGATTACATGTTCGCGATGATCGCGTCGCCAAACTCGCTACATTTCAGCAGTTTAGCGCCTTCCATCAGACGTTCAAAGTCATAGGTCACGGTCTTAGCGGCGATAGCGCCTTCGGTGCCTTTAACAATCAGGTCTGCGGCTTCGAACCACTGCATATGGCGCAGCATCATCTCAGCGGACAGAATGATAGAACCCGGGTTCACCTTATCCTGACCAGCATATTTCGGTGCTGTGCCGTGGGTCGCTTCGAACAGCGCGCATTCGTCACCGATGTTCGCGCCCGGTGCGATACCGATACCGCCAACCTGCGCTGCCAGAGCATCGGAGATGTAGTCGCCGTTCAGGTTCATACAGGCAATGACGTCATACTCCGCCGGACGCAGCAGGATCTGCTGCAGGAAAGCATCGGCGATCACGTCTTTGATAATGATCTCTTTACCGGTATTCGGGTTTTTAACCTTCTGCCACGGGCCGCCGTCAATCAGCTCGCCACCGAACTCTTCGCGGATCAGCTGGTAGCCCCAGTCTTTAAACGCGCCTTCGGTGAACTTCATGATGTTGCCTTTGTGTACCAGGGTCAGCGAATCGCGATCGTTGGTGATAGCGTATTCCATCGCCGCGCGAACCAGGCGCTTGGTGCCTTCTTCAGAGCACGGCTTGATACCGATACCGCAATGTTCCGGGAAGCGAATTTTCTTCACGCCCATCTCATCGCGCAGGAATTTGATCACTTTTTCTGCTTCAGCAGAGTCCGCTTTCCACTCGATGCCCGCATAGATGTCTTCGGAGTTTTCACGGAAGATAACCATGTCGGTCAGCTCAGGGTGTTTAACCGGGCTCGGAGTACCCTGGTAGTAACGAACCGGGCGCAGGCAGACGTAGAGGTCCAGCTCCTGGCGCAGCGCTACGTTCAGAGAACGAATACCGCCGCCAACTGGCGTCGTCAGAGGGCCTTTGATAGCAACACGATAGTCACGAATCAGATCAAGAGTTTCGGCAGGCAGCCAGACGTCCTGGCCATACACCTGGGTCGATTTTTCGCCGGTGTAAATTTCCATCCAGGAAATTTTACGCTCGCCTTTATAGGCTTTCTCAACGGCGGCATCCACCACTTTCAGCATCGCCGGAGTCACGTCAACACCGATACCATCACCCTCGATAAACGGGATGATCGGGTTGTTAGGGACATTCAGTTTGCCATCTTGCAGGGTGATTTTTTGACCTTCCGCCGGAACTACTACTTTGCTTTCCATTAACCTCTCCTTCGAGCGCTTCTGGTTCTGCTCTTCCTTTTCACACTAACCGAGCGTTGGCTTTATCCGCCCACTCCGCCACCGGGTCATCCCGCTAACCGGAGATTCGCGTCCGTGCCGCCTTCTAGTAGCGCGAATCAGTTTGAGCAATATTTTTGTTAAAAAATTGTGATGAGCATGTCAATACTACCTGAATGTTTGCGTCCATGAAAGGCATTCGTAATTAGGCTATAATGCGGCAATTGTCAGGACCTGAAAATACCATGCAGAAAACTTCATTTAGAAAACATCGCGTTGAGCGATTCAGCTCACAACAAGTCGCCAGACAACGCAAAGAACACGCGCCAAAACGCGTGATCTTGTTCAATAAACCCTACGATGTGTTGCCGCAGTTTACGGACGAAGCCGGGCGCAGCACGCTGAAAGATTTTATTTCCGTCTCCGGGGTCTACGCCGCGGGTCGTCTTGACCGCGATAGCGAAGGCTTGCTGGTGCTGACCAACGATGGCGCGCTGCAGGCTACGCTGACTCAACCCGGCAAGCGCACCGGTAAAATTTACTACGTTCAGGTTGAAGGCCTGCCAACAGAAGATGCGCTGGCCTCGCTGCGCGCCGGCATCACGCTCAACGATGGTCCTACCCTGCCCGCAGGTATTGAGCGGGTCGCTGAACCGGACTGGCTGTGGCCGCGCAACCCGCCTATCCGCGAACGCAAATCCATACCCACCAGCTGGCTGAAAATCACCCTTTATGAAGGACGCAACCGCCAGGTGCGACGCATGACCGCTCACGTAGGTTACCCCACGCTGCGGCTTATTCGTTACGCCATGGGCGGCTATACTCTCGACGGACTGGCCAACGGCGAGTGGCGCCAGGTCGGCTAATCACACAAGGAACGGGAAGTATGTTTAAACCGCACGTCACCGTCGCCTGCGTCGTACACGCGAAAGACAAATTTCTGATCGTTGAGGAAACCATCAACGGCAAAGCGCTGTGGAATCAGCCGGCAGGACACCTCGAAGCAGATGAAACGCTGGTGCAGGCCGCCGAACGAGAGCTGTGGGAAGAGACCGGCATTCGCGCCACGCCACAGCATTTTATCCGCATGCATCAGTGGATTGCGCCGGACAATACGCCGTTTTTACGCTTCCTGTTCGCCATCGAACTTAACGATACGTGCGCCACACAGCCGCATGACAGCGATATCGACCGCTGCCTGTGGCTGAGTGCGCAAGAGATTCTGACGGCATCAAATCTGCGCTCTCAGCTGGTTGCCGAAAGCATCCGCAGCTATCAACAGGACCCGCGCTATCCGCTGTCATTAATTGGTGCCTTTAACTGGCCGCTCCTGGGGGGTGCCTGAGCCGCTCGTGCGTGCTAGAATATGCCGCCTTGAAGTTCAATGTGGTGAATATTCCAATGTCAGAAAGCCAAAAAAAAGTGATCGTCGGCATGTCCGGCGGCGTCGACTCCTCTGTTTCTGCCTGGTTGCTGCTTCAGCAAGGTTATAAGGTAGAAGGCCTGTTCATGAAGAACTGGGAGGAAGACGATGGTGAGGAATACTGCACCGCCGCTGCCGACCTCGCCGACGCGCAAGCCGTCTGCGATAAGCTCGGGATTGAGCTTCATACCGTTAACTTTGCCGCAGAGTACTGGGACAACGTGTTTGAACTGTTCCTGGCCGAATACAAAGCCGGGCGCACGCCGAACCCGGACATTCTGTGCAACAAAGAAATCAAATTTAAAGCCTTCCTGGAGTTCGCCGCAGAAGATCTGGGCGCCGACTATATTGCGACCGGTCACTACGTGCGCCGTGCCGATGTCAACGGTAAAAGCCAGCTGCTGCGCGGCCTGGACGGCAACAAAGATCAGAGCTACTTCCTGTACACCCTCAGCCATGAGCAGATTGCCCAGAGCCTGTTCCCGGTTGGCGAGCTGGAAAAGCCGCAGGTGCGCAAGATCGCGGAAGATCTCGACCTGATCACCGCGAAGAAAAAAGACTCTACCGGGATCTGCTTTATCGGTGAACGTAAATTCCGCGAGTTCCTCGGGCGCTACCTTCCTGCTCAGCCGGGCAAAATCGTCACCGTTGACGGCGACGAAATCGGTGAGCATCAGGGTCTGATGTACCATACCCTTGGCCAGCGTAAAGGCCTCGGCATCGGCGGCACCAAAGAAGGCAGCGAAGACCCGTGGTACGTGGTTGATAAAGACGTCGAAAACAATATTCTGGTCGTAGCTCAAGGCCACGACCACCCGCGTCTGATGTCCAGGGGCCTGATTGCCCAACAGCTGCACTGGGTCGATCGCGAACCGGTTACAGGCACTCTGCGCTGCACGGTGAAGACCCGCTATCGCCAGACCGATATCCCGTGCACCGTGAACGCGCTGGATAACGAGCGCATCGAAGTGCTGTTTGACGAACCGGTTGCGGCGGTGACGCCGGGCCAGTCGGCGGTCTTCTATCTTGGCGAAGTGTGCCTCGGCGGCGGCGTGATCGAGCAGCGTCTGCCGCTGCAGTCCTGACAGACAGTTTTTACCGCCGGTGAGACAAAACCCTCCCCGACGGTTTACAAGGAGTAGGTGTGGCGAAGAATTATTATGACATCACGTTGGCGCTGGCGGGCATCTGCCAGGCCGCCCGTCTGGTTCAGCAGCTGGCGCACCAGGGCCATTGCGACAGCGATGCCCTGCACGTTTCGCTGAACAGCATCATCGATCTCAACCCGGATTCAACGCTGGCGGTGTTCGGTGGTAGTGAAGCCAATCTTCGCCTCGGGCTGGAAACGCTGCTTGGCGTGCTCAACAGCGGCAGTCGCCAGGGCCTCAATGCCGAGCTGACCCGCTACACGTTAAGCCTGATGGTGCTCGAGCGTAAGCTTGACGGCAGCAAAGGGGCGATGGATACCCTTGGCAACCGCATCGCCGGTCTGCGCCGTCAGCTGGAACATTTCGACCTGCAGTCTGAAACGCTGCTCAGCGCCATGGCGGGCATCTATGTTGACGTCATCAGTCCACTTGGTCCGCGTATTCAGGTGACCGGCTCACCGGCCGTGTTGCAAAGCCCGCAGGTTCAGGCCAAGGTCCGCGCCTCCCTGCTGGCAGGCATTCGTGCCGCCGTGCTCTGGCATCAGGTGGGCGGCGGGCGCATGCAGCTCATGTTTTCTCGTAATCGTCTGGTTAACCAGGCAAAACAAATTCTTGCTCATTTAACCCCGGAGTTGTGATCTATGGAATTATCCTCACTGACCGCCGTTTCCCCTGTCGATGGACGCTACGGCGATAAAGTCAGCGCGCTGCGCGGTATCTTCAGCGAATTCGGTTTGCTGAAATTCCGTGTACAAGTTGAAGTACGTTGGCTGCAGAAGTTAGCCGCGCACGCAGCGATCAAGGAAGTTCCTGCTTTTGCTGCCGACGCAAACGGTTTCCTTGATAAAATCGTTGCCGACTTCAGCGTTGAAGATGCGCAGCGCATCAAAACCATCGAACGTACCACCAACCACGATGTGAAAGCGGTAGAGTATTTCCTCAAGGAAAAAGTGGCCGATATCGCTGAACTGCATGCGGTATCCGAATTCATCCACTTCGCCTGCACCTCCGAAGACATTAACAACCTCTCCCACGCGCTGATGCTGAAAACCGCGCGCGATGAGGTGGTTCTGCCGTACTGGCGCAAGCTTATCGACGCGGTGAAAGACCTGGCGGTTCAGTATCGCGATGTACCGCTGCTGTCCCGTACTCACGGTCAGCCGGCCACGCCGTCCACAATGGGTAAAGAGATGGCTAACGTCGCTTACCGTATGGAGCGTCAGTATCGTCAGCTGAACCAGGTAGAAATTCTGGGCAAAATCAATGGCGCGGTGGGTAACTATAACGCCCACATCGCGGCGTATCCGGAAGTGGACTGGCACCAGTTTAGCGAAGAGTTTGTTACCTCGCTGGGCATTCAGTGGAACCCGTACACCACGCAGATTGAGCCGCATGACTATATTGCCGAGCTCTTCGACTGCATCGCCCGCTTCAACACCATCCTGATCGACTTCGATCGCGACGTGTGGGGCTACATCGCGCTGAACCACTTCAAGCAGAAGACGATCGCCGGTGAAATCGGTTCATCCACCATGCCGCATAAAGTGAATCCGATCGATTTCGAAAACTCCGAAGGTAACCTCGGCCTGGCTAACGCCATGATGCAGCATCTGGCGAGCAAACTGCCGGTTTCCCGCTGGCAGCGCGACCTGACCGATTCAACCGTACTGCGTAACCTCGGTGTGGGTATCGGCTATGCGCTGATTGCTTACCAGTCGACCCTTAAAGGCGTCAGCAAACTGGAGCTGAACGGCGATCGCCTGCTGGACGAGCTGGATCATAACTGGGAAGTGCTGGCTGAGCCGATCCAGACCGTGATGCGCCGCTACGGCATCGAAAAACCGTACGAGAAGCTGAAAGAGCTGACCCGCGGTAAGCGCGTGGACGCGGAAGGGATGCAACAGTTCATCGACAGCCTGCCGCTGCCGGAAGACGAGAAGGTTCGCCTGAAAGCCATGACGCCGGCTAACTACATCGGTCGCGCGACGACTATGGTTGACGAACTGAAGTAATCGCCTGGTCTCGCCTTCCTGCGGGAATCGGCGAAGAGTGAGTGAATGCAGAGAAACAGATGGCCGGGAATTATTCCGGCCATCAATTTGTCATGACGTCGTCAGGGCGATAAATCCCCCCGTCACCCGCCTGAGTTTGCTTTTTTCGTCACATCCTCCATCGTCGCGCCGCTTTCCATTTCATCGTCTCTTAACCCAGCCTGAGTTTCCCCCTCTCCTTCACCTGCGCGCTGCTGAGAGCTCCGTCGTCATCGCTGATACGATGCGGATTTTTTGTAGTTGCTCTTTGTCGGCCGTTTCTGGCGGGATTTTCAGCCAAAGCTGAAGAAAAGAAAACTAAGATTAAACATGTTGTTAGCATCAGGAAGCCGGTTCCAACCCACTCAGTCTCATCCCTGAACGCTCTGCGCCGGGATACTCTTCCCGGGCAGCCCCACCATTTTATCCACACAATGTTCGTCGGGCTGGCAACAGGAGGATAAACTTGCCAATATATGCCCACGATATGCCCCTTCTCTTGCCGGATGTATATCGGGCGCTGGCGCTACCGCCCTCTCTCTACCGGCGTGGCAGGCCAGAAAGCAGAACGGCTGGCGAAGTTACATCGCAAGCCTTTCATTTACAGCCGTTTAAATTCAGTATATCTATTCAGCGCTACACTATTCGAAACCAAAATAAACGGGAGAAAAGGCATGCGCGTACTCGTCGTTGAGGATAACGCTTTACTGCGCCATCACCTGAAAGTTCAGCTCCAGGAATTAGGCCATCAGGTGGACGCAGCAGAAGATGCAAAGGAAGCCGATTACTATCTGGGTGAGCACGTGCCGGATATCGCCATTGTCGATCTGGGTCTGCCCGATGAAGACGGTCTTTCACTGATTCGCCGCTGGCGCAGTCATGACGTGTCGGTTCCGGTACTAGTGTTGACCGCCCGTGAAGGCTGGCAGGATAAAGTCGAGGTGCTGAGCGCCGGGGCGGACGACTACGTCACCAAACCGTTCCATATTGAAGAGGTCGCGGCGCGCATGCAGGCGCTACTGCGTCGCAACAGCGGCCTGGCGTCACAGGTTATTTCTCTGCCGCCTTTCCAGGTTGACCTGTCACGCCGCGAGCTATCGATTAACGAACAGCCCATCAAGCTGACCGCATTTGAATACACCATTATGGAAACGCTGATCCGTAACCGTGGCAAAGTCGTCAGCAAAGATTCGTTAATGCTCCAGCTCTACCCCGATGCTGAACTGCGCGAAAGTCACACCATCGACGTACTGATGGGACGGCTGCGGAAAAAAATTCAGACTCAGCATCCGCATGACGTCATTACGACCGTGCGCGGCCAGGGCTATTTATTTGAACTACGCGAATGAAAAGCCCGCTCCGGCATATTTTGCCGCTTTCTTTACGCGTTCGTTTTCTGCTGGCGACGGCGGCAGTGGTGCTGGTGCTTTCGCTGGCCTACGGCATGGTTGCGCTGGTGGGCTACAGCGTCAGCTTTGATAAAACCACCTTCCGCCTGCTGCGCGGCGAAAGTAACCTGTTCTATATGCTGGCAAAGTGGGAAAACAACCATATCGACGTGGATATCCCCGAAAACCTCAACATGCAGAGCCCGACGGTGACATTGATATACGATGCCAAAGGCAAACTGCTGTGGATGCAGCGCGATGTCGGCTGGCTGGCAAAACGCATTCAACCTGAATGGCTGAAAAGAAACGGCTTCCACGAAATCGAGTCCGACGTTGACAGCAGTAGCATGCTGCTGCGCAACAATCATCAGTTCCAGGAGGAGCTGGACGCTCTTCGCCAGCAGGATGATGGTTCCGAAATGACCCACTCGGTGGCGATCAATATCTACCCGGCAACCGATAAGCTGCCGCAGCTGAGCATCGTGGTGATCGACACCATTCCTGTCGAACTGAAACGCTCTTATATGGTCTGGAGCTGGTTTATCTATGTGCTGGTTGCCAACCTGCTGCTGGTGATCCCGCTGCTTTGGGTGGCGGCCTGGTGGAGCCTACGCCCCATCGAGTCGCTGGCAAAAGAGGTCCGCGAGCTGGAAGAGCATCACCGCGAAATGCTCAATCCGAATACCACCCGCGAACTGACCCGACTGGTCAGCAACCTTAACCGGCTACTGACAAGCGAGCGCGAGCGCTACGACAAATATCGCACCACGCTGACCGATCTGACCCATAGTCTGAAAACGCCGCTGGCCGTGCTGCAAAGCACCCTGCGTTCTTTACGCGGCGAGAAGATTGACCTCAATGAAGCAGAACCGATCATGCTGGAGCAGATCAGCCGCATCTCACAGCAAATTGGCTACTACCTGCATCGCGCCAGTATGCGCAGCGGCGGTACCCTGCTCAGCCGCGAACTGCACCCCATTGCGCCGCTGCTCGACAAGTTGACCTCGGCGCTGAACAAGGTTTACCAGCGCAAAGGGGTCAATATCAGTCTCGATATCTCTCCGGAGATCAGCTTTGTCGGCGAACAGAATGATTTTATGGAAGTGATGGGCAACGTGCTGGATAACGCCTGCAAATACTGCCTGGAATTTGTCGAAGTTTCCGTGCGTCAGACCAACGACAACCACCTGCATATTCTGGTGGAAGATGATGGCCCCGGTATCCCGCTGAACCAGCGGACTGCCGTATTCGATCGCGGGCAACGAGCCGATACGCTGCGACCAGGCCAGGGCGTAGGACTTTCCGTCGCCCGGGAGATCGTTGAGCAATACGATGGCGACATTCTCACCGGCGAAAGTCTGCTCGGCGGAGCCTGCATGGAGGTCGTTTTCGGCCGCCAGCTGCCCGACGATACGGAAAGCTGAACCGCCCCGCTTCCCGCGCCTGGGCAAACTCTGTGACTGCGAAGCACAATCGCCGTCAACAAAGAGGCAGTTTGAAGCATGGCGTGTATAATCCCAGACAGACACCTGCTGTGGAATAAATAAAATGGATTATCAATTAACGCTCAACTGGCCTGACTTTATCGAACGCTACTGGCAAAAACGCCCGGTAGTCCTCAAGCGCGGCTTCGCTAATTTCGTCGATCCCATTAGCCCGGATGAACTGGCCGGGCTGGCGATGGAAAGCGAAGTCGATAGCCGCCTGGTCAGCCACCAGGACGGGAAATGGCAGGTCAGCCATGGCCCTTTCGAAAGCTACGATCACCTGAGCGAAAACAACTGGTCGCTGCTGGTACAGGCGGTGAATAACTGGCACGAGCCGACGGCCGCGCTGATGCAGCCCTTCCGCGCGCTCCCCGACTGGCGTATTGATGATCTGATGATCTCTTTCTCCGTGCCCGGCGGCGGCGTAGGTCCCCATCTCGATCAGTACGACGTGTTTATCATCCAGGGAACCGGCCGGCGTCGCTGGCGCGTGGGCGATAAAGTCCCGATGAAGCAGCATTGTCCACATCCGGACCTGCTGCAGGTGGATCCGTTCGACGCCATCATTGATGAAGAGATGGAGCCGGGCGATATTCTCTATATTCCGCCGGGATTCCCGCATGAGGGTTATTCCCTGGAAAACTCGCTCAACTATTCGGTGGGCTATCGCGCGCCAAATGCCCGCGAGCTGTTCAGCGGCTTTGCCGACTATATTCTGCAGCGTGAACTGGGCAGCCAGCGCTATGCCGATCCGGATGTGCCTTCCCGCGATCACCCGGCGGATATTCTGCCGGCTGAACTCGACCGCCTGCGCGATATGATGCTGGGGTTGATTAACCAGCCAGAGCATTTTAAGCAGTGGTTTGGCGAGTTTATCACCCAGTCCCGCCACGAGCTGGACGTGGCTCCTGCCGAGCCGCCGTATCAGCCTGATGAGATTTACGACGCGCTGCAACAGGGCGATCGCCTGGTGCGGCTGGGCGGGCTACGCGTGCTGCGTATCGATGGCGAGGTGTTCGTCAACGGCGAGAAAATTAATTCGCCGCACCGTCCGGCGCTGGACGCGCTGGCAACGCATCTGTCGCTTAACGCGGAACATTTTGGCGATGCGCTGGAAGACCCGTCGTTCCTCGCGATGCTGGCTGCGCTGGTCAACTGCGGCTACTGGTTCTTCGAGGACTAAACCGCGCGATGCCCGGTGGCGGCTCACGCCTTACCGGGCCTACGGACCGGGCACCGGAATGGTGTATCGCTCCGCATATATTGCCCGGTGGCGGCTCGCGCCTTACCGGGCCTACGGACCGGGCGCCGGAATGGTGTATCGCTCCGCATATATTGCCCGGTGGCGGCTCACGCCTTACCGGGCCTACGGACCGGGCGCCGGAATGGTGTATCGCACCGCATGTATTACCCGGTGGCGGCTCGCGCCTTACCGGACGTATAGCCCGGATAAGTGCCGCGCTATCCGGCGGCTCTCCGCGATCAGACGCCGCGTTTTGCCGTCAGCTCCGCGATGCGCACAATCACCTGAACCGCCTTCTCCATCCCCTCCAGCGTGACGAATTCATGCTTGCCGTGATAGTTATAGCCGCCGGTAAACAGGTTCGGACAGGGGAGTCCCATAAAGGAGAGCTGCGCACCGTCGGTACCGCCGCGAATTGGCTTCATTTGCGGTTCAATATCGCAATCCACCATCGCCTGGCGGGCAATCTCGACGACGTGCGGGTGCGACATCACTTTTTCATGCATATTGTAATAGCTGTCTTCAATCACCAGCTCAATATAGCAATCCGGATGCAGCCCCTTACCGACCTTTTTGGCAATTTCCATCATTTTGCGCTTGCGGGCCTCGAACTGCTTACGGTCAAAGTCGCGAATGATGTAGTGCATTTCGGCCCGGTCAACGCTGCCTTTCATGCTCGCCAGATGGTAAAAACCTTCGTAGCCTTCGGTGGTTTCCGGCACCTCGTCGGCAGGGATTTCCGCATGAATCCGTGCCGCCAGCGACAGCGCATTCACCATCACCCCTTTTGCGGTGCCCGGATGGACATTATTGCCCACGATCTTAATGGTCACCGACGCGGCGTTGAAGTTTTCAAACTCCAGCTCGCCCACGCCACCGCCGTCGACGGTATAGGCCCAGCGGGCGTCAAACGCGGCGACGTCAAAATGCTTCGCCCCTTTCCCGACCTCTTCATCCGGCGTGAAGGCCACGCGAATATCGCCGTGAGGAATGTTTTTCGCCTTCAGCGTCGCCAGCGCGGTCATTATCTCGGCAATACCGGCCTTGTCATCGGCGCCAAGCAGCGTTTTGCCATCGGTGGTGATCAGCGTTTGCCCGAGCAGCTGGTGCAGTACCGGGAACATCACCGGGGAAAGCACTTCATCGCCAATCCCGAGAGCGATATCACCGCCACGGTAGTTTTCAACGATTTGCGGGTTTACGTTTTTGCCGCTGAAGTCCGGCGCCGTGTCGACGTGGGAAATAAAGCCAATGGGCGGAATAGCGCCGGCAACGTTGGCCGGAAGGGTTCCCATCACCGTCCCTTTCTCACTTAGCGTTACATTAACCAGTCCCATCTCTTCCAGCTGCGCCTGCAGCAGGCGTAACAGCTTCCACTGACCTTCCGTGCTTGGAACCTGACGCACGCCAGGCTTCGACTGTGTGTCCAGAGAAACGTACTGTAAAAAACGCTCAAGCAATTTATCCATGTAGCCACCCTCATCTTTTGTGACAACATTATTCATAAGCCCGAAAAGACAAATATTGCGTCAGGTCATTTTTAGCCCGGCAAATAAAAATTTAATACATGAACCGACGTATTGTTGTAAAGGTCGTGCATCCATATGAGACAGGCATTGGCGATCGCAAGCGATTGCCGTAGAATGCTTGCCCTCGTTTATTATGCGCAACCGCAAAGGTGGTTAACCACAAACCCCGCAACGGTCAATCGTCCGCTGCGTCTACATGGGACAGAGTTAAAAATTGAATATACAACCGCGTTCGCTTTCGCCGCTGGTGCAACTGGCGGGAATTCGCAAAAGCTTTGATGGAAAAACGGTTATCTCAGATCTGAATCTGACCATCAACAACGGTGAGTTTCTCACCCTGCTTGGCCCCTCTGGCTGCGGTAAAACCACCGTTCTTCGTCTTATTGCCGGGCTTGAAAACGTCGACAGCGGGCGAATTCATCTCGAAGATCAGGACATCACTCATGTTCCGGCGGAAAACCGCCACGTCAATACCGTCTTTCAAAGCTACGCTCTGTTTCCCCATATGAGCGTATTCGAAAACGTCGCCTTCGGTCTGCGGATGCAGAAAACGCCGGCGGCGGAAATCACGCCTCGCGTCCTCGATGCGCTACGCATGGTCCAGCTGGAGGAGTTTGCCCAACGCAAACCGCATCAGCTCTCCGGCGGCCAGCAGCAGCGGGTGGCTATCGCCCGGGCAGTGGTCAACAAACCGCGCCTGCTGCTGCTGGATGAGTCCCTGTCGGCGCTGGATTACAAGCTGCGTAAACAGATGCAAAACGAGCTGAAGGCGCTGCAGCGTAAGCTTGGCATCACCTTCGTCTTCGTCACCCACGATCAGGAAGAGGCCCTGACCATGTCCGACCGCATCGTGGTCATGCGCGATGGGAAAATCGAGCAGGACGGCACGCCGCGTGAAATCTACGAAGAGCCGAAAAACCTGTTCGTCGCCAGTTTTATCGGCGAGATTAATCTGTTTAATGCAACGGTCATTGAACGCCTTGACGAGCAGCGCGTCCGCGCCAGTGTTGAAGGCCGTGAATGCAATATCTACGTCAACTTCCCCGTCAAGCGGGGCCAGCGGCTGAACGTTCTGCTGCGCCCGGAAGATCTGCGCGTCGATGAAGTCCACGACGGCAGCGATGCCGACGGACTGATCGGCTACATCCGCGAGCGCAACTACAAAGGCATGACGCTGGAGTCGGTTGTCGAACTGGAAAATGGCAAAATGGTGATGGTCAGTGAATTCTTTAACGAAGACGATCCGGACTTTGACCACCCGCTTGACCAGAAAATGGCCATTAACTGGGTAGAAAGCTGGGAGGTTGTGCTGGCAGATGAAGAACACAAGTAAATTCCAGAATGTGGTGATCGCCACTATCGTGGGTTGGCTTGTGCTGTTTGTGTTCCTGCCCAACCTGATGATCATCGGTACCAGTTTTTTGACCCGCGACGACGCCAGTTTCGTCAAGCTGGTCTTCACGCTGGATAACTACACGCGCCTGCTGGATCCGCTCTATTACGACGTGCTGCTGCACTCGCTCAATATGGCGCTGCTGGCGACCCTGGCCTGCCTGGCGCTCGGCTATCCTTTCGCCTGGTTTCTGGCCAGGCTGCCGGAAAAAGTGCGTCCGCTGCTGCTGTTTCTGCTGATCGTGCCGTTCTGGACCAACTCATTGATCCGTATCTACGGGCTGAAAATATTCCTCAGCACCAAAGGGTATCTCAACGAGTTTCTGCTGTGGCTGGGGGTGATTGATACGCCGCTGCGCATCATGTACACCCCGTCCGCGGTCATCATCGGACTGGTCTATATTCTGCTGCCGTTTATGGTGATGCCGCTCTACTCCAGTATTGAGAAGCTGGATCGTCCTCTGCTGGAAGCGGCAAGGGATCTGGGCGCCAGCAAGCTGCAAACCTTTATCCGCATCATTATTCCACTGACGATGCCGGGCATTATTGCCGGCTGCCTGCTGGTGATGCTGCCGGCGATGGGGCTGTTCTACGTCTCGGATCTGATGGGCGGCGCTAAAAACCTGTTGATCGGTAACGTTATCAAGAGTCAGTTCCTGAATATCCGCGACTGGCCGTTTGGCGCCGCAACCAGCATTACTCTGACGCTGGTTATGGGCCTGATGCTGTTAATTTACTGGCGCGCGGCGCGTCTGTTGAATAAGAAGGTGGAGCTCGAATGATCGGTCGACTGCTGCGCGGCGGCTTTATGACCGCCATTTATGCTTACCTTTATATTCCGATCATTATTCTGATCGTCAACTCGTTTAACAGTTCGCGCTTTGGTATTAACTGGCAGGGCTTCACCACCCGGTGGTATAGCCTGTTGATGAACAACGATAGCCTGCTGCAGGCAGCACAGCACTCGCTGACCATGGCGGTGCTATCGGCCACCTTTGCGACGCTGATCGGCTCGCTGACCGCCGTCGCGCTGTATCGCTATCGTTTTCGTGGTAAACCGTTCGTCAGCGGGATGCTGTTCGTGGTGATGATGTCGCCGGATATCGTCATGGCCATCTCCCTGCTGGTGCTGTTTATGCTGATCGGCATCCAGCTCGGGTTCTGGTCGCTGCTGTTTTCGCACATCACCTTCTGCCTGCCTTTCGTGGTGGTGACGGTCTATTCGCGTCTCAAAGGTTTTGATGTGCGGATGCTGGAGGCGGCGAAAGATCTGGGCGCCAGCGAGTTGACCATTCTGCGTAAAATTCTTCTGCCGCTGGCGCTGCCTGCCGTGGCCGCCGGATGGCTGTTGAGCTTTACGCTATCGATGGATGATGTGGTGGTATCGTCATTCGTAACCGGCCCGGGTTACGAGATCCTGCCACTGAAGATCTACTCGATGGTCAAAGTGGGCGTATCGCCGGAAGTGAACGCCCTGGCGACGATTCTGTTAGTTCTGTCGCTGGTGATGGTCATCGCCAGCCAATTGATTGCACGTGATAAAACTCAGGGGACGTTAAAATGAAAAAATGGTCACGCCACCTGCTCGCAGCGGGCGCTCTGGTAATGGGTATCAGCGCCGCGCATGCGGACGACAGCAAAACGCTCTATTTCTATAACTGGACCGAGTATGTGCCGCCGGGTCTGCTGGAGCAGTTCACCAAAGAGACCGGCATCAAGGTTATCTATTCCACTTACGAGTCGAATGAAACCATGTATGCCAAACTCAAAACCTATAAAGACGGGGCGTACGATCTGGTGGTGCCTTCCACCTATTTCGTCGACAAGATGCGTAAAGAAGGCATGTTGCAGAAGATCGATAAGAGCAAGCTGACTCACTTCAATAACCTCGATCCGCAGATGCTGAATAAACCGTTCGATCCGGGCAACGATTATTCCATTCCCTACATCTGGGGCGCTACGGCCATTGGCGTCAATAGCGATGCTATCGACCCGAAAACCGTCACCAGCTGGGCCGACCTGTGGAAACCAGAGTATAAGAGCAGCCTGCTGCTGACCGACGATGCGCGGGAAGTGTTCCAGGTTGCCTTACGTAAGCTGGGCTATTCCGGCAATACTACCGACCCGAAAGAGATTGAAGCCGCCTACAACGAGCTGAAAAAACTGATGCCTAACGTGGCGGCGTTTAACTCCGATAACCCGGCCAACCCCTATATGGAAGGCGAAGTGAATCTCGGCATGGTGTGGAACGGTTCGGCATGGGTTGCCCGCCAGTCAGGCACGCCGCTCGAGGTCGTCTGGCCGAAAGAAGGCGGGATCTTCTGGATGGATAGCCTGGCGATTCCGGCGAATGCGAAAAACGTCGACGGCGCGCTCAAGCTGATTAACTTCCTGCTGCGCCCGGAAGTGGCAAAACAGGTGGCGGAAACCATCGGCTACCCGACGCCAAACCTCGCCGCGCGTAAAATGCTCAGCCCGGAAGTCGCCAATGATAAGTCACTCTACCCGGATGCCGACACCATCGCCAAAGGCGAATGGCAAAACGATGTCGGCAGCGCCAGCACCCTGTATGAAGAGTATTATCAGAAGCTAAAAGCGGGCCGTTAATCCCGTCAGGCGGAGCCCCGGCTCCGCCGTTTTTTTGTCCTCTCTCTGCGTGGCTCAGCTACACTTTTCCTCATGACACCGCTGAATGTCCGGCTCGAGGTTAATCATGATGGCGACGGTATGGCTGTTTCTGGCACTGCTCAATCTGGTCGTATTTACCGCCTTTATCATTCCGCGCAAGCAGCCGGCCGAGGCATCTCCTCTGTTTCCTGTCGCCGCGATCAAACTCTTAAGGTTCATGTGGCTGGTTCCGATCCTTATTTTTGGCTATAGCCTGTCTCTGGTGGCAACCATTAGCCTGATTGAATGGGGATGTCTGGCGATTGCCGTGATCGGTAATATCCTGATGATAAAAGGCAAACTTGATTTAGGCCGGTGCCATACCTGGGCGGGTTACTATCTGCCCGGCGTGTCGGCTATCAGAACCGGCATTTTTAGATGGCTTCCCCACCCTATGTATACCGGCATCGTTCTGGTCATTCTCTCGTGCAGCCTGATTTACGTCACCCACCTGCCGGCTTACATCAGCGCGATGGCGTTGATCTGTTGTCTTTATATCATCATTTTTTTACTGTTCGCCGCTTACAGAGAAAGCAAAATGCTTATGCCCCTGGCTCACGGGGCATAAACCTTAGGGCGGCCAGAAACCGATTTAGCCCGCCTCGCGCCCATCCGCCATCAGAATCTGACCGAACTCGGCGCGCAGTCGGTTTTTCAGGACTTTACCGGTGGCGCTGACGGGGAGCGCATCGATGAACAGAATCCGGTCCGGCAGCTGCCATTTCGGCACCCGTGCCTGGTACCAGGCCAGCAGCTCCGGCTCTTCAATTTCGCCCCCTTCCGCCCTGACGCACAGCAGCACCGGACGCTCATCCCAGCGCGGATGCTGCGCCGCAATCGCCGCCGCGCTGCGAATCGCCGGATGGGCAAGGGCAATATTCTCCAGCTCCACCGTCGAGATCCACTCTCCGCCGGACTTAATGATATCTTTCGCCCGATCGTGAATCACCAGGTAGCCATTCTCATCAAGAGTGCCAATATCGCCGGTATCGAACCAGCCGTCATCGGTCAACGCCGTATCGGGACGACCATAGTAATTTGCCGCCACCCAATGGCCGCGCACCTGCAGATAGCCCTGACTTTCGCCATCGTTGGCCAGCGTCTGGCCCTGCGCATCCACCACCCGCAGATCGATGCCAAAAATGACGCGTCCCTGACCGTGCCCCCGTTTTTCCTGTGTCTCCTGGGTCAGGGCCTTATGTTTGCTCAGCGGCGTGTTGATGGTGCCGATGGGCGAAGTCTCGGTCATCCCCCAGGCATGAATCAGCGCAATATCATAATCGCGGCGGAAGACTTCAATCATCGACGGCGGCAGCGCCGACCCGCCGACAAAAGATCGTTTAAAATGCGGCAGGCGAATATCCGATTTACGCAGCGCGGCAAGCAAACCGGCCCAGATGACCGGAACGCCGAAGGCGACGCTGACCTGCTCTTCGCTCAGCAGCCGCAGCAGGCTGTCGCCGTCCAGATTCGGCCCCGGCAGAACCAGGCGAGCGCCCGCCATCGCGGCAATAAAAGGCGTGCCCCAGGCATTGACGTGGAACATCGGCACCACCGGCAGCAGCGTGTCCTGTGCCGATATACCGGCCGCATCCGGCTGATTGCCGCTCAGCGTATGCAGTACCAGCGAGCGGTGGGTATTCAGCACCCCTTTCGGCTTCCCCGTGGTCCCGGAGGTATAGCACAGCGAGGCTGGAGAATCTTCGCTCACCTCGGGCCAGCGATACGCCGGATCCGCTTCAGCGACCAGCTCATCAAAAAACAGCAGCGCGTCCAGCGCGGCGAGCGCTTCGTCATTCCGCGGCGCCAGCAGAACAAAATGCTTTACCGTTGGCAATTGGGGCCGCAGCGCGCAGATAAGCGGCAGAAAGGTGTAGTCGAAAAACAGAATCTCGTCCGCGGCATCATTGATGATAAAGGCGAGATGTTCCGCGGACAGGCGTGGATTGATGGTATGCGTCACCCATCCCCCAGAACTGATGCCAAAATAGATTTCCAGATGACGGCGATTATTCCACGCCAGCGTGCCGCAGCGGGCGCCTGCCGGGAGATCCAGCCGATGCATGGCGGAGGCCAGATGCCGGGCGTTATCCTCCACCTCTCCCCAGGTACTGTACTCCCTTCCCCCCAACGTCCCGACCGAGACAATTCCCGTATCGCTATGATATCGCGCGGCATGTTCAATGAGCGCCCGGGTCGTTAAATCCTGATACATCATCGGTGGATGCATGACTGATACTCCGCGACTGGCTGATATGTTGTGTAAGTGATGCGGTCCGGTGTGCACGCGAACTCTCACTAAATCTGGCAACAACCCGGGCAGCCAACCAAAACAGATGTGCAAAATTTAGCGTTCACGCACAACAATTCTCGTCTGGCGGCGGGGAATGTGATGGGAAATGGCTTTTCACCCGCCGCGACAGCGCGCGCTATCGGCAGAAGAGAGGCCGGTGAACGGCGAGCGGGACAGCGGCGCGCAGCGAAGAAAGTACGAGTGGTACTCGCGCCGCATTCGACTCGCGCCGGCGGAATGTTTCAGCGGCCAGGCTCGGGGTACGGGGCCGTAAATTTATAGCCTTTTCCCCAAACCGTCAGGATAAACTCCGGCTCCGCCGGATTATCTTCTATTTTCATCCTCAGCCGATTAATGTGCGTGTTGACCGTATGCTCATACCCTTCATGCTGATAGCCCCAGACCTGGTTGAGCAAGCTGATGCGGGAAAAGACCTTATCGGGATGCCTGGCAAAGAACCACAGCAGGTCGAACTCGCGCGGCGTCAGGTCAAGCGGGAGATCGCGCAGGCGCGCTTCGCGCGCAAGCGGGTCGATGGCCAGCCGGTCAATATGCAACATGCCGGCGTCCTGCATCAGATTCTGGGTCATGGCCTCCTGACGGCGGAAGAGCGCCTTCACTCGCGCCACCAGTTCAAGCATTGAAAAGGGTTTCGCGAGGTAGTCATCTGCCCCGAGCTCCAGCCCCAGGACACGATGGACTTCACTTGAGCGCGCGCTGATTATCACTATCGGCATGTAGCTTGCCATAGTGCGGGCATGCCGGCAGATCCCCAGACCGTCGATGCCCGGTAACATCAGATCGAGGATCAGCGCGTCCCAGCCGCCCTGCCTGACCATCGCCAGCCCACCGACGCCTTCAGCAGCATGGCTGATTTCATAGCCCTCTTCGCATAAATGTAGCTGCAGAAGCTCCGCGATATTTTCATCATCTTCAATAATTAACACTTTTTTGGGCTTCATCGCTGCCGCCTTATTGATCGCTTTCAGAGAAAGTCTATACGACATTTGCATCGCGAGTTATCACATTTAATTTAACTTTTCGTGATACATCGGCGAACAGATTCAGGCCACACTGTGATTAACGCAATAACCGGGAATATCATGATGAACAGCCCCTCAGGTCAGGTGAAACCCGCTATCGTTCATCCTTTGTGGTTAAGAATTTGCCACTGGGTCAATGCGCTTTCGATATTAATTATGGTGACCAGCGGCTGGCGTATTTATAACGCATCACCGTTGTTTAATTTTGATATTCCGGATGCACTGACTCTTGGCGGTTGGCTGGCCGGCGCATTGCAATGGCATTTTTCAGCAATGTGGTTATTTGCTCTTAACGGTGTATTTTACCTGCTGATGAATGTTGTCAGCGGACGCTTAAAAAAACAATTCTGGCCGCTGTCGCCACGAGGGGTCATTCACGATTTTATTTCCGCATTACGCGGCAGGCTGACACATGACAATCCCGGCCATTATAACTACGTCCAGAAACTGGCCTATCTCTTCGTCATGCTCGATAGCATTATTCTGGCGCTATCCGGTCTGGTTATCTGGAAGTCTGTGCAGTTTCCGCTGCTACGAACCTTACTCGGGGGATATGACAATGCACGGGTGATTCATTTCCTGGCGATGTCCGCACTGATGGGGTTTGTCGTTATTCATCTGCTGATGGTGCTGCTGGTCCCGAAAACGTTACTGGCGATACTCCGCGGACGATAAGGAAAATACAGTGAACAATCATAAAAATTTACTCTCCGCAGCCGACAAGACAATCGTCGTTCAGGAGGCGAGCCGGGAAATTAACAAGCAGCTCTCATCGGAAGGCCGCCGCCGCTTTATCAGGCAGGGATTAACCTTTGGCGGCCTGATGCTGTTAACCGGTTGCGATATCAGCAATAACAGCGAGGTCGAAAAAACCTTAAGCCAGATCTCCCGATTTAACGATCGTATTCAACACTGGTTATTTAATCCTGATAACCTTGCGCCGGTTTATCCCGAAAGTAGGATCGCTCGCCCTTTCCCGTTTAATGCATTTTATAGCGAGGATCAGGCGCCTACGATCGATGCCAGCGATTATCGCCTTGAAATTACGGGATTAGTAACGGACAAACGCCCCTGGACACTGGCCGAACTCCATACAATGGTGCAGGTCAGCCAGGTCACACGGCATATTTGCGTGGAAGGATGGAGCGCCATTGGTAAATGGGGTGGGGTTCCTTTTGCCCTCTTCCTCAAAAGGATCGGTGCCGATCTGCGCGCCAGCTACGTCAGTTTTCGCTGTGCTGATAATTATTATACCAGTATTGACATGGCCACTGCGCTCCATCCCCAGACGATTATTGCATTAACCTACGATGGCCAGCTATTGCCGCGTAAATATGGTTTTCCGATGAAGTTAAGAATTCCAACCAAGCTCGGCTATAAAAACCCGAAACATATTATGGCGATTGAAGTGACCAATCGTTACCCCGGCGGCTACTGGGAAGACCAGGGTTATAACTGGTTCGCGGGTAGTTAATTTATGGCCGTCATCATCCGTTATTTATACAACATGAAGGAATTACCAAATGAAAAAAATGAATACCTTACTGATGTGCTCTGCTTTATTTTTCGGTATATCCAGCGTCTACGCTGACGATAATATGGCGAAAGATAACATGGCCAAAGATAATATGGGTAAGATGTCTCACAACTGCACGAAAGATAGCATGAAAAAAGAGTGTATGTCGAAAGATGGGATGTCAAAGGACGCTATGTCGAAGGATAGTATGAGCAAGGACGCCATGAGCAAAGATGGTATGGCCAAAGATTCAATGTCGAAAGACAAAATGGGCAAAGACGCGATGGGTAAACAATAACCGCGCCGCCCGGCGACGAGGTCAAAGGGGTTGCCTGCCGGTTGGTCAGGTAACCCCCTTTTCATTTCATGGAGCCAAAGCCCGCGCGTTCTGCGACGCTATGACTACAGCAGCGCTTTCGCTTTCGCGACCACGTTGTCGACGGTGAAGCCGAACTCTTCGAACAGCTGCTCTGCCGGCGCAGACTCACCGAAGGTGGTCATGCCAACGATAGCGCCATTCAGGCCGACGTATTTGAACCAGTAGTCGGCGATGCCGGCTTCAATGGCCACGCGAGCAGAGACCGCTTTCGGCAGCACCGATTCACGGTACGCCGCATCCTGCTTGTCGAACGCGTCGGTAGACGGCATGGAGACCACGCGCGCCTTCACCCCTTCGGCAGTCAGTTTGTCCCACGCGGCAACCGCCAGCTCCACTTCAGAGCCGGTGGCAATGAAGATCAGCTCCGGCTGACCGGCGCACTCTTTCAGCACGTAGCCACCGCGAGCGATGTTCGCCAGCTGCTCTGCAGTACGATCCTGCTGCGCCAGGTTCTGACGGGAGAGGATCAGCGCGGTCGGGCCGTCGTGACGCTCAACGCCATATTTCCACGCCACCGCCGATTCCACCTGGTCACACGGACGCCATGTGGACATGTTCGGGGTCACGCGCAGGGACGCCACCTGCTCTACCGGCTGGTGCGTCGGGCCATCTTCGCCCAGACCGATGGAGTCGTGGGTGTAGACCATCACCTGACGCTGTTTCATCAGCGCCGCCATACGCACCGCGTTACGGGCATATTCCACGAACATCAGGAAGGTGGAGGTGTACGGCAGGAAACCACCGTGCAGAGCGATCCCGTTGGCGATCGCGGTCATGCCGAATTCACGCACGCCGTAATGGATATAGTTACCGGCGGCGTCTTCGTTAATCGCTTTCGAACCAGACCAGAGAGTCAGGTTGGACGGCGCGAGGTCAGCAGAGCCGCCAAGGAATTCCGGCAGCAGCGGGCCAAACGCTTCAATCGCATTCTGCGACGCTTTACGGCTGGCGATTTTCGCCGGGTTAGCCTGCAGCTTAGCGATAAATTCACTGGCTTTGGCGTCGAAGTCAGCCGGCATTTCACCCTTCATGCGACGGGTAAATTCTGCGGCTTCCTGAGGGAAGGCTTTCGCATAAGCAGCGAACTTCTCGTTCCAGGCCGCTTCTTTCGCCTGACCGGCTTCTTTCGCATCCCACTGTGCGTAGATTTCAGACGGGATTTCGAACGGCGCGAATTTCCAGCCCAGCTGTTCGCGGGTCAGCGCAATCTCTGCATCGCCCAGCGGCGCGCCGTGGGAATCGTGGGTACCGGCTTTGTTCGGCGAACCGAAACCGATGATGGTTTTGCACATCAGCAGGGACGGTTTGTCGGTGACCGCACGCGCTTCTTCTACCGCACGTTTGATGGCGTCTGCGTCGTGACCGTCAACGCCGCGCACCACGTGCCAGCCGTAGGCTTCGAAACGTTTAGCGGTGTCGTCGGTGAACCAGCCTTCCACATGACCGTCGATGGAGATACCGTTGTCATCATAGAACGCCACCAGTTTACCCAGTTTCAGGGTACCGGCCAGGGAGCAGACCTCGTGAGAGATCCCTTCCATCATGCAGCCGTCGCCCATGAAGGCGTAGGTGAAGTGGTCAACGATATCGTGGCCCGGACGGTTGAACTGCGCGGCCAGCGTTTTTTCCGCGATAGCCATGCCCACAGCGTTAGCAATCCCCTGACCCAGCGGGCCGGTGGTGGTTTCTACGCCAGCGGTGTAGCCCACTTCCGGGTGGCCCGGCGTCTTAGAGTGCAGCTGACGGAAGTTTTTCAGCTCTTCGATCGGCAGATCATAACCGGTGAGGTGCAGCAGGCTGTAAATCAGCATCGAGCCGTGGCCGTTGGACAGCACAAAGCGGTCGCGGTCGGCCCAGGCCGGGTTGTTCGGGTTATGTCTCAGGAAGTCCCGCCACAGGACCTCCGCAATGTCAGCCATCCCCATCGGGGCACCGGGGTGGCCGGATTTGGCTTTCTGTACCGCGTCCATGCTCAGCGCACGCAGCGCGTTGGCGCACAGACGGCGGGGGTTTTCGTGGTGTTCATGAGCTTCTTTCCCTGCCCTTACAGCATCTGCTGAATCTGGTTTTCCAGTTTGACCTGATCGACGGCGAACAGCCGGATACCTTCCGCCAGTTTTTCCACCGCCATCGGATCCTGATGATGCTGCCAGAGGAACGCCGCCTGCGTCATCGGGCTGGGGCGAGTTTCCGTGACGCAGCCTGGCGCCAGCTGGCGACTCAGCGTCCCTGCACTGGCGGCCAGCTCATCGAGCAGTGCCGGGGAGATGGTCAGACGGTCACAGCCCGCCAGCGCCTGGATCTGCTCAATGCGGCGGAAGCTAGCCCCCATCACCACGGTGTCGTAGCCGTGAGATTTGTAGTACTGATAAATCTGGCGCACGGAAACCACGCCCGGATCGCTGTCGACCTGATACTCAGCCTGCGGCTGGTTTTTCTGATACCAGTCATAAATACGCCCGACGAACGGCGAGATTAAAAAGACGCCCGCTTCGGCGCAGGCCCGCGCCTGTGCGAAGGAGAACAGCAGGGTCAGATTACAGTTGATGCCGCTCTGCTCCAGCTCCTCTGCGGCGCGAATGCCCTCCCAGGTGGCGGCGAGTTTGATGAGGATGCGCTCCGGCCCAATGCCGTTCTTTGCATACATCTGGATAAGCTTGCGCGCTTTCGACACGCACATCCCGCGATCCCAGGCAAAACGGGCATCGACTTCGGTAGAAATACGCCCCGGCACGTGACGTAGCACCTCAGTGCCGATATCCACCGCGACCTGATCACAGGCGTTAATCAGCTGGGTTTCTGCGCTGCCGCCCTGCTGACGCGCCTTGCCGATTGCGTCGGCAATCAGCGCCTGATATTGCGGGAGCTGCGCGGCCTTCAGCACCAGCGAAGGGTTGGTGGTGGCATCCTGCGGGGCAAACTTTTTAATCGATTCGATATCACCGGTATCGGCCACCACGGTGGTATATTTTTTCAGCTCGTCTAACTGGCTCATAGTCTGTTCCTTATATTACGACTGCGGATATTAATCTCTGGCGTGCTGGTGTTCGTAATAGTCGATACGCTCCACTTTTGACGCGGAGCCGCCGCCTTCATATTCGGATTCAAGCCAGGCCTGAATAATTTTTTTGCCCAGCTCCGGGCCAATCACGCGCGCGCCAAGGGTAATAATCTGCGCGTTATTACTTTTGCGCGCCCGCTCGGCGGAGAAAGTATCGTGGCATTGGGCGGCACGTACTCCCGGTACTTTATTCGCCACAATGCTCATCCCAATACCGGTGCCGCAAATCAGGATGCCGCGATCGTGCTCGCCCTGCTTTATCGACATCGCCACCGCATGAGCAACATCCGGATAGACCGTACTGCCCTGGCGTTTATCGCTGCTGTAATCCGCGACCTTCATCCCGAGCCCATTCAGATAAGCGACGATAGCGTCGCGGAAAGCATAGGCGGCATCATCCGCACCAATAGCGATTGTTTTCATGATAATTTCCTTAATTTAGCTCCAGGTCTTAATTTAGATCCTGATAGAAAGATATTCGGTCACCACGCTGGATATCATGTGGTGATTGACCACACAGATGTACCATCCCCGGTAATTCAGCCGTTGCAGCACCATCAAAATTTAAAGTGATATGGCCAAGCTGTTTTAAATTTGCCGTTGCAACACTACCTACCGCCGTCACCCGATAAATAGCCTGATTTATTTTCATTATCTGCCCGGGTGATAATTCAGCCGTTAGCTCACTGCCCCGGTGTACCGCGCAATACATCGCAATATCGTCAGGAACGGGCTCAGAGAATAAGATTAGCTTCTGTTCCTGCAGATAGTTTTCAACATACTCCCCGACAGCCGTGATAAGTAATGAATACAACGGCACAGTCATATTATTTGTTTCCTTTTGCGGCATGAGAAGATAATGCCACCTTCTCTTCACTGCTCTTTTCTTTCACCGGTTCAACCACCGGCGCGCGCTTTTTCAGACGTTTATCAAACCAGGCCACCAGTACCGGCGCGGTAATCATCGTGATGATGCTCGCCGTCGCCAGCTGTGCGGTGGCGGCATCAACGTACATCGCCAGCGAGGGGTCGGCTTGAGCGACCATTGCTGGCGTCAGCGCCGAGCTGGCTGCCGTCGTACCCAGCGCGGCTCCCAGCGCGGTTTTCTTCTTCAGGAACAGGTTGTAGATAAAATAGAACACAATGCCGGTCACCGCAGAGATAATGCCGAGCAGGATCCCCGACAGACCGGCGGTAAATACCGTGTTGATACTGGAATTGGCGCCGATAGCAAACGACATAATAATAATGATTAGCGGCTGAGCGGCGGCGCACAGCTGTTTAAAGCGCTCATCAAGGTTGCCCCACAGCATCCCAATCAGCAGCGGAATCAGCATCGACAGCAGCGCGGCGAAAGGAATATTGGCCAGGCCGCTGACCCCCAGCACCATCATAGTAACAAACGGGCCGTCCTTGACGCAGAAGACGGAGATCGCCCCGGCGTCGCTGGCATCGCCGTAGTTGCTGCACAGCGCGATATACAGCGAGCTGTTGGAGCTGGTTAAACAGGCAATCAGCGCCAGCGTGGAAATCCCGAGGAAACCGTTAGGGCCGAACAGCGCCCCCGCAGCCCACACTGCCAGCGCGCCGGCGAGACATTTAAGGAATAGCAGTACCGCACCTTTATAAAGCGGCAGCCCGGCCTGACGGATATTAATCGAGGTGCCGCAAATGAGTAGGAAAATCCCCATCATCGCGCTGGAACCGACTTTGAATAATGCGGTTGTCGGGCCGCCGATGCCCAGCACTTCGGGGGCCAGGGTATTAATAAAAATCGCCGCAAGCAGTGGGATAATAATTAAACCGCCTGGCACCTTATTCATCTTTTCAAGTATATTTATGTTCATAGGGTAACTCATAAATTATGATTTGACAGAGATAACGACGCAATACTACCCAGACGACCATTACGCCGATTTTTATTTATATGAATTATTAATTATTGCTGTGCTTCTTTATAAATTCTTTCGACAATGGTGCTAATAATATCCTCCGGCCCGGTTAAACCGCCTTTGCCAATGCAAATCAGGCCGGCATAATCGCCGCCGATAATACGCACCATATCGGTTTGCGGTATCACATAGTCAATCATTTCAATTCCCGTGGCGCCGAGTTCTTTAAGAACATTCACCATCGTGTCGCCACCGGTCATATACAGACCTTTAATTTCTCCCGACGCGCAGCTAAGCACTTCACGGACAATATTCCCCAATCCCTGGTTAATATTTTTCGCAGCCTGACCGTGCGCCAGACCAAAGCGCTGTTCTTCTTCCTGTAGATCCAGCAGTCGTCCGGTTAACGCTGATTCAAAAACGAATATGGCGTTCTGCTGCGCCGGTACGCACTGCCGGGCATGCTGTACCACGCGATTAACTTCGATTTCAGCGGCGTTTTTCCTGTCGACCAACAGCTCGGCGTCAACGGGGATGTGGCAAACCCTTTCATCATTGGCGATCAGATGCTGGAGCTGCTTTTTCGTCACCGGCGTTGCGCTGCCGGCAACCACAAGAATCGATCCGCGCTGGCTTTCCGCTGCCGTCGTCGCTGATACGCTACTTCGCGTCTCCCGCATCAGGCCACGACGCACCGCCAGTCGTTCGGTAAAGGGGCCCGGGTCGACCGCCAGTACGTTCCAGTTCAGCGCAACCACCGCCCCGGCAATCGCATCGACATCTTCCACGGTAATGGCATCGACCACAATCACCCGCACGCCGCGCTGCTGCTGTTCCTGGAGATCCTCCTGCAACTGCCCCTCGCCTTTCATCACCGAGGCCAGCGCGATATGTCCAACCTGATGATGAGTCTGCGCCGCCAGCAGCCCCGGCACCCAGGACTCGGTAACCGGAGTGCGTACATCGCGTGCCACATCTGTGCGTGAAAGCGCGACGGAGTCAATCACCGAGTAGCCGCCAACCAGAATACGCCGCGACTGCGGCATAGCCGGCACCACAACGGCAACCGTTTCCAGCGGCAGTTGCTCCAGCATGGCGTCGATTTCAAAACCTATGCCGCCGCGCAGGGTGGTATCGATACGCTTGGTAAAGTAGTGCGCGCCGCGGGTCTGCAGCTGTTTCACCGCGGCGCTGACCTGCTGCTGGGCTTCCGCTTTCGGCAGAGGACGGCTGTCGCTGCTGACCACCATCGCCGGATACTCCACCTCATTGCGAGCGAAGGATTCGGTATCGAAGAACGCGGCGGTTTTTAAACCGCTGCGCGCCAGTAATACCCCAACGGTGGTTGCACCGGTCAGATCGTCGGCGACGATCCCCAGCTTACCGCCTTCCCCTTGCGGCCAGACCATTTCGATGCAGGCCGGCGTCACGCCGGAAACATAGATGCCTTCATGAATAAACTCCGCCAGCGGACCGCTTTTACCGGTTGGATGCAGGTTGATAGTCGGAATACCCCGTTTCGGATAGAGCCCACAGCGCAACGTACCGCCGCAATCAATAACCATCAAACCAATTTCGTCTTCCGGTGGCTCGCCGTTCTTAAAGACGTCAACGGAAGGCCAGCCGGTCAGCTCACTCAGTCGTTCAACAACCGGGGGAACCAATCCCCCGGTGATATAAGCAATCTTTTTGCTCTGATGGATATCAATCGTCAGCGGCCCACCCCAGCCTTTACTGCCTTTGCTAATCAACAGATGCTTTTCCATCTCTTTGTCCTCATTGATTCGCATTAACGCCCGCGATTATTGATGTTTCATTTTCCAGTAACGCGCCGCGACCAGCGTCGATTCCAGCATGCTGACGGTTCCTGCTTTGCCAGTACCGGCAATATCGAAAGCGGTCCCGTGGTCAACGGAGCTGCGCATAAACGGCAGGCCGAAGGTGATAGTAATGGAGCGTTCAAAGTCGAGGGTTTTGCAGGCGATATGCCCCTGGTCGTGGTACAGGGAAAGGATCGCGTCATAACGTCCCTGCTTGCCAAGATGGAATACCGAATCCGCCGGAACCGGGCCAATCGCATTGATTCCCATCTCCTGCGCCGCCTTCACCGCCGGAATCAGGTTGTCCGCTTCCTCGTGACCAAACAGGCCGTTATCAGAAGCGTGCGGGTTAAGCGCCGCAACCGCGATACGCGGATTGGCAATTTTGAGGGTGGTGAACTCATGGTGAATTTGCTGTACGCAGGCCAGCACGCGTTCTTTGTTGGCATAATCACACGCCGCTTTCAACGCCATATGGCGACTGACGAAGAACACCCGCAATTTTTGAACATGAAACATCGTCAGGCCATAATCTGACTGCGTTTCAACCTGATAGATCTCGGTATGACCCGGTAATTTACAGCCTGCCAGCTTAATCGCTTCTTTATGAATCGGCGCCGTCGAGACCACATCAATCAGGCCTGCTTTACCTAATTCGATGGATTTCATCACATAATCTAGCGACATTTTTCCCGCCAACTGCTGCACTTTTCCCCATTCAATGCTGTCGCAATCGTAATCGCCGGTTTCCATCACATCGATGGTTCCCCAGCGATACAGCGCTTCCTCCGGGTGTGTGATTTTGTTCAACGCAAAATCACATCCCATGATCTTCATCGCCCGGGCGACAATGGGGATCGATCCAATCAGAAAAGGTTGGCACTCGTCATACACGCTTTTATCCATCATGGTGGCAACGGTGATCTCCGGGCCGATCCCAGCAGGATCGCCGATAGTGATTGCGACAACAGGTTTTTTTTCTTGTGACATCGTGGGCCTCTCGTAGTTGAACGTCATTTTGTTCATATGTTCACTTGCTAATCATATGAGCAAAACATTACCTGAGGATTAAGAAGATATTGGTGATCTTTGTCACATAAAAAAATCAACCGAATTATTTAATAAAAAAATGTGATCTAACATATGTTCACACAGTGATAAAAAGTTCAATCTTTCACAGCGGTGAATAAACCATGTTCACAACGCATTGATTTACTTACGATGGAGAACGAAAGATGAAGACAATTTGGTTAGGCACCAGTTGGAAGATGAACAAGCCGCTTTCCGAAGCGATGCAATGGTGCGAGATTTTGGCGCAGCGTCTGGGGCAGGTTGTTCATCCGGATATTCAGCCTTTTGTCATCCCTCCTTTTACGGCCATTCATCCGGTCAGCCGCTATTTGCAGGAGCGACATATTCGCTGTCTGACCGGCGCGCAAAATATGCATGAAGCCGACAGCGGTCCATGGACAGGTGAAATATCCGCAGACATGCTGCTGGAAGCGGGAGCGACGCTTGTTGAGCTCGGTCATTCCGAACGACGCGGTGCCTTCAACGAAACCGACGCCGCCATTAACAGAAAGGTCCATAGCGCGTTGCGTCATGGCTTGCGTCCGCTGATATGTATTGGCGACAGCGCCGAAGAGAAAAGCTGGCAGGTCTCGCGCGAAACGGTCGTCCGTCAGATGAAAATCGCCCTTCATGGCTTAAGCCGGCAGCAGGTTGTAGACACGCTTGTTGCCTATGAACCAATCTGGGCGATTGGCGAACAGGGTACGCCGGCCCGTCCGGAGCAAGCAGGAGAGATCCATCGGGCGCTACGCCAGGGGCTATGTGAACTTTTTGGTCAGGAAACCGGGCTGCAAATCCCCCTGCTCTACGGCGGCAGCGTTAACAAGCAAAATGCGGTGGAATTACTGCAACAAGAGGATGTCGACGGTCTCTTCATTGGCCGGGCGGCCTGGGACGCCACTGGCTATTGTGAAATCGTTCAACGCGTTACACAGGAATTTATTCTTAAGTCGCAGTAATATTAGGCGGACATCAGAGATGGAAACACCAAACGATGACTGAACAAGACCCAGATTATGCACTGCTGACCGAAATTGCCGTGGCCTATTATGACCAGGAACAAACTCAGGAAGAGATTGCCCAGCGATTCGGCATTTCACGGATTAAAGTCGGTCGGCTGCTGAAAAAAGCCCGACAGGAAGGGATTGTGGAGATCAGCGTGAAATATCACCCGGTCTTTAGCTCGCAGATAGAGCAGCAGTTTATTTCCCATTTCGGCATCAAACGCGCCTTAATCGCCCTGGACCACCATGATGAAGACGAACAGCGTCAGCAGGTGGCGGCGTTGGTCAGTAACTACCTTGCCGGCATCTTAAAGAATGATATGACGGTGACCGTCGGACAAGGGCGCAATGTGGCTGCCGTCGCCAACCACGTTGGGATCTTCCCGGAGCGGCACTGCCGTTTTATCTGTGGAATCGGCGGAACCAAACGCGACAACCAGCTCATAGATGCCGATCACATCAGCCGTAACCTGGCACGTAAGTTTAACGGCTTCAGTGAAACGCTCTACGCCCCTGCATATGTTGAAACTCCGGAGTTGCGAGCGGCATTTATGCAAAACCGCCTCATCAAAGCGACCCTTGAGCAGGCCAGCAAAGCTGACGTTGCGATAATTGGTCTCGGCGATATGAATGAGAACAGCTTTATGGTTCAGCTCGGCTGGTTTTCCCCCAAAGAGATTGCGACAGCCCGGCAGGATCAGGGAGTGGTGGGAGATATCGCCGGATACAGTTTTTTCAATATCCAGGGGAAACCGGTCGATACCGTTATGAACGATCGGGTTATCGGCCTGAGTCTTGAACAACTGCGGTCCATCCCCTGCGTCATTGCCATCGCCTCGGAAAGTACCAAAGCAACGGCGATACTCGGCGCCCTGCGCACTGGCGTCATCGATGTCCTCGCCACCAGCGCGTCCAACGCCCGCGCGGTCATCAATATGCACAAAGCGTTATAAAACGTGGCGCGTGGCGCGGCCTGCATAACCGGGGAGCGCTGGCCGTTGCTCCGGTTTGCCGCCTGCTCTGCTGTCATACCCGGCGGGAACGATCGGGCCGATATGAAACAGGCCGCCTATGAAAAACATAGAGCGGCCTGGTGTCTTTCGCGCCCGGCAATCAACGCCATCGCGCGACGGAATCAGAGATCTTTCAACAGCCGGTCGACGAATGCCGGTACAACCTCGCTCGCCAGACCGTAGTGTTTTTCGGCAAATTCGCTGCCGACCTGGCTGGGTTCGAGGTTGAGCTCCACGGTATGCGCTCCCTGCAGACGGGCTTCGTGCACGAAACCTGCCGCCGGGTAAACGTGCCCGGAAGTGCCAATGGCGATGAAGATATCGGCATCGGCCAGCGCGTTGTAAATGTCATCCATCCCCAGCGGCATCTCCCCAAACCAGACCACGTGCGGGCGCAGCGGCGCCGGGAACTGACAGCAGTGGCACTTATCTTCCGCCGTGACGTCTCCGGTCCACTCCAGCACCTGTCCGCTCCACGAACAGCGCACCTTCAACAGCTCGCCGTGCATATGAATCACCCGGCGGTTTCCCGCGCGTTCGTGCAGGTTATCAATGTTCTGGGTGACCAGCACAAATCGATCGCCCAACGCCGCTTCCAGCCGCGCCAGCGCCTGATGTGCCGCATTCGGCGCTATCTCGGGGCTCTGCAGCTGCCGGCGACGGGCGTTATAAAATGCCTGCACCAGCGCAGGATCGCGGGCGAAGCCTTCCGGCGTCGCCACATCTTCCACCCGGTGCTCTTCCCACAAACCATCGGCCGCGCGAAACGTTTTAATACCTGACTCCGCCGAAATGCCGGCCCCGGTCAGCACCACAACCCTGGGTTTATCTACTGTTTCCACAGCCGCCTTATCCTCTTTAAAAAAAATCCGCTGGCGCAGACGTTCACGCAAGCGACGTTTATTGCGACGAAAACGGCTCAATCGGTGTAAGCGGCGCGACAACATAGCTCCCCCTGTGGTTAATGAGTCAAATGAAGGAAGGCCGCACCGCGCATACCTCCGGCATCGCCATGGCGCGCACGTTCAATACGCGGTACCCGGGCAACCGGAAGTAAATGTCGCGGCAGGCGCTGCGCCAGCCCTTCGCTTATGGCAGTAAAGTTAGACAATCCTCCGCCAAGCACCAGCAGATCCGGATCAACGATAGTCAGAATATTACCCAGACAGACCGCCAGCAGGTCAAGATAGCGTTCGACGTGCTCACGCGCCCGCGCATCGCCCTGCTGCCAGAGCGCCACGATGTCGGGTGAAGTCAGGGTGTGTTGATAGAAATGTTCATAGAGCCAGGCAAAACCGCGGCCGGAGAGATAGTTTTCAATGCAGCCCAGCTGGCCGCAGCCGCAGCGGGTGAGCGGGAAATCACGTCCCACCACCTCCAGCGCATCCACCGGCAGCCGGATATGGCCAAATTCACCGGTAATATAGCTATGTCCGGTAATCGATTTACCGTTGAGGACCAGGCCGCCGCCCACTCCGGTACCGAGAATCAGCCCCATGACCAGCGGATATTGCGTAAATTCATCGTCCCAGGCTTCGGAGAGAGCAAAGCAGTTGGCATCGTTATCCAGACGGACTTCACGCCCGAGCCGGGCGCTCAGATCGCTGCGCAGCGACTGACCGCTGGCAGCGGGAACGTTGGCGGCATACAGCGTGCCGTCCGCAGTTTCCGGCATTCCCGGAATCCCAATCCCCACCGTCCCCTGACAGTCAAAGCGGCTGTCAGCTTCATGGACCAGCGCCTCTACCGCCTGCAGAAAGTCGGCATAACTCTCCTTCGGCGTGGCAACGCGTTTTTCCCACTGCAATCGCCGCGCGCTATCAAACACGCCCAGCGCTATTTTGCTGCCACCAATGTCAAATCCGTAGTACATAGCAATTCCTCTTTACTGACCGAAAAGGTCAGGACGTAAAGAGTGGACGACAGAAGTTCTTGTAGGTCCGCGCAAGCGAAGCGCCAGCGGGCGCAATGTCAGGCGGCGGCTTCGCCTTACCCGACCTACGAGTTCATCCCCCGCAATCCACTGAATTACTGGCCACTCAGCACCCTCGCCGGGTCTATGCGGCTGGCGCGGCGGGCGGGATACCAGCTGGCCAGCAAACTCAGCAACAGTGCCGTCACCAGCACATAAATAACATCCAGCCAGTGCAGTTCAGACGGCAGGAAGTCAATAAAATAGATGTCGCCGGACAAGAATTTGTGCCCGATCAGGTATTCGAGGCCGTTGATGATGGACGTCAGATTCAGCGCACAAATGACGCCGATCGCCACGCCAATCAGGCTCCCGACCGAACCGGCAAGCAAACCATACCAGACAAAAATGGCGCGGATCAGGCCATCTTTCGCCCCGAGCGTGCGCAGTACCGCAATATCGCTGCTTTTATCTTTCACCGCCATCACCAGGGTGGAAACGATGTTAAAGCATGCCACGCCGATCACCAGCACCATCGCGAGGTACATAATGGCGCGGATCATCTGAATATCACGATACATATAACCGTAAGTCCCGATCCAGCTTTTGATGTAAACGTAGCTGTTGGTCACTTCGCCGGCATCACGCACCAGCGTGTTGGCGTGGAACACATCGGTAACTTTAATCGCAATCCCGGTCACGCTGCCAGCCATCTCCAGATACTGTTGGGCATCGCTCATCGGGATCATCGCAAAACTGTGATCGAGCTGGCCGCTGAGCTGCAAAATCCCGGTCACATGCAGCCTGACGCGTTTCGGCTGCAGGAGCTGATGTTCGGCGTCAGAGTTGGGGATCATGATGGAAACCCAGTCGCCCTGCTTCACGTGCAGCGCATCCGCCACCCCTTTACCGAGAATGACCTGCTGTTCGCCGGCTTTAAAATTAGCCCACGCGTTATTCTGAACAAACTGAGGCAGGGAACTCAGGCGGCTTTCCTGCTGCGGATCGACACCCTTGACCTGAATGGCGCGCATGTTGCTGCCGCTCTCCACCAGCCCGGTGAAGTTAATATACGGCGCCGCGGCAACGATCCCTTTAACCTTTTCCACCTTCGCCAGCGCGTCGTTCCAGTTGGTCCACGGCTGCTTCACCGGCTCGATTTCGCCATGCGGCACCACGGCCAGAATGCGGTTGTTCAGCTCACGTTCAAAACCGTTCATTGCGCTGAGGCCGACGATCAATACCGCCACCCCGAGCGCAATCCCGATGGTTGAAATCACCGAAATCAGCGACACCATGCCGCCACGCCGCCGCCCGCGGCTAAAACGCAGGGCAATCAATAACGATAACGGAGAAGTCATTACCTGGCCCCCATCAGGGTCAGTTCCGCGTCCAGATGGCCATCACGCATCTCCAGCTGGCGATTCATCCGTTTGGCCAGTTGCAGGTCGTGGGTCACCACCAGAAAAGCGGTGCGCTGGGCAACGTTCAGTTCCCCCAGCAGCTGAAAAATACTGTCGGCGTTGCGGGCATCGAGGTTACCGGTCGGCTCATCCGCCAGCACCAGCCGCGGCTTGTTGACCAGCGCCCGGGCAATCGCCACCCGCTGGCGCTCGCCGCCGGATAGCTCTGACGGGCGGTGGTTGCTGCGGTGTTCCAGCCCCACGGCATGCAGCATCGCCTTAGCCTGACGTTCAATATCCGCTGCTTTCTGTTTGCCAATCAGCAGCGGCATTGCCACGTTTTCAAGGGCGGTGAAATCCGGCAACAGGTGGTGGAACTGATAGATAAAACCCAGTTCACGGTTACGCAGGTCGGCTCGCGCGGCCGCAGAGAGCCGGTTCATCGACTGCCCGGAGAAGATCACATCGCCGGAGGTCGGCGTATCCAGTCCGCCGAGCAGATGGAGCAGCGTACTTTTCCCGGAACCCGAGGTACCGACAATCGCCATCATCTCCCCTTCCTCAATGCTGAAGCTGACATTGTGCAACACGTCGGTTTGCACAGTGCCTTCCTGATAGCGTTTGCACAGATTGTCGCATTGCAGCAGGATCTTATTCATAACGTAAAGCCTCAGCGGGTTGAGTGGCGGCAGCGCGCCAGGAAGGATACAACGTTGATAACAATGCCAGCACCATGGCCACCAGAACGATAATCGTCACCTGTAAAGGCTCGATTGCGACCGGCAGCGCAGCGCCGTCAAGGAACGCGCCGATAATCGGCATTAAATTATTTAACTGGCTGGCAAGCAGTACGCCGAATGCGGCGCCAAGCAAAGCGCCGACGATCCCGGCGCTGGCCCCCTGGACCATAAAGACCAGCATAATCTGTCGCGGGGTTAGCCCCAGGGTTTGCAAAATCGCCACCTCGCCCTGTTTTTCCATGACCATCATCCCCAGCGAGGTAATGATATTAAACGCCGCAACGGCCACGATCAGGCTCAGCAGCAGGCCCATCATATTTTTTTCCATACGCACGGCCTGGAACAGCTCGCCTTTCCGCTCGCGCCAGTCCTGCCACTTCGTTCCCTGCGGCAGCGCCTGCTGGCTGAGAGTATCCACCTGCAAAGGCTGACTCAACCACAGACGCCAGCCGGTAATGTTACCCAGCGGGTAGCGCATCAGGCGCGAGGCGTCGTCGATATTGGTCAACATCTGATAGCCGTCCACTTCACTGTTGGCGGCAAAGGTGCCGATAACGTTAAACAGTCGTTGGCTGGGCACCCGCCCCATTGGCGTGAACTGACTGGCTGAGGGCACCATGACCCGAATCCGATCGCCGCGGTTGACCCCCAGCTGACCGGCAAGCTGTTCGCCCAGAATAACGTTATATTTCCCGGCCTGAAGATCGCTTTGCTTCACGTTAACGAGATAGGGAGTGAGCGGATCGTTTTGCGTCGGGTCGATACCCAGCATCACGCCAACTGCGACGCTGCGGGCGCTTTGCAGCACCACATCGCCGGTCGTTAATGGCGCAATACGCGTAACGCCCTGTAATTTGATGGCGCTTTCCGGCAGTTGCTGAGGGTTCACCGAGCCCTGCTGTGCGCTGATCATAGCCTGCGGCATCAGCCCCAGGATGTTGTTCTGCAGCTCGCGCTCGAAGCCGTTCATGACCGAAAGCACGGTCACCAGCGCCATCACGCCAAGCGTAATGCCGATGGTGGATAGCCAGGAGACGAAACGACCGAAGCGGTCGGCTGCGCGCCCGCGCATGTAGCGAAGGCCGATAAAGAGTGCGGCAGGTTGGTACATGTAATCCATCTGGTTGCTGATAGCCGATGCACGAGTATATATGGCATAGCACAACGCGTAAATCACTGAAACGGTAAGTTTTTGTCGCGTAATAAGAAAAAAGTAAAGATAAATCAAATGGATATTTGATTAGTCAGCGCATATCTATCAGAATCTTTCCCCGTGGCGGGTCCTCTCACCGTCAATCAGGTTGGCGAATACGGGTCAATCGCGGATAATCATCAACATTGAATATTAGCGGTTTGCCCTTATATACCCGTCATACTTCAAGCTGCATGTGCATTGGCGACGCTGGTTTACCCGAATCACTTACCTGCGTAAGCTCATCGGGTCGCAATCGGCAAAATGAGGGACCACTTTGTCCCTCGCCAGAGGCATCGTCGACTGTTCAGGTTCGTTCCTGACGAATTTGTCGCTCACTTGCCGCGTAACCTGGCCTGTGGCCTTGTCCCTTCGGGGTCAGTGCAAGCGCTGTTCAACAATGCCTGAGGTGTTTTTGAGCAGCAATTCGAAATATTTAGGGTACACATATCGAGCGAATCAAGAAGGGATCCTGATAACAGCTATGCCTCAACAATACCGATACACACTGCCGGTCAAGCCCGGCGAACAGCGGCACCTCGGTGAATTAACCGGCGCGGCTTGTGCCACGTTGGTTGCGGAAATGGCCGAGCGCCACGGTGGGCCGGTTATACTCGTCGCCCCCGATATGCAAAATGCCCTGCGCCTGAACGATGAAGTTCGCCAGTTTACCGACAGCATGGTGACGGGCCTGGCAGACTGGGAAACGCTACCTTACGATAGCTTCTCGCCGCATCAGGACATTATCTCTTCCCGCCTCGCCACTCTCTATCAATTACCCACCATGCAGCGCGGCGTGCTGATCGTGCCGGTCAGCACACTCATGCAGCGCGTCTGTCCGCATAATTTCCTCCACGGACACGCGCTGGTGATGAAAAAAGGCCAGCGTCTGTCGCGTGACGCCCTGCGCACTCAGCTGGACAGCGCCGGCTATCGCCATGTGGATCAGGTAATGGAACACGGGGAGTACGCCACCCGCGGCGCCCTGCTTGACCTGTTCCCGATGGGTAGCGAACAACCCTACCGCCTCGACTTCTTCGATGATGAAATCGACAGCCTGCGCCTGTTCGACGTCGACAGCCAGCGTACGCTGGAAGAGGTGGCCGCCATTAATCTGCTGCCCGCACATGAGTTCCCGACCGATCAGGCGGCGATTGAGCTGTTCCGTAGCCAGTGGCGCGACCGTTTTGAGGTCAAGCGGGACGCCGAACATATCTATCAGCAGGTCAGCAAAGGGACCTTACCGACCGGGATTGAATACTGGCAGCCGCTGTTTTTCAGTGAGCCGCTGCCGCCGCTGTTCAGCTACTTCCCGGCAAACGCCCTGATCGTCAATACCGGCGATCTGGAAGCCAGCGCCGGGCGTTTTCAGAACGAAACCCGCGCCCGTTTCGAAAGCCGCGGCGTCGACCCGATGCGTCCGCTGCTGCCGCCGGAACAGCTCTGGCTGCGGATCGACGAACTGTTCAGCGAGCTGAAAAAATGGCCGCGTATTCAGTTAAAAACGGAGCGTCTGGCCGAGAAAGCCGCCAATATTAACCTCGGCTATCAAACGCTGCCGGACCTTTCGGTGCAGGCACAGAACAAAGCGCCGCTGGACAATCTGCGTCGTTTCCTCGAAGCCTTTAACGGCCCGGTTATTTTCTCGGTTGAGAGCGAAGGTCGCCGGGAGGCGCTGGGCGAAGTGCTGGCGCGCATCAAAATTGCGCCGAAACATATTCTGCGGCTGGAAGAAGCCACCGGCAACGGCCGCTATTTAATGATTGGCGCCGCCGAACACGGGTTTATCGATAGCCCGCGTAATCTGGCACTGATTTGCGAAAGCGACCTGCTGGGCGAGCGCGTGGCGCGTCGTCGCCAGGATTCACGCCGCACCATTAACCCCGACACCTTAATCCGTAACCTGGCGGAACTGCATATCGGCCAGCCGGTGGTGCACCTGGAGCATGGCGTTGGTCGTTATGCCGGTATGACCACGCTGGAAGCTGGCGGCATCAAAGGGGAATACCTGATGCTGACCTACGCCAACGATGCCAAACTGTATGTGCCGGTGTCATCATTGCATCTGATTAGCCGCTACGCCGGCGGGGCAGAAGAGAGCGCCCCGCTGCATAAACTCGGTGGCGATGCCTGGGCGCGCGCGCGGCAGAAAGCGGCGGAAAAAGTGCGCGACGTGGCGGCGGAACTGCTCGATATTTACGCCCAGCGCGCGGCGAAATCGGGCTTTGCCTTTAAGCACGATCGCGAACAGTACCAGCTATTCTGCGACGGTTTCCCGTTTGAGACCACGCCGGATCAGGCGCAGGCAATTAACGCCGTTCTCAGCGACATGTGTCAACCGCTGGCCATGGACCGCCTGGTCTGTGGCGACGTCGGCTTCGGTAAAACCGAAGTAGCGATGCGTGCCGCGTTCCTGGCAGTGGAGAACCACAAGCAGGTCGCGGTCCTGGTGCCAACCACCCTGCTCGCGCAGCAGCACTTCGATAATTTCTGCGACCGCTTTGCCAACTGGCCGGTACGCATTGAAATGCTGTCACGCTTTCGCAGCGCGAAAGAGCAGGCGCAGATTCTTGAACAGGCCGCCGAGGGTAAAATCGATATTCTTATCGGCACGCATAAGCTGCTGCAAAGCGAAGTCAAACTGCGCGACCTTGGGCTGCTGATCGTCGATGAAGAGCATCGCTTCGGGGTTCGCCACAAAGAGCGAATCAAGGCGATGCGTGCCGACGTCGATATTCTGACGCTGACCGCCACGCCGATCCCACGAACGCTGAACATGGCGATGAGCGGAATGCGGGATCTGTCCATTATTGCCACGCCGCCCGCCCGCCGTCTGGCGGTGAAAACCTTCGTCCGGGAGTATGACTCGCTGGTGGTTCGCGAGGCGATTCTGCGTGAAGTGCTGCGCGGCGGCCAGGTCTACTACCTCTATAACGACGTGGAGAATATCCAGAAAGCGGCGGATCGACTCGCGGAGCTGGTGCCGGAGGCACGTATTGCCATCGGTCACGGGCAGATGCGCGAGCGCGAGCTGGAACGGGTGATGAATGATTTCCACCACCAGCGCTTTAACGTGCTGGTCTGTACCACCATCATTGAGACCGGGATCGATATCCCGACCGCCAATACCATTATCATCGAGCGCGCGGACCATTTCGGTCTGGCTCAGCTGCACCAGCTGCGCGGACGCGTTGGCCGCTCGCATCATCAGGCCTATGCCTGGCTGCTGACGCCGCACCCGAAAGCGATGACCACCGATGCGCAAAAGCGTCTGGAAGCCATCGCCTCGCTGGAGGATCTCGGCGCCGGTTTCGCGCTGGCTACGCATGACCTGGAAATCCGCGGTGCCGGCGAGCTGCTGGGCGAAGATCAGAGCGGGCAGATGACCACCATCGGTTTTTCGCTCTATATGGAGCTTCTGGAGAATGCTGTCGATGCGCTGAAAGCCGGACGCGAACCTTCGCTTGAGGATCTGACCAGCCAGCAGACTGAAGTTGAGCTGCGTATGCCTTCACTGTTGCCGGACGACTTTATTCCTGATGTGAATACCCGACTCTCGTTCTACAAGCGGATTGCCAGCGCCAGGAATGAGCACGACCTGGAAGAGATTAAAGTCGAACTGATTGACCGCTTCGGCCCGCTGCCGGATGCGGCGAGAAACCTGCTGGATATCGCCCGCCTGCGTCAACAGGCGCAGAAGCTGGGTATCCGGAAGCTGGAGGGTAATGAGAAAGGCGGCGTGATTGAGTTCAATGAAAAGAACAACGTCAACCCGGTATGGCTGATTGGCCTGCTGCAAAAACAGCCACAGCACTTCCGCCTGGATGGTCCGACGCGACTGAAGTTCATGCAGGATCTTGGCGAGCGTAAAACGCGGATGGAGTGGGTTCGCCAGTTTATGCGTCAGTTAGAAGAGAACGCGACCGCATAATCGCAGCGCGGAGACGGTGCCCGTCGCCGTCTTCCGCGCCTGTTTTTCTTCCGTCGCGGTCACACCCGGTAAACTTTACAAACATTTTGCAATTCACCAGGGTTTCCCCACAGATGCCCGCGCGATAATCCCCGTCTGTTTCCTCATAAAAAATAACCACTTATTTATTATGACTACTCTCATATCGCGTTTCTCACTGTGGCTGATAATGGTGGCCGTTGCTGGCGCCCTGGCCCTTCCTGCCCGCGCCAATACCTGGCCCTTACCGCCGTCAGGCAGCCGCCTCGTCGGGCAAAATCAGTTTCACGTCGTCCAGAATAACGGCGGTTCGCTGGAAGCTATCGCCAAAAAATACAACGTGGGCTTTCTGGCATTACTTCAGGCTAATCCCGGCGTCGACCCTTACGTTCCGCGTGCCGGCAGCGTGCTGACCATTCCGCTCCAGACTCTACTGCCGGAAGCGCCGCGCGAAGGGCTGGTGATTAATCTCGCCGAGCTTCGCCTCTACTATTACCCGCCGGGGAAAAACGAGGTCACCGTCTACCCTATCGGTATCGGCCAGTTGGGAGGCGATACCCTGACCCCTACGATGATCACCACCGTCTCCGACAAGCGCGCAAATCCAACCTGGACGCCGACGGCGAATATTCGCGCACGGTATAAAGCGATGGGGATAGAACTCCCGGGCGTGGTACCTGCCGGGCCGGATAACCCGATGGGCCACCATGCTATCCGCCTTGCGGCCTACGGCGGCGTCTATCTGCTGCATGGCACGAATGCCGATTTTGGCATCGGAATGCGCGTCAGCTCCGGCTGTATCCGCCTGCGCGATGACGACATCAAAACCCTGTTTAAGCACGTCACCCCAGGGACAAAAGTCAATATTATCAACACGCCAGTGAAAGTCTCCGTGGAGCCTGACGGTAGACGCCTGGTGGAAATCCATCAGCCGCTGTCCAAACACTTAAATGACGATCCGCAGACGCTGCCGATAGTCCTGAATAGTGAAATGATGGCGTTTAAGCAGGCCGCGCAGACCGATCAGACGGTGATGGATCGTGCGATGACGCTGCGTTCAGGTATGCCGATTGACGTTACCCGCCACCATACTGCTGGCGAGCAGTCATTGTAAGTGCGTAGACTGAAATAAAAAAACCGCCCCTGGGGGCGGTTTTTTTATGGGATAACAAAGGGGTAAAACGATAGTGCGACGCTTCGCGGTTTCATAAAGGGGTGAAAACCGCGTCACGTAAGTGGCATAACAGGGAACAACTTACTGCTCGCGGCCTGATAAAGGGGTCAGGGGTCGCGTTTTGTCAGTGGCATGACAGGGGTAAAACGAAACTTATTTGTAGATAACCGCAGTGCCATGCAGGGTGTTTGGACCCGTGACTGAGGTGATACGGAAAGAGGTTGCGCCCATTTCTTCCGCTTTCTGCGCCAGCTGGTCTTCCAGCGAGCCCAGGTTTGTCCCGGCGGAGGCAGAAACAGTACCTATTTTGTGTTGGCCGGCAGGTGTGGATTGCACCTCAACAGCCGCGAAGCTGGCGAAAGAAAGAGAGCTTAGCACGGCGGCCAGCGTCAGCGTTTTGATGTTTTTCATGATTATTATACCTATGCAGATGATTTTTTTAGTAGGGTCGCAAGAATTAACTAACGATCGATAGGTAAATAATAATGTGACCTATATCACACGTCAATGAATTTTTATAACGATCGTTTATTTATTTATAAACAACTTAAAATTCATACATATATGAATTATTTATTTTTGCGGGTTCAGCGCTGGAAGGTTGTAACGTTTGTTTTTATAATGCCCCTTCAACAAACCAACATAGGTACAGCGGCATCATGACAACTGACGTTCAAAGTTGCACAAAAAAAAGCCGTGGCCGACCTAAAGTGTTCGACAAGGAAGCGGCGCTGGATAAGGCTATGGCACTTTTCTGGCAGCACGGCTACGAGGCAACTTCTCTTGCCGATCTGGTGGAGGCGACCGGGGCAAAAGCACCGACGCTGTACGCTGAGTTCGTCAACAAGGAAGGGTTATTTCGCGCGGTTCTGGATCGCTATATTTCACGTTTTGCCGCCAGACATGAAGCGCTGTTGTTTGCCGAAGAAAAATCAGTCGATCAGGCGCTGCGGGACTATTTCACCGCCATTGCCACCTGCTTTACCAGCAAAGACACGCCGGCAGGCTGCTTTATGATCAATACTTCCGCGGCGCTGGCGGCATCATCTACCGCGATCGCCAATACCATTAAGTCGCGGCACGCGATGCAGGAACAAACGCTGACCCAGTTCCTCCAGCAGCGTCAGCTGCGCGGCGAGCTGCCGGAAAACGGCGATGTGCGACAGCTGGCGCAGTTCTTAAACTGCGTGTTGCAAGGGATGTCCATCAGCGCACGCGAAGGGGCTGATTTCACCAGACTGATGCAAATCGCCGATACCACTCTGCGGCTGTGGCCGCAAATCCTCCAGCACTAATCTGCGCTTCCCCGGTGACGATCGCCACCGGGTTTTCACCCCTCTTTCCTGATTAACCCCAATTTTACTCATGTTTTCACGCTGTTAGGTGTCAATTTTGTTGTAAATGATATTGATAACAATAATCACTACGTGCAAAATCCGCTCTTAAGTTTTTCTGCTTATTTCCATCTGTAACATCCGATGCGCCCGCATCGAACACTAAAAACAATATGAATGCCGTTAACTCATAAAAGGAATGCGTATGAACAAGCGTCTCTGGGTGCTTAACCCACTGCTGCTGGCCACCGCCCTGCCCGCCTTTGTCGCGCAGGCGGATGAAGAAAACATTATCGTTAGCGCCAACCGAACTCACCGCACCGTCGCCGAAATGGCGCAAACCACGTGGGTTATCGAAGGTCAGGAGATAGAACAACAGGTTCAGGGTGGAAAGGAGTTCAAAGACGTCCTGGCCCAGTTGATTCCCGGCATTGATGTCAGCAGCCAGGGACGAACCAACTACGGAATGAACATGCGTGGGCGGGCCATCGTGGTGCTGATCGACGGCGTTCGCCTCAACTCTTCCCGTACCGACAGCCGTCAGCTCGACGCCATCGACCCGTTCAACATTGAGCATATTGAAGTCATCTCCGGCGCCACTTCGCTGTATGGCGGCGGCAGTACCGGCGGCCTGATCAATATCGTGACCAAAAAAGGGCAGCAGGAACGCCAGGTGGATCTGGAATTAGGTGGCAAAAGCGGGTTTGCCAACAGCAACGATCACGACGAACGCGTAGCGGCGGCGGTCAGCGGCGGCACCGACCATGCCTCCGGCCGGTTATCGGTGGCTTATCAGCGTTTTGGCGGCTGGTATGATGGCAATAACGATGCGCTGGTCCTCGATAATACGCAGACCGGCCTGCAGCACTCGGATCGTCTGGATGTCATGGGCACCGGCACCATCAACATTGACGATAACCGTCAGCTGCAGCTGGTAACGCAATACTATAAAAGCCAGGGCGATGATTACGGCCTGTATCTCGGCAAAAACATGTCGGCCGTCACCGGCGAGGGTAAAGCCTATACCACCGACGGACTCAATTCCGACCGCGTTCCTGGCACCGAGCGGCATCTGATTAGCCTGCAATACTCCGATGCCGATTTCTATGGCCAGAATCTGGTCAGTCAGATCTATTATCGCGACGAGTCGCTGACCTTTTACCCCTTCCCGACGCTCACCAAAGGTCAGGTCAGCAGCTTCTCCTCATCTAAACAGGATACCGATCAGTACGGTGCGAAGATTACCCTCAACAGCCAACCGCTCGACGGCTGGGATCTGACCTGGGGGCTGGATGCCGATCATGAGACCTTTAATGCCAACCAGATGTTCTTCGATCTGAACACCTCGATGGCATCAGGCGGCCTGCACAACGAGTCTATCTATACAACAGGACGTTATCCGGGCTATAGCATTACAAACCTGGCGCCGTTCCTGCAGAGTAGTTATGACCTGAATGATATTTTCACCCTGAGCGGCGGCGTGCGCTATCAGTGGACGGAAAACCGGGTTGATGATTTTGTCGGCTACGCCCAGCAGCAGGATGTCGCCAGCGGCAAGGTGAACTCGGCCGATGCCATCCCGGGTGGTAAAACGGATTATGATAACTTCCTGTTTAACGCCGGTATTGTCGCCCACCTCACCGACCGCCAGCAGACCTGGTTTAACTTCTCGCAGGGCGTCGAGCTGCCGGACCCGGGTAAATACTATGGTATCGGCAAATACGGCGCGGCGGTCAACGGCAACTATCCCCTGCTGTCGAGTGTCAACGTGGGTGATTCGCCGCTGCAGGGGATCAAAGTCAACTCCTACGAACTGGGCTGGCGTTACACCGGCGATAATCTGCGTACCCAGCTGGCGGCATACTACTCCACCTCGGACAAAACCATTGTTGTTAACCGTACCGATATGACGATCGACGTACAATCCGACAAGCGGCGTATTTACGGTGTGGAAGGGGCCGTCGATTACTTCTTCCCGGATAGCGACTGGAGCACAGGTGCAAACTTCAACGTGTTGAAATCCCAGGTGAAGAGTGACGGTAGCTGGCAGAAATGGGATGTGACTCTCGCTTCGCCTTCCAAAGCCACCGCCTGGGTCGGCTGGGCACCGGATCCGTGGTCGCTGCGCGTGCAGACTCAGCAGGTATTCGACCTGAGCGATGCCAGCGGTAATAAGCTCGACGGCTACAATACCGTAGACTTTATCGGCAGCTATGCGCTCCCGGTTGGCAAACTGACCTTCAGCATCGAGAACCTGCTGAACGAAGACTATGTCACCATCTGGGGACAACGCGCCCCGCTGCTCTACAGCCCGACCTACGGCAGCAGTTCACTGTATGAATACAAAGGTCGCGGGCGTACCTTTGGCCTGAACTACGCCGTCAGCTTCTGATAAAAAAAGCCCCTCAGCCTGAGTGCAGGAGGGGCAAATAACAGTCACGTCTTTTTTACGCTTTGTTGTTAAGGACCAGCTGGCCGTTACTGTCCAGCGGAATCTGCGTACCGGGATCGTGTTCCATGCGGATTTTTCCCTGCTGATCGCCGATTTTGTAGGTCACATCGTAGCCCAGCATTTTGTCCGACTTGTCGTACACCGTTTTACAGCGCTGCTGGGTGGTGGTGTAGGTATCCCCTTCCTGCATCGAGCCCTGAATCTGGTTACCGGCATAACCGCCGCCCAACGCGCCCACTACGGTCGCCACGCTGCGACCACGACCGCCGCCAAACTGATGGCCGATGACCCCGCCGGCAACGGCGCCAAGAACGGAGCCGGCGATGCGGTTTTCATCCTGCACCGGACGACGATGGGTCACGGTGACGTTACGGCATTCCTGACGCGGAGTTTTTACGGTCTCTTTTATCGGTGTACTGGACACCACTTGCGCATATTGCGGGCCACGATCTAAGACGTTAAGACCAGCGACAGCTGCAACACCCAGCGCGGCAGCCACGCCAATCCCTATACCCGCCAACATTGATTTATTCACGGGGTATCCTCCCTTGTTGCTGATAGAAACAATTCTGCTATCGACCCGGGAACCTTGCAAATGAGAAAGCGGATGAAAAATGCGAGGAAAAGCGGAAAACGGAGTGGATTCAGAGGAATCTGAGATGTTATGCGTTCAATGACAGACAGAAATTCTGTCGTTGAGCCGGCAAGGAGATAACCGGCTCGACGTTAGCCTTGTCACAATCCCGAGCGCGCCTGGCGGCACAACCCGGGAATGAGGCAAACAGATACTCAGTGCAGCTTCAGACGGGGACGAATGATGCGGTTGATGCGACCTACCAGCATCATCAGGCCGGTCTTGCAGTAGCCGTGCAGCGCGATCTGGTGCATACGGTACAGAGAGATATAGACGAAGCGCGCAATACGTCCTTCAACCATCATTGAACCGCGCATCAGGTTGCCCATCAGGCTCCCGACGGTCGAGTAGTTGGAGAGCGAAACCAGCGAACCGTGATCTTTGTAGACGTAGGACTTCAGCGGTTTGTCTTTCATCTGCGCCAGAATATTATTCAGCGCGCAGGTCGCCATCTGGTGAGCCGCCTGGGCGCGCGGCGGCACAAATCCGCCTTCCGGACGCGCGCAGGATGCGCAGTCGCCGATCGCATAAATATCCGGGTCAAGCGTCGTTTGCAGCGTTGGCTGAACCACCAGCTGGTTAATGCGGTTGGTTTCCAGACCGCCGATCTCTTTCATAAAGTCCGGCGCTTTGATCCCCGCCGCCCAGACCATCAGGTCGGCATTAATGAACTCGCCGTCTTTGGTGTGCAGACCGTTGGCATCGGCGCTGGTCACCATGGTTTTCGTCAGGACGCGCACGCCAAGCTTTGTCAGTTCATTGTGAGCGGCGCCGGAAATACGCGGCGGCAGCGCAGGAAGAATACGCTCACCCGCTTCAACCAGGGTCACGTTCAATGCCTCGTTAGTCAGCCCTTTATAACCGTAGCTGTGCAGCTGCTTCACCGCGTTGTGCAGTTCAGCCGAGAGCTCAACGCCGGTTGCCCCGCCGCCCACGATCGCGATATTGACTTTGCCGTTGGCGCCGAGGTTAGCCGAGTATTTCAGGAACAGGTTCAGCATTTCCTGATGGAAACGACGCGCCTGGTGCGGGTTATCAAGGAAAATACAGTTCTCTTTGACGCCCGGAGTATTAAAATCGTTAGAGGTACTGCCCAGCGCCATCACCAGCGTGTCGTACGGCAGTTTGCGCTCGGCGACCAGCAGCTCACCCTTCTCGTCACGCAGCTCGGACAGCGTAATGGTTTTCGCTTCACGGTTAATATCCGCCACTGAACCCAGCTGGAACTGGAAACCGTGGTTGCGGGCGTGGGCCAGATAGCTCAGCGCATCGACACCTTCATCGAGCGAACCGGTCGCCACTTCATGCAGCAACGGCTTCCACAGATGGCTATGATTACGGTCCACCAGCGTGATTTTCGCTTTTTTGTTACGCCCCAGCTTTCTCCCCAGCTGAGTCGCCAGTTCCAGTCCACCGGCACCGCCACCTACGATTACGATTTTTTTCAATGGTGTAGTCACGAGACCCCCTAAAAATATTAACCAATTGTTAATTAAAAGTTATATAAATAGCTCTTATTTAACAACAAGTTACAGCAGTGAAACCATTCAGCGAAATTGAGAATACCATGAACGGGTCATTGGTCATACCAAAATTGATATGCATCAAGTTTTACCGCCTGTTTTTTAACCATGCCATCACCGGCGACATAAAAAAAGCCCGCCGTATTCACATACGACGGGCCGGAGGCCGGGAGCAGATCAGCCTAGCGTCTTAAAGGCTTTTATCCGCTGCAGATGGGGTGAGATGTTTTTGAATTTGTGGGTCTGCTCATGATCCCAGATGATTTCATAGTAGTGATGCAGCAGGTCGGCGGAACGCTGGCTGTCCAGCGCTTCGTCCTGGCGGGAGAGTATCACCAGACAACGATCGCGGTTTTTCTCGCGGAAATTGTTGACGCACTTGGTCCCGATATCAGCATACTCTTCAGGCCTGTCGATCTTCCCTTCCATGTTTTCCGCAGGAAACAGATTGGGGTTAAAAATAGCCTGACGCACATCGCAAAGGAAACCGATCCGTTCCGCCCAATAGCCGCCCAGACCGACGCCGCAAATCAGCGGCCGATCGTCAGTATTAAGCTGCAGCATTTTATCGACTTCTTTTAACAAGTGCTGCATATCATGTTTTGGGTGCCGCGTACTGTAGCTTATCAGACGCACATCGGGATCGATAAACTGCAGCTGCAGCACCTTCTCATGGTTTCCGGGACTGTTTGAGTCAAAACCGTGTAAATAGATAATCATCGCATCCTCACCAGACTTCAGGTCAATTACGCAGACTTCGCCTCTTGCCAACGCGCGTGGAGCTGCTCCAGCTGCGCATTAACCGTCTTCCAACGGGCAGAATCCCTTAACTCCTGACGGGTAAATGAACCTTTATGATACAATTTCGTAACACGCTCTGCTTTGATCGGCGACAGGTTATCCAGCACGCTGACCGCACCCTTACGATTATTGCAGACCAGGATCATATCGCAACCTGCATCCAGCGATGCCTGCCCGCGTTCGGCATAGCTGCCCATGATCGCCGCCCCTTCCATCGACAGATCGTCAGAGAAGATCACCCCATCGAAACCCAGTTCACCGCGCAACACCGTCTTGAGCCAGTGCGCTGAACCGCTGGCCGGGCGCGGATCCACATCGCTGTAGATAACGTGGGCAGGCATAATGGCGTCGAGACGATTTTCCGCCACCAGGGTGCGGAAAACCGCCATATCCCGGGCCCGAATCTCGGCTTCAGCACGCGGATCTCGCGGCGTCTCTTTATGCGAATCCGCGGTCACTGCGCCGTGTCCCGGGAAGTGTTTCCCGGTGGTTTTCATTCCCGCCTCGTGCATTCCGTCGATAAAGCGGCGGGCGATAGCCAGCGCTTTATCCGGATCGTCATGATAAGCGCGTTCACCGATCGCGGCACTGATGTGGCCGACATCGAGAACCGGCGCAAAGCTGATATCGATATCCATCGCGATCATCTCGCTGGCCATCAGCCAACCGGCCTGAGCCGCCAGCGCGCCGCCCTCTTCCATCCCCAGTAGCGCCGCAAAAGATTGCGCGGCCGGCAGTCGGGTAAACCCCTCGCGAAAGCGCTGAACGCGACCGCCTTCCTGATCGACGGCCACCACCAGATGATTGCGCGAAGCCTCGCGGATCTGGCGCACCAGCTCCCGCAGTTGGGCCGGATCGTGATAGTTGCGGGTGAATAAAATCAGCCCGCCCACCAGCGGATGAGCGAGAATCTCACGCTCTTCCGCATCCAGTTCAAACCCTTCGACATCCAACATTACCGGACCCACACTGACCTCTCTTATCCTTTTCATTCTTTGCCTAACTGACACCATGTTTCATCTGCCAGCGTGATAAATTGCCGGTCGCCGGTCTGCTGCCAGCGGCGTTCATACCAGCCCGCCATCAGCAATATGACCCAGGGACGCCAGCGTTGTACCTGTCGCCACAGCAGCCGCTCATCAATATGTGCCAGCCGGGCATATGCGGTGACCAGCTGGCGATGCGCCGTCGGCGCAATCCACACCGCGGCCAGCTCCAGCGCAATGTCGCCATCGCCCGCATATTCCCAGTCGATCAACCGCGGCCCCGCTTTCGTATGGACAATATTGCCGGCGTGCACATCCATATGTAGCGGCGCCAGCCGCAGAGGGCGAGGCTCGCCGCGCTGCAACAAACGTTTATGCCAACGCAACCACAGCGGCGTGCGCCGCGCAGGATCGCAGGCCAGCCAGTAGCGTTCAAGCAGCGGTGCCAGCGCCACACGCCAGCCCAGACGCGGCTGCCGGTGCAGATGATACAATAACCCTGCCAGCCGCGGGCACTCCGGAAGCGTGCTTTTCATCTCGCCGTCGCAATATTCCACCGCCAGCCATCCCGGCGAATAGAAAAGCGGCGCGGGGACGACGGTCTTCGGCAGGCGAGACAGGGTGCGGTACTGGCGGAGGAATTCACGGGCGGGAGCGTCGGGGTCGTGCGGCTGGCGCAGGACCAGCCGCCGGACGCCGTCGCTGATAATACAGCTGCCGCCGCTCAGGCCATTCTGGCCCAGGCCGGCGACAGGTGAATAGCGGGGAAAAAAGCGCGACAACACCTCATCGCGCGTCAGTTTACTGTTGCTGAACGGCACCTTTACCTGACCAAATAATCTCGCCGGTCTGAACCAGCATCAGCTGCATTTTCAGCTCAGGTGAATTGACGTTGCCGGTCGCATTTGAGTACAGCACGTACTGAGCTCCCACGGTACGGGCAATCCCCATCGCTTTGCTGCGGCTGCCGAGACTATCCTGAGGGGATAAACCCAGCTGCTGTTTTGCCACGCCCAGCTGCTGGGCAGACACCAGCGTAAATTTGCCATTCCCGCTCAGGGCATTGCGCAACGCCGTCGTCGCCTCTCCGGCGTTTAGCGTGCCGTTGGTGCGGTTATTCACGCTGTCGACCAGCAGAATACTTCCCGCATTGACGCCGCCTGCCTGCAGCATTTGCCCCACCATCGGTTGTACCGCCGCATTCCAGTCATAATGACGCACGCGCGGCGCGGGCTGTGCCGGCTGCTGCTCGTGTTCAATCGGCCCGGGCTGCCCCGGAATAGTCGGAACCGTAGGTACGGTTGGTACCGTCGGCTGCGGCTGGGCGGGCTGCGTTGGCTTCGGCTGCGCCTCCTCAACGGGAGCGGGCTCCTGACGTTGCCCCACGCACCCAGCAAGGAATATCGCCAGTGCCGTGATTAACGCGTAGCGACACATTTTAATCATTACAATTACCCCTTACAGATAAAGATACAGGCGGGCCTTATGCGCCCCCAAAATATTCGCGCTACCGTACAAGGTGACAGAAGAGTGCGCAGGCACCGTGATACTCCGGGCCGGCTCCAGCGGATGCATTTCCAGTCCTCTGGCGTCATACCAGAAGAAGCGGTAATGCACGATGATCGGTTCCTGTCGTTCATTAAACAGTCTGGAAGTGGCGGTTGCCTGAATCTCTGAGGCCGTGACCTCTGGCGCATCGGCGCTGATGCCCGCCGCCAGCACGTTGGATTCCATCACCAGAGTCTGCTGTTCACCCACGGGGATTTCCGCATGGGAACCGCACCCGACCAGGAGCACAGCCGCCAGAAGCGGGCCGAAATGAGCTGCGCGCATCGATTAACCTTTGTGAGCCAGCATCGGACCTAGCGGGCGACCGCCCAGCAGGTGCATGTGGATATGGTAGACTTCCTGGCCGCCGTGGCGATTGCAATTGACAATCAGACGATAGCCATCGTCAGCAAGACCCTCATCACGCGCAATTTTTGCCGCCACGGTCATCATGCGCCCCAGCGTCAGTTCATGTTCAGCGGTCACATCGTTGACGGTAGGAATCAGGATATTGGGGACAATCAGAATGTGGGTCGGCGCCTGCGGGGAAATATCGCGAAAAGCGGTCACCAGTTCATCCTGATAAACCATATCCGACGGGATCTCCCGGCGAATGATTTTGCTAAAAATCGTTTCTTCTGCCATGACTGATTCCTTATTAATTTTTATACCGTGCTCTGGCCTGCCTCTGCAGATAAACGCGGATGCACAGGATTCGCCTAAGAGTATGAGCGAGTTACTCCTCCTCTTTCAACCTGAATGCGCTTTTTCTTATCCCGCGGCGCTGTTAGCTGCTGATGGATTAATCATATCTCCGGTGAATGCGTTTAACCGAAGCGCTAATTGCCGTTTCTGATAACACTTCTTACTTCTGTTTACACATTAAATACTAATGCGTATATTTCTCATTTGTATTCACTATTGGATGCGGTGCGCTTCCAGACACGATATGACCGTGGCCGTAGAGTCCCGGCACATAACAATAACTATTTGATTAAGGGTTTATGATGCTTCTCACGATTAATTCCCGGGATCGGCGTATCGCGCCGTCCCTGCTGGCCGTTGGTATTGCGCTGGCGCTTCATCCCGGCCTCAGTATTGCCGCCGCCGATACCGACGATACCATCATTGTAGAAGGTACAACGGAAATCAGGCCTGATGCCCAACAGCAGGATTACAGCGTTAAAACCACCACCACTGGCACTAAACTGCTATTAGTACAACGGGATATCCCACAATCCGTCAGTGTCATCAGCCAGCAGCGCATGCAGGACCAGGAACTCAACACTATCGAACAGGTTCTGGATAATACGACCGGCGTGAGCGCATCCCGCGTTGACACCCATCGTACTAACTTTTATTCCCGCGGCTTCTTCGTCAGCAACTTTGCGTATGAAGATATGCCAACGTTCCTCGATAACCGATGGAACTTCGGCGATACCGCTGGCGATACGGCAATTTATGACAAAATCGAAGTAGTACGCGGCGCGGCGGGGTTAATGAGCGGCACGGGCAACCCTTCAGCCTATGTCAACATGGTACGTAAGCATGCCGACAGTAAAGAATTTAAAGGCTCGGTTTCTGCCACCTATGGCAGCTGGAACAATCAACGTTATGTATTGGATCTCCAGGCTCCGTTAACCGAGTCGGGCAACGTCCGGGGACGGGTCATCACCGGCTACCAGGATAAGGATTCGTGGGTTGAACGTAACCACTATCGTAAAAAATTCATCTACGGCGTCGTGGATGCGGACGTCACGGATTCCACCACTCTTTCGTTGGGCTATGACTATCAGGAGAGTGAGGAAGACAGCCCGACCTGGGGCGGTTTCCCGTCAATGTTCAGCGATGGCAGCAAGACCCATTTCCGTCGAGGCTTTAACACCGCGGCCGACTGGACCTACTCTAACGTCGATTCAACCAAAATCTTCGCCAACCTCACACAGCGCTTTGATAACGGCTGGGAAGCCAAAATCAATACCATGCACGCGGAAACCAACTTTGACAGCAAGTTAATGTATATCGACGGTTATCCCGATAAAGCAACGGGACTGTATGACGCATCCAAATGGTATGGCGCCTGGGGCGGCTGGAACAAGGGTCAACGTAAACAGGACTCAGTAGACGCATTCGTACGCGGCGGGTACAACCTGCTGGGCCGCCAGCATGAAGTCATGTTCGGCGGCAGCTATAGCCGCCAGCGCAATAACTATGACAACGCCTATCCGGTTAACGATAACTATGGCCTGATGGACGTTGGCAGTATTTACGACTATAACGGTAAGCTGTCCGACCCGGCATGGTCCAATTTTGCGCTCTATCAGCGCGACGTGATCCGGCAGAAATCCCTGTATGCCGCGTCGCGCATCTCCCTTGCGGATCCGCTGCACCTGATCCTTGGCGCCCGCTATACAGAGTGGAGCGCTAAATATAACCTCGAGCGCCAGCCGGATGAAATCCGTCACGCAAAATTCGACGACGTGACCCCGTATGCCGGCCTGATTTATGACATCGACGATACCTGGTCCGTTTACGCCAGCTATACCTCTATCTTCCAGCCGACCGGCCAGCGCGATATCAATAGTGTGTTCCTCGATCCGACGACCGGTAAGAGCTATGAAACAGGCGTGAAAGGTGACTGGTTCGACACTCGTCTGACAGCAACGGTATCCCTCTTCCGTATTGAACAGGACAACGTCGCCGTGAATACCGGGACAACAATTCCAGGTTCTGGCGGCCAGACGGCATATAAATCTGTCGATGGCACCGTCAGCAAAGGGATTGAATTTGAGCTGAACGGTGCGCTGACCGATAACTGGCAATTAACCTTTGGCGGCAGTCGCTACGTTGCAGAAGATGAAGACGGAAATGCGGTTAACCCAAGCCAGCCGCGTACCTCACTGAAGTTGTTCACCCGTTACCAGTTGCCAGTGTTGCCGGCATTGACCATCGGCGGCGGCGCGCGCTGGCAGAATAAAACCTGGCAAGAGCTTGATAATGGCCCGAACAACGTCAGCACGATTACCCAAAGCGGTTACACGATTATCGATCTGTTCACCCGCTACCAGGTGAGTAAAAACTTTGCCGTGCAGGGCAATGTCAACAACCTGTTCGACAAAGAGTACTACGACTATCTGGGTAGCTACGGCGTGTATGGTGCGCCACGCAACTTCTCAGTTAATGCCAGCTACAGCTTCTGATCTATCGATTTAAGCTGTTCTCTACCAGTCAGTCCCCGCTCGTGAATAATATGGCGGGGGCTGTTTCATCCCCGATATCATCCATCTCGTCTCTTATTCACCTGTTCATCCGCGGCCCAAGGCAGCAATAAAAAAGGCAGCCAGTTGGCTGCCTTAGTCTCCCCACATCACGACTTAGTTGCTGCGGATGTATTCATCCATTTCAGTTTTCAGGTTATCGGATTTGGTCCCGAAGATTGCCTGAACACCTGAACCTGCAACAACCACACCAGCAGCGCCCAGTTTTTTCAGGCCAGCCTGATCAACTTTCGCTACGTCGGCCACGCTGACGCGCAGACGGGTGATGCATGCATCAAGGTTAGTGATGTTGTCTTTACCGCCGAACGCTGCAATCAGTGCCGGAGCCATTTCGCTGGTCGCACCGGCTTTGCTGTCTTCAGTGGTATCTTCACGACCCGGAGTTTTCAGGTCCAGTGCTTTAATCAGCACGCGGAAGATAACGTAGTAGACGATGGCATAGCAGATACCGACGATCGGGAACAGCCACAGCTTGCTGCTGTTACCAGCCAGGACGATGAAGTCGATCAGACCGTGAGAGAACGACGTACCATCACGCATACCCAGCAGGATACAGATCGGGAAGGCCAGACCGGCAAGAATTGCGTGGATAACGTACAGAATCGGCGCAACGAACATGAAGGAGAACTCGATCGGCTCGGTGATACCGGTCAGGAACGAGGTCAACGCTGCGGAGATCATGATACCGCCCACTTTCGCGCGGTTTTCCGGCTTAGCGGAGTGCCAAATCGCGATAGCAGCAGCCGGCAGGCCGTACATTTTGAACAGGAAGCCACCGGACAGTTTACCCGCAGTCGGGTCGCCTGCCATATAACGAGGGATATCGCCGTGGAAGACCTGACCTGCCGCGTTGGTGTATTCACCAATCTGCATCTGGAAAGGAACGTTCCAGATGTGGTGCAGACCAAACGGTACCAGGCAGCGTTCGATGAAGCCGTAGATACCGAACGCCACAACCGGGTTCTGGTATGCCGCCCACTGAGAGAAGGTCTGGATAGCAGTACCGATCGGTGGCCAGATGAAGGACAGGATCACGCCGGTGAAAATAGCGGCGAGACCGGAGATAATCGGAACAAAACGCTTGCCCGCAAAGAAGCCCAGATATTCAGGCAGCTTGATACGGTAGAAGCGGTTGAACATGTACGCTGCAATAGCACCAGAGATAATACCGCCGAGTACGCCGGTATCAGCCAGGTGTTTGGCCGCAATTTCTTCAGCAGGTAAATGCAGAACCAGCGGCGCAACGACCGCCATGGTTTTCACCATGATGCCGTAAGCAACAACGGAAGCCAGCGCAGATACGCCGTCGTTATTGGTGAAGCCAAGCGCCACACCGATAGCGAAGATCAATGGCATATTGGCAAAGACTGAACCGCCTGCTTCTGCCATAACGTGGGAAACAACGGCTGGCAGCCAGCTGAAGTTTGCGGAACCGACGCCCAGCAGGATACCTGCGATAGGCAGCACGGAGACCGGCAGCATCAGCGATTTACCGACCTTCTGCAGGTTAGCAAATGCATTCTTAAACATAATTGAGAGTGCTCCTGAGTATTTGGTGCTTTTTACGTTTTCACGCATTGGCACGGGGGGAGAACCGTGCCGTGGACAGGACATCTAAGCGCCCTTTATTTATTACACAGAGTAAAATAATTGACGGAATCATTGTTTGACGGCTATCACGTTTCAATCAGTCAGCGTTGAAAAATTTACACCAACTTACATAAGCCGTGTCTGGATGTTGCAAAAAACCCTTCACCGCCCATTTTGTGGCGGTGAACTTTACTCGCTTTACCTATTAATTACGAGCCTTAAAATAATAGAAAGATCGGCAGGTTACAGTCTGGCGGGGTCAATGTGGAACAGGCTGGCGAAATTTTGCGTGGTCTGTTGCGCCAGTTGCTCAAGCGAAACCCCCTTCAGTACCGCCATGTATTCCGCAACATCGCGTACCATTGCCGGCTGGTTCTCTTTGCCGCGATGCGGGACCGGCGCCAGGTACGGCGAGTCGGTTTCCACCAGCAGGCGGTCGAGCGGAACATAGCGCGCGGCATCGCGCAGCTGTTCGGCATTACGGAAGGTGACGATCCCGGAAAACGAGATATAGAAACCCATATCCAGCAGTTTACCTGCCGTCTCCCTGTCCTCAGTGAAACAGTGTAGTACGCCACCGCAATCCGTCACTTTTTCTTCCTGTAAAATCGCCAGCGTGTCGGCGCGCGCGTCGCGGGTATGCACGATAACCGGCTTGTTTAACTCGCGGCCAATGCGGATATGATCGCGAAAGGAAGCCTGCTGGCGGGGTTTGGTTTCCGGCGTGTAAAAATAGTCCAGCCCGGTCTCCCCCATTGCGACAACCCCCTCTTCCGCCGCCAGCTTGCGCAGCTCGTCAACATCGTACTCTTCATCCTGATTGAGCGGATGGACGCCGCAGGAGAAAACCACATTGTCGCGCGGGCCGACCAACTCACGCATTCCGCGGTATCCCGGCAGCGTCGTGGCCACCGCGAGGAAAAACTTCACGTCACGGGCAGCGGCTTTTGCCAGCACATCGTCCACGTCTTTGTGCAGCGTTTGATAATCCAGGCCATCCAGATGGCAGTGGGAGTCGACTAAAAACATAATGTCTCGCTCAGAGGTGGTATACGGGAAGTACCGTCCCAGGTTGCAGGTAATGTTCCCAGCGCAGAAGGCGCTCGGTTAGCAGCAGTTCGCGGTTGACGCCAACCACGTTCAACAGCTGGTCCCGGCAGGCGCTGACGTCGCGTGCGATCGCCTGCAAGCGGGCGGCAGGCAGCGCCTGCGCCAGCTGATTGACCAGCGTCCAGGCATCAGGGTTACTCACCAGGGTGATTCCCTGCTGCCGTTTTTGTGCATCCAGCAGCAGCGATGCCAGCCAGTGCAAACGAACTGCGGCCTGTTCGTGATTCAGAATCGGCAGCAGCGCCAGCCAGTCGCCGCTGCTTAACACGCTCGCCAGCGTCTGGACCAGCTGCTGCCGGGAAGCCCAGTGACTTTCCTGCAGCAGATCCAGCGCCGCCGCAGGCGCATTCGCGCTCAGGCGTAGCGCGGAGAGCAGCGCCTCCTGAGGCAGTGCCACCTCGCGTTCCAGCCACGCCAGCCCGTAGGACTCTGACGGTGGCGCAAGGTGATGGAGGCGACAGCGGCTGCGCAGCGTGGCCAGCAACCGCGCGGGTTCCTGACAGGCGAGGAAAAACCAGGTGTTTTCCGGCGGTTCTTCCAGCGTTTTTAACAGGGCATTTGCCGCGGCATCCGTTAACAAGGCAGCATCGCCTATCCATACCACTTTGGCGCCGCCAAGACGGGAACGCTCATACAGCTTTTCGTTAACGTCACGCACCGCGTCAATACCGAGGGCGCTTTTGCCTTTTTCCGGCGCCAGGGTGTAGTAATCGGGGTGCGTGCCAGCCTGCATCAGTTGGCAGCTATGGCACTGCCCGCAGCTTTTATTTCCTTCCGGCTGGCGGCACATGAGATAGCGGCACAGCGCATAGATCAGCGCCTCGCCCCCCATGCCAGGCAATGCCTGAAGCAGTAACGCATGGTGACCCCGTCCAGCCTGATAGCCGGCGACTAATTGTTCAAATGCCGGGCGTAACCACGGGTACCATTTCATGCGCTTTGCTCCGCGACCCACCGACTGATAACCGCCCTGATATCGCTTGCGACGGCGTCCAGCGATTGCGTCGCATCGATGGTGTGAATAGTAGGATCCTGCGCCGCCAGCTCAAGGTAGCGCGCCCGGGTACGATTGAAGAAATCCAGCGACTCTTGTTCAATGCGATCGAGTTCGCCGCGCGCGCGCGCGCGCTTCAGCCCCACCTCCGGCGTTACATCCAGATACAGCGTCAGGTGCGGGCGAAAATCGCCCAGTACCGCATCACGCAGCGTCGCCAACATCGTCTGGTCGATACCGCGACCGCCGCCCTGATAGGCCTGGGTCGACAGGTCGTGACGATCGCCGATGACCCATTGGCCGCGAGCCAGAGCGGGTTTGATCACCGTCTCGACCAGCTGAACACGGGCGGCGTAAAACATCAGCACTTCGGCTTTGTCATTAATCACTTCATCGCCGGTGGATTGAATATCCAGCACCAGGCTGCGCAGCTTCTCGGCCAGAATAGTGCCGCCCGGCTCACGGGTAAACACCAGATCGCTGATACCCGACTCCTGCAGCGCCTCCACCACCAGATTGCGCGCGGTGGTCTTCCCTGCGCCTTCCAGGCCTTCGATAACGATATAGTTACTGCGCATTTTTTTCCTTAAGTACTTTCAGATAATCCTGTACCGAGCGGTTGTGGCTGGCCAGATTGGTATTAAACGTATGCCCACCTTTACCATCGGCAACAAAATAGAGATAAGGCGTTTTCGCCGGGTGCGCCGCGGCGTTCAGAGAGGCTTCTCCCGGTACGGCGATAGGCCCCGGCGGCAAACCGCCGATCGCGTAGGTATTGTAGGCCGTCGGCGTCTCCAGATCTTTGCGAGTCAGCTTGCCAGTATAACTCTCCCCCATACCGTAGATCACGGTCGGGTCGGTTTGCAGACGCATGCCAATCCGCAGACGATTGATAAATACCGACGCCACGCGGTCGCGTTCTGCGGCAACCGCCGTCTCTTTTTCAATAATGGACGCCATGGTCAGCAGCTGGTTCTGATCTTTGTACGGCAGATTATCCATCCGCCCTTCCCAGGCTTTTTCGACCTGCGCGACCATCTTCTGATGCGCGCGCTTGAGGATCGCCACATCGCTGGTATGGGCGGTATACATCCAGGTATCCGGCCAGAACCAGCCTTCAACCCAGTCCGCATGCTCGAGGTTAAGCGCCTGGGCGACGGTTTCGTAGCGATCGTCCGCCAGCGTATGTTTGATGTACGGCGCATCGCGCAGCTGACGCAGGTAGTCGCTCACCCGCATCCCTTCCACAAACCGCAGCGGGAACTGGGCCTCTTTGCCGCTGCCCAGCAGTTGCAGCATTTCACGCACCGTCATGTTCGGCGTGAAGCGGTAGGTACCGGCTTTAAAGTGGGATAATTCAGGCTCAAGACGTAGCAGCCACTGGAATACGCGCGGCCGGTTAATGACCTTATCGCCGTACAGCTGTTCCCCCAGCGCCATGCGCCCGGTACCGGCCTCTAAGGTGAAGATCGTCTCTTCTTTAATCAGCAGCTTGCTCTGGGCAAGCTGACGAACTTTCCAGATGCCCGCGCCTGCAGCAATGCCCAGCACGACCAATAACAGCAGGATAAAACGTAACATTTTCTTCATGACTAACCAGACAGCTCACACAGTGGGGCTAAAAAATGATAAAGCTCTCGCGAGGACCAGCATGTCTCGTCCCAGCGGCGAACCGGTACCAGCGGCATCAGCGCATTGCATATCAGCACTTCATCGGCATCACGCAAGGCATCTGCGCCCGCAGTGACTTCGACAACGCGAAACGACGATTGTGCCAGCTGCGCGATGCAATGCTGACGCATAATGCCATTGACTCCGGCATGATCGAGACGTGGCGTAAACACATCCATCCCCTTGCGCCAGAACAGATTTGCGGCACAGCATTCCGTAAGCCACCCGTCGCTGTCAAGAACCAGCGCCTCATCGGCGTCCGTCTGCTCAAGATGAGACCGGATCAACACCTGCTCCAGTCGGTTCAGATGCTTCAGCCCGGCCAGCAATGGATTACGCCCCAGGCGAACCGGGCTTAGCGTCAGCGCAACGCCGGTTTCTTGCCAGCGCGCATAATGGGCGGGATAAGCTGAAACGCTGAGGATACGTGTGGGACTCTGACAGCTCGCGCCGCTGTAGCCGCGACCGCCCGCCCCCCGGGTCAGTATCACTTTCAGCACGCCGCTTTGCTGTTCAAGCGCCAGGCGCTGCATTTCAGCTTCCAGCTGCTGCCATTGCGCGTAGGGAATCATGAGCGCTGCGCAGGCCAGCTGCAAACGTCGGAGATGGGCCGGCAACATCTGCACTTGATGTCCCACGATACGTGCGGTGGTAAAGCACCCGTCGCCGAACTGGATTGCCCGGTCACTGGCGGCGAGGGTGTCCCGTTCAATGCCATTAATCAAGAACATAGCGGCTCCTTATCGGTGGCCTGTCAGTGTCTCAGGATGAATTACGCAGGACAAGCAGAGAAAGCTGAAGAAAAAAGAAGGCCCGCATTTTATGCAGGCCTGAGTCAGGATTTAGCGGCAGGCGCGACGGGCTTAGATCTTTTTAAAGATCAGTGAACCGTTGGTGCCACCAAAGCCGAAGGAGTTACACAGCGCGTACTCCATACCGGAAACCTGACGCGCTTCGTGCGGAACGAAGTCCAGGTCACAACCCTCATCCGGATTATCCAGGTTGATGGTCGGCGGAACCACGCCATCGCGCAGCGCCAGGATGGAGTAGATCGATTCTACTGCTCCGGCGGCGCCCAGCAGGTGCCCGGTCATTGATTTGGTTGAGCTGACCATCACGCGGCTTGCAGCATCGCCGAAGACAGATTTAACCGCCTGCGCTTCTGCTTTATCGCCCGCCGGCGTCGAGGTGCCGTGCGCATTGACGTAAGCAATCTGGCCCGGTTCAATCCCTGCATCGCGGATGGCATTCACCATCGCCAGGGCCGCACCGGCACCGTTCTCCGGAGGAGACGTCATATGGTAAGCATCGCTGCTCATACCAAAGCCGACGATTTCCGCGTAGATTTTCGCGCCGCGTTTTTTGGCGTGTTCGTACTCTTCCAGCACGACCATACCCGCACCGTCGCCCAGCACAAAACCGTCACGATCTTTATCCCACGGACGGCTTGCCGCCTGCGGATTGTCGTTGCGGGTTGAGAGCGCACGCGCGGCACCAAAGCCACCCACGCCAAGCGGGGTACTGGCTTTTTCCGCACCGCCGGCCACCATTGCGTCAGCATCGCCGTACGCAATGATACGCGCAGCCTGACCAATATTGTGTACGCCAGAGGTACAAGCGGTCGCGATAGAAATACTCGGCCCACGCAGACCAAACATGATGGTCAAATGCCCGGCCACCATGTTAACAATTGTAGACGGTACAAAGAACGGGCTGATCTTACGAGGTCCGCCGTTGGTCAACGAACTGTGGTTTTCCTCGATCAGGCCGAGACCGCCAATGCCGGAACCAATAGCGGCACCGATGCGGGTTGCGTTCTCTTCCGTTACTTCAAGACCAGAATCCTGCATGGCCTGAACGCCAGCGACAATTCCATATTGAATGAAGGCATCCATCTTGCGCTGTTCTTTGCGCGAGATAATGTCATCACAGTTAAAATCCTTTACTAAGCCAGCAAATTTTGTTGCATAGGCGCTAGTATCGAAATGGTCGATCAGGCTGATGCCACTCTGACCGGCAAGGAGAGCTTTCCAGGTAGACTCTACGGTATTGCCGACAGGAGACAACATGCCCAGTCCGGTCACAACTACACGACGCTTAGACACGGTTGTCCTCCAGGGAGGGAAAATAGATTCTTGTGGGACAAAAAGATAAAACTCAGGCGGTCGAATGACCGCCTGGAGATGTTCACTTACGCCTGGTGACCGTTGATGTAATCAATGGCAGCCTGAACAGTGGTGATTTTCTCAGCTTCTTCGTCCGGAATCTCAGTATCAAACTCTTCTTCCAGAGCCATTACCAGCTCAACGGTGTCAAGAGAATCAGCGCCCAGGTCTTCAACGAAGGAAGCATTGTTGGTAACTTCTTCCTGCTTAACGCCCAGCTGTTCGCCGATAATTTTCTTAACGCGTTCTTCGATAGTGCTCATACTCTTAAATTTCCTATCAAAACTCGCTTTCGCGATGGTTTTCGTAGTGTATAAAATGTTGAAAAATTTGCAACTAAATCCCGGCAGGTCTTACCACGATTTTACGCTATTTTGCGGGTGTTTGCCCTCAGAACGCAAATCATTTTGCACAAAACCGCATTCGGGATCGCACAGACTGCGCGGTTCCTGAGCGTTTTGTGCAAATCTCGGTCAGACCATATACATTCCGCCGTTGACGTGCAGGGTTTCACCAGAGATGTAACCTGCTTCGTCAGAAGCTAAGAACGCAACCGCACTGGCGATTTCTTTTGCATCGCCGAGGCGACCCGCAGGAACTTGCGCCAGAATACCCGCACGCTGATCTTCAGACAGCGCACGCGTCATGTCCGTTTCAATAAAGCCCGGAGCAACAACGTTAACAGTAATACCGCGGGACGCGACTTCACGTGCCAGCGATTTACTAAAACCAATCAGACCCGCTTTCGCCGCAGCGTAGTTGGCCTGACCAGCATTTCCCATGGTACCGACCACAGAACCGATAGTAATAATGCGGCCGTGACGCTTTTTCATCATAGCGCGCATTACTGCTTTTGACAGACGGAAAACTGATGACAGGTTGGTTTCGATAATATCGTTCCACTCATCATCTTTCATTCGCATTAACAGGTTATCACGAGTAATACCGGCATTATTAACCAGGATATCAACTTCACCAAACTCTGCGCGAATATTTCCCAGAACAGATTCGATAGATGCCGGATCGGTCACATTCAACAGCATACCTTTGCCATTAGCACCGAGGTAATCGCTGATCGCCTGCGCACCGCTCTCGCTGGTGGCCGTGCCGATCACTTTTGCGCCACGGGCGACAAGCGTTTCTGCGATTGCGCGGCCGATGCCGCGACTTGCACCGGTAACCAGCGCGATTTTTCCTTCAAAACTCATGGTATTCCTCTTTTATTGCTCAAGCGCCGCAGACATCGCTGCTGGCTCGTTAAGCGCGGAAGCGGTCAGGGTGTCAACAATACGTTTGGTCAGACCGGTGAGGACTTTACCCGGCCCCACTTCATACAGATGCTCTACGCCCTGGGATGCCATAAACTCAACGGTTTTGGTCCACTGAACCGGGCTGTACAGCTGGCGAATCAGCGCATCGCGAATCGCGTCTGGCGCCGTTTCACACTTCACATCAACGTTGTTCACCACCGAAATAACCGGTGCGTTAAAGGTGATGTTTTGCAGTTCAACCGCCAGTTTTTCCGCCGCAGGCTTCATCAGCGCGCAGTGGGACGGGACGCTCACCGGCAGCGGCAGCGCACGTTTAGCACCGGCAGCTTTGCAGGCGGCACCGGCACGCTCAACGGCTTCTTTGTTGCCGGCAATGACCACCTGGCCCGGCGAGTTAAAGTTGACCGGAGCCACGACCTGCCCTTCGGCAGACTCTTCACAGGCTTTGGCAATAGACGCATCGTCAAGACCGATAATCGCTGACATGGCGCCGGTCCCTTCCGGAACAGCTTCCTGCATAAATTTGCCGCGCATTTCGACCAGACGCACCGCGTCGGCAAAATCAATCACGCCGGCGCAAACCAGCGCGGAATACTCACCCAGGCTATGACCCGCCAGCAGAGCCGGGGTCTTACCGCCCTGCTGCTGCCAGACGCGATACAGCGCCACGGAAGCGGTCAGCAGCGCAGGCTGAGTTTGCCAGGTTTTGTTCAGTTCTTCCGCCGGGCCCTGCTGAGCAAGCGCCCACAGATCGTAACCCAACGCCGCAGAGGCTTCACGGAAAGTTTCTTCGATAACCGGATACGCCGCTGCCATGTCAGACAACATGCCGACCGTCTGAGAACCTTGTCCCGGGAACACAAAAGCAAATTGCGTCATGTCTAAATCCTTATACTAAAAACGAACCAGCGCGGAACCCCAGGTGAAACCGCCACCAAAGGCTTCCAGCAGAATCAGCTGACCACGCTGGATGCGGCCATCGCGAACCGCTTCATCCAGCGCACAGGGAACGGAAGCCGCGGAGGTATTGCCATGACGATCGAGCGTCACCACCACGTTATCCATCGACATTCCCAGTTTTCTCGCCGTCGCGCTGATGATGCGCAGGTTAGCCTGATGCGGTACCAGCCAGTCCAGCGCCGAGCGATCGAGATTGTTCGCCGCCAGCGTCTCATCAACAATGTGCGCCAGCTCGGTCACGGCAACTTTAAACACTTCGTTGCCCGCCATCGTCAGATAGATCGGATTTTCCGGCTCTACGCGATCGGCGTTCGGCAGCGTTAACAGCTCGCCGTAGCGGCCATCCGCATGCAGGTGGGTGGAAATGATCCCCGGCTCTTCAGAAGCGCCCAGTACGACGGCTCCCGCGCCATCACCAAAAATAATGATCGTCCCGCGATCGTCAGGATTGCAGGTGCGCGCCAGAACGTCAGCGCCAATCACCAGCGCATAGTCCACGGCTCCGTTTTTCACGTATTGATCGGCGATGCTCAGCGCGTAGGTAAACCCTGCGCACGCCGCCGCTACGTCAAAGGCCGGGCAGCCATTAATACCCAGCATAGCCTGAATCTGACACGCTGAACTTGGAAATGCGTGAGTACCCGAGGTGGTCGCAACAACGATCAGACCAATTTGCTCCGGTTTAACGCCCGCCATATCCAGCGCATTTTTTGCCGCTTCAAAACCCAGCGTAGAAACGGTTTCATTCGGTGCAGCAATACGACGTTCACGGATACCCGTACGAGTGACAATCCACTCGTCAGACGTCTCTACCATTTTTTCCAGGTCGGCGTTAGTACGCACTTGCTCGGGCAGATAACTGCCGGTACCAATAATCTTCGTATACATGTACGCTCAGTCACTCTTGGGTAATATACCCGCCTTGTTCAAACCGCTGGTCGTCAGCCTTCTTCGTTCGTCCCGCTTTGCTGCCGGGAGTTCCCGTTTCTGTCGCCCGTGGGCAGTTCGAAACCTGCTGGGTATAAAGATTCCAGGCGAGCGGCGATCCGCTGAGGAATTTGCCGCTGCACCGCCTGCACTGCCTGCTCTATCGCCACGCTGAAGGCGCGCTGATTGGCAGCACCGTGACTCTTAATCACGGAACCGCGCAATCCTAACAGACAGGCGCCATTATACTGGTCGGGGTTGAGGTGACTGAATCGCCTGGCCAGGCTTTTTTGTAACCAACGCTTCAATAACAGCAGCCACCACGACCGTTTTTTGCCCTCACCCTGTGATTTCAGCAGCGAGAGGAACATTCTGACAACACCTTCCATAGTTTTTAATGTGACGTTGCCCGTGAATCCATCACAAACCAGCACATCGGTTTTGCCCGTCAATAGTTCGTTGGCTTCAAGATAGCCGATATAGTTCAGCGACGGCAGTGTCTTTAGCACCGCAGCGGCATCGCGAATACTGCTGAGGCCCTTCATCTCTTCTTCGCCGATGTTCAGCAGCGCGACGCGGGGGTTCTCAATGCCGACCACTTCTTCGGCCAGTACGGCGCCCATCACCGCAAACTGCACCAGCATCGTACTATCGCAATCTACGTTGGCGCCTAAATCAAGCACCACCGTTTTGCCCTTTTGCTGATGCGGTAAGACCGTCACCAGCGCCGGACGCTCAATCCCTTCAATGGGTTTGAGTAATAATTTTGCCAGCCCCATCAGCGCACCGGTATTCCCCGCGCTGACGCAGGCTTCCGCCCGCCCTTCTTTTACTAACTCCAGCGCCACGCGCATTGAGCTTCCGCGGCTACTGCGGATCGCCTGAGCGGGCCGCGCATCACTAGCAATAACTGACTGCGCAGGGATCACCTGCAGTCGCGAACGTTGTTCGAAATCAGCTTTGGCAAGTAATGGCGTGATGGTGTCGGGGTCGCCGACTAAAAGAAGTGTGAGTTGCGAATTAGAGTTCAGTGCCTGCAGTGCTGCAGGCACTGTCACGGATGGGCCAAAATCACCCCCCATGACATCTAACGCCAGGGTTAGACGTGTCAAGGTATCGTCGCTGCCCGGTTCGGTTATTCCCCAGTCACCTGGGGAAATCCTCGCTAAGCTTCATCACGCTTATACTCTTTGTCTTTCACGCTGCAAGTATGTTGACTGCGCTTGTTCATCCCGATCGCATAGTTGTCTATGCTGCCGGCGATGTCCTCGCTTACGCCTCTTGCCGCGCGAAATCCATGGAGTAGTGCGTGATTACTTAGCGATAACCTTGCGACCGCGGTAGAAACCGTCGGCAGTGATGTGGTGACGCAGGTGTTTCTCACCAGAAGTTTTGTCTACAGACAGGCTGGTGACTGCGGTCAGAGCGTCATGGGAACGACGCATGCCACGTTTGGAACGGGTTGGTTTATTCTGTTGTACGGCCATGGACCTTACTCCTCAATTACTTATGCTTTAAGCTGGCTAATACGGCAAATGGATTTGGTTTTTGTGCCTCTTCAGGCAGTTCACCAAAGACCATGTCCGCGTCGGACACTTCACAGTGTTCAGAATCATGCACCGGAACTACAGGCAAGGAGAGAATGATTTCATCCTCAACCATCGCTTGCAGGTCGATTTCACCGAATTCGTTAACCTCAATCGGCTCATACGCTTCCGGCAGTGCTTCGGCCTGTTCGTCATTTCTGACGGGGCTAAAACAATACGTTGTGTGGACATGATGGGGGAACGGTTTCCCGCAACGCTGACATTCGAGGGTTACTGATACCTTTGCATCGCCGGTAATAACGGCAAGGCGCTGATTATCAATAGCGAACGACATGCTGCATTCCACATCGGTGTCCACGCTGACGACTGAATCGGCTACACGTTCAACCTGATCACGGGCATAAATACCTTCGTAATCGAGGCGTTTTTGAGCCGTGCGAACCGGATCGAGAGTCAGGGGTAATTTTACCTTTTGCATAGGGCGCGCATATTAACTTTGTAATGTCATAGAGTCAAAGAAAAAGGCAGCCTCAGGTTGCCTTTCGCCATTTATTCGCACACATTGCGGCCCATAGTTTAAAATGATGCTCTTCGAAGCGCTATATGTGGATGAAAAAATATGTCTGAGCTTATCCTGGCATCGACATCGCCCTGGCGGCGAATGTTGCTGGAAAAACTGGCAATGCCGTTTGACTGCGCGGCGCCTGACGTCGACGAAACCCCTCATCCAGGCGAACCCGCCCGCCAGCTGGTGGTCCGTCTGGCACAGGCAAAGGCGCAGGCTCTTGCCGAGCGCTATCCGCGGCACTTAATTATCGGTTCCGATCAGGTCTGCGTCCTCGATGGCGAAATTACCGGCAAGCCGCACAGCGAAGAGAATGCGCGCCTGCAGTTAAGGAAAGCCAGCGGCACAATTGTGACCTTTTATACCGGGCTGGCGCTTTATAATTCCGCCAACGGCCATCTACAAACCGAGTGTGAACCCTTTGATGTCCATTTTCGCCATTTAAGCGAGCAGGAAATAGACAATTATGTGCGCAAAGAGCGTCCGCTGCACTGCGCCGGGAGTTTTAAAAGTGAAGGACTGGGCATTACCCTCTTCGAACGCCTGGAAGGACGCGACCCGAATGCGCTGGTGGGCCTGCCGCTGATCGCCCTGTGTCAGATGCTACGCCGGGAAGGCTGTAATCCGCTGTTGCGCTAGCCGTTTATTCTGCCGGGCCGGAACCGCCGTTCTGGCCTGCTTCTTTGCCCTGGGTTTTCCCGTCTCAACCAGCCATCTCTTTTCCCCTGTCGACTGGAATGACCGTGGACTCACTCACGCGTCGACCCCGGCTGCCCATTACCCCGCCAGCCTGATTAGAGGGCGCGGACTGTCGGTCTGTTTATCCATCCGCTGGTGGACGACACAACACGGCTATTGCCGAAGTCAGGATGGCGCTGACAACAGGTCAGGGGCTGCGGGGAGCGAGTCGACCGCTGTCTGGCGCCTGACCCGGAGGTCTGGCGATGGAGTACACCGGCAATCTTGATTGGTTGTGGTATGGGGATATCGCGCAGGCGCGGCATGCTGCGGATGAATTGACCCGGAAAGGTGTAAAGGTCGCGGTGAAGGCTGGCACAGCGACGCGGCAGATGACAGCGGCGGACTCACCGTCCGCCGGGACGATCATTTGCTATTACGTAGCACCTGCAGGCAGCGCTTCAGCTGGTTATCCAGCGGCGCTTCGACACGCATTACTTCCCCGGTCCCCGGATGAGTAAATTTCAGCGCGGCGGCATGGAGGAACAACCGATTCAGGCCGGTGCCAGCCAGCTGTTTGTCAAACTCGCGGTCGCCATAACGGTCGTCAAAAGCAATCGGGTGGCCCGCATACTGCGTGTGAACGCGGATCTGATGCGTACGCCCGGTAACCGGACTGCAGCGAACCAGCGTCGCGTGCGTATAGCGCTCTTCAACCTTAAAGCGCGTCTCCGACGGTTTTCCTTCCTGACTGACGCGAACGATACGTTCGCCGCTCTGCAGAATGTTTTTCAGCAGCGGTGCCTGCACCACTTTGGTGTGCGACTGCCACTGCCCGCGCACCAGCGCCAGATAATCCTTCTGCATTCCTTTTTCGCGCAGCTGTTCATGCAGCGAACGCAGTGCGGAGCGCTTCTTCGCCACCAGCAGTACGCCGGAGGTATCGCGGTCAAGGCGGTGAACCAGTTCGAGGAAACGGGCTTCCGGACGCAGCGCGCGCAGGCCTTCAATGACGCCGAAACTCAGGCCGCTGCCGCCGTGCACCGCGGTACCGGAAGGTTTATTCAGCACCAGAATATGGTCATCCTCATACAGAATCACATCGGCCAGCGCCGACACCTTCTGCAGATGCGGGGAGACGGCTTCTTCTTCACGCTCGGCAACCCGAACGGGAGGAATGCGGATTTCGTCGCCGGCTTCCAGCTTGTATTCCGGCTTGACGCGTTTTTTATTCACCCGCACCTCGCCTTTACGCAGGATGCGATAAATCATGCTCTTCGGTACGCCCTTTAGCTGCGTACGCAAAAAGTTATCGATGCGTTGCCCCGCTTCATCGGCGGTAATGGCAACCATTTTTACGCTTGGAGTCTCAGTTTTCATGGTGCGCGATTCTAAATAGCCCGACGCATTAGCGCCACTCATTTTTATATGCTTATATTTATCATTATCCGGTTTTCATTGAATGCTTCATCAGCGTTTTGTTTGTTATTAGAACAATCTGTATGCGCTGGTGAAAAAACTGTGAGTAACCGGGTGATAAAAGGTAAAAGTCAACTTGCTATAACAAGGTTAGCAATGGAATAATGATGCCGTTTTCCGTGTTGAATCTTGTTAGAACAAGAAATTAGCGGAATGACCAATTTTGTCTGACCGATCATCCACGCAGCAATGGCGTAAGACGTATTGATCTTTCAGACAGTTAGCGGGCTGCGGGTTGCAGTCCTTACCGGTACAGGCCTCTATGGATTTCACGTCGCAGGAAGGCGTCGACTCCGGGTATTCCCGGGTGCTCTACTCAGTCCGCTGATTGAGATGAGCGGGTTAAGCCACTACATCTGTAACGTGAAAGACGACGAGATATACGCAAAATTATTCAGGATGCGCCAAGGCGGCGAAAGAGAGAATCTCCGGAACTGACATCATCAGTAGGTCAGCGACAGGGGTGAACGAGCAAGCCGAAGCAGAAGCAACCTGAAAAATGACGTGTATAAATGGAATCTTCTCTGGTGATACATCCCAGGCTGTTCCCCTGCTAATTGCGCTGTGTTTCCGTTTGAAATACAGGCGACCGACACTCTGCGCCTCTTAAGCGCGCGACAACCGTGAGGTTGGCGACGTGAAACAGACACGAGGCCATCGGTTTTCCCCGGCAAGGCAATACTCTGCCCGCAGCTTAGTCGTCAATGTAAGAATAATGAGTAAGTTACGATGAAAAGAATGTTAATCAACGCAACTCAGCAGGAAGAGTTGCGCGTCGCCCTTGTTGATGGGCAGCGCCTGTACGACCTGGATATCGAAAGCCCCGGGCACGAACAGAAAAAAGCGAACATCTACAAAGGCAAAATTACCCGTATTGAACCTAGCCTTGAAGCCGCGTTTGTTGATTACGGCGCCGAGCGTCATGGTTTCCTCCCCCTCAAAGAAATCGCCCGCGAATACTTCCCTGCCAACTACAATTCTCACGGTCGTCCGAATATTAAGGATGTTCTGCGTGAAGGTCAGGAAGTAATTGTTCAGATTGATAAAGAAGAACGTGGCAACAAAGGTGCCGCGCTCACCACCTTTATCAGCCTGGCGGGTAGCTATCTGGTACTGATGCCGAACAACCCGCGCGCGGGCGGCATTTCACGCCGTATCGAGGGTGACGACCGTACCGAACTGAAAGAAGCGCTGGCCAGCCTTGAGCTGCCGGACGGCATGGGGCTTATCGTGCGTACCGCGGGCGTCGGCAAATCTGCCGAAGCGCTGCAGTGGGACCTGAGCTTCCGTCTGAAACACTGGGAAGCCATCCAGAAAGCCGCTGATAGCCGCCCGGCGCCGTTCCTGATTCATCAGGAAAGCAACGTCATCGTGCGCGCCTTCCGTGATTACCTGCGCCAGGACATCGGCGAAATCCTGATCGATAACCCGAAAGTGCTTGAGCTGGCTCGCCAGCACATCGCTGCACTGGGTCGCCCGGATTTCAGCAGCAAAATCAAACTGTACACCGGTGAAATCCCGCTGTTCAGCCATTACCAAATCGAATCGCAGATTGAATCCGCCTTCCAGCGCGAAGTGCGCCTGCCTTCCGGCGGGTCAATCGTTATCGACAGCACCGAAGCGTTAACCGCTATCGATATCAACTCCGCTCGCGCCACCCGCGGCGGTGACATCGAAGAAACGGCATTCAACACGAACCTGGAAGCGGCCGATGAGATTGCCCGCCAGCTGCGTCTGCGTGACCTCGGCGGCCTGATTGTCATCGACTTCATCGACATGACGCCGGTACGCCACCAGCGCGCGGTTGAAAACCGCCTGCGCGAAGCGGTACGTCAGGATCGTGCCCGTATCCAGATCAGCCATATTTCTCGCTTCGGCCTGCTCGAAATGTCGCGTCAGCGTCTGAGCCCGTCGCTGGGTGAATCCAGTCATCACGTCTGCCCGCGCTGTAGCGGTACTGGCACCGTTCGTGATAACGAGTCCCTGTCGCTCTCGATCCTGCGTCTGATTGAAGAAGAAGCGCTGAAAGAGAACACCCAGGAAGTTCACGCTATCGTGCCTGTGCCGATTGCGTCCTACCTGCTGAACGAAAAACGCGCTGCGGTGAGCGCCATCGAAACCCGTCAGGGCGACGTTCGCGTGATCATCGTCCCGAACGATCAGATGGAAACCCCGCACTACTCCGTGCTGCGCGTACGCAAAGGCGAAGAGACCTCTACCCTGAGCTATCTGCTGCCTAAACTGCATGAAGAAGAGATGGCGCTGCCTGCGGACGAAGAACCGGCCGAGCGTAAACGCCCTGAGCAGCCGGCTCTGGCCACCTTCGTGATGCCGGACGTACCGCCTGCACCCGAGCAGGAAGTTCCTGTTGCCGCACCTGCCGCCGCAAAACCAGCGGTTGCCGCTGCCGCGCCGGCGCAGCCTGGTCTGCTTTCGCGCTTCTTTGGTGCCCTGAAAAACATCTTCTCCGGTGCAGAAGAAGCTAAACCGGCAGAACCTCAGGTAGAGAAGAAAGCCGAAGAGAAACCGGAACGTCAGCAAGAACGTCGCAAACCGCGGACCAACAATCGCCGCGACCGCAACGAGCGTCGTGATAACCGTGATAACCGCGACGGTCGTGATAACCGCGATAACCGCGCTGAAAATAGCGAAGGCCGTGAACCTCGTGAATCCCGCGAGGAAAACCGCCGTAATCGTCGCGAGAAACAGCAGCAGAATGTCGAGCCGCGTGAATCTCGCCAGACGGTGACCGAGGATGCTGAAAAAGGCAAAGCGCGCGATGAGCAGCAGCCGCGTCGTGAGCGTAATCGTCGTCGTAACGATGAGAAGCGCCAGGCGCCGCAGGAAGCTAAGCCACAAACGCGCGAAGAGCCGGTAGTCCAGCAGGAAGCCGAGCAGGAAGAACGCGTTCAGACGATGTCTCGTCGTAAACCGCGTCAGTTATCCCAGAAGGTTCGCATCGAGTCTGCGGTCGCAGAAACGGCCGCTCAGGTTGTTGAAACCGCGGCTGCGGTCCAGCCGGAAGCTGTCGCTCCGCGCACGGAACTGGCGAAAGTCGATCTGCCTGCCGTCGTTGAAAGTAACGGCGACCATGACGACAACAACGAGTCTCGCGAAGCCAACGGTATGCCGCGTCGCTCTCGTCGCTCGCCGCGTCATCTGCGCGTCAGCGGTCAGCGCCGTCGTCGTTACCGCGATGAGCGTTACCCGACCCAGTCGCCGATGCCGCTGACCGTAGCCTGTGCATCTCCGGAAATGGCGTCAGGTAAAGTGTGGATTCGTTACCCGGTTGCCCGTCCGCAGGATCAACAGCAGGAAGAACAGCAGGTTCAGGCCTCCGTGACTGAAACTGTCGCTCCTTTTGCTGTCGCTGAAGCTGCCATTGCAGAAGTGGTCGCCCCGGCGGTTGCCGAAGCAGCGCCTGTTGCCGCCGAACAACCTGTCGTAGCCGAAGCGACCGTCGCTGAAGCCGCGCAGACTGTTCAGCCGGAGGTCGCCCGCGAAACCGAGGTTGCTCCGCAGGATATTATCGCCGCAGAAGCGCCGGTAGTTGAGGCAGAAAGCATTGTTGCGCCGGTTGTTGCCGAGCCGGAAACAGTAGCGGTAGACACGGCTGCAGAAGCCGTTGTTGAGGAACCTGCCCCGGTTGTGGCAGCAGAAGCTCCGGCACCGCAGGTCATTGAACCGGCGCCGGTGGTTGAAGCTACTCCGGTAGTTGAAGCTACTCCGGTAGTTGAAGCTACTCCGGTAGTTGAAACTGCTCCGGTGGTTGAAGCCGCGCCGGTCGTCGAATCAGCGCCTGCTCCGGTCGTGGTCGCTACACCAGCGGCAGCGGTTGTCGTGTCTCATCGCCACGCCACCGCCCCGATGACGCGTGCTCCGGCGCCGGCCTACGAGCCAGAAGCGCCGCGTCACAGCGACTGGGTTCGCCCGTCATTTGCCTTTGACGGCAAAGGCGCAGCAGGCGGCCACAGCGCAACTCACCAGGCGACGGCGGAACCTACCCGTCCACAACCTGCCGAGTAAACGCGGTACGTCATAAAAAACCGGCCACAGGCCTAATGCGGGTTACTTAAAGGTAACCCGCTTTTTTTTTGCTTTATCGCCGGACAGGGTGATGCCGGTAAACGGTGGTTGGCGCGAAAGGGGTCTGCCGCGGGGGTGCAGTGGAGTATTCCGTTCACTTTTGTGGCATGTTCCGTTCACGATAAATCCGCCACTTTTCTCCCCCCCGCTGCGGGTGAACGGCATTGCGCTGAAAACGGCCGCTGCGCGGTATGCTCCACTCCGTCTTCATCTGGCGGAGGCAAGCCTTACAGGGAGGTGACCTCTTGCCGTCCCCCAACAGCCAGACGGCGGAGACAAAGGTATCGCGTCGCGACGATTTTCCTGCCGCAATGCCGGGTTCCCAGGGCCAGGCGAAACCGGCCTTGTGCCGTTCACCTGTCGCGCAGGAAACAGCAGCGTGCGGAATCTCACGTGAACGGAATATTCCACACAACACATGCGCCAGAGTACGAAGACCCTTTTCGCATAAACCAGCATAAAAATGACATCCCTGGCTTAACAGCGAACGACGGGACAGAAACTCCTGCAGAGATGTTGAAAACCTGACCACGCCGCATAAAAAACGGTAATCTCCGTGAGATGACGGATTCTTACACCTCTGCCGGATCGGTCAGCCGCCCCTTAAACAATCGATATTAGCCTCTGGCCGTTTCTTTATTCCCCTTCCGGGCGCTGCATCCCGGCAACCTGCGGCATCACTTCGCGCATCAGATCGAGAAACTTCCGCAGGCGGGTCGGATAATAACGCGCCCACGGATAGACCAGGTGGACCGGCAGCGGAGAGGCCCGCCACTGCGGAAATGGCTCAATCAGCCGACCGGCGGCGATATCCTCCGTCACAGCCCAACTCGACACGATAGCAGCCCCCAGCCCCGCCAGCGCCGTATTACGGGCCACATACACGCTATCGGTGCTCAGGCACGGCACAATACCAAACGAAAGCTCCCGGCTATCCTCCTGATGCTGCAACTCCACTTCATGTTGATAAAAGGTACTGATGGCCACCCACGGCAGCCGCGACAGATCCTGAGGTATCGCTAATGCCGGATAGCGCGACAACAGCTCCGGGGCGACCACCAGACTACGCGGAACTTCGGCCAGCAGCACCGACACCGTGGCCGGGTCAACTTCAGCCCCCACCCGAATCGCACAATCGATATTGTCACTGAGAAAATCGACGGTTTTGTCATTCAGCATCCACTCCACCGCCAGCTGCGGATAGCGCTGCAGAAAACTGACCAGCGGCCCCAGCAGCTGCTGCTGACCAAAGGCATGAGGCGCACGCACGCGCAGTACCCCTACCGGCCGATCGTCGGCGATACTCATCTCGTCCTCCAGCGCCAGCCAGGCATCTACCACCTGACGCGCATGCTGGTAACAGCGTTCGCCATCATCGGTGAGCTTCATGGCATGGGTTGTGCGCAGGATCAGCCGGCTACCGAGCATACTCTCCAGCGACTGCAGACGGCGGCTGACCGTCGCCTGGGTAGTCTCCAGCTGCCGCGCCGCCGAAGAGAGTGAACCGGCCTCGACGATTCGAATAAAGGTCCGCATCAGTTCGATGCGATCTATACGCTCCTGCCTCTTCATTATCATTTTCTCTATACGTGAAACGTATAACCGTTTTACCACCACGCTATCTACCGCGCCAGCGGCATTCGGGGAAGAATAGCGCCATCTCATCTACGAGGACTTCATCATGACCCCGACTCCACTATCCTCCCGCGAGGCAGGCTGGATCATTTTTATACTCGCTCTTGGCGCTGGTTTTAGCGTTGCCTCTATTTATTACGCCCAGCCCCTGCTCCCGCTGATGGGTGCCAACCTGCGCCTGAGCGTTGAAGGGATGGGTCTCGTCCCGACCCTGACCCAGGCGGGCTACGCGCTGGGCATTCTGTTTCTGCTGCCGCTCGGCGATCGCCACGACCGGCGGACGCTGATTCTGCTGAAAAGCGCGGCGCTGGCGGTCCTGCTCCTGCTGTGTAGCCTGACGGACCAGCTCACTTCACTGCTGGTGGTCAGCTTACTGATCGGGATGGCCGCGACGATGGCGCAGGATATTGTTCCGGCAGCAGCGATTCTGGCCCCGGCCGGTAAGCAGGGAAAAATGGTCGGGACGGTGATGACCGGCCTGCTGCTGGGGATTCTGCTCTCGCGGACCGTCAGCGGCCTGGTCGGGGCGCTGTTCGGTTGGCGGGTGATGTATCAGGCGGCAGCCGTGAGTATCGCTCTCATCGGTCTGCTGATGTGGCGTATTCTTCCCCGCTTTGCGATTCACTCCACGCTAAGCTATCCGCAGCTGATGAAATCCATGGCGCACCTGTGGCAACGCTATCCTGCGCTGCGACGCGCGGCAGTGGCTCAGGGCTTTTTATCCATAGCCTTCAGCGCCTTCTGGTCAACGCTGGCGGTGATGCTGCTCGCACATTATCAGATGGGCAGCGCCGTGGCCGGGGGATTCGGCATCGCCGGAGCGGCCGGAGCCCTTGCCGCCCCGCTGGCGGGTGGCCTGGCCGATAAATATGGCGCGGGAAGAGTCACTCAACTGGGTGCAGGCCTGGTGACCCTCTCTTTTGCCCTGATGTTCCTGATGCCGGTCCTGCCGCCACATGGTCAGCTGCTGCTAATCGGTCTTTCGGCCATCGGCTTCGATCTCGGTCTACAGTCCAGCCTGGTCGCGCACCAGAATCTGGTTTATAGCCTCGAGCCGCAGGCTCGCGGTCGCCTGAACGCCCTGCTGTTCACCGGCGTGTTTATTGGGATGGCGCTCGGTTCAGTACTCGGCAGTCGGCTATACGTGGTCGCCGGCTGGAACGGTGTTGTTGTTCTGGCCGTGGTCACCGGCGCGATTGCGCTCGCGATTCGTCTGCGGGAAAGCGCCCGTCTGGCATCCGTAGCGCGCGCAGTCCGATAAAAAAAGACCCGCTCCGCCATGCGGAACGGGTCTTTTTCAATCCGGCGAATGGCCTCAGGCCGTACGTCGGGCAAACTCTTTTACCCGGAAGCCCAGCGCCATTAAGGTGGCAAAATACGCCACTACGCCCGCCGCCACAACCGCCATCAGGCGCAGCAGGCGGAACGGCATGGAGCCCTGCGACCACTCCGGCATGATATACATCATACCCAGCAGCGCCGCCGACATCACCAGCACCGCAACCACCAGGCGCAGCAGGAAGGAGAACCATCCCGGCTGCGGAGTAAAGATCTTTTGCTTACGCAGCTGCCAGTACAACAGACCGGCGTTAAGACAGGCCGCCAGGCCGATAGAGAGCGACAGCCCGGCATGCTTCAGCGGGCCAATAAAGATCAGGTTCATCACCTGGGTCATAATCAGCGTAACGATCGCGATTTTTACCGGGGTTTTAATGTCCTGCCGTGAATAAAAGCCCGGCGCCAGTACCTTAACGACAATCAGTCCCATCAGTCCGACGGAGTAAGCCACCAGCGCGCGTTGGGTCATCGCCGCATCAAACGCGCTGAATTTCCCGTACTGGAACAGCGCCACGGTGAGCGGCTTCGCCAGGATCCCCAGCGCCACGGCGCTTGGCAACGCCAGCAGAAAGCACAGGCGCAGCCCCCAGTCCATCAGGCGGCAGTACTCATCATGATTACCGCTGGCAAAGCTTTTTGACAGCGATGGCAGCAGGATAGTCCCCAGCGCCACGCCAAGGACCCCGGACGGAAACTCCATCAGGCGATCCGCGTAATACATCCACGACACCGAACCGGATACCAGGAACGAGGCAAAGATGGTGTTGATAATCAATGAAATCTGGCTGACGGAGACGCCGAGGATCGCCGGCCCCATCTGTTTGACCACCCGCATTGCGCCGGCATCTTTCAGGTTAATGCGCGGCAGAACCAGCATGCCAATCTTTTTCAGATGCGGCAGTTGATAGGCCAGCTGCAGCACGCCGCCGACGGTGACCGCCCACGCCATCGCCAGCATGGGCGGATGGAAATAGGGTGCGGCAAACAGAGCAAAACCAATCATACTGACGTTGAGGAACGTCGGAGCGAAAGCGGGAACGGAAAAACGGTTCCAGGTGTTGAGAATCGCCCCGGCTAGCGACGCCAGTGAAATCAGCAGAATATAAGGAAAGGTGATGCGCAGCAGCTGGGTGGTCAGGGTAAATTTATCCGGGCTGTCGGCAAAACCGGGCGCGGTCACGGTAATCACCCAGGGTGCCGCCAGCATTCCAAGAACGGTAACGACCGCCAGAACCAGCGTCAGCAGGCCAGAGACATAGGCCACAAACACGCGGGTCGCATCTTCGCCCTGCTTGCTTTTATATTCGGCAAGAATGGGAACAAATGCCTGAGAGAACGCCCCTTCAGCAAAGATACGGCGCAGCAAATTCGGTAATTTAAACGCGACGAAAAAGGCATCCGTCGCCATCCCTGCGCCAAAAATTCGGGCGACGATAGCATCACGCGCAAACCCCAGAACGCGTGAAAACATGGTCATCGAACTGACTGCTGCCAGTGATTTTAAAAGGTTCATTAACGTGTTATTCCACAACCCTGAAGTAAAACGCCCGCGATTGCGGGCGCTGGAAAGTGGCGATAGTCTACCGGGTTCGTCATGAATTACTACTCCCAGATGTTACAACCAATTATTCACTCATTGCCTCGCGCCAGAGTTTTTCGACCACCCGTTGCGCCAGCAGCGCCTGTTCACCCGCAGTTTCCGGAACCGTCTGATTTTGCACGCATTCGATGAAGTGGCGAGCGCAGCCGGCAAAACCCCGTTGCTCGAGCGTGGTTTGCCAGCCCGGAACCGGGCGCATAATCACCCCCTGACCGCGCTCTTCCTGCCATTCACGCATATCACAGACGGCGTACAGTCCGCCGTCAGTCACCGCCTGCACCCACTCCCGCTGACTACCGGCACGCCGGTGCATGCTGGTGGTGACCTCCAGTTGAGGCGTGCTGAAGTGGTGTTCGGCGTAGAGCATTTCGCCCTGGGCCGTGGTATGCAGCGAGCCGCCGCTCAGGCGCGCGGTACCGCCCGCCAGCCACAGCGCGGTATCCACCACATGCAGATAATCATCCAGCAACGTAAAACGCAGATCGTGGCCGACGCTGTCGCTGCGATGTTTATCCATGCGCAGCGATGCGGCGCCGCCCATCTGCGTTTTGAGTTCACGATACAGCGGCGCAAAGCGACGGTTAAAACCGACCATCAGCGTGAGCTTGCGGCGCGCCGCCAGTTCGACCAGCGACTCTGCCTCATTCAGCTTATCGGCCAGCGGTTTATCCACGCACACATGCACCCCTGCATGCAACAGGCGGCTCACCACCTCAAAATGCGAAGCCGTTGAAGTATGCACAAAGACCGCGTCACACTGCGCCGCCAGCTGCTCCAGCGAGTCGGCATAAGGAATGCGCCAGGCGTCGCAGATGCGTAGCGCTTTCTCTTTACCCGGCGACCAGGCCGCCTGCAGCGTCCAACCGTCTGCGGCGCCCAGCACCGGCAGCCAGGCCTTCTGCGCGATGCCCCCTAACCCCACCACGCCAATGCGTAATTTCGCGGTCACGATTAATCTCCCAGGTGAGCCAGCAGCGAGGCCAGCCGCTCTTTCAGTTCCGCGACTTCGCCTTCCAGCGCCTCAACCCGCGCGAGAAGATCATCGGCCGGCGGCGAGACGGCCTCGACGGCGGTAATAAGCGAGTCCATATCATCGCAGAACAGATGCATATAGCGGGATTCTCGTTTCCCTGGCTCGCGCGGCAGACGAGCGACGAAAGGTCCGTCATCCCGGGTTGCCAGCGTTTCCAGCACGCTCTCCACTTCCGCCATATCGCTAAAGTCATACATTCGCTGCGCTCGGCTGCGCAACTCGCCCGGCGTCTGCGCGCCGCGCAGCAGCAGCGTCGTCACGATCGCCACTTCCGCCGGAGACAGTTTCAGATCGCCAAACTCGGAATTACAAAAGCGCTGTTCATATTTGGTCACCCGATTGCCGAAACCGCTGACCGTACGCAGGTAATGGCGTTTGACCAGGGCATCCAGCAGATCCTGAATATCACTTTCGCTCAGCGACATCACCGGCTCACGATTGGTTTTCTGATTGCAGGCGGTCACCACCGCATTGACCGACAGCGGATACTGCTCAGGCGTGGTTACTTGTTTTTCCAGCAGACACCCGATGACGCGCGCTTCGTGTGCGGTTAACTGATATTTCATGCTCTCTCCTCAGCGACCCGGAGTCCAGTCCGGTGTCGTCAACGCCGTCAGTACATGGTCACGCCACTGCCCGTCAATCAGCAGATAATTTTTGGCGTACCCCTCTTTTTCAAAGCCAAGACGAGCCAGTAAATCGCCGCTACGTTGATTATGCGGCATGTAGTTGGCCATGATGCGATGGATATGCTGCGTGCGCTGCATATAGCGAATCGCCGCGGTCAGGGCCTCAAACATCAGCCCCTGGCCTTGCCACTTCTCGCCAATGGAATAGCCGAGGTAGCAGGCATGAAACGACCCGCGAACCACATTGGAAAAATTTGCCACGCCGATAATCTCTTTCTCTTCAGGATCGAGCAGCGCAAAATAGAATGCCGAGCCCTGTTTATGAAACTCGGAAATCATCGATAAACGCGCCTGCCAGCCAGAGGGGTAGCAGTGGCTGTCATCGCGCACTGGCTCCCAGGGTTTTAAGAACCCTTTATTCTCCGCGTAATAATCGGCCAGACGCCAGGCGTCACGATCGTATACCAGCCGCACCACCAGCCTGTCCGTCGTCAAACGCACCTTAGGTACGTTACTGCGATAGCCAAACATTCCCTTCTCCTGTTCCCCTGACTGATTACCCTGCTCCTTTCACTATACCTGTCCTGAACGGTTGTGTGAAAACAGCAACATACCATTTTCTGCACCATCTCCCTTTTTCGATGAATAGACTCTATCGATCTTGCTTTTTGATAAAAAAATATTGTCGCAATGATGCTGGGAAAGTCAGCATCTTCCCCGCACACTATCCGGGTAACTCTTTATTTTCCCTGGAGGGGAAATGTCCCGCGTATCGCAGGCAAGGAGCCTGGGTAAATATTTCCTGTTGGTCGACAACATGCTGGTGGTTCTGGGCTTTTTTGTCGTCTTCCCGCTAATTTCTATTCGCTTTGTTGACCAGATGGGCTGGGCGGCGCTGATGGTCGGGATTGCGCTCGGCCTGCGCCAGCTGGTACAGCAAGGATTAGGCATTTTTGGCGGCGCGGTCGCCGATCGCTTTGGCGCCAAGCCGATGATCGTCACCGGCATGCTCATGCGCGCGGGCGGTTTCGCGGCGATGGCCGTGGCCCATGAACCGTGGGTTCTGTGGCTCTCCTGCATTCTCTCCGGGCTCGGCGGCACCCTGTTCGATCCGCCGCGCGCCGCGCTGGTGGTCAAGCTGGTGCGTCCGCATCAGCGCGGGCGATTCTTTTCGATTCTGATGATGCAGGACAGCGCCGGGGCGGTGATTGGCGCCCTGCTCGGCAGCTGGCTGCTGCAATACGACTTCCGCCTGGTCTGCAGCGTGGGCGCGGCGTTGTTTGTCGCCTGCGCCGCGTTCAACGCCTGGTATCTCCCGGCGTGGAAGCTTTCCACCGTGAAAACACCGGTGCGGGAAGGCCTGGGCCGGGTGCTGCGCGACAAGCGCTTTGTCACCTACGTTCTGACGCTCACCGGCTACTACATGCTGGCCGTCCAGGTGATGCTCATGCTGCCCATTATGGTTAACGACATCGCCGGTTCACCGACCGCGGTAAAATGGATGTATGCCATTGAAGCCGCTATATCGTTAACCCTGCTCTATCCCATTGCCCGCTGGAGCGAACAGCGCTTTCGCCTGGAGCATCGGCTGATGGCCGGGTTACTGGTGATGACCCTCGCCATGTTGCCTATTGGCTTGACCAGCAATTTACAGCAGCTGTTTACCCTGATTTGTATCTTCTATATTGGATCGATCGTTGCGGAACCGGCGCGGGAAACCCTGGGAGCCTCTTTAGCCGATGCCCGGGCGCGCGGCAGCTATATGGGCTTCAGCCGGCTGGGGCTGGCCTTCGGCGGCGCGTTTGGCTACGCCGGCGGCGGATGGTTGTTCGATGCGGGTAAAGCGCTGAATCAGCCCGAACTGCCGTGGCTGATGCTGGGTGTTATCGGCCTGTTTACCTTCATTGCTCTGTGGTGGCAGTTCAGCCAGAAGCGGTCGACGTCCGGCATGCTGGAGCCACGTACCTGACCAGAGATTTAAGGTAAGGCCTGTTTTCAGCATTTTCCGCTAGTGCGTCGAATGCTGGCAGGCCATACTGCTTTATGTCAGGATAAGTCCTGGCATGACCGTTAAGGAATCTAATGAAAAAGATGTTTATCGTGGCCGCGCTCATTGTCAGCGGCCTTCTGAGCGGCTGTAACCAGCTCACACAGTATTCAGTTAGCGAGCAGGAAATTAACCAGGCGCTACAGAAACGTAACCATTTCGCCAAAGATATCGGCCTGCCGGGCGTGGCGGATGCCCATATTGAGTTACACGATCTGACCAGTGCGATTGGCCGTGAAGAGCCGAATAAAGTGACGCTGAGCGGCATTGCCAACCTGGATCTGAACTCGTTATTCGGCAATCAGAAAGCCACCATCGACCTGAAGCTCAAGGCGCTGCCGGTCTTTAATAAAGAGAAAGGCGCGATCTTCCTGCAGGAGATGGAAGTGGTTGATGCGAAAGTGTCGCCTGAGAAACTGCAGTCCGTCGTACAGACCCTGATTCCCTATCTGAATCAGTCTCTGCGTAGCTATTTTAACCAGCAGCCGGCCTACGTTCTGCGCGAAGATGCCAGCACCGGCGAAGCGCTGGCGAAAAAATACGCAAAAGGCATCGAGGTGAAACCGGGCGAAATTATCATCCCGTTCACCAATTAATACGACGGGCGCTGCGGCGCCCGTTTTTTTACGGAAATTGATGCAAAGGAAAACGTTTACGCTTATCCTTAGTGCCCGGCAAAAACAGCCCTGATGACTGACCCTATTAGCCGGAGCTTTCCATGACAGCACAATCCCAGGTATTGAAAATCCGCCGCCCTGACGACTGGCATATCCATCTCCGCGATGACGATATGCTGAAGATCGTCGTGCCTTACACCAGTGAGTTTTATGGCCGGGCGATCGTGATGCCGAATCTGGTGCCGCCTGTCACCACCGTTGAAGCGGCGATAGCCTATCGCCAGCGTATCCTTGACGCCGTTCCCGCCGGGCACGACTTTACGCCGTTGATGACCTGCTACCTGACCGATACGCTCGACCCGGCGGAGCTGGAGCGTGGATTCCACGCTGGCGTATTCACCGCAGCCAAACTCTATCCGGCCAATGCCACCACCAACTCCAGCCACGGCGTCACCAGCATCGATGCCATCATGCCGGTGCTGGAGCGCATGGAAAAGCTGGGCATGCCGCTGCTGGTTCACGGTGAAGTCACCCACGCCGAGATTGACATCTTCGATCGCGAAGCGCGCTTTATCGAAACGGTAATGGAGCCGCTGCGTCAGCGTTTACCGGGCCTGAAAGTGGTGTTCGAACATATCACCACCAAAGATGCCGCCGAATACGTTCGCGACGGTAACGAACTGCTGGCCGCGACCATTACGCCTCAGCATCTGATGTTTAACCGTAATCACATGCTGGTTGGCGGCGTGCGTCCCCATCTTTACTGTCTGCCGATTCTGAAGCGCAATATCCACCAGCAGGCGCTGCGTGAGCTGGTTGCCAGCGGCTTTAGCCGCGCGTTTCTGGGAACCGACTCCGCTCCGCACGCCCGCCATCGTAAAGAGGCCAGCTGCGGATGCGCCGGTTGCTTTAACGCGCCGACCGCGCTGGGCAGCTATGCGACGGTATTTGAAGAGATGAATGCCCTGCAGCACTTCGAAGCGTTTTGTTCACTCAACGGCCCGCGCTTCTACGGCCTGCCGGTGAATGATACCTTTGTTGAGCTGGTGCGCGAAGAGAGCACCGTCGTTGAAAGCATCGCCCTGCCGGACGACACCCTGGTGCCTTTCCTTGCCGGTGAAACCCTGCGCTGGACGATGAAAAAATAAAAGCGCTGCCCCTTGTTGTAAACGCAAACTGAATACTGTATAAATAACCAGTATATTACACAGGGGGCAATCATGCGCATCGAAGTGTCTATCGCCAAATCTACAGCCTTACCGCACGGCGCCTTAGAAGCGCTAAATAATGAACTCTCCCGACGCATTGAACAGCAGTTCCCGGCTCTTCCAAGCCAGGTAACCGTACGCTTTGCCGCCAATAACAATTTGTCCGTCATTGGCGGCCTGAAAGAAGATAAAGACCGGATAAGCGAAATCCTGCAAGAAACCTGGGAAAGCGCTGATGACTGGTTTGTCCATGACGCATCCTGACGCCTCTCTGGCAGCATGCCGCAGCAGAATGGCACGGGCTCTGAACAAACAGAGCAGGCCAGTCTGAAGCAAAAGCTGCCGGAACATCGCGTCAGGCACAGCAAATTCAATTTGCTCCCTCATTGTGCTTTTTTTGCCGGGTCGCCCCGGCTTTTTTATCCCCGTTGCAATCTCAGACTTTTCTTTTTCCTCCTGATTATTTCCTTTAAAAATAACGATGCACGGCACTAAATTTGCGCAAAAAAGCACCAAACAGATGAAAGCTCGCCCTGTTTGATTTAATTTCTCGAGTTTATTCTTAACAGCTGATATAATTAACTTGCTTCAAAAAATATGCATTAAACCTCGAGAATTGTTGTCTTTTAACATATGAATAAGGGGTTATGATGGAAAAGAATAATGAAGTCATCCAGACCCATCCCCTCGTCGGATGGGACATCAGCACCGTTGATAGCTACGATGCAATGATGTTGCGCCTGCACTACCAAAACCCCACTCAAGAAAGCAGTAACGAAGCTGAAATTGGCCAGACGCTCTGGCTAACGACGGAAGTCGCACGTCAATTTATTTCTATCCTGGAAGCAGGTATTGCGAAGATAGAATCAGGTGAATACCAGGCAAACGAGTACCGCAGGCATTAATGATTATGCCGCGATCGATATATGCTAACTAAACAGGCACCTGCGGGTGCCTGATTTATTTTCGGGCTTGTATATGTGCAGGTTGTTAATTACCCTGCTAATAAAGCAAAAAACCGGAACAGACCATGCAATACGACCTCATCATTATCGGCAGCGGCTCCACTGGCGCCGCTGCCGGCTATTATGCCCGCCGGGCTGGACTTAACGTGCTGATGACCGACGCGCACACGCCTCCGCATCAGGAGGGCAGCCATCACGGTAATACGCGTCTTATCCGTCACGCCTACGGTGAAGGAGAGAGATATGTCCCGCTGGTGCTGCGTGCGCAGGCGCTGTGGGATGAGCTTGCAACCCTCAGCGGCGAGGCGGTCTTCGAACGCACCGGGGTGATTAACCTCGGCCCGGCAAACTCGACGTTTCTCAGCAACGTTGCGAACAGCGCCCGCCAGTTCCAACTGAACGTCGAAGAGATGGATGCCCCGGCTATCATGGCCCGCTGGCCTGAGATTCGCGTACCGGATGATTATCGTGGCATATTCGAACCGGCATCCGGGGTTTTACGTAGCGAGCTGGCCATCGAAACCTGGATACGTCTCGCGCGTGAGGCGGGCTGCGCTCAGCTGTTTAATTGCCCGGTTACCGCCATACACCATCACCCGGATGGCGTGACAATCGACACCGCCGATGGCAGCTACAGCGGCAAGAAACTGCTGGTCAGCGCCGGTACATGGGTAACGCGTCTGCTGCCCGACCTGCCAGTCCAGCCCGTACGCAAAATCTTCGCCTGGTTCCAGGCTGATGGACGCTATAGCACTAAAAACCACTTCCCGGCATTTACCGGTGAGCTGCCAAACGGCGACCAGTTCTATGGTTTCCCGGCGGAAGACAATGAACTGAAGATCGGCAAGCACAACGGCGGGCAACTTATCTCCGCGCCGGAAGAACGCACGCCATTTGGCGCGGTGGCCACCGACGGCTCTGAGTCGTTCAGCTTCCTGCGTAACGTGCTGCCCGGTATCGGCGGCTGCCTGCATGGCGCCTCCTGTACCTACGATAATACGGCGGATGAAGACTTTATTATCGACACCCTCCCCGGCCATCCTGAAACGTTGCTGATTAGCGGGTTAAGCGGTCATGGTTTCAAATTCGCCCCGGTGCTGGGAGAAATTGCCACGCAGTTTGCCCAGGGGGAAACCCCCGCCTTCGACCTGACCCCCTTCTCGCTGGCACGCTTTCAGGGTTAGATGGCCGCCGTGCGCGGTGTTGATTTGAGCAATAAAAAACGGCCTCAGAGGAGGCCGTTCATCACAGAGAGAGTTTATGCGTCGCCTGTACGATTTACTGGTCAACAACGTCCGCGAGCACTTTATGATTTATCTCGCACTGTGGCTGCTGCTGGCGATCGTTGATCTTATCTGGTTATGGTTTTTCTGAGGTCTCAGGGTCCGGGATCCCCAGCTTCGTGTTCAGGCGGCCGCGAGATTTGTTGAAGATCTTATTGCCGTTTTCTCGTCCGGCACGCAGCTGACGCTGCTCCTCTTCCGGCAGCTTATGCTCTTCCATGCACGCCTCGCTACAGCAGCCGGCGAACTTCTCGGCGCAGCTCGGGCACTGGATAAACAGCAGATGGCAGCCGTCATTCAGGCAGTTCGTATGGCTATCACACGGGGTACCGCACTGATGGCAATGGGCAATCACATCATCGGAAATCCGCTCCCCCATCCGCTCGTCAAAGACAAAGTTCTTACCGATAAAGCGTACCGGCAGCCCCTGTTCGCGCGCACGACGGGCATATTCAATAATCCCGCCCTCAATGTGCCAGACCTTACTGAAGCCGTTGTGCTTCATCCAGGCGCTGGCTTTTTCACAACGAATACCGCCGGTGCAGTACATAACGATTTTTTTATCTTTATGTTCCTGCATCATCTCGACCGCTTTCGGCAACTGATCGCGGAACGTGTCCGCCGGGATTTCCAGCGCCTGCTCAAAATGGCCCACTTCATATTCATAGTGGTTACGCATATCGATAAACACCGCATCGGGATCGTCCAGCATCGCATTCACTTCCGCCGCTTTCAGATAATCACCCACGTCTGAGGCATCAAACGTCGGATCATCGATCCCATCCGCCACGATACGATCGCGGACTTTCAGGCGTAGCACCCAGAAGGATTTTCCGTCGTCGTCCAGCGCGATGTTCATCCGCAGGCCATCCAGCGCCGGGTCGAAGGCGTAGAGAAACTCGCGTAGCGCATCGACCTGACTTTCTGGCACGCTGATTTGGGCATTGATCCCTTCGTGGGCCAGATAGATACGACCAAACACGTTTAATTTGGTGAGGGCAATCCACAATGCATCGCGCGTGGCTTTTGGATCCACGATGGTGAAATATTTATAAAACGAGATCGTTGTACGCGGTTCGCTCTCAGCTAACATCTGCGCTTTTAACGTCTCATTTGAAATGCGGTTATGTAACACTGGCATGGTGTACCTGCTCGACATAGGAAATGAGGTAAATAAACGGCCGGCATCATATAGCAAACGACGTTAATTTACATCCCCACATTTTGCGCTACATTCATTTCACTCCCGTTCGTTCGCGTTTAACAATAAATGCCACCTGGGACAGCCGTTTTGGCTGAAGCATGAAAAAATGCGATAATAGAATGAGTTGCTTATTTAAACAGGTATGAGATGACCCATTTACCTAAATTTTCCGCGGCGCTGCTGCATCCGCGTTACTGGCTGCTTTGGCTAGGTATTGGCCTGCTGTGGCTGGTTGTTCAGCTTCCCTATCCGTTGATTTACCGCCTTGGCAATGCGATTGGCCGCCTGGCAATGCGCTTTATGAAACGCCGCGCCAAAATCGCTTACCGTAACCTGGAGCTGTGCTTCCCGGACAAAAGCGAAGAAGAGCGCCATCAGATGGTGGTGCAAAACTTCGAATCGGTGGGGATGGGGTTAATGGAGACCGGGATGGCCTGGTTCTGGCCGACCCGGCGTATTGCGCGCTGGACCGACTCCATCGGCGTTGAGCATATCCGGGACGTTCAGGCGCAACAGCGCGGCATTCTGCTGATCGGCATTCACTTCCTCACGCTGGAAATGGGGGCGCGGATGTTTGGTATCAACGAACCCGGCATCGGCGTCTACCGTCCAAATGACAATCCGGTCATTGACTGGCTGCAAACCTGGGGCCGGCTGCGCTCGAATAAAGACATGATCGACCGTAAAGATCTGAAAGGGATGATTCGCGCGCTGAAAAAAGGCGAAGTGATCTGGTATGCGCCGGACCACGACTACGGCCCGACCGCCAGCGTATTCGTGCCGCTCTTTGCCGTCGACCAGGCGGCAACGACGTCGGGGACCTGGATGCTGGCAAAGATGTCGAAAGCCTGCATTGTTCCGTTCGTTCCGCGGCGTAAACCCGACGGTAAAGGTTATGAGCTAATTATTCTGCCGCCGGAATGCGATCCGCCGCTTGATGATGCGGAAACGACCGCGGCCTGGATGAACCGCATCGTCGAGAAATGCATTCTGATGGCGCCGGAGCAATATATGTGGCTGCACCGCCGCTTTAAGACCCGCCCGCCCGGCGTACCTTCACGCTATTAAGTGTGCTTCCTCCGGCAGCCCGATGCTGGCCGGAGGCACTTTCCGCTTTAGCGTTAAGCGCTCTCCTCCATTGCGATGATCGTTACTCAGGCGCATAATTAGCAGGCTCATCTTTTGTTTTTTGTCCTGCATCGCAGGCCAATGGAAGCCTATGTCGTCTGCAGATAGTCCGATTAACTGGAAACGAAATCTCACGGTCACCTGGCTCGGCTGTTTTTTGACCGGTGCCGCTTTTAGCCTGGTCATGCCCTTTCTCCCGCTCTACGTCGAGCAGCTTGGCGTGACGGGCCACAGTGCCCTGAATATGTGGTCAGGACTGGTATTCAGCATTACCTTCTTGTTCTCCGCCGTTGCCTCTCCCTTCTGGGGCGGCCTGGCCGATCGCAAAGGGCGCAAAATTATGCTGCTGCGCTCCGCGCTGGGGATGGCTATCGTCATGATGTTGATGGGGCTGGCGCAAAACATCTGGCAGTTTCTGGTACTGCGGGCCTTGCTGGGGCTGTTGGGTGGTTTTATTCCCAATGCGAATGCCCTGATCGCCACCCAGATCCCGCGCCAGAAGAGCGGCTGGGCGCTGGGTACGCTATCTACCGGCGCCGTGAGCGGCGCGCTGCTTGGCCCGCTGGCGGGCGGCTTTCTTGCCGACCATTGGGGACTGCGCACCGTCTTCTTTCTGACCGCCAGCGTCCTGCTCGTCTGTTTTATCCTGACGCTGTTTTTCATTCGCGAGCAGTTCGTCCCGGTCGCGAAGAAAGAGATGCTTAATGCAAGGGATGTCTTTTCGTCCCTGAAAAGCCCAAAGCTGGTCTTGAGTCTGTTTGTCACCACGATGATTATTCAGGTCGCCACCGGCTCAATCGCCCCTATCCTGACCCTCTACGTTCGGGAGCTGGCCGGAGACGTCGGAAATATCGCCTTTATCAGCGGGATGATAGCCTCCGTTCCGGGCGTCGCGGCGCTGATCAGCGCCCCGCGCCTCGGTAAGCTCGGGGATCGTATCGGGCCGGAAAAAATCCTTATCGTCGCGCTGATGGTCTCCGTTCTGCTGCTGATTCCAATGTCATTCGTCCAGACGCCGCTGCAGCTGGCTATTTTACGCTTTCTGCTGGGTGCCGCCGACGGCGCGCTGCTGCCGGCCGTCCAGACGCTGCTGGTGTACAACTCAACCAGCCAGGTGGCCGGGCGCATTTTTAGCTATAACCAGTCATTTCGCGATATCGGCAACGTCACCGGCCCATTGATCGGCGCAGCGGTATCTGCCAGCTATGGTTTCCGGGCGGTCTTTTTTGTCACCGCGACGGTCGTCCTGTTCAACGCTATCTATTCCACCCTCAGCTTGCGGCGCCCTTCCGGTGATGAACCCGCGCAGAACGCGGACTCGGGCGGTCGTTCGGTAAATTAAGTTCAACAGCGTCGCCTTCCCCTTGACGCAACGCTCACCGCCTTCTATAGATTGAATCGTGTCCATTTTTCATTCTTCTTAGGGGGTTATCTATGCCAAAGGATTCGATTTTCTATGCCACGCTCGAAGAAGCTATCGATGCGGCCCGCGAAGAGTTCCTGGTCAATAATCCGGATAGCGACGAGGAGAGTGCCAACGTTGAGCAGCTGAATATCCAAAAGTACGTTCTGCAGGATGGCGATATCGCCTGGCAGGCCGAATTTTTTGCCGACGAAGATGAAGAAGGCGAATGCCTGCCGATGTTAAGCGGCGAAGCGGCACAGAGTGTTTTTGACGGCGACTATGACGAGATAGAGCTGCGTCAGGAGTGGCTGGAAGAGAATACGCTGCATGAGTGGGACGAAGGAGAGTTTCAGCTGGAACCCTCTCTGGATACCGAAGAGGGTCAGACCGCTGCCGATGAGTGGGATGAACGCTGATTAGTTGTACGGACCGTGGCTGGCATCAAGCGGCAACAGCAACGTATCGAACACCAGCGAAAAAGGCAGATCGAGAATGGTGATGTATCGCCATGACGAATCACGCACATCCCACTGCACGCCGGGGTAATACTGATTCCCATGCCCCTGCCCCGGCACCGTGCGGCTAATAATACTGCCGCAGCCGCTGAGCAGCAGCGCCATGGCAATAACCAGTAAAATTCTCATCTGCTACCTCAATGCTCAGATAAAAAAATACCGGCAATATTGCCGGTATTTTCCTTCACATACCGCTTATTTCGTTTTCAACGCCAGCGGGTTGAGCGTCACCTGCTGATAGGCGCTCACCCACGAAGAGTATTTCTCCGGCGCGGCCCACACACGATAGTGCAAACGTGACAAGGTGACCGGGTCGCTCAACAGCACCAGACGACGGTCGCGATTGAGTTTGTCGGGCGTCTCGTTCAACGCCTGTTCAACGTGACGTTCGCGGGCGATATCCAGAATGTGACCATGGCGGTGACGTGCCGTCGCCATTGCCGTCGCCAGCGCGTTGAAGGACGGGTTAAACACGGCGTGCATAAACCCATCGTCCAGGGAACGCTGACGGTTCAGGGTCAGATATGCATCGGTATCCTTCAGCACCTGCGGCGGGGAATACTCTTCCGGGATCAGGAACAGCTTCCAGCGTTTGGTACGCAGGCCCACGGTGGCCCGACTGGAAATCACCGACACGAACGGCGACAGGATCAGCGAGAAGACGATCGGCGCCAGCCAGAACAGGAAACGCAGATCCAGCCACGCCATACCGACCGCCCACACCAGTCCCAGCAGCAGCTGCGAACCGTGGCGCATAAAGGCTTCACCCCACGGGGTGGAGTCATCATCACGCTGCGGAGAATTCCATACCACTTCCCAACCGAGGAACGCACTGACCACAAACACGGTATGGAACAGCATACGCACCGGCGCCAGCAGTACCGAGAACAGCACTTCCAGCAGCAAAGAGAGCGTCACGCGAATGAAGCCGCCGTACTCTTTTGAACCTTTGCACCACACCAGAATAATGCTCAACAATTTCGGCAGGAACAGCAGCACCATCGTCGAGGCGAACAGTGCAATCGCCAGCTCCGGACGCCACTGCGGCCAGACCGGGAACAGCTGCCGCGGCTGCAGGAAGTACTGTGGCTCAGTCAGCGCATGCACGACCTGTAGCGCGGTCGACAGGGCGAGGAACATGAACCACAGCGGCGCCGACAGGTAGGACATGACGCCGGTCAGGAACACCGCCCGGTGCACCGGGTGCATGCCTTTGACCAGGAACAGACGGAAGTTCATCAGGTTACCGTGGCACCAGCGGCGGTCACGCTTCAGTTCATCCAGCAGGTTCGGCGGCAGTTCTTCATAAGAGCCCGGCAGATCGTAGGCAATCCACACCCCCCAGCCGGCACGACGCATCAGCGCCGCTTCCACGAAGTCGTGCGACAGAATCGACCCGGCAAATGAACCTTCTCCCGGCAGCGGCGCCAGCGCGCAGTGCTCGATAAACGGCTTCACGCGGATAATGGCGTTATGGCCCCAGTAGTGTGATTCACCAAGCTGCCAGAAGTGCAGGCCGGCGGTGAACAGCGGACCGTAAACGCGGGTCGCAAACTGCTGGCAACGGGCATACAGGGTGTCCATACCAGAAGCGCGCGGCGAGGACTGAATGATCCCGGCATTCGGGTTCGCCTCCATCAGACGCACCAGCCCGGTCAGACATTCACCGGTCATCACCGAGTCAGCATCCAGTACCACCATATAGCTATACTGGCTGCCCCAGCGACGGCAGAAGTCATCGATGTTACCGCTCTTACGCTTCACACGACGACGACGACGGCGATAGAAAATCTGCCCCTCGCCCTGCACTTCCGCAATCAGCTCCATCCACGCTTTCTGCTCGGCAACGCAAATATCCGGATTGTAGCTGTCACTCAGGATATACACGTCGAAGTGCTGCTGTTGCCCTGTCGCCTTCACCGACTCCCAGGTGGCACGCAGGCCGGCGAATACGCGATCGACGTCTTCGTTGCAGATCGGCATGATCAGCGCCGTACGATGTTCTGGGTTCAGCGGTTCATCGCCGACGGTTGACGCGGAGATACTGTACTTATCGCGCCCCATCAGCAGCTGCAGGAAGCCCATCAGCGCGGTCCAGAAACCGGCGGAAACCCAACAGAAAAGGACCGCGAAAAGGATCAGGATCCCGGTTTGCAGCATGTACGGCAGCAGCTGCATGAAGGAAATCCACAGATTCTGCCCGACCATGTCAGCCGGATTGATGAGCGCCCATCCCTGATACGGCAGGATGGTTTTCATGTACCAGGTTGCGACAACGGTCTGCGCCAGCGTCAGCAGCAGCAGGATGTAACGACGGATGGTCCCGACGGTACGCCACTTCTGCTCGCTCTCCTGCTCTTCTTTGGTCAGGCGAGAAAGATAGCGCGGGGTGACATCACGTCCGCGTAGCCGATCCCAGAAACGCCCAACTGGGTTGGTGCGCCACGGGTCCGGGAACATTGAGGAGCGTTTTGCTTTCGGCATTGCGTTGAGCTGAGTACGCCCTTCATCATCTTTTATCAGCTGGTTATCGCCCAGGGAGTCTGGCCAGCTATGTTCCAGTCGTGATTTCACGGAACCCAGCGGGGAATCGTCTTCACGAACAAAAGCATGATGATCGGCGTCCAGCGCTTCATGTACGGCCTGCAGGCTTGTATCAGGCAGCGCGGCTTTTTCAGCCTCAGACAGCGGCAACGCGTCAATGTACTTCGTTATCTTATTCATTGGCAGGCAGCTGATAGCTCCAGGTTTCACTCAGCGTCTGATCAGCATTGACCAGCGCAGCGCGCATTTCCGTGGTTTTCTTCGGATCTTTTACCTTCACACGCAGAACCATACGCCAGCCCTTAGTGACCGGGTTATAACGCACGGTATTCTCAACAATTTCTGCGTTATCGCCGATGCTCGCCTGCGCCGTTACCGGCGTATCTGACGGCATTTTTTTCATTTCAGCGCCGGTGAAGTCAACGATAAAGGCAATGGTGCCATCCGGCTGACGAATCAGGTTCGACTGCTTCACATCCCCGGTAGAACGGCGGGTCTGCATCACATAGGCGTTATCCGGCGCGTGCAGTTTGTCTTCATCGCGGCTGAAGGTAATCGAGTATTTGAAGTTCATCTCTTTACCCGGTTCCGGCAGCTGATCCGGCGTCCAGTAGGTCACGATGTTATCGTTGGTTTCGTCATTGGTCGGGATTTCAACCAGTTCGATTTTCCCTTTACCCCAGTCGCCCTTCGGCGTGATCCAGGCGCTCGGGCGCAGATCGTAACGGTCGTCGAGGTCCTCAAAGCGCGAGAACTGACGGCCGCGCTGCAGCAGGCCGAAGCCCTGCGGATTTTCCATCGCATAGCTGCTGACGGCCAGATGCTTCGGATTGTTCAGCGGACGCCAGATCCACTCGCCGTTACCGGCAAGAATCGACAGGCCGTTAGAATCATGCAGCGCCGGACGATAGTTGGTCGCCGGAGAGGGTTGATTCGGCCCGAACAGGAACATGCTGGTCAGCGGTGCAACGCCTAGTTTGCCGACTTTGTCACGCAGGTACACTTTAGACTGCACATCAACGACGGTATCGCGGCCCGGCATAATCACAAAACGGTAGGCGCCGGTCGCACGTGGGGAGTCAAGCAGTGCATAAATAGTCAAACGCTTGTCCGTGGCTTTTGGATGCTCAATCCAGAACTCACGAAAACGAGGGAATTCTTCGCCGGAAGGCAGCGCGGTATCGATAGCCAGGCCGCGCGCGGAAAGCCCGTACACCTGGCCCTGACCCAGAACACGGAAGTAGCTGGCGCCGAGCATGCTGACGATTTCGTCGTTCTTATCTTTGCTGTTGATCGGGTACAGTACTTTGAAACCGGCGAAGCCCAGGTCTTTCACCGTATCTTTATCATGCTGGACGCTGCCAAAATTAAAGTAATCCGGATTATATTTAATCTTACGCACGCTGCTTGCCGTCACTTCGTTAATGGTGACCGGCGTGTCGAAGTACATGCCCTGATGATAAAATTCAAGTTTGAATGGGGTTTTCTGATTGTTCCAGTAAGCCTTATCGTGATTAAACTGGATTTGCTGGTAGTCCGCGTATTTCATGTCGCGGAAAGCGGAGGGCAAGTTGCTCTTCGGCGCTTCATAGCCTTTCCCGGCTAACGCTTTGGCCTGTTTTGCAACGTCATCAATGCTAAACGCCCATGCAGATGAAGTACACAGGGACAACATTACGGCTGCGCTTAACCAGCGCATTTTCATCATCTGTGGTTTAAGTTTCATATAAGTAAGCACTTCCCCCTTTGTGTGCTTAAATCGATCCGATCTATTTTAATGGTAATTCAGGCAATCCGACAACATAATCCCTGCTTTGTTCACCTTAGCGGCGCAGGTAATAGGCAGTTAACTGCCACATTTGTACTTTACGTACTTATCCTGGAGACAGGTATCCAGAGTTGATGTAGGGTTGCTGAGAATTTAAACGTTATCACGTTGAGTGATAAGACGAATTGTCCGAGAATGTAGTGATATTGTATGAATAATACGCCAGTACAACGTGAATATTTCTTCGATAGCATCCGCGCCTGGCTGATGCTACTGGGGATCCCTTTTCATATATCACTGATCTATTCCAGCCACAGCTGGCATGTGAATAGCCTCGAGCCCTCCTGGTGGCTGACGCTTTTTAACGATTTTATCCATGCTTTTCGCATGCAGGTCTTCTTTGTCATTTCTGGCTACTTTTCCTACATGCTTTTTTTACGTTATCCGCTGAAGAAGTGGTGGAAAGTGCGCGTTGAGCGTGTCGGCATTCCGATGCTGACCGCCATTCCTCTGCTGACGCTGCCGCAGTTCATCATGCTGCAGTACGTTAACGGCAAGGCCGAAAACTGGCACACCCTCTCGGGTTACGACAAATTCAATACTCTGGCGTGGGAACTGGTTTCTCACCTGTGGTTTTTACTGGTGCTGGTGGTCCTGACCTCTCTGGGAGTCGTGCTGTTTCGCTGGCTGACCGGCCGCCGCTCAGCCAGGGCATCGACCTTTGGTGACACCGTCACATTAGCTCAGCTGTCGATGATTTTTCTGGCGCTCGGCGTGCTTTACGCGGTGATCCGCCGCTCGCTGTTTGTCCTTTACGCCCCCTTGCTCAGCAACGGCCTGTTTAATTTCATCGTGATGCAGACTCTGTTTTACCTGCCCTTCTTCATTCTTGGTGCCCAGGTATTTATCAATCCGCGCTTAAAAACGATGTTTACCACTCCGTCGCCATGGTGCTTCGTCGGCGCGCTGCTAGGCTTTATCGCCTATCGCCTGAATCAGCAATATGGTTCCGGTGATGGCTGGATGTATGAAACCGAATCGGTCATTACCATGGTTCTGGGTCTGTGGATGGTGAACGTGGTCTTTTCTCTCGGCCACCGTCTGCTGAACTTTCAGTCGGCGCGGGTGACCTATTTTGTTAATGCTTCGCTGTTCATTTATCTGGTGCACCACCCGCTGACCCTGCTTTATGGCGCATGGCTGGCGCCGGCGATCAAATCCAACGCGCTTGGGTTTATTGCTGGCTTAGTCTTCGTGGTCGGTATTGCGCTGGTGCTGTATGAAATTCATCTGCGCATTCCTCTGCTACGCTTTCTCTTTTCGGGAAAATTCCAGCCGAAAGCAGCTAAGACTCAAGTGTCCGCTGGCTGATCGCCCGCCCGCTCGCCCGCAGATGTCAGGCGGCGGGTGGTCGGGGCCCCCGACTTTCACTCACCTCGCTGCGGCTCAAGCAAGCGCCGGTAAATGTCCGCGGTCTCCTCATCGAAACAGACAAAGCAGACGCGCTCTAAAGGATTGTAACGCGTCAGAAAGGTGCTGACCGTCTGCACGGCAATTTCTGCCGCCGCCTGCTTAGGATATCCATATACGCCGGTACTGATGGCCGGGAAGGCAATCGATCGATAGCTGTTCGCTGACGCCAGCTGCAGGCTGTTTCGATACGCGTCAGCAAGCAGTTCAGCCTCCTGATGCCCGCCACCGTGCCAGACGGGCCCGACGGCATGGATCACCGCGCTGGCCGGCAGCTGACCCGCGGTAGTAATCACCGCATGACCCGGAGGGCACTCGCCTTGTTGTTGCCGGACGACCTGACACGCGGCAAGGAGCTCCGGCCCGGCTGCACGATGGATTGCGCCATCCACGCCCCCGCCGCCTAGCAGCGAGGGATTGGCGGCATTGACGATAACATCGACGTCAAGCGTAGTGATGTCGCCGAGAATAACCTCAGGTTTAACAGTCATTTCGCCTCCTGTCGGCAAACGTCTTTACATAAAGCACAGAGGGTAATATGGCACGATAGCCCGCCCGACGAAAGTCCGGGAAACTTGCGGCGGCTATAACCCGTCTGGAGGATAGCAAGGCTATGTTGCGGGTTAATATTCTTTCACGTTACGGTTGCGTGGCGGGGGCTACCCCGTGAGTCGGGTCGACGGCCGCAAGTCTGAACAGCCCGACCAGTGCCAGCAGAAAGAAAAACAGGACCTGAGGTCCTGTTTCTTGTGCGGGTGACATCAGCTTATGCCTGGTCGGGCGTTTCGTTCACTAATGTGGATTTGTTTTTCCGCGCACGCGCGGCCAGCCATAGCCCACAATTTTTCATCGCGTAACCAAACACCAGCCCTAGCGCCAGAGAAGGTACCACCAGCCGCCAGTTCCCGTCGCCGGCAAATGTGGCGCAGGCGCCAATAAAAGTGCCGGGGACAAAAGAGAGCAGCAGCTGACGAGCCTGAATACACATCAGGAAGGCCACGCCCCCGGTCATCATATAGCCAAGGATTTCCAGATGCGGCGCCAGCGCACTGCCGTAAATAATGACCAGCGCCCACACCACACCGCTCATTACCGTACAGGTTGAGATCAGCAACCCTTTTAGCCCGCCCTGCGGGCAAGCGAAATAGGCCGTGCAGCCCAGGAAGCCCGCCCAGCTCAGCAGACCAAGCGCGACCGCCACCCATCCCCAGATTCCGGAGAGAATGCCTGTCGTTATTGCGATTGCGAAGAGTATGTTCATGACGCGTATCATAGCAGATACGCGTCCGCCAAATGAGATCTGAAGCACGTTATATGCAAGATCATACTTTCCATTGCAATAAAAACGTGACAAATATCACATTTACTCTTCCGATTCTTCCTGCAGTTCATCCCACATGGCGGAGAGCGCTTCCCGCGTCAGGGGCGCCATCGTCCGCCAGAAAGGTGTCCCGGCATGCGCCTCGACTTTGCCGAGGAAAACCCCGCACCACGGCAAAATGTAGTCAGCAAACAGCGTTTCCAGCGTTTCGCTTTCATCTTCCGTAGCATGATCTTCAAGCCACGAGGCCGCCAGCAGCAGTGACCCAATGTGGTCGGCCTGACCTTCTCCGGTCGGGATCCCGTGTTCGCTGAAGAAACCGCGAACTTCAGCTTCGCTTGCCCCTTCAACCCACGCGCTACGATAAGGAGGAACGCTGCACTCTTCACCGACAAACAGCGCATTGTAATCGGCGGCCAGCGGTTGCACGTCGCAGCTTTTTTGCAGACGTTCCAGCAGCTCATCCTGCTCCAGCGGCCAGCTCGCCGCCAGCTTCCCTTCACGGATCAGGGTAAACAGCGGCACCAGCAGCGGATCCTGCGGCTGACGGTAGCACAAAGAGCCCAGCACGCGGCAGAGGATTGAAAACTCGTTCATTCAATTTTTCCAGTTATTCATATTAAAGATCGGCAAATTCAGGGATCGCCGGCATCCCGCGAGACTCAAGGAAATTCAACAGCCGACGCGGGGACACGTTAAGGATCCGCTCTTCGGGGAAGTTCACATCATCGAGGATCTTACGACACTCTTTGAACTCGCCGAGCGTAAATGCGGTATGCGAATCCGATCCCAGCGCGACCCAACCTCCGGCATCGCGCACGGCGGCGGCAACCGCCCGGCAGTTATCTTCGCTGCCCACACGCGACGAGACGAAGGATGAGTTGTTGATTTCCAGCGCCACCTGGTATTTTTCCGCCGCGGCGGCTATCGCCGGAATATCGACGGGGTATTTCGGATTACCCGGATGGCTAATAATATGTACCGCGCCGCTCGCCATAGTGGCGATCATCGCTTCAGTATGGGTGGCTTTATCCTGCGGCGGGAAAACCGGCTCATGGAAGCCCGCAATGAACAGGTCCAGTGAGGTCAGCATCTGCCCGGTGCAGTCAATTTCGCCGAGGGTATTTTTTATGTTGGCTTCAATACCCCGTAAAATGCCGACGCCGTCGACCATCCGCGGCCAGATGCGCATATTGACGAAATGCCAGTAGTGCGGAGCATCGGCCATATCCGGACCATGATCGGTTATGGCAAAAAGTTTGATCCCCTTACGCTTTGCTTCAGCAATATAATCGTGCAGGGTACTGTAGGCGTGGGTACTGGCGACGGTATGCATGTGCAGGTCAACAGGATACATCACAATCTCCTTCTCTGTTTGTGGCAAGAATAGCAGGAATCAGGACGCATGATTAGCAAAACCCCGCCACAGCGGGGTTTCTCTTAGTATCCGCGCTGACGATCGACCTGCCCGTTCACCGCCTCCCCACGCTCCAGGCGGCCAATGGTGCTGGCAATATAGGTGATCGCTTCCAGCGGACGGGTGACTGCGGCGACATGTGGCGTCATCGCCACCCGAGGATGCGCCCACAGCGGACTTTCCGCCGGTAATGGCTCGCGGCTAAAGACATCCAGCATCGCGCCTTTAAGCTTACCGCTATTCAGTGCCGCCAGCAGATCCGCTTCGACCACGTGAACGCCACGTGCCAGATTGAGAACATAGCTGTTATCCGGAAGCTGCGCCAACAGTCGCTGATTAATAATGCCGACGGTTTCCGCCGTGTTTGGCAGCAGGTTGATCAGTACCCGCGTCGCGCCGAGGAAGTCGCCCAGCTCCTCCTGACCGGCAAAGCTTTGCACCTGAGGCCAGGATTTACGACTACGGCTCCAGCTCCGCAGCGGAAATCCCCATACCTGAAGCGCTTCCGCCACTTTCGAACCAAGCACGCCCGCGCCCATTATCCCGATAGTGAACTCTTCGCGACGATAATCCTCCAGCGGCTGCCAGCGGGCCTGCTGTTTTAATGCCTGGTAGTCGTCGAAGCGACGGAACCAGTGCAGCACCTGGCTCACCGCATACTCTTGCATCTGCTGACCCATTCCGGTGTCTTCGAGGCGAAAGAGTGGAATCGACATCGGCAGCATTTCCGGGTGTTCACGGAGTTTACTCAGAATTGAATCGACGCCAGCGCCGAGGGCAAAAACGGCTTTTAAGTCCCGTCCCTGAAGCATTTCCACCGGCGGATGCCAGACCAGCGCATAGTCCGCATGCTGAGTATCGCCGGATTTCCATTCGCGTACGCGCGCGCCCGGCAGCTGTTTTTCCAGCTCAGCAATCCAGTAAGCGGTATCAAATGTCGGGTGATAAAAGATTATGTCCATCATGGCTCCTGATCGCGGGCGCTGGTTGCAGGTTGACCCTGGCGCCGTATTTTACTTATTGTTTTCTATTGGATTGCCAGCATAGCAAATTTCATTTTTCTATCGAATAAAAAGAGGGTGGCGACAAAAAAATCGATTGTCGCGCATTTAAAAAGCAAGTTGCGCGAAGTTTGTCTAAACGCGCTGTTTTTTGAAAAAGTTGATTGACGAGAGATACGTATTTCCCTAAATTAGCGCCCGTTGACCACCCAGGGTGAGCAGCAAAACAATATGGTGAGGTGTCCGAGTGGCTGAAGGAGCACGCCTGGAAAGTGTGTATACGGCAACGTATCGGGGGTTCGAATCCCCCCCTCACCGCCATATTTAAAGAAGAGCTCGTACGCAAGT
>NZ_BCYR01000006.1 GCF_001598295.1 Klebsiella ornithinolytica NBRC 105727 = ATCC 31898
GGGCGATAGTTATTTTCTTATGGTGACGCGATGAGCAACTCTTTACCTGACACTGTCTCCCCTACCCTCTCCGGTCAGCCAGAGAATCCGGGTAGCTGGCCGCAAGGTGATTTGACCTGTGCCACCATCAAGGCACACCTCGATATTTTCCAGCGCTGGCTGGGTGAAGCGTTTGATAGCGGTATCGCCGCCGGGCAGCTAATCGAAGCGCGCACCGAATTTATCGACCAGTTGCTCCAGCGCCTGTGGATTGATTTTGGCTTTGGTCCGGTCAGCGATCTGGCGCTGGTCGCGGTCGGGGGGTATGGCCGCGGCGAGCTGCACCCGCTCTCCGACGTCGACCTGCTGATTCTCAGCCGCAAAAAACTCTCCGATGAGCAGGCGCAGAAGGTGGGCGAACTGCTGACGCTGCTGTGGGATATCAAGCTCGAGGTCGGCCACAGCGTACGCACGCTCGAAGAGTGCCTGCTGGAAGGACTGTCCGATCTTAGCGTCGCGACCAACCTGATTGAATCTCGCCTGCTGATTGGCGATGTGGCCCTGTTTCTTGAACTGCAGAAACATATCTTCAGCGATGGTTTCTGGCCTTCAGAGAAGTTTTTTGCCGCCAAGGTCGAAGAGCAGAACATCCGCCACCAGCGCTACCACGGCACCAGCTATAACCTCGAACCAGATGTGAAAAGCAGCCCTGGCGGCCTGCGAGATATCCACACCCTACAGTGGGTCGCCCGTCGCCACTTCGGCGCCACCTCGCTGGATGAAATGGTTGGCTTCGGCTTTCTCACCGAAGCCGAACGTAACGAGCTTAACGAATGTCTGCACCAGCTGTGGCGGATTCGCTTTGCGCTGCACCTCGAGTTAAACCGCTACGATAACCGCCTGCTATTCGACCGCCAGCTCAGCGTCGCCCGCCGACTGCGCTACGAAGGCGAAGGCAATCAGCCTATCGAATACATGATGAAGGATTTTTTCCGCGTCACCCGGCGGGTCAGCGAACTGAATCACATGCTGCTCCAGCTGTTTGATGAAGCAATCCTCGCCCTCACCGAAGATGAAAAGCCGCGGCCCATCGATGATGATTTTCAGCTGCGCGGCACGCTGATTGACCTGCGCGACGATACGCTGTTTATGCGCGAACCGCAGGCGATCCTGCGCATGTTCTATATTATGGTGCGTAACAGCAACATCACCGGCATCTACTCCACGACGCTTCGCCACCTGCGCCACGCGCGGCGCCATCTGACGCAGCCGCTGTGCTATATCCCGGAAGCGCGCACGATTTTCCTCAGCATGTTGCGCCACCAGGGCGCGGTCAGCCGGGGGCTGTTGCCGATGCACCGCCACAGCGTACTGTGGGCCTATATGCCGCAGTGGTCGCATATTGTGGGCCAGATGCAGTTTGACCTGTTTCATGCCTATACGGTCGATGAACATACGATCCGCGTGATGCTGAAGCTGGAAAGCTTCGCCAAAGAAGAGACCCGCAGTCGCCACCCGCTGTGCGTAGAACTGTGGCCTCGCCTGACGCACCCGGAGCTGATTCTGATTGCCGCCCTGTTCCATGATATTGCTAAAGGTCGCGGCGGCGATCATTCTGTCCTCGGTGCCCAGGATGTGCTGAAATTCGCCGAGCTGCACGGGCTTAACTCGCGGGAAACCCAGCTGGTGGCCTGGCTGGTACGCCATCATCTGTTGATGTCGGTCACCGCTCAGCGCCGTGATATTCAGGATCCGGAGGTCATCAAGCAGTTTGCCGAAGAGGTGCAAACCGAAAACCGCCTGCGCTACCTGGTGTGCCTGACCGTCGCCGATATCTGTGCGACCAACGAAACCTTGTGGAACAGCTGGAAGCAGAGCCTGCTGCGCGAGCTCTATTTCGCCACCGAAAAACAGCTGCGTCGCGGGATGCAAAGCACGCCAGATATGCGCGAACGGGTACGCCATCATCAGCTGCAGGCGCTGGCGCTCCTGCGGATGGAAAATATTAATGAAGAGGCGCTGCATCAAATCTGGAATCGCTGCCGCGCCAACTACTTCGTGCGCCATACGCCTAACCAGCTCGCCTGGCACGCCCGCAATTTGCTCAAACACGACCTGAGCAAACCGATGATCCTGCTCAGCTCGCAGGCCACGCGCGGCGGGACCGAAATTTTTATCTGGAGCCCGGACCGCCCGTACCTGTTTGCCGCCGTCTGTGGCGAACTGGATCGCCGCAACCTCAGCGTTCACGATGCCCAGATTTTTACCACCCGCGACGGCATGGCGATGGATACCTTTATTGTACTGGAGCCGGACGGCAGTCCGCTTTCCGCCGATCGCCATGAGATGATCCGCCACGGCCTGGAACAGACCATCACCCAACGCAGCTGGCAGCCGCCGGCCCCGCGCCGTCAGGCGGCGAAACTTCGCCATTTCTCCGTCGTTACCGAAGTCAATTTCCTGCCAACGCACACCGACAGAAAATCGTTTCTTGAGCTGATTGCGCTCGATCAGCCGGGCCTGCTGGCTCGCGTGGGTCAGGTGTTCGCCGACCTCAATATTTCGCTTCACGGGGCCAGAATTACGACAATTGGTGAGCGAGTAGAAGATTTATTTATAATCGCGACGGCGGACCGGCGTGGGCTTAATAATGCGCTCCAACAAGAAGTACAACAACGGTTGACAGAGGCCCTCAATCCAAACGATAAAGGGTGACGAACTTTTAATGTGTAAAGAGAAAGAGTAAAACAATGCAGCAATTACAGAATGTTATTGAGTCCGCTTTTGAGCGTCGCGCCGACATCACGCCGGCAAATGTGGATACCGTAACCCGCGAAGCGGTTAACCAGGTGATTTCTCTGCTTGATTCCGGCGCGCTGCGTGTCGCTGAAAAAATCGATGGCCAGTGGGTCACCCATCAATGGCTGAAGAAGGCGGTTCTGCTCTCTTTCCGTATTAACGATAACCAGGTTATCGACGGTGCGGAAAGCCGCTACTTCGATAAAGTGCCGATGAAATTCGCTGACTATGATGAAGCGCGTTTCCAGAAAGAAGGCTTCCGCGTGGTTCCGCCGGCGGCGGTTCGTCAGGGCGCATTTATTGCCCGCAACACCGTGCTGATGCCGTCCTACGTCAACATTGGCGCCTACGTTGATGAAGGCTCCATGGTAGATACCTGGGCCACCGTGGGTTCCTGCGCGCAGATCGGTAAAAACGTGCACCTGTCCGGCGGCGTCGGCATCGGTGGCGTGCTGGAGCCGCTGCAGGCTAACCCGACAATCATCGAAGACAACTGCTTCATCGGCGCACGCTCTGAAGTGGTTGAAGGCGTGATCGTTGAAGAAGGTTCCGTGATCTCCATGGGCGTGTACCTGGGTCAAAGCACCAAAATTTACGATCGCGAAACCGGCGAAGTCCATTATGGCCGCGTTCCGGCGGGCTCAGTGGTGGTTTCCGGCAACCTGCCGTCGAAAGATGGCAAGTACAGCCTGTACTGCGCCGTTATCGTGAAGAAAGTGGATGCGAAAACTCGCGGCAAGGTCGGCATTAACGAACTGCTGCGTACCATCGACTAAGCAGAATAAAAAGCGGGAGATATCCCGCTTTTTTTATATTTGAAGCTGGCGAAGATGGATCTTTTCGTTAATTATTCAAAGGTTATGATGATATCAAAGGTACCGTTATGTACGATAATCTGAAAAGTCTTGGCATTACCAATCCTGATGAGATCGATCGCTATAGCCTGCGGCAGGAAGCCAACAACGACATTCTGAAAATCTATTTTCAGAAAGACAAAGGCGAGTTCTTCGCCAAAAGCGTCAAGTTTAAATACCCGCGCCAGCGTAAGACCGTTGTCGCAGATGGCGTAGGCCAGGGGTATAAAGAGGTTCAGGAAATTAGCCCGAATCTGCGCTACGTTATCGATGAGCTGGATCAGATCTGCCAGCGCGATCGTACCGAAGTCGACCTCAAACGTAAGATCCTTGACGATCTGCGTCATCTGGAAAGCGTCGTCACTCATAAGATCAGTGAAATTGAAGCCGATCTGGAAAAACTGACGCGGAATAAATAAGTTGGTTTTCACTCCCTGGCCGGCGATGCTTTCCGGGGAGAGACCCACAGCAACCCGGAGAAGACACTGTGTCGCTATCCGGGCTATCTTCTAACGCTGTTCATCCAGCTGCAGCGCAATATAAAGCAGCAGACGATCGTCAAAACTCCCCAGGTCCAGTCCCGTCAGTTCAGCAATACGATTCAGGCGATACTCCAGCGTATTACGATGAATAAACAGCGCCTTTGACGTCGCCAGCGGCTGCACGTTATGGCGAAACCAGGCTTGTAGAGTACGCCGCAACAGACCGTTATTATCCATCGCCTTCAGCCTGACCAGAGGACGGGCGAGTTCATTGGCCTGCCAGCCGCCGCGCAGGCTATCGAGCAGCACCGGTAACATTAAATCCTGATAAAAATAGCTGCGGCTCTCGGGCATCCGCTGTTTGCCGACCATCATCGTGGTACGCGCGGTGCGCCAGGAACGGGCGATGCTGCCGGGGCCGGTAAAGAAGTTACCCAGCGCCACGCGAAAGCGCAGCTGGCCGTTTTCTTTCATTCGGGCGATCAGCTGATCGATTCGTTTGCGGTGATCCTCCGCGTCCCAGCGACCAAAGGCATTGAATGCCGGTTTGAGCACCACCATCTCGGTCAGTGAGACAATCGCCACCAGATTGTTGCGATCGGGCGTGGTCAGGGCGGTTTGCAGCTGCTGCAGTTCGGCCATGGCGCTGTCTACCCCGAGCTGACCGCTATCCACTTCAATCATCGCGACCACGCGAGGCTGGTTCAGATCGATGCCCAGCCGCTGCGCCCACTCGGTTAAGGCGGGCGTATTCTCTTCTGCCTGAATCAGGTTCATGACCAGCTCTTCACGCAGGCGGCTATCCTGGGCCAGAAGATGCATTAACCGCGACTGCTCCAGCATCATCTCGGCGGTCATGCACACCAGCTCGCCATATTTGCGCAGCGTTTCTGGTTCGCCGGTGAGGCCAATCACGCCGACGATCTCCCCCTCCAGACGCAAAGGCAGGTTAATCCCCTGACGCACGCCGTGTAGATGACGAGCAACCGCATCATCAATATCCACGACCCGCCCCTGGGAAAGCACCAGCAGCGCCCCTTCGTGCAATTCCCCAATTCGCTCGCGATCGCCGCTGCCGATAATGCGCCCGCGGGCGTCCATTACGTTGATATTGGTATCAATGATGCGCATCGTTCGCGCAACGATATCCTGCGCCATGTTGGTATCAAGATGCCAGCCAGCCATGTAACCCTCCCGTCAACAGGGGGTCAGCATAAAAGAGTTGGCCGAACGTCGCATTGTGCATATGCATAAAGCCAGGCAGAGAAGTATGGAGTTGCGGGTGGAGTCACAGAAAGGAAAGCGCGGCGGATAGCGGGGCAAAAAAAAGCCCCTTCCCGCAACGAGGAGAAGGGGCTGGTTTAGCCGTTAGCGATTACTGCATCAGCAGATAGATAGTGCTATCGCCACGCTGGATGTTCAGCGCCAGCACCGAAGGTTTGGCATCAAAGATTTTGCGCAGATCGGCGATATTTTTCACCGGCTGCTGGTTAGCGCCGACGATGATGTCGCCTTTCTTGAGGCCAATTTGTGCCGCCGGAGTCCCCGCTTTCACATTATTGACCACCACACCTTTGTCCTGACCTTTGTTGCTCATTTCCGCACCTTCAATACCATTGAAGATGGTGCTGGAGTCAACCTGAGTCTGGTTGCTCTGCTGCAGTTCGACGGTCGCATTGACCGCTTTGCCGTCGCGTACCAGTCCCAGCTGGACTTTGCTACCGATAGGCATAGTACCGACTTGCGCACGCAGCGCCGCGAAGCTGCTGATAGGCTTACCGTTCAGCGAGGTAATCACGTCACCGGCTTTGATACCGGCCTTCGCCGCCGCAGAACCCGGCATAACCTGGCTGACGAAGGCACCGCGCTGCGCATCGACCTTCATCGCTTTCGCCAGTTCAGAGTTCAGCTCGGTCCCCATAATACCCAGCTCGCCGCGTTTCACCTGGCCATACTTGACCATCTGCTCGGTCAGGTTTTTGACCATGTTACTCGGGATGGCAAAACCGATACCGATATTGCCGCCGTCCGGCGCCAGGATCGCGGTATTAATCCCGATCAGTTCGCCGTTCAGGTTAACCAGCGCACCGCCGGAGTTACCGCGGTTGATCGCCGCATCGGTCTGGATAAAGTTTTCGTAGTTTTCAACGTTCAGGCCGCTACGGCCAAGCGCGGAGACAATACCCGAAGTGACGGTTTCACCCAGACCAAACGGGTTACCGATCGCGACGGTGTAGTCACCGACGCGCAGCGCATCGGAATCTGCCAGCTTAATCGCCGTCAGATTTTTCGGATCCTGAATCTGGATCAGCGCAATATCGGAACGCGGATCTTTGCCAACGACTTTGGCATCAAACTTACGTCCGTCGCTCAGCTGTACTTTAATCGTGGTCGCATTATCCACAACGTGGTTATTGGTCACGACATAGCCTTTAGCCGCATCGATGATCACCCCGGAGCCCAGCGCCATAAATTTCTGCTGCTGACCGCCATCACCCGGCGCCCCGCCGCCCTGTCCACCGCCCTGACAGAACGGAGAACTCTGGAACGGCGAACCATCCTGGCAGAACGGTGAATTATCACCAAAGAACTGCTGGAAGTTACGCGGCATCCGCGGAGTGTTGACCGTTGTGCTGCCTTCAACATTAATGCTGACAACCGACGGCATCACTTTTTCCAGCATCGGGGCCAGGCTTGGCATTTGCTGTGTACTTGAGGCCGAAGAGGACGTTTCTGCCGCGCTCGCAGAGAGCGGGGATAACGCCAGACCTAAACTCAGAGCCAGTGCACTCATTGCTAACGTGGTTTTTTTCATATGTCTCAATCTCGATTTTAGATAATGCAAATTGCTATGTATGTGACTATCAGAGTCATTTTATCGCGCTAAGTTCCGGAATTAAGCATCTGGAAAAAGTAAAAATTTATTGTTCGTCTTTACAAAACCTGTACTTATTCCACCGCCATCAAGCGTCGATATTCATCCCATGCATACAAATCCGTCATCCCACTGATATAGTCCTGTATCAGACGGCAGCGATAATAATATTCCATCACCGGAAATTCTTCAGCATCGCGCGAAACCTTATTTACTGCTTCAACATAGGCCAGCCGATGACGCGTCGAAAGTTTCTGGAACAAGCGCGAGGCGATAGGTAAGCTCCTCACCCGCTCTTTCTCCACTAATAAGCTAAACTCCTCCAGCGATAATTTTAACAGCGGCTCATAGATATCCAGAAGACCGCTAATCACCCGATAGCCTTGTAATTCCAGCTGCTCAACGTCTGGATGACTAAACACATGTTTTATCGCAACGTTTTTATATAGTTCCAGCAGCTGACTGCAGTCGCTATCGTCCTCAAGCAGCGCATGATTAAAATCACCGGCAAAGATCTTCGGTAAATTATCGATAAACCGGCGTGCCGCATACGGCACCAGTTTATTCAGCGTGTTGACCCGTAAATACATAAAGAACTGATCTTCTGTACTTCGACTCAGAGAATTCGCGCGCGATTTATCCCAGGCATTTTCTACCACTTGCGAAAATAAAGAACCTTTTTCATGCTGCCCCCACGCCTCGTGAAGCAGCTGATAAAGTTGTTCTACGCTGAAAATACGTTTTTCTACCGCATCCTCAAGATCGGCCACACAATATGAGATATCGTCCGCCGCCTCCATAATCCAGGTCAAAGGAAAACGATTGTAAGGAGCCAGCTCCAGTTCTTTACGCAACCTCGCAATATAGCCCTCTTCGGCTAAATAATAACCAGGCTTCTTCATTAAATAACTGTGGCTGGAGGGAAGTTCTCCCCGCCACCACGCCGGGCGCGTATATTTTAGAATGCAGCCAACCTGCGCCCAGGTCAGATTCATCCGCATCAGGGTATGCACTAAGCGAATACCCTGCGCGTTGCCTTCAAACCAGCACAGATCCTGACGAACTTTGCTCCGCAGCACATTCAGTTCGTCAGCGCCCTCCTGCAAACGGAGCGCCTCCACCGTACAACGATCCTGCGCTAACGGCGCGCCGGCGGCATCGTCAGGCGCGAGCCGCTGACGGAACCAGTCATTAATCGCCGCCTCGCCAAAATGGCCGAACGGCGGATTGCCGATGTCATGCATCAGGCAGGCCATTTCCACCACGCTCTCAAACGGTCCGGTGAGTTCATCCAGCCCATAGGCTTCCAGCAGACGCTGCTCTTTCAGGCGACTGAGGATCTCTTTGGCGATATAGCGTCCCACCTGCTGAACTTCAAGGGAGTGGGTTAAACGAGTCCGCACCGCGGCATTACGTTCCAGCGGGAAGACCTGGGTTTTTTGCTGTAAACGGCGGATTGCCGGCGAGTTGATAATGCGCCCGCGATCGCTTTCAAAAATACGCAGGATCTCACGTTCCGTTTCGACCCCCTGCGGCGAGCGGTAGCGCCGACGCCAGTTAATCTTGTTGCGAAAATCAATCTTTGCCATGGCCTCTCCCGCGCGAGCAATAACGTTTCCCTTTGAGTGCATGATAGACTATGCAACTAAACCTGACACATCGCGAGTAAATCTATGAAAATCGGCATTATTGGCGCTATGGAAGAAGAAGTTACCCTTCTGCGCGACAAAATCGAAAACCGTCAGACTCTGACCCATGGCGGGAGCGAAATCTACACCGGCCAGTTGAACGGCACCGATGTCGCCCTGTTAAAATCAGGCATTGGCAAAGTGGCGGCAGCGATGGGCGCGGCCCTGCTGCTGGAGATTTGCAAGCCGGACGTGATTATCAACACCGGCTCCGCAGGCGGACTGGCGTCGACGCTGAAAGTCGGCGACATCGTCATCTCCGACGAGACCCGCTACCACGATGCCGACGTCACCGCCTTTGGTTATGAGTATGGCCAGCTGCCAGGCTGCCCGGCAGGCTTCAAAGCCGACGATAAGCTGATTGCCGCCGCGCAAAGCTGCATCGAAGCGCTGAATCTGCACGCGGTGCGCGGCCTGATCGTCAGCGGTGACGCCTTCATCAACGGCTCGGTCGGGCTGGCGAAAATCCGCCACAACTTCCCGCAGGCTGTAGCGGTTGAAATGGAAGCAACGGCGATTGCCCATGTTTGCCACAACTTCGGCGTGCCGTTCGTGGTGGTACGCGCGATTTCCGACGTGGCGGATCAGCAGTCTCACCTGAGCTTTGATGAGTTCCTCACCGTTGCCGCCAAACAGTCCACGCTGATGGTGGAAAAACTGGTACAGACGCTGGCGCGTGGCTAAGTCGCTAAAACGGGCGCTTGCCGCTCTGCTGCTTACCCCGGCGTGGCTCTTCGCCGCGCCGCGGGTTATCACGCTATCCCCCTCCAATACCGAACTGGCCTTTGCCGCCGGTATTACGCCGGTTGGCGTCAGCAGCCATTCCGATTATCCGCCGCAAGCGGCCGGTATCGAACAGGTTGCCAGCTGGCAAGGGATGAACCTGGAACGCATTGTCGCGTTGCAGCCGGACCTGATTCTGGCATGGCGCGGCGGCAATGCCGAGCGGCAGGTTAATCAACTGAGCGCGCTGGGGATCAAGGTACTCTGGGTCAATACCGCGACGATTGAAGAGATCATTGCGACGCTGCGACAGCTGGCGCAGTGGAGTCCGCAGCCGGAAAAGGCTCGCGCATCCGCACAGCGAATGCAGGACGACTATGATGCCCTCAAAGCCCGCTACGCACATACGCCGAAAAAACGCGTCTTTCTGCAGTTTGGCAGCAATCCCCTTTTTACCAGCAGTCGGGGATCGATTCAGGACCAGGTGCTGACGTTGTGCGGCGGTGACAACATTTTTGCCTCCAGCCCGGTTCCCTGGCCCCAGGTGAGTCGTGAACAGGTCCTGGCAAGGCAGCCTCAGGCCATTGTTATCGCCGGTGATGCCAGCAGACTCCCTGAAGTTGAACGTTACTGGCATAATCAGTTAAAAATTTCCCTGATTGCAGTAGATGGCGACTGGTTTGAACGCGCAAGCCCGCGTATTATCCTCGCCGCAAAACAGCTCTGCGAGGCGCTCGGGCAGGTCAAATAGCGCCGTTTGCGCAGGGTAATAACGACATCCGCTACAGAGAACGCCAGTGTAACCGACATACATACGGTTGGCGGACGCCGTGCGGGTGCAATTTGGTGAGTAAAAATAGCCTAAGGATCCGGGCGCTTAACGAGAACTGACGATGCTTGTCTATTGGCTGGATATTATTGGCACCGCCGTATTTGCTATCTCGGGCGTATTGCTGGCCGGTAAACTCCGGATGGATCCCTTTGGCGTGCTGGTGCTCGGCGTTGTCACCGCCGTGGGCGGTGGGACCATTCGCGATATGGCGCTCGCCAACGGCCCGGTGTTCTGGGTAAAAGACCCCACTGATCTGGTGGTGGCGATGGTCACCAGCATGCTGACCATTCTGCTGGTGCGCCAGCCACGCCGACTGCCGAAATGGATATTGCCGGTGCTTGATGCCGTTGGTCTGGCGGTATTTGTCGGCATCGGAGTGAATAAAGCGTTTCTGGCCCACAGCGGCCCGCTGGTCGCTATCTGTATGGGTGTCGTCACCGGCGTAGGCGGCGGGATCATTCGCGACGTACTGGCGCGCGAAATTCCGATGATTTTACGCACGGAAATCTATGCCACGGCCTGTATTGTCGGCGGTATCGTGCACGCCACGGCCTATGACACTTTTCATGTTTCGCTGCAGAACTCGGCGATGATGGGCATGGTCGTCACGCTGATGATTCGCCTTGCGGCCATCCGTTGGCATCTGAAGCTGCCGACTTTTGCCCTCGATGATCACGGGCGATAGAACGGGGAAATTGCCCCGGCGGAGAAAAACTACCGGGGCGAGAATCCAGTGCGGGGATCAGACGCTGAATGAAGACCCGCAGCCGCAGGTACTTTTCGCATTCGGGTTGGTCACGATAAAACGCGAGCCTTCCAGGCCTTCAGTGTAGTCGACGGCACCGCCGACCAGATACTGCAGGCTCATCGGATCGACCACCAGGCCGACGCCCTGTTTTTCGATGGTCATATCGCCTTCGTTAACCTGATCGTCAAAGGTGAAGCCGTACTGAAAACCACTGCAACCACCACCGGTGATATACACACGCAGTTTCAGGTTTGGATTGTCTTCATCTGCAATCAGGAATTTTACTTTTTTGGCTGCAGCTTCAGTAAACTCCAGCGGCAACGCTACGTCATCACTCATTTTATGCTCCCATTGATACTTCTGACCGGTTAAAGAATAACCCGACCTTATGAGCCATTATCTAATACCCTGGTAAATCGTTCAAGTATTCTCCCCGGCAACCTGCTGCGCTTTTGCCGCCTGTTCTGCGGCCTGTTTCGCCAGCGTGCGCTCCAGGATCGTGGAATACAAAGGCTTACCGCCAAGGAATTGCGCCAGTAGTGTTGCGCCAAGACAGGTAATAATCATTGGCAGAATGAGCTGATAGTTATCGGTCATCTCCAGCACCAGCACAATCCCGGTCAGCGGAGCGCGGATTGACGCCGCCAGCAGGGCCCCCATTCCGGCAATCGCAAAGGTCCCGGCATCCAGATGATAGGCCGGCAGCATCGGCGTGACGGCCATCCCGAAGGCGGTTCCCAGCAAGGTTCCCAGCGCCAGCATCGGCGCAAAAATGCCGCCGGGCGCCCCGGAGGAGAAACAGAGTAACGTGGTTATCACGCGGGCGATAAAGATAAACAGCAGCAGGCCAACGGAAAAGTTGCCCGCCGCAGCAATCGGAATCAGGTTAAAACCGCCTCCTGCCGCCGCCGGTTGAATCAGCCCGAGAACGCCGCACATTCCGCCAATTAGCCCGCCGATCAGTACCCACTTTTTCGTATTGCCGCCATGAATACGCTGGAACATATCCTGGGTGCGCAGCACCAGGCTATTAAACAGCGGGCCAACGCAGCCAAAAATCATCCCCAGGATCAGGTACAGCCACAGCGTATTCACCGGCGCATCGCTCAGCTTGCCGACCTCAATAATCGCCGATTCGCCATTAAAGATACGGAACACAATGCTCGACATAATCACGCCGGTAAAGACGGCTTTAATCGAAATCAGGTTGTAGCGAAACTGCGGGCGCATCTCTTCGATAATGAATAAAATCCCCGCCAGCGGCGCGTTAAATGCCGCAGAGAGCCCCGCCGCGGCCCCGGTGGCCAGCAACGTGTGGCGCGCTTCGGGGCTGCGCATGCGGAAAATATCCAGCACCATTCGCCCGACGTTGCCGCCCAGCTGTACCGTTGGCCCTTCGCGACCGAGCACCATACCGGCGCCCAGCGTCCCCATCCCGCCGATAAATTTTACCGGCAGCACTCGCCACCAGCGAACCGGACGCAGCTCTTCCAGCGCCCCTTCGATCTCCGGTATGCCGGATCCCCCTGCCTCCGGCGCGAAACGACGCACCAGAAAATAGCCCACCATCGCCAGCAACGCAGATAAAATAAAAGCCAGCGGCCAAATCAGGAACCCGTGATCCGCCACCTGCACCAGGGAACCGATGCGCATGTTCTGCACCCAGCTGACGCTCTTTTCAAAGGCGACCCCCACCAGCCCGGCCAGCGTGCCGACCACCGCGGCCATCAGCAGCACCGCCAGCGGCGTTTTGTCACGTTGAACTAATCGACGTACCACATCGCCACGACGCAAGCGCACGATTTGTTTTGCTTCAAAAGTAGAGGCTTCTGTTTTCATACTCTTATCGTCAATAGTCATACAAATACGAAGGGGACATTTTAGCCTTCTGAACGTCCTACGTCGCGGGAAAAATGCACCTGCTGCGCTTTGTTTCAATTGGGCAAAACTTTCATAACTATCCTGGAATAACTTAGAATAACCAGCAAAACATTTATCACGAACCAGGATCATGGCAATGAGCAAATCTGAAACACTCTATAGCGCCGCACGTGAACTCATCCCCGGCGGCGTGAACTCGCCGGTCCGCGCCTTTAGCGGCGTCGGCGGTACACCGCTGTTTATCGAACGCGCCGACGGCGCCAGGCTGTACGATGTCGACGGTAAAGCGTATATCGATTATGTCGGCTCCTGGGGCCCCATGGTACTGGGCCATAACCATCCGGCCATTCGCAATGCGGTGATTGAAGCCGCGGAGCGCGGCCTGAGCTTTGGCGCGCCGACGGAAATGGAAGTCAAAATGGCGGAGCTGGTGACCGAACTGGTCCCAACGATGGATATGGTGCGGATGGTGAACTCCGGTACCGAAGCGACGATGAGCGCCATTCGCCTGGCCCGTGGCTTTACCGGCCGTGACAAAATCATCAAATTTGAAGGGTGCTATCACGGCCACGCCGACTGTCTGCTGGTGAAAGCGGGCTCCGGCGCGCTGACCCTGGGCCAGCCGAACTCACCGGGCGTACCGGCTGATTTTGCTAAACATACCCTGACCTGCACCTATAACGATCTGGCCTCCGTTCGCGCCGCGTTTGAGCAATATCCGCAAGAGATTGCCTGCATCATCGTGGAGCCGGTAGCCGGCAACATGAACTGCATCCCGCCGCTACCGGCGTTCCTGCCGGGCCTGCGCGCGCTGTGCGACGAATTTGGCGCGCTGCTGATTATCGATGAAGTGATGACCGGCTTCCGCGTGGCGCTGGCGGGCGCGCAGTCATACTACGACGTGGTTCCGGATCTGACCTGTCTGGGCAAGATCATCGGGGGCGGTATGCCGGTCGGCGCATTTGGCGGTCGTCGCGATGTGATGGATGCCCTGGCCCCGACCGGCCCGGTGTATCAGGCCGGAACCCTGTCTGGTAACCCGATCGCCATGGCGGCCGGTTTTGCCTGCCTGAGCGAAGTCGCCCAGCCGGGCGTCCACGAAACGCTGACCGATTTAACCAATCAGCTCTCTCAAGGGCTGCTGGATGCCGCGCGCGAAGCGGGCATTCCGCTGGTGGTGAATAATGTGGGCGGCATGTTCGGCCTCTTCTTTACCGATGCCGAAACGGTCACCTGCTATCAGGATGTGCTGAAGTGCGACGTTGAACGCTTTAAGCGTTTCTTCCATCTGATGCTGGAAGAAGGCGTCTATCTGGCGCCATCGGCGTTTGAGGCCGGCTTTATGTCGATTGCCCACACCCCTGATGATATCAACGATACCATCGCCGCCGCCCGTAAGGCGTTTGCGAAGCTGTAATTCAAGACCGGGCAGCGCAAGCTTGCCCGGCCTGCGTTTTTGTCGCCCCGGTAAGCGAAGCGCCACCGGGGAAAATTATCGGCTCTGTTTCCTCAGCAGATAAATAAAGTACGGCGCGCCGATAAAGGTCGACAGCAGACCTGCGGGGATCTGATACGGGAACATCATCATTCGCCCGCACCAGTCGGCAAAGACCAGCAGCAACCCGCCGATCAACCCGGCCATCACCATCTGCGGCATCGTCCGGCGGAATCCCATCATCCGCGCAATATGCGGCGCCATCAGGCCAACAAAACTCAGCGGGCCGATAGTCAGCGTGGCGGCCGCCGTCAGGCCAGCGGCCAGCAGCAGCAGAGCGACCCGCGACGGCGTCAGCGCGATACCTACCGCGCGTGCGGCTTCACCACCCAGCGGCAGAATCGTCAGCCAGCGCCGACACAGCGGCACCAGAATCAGCAGCAGCACCATCGCCATCCCGCTCCGAACGACCATCTCCGGCGTGGCGCCGTAAGTCGAGCCGGAAATCCACGTCAGAATCTGCGCCATGCGCGGATCGCCGCTGGCCTGCAGCATCATCAACAGCATAGTGAAGGCGGTGCTGAGAGCCATCCCCGCCAGCAGCATCCGGTGCGGCGAGAAACCGCCGCGCCCGGCAGCCACCAGGATCACCAGCAGCGTCGCCGCCGCCCCCAGGCTACCGGCCGGCAGCAGCCAGCCGAAAGCGTTGCCGGGAACGAAAAACAGCATCAGGACAATACCAAAAGCTGCGCCGGAGCTGATGCCCAGCACTTCCGGGCTGGCCATCGGGTTACCGGTCAGGCGCTGGATAATACACCCCGCGACCGCCAGCATCACCCCGGCGAACAGCGCGGCGAACACCCGCGGCCAGCGCCACGGCATCAGTTGATCCAGCAGCGTGCCGCTCGCCCAGTGCCAGCTCTGCGCATCCCGCCCAAAGGCCAGGGCGACGAGGAGCGCCAGCAGCAGGATCAGCAAACCGCCAAACGCAAATCCCCGTACGTTTTGCCGTTCCACCAGCACTTTATCGCCGGCATTCATCACCGGCGCACTGATGCTGCGCAAGCGCGGCAGCAGCCACAGCAGCAGCGGCGCGCCGATCAGCGCCGTCACGGAACCGGTGGACACTTCCCGCCATACCCGGGTCAGCCACAGAATGATCTGGTCTGACAGCCAGAGAATCAGCGCGCCAATCACCGCCGCCAGCAGCAGACGCGACAGCAGACGACGCGCGCCGAGCATTTTCGCCAGCAGCGGCGAAAACAGGCCGATAAAACCGATAATCCCCACCGCATTCACCAGCAACGCGCTGATAACGATCGCCAGCGTCAGCGTGGCCAGACGCGCCAGAGAGAGCGCCAGTCCGAGATTACGCGCCACGCCATCATCCAGCCCCATCAGCGTGAGGGGACGCAGCAGCAGCAACGTTAACATGAGGCCGCCGAGCAGCTGCGGCCACAGCCGTTGCACCACGCTCCAGTCGGTTTGCGTCAGCGTACCGGTGCTCCACAGGAACATACTTTGCAGCTGATCGTGATGGAAAATAACCATCAGCTGGTTCAGCGCCCCGCAGTACAGACTGACCACCAGACCGGCAAGAATCAGGGTTACCGGCGACAGCCGTTTTCCCCACGAGACGCCGAAAACCAGCGCCCCGACAAGACAGGCCCCCGCCAGTGCGGCGAATTGCGACGCCAGTACGCCGGGAATCGCCCACAGCGTCGTCACCGTCATCCCCAGCTGAGCGCCGGTCGCGACCCCGAGGGTGGTCGGTTCCGCCAGCGGGTTGCGCAGCACCTGCTGGAACAGCACGCCCACCAGTCCGAGCCCCGCGCCAACCAGCAGCGACACCGCCAGTCTCGGCAGCAGGCTGTAGTGGAACAACATCTGAGCGATATTGTCGATATCCGGCTGCCACAGCGCCTGGCGCCACTCGTGCTGCGGCAACGCCGCCTGGAGATTCAAGAAGCTGAGCGCAAATGCGGTCATCGCCAGCACCGTCAGCAGCAGTGCCGCCAGAGGAGACAGTCGCGATCTCATGCCTCACCTCCCTGGACATCCGCCAGCACGCGGGCAAAATGCATTGCCGACAGCGTCGCACCGTAGAACCAGACAGCCGGCACGCGCTGGAAGCGCCCTTCGCGGACAAACGGCATCGCCTGCCAGAGCGGCGTACTCATCAGTTGGCTCATTTCGGCACGATTACCGTGGTCGAAGCAGATAACATCGGTCTCTTTGTAGGCGGCCAGTCGATCGATTCCCACGCTGACGCTGCCCCAGAAGGCGGTTTCACCGCGCCAGGCATTTTTAATCCCCAGGCGATCGAGCACCTCCTGAAACAGACAATTATTGCCGAAAACCAGGACATGGCGGGGATCGAGCAAGGTGATCATCAGCAGCGGATGATCGCCACGGCGGGCGAAACGCGGGCGCAGATTCTCCATCAGCGCGTCAAATTCCGCCAGATGGCGCTTCGCCGCCTGCTGCCGGCCAATCAGCTCGGCCATCTCGTTGAGAGATTGCTGCGCCATCTGCAGCGGTCGTTTACCGTCGCTGAAGGTGAATCCCCGTCCCGGGGCAATGCGCGCCAGCTTCTCTGGCGACGGCCCATATCCGGCCGACCAGACGATAAACGACGGTTTCATCTGCGTCAGCAGCTCAAGATTCGGCTCCGTACGCAGCCCGACATCAATCACCGAGGAAGGCAGCGCCGGTTCATTCACCCACAGGTTATAGTTCGGGATATCGGCCACGCCGTAGGGCGTCACGCCAAGCGCCAGCAGGAGTTCTGCCGGCAGCCACTCCAGCGCCACAATACGCTGCGGATCGAAGCTTGCGGCCTGGGCGCCGCGCATCTGCCACAGCAGGGGCGACAGGGCCATCGCCGCCAGCAGACGGCGACGGGTAATGAAAGGGGTCTTTTCCATCAATAGACAAAGCTTACCGGCGCGCTACCCGCCGGATGCGGCAGAATACCCATCGGAATACCGTAAATTTGCTCCAGCGTTTCGCTGCGCATCAGCTGCGCGGGCGTGCCCTGAGCAATCATCTCCCCACCACGTAACGCGACCAGATAATCACAGTAACGGGCAGCCATGTTGATATCGTGCAGAACGGCGATCACCGTTAACCCGCGCTGTTGACTCAAACGATGCACCAGCGCCAGGACATCCACCTGATGGGCAATATCCAGCGCCGAGGTAGGTTCATCCAGCAATAAACAGCGGCTGTCCTGCGCCACCAGCATGGCAATCCACGCCCGCTGGCGCTCACCGCCTGACAGGCTGTCAACCAGCCGGTGCGCCAGCGGCTTAAGGCCGACCAACGCAATCGCCTCTTCAACTTTTTCCCGGTCGGCGGCACCGAAACGCCCCAGCGCGCCGTGCCACGGATAGCGGCCGATGGCCACCAGCTCGCGCACGGTCATCCCTTCCGCCGGCGGCAGCTGCTGCGGCAGATAGGCCACTTTACGGGCAAAGGCCTTGCTGCTCCAGCTGTCCAGAGGCTGCCCGTCCAGCAGCACATCGCCTTCCGACGGCGGCTGATGACGGCCGAGCATTTTCAGCAGTGTGGATTTGCCGGAGCCATTATGGCCAATCAGCCCCGTCACTTTTCCCGCCGGGAAAGTTAAGGAGAGAGGATGCAGCAGCGTACGGCCAGGTACGCGAAAGGTAACGCGATTCAACGAAAACGTGGTATCAGAGTGCGGAGAGTTTTCCTGCATAGCGGCGACCTGGTGAACGGCGCGGCGAACCGCGCCCGGTAAGTGATTAGAAGCGGAAGGTTCCGGTCGCAATAACCTGACGTCCTGCGCCCCAGTAGCACGCGTATTCGCTGTAGCAGCTGGATACGTACTCACGATCGAACAGGTTGTTCACGTTGATCCCCACAGACGATCCTGGCAGACCAAAACGCGCCAGATCGTATTTCACCGTGGCATCCATCAATGCATAGCCGGCCACGTTGAAGGAGTCGTTTTTCTTCCCGGTGTCGGTATCATTTTTGTAGTAGCTCACCGTCGAGCCGATATAACGCGCCCCGGCCCCGACCGTCAGACCGCTCAGCGCGCTCTCGTGGAAGGTATAATCCGCCCACAGCGACGCCATGTTGCGCGGAACTTCCGCCGGACGTTTGCCTTTGAATACGGTGTCTTCGGTGTACTCCGCATCGGTATAGCTATAGGCCGCCGTCAGGTTGATATTGGCATTGACCGCTGCTTTTGCTTCCAGCTCAAAGCCGCGTGAGCGAATTTCACCTGTTTGAATGCTATAAATTCCGTACGGATCGTTGGGATCCGCGGTCAGGTTTTTGTCTTTGGTCAGCTGATAGACTGCCGCGGTCACCACCACCGGCATATCTTTCGGGACGTATTTCACGCCCGCTTCATACTGCTCGCCGCGAGAAGGATCGAACGGCTTGCCTTCGCGGGAAGAGCCGGAAACCGGTTCGAAGGACTGGCTATAGCTGAAGTACGGAGAGATGCCGTTATCGAACAGATAGTTAATACCACCACGCCAGGTAAACTGCTGATCGTGGTTTTCCGCGAGATCGTTAGAAGAGCGCGTCAGGGTCGAAGCCATGGCGTAATCATAGCGGCCGCCCAGCGTCATTACCCATTTGTCCCACTCCATCTGGTCCTGAGCATACAGGCCGGTCTGCTCCATGCGGTTCAGCACCGCGTAGGGGAAGTTCACGTTGACGTTCGCATTACCGTATTGCGGATTGTTCATGCTGATTGAATCGGCAGAACCGTATTCCGCATTCACATCGTTACGCATGCGCGAATAATCAACGCCGGTCAGCAACGTATGGTTAACCGCGCCGGTGGCAAAATCAGACTGCAGCTGCGTATCAACGGTGAACGTATTGAGATGTTCATCAGAACGCACATAGGCGCGGTTGATTTGGCCCGGAGCCGAATAGCCGTTACCGTAAACGGAGCGATACAGCGTCTTCACGTCGGTATAGCGCAGGTTCTGACGCACCGTGAAGGTGTCATCGAACTGATGCGAGAAGCTGTAGCCGACCATCTGCTGACGGCGGGACATCTTGTTATCCGGCTCGCCTTCGTTGTAATCAGTCGGCAGCTTATGGGCATTGCCGTTGGCATCGTAATACGGCACCACGGTCCCTTCGCGAGGCAGCCAGCCGTAGTAACCGGCATACGGATCGTTCTGGAAGTTGCTCAGGAAAGTGAAGTCGGTTTTATCATCCGGACGCCAGCTGAAGGAGGGCGCGACCGCGTAGCGAGTCGATTTCGCCATCTGCTGCTGCGCATCCTGACTGCGGCCTAAACCGGTCAGTCGATACGACCATACGCCGTTATCATCGATGGCATCACTGAAGTCAAAACCGGTCTGCCACAGATTATCGGTACCCATTTTGAACTGAATTTCTTTCAGCGGTTCGGTCGTCGGACGCTTGCTCACCATACTGACGATGCCGCCAGGGTTGCTGTTGCCGTACAGCACCGATGTTGGCCCACGCATCACTTCCACACGTTCAAGGAAGTAAGGGTCCATCGACACTTCTGAATAGTTATTCCCCTGCAGCTTCATGCCGTCCAGATACTGGTTGGTATTGACCGTTGTGGAGGTCGTGAAGCCGCGAATGGTCACCACATCATAGGTGGTAGAGCTGCCGCGGGTGGAGAAGACGCTCGGCGTATAGGACAGCGCCTCTTTCACCGTCGTCGGCTGCTTCATGTCCATCTCGGCACGGGTGACGACGGAGACAGACTGCGGTGTTTTTTCAATCGGGGTATCGGTTTTGGTCGCAGTTGCCGAATGTTTCGCCGCGATCGTGGGCGACGGGCCCCAGGCACTCTCTTGCGCGGCAGGTGCCGCGATAACGGTGATGGTTTCTTCTTGTTTCGGTTCAACTGCTGCCTGCGCATAGACAGACATGCCGCTAACCGCCGTGGCTACTACGACTGCGATTTTACGCAGCGAGTGATTTGGCTGAGCAGTTTTTGGACGCGCCATGGGTATATCTCTGATGAAAGTGAATGATAACGTAAACGAGAATTATTATTATGACCGTTGACATAATAGGCGAAACGCAGAATACAAGGCAAGTGGTATGCCCCGCGCTGAAGACTGAAGGATGAAATAATAACCAGGCAGTTATTGTGGGGTTAAGTGACTGTTAAGTAATGTGCAGAAATAAAAAGGCCCTCTGATACATCTGTATCAGAGGGCCTGGTGACGACGATCAGTTACCGCCGAACATATCCTTAATCCAGCCTGCTACGCCATCGCTCTTTTCCTGCTTCGCGGGCTGTTGCTGTTGCTGCTGTTGTTGCGCCGGCTGCTGCTGTCCGGACTGATTGAACGGATTGTTCTGCTGCTGCTGCTCCAGCTGCTGCTGTTGCATCTGCTCGCCCTGGCGACACAGCGCATCCGGCGTGGTTGTCCAGACCGGAAGCGAACGCATCCCCCCGCTACACACGAAGTTGCCATTGCTGTCCACGCCCATATCCACCACGTCTTCCGGTGCCGTCAACACCAGCGGCGTCGGCGTCTGGTTAGCCAGATAGCGCTGGTAAATAGACATGGCGCCGCTGGCACCGTAGAGTTTCGTCGGCTGGTTGTTATCGCGACCCACCCAGGTAATGGTCACCTGACCGCCGTCAATACCGGCAAACCAGGTATCGACGTTATTGTTGGTGGTCCCGGTTTTCCCTGCCAGATGCAGGCCCGGATACTTCGCGCCAAGCTGACGGCCGGTACCGCGCTGCACAACCTGCTGCATGGTCCACAGCGTCATGTACGCCGCCTGCGCCGGCACCGCACGCTCTGCCTGCGGATAGCTCTGATACAGCACGGTACCATCTTCGGCAATGACCGAACGCAGCGCCGAAAGCGTCGCGCGGTTACCGCCGCTGGCGATGGTCTGGAACGCCTGCGCGACTTCGATCGGCGTCAGGTTCAACGCCCCGAGAATCATCGCCGGTACCGGGTGCAGCTGATCTTTCGGCACGCCCAGTTTGACCCAGGTGTCGGTTATCGCCGGCAGGCCCAGCGCCATCCCGAGGTTAACGGTCGGCACGTTCATCGAGCGCGTCAACGCATCCACCAGCATCACCTGACCACTAAAGCGACGATCGTCGTTCTGCGGGGACCAGGTCTGACCGTTTGGCAGACGGATGGAGATCGGTGCATCGGCAATCGAGGTGTTCAGGCGATACTGGTTCGGCAAGCTCAGCGCCGTCAGATAGGTCGCTGGCTTCGCCAGAGAACCGATTGAACGGCGGGCCTGCATCGCGCGGTTGTAACCGGCAAACTGCGGTTCCGCACCGCCGACCATCGCCCGCACTTCGCCCGTAAAGCGGTCAACGACCACCATCGCGGTTTCCAGATCCGGCAGCTTACGCTGTTTCTTCAAGGCCGGAATGCCGTCGGTCGCCGCTTTTTCTGCCGCATCCTGCGCAACGGAGTCAAAGGTAGTAAAGATCTTCACGCCGGAGAGATCTTTCACCTTATCGCCCAGTTTCGCCTGCAGCTCCTGACGAACCATCTGCATAAATGCCGGCTGTGGAGAGATCACGCCGCCGCGCGGCTGCACGCCCAGCGGACGCGCGCTCAGCATGTCATACAGCTCCTGATCGATCACGTTCTGCTGCTGCAGCAGACGCAGCACCAGGTTGCGTCGTTCCAGCGCCAGCTTCGGATTACGCCACGGGTTGTAAATCGATGCCCCTTTCACCATCCCGACCAGCAGCGCCTGCTGGTCGAGGCTGAGTTCTTCGACCGGGCGGCCAAAGTAATAGAGGCTCGCCAGCGGGAAGCCGCGAATTTCGTTGTCGCCGCTCTGACCGAGGTATACCTCGTTCATATACAGCTCAAGGATACGATCCTTGCTGTAACGCGCATCAACGATCAGCGCCATATAGGCTTCGTTCGCTTTACGCCAGTAAGAACGCTCGCTGGAAAGGAACAGGTTTTTCACCAGCTGCTGGGTCAGCGTACTGGCCCCTTGCACCGTGCGCCCGGCCGTCAGGTTCGCCAGCACCGCACGACCAATCGAGTACAGGCTGATCCCGTCGTGTTCATAGAAGTGACGGTCTTCGGTCGCCAGCAGCGTATCCACCAGCAGGTCCGGGAAACCGCTGCGCTTGACAAACAGACGCTGTTCGCCATTTGCCGACTGCAGCATCGTGATCAGCCGCGGATCGAGACGGAAGAAGCCGAACTGGCGGTTGTTCTCCATATTCTCAATCGTTTCCAGATGATCGCCGTCAAAGGTCAGGCGTGCACGCACCTGCCCTTCTTTACTATCAGGGAAATCAAACGGACGACGGATCATCTCAATGCTGTTGGCCTGCACGGTGTACTCGCCCGGACGCGTCATCGCGCTGACCTGGCGGTACTGCGTGGCATTCAGCAGACGCACCATCTCATTTTTGCTGATCTGCATATCCGGTTCGAGGTTAACCATCCGGCCATAGACCGCCGCCGGAAGCTCCCAGACTTTGCCGTCGATACGGCTACGGATTTTCTGATCGAGGTAGACACCGTAAGCGGCAACCAGCACCGCGACCACGATCCCTAGCTTGAACAGTAGCCATAGCCAGGTACGTTTACGGCGAGGCTTGTTACCTTTGCCTTTTGCTTTCTTCGGCATCGGCTCTTGATCCTCATAATCATCATCGTCGTAATCATCGTCGTAGTCCTCATCCCGGACCCGACGACGAGTCACTTTTTGTTTTGCCGGACGCGAGGGCTTTCCCTTACGTCCGATAGGCTCGCGGTCATCTCCCGCCATGCTTTTTCTCCGCAACTTTCAGGCGTAAAAGCCTGATTCTCAATACTTCCTCTTGAAAGAGGAAGAAGATATCTCTCAAATTCACGCCCGGAGGTCTCAACCCGCAGGCCACGACCTCGGTATCACAGCACTTCGCGTCTCAGGGCGCGGTCATGATGTATGTTTATGTACTCCTGGAGAATTCATAATATAAATCATCATGTTATACGCATCGCCTGACGAGAATTTTGGGACATAGCACAAATAGTCCAGGTGACACAGGATAGCACTAAACCGGGACAGGCTTAACCAGCATTTTACTCCCTCACGACGTAACAAAAGCGAAAATATTATGTTTTTTAATAACATAAAAAATATTCTCCGCCGTTCATCGTCTCAGCGGTCTGTCTGAGGACCTCTGCCACGATAAAAAACAAAAACCTCAGCGCGGATTGAATATTATATTCTGAGTGTGACAAGAAATATTCTGGCAAGAAGTAAAGAGAAACATTAAGCCATTTGACGATAAAAACGGGAGCGCCTTAACAAATATCTATAATAATATTTCCTGATGACAGCATGAAAATATTTGTTAAACTGTCCTTCAGTTAACCCGATCCCTTTAATATATTATGCGAACTTCCGTTATATTTCCGCTGCTCATGATTGCCGTTCTCGCGGGTTGCCAGCAGAACCGTTCGTCTACGCTCAGCCCCGCCATCAGCAACGAAGCGCAGCTGGAACAGCTCTCTTCCGTGGCCGCCGGCGCGCGTTATCTGAAAAATAAATGCAGCCGTAGCGATCTTCCTTCCGATGACGCTATCGACCGCGCGGCATGGAATGTTGGCAAAAAGAGAGGATGGAGTAATATTGATTACGCCACGCTCAACCAGCGCAGCACGCAAATGTATCAGCAACTGCAGCAGGACAGTACGCCGGAAACCACCAAATGCAGCCAGTTTAATCGCCAGCTGGCGCCCTTTATTGATAGTTTACGCAGTCAATAAAATGACGAAATAGCCCTGTTGTTTATTATTTCGCACCGCTTTATTCCCCTTGAGGGCTATCTTCAATAATGCCTCCCGGCCAGTCGTCGAGAGCCGCAAGGGTAAATGTCTTACCGTTAAAACTGAATAGCGTGACATCCTGCTGAATTTGCTCAATCACCAGATTCGGCAGCGGCGACTCCCCCTCTTTCCAGGACTGACCATTTAACACGATGCTGCGTTTCTCCGCCGAGGACGCGTAGACATGCGCGCTATAGCGCAGCGCCGGCAGATTATCGTCATCGACGATAGCCTCGGGTTTCGCTTTCTCAGGTTCCGGGGCGGCGACCGGCTTAACCTTTTTTTGCGCCGAGGAAGCCATTGGCACCAGTGCCGCATGCGCCGCCGGCACAACCAATGCTGATGTTACAGGGGGATTGCGCCACTGCTCGCCCGCAAACCAGCCGAGGGCAATCAGCAGCGCGGCATAGAGTGGCACAATCGGATACGGCACCTGCACCATGCGTCCAACCACCACCGGCGGTTCGCCCTCATGCGCAATTGACGCGGGCAAACGGCACGCTTTGTCATCAGAAACGATCACGCTCTCTCCTTTCCCCATAAAACAATAGCCCGGCAATGTCTGCCGGGCTATCAGGCTCCCTTCGCAGGGAGCGGCAAAAGCCCCGGCGTTACTTACTGCTCACCGGCAGCCCCGTCCCCTGGGCATCGCCCTGAGGTTTTTCCAGTACCGCCACGGACCAGGCTGGCAGGGTAATCGCGCCATTGGCCGCAATCTCCACGCCGCTCGCCAGCGATCCGTCACCGGCAGCCTGCTGGATGGTGCTCAGCTGCAGATTGTCGCCGATGAAATCATTGAGGGTCCGGCTCTCAGATGCGGCGTTGATCGCCACCACCAGCCCATCAACCCGGCTATCGAGACTCGCCCCTGCCTGCACGCCATCATCGATGGTCATGATCAGCAGACCGGCCTGCTGATCTGGCCCGGTATTACGGAAATCCACGCGCTTCATCACCGCGCTGCCGTCGCCTAAGGTGAACAGCGGGGAGGATTTACGCAGCCCGGTCAGCTCCTGGTAGAATGCGGTCATCTGCTTCAGCTCCGCTTCGCCAGGCGTGGCAACCATCTCTTTAACGCGAGAAATCACCTCATAGTTGCTGCCGTCATCGCTGATGCGCGGCATCCCGACATTAAAGTTATTGTCCTGCATGGCATAGTCCACGCGGTTAAACCAGTCGCCGGAGTCGTAGGAGTCGCGGGTAAAGGATTTCGAGCGCAGCAGTTCAGAACCCTGCTGGTCGAAAGCAATCCCCTGCCCCAGCATCACCGTCGCCAGCGACACCGCCTGCATCCGCACGCGCGTATTCAGGTCAGCCTGCTGCGCGGCTTTGTAGGTAATCATGTCCCACAGCGTCTGGTTGTCGTGCTTCGAAACATAGTTGACGACTTCCGTCGGGTCAGCGGCATAGCCGCCAGGTGCGCCGTTATAGTCAATTTCGCTGCCTTTCTTCACCGCGCCGTCTTTATCGATCAGGATAAAATCGGCAAGGTTACCGGCCATCCCCAGACGAGTCAGGTCGGCCAGGTGATGAACCTGGTCATCGTTCAGACGGGTCAGCTCGTTGGGCAACACGCCCGCGCCGCTGCCAACCCCCTGGTTTTCACGCAGCGCATCGCCGGAATCGAACGGGCCGCCGCCGCGGACGGCGTCGCGCAGACGATCGGAGAACGTACCGATGCCGGTGCCTTTCAGGTTGATCTGCGAGGCAATTTCAAAGCGATCGCTCTGGTTAGAGTCCCAGCCTTCGCCGAAGAAGTAGATATCCGGGTTCAGAGCCTTAATGCGATCCCACGCCGAAAGAATTTGCGCTTTCGGGTGATAGCCCATCAGGTCGAAGCGGAAACCATCGATTTTATAATCCGTGGTCCACACCGCCAGCGAATCGGCAATAAGCTTCGCAAACATCCGATGCTCAGGCGCTGAATCCGAACAACAGGTGGCTGACTCAACGCTGCCGGTGCTTTCATTCAGACGCTGATAGTACCAGGGCACTATTTTATCCAGCACCGACGTACGGTCAGTCGGTCCGGCGGCATTAGTATGGTTGTACACGACATCCATAATGACGTTCATGCCCAGATCCTGCTTGATCGTCTGAATCATGGTGCGAAACTCTTTGATGCGAGTCGTCCCTTCCGGATTGGTCGCGTACGAACCTTCCGGCACCGTATAGTGGAACGGATCGTAACCCCAGTTATAGGAGTCGGTCTGCGCCACCAGGGTGTTCAGCGCCTGAACCTGCGGATTGTCCTGGCTATCGCCCTGCTTCAGCTGATTGAGCACCTCTTCAACGGTGGAGCCGCTGGAGCAATACCCGGCAAATTCGCTGCTCTTCACCGCGCTGTTAACGTCGCACAGGTGGCTGAACGACTGCTGGATATCAGCGACTTTATCGCTGAACTCGTTGACCGTTGCCAGATCGAAGACCGGCAGCAGCTCAACGTGCGTGACGCCTGAAGCGGAGAGCTTCTTCAGATGCTGCACCATATTGCTGTCGCCGGCGGTCAGCGCAAGGTATTTACCGCGCAGTTCGGCCGGAACGGTCTGATCCCAGGCGGAGAGATCGCGAATGTGCGATTCATGAATCGTCATTTTCGCCAGATCGGCTTTGGTTTTCTGAGCATGCGGCATTGTCAGACTATCCCAGCCTTCTGGCTTAAGATCGCTGTCGTTGAGGTCAACGACCTGACTGTATTCCGAGTTAGTGGATAAGCTATGGGAGTACGGGTCAGTCACTTCATACTGTTCAACCTGGCGCGACTGCGGATGGTAAACCGTCAGCGCGTAGCGATAGAACGCCCCTTTCAGGTCGCTACCGCCCTGCCATGTCCAGGAACCCGATGCGCTGTCACGGGTCATCGGATGGCTGGCCACCACTTTTTTATCCGCGCTGTAGAGCACCAGATCGACCTGCTGCGCGGTGGGCGCCCACAGACGGAAATTGACCCCGCCGTCGCTCATCTGAGCCCCGTAATTCAGCGCTTCCGCCGCCGGCGCATAGGTATCATCCAGTACGCCCGCCGTCTGCACCTGGGTGGCGGAAATCAGGATCCCGTCCTCTGCGGCGGCAATGGCTACCGTTTCTCCCTGCAGCAACTCATCCGTTTTGGCATCATCCGGCAGTTTAAACGCCGCATAGCCTGAAAGCTGCGGGAAACGCATGCTGACCTGCTGGCTGATGGTGGTTGGCGTCAGCTTCAGGTAACGGTCGGTAAATTTTCCTTCGCTATCGGCCGCCACTTTGCTGCTGTGGCTGTAGTACAACCGGACGATTGGCTTGTCTTCGCCAGCCGGCCACAGCAGCGTCGTTTTATCAACCCAGTGCGCTTCGGCAAGCGCCACGCCGAAAGCGGCGCGGAAGGCGTCAGCGCGAGAGTCATAGATCGCGCTGTTACCCGCGATCACCGATACCGTGCGATCGGTGAAGTCGCCAAAGGACACGCGCAGGTCGCTGTCGATCAACTTGTTGGTGCCATCTCTGACGATGACGTTGATACAACCGCTCTCTTTATTCAGTGGAATGACCCAGTACGGGCCGTATTTATCGCTACCGGCCGGCGTCGTGCTGACGTCATTCCAGTCGGCTACCGGCGCGCTTAAAGCATCGCAGGTTTCATTATTCCAGAGATACAGGTTCTTACTGCTGTAATCCGCCGGGCTGGTACCGGTGATCCCGGCAATATCGACCAGATGGATGACGGCCTGATTCGCCGTCGCCATCACGGCCTCACCAGGAACCGCCACATCGGGTAAACGAACAACGACATCCTGGTTATCAGGATTGCCAGGGTTATCAGGTGAACCAGAGGAAGAAGATGAAGAACTATTATCGCAGCCGCTAAGTAAAATCAACGAGCCAAGGAATAGGGCATTACAGGTATATCTGAGCATTCGATAGTCCCTAATATGCTTAATAATTTATGAAAGGTAAGAAAAGATGTTTATCTGTAAAGCGTCGCAATTAGATATTTTTGTTTTCTCCGGTTCAATCATCCATTAACAATTAATGGGGGGGCGTAGGTGGCCGGGGGAGTAAAAATAAAAAGGGAATGACGACCCGGATCGCGAAACTCATTATGATTCGCGACGACAAATCCGGTTTCTCGCAATAAAAGCTCGCAATATAAAAAAACCACCCACCAATATAGGTAGGGGTACTGTATCGCCTCGAGGGAAATAAAATGAGCAACGGAATAAAAAGATATATTTCTGTGATGCAGTTAACACTAATAAATAAAAAATACATGCATTACGCACCGCATATTGCCATGCTCGTCACCTTATTACTGATTGGCCAACAGCTGGCAAAATTAAGCTGGCGAATGATACTCCCTGCTTCCTCTCCGGGTATTGAGATGAATGACGCGCCGGAGATCGCCGCGCTCATCCCGGCACCAAAAGCTGAATTACCGGTATTCACACTGTTCGGTCGCGCAGAAAAAAAACCGCCGTCATCAGCACATGACGGCAGCCTCGAACAGGCCCCGATCTCTTCCCTTAAGCTGCGGATTACCGGCCTGCTCGCCAGCAGCGACGCGGGCCGCTCGATTGTCATCATGGCAAAAGGAAATCAACAGGTTAGTCTGATGACCGGCGACAGTACACCGGGTAATGAAGCCCGGATTATCGCCATTCTGCGCGATCGCATTATTGTCAGCTACCGGGGCAGAAATGAAGCAATTTTACTCGCTGATGACCCCACGGCGAAAACCGCTGGCGCCCCTGGCACCGCGCTTAATTCATCACTCAGCCAGATTCGCCAGCAGCCGCAAAATATTCTTAATTACCTCAATATTTCCCCGGTCATGGTCAATCAACAGCTCAGCGGATATCGGCTTAATCCCGGCAAAGACCCCACGCTTTTCCGTGAATCTGGTTTACATGAAAACGATCTGGCGGTCGCTTTAAACGGACTTGATCTTCGCGATCGGCAACAGGCTCAGCAGGCATTAAAACAGCTCCCGGAGCTCAGTGAAATAACCCTAACCGTCGAACGCGAAGGCCAGCGACAAGATATCTATTTAGCATTGAGGGATGAATAATTGGCAAAGACAACGATTTTCCGCCTGATTTTCACCACTCTGATGATATTCAGCTCGCTGTTATTCAGGCCGCTGCACGCGGAAGAATTCTCCGCCAGCTTTAAGGGAACCGACATTCAGGAATTTATTAATACCGTGAGTAAAAACCTGAATAAAACGGTCATCATTGACCCCAGCGTACGCGGCACCATTACCGTCCGTAGTTACGATATGCTCAACGAAGAGCAATATTATCAGTTTTTCCTCAGCGTACTGGATGTCTATGGTTTTGCCGTTATCAATATGAATAACGGCGTGCTCAAAGTGGTACGTTCGAAAGATGCCAAAACCGCCGCGGTCCCGGTCGCCAGCGATGCCGCCCCCGGCGAAGGGGATGAAGTCGTGACCCGCGTGGTTCCGCTGACCAACGTGGCCGCCCGCGATCTGGCGCCGCTGCTGCGCCAGCTCAACGATAACGCCGGGGCCGGCAGCGTGGTGCACTACGAGCCGTCCAACGTGCTGCTGATGACCGGGCGCGCGGCGGTGATTAAGCGCCTGCTGACCATTGTCGAACGCGTCGATAACGCGGGCGATCGCAGCGTAGTCACGGTTCCGCTCTCCTGGGCCTCCGCCGCCGACGTCGTCAAGCTGGTCACCGAGCTAAACAAAGACACCAGTAAATCTGCGCTTCCCGGTTCGATGGTCGCGAACGTGGTCGCCGACGAGCGTACCAATTCGGTACTGGTGAGCGGCGAGCCGAATTCACGGCAGCGAATTATCACCATGATTAAACAGCTCGACCGCCAACAGGCGGTCCAGGGCAACACCAAAGTTATCTACCTCAAGTACGCCAAAGCCGCCGATCTGGTGGAGGTGTTAACCGGCATCAGCAGCACCCTGCAGAGCGACAAGCAGAACGCGAAACCGGTGGCCGCGCTGGATAAAAATATCATTATCAAGGCCCACGGCCAGACCAACGCCCTGATTGTCACCGCCGCGCCGGACGTGATGAACGATCTTGAGCGAGTGATCGCCCAGCTGGATATACGCCGTCCGCAGGTGCTGGTGGAAGCAATCATTGCCGAAGTTCAGGACGCCGACGGCCTCAACCTCGGCGTCCAGTGGGCCAACAAAAATGCCGGGATGACCCAGTTCAACAACAGCGGTCTGCCGATGTCGACGGTGATTGCCGGCGCCAATCAATACAACAAAGACGGCACGGTCACCACTTCGCTTGCCAGCGCGTTAAGCTCGTTTAACGGCATCGCCGCCGGGTTTTACCAGGGCAACTGGGCGATGCTGCTGACCGCGCTCTCCAGCAGCAGCAAAAACGATATTCTCGCCACCCCCAGCATTGTCACTCTCGACAACATGGAAGCCACCTTTAACGTCGGCCAGGAAGTCCCGGTGCTCAGCGGTTCGCAAACCACCTCCGGGGATAACATCTTCAACACCGTTGAACGTAAAACCGTCGGTATCAAGCTCAAGGTCAAACCGCAGATCAACGAAGGCGATTCGGTGCTGCTGGAGATCGAACAGGAGGTCTCCAGCGTCGCCGACTCCGCCTCCAGCACCAGCGCTGATTTAGGGGCCACCTTCAACACCCGCACGGTGAATAATGCGGTGCTGGTGGGCAGCGGCGAAACGGTGGTGGTCGGTGGACTGCTGGACAAAAGCGTCACCGATACCGCGGATAAAGTGCCTCTGCTCGGGGATATTCCGGTTATCGGCGCCCTTTTCCGCTCCAGCAGTAAGAAAGTCTCCAAACGGAACCTGATGCTGTTTATCCGCCCGACCATCATCCGCGATCGCGATAGCTACCGTCAGGCCTCTTCGGGCCAGTACAACGCTTTTAACGAAGCCCAGACTAAACAGCGCGGCAAAGAGAACAACGAGGCGTTGCTGAGTGACGATCGGCTGCATATCTACCCGCAGCAGGACACCGTGGCTTTTCGCCAGATAAGCGCCGCCATCGATGCCTTCAACCTCGGAGGCAAACTATGACGCCAGCAACCGAGGCTCGCCCGCTGCTGCCCTTTGTCTACGCCCGCGCCCACAATATCGTGCTGCTCAGCGATGGCGCGACGTCTCTGGTCCGCTGCCTGCGCAGCACGTCCGCTCAGGCGTTGCTGGAGGCGCGGCGGGTCGCGGATGGCCCGATCGCCGTTGAACATCTCTCCGCTGAAGAGTTTGAAAAGCTGTTGCTGCTGAGCTACCAGCGGGACTCAGCAGAAGCCCGGCGCATGATGGCCGATATCGGTAACGAGCTGGATTTATACACCCTGGCCGAAGAGCTGCCGGACACCGACGACCTGCTGGACAGCGAGGACGATGCGCCAATCATTCGCCTGATTAACGCCATGCTCACCGAGGCCATCAAAGAAAAAGCCTCTGATATTCATATCGAAACCTACGAACGCCATCTGCAAATTCGCTTTCGGGTGGATGGCGTCCTGCGCGAAATCCTGCGCCCACAGCGCCGTCTCGCCGCCCTGCTGATCTCACGCATTAAGGTCATGGCAAGCCTCGACATCGCGGAGAAACGCATTCCGCAGGACGGGCGCATGGCGCTGCGCATTGGCGGGCGCGCCGTCGATGTTCGCGTCTCAACGCTGCCTTCCAGCTACGGCGAACGCGTGGTGTTGCGTCTGCTGGACAAAAACAGCGTCAACCTCGATCTGCTCACTCTGGGGATGCCGCCCGCGCTGTTGCAGCAGGTCGACGATCTGATGGCTCGTCCGCACGGCATTATTCTGGTTACCGGCCCCACCGGGTCAGGAAAAAGTACCACCCTGTACGCCGCCCTTAGCCGGCTCGACGCCCGGGAGCGCAATATCATGACCATTGAGGACCCGGTCGAATATGAGCTGGAGGGTATCGGCCAGACCCAGGTCAACGCCAAAGTGGAGATGACCTTTGCCCGCGGGCTGCGCGCGATTTTGCGCCAGGATCCGGACGTGGTGCTGGTGGGGGAAATTCGCGATGGCGAGACGGCGCAGATCGCCGTGCAGGCCTCGCTGACCGGACATCTGGTGCTCTCCACGCTCCATACCAACAGCGCGCTGGGGGCCATTTCACGTCTGCAGGATATGGGCGTCGAGCCGTTTTTGCTCTCCACTTCGCTGCTGGCCGTCATGTCACAGCGTCTGGTGCGCCGCCTTTGCCCGCACTGCCGCCAGTCGCAGCCGGCCGATGCGCACACCGCCGGCCAAATGGCCATCGCCCGCGGAACGCCGCTGTGGCGGGCGGTCGGCTGCGCAGAGTGTAGTTTTACCGGTTATCGCGGACGCACCGGGATCCATGAACTGCTGCGGATTGACGATCGGGTGCGCATGGCCATCCACCGGGGAGAAAATGAATTAACGCTGATTCAGCAGCTGGGGTCGGACCACACCACTCTACGGGATGCCGGGCGGGAAAAGGTGCTGGCCGGAATCACCAGTTGGCAAGAGGTGGTCAGAGTGACCGAACAGCGCGCGGGAGAAGCAGACTAAAATGGCTATCTTCCGTTATCAGGCGCTCGATGAGCACGGTAAAACCCAGCGCGGCGTGCAGCAGGCCGATTCCGCCCGTCACGCCCGCCAGCTGCTGCGGGAAAAAGGCTGGCTGCTCCTGGAGATTCACGCCGTTGCGCAGGCCACGCCGGGCTCCCCTCGATCGCTGCTGACGCGGCGCACCAGTGCCAGCGATCTGGCCTTGCTGACCCGCCAGCTGGCCACGCTGGTGGCGGCCGCCATCCCGCTAGAGAAAGCGCTGGATGCCGTGGCGCAGCAGTGCGAAAAAGCCCATCTCAAGACCCTGATGGCGGGCGTGCGTGGCAAGGTGCTTGAAGGCCATTCGCTGGCGGAATCCATGCGCGGTTATCCGGGCTGTTTCGACCAGCTGTACTGCGCCATGGTGGCCGCCGGGGAAACCTCCGGCCATCTTGACGGCGTCCTGAACCGGCTGGCGGACTATACCGAACAGCGCCAGCAGCTGCGCGCCCGTCTGCTGCAGGCGATGATCTACCCTATCGTCCTGACGCTGGTCGCTATCAGCGTGATCGCCATTTTGCTCTCCACGGTGGTGCCCAAAGTCGTCGACCAGTTTGTCCATATGAAACAGGCGCTGCCGTTCTCCACCCGCCTGTTGATGGCCCTCAGCGATCTCGTCCGTACCGCCGGCCCCTGGCTGTTGCTGACGCTGATCGGCGGAGGCCTGCTGCTGCACTACGCCCTACGTCAGCCCGCGCGGCGCCTGCTGTGGCACAAACAGCTGCTGCGCCTGCCGCTGATCGGTCGGGTCGCCCGCAGCATCAACAGCGCCCGCTATGCCCGAACCTTAAGCATTCTGAACGCCAGCGCCGTTCCGCTGCTGCTGTCGATGCGCATCAGCGCGGAAGTGCTGAGCAACGCGTGGGCACGCCGCCAGCTGGAGGCGGCCACGGAGTCGGTACGCGAAGGCATTAGTCTGCATCGCGCCCTGGAAATGACCGCCCTCTTCCCGCCGATGATGCGCTACATGGTGGCCAGCGGCGAACAGAGCGGAGAACTCAACGGCATGCTCGAACGTGCCGCCGACAACCAGGACCGCGAACTGAGCGCGCAAATTCAGATGGCGCTCAGCCTGTTTGAACCTCTGCTGGTGGTGGCGATGGCTGGAATGGTGCTGTTTATCGTTCTGGCGATCCTGCAACCGATCCTGCAACTCAACACCCTTATGAGTATGTAATTGTCTTAATGGAGAAAAATATGCAACGGCAGCGCGGCTTCACGTTACTGGAAATTATGGTGGTGATTGTCATCCTCGGCATTCTCGCCAGCCTGGTGGTGCCCAACTTAATGGGCAACAAAGAAAAAGCGGATCGCCAGAAGGTGGTCAGCGATCTGGTGGCGCTGGAGGGGGCGCTGGATATGTACAAACTGGACAACAGTCGTTACCCCAATAGCGAACAGGGTCTGCAGGCGCTGGTCAGCCGACCGACCGCCGAGCCGCAGGCGCGTAACTACCCGGAGGGCGGCTATATCCGCCGTCTGCCTCAGGATCCGTGGGGCAACGACTATCAGCTGCTCAGCCCCGGACAGCATGGTCAGATCGACGTGTTTAGCGTTGGCCCTGACGGAATGCCGGATACCAACGACGATATTGGCAACTGGAATATCGGGAAAAAATAGTGCGACAGCGCGGCTTCACGTTACTGGAAATGATGCTCATTTTGCTGTTGATGGGCGTCAGCGCGGGCATGGTGATGCTGGCGTTTCCGACATCGCGCGAGGATGACGCGGCACAAACTCTTGCGCGCTTTCAGACGCAGCTGCGCTTTATCCGCGAACGCGGGCTACAGACCGGCCAGTTCTTTGGCATCTCGATTCACCCCGATCGCTGGCAGTTTATGCTGCTGCAACCGCGCGATGACGCTGAGGCGAATCCCGGCACGGAGGAGAGCTGGTACGGTTATCGCTGGCTGCCGTTACCGCCGGGTCGCGTCGCCACCACAGGCGAGGTCGCATCGGGAAAACTGACCCTGAGCTTCCCGCATGATGCCCAATGGACCCCGGGGGAACAGCCCGATGTTCTGCTGTTTCCCGGCGGCGAGGTCACGCCGTTTCAGCTGCAGATCGGCAGCGCCGAAGGGATCGCCGTCGATGCCCGCGGCACAATCCGCTCAGCCCGACAGGATGATGGACGATGAAAGCACAATCCGGAATGACGCTCATCGAAGTCATGGTCGCCCTGGTGGTCTTTGCCCTGGCCGGGCTCTCCGTCATGCAGGCGACTCTCCAGCAGACCCGCCATATGGGGCGGATGGAGGAGAAAACCCTCGCTGGCTGGCTCGCCGATAACCAGCTGGTACAGCTGAAGCTGGAAAATCGCTGGCCGGCGCTGAGCAGCTCGGAAACCACGGTACAGGCGGCGGGAAGCCGCTGGTATATCCGCTGGCAAGGCGTGGAAACGGAAATCCCGCAGCTGCGGGCGCTGGATGTCGAGGTCCGTCACGATAAGCGTGATAAGACGCCGATCGCGTCCCTGCGCACCTACGTGACTCAGCCATGACCAGAGGCAAGATGCACGGCTTCACCCTCGTGGAAATGCTGCTGGCGCTGGCTATTCTGGCGGCGCTGAGCATCGCCGCGATGGCGGTTCTGCAAAACGTCCTCCGCGCGGATAGCCTGACCCGGGAAAAAACGCTGCACGTTGAGGCGCTGCAACGCACCTTCAGCCAGATGGCCGCCGACTTCAATCAGATTATCCCGCGCCGCAGTCGCGAGAGCGCCAGCCTCTTTTTTGCCGGACGTTTTCAGCTCCACAGCGATGACTGGGCGCTAGCCTTCAGCCGCAACGGCTGGCCGAATCCATTGGGGATGCTGCCGCGCTCCGAGATCCAGAACGTCAGCTACCGCCTGCGCCAGCAGCAGCTGGAGCGGCTGAGTTATGATCAGCAGGACCCGCTCACCGGCGTCGAACCGACGGTGGACGTCCTGCAAGAGGGCATCCAGGCCTTCCGTCTGCGCTTCTATGCCAATGGCCGCTGGCAGGAGCGCTGGGACAGCACACAAAGCCTGCCCCAGGGGCTCGAAGTCACCCTGACGCTGGACGGCTACGGGGATATCACGCGCCTGTTTCTGATAACGCCCGGAGTCAGCCAATGAACCAGCGACAGCGCGGCGTTGCGCTCCTGATGGTGCTGCTGATCCTGGCCCTGATGATGGTGCTGGCAAGCGCGATGACCGAGCGCACGGCGCGCCTCTATCAGCAAACCGCCACCACCCTCGATAACCTGCAGGCAAAATGGTATGCGCTAGGGGCGGAAACCATGGCCGCCGCGCTGCTCCAGCGCGATGCGCTGGACTCTCCGAACCAAACTCATCTGGCGCAAAACTGGGCGCAGGAGGGGCGCCGCTTCACGGTCAACGACGGCGAGATTAACGCGACCATCACCGATGGCCAGGCCTGCTTTAACCTCAATGCGATCAACCGCGGCAGCGGCGAAGAGAGCGAAGAGATCCCCTGGCCGGCGCGCGCCTTTACCCGCCTGCTGGAAAACCTCGGCACAGAGCCGCTACGGGCGCTCCAGCTCACCGCCGCGCTACGCGACTGGATCGATGGCGACCGGGCGCCGCGCCTCAACGGCGGCGAAGATGAGGTATACATGGCGCGCTCGCCGGGATACCTCACCGCGAATCAGAAGATCCAGGACGTCAGCGAACTGCGGCTGATTGCCGGAATGGACGCCGCGCTGTATCTACGCCTGCTGCCCTTTGTTTGCGCCCTGCCGGACGACGCCCTGCAGCTCAACGTGAATACGCTCAGGCCAGACCAGGCCCCGCTGCTGATGGCGCTCTTTCCCGCCGGCGTCAATCTCCAGCAGGCGCGCCAGCTGCTGCAGGATCGCCCGCGCAGCGGCTGGAACAGCGTTGCCGCTTTCCTGGCTCTGCCGGCTTTACAGCAAAGCGATACCGCCGCCGCCCGCCCGTGGCTGACGGTTCACAGCGAGCGGTTTGTGGCCGCCTTCACCGTGGTCATGGGCAGCACGCGTTATCAGCAGCGGAGTGTCCTGCAAAAAGAGGGGCGGACTTTCCGTATTATCCAGCGGCGTTATGGACTCTATAGGGTGGCCGATGAATCACGATAAAACAGCGCAGCGGGAGATGCTCATTGTGCGTCTTGCTGCCCCCGAGCGCCCCATCGCCTGGCGACTGACCTGCCCGGGTGACCCGCAACGGGAAGCCTGCGGCGAGTGGTCCGCCACCGGCGCTGACTCCACGCTCCCCGATCTGGCGCAACGCTATCCCGCCTGGGTACTGGTCCCGGCCAGCGACTGCGCCTTCCACCACGTCACGCTCCCGGCGGGCCTGCGCAAAGCGCCGCAACAGGTGGTGCCGTTTTTACTGGAAGAGCAGTTGGCCACCGACGTCGACGAGACCCACTTCGCCCTGCTCCACCGTCAGCGCGAGCACTGTGCCGTCGCGGCAATAGCACGGCAGAAGATGGCCACCTGGCTCACCCGCTGCGACGAGCCAGGGCTCAATATTCTTGCGCTGACGCCGGATGTATTGACGCTGCCCTGCCACCCCGATCGCTGGAGCGCGGTACAGGCCGATGACCAATGGCTGATTCGCCAGGACGCCTGGCGCGGGATGGCGGTAGAAACCCCGTGGCTTGCGGAATTACTCGCGGCCTGGGAAACGCTGCCGCCGATCGATTGCTATTCCCCGCCGCCTGCCATCTCCGTCCCCTGGCGCGCGCTCGCGCCGCAGGATGTGCTCGCCCTGGCGGCGGCGAACCCGGCGGCCCGGCGGATCTGTTTACGTCAGGGGGCCTTTGCGCCAAAGCGTCGCTGGCAGCCGGCCGGCCGGCGCTGGCGCCCGACGCTCGCCGCGGCGGCAGCGCTGGCGCTGCTATGGAGCACCAATACCGTGCTTGACCACCTTGCCCTGAGCCGCCAGGCGGATGCGGCCCGGGAGGCCAGCCAGGCGTTTTATCGCCACTGGTTCAAAAACGATAAAAACGTTATCAACCCGCGGCTGCAGATGCAGCAGCACCTGCGCCAGCTGGAGGCAACAACCGCCACCTCACCGCTGGTCGCCCATATTCGCACCTTGCAAAATATGGTCTCCGATACCCCGGGGATCCAGCTGCGGGCGTTGACCTGGGATGCTGCCCGCAATGCGCTTCAGCTCGATATTTCGGCGGTTTCTTCACGGGCGCTGGAGCAGTTCACCGCCCGCGCGCAGGCCGGTTTTCGCGTGCGTACAGGAGAAATGAAGCCCCGCCCCGACGGAATTGAAGGGCGTCTGACGCTGGAGGGCAACGATGGCTAACTGGCTTATGTTATGGCAACAGCGCACTCGTCGGGAACAGCGTCTGTTAATCGGCATGGGGCTGCTGCTGGCGGTGGGCATCATCTGGTACGCGCTCTGGCAGCCGTGGCTCAGTCGGGAAGCCCGCTGGCAACAAATGCTGGTCAGAGAGCAGGCAACCCTGCGCTGGATGCAGCAGCAAACGCCCCGGCTCCAGCAGCTAGCCCGCCACACGCCGGGGGCCGCGACCGCGACGAAGGAGGATCTCTCCGCGGTCATCATGCGTGAAGCCACCCGCCAGGAGCTGGCGATTGTCCGGCTACAGCCGCAGGGCACCCGAATAAACGTGACGTTGCCGGCCTGCACTTTTCAGGCGCTGATGACCTGGCTGGACGCCCTCGCCCGCCAGGGGATCCTCGCCTCTTCTCTGGCCGTCAGCGCTCAACCGACGCAACCCGGTTGGGTGACGGTGACAACCCTGGTGCTGGAGCGTCCGCATGCCCCGTAAAGTCGCGTTCGGCCTGCTGATCGCGGGGATCTATCTGTTCTGGCTGCTGTTGACCGCGCCGGCCCGTCTGCTGACTTTCGCCCTGCCGGACGGCGTCAGGGTCGGTGAGCTCACCGGAACCGTATGGCAAGGTGAGGCCCGACAGTTAGCCTGGCGCGGCGTCCGCCTTGACCACCTTCGCTGGACGCTGACCTTCTCGTCCGGCCTTCCCGGCTGGCGGGTCACGCTTGACGACCCCGACGGCTTACGCGGACACGTCTCGCTACAGGGCATGACCACGCTCCGCTTGCAGAACGGCCTTTTTACCATCCCCGCTAACCTTGCCAGGCGCTGGCTGACGCCGGCGCTGCCGGCCGAAGCCCGCGGCCAGATCACCCTGAATCTGTCGGAAGGTCGCTTTAACCAAACCGGCTGCCAGCAGGTGTCCGGCGGTCGCGTGCAGTGGCGGGAAGCGCAGCTAAGTTCTCCGGCCGGTTCCCTTGAGCTGGCCGACGTAAGCGGCAAATTTAGCTGCACGCCGGCAGGGGCGCTGGCGCTCACCCTCAGCCAGGACTCTCATCAGCTCAGCCTCACCGGCGAAGGCACCTTGAGCCCCGATGGTCGCTACGCCTTTCGCGGCAAGCTCCAGACACGTCAATCAACCCCAGCCCTCCTCACCCTGCTTGTTGCCCAACATCAGCGCCAGGATGAGCAGGGACGCATTCCCTGGCAGCTGCAGGGAAAATGGTAATCACAGGAGACATCATGACGCTACTGAGCGCATTTTCGTTGCAGTTCCCCCTGTTATGGGGCGGATTGTTGTTTATTTTCGGCCTGACGTTTGGCAGCTTTTTTAACGTGGTTATCTACCGTTTGCCGCTGATGATGCAGCAGGAAGAGTCCGCACGATTCAACCTGTGCGTTCCCGCCTCCTTCTGCCCCCAGTGCCAGCGGCCCATCATCTGGCGGGATAATATTCCGCTGCTCAGCTATCTCTCACTCAAAGGGCGCGCCCGCTGCTGCCAGGCGCCCATTTCTCAGCGCTATCCGCTGACGGAACTGGCCAGCGGACTGCTCTTTGTGTTGACCGGCTATCTGCTGACGCCGGGATTACCGCTGCTGGGGGGCCTGATCCTGCTCTCCACGCTGCTGGTACTGGCGATCATCGACGGCCAGACTCAGCTCCTGCCGGATCGGCTGACTCTGCCGCTGCTGTGGGCCGGTCTGCTGTTTAATCTCAACGGCACGTTTGTCCCGCTCAGCGAAGCGGTGATCGGCGCCATGACGGGCTATTTATCACTGTGGACGGTTTACTGGCTGTTTCGCCTGCTGACCGGCAAAGAGGCGCTAGGATACGGCGATTTTAAGCTGCTGGCGGCACTCGGCGCATGGTCCGGCTGGCAGATCCTGCCGCAGACGCTGCTGTGCGCCTCGGCCAGCGGCCTGATCTGGACCTTGCTGCAACGGCGGATCACGCTCCAGTCGCTGGATCAGCCGCTGGCCTTCGGCCCCTGGCTGGCGCTGGCGGGCAGCGGCCTGTTTCTGTGGACTCAGACGCTGTAACCGCGGCTCGACAAGCCCGGCTACGAATACTTTTTGGTGCGCCGCGTCGGCGCGGTATTGGCCGGGTCGTCCGGCCAGACATGTTTGGGATAACGTCCCTTCATCTCTTTTTGCACCTCGCGATAGGTCCCCTGCCAGAAAGCGCTGAGGTCACGGGTAATCTGCAGCGGACGCTGCGCAGGCGACAGCAGCTCCAGCACCAGCGCGATCCGCCCCTGAGCTATCGTCGGCGTGGTGGCTTCGCCAAACATCTCCTGCATACGTACCGCCAGCGCGGGCGGATTGTCGGCATGGTAGCGGATCGCTATCCGGCTTCCGGTCGGCACCGTGTAATGGGTTGGCAGTTCGCTGTCCAGCTTCTGGCGCAATGACCACGGCAACCCGTTTTGTAGCGCCTGGCGCACATCCAACGCTTTCAGCGCGCGCAGCGAGTGCACTCCGCTCATCTGCGGTAGCAGCCAGGCTTCAAGCGAGTCCAGCAGCGAAGCGTCGTCGACGGCCGGCCACGCCTCTTCTGGCAGCCATTGTGCCGCGCAGAGCAGGCGCAGACGCAGCTGTTCGGCTTCCGGCGTCCAGTTAAGCACGCCGAGGCCCTTATCGCGGATGCCGTTGAGCATCGCCTGATGCAGCTCCTCTTCCGAGGGTTTCGCCAGCGGCTGGGTTTTTAACACCAGTTGACCGATGCAGGTGCGTCGCCAGGCCTTCAGCGTCCCCTGCGTTTCATCCCATTCGACGGTATCGGAACGCTGCGCCAACCCGGGGCACTGCGCCAGCAGCGCATTGACATCCAGCGGCAGCGCCAGCAGAATCCGCGCGTCCGGCGAGGTGCTTCCCTGCAGGAGCAAAGGCGCAATCAGCCATTCGTGGCGCCCGAGCGCATCATCGGCGTCCAGCATCGCCCCCATCCCGTTGGCGAGCTGATAGCGCCCTTCCTGACCGCGGCGACGGGCAATCCGGTCGACAAATGCCGGTGCCAGCAGCGGCGCCAGGCGTTGCGCATCGGGCTGACCATCGCGGCTGCCCAGTCGCTTCAGAAGCTGTTGCGCCCGCTGCTGCCAGTTCGGCTGCTGGCGGGCAAACGCCGCGCCGAGATCGCTGTTTCCGCCGCGCGGAGGCTCTTCGAGGATCGCCGCCAGTTTCGCCGCAGTCGCCGCATCATCCGCATCAACTGCCGCTGTCAACATGGCCGCGAGCCGCGGGTCATTACCCAGGGTGGCCATTTTGCGCCCGCGTGCCGATAACCTGTCGCCCTCCAGCGCCGATAGCGCCGTCAGCAAACGTCGGGCCGCGGCCAGGTTTGCTTCCGGCGGCAAATCGAGCCAGTTCAGCTGCGCCGGATCGTGGCATCCCCACTGGAAGAGCTCCAGCAGCAGCGCCGAGAGATCGCTGTGCAGTATCTCAGGATCGCTCTGTACCGCCGCGCGTTCCGCCTGCTCTTTGCCGATCAAATGCAAACAAATCCCCGGCTCCAGACGGCCGGCGCGACCGGCGCGTTGGGTCATTGACGCCTGGCTGATGCGTTGCGTCACCAGTCGGGTTAAACCGGTACGGGCGTCAAAGCGAGCGACGCGCTCCTGGGCGCTATCGACCACCAGCCGGATACCTTCGATGGTTAAGCTGGTCTCGGCGATATTGGTTGCCAGCACCACTTTGCGCTGACCTTCGGCGGCCGGGAGAATCGCTTTACGCTGCTCGCTTAGCGGCAGCGCCCCGTACAGCGGGCAAAGCACCACATCGTCGGCCACCCGCTCAGCCAGCTGCGCCTGGACCCGCTGAATTTCCCCCACGCCCGGGAGGAACAGCAGCATCGAGCCGCGCTCCTGGCGCAGCAGCTCCGCAGCGGCGATAGCGACCGCTTCATCGAAACGCTGATGAGCGGCAAGCGCCTGAAAACGTTTTTCCACCGGGAACGCACGCCCTTCAGAGGAGAGGGTCGGAGCCGAGGGCAGCAGCCGCTGCAGACGATCGTTATCCAGCGTCGCTGACATAATCAGCAGTTTAAGATCATCGCGTAGCCCCTGCTGGACATCCAGCAGCAGCGCCAGCGCCAGATCCGCCTGCAGACTGCGCTCGTGGAACTCATCGAGGATCACCAGTCCGACGCCGCTCAGTTCGGGATCGTGCTGGATCATCCGCGTCAGAATGCCTTCAGTCACCACCTCCAGCCGCGTATTCGCTCCGACGCAGGTTTCCGCGCGCATCCGATAGCCGACGGTCGCCCCCGGTTTCTCACCCAGCAGCTCCGCCAGACGTTGTGCCACGTTGCGGGCGGCTAATCGCCGCGGCTCCAGCAGGATAATGCGCCCGTCGATATGGCCATCGGCGAGTATTTGCAGCGGCAGCCAGGTCGATTTCCCGGCGCCGGTTGGCGCAGTGAGCAATACCTGCGGCGCCTGCTGGAGTGCAGAAAGAAGTTCAGGGAGGATGGCGGCAACCGGCAATTGGGACACGAATGGCTCCGGAGGTTAACATTTGAGGGCAAGCATTGTAGCATCCTGATAATTCATTACCGAGTCTCTATCATGTCCGAGCCGAAAAGGCTGTTTTTCGCCCTTGAGCTGCCTGCTGAAGCCCAGCGGCAAATCGTTCACTGGCGCGCGGCGAACTTTGCGGAAGATGCCGGACGGCCGGTGGCCGCAGATAACCTGCACCTGACGCTGGCCTTTCTTGGCGAAGTCAGCGCGGACAAGCAGCGTGCGCTGGCGGCGCTGGCCGGACGCATCCGCCAGCCCGGATTTACGCTCACCCTCGACGATGCCGGCCAGTGGCTGCGTTCCCGCGTGGTGTGGCTCGGCACCCGCCGGCCTCCGCGCGGCCTGCTACAGCTGGCCAGCATGCTGCGCGCCCAGGCGGCACGCAGCGGTTGCTATCAAAGCCCGCAGCCGTTTCATCCGCATATCACCCTGCTGCGCGAGGCCCGCCACGCGGTGCCCATTCCGCCCCCGGGCTTCAGCTGGACTTTTGCCGTCAGTGAGTTTGTGCTTTATGAATCCCGTTTTTCCCGCGGACGCACCCGCTATACCGCGCTGGAACGTTATCCCTTCAACAAGGAAAGCTGATGCAGTTCAATCCACCTTTACAATCCGCCATCCTGATTAAGCGTTACAAACGGTTTTTGGCGGATGTGGTCACCCCCGACGGTCGGGAACTTACGCTACACTGCCCGAATACCGGCGCGATGACCGGCTGCGCGACACCCGGCGACACCGTCTGGTACTCCACGTCGGATAACCCGAAACGCAAATACGCCCATACCTGGGAATTAACGCAAACCCAACGGGGCGCGATAATTTGTGTTAATACTTTACGCGCGAATATACTGGCAAAAGAGGCGATACTGGCGGGGAACATTGTCGAACTTTCTGGCTATAACACGCTGAAAAGTGAAGTAAAATACGGCGAGGAAAAGAGTCGTATCGATATTATGTTACAGGCAGAAGAGCGACAAAACTGCTATATTGAAGTGAAATCGGTTACGTTGGCGGAAAATGACAGCGGTTATTTCCCCGATGCTGTTACCGAGCGCGGTCAAAAGCACCTTCGGGAGCTGATGAGCGTGGCGGCGGCAGGTGACCGGGCCGTAATCTTGTTCGCCGTGCTCCATTCGGCGATTGACCGTTTCTCACCCGCGCATCATATTGATGCCAGATACGCACAGCTGTTGATTGAGGCGCAAACCAAGGGGGTAGAAATTCTCGTTTATAAAGCGGAACTTTCTACCGAAATGATGACTCTGAATAAGCCGATTACCGCGGTGTTAACCCCCGGTAAATAAACGGCTAAATTGTGTCCGGGTCGCGAGCGCAAATACGCTTTTCTTCACAGGGTTGTCAAGTGTAACGTTTAGATAATTGCTATCCGGAAAAGCATCTGCTATTTATAGCGGCCTGATTTTTCCCCCAACATGGGGATCGATAGTGCGTGTTAAGGAGAAGCAACATGCAAGAAGGGCAAAACCGTAAAACATCGTCCCTGAGTATTCTCGCCATCGCTGGGGTGGAGCCATATCAAGAGAAGCCGGGCGAAGAGTATATGAACGAAGCCCAGCTGGCGCACTTCAAGCGTATTCTTGAAGCATGGCGTAATCAACTCAGGGATGAAGTGGATCGCACCGTATCGCACATGCAGGATGAAGCAGCTAACTTCCCGGATCCGGTCGACCGTGCCGCTCAGGAAGAAGAATTCAGCCTGGAACTGCGTAACCGCGACCGCGAACGTAAACTGATCAAAAAGATCGAGAAAACGCTGAAGAAAGTCGAAGACGAGGATTTCGGCTTCTGCGAATCCTGTGGCGTTGAGATTGGCATTCGCCGTCTGGAAGCGCGTCCGACCGCTGACCTGTGCATCGACTGCAAAACGCTGGCGGAAATTCGCGAAAAGCAGATGGCTGGCTAATCCGCTTCGCTATCGTATCTCCGGCGGGAGTCTCTCCCGCCTACATGTTTTATTAGTCACCCATGAATGACTCACACTATATTGGCCGCTTTGCCCCCTCACCTTCCGGCGAACTTCATTTCGGCTCTTTGATTGCCGCTCTCGGCAGCTATCTTCAGGCCCGTGCGCAAAACGGTATCTGGCGCGTACGCATTGAAGATATCGATCCGCCGCGGGAAGTCCCCGGCGCCGCCAGTACGATTCTGCGCCAGCTAGAGCACTACGGCCTGCACTGGGACGGCGAAGTGCTGTGGCAGTCGCAGCGTCACGAAGCCTACCGTGAACGGTTGGCCTGGCTGCACGAACAGGGGCTTTGCTATTACTGCACCTGTACCCGGGCCCGTATTCATGCCGTCGGCGGCGTGTATGACGGCCACTGCCGCGATTTACGACTTAGCGCAAACGACGCCGCCCTGCGCTTACGTCAGACGCGCCCGGTCCTCGCGTTTTATGACCGTCTGCGCGGCACCCTCGTCGCCGATGAAGCGCTGGCGCGGGAAGATTTCATTATCCATCGCCGCGACGGTCTGTTCGCCTATAATCTGGCGGTGGTGGTGGACGATCATTTCCAGGGGGTCAGCGAAATCGTCCGCGGGGCGGATCTTATCGAACCGACGGTGCGCCAGATTTCGCTGTATCAGCATTTTGGCTGGCAGGCTCCGGACTATGTCCATCTGCCGCTGGCAGTGAATGCCCAGGGGAATAAACTCTCCAAACAAAACCACGCCCCGGCGCTGCCGGAGGGCGATCCGCGTCCCGAAATTATGCGGGCGTTAATGTTTCTTAATCAGGATATTGAGCAGGAATGGCGAGCGTTAAGTATTGAGGATTTACTGAAGAATGCGGTAGCCAACTGGGACCCGCAAAAAATCCAGCATTCTCAAATGACTCTCGCTGAGCTATGATTAGCCGCTATTTTTCTCGTCGCCTTTCAAGTTGCTCCTGCGTTGGTGCACTTGTTCACCCCGGTCACATAGCGATCTATGCGCCTGGGACTCACAAGTTTGCCGCCTTGCTGCAACCCGAAATGCATAGAGTAATATTTTGATCTGAAGTCCGTCTGACACTACGAGGTGCAACATTTTTACCCGAGTCGCTAATTTTTGCCGTAAGGTGCTAAGCCGTGAAGAGCGCGACGCAGAAGCCGCCGTTGAACAAACGCATATGACGGTTATCCCGCGTGAACAGCATGCAATTTCCCGCAAAGATATCAGTGATAATGCCCTCAAGGTGCTCTATCGACTGAACAAGGCGGGCTATGAAGCCTATCTCGTCGGCGGTGGCGTACGTGACCTCCTGCTCGGTAAAAAACCGAAAGATTTTGACGTGACAACCAGCGCGACGCCGGATCAGGTTCGTAAACTGTTCCGCAACTGTCGTCTGGTGGGCCGTCGTTTCCGCCTGGCGCACGTGATGTTCGGGCCGGAAATCATCGAAGTCGCCACCTTCCGCGGCCACCATGAAGGACACACCACCGATCGTGTGACTTCACAGCGCGGCCAGAACGGGATGCTGCTGCGCGACAACATCTTCGGTTCGATCGAAGAAGATGCCCAGCGTCGCGACTTCACCATTAACAGCCTGTATTACAGCGTGGCTGATTTTACCGTGCGCGACTACGTCGGCGGCATGAAAGATCTGCAGGAGGGCATGATTCGCCTGATTGGCGATCCGGAAACCCGCTACCGCGAAGATCCGGTCCGCATGCTGCGCGCTGTGCGCTTTGCCGCCAAGCTCAATATGAACATCAGCGCGGAAACCGCCGAGCCGATTCCGCGTCTTGCCGCACTGCTCCATGACGTTCCTCCGGCGCGTCTGTTCGAAGAAGTCCTGAAGCTGCTGCAGGCGGGCTACGGCTATGATACCTACATGCTGCTGCGCGAATATAACCTGTTCCAGCCGCTGTTCCCGACCATCACCCGCTACTTTACCGAGCGCGGCGATAGCCCGATGGAACACATCATTACCCAGGTGCTGAAGAATACCGATAACCGCATCCATAACGATATGCGCGTTAACCCGGCGTTCCTGTTCGCGGTCATGTTCTGGTATCCGCTGCTGGAAATGGCGCAGAAAATCACCCAGGAGAGCGGTCTGGCCTATAACGACGCTTTCGCCCTGGCAATGAACGATGTGCTGGATGAAGCCTGCCGTACGCTGGCCATTCCGAAGCGTATTACCACGCTGGTACGCGATATCTGGCAGCTGCAGCTGCGCATGTCCCGCCGCCAGGGCAAACGCGCGTGGAAGCTGATGGAACATCCGAAATTCCGCGCCGCCTACGATCTGCTGGAGCTGCGTGCCGGCGCCGAGAAAAATGGCGAACTGCAGCGTCTGACCAAATGGTGGGGCGAGTTCCAGGTTGCCGCGCCGCCAGATCAAAAAGAGATGCTTAACGAGCTCGATGACGAACCCGCGCCGCGCCGCCGTCATCGTCGCCCGCGCAAACGCACCCCGCGTCAGGGTGGCGCATGACCCGCGTCTACATCGCGATCGGCAGCAATCTGGCCTCTCCTCTGGAGCAGGTCAATGCTGCCGTGACGGCGCTGGCTGCCATTCCGGACAGCCGGATGGTCGCCGTCTCCTCTTTTTACCGCACGCCGCCGCTGGGACCGCAGGATCAGCCTGACTACCTCAACGCCGCCGTCGCCCTGGACACGCATCTGCAGGCGGAAGCCCTGCTGGATCATACCCAGCGCATCGAGCTGCAGCAGGGCCGTCAACGCAAAGCCGAACGCTGGGGCCCCCGTACGCTGGATCTCGATATCATGCTGTTTGGCGATGCGGTGATAAACAGCGAGCGCCTGACGGTACCGCACTACGATATGAAAAACCGCGGTTTTATGCTGTGGCCGCTGTACGAGATTGCCCCGACGCTCCATTTCCCCGATGGCACCGCTTTGCGTGACGTGCTGGAAAACCTCGGTGCCGAAAAGCCGGCAATCTGGTCGTTCCCCCTTCCCCATTGTTAGCCATTACGGCGATCGTCGTTATCGATTGCCTAAAACCATTGCCCCTCTGAATGCTGCTGTTAGAATGCCGGTTAATATGACTTTCATCATCAGGAAACGTTATGAAACCGACCACTATCGCCCTGCTGCAGAAATGCAAACAGGAGAAGCAGCGCTTCGCCACCATCACCGCCTATGACTACAGCTTTGCGAAGCTGTTTGCCGATGAAGGGATCAACGTGATGCTGGTAGGGGATTCGCTGGGCATGACGGTGCAGGGGCACGACTCGACCTTGCCGGTGACCGTGGAAGATATCGCCTATCACACCCAGGCGGTACGTCGCGGCGCCCCCCATTGCCTGCTGCTCGCCGACCTGCCGTTTATGGCCTATGCCACCCCGGAACAGACTTTTGCTAACGCCGCCATCGTGATGCGCGCGGGCGCTAACATGGTCAAGCTTGAAGGCGGCGCCTGGCTTGCGGAAACGGTGAAAATGCTGGCGGAACGCGCGGTGCCGGTTTGCGGCCACCTTGGCCTGACCCCGCAGTCGGTCAATATTTTCGGCGGCTATAAAGTGCAGGGCCGCGGCGATGCGGCGCAGGCGCTGTTCGACGACGCGCTGGCACTGGAAGCGGCAGGCGCACAGCTGCTGGTCCTTGAGTGCGTCCCGGTCGAGCTGGCTCAGCGTATTACCGAGGCGTTAACCATTCCGGTTATCGGCATTGGTGCAGGCAACGTCACCGATGGTCAAATTCTGGTGATGCACGACGCTTTCGGGATCACCGGCGGCCATATTCCTAAATTTGCTAAAAATTTCCTGGCTGAAGCGGGCGACATGCGCGCCGCAGTGCGGCAGTATATTGCCGACGTGGAGTCCGGCGTTTATCCGGGCGAAGAACACAGTTTCCATTAAGGAGTCTTGTTGTGCTGATTATTGAATCCCTGCCGCTGCTGCGCCAGCATATCCGCCGTTTGCGCCAGGAAGGTAAGCGTATCGCGCTGGTTCCCACTATGGGCAACCTGCACGACGGCCATATGCAGCTGGTGGATACCGCAAAAGCCAGCGCCGATGTCGTGGTGGTCACTATTTTCGTCAACCCGATGCAGTTCGACCGCCCTGACGATCTGTCGCGCTACCCGCGTACGCTGCAGGATGATTGCGAAAAGCTGAACAAACGTAAGGTGGATTTTGTTTTCGCCCCCGCGCCGGCAGAGATCTATCCGCACGGTACCGAAAACCAGACCTATGTGGATGTCCCGGGGCTGTCGACCATGCTCGAGGGTGCCAGTCGTCCAGGCCACTTCCGCGGCGTATCGACCATCGTCAGCAAGCTGTTTAACCTGGTCCAGCCGGATGTCGCCTGCTTTGGCGAGAAGGACTTCCAGCAGCTGGCGCTGATTCGTAAAATGGTTGCCGACATGGGTTACGATATTGAGATAATCGGCGTGCCGATTATTCGTGCTAAAGATGGTTTGGCGCTGAGCTCACGCAACGGCTACCTCACCGCAGAGCAGCGTAAAATTGCGCCGGGCCTGTATAAAGTGCTGAGCGCCGTCGCCGGTAAGCTTGCCGCCGGTGAACGTAACCTGGATGAAATCATTACCCTTGCCGGGCAGGAGCTGAACGAGAAAGGCTTCCGCGCCGACGATATCCAGATCCGGGATGCGGATACGCTGCTGGAGCTGACGGAAACCAGTAAACGTGCGGTGATCCTGATGGCCGCATGGTTGGGACAGGCGCGGTTGATCGATAACCACATCGTCGAGCTGGGTCAGTAGACAAGGGTTAAAAATCTGGCAATATTGCCGGACATTTACTCAAAGCGGATGTCATGTCCGCTTCGTATCATTAAGGTATAGACCCTGACTAATCCGGTTGCAGACCGGCGGCAGGCAAGAGCACTACCGTCCCCCATCAGGGGAAAGTCGCTCGCCCGCCACGACCCTGCACTCTGAAGCAGGAGGGGAAGAAAGGTAGACATCATGATTCGTAATATGCTGCAGGGTAAACTCCACCGCGTTAAAGTCACGCAGGCCGACCTGCACTATGAAGGTTCCTGCGCCATTGACCAGGATTTTCTGGATGCGTCCGGTATTCTTGAAAACGAAGCGATCCACATCTGGAACGTGACCAACGGCAACCGTTTCTCCACCTATGCCATTGCCGCCGAACGTGGCTCGCGAATCATTTCGGTGAACGGCGCTGCCGCGCACTGCGCCAGCGTGGGTGACATTCTGATTATTGCCAGCTTCGTCACCATGCCTGATGAAGAAGCCCGCCGCTGGCAGCCGAAAGTGGCCTATTTTGAAGGCGACAACGAAATGAAGCGCCAGGCAAAAGCCATTCCGGTACAGGTTGCCTGATAGCCGATAGCTGACGGTGCGTCGCCCAGGCGGGGCACCGTTTATCACGGTATAAATATTACCTCATCATCACACTCTTCCCACCTCCATCAAGACCATTGGTGCGATACCACACCGGATGGCCGGTCAAAGTAAGAAGCACCTTTCTGAAGTAAACCTGTGCCAGGGGACCGGGCCAACTTTTACGCTACCACCTTAGCGTAATGCTTCATCCACTCACTGGTGGCAGAATATTCACAGGTGGATTTTTATCAGCCAGATCTTCTCCGCGGTGAATCATATCGAACGTCTGTGGTAAGTATTGCACGGCACAACCCCCATATCCTTTGATGCCGGGCGATGTGGCGCGATTGAAAAAATTTCGCCAGGAAAGTGACCAGCCTACACTCTCGAGGCGGACCCGGTCTGATAAAGGTGTAGTTGTATTCACAGCAGCTATTCCGGAAAGTAAAAAATTATATTGATTCTGATACTTTTCCGCGTCCTAATTTAACTGGCTGATTCTCATCTCCTCACTGTTCACTACCTTTCCCATTAAGGAAAAGATCTATGCGATAAAATCATGGCATGGGTATTCTGAAATCGGAGATGATCCACATTTACACTTTAATTTCTTCATCATTAAAAACCCTTAACCATAATTAACAGCAACATCCCAACCAAATTAAATAGATCTCATGAATATTTATAAATTTATATTACCATAAAAATTTTGGTGCTATTCAATTGAATGCACTCACGAATAATAACTAATCAGCACGTAATGCCTTTATATTTTTATTTTATGGTTAATCACACTCTTAAATTTACTGACTTATCAATTTTTTTGTTTTTTTAAATTGCTGACCTATGTTTGATCTTAGTCAATCTTTGAGTATGTAAAAATATCTACATTAAAACGGTAACAACAAAAATTAATAACTAAGTGCGAAAGACCTTTGACTTTATGATGGCCATCTTTTTATTTGGAACATCTGAATTAGTCATTCCCTCACGATCCACTGAAATTATAATCAGTATCTATAGTCTGGAGGGGTAATGACCTAAGGTTAATGTATAAAAAGACTGTGGTGTTTTGTTGTCTGAATGATGTGCCTTATTGTTCTCAAGATGATAACCCTGGCATTGTATCTGTTAATCAGTTATCTCTACTTCGACTTTTATCGTAATAGGTAAAATATTACATTAAAGAATACATTACTGGCCCCAGTGTTTATTTTGATTCTAAAATCATTTATTTGGTGGCCAAATATCCTTGGCTATTGGGATGAAGTGCGGTAACTGACGGAGTTATCAGCGGTGTTCTGGGAGGAGTGAGGCGCTGTTGTTGGTAATTTGATAATTATCTGACTTGCAACCTTACAGATAAATTACACGCCGAGAAAACCTAATTAAAATGCGATTAATTGAATTAGTTCAAATTTCTCGTTTTTTTTGGAAAAAAAATATGAACAGATATAAAAAAATTGAAGCTTTCTCATATGCGTTATTATCACCAATTATTGCCATGAATATTTTATGGAAGGCCGATGTATATTCAGAGAAAAACATTTATTTGGGAATGTTGATCACAGTTCAGAGTTTCATTGGCACCAGAGTAATCCTGGAGTTTATCTATAGAAATATACTCTCACATAAACCATGGTGTTATAAAAGAGGAGGCATGTTTAAGTATCCCTATTGCCTTGAAAAAAGCGTTGTGAATTTGTGGTTCTTTTTGGTTTTTATAGAGATAATCCTTATAGCTGAATACCCAACGGAACCAAAATTATTTTTATTTAAAACAATCACAGCACTAATGGTGTTATTAGGAAGCATTGAATCGGGGGATTATATTCGTAAGATAGTTAACTATGTATATAATTACTATACTCTTCATCATCACAAAAGGAAACAGTGAACTGATATAATAGTTCAGCAGTTGCTTATCATTCCATCCGGGAAGAAATTATGCGACAGTTTAGAAATGAAAATAACCAAAACATTATATATATATAATGCACAAACTATTCACTATCAAGATGCGATGTTACATCAGGTACGCATCTGAAAATCCCCGCCAGACACGCACAGAGTTTATTAGGCGTTAATCTGTTCAGGATTAACGCCTTTTAATTAAAACCGTTATATAAACCACTATTGCCACGATGAGCAGGGAAGCAACGCAAAGAGCCAAAAAATAATACTTATCCCATGTAAAATCAGACATAAATCCTGTTGATTCCGTAATCAGTCTGTACATCTTTATTTCTGGTATCAGCACGTATAACAGGACAAACACAACTGTAAACAGCAATGCTTGCCCAAACCATAATATTACGTATTGTATTGGCTTCATTAGTACACCTGTACGGTACCGAAAGCAGTTAATGGCGCTGTTACCTGTATTGTGGGCGTATTAAATCAAATAACCATAAATAAAAATGGACTTCATGCCAGACAACAAATTCTGAAAATAAATAAGATGATCTCTGAAACACCTTGTCAGGAATTTATTCGCGGGGTGGCCGGTTTCGTATCACCGGCACCATTTATCCCTGCGGCTGATTGCTGATCAATCGCGACATTGTCTCCAGCGAATCGGTCCGCAGAATATAGAGTCTTTTTAGTAAGAACGGGTTATCGCCCGGCTTCACCTTCCCTCTCACCGTGGTCACCGCCATATGAAAACCGGCGTCGTTCGCCGCCCTGACAGCCGTCGCGTTATAGCCGCCAAACGGATAAGAGAGATACAGCACGTGCGGATTAAACTGGGCAAGCGCGCGCCGCGAACGCTCAAAATCGAACAGCACATTATGGTAGCTGCGACTCAACAGAATCGGATGATGCAGGGCATCAACCCGGTGCAGGAAGTGGGTATGGGACTGTATATCAAAAACGTCCTGAATCTGCTTCAGCTCGGAAACACTCATAAACTGCAGCGATTTCGGCTCCCATTTCTGCGGGTGGCGTTTGACACGCGATGAGATAATAAATGCCGTCGCGTGAAAGCCATACTGCTTCAGAATCGGGTACGCGTAGCGGTTAACCGACTTCAGACCATCGTCAAAGGTAATCACCACCGAGCGGGCCGGCAGATTGATTTTATTACGCAGATAGCCTTCCAGCTGATACATCGTCAGCGTAGTGTAGCCCCGGTCGCGGAGCCAGGTCATCTGGTTGCTGAAGGCGCGTACCGAAGTCGTGGTAGAGGTGTGGCGAAAACGGGTGTTCTCTTCATCGCGCAGAATGTGATGGTAGGTCAGCATCGGGATACCGCGATCTTCCTGAGCATCCAGGCTGCTGACCCACGCCAGCCGGTTACCAATACGAATTTGAAACCAGGTCTGGTTGAGACGGTCTTTCAGCTTGCTGATAATGGGATAGCGCAGATTATTCGCCAGGGTGCCAAACGGCGCGCTGCCGACGGAAGGCGCATCGTACACCGGCGTATCTTTCCAGGTGAGCAGATTCTGGTTGCTCAGCGGTTTATGCAAATCGCCGAGATTGTCTTCAACCCGCTGCTTGCCCTGCACCGGTTCGAGGTGGCCTTTATCGATAAAGCCGGTGCCGAAACCGAAGCTGAATTCATAATAATCGGCGGACGTCGGCACCACGGCGATAATTTGCCCGGCCCGAATGTTCCCCACGCTCACCACGTCATTTCCGACCTGCGCCCAGATAACCGCATCTTCCGTGGTCTGCATATAGCGGGCGGGGGTCCCCTGCTGGCTAAGCAGGCTGGCTGAAGCGCTGAGCGATGTCAGTAAAAGGAACAGGGCAACAATTCGGACAAACATGCAGGTCGGACCGCTAGAGAAATCAGCCGCCATTGTAACAAAAGCGGCATCAATACCAATGCTTAATTCCCGAACGCATCATGGCGCAGGCGGAAAGGCGGATTTTTTTGCTGTTGGTGCCAGAGGCTGCTGACGACCGGGCCTCCGCTGCTTACGATCGCCTCGCGAAACGCTTCGCTGCTCAGGGTGTAGCGCAGGAGATACATACGCTCCAGTAATGGATAGCTGATACCGGAGATCACTTCACAATGGGTATGTTTATGGCTCATCAGGGCCGCCACGCGATAGGGAGGTGCTCCGGTGTGGTCGGTCAAAAAAATCACGCCATCGCCGCTGTCCGTGGCGTGCAGCGCATCGCACATCATCCGGCTCAACATATTGCTGCTAAGATTACGCCAGTAATTTACCGCCCGGCATTGCGCCAGCGGGCCAAACTTTTTTTCCAGACGATCCAGCAGTTCCTCCGCCTTCTCATCATGACAGGTAATCACCCAACCCAACATAGACAGCCTCCTTAGCAGAGAAACACTGTAACAAAGGGGATGACGCAGATGAGTGATGGCAGTCAAGATTAGCGGATAGCGCCTCGCCTGGCGGCCAGGCGCTATTTGCCGATCCGCGGTTAGCTGCGCAGACCGCGTCCACGCTGGATCAGATACCAGCACAGGGCGTAGAACAGAACAATAAACACCACCAGCACGCCAAAAGTCGTCATCAGCGGAACATCGTTGATGCCGAGGAATCCGTAGCGGAAGCCGCTGATCATGTAAACAATCGGGTTAAGGTGCGACAGCGCCTGCCAGAATGGCGGCAGCAGGGTCAGGGAGTAAAATACCCCGCCGAGGTAGGTCAGCGGCGTCAGCACGAAGGTGGGGATCAGGCTGATATCATCAAAGGTTTTGGCAAAAACCGCGTTCAGCAAACCCGCCAGCGAGAAGAGGACCGCGGTCAGCATCAGCGTCAGCCCAACGAACAGCCAGGAATGCACCTGGAACGGCACGAAGAACAACGATATCGCGGTAACCAGAATCCCTACGCACAGCCCTCGCGCCACCCCACCACCAACATAGCCGGCGATGACCACGTGCGTCGGCACCGGCGCCACCAGCAGCTCTTCGATGTTGCGCTGAAATTTCGCGCTGAAGAACGAGGAGGCCACGTTGGCATAGGCGTTGGTGATGACCGCCATCATGATCAGACCCGGCACAATAAACTGCATATAGGTAAAGCCATGCATTTCACCGATCCGCGAGCCGATCAAATTGCCAAAGATGACAAAATAGAGGGTCATGGTGATCACCGGCGGTACCAGCGTCTGGATCCAGATACGCATAAAGCGGTGAATTTCCTTGGCCCAGATGCTTTTCAGCGCGACCCAATAAAGCTGCATCATGCTGATTCTCCTTTTCTGTCATGCACCAGCGTGACAAACAGCTCTTCCAGCCGGTTGGCTTTGTTACGCATACTTAACACCTGAACTCCCTGAGCACTCAGCTGGGCAAATACGCTGTTAATCCCCTGCTCGCGCAGCACTTCGACTTCCAGCGTGGAGGTATCCACCAGGCGATACTGGTAACCTTCCAGCGTCGGCAGCGGGCTTTTCGGCGCCAGATCAAGGATGAACGTTTCTGATTTCAACTTGGCAAGCAGCGCCTTCATCGAGGTGTTTTCCACCAGCTCTCCGCGTTGAATAATCCCGATATTGCGGCACAGCATCTCCGCCTCTTCCAGGTAATGGGTGGTCAGGATGATGGTGGTGCCTTTATCGTTCAAATCCTTGAGAAACCCCCACATCGAGCGGCGAAGTTCGATATCCACCCCTGCGGTGGGTTCATCAAGGATCAGCAGTTTGGGTTCATGCATCAACGCGCGGGCAATCATCAGGCGTCGTTTCATCCCGCCGGAGAGCATCCGTGCACGTTCGTTGCGCTTTTCCCACAGATCGAGCTGTTTTAAGTACTTTTCGCTGCGCAGAAGCGCTTCTTTATGCTCCACGCCGTAGTAGCCGGCCTGGTGAACGACGATCTGCTGGACGGTTTCAAACGGGTTGAAGTTGAACTCCTGCGGCACCAGCCCGAGCTGACGCTTGGCGTTCACCACGTCCTTTTGCAGGTCGTAGCCAAAGACGTTGACCTCACCGGAGGTTTTATTTACCAGCGAACTGATAATGCCAATCGTGGTGGATTTTCCCGCCCCGTTAGGGCCGAGCAGCGCATAAAAATCCCCTGCTTCCACCTGCAGATCGATTCCCCGAAGCGCCTGAACCCCGCCGGGGTAGGTCTTGGTGAGCTGTTTTAATTCCAGAGCAATGGTCATTAAATATCTCTTCTCGTGTCATGACACGCGATGGGTTGTTTTAAATAAAGTGAGGTTAACCTATATTAGCCCAACGCACTTACTTGGTTACAGGCCGTAAACGTCCATGAATGATATAGATACACTCATCAGCAATAATGCACTATGGTCAAAAATGCTGGTGGAAGAAGACCCCGGCTTTTTCGCAAAATTGTCACAAGCGCAGAAGCCACGCTTTCTGTGGATTGGATGTTCTGATAGCCGTGTTCCTGCGGAACGGTTAACCGGCCTTGAGCCCGGTGAACTGTTTGTCCATCGTAACGTCGCTAATCTGGTGATTCATACCGACCTGAACTGTCTTTCCGTGGTGCAGTATGCCGTTGACGTGCTGGAAGTCGAGCATATCATCATCTGCGGCCACTACGGCTGCGGCGGCGTGCAGGCGGCAGTAGAAAACACCGAGCTGGGGCTTATCGACAACTGGCTGCTGCATATTCGCGATATCTGGTTCAAACACAGTTCGCTGCTGGGCGAAATGCCTGAAGAGCGTCGACTGGATACATTATGTGAACTGAACGTGATGGAGCAGGTTTATAACCTGGGCCACTCGACCATTATGCAGTCGGCGTGGAAGCGGGGTCAGAAGGTCACCATCCACGGCTGGGCCTACGGTATCCATGACGGGCTGTTACGCGATCTTGATGTGACTGCCGTCAGCCGCGAAACCCTTGAACAGCGCTACCGCCACGGAATTTCCAACCTCAAGAGCAAACACGTCAACCACAAGTAAGCCGCCCGCTTCAGAAAACCCCGGCAGCGCGGTGCGCCATCGTCCGGGGTTGCATGAAACCTTACTCGTCCAGCAGCACCACTTTGCCGACGTACGGCAGATGGCGATAGCGCTGAGCGTAATCAATCCCGTAGCCGACCACGAACTCATCCGGGATAGCAAAGCCAACAAACTCTACCGGCACGTTCACTTCACGGCGGCTAGGCTTGTCCAGCAGCGTACAAATAGCCAGAGATTTCGGCTCACGCAGGCTGAGAATTTCACGCACTTTAGACAGCGTGTTGCCGGAATCGATAATGTCTTCCACAATCAATACGTCTTTACCGCGAATGTCTTCATCCAGATCTTTCAGGATTTTAACGTCACGGGTCGTCGACATGCCGCTGCCGTAGCTGGAGGCGGTCATAAAATCGACTTCATGCGGCACCTGCACTTCACGACACAGATCGGCCATAAACATAAATGAGCCGCGCAGCAGCCCCACCAGCACCATCTCGCTGCCGCTGTCTTTGTAGCATTCGTTGATTTGACGACCCAGTTCGGCGATACGCGCTTTGATCTCGGCTTCCGGGATCATCACTTCTACAGTATGTTTCATTAAACTAACCATTTGATTCTTAAGATAAATCATCAACACCGCTGCGAATGCACCGACATTGACCGGCAAGCTATGCAGTATACCAGTAAAAAGAAATATGCGATGCAGGGAATAATAAAGCCCATTTTGTGATTCCGATCACACTTGTTAAATCCTATAATTAATTGCAATTAAAAAATTAACAAACAACCGAGTGTCTTTCTATGGCAGAAACAAAGTCTCAACAATCACGGCTTCTCGTGACGCTGACAGCTCTCTTTGCAGCGTTCTGCGGCCTGTATCTTCTTATTGGCGGGGTATGGCTGGCGGCCATTGGCGGCTCCTGGTATTACCCTATTGCTGGCCTCGTCATGCTGGCCGTCACCGTGATGCTGTTGCGGGGCAAACGCGCAGCGCTCTGGCTCTATGCCGCGCTGCTTCTCGCCACCATGATCTGGGGCGTCTGGGAAGTCGGCTTTGACTTCTGGGCGCTTACGCCGCGTAGCGATATTCTGGTCTTCTTCGGCATCTGGCTCATTTTACCTTTTGTCTGGCGTCGTCTGCCGATCCCATCGGCCGGCGCGGTCGCCGGTCTGGTTGTGGCCCTGCTGATCAGCGGCGGTATCCTGACCTGGGCCGGTTTTAACGATCCGCAGGAAGTGAACGGTACCCTGAATGCCGATGCGACGCCTGCGGCGCCGATCTCCGCGGTTGCCGATGGCGACTGGCCGGCGTACGGCCGTAACCAGGAAGGCCAACGTTATTCACCGCTGAAGCAAATCAACGCCGATAACGTGAAAAACCTGAAGGAAGCCTGGGTATTCCGCACCGGCGACCTGAAGCAGCCCAACGATCCGGGTGAAATCACCAACGAAGTGACGCCGATTAAAGTGGGGAACATGCTGTACCTGTGTACCGCCCATCAGCGTCTGTTTGCCCTTGATGCGGCTACCGGGAAAGAAAAATGGCACTTTGACCCGCAGCTGAACGCGGATCCGTCCTTCCAGCACGTCACCTGCCGCGGCGTCTCTTATCACGAAGCGAAAGCAGACAACGCGCCGGCAGATGTCGTCGCCAACTGTCCGCGCCGGATTATCCTGCCGGTCAACGATGGTCGCCTGTTCGCCATTAACGCCGACAACGGCCAGCTGTGCGAATCCTTTGCCAACAAAGGGATTCTCAACCTGCAGACCAACATGCCGGTCACCACGCCGGGGATGTACGAACCGACGTCGCCACCGATCGTGACCGATACCACCATTATCATTGCCGGTGCCGTGACCGATAACTTCTCGACGCGCGAACCATCGGGCGTCATTCGCGGCTTTGATGTCAACACCGGTAAACTGCTGTGGGTCTTCGATCCGGGCGCGAAAGATCCGAACGCCATTCCGGATGATGAACATCACTTCACGCTGAACTCCCCTAACTCCTGGGCGCCTGCGGCCTATGATGCGAAGCTGGACCTCGTGTACCTGCCGATGGGCGTGACCACTCCGGATATCTGGGGCGGTAACCGTACGCCGGAGCAGGAACGCTACGCCAGCTCTATCGTGGCGCTGAACGCGACCACCGGTAAACTGGTATGGAGCTATCAGACCGTTCACCACGATCTGTGGGACATGGATATGCCGTCTCAGCCTACGCTGGCGGATATCGACGTTAACGGTAAAACCGTTCCGGTCATCTACGCACCGGCCAAAACCGGTAATATCTTCGTCCTTGACCGTCGTAACGGCGAACTGGTCGTCCCGGCACCGGAAAAACCGGTTCCTCAGGGGGCAGCGAAAGGCGATTATGTCTCTAAAACTCAGCCATTCTCCGACCTGAGCTTCCGTCCGAAGAAAGATTTGACCGGCGCGGATATGTGGGGCGCCACCATGTTCGATCAGCTGGTGTGCCGCGTGATCTTCCACCAGCTGCGTTATGAAGGCATCTTCACCCCGCCGTCAGAACAAGGCACGCTGGTCTTCCCGGGTAACCTGGGGATGTTTGAATGGGGCGGGATTTCCGTTGACCCGAACCGCCAGGTGGCCATCGCCAACCCAATGGCGCTGCCGTTTGTATCGAAACTGATCCCACGCGGCCCGGGCAATCCGATGGAGCCGCCGAAAGACGCGAAAGGTTCCGGTACCGAATCCGGTATCCAGCCGCAGTATGGCGTACCGTTCGGCGTGACCCTCAACGCCTTCCTGTCGCCGTTTGGCCTGCCGTGCAAACAGCCGGCCTGGGGTTACATCTCCGCGTTGGATCTGAAGACCAACGAAGTGGTATGGAAAAAACGTATCGGTACGCCGCAGGATAGCCTGCCGTTCCCGATGCCGGTCCAGCTGCCGTTTAACCTTGGTATGCCGATGCTTGGCGGCCCGATCTCCACCGCCGGCAACGTGCTGTTTATTGGCGCTACCGCCGATAACTACCTGCGCGCATACAACATGAGCAACGGTGAAAAACTGTGGCAGGCCCGTCTGCCGGCAGGCGGCCAGGCGACGCCAATGACCTATGAAGTGAATGGCAAACAGTATGTGGTCATCGCCGCAGGCGGCCACGGCTCGTTTGGCACGAAGATGGGGGACTATATCGTCGCCTATGCACTGCCTGATGAGGCGAAATAAGCCCCAGGCAAAAACGCAGTAACAAAACAGAAGGCCCGGTGAACACCGGGCCTTTTTTTACGCGTGCATAATATCCCCTGCGAAGGGGAACTAGACCGTAAAGCCGAGCATCATGCCGGTATCTTCATGTTCCAGCAGATGGCAGTGCGCCATATAGGCATGCTCTTTCGACGCCTCGTGATCGAACTTCACCAGCACTTCACTGACGCCCCCCTCAACCCGTACGGTATCTTTCCAGCCTGAACGATGCGCGGCAGGCGCAGCGCCATTCTCCGACAGAATACGGAACTGGGTACCGTGAATATGGAACGGGTGCAGCATCATGTCGCCTTTGCCGGAAATCACCCAACGCTCATATTGCCCTTTTGCCGCGGCAAACATCGGGAGATTCATATCAAAGGCTTTGCCATTGATCCGGTTAGCATTATGGAAATCGAAACCGTCGGCACCGTGGTTCATCTGTCCCATGCCGCCGTGGTTCATGTTCCCCATATCGCCATGATTCATCTGCCCCTTGTCGCTCATATTGCCCATCATGCCGTGCCCCATATTGCCGTGATCCATCATGCTACCGTGGTTCATGCCGGACATCGCCTGATCGCCATATTTTTGCATCAGCGCCTGCATTCCCATCATGTCCAGCATCGGATCCATCGACAGCTGGAGCGTGCGCTGTGTCAGCCCCTCCAGCGACGGCAGCGCCGGCATGCTGACCAAAGAATCCGGCAGTGTGCCGGATGCCTGGATCGTCAGCGGCTGGATGCACAAGACCGGCTGCGGCTTGTCGAACGGCGCGATCGCCATCCCCATCTGGCTCACCGGCAAGGTGATCAGGTCGAAGGCTTTACCATCGCGGGTATCCACCAGAACTTCAAAGCGCTCACCCATTAATACCGGCAGCCCGGTGACCTTCACCGGCTCGGCAAGCAGTCCACCGTCGCTGGCGATAACGTACATCGGCCGGTTATCGCTGGTGGAGAAATTCAGCGAGCGGGCGTTACAACCGTTCAGTAAACGCAAGCGAAGCCAGCCGCGCGGCGCGGCGTGTTCAGGATAGAGTGCCCCGTTCGCCAGTAAGGTATCGCCAAACCAGCCGACCGCCGCGCTCATCATGTCGAGCTGATAATCAATCTCCCCGGCAGCGGTAAAACGCTTATCCTGCACAATCACCGGTACGTCATCGATCCCCCACTGCTTCGGCAGCAGCAGCTGCTCGCTTTCTTCATCAGAAATCAGTACCAGCCCCGCCAGCCCCATCGCCACCTGGCGACCGGTTTTTCCATGCTGGTGCGGGTGGAACCAGCAGGTGGCGGCCCGCTGGCTGGGAGTAAAATTCACGCTGCGGGAGGCGCCTGGCGCAATGATCCCCTGTGGACCGCCGTCGACCTCACCCGGCACCTCCAGCCCATGCCAGTGAACGGTCGTCTCTTCGGCCAGGCGGTTGTGAATATCCACGGTCACCGCCTCCCCTTTTTTGAGCTTCAGCGCCGGCCCCAGCAGATTGCCGTTATAACCCCAGGTGGTCGCCTGATGCGGACCAAACTGCGTTTTTCCGGCCTGGATCGTTAATGTGATGCGATTACGTGCGTCGGCGGTCAGCAGATTAGGCACCGGCAGAGCCGGGCGGCTGGCGGCGAAAACCGAACGGCTCCAGAGCGGCAGCGCGCTGAATACGCCGGCCGCTGCGGTTAATTTGATAAATTCACGACGTTGCATTTTCACATCCTTTTTATTCTGCTGGTGAACTTTTGAGCTTAAACCTTCCACCAACAGGAAGGTCAAGCAGAAGAGTAAGAATAAAGCTCTACGTAGTGTAAAGAAGTATGCTAACTTTGAGCGTCCGTGATTCAATGGTAGAGAAAATGAAGACGCTTTTCAGAACAATAGTGCTCGGCAGCCTGCTTGCTCTATCCGCCAATAGCTATGCGTTAAGCGAGTCCGAAGCGGAAGATATGGCTGATTTAACGGCGGTATTTGTCTTCCTGAAAAACGACTGCGGTTACCAGAATCTGCCGAATACCCAAATTCGTCGCGCGCTGGTCTTTTTTGCTCAACAGAACCAATGGGATCTGAGCAACTATGACAGCTTCAATATGAAGGCGCTCGGTGAAGACAGCTACCGCGATCTCAGCGGTATCAAAATCCCCACCACGAAAAAATGCAAGGCGCTGGCCCGCGATTCGCTGAGCCTGCTCGCTTACGTTAAATAGGCCACCCGTCGGGCCCAGTCGCAATCCCGCCGCCTGTACAAGGTGGCCTGCTCCCCCCATCCCGCAGCCCGGCAATATTCCTGCTATTCAGCCCTGCGCCATGCGAACGGCTGAAATATCCGCCGTGCATCATCATCTATAGTTGGCTATGATGTTGCGCTCGTTTTTTCGAGTGTACCGGATGTTCACAATGGAGGAATCCGCCCGTGGCTGATAACAATCTGTGGCATGAAACACTGCACGACCATTTCGGTCAGTATTTTGCGGTTGATAATGTGCTGTATCACGAAAAGACCGATCACCAGGATTTGATCATTTTTGAGAACGCAGCCTTTGGCCGCGTGATGGCGCTGGACGGCGTGGTACAAACCACCGAACGCGATGAGTTTATCTATCATGAGATGATGACCCATGTCCCGCTGATGGCCCACGGCCAGGCAAAACACGTGCTGATCATCGGCGGCGGTGACGGCGCAATGCTGCGAGAAGTCTCTCGTCACAGCACCATCGAAACCATCACCATGGTCGAAATCGACGCTGGCGTGGTCTCGTTCTGCCGCCAGTATCTGCCAAATCACAATGCGGGCGCCTATGACGATCCGCGCTTTACGCTGGTGATTGACGATGGCGTCAATTTTGTTAACCAGACGACGCAAACGTTTGATGTGATCATCTCCGACTGCACCGACCCTATCGGTCCCGGCGAGAGCCTGTTCACCTCGGCCTTTTACGAAGGCTGCAAACGCTGCCTGAATCCCGGCGGTATTTTTGTTGCCCAAAACGGCGTCTGCTTCCTGCAGCAGGATGAAGCGATCGACAGCCACCGCAAGCTCGGCCACTATTTCAGCGATGTCAGCTTCTATCAGGCCGCGATTCCGACCTACTATGGCGGCATTATGACCTTCGCATGGGCGACCGATAATGATGCCCTGCGCGACCTGTCCAATGAAATTATCCAGGCGCGTTTTCACAAAGCGAACCTGAAGTGCCGTTACTATAATCCGGCTATTCACAAGGCGGCATTTGCCCTACCGCAATATTTACAGGATGCGCTGTCCGCCAGCGATTCTCAGTAAGGGGGTGAACTAAATTGAAAAAACTGAAGCTGCATGGCTTTAACAACCTGACCAAGAGCCTGAGTTTTTGTATTTACGATATCTGCTATGTCAAAACGGCAGAGGAGCGCGATGGCTACATCGCCTATATCGATGAACTCTATAACGCCAACCGTCTGACCGAGATTTTGTCAGAGACCTGCTCGATCATCGGCGCCAATATTCTGAACATTGCTCGCCAGGATTATGAACCTCAGGGCGCCAGCGTGACGATCCTGGTCAGTGAAGAACCCGTTGACCCACAGCTTATCGACCAGAGCGAACACCCGGGCCCGCTCCCGGAAGCCGTAGTCGCCCACCTCGACAAAAGCCATATCTGCGTGCATACCTACCCGGAAAGCCATCCGGAGGGCGGACTGTGCACCTTCCGTGCCGACATCGAAGTCTCCACCTGCGGGGTTATCTCACCGCTTAACGCGCTGAATTATCTTATCCACCAGCTGGAATCTGACATTGTCACTATTGATTATCGCGTCCGCGGTTTTACCCGTGATATCAATGGTATGAAGCACTTCATTGACCATGAAATCAATTCCATTCAGAACTTTATGTCCGAGGACATGAAAGCGCTGTATGACATGGTGGACGTCAATGTCTACCAGGAAAATATCTTCCACACCAAGATGCTGCTGAAAGAGTTCGATCTGAAGCACTACATGTTCCACACCAGACCCGAAGATCTCAGCGCAGAAGAGCGCAAGTCCATCACCGATCTCCTGTGGAAAGAGATGCGGGAAATTTACTACGCCAGAAATATCCCTGCCATCTGAACATCCGACGGCGCCTGCGGGCGCCGTGACTCGGGCTGAACCCGTCTGAGGGTAACGTTCTGCTCTTTGAGCGCGTTCTGTACCGCCTGCGAGCGATCGACGTCGGTTGCCACTACACTAACACCGGCAAGCGGCGCCCGGTCAATAGCGGCCGCATAGCGCGCGATCGCAGTGGCAAAATGATTATAATCAGTCAGGGCAAAAAAAAAGCCGGGAGTTCGGCTCCCGGCGTGAATGCATGAAGGGGGTCAGGCTTTGCTGACAAACTCGCGGTACGCGGCCACCACCTGTAAAAAATCCTCAACGCCGCACAGAGAGAGGCTTTCTTCGTCGTAGTAGCTCATTCCCTCTTCGATTTCATCACCTGAAATCTCCAGCTGATTGGCGCGAATCATCACCTCTTCGCCATCCAGCCATAGCGTGTATTCATGTCCGGCACGCTGCCAGGAACGCTCGCTGCCTTTTACAGTGCGCGCGGCCTGTTCCACTTCATCCAGCAGGGCGAGGTTATCTTTCACCTCTTCGTTAAACCAGTGCCCCACCACCTCGTGGCCCATCGACATTCGCACCTTTACCACTCCGGTAATATCGCGCAGAAATTCGTAATCCATAGTGTCTTCCTCTGCAAGGGCAATGCGTCACCGCTACATTGTACCCATAGGGTAATTATCGCAGCACCCGGGCAGAAAAAAAGTGGACCAGATAGAGCAACAGCAAATAAAAGCGCCTCGGTCAGTTAACCGGTCATCTTACCGCCAACCGGCGGGCATTATTCCCCCCTTTCTTTACCCGATGCAGCTCTGCCGGCGTCAAATCCCTGCGCCTTTGCCCGATGCCGACGGCAATCGGCGTACCTTTAGCGCAGCAATAAAAAAGCCACTCCGAAGAGTGGCTTTGAGCAGCAAGATTCGCTTATACCGCGGTCTGGAAAATCACACCATCCGCTTTATCAGTGTACTGTTCCAGTTGGTTGAAGTTCAGATAGCGATAGGTATCCGCCGCGGTCTTATCGACCTGAGCGACGAAGGTCTGGTACTCTTCCGGCGTCGGCAGTTTGCCGAGCAGGGAAGCGACCGCAGCCAGCTCCGCAGAGGCCAGATAGACGTTAGCGCCGGTGCCTAAACGGTTCGGGAAGTTACGGGTTGAAGTGGAAACCACCGTCGCACCGTCCGCCACGCGCGCCTGGTTACCCATACACAGGGAACAGCCAGGGATTTCGATACGCGCACCGCTCTTACCAAACACGCTGTAGTAGCCTTCTTCAGTCAGCTGTGCCGCATCCATACGGGTTGGCGGAGCCACCCACAGGCGAGTTGGCAGCTGGCCTTTGTGACTGTCCAGCAGCTTACCGGCGGCACGGAAGTGGCCGATGTTGGTCATGCAGGAACCGATGAAGACTTCGTCAATCTTCTCACCCTGCACGTCGGACAGCAGACGCGCATCGTCCGGATCGTTCGGCGCACACAGGATAGGCTCTTTGATATCCGCCAGATCGATATCGATCACCGCGGCATACTCGGCATCGGCATCCGCTTCCAGCAGCTGCGGATCCGCCAGCCATTTTTCCATCCCCTGGATGCGACGCTCCAGCGTACGGCGATCGCCGTAGCCTTCTGCGATCATCCACTTCAGCAGGACGATGTTGGAGTTCAGATACTCAACGATCGGTTCCTGATTCAGCTTAATGGTACAGCCGGCAGCAGAACGTTCTGCGGAAGCATCGGTCAGCTCAAACGCCTGCTCAACTTTCAGATCCGGCAGACCTTCAATTTCCAGAATGCGTCCGGAGAAGATGTTTTTCTTCCCTTTCTTCTCAACGGTCAGCAGCCCCTGCTTAATCGCGTACAGCGGGATCGCATGGACCAGATCGCGCAGGGTGATCCCCGGCTGCATCTTGCCTTTGAAGCGAACCAGCACCGATTCCGGCATATCCAGCGGCATGACGCCGGTCGCGGCGGCAAAGGCCACCAGACCAGAGCCCGCCGGGAAGGAGATACCAATCGGGAAACGGGTATGAGAGTCACCACCGGTACCGACGGTATCCGGCAGCAGCATACGGTTCAGCCAGGAGTGGATAACGCCATCGCCCGGGCGCAGAGAAACACCGCCACGGTTCATAATGAAGTCTGGCAGCGTATGGTGCGTGGTGACGTCAACCGGCTTCGGATAGGCCGCCGTGTGGCAGAAGGACTGCATCACCAGGTCGGCAGAGAAACCAAGGCACGCCAGGTCTTTCAGTTCATCACGGGTCATCGGACCGGTGGTATCCTGGGAACCAACGGAGGTCATCTTCGGTTCACAGTAAGCGCCCGGACGAATACCGGCAACGCCGCAGGCGCGGCCAACCATTTTCTGCGCCAGCGAGTAGCCGCGGCTGCTTTCCGCCACGTCTTTTGCCTGACGGAATACGTCGCTGTGCGGCAGACCCAGCGCTTCACGCGCTTTCGTGGTCAGGCCGCGACCGATGATCAGCGGAATACGGCCGCCGGCGCGGACTTCATCAACCAGCACATCGGTTTTCAGCTCGAAGCTTGCCAGCAGTTCGTTGGTTTCGTGGTTACGCACTTCGCCTTTGAACGGGTAAACGTCAATCACGTCGCCCATATTCAGGTTGTTCACGTCCACTTCAATTGGCAGCGCGCCCGCATCTTCCATGGTATTGAAGAAGATAGGTGCAATTTTGCCGCCGAGGCAGAGACCGCCGCCGCGCTTGTTCGGCACGTTCGGGATATCGTCGCCCATAAACCACAGCACCGAGTTGGTGGCGGATTTACGCGAAGAGCCTGTACCCACCACGTCACCGACGTAGGCCAGCGGGAAGCCTTTTTGCTGAAGCGCTTCAATTTGCTTAATCGGGCCAACGGAACCCGGCTGGTCCGGCTCGATACCTTCACGGGCGTTTTTCAGCATCGCCAGCGCGTGCAGCGGGATATCCGGGCGGGACCAGGCATCTGGTGCCGGAGACAGGTCATCGGTGTTGGTTTCGCCGGTAACCTTGAATACGGTAACGGTGATTTTCTCAGCCAGCTGCGGACGGTTCAGGAACCACTCGGCGTCAGCCCAGGATTTCATAACCTGTTTAGCGTACTCGTTACCCGCTTTGGCTTTCTCTTCTACGTCGTAGAAGTTATCGAACATCAGCAGGGTATGGGACAGCGCTTTGGCGGCGATCGGCGCCAGTTTAGCATCGTCCAGTGCATCAATCAGCGGGTGAATATTGTAACCGCCCTGCATGGTGCCCAGCAGTTCAACGGCTTTTTCAGGGGTAACCAGTGGGGAGGTCGCTTCGCCTTTGGCGATAGCGGCAAGGAATCCGGCTTTAACATAGGCGGCTTCGTCGACGCCCGGCGGTACACGGTTGATTAACAGGTCTAACAGGAATTCTTCTTCACCCGCAGGCGGGCTCTTCAGCAGTTCTACCAGCGCGGCCATTTGGGTTGCATCTAAGGGTTTGGCAACAATCCCAACGGCTGCACGCTCAGCTACGTGCTTACGGTATTCTTCTAGCACGACGGTTCTCCTCGCTCTCATTGTAAAATGCGGTAGGCGATTCTCTTCACGCTCCTGTGAGACAGCAGTTTGTAGGGTAAATGCCCGATACCGCGTCGGCAGCATAGCAGGATTTTGGCGAGGTGTTAATCTGTTTACAAAAAAGCAACATTAAAATTTAGCTGAATCGTTAAGGGCAGGATTTTACAGGCTTTACGTACATTTCCCGGGATATAAATTTAATTCTGTTACAGAAAACTGAGCAAAATCCCAACAATCATCAAAAATCAAAAATAGACCTGCTTATACTCCGTCGCGAGCGCTATTTTCGGCGATACTCAGTGGAAACGGGCCCACTATAGCGCCGGGAGCTAACATGATACGACCTTTGAAACCCCACGTGATTGCCCTGGTGTGCAGTGCAGGGCTATTAGCCGCCTCTGGCGCTCTGTACGTCACAAGCCGCGCCGCAGAAACGCCGCCCGCGCCCGCTCCTGCCGCCCAACCCGCCCAACCCGCCGCTCCCGCTGCCGTTGAGCCCGCCGCTCCGACGGCGCAACCGGTCGCTGCCACCTACACGGCGGCGCAAATCGATCGGTGGGTCGCCCCCGTCGCCCTTTACCCGGATAACCTGCTGTCGCAGGTGTTAATGGCGTCGACCTATCCGAGCAACGTCCTGCAGGCCGTCCAGTGGTCGCAGGATAACCCAACGATGCAGGGGGACGCCGCCGTGCAGGCCGTGGCGAACCAGCCGTGGGATCCCAGCGTGAAATCGCTGGTCGCCTTCCCGGCGCTGCTGTCGCTGATGGGTGAAAATCCGCAGTGGGTGCAGGACCTGGGTAACGCGTTTCTCGCGCAGCCACAGGACGTAATGAATTCGGTGCAGAAACTGCGTGCCATCGCCCAGCAAACCGGGACGCTGAAATCGTCGCCGCAGCAGAAGGTGACCACGAGCAAAGTGACGCCGCCACCGACGACTTCCGCCGCCACGACAACGGTGAAAACCACCACGGTAGTCGAGCCTGCGCCCACCACCGAAATCATCAAGATTGAATCTACCGATCCGAACGTGGTGTATGTGCCAACCTACAACCCCAATACGGTTTATGGCACCTGGCCGAACACGACTTACCCGCCGGTCTATCTGCCGCCAACACCGGGCGAACAGTTTACCGATAGCTTCGTCAACGGTCTTGGTTTCAGCCTGGGGGTAGCCACCACCTATGCGCTGTTCAGCAGCATCGACTGGGATGATGACTATCATCACGACGATGACTGGGATCACGGCGGCTACCATGGCGGCGGGAACAACAATATCAATATCGACGTCGATAACTACAACCATTTCAACAAGCAGCGCTTTGACGGCAACAACGCCGGCTGGCAGCACAACCCGGCGTTCCGCAACAACGTGCCGTACCCGAACAATAACGTGGCGCAGCGTTTCCACCAGACCAACGTTCCCGGCGGCCTGAGCGCCACGCAACGCACTCCGGCGAACCTGACCAACCAACGTCAGGCGGCGCTCGACCAGTTCCAGCACAGCACTCACAACGGCGCGGCCAAAGGTCTGACCGCGGGTGGAGTGGCGACGGCAGGCAACAGGGATTCCCAGCGCCAGGCGGCCTCACAGCAGCTCAACAAAATTACCCAGCGCAGCAACTACCGGGGCTACGACACCCCGGAAAACCGCGCAGCGGCGAAGCAGAAGCAACAAAATTCGGCGGCCCAACAGCAGCGGCGGGAAAAGGCAAAATCGCACGTCCAGAACCCGACGGCGCAGCAGCAACAGCATCGCGATACGGCAAAGTCGCAGGTTCAACAGCGCCGCACCAACGCAACGCCGCCGCAGCGCCAGCAGAGAGTGCAGAATGTTCGTTCGAATGCGTTCAGCGGCAACGACAGCCGGTCGCCATCGTGGGAGGCCCAGCGCCAGCGGGGCACCCAGAGCCGGAATACGGCGCACCTCAACACTAACCAGCGTGCGGCGGCGCAACAGCGCACCGGTCAACATCGCGAACTGCGTCATCGCTAAGGAGCGGTCATGAAAAAAGTCCTGATTTCTGGCTGGCTGGCGCTTTTTGCCCTGCCCGTTTTTGGCCAACAGTATTTTGCCACCCCGGAGAAGGCCGCCACCGCGCTGGCGGACGCCGTTTCGACACAAAACGAGACGGCGCTCAACGACCTGCTGGGGGAGGACTGGCGTCAGTACCTGCCGCAGCGAGAGGCAGACCCGGAAGCCGTCGCCCGTTTTCTTCGCGACTGGAAAGTCGGCCATAAGATTGTCGAGCAGGGGGACATGGCTCACCTCAACGTAGGCCGGGAAGCGTGGCAGCTGCCGATACCGATGCTGAAAACAGCCGAGGGTTGGCACTTCGATATGGCGCAGGCGGCGGATGAGATCCAGACGCGGGAAATCGGCCGTAACGAGCTGTCGGCAATTCAGGCGATGCACGCCTACGTTGACGCGCAAAATGAGTATTACCAGCACTTCCAGCGCTACGCCAAAAAGCTGTTCAGTACTCCGGGGAAAAAAGACGGTCTGTACTGGCCAACTGAACCCGGCGAAGAGCCGAGCCCGTTGGGGCCAGCCTTTAGCCCCGTCGAACCGGGCGAAGGCTATCACGGCTACCGTTTCCGCCTTATCCACGACGGTGACAAGCAGACGGTCGCCCTGTTGGCGTGGCCCGTTGCATGGGGTGAAACCGGCGTGATGAGCTTTATGATCGATCGACGCGATCGCGTTTATCAGGCAAATCTGGGTCAGGATACGGCGACGTTAGTGCAGGCGATTACCCGCTTTACGCCAGACGAAAAGTGGCAGGCTATTGAGCAATAACCCCCTGCCCGGCGCATCCGTATGCCGCCGGGCGGGTTCCTCATCTGACGACGTTTAGCCCTGATGCGGCATCAGCTGTGGATAGCCGCTGAAGGCTGGTTTACTGCTGCTTAAGGCCGCCTCATCACTGTGAATACTGCCCGAGTTCGCCGCCCATACGCCTTCCGTGGTTTTGCTGATCGCCTGATGCTGTGCATTCAGGTTCTGACCCATGGCTGCGATATGGGTGTTTTCCGTACCACCGCTATTGTCGGCCCAGGGAATGGCAGGATCTGCGGCGCAAGCCGCAGCAGAAGCCAGGGTGGCGGCAAACAGGGCTGTTGTTAAAACGAGTTTCATAATACACCTCACCAGATAGTTAACTACCTATAAGTTTATGGCGTAATTATTTTCAATGTATCTATAAGATGTGCCGATTTATTAACGCAGACACAGTTCTAAACATCGGGCATAAAAAAAGCGGCTCTCAGAGCCGCTTTTGCATTTTGCCGGAAAGAAAAACTTACTTTTTCTTCGCTTTCGCGTTCGGCAGGTCGGTGATGCTACCTTCGAACACTTCTGCCGCCAGGCCAACGGACTCGTGCAGAGTCGGGTGCGCGTGGATGGTCAGCGCGATGTCTTCTGCGTCACAACCCATTTCGATAGCCAGACCGATTTCACCCAGCAGCTCGCCGCCGTTGGTGCCGACAATCGCGCCGCCGATAACACGGTGGGTCTCTTTGTCGAAGATCAGTTTGGTCATACCGTCTGCGCAATCAGAAGCGATCGCACGGCCAGACGCTGCCCACGGGAAGGTGGCAGTTTCGTAGCTGATGCCTTTCTCTTTCGCTTCTTTCTCGGTCAGGCCAACCCAGGCAACTTCTGGCTCGGTGTAGGCGATTGACGGGATCACTTTCGGGTCGAAGTAGTGCTTCAGACCGGAGATAACTTCGGCGGCAACGTGACCTTCGTGAACGCCTTTGTGCGCCAGCATCGGCTGACCGACGATATCGCCGATAGCGAAGATGTGCGGCACGTTGGTACGCAGCTGCTTGTCAACGCGGATAAAGCCGCGTTCGTCAACTTCAACGCCCGCTTTGCCTGCGTCAAGGTTTTTACCGTTCGGTACGCGACCGATAGCGACCAGCACCGCGTCATAACGCTGTGCTTCAGCCGGGGCTTTTTTGCCTTCCATGGAAACATAGATACCGTCTTCTTTTGCTTCAACGGCAGTCACTTTGGTTTCCAGCATCAGGTTGAATTTCTTGCTGATGCGTTTGGTGAAGACTTTAACCACGTCTTTGTCGGCAGCCGGGATCACCTGGTCGAACATTTCAACCACGTCGATCTCTGAACCCAGCGCATGGTACACGGTACCCATTTCCAGACCGATGATACCGCCACCCATAACCAGCATACGCTTCGGTACGGATTTCAGCTCCAGCGCATCGGTGGAGTCCCATACGCGCGGATCTTCGTGCGGAATGAACGGCAGCTGAATCGGACGGGAGCCCGCTGCGATGATCGCATTGTCGAAGTTAATCACGGTTTTACCGTTTTCACCTTCCACTTCCAGGGTGTTAGCGCCGGTGAATTTACCCAGACCGTTAACCACCTTCACTTTACGACCTTTGGCCATGCCAGCCAGACCACCGGTCAGCTGAGTGATGACTTTTTCTTTCCAGGTGCGGATCTTGTCAATGTCGGTTTTCGGTTCGCCGAAAACGATGCCGTGCTCGGCCAGCGCTTTCGCTTCTTCGATAACTTTAGCAACGTGCAGCAGTGCTTTAGAAGGGATACAGCCGACGTTCAGGCAAACACCGCCGAGGGTGCTGTAACGTTCTACGATGACGGTCTCCAGACCTAAATCAGCGCAACGGAAGGCAGCAGAATAGCCTGCAGGACCTGCCCCAAGTACCACGACCTGAGTTTTAATTTCAGTACTCATCATGACCTCTGTAGTTTGTATCCGGCGGGTCTGACGCTATTGTTATACACTTCATCCTTCAAGCCGCCTCTGCGTTGGCTGCGCTCGCTCACCCCGGTCACGTACCGCTTGTACGCTCCAGGGATTCACTCCCTTGCCGCCTTGACGCAACTCGAATTTTTTTGTGTAAATTACGCCCATGTCCACCGGGACGTTCTATCCGCCTGCATTTTACAAAATTGTTAACAATTTTGAAACAACAAACGGCAAACGATTTTGTCCTTTGTTGCTGATAACCCCGAAACGAAGACAAGATTACCAGAAAAAAGCCGGCCGTCAGGCCGGCTTTTCGCTTACATCACCAGGCGGCGAATATCGCTCAGCATGTTGTTGATGATGGTGATAAAGCGCGCACCATCAGCACCATCGATCACGCGGTGGTCGAAGGACAGAGAGATAGGCATCATCAGACGCGGTACAAACTCTTTACCATTCCACACCGGTTCCATCGCGGATTTGGACACCCCGAGGATAGCCACTTCCGGCGCGTTAACAATCGGCGCGAAGTGGGTTGTCCCCAGGCCACCGATGCTGGAGATGGTGAAGCAACCGCCCTGCATTTCGCCAGCCGTCAGCTTACCATCACGCGCTTTCTTAGAGATAACCGTCAGTTCACGAGACAGCTCGGTAATGCTCTTCTTGTTCACATCTTTAAAGACCGGAACAACCAGACCATTCGGCGTATCAACCGCCACCCCGATGTTGATGTATTTCTTCAGCGTCAGACGCTGTGCATCTTCGGACAGCGAGCTGTTGAAGCGTGGCATCTGCTCAAGCGCAGCGGCAACCGCTTTCATGATGAAGACAACCGGGGTGAATTTCACGTCCAGTTTGCGCTTCTCAGCTTCAGCATTCTGCTGCTTACGGAAGGCTTCCAGATCGGTGATATCGGTTTTGTCGAAGTGCGTAACGTGCGGGATCATGACCCAGTTACGGCTCAGGTTAGCACCAGAGATTTTCTGGATACGGCCCAGCTCAACTTCTTCCACTTCACCAAACTTGCTGAAGTCCACTTTCGGCCACGGCAGCATGCCCGGCAGACCACCACCGGCGGCAGCGGCAGGCGCAGCTTCAGCGCGTTTCACCGCGTCTTTCACGTAAGCCTGAACGTCTTCGCGCAGGATACGGCCTTTACGACCGGAGCCTTTCACTTTCGCCAGGTTGACGCCGAATTCGCGCGCCAGGCGACGAATCAGCGGTGTCGCATGAACGTAAGCGTCGTTTTCAGCAAACTCAGATTTGCCTTCCGCTTTCGCCGCAGGAGCAGCAGCCGGTTTAGCCGCCGGAGCCGGGGCAGCAGCTGCCGGAGCAGCAGCCTGAGCCGGAGCTGCGGCAGGCGCAGCGCCCTCCACTTCGAAGACCATAATCAGCGAACCGGTAGAGACTTTGTCGCCGGTGCTGATTTTGATTTCTTTGACGGTGCCGGCAAACGGTGCCGGCACTTCCATAGAAGCCTTGTCGCCTTCTACGGTGATCAGAGACTGTTCAGCGGCAACTTTGTCGCCCACTTTCACCATCACTTCGGTGACTTCGACTTCATCACCGCCGATGTCCGGTACGTGAACGTCTTTCGCGCCAGCAGCGGCTGCTGGTGCCGCGGCAGCGGCCGGAGCGGCTGCCTGTGCCGGAGCTGCAGCAGGTGCCGCGCCAGCAACTTCGAAGACCATGATCAGCGAGCCGGTAGACACTTTGTCGCCGGTGTTGATTTTGATCTCTTTCACGGTACCCGCGAACGGCGCCGGAACTTCCATAGAGGCTTTATCGCCTTCTACGGTGATCAGGGACTGCTCAGCCGCAACGGTATCGCCCACTTTAACCATGATCTCGGTGACTTCAACTTCGTCGCCGCCGATGTCCGGCACGTGAACGTCTTTTGCCGCTGCTGCAGCAGGTGCTGCTGCCGGGGCCGCTTCTTTCTTCTCTTCTGCCTTGGCAGGTGCAGCATCAGCTGCACCGTCGGCGGAATCGAAAATCATGATCAGTTTACCGGTCTCAGTTTTGTCGCCGACAGAGACTTTGATCTCTTTTACGACGCCAGCCTGCGGAGACGGGACTTCCATAGAGGCTTTATCGCCTTCTACAGTGATCAGCGACTGTTCAGCTTCAACTTTGTCGCCTACTTTGACCAGGATCTCGGTGATTTCAACTTCATCAGCCCCGATGTCCGGTACATTGATTTCGATAGCCATTATTCTTTTACCTCTTACGCCAGACGCGGGTTAACTTTTTCTGCATCGATGTTGAATTTGATGATGGCATCCGCCACCACTTTCTTATCGATTTCGCCACGTTTAGCCAGTTCGCCCAGTGCTGCTACAACCACATAAGAAGCATCTACTTCGAAGTGGTGACGCAGGTTCTCACGGCTGTCGGAACGTCCGAAGCCATCAGTACCCAGCACGCGGTAGTCGTCAGCCGGTACATAAGTACGGACCTGCTCGGCGAACAGTTTCATATAGTCGGTTGATGCTACAGCCGGAGCGTCGTTCATCACCTGAGCGATGTACGGAACGCGCGGAGTTTCCAGCGGGTGCAGCATGTTCCAGCGCTCACAGTCCTGACCGTCACGGGCCAGTTCGGTGAAGGAGGTGACGGAGTACACGTCAGAGCCCACGCCGTAGTCTTTCGCCAGGATCTGCGCTGCTTCACGAACGTGACGCAGGATAGAACCGGAGCCCAACAGCTGAACTTTACCTTTGCTACCTTCAACGGTTTCGAGTTTATAGATACCTTTACGGATACCTTCCTCGGCACCTGCTGGCATGGCCGGCATGTGGTAGTTTTCGTTCAGCGTGGTGATGTAGTAGTAAACGTTCTCTTGTTTCTCACCGTACATACGCTCCAGACCATCGTGCATGATGACCGCAACTTCGTACGCGTAAGACGGATCGTAAGAGATACAGTTCGGGATAGTCAGAGACTGAATATGGCTGTGACCATCTTCGTGCTGCAGACCTTCGCCGTTCAGCGTGGTACGACCGGAAGTCCCGCCGACCAGGAAGCCGCGAGCCTGCTGGTCGCCTGCTTGCCAGCACAGGTCGCCGATACGCTGGAACCCGAACATGGAGTAGTAGATGTAGAACGGGATCATCGGCAGGTTGTTGGTGCTGTAAGACGTTGCCGCCGCCAGCCAGGATGCGCCTGCGCCCAGTTCGTTGATCCCTTCCTGCAGGATCTGACCTTTTTCGTCTTCTTTGTAGTAAGCAACCTGCTCACGGTCCTGCGGGGTGTACTGCTGGCCGTTCGGGCTGTAGATACCAATCTGACGGAACAGGCCTTCCATACCAAAGGTACGCGCTTCATCGGCGATGATCGGCACGAGGCGGTCTTTGATGGACTTGTTCTTCAGCATCACGTTCAGGGCACGAACGAACGCGATAGTGGTAGAAATTTCTTTGTTCTGCTCTTCCAGCAGCGGCGCGAAATCTTCCAGGGTCGGCAGCTCCAGCTTCTCATCGAAGTTCGGCTGACGGCTCGGCAGATAGCCGTGCAGTTTCTGACGCTGAGCGTGCAGATAGGTATGCTCTTCGGAGCCTTCCGGGAAGGTCACGTACGGCAGTTTTTCGATATCCGCATCGGCAACCGGCACATTGAAACGATCGCGGACATAGCGAACGCCGTCCATGTTCATTTTCTTCACCTGGTGAGCGATGTTTTTACCTTCAGCGGTATCGCCCATGCCATACCCTTTAATGGTATGAGCCAGGATAACGGTCGCTTTGCCTTTGGTCTCCTGCGCTTTTTTCAGGGCAGCAAAGACTTTCTTCGGATCGTGACCACCGCGGTTCAGAGCCCAGATCTGCTCGTCAGTCCAGTCGGCAACCAGCGCTGCGGTTTCCGGATATTTACCGAAGAAGTGCTCACGAACGTACGCGCCATCTTTGGATTTGAAGGTCTGGTAGTCACCGTCAACGGTTTCGTTCATCAGCTGAATCAGCTTACCGCTGGTGTCTTTACGCAGCAGCTCATCCCAACGACCGCCCCAGATAACCTTGATAACGTTCCAGCCGGCACCGGCGAAGATACCTTCCAGCTCGTTAATGATTTTACCGTTACCGGTGACCGGGCCGTCCAGACGCTGCAGGTTGCAGTTAATGACGAAGACCAGGTTATCCAGTTTTTCACGGGTGGCGATGGTGATAGCGCCTTTAGATTCCGGCTCGTCCATCTCGCCGTCGCCCAGGAAGGCATAAACGGTTTGTTTGGAGGTATCTTTCAGACCACGGTGTTCCAGATACTTGAGGAATTTCGCCTGATAGATAGCACCGATTGGGCCCAGACCCATGGAGACGGTCGGGAACTGCCAGAATTCCGGCATCAGTTTCGGGTGCGGATAAGAAGACAGACCGTTACCGTGAACTTCCTGACGGAAGTTATTCATCTGCTCTTCGGTCAGACGGCCTTCGAGGAACGCACGTGCGTATACGCCCGGAGAAATGTGGCCCTGGAAGTAAACCAGGTCGCCGCCATCCTGCTCGTTGCGCGCACGGAAGAAGTGGTTAAAGCACACTTCATAGAACGTTGCGGAGGACTGGAAGGAAGCCATGTGGCCACCCAGTTCCAGATCTTTTTTCGATGCGCGCAGAACGGTCATGATGGCGTTCCAACGAATCGCAGAACGAATTCGGCGTTCCAGATCCAGATTCCCCGGATATTCCGGTTCATCTTCAACGGCAATAGTGTTGACGTAACTGCCTGTAGATGTGCCAGCAGCAACCTTCACCCCGCCTTTGCGGGCTTCAGAAAGGAGTTGGTCAATCAGATACTGAGCACGCTCAACACCTTCTTCACGGATGACCGATTCGATCGCCTGTAGCCAGTCGCGAGTTTCGATCGGATCCACGTCATTTGGTAAACGTTCTGACATGGGGGGTATTCCTTATCTATCTAATCGTTGATTAATCTGGAACCTGTCCCATTGCACTCTTTGCTCTTCATATTTCAGGTTATCTCTTTGTTGGCTGCGCTTCCTCACCCTGGCCACATAGTTAGCTATGCTCCCGGGGATTCACGCGCTTGCCGCCGCGATATAACCCGAACTATTTGAACAACCAAAAGCACAATAAGACAGGTTCTGCGTTTAGTTGCCGCGCTCTAAAAAATGGCGCTTAAGAACCGGAGTTCTCATCTTTCCGTTGCTGTAAACGACGCAGTGAGCGTTCTCGACGACTCTCCTCACGGCTACGATCCAGCAAAATTTCTTCAATGAACGCCAGGTGTCGATGCGACGCTTCACGCGCCTGCTCCGGCTCTCCGGCGATTATCGCCTCGAAAATACGAGTGCGATGGTTGCTGACCTGCGGAAGCATCTCCCGACGGGCATACAGCAATTCAAAGTTCTGACGAACGTTTTGCGCGAGCATCGGCTCCATGCAGCGTAGCAGATGGAGAAGCACGACATTGTGCGCCGCTTCGGTGACGGCAATTTGATACTGGACGACGGCGTCAGATTCGGCGTCAAGATCGCCGGACTGCTGAGCCCGTTCGATAGCCTGATGCAGCTCGCGAATACGTTCGCGGTCAGCATCATTGCTGCGCAGCGCCGCGTAATAAGCCGCGATGCCTTCCAGCGCGTGGCGGGTTTCCAGCAGATCAAATTGGGATTCAGGGTGATCGGACAGTAGCTCGACCAGCGGGTCGCTGAAGCTCTGCCACAGGCTGCTCTGTACAAAAGTTCCACCGCCCTGGCGACGAAGCAACAAGCCCTTGGCTTCGAGGCGTTGAATCGCCTCACGCAGCGAGGGGCGGGAAACGTCGAACTGTTTGGCCAGTTCGCGTTCAGGCGGGAGTTTTTCACCGGGGCGTAAGGTCCCCTCAAGGATTAAAAACTCAAGCTGCTGCTCTATCACATCAGATAGTTTTGGTTGGCGGATTTTGCTGTAGGCCATATTCCCTGTCTCTGCCATTAGCCCGTAGTCAATTGGTCTTACCAATTCGCAGTTCGTAGCGGTAAAGTAACAAAGTATTCACCTTCTGTCCATACAGGTTTTGATTGAAATCAGGAAACCACGCACATTTTAACAACCTTACAGAAATAACATTTCAGAATTGTAACTTCACACAAATGATGTGTTTACCCCATAAGAGGTAGCGTTAACGTTTATGAAACGAAAAATTAGGCTATCTGAACCGATTCAACTCCGTAAAACTCAATTATTTATTCATAAGGAGTGAATATTCAGCCACCTCAAGCGGATCGCGTTCACCGGCCTGCTATTTACAAATGGTTTCTTTTTGCTCGCTTCGTCATCATCCCTTCATAAAGCAGGTGCATTCACTCGCGCTTATCACTATTCTCGGTGAGACGAAAGGCCTTTTGGTGTTTTTATGTTTCGCCTTCCGTAAAGAAATCAATACGAAAACGGAATTTCGGAATTACACCACACAACAATATGTAAGCTGAATCAATCAGGACCGAGCTGACTAAAACGCCCTTGAATTTAGATAGCTATGCTATCTGGCAGGGACAGACAACGAAGCAGTAGCCTGAAGGACGACGCGTATAAACATAATAACCACACACGAGGTTTCATGATGGAAGGTCAACAGCATGGCGATCGGCTCAAGCGCGGCCTGAAAAACCGCCATATTCAGCTTATTGCTCTGGGCGGCGCTATCGGCACCGGCCTGTTTCTGGGCAGTGCATCCGTTATTCAGTCCGCCGGCCCCGGGATTATTCTGGGCTATGCGATCGCCGGTTTTATCGCCTTCCTGATCATGCGTCAGCTGGGTGAGATGGTCGTAGAAGAGCCGGTAGCAGGTTCATTCAGTCATTTTGCGTATAAATACTGGGGCGGTTTTGCCGGCTTTGCTTCCGGTTGGAACTACTGGGTACTGTACGTTCTGGTGGCCATGGCCGAGCTGACTGCGGTCGGGAAATATATTCAGTTCTGGTGGCCCGAGATCCCAACCTGGGTGTCCGCTGCGGTGTTCTTTATCGCCATCAATGCCATTAACCTGACCAACGTGAAAGTGTTTGGTGAAATGGAATTCTGGTTCGCCATTATTAAAGTAGTGGCCGTTGTGGCGATGATTCTGTTTGGCGGCTGGCTGCTGTTCAGCGGCAACGGCGGCCCACAGGCAACCGTACGCAACCTGTGGGACCAGGGCGGGTTCCTGCCGCATGGCTTTACCGGACTGGTGATGATGATGGCGATTATCATGTTCTCGTTTGGTGGTCTGGAGCTGGTCGGGATCACGGCAGCTGAAGCGGACAATCCGGAACAGAGCATCCCGAAAGCCACCAACCAGGTTATCTACCGTATCCTGATTTTCTATGTGGGCTCGCTGGCCGTTCTGCTTTCACTGCTGCCGTGGACGCGCGTCACCGCAGATACCAGCCCGTTCGTGCTGATCTTCCACGAGCTGGGCGATACCTTTGTGGCCAACGCCCTCAACGTCGTGGTGCTGACCGCTGCGCTGTCCGTGTATAACAGCTGCGTATACTGCAACAGCCGCATGTTGTTCGGTCTGGCCCAGCAAGGGAACGCCCCGAAAGCGCTGATGAGCGTCGATAAGCGCGGCGTGCCGGTCAATACCATTCTGGTCTCTGCCGTGGTCACCGCGCTGTGCGTCCTGATTAACTACTTCGCACCGGAGTCGGCCTTTGGCCTGCTGATGGCGCTGGTGGTCTCCGCGCTGGTCATTAACTGGGCGATGATTAGCCTGGCGCATATGAAGTTCCGTCGCGCCAAGCAGCAGCAGGGCGTAGTTTCGCGTTTCCCGGCGCTGTTCTACCCGGTCGGCAACTGGGTCTGCCTGCTGTTCATGGTGGCGGTACTGGTGATTATGCTGATGACACCGGGCATGGCGATTTCCGTTTACCTGATCCCGGTATGGATTGCGATTCTGGGCGTCGGCTATCTGTTTAAACAGAAAAGCGCCAGCGCACTAAAAGCACAATAATACATCTCTGGATTCTGTGCCCGTCCCGTCATGGCGGGCACAGAGCATTGTTATCTGCTTCACACTTTCCCTCCAACAGTCGTTTTATCCATATCGTTGACCTGATACTGCAACGCATTTATCGGCAATTCCGCAAATAATTCTCTCCATACCGCAACGGGGAGATCTCCAGATGGCAGGCAATAAACTTTCAGTGAGAGAAAAGATTGGCTATGGGATGGGCGATGCCGGATGCAACATCATATTTGGCGCCATCATGCTGTTTGTTAACTACTTTTACACCGATATTTTTGGCCTCGCGCCCGCGTTAGTGGGCGTTTTGTTGCTCTCCGTACGCGTCATCGATGCCGTGACAGACCCGATCATGGGCGCCATGGCCGACCGTACTCGCAGTCAATATGGCCGCTTCCGTCCGTGGCTGCTGTGGATGGCCTTCCCCTACGCGCTGTTCAGCGTCCTGATGTTCACCACGCCGGAATGGACCTATCACAGCAAAGTTATCTATGCCTTCGTCACCTACTTCCTGCTCTCGCTGACCTATACCGCGATTAACATACCCTACTGCTCATTAGGCAGCGTGATTACTAACGATCCGCAGGAGCGCGTAGCCTGCCAGTCGTATCGTTTTGTGCTGGTCGGTATTGCCACGCTGCTGCTGTCGCTGACGCTGCTGCCGATGGCCGACTGGTTCGGTGGCGCCGATAAAGCCAAAGGTTATCAGATGGCGATGACCGTGCTGGCAGCAATTGGTATGTGTATGTTTTTATTCTGCTTCGCCACCGTTCGTGAACGCGTGCGTCCGGCGGTACAGACCCACGATGAACTGAAGCAAGACTTTAAGGACGTCTGGAAAAACGATCAGTGGGTTCGCATCCTGCTGTTAACGCTGTGCAACGTCTGTCCCGGGTTTATCCGCATGGCCGCCACCATGTACTACGTGACCTGGGTCATGCAGCAAAGCACCCACTTTGCGACGCTGTTTATCAGCCTCGGCGTGGTCGGGATGATGATCGGCAGTATGCTGGCAAAAGTGCTGACCGATCGCTGGTGCAAGCTGCAGGTTTTCTTCTGGACCAATATCGCCCTGGCGATTTTCTCCTGCGCGTTCTACTTCTTCGACCCACATGCCACCATGATGATTATGGTGCTCTACTTCCTGCTCAACATCCTGCATCAGATCCCGTCGCCGCTGCACTGGTCCCTGATGGCTGACGTCGATGATTACGGCGAGTGGAAAACCGGCAAACGCATCACCGGGATCAGCTTCTCCGGTAATCTTTTCTTCCTGAAAGTCGGGCTGGCGGTAGCCGGCGCGATGGTCGGTTTCCTGCTCTCATGGTACGGATACGATGCCGGCGCCAAAGAGCAGAGCGCCTCGGCGGTAAACGGTATCGTGCTGCTGTTCAGCGTCATTCCGGGTGTTGGCTACCTGATTACCGCAGGCGTCGTGCGGATGCTGAAGGTCAACCGCGAGTTTATGTGCCAAATCCAGTCGGACCTGGAAAAGCGTCGCGCTAACTACGAGGAACTCAATACCTGGCAGGATCTCAAAACCAGTGAACACATAAGGAAAGCTTGATGAGCAACTGGCCTAATCCGTTTATTGAACAACGCGCGGACCCCTATATTCTGCGCCATCAGGATCACTACTATTTTATCGCCTCGGTTCCGGAATATGACCGGCTGGAGATTCGTCGCGCGGCGACGCTGGAAGGTCTACGCGAAGCGCCGCCGGTGGTGGTCTGGCGTAAAGCGGAGAGCGGCCCAATGAGCCAGCTCATCTGGGCACCGGAACTGCATGAAATTGACGGGAAATGGTATATCTATTTTGCCGCTGCTCACACGCAAGACCTGGACCAACTCGGGATGTTCCAGCACCGGATGTTTGTCCTCGAATGTGCCGACAGCGACCCGCTCAGCGGTCAGTGGGTTGAAAAAGGCCAGGTAAAAACGCCCTTCGATACCTTTGCGCTGGATGCCACCACCTTTCAACATCAGGGCAGGCAGTGGTATCTGTGGGCGCAGAAAGCCCCACATATTGCAGGCAACTCCAACCTCTACCTGGCGGAGCTGGCAAACCCGTGGACGCTAAAAGGTGATCCCGTGATGTTGAGTAAACCGGAGTTTGACTGGGAATGTCGCGGTTTTCGGGTCAATGAAGGCCCGGCGGTTCTGATCCACGGCGAGCGGCTGTTTGTCAGCTATTCCGCCAGCGCAACCGATGAAAACTACTGCATGGGACTCTTGTGGATAGACCTGCTGGCCGACCCGCTGCGCCCGGAGAACTGGCATAAATCACCGGAGCCCGTATTTCGCACCAGCGATGAGAACCGTCAGTATGGCCCCGGTCACAACGGTTTTACGCAAACGCCGGAAGGGGAAGATGTGCTGGTCTACCATGCGCGGAACTATACCGAAATTGAAGGCGATCCGCTGTACGATCCGAATCGCCATACGCGGCTCAAGCGGGTTCGCTGGCAAGAAAACGGGATGCCTGACTTCGGCATCCCGCCCGCCGATACGTATTGATCGCCTCCCCTGCCCGGCAGCGGGCGGGGCTTAAATCAAGGTACCGTAAATGGTGAGTAGCGCCATGATAACGACCACCACCAGCGACGTTTTTTTGGCCATTGAGACCGCCGCTTTAGGTGTCTCGACCTTATCCACATGCGGTTCGCGCGCCAGCGAAAACTGAGCCAGTCGGGTCAGAACCTGGTACTGCGACGAGTGACGGTCGCCCAAAGAAGCAAACCAGGCCGGCAAGGCTCTTTCCCCGTGTCCCACCAACGCATAGACCACGCCGACCAGACGTACCGGCAGCCAGTCCACCACGTGCAGAATGGCATCAATCCCCGACTGTAAGCGATGGCGCGGCGTCTGATAACGCGCCAGCCACGTCTGCCAGGCGCGCAGCACGCAGTAGCCAATCAGCGTAATAGGTCCCCATGGCCCGCCAACCACAAACCAGAACAGCGGAGCCAGGTAGTAGCGGTAGTTAATCCACAGCAGCGCATTTTGCAGTTCGCTCAGAAACTCGCGATCGTCACAGCCTGGCGGCACGCCGTGAATCAGCGTCAGCTCGCTGGCCATCGCGTCACAAGCATGACGATCGTTGCGTGATGCGGCTTTCAGATACGCATGATAGTGCAGCCGTACCCTGCCCGCGCCAATACACAGCAGGCCGAGCAAGATCCAGAAGACCAGAAGAGGGACGTTAAACAGCACCCCGTGCAGCAGGCGCTGAATAAGATAAACCACCGCCATGGCCAGCGCCGTCATCAGCAGAGTCGCAGGGAGTGAAAAGTGTTTTACCCGGCGAAACAGCACTTCCAGGCGGTGATCGAGCTGCCAGTGCTCACCCAGCTTAAACAGCCGCTCAGCGATGAGAACCAGCAGCGTAGTAAACAACGTCATGGCATCTCCTTTTCTGACGAAGCGGCCAGCAGGCCGCGAAATTTTGCCCAGTCAAAAGCCGGACCGGGATCCGTTTTTCGGACTGGCGCAATATCGCTGTGGCCAGTCATATGGCGTGCGATGGCCGGGTACAACGCGATCAGCTGTCGCGTCACCGCCACCAGCTGCTGGTACTGCGCATCGGTATAAGCCAGCGTGTCGGTTCCTTCCAGCTCAATGCCGATAGAAAAGTCATTGCAGCGTTCACGCCCGTGATAGCTGGATACGCCCGCGTGCCACGCTCGCTTATCAAAAGGAACATACTGCACAATTTCACCATCGCGACGAATAAGACAATGCGCTGAAACGCGCAGGTGCGCGATTTCCGCAAAGAAAGGATGAGCGCTGGGATCGAGCGTTCCGGTGAATAAAGCATCGATCCACGGGCCGCCAAACTCCCCCGGCGGCAGACTAATATTATGCACCACCAGTAAGGAAGGGGCTTCATCATCCGGGCGGCAATCATGGTGCGGCGAAGGAACCCGACGCGCATCCACCAGCCATCCCCCATTCAACTGCATGCGGAATCTCCTTTCGCTAACTCATGCTCCCGGGCCGCCCGTGGCCCAAAGGATGCTGATTATCATACACAAAATCGTTCAGCCTGCGGTCCAGCAACCCACAAATCATCGCTGAAAAGCAGAGACATAGCCGATACAGAGGCGCCCCGAAGCGCGAAGTCTGTATGGTGTAGAAACGCTGTTCAGGTTAGCATGTTTCCCACTGCTGAATCTTATCTATCTGGAGCTTTATCATGTCGCCTCGTCGCTACAATCCCGACCGCCGCCGTGACGCGCTGCTGGAACGCATTAACCTGGATATCACCGATGCCGTCGCCCAATCCCTGCGGGAAGATCTGGGTGGCGAGGTCAATGCCAACAACGATATTAGCGCCCAATTATTGCCGGAAGACGCACGCTCACATGCGGTCATTATTACGCGCGAAGACGGCGTATTTTGCGGTAAGCGCTGGGTGGAAGAGGTCTTCATTCAACTGGCTGGCGACGATGTCAGCATCACCTGGCATGTCGAAGATGGCGATCTCATCAAAGCGGACCAGCCGCTGTTCGAGCTGGAGGGGCCTTCCCGGCTGCTGCTGACAGGTGAACGCACCGCGCTGAATTTCGTGCAGACCCTGTCCGGCGTCTCCAGCGAAGTACATCGTTACGTGGAGCTGCTGGCCGGAACCAAAACCCAGCTGCTCGACACGCGTAAAACGCTGCCAGGCCTGCGCACCGCACTGAAGTATGCCGTGCTGTGCGGCGGCGGCGCCAACCACCGTCTGGGTTTATTCGACGCCTTCCTGATTAAAGAAAACCACATTATTGCCTCAGGCTCAGTGCGTCAGGCGGTGGAAAAAGCTTTCTGGCTGCATCCGGACGTTCCGGTTGAAGTGGAAGTGGAATCGCTTGATGAACTGGATGAAGCGCTTAAAGCCGGCGCGGATATCATTATGCTCGATAATTTCACCACCGACCTGATGCGTGAAGCGGTGAAGCGGACCAACGGCAAGGCGGCGCTGGAAGTATCCGGCAACGTGACGTTTAAAACCATCCGCGAATTTGCCGAAACCGGCGTTGATTACATCTCCGTGGGCGCCCTGACCAAGCACGTACACGCCCTGGACCTCTCCATGCGTTTTCGCTAATCGCCCGCCCCGGAGCGACAACGCGCCGGGGCTTTTTTTGCGAGACAGCGAGCATCTCTGACTCCCCCACCTGCAAGAACACCAGAAAACCTGGAAAGTCGTTTCCCACCCCATCATTTGTCATTCGCCGCGGCGCCGCCAGCGCGTCACAGTGCTTCCTTCACCACAAGGAGCATATATGGACAGACAACGCGGATTTACCCTGATCGAACTGATGGTGGTCATCGGCATTATCGCCATTCTGAGCGCTATCGGCATTCCGGCTTATCAGAACTACCTGCGCAAGGCGGCCCTGACCGACATGCTGCAAACCTTTGTCCCCTACCGCACGGCCGTTGAACTATGCGCGCTCGAACACGGCGGACTGACAAGCTGTGACGCCGGCGCCAACGGCATCCCTTCTCCAGCGACCACGCGCTACGTCGCCACCATGAGCGTCGCGAAAGGTATTGTCACGCTGAACGGACAAGAAAGCCTGAACGGACTGAGCGTCACCCTGACGCCGTCCTGGGACAATGCAAGCGGTATCACCGGCTGGGGGCGCGTCTGCAACATAGCCAGCAACAGCGCACTCCAGCAGGCCTGCGAAGATGTGTTCCGCATAAACTGAGGCCGCCACGATGAAAACCGATCGGTTAATCTCCCTTTGTCAGCGCCATCAGGCGCTGCTGTTGAACAGCGATGAGCAAACCATCGCTATCGCGGTTGTCGATGCTCCGACGCCTGAACTGATGGAGGCGCTGCGTTTCGCTACTCAGAAGCGAATCGATATCGAATGCTGGAGCCAGGCGCAGATGGATAAGCGTCAGCAGACGGCAACCCACCCCTCGCCCCCTGCCCACAGCGATACCGCGGCCGATGTAATCGGCCAGGTCCAGCAGATCCTCGAGCAAGCGCTACGCCAGCGGGCTTCCGACATTCATTTTGAGCCCGAAGAAAATCACCTGCGCATTCGCCTGCGTGTCGATGGCGTGCTCCATGCACTTTCGCCCCTTCCCCCCGAACGCGCAGCCCCGGTCGCCGCGCGGCTTAAAGTGCTCGGCAACCTGGACATCGCCGAGCATCGCCTGCCGCAGGATGGCCAGTTTACCCTGCCCCTTGCCGGTCGCCCGGTCTCTTTCCGTATAGCCACACTGCCCTGTCGCCACGGGGAGAAAATCGTGCTGCGTTTACTGCATCAGGTCGAGCAGGCACTCGAGCTGGGGGCGCTGGGACTTTCGTCAGACCAGCTTAATGCGTTTCGCTCGGCCCTCGAACAGCCGCAGGGACTGCTGCTGGTTACCGGCCCAACCGGTAGCGGTAAAACCGTTACCCTTTATAGCGCGCTGCAAACCAGAAACCACGATGCGGTCAATATTTGTAGCGTGGAAGATCCGCTGGAGATGCCGATAGCCGGAATGAACCAGACACAAATTAACCCCCGCGCCGGACTGACTTTTCAAAACGTTCTGCGCGCGCTGTTACGCCAGGATCCTGACATTGTGATGGTCGGGGAAATTCGCGATGCGGAGACCGCAGAGATTGCGATTAAAGCGGCGCAAACCGGGCATCTGGTCCTTTCGACGCTGCACACCAACTCCACCAGTGAAACCCTCACTCGCCTACAGCAAATGGGCGTTGCCGGCTGGATGCTCTCTTCTGCACTGTCGCTGGTTATCGCTCAACGCCTGGTGCGTAAACTGTGCGTACACTGCCGCCGTGAAACCGGGAAGACGATGGATATACCGCGCCGCCTGTGGCCCCGACCTCTCCCGCGCTGGCAGGCCGTAGGCTGTCAGCACTGCTATCACGGCTACTATGGTCGCCAGGCATTATTTGAGCTATTGCCGGTGAATGCCCCGCTACGTCAAGCGATCGCCCGTGGCCCGAGCGCGCTGGAAATCGAATCTCTGGCACGGGAAGCGGGAATGATGACGCTGTTTGAAAGCGGCTGTCTGGCGGTCGAGCAAGGGCTGACCAACCTTGAAGAAATCGTCCGCGTACTGGGGATCCCTCATGACCGCTAACCGTCTCTGGCGCTGGCAAGGCGTGGATATGCAGGGCCAATTTTGTCAGGGAACACAGTGGAACCCTGGCCGACTGGAAGTATTCCAGGCGCTTCAGCATGAACGCATTATTCCACTGGCCATTCGCCGCTGTGCGGTCAAAAACACGCTCTGGCATCCGCGCTATGGCAGTCAGGTTGTTCGCCAACTGGCGGTGCTCCTTCAGGCCGGACTTTCTTTAGCTGAAGGACTCGAGCTGCTGGCGCAACAGCAACCGAGCGCGCAGTGGCAGGCGCTGCTGCGCACACTGGCTCAGGATCTGGCGCAAGGCATCTCGCTTTCTGCCGCGCTGGAAAAGTGGCCTCAGGCCTTTGCACCGCTTAGCCTGGCGATGATCCGTACCGGCGAGCTCACCGGTAAACTGGATTTTTGTTGTCTTCAGCTGGCGCGTCAACAGCAGGAACAGCAGCAGCTGGCAGAAAAAGTGAAGAAAGCGGTGCGCTACCCGGCCGTTATTCTGGGTCTGGCCCTGATGGTGGTGGTGGCGATGCTGTGCTTCGTTCTGCCGGAGTTTGCGGCGATCTACCAAACCTTCAACACACCGCTACCGCTGCTGACGCGCCTGGTTATTCACGCCAGCGAGAGCCTTAGCTATGGCTGGCCACTGCTGATTGTGCCGATTGTGCTGCCCGCCGTCCTTAATCTGATAGCCAGTCGCCGCCCGCACTGGCTGCTGCAGCGACAAAAAATGCTCCACGCGCTCCCGGTTGTGGGAAAACTCAAACGCGGGCAGCGGCTTAGCCAGATCTTTACCGTACTCGCACTGACCCAAAGTGCAGGTATTAGCTTTCTACAAGGTCTGGAAAGCGTCGAGGATACGCTGAACTGCCCGCTATGGCGCCAGCGGATCCAGCAGGTGCATCTGCACATTAGCCACGGAGCTCCCATCTGGCAGGCTCTTGAGCGAAGCGGCGGTTTTACCACGCTATGCCTGCAGCTGATCCGTACCGGTGAAGCATCCGGATCGCTGGATACAATGCTGGAAAACCTCGCCCGTCATCATAGTGAGCAGACGCATTATCAGGCAGAAAATCTGGCAACGTTACTGGAGCCGGCCCTGCTGTTGATAACCGGAACGATTGTCGGTGTGCTGGTGGTGGCGATGTATTTACCCATCTTTCATCTGGGTGACGCCATTAGCGGAATGGGCGGATAAGTGCTGGCGCAAAACGCGCCAGCATCAGGCATTACAGGCTGTTGAACACGCGGTTCTCTTGTTCCTGCACGCGAATGAAGGTCGTACGCTTGGTCAGCTCTTTCAGGCGAGAGGCGCCCACATAGGTACAGGCAGAACGCAGGCCACCGAGGATATCGCGAGCCGTGTTCTCTACCGGTCCACGCAGAGGCAGCTTAACGGTTTTGCCTTCCGCGGCGCGATACTGCGCAACGCCGCCAACGTGGCGCGTCATGGCGGATTCGGAGCTCATGCCGTAGAACAGCATGAATTTCTCGCCGTTTTCTTCAACGACGGTACCGCCGCTCTCTTCATGGCCGGCCAGCATTCCCCCCAGCATGACAAAATCTGCACCGCCGCCGAAGGCTTTCGCCACGTCACCTGGCATCGTGCAACCGCCATCGCTGACGATCTGGCCGCCCAGGCCATGCGCCGCATCGGCACACTCGATAACGGCAGACAGCTGCGGATAACCGACGCCGGTCTTCACGCGAGTGGTACATACGGAGCCCGGGCCGATGCCCACTTTCACAATATCAGCACCGGACAGAATCAGCTCTTCGCACATTTCGCCCGTCACAACGTTACCCGCAATAATGGTTTTTTGCGGCCAGGCTGCACGCGCTTTGGCGACGAACTGAACAAAATGTTCAGAATAACCATTCGCCACATCGATGCAGACGAAGCTAAGCTGCGGGTTCTGAGAAAGGATCTGCTGGGTTTTTTCGAAATCGACATCCGAGGTGCCGGTGGACACCATGACGTACTTCAGCACATCTGCGGACACCGACTGGACAAACTCCTGCCATTGTTCAACGGTATAGTGCTTGTGAACCGCGGTCAGAATACCGAAAGAGGCCAGCGCTTTCGCCATGCCAAACGTCCCGACGGTATCCATGTTAGCGGCAATGATCGGCACGCCAGACCAGGACAGACCAGAATGTTTAAAAGTGAATTCACGTTCCAGCTGAACATCAGAACGGCTTTTGAGGGTAGAGCGTTTTGGGCGGATAAGAACGTCTTTAAAACCAAGCTTCAGATCTTCTTCGATACGCATGTACGAATTCCTGGGGTTAATTGCATTATTGTGAGAGCACAACTCCAGTGACGTTATCATACGCACGAATCATGGCTGCGCAAGACTGCGATTTTCACTTTTTTTACGCTACAATCGTATAAATTTACCTGGTGAACAGTGAATGGCGCGAACGCAATAATCGACGCCCGGCGTATCATTTTTAACCACTTGATTTATATATACAAAACAATCCAGTATATACTGTGATGGCCTTTTATTGGCCTGCAGCCACCTTGATGGGGATAGCGTTCACCGGGGCGTGGTGCGCAGCAAAACGAGCGCCTCTGAAGAGTAATGTGTATATGGTCAGTTCAGGATCGGAGCGTATGAGGTATACGGTAGCGTTAACAGGCGGCATTGGCAGTGGCAAAAGTACCGTGGCCGATGCATTTTCCCGGCTTGGGATTGACGTTATTGACGCTGACATTATCGCCCGTCAGGTAGTAGAACCCGGAACCACCGCGCTTCAGGCCATCGCCGCTCATTTTGGTTCACCGATGCTCAATGATGACGGCACGCTGAACCGCCGCGCTCTGCGTGAAAAAATCTTTGCTCACCCTGAAGATAAAACCTGGCTTAACGGGCTATTGCATCCGCTCATCCAGCAGGAAACTCGCCGGCAGATGCAGGCCGCGAGCTCTCCTTATATTCTTTGGGTCGTCCCCTTACTGGTAGAAAACCGGCTGGCTACGCAGGCCGATCGCGTGCTGGTCGTTGATGTTCCAAAAGAGACGCAGATCGCGCGTACGATGCTTCGCGATCGGGTCAGTCGTGAACATGCAGAACATATTCTTGCCGCCCAGGCTACGCGCGAACAGCGCCTTGCCGTTGCGGATGATGTCATTGAAAACATGGGCTCTCCGGATGCCGTCGCATCGGATGTTGCCCGCCTGCACGAAAAGTATCTAATGCTGGCATCGCAGGCCGCCTCACAGGAAAAACCGTAATGCACACCCCCGTTCTGTTTGAACATCCACTCAACGAGAAAATGCGCACCTGGCTGCGTATTGAATTTTTGACTCAGCAATTGTCCGTTCATCCGACAATCGCCAGCTACGCCGATGCACTCCATTTTTTCCGCAACGCGGGCGATCTTTTAGATGTACTGGAACGTGGAGAGGTCAGGACGGACCTGCTAAAAGAGCTGGAGCGCCAGCAGCGGAAATTACAGTCATGGGTAGACATTCCCGGCGTCGATGGCGAACGCATTGACGCCTTGCGTCAGCAGTTGAAGCAGTGCGGCGCCACGCTGATGTCCGCGCCGCGCATCGGCCAGTTCCTGCGTGAAGATCGTTTGATTGCGCTGGTACGCCAGCGTCTGAGCATTCCCGGCGGCTGCTGCAGCTTTGATTTGCCCACGCTGCATATCTGGCTGCACATGCCGCAGGCATACCGTGACGAACAGATCGGCGTCTGGATAGCCAGCCTTGATCCGCTGACTCAATCTCTGGTGCTGATCCTCGATCTGATTCGTAATGCCGCCCCTTTCCGTAAGCAGACCAGCCTCAACGGCTTTTATCAGGATAATGGAGAAGATGCCGACCTGCTACGTCTGCGGCTGGATATTGCCAGCCAGCTCTATCCTCAAATCTCCGGGCATAAGAGCCGTTTCGCTATCCGCTTCCTGCCGCTGGATAGCGAGTTCGGGGTCGTACCTGAGCGTTTTGATTTTGAACTGGCCTGTTGTTAAGGAGAAATAATGTCAGAAGAGACGATCGTCAATTGCCCCACCTGCGGTAAACCCGTGGTCTGGAACGCACAGAGCCTGTACCGCCCCTTTTGCTCTAAACGCTGCCAGCTGATTGATCTAGGCGAATGGGCTGCGGAAGAAAAACGTATTCCCAGCGCGAGCGATCTGTCCGATAGCGATGGCTGGAGCGAGGAACAGCAACCGTGACCGGTTCCCGGGCAAGGCAACATCGCGCCTTGTCCGGGAAACGCGGGTTCAGGAAGCCGCCTGCACTAATTTGGTAATAATGGGTTCATTCGCCGGCGGAAACGCCTCAGAGTCTAATGCCCGTTGCGCAATCCACTGCCCGGGCTGCCCCTCTTTCCCCCACGGCTCGCCGGACCACTCTTCCACCAGCCAGAACCACAGGGTAATGTGGCGGTCCGGGAACTGATACTCCAGCTTATCAAACAGGCGGGATGAGCTTACCGTAATCCCCACTTCTTCCTGCAGTTCACGCACCAGCGCCTGTTCCGCAGATTCTCCGGCTTCAATTTTACCGCCGGGAAACTCGAGTTTGTTGGCCATATGGGCATCGGCGGCGCGCTGGGTGATAAAGATCTCCCCCTGCGGATTGCGGATAATACCCACGGAAATTTGCAGTTGTTTCATCGTGATCATTCCATAAAAAAGGCGCAGATATCTGCGCCTTTATTTTTCATGCTCTGAGCTTAGCTCAGACGGCCATGGCACTGCTTATATTTTTTACCGGAACCACATGGGCACGGATCGTTGCGCCCCACTTTACGCTCGCCGGTCTCCTCAGCCAGCGCAGCCGCGGCGGCAGTATCGTCGTCCTGATGGCTAAGCTGTTGCATCTGCGCCAGACGTTCGGCTTCCTCGCGGCGCTGCTGCTCCATTGCTTCAACTTCTTCCGGCATGCGGACCTGAACCTTGCTCAGGGTGCTGATCACTTCATACTTCAGCGATTCCAGCATCGCGGCAAACATAGAGAAGGACTCACGCTTGTACTCCTGCTTAGGATCTTTCTGCGCATAGCCGCGCAGGTGAATACCCTGACGCAGGTAATCCATCGCCGCGAGGTGCTCTTTCCACAGCGAGTCCAGAGTCTGCAGCATGACGCCTTTCTCGAAATGACGCATCATTTCGGCGCCCACAACTTCTTCTTTACGCTGATAGGTCTCAATCGCGCTCTGCAGAATACGCTCGCGCAGCGTCTCTTCATGCAGCTCCGGCTCTTTATCCAGCCACTCTTTCAGCGGCAGCTCGAGGTCGAAGTCATTTTTCAGACGTTCCTGCAGACCTTCAACATCCCACATTTCTTCCAGAGACTGCGGCGGGATATGGGCATCGATGGTCGCTTTGAACACATCTTCGCGGATGCTGTTAATGGTTTCGCTAACATCAGAAACGTCCAGCAATTCGTTACGCTGACTGTAGATTGCCCGGCGCTGATCGTTAGCAACATCATCATATTCCAGCAGCTGCTTACGAATATCAAAGTTGCGGCTTTCGACTTTACGCTGTGCGTTAGCGATAGCCTTGGTGACCCACGGGTGCTCAATCGCTTCGCCTGGTTTCATCCCCAGCTTGCGCATCATGCCGGAGACACGGTCGGAGGCAAAGATACGCATCAGAGCATCTTCCATCGACAGGTAGAAGCGGGAAGAACCGGCATCCCCCTGACGACCAGAACGGCCGCGCAGCTGGTTATCGATACGACGGGATTCATGACGCTCGGTACCGATAATATGCAGGCCGCCTGCTGCCAGAACGGCATCGTGACGAACCTGCCAGTCGGCTTTAATCTGCGCGATTTGCTCCGGTGTCGGATCTTCCAGCGCAGCGACTTCGGCTTGCCAGCTCCCGCCGAGCATAATATCCGTACCACGACCCGCCATGTTGGTTGCGATGGTTACCGCTGACGGGTAACCCGCCTGGGCAACGATATCCGCTTCGCTGGCGTGGAACTTCGCGTTCAGAACATTGTGCTTGATACCGGCTTTGGTCAGTTCATGGGAAACCACTTCTGATTTTTCAATCGAAATGGTACCAACCAGAACCGGCTGGCCAGCGGCGGTGCGCTCTTTGATATCTTCGATGATCGCCTGAATTTTTTCCGCTTCGGTCATATAGACCAGATCCGCCATATCTTTACGGATCATCGGGCGGTTAGTCGGCACCACTACGGTATCCAGCTTGTAGATAGAGCTGAATTCAAAGGCTTCAGTATCTGCCGTACCGGTCATCCCCGCCAGTTTCTCATACAGACGGAAATAGTTCTGGAAGGTGATGGAGGCCAGCGTCTGGTTTTCATTCTGGATATCCACGCCTTCTTTCGCTTCAACGGCCTGGTGGAGACCATCAGACCAGCGACGTCCTTGCATCGTACGACCGGTATGCTCATCGACGATAATCACTTCGCCATCTTTGACGATATAGTCAACGTCGCGGGTGAACAGCACGTGCGCGCGCAGCGCTGCCGTCACGTGATGCATCAGCATAATATTGGACGGTGAATACAGCGATTCGCCTTCGTCCATGATCCCTTCCTGCACCAGCAGCTCTTCGATCAGCACCAGACCGCGTTCGGTCAGGTTAACCTGGCGCGCCTTTTCATCAACGGAGAAGTGGCCTTCACCGGTGAAGGTGTCGGAATCCTCTTTATCCTGACGAACCAGGTGCGGGATGATCTTATTCACGCGCTTGTACATTTCCGAGCTGTCTTCCGCCGGACCGGAAATGATCAGCGGAGTACGCGCTTCATCGATCAGAATGGAGTCCACCTCATCCACCAGCGCATAGTGCAGTTTACGCTGAACGCGCTCTTCCGGGCTGAACGCCATATTGTCGCGCAGGTAGTCAAAGCCGTATTCGTTGTTGGTACCGTAGGTAATATCCGCACCGTACGCTTCACGTTTGGCTGGCGCCGGTAAACCGGACATGTTGATCCCGACGGTCATACCGAGGAACTCAAACAGCGGGCGGTTGTTTTCAGCATCACGCTGTGCCAGATAGTCGTTGACGGTAACCACGTGAACGCCTTTACCGGACAATGCATTCAGGTACGCAGGCAGCGTTGCGGTCAACGTTTTACCTTCACCGGTACGCATTTCCGCGATGCAACGTTGGTTAAGCACCATACCGCCCAGCAGCTGGACGTCGAAGTGGCGCATACCGAATACACGTTTACTGGCTTCACGAACCACGGCAAAGGCTTCCGGGATCAGGCTCTCCAGGCTTTCGCCCTTTTCCAGGCGAGCACGGAACTCGGCGGTTTTGCCTTTCAGCTCGTCATCGGAGAGCTTTTCCATCTCCGGTTCCATGGCATTGATGAGGCCAACGGTTTTGCGCATACGGCGCAGGGTACGATCGTTACGACTACCGAAAACTTTAGTTAATAATTTGATTAGCATAATAAAATCTCAAACGCCCCGCGATGCGGAGTCACAAAAAAGAATCATCCGTTTTTAGTTCAGCTGAGACGTTGAGGTCCTGCGCGAATCCCTGCCACCTGGCTAATCCAGGCCGAGACAGAAAATGCAGAATGGGACGGGGTATAAGCCGCCTGGCGAACGATTACCGGCGGTTTACTCTCCTGCGTCAGCAGTGCGCTGAGCGTGTCAAGTAAAGCCAGATGCTGCGCCTGGAAGGGCGAAGACTCTTCGGCAACCGGCAGCGCTTGCGGCGCCATCGCAAATGAGAGATGACGAATAACCGTGCGGATAGCATGCTGATGCCAGTAATCGACGGTAAAATTCGGTCGACGGCTGGCGTCAAGCAGCGCCAGCTGGGAGAAATTAACTTTATTCGGGCTGTGGTTGCTGGCCGTGGTTTTCGTCGGCGAAGCCGTTTCGTGGCTGTTGCTAAGCGCAGGCAGGCCAAAGCTAGCCGCGACCATCCCCAACAGGAGATGCGGCCAGAAATACCGTCTGCCAAACTGTCGCCAGCGCGTCAGCAATCCACTCACGTACGTTACCTTTAGTTGAAGCAACCCCAGGAAATATTTTTTGCGCCCAAATACTACCATTAATACTGCACGACAGCAGCAGGAATGACGGTTGCGACAAGGCAAAAACGTTCAATAAATCAGCGAACGAACAATGAACAGCGCCGCAGAATCAGGGCAGAACCAGCAGAGGAAGGCAAAAAAAGAAAAAAGACTGGCTCCCTGGCCGGAGAGAGTACCAGGTTACCAGTCTGTTTTACTGAATGGTCAGGCTTATGCCATAACCATTGACGGTGCGCGGAATGCCAGCGGCAGTTCTGCTTCGTCTTCGAAAGTCACATACTCCCAGGCTTCCTGTTTTGCCAGAACAGCCTGCAGCAGTTTGTTATTCAACGCGTGACCTGATTTGAACGCCGTGAATGCACCGATGATATTGTGACCACACATAAACAGGTCACCGATCGCATCCAGCATTTTGTGGCGGACAAACTCATCTTCAAAGCGAAGACCGTCTTCGTTCAATACGCGATAATCGTCAACAACGATGGCACAATCGAAGCTGCCGCCCAGGCACAGGCCGCGGGACTGCAGATATTCGATATCACGCATAAAACCAAAAGTACGAGCGCGACTAATCTGGCGCATAAATGCATCAGCAGAGAAGTTCATCGCATAGCGCTGGCTGCTTGCATCAATCGCCGGGTGGTTAAAATCGATGGTAAAATCCAACGAAAAACCATTGTACGGTTTGAATTCAGCCCATTTGTCGCCATCTTCGACCCGAACGGTCTCTTTGATGCGTACAAATTTCTTGGCACAGTTCAGCTCATCGATGCCGGCATCCAGCAGCAGATAAACGAACGGCGCAGCGCTACCATCCATAATTGGAATTTCCGGCGCATCGACTTCAACAACGATGTTGTCAATGCCGAGACCTGCCAGTGCGGCATTCAGGTGCTCGACAGTCGAAATCCGCACGTCATGCTCGTTCACCAGGCAAGTACAGAGCATGGTATCACGCACAGATTTGGCATCAGCCGGAAAATCAACCGGTGGATTCAAGTCGGTGCGACGATAGATGACCCCGGTATTTGCCGGCGCAGGGCGTAACGTCAGGGTGACTTTTTTGCCGGTATGCAAACCGACGCCAGTCGCCTGAACGATACGTTTAAGAGTCCTTTGTTTGATCATCGTATAATCTCGCCAAGTTACCTATCCAACCGAAGTGTACAATACATTCGGATGGGCAGTTTAGCACAAAGAGCGCTGATGCCCAACTTCCAGCCAATTCTTAATCAGCTTGCTTACGCAGGAACGCTGGGATATCCAGATAATCCGGCTCTTTCGCAGTTTGCGGTGTATTGTCGTTCACCACCTTCGCAACCGGTTTCTGCTCTTGAGTTAACGGAGCCATACCGTGCTGCTGGTAGCGATCCATGACCGGCTGCTGAACCTGCTTGTTGGTCACCAGGGTAATTTCCGGACGCTTGTCCATACCGATACCGGTGGCCACAACGGTCACACGCAGTTCGTCGTTCATATCCGGGTCAAGGGAAGTACCGATAACCACGGTCGCATTATCCGAAGCGAAAGCACGGATAGTGTTACCCACGGTTTCGAACTCATCCAGACGCAGGTCGAAGCCGGCCGTAATGTTGACCAGAACGCCGCGCGCGCCGGACAGATCGATATCTTCCAGCAGCGGAGAAGAGATAGCCATTTCAGCCGCTTCTTCCGCACGGTCTTCACCGCTCGCCACGCCGGAGCCCATCATCGCATAGCCCATTTCGGACATTACGGTACGCACATCCGCAAAGTCGACGTTCATCAGACCCGGACGGGTAATCAGTTCGGCGATACCCTGTACTGCGCCTTTCAGCACGTCGTTTGCTGCGCCGAAAGCGTCCAGCAGAGAGATACCGCGGCCGAGAACTTTCAGCAGCTTGTCGTTCGGAATGGTGATCAGCGAGTCCACATGCTTGGACAGCTCGGTGATCCCCTGCTCGGCGAACGCCATGCGCTTTTTGCCTTCAAAATTAAACGGTTTAGTGACCACCGCAACGGTCAGGATGCCCAGATCCTTCGCCACTTCAGCGACGACTGGCGCTGCACCGGTACCGGTGCCGCCACCCATACCTGCCGCGATAAACACCATGTCTGCACCATCAAGAGCAGCACGCAGCGCTTCACGGTCTTCATCAGCCGCATTGCGACCGACTTCCGGGTTTGCACCGGCACCCAGACCTTTGGTAATACCGCTACCGATCTGAATGGTCTGGCCAACAGCCGTTTTACGCAGCGCCTGCGCGTCGGTGTTCACCGCAAAGAATTCAACACCTTCGATACGCTCGCGCACCATGTGCTCGACGGCATTGCCACCGCCGCCACCGACGCCGATGACTTTAATCACCGCGTCGTTGGTCAGTTCCATAGGTTCAAACATAGTTTCTCTCCGTTTTGTGCCTGTCGCCTGAGAACGCTAATTTTCTGCGTTCTCTTAAAAAATTAAAACTCTTTTCGCAGCCAGCTATTAAGTCGCTTAATCCACGAGCCAACTGATGCAGTTACGCGTTTTTCCACTTCTGCTTCACCACTGAGATGCGATTCCTTCCCGTAGTGCAGCAACCCAACCGCCGTCGAATAATACGGCTCCTGGGCATAATCCGTTAAACCGGTAATATTCAGCGGCGCGCCAATACGAACCTGCGTATGGAACACGCGCTGAGCACAGGCGGCAAGGCCTTCAATTTGCGCGGCGCCGCCCGTTAAAACAATCCCTGCCGCCAGATGGTGCTTCACCCCTTGCTGGCGCAGCTGCTCTTGCAGTTGCAGAATCTCTTCATTCACCAGGTTGAGCAGCTCGGTATAACGCGGCTCAATCACCTCTGCCAGCGTCTGGCGCTGCAGACTACGCGGCGGACGCCCGCCCACGCTCGGTACTTCGACGTTTTCGTCTTTACCGACAATGGAACCCAGCGCACAACCGTGGCGAACTTTAATCGCTTCGGCATCGCTCGGCGGCGTTCCGAAAGCGTAGGCGATGTCGCTGGTGACCACGTTGCCCGCGTACGGGATCACTTTGGTATGGCGCAGCGCGCCGCCGGTATACACGGCGATATCCATTGTACCACCGCCGATGTCCACGACGCAGACACCCAGCTCACGTTCATCTTCCGTCAACACGGAATAACTGGCCGCTAAACCGGCGAAAATGAGTTGGTCCACTTTCAGACCGCAACGTTCCACCGCTTTAACAATATTTTTCGCCATATCGTTATGGCAGGTAATCAGATGGACTTTTGCCTGCATACGTACGCCGGACAGACCGACCGGGTTTTTAATCCCTTCCTGGTAGTCGATAGCGTATTCCTGCGGGATAACGTGCAGAACACGATGCTCATCGCGTACGCGGACCGATTTCGCGGTATGCACCACGTTCTCAACGTCGTCCAACGTGACTTCTTCTTCTGAAATCGGCACCATGCCAATTTCATTTTGACAGCTAATATGTTTACCTGAAAGCGCCAGATACACTGACGAAATCTGGCAATCCGCCATCAGCTCGGCCTGATCAATGGCGCGCTGAACGCATTTCACCACGGATTCCAGGTCGTTAACCCCGCCTTTATCCATACCACGCGATGGGCAGCTGCCCACGCCAATGATATTGACCACGCCGTCGGGCAGAACTTCCCCTACTAAAGCGGCAACCTTCGCGGTGCCAATCTCCAGTCCAACTACCAGTTTTCTGTCCGTCGCCTTGATCATTGTTGTTCTGCCTGTGCCTGATTCTGTTGTTGATTAGTTTCCTCTGCGGGAGCAGGTACCCAACCTACCGCCGCGCCCGAGTCATAACGCAAATCAACGTAGCTTATCCGTTTGCCGTCGGTCTGCGCTTGCTGCTGTAGAACCGGGTAGAGTTCCATAAAGCGCTGAAGCCGTTTCATGGTATCGCCTCGGCCAAGGTTGAGCTTAATATCGTTATTCAGCGTCAACTGCCAGGAACGACGAGCGGTCATCGCCGCCACTTTCAACGTGAACTTATCCTTTGCCAGCACCTGCCCCATGTCGCGATACCCCTGCAACACTTCGTTCTCACTGCCTTCCGGGCCATACAACATCGGTAAATTCTGCTTATTGGTCCGATCCGCCGGGACGCTGAAGGAATTCCCTTCTACGTCGACCATATGTTGATCATTCCAACGCGCAATCGGCACATATTCAACCAGATGAATCTTCAATTCGTCCGGCCACTGCTTTCTGACGCTCGCCTGCTTAATCCACGGCAGGCGCTCAATCTGACTCTGGATGATGTTGACATCCTGCGTCATGAAGGTCCCCGGGGAACCCAGCGCCAGAATTGCCTGGCGGATATCATCGTTACGCGTGTAGTGACGCTCACCGGTAACAACCATCCTGGACAGAGGCAAACGCTGTGCATCCTCCATCCAGCCCAGAACCATCCACCCGCTGACCAACACGGTACATAGCACCGTCAGCAGGAAGACAATCCCGGCCAGACGAGTTCCATTACTCCGACGCGAAGAAGAGGCTTCCTCTTCTTCGTGGTTCCGCGTATTCAGCGCAGCCTGCGACATATCACCCCGCCAGGTCCAGAATTCGAACAACAAGCTGCGAGAAGCTCATCCCGGCCTGACGCGCCGCCATCGGCACCAGGCTGTGGCTGGTCATGCCAGGGGAAGTATTTGCTTCCAGCAAATAAAACTGGCCATCGCTGTCCAGCATCACATCAATACGCCCCCAACCTTTACAACCGAGAACATTCCAGGCTTTAACTACCAGGGCCTGAATTTCTGACTCGCGGGCAGGATCTTCACAACCTGGACAGAAATATTGCGTCTCATCAGAGAGATACTTCGCCTCATAATCATAGAAGGTTCCAGCCACCTGGATACGAATTGACGGTAAAATTTCTTCACCGACGATAGCGACGGTGAATTCAGGCCCACTAAGCCATTTCTCAATCAGAACATCTTCATCATGCTGAAAAGCCAGCGCCAATGCATTATGTAATGCACAACTTTCGCTGACTTTCGACATGCCGACGCTCGAGCCTTCGCAAGCCGGTTTAACAATCAGCGGCAGACCCAGTGCGGCAATCTGCTGTTCAACTTCAGCAGACAGGCCAGCATTGAACTGCGCACGCGTCAGCGCGACCCATGGAGCGACCGGTAATCCCGCGCCCTGCCACAACAATTTGCTGCGAACTTTGTCCATAGAAATCGCCGACGCCATCACGCCGCTGCCGGTGTAAGGCAGCTGAATCAGCTCCAGCAGCCCCTGCAACGTCCCATCTTCGCCACCGCGACCATGCAACGCAATAAACGCTTTCTTAAAGCCCAGCGCTTTCAACCGGGTAACATCCACGTCGCGCGGATCGACAGGGTGCGCATCCACGCCAGCTTCACGCAGGCCCGCCAGTACCGCAGTCCCTGAATTGAGCGACACTTCGCGCTCAGCAGAGGTACCGCCGAAAAGAACCGCGATTTTATCAGCCATGGCGCTCCTCCTCCGCTTTTTGCGGCACGAGTTTGATTTCAGCCAGGTGGCGTGCGATTTTTCCTATGTTTCCCGCGCCCTGCACCAGGATCAGGTCATTCCCGGTCAGCACCGATGCCAGCATCTGTGCCGCCTGGGCCGGATCGGAAAGCAGAATCGGATCCACCTTGCCGCGACCGCGAATCGTACGGCACAGCGAACGGCTGTCGGCGCCAGGAATCGGCGCTTCACCGGCGGAATAAACGTCCAGCATCAGCAGGGCATCAACCTGAGTCAGCACGTTAGCGAAATCGTCATACAGATCGCGCGTACGCGTAAAACGGTGCGGCTGGAATAACATCACCAGATTTTTATCCGGCCAGCCGGCGCGCGCCGCTTTGATCGTGGCATCCACTTCAGTCGGGTGATGACCATAGTCATCGATCAGCATCGCGCTGCCGCTTTTGCCATTGACCTCAGCCAACGGATATTCACCGAGAAAATCAAAGCGACGGCCGGTTCCCTGGAAACTTTCCAGCGCCCGCAGGATCGCGCTGTCATCAATTCCCTCTTCCGTCGCGACCGCAACCGCCGCCGCCGCGTTCAGCGCGTTATGGCGACCGGGCGCATTCAGCGTCACCTGAAGCACTTCTTTATCCTGACGAACCAGGCGGAAGTGGCCCTGGGCGCCGACCTGACGATAATCTTCTACGCGCACGTCGGCATCTTCGCTAAAACCGTAGGTGGTGATCTGACGGCCAACGCGCGGCAGCAGTTCACGAATCACCGGATCATCGACACACATCACCGCGCGACCATAGAACGGCAGGTTGTGCAGAAAGTTAATAAAGGTCTGCTTCAGATTTTCAAAGTCGCCATGATAGGTATCCATGTGATCGGCTTCGATATTGGTCACAATCGCGACCATCGGCTGCAGATGCAGGAACGACGCATCGCTCTCATCCGCTTCCGCAATCAGATAGCGGCTATGGCCGAGGCGGGCGTGAACGCCTGCTGCTTTAACCAGTCCACCGTTGACAAAAGTGGGGTCAAGACCTGCTTCCGCGTAAATACTGGAAACCATTGCCGTGGTCGTGGTTTTACCGTGAGTGCCGGCAATCGCAATGCCATGACGAAAACGCATCAGCTCTGCCAGCATTTCCGCGCGGCGAATGACCGGAATACGCGCTTCATGCGCGGCAACAATCTCCGGGTTTTCCGCAGAGATTGCGCTGGAAACGACAACCACGCTCGCATCGCGAACGTTTTCCGGGCGATGGTTGAAATAGATCGTGGCGCCAAGTTGCGACAGCTGTTGCGTAACCGGATTCGGCGCCAGGTCGGAACCGCTAATCTGGTAGCCTTCGTTAGCCAGAACTTCGGCAATACCGCCCATACCGGCACCACCGATGCCAACAAAGTGAATATGCCGGACGCGACGCATCTCGGGCACTATGGAACGCAGTTTCGCCAGATCTTGTGTATTCATTCTTTACGCCATCAACTTCTTTATACGGGCGGTGAGATTCACCGCGATTAGCGCGCCAGTGCTGCAGCGCTCACTTCTTCTGCTACCCGTTCGGTAGCATCCGGAATCGAGGCTCTGCGCGCTCGTTCCGCCATATCCAGCAGCGTTTCCCGATCCCAGCCAGCCAGCGTCTGCACGACGGCATCAACGGTGAACTGAGGTTGTTCGAGAATTTTCGCTGCGCCCGCTTTCTCCAGCGGCAGTGCATTCCAGTACTGCTGACGATCCTTGTGCTGAAACGGCACAAATAGCGCCGGTAAACCTGCTGCGGCAATTTCACTCACCGTCAGCGCACCGGAACGACACACAACAACATCGGCCCAGGCATACGCCGCCGCCATGTCATCAATAAATTCAGTCACTTTATGCTGCGGCTGCCCGGCATCCGCATAGGCCTGCTGGACCGTCTGCTGGCCGCCTTTCCCGCTTTGATGCCAGATAGTGACCGCCGGGCCCAGTTTCCCCGCCACCTGCGGCATCGTCTGGTTCAGCACGCGAGCGCCCTGCGAGCCCCCCACCACTAGCACGCGAATCGCTCCCTGGCGCCCGACCAGACGCTGTTCCGGTAACGGCAGCGCCAGCACATCAGTACGCACCGGGTTGCCCACCACGTCAGCATGCGGAAACGCACCTGGGAACGCCTGCAGCACCTTCTTCGCGATCTTTGCCAGCCATTTGTTTGTCAGGCCAGCAATGCCGTTTTGCTCATGCAGCACCACCGGGATACCCAGCGACCAGGCCGCCAGGCCGCCAGGGCCGGAAACGTAACCGCCCATCCCCAGCACGACGTCCGGCTGGAAACGCTTCATGATCTCCCGCGCCTGACGCCAGGCGTTGAAGATACGTACCGGCGCTAACAGCAGCGCTTTCAGCCCTTTACCGCGCAGGCCGGATATACGGATAAAATCAATCTCAATGCCGTGTTTCGGCACTAAATCCGCTTCCATACGATCGGCGGTGCCGAGCCAGCGAACCTGCCAGCCCTGGTCCATTAAATGGTGCGCGACCGCCAGCCCAGGGAACACATGCCCACCGGTACCGCCCGCCATCACCATTAACCGCTTTTCCTGACCGCTCATCGAACACCCCGTGTAAACGCCTGGGCTTTTTCCAGACGCGTTTCATAATCAATTCGCAACAGCAACATGATGGCCGTCGACATAATCAGCAAACTGGAACCGCCGTAACTGATAAGCGGCAGCGTCAGGCCTTTAGTGGGCAGCATGCCTGCCGCCGCCCCGACGTTAACCAGCGCCTGGAAGCTAAACCAGATTCCAATAGCGCAGGCCAGGAAGCCGGAAAAGCGATGATCAATCTCCAGCGCCTTACGCCCAATCGACATGGCGCGAAAGGCGACGAAGAATACCATTAATAGGGCCAGTACCACACCGATATAACCGAGTTCTTCGCCGATAATGGCGAAGATGAAATCGGTATGCGCTTCCGGTAAATACTCCAGTTTCTGTACCGAGTTGCCTAAGCCCTGCCCCCACATTTCACCGCGGCCGAAAGCCATCAGCGACTGAGTCAGCTGGTAACCACTGCCAAACGGGTCTTCCCACGGGTTCCAGAAAGAGGTTACGCGGCGAATACGATACGGTTCGGCAAGGATCAGCAGCACCACCGCCGAAATCCCCATGCCGATAATGGCGATGAACTGCCACAGCTTGGCGCCGCCGAGAAACAGCATCGCCAGGGTGGTGACGAACAACACCACTACCGTACCGAGGTCCGGCTGCGCCAGCAGCAGAATCGCCAGCACGAAAATGACGCCCATCGGCTTTAAGAAGCCGCGCAGGTTATTCCGCACCTCATCGCCTTTACGCACCAGGTAGTTGGCGATGTAGCAGAACAGCGACAGCTTGGTAAACTCCGCAGGCTGAATACGCAGCGGACCCAATGCAATCCAGCGCGATGCCCCGTTTACCGAGCTACCGACGACCAGGACGATCAGCAACATAACGATCGAAGCAATCAACATCGCCGTACTGTGCCGCTGCCAGAACTCCATCGGCAGACGCAGCGTCACGAGAGCCAGGCCCAGCGCCAGAAGAATGTATAACCCGTCGCGCTTGGCGAACAAGAAAGGATCGTTAGCCAGGCGCTGCCCTACCGGCATAGAAGCCGAGGTCACCATAATGAAACCCACGGCGGCCAGGCCAAGCGTCAACCACAACAGCATCCGGTCATACATCACCAGGCTATCGTTATCTTTCTGCCGCGAGCCCATCACCCAGCCTTTCAGCGCCGCAAACAGCCAGGCGAAGATAAACATCCCCGGCAGGCGCGGCAGTCTCCACTGAGGCATTTTCAGGCGCGGGAGGGATAAACGCATCAACCTAACTCCTTCGCCAGGCGGGCAAAGACATCGCCCCGTTGTTCGAAACTCTTAAACTGATCGAGGCTGGCACAAGCTGGCGATAACAGCACCATATCGCCCGACTTCAGCAGCGGGGCAATCTGGCGCATCGCCTCTTCCATCGTCCCGGTTTGCGTCGCCACTTCCGGACGCAGTGCCGCCAGCTGCTCGCCATCGCGACCAAAGCAGTACAGGCGAATATTGTCGCCCGCCAGATAACGCTTCAGCGGCGTGAAATCAGCGGATTTCCCATCGCCACCCAGCAGCAGATACAGAGTACCGTCCAGATGCAGCCCGTTCAGCGCCGCTTCGGTACTACCGACGTTGGTGGCTTTGGAATCGTTGATCCAACGCACGCCGTTATGATCCAGCACCAGCTGAAAACGATGTGCCAGGCCGGTAAAGGTGGTCAGCGCCTTGAGACTGCTGGCCCGCGGCAGACCGGCGGCATCAGCCAGCGCCAATGCCGCCAGCGCGTTGCTGTAGTTGTGCTGCCCGGTAATGTGCATCTCTTTGACGTTCAGGATCTTCTCACCTTTCACCCGCAGCCAGGTTTCTCCCTGCTGGCGGTTAAGGTGATAGTCGCCGACATCAACGCCGAAGCTGATGCAGCGCTCATCGGCGCCGCGTACCGGCATCGTCAGCCCATCATCGGCATTCACGATGCAGGTTTTCGCATTTTCATACACCCGCAGTTTGGCCGCACGATACTGCTGCAGGCCCAGCGGATAGCGGTCCATATGATCCTCGGTCACATTGAGGATCGTCGCGGCCACCGCCCGCAGACTGGAGGTAGTTTCCAGCTGGAAGCTGGAGAGCTCCAGAACGTACAGTTCGCGGTCCGCATCGAGTAACATCAGGGCCGGCAGGCCGATATTGCCGCCGACGCCAACATTCATGCCGGCCGCTTTTGCCATCTCGCCTACCAGCGTCGTCACGGTGCTTTTCCCGTTAGAACCGGTAATAGCGATAACCGGCGCCTGCGCTTCGCGGCAGAACAGCTCAATGTCACCGACGATTTCCACGCCGGCATCCGCTGCCGCGCTCAGCGCAGGGTGTGCCAGCGCGATACCAGGGCTTGCCACAATCAGATCCGCTGCCAGCAGCCAGTCTTCATTCAGGCCCCCCACGTAGCGTTCCACTTCTTCCGGCAGCTTCTCCAGCCCGGAAGGCGCGACGCGGGTATCCATCACGCGCGGCGTCACGCCGCGCGCCATGAAAAAGTCCACGCAAGACAGCCCGGTCATTCCCAGGCCAATAATGACGACTTTTTTACCCTGATAATCTGCCATGATTAACGTACCTTCAGCGTCGCCAGGCCAATCAGCACCAGCATCAGCGAAATAATCCAGAAGCGCACGATAACGCGCGGCTCCGGCCAGCCCTTCAGTTCATAGTGGTGGTGAATCGGCGCCATACGGAAGATGCGCTGACCGCGCAGCTTGAAGGAACCGACCTGCAAAATAACCGACAGAGTCTCCACCACGAATACGCCACCCATAATCACCAGCAGGAACTCCTGACGCAGCAGCACAGCAATGATGCCCAGCGCGCCGCCGAGAGCCAGGGAACCGACATCGCCCATAAAGACCTGCGCCGGATAGGTGTTGAACCACAGAAAACCGAGACCCGCGCCCACGATCGCCGTACAGACGATGACCAGTTCCCCGGCGTGGCGCAGATAAGGGATATGCAGATAGTTGGCAAAGTTCATGTTGCCCGTTGCCCATGCCACCAGCGCGAAGCCCGCCGCCACAAATACGGTCGGCATAATCGCCAGGCCATCAAGACCATCGGTCAGGTTGACCGCATTGCCGGTACCGACAATCACGAAGTAGGCCAGCAGAATGTACAAGAGCCCCAGCTGAGGCATGATGTCTTTAAAGAACGGTACAACCAGCTGAGTCGCTGGCGTATCTTTACCGGCCATATACAGCGCAAACGCAACGCCCAGCGCAATCACCGACATCCAGAAGTACTTCCAGCGGGCGATCAACCCTTTGGTGTCTTTACGCACGACCTTACGGTAGTCATCGACGAAACCGATGATGCCGTAGCCTATCAGCACGGTCAGCACACACCATACGTACGGGTTGGACGGATAGGCCCACAGCAGGACAGAGACCACAATGGCGGTCAGGATCATAATCCCGCCCATGGTTGGGGTGCCTTTCTTGCTGAAATGCGATTCCGGGCCGTCGCTACGTACGACCTGACCGAAGGAGAGTTTTTGCAGACGGGCGATCATGCGCGGGCCCATCCACAAAGAGATGAACAGCGCGGTCAGCAGGCTGACGATGGCGCGAAACGTCAGATAGGAAAAGACGTTAAAGCCGGAATAATATTTGACCAGATGTTCGGCCAGCCATACTAACATGTTCCATTCTCCTGTAATGCGCGTGCTACCTCTTCCATGGCGGCACTACGTGAACCCTTCACTAAAATGGTGATGATCTTGTGTTCCGCCGTCAGCTCGCGTAGTCGGGCCACCAGCGATGCTTTATCGCTGAGATGCTCGCCCACGCCGCTGGCGCGGCTAATTTCTGCGCTCAGCACGCCGGTGCTGAGTACCCGATCAAGCCCTGCCGCTTTTGCCGCTTCGCCAACCTGACGATGGCATGCCTCGCTTTCCGTACCCAGCTCGGCCATATCACCCACGACCAGCACCCGGTAGCCCGGCATCTCGGACAGCACCTGCACTGCGGCAGTCATTGAACCGACGTTGGCATTGTAGGAATCATCAAGCAGCAGCTGGTTTTCGGCGAGCGTAATGGGAAACAGCCGTCCCGGCACCGCTTTCAGCTGCGCCAGACCGGCTTTCACCGCATTTAAGTCGGCGCCCACCGCCATCGCCAGCGAGGCAGCAGCCAGCGCGTTGGCGATATTGTGGCGACCCGGCAGCGGCAGCAGAACATCCACGCTTCCCATCGGGGTTTGCAGCGTAAATTCTGTCCCGTGGCTGGTAATATGAATCTGGCTAGCCGCAAAATCGCTGTTGGCCGCATTCGGCGAGAAACGCCATACCTTGCGTGCGCCAATCACGCTTTGCCAGTTCAGCCAGTCGTTATTGTCAGCATTCAGGATGGCAATGCCGTTTTCCGGCAGACCGGTAAATATTTCGCCCTTCGCTTTCGCCACGCCCGCCAGGGAGCCGAAGCCTTCAAGGTGAGCGGCGGCCAGATTGTTGACCAGGGCAGCTTCCGGGCGCGTCAGACTGACGGTCCAGGCAATTTCGCCCTGATGGTTAGCGCCTAATTCGATTACCGCATAGCGATGCTCTGGAGTCAGGCGCAGCAGCGTCATCGGGACGCCAATGTCATTATTCAGGTTGCCGGCGGTATAGAGCGTATTGCCGCACTGACCGAGAATCGCCGCCGTCATCTCTTTCACCGACGTTTTCCCGGAAGAGCCGGTCAGCGCCACAACGCGGGCCGGCACCTGCTGACGAACCCACGCCGCCAGCTCGCCAAAGGCCAGGCGGGTATCTTTCACCACCACCTGAGGTAAATCACACTCCAGCTGACGGCTGACCAACAGCGCGCCAGCGCCGGCTTGTTTCGCCTGCTCCGCGAAATCGTGAGCATCAAAACGCTCGCCCTTTAAGGCAACGAACAGGCAGCCTGCCGTAATCTTACGGGTATCCGACGTGACCTCATCGACGGCCAGATCGCAACCATGCAGTTCACCGCGCGTCACGTCGGCGAGCTGGCTTAACATCAAGCGAATCATGCTACCGCTCCCAGCAGACGGGCTACGGTGACGCGATCGGAGTAGTCAAGACGACGGTTGCCAACAATCTGGTAATCCTCATGACCTTTGCCAGCGACCAGTACGACATCCCCCTCGGCAGCCTGCATCACGGCGTTTGTCACCGCTTCAGCCCGGCCTTCTTTCACCTTCGCGTGTCCGGCGTCAACCATACCAGCGAGGATATCGTTGATGATGGCGCGAGGCTCTTCGGTGCGCGGGTTGTCATCGGTCACCACAACAATATCGGCAAACTCTTCGGCGATGGCGCCCATCAGCGGACGTTTGCCCTTATCGCGATCGCCGCCGCAGCCGAAGACGCACCACAGCTTGCCGTTACAATGCAGACGCGCCGCCTGGAGCGCTTTTTCCAGCGCATCCGGGGTATGGGCATAATCCACCACCACGGTCGGTTTACCCGGCGCGCTGAACACTTCCATACGGCCACAGACCGGCTGCAGACGAGCCGCGGTTTTCAGCAGCTCAGCCAGCGGATAGCCCAGGGCCAGCAGCGTGGCCAGCGCCAGCAGTAGGTTGCTGACGTTAAAGGCGCCCATCAGGCGGCTTTCAACTTCGCCCTTGCCCCAGCTGGAATCAAACTGGATGGTGGCCCCGCTATCGTGATAGTTCACCGCCGTAGCCTTCAGCCAGCGGCCGTGACAGTCCGGGTTAATACGATCTTCCATCGATACGGCAACCGCGTCCGGTAGCTTCGCCAGCCAGCGGCGGCCCACTTCATCATCGGCGTTGACGATAGCCTGTCCGCAATGATGGGTGGAATAAAGCAGCCATTTTGCCGCTTCGTAATGTTCCATATCACCGTGATAATCCAGGTGATCGCGGCTCAGGTTTGTAAAGACCGATGCGGCAAACTGCAGCGCCGCCACGCGCTGCTGAACCAGACCGTGGGAAGAGACTTCCATGGCCGCGAAGGTAGCGCCCTGCCCTGCCAGGCCTGAAAGCACGTGCTGAACATCGACTGCTGAACCGGTGGTATTTTCCGTCGGAATTACCTTGTCCAGCAGACCGTTGCCAACTGTTCCCATCACCGCACTGGTTTCGCCAAGCAAGCTGGCCCACTGCGCCAGCAGCTGCGTGGTGGTGGTTTTACCGTTGGTACCGGTGACGCCAATCAGGCGCAGTTGCTCTGAAGGCTGATGGTAAAAACGCCCGGCCAGCGCGGATAAGCGCTCGTTGAGCTGGCTGAGATAAATGACCGGCACGCCGTGCATTTCACGGATTTCGCCGTCAGCAGCCTCATCTTTGGCCTCTGCAATAATGGCAGCAACACCTTGCGCTATCGCCTGCGGGATATAACGACGCCCGTCCGCCTGATGACCTAATACCGCGACAAAGAGATCGCCGGAAGCAGCCACCCGGCTGTCCAGCGTCATCTCTCGCAGAATTCGCTCCGGCGCATTTGGCACCCACGGAGCGAGAAGGTCGCGCAAATTACGATCTGCCACCTGTTCCCTCGCCTTGATTAATCACAAATTCACTTTTTTCGCCCGTTGCCAACGCATCCGGCTCGATGTTCATGGTGCGCAGTACGCCGCCCATGATGGCACCGAAGACCGGTGCGGAAACGGCGCCGCCGTAGTATTTACCCGCCTGCGGGTCGTTGATCACCACCACCAGCGCAAAACGCGGGTGGCTGGCGGGCGCAACGCCTGCGGTGTAAGCAATATATTTGTTGATGTAGCGGCCATCTGGCCCCACTTTCTTCGCCGTACCGGTTTTGATCGCAATGCGGTAGCCTTTAATTGCCGCCTTCACGCCGCCGCCACCGGGCAGCGCCACGCTTTCCATCATATGCACGACGGTACGAACGAGAGGTTCCGGGAACACGCGCTCACCGGGAACCGGTGGATCAACTTTGGTAATCGACAGCGGGCGATAGATGCCATAACTGCCGATCGTTGCATAGACTCGCGCTAACTGTAACGGCGTTACCATTAGCCCGTAGCCGAAAGAAAAGGTGGCCCTCTCTATGTCAGACCACCGTTGTTTTTGAGGATATAAGCCACTGCGTTCTCCGACCAACCCCAAATTGGTCGCTTTTCCGAGTCCAAAACGTGAGTAAGTATCTACTAACGCTGAGGACGGCATCGCTAACGCCAGCTTGGAGACACCGACGTTACTCGACTTCTGTAATACCCCGGTCAGGGTCAATTCGCTATAGCGCGCCACGTCTTTGATCTCGTGGCCGTTAATCCGGTAAGGAATGGTATTCAGCACGGTATTTTCGTTCACAATGCCGCGCTGTAGCGCCGTCATCACCACCATTGGCTTGACCGTCGAACCCGGTTCAAACACGTCGGTGATGGCGCGGTTACGCATGATGTCCTTCGCCGTACCGGAGAAATTATTCGGGTTATAAGAGGGGCTGTTCGCCATCGCCAGCACTTCGCCAGTGCTGACATCGACCAGAACCGCACTCCCCGATTCGGCTTTGTTAAACGCCACGGCATTATTCAGTTCGCGATAAACTAACGCCTGCAGACGCTCATCGATACTCAACGCCAGATTGTGCGCGGCCTGGCTGTCGGTAGAGGAGATATCTTCAATAACGCGGCCGTAGCGGTCTTTACGCACGATGCGTTCCCCGGGTTGACCGGTCAGCCATTTATCAAAGCTCTTCTCGACGCCTTCAATCCCCTGGCTATCCACGTTGGTGAAGCCAATGAGGTGAGCGGTAACTTCACCTGACGGGTAGTAACGGCGCGACTCTTCGCGCATGTGAATCCCTGGCAGCTTCAGCTTCTTGATGTAATCCGCCATATCAGGATTAACCTGACGCGCCAGATAGATAAAACGCATTCTTGGATTGGTGTTGATGCGCGATGCCAGCTGATCCAGCGGCATGTTTAACGCATCGGCCAACGCCTTCCAGCGGTTATCGAGAGTGACACCGCCGGCATCGTGCAGCTCTTTCGGATCCGCCCAGATAGCCTTCACCGGCACACTCACCGCCAGCGGGCGGCCGGAGCGGTCGGTAATCATTCCGCGGGCGGTGGAGACTTCCTGCACGCGTAAAGAACGCATATCACCCTGACGAACCAGCATGTCCGGGCTGATCACCTGTAGCCAGGCCACGCGACCCAGCAGGAAACCCAGCGCGATTAAAATACACCCGCACAGCAACGCAAAACGCCAGCTAATAAAGCTGGCCTGTTCTTCCTGACGTTTTGGTTTTAGCGTTTTCGGCGCTGCTTTCATGCGTCGCAATAATCCTTATTTTTGTACAACGATATTTTCTTGTGATGGATCAACGTGTTGCATCTGCAACTTCTCGGTCGCGATCCGCTCAACCCGACTATGATCGCCGAGCGCGTTCTCTTCGAGGATCAGGTTTCGCCATTCAATATCCAGCGCGTCACGTTCCAGAACCAGTTGTTCACGCTGCGCGGTTAGCAGACGGGTATGGTGAGCCGTCGTCACCACGGTAATCGCCGTAATGATGATGCAAATGAACAGGCAGAGTGGCAGCTTCCCAAACCGCAGAAGATCGTCCCCGATAACGCCAGGCAAGGCATGGCGCTCGTTGCTTCCTAACGATCCTTTAACTTTGCTTAAGGCTTCTGTCACTCTGCCGATCATGCGTTCGTCCTCTCTGCAATGCGCAGAACTGAACTACGGGCCCGTGGATTCTCTGCCACCTCTTCTTCGCCCGGCATCAACTTGCCTAGTGCTCGCAACTCACGGCCACCCAGTTTTTTGAGCTGCTCTTCGGTCATTGGTAACCCGGCCGGAACCTGCGGACCGCGGCTTTGCTCACGCATGAAGCGCTTCACAATACGGTCTTCCAGCGAGTGGAAACTGATGATCGAAAGCCGCCCGCCCGGGGCCAGCACGCTGAGCGAGCTTTTTAGCGCCTGCTCTATCTCCTCCAGTTCACTGTTCACCCAGATGCGCACCGCCTGGAAGGTACGGGTCGCGGGATGTTTGAATTTGTCCTTCACCGGCGTCGCCGCCGTCACCACTTCCGCCAGCTCTTTCGTACGGGTCATGGGCTCGATACGGTTACGCTCAACGATGGCGCGCGCGATGCGCTTACCGAAGCGCTCTTCGCCAAAGGTTTTAATCACCCAGGCGATATCCGCTTCGTCCGCCGTCTGCAACCACTCGGCGGCAGACTGGCCGCGAGTGGGGTCCATACGCATATCCAGCGGACCATCGCGCATAAACGAGAAGCCACGCTCGGCATCATCAAGCTGAGGTGAAGAGACACCAAGATCGAGAAGAATACCGTCGATCTTGCCAGTTAGTCCGCGCTCACTCACATAATCAGCCAGCGCAGAGAAAGGTCCATGTACGATGGAAAAGCGAGGGTCATCGATGGTCTTCGCCACGGCGATAGCCTGCGGATCGCGATCGATAGCCAGCAAGCGTCCTTCCGCTCCCAGTTGGGAAAGGATCAGGCGCGAGTGTCCACCGCGACCAAAGGTCCCATCAATGTAGATACCATCCGGACGAATATTCAGGCCGTTAACCGCTTCATCCAGAAGTACCGTAGTGTGTTTAAAATTTTCCATCATGTTATAGAGACAAATCCTGCAGACGCTCCGACAACGCGTCGGTCGACGACTGCTCAGCGTCGATATCTTCCTTGACCCGTTGATACCAGGTCGTTTCATCCCACAGTTCAAACTTATTGAACTGTCCGACCAGCATCACTTCTTTTGTCAGCCCGGCATGCTGCCGTAACACCGGCGCAATCAGGAGACGCCCGGCATTATCCATCTGACATTCGCTGGCATGACCCAAAAGCAGGCGCTGGACGCGCCGCTCAACGGGATTCATGCTCGATAAACGCGACAATTTTTGCTCGATGATTTCCCATTCAGGCAAGGGGTAAAGCAGCAGGCACGGGTGATGAATGTCAATGGTACAAACCAGTTGACCGGAAGCGTCTTCGATCAGCCCGTCGCGGTAACGCGTCGGTACGGCCAGACGGCCTTTGCTGTCGAGATTGACTAACGTTGCCCCACGGAACATGCCAGCCTCACCCCTTTTCGCCACTTTAACCCACAAATTCCCACCAGAAGGAGTTTACGGAGCGGAGGAAAAGCTTGTCAAGCCAGCACGAATACCAACGAAGCTCAAAAACCCATTATTTGCAGCCGATATTAGGCCTGATGAAATAATCATCAACAAACGAGGCAAATTAACGCTATGAATACGTGTAAGAAAACAACCAACAAATTCGTAACAGTTAAAAGCAACAAAATATCTTCGGTGGGAAAATATAAAGTGTCAGTTTGCGACGCGAGCGGCATTTTAGGCGATTATGATGTCCGTTAACAGTGCCTGTTACCGTCAGAGAAGCACTCTTGTCGCGGGTTGCGGGGAGATGAGCGGGTGATGAGCCGTAAAATGAGTGTTAATTCAGCGATTAACTTAATGAATGTAACAAAATAATACAAATAAAGACTGATTTAACTTTTTTTTATCGCTAACGGGGGCCGTAAAGCGGTAACTCCAGAATAAAACAAAATAATGCGTAAAGAAGTTTAGGGATTTGTCTGAAAGCGATTCAAATTTACTTTTTTATGGTAATTTGTACGGATTATCGCCAGACGACTTTCGTCTGGCGAGTCACGCCACTCTTTTCCGGGTTTTTGACACACGCAGAGGCCGGCGATCGAAAGCCTGGCGCATCAGCGACGGTTCAAACTTCCCCGGCGATACAAATTACGACGGATACGGCTTAATCCTGGTTTTGGCTTACGCGGCTCATCAAGGCTGGCGAGGACAATTTCCAGCACGCGTTCCGCTACATCGCGGTGGCGCTGGGCCACGGCCAGTACCGGACACTGCAGGAAGTCGAGCAGCTCATTGTCGCCGAAGGTCGCAATAGCCAGTTCGGACGGCAGCTTCCCTTCCCGACGCAGCGTCACATCCATCACCCCCTGCAACAGCGGAAATGAGGTGGTGAACAGCGCCTGCGGCATGGGATGCGTTTCCAGCCATTTCTCAAACAGCTGCCCTGCCGCTTCGCGTTCAAAGCTGTTGGCGTACAGATACTGCACTTCACGCGGATCGTCATTCCACGCGGTACGGAAGCCCTGTTCACGCAGAAAACTGACCGACAGCTCCGGTAGCGCACCAAGATACAGGACGTTTTCCCCCGGGAATTTGCGCAGTTCAGCGGCCAGCATTTCGGCGTCATCCTGATCGGCGCCAACAACGCTGGTGAAATGCTCGCGATCGAGCGCGCGATCCAGGGCGACAATCGGGAAAGGATCGTTGGCCCAGCGTTGATAGAACGGGTGCTCAGGCGGTAATGACGTCGAGACGATAATGGCATCCACCTGGCGCTGTAGCAGATGCTCAATGCAGCGCATCTCGTTGTCAGGCTGATCTTCCGAACAGGCGATCAGCAGCTGATAGCCGCGCTGGCGCGCCTGACGCTCAAGATAGTTAGCAATACGGGTATAGCTGGTATTTTCCAGATCGGGAATCACCAGACCAATAGAACGCGTGCGTCCTGCACGCAAGCCAGCAGCGACCGCATTCGGATGGTAGTTGTGCTCACGAACGACGGCCATAACCTTTTCGACCGTTTTGTCGCTGACGCGGTACTGTTTCGCTTTACCGTTAATCACATAGCTAGCGGTGGTACGCGAGACACCGGCCAGCCGGGCGATTTCATCCAGTTTCACAATTGCCCCTTGGGTAATGAGTACAGAACATAACCTTTCTTCAGCTATGGATTCATTTTCATAACATCTAAACGCAGAATAGTTAGCGCAGCAACCGGTTTTGTCTACAGTTCCCACCGATTTCGCAAAAAAATAACCCGACAGATTGTGTCGGGCTATTTTTACGTCAGTTTCAGGGACTCAGCGCATGATTTTGTCGCCGCGCGAGAGTCCTACCACACCGGAGCGTGCCACTTCAACAATCCGCGCAACGTCGCGTAACGAAGCAATAAAGGCATCCAGTTTATCGCTGGTCCCTACCAGCTGGACGGTATACAGTGACGGCGTGACATCGATGATTTGCCCGCGGAAAATCTCCGTGTTGCGCTTCACCTCTTCACGGCCAAAACCGCTCGCCTGGACTTTCACCAGCATAATTTCACGCTCAACGTGCGAATTCTGCCCCAGCTCGCTGACACGCAGTACATCCACCAGCTTATGCAGCTGTTTTTCAATTTGCTCGATCGCTTTCTCATCGCCAACGGTCTGGATAGTCATTCTCGAAAGCGTCGGATCGTCGGTGGGGGCCACCGTCAGGCTTTCAATGTTATACCCGCGCTGTGCGAAAAGGCCGATGACGCGTGATAAGGCGCCTGATTCGTTTTCCAGTAAGACAGATAATATCCGGCGCATAATCAGGTTCTCTCCGTTTTGCTCAACCACATCTCATCCATGCCGCCGCCGCGGATCTGCATGGGATACACATGCTCGCTGCCGTCCACCGTCACATCAACGAACACCAGACGATGATTACGCACCTGTTCCAGCGCTTCGGCCAGCTTAGACTCCAGCTCCTGCGGCTCGCTGATGCGAATCCCTACGTGCCCATAGGCTTCCGCAAGCCGGACGAAATCCGGGAGCGACTCCATATAAGATTGTGAATGGCGACCGGAATAGATCATATCCTGCCACTGCTTCACCATTCCGAGGTAGCGGTTGTTCAGATTCAACACCAGCACCGGCAGCTCATACTGCAGCGCGGTGGAAAGCTCCTGAATATTCATCTGAATACTGCCATCGCCGGTCACGCAAACGACCGTTTCTTCCGGCAAGGCCATCTTCACGCCGAGTGCAGCGGGCAAACCGAAGCCCATCGTGCCGAGACCACCTGAGTTAATCCAACGTCTTGGCTTGTCGAAAGGATAGTAAAGGGCGGCAAACATCTGGTGCTGACCAACATCGGAGGTCACGTAGGCATCGCCGTTGGTCAGGCGCCAGATGGTCTCGATGACGGCCTGCGGTTTGATCTTGCCGCTTTGGGTGTCGTATTGCAGACAATGGCGCGCGCGCCACTGCGCTATCTGCTGCCACCAGTCGCGGATCTCATCCAGCGGCTGCTGCGCTTCTTCCTGCTCAAGTAGCTCAAGCATCTGCTCCAGGACCTGACGCGCATCGCCAACGATCGGCACATCTGCCGGAACCGTCTTCGAAATGGACGTCGGATCGATATCAATATGCAGCACCGTCGCATTCGGGCAGTACTTCGCCAGATTGTTGGTCGTGCGATCGTCAAAACGCACGCCGACGGCAAAGATGACATCGGAGTGATGCATCGTCATGTTGGCTTCATACGTTCCATGCATCCCCAGCATACCTAACGCCTGGGAATGGCTGGCCGGAAAGGCACCGAGTCCCATCAGCGATGAAGCAACCGGCAGATTCAGTTTTTCTACCAGGGTACGCAGCTGTTCTTCACATCCGGCGTTAATCGCCCCGCCGCCGACGTAGACAACCGGATGTTTTGCCGCCACCAGCGTCTGTAGAGCGCGTTTAATTTGCCCTTTATGACCGCTGGTCGTCGGGTTGTAAGAACGCATGCTGACGCTATCCGGCCACGCGTACGGCAGCTTGTTCGCCGGATTGAGAATATCTTTTGGTAAATCAACGACCACCGGACCAGGACGCCCGCTGGCAGCCAGCCAGAACGCTTTTTTCAGCACGCCGGGAATATCTTCCGTCTGCTTGACCAGAAAGCTGTGTTTCACCACCGGCCGGGAGATGCCGACCATATCGCACTCCTGGAAGGCATCATAACCAATCAAGGAAGTCGCGACCTGCCCGGAGAGAATCACCAGCGGAACAGAATCCATGTATGCCGTGGCAATACCGGTAATGGCATTCGTCGCGCCCGGGCCCGAAGTCACCAGCACAACCCCTACTTCACCGGTCGCTCGGGCAAGGCCATCCGCCATATGCACTGCCGCCTGCTCGTGGCGCACCAGAATATGGTCAATACCCCCCCAGGGTATGTAATGCATCATAGATATCGAGGACCGCGCCTCCGGGGTAGCCGAATACTTGCTTGACGCCCTGATCGACAAGCGATTGGACGACCATCTCGGCTCCTGACAACATCTCCATGGTTTGCCTCCAGGCTTATTGTTTCTAACGACAGCAGAATTCAATTTCCGCGCGTTCGCACAATGCCAGGAATCGGCTCCTGGCCATTGAGGTGAATGGACTGCGTGCTCTTACCATAACTGCTCGCCAACGGGCAGGCAATTAGCGACCTCAGGCGCATGTCAGCCGCCAAAAGAATAAAAGATAAGAATTTGATATGAAATGTGGTTGAAAGCTTCATAAATAAGAAACGAGCGCTGAAATTACTCGGACAAATTGTCTGATGGCAGAAATTCATCCATTTTTCACTTGCTGCACGCCCTGGCAAAGAGCGGCAAACAGGATAAAATTCTATATTTTGTGGTTTTGATCACATAAAGCGAGAGCGAGCGCTCCCGCTCAGGCACAGCTATATTTAGCGCTGGCAAATTCGCACCAGCAGATCCTGCATCCACTGATGACCTTTATCTCTACCGGCGGCCTCATGCCAGGAAAGAAAACAGGTGCGGTTATTCACTTTTAGCGGTAACGGCAATAATTGCAGGTTCAGCTTTTCTGCATACTCCCTCGCCAGCCAGCTCGGGGCAATGGCCACCATGTGGGTTTGTGATACCACATTAAGCACGCTGACCATAGCATTCCCTTGATATGCAATTTGCGTCTGTTTATTGACAGAGCTATACCAGGGAAGGCTAAACGAAGCATAGCGATCCAAAGCCACAACCGCATGTTCTTCGCGATAAATATCCGCTTCCGTCACCGGTCCGGAAATACGCGGGTGTTTACAGCTGGCTACTAATATCATTTCATCTTTAAACAAGGGCACACAGGCAAACTCGGGGCGGCGAAACTCCTCATAGCCAACCACAAACTCTATTTCCTGATAACGTAATTGATGCTCGGTGTTTTGATTAAGGGATGCTTTAAAAATCAAATGAATATTTGGTGCAACTTCGTTAACTTTGTTAAATATAATCGAAGTAAGATAGTTATCTAACGGGCTGCAAATGCAGAGATTAAATACGCGCTCACTGCTTATCGGCTCAAAATCGGAACCCGGCAACTCATTTTGCACCAGCTGCAGCGCCTGGCGTATTGAGCCAAATAGCTGAAATGCACGAGCCGTCGGCTGAATACCCCGCCCATACCGTACAAACAGCTCATCGTTAAACATTACTTTTAGTCGCGCTACGGCATTACTCACCGCAGGCTGAGACATCCCCAGCGAATGCGCCGCCCGCGTAATATTTTGTTCCTGCATGACCGCATCAAAAACGGTAAGCAGATTAAGATCGACCGTTCTAAGCTGAGGTTTAATCATTCCTCTTTCGAGGGCGGGTTCAGGTTCAGAGGTTTCAATTATCATATCTAACTCCACCATCAGATAAATTCCCTTTATTAAAATGCGGCAATGGGCAAAGGAAATATCATTTACCATACATATGTCACATACAAAAGAGCAAGAATGCATTTTAGGAATATATCAAAACCATTAGTTGCACGGACCTCCGTTAAATTATCAGAAAAAATCCTAAAGGCCTGAAAGCCCATTGATGAGTGGATAGCGTTAAAGGAATACATAACTGGCAGAAAAAACGCTACACTCCCCATCGCCAACGTTAATTTAAGCGTTTTTCAATGCATTGACTCAGCGTCAACCTGCACTATCTGCTTATTATCATTGACGTTCTCACAATACTTAAATCAATATATTCATAAGACCGATAAACCAATGGCTGTAATTAAGATAATTCCAACCCATGTCGGGCGGTGACGCGGCAAGAAGGGAAAAGTCAATCGCAGCGGCAGCGTTAACTGAGAGTCTGCCAGAGTGAATTGAAAAATAATTCTCGGCAAATAAGGCCATTTCTCAGAACAATACACTAATTCCATTGTGAGGTAAAAAGCGGTTTTTGTTGCCCAGGGGTTGACATCAAAACGCGTATCCAGTAACTCTAAAAGCATATCGATTTCATCTGGAGCATGACGCAATGATTCGCACCACTCGTTTCACCGGCCTACTACTACTAAACGCATCCACTATGCGCGGTAGGCTGTTGGGCGACGTTCAGCGTTAAGTCATCTTCCAGCAAGACTATAAAACCCGCGCCGTTGCGCGGGTTTTTTTATGCTCGTAAGCAAGGCGCCCAGGACACCGATTAAGGATCTAAACCATGAGCCAGCAAGTCATTATTTTCGATACGACCTTACGTGACGGGGAGCAAGCGTTACAGGCCAGCCTGAGCGTGAAAGAGAAGCTGCAGATTGCGATGGCCCTGGAGCGGATGGGCGTTGATGTGATGGAAGTCGGCTTCCCGGTCTCATCTCCTGGCGACTTCGAGTCCGTACAAACCATCGCACGCACCATCAAAAACAGCCGCGTCTGCGCCCTGGCTCGTTGCGTCGAGAAAGACATTGATGTGGCGGCAGAATCCTTAAAAGTCGCCGAAGCGTTCCGAATTCATACCTTTATCGCCACCTCGCCGATGCACATCGCCACCAAGCTGCGTAGCACCCTGGATGAGGTCATTGAGCGCGCAATCTATATGATCAAACGCGCACGCAACTATACCGACGACGTCGAATTCTCCTGTGAAGATGCGGGCCGTACGCCGATCGCCGATCTGGCGCGCGTGGTCGAAGCCGCCATCAACGCCGGCGCCACCACGATTAATATCCCGGACACCGTCGGCTATACCATGCCGTTTGAGTTCTCCAGTATCATTACCGGCCTGTACGATCGCGTCCCGAATATCGACAAAGCCATCATCTCCGTGCACACCCATGACGATTTAGGCCTGGCCGTCGGTAACGCGATTGCCGCGGTCCACGCCGGTGCTCGCCAGGTTGAAGGCGCCATGAACGGTATCGGCGAGCGCGCGGGCAACTGTTCGCTGGAAGAAGTGATTATGGCCATCAAGGTGCGCAAAGACATTATGGATGTCCGCACCGGCATTAATCACAACGAAATCTGGCGTACCAGCCAGACCGTCAGCCAGATTTGCAATATGCCCATTCCGGCCAACAAAGCCATCGTCGGTACCGGCGCCTTCGCCCACTCCTCCGGCATCCACCAGGACGGCGTGCTGAAGAACCGCGAAAACTACGAAATCATGACCCCGGAATCGATCGGTCTGAATCAGGTGCAGCTGAACCTGACTTCCCGCTCCGGCCGTGCGGCAGTGAAACACCGTATGGAAGAGATGGGCTACAAAGATACCGACTACAACATGGATCACCTCTACGACGCCTTCCTGAAGCTGGCAGACAAAAAAGGCCAGGTCTTTGATTACGATCTGGAAGCGCTGGCGTTCATCAACAAACAGCAGGAAGAGCCGGAGCATTTCCGCCTGGATTACTTCAGCGTGCAGTCAGGCTCCAGCGATATCGCCACGGCCTCCGTAAAACTGGTCTGCGGTGAAGAGACCAAAGCAGAAGCCGCTAACGGCAACGGCCCGGTCGACGCTATTTATCAGGCTATCAACCGTATCACCGGCTATGACGTGGAGCTGGTCAAATATGACCTGAACGCCAAAGGTCAGGGCAAAGACGCGCTGGGTCAGGTAGATATCGTCGTAACCTACAACGGTCGCCGCTTCCACGGCGTCGGTCTGGCGACGGATATCGTTGAATCCTCCGCGAAAGCCATGGTCCACGTGCTGAACAATATCTGGCGCGCAGCAGAAGTCGAAAAAGAGTTGCAACGCAAAGCTCAAAATAACGAGAACAAGAAGGAAACCGTGTAATGTCGAAGAATTACCATATTGCTGTTTTGCCAGGTGATGGCATTGGCCCGGAAGTCATGAACCAGGCGATGAAAGTACTGGAAGCCGTTCGTCACCGTTTTGATATGCGCATTACTACCAGTCAGTATGACGTCGGCGGCATCGCTATCGACCGTCAGGGCACCCCGCTGCCGCAGGCGACGGTAGAAGGCTGTGAGCAGGCCGATGCGATTCTGTTCGGCTCCGTAGGCGGCCCGAAATGGGAACATCTGCCGCCGGCCGGTCAGCCGGAGCGCGGCGCGCTGCTGCCGCTGCGTAAACATTTTAAACTGTTCAGCAACCTGCGTCCGGCGAAGCTGTACCAGGGGCTGGAAGAGTTTTGCCCGCTGCGTGCGGATATCGCGGCAAACGGCTTCGACATTCTGTGCGTCCGCGAATTAACCGGCGGGATCTACTTCGGCCAGCCGAAAGGCCGCGAGGGCAGCGGTCAACACGAAAAAGCATTTGATACCGAGGTCTATCATCGCTTTGAAATCGAGCGCATCGCGCATATCGCGTTTCAGTCCGCACGCAAACGGCGTAATAAAGTGACTTCTATCGATAAAGCGAACGTTCTGCAGTCATCTATTCTGTGGCGCGAAGTGGTCAGCGAGATCGCCAAAGAATACCCGGACGTTGAGCTGGCGCATATGTACATCGACAACGCCACCATGCAGCTGATTAAAGACCCGTCCCAGTTTGACGTTTTGCTGTGTTCCAACCTGTTCGGCGACATCCTGTCTGACGAATGCGCCATGATCACCGGCTCAATGGGCATGCTGCCGTCGGCCAGCCTCAATGAACAAGGTTTTGGTCTGTATGAACCGGCAGGCGGCTCAGCTCCGGATATCGCTGGTAAAAATATCGCCAACCCTATCGCGCAGATCCTCTCTCTGGCGCTTTTGCTGCGCTACAGCCTGGATGCCGATAACGCGGCAACAGCGATTGAGAGTGCGATCAACCGTGCATTAGAAGAAGGCGTGCGTACCGGCGATTTAGCGCGCGGCACGGCGGCGGTCAGTACCGATGAAATGGGCGATATCATTGCCCGCTATGTCGCTGAAGGGGTGTAATCATGGCGAAGACCTTATACGAAAAGTTGTTTGATGCGCATGTCGTTTATGAAGCGCAGAACGAAACCCCGCTGCTGTATATCGACCGTCATCTGGTGCATGAAGTGACCTCACCACAGGCCTTTGACGGCCTGCGCGCGCACAACCGTCAGGTTCGTCAGCCGGGTAAAACCTTCGCCACCATGGACCATAACGTTTCTACCCAGACGAAAGATATCAACGCGTCCGGCGAAATGGCGCGCATTCAGATGCAGGAGCTGATCAAAAACTGCCAGGAGTTCGGCGTTGAGCTGTACGATCTGAACCACCCGTATCAGGGTATCGTCCACGTTATGGGGCCGGAACAGGGCGTGACCCTGCCGGGGATGACCATCGTCTGCGGCGATTCCCACACCGCCACTCACGGCGCATTTGGCGCGCTGGCTTTTGGTATCGGCACCTCCGAAGTTGAGCACGTCCTGGCGACTCAGACCCTGAAGCAGGGCCGTGCCAGGACCATGAAGATTGAAGTGAATGGCAAAGCAGCGCCGGGCATCACCGCTAAAGATATCGTGCTGGCCATTATTGGCAAAACCGGTAGCGCCGGCGGCACCGGCCACGTGGTGGAGTTCTGCGGTGAAGCCATTCGCGATCTGAGCATGGAAGGTCGTATGACGCTGTGCAATATGGCCATCGAAATGGGTGCGAAAGCAGGTCTGGTCGCGCCGGATGAAACCACCTTTAACTATGTGAAGGGTCGTTTGCACGCGCCAAAAGGCCAGGACTTCGACGCGGCTGTTGAATACTGGAAAACCCTGAAAACAGACGCTGACGCCACCTTTGACACCGTCGTGACCCTGCAGGCAGAAGAGATTGCCCCGCAGGTTACCTGGGGTACAAACCCAGGTCAGGTCATTTCCGTTAACGAGATGATTCCCGACCCGGCCTCTTTCGCCGATCCGGTCGAGCGGGCGAGCGCGGAAAAAGCGCTGGCCTATATGGGCCTGAAACCGGGTATCCCGTTAACCGACGTGGCTATCGATAAAGTGTTCATCGGCTCCTGTACCAACTCGCGTATTGAAGATTTGCGCGCCGCGGCCGAAGTCGCTAAAGGCCGCAAAGTCGCGCCGGGCGTGCAGGCATTGGTGGTCCCGGGTTCTGGCCCGGTGAAAGCTCAGGCGGAAGCCGAAGGTCTGGATAAGATCTTTATCGAAGCCGGTTTTGAATGGCGTCTGCCGGGCTGCTCCATGTGCCTGGCCATGAACAACGATCGCCTGAATCCTGGCGAGCGCTGCGCATCAACCAGCAACCGTAACTTTGAAGGCCGTCAGGGCCGCGGCGGACGTACCCACTTAGTCAGCCCGGCGATGGCCGCAGCGGCAGCCGTGACCGGCCATTTCGCCGATATTCGCGACATCAAATAAGGAGACCATCATGGCAGAGAAATTTACCCAACATACGGGCCTGGTGGTTCCGCTGGATGCCGCAAACGTCGATACCGATGCGATCATTCCTAAGCAGTTCCTGCAGAAAGTGACGCGCACCGGTTTTGGCGCGCATCTGTTCAACGACTGGCGTTTTCTTGACGATCGTGGACAACAGCCAAACCCGGAATTCGTCCTTAACTTCCCGGAGTATAAAGGCGCATCGATCCTGCTGGCGCGGGAAAACTTCGGCTGCGGCTCCTCCCGTGAGCACGCGCCGTGGGCATTGACCGATTACGGTTTTAAAGTGGTTATCGCCCCCAGCTTCGCCGATATCTTTTACGGTAACAGCTTTAACAACCAGCTGCTGCCGGTGACGCTGAGCGATGAACAGGTCGACGAGATGTTCAAGCTGGTTCAGGCGAACCCCGGTATGACGTTCGAAGTGGATCTGGAATCCGAAGTGGTGAAAGCGGGCGACAAAACCTACAGCTTTAAAATTGATGCCTTCCGTCGCCACTGTATGCTCAACGGACTTGATAGCATCGGTCTGACGCTGCAGCACGAAGAGGCGATTTCAGCCTACGAAAACAAACTGCCGGCCTTTATGAACTAACCACGCCGTTGATCCCCGAGCCCGGTCCTTGTGACCGGGCATTTTTTTAGGTTTTTCGCGCGGCTTACGGCAAGAAAAGAGCCCGCCCTGACCGATGGACCCTCACATGACGACCGCTGTCACCATTAAAAATATCACCTTCCAGGAAGGCACCACGTTAATTTGCGTGCCGCTAATCGGCCAGACGCTCGACGAGCTGAAAGCCCATGCCCGCACGCTGGCGGAGGCCGGAGCCGATCTTATCGAATGGCGTGTCGACCATTTTACCGCTGTCGGCGATCGGGATCAGGTCCTGCTGGCGCTGACGGAGATTCGCCGGCTGCTCGCCGATATACCGCTGCTGTTCACCTTCCGCAGCCATAAAGAGGGAGGTGAAACGGAGATCGGCGATGACGCGTACTTCGCACTCAACCGTCTGGCCGTTGCCAGCGGGCTGGTGGACATCATTGATATTGAGCTCTTCAATGACGAAATGCCGATCCGGGCGCTGATCGATGAAGCTCATGCCGCCGGGGTAAAAGTGATTATGAGCAATCATGATTTCCAAACAACACCGGCGCAGGAAGAGATTATCGCCCGGCTACGCCGCATGCAGGAGCTGGGCGCCGATCTGCCGAAAATCGCGGTCATGCCTCAGTCGCCGCAAGACGTGCTGACATTACTGTCTGCCACTCTGGTCATGAAAGAACGGTACGCCACCCGCCCGTTAATCACGATGTCGATGGGCAAACTGGGCGGCGTCAGCCGGGTCACCGGACGCCTGTTCGGCTCAGCGATGACGTTTGGCAGCGTGGGCCAGGCATCGGCACCCGGACAAATTGCCGTGCGTCAGCTGCGGGAAATGATGAATATTCTGTCCTGAAAGCACGCCGCATCGCAGCAATCTGCGGTGCGGCGCCTGGCTAAATATCTTTGACTTTGCTGGTCAGAAACAGCGTCAGCAGCGAGATGGCGGCAATGACCCAGTACACGCTGGCGTGGCCATAGTTTTGCGACAGCGCTCCCTGCAGCACGCCGGCGAGAATCACTCCGGTGGAAATACTGTTGGTAAACAGCGTGGTGGCGGCCCCGGCCCGTCCAGGCATCAGGTCCTGGAACCACAGCATGCCAATCCCGGCGACAATACCGATAAAAATGGCGTTGAACAGCTGCAGCGCCAGCAGCGCGGTACGTTCGTGGAACACAATCAGGCCAAGATAGAACAGCACGCCGGCAGCCACCGCGGCGACCATCATTTTACGTTTGCCCCAGCGCTTGACGTAATACCCCGCCAGGATCATCGCCGGGATTTCCAGCCCGGCCGCCGTCCCCATCAGGATCCCGGCCAGGCTATCCGGCAAGCCAAGATCGCTACTGATCCACAGCGGCATATCGATGATATACATGGTGTTGCAGGTCCACATCAGCGTCGACGCGATAAACAACATACGTACGTTTTTATCTTGCCAGCCGCCGGCCTGCACTACGACGCCCGCCGCTTCCGCAGGCTGCTCCACTCGGGCAACCGACGGCAGCTTAACGGCAATTAACGCCAGGCTAATGACGAAAATACCGGCCGCAATCGAGAACATGGTGGTAAAGCCATAGTTCAGCGCCAGCATGAAAGCCAGCGGCGGTCCGATCACCCACGCCAGCGACAGCTGCGCACGCATCACCGAGCTGAACATCACCACTTCCCGCGCCGAACTATCGGCATATTCCCGCGCCAGGGCGAACAGCTGGGGCATCGCGGCATTGGCAATCGACGCCAGCATCACACCGCAGGTGATCAATGTTAAGTAGTGACGGTTAAAAGCAAACAGTAGCGCGTTGCCCACCGCCATCAGACAGCAGAACATGATCAGCCGGCGGCGATCCCCCTGGCTATCGGAACGTTTCGCCAGCGCCAGGCTCACCAGAATACCGGCGATCGCGTTAACGGTATAAAACAGGCCGACCCAGAAAGGCTGTGCGCCCACTTCGCGGCTGAGGAACAAGCTGAGGGTTGGCGCCTGCAGCGCGCCCGCAATACCCATCATAAAAGCGACCAGCATAAACGCCGCGTATACACCGTTAAGCCGCCGTCCCATCGTCATCAACCAGAGCATGTCATGTCCTTAAAGCACGCGAAGAAAACGAAAAAAGCCAGCAGAAGTCATCTGCTGGCGGGTGATTTTATACTCTATCTGTTTCAAGTGACAGGCCGGCGACCGAAACGTTATGGTTCAGTCAACTGGCCTGGGTCTGAAAGAGGATAAGTACACACCAATACTCAGTCACACATGATGTGGGCAAGTCAATGATCAGAGGTCTGTGACGTAACTCCCCACTGCATCAGCTCGCCAAGAATCTTCTGCTGTCTCCCTGCCATCAGGCGGGCCAGCCATGACGCGTCCTGCGTCGCAGAAAAGTAGCGTTGGTAGAACTGTTTCGCGGTAGACCTCATCATATTCACCTCCTCGCTTCATCGGAATGCATTATTGGCCTAATATAGGGATTAATAAATTGCTGAGTTTTCATCAGGAGTTCCCCTTTTATGTCTTCTGCTCGTCTGCAACAACAGTTCATCCGCTTATGGCAGTGCTGCGAAGGTAAATCGCAGGAGACAACCCTTAACGAACTGGCGGAAATGCTCTGCTGCTCGCGCCGCCATATGCGTACGTTGCTGAATATGATGGAAGAACGCGGCTGGTTAACCTGGGAAGCGGAGGCCGGGCGCGGCAAGCGTTCAAAGCTGGCTTTCCTCTATACCGGCCTGGCGCTGCAGCAGCAGCGGGCCGAGGATCTGCTGGAACAGGATCGGATCGATCAACTGGTCCAGCTGGTGGGCGACAAGGCCGCGGTGCGTCAGATGCTGGTCTCGCATCTGGGCCGCAGCTTCCGTCAGGGGCGGCATATTCTGCGCGTACTCTACTACCGACCGATGAAAAACCTGCTCCCCGGCAGCGCGCTGCGCCGCTCGGAAAATCATATCGCCAGGCAGATCTTCAGCGCATTAACGCGGGTAAATGAGGAAAACGGGGAACTGGAAGCCGACATTGCGCACCACTGGCAGCAGCTTTCGCCCACCCACTGGCGATTTTTTCTCCGCCCCGGCATTCATTTTCACCACGGGAGAGAGCTGGAGATGGAGGATGTCATTGCTTCGTTGCAGCGCAGCAACAGTCTGCCGCTCTACTCACATATTGAACGTATTGCCTCCCCCACCGCCTGGACGCTGGATGTACATCTGACGCAACCCGATCGCTGGCTACCGTGGCTGCTCGGCCAGGTGTCGGCTGTCGTATTGCCGCGTGAATGGCAGTCGATGGAGAATTTCTCTGCAATGCCGGTAGGTACCGGGCCTTATGCGGTGGTTCGCAACAATCAAAACCAGCTGAAGATCCATGCTTTTGACGATTATTTCGGCTACCGGGCGTTAATTGATGAAGTTAACGTCTGGGTCCTGCCAGAGATTAGCGAAGAGCCCAACGGCGGCCTGACGCTACAGGGGACCACGCAAAGTGAGAAAGCGGTTGAGAGCCGGCTGGAAGAAGGGTGCTACTATCTGCTGTTTGATGCCCGCAGCCCTCTCGGCAGCAACCTCGCGGTTCGCCAGTGGCTCAGCTATCTGTTACAGCCCGCCAATCTGCTTTATCACGCCGGTGAACAGTATCAGGGCAACTGGTTCCCGGCCTACGGTCTGCTGCCCCGCTGGCACCACGCCCGCAGTCATGCCTGTGAAAAACCGCCGGGACTGGAGTCTGTCACCCTCACCTACTACCGGGATCACGTCGAACACCGCGTGATGGGCGGGATCATGGCAACACTGCTGGCGGAGCATCAGGTCAAGCTGGAGATTCAGGAGCTGGACTACGAAGAGTGGCACCGCGGCGAGGTGGTCAGCGATGTCTGGTTGAACAGCGCCAACTTTACCCTGCCGATTGATTTTTCTCTGTTTGCCTTGCTGTATGAGGTCCCGCTGATACGGCATTGTATTCCTGTCGACTGGGAGCAGGATGCCCGTCGCTGGCACGCAGGCGAGCTAAACCCGGCCACCTGGAGCCAGCAGCTGCTGGCCAATCAAACCATCGTGCCGCTGATCCACCACTGGCTGATGATCCAGGGGCAGCGCAGTATGCGTGGCGTAAGAATGAATACGCTCGGCTGGTTTGATTTCAAATCCGCATGGTTCGCGCCGCCGGATCCCTGATAGCACTCCCGGCAGGCGCTGAAGCGCTTTCCGTCAGTTCACAAAATCATTACACTATCGCCGTTCTCAACGGGGTGCTGATATACGTACACAAAATCATTCGGGTTGCATCAAGGCGGCAAGCGGGTGAATCCCCAGGAGCATAGATAACTATGTGACCGGGGTGAACACGCGATGCTAACGCAGAGACAGCGCGAAGGATAAAGCGTGTATACACAAAATCATTCGGGTTGCATCAAGGCGGCAAGCGGGTGAATCCCCGGGAGCATAGATAACTATGTGACCGGGGTGAACACGCGATGCTAACGCAGAGGCAGCGCGAAGGATGAAGTGTATTGGCTGAGAAAATACCCGTCGAACCTGATCCGGATAACGCCGGCGAAGGGATTTGAGGCCTACTCAAAATCCTTTGCCCCCCCCTTGTTTATGAGGTGCAAAGTGTTGAAAAAATTACTCCCGCTGCTGGCGCTGGTCGCCGTTCCCGCGTTTGCTAAACCTGTACTCACCGTCTACACCTATGACTCCTTTTCGGCAGACTGGGGTCCTGGACCGGTCGTGAAAAAAGCCTTTGAAGCCGACTGCAACTGTGAACTGAAGTTCGTGGCGCTGGAAGATGGCGTTTCGCTGCTTAATCGTCTGCGGATGGAAGGCAAGAATAGCAAAGCCGATGTAGTGCTCGGGCTGGACAACAACCTGCTGGAAGCGGCTACGCAGAGCAAATTGTTCGCCAAAAGCCAGGTACCGGCCAGCGCAGTCACGGTACCGGGCGGCTGGGATAACGACACGTTTGTGCCGTTTGATTACGGCTATTTCGCCTTTGTCTACGACAAAAACAAGCTGAAAAACCCGCCGAAAAGCCTGAAAGAACTGGTGGAAAGCGATCAAAAATGGCGCGTGATCTACGAAGATCCCCGCACCAGTACCCCGGGCCTGGGGCTGCTGCTGTGGATGCAAAAAGTGTATGGCGAGAAGTCGCCGGAAGCCTGGCAAAAACTGGCGGCGAAAACCGTCACCGTCACCAAAGGCTGGAGCGAGGCTTACGGTCTGTTCCTGAAAGGGGAAAGCGATCTGGTTCTCAGCTACACCACATCGCCGGCCTACCACATCATTGAAGAGAAAAAAGACCAGTACGCGGCCGCCAGTTTCGCCGAAGGCCACTATTTGCAGGTTGAAGTCGCCGCGCGTACCGCCGCCAGCAAACAACCGGAGCTGGCGGAGAAATTCCTCAAGTTTATGGTGTCTCCCGCCTTCCAGAATGCCATCCCGACCGGCAACTGGATGTATCCGGTCACCCAGGTTGCGCTTCCCGCGGGCTTTGAGACGTTGCCGAAACCTCAAACCACGCTGGAATATACTCCGCAGCAGGTCGCCGCAGAACGTCAAAACTGGATTAATGCATGGCAACGCGCCGTCAGCCGCTAAACATCGGCTGGCTGGCGCCGGGTCTGACGGCCGCCGCGCTGCTGGTCGCCGTCGCACTGGCCGCATTCCTGGCGCTCTGGAGCAGTGCGCCGGAGGCGGCGTGGCGCTCGGTTTTCAGCGACAGCTATCTGTGGCACGTTATCCGTTTCTCTTTCTGGCAAGCGTTTCTCTCCGCGCTCTTCTCCGTTGTACCGGCGATTTTTCTCGCCCGCGCGCTGTATCGTCGCCGCTTCCCGGGGCGTACGCTGCTGCTGCGCCTGTGCGCCATGACGCTGATTCTGCCGGTATTAGTGGCCGTCTTTGGCATTCTCAGCGTCTATGGCCGTCAGGGCTGGCTGGCGACACTGTTTAACGCCATCGGCTGGCAGTGGGATTTCTCGCCGTATGGACTGCAAGGCATTCTGCTGGCGCACGTTTTTTTCAATATGCCGATGGCAACCCGGCTGCTGCTGCAGGCGCTGGAGAATATCCCCGGAGAGCAGCGGCAGATCGCTGCCCAGCTGGGCATGCGCGGCTACCCTTTTTTCCGTCTGGTGGAGTGGCCCTGGCTACGGCGGCAAATTCCCCCGGTTGCGGCACTGATCTTTATGCTCTGCTTCGCCAGCTTTGCCACCGTGCTGTCGCTGGGCGGCGGCCCACGGGCCACAACGATTGAGCTGGCGATCTACCAGGCGCTGAACTTTGATTATGACCCGGCCCGTGCGGCGATGCTGGCGCTGATCCAGATGGTCTGCTGCCTCGGGCTGGTGCTCCTCGCCCAGCGGCTGAGCAAGGCCGTTGCTATCGGCACCACGCAAGTTCACGGCTGGCGCGATCCGGACGATCGCCTGCACAGCCGCCTGAGCGATACCGCGCTGATCGTTTTCACGCTACTGTTACTGCTGCCTCCGCTGCTGGCGGTGGTGGTCGACGGTCTGAATAACAATCTGCTCAGCGTCCTGGCGCAGCCCGCGCTGTGGCAGGCATTCTGCACTTCGTTACGCATCGCGCTTTCCGCCGGTCTGCTCAGCGTGATGTTAACGATGATGCTGCTGTGGAGCAGCCGTGAACTGCGCCTTCGCAACCGACTGCTGGCGGGCCAGACGCTGGAACTCAGCGGTATGCTGATTCTGGCGATGCCGGGAATCGTGCTGGCGACCGGCTTCTTTTTACTGCTCAATAACAGTATTGGACTGCCGGCTTCCGCCGACGGTATTGTGATCTTCACCAACGCGCTGATGGCTATCCCCTATGCCCTGAAGGTGCTGGAAAACCCGATGCGCGATATTGCCGTACGCTACGGTATGCTCTGCCACTCTTTGGGCATGAGCGGTTTTACCCGCCTGAGGGTCGTGGAGCTGCGCGCATTAAAGCGTCCGCTGGCCCAGGCGCTGGCGTTTGCCTGCGTCCTGTCCATCGGCGATTTCGGCGCCGTCGCGCTGTTCGGTAATGAACAATTCCGTACGCTGCCGTTCTATCTGTACCAGCAAATAGGCTCTTATCGTAGCCAGGACGGTGCCGTCACTGCCCTGCTGCTACTGCTGCTGTGCTTTTTACTCTTTACCGTGATTGAGAAACTTCCGGGACGTGATGTTAAAACTGAATGATGTGACCTGGCTTTACCAGCATCTGCCGATGCGCTTCACGCTCTCCGTCGAGCAGGGTGAACGCCTCGCCGTGCTCGGCCCGAGCGGCGCGGGCAAAAGTACGCTGCTCAATCTGATCGCCGGCTTTCTGCCGCCGGTGAGCGGCACGATTTTGATTAACGGCCAGCCGCATACCACGACGCCGCCGGCCCGGCGCCCGGTATCAATGCTGTTTCAGGAAAACAATCTCTTTCATCATCTTACCGTCCGCCAGAATATCGCGCTCGGGATGCATCCGGGGCTGAAGCTTAACCCGACGCAGACCGCCAGCCTGCAGACGATAGCCGGGCAAATGAGCATCGATTCACTGCTGGACAGATTGCCGGGCGAGCTCTCAGGCGGCCAGCGCCAACGCGTGGCGCTGGCGCGCTGTCTGGTCCGGGAACAGCCGGTCCTGCTGCTGGACGAACCTTTTTCCGCACTCGACCCCGCACTGCGCCAGGAGATGCTGACGCTGGTGAACGATGTCTGCCAGCGTCAACATCTGACGCTGCTGATGGTGTCTCATAGCGTGGAAGATGCCGCCCGTATCGCGCCGCGCTCGCTGGTGGTGGCCGACGGGCGGATCGCCTGGGACGGCGCGACCGAAACGTTGCTCAGCGGCAACAGCAGCGCCTCTCACCTGTTAGGCATTAGCGCGCGATAACCTTGTGCAGAATATCGAGATAGACGGGCATCAGAGGATGGCGAATCACCAGGGTTAGCGCTGCGCCGGCCAGCACCACCGTCACCGGCGTCAGCCACAGCAGACGCGCGCGGGGTAAGAGTCGCGTCAGGCGATCGCGCATTTTTGCGCTGCGCCACAAGCGCCAGCACAGCCAGCCCGCCAGCCAAACCAGCAGCGCGGCAGCCAGCAGCAGCCACTTGAAGCTGGCGCTGTGCTCATTGGTGGGGATATCAATCGCCGCGCCGGCCAGAATACCTGGCAAGAAGTACAGCGGCGGCCACAGCAGGCAACCAATAATATTGGGCAGAATAAACTTCGCCACCGGGAGATCGAGCATGCCGGCGACCATCGGCACCAGCGGCCGCGTCGGACCAACAAAGCGGCCGATAAGAATCGTGATCATGCTGTGCTGATGCAGCGCATGCTCGGTTTTATCCAACAGCGCCTTGTTTTTCTTCATAAAAGACCAGCGATGGAGCGGTTTTTTAAACCGCCAGCCGAGCCAGAAAGAGATCCAGTCGCCGAGTAAACACCCGATAATCCCCGCCAGCCACGCCTGCCAGAAATTCACGTCTCCGCTGCCAATCAGCGCCCCCAGCCCGGCCATCATCACCGTTCCCGGTAATATCAGCCCCACCAGCGCCAGTGATTCAAGGAAGGCGACCAGCATCACGGCTATCAGGGAATAGACCGTAGACTGGGTGATAAAATGTTCCAGCAATGCTTGCATAATGTGCCCGGTATCAAAACGAAGCACGGATTCTCCGGAGCCGTCGCGCCTTCGTCAAGTCATCAATTGTCAGAATAAACCCGTCATACTTCAAGTTGCATGAGCGTTGGCTTTCCTCGCTCACCCCAGTCACTTACTTGAGTAAGCTCCTGGGGATTCCCTGCGTTGCCGCCTTCCTGCAACTCGAATTATTTAGGGTTTAGTTTACTGGTTGTGACAATTATCCGGCGCAACATTTCATTTTCTTTACGTTTTATTCACACCCCGCACGGAATTCACTGGGGCTGGCGCCGGTGCATTTCTTAAATACCCGCGAAAAGTAGAGCTGGTCTTCGAACCCGACGTTGCGCCCTACCGTGGCGATGGGCATACGCGTGGTACTGAGCAGCAGCTTCGCCTGGCTGATGCGCTGGTCTTCCCGCCACCCCAGCACGCTGATACCCAGCTGCTGGCGGAACAGATGGGACAGGCGCGAAGGAGACAGACAGACATGCTGGGCGACGCTGGCGATATCGAAATGGCTATCCGCGAGGTGATCGCTGATGTACTGGCAGGCATCGCGCACGCGATTGTCCAGCGGCGGATGCAGAGACTCATTAATCGCCTCCATGCGCCGTAACAGCAGCTGCTCGAGCAAATTGATCGCCAGCAGCTCCGAATAGCGTCCGGCCCCCTGACCAGCCTCAACGATCTGCCCAAACAGCTCGCAAAAACGCGCCTGCCACTGCTCATCAGGACGGAAAAAGCCGGTCTGGGCGAAGATCGTCGGCCAGTTCAGCCATTCATGCCAGTAGGCGCGCGGCCGGAAGTAGACCCACTGGTGATACCATTCACGGGCATCGGGATGGCGGCCATAGTGATGAATTTCTCCCGGCGGAAAAAGCAAAATATCTCCCGGCCGGCAGATAAACTGCTCATCGTGATTGTTAATCACCCCTTCACCGCGCACCGTCAGGTTCAGAATATATCCCTTCATACCGAGCGGACGATCAATAAAGAAATCCAGATAGCCATCGGCATCAATCGGCGTCAGCCCCGTCACCAGATGGGCATTAAACGAGTAGCCCGGCAGCAGCGGATCGTTTTGTGTTTCAGCCATAGGCTCAGCTCTCCTGGATATATTATGGAAACCAATTGTCCATATTCAACATTGTACTGCTAACGCAGCTCGCCGTACTGGGACGCCGGTTGAAATTTCGATCAAAACCCGCCTCGTCACAGCAAAAATCGATGACAGCGCACAATTAAAGCACTTTTTCCGCATAACAGAAGTGTCTATAAATACGGCAGAAATGTCCACATTGAATATTTGCACGGCGTCACACTTTGCGATGCAATAGCAACATAGTCCATAAGATTAGCGAATACGGCCTGACGGTTTTTGGCGTGAATATCTACTGTTTCACCATGAATGGTTTTCTGCATGGAGTAACAGCATGGCAATTGCGATTGGCCTCGATTTTGGTAGTGATTCCGTACGCGCACTGGCAGTGGAATGCGCCACCGGCGAGGAGCTGGCCACCAGCGTAGAGTGGTATCCGCGCTGGCAGGAGGGGCTGTTTTGCGATGGCCCGAATAACCGGTTTCGCCACCATCCGCGCGACTACATTGAATCGATGGAAGCCGCGCTGAAAAGTGTGTTGGCATTGTTAAGCCCCGAACAGCGCGCCGGGGTGGTGGGCATCGGCGTCGATAGCACCGGCTCAACGCCGGCGCCGATCGATGCCGACGGCAACGTGCTGGCGCTGCGCGAAGAGTTTGCCGATAACCCCAATGCCATGTTCGTGCTGTGGAAGGACCACACGGCGGTCGAAGAGGCGGAAGCCATTACTCGCCTGTGCCATCAGCCGGGCAAAGAGGACTACTCCCGCTACATTGGCGGCATCTACTCCAGCGAGTGGTTCTGGGCCAAAATACTCCACGTCACCCGTCAGGACCGCGCCGTCGCCGAGGCAGCCGCTTCGTGGATTGAGCTGTGCGACTGGGTGCCCGCCCTGCTTTCCGGCACCACCCGCCCGCAGGATATTCGTCGCGGACGCTGCAGCGCCGGGCATAAATCATTGTGGCACGAAAGCTGGGGCGGACTGCCGCCGGCCAGCTTCTTCGATGAGCTCGATCCGATTATCAACCGGCACCTGAGCTGGCCGCTGTTTAGCGACACCTGGACCGCCGATGTCCCTGTCGGCACGCTCTGTGCCGAATGGGCGCAGCGCCTGGGCCTGCCGGAAACCGTCATTCTGTCCGGCGGCGCCTTCGACTGCCATATGGGTGCAGTCGGCGCCGGCGCGCAGCCTAACGCCCTAGTCAAAGTCATTGGCACCTCCACCTGCGACATTCTGATCGCCGATAAACAGAGCGTGGGCAATCGCACGGTCAAGGGGATCTGCGGCCAGGTCGATGGCAGCGTGGTCCCTGACTTTATTGGTATGGAGGCCGGACAATCTGCCTTCGGCGATATTTACGCCTGGTTTGGCCGTATTCTCGGCTGGCCGCTGGAACAGCTGGCGCAGCAGCATCCGGAGCTGAAAACGCAGATTGCTGCCCAGCAAAAACAGCTGCTGCCATCGCTGACCGAAGCCTGGGCCAAAAATCCGTCGCTGGAACATCTGCCGGTGGTTCTGGACTGGTTTAACGGCCGTCGCACCCCCAATGCCAACCAGCGACTGAAGGGGGTCATTACCGATCTGAATCTCGCCACCGATGCGCCGGCGCTCTTTGGCGGCCTGGTGGCGGCCACCGCCTTCGGCGCGCGCGCCATTATGGAGTGCTTCACCGACCAGGGAATCCCGGTCAACAACGTGATGGCCCTGGGCGGTATTGCCCGTAAAAACCCGGTCATTATGCAGGCCTGCTGTGACGTGCTGAACCGGCCGCTGCAAATCGTCGCCTCCGATCAGTGCTGCGCGCTCGGCGCGGCGATCTTCGCCGCCGTCGCCGCAGGCGTGCATCAGGATATCCCCACCGCCCAGCGCAGCATGGCAAGTGAGGTCGAAAGCACCCTGCAGCCGCGTCCTGCCCAGGCTCAACGCTTTGAACAACTTTATCAGCGCTACCAGCAGTGGTCGGTCAGCGCAGAACAACAGTATCTCCCTTCGGCTGCGAAGGCGGAAAAAGCCCCGCTTTCTCAGGCAGCTCTCACCCATTAAGGACACGAAAATGACGATTTTTGATAACTACGAAGTATGGTTCGTGATTGGCAGCCAGCATCTGTATGGCCCGGAAGCGCTGCGTCAGGTCACGAAGCATGCCGAACATGTGGTGAACAGCCTGAATGCGGAAGCAAAGCTGCCGTGCAAGCTGGTGTTAAAGCCGCTGGGCACCACGCCGGATGAGATTACCCATATCTGCCGCGACGCTAACTATGATGATAAATGTGCCGGCATGATGGTGTGGCTGCACACCTTTTCTCCGGCCAAAATGTGGATTAACGGCCTGACTATCCTCAATAAGCCGCTGCTGCAGTTCCACACGCAATACAACGCGTCGCTACCGTGGGACAGCATCGATATGGACTTTATGAACCTGAATCAGACCGCGCACGGCGGCCGCGAGTTCGGCTTTATCGGCGCGCGCATGCGCCAGCAGCACAGCGTGGTTACCGGCCACTGGCAGGATCAGAGCGCCCATCAGCGCATCGGCTCCTGGATGCGCCAGGCGGTTTCTAAGCAGGATACCCGTCATCTGAAAGTCTGCCGTTTCGGCGACAACATGCGTGAAGTCGCGGTCACCGATGGCGATAAAGTTGCCGCCCAGATCAAATTCGGCTTTTCGGTCAATACCTGGGCGGTGGGCGATCTGGTTCAGGTGGTCAACAGCATCAGCGAGGGGGATATCAGCGCGCTGGTTGATGAGTATGAAAGCAGCTATCGCCTGACCCCGGCGGCGCAGATCCACGGTGATAAGCGGCAGAATGTGCTCGACGCCGCGCGCATTGAGCTGGGGATGAAACGTTTCCTTGAGCAGGGCGGCTTCCATGCTTTCACCACTACCTTTGAAGATTTGCACGGCCTGAAGCAGCTCCCGGGCCTCGCCGTACAGCGTCTGATGCAGCAGGGCTATGGCTTTGCCGGCGAAGGCGACTGGAAAACCGCCGCCCTGCTTCGCATCATGAAGGTGATGTCAACCGGTCTGCAGGGCGGCACCTCCTTTATGGAGGATTACACCTACCACTTCGATAACGGAGACGATCTGGTTCTGGGCTCGCATATGCTGGAAGTCTGCCCGACTATCGCCACGGCAGACAAACCGATCCTCGACGTTCAGCCGTTGGGCATCGGCGGTAAAGCCGATCCGGCCCGCCTGATCTTCAATACGCAGACCGGTCCGGCCCTCGTCGCCAGCCTGATCGATCTTGGCGATCGTTTCCGCCTGCTGGTTAACACCGTGGAAACAGTCCCGACGCCGCACGATCTGCCGAAGCTGCCGGTTGCCAATGCATTGTGGAAAGCCCAGCCGGATCTGAGCACCGCGTCTGAAGCCTGGATCATCGCCGGCGGCGCACACCACACCGTCTTCAGCCACGCGCTGACGCTCGATGATATGCGTCAATTTGCCGAGCTACAGGATATCGAACTGGCGGTAATCGATAACGAAACCCGTCTGCCGTCCTTTAAAGACGCGCTGCGCTGGAACGAAGTCTATTACGCTTCAAAACGTTAACCACGGCAGCCAATTGTCCGGCGACACGTGGTTTGCCCGGCCTACACACTGCGGTTTTGTAGGCCAGGTCAACGAAGCGCCGCCGGCAAGGAGAACCCAATGCTCGAAGCATTAAAGCAGCAGGTGCTAGAAGCTAACCTGGCCCTGCCGAAAAACAATCTCGTCACCCTCACCTGGGGCAACGTCAGCGCCGTCGATCGCGAACGCGGCGTGCTGGTGATTAAGCCGTCGGGCGTCGACTACAGCGCAATGGGCGCCGACGATATGGTGGTGGTGAGTCTTGAAAGCGGCGAAGTGGTCGAAGGGAAAAAGAAACCCTCTTCGGATACAGCAACCCATCGCCTGCTCTACCAGGCCTTCCCGTCATTGGGCGGGATTGTCCATACCCATTCGCGCCACGCCACCATCTGGGCGCAGGCCGGGCAAGCTATTCCGGCGACCGGTACCACCCATGCCGATTATTTCTATGGCCCGGTGCCCTGCACCCGCCTGATGACCGATGAGGAAATCAACGGCGAATATGAGTGGGAAACCGGGCGCGTTATCGTCGAAACGTTCCGCGAACAGGGTATCGATCCGGCGCAAATGCCCGGCGTGCTGGTGCATTCGCACGGCCCGTTCGCCTGGGGGAAAAACGCCGAAGATGCGGTACATAATGCAATCGTGCTGGAAGAGATCGCCTATATGGGGATTTTCTGCCGCCAGCTAGCGCCGCAGCTGCCCGCGATGCAGCAAACTCTGCTGGACAAGCACTACCTGCGCAAACACGGGGCAAAAGCCTACTACGGGCAGTAGCGCCGCGGCTTTCGCCGTCGCCAGGCGATTCGTCGACAGCCGTTAGCGAACCGCCAGCCCGGATAGCGGCGTCGGCACGACAAGCCCATACCTGTATAAAACCCCAGCATCATTGATTGAACCAGGCTATAATCAGGCCTGGTTTTATTTGATGAGAGCACGGCGTGACCCAGCCACGAGAAGGTTTCCTCTTGACCCGTCACTGGCGGGATACCCCGCAAGGCACCGAGCTGTCCTTCTGGCTTGCCACCGACGACGGCCCGCTTGAGATCACCCTGCCGCCGCAGGAGTCGGTCGCCTTCATTCCTGAAGCACAGCGCGCCCAGGTCGAACGTCTGTTGCAGGGCGAAAACGGCCTGCGTCTCGCTCCGCTCACCTTAAAAGACTTTCATCGCCAGCCGGTCTTTGGCCTCTATTGTCGCGCTCATCGCCAGCTGATGCGCCTGGAAAAGAAGCTGCGTGAAAACGGCATCACCGTTTACGAAGCCGATATCCGCCCACCGGAGCGCTATCTGATGGAGCGCTTCATTACCGCTCCGGTTTGGGTCGAAGGTGACGCGCGCGGCGGGCGGCTGATCAACGCCCGCATGAAGCCCAACCCGCACTACCGGCCGCCGCTGAAGTGGGTGTCGCTGGATATTGAAACCAGCCGCCACGGTGAGCTGTACTGCATCGGGCTGGAAGGCTGCGGGCAGCGGGTGGTCTACATGCTTGGGCCGCAACCGGCGACCTCTCCCGCCGTCGATTTCCAGCTGGAGTACGTCTCCAGCCGTCCGCAGCTACTGGAAAAACTCAATGCCTGGTTTGCCTTGCACAATCCGGATGTCCTGATCGGCTGGAACGTTATCCAGTTCGACCTGCGGGTCCTGCAAAAGCATGCCGAACGCTATCGCATTCCGCTGATGCTCGGCCGTGGGAATACGGAACTGGAGTGGCGCGAGCACGGGTTTAAGCAGGGCGTCTTCTTTGCCCAGGCCAACGGCCGGCTGATTATTGACGGTATCGAGGCGCTGAAATCCGCCTTCTGGAACTTCTCCTCTTTTTCCCTTGAAGCGGTGGCGCGTGAGCTGCTCGGCGAGGGGAAAGCGATTGATAATCCCTGGGATCGGATGGACGAAATCGACCGCCGTTTCAACGAAGATAAACCGGCGCTGGCGACCTATAATCTGCAGGACTGCGAGCTGGTCACGCGTATCTTCCATAAAACGGAGATCATGCCGTTTCTGCTCGAACGAGCCACGGTCAACGGTCTGCCCGCCGACCGCCACGGTGGTTCCGTCGCCGCCTTTAGCCATCTCTATTTTCCACGCATGCACCGGCTGGGTTACGTCGCCCCTAACCTGGGCGAAGTGCCGCCGCAGGCCAGTCCCGGCGGTTACGTCATGGACTCGCGCCCCGGTCTCTATGATTCGGTGCTGGTTCTGGATTATAAAAGCCTTTACCCTTCGATTATCCGCACTTTTTTGATCGACCCGGTCGGGCTTATCGAAGGGATGGCGCAGCCGGACAATGCGCACAGCACCGAGGGTTTTCTCGGCGCCCGTTTCTCGCGTCAGAACCACTGTTTGCCGGGGATTGTCGGCCAAATCTGGCACGGCCGCGATGATGCCAAACGGCACAAGAACAAACCCCTGTCTCAGGCGCTGAAGATTATCATGAACGCCTTCTATGGCGTGCTCGGCACCAGCGCCTGTCGTTTTTTCGATCCCCGTCTGGCCTCTTCTATCACCATGCGCGGGCATGCGATTATGCGCCAGACCAAAGCGCTGATTGAGTCGCAGGGCTATGACGTTATCTACGGCGATACCGACTCTACCTTCGTCTGGCTTAAGCGACCTCATTGCGAAGAAGAGGCGACGCAAATCGGGCGCTCGCTGGTCGCTTTCGTCAACGACTGGTGGGCCGCTGAGCTGAGTAAAGACCAGCTCACCAGCACCCTCGAGCTGGAGTTTGAAACCCACTTCAGCCGCTTTTTAATGCCGACCATTCGCGGAGCCGACACCGGCAGCAAAAAACGCTACGCCGGGATGATTCAGGAGGGAGAGGCGCAGCGGATGGTCTTCAAAGGACTGGAGACGGTGCGCACCGACTGGACGCCGCTGGCCCAGCAGTTCCAGCAGGAGCTGTATCTGCGCATTTTCCGCCACCAGCCCTATCGCGACTATATTCTGGAAACCATTGCTAAGCTGATGAGCGGTGAGCTCGACGATCGCTTGATCTACCGTAAGCGCCTGCGCCGCCCGCTGGCCGAATACCAGCGCAACGTGCCGCCGCACGTGCGCGCCGCACGGCTGGCCGATGAGCAAAACGTCAGGCTGGGCAGGCCGCAGCAGTACCAGCAGCGCGGCAGCATCCAGTATGTCTGGACCACCAGCGGCCCGGAACCGGTGGATTATCAACTGTCGCCGCTCGATTATGAGCACTATTTGTCAAAGCAACTTCAGCCGGTCGCGGAAGGAATACTTCCCTTTGTCGACGATGATTTTGCTACAATAGTAACAGGGCAACTGGGGCTATTTTGATTTCCTCGCCATTGCAATTTCCAGCCAACATATCTGCAAATTGAAGGACGAGGAGGACGTGACGAACGAGCTGCCATCCAGTAATATAGCGCCCTTTCCATTCCTGGACCCAATCTTGATCTCTCTCTGGCTTGCCTGGAGAAGATTAACTATTGCCTGCAATTTAAGAACACAAGAGCTGAACATATATGCCTTTTACACTTGGTCAACGCTGGATTAGCGACACAGAGAGCGAACTGGGATTAGGGACGGTAGTTGCGCTGGATGCGCGCATGGTGACCCTGCTTTTCCCCGCCATCGGCGAAAACCGTCTGTACGCACGCAATGATTCCCCGATCACCCGCGTGATGTTTAACCCGGGTGATACCATCACCAGCCACGAAGGCTGGCAGCTCCAGGTTGACGAAGTTAATGAAGAAAACGGCCTGCTGGCCTACACCGGTACCCGTCTTGATACCGAAGAAGCCAACGTCACGCTGCGCGAAGTGCTGCTCGACAGCAAACTGGTGTTCAGCAAACCGCAGGACCGCCTGTTCGCCGGCCAGATCGACAGAATGGACCGTTTTGCGCTGCGCTACCGCGCCCGCAAATACCAGAGCGAGCAGTACCGGATGCCGTGGAGCGGCCTGCGCGGACAGCGCACCAGCCTGATTCCCCACCAGCTGCATATCGCCCATGACGTCGGCCGCCGCCACGCGCCGCGCGTTCTGCTGGCCGATGAAGTCGGTCTGGGTAAAACCATCGAAGCCGGGATGATTCTGCATCAGCAGCTGCTTGCTGGCGCCGCCGAACGCGTGCTGATCGTCGTTCCGGAAACCCTGCAGCATCAGTGGCTGGTCGAGATGCTGCGCCGCTTCAACCTGCGCTTCTCGCTGTTTGACGATGAGCGTTATGCCGAAGCCCAGCACGATGCCTACAACCCGTTCGAGACCGAACAGCTGGTGATCTGCTCGCTGGATTTCGTGCGCCGCAGCAAACAGCGTCTGGAACATCTGTGCGACGCCGAATGGGATCTGATGATCGTCGATGAAGCGCACCACCTGGTGTGGAGCGAAGAGGCGCCGAGCCGCGAATATCAGGCAATCGAGCAGCTGGCAGAACGTGTGCCGGGCGTGCTGCTGCTGACCGCTACGCCGGAACAGCTGGGCATGGAAAGCCACTTCGCCCGTCTGCGCCTGCTGGATCCCAACCGCTTCCACGACTTCGAGCAGTTCGTTGAAGAACAACAGAATTATCGTCCGGTGGCCGATGCTGTCGCGCTGCTGCTGGCCGGCAACAAGCTGAGCGATACCGAGCTGAACACCCTCGGCGATCTGATCGGCGAACAGGATATCGAACCGCTGCTGCAGGCCGCTAACAGCGATCGCGACGACGCCCAGGCCGCCCGCCAGGAGCTGGTCTCAATGCTGATGGATCGCCACGGCACCAGCCGCGTGCTGTTCCGTAATACCCGTAACGGCGTTAAAGGCTTCCCGAAACGCGAGCTGCACACCATTCGTCTGCCGCTGCCCACCCAATATCAGACGGCGATTAAAGTCTCCGGCATTATGGGTGCGCGTAAAACCGCAGAAGAGCGCGCGCGCGATATGCTCTACCCGGAACAGATTTATCAGGAATTTGAAGGCGATACCGGTACATGGTGGAACTTCGACCCGCGCGTCGAGTGGCTGATGGGCTATCTCACCAGCCACCGTTCGCAGAAAGTGCTGGTGATCTGTGCAAAAGCGGCCACCGCCCTTCAGCTGGAGCAGGTTCTGCGCGAGCGCGAAGGGATCCGCGCCGCGGTCTTCCATGAAGGTATGTCCATCATTGAGCGCGACCGTGCCACCGCATGGTTCGCCGAAGAAGACACCGGCGCCCAGGTGCTGCTGTGTTCTGAAATTGGCTCCGAAGGCCGTAACTTCCAGTTTGCCAGCAACCTGGTAATGTTCGATCTGCCGTTCAACCCGGATCTGCTGGAGCAGCGTATTGGCCGTCTCGACCGTATCGGTCAGGCGCACGATATCCAGATCCACGTTCCGTATCTGGAAAGAACCGCGCAGTCCGTGCTGGTTCGCTGGTACCACGAAGGGCTTGATGCGTTTGAACATACCTGCCCGACCGGTCGCACCGTGTATGACAGCGTGCATAACGAACTGATTAATTATCTTGCCGCCCCGGAAACCACCGAAGGCTTCGATGAGCTGATCAAAGCCTGCCGTCAGCAGCACGATGCGCTGAAAGCGCAGCTGGAACAGGGTCGCGATCGCCTGCTGGAGATTCACTCCAACGGCGGCGAACAGGCGCAGAAGCTGGCCGAAAGCATTGAAGAGCAGGATGACGATACCAACCTGATCGCCTTTGCCATGAACCTGTTCGATATTGTCGGCATCAATCAGGACGATCGCGGTGAAAACCTGATCGTGCTCACGCCGTCCGATCATATGCTGGTTCCGGACTTCCCGGGCCTGCCGGAAGACGGCTGCACCATCACCTTTGAACGTGATGTCGCGCTGTCCCGCGAAGACGCTCAGTTCGTCACCTGGGAGCATCCGCTGATTATCAACGGTCTGGATCTTATCCTCTCCGGCGATACCGGCAGCAGCACCCTCTCCCTGCTGAAGAACAAAGCGCTGCCAGTCGGTACGCTGCTGCTGGAGCTGATTTACGTGGTGGAAGCGCAGGCGCCGAAGCAGCTGCAGCTTAACCGCTTCCTGCCGGCGACACCGGTGCGCATGCTGCTGGATAAAAACGGCAATAACCTCGCCGGTCAGGTGGAGTTTGAAAGCTTCAACCGCCAGCTGAGCGCCGTCAACCGCCATACCGGCAGCAAACTGGTCAACGCGGTGCAGCAGGACGTGCATGCGATCCTCCAGCTCGGTGAGGCGCAGGTTGCCAAAGCCGCTCAGGCGCTGATCGACGCGGCCCGTGATGAAGCTAACGACAAGCTGTCGGCGGAACTCTCTCGTCTGGAAGCATTAAAAGCGGTTAACCCGAACATCCGTGACGACGAGCTTTCCGCTATCGAGAGCAACCGTCAGCAGGTGATGGACGCGCTGGCGCAGGCAGGCTGGCGTCTCGACGCGCTGCGCTTAATCGTGGTCACCCACCAGTAACGGAACGCGAATATGGCGATGGAAAACTACAATCCGCCACAGGATCCCTGGCTGGTTATCCTCTATCAGGATGAGCACATCATGGTGGTCAACAAGCCGAGCGGCTTGTTGTCCGTCCCGGGGAGACTGGAGGAGCATAAAGACAGCGTGATGACGCGCGTACAGCGCGACTTCCCGCAGGCTGAGTCGGTGCACCGCCTCGACATGGCTACCAGCGGCGTGATTGTGGTGGCGCTGACCAAAGCGGCGGAACGCGAGCTGAAGCGTCAGTTTCGCGAGCGTGAGCCGAAGAAGCAGTACGTCGCCCGCGTGTGGGGACATCCGAAAAAAGCGGAAGGGCTGGTAGATTTACCGCTGATCTGCGACTGGCCGAACCGGCCAAAGCAGAAGGTGTGTTACGAAACGGGCAAAGCGGCGCAAACTGAGTATGAAGTGCTGGAGTACGCGGATGATAACAGCGCCCGCGTGCGCCTGAAGCCGATTACCGGACGTTCACATCAGCTGCGCGTGCATATGCTGGCGCTGGGTCATCCGATTCTTGGCGATCGCTTTTATGCGACGCCAGAGGCGCTGGCGATGGCGCCGCGGCTGCTGCTGCACGCCGAAACGCTGACCATTACCCATCCGGCCTTCGGCAACGCGATGACCTTTCGCGCGCCCGTCGATTTCTGAATGCCGGTATTCCCGGCACAGCATAACCCGTAAGCCCCGGAAGCCACGTGCGACCGGGATATGGCCCCGGATGATGCCTTAACGGCCTATCCGGGCGACATATTCACGATATCATCCGTTAATCGCGGGCAAACCACGCATCGATCATCTGCTCAACGCGGGCGACAACCTCTTCGCCATCATGGCGATGCAGGCTCTCGCAGGTCTGCGCGGCATCATCACACAGCAGGCAACGACGGGTGCGGTCATCCTGCGCCTGCCGTCCTTGCTGCGGACAAATCACCTCGATATTCCATAAGCGGCCAAGCGGATGAGTCTGTAGCAGCTCCGTGCATAGCGCATTGATCTCGCTGGCAGGATGCTCAACGCACCACAGCGCCTCCGGCCCGGTTGGCAACCACAGCACCTGACGGTCCAGCGTTTTCCAGCGGCGTTTCCACAGCAGCTGGTCGCAGGCCTGCAGCGCCACGCCCATCATATTGCGATAGCGGATGCTGTCTTTTACCGCGCCCGGTGTCACCAGCGTCAGCGCAATGACCGGTTGTTGATAATGGCCAAGCCACTCGGCCTGGCGGGCTGCACGCTGCGCTTTCGTCGCCAGCTCGGTTTCTACGCTGGCGCCCGCACGGGCGGGAGTATCCACAGACATTAATTCCTCTCCTTCACTTGATAAAATGACGACGGCAAAGCCGCCGCCGCGATAGCGGATTACGCTGCTGATTGTATCGCTAAACGAACAGAATTTAGGACACAGGACAAAGAAATTTTCTTCGTCCTGTGGAGGAAAATTGCAGATTTTCCTGTTAGCACAGAGCTAAATCATGCAAGGAAATGACTGAGGAATAGCAGACCCAATGAAACATTAATCGCGCCGCCAATGCGGGTCGCGATTTGGGCGAACGGCATCAGGCTCATGCGGTTGCCGGACGTCAGAATCGCCACATCGCCGGTGCCTCCCTGACCACTCTGGCAGCAGGAGACAATCGCCACATCAATCGGGTGCATCCCTATCTTTTTACCGACCAGGAACCCGGTCGCCACCAACGCCGAGACGGTGCTGACGATCACCAGCAGATTCGTTATCGTAAAAGCGTTCACCAGCTCCTGCCACGGCGTAATGGCGACGCCTACGGCAAACAGAATCGGATAGGTCACCGCGGTGCGGAAGAATTTGTAGACCATCTGCGACCCTTCCTGCAGGCGCGGCGAGACGCCGTTAACCAGCTTGAGCAGTACCGCCAGAAACAGCATGCCTACCGGCGCCGGTAAACCGGTCATTTTCTGTCCCAGCATCCCCAGCATATACAGCAGCACGGCCAGCAGAGCGCCGGATGCCAGCGTCGTTACGTCGGTTTTGCCGGTGGAAGTCTCAACTTCGTCTGCACGATGCGTTTCGTTGCTGCGGTTCGGCATCAGCTGGCCTTCACCGGTCAGATGCGGGAAGCGCTTGCCCAGTTGGTTCAGGCAACCGGCAATCACTATCGCCGTCAGGCTGCCCAGCATCACCATCGGCAACACGCGGCCTAATGCCACGCCCTGATCCATATGCATCAGGGCGGCATAGCCGATTGACAGTGGAATCGCCCCCTCTCCTACGCCACCGGCCATAATCGGCAGCACGATAAAGAAGAACACCTGAAACGGCTCCATCCCCAGGGCGGTACCGACGCCGATGCCCACCAGCATGCCAACGATTTCACCGCACAACATCGGGAAGAAGATGCGCAGAAAGCCCTGAATCAGAGTCGTGCGGTTCATGCTCATAATGCTGCCGACGATAATGCAGCAGATATAGAGATAAAGAATATTGGTCGATTTATAGAATTTGGTCGTGGATTCCACCACCACCTCCGGCAGCAGGCCGTAGTGCACCAGCGCGGAAGGGATAAAGGTGGCGCAGATCGCGGCCGCCCCCAGTTTACCGAGGATCGGCAGACGCTTGCCAAACTCACCGCAGGCAAAACCAAAAAAGGCCAGCGTCGCGACCATGACCACGATATCGCTCGGCAACTTTCCGCCCAGACAGTCGAGGGCGATTAAGCCGCCGGCCAGCAGGAACAAAGGCAGCGGGATAATCCCGACTTTCATATTATCCATCACGTGCCACCAGCGTTGTTTCAGGGTGGCTTTCGGGGTGTCGATGGGATCGAGGGTCGCAGAGAATGCATTGTCAGTGGTGCTCATAGGTTTGGCCCTTTCGTTATTATTCATTTTTGAGATTAGGGGGCCTGATGCAGACTTAATGTGAGGCGTGACGAATTAGAAATGAAGTTTTAATGGTCATTATGGTTTTTATGGTTTCTATTCCGGGGCGTGATATCTCTCTGATTTATTAGCGTGGTTTTTATGGTTTTTATCGCCGAGCCAGTGCGCAATCGACCGAAGGGCGGATCGGCGATGCCTCGTCATCACCGACCACAGCGGGCTCCGGCGGATTGAGTGACCTCCGGCGCGCTCGTCCACGGGCGATCTGGCGGAATGGGCGGCCCGCAGTGGCATCTTGATAAATCATCGCCGGTAGATGATGCTGGTTTCTCATCGCTGCGGTAACGCTCACCCCGTTGCCGCCTAACCCATGCCGGCACCAGGAAATATTACCGTGCCGGTATCGTAGAGACGCTGCGCACGACTTATGAAGGTTTCCTTTCAATTTAAGCTGTTTATTTCGCTGGTCGCCTTTTTCTCCGTATTATTCGCCCTGCTGGGCGTCTATTACTACATCGATGCCAGCCATCAGCTTTATCAGGAAATGAGTACCCGCGCCAAAATACAGGCTGAAGAGATCGCGCTGATGCCCGATTTACGCCGGCAGGTTATCCAGGAAGATCCGCAGTCGCTAACGTCATTTATGCAAAAAATCGCCGCCCGCAGCGACGCGAGCTTTATTGTCATTGGCAATGCGCAGGGCGTACATCTGTTTCATTCCGTCCACCCGGAGTGGGTCGGTACCCGGCTGGTGGGCGGGGATAACCAGGCGGTGCTGGAAGGGAAAAGTATCACCACCATCCGTAAAGGAGGGCTCGGGGTATCGCTGCGCAGCAAAGCGCCGATCTTCGACACCTCCGGCCGGGTTGTGGGCATCGTCTCCGTGGGCTACCTGACCAGTTATCTCGATAGCATCACGCTGACAAAGGTAATTAATATCTTCATCGCCGCCGTACTGCTGCTGATCGCGCTGTTTATTTTTTCCTGGTATTTTACCCGCAGCATTAAAAAACAGATTTTTTCGCTGGAACCACGAGAAATCGGCCTGCTGGTGCGTCAACAAAAGGCGATGATGGAATCAATCTATGAAGGGGTTATCGTTATCGATCGCCACCGACGTATCGAGGTGATCAACCACGCAGCGCGCAGCCTGCTGGGACTGAGCCAGCCCGCGCGGCTGCTACGCGGCCAATCGATCGACAGCGTCATCGCCCCGCAACCCTTTTTCGCCAGCGGTGAAATGCTGGAAAACGACACTCACGATGAGCTGTGTCGCTTCAACCAGCTAACCGTACTCGCCAGCCGGGTGCGTATCATGCTGGAGGAGTCGCTGCAGGGCTGGGTAATTACTTTCCGCGATCGTGACGAAATCAACTCCCTCAGCGCCCAGCTAAGCCAGGTTAAACGCTATGTTGATAACCTGCGCATCATGCGCCATGAACAGCTGAACCGAATGACCACGCTCTCGGGTCTGCTGCATATGGGTCACTATGACGAAGCGATTCGCTATATTCAGGCTCAGTCGGAACATGCGCAGGAGCTGCTGGACTTTATCTCTTCCCGCTTCAGCTCGCCAACGCTCTGCGGCCTGCTGCTGGGTAAGGCTGCCCGCGCCCGCGAAAAAGGGGTGGCGCTCAGCTTTGACCCCGCCTGTCAGCTCGACCGGCCGCTGCCTTCATTAATTGAATCGGAGCTAATTTCGATTATCGGCAACCTGCTGGATAATGCGATTGAAGCCACGCAGCGCGCCGAACTGCCGCACGAACCGGTGGAAGTGCTGATTCAGCTGAATGCCCGCGAGCTGATGATTGAAGTTGCCGACCGCGGCATCGGTATTGACCCGGCTATCCGCGATCATATCTTTGAACGCGGCATTACCACCAAAACCCGTGGCGATCATGGTATCGGCCTGTATCTTATTGAACATTATGTGACACAGGCGGGCGGCACCATTGAAGTCGCCGATAACTCACCGCGCGGCGCGATCTTTACTCTGTTTATCCCCGCCGACGGCCCTGTTCATTCCCGACACGAGGCGAACTATGCATCATGATCTGGTCGATGTGTTGATCATCGAAGATGAAAGCGAACTGGCGAGGCTGCATGCCGAGCTGATTCAGAAGCATCCGCGTATGCGGCTGACGGGCATGGCCGCCTCCCTCTCCCAGGCGCGGCAGATGCTCAATAGCCAACCGCCGCAACTGATACTGCTCGATAACTATTTACCTGACGGTAAAGGGGTCACATTGATGACCGACCCGATTCTGGCAGAGGCCAACTGCTCGGTGATTTTTATTACCGCCGCCAGCGATATGGAAACCTGTAGCCAGGCGATTCGCAACGGCGCTTTCGACTACATTCTTAAGCCCGTCTCCTGGAAGCGCCTGAGCCAGTCGCTGGAGCGTTTTGTTCAGTTTTACGATCAGCAGCGAGAATGGAAAATCGTCGATCAGCAAAACGTTGATTCGCTGTACCAGCTGCAGGCGAAGAACTATCGCGCCGATAGCGGCAGTAAAGGGATCGAGGAGAAGACGCTGGCGCTGGTGCAGAATCTGTTCAACGGCCGGGAGGAGCACAGTTTTTCCGTGGATGAGGTGGTGAATGATGCCGGGTTAAGTAAAACCACCGCCCGCCGTTACCTGGAACACTGTGTGGAAATCGGTTATCTGGAAGTCGAAATGTTGTACGGAAAGATTGGTCACCCGCGACGGATGTACCGACGCGCGCAAGGCGCATCATGAGGCCTCTCCCGCCAGGGAGAGGCCTGCGGCTCAGAACCCGCGCTGCTCTTTGATCAGCTCCCAGGCCTTCTGAATATCCTGTGCTTTCTGCTTCGCCATCTCCATCATTTCCGGCGGTAACCCTTTTGCCACCAGCTTATCCGGATGGTGCTCACTCATCAGCTTGCGATAGGCGCGTTTCACGGTCGCGGCATCATCGGTAGGCTTCACCCCCAGCACGTTGCACGCATCCTCCAGCGTTGGTCCACGCTGCGCCTGCTGCCAGCCGGCATTTCCGCCGCCCTGCCCGTAAGAGCTCTGCTGAGAACCGCCGCCAAACTGAGCGCCGCCCTGCATCATTCGCAGGAACTGCTCGAACTGCGCGCGGGAAATCCCCAGCTCATCGGCAATCACAAACAGAACTTCACGTTCATTAGGATGTAATTCGCCATCAGCGAAGGCCGTCTGCAGCTGAATTTCCAGAAACATCCGAATCAAATCGAAGCGCCCGAAACAGACGCTGCGCAGCTGGCGCATTTTTTCACGCAGCGGATAATCATCGGATTTCCCTACGCGAAAAGCCTGCTGTGCCGCCGTACGCGACTCGCCATGCAAATTCATGCGATCCATCAGGATGCTGGCGACATGAATATCGGCTTCGGTGACGCGACCTTTGGATTTGGTTAAATGGCCCATGACCTCAAAGGTGGTAGAGAAAAACAGCGCCTGCCGCTCCTGCTGATTGGCAAACACATTGATACGGCGGCTTCGCGCCCGGTCAAATATATGGCCGACCAGCAGGCCCAGCACCAGTCCCCAAAAGCCTGCGCCCATCATCAGCGCGACCGCAACCCCAATTATTTTTCCCAAATACTGCATAGACTCCCCAATCTTTCCGCCGCCAGTTAAGCTATATATGACCGCACGTTACAAAGCACTGACGCTTAGGTCAATTGTGGGACATAGCCTATATTTTGCTTTATCATACTCGTCATTCTACACGGTGCCTAACGCTCGGGATCCAAACCGGCAGGATTAACACTAGCGCGATGAAGATGAGTACGTTAGGCTCTGACCGTTTGCAAGCCGCTGCCACAAGATGACGGAACAACAAATACAACGTATGAAAAAACGTATTCCCAGCCTCCTGGCCACCATGATCGCCAGCGCCTTGTATAGCCAACAAGGCCTCGCCGCCGATCTCGCCACGCAGTGTATGCTTGGCGTACCAAGCTATAATCGTCCCCTCGTTGAAGGTCAAACTAACGAGCTGCCGGTGACGATCAACGCCGATCATGCGAAGGGCAATTATCCTGATAACGCCGTATTTACCGGTAATGTTGACATTAACCAGGGTAATAGCCGTCTCCAGGCGGATGAGGTCCAGCTTCATCAGCAGCAGGCTGCTGGCCAGCCGCAGCCCGTTCGCACGGTTGATGCGCTCGGCAACGTTCACTATGACGATAATCAGGTTATCCTGAAAGGCCCGAAAGGCTGGTCAAACCTGAACACCAAAGATACCAATATCTGGCAGGGCGATTACCAGATGGTTGGTCGCCAGGGCCGCGGTACCGCCGACCTGATGAAACAGCGCGGCGAAAACCGCTATACCATTCTGGAAAACGGCAGCTTTACCTCCTGTCTGCCGGGTTCTGACACCTGGAGCGTCGTCGGTAGCGAAGTGATCCACGACCGCGAAGAACAGGTCGCCGAAATCTGGAACGCCCGTTTCAAACTCGGTTCGGTCCCTGTTTTCTATAGTCCTTACCTGCAGTTGCCGGTAGGCGACAAACGTCGTTCAGGCTTCCTGATTCCTAACGCCAAATACAGCACCAAAAATGGCGTAGAGTTTTCGCTGCCGTACTACTGGAATATCGCGCCGAACTTCGACGCCACCCTGACGCCGCACTACATGAGCAAGCGTGGCGGCGTGATGTGGGAAAACGAATTCCGCTATCTGACCAAAGCGGGCGCGGGGCTGTTCGAGTTTGACTACCTGCCGTCCGATAAAGTCTACCAGGACGATCACTCCAGCGACAGCAACAGCCGCCGCTGGTTGTTCTACTGGAATCATTCGGGTGTCATTGACCAGGTATGGCGTCTTAACGCCGACTACACCAAAGTCAGCGATCCGGACTACTTTAACGATTTCAGCTCGAAATACGGCTCCAGTACCGACGGCTACGCCACGCAGAAATTCAGCGCGGGCTACGTTAACCAGAACTTCGACGCCACCGTATCAACCAAACAGTTCCAGGTCTTCAACCGTGAGTCGAGCAACTCCTACGCCGCTCAACCGCAGCTGGACGTGAACTATTACCAGAACGATGTCGGTCCGTTCGATACCCATCTCTATGGTCAGGCGGTGCACTTCGTTAACACCAACGGCAACATGCCGGAAGCCACGCGTGTTCACTTCGAGCCGACGATCAACCTGCCGCTGTCTAACGGCTGGGGCAGTATTAATACCGAAGCCAAACTGCTGGCGACCCACTACCAGCAAAGCAACCTCGACAATTACAATTCGACCAATAATGCGGACTTAAAAGAGTCTGTTAACCGCGTCATGCCGCAGTTTAAAGTCGACGGTAAAATGGTCTTCGAGCGCGATCTGCAGGAGGGGTTCACCCAAACCCTCGAGCCGCGCATGCAGTATCTGTATATCCCGTATCGCGATCAGAGCCAAATCGGTTCCTATGACTCCACGCTGCTGCAGTCAGACTACAGCGGCCTGTTCCGCGACCGTACCTACAGCGGCCTGGACCGTATTGCTTCCGCGAACCAGCTCACTACCGGCGTGACTTCGCGCGTATATGATTCCGCCGCCGTTGAACGTTTTAATATTTCCGTTGGTCAAATCTATTATTTCACCGAGTCCCGGACCGGTGATGACAACATCAACTGGGAGAACAACGACACAACGGGTTCACTGGTATGGGCCGGCGATACTTACTGGCGCATCGCTGATAACTGGGGTTTACGCGGGGGAATTCAGTACGATACGCGTCTGGATAACGTCGCTACCGGTAACGGCACCGTGGAATACCGTCGCGATGAAAACCGTTTAATACAGCTTAACTATCGTTATGCCAGCCCGGAATACATTCAGGCCACGCTGCCGTCGTACTCCACCGCTGAGCAGTACAAAAATGGTATTTCTCAGGTGGGCATGACCGCCAGCTGGCCGGTTGTCGATCGCTGGTCGGTGGTGGGCGCATACTACTTTGATACCAATACCAGAAAGAGCGCCGACCAGATGTTAGGGGTCCAGTATAACTCCTGCTGCTACGCGATTCGCCTCGGCTATGAACGTAAGATCAACGGCTGGGATAGTAACGGCAACGGCGAGAGCAAATACGATAATACCTTTGGCATCAACATTGAGCTACGTGGCCTGAGCTCCAACTACGGTCTCGGCACTCAGCAGATGCTGCGTTCGAACATTTTACCGTACCAGAACTCCCTGTGATGTGGCTGGTTTAAAACGTAATCCGCATTTGCGGTTAATTGAAATGGAAAAAGTATGAAGAACTGGAAAACGCTGCTTCTCGGTATCGCCATGATCGCGAATACCAGTTTCGCTGCCCCACAGGTTGTCGATAAAGTAGCGGCTGTCGTCAATAATGGCGTTGTTCTTGAAAGCGACGTCGATGGCTTATTGCAATCGGTTAAGCTCAATGCTGGCCAGGCCGGTCAACAGCTGCCGGATGACGCGACCTTACGTCATCAGATCCTCGAAAGACTGATCATGGACCAGATCGTTCTGCAGATGGGCCAGAAGATGGGCATGAAAATCACTGACGATCAGGTCGATCAGGCGATTGCCAACATCGCGAAACAGAACAACATGACCATGGATCAGATGCGCAGCCGTCTGGCCTATGACGGTCTTAACTACAACACCTACCGTAATCAGATTCGTAAAGAGATGCTGATTGCGGAAGTGCGTAACAACGAAGTCCGTCGTCGCATCACCGTGCTGCCGCAGGAAGTCGAATCGCTGGCGAAACAGATTGGCGATCAGAACGATGCCAGCACCGAGCTGAACCTCAGCCACATTCTGATTCCGCTGACAGAAAACCCGACCTCTGACGACGTAGCGAAAGCGCAGGAACAGGCTAACGCGATCGTTGAGCAGGCGCGCAGCGGCGCTGACTTCGGCAAACTGGCTATCACCTACTCTGCCGACCAGCAGGCGCTGAAAGGCGGCCAGATGGGCTGGGGTCGTATTCAGGAACTGCCGGGGATCTTCGCCCAGGCGCTGAGCACCGCGAAGAAAGGTGATATTGTCGGCCCGATTCGCTCTGGCGTCGGCTTCCATATCCTGAAAGTGAACGATATGCGCGGCGGCAGCAAGAACATCTCCGTCACCGAAGTTCACGCGCGTCACATTCTGCTGAAGCCGTCGCCGATCATGAATGACGAGCAGGCGCGGGCTAAGCTGGAGCAGATCGCCGCGGATATTAAGAGCGGAAAAACCACTTTCGCCAAAGCAGCAAAAGAGTTCTCCGAAGATCCGGGTTCCGCAAACCAGGGCGGCGATTTAGGCTGGGCAACGCCAGATATCTTCGATCCGGCGTTCCGCGATGCGCTGATGCGTCTGAACAAAGGCCAGACCAGCGCACCGGTGCACTCCTCCTTCGGTTGGCACCTGATTGAACTGATGGACAGCCGTCAGGTAGACAGAACCGACGCCGCGCAGAAAGACCGCGCGTACCGGATGCTGATGAACCGTAAGTTCTCTGAAGAAGCGGCAACCTGGATGCAGGAACAACGCGCCAGCGCTTACGTCAAAATTCTGAGCAACTAATATCACGGCCTCATACACAACAGCACTCGGGGTGTATTGAGGCGGCAAGCCGTCGAGCCCGGATAACTCACGATGTGAGCGGACCCGACGGCGTTGCCAACAGAAAGACGTCCTGAAGGATGAAGTGTATGAATCGAGTTGTTATCACTCCCGGTGAACCTGCCGGAATCGGCCCCGACCTTGTTGTACAGCTTGCGCAGCGCGACTGGCCGGTAGAGCTGGTGATTTGCGCCGACGGCGCCCTGTTATCTGACCGAGCTCAACAGCTCGGTCTTCCTTTATCTCTCCTGCCCTACGATCCTTCTCTTCCCGCAGCGGCCCAGCGCGCTGGCACTCTGACGCTCCTCCCGGTCGCGCTGAACGCCCCCGTCGAACCCGGCGTGCTGAACGTACGCAACGGAAGCTATGTGGTTGAGACGTTGGCTCGCGCCTGCGACGGCTGTCTGAGCGGCGAATTTGCGGCATTGATTACCGGGCCGGTCCATAAGGGCAATATCAACGACGCGGGTATCGCCTTTACCGGCCATACCGAGTTCTTTGAAGAGCGCGCCCACGCCAGCAAAGTGGTCATGATGCTGGCGACGGAAGAACTGCGCGTCGCCCTGGCAACCACGCACCTGCCGCTGAAAGCGATCAGCGACGCGATTACGCCGGATTTGCTCCGTGAAGTGATAACGATTCTGGACCACGATCTGCGCCATAAATTTGGCATCGCCCGGCCGCACGTGCTGGTCTGCGGTCTGAACCCGCACGCCGGCGAAGGTGGGCATATGGGGACGGAAGAGATTGATACGATTATTCCCGTGCTGGAAGAGATGCGCGCCCGGGGGATGAATCTGAGCGGCCCGCTGCCGGCAGATACCCTTTTCCAGCCCAAATATCTCGACAATGCCGATGCGGTACTCGCGATGTACCACGATCAGGGCCTTCCCGTGCTAAAATACCAGGGCTTTGGCCGTGGCGTGAACATTACGCTCGGTTTACCTTTTATTCGCACCTCTGTTGACCACGGTACCGCGCTTGAACTGGCGGGCCAGGGAAAAGCGGATGTCGGCAGTTTTATCACGGCGCTTAATCTCGCCATCAAAATGATTGTTAATACGCAATGAATAATCGAGTCCATCAGGGCCACTTAGCCCGTAAACGCTTCGGGCAAAACTTCCTCAACGATCAGTTCGTGATCGACAGCATTGTCTCGGCCATTAACCCCCAGAAAGGGCAGGCAATTGTCGAGATCGGTCCGGGCCTGGCGGCGCTGACCGAACCGGTCGGTGAACGCCTGGACGCACTTACCGTTATCGAGCTGGATCGCGATCTGGCCGCTCGTCTGCAGACGCATCCGTTCCTCGGGCCGAAGCTGACCATTTATCAGCAAGATGCCATGACCATGAACTTCGGCGAACTGTCGCAGACCATGGGCCAGCCGCTGCGCGTGTTCGGCAACCTGCCGTACAACATCTCAACGCCGCTGATGTTCCATCTGTTCAGCTATACTGATGCCATCGCCGACATGCACTTTATGCTGCAAAAAGAGGTCGTCAATCGTCTGGTTGCCGGACCGAACAGCAAGGCGTATGGTCGACTGAGCGTTATGGCGCAGTATTACTGCCAGATTATCCCGGTACTCGAAGTGCCGCCGGGTGCCTTTACGCCGCCGCCTAAAGTGGATTCCGCCGTTGTGCGCCTGGTGCCTTACCGCACGCTGCCGCATCCGGTGAAAGAGGTTCGCGTGCTGAGCCGAATCACTACCGAGGCCTTCAACCAGCGTCGTAAAACGATTCGTAACAGCCTCGGCAACCTGTTCAGCGTTGAGGTACTGACCGAGCTGGGCATCGACCCGGCAAAACGTGCAGAGAATATTTCCGTGGCGCAATACTGTCAGCTGGCTAACTGGCTATCTGACAACTCGCCCACCAAGGAGAGCTAACCATGATTAATTCGCCTCGAGTTTGCGTGCAGGTGCAAAGCGTCTATATCGAATCGCAGTCTTCCCCGGAAGAAGAGCGCTACGTTTTCGCTTATACCGTCACGATTCGCAATCTGGGGCGGACTCAGGTTCAGCTTCTTGGCCGCTACTGGCTTATCACCAACGGCCACGGTCGTGAGACTGAAGTGCAGGGTGAAGGGGTTGTCGGCGAACAGCCGCATATTCCCGCAGGCGGTGAATTCCAGTATACCAGCGGAGCCGTCATTGAAACGCCGCTGGGCACCATGCAGGGACATTATGAAATGATCGACGTGAACGGCGCGCCGTTCTCGATCGATATCCCTGTTTTCCGTCTCGCAGTACCAACGCTCATTCACTAAAACAATGTCTACATACCTTATTGGCGACGTTCACGGTTGCTACGATGAACTGCTCGCGTTATTAAAGCAGGTGGCGTTTACCCCAGGGAGCGATACGCTGTGGCTCACGGGCGATTTAGTCGCACGCGGCCCGGGTTCGCTGGAGGTTTTACGCTACGTTAAATCCCTTGGCGATAATGTGCGCCTTGTTCTCGGCAATCACGATCTGCACCTGCTGGCCGTCTTCGCCGGCATCAGCCGCAACAAACCCAAAGATCGCCTGAAATCGCTGCTCGAAGCCCCGGATGCCGACGAGCTGCTCAACTGGCTGCGCCGTCAGCCGCTGATGCAGATTGATGAAGAGAAAAAGCTGGTGATGGCCCATGCGGGCATTACGCCGCAGTGGGATCTGGAAACGGCAAAACAGTGCGCGCGCGATGTTGAAGCCGTGCTCGCCAGCGACTCCTATCCGTTCTTCCTCGACGCGATGTATGGCGATATGCCGAATAACTGGAGCCCTGAGCTGAGCGGTCTCGCCCGCCTGCGCTTTATCTCCAATGCCTTTACCCGTATGCGCTACTGTTTCCCGAACGGGCAGCTGGATATGTATGCCAAAGAAGCGCCGGAAAACGCCCCTGCGCCGTTAAAACCGTGGTTTGCCATTCCCGGTCCGGTGAGCAACGAGTACAGCATTGCGTTTGGTCACTGGGCTTCGCTGGAAGGTCGCGGTACGCCGGAGGGGATATACGCCCTCGATACCGGCTGCTGCTGGGGCGGGGATCTCACCTGCCTGCGCTGGGAAGACAAGCAGTACTTTACTCAGCCCTCAAACCGGCAGAAAGAGCCGGACGAAGGCGAGGCAGTAGCCTCCTGAAAAAAATCCCGGATAGCGGTAAGCGGTATCCGGGATATCATCATCTTGCCTCGGCCAACGCTACGCGCTGCCCGGCATACCCTCAGCGACGTTCGAGAATCTCGAAGCAGTAGCTATGCGAGTTCTGCGCATCGGCATCGTGAAATTCGCTGAAGACCGACTCCCACTGATCCGGATCATAGTCCGGGAAATGGGTATCCCCTTCCACTTCGGCGTCAATGTGCGTCAGATAAAGCTTCCGGGCCTTCGGCAGGAACTGCTCATAGACACGACCGCCGCCGATCACCATTATCTCTTCAACGTCGCCGCAGGCGGCGATCGCTTCATCAACCGACTTCACCCACTGCACGCGATCGTCGGTGCCCGGCTGGCTGCTGATAACGATATTCTTACGCCCCGGCAGCGGGCGACCAATAGACTCCCAGGTCAGACGCCCCATCACCACCGGCTTGTTTAAGGTATTGCGTTTAAACCAGGCGAGATCGGCAGGCAGGTCCCATGGCATGGCGTTTTCCATACCAATGACGCGATCTACCGCTAACGCCGCAATCAGACTGATCATTGAAAATTTCCCGAATGCAAAAAATTGCCGCCACTATACGTAAAGCGTAATACTTCGTCGACTGCGCGGAGAGTAAAGAATAAGAAAATTTTCGGATTTGCAGGCGGGCCCACGTAAGCTACGTGAGCCGCCTGCTGAGGAACTAAACTGAAAACAAAATGTTAACTGTAAACAAAACGTAACGGCCGCCGCACGACTCAGGCAGAAGGTTTACTCTCCGGTTCATCGGCAATATCTCCGGTGTGTCGACCCTCTTCCGTTCCCTGCCAGCCATGCCGCTGAACCAACGACAGATGGTTACGATCCTCGTTAATTATGGTGGTCAGCATGTCGCTGGTGCGTTTAAAGACCGCCACGCGGGAAGCCGCGTCGTTTTCCGCCATCGCCACCATCTCCTCGACCATTTTCTGGTTGAAGCGACGGAACAGGTCGGCGCGCTCGCGCGCTTCATAAGCGCCCAGGCCCAGGGCCTCCAGCGCCGTTCGCCCGGATTTCAGCGCCGCCTCGAAGGTTTCACGCTCCGGGGCCTCCACGCCAGCCTGACGCAGCTGGATATAGTGATCCACATCGCGGGCGCGGGAGATAATCTGCAGATGCGGGAAATGCTCTTTTGCCAGCTCAACCAGCTGCAGGCTGACCTGCGGATCGTCAATCGCATTGATCAGCACCTCGGCTTTTGCCGCCCCCGCTGACTCCAGCATATCGACGCGCGTGGCATCGCCATAAAACACTTTCATATCAAATTTACGCAGCGTATCAACGTGGTCAGGATCGTGATCGAGGATCACCATCTTCACCCCGCCGGAGAGCAATACACGACCGGCGATCTGCCCGTAGCGGCCGAAGCCGGCAATAATCACCCGCGGCTGCTCTTCATCAATCTCATCCGCTTCGCGTTCCTCGCCGCGGGATGATTTCTCCAGGCGGGTCAACAGTACCAGCAGGATCGGCGTTGCCGCCATTGACAGCGCCACCGCCAGCGTCAACGCTTTCGCCCAGTCGCTATCCAGTACGTCGGCCATCTGCGCCGCGCCGAATACCACAAAGGCAAACTCACTCCCCTGCCCCAGCAGAACCGCAAACCAGCGGCGCTGGGCGCGCGGCACCCCGAGCGGCTTCGCAATCAGCCACAGCATCGCGCCTTTAATGATCAGGAAACCAACCAGCAAAACCAGAATGCGCAGCGGATGGCTCATCAGGGTACCGAAATCAATCGACATCCCGACGCCAATGAAGAACAGCCCCAGCAGCAGCCCCTTAAACGGCTCAATGTCGCTTTCCAGCGCGTGGCGATATTCCGAACTCGCCAGCAACACGCCGGCGAGGAAGGCCCCCATCGCCATCGACAGTCCGACCTCCTCCAGCAGCAGGCCAAAGCCGAAGACCAGGAACAGGGCTACGGCGCTGAACACTTCGCGCAGACCGGAACGGGCCACGAAGCGTAATACCGGACGGGTCACATAGCGCCCCAGCGCCACCACCAGGACCAGCGCGCCAGCCACCTTGAGCGCGGACAGGGCAAATGCCGCCAGCGTCGTAGAGCCACCGCTGGCGGCCAGCAGCGGGATCATCGCCACCAGCGGGATCGCCGCGATATCCTGAAACAGCAGGACGGCAAATGCGCTCCGCCCCATCTGTGAGACCGTCAGATTACGTTCGTTCATCGCCTGCATCGCGATCGCCGTCGACGACAGCGCCAGCGTCATGCCGATCAGCTCCGCCACCTGCCAGCGCATCCCCAGCAACATGCAAAACAGGCCAATCAGTACGCCGCACACCACCATCTGCAAGGCGCCGCCGCCAAACACCGACGCGCGTAGCTTCCACAGACGCTGCGGGTCGAGTTCCAGACCAATCACAAACAGCATCAGCACCACGCCGATTTCAGCAAAGTGCAAAATCGCCTCGGCGTCGGTCACCAGCCTCAGCCCCCACGGCCCGATAATACAGCCGGCAATCAGATAGCCGAGTACCGACCCCAACCCAAGGCGCACGGCGATCGGCACAATCAGCGCGGCGGATCCCAGATAAATCAGCGCCTGTATCAGCGTATGGCTATCCATGATGCGTCTCCTGCCATTCGATAAGGCGTTGTCGGTAGCGGCGTGCCTGCGCCTGAAGGGTTTCATCGTCGCAGATAAATGTGCAGTGCATGGCGAAAGGCGGCAGCCACTTCATTCCACAGTAGAGACCGGTCGCCTGGAGCGGTTGGGAAAGCACATCAAACCCGGGAAATGCACCGATATCAAAGTGGCTCTCGCCGCCGCCGGTGGTCACCGCCCACATCAGCGATTTACCGCGCAGGGCGATGCCGTTATGTCCGTAAGCCCAGCCGTGCGATAACACTTTATCCATCCACAGTTTCATTAGCGGCGGCACACTGTACCACTGCATCGGATGCTGCCAGATAATCAGCTCGGCGCGTGCCAGCGCCGCCTGTTCGGCGGCGACGTCGATATTAAAATCGGGGTAAAGTTGATAGAGGGAGCGTATTTCTACGCCATCCAGCGTCCTTGCCTGCTCAAGCATCCGCTTATTCGCATGCGAGTGATGCGGATAGGGATGGGCATAAATTATCAGAATCATTGATTAGCCTGCGTTAACTCTCGTTGTAATCAGCAAGAGTGTAGTCAGTTAATCGAAGTGCTTACAATCACAACCTGTTTTTATCTCAACACCCTTCAGGCATTTCGCGGCTGCTTGCTGACGGCGACAGCGGGCTCGCCGATCTCAAGATCGCAGCGTTTCGGCAGCAGGAAGGTCATGGTCCCGGCAATGAGGAGCGATCCTGCCAACGCGCAGACCGCCACGTTCTGGCCATACAGATAGATCATCACCCCAACCAGATAAGGACCGCAGAAGCCGCCGAGATTGCCCAGGCCGTTAATCACCCCCCGTGCGCTACCGGCAACTTCCGCGGAAGCGATACGCCCCGGCATCGACCAGAACGGGCTGGTAGCCGATTTAAGGAAGAAACCGCAAATCACCAGCGCAATATAGGCCGCCACCACGTGCTCACGCAGTACCACCGAGGCCACCAGCGCCGCAGCGAAGCTGTAGAGCGAGAAGCGTACCCACAGACGACGTTTGCCGCTGCGATCGCTGAATAGCGAAATCACATAAATACCCGCCAGCGTGGCCACAAACGGCAGCACCGCCAGAAACCCGACGCTGGCCATACTGCCGCCGGTCAGCCCCTTCAGAATAGTCGGCAGCCACAGGGTATAACCGTAATCGCCGGTCTGATAAAAGAAGTTGAGGATCACCAGCTTCATCAGCCCGCTATTGCGGAAAACATCTTTGACCGGCGCGTTGCTGACCGCATCTTCCGCCAGCTTTGCCGCCCGCTCTGCGGCCAGCGTGGTAACCAGATAGTGACGCTCTGCCTCCGGCAGCCAGCGCGCCTCTTCCGGGCGGTCGCTGATCATAAACCACCACACCGCCAGCACTACCACGGATAGCAGGCCTTCGATAATAAACAGCCAGCGCCAGTCGAGCGCGGCAATAATCGCCCCGGAGACCGGCGCGGTCAGCATGCCGCCCAGCGGAGCAAACATCATGACGAAGGCATTGGCGCGTCCCAGCTCTTTTTCCGGGAACCAGTTGCTGACCATCGTCAGCACTACCGGTAGCATCCCGCCCTCGGATACGCCGAGAATAAAGCGTAGAACCAGCAGTTGATATTCATGGGTCACAAAACCGGTGGCAATCGACACCACCGCCCAGGCCATCAGCGACCACGCAATAAAGCGTTTACCGCTGCCGTTTACCGCAATACGCCCGCCGGGTATTTGCAGAAATAAATAACCAATAAAAAATATTCCGCTGGCCACACCGGCCATTTGACTGGTAATACCTAAATCAGCTTCCATGCCACCGGGCAAAGCAAAACTAATATTTACCCGATCCATAAACGAAATAATACAGGCAATCAACACCGGCGTGATAATACGCAGCCAGCGGGTGCTGGGAATTTTATCATTCATATTTCGTACTCTCTATGCAGAGGTTATTGTTGTCATTAAATTAGAGCCGGGCACAGAAATAAGAGATGAGAATTAATTAATGGCGTTCGGCAATACGTTACCGGAGAAATAAGCCGTGACGTTTGCCAAAACCACTTCGCTCATTTTCTGTCGGGTTTCATGGGTGGCGCTGGCCACGTGCGGCTGCAACACCACATTATCGAGCGCGATCAATTCTGCCGGGACATGAGGCTCATCTTCAAAAACATCGAGGGCAGCACCGGCGATAACACCGTTTTGTAACGCCTGAATCAACGCCTTTTCATCCACCAGCGAACCGCGGGCGATATTAATCAGCCACGCATGTTTCGGCATGACGTTGAAGACCGAAAAATCGATCAGCCCGCGATTTGCCTCACCGCCGGAGGCGGCAAGCACCAGAAAATCACTCTCATGGGCCAGCGTATGCAGATCGGCGCACCACTGGTAATCCAGCCCCGGGACCGGTTTACGGTCGTGATAAAGCACCTGCATATCAAAACCGCGGGCGCGGCGGGCAATCGCCTGACCAATATTCCCCATCCCCAGCAGGCCGATACGTTTCCCGCTCACCTGAGTAGCCAGCGGCATACCTCCCTTCTCCCAGCGGCCTTCACGTACAAAACGATCGCCCTGACACAGATTGCGGGAACCGGCCAGCAGCAGTCCCATCGCCAGGTCCGCCACGTCGTTGGTCAGCACGCCGGAAGTGATGGAGACCTGAATCTGCCGGGAGCGAACGTACTCTAAATCCACCGCATCGGTGCCAACGCCGAAAATGGCAATCAGACCCACGTGCGGCAGCAGTTCAAGGACGCTGTTCTGTACCCCGATATCCCCTCGGGTGACAACGGCTGCAATATTCTCTCCCTGCTCACGCAGGAAGGCGATGGGATCCTCCTGCTCGTACAGACGCAGCAGCGGGAAGTCGGCCGCCAGCTGTTCCTGCAAAGCATCAATAACGGGGGCCACTAAGAGGATGGCGCGGGTAATAGTACTCTTCATCAGATCACCTGTTTGACGGTTCATTACGACGGTAGCCACTATCAAACGGTTTTTTAGCCGAACGTTTTGCGATCTGCATCACGCTGAATCGTGTTAAAAATTACTGTTACCGCGTCCGTGATCGCTAAGACAAAAACCCGGTTTTAAGCGGGGACAAGCGACGAGGCGTTAACGTTCTGCTAACACGACTGCGCCGCCGTTCAGGCAGGATTAAATGGTTTCGCCCATCGACAGGCGGTAGTGCAGATCGACTTTCTCTATGGTTGGCAGTCCTTTGATTTTCTTAATTAAAATCTCAGTGGCTACCTTACCCATTTCATAGCGCGGGGTCAGGACGCTTGCCAGCCGCGGGGTGACGATCTGGCCAATCTCCAGGCCATGAAAACCGGCGATCGCCAGCTCCTGCGGCACTGCGATACCCGATGCAAGGCACTCCTGTAACACGCCTACCGCCAGGTCATCATTAGTACAGAGGATCCCGTCCATCGCGGCGTACATCTGCCGCGCCAGATTCATCATGCCGGTGCCAATCGACACCGACGACACCTTATTGGGGGCAATGCGCCCCGTCGGCAGTCCGGCATTCTCCATCGCCTGACAGTAGCCGGCGTAGCGCTGTTCATCGCGGACATCGGACATTGACCCAAAATAGATAATGCGCCGCTTGCCGCTCGCCAGCAGCATCGTGGTCATGTCAAAACCGGCTTTGAAGTTGTCAAAACCGACATTGATTCGCCCCGGGTTCTCCGCCAGCCCCATTACCTCCGCGATCGGAATCTTTGCCGCATTGAGGTATTTGTCCGCCCGCAGCGTATGGAGCGACTCAGTCAGCAGCAGTCCTTTGACATGAAAGGCCAGTACGGCGGCAATCTGCTCCTCTTCACGCTGACGGTCGTAATCGTAATTGACCACCAGCGTCTGGTAGCCGTGGGCCGCGGTCACTGACTCGATGCCGGCCAGCAGGTCGGCGAAGATTTGATTATGAAAAGAGGGAATCAGCACGCCGATGCGTGGGACGGCGACGCTGGTCATCGCCGGATTATCGGGATCGGGCTCGTAACCAATTTCTGCAATCACGCTGGCGATACGCTCCGCCGTCTCCGGTTTCACTTTATCCGGCGTACGTAAATAGCGGCTGACGGTCATTTTGGTTACGCCAGCCAGCGCTGCAATATCATTGAGCGTAATGCGTTGTGCTTTCATCTATCGACCCGTCAAATACATCCACTGCATCAGGCCATTATGCCTGCCGCTGAAGAAAAAGAGAATCGAACCCTTCCAGCGTTAACCCCTTGAGCAGCGGTAATTTCCACGCGGCTTCACGTTTAACGTAACCCCTTTTCGTAACACTGTTTTGAGTGATCTCTGTCACAGATTTAAGCGGCAAAAATCCGTGATATAGAGCACAGGTTCTTCCGCTTCACCTTTTTGTGGATCAGGAATAAAAGCGCACACCGTCATTTATATTCAGCCGTTAATCAGGATATCAAGATGAAAGATCTTTTCAGCTTACAAGGCAAACGTATTTTAATTACTGGCGCAGGACAAGGCATTGGTTTTGTCATGGCGCAGGGCCTTGCACAATATGGCGCCGAAATTATTATCAACGATATTTCAGCGTCCCGGGCAGATGATGCGGTGATGAAATTACGTGATGAAGGCGCGATTGCTCATTCGGCCGTATTTAATGTGACCGATGCCGATGCTGTCGAAAATGCGATTGCTAAAATCGAAGAAGAAATCGGCGCGATTGATGTGTTATTCAATAATGCGGGTATTCAGCGTCGCTATCCGTTTACCGAATTTCCGGTACAGGAATGGAACGATGTTATTTCCGTGAACCAAACCGCGGTATTCCTCGTCTCGCAGGCCGTGGCTAAACGTATGGTGAGCCGCCAGCGCGGAAAAATCGTCAATATCTGTTCCATGCAGAGCGAGCTGGGACGCGACACCATTACGCCTTATGCCGCCGCCAAAGGGGCGGTCAAAATGCTGACCCGCGGCATGTGCGTCGAGCTGGCGCGCTATAACATTCAGGTCAACGGTATCGCACCGGGCTACTTTAAAACCGCCATGACCCAGGCGTTGGTGGACGATCGCGCCTTTACCGACTGGTTGTGCAAACGCACGCCAGCCAACCGCTGGGGCGATCCGCAAGAGCTGGTCGGTGCGGCGGTGTTCCTCTCCTCCAGAGCATCCGATTTCGTCAATGGTCATCTGTTGTTTGTCGACGGCGGCATGCTGGTTGCCGTCTGATTAAGGAGCGCATTATGGCAGGGCAATGCATTATTGTGATGGGCGTTTCAGGCACCGGCAAAACCACCGTTGGTCAGGCGCTGGCCCAGGCGCTTGGCGCAAAGTTTATTGACGGCGACGACCTTCATCCACGGCAGAACATCATCAAAATGGCCGCCAGCCAGCCGCTTGATGATGACGATCGCCAGCCCTGGCTGGAGCGCATCGCCGACGTGATTTTCAGCCTCGAGCAAAAGAATGAATCCGGCGTACTGGTCTGCTCGGCGTTGAAAAAACGCTATCGCGATCGCCTGCGTGAAGGCAGCGGTAATCTGCGTTTTCTGTGGCTGACCGGGGAGTATGAGTGCATTCTCCAGCGCATGCAGCGACGTCAGGGCCACTTTATGCCGGAAGCGCTGCTGCGCAGCCAGTTTGCCGCCCTGGAAACACCGGACGCCAGCGAGGGTGATATCGTCGCCGTTGATATCGCCCCCGACGTCGCCACCATCGTGGCGCAATCGCTCACATTACTTACCCCTCAACCAGCACAGGGAGTTCCGGCATGATTATCGATACCTTAAGCGCCGCCGCCAAAAATGCGTTCTATCCGGCGGTCATTAAAAAAGCGCTCCAGGCCGTTGCGCAGCAGGATCCCCACACCCTGCCTCCGGGCAAATATACCGTCGATGGCGATAACCTGTTCTTTACCGTCGTTGAAGGTCAGACGCGTCCGCTGTCGGAGCAGCGCCCGGAATTTCATCGTCAGTATATTGATATTCATATTGTACTGGCGGGCGTTGAGATAATCGGCGCCGGCAACAAAGGTCTGCCGATCGCGCCGGACGGGCCGTTCAAAGAGGCCCATGATATTGGCTTTTGTGAGGCAATCAGCAGCGAAACGCTGATTCATCTGCACCCGGAAGAGCTGGCCATTTTATTCCCGGGCGAACTGCACCGCCCGATGGGCGCGATGGATGCCGGCGCGCCGCTGCGCAAAATTATCGTTAAGATAGATAACGCTCTGCTGTAGCGGTCCCGCCGTAATCAGCCCCACGAGATCCTTCGCGGGGCCCCGGATACCCCTTAGTTATCCAGTTCATCCATCGACTTCACCTGATCGCGATTGATCTGTTCAGTCCGGCCGGTTTCCGCATTTTTGTACGACACCATACCAGTATCATCATCCACCTGCGGCTTGCCATCAGTCACGATCGTTTTACCGTCGGTCGTTTTCAGCGACTGGTTCGATGAACAGCCCGCCACAAACAACATTGCCGTCGCCGCCAGCGCGGATGCCATCAGAATTTTGTTCCGCATTGTATCCTCCTGTCTTTCCGTCAATTGATATCGTTATGATGCTAACTATAGTTAGCCTCACCGGACGGACCGTGAAAAGCAGAACTCTCCGAAGATGGCGCGGATAAAAAAAGGGCCGACGATTTCTCGTCAACCCTTGTTGTTCCGCGACCCGATATTATCGAGGCAGCTTACTTTTTAATTTGCGCGTGCATTTCCTGAACCGAGGTCACTTTCTCGATGGCGTTGGCGTTGAGCGCCATCGCCGTCGCGAAACCGCCGTTCAGGGTGGTGTCGTAATGCACTTTGTACTGCAGGGCGCTGCGGCGAATCAGCTTGGAGTCTTCAATCGCCTGACGACCTTCGGTGGTGTTGATGATGTAGGTGTATTCGCCATTCTTAATACGGTCCTGAATGTGCGGACGACCTTCATGCACCTTATTCACCAGGCGCGGGTTGATCCCGGCTTCGCCGAGGACAATCGCGGTACCGTGAGTCGCATCCAGTTCGAAACCAAACTTCAGCAGTTTCGCCGCCAGGTCTACGACACGCTCTTTGTCGCCTTCGCGAACGGAGAGCAGCGCGCGGCCCTGTTTTTTCATCGTTGAGCTGCTGCCCAGCTGCGCTTTAGCGAACGCTTCGGCGAAAGTACGGCCCACGCCCATCACTTCCCCGGTAGAGCGCATTTCTGGCCCTAACAGCGGGTCAACGCCCGGGAATTTGTTGAACGGCAGCACCACTTCTTTCACCGAGTAGTACGGCGGGATAATTTCTTTGGTGACGCCCTGCTGGGCCAGGGTCTGGCCGGCCATCACTCGCGCCGCCACTTTGGCCAGCGGGATACCGGTGGCTTTAGAGACGAACGGTACGGTACGCGCCGCACGCGGGTTCACTTCAATCAGGTACACTTCATTGTTTTTCACCGCGAACTGGACGTTCATCAGGCCACGGACCTGCAGTTCAAAGGCCAGCTTCTGTACCTGCTCACGCATCACATCCTGAATTTCCTTGCTCAGGGTGTAGGCCGGCAGAGAACATGCGGAGTCGCCCGAGTGCACGCCCGCCTGTTCGATGTGCTCCATGATGCCGCCAATCAGCACCATTTCGCCGTCGCAGATAGCGTCAACGTCGACTTCGACCGCATCGTCAAGGAAGCGGTCCAGCAGAACCGGCGCGTCGTTCGAGACGCTGACCGCGGTCTGGAAGTAGCGCTTCAGGTCGGCTTCGTCGTAGACGATTTCCATCGCCCGACCGCCCAGGACGTAGGACGGACGCACCACCAGCGGGTAGCCAATCTCTTTCGCCTTCTCAACGGCCATCTCAATGGTGGTCACGGTGGCGTTCGCCGGCTGTTTCAGCTTCAGACGGTCAACCGCCTGCTGGAAACGTTCACGGTCTTCGGCACGGTCAATCGCATCCGGGCTGGTTCCGATAACCGGTACGCCGGCCGCTTCCAGCGCACGCGCCAGTTTCAGCGGCGTCTGGCCGCCGTACTGGACGATAACGCCCTTCGGCTTCTCGATACGCACGATTTCCAGCACGTCTTCCAGCGTCACCGGCTCAAAGTACAGACGGTCGGAGGTGTCGTAGTCGGTAGACACGGTTTCCGGGTTACAGTTAACCATAATGGTCTCGTAACCATCTTCACGCAGCGCCAGTGAAGCATGTACGCAGCAGTAGTCAAATTCGATACCCTGACCGATACGGTTCGGGCCGCCGCCAAGGACCATGATTTTATCGCGGTCAACGGACGGGTTCGCTTCACACTCGTCTTCATAGGTGGAGTACATGTAGGCGGTATCGGTGGCGAATTCCGCCGCGCAGGTATCCACGCGCTTGTAGACCGGGTGCAGGTCGTACTGGTCACGCAGCTTACGGATTTCACCTTCACGAACGCCGGCCAGTTTTGCCAGACGGGCATCGGCAAAGCCTTTACGCTTCAGCTGACGCAGGAAGTCAGGCGTCAGACCGGTGATGCCAAGGTCAGCCACTTTCTCTTCCAGACGTACCAGCTCTTCAATTTGTACCAGGAACCAGCGGTCGATGTTGGTCAGGTTGAAGACGCCGTCCACGGACAGCCCCGCGCGGAACGCATCGGCGATGTACCAGATACGCTCGGCGCCGGCATCTTTCAGCTCACGGCGAATTTTGGTCAGCGCTTCCGGGTCGTCGAGGCTGACTTTCGGGTCGAAACCGGTGGCCCCTACTTCCAGGCCGCGCAGCGCTTTCTGCAGGGACTCCTGCTGGGTGCGGCCAATCGCCATCACTTCACCCACGGATTTCATCTGGGTGGTCAGGCGGTCATTAGCGCCAACGAATTTTTCAAAGTTGAAGCGGGGAATCTTGGTCACGACATAGTCGATGGACGGTTCGAACGAGGCCGGCGTACGGCCGCCGGTGATGTCGTTCATCAGCTCATCCAGGGTGTAGCCGACCGCCAGTTTGGCCGCCACTTTGGCAATCGGGAAACCGGTCGCTTTGGATGCCAGCGCGGAGGAGCGTGATACGCGCGGGTTCATTTCGATAACAATCAGGCGGCCGTCTTTCGGGTTAACGGAGAACTGCACGTTAGAGCCCCCGGTTTCGACGCCAATTTCGCGCAGCACCGCCATCGATGCATTACGCATCACCTGGTATTCTTTATCGGTCAGGGTTTGCGCCGGGGCGACGGTGATGGAGTCACCGGTATGGATGCCCATGGCGTCGAAGTTTTCGATGGAGCAGACGATGATGCAGTTGTCGTTCTTATCGCGCACCACTTCCATCTCGTACTCTTTCCAGCCGATCAGCGATTCATCAATCAGCAGTTCGTTGGTCGGAGAGAGATCCAGCCCGCGGGCACAAATTTCTTCGAACTCTTCACGGTTGTAAGCGATACCGCCGCCGGTGCCGCCCATAGTGAAGGAGGGACGGATGATACACGGGTAGCCCACGTCAGCGGCCACCGCCAGCGCTTCTTCCATGGTGTGCGCAATACCGGAACGTGCGGTATCCAGACCGATTTTCTTCATTGCCACATCGAAGCGACGGCGGTCTTCCGCTTTATCAATCGCGTCGGCGGTGGCGCCGATCATGGTGACGCCGAATTCGGCCAGCACGCCCTGACGTTCCAGCTCCAGCGCGCAGTTCAGCGCCGTCTGGCCGCCCATAGTCGGCAGTACCGCATCCGGACGCTCTTTTTCGATAATTTTGCGCACCACTTCCCAGTGGATCGGCTCAATATAGGTCGCATCGGCCATTTCCGGGTCGGTCATGATGGTGGCCGGGTTGGAGTTCACCAGAATGACGCGGTAACCTTCTTCACGCAGGGCCTTACAGGCCTGGGCGCCAGAGTAGTCAAATTCGCAAGCCTGGCCGATAACGATCGGGCCAGCGCCAAGAATCAGGATGCTTTTTATGTCTGTACGTTTTGGCATGGCTCTTTTCTCCTGATTATTTCGCGGACTGGCGGTACTGCTCAATTAATGCAATAAAATGGTCGAACAACGGCGCGGCATCGTGCGGGCCTGGGCTCGCTTCCGGGTGGCCCTGGAAGCTAAACGCCGGTTTGTCAGTGCGGTGGATGCCCTGCAGCGTTCCGTCGAACAGCGACTTGTGGGTCACGCGCAGGTTAGACGGCATGGAGGCTTCGTCTACCGCAAAACCGTGGTTCTGGGCGGTAATCATCACCACATTATTATCGATATCTTTAACCGGGTGGTTGCCGCCGTGGTGGCCGAACTTCATCTTAACGGTCTTCGCACCGCTCGCCAGCGCCAGCAGCTGATGGCCGAGGCAGATGCCGAATACCGGAATATCGGTCTCGAGGAATTTCTCAATCGCGGCAATGGCGTAATCGCACGGCGCCGGGTCGCCAGGGCCGTTGGACAGGAAGATACCGTCCGGATTCATCTTCAGCACCTCTTCGGCAGAGGTTTTCGCCGGCACAACCGTCAGACGGCAGCCGCGGTCAACCAGCATGCGCAGGATGTTGCGTTTGGCGCCAAAATCGTAGGCTACAACGTGGAACGGCAGCTCGCTTTCCGCTTTCGCTTCCGGCAGGTCGCCCGCCAGCGTCCAGCTTCCTTGCGTCCAGCTGTAGGTTTCTGAAGTGGTGACTTCTTTCGCCAGGTCCATGCCGTTCAGGCCCGGGAACGCTTTGGCTTTTTCCAGCGCCAGCTGCGCATCCAGGTTATCACCCACGATGATGCAGCCGTTCTGTGCGCCTTTTTCACGCAGCAAACGCGTCAGCTTACGGGTATCGATATCGGCAATCGCCACGATGTTATGGCGCTTGAGGTAAGAAGAGAGGTCTTCGGTATTGCGGAAGTTGCTGGCAATCAGCGGCAGGTCGCGAATGACCAGACCCTGCGCATGTACCTGAGAAGATTCTTCATCGGCGGCGTTGGTGCCGACATTACCAATATGGGGATAAGTAAGAGTGACAATTTGGCGGGAATAGGAAGGATCAGTGAGGATTTCTTGATAACCGGTCATTGAAGTATTGAAAACGACTTCCCCAACCGCCGTGCCCGTTGCCCCGATGGCCCGACCGTGAAACTGGGTTCCGTCTTCCAGAACCAATAGCGCTGACTTAATCAAAACACCCTCCAGAGAATATTCACTCACTTTATTTGCATATTAATGCATGTGCATGACATGAATCAATGCAAATTTGCTTACCTATGGATTTCTGGCAAACGGCGGCATTCTGGAGAGATGTCGGGTAAAAGTCAACTTAAAGCCGATATTTTTTATCTCTTTTCACGTCACTGACCTCTCAGCACTGCGTTAGCAGGCAAAAAGATCAACAAACTATGCAGAGAAAACGCTTGCGGACCTGGAAGATTGCAAAACAGAGCGTGCAAGAGCAAAAAAGTAGACCAGATGGTCAAAATTTACAATAACACAACAAAAAACGAAGGGATAATTTAATATTATAGCCACTTCATCATATTTTATTGATGAATAAGCAAAAAATAAAAAGGGCAATAAAATATTGCCCTTTGCAATCAATTACATATTGAATGCAATAACCACATCACGATGGGTAATAAACCTTATAAAGCATTGAGATCAAGCACGTCACGCATATCGAAAAGGCCTGATTTCTTATCTTTTAACCACAATGCGGAACGAACGGCACCATTGGCAAAAGTCATCCGGCTGGATGCCTTGTGGCTGATTTCAATACGCTCACCAATATCGGCAAACATAGCGGTATGCTCGCCAACGATATCCCCGGCGCGCACGGTGGCAAAGCCGATGGTCCCAGGGACGCGTTCGCCGGTATGCCCTTCACGGCTGTAGACCGCGCAATCCTTCAGATCTTTGTTCAGCGCGCCGGCAATCGCCTCGCCCATCGCCAGTGCGGTGCCCGACGGTGCGTCCACTTTGTGGCGGTGGTGCGCTTCAATAATTTCGATATCGGTGTAGTCGCCCATCACCTTCGCCGCTTTCTCCAGCAGCTTTAACAGCACGTTGACGCCGACGCTGAAGTTGGCCGCGAAAACGATGGCAATATCCTGCGCCGCATCGCGAATGGCCTGTTTCCCGGCCTCATCAAAACCGGTGGTACCAATCACCATCCCTTTGCCGTGTTCGCGGCAGAAAGCAAGGTGGTTTAACGTACCTTCCGGACGGGTGAAATCGATTAGCACATCAAAATCATCTTTGACCGCCGCAAGACTGCTTTGCACCGCGACACCCGCTTTACCGGCCCCGGCCAGCTCACCGGCATCGCTCCCAAGGAGGGAAGAACCTTCGCGCTCCAGCGCAGCGCCCAGCGCCACGCCGTCCATCTGCTGTACTGCCTGAATTAACTGGCGTCCCATCCGGCCGCCCGCGCCTGCGATGGCCACGCGGATTTGTGCATCATGCATAGCTATTCTCTTTTGTTAACTTAACGTAAATTGTTTCCAGATTAACCAGCCCGTCGATGAGCCGCTACTGTAAAACACCGATAATTAGAAATTTATGACAAACGGCGTTCGATATCAGTAAAAACTATACGCCGGCGTCGTTTCTCACTCGTCCGGAGCGTTAATCCTGTGCCGAAAACCGCAGGATTCCCGAACCACCAGCGCCGGCGGCAAAATAATGCGCTTCGGCGGTTCATCATTGCCCTGAATACGGCTATACAGCAGCTCGCCGGCTTTGCGGCCAATCTCCTTCGCCGCCACCGAAACGGTCGTCAACGCCGGCTGAACCAGCGCGGCTTCGGTAATATCGTCAAATCCCACCAGCGCAAAATCACGGCCCGGCTCACGCCCGGTTTTACGCAGCGCCTGCATCACGCCCAGCGCAACAATATCCTGGTAACAAACTGCGGCCGTGATTTGCGGATAGCGGGTCAGCAGCGCTTCGGCCACTTTCGCGCCGTCGATCTGGCTGGCCTGAGCCGTGACGATCCACTCCGGACGCGGCGAGATCCCGCTCTCCAGGAGCGTGCTGGTGAACCCGCCAATACGCTGTGCCCGGGTACCGGAACTCAGGCTACCGCCGATAAAGGCAATCTGTCGGTGCCCCATTTTCAGCAAGTGTGCCGTGGCCATCTGCGTGCCGAGAAAGTTATCGGTCCCGACAAAATCAAAATCCGGATCGCTGAGCGGGCGCACCACCATAATGGCGGGAATATTGCGTCTTTTCAGCGCCTCAAAAAATGAGGCCGGAGTTTCCCGCGCCGCGCACAGCACCATGCCGCAGGCGCTATTGCGCATCAGCGAGTCGACAAACTTTTGCTGCCGCTCGCCTGACTCTTCGCTGTTGGCCAGAAATAACAGCAAATCATGCCGCTCCATTTCATGGCTTAAGCCTGCCGTCATCTCACCGTAAAACGGGTTGGTGATGTCATGCAGCAGCAGCCCAACCTGGTTGCTGCTGCGATTACGCAGATTGGCGGCGGTCTGATTGTAGACATAGCCAGTTTCATCCAGCGCCTTCAGCACACGTTCGCGCGTAGCCTGCGAAATCCGCCCGCGGTTATGCAACACCATCGAAACGGTGGCCGTGGATACCCCTGCCCGTTCAGCCACCTGTGCCAGCGTCACTGTTGTCATGATCTCTCCCGTTCGTTTAGCGAAGGTTAATCGAATAACCTAAAAATTGCATTTTTCCTTGTGACAGGACTCACAATAACGCCCATCTTGCCGCTTTACTTGCTCATTATGGCGGGTTAATCGCGTTAACCATACTGTCAAAACAAGGTTAATCGATTAATCTTCATTTAGCCAATACGGAGACAGATAATGCAAACGACCTATGATAAATTCCCTGAAGTTACGGTTCAGGGTTATGACGACCAGGCCTGGCAGGGCTGGGAATCCATCGAAGCGACGCTTAACCTCAGGGCTTCAGCCTCCTCCAGAACCGTACTGGTTGTGGACTGCTATCCCGGCGTCCGGCTTGACGAACTGGAGCAGCGTCTGCTGCCGTCACTGAACGCGACGCGGGTGCTGAACGTCGAATCCGCCCGCCGCGATCAGCAGGCGCTCCACGATTTGCTGGCGCGTAACCTGACCGATGACCGTGTTTTCGGGGTCCTCTCCTGTCATCACCTGGAGGAGTTTTTTAACGCCGACAAGTTACATCAGTTGCGTCAGCAGGTCGATGCCGTGACCGAAGGCCTCATCGTTATTTATGGTCCCGGCGCCGCGCTCGTTCATCCGGGCGATGTGCTGGTCTATGCCGATATGCCGCGCTGGGAAATTCAGCAGCGCATGCGCCATGACGGCCTCGGAAACTGGGGGGCGGACAACCAGGACGAGGACATCCTCCGTCGCTATAAGCGCGCCTTTTTTATCGAATGGCGCGTCTTCGATCGCCACAAAACGCCGCTGCTCAAACGCGCCGACTATCTGCTTGATACCACGCAAAAAGAGGCGCCGACGCTGGTCAGCGGCGAAGCGCTACGCGCCGGCCTCCGGCAAACCACCACCCGTCCGTTCCGCGTCGCCCCGTTCTTCGATCCCGGCGTCTGGGGCGGTCAGTGGATGAAACAGCAATTCGATCTCGATCCCTCCGCGCCCAATTACGCATGGTGTTTTGATTGCGTGCCCGAGGAAAACAGCCTGTTACTGCGCTTTGGTCAGGTGCGGATCGAGATCCCCTCACAAAACCTGGTTTTACTTCACCCTCGCGCGCTGCTGGGTGAGAAGGTTCACGCCCGGTTTGGCGCTGAATTTCCCATCCGCTTTGATTTTCTCGACACTATCGGCGGCCAGAACCTGAGCTTCCAGGTTCATCCCGTCACCGAGTACATCCAGCAACAGTTTGGGATGCACTATACCCAGGATGAAAGCTATTACATTCTCGAAGCGCAACCGCACGCGGTGGTCTATCTCGGAACCAAAACCGGAATCGAGCCGCAGGCGATGCTGGACGATCTCAAGGCCGCCGCGCGCGGGGAGAAAACCTTCGACGATGCCCGCTTTGTTAACCAGATCCCGGCACGCAAGCACGATCACTTCCTGATCCCTGCCGGCACGGTTCACTGTTCGGGCAGCGGCACGATGGTCCTCGAAATCAGCGCCACGCCGTACATTTTTACTTTCAAGCTGTGGGACTGGGGGCGTTTAGGTTTAGATGGTCTGCCGCGCCCCATCCATCTGGAACACGGGGAGCAGGTTATCGACTGGCAGCGTGACACCCGCTGGGTTGCCGACAACCTGGTAAACCAGGTCGAACCCGTAGCCGAAGGCGAAGGCTGGCGTGAAGAACGAACCGGGATGCACGAGCGTGAATTTATCGAAACCCGCCGCCACTGGTTCACCGCGCCGGTCACTCATCATACTCAGGGTGGAGTGAACGTTCTCAACCTGGTCGAAGGTGATGAGGCCATCGTCGACAGCCCGAGCGGCGCCTTCGCGCCTTTCGTCGTCCACTATGCCGAGACCTTTATTATTCCCGCCGCAGTGGGCGAGTATCGCATTTCACCGTCGGGCAAAGGCTCAGGACAGCCGCTCGCCACCATTAAAGCCTGGGTAAGAGGATAAGCGCATGATCAACGTTATTGTTGCCACCCACGGCCCGCTGGCGAACGCCCTGCTTGCAAGCGGCCGCATGGTTTACGGCGAATTACCTCATGTCTTCGCCGTGACGCTCGGCGAGCAGGCCGGCATTGAAGGCTTCAGAGAGGATTTCGCCCGCACGCTGGCCAGCGCCGGACAAAACGCCGATGGCGTGCTGGTGCTGTGCGATATGCAAAGCGGTACGCCGTGGAACATCGCCTGCCAGCACGCGTTTTCCTCTCAGACGATCCCCCCGGTCGCCGTCGTGGCGGGGGTCAATTTTCCGATGCTGCTGCAAAGCGACGAGGTTCACCATTTAACGGATGTGCACGATGCTGCCGCACAGCTGCTGGCGTTAACCGTACCGACACTGGTCATGGCTGCCCCGACGATATCCGTTCAGTCCGATGATTTTTAAAGGAAACCGCTATGAGTATCTCTTTTGTACGTATCGACGACCGCGTTATTCATGGGCAGCTCGTGACACGCTGGGCCAAAGAGCTGCCCTGCGACGGCATCGTCGCCATTGACGATGCCGTCGCGGCCGATCCGCTGCTCTCATCCGTGATGAAAGGCGCGGTTCAGGACACCAAAGTCTGGCTGTTCGACACCGCGACAGCTATCGAAAAATTGCCCAAAGTGATCGCCAGCGATAAGCGTTACTTCGTGATCGGCAAATCCCCCGTCACGCTCCAGCGCATCGAAGCAGCCGGTATCAGCCTGAAAAATGCCAACGGCAAAATTAACGTTGGCCCAATGAGCGCCCGCGCCGATACCCGAACCATTGGCCCGAACCAATCGGTCAACGCGGAGGAGATAGCCGCCTTTGACTGGCTGGTGCAGCACGGACATCTTGTTGAATTCCGCCTGGTCCCGGATGCCGGCTGTTACAGCTGGCAGGACGCCCGGCAGAAGCTGAAATAAGGAGCGGATGATGATTATCGAAGCGACATTGATAGGCTTTCTTTGCTATCTGGGCGCCCTCAGTAGCCCCTGGCTTTTGGGGCTGACCGGCGGCTGGTATCTGATCACCCGGCCGCTGGTTTCCGGCATGCTGGTCGGGCTTATTCTCGGCGATGTCAAAACCGGCATTATGATCGGCGTGGCGGTCCAGGCCGTCTATATCGCCATGGTGACACCGGGCGGGTCGATGCCGGCCGACCTTAACTTTGTCGCTTACCCGGCCATCGCCCTCGGGATCCTGTCAGGGAAAGGACCGGAAGTAGCGGTGGCGCTGGCGGCCACCATCGGTATCGCCGGAACCATTCTGTTTAACGCCATGATGGTACTGAACTCTTTCTGGAACCATCGGGCCGATGTTGCGCTGGATCGTGGCGACGAACGCGGAATTTATCTCAACAGCGCCATCTGGCCCCAGGCGACGAACTTCGTTTTACGCTTCGTACCGACTTTTATCGCCGTCTATTTCGGTGCGCAGTACATCAGTAGTTTTATGGACAGTTTGCCCAAAATCATTCTGTCGACGATGAACGTGCTGGGCGGCATTCTGCCTGCGGTGGGGATCGCTATCCTGCTCAAACAGATCATCAAAAACTACACCATGCTGATCTATTTTCTCGTCGGTTTCGTCTGCATCGTCTTTTTAAAGCTCAATATGGTCGCGCTGGTGATCGTGGGCTCGCTGCTGGCGTTAATCCATTACAACTACAAACCGGAGCCGCAGCAGAGCACTGGCGCAAAACCGGTCGTCGATGATGAGGATGAATTCTGATGGAAGAACGTACCCTGACCCGCAAAGACCTGCGCCGCTGCTGGCGCGCGTGGATGATGCACAACCTCTCTTCAATGAGCTTTGAACGCCTGGAATCCTTCGGCTTTTGCCTGAGCATGCTGCCGGTGGCGAAAAAACTCTATCCCGATGCCGCCCAGCGCACCGAAATGCTGCGCCGTCACGCATCGTTCTATAACACCGAGCCGCAGATCGGCGCGATCGTCAACGGTATGGCGTTGGGGCTGGAGGAGAAAAAAGCCAACGGCGAACCGATCGATGGTGAAACGATCAACACCCTGAAAGTCGGCCTGATGGGGCCGATCGCCGGGATCGGTGATTCAATGATCCCCGGCATGCTTATCCCGATTTTGCTGAGTATCGGTATGGCGCTGGCGGCCGGCGGCAGCATTCTCGGGCCGCTGTTCTATACCGTCGCCTGGCTGGGCATCATTATTCCCGGCTCCTGGTTTCTGTTTCTCAAAGGCTACAAAATGGGTTCCGGATCGGTAGAGATGCTGGTCAGCAGTAAGTCTACCCGCCTGCGTGAAGCCTTGTCGTTGCTGGGCGTTTTCGTCATGGGTGGCGTTGCGGCAAGCTACGTTAAACTCGGAACCGGGCTGGAATTCGTCACCAAAGACGGGGTCAATATTCACGTTCAGCAGATGCTGGATGGCATCTTCCCGCAGCTGCTGCCGCTTGTGGTGGTGCTGGGGACGTGGTATTTGATGGCCAAACGCGGGGTTTCACCGGTAAAAGCGATGGTGCTGCTGCTGGTACTGGCCGCACTCGGCGTGGTGAGCGGTCTGTTTGCCGGCTGATATCGGATGGTGTTGTGAAAATGTCCCGGTCGCGTCGCGCGGGCCGGGACAAACGCAGCGGATAGCGTGAATATCCGCCCAACGTCAAAAAACCGGGGCGATGCCCTAATGCGGGTCACTTAAAGGTGACCCGCATTTTTTGGGTTTATCGCAGGCCAGCGCAATGCCGGTAAACGGTGGTTTGTGCGAACGACGGGACAGAAACTCCTGCAGATATGTTGAAAACCTGACAGCGCCCATAAAAAATCGGCAATCTCTTTGAGATGGCTGATTCTTACACCTCTGCCGGATCGGTCAGCCGCCCCTTAAACGATCGGCATTAGGGCATGCCCCGGTTTTGCTATGGATGGAAATTCCGCCATAATTCCGCTGTCTTATCCGGGCGGGAGATAAACTGGAAGCGGGCAGGATCGTCAATAAACTGCTGATAAACTGGCGCGGAGGTAATGCCAAACTCCGTATACTGCCGGGGGGTAATAGCCTGTAAGCGCCCGGGAATATAGTGCGAATTATGCAACCAGATAATCTGTTCATCCTGCAGCAGCGGATACCAGGCCAGCCCTTTTCGGGCGCGCACGGCATCATATTCAAAGCCGTACTCGCGATCGCACCATGCGCCAAAAGTTAAGGGTTCATCCGGGCTCGCCGAAATGGTGGCATGGCCCCAGCCGGGCGGCACCAGTACCTTTTCTCCCGGCCCGGCGATGACCGCAAAGCAGCGACCGGGGTCGTCCTCCACATACTCTTGCATGTAGATAATGGCTTTCCCCTGCCAGATTTCATACAGCTCCGGCGGCGACCAGCCGCTGTGCTGGCTGATGCGATGGACATGTCCCTGACTGCGAACCGGTTCATCCCCCAGTCGCCCGGCGGCATAGGTCACCACGCCAAACAGCAACATCCGTTTTTTCAGCTCTTCACGATCCTGCATCCGCGCCACATCCATGGCGATGGCATACACCTCCTCCGGCCCTTCGCAGTGGGGATCGCGCAGCGAAGCGCGAATCTGATCGAGACGACGGATTTCCGGCATCGGCCCGGTGACATCATTGCCGTAGCTAAAACCCAGCGGTCGATGATGAATCGCCATATCCAGCCCGTAACAACAGTCAGATTTCGTCATTCTGCACCGCCTTTACCTGGAGAGTCCGATGCTCTTCAAAGACCCGCAGCGCAAAGCCGTTTGCCAGCGCTGCGTAATCGTGCCCCGCGACGCCGGGCCAGACCGCCAGCGCGGAAAGCGTATCGCCCCCGGTATTAATCAGCCTGTGCGCGGTGAACCCAGGAATAATATGTACTGACCCGGCAAAAACCTGCTCAAAGCGCGCTTGCCCTTGCTCATCTTGCAGGAGCAGTAGACCACTTCCCCGCAAACCAAAGTAGACTTCGCCTTGTTCACGACGGGCATGAAAATGCCCGCGGGTCATAAAATACTCGTTGCCCACTTTTCCGGGATAAAGATGGGTGACGCCGGTATACAGCGCCCCTTCCGCTGAAGAGGTATCAAGCATTTCCACATCATAAACGACCAGCTCGCCCACCATTCCTTGACGCGCGCGCTCATCGGCGAACACCTGCGCAAGATCCGCAATGCGCGTTGATTTACGTAACAACGGGCCATCGGCAAGTGCGCCGCTGGCCCAGACCACCTGCGGTGGCTGAATAAAGGAAGGATTCATATTTGTCTCCGGCCCGAGGAGAACAACAGAATAAGATTAGCAGATTAATCGATTAACCTAAGATGAGTCGGGCGACTTTGCAACTGATATCACACAAAAATCCGCCAGCGTCGCCGCTCACTCCAGCGTATAACTCACGATCAGCTGACTTTTTTTGATTTTTACCTGGCTAATCGTCACCATCCCCAGTTCAGACAGGCTGGCAACATGCGTTCCGCCGCAGGGATAGGCCGGTAATGACCCAAATCCGACCTGACGCCGCCCATCCTCAAAAGTCAGATGCCGCGGCAGATTTTCCGCCTGCCAGCCCGCGATCGTCGCCAGCAGTGCACTGGCCTCCGGCACGATGGCGGACCCGATAGCGGTGAACGTTATCCGCCCTTCTCCGGGCCAGTGGTGCGCCTTGACCGGGCGCCAGCCAGCCCGCTCGCCCGCCAGGCCTATCAGATGTCCCGCTGAGTGCAGCCGCGAGTGCAGACGCCTGGCAGCCTCATCCACCCGAATCTCCACCTCTCCAGGCGGCAGCGGTTGCGCGACAATGTGCAGGACGCTGTCGCCTCGCGCCACCACGCCTTCAACAGCAATACCGCCAATCCAGCCGCGATCGGCCGGCTGCCCGCCGCCCTGCGGGTGAAACAAGGTCTGGTTCAGCTCAATAGCGTAACGGCCATCGGCCTCACTCTGGCAACTCACGACCAGAGCTCGCATCTCGGTCTCATCGCAGGTGTAATAAAGACGTTCAGTCATGGTTGTCCTCCTCTCAGTCAGGACAGTATATTGATATTATCCATGACGATAATCCCGTCATTCATCAATGCACTTTTGCCTCAAGGGCACAAATGAATCTCAATTTACTCCCCGACCTTGCCCTGTTCGTGCAAATTGTCGATCAGGGCAGTTTTTCTGCCGTCGCCCGTATTTCCGGAGCAACGCCTTCGGCGATCAGCCGCAGCGTCTCGCGGCTGGAACAGCAAATGGGCTGTAAGCTGCTGCACCGCAGCACGCGTAAATTACGCCTGAGCGATGCCGGGAAAACGGTGTATGCGCACGCACAGGAGATGCTGGAATCGGCTCGCCAGGCGATGGATTCCGCCAGCAGTGCGCAGGAAGTGGCGCAGGGCAAACTGACGCTCAGCGTGCCGAAGGCCGTCGGGCGGTTTGTGATTCATCCGTTAATGACGGAGTTTCTCACCCGCTACCCCGGCGTGGACGTCTGTCTGCGGCTTGAGGACCGCTATCTGGATCTGATTGATGATGGTATTGATCTGGCGCTGCGGATTACCCACAGCCCCTCTCCCGGGCTACACGGCAAGCCGCTGATGCCGGTGACCCACGTGATCTGCGCCACACCGGACTATTTGCAGCAGCATGGCACGCCGCAAACGCCGGCGGAGCTGCGCGCTCACAGCTGCATCAGCCTGGGCGAAACGCCGGCCGACTCACGCTGGAAATTCCGACGGGCGGGTAAAACGGAAACTATCCAGACTCACGGACGCTACGCCGCCAACCATACTGCCGTGCGCCTTGATGCGGTGCAGCAGCATTTAGGTATCGGCAGCCTGCCGCTGTTTACCGCCCGCGACGCGCTGGCCCGGGGCGATATCGTCCAGGTTCTGGCAGAATGGGAGTTTATCAGTAGCTATACCGGACAGCTGTGGCTGCTGTGGTCGGGCAATAAACATATGCCCGCCAGAATGCGGGCCATGATTGATTATCTGAGCGAGAAAATTGACGGTCGTCTGGCTGCTTACGGCGCCAGGGCCAACACTTCCGCCACCCAGCGCTGAAAACCGTCCACATCCAGCGCCAGCGCAACGTTCGCGTTCGCCGGCTGCCCCAGTCGCCCTTCGATATCGACGACGGTGGTGCCGGATGTCCAGGTTCCCTGCGTTTCCACCGCCACAAAGCACGGTTGCAGGGTAAACAGTTCAGGGCGCACCAGCCAGGCAATGGCGCACAGGTCATGCATGCGCAGCCCGCTGCTCATGCTGCCGCTGCGATAATGGCTGAACAGCGCGTGGAGCATCTTTCCGGTCTTGTTCAACGCGGGCAGCGTGGCGAGGTACTCCGGCGTCAGCATTGCCCGGTTCGTCACGTCGAGCCCGCACATCACGATCTCCAGACCGCTGCGAAATACGCTGGCCGCGGCTTCCGGATCGATAGCAATATTGAACTCCGCATTAGGCGTAAAGTTACCGCGCCCGGCGGAACCGCCCATGATCACCAGCCGGCGAATATTAAAGCGACATTCCGGGTACTGCGTCAGGAGCAGCGCAATATTGGTCAACGGACCAATCGCCACCAGCGTAATCGGTTCCTGAGCATGCATCAGCGCATCGCGAATGGCCTGAAAGGCCGGTTTCGGCAATGGCTGACAGTCATGCTCGACAAAATCATACCCTTCCATGCCGGACTCGCCGTGCACGGAGGCCGCATCGCGCAGCGGGCGCAAGAGCGGCATCGACGCTCCCTGAGCCAGAGGAACCTTCGCCTGCCAGAAATGCAGCAGCTGCAGGGCGTTACGCGTGGTTTTTTCCACCGACACGTTCCCCGCCACCGTCGTCATCAGCTGCAGATCGAGCTCGGGGGCGAATAGCGCGGCGGCGATCGCCGCCGCGTCGTCAATGCCGGGATCGGTATCAAGAATGATCGGTAAGCGCATCGTTTCTCCCAAAAAAAATGCCAGACGTTAAGTCTGGCATCTTCTCACATCCGCCGGCGAAAGAACTTAGTCTACTTCACGGACATCAACCCGCAGCTCTTTCGGTACTTCGAAAACGATATTCTCTTCACGCCCTTCCAGCGGGACGGCTTCTCCACCGCCCAGCGCCTGCAGACGCGCAATCACGTTCTGCACCAGGATATCCGGAGCCGATGCGCCTGCGGTCACGCCAACGCACGCGGCCTCTTTGACCCACGCTTCCTGAATATCCGTCGCGTCGTCAATCAGATAGGCTGCTTTCCCCATCCGCTGAGCGAGCTCCGCCAGGCGGTTGGAGTTAGAGGAGTTTTTCGACCCCACCACCAGCACGACATCGGCCTGTTCCGCCAGCGCGCGAACCGCTTCCTGACGGTTGGTCGTTGCGTAACAGATATCGTCTTTACGCGGCCCGACGATTTTCGGGAAACGTTCGCGCAGCGCGTCGATCACATCCGAAGTGTCATCTACCGAGAGGGTGGTCTGCGTCATAAACGACAGCCGGGCGTCGTTTTTCACATCCAGCGTCCAGACATCATCGGGTGATTCCACCAGATACATTCCCCCTTCCGGGTTGCTGTACTGGCCCATCGTCCCTTCCACTTCCGGGTGACCGGCATGGCCAATCAGGATCGACTCTTCGCCGCGACGGCTGGCGCGGGCGACTTCCATATGCACTTTGGTCACCAGCGGACAGGTCGCGTCAAAGACCGTCAGATCGCGGTTTTTCGCTTCATTACGTACCGCCTGAGAGACGCCGTGCGCGGAGAAAATCAGGATCGCGCCATCAGGCACTTCGCTAATCTGTTCGATAAAAATGGCGCCGCGCTTGCGCAGGCTATCGACCACATAGCGGTTATGCACCACTTCATGACGCACATAGATCGGCGCGCCGTAGAGCGTCAGCGCGTTTTCGACAATGCTGATAGCGCGGTCAACGCCGGCGCAAAAGCCGCGCGGGTTAGCCAACAGGATCTGCATTTCACTCCTCCAGCGCCGGATCGATTTCCAGCACTTCAATATCAAAATGGACGGTGCGCCCGGCCAGCGGGTGGTTGAAATCCACGGTGATCGAATCGCCGTTCACTTCACGAATCACGCCGGGCATTTCGCTGCCATCCATTGCGGTAAAGAGCATAATCGCGCCGATTTCCGGCTCGCCCGCATCGATAAATTCGCGGCGGGAAAAATACTGGATAAGATCCGGGCTTGGTATGCCAAACGCAGCATCGGGCTCCAGCGAGAATACCTTTTTCTCCCCCTCTTTCAGACCAAGAAGCTGTTGTTCCAGACCTTCAGACAGGGAGGTGTCGCCAAGGCGAAACAGGGCAGGTTTGCCGTTATTGCGGGTGGATTCAGCCGTTGAGCCATCATCCAGTTTCAGCGTGAAGTGAACGAGGATCGCGCTGTTGCTCTGTACGGATTTAGACATGCAGGTTTGCTCTTTAAAATTTCAGCCGCCTGTTTGCCCGGTGGCGCTACGCTTACCGGGCCGACAAGGAGCGCAGTACATTATAGGCCAGATAAGCGCCAGCGCCATCCGGCAATGTTTATGCGGCTTTTTTCTCTTTAGAAGGCAGGAAGCCTTCCAGCACAATCAGCGCTGCGCCGATACAAATTGCGGTATCAGCGAGGTTGAAGGTGGCGAAATGCCAGTCCCCGACGTAGAAATCAATCATATCGACGACGAAACCATGCCATAGCCGATCAAACAAATTCCCCAGCGCACCGCCAATAATCAGCGCGTAGGCAATGTTGTTCAGCTTTTGCGTGGCTTTTGAGCGATACATCAAGACCGCCAGAATCACGCAGATACCGATGGCAATGCCGGCAAAGAACCAGCGCTGCCAGCCGCCGCTATCGGCAAGGAAACTAAAAGCTGCGCCATAGTTACGCGCATAGTGCAGATTAAGCGACGGAAACAGCGATACCGTATCCCCCAGAGCAAAGTTCTGGAGGATCAGGAATTTACTGCCCAGGTCAATAATCAGCACGGCTACGACGACCCAAAGCCAGCGTAGCCCCGTTGAACAGACAGATTTACTCATCAGGCAAACTTACGTTTTTCGCCGTCACCGGCGACGTTGCTGACACAGCGACCGCAGATTTCCGCGTGTTCCGCCACCTTGCCGACATCGCTGGTGTAGTGCCAGCAGCGTGGGCATTTCTCGCCTTCGGCTTTACTCAGCACGACTTTCAGACCTTTCAGCAGTTCACTCTGCCAGGCATCAGCCGGCGCCTGTGCATGATCGGCAACCGTCGCCCCGGAGGTCAACAGGACAAATCGTAATTCGCTGCCCAGCGCGTTCAGCTTCGCGGCCAGATCGGCATCGGCATACAGCGTGACCGCCGCTTCCAGAGAACCGCCCACCCGCTTGTCAGCACGCGCCTGCTCGATGACCTTATTGACTTCGCCACGTACCTGCAGCAGATCGTCCCAGAAGCCGTCGTTCATCGCTTCGTCGTCGGCCAGGCCAAACAGACCTTCATACCACTCACCGGTGAAGACGTATTTTTCGCGGGAACCCGGCAGGTAGCCCCAGATTTCGTCTGCGGTGAAGGACATGATCGGCGCCATCCAGCGAACCAGCGCTTCCACAATATGGAACAGCGCGGTCTGGCAGCTGCGACGCGCCACGCTGTCCGCTTTCGCGGTGTACTGGCGATCTTTGATGATGTCGAGGTAGAACGAGCCCATCTCAATGGAGCAGAAGCGCATCAGGCGCTGCACCACTTCGTGGAAGCCGTAAGACTCATAGGCCTTCAGGATATCTTCCTGCGCCGCTTTCGCGCAGCCTACCGCCCAACGATCGAGCACCACCATCTCTTCCGGTTTCACCATGTCTTTAACCGGATCGAAACCGTTAAGGTTCGCCAGCAGGAAGCGCGCGGTGTTACGGATACGACGATAGCTGTCGGCGGCGCGTTTAAGGATCTCGTCAGAGACCGCCATTTCGCCGGTGTAATCGGTCGACGCGACCCACAGACGCAGGATATCCGCGCCCAGCTTGTTCATCACATCCTGCGGAGAGACGGTGTTACCGATGGATTTGGACATTTTACGTCCCTGACCATCAACGGTGAAACCGTGCGTCAGCACCTGGCGGTACGGCGCTTTGCCCTTCATCGCCGTGGAGATCATCAGCGAGGACATGAACCAGCCGCGATGCTGGTCGGAACCTTCCAGATACATATCGGCGGCGTGACCGGAGAATTCCGGGCGTACGTCAACCACGGAAGAGTGGGTAGAACCGGAGTCGAACCATACGTCCAGAGTATCCGGCACTTTCTCGTAGCTGTCGGCATCGGCACCGAGGATGTCGCGGGAGTCGAGATCCCACCACGCCTGAATACCGTCCACCTCAACGCGCTTCGCCACTTCTTCCATCAGTTCCAGGGTGTTCGGGTGCAGTTCCTGGGTCTCTTTATGCACGAACAGGGACATCGGCACGCCCCAGGTACGCTGACGGGAAATACACCAGTCAGGACGGTTGGCCACCATCGATTCGATACGCGCCTGGCCCCAGTCCGGGATCCACTGCACGCCTTTAATCTCTTTCAGCGACTGCGCGCGCAGGCCTTTCTGATCCATGCTGACGAACCACTGTGGGGTCGCACGGAAGATGATCGGCGACTTGTGACGCCAGCAGCATGGATAGCTGTGCTGCATTTTCTCAACGTGTAGCAGCGCGCCGCTTTCGCGCAGCATCTCGACGATGATGTCGTTCGCTTTAAAGACGTTAATACCGTCCAGCGCCGGCCAGGTCCCTGGCAGGTAGGAACCGTCCGGGCCGACCGGGTTAGCAATTTCCAGACCGTATTTCTGGCTGATGGTGTAGTCGTCCGGACCGTGGCCGCCGGCGGTATGCACCGCACCGGTACCCGCATCGAGGGTAACGTGGTCGCCGAGGATCGCCGGAACGTCGAAGTCGAGGAACGGATGCTTAAAGCGCATCAGCTCCAGTTCATCACCTTTCACCGCCGCCAGGATGGTGTAATCCGCCATACCCGCGCGTTTCATCACGCTTTCAACCAGATCTTTCGCCAGGATCAGCGCCTGACCTGCAACCTGCACCAGCGCATAGTCGAATTCCGGCGACAGGGAGATAGCGCGGTTGGCAGGCAGGGTCCACGGGGTGGTGGTCCAGATAACCAGGGATACCGGGCCGGTAACATCGGCAACGCCGAATTTCGCCAGCACCGCGGCTTTGTCTACCGCGTGGAACGCGACGTCGATAGAAGGAGACGTTTTGTCGTAATACTCGACTTCTGCTTCCGCCAGCGCAGAACGGCAGTCAACGCACCAGTGCACCGGCTTCGCGCCTTTGTGCAGGTGGCCGTTGCCAATGATTTTACCCAGCGCACGGATGATGTTGGCTTCGGTTTTGAAGTCCATGGTCAGGTACGGACGCGACCAGTCGCCCAGCACGCCCAGGCGGATAAAGTCTTTACGCTGGCCGTCAACCTGGGTCGCGGCATATTCGCGGCACTTGGCGCGGAATTCAGCGGCGGTGAATTTCTCACCCGGCTTGCCATATTCCTGCTCCACTTTCAGCTCGATCGGCAGACCGTGGCAGTCCCAACCTGGAACGTAAGGCGAGTCATAGCCCGTCAGTCCTTTGGACTTAACGATAATGTCTTTCAGAATCTTGTTAACCGAGTGACCAATATGAATGCTGCCATTCGCATAAGGAGGGCCATCATGCAGAATGAAGGTTTTTTTGCCTTTTTTCGCTGCACGGATGATGCCGTACAGGTCATCATCGGTCCAACGCGCCAGCATTCCCGGTTCGCGCTTGGCGAGATCGCCACGCATCGGGAACCCTGTTTCCGGCAAATTCAGGGTGGATTTATAGTCACTCATCAGATTCTCGGTTCCGTATTTCGGTTTGATAAACACCAACAGACTTATGCCTGCCTGGCCAGCCCAAAGAACTCGCGGGCCGTTAACTCATCACGTGCAATTTGCGCTTTCAGCTCATCAAGCGACGCAAATCGCTGCTCGTTACGTATTTTTTTACGCAGTATTACGTCTATATGGCGACCATAAAGGTCCATTACAACGTCCAGCAAATGCACTTCCAGCTGCTGGCGAACGCCAGCAACCGTTGGACGGGTGCCAATGTTGGCGACGCCCACCAGCGGTTTGTCGCCCAGTCCTGTTACTTCCACCGCATAGACCCCTTTTACCGGGGAAACCTGACGGCGTAGCGGTAAGTTCGCCGTCGGAAAACCAATAGTGCGCCCCAGCTCATCGCCGTGGACCACGCGTCCGGAGATCGTAAAGGGATGACCCAGCAGGTTTTCCGCCTGCACAAGGTCGTCATCCGCCAGCGCCTGGCGCACCGCCGTGCTGCTGATACGTACGCCGCCTTCGCAGAAAGTTTGGGTGCTGGTTACGTCAAAACCATATTCCGCCCCGGCTTTCTGTAATAACAAGAAATCCCCCTGGCGACCAGCGCCAAAGCGGAAATCATCCCCCACAGCGAGGAACTGCACGCCTAACCGGCGCACCAGCAGTTCGCTGATAAAATCCTGGGCGGTCAGGGCGGCGAAGCGGCGGTCAAAGCGCACGCACAGCACATAGTCGACGCCGCTTTCAGCCAGATAGCTCAGCTTTTCCCGCAGACGCGTCAAACGGGCGGGCGCCTTATCGGCGGCAAACAGCTCCAGCGGCTGTGGTTCGAAAATCATCACCACCACCGGTAAACCACGCTGGCGGCCCTCGGCGCGCAAACGCTGCAGCAGCGCCTGATGCCCGCGATGCACACCGTCAAAATTACCAATGGTCAGCACGCACCCGTGCGGCGCCTGACTGAGATTATGTATGCCGCGTATCAGCTTCATGTCTGGCTCAAAACAGTGAAAATCGTCCGAGTATACCTTGTACAACTGACGACGTTAACCAGCGATTGCACCTCTTAACCGAAAGATCCCGGGAATTCATCAACTCAGCGCGGGAATGCGGCAAAAACTACCCGAGCCCAGCGATTTTTATGGTGGAAAGGCTGTATTCGCCAGCAACAAGCTGGTAGAATCTTGCGCCATCACTACGTAATAAAGCGTCGTTGTTTTAAGCGGCGCTTATTTGCACAAATCCATTGACAAAAGAAGGCTAAACGGGCATATTCCTCGGCCTTTGAATTGTCCATATAGAACACATTTGGGAGTTGGACCTTGGCTAATATCAAATCAGCTAAGAAGCGCGCCGTTCAGTCTGAAAAGGCCCGCAAGCACAACGCTAGCCGTCGCTCTATGATGCGTACTTTCATCAAGAAAGTATACGCAGCTATCGAAGCTGGCGACAAAGCTACTGCACTGAAAGCATTTAACGAAATGCAACCAATCGTGGACCGTCAGGCTGCTAAAGGTCTGATCCACAAAAACAAAGCTGCGCGTCATAAAGCAAACCTGACCGCTCAGATCAACAAACTGGCTTAATCGTCTGCTTGTTATCGCTTTGTAAAAAAACCCGCGAAAGCGGGTTTTTTTATGTCTGTCAGTTACGGCTGCGGCGTCGTGAAGAGTGACGAATAGTCGCGATTGCAAATCCGTTGCACCGCCGGATGCTGAATCATCCTTTCGGCAAAAATGGCGTGATACTCCTCCATCACATTCTCCATCCGTCCGATCTCAATAATCGTCTCGTCCTGATAGAAGTCATGCGCGTAAAGCGTCGGCGCGACAAAAATCGCATTATGCGCCGCACCGAACGCCTTCATCAGCGCCGCATCGTCAAACTCACCGAGAATCTCGACCTTCAGCCCCTGGGAGTTGAACCAGTTCAGAAGCTTGCGTCCCAGCATCGAGCGCCGACCGGGGATCAGCAGACGACGCTCCTCCAGACAGGCGGGGAACGGTTTTTCCGGCGGCGGGTTCATACACCAGAAGCTCACGCTGCACTCGCCGATACGTACGGAGAACAGCCCTTCCTGCTGGGTGGAATCGATGGGGCAGTCTGAGATGATCATATCGAGCTTGTGCTGGCTGAGCTGTTCAAGCAGCATTTCGTGAGTCGATTCAAAGCAACGCAGATGAATCTGTTCATTATCCACTACCGCCGCATCCAGCACCCCGCTCACCAGTCGTTTCGACAAAGCATCGGCAACGCCGACATCGAACAGTAGGTTAGACTCTTTGCGGTAGTTCACAATATCGAGCATCTCCTGGCTCAGCGTGAACATGCGGTCCGCATAGCGGAATACCAGCTCGCCCAGTTCACTCGGCTCCAGCCCCCGCCCCTTGCGTTTAAACAATTTCCCCTGCAAACGCTCTTCGAGCGCTTTGATTTGCCCGGTAATGGTCTGCGGCGTCAGAAACAAAGCCTCCGCGGCGCCGACAACAGAACCTTCTTTGTAAACGTGCCAGAAGTAATACAGGTGGTTGTAATTAATATGCGACATGTTTCTCTCCCTGATAATGCCAGGGGAGCCCTTACAGGCTCCCCGTCGAATGTTAAGCCGTCGTGGTATCCGCAATACGCCTGCGTAGTATCATATACCCGGTCACGGCCGACAGGACCGATCCAATCAGGATGCCCAGCTTGGCCCAGTTGATTAAGCCAGGGTTAACGCTGCTGAAGGCCAGACTGGCGATGAAAATCGACATCGTGAAGCCAATCCCGCACAGAATGCCGACCGCCACAATCTGCTTGCAGGTCGTCCCTTCCGGCAGCGATGCCCATTTCAGTTTTAACGCCAGCCAGCAGAACAGGCTGATACCCAGCGGTTTGCCGATAAACAGCCCGGCAATAATCCCCAGCGGCAGCAGTGACGTCAGTCCTTCAATCGTTACCCCTTGCAGCGAGACGCCTGCGTTAGCGAAGGCGAAAAGCGGCAGAATCAGGTAAGCCACCCACGGATGCAGGACATGCTCAAGCTGCTTAGCCGGTGATTTACCGCCCTGCTCCTTCAGCGGGATCATAAAGCCAACGATCACCCCGGCTAACGTCGCATGAACCCCGGACTTCAGGACCGCAGTCCATAGCACCGCGCCGACCAGGATATAGATACCGGTGCGTCGGACGCCACAAAGATTGAGCGCGACCAGCACGGCAATCGCCCCAGCCGCCACGCCCAGCGACAGGACGGAAAGGTCACTGGTATAAAACAGGGCAATGATGATAATGGCGCCCAGGTCGTCGATAATCGCCAGCGCCATCAGGAAGATTTTCAACGCCGGCGGTACGCGACTGCCCAACAGCGCCAGCACGCCCAGCGCAAAAGCGATATCGGTCGCCGCCGGAATCGCCCACCCCTCCCGGGTAATCGGATCCTGAGCATTAAACGCCAGGTAGATCAGCGCCGGGACAATCATCCCACCCAAGGCAGCCACGACCGGGAAAACGGCCTGACGGCGGCTGGCCAGCGCCCCCTGAATCATCTCTCGCTTCACTTCCAGACCAATCAGTAAGAAGAAGACGGCCATCAGCGCATCGTTAATCCACAGCAGCATGTTCTTATTGATTTCTAACGCACCAACACGCAGCTGAACGGGTGTTTCCAGAAAGGAATGGTAAATACCGCTGGTCGCGTCAGTATTAGCCAACAGCATGGCCAACGCGGCCGCAAAAATGAGGATAATGCCCCCTGAAGCATCGCTACTGAAAAAACGCTGCAGATGTTTCACTTTTACTCTCTCTATAAGGCTAATTCATCGATGAAACTATTCTAGTCGCCATAACACTTCGAAAAAATAAGATTATTATTGCGTTATAGCTCGATTTTTACGATATAAGACAGACGGCAAAGTGCGACTCTGACCGGAGGGATTCAGCCATCATTAACAGATAGCGGGCTGGAAACAAAAAAGCCACTTTAACAATAAAGTGGCTTTTCAGAATCGCAGCAGATTAGCGCGTCAGGTCGTCGAAGAATTTCTTCACGCCATCAAAGAAACTTTTGGAGCGCGGGCTGTTTTTTTCACCCGTTGGGCCGCCAAAACTTTCCTGAAGATCCTTCAGCAGCTGTTTCTGTTTTTCATTAAGCCCTACCGGCGTTTCAACCACCACGCGGCACAGCAGATCGCCCTGCGCGCCACCGCGTACGGATTTCACGCCTTTGCCACGCATGCGGAATAGCTTACCGGTCTGCGTTTCGCCAGGCACCTTCAGATTGACGCGGCCATCCAGCGTCGGGACTTCAATCTCGCCGCCGAGGGCAGCCATGGTGAAGTTGATCGGCACTTCGCAGTACAGGTTATTGCCTTCGCGCTCAAAGATAGCGTGCTGCTTAACCTGGACCTGAACGTACAGATCGCCAGCCGGAGCGCCGTGCTCGCCCGCTTCGCCTTCGCCTGAAAGACGAATACGATCGCCGGTATCAACACCCGCCGGGATTTTGACCGACAGGGTTTTAGTCTTCTCGACACGGCCGTGACCGTGGCATTTGTTGCACGGATCCTTAATCAGCGTACCGCGTCCCTGGCAATGCGGACAGGTTTGCTGAACGGCGAAGAAGCCCTGGCGCATCTGCACCTGACCGGCACCGTGACAGGTTGGACAGGTTTGCGGTTTGCTACCGGCTTTCGCGCCGCTGCCGTGGCAGACGTCACACTCTTCCAGCGTCGGGATGCGAATCTCTTTAGTCACGCCGCGAACGGCTTCTTCCAGCGTCAGGTCCATGTTGTAGCGCAGGTCAGCGCCACGCGCCGCACGCTGACGGCCACGACCGCCGCCGAAGATATCGCCAAACACGTCGCCAAAGATATCGCTGAAATCGGCACCGCCGCCAAAACCACCGCCGCCGCCGCCCATGCCACCTTGTTCAAAGGCGGCGTGGCCGTACTGATCGTAGGCCGCACGCTTCTGGTCATCAGTCAGGATTTCATACGCTTCTTTAATTTCTTTAAACTTCGCTTCGGCTTCTTTATCACCCTGGTTACGGTCCGGGTGGTATTTCATGGCCAGGCGCTTGTAAGCCTTTTTGATTTCACGCTCTTCCGCTGTTTTGGAAACGCCCAAAATCTCGTAATAATCTTGCTTTGCCATTGGTGTTTTTCAGCCCCTTAACATGCGTGCACGGGCGGAGAGGAAACCTCTTCGCCCGTGCCAGTGTTTTACCCGTTCAAAGGGCGATTATTTTTTGTCTTTCACTTCTTCAAACTCGGCGTCAACGACATCGTCGTCTTTCGCGTTGCTTTCAGAAGCTTCAGCACCGCCAGCCTGCTGCTGAGCGTGTTGCTGCTGAGCAATTTCCATCAGCTTCTGGGAAGCCTGAGCCAGCGCCTGCATTTTCGCTTCGATGTCCGCTTTGTCTTCACCTTTCAGTGAAGTTTCCAGCGCGGTCAGCGCAGACTCGATGGCAGTTTTGTCGTCAGCCGGCAGTTTGTCGCCCGCTTCTTCAACCTGCTTACGCGTGCTGTGCAGCAGATGGTCGCCCTGGTTACGGGTCTGAACCAGTTCTTCGAACTTACGGTCAGATTCAGCGTTCGCTTCCGCATCACGAACCATTTTGGCAATTTCTTCTTCGTTCAGACCAGAAGAGGCCTTAATGGTGATTTTCTGCTCTTTACCGCTGTTTTTGTCTTTGGCGGACACGTGCAGGATACCATCAGCATCGATGTCGAAGGTGACTTCGATCTGCGGCATACCGCGCGGTGCCGGGTTAATCCCATCCAGGTTGAACTGACCCAGTGATTTGTTATCGGAAGCGCGTTTACGCTCACCCTGAATCACGTGGATGGTTACCGCAGACTGGTTGTCTTCTGCAGTAGAGAACACCTGGCTGTGCTTGGTCGGGATAGTGGTGTTCTTGTTGATCAGCGCAGTCATCACGCCGCCCATGGTTTCGATACCCAGCGACAGCGGGGTAACGTCCAGCAGCAGAACGTCTTTGACTTCACCAGTCAGTACACCACCCTGAACCGCAGCACCGATCGCCACAGCTTCATCCGGGTTAACGTCTTTACGCGGCTCTTTACCAAAGAACTCAGCCACTTTCTTCTGCACCATTGGCATACGAGTCTGACCACCAACCAGGATAACGTCCTGGATGTCAGACACGGACAGACCCGCGTCCTGCAGCGCAACCTTCAGCGGCTCGATAGAACGGTTCACCAGATCTTCAACCAGGCTTTCCAGTTTCGCACGAGTCACTTTGATGTTCATGTGTTTCGGACCGGTGGCATCTGCAGTGATGTACGGCAGGTTCACGTCGGTCTGCTGAGCGGAAGAAAGCTCGATTTTCGCTTTTTCAGCCGCTTCTTTCAGACGCTGCATGGCCAGCGGATCGTTACGCAGGTCAATGCCCTGATCTTTCTTAAACTCATCAACGAGGTAGTTGATCATACGGCTATCGAAGTCTTCACCACCCAGGTGGGTATCACCGTTGGTTGCCAGAACTTCGAAGGTTTTTTCGCCGTCAACTTCGTCGATTTCGATAATAGAGATATCGAAGGTACCACCACCGAGGTCGTAAACCGCGATAGTACGGTTGCCGACTTCTTTATCCAGACCGTAAGCCAGTGCAGCGGCGGTCGGTTCGTTGATGATACGTTTGACTTCCAGACCTGCGATACGGCCGGCATCTTTCGTTGCCTGACGCTGAGCATCGTTGAAGTATGCAGGTACGGTGATAACCGCTTCAGTTACCGGCTCACCCAGGTAATCTTCAGCCGTTTTCTTCATTTTTTTCAGCACTTCAGCAGAAATCTGCGGCGGCGCCATTTTCTGACCTTTCACATCAAGCCATGCGTCGCCGTTGTCGGCGCCGATGATTTTGTACGGCATGATGGATACGTCACGCTGAACTTCTTCGTCCTGGAAGCGGCGACCAATCAGGCGTTTAATCGCAAACAGGGTGTTTTGCGGGTTTGTCACTGCCTGACGTTTAGCCGGCTGACCAACCAGAGTTTCACCATCCTGGGTATAAGCAATGATAGAAGGCGTGGTGCGATCGCCTTCGGCGTTCTCCAGCACACGTGCAGTAGTGCCATCCATAATCGCTACACAAGAGTTGGTAGTACCCAGGTCGATACCAATAATTTTACCCATCTAAACGTCTCCACTAAAAATTCGATCAACATGTGGTTGTAAACCTGTAATAAGGGCGAAACCTATGGTTTCAACTGCCCAGACATCATTTTTTTCAGGTTCATTCACTGCGGTTGACTACAAGATGGGGTCGCCCACCGCTTCCTCAAGGGGGCAAGCAAAAAAATTTTTCACTTTCTTGCCGGGTAAAGAGACGAATAAACAAGGCCGACTGAATAAACCGGTAAAAAAGCGGCTTTTATCGATAGCACGCGTCCCGCCAGACGCCTCCGCGCCCGGCTGCCGATAGCGAACGATCGCCATTTATCCGCGCCAGCGTAAATTGGCGAAAAATACCCCGCCAGATCATAGACAGTTACCCTGCGCCTCATTATGATGCCGCGCCCCGTCACCGAGTGGCGGGGTAATGCTTCCCTTTCTAATCATTATTCTGAGGAATTATGGGCAACACTAAGTTGGCTAATCCGGCACCGCTGGGCCTTATGGGCTTCGGCATGACCACTATTCTGCTTAATCTGGCAAATAGCGGCCTGTTCGCGTTTGATGTAGCTATCCTGGCGATGGGCATTTTTTACGGCGGTATTGCGCAGATTTTCGCAGGCCTGCTGGAATTTAAAAAAGGCAATACCTTTGGTTTAACCGCTTTTACGTCCTACGGCGCCTTCTGGCTGACGTTGGTCGCTATTCTTCTCATGCCGAAAATGGGCCTGGCAGAAGCACCTGATGCGCACTTCCTCGGCATGTATCTCGGTCTGTGGGGAGTCTTCACGTTGTTTATGTTCTTCGGTACCCTGAAAGCCGCACGAATGCTGCAATTCGTTTTCCTCAGCCTGACCGTTCTGTTTGCGCTGCTGGCAATCGGTCACCTGGCAGATAATGAAGGTCTCGTAAAAATCGCGGGCTGGATTGGTTTAGTCTGCGGCGGTAGCGCTATTTATCTGGCGATGGGTGAAGTACTGAACGAACAGTTTGGTCGCACCGTACTGCCGATCGGCGCACCTCATTGATAAAAAATACCCTCGTCCCGACGGGCGAGGGTATTGCTCGCAGAACGTTGCAGAACGTTAAGGCAGGCGCTGCAACTCCCCGCCGGCGGCAGCCACATCACGGTTCATCCCCTGGCGCAGCCAGATCCCTAATCCCAGCCCCATCAGCGAAAGCGCCAGCACGTACCATGCAGGTGCCATCGGCGAAACGCCCATCAGCATGGTCACGACAATCGGCGTCAGACCGCCAAAAATGGCGTAAGAGACGTTATATGAGAAGGAAATGCCGGTAAAGCGAACCTCCGCCGGGAAAGCGCGCACCATGACGTAAGGTACGGCGCCCACAACCCCGACGCATAATCCCACCGTGCCATACAGCAGGAACAGCTGCTGTGGACTGCTGCCGGAAAGGTGATAGAACGCCCAGCTGGAGAGCGCCAGTAGCAAACTGCCGACGATGAACGTGCGGCTGGCGCCAAAACGATCCGCCGCCAGCCCTGCCAGCAGACAGCCGATGCAGAGCATAATGGTGGCAATACTGTTGGCCTGCAGGGTGATGGCCGGGGCAAAACCGTAGTGCTTTTGTAGCCAGACCGGTGACATCAGGATCACCACCACCACGCCGGCGGATAACAGCCAGGTCAGCAGCATGGAAACCACCACCGCTTTCTGGTGTTTAAGCACCACCGATTTGACCGGCAGCTCCTGTGCTAACGCCTTACGCTGCTGCATTTCGAGAAATATCGGCGTCTCCTGCAGCCAACGACGCAGATACATGGCCACCAGACCAAATACGCCGCCTAACAGGAAGGGAATACGCCAGCCGCCGTCGTGAATCCCCTGCGGCGTCAGGCTGGTATTAATCAGCGTCGCGACCACCGATCCCAGTAGAATGCCAACCGTCAGGCCCGCAGTGAGGGTGCCGCAGGCGATACCAATGCGCTTTTCCGGCACGTGTTCGGCGACAAAAACCCAGGCGCCGGGCACTTCCCCTCCGATAGCCGCCCCCTGCAGAATGCGCATCAGCAACAGCAGCAGCGGCGCGGCAATGCCTGTCGACGCGTAGGTCGGCAGCAAACCAATCGCCAGCGTCGGCAATGCCATCAGCAGAATGCTCAGGGTGAACATCTTCTTGCGCCCGACCAGATCGCCGAAGTGGGCCATAATAATGCCGCCCAGTGGACGCGCCAGGTAGCCCGCGGCAAAGATGCCGAAGGTCTGCACCTGACGCAGCCATTCCGGGATATCCGCCGGGAAGAACAGTTCGCCAACGACGGCGGCGAAGAAGACAAAGATAATGAAATCATAAAACTCCAGCGCGCCGCCAAGGGCGGCCAGCGTCAGGGTTTTATAATCTTGTCGATTCAGAGGTCGGGTATGTTGTGACATAACGAGCGATTCATCCAGAGGTGTGTAGGTGTCATCACGAAATGTGTAAAGTAAAAAACACTATATCGTAAATAAAACGGCACACCACCGACAATGCAGGTTATGTCAGGAAAGTATTAAATTCAGGATAAAGTTTCGCGCCTCGCGCTTTTTGGGCGAAAAGCCGCTACAACTTCCGCGTCTGTCTCCACATACGGCCCCTCCAGCAACTGTACACAATAAGGTACACTTGCGAAGATCCCGTGCACCAGAACCTTGCCGTCAGCATCTTTAACGCCTTCAAGGGTTTCCTGAATGGCTTTCGGCTGGCCCGGCAGATTCAAAATCAACGCCTGCTTGCGGATAACGCCAACCTGACGAGAAAGGATAGCCGTCGGAACGAAGTGTAGGCTAACCTGGCGCATTTGCTCACCAAATCCTGGCATAACGCGGTCGGCGACGGCCAGGGTGGCATCCGGCGTCACGTCGCGTCGGGCCGGACCGGTCCCGCCGGTAGTTAACACCAGATGGCAGGCCATCTCGTCAACCAGCTCACACAGCGTTTGTTCGATAATCACCTGTTCGTCAGGGATCAGACGGGTCTCGAGCTCAAAGGGGGTCGTCAGCGCACGCGCCAGCCACTCTTCAAGTGCCGGGATGCCTTTATCCTGATAGACGCCGCTGGAGGCGCGATCGGAAATGGAAACTAAGCCGATTCGTAAGGTATTCATCGTTATTCCGTTCAAACAGTACAATTAGACGGAATGATACACGCTGGAAGGAAATACAGACAGAGTTCAGGAGAAGTAGCGTGACCGGGAGCCCGGCCACGCCCAAATGATTACAGCAGGTCGCCGATCATTTTTTCCAGTTTTTCCTGGTCGATCGCAAACTTACGGATACCTTCCGCCAGCTTGTCCACCGCCATCGGATCCTGGTTGTGCTGCCACAGGAACTGGGCTTCGGTGATGCGTTCCGGACGCGCTTTTACTTCGCCGCTGAACGCCAGTTTACGCTCGATAGCCCCTTCGCTTTCCGCCAGCTCTTTCAGCAGAGCCGGAGCGATAGTCAGGCGATCGCAGCCGGCCAGCTCAAGGATTTCACCGACGTTACGGAAGCTTGCGCCCATCACGACAGTTTCATAACCGTGCTGCTTGTAGTACTCGTAGATCTCACTGACGGAAACGACGCCCGGATCTTCAGCCGGCGCGTACTCTTTCTTATCGGTGTTCGCTTTGTACCAGTCGAGAATACGACCAACGAACGGAGAGATCAGGAATACACCCGCTTCAGCACAAGCGCGAGCCTGAGCGAAGGAGAACAGCAGAGTCAGGTTACAGTTGATGCCTTCTTTTTCCAGCTGCTCGGCAGCGCAAATACCCTGCCAGGTGGAAGCCAGTTTAATCAGAATGCGATCGTTGCCGATGCCCGCATCGTTATACAGTTTGATGATGCGTTTCGCTTTCGCGATAGATGCCTGGGTGTCATACGAGAGGCGCGCATCAACTTCGGTCGAAATACGGCCTGGAATCAGCTTAAGAATTTCGAGACCAATGTTCACCGCCAGCTTATCGGAAGCATCGATAATCTGCTGAGCGCGATCGCTGCTCTGGCCGCGGGCCCACTCGACAGCGTCATCAATCAGCTTACGGTACTCAGGAATCTGAGCCGCGCCGAGGATCAAAGAAGGGTTAGTCGTGGCATCCTGAGGCTGATACAGCTTCATTGCCGCAATATCTCCGGTATCAGCTACGACAGTGGTGTACTGACGCAGAGAAGTCAATTTATCCGTCATGATAGTGTTTCTCTTAAACAGCAGTTAAGGGGATGTAACCGGTCTGCCAAGATGATAACACGCTGCATGTTCAGCGCAACTGCGGACCATGCAAGAGCGCAGAGTGTGATAAACTGGATGAATTAATTCTCTGAAAGCTAAGGGATTGTCACTGAATTGGTAACGCTTACACTAGCGTTCCGGCATGGACAAGAGGATGGTTAATGCCTGATTTTTTCTCTTTTATCAATGAAATACTCTGGGGCTCCGTAATGATTTATCTGTTACTGGGCGCCGGCATCTGGTTTACCTGGCGAACAAAATTCATTCAGTTTCGTTATGTTCGCCAGTTTGGGAAAAGTCTAAAGAAAAGCCTCCAGCCTCAGCCCGGCGGATTAACCTCTTTCCAGGCCCTGTGCACCAGCCTCGCGGCGCGCGTGGGCAGCGGCAACCTGGTCGGCGTCGCGCTGGCTATCTCCGCCGGCGGACCCGGCGCCGTCTTCTGGATGTGGGTTTCTGCGCTGCTCGGCATGGCCAGCAGCTTTGCCGAATGTTCTCTTGCCCAGCTCTACAAAGAACGCGATGCCCACGGGCAATTTCGCGGCGGCCCGGCCTGGTATATGTCCCGGGGTTTAGGAATGCGCTGGATGGGCATCGTGTTTTCTATCCTGCTCCTGCTGGCCTATGGGGTTATTTTTAACACCGTGCAGGCCAACTCCATCGCGAATGCGATGACCTATGCCTTTGACCTTCCCGCTATCGTTACCGGTTGCGCGCTGGCACTGGTGATCCTGCTGGTTATCGTGCGGGGTTTGCGGGGCGTGGCGAAGCTATTGCAGTGGATTGTGCCGCTGATGGCTCTGCTTTGGGTGACTACCAGCCTGCTGATTGGCCTCTGGCACATTACGGCGCTGCCGGCCATTTTCGAGTCCATTTTCCGCAGCGCGTTCGGCTGGCAGGAAGCCGCCGCCGGCGCAGTGGGCTATACCATCAGCCAGGCGCTGACCAGTGGTTTTCAGCGCGGTATGTTCTCGAACGAAGCGGGGATGGGGTCAACGCCTAACGCCGCGGCGGCAGCGGCTTCCTGGCCTCCGCATCCGGCGGCGCAGGGGATCGTGCAAATGATTGGCGTCCTCATCGATACGATAGTTATCTGTACCGCCAGCGCCGTCATTATCATGCTGGCGCCGCTAGACGACGCGGAAGATGCCGCGAACGGTATCCAGAGCATCCAGCACGCCATGACATCACTGGTCGGCGGCTGGGGGGCGGGATTCGTGGCGATCGTCGTGCTGCTCTTTGCCTTCAGTTCTATCGTCGCAAACTACATCTACGCTGAAAATAACCTGATATTTCTGCGCATTAACAGCCCTCGTCATATCTGGGCGCTGCGGATCCTCACTCTGGTCATGGTTATCGCCGGCACGCTGGTCGGTTTGCCGGTTGTCTGGCAGCTGGCGGATACCATTATGGCGCTGATGGCCATCACTAACCTGACCGCTATTTTACTGCTGTCGCCTACGGTACGGATCCTGGCCAGTGATTATCTCACCCAGCGACGACTGGGCGTACGACCGACCTTTGACGCCACGCGCTACCCGGAAATTAACCAGCAGCTGGCGCCTGGAGCCTGGGATGAAGTGCCGCGTGAATAGCGCGGCAATCGCAGCTATCGATCCCACCGCGCTCTTTTTTTGTTAAAGTCACGGAAAATTCCCTGCAAGGACCGGATATGCTGATTCTTATTTCACCTGCCAAAACGCTCGACTACCAAAGCCCGCTGGCCACAGCACGCTACACCCAGCCTGAACTTCTGGAGTATTCCCAGGAGCTGATCGGCGTCGCGCGCCGGCTCTCGGCGCCACAGATCGGCAAACTGATGAGCATCAGCGATAAGCTGGCGGATCTGAATGCGACCCGCTTTCATGACTGGCAGCCGGACTTCACGCCGCAAAACGCGCGCCAGGCCATTCTGGCTTTTAAAGGCGACGTTTATACCGGACTGCAGGCAGAAACCCTCAGCGAAGACGATTTCGATTTTGCCCAGCGACATTTGCGTATGCTTTCCGGCCTCTACGGCGTGCTGCGCCCGCTGGATCTGATGCAGCCCTATCGCCTGGAGATGGGCATTAAGCTGGAAAATAGCAAAGGCAAAGATCTCTACCAGTTCTGGGGCGAGGTGATTACCGATAAACTCAATCAGGCGCTGAAAGCTCAGGGAGACGATATCGTGATTAACCTGGCTTCTGACGAATACTTCCGGTCGGTGAAGACAAAACAGTTGCAGGGAAGAATCATTAAGCCCGTGTTCCTCGATGAGAAAAACGGCCAGTTTAAAGTGATCAGTTTCTATGCCAAAAAGGCGCGCGGGTTAATGAGCCGCTATATCATTGAAAACCGCTTAACCCAGCCTGAACAGCTAACCCGTTTCAACAGCGAAGGCTATTTCTTCGACGCCGAAGCCTCCGGTCAGAAAGATGAGATGGTCTTTAAACGCCACGAACGCTAATTCCCTTCCCGGCCGCCCTCATGGCGACCGGGAGGGAAGACTTAGTGATGGCGCCAGTCACGATCCGGGCCGCGGCCGCGATCGTGGTCATCATGATGATCATGGCGATGCTCATCGTGCGCGCGCCAGTGGTTATCGCGCCAGTCATAATGACGGCCCCACCATTCGTGGTCGCGCCAGCGACCGCCGTCCCAGTAGTTACCGTAATTGTCGCGATCGCCAATTTGCAGTTTGACTGCCGGCACCAGCGTGATCTCCGATGCGTGAACCACAGCAGGAGCCACCAGCGACATCGAAAGCGCAAGGATCACAGACTTCAGCGTTGACATAGGTTTCCCCTTCATTAACAGTCCCCGCATGGGGGCGATAACCAAAGATTACCCCTGAGCAACGGTGCGGGTTATTCTCCGCAATCCTAATCTTTGCCCCCCGGCATTTATTGGTAATTCATCCATTTTCCCTGCCTTTTTTCTGCATAATTCCTCCTTTTTCGCCGATAAAAAAGCCGGGCGTAGAGGCCCGGCCTGAGAACATCGTGCGGCGAAAAAAGGCCGTTATGCTTTGCCCATCATCAGCTGGCGCAGCGCGGCGAAATCCGCCGGCAGATTATGCGACAGCAGCGGCAGGTCGGCGCGATCGGCCAGCTCTTTCGGCAGCGGCAGCGTCTCCTGGAGGATCTCTTCGACGCTCTCCTTGAATTTCGCCGGGTGCGCGGTACCGAGGAACAGACCGTATTCGCCCGGCTGCAGCTGGTCGCGCAGCGCGCGCCAGGCGATGGCGGCGTGCGGCTCTGAGGTGTAACCAATAGCTTTTAGCTCGCGCATCGCCTGTTTCGTGGTTTCATCGTCCACGGCGGCATAGCCCAGCTCGTTCAGACGCCAGATTTTGCGACGGAACAGCTCTTCCACGCGCGGCCAGTTGTTCGGCTGGCTGACGTCCATGGCGTTAGACAGCGTCGCCTGAGTCGCTTTCGGCGCCCAGTTGCCGTCCTGCAGGAAGCGCGGCACGGTGTCATTGGCGTTGGTGGCGGCAATAAAGCGCTTAATCGGCAGCCCTAAAGACTTCGCCAGCAGACCGGCGGTCAGATCGCCAAAGTTACCGCTCGGTACGGAGATGACCAGCTGGTTGCGGGCTTCCTGCGGCAGCTGTGCGACCGCTTCGAAGTAGTAGCAAATCTGCGCCAGCAGACGACTGATATTGATGGAGTTCGCCGAGTTCAGGCCCAGAGCAACCTTCAGCTCTTCGTCGTCAAACGCCTGTTTCACCAGCGCCTGGCAGGCGTCGAAATCGCCATCAATCGCCACGGTTTCAATGTTGCCGCCCAGGGTGCAGAACAGTTTTTCCTGCAGCGGGCTGATCTTGCCGCGCGGATACAGAATAACGACTTTGACATTCGGCAGGCCGTAAAACGCATGCGCAACTGCCGCGCCGGTATCACCGGAGGTGGCGGTCAGAATCGTCACCGGTTTGTCGCCGGCGATATGGGTCAACATCTGCGCCATAAAGCGGCCGCCGAAATCTTTAAACGCCAGCGTCGGGCCGTGGAACAGCTCCAGGCAGCCAATATCATCCTGCACCTTGCTGACCGGAGCCGGGAAGGTGAAAGCGGCGGCGATGCGCTCTTTGAGGATCTCCTGCGGGATCTCGTCGCCAATAAAGGCCGACAGAATTCTGGCGCTGCGGGAGGCCAAATCCATCTCCAGCATGTCGTCAATTTCAGTCAGGCTAAATTCCGGCAGATCGTGCGGAAAGAACAGCCCCTGTTGCTTGCCAAGCCCCTGCGTAACGGCCTGCGCAAAGCTGACCTGTTCGTTATGATCTTTTAAATTATAGAGTTTCATTGGTTATCCCACTACTCGTGCGCCCGCCGTATCCAGCCGGCAAATATGAACGAAGCCTTCCTGATTCTGCAGATAATGCGTGCCCAGCCAGTCCGCGACGCGCTGCGCGGTTTCCGGCTTATCGCATAGCGCAAACAGCGTCGGGCCGGAGCCTGAGATGCCGCACGCCTGCGCACCGATCTCCATCGCCGCCTGACGCGCTTCGCTGAAGCCCGGCAGCAGTTTGGTGCGATACGGTTCGGCAATTACATCTTTCATCAATTTCGCTGCCAGCTGCGGCTGGCGGGTGTAGCAGGCATGAATAAAGCCCGCCAGGTGACGACCGTGAGCGATACAGTCCTGGCGGCGATACTGCGCCGGGAGGATGGCACGCGCTTCCGCCGTCGAAACTTTAATTCCCGGATAAGCCAGCACCCACAGCCATTCGTCAAAACCCGGAACCTGCTGGCTGATGATGCCATTCTCTTCAATCATCAGCTGCATGCCGCCCAGGTAGCAGGGCGCAACGTTGTCATAGTGGATGCTGCCGGAAATGCGCCCTTCCATCTCCCCCATCAGCGCCAGCATGCGCATCTCATTCAGCGGCTTACCGCAGAATTCATTCATCGCCACCAGCGCGGCGACGACAGAACAGGCGCTGGAGCCGAGACCGGAACCAATCGGCATGTTTTTTTCCAGTACCATCGACACCGGAACCTTTTTGCCGATTTCCTGACAGAAACGCTCCCAGCACTGGTAAACAATGTTTTCCTGCGGCGCTGAGGGCAGCTTGCTGGCAAAGCGGCCAACGTTTTGCAGGCTGAAACTGTCCGCCGCCTCGACCGAAACGTTGTCCCCCAGCAGGGTGCCATCGACCGGCGTCACCGCCGCGCCCAGCACATCAAACCCGACGCTCATATTGGCACTGGAAGCCGGGGCATATACTTTGACCATCTTAAACTCCTAACTTCCATGACAGGGTGCGCAACAGGTCAGCAAACACACCGGCCGCCGTAACGTCGTTACCTGCACCATAGCCGCGTAGCACCAGCGGCAGCGGCTGATAATAATGGCTGTAAAAGGCCAGGGCGTTTTCACCATTTTTCACTTTGAACAGCGGATCGTTACCGTCAACGGCAGCAATTTTCACGCGACAGGTTCCATCCTCTTCGATGTTACCGACGTAACGCAAGACTTTACCTTCATCACGAGCCTGGGCAACCCGGGAAGCAAACTCGTTATCCAGCGAAGGCAAGCGTGCCATAAAGCTCTCAACGTCGCCGCTGGCATCAAATTGTGCAGGCAGTACCGGTTCGACGACAATGTCAGACAGCTCAAGCTCACGGCCGGTTTCACGAGCCAGAATCAGCAGCTTGCGCGCAACATCGACGCCTGAAAGATCGTCTCGCGGATCCGGTTCGGTATACCCCATCTCGCGCGCCAGCGTTGTTGCCTCGGAGAGATTCATGCCCTCATCCAGCTTACCGAAAATAAACGACAGAGATCCGGAAAGAATACCGGAGAAGTGCAGCAGCTCATCGCCAGCGTTGAGCAGGTTTTGCAGGTTTTCAATTACCGGCAGACCGGCGCCAACGTTGGTGTCGTAGAGGAATTTGCGTCGCGAGCTGCTGGCGGCATGGCGCAGCTGATGGTAGTAATCCAGCGAGGAGGTATTGGCCTTTTTGTTCGGCGTCACCACGTGGAAACCCTCGCGCAGGAAATCGGCGTACTGATCGGCGACCGCCTGACTGGAGGTACAGTCGACGATAACCGGGTTCAGCAAATGGTACTCTTTGACCAGACGAATCAGGCGGCCCAGGTTCAGCGACTCTTTCGCTTCGGCCAGCTCCGCGCGCCAGTTCTCGAGATTCAGCCCGTGCACGTTAGTCAGCAAGGCCTGTGAATTAGCCACGCCGCAGACGCGCAGGTCGATATGTTTGTTCTTCAGCCAGCCCTGCTGACGCTTGATCTGTTCAATCAGCGCGCCACCGACGCCGCCGACGCCGATAACAAAGACCTCAATCACCTGATCGGTGTTGAACAGCATCTGGTGAGTTACGCGTACTCCGGTGGTCGCATCATCATTGCTGACCACCACGGAAATAGAACGCTCGGAAGAGCCCTGGGCAATCGCCACGATATTGATATTAGCGCGGGCCAGCGCGGCGAAGAACTTCGCCGAGATCCCGCGCAGCGTACGCATACCGTCGCCCACCACGGAGATGATCGCCAGACGATCCATGATCGACAGCGGCTCCAGCTGGCCCTCTTTCAGCTCCAGATAGAACTCATCTTCCATCACCCGTTTTGCGCGTGCACAGTCGCTCTGCGGTACGCAGAAACTGATGCTGTATTCCGATGACGACTGGGTAATCAGCACGACTGAAATTCCGGCGCGGGACATGGTGGCAAACACGCGGGCGGCCATACCGACCATGCCTTTCATCCCCGGACCGGAGACGTTAAACATCGCCATATTATTGAGGTTAGAAATGCCTTTGACCGGCAGACCGTCTTCATCAAGGCTGGCGCCGATCAGCGTGCCTGGCGCCTGTGGATTACCGGTATTCTTGATCAGGCAGGGAATCTGGAACTGAGCGATAGGAGCAATGGTGCGCGGATGCAGAACTTTCGCCCCGAAGTAGGAGAGCTCCATCGCTTCCTGATATGACATCGACTTCAGCAGACGCGCATCGGGAACCTGACGCGGGTCGCAGGTATATACCCCATCGACATCGGTCCAGATTTCACAACAGTCGGCGCGCAGGCAGGCGGCCAGCACGGCAGCAGAGTAGTCTGAGCCATTGCGTCCCAGCACCACCAGCTCCCCTTTTTCGTTCCCGGCGGTAAACCCGGCCATCAGCACCATATGGTCGGCCGGAATTTGGCTGGCGGTAATGCGGCGAGTCGATTCAGCGATATCGACAGTGGATTCGAGGTAATGGCCAACGGCCAGCAGTTTTTCGACGGGATTTATCACGCTAACTTTGTGCCCGCGAGCTTCCAGCAGGCCCGCCATGACGGCGATAGATAGCTTCTCACCGCGGCAAATCAGCGCGGCGTTGACGCTATCCGGGCACTGACCAAGCAGGCTGATACCGTGCAGCACGTGTTTAATCTGGGCAAACTCTTGCGCGACAACGGCTTTCAGCTGTGCCAGCGGGAACCCCGGTTGCGCGTCGGCGAGGCCCTGCAGCAGTTCAGCAAAAATGCGTTCAGCGTCGGAGATATTGGTGAGCGCGTCCTGGCCGCCGATGGTTTTTTCAATCATCGCAACCAGATGGTTGGTAATTTTCGCCGGGGCAGACAGGACGGTTGCTACCTGCCCCTGCCTGGCATTGCTCTCCAGAATATCGGCAACCCGCAGAAAACGTTCTGCATTTGCCACTGATGTACCGCCGAACTTCAACACGCGCATGGTTGTTACCCCTAGATTTTTTGTCGAAAAAAAAGCCCGCACTGTTCAGGTGCGGGCTTTTTTCTGTGTTTCCTGTACGCGTCAGCCCGCACCGTTACCTGTGGTAATGGTGATGGTGATAATGGTTGTCATCATGCTGATGCGTTTCATGGATGTTGTGTACTCTGTAATTTTTATCTGTCTGTGTCCTGTGCCTATATTGGTTAAAGTATCTGCCGGTTTAAGTCAACGAATTTTTACATTTCACCCGCTACGCTGCAGCGGGCCAATGCGCCACAATGACCTGACAATTCACCTGAATTTGCGATACGCAGCGCTTGATACTGGCAGATATAACCATACTTAAAACTTATAGCAGAACTTTACTCTGGCAGGTTTTTTTCAATATCGTGTAGTAATCGGTGCAACATTGCCGTGTCTCGCTGCTCTAAAAGCCCAATTCGCTGCTGGAGCCAGTCGGTCAGTTTGAGGTCTTCAGCTACGCCCAGTCGGGTCAATAAATCGAGCGCCCGCAGACGTAATGCCTGCAGCTGATTTTCATCGACGCCGGCAGAAACGGCCGACGTCTGCTGAACCAACGCGCTCAATTGATAGCAATAAACCATCACCGACTGCCCTAAGTTAAGCGAAGGATAGTCGGCCACCATCGGCACGCCGGTCAGCACATCAGCCAAAGCCAGCTCTTCGTTAGTCAGCCCGGAATCTTCCCGACCAAATACCAGCGCCGCATGGTTCATCCACCCGGCTTTCTCCGCCATCAGCGGCAGCAGCTGCTGCGGCGTGGCGTAGTAATGGAAGCGCGCCCGGCTGCGGGCCGTTGTCGCAACGGTAAAGTCAACGTCATGCAGCGCCTGTTCCAGCGTTGGATAAGTGCTTATGTTATCGAGAATATCTCCGGATCCATGCGCAACCCAACGCGCCGCAGGCTGAAGGTGGGCATCGCTGTCAACGATACGCAGGTCGCGAAAACCCATTGTTTTCATCGCGCGTGCCGCCGCGCCAACGTTTTCTGCCCTGGCCGGGGCGACTAATACAATAGATACGTGCATGGTGGCTCTCTTCTACTCTCTCACGCGGCGAAAATGAAAAGCATCCCCATTTTACGCGGCGAAAATTTACAAATTTGCAACAAAAATCACTAAAATTGCGCGTTATTACCCATAAAAAAGCCTAAACTGTTTCCAACGAACCACGGGACGGAGTATGTTAACAGAACGCATTTATCCATATGTTTGCCAATGATATTTGTCGCAACCGCGCTGAACGGTCATTGGATTCAACATGTTTATCAATTTACCAGCGCAACCATTTGAGCTGTGTAAGATTTGTGACTATAAATAGCATTTTAATGCAATGATTTCACAAGACTGTTAACGTGCTACAATTGAATTTGATATATGTCAACGAAGCGTAGTTTTATGGGGTGTTCAGCCTCTCTTAGCCTGTTATATTGCTGTTAAAATGGTTAGGATGACAGCCGTTTTTGACACCGTCGGGTCCAGAGGGAAAGTACCCACGACCAAGCTAATGATGTTGTTGACGTTGATGGAAAGTGCATCAAGAACGCAATTACGTACTTTAGTCATGTTACGCCGGGCATGTTAATTTGCGACATGTACCAGGCAGGTCAGGGACTTTGGTACTTCCTGTTTCGATTTAGTTGGCAATTTAGGTAGCAAACATGCAGACCCCGCACATTCTTATCGTTGAAGACGAGTTGGTAACACGCAACACGTTAAAAAGTATTTTCGAAGCAGAAGGTTATGATGTGTTCGAAGCGACCGATGGCGCGGAAATGCATCAGATCCTGTCTGAAAATGATATCAACCTGGTGATCATGGATATCAACCTGCCAGGTAAAAATGGTCTCCTGTTAGCGCGTGAACTGCGTGAACAGGCTGACGTCGCGCTGATGTTCCTTACCGGCCGCGATAACGAAGTTGATAAGATTCTGGGCCTCGAAATCGGCGCTGATGACTATATCACTAAACCGTTCAACCCTCGTGAACTGACTATTCGCGCACGCAACCTCCTCTCCCGTACCATGAATCTGGGTACCGTGAGCGAAGAGCGTCGCAGCGTAGAAAGCTACAAGTTCAACGGCTGGGAACTGGATATCAATAGCCGTTCGCTGGTCAGCCCAAATGGTGAGCAGTACAAGCTGCCGCGCAGTGAATTCCGCGCGATGCTGCACTTCTGCGAGAACCCGGGCAAGATCCAGTCACGTGCTGAACTGCTGAAGAAAATGACCGGCCGTGAGCTTAAGCCGCACGACCGTACCGTTGACGTGACCATCCGTCGCATTCGTAAGCATTTCGAATCTACTCCGGATACGCCGGAAATCATCGCCACGATTCACGGCGAAGGTTATCGCTTCTGCGGTGACCTGCAGGAATAGCATTCGTTTTCCTGCTCCCGCAACGTAAAAACGGCGCTTAATGCGCCGTTTTTTTATGTGCGAATCAGATGCCACGATGCGCCGCGTTATTTATTCCACGGCATGATAGGCACGGCGCTGAGCGCATTCTTCGGCGAACCGTCAACGACTTTATCCGAATAGCTGAGGTAGATCAGCGCATTACGTTTGCTATCGTAAAAACGGACCACCTGCAGCTTTTTAAACACCAGCGAAGTACGTTTCTGGAAAACCACGTCGCCCTGCGACTTACCGTTTTTGATTTTATCGTTCAGTTCGATCGGCCCTACCTGCTGGCAAGAAATTGCCGCATCTGACGTATCTTCCGCCAGACCCAGACCGCCCTTAATCCCGCCGGTTTTCGCCCGGCTGATATAGCACGTCACGTTCTGAACATCCGGATCGTCGAAAGCCTCAACGACGATTTTATGATCCGGACCAAAGAATTTGAATACGGTATCGACGGAGCCAATTTGTTCCGCCTGCGCAACCTGACATCCCGCCAGTAAAAGCAGCCCCGCAACTAACCTCTTGTATTTCATATTGTTACCATTTTCTTAAAATTTTGCTAAGTGATGATTATAGACTCAACGGAAAAGGTTTATAGATCACAGCGTTACCAAAACAGCTAAAAAACTTGCTGACAAATCGCATTTATAAGCAAAAAAAACACTGAATGCTAAAACATCAAAAAATGCTATTATCCGCTACCTTAGTAGCAGGCACCTGAGTTTAAGGATGAGGACATTTTATGGATCAAGCAGGGATTATTCGCGATCTCCTTAGCTGGCTGGAAGGTCACCTGGATCAACCGCTCTCACTAGATAATGTGGCAGCCAAGGCGGGTTATTCCAAGTGGCATTTGCAAAGAATGTTTAAAGACGTGACCGGCCAAGCCATCGGTGCCTATATTCGCGCTCGCCGTTTATCCAAATCAGCGGTCGCCCTGCGCCTGACCGCCCGCCCGATTCTCGACATTGCGCTACAGTATCGTTTCGACTCGCAGCAGACCTTCACCCGCGCGTTTAAAAAGCAGTTTTCGTTAACGCCGGCGCTGTACCGCCGCTCTCCTGACTGGAGCTCTTACGGGATGCGTCCCCCGCTGCGCCTGGGTGAATTCACAATGCCGCAGCATGAGTTTGTCACCCTGAGCAATACCCAGCTGATTGGCATCACTCAGAGCTACACCTGCAAGCTGGAGGAGATCTCCGACTTCCGTAACCAGATGCGCGTTCAGTTCTGGCGTGATTTCCTCGGCAATTCGCCGTCGATTCCGCCTACGCTGTACGGTCTGCATGAACCGCGTCCTAGTCTCGAGAAAGATGACGAGCAAGAGGTCTTCTACACCACTGCGCTGACGCCGGAGATGGCCAACGGCCACCTGCACAACTCCCATCCGATAATTCTGGAAGGCGGCGAGTATGTGATGTTCACTTATGAAGGGTTAGGAAGCGGACTGCAGGAGTTTATCCTGACGGTGTATGGCACCTGCATGCCAATGCTGAACCTTACCCGCCGCAAGGGTCTGGATATCGAACGCTTCTTCCCTGAGGATGAAAGCCGGGATCAAGAAACGCCGATTCAGCTGCGTTGCGAATACCTGATCCCGATTCGTCGTTAACGCTGCAGTTCATCCATCGCGGGGGCGTCAAGATGCGACACATCCCCCGCGGTTTCCACGACCCAGCCCGATGCCAGCCACAGACTCTGCTGATAATCAACGCGAGAAATTGAGCAGTTACGCAGACGCAGGCGGCGTTCCGCGTGTGCCGGCAGCCCCAGAATCGTACTGACCAGACAGCCCAGCGCAATACCGTGACTCACCAGCAGCGGCCGGCTTCCGGCAGGCAGTTCCAGGCAGGACGCCAGCGCCGCGTGCATACGCTCGCTCAGCTCCAGCATCGACTCCCCCTGCGGGATACGGCCGTCCGGGGTCCCATCAACCAACCGGCGACGCCACTCTTCTTCTTCCTCGCTTAACGAGTCGATATGACGTTTCTCAAGAACCCCCATATCCAGCTCACGCAGCCGTGAATCAAGGATGACATCGCAACCGCAGGCTTCCGCGATAATCTCTGCCGTCCGGCGCGTACGCCCCAAATCGCTGGCAATGATATGCGTAATGCCTAACGTTCTGGCGCGTTCGCCGACCTGCCAGGCCTGGCGCTCGCCGTGAGGGGTTAACGGGCTGTCTGACTGGCCCTGAATGCGCCGCTCGGCGTTCCACTGCGTTTCGCCATGGCGAACAAGGTGTACCTGTAACATGCTATTTTTCCGTTCTGTGCTCTTCACAATTTCGGTTGCCGGCGTCGCGCGCTGCAACGAAAACGATTTGGAGTATACTGCGATGACGTAAATTTATTCTGAGTTGTTTGATTATGCACCATGTTGTCTCAGCTACCACTAATCCCGCCAAAATTCAGGCAATTCTACAGGCTTTTAACGAGATCTTCGGCGAAGGATCCTGCCACATTGAGTCCATCTCCGTCGAGAGTGGTGTGCCGGAACAACCGTTTGGTAACGAGGAAACGCGTGCTGGCGCACGAAACAGGGTCGCCAATGCGCGCGCCGTGCAGCCAAATGCTGACTTCTGGGTGGCCATTGAAGCCGGGATCGATGAGGGCAGCACCTTTAGCTGGGTAGTGATCGAGGATCGTCATCAGCGCGGCGAAGCGCGCTCGGCGACGCTGCCGCTGCCGGCGGTGATTCTGGAAAAAGTGCGTGCCGGGGAAGCACTAGGGCCGGTGATGTCACAACATACCGGCATCGATGAAATTGGTCGTAAAGAAGGGGCTATCGGCGTCTTTACCGCCGGGAAGCTCACGCGCAGCAGCGTCTACCACCAGGCGGTAGTACTGGCATTAAGCCCGTTCCATAACCTTATTTACCGTTAAGCAGCGCCTGCTCCAGCCACTGTCGTAGCTCGGGTGGCGCTGATTTCAGACTGTTAGAGCCACGGGTAATGGTGGCAATTCCGGCGCCGAGCTCGCTTTTCAGCTCACGCTGGCTCATCTCGCCACGCAGCAACTCTTCAATAATCCGTACGCGCGTGCCCAGCGCCTCGCGCTCGTCGGGCGTCAACATTAATTGCAGCAATGGCAGATGCAGATCGTCGGCGTACGCCTGCTGGAGTAACGCCACAAAGCGAAGCCATTCCTGATGACGCTGTTCGGCTACAGCCGCTGAATAAGGGGATTGTTGGGTCATGTTACGCCGCCATGTTGAGACAGGCGACCAAGGCCGCCTGTCGGATGTACTCATTAACGAGTACAAAGCATAACATACTCCGGTCAATACTCTATGGCTTTCGCATAACAGCACGGCGTTCAGCCCGTTTTGTCACGCGTAATCTGCTGAGCATCAGTAACGCTGCTGCCACTCCGCATCGCTCAGCATGGACGCTTTCTGTCCCATAAAGTAACGGTAATAGGCATCGTAGGAGAGTACGTTCTTCACATAACCCCGCGTTTCCGAGAACGGAATACTCTCGATAAACGCCACCGCATCGATGCGCCCGGCGCTATTACCCTGCCAGGTTCGCACCCGCCCCGGACCGGCGTTGTAGGCCGCGGAAGCATAAATGCGGTTATTGCCAAACTGCTGGTATACATACTGCAGATAGCTAGTGCCAATATTGATATTGGTCTCGGGATCCAGCAGTTGCGACGGACTGCTGTAGCCTGGGATACTGAACATACTCACCGTATGGGTCGCCGTACCCGGCATGATTTGCATCAGGCCGCTGGCGCCAACCGGAGAACGGACTTTCGGGTTCCACGCGCTCTCCTGGCGAGCAATCGCCATCGCATAGCTCTGCGGAATGGCTTTGCCGCTGATATAACGCGCGAAGAGATCGTTGTAGGCCAGCGGGAAACGTTCCTCCAGCTGATCCCACAGCTTCCCGGCGATGGTTGCCTGTACGCTGAGATCCCACCAGTGCTGGTTGAAGGCATAGCGCGCCAGCTGCGCCTGCTGCTCTTTCGTCCGGCTGGTCACCAGATTTGCCCATTCGCTGCGGGCGGTGTTGTCCATATTCCAGTACATCAGCTCGCGTACCCGAGCCATTTCCGGCCCGGAGGTCAGCGCAGGATCGAGATTCTCTGGCGCTTTATCGATCCGGAAGGTGAAATCCTCTCCCAGACGCTGGGCGGCAATCATCGGGTAGAAACCACGCTGCTGCATCAACGAACGGAGAATCGCTTTTGCTTCGTCATCGCGCCCGCGCTCCAGCAGCAGATCCGCCTGCCAATAGCGCCACTCATCTTTCTCTTTCGCCTCCATCGGCAGGCGGGCCAGCCAGGTATTCAACCCGTGGCGATCCCCGGCACCCAGCGCCATTCGCACCCGGCGCTCTACTAGCGCGGTGGATTGCGAACGCATAATAGCGTCATCGCGCCAGACGGCCTGCTCTTCGGTCACATCGTTGCCCATCAGGCGCCAGGCAACGATATCCCGCAGCTCCTGGGTTTGATCTTCATTCAGCTTCTGTGCCTGCACCAATGACGGAATCATCAGCCGGGCGTTTTCGACGTCCTGGCGCGCCACGCTGGCGAAGGCCACCGCCGCCATCTGGCGGGTAAAGTCCGTCGCGCCAGTAGTACGGGCAAAGGTCATGACGGTATTCGGATCGTTTGCCAGCGCCACAACCGCTGACGAAATCGTCTGGTATTCAGGCGGCATCTGCTGGGCCAGCACGCTGACCAGACCGGTGTTACCCGCCTTCATTGCCAGGCGAATACGCTCAAGATATGCCAACGGATCCTGCTTGCCGGAAGAACGCCAGGCGCTAAACAGCGCGTCGCAGGCATTAGGCTGGCTTTTACCGGTCAGCCACAGCGCTTTCGCGCCGTCCCAGGCTTCCTGCGCCTGGCCCACGCTCAGCTTCGCGTAGTAGTAATTACATTGCGCTTCGGTGCTGGTGGGTTTTTCCGGGCTGAACGCCAGCAGTCCGCTCCAGTCGGTACGGCGCGCCAGCTCGTTAACAAAGCGCGATTTCAGGGTGCGCGCCGGCGGCAGCGTCGGGTTCGCTTCAATGAAGTTTTTCACCACCAGCGCCGGCTGGTTCATCAGATCGTCGGTGATCTGCCGGTACTGAAGGTAGGGGTACAGCGGATAGGTGGTCAGCGTTGGCATAAGCTGTTCGACAACGGACATCTGTCGGCTATCCCATGCCTGCTTAATTTGAGCGTAGCGGCTGCGCTGTTCATCCAGTGAATCCGCATGTGCCAACTGGCTGAGCGTCAGCAGACTCACGCTGGCCGCCAGAAGACGCCATGCCATCGTTTTGGCTTTTTCCACAAGCTCTTCCTCTGTTAAAAGTACATCTCACTACATCAGAGCAGCATCATGCCGCTTTTTAAATGTCCCGGTGTCGCTATAGATATGCTAACCAGACAACGCCAAACGTGCCACGTCCTGGACATTTTTTTACTCTTCTGTGAATCCCATCGCCTCTCTGGGCTTAACGCGTGAAAAAGGCTACACTTCGCCTTTGAAAACTATTCATCAAAATAAAAGAGGCGAAGTCCACCGTGGCTCAATTCGTTTATACCATGCATCGTGTCGGCAAAGTGGTTCCGCCGAAACGTCATATTTTGAAAAATATCTCCCTGAGCTTCTTCCCTGGCGCGAAGATCGGCGTTCTCGGTCTTAACGGTGCCGGTAAATCTACCCTGTTACGTATTATGGCCGGCATCGATACCGACATCGAAGGCGAAGCCCGTCCGCAGCCTGGCCTGAAAATTGGCTATCTGCCGCAGGAGCCGCAGCTCAACCCGGAGCAGACCGTACGTGAGTCGGTAGAAGAAGCGGTAGCCGAAGTGGTTAACGCGCTGAAAGGCCTGGATGAGGTGTATGCCAAATACGCTGAGCCAGATGCCGACTTCGATAAACTCGCGGCGCAGCAGGGCAAGTTTGAAGAGATCATTCAGGCTCACGACGGTCATAACCTGAACGTGCAGCTGGAACGTGCGGCCGATGCCCTGCGTCTGCCGGACTGGGAGGCGAAAATCGCCAACCTGTCCGGTGGCGAACGCCGCCGCGTGGCGCTGTGTCGCCTGCTGCTGGAAAAACCAGACATGCTGCTGCTCGACGAACCGACCAACCACCTGGATGCTGAATCCGTGGCCTGGCTGGAACGCTTCCTGCATGACTTCGAAGGGACCGTCGTGGCGATTACCCACGACCGTTACTTCCTTGATAACGTGGCTGGCTGGATCCTCGAACTGGACCGCGGCGAAGGGATTCCGTGGGAAGGGAACTACTCCTCCTGGCTGGAGCAGAAAGATCAGCGTCTGGCGCAGGAAGCCTCTCAGGAAGCGGCGCGCCGTAAATCCATCGAGAAAGAGCTGGAGTGGGTACGCCAGGGCGCGAAAGGCCGTCAGTCTAAGGGCAAGGCCCGTCTGGCGCGCTTTGAAGAGCTTAACAACGTCGAATATCAGAAGCGTAACGAAACCAACGAACTGTTTATTCCGCCTGGAGCCCGTCTGGGAGATAAAGTTGTTGAAGTCAGCAACCTGCGTAAGTCTTACGGCGACCGCGTGCTGATTGACGATCTGACCTTCTCGGTACCGAAAGGGGCAATCGTCGGGATTATCGGCCCTAACGGCGCCGGTAAATCGACCCTGTTCCGCATGATGTCCGGTCAGGAACAGCCTGATGCCGGTTCCATCACCCTGGGTGAAACCGTGAAGCTGGCTTCCGTCGATCAGTTCCGCGACGCGATGGATAACAGCAAAACCGTCTGGGAAGAAGTCTCCGGCGGGCTGGATATCATGAAGATCGGCAACACCGAAATGCCTAGCCGCGCCTACGTCGGTCGCTTTAACTTTAAAGGCGTCGACCAGGGTAAACGCGTGGGCGAACTCTCCGGCGGTGAGCGCGGTCGTCTGCACCTCGCGAAGCTGCTGCAGGTTGGCGGTAACGTGCTGCTGCTCGATGAACCGACCAACGACCTGGATATCGAAACCCTGCGCGCGTTAGAAAACGCCCTGCTGGAGTTCCCGGGCTGCGCGATGGTTATCTCGCACGACCGTTGGTTCCTCGACCGTATCGCGACCCACATTCTGGATTACCAGGATGAAGGTAAAGTCGAATTCTTCGAAGGTAACTTCACCGAGTACGAAGAGTATAAGAAACGCACCCTCGGCGCCGATGCGCTGGAGCCAAAGCGAATCAAGTACAAGCGTATTGCGAAGTAATAAAAACGGGTGGCCCAGGCCACCCGTTTTTTTATGCTCAGCGCGCGCCAGAACTCTCCAGGCAGTAGTTAGCCCGGTTCACCCATCAGCTGCTTGACCAGATCAACGCAGCGCAGAAAGCGCGTGTCGTAATCCGACTCTTTCACATGCACAAAGTCGATCTCATTCTCTTTGAGCAGCGACACCAGCAGCGTCTGGAACTCCTTGCGATCCACCGAGCTACCGAGGCTACGTAAGCCGTCGGCAACCCACGGCGTATTGTTCTCCAGCAGAATCACCAGGTCAAAACGGTACTCGTCGATCAGCGCCTGAACGAAGGGGTGCTCGCGCCCTTCATACTTCAGGCAAAATGCCTGGGTGCTGACGAAATCGGTGTCGATAAACGCCACCTTATTGGCATATTTAACCGCGAAATCAATATACTGCGCGTGGCCAAGCGCAATTTTGTCATAGTCGGAATACTGCAGCGCCATCTCATCGCCGCCGAGGTGCGAGAAGACGTAATCGCGACCATACTCCCAGGCGCTGGTGGTGTTAAAGATATTCGCGAGCTTATTGACCAGCGTCGATTTCCCGCTCGATTCGCCGCCCAGAATCGCCACCGTACGTACAAAGAACGGTTTCACTTCCGTCGGGATGTACTCCCAGTAGCGGAACGGGTTTTCACGGATCTGCCCGCCGCTGATACTCATAAAGGTGCGTTTCGGATCGATCAGCACGGTTTCGATCGCCAGATGTTGCCGATATTGCTGCGCATCGGCCTCTTCCGAGGTGTAGATCCAGTTCGGCTGGATCCCTTTATCGCTCATAAATGCGCGGATCCCGCGGCTCCAGACGTCCCAGCCGTGGGGATAAGGTTCCATCCCCTCTTCATTAAACGCATGGATACGGATATTTTTCTGATATTTGAAGGTTTGCAGCAGCCAGCGCAGACGATCGGATACCGTCGGCTGTTGCGACATCGCGCTGTCTTCAAACAGCTGACGATCGCGCGTATCGTCGTAACCCATGATGATATGCAGCTCATCCACCTGGCTACAGGCGCGCTGAATCAGATAGATATGCCCGGTGTGCAGCGGATAGAACTTACCAAATACCACGCCGACGCTCTTTTGCCGACGCGGGAATTCCAGGCCAAGAAAACGGTGCAGGGCTTCCAGCTTCTGCGCGCTTGGGCTTTTGATTTTGGCATTCAGCAGCTGGCTCAAATAGCCTTTGGTCATTCCGCTGGCTTCCGCGACCTGTTGCAGCGTACAGCCCTTTTGCTTAATCGCGGTTTTGAGATAGTCGAAAGATGACACAAGAGCCTCCTGCTTTAGCAAAACTGATGAAATACCCTGTTGCGGCCGGCAGACGGACGAAGCACGATGAACCGAGGCAACTCAGTCGTTCATACGGACCCACGCAGCCAGCCCCTCTGCCGCCGGACAGGCGGCGGGTATTTAATTATAAGTCGTCAAACACGCTTAGCGCGTCTGAAAGCTTTTTCACACCAAAGATTTGCATCCCTTCTGGTGCTTTTTTCGGCACGTTGGCCGCCGGGACGATGGCGCGACGAAAACCATGTTTCGCCGCCTCGGAGATGCGCTCCTGGCCGCTGGGCACCGGGCGGATTTCGCCGGACAGCCCCACTTCACCAAATACCACCAGATCGTGCGGCAGCGGACGATCGCGCAGGCTGGAAACCATGGCCAGCAGCAGCGCCAGGTCAGCGCTGGTTTCCGCCACCTTCACCCCGCCGACGACGTTAACAAAAACATCCTGATCGGCCATCTGCAGACCGCCGTGACGGTGCAGAACCGCCAGCAGAATCGCCAGGCGGTTCTGCTCCAGCCCTACCGCAACGCGACGCGGGTTAGACATCATTGAATGGTCGACCAGCGCCTGAATCTCCACCAGCAGAGGACGAGTGCCCTCCCAGACCACCATCACCGAGCTGCCGGAAGTCACTTCATCGCCGCGGCTGAGAAAAATCGCCGAAGGGTTGCTGATTTCACGCAGCCCCTGCTCGGTCATCGCGAACACCCCCAGCTCATTCACCGCGCCAAAGCGGTTTTTATGGCTGCGCAGGGTACGAAAGCGAGAATCGGCATCGCCATCCAGCAGCACCGAGCAGTCAATACAGTGCTCCAGCACCTTCGGCCCGGCCAGCGAACCATCTTTGGTCACATGACCTACCATGATGATCGCCACATCGCGCGTTTTCGCAAAACGCGTCAGATAGGCCGCCGTTTCGCGTACCTGGGCGACGCTGCCCGGCGACGACTGAACGTCGGCCATATGCATCACCTGGATCGAGTCGATAACCATCAGCTGCGGCTTTTCGTCATCGGCTATCTGGCAGATTTGTTCAATGCTGGTCTCGGAGAGCATATTGAGATTAGCGGTCGGCAACCCCAGGCGGTGAGCGCGCATCGCTACCTGCTGCAACGACTCTTCCCCGGTGACGTACAGCGTTTTCATGTTTTCCGACAGTCGGCACAGCGTCTGCAGCAGCAGCGTCGATTTACCCGCCCCCGGACTGCCGCCAATCAGAATTGCGCTGCCCGGCACCACGCCACCGCCGAGCACGCGGTCAAACTCTTTAAAACCGGTGGAGAAACGCGGTAGCGCCTCGAGGCTAATCTCCGACAGTTTTTGTACCTTCGACGCACCGGCATTCCCGGCATAGCCCGTCAGACGCTCGTTTCTCGCCACCTGCGGCGAAGCGGCAATACGCACCTCGGTGATGGTATTCCAGGCATGACAGGCGCTGCACTGCCCCTGCCAGCGCGGGTAATCCGCACCACATTCATTACAGACAAATGCGCGTTTTGGAGCTTTCGCCACGTGTTACCTCTTACTTTTGATTCATGCTGCCTGAGAGAATACAGAAGACGCCCATCAGATCAGCGTGACGGATTGTCACCTCCGCCTGTTCATTCACTTTTGGCTTAGCATGATACGCGATCCCCAGCCCCGCCGCTTTGATCATCGGTAGATCGTTGGCGCCATCGCCGATCGCCACGGTCTGCGCCGGCGGGATTGCATATTTTTCCGCCAGTTTTCTCAGCGTGGCGGCTTTATATTTGGCATCGACAATATCGCCGATGACGTTCCCGGTCAGCTTGCCGTCCATAATCTCCAGCTCATTAGCGACCACGGCGTCAAGATGCAGCTTGTCGCGCAGGTATTCGGCGAAGAAGGTGAATCCGCCGGAGGCAATCGCGACTTTCCAGCCCAGCGTCTCCAGCTTCAGCACCAGCTGCGCCAGCCCCGGCATCAGCGGGAGCGATTCGCGCACCTGCAGCAAAATATTGGCATCGGCATCTTTCAATGTCGCCACCCGCTGACGCAGGCTGGCGGTGAAATCCAGCTCGCCGCGCATCGCACGTTCGGTCACTTCCGACACCATTTCGCCGGTTCCGGCCAGTTTGGCGATTTCGTCAATGCACTCGATTTGAATCGCCGTGGAGTCCATATCCATCACCAGCAGCCCAGGCGTACGCAGATGCGGAATTTTCCCCAGCGGGGCGACATCCAGCCCCGCTTCGTGCGCCAGCCGGGTTGCCCGCAGCGTCAGAGAGCCCGCCAGACGAATAACCTGATAATCTTCGACAACCCAGGAGGCAACGATAACCAGCGCGGCACCCAGCTCACGCTGCCAGGCGGTCAGCCGGCGTTTATCAAGGCCGCGTCCGTAGAGCAGCCAGCCGCTGCGTCCGGCATGGTAATCCAGCGGCATGACCTCATCACCGCTCAGCGAAAGCGGTAATCCAGGCCACAGGGAAACATCTTCGGGCAGATCGCACCAGGTCAAACTGTTTGGCATTACGGCTCCACATTTCTTTATTCAGGCCAGGAAAATAACGCATGAGGCTACCTTGTAACCAGCGCTTCTGGCAACATTAAGCTGTAAATATTAAAGGTGGAATATGGTACGCGCAAAACTGAAATTCCGACTGCATCGCGCCGTCATTGTTCTTATCTGCCTCGCGCTTCTCGTTGCCCTGATGCAGGGAGCGTCGTGGTTCAGCCAGAACAGCCAAAAGCAACGTAATCCACAGTTAGAAGAACTGGCTCGCACCCTTGCGCAGCAGGTTACGCTGAATCTGGCGCCAATGATGCGCAGCGAGACCCCTGATGAAAAACGGATCGGTGAGCTGCTGGAGCTGCTCACCCGCCAGAGCCGGGTCCTTGATGCCGGAGTCTATGATGACCAGGGCGATCTGGTCGCCCGCTCGGGCGAAGGGGTCAACGTGCGCGACAGGCTGGCGCTGGACGGCAAAAAAGCGGGGGGTTACTTCAATCAGCAGATCGTGGAGCCGATTCAGGGTAAAAACGGGCCGCTGGGCTACCTGCGCCTGACGCTGGATACCCATACGTTAGCCACCGAGGCGAAACAGGTGGATAATACCACCAATATTTTACGTCTGATGCTACTGCTGTCGCTGGCCATCGGCGTGGTGCTGACCCGCACGCTGCTGCAGGGCAAGCGCACCCGCTGGCAGCAATCGCCCTTCCTGCTCACTGCCAATAAGCCGGTGCAGGACGAAGACAAAGATGAATAAGAATAAGGAAATCGCTGATGTCGACGCTACGCCTGCTGCTCTCAGACTCCACGGATCCCTGGTTCAACCTCGCGGTTGAAGAGTGTATTTTCCGCCAGATGCCCGCCACCCAGCGCGTGCTGTTTCTGTGGCGCAATGCCGACACGGTGGTTATTGGCCGGGCGCAAAACCCGTGGAAAGAGTGCAACACCCGCCGGATGGAGGAGGACAACGTGCGTCTGGCCCGCCGCAGCAGCGGCGGCGGCGCCGTTTTTCACGATCTGGGCAACACCTGCTTTACCTTTATGGCGGGCAAGCCCGAGTACGATAAAACCGTCTCCACCCGGATTGTGCTGGCTGCGCTGGCGGCGCTGGGCGTCGCGGCTGAAGCCTCCGGGCGCAATGACCTGGTCGTCAAAACAGCCGAAGGCGATCGTAAAATCTCCGGCTCAGCCTATCGCGAAACCCTTGATCGCGGTTTTCACCACGGCACGCTGCTGTTGAATGCCGATTTAAGTCGTCTGGCAAACTATCTCAACCCGGATAAAAAGAAGCTGCAGGCGAAAGGTATCACCTCGGTGCGCGGCCGGGTGGCCAATCTGGTTGAGCTGCTGCCGGGTATTACGCACCAGCAGGTCTGCTCGGCGATTGAAGAGGCCTTTTTCGCCTACTACGGCGAGCGCGTCGCCGCGGAAGTGATTTCGCCCGATAAGACGCCGGATCTGCCGAACTTTGCCGAGACCTTCGCCCGCCAGAGCAGCTGGGCATGGAATTTTGGTCAGGCGCCGGCCTTCTCCCACCTGCTGGATGAGCGCTTTGTCTGGGGTGGGGTTGAGCTGCACTTCGACGTTGAGAAAGGCCATATCACCCGTACGCAGGTCTTTACCGATAGTCTCAATCCGGCACCGCTGGAAGCGCTGGCTACGCGATTGCAGGGCTGCCCGTATCGGGCTGACGTGCTGCAGCAGGCGTGTGAAGCATTAATAGTGGATTTCCCGGAGCAGGAGAAAGAGCTGCGGGAGCTGTCGGGGTGGATTGCCGGCGCGGTGCGCTGATAAAAAAGCCGGATGGCGGCTACGCCTTATCCGGCCTACAGATTCGGCACCATTTTGTTGGCCCGGTAAGCACGAGAATAGCGGTTACGCCCTATCCGGCCTACAGATTCTACGCGGTTTGCCAGGCCCGGTAAGCGCAGTGCCACCGGGCAATAGCCATACAACTTTTACTCTTTATCGCCCAGCAGAACGGATTCCAGCGCGATTTTGATCATATCGTTGAACGTCGTCTGACGCTCAGCCGCAGTCGTCTGTTCATGCGTGCGAATATGATCGGAAACGGTGCAGATAGTCAGCGCTTTCGCCCCGAACTCCGCGGCTACGCCGTAGATACCGGCGGCTTCCATTTCCACGCCCAGGATGCCGTATTTTTCCATCACGTCGAACATGGACGGATCCGGGGTATAGAACAGGTCTGCGGAGAAGATGTTACCGACGCGGGCATCAACACCCAGCGCTTTTGCAGCATCAACCGCGTTACGCACCATGCCGAAGTCAGCGATAGCGGCGAAATCATGATCTTTAAAGCGCAGACGGTTGACTTTGGAGTCGGTGCACGCGCCCATGCCAATCACCACATCACGCAGTTTCACATCAGCACGTACCGCACCGCAGGAGCCCACGCGAATAATCTTCTTCACGCCGAAATCGGTGATCAGCTCTTTGGTGTAGATGGAGCAGGACGGGATACCCATACCGTGGCCCATGACGGAGATCTTGCGGCCTTTATAGGTACCGGTAAAGCCCAGCATGCCGCGCACGTTGTTCACTTCGCGCACGTCTTCAAGGAAAGTTTCCGCGATGTGCTTCGCGCGCAGCGGGTCGCCCGGCATCAACACGACGTCAGCGAAATCACCCATTTCTGCATTAATATGAGGAGTTGCCATCTTCAGTTCCTTTTATATTGTTGTTTTTGCCGGGCGGCGCCTGCGCCTTGCCCGGCCTACAAAACCGTAGGCCCGGTCAGCATAGCGCCACCGGGCAATGACCTTAGAACATGGCCTTGCCATATTCCATGTCGGACGTACCAAAGTATTTCGCCAGGGTCTGGCCGATATCGGCGAAGGTTTCACGGTGGCCCAGCGAGCCCGGTTTAACTTTCGGGCCGTAGACCAGTACCGGGATGTGCTCACGCGTATGGTCAGTACCCTGCCAGCTCGGGTCACAGCCGTGGTCAGCGGTCAGGATCAGAATGTCATCTTCACCCACCAGCTCCATCAGCTCCGGTAGACGACGGTCAAACAGTTCCAGACCCGCCGCATAACCGGCGATATCGCGACGGTGGCCCCAGGAAGAGTCGAAGTCCACGAAGTTAGTGAAGACGATGGTCTTATCACCCGCTTCTTTCATCTCTTTGATGGTCGCGTCAAACAGTGCATCGAGGCCGGTCGCTTTCACCTTTTTGGTGATCCCGCAGTTGGCATAGATGTCTGCGATTTTCCCAACGGAAACCACGTGGCCGCCTTTCTCGTCAACCAGCTTTTGCAACACGGTCGGCGCAGGCGGTTCAACGGCCAGATCGTGACGGTTGCCGGTACGCTGGAAGTGGCCCGGTTTATCACCCACGAACGGACGCGCGATAACGCGGCCAATGTTGTAGCCACCTTCAGTCAGTTCCTCACGGGCGATTTCGCACAGCTCGTAGAGTTTATCCAGACCAAAAGTCTCTTCGTGGCAGGCAATCTGGAACACGGAGTCAGCGGAGGTATAGAAAATCGGCTTGCCGGTTTTCATATGTTCTTCGCCAAGCTCATCCAGAATCACCGTCCCGGAGGAGTGACAGTTACCGAGATAGCCCGGCAGGTTTGCACGTTTAACCAGTTTATCCAGCAGCTCCTGCGGGAAGCTGTTCTGATGGTCACTGAAGTAGCCCCATTCGAACAGAACCGGTACACCGGCGATTTCCCAGTGGCCGGACGGCGTATCTTTACCGGAAGAGAGCTCATGCGCCCAGGCGTATGCGCCAATGACGTCCGCACTGGCGTCCATCCCGGCAGCGATTTTGCCGGTCGAGCCCTCGTGAGCTTTGACCAGCCCCAGACGGGTCAGATTAGGCAGATTCAGCGGGCCTTTGCGACCATGGTCAGCCTCGCCCTTAGCGCAGGCTTCAGCAATGTGGCCCATAGTGTCTGAGCCGACGTCGCCAAAGCGAGCGGCATCTTCAGTCGCACCGATGCCGAAAGAGTCCAGCACCATAATAAATGCACGTTTCATATTATTCTCCGTACCTTTTGCGCTGCAAAAAAGCGATCAGATCAGTATACCGTTATTCGGTGATTCGGCGATAGACCGTCGGGGTTTCTTTCGGCGCCTTATCGTCCAGTTTAATTGCCGCTTTGACGGCTTTCGCCGCTTCCTGCCAGCTGGCTTCGTCTTTAGCATGGATAACCGCGAGCGGACGCTGTCCGTCAACGCTGTCACCCAGGCGCGCCATGTCGGTAAAGCCGACGCTATAGTCAATCGGATCGGACGCCTGGCGACGACCGCCGCCCATCGACACCACCGCCATACCCAGCGCCCGGGTGTCCATTTCAGCGACAAATCCTTCACCATCAGCGTAGACCGCTTTGCTCAGCATCGCGGTAGGCAGATAGTTATCGTAGTTCTCGACGAAATCGGTCGGCCCTTTTTGGGCGGCAACCATGCGGCCAAAGAGTTCCGCCGCTTTGCCGTTATCCAGCACCGCCTGCAGTTTCGCCCGTGCGTCGGCGTCATCCTGAGCCAGCTTGCCGGAAATCAGCATTTCCACGCACAGCGCCATGGTCACATCAAACAGACGCGGATTGCGGTATTCGCCGGTCAGGAAGCGAACCGCTTCACGGACTTCGACGGCGTTCCCGGCGCTGGATGCCAGCACCTGGTTCATATCGGTCAGCAGCGCGGTAGTCCGCACGCCGGCACCGTTGGAAACGCCAACGATCGCTTCGGCAAGCGCTGCGGAGAGTTCGTAGGTCGGCATAAAGGCGCCGCTGCCTACTTTAACGTCCATCACCAGCGCATCCAGGCCTTCCGCCAGTTTTTTCGCCAGAATCGAGGCGGTGATGAGCGGGATGGAATCCACCGTCGCGGTAATATCGCGGGTGGCATAGAAACGTTTGTCGGCAGGGGCCAGCGAACTGGTCTGCCCGATGATGGCGACGCCAACATCTTTAATAATGCCGCGGAAACGGGCGTCATCCGGGAAAATATCGAAACCCGGAATGGCTTCCAGTTTGTCGAGGGTGCCGCCGGTATGACCGAGGCCGCGCCCGGAGATCATCGGCACATAGCCGCCGCAGGCGGCAACCATCGGGCCAAGCATCAGCGAAGTCACATCGCCCACGCCGCCGGTAGAGTGTTTATCGACAATCGGGCCGTTCAGATTGAGGCTTTTCCAGTCCAGAACGGTTCCTGAATCCCGCATTGCCATGGTTAACGAGACGCGTTCTGGCATAGACATATCGTGGAAAAAGATGGTCATCGCCAGCGCCGCGATCTGCCCTTCAGAAACGGTGTTATCACGGATCCCGTTGATGAAAAAGCGAATTTCGTCATCGCTCAGCGCATGGCCGTCACGTTTTTTACGAATAATTTCTTGTGCGAGAAACAAGGTAACCCCCTGAGGAATAAGGTCAAATTCGGCGGGCGGCGTTATCTGCGCCCGCGCTAAGTTCCTGTAGCCCGGCCGAGCGTCGCGACGCCGGGAATCTCCCGGCGTCGGCGCAGCTGCGCCTCATCCGGGCTACGGTTTTGTCACCGTGACGCCTTAGTAGCTGCTGGCGCTCTTACCGTCGCCGTGCCCCAGCGCTTTCAGCAGGCTTGCCAGCAGGCTGGATGCGCCGAAACGATAGTGGCGAGAATCCGCCCAGTCGGCACCGAACAGTTCATCGGCAATGGCCAGGAACTGCTGCGCATCTTCAGCGCTGCGGACGCCGCCCGCAGGCTTAAAGCCAACGGTTTTCTGTACGCCCATATCGCGGATCACTTCCAGCATGATACGTGCGCTTTCCGGCGTCGCGTTTACCGGGACTTTACCGGTCGAGGTTTTGATGAAATCCGCCCCGGCTTTAATAGAAATTTCAGAAGCTTTACGAATTAACGCTTCTTCTTTCAGCTCACCGGTTTCGATGATCACTTTCAACAGCACGTTGGCCGCCGCGCAAGCCTCTTTACAGGCCTTCACCAGATCGAATCCGACCTGCTCGTTACCCGCGATCAGCGCGCGGTACGGGAATACCACGTCAACTTCGTCCGCGCCATAAGCGATAGCCGCACGGGTTTCCGCCAGCGCGATATCGATATCATCGTTACCATGCGGGAAGTTGGTGACCGTGGCGATACGGATATCCGGGGTGCCTTGCGCGTTCAGCGTTTTACGCGCGATCGGGATAAAGCGCGGATAGATGCAGATAGCCGCTGTATTCCCTACCGGTGTTTTTGCCTGATGGCACAGAGCGATCACCTTTTCATTGGTGTCATCGTCATTCAGCGTGGTCAGGTCCATCAGTTTCAACGCGCGCAGGCTGCTTGCAGATAAATCAGTCATTTTACACTCCGACGGCTTATTGCCGGTTCAATAGTTTGTTCACCTTGCGAGTCTGTTACTATTGTAACATCACCTCGCCGTTACACTTCGACATTCATCACAGTTAATGAAAACTCATAGAGAATTTGCATTACTGTAATGTGACGCAAGTCACCTTTACGAGTGCAGTATTGCGCTGCAAAACGCCATGTTTACTTTAAGCATAATCAAAATCCGCAGACGCAACTGAATGTTAATATAATAACATAAAACCACAGGACACCTCGACAGCAGCGAGTGCATTTTGTGCTAAAAATTGAAAAACAGGCAATAATCACTGAAAAATAAGTAAGTTACTAAAAACAGGAAATGATGGAATTATAACATCCGCAGAGGAGTGAGAAAGGGAGGTATCCGGGAATACCGGCGATGAAGCCGCAGCCTCTTCACCGCGGCTGACGCACGAGCGTCATCACTGAGAGTGGGACGTCACAGGGTACAGAACAACGCTTTCGTATTGTGAATCAACGCATTGGCAATGACATCCGCAGGTTCCTGCCGCAGTTCACATAGCGAGGCAAAGACACGGGCCACCTGCTCGGGCCGATTTGGCTGCCCCTGAAAACCATTGAGCGGCATATCCGGCGCATCCGTCTCCAGCAGCAGTGCCGATAGCGGTAGACGCGCCATGACATCACGCGTTTTACTGGCGCGTGGGTAGGTTATGGTTCCGCCGACGCCAATTTTATAACCTGCCTGAACGAAACGTTCCGCTTGCTGCAGGCTTCCCGCGAAACCATGCACCACGCCGGTTCTCGGCAGGGCATGTTTTTTCAGCAGCATCGCCAGCTTATCGTGAGTACGTCGGGAATGCAGAATCACCGGCAGATCGTAACGCTTCGCCAGCCGCAGCTGCGCTTCCAGCATGACCTGCTGGCGCTCAAACTGCGGATCGTCACGATACAGATCGAGCCCCGTCTCCCCCACCGCGACCAGCTTTCGGTGGCGTTGGCGCAGGCACTCCTCCAGGCGCTCAAGACTGCGCTCATCATGCCGCTCGATCGCAATGGGATGCAGTCCCACGGCGGCATAAATCGCTTCATGCTGCTCCGCCAGCGCTAATACGCGGGGGAAATTTTCCGCTTCAATGGCCGGAACAATTATCTGCGTCACCCCGGCTTGCGCCGCCCGGGCAAGACTCTCGGCGGCATGGCCGGCGAAGGGCGGGAAATCAAAATGACAATGCGTATCGATAAACGTCCACGTCATGCCAGATCCTCGTTATCAAAGCTGGCATCATTAGCCTGCGGGGCGGTCACGAAAGTGGCCGGGTGAGAATCGTTGGCGACGGAAGCCGCCGGCACCACAACCGAGGCCGGCTGCGTGATTCGCGGCAGATGACGCACCAGCGGTGGACGGTCGGCCAGCATTTTGCCGACCGTCGCGAGGAAATAACGTCCGCACTGTCGCCCGGTCTTGTAGTCTTCCAGCAGCGCCGGTAAACGGCTTCCCAGCGCCATACTTTTAAGCGGTTTCTGCGGATAAATTTCCAGGATGCGCAGCTTACCCGGCGGCTTCTCAATAAACTGTTGGGTAGTGCGATAGGTGGCCTCGTGATGCTGGACCAGGTTCACGAACGGCTGCAGGCTGCTTTCCCCCAGCCAGCGCTCCATTCGCTTAAACCACTGCGGGGTATAGAACATCTGCGAAGGCACCGTACGGATAACCACGATGGTTTGCGCCCCGCGTCGGGCCGCCTCCTGTACGGGAATCGCATCGCTGACGCCGCCATCCAGATAGCTGATGCCGTCCAGCATGACGCCGCTGCGATAGAAACCGGGGATCGCGCTGGAGGCGCGGATCAGATCGAGCCACGTGGTCTGGGTGGGAGCAAAATAGTCTGGCGTATAATCATCGCCCCGGCAGGCGCACATCCACAGCTCTTTCCCCAGGGCGAATTGCTCCTCCGCATAGCTCATCGCCAGCGGCATTTTTTGCGCCGTGGTCTCCACCAGCCAGTCAAGATCGATGAGATTACCGCCGCGGACAAAACGCATAGGATCGAAAAATTCCCGGGCCGTGGTGTAACGGGTGATGACCTTGCGGGCGTAGCCCTGCTGGTTGCACATGTAGGCCGACAGGTTCTGCGCCCCGGCGGATGTCCCCAGCATAATGTCAAAGGGGTTGAATCCCGCGCGCATAAACTCATCCAGTACTCCGGCGGTAAAAATACCTCGCTGACCGCCACCCTCGCACACCAGGCCAAGCTTGCCCGGAAGAAATGGTTTGACAGACAACGGCGCAATGTTGCCAAGCGTTACGGGAATTCGATGTCCCACCCTGCTTTCCTGTTATGTTTTATTGTACCAGCCCAAAATCATTCGGTAGGGTCTCCCCCCGGCGCTCCCGGCCCGTCGGGCGGCATTCACCGCCCGCAAGGGATCTGAAATCCTGACGTCCATCGCCGCGCCGTCCTGCAATTATTACCCCCCTGAAACCACGAAAGCCAGTCCTGAGGACTGGCTTTATGTAAAACGCTATGTCATTAAAACGCCTTTCGCGTCTTGCGCGGCAGGGAAAGACCGCTTTCTATGGGCGCCGGCGCCCGGTAAACAGGCTAACCAGGAACAGAATAATACCGACGACAAAGACGATTTTTGCAGCCCAGGCAGCCGTACCCGCCAGGCTACCAAATCCTAACGCGGCGGCAATCAGTGCAATGACCAGAAAAATAATGCCCCATCGAAACATAATGTGCTCCTTACCATAGTGGATAACGGTCGCTTTTCTGCGCGCTCAGGCCGCGCATAAATCAACCCTGTCATGCTCTTTTTCTTCACTCGTCATACGTCGAATTGCTGGTGGTCGGGCGATGCCCGTGTTCCTCGATAAAATGACCTGAATAAGCGCCAGAGGATTCATTTGTTTACCTCCCGCATGTCATTCAACGCATAATTCAAAGAGTTGAATAGTTAGCGGGAAATAACGTTATTAAATGAATGGGTTTATTTAACGCTGAGATTATTTTCTACGTTTTTAACACCAGAAACGGCTTTGGCAATGTCTGCCGCGCGATCCGCCTGCTGACGTGAATCAACGGTTCCGGATAAATGTACGGTCCCGTCACGGGTCTCAACCGTTACCTTTCGCGACGGCACAATGTCATCCGCCAACAGTTTGGCTTTAACTTGACTGGTAATGGCCGTATCGCCCGCGTACCCTTCCAGGCTGGCAGACTTCTCTGCGACCACGTTCAACTGGTCATTCACGGTGGTGACGCCTTTGACCGTTTTCGCGGCGTTCACCGCCAGATCTTTTTGCTCCGCGCTGTCAACCGAGCCGCTCAGTGTCACCACTTTATTCTCAGTTTTCACAGAGATATCGCTGCTGCGAATATTTTTATCGTCAATCAGCGCCGCTTTCACTCTGGCGGTGATGGTGCTGTCATCCATAAAATCGCCGACTTTATTCAGCGAGCTGTCGACGGCCTGACCGGCGCTGGTGGCAACCGATTGTGCGCTGTTCGCCGGCGGATTTTCTGCATATGCCGAGGCGCTTATCATGGCTGAGCCTAAGAAGAGAGCCAGCAACGTCCCGGCATCCTTTAGTCTTGTCATCTCTCTGTCCTCGTTATTTCTATATCGCTAAAGCAAAATAAGTAGCTTATTAAGCCAGAATCTTAAAAATTACTTATTAAATATAGTAGAAGGTCATGAAAGAGACGGAAAATATGTACAAAAAGTCACGCTGACGGGGATCTTTAAGAACTTTCTATAACGCGGAAAACGACGAAAAAATAGCGTGGAGCGCGGTGAGAGCCGCGCTCCGGAAGGGATTAGTGCTCGCGAGTTTTACGGAACAGAACGTCAGGATAGCGTTCCTGCGTCAGGTTCAGGTTAACCATAGTTGGCGCGATATATGTCAGATTATCACCGCCATCGAGGGCCAGCTGAATTTCGTTTTTACGCTTAAATTCCTCAAATTTTTTCACGTCGGTGGATTCCACCCAACGCGCGGTCGCCACGTTCACCGATTCGTAAATCGCTTCAACGTTGTATTCACTCTTCAGACGAGCCACGACCACATCAAACTGCAGCACACCGACCGCGCCGACAATAAGATCGTTATTGGCGATCGGACGGAAGACCTGTACCGCGCCCTCTTCAGAAAGCTGTACCAGCCCTTTCAGCAGCTGTTTCTGCTTCAGCGGATCCTTCAGGCGAATACGGCGGAACAGCTCCGGCGCGAAGTTCGGGATACCGGTGAACTTCATCATCTCGCCCTGGGTGAAGGTGTCGCCGATCTGAATCGTGCCGTGGTTGTGCAGACCGATAATATCGCCCGGCCAGGCCTCTTCCACATGAGAACGGTCGCCGGCCATAAAGGTCAGCGCATCGGAAATCACCACGTCTTTGCCCGTACGGACCTGACGCAGCTTCATGCCCTTCTCATACTTACCGGACACCACGCGCATAAAGGCCACGCGGTCACGGTGTTTCGGATCCATGTTGGCCTGAATTTTAAAGACGAAACCGGTAAATTTCTCTTCTTCCGCCGTCACTTCACGGGTATCGGTTTTACGCGGCATCGGCGCCGGCGCCCACTCAACCAGGCCATCCAGCATATGATCCACGCCGAAGTTACCTAAGGCCGTACCAAAGAAGACTGGGGTGATTTCGCCGGCGAGGAACAGATCTTTATCAAACTCGTTTGAAGCGCCCTGTACCAGCTCCAGCTCATCGCGCAGCTGCTGCGCCAGATCTTCGCCGACGGCCAGATCGAGATCCGGGTTATTCAACCCTTTCACGATCCGCACTTCCTGAATCGTGTGGCCCTTACCGGTCTGATAGAGATAGGTCTCATCTTTGTAGAGATGGTACACGCCCTTAAACAGCTTACCGCAGCCAATCGGCCAGGTGATCGGCGCGCAGGCAATACGCAGTTCGTTCTCCACCTCATCCAGCAGCTCCATCGGATCGCGGATATCACGGTCGAGTTTGTTCATGAACGTCAGGATCGGCGTATCGCGCAGACGGGTAACTTCCATCAGCTTACGGGTACGATCTTCAACGCCTTTTGCCGCATCGATGACCATCAGACAGCAGTCCACCGCCGTCAGGGTACGGTAGGTATCTTCGGAGAAGTCTTCGTGGCCCGGGGTATCCAGCAGGTTAACCAGGCTGTTGTGATACGGGAACTGCATCACCGACGTGGTAATGGAGATACCACGCTGTTTTTCCATCTCCATCCAGTCTGATTTTGCATGCTGGCTGGAACCACGGCCTTTAACGGTACCGGCGGTCTGAATCGCCTGTCCGAACAGTAATACCTTCTCGGTGATGGTCGTTTTACCGGCATCCGGGTGAGAGATAATGGCAAAAGTGCGGCGTTTGGCCACCTCTTGCAGATAAGGAGACAACGTCATAATTGATTCTTCTTAGTAAACGCGGCAACCGGCCACGCATGTGGAATACGAAAAATTGCGGCTATTTTACCCATCAATGGGGGGGAGGCAATCAGTGTTTACACAGGAGCTGCTCCAGGTCGCTTAAAGAGGTCACCGTCCAGTCGGGGTGAAGATCGGCAGGCAATTCACGCTGATGGGCATTCAGCCAGCAGGTGGCAAGGCCGGCATTCACCCCGCCGCGGATATCGGACTCTGCCGTATCGCCGACCATCAGCACGCGGGAACGATCGGGATGACCCGCCTGCGCCAGCGCGTATTCAAAAATGCGCGCGTCCGGCTTCGCCACGCCGACCTCTTCAGAAATAATCAATAAATCAAAGTGATCGCGTAAGCCGGTGCGTTCCAGACGAATCTGCTGCAGCGAGGTAAACCCGTTGGTGATGATCCCCATCTTCACCTTCCCCTGCAGCGCATTCAGCAGCGATATCGCCCCAGGCAGCGGCGAGCAGATCTCGGCCATCGCATTCATAAAGGCGTCGTTGAGTTCGCCCGGCGGCACGCTGAGGCGCTCCGCCCAGCTATTAAAACGCTGATGTTGCAGCTGCAGCGCAGTGATCGTGCCGTTTTGATAGTCCACCCACAGGGGTTTGTTCACGGCCTGATAGTCCTGAAAATCTTCAGCGCTAAAGGTCACGCTATAGTCGAGAAACATTCGCTGCAGACCGGTAAAAGAATCAAATGTAAACAGCGTTTCATCGGCATCAAAGAAAATCCAGTCCCACTTCATCATATCACCCTGTCATTGCCCGCCACACAGGCGTCTTGTTACAGCAGGTCTGAACAGCACAGCGTCAGACTTACCCTTAAAAAAGCCTGGCGAACAGGCCGTTACATACTGACTGGCAACGCCATTATGATCGCATCCTCACGCCCGTCGGCCGTGGGATAATAATTGCGACGAATGGTTGCCTCGTTAAAACCTAAGCTCTCGTAAAGTGCGATAGCGGCTACGTTCGACGCACGCACTTCCAGCCATAGCGTTGCGACCCCGCGTTTCTCGACCTCATCAATCACCTGCTCCAGCAGCGCTCGCCCAAGGCCACGCCGCTGAAAAGCCGGGTCGACGGCGATGTTAAACAGCGTCGCTTCATCGAGGATAATTTGCGTAATCGCGAAGGCCGCCATCTCGCCATCAACCGTTAGTTGAAGGTTGAGATAACGTTCCCCCTGATTGCTGGCAAAGGTTTGTTCGCTCCACGGAAAAGCGTGGGCGCGTTGTTCTATTTGCCAGGCACGGGGCAAATCAGCCGTGTTGAGGGTAGAAATCGTGTTCATGAGCGCAGATTTGTTGCCAGAGCGCCATACGGGCAGGCGCGCTGGTCTGGAGTTCATCAAAAGCGGGCGTCGAAACCTGCGCGCCCGCCAGCAGTAACGGTGCGTCAGTACCCAGCCGCCAGCTGTTGCAGCGGCTATCCTGCGGCAACATAGCCACGCGATCCGGCGTGAGCTGCAGTACCTGATCCGGCGACAGCGCCAAAGCACGTAGAATATCGCTGATGAGCGGTTCAGTCAGCGACGGCGGGTTTTCTGCCACCATCACCAAACGAATATGCCCTGGAAGCGAGATAGCGATTTCACCCTGTAACGCCCCGGGGCGACGCAGCGACCACCGGGTGATACCCAGCTGCTGTAATTGCCACTCTCGTCGGGAAGTCATAGCAAAACACTCCTGTTAATTAAGCGCGCAATATAGCAAATCCCGCTTATCTGCGCCAACAAACTACGAACGACGCGCCCGCCGCTCGCTCAGAGGTGAGGCGTATAGCGTTATCCGCGCGCAGGCGGCGCCAGCAGCGCCAACAAAGAGGCAGCATTCTGGATAACGTGTATAATCGGCGCCAGTCTTAATGAAGGAGTGTTTCATGTCTGCTTTTACCCCGGCAAGTGAAGTCTTGCTGCGCCACAGTGATGATTTCGAACCCGCACGCGTTCTGTTTGCCGGTGACCTGCAGGATGACCTGCCCGCACGTCTGGACACCGCGGCCAGCCGCGCCCACACCCAGCAGTTTCACCACTGGCAAGTCCTGAACGGCCAGATGGGCGAAAACGTACGTTTTAGTCTGGTCGCCGAAGCCAGCGACGTTGCCGATTGCGACACGCTGATTTACTACTGGCCCAAGAACAAACCGGAAGCGCAGTTTCAACTGATGAACCTGCTGTCGCTGCTACCGGTCGGCATTGACGTTTTCGTCGTCGGGGAAAACCGCAGCGGCGTTCGCAGCGCCGAACAGATGCTGGCCGAATATGTCCCTCTGACGAAAGTGGACAGCGCACGTCGCTGCGGGCTGTATCACGGGCGTCTGGAAAAACAGCCGACGTTCGATCCGCAGCAGTACTGGGGCGAATACCCGCTGGAAAATCTGACCATTAAAACGCTGCCAGGCGTATTCAGCCGTGACGGACTGGATATTGGCAGCCAGCTGCTGCTCTCAACGCTGACGCCGCACACCAAAGGTAAAGTGCTCGATGTCGGCTGCGGCGCAGGCGTGCTGGCGACCGTCCTGGCCAGCCACTCGCCGAAGGTCCGCCTGACGCTCTGCGACGTCAGCGCGCCGGCGGTCGAAGCGAGCCGCGCAACGCTCGCTGCCAACGGCATTGAAGGTGACGTGTTCGCCAGCAATGTGTTCTCCGAGGTGAACGGTCGTTTCGACATGATTATCTCCAACCCACCGTTCCACGATGGCCTGCAGACCAGCCAGGAAGCTGCGCAAACGCTGATTCGCGGCGCGATCCGTCATCTGAACAGCGGCGGGGAGCTGCGTATTGTCGCCAACGCCTTCCTGCCGTATCCGGATGTGCTGGATGAAGTCTTCGGCTTCCATGAAGTGATTGCCCAAACCGGTCGCTTTAAAGTTTACCGTACCGTCATGACCCGCCAGGCGAAAAAATAATTTTCATCTTCTCCGGCGGCAGGGCAACCCCGCCGCCGGTTCCCCCCCTCAAATTCGACCATTTTTGCAACAATCAATCCAGGCCACACAATTAACTATTGACGTATAGCTGAAAACCACTAGAATGCGCCTCCGTGGTAACGATACTTTCATAGTGTCGATGGTATGCGAAGGTGGCGGAATTGGTAGACGCGCTAGCTTCAGGTGTTAGTGTCCTTACGGACGTGGGGGTTCAAGTCCCCCCCCCTCGCACCATAAACCACGCAGATATCGCTCGCACTGTGCGAAGGTGGCGGAATTGGTAGACGCGCTAGCTTCAGGTGTTAGTGTTCTTACGGACGTGGGGGTTCAAGTCCCCCCCCTCGCACCAACGAGGCGATATCAAAAATTAAGAATACTGTGCGAAGGTGGCGGAATTGGTAGACGCGCTAGCTTCAGGTGTTAGTGTCCTTACGGACGTGGGGGTTCAAGTCCCCCCCCTCGCACCAATATTCTTACCCTTCTCTGTATTACCCCATCAGCTTCAAATTCAACGCCATCAGCATCATTCCACTGATTAACGCTACGCATGACGGCAACAGTACGAAATGCCGTAAACGCCGGTGCCAGATCATCAATGCCGTCATCAATAGACCGACCGCGATCAGCCCACGCCAGGCATCTACCGACAGGCCAGCCCCTCCCAGTACAGCAACCAGTATCCCAGGCAACAGCACTGCCCATCCACTGCCCAAAGCTCGCTGCAACATGTTCTCACCTTTCCAATCGATAATGATAACCAATATCATATGATAGCGTTTATCATTTGTCATGTTTTGCCCATCAGGATATTTCGTTCTTTACGTTCGGCCTGATGACATAGATTGGTGAAGGTGATAAATTAAACGCGCCGTAGTAATGTATTAAAATATTTGATTATTTCGCAAAAAACCGCACTGTGTGCAGTGCTTTTCATCGTTCATTTTTGGCAGCCATCATTTTGAAATTTAATGACTAATAACGACACGCCCAATATGACTGCACAATCCTGGCAAAAACATTATGATAAAAAATATCAATATTCCTTACGGCTCTTTTTGCTGCTGAATTTTATTTCTGCGGTTTTCTCGCTAATCAGTCCGCTCTATACCCCCGTCAGCTTTACCTTTCCCTGCGCCCTGATCGTTATACTCAGCGCCGCCCTGGCGCTATGGCACTGGAAATTTTCACGGCGTAAAATAAGTATTCCTTTTATTTCTCTGATATTTGGTGTGCTGTGGGCGTCGCATATAACGGAAAAAGCATTGTTACTGCCGGTGCCTCATTTTAACTTTCTGGTCATTGCGTTATTAAGCATATTGTTTATTGGCGCTATCGCATTCCCCAATAATATCATTGCCTTTACCCTGCACTCTTTACCCACGTTTATTGCCTGTCTGTTTCTTGCCGAAGGTGAACAGTGGTTACGTATGTTGTATTGCCTCACGCTCCCCATTGCCGGCATTATGTTGCAGAGCATCATTCAAAAACGCAGCGATGCCTTCACCCAGGGGCTGATGGATAAATTACTGCAGGAACGCAACACCCTGAACGATCTGAGTATGTTGGACCCTCTCACCGGTTTATATAACCGGCGCGGCCTGCAGAACCGCCTGGATACCCTTCTGGCGGTGAGTGACAGTGACCATCATGTGCTGCTGCTGGATATTGACCACTTTAAAGCCTACAACGACCACTATGGTCATATGATGGGCGATCAGGCATTGATTCAGGTCTCCGCTGCGATTCGCAATGCCGTACGATCGCGTGATATCGTCGCGCGCTTTGGCGGTGAAGAGTTTATGGTGCTGTTAACAAACAGCACGGCGGAAGCGGCTTCGCTGGCCGCCGAGCGTATCCGCCAGCAGGTTTACGATTTGAAAATTCCCCATATGTTTAATGAAAGCGTCGCCACCAATGTCACCATTAGTATTGGCATGACGCCCCTCATGGACTCCGATATTGATGGCGCCCTGAAAAGAGCCGATACGGCGCTCTATGAAGCAAAGGGCCAGGGACGCAACATTATCCTCGCCAGCTGATCCCGCCGCCGCGTGGTACAGCGCACGCGACGCAGACAAATATCTTGCCATCGCCCGGACAACTAACTAGTATCACTAATCATTATCATTTAGATTCATATCTGGCGATTTGATGGCTTACCGTTCTGTTTCATTCCGCAATGACATCATCTGGCAGGCTCCGTTGCTGCCGGCCGAAGATGCGTTGGCGAATGCGATTCGGGAAAAAATCACCACCCTTCGTCCCCATCTGCTGGATTTTCTTCGCCTTGATGAAGAGGCCCCGTCTTGCGCATTGACGCTCGCAGAATGGTCAACGCCCACGGTACTCAGCTCTCTGCTGGCAACCTGGTCCGATCATATCTATCGCAACCAGCCGACGATGCCACGTGAACAGAAACCGCTGCTCTCACTTTGGGCGCAATGGTATATCGGCCTGCTAGTGCCACCGCTGATGCTGGCGCTGCTGAGTGAAGAGACCGCCATCAGTGTTGCCCCGGAGCGTTTTCGCGTTGAATTTCATGAAACGGGCCGCGCGGCCTGCTTCTGGATCGATGTCAAAGCAGACTCCTCCGCCAGACCCCATTCGCCGCAAACGCGTATGGAAACGCTGGTGACCCACGCCCTGCTGCCGGTGGTACAGGCGCTGGAAGCGACCGGTGATATCAATGGCAAGCTTATCTGGAGTAATACCGGCTATCTGATCAACTGGTATCTGGGAGAAATGAAAGCGCTGCTGGGGGACGAACAGGTTGCCGCCCTGCGTCAACACTGCTTCTTTGAAAAGCAGTTTGCTGATGGCCAGGACAATCCGCTGTGGCGAACGGTGATTTTGCGGGAAGGATTGCTGGTGCGCCGCACCTGCTGTCAACGTAATCGTCTGCCAGACGTTCTTCAGTGCGGAGACTGCACGCTGAAATAATGCCATTCACGGCGGGCGGCATTCGGGCCGCCCGCCGGTTATCTTATGCTGTCTGCTGACTCTCTTCTTCCAGACGCTGAGCCTCTTCAGCCTCCTGCGCCAACAGCTGTTTCTCATACACCTTAAAGAACGGGAAGTAGATAATCGCGGAGACGCAGGCCAGAATAACCACCAGAATTGCCGCCCGGAAATCCCAGCCCAATGCCCACGCGCCGCCAATGGGCGCCGGAGCCGTCCACGGTACAACTGAAATCACTCGTCCAATCAGATCCAGCTTCATCGCCGCCCAGGCCAATACGGCGTTAACCATCGGTGCCAGCAGGAACGGAATAAAGAAGACCGGGTTCATGACGATAGGCGTGCCGAAAATAACCGGCTCGTTAATATTAAACAGGCTTGGCACGACGCTCAGCCGACCGATTGAACGCAGATGCGCCGACCGGCTGCGCAGATAGCAGAAGACCAGGCCCATTGTGGCGCCAGACCCCCCGATAACAATAAAGAAGGTCCAGAACGCCTCCATAAAGATATGCGGCAGCGGCGCGCCCTGAGCCAGCGCCTGCTGGTTCATCCCGAGGTTAGTCAGCCAGAACATTTGCAGCATGCCAGAGACAATCGCCGCGCCGTGGATCCCGGCGAACCACAGCAGATGGCCGATCAGCACCGCCAGTAAAATCGCCGGCAGCGAGTCCGCTGCGGATACCAGGGGTTTAAAGATGGCCATGATGGCCTGCGGAATAAGCATGTCAAAATGGTGCTGAATAAACAGGCTGAGCGGATAGAGCGTCAACACCACCACCAGCACCGGAATGAGCAGATCAAAGGAGTTTTTGATCATCGGCGGCACCTGATCCGGCAGGCGAATACCGATATTGTGCGCCTTCAGGAAACGCATCATTTCAACGCAGTACACGGCCACCAGAATCGCCGTAAAAATCCCCGTACCGCCGAGGCTATCGACCGGCAGGGTGCCGTTCGTTTTTGGCGCCGCCACCAGCAGAAAAGCCATAATGGACAACATGCTGCACATGAAGGGATCGAGCTGATGGGTCTTCTCATAATGCTTGCCGAGGTTATAAGAGATCGCGGCGCAAATGTAGATAGACATAATGCCCATCGTCATATCAAACGGCGTCAGAATCCGCCCTTCAAACTCTTTCGCCAAATCCAGCCAGGCGCGTGCAAACCCCCAGGTGGTATCAGGCGAAAACGGCGGGTAGGCAAAGACCAGCAGGAATGACCCGACAATCATAAACGGCATTGCCGAGATGAAACCGTCACGGATAGCCATCACGTGGCGCTGCGACGAGATTCGCCCGGCGACAGGGCTTATATAATTTTCTACAAAGCGAAATATCAGATTAAACGCAGCATGGTTAGCAGACATAGCAGCCCTCCTGACAGGCTTTAGATACTGGCCCAACAACGATTATTCTGCCGTTGTGATGAAAGATGTTCTGTGAACGGACAGCCACGCCGGCCATTCCATTCTCTATACTGTTCAAGTCAGCACGATTCATACACGGCTCTTTGTTATATGTGATACAGGGAAGTTACCCATCCAGTATTCATCTGAGCGAGCAGAACAGCAACCGGTTACAGTAACCGGTTACGGTGATTGTGAAGAAGATCCAGAAATTGGAATAATTCCTGATTCTCAATCAACAATATTTACACTCCTCCGGCCTTGTGACAGATTAAATCGGTCATTAATCAGGAGATCCCAATGAGCCTGCAGTCCGTGCGGCAGTTTTTTGCCGAACATGCCCCCGATATCGACATCATCGAGCTAAATCAAAGTACGGCTACCGTTGCCCTGGCAGCCGCCGCGCATCATGTCGAACCCGGGCAAATCGCCAAGACCCTTTCGTTAAAAGTGAAAGAACAGGTCATCCTTGTTGTCGCCAGCGGCAACGCCCGGCTGGATAATAAAAAACTGAAGGACGCATTTGGCGCGAAAGCGCGCATGCTCAGCAGTGATGAGGTCGTGATGTTGACCGGGCATCCGGTGGGCGGCGTGTGTCCTTTCGGGCTGGAAAATCCGCTGGCGATCTACTGCGATATTTCGCTAAAACAGTACCCGGAAGTCTTACCGGCAGCAGGCGCTATCCATAGCGCAGTGCGCATTTCACCGGACAGAATGGCGCAGTTGACCGAAGCGACCTGGATTGATGTTTGCCAGTAGCATACCTGGAGCACGGCTACGCTATCCCTTCCCCCGCAGCGTCCTGGCAGCATGGCGGCGGGAAATGAATCAGAATATCGGCTGCGCTCAGCAGCCCGAGATCGGAGCTGATACCCAGCCTGGCCATCGCATTGCACTTGTGGGCGCGAATGGTTTTGATATTCCGCTCCATCTGCACCGCTATCTCTGACAATGAATAGCCACAGGCTATATAGCGAAGAATTGTTTGCTCCATAGAACTGAGGCGATGACCGTAGAGCGCCTTGCGGCTGGCAGGTTCATTACGGGGGGCTATTTGTTGCTCAAGTAGCCGAAATAGCTGCTCCTGCAGCGTTTCACGGCCGCAGGCTTTATTTAAAACGCCGTGCAGCTGGAATGGCACCAGCTGAGTAATTAAGTCACGCTCTGCTCCGCTATTCGCCAGAATAATTCGCAGAATATTTGGATGGGTATAAGCAGCCTCCTGAAAAAAAAGCAAACTTTCCAGTCGCAGCTGACGATGACCGGAAAGCGAAAAAATAATCGCAGTGACCTGCCTGATATTCATCGTTTGCGTCAATGACTGAACATCTTTGAAAAAATGAATGCCACTATTTTCGTTATAACGATCGTTTAAGATAAAACGAAGCGCCGTCTCCGTCATTACGCACGGTTCGATGACAGCAATGCGTTGCGCTTCGCTACGCTTCTCCATTCCTGCAGCTCTCCATGTTCTGAGTATATATTCAACTCTTTCATCCCTTGTTCACTATTAATCCAGGCATACATCTGCGCATTGCCATTCAAAGATAAACGGCGCATAGCGCTATTTTTTTGCGCGCTAATCGTCTTATTACTTTTTTTCAATAACGAGGCTATTTGATTAATTCCCCAGCCCTTTGCCAGAAGCCGTAAAACCTTGCGCTCAGATAAAGTCAGCGTGCTTATCATCTCCGGGCTCATCGATACCGTATCGGTTGGCGTATTGAGAAAAGTCGCTTTATCATTCGTGACAGACACATCCTCCGGGCACCTCGCTTCTGCCGCGCATATCGCTGCGCCTAAACGTACCACCGGCGCCATGTCGGAAACTAATGTACTGTTATCACGGACTAAAAATATCTGGGCCGCGCGATCGCTGGCGCGCCCGACAATATAAACCCAGTGAATATCTTTATACTGACTCATTAAAAAACAATAATATTCACAAACTTCCTGAGGCTGGCTGAGGTCACCGGACAGGTCGACAATAACCTGCCGGGTTCGACCCAGTTCGGTTAGCGTGAGCTCCTCCGGCGAACGGCAGCAGCTGAATATATAGTCGGGGAGACATTCACTGGTGATGGTTTTTAAGCCGGACTGCATAACCGGTATTTTGCTGATGATGATGCCGCACTGATCATGTCCTGGTAACATAAACCCTCCGTTTTCTGTAGAAGATTCACGTCTGGCATAAAACAGATGGCCCCCCTGGCAACCATAATATTATTTTGCCAGGTGAATCCGTGTCACCCCTGGCGAACGTTTCGGCCTTACGCTCTGTACCAATTTTAGTGTGGGGAATTGCATTGCTGGCCTTAGCAATAAACGACATTAGCATACATAAAGAGCAACAATAAATTAGAAAAAATAAAAGCAGACTTTAGAAAGAATTACGCAAAACCTGTCACATCATATTTTATTTAATTTCATTCCTGAATGTTTTTGGCGATACGCCGCTATAGCGACGAAAAAAACGGGAAAAATAAGTCGCATCTGAAAACCCCAAATAATCAGAAAGTTGAGTCACAGTCATCGTGGTATATTGCAAATTACGCCGCGCCTCCAGCATCAGTCTTTGGTGCAAAACCCCTAAGGCACTGCAGCCATGAAATTCACGACACAAATAATTGAGGTGCGTCGCCGACATCCCAACCTGGCGGGCGTATTCCGCCAGCGGCAGATGTTCGCGGTAATGACTTTCAATAAGACGAGAGAAATGGCGCATGACGCTGCGCTTTCGTTCCGCTTTCCCTTCGGCGACCGACGTCGGGCGGCACTGCCGGTTCAGCCAAACCAGCAGCGCCCCTAAAAGCGAGTGCAGCATCATTTCCCGGGCATCCAGCTCTTCGCAATACTCTTCCCGTAATGCCGTAAACAGCGCACGGATATGCCCGCGGGAGTGCTTAACGGGCACGCACTGCGGCTGGCCGAGGACATCAAGCTGGCGGCCAAACTGGCGTTCAAAATGGCTGAGCAACGGCAGCGCCAGCGACAGAACATAGCCCTGCGTGCCGGGTGAAAAACGAAACCCATGAATGCACAACGCCGGCACCACCTGAATACAGGATTCGGTCATCACGGTGGTAGTCCCTTCAATTTCGATCTCCGCCCTGCCTTTATGCAAATAGAGCAGCTGCACCATCTCCGCATGCTGATGCATGCGGATATGCCACTCATACAGGCTGCTGCGCTGCAAAATCGACTCGCAGTGCAGGAGATCGGGCGTAGGCCAGTCGCGCTCTTCGCCATACAATTTAAAAACGGGAACGGTATTGGTGGCCTGCATGACAACTCCAGCTGTTGATTCCCTACGCCACACGCTCCATGGGCAAACCCACATAGTTTTCCGCTATGGTGGTCAACCCGGCGCGCGATCCGAGGTAATAGCGACGGTCCGCCGCCTGCATTTTTTTATCAAACTCGCTTTGCTGCGGAAAATCATGCAGCAGGCGGGTCATAAACCAGCTGAACCGTTCCCCCTTCCACACCCGATCAAGAGCAAAACGAGAATAGCTCGCCAGCAGATCGGTGCGACCGCGGTGATAATACTCCCGCAGAATGCGCCACAAATAGTTCACATCGGAAGCGGCCAGATTCAGCCCTTTTGCTCCGGTCGGCGGCACGATATGCGCCGCATCGCCCACCAGGAACAGCCGCCCGTACTGCATCGGCTCCACCACGTAGCTACGCAGCGGTGCAATGCTTTTCTCAAGTGAGTGACCAGTCACTAACTTGTCAGACAGCTCATCCGGCAGACGGCGTTTCAGCTCATCCCAGAAACGTTGGTCCGACCATGCCTCAACCTTGTCGCTCAGCGGGACCTGCAGATAGTAGCGGCTTCTTGTTAGTGAGCGCTGACTACACAAAACAAATCCCCGCTCATGGTGAGCATAAATCAGCTCCGGGTTGACCGGCGGCGTGTCCGACAGCAGCCCCAGCCAGCCAAACGGCCAGATGCTTTCATACTCTTTAAGAATGTCACGCGGGATGCTTTGTCGCGAGACACCGTGAAAACCATCGCAACCGGCAATAAAATCACACTCGAGGCGGCAGGTTTCCCCGCCGCTGACGAAGGAGACTGACGGCCGATCGCTCTTCGCATCCTGAATCGTCACGTCGCTGACGCCATAAATAACCGGCGCTCCACAGTCAGCACGCGCCGCCATTAAATCCCGGGTCACTTCGGTCTGGCCGTATACCATCACGCTTTTGCCACCGGTCAGCTCTGTCAGCGCAACCGGTACCCGCTGCCCCTCAAATAAAAACTCAACCCCATGATGCACCAGCCCCTCCGCATCCATGCGCTGCGATACTCCGGCCTCTCGCAGCAGGTCGACGGTACCGCTTTCCAGAATCCCCGCCCGGATGCGCCCCAGCACATATTCCGGCGTTTGCCGCTCGAGAATAACGGTTTCGATCCCGGCTCGATGCAACAGTTGTCCCAGCAGCAGCCCGGAGGGGCCCGCCCCGATAATCGCGACCTGTGTTTTCATAGAATTGCCTCACGCTCGATGGTTAATTATTTGTTTGTTTTTTGTTTAATAAAAGTTCTCTCCTGCATTTTTGATAACCCGGACGAGAAAAAGAAGGCAAAAATTCGTACAAAAAATGCACTTTTCAACAGTTTTAAGAAAGTGTGGCGGAGTTCAAATTCTATTTCGGCCGCCTGCGGCGACTTTTTGCACATTGTTTGATCCGGTCCCCCTCAGAGAAAGCGCGAGTTCAGGTTAAAGTAACAACAGACATGACGGCATCGGATGTGACGGACAGCGGGTATTTATGCAAGCAGATCGGGCAGTTCAGCGCACAATTACGCGACTATGTATTCAGTGTGGACTTTTCTTGTTACAGCATGGCGCAGAGAGCGCGCTGGTTGAGGAGCTCTCGACTCGTCTGGGGCGGGCGCTCGGCATGGACAGCGTTGAAAGCGCCATCTCCTCGAATGCGATTGTGCTCACCACGATTAAAGACGGCGAGTGCCTGACCTCTACGCGTAAAAACATCGATCGCGGCATTAACATGCACGTGGTGACGGAAGTGCAGCATATTGTGATTATGGCCGAGCATAAGCTGCTGGATTATAAAGATGTGGAGAAGCGCTTTACGCAGATTAAGCCGCTGCGCTATCCGCGCTGGCTGGTGGTTCTGATGGTGGGGCTCTCCTGCGCCTGTTTCTGCAAGCTCAACAACGGTGGCTGGGACGGTGCGCTGGTCACCTTCTGCGCCAGCACTATCGCCATGTATATTCGCCAGCTCCTGACCCATCGCTCGATGCATCCGCAGATAAACTTCTGTATCACCGCCTTTGTCGCCACCACCATCTCCGGGCTGATGCTGCGCCTTCCCGCCTTTACCAACACGTCAACGGTGGCGATGGCCGCCAGCGTACTGCTGCTGGTGCCCGGCTTCCCGCTGATTAACGCCGTTGCGGATATGTTTAAAGGGCATATCAATACCGGCCTGGCGCGCTGGGCGCTGGCCAGCCTGCTGACGCTGGCCACCTGCATTGGCGTGGTGATGGCAATGACCATGTGGGGGCTACGCGGATGGGCATAATCTCGTATCTGTGCGCGCTGCTTCAGGATATGGCGCTGTCGGCCATTCCGGCCGCCGGGTTTGCCATGGTGTTTAACGTACCGCAGCGCGCGCTGCGCTGGTGTGCGCTGCTGGGAGCGATCGGCCACGGTTCGCGTATGGTGATGATGACCGCAGGATTCAATATTGAATGGGCGACGTTCCTCGCCGCTCTGCTGGTTGGCAGCATCGGCATTCAATGGTCCCGCTGGTACCTGGCGCATCCCAAAATTTTCACCGTCGCAGCCGTGATCCCGATGTTCCCCGGTATTTCTGCCTATACGGCGATGATCTCGGCGGTGAAAATCAGCCATTTTGGCTACTCGGAAGAGATGATGATCATGCTGCTGAGTAATTTCCTCAAGGCTTCCTCCATCGTTGGCGCCCTCTCTATCGGTCTTTCCATTCCGGGTCTCTGGCTGTACCGTAAGCGCCCGCGGGTATAGCAGGGATTTGGCCCGACGCTGTGCTACTATAGCCAATGGATTTCAGTTTGCTTTACTGCGACAGCCGCGGGGATCCCGATACGCTGCCTGAAACCAGCGGGTCGGATTAACACCCGTAGTCAGCAATGAAGCACCTGAAAAACGACAGGTATCCGGGGGCGATTACCCCTCTCTATTGTTGTTCAGAATTGAGATAGTGTTATGTCTTCGCGAATATTAACCACCGATTTTAGCGGCCTGGATGATTTTATTCAGGACCATGCGGCCGTTCTCGCAAAATCGGCCAGCGGCGCGGTTGCCGTTTTTGCTAACAATGCCCCAGCGTTCTACGCGCTCACGCCGGAACGTCTGGCGCAGCTGCTGGAGCTGGAAGCAAAACTGGCTCGCCCCGGCAGCGATGTTGCGCTCGATACGCAGTTTTTCGACGAACCCGGCGCAGCGCCAACCGCTATCCCCGTGGGGAAATTCGCCATGTATGCCGACTGGCAGCCGGACGCTGATTTCCAGCGCATGGCCGCGCTGTGGGGCATCGCTCTCAGCCAACCGGTGACGCCGGAAGAGCTGGCGGCGTTTGTCGCCTACTGGCAGGCGGAAGGCAAAGTCTTTCATCATGTGCAATGGCAGCAAAAGCTGGCGCGCAGCGTACAGATCGGCCGGGCCAGCAACGGCGGCCAGCCGCGGCGCGATGTGAATACGGTCAGCGAACCAGATAGCCATATTCCACGAGGTTTCAGAGGATGAGCATGAAAAACGTTGGCGACCTGATGAAGCGTCTGCAAAAAATGATGCCAGCCCATGTCGAACCGGCGTTTAAAACCGGCGAAGAGCTGCTGGCCTGGCAAAAAGAGCAGGGCAAACTGCGTTCTGAAGCGCTGGAGCGCGAAAACCGCGCCATGAAAATGCAGCGGACGTTTAACCGCTCCGGCATCCGTCCGCTGCACCAGAACTGTTCGTTTGAAAATTATCGGGTCGAGTGCGAAGGCCAGATGAACGCGCTGTCCAGAGCACGCCAGTACGTTGAAGAGTTTGACGGCAACATCGCCAGTTTTATCTTTTCCGGCAAACCCGGCACCGGCAAAAACCATCTGGCTGCCGCCATTTGCAACGAGCTGCTGCTCCGCGGGAAATCGGTATTGATCATCACCGTCGCTGATATTATGTCGGCGATGAAAGAGACGTTTGGCAATCGGGAAACCAGCGAAGAACAGCTCCTTAACGATCTGAGCAAGGTCGATCTGCTGGTGATCGATGAGATCGGGATGCAGACGGAGTCGCGCTACGAGAAAGTGATCATCAACCAGATAGTCGATCGCCGCTCCTCATCAAAGCGCCCGACCGGGATGCTGACCAACAGCAACATGGACGAGATGAACAAGCTGCTCGGCGAGCGCGTCATGGATCGTATGCGTCTTGGCAACAGCCTGTGGGTCATCTTCAACTGGGACAGCTATCGTCATCGGGTCACCGGTAAAGAGTATTAAGATATTTCCGAACTCTGCCGGGGTTATACTGCAGAAATGCTTAAGTAACCATGATGAGTACACTGATGAAATCTGCAAAATTCTTATTCCGCACCGCCTTGATTGCCGGCGTTTTTTTTGCCGCCGGCGCCCACGCAGCCTCCTGGCAGGACTCTCTTTCCAGCGCCGCCAGCCAGCTTAGCAGCCAGAGCGGCTCTCAGGAAAGCGGCGCCCTGTCGATGTCTTCGCTGACCAGCCTGCTGAACGGTGGCAGTCAGTCCCTGACCGCCAGCAGCATGAACAATGCCGCCGGGATTATGTCCTACTGCGCCAAACAAAAACTGGCCTCGGTCACCAACACGGAAAACGTCAAAAATCAGGTTCTGGATAAACTCGGCCTCAGCACGCCGGAAAAACAGAAAGAGGACACCAGCTATCTGGAAGGGTTGCAGGGGCTTCTGAGCAATAATAGCGGTCAGCAGCTGAACCTCAACACGCTCGGCAGCAGCCCGCTGGCGGAGAAAGTGAAAACCAAAGCCTGCGATCTGGTCTTAAAACAGGGCGTTAACTTCCTCTCCTGATTTTTTTCACTGACGCCGCGTTTAACGCCTTAGCGCTGTTAACGCGGCTCCAGCCATGATTTTCGTCATTCTTCAGCACACGATCCTCGTTGTTCAGGGATGTGACCCCGATCAAAAACGACCATTTCTAAACCAATTCTGAACTACTGCACAGTTTCATGACTCTACAATTGCAGCCATATGGCACTGCAATTACAGTGTAGCGTGGAAAATAGTCTATCCTGCCAGCGGTCAACTGGCGCTAATGAGGATGAATTGTGTCAGAGTTGTTATCCATCGCCTTGTTCCTCACCTCGGTGGTGATTTATGCCTTAAAAGCCGGTCGTAACACCTGGTGGTTTGCCGCCACGTTAACGGTGCTGGGGCTGTTTGTGGTGCTTAATATTACCCTCTATGCCAGCGACTACTTCACCGGGGACGGTATTAACGACGCGGTCCTCTATACGTTGACCAACAGCCTGACCGGGGCTGGCGTCAGTAAATACATTCTTCCCGGCGTCGGGCTGGTAGCGGCGCTGGTGACCGTATTCAGCGCGCTGGGATGGGTGTTGCGCCGTCGCCGCCACCATCCTCATCATTTCGGCTACAGCCTGCTGGCGCTGGTTCTGGCGCTGGCCTCCGTGGATGCCAGCCCGGCGTTTCGTCAAATCAGCGAACTGGTCAAATCGCAGTCCCGCGACGGCGATCCCGATTTTATCGCCTATTACAAAGAGCCGGCGAAGAGCATTCCGAACCCGAAGCTGAACCTGGTCTATATCTACGGGGAAAGCCTCGAACGCACCTATTTTGATAACGACGCCTTTCCCGATCTGACGCCCGAACTCGGCAAACTAAAAAACGAAGGCCTCGATTTCAGCAACACCACCCAGCTTCCGGGTACCGATTACACCATCGCTGGCATGGTGGCTTCCCAGTGCGGTATTCCTCTGTTTGCGCCGTTTGAAGGCAACGCCTCCGCCTCGGTCTCCAGCTTCTTCCCGCAGAATATCTGCCTCGGCGACATTCTGAAAAACTCCGGCTATGAAAACTATTTCGTACAGGGCGCCAACCTGCGTTTCGCCGGCAAAGATGTGTTCCTGAAATCACACGGTTTTGACTACCTGTACGGCGCTGAAGAGCTGAAAACCACGGTTGCCGACCCCGCTTACCGCAATGACTGGGGCTTCTACGATGACACCGTTCTGGATGAAACCTGGAAAAAATTCGAAGAACTTTCTCAATCCGGCAAACGCTTCTCGCTCTTTGCGCTGACGGTCGACACCCATCATCCGGACGGTTTTATCTCCCGCACCTGCCAGCGTAAAAGCTATGACATCGGCGGGAAAAAGAATCTCTCCTTTAGCGCGGTCACCTGTAGTCAGGAGCATATCGCGGCATTGATTGAGAAAATCAAAGCCTCTCCGTATTTCAAAAATACGGTCATCGTGGTCTCTTCCGATCATCTGGCGATGAAAAACACCGCCTGGGACTATCTCAACAAACAGGATCGCAGCAACCTGTTCTTTGTTCTGCGCGGCGACCAGCCGCAGCAGGAGACGCTGGCCGTGAAGCGCAACACCATGGACAACGGCGCCACGGTGCTGGACATCCTTGGCGGCGATAACTTTATCGGTCTGGGCCGCAGCAGCCTGTCCGGGCAATCGCTGTCCGGTATTTTCATGAATATGAAAGAGAAAGTGCTGGCCTGGAAACCGGATATCATCCGCCTGTGGAACTTCCCGAAAGAGATGAAAAACTTCACCATCGACAGCCAAAAGAACACGATCTCATTCTCCGGCAGCCATTTCCGCCTCCCGCTGCTGCTGCGGGTATCCGATAAACGCGTTGAGCCGCTGCCGGAGAGTGAATATTCCGCCCCGCTGCGCTTCCAGCTGGCCGATTTTGCCCCACGGGATAACTTCGTGTGGATCGATCGCTGCTACAAAATGGGCCAGCTGTGGTCCTCTGAGCTGGCGCTCTCCACCGACTGGTGCGTTTCCCAGGGCCAGCTCGGCGGCGAACAGAAGGTGCAGCATGTTGATAAGCCCCGGTGGCAGGGAAAAACGGCGTTTAAAGATACCGTTATCGATATGCAGCGCTACAAAGGCAACGTCGATACCCTGAAGATCGTCGATAACGATATTCGTTACAAAGCCGACAGCTTTGTCTTTAACGTTGCCGGCGCGCCGGAAGAGGTCAGGCAGTTCAGCGGGATCTCCCGCCCGGAATCGTGGGGCCGCTGGTCTAACGCCCAGCTCGGCAGCGAGGTGAAGATTGAATATAAAGAGCCGCTACCGGAAAAATTCGATCTGGTGATTACCGCCAAAGCCTACGGGCCGAACGCCAATAAACCGATCCCGGTCCGCGTGGGCAACAGCGAACAAATCCTCACCCTGGCCAACGAGGTTTCCACCACCACTCTGCATTTCGACAATCCGTCGCGCAGCGATACGTTGATTATCGTTCCGCCGGATCCGCAGTCCACCAACGAAGGGAATATCCTTGGCCACGCGCCGCGTCAGCTGGGAATCGGCATGGTGGATCTTAAAGTGGTAAAAAGCGACGGTTAACGCTGCCGCGCCCCGGCTCATGACCTGAACCGGGGCGCCTTCACGCATTCGCTAGCATTCGGCAGGCGGTAACCCGCTGAACTCCACGCACATCTCATACTGCTTCAGCGCCAGGGTCGCATACCCTGCCGCGCTAAACAGCGGCGTAAATGATTCGGGAATGATCACCGAAGTACTCAGGCCGGGGAACTGGCGGGCCAGCGCCCTCAGCATCTCATGCGCCAGCCCGCGGCCGCGAACGGAGGGCTCAACCCACAAAAACTGTAGCTGCGGCGTGGAGGTTAAGGTTGCCAGCACGGCAAAAGCCTGCTGGTTCAGAGTGAGCGCCCGGCATGGCAGCGTGGCGAAGGTCAACGGATCCATCAGCCACGGCAGACGACCGTTGATCTCCGCTCCGGCTCTGCGCAACAGAGGGAGCACATCCCCCTCTTCCAGCGCCGCCGCGGTATCCTCTGCCCGGGTACTGACAAATCCGCACAGCCCATGATGTACAACAAAGCCTAAAGACTGGTACAGCGCCACCGCCGCATAGTTTTCGCGGATCACCTCCAGCCACATTCGCCGCACGCCCTGCTCCCGCAGCGAGGCCATGAGCGGCGTCATCAGCCGACGGCCCATGCCTTTGCCGCGCCAGGCCGGACGCACCGCAAAAGCCGCCAGTCTCGCCTCATCGCCGCGCCGGGCCACGATGGCGATTGCCGCCGGCGTCCCGCCATCCAGCCAGACGCAGGAGTCGAGCAGGCTCAGTCCCTCGGAACCGAAGCGCTGAACGAACACCGCCACCGGCAGTGAAACCGGCACCAGGTAATCTTCAAAACAGTCGCTGAGGATCGTGCTTAACTGCTCGCTGCTAAAACCGGTAGCTGGGACGGCTATCAATGCCATGCATTTCTCCCGAAAATTGCTATGCTGAAGCGATGAAAAATAACACTATAACCGCCGCAACGACTTTTCGCCTGACTCAGGAGAACGACATTCCTCTCCTGCCCGCGATTGAGCGCTCGGCGGCCCAGTCTTTTCGCCAGATTCCGGCGCTGGCCTGGCTGGCGGAAAGCGAAGTCATAAGCCCCGAGCGCCACCGCCTGTTTCTTGAAACTGACCATAGCCTGCTGGCCGTGGCCGATGAACGACCGATAGGCTTCCTGCTGACCGAACCGCTGGACGATGCCCTGTTTATCGTCGAGATCGCCGTTCATCAGGCGTGGCAGGGGCGAGGCATTGGCCGCATGATGCTGGAGCAGGTCATTGAGAGCGCCCGGCAGGCGGCGTATCCGGCGGTCACCCTCACCACCTTTCGCGACGTGCCGTGGAATGCGCCGTTTTATACGCGCCTGGGGTTTTCAATGCTGAGCGAGCTAAGGCTGCCGGCGGGACTGGCGGCAAAAAGGGCGCTGGAAACGGAGCACGGTCTGCCGCCGGAAACGCGCTGCGCCATGCGCCTGACGCTGTAAGTCGTCTCCGGCCAGGGCTGTGTTTATGGGGTGAATATGGTACAAAGTATCATGCTAACTTTACCGCCTGGTACTCCCTATGGCCTACTCGATCGATATCATTTCCTGCATCACCGATCGCTTTCTCGAACTGACCGTCACCGAAAAGCGCATCGCCCAGTTTATCCTCGATGATGTCGCCGCGGCGGCAGAGTTACCCATCGCCGAAATCGCCCGTTTGACCAACACCAGCCAGGCTTCGGTGACCCGTTTCGCCCGGGCGTTGGGGTGCAAAGATGTCCGTGAGCTGAAGATGAAGCTCGCGCAGTCTCTGGCTGTCGGTCAGCGCTTTATTCTCGATGTGCCGGATCTCGAAGGCGTGCAGGGCATTTACGAATCCATCATCGGCGTGCTGGAAACCAACCGCCGGGCGCTGGATATTGAGGCGCTGAAGCGCGCCGTCTCCTGGCTGAGCGACGCGCGGCAAATTCTGGCCATCGGCATGGGCGGCGGTTCAACCATCTGCGCCCAGGAGATCCAGTACCGCCTGTTCCGCCTCGGCCTGCCGGTCGTCAGTCAGAACGACGGCCTGCTGGTACGGATGATGAGCTCCGCCGTGACGCCAAAAGACGTGGTGATCGTCCTGTCGCTCGGAGGATATACCAAAGAGATGATTGAAAGCGCGGCTATCGCCAGGCAGTACGGCGCGAAAGTGATTGCGATTACGCCAGCGGGAACGCCGCTGGCCGATCAGGCGGACCTCGTCTTACCGCTGCTGGTACGCGAAAACGACTATATCTTCAAACCCAGCACGTCCCGTTATGCCATGCTGGCGATGGTGGATGTGCTGGCCACCGAACTGGCGATGGCCAACAAACCGCAGGCGAAAGATCGGCTGCGCCGTATCAAGCTGGCGCTCGACAGCCACCGCGGCGGCGTCGACCGTCAGCCGCTGGGTGATTAAACCAGGCTCGCAGCGATAAAGCGTCTGGCCTGCTCCCGGGTCTGTTCCGGCGGCTGCCCGGGGCGATAGAGATCGCTGCCTAATCCCGCCCCCGAACAGCCGGCCTGCACCCAGGTTGCCAGGTTTTCCGGCGTCACGCCGCCAACCGCCAGCACCGGCACGTCAGGCGGCAGCACCGCCTTAAGAGCACGAATATAGTCCGGGCCAAAGCTGGATGAAGGGAAAATCTTCAGCCACTGTGCCCCGGCCTCCAGCGCGCTAAAGGCCTCTGTCGCGGTGGCGCAGCCGGCACAAACCAGCATCCCCTGCTCGACCGCCCGGCGAATCACCGCCGGCTGCGTATTGGGCGTCACGATCAGCTTCGCCCCGGCCTGCGCCAGGATATCAACCTGCCCGACGTTAAGCACCGTCCCTGCGCCAATCACCGCCCGGGCGCCGAACTGCGCCACCATCTGCGGAATACTGCGCTGCCACTCCGGCGAGTTGAGCGGGATTTCGATATAGCGAAAGCCGGCGTCAATCAGCATCTCAATATGCTCCGCCGCCTCTTGCGGACCAATGCCGCGCAAAATCGCGACCAGTTTAAACGTGTTCATGGATAATCCTCGCGATGCCGCGCAGAAATGCCTCATCCCCGCGACAGCAGTTGACCGTCACTCCGTGGGCCGCCATCGCCCGACGATAGCGTTCATTTAGCGCCGGTTCCCCCACCAGCGTGATGTGCGTCGCGCGGTAGCGTTCGCGGAGCGCCGCCACCTCCGCGCCAATCAGGAGACCTGAGAGATAGTCGCTGACCGATGTCGGCGACAGCGCGCCCAGTATCCGCGCGGCGCGGGCGCCGAACAGGTCAACCACCAGCGACGGCGCCTCCCTCCCCTTTTCCAGCCCAAGGGTAAATGCCGCCTCATCCGCCTGCTGGTCGGGAAGCTGTTTACCGATCAGCGACTGGCTAAGCAGCAGATGATGCAGCTCTCCGGTCATCGCGGTGGCGAAGTGGCGCACCACGCCCCGTTCAACCTGCACCCATTTACAGTGCGTACCCGGCATCACGTAGCACGTCGCCGGCGCTATCTGCGATGCGCCAAGCAGCTGCGTCTCCTCCCCGCGCATCACGTTGTAATCCCCGCGCTGTTCTACCTTAAGGCCGGGAACAATCCACACGCCGTCAGCAACGGCAAACAGCTGACGCCCCGGTTCATCAATCGCCGCCGGGCAGGCCAGGTAGGGCACCGCCTGCCAGCCCGCATCGCTACCGATCATTCCGGCCATGACTACCGGTAGCTCCGCGGCTGCACGCCACGGCGTCAGATACCGGTGGAAAACCTCCGCCGGCGATTGTCCGTTGAGCCGCGAGACCCCGAGAGGAAGCTGCATTGTCTCCACGCATTTTCCGTCGCGAATCAGCCAGCCGCGCAGCTGTGTCGAGCCCCAGTCGACGGCAATATAGCTCTTCATTACGCCTCCCTTAGCTCTGCGACGGATGGCGTTTGCCAATCGGCAGCGGCGGTGCCGCCGGACGGCTTTCACGTTCGCGGGTGATCATCTCCAGCGCCTCTTCCCGGCTCATGCTGCTGGCCGGCGTGATCAACGTCACCACCACCGACGCGACCAGGCTGGTGAGTACCGACGGGATACACGGATTGCCCCAGAAGGCCAGCCAGTCGCTGTTCATCAGCACTGCCACCGATGCCCCAGCCCCACCAGCCAGAGCGGCTACCGCCCCCTGCCAGTTAAAGCGCGTCCAGAAACGGCCGAGCATGGTGCAGATGAACATGCCGGACATGATCATCGAGATCATTTTGGTGATGTAGCTGATGATGTCGTTAGAGGTCAGCGCAAACACCAGCGCCAGGGCAATAACCAGCACGAGGAACATTCGCGACAGACGAATCGCTTTCTCCGGCGCGGGCATATGGCCGGTCACAAGGGTATAGAGGTCGCGCAGCATAATAGACACCGCGGCAATCGCATCAGAGCTGCCGGAGGACATATTGGCCGACATCCCGGCAATCAGGATCGCCATCGCCAGCACCGGCGGCAGCACCTGAGTGGCAAACAGGAAGGCAAAACCGCTGTTTTCGAGGTTCGCATTCATGGTCCACACCGCCATGCCGATAATCGCCGGCAGGAAGGAGAAACCGAGGTATAGCAGTCCGGTGATGGTGAAGGACTGGCGCACGGAGGAGACGGTTTTCGCCGAGTAGATACGCTGACGATAGGACGGCGTCGCCAGGACGCCCACGCCAATGACGATCGCCAGCGAGAGCGCGGGCAGCACCCCGAGTTTATCGACGGCAAACAGGCTCTGTGCTGCCGGGTCGACGGCCTGCTGAATATGGCTCCAGCCGCCCACGTGCTGGACGGCAAAAATCGCCATCAAAATAAAACCCACGAACAGCACAATCGATTGAACCGTATCGATCCAGACGACCGCGGAATAGCCGCCAATACCGACATAAACCACAAATGCCAGCGCGATAATGACTTTGGCGACATTAATATCAATACCGCTGGCCCATGCCAGATAGAGCCCGCCACCTAATATATGCGCGCCAAGCCAGCCAATTGAGGCAATAAAAATAAGGATCGCTACCAGGTTTTTAATAATTTTACTGCCACCGGTATAATAGGACATCTCTTCGCTCATAGTCATAAAGCGAAATTTACGTACCGGCGCAAATAACCACGCGACCAGTAAAATGCCCACCGCGCCGCCGAGGCCATACAGCATCCCCGCCCAGCCGTTGCTGTAGCCAAAGCCCACGGCACCCACGCTCGAACCGGTGCCGACCATGGTGCCCACCGTCGAACCCAGCGTCAGAAACATCGGCAGAGAGCGGCCGCCCAGTAAAAAATCATCACCGTTTTTTTGCTTGCGAGAAACATACCAACCTAAGGTAATCATGGCGCAGGCATAAACAGAAAACCAAATCAGGAATGACATATTATTCATTGCTCACATCCAGGCGTAATAAATAATATTCGTACCGCTGAATATTATGAGTTAATCGTAACGATGCCAGAAAAAAGGCAAAGCAACCCTGCTCGCGCCGATTGATGGAGTCAATTTGGCACGATTGTCACATTTTTATGGGTCACTCCCCACCCGGCGGTGGGGAATTCTTATTTACACGCGAGCGACGTTATAGCAGGTCACATCCACTTCGACTTTACAATCCACCACCAGATCGGCAACGCAACAAATGCGTGCGGGGGGATTCTCAGCAAAGAACTCGCGGAACACTTTATTGAATGACTGGAAATAGCGTGAGTCGGTCAGAATCACTTTCACATGCACCACATCCGCCAGGCTGTAGCCTGCTTCGGTCATGATATCGACGCAGTTCTGAATCGCCAGCCGCGACTGCTCAACAATGCCGCCTTCTACCACTTCCCCGTTTTTCATCGGCGTCTGGCCGGAGACATACAGCCAGCCCCCGGCTTCAACCGCCCGCGCGAAGGGCAGATGCTGCCCGCCGGTTCCGGTCCCGCCTTCAACGCCATAACGTTTGATACTCATATTCCGCTCCTTAGTCCATCTGGCGACGCAGGAAACGCCCTGCGCGCCCGGTAATTTTTTTATCGCTACCGTAGCTCATGATGCCGTTCACCATCACCGCTTCGATCCCTTCCGCGGGCTGTTTCGGGTCGGAGAAGCTGGCCACATCACGCACCGTCAGCGGATCGAACAGCACCAGATCGGCAAAATAACCGACTTTCACCAGCCCGCGCTGCGCCAGCCGGAAGCGCGCTGCCGACAGGCCGGTCATTTTGTGAATCGCCGTGGTCAGCGGAAACAGCTGCTCATCACGGCTGTAATGGCCAAGCACCCGGGGAAAAGCGCCCCATAAACGCGGATGCGGCATCGGGTCGTTGGGCAACCCATCGGAGCCGATCATCGTGACGGGATAACGCATCACCCGCCGGACATCCTGCTCATCCATGTTGTAGTAGATAGCCCCGGCAGGCATCAGCTGCGCCGCCGCCTCATGCAGGCTCATCTGCCACGCATCGGCAATCTGCTTAAGCGTTTTTCCCGCCTGTTCCGGCCGGGATTCCGACCAGGTGATCACAATATCGAACTCATCGGTGACCTGTTTCATATCCAGCGTTGAGGAGCTGGCGGAATACGGGTAGCAGTCGCAGGCAATCTCCTGGCGCTGGCGCATCTCATCGAAGAAGGCCAGCGTCTCCCGCGTGCGTCCCCAGTTCTTTGCCCCGGCGCATTTATGATGTGAAACCACCACCGGGACGTTGCCGTGACGCCCGATGCGGAACGCTTCGTCGAGAGCATCCAGAATAGGTTCAAATTCAGAACGCAGATGGGTCGTATAAATGCCCTTCTCCGCCGCCAGCTCTTCCGCCAGCGCCATCACCTCTTCGGTGGTGGACTGGAAAGCGCTGGCATAGGCCAACCCGGTGCTCAGGCCAAGCGCTCCCTGGCGTAACGCATCGCGCAGCTGGACGCGCATCCCGGCAATCTCGCCCTCCGTTGCCGGACGGAACAGATCGTCCATATGGTTATTACGCAGCGCGGTATGACCAATCAGCGTCCCGACGTTGAGCGACGGCCGGGCCGCTTCCACAGCGTGCGCGTATGCTTCAACGGTGGGATAGATAAACTGCGCCTGTTCACCCAGCAGGTTCATCGGATCAGGAACATCGCCGCGCATTGTCGCCATCGCCGCGCTGATCCCGCAATTCCCGACAATAACCGTCGTCACGCCCTGGCTCAGTTTTGGCAGATACTCCGGAATACGAATGACGTTGATATCGTCATGGGTATGCACATCAATAAACCCCGGCGCCAGCACGCGCCCCTCGCCGTCAATCTCGCGGTCAGCCGCCACATTCAGCGCCGGCGCGATGTCGACAATACGATCGCCCTTCACCGCCACGTCGCCGCGATACTGCGGTCCGCCGCTTCCATCAATCACCGTGACGTTCTTGAAAAGCCAGTCAACCTTCATTTGCAATTACTCCCTTTCGACTATGCCGACAAGTTAACCATTTACAAGGTGAAAAAACAGTGGAAAACTACGCAAAACCCAGATCATTTTGTGATACTTTTATTCACAACGGATAATATTTAAGTATTAAAACAATTAATATCAACAAGTTATATATGATACCCATCTAAAACCCGTACCTGAACCTTGAAAGGATAGTGTTATGAAATACCACTCCGATACGCTTGTCCCGCATAAATCCGCCGTCATGGCCTGCCCGGCCAACCTGCTGGCTGAAGAGGTCTGCCTGCCCGCGGCGCTGGTGAAAAAAACAGCGCTGGAAAATAACATTGCCTGGATGCAGCGCTATGCCGATACCCGCGGCGTCTCGCTGGCGCCGCACGGGAAAACGACGATGACGCCATGGATTTTTCAGGCCCAGCAGCGGGCGGGAGCATGGGGTATCGGGGTGGGAAGCGCCTGGCAGGCCAGCGCAGCGATGGCCAGCGGAATTGAGCGCGTCTTAATGGTCAATCAGCTGGTCGGTCAGGCCAACATGCAGGTGGTTTCACAACTGAAGGCCCACTACCGGGCGGTGGATTTTCTCTGCTGCGTGGATAGCCTGGCGAATGCCCGCACTCTGTCGGCGTTCTTCAGCGCGCGCCAGCAAACGCTGGATGTTCTCATTGAGCTGGGCGTTCCCGGCGGGCGCTGCGGCTGCCGGAGCGTGGACGCGGCGCTGGCGCTGGCCCAGGAGGTCGCCACGCTACCGGGCCTGACGCTTCGCGGGCTGGAACTGTACGAAGGGGTGCTGCACGGCGACGATCCGCAGCCGCAGGTTGAAGCGCTGCTGCGTCAGGCCGCCGGGCTCGCCTGCCAGATGGCGCCGCTGGTTGAGGGTGAGTTTATTCTGACCGGCGCGGGGACCGTCTGGTATGACGTGGTGTGCAACGTGTGGCTGGCCGCACAGAAGCCGGATCGCTGCCGGGTGGTGATCCGACCGGGCTGTTACATCACTCATGATATGGGGATCTATGAGATTGCCCGGCAGGAACTGATCGCCCGCGATCCGATCGCCTGCGATCTCGGCGGCGACCTGACCTCTGCGCTGGAGCTGATGGCGATGGTGCAGTCGGTCCCGGAGGCGGATCGCGCGGTGGTCAATTTCGGCAAGCGCGACTGCGCCTTCGATGCCGGACTCCCACAGCCTGTCGCCCACTATCGCCACGGCAAAGCATTACCGCTGCAGGCCGACGAGATAGTCAGCGTCGGGATTATGGATCAGCACTGCATGCTGCGCCTGGCGCCGGGCTGCGATGTGCAGGTCGGCGATATTGTGCTGTTTGGCACCTCTCATCCGTGTCTGACCTTCGATAAGTGGAAAACCCTGCTGCTGGTGGATGACGAGTACAACGTGCTCGAGGAGCTGGACACCTTGTTCTGATGACGTTTACGGTTAGCGGCTGACGTCTTATTCGGTTGCCAGAAACCACCGCTCTCCTGTCGCCCAAGGCCCCGATAACTCCGCGGGCGGTTCAACTACTCGCTCAACGCGGAAATCTCATCAAACAACGAACGGCTAATGGTGACGCCCTGGCATTCACTCTCCTGGCGGCAGAGATAGCGCCGTTCGCCCGGGAGTCTCGCCCCTTGCGCCTGCATGCTGTTAAACAGCGTCTCCGCGCGAGCCAGATGTGCATCAGCCTCCGCACCGAGGAACCGCTGCGGATCCAGCGCCAGAATCAGCTCGCCGCCGTAGGGTAGCCCGCCCGCGCCACCGTCCCACGCCAGCGATTCCGCGCTGGTCATGTCGCCAATCAGCGGCCCGGCAAGCAGCTCGACCATCGCCGCCAGCGCCGATCCTTTATAGCCACCAAAGGTCAGCATCGCCCCGGCCAGCACCGCTCCGGCGTCCGTAGTCGGCTGGCCCTGACGATCAATCCCCCATCCTTTCGGCAACGCTTTCCCGGCACGTTGATGCAGTTGAATCTCGCCGCGCGCCGCCACGCTGGTGGCCATATCAAAAATAAACGGCGGCTTATCCCCCCGCGGCCAGCCAAAGGCGACAGGATTGGTGCCAAACAGCGGCAGGCTGCCGCCTGCAGGCGCCACCCATGCATGGCCCGGCGTGCAGGCCAGCCCGACCAGGCCGGCATCCGTCAACGGTTCGATATCGGCAAACAGCGCCGAAAAATGCACGCAGCGGTTGATGGCCAGCGCGGCGATACCGCTGCGGCGCGCCTTCTCCACCAGCAGCGGCAGTGCCCGCTCAAACGCCAGCAGCGAAAACGCGCCGCCGGCATCGACGCGCACAATCCCCGGCGCCCGATCGTCAATCTGCGGTTCGGCATCCGGGGAGACCTTACCTTTACGCAGGGTGTCCACGATCCCCAGTAGCCGCCACAGGCCGTGGGAAGCGCAGCCATCACGCTCCCCGCCGGTGACGTTGCGTGCTACCGCCGCCGCGTGATCCTCGCTGAATCCATTAGCGCTCAGCGCCCGCATCGCCAGCGCATAAGCTTCGGGTAACGACAGGGTTACCGTTTCCATGACCTTCTCCTCTACTCTTCTTCGTCTCCGCTAAAATTAGCCTGGGGGAGACAGCTGCGCGCGCCCCAGTAATAAATTCCCAGCGACATCACCGCTACCAGCACCGTATCCCAGGGGTGAGCTATCTCATTAGTACCACCAAAACTGCCCAACCAGGAAAAGAGCATGATCAGCGCATAGAAGACGATCAGCCACAGCGAGGATTTCACCTGTTGCGCCAGGCTGACGGTATGTACCGGCACTTTGCCTTTGCACAGGATGTAGACCACAAACATGACGATTTGCAGCCCCAGCAGCCAGGAGAGCGTGGTCCAGCCGGACCAGTAGACGATCAGCGCGGAGATCATAAACGACACCGGTCCAATAATCGCGAACGCCCGCACGCGGAAGGGACGCGGCAGATCCGGCGCGTTACGGCGCAGCCCTGCGGCGGTCACCGGCGCGATCGCATAGCTCAACACCAGCGCGGCCGAGACCACGCTGATCAGCTGCTCCCAGGAGGGGAACGGCAGCGTCCAGAAGATGGACAGACCGAAGGTCAACCACAGGGCCGGACGCGGAATGCCGGACTCTTTATCAATGTGGGTAAAGGCTTTAAAAAAGGTTCCGGCTTTCGCCCAACCGTAGATAACGCGCGGCGTGGCGTTCATGTAAATATTGCCGGTGCCGCTCGGGGAGATGATCGCGTCGCTAATCACCATAAAGGCCAGCCAGCCCATACCGAGAGTGATAGCGATATCGCGATACGGCAGCGAGAACTGTTTACTCACTTCCGCCCAGCCGCCGCTTAACATTTCCGTCGGAATGCTGCCGAGAAACGCCAGCTGCAGCAGCACATAGATAATGGTCGATAGCACCACCGACAGAATCAGCGCCACCGGGATCGTGCGCTGCGGATGCTGAACCTCGCTGGCAACGGAAATAATCGGCGTCAGCCCCAGATAGGCAAAGATAATCCCGCCGGCGCTGATCGCCGCTTCCACCCCGGACATCCCAAACGGCGCAATCCCCTGAGTATGCAGGTTTTCCGGCTTAAAGAAGGTGAACAGGGTAATCACTACCAGCAGCGGCACCAGAAACTTCAGCACGCTGATAAAGTTATTCGAGCGGGCAAAGGTTTTGACGCTGTAGTAGTTAAGCGCAAAGAAAAAGCACAGCAGCAGGAACTGCACCACCCAGCCCAGCAGAGTCGGCGAGCTGGATCCCGGCTGGGTCAGCGCCGGGAACCAGGCGGCGGCATACTGACGGGCGGCGACAATTTCGATAGAAATCAGGCTTGAGAAGGCAATCAGCGTAATAAAGCCGAGCAGATACCCCATCAGCTCACCGTGCGAAAAGACCGGATAACGGATAATCCCCCCTGCGCGCGGCAGCGCCGCCCCCAGTTCGCAGTAAACGATGCCCAGCAGCAAAACCGCAAAGCCGCCGATCACCCAGGAGGCGATCCCGGCGGGCCCGGCAATCGACGCGACGTGGCTGGCGGCAAAGAGCCAGCCGGAACCAAAAATCGCCCCCAGGCCAATAAACGTCAGATCGGTTAAGGTCAGCTGCTTTTTAAACTTACCCGACTCAGCAACGCGGGTTTGACTGTTATGCGTAGTGTGAATAGTCATCGTGATGCCCTTCCGTCAACATGAGGGGGAAATCGCTTCCCGGGTCCACTGGCCGTTCACCAGGCGCAGCAGGTTTAAAGGGTTAGCATCCTGCAAGGCCGGCGGCAGCAACGCGGCAGGGGCGTTCTGCAGACAAACCGGCCGCAGAAAACGTTCGATCGCCCGGGTCCCAACCGATGTGCCGCGCGCGTCGGTGGTGGCCGGCCAGGGGCCGCCGTGCACCATCGCATCGCACACTTCCACGCCGGTGGGATAGCCGTTGAACAGCACCCGTCCGGCTTTATCGCTGAGCAGCGGCAGCAGACGCGCCGCCAGGGGACGATCGTCCGCATCGGCATGCAGCGTCGCCGTCAGCTGTCCCTGCAGCGTACTGACCAGCGCCATCATCTGCGTCTCGTCCGCCACTTCCACCAGTACCGACAGCGGGCCAAACACCTCGGTTTGCAGCACGCTATCCGGCGCCATGAACGCCTCCGCCGTCGCCAGGTACAACAACGCCTGCGCCCGCGGGCCGCCGGCCGCTTCACCGCTGGCCAGCCGCTGCACACCCGGACAGGCGTCGAGCGTCTCGACACCGGCGCGATAGTGTTGCAGGGTCGGCGCATTGAGCAGAACCTGAGCGGGCGCGGCCTGAACCTGTTCACATAACGCGGCAGTAAAGCGCGTCAGCCCTTCGCCCTTGAGCGCCAGAATCAACCCTGGGCGAGTACAAAATTGCCCGCCGCCGAGGGTAAACGACGCCACCAGATCTTTGGCCAGCGACGCCGCGCGCGCGGCGAGCGCCTGGGGCAGAATAATCAGCGGATTAATCGCCGACATTTCCGCAAACAGCGGGATTGGCTGCGGGCGCTGCTGCGCCAGCTGGAGTAGCGCTTTCCCCCCCGTCAGCGAGCCGGTGAATCCCACCGCCTGAATCGCCGGATGGCGCACCAGTTCGGCCCCGATATCGGTACCAAAAATCATGTTGAACACCCCGCCGGGCAAGGCGCATTTCTCCACCGCCCGCACAATGGCCTGCGCCGTCTGCTCTGCAGTTGCCATATGTCCGGGATGAGCCTTAACCACCACCGGGCAACCGGCCGCCAGCGCCGAGGCGGTATCGCCGCCGGCGGTAGAAAAGGCCAACGGAAAGTTGCTGGCGCCGAATACCGCAACCGGGCCAAGCGCCACCTGATACTGGCGCAGATCCGCTCGCGGTAAGGGTTGACGCGCCGGCAGCGCCGTATCAATGCGCGCCCCCAGAACATCGCCGCGGCGTAACAGACCGGCAAACATCCGCAGCTGACCGCTGGTGCGTGCCCGCTCGCCCTGTAAACGCGCCAGCGGCAGCGCGGTCTCAGCATGGGCAATGGCAAAAAAGCTCTCGCCCAGCCCGTCCAGTTCATCGGCAATGGTCTCCAGAAAGCGCGCGCGCGTCTCTGGCGAGGTTCCGGAATAGGCGGCAAAAGCCTGCGCCGCCGCCTGCGCCGCCAGTGCGGCCTCCTCCCGGGAGGCCGGATAAAAACGGTGGCCGGTGGCCTCGCCGTCCGCAGCCTTCAGGCTGAGGAGCGTGGCTTCGCCGCTGGCGACGCGGCGCCCGGCGATAAACTGCCGACCCACCGTCATTTCTGTTTCGCTCATCGTCGCTCCCCGCCTCACAGGCCCACGTCCGGCAGCACAGGACGCGTCGCCAGCGCCTGTTCCACGATGTTCACCACCTGCTGACGGGTCTCCCCTTCCAGCGCCAGACGCGGCGGACGGGTGACGGCGCTGCCGCGTCCCAGCAGCTCTTCGCACAGCTTGATGCACTGCACCAGATCCGGACGCGCATCGAGGTGCAGCAGCGGCATAAACCAGCGATACAGCGCCATGGCTTCGTCATAGCGTTTCTGTGCGGCAAGACGGAACAGGGTTTCGCCTTCGCGCGGGAAAGCGTTCGACATGCCGGAAATCCACCCTTCCGCGCCCACGGCGATGCTCTCCACCACCACATCATCCAGCCCGGCAAACAGCACGAAGCGGTCGCCGACGGTGTTACGCAGATCGACGAAACGACGGGTGTCCCCGGATGAGTCTTTGAAGCAGACGATATTGTCGCAATCGGTGAGGGTGGCGAGGATATCTGGCGTGACATCGTTCTTGTAAATCGGCGGGTTGTTATAAACCATAATCGGCAGGTCGGTGGCGGTGGCCACGCTGCGGAAGTGGGCGGCGGTTTCGTGCGGCTTCGAGGAGTAGACCAGCGCCGGCATCACCATAATTCCGTCGACGCCAACGCGCTCGGCCTCTTTCGCCATCTTCTGCGCAAACGCGGTAGTGAACTCGGCGACCCCGGCGATCACCGGAATTTTGCCGCCCGCCGCATCCTTCGCCACTTCAATAATCTGCAGTTTTTCCTCGGTTGTCAGCGAGGTGTTTTCCCCGACGCTGCCGCACACCACCAGCCCGGAGACGCCGTCTCTGACCAGGTTTTTCATCACCGCATGGGTGGCATCTAAATCGAGGGAGTAATCTTGACGAAACTGCGTGCTGACTGCCGGAAATACGCCGCTCCAGTGAATCGCTTTTTTGCTCATGCTCGGTTCCTTGTCGTCATTTTGTTAAGTCAAAGTGAATGAATGGTGAATTTTCACTGACAGATTGACGTTTCATGGACCCGGCGGCTTGTCGGTTTTCTTCCAATACGATGACGAAATTAGCACAGTCGCAAAAAGTGTGAGCCGACGATTATCCCGCCAGCGTCAGGCGAAAATCGCGCGGCGTGGAGCCGGTCATCGCTTTAAATTGACGGCTGAAGGCGCTGTGATCGGTATAGCCGCACTGCAGCGCAATATCGGTAATCGGCGTCTCTCCCGCCAGCAGCTCGGTGGCTTTTTCGAGGCGGACCTTGTGGATCATTTGCCGCGGCGTGAGGTGAAAGATCCGTTTGCAATAGCGTTCGATCTGCGCCACGGACATGCCGCTTAACCCGGTCAGCTCTTCCATGGTGATCGGGCGATGGTAGTGGCGACGAATATGATCATCGACGATCGCCAGCCGCTGCCAGGCAGGATGTCGGGCATGCGCCTCCTGAAGATCGTGCGAGATCCCTGCCATGCCGATCACCTGGCCGTGAACATCGCGCAGCGCCAGCTTTTGCGTCAGACACCAGCCGCGTTCACGCCCGTTATAGAGGTGCATTTCGAGCTGGTCGCGCAGGGTCACCCCCTCTCTCAACACCCGCAGATCCTGTTCGGTATAGCCCTGCCCCAGCGCCGATGGAAAGACGTCGGCCGAGGTTTTGCCTAACAGCGAGGAGACGCTTTTAAAGCCGCAGCGACGAGCCAGCGTCAGGTTCGCCAGCAGGTAGCGCGCCTGGGCATCTTTGATAAAAAAAACCACATGGGGAATCGCGTTCAGCAGCGGCGCGATGAGCGCCAGCGCATTGAGCAACGATGGCATGTTTTCCGGGCGCTGGCGCGCCAGCCCTTCGCAAATCTGGCTCAGCTCATCCACGGCCAGATCCGTATCCTCAACCGGAGCGTGCTCCGAAGCAGCAGCAGTAACACAGAACATAAGGCTTCCTCATGGCGGGTGACGGGAGGATATTTATTCACCTTTTGGTAACACATCAAGCGGCAATACCGCGTTTTGCGATCCTGACTCCGGTTTATATTTTCCCCTGAGTACGCCGCTGGCGCGATCGCGACTTTCGGTTTACCACAGCAATAAGCGAATGATTAATAAGAAATAACTATGTCATTCATAAACAGGCGCCGCCGTTTATTGTGCCGATTTCGTCATTTTCTCTGGCGAAAGCGTTCAAGCCGGAGGCGGTCTGTTGCGCCAGCATGATGAAACAAATCATTAACCTCCGGAGATAGCCATGACTGCGCCACGTCACCCCATTGAACTCAGAGCCATTGATTCTCATACCGGCGGCGAACCGACCCGCCTGATTGTGGACGGTTTTCCGGATCTCGGTAACGGCAGCATGGCGGAGCGCCGCGAACGTTTCGCCCGCGAATTCGATCGCTGGCGCCAGGCGGTTATCCTGGAGCCGCGCGGCAACGATGTGCTGGTGGGGGCGCTGCTGTGCAAGCCGGTCTCACCGCAGGCAACCGCCGGGGTGATTTTCTTCAACAATGCCGGCTTTCTGAACATGTGTGGGCATGGCACCATCGGGCTTATCGCTTCGCTGGCATGGCTTGGTCGCATCAAGCCTGGCACCCATCTGATTGAAACGCCGGTGGGCAACGTCAGCGCAACGCTACATGAAGATGGCAGCATCTCGGTGGAGAATGTTCCGGCCCGGCGCGGTAAAAAACAGCTCAGCGTCAGCACATCGGTGGGAACCGTCACCGGTGATATTGCCTGGGGAGGCAACTGGTTTTTCCTCATCAACGATCATCCCTTCACCCTCGAACCCGCCCAAATTCCGCAGCTTACCGAGTATGCGTGGGCCGTACGTGCAGGGCTGGAAGCCGCCGGGATCCGCGGCGATGACGGCGGCGAAATCGACCATATCGAACTCTTTGCCGACGCCGCCGATGCCGACAGCCGCAGTTTCGTACTGTGCCCGGGGAAAGCCTGGGATCGCTCGCCGTGCGGCACCGGAACCAGCGCCAAACTGGCCTGTCTGGCCGAAGATGGCAAGCTGCAGCCCGGCGAACTCTGGCGCCAGGCCAGTATTATCGGCAGTCAGTTTACCGCCAGCTATACGCGCAGCGACGCCGGTATCATTCCGACGATCCGCGGCGAAGCCTGGGTTTGCGGCGATACCCGGCTGATCCTCAACCCGGACGATCCCTTCTGCTGGGGGATCGTGTCGTGAACCACGGCGATGTCATCGTGATCGGTGCCGGGATCGTCGGCGCCGCCTGCGCATGGCAGCTGGCGAAACGCGGGCAAAAAGTGATTTTGCTCGACGATCGCCAGCCGGGCGCCACTGCAGCCGGCATGGGCCATCTGGTGTGTATGGATGACGATCCCGCCGAACTCGCGCTCTCCGCCTGGTCACTGGCATGCTGGCGCACCCTCACGCCGCGGATGCCCGAGCGCTGCGCCTGGCGCGGCTGCGGCACTCTGTGGCTGGCGGAAACTCCCCAGGAGCTGGAGATTGCCCGGGAGAAGCAGCGGCGAATGGCCGCATATCAGGTCTCCAGCGAGATGCAGACCCCCACACAGTTGATGCAGCGAGAACCGCTGCTGCGTGCCGGCCTGCAGGGTGGGCTGTGGGTGCCCGGCGACGGTATCGTCTATGCCCCTGAAGTCGCGCGCTGGTTTATCGCCGACGCGGGAGACAACCTGACCTGTCTCAGCGAAGGCGCCACGGAAATCGCCGAGCCGGCGGTGACGCTGACCAGCGGAAAACGGCTGCGGGCGCCGGCTATCGTGGTCGCCTGCGGCCTCGGCGCCAATGGGCTGCTGGGGGAAAACTGGCTGCGGCCCAAGAAAGGTCAGCTGGCGATCACCGACCGCTACGGCCCGTTACTCCATCATCAGCTGGTCGAACTGGGCTACGGCGCCAGCGCCCACGGCGGCGGCACCTCGGTGGCGTTTAACGTGCAGCCGCGCCCCACCGGACAGCTGCTGATCGGCTCTTCGCGGCAGTTTGATCACTCAGAACGCCAGCTGGATTTGCCGCTGCTGGCACAGATGCTCGACCGTGCCCGGCACTTCCTGCCCCCCCCTCGCCGGGCTGAATATTATCCGCTGCTGGAGCGGCTTTCGCGCCGCATCAGAGGACGGAAATCCTCTGATTGGTCCCCACCCGTCACGTCCCGGTCTGTGGCTGGCGCTGGGTCATGAAGGGCTCGGCGTCACCACCGCCCCCGCCAGCGCGGCGCTACTCGTCGCCCAGCTATTGGGCGAACGCAGTCCGTTAGCCCCCGACGCGTGGCTCCCGGCCCGCCTGCTGAAAAAAGAGGCTATCGCATGAGCCAGACTATCCCGGTGATGATTGAAGGTGAAAAACGCGATGTGCCGGTGGGAATCAGCGTCGCGGCAGCGCTGTCATTGACGGCGAATCCCACCACACGCATAGCCGTCGGCGGCCAGCCCCGCGCCCCTTTTTGCGGCATGGGCATTTGCCAGGAGTGTCGGGTGACCGTCAACGGACGGCGGGTACTGGCCTGCCAGACGCTGTGCCAGCCCGGAATGACGATTGAAAGGAGCTGCCATGCAAACCCTGCGTTGTGACATTCTGATTCTCGGCTCCGGCCCGGCGGGTCTCGCCGCCGCGCTGGCGGCCGCATCCTGCGGTAAGCAGGTCGTGATCCTCGACGATAATCCGCGCCCCGGCGGGCAGATCTGGCGCGAGGGTCCGCAGGTGCAGCTCCCTGCTCTGGCACGCCGCTACCGGGAAGCCGTTGCCGCGGAGAAAAACATCACCTCGCTGAACGGCGCCCGGCTTATCGCCCGCCCTTCGGCACATCGCGTCCTGTTCGAAACCGCCGACGACAGCGGGGTTGTCGAATGGCAAAAACTGATCCTCTGCTGCGGCGCACGCGAACTCTCGCTGCCTTTCCCCGGCTGGACGCTGCCCGGCGTCACCGGCGCCGGGGGGTTACAGGCGCAAATTAAACACGGTCTGACGCTGCGGGGGCAAAAGGTGGTGATTGCCGGCAGCGGTCCGCTGCTGCTGGCGGTGGCCGCAACGGTGAAAAAAAGCGGAGGTGAAGTTCGACAAATTGTTGAGCAGGCCCCGCTCAGCGCCTTACTGCGTTTTGGCAGCAGCCTGTGGCGCTGGCCGGAAAAACTTCGCCAGCTGGCCACCCTCGCCCCGCGACGCTATCTCAGCGGTAGTCAGGTGATTCGCGCCCATGGCGAGACGCAGCTTGAAGCCATTACGCTGCGCGATGCTCGCGGCGTAGAGCGGACAATCGCCTGCCAGCGGCTGGCTATCGGTTACGGCCTGGTACCCAATATTGAAACCGCGCTGCACTTCGGCTGCACGATAGCTGACGAGGCAATAGCGGTGAATCGCTGGCAGCAGACCAGCGTCGCCAACATCTACGCCGCGGGCGAATGCACCGGCTTCGGTGGCAGCGAACTGGCGCTGGCAGAGGGTGAAATTGCCGGCTTTGCGGCAGCTGACGCCGAGGCTTGCGCCCAGGCCCACTTTGCCCGTCGCGAGCGCTGGCAGACATTTGCTCAGGCGGTCAACCGCACATTCACCCTGGCAGAGAGCCTGAAAAACGCCTCCACGCCGGATAGCCTGCTGTGCCGCTGTGAAGATGTGCGCTGCGGCGAAGTAGCCGATGCCGATAGCTGGCACCAGGCAAAACTGACCCGCCGCTGCGGAATGGGCGCCTGTCAGGGGAAAACCTGCGCGACCACCGCCCGCTGGCTGTACGGCTGGCCGCTACCGCAGCCGCGCGAACCGCTCTCTCCCGCCAGAACCGAAACCCTTATCGCGCTGGCCGACCCCCGAACGATGCGCTGATCTACTCTTCCTCATCACTTTCATCACTGCGCCCGGCGCCCTGACGGTTGCCGAGCGCAATAAACTCTTCCAGCAGCGCGGTCAGCTGCTGCATCTTTTCACTGGTGAACTGCGCTTCAATCAGGCGATAGGCCTCTTCCACCTGCGCCTGCGCGCTTTCATACAGCGTGTAGCCCGCCGGCGTCAGCGAAATATACAACTTGCGCTGATCGTTGACCGGCTTGAGACGCAGCACCAGACCGTCGCGCTCCATACGGGTCAGAATACCGGTCAGGCTGGGGCGCAGGATGCAGGCGCGGAACGCCAGATCGTGAAAGTCCATCGACGGATTTTCCGCAAGGATGCGCACAATACGCCACTGCTGCTCGGTGAGATTATGGCGTTTAACGATCGGTCGGAAATGGCCCATCGCCGCTTCCCGCGCCTGCAACAACGCAATGGTTAACGAATCATGCATCACATACCCTCAACATCGCACTCTTATGTTTATTAATAAGTTAATAATTAGCGCCTATCCTGCCATGACGCAACCGGTTTCTGCACCTGAAAAGTACCAGCCGAGACAACAAAAAACCATAACAAACTGATTAATAACATATAAAATTTTATACTGTAAATTTATTGTTAATCAGATCACAAAACATTCACTTCTGTTTGCCAAACCCCGCCACAAGGAATAAAAGATGATCATTAACATATTAATGAATATCCCTTAGCATCCGACATCAGTACCAGAGGAGTGGTGAATGAAAGGTACCATCTTCGCCGTTGCGCTCAACCATCGCAGCCAGCTTGACGCCTGGCGCGATGCGTTCCAACAGGCCCCTTACAAAACGCCGCCGAAAACCGCGGTCTGGTTTATCAAACCCCGCAATACCGTCATCGGTGCCGGCGAGGCAATTCCCTATCCGCAGGGTGAAACCGTGCAGAGCGGCGCAACCGTCGCGCTGATTGTCGGCAAAACCGCGCGTAAGGTTTCCGCCGACGCCGCCGCCTCTTTTATCGCCGGCTATGCGCTGGCCAATGACGTCAGCCTGCCGGAAGAGAGTTTTTACCGCCCGGCGATTAAGGCCAAATGCCGCGATGGCTTCTGCCCGATCGGTTCCCTCGCCCCGGTGGATAGCGTGGACAATCTGACCATCATCACTGAAATCAACGGCCGCGAGGCCGACAGCTGGAATACCGGCGATCTACAGCGCAATGCCGCCGAACTGTTAAGCGCGCTGAGCGAGTTTGCCACCCTGAATCCCGGCGATGCCATTCTGATCGGCACCCCTCACGCCCGCGTCACGCTGCAGCCCGGCGATCGCGTGCGGATCCTCGCCGAAGGTTTCCCGGCGCTGGAAAACCCGGTTGTTGCAGAAGGAGAGCTGGCATGAAACAGGCACGTATTGAATGGCAAGGCGCTCGCTACGACGTACAGGTCGATGAACGCGACCAGGTTCGCCTCGCCGATGGCACCCTGCTTCAAGCAGGCGACTTTCGCTGGCTGCCTCCCGCCGACGGAACGCTGTTCGCGCTGGGTCTGAACTATGCCGACCACGCCAGCGAGCTGGAGTTTAAGCCGCCGGAAGAGCCGCTGGTCTTTATCAAAGCGCCGAACACCTTTATCGGTCATGAACAAGAGTCGGTACGCCCGGACAACGTGGAGTACATGCATTACGAAGCCGAACTGGTGGTGGTGATAGGCAAAACCGCGCGCCGCGTCGCCGAAGCCGATGCCATGGACTATGTCGCCGGCTACACCGTCTGTAATGACTACGCCATTCGCGACTATCTGGAAAATTACTACCGGCCGAATCTGCGGGTAAAAAGCCGCGACACCCTGACCCCCATCGGGCCGTGGATCGTGAGCAAAGAGGCGATCCCGGATCCGCATAACCTGACTCTGCGCACCTGGGTCAACGGCGAGCTGCGCCAGCAGGGCACGACGGCCGATCTGATCTTCAGCATCCCGTTCCTGATCGCTTACCTGAGTGAATTCATGACCCTGCAACCGGGCGACATGATCGCCACCGGCACGCCGAAAGGGCTGTCCGACGTGGTGCCGGGTGACGAAGCGATCGTCGAAGTCGAAGGCGTCGGCCGCCTGGTCAACCGCATCATCAGCCAGCAAGCGTATGAGGAGAAGCTGTCATGAAAAAAATTAACCATTGGATCAACGGCAAAAACGTCGCGGGCGCAGAATATTTCCATACCACCAACCCGGCCACCGGCGAAGTGCTGGCGGAAGTCGCCTCCGGCGGTGAAGCCGAAGTGAATCAGGCCGTTGCCGCCGCGAAAGAAGCGTTCCCGAAATGGGCCAACCTGCCGATGAAAGAGCGCGCGCGCCTGATGCGCCGCCTGGGCGATCTGATTGACCAGAACGTCCCGGAGATCGCGGCGATGGAAACCGCCGATACCGGCCTGCCGATTCATCAGACCAAAAATGTGCTGATCCCGCGCGCTTCGCACAATTTCGAGTTTTTCGCCGAAGTGTGCCAGCAGATGAACGGCAAGACCTATCCGGTTGACGACAAGATGCTCAACTACACCCTCGTGCAGCCGGTCGGCGTATGCGCGCTGGTGTCGCCGTGGAACGTGCCGTTTATGACCGCCACCTGGAAGGTCGCGCCGTGCCTGGCGCTGGGCAATACCGCGGTGCTGAAGATGTCTGAGCTGTCGCCGTTGACCGCCGATCGTCTGGGCGAACTGGCGCTGGAAGCCGGTATTCCGGCCGGCGTACTCAACGTGGTGCAGGGCTACGGCGCCAGCGCCGGCGATGCCCTGGTGCGTCATCACGACGTCCGCGCAGTGTCGTTTACCGGTGGTACCGCCACCGGGCGCAACATCATGAAAAATGCCGGCCTGAAGAAGTACTCCATGGAGCTGGGCGGTAAATCACCGGTGCTGATTTTTGAAGATGCCGATATCGAGCGCGCGCTGGATGCCGCCCTGTTCACCATCTTCTCAATCAACGGCGAACGCTGTACCGCCGGGTCGCGCATCTTCATTCAGCAGAGCATCTACCCGGAATTCGTTAAACGCTTTGCCGAACGCGCTAACCGCCTGCGCGTCGGCGATCCGACCGATCTGAATACCCAGGTCGGGGCGCTGATCAGCAAGCAGCACTGGGAAAAAGTCTCCGGCTATATTCGCCTCGGCATCGAGGAAGGCGCCACCCTGCTGGCCGGCGGCCCGGACAAGCCGTCCGATCTGCCTGCGCATCTGCAAGGCGGCAACTTCCTGCGTCCGACGGTGCTGGCGGACGTCGATAACCGCATGCGCGTCGCGCAAGAAGAGATTTTTGGCCCGGTGGCCTGCCTGCTGCCGTTTAAAGACGAAGCGGAAGGGCTGCGCCTGGCGAACGACATCGAGTATGGCCTGGCGTCCTACATCTGGACCCAGGACATCAGCAAAGTGCTGCGTCTGGCGCGCGGTATTGAAGCCGGCATGGTGTTCGTCAATACCCAGAACGTCCGCGACCTGCGCCAGCCGTTTGGCGGCGTGAAAGCCTCCGGCACCGGCCGCGAAGGCGGCGAGTACAGCTTTGAAGTGTTCGCCGAAATGAAAAACGTCTGTATTTCCATGGGTGACCATCCGATCCCGAAATGGGGCGTATAACCGTCATCCGTCGAGCCGCACCCTGGCGGGTTGCGGCTCATACTATTCAGGTTATGTAAGGAGAACACCGCATGGGCAAATTAGCGTTAGCCGCCAAAATCACTCACGTGCCGTCAATGTATCTCTCTGAACTGCCGGGGAAAAATCATGGTTGTCGTCAGGCTGCCATCGACGGCCATAAAGAAATTGGCAAGCGCTGCCGAGAAATGGGCGTCGATACCATTATCGTTTTCGATACCCACTGGCTGGTCAACAGCGCCTACCACATTAACTGCGCCGACCATTTCAAAGGCGTCTATACCAGCAACGAACTGCCGCACTTTATCCGCGATATGACCTACGACTACGACGGCAACCCGGAGCTGGGTCAGATGATTGCCGACGAAGCGGTCAAACTGGGCGTGCGGGCGAAAGCGCACAACATCCCCAGCCTGAAGCTGGAGTACGGCACGCTGGTGCCGATGCGCTACATGAACAGCGATAAGCATTTCAAAGTGGTGTCGATTTCCGCGTTCTGCACGGTTCACGATTTTGCCGACAGCCGCAAGCTGGGCGAAGCCATCGTTAAAGCCATTGAAAAGTATGACGGTACCGTGGCGGTCTTCGCCAGCGGCTCACTGTCGCACCGCTTTATCGACGACCAGCGCGCCGAAGAGGGGATGAACAGCTACACCCGCGAGTTTGATCATCAGATGGATGAACGCGTGGTCAAGCTGTGGCGTGAAGGCAAGTTCAAAGAGTTCTGCACCATGCTGCCGGAATATGCCGACTACTGCTACGGCGAAGGCAATATGCACGACACGGTGATGCTGCTCGGCGTGCTCGGCTGGGATAAATATGACGGCAAGGTGGAGTTTATTACCGACCTGTTCGCCAGTTCCGGCACCGGCCAGGTCAACGCTGTGTTCCCGCTTCCGGCCCAGGCGTAAGGAGCCACCATGCCGCATTTTATCGCTGAGTGTACCGACAACATCCGCGAACAGGCTGATTTACCCGGCCTGTTCGCCCAGGTCAATCAGGCGCTGGCCGCTACCGGCATCTTCCCGCTGGGTGGCATCCGCAGCCGCGCCATCTGGCTGGACACCTGGCAGATGGCCGACGGCAGGCAGGATTACGCCTTCGTGCATATGACGCTGAAAATCGGCAGCGGGCGTAGCCTGGAGAGCCGTGAAGAGGTCGGCGAAATGCTGTTTGGGCTGATAAAAAGCCACTTCGCCGCTCTGATGGAGAGCCGCTATCTGGCGCTGTCATTTGAGATTGAAGAACTGCACCCGACGCTGAACTACAAACAGAATAATGTCCACGCCTTGTTTAAATAGCGCGCCACCGGGTCGACAACGGCCAGAACAATGTACCAACCGTAGGCCGGGTAAGCGTAGCGCCACCCGGCGCCGCGACACCGCGACACCGCGACACCGAACGAGGTAACAGGAAGCCACTATGCTCGATAAACAAACCCGCACCCTGATCGCCCAGCGACTGAATCAGGCCGAAAAACAACGTGAGCAGATCCGCGCGATCTCGCTGGATTATCCGTCGATCACCATTGAGGACGCCTACGCCGTCCAGCGCGAGTGGGTTGAGATGAAGATCGCCGAAGGGCGGGTGCTGAAGGGCCATAAGATCGGCCTGACCTCAAAAGCGATGCAGGCCAGTTCGCAAATTAGCGAGCCGGACTACGGCGCGCTGCTCGATGATATGTTTTTTCACGACGGTAGCGACATTCCGACCGACCGTTTTATCGTGCCGCGGATTGAAGTCGAGCTGGCTTTCGTGCTGGCGAAACCGCTGCGTGGTCCGAACTGCACCCTGTTCGACGTCTATAACGCCACCGACTATGTGATCCCGGCGCTGGAGCTGATCGACGCCCGCTGCCACAACATCGATCCGCAAACCCAGCGCCCGCGCAAAGTCTTCGACACCATCTCCGATAACGCCGCCAACGCCGGGGTGATCCTCGGCGGGCGGCCGATTAAGCCCGACGAGCTGGATCTGCGTTGGATCTCCGCCCTGCTGTACCGCAACGGGGTGATCGAAGAGACCGGCGTTGCCGCCGGGGTGCTCAACCATCCGGCAAACGGCGTCGCCTGGCTGGCGAATAAGCTGGCGCCATACGATGTCCAGCTGGAAGCCGGGCAGATCATCCTCGGCGGCTCGTTTACCCGCCCGGTACCGGCGCGTAAGGGTGATACCTTCCACGTCGATTACGGCAACATGGGCGCAATCAGCTGCCGCTTTGTGTAAGGGGAAGATGATGAATAACACGTTTAAAGAGGCGCTGCAGGCCGGACGGCCACAAATCGGCCTGTGGCTGGGGCTGTGCAGCAGCTACAGCGCCGAACTGCTGGCCGGCGCCGGGTTTGACTGGCTGCTGATTGACGGCGAACACGCGCCGAATAATGTACAAACGGTGTTGACCCAACTGCAGGCGATCGCCCCCTACTCCAGCCAGCCGGTGGTTCGCCCGTCGTGGAATGACCCGGTGCAGATTAAGCAATTGCTGGATATCGGCGCACAGACACTGCTGGTGCCGATGGTACAAAACGCCGAAGAAGCGCAGCTGGCGGTGAAAGCCACCCGCTATCCGCCGGCCGGTATTCGCGGCGTCGGCAGCGCCCTGGCGCGCGCTTCTCGCTGGAACCGCGTTCCGGACTATATCCATCAGGCCAACGATGCCATGTGCGTGCTGGTGCAGATTGAAACTCGCGAGGCGTTGAAAAATCTACCGCAGATTCTCGCGGTAGAAGGCGTCGACGGCGTGTTTATCGGCCCGGCGGATCTGAGCGCGGATATGGGCTTCGGCGGTAATCCGCAGCATCCTGAGGTGCAGGCGGCCATTGAAAGCGCCATCGTCCTGATTCGCGAGGCGGGTAAAGCCCCGGGCATTCTGATGGCCAATGAACAGCTGGCGAAACGCTACCTCGAGCTGGGGGCGCTGTTCGTCGCCGTCGGTGTCGATACCACCCTGCTGGCCCGCGGCGCAGAAGCGCTGGCAGCACGGTTTACCGACGCAATCACCACCACAACTGATAACAATAAATCCGTCTACTGAACGGATAATGTGGAGTGCATCATGACAACCTCTACCCTGCAACACAATGAAAATAAAGTCGTTGAAGTAGAAAACCGGGTGATCAAAAAGCTGTTCCGCCGCCTTATCACCTTCCTGTTCGTGCTTTTTGTTTTCTCATTTCTGGACCGCATTAATATCGGCTTCGCCGGGCTGACGATGGGCAAAGATCTCGGTCTGACCTCCACCATGTTTGGCCTGGCGGCGACGCTGTTTTACGTCACCTACGTGATGTGCGGGATCCCCAGCAATATCATGCTGGCGAAGGTCGGTGCCCGCCGCTGGATCGCCGGGATCATGGTGGTGTGGGGGATCGCGTCAACCTGTACGATGTTTGCCACCAACCCGCATACGCTGTATATCCTGCGCATGCTGGTTGGTATCGCTGAAGCCGGCTTCCTGCCAGGGATCCTGGTCTACCTGACCTGGTGGTTCCCGGCCTATCACCGCGCCCGCGCCAACGCCCTGTTTATGATAGCGATGCCGGTGACCATGATGCTTGGCTCTATCCTCTCCGGCTATATTCTGGCGCTTGATGGCCTGTGGAACCTGAAGGGCTGGCAGTGGCTGTTCCTGCTGGAAGGGCTGCCGTCGGTGGTGCTCGGCGTGGTGACCTGGTTCTTCCTCAACGATACCCCGGATCAGGCCAGCTGGCTGGATAAGGAGGAGAAGCAGGCGCTGAAAACGATGATTGCACGCGAGCGCGAAAGCGCCACCGTGATTCCAGCCTCCGGACGCTCTACCCTGCGGGAAGTGCTGACGCCGGCGGTGCTGATGTACACGCTCGCCTACTTCTGTCTGACCAATACCCTAAGCGCTATCAATATCTGGACTCCGCAGATCCTGCAAAGCTTCAACACCGGCAGTAGCAACATTGTGATCGGGATGCTGGCGGCGATTCCGCAGTTCTGTACGATTTTCGGGATGATCTGGTGGAGCCGGCGATCCGATCGGCGAAAAGAGCGCAAGATGCATACCATCCTGCCCTATCTGTTCGCCGCTGCCGGATGGCTGCTGGCCTCCGCCACCCACCACGCGCTGATCCAGCTGATCGGCATCATTATGGCCTCCGTGGGCTCTTTTACCGCCATGGCGATTTTCTGGACCACCCCGGATCGGGTGATCAGCCTGCAATCGCGGGCGGTGGCGCTGGCGGTCATCAACGCTATCGGCAATATCGGATCCGCCGTCAGCCCGCTGCTGATCGGTATTTTGCGTGATGCTACCGGTAGCTTTAGCTCCGGACTGTGGTTTGTCGCCGGACTGCTGGTCGTCGGCGCGCTGGTACTGACCCGAATTCCGATGAGTGCGCGGGAAGACGCCGCCGCTGAGGCAGGACTCGCCGCCCAGAAAAGTCATTAAGGAGTGCCCATGTGTCAGCCCTCAATCGCTAATATCGATATCAACAAAGATTACGATGAGAGTCTGGGGACCGAGGATGTGCACTATCAGTCGTTTGCCCGCATGGCGGCCTTTTTTGGCCGCGACATGCAGGCGCATCGACACGACCAGTACTTTCAGATGCACTTTCTCGATACCGGGCAGATTGAACTGCAGCTCGACGATCACCGCTATTCGGTGCAGGCGCCGCTGTTTGTCCTGACGCCGCCGTCGGTGCCGCACGCTTTTATCACCGAGTCCGACAGCGACGGGCACGTGTTGACCGTGCACGAAGATCTGATCTGGCCGCTGCTGGAGGTCCTCTATCCCGGAACGCGGGAAGCGTTCGGGCTGCCGGGTATGTGTCTGTCGCTGGCGGATAAACCCGATGAACTGACGGCGCTGGCGCACTACTGGCAGCTGATTAAACGCGAATCGACCGCGCAGCTGCCGGGGCGCGAACATACCCTGGCGCTGCTGGCGCAGGCGGTGTTCACTCTGCTGCTGCGTAACGCCAGGCTCGACGATCATGCCGCCAGCGGTATGCGCGGCGAGCTGAAGCTGTTTCAGCGCTTTAACCAGATGATCGACAGTCACTACCACCAGCACTGGGCGGTACCGGACTATGCCAACGAGCTGCACGTTACCGAATCACGGCTGACCGACATCTGCCGCCGCTTTGCCAACCGACCGCCGAAGCGGTTGATCTTCGACCGCCAGCTACGTGAGGCCAAACGGCTGCTGCTGTTTTCCGATAGCGCGGTCAACGAGATAGCCTGGCAATTGGGGTTTAAAGACCCCGCCTATTTCGCTCGTTTTTTTAATCGCCAGGTCGGCTGTTCGCCCAGCAGCTACCGTGCGCAAAAAGTACCGGTGTCTTAATTTCCCGCTGGCGCTACGCTTAGCGAAGCGACGGCCCGCAGGTCGGGTAAGCGCAGCGCCAGCGGCCGAAATACCGCCAGGGACATCACCCGGCCAGCGTAGCTACGCCGGGAAAAAGGCTGGCCTCTGCAGCGAAAACACCACCTCGATCACAGAACCACACTCCCCCTGAAAAGTACCTGCCGTTGTCGCAAACGTCCCTTCACGAATGACGCAATAACCGCTTCAATTGAACAACAAAAACAAAACATAAATTTAACATTAATGCCCGAAATCATTCGCAGGCAGCCACCAGACAGGCAGCCCGAAGCAGGACGGGATATTCCGATAAATACTGAAGAGGCCCCTATGAAACCTGAAGATTTCCGCACAGACGCGAAACGCCCGTTAACCGGTGAAGAGTACCTGAAAAGCCTGCAGGATGGCCGCGAGATTTACATCTACGGCGAACGCGTCAAAGACGTCACCACGCATCCGGCCTTCCGCAACGCCGCCGCCTCCGTCGCCCAGCTGTACGATGCGCTGCATAAACCGGAAATGCAGGACTCCCTGTGCTGGAACACCGATACCGGCAGCGGCGGCTATACCCATAAATTCTTCCGCGTGGCGAAAAGCGCCGACGATCTGCGCCAGCAGCGCGATGCGATTGCCGAGTGGTCGCGCCTGAGCTACGGCTGGATGGGCCGTACCCCGGATTACAAAGCCGCCTTCGGCTGCGCGCTGGGTGCGAACCCGGCTTTCTACGGCCAGTTCGAACAGAACGCCCGCAACTGGTACACCCGCATTCAGGAAACCGGCCTGTACTTTAACCACGCCATCGTCAACCCGCCGATTGACCGTCATAAACCGGCCGACGAAGTGAAAGACGTCTACATCAAGCTGGAAAAAGAGACCGATGCCGGGATCATCGTCAGCGGCGCGAAAGTTGTCGCCACCAACTCGGCGCTGACCCACTACAACATGATCGGTTTTGGTTCTGCGCAGGTGATGGGGGAAAACCCGGACTTCGCCCTGATGTTCGTCGCGCCAATGGATGCCGAAGGCGTCAAACTGATCTCCCGCGCCTCCTATGAGATGGTTGCCGGGGTCACCGGATCGCCGTACGACTATCCGCTCTCCAGCCGCTTTGATGAAAACGATGCGATCCTGGTGATGGATAAGGTACTGATTCCGTGGGAAAACGTATTGATCTATCGCGATTTCGATCGCTGTCGTCGCTGGACGATGGAAGGCGGCTTTGCGCGTATGTATCCGCTGCAGGCCTGCGTACGCCTGGCGGTCAAACTCGACTTCATCACCGCCCTGCTCAAACGCTCGCTGGAATGTACCGGCACCATGGAGTTCCGCGGTGTACAGGCCGATCTCGGCGAAGTGGTCGCCTGGCGCAATATGTTCTGGGCGCTGAGCGACTCCATGTGTTCCGAAGCGACGCCGTGGGTGAATGGCGCCTGGCTGCCGGATCACGCCGCGCTGCAGACCTACCGCGTGATGGCGCCGATGGCCTATGCCAAGATCAAAAATATTATCGAACGTAACGTGACCAGCGGCCTGATCTACCTGCCATCCAGCGCACGCGATTTGAACAACCCGCAGATCGACCAGTATCTGGCGAAATACGTTCGCGGCTCCAACGGCATGGACCACGTTGAACGTATCAAGATCCTCAAGCTGATGTGGGACGCGATCGGCAGCGAATTCGGCGGCCGCCACGAGCTGTATGAAATCAACTATTCCGGAAGCCAGGACGAAATCCGCCTGCAGTGTCTGCGTCAGGCGCAAAGCTCCGGCAACATGGACAAAATGATGGCGATGGTCGACCGCTGCCTGTCCGAGTACGACCAGAACGGCTGGACGGTGCCACACCTGCACAACAACTCTGATATCAATATGTTGGATAAGCTGCTGAAGTAATTCGCAGCGGGAGGTCACAATGCAATTAGATGAACAACGACTGCGTTTTCGCGATGCCATGTCCAGCCTGTCGGCTGCGGTCAACGTCATTACCACCGAGGGTGACGCCGGCCGCTGCGGCATCACCGCCACCGCCGTGTGCTCGGTCACCGATACGCCGCCGTCGGTCATGGTGTGTATCAATGCCAACAGCGCGATGAACCCGGTATTCCAGGGCAACGGCAAACTGTGCGTTAACGTGCTGAACCATGAGCAGGAAGTGATGGCCCGCCATTTCGCCGGCATGACCGGGATGGCTATGGAAGACCGCTTTAGCCTCTCCTGCTGGCAAAAAGGGGCCCTGGGACAGCCGGTTCTGAAAGGGTCGCTGGCCAGCCTTGAAGGGGAGATAAGCCAGGTACAGACCATCGGTAGCCACCTGGTCTATCTGGTCGAGATCAAGAACATCACTCTGAGCCAGGAAGGCCATGGGCTGATTTACTTTAAGCGCCGTTTCCATCCGGTGATGATGGAAATCGAGGTCGCGGTATAACGTTCTGCCACCTTCGCTTCTGACATTCTCTTTTCTGTGCCCTGTTCTCTGTTCTCCTCTCTTTTTCCTCTCCCCTGCGGGGAGGAAAAAGAGGTGGAAAAAAATCTTGTGATCTCAATCACATGTTTACCCGCTGCTCATTTCCTGCCCAACCGCTTATCCCGCCTGGCAACCGCTTAACCCCACATATAACCACTCACAGATTTACCCAACTTTACGCGCGCGGAGTTCTGGCAAGATCGTCTCCAGCATAGCTAACCAATACCTCCTCAAACCCTAACTTAAACCCAGACGGCTTCGGCCCATTATTCATCTTATTAACGCCAGGTTTTACTATGGATACTAAAAAGTTATTCAAGCACATACCCTGGGTGATTCTTGGAATCATCGGGGCATTTTGCCTCTCAGTCGTCGCTCTGCGCCGCGGTGAGCACGTCAGTGCGCTGTGGATCGTGGTGGCGTCAGTTTCCGTCTACCTCGTCGCCTACCGTTATTACAGCCTGTATATCGCGCAAAAGGTGATGAAGCTCGATCCTACGCGTTCTACGCCGGCGGTGATTAACAACGATGGTCTGAACTACGTCCCGACCAACCGCTACGTGCTGTTCGGCCACCACTTTGCCGCTATCGCCGGTGCCGGTCCGCTGGTGGGTCCGGTTCTCGCCGCGCAGATGGGCTACCTGCCGGGTACCCTGTGGCTGCTGGCGGGGGTGGTACTGGCCGGGGCGGTACAGGACTTTATGGTGCTGTTTATCTCCTCGCGTCGTAACGGTGCCTCGCTGGGTGAGATGATCAAGCAAGAGATGGGGCCGGTTCCGGGTTCCATTGCGCTATTCGGCTGCTTCCTGATTATGATCATCATCCTCGCGGTGCTGGCGCTGATCGTGGTAAAAGCGCTGGCAGAAAGCCCGTGGGGCGTCTTCACCGTCTGTTCGACCGTCCCGATCGCCCTGTTTATGGGGATCTATATGCGCTTCCTGCGCCCGGGTCGCGTGGGTGAAGTGTCGGTGATTGGTATCGTCCTGCTGGTGGCTTCCATTTACTTCGGCGGCATCATTGCCCACGACCCGTACTGGGGTCCGGCGCTGACCTTTAAAGACACCACCATCACCTTTACCCTGATCGGCTACGCGTTTATCTCCGCGCTGCTGCCGGTGTGGCTGATTCTGGCGCCGCGTGATTACCTCGCGACCTTCCTGAAAATCGGCGTTATCGTTGGCCTGGCGCTGGGCATCGTGATCCTCAACCCGGATCTGAAAATGCCGGCGGTCACCCAGTACATCGATGGTACCGGTCCGCTGTGGAAAGGTGCGCTGTTCCCGTTCCTGTTTATCACTATCGCCTGTGGCGCGGTATCTGGCTTCCACGCGCTGATCGCCTCCGGCACCACGCCGAAGCTGCTGGCTAATGAAACCGACGCCCGCTTTATCGGCTACGGCGCGATGCTGATGGAGTCCTTCGTGGCGGTGATGGCGCTGGTTGCGGCGTCGATCATCGAGCCGGGCCTCTACTTCGCGATGAACACCCCGCCGGCAGGCCTGGGCATCACCATGCCGAACCTGCACGAAATGGGCGGTGAAAACGCCGCGTTGATTGCCGCACAGCTGAAAGATGTGACCGTCCACGCCGCGGCGACCGTCAGCTCCTGGGGCTTTGTGATTTCACCTGAGCAGATCCTGCAAACGGCGAAAGATATCGGCGAGCCGTCGGTACTGAACCGCGCGGGCGGCGCGCCGACTCTGGCCGTTGGTATCGCTCACGTGTTCCACAAAATCATGCCGATGGCGGATATGGGCTTCTGGTACCACTTCGGTATTCTGTTTGAAGCGCTGTTTATCCTTACCGCGCTGGATGCCGGTACCCGTGCAGGCCGCTTTATGCTGCAGGATCTGCTGGGCAACTTCGTGCCGTTCCTCAAGAAAACCGACTCGCTGGTGGCCGGCATTATCGGTACCGCGGGCTGCGTCGGACTGTGGGGCTACCTGCTGTATCAGGGCGTGGTCGACCCACTGGGCGGCGTGAAGAGCCTGTGGCCGCTGTTCGGTATCTCTAACCAGATGCTGGCCGCCGTGGCGCTGGTGCTTGGTACCGTGGTACTGGTCAAAATGCAGCGTACTAAATACATCTGGGTTACGGTGATCCCGGCCGCATGGCTGCTGCTGTGCACCACCTGGGCGCTGGGTCTGAAACTGTTCAGCACCAACCCGCAGATGGAAGGCTTCTTCTTCATGGCTCAGCAGTATAAAGAGAAGATTGCTTCCGGCGGCGAACTGACCGCGCAGCAGATTGCTAACATGAACCATATCGTGGTGAACAACTACACTAACGCCGGTCTGAGTATTCTGTTCCTGGTGGTGGTTTACAGCATCATCTTCTACGGCATCAAAACGTGGCTCAACGTGCGTAACAACAAAGTCCGCACCGACAAAGAGACCCCGTACGTGCCGGTACCGGAAGGCGGCGTGAAAACCTCTTCCCATCACTAAGCCTTAATACCGGATAGCGCTACGTTTATCCGGTCTGCAAAGGTCCTGTAGGCCCGGTCAGCGTAGCGCCACCGGGCTTTTTCTATCTGGAACTCACGATGTTTGGTAACTTAGGCGAAGCAAAAAAATACCTGGGTCAGGCAGCCAAAATGCTGATTGGCATTCCGGACTACGACAATTACGTCGAGCATATGAAAGCCAACCATCCGGATAAGCCTTACATGACCTATAACGAATTCTTCCGCGAACGCCAGCAGGCCCGCTACGGCGGCGACGGCAAAGGCGGCGTACGCTGCTGTTAATGGAGGCAAACATGGCACCGATTGCAGTCACCCTGTTGACCGGGTTTCTTGGCGCGGGTAAAACCACCCTGCTGCGCCATATTCTTAACGAACAGCACGGCTTTAAAATCGCCGTTATCGAAAATGAATTTGGCGAAGTCGCCGTTGACGATCAGCTGATTGGCGACCGCGCCACGCAGATCAAAACCCTGACCAACGGCTGCATCTGCTGCACCCGTTCCAACGAGCTGGAAGACGCGCTGCTCGACCTGCTCGACAGCCGCGATCGCGGCGACATTGATTTTGACCGGCTGGTGATTGAGTGCACCGGCATGGCCGACCCTGGCCCGATTATTCAGACCTTCTTCTCTCATGAGATTCTCTGCGAACGCTATCTGCTCGACGGGGTGATTGCGCTGGTGGATGCGGTCCATGCCGACCAACAGATGAACCAGTTCACCATCGCCCAGTCGCAGGTGGGCTACGCCGATCGTATCCTGCTGACAAAAACGGACGTGGCGGGCGACAGCGACAAGCTGCGCGAACGGCTGGCACGGATCAACGCCCGGGCGCCGGTTTATACCGTAGTCCACGGTGATATCGACCTGAGCCAGCTGTTTAATACCAGCGGCTTTATGCTGGAAGAGAATGTCGTGAGCAGCGTGCCGCGCTTCCACTTTATCGCCGATAAGCAAAACGACGTCGCGTCTATCGTGGTCGAGCTGGATTACCCGGTCGATATCAGCGAAGTGTCGCGGGTGATGGAAAACCTGCTGCTCTCTTTCGCCGAACAGCTGATGCGCTACAAAGGGATGCTGTGGATTGACGGCGAGCCAAATCGCCTGCTGTTCCAGGGCGTCCAGCGCTTATACAGCGCCGACTGGGATCGCCCGTGGGGCGATGAAGCGCCTCACAGCACGCTGGTGTTTATCGGCATTAATTTGCCGGAAGAGGAGATTCGCGCGGCGTTTGCCGGCTTGCGCAAATAACGGTTTGGGCGTTCCCTCTTCCTGGGGGAGAGGGGCAACGCGAGGGCATCAGGCGGTACAAAATTCCTTTCGGGTATCACGATAAATAATGTTCCCTTCGGTGTACTTCCAGACGATGGCTTCATGATGCAATTCAGGCTTTCACTTAAGATATTAGAGTCAGTTTTAATCACAAAAATGTAAATTTAAGTATTTACTTATAACTATAGAAATATTTCTGGAAATTATTAGAAAGCAAATTAGTTCAGCCCCAATCAATATCTCCCCTCTGTTCAATTGCTGTTTAGGCAAAAAATTAAACTGACCCTAAACGGCAAAACGTTAATCGTTGACGCGGCGACAAGGTAACGCATTCACAACATCAAAAAAGTTTTTCAATAACATTTACGGTATAAAACATCGATTAACATCACATTTGCAGCCGTAAATATCACCTGTTAGGGTATCTGCAGATTAATTTGATGACGAGGCATAAACCATGAAAAAGCTCAATATCCTTATCCTTTCTGCGCTGACCGCAGTTTCCGGCTCCGCAATGGCGATGGGCTTTACCGTCGAGCAGGGGAAAAACTTTACCAACCTTAATATGGAACTGGGTAAATCCTCCTCCGGTCTTTATGCCGAAAGTCACTGGCTCAAAAATACCGACGATGGTACTCAGACCGGCGGCGTTGGCGCAGGTTATAACCTGGAAGTTGGCCCGGTGATGCTGAATGCCGGCGCGAAAGCCATCTACCTTGGGCCGAAAAAAGGCGATAACGGCGTGGCGTTCCCAATCGGTGGCGGCGTTAACGTTGCGCTGACCGACAGCATCCACGTATTTGGCGAAGGTTATGCCGCGCCGGAAGGCCTGAATAACAGCGTGAAAAACTACGTTGAAGCCAACGGCGGCGTGAGCTGGACTCCGATTACCCCGGTAACGCTGAAAGTGGGTTACCGTCACGTGAGCGTCGACGGGAAAGACGGCCGTCCAAACCACACCCTGATTGACGGCGCCTATATTGGCGGTGGTGTCACCTTCTGACCCGCCGATAAGCGTAAAAAAACCTGCCATCCGGCAGGTTTTTTCTTTTAGCATCCTAATCTTACCGGCGAATCACCACCAGCTTCTGGTTCACAAACTCTTTAATCCCCAGATCGGACAGCTCGCGGCCAAAGCCAGAGCGCTTCACGCCGCCGAACGGCAGCTCCGGCGCGGTATCGGTTAACCAGTTGATATAGACCATCCCGGTTTCGATCCGCGACGCCATCCGTTTCGCCCGTTCGATATCCTGGCTGAACACGGCGCCCCCCAGACCATAGTGCGAATCGTTCGCCAGCTTCACCGCCTCGTCGTCGTCCTTCACTACGTAGATTTGCGCCACCGGGCCGAAAAACTCTTCAAAGTACGCCGGGTTATCGCGAGTAATGCCGGTCAGTATGGTTGGCTCGAAAAAGCTGCCTTCCCGCGGCGCCGGTTTGCCGCCCAGATGCACTCTGGCGCCGTTTTTCACCGCCTCATCCACCTGTCTGGTCAGCGTTTCCAGCGCATCTTTCGAGGAGAGCGGACCCAGCGTCGTACTCTCGTCCAGCGGATCGCCGATTTTCACCTGGCGGAAGGCTTCAGTAAATTGGCTCAAGAACTGGTCGGCAATTTTTTCGTGCAGGATAAAACGTTTCGCCGCAGTGCACACCTGACCGGCATTGTTGAGCCGTGCCTGTACGCCAGTCTTCACCGCCTTCTCCAGACTGGCATCGTCCAGTACCACAAACACATCGTTGCCGCCCAGTTCGAGGGTTGCCTTTTTGATGTATTTTGCCGCCTGGGACGCCACCACGCTGCCGGCCTTTTCCGAACCGGTCAGCGCCGCCCCCTGGACGCGATCGTCGGCAATAATTTTCGCCACCTGCTCCTGGGAGATAAAGAGGTTGGTCCACGCGCCGTCCGGCGCTCCCGCCTCACGCACCAGATGGGCGAAGGTCTCCGCACAATGCGGAACGATGCTGGCATGTTTGGCGATAACCGGGTTCCCCGCCGCCAGATTTGGCGCCAGTACCCGCATCAGCTGGTAGTAAGGAAAGTTCCAGGGTTCCACGGCCATCAGCACGCCGATGGGATGGTGTTCAACCCAGGCCTCGCCGATGGCGGAAGGATATTTCACCGGAGCCAGAAACGATTTCGCATTATCGGCATAGTAGCGGGCGATTTGCGCACAGAGCTTCACCTCGCCGCGGCTTTGCGCAATCAGTTTCCCCATCTCCTGACTGGCGATTTTCTCCAGTTCTTCAACCCGGCTGTCGATCAGATCCGCCAGCCTGTGCAGAACGGGTAAACGCCGGTCGATATCCCCCTTCGACCACGCGGAATGGTAGAGCGCATCCGCCTTCTGCAGCGCCGCTTCGACGTCCGCATCGCTGTGCGCAGCATACTGTTTAATCAGCTGATTATTTGCAGGATTCACCGTCTGATAAGCCATATCGTATGTCTCCTTGTTATCGCTATTTACGTAGTCATAAAAACTACTCAGGGTATTAAGGTTAGTAGAGATGGCTGGGCATGAAGGTAAAGTTAGGTATTTACGGAGGATTCTGGCCGGAGATCGTCAGACGATATCCGGCGCGGAACAGGCTTAACGAGGAAGTCAGTAATAGCGGCCAGGCCGCCTGATCAGGCCATGTGGCGACACAATTAACGCTTAGCGGCGGTAATCTCCTCTTCTGACAGGCCGGTGATACGCAGCACCGTCTCCAGAGCGATGCCATTCGCCAGCATCGTACGGGCAATGCGTAGCCCTTCGGCTCGCTGGCCTTCGCGGCGCCCTTCAAGCTTACCTTTTCTACGCCCAACTTCCTGGAGTCTTTCCGCAATAGTCATCAGCCCCTCCTTATGATGCTGCGGCGCCCGCCGGGCAAGCTCACGAATAAACCTGCCAAAACGGGGGGCATCGCCGGAATATACCAGGTAATTAAACAACGTTTTTAGCTGGCCGTCATTAGTATATTCCTTAACCAAAATGACAATTAGCTGCTCAACCAGCCCCGTCAAATCGCGCTGGCGGATATGCTTTTGCATGAACTCCAGCAACGCTACGCGTCGGTGCTGGACGATCTCGTCATCCGGGATCACCGTAATATCCACCAGCGGAAAAGCGGTCGCATATAATCCGCGGGCATGAGCCGGGTGGGTAAAGCCATCCAGCCAGCACAACGAATAAGGGTAAGGCGTGGCGATACCGTGATAGAACAGCATGGGTATCACCAGCGGCAGGCGTTTATGTCCGGCATCCAGATGACGCTGCATCGCCGCAATGGCATAGCGCATCAGCCTGAAGGCCATATGGGCATCCGGCGAGCTTTGGTGCTCAATAACGACGTAAATATAGCCCTCGCCGGCGGTGGTTTTTAGCGACCAAAGCACATCGGAGTAGCAAGCACGCAGGTCCTCCTCAATAAAACTTGCGGATTCAAGCCGTAGCGTCTCCAGCTCGCAAAGCTGGCGTAGCGAGGACGGCAGATGGATATCCAAAAAATCTCGCGCGGTATCCGTATGCCGGAGAAACTTTTTGAAAACCGCATCATGCGGCGTCGACGTTGAGCCTTTTTGCATGGTCAATAGCCTGCGCGGAGGGACACTAAAACGACTCTACCCGCCGCTAGCCCAGCGCACACGCCGCCGCTTATCTCTTTGCGCGCCGGGACGGAAGATATTTTTATCCGGCGGTAACAACGACAATTTTTTTCCTGCCCGCTCGCAGAACGCCCCGCAGACAGGCGTCAGCGGGCGTGCTATAAACCCCTATCCCCTTCGCTAAGGAGTCTTTCGTGAACCATACGCGCGATATCCTACAAACCTTCTGGCGCGACGAGCAGCTGCCCTGGCTGGAACTACGCAGCACCCGGCAAAGCCGCCAGGCCTATAAACGGCACCGCCATTCGCAGCTCTCTGTGGGGGCGATTATCGAAGGGGAAACGTGCTGTCTGTGCAACGGGCGGGAATATCTGCTGCGTCCCGGCGATCTGATCATTATCCCCGCTCAAGCGCCGCACAGCTGTAACCCGCGCGATGGCCGGCCGCGCAGCTACCATATGCTGTACCTCGATATGACGTGGTGCCGGCAACAGCTGCCGCTTTTCCCGAGTCAGGCGCAGGTACACGCGCCGCAGCCCGTGATCCGCGATCCTGAGCTTTTCAAACGATATCAGCAGATTGTGGCGCTGATGGAGCGGCAGAAAACGGCAGCGCTCCCCGAACAGGTCGCGCAACTGCTGCGGGCGCTCCCGCTATCCGCCGCCCCGCCACTACCGCTGCGCGCGACCAGTTCACGGATCTTCAGTCGCCTGGCGGCCGATTTACAAGAACCGCCCTCTCTTGATGCGCTGGCCCACGAGTTCGCCCTGCGCAAAGAGACGTTGATTCGCACCTTTAAGCAGGACACTGGCCTGACGCCCGCCAGCTTTATGAATATGGCACGCATCGAATTTGCCAAAACGCGCCTGCGCGCCGGAGATGAGATCGCCGACGTCGGCTACCAGGCCGGGTTTGCCGACCAGAGTCATTTCCACAAAACCTTTGTCAGCTACACCGCCGCTACGCCGCGCCAGTATGCACTTGGCCGATCAATATCAGACAATAATTAGCGCCCCGCTTGCCATAGGCTGATCTCAGGTTCTTTGTGAGGTCGCTATGGACATGCTTACGTCGTTTTTCCCGCCCGCGTTTCCGGCGCTGGCGCTCTCCCACTTCGTTGCTCTGCTTAGCCCGGGGCCAGATTTCTTTTTACTGATGGGCTACGCCATTCGCTATCGCCTGCGCGGCAGCGTCGGCCTGTGCGTCGGTATTGCCGCCGGGAACGGGCTGTACATTATGCTGGCGATTATCGGCTGGGGCGTACTGCGTCAGGCGCCGCTGCTGTTCACCGTCGTCGAGCTGCTGGGCGCCGCATATCTGCTGTGGATTGGCAGCCTGCTGCTGAGAAGCCGCCCGACGACGCTGGATGTCCGCAGCGTCTCGGCTTCACGCCCGTCGCGGGTAAAACAGCTTCTTCTCGGGCTGGGTTCTTCGCTACTCAATCCTAAAAACGCCCTGTTTTATCTGGCGCTGATGACCTCGTTGCTGGGTCCGGACGTCACGTTGATGCAGCAGGCCGTCAGCGGAGTCTGGATGACCAGTATCGTGCTGCTGTGGGATCTCTTACTGGTGACGATGATTGCCCTGCCGGCGGTGCAGCGTCGCCTTTCCACCGTCGTCTGGCGCGTTGAGCGGGCGGCCGGCGGCGTACTGATGGCTTTTGGCTGCTGGATTGTGTGGCAGTTTTTGCACGAGTCCGCCGTCAGGCTATATGCTTAAGCCTATGGAAAAAATCGCTGAACTGAAACGCGCCAAACTGCTGGCGCTGTCGCTACTGCTGATTGCGGTCGCCATTTTTATCACCACCCTGCTGCTACCGCCGACGCCGTGGGTCAGCGCACTCAAAGCCATCTCCGAAGCGGCGATGGTCGGGGCGCTGGCCGACTGGTTCGCGGTGGTGGCTCTGTTTCGCCGTATCCCGCTGCCGTTTATCTCCCGACATACGGCGATTATTCCCCGCAATAAGGACAGGATCGCCGATAATCTTGGTTATTTCGTGCAGGAAAAATTTCTCGATACGCCCTCGCTGGTGGCGCTCATCCGTCGCTATGAACCTGCCCTGATGCTCGGCAACTGGTTCAGCCAGCCGGAAAACGCCCGCCGAGTGGGCCATCATCTGCTGCAGGTCATGAGCGGTTTTCTGGAACTGACCGACGACGCCCGTATCCAGCGTCTGCTGCGCCGGGCGGTACATAAGGCGATTGATAAGGTCGATCTGACGCAGACCAGCGCCATGATGCTGGAGGGATTAACCCGCAACAATCGCCATCAGAAGCTGCTGGACTCGCTCATTACCCAGCTCATTGCGTTGCTGCAGCGCGACAGTTCGCGCGCGTTTATTGCCCGCGGTATTGTCCACTGGCTGGAGACCGAGCATCCGCTGAAGGCCAAAATTCTGCCCACCGAATGGCTGGGCGAGCACAGCGCCGACATGGTGACCGACGCGGTGAATACGCTGCTCGACGAAGTCACCCAGGATCGCAGCCATCAGATCCGCCAGGCGTTCGATCGCGCCACCTTAAAACTGATCGATAACCTGAAAACCGATCCGCTGCTGGCGGAAAAAGCGGAGGGCATCAAGGCGTACCTGAAAAATGATGAGGCCTTTAACCGCTATCTCAGCGAGGTATGGGCCGACCTGCGGGCGTGGATCAAGAACGATGTCACCCGCGACGACTCGCGGATTCAACAGCGGATTGCCGATGCCGGGCAGTGGTTTGGCGAAACGCTGCTCCACGATGACGCGCTGCGCGAGTCGCTAAACGAACACCTGGAGCAGGCGGCCCATCGGGTGGCGCCAGAGTTTGCCGCCTTCCTGACTCGTCATATCAGCGATACGGTCAAAAGCTGGGATGCGCGGGATATGTCGCGGCAAATTGAACTCAATATCGGCAAAGACCTGCAGTTTATCCGTATCAACGGCACCCTGGTCGGCGGCTCTATCGGCCTGATACTGTGGCTGTTCTCGCAGATCCCGACCCTGTTTCTGCATTAAGCGAGCGCAAAACAGCGGCCCCGCGCGCTGGCGGGGCCCTGTGTTTAGCCGATGCGGGTAAACCCGGCCTCCAGATCGGCAATCAAATCGCCGACATCCTCCAGCCCGATATGTACCCTGACCAGCGTCCCGCTGAAATCCACCTCGCCGGCCGGACGAATACTGTTCAGCTCTTCCGGCTGGTTTGCCAGAATCAACGACTCGAACCCGCCCCACGAGTAGGCCATATGGAACAATGAGAAGTTATCGAGGAACGTCGACATTTGCTCATCCGTCAGGCGCTTTTTCAATACGAAGGAGAACAGGCCCGAGCTGCCGGTAAAATCCCGCTGAAAATATTCGTGGCCCGGACACTCTGCTAAAGCCGGATGATTCACCCGCGCCACTTCCGGCCTCGCCGACAGCCAGCGAGCAATGTGGATACTGCTCTCTTGATGCTGTCTGAGGCGCACCGCCAGCGTGCGCAGCCCGCGGCTGCCGTTATAGGCGGTATCCGCATCCAGCGTCTGGCCCATCAGATAGGAGTTTTCGCGCAGACGATCCCAGCTGCGGGCGTTGGAGACCGCCGTGCCCAGCATGGCGTCGGAATGGCCAATGGTGTACTTGGTGCCAGCCTGAATCGAAATATCCACCCCGTAGTCCAGCGCCTTAAACAGCACTCCCGCCGCCCAGGTGTTATCGATCATGATAACGATCTGCGGATTTACCGCGCGGATCGCGTTGACCATTCCCGGCACATCCTGGACTTCCATGGTGATTGAGCTGGGGGACTCGAGAAAGACCACTTTCGTCTCCGGGCGGATCAATTCGGTAATCCCGGCGCCGATCAGCGGATCGTAATAGGTGGTTTCAACGTTGAATTTGCTGAGGATCTTATTGCAGAAGTCCTGGGTTGGCTCATAGGCCGCGCCGGTCATCAGGATATGGTCGCCGCTTTGCACGAACGCCAGAATCGCATTGGTCACCGCCGCTGCCCCGCACGGATAGAGCGCGCAGCCCGCGCCGCCTTCCAGTTCACTCATCGCTTTCTGAAATGCGAAATGGGTGTAGGTCCCGCGGCGGCCATAGAACAGCTCGCCGTTGGCGCGATTGGCGGTAGCAAACTTTTTATCTTTTACCGTCTCAAAGACCAGCGAAGAGGCGCGCTGGATAACCGGGTTTACCGCCCCCTGAGTGTAGCGTTTGTCGCGTCCGGCGATAATTAACTGCGTGTCGAGCTTGAGTGAGTTCTTCATAACGTCTCCTGTAACATCCTTATATCCGTGCGAAAGCTTATACGGCGGCAGCCGTGGATTTCAGTTCAGCCTGTGCCGGCTTTTTTCCGGCGAAGCGTTCCACAATCTGCGCGGCGTTCAAATCATGAATCACGTTGATCAGGGTCGCCGGGGCATCGGTGATGGTGCCCAATACCACCAGCATCGGGATCGCCTCCATCGGCAGCCCCAGCGTGGTGACGATAAAAATTTCACCGAGGAATGCGCCGCCCGGTACGCCGCCGACGATAATGGCGGAGAGCACGGCGATCAGCATGGTCAGGAAGAAGGTCTCGGTGGTGAATTCCATCCCCAGCACCGAATAGATAAAAACAATCTTCAGTGCGGCGATCATGGCCACGCCGCCCTTATTCAGGTTAACCAGCAGCGGAATAGAGACATCGACGATTTCCGGGTTAATGCCCATCGCTTTACCGGCGCGCAGGGTGACGGGCAGCGTCCCTAATGAGGAGCAGGTCCCGAGCGCGGTCGCCGATGGTTCAACCGCATTACGCCAGAATGCTTTCACCGCCGGCATGCCGCCGCCGATCCAGGAATAGAGAATCGAACCGAAAATAAAATAGGCCAGCGTGGCAACCATAAACAGGCCGATCGCCCGGGCAAAGGTCAGCAGCAGCCCCGAGTCCTGGCTGGCCATCGTCGCGGCAAAATAGCAGCCCAGACCTATCGGCGCGACTTTCATAATGATCGAGACGATCTTCATGATGACGGTATTGGCATCTTCCAGCAGCGAGGCAATACGTTTACCCGCCTGTTCCGATTGCCCGATGGCCACACCGGCAATAATCGCCATCACGATCAGCGCCAGAATATTGGACTTCGAGAACAGCCCGAGAAAATCGCTGGTGGTGATCATACTGACAAAATCCATCTTCCCGCTGCCCGCCTGCACCGACTGCGACAGATCGATGGTGACCCCCTGCGCCGGGTTGTACCATAAGGCGAGCGCGACGATGCCGGCCGCGGGAATAAAGGCCATCGCAATCGAGACAATAAAGATAATCGCCATAATGCGTCCCAGCCTTTTCAGGTCGGTCATACTGGCGATCGATGACATCACGCTGATTCCCACCAGCGGGACAATAATCATGAATAGCAGGTTAAGGAATATCTGACCTATCGGCTGTAATTTACCCGCCAGTCCCGGGGCGTAAATACCTGTCAGGCCGCCGATCACCAGGGCAATTAATAAAATAATAGAGGATTTGTAGGGTTCGAGTCGTGACCACATAACCGGTACCTTTTAATTAAAATTATATTAAATGAGATTAAATTCACAATTTAATGACTTTATGCGACGCCTCCTTTTATTTTGTGATGCAACTCACTTAAGTTGTTATTTTTTCATTTTGCCAGCAAGTTGTTTCCTGTGATTCAATAGTTACATGTTTCAGATACGAATGTAACGGCTCATTCGTACCGTTTTTGCAAATCACTTGTGAATTAAAGGAAAAAATGAGCACGCCAATTTCACTCAAGCATCTGGAGTTTTTTATCAAAATTGTCGACTGCGGGGGATTATCTGAGGCCGCCGTACAGCTTAACGTCTCGCCCTCTGCGGTCAGTAAAAGCCTCTCGGCAATGGAAGATACGCTGGGCACAACATTAATTAAGCGTACCACCCGCAGTATTACGCTGACCGATGCCGGGCAATATCTCTTTAATCGCGCCAATAAGTTACTAAAAGAGTTTGATGATACGTTAAATACCACGTCCGGCTATTATCACAACCCGCAGGGTGAATTACGAATTACCTGCTCCATTGCCTTTGGCTACTCCCGGTTAGTCAACCTGGTGGATAAATATCGCCAGCAATACCCGGATGTGAATCTGTATATCGATTTGAACGATAATTTCGTCAACCTCAATGAAACCGACTTCGATATCGCTCTGCGTATCTCCACCGCACCGCCGCAAAACTACGCCATGCGCAAACTGGTTTCGATTCGCTGGGCCTATTGTGCATCCCCCGGCTATCTGGCTAAAAAAGGGATGCCGGTGCGGCGCAGCGATCTGGTGAATCATGATTGCCTGGTTTATCCCGGTTTAACGCCGGTGCTGAAGGTGACCGACGAACACGATCGCCCGCATCAGCTCAAGCTGCACATGCCTATCCAGGCCAACAGCAGCCTGGTGCTGTTAAAATCGGTGCTGGAAGATCAGGGCGTTGCCTACCTGCCGACCTACCTGATCGGCGATCATATTCAGAAAGAGGAGATCACGCCGCTGATTCTCGATGGGACGATCGCCTGCGAAACCCACGCACTGTATGCGCTCTATTTCCCCAGCAAATACAGCAATCCTAAAGTACGATCGTTTATCGATTTCCTGGTGGCAGAACTCGGCCCGGTGCCCACGTGGGATAGCTGGATCCCCAGCTAGCCTTATCTCCTCTGCCATTTGATTTATTCAGAGTCCATTTAAGGAGCAAAAATGGCTGATATTACCCTGACGACCGGCGAGCGCGATCTGCTGCGCGAAAAGCTATGCGCATACTGCGAACAGAATTTTGACTTTGAACTGGAGCAGTTTGACGCCGAGTTCTTTGTCGATTTTATCGCGAAAGAGCTCGGCCCTATGTTCTATAACGCCGGGATTGAGGAGGCGATCCGCACCCACGTGGCTTACAGCGAGCGCATTCAGGAAGAGATGGATTTGAAGAAGGTCTACTAACACCGCGGGATGGGTGGAAGATCAACAAATACACACAAACAACATGGTTATAATGGCGACTCTTTCATCATCTCCCGTGTACGGGGAAGGAAAATCATGTCGCTCATCACCGATCTACCCGCCATCTTCGACCAATTCTCGGACGCTCGTCAGAAGGGTTTTCTCACCGTCATGGACCTTAAAGAACAGAATGTGCCGCTAGTCGGCACCTACTGTACCTTTATGCCACAGGAGATAGCCATGGCGGCGGGCGCTGTCGTCGTCTCGCTGTGTTCCACTTCCGATGAGACCATTGAAGAGGCGGAGAAAGACCTGCCGCGCAACCTCTGCCCGCTGATTAAAAGCAGCTATGGCTTCGGCAAAACCGATAAATGCCCCTACTTTTATTTCTCTGACCTGGTGGTTGGCGAAACCACCTGCGATGGCAAAAAAAAGATGTACGAATACATGGCCGAGTTCAAGCCGGTGCACGTGATGCAGCTACCGAACAGCGCCAGCGACGCCGCCTCCCGGGCGTTGTGGAAAGCGGAGATCAAGCGTCTGCAGCAGGTGATTGAAACGCGTTTCGCAACACCAATCAGCGAAACGGCGCTGCGTGAAGCCATCGTGTTGAAAAATCGCGAACGCCGGGCGCTGGCCAATTTCTATCGCCTCGGGCAGTTAAATCCACCGGCGCTCAGCGGCGGCGAGATACTGAAAGTGGTTTACGGCGCGACCTTCCGTTTCGACAAAACCGCGCTGATTGATGAACTCAACGCGATGGCAGAACGTATCCATCAACAATGGCGGGAAGGTCAACGACTGGAGGCCCGCCCGCGTATTCTGATCACCGGCTGCCCGATCGGCGGAGCGGCGGAAAAAGTGGTCCGCGCCATCGAAGACAACGGCGGCTGGGTGGTGGGTTATGAGAACTGCACCGGCGCGAAAGCTACCGAGCACTGTGTGGCGGAAGATGGCGACGTCTACGATGCCTTAACCGATAAATATCTCGCTATTGGCTGCTCCTGCATTTCGCCCAACGATCGGCGCCTGCAGCTGCTGAGCCAGATGGTCGAGGAGTATCAGGCCGATGGCGTGGTCGACGTCATCCTGCAGGCCTGCCATACCTACGCCGTTGAATCGCTGGCGATTAAGCGTCACGTACGTCAGCGGCACGACATCCCCTATATCGCGATTGAAACCGACTATTCGACGGCAGATCTCGGCCAGCTCAGTACCCGCGTCGCCGCATTTATCGAAATGCTGTAAGGAGCGCGCGTGATCTACACGGTAGGTATTGACTCTGGTTCCACCGCGACAAAAGGCATCCTGCTGGCAGACGGCGTCATTACGCGCCGTTTCCTCTGCCCGACCCCTTTTCGCCCCGCCGACGCCATCAACGACGCCTGGGAGACCCTGCGCGCGGGCCTCGCGGACCCCCCTTTTTTAACCCTCACCGGCTATGGTCGCCAACTGGTTGATTTTGCCGATAAACAGGTGACGGAGATTTCCTGTCACGGGCTCGGCGCACGCCTGCTGGCGCCGGAAACCCGCACGGTTATTGATATCGGCGGCCAGGACAGCAAAGTCATCCAGCTGGATGCGCAGGGCAACCTCAGCGACTTTCTGATGAATGACAAATGCGCGGCCGGCACCGGTCGCTTTCTGGAGGTGATTTCGCGAACCCTCGGCACCAGCGTCGAGCAGCTGGACGCCATTACCGAAGGCGTTGAAGCGCACGCCATCACCAGCATGTGCACGGTATTCGCCGAATCGGAAGTTATCAGCCTGCGTTCAGCCGGAGTCGCGCCGGAGGCGATTCTGGCCGGGGTGATCAACGCCATGGCCCGGCGCAGCGCAAACTTTATCGGCCGCTTGTCCGCGCAGGGGCCATTGCTGTTTACCGGCGGCGTCAGCCACTGCGCCGCCTTCGCCCGCATGCTGGAGACGCATGTCGGTATGCCGGTCGCCACCCATCCCGACGCCCAGTTCGCCGGGGCGCTCGGCGCGGCGCTAATCGGCCAGCGTCTGCGGAGGCGCGAATGAGCAGTTGGCTGTATCTGTTTCATTCAACCGTTGGCGTGGTACAGACCCGCAAGGCGCTGCAGGCCGCCGGGGTTGCCTTTCAAATCAAAGATATTCCGCGCCAGCTGCGCAGCGGCTGCGGTCTGTGCGTGTTGATTGAGGGAACGGAAGACGCGGCGCGAAGCTGGATAATCGCGGGGCATACGGCGGCGCTGTATCAGCAGAGTGGGGAAGCGTGGCAGTGCATCGCCAGCTTCCCGCAGAAGGATTAATCGGTAATCACGAACCGCGTCGGCGCAAAACAGTTCAGAATCCGGTGCACGAGGAAAACCAGCGTCAGCGTGACGATAAGCGAGGTGGTCACCGAGGTAATCCGGTATAGATCGCTGAAGATCAGATCCTGGTCCGGATGCAGGTTCTGGCCGAACATGATCCCGATGGTGGTGATGCTGGCGAAACCCACCCCGGCGCCTACCTTTTCCATCACGTGCAGGCGAGCGCTAAAGGCCAGACCCAGGCCAATCAACGGCATCATCAATACCATATGATTGCTGAAATCGTAGATAAGCAGCTGCACCACCAGAATATACAGGCAGGACAGCACCACCCCCGCGACGCGCCACACCGAGCTTATCACCGCGCCGCGGTAGTGCATCGGGAACAGGATCAGGATCCCCGCCATCAGCGCCGAAAGGGAATCGCTGAGATCGCAGATCTGGAAGACCACGAAAATCAGGGTGGCAACGGTGCCGGAGAGCAGCGATTCATGCCGCACCCTGGCGGCGTCTTTCTCGATTCGCGGCGGCGGCTTACGCGGTTCGACGTCCGGAATCAGGTAATTCATTAACGCGCTGAGCGCCACCGCCATCACGCAGGCTTCCATATTAGAGAACAGCAGCGTGTGCCAGTTGCTGGTGGGATAGCTCATAAAGTTGAGCATCGTGCTCTGACAGACCACCCCCATCGATCCCAGCAGAAACAGCGGTCCCTGGCTCATGAAGCGAAAACGCATCACGTAGAGGCCAAAAACCACCAGCGTCATCACAATCGGCCATTGCGACAGATAGCCGACGATCAATACCATTTCAACGCAGTTTACTGCCGCACTAAAGATAAACTGCCTGGCGACGTGACGATTAAAAACCGGCACCAGCGACAGCAGCATCAGCGGATAGACCACAAAGAAGACGCCGTACTGCACATCGTAGAAGGTCGAGATACTCAGCGCTATCATCCCGGCAAAGGCGATCCGCAGCGTCTGACGAAAGTCATTCGCCGTGTAAACGATATTACCGTGCGGGGTGAAAACGCGAGCCAGCGTATTAATAGACATAGTGCAGCAGGCTCACCAGATGGATCTGCAGGCCGGCAAAGGTGCGGGCGAACGGACCCTCGCTGTTATAGAGCTGAACCGTGGCACGGGCGCCGGTCGGCAGCGGTTTGTCCAGCGGTTCATCAAGCGCGACGTGGATCCGCATCCGCTGGGCATCGCGCACCCAGCGGGTGGACTGCTCCGGCTGCGACAGCTGGCCGTTAACCTCTTCCTGGCCGGCTAAAATCCCGGCGTCGCTGCTGGTCACGTGCGCCGGAAATACTCTCCCCGGCAGCGCATCGAAAACCACCGCAGCGTCGGTATTCACCCCGGTGTGGCGCAGGCTCTTCTCACGAAAATCAGCGACGATATCGGTATGGTTGCTGACCAGCGCCAGCAGCGGCGTGGCGGCGGTAGCATACAGACCCGGATTGAGCTGCAGGTTGCTCACCATCCCGTCCGTTTCGGCATAGACTTTGCTCCAGCCAAGGTTGAGCTGCGCCTCTTCCAGCGCGTTGCGGTATTTTTGCAGCGTCACGTTACGGTTATCGTCGCGCTCTCCGCGCTGGATCAGCAGATTCTGGATGCTGGCATTCAGCGCGCTGACCGACTGTTCACTGGTCTGCCAGGTTGTGCGCACCTTATCGAGATCCGATTGCGAAACGTTCTGCATGGTGCTCAGCCGCTGATAGCGATCCAGAGTCACTTTATCGTTGCGGGCGGTGAACTGCGCGGTGCGCAGGTTGGCGCGTGCGGCGGCAAGCTGGGCATCAAGCTGCTGATTACTCAGTTTTGCTTGCTCATAGGCGATCTGCGCGGCCTGGACTTTGTTGATAAACGGCGTCGGATCCAGCTCATAGAGCAGATCCCCTTTCTTCACCTGGCTATTGTTGTGCACATAGACCTGCGACACATAGCCGGAGACACGTGGTGAAACGGGCGTCACGACCCGCATGACGGTCGAGTCCGGCGTCAGCGGGATCCAGATATCGGCAACGATAAACCAGGCGAATATCGTCAGGAACGCGACAATACTTACCCTTACCCAGCGGGCAAATTTTTGTTCAGGGGTCATCATAGTTTTTTAGATCTTGTTATCTTCTTCGCGGATTGTCCGCAAATTGCAGGCGATGTGATTTAAGGTGGCGCTGAAGGTGGCGAGATCCGCCGCAGGAATGGTCCGGGTGACGCGGGATTGATAGGTCTCAATCACACGATTCAGTTCTTCCAGTATCGACCGGCCTTCCGCCGTCAGCGTCAGCAGGCGTATGCGTTTGTCATATGGCGATGTGGAACGCACCAGATAGCCCTGGTTTTCCAGCTGCGTGAGGGTGCGCATCAGCGGCGGCAGTTCAATACCCTGCACCTCCGCCAGTTCGCTGACCGAGACGTTATCCCCCAGCTGATGCAGCTGCATCAGCACCGTCCAGCTTGACTGGGTCAGGCCGGTATCGGTGATAGCAGAGTCAATAGTCGCGCGCCACTGGCGTACCACCATCGCCATCCGCATTCCCATCGGGCGGCGGGCGAACAGTTCGTCTTCGGTCATGTTTCTTTCCTCAGTTAGCTGAGAAGAAAATAATACTTATCAGGATAAGTATCAAGAAACGGTGGACGCAGAAGCATTAATTGATAAATATTGTGAATGTAATAACCCTGGCGGACATTTCCCCGGTCGCGCTACCGCTTGCCGGGGCTATGGCCTCGTGCGGTTTTGTCGCCCGGACAGGTGCTCAGCAGCGCCTCCGGGAAAATCCCGGTCGCGCTGCGCTTACCGGGGCTATGAATTGGTCGCCCGGATAGCACGTTTACGCCGTCATCCGGGGAAAAGCGCATTTTTTAATTGAGCTGATCTCGCCTCAGCCCGACATCCTTGAGCTGTTCATCGCTCATTCGCTGCAAAATCCGTCGCGTTTGCTGCCGTAACCACCATTTTCTTATCATTCGGCCCAGTAATACGAAGCCGATAAACGGCTGTTTTGCCCGGTTCTCGTGAAATTCCATCCTCTACCTCCTCGCCTTGCCAGAGGCTTTATCTTCGCGGATCTGAAGCCCAACAATACAGATGCACAAAATACTTTTCTTTAACATACAGATTGATTAAAACGATATCTGCGTGGCTTTTTTTTCATCCATCTGTACTGGTTTATCTATCTGTATGGCGGCAATAAAGGATACAGCATGACGCGTTACCAACATCTGGCCAGTCTGCTGGCAGAACGTATTGAGCAAGGGCTGTATCGCGACGGCGAAAAACTGCCGTCGGTACGCAGCCTGAGTCAGGAGCACGGGGTGAGCATCAGCACCGTCCAGCAGGCCTACCAGACGCTGGAACAGCAGCGGCTGATCACCCCGCAGCCGCGTTCCGGCTATTTTGTCGCCCCGCGTAAAGCCCAGCCGCCGGTACCGCCGATGTCGCGCCCGGTTCAGCGCCCGGTGGAGATCACCCAGTGGGATCAGGTGCTGACCATGCTCGACGCGCGCAATGATAAAACCATCATCCCCTTCGGCGGCGGCTCGCCGGACGTCACTCAGCCCAGCCTGAAACCGTTGTGGCGTGAGCTTAGCCGGGTGATTCAGCATAACCTCAGCGAGGTGCTGAACTACGACGAGCTGGCCGGGCGCCGCGAACTGCGTGAACAAATTGCCCGCCTGATGCTCGACGGCGGTTCCGTGGTGACCGCCGATGATTTAGTGATCACCAGCGGCTGCCATAGCGCCCTGTCGCTGGCCCTGCTGTCGGTGTGCCAGCCCGGCGATATCGTTGCCGTCGAATCTCCGTCCTATTACGGTACCATGCAGCTGCTGCGCGGTCTGGGGATCAAAGCCATTGAGATCCCTACAGATCCGGACAGCGGGATCAGTATCGAAGCGCTGGAGCTGGCGCTGGAGCAGTGGCCGATCAAAGGCGTTATCCTGGTGCCGAACTGCAATAACCCGCAGGGTTTTATCATGCCGGATGCCCGCAAGCGCGCGGTGCTGACCCTCGCCCAGCGTCACGATATTGTCATTTTCGAAGATGATATTTACGGCGAGCTGGCCACCGACTACCCGCGTCCGCGCACCATTCACTCGTGGGATATCGACGGCCGGGTGATGCTCTGCAGCTCGTTTACCAAAACTATCGCGCCGGGCCTGCGCATCGGCTGGATCGCGCCAGGCCGCTACTACGATCGTCTGCTGCAGATGAAATACGCCGCCAGCGGGACCAACGTTCCTTCAACCCAGCTGGCCGCCTGTAACTTCATCCGCGAAGGCCACTACCATCGCCACGTGCGGCGGATGCGGCAGATCTACCAGCGCAATATGGAGATCTACACCTGCTGGCTGCGGGAATACTTCCCCTGCGGCATCTGCGTTACCCGGCCGAAGGGCGGCTATATGCTGTGGGTTGAGCTCCCCGAGCACGTCGATATGGTCTGCGTCGCGAAGCAGCTGTGCCGCCTGAAAATCCAGGTCGCGCCGGGCTCGCTGTTCTCGGCGTCCGGGAAATACCGCAACTGTTTAAGGATCAACTGCGCCCTGCCGCCGATCGACAAGCACCGGGAGGTGATGGTGAAGCTGGGGGAGGCGGTGAAGGTGGCGATGGAGTGAGTTTTTATTTCAACTAATTGGAACAATATATGCCCAGTAACCTAAAGTCATTCCTGATAAATGCATTAAGTATTATGCCAGGATATGATTTCCTTTCGGAAATGTATATATTCATTAAACACCCGGAGATATATGATGGCACTCATGAATATGCTCCACTGGTAAACTCTGGCGCTAATCTTTTCAAGTCAATACTAATTGTAGGATCCTTGATAGCGGCATTCAGTTTCCTTTCAATAAAAGTAGCCCCCATAGCTAGTTTTAAATTAATATTTAATCAACTATACTGGTACACTCTTTTGTTAATTCAACCTATAAAGTTTGGTGTATTTTTCTGGCTGTGTATGTCTACAGTAACCAGATTCAAAAAAAAAGTGTGGCACAGTGTTTACTTCTTTCAAGTAATTCAAACCTACGCGGTTATCAACATAATAGTTTTTTTCTTATTTTGCATCGCAATCAACAGGGTTTTCCTTACTGGACATTTTAACAAACCATCCGGAAATATTGATCTAGTCATAGGTTTTATACTGTCGATGCTTGCTCTTATACTTACATACAGATTATTAATAGTCCCATCATTCCATTACTTATCGATATACTACAAAAGACCAGCCAGTGCAGTTATCCTACTTTTATCACTAAGCATTTCTTATTATTTATCCAGTCAAATAAGATTGGTAGACGGAAAGGAAATAATAAACAAAAAAGAATTTTGCGAATTATCTTATCATTTAAAAACCAATCCATTACACATTAATGAAATCAATAAAAACTTATTCTTGAATGCGTGTATAAATATCTTCTCCCGGTATTGATAATTATGTAAAATCAGAAAGTTCCTGTTCACGTAAAGAGAGCACTATGGCCGACCTGAACCTGAGTACCCTGACGGAAGCAGACATCATCACCAAACGCGTTATACCCGCCATCCTCGATGCTGGCTGGAACGACACAACGCAAATCAGACAAGAAGTCAAACTCCGGGACGGCAAAGTCATCGTGCGCGGTAAGGTTGCAGCGCGTAGAACGGTGAAATCCGCCGATATCGTGTTGTATCACAAGCCGGGCATTCCGCTGGCAGTCATTGAAGCCAAAGCCAACAAGCACGAAATCGGCAAGGGGATGCAGCAGGGCATCGAGTACGCGCGCCTGCTGGACGTTCCTTTCGTCTTCGCCACCAACGGCGACGGTTTTATTTTCCGCGATGCCACGGCAGCCGAAGGCGAGCTGCTCGAAAAACATATTACTCTGGACGAGTTTCCGTCGCCAGATGAACTCTGGCATAAGCTCTGCGTCTGGAAAGGCTACACCGCAGCCCAGCTCCCGGTGATTACCCAGGACTACTACGACGACGGCAGCGGTAAATCGCCGCGTTATTACCAGCTACAGGCCGTCAATAAAACCATTGAAGCCGTCTCTGCCGGGCAAAACCGCGTTCTACTGGTGATGGCTACCGGGACGGGGAAAACCTATACCGCTTTCCAGATCATCTGGCGCTTATGGAAAGCGAAAAGTAAGAAGCGGATCCTGTTCCTCGCCGATCGCAACATTCTGGTCGATCAGACCAAAAATAACGACTTCCTGCCGTTTGGCGCGGCGATGACCAAAGTCACCGGGCGCACTATCGATCCGGCATTTGAAATTCACCTCGCACTATACCAGGCCATCACCGGCCCGGAAGAAGATCAAAAAGCCTTTAAACAAGTGGCGCCGGATTTCTTTGATCTGATTGTGATCGACGAATGCCATCGCGGCAGCGCCTCGGAAGACAGCGCCTGGCGCGAAATCCTCGACTACTTCAGCGCCGCCACGCAGGTTGGTTTAACCGCCACGCCGAAAGAGACTCATGAAGTCTCCAGCACCGATTACTTCGGTGATCCGGTGTATATCTATTCGCTTAAAGAAGGTATCGAAGACGGCTTCCTCGCCCCGTATAAAGTGGTGCGCGTCGATATCGACGTCGATCTTCAGGGCTGGCGTCCCACCAAAGGCCAGACGGATAAAAACGGCGAGCTGATCGACGACCGTATCTACAACCAGAAAGATTTTGACCGCACGATGGTGATTGATGAGCGCACCGAACTGGTGGCAAAAACCATCACGGATTACCTCAAGCGCACCAACCCGATGGATAAAACCATCATCTTCTGTAACGACATCGATCACGCGGAGCGCATGCGCCGTGCGCTGGTCAATCTCAACCCGGAACAGGTGAAAAAGAACGACAAGTACGTGATGAAAATCACCGGCGATGACGACATCGGCAAAGCCCAGTTGGATAACTTTATTAACCCTAAAAAAGCCTATCCGGTTATCGCCACCACCTCCGAGCTGATGACCACCGGCGTGGATGCCAAAACCTGCAAACTGGTAGTGCTGGACCAAAACATTCAGTCGATGACCAAATTCAAGCAGATCATCGGCCGCGGCACCCGTATCGATGAACGCTATGGCAAGCTGTGGTTCACCATCCTCGATTTCAAAAAGGCCACCGAACTGTTCGCCGATGAGCGCTTTGACGGCATCCCGGAAAAGGTGATGGAGACCACGCCGCAAGATATCGCCGACCCGGAGTCTGATTTTGAAGAGCAGTTCGACGAGCACGAGGAAGAGGCCGACGACGACATCACCGGTGCCGATGAAGATCCCGCGCCTTATACCACCACCGGTTCAGACGATGTCGGTCCGTTGCCAGAAGACGACGAGAACAAGGTACGCAAGTTCCACGTCAACGGCGTCGCCGTCGGCGTGATCGCCCAGCGCGTGCAGTATTACGACGCCGACGGCAAGCTGGTCACCGAATCCTTCAAAGACTACACCCGTAAAACGCTGCTCAAAGAGTACGCCTCGCTGGATGATTTCACCCGCAAATGGCAGGGCGCCGAGCGCAAACAGGCCATCATCAAGGAGCTGGAACAGCAGGGTATAATCTGGGAAGTGCTGGCGGAAGAGGTCGGTAAAGAGCTCGACCCGTTCGACATGCTGTGCCACGTGGTGTATGGTCAGCCGCCGTTAACCCGCAAAGAGCGGGCGGAGAACGTGCGTAAGCGCAACTACTTCACCAAATACTCCGACGCCGCGCAGGCGGTGCTGAATACGCTGCTGGATAAATACGCCGACACGGGCGTGCAGGAAATAGAGAGTATTCAGGTGTTGAAGCTCAAGCCGTTCGACAGCATGGGTACGCTGCCGGAGATCATTAAAAGCGGTTTCGGCGACCGTAACGGGTATAATCAGGCCATCAGCGAGCTGGAGAGCGAAATCTACCACCTACCGCCCCGCTCCGCGTAACCACTCCCCTTTTGTGCCTTCTGCTGCCACCGCGTAGCAGAAGGCCTTATTGTTAATGAAACATGGAACACATCATGTCGATCAGTTCAGTTATCAAATCATTACAGGACATTATGCGCAAAGACGCCGGCGTGGACGGCGATGCGCAGCGCCTCGGCCAGCTCTCCTGGCTGCTGTTTCTGAAAATCTTTGACGCCCAGGAAGAGGCGCTGGAGCTGGAACAAGATAACTACCAGTATCCGATCCCGCAGCGCTACCTGTGGCGCACCTGGGCGGCAAATGCCGAGGGCATTACCGGCGATTCCCTGCTGGAGTTCGTCAACGATGACCTGTTCCCGACGCTGAAAAACCTTACCGCGCCGATTGATAAGAACCCGCGCGGCTTTGTGGTCAGGCAGGCGTTCAGCGATGCCTATAACTACATGAAAAACGGCACCCTGCTGCGTCAGGTGATTAACAAGCTGAACGAAATCGACTTTACCAGCGCCAGCGAGCGCCACCTGTTCGGCGATATTTACGAACAGATCCTGAAAGATCTGCAATCGGCAGGCAATGCCGGTGAATTTTATACCCCGCGCGCCGTCACCCGCTTTATGGTCGATCGCGTCGATCCGAAGCTCGGTGAGTCGATTATGGATCCGGCCTGCGGCACCGGCGGCTTCCTCGCCTGCGCGTTCGATCACGTAAAAAATAACTACGTGCAGAACGTGGCCGATCACCAGACGCTGCAACAGCAGATCCACGGCGTGGAGAAAAAACAGCTCCCGCACCTGCTGGCAACCACCAATATGCTGCTGCACGGCATTGAAGTGCCGGTGCAAATTCGTCACGACAACACCCTCAACAAGCCGCTGTCGTCGTGGGATGAACAGCTGGATGTCATCGTCACCAACCCGCCGTTCGGCGGCACTGAAGAGGATGGCATCGAGAAGAACTTCCCGGCAGAAATGCAGACCCGTGAAACGGCGGATCTGTTTCTGCAGTTGATCATTGAAGTGCTGGCGAAAAACGGCCGCGCGGCGGTGGTGCTGCCGGACGGCACGCTGTTTGGCGAAGGGGTGAAAACCAAAATTAAAAAGCTGCTCACCGAGGAGTGCAACCTGCACACCATCGTGCGTCTGCCGAACGGCGTGTTTAACCCGTACACCGGGATTAAAACCAACCTGCTGTTCTTTACCAAAGGCCAGCCGACCAAAGAAATCTGGTTCTACGAGCACCCGTACCCGGCGGGCGTGAAGAACTACAGCAAAACCAAACCGATGAAGTTTGAGGAGTTCCAGGCCGAGATCGACTGGTGGGGTAACGAGGCCGACGGCTTCGCCAGCCGTGTCGAAAACGAGCAAGCGTGGAAGGTCAGCATCGACGAGGTGATTGGCCGCAACTTTAACCTCGATATCAAGAACCCGCATCAGGCGGAAACCGTCAGCCACGATCCGGACGAACTGCTGGCGCAGTACGCAAAGCAGCAGGAAGCGATCCAGACCCTGCGCCACCAATTGCGCGATATCCTCGGCGCGGCGCTCGCCGGTAAGGAGGCCAACTGATGGCGGTGGAAAAACTGATTGTCGACCATATTGATACCTGGACCACGGCGCTGCAAACTCGCTCTACGGCCGGGCGCGGCAGCTCCGGCAAGATCGATCTGTATGGGATTAAGAAGCTGCGCGAGCTGATTCTGGAACTGGCGGTGCGCGGCAAGCTGGTGCCGCAGGATCCGCACGACGAACCGGCGTCAGAGTTGCTGAAACGCATTGCAGCGGAAAAAGCCGAGCTGGTGAAGCTGGGGAAAATTAAAAAGCCCAAGCCGCTGCCGGAGATTAGCGAGGAAGAGAAGCCGTTTGAGCTGCCAGAGGGGTGGGAGTGGGTACGGCTGGGTGATTTTACCAATATTATTCGCGGTATAACTTTCCCTGGAAGTGAAAAAGCTCAAACTTATTCTCAAGGTAAAATAGCCTGTTTAAGAACAGCAAACGTTCAGGAACAAATTGATTGGGATGATTTAATATATATTTCAGACAGTTTTGTAAAAAGAGAAGATCAATTTCTTCAAGAAAACGACATCGTAATGTCTATGGCTAATAGTCGGGAATTAGTTGGTAAAGTTGCATTAGCTTCTCTGCCTAACCATAGCAAATTCACCTTCGGCGGTTTTCTGAGTGTGCTTAGACCATTATTTGTGAATGAGCAATACCTAATGGCTCTACTCAGATGCGAGACGTATAAATCACAACTAATTGAATCTGCTAGCCAAACTACAAATATTGCTAATATATCATTAGCAAAACTGAATCCCTTACTTGTATGTCTTCCCCCAGCTAACGAGCAAAATTGTATTGCCAAAAAACTGAGTGAACTCATGTCCCTCTGCGACCAACTGGAACAGCACTCCCTGACCAGCCTGGACGCCCATCAACAGCTGGTTGAAACCCTGCTAACCACGCTAACCAACAGCCAGAACGCCGATGAACTGGCCGAAAACTGGGCGCGTATCAGCGAGCATTTCGACACACTGTTTACCACCGAAGCCAGCATTGACGCCTTAAAACAAACCATTCTGCAACTGGCGGTGATGGGTAAACTGGTTCAAAGCACTGATGTTGTCGAATATAAAAAGCTAAAAACGTTTCTTTCTTTTGGCCCAAGAAATGGGTTTTCTCCTGTAGAATCAAAAAATAATACTCGGTTCAAAGCCTTAAAGCTTGGTGCAACTTCTTATGGAGAACTAAATATACAAGAATCCAAGTTTGTAGATATTGACATCGATAATAACAGCCATCTGTATATTAAAGAGGGTGACATTTTAATTCAAAGGGGAAACTCTGCAAATTTTGTTGGCTGTAATGTTTTGGTAAAAGAAAATCACAAAAATATCATTTATCCAGATCTAATGATGAAAATAAGAACAAATGAAGATCTCTTACCCGAATATGCTTCTATTTGGCTATCATCACCTTTAGCCAGGGGATTTATGTGGGACAGAATGACCGGAACATCGGGAACAATGCCTAAAATCAGCAAGAAAGTAGTCGAAGAAATTCCGATTATAGTTCCATCTATTGCTACCCAGCAAAAATGCATAGCATTCGTGAATCTGGCTACCAAGATTTGCTCTGATCTTAAAACTCGTCTGCAAACCAGCCAACAAACCCAGCTCCACCTGGCCGACGCCCTCACCGACGCCGCCATAAATTAACCCGCCCCCAGAAACCAATAAAGCGGCTAAATAGCCGCTTCGTTCCCATCACCAGAAATAATGCATCCCCGCATCCACACCATTATTTTCATTCATTTTCAGCTGGACTTTTCTTCTATTCCCTGATGATATGTACAGGTATTTATATCCGTCATACTTCAAGTTGCCTGTGCGTTGGCTGCGCTCGTTCACCCCAGTCACGTACTCATTTACGCTCCTGGGGATTCACTCCCTGGCCGCCTTCATGCAACTCGAATTATTTTGGGTATAACGCAAGACGCCCGTGCAGCAACACGAGCGTCCCGCTAATCACAATCACTATTTCTAGAGGAATAGCCATCATGACTACCCCGCATTCTATTGCAGAATTCACCGATCCAGAAGTCTCTCCAACGAATAACCGTCATTTAACCGTGAGCTATGCGACGCGTCATCCTGATTACCAGCGTATTCCGGCGTTGACCATGAAGGGTCAGTGGCTGGAGGCGGCGGGTTTTGCCACCGGCACCGAAGTGGATCTTAAGGTGATGAACGGCTGTATCGTCATTACCGCCAGGCAGCCGGAGCCGGAACTCACCGCCTCTCTGCGCCAGGTCAGCAAGCTGTCGGCACGCAAGCAGAAACAGGTGCAGGTGTTAATCGACGTGATCGTCGGGCAAAAACCTAAGCTGGCATAAGCTCAATCCCCGGGAGCACTGCGCTAGCCGGGGCTACAAGTTTACCACCATCTGCAGGTTCAGAATCCCTGACAGGTGCGCAACCCCACCTCAAGGAAGCCTGGTTTCCCTGGGCCCAAGCTCGTATATCCCTCCGCTGACACAACGAGCGCTTTTTCTTTTTTTCCTAAAGGGTATGCTTCGTATGATAAAAACCATTTGTAAAACGGATATCACTCGGGGAGAACGGAATGGAGTCACATCAGCAGACTTTGGCACTATTTTTTAAGTCACTGACTCAGAAAAATAGTGAGTTTGACCCCGAATGGGGGGCTGGATACCGGGACATAACCTCCCGGGTGCGGCGTGAAAATCCAGATTTTAGCCACCGGGCCATCCAGGATTTGTGGTACACCCGCGACAACAGAGTGGCCAGCCTAAAACAGGGTGGTATGTCTTATGAAGAATTTAATCAAGCACAGGACCAGCTTCGTGAATTAACAAAAATTATTGCCTCGGGCTGTACAGCGGAAAATTTTGATCGTGCCTATCAGTTTTTACAACAGCTAAAAGAATATGGCATCGTGAAGAAGTTTTATCGTGCGCTTCTTTGCCGCACCTTTTCCGCATTTTACCCTGACCAGTTAACCAGTATCATTAAGGAAGATGTTTTCTTCCGGGTTTATAATTACTGCAACAATAAATTCAGTCTCGGACTCCCGGAAGACTATAACTGGGATACGGCAACCTGGTTCAGGTTAAATCTGTTACTAAAAAAAGAGCTTCGGCAGCAGCTCCATGATGAGCAGGATGATATTGAGTTAAATATGTCTCTCTGGCATCTGTATAACCTGGAAATTGCCGAAGAAAGCAATGTTGCAATCGAAGCGAGTATTACAGAATCGACGACGGCAGAGCAAGATGATGAGCCAATCGATATTTTACCGCCAAAAAACTTAATCCTTTACGGCCCTCCGGGAACCGGTAAAACCTACAAGACCATTGAAATTGCGGTACGTGCCTGCGAACCTCAGGCATTCTCCCGTCTCGATGGTAAAGAAAGAACCGAACGTCGGGTAGAGCTCAAAAAACTCTACGATGCGCTGGTTGAAGAGAAGCGCATTCGCTTTATCACATTCCATCAAAGCTTTGGTTATGAAGAATTTATTGAAGGATTAAGAGCGGAAACCAGCGACGATGGCAGCGTGCGCTATGATATTAAACCGGGTGTGTTTAAGCAGATCTGTGAAGACGCTTCTTTCGGTGACTCTGGAATGCAGCTCGCGCTGGACGAAGCCGTAGAAAAGCTTAAAGAGCAATGCGCCGAGCAAAATGGCGTGACGCTCAAAACGACAAATGGCAGTATGTTCAAAGTGACCTACGCCAATAACAGCACCTTCCGTATCTTCCCTTCACAATCGAAGAACGACCGACTTGAAAGCGGCTACCCGGCGTCTATCGAGAATATTCGTCGCTTATATCATGGTGAGACCGAAAATATTTACAACATCTCCTACGTTCGCGGCATTCTTAATTATCTCATTCATCATTTCAATATTCCCGACACGCCACGGACAATAACAGAAAAGAAAAAACAAAACTACGTCCTCATTATTGATGAAATAAACCGCGGGAATATTTCTAAGATTTTCGGCGAGCTCATTACGCTGATTGAGACATCAAAGCGAGCGGGAGAAGCCGAAGCGCTGAGCGTAAGTCTCCCCTACTCCGCTAAACCGTTTTCTGTTCCTGGCAATCTCTTCATTGTTGGCACCATGAATACCGCAGACCGTTCTCTAACCGCTTTGGATACAGCGCTGCGTCGACGCTTTGAATTTGAAGCGCTGATGCCCGATGCCTCGGTGCTGAATGATACTCATATTCATGGTATCGACCTCAAAGCGCTGCTGATTACCCTGAACGCACGTATCCAGGCCCTCTACGACAGTGAACATACGCTAGGGCATGCCTTTTTCATTCCGGTGGTGCAGGCAAAAGATAATCCCGTCGAGGCGCTAAAAAGATTAAAACGCGTAATGAAAAATAAGGTTCTTCCGTTACTGGAAGAGTATTTCTACAACGACTGGCAGAAAATCCGTCTGGTCCTTGGCGATAATCAAAAAGCGGATCAGACGCTGCGCTTCATCCGTTCCGTCGCTAATCAGAACGACGTGTCAACGCTGTTTGGCCAGACGGCAATTGAGGACCTTGAAGAAGCCGGCGTGAGCTATCAGCTATGCAAGGATAATGATCCGGTATGGGATAACCCGCAGGCTTACCAGCAGATTTACCAACCGCAGGCTAAAGCCGCGGAGCAGCGCTGATGGCGGGCACCTCGTACTCCATTTTCGAATACGGCTATCTGGTTAATGAAGAGGACAGCGGCAAATTAACCGATTCGGTGTCTTTACCCGCATCGGCGTTTCATTGGCTGGAACAACGCTGCCTGAACGATGAAGACAGTGAGGATCGGCGTTTACTATCCTTACGCGCCCTGAACGGCATCAAAGTCATCCAGGTGAAGAATTATGTTGGCGTCATCGCACTCCCCCAGCAGAGAATGATTGAAGTTCTGCCGAAGGCGGATAAGAGACAGGAAAACGCATCGCACGCGCGTTCTCGACTGCTGATGATGCTGTCGACATTACAAAATTTTCGTCATATCGAGACCACGGCAGCGAGCATCATGACGTCGAAGATGACCTTAATGGATATCTTCGTTCAGCAATTTGTGACCAGTCTCGAAGCTATCGTCCGCAAAGGTCTCAAACACGATTATCTTCGTCAGCAGAACAATTTGCCGTGGCTGAAGGGAAAACTTCTGGTCAGCGAGCAGCTGAAAAAAAACAGCGTCCGCCGCGATCGTTTTTATGTCGAATATGATGAATACCGCGTCGAGCGGCTTGAAAACAGATTGCTAAAAACCGCGATCGATAAGGTGTATGGCTACACCAGTAGCCCCGCGCTGCTGCAGAAATTGAATCGTCTACAAGCGCTATTTGAACCCATCCCCGGGATCGGTAATGTTGATATGGCTTTCCGGCAGGTTCACCTCGATCGCCACATGCAGCATTATTCTCCGGCGCTGGAGTGGGCAAAGCTCATTCTAAAAGGTCATTCACCGCACTGTATGCAGGGGCATGCTCAGGCCATTTCACTTCTCTTTCCAATGGAGGCCGTGTTTGAATCCTTTGTCACTGCCTGGCTGCGCTATCGTTGCCATGCTCACTGGCAGGTGAAGCCGCAATCAAAGTCACATTATCTTGTCCACCAGGGTGAAACGCCCAGATTTCAGCTCCGGCCAGATGTATGGCTTATCCCGCGTAACGGCCCGGAGGTCTCTGCCGTCATTTGCGATATGAAATGGAAAATAGTGGATGCCACGCAAGATAAGCTTAACCTCGCGCAAAGCGATTTGTACCAGATGCTGGCATACGGGATAAATCATCTACGCGGCGAGGGGGATATGTTGCTGATCTACCCGCACCATAAAGGCTTCACGGCGCCGCCGATTCACCCGTATGAGTTCCGCCATTCCGAGAGTAAAACGCTACGGCTGTGGGTCGTTCCCTTTGAAACAGGAACCAGCCTGGATACCTCAATGCTGCATATGCCTGAAAACTTTACCCTTGCGGGCGTAAACTAACTCCGGCACCGCCGCGATTACCGGGGCACGCGGGTTGCTCGTCCGGATAAGGCGCGACAGGCTCAAGCGCCGGGAACGCGCAGGCATGGCCGGTAGAGGCTTATTTCTCACCCAGATCGCGGTTCATCGCTTCTCTTAAAATCGCGTTCAGCCGGGTTTGATAACCTTTTCCCGGGCGTTTAAGCCACTCCATCACATCAGCGTCGATGCGGACAGAGGCCTGGGTTTTCAACGGTCGGTAGAATTTACCGCGTACCGCGTCCGGCCACTGTTCATCACCTGAAGCGGGGATATCGCTGTAATCAATTTCGCCATCCGCTTTGTTCGCCAGCGCTCTGAGCTCGTCTTCACGCTGAGCGCTAAGCCCGGCCGGATTGTCGCGCTTATATTTAACTGTGCTCATAACGACTCCTCTCTTTGCCGTCCGCCTTCCGGGCGCTGATGATACGAATCACCTCAGCCCCGCTTTCAAAGCGGACCGAATGCACCACAAGAATAACGATAATTCCATGAACGAGGCCGATGGTTTGCCATCGATGCTCACCGTTTTCATAACGATCCTGGCGGGAAAGATGCTGCGGATCGTCAAAAACCAGTACCGCCTCCTCGAATCGAATCCCATGTTTTCTTAGATTGCTTGCTGCCTTGTTTGCATCCCATTCAAACTCCATTGGCATAGCATTTATCCCGATTGTATATACAAAAACGTATATACAATTATCAGGCAAGTATACGATCAATGCTGGAAAAAACCTCACATTTTCAGGGGCTGATTTGTAAAGGTTATGCCCTGTTCACTCGTCGAAAAACACCATCCCCCTATACGGCTGCTCGCGACACGCCGCCAGGCGCCGGGCGAGGCTGCCGACGTGCAGCTCCAGCTTGTGGCCGTCCGGGTCGAGGAAATAATACGACGCCCCTTCGCTGCGGTTCACCTTCCACACCGCCACGCCGGCCGTTTCCAGCCGCGCGCTGAACCCGGCGAAATCGGCCTCTGCGATGCTAAACGCGTAGTGGGTGTAGTCGCTCTCCTCCGGCGGGGTAATGCGCCGCTGCGGATCGAGGGACAGGCACAGCCACAGGTCGCCGCAGGAGAGATAGGCGCCGCTATCCCAGCGCGCGTGCAGCCTCATTCCCAGCAGCTGCTGATAAAACGCCACGCTCGGCGCCAGGCTGCTGACCGCCAGGGTCAGGTGATTCAATCCGCTTAACATGGCTCAATCCTCCAGTGAACTCACAATTTGCTGGCGCAGCCAGCGGTGCGCCGGGTCGCGGTGCCAGCGCTCGTGCCACAGCATCAGCATATCAAACCCGGCAATCGCCAGCGGCGGCTCGATAACCGTCAGCCCGCTCATCCCGCGCAGCAGCCGCTCCGGCAGCATGGCGACCAGATCGCTGCTGCGCAGCGTTTCCAGCATAAACAGGAAATGTGGCACCGAGAGGACAACCCGCCGCGAAAGCCCGAGGTTGGCCAGCGCGATATCGGTCGCCGCGCTGAAGCCGCCGCCGTCCGGGGAGACCATAACCTGATCCAGCTGGCAAAACTGCGCCAGGCTCAACGGCGCCCGCAGCGCCGGATGCCCCGCTCTGCCCGCCAGCACGTAGCGCTCGCTGAACAGCAGCCGCTGATGCAGCTCCGGCGGAGCGCCGTCTCGGGTATGAAAGAACAGATCGACCTCGTCGCGCTCCGCCTGCTGCACCAGGCGCGAAGGCTGGAGCTCAAAGACCGCCAGCCGGCTCGACGGGGACGCGCGGCGCAGGATATTCAGCGCCGGCAGCAGGATCGCCGAGGCCATATAGTCCGTCGCCGCTATGCGCCAGGTCTGCGCCGCCGTCAGCGGGTCGAAACTGTCGGCGGGGGCGACCGCCAGCTCCAGCGCCTGCAGGGCATCACGCAATGGCCCGCGTAGCGCATCGGCGCGGGCGGTGGGCAGCATCCCGCGCGGGCCGGGCAGCAGCAGCGGATCGGCAAAAATTTCCCGCAGGCGCGCCAGCTGGATGCTGACCGACGGCTGAGACAGGTTCAGCCGCTGCGCCGCTCGCGTAACGTTATGCTCACTCAGCAACACGTCGAGGGTGCGCAGCAGGTTGAGATCCAGACGATGTAAATTAATCACGGCTATACCTGAGATTTAAGTAATTAATTTCTACTATAACGGCCAGCCGCCTACTCTGCAGCTCTCCACGACTCAGAGGTGATTCTCATGAAAGTACTGCTGATTTACGCCCATCCGGAACCGCGCTCCCTGAACGGCACGCTAAAGGATTTTGCCGTCCAGCATCTGCACAATGCCGGCCACGAGGTGCAGGTTTCCGATCTCTACGCCATGCGCTGGAAAGCGGGCTTTGATGCCGACGACAGCAGCGCCCCGCCGGTCGGCGAGTTCTGGCGCTCGACCCTCGATTCAAAGCAGGCCTTTGAACAGGGAACCCAAAGCGCGGATATCGTTGCGGAACAGGAGAAGCTGCGGTGGGCGGATACGGTGATTTTCCAGTTTCCGCTGTGGTGGTTCTCGATGCCCGCCATTATGAAGGGCTGGATCGACCGGGTGTACGCCTACGGTTTCGCCTACGGCGTCGGGGAGCACAGCGACCGCCACTGGGGCGATCGCTACGGCGAAGGCACCCTGGCGGGCAAACGGGCGATGCTGGTTGTCACCACCGGCGGCTGGGAGGAGCACTACGCCCCGCGCGGCATTAACGGGCCGATTAACGATATCCTGTTTCCGATCCAGCACGGGATGCTGTTTTATCCCGGCTTCGAGGTGCTGCCGCCGCTGGTATTCTACCGCACCGAGAAAACGGACGAGCAGCGCTTTGCGCAGCAGTGCCGGGAACTCGGGCAACGGCTGGATACGCTGGCTAGCACCGCGCCAATCCCCTTCCGCCGGCAAAACCACGGCGACTATCTGATCCCGTCCCTGACGCTGCGCCCGGAGCTGGCGCCTGGCGAACGCGGGTTTGCGCTGCATCAGACGACAAAGTAATGCCTTTCCGGTGGTCGCTGAGATGCCGCAGATACCACCGGAATTCATATGACGAATTGTGACCCCCCGCGCAATAACGACAATTCACTGCGCGACACCGCCCCGCATCTTGATCGCTATCAAAAATAATCATACCGTCTGGTCGGTATGATTCGGGCCATGAATATGGAAGCCCAGCACCGAAAAAAAGATCCTGCACGCCTGCATCAGCAGCTGCTGGAGTCGGCGGCAATGATTGCCGGCCGGGATGGCATCGCGTCGCTCTCGCTGAATGCCGTCGCGCGTGAAGCAGGCGTCAGTAAAGGCGGGTTGCTGCACCATTTCCCCAACAAGCAGGCGCTCATTTTTGCGCTGTTCGCCCGTCTGCTGGCCATTATGGAAGAGGCCATCTCGGGGCTGATGGCGGCCGATAATGTCTCTTATGGCCGTTTTACCCGCGCCTACCTGCACTATCTCTCTGACCTGACGGATACCCACGAAAGCCGGCAGCTGATGGTGTTGTCCCTGGCGATGCCGGATGAGCCGGTGCTGAGAAAATGCTGGCGAGACTGGATGCTGGGGCATCTGGCACAGGGTGATGCGCTGGATAATAGCCATACCGGCACCCTGGTGCGCTATGCGGCGGACGGTATCTGGCTGTCGGAACTGACGGAGGGACGCACCATGGGCGCCGACCACCGCCGATCGCTGGTGCGCGATCTGACGCGGATGACGCTGCCGGCGTGATGCCGGAAAAGCCTGCCCCGTCAGGCGTTATGGATGGTTGCAGGCCGTCTGGAGCACCCGGGCATACGTGAAATACGTAGACGCTCCCTGGACCAGACTGACAAATAAAATAGCCTCATGTAGGCTCTTAGATTGAGGCCGCGATGCGCTACAACATCAATGCCCGTCTCATTTATGATGCAACGGACGGCACACTCACCCTACCGGGAAGCACCGAACCTGACAGCCAGCTGTCTATCACTGCCAGCGCGCTGCTCTACTATTTCCTGCGCCATACCGATGTTATCAGCCGCGATGAGGTACTAAAAAAAGTGTGGGATGACAACGGATTAACGTCATCCAACAGCAACCTCAACCAGTATCTGAGCATGCTGCGCAAAACCTTCCGTCATTACGACATCGAGAACATCATCGTCACGGTGTCGCGCGGTATGCTGCAGCTCAACCCCGAATTAACCATCGCCATTATTGACGACATAGCGGAGGCGCCGTCTGAGCCCGCGGCAGAAGTCGCGCCGATGCAGGAGTCCGGGGCCCCCTTCACCCGCGCCGAGGAAGATCCCGCCCCCTCCCGGCATGCGCGAGGCACCTGCTGGTATATGGCCGGCGCCAGTCTGCTGGCCATCGCGCTGCTGTTGCTGGCGTTTGCTTTCGTCGGCGGCGGCGAATCCCGTCCCATCACCCTGACGCAGATGACCCACAGCCAGTGCGAACTGCTGGCCAGTGACGAGATGCTGCGTTCGGTCTCCGCCACCGCCTACGCCAGGAATTTTGATGAGGTACGCCAGCGGCTGAAGCTGGAGTGCAAACCCGGCGAACGCTTCGTCTTCTTCTATGGCGACAGGCTGGAAACCAACGGGCTGGGCCGGGTGTTCCTCGCCCACTGCGCCATGCATGAAGACAACCCGTTCAGCTACTGCGATAACTATTTCTACTACTCCTGGAAGCCGCAATGAGACTCGCTCCTCGCCCCTTTTTCGCCCTCTCTACGCTGGTATTTATCGTCGCGGCCGGGGTCAGCGCCTGGAAACTGCTGCCCGTTGAAAAAGACGGGGTGATGAGCTGCTCGACCAAAGCCATCATGCGTTTTGAGAACATGGAGAAGGAGAACGTCAACGGTAATATTCATTTTAATTTTGCCGCCAACGGCAAGGGCTCGATGGTCGTCGAGGGCTATACCGACTCCGCGGCCGGCTGGCTCTATCTGCAGCGCTACGTCAAGTTTAACTGGACCAGCCAACGCATCTCATCGACCGAACGCCACTACCGCATCAGCAAGTGGGAATCCAGCGCCTCGTCAATCGATGAGTCACCGGACGTTATCTTTGCCTACTTTATGCGAGAAATGTCCGACAGCCATGATGGCCTGTTTCTCAACGCCCAGAAGCTCAACGAGAAAGCAATTCTGCTGAGCTCCATTAACTCCCCGCTCTATGTCTGCACCCTGAAATCCGGCAGTCAGTTCGATTAATCTCCCTCCCCTGCTTTCCCGGTATCGCCCTCGCCGCGAAAGCGCACTTTTTGCATTTATCTGGCGCTAAAAAACATGACCATACCCACATTTAAATGAGGGATATATTACCCCGCGTCCGCAATAAATTAGCACCCCGTTAACATTCCCCGCGGCGCGTCTCAACGCGCAAAAAACCGCGCGAGGTAACGCCAAATCCCTTACGTCACATCAGCACAAACAGATAAAAAAGCGGCAACAAAAGGCTAAATCACAGAGTAAAAACCTAAAAACAAACATTTCACGGATTTAAATTTCACTCCATCTTCATTTCCCTATAGTGGACGTCGAACGCCGCTGCCGCGTGTTGACGCCGTTACGCGGACGGTTTTCCCGAATCACAAAACCTGTTCTGGAGGAGATCACAATGGGTGATGCATTGGGGCTTATTGAAACCAAAGGCCTGGTGGCCTGCATTGAAGCAGCGGATGCCATGTGCAAATCCGCCAACGTCGAGCTGATTAGCTATGAAAACATCGGCTCCGGCCTGGTCACCGTCATGGTGAAAGGCGATGTCGGCGCGGTGAAAGCAGCGGTGGATTCCGGCGTGGAATCGGCGCAGCGCATCGGAGAAGTGGTGACCTCGCTGGTGATTGCACGTCCGCATAACGACATCAACAAAATCGTCATTAAACACAAGGCTTAAGGCCAGGAGAACGCAAATGGGTGATGCATTAGGTCTGATTGAAACCAAAGGTCTGGTGGCTTGTATCGAAGCGGCGGATGCGATGTGTAAAGCCGCCAACGTCGAGCTGATCGGCTATGAAAACGTCGGTTCCGGCCTGGTCACCGCGATGGTGAAAGGCGACGTCGGCGCGGTGAAAGCGGCGGTGGATTCCGGCGTGGAATCGGCACAACGCATTGGGGAAGTGGTGACCTCGCTGGTTATCGCCCGTCCGCATAACGACATCAACAAGATCGTCGCACATTACAAAGTGACGGAATAACGGGAGACAACATGATGAAAGAAGCGCTTGGTCTGATCGAAACCAAAGGTCTGGTGGCCTGTATTGAAGCCGCCGATGCGATGTGTAAAGCCGCCAACGTCGAGCTGATTGGCTATGAAAACGTCGGCTCCGGGCTGGTCACCGCGATGGTAAAAGGCGACGTCGGTGCGGTCAATGCGGCCGTTGACTCCGGCGTGGAGGCGGCAAAACGCATCGGTGAAGTGGTCACCTCTCGCGTCATTGCGCGTCCGCATAACGATATCGAAAAAATCGCGTCGCAGCATAAAGCATGACCTGACAGGGCGCGCCCCGTCTCCACTCTTTTAGTCTGATGAAGGATAGACTCATGATTGAACTGGATAACGATTTGCAGTCCCGCCAGAACGCGCGGGAACTGGTGCGCAGCGCCAAAAAGGCTCAGGCGATTCTGGCCACCTTTTCGCAGCAACAAATCGACGCCATCGTGAAAAACGTGGCCCAGGAAGCCGCGCACCACGCCGAAGCGCTGGCGAAAATGGCTGCGGAAGAGACCGGATTTGGCAACTGGCAGGATAAAGTGCTGAAGAACCGTTTCGCTTCGCTGCGCGTTTACGACGCCATCAAAGATATGAAGACCGTCGGCATCATTCATGACGATCCGCTAAAAAAAGTGATGGACGTGGGCGTGCCGCTGGGCGTGATTTGTGCGCTGGTCCCGTCAACAAACCCAACCTCTACCGTGATCTACAAAACGCTGATTGCCCTGAAAGCCGGCAACGCGATTATCTTCTCCCCGCATCCGGGCGCACGTCAGTGTAGCTGGAAGGCGATCGAGATCGTCAAGCGCGCCGCCGAAGCCGCAGGCGCACCGGCAGGCAGCGTTGACGCCATTAGCCAACTGACCCTCGAAGCCACTTCAGAACTGATGCACAGCAAAGACGTCTCGCTGATTCTGGCGACCGGCGGCGAAGGCATGGTTCGCGCGGCCTACGCTTCCGGCACCCCGACCATTAGCGGCGGCCCGGGAAACGGACCGGCCTTTATCGAGCGCAGCGCCGATATTCATCACGCGGTGAAAGATATTATCACCAGCAAAACCTTCGATAATGGCGTGATCTGTGCCTCCGAGCAGTCAATCATCGTCGAACGCTGCATTTATAACGATGTGCATCGTGAACTCGAAGCCCAGGGCGCCTACTTCATGAATGAAGGTGAAGCGGCCAAAATGGCGGCTCTGCTTCTGCGCCCGAACGGCACCATCAATCCGAAAGTGGTGGGTAAAACCGCACTGTATCTCAGCCAGCTTGCCGGTTTCAGCGTTCCGGCCAGCACCAAAGTGCTGATCGCCGAACAGACCACCGTCTCTCACCAGAACCCTTACTCCCGCGAAAAACTGTGTCCCATTCTCGGCCTGTACGTGGAAGAGGACTGGAAAGCGGCCTGTCACCGGGTGATGGAACTGCTGACCAACGAAGGCCTCGGCCATACGCTGGTTATCCATACCCGCAATCAGGATGTGATTCGCCAGTTCTGCCTCGAAAAACCGGTTAACCGCATTTTGATTAACACCCCGGCGGCGCTGGGAGGCATCGGAGCCACCACCAATATCACGCCGGCGCTGACGCTCGGCTGCGGCGCAGTTGGCGGCGGTTCCAGCTCCGATAACGTCGGACCGATGAACCTGCTCAACATCCGCCGGGTCGGCTACGGCATACGCTCCATCGATGAACTGCGCGCCCCGGGCAGCCGCCCTGAACCGCAGCCGACCATCGTCACGCCGACAGATAACCCGCAGCGCAGCATTCTCGACGACGTGCGCTTCACCTCTCCAGGCGCCGCGACCCCGGTCGCTACCGCCGGCGATACAGGGGCTGATAACCGCTTTGCTGTCGCCGCCGCCGTCGAAGCGGAAGGCGAGATCAACGAGCAGAACGTGGAACGCATCATCCGCCAGGTGCTTGAGCGCTTAGGCCAGCAATGCATTGAAATAAGGCGATAAAAACAATGATTCTCGCAAAGGTAGTCGGACATGTCGTCGCCACGCAGAAATGCGCAGAGCTACGCGGCAGTAACCTGCTGCTGATCGTCAAACTGGACGATGACCAGCAGCCCATGAAGGACCAGACCTGGGTCGCCGTCGATAGCGTCGGCGCCGGCATGCACGACATCGTCCTGGCTGAAGAGTATTTCGCGCTCAACGCCGAGCGCTACAAAGCCATGTCGGTGGTCGCCATTGTCGAGAACGTGTTTCGGGACGCTTAAGGAGTGAATAACCCAATGAGTGAATTTTTGCTGAAACCCCGGATCCGCTTTGGTCAGGACGCGCTAGCGGTTCTGGACGAGCTCCCCGCCCGCAACGTCCTGCTGGTGACCGACAAGGCGATGGTCAAATTTGGCCTCGCCGATCGCGTGACTGGCCCCTGGCGCCAGCGCGGCATCGCTTTCCAGGTCTGGGATGACGTGGTGGCGGATCCGGATATCGCCACCATCGTACGCGGGATGAAGTTGATGGATGCCAGCTATCCGGATCTGGTGGTGGCGCTGGGCGGCGGGTCGGTCATTGACGCGGCCAAAGCGGTTATTTTCGCCCTTGCGCAGACCCGTCCGCAGGCCGGGCGCCAGCGTCCCTGCTTCGTGGCGATCCCGACCACCAGCGGTACCGGCTCAGAAGTGACCGCCTTTTCGGTCGTCAAGGCCCATGCTGAAAAACTGGTGCTGGTGGATCCGACGCTGCTGCCGGATATCGCCATTCTCGACCCGGCGCTGGTGGCCTCGGTCCCGCCGTCCATCACCGCCGATACCGGGATGGACGTCCTGTGCCACGCGCTGGAAGCCTACGTCTCCCGCGCCGCCAGCGATTTTTCCGATGCGCTGGCGGAAAAAGTGGTGCAGCAGGTTTTCCGCTATCTGCCCACCTGCTGGCGCAGCGGCGACAACCTGCTGGCCCGCGAAAAGATGCACAACGCCTCCTGTATGGCGGGCATGGCGTTTACCAACGCTTCGCTGGGTATCACCCACAGCCTGGCCCATGCGCTTGGCGGCGTCTTTCGCGTCCCCCACGGCCGCGCGAACGCGCTGTTAATGGCCGAGGTGGTGGCCTGGAACGCCGATTATCACGGGCAGTGCGCGACCGATGCCGCGCGCAAATATGCGCGCTTAGCCCATCTGCTGGATCTGCCGGCGGCCAATACCCGCCAGGGCGTCGCCAGCTTACTGGTCGCGATTCAGACATTAAAAGACGAAATGACGATGCCGGCCGGCATTAGTGATACCGGCATTTCCAGCGCTGAGTTTGAACAACGCCTGGCGGAGATGGTTGGCCAGGCGCTACGCGACAGCTGTACACCGACCAACCCACGTACGCCGGACGCTCACGCTTTAAGCGAACTCTATCGCCGGGCGTGGACCGGTCACCTGGAATCGACCGGCGTCGCTCCGCTTGCGCGGGCCTGCGGGTAACAGATAACCGGTTGATCATTGAGTGATTTGTAGGCCGGGTCAGACGACAGCCGCCCCCCTGCAAGCAGGCGGACACAGCATCCACAGCCGGGTTGTTAATCAGCCGCGGAACAGAACATCTGGAGAATACTACATGGCACACTACAGCTTAACGCCGCGCGTCCACGTGCTGGCTGAACGTTTACTCTCACATAAAAGCACCCTGTGCACCGAGCATGCCGCCACGTTGAACGCCCTTGATGGCGATATCGCGGGCATTCCCGCCGCCGTCAAGCCGGCGCGTCGTTTCTATGAGTTGATGCGCCAGCTGCCGCTGTGCATCAGCCCCGATGAGCTCATTGTCGGCGACCAGACCCGCAAACCGCACGGGGCAATTTTTCACGATGAAAGCGCCGCGCAGCGTCCGTCGGCGTTCCGTTTCCTGAATCTCAGCAGCGACCTGGACTCCCCGGATTACCGGCTGATTGTTGAAAAAGGCGCGCTAGCGATTAAACACCAGCTGGAAGAGAAAACCCGCAGCCTGGGTAGCGCCGTCAGCCGCAGCGGTATGGATGAAGTCAACGGCTGCCGGGCCGCCATTTACGCCTGCGACGCCCTCCTCGCCCTGGCGCAGAATCTGGCCACCAGCGCCGAAACGCTCGCGGCGGCGGAAAGCAACCCGTACCGCCAGGCCGAGCTGCTGGAGAGCGCGGCGATTCTGCATCACGTTCCGGCCCACCCGGCACGTAACTTCAAAGAGGCCTGCCAGGCATTTTATCTGTTTCAGCTGGCGCTGCAGCTGGACAACGGCAGCTATGCGGTAAACCCGGAAGGTGCCGATAAGGCTCTGCTGCCGTGGTATCAGCGCGACATCGCCAACGGCACCCTGACGCCGCAACGGGCCTATGAAATCGTTGAGTGCCTGTGGTTCAAACTGGCACAGCTGAGCGAAGTCCGCGCCGCCTGCGCCATCGACGGCTACCCGATGTTCGACGCCCTGCGCCACGGCGCCAGCCTCGATGACCCCAGCACAATCATCAACGAACTTTCCGCACTGTTCCTCTGCGCACAGCGGAATCTGAGCGCGCTCAATCTGCCGGTGCGTCTGTTCCACGGCGAACAAAAGGTCTCCGCCGCGCCGTTTGCCGCCTGTAGCGAAACGACAACAGCAGAAGGGCTGACTCCGCGCATGCAGCGCCTGCGCAACCACTACCTGACGGTACGCCCGAGCGTCTCTATCTATCGCGCGCTGGCCTTTACCGAGGTGGTGAAAGCAAATCCGGGTATGCCGACCATTCTGCTGCGCGCCAAAGCTTTCCGTCACGCCTGCGAAACCGCGCCGATCCTGATTCAGGACGATGAGCTGATCGTCGGCCATCCGTGCGGCAAGCCGCGCGCCGGGGCCTTCTCGCCGGATATCGCCTGGCGCTGGGTGCGCGACGAACTCGATACCATGAGCACCCGACCGCAGGATCCGTTTGAGATCAGCGAAGAAGATAAGAAAACCATCCGCGAAGAGATCGTCCCGTTCTGGGAAGGCCGCTCGCTGGATGAGATCTGTGAAGCCCAGTACCGCGAAGCGGGCGTGTGGGCGTTCAGCGGCGAAACCTTCGTCAGCGACCTCTCCTACCATCAGATCAACGGCGGCGGCGATACCTGCCCGGGCTATGACGTGCTGCTGTTCACCAAAGGGATGAACGGCATTAAAGCCGACGCGGAGGCGCATCTTGCCAGCCTGAGCATGGAAAACCCGGAAGATATCGACCGCATCTACTACTACAAGGCGGCGATTGAAACCTGCGAAGGGGTGATTAACTATGCGCATCGCATCGCCGCGCGCGCCCGTGAGCTGGCCGCTATTGAGCAAAACGCCCAGCGTCGCGCCGAGCTGCTGACCATTGCCGAAGTGAACCAGAACGTCCCGGCGAACCCGCCGAAGACTCTGCAGGAAGCGCTGCAAAGTATCTGGACCGTGGAGTCGCTGTTTGAAATTGAAGAGAACCAGACCGGCCTGTCGCTGGGCCGCGTGGACCAGTACTGCTACCCGATGTTTGAAGCCGATATTCGCGAAGGCCGCCTGACTCACGAAGCTGCGCTGGAGCTGCTGCAGGCTTTTATTATCAAATGCGCCGAACTGATGTGGATGTCGAGCGAGCTGGGGGCGAAATACTTCGCCGGTTATCAGCCGTTTATCAACCTGACCGTTGGCGGTCAGAAACGCTCCGGCGGCGATGCCTGTAACGACCTGACTTATCTGATTATGGATGCCGTGCGCTTTGTGAAGGTTTACCAGCCGTCGTTGGCCTGCCGTATTCACAACCAGTCGCCGCAGAAGTACATGGAAAAAATCGTCGACGTCGTCAAGGCGGGGATGGGCTTCCCGGCCTGCCACTTCGATGACTCTCATATCAAGATGATGCTGCGTAAGGGCTTCGATTTCGAAGATGCCCGCGACTACTGCCTGATGGGCTGCGTCGAACCGCAGAAATCCGGCCGCATCTATCAGTGGACCTCCACCGGCTACACCCAGTGGCCTATCGCCATCGAGTTCGTCTTAAACCGCGGCCGGATGGTGCTGTTCGATAGCTATCAGGGGCTGGATACCGGCGACCTGCGTGAGCTGCGCACCTTCGAAGAGTTTGACGCGGCGGTGAAACAGCAGATTGCCCATATCGTCCGTCTGTCGGCAATTGGCACGGTGATCAGCCAGCGCGTGCACCGCGACGTGGCGCCGAAACCGCTGATGTCGCTGCTGGTGGAAGGCTGCATGGAGAGCGGCAAAGACGTCGCCGCCGGCGGCGCGATGATCAACCACGGCCCGGGGCTGATCTTCTCCGGTCTGGCGACCTACGTCGATTCGATGGCGGCGATTCGTAAGCTGGTGTTCGAAGATAAGAAGTACACCCTCGAACAGATGCGCGATGCGATGCTGGCGAACTTTGAAGGCTTTGAGGCCCTGCGCCGCGACTGCCTGAACGCGCCGAAATACGGTAACGACGATAACTACGTTGACCAGTACGCGCTGGATATTACCGAGTGGACCGAGCGCGAGTGCCGCAAGTACAAAATGCTCTACTCCACGCTGAGCCACGGCACCCTCTCTATCTCCAACAACACGCCGATTGGCGAGCTGACCAACGCCACGCCGAACGGCCGTCTGGCATGGATGCCGCTTTCCGATGGTATCAGCCCGACACAGGGGGCGGATAAGCAGGGTCCAACCGCCATCATCAAGTCAGTCAGCAAGATGAACGTGGAGACCATGAATATCGGCATGGTGCATAACTTCAAGTTCCTCAAAGGGTTGCTGGACACACCTGAGGGTCGCCATGGCCTGATTACCCTGCTGCGCACGGCATCGATTCTCGGCAACGGTCAGATGCAGTTCAGCTACGTCGATAACGAAGTGCTGAAAAAAGCCCAGCAGGAGCCGGAAAAATATCGCGACCTGATCGTCCGCGTCGCCGGCTACAGCGCCTACTTCGTTGAGCTGTGCAAAGAGGTACAGGACGAAATCATCAGCCGTACGGTGATTGAGAAGTTCTGATAAACACGGACGTTTTTGGACACGGATGTCCCGATCGTTTTACTGGAGGTATGTGTGAGCGCAAAACAAGAATTAACCGGACGAATATTCAATATTCAGAAATATTCGATCTACGACGGCGATGGCATTCGCACGCTGGTTTTTTTCAAAGGCTGCAATATACGCTGCCCATGGTGCGCTAACCCGGAGGGGCTGAATAGCCAGTTCCAGGTCATGTTCTCGCACGACAAATGCATTAACTGCGGCGACTGCGTCAATGTCTGCCCGGCCGGCATTCACTATCGGGCAGAAGAAAACGGCGAGATGAAGCATTTTGTCGACCGTAATAAAGACTGTATTGGCTGCCGCAAATGCGAAGAGATTTGTACCCAGAACGCGCTGGATATTATGGGTAAAGACGTCACCGTCAGCGAGCTGATGGACATCATCATGCAAGATTATGACTTCTACATTGCTTCCGGCGGCGGCGTGACCATCGGCGGCGGTGAAATGAGCCTGCAAACCGATTTTGCCGTGGCGCTGTTCAGCGAATGCAAAAAGATGATGCTCAATACCGCCATCGAAACCCAGGGCACGACCCCGCTGGCCAATTATCAAAAGCTGGCGCCGGTGACCGACACCTTCTTATTCGATATTAAGCAAATAAACAGCGAACACCATAAAGCGTTATTTGGCATCGGCAATGAAGGTATTCGCCGCAATCTGGAATGGCTGGTGGACTCCGGCGCTAACGTGATTATTCGCATGCCGCTGGTTCGCGGATATAACGACTCATTTGATGCCATTACCGGGGCTATTGATTACGTGCAGAAACTGGCGAAGCGCGGAAATATCCGCCGCATCGACATGCTGCCGTACCACCAGCTGGGCCGCAAAAAATACGAGCGCCTGGATATGCCCTACCCCATTACCCAGGACCCGTCTTATTCGTCCGAAGAGCTGAACCAGCTGGAGACGTTCTTCACGCAGTTTGATTTTGATATTCGCTTAGTCCGCCATTAACAGGAGCCGACAATGAAAAGTTTAGGCGTAATTGAAACGCGAGGGCTGGTCACCGCCATTCAGGCCGTAGACGCCGCCTGTAAAGCCGCAGGCGTGACCTGCATTGGCTATCGCAAAATCGGATCGGGGCTGGTCAGCGTCTGCTTCGAAGGCGAGATCAGCGCCATCCACACCGCCATTGAGCGCGGCGTCGAGGTGGCGGGCGCTGCGCAGCACGTCAAGTCGCTGGTCATCGCCCGTCCGGAACCCAGCGTGGTGGCGGCGCTGAGTCATCTGAAAGGCCGCCCGGAGGCAAAACCGGTCGCGAACCACGCCGACATGAAAAACGCAGTGCCGGCTGCGATGGAAAAAGTCGAGCCGCAGACGCCGCCTTCCCCGCCAGCGCCGGGGGAGCCGGAAGATAAAAATGCCGCGATGAAGAAAGGGAAGAAGGCATGATCGACACCCTGCTACATGAAAAAATCACCGCCCGACTGACGCGCTCCGCGCCCGATATCCCGGTCGGTATCTCTAACCGTCACGTTCATCTGTCTCAGCAGGATGTCGAGGCGCTGTTTGGCCAGGGTTATACGCTGACGCCGTTTAAACCCCTACGCCAGCCGGGGCAGTTTGCCGCCCAGGAGTGCGTGACCGTCGTCGGCCCGAAGGGCTCGCTCGCTCAGGTTCGCGTCCTCGGGCCAACCCGCCCGGTGACTCAACTGGAAATCTCCCGCGCCGACTGCTTTACCCTCGGCATCAAAGCGCCGGTTCGCGAATCTGGCCAGCTGGAGAACGCGGGTAACGCGCTGCTGATCGGCCCGGCCGGCCACGTCGAACTGCGCTCTCAGGTGATCTGCGCCTGGCGGCATATCCATATGTCGCCGCAGGATGCGCGGCAGTTGAATGTCGCCAATGGCCAGAAGGTGAGCGTCCGCAGCAACGGCGAACGCCAGCTGACCTTCGACGAAGTGGTGGTGCGGGTGCGCGATGACTTCGCGCTGGAGTTTCATATTGATACCGAAGAAGCCAACGCCGCCGGACTGAAAAACGGCGCGCAGGTCACGCTCATCGCTTAACGGAGGCCAGCCATGACCGACGAACAGATGGAATACCTGGTGGAACGCATTATCCAGCGTCTGCGGCCGCCGGTGCTGGTGATGGTTGGTCCGGCCGCGGGCTATCGCCAGGCCATCCGCAGCCGTCTGGCGGGATGCGGACAGCGTCTGCAGCTGGCGCTGGACGAAAGTGTGACGGATGCCGCGCTGTGGCAGGCGGTCGGTGAAACGCTGCCGTCCAACGCCTGGCAGGAAGCGCTGCCGTCGACAGCCTGGCGGGCCGTAGTGGTGCCGTTTCTCGACTATCCGCTGGCGGCCGATCTGGTTAACGGCACCTTGCAAAACCCGCAAGCCAGACGATTGCATGCTGCTCTGCTTACCGGCATGCCGGTAATGGCGCTGCGCTATCACTGCGATCCGGCCAGCGAGTTAAACCAGCTGCGCGGAGCAGATAGCACGACGCCCTACGCCGGACATATGCAGTCCACGTTGACCCGGCTGACGGCATGCGGTGTCACGCTGTGCACCATGAATGAGCTACTGGCGAAGCTGGCAGCAGGAACGGAGGCGCCCGCTCAGGCACCGACCGCCGGCGCGCGGCGTTATCTCACTGTCACAGACATCGTGAATAATCCGGCGCTGGCCTGTGCCCCCGCAGCGCAGTTAACCGATGCCGCTATCGATTTTTTGAAAAACAGAAAAAAAGAACCCTACCTTAATAAATAGATCCGGAGTTTATTATGTCTTCAAAAACAAAATGTTGGCTATGGATGCTGTTGGTTATCCTTTCGGAAACCTCGGCCACTTCCACCCTGAAAATGTTCGGTAGCAGCGAAGGGACCACCAAAATGCTGCTGCTCGGGCTGCTGGTGCTGCTGTACTGCACCTGCTACTACTCCCTTTCCCGCGCGGTGAAAGATATTCCCGTTGGCCTGGCGTACGCCACCTGGTCCGGTACCGGGATTCTGGTGGTTTCGACGCTGGGGATGGCATTTTACGGTCAGCATCCGGACACCGCGGCGATTATCGGCATGGCCGTTATCGCCAGCGGCATCGTTATCATGAATCTGTTTTCCAAAATGGGTAGCGAAGAGAGCGAAGATACGCCAGTTAAACCAGTTGCTTCACCCTCATCCCTGGACAAAAAAGTCGCCAACTAACGAAAAAGGAATCGCATATGTTTAATCTCGGATTTTTATGGTTGGCGCTGTCTATCGGCTCCGAAATCACCGGTACCTCGATGATCAAAAAGACCAACGGCTTTAGTAAACTGGCGCCGTCGGTACTGGTGGTCTGCGCCTACGGCCTGTGCTACTTCGCCCTCACTCGCGCGATGAGCACCATTCCGGTGGGCGTCGCCTACTCGCTATGGTGCGGCTTTGGCATCGTCGGCGTCACCATCTGCTCGATGATCCTCTACAAGCAAAAACCGGATCTGCCGGCGATCCTCGCCATGGTGCTGATTATTTCCGGCGGCATCATCATGAACGTCTTCTCCAGCATGTAAGTTTCGCCTGCGCCTTCATTGAGTTCGATGAGGGCGCAAAAACCGCACTCAATAACATGTTATTGCCGCAATAAAAAAAACAAAAAACCATCGCCTGCTAATCAAATAATCAATAACGCTAAAAACACGACCAACGTCAAATTTTGCTGCTCCGTTTAGCCATAAATAACTTTTTGTGATTTTAATCGTAGTTATTTTCTCATTTTGCCTTATTTTTATCACATCCCTTCACCTACAGAGGACGATGTAATGACGCAAAAATCGATTTATCGCCTCATTGCCCAGGGCGGCCTGGACGACTGGTATAATTTGGATCACCGTATCTCCAACGACTTCCCTCGTTAATTCTCCGCTGCTGTTTACCCTCTAAATAAAATTAATTTAGCACTGCGTTTAGTCGCTATTTGTTGCGCCTGTTATTTGTCGCCGAATAGCCAAACGCGGCACAGCATTCCCATGGAGAAAATAAATGAAACGCATCCCTGAGCCGTTCCGCATTAAAATGGTCGAAAACATTCGCATGACCACCTTTGACGATCGAGTCAAAGCCCTGGCAGAAGCAGGCTATAACCCGTTTTTGCTCAATAGTCAGGACGTTTATATCGACCTGCTGACCGACTCCGGCACCGGCGCGATGAGCGACCATCAGTGGGCCGGGCTGATGATGGGCGATGAGGCTTACGCCGGGTCGCGTAACTATCAGCACCTGTGCGAGAAGGTCAAAGAGATTATCGGCTATCCGTACACCATTCCGACCCACCAGGGGCGGGGCGCAGAGCAGATTCTGTTCCCGAGCCTGATTGCCCGCCGCAAGTCGGCGCATCCGGTGTTTATTTCTAACTTCCATTTCGATACCACCGCCGCCCACGTCGAACTCAACGGCGCGAAAGCGATTAACGTAGTGACGCCAAAAGCCTTCGACACCACGTCGTGGTACGACTGGAAGGGCAATTTCGACATTGATTTGCTGAAAGCGACCATCGCCGAACATGGCGCAGAAAATGTGGCGGCCATCATTACCACCGTCACCTGTAACAGCTCTGGCGGCCAGCCGGTATCGCTGGCGAATATGCGCGAGGTATATCAGATTGCCCGCCAGAATAATATTCCGGTGGTGATCGACTCCGCCCGCTTCTGCGAAAACGCCTGGTTTATCAAACAGCGCGAAGAGGGTTACGCCGATAAATCGGTGAAAGAGATTATTCTCGAGATGTACCAGTACGGCGATATGCTGACCATGTCTGCCAAGAAAGACCCGATGGTGAATATCGGCGGCCTGTGCTGTTTCCGCGATGACGAAGAGCTATTCAACGAAGTGCGTATTCGCTGCGTACCGATGGAAGGCTTTGTCACCTACGGTGGTCTGGCGGGACGCGATATGGAGGCGCTGGCTATTGGTCTGGAAGAAGGTACCAACGAGGATTACCTCGCTTATCGTATCAATCAGGTGGAATACCTTGGCGAACGCCTGCGCGAAGGCGGCATTCCGATTCAATATCCGACCGGCGGTCATGCGGTATTCGTTGATGCGAAACTGCTGCTGCCGCATATCCCGGCGGAGCAGTTCCCGGCGCACGCGTTAAACAACGAGCTGTATCTGGAGGCGGGTATCCGCAGCGTGGAAATCGGCTCCCTGCTGCTCGGCCGCGACCCGGAAACCGGCAAGCAGAAGGCCTCGCCGATGGAGCTGCTGCGCCTGACCATTCCGCGCCGCGTTTATACTAACGATCATATGGACTATATCGCTGATGCGCTGATTGCCGTTAAGGCCCGCGCCGCCACGATTAAGGGCCTGACCTTTACCTATGAGCCGCCGGTATTACGCCACTTCGTCGCCAGACTGAAACCGGTGAAATAACCCCCCGGGCGCTCTCGCAACGGGAGCGCCTTTAATTTCGCATACAGAAAAATAAGCTCAATCGCTCGGGTTGCGTCTCGGTAGCCGTTTTCCCGCAACCTGTTACTTAATATATAGCCACGTGAGGAATAACCTTATGGCTACATTATCGGTCGCAAAAGCGGTCTCAACAAATACGCCATCGCTTATTGGCGGGGCGATGATTATCGGCGGCACTATTATTGGCGCAGGCATGTTCTCATTACCAGTGGTCATGTCCGGCGCCTGGTTTTTCTGGTCTCTGCTGGCATTGGTATTTACCTGGTTTTGTATGTTGCATTCGGGGTTAATGATCCTCGAGGCGAATCTGAATTATCATATTGGCGCCAGCTTCGACACTATTACGAAAGATTTACTGGGCACCGGCTGGAATATTATTAACGGCCTGACCGTGGCCTTCGTATTATATATTTTAACCTATGCCTATATATCCGCCAGCGGTTCGGTTATTCAGCATACTTTTGCGCAAATGCATCTCGCGGTTCCCGCGCGCTCAGGCGGCCTGGCGTTCGCGCTGGTCGTCGCCTTTATCGTCTGGCTGAGCACTAAAGCGGTCAGCCGGATGACCACCATCGTACTGGGCGCCAAAATTCTCACCTTCTTTATGACCTTTGGCGGTCTGATGTGGCACGTGGAGCCCGCGATTCTGTTCAATCGCGCGGAAGCGAATGCGTCGTATCTGCCCTACGTGCTGATGACGCTGCCGTTCTGTCTGGCGTCCTTTGGCTATCACGGCAATGTCCCCAGCCTGATGAAGTACTACGGTAAAGACCCGCAGGTCATTCGCCGCTGCCTGCTGCTCGGCACGCTGATGGCACTGGTGCTGTATATTATCTGGCTGGTCGGTACGATGGGCAATATTCCGCGTCCGGCGTTTATCGATATCGCCGGGAAAGGCGGCAATATCGACGTGCTGGTGCAGACGCTAAGCGGCCTGCTGAACAGTTCAAGCCTGGATTTACTGCTAACCGTCTTTTCCAACTTCGCCGTCGCCAGTTCGTTCCTTGGCGTCACGCTTGGCCTGTTTGATTATCTGGCGGATCTGTTTAAGTTCGACGATAGCCGTCAGGGGCGCTTTAAAACCGCGCTGGTCACCTTCCTGCCGCCCATTGTCGGCGGGCTGCTGTGGCCCAACGGTTTTATCTATGCCATCGGTTTCGCCGGTCTCGCCGCCACCGTCTGGGCCGCTATTGTTCCCGCCCTGCTGGCGCGCGCCTCGCGCAGACGTTTTGGTAGCCCTGCCTATCGGGTCTGGGGCGGCAATACCATGATTATCCTGATTTTATGTTTCGGTGGCGCCAACGCGATCATTCATATTTTATCCAGCTTTAACCTGCTGCCGGTGTATCGCTAACTAAAAACCGCTTTCACTGCCGCCGCGTTTCGTGGCAGGATAGTCCGATGAACAGAATCGTCGTCATTGTCCGCCCATATCGTTGGTGGCTGCCTGCATAACAGGCGGCACGATTCACATATCCATTTTAAAGCCGCCGGAAGGCGGCTTTATCGTTTCTCAGCGACGTCTTTCGGCTTAACAGCATCGTAAGGAGTCTCTGATGAATACCAACCCGACCATTCTTACCGGCGATCGCCCCACCAGCCAGCTGCATCTCGGCCACTACGTGGGATCGCTCCGCCAGCGCGTACAGCTGCAGCACGATCATCAACAGTTTATCCTGATCGCCGATCTGCAGGGATTAACCGATAACGGCAGCGACCCGCAGAAAATCAGCAGCAATATCTTTGAAGTGATGGCCGATTATCTGGCGGTAGGTATCGATCCGCACAAAACCACGATTTGCCTGCAATCAGCGCTGCCTGCCCTGGCGGAACTGAGCGCGCTGTATATGAATATCGTCACCGTCGCCCGCGTCGAGCGTAACCCGACGGTCAAAAGTGAAATCGCCCAGAAGGGATTCTCCCGTTCACTACCGGTCGGTTTTCTGGCCTATCCCATTAGTCAGGCGGCCGATATCACCGCGTTTAAGGCCGGTCTGGTACCGGTTGGCGACGATCAGCTGCCGATGATCGAACAGACCAATGAGATCGTCCACAAAATGAATAGCCTGACCACGACGCCGGTACTGCAGCACTGCCGGGCGCTGCTCAGCGATGTCAGCCGCCTGCCGGGCATTGACGGCGGCGCCAAGATGTCAAAATCGCTGGGCAATACGCTCACGCTCTCGGCCAGTGAAGAGCAGATTCATCGTGCGGTCGGCGCCATGTATACCGACCCGACCCATCTGCGGGTCAGCGATCCAGGCCGAATCGAAGGCAATGTTGTCTTTACTTACCTCGATGCTTTCCATCCCAATCCTGCCTTTGTCACCGAGATGAAGGCGCATTATCAACGCGGCGGGCTGGGTGACCGACAGTGCAAAAACGCGCTGGAGGAGTGTCTGCAGACGCTGCTGGCGCCCATTCGCCAACGCCGGGCAACGTATATAGCGGATAAAGGAATGTTGCTGGAGCTGCTGCGTCAGGGGAGCGAGCGGGCGCATCGCCTCACGCAGCAAACGTTGCATGAGGTGATGCGCGGATTAGGATTGCCGGTTCTGTTCTGAGCGCCGGGGGGCGACGCTTTAATGCTGCGGGTCCTGCTCAACCTGGTGCATCTTCACGCAGTCGCGTCCGCTGCGCTTGGCCACGTACAGCGCACTGTCAGCGTCGCGCAGCAGCCGATTATAGTCCGGATGGCCGGTATGCACGGCGAAGCCGGCGCTGGTGGTAATGGCGATATTCGTCTCGCCGCCGACATTAAACGGGAGCTGGCTGATGCTTTTACGTAAGCGCTCAAGGAGCGCAAAAGCCTCGGCCGCGCCGGTTTCCACCAGAACCAGCAGAAACTCTTCGCCGCCGTAGCGAAAGATATAATCGCTGGAGCGGATGTTATTGCTGAGCAGATCGGCAACGTGCTTGATTGCCCGGTCGCCCACCATATGACCCCAGTTATCATTAATCTCTTTAAAATGATCGATATCGACAATCGCCACCGTCATCGGCAGTTCATGCTCCATGGCGAGCGTGACCTCATGCTTGAGGACGACCGGCAGATAGCGGCGGTTGAGCAGGCTGGTCAGGGAGTCTTTACCGTTCTGCATCTGCGACAGACTGCTGAAGATGACCCCGAGCTGGCTGCTGATTTTCTGGCAAAGGATGTGGATGCTCTGGAGCAAAGTTTGCGTATTTTTATATTCAGCGCCGCTGTCTGAGGATTTCCAGCCGATGATCAAATTGTCTACCTGCGTAATCAAGTCGGCGATCTCTTCCATCTGCGCGTTCTTGTTAAAATAACGCACGCATTTATGACGGAACCACAGGCCAAACTCAGATTCAGATAATAACGTCCCGTTAATATCGTTCTTATTTTCACTGACAATATTAAAAATCGCACTATTTTCCCAGCCGGAGAGCGAGGCCTGCTGTTTGCCATATTCCATTGGCACATTATCCATCAGGCTATACAGACGATAGGCTTCTTCATTTTTCGTCGCCCGATAGTGCGATAAGGTGTAGGCATGGCACATCATCTCGATCGCCATATTAATCGCCATCACCGCGTAGTGGATGGTCGCAAGGCCGGTCTGGTGGTCAATCTTATCGTTATCCCGCACATATTCAATCAGCCCGGCCTTAAGCTGGCGTGCGCCGCGCAGTACGGCCTCAGCGGGGATGCCGATGCGCGCATGAATACTGCCGATATGATATTGCCTTTCTGCCAGCGCCTGCAGCTGATCTTTCTCGCTGGTCAAAATGTCGTTGACCCACACGGCCAGTGAACGGCTAAGACGTTCCTGAACCAGATCGTAAGTCAGGTGGCGGGCGATATCGGGATCCTGAAAAATGAAGTCATAAAAACGAGCGGCCAGAGCTTCAGACTGCTCAGCGGCAATATTTTTAAGAATCGCCTTCACTTCCGGCTTCAGGCCGTCATACAACGGCAACCACTCCTTAAAAATAACTGAGATATATTTTTTGCTTTCATCGCTCATGAAATAAAGCACTCGCCGACATAGGTCTATTTTCAAGGCCGCAAATCATACAACAGTTCGCCCAGGTCAACCAGATTAAAAATGCAGCAGCCGGGCTTTCCCCTCTCCTGTCCGACCGTTTGCGGTGATTGGCGCTGCGACATCAATAACCCATGTTTATCGTATGGACATACTCACGGTAAATGCTAGTATCCCATAGACAGTAGCTATATTTATGCGTGTTTCATTTAAGGCCAGGATTGCTGATGATGACCACATTCGTAGCACATCTATTTCACCGGGTAGTCGCGCAGCTGGACGTGCGCGCCGGTCGGCCTTGCCCCTCCCCACCTCTGCCTTACAAAGGGATAACGCTCCGTACAACGGAGGGAAGAGACGCGCATCACTCAGCAATATGGAACAGAGCGAGTAGCGTATGGACAAAATCAAACAGCACTGGGCCTGGTGCCTTATCGGCCTGCTGGCGGTTATCGCCGCCCTGATATGGTGGGCATTACGTCCGCCGGGACTTCCGCAGGGCTTTGCCAGCAGCAACGGCAGAATAGAAGCCACTGAGGTGGATATCGCCACCAAAACTGCCGGACGCATCGACGCCATTCTGGTCAAAGAGGGGCAGTTTGTTCACAAGGGCGAGGTGCTGGCGCGGATGGATATTCGGGTGCTGAACGAACAGCGCCTCGAAGCGGCCGCCCAGATTAAAGAGGCGCAAAGCGCGGTCGCCGCCGCCAAAGCGCTGCTCGATCAGCGACAAAGCGAAATGCGCGCCACCGAAGCGGTGGTGAAACAGCGGCAGGCGGAGCTGAACTCCACCGCGAAACGCCACGTGCGCTCCAGCGCGCTGTCGCAGCGCGGCGCGGTGTCAGCCCAGCAGCTTGACGACGATCGGGCGGCAGCGGAAAGCGCCCGGGCAGCGCTCGAATCCGCCAGAGCCCAGGTCTCAGCGGCAAAAGCGGCAATTGAAGCCGCCCGTACCAGCATTATTCAGGCCCAGACCCGCGTTGATGCCGCTCAGGCAACCGAACGGCGCATCCTTGCCGATATTGACGATAGTGAACTCAAAGCGCCACGCGACGGCCGCATTCAGTATCGCGTCGCCGAACCGGGCGAAGTGCTGGCCGCCGGCGGTCGGGTGCTGAATATGGTTGACCTCTCCGATGTCTATATGACCTTCTTCCTGCCTACCGAGCAGGCAGGCTTGCTGGCACTGGGTAGCGAAGCACGCATCGTGCTCGACGCGGCCCCGGGCCTGGTGGTGCCTGCTCATATCAGCTTTGTCGCCAGCGTCGCGCAGTTTACGCCAAAGACGGTAGAAACCAGCGATGAACGCCTGAAGCTGATGTTCCGCGTGAAGGCCCGCATCCCGCCGGAGCTGCTGGAGCAGCATCTGGAGTATGTGAAAACCGGTCTGCCCGGCATGGCGTATGTTCGCCTGGATAGCCAGCGGGCGTGGCCCGATACGCTCACGGTGAGGTTACCGCAATGAGAGGCGTTCAGCAGGATACTCACCCACCGGTCGCCCTGCTGGAACACGTCGGCCAGCGCTTTGGTGCCACCGTCGCGCTGCGGGATATCACGCTAAGCATCCCCGCTCGTCAGATGGTCGGTCTGATCGGCCCTGATGGCGTCGGTAAATCCAGCTTACTGTCGCTGATTTCCGGTGCGCGGGTCATTGAACAGGGTAACGTGATGGTGCTCGGTGGCGATATGCGCGATGCGCGTCACCGCCGGGATGTTTGCCCCAAAATCGCCTGGATGCCGCAGGGGCTGGGCAAAAACCTCTATCACACTCTGTCGGTATATGAAAACGTCGATTTCTTTGCCCGTCTGTTTGGTCATGACAAAGCCGAACGCGAGAACCGCATCGATGAACTCCTGCGCAGCACCGGACTGGCCCCTTTCCGCGATCGCCCTGCCGGGAAATTATCCGGCGGGATGAAGCAGAAGCTCGGCCTGTGCTGCGCGCTGATCCATGATCCGCAGCTGTTGATCCTTGATGAACCGACGACCGGCGTTGACCCGCTTTCTCGCGCCCAGTTCTGGGAGCTGATTAACAGCATCCGCCAGCGCCAGCCGGAGATGAGCGTACTGGTCGCTACGGCCTATATGGAAGAGGCGGAACGCTTCGACTGGCTGGTAGCCATGAACGCGGGGGAAGTACTGGCAACCGGCAGTGCCGAAGAACTTAAAGCGCAAACCCACAGTCAGACCCTGGAGCAGGCGTTTATCGCCCTGCTGCCGGAAGCCCAGCGCAAGGCGCATAAAGAGGTGATCATTGCGCCGCGTAACGCTCAGGAAAATGACATCGCGATTGAAGCCCGCGGCCTGACCATGCGCTTCGGCAACTTCGTGGCGGTCGATCACGTGAACTTCCGCATCGCGCGCGGCGAGATTTTTGGTTTCCTCGGTTCGAACGGTTGCGGTAAATCAACCACCATGAAAATGCTGACCGGCCTGCTGCCCGCCAGCGAAGGCGAAGCCTGGCTATTTGGTCAGCCGGTCAATCCCAGGGATATCGAAACCCGTCGCCGCGTCGGCTATATGTCGCAGGCGTTCTCCCTCTACAGCGAATTGACCGTCAGGCAGAACCTCGAACTGCACGCCCGTTTATTTCACATTCCGGATGCCGAGATCCCCGCTCGGGTGGCGGAAATGAGCCAGCGTTTTATGTTAACGGAGGTCGAAGATGCGCTGCCCGCCTCTCTGCCGTTAGGCATTCGTCAGCGCCTTTCGCTTGCCGTGGCGGTGATCCATCGTCCGGAAATGCTGATCCTTGATGAACCGACTTCCGGCGTCGATCCGGTCGCCAGGGATATGTTCTGGCAGCTGATGGTCGATCTCGCCCGTCAGGATCGGGTAACGATTTTTATCTCGACCCACTTTATGAATGAAGCCGAGCGCTGCGATCGCATTTCGCTAATGCACGCCGGGAAGGTACTGGCCAGCGACACGCCGCAGGCGCTGGTTGCGCAGCGCGGCGCGGCGAACCTTGAAGAGGCGTTTATCGCCTGGCTGCAGGATGCCCAGCGGCCCGTCGAACAAATACCGCCCGCCCCGCCGGTTAGCTCTCCCGCCGGAACGACGGCCCCGCGCCAGGCGTTCAGCCTGCGGCGACTGTTTAGCTACAGCCGACGTGAAGCGCTGGAGCTGCGGCGCGATCCGGTACGTTCGACTCTGGCGCTGTTGGGTACCGTGATTCTGATGTTCATCATGGGATATGGCATTAGTATGGATGTGGAAGATCTGCGCTTCGCGGTCCTCGATCGCGATCAGACTCTCAGCAGTCAGGGCTGGTCGCAGAATATCGCCGGTTCGCGCTACTTCATTGAGCAACCGCCGCTGCAGAGCTATGACCAACTGGACAGGCGGATGCGCAACGGCGAACTGGCCGTCGCCATTGAAATTCCACCTGATTTCGGCCGCAATATTGCCCGCGGTACGCCGGTAAAAATTGGCGTCTGGGTGGACGGCGCGATGCCTAACCGGGCTGAGACGGTACGCGGCTACGTCCAGGCGATGCATCTGGCCTGGCTGCAGGAGATGGCCGGACGGCAGGCGACGCCCGGTCGCGATACGTCGCTGATATCCATTGAGACGCGCTATCGCTATAACCCGGACGTGAAAAGCCTGCCGGCCATTGTTCCGGCGGTGATCCCGCTGCTGTTGATGATGATCCCAGCGATGCTCAGCGCGCTGAGCGTGGTCCGTGAAAAAGAGCTTGGTTCAATCATCAATCTGTACGTCACGCCGACAACCCGCAGCGAGTTTTTACTGGGCAAGCAGCTGCCGTATATCGCGCTGGGTATGTTTAACTTCCTCCTGCTGTGCGCGCTGTCAGTCGTGGTGTTTGGCGTGGCGCATAAGGGCAGTTTTCTGACCCTGACGCTGGCGGCGCTGCTCTATGTCACCATCGCCACCGGGTTGGGGCTGCTGATCTCGACCTTTATGAAAAGCCAGATTGCGGCCATCTTCGGCACCGCCATTATTACGCTGATACCGGCCACGCAGTTTTCCGGCATGATTGACCCGGTCGCTTCGCTGGAGGGGCCAGGGCGCTGGATTGGGCAGATTTACCCGACCAGCCACTTCCTGACCATTGCCCGCGGCACATTCTCAAAAGCCCTGAGCCTGACCGATCTGTGGGCGTCCTTTATACCGCTGCTGATTGCCATCCCGCTGGTGCTCGGCCTCAGCGTGTGGCTGCTGAAAAAACAGGAGGGATGATGCGCGGATTACGCAATATTTATAATCTCGGCGTCAAAGAGCTGCGCAGTCTACTTGGCGATAAGGCGATGCTGACCTTAATCCTGTTCGCCTTCACCGTGTCGGTCTATTCCTCAGCGACCGTGATGCCGGGGTCGCTGCATCTGGCGCCTGTCGCGATTGCCGATATGGATAAATCGCAGCTCTCTTCGCGTATTATCAACGGCTTTTATCGGCCGTGGTTTTTACCGCCTGAGCTGATCAATGAAGATGAGATGGATGCCGGGCTGGATGCCGGGAACTATACTTTTGCCATTAATATTCCGCCCAACTTTCAGCGTGATGTGCTCGCCGGACGGCAGCCGGAAATTCAGGTGAACGTCGATGCCACGCGTATGAGTCAGGCGTTTACCGGCAATGGCTATATCCAGAATATCATTAGCGGGGAGGTGAACAGCTTCGTGGCTCGCTACCGGGGTAATGATACCCTGCCGGTCGAGCTGGCGGTGCGCATGCGCTTTAACCCCAATCTCGAACAGGAGCGTTTTGGCGCGGTCATGGCCATCATCAATAACATCACCCTGCTGGCCATCGTGCTGACCGGCTCGGCGCTGATCCGCGAGCGCGAGCACGGGACAATCGAACACCTGCTGGTCATGCCGGTCACGCCATTCGAAATTATGCTGGCAAAAATCTGGTCGATGGGACTGGTGGTCCTGGTTGTTTCCGGGCTGTCGCTGCTGCTCATGGTCCAGGGGGTGCTACAGGTGCCGATTGAAGGCTCCATCCCGCTGTTTATGCTGGGCGTGGCCCTGAGCCTGTTTGCCACCACCTCAATCGGTATCTTTATGGGAACGCTGGCTCGCTCGATGCCGCAGCTGGGGCTGCTGATGATTCTGGTGCTGCTGCCGCTGCAGATGCTGTCTGGTGGGTCGACCCCGCGGGAAAGCATGCCGCAGGCGGTGCAGGATATTATGTTAACCATGCCGACCACGCATTTTGTCAGCCTGGCGCAGGCGATTCTGTATCGGGGAGCTGACTTTGCTATCGTCTGGCCGCAGTTTTTAACCCTGATGGCCATCGGCGGCGTGTTCTTTACTATTGCACTGCTACGTTTTCGTAAAACGATTGGCACAATGGCATGAGTGATGCGCGGTGGCCGTACGTCAGGTGACGGCCACCGGCGATAAGGGACGAGGTTAGTGCTTGCGGTTTATCACGCGACGTAGCAGCCAGGTAAAACCCATCGCCATGCTGAACAGGATAAAGAGCAGAACCACCCAGCTCAGCGAAATACGCACTAACGCGCTGAACGTCATCAGCGGCTGCAGGTAGACGGTAAAGGATTCGCTTACCGGTTTCCCCATCAGCAGCATTGCGCTGTCAACGGCCCAGACGCACACCCGGCAAGCAACCCAGATAATCGCCGGCCAGCACAGCAGAACCAAAAAGGTGAAGCGTTCCTGCAGGTAACGGATGAACCGTCGCAAAGGCGACCATTTTAAAAGGATCTTCATTTATATTCTCATCGTGTCGCTCGATAACATTGATGCCACACCCATGAGACTGCGTGGAGTAGAGGAGGATCTCAGCGACATCGGGATAGCATTAATACTGATCGTACGCGCTACATTATATCGATATTACAGTGACACGAACTCGATCGAGTTAACAAACTGTTAATGACACTAAAACATTTTCCCTCGAAAGTCCAGTTACAACAGCACATGTCGTTAAATACAAACAAACTATTTTAATATATTGATTAGTAATGATTAAAATTAAAAATATAAATCAATCAAATACTTTTAAATATAAATATGGATTTTTGGCTTTATTTATTACGACAATAACAAACTCAGGAAATAATATTTAATATTAATAAATAAAGCGTCATAAAGAGAAGCGGGATATATTCTGCACCACGAGAGATGAAAAGCAGTATTTTCGAAGATGAGCGTTGCAGTGAATCTCTCGTTGCGCAGTGCCTGAGTGAGGTATGACGCCTGTTTCACCATCCTGAAGGGGGGTTACGCGTGACATCTGTCCGGGATGCCCGATCGCACCTGTCTGTCAGGCCAGATTGTGTACCGACAAAAACGCAAAAAGCCCGTCGGTGAGGACGGGCTTCTGACTGATTTGGTGCCTGGCCGTTTATGGCGGGCTTTCCTGCCCGCCACCCTTCGGGCCGTTGCTTCGCAACGTTCAAATCCGCTCCCGGCGAATTTGTCCTGCTCAAAGAGTCACTCACCGACAAACAACAGATAAAACAAAAGGCCCAGTCTTTCGACTGAGCCTTTTGTTTTA
>NZ_BCYR01000007.1 GCF_001598295.1 Klebsiella ornithinolytica NBRC 105727 = ATCC 31898
GCCTCTGCGTTGGCTACGCTTGCTCACCCCGGTCACTTACTGGAGTAAGCTCCCGGGGATTCGCGTACTTGCCGCCTTGATGCAGGCCGGATGATTCTGTGTATATTCATCTCACCTGACAAGACTGCCTCTGCGCTGCTTGCGCTTATTCACACTTGTTACCCAGGCTGTCCTTCGGCCTCGCCCCTTCGGAGCCTGCGCGAGCGCGGTTTGTAAAACCGGAACAATAAAATTTATCTATTCACTATTACTTCCGTATATCTCAGGTGATACTGGAACTCAAGTAAAACTCACCGTGCTTTTGGGAGCTCACATGGCAAGACTCGCTGCTTTTGATATGGACGGCACGCTGCTGCTGCCGGACCATCGTCTGGGAACGTCAACGCTCTCAACGCTGAAGCGCCTGCGCGATCGTGACATTACCCTGACCTTTGCCACGGGACGCCATGCGCTGGAAATGCGCCACGTCATCGGTGAGTTCTCGCTGGATGCTTACTTAATTACCGGCAACGGTACGCGGATTCACGCGCTGGATGGTGAAGAACTGCACCGTAGCGATCTTGATCCTGGCGTCGCGGAAGCGGTGCTCCACCGTCGCTGGGATACGGCGGCCAGTATGCACGTCTTTAACGACGGTGGCTGGTTTACCGGGCAAGCGATGCCCGAGTTGCTCAAAGCGCATATTTTCAGCGGCTTCCGCTATCAGATATACGATCCCAGGCGGATGCCGACGGATAACGTCACCAAAGTCTGCTTCTGCGGCGATCACGACGATCTCCAGCGGCTCAACGTTCAGCTGGCTGAAGCACTCGGGGATCGCGCGCATATTTGTTTTTCAGCGTTCGACTGCCTGGAAGTGCTGCCGAATGGTTGTAATAAAGGCGCTGCGCTGGCGGTACTCAGCCAGCATCTGGGCCTGTCGATGCAGGATTGTATGGCGTTTGGCGACGCCATGAACGACCGCGAAATGCTCGGTAGCGTGGGGCGCGGGGTCATTATGGGTAACGCAATGCCGCAGCTCAAAGCTGAACTGCCGCATTTACCGGTTATTGGAGACTGTCGCCATGAAGCGGTCTCCCATTTTTTAACTCATTGGCTGGATAATCCCGATCTTCCTTATTCCCCCGAATAAACAGACCCTTCCAGCAAGCCAGGCACCCTTGGTGTCTGGCTTTTTTTATTGGGTGTTCACCATCTCCGCGATTTTTGCCTGCCACGGAGTGATATCGCCGATCTGGCTCGCGACCCACTGCGGGTTGTAATAGCTTTCCAGATAGCGTTCGCCGCTGTCGCACAGCAGAGTGACGATAGAACCGGTACGGCCCTCAGCGCGCATACGCACGGCAAGCTCAAGCACGCCCCACATATTGGTGCCGGTGGAGGCGCCGACTTTGCGACCAAGCAGCGTTTCCAGCCACAGGGCGGTGGCGACGCTGGCCGCGTCCGGGACCCGCAGCATCTCATCGACGACATCAGGAATAAATGATGGCTCGACGCGCGGACGACCGATACCTTCGATTTTGCTTCCGACCGGGCTGCGCAGGCCGGCATCGCGGCTCTGCCAGTAGTCGAGGAACACCGAGTTTTGCGGATCAACCACCAGCAGCTGCGTATCATAGCCCTGACTGCGGATATAGCGGCCAATCGTGGCCGAAGTCCCGCCGGTCCCCGCACTCATCACGATGTATGAGGGCTGCGGATGCGGTTCATGGGTCATCTGCCGAAAGATGCTGTCGGCAATATTGTTATTGCCGCGCCAGTCCGTCGCCCGTTCAGCGAAGGTAAACTGATCCATATAATGGCCGTTCAGTTCGCGAGCCAGTCTTTCGGAGGCGGCATAGATTTCACACGCGCTCTCGACAAAGTGACAGCGTCCGCCATAAAACTCAATCTGCTCAATTTTGCGTTTTGCCGTACAGGAAGGCATGACGGCGATAAACGGCAGACCGAGCAGACGCGCAAAGTAGGCTTCAGAAACCGCCGTCGAGCCGGAAGAGGCTTCGATAATCGTCGTTCCTTCCTTAATCCAGCCGTTACACAGGCCGTAAAGGAACAGAGAGCGCGCCAGGCGGTGTTTCAGGCTGCCGGTAGGATGGGTGCTCTCATCTTTCAGGTAGATCTGAATACCCGGGAACCCGGGCAGCGCGAGGCGAATAAGGTGCGTGTCGGCGGAACGCTGATAATCGGCGTTGATTTCACTGATTGCGTGTTTTACCCAGGCGCTATTCATCGTCATTTCCTGTTTGTCATTTTGTGCCCAGCTTAACGGAAGTGTGAGGAAAAATTGTTGCTATTTAGCCTTTCAATTACAATGAAGGGAGAAAATTTTTCTCCGGAGGTGCCTCATGCTAGATAAAATTGACCGTAAGCTGCTTTCTTTACTGCAAACTGACTGCACCCTCTCTTTGCAGGCGCTGGCTGATGCCGTTAATCTGACCACCACGCCCTGCTGGAAACGGCTGAAGCGGCTGGAAGATGAGGGGATCCTGCTCGGGCGCGTGGCGCTGCTGGATGCCGAAAAGCTGGGGCTCGGTCTGACGGCATTTGTACTGATTAAGACCCAGCATCACAGCAGCGACTGGTACTGCCGCTTCGTCAGCGAAGTCACGCAGATGGCGGAAGTCCTCGGTTTCTGGCGTATGGCGGGAGAGTATGATTACCTGCTGCGGGTGCAGGTGGCGGATATGAAACGCTACGATGATTTTTATAAACGGTTGGTGAACAGCGTCCCCGGGCTGTCTGATGTCACTTCGAGTTTCGCGATGGAACAGATAAAATACACCACTGCCTTACCTATTGATTAACGGCGTTTGCCGCGACGATTTATACACTCAGGATTTAACTGCTTGCGATTATTTGCTCAACTTAGCTGGTACTTCCGCCGGGAGTGGCGCCGTTATTTCGGTGCTATTGCCCTGCTGGCCATTATCGCCGTTTTACAGCTGATTCCGCCAAAGGTGGTGGGAATCGTGGTTGACGGCGTCACCAGACAACATTACACCGCGGAGAAGGTGTGGATGTGGATCGGCGCGTTGGTCCTGATCGCGGTGATGGTCTATCTGCTGCGCTACGTCTGGCGCGTGCTGCTTTTTGGTGCCTCTTATCAGCTGGCCGTGGAGCTACGGGAGGACTTTTACCGTCAGCTCAGCCGTCAGCATCCGGCTTTTTACCTGCGCCACCGCACCGGCGACCTGATCGCGCGCGCCACCAACGATGTTGATCGGGTGGTTTTTGCTGCGGGGGAAGGGGTGCTGACGCTGGTGGACTCGATGGTAATGGGCTGTGCGGTATTGATCGTGATGTCGACGCAAATCAGCTGGCAGCTCACCCTGCTGGCGCTGCTGCCGATGCCGGTGATGGCCCTGGTTATCAAGCGTAACGGTGATGCGCTCCATGAACGCTTCCGCGTCGCGCAGGCGGCATTCTCCAGCCTCAACGATCGTACTCAGGAGAGCCTGACCAGCATCCGCATGATTAAGGCCTTTGGCCTGGAGGACCGGCAATCGGCGCAGTTTGCTGCCGATGCGGCGGATACCGGCAGGAAAAACATGCGCGTGGCGCGGATTGATGCGCGCTTTGATCCGACTATCTATATCGCGATTGGCACGGCTAACCTGCTGGCGATCGGCGGCGGGAGCTGGATGGTGCTGCAGGGCAGTATGACCCTCGGCCAGCTAACCAGCTTTGTGATGTATCTCGGTTTGATGATTTGGCCGATGCTGGCGCTGGCATGGATGTTTAACATCGTGGAACGCGGCAGCGCGGCCTACAGTCGGATCCGCACGATGCTCGAGGAGGCGCCGACCGTCAACGATGGTCATGAGCTGGCCCCGGAAGGGCGCGGTGCGCTGAGCGTCGCCGTACGCGAATTTATCTATCCGCAGGCGAATAAGGCCTCGCTGGAGAAGGTCAACTTCGTGCTCCAGCCTGGGCAAATGCTGGGCATTTGCGGGCCAACCGGCGCAGGGAAAAGCACGATTCTGGCGCTGATTCAGCGCCACTTTGATGTCACGCAAGGGGATATTCGCTTCCATGATATTCCGCTGACGCGGCTGCAGCTCGATAGCTGGCGCGCCCGGCTGGCGGTAGTGAACCAGACGCCGTTTCTGTTTTCCGACACCGTCGCCAACAACATCGCGCTCGGCAGGCCCGATGCAACGCCGGAGCAAATTGAGCATGTTGCGCGGCTGGCCAGCGTGCACGACGATATTCTGCGCCTGCCGCAGGGATATGAAACGGAAGTCGGCGAACGCGGCGTGATGCTGTCCGGCGGGCAAAAACAGCGCATTTCCATCGCCCGCGCGCTGTTGCTGGAAGCCGAGATTCTGATTCTTGACGATGCGCTGTCGGCGGTGGATGGCCGGACCGAGCATCAGATATTGCATAATCTGCGGCAGTGGGGAGAGGGGCGAACGGTTATTATCAGCGCCCATCGCCTGTCGGCACTGACTGAGGCCAGCGAGATTCTGGTGATGCAACACGGGCATATTGTCCAGCGCGGTCGTCACGATGGACTGGTGGCGCAGCCCGGCTGGTATCGCGATATGTATCGCTATCAACAGCTGGAAGCGGCGCTGGACGATGCGCCGCAGGATCACGAGGAGGCCGCTGATGCGTAGTTTTTCCGAGCTCTGGCCGACGTTAAAACGCCTGCTGGCCTACGGTTCCCCGTGGCGTAAACCGCTGATTATCGCGGTGGTGATGATGTGGATTGCCGCGGCCGCCGAGGTCAGTGGTCCGCTGCTGATTAGCTACTTTATCGATAATATGGTGGCGAAGAACTCGGTGCCGCTGAAGCTGGTCTGCGGCCTTGCCGCGGCCTACCTCGGCCTGCAGATCCTTGCGGCGACCCTGCACTATAACCAGTCGCTGCTGTTTAACCGCGCCGCCGTTGGCGTGGTGCAGCAGCTGCGCAGTGATGTGATGGATGCCGCGCTGCGCCAGCCGCTGAGCGAATTTGATACCCAGCCGGTCGGGCAACTGATCTCCCGCGTCACCAACGACACGGAAGTGATCCGCGATCTGTACGTCACGGTGGTGGCGACGGTGCTGCGTAGCGCGGCGCTGATAGGCGCAATGCTGGTGGCGATGTTCAGCCTTGACTGGCGCATGGCGCTGGTGGCGCTGACTATTTTCCCGGCGGTGTTGATCGTGATGATGATTTATCAACGCTACAGCACGCCGATCGTGCGTCGGGTACGGGCCTGGCTGGCCGATATCAACGACGGCTTTAATGAAGTCATCAACGGGATGGGTGTGATCCAGCAGTTCCGCCAGCAGGCGCGTTTTGGCGAGCGGATGCGCGAAGCCAGCTATGCGCACTATCTGGCGCGGATGCAAACGCTGCGCCTCGATGGTTTCCTGCTGCGTCCGCTGCTGAGCCTGTTCTCAACGCTGGTGCTCTGCGGGCTGCTGATGCTGTTTGGATTCAGCTCGGCCGGCACAATTGAAGTCGGGGTGCTGTACGCCTTTATCAGCTACCTGGGGCGCCTGAATGAGCCGCTGATCGAGCTAACAACCCAGCAGTCGATGCTTCAGCAGGCGGTCGTCGCCGGCGAGCGCGTCTTCGAACTGATGGATCGCCCGCGTCAGGCGTGGGGCCAGGACAGTGCGCCGCTGCGCAGCGGCACCGTGTCAATTGAGAATCTCTCTTTTGCTTATCGTGGCGATCGTCTGGTGCTGCAGGACATTAACCTGGATATTCCGTCCCGTGGTTTTGTGGCGCTGGTGGGGCACACCGGCAGCGGTAAAAGCACCCTGGCCAGTCTGATGATGGGCTACTACCCGCTGAGCAAAGGGGAAATTCGTATCGACGGTCGCCCGCTCGCTTCACTGAGCCACAGCGCGTTGCGCCAGGGCGTTGCCATGGTGCAGCAGGATCCGGTGGTGCTGGCGGATACCTTTTATGCCAACGTCACGCTCGGTCGCGATATCAGCGAGGCGCAGGTCTGGGAGGCGCTGGAGTCGGTGCAGCTGGCAGAACTGGCGCGCGGAATGAGCGAGGGGATTTATACGCAGCTGGGCGAGCAGGGGAATAATCTGTCGGTGGGACAGAAGCAGCTGCTGGCGCTGGCGCGGGTGCTGGTGGATACCCCGCAGATTTTGATTCTCGATGAAGCGACGGCGAATATCGATTCCGGCACCGAACAGGCGATTCAGCAAGCGTTGGCTAAAGTTCGTCAGCACACCACGCTGGTGGTGATTGCACATCGTCTGTCGACGATTGTTGAGGCCGACACCATTCTGGTGCTCCACCGTGGGCAGGCCGTTGAGCGTGGCAATCATCAGCAGTTGCTGGCAGCAAAAGGGCGCTACTGGCAAATGTATCAGCTGCAGCTGGCCGGCGAAGAGCTGGCTGCCAGCGTGCAGGAAGAGTCGCTGATCGCCTGATGCACTATAAGCAAGCACCCGTGCTGGCGCGGTTTAGCATGGTGCAAAAATGCAACGCCTGATGCACTGAAATGGTGCGTTTTTGGCTGTGGTCGGCGTTTTTCCGCTACCTTCTGCCACTGTTGTGCTGTTTTCTTCGTTAAAAGGGCCGCTATGCGGCCCTTTTTCATTTCTGGCATAGCCCTTGCTTTATTCCCTGTGTGTTAGCTGCTGCCATTACGAATTCAGAGCGGAGGGGACTTATGAAGCTGGTTACCGTGGTAATCAAACCATTCAAACTGGAAGATGTGCGTGAAGCGTTATCTTCCATCGGCATTCAGGGCCTGACGGTCACTGAGGTAAAAGGGTTTGGCCGTCAGAAAGGCCACGCCGAGCTGTACCGTGGTGCCGAATACAGCGTCAATTTTCTGCCAAAGGTGAAGATTGATGTCGCGATTGCCGACGATCAGCTTGATGAGGTCGTTGATGTGATTAGTAAAGCGGCCTACACCGGAAAAATTGGCGATGGCAAAATTTTCGTCGCCGAGTTGCAACGCGTTATTCGCATCCGCACCGGCGAAGCCGACGAAGCGGCACTGTAACGTCCAGACCACACAGTGATGGGGATCGAGAAAATGAAAATAGCAACAATGAAAACGGGTCTGGGTTCGCTGGCACTGCTTCCGGGGCTGGCGATGGCCGCACCGGCGGTGGCAGATAAAGCCGACAACGCCTTTATGATGATTTGCACCGCGCTGGTGCTGTTTATGACCATTCCGGGCATTGCGCTGTTCTATGGTGGCCTGATTCGCGGTAAAAACGTGCTCTCTATGCTGACCCAGGTCATCGTCACCTTTGGGCTGGTATGCGTGCTGTGGGTGGTTTATGGCTACACCCTGGCGTTTGGTACCGGCGGCAGCTTCTTCGGCAGCTTCGACTGGGTATTATTGAAAAACATTGAGCTGAAAGCGCTGATGGGGACCTTCTATCAGTACATCCACGTCGCTTTCCAGGGCTCCTTCGCCTGCATCACCGTTGGCCTGATCGTGGGCGCGCTGGCTGAACGTATTCGCTTCTCCGCGGTGCTGATTTTCGTCGTCGTCTGGATGACGCTCTCCTATGTGCCGATTGCACACATGGTATGGGGCGGTGGTCTGCTGGCGACGCACGGCGCGCTGGATTTCGCCGGTGGTACCGTAGTGCATATCAACGCCGCCGTTGCCGGTCTGGTGGGCGCCTATATGATGGGCAAACGCGTTGGCTTTGGCAAAGAAGCGTTCAAACCGCATAACCTGCCGATGGTCTTCACCGGGACGGCAATCCTGTATGTTGGCTGGTTTGGCTTTAACGCCGGTTCCGCGAGTGCGGCGAACGAAATTGCCGCGCTGGCTTTCGTCAACACCGTTGTGGCGACCGCTGCGGCTATTCTGGCCTGGACCTTCGGCGAATGGGCGACCCGCGGTAAACCTTCTCTGTTAGGTGCCTGTTCCGGGGCGATTGCTGGTCTGGTTGGCGTTACCCCGGCATGTGGTTACATCGGTGTAGGCGGCTCACTGATTGTGGGTCTCGCCTCCGGCCTGGCGGGTCTGTGGGGGGTAACGGTTCTGAAACGCTGGTTGCGTGTTGATGACCCGTGCGATGTGTTCGGCGTACACGGTGTCTGCGGTATCGTGGGCTGTATCCTGACCGGTATCTTTGCCGCAACCTCTCTGGGCGGCGTCGGCTATGCGGAAGGCGTTACCATGGGCCATCAGCTGCTGGTACAGCTGGAAAGTATCGGCATCACTATCGTCTGGTCCGGCATTGTGGCCTTCATCGGTTATAAAGTGGCGGATATGACCGTAGGTCTACGTGTTCCGGAAGAGCAGGAACGCGAAGGTCTGGATGTCAACAGCCACGGCGAAAACGCCTACAACGCCTGATAAATTGAGTCATCTCCAGTAGCAGCAAAGCCTCCCGTCGGGAGGCTTTTTTTCGTCATGAGGGACAGCATCAGGCGTTATCCCTCGCCCATGACATCTTACGCGTTACGGTTACGCATGACCCCTTCCTGCACCGTTGATGCCACAAGCGTGCCATCCTGAGTATAAAACTCACCGCGAACGAAGCCCCGGGCGCTGGACGCAGAAGTGCTCTCAACGCTGTACAGCAGCCAGTCGTTAATGTTGAACGGGCGATGGAACCACATCGAGTGGTCGATCGTCGCTACCTGCATCCCCGGCTCCAGGAACCCGACGCCGTGCGGCTGGAGCGCCACCGGCAGGAAATTGAAATCGGAAGCGTAGCCCAGCAGATATTGATGGATACGAATATCCTCCGGCACCGCGCCGTTAGCGCGGATCCACACCTGACGGGTCGGCTCCGCAACGTGGCCCTTCAGCGGGTTGTGAAACTCAACCGGGCGGATTTCCAGCGGTTTGTCGCTGAGGAACTTATCTCTGGCCTGCGGCGGCAGCAGGTGTGCCAGCTTGCGCGCGATGTCGGTTTCGGAAGGCAGACCATCCGGCGCAGGGGCGGCCGGCATCGATTTCTGGTGCTCATAGCCGGGTTCTGGCGCCTGGAAAGAGGCGGTCATATAAAAAATGGGTTTCCCGTTTTGAATGGCCGCGACCCGACGGGCGCTGAAGCTGTTACCATCGCGCAGCACTTCGACGTCATAAATAATCGGTTTCTGGCTATCGCCAGGGCGCAGGAAATAGCTGTGGAATGAATGGATCAGACGCTCGGCAGGCACGGTTTCTTTCGCCGCGTACAGCGCCTGACCGACGACCTGGCCGCCAAAAACCTGACGTAAACCCAGATCTTCACTCTGCCCGCGGAATAACCCTTCTTCAATTTTTTCCAGATTCAATAATGCCAGCAGATTGGTTAGTGCCTGACTCATATTTACCCTCAATCAATGATAACTGCCTTGCGCAGCGCGTATTGAGGCCAAGTATAACCTGGAATCGCAAGTGGTCCGATGGGTGTAATAATCTGAATAAAGGGCCATTTGCAGGAAGAGAACTGAGATCTGTGCCACACTTATCCACGATGCCAATGTTACTGCTCGCCAGTCGGCAGGACATACTCCTGCAAGTAAAGGGATGAAAAGGAGAACATAATGAAATTTGCCTATATGTTAAGTGCTTTAGCCGTTGCAACCGCGTTGACCGCCTGCGCGAATAATCACGGCGCCACGACGGCCAATAACGCGGCTGCCCCCGATCCATATGGCATTGCGTCACTGACTTCTTCGCAGCAGCAGCCTAATGTATCAGGGACTATCTCGATCCGGCAGAGAGTCGCCCTACCGCCGGATGCGGTACTGACTGTCACCTTATCGGATGCGTCACTGGCCGATGCGCCGGCGCATGTCCTGGCGCAGAAAACGGTTCGTACCGAAGGTCAGCAGCCGCCGTATAACTTTGTCCTGCCTTACAACCCGGCGGATATTAAACCGAATGCCCGCATTTTGCTGAGCTCGGCCATTACGGTTAACGGTCAGATGATGTTTATCACCGATACCGTGCAGACGGTGGTGAATGGGGGAGGGAACCGGGCCGACCTGATTCTGGTGCCGGTACAGCAGACGGCCGTACCGGTCGCCAGCAGCGATGCTCCTGCCGCGCAGTAAGCCATCTATGCCCCTGCCGAGGGGCATTTTTTTACCTTCAGTAAATCCAGCGATAGTGCTGCAGATCGATATGGCCGCTGCCGGACACCTGGACACCTTCAGCCAGCAGCGCCTGGCGCTGGCGCTGCAGATCCGGGCCTGTAAGGGAAATGTCGCCGTGGCGGTTGACCACCCGGTGCCAGGGAAGCGTGGAGCCTTCAGGCAGGCGCTTGAGGACCCCGCCAACCTGGCGCGCCGCACGGGGTGACCCCGCCAGCCGTGCTATATCGCCATAGGTGGCGACGTAACCTTCCGGAATTGAGGCCACAATTTGCCAGACCCGCCGGGGAAAAGTGTCGTGAGAATCCATCGTGCGTCCTGTAAACAGGGAAAGGCTCAGAATAAGCGCTGACTGAGTGGCTGTACAGCGTGGGGCTGTACGGGGTTGACGATAGTGACATCGAGCGCGAGGCCAGAAATCGACATCCCGTGCACGTTGCCGTGCGAACCGATGGCTATCAAGCTTTCGAAAAATTTCAGGTACCGGGAACGAGGATTGATAATCAGCGTGGCCCGCAGAGAATCGGGCAGACGAGGCGGCCGCGGGCTTCGAAGGGCAGTTTGCGCAAATCACTACGCCGCAGGACGCCGACCGTGGAATAGAGCACCGCAGCCGGGGCGACGTCGCGTTGCCGGTCTCGCCAGGGTTAGACAAGCTTTTCGCCCGTCGCTGCACAATAAACCAGCATCCGGTTGGGGTGAGCTTGCAATTCGTTGGTCCAGTAGGGATAATGCGGCTGCGCGTTGGATAACGACGCTCTCAATGGGGGCTCTGTTGGTTCTCCCGCAACGCTACTCTGTTTACCAGGTCAGATCCGGAAGGAAGCAGCCAGAGCAGACGACGTGTGTGCCGGGATGTAGCTGGCAGGGCCCCCACCCAATTCTGGGTAAGTACTTGATAGATAATGTCTAAAGTACAGAAATCTCTCCTCCATAGCCTTAGTGGTACAAAAACTGTGTATCACCAGTAGGCTGCACGATGTCCCTTATGCTCTCCCGTCATGGGATTTGGTACTACCGGAAAGTTAACGTCTTACCCTGTGGTAAACGCCGCGAGTTTCGTCGTTCGTTAGGTACGCGTTCAAAGACTGAAGCGACAAAGCGATCTTTACGCTTTGCAGATCGTCCCTGGCTGAGTACTGAAACCGCCACGACTACAATCGATTTGATCCAATCCCCTCATTCAGACTTGTCGCTTAGCGAGCTAAAACTACATGCTGAGCAGTACGTTGAGTTTAAAAGCCGTGAAGTTTGTGAAAGGGAAGTTTCTTCTATCAAACGCTGTATTGATAAGTACTTTAGCTGCACTGATCAGGTGTTTAAGCGTAGCAGGGCTGCTGAATTCATTAGCGGGCTGGATGTCGCGATTCCTACAAAGAACAAATATGTTAAGAAAATCAGTGGTTTTTTCCGATGGCTGAAACACCGTACTGACTATGATTTTCAAAATCCCTTTGAGGGATTGCTCCAAAAGGATCGCGAGCCAGTTTCCCAAAAGCGAGAGGCATATACCTCTGCTCAGATCAGATGTTTGGAGAATGGGATCAGTGCTTTACCTGACTGGAAGAGATGGATTATTTTGCTTGGTCGATTTACGGGGATGAGGGCTAATGAAATTTGTCAGCTATATCATGGTGATATATTAAAAAATGAGGGAAGGTGGTGCATCAGGATTGATGATCGTCATGATGGACAGGTGGTCAAAACGGAGAACAGTAAACGTACAATACCAATTCATAACAAATTGATAGATATCGGATTTTTGGACTATGTACAGAACCACAAGGGTAGACTGTTCCCGCAGTTAACTTTCTATAAAGGTTCATACAGCCACTACTTCACCCGCTGGTTTAGCGGTTATCGCAAAAAATTAGGGGTTCCAGAGTTTCATTCACTGCGACATTACATTGCCACTAAGTTAAAAAATGCTGGTGTAGTGGAGCATTATGCTGCTGCATTCTTAGGACATGCCGATAATTCAATCACATACAGAAGATATGGTAAGTCAGTCGCTGTGTCTCAACTATATGATTTATTAGAACATATTTGATTCGTCCTAAGCAGCCTCTTCGCTGAGAGCCTGCTTAGTGACGGGAGAGCATAAGGGACATCGTGCAGCCTACTGGTGATACACAGTTTTTGTACCACTAAGGCTATGGAGGAGAGATTTCTGTACTTTAGACATTATCTATCAAGTACTTACCCAGAATTGGGTGGGGGCCCTGCCATCAGCCATTAGTACTAAATTGTGTTGGTTAATCAATTGGTTATAGTGGTAGTACTACAACAGTACTGTACCACTCTCGATAGTACCGTCCAGCACAAAATCTTGCAATTTAACTTTTATCTGGTGTATTAATCCAATAATTTAATGCCATTGTTATGCAGCGGATTGAAAGATAAATAAGCAAATAGCAATATTGGAAAAGGAGTAAAATATGAGGTCTGGAAAAACTATCAAAAAAATTATCATTAAAATACTTAAAGACGATTTAGCCTCAGGAAAAGTGGTGAAAGTAAATGAGTACACATATGAGTATAAATAGAAGTCAAACGTATCTCACAAAAAACATTCACGGCACCTCTGAAATAAAATTAGAAATAACAATTTTATTTTGTATGGGATAACCTCAAAAAAATGTGATATAATAGACATTCTAAATAGATCTCGTCATTAAATTCGATAACTATAATATTTAAAATTAAATCAAGTACCTTTACGGGTCTTTTTTTATTATCTTTATTCCCTTGCGGGGCATGATTTCTCAACAAATCTCGTCAGAATTAACTGATTCATCCAAATGAACCGGATTAACTACTTGAACCAAACGAATTGGTTGGAGTAGTTAATGATAGTACTTACGTAGTGAGTACTTGATAGTTAGGGAATTATTTAATCAATACTATCATTGATTGATGAGAGATATGGTGCAATTTTTTTTCGTCTAAATACTAATAACTAAAACAAAGAAAGGCCGACTCACTGGAACGAATCGGCCTTTCTAAATTAATCAATATGGAGCGTGCAAATGATTAATTCTACATCTATTTATAACAAGTTTAAGTACGTATCTGCTGAGTGTGGTTCAGGTAAAACAACAGCTATATGTAATATAATCAATAACAGTACTGAAAGATATATTTTAGTACAGAATACACAAGAGCTTATTAAACAGACAGCAAAGCAACTTAATAACTGTAAGTATATCATTACGGATACAGTACAAAAAGATGAAAGTGTTATTAATTCAGTCATTCAATTTCTTTCATCAGGAAGTAATAGAACATTACTCATAACTGATAAAACTTTTTTCAAGATACCAGTTGGATTATTATCCGGCTGGAATGTCTATATTGACGACGTTACTAATTTTCACTCTTTTCAAAATATAAATGAATGTAATGCTGACATAAAAAAGGTTATCCTTAATGATTTAATCTATAAAGTACAGTCATTAGATGAAAGAAATATGTATATTGCGGCTGAAAGAAACCCAGAAGTACAGGGGGATGTAGTAAAGAGCATTTTAAATAAACTTTCAGTATTGAATGAAAATGATCTTTTTATAATGAACAATGAGTACTTTACCGATGCGAAAAAGGAACAGCTTAATATTACTGCATGGAAAAATCTCAATAAGTATAAAGACTTAAAAATTACCTTTCTTGGGGCTAATTTCGAAAACTCATTGATCTATAAAGGCAATAAAGAACTCTTTGAACGTACTGAAATTGAAGGATTACAGACACGTAAAACAGAACTTAAAAAAAGATTAAAGGTGTATTACTTCTCTAAAAAATCTAAACTATCAAGAACATGGAAAACGAACAACCCTGATAAATTACAAAAAATATATTCTTTTATTGATAAAGAACTTGAGGGGCAGGATTTCTACTGGACGAAGAACAAAAGCGATTCTTGGAGTCTAAAAAATGGTACAGAGATAAGCCCGGATGCCAGAGGATTTAACCAGTACCAGCACCTGATGAAGTGCGTCTGGCTGGCCTGTATGCGTCCCTCGGAGACAGAGGCTAAACAGTGCAAATTGTTCTTTGAGATTGATGGTGAGGCGATTCACGTAGCGAGGGAGTATGAAAGTTTACACCAGTTTGTACTACGAGGGGTTTCAAGAGATTTTGACAGTACTGAAACGCAGACCGTTTATGTTTTTGATGAATGGCAGGCCAGATCACTTACAGATAACATTGAGTACATAGATCTTGGTATTGATGATGGCAAGCAAGGGCAGAGAGGCAGGCCGCAAGGCTCAATGAACAAGGAAAAGCGTTTCACTCTTGATGATACCAAAGCAAAGAGTTTCCGCCGCTGGAAAGACAGCAATCCAGGGCTTGATTTAGAAGATTTCAGGGAGTTTCTTGCCCGTTCTACCAACGCAAATCTCAGTACTGAAGAAATAAAGGCTATGTGGGACAAATACGAAAATGAAGTACAAAAAAAAGTTAAAAATGAAGTCCAGAACACCATCATAAAAACGAATGAATGTCCGAAAAATAATACCTTATAAAATCTTTAGGTAATAAATTTCGGACATGACAACGAGCGAAAGCGAATTAACTACCTGAAAGCAGGAGCGGCGAAGCAAGCGAACTGTTTCGGGTAGTTAGTGAGAGTGCTCACGCAGTGAGTACTTGATAGCTATTCCATTGTTTATATAGATAAAACAATTAAACAGCACCCGCGTTGCGTGTACTGTTCGCTGGATTCGGTTCTACTGCTGCGTTCCCTTCGGTCACTAGCAGAGCGAACCCAATCGCGTTTTTTTGTTCTGTCAGTAAGTACATAACTGCCTGTTATTTCATTACTTATTTTACAAATAATTCCTTTGTGTACTTGGTGGGGTATCTGCTGTTTCAGGTACTGGAGAAGCACTATCCGTACTGCACAGAGCGAAGCGACCCCGATCCTATCAATCCCCCTTCATGATGGTGTTTCGGACAAAACGCACAGGAAGCCCCTTAACTCGATTCGCATCACTAACACAACTGAACTTACAAAGTCCCGTAAAACGCCTTACCGACGCTTTAAGAGCGTCTGTGTGATGGAATCGCGAGTAGTCATAGTATTGAAATCAGATAGATAACCTACTTCCCGGATTACGAATCCACTTGATCGATTTTACCTATTGATTTGTATTGAATTAATAGATATTGATAGTTTATAACGATCAATATATGCATTATCGATCGTTTATATCGATCATTTTTGAGTGTGCATGTTATTCTTGGGTACCTGAACACGGATGGTTTCAAGTCCGTACTTTTTGGTCTGAAGGAAGCTAACGGGGTTACAAAACTATGAGAGTTGTACAACTGGTAATTTATGGATTTTGGGGGATCTGTCTTTTCGCTGCTGCAATGGGAAAGTTTGGTGATTTCTTCACTGCTGGTACTGGCTTCTGGTCGGTCGTTATGCTTTTCGTCGCTGGATTGTGCCAGCTACTGGCAAGTATTGCCTCGATCGTATGGGCATTTTATGGTACCGGTAATCTCAGAGCTAAATACTTGCCCTATAAGTTCGTGAATAATTATACCGTGCCAGTACTGATCATTGTGCTTGCTTTAGTGGCAAATGCAGCCCGCTCTTCAAGCGATGAAGCCAGAGCACATAAACTTGGTTTTAAAGACGGCAAAGAGTTTGCCACTGCTCGTGAAAATAACATTACGAATGTTGCTGATTACGCCAAATTTGCCGAAGAACAACGCGTCAAAGCAGCAGAAAAGGCGTCTCAGGATGCTGTACTTGCCGCAGAAAAAGAAAGACAGGCAAAAGAGGAAGAAGCTAAATGTCTCGATGATGCTCATTGCTACGCTTCGAAACATAAAGCTGGCGATTATATTTGTAAGGTAGCTGTAGAAAATTCTGCTCAGTACCAATTTAAATGGACTGACGGAATTACCGAACCAAAATTCTCCTCGTATAGCTGGTACGACAAAAGCAGGAAATTAGTCACTCTTTACGGGCACAGAGCACAGGCTCAAAACGGGTTTGGTGCGTTTAAAAATATAGAGTACTCCTGTACGTTCAATGCTGATACTGGTGAAGTATTAAGTACTAACCTTCAATAAGGAATATTAATATGAAAAAGACTTTTATCGCAGTGCTGTTATTTTGTTGCTCTAGTGTGTCAGTTGCGGCTGTACCAGATGGGAAAATAGAAAAACCATTTACTTTTAATAATGAAGTTGTTTGCTTAAAAGAAATTCAGAAACAAATGACGACTTATCTCAAGTCATTTGAAGAAGAAGGTGGGGTTAAGTACAAGTACAATGTTAAATCCGGTTTGTCGTACAAGGATACGATAGGACTACGGTTACAGATCAACCGTGTGGATTCAGGGCTGAATGATAGGGTTGCCGATCTTGATTACTACTGGCTACAGGAACGCGGCAGCATTTGCCAGCCAGCGTATATGGTACTGGATCGTTCTCAATGAGTGCTTGTACTGGCACAAGGTCGCGAAAGCGGCCTTTTTTATTTGCTTGATGCCCGGAATGCGGTCGCTTGTAAGGTTTGGCGGTTTTGCATCCAATTGATTTAAGCTAAGTCACTTTTTAGATATTATATCCTTGATATTAATATGATTCATGAGAGATTATGACCAGAGCACTGGTAAGGCTTGGAGACAAGACCACGAGCGGCGGGGGGGGATCCGCTTCTTCGACGATTATCGAAGAACGAAATATTACCCTGAATGGCGATATGGCATGGTGCCCAAAAGAAACCTGCAATGGTGTATTCCAGATACATAGTACAGCTCAGCACGGGGAAAGTGGATAAAGACTGTGTAGCCATAGAGGATCGCGTCCTCTGTAACTATGTAAGGAATCAGGTTATGTGCAGCACCACGTTGTCAGTGGAGGACATCCGAACTTCGCTGGTAGTCACGGTGTAACTATCTCTTTTAGGGGGGGCTGCTTCTTCTGAGAAAATAGATACATAGGTATGATATGAGTAATGAACTAATTGAAAAAATAAAAGAAGAATGCTTACGCATTGAGGAAGATGCACTTTATTCTTCTAAATCTCATTATAATGCTTCTTCCCCTTGGGAAAAATGCAATTTATTCATTGGGATACCTATAGCTATTTTGTCTGCTATAGCAGGTTTGAGTGCTCTGAAGGATATGACTACCATTACAATAGTAATATCATTTTTACTTACATGTTTAACTGCTATAAATACCGCTTTAAATCCAAGCAAACGAGCAGGGCATCATAAGTCCGCGGCAGGTGAGTATAATAATCTTAAAAACGATGTACGTCTTTTTCGAGAGATTGAATTAATTGAAATCAATTCTCCAGATAAAGAGCTAAAAAACAAAATAAAGGTTTTTTCTGATCGTAGAAATCAGCTAAACATAAGTTCGCCGACTGTACCAAGATGGGCTTATGAAAAAACACAGTCTGATGTCAATGATGGCTTTACTCAATATTCTATCGACAAGGAAAAAGAATGAGCGTTCAGTCATATTTAGATTCTGTAGCGAAGAATGCTATTTTGAAAGATAGTACTATCACAACATCTATCAGTACACTGAAAAATAGACTTGGATATTATTTCGATAGTTCCGATGTAATAAATCATTTCACATTTGGTTCTAACACCCGATATACAATGCTGCCAAGAAGATACGATCCGAAATCTGATGTAGATTATATGGTTGTGTTTAACAATACAGGGCATCAGCCTCAGACTTATCTAAATCGGTTGAAATATTTCGTTGAACGTTATTATTCTTCTTCAGAACGTAAACAAAGCCATCCAACAATAAGGCTAAATCTCAATCATATTACATTTGAATTGGTTCCGGCTGTATATAATGTGTTTTACGGATATCAAATTCCAGCACCAGCAAATAACTTTGAAACATGGATAAGTACTGACCCTAATGATTTCAATAGTAAGCTGACAGATAAGAATAGAAATAATTATTCTTTAATCAAACCATTAATAAGAATACTAAAGTACTGGAACGCAAATGCAGATTATGTTTTTGAGTCATATGATCTTGAGCAAAAAATTGTAGGTATGAATTTTCTTTTTTGTTATAACATCAAAGACTATTTTTATAGTGCTGTTGAGCAGCTCCATTGCTCCTACTGGTCTCCTCAATGGAAGCAAAATGCTGTGAATAAATTAAAAAATACAGTATCATCAGCTAAGGCATATGAAAGTGGTGGATGGCACTATTCTGCTGAATCAGAAATAAAAAAGATTTTGCCTGAAATTTAATCTTAAAATTTCATATAAAGCACAAGTATTTTTTCTTGTGCTTTATTATTTTTAAATTCATCAGGTAGTTATAGTATAAATTTCATATAGAAGAAACTTATTCCTGAGGATAACTTGCTGAAGTGAAAGTATCTGTCATCAGCATCATTTGATTCCCTTTCAGTGGTGTGAATGGAAATGCTACATAGTCCAAATTTCCTTGAGTCATATTAAAGTATAGTTTTTTGTCATCAACCGTTAATTTTGATGCATGTGCAGGATATGTTCCTTCATTTTTAAATGTAATTAAAAAAGCTATAGGAAAGAAGTGCATACAGCTACAATGGCAAAGATGACCATCGTTAAAAAACGAGGTTTGCTGAGCAGTTATCTGTGTTCTGTTAGGATAAAACCAATAATAGAAATCATGAGTATCTTCTATTTTTTTATTTTCGCCTAACACAAATTTTCTTAATGGTGTGTAATATTCACTATCAATAAGAGCATTTTTGCATACTTCTACGGATGTTGCTGCGAGCAGATGACCAACCATTGCACGCAAAAAAGATACTGCATTGAAAGGCGTAGAGATAACATTTCCGTAAAAATGAACACCAGCTAAATATTGCCTAATTAGATTTATAAAGTTCTCGATGGGAACCTTGATCTCATGATCCAAACTCCCAAGTATGTTGCCATTACAATTCTTGCATATGGTTTTAAATGTCGCTCCGGCATGAGCATTTATTGGTTTTATTTCATCAGAGGAATAATGTTCAGAGACTGTTTTTTGAAACATTGGTTGAATAGTAGTTGCACAACGAGGTGGCACATGATCCTTACTCAATAGACCATATGAACCGCAAATGACGCAATGCCCCTCACTAATTCTTGCATGTCTCAAACGTTCAGAAATTTTACCCATAAGAAACCTCGGAATAGCAATCTTGACTGATTTTATCGCAAATGGGTAACCTATGCATTTCTATCATAATCTCCTTTACAGCCTTCGTGTTTAAGAATGTGGCTAAGTTACTCGCCTTTAGTGCAAAAATAATCAAATCCCAGGCCTCCTGATTTTTGGCAAAAAACCTCAAGTAATCTTTTACTCAGGAAAAAGTACAGGCTGTTTTTTTCCGCCTGAATTAAAATCTCGTTCACCTGATCCGCTTCAACCTCACCGACCAAACGCCGTGTACTTAGATCTCAGTACCGAACTTTCCACTAACCCGGTATTACCTAAAATCTGAACGATCAAAAATCTCTTTTAGATATTCTCTCCGTGCATTAGAAGGAAGGATTGTCGTGATGGTCACGCAGATTCATTCCCAGCACTGATCATGAATATCAAAAAAAGTACTGTTTGAGGGTTATCTGATAAGGAGTATTTGATACTGAATTATTGCAGTACTAGAAGGGATGGGTGTTTGGAGTGTGCAAAGGGAGCTTTATGAGTCAGTACCGGTGTAAAATATGAGTATTTTAGTATTTATTCACCATCATCTAACTTATTAAGATATTCAGCAAGAACATCCCCGTGGCATGCGTATGGTTTACAATGACAGCCTAAAGTATGCCCTCTTAAAAGTTTCAGCTTTTCATTAAAATCATCTCCACCACGTAAAAAATTACGGCTAAAATCATAAGCAAATTTTCGGATAACTTCATCACGGTCACCATCTTGACCTATTGCATACGGATTTCCCCACAAAGTTCCACGACCTATATAAGTATCAAAATGCTCACCTTTGTCTTTATTTGAGACAAAAGTTATTTTATCTTGAATGTATCGGACAGGTATCACCTCCGAAAGATATGATTTAAAAGTTGTGAACTTCGGAGAATATGTAGAGTCAAAAATAACTGCATGAGTTAGTTTTTCATCTTGAACAACACTATCAAGTACATTATCACCAAGAAGTTTTAATAATTTTGAATCGAAGAAATTACTGATGAGGTTTGCTGGATCATCAAAGTAAAGAATTTGGTAATCATCCAGTGTTGAAAGTATCTTCGTAAGTTTTCTTTCAAACTTACCAGCAGATGCAAAGTTTGGATGGTACATTATCAGTACTTTTATCATATTAAGTGCTTAACCTCAAAATCAGTATCCCAATGCTTGTTCAAGTATTCTATCACAAGGCGACGGTGGCAGTGATGCGGTTTATGTTCACTGCAAAGCAAGCAACTATTTTCAATCAAAGATTTATCAATACGTTCAATTTTTCTTTTTGCCATTAAATTCAAGAAGTTATCCTCATAAACCTCCCATGAAATGTTCCCTTTTTTGTATGGATTTAACATCTCCTTAGTCGGGGCCAATTCCGGGACATGCATATAGTTAACATTGCATAGTTCTTTTAAGAAATATTTAAGATCATTCTTCTTGGCAAATCCAGATAGTTGAGAAACGTTATTTAACCGCACATCAACTAAGTTTTTAATACTAGGCTGTGACTGGATAAGTGTAAAAAACTTTTCAGCAGTTTTTTCAGTAAACCCAATTGAATATACTTTCATATTTAATCCTGTATTTTAATTAAAGCTGCTAAAAATTTATAACATTCATTACGTTCACTGAAAGGGGCCATGCTTAATGTAGCATAACATTTTCCATAATGGTAATCTCCATCCTCTTTCTGACCATAAGTTGAATATATAATTGTGTCAGTAATGGAAATTTTATAATTTATTTGATTGTATTCAAATAACCCATGATAGCGTTTACGTCCATTGAAGGAAGAATGGCTTACACGAATAACTAAATCCTCAATGATAATAAAATACAGACTATTAGTCTGACCATTAATTAACTGAGAAGGAAAGCAGTCATTCACCCCATAGTGTTGCTGAGGATTGAACCAAAGAGTGTCAGGGTATTCAACAAATTGGTCGAGCTTATTGACGGGATGAGTACCTACTTTTTTCCATCGAAACGAAGTGTCGATGAGAAAGTTCTCGGCCTGTACAGGATGATTAGCTTTTCGTAATAAATGAATGTCAACTACATCAAGTACTTGAGGTATTCTATAATCTTTAAACTGAATTTCTTTTGTCGTTAGAGCATCGTTATCGTCAGGAAGACTGTTCCCAACAGGTCGTATCCATAAATGGGTTTCATCCTCGTGCCATTTTCTTCCTGCAAGGCAATAGTGTTTACGTTTCGCTGAGGCTGCTAATAGTACTAATCGCATGCTTGACATAAAAATATCCTTATCAAAATTATATCAATAAGATGATTCTCAAGAAAAGTCAATGATTGTGAATGATATGTTATAATATTGCAGTTAATTGCCTCAAGCGAGACATTAACATAAGGATGTTAGCTTAACAAAACGTTGGGTAAGTTCGCGGAAGTAGATTAGTTTACTTTTAGTATACCTCAAGCAGACCTGCACAGATCTTCATTCAAAGTGGTTCATTAAATGAATTTTACAACCTAAAACAGACTGTATATAATGAACCATATAAAACAGACTGATGGTGAGTATCATGCGTGTATGGGCATATCTAAGAGCATCGACGAAAGAGCAAGATGCAGATAGGGCTTTGAAAGAGTTGGAGGCATTTGCTCATTCACATGATCTGAAAATATCAAAGTACTTTAAGGAAAATGAATCAGGTGCAAGCCTACAGCGGCCTCAATTGTTTTTACTCTTAGATATCGCGGAACGTGGCGACATTCTGCTCTGTGAGCAAATAGATCGTATAAGCCGACTTACCGCAGAGGACTGGAAAACCTTACGAGGACTAATCGAATCTAAAGGGATCAGGGTTGTATCGTTAGATTTGCCTACGAGCCATCAGCTTTTGCATGTTCAGGATGAGTTCACCGCTCGTATGTTTGAATCAATGAATTCTATGATGCTCGATATGTTGGCGGCAATCAGTCGCAAGGACTATGAAGATCGCCGCAGACGACAAAAGCAGGGTATTGAAAAGGCCAAGAGAGAGAAAAAATATCGTGGTCGTCCAGTCGATGAGAGCTTACATCATAAAGTACAAGAACTACTGTCTGACGGTAAAAGCTGGAGCAAAATCCAGGCTTTGATCGGTTGTTCAAGGGCTACTATCGCAAAGGTGGCTAAAAACTCATCTCTTACAGAAGAATAGTGGGTAATAAATGGCAGAGTAGGCCAGTACTGCCAGATTGTTAACGAATATAGCGGTATATGGTCAAGGGAGGGTACTTACAGTTTTGTAGTAAACGAATCCTTTCGATATCTATTCACGTTTGTGATGAAAATCAACTTTAACACAATATGTAGTATTGAGTGGTTTGCTTGAACGCTATATGCTGATTTTTCTATGGAAATAGAGGGTTCGATAATGGGTAAAGATCAGCATGTTGTTCCTCATGATGGAGGTTGGGCCGTTAAGGGGGCAGGAAACAGTAAAGCGACCTCCGTTCACCCAACAAAGCAATCTGCGGTAGACGCTGCAAGAGGGATTGCTACAAACCAAAAAAGTGAGCTTGTGATCCATAACAAGGATGGCAGGATCGCAAAAAAAGATTCGCATGGTAACGATCCTTGTCCACCAAAGGATAAGAAGTAACTGAATAAGGGGCTTGTCGCCCCTTTTTTATGCACATCGGGAAAGCACTTCCGACACTATAACTTTCGAAAAGTACATGTCATGTCCCCAACCCTGACGGCACGTTACCTTGCAAGATTTTGTGCTGGACGGTACTATCGAGAGTGGTACAGTACTGTTGTAGTACTACCACTATAACCAATTGATTAACCAACACAATTTAGTACTAATGGCTGATGGCAGGGCCCCCACCCAATTCTGGGGATCCCTGTCTCTTTCCTTGTTTTTCCCATGCTCCAGCGTACAGCAAAAAGACCCGCTTTCGCACTCTGCATGTTGGACTGTTTTTCCCTGATTATTGTGCTCCCGAATCGTGCCAGCACGAGAAGTAGCGGAAAGTTTGCGGATCATCGTGCCTGCCAGTACCGCCTCTAAAAACCCCCTCGGTTTATGCTTTAAAAATATATGTCATAAATCTGAAATAATAATGAAATATTAATGTCATTTTCATGTCACAAATAACTGGCAGATTATCTCTGGGAATTTATTGCCCGATCGGCAGCTGAAAATATATGTCTGGATCAGTTTGTTAACTTCGTGTATTAATTATGATAAATTTATTGCACGGGAAGCATGACGATGACTACAGTAGTTTTGAACGTAAAAATTGATGCGGAGTTAAAAGAAAAGCTGCGTCATTATGCGGAAGTAAATAACGAGAATCTGGGTACTGCAACGGAGAAACTGCTGCTGCTGGCATTTCAAATAGCAGATTCAGCAGGTGAGGCGGGGGTTTCGGAAGAGGATATCGATAGCCAGCATACCGAAGAGGAAGCTTCTCCATTAACCCCTAAAGAAATCAAAGCATTAAGAAAAATTCTGAAGAAGAAAAAATGAAACAACAACTCTCTACAGCCAGCAACTATAGCGAAGCCTGCGACTTGTTACGTTCAGGGTATGTTAAGCATGTTCGCCTCAACTGGAATATCGGTAGTGATGAGTTCTTTCGCATTGCCTCCGACTGGTGTGATACCGGGGCGAAAATAAAAAAAGATGAAGATGGTTTTATTATCTCGTTAAAAAGCTTTCCTATCCCACGCCAGCATTAATGAAATTTATTCATTGATGTCATCGGGCTGACATATAGCAATGACATCATGAAGTGCAATTTATAAAAAACATCTCATATGCGTCATGGATGATGACTTTTGACGGGCTGAACCCAGCCCGTCGATATTTTATTATATTATTTTACGCATTCGCGTATTTTCACTCTGTTGCGTCAGACCCGCCCACACTGGCTGCAGGGTTGTAAACGCATTGCGCAACTCCTCATCGTCGAGGGTGAAAGGTAAACGCAAGTAGCGGTCAAAGGCGCCAGCCAGACCGAAGCGTGTCCCGGTACCAATATGAATCCCAAGACTCTCCGCTCTTGCTGAGAAGATCGTCGCCAGCATGCCCGGTAATTCTACCCAAAACGACAGTCCGCCTTCAGGCGATGTGAAGCGCCAGTGGGGAAAGTATTCCGTCATGAGCGCGCCACACATATCGCGGCGCGCGGCCAACATTGCTCGACGCGCCGGGAGCCAGGTGCGATCGTTTTCGAGCAGCCAGCTGCAGGCCAGCTGTTCAAGCAGCGGGGTGCCCAGGTCGAGTGAATCCCGGGCCTGAACTAACGAGGCAATGGTACGTGAGGAGGCGCGGATCCAGCCGATACGCAATCCCCCCCAGAAACTTTTTCCGGCCGAGCCAATCGTGATCACCGGCGCCTCGGGATTGAAGGTCGCCAGCGGCGGCGGTGGCGGAGCGTTGTACCATAAGTCCACCATTGTCTCATCGACCACCAGCGTCGTACGCGTTTGTGCCGCCATATCGGCCACCCGCTGACGGGTGGCGCTATCCATACAGCGACCGGTCGGGTTATGAAAATCAGGCATCAGCCATGCCAGCCGCGGCGCGGTTTGCGCAATGGTTGCCGCCAGTCCGTCGCAGTCCCAGCCATGCTGCGGCAGGGCGACGCCGACCGGCCGGCAGGAGGCGCCCTGAATGGCGCTGATCGCCATGGGATAGGATGGCGCATCAATCACTACCCGGTCGCCTGGCCCGGTTAGCAGGCGAAGCACCAGCGAAAATGCGCTCAGTGCGCCGTTCACAATCATCACTTCCTCGCTGCGGGTTGGAAGACCTCGTTCGCAGTAGCGGCGGGCTATCGCCTCCCGCAATACCGGCAGACCGTGCTGATCGTAACCGGTATTGGACAGATGCTGCGGCAGCATTGTCAGGGCCTGATGATAGGCCTGGTGAATCTCAGGTCCGGCGCTCAGAGCGGCGGTGGCCAGATTGACCGATGAGGGACGGAAGTCCACTTTTGTCACCGTGTCCGCTCGTTCCGGCAGCGCGATACGCGAACCGCTTCCCTGACGACTGTAAAGATATCCCTCTTCACGCAGCTGGCCGAGCGCGCTGGCGATAGTGGTGCGGCTGACGTTCAGGGCCGCGGCCAGCTCCCGTTCGCCCGGGAGGCGCGTCTCCAGCGTCAGGCGACCATCGAGAATCAGCAGACGCAGGGCGTCCGCCAGCTGGCGCCAGAGCGGCGTTCGGGTCGAAGACTCTTGCCAGTGGCCCAGCAGGCGTACCAGCGATTGCGTACCGAAGCGACGAGAAACCATAGCGATCCACTTTTAAAAAACTGGCCATTAATTATCAATCCATTTTTGCTGATGATGGCGAGGTCCGCAATCATCCAGAGGTAAAATAAAAAATGTTACGTCGATTAGTGCAGCTCTATATCGGTCTTGTTCTGTACGGCGTGTCGACCGCGTTGTTTGTTCATGCCAATCTGGGTGCCGATCCGTGGGATGTTTTTCATCTTGGCGTGGGTAAGCAGTTTGGCCTCGATTTTGGCACGGTGATTATTCTGACCGGGGCTGCGGTACTGCTGTTGTGGATCCCGCTGCGTCAAATGCCGGGTCTGGGAACGGTCAGCAATGTGATCGTGCTGGGGCTGGCGGCAAACGCCACGCTGGCCGTTCTGCCGCCGATGGAGTCGCTGGTGTTGCGCGGTCTGATGCTGATCGGCGCTATCGTGCTGAATGCTCTGGCCACGGGGATGTATATTGGCGCCGGTTTTGGCCCCGGACCGCGTGACGGGCTGATGACCGGTTTGCATGCCCGTACCGGATGGTCTTTGCGGGGGATCCGCACCGTCATTGAGCTATCGGTCCTGGCGATCGGCTGGGCGCTGGGCGGTACCGTTGGCGTCGGCACCGTGCTTTATGCGCTGACGATTGGGCCGCTCATCCAGCTGTGTTTACCCTGGTTTCGCCAGCCGACGGTGCGTAAAGCGGTCAACGCTACCGGTGAGGTCGTCTCCTGATTTTATCCCGTGACCAGGGATGAGGGCTAAACTTAGCCTTACAGATGCGGCCGGGTTCGCCGGTCGCGCTGTTCACTTCGGAGATCATACTCATGAAGTACGTTGATGGTTTTGTCGTTGCCGTGCCCGCGAAAAATAAGGAGGCCTATCGCGAGCTGGCAGCAAAGGCCGCGCCGCTGTTTAAAGAGTTTGGTGCGCTACGGGTGGTGGAGTGCTGGGCGGACGATGTGCCGGACGGTAAGCTCACCGATTTTCGCATGGCGGTGAAAGCCGAGAGCGACGAAGAGGTCGTGTTCAGCTGGATAGAATATCCGTCAAAAGAGGTGCGCGACGCGGCGAATGCCACCATGATGGCCGACCCAAGGATGAAAGCGTTCGGCGATAGCATGCCGTTTGATGGTAAACGAATGATTTTCGGCGGCTTCCTGCCATTACTGGATGAATAATCTGTCCCGCCGTCCCTTTCCTGTGCAAGGGGACGGCAGGGGCGGGGTCAGGATACTTTGGTAAACAGATGGCGATAATCGCGCACCTCGCCGTCGGTACGAAACAGACCGCCGCCGCTATAGTGCAGGGTCTGCGGCCACCTGGGCTGCGGTTTTACGCGTGCCGCCACCACTTCAAAAATAAAGAAGTTATAGCTGTCCACCAGCGCATCGTCGAAGAGCCGGCATTCAAAGCTGGCGTGGCATTCGGCAATGGACGGCGCGGAGACCTGTTCACTGGCTTCCGTGGTGAGCCGGAAGGCGGCAAACTTGTCCACCGCGTCACCGTCACAGTTCCCGATTCTGGCGACCGTCTCCGCCATTGCGGCATCTGGCAGGTTGATAACGCACTCCCCGCTGCGGCGAATCATGTCGAAACTGATATTGCCGGCGGAAATCATGCAACCTACCAGCGAGGGGGAAAACTCCAGCACCGTATACCAGCCAAGGGTCATGATATTATTTCGATCCTGCCAGCGGCTGCTGATTAAGACGACGGCGCCGGGTTCCAGCCAGTGGCGCACATCGTGTAAAGGCCAGGGATATTTTTGCATCTGGGACGTCTCCCTTCATGGATTTACCTTAAGCGTAGCGCAATGCGCTTTAAGGTTATTTTCCGCCCACAGAATAAACTGCTCTTTCGGCAAGGCCGGGCTGTATAGCCAGCCCTGGGCGTAGAGCACATCGTGCTGACACAGCCAGTCGCGCTGTTCTGCTGTTTCGACGCCTTCGGCAATGGTGGCCAGATGGAGCGCTTTTGTCATTTTGATGATATGCGGCGTCAGCGGCTTATATTCGAGGGTATCGACGAAGGATTTGTCAATTTTCAGGATATCGACATCCAGTTTTTGCAGGTAGCTGAGGCTGGAATAGCCGGTCCCGAAATCATCGATTGAAATACTGTGCCCCACCTGACGATAGCGGGCGATCACCGGCAGAGTGGTCTCGGGATCGACGAAACCGCGCTCCGTCAGCTCAAGCGTAATTTGCGCCGGCGCGATCTCCCACTGCCGCAACAGATCGGCCAGAAGGGCTGGCAGGGTAGGCGAGCGCAGATCGTCGACCGACAGATTAATCGAAATGTGGAGTTCCGGATGCATGTGCAGCCACCGGCCGAGTTCGGCGAAAATTTTCCGCACAATATCTTCGGTTAAATGGGTAATGAGCCCGGTCTCTTCGGCAAGCGGAATAAAAATATCCGGCGATAAAAAGCTGCCGTCGGGCTGCTGCCAGCGCGCCAGGGCCTCGGCGCCGACGATTTTGCCATCTTTCAGCGAGACGATGGGCTGGTAATGGACCCGAATCGCGTCGGAGTGCAGCGCATCCAGCATCCCATAACGCGGCGAGCGTAAGGTGCGGCGCAGTCGCAGTAGCAAAAATGAGGTCAGCAGACTGATAAACAGTCCGAGGGGAAGCCACAGCACCAGCTGATGGCGGAATTTTTCCTGCAGCGGTAGCGTGGATGACCAGGTGGCGATAGCCAGCCCCAGTTCAGGAATACGATGGAGGCGATAAACCGTGTTATCGACGGTGAGCGTCTGGCCATCCAGGTGCTTGATTTGCTCCCAGACCACCGGGTCGAGAGGTTCGCTGCTGGTAATGACCTGCTTTTCTTTCATGCCAAACAGAATGGCGTGAATATTTTCATGGCCGGGCGAGATGATATCGATAAATGAGGCGGGATCGATCATCACGACATGATTCTGACTGCCTAACGCCGTCATTTTGTGCTTCAGACCGAGATCGTTGACCGTAGTGAGCCAGGCCCGATAGCCGTCGGTGGTGAGGTGGTCGGGGGCTGGAAAGGAGACCGGGGTACTGCGATCTTCAAGAGAAGAACATTGCGGTACCGAACCTTTGAGCCAAAGTACCTCCTGCACATAGCGATGGGTATAGGCGATTCGGCGCATCGCGAGCAGATGCTGTGGGCTGCAGGCGGCAGCGCTGTGGGCATCGGCTTCCTGCAGCGCTTCTCTTGCCTGGCTCGCCACCTGCTGAATGCGCATCAGCACGCGGGAAGAGTAGTTATCCAGTTCGGAATAAAACAGTATTGTTGCCTGGCTGGTCGCCAGCCAGATGCTTAAGGCAATCGGTACAATAACGGCGAGTATCAATACCCCGGTCACCAGACTCACCAGATTCCTGGTCGTCATGCGCATGTCCTTATGTTATTGGGGTTTTGATGAGTATATCCGATAGCGGAGAAAGGTCGCAGACGAGCGACAATTATTATTGGATTTAAAAAATGCCCGAATCACGACATGGCGCGGATATCGGGCTAACAGTGGATGATCCGCAGCGGTCGAGGCAATGAGCGGTGCGAATTAAAACGAGGGCTGGAGCTGGATGCCGATAGCTTGCGTTATCAGCATCCGGGTTCAGTTTACCGCGTAATCATGACAGCCAGATGTTTTTTAATGAGCATCCGGCGCAGTAATATCGGCGCTGATCCGCAGATCGTTTTCATCGAAAACCATACAGAAGCGGTCGTCGAAGGCGACGTCGATTTTCTGCCACGGGCGGAAGTGAACATCGCCGGGCAGCAGAATTTTTACGTTGTCATGTCCATAGCACTGGCCGAACAGGTAGGTGTTGTTCCCCAGGCGTTCAACCACTTCACATTGAAACTCCACGACCGTGCCGCTGCGAACGTCGGTCGACAGGTGTTCCGGGCGAATCCCCAGCGTCACCGCATCACCGGGTTGCAGCGGCGAGGTGGTGATATTCAGCGTCAGGCTATGATGCTGCGCCATCTGTACGGTGAGCTGCCCCGGCTGCCAGGCACTGACCGTGGCGGGCAGGAAGTTCATTTTCGGTGAGCCGATAAAACCGGCGACGAACCGGTTGACCGGGTTGTAGTACAGCGCCATCGGCGACCCCATCTGCTCGACTTTCCCGTAGTTCATCACCACGATTTTATCGGCCAGGGTCATCGCTTCCACCTGATCGTGGGTGACATACACCATCGTGGTTTTTAGCTCATGGTGCAGTTTGGCGATGTGCAGACGCATCTCGACGCGCAGCTCCGCATCCAGGTTCGAGAGCGGTTCATCAAACATAAACACCCGCGGGTTACGTACGATGGCGCGGCCGATTGCCACACGCTGGCGCTGGCCACCGGAGAGCTGTTTCGGTTTGCGGTCCAGCAGATGGGTCAGCTGTAGCGTTTTAGCCACCATTTCGACCTGACGACGAATCTCGTCCTTTGGCACTTTATTGACTTTCAGGCCATAGCCCATATTTTCCGCCACCGTCATGTGCGGATAGAGCGCATAGGACTGGAAAACCATGGCCACCCCGCGGTGGGCGGGCACCACATCATTCATCACCTCATCACCGATCAGCACCTCGCCATCGCTGACCTCCTCAAGTCCGGCGATCATCCGCAGCAGGGTCGATTTCCCGCAGCCGGATGGCCCGACAAAGACCGCAAATTCACCGTCTTCGATATCAAGATTGACCTGGTGCAGCGTCACGGTAGTACCAAACCGTTTGGTGACATTCCTCAGTCGTATATTGGACATCAACATTCCCCGGGGTTAGTAATCGTTATTTGCCGTTGGGATTAGGGTTGCAGTGGTTTTTTGTATTACGTGTAACAACCAGGCTGAACAATGCTCAACAGCGCTGAAATCATGGGATGACTATAACTTCCAGTATTTTTGAGCCCTACATCGATGTTTCATTTCTGCAATCACGATCACACAACTGGTAGTCTGGTGTAGTTTTATACGCCTTCAAAGCGTAGCGTATAACAAATCAGGAAAATCTGGATTTAGCGTTGTAAGTCGCCATTTATCAGTTGATTCAAACACAGCGATAAATGAATTCATCAAATAAAAACCAATAAATTGTTATACCTTCACATGAGGTTGATAATGAAAAAGAACATCCTTGCTGCACTTATCCTCACGACTCTGGCTGCCGGGCAGCTTGTCAGCCTGCAGGCGCACGCCGCCGGTCAGCTGAACGTCTGGGAAGACATCAAGAAATCCGACGGGATTAAAGCCGCGATCGGCGATTTTGAAAAACAGTACGACGTTAAGGTCAACGTGCAGGAGATGCCTTATGCACAGCAGCTGGAAAAGCTGCGCCTTGATGGTCCGGCCGGGATTGGCCCGGATGTGCTGGTGATCCCGAATGACCAGCTCGGGGGGGCGGTTGTGCAGGGGCTGCTGTCGCCGCTGACGCTGGATCAGGCGAAGCAGGAGGTATTCACCCCGGCGTCAATTAATGCCTTCCGGCTGGATAACGTGCTGTATGGCGTGCCGAAAGCGGTGGAAACCCTGGTGCTGATTTACAACAAAGAGCTGATCGACAAACCGCTGGATAGCCTGCAGGCGTGGTTTGACTATTCGAAAGCGCAGCGGGCGCAGAACAAATATGGCCTGCTGGCCAAGTTCGATCAGATCTATTACAGCTGGGGGGCGATTGGCCCGATGGGCGGCTATATCTTCGGCAAAAACGAGAAGGGCGGTTTTAATCCGCAGGACGTCGGTTTGAATAAACCCGGCGCGGTCGAAGCCGTTACCTTCCTGAAAAAATTCTATAGCGACAAGGTCTTCCCGGCGGGGATCCTCGGAGATAACGGGCTGAATGCTATCGATTCGTTATTCACGGAGAAGAAAGCGGCGGCGGTGATCAACGGTCCATGGGCGTTCCAGCCGTACGAAGCGGCGGGGATTAACTACGGCGTTGCGCCGCTGCCGATGCTGCCAGACGGCAAACCGATGAGCTCGTTCCTTGGCGTAAAAGGGTACGTGGTGTCGACCTGGAGCAAAGACAAAGCGCTGGCACAGCAGTTTATTGAGTTTATCAACCAGCCTCAGTACGTGAAGGCGCGCTATGTGGCAACCGGCGAGATCCCGGCGCTGAAAGCAATGATTGACGATCCGCTTATCAAGAATGACGAGAAAGCCAGCGCGGTGGCGGTGCAATCTGCTCGCGCCACGGCGATGCCGGGTATCCCGGAAATGGGCGAAGTGTGGGGGCCGGCGAACGCGGCGCTGGAGCTCAGCCTGACCGGCAAACAGCCGCCGCAGGCGGCGCTCGATAATGCCGAGAAACAGATCAAGATGCAGATCGAGGCTATGCAGGCCAGCAACCAGTAATCGTGATGTCCGTCATTTTAAGGTGACAGGCGCGTTGGCCGCTGACCTGTTACCCGGATTATCAGGGCATAGATGTAAAGAAGCGGGAGGAGGACCTCCCGTTTTCAGAAGGAGTGGTGTGTGATTATCAATCCCAGCGAAAATATTGCCGAGTCGCGCGGCGCAGGACGTCATGCGTGGTGCGGCCTGCTGCTGGCTGTCGTGCCGGGTTTTGGCCAGTTTTATCATCGCCAGTGGCTGAAGGGGCTTGTCTTCCTGGTCCTGCTGAGCAGTTTCATGGGGGTTTTTTATGACTTCCTGCAGGAAGGCCTGTGGGGGCTCTACACCCTGGGCGAGGAAGTCCCGAGGGATAACTCCATTTTCCTGTTGGCGGAAGGGATCATCAGCGTGCTGATCGTCGCTTTTGGCCTGCTCATTTACTCTCTTTCGTTGCGCGACGCCTGGGTTAACGGCAGAAAGCGCGATGAAGGCGTGGCGCTGAACAGCGTGCGCAAACAGTATCAGATGCTGTTGAACCAGGGGTTTCCCTATCTGATGATCAGCCCCGGCTTTATTTTGCTGGTGTTCGTTGTCATCTTCCCGATTCTTTTTGGCTTTGCCATCGCGTTCACTAACTACAACCTCTACCACACGCCGCCGGCGAAGCTGGTGGATTGGGTGGGTTTTAAAAACTTTATCAATATTTTCACGCTCTCTATCTGGCGCTCGACCTTCTTTGACGTGCTGCAGTGGACGGTGGTGTGGACGCTGCTGGCAACGACTCTGCAATGCACCGTCGGTGTGCTGCTGGCAATCCTCGTGAACCAGAAAGATCTGCGCTTTAAACCGATGATTCGCACTATTTTTATCCTGCCGTGGGCGGTTCCGGGGTTTGTCACGATCCTGGTGTTTGCGGGGATGTTTAACGACTCGTTTGGGGTGATCAACAACGCGATTCTGTCGTTCTTTGGCATTGGCCCGAAGGCGTGGCTGACCGATCCGTTCTGGACGAAGACCGCGCTGATCATGATGCAAACCTGGCTGGGTTTTCCGTTTGTCTTTGCCATGACCACCGGCGTGCTGCAGGCGATTCCTGACGATCTTTATGAAGCTGCGACCATGGACGGCGCCAGCGCCTTTACCCGCCTGCGGACCATTACGTTACCGCTGGTTCTGTACTCGATCGCGCCGATCATTATCACCCAGTACACCTTCAACTTTAACAACTTCAACATCATTTACCTGTTCAACAACGGCGGTCCAGCGGTCGCCGGTTCGAACGCCGGCGGGACGGACATTCTGGTGTCGTGGATCTACAAACTGACGATGTCGTCTTCGCAATATGCCATTGCGGCGACCATTACTATCCTGCTGTCGATATTTGTCGTCGGCCTGGCACTGTGGCAGTTCCGCGCCACAAAATCCTTCAAAAACGATGACATGGCGTAAGGGAAGCAACATGGCTAAATCACCCAGTATTAAACGCGAAAAGTGGATTCGCCTGTCACTCACCTGGCTGATTGTTATCCTGGTCTCGGTGGTGATTATCTATCCGCTGGTCTGGACCGTCGGCGCGTCGCTGAATGCCGGAAACAGCCTGCTCAGCACCTCGATTATTCCGGAGAACCTGTCATTCCAGCACTATGCCGACCTGTTCAACGGCAATGTGAACTACCTCACCTGGTACTGGAATTCGATGAAAATCAGCTTCATGACCATGGTGCTGACCTTAATCAGCGTCAGTTTTACCGCCTACGCCTTTTCCCGCTTTCGTTTTAAAGGGCGGCAGAATGGACTGATGTTGTTCCTGCTGCTGCAGATGATCCCGCAGTTTTCTGCGCTGATTGCGATCTTCGTGCTCTCGCAGTTGCTGGGACTGATCAACAGCCATCTGGCGCTGGTGCTGATCTACGTTGGCGGCATGATCCCGATGAATACCTGGCTGATGAAGGGCTATCTCGACGCGATCCCGAAAGATCTGGATGAGTCGGCAAGAATGGACGGTGCCAGCAGCTTCCGTATTTTCTTTGAGATCATTATGCCGCTGTCAAAACCGATTCTCGCGGTGGTGGCGCTGTTTTCATTCACCGGTCCGCTGGGCGATTTTATTTTGTCGAGCACCATCCTGCGTACGCCGGACAAATACACGCTGCCGATTGGCCTGTACAACCTGGTGGCGCAAAAAATGGGCGCCAGCTACACCACTTACGCAGCAGGAGCGGTGCTGATTGCCGTTCCGGTCGCGATTCTCTACCTGGCATTACAAAAATACTTTGTTTCCGGCCTGACCTCTGGCAGTACAAAAGGATAACCCCATGAAAAGATTAACACCCGCGTTGCTTGCTGTTTGTCTGGCATGCAGTTTTTCCCCCGCTGCACTGGCCGCCGAGGCGCTGCAAACGCGCGCATTTCGCGCGCTGCCTGCGGATTTTATTAAAGGCGCTGATATCTCTACGCTGCTGGATGCGGAAAAGCACGGGGCAAAGTTTTATAACCACAACAACCAGCAGCAGGATCCGATCGCCATTTTGAAGGCCGATGGCGTGAACTATGTCCGCCTGCGCCTGTGGGTTGACCCGAAAGATGCGCAGGGTCAGGGCTACGGCGGCGGTGATAACGATCTGGCGGCGACGCTGGCGCTGGCGAAGCGGGCAAAAGCGCAGGGTATGAAGCTGCTGCTGGATTTCCACTACAGCGATTTCTGGACCGACCCGGGTAAACAATTCAAACCGAAAGCCTGGGAAAAAATGGATTATCCGCAGCTGAAAACGACCATTCACGACTACACCCGTGACACCATCGCCCGCTTTAAACAGGAAGGCGTTCTGCCGGATATGGTGCAGATTGGCAATGAGATAAATGGCGGCATGCTGTGGCCGGAAGGCAAAAGCTGGGGGCAGGGCGGCGGTGAATTTGACCGTCTGGCTGGCCTGCTGAATGCGGCAATCGACGGCCTGAAAGAGAATCTGCAGAATGGCGAGCAGGTGAAAATCATGCTTCATCTGGCTGAAGGCACTAAGAACGATACCTTCCGCTGGTGGTTTGATGAAATCAGTAAGCGCAACGTACCGTACGACATCATCGGTCTGTCGATGTACACCTACTGGAACGGCCCGATTAGTGCGCTGAAAGCGAATATGGATGATATCAGCAGGCGCTATAACAAAGATGTGATCGTCGTGGAAGCCGCCTATGCCTATACCCTGGAAAATTGCGATAACGCGGAAAACAGTTTCCAGGCCAAAGAAGAAAAAGAGGGCGGTTATCCGGCCACGGTACAGGGACAATATAATTATATCCACGATTTAATGCAGGCCGTTGCCGATGTTCCCGACCAGCGCGGGAAAGGTATTTTTTATTGGGAACCGACCTGGATCGCCGTGCCGGGAAATACCTGGGCTACACCGGCGGGAATGAAATATATCCACGATGAATGGAAGCAGGGTAATGCCCGGGAAAATCAGGCGCTGTTTGATTGCCAGGGAAAAGTATTACCTTCAGCAAAAGTCTTTAATTAATCGTTAAGTTTTACACTTCAGGATGTTTATTATGAATAAATTTGCGCCTTTGAGTCCGAAGGTCAATGCGCTATTGCATGGCGCTGACTATAACCCGGAACAGTGGGAAAATTATCCCGGTATTATCGATCAAGATATTGCCATGATGCAGCAGGCTAAATGCAATGTCATGTCGGTGGGGATTTTCAGCTGGGCCAAACTTGAACCTCAGGAAGGCGTATTTGAATTTGGCTGGCTGGACAGCATTCTGGATAAGCTGTACGCCGCCGGTATTCACGTATTTCTGGCTACGCCAAGCGGCGCGCGCCCGGCCTGGATGTCGCAGGCCTATCCGCAGGTGCTGCGAGTGGGGCGCGACCGGGTACCGGCGCTGCACGGCGGACGGCATAACCACTGTATGACGTCACCGGTTTATCGGGAGAAGATTTTTAAAATCAACAGCCTGCTCGCGGAACGCTACGCACAGCATCCGGCGGTTCTCGGCTGGCATATTTCCAATGAATATGGCGGAGATTGCCATTGTGAACGCTGTCAGGCGCGGTTCCGCGACTGGCTGAAAGCGCGTTATCAAACGCTGGATAATCTCAATCACGCCTGGTGGAGCACTTTCTGGAGCCATACCTACAGCGACTGGTCGCAGATTGAGTCGCCGGCACCGCAGGGGGAAGTGTCCATTCACGGGCTGAACCTTGACTGGCGTCGCTTTAACACGGCGCAGGTCACGGACTTCTGCCGCCATGAGATTGCCCCGCTGAAGGCGGCGAATGCCGACCTGCCGGTGACCACCAACTTCATGGAGTACTTCTACGATTACGACTACTGGCAGCTGGCGCAGGCGCTGGATTTCATCTCCTGGGATAGCTATCCGATGTGGCATCGCGACAAAGATGAAACCACGCTGGCCTGCTATACCGCGATGTACCATGACATGATGCGCAGTCTGAAGGGCGGCAAGCCGTTCGTGCTGATGGAATCAACGCCGAGCGCCACCAACTGGCAGCCGACCAGTAAGTTGAAAAAACCGGGGATGCATATTCTCTCCTCCATGCAGGCTGTCGCCCACGGGGCAGACTCAGTTCAGTATTTCCAGTGGCGTAAGAGCCGTGGCTCGGTGGAGAAATTCCACGGCGCGGTCATTGACCACGTTGGTCATCTGGATACCCGCGTCGGCCGCGAAGTCAGCCGGCTGGGTGATATGCTCAGTCGTCTGCCTGGCGTGGTGGGCTGTCGCACCGATGCGAAAGTGGCGATTATCTTTGACCAGCAAAACCGCTGGGCGCTGGATGATGCGCAGGGCCCGCGTAATCTCGGGATGGAGTATGAAAATACCGTTAATGAACACTACCGGCCATTCTGGGAGCAGGGTATTGCGGTCGATATCATCGATGCCGATGGCGACCTGAGCGCCTACCAGCTGGTTATCGCCCCAATGCTGTATATGGTTCGCGATGGGTTTGCCGCGCGCGCCGAAGCGTTTGTCGCCGACGGAGGCCATCTGGTGACCACTTACTGGACGGGGATCGTTAATGAATCCGATCTTTGCCACCTTGGTGGTTTCCCGGGACCGCTGCGCAACCTGCTGGGGATTTGGGCGGAGGAGATTGATTGCCTGAATGACGGCGAGCGCAACCTGGTTCAGGGGCTGGCAGGCAACGAAGGCGGGTTACAGGGGCCGTATCAGGTGCGCCATCTGTGCGAGCTGATTCATGCCGAAAGCGCCCGGCCGCTGGCAACCTATCGTGATGATTTCTACGCCGGCCGCCCGGCGGTGACCGTGAATCATTTCGGCAAGGGGAAGGCCTGGCATGTCGCCTCACGCAACGACCTGGCTTTCCAGCGCGATTTCTTCGCGGTTATCAGCCGGGAGCTGGCCTTACCGCGGGCGATCGAGAGTGAGCTTCCGCCGGGCGTGGTCGCCACGGCCCGCACCGATGGCGAAACGACCTATGTTTTCTTGCAGAACTACAGCGCTCAGCAGCACAGCGTAAGTCTGCCGCAGGGCTATCAGGACAGTCTCTCCGGTGCGGCCATTAGCGCGCCGTTGACCTTAACCGCATGGGACTGCCGTATTCTCAGTCGTAAAGCGTAATCACTGCGTTATCCGAGCCTGCTCCTGCGAGCAGGCTTTTTTTTACCTTGATATTATCAGGAGTGCATGATGGTAAGTTTAAAATCCTTTCTGCATTATTTCGCCCAGCCTCGCCAACCGGTGCCGTTAAGTGATGTTGAAAAGCAACAGCTACAGGATTTAATTCAGGCGTTTGGTGGGGAGGGAAATATTGTTAATGTCGACGCCTGTATTACGCGTTTACGGGTCACGGTGAATAATCTGGCTATTGTCGATTCTCAGGCGCTACAGCAGCAAGGGGCGCTGGGTGTAATTATTATCGGGCAACAGGTGCACGCTATTTTTGGCAAGCAGTCTGATACCTTACGTCAACTATTAGATGAGCATTTTACCAGCCGTAAATAAAATTCATAAATAAAAAGGGATAACTCAATATAGAGTTATCCCCAAAACAAGACAAAGAAAACAATGGCAATAATCATTACCGGAGGGTAATTACGACCTTACAGCTGGAGATAAAAAGCTTCAGATAACAAAAATACGTTTACCACCAGGCTTCGACCTGGACGCCGAAGTTCCACGTATTGCTGGCGGTTTGATCTTCAAACGGTTTACCATTCTCGGAATCATTGAGATAGGAGGCAAAAATACGTAATTCAGGGCGTGACATAAAGTCCGGGCCATCGGCCAGACCCAGCGCAATGGTGTATTTCTCGCCGGCTTGTTTGTAGTCGGTATTGTTCTTATAGCTGTCTTTCTGGTAGAAACCGCCGACTTCGCCAATCAGACGGACATACTCGGTGAACTGATACTGTCCGCGTGCGACCAGAGAGAGTAAACGCGTTTTATTGGTGTAATCGGTGATGTCGTCGGCGGAGCCCCAGGTCAGCACATGGTTAATCGAGAATTTGTCGGTAATCGGAATCAGACCGGTGTTGATCACGCGATAGCCGGTGGCATCGTTGACATAGTTCCACATGTCGTACCAACCGCCGCCCTGGGAGACCATGTTCTGCGCCAGCCCTTTATTTGCATACTGCAGAACCAGCTTGTTGTAGCCGCCCAGCATATCCTGGCTGATTTCGCCGGTCAGCATCACGCCGTTATCGGCATCGTACAGCCCGCCGTAGCTATCCTGTTTTTTGGTGGTGTTGGGCATCGCGTAGTCGATACCAAATTCGGTCCAGGCGCCGGACCACGGTTTCCAGCCCGCATAGCGCAGATCGACATAGTTGATATTGACGTTGCTGTCGCCGTCGACGCGGTAATCGACGTCGTTTGCATCACCGCGGATCCAGGCAAGTGAAACGGCGCCTGGGCCTAAGGTATAGTTTTCGATCCCGGCACCGGAACCGGAGATGTTCCAGTATTTGGTATCGATGATGTGCAGATCGTGGCGCTGATAGTAGCGCTTGCCGCCCCAAATGACCGCGTTAGGATCGCCGGGGATCAGGCCTTTAATTTGCAGGTTCAGCTGACGCAGGCCAAACTGCGCATCGTCATTGAGGGTGGTTTCGTTATCGTTAGAACCGTCAGAGACCATGCTGACCATGCTATCGAGATAGAAGCTGACGTCATCCTTCTTATACACCTCAGAACCCAACTCCAGCTCGCCATAGGTATCAGATTCGTTACCCAGACGACCAATTTTGTTTTTTTGCCATTCGGCCAGACTGCCATCCCCGGAGACCCCAACCCCGGCACGCATATAACCATGAAAATCGATTCCAGGAACAGAGGCGGAAGCCGCGAGCACGGATGGTGAAATCAGCGCGGCGGCCAACGCAACAGAGACTGTGCGCAGCGTAGTGTTCATGTCTATCCTCTTATTGTTTTGTATTACGTTCACATTAACGGTGTCATGAAATGCCTAAACGTAACTTCAGGCAATTTAATGATCGTGATAGTGTGATTAAGTGCAAATAAAATGGCGTAATTTGTTACGGTCAGTGAGTCCATTCACAATTTGATGTATTGTGAGCGTAATACTTTTATTGTCATTTTTTAGCATGGGAACGTTGCAGGGCGCGTTTTTTTAGATGGCCCCTGTTACAATCCAGGGATAACAACATAAGGAACCGGACCATGAAGTCGAAAAGCGCAACCTTAGAAGATGTCGCGCGTCATGCAGGCGTCTCCTATCAGACCGTGTCCAGGGTGCTCAATAAATCTGCTAATGTATCCGAGGCCACGCGTCGTAAGGTGGAGAAATCCATTGAGCTATTGCGGTATGTCCCTAACCGCCTGGCTCAACAGCTGGTGGGCAAGCAAAGTCGGACCGTCGGTCTGGTGACAATTTCACTGTCGTTGCACGCGCCTTCTCAGGTTGCCGCAGCGGTAAAACGCTATGCGAATGTGGAAGGTTATCAGGTGCTCATTTCTATGATTGATGAGAGCGTCAATCAAAGTATTCAGGAATCCATCAATGAGCTGAAGTCCCAGCTGGTTGATAAGGTGATCATCAACGTGCCTCTGGAGACCGAACAAGCCCAGAAAATCGCGGCTGACAATGATGATATCGTTTGTCTCTTCCTCGACGTCGATCCCTATAGCTCCGTGTTTAACGTTTCGTTTAACCCGGCTGACGGCACCCGCGCGAGCGTCAAATATCTGTATGAAATGGGTCATCGGGATATTGCGCTGCTGGCCGGGCCGGAAAGCTCCGTCTCGGCAAAATTGCGTCTGAAGAGCTGGATAGAGACGCTGGCTGGCTATGGGCTACAGCCGGTGACGGTGATTCGCGGGAACTGGGACGCGCAGAGCGGCTATGCGGGCGCGCTGCAGATGTTGCGTGAGACGCCGAAATTTACGGCGGTGCTGGTGGGGAATGACCAGATGGCGCTGGGGGTACTGAGCGCATTTCATCAGCATCAGGTGCCGATTCCCGGTGAGAAGTCGGTGATTGGCTATGATGATACGTATGAAAGCTCATTCTTCTATCCGGCGCTGACCACCGTGTCGCTGGATCTGGATTTGCAGGGTAAAGAGGCCGTACGCCGTATTCTTGCTAGCGGCGATGGCGAAACGTCGCATACCTCTTCAATCCTGCCTGCCCGGCTGGTCGTGCGTCATTCTACCGGGCCAAAAACGGAGCAGGGTAAAGACCTACAGGCCATTGCAGAACAGCTGCGTGCGCTTGCACATCAACTGAATCCTTAATCTCTCACGGGCGGTTCGCGCCGCTCGATTTTACATCCCTGAGCTTCTCATGGTTGATCTTTGTCTTTTTGCGGCGTAACCTTATTGTTATGTTATAACATATCTGTTGAGGTTATCATGAAAGACAATATCCATCCGCATTACCGTACCGTTGTGTTCCATGACACCAGCGTGAATGAATATTTTAAAGTGGGATCGACAATCAAGACCGAGCGCGTAATTGAACTGGATGGGGAGACCTATCCTTATGTCACCCTCGATGTGTCGTCCAAATCGCACCCGTATTACACCGGTAAGCAGAAAGCCCTCAACAGCGAAGGCAGCACTGCACGTTTCCGCCAGCGTTTCGGCGGCTTTATTGATGCTAAAAGGAACTAAGGATGCAGGTACTCAACTCGTTGCGCAGTGCGAAACAGCGCCACCCCGATTGTCAGATTGTGAAACGCAAAGGGCGGCTGTACGTTATTTGTAAAAGCAATCCTCGTTTTAAAGCCGTGCAGGGACGTAAGAAGAGACGCTAATCTCCTGATGCACGGAAGCTCTCCAGCGTGGCGCGCTGCTGACCATCGGGGCTAAAGTTTCCGCTGGCCAGCCATCGCTGCATCGCCTTATCTATCAGTGGCCACTCGCTGTCGATTATCGAAAACCAGTCGGTATCGCGGTTGTGGCCCTTTATCACTAACGCCTGGCGAAAACGTCCCTCAAAGTGAAACCCCAATCGTTGCGCCGCCCGGCGCGAGGGTTCGTTCAGGCTATTACATTTCCACTCATAGCGGCGATAGCCGAGCGTATCGAAGACGTAGCGCATCAGAAGCCACTGGGCTTCCGTCGCCATTGCGGTCCGACTGAGCAGCGGCGAGAAGTGCACGTGTCCGACTTCGATCACGCCATTTTGGGCATCAATACGCATCAGCGCCAGGGAGCCGACGGGCTGTCGGGTGCGTTCATCCACGACGGCGAAATGGAGAGGATCGCTGAGCTTTTCCACGCTGGTTATCCAGGCGCTGAACGTCTCTACGCAGTTGTCCGGTTCGCGCAATAACCACGTCCAGCTTCGGGTATCCGGGGCCAGCTGATGTGCGGCAAAGAGCGCGCTGGCGTGAGCGGCAGTCAGCGGCTCCAGGCGGCAATAACGTCCCTGGAGAATTTGACGTTGCGGAAACGGGCGCGGCTGCCAGTCGGGCAGGGCCTGGCCAACGGGTTGTCCGAACGAATTATGTTGCTGCATGGGGGGCTCCTTATCTGCGGGGGAATAGCGTGAGACTAAAGTTTTACTGGTTCCATAAAAAGATCCATCAGAGTATGTTTTGATGGTGCCACGAGGAGCCGAGATGAATATTCCTGATGATGCCTTCTTCACCCTACTGGAACACACCTTGTCCCGGCGAGGTCATGAAACCCTTCAGCGCACGCTGTATCGTGCGCTGCGCGAGGCGATTTTACAGGGAGCGCTGGCAGGCGGTAGTCGGCTGCCGGGTTCACGTGCTATCGCGACGCGGCTCAATTTGTCGCGTAATACGATTAACGGGGCGCTGGAGCAGCTGACCATGGAAGGCTACCTGCAGCGCAGCCGCCAGGGGACGTATGTGGCGACGCTGACCGCCTCCGGTGAGCGGGAAGGGCTACCGCTGACCATTGCGTTGCCGGAGCGGCTGATCGCGCTACCTCCCGGCACCCGTCGCGATTCGCCGACGCTGATATTTACTCCCGGCACGCCGGCGATTAACTATTTTCCTTTACCGCTCTGGCGGCGGCTGCTCGACAAGGTGCTGCGTGATGAGGGCCGCGCGCTGCTGGGTTACGGAGAGGCGGCAGGGGAACCCGCGCTGCGGGAAGCGATTGTCCGTCATCTGGCGCTATCTCGCGGGATCCGCTGCGACGCCCGGCAAATCGTGATTACCGAAGGCGCGCTCGAAGGCGTCAACCTCTGTACCCATCTGCTGAGCGAAGCGGGTGACACCGCATGGGTTGAAGAGCCGGGATATCCCGGCGCGAAGAGCGTATTTATGAAGGCCGGGTTACAGGTAAAAGGGATGCCGGTAGACAGTGAAGGGATGTGTCCGGACATGGACGAGAACCTGCCGCCGCGGCTGATTTTTACCTCGCCTTCGCATCAATATCCCTGTGGCGCGGTGATGAGCGCAGGCAGGCGTCTGGCGCTGCTGGAATATGCCCGCCAGCATGATGCATGGATTGTTGAAGATGATTACGACAGCGAGTTTCGCTATAGCGGGGAACCTGTTCCGGCCATGTCAGGGATGATGAAACAGGCGCCGGTGGTCTATATTGGCACCTTCAGCAAGACGTTGTTTCCGGCGCTGCGCATTGGTTTCGTGGTGATGCCTCCCGCCCTGGCGCAAGCCGCTCAGGGATTCGTGGGATCGCTGCTGCGCGGTGGTCACCGGGCTGAACAGCGAGCGCTGGCGTTGTTTATCGAAGAGGGGCATTACGCGCGTCATCTGGCGGCGATGCGGCGCTTGTATCGCCGGCGACAGCTGCAGCTCCGTGAGGTGCTGGCAGCGGAGCTGACGCAACCTTTTGCTCTTCTCGGTGGCGAGGGCGGACTGCACCTGGCGGTAGCCATTGACGGGATAGACGATGGAGCGGTGGTGGAACAGGCGCGGCTGTATCAACAAGCACCGGCGGCATTAAGCCGGTTTTACCTTGATACACAACGCGCGCGAAGCGGGCTGGTGCTGGGATATGGCAATACGTCCGCCTCGCATTTTGGCCCTGCGGTGCGGACGTTGAATCGTCTTATTGAGCGGTATCGACGCGGGTGAGGCTGAAGATATCGTAGAACGAGAGTTCACCTTTCGTCGCCACCATTTTTTGTAGCTGGGTTTTCTGCTCGCCGGCCACCCGGGGTGACTGCATAATGCGTTCGATCAGCTGCTGAGGGACATATCGCGTGTTGTACCACTCCCCGTTGTAGCAAACGCGAAAATCCAGGACATCGATATCTTCGTAGCGGTAGCGCGGGTAGACGTCAAAAAAGAAGAAGCCGTTTAACAGGGCGAACAGAACCACCAGTAGCCAAACTGAATCGGCCAGCGTTTCCGATGTCAGCATGACCACGAACGTCGCGAGGAACGCGGCGTACATTGCGACGAACAGCCACGGATGATTGCGAATAAAACTGATACTAAAGCGCGGACGGTTGTCGCGCTTCTCTTTCACATTGAGCTCATCAATCGTGTTTGTCAGCAGTTGCTGTATTTCTGTCATCTTGGTCCCCGAATTCTGCTAAGGCTCAGCCTGAAGGCTATTTTATGTTGCGGGAATCTCTCGGGAAAGTAACAGATCAGTTGCAGAAAAGCATAACAGTTACGCTTTTTCCGCTGTCAGCATCTTAATGATTTGCGCCGGGTTGCCGCCGACCACGGCATTGGCCGGAACATCTTTCACGACCACGGCACCGGATGCAATGACGGCATTATCGCCGATAGTCATCCCGGGATTAATGACCGCCCGACCGCCAATCCACACATTATGGCCGATAGTAACGGGTTTACCGTACTCTTTACCGCTGTTGCGTTCGGCGGCATCTAAGGGATGCGTGGCGGTATAGATGTGGACGCCGGGCGCCAGCATGCAATTATCACCGATGTGAATCGGACAGACATCAAGCATCACGCAATCAAAGTTTGCGTAGAAATTGGTGCCGAGGAAAATATTGTAACCATAATCACAGCGGAAAGTGGGTTCAATATAAGCATCGCTTGCCCGGCCAAACAGTTCAGTCAGACATATTTTCCGCCATTCCCGCTCGTCCGGAGCCGAATGGTTGTAGCGATGCAGCAATTGCCTGGCGCGCAGGCGGTCTGCCCGTAGCGTGGCATCACCAGCCTGATACAGTTCACCGGCGATCATTTTACGTTTCTCTTCACTCATGATGCTTTCCTGATTAAGGTAGGTAGGCGTCACAGTATAAAAAAGAAACCGGTTTCATGAGCGCGCTTTAGTGACTTATGCGAGTAATATCACAATTATACCCAGAGTAGGGGAGGACCCGGTTAACCGTCTGACTGAGATGTGAAATGAATTAGCGAATGAACTTCCACACCGATGTCGGGATTTTGTCGTAGAGCTTATTCATGGTCAATTCAGCAAGACGGTGGTCGGCCGCTGAGTAAAATACAGCCAGTTCGTTATCTGAAAGTTCATATTTGTTTTTTTCAATTACGCGTTCCAGCGTATCAATTGTCTGACAGCGACGTAAGCGCATCAAATAGTCTGTTTTGGTTAATGGTTCACCAGACATAACTTCACCTTTTGATTGTAATAATACTAACAAGAAAGACTTGCCGGATTTTCCCGACTGGCGTTGACAAAACATCGGAATAACCGATTTCCCGATTTGCGCCATTTCTGTAGATCGGCCGTGTTAATGCCATAACTGCTGAACAACATAAAAGTGTCATCCAGGTATTCGTCCAGCTGAGCGATCAGTTTATTATCCTCAGCATACTTAATTTTATAATTAAGCGCGAACGTGGCTATGTGTTCGATCAATTCATTAAGTTGAAGATTGATAGCCGACGTTGGATCATTCACCCACCCGTGGTTACTCTCTTCCAGGTTTGCAAGGCAGTCATGATACAGGGTTTCGCAAAGAAATCGAAGCTGCGCGATATCATGTCTTTTTGGCGAGTATTCGTCCATAACGCATCCCCTTTTTAGTGGTTTAAACGACGACTAACAAGCACCGTTGTGGGATGAACACGACTAACAGACCTGACACATACATTGTAATCCTGTTGTTTTAACTATAATCCACTCTTAAAAAGATTTCACCGTGCTATTACGAAAAATTACAATTATCGCCGTTAATTTATCTTAAAAATATCTGAACTTATTATGCCACGGCAATCAATGTGGTGATTCTGCGAAAGCAAAGCTTATGGATCATTGATTTAGCAGGCACTTTTCTTTGGCACCAGTTCTCACCCCCCAGATAACACTGGGTTAAGAATATTCTTAGTTAAGATAAGGGTAAAGCGGCAAAAGAATAATCTGATAAAAACAAAGTAAAAGCTTATCGCCGGAAATTGTATATCAGGATACAAAGTAAACCGTAGCAATGCGTGCGTTTCAATATACGCTATCCGAAAAATTTCCTCAACGAATCCCGAAGCGAGCAGGGGCACAGGCGAAAAAAAGGGCCGCTGGTGCGGCCCTCAGTGGAGAGATTAATGATGCTCAGTCGGATGGCTGTGCTCAATGTCTTCCGATTTCTTGCTGAAGCGGCGGCGAACCACCACAAAGAAGACCGGAACAAAGAAGATAGCCAGAACCGTTGCCGTCACCATCCCGCCCATTACGCCGGTACCTACGGCGTTCTGTGCGCCGGAACCTGCGCCGGAGCTAATGACCAGCGGCATAACCCCGAGGATAAACGCCAGTGAGGTCATCAGGATTGGACGCAGACGCATACGTACCGCTTCCAGGGTCGCTTCAATCAGACCCTTGCCTTCTTTATCCATCAGATCTTTGGCGAATTCTACGATAAGTATCGCGTTCTTCGCCGACAGACCAATGGTGGTCAGCAGGCCTACCTGGAAGTAAACGTCGTTCGTCAGACCACGGAACGTTGCCGCCAGCAGTGCACCGATAACCCCCAGTGGGACAACCAGCATAACGGAGAACGGTATCGACCAGCTTTCATACAGCGCCGCCAGACACAGGAATACCACGATCAGCGAGATGGCATACAGCGCCGGCGCCTGGTTACCGGACAGACGTTCCTGATAGGACATACCGGTCCAGTCATAACCAATACCCGAAGGCAGTTTTTTGGCCAGCTCTTCCATCATCGTCATCGCTTCACCGGTACTTCTGCCCGGAGCCGCCTGACCGAGGATTTCCATCGACGGCAGACCGTTATAGCGTTCCAGACGCGGTGAACCATACTCCCAGTGTGAGGTGGAGAAGGCTGAGAACGGCACCATCTGTCCATCGCTACCGCGAACGTACCAGTTGCCAATATCTTCCGGCAGCATACGGTATTTCGCTTCGGACATGACGTACACTTTCTTCACGCGACCGCGGTCGATGAAGTCATTGACGTAGCTACCGCCCCAGGCTGCGCCCAGCGTGGTATTGATGTCGCTGATAGAAACGCCCAACGCCTGCGCTTTCTCCTGGTCAATATCCACCTTGAACTGCGGCGTATCTTCCAGGCCGTTAGGACGAACGCCGACCAGCAGGTCAGGGTGCTTCGCCACTTCACCAAACAGCTGGTTACGTGCCTGAGTCAGTTTTTCGTGACCTAAGCCGCCCTGGTCGATCAGCTGGAAGTCAAAGCCGGTTGCGGTACCCAGTTCGACGATAGCCGGCAGGTTAAAGGCGAAGACCATCGCATCTTTAATCTGCGAGAAACGGGCCATCGCACGACCGGTAATCGCTTCAACCTTGTTCTCGCTGCCCGGACGTTCGCTCCAGTCTTTCAGTGAAACGAACGCAATACCGGTGTTCTGACCACGACCCGCGAAGCCAAAGCCGTTAACGGCGAACACAGATTCGACGTTGGCTTTCTCTTTCGTGAGGTAGTAGTCCGTCATCTCATCCAGCACTTTCTGCGTACGTTCCTGCGTAGCGCCGGCAGGAAGCTGCGCCATGCTCAGGAATACGCCCTGATCTTCATCTGGCAGGAACGAGCTCGGCAGACGGACGAACAGCCAGGCCATTCCGACGACGATAATCAGATACAGCACCAGGTAACGACCGGTGCTGCGCAGAATGTTACCTACGCTATCGGTGTAATGGTGCGTGCTCTTATCGAACATGCGGTTAAACCAGCCAAAGAAGCCTTTGTGCTCGCCATGACCGCCTTTAGCGATAGGTTTCAGCATCGTGGCGCACAGCGCCGGGGTCAGGATTAATGCAACCAGCACCGACAGCGCCATCGCCGAAACGATGGTGATGGAGAACTGACGATAAATCGCACCCGTTGAACCACCGAAGAAGGCCATCGGGATAAATACCGCAGAAAGCACCATCGCGATACCGACCAGTGCGCCCTGAATCTGGCCCATGGATTTACGGGTTGCTTCCTTCGGCGGCAGGCCTTCTTCCGCCATGACACGCTCGACGTTTTCCACCACCACGATGGCGTCATCGACGAGCAGACCTATCGCAAGCACCATACCAAACATGGTCAGGGTGTTTATCGAGAAGCCAAAAATGGCCAGGATGGCGAAAGTACCCAGCAAGACGACCGGTACCGCGATGGTTGGAATCAACGTGGCGCGGAAGTTCTGCAGGAACAGATACATAACCAGGAAGACCAGGATGATCGCTTCGACCAGCGTTTTAACCACTTCATGAATCGAGATTTTCACGAACGGCGTGGTGTCATACGGGTAAACAATCTTCAGGCCTGACGGGAAGTACGGCTCCATTTTCGCCAGTTCAGCGCGAATGGCGTTGGCGGTATCCAGGGCGTTGGCGCCGGTCGCCAGTTTGATACCCAGACCGGAAGCCGGTTGGTTATTAAACTTCGCGACGATGTCATAGTTTTCACCGCCAAGCTCAACTTTCGCTACGTCACGCAGACGAACCTGCGAACCGTCCTGGTTCACTTTCAGCAGAATATTGCTGAATTCGTCAGCGGATTTCAGACGGGTCTGCGCGATGATAGAGGCGTTCAGCTGCTGGCCTTTCACCGGCGGCGTACCGCCTAACTGACCGGCCGCTACCTGGGCGTTCTGGGCTTTAATCGCGCTGATCACATCGACCGGCGTCAGCTGGAAGTTGTTCAGTTTGTTCGGATCCATCCAGATACGCATCGCGTACTGGGAACCAAACAGCTGAACGTCACCCACGCCGGACGTACGGCTGATCGCATCTTTCATGTTGGCGCCAACGTAGTCGGAGATATCCTCCTGCGTCATGGTGCCGTTGGTGTTGATAACGCCGACAACCATCAGGAAGCTGCTGGAGGATTTCTCCACGCTCACGCCCTGTTGCTGTACTTCCTGCGGCAGCAGCGGCATGGCGAGCTGCAGTTTGTTCTGCACCTGTACCTGCGCGATGTCCGCATCCGTACCAGACTGGAAGGTCAGGGTAATCTGTACCGTACCGGTTGAGTCACTGTTGGAGGACATGTACATCAGGTTATCGATACCGTTCATGTTCTGTTCGATAACCTGCGTCACGGTATCCTGCACCGTTTTCGCATCAGCACCCGGGTAGGTTGCGGTGATCGAGACCGCCGGCGGCGCAATCGTTGGATATTGCGCAACAGGCAGCTTCAGGATCGCAAGTCCCCCGGCAAGCATGATGATTATGGCGATCACCCATGCGAATATGGGGCGATCGATAAAGAAATTAGGCATGTCTTAACGGCTCCTGTTTAAGTTAAGACTTGGTTTGTTCTGACTGAGCGTTGCTGGCAACTTGCTGTTGATCGTCAGAGGCTACTTCCTGCGCTTTAACCTGCACGCCTGGTTTGACTTTTTGCAGTCCGGTAACAATCACGCGATCGCCGGATTTCACTCCGCTGGTGACCAGCCATTTATCGCCAATCGCCTGCGTTGCAGTAACCTGACGAACTTCGACCTTATCACCTTCACCGACAACCATAACGCTGGCATCACCACGCGGCGTGCGGGTTACGCCCTGCTGTGGAACCAGCAGTGCATCCGGGTTGGTCCCTTCCTGCAGACGAGCGCGGACGAACATCCCTGGTAACAGGGTGTGATCCGGGTTCGGGAAGATAGCGCGTAAAGTGATAGAACCGGTGGTCTGATCAACGGTGACATCAGAAAACTCCAGCGTACCGCCCTGCGGATACTTCAGCCCGTCGTTGGTAACCAGTTCGACTTTGGCTTTGCCGTTTTCTTGTTTCAGCGTTCCGTTTGCCAGCTCTTGTTTCAGACGCAGGAAATCGTTGCTCGACTGGGTCACATCAACATAGATAGGGTCCAGCTGCTGAACGGTGGCCAGCGCAGTAGCCTGACCATTCTGCACCAGTGCGCCTTCGGTCACGGCGGATTTACCAATTCGTCCGCTGATAGGCGAAGTCACTTTGGTATAAGCCAGGTTAATACGCGCCGTTTCCACAGCGGCTTTCGCGGCTACAACGGCGGCGTTGCTCTGCTGAGCGTCGGCGACGGCAGTATCATAATCCTGTTGACTGATGTATTTGGTGCCGAGCAGTTTCTGATAACGTTTAACCGTCAGCTGCGCGATATTGGCCGCGGCCTGTGCTTTGGCTAAATCGCCTTTTGCGCTTTCGTAGCTGGCCTGGTAAGTTGCCGGATCGATCTGATAAAGGGACACGCCAGCCTGGATGTCACTACCTTCCGTAAAGTTACGTTTCAGAATAATGCCACTTACCTGAGGACGGACTTCTGCAATACGGTAGGCGCTGGTGCGGCCCGGTAGCTCGGTGGTGATTTGCAGAGGTGCGGATTTGAGCGTCACAATACCGACTTCCGGCATATGCTGGGCTCCTTGCTGAGCCGGTTTGTCGTCACATCCTGTTAGCGCTAAGCTGCCTGAGAGCATCAGAACGACCGCCAGAGGCGTTAACCCTCTGTTTTTGTTCATATGTAAACCTCGAGTGTCCAATTTCAAATTGTTCAGTGGCTCAAACGACCACAAACCCACTACTGTGTTTCTATTATGGTCATGCTATGGTACATACATTCATAAATGTATGTAAACGTAACCTCTGTAAACTCATCGACCTATGGCACGAAAAACCAAACAACAGGCACTTGAAACCCGGCAACACATTCTGGATGTTGCTCTGCGTTTGTTTTCGCAGCAAGGCGTATCATCTACCTCGTTGGCAGCAATTGCAAAAGCTGCCGGGGTAACGAGGGGGGCTATCTACTGGCATTTCAAGAATAAATCAGATTTATTTAATGAAATATGGGTGTTGTCGGACGCAAGTATTAGCGATCTTGAAGTTGAGTATCGGGCAAAATTCCCCAACGATCCACTGTCAGTTGTCAGGGGGATCTTAGTCCATGTTCTTGAAGCCACCGTGACAGAAGAGCGGCGGCGGCTGATGATGGAAATTATCTTCCATAAATGTGAGTTTGTCGGTGAGATGGCGGTGGTGCAGAAAGCCCAGCGCAGCTTATGTCTTGAGAGCTATGAACGTATCGAACACACGCTAAAAGAGTGCATTGCGGCCAACATGCTGCCGGCCAATTTGTTAACCCGCCGGGCGGCGGTTTTAATGCGCAGCTACCTCTCCGGGCTGATGGAAAACTGGCTCTTTGCACCGGACTCCTTCGATCTTGAAAAAGAAGCGCGCGACTATGTTGCCATTCTTCTTGAAATGTATCAGTTTTGCCCTACGCTCCGGGCTCCCTCGGAAGCTAAGAATTAACGTACTGGCAAAATAAAAAAGGTGAGTATTTGCTGATGGTCGCGGCTATTCGTGCGATTGCAGAAGTGCTATTCTGCGGGCTGCGACGACCCCCGGTATTCTCCGGCTATTGCAACCACTCATGTTAACACTATGCTGCATACTATCCGTTGGCGAAATGCCACTTCCGCTTTTGTAATTGTACTGTTGTTATTTGTCGGCTGTCTTAGCATTAATCAGGCTCTGGCTGCCGATGTCCCTGACCGATCTGATATTCAGAATCAACTCAATACGCTAAATAAGCAAAAGGAACTGACGCCACAGGATAAGCTGGTTCAGCAAGACCTGGTGCAGACCCTGGAAGCACTCGATAAAATCGAGCGGATTAAGTCGGAAACGACTCAGCTGCGGCAACAGGTTGAGCAGGCGCCAGCGAAGATGCGTCAGGCGGTCGATAGCCTCAACGCCTTAAGCGAGGTGCCTGATGATGAGGCGACGCGGAAAACGCTCAGCACGCTCTCTTTGCGACAGCTGGAATCTCGTCTCTCCCAGACGCTGGACGATCTGCAAACCGCGCAAAACGATCTGGCGACCTACAACAGTCAGCTGGTCTCCCTGCAAACCCAGCCGGAACGCGTGCAAAATGCGATGTACGCGGCTTCCCAGCAGCTACAGCAGATACGCAACCGTCTGAACGGCACCACCACCACGGGCGACGAAGCCCTGCGCCCGAGCCAGCAGGGATTACTGCTGGCGCAGCAGGCGCTGCTTAACGCGCAAATTGAGCAGCAGCGCAAGAGCCTCGAAGGTAACACCGTGTTGCAGGATACGCTGCAAAAGCAACGTGATTACGTCAGCGCCAACAGTAATCGTCTCGAACATCAGCTGCAGCTGCTGCAGGAAGCGGTTAACAGCAAACGCCTGACGCTAACGGAAAAAACCGCTCAGGAAGCGGTCACGCCGGATGAGACGGCGCGTATCCAGTCCAACCCGCTGGTCAAACAAGAGCTGGATATTAACCATCAGCTGAGTCAGAAGCTCATCGCGGCGACTGAGAACGGCAACCAGCTGGTGCAGCGCAACATTAAAGTGAAAAACTGGCTCGATCGGGCGCTGCAATCTGAACGTGATATCAAAGAGCAGATTTCAGTCCTCAAAGGGAGCCTGTTACTGTCGCGCATCCTATACCAGCAGCAGCAGACGCTCCCGTCGGCGGACGAGCTGGAAGATATGACCAACCGTATTGCCGATCTGCGTCTTGAACAGTTTGAGGTCAACCAGCAGCGTGATGCGCTGTTCCAGAGCGATGCGTTCGTCGCCAAACTGGAAGAAGGGCACAGCAATGAAGTGACCCCTGACGTACATAATGCTCTGCTGGACGTCGTGGATATGCGCCGCGAACTGCTCGATCAGTTTAACAAGCAGCTCGGCAATCAGCTGATGATGGCCATTAACCTGCAGATCAACCAGCAGCAGTTAATGAGCGTCTCAAGCAATCTGAAAGCCATCCTGACCCAGCAGATTTTCTGGGTGAATAGCAACAAACCGATGGACTGGGACTGGATTAAATCCTTCCCGGAAGCGTTGAAAGGGCAGTTTAAGGCGATGAAAATCACCGTAAACTGGGAGAAAGCGTGGCCGGCGGTGTTTGTTGCCTTCCTTGCCGGTCTGCCGCTGCTGCTGATTGCTGGCCTGATCCGCTGGCGCCTGCAGTGGTTGCGTAATTACCAGGCCCGGCTGGCCTCGCAGGTCGGTCAGCTGCGTAACGACACGCAGCTCCATACGCCCAAAGCGATTCTGATCGACCTGATCCGCGCACTGCCTGTCGTGCTGCTGATTCTGGCGGTAGGTTTGATTCTGCTGACGATGCAGCTGAACATCAGCGAACTGCTGTGGGCATACAGTAAAAAACTGGCGCTGTTCTGGCTGGTGTTTGGCCTGTGCTGGAAGGTGCTGGAAAAAGACGGCGTGGCGGTAAGCCACTTTAATATGCCACCGCAGCTGACCAGCCACTGGCGTCGGCAAATTGTGCGCGTCAGTCTTGCGCTGCTGCCGCTGAATTTCTGGTCGGTGGTCTCTGAACTGTCGCCGCTGAATTTGATGGATGATGTGCTGGGGCAGTTCGTTATCTTCCTCAATCTGCTGCTGATCGCGGTACTGGTGTGGCCGATGTGTCGCGAGAGCTGGCGTGATAAAGAGTCGCACAGCCTGCGTCTTCTTACCGTCACCGTGCTCTCGATTGTGCCTGTCGCGCTGATGGTGCTGACGGCTACCGGCTACTTCTATACCACCCTGCGTCTTGCCGGCCGCTGGATTGAAACCGTCTATCTGGTGATGCTGTGGAATCTGCTGTACCAGACCGTTTTGCGCGGCCTGAGCGTTGCCGCACGGCGTATCGCCTGGCGGCGTGCGCTGGCCCGTCGCCAGCATATGGTCAAAGAGGGGGCAGAAGGGGCTGAACCGCAGGAAGAGCCGACCATCGCCCTGGAGCAGGTCAACCAACAAACGCTGCGCATTACCATGCTGGTGATGGTCGCCTTGTTTGGCGTTGTGTTCTGGGCGATTTGGTCCGATCTCATCACCGTCTTCGCCTATCTCGACAGTATCACCTTGTGGCACTACAACGGCACCGAAGCTGGAGCCAGCGTAGTAAGAAGCGTGACGATGGGAAGCCTGCTGTTTGCGATTGTCGCCTCCATGGTCGCCTGGGCGTTGATCCGCAACCTACCGGGGCTGCTGGAAGTGCTGATCCTCTCTCGGCTCAACATGCGCCAGGGGACGTCCTACGCCATTACCTCGATCCTCAACTACGCGATTATCGCGATCGGTGCGATGACGGTATTTGGCGCGCTGGGCGTCTCGTGGGACAAGCTGCAGTGGCTGGCGGCCGCATTGTCGGTGGGGCTGGGCTTTGGCCTGCAGGAGATTTTCGGGAACTTCGTTTCCGGCCTGATTATCCTCTTCGAACGCCCGGTGCGCATCGGCGATACGGTGACGATCGGGACCTTCTCCGGTACCGTCAGCAAGATCCGCATTCGTGCCACCACCATTACCGACTTTGACCGTAAAGAGGTGATCATCCCGAACAAAGCGTTTGTGACCGAGCGTTTGATCAACTGGTCGCTGTCCGACACCGTGACCCGCGTGGTGATCCGCATCGGCGTGGCGTACGGTTCCGATCTGGATAAGGTCAAGGAGGTTCTGCTGCAGGCGGCACATGAGCATCCGAAAGTGATGCAGGAGCCTGCGCCGTCGGTCTTCTTCACCACCTTCGGCGCCAGCACGCTGGATCATGAGCTGCGTTTATATGTGCGCGAACTGCGCGATCGCAGCTATACCGTCGATGAACTGAACCGGGCGATCGATCGCCTGTGCCGTGAAAACGACATCAACATCGCCTTCAACCAGCTGGAAGTCCATCTGCGTAACGAAAAAGGGGATGAAGTGACGGAGCTCAAACGTGAGGTCAAAGGAGACGATCCGTCTCCGGCTATTGGATAAGACTCAGCAGGGGCGGCCAGTGCGCCGCCCCGTTTCCGACGGGCCGTCGGTTAGCGTGTATCCGCTTCATCTGACGTCTGCCCGCTGCGGTTGAGTTTGTTTTCATAGTCACGTTTAATGATCTCCAGCGCCCCGAGGACGGTTTGCGCTGACACCTGGTTCTCTTCCAGCAGCATAATCAAATCAACGGCCAGTTTGACCTCATCCGGGGCGTTTTCCAGCGACATAGTGACTCCTTCTGTTAGCGCGTTAGGCGTGCCAGCACGCCCTCTATTTTTTCCAGCGCATCGCGACAGCGTGCTAAACGTCCGGCGCAGGCCTCGACCTCTTTCGCCAGCCGCTGCTGTTCCTCAAGCGTCGTCGCCAGCGCCAGCTGGCGCTGGCGATCGTTTCGCATCGCCAGCAGTCGTCGTTCGTACTCCTGATGCTGAAGTCGCCGCCGCTGCCAGCGGTTTATTGCGGGGGAGGCGCTGTCCCAACTACGCAGCGACCAGGTCGCCGCCTCCCGGCTGAGGGCGGCGATTTGCGCGACCAGCCGCTCCGCCAGCCAGGCGACCTGCGGAAGCTGCTGCTGTTCAACGGCCTGCCGCAGTTCAGTAAAGTGCTGCTGCGCCTCCTCGAGACAGTCCTGCATCAGGGTGCTACGAGTACGGAACAGCTGGCGATCGAAGCGGGCGCTGAGCGTGGCATGATGCGCCAGCGGCGCAACCTGCGCGGCCAGCTGGGCCAACTGATTTTCCAGCGTTTGTAAAAGCCGCGTTGTTTTCAAATAACTCCTCCCTGGTCTGATAGGCAACTGTGCTACAGTAGCCATATCTGCTTGATAACGATTCGCATTATGCCACGTATCATTTTAATCATCATAGGCTGGCTGGCGGTAGCGCTGGGGACGCTGGGCGTCTTTTTGCCTTTATTGCCGACCACCCCGTTTATTCTGTTGGCGGCCTGGTGTTTTGCCCGTTCTTCACCGCGTTTTCACCACTGGCTGCTGTATCGTTCCTGGTTCGGCGGCTATCTTCGTCACTGGCAGCAATATCGTGCGATGCCGCCCGGCGCCAAGCCGCGGGCGATTGTGATGATTCTGCTGACCTTCGCCGTGTCGCTGTGGCTGGTTAAGCTTACGTGGGTTCGCATCATGCTGCTGGTGATTCTGGCCTGTCTGTTGATATTTATGTGGCGTATTCCGGTTGTTGACGCGACGCAACAAAAGCACTGATGCGCCATAATGAGTGTTGCAATTGTCGCTTACAGACAGTAAATTCGAGCGTTTTCGAGCGCGGGTACGCCTGGTCAAAGGTTAATCAAATGTTTCTTTGACCCGTTTGGCCTGCCCGTGAGTAACACCGTTTTTATCAGGCATAAACTTATGACCGCAACTGCACAGCAGCTTGAATATCTAAAGAACAGCATCCAAAGCATTCAGGACTATCCGAAACCGGGTATTCTTTTCCGCGATGTCACCAGCATGCTCGAAGACCCGAAAGCCTATGCGTTGAGCATTGAGCTGCTGACCGAGCGTTATAAAAACGCCGGCATCACTAAAGTGGTGGGCACCGAGGCGCGTGGTTTTCTGTTTGGCGCACCGGTTGCGCTGGCGCTGGGCGTGGGTTTTGTGCCGGTACGTAAACCGCGCAAGCTCCCGCGTGAAACCATTGCCGAGAGCTACGAGCTGGAATACGGTACCGATCAGCTGGAAATTCATGTCGATGCGATCAAAGAAGGCGATAAAGTTCTCGTCGTTGACGATCTGCTGGCGACCGGCGGCACCATCGATGCAACCGTGAAGCTGATTCGCCGTCTGGGCGGCGAAGTGCACGATGCCGCCTTTGTGATCAATCTGTTTGATCTGGGCGGCGAGCAGCGTCTGGAAAAACTGGGAATCAACTGCTTTAGCCTGGTCCCTTTCCCGGGTCACTAAGCAAATCCCTCCACATAGCCTCGCTGATTGAGCGGGGCTGTGATAGCATGACCCCCTCGTGATTTCACCTTCCAGCGTTTCAGAGCCAGCCCATGAGTTATCAGGTCTTAGCCCGTAAATGGCGCCCACAAACCTTTGCTGACGTCGTCGGCCAGGAACATGTGCTGACCGCACTGGCGAACGGCTTATCGTTAGGGCGCATTCATCACGCTTATCTCTTTTCCGGCACCCGCGGCGTGGGGAAAACCTCCATCGCACGTTTGCTCGCAAAAGGGTTGAACTGTGAAACCGGTATTACCGCCACGCCGTGCGGCGTGTGTGATAACTGCCGCGAAATAGAGCAGGGGCGCTTTGTCGATCTGATTGAGATTGATGCCGCTTCCCGTACCAAAGTCGAAGACACCCGCGACCTGCTGGACAACGTCCAGTACGCGCCGGCCCGTGGCCGCTTTAAGGTCTATCTGATCGATGAAGTCCACATGCTGTCACGCCATAGCTTCAACGCGTTGTTAAAAACGCTGGAGGAGCCGCCTGCGCACGTCAAATTCCTGCTGGCGACCACCGATCCGCAGAAGCTGCCGGTGACGATCCTGTCGCGCTGTCTGCAGTTCCATCTCAAGGCGCTGGATGTCGAACAGATCCGCCATCAGCTTGAGCATATTCTCGGCGAAGAGCAGATTACCTTTGAATCCCGCGCGCTGCAGCTGCTGTCGCGCGCGGCGGACGGCAGCCTGCGCGATGCCTTAAGCCTGACCGATCAGGCGATTGCCAGCGGCGATGGTCGTTTGACGGCGGAGTCGGTCAGTACCATGCTCGGCACGCTCGACGACGATCAGGCGCTGTCATTGATTGAGGCGCTGGTGGCAGCCGATGGCGAACGTGTCATGGCGGGCGTTAACGAAGCGGCCTCCCGCGGCGTTGAGTGGGAAGCGCTGCTGGTTGAAATGCAGAGTCTGCTGCACCGGATTGCGATGGTCCAGCTCTCTCCTTCGGCGCTGGGCGCCGATATGGCCGCGGTAGAGCTGCGTATGCGTGAACTTGCGCGCACCGTGCCGCCCACCGATATACAATTGTACTATCAGACGCTCCTGATTGGCCGCAAAGAGCTGCCGTATGCGCCGGATCGGCGCATGGGTGTGGAAATGACGCTGCTGCGTGCGCTGGCATTCCATCCGCAAGCGCCGCTGCCGGAACCGGAGGTGAAGCCGCAACCGGCAACGCTGGCCGCGCCTGTACAGGCGGCGCCTGTATCCGCTTCGCCGGTGCCGCCGCCGCAGAATCTGCCGCAAACCACCAGTCAGGTACTGGCGGCACGCAGCCAGCTGCAGCGTAGCCAGGGAGCACCCACCCCAAAAAAGAGTGAACCGGCAGCCGCATCCCGCGCGCGGCCGGTGAATAACGCTGCGCTGGAGCGACTGAGTTCAATAACCGAGCGCGTGCAGGCTCGCCCGGCCGTCGCTGCGGTGCAGGAAAAGGTTCCGGCCAAAAAAGAAGCCTATCGCTGGAAAGCGACGACGATGGTCGAAACGGTGAAAGAAGAGGTCGCGACGCCGAAGGCGCTGAAGAAAGCGCTGGAGCATGAAAAAACGCCGGAGCTGGCGGCAAAACTGGCGCTGGAAGCGGTCGAACGCGACGGCTGGGCGGCAGAGGTTAATCAGCTGGCGGTGCCGAAGCTGGTAGAGCAGGTGGCGCTGAATGCGTGGAAAGAGCAGGACGGTAACCGTATCTGTCTGCATCTGCGCCCGAGCCAGCGGCATCTTAATTCCGCCGGCGCGCAGCAAAAGTTGGCCGAAGCGCTCGGCGTGTTGTACGGTTCACCGGTTGAATTGACCATCGTGGAAGACGATAATCCTGCGATGCGCACGCCGCTGGAGTGGCGGCAGGCAATTTATGAAGAGAAGCTCGCGCAAGCGCGCGAAGCGATTATTGCGGATAACAACATTCAGACGCTGCGCCGGTTCTTCGATGCGGATCTGGATGAAGAGAGTATTCGCCCCATTTGATTGCAAGTTTGACTTGCGGTCAGCATCCTTAACGATGACTTACTGAGAGAGAAGCCTATGTTTGGTGGAAAAGGCGGCCTGGGTAACCTGATGAAGCAGGCCCAGCAGATGCAAGACAAAATGCAGAAAATGCAGGAAGAGATCGCGCAGCTGGAAGTGACCGGCGAATCTGGCGCAGGTCTGGTTAAAGTGACCATCAACGGTGCGCATAACTGCCGTCGCGTGGAGATTGATCCGAGCCTTCTGGAAGACGACAAAGATATGCTGGAAGATCTCGTCGCTGCGGCGTTCAACGATGCGGCGCGCCGTATTGAAGAGACCCAGAAAGAGAAGATGGCTTCCGTCTCTTCCGGCATGCAGCTGCCGCCTGGCTTTAAGATGCCGTTCTGATGCAAACCAGCCCGCTGTTAACTCAGCTTATGGAAGCATTGCGCTGTCTGCCGGGCGTTGGCCCGAAGTCAGCGCAGCGCATGGCGTTTACGCTACTTCAGCGCGATCGTAGCGGCGGGATGCGTCTGGCGCAGTCATTGACGCGCGCGATGTCGGAAATCGGCCACTGCGCCGATTGCCGCACCTTCACCGAGCAGGAGGTGTGCAATATTTGCAGCAATCCGCGCCGTCGTGAAAATGGTCAGATTTGCGTGGTGGAAAGCCCCGCGGACATCTACGCCATTGAGCAAACCGGGCAGTTTTCCGGGCGCTACTTTGTCCTGATGGGCCACCTGTCGCCGCTTGATGGCATCGGGCCGGATGATATCGGGCTCGATCGTCTGGAGCAGCGTCTGCGCGACGAATCAATGCAGGAAGTGATCCTCGCCACCAACCCGACGGTGGAAGGCGAGGCGACCGCCAACTACATTGCCGAACTCTGCGCGCAGTATGGCGTAGAAGCCAGCCGTATCGCCCACGGCGTACCGGTAGGCGGCGAGCTGGAGATGGTTGACGGCACCACGCTGTCGCACTCCCTTGCCGGCCGGCACAAGATTCGTTTTTAATCAAACGGAGGCGCTTTTTGGCGCCTCCGCTTGAAAATTTCCCCTCCAGTCCCCATCTCCCCTTCAACGGTTTTTTTACCATTAACAATGGCATTGTTGAGGTTGATTTAGATGAAAGGACAAGAAACTCGTGGTTTTCAGTCAGAGGTTAAACAGCTTCTGCACCTGATGATCCATTCTCTTTATTCCAATAAAGAAATTTTCCTGCGTGAACTGATTTCCAACGCCTCCGATGCGGCCGACAAGCTGCGTTTCCGCGCGCTGTCCCAGCCGGACCTGTATGAAGGCGACGGCGAGCTGCGCGTGCGCGTCTCTTTTGACAAAGACAACCGCACGCTGACCATCGCCGATAATGGTATCGGGATGAACCGTGAGGAAGCGATCGACCATCTCGGCACGATTGCCAAATCCGGGACAAAATCTTTCCTCGAATCAATGGGTTCCGATCAGGCAAAAGACAGCCAGCTGATTGGTCAGTTTGGTGTCGGCTTCTACTCAGCGTTTATCGTGGCCGATAAAGTCACCGTGCGTACCCGCGCGGCGGGCGATAGCGCGGAAAACGGCGTGTTCTGGGAATCTGCCGGCGAAGGCGACTACACCATTGCCGATATCACCAAAGCCGATCGCGGTACTGAAATTACCCTGCACCTGCGCGAAGGTGAAGATGACTTCCTCAACGACTGGCGCGTGCGTTCGATTATCAGCAAATATTCCGATCATATCGCGCTGCCGGTAGAGATTGAAAAGCGCGAAGAGGTTGACGGTGAAACGGTGATCTCCTGGGAGAAAATCAACAAGGCCCAGGCGCTGTGGGCCCGTAATAAGTCGGAAATCAAAGACGACGAATATAACGAATTCTATAAACACATTGCCCACGACTACAGCGACCCGCTGACCTGGAGCCACAACCGCGTGGAAGGCAAGCAGGAGTACACCAGCCTGCTGTATATCCCGTCGCAGGCGCCGTGGGATATGTGGAACCGCGATCACAAGCATGGCCTGAAGCTGTACGTGCAGCGCGTGTTTATCATGGATGACGCCGAGCAGTTCATGCCGAACTATCTGCGCTTTGTCCGCGGCCTCGTCGACTCCAACGATCTGCCGCTGAACGTGTCGCGTGAAATTCTGCAGGACAGCAGCGTTACCCGCAACCTGCGCACCGCGCTGAGCAAACGCGCGCTGCAGATGCTGGAAAAACTGGCCAAAGACGATGCGGAAAAATATCAGACCTTCTGGCAGCAGTTTGGCCTGGTGCTGAAAGAAGGCCCGGCGGAGGACAGCGCGAATCAGCAGACGATTGCTAAGCTGCTGCGTTTCGCCTCTACCCATACCGATTCCGCCGCGCAGACCGTGTCGCTGGAAGAGTATGTCTCTCGTATGAAAGAAGGGCAGGAGAAGATCTACTACATCACTGCGGACAGCTATGCCGCGGCGAAGAGCAGTCCGCACCTCGAGCTGCTGCGTAAGAAAGGTATCGAAGTTCTGCTGCTCTCTGACCGCATCGACGAGTGGATGATGAGCTACCTGACCGAGTTCGACGGCAAGGCGTTCCAGTCGGTCGCGAAAGCCGACGAATCGCTGGATAAGCTGGCGGATGAAGTCGACGAAAGCACCAAAGAGGCCGAAAAGGCGCTGGAACCGTTCGTTGAGCGCGTGAAAACGCTGCTGGGCGAGCGGGTGAAGGAGGTTCGACTGACGCACCGCCTGACCGATACGCCGGCTATCGTCACCACCGACGCGGACGAAATGAGCACCCAGATGGCGAAACTGTTTGCCGCTGCGGGCCAGTCTGCACCGGAAGTGAAGTACATTTTCGAACTCAACCCGGCTCACCCGCTGGTGAAACGCACGGCGGACACGCAGGATGAGGCCCGGTTTAGCGAATGGGTCGAGCTGCTGCTCGATCAGGCCCTGCTGGCTGAACGCGGTACCCTGGAAGATCCTAACCAGTTTATTCGCCGCATGAACCAGCTGCTGGCTTCCTGATCGCTTCGCTGTTGGTCCACCCCGGCCTGCGCACCTTACGCGCGGGCCGGGGTGGACGCCCCTCTGATGGCGTAAAATCCGCCTTTCAAGCAAAATAAACCTTCCATTAACCGTTTCAGCCGCTCCGCCTTCCTTGAGCCATCTGCATTCTGGTGGTATGGTTTAGCGTTTTTGAAAAATTGAATCGACTTTTGAGGGGATTTTCGTAATGCGTATTATTCTGCTTGGCGCTCCGGGCGCGGGTAAAGGAACTCAGGCTCAGTTCATCATGGAGAAATACGGAATTCCGCAAATCTCTACCGGTGACATGCTGCGCGCTGCGGTGAAATCTGGCTCCGAGCTGGGCAAACAGGCAAAAGATATTATGGATGCCGGCAAGCTGGTGACCGACGAACTGGTGATTGCGCTGGTTAAAGAGCGTATCACCCAGGAAGATTGCCGTAACGGTTTCCTGCTCGACGGCTTCCCGCGCACCATTCCGCAGGCTGACGCCATGAAAGAAGCGGGCATCGCCGTTGATTACGTTCTGGAATTTGATGTACCGGACGAACTGATCGTTGACCGTATCATTGGTCGTCGCGTACACGCCGCTTCCGGTCGCGTGTACCACATCAAATTCAACCCGCCGAAGGTTGAAGGCAAAGATGACGTGACCGGCGAAGAGCTGACCACCCGTAAAGATGACCAGGAAGAGACCGTACGTAAGCGTCTGGTGGAATACCATCAGATGACGGCGCCGCTGATCGGTTACTATCAGAAAGAAGCTGAAGCAGGCAACACCCGCTACGCGAAGGTTGACGGTACGAAAGCCGTTTCCGACGTCCGCGCTGAACTGGAAAAAATCCTCGGTTAATCCCGTTGGTTCTCATCCTGCCGCGGCGGGATGAGAACATCTCTCATTCTACCTTTTTCTCTGATTGGTTCCGTTTAGCGCCATTTCAGCTACAATTGGCTGCGATTCAAATGGTTAAGAGGCGGTAATGCATCAGACGAAAACAGGTATCTTGTTAGCCAACTTAGGCACTCCCGATGCGCCCACGCCCGATGCGGTGAAGCGCTATCTGCGACAATTTCTCAGCGACAAGCGGGTGGTTGATACGCCCCGTCTGCTGTGGTGGCCGCTTCTGCGCGGCGTGATACTGCCCCTGCGCGCGCCGCGGGTCGCGAAACTTTATCAGTCCGTGTGGATGGAGGAAGGCTCGCCGCTGATGGTTTACAGCCGTCGACAGCAGCAGGCTCTGGCCGCGCGTCTCCCCGATACCCCGGTTGCCTTAGGCATGAGCTACGGCTCACCTGCGCTGGAAAGCGCGGTGGATGAACTGCTGGCTCAGGATGTTGACCATATCGTGGTGTTGCCGCTGTATCCGCAATACTCCTGTTCCACCGTGGCGGCAGTATGGGATGAGCTGGCGCGAATCCTGGCTAAAAAACGGGCCATCCCCGGGATCTCTTTTATTCGTGATTATGCCGATGATGCCAGCTATATCGATGCGCTGGCCGCCAGCGTTCGCGCATCGTTTGCCGTGCACGGCGAACCGGATGTGCTGCTGCTTTCTTATCACGGCATACCGCAACGCTTTGCCCACGAAGGCGATGATTACCCGCAGCGCTGCCGCGATACCACCCGCGAACTGGTCTCTGCGCTGGGACTTTCGCCGGATCGCGCCATGATGACCTTCCAGTCGCGCTTTGGCCGCGAGCCGTGGCTGACGCCTTACACCGACGAAACATTGAAAATGTTGGGCGAGAAGGGGGTGAAGCATATTCAGGTCATCTGCCCGGGCTTTGCGGCAGATTGTCTGGAAACGCTGGAGGAGATTGCGGTGCAGAACCGGGAAGTCTTCCTCGAAGCCGGCGGGCAGAAATATGAATATATCCCGGCGCTTAATGCGGACAGGGCGCATATCGAAATGATGGTGAACCTGACGGCGCCGTATCGCTAATCGCGTGTGGCAGGGGGAATATGCTATTATTCCCCGCTTGTTCACTGCCATTAAATCGCCACTATGAAATTTCCCGGTAAACGCAAATCCAAACACTACTTTCCCGTTAATGCCCGCGATCCGCTGCTGCAGCAAACGCAGCCGGAAAATGAAGCCAACGTCGCGTGGGTGGTCGGTATCGATCAAACGCTGGTTGATATCGAAGCCAAAGTAGATGAGGCGTTTATCGTGCGCTACGGCCTCAGCGCCGGCCATTCGCTGGTCATCGAAGATGATGTCGCCGAAACGCTCTACCAGGAGCTGGTACGGAATCATTTAATTACCCACCAGTTTGCCGGCGGAACGATCGGCAATACCATGCACAATTATTCGGTGCTGGCAGATGACCGCTCGGTATTGCTGGGGGTCATGTGCAGCAATATCGAAATCGGCGGCTACGCCTATCGCTATCTGTGCAACACCTCCAGCCGGACTGACCTGAACTATCTGCAAGGAGTGGACGGAGCCATCGGTCGCTGCTTTACCCTGATTAGCGACGCGGGCGAACGAACCTTTGCCATCAGTCCGGGCCACATGAATAAGCTGCGTCCGGAAAGCATTCCGGAAGAGGTGATTGCCGGCGCCTCTGCGCTGGTGCTGACCTCGTATCTGGTGCGCTGCAAACCCGGCGAGCCGATGCCGGATGCGACGATGAAAGCCATCGAGTATGCCAAAAAGCATGATGTGCCGGTGGTGCTGACGCTGGGAACGAAGTATGTCATTGCCGATAACCCGGAATGGTGGCAGCAGTTCCTCAAGGAGAACGTCTCTATTCTGGCGATGAATGAAGAAGAAGCCGAAGCGCTGACCGGGCTGTCCGATCCGCTGCTGGCTTCGGATAAGGCGCTGGAGTGGGTGGACCTGGTACTGTGTACCGCCGGACCTGCGGGGCTGTATATGGCCAGCTTTACGGAAGACGAAGCCAAACGTAAAACTCAGCATCCGCTGCTGCCGGGGGCGATTGCCGAATTCAACCAGTATGAGTTTAGCCGCGCAATGCGTCATCAGGATTGCGTGAACCCCTTACGGATTTACTCGCATATTGCGCCGTACATGGGTGGGCCTGAGAAAATCATGAATACCAACGGTGCCGGTGACGGGGCGCTGGCGGCGCTGCTGCATGATATCACCGCCAATAACTACCACCGCAATAACGTTCCGAACTCCAGCAAACACAAGTGCAAGTGGCTGACCTACTCGTCACTGGCGCAGGTGTGCAAATATGCCAACCGCGTCAGCTATCAGGTATTGAACCAGCACTCCCCGCGTTTAACCCGCGGCCTGCCGGAGCGAGAAGATAGTCTGGAAGAGGCATACTGGGAGCGTTAAGCCCGTTTCTCCTCTTGCGCTGCGGGGGGAGAACGCAACAGTAGCAAAGGCTGGCTGAGCGCCTCTCGCTTGTCCGGGAGGCGCCATGGTAGGGGATTATCCGGTAACGACTTCACCCGCCGGCGGCGTCTCCAGCAGGAGCAACATAGCGCGTGCGATTTCTCGCTCGCCCATCACCACCTGATTCGCGCCGCGTTCGGTAATGTAATCCACTTCATCGTCATAATGCGCCCGGGCGATAATCTCGATATTCGGGCATTTCTCGCGGGCGGCAGCGACGATTTCCCCAGCCTCATAGCCGTTAGGAATGGTCAGCAGCAGCCAGCGGGCGCAGTCCAGATGCGCCAGATTCATGATCTCTTCATTCGCCGCATTGCCCAGCACCGCGCGAATACCGCGCGCGCGCAGCTCATCGACGCGGGTACGCGACGTCTCAATAACCACCAGCGGAATACCCTGGGCCATCAGCTTTTCGCCCAGCAGGCTGCCGACGCGGCCAAAGCCCACCAGCAGCGCGTGGTTGCAAATATCGACCGGAATCTGCTTCTCTTCTTCGAGCACTTCTTCGAAGGTCTGTTCATCCAGCGTTTCGGTTTTATCGAGGTATTTTTCCAGCACTGCGAAGAGCACCGGGTTAAGCATGATAGAGATAATCGCCCCGGCCAGTACCAGATTTTGTCCGGCCTGCGGCAGCAGATTCAGCGCCATGCCAAGCCCGGCAAGAATAAAGGCGAACTCACCGATTTGCGCGAGGCTGGCGGCGATGGTCAGCGCGGTGCGCGGCGAGTGGCCGAACATCCGCACGAGGAAAAAGGCGACCACCGACTTGCCGAAGATAATGATCGCCAGCGTAGCCAGCACCGCCAGCGGTTGCTCCAGCAGGATCATCGGATCAAACAGCATTCCCACGGAGACAAAGAACAGCACCGCGAACGCATCGCGCAGCGGCAGCGTGTCGTGCGCGGCGCGGTGGCTGAGTTCGGATTCGTTCAGTACCATTCCGGCGAAAAATGCGCCAAGCGCAAAGGAGACGTCAAACAGCTCAACCGCACCGAAGGCGATCCCGAGAGCGAGGGCCAGAACCGACAGGGTAAACAGTTCGCGGGAGCCGGTTGCGGCGCTGCGGGACATAATCCACGGTACCAGACGACGACCCACCAGCATCATAATGGCGATAAAGGCGATCACTTTGCCGATGGTGATCCCCATATCGACGGCCAGCGACGCCAGGCCAACATCGCCTTTCTCCGCCATACCGGCGACGGCCGGCAGCAGAACCAGCGTCAGAACCATCACTAAATCTTCGACGATGAGCCAGCCGATGGCAATCTGCCCTCGCTGGCTATCAATAAGCTGCCGTTCCTCCAACGCGCGCAGCAGCACCACGGTACTGGCGGTAGAGAGACACAGGCCAAATACGATGCCGGTCATCAGCGACCAGCCCAACACGGCAGAAAGCGCCATACCCAGCAGCGTTGCCACGGCTATCTGGGCAATCGCGCCGGGAATGGCGATCGACTTTACCGCCATCAAATCCTTTAAGGAGAAGTGCAGCCCGACGCCAAACATCAGCAATATGACGCCCAGCTCAGCCAGCTCCGGCGCCAGTTTGGTATCGGCAACGAAGCCAGGGGTAAAGGGGCCGGATAACACGCCTGCTAATAGATAGCCCACCAGTGGCGAAATGCGCAGCTTATTGGCAATCATGCCGAAGATAAAAGCGAGTACGAGCCCACCGACAATGGTGGTGATAAGCGGTGTTGCGTGGTGCATTCCGTCTCCTTGTATGTGGTGAGCCAATCCATTTTCAGTATTAAACACGCCATCCTTCAGGCTGCTTCTGCGTTAGCTTCGCGCATTCACCGAATCATCCCTGCTCCAGGCAGTCACTCGCGCTACTTTGCGGCAACCCGGAGGAGGCTGTGTCTAAACCTAAAAAACCGAGTAATAGTTTATGACAGTTTTTGCTGTTTTGTTTATGAATAATTGTTGAATTATGCAGAAAAATGGAATTAACCCGCAAAAAGGCACAGATCGGAAAACTACGGCAGCTAATGAGCGGGAGTGCTGTCAGCATAAGGGATTACGGCGGCCAAAGTTTCACTTTAGCCGCCAGATAATCAGGGTTTTTGGCGGTTGTCAGGAAGGAATATCGTCAATATGCCGAGAAGTGGCAGGAAAGCACAGATTTTATAAACCAGCTCGATACTGGTGTGGTCCGCTAACAGCCCCAGAACGGCGGCTCCGAGGCCACCCATACCAAATGCGAAGCCGAAAAACAGACCGGAAACCATGCCGATACGCCCCGGTAACAGCTCCTGGGCGTAGACCAGGATAGCCGAAAATGCCGATGCGAGGATAAATCCAATAATCATGGTCAAAATTCCCGTCCACTCCAGCGTCGCGTAGGGTAAAACAAGGGTAAAGGGAGCCACGCCGAGGATCGAGCCCCAAATTACATATTTACGCCCAATTTTATCGCCAACTGGCCCGCCAATCACCGTTCCTGCGGCAACGGCAAACAGGAAAATAAACAGATGAACCTGCGCATTCTGGATCGATAATCCGAATTTATGCATCAAATAAAAGGTGTAATAGCTGCTGATGCTCGCCATATAGAAATATTTCGAGAAAATCAGCATCAACAGGATGCCGACCGCAAGAATAACTTTGTTTTTCGGCAGCGGACTGGCGACGACGGCCTTCGGTTTACCTTTATTCATTCGATGCTGTGCGGCATACCAGCGGCTGATTTGCGACAGCACGACGATGGCCAACAGCGCGGCCAGGACGAACCATGCGACGTTACCTTTGCCATATGGCGCGATAATTACCGCCGCCAGCAGCGGGCCCAGAGAACTGCCAAAGTTACCGCCAACCTGGAATAGCGACTGCGCCAGTCCGTGACGGCCGCCGGAGGCCATCCGCGCCACGCGCGACGATTCCGGATGGAATACCGAAGAACCGGTACCCACCAGCGCGGCGGCAAGCAGGACCGTGCCAAAGCTCCCCGCCAGCGCCAGTAAAACCAGGCCGCAGAGCGTAAAACACATGCCGATCGGCAGCGACCATGGCATCGAGTGTTTATCGGTCCAGTAGCCGACCACCGGCTGAAGCAGCGAGGAGGCCAGCTGGAAGGTCAGCGTGATCATCCCGATTTGCACGAAGGTCAGGGAGAACTCCGACTGAAGCAGCGGGTAAATCGCCAGAATCAGCGACTGGATCATATCGTTCAGTAAATGGGAAAGGCTGATTGCGCCCAGAATACCAAACGAGGTGCGTGCTTTTTGCGGCGCAGCAGCGGGGCCGGATAAGGGTTGAACGGTCTGATTCGTCGCCATAGGTTCACTTTGAGCGTGTTATTGTGGATGCAGGTGGAATTATTATCTGACTAACATACCTGCCACTAAGGTTTGAAGGAAGTCTCAATTCGGAAAACATATTTGTCTGTCGACGTAACTCGCTATACTTTCGGCACTTGTTTATTAAGTCAGGGAGAGAAATATGCATTTTTTAAAACGGGCGGTGGCGCTGGGGCTATTTACCGCGCTGTCTCTGGGAAGCTTATCCGCACAGGCATATGAGCAGGATAAAACCTATAAAATCACCATCCTGCATACCAACGATCACCACGGTCACTTCTGGCGTAATGATTACGGTGAATATGGTCTGGCGGCGCAAAAGACGTTGGTCGACGGGATCCGCAAAGAGGTCGCCGCTGAGGGCGGCAGCGTTCTGCTGTTGTCCGGCGGCGATATTAATACCGGTGTGCCGGAGTCGGATTTACAGGATGCAGAGCCAGATTTTCGCGGTATGAACCTGATTGGCTATGATGCGATGGCAGTGGGCAACCACGAGTTTGATAATCCGCTCAGCGTGCTACGCCAGCAGGAAAAGTGGTCAAAGTTTCCGTTCCTCTCCGCCAATATCTACCAAAAAAGCACCGGCGAGCGTCTGTTTAAACCCTGGGCGCTGTTTAAACGCGGGGGATTAAAAATCGCGGTCATTGGCCTGACTACCGATGACACGGCGAAGATAGGTAACCCGGAATATTTCACCGACATTGAATTCCGCAAACCGGCGGACGAGGCCAAACTGGTTATCCAGGAACTGCAGCTGAATGAAAAACCGGATGTGATTCTGGCGACCACCCATATGGGCCATTATGACAACGGAAATCATGGTTCTAATGCCCCTGGCGATGTCGAAATGGCGCGCAGCCTGCCGGCAGGATCGCTGGCGATGATCGTCGGCGGTCATTCGCAGGATCCGGTCTGTATGGCCTCGGAGAATAAAAAACAGGTCGATTATGTACCGGGCACGCCGTGTGCGCCGGACAGACAGAACGGGATCTGGATCGTTCAGGCGCACGAGTGGGGGAAATATGTCGGTCGCGCGGATTTTGAGTTCCGCAACGGCGAGATGAAGCTGGTGCATTATCAGCTGATCCCGGTCAATCTGAAGAAGAAGGTGACCTATGATAACGGTCAGAGCGAACGCGTGCTCTATACGCCGCAAATCCCGGAAAACCCGCAGATGCTGTCGCTGCTGACGCCATTCCAGAATAAAGGCAAAGCGCAGCTTCAGGTCAAAATTGGCAGCGTGAATGGGCATCTTGAAGGCGATCGCAGCAAGGTACGTTTTGTGCAGACTAATATGGGACGCCTGCTGCTGGCGGCACAAATGGCGCGTAGCAATGCCGATTTTGCCGTGATGAGCGGCGGCGGTATTCGTGACTCCATCGAAGCCGGGGATATTACCTATAAAGATGTCATGAAAGTGCAGCCGTTCGGTAACGTGCTGGTGTATGTCGATATGAGCGGTAAGGAAGTGACGGAATATCTGACCGCCGTGGCGCAGATGAAACCTGACTCCGGCGCCTATCCGCAGTTCGCCAACGTCAGCTTCGTGGCGAAAGACGGCAAGCTGAACGATCTGAAAATCAAAGGCGAACCGGTCGATCCGACGAAGACCTACCGGATGGCGACGTTGAGCTTTAACGGGACCGGCGGTGACGGCTATCCGCATATCGACACTAAGCCGGGTTATGTGAATACCGGTTTTATCGATGCCGAAGTGCTGAAAGAGTATATCCAGAAAAACTCACCGCTGGACGCGGCCGCCTATGAGCCGAAAGGCGAGGTGAGCTGGCAGTAACGCGTGAGGATGAGCCCGGTGGCGCTGCGCTGACCGGGCTACGGGTTCGCCACGATCTGGTGGATGAGTAGCCTGGTCAGGCGCGACGCGCCGCCTTCGGGATAGTTCCGGTTTACAAGTCCCTGTGCGCCGAGGCGCAATTAATCGCGGCGAGCGATATCGGCGAATTTGGCGTCGAGAATCTTCGCTAAATCGCTGGCCGCCAGTTCGATATCCAGCCCGCGCTTGCCGCCAGAAATATAAATGGCGTTAAACGCCTGGGCCGGGGCATCAATCAGCGTCGGTAGCCGTTTCTTCTGCCCGAGCGGGCTGATGCCGCCGACCAGATAGCCCGTCGTACGCTGGGCGACCATGGGATCTGCCATGTCCACCTTCTTCGCGCCCAGGGCTTTGGCCACTTTTTTCAAATCCAGCTGCCCGGCCACCGGCGTCACCGCCACGGCCAGATGTTTCATATCGCCGTTGACCGCGACCAGCAGCGTCTTATAAACCTGGTCTGCGTTCAGCCCCAGTTTGCGCACCACTTCGTCGCCGAAGTTGGTTTCATTGGGGTCGTGATCGTAGCTGTGGATCTTAAAAGCAATTTTGTTTTTTTCGAGTAACTTAACGGCGGGAGTCATACTTATCCTTCTTACCAACCGATCTCACGTGCTGTCAGCATACGCCTGTTGAATGTGTAAAAAATAGTACCATCTTGCGCAATAGTATTGGCAGTGATGGTCACTTTGAGCGACAATCGAACGATCCGGAATGCAAATTCCGGGATAATAATAATGATGAAATTCCTCTTTGACGGGCCAATAGAAATATTGGCCATTTTTTTTTACGTCAGCATATCGGGCAGATTCCCTTCACCATATAAATGCAGCGCACCGACGGCGACAACATAGCGCCCCGGCGGCAGCGCCAGCAGCGTCTCGCGCCACGCCTGATTGCGCTGATGCATCAACACATCGTACAGCGACTGGCTAAAGGTTGTCGGCAGCGTGGTGACGCCTTTGGCGGGCGGCTGCTCCAGCCACCAGCCGATCATCACCTGCAAAAGACGGGCGTTTGTGCGCCAGTGGGTCAACGTATCCTCCAGCAGCGCCAGCCCGCCGTCCGGCAGATTGCGCAGCAGCGCTATCTGGCTGTCGGTGCCTTCCAGCTCCATTACCCGCACGTTGCTCTCGCGCGCCGCCATCAGCAGCTGGTAGTCAATACCGTAATCCGCACGCAGACCCAGCTTCTGGGCCTGCGTCGCCTGTAACACCATGGCGACCTGCCAGAGCGGCTGACTGTCAAACAACGCCGTCGACAGCCCGAGTTCCGCGGCCCGGCTCTCCAGCTCGACGAGCTGCTGCGGGTTTAAACGCTCGGCCAGCGGCGGACAGGGGGGGAGGTCTGCAAAGGGCGTTTCGTTCCCGGTGATATCCGCCTCAACGATGAGGGCGTCGGCCTGACGAATTTTTTTCAGCAGCCTGGCGGGAGGAGGGGACATGTCGCGGGTGCCCATATGAATACTGCCGACCAGATGCAAATAGCGCTCTCCGGGAAGGGTAATATCCAATGCGGGCCAGGAATAAGACGCGCCGACGGCGGCACGCCACAGCATTTTTATTCGGTTTAACAGGCCCATACGCGCTCCGTAGTGTGAAGCCTTCATGCTAGCGCGTATGGGTCATAACATCTAGTCTTTCGGTTTAAAGCGCAGCAGCCGGTTTGCGTTGCTGACCACGGTAATGGAAGAGAGCGCCATTGCGGCCCCGGCTACCACCGGGTTAAGCAACGTTCCGGTCAGCGGCCATAAGATCCCGGCGGCGATGGGGATCCCCAGCGAGTTGTACACAAAGGCCCCCAGCAGGTTCTGTTTCATGTTGCGCAGCGTGGCTTTTGAAATTGCCAGCGCATCCGCCACGCCGTTCAGACTATGACGCATCAGGGTGATGGCTGCCGTCTCAATGGCTACATCGTTCCCACCGCCCATCGCAATCCCGACGTCGGCCTGGGCCAGCGCCGGCGCGTCGTTGATGCCGTCACCGACCATCGCCACCTGATGCCCCTGGCTTTGCAGGCGCTTGATAGCGTCAGCTTTACCGTCCGGCAGCACGCCGGCGATCACTTCGTCGATGCCTGCTTCTTTGGCAATCGCGTTGGCGGTCGTGGGGTTATCCCCGGTCAGCATCACCAGACGATAACCCTGGCGGTGCAGGCGAGCCAGCGCCGCGACGCTATCGCTACGCAGCGGGTCGCGAATAGCGAACAGTGCCGCGACCTGGCCATCGATCGCCAGCAGCACCGGCGTTGTCCCTTGTGATGCCTGGGCGGCGATCTCGTTTTCGACGGCGGCGGTGGCAATCTTTTGCTCATTGAGCAGCGCCTGGTTACCGAGCAGCAGAGTATGGCCTTCGGCCTCGCCGCTGACGCCGAGCCCGCGCAGGGTGCGGAAGTTGTTGACTACCGGCAGCTGGCTATCGGCGGCTTTCTCGATGATCGCCCGCGCCAGCGGGTGACTGGAGCCTTGCTCCAGTGCCGCCGCAAGACGTAGCGCGGTGGACTCATCAACATCGGCAAAGGTTTTTACCGCCACAACCTGCGGTTTACCTTCGGTCAGGGTGCCCGTTTTATCAAAGACGATGGTATCGAGCTGGCTGGCGCGCTGCAGCGCATCCGCATCGCGAACCAGCACGCCATATTCCGCCGCGCGACCCACGCCGGAGATAATCGACATCGGCGTCGCCAGACCCAGCGCACAGGGACAGGCGATAATCAGCACCGTGGTGGCGATCACCAGGGTATAGACAATTTGCGGCGCCGGCCCGAAGAAGTACCAGATTGCCGCACTGAACAGGGCGATAACCACCACGGCCGGCACGAATACGGCGGAGATTTTATCCGCCAGCTGGCCGATTTCCGGTTTGCTGCTTTGCGCCTGGCGCACCATGCGGATGATACGAGCAAGCGTCGTCTGGCTGCCGACGGCGCTGGCGGTAAACAGAACGCTGCCGTCCTGGACCACGGTGCCGGCATGCAGCGTGTCGCCATCCGTTTTTTGTTGGGGAATAGGTTCGCCGGTCAGCATCGCCTCATCCAGCCAGGCTTCGCCCTGGCTTATAACGCCGTCAACCGGAACCCGGTCGCCGGTAGTCAGGCGCAGGGTCATCCCCGGCTGAACGTCGGCCAGCGGCACGCTTTTTTCCCCCTCTTCGCTGACCACTCGCGCCGAGGGCGGCGTCAGATCGAGCAGTTTTTCCAGCGCTTTTGAGGAGCGCTGACGGGCGCGGGCTTCCAGCATATGGCCGAGGTTAATTAAGCCGATAATCATTGCGCTGGCTTCATAGTAGAGATGGCGAGCTTCCATCGGGAACCACTGCGGCCACAGGTTGACGCTCATGGAATAGAGCCATGCTACGCCGGTTCCCAGCGCCACCAGCGTATCCATGGTGGCGGTACCGTTTTTCAGGCTTTTCCATGCGCTGCGATAGAAATGGCCGCCGGCGAAGACCATCACCGCGAGGGTGACAAGCCCGATAACCAGCCACAGGGAACGGTTATCATCGCTGACCATCATATTGTCACCGATCATTCCCCAGACCATGACCGGCACCCCCACCAGCAGGGCAACAATCGCCTGCCAGCGGAAGCGTTTCATGGTGGCGATAGCGGTTTCCTGCTGGCGTTCGCGGCGTTGCAGATCATCTTCGATCGCTTCGGCACCGTAGCCTGCCTTCTCCACCGCCTGAACTAATTCTGCGGCGGACGCGCTGCCCATAACCAGCGCAGTGCGTTCCGCGAGATTTACCCGTGCCTGCGTGACGCCCGGTACGCTTTGCAGCGCGTTTTGTACCCGGGAAACACAGCTGGCGCAGCTCATGCCGCTTAACAGCAGCTGTTGGCTTTCATCATCAGCCGTCGCTGCCGGAAGCTCAGAAGAGACCGCTGTCAGCGCTTCCGACGGGATTGATGACTCCGCCAGCGGTTTAGCCTTTGGGTGGCTTAACTCTGCGCCGTAACCGGCCTGCTTGATCGTTTCGATAAGCGCTTCTGCACTGGCGCTACCGGTCACGTGTGCTTCGGTGACGGTGACTTCAGCCAGCTCAACGTCCGGGCGCTGTTCGAGGCTTTCTTTTACGCGTTTGACGCAGTGACCGCAGGACAAACCGTCCAGGGCCAGGTCGATGGTTTGAGACATAACACACTCCTTTATGACAGGGATGACTGACTGTGATAAAGGTTAAACCTTCCAGCAAGGGGAAGGTCAAGGTGTTTATTTGCGACGGCGTGTTTAGTGTTCCAGCGCAATCGCGCAGACATGTTCCAGAGAGGAAAGGCTGCTGTACAGTTCGGGTAGGGTCATTTTTTTTCTCACCACCATCTTGAGGTTGACCTCTATTTTTCCCTTTTTTAAATCACGAATGGTGATGGTTTCGATAATATTTTTTTGCTGCGTAATACTCGCTATTAGCGTTTCTAAGCCGGATTTTTCATCAAGAATAATGCGGATTTTTACTTTACCGGGTGACTGATTTTTAGTTTGTAAAAAAATGACGCAATAGCTGAGCTTGATCGCCAGCAGAAATAATCCGGTGGCGAGAAGAGCATGCAGATAAAAACCGGCGCCGCTGGTAATGCCTACCCCTGCGGAAGCCCATACGATTGCCGCTGTCGTCAGCCCGGAAATCGCATCGTCATGGCGGTGGAGGATCACGCCCGCACCGAGAAACCCGACGCCGCTGATGATCTGCGCCGCCAGGCGCATCGGATCGCTGCGGATATTGGCGGAGATCTCAGCGTAATACTCCGCTGACTGGATCGAGACAATCGTCAGGACGCAGCTGGCTACGGAAATAATCACGCAGGTTTTAAAGCCAACCGGTTTACCTTTTGATTCTCTCTCCAGACCGATGATGCCGCCGAGAATAAAAGCCACGCCAATTTTGCATAGCGTAATGAAAACAGATTCTCCCTCGCCAGATAAAATGACCGCCAACGTATTCATTTTTCCTCCGCAAAACCCTGCCCGCGAAGGCATGGTATTCCTCTTGCTAGTGCCGGAATGTTAGGCGCGGTAACGGTGAATATAGTGTTCGAGCAGCGCCAGAAGATGGGTGTTATCGATACTTTCGAGGATGCGTACTGTCGCGCCTTGCGGCTCGGGAACCCCTACGTCCAGGCGCAGGCCGTCGCGGCCGTAGCGGCAGGTCATACCGCGAGTGATGCCTTCCAGAGAGACGTCGAGGTAATCTTCTGTCGTCGTCGCCATCGTCGGATCGAGCAACCAGGCAACGGTTACAACATCATGGATCCAGCATCCGGGCAGGTTGCGAGTCTGCATCGAGTAGGCGATCCACGGGCGAACAGTCTGGGCCAGGTAACGGCTAAGCCCGTTTTTTACCGAAGTCAGACGATCCAGATCGCGATGAAGCATTTGCGTTTTCGTGGTGACATCCATCGGCACCAGCGTGACAGGCGCGCCGCTGGTGAGTACGGCGTGTGCCGCTTCAGGATCCAAACCAAAATTGGTGTCTTTGATATAGCCGGCAACGTTGAACACCCCGCCCATGATCACGATGTTTTTAACCGTATGAACGATTTCGGGATAGAGTTGCAGCGCTATCGCCACGTTGGTGAGTGGCCCGGTGGCAATCAGCGTTATCTCGCCGGGATGGCTGCAGATCATCTCACCGATGGCCTGCGGTGCCAAAGGCTGCGCGGCCTGACACGTTGGCGGCGCAGGGACGTCCGACCATAGCTGACGTAAGCCAGCGCGATCGACGCCACGATCGAGTTTTTCGCGCCAGGGCTGCGGGTCTTCTCTGAGGGCGCGGGCGGCGCCGCGGTAGACCGGAACGGGGATATCCAACTGTCGGACGAGGGCTTTGGCGACGGCATAGCCGGTTTCTACCGGCGTATTGCCTGCCACGGTGGCGATCATTTCCAGGGTGATTTGCGGGGCGGCAATCGCCAGCGCCAGCGCCAGGCCGTCATCGATATTGGCGCCCGGAACGCCGTTCCCCGGGTCGCAGTCGATAATCACGCGCATGGATTCATTTTCATCTTGTCTCAGGTTGTACTTCATGTCCCTGGCAGCCACACGACTCTCCCACTCGTAAATAAAACTCAAATTCAACGCGGCGAACCTTGCCGTCCCAGTTTTTCAGCATGTCGATCGCCGCCCGGGCCATTTTGTCGACGGGCTGGCGGACGGCCGTTAAGGAAGGGACGTTGTAAGCCGATTCTTGTGTAGCGTTAAAGCAGACCAGCGCCACATCCTGGGGCACACGCAGCCCGTGCTCTGCCAATGCGCGTAAGCAGCCCAGCGCCTGCTGTTCATTGGTGGCAAACAGCGCGCGCGGCGGCTTACCCTGCAGCATACGTTTTGTCGCCTCATAGCCTCCTGCCCGTGTGTAATTGGTCGAAAAAATCCAGCCAGGGGTGACCGCAAGCGACGCTTCTTCCAGCGCTAACTGCCATCCCCGAATACGATCCTGGGTGTTGAGCATTTCACGCGGACCACAGATGATGCCGATATCGCGGTAGCCGTGATCGATAAGATGTTTCGTCACCTGCCAGGCCGCCAGCTGTTCATCCACCTGAATAACGCTGACGTTTAATCCGGCATCGACGCGATCCAACATCACGCAGGGCGTGCCGCTCTCTGCAATCAACTCAATATACGGATGCCGGTCAACGCTGGTATAAATCAGGCCGTCGACCTGGCGATTGAGCATGTTGTTGATCAGTTCACGCTCTCGTCCGCTGTTATCTCCCGCATCCCCCAGCAGGAGCACCTTACCGTCAGCAAACGCTTCGCGCTGCAGGGCGTGCGCCATGGAGGCAATAAACGGGTTTGAGATATCCGGGGCCACAAGCCCGTATGTCTGCGTGCTCCCCGAGGCCAGCGCGCGGGCGATACCATTGGGCCGGTAACCGGTTTTTTTAATCGCCTGCAGCACGCGCTGTCGGGTCGCTTCAGCAACGGGGCGAGGACCGTTATTAATAACGTAACTCACGACCGCGACAGATGTTCCCGCCTCCTTTGCGACATCGGAACGTGTTACGCGCTGTGAATGTGATTGGGTCACGGGGCACCTACCTGGTTGAGTTCAGAGCATTCTCTTTTCCGCACAGCATAAGGTGTTGTCAGCCAAAAATCTTTGGTAACGCACGCGCACTCGCCGTTCTCCGTACTCAAATCGCGTCCTCAGGTAAATTGAGATCGCGCCCGCGCGTCTCCGGAGCGAAAAAGGTGGTCACCAGACCGATGGCGGCCATCAGCGAGAAATAGACGGCGATAGGCCACCAGTGCCCGTAGAACGAGAGCAGCGCCGAGGCCACCAGCGGCGCGGTACCGCCCGACATAATCGAGCCCAGCTCTTTGGCGAAGGCCATTTTGGTATAGCGGTTAGTCACGCCAAACAGCTCAACGCCCCAGGCCGCCTGGACACCGAAAATACCCAGCGAAGCGAGCCCCATGCCGGTAATAATGGTAGGGATAACAATCCACGGCTCACGGGAGTCGAGCAGCATAAAAGCCGGAAATGCGTACAGGATCAGTAACAGGCAGAACCAACGATAGATGATGCGTCGACCGAAGCGATCGGAAAGCCAGCCCGCCAGCGGAATAATGGCGAATCCCAGAATCGAGGCGATAAACACCGCCACCGTCGGGACCGATTTATCAACCATCAGAACCTTGGCGACATAGCCAATGATAAAGCCCTGGGCGAGGTAGGAAGGGCCATTTTCGCCGATGCGTAAGCCGACCATCGTCCAGAACGCACGGGTGCGTCGCCAGAAGCTACGGGTGTCGTGTTGTTTCATTACCTGGCCGCGGCGCAGCGATTTTTCACGTTCGGCCTTGAGCAGCGCTTTTTGCCGTTCAAAGACCGGCGTTTCACGGATATGGCGGCGAATGAACAGCGCCGTCGCGGCGATGAGAATGCTGCTGAGGAAAGGGATGCGCCATCCCCAACTGAGCAACGCATCTTTGTCCATTTGTAAGACGACGAGCCACACCAGAGAGGCGAGTAAAGTGCCGCTGTTGGAGCCGAGAGCGATAATGGAAGAGACCAGCCCGCGGCGCTTCACGGGGGCGTATTCTCCGAGCATCACGGTGCCGCCTGAGAGTTCTGCTCCGGCCCCCAGCCCTTGAGAGAATCGCAGAATAACCAGGCACACCGGCGCCCATACGCCAATCTGGGCGTAGCTGGGAATTAAGCCGATTAGCATGGTTGAGAATCCCATCAGGCCGATGGTGATCACCATGACAATTTTCCGCCCGTGCCGGTCGCCTATCCAGCCAAACAACAGCGCGCCGATGGGGCGCGCAATAAAACCAACGGAATAGGCGGCAAAGCTGGAGAGAAGCGCCATGACAGGGGTAGCCTGCGGAAAAAAGACATCGCCAAAGATAATGCCGGCGGCAAGCCCGTAGAGGGCAAAATCGGCATATTCCATCGTGGTGCCTAACCAGCAGGAAAACGTCGCTCGCCAGAATTCGCGGCGCCCTTCGGGGGTTTCCATGCGCTCCTGGGCAGCCTGCTGGCCGTCAGTCAGGGGAACAGAGGATGAATGCGTGTTCATAAGAACTCCTTGAAGTAAGCTGTCGACAAAAGCCGCAGGTTTTAACGCTTCATGTTCTACTCGCGTAGATATTATATTTCTTCGGTAAATTAATAGATCTACCCGCGTAGAATTAAAAGATGAAAGAGTCAGGATTGCGAAAGCGATCACTTATAACAGGCAATTGTTACAGAAAATGATTCCCCGGACGCGCTACGCTGCAAGGAAGAGAGTTTCCTGAGGCGTCGCCGGTAGGCGATGAAGGGAAGTGGGTTATAATGATGCTCTGTAGGCGCCAATCGACGGAGGACTCGTGAATATCAGCGATGTGGCAAAAAAAACCGGCTTAACCAGTAAAGCGATTCGCTTTTATGAAGAGAAGGGACTGGTCACGCCGCCGCTGCGTAGTGAGAACGGCTATCGCAGCTACAGTCAACGACACCTGGATGAACTGACCTTACTGCGCCAGGCGCGGCAGGTCGGCTTTAATCTTGAGGAGTGCCGCGAACTGATCTTTCTGTTTAACGATCCGTCGCGGCACAGTGCGGACGTTAAGCGCAGAACGCTGGATAAAGTTGCGGATATTGAGCGCCATATCAGTGAATTGCAAAATATGCGCAGGCATCTGCTGGCGCTGGCGGAATCCTGTCCCGGCGATGACGGCGCCGATTGCCCAATTATCGACAACCTTTCCGGCTGCTGTCACCGCAAGACGCAGGCTTAGCGGCGTGGCGCGGTGGCCCGCACGCGCAGCGTAATACCTTCGACGGCCAGTACCTCTACGTGGCTGCCTGCGGCAAGGTCCTCATCGGCCACCACCGGCCACGAGCTGTCGCCGACGCGCACGTGACCATGGCCGTTGATCAGCGGGCTTTCCAGCATGAAGACGCGGCCGACCAGCTGCTTGCCGCGCTGGTTGAGCTGCGCGTCGGCCGGTTTCTGGCGCGCGACCTGTCTGCGCAGCCAGTGTGACCACAGCCAGGCGGCCAGCAAAGTCAGCGCGGCGAACAGCGTGCCCTGCCACTCCCAGCCGAAGGGCAGAGCCCAGGAGAGGAGTCCGGTGACCACGCCGGCGATGCCGCTCCACAGCAGATAGCCGTTGCCGCCCAGCATTTCAGCGGCCAGCAGTAGCCCGCCGAGGCTCAGCCAGAAAATATGCGGATGGGCGAGAATGAGCGCGATCATGATTTTTTCCGTTCGCCAGAACCTTCTTTGATAAGCTCGCTGATACCGGCGATGGAGCCCATCAGGCTGCTGGCATCGAGCGGCATCATCACCACTTTGCTGTTATTAGCGGAACCAATTTTCTGCAGCGCATCGGTGTATTTCTGGGCGACAAAGTAGTTAATCGCCTGAATATCGCCGGAGGCGATAGCGGACGAGACCATCTGCGTTGCGCGAGCTTCCGCTTCCGCAGAACGTTCGCGGGCCTCAGCCTGTAAGAATGCCGACTGGCGTTCCCCTTCCGCTTTCAGGATCTGCGACTGCTTTTCCCCTTCGGCTTTGAGAATTTCGGCCTGGCGTATCCCTTCGGCTTCAAGAATATAGGCGCGTTTGGTTCGTTCGGCTTTCATCTGGGCGTTCATCGAGGCAATAAGTTCAGCCGGCGGGCGCACGTCGCGAATTTCAACGCGGGTAATTTTGACGCCCCACGGGTTCGTTGCTTCGTCGACAATATGCAGCAGGCGGGTGTTAATGCTGTCGCGCTGAGAGAGCATTTCGTCAAGTTCCATCGAGCCAAGAACGGTACGAATGTTGGTCATCGTCAGGTTAACGATCGCCTGCTGTAAATTGCTGACCTCATAAGCCGCTTTTGGCGCATCAATGACCTGAATAAAGCACACTGCATCAATCGTCACGTTGGCGTTATCGCGTGAAATAACCTCCTGGGAGGGAATATCAAGCACCTGCTCCATCATATTAATCTTACGGCCAATGCGATCCATAAATGGTACCACCAGGCTTAAACCCGGCTGCAGCGTCATGGTGTAGCGGCCGAAACGCTCAACGGTCCACTGGAAGCCCTGGGGGACGATTTTAACGCCCGCCATAACGACAACCAGCGCGACGAAAATGAGTACGGGGATAAAGATCAGCATCAAAAAACCTCCTGTTTTATTGCCTGATGAGGCGCCAGAAAAAATGACGCAGGTTTAAATTGAGTATATCTTTCTCCTCATCCAGGCGAAAGGAAACTGGAGTAAACTAGCTGGGTTGTGGGAAAAAAGTGGAACAATAATGAAGGAAAATAACGCTATTTTGCGTCTTGAGCATGTTGGCTTTCAGGTCGACGAGACGGTCATACTTAATAATATAAACCTCCAGCTGCGGGCCGGAGAATTTAAGCTGATTACCGGGCCTTCCGGCTGCGGAAAAAGCACCTTGCTGAAAATTATCGCCTCGCTGCTGAGCCCCACCTCCGGGCAGATTTTTTTTGCCGAACGCGATATTACGACGCTGTCGCCGGAAACCTACCGCCAGCAGGTCTCCTACTGCGCGCAGACCCCGGCGCTGTTTGGTGACTCGGTCTATGACAATCTGATTTTTCCCTGGCAGATTCGCCGTCAGCAGCCGGATCCTAAAGCGCTGATTGCTGATTTACAACGCTTTGGTCTTGCGGAAAATACGCTGGAAAAATCAATCAATGAGCTTTCTGGGGGAGAAAAACAGCGGGTTTCGCTGATCCGTAATTTGCAATTTTTGCCCCAGGTATTGTTGCTCGATGAAATTACCAGCGCGCTGGACGAAAGTAATAAACACAACGTCAACGATATTATTCATCGTTATGTGACGGAAAAAAATATTGCGGTGCTGTGGGTCACCCACGATCGTAATGAAATTGCCCATGCTGATGAGGTGATTACGTTGCAGCCCGCCGGCGGCAACGCTCAGGAGGTGTCTCATGAACGGGCATAATATTACTAACGAATCACTGGCGCTTTCGATGGTGCTGGTACTGGTGGCGATTATTGTAAGCTACCGGGAAAAACTGGCGCTGGAAAAAGATATCGTCTGGAGTATCTGCCGGGCGGTGGTGCAGCTGATTATTGTCGGCTACGTCCTGAAATATATCTTCAACGTTAACCACGCGCTGCTGACGCTGCTTATGGTGCTGTTTATTTGCTTTAACGCGGCGTGGAACGCGCAAAAGCGCAGCAAATATATCGATAAGGCCTTCATCTCATCGTTTATCGCCATTACCACCGGCGCAGGGCTGACCCTGGCGGTGCTGGTCTTCTCCGGCTCCATTGCTTTTGTGCCGATGCAGGTGATTCCGATCGCCGGGATGGTGGCCGGAAACGCGATGGTGGCGGTCGGGCTGTGCTACAACAATATGGGACAGCGCTTTAACAGCGAGCAGCAGCAAATTCAGGAGAAGCTCAGTCTGGGCGCCACGCCGAAAATGGCGGCTGCCGGGCTAATTCGCGACAGTATTCGCGCGTCGCTGATCCCGACCATTGATTCGGCTAAAACGGTGGGGCTGGTGAGTTTGCCCGGCATGATGTCAGGGCTGATTTTTGCCGGGATTGATCCGGTGAAGGCCATTAAGTATCAGATAATGGTGACGTTTATGCTGCTCTCCACCGCCAGTCTGTCGACGATTATCGCCGGCTATCTGACCTACCGGAAGTTCTTTAACGCCCGCCATCAGCTGGTGGTGACGCAGTTGAAAAAGCACGCATAAACGAGATAGTTCCCCGGATGGCGGCGCGTGCGCCTTCTCCGGGCTATCTGACAGTACCGCCCTCGGCCCCGGTCAGAGCGCTGCGCGACCGGGGGATTGAGGCGGATGGATTAGTACAGCAGCGAATAGAGCTGGCGACGGTACTTCGCCGCTAAGGCATCGCCGGTACCCAGTGCGGCAAGGATCTCCTGCAACATCTTGCGGACCTGGCCATCTCCGGCGCCTAAATCCTTCTGCAAATGGCTGAACAGCAGCGCCAGCGCTTCTTCGTTACGGCCAACCTGATGCAGCTGCAGCGCGAGCTGAGCGGCCAGCGCGGCGTCTTCTGGATGCTGTTCAACCTGCTGCTGCAGCTGTTGAATTTCCGGCGTATCGGCCGCCTGTTTCAGCAGCTCAATCTGCGCGACCAGCCCCTGATAGCGGGTATCCTGATCCTGCAGCGGAACGGTTTTCAGCACCGCTTCGGCTTCGTCGGAACGCTGCAGCGCGATCAGCGTTTCCGCCAGCAGCAGGCCAATCTGGCTGTCCTGGTTCGACATCTGCCACGCGTCTTTCAGCAGCGGCAGAGCCTCAAGATATTTTTCTTCCTGCATCAGCGCCAGCGCCTGCTGAGCTTTCAGCTCCTCTTCGCGGGGCAGGACTTTATCCAGCAGCGCGCGGATGGCTGATTCCGGCTGCGGGCCTTCGAAACCGTCTACCGGCTGGCCGTTCTGGAACAGATAAACCGTCGGGATTGAGCGCAGGCCAAACTGTGAGGCAAGCATCTGCTCAGCGTCGCAGTCCACTTTCGCCAGCGTGAACTGCCCGTTGTATTGCGCAGCCAGCCCTTCCAGAACCGGCGTCAGCTGCTCGCAGTGCTGGCTGCGCGCTGACCAGAAATAAAACAGCACCGGCGCAGTAACGGATTGCTCCAGCGTCTGGTGCAGGTTAGCTTCGGTAATATTGATAACATTCTGTACTGACATGAGCGCATCTCTTTAGTCGATTTTGGGTATACATGGGGGCGACAGCCGGAGCTTCAACTCAGCCCTGGATAATTTTGTCCATCAGTCGCGTCGGCAGCAGGCGTTTGAGCAGCGCCACGGCGTGGGTGACAAGGGTCACCGGATAGCGCAATTGCGGTTTGTCGCTGGTAAAAGCATGGCGCACTTTTTCCACCACCGCTTCCGGGCCGAGGGTAAAGCGTGCGGCGATACCCGGATTCTCCACCGGCTTATCGCGCTGGGTTTGGTTGACGTTGGTGGTAAAACGGGTGGTGATAGGACCGGGCTCAATCAGGCTGACCTTAATGCCGCTATAGCGCAGCTCCATACGCAGCGCATCGGACCAGGCTTCCAGCGCATATTTGCTGGCCGCGTAGGCGCCGCGACCGGGGCTGGAGATGATCCCCATGACCGAGGAGGTCATGACGATACGCCCTTCGCCGTGCGGCTCCATTGCCGGCAGAAGTAACATCGTCAGCTGGTGTGCGCCAAAAAAGTTGGCGGAAAACTGCGCCTCCATCTGTTGACGGCTAATGGTGGCGAGCGGGCCATAGACGCCGTATCCGGCATTATTAAACAGCCCGTACAGGCGATTATTGGTCAAGGCGATGACCTCCGCAGCGGCGCGTTCAACGCTTTGCGGGTCGTCGAGGTCCAGCAAAATACCGGTCAGCCCGAGCTCCTGCATCCGCGCCACGTCATCCGCTTTACGGCAGGCGGCCAGGACGTTAAAGCCCTGGCGTTTTAAATCGAGGGCGCTTTCAAGACCAATACCGCTGGAACAGCCTGTAACTAAAACCGATTTTTGCATAACTTTACCTGCAAGCGACGCCTGAAGATCAGGAGTCATGATTAACTAAGGGGGCCAGCCGGGTTGCCATCCAGTCGGCAATAAAAGGCTGGGCATCGCGATTGGGATGGATGCCATCATCCTGCATCCACTGGGGTTTCAGATAGACCTCTTCCATAAAAAAGGGCAGCAGAGGAATATCAAACTCTTTGGCCAGGGCCGGGTACAGGGCGCTGAAGGCTTCATTATAACGACGGCCATAGTTCGCGGGCAGGCGAATTTGCATCAACAACGGCTGAGCGTTGGCGGCTTTGATATCCTGAATCACCGTCCGCAGAGTCTGCTCGGTTTGCTGGGGCGGGAAGCCGCGCAGCCCGTCGTTGCCCCCCAACTCGACCAGCACCCAGCGCGGCTGATGCTGTTTGAGCAGCGCCGGGAGTCTTGCCAGTCCTTGCTGCGAGGTGTCGCCGCTGATGCTGGCGTTGATGACCGGCGTTGTGGTCTGCCACTTATCGTTGAGTAGCGCAGGCCAGGCGGCGCTGGCGGCCATGCGATAACCGGCGCTCAGGCTATCGCCAAGAACCAATAGCTTGTCTGCGGCCATGGCGCGGCAGGCAAAAAAAATCAGAAACAGGAAAGGCAAATGCCAGCGGAAAACATACTTGAAGTTCATCATCTTAAGAAGTCCGTCGGTCAGGGAGAGCATCAGCTTTCCATCCTTACCGGAGTTGAGCTGGTTGTCAAACCGGCGCAGACCATCGCCCTGATTGGCGAGTCGGGTTCGGGGAAATCGACCCTGCTGGCGATCCTTGCCGGGCTGGATGACGGCAGCAGCGGCGAGGTCTCCTTACTCGGCCAGCCGCTGCATACGATGGATGAAGAGGCGAGGGCGCGGCTGCGTGCTAAACATGTCGGCTTTGTCTTTCAGTCATTTATGCTGATTCCAACCCTTAATGCTCTGGAAAATGTCGAGCTTCCGGCGCTGCTTCGCGGTGAGACCGATAACCAAAGCCGTGGCAGCGCCCGGGCTTTGCTGGAGCAGCTGGGGCTGGGGAAACGTCTCCATCATCTGCCGGCGCAGCTTTCCGGCGGCGAACAGCAGCGGGTGGCGCTCGCCCGCGCATTTAACGGCCGGCCTGAGCTGCTGTTTGCCGATGAGCCTACCGGCAATCTTGACCGCCATACCGGCGACAAAATTGCCGATCTGCTGTTCTCCCTTAATCGAGAGCATGGTACCACGCTGATTCTGGTGACCCACGATCCGCTGCTGGCGGCGCGCTGCGATCGGCGGCTGCGTCTGGTGGACGGCCAGCTGCGGGAGGAAGCATGATTGCCCGTTGGTTCTGGCGCGAATGGCGCTCGCCCTCGCTGCTGATAGTCTGGCTGGCGCTGAGCCTGGCGGTGGCCTGCGTACTGGCGCTGGGGTCGATCGGCGACCGAATGGAAAAGGGGCTCAGCCAGCAGAGCCGCGAATTTATGGCCGGGGACCGGACGCTGCGCAGCTCGCGCGAGGTGCCTGCGGAGTGGATTGACGAGGCGCGCAGGCTCGGGCTCACCGTCGGAGAGCAGCTGAGCTTCGCCACCATGACCTTTGCCGGCGATACGCCGCAGCTGGCGGACGTGAAGGCGGTCGACGATACCTATCCGCTCTACGGTCAGCTGGAGACGCAGCCGCCGGGCCTGAAACCCCAGGCCGGAAGCGTGCTGCTGGCTCCGCGCCTGATGGCGCTGCTGAACTTAAAAATCGGCGATACACTCGATGTCGGCGATGCCACGCTGCGTATTGCTGGCGAGGTGATACAAGAGCCGGATGCCGGCTTCAACCCTTTCCAGATGGCGCCGCGGCTGATGATGAACACCGCCGATGTGGCGAAAACCGGCGCGGTACAGCCCGGCAGCCGCGTCTCCTGGCGCTATAAGTACGCCGGAACCCCGCAGCAATTGGCGGACTATGAAAAGTGGCTCCTGCCGAAGCTGGGGCCTGAACATCGCTGGATCGGCCTGCAGCAGGACGACAGCGCCTTAGGCAAATCGCTGGAACGCTCGCAGCAGTTTTTGCTGCTGTCCGCGCTGCTGACTCTGTTACTGGCGGTGGCCGCGGTGGCAGTGGCAATGAGCCATTACTGCCGCAGCCGCTATGATCTGGTGGCGATCCTGAAAACCCTGGGCGCCGGACGCGCGCAGCTGCGTAAGCTTATTGTCGGCCAGTGGCTGCTGCTACTGGCGCTGGCGGCGGTGGCCGGCGGCGCGATGGGGGCGGGGCTAGAGCAGATTCTGCTGCTGATGCTAAAACCGGTGCTACCGGTGGCCTTACCGCCGGCCAGCGGCTGGCCGTGGCTGTGGGCGATCGGCGCGATGGTGGTGATTTCGCTGCTGGTGGGGTTACGACCTTATCGCCTGCTGCTGGCAACGCTGCCGCTGCGGGTTCTGCGTCAGGATATCGTTGCCAACGTCTGGCCGCTGAAATTCTATATTCCGCTGGTGTGTGCGGTGGTGGTGCTTCTGCTGGCCTGGCTGATGGGCGGAAGCCCGCTGCTATGGGCGGTACTGGCCGGGGCCGTGGTGCTGGCGCTGCTGTGCGGCGCGTTGGGCTGGGGGCTGCTGTGGATGCTGAAGCGGTTGACGCTGAAAGCGCTGCCGCTGCGTCTGGCGGTGAACCGTCTGCTGCGCCAGCCGTGGTCAACCCTGAGTCAGCTGGCGGCATTCTCGCTGTCGTTTATGTTACTGGCGCTGCTGCTGGTGCTGCGCGGCGATCTGCTGGATCGCTGGCAGCAGCAGCTGCCGCCGGAAAGCCCCAATTACTTCTTGATCAATATTGCGCCGGAGCAGGTCGCTGCGGTGAAAACGTTCCTCGCCGGACACCATGTTACGGCGACCGAATTTTACCCGATCGTGCGCGCCCGCCTGACGCAAATTAACGGCCAGGCGGCGGAGAGCAATAAAGACGAAGCGTTGAACCGTGAGCTGAATTTGACCTGGCGCAGCGAGCGGCCGGATCATAATCCGCTGGTGGCCGGCAGCTGGCCGCCCAAAGCCGGAGAGGTGTCAATCGAGGAAGGACTGGCGCAGCGGCTGGCGATCAAACCTGGCGATAGCGTGACCTTTACCGGCGATACTCAGGAGTTCAGCGCGACGGTCACCAGCGTACGCAAAGTTGACTGGGAAAGTCTGCGGCCAAACTTCTTCTTTATCTTCCCGCCGAATGCGCTTGACGAGCAGCCGCAGAGCTGGCTGACCAGCTTCCGCTGGGATAACGGCAATACGCTGTTGACGCAGCTTAACCGCGAATTCCCCACCGTCAGCCTGCTGGATATTGGCGCGATTCTCCGTCAGGTGGGTCAGGTGTTGACGCAGGTCAGTCGGGCGCTGGAGGTGATGGTGGTGCTGGTGACCGCGTGCGGCATTTTGCTGCTGCTGGCGCAGGTTCAGGTCGGTATGCGCCAGCGCTATCAGGAGCTGGTGGTCTGGCGCACGCTGGGGGCCGGAAAGTCGCTGTTGCGTACCACGCTGTGGGCGGAGTTTGCGCTGCTGGGGGTGGTTTCCGGAATAGTGGCGGCCATCGGCGCGGAGGTGGCTTTGGCGATGCTACAAACCAAAGTGTTTGATTTTCCGTGGTCGCCGGACTGGCGACTGTGGGTGATGTTACCGCTGTGCGGCGCGCTCCTGCTGTCGTTATGCGGCGGCTGGCTGGGGTTGCGTCTGTTAAAAGGCAAAGCCTTGTTTCGCCAGTTCAGCCAGTGACTGGAGGGAGACCTCATCGGGCAAGCGCCTGGCGACGCTGCGCTTGCCCGAACCGACGGGAAAATAGAGCCTGTTGATATATTGGAACCGTAGACCGGGTCAGGCGTCAGCCGCCGCCCGGCAAAATACGCGCGCTATCGCGAAATAAACGCTATTGCAGATGACCGTGGTTCAGCGCGGTGAGCGGTTCATTGACGTCGAAAACTTTGCCGATAACCTCATCAACGCCGAGTGATTTCAGGCGCGCGGTATGCTTATTGAGATAAGCGAGGGCGGTCTCTTCATCCTCGAAAAGATAGATCCCGCCCGCTTCGTGGTTCTTTTCGCTTTCAGTCCAGACCTTCCAGATAAACCCCGGCTCCTGATTGATGGACTCGGCCAGCTCCACGAGCTGGCGGGACATCTCGCTGCCGAAGGGGCCGTTAAAGGCAAAGTGCAGCTGCAGTAGTTTTTTCGACATGCTTCCTCCATGGATAATGTTTGAGCGGTAGTACTTCATTTTAATGACAGAACGATGAAATGATAATCGCTGACTTTTTAAACGCACAAAATGATAACTCACTGATTTTTAACAGCACTAAACATTAAAAACCCAACAACACGTCATGCCAAATCACGGTTAATATTCAGCTGGAAACTATAAGGTTGCTTATTACTCAAGGAAAAAGCATGGCACATAAAATAAAAGCGCTGGCGGTGACGATCGGCGCAGCACTGGCGTTAACCTCTTTCGCATCCCAGGCTGAGATTACGCTACTGAAACAGGACCCGCAGGCCGGAGATCCGCTGAGCCGCCTCAACTTTACCGTCGGCGGGAGTATTCGTCCGCAGTTCAACATGATGTCCGGCGACGGCGATAAAGGGTCTTATAAACGTAATGGTTTTGATGGCGGGACCCGTTTCCGCTTCGCCGCTGATTATTATCTGTTTGATGATATTAGCTGGATCAGCTATTACGAGCTGGGGGTCAATATTCCGGCGTTGTTTGACTGGGATAACCACTATGCGGAAGGCGCCAATAATACGAGCCGCCGTATGTTGTACACCGGGCTGAAGAGCGACACCTGGGGGACACTAACCTACGGTCAGCAAAACAGTATTTACTACGATGTGGTTGGGGCGAAAACCGATATCTGGGATTACGACATGATCGCCCAGGCGCCGGGTAACGGCATTAACGGCGACTACGATGGTTCGTATCGTTCCCGTAATATGCTGAAATATAAGAAAACGGCGGGTGACGTTGACCTCTATGCTTCTTATTTGTTTGAAGATAATGAATATCTGCCGGGCAATGGCCTGCGCTATAAACGTAAAGGCGGCGGTTCCGTGGGCGTGGATTATCACATCACTAAGGACCTGACCTGGGGGACCGCGTGGAACTACACCCGTGCCGAGATGCGCGACCCGTCAACAGCAGACAACAAAACCTATGATCAGAATATCCTCGGTACGGCGCTGAGCTGGAAACCGGATAACTGGACCTTCTCCTTCGGTGGCGGCTGGTATCAGAACTTTATGACCACGAAGAAAACCGATGTTTACGACTATTTCGCCGGGGATGCCTGGGGGATTGAGTACTTCGCCGGTTATACCTTCCCGATTGGTCAGTACGCGGTGAAAACGATTCAGCCGTACTTTATGGGCGATCGCCTGGAGTACGTCAACGGCCGTAACTATCAGCGAATTGATAACGGGCTGGGGATCAGCTTCCAGCTGGATTACGGTTTCCGCGTTGATTATGAGCACGTCTTTACGTCCAGCACCGACAACCTGGGCGATATGAACCTGGTGCGTCTGCGCTACGACTTCTAAGCGGCTGCGACTCCCCGGTGGCGCAGCGCTTACCGGGGTTACAGGCTCACCCATGGCCCCGGCTAAGGCGTCGACGCCTTAGCCGGGGCTGTAGGGAATTTGATTACTTCGTCAACCAGGAGGCGACGTCATTCCAGCTGCCGCGAAAGATAATTTTTTCCGCTTTTTTGCTCAGCTGATAGCGATACATCGGGTCGTAGTACTCTTTCAACAGCGGCACCAGCCAGGCAAAATGGGCATCGGTCGTAGCATCTCGCTGCTGCGAAGCCAGCGCCTCGTCAAGCAGGGCGGTGAGCTGGGCAAAACGCTGTAGTCCCAGGCGACGGCGAATGGCAAACAGACCGTGATGCAGGTATTCGCTGTACTCCTGCCAGCCTTTCTCTTCGCCGTAAGCATCAATAAAATCACGGTGCATACGGTCAAAATACTCTTCCCGCAGGCGCTCCAGGCGGATCTCAAACGGGTCTTCCACTACCGCCAGCGGCGATTGCGCCATGCGCTCACGCATGCATTCCGGCAGGTGGTTCGCGCCGATCATATGTCCTTCATCTTCCAGCACCCAGCGACGATGCTGCCCGGCTTTTTTCAACATCGCCACCGCCAGATGGTTTTCAAATGTTGCCTGGGCGTGCTGGTCATGCAACGTGCGGCCGAACGATGAGCCGCGATGGTGGGCGAGTCCCTCCAGATCGATACCCTCGGGTCGGGAGCAGACCAGCTGGGTCTTGCCGTTGCCGGTACAGCCGCCGATCAGCACTATCGGGCGTTGGACCAGCTCTTCGGTGAACTGGATAGCGGCCTGGCGCAGCGCCTTATAGCCGCCGACGATCAGCGGGTACTCGATGCCGGCCTCATGTAGCCACTGTTGCACGATGTGCGAACGCTGGCCACCGCGGGCGCAGCACAGATAGCCCTGCGGATAACGTAAACAGGCATCACGCCATGCGGCGAGACGCTTTTCCCGCACCTCGCCGTTGACTAACTGATGGCCCAGCGCTAATGCCGCGTCCGCGCCGTGTCGTTTATAGCAGGTGCCGACGGCGGCGCGTTCGGCGTCGTCCATCAGCGGCAGATTCAGTGCCGCAGGAAGTGCGCTTTGGCGGAATTCGATCGGGGCGCGGACGTCAATGATTGGCGTGTCCGCCGTGAGAATGGTGCGGTAATCCGTCCCATTTTTCATGGGTCATCCTTCTGAAGTCAAACTGAAAGCGTCTTTAAAATAAGAAAATCTTTAAAGCAAGGAGGGGATTCTACGCGCCTGAATGTCTGCCGGGGAAGGGCGAAGATCAATTCCCCGGCAAATAGCCGTTTTCATTCGGGCGCACAGGCGGCGGATGCGCCGGGCGCCAGAATGTGTCAGGAGGGTTAAGCCAGCTGGGATTGCGCCCAGAAGATACCGCTGGCGTACTCCGGCGGCAGAATAGGTTTTAAGGCTTCCAGCGTGGCGCTCAGGCGGTCGGTATCGCTGTCGGTCAGGTTAAGGTGACCCACTTTGCGCCCCGGACGCACTTCTTTGTCGTACCAGTGCAGATGCACCAGCGGCAGCTTCAGCCAGTCGTAGTTCAGATCGCTACCGATCAGGTTGATCATCACCGAAGGGCTGTTCACTACCGGCGGCGGCAGCGGCAGGCCGGTAATCGCCCGCAGATGCAGTTCGAACTGGCTGATCGAGGCCCCGTTCTGGGTCCAGTGACCGCTGTTGTGCACGCGTGGCGCCAGCTCGTTAATCAGCAGGCCGTCAGCGGTGACAAAACACTCCATCGCCATCACGCCCACGTAGTTCAGCTCGTTCATAATGGCGGTAAGCATGCTTTCCGCCTGGTCCTGCTGGCGGGCATTGGCCTGCGGGAAGGCGACGCTGGTACGCAGAATGCCCTCCTGGTGCAGGTTGCGGGTAAGCGGGTAGAACACCGTGCTGCCATCCTGCGCGCGGGCGCCAACCAGCGACACTTCGGCGGAAAAGTTGATGCCTTGCTCAACAATACATTCGCCATAGTTTTCATCCGGCAGCTGCGCAATGTCGTTTTCGCGCAGTCGCCATTGGCCGCGACCATCGTAACCGCCCACGCGACGCTTAACGATGGCCAGTTCGCCCAGACGTGCGAATACCGCCGGCCACTCGCTTTTATCAGCCAGCAGCTGCCACGGCGCGGTGGCGAGCTCCAGCTTATCAAACAGCTGTTTTTGCGTCAGACGGTCGGCAATGATCGGGAACACATCGCGGTTAACAAACGCCGGGTGGCGCGCCAGTTCACGCGTGAGCGCCGTTTCCGGCCAACGTTCGATTTCGGCAGTGATCACGCTTTGCTGAAACGGCACCGCTTCAGGATCGGCTTCCAGACCGACTGGCCAGACGGCGATACCCAGCGGTTCACCGGCCTGGCGCAGCATCCGGCCTAGCTGGCCGTTGCCAAGGATGCAAACCTGCTTCATGCCGCACCCCGCGGATCCGGATTCTCCAGCACCTCATCGGTCTGGGCCTGGCGCCAGGCGCTCAGGCGCTGATGCAGTTCGGCATCGTGCACCGCCAGAATCTGCGCCGCCAGCAGGGCCGCATTGGCGGCACCGGCTTTGCCGATGGCCAGCGTGCCGACGGGAATTCCGCGCGGCATCTGAACAATAGAGTAGAGACTGTCTACGCCGCTTAACGCCGCGCTTTGCACCGGCACACCTAATACCGGCACCAGAGTTTTCGCCGCAATCATGCCCGGCAGATGCGCCGCGCCGCCCGCGCCGGCAATAATCACCTGATAACCGTTGCTTTCCGCGTCTTCGGCAAAGCTAAACAGCTTATCGGGCGTCCGGTGTGCGGAGACCACTTCAACATGGTACGGAACGTTCAGGGCATCAAGGATTTCTGCGGTAAACTGCATGGTAGCCCAGTCGCTTTTGGACCCCATCACGATGGCGATACGCGCCGAATTATTGCGGGAAGACATGCGTCTTAAAACTCCTGTGGGTGTGCTTCACACTGCTTTAGAGGCCACAGAGAATAACATGATCTTTCGGCAAGGAAAACGGTTGCGTCACCGGTGATGGGGTGAAAATGCGCTGGAAATTAAAACGGGAATGCGATCAGCTCAACGTCGTCTTTGCTGACTTTGACCATCGACCCTTCGCTGTGCCAGGCGCCGAGGACGACGCGAAATGCCGGTTTGCCGTTGGCCTCTAGCGGGTGGACGGCAGGGCGATGCGTGTGACCGTGAATCAGCCACTGCACCTGATGTCTTTCCAGCGCGTCGACCACGGCCTGCGGATTGACATCCATGATTTCCAGCGACTTGCTGCTGTTGGCCGCTTTGCTGTCGGCGCGCATTCTGGCGGCGATACGGCGGCGAATAAACAGCGGCAGGGCAAGGAACAGACGCTGAATCCACGGTGTATGGACTTTGGCACGAAAAGCCAGATAGCCCGGATCGTCGGTGCACAGCGTATCGCCGTGCATGATCAGGACCCGACGGCCATACAGATCGAGCACGTTTTCTTCCGCCAGCAGCCGCATCCCGCAGGCGCGTGCGAACCGCTGGCCCACGAGAAAGTCGCGGTTGCCGTGAACAAAATAGCAGGGCACGCCGGATTGAGTTAATGCGTTGATTGCCGAGGCGATTTGCTGATGCAGCGGGTTCGGATCGTCATCGCCAATCCAGGCTTCAAACAGATCGCCAAGGATATACAGCGCGTCCGCCTCGCGGGCTTCGCCGGCTAAAAAGCGTAGAAAACCGGCGGTGATCGCCGGTTCTTCTGTTTGCAGATGCAAATCCGCAATAAAAAGTGTCGCCACGAATTACTCGCTGACGGTGACGCTTTTGATCACCACATCTTCTTTCGGCACATCCTGATGCATGCCGCTGCGGCCGGTAGCCACCGCTTTGATTTTGTCGACCACGTCCATACCTTCAACCACTTCGGCAAATACGCAGTAGCCCCAACCCTGCAGGTTTTCACCGGAGAAGTTCAGGAAGTCGTTATCGACAACGTTAATGAAGAACTGCGCGGTGGCGGAGTGAGGTGCCTGAGTACGGGCCATGGCCAGAGTACCGCGGGTGTTTTTCAGACCGTTGTTGGCTTCGTTCTGGATCGGGGATTTGGTGGTTTTCTGCTCCATGCCTGGCTCAAAGCCGCCGCCCTGGATCATGAAACCGTTGATAACACGGTGGAAAATGGTGTTGTTGTAGAAACCTTCGCGGCAGTAATCCAGGAAGTTTTTAACTGTTTCCGGCGCTTTGTCGTCAAAGGTTTTGATGACGATATCGCCATGATTAGTGTGGAAAGTAACCATTTTTGCATCCTGTTCCGATGATTGTGGTGCTTAAACCCAAAGTTGGGCGTGACATAGGGGGCTGTTATAGCATAACCGCCGGGTTCGATCACCTTGCATTGTGTGCTGCTTCGGGGTTGAATTAAGGTTAGAATACGCGACCTGATATTCACACACGTCTACACGGAATCTTCGATGTTAAAAATTTTTAATACACTGACGCGCCAAAAAGAAGAGTTTAAGCCTATCCATGCCGGGGAAGTGGGCATGTACGTGTGTGGAATTACCGTTTACGATCTCTGTCACATCGGCCATGGCCGTACTTTCGTCTCTTTTGACGTGGTTGCCCGCTACCTGCGTTTTCTCGGCTATAAGCTGAAGTACGTGCGCAACATTACCGATATCGACGATAAAATCATTAAGCGTGCTAATGAGAACGGCGAAAGCTTTGTCGCGCTGGTCGATCGCATGATTGCCGAAATGCACAATGATTTCGATGCGCTGAATATTCTGCGTCCGGATATGGAGCCTCGCGCCACCCATCATATTCCCGAGATCATTGAAATCACTGAACAACTGATCGCCCGCGGTCATGCGTACGTGGCGGACAACGGGGATGTGATGTTCTCGGTACCGACCGATCCGAATTACGGGCAGCTGTCGCGCCAGGATCTGGACCAGCTGCAGGCCGGCGCCCGCGTGGATGTCGTTGACGTCAAGCGTAACCCGATGGACTTCGTGCTGTGGAAAATGTCGAAAGAGGGCGAGCCAAGCTGGCCGTCGCCGTGGGGCAACGGTCGTCCTGGCTGGCACATTGAATGTTCGGCGATGAACTGCAAACAGCTGGGCAACCATTTTGATATCCATGGCGGCGGTTCGGATCTGATGTTCCCGCATCATGAAAACGAAATAGCCCAGTCCACCTGTGCTCACGACGGGGAATACGTTAACTACTGGATGCACTCCGGGATGGTGATGGTTGACCGCGAGAAAATGTCAAAATCGCTGGGCAATTTCTTTACCGTACGCGACGTGCTGAAGTACTACGATGCGGAGACCATTCGCTATTTCCTGATGTCCGGCCACTATCGTAGCCAGCTGAACTACAGCGAAGAAAACCTCAAGCAGGCTCGTTCTGCGCTGGAGCGTCTGTATACCGCGCTGCGCGGTACCGACAAATCGGTAGAGCCGGCCGGCGGCGACGCCTTCGAAGCGCGCTTTATTGAAGCGATGGATGACGATTTCAACACCCCGGAAGCCTATTCCGTGCTGTTCGATATGGCGCGTGAAGTCAACCGCCTGAAGACGGAAGATGTCGCCGCGGCTAACGCCATGGCCGCACATATGCGCAAGCTCTCCGGCGTGCTGGGGCTGCTTGAGCAGGAGCCGGATGTCTTCCTGCAAAGCGGTGCGCAGGCTGACGACGGTGAAGTTGCGGAAATCGAGCGGCTGATTCAGCAGCGTCTGGATGCGCGTAAAGCGAAAGACTGGGCCGCTGCGGATGCGGCGCGTGACCGTCTCAATGAGATGGGGATCGTGCTGGAGGACGGCCCGCAGGGAACCACCTGGCGCCGGAAGTAAGCAATAAAATAACGCCCGGCTTGCCGGGCGTTTTTATGATCAATCTTAAACCACCTCCTGTGGAGGTGGCGATCGTTCATTAAGCAGGATCAGGCGGTAACGGTGACGCTCTGGCCTTCAAAACTCACCGTCTGACCGGCGACGATTTTGCAGCGTTTACGGGTTTCTACCGCGCCATCCACCTTCACCAGGCCATCGGCAATCGCTATTTTTGCCTGCGCGCCGCTCTCACTCCAGCCTTCCAGCTTCAGCAGATCGCACAGTTCAACGTGTGGGTGTTTGCCCAGAGAAAAATTCGCCATCTCAGGCCTCCTGAATGTCGTGATATTCTTCGCACGCCTGTAGCGTGTTTTGAATCAGTGTAGCAACGGTCATCGGGCCAACGCCGCCCGGGACTGGCGTAATGTATGACGCGCGTTCTGCGGCATCTTCAAAGACGACGTCTCCGACCACTTTGCCGCTTTCCAGACGGTTAATACCGACATCCACAACGATGGCGCCTTCTTTGATCCACTCGCCCGGAATAAAGCCCGGTTTACCGACCGCAACAATCAGCAGGTCAGCATTTTCGACATGCTGACGTAAATTCCGGGTGAAGCGGTGGGTCACGGTAGTCGTGCAGCCCGCCAGCAGCAGTTCCATGCTCATCGGACGGCCGACGATGTTCGATGCGCCAATCACCACGGCGTTCAGGCCATAGGTGTCGATATTGTAACGCTCAAGCAGAGTGACGATTCCGCGCGGTGTGCACGGGCGCAGACGCGGGGCGCGCTGGCACAGGCGGCCGACGTTGTAGGGGTGGAAACCGTCAACATCTTTGTCCGGGGCGATACGCTCCAGTACTTTCACGTTATCAATTCCGGCAGGCAGCGGCAGCTGTACCAGAATACCGTCGATAGTGGTATCGGCATTCAGCGTATCAATAAGCTCCAGTAATTCCGCCTCGCTGGTGGTTTCCGGGAGATCGTATGAGCGGGAGACAAATCCCACCTCTTCACACGCTTTGCGCTTGCTGCCGACATAAATCTGCGACGCCGGGTTACTGCCGACCAGTACAACGGCTAACCCTGGGGCGCGTTTTCCGGCCGCAGTGCGGGCCTTCACTTTTTCCGCAACCTCAGAGCGTACCTGCTGCGCAATCGTTTTACCGTCAATAATTTTTGCTGCCATCAGAGAGAGGATTCCATCTGTATCGTATCGAAAGGGGGATGCGGATATTTTGTCAGAAGCCAGCCTCGCTGTCAGTCCTCGTTTGAGTTTTTATCCCTCTTTGAGCAAACTCAGGGCTAAAAACACCGCTGTTTAAAGGGCTATTGGGGGCATTTTGGGGGCGTTAGGACTCTTTATTGTTATCGCCGATGTATCAGTACTGAAAACCGGCGCCGGGCGATCTTTGCACAACCTTTGTTTTATATGTAGGCAAGTTAGTTATGCTGCCGCAGTTTGATGGCAAAATGCATTGACTCACTGAGCGTTGACCGTATAATTCCAGGCGGTTTCACTCGTCGAAGCATCCGCATTTCAGTGCGCCCTTAGCTCAGCTGGATAGAGCAACGGCCTTCTAAGCCGTAGGTCACAGGTTCGAACCCTGTAGGGCGTACCATTTTCACTTCTCTTAACGTCTCCTGAAGTCTACTAAATCCAGTATACACGCGGCATCCGCCAATATCTCATTATCTCAACGTCTACTATGGTCTATTGAAATCCACATTCATGTGGGGGTACATTTGGGGGTAGATTCCTGTTCAATGAAATGAGATACCCCCAAAATGAAGCTCACAGCCCGCCAGGTCGACACATCCAAGCCCAAGGACAAACCCTATAAGCTGTCTGATGGCGGCGGTCTTTACCTGTTGGTGAGCCCCAATGGCTCGCGGTACTGGCGCCTTAAGTACCGCATCGCTGGTAAAGAGAAGCTTCTGGCGTTGGGGGTATATCCTGATATCACTCTGGCGGAAGCCAGACAGAAACGCGCGGATGCAAAAAAGGTTCTCGCTGCTGGTGGTGATCCGGGGCAGGAGAAGCAGGAAGAGAAACAAGCGAAAGAGCAGGCTGTGGCAAACAGTTTTGAGCGCCTGGCGATGGAATGGCATTCCCATAAAAGCACATCGTGGTCAGAAGGCTATGCCGAGCATCTCCTGATGTACCTGAAGAAGGATATCTTCCCCTTCATCGGGCAAAAGGCTATCACGGATATCAGCCAGGTCGAAATGCTTAACGTCCTGCGAAAGATGGAACAACGCGGAGTTCTGGATAAACTCAAAAAAACCCGTCAGGCCTGCCGACAGATATTTACCTACGCCATTATTACTGGCCGGGCTGAGCACAACCCTGTTTCAGATCTGGCAGGCGCGCTGAAGTCGCCAAAGCAGCAGCACTACCCACACCTTTTAGTTGACCAAATCCCGGATTTTCTCCGTGCGCTAAGTGAATATAGCGGCAGCACAATCACCCGCAACGCCACCCGACTGTTAATGCTTACCGGGCTCAGGACAATTGAGCTCCGTGCTTCTGAATGGATTGATATCGACTTTGACAAAGGAGTCTGGAACATCCCCGCTGAGCGAATGAAGATGCGGCGCCCACATCTCGTTCCTCTCTCGAGCCAGGTTCGCGAGTTGTTGGAAGAGATCCACCAGCTTACCGGGCGAGGGAAGTATGTTTTCCCCGGGCGGAATGACGCCGGCAAGCCAATGAGCGAGGCCAGTATTAACCAGGTGATTAAGCGTATTGGTTACGACGGTAAAGCGACCGGTCACGGCTTCCGCCACACCATGAGCACTATCCTCCACGAGCAAGGCTATAACACCGCCTGGATTGAAACCCAACTGGCGCACGTCGATAAGAACTCTATCCGCGGGACATACAACCACGCTCAGTATCTGGATGGCCGCCGGGAAATGCTCCAGTGGTATGCCGACTATATGGCGGCTCTTGAGAATGGTGAAAATGTGGTGCATGGCTCGTTCGGAAAACTTGCATAACTGTATATAAATACAGTTAATGTGGACAGTGCATATTGACGATAGTAGACTTCAGTAGACGAACAAAGAATAGGCTATGTCTAGGCTGATCCCCGAAAACCCGTACACCTCTGCGGGCTGGCATAGCCGCCAAAATCAGGGGGCGCGAGGTGGCGGAATGCTGGACATTGCTGAGTTGCTAAAGGCTCGGAAAAAAGAATTTATCAGTCTTCGAGAGTTCATAACAAGAATTCATCTCTATCAGCCTCATGTTAGCCTTAAGGACATTGCCGATTTCCTTTATATTGAGGACTCCAATGGAGCACTGCCTGAGTGGGTTAAAAAGGGAGTTGCTGGTTCAATAGAAACTACTTGGGTTGATGATAACCACATGGAATCTGATACATCATTACATTCCCTTTTGAATGTAATTCATGAGTTTGATGAGATGCCTGAGGTTTTACCTCCAGCGCTTACTTCGTCCGCCGTGACTAAGATTGTTCCATCGGAAGCACCTATGGATTTTGATGATGATATTCCTTTTTGATAAATATAAACAATAGGAGAGCGGATAATGAGTGGATGGGGGCAAAGTAAAGAAGAACACTGGTCAGCAACTCAATTTGATAAATATGGTTTTCGTCGTTCTGACTTAAAGGCTATTGCTGACAAATTAGGGGTTAATCTTGATATTCCAATCGAGGATATTGTTACATCAGGAGATAATAGGAAGCCAGAAACATTTTCGGAAGAGGATATAAGCGTCCTCAGAAGCGAGATTTCTCTCTTAAAAGAGAAAATCAAAAAGTTAAATAGTGAAAGACCTACTCTTTTGGGCGAATACAGAAAAGATGATCCCCTCCTTCTGGCGATACAGATAAGAAACACTGAATGGAACATGTACGATCCTGATAATGACAGAGCTACCAGAGGGAATCAGGTGGCAATTATTCAAGACCTTGAAGGTAAAGGGTTTTCCAATGCCCAAGCAAAAGCAATAGAAATGGTTGCATGCCCCATCAAGCGTGGCTAATCACCCCAACCCTTAGGGTTGTATCTAGTCGAAAAGTCTTACCCTAAGGGCTTAATATAGCTACCCTCAGGGTAAGCTAACTGCTAGTTTACCTTTAATAACCCTTACCCTTAGGGTTATTCATTCCTCACTAGCCATTAGGCCTAATGGTATGAAAAAATAGCATTTATTCGTGTAATCATATGCCACGTAAACCGCAATAGACTTTACGAGGTAAATATGTCCAAATCATTAATCCGATTCTCTGAGGTTCAGAAGCGCACTGGCTACAGTAAGGCATGGTTGTATCGTCTTATGAATGAACAGCGTTTTCCCGCCGCAATTAAAATTGGCTCCCGTTCGATCGCCTTTATTGAAAGTGAAATTGACGATTGGATTAATCAGCGCATTACTGAATCTCGTGGTGAGGTAGTGTAATGAAAAAGAAAAACCGCCCCGTACAGCAGGCGGCTAACTCAGATATTCGCACCTCTGATATTACGCCTACCACCAGCCCTGTACAAGTACCTAAACGTACTCCAAAAAAGCATCGTGCCCGCGTTTATATGTTGCGTACCGGCTTTGAGGGATGGACAGAAAACGATATTCTGCGTTACTGCCGTCTTTCGTCTGGCAGGAACTACGCTAGTGAAATTGAGCGTCGACTTGATATTCAGTTAGAGCGTATCGACGAAAAGAATCCTGACGGCATCGGGTCACATTTGCGCTATCGCTTTACCGGGCGCAGCGATGTTCTAAAAGTTATTCAACTTGTAAACAACAATGCTACAGCTGGTGGCTATTATGGCCTTTCTACGCAGGAAATAGCCGAAATCCTTAGCCTTTACCCGGACAACCTTACCGCCGCATAAAGGAGCCGACAAAATGAAAATCGAAAAAAGCAGATTCAATTCTGAGGCCGCCCCTCAACCCAACGTTCACCATGGCGTAATTAACGGTAACGACTTTGCCGCTATTGTCCCTGTTACTTCCGGCCAGATTGGTGGGCGTGAAACCAATATTGCGAGCGCCAGAGCTCTGCATAAGGCGCTGGGGGTGGGGCGTGACTTTACCAACTGGATTAAAGGCCGCATCGACCAGTACGGATTTGTAGCCGGGGCTGACTACATTCGTATTGAAAAATTGAGCTCACCAAAACGGGCGAGCGCAAAATTTCGCCAGCAAATCGAGCATGATTACCTTCTATCGCTGGATATGGCTAAAGAAGTGGCAATGGTTGAGCGTAACGAGCAGGGGCGAGCTGTGCGCAGGTACTTTATCCAGTGCGAGGAGGCGTTACAGCTGAGTGCGCCGGAAATCGTCGCGAAGTACCGCCGCCAACTTAAGGCCCGTATTGGTGCCGCCAACCTCTTCAAGCCGATGTGTGCCGCTCTGGATGCTGCCCGGGCAGAACAGGGGAAAGAGACGCAAGCCCGGCACTACAGCAATGAAAGCAACATGATCGCCCGCATTGTGCTGGGGGGTATAACCGCTAAGCAGTGGGCGCAGGTGAATGGTATCGCCGGCGAGCCTCGCGACAGCATGAGCGCCGGGCAGCTGGAACACCTTAGTTACCTGGAGAGCACCAATATCACGCTGATTGATATGGGCATGGCTTACGACCAGCGCAAAGCGGAATTAACCCGCCTGTCTCAGCGCTGGCTGGCTAAACGCATGGGGGCTAACGATGAATAAGCCCACCAGCTTACCCCTGCCGGATTACACTTATCGCAAAGCTCACGGGGGAGGTAGTGAGCGTTGTATCGGCGGCGCACAACCGTGTGACGCTCTACCGCGAGGGCTCCAAGTTTCCGTGCGTATAGCCCATTGCGCATTTCTGACTGGCCTGATGAATGCAAAAGCTACAGCTTTGCTGGTGGTATATCACCGCGTGAACCTGTCAAAACTTGTCACATTGCGAGGCACTGATAGTGGCGTACAAAATGTCTGGCGGAAATTCGCGACCAGTACGCGCGATGGACATCACACCTGCAGCAAAGAGTTTTGCGAGTCCATAAAAAAGGGCTTGATGTTCCACGTAATCCCGGTCTATGGTTATTGTGCACCAGCAAAATCTGGTGCCGGGATTGGCGTCCTGACAACTCTGAAGGCGACACATGACGCGCCAAGCGTCTTTTTTTGTGCCGTTAGTCTGACTCACCCTTTTTTTGAGCGTTGGTATATAATCCAGCGCCTTTCAAGAGCAATGGTGGCTCAGGCGGGGGCTTCTTCGGAAGCGCCGGTATCCTTCAGAGCCGGTTACGCCAACCCTGTCTGGGCTACCACCAGTGAAATTGGCGTTTCCGGTGGTGGCGTTACCCGCTATCTGAAGGAGGCTGCCACCATGGCTACTACCCCTACCCAAAATCCGCAGTTTATCTGGATTATCGCCGCTGTTCGCCGCGATATGACGACAATTAAAGCCCAAATTCACCATGTCACCGCACCGTCTGAACGTGACGCCCGCCGTTCACTGGCTCGCGATCATGTCTGCTTTTTCGCCGGCCGCATCCGTCTGGAGGTGGCTCATGCGTAGTTATTTCCGCATAAGCGGCTATGCCGTCAATAAGCGCGGTTTAACCGTTGGCATCGGCTATCAACTCACATCCAGCGACACTAAAACAGCAATGGCCCACGCAGTACTTCAGGCGCAGCGTGAAGGTCTCTGCCACGTTCGCATTACCCGCGTACAAGAGGTGGCAGCATGAGCCTGTATAACGATTTAGTTCGCCACGAATTCGGCAAAGGCGCCACCGTTGATGAGCTGGAAGGCATTCAGAACCGCATGGATGAGGCTGTGAGTGATTTGTTACTCGGCATTAGTGCCATTGGAAGCCTGATGTTCTGGGCCACGGGCAATGACAATTACACCGAGGAGACCGCAAAAGGAGACATGCGCAAAATAGGCGCAATGCTGGGTACGATTGGTGAGGTGGTGCTGGCGCTTAACGATACCGCAGCGAATGCGGGTGTGTGTCGTTCTGACTGCGTCAAAGAATCAAAAATGAGGGCGGGAAAATGAATATAAACGCTATATACCGCCATCCTGCTGAACTTGAGGCCGAGGCGATGCTATCCCGTGAGCAACCGTATCCGGAAGATTTTACGCTGGCAGAGCGTACCGCAGAACGTATGGCCCGCGCTCGCAATGGGTTGGTTCATGTAATGACCGATTTATCACCCTACCTCGACGTTGAGCAAGCAGTCATTGTGCATTGCTGGCTGGATAAAGTCCTGGCGATTGTCGATATGGCCAGAATTGATGCGGAGGTCAGGGTATGAGCGATATGCAGCTTATTGATGCCCAATGTCGTGTTGAACAAGCACAGGCACCGCTCTCAATATGGTTAGAGGGCACGAAAGCATCTGAACGGGATATGCAGTTAATTTGTGCTCTGATCTCGTTACTCCAGGATGTACCGGAAACGATTAAAACGGCGGATGAAGAACTTGCTGATTACGTCTTGCGTGCACATCGGGAGAAGCGTCAATGAAACTGGCACCTAACCTGAAACATTTGCCAAAAGAAAAATTTACTGAAGCAGTTATTTTTGCTGGAACCGATGCGTATGCACATGCAAAAGGATGGGAAGAGGGCATGGGTAAACAAGTCGCTGAGGACAGAACACCTCCCATTTATCTTGGACCGAAGCAGCTGGCGGAACTGGAGAACCTGCAAATTATTGATAAAGGGCGTCGCAGTGCTCGTGTTTATCTGGCTGGAAGCATTGAGCCAATAATGATTAATGCCATTGGGGAAAAACTTGCTCAGGCAGGTGTACTGGAGGCGAAATTATATAAGGGAATTCCTGACCAAAAACCGGAAAACTGGAGGCAATATCTGGCCAGGCTTAGAGAACAGGGCGAGCACACAACGACATCAATTCTGAAATCCAATAAATCTGTGAATGGCGATAACCTGAAGCCACATGTTGAAAGCCGAGCTGACGGTATTTTTTGGGTTGAGCCAAAATCAGACAAAGATACCGGGGAAATAACTACCCGTGAAAGCTGGCTGTGTTCTGCTCTGGAGGTCATAGGTACTGGCATAGATGACAGTAAAACCCGGTATCTGATCCTGCGCTGGCGCCCATTCGGTTCGAAGGGGGATACTGTCCAGGCAATACCGTTTGCTGATATCGGTGAACGCGAAGGCTGGCGATCGCTCAAGGCTGGTGGGGTGAACGTCACAACCAAAAGTGGTTTACGTGCAACGCTGGCCGACTGGCTGCAGAGCTGTGCCAATGGTGAGGTATGGCGCATTGCGCATGCTACGGGCTGGCAGTGTGGCGCCTATATCATGCCTGATGGCGAGATCATCGGTACTCCAGATCAACCGGTGCTGTTTAGCGGACGAAGTTCTGCCGCATCCGGTTATACCACCAGCGGTACTGTTGAGAGCTGGCGAGAGAGTGTTGGACGTCTGGCCTTTGGCAACTACTCGATGATGACTGGCGTGGCCGCAGCGCTGGCAGCTCCTTTGATTGGCCTTGCCGGCGCTGATGGTTTTGGTATCCATCTCTATGAGCAGTCGAGCGCGGGTAAGACCACCACTGCCAATGTGGCCTCCAGTCTCTATGGCAATCCGGATGTGCTACGCCTCACCTGGTACGGTACTGCGCTGGGGCTGGCGAACGAAGCCGCCGCACATAACGATGCGCTGATGCCGCTTGACGAAATTGGCCAGGGTGCTGACCCGGTGGAGGTCTACAAATCGGCATACGCACTGTTTAACGGCACGGGTAAGCTGCAGGGAGCGAAGGAAGGCGGAAACCGTGACCTGAAGCGCTGGCGTACTGTGGCCATCAGTACCGGTGAGATGGATCTGGAAACCTTCATCGCGAGCGCCGGTCGCAAGGCTAAAGCAGGCCAGCTGGTTCGCCTGCTGAATATCCCGATGCGCCGGGCTGTTCGTTTCCATGAGCATGCCAACGGCAAACACCATGCCGATGCTCTCAAAGATGCATACCAGCATAACCACGGAGTGTCCGGGCGTGAGTGGGTGAAATGGCTTGCTGACCACCAGCACGAGGCGGTTAGCGCTGTCAGGGCCGCGGAAGAACGCTGGCGTAGCCTGATCCCATCAGATTACGGGGAGCAGGTCCATCGTGTCGGTGCCCGGTTCGCAATTCTGGAAGCCGCATTGCTTTTGGGTAAGGTGATAACCGGTTGGGATGAACAGACGTGTCGGGATGCCATTCAGTACAGCTATAACGCCTGGCTGCGCGAGTTTGGTACCGGCAATAAAGAACACCAGCAAATTATCGAGCAGACAGAGGCATTCCTGAACGCCTACGGGATGAGCCGTTTTGCACCGTTCCCATATGACCCGACTAGCCTCCCTATCTCCAACATGGCGGGATACCGGCAGAAAGGCGGGCACGAGACTGACCCGATAGTGTTCTACACCTTCCCGGCAGCCTTCGAAGGGGAGATCGCCCGCGGCTTTAACTCCCGTCAGTTTGCGGAGGTATTGAAGAAAGCTGGCATGCTGGCGCCACCGACTTCAGGCCGGGGATTCCAGAGAAAGTCGCCACGCATTGATGGGCGACAGATTCGGGTTTATGTCCTGCAGTATCTGCCGGACGACGACCAGCCAGAGTAAAAGCATTCTTCCATGTGTGTAGTTTAGGTGTTGGTTCAGTTGGTTCAGTTGCCTCAGTAGTTATATCTATCTGTTTAATAAGGTTTCATGTTTGAAGAATGAACCAACGCTGAGGCAACAAACTGGCATTTTGAACCGACACTGAGACAGTTTTTAGATGTCCTGGAGCTTGGTTTATGAGGTGATTGCTCCTTCCATCTACCCAGATTGCAAATTTACTGCAAATGGGTGGTTGATGTGGAACTTCGGATTCGAGATCTTGTATATTTCAGATTATTCTAATTGCTGGCTCTGGGGGGGGGAAGGGAGATGGAAGCGCTATATCCAATATTGATCGTCTTAGGTGTGGGGGGCGCCATTGGTGCTTATATAACATATAGGTATTTGATTAATAAGCATAAAAAAGTTGTTGAGTATCTTGAGTTGAGAAGTCAGAAATCTCTTGCGGCTGAGATTGAGGAAAAAGAAGGTGCGATTGAAAAGTATAAAAATAAAGATATTGCTCGTGAAATTGAACACGATAATCTGAAAAAGGAGCTCAGACAGATTATCGAATTAAATAGAATGAAAAGTAAAGAAATCCTCGGTAAAGCCGTTGATTTTGCTTTTGATTTTGAGACCATATTTCGTGAGCAACATCAATCAGCTGAGGAGGAAATACAGAAGGTTCTCGATGATACCTATCGCTATAAGCGTAAGACTCTTCTTGCTTCTGTGACGCTGAAGAATTTTGAGAAAAAGCTTGAAGATATCAGAAGAGAAAAAGAGATATATCAGACACTGATAGCTAAATATGATTTTTTCCAATTGCGCGATCGTTCTGACTGGAAGGAAGTGGAAAAAGAATTTCGAGATAAAGTGCTGGAGCTTCAAGCCGCTCAGGATGAGCGCGATGCTCAGAATGAAATAAAACGACAAATGCGTGAAGAACGCCAGCGCGCAGAAGAACTGGAAAGGCAACAGCAAGAGGCTGAAGCCAAAGAACAAGAGCTCGAGGCTCGGCGAAAAGCCGTCGAAGAGGCCCTGTTGGCCGCAGATGAAGAGCATCGCCAGGAGCTTGAAGAAACCCGCCGTCAGTTAGAGCAAGAGATTGAAGATGTCCATAAGCAGTATGAACGGGCAAAATCAATGGCACAGATGACCAAGCAGGGGCATGTTTATGTTATTTCTAACATTGGTTCATTTGGTGAAAATGTCTATAAGATAGGTATGACTCGCCGACTTGAACCGCTAGATCGTGTTAGCGAATTGAGCGGTGCAAGCGTGCCGTTTGAGTTCGATGTGCATGCAATGATTAGCTGTGATGATGCGCCAGCTCTTGAGTACGCTTTGCATAACAAACTTAGCAGTGAACGCATGAATAAAGTGAATCTGCGCAAAGAATTCTTTAAGACAGACTTGAGTAAGATAATCCAATGTGTGGAGGAACATCACGGCAAGGTTGAATATGTTGCGGACCCTGCGGCCTTACAATATTACCGCTCACTAGAAATTGGCGAAGAAATAGCGAACGATAAAGAATTATCGGCGGTATCATAATACTTATTAATTCTTCAAAAACGCCCGCGTCCGCGGGTGTTTTTATACCCGGAATCAATGAAATGGCTAAATCAGAGACAGAACATCATAGAGAATTCCAGCTATGACAGCTCAAATTTCAGCATATGCCGGCTGGTGTCCGATCCTCAAATCAGAACCACGAACAAGCGGTACTTGCAAGGCTATGGACCACCTATACAATGCGGTGGCCAAACACCGTAAAGGCGACCTGGTCAGTGTGGCGGGCAATATGCAGCTCAACCAGTGGACGGAGCAGGATGGCACCGCACAGCAGGGCTATAAGTGTTGGCCGACAACTGGTGAACAGGGCAGCAGAGACAGCTACTGACGCCCTGCGCAGAGTCCATCGCAAACAATAGCTCACCAGGCAATATGAAAAGTGAGTCCAGAATCCAACTCATTTCTATGATTTCTAATGAGCATCAGGACTAATAGTGCTCTCATTTTCAAAATGGATATTTAATCCAATTAATGAATAATCATCATGTGGACCTTTACTCTCTATTCTCCTCATTAAGCTAGCAGAAAAACGATTGACGTTATTTAGCGTATTTAAGGAAAATCTAGGGCGGTCTTCCCAGTAATAATGTGCACCATCAGACATAAGGTATATTGTTAATAAATTATTTTCTATAGGTAGGTCTTCTTTTTTTATAAATATTGACTGAAATTCCAGAGTAACTTTTGATGATATTGCGGTAGTCAGGACATTTCCCCCTTGAAGTTTTCTGAGTTGTCGAGCTGTAAATAGACCTTTGTCAATAAGTATCTGGTGCTGAGTGTGATCTTTTGTATACTGTTTAAGTTTTGAACCTTCTTTTATATATAAACGGCAATCTCCAGAATGGCCTATCAATAAACCTTCATCACTAACATAACCAAAGGTAAGTGTCGTAGCGGCTGATGAATATTCTTCATTGTTTTCCGAAAAAGCTGATATCGAGTCCTTGATGGAGTTAAAAATGCGATCAATATCAGATGGTTTTACTTTATGTTGTAGTTTTGATATTTCTTTGATGGCTAGATTGGATGCTTCTTTTCCTCCATTGTATCCACCAACTCCATCAGCAACAGAGAAAATATATCCACCATCTAGCTTCTTGGGAAGCAGGATGCTATCCTGGCTGATGGTATCTAAGCTCTTGGGAAAAGAGAATGATGAACATGAATAAATAGTTGTCATTATAATCCTTCCTCAAGCAAAGAAATTTGGCTTATGACTTGCTCAACATTTATATACCGTTTGTTAAGCTGTTTATGTTTGCATTTTATTATTATACTTTCGGTTTCGTCAATGTTTAAATGTTCAATGAGCACTCCAATTGAATAAATGTCTGATTGTTTAGAGTAGCCATGTGCCATTACGCCATAGTCAAAAAATTCAGGGGAGCCGTAGAATTCACCAACTCTTGTTACAAACTGGCTTTTTGATGGTGTCATACTTTTTGCCAACCCGAAATCTGATAGTTTGTATGTCCCATCGTTAAATTTTAATATATTTTGTGGTTTTATGTCCCGATGTAAATAACCTTTATTATGGATAAATAATAAACCATTTAAAACATCTTTGAGGACCTTAATTTTGTCTTCTGTAGTCATTGTGCCTGATTTTATTTCATCGTCTAGACTGTGCTTTGCTAGCTCCATAATAAACCAAGGTTTCTGTGCTTCGAGGTTGGTTATGAAAATTTGAACAATATTATTATGTAGACAATCGCATTGAGCTTTTATTTCCCTTATAAATCTTTGATATACATCCTTATCACTATTCCCAGAAGTTAGTAGTTTTCTTGCATAAAGTCCGCATAGATGATGTGATGTGTTGAATAACTTTATTTTTTCAACAACACCATACCCACCGTTACCTATTTCTTCAATGGGGTCAATTAAATAATTCGCTCTTCCTTCCATTTATCACCTTATTTATTAGCTGCGGTGTCAGTTTTCCACTAAAGTTTGTTAAATAGTCTCAATTCCATTGAGTTAGTGTTTCTTATCGACCAAACCATTGAAATCTTAGATCGGAAAAAGGAACAGGTATACCTGGGTATTTATCAGGGCTTTCGTGGCAACCCACCGAACAACGCTTTTCTGCGACTCTTCAGTTTTTCCCATTAGCATACCTACTAAAAAAGGTGGGGTAGTTATCCCCACTCTATGGATTAGCGTTTCGATCACCCTATAACGGGAAGAAAACAAACGAGAGGAGATCTCCGTGATAAAGGACTACCTGATCGTAGCCTACCTTACAGCTATTGCAGCCTGGCCAGCCACACTGGCGTTACTTGGTCTCTCTGCAGGAGTGGCATTCTATATGAGGCGTAGGGTGCTGGGGTAGTCCTCGTCGTTCTGTTCATGCTGGTGGCAATCGCTGCGTGGCAGTTTGAACGCTACATGTAAAACCATACCGCCCTATGAAAATGCCCATATCTTATTTATAGGCAGAAGTGACGTGTTCTGGCTATGTATGGCAGAAGTGGTGTGTTCTGCCTCTAAATACCTGTACCTTTTGTTAATTATCCTCAGAGGCTGTGCTTTGTTATAGGTCTGCAGAGGAGACAGAACGCCGGCGAGACCTGGAAAGGCAGCCAGCATTGTAAGTTGTTATAAACTCAGAGACGTGAAGATAGCGCTTCGGTTTGATGACAAATGTGTAAATCAGAATCGATCGTATTTTCAAAGCCACTAAAAAGACGTTTAATCTTGTTATTAACCAGTTTGGGCTAGTTAACCTACCTGGCATCACATTAACGCTTGATACGACGTGGGACTTCCACATCTTTATCAGTAATGTTTTGCCCGGGGAAGCCCACTTTATACTCAGTGAACCGATGGCAACATTTATATAGATGAGGTGAAGCCATGATAATGGGCTACCTGTTTATGACTTATGTTGCGGTCGTTTCCTGCTGGCCAGTATCCTTGATTCTGCTCCTGACTTTAGCAGCAATACTGCTACATTCTGACCGAAAGATTTTGCGCGTTATTATCATCGTTAGCGTCGCTTTTCTAGCCTTTGCAGCCTGGCAGTATGGTACGGCAGTGCACAGTACTTCTTCTTTTCTATCAGGTGGTTTAGCATGGCTTTCAGGGCAAATTCCAGCGTTGAGTAAAAGTCAATAAGTTGGACTTAGCGGTCCATGGCTTTAGCTTGTAGAATTTGACGGAATCGGGTATTTGAACTCGATTTATGGCGTATCGTTTAGAAGCCGGCCAGATCTTGCCATAAGGTATCCGGCGATTTCTTTAGGCGTCAAATCAACATGAAGCATGTCTTAATCCTGGAACCATTCATTAGGCCAGTAGATGAGGTCGGACGGATTGGCATCAAAGTTTTCTGCAGCAATTATTGTCTGGAATAAAATCTTGTTGGGATAGGCTTTTAGTCCCATTAGTAACTTCTCTAAGAAAAGTTACTAATGGGACTAACGCATCATTAGTAACTTTTTCCAAAAAAAATACTAATGAATTCACTGCGCTCCCTATCCCTTCATTAGTAACTTTTTCATAAATAGTTACTTATGTATAAGGGTAACTAAAGCGCAGTTTGATTACAGATGCCAACGGGCTTCCTCTGTCGCTGGTCGTCGCCGCAGCGAACACGCATGACATCAAACTGGTTGCGGATACATTCAAAACCCTCCGGACGGGTCATACAGGACAAAAACTCAGACTCTGCCCGGAAAAAGATTACGAAGCAGGCCGGTTTAGTCGCCGCGTCGAGCAATATATCCACTCCCGTAATGAGGGACACAAGGGTTTCAAATCCCATCGTTAGGTCGTCGATAGGACTCATAGCTGGATGAATCGCTTTCGTCGGGTACTGAAATCATCTGGGATAAAGTCCTATTGAGATAAGCTCCAGGTTCAGGCTCAGCAACAGCAAGTCATTACGCAATCTTCGCAAACACTCATCGATAGTCTATAAAACAATCAATTCTCCTTCTGCTAACGATCGAAATTATTCTTTCATTAATTGCAATATAATAAGTGATCATTTCATTATGTGAAATTATAATGGCTGTATAAATATCAGGGGGTGGCCATGTCGAAACAGTCTGTCAAACCTGTCTTGCTCAGTGAGGCACAGATTCAGGCAATCAGAAAAATTCAGGAAAAACAGGGCGAGCAATCAGGTATCGGCGTTGCGCCAACTATCCATGAAATCGCAAGGGGGCTGGTGGATAAAGCACTAGCGTCCCTTTCTGATGGGTGCATGCCTGGCGGCGTTTGTTCTTAATCTTTCTCATTACTGAATTGAGGTGAATTTAATGGGAGCTAAGTCGATCGTCGACATTGACGTAAATGACGACAAGTTTGTCGCGTTTATGGAAAGGTTTCGCGAGTACCAGAGCGCGCTGGATGATTTACCGGAAGCCTGGCGAGTGGCTGCCGTTGGTATTGGTGAAAGCAGCAAGCAGACCGAAAAAGCCAAAGGTGAGGCGAAGGAGTTAGGAGCGGAGTTTAATGCCGTGGCCGAGGCCATTCTGACCATCAACAGCGGTATCGATCGGCTCAATACCAACCTGGAAGACTCGAAGAAAAAGCAGGACGAATTCAACAAAAGCGCCCGCTCTGCTAAGGGCTTCATCAGCGATGCGACGAAAGACGCTAAATCACTGGCAGGGCACATCAGTGAAGCGACAGCCAGTCTCCTGTCATGGGGTAGCATTGTTGGCTTGTTTACCGGCGCTCTCGGCGTAGGTAGTCTGTTTGGTATCAATACTCTGGGGGCGGGGGCAGCTCAGCAGAGATTTATGTCCCTGGGGATCGGTACGTCGGCAGGGAGACTGAGTGCTATAGAAGCCAACTACAGGAGGGCAATTGGAAATCCTGCAGGTACGCTGGGCGCTATTCGCGATTCCCAGATGGACCTGTCGAAGCGCTGGACGTTTCAGGCGATGGGGATTAACAATCCCGACCAGGACCCGGCAAAACTGCTCCCGCAGATGATCCGTAATGCGCGCGATATCTTCGTGCAGAACGGCAGCACGCTGCAGGGTGCGCAGGCGCATGGCCTGACCAATTTCTTCAGTCTTGAAGACCTTAATCGCTTCAAAAATATGAGCAATGAAGAAATTGATGCGATGGAGCGAAGGGCGAAGAAGGATGCTGAAAGATTAAACATCACTGATGAGCAAAACAGAAAATGGACGGAGTTCATTAATCAGATTGAGCTAAGCGAAAGAAGCATTAACAGGACATTCGTAATCGGCCTTGGTCCTATGGCGCCGCAACTGAGTAAATTGTCAGATGCGTTATCCGGCGCGATCGATACTGTTCTTAGGTCACCGGATCTCGGGAAGTGGATTGATGGGCTTGCTGGTGGTATTGAGAAGTTCAGTAATTATCTCGCATCCCCGGATTTCACTAACGATGTTAACCAGTTTATGACAAATATCAAGGAAATGGGCGTAACTGTCGATAACGTCATTAAGTTTCTTAAGGGTGAAACCTTTAATGACTGGATGAATAAATCGGAGGATAGTGCAAACTCCGCTGCCGAATGGGTAAAGGATAAGACTGGATTTGATCCGAGAAGTGTTGGCCCAGCGATGAAAGAGTTCTTAGCTCCGTCATGGAGCACGATTAAATCGGTGTTTGTTTCTGGACAATTAAACCCCATTTTTTCAGCTCCTGCCGACATCTCTGATAAGTCTCGCACTATCGCCGATCGTTTCAATAATCCCGGTAATTTGCGCTCGGCTTATGGGTACGATACCCATAACACCAAAAGCGGTAAGTTTGCCGTGTTCCCTACGCTGGATGAGGGTGTGTTAGCGGCGACTAAGCAGCTTCAGATTTATGGTGCCCGCGGCATCAATACGATTGATGAAATTTCTAGGCGCTGGGCTCCGTCAAAGGAGAACGACACGCAGGAATATATTCGTCATGTCGTAAGAACCTCCGGGTTTAATGAACATCAGCAGCTTAACCTTAACGACCCGAAAGTACTGGCAAAACTTATTTCGGCGATGGCGTCTAAAGAAGGTGCCGGCAACAGGGTGACAGAGAGCGCAGTTATCCAGATTTACAACAATACAGGTGGTAATGCGATAGTGGCAGCAGCCCAGCTTGGTGCCCGGTAGTAGTGACATTTTTCCCGGTGCTGAGTGCTCGATTTTAACCTTTCAATTAAAGCCCACCAGCGGCCTTATGGAGATATCTATGTTAATGAGTAAAGCCGAGTATGCGCGTCATCGCGGGGTAAGCCGTCAGACTGTATATGACTGGGTGGCGAAAGGTGAGGTTGTGTTGTCGGGTACTAAAATCGATGTAGACGCGACGGAATGCCAGCAGCAACAGCACTCAGTCCCCAAAAACGAGGCGCCCATTACAGACCCATGGCCGCATCGAACACGGGAGCTAACTTGGTCGGAATGCTGGAACGAAATAACATCGGGGGACGGTAAATTTCCTGCCCCAGATAATGATGATGACCTAATGGAAGCCGTTTCTGCCGCGGCTGATGAGTTGGGATATGATGTAGAGTTTCTCGAAGAAGGCGGTATTTTCCTTGATACACAGGATGCGGAATTTTACTTCCAACGTTATGATCTTAAGGAGAATGCCGAACAACTACTGCTGACGTTAAGGCGCGAACTTTTCTATACCGCTACCGAATGCCCTGATGAGATAGCCGATTGGAGTCCCGAAGGGATAAAGGCACTGTCTCTTTGGCGGAAGTGATAGCTGTAAAGTGTCAACTAGCAACGAACAAAACCGGGAAACGAAACCCGACAGGTTGACACTTTTATCGAAAAACCGTCAGACACGAAACCGATAGCTTCACACTTGCCTCAGTGAATGTTGCTGCAAGCACCGCCGTTACTGGATTTGCTCGATTTTTACCTCATTGCGAAAGTGTCAACCTGATGCTTAGAAATGCCAGGTATTTGAGGAAAAGTGTCAACCTGACCCCCTAAGATTTCCTAATGATTTCGGAAATTCATTTCCCGGTTTTCTGACAAGTAGGCTCTGTTTCTTAAGGTTCTGGTCGAGCTATATCCCTTTTCTTTAGGCTGTTTCCCCATGGTAAGCTGTGCGTCCAATGCCGTGAATGCTGCAAACCGCGCAGATGCCTTACCCCTTGAGGTGATAAGGATTGATAAGGTTCCAGCAAGGGAAGCGGATAATTGCGTAGACGGACTTACCCCATGAGGTATACAGATTTATTCATATTTACGGGGGGATTATGGATAAAGAGCTGAGGCAGATGCTGCTGACGCTGCGTAAAGAGCGTGAAGATTTTTGCCAGTTGAGGCGCGAGCTTCGTGAGCAGGGTAATGACTGGCTGCCGTACCCTGAGCACTTACGGGCTATTCCATGTGGCGCGACAACCCGTGCGGGCACTCCGTGCAAAATGACTACGATATACCACAATGGTCGCTGTAAGTTACACGGAGGGAAAAGCACCGGGGCAAAGACCAGGGTCGGCCGTAAACGTCAGCGCGACGGCTATAGGGCATGGCTGGAGAAACAGCGAGACAGCAAGGCGGGCAGGAAGCGAACGCGCAGCTATACCACCGACCTGCCCTGCATAGGATTACCATTTCTTGCCGACATGCGCAGGACACTGGCAGACGCTGATCCGGGTACTCAGCTTTATACCCAGACAGAATGCGGAACGTTGTACATCTTCCGGCAAGCCGACAGCTACGCCATGACAATCAACGGCGTGACGCGAGCTATTCGCACCACGATCACGCAGGCCGGTTATGGCCTTCGTGAATGGTACGTTTGCCCCCATTGTGTGAAACGGGTAGCGAAATTATTTATTGGCCGGAAGGACGTAGGGTGTCGTAAATGCTGGAGCCTTCACTATGCCAGCCAGAGTGAAGATGAGATATCTCGCTTACGGCGCAGTGTGTTGAAGCAGAGGCATGATTTATGGGGGGATGATTACCCACCTGCGGACAGCCTGCTAAATAGCCCGCTCAAGTTTCCGAAGCCTGCCGGCATGAGATGGGATACCTTCGAGAAAAAGCGCTCTCGCCTGCTAAAGACTGAATCAGCTTACTGGCGGTTGAAAGAACCGAGGGACGCTAAAGGGTTTGCCCGGGTGATGCGCAAAGCTGAGGCGTCAATGCGTTCATTTGAACGGGCATCGAAAAAGGCTAACACCAGGCTATCAGTAGAGCATGTCAGGGCAAAAAGCTGAAAGAGGAAAATGTAAGCACATTGATAGTTAAAACCTATACAACCATTCTGTAGGGTATAACAACTTGAACATAAACTACATATAGTGTTTATAGCCATTTTTAGGATGGTTTTTCGATGCTTTTCCGTGACACGCCACATTGACATGCCGGTAACTTAAGGTACATTTAGCATCAACCGAGCCCGATCCCCTGTTTCTCCGTAGCCAATTTGGTTTGTGAGTCTCACGGTCGGGCCTTTTACTATCTGAATCCGTATAACTGAATGATTGCAGCCAAGCCGCATAAAGAATATCGCCAGCAGCTCGAACTTTTGTTGAGCCGCGGCATGGTTATCCATGATTCTCAACGCGCGATGAGAAAGTTATCTCAGGTTGGCTATTATCGCCTTTCTGGCTTCTGGTATACCTCACGAATTATATGTACCAGCGACGAAGGACTGTCATTCAGGAGTGACGATTTTCTTCCTGGCACATCATTTGAACAGGCTTACGATCTTTATCTATTTGATAAAAAACTTCGAATGCTGATGATGGATGCCCTTGAGCGAATTGAGATTCACATCCGGTCAGTCATCGCCCATGAGGTTGGTAGGTATGATCCTCTTGCTTACAGAAAGGAATCCTACATCAACCAACGCCTCTTAAATGATGGTCGGAATGGGAAACCCAGTACTTTTGAAAAATGGCGTAATAAACTGGATCTGAAAATTCAGGATAGTAGAGATGAGTGTATTATGTGGCATCTCAGCCAACAAAAAGAAATCCCTTTCTGGGTTGCTGTTGAGACTTGGGATTTTGGGCAGATGTCTAAATACTACGCCATGCTGAATGGTGGTATGCAGGCAAAAATTATTAAACGCCTTCAGCTGGATAATAAACAAACCCTGACGAAGTGGTTACAATGTCTCAATTTACTTCGTAATCGCTGTGCCCATCACTCCCGTATCTGGAATCGTAAGCACGCAGTTGTTCCAATTCCGAAATCTATTTTTTTCGATGAACTAAAGATTGACGCCAGAGCCTGTGAACGTCTATACAGTGCCATATGCATAATGTGGTACCTAGTCAAAATGATTGGCCCCGCGTCAACTTGGATCAGACAAGTTGCAGAGCTCTTCGATAAAAAACCTAATATGCCCGGCTGTTCATATGAATCGATGGGCGTTCCGAAATCAGGCTTCCCTAGAGCCAGATTCGGAGACGCGCTCGGATTCGTGCATGCAGACAACGACCCGCTTCATGAGGGCCAGGAAGGGGCGTAGTTCAGTTCTTACAACATATCTCGTGCACTTCTGTTTCCTTCATCCATGGAGCTATGAATATAGCGCTACTGATAACTTCTCAGCGTTGCGCCCCTGACGCTTCCAGGCGCTGTAAATGTCCTTATCCCACGCCTTGCCCGCTTTTGTCTGATAACCGGCCTCATTGAGCCGCTCAGCGATAATGCGGCCATTGTCGAACCCTTCCCGGATAGTATCAGCAACAATCCCGATAACAGCCGCTTCATTGTACAGAGTCGGCGGGATCCCCTGCTTACCGCCCGCCAGCGCAGCCGCCGCCACTTCCATTCGTTCCACCAGCTCAAGCATACGCAGCTGTGGGTTGCTCTCCGGCTGGTTCAGTTTGCTGCGCAGGGCATCGAGCAGCCACGCTGTTTTGTCACCGCCTGCCGCCGCTACAGCCTGATTAAATGCGTCCTGCAATTCTGCCGGAACGCGGAAAGCTACCAGATTTGATTTGCTCATGAGGGTCCACCATATCAGTGTTGTCTATCCATACAGTATACCACTGTATAACGCTGTTATACGGAGGTGGAGAGGCTGGTTATACCTCGCGCTGACTGCCTGCTACAAGCATTACCTACCTTTTCTAACAGGGCGTTGCATGCCGTTGCGAAAGATCAATGTTGACTAGTTTTTCAACGTATACCTTGGATGTTCATCTACTGCTCGGAGAGAGCCAAATGAGCATCAAAATAGTCACAGTTTCCATACTTGCTGCCGCTTTCGTCTTTGTATCAGATATGGCCATCGCCAAATCGAACCCGTTAACTGATGACCAGGTTAAGCAAAGAATTATCGACGACTCTATAGCATCCTACCCAGGCACTTGTGCTTGTCCGTTCAATACGGCACGGAACGGAAGCTCATGCGGTCGCCGTAGCGCCTGGAGCAAAGCGGGAGGGTATTCGCCTGTCTGCTACAAGAAGGAGGTCACGAAGGATATGGTAAAAGAGTGGCGCCAGCAGAATCAGTAACAGTATTCGCCTGCTGAACGTGTGATTTTGCTGTTTGAAATATCGTGAATGTTGGTTCACTCAGCTAAATGTTGGTTCAAAATCAGGTGGTGTTGGTTCAATTTTTTGAAAAATACTCAACAAAAACAATGGTATTTACGTTTTGAGGCAACTGAACCAACCGAACCAACACATTTTGCATGTATATAGAGAAATTTTTCCGCACATAAATTTGGGTATGATTTTGTGCCGGTGGATATTACTGATATGTGAGAAGGTACTCTGCGCCCCAAATTGCACGATAAATAGTCAATTCTCATCCGCAGAAAAATATATGGGGGTACATTTGGGGGTATGTGTGATTTTTATAACCTGTATAGTTAAATTAAATCAGTTTCTTACGTGTTAATATCGAATCCTGTAGGGCCATTCAAAATCAACAGTTATCAACTTCCTCCAGTCGCTGATTTTTCCTCGTGGGACATATTTGGGACATCTTCTGCAAAAATGGCGTCAATTTATCGCTCAGCTCCGTGAAATGGTGAGGTGTCAGGTGGCATCTTTGCGTATCATCTCTACGTGTTCCCACTGCTTGTAGAACAGAAAGCGGAACGCCAGACTGAATTAGCCAACTGGCGGCCATCGGTTCGACCAGACAATCTAGTTAGAGGAAAGTGAATTGATAAAGGACTACCTGATTGTGGCCTACCTGACGGCAATTGCTGGCTGGCCCGTCACGCTGACATTACTTGGTCTTTCTGCAGGGGGGGCTCTCTGTTCGAGACGCAGGGTGCTGGGCGTTGTCCTCATCGTTTTGTGCATGCTGGTGGCCATCGCAGCGTGGCAGTTTGAACGTTATATGTAGAATCATACCCTCCTCATCAGTAGGCCAGTAGATGAGGTCGGACGGATTGGCATCAACCTTGTTCTCCAGCAATCCAGAGCCTGGCTGTGTTCAGATTCCTTACCTTCAGCACTGTACATGAAATTGATTATCTGAATGAGCTCACCCCAGATTTAATCCGTAATGAATTTTTCCTGATTAAATGCCATCCGGGTAAAGTTATTTGCACTGGTCCATTATGAGAACCCTCCAGAATCAACATTGCATGATAAATAGTCAATGTCAGACCATGGAAAAATATAGGGAGATGCATTTGGGGAGATGTATAATTTTATTAACTTGTTAGTCGATTTCAGTAAGCGAACGCAGAATTGTCGTTATTAAAAATGGCGACCACGGTCGCCATAATGATTAATAACAGGTACCGCCAGCATGATGTGAACCTGTTCCGCCATGCGGATGGGTGCCTTTCGGACAGGCGATTGCAGAAACCGACATGACGCCAAACGCGGCAACCAGAATTATTACTATGGTTTTTTTCATTTGTTAAACCTTGCCTGAAACGGTAATGCGATGGTTATTGCAGGTTCGCTCTGCGGCGATTAAATATTACATCCGGCCTAAGACCGTTCTGATGTAGGGGATTAATATTATCTTTTTTATGCGTCTATTGCATTTATCAAACGGGTATAAAAACCGCTCGCGTTATCCATTTTTGCCGATTTCGGAAAGCAGGGATGCTGCACGCAGATGACAAAATTGTCATTCGGCTGGCGCCTTTTTGTCGGGCGGCGATGAGTAGACTGGTATGACTGTTTTTCTGACGGCATATAGCCATGAACGTATTACGCATCAGACTCTTTCCGGTCATCCTTTTGCTGGCTGGCGCCCTGGCGCTATATCAGCTTTTTTTCCGCCAGAATGCCCTGTCGGCCTCTGCGAAAAACGCGCCGCCGCCGCTGGTGAGTTTATCATCGGCGCAGCTTACCTCGCTTCCGCTGAGTCTGACGACGCAAGGACATGTGGTCTCGCTTAATCAGGTTGATATTCAATCGCAAATTACCGGAACGGTTAAGCGCGTGGCGTTTCAGGAAGGGGCGTTTGTCCAGCAGGGACAGCTGCTGTTTACTCTTGATGATTCCACGCAACAGGCAACCTTGCATCGGGACCAGGCGTCCCGGATGCAGGCGCAATCGCAGCTGGACAAAGCGCAGCGGGATCTGGCCCGCGGACGTGCGCTGAAGGCGCAGAACTATATTTCTGCCTCCGACTGGGACACTTTGCTCAGTACCCGGCAACAATATGCGGCCCAGGTGCAGGCGGCACAGGAAGATATTCTTAGTGCCGAAGCGCAGCTGGGCTATACGCGGATTTATGCCCCGGTGAGCGGCAAAACCGGCGCGCTCAATGTGCATCCCGGTAGCCTGGTGCAGCCGGGCAGCAGTCAACCGCTGGTCACCGTGAATCAATTTGATCCGGTGGGAGTCGCGTTTACGCTCCCGGAAAATGATCTCAATGCCGTACTGGCGGCGCAGACCCAGGGCCCTGTCAGGGTGCTGGTCGATAACGCGAAAGGTGTAAAAATTGCCGGCACCCTCGATTTTATCGACAACACTGTCAGCACCGAGAGCGGAACCATTGCGCTGAAGGCGCGTTTTGCCAACGCGGAGCGTCTGCTGTGGCCGGGGGCATTTCAGCATGTCAACGTCGAGGCCGGAACGCAGCAGGTTGTGGTGCTGCCGCCGCAGGCGATCCAGAACGGGCCACAGGGACACTTCGTCTACCTTATTGATAGCCACAGTCAGGCGGCGACGCAGCCGGTGAATCTGCTGCGTATTCAGCAGCAGATGGCGGTGGTCGAAGGCGTGAGTCAGGGGACCCGGGTAGTGGTTGAAGGAAGCAATAACCTGCGTCCTGGGGTGCACGTCGCCGTAGCGAAGGCGGCGGGGCAGGCGGAGCGTGTGAAATGAAGCTGGCTGAAGTCTGTCTGTCTCGACCGATTGCAGTGATGTTGCTATGGCTGGCGGTGATTGTCACCGGTGCTATCTGCTGGACAAAACTGCCGGTCGCGGCGCTGCCGTCGTTTGATATGCCAACGATTCGCGTTAACGCTTCGCTATCCGGCGCCAGTCCTGAAACGATGGCCTCATCGGTAGCGACACCGCTGGAAAAGAACCTCGCGACGATTCAAGGCCTGTCGTTGTTGACCTCAACCAGCCTGCAGGGCGCGACGACCATCGTGCTGGCGTTCGATCCCTCGGTAAATATCGACTCCGCGGCCGTTGATGTTCAGTCGGCTCTGTATCAGACGATGAAGAATCTACCTGCGCAGATGACTACGCCGCCGTCGTTTCGCAAGGTCAACCCGGCCGATGCGCCGATTGCGACGATCGGTATCGATTCACCGTCAATGACGCTCTCTGACCTGAACCGCTACAGCGACGATCTTATCTCACCGGCGCTATCGACCATCAAAGGGGTGGCGGAAGTGAACGTCATTGGCCAAAAACGCTATGCCGTTCGGGTTGAAATTGATCCCGACCGCCTGGCGGCGACGAACCTGACGTTGACCGATGTACAGTCGGCCCTGAAATCGGCCAATGCGAATTCACCGGTTGGTGAACTGGACGGCAGACGGCAGATGATGATGCTACAGACTCAGGGGGATTTGAGAAATGCCGCAGACTTTGCCAGTGTGATTATCGCGACCCGCAACGGCCAGCCGGTGCGACTTTCCGATGTCGCCAGCGTCGAAGACAGTATTGAGAACGCCCTGAGCTATAGCGCGGTCAATGGTCATACGGCGATTGTACTGAGCATTAACCGTCAACCTGGAGCAAATATTGTCTCGACCATCGACGCGATAAAACAGCTGCTTCCGCGCCTGCAGTCGCAGATGCCCCCTTCGGTAAAAATGCAGTTGCTCAACGATCGTTCCCTGTCAATTCGCCAGGCGATTCATGACGTTAACATCACCCTGCTGCTGACGATTGCGCTGGTTATCCTGGTTATCCTGTTGTTTTTGCGTAATCTGCGCGCCACGCTGATCCCGGCGTTGAGCGTGCCGGTTTCACTGCTCGGTGCCTTTGCGCTGATGTATTTACTCGGTATGAGTCTCGACAACATTTCGCTGATGGGGCTGACCATTGCCGTCGGGCTGGTGGTCGATGATGCCATCGTGGTGCTGGAGAATATCATGCGTTACCGGGAGGAGGGGGAGTCTCCATGGCGGGCGGCGCTGCTGGGCGTTCGCGAAGTGGCATTTACCGTCGTCTCAATATCGCTGTCGTTGGTGGCGGTCTTTATTCCGATTTTCCTGATGCCCGGTACTCTGGGACTGTTATTCCACGAGTTTGCCTGGGTCGTCTCGCTGGCGATTCTGGTGTCAGCGGCCGCCTCGCTAACGATTATTCCTCTGCTGGTGCCGTTGCTGGTCAGGCAGCATAACACCGCTTACCGTGCGCCGGCCTGGAGTCGTCACTTTGATCACGGTTTTGAAACGCTGCGCCAGGCATATGGCCGTGCGCTGGAGTGGGCGGTAGCGCACAAAGCGGTTATGGTGCTGACTGCGGTGGCGACAGTGGTGCTCAGCGTCGTGCTTTACCTGAACGCGCCAAAAGGCTTTTTCCCCCAGGAAGATATTGGTCAGATCGCCGCCAACATCGATGCCCCGCAGGATATGTCCTATGCCGGACGGCTGGCGGTGGCACAGCGGATCGGAAAAACGCTGCAGGCGGATCCGGCGGTCAGCGATATTGTCACCAAGGTTGATCACGATACGACCCAACTGATGCTGACCCTGAAAGATGCCGCACAGCGCCCGCCGATGGCGCAGGTGGTGCAGCAAATGCGCGCCGAAACCCGCTATTTGCCTGGAATCACCGTGTTTTACAGCCCGGTGCAAAACCTCAAGGTGGGCGGGCGATCGTCGAAAAGCAGCTACCAGTATACCCTGCAGTCGGTAAACAGCAGCGGTGGGCTTTCGCTTAATACGTGGGCCGATAAGCTGATGACGGGGATGAAACAGAGTGGGGTCTTTGTTGGCGTTAACAGTGATGCCGAACTCAACGGACTTCAGGCCCGGCTGCAAATTGATCGCGCTAAAGCCTCGCTGATGGGCGTCGACATCGATCAGATCCGCAATAATCTGTATGCCGCTTTTGGTACCCAGCAGGTTTCGACGATCTACGCTCCGGAAGATAGCTACGAGGTGATTATGGAGGTGAATAGCGCGTTCCGTCAAAATGAGAGTGATTTAGCGAAAATCTACGTGCGTTCCTCCGCGAACACCTTGCTGCCGGTCACTACTTTTACCCGGATTACCCGTGGGCAGGGGGTGACAGCGGTAAACCATCAGGGGCAGCTACCGGCGATCACGATTTCCTTCGACCTGGCGCCGGGCAAGTCGCTCTCGGACGCCACTCGAACGATAGCCGAGGTCCAGCAAGAGATTGCGCTGCCGAATGCGGTTATCGGCAGTTACGCCGGGCAGGCGGCGCTATATCAGCAGTCGCAGAGCAGCCAGATATGGCTTATCGTGATGGCGCTGGCGGTTATCTACGTTATCCTCGGCGTGCTCTATGAAAGCTGGATTCATCCGCTGACGATTCTCCTCGGGTTGCCATCTGCGGCCGTCGGAGCGCTGCTGGCGCTGCGGCTGATGAACATGGATCTCACGTTTATTGCGATGATCGGTATTTTGCTGCTGATAGGTATTGTGAAAAAGAATGCCATCATGATGATTGATTTCGCGCTGATGGCGCGAAGAAGCCACGGGCTTTCCGCCCATGATGCGATTATCCAGGCCTGCATGCAGCGCTTTCGGCCAATTATGATGACTACACTGTGCGCCATGATGGGGGCCTTGCCGATTGCTTTTGGCTGGGGGGCGGGGGCGGAGCTGCGTCAACCGATGGGCGTTGCTGTGGTGGGTGGGCTAGTGTTCTCGCAATTGATCACCCTGTTTATTACCCCAGTACTGTATCTTCTCTTTGAGAAAACTACGCGGAAAAGTGCGGCCCTGACGCCGCAGACGGAGGAACAATGAGACTACTGCTGGTCGAAGATCAAACCATGGCGGCGGACTATATTGCGAAGGGGCTGCGGGAGAACGACTTTGTGGTCGATGTCGCGCACGATGGCGTAGACGGTTTACACTTTCTGCTGACTAACGATTACGATCTGGCGATCCTCGATGTGATGCTGCCCGGCATGAATGGCTGGAAGATCCTGGAGCTGGCCCGCCAGGCGGGAAAGATGACGCCAGTGATGTTTCTCACCGCCCGTGATGACGTTGAAGACCGGGTATGTGGCCTGGAGCTGGGGGCTGAAGACTACCTGATTAAGCCTTTCTCTTTCAGCGAGCTGTTGGCGAGAGTACGGGTGATTATGCGCCGTGGCGCGCCTCATGCTGCCAGCAGCGAGGAGGCTGTGCTGCAGATAAGCGATCTGCAACTCGATTTTCTCAAGCACCGCGCATCGCGTAATGGCAAACGTATTGAGTTGACACAAAAGGAGTTTTTGTTGCTGAGTCTGCTGATGCGCCGCCGTGGCGAAGTGCTGTCGCGTACCGTGTTGGCCGAACAGGTCTGGGATATGAATTTTGACCCGGAGACCAACGTGATTGATGTTGCCGTCCGCCGCCTGCGTAGCAAAATTGACGACGGGTATGAGGTGAAACTGCTGCATACCATCCGCGGCGCGGGATACGTGCTGGAAGAGAGGAACGATGCTGATTCCGCGTAATTTTCCGATAACGCTGCGGCTGACGCTCTACTTCTCCCTCGCCATGGGGCTGGTATTGTACAGCGTGACCGGCCTGCTGTACTCGACGATGCGTAACCAGCTCGGGCAGAAGGATGTTGACGAACTGCGCAGTACGCTGCGTTTTCAGCAGGAGATAGCTACGACCATCAGCGAGCGCCAGGGGCCGAAGGATCTCTGGCAGCAGGAGCTATTCGAGTTCATCGCTCGTCAGGAACGGCTGTCGCTGCGGATTATCAGCCCGGGCGGTAAGGTCTGGGCGCAGTCGAAAAATATGCACGTACCGCAGCAGGATTTTCCGGCCCCGTCCAGTGAGTTCCACTACAGCGAGTGGAAATATCACCGCCACGACGTCAGTGAAAAGTATCTCATCGTCTCAACGGAGTTTATCCTCAAAGATAATCAGCCGTGGCGAGTTCAGGCGGCGCTGAATGTGTCAAAAAACAATGAGATCATTGAAGACTACTGGCGACGAATGCAGATCGTCGCGGCGCTGGCGCTGGTCCTCTTTTCTGCTCTTGGCTACTGGCTGGCGCGCAGGGGATTGCTGCCGCTGCGCACCATGAGCCGGGAGATTGAGCATATCCACGCCGGGGAGTTACACACCCGCCTGTCGAGCCAGCGTTGGCCATCGGAACTGAATGCGCTGTCGGCATCCTTCGACGGCATGATGACCCGTCTTGAAGCCTCTTTTACGCAGCTGACCCGCTTTTCATCGGATATTGCCCATGAGCTGCGTGGCCCCATCAACAATCTCATCTCCGCCGCCAGCGTAACGCAAAGCAAAGCGCGCAGCGCGGAGGAGTACCGGGACACGCTGGCGGCCATTGTGGAAGAGGGAGAGCGCCTGTCGCGAATGATTTCATCGATGCTGTTCCTCGCCCGGGCGGATAATAGTCGCGAGCCGCTGCATCTTGAACACCTCACCAGCGCGACGGAGTTTGCTCGTCAGATAAACCTCTATGATGTGCTGGCGGAGGAGAAGAACATCACCCTGGTCAGCGAAGGGGACGTGGATTTTTACGCTGACCCTATTCATCTGCAGCGTGCGCTGTCGAATCTGCTGTCCAATGCGTTACGCCACACGCCCTCCGGCGGTAAAATTGTGCTGCGCGCCGGGCGGGAAAATGGCCAGATTGTGCTCAGCGTTGAAGATAATGGTGAAGGTATCAGCCCCGAACATTTACCGCATATTTTCGACCGTTTCTACCGAATGGATGACGCCCGTAGCAACGCAGAGAACACCGGTCTGGGGTTAGCGCTGGTCAAAACCATTGCGGAGCTGCACGGCGGCAGGATCGTTGTGACGAGCACACCGCGCCGGGGAAGCTGTTTTTCATTGATCCTGCCTGAGCGTAACGAAAGCGCCCTCAACCGAACAAAATTGTAATCCGGGCGTTGAGCCTGAGTCATCCACGGTAGCGGATAATGGATTATCCGCTGACTGTCAGGTGATCATCATGCATAACAACCCACATTCTCATTCTGCCGGCGCCGCGTTGACGCGTGGTTGTTCTTACTTACGCCAGTTTATTGCCGACCCGAGGACGACCGGGGCGCTGCTGCCTTCGTCGGCCGTGCTCTGTCGCGCGATGATGAATCAGGTTGACTGGGGCGTCAGCCTGTCGATTGCCGAGCTGGGTGCGGCTAACGGTGTGTTAACAAAAGGGATCCTGTCGCGGATGCGCCGCGATGCGATGCTCGATGCCTATGAAATTAATCCGGGATTCATCGGCCAGCTACGGACCATTGACGATCGCCGCCTTAACGTGGTGGCGGCATCGGCGGAAAGGCTGATCAATCCCTACGATATCGTCTTTTCCTGCCTGCCGCTGCTCTCGCTTCCGCTGCGCATCAGTATGCGCATTCTGAATCAGATCCGCCAACAGATGTCGGCGGACGGGCTGTTTATCCAGTTTCAGTACAGCCCGTTGTCTGAAACGCTGCTTTCCCGCTATTTCCGCTGGCAGCGCATTGTGGTGATGCGCAATCTGCCGCCCGCACTGGTGTATGTCTGCACGCTACGTTAACGCTGGTCTGTACCAGCAAAAGATATGTAATAAGAGGGTATATATGAATACGTCGACGACATCACCGCCGTGGCTGAATAAAGTGCCTGAGGTCACACTGGTCTTCTGGCTAATTAAAATGATGTCGACCACGGTCGGGGAAACCGGGGCCGATTACCTCAATATGGATTTGGGATTTGGTCTGCTGAATACTTCGTGGGTGGTCGGCGGACTGTTGCTCGTCACTCTGGTTTTTCAACTGCGGGAAACTCGCTATCAGCCGGCGATCTATTGGCTGACGGTGGTGTTTATCAGCATTTTCGGGACCCTGGTGACCGATAACTTAACCGATGCTTTACATGTACCGCTAGCCTATAGCTCACTCTTTTTCGCCCTGGCGCTGCTGGTGACTTTTGTTCTGTGGTACGCGCGAGAAAAGACCCTGTCCATTCACCATATCGATAACCGCGTCAGAGAGCGCTTCTACTGGTTGGCTATTTTGTTTACCTTTGCGCTGGGAACCGCCGTGGGGGATGGTCTCGCTGAAGGGCTGAACATGGGCTATTACAGCGCAGCGGCCTTCTTTGGCGGCTGGCTTCTAATCATTGCGACGGCACGTTTTGTTTTCCGTGCCAATGCGGTGTTCTGCTTCTGGGCGGCATATATCCTGACCCGTCCCTTCGGCGCAGCCTGCGGTGACCTGTTATCACAGCCGGTTGAAAACGGCGGTTTTGGCTTTGGCGCCAACGTCGTCAGCCTGATCTTCGGGGCCATTATCGTTGTACTGGTAGGCTGCCTGTCGATGATTGAACGACATAAGCCGGCACTACATTCCGTGTGCAACGATGAGGAATTACCGAGATGAAGAGAAAAGGAGTGTATCTGCTGTTACTTATGGCTTCGCTGCTGAGTATCGGGCCAGCGATGTCCGATGCGCGGGTCCATAAAGTGGCGAGCATATGGGTGCTTTCGCCAATGGCCTGGGAAGCATCCCGGCACTTACCGCCTGGGGATTGATTAACGTCCCGCCGCCGTCAATGCCGGCGGCGGTCTTTTCCGGGCTCTCGGTTAAGTGACGTACAGCGCTATCAGCGCCACCGTTGCCGGGAGTGCCTGTACATACAGTATTTTTCGACTGGCGGTTGCGGCGCCAAACAGCCCGGCGATCACCACGCAGATCAGAAAGAACGCTTTAAACTCAAACCCGCTCTCTGGACTCCACAGTCCCCACAGCAAACCGGCGGCCAGAAAACCGTTATACAGACCCTGATTGGCTGCCATCACCCGGGTCTCACGGGCAAAACTGGCGCTAAGGCCGAATGCCCGGCGCCCGGTTTTACTCTCCCACAAAAACATCTCCAGAATCAGAATGTAGATATGGATGGCGGCGACGACAAAAATAAGCGTATTGGCTAACACGGTAGTCCTTAGTCAGGTTAGAGCACAGGAAGCCCTGGTAAAACCCGCTTTTTATCGCGTGTTTAACCGTTTATATCAAAGAATAGCCGCATCACCCTGGCTATGTTGGAAATTCGGCCTGGAGAATGTCTTCAGGGTGATCATGCGTTGGCTGTTGAGGGGAATTTACAGGATGGGAACGAAACCGTTAATACTTTCTTTGGATGGACAAGAGGCCATCCCTCTGAATACGGTGTCCGGGACGCTGGGTCACCTCGGTATTGATCTCCGCGCGCTCGCGAATTCAGGAATGTGCAGTTTTGATCCGGGCTTCAGCAATACCGCCGGGTGTGAGTCGGCGATTTCCTATATCGATACGGAAAATAGCGTCCTGCTGCACCGTGGCTACCCGGTTGACCAGCTGGCCCGGCAGTGTGAGTTCCTGGAGGTGGCGTACATTATGCTGCACGGCGAGGCGCCCGATGAGGAGCGTTATCAGGTCTTCCGGGAAAAAATTACCCGCCATACCCTGGTGCATGAGCAGATGTCGAAAATGTGCAGCGGATTTCGGCGCGACTCCCATCCGATGGCGCTGATGTGTGCCATGGTGGGCGCACTGGCCGCGTTCTATCACGATGTGCTGGATGTCGAAAACCCCGAGCATCGTGCGCTGGCCGCCACCCGCTTGCTTTCCAAAATGCCTACGCTTGCGGCGATGAGCTATAAGTTTTCCATCGAGCAACCTGCGGTCTACCCGAGAAACGATCTCTCTTATGCCGGGAATTTCCTGCATATGCTGTTTGCGGTTCCAGCGGAAAAGTACCAGGTGAACCCGGTTATTGAGCAGGCGTTGAACCAGATTATGGTGCTCCATGCCGATCACGGGCAGTGCGCATCGACCACAACGGTGCGTGCGGCCGGCTCCTCCGGGGCGAATCTCTTCGCCTGCGTGGCGGCCGGTCTGGCGTCGATGTGGGGGCCGATGCACGGTGGCGCCAACGAGGCCAGTATGCAAATGCTGGGGGATATTGAGAGCATCGAACAGATCCCGGCGTTTATCAGTAAGGTGAAAAGGGATCCTTTGGCTTTCCGCCGGCTGGGCTTTGGCAACTCGCGCTACAAATATCTCGATCCCCGGGCGGCCATTCTGCGCGAAACCTGCCATAAGGTGCTGGCAGAGCTGGGCATGTCGGACCGACTGCTTCAGGTGGCAATGGCTCTGGAAGAGGTGGCGCTCAACGATCCCTACTTTGTGGAGAATGGACTTTCGCCGAGCGTCGATTTCTATACCGCCGTGATCCTGAAAGCGATGGGGCTACCTTCGTCGATGTTTGTCGTTATGACCGCGGTGGGACGTACGCTGGGGTGGGTCGCGCACTGGAATGAAATGCACGAGTCGCCGCTGAATATTTACCGTCCACGTCAGATTTACACCGGACAAGCGGCGCGGGATTACGTTTCGCGTCGCGGGATAAAATAAGCGCATGCCCGGTCCGGTGATGAAAGGCATTGCCGGACTTTCTACATGCGGGGCAGGACAGGGAGCGGTTGGCCGGAGATACGTCGTTATGCTATCTGAAACGCAGCCGGTAGCGATGCAACAGGATGTCTGAGGAAGAGATAGCGTCGAGGGGCTGGCCTTTATCGGAAGAGTAAATTGCGCTGAAGTTTATATATCCGTGTTATCCGGGTTATTTGAAACGGCAATCCATAGCAGGGACAGGGAAAATAAAGCCAGCGCGGCGACGGAACCGATAATTCCGAGATAAATAAATAGTGTCATAAACATAGTGTGACCTTCGGTGTGGTTAATCTGTGTGGGTTATATTTTTTTGAAATCAATCGATAAGCTCTCTTCCAGAGCATCAATCGCAATCTGCAAGAGGGGGCCTTCATCGGACCAGTTCTTCCTGGCTCCCGGGCTTTTCAGCAGCGTCAGCAGTCCTGCAGCACCCACAGGCGCACCGCTTCTGATAATTTCAAGCACGGCGTCCCCGATAATCGCTCTGACCGTCGGTAGCTCGGATGGAAGGCAAAAAAAAGTGTTTGCCGCTTTCATGTTGAAACCTCGAAGGACGCGTTCGGTGCGAGTTGCTGGCTCTTACGTTGGCTCAGGCAAATGACTCTGCATATCATTGTGGGCCACCTACGACGATGCACCTTTTTACAGGCGAAAGATACAAATTAATTCCCTTCAGAGAACATTTTAAAAAAACTTAAGTTATTGAAGGGGATAGTGAGTCTTACAGCGGTGCAGCCGCCGTGACCATTATAATTTTCCGTTTACGCGTTGATTATCCGACAAAACGTCGATTGCGGTTTGCAGGGCGATTTTATCATCGCGGCTTTTTTGCGTGCGCTGAAGCACCTGCAGATACTCACGTAGCGTTCTGGCGTTGATCGGGCGGCCAAGCTTTCCGACTTCAAGCACGGCATTACCCAGAATGATTTTAACGGGCGGGAGCTGGGCTGGGTACCAGTCGAGGATGTCTTCCGATTTCATAGCAAAAATCTCCGGGAGAGACAGAATACCACAAAATAAGCGTAACATGGGGCGCCGGCAGGAATAAGCGCCTGATAAAGTTGTCAGTTATAGTCAGTTTGCGCATAGTTTTACTGGCAAAAAATACTGTTAAAAAGCTGTGAAAAATAATGCTTGCCAAAGGCTGGTTTACGTGCGTTAATGGCTTCAACGGTTTGAGTCTTAAAAATTATCTGCAACAGTTCCTGGAATTTTCTCATCGCATTTATCTTCTGATATCTCCTTTTGGGTATTTTTCTCTTCGATAAGTTTTTTTGCAGACCAGATATGCCCAAGGGCAAGTTAAAAAAACGAACAACATATCTTAGACAATCACTAAAATAAGTCATGATTAAGTTGGTGAAAAACCTCAGATTAATCATGCAGAGAACGGTCGCAAAAGAAAGCGTATTCTTGGCCTGCTGTTCAGCACGGTGATTTCTGCACTATCCTTGAAAACCACAGATGAGTTTTCGCCAGAGTATAACCTCTAGTCCCTGCGGTAGTGAATGTTGTCACACATAAAGGTTAACATTATGACTGAATACATTCATTTCAGATGCCCGTGTTGTCATGGGTCACAATACAGAACATCGAATTACGATGTGACGGAAAAAAATCCCTTTGGCGCAAAATGTATCTTTTGTAAAACATCAATGATTACATTTGATAATATTGCTCCTTACATTTCCAACGGCGCGGCGACAATGGCGTGTCGGAAATAACGAAAGGGCCCCGGACGGGGCCTTTTCTTTTTCATCACCCAATGGATGGCATCGCCATCATTATGCTTTCAGCCAGGTGGTAGACTCATGAAGAAAGTTATTGTTTTTTTCAATGCATTACCGGCAGTTGTCGCGAAAATAGTGCCGGGGGTAACAACAATATTACGTGAGTATCCTAACGGTGAACAAAAACAGCTGCAGATCATGTCTGCTGAATTTCCTTCCTTGACGGGCGATCATCGCATTGTGCATGTTGCCTCCGATCGCGATTTAACCTCAGCCGAGATTCAAAACGCGGCGATAAAACTGTTGTCATAGCGCGGCGATAGCCGGTCGCCCGCGGCAGGATGAGTCCACTTCTATGCCGCGCCGACAGGGGCGACAGCATGATTTAATGGGTGAATGTCCGGTGAGCGCCTATAATTTAAAGGCGTGTGTTGCTATTCGAGGTAAAGTTGTATGATTACGCACCCGGAAGTTCGGCGCTGGGCATCGGTGATGCTGACCTCCGCTTTACGCGGAGAGATGTCCCAGGAAGAAATATTGAAACAGGTTCATATGATTTGTGAGAATCATGGTTCGGCGTGCCTGGAAGATGTTATCGATGAAATCTTAATTGAAGCGGGCCGTATTGGCTCAGGGCATAGCGACGGCACGTTTTATCGACATTGAACCTGAACATTAAAAGGCTATTGTAAAAGATCCTTTTTCATCGGAGATGGTCAGCTCTTTTCTTTCCGCCGCCCACACCATCTCCTGATTCTTAGAACTAAAATAAGACCCGCGCATAATTTTTTCTTCACCAAAATCAAATGTGATCTCAACAGGATGAACGGTGATGTCAATCATATAGAGATGGCCATCGACGTAACCTTTTACGCTGGCCGTGACCTGTTTCCCAATCCCGATATCGGTACGACAATTTTGAGCGTGAATTGTTGAGTTTTCAGTCATTTCTTATCTCTTGTTTGTCTGTAATCATTCGATATGAATAAACATTACCATATCTCATTCATCATATAAGCGTTAAATTAAGACTCATACTATTTATCTTATTTTTATCGGGATTTCTGCATTTAATAGGGTGATTGTGCTGTTTTTAGTGAAAACACCTGAATTTGCGCATCATGATACCTCAATCCGAGTTTGCCACCAGCGGGACGCCTTCCGACAAATAAGTAAAACCGGTGTTATATGGATGCGGTTAATAATATCTGACGATGGAGTATCACCATCGCGAGAGATGAACAGAAAATCAGGAATGAAGCATCCTGATTTCAGCGCGACGTGATGCTATCAGGTAAATAGCGGATTAAAACCCGATAAATTCCTCATCATGGTCATTTCCCGATGCGCCCTGAGGTTGTGTGTTTTTTAATCAGTTAGTGGTATGATAGACCACATTCATTCAGCGGGTAAAGGTCTATGTCATTCTTCGACAACGCAGTGAAGCGCTTGAGTTCCACCTCTGATACCACGGTAACCTGTCCGCAATGCGGGCATAAATCACGGCAGCCGGTGAACAAAATTAAAAAAGGGGCGACATTAATGTGTCCGCGCTGCAAGTCCCTGTTTATTGCCACTAAATAATGCTTTCACCTCTTCCGTCACGCCCCGGTGGGGCATGGCGGGAGAGGCGGCTGCCGCCTGGGCTTCAGCGTCGCTACGAGCTTGCGCCAGTGGCGATATGGCCAGGAGAATCAGGCATGCGAGAGCGTCGGGAACATCAGCTTACGCTCCTTAAAGATATTTTCTTTTGCCGCATAGATGAAAAGAAAATCATCAATTTCAATTTTTTCGTATTCACCTGCCCGGTCTTCCCTGGGCGTAAAGCCTAAAATAACCTGGCGGGTATGTTGCGCCGCAAGTTCATTCACGATCCTGGTCATCGAACTGGTGCTGTCACAGAAAATATCAAAACAGAGCAATGCATGATCGTTTTGCATGGCGATCGCCACGGCATTATTTTTCTCCGAGTAATAGACAAAGTGCTTCATAAACGCCGAGCAGTAGAACATCAGCAGACCGAAGTTATTGTGTGCCGAGAGGCGGGAGAACGGGTTGGCTTTCTGATAATAGTACTTGAGGATATTCACATCGCTCTCTTTATCCATATCCAGCTTGCGAAAATCCCCGGCAACGGGCGTAACCGGCAGGGCGTACTGGTATTCGTCGGTCTGTTCAAAGCCGAATTTAGGATAGAAATCAACGGTTGTGGAGTTAGCGAAGAGAAAAATACCGTCGGCCTGATCCTGCCAGTCAGCCAGAATATGGTTAATCAGCTGGCTGGCCAGACCCTTTTCGCGATAATCGGTGGCGGTCATCACGGTCCCAATCTGGATATAGCGCCTGGGCTCCCCCTGCCACATTAGATCGATAATGTTAGCCGACGCATTGGCAATCACTTTATTATGATCAACAAACGCATAAGGAATATAGGACTCGGTCCAGTAGCCTTTTTTGTACCACTCTTTAAAAGAGAGGTCAAAGGTCTTAATTGCCAAATTAATGAAGCTGTTTCTTAACACATCATCATGGACAACCTGCTTGACTAATTTGTATTTCATTGGTCTGTATTCCTTTTTATAAGTTCTGAGACCTGACACGACGACGACCATTTTAATAGCAAAAATATTGACTCACTTATAGCGTTGAGTATGAACTTTTCACGATGTTTGTACAGTTTGTCCCTTCAGTGGTTTCTCAGGACGTTGGCTCGGTCACAGTACGCCGGGCAGGAAGGGGGGAGAAGCAGACGAATGCGCGGACAGGTGAGCGCCGATCCTTGACCGCCATCATTTTTGCGAGCGCATTTGTCGATAAAAGTTTCACTGGTAAAACTTATTAGCCCTGAGATTTAATTTCTATTAACTCTCACGCATTCCACTTTGTACAAGCTTGACAACATATTTTCTCATTGCTAATAGTTAAGCCACATCTTAAATAATAAACAAAGTTTAATATATGAAACTCAGCGTCGGGAGTTATGACAACAGCACAACCGTAGATAATGAGGCAGAAATACTGGCTGACTTTCAGCAGCGAAGTCAGCAGGCATATCAGTGCGGCGAAAATATCATGACTTTTTGTTATGGTGAAAGTCCACGGGAACGTATTGACTGGTTTATTTCTGCCGCCAGTAAAATGGGCACGATAATATTTATTCATGGCGGGTACTGGCAATCCTGTAATAAAGAGGATTTTGCTTTTATTACTGCCGGGCCGCTGACCCGCGGGTTTGATGTGATGTTGGTGGAATATACGTTAGCGCCGCAGGCGACGTTAACAGAGATCCATCGGCAGATTGGCGCGGCGCTGGATGCCATTGGCCGCCAGCCGGGTCTGTGCAGCCCGGTTTATCTGAGTGGGCACTCCGCAGGCGGCCATCTGGCAGCCTGCTGGCAGGCGCATCCGGTCGCCGATGCGGTCCTGGCAATCAGCGGGATTTATGAGCTTGAGCCTTTGCTGAGTACGGCGGTCAACCGGTCACTGCAGCTGACGCCCGCGGAGGTGAACGACCTCAGTCCGCTGCGTCATTTAGCGGAGAAGATCTCCCCTCTGACGCTGTTTTACGGCACCGCCGAGCGAACCGAGCTTATCGCGCAGAGTGAAAACTATGCTCAGCGGTTGCGCCAGCGGGGGAGGCCGGTTGACGTAATAGCCCTGCCGGGAGCTAACCACTACACCATCCTTGACGCGCTGTTTGCCACCGATGGCGCACTTTTCAGCCAGCTTTACCACGACGAGAATCCTTTATGCGAGACGTAATTCACACCGGCCTTCCGGATATCGGTCAGCCGTTCTCCTGGGCGACACGCGGCGGCGGGATGCTCTTTACCGCGCATGGCCCGGTTCGGGCTGATGGCACCATTGAAACCGGCCCGGCGGAACAGCAGATCGCCCTGACTTTCGATAATCTCACCCAGGCGCTACAGGCGGCCGGGAGCCATAGCGATAATGTTCTCCAGGTTATTATTTATCTGACTGACGTCAATGATGTTGCACGCCTTGATGATATTTACCAGCGCTATTTCAATGCCCCTTATCCTAATCGTTCGACGGTGATCGTTGATAAATTAGTGGTGCCGGGAATGAAAATAGAAATTACCGTCAGCGCTACGGCCTGAAAATAAAAATAAATATTCACCTGCCAGTCATATTTATTATGGCTAAGGATACCTATGTTCGCAGAAATTAAACCGTCGACTCCCGACCCTATTATGTCGTTAATGGAAGCCTATTTGCAGGACCGCAATCCGCGGAAAGTGAATTTGGGCATCGGCTTATATTATGACGAGCGAGGGGAGGTACCGCTGATGCGGGCCGTCGAGCTGGCAGAACAGCGCCTGCTGGCGCAGCAGCTGCCGCACGGCTATCCGCCGATTGAAGGCAGCGTAAGCTTTGCCAGCCAGATACAGACCTTGCTGCTGGGGCCTGCCGCCCCGGAGCATGCGCTGGCGACGGTGCAAACCGTTGGCGGTTCTGGGGCGTTGAAGCTGGCGGCCGATTTTCTCGTTCACTTTTTACAGCGTAAAGAGATTTGGGTCTCTGATCCAACCTGGGCCAACCATCAGGCGATTTTTTCCGGCGCAGGGCTGCAGGTGAACCGCTATCCCTATTTTGACAATCTCCGCGGCGAACTGCGCTTTGCCGACATGCTGGCGACCCTGCAGACGCTACCCGCCGGCACGGCGGTGCTGCTGCACCCATGCTGCCATAATCCAACCGGGACCGATCTGAGCCACAGCCAGTGGCAGACGCTTCTGGACGTGGTTCAGGCGCAGGGACTGCTGCCATTTTTCGATATCGCCTATCAGGGTTTTGGCGCCGGGCTGGAAGAGGACTGCTATGCGCTGAGGCTGGCGCTGGAAAGCGATCTGGATTTTATCGTCGCCAACTCTTTTTCGAAAAATATCGCCCTGTACGGCCAGCGGGTCGGGGGATTAACCGTGCGCTGCGCCAACGCGCAGACCGCCGCCAACGTCCAGGGGGCCTTAAAGACCTTAATTCGCCGTAGCTATTCCTGTCCGCCGACCCACGGCAGCCGGATCGTCGACATGGTGTTAGCCGACGCGCAGCTCCGCCAGCTGTGGCAGGAAGAGCTGGCGGCCATGCGTCAGAGGATCCAGCAGATGCGCCTGCGTTTGTCCGCCGGCCTGGAGCAGGGCGGTTCTCAGCTGGATTACCGGCGCATCCGCGATCAGCGCGGGATGTTCAGCTATACCGGTCTGGACGAACGGCAGGTGAGCGAGCTGCGCCAGCGCTATGCCATTTATCTGGTGGCACCGGGACGGATGTGTCTACCCGGTCTTAATGGTGACAACATTGATTATGTCACCGCCGCTATTCTCGATGTGACCACCGCCGCTCGCTAAGGCAGGAACGAATGAAAGATCGCAAGCGTTTTGATGAGATTGCACAGCGCCAGGGCGGGCTGAAGAAACAGCTTACCGCCGGGCAAATGTCGATGTTGGCGATCGGCGGCGCGATTGGTACCGGGTTGTTTCTGGGGAGCGCCTACGCCATTCAGATGGCCGGACCGTCGGTGCTGCTGAGCTATCTGATAGGGGGGGTGATTGCGCTGCTGCTGATGGGCTGCCTGGCGGAGATGACTTCAGAGCATCCGACCCCCGGCTCATTCGGTGACTATGCCGAGTTTTATCTCAGTCCGCTGTGTGGATTCCTGGTGCGCTACTCCTACTGGTCCTGCGTGGTGCTGGCGGTGGGTACCGAGGTGACGGCCATTGGAATGTATATGCAGTTCTGGTTCCCGCATACGCCGGTCTGGCCCTGGGTGCTGCTGTTCTCCGCCCTGGTGATGGTGATCAACGTTATTGGCGTGAAATGGTTCGGACAGGTGGAGTATGCGCTATCGACGATCAAGGTTCTGGCGATCGTGGCTTTTATCGTCATCGGCCTGGGGATCCTGGCCTTCTCCGCCAACCCAACCTACGGCCTGCATAATTTTACCGATGGCGGTGGGTTTATGCCGTTTGGGATCAGCGGCATGTGGTTTGCGACCATTGTTTCTATCTTCAGCTATCTGAGTATTGAAATGATCGCCGTGGCGGCAGGCGAGGCGAAAAACCCGGTGGTGGCGGTGAAGTCTGCGTTTAAAGGGACCATCCTGCGCCTGTTTATTTTCTATATGCTGTCGATTGCGCTCATGCTGGCGATTGTGCCGTGGCGTCAGTCCGGCACCAGCGAAAGCCCCTTCCTGGTGGCGATGAACGTGATTCACTTGCCGTATGCCGGCGGTATTTTTAACTTTATCGTCCTGATCGCGGCGCTCTCGGCCATGAACAGCCAGCTGTATATCACCACGCGGATGATGTTCTCGCTATCGCGTGCCGGGCAGGCACCGGCTGCGTTCGGTCGGATCAGCGCGCGCGGGATCCCGGTGAATGCGTTGGCCCTCTCCTGCGTCGGCATCATGGTCTCTATTGTCCTGAGCGTGCTCTACCCGCAGCAGGCGTTTGCCGCGATGATGTCTATTTCGGTCTATGGAGCCTGTTTCACCTGGCTGATGATCTTTATCACCCACCTGTTTTTCCGCCGCCAGCATACGCAAACGGTGCTCAAATTTCGCTTGTGGGGCTATCCCTGGAGCCCGTTGCTGGGGGCTGCTCTGATGCTGGCGCTGCTGATTTCAACAGCGTTTACCGATTTCTTCCGCATGACGCTGTGGTTTGGCATTCCGTTTACGCTGCTGCTGACCGGGCTCTATTTTTATAGCCGCCGTTCCCGGCCCATCTTATCGACGATTCATCCGCCCGAAGCCGATCGGGCGCCATAAGATAACCGCTCGCCTCTGGCCGCAGGCGAGCGGTTATTCGCTACGCTTTCCCCCAGTCGCAGATAATAACGTGGTGACGACTACGACAGTCAGGGAGCGAACTGGACTGTCCGGCGTTGTCACCTTCCGTCTCTTTTGGCGGCGGTGAAAAATACCCCGCGCAGGCGGTCAGCGGTAACACTAAAGTAAGAATAAGAAGTCTGGACACAGAAAAACCTGGCAGCGTGGGGGAAGTGCCCGTTTTTATCATTAAGAATATGATCGGGGTGGAGCTATTTTGTTTAATTATGGATAATGGCGGCGCGAGAAAATAAACATAATGCCTGTCAGTTTATTCTCAACAAAATATTCCCTGAGTCAGCCATCATGATGCCAGCAACGCTTACAGCGGTTGCTCCGGTATTGAGTTTTTCCGGGTTATGATAACGGGTCAGCAAGCGGATATATTAACGCAAGAAGGAATGCCTCGATGGCCGATAAACACTGGTCAATCACCGAACGCCTGCATCTGACGGTAACCAACCCGAATGTGATCATTCGCGGCAGCCACAGCTACTACAGCGACTGCTGGGATCGCGGATTTGAACGTTGCGTGGTGCGCTACCTGCACGGCGATGCCGTCAGCGAAGGGTGGGAGCCCTTAGGTCATGTAGATAAGCTCTTTATTGGTAATTTTGTCTGTATCGCGCCGGAAGTGGTGATCCTGATGGGCGGCAACAGCACGCACCGGATGGACTGGATCAGCCTCTATCCGTTTGTATCATGCGTTAACGAAGCCTATCAGCATCGCGGTGATACCGTGCTCGGAGATGGTTGCTGGATTGGCATGCGGGCGATGATTATGCCGGGCGTCACAATTGGCGAAGGCGCCGTGGTGGCGGCGGGAGCGGTGGTCACCAAAGACGTTCCGCCATATGCCGTCGTCGGCGGAAATCCGGCTACCTTTATTAAGTATCGTTTCCCCGAACCGGACATTGAGCGACTGCTGAAGCTGGATCTCTATCAATTAGAGGAAGAGACATTGTTGAACCTGCAGCCGCTGCTCTCCAGCCCGGATATTAGCGCGCTGGAGCAGGCGGTGGCGCAGCATCGATCCGCCTGAAAGCCGGAGCTCGTCCCTGCCGGGGCCGCGGATCTGTTGCGCGGCGACGGCGGGGAGTCCAGATAACCGGCTTTACCGCCGCTGAAGCACGCCTCTTTAATGCGCCCGCGCGCGGGTGTTTCCCGGAATAGTCCGCGTCCTGCGGAAAATCAGTCGCTGCGCTGGGCGTAATACTTCTCTGTCTGTGCGGCGACGTAGCTTGTCCCGCCGCATGAGCGGAGCATTGGGCATCATCATCCGCTTTTTCCTGGGCAATGTCGGTAGAGAGCCGGGGGGAATAGCAGCATGTGTCTCCATGAATAGTCTGGCCGCTCGGGGGCTTCCCGAAACGTCAGAGGCACAACAGGCCTTCATTTTTCTGAAGTAATGACGCAGATGTTAATAAACCATTGCCGGTTTTGTTTAGAAATAAAAACTGGCTAAGCGAAATAAGTGCAGAATGATATAACGCGTTCAAGGTAATGACCCCTATCATAAATAGGGAGGGGAAATGTGTTATCATCGCGCCTTTCCCTTTTCGTTTTGGGCTCTTTTTTATGCAACAACCTGTTGTTCGCGTGGGAGAATGGCTGGTTACACCCTCTGTTAACCAAATCAGCCGGAAGGGGCGCCAGCTTACTCTGGAACCGCGCTTAATCGATCTTTTGGTCTTCTTTGCCCGTCACCCTGGTGAAGTGCTCAGCAGGGACGAGCTTATTGATAATGTCTGGACACGTAACGTGGTCACCAGCCACGTCGTCACGCAGAGTATTTCCGAGCTACGTAAGTCGTTGAAAGATGGCAATGATAGTAGCCTCGAATATATTGCGACGGTACCCAAGCGCGGCTATAAGCTCACGGTGCCGGTCATCTGGTGCACGGAAGAGGGGGAAGAGCCCGCGATGGCGATCTCCCCTGCGGTCCCCGCTGCGACGCCTGACCTGACGACCCCGACGCGCGCTGCCGGCGAGATTGAGCAAGGCCAGACGCCGTCCGCAAAACCGGAGAAGCGCCGACGTATTACTACCTTCTGGGTATGGATCCTGTTCCTGCTGGCGCTGGGTTCCTGCGTGGCCCTGGTGGCGCTGTCGTCGATCGAGTCGCGGCCACCGGTGAATAAAGCGCGCCTGCTGCTGAACCCGCGCGATATCGATATCCATCTGCTGAAAGGTAACTCCTGCACCAACTGGGCATCGCAGCATTCGTATGCGGTGGGCCTGGGCAGTCTGGTGACCACGTCGCTCAACACCTTCTCGACCTTTATGGTGCATGACAAAACCAACTACAACATTAATGAGCCAAGCAGTTCAGGTAAAACGCTGACGATTGAGTTCGTCAACCAGCGGCACTATCGCGCGCAGCAGTGCTTTATGTCCGTGCAGATGGTGGATAACGCCGACGGTTCAACGATGATGGACAAACGTTATTTCATTACCAGCGACAACCAGCTGGCGATTCAAAACGATCTGCTGAGCAGCTTATCGGAGGCCTTAAAGCAGCCGTGGTCGGAACGCATGCAGGCGATGCTGAAACAGTATCAACCGTCGCACAGCACGGCGCTGACCCATTTCTACGAGTCGCATCAGTTATTAATGAACGGTGATGTCGATTCCTTAGGTAAGGCCAGCGCGCTGCTTGATGATGTGATTAAAGACTCGCCTGAGTTTGCTTACGCCTATGCGGAAAAAACGCTGGTGGATGTTTTACGTCATTCGCAGCAGCCGTTAAATAAAGAGCAGCTCAACGCGCTGTACGCTGAAATCACTCGGGTTGGCGATATGCCGGGGATCAAAGATACGGCGGTATTTTACCAAATTAAAACAGTGGATTTGCTGGGCCAGGGTAAAGTCGATGAAGCGTATAACGCGATTAATACCGGGATCGACCTTGAGATGTCGTGGATGAATTACGTGCTGCTGGGTAAAGTCTACGAGATGAAAGGGGAGAACCGGGAAGCAGCGGATGCTTATCTGACGGCCTTTAATTTACGCCCGGGCGAGAACACCTTTTACTGGATTGAAAATGCAGTATTCCAGACCTCGGTTACCCGCGTGGTCCCGTACCTCGATAATTTCCTCTCTTCAGAATAAGTAAACCCTCACCATACTCAGGATATTGAGTGTGGTGAGGTTAATTTTATGTTTCTCATGAGCACCCTGATTGTTATATATATTTAACGCCACAATGGCGAAATACAACACAAATTCAACACGCGGAATTGGTTATAACCTACTGTAAAACAACGATGTTTATCTTTTTATGATATCAACATGTCATCCTGATATGTTAATTGAAAAAGGTCAAAATATCATTTGTCTGATGTTTGTTGTTATTTCACTTTATCTTTAGGACTTATCTTCTTTGAATCAGTAATCTTGTTGGCAGTTGGTCGGGTCAATTAAAGGTTCTATATCATGATCTGTACCTCCCAAATAAACTTAGGAGAAAAGCAAACATGAGTTCTGCCAAGAAGATAGGGCTATTTGCCTGTACCGGCGTCGTCGCTGGTAATATGATGGGGAGCGGTATTGCATTATTACCTGCGAACCTCGCCAGCATCGGTGGTATTGCTATCTGGGGATGGGTTATTTCTATTATTGGTGCGATGTCTCTGGCTTATGTTTATGCCCGACTGGCGACCAAGAACCCACAGCAGGGTGGTCCAATTGCCTATGCCGGGGAAATATCTCCCGCGTTCGGTTTCCAGACCGGCGTCCTTTATTATCATGCAAACTGGATTGGTAATCTGGCCATCGGTATTACCGCCGTTTCTTATTTGTCTACTTTCTTCCCGATTCTGAATAACCCCATTCCAGCCGGTATCGCGTGTATTGCGATCGTCTGGATATTCACCTTCGTTAATATGCTCGGCGGGACCTGGGTAAGCCGTCTGACCACCATTGGTCTGGTGCTGGTATTAATTCCGGTAGTGATGACCGCGGTTATCGGCTGGCACTGGTTTGATGCGGCGACCTATCAGGCAAACTGGAACACCTCCAGCACGCCAGACAGCCATGCGGTAATCAAAAGTATTCTGCTCTGCCTGTGGGCATTCGTCGGCGTTGAGTCTGCCGCCGTCAGCACCGGGATGGTGAAAAACCCGAAACGTACCGTTCCGCTGGCAACCATGCTGGGAACCGCGATGGCCGGCGTGGTCTATATCGCTGCGACTCAGGTTATCGCCGGGATGTACCCTGCGGCTCAGATGGCTGCCTCCGGTGCGCCGTTCGCTATCAGCGCCTCAACAATTCTTGGCGGCTGGGCTGCGCCGGTCGTCTCTGCCTTCACCGCATTTGCCTGCCTGACTTCTCTGGGCTCCTGGATGATGCTGGTTGGTCAGGCCGGGGTCCGTGCCGCTAACGATGGCAACTTCCCGAAAGTGTACGGTGAAGTGGATAACAACGGTATTCCGAAAAAAGGCCTGCTGCTGGCGGCGGTGAAAATGACCGCGCTGATGGTGCTGATTACCCTGATGAACTCCAGCGGTGGTAAAGCGTCTGACCTGTTCGGTGAACTGACCGGTATCGCCGTCCTGCTGACCATGCTGCCTTACTTCTACTCCTGCGTTGACCTGATTCGTTTCGAAGGCATTAACATTCGCAACCTTGTCAGCCTGATTTGTTCCGTCCTGGGCTGTGCGTTCTGCTTCATCGCCCTGATGGGGGCAAGCTCCTTCGAACTGGCCGGTACCTTTATCGTCAGCCTGATTATCCTGATGTTCTACGGTCGCAAAATGCATCAGCGTCAGCACGAAAACGACACCACTGACAGCTCTGCCGCCAGCGCGCATTAATCCGTAACCCCTTTTCCTGGAGCTCCTTCCTGCACCTGTCACCACGTGACGGGAGGGGCTCTCCATATCTGGAGATTCGACTATGAACGTTATCGCAATCATGAATCACATGGGCGTCTACTTTAAAGAAGAGCCTATCCGTGAACTGCATCGCGCCCTTGAACGCCTGGACTTCCGTATTGTCTATCCGAACGACCGCGAAGATTTACTGAAACTGATCGAAAACAATGCCCGTCTGTGCGGCGTGATCTTCGACTGGGATAAATACAATCTTGAACTGTGCGAAGAGATCAGCAAGCTGAACGAATATATGCCGCTGTACGCTTTCGCCAACACCTACTCGACGCTGGACGTTAGCCTGAACGATCTGCGTATGCAGGTGCGCTTCTTCGAATATGCGCTGGGTGCGGCCGACGACATTGCCGATAAAATCAAACAGAATACCGATGAATACATCGATACCATTCTGCCGCCGCTGACCAAAGCGCTGTTCAAATATGTGCGTGAAGGTAAATACACCTTCTGTACTCCAGGCCATATGGGCGGTACCGCCTTCCAGAAAAGCCCGGTAGGCAGCATCTTCTATGATTTCTTTGGTTCAAATACCATGAAATCCGATATCTCCATTTCGGTTTCTGAACTGGGTTCCCTGCTGGACCACAGCGGCCCGCATAAAGAAGCTGAAGAGTATATTGCGCGTGTCTTTAACGCCGAACGCAGCTACATGGTGACCAACGGCACCTCAACGGCGAACAAAATCGTCGGTATGTACTCTGCGCCTGCTGGCAGCACCGTACTGATTGACCGTAACTGTCACAAATCGCTGACTCACCTGATGATGATGAGCGATATTACGCCGATTTACTTCCGTCCGACCCGTAACGCCTACGGCATCCTCGGCGGTATTCCGCAGAGCGAATTCCAGCACGCCACTATCGCCAAACGCGTCAAAGAGACGCCGAACGCCACCTGGCCGGTGCACGCGGTTATCACCAACTCCACCTACGATGGTCTGCTGTATAACACCGACTTCATCAAGAAAACGCTGGATGTGAAATCTATCCACTTTGACTCCGCGTGGGTGCCTTACACCAACTTCTCGCCAATCTATGCCGGTAAATGCGGGATGAGCGGTGGCCGTGTGGAAGGGAAAGTGATCTATGAAACCCAGTCCACGCACAAACTGCTGGCGGCGTTCTCTCAGGCTTCGATGATTCACGTTAAAGGCGATGTTAACGAAGAGACCTTTAACGAAGCCTACATGATGCACACTACCACCTCTCCGCACTACGGCGTGGTTGCCTCGACGGAAACGGCCGCGGCGATGATGAAAGGTAATGCCGGTAAGCGTCTGATCGATGGCTCTATCGAACGTTCTATCAAGTTCCGTAAAGAGATCAAACGTCTGAAAGGCGAATCCGAAGGCTGGTTCTTCGACGTCTGGCAGCCGGAACATATCGATGGCCCGGAATGCTGGCCGCTGCGTTCTGATAGCGCATGGCACGGTTTCAAAAACATCGATAACGAACACATGTACCTCGACCCGATCAAAGTCACGCTGCTGACTCCGGGGATGAAGAAAGACGGCACCATGGATGAGTTCGGTATTCCGGCAAGCATCGTGGCGAAATATCTCGACGAACACGGCATCGTGGTAGAGAAAACCGGTCCGTACAACCTGCTGTTCCTGTTCAGCATCGGTATCGACAAAACCAAAGCGCTGAGCCTGCTGCGCGCGCTGACCGACTTTAAACGTGCCTTCGACCTGAACCTGCGCGTGAAAAACATGCTGCCGTCTCTGTATCGTGAAGATCCGGAGTTCTATGAAAACATGCGAGTTCAGGAACTGGCGCAGAATATTCACAAACTGATTGCGCATCACAACCTGCCGGATCTGATGTTCCGCGCTTTCGAAGTGCTGCCGACCATGATGATCACGCCGTACGCTGCGTTCCAGAAAGAGCTGCACGGTCAGACGGAAGAGGTCTATCTCGAAGAGATGGTGGGCCGTGTCAACGCCAACATGATCCTGCCGTATCCTCCGGGAGTTCCGCTGGTGATGCCGGGCGAAATGATCACCGAAGAGAGCCGTCCGGTGCTGGAGTTCCTGCAGATGCTGTGCGAAATCGGCGCCCACTACCCGGGCTTCGAAACCGATATCCACGGCGCATATCGTCAGGCGGATGGTCGCTACACCGTTAAAGTGCTGAAAGAAGAAAACAACAAGTAATTGAAGCTCCAGGGGAAGTGGCGTGCCACTTCCCTTTTTCACGCTGCAGGAGACCTCATGAAAACACCCTCACAACCGCGCGCGATCTATTACATCGTAGCGATCCAAATCTGGGAATATTTCAGCTTTTACGGCATGCGTGCCTTACTTATCCTCTACCTCACCCATCAGCTTGGCTTTGATGACAGCCACGCCATCAGTCTGTTCAGCGCTTACGCTTCCCTGGTTTACGTTACCCCCATTCTCGGCGGCTGGCTTGCCGACCGCCTGCTCGGCAATCGCACGGCGGTCATTGCCGGCGCGCTGTTGATGACGCTCGGCCACGTCGTGCTGGGCGTTGAATCTGATGCAACCTGGAGTCTGTACCTCGCGCTGGCGATCATTATCTGCGGCTACGGCCTGTTCAAATCCAACATCAGCTGCCTGCTGGGCGAGCTTTACGCCGTTGATGACCATCGCCGCGACGGCGGTTTCTCGCTGCTGTACGCCGCCGGCAATGTCGGCTCCATCGCGGCACCCATCGCCTGCGGGCTGGCGGCGCAGTGGTATGGCTGGCATATCGGTTTTGCGCTGGCGGGGATCGGCATGTTTATCGGCCTGCTGATTTTCCTCAGCGGCCATCGTCACTTCAGCCACACCCGCGGCGTCGACAGGCAGGCGCTGTGCGCGGTGAAATTTGTGCTGCCGACCTGGGGCTGGCTGGTGGTCATGCTCTGCGTGGCGCCGGTGTTCTTCACGCTGCTGCTGGAAAATAACTGGTCGGGCTATCTGCTGGCTATTGTCTGCGTCTTCGCCGCCCAAATGGTGGCGCGCATTATGGTGAACTCTCCGCAGCACCGTCGCGCGCTGTGGCAAATCGTACTGCTGATGCTGACCGGCACGCTGTTCTGGGTTCTGGCGCAGCAGGGCGGTAGCTCTATCAGCCTGTTTATCGATCGCTTTGTTAATCGCCGACTGTTCACCATTGAGGTGCCGACGGCTCTCTTCCAGTCGGTGAATGCCGTTGCCGTGATGGCGGCAGGCGTGGCGCTGGCCTGGCTGATGCGCCCGGAAGGCAGCACGCGATCGGTGCTTCGCGTGTGGCTGAAATTTGCTTTTGGCCTGGTGCTGATGGGCTGCGGTTTTATTGTGCTGGCCCTGAACGCACGTCATGGCGCCGTCGATGGCCAGGCATCAATGGGGCTGATGGTCGGCGGACTGGCGCTGATGGGCTTCGCCGAGCTGTTTATCGACCCGGTGGCGATGGCGCAGATCACGCGCCTGAATATGCCGGGCGTGACCGGGGTACTGACCGGAATTTATATGCTGGCGACCGGCGCGGTGGCCAACTGGCTGGCGGGTATCGTCGCGCAGCAGACCACCGAATCACAGATTAGCGAAACGGCGATCGCCGCGTATCAGCATTTCTTCTCCCAGATGGGGGAGTGGACGCTGGGCTGCGTAACGGTGATTGTCATCCTGGCCTTCGCTGCCGCCTGCAGCGTCGGCAAGCGCCGCGCCGCGACCGGTGAACTTCCCGGAGGGGGCGCGTAGCCATGGTTTCCGGGCGGCAAAACCCAGGCGCTACGGGCTCGTCGCCCGCTCAGGCGCTGCGCGCCGCCGGGATATGTCGCCGAGCGAAAGGATCAATACATGGCCGACGCAGGTGCGAAAACAGCGCCTTGCATCGTTTGACTGTTAGGAGGAGGATATTCTGTATAGGTGGCAAGCCATCGATGAAAAAAACTTTAGTTTGGCTATTGCTGAGTGATATCAGCCTTAAGTAAGGCCAGGTTATTTATGATTCTATCGTTCGGTCTTTGGCGATAACGTCAACGATCGGCCGCGCACTGGTGTAGAGACCCGCACTGACCAGGCCGCGCTGGATAGTGGCCTGGCGCAATTTATCGAAGCAAGTTTGAAAGCAGGGTTATGAGGAACCAACATGTCTGAACAACAAGCACAAAGTGCCGATGAGGCAATTGACCTTAATAATGAACTGAAAACCCGTCGTGAAAAGCTGGCTCAGCTTCGTGAGCAGGGTATCCCGTTCCCGAATGATTTTCGTCGTGACCATACTTCTGACCAGTTGCACACTGAATTCGATGACAAGGATAACGAAGCACTCACCTCCTTGAACGTTGAAGTCTCCGTTGCTGGTCGTATGATGACCCGTCGCATCATGGGGAAAGCCTCTTTCGTCACTCTGCAGGACGTCGGCGGGCGTATTCAGCTGTACGTTGCGCGCGACGATCTGCCGGAAGGCGTCTATAACGAACAGTTCAAAAAGTGGGACCTTGGCGACATTATTGCCGCCCGCGGTAAGCTGTTTAAAACCCAAACCGGCGAGCTGTCTATCCACTGTACTGAGCTGCGTCTGCTGACCAAAGCTCTGCGCCCGCTGCCGGACAAATTTCACGGCCTGCAGGATCAGGAAGTCCGTTACCGTCAGCGCTATCTGGATCTGATCGCCAACGACGAATCCCGCCGCACGTTTAAAGTCCGTTCGCAGATCCTCGCGACGATGCGCCAGTTCATGGTAGGCCGCGGTTTTATGGAAGTCGAAACCCCGATGATGCAGGTGATCCCCGGCGGTGCGTCTGCCCGTCCGTTCATCACCCATCACAACGCGCTGGATATGGACATGTACCTGCGTATCGCGCCGGAACTGTATCTGAAGCGTCTGGTTGTGGGCGGCTTCGAACGCGTATTCGAAATCAACCGTAACTTCCGTAACGAAGGCATCTCCGTGCGTCACAACCCAGAGTTCACCATGATGGAACTCTATATGGCGTACGCGGATTACAAAGATCTGATCGAGCTGACCGAATCCCTGTTCCGCACCCTGGCGCAGACCGTGCTGGGTAAAACAGAAGTTCCATACGGCGACCAGATCTTCGACTTCGGCAAACCGTTTGAAAAGCTGACCATGCGTGAGGCTATCAAGAAATACCGTCCGGAAACCGAGATGGCGGATCTCGATAACTTCGACGCGGCGAAAGCCCTTGCGGAGTCCATCGGTATTCACGTTGAGAAGAGCTGGGGCCTGGGTCGTATCGTCACGGAAATCTTTGATGAAGTGGCGGAAGCGCACCTGATTCAGCCGACCTTTATCACCGAATACCCGGCGGAAGTCTCTCCGCTGGCGCGCCGTAATGACGTGAATCCGGAAATTACCGACCGCTTTGAGTTCTTTATCGGCGGCCGCGAAATCGGTAACGGCTTCAGCGAGCTCAACGACGCGGAAGACCAGGCGCAGCGCTTCCAGGACCAGGTGAATGCGAAAGCCGCCGGGGATGATGAAGCGATGTTCTACGACGAAGACTACGTCACCGCGCTGGAGTATGGTCTGCCGCCGACCGCCGGTCTGGGCATCGGGATTGACCGGATGGTGATGCTGTTTACCAACAGCCACACCATCCGCGACGTGATCTTGTTCCCGGCGATGCGTCCGCAGAAATAACCGCGAGATGTGAAAAATAAAACCCCGGCCCGGTGCCGGGGTTTTGCGTTTATTGGCCGGGAGGCGGGGGCGCCTTGCCCGGCCTGTCGACCGCATTCAGCCTCGAGGCCTTCGTAAGCGTAGCGCCGCCGGGCGAAAGCACCGGTTTGCCGGGGCTTTTTATGCGGTCATATTCAGGCGCCGACGCTGCCCCAAACCATCTTGCCCTTGTGGAAGGTCGCGGTACGCGGTGAAATGCGTGCCACCGCTTCGGCGGAGCAGGAGGCATCGACCAGCACAAAGCTGGCCTCATCCTGCTCTTTCGGCCAGACGCGCTGGCCTTGATCGTTGAGCGGCAGTACGTTGCCGGTGGCAATTGCCAGCGAACGCGAAAGGGTCTGTTCGTTGGGGCGAATATAGAGCTGGGCGTAGAGATTGGCTTTTTCCAGCATGTCGCCCAGGCCGTATGGCGACCAATGGTCAATCACGCTGTCGGTGCCGGTCATTACAAATACCCCTTTATCCCGCAGCTGCTGCAGCGGCATGTGCAGGGTACCGATCGGCACGGTGGAGGCGATGGTGATGTGCTGGGCCGCCATGCGGCTGGCAATGGCCTCAACCTGCTGTTCGTTCAATGTCGCCAGCGCAAAAGCGTGGCTGATAGTCAGCTTGCCTTTTAGCGCCGGGGTTTTCTCTACGGTCTCTACCATATAGTTTATCGCCGCGACGCCCGCCGGGCTGGTTTCGTGGAGATGGATATCGACCCCTTTGTTATAATCCAGCGCTATCTGGAACATGGTATCGAGGGATTTCTCCATCGCTCCATCAACGTTGGTCGGATCGAGGCCACCGACGTAGTGTGCGCCGGCCTGCATGGCTTCACGTACCAGCGGTTCTGATTTTGACAGCAGGAGTCCGTGCTGCGGAAAAGCGACAATCTCGCAGGCGAAACCCGGCTGGCGGTGCGCGAGGACTGCCTGCAGATCTTCGAGGTTTTTCAACCCGGAGGTGGGTTCGATATTGCAGTGGCTGCGGGCTATCGTTGACCCTTTTGACTGGAGCAGGTCGATCAGTTTTTCCGCGTGCTGGCGGGTGTACGGCTGGAGCTCAGGCAACAGCTTCTGCTCAAGCTTAATCATGTCCTGAATCGTGGTGCCCGCCGGGCGGTTGAGTGAACGCCACGGGCCGCCGTAAAAGGTTTTATCCAGATGGATATGCATATCGCGCATCGCCGGGAGCATCAGCTTACCGCCGGCATCATAGCGGGGCAGGGAGGCATCAGGGTGGCTGCGATGGTTGTGGAGCGCGATAATTTTGCCGTCGGCAATCTCGAGGGTTTGCCGTTCGGTACGAGTGTGTACTACTACGTCATTTTCATACTCAAAGCCGCTTTCCAGCAGGACATTATCGAGATAGTAGTGGGTGTCGTCGGGGCTGATAACCTTTTGGTTGTCGCAGGTCGTCGCGGATATCGAGCGCTCATCGGCGTAAACGACGGGTGCGGCGGCGGCAAACAGGGCGGCGGCGGTGACCATTTTTCCGCTCTGGCTGAGAAATTCGCGACGGCTATTGTCTTTATTCATGAATCTTCCTTTTTCTTTCTTTTCATTTGCTCAGTCGTGCACAAGATGGGTACCGGTCTCTCCGCGCAGCGCAGCGGGTAAACACTCCGGCGTGGTGATAATCACCCGCTTGCCGCCATGCTTTAAAAACGCGAGGCTGGCGACGATTTTGGGCAACATGCTGCCGGCCGGAAAGTGACCTTCCTGCATATAGCGGGTCATATCGCTGATATTGACCGTCCCCAGCGCCTGCTGCCGGGGCTGCCCAAAGTGAATGCACACTTTTTCAACGCCGGTGGTGATGGCCAGGATATCGGCGTGAATCTCCCGTGCCAGTAGCGCGGTTGAGAGATCCTTATCAATCACCGCATCAACGCTCTGATAATCTCCCTGCGCGCTGCGGACTACAGGGATGCCGCCGCCGCCGGCGCCGATCACCACGAACCCTTGTCGGGTCAGCGCTTTAATGGCTTCGGCTTCCACGATGCGTTTGGGTTCCGGCGAGGCGACCACCCGCCGATAGCCACGCCCGGCATCTTCGACGAAGTGCCAGTCCGGATGCGTCTGCCGGAGATCATCGCGCTGGGCTTCGCTAAAAAAAGCGCCAATCGGTTTCGTCGGGTGGGTAAAGCCGGGGTCATTTTTATCGACTTCGACCTGGGTGACGACGGTCACCGCTTTTTGTTCGCCGCGGTGGGCCAGGCGATTATTGAGCGCCTGCTGAATCAGGTAGCCGATTCCACCCTGGGTGTCGGCAACGCAGTTGGCCAGCGGCGTCAGCGGCAGACCTTCGCACTCATGAGCGATTTCAGCGCGGCGTAAATCCAGTCCGACCTGCGGCCCGTTGCCGTGGGTCAGGACAAGATGGTAGTCCGACGCCAGCATGGCCAGCACCGTATCCGCCACGGCCTTGACCGCTTCAGCCTGATGTTCAATTGACTGGCTGGCGTTATCTTTGATGATACTGTTGCCGCCAATGGCAACGACCACAAGTTCTTTCATCGTGTAGGTTCCCGGTACAGAAGGTAATGGCGTTGTTGTTATCAGATTTATCGCCCGGCCAGGGCGCTTTCGCCCCGGGCCGGGGATGTTTTTAAGCGCCGTAACGTTCGACCCAGCGCAAAATGGCTTTTTCAAAACAGGCAAACGGCGGGTGGACGATGCCGGCGCCGATCATACCGATGCCCGCATCTTTGTGGGCGATGGCGGTATTGATCACCGGCAGAATACCGCTGCTGCCGACGCGGGTAATATCGATAGCGGTCGGCACACCCATAAACCCGAGCAGCGGGATAGTGACGTTGGGGTTTTCACCGAGGGTGATTTCACGCATCTGGCGGGAGAAATCGATGGCCTCGTCCACCGTTCCGCCAACCAGTGCGACGATGGCCGGTGCCGTTGCCATAGCGAAACCGCCAATGCCGTAGGTTTCGGTAATCGCGCTATCGCCGATATCGAGACCGGAATCCTCCGGCTTATAACCGGCAAACATCGGGCCGATCACCTGCTGCGCCGGGCCGGTGAACCACTCTCCCGGCAACCCGCTGACTCGCAGACCGAACTCGACGCCGTTACGCGCCATGGTGGTAACGACGGTGCTGTACTCAATGCCGTGGGCGGCATCCATCGCGGCTTTACACATCGCCATCCACGTCGGGCCGGAGAAATAGTCGCTGCTGGCGACGAATTCAAAGACTTCACGCTGCTGTTCGACCGGATAGCCGGCCTGAATAATGCCCGGCGTCAGCGCCTGGATCAGTAGCGTGGTACCGGCATTGTTGCGGTTGTGGCACTCATCGCCCATATGCAGGGCCTGCGCCAGCATCAGGCGCAGATCGATTTCGCCAATCACCTTCATGGCGTCGCGCAGCATCGGCCCCTGGACGTCACGCATCCAGTTCAGACGGTCGATAACGCTCTGGTCGTTAGCCCCCATGCGCAGGATCTTCGCCATCTGCTCGCTCATGTTGGTATAAGCGATGTTGCCGTAGGTTTTGTTCTCGACAATATGCATAAACATGGAGGCGGAGGTGACGCCGGCCATAGACCCGACGCAGTCATGTTCGTGACATGGCGAGAAGGTGATTTCACCTGAAGCGGCCAGTTCGGCGGCATCAGCCAGATTGTTTGCCAGCCCTTCAAATACCAGCGCGCCGGTGATCGCACCTTTCATCGCTCCGCACATCTTTTCCCACGTTACCGGCGGCCCGGCGTGGAGAATGGTTTTTGCCGTCATCCCAGGCACCACGTTGATGGCCTGGTCGAAGCCCGTGAGGACCGGATGCGACTGGATAATGCGTTCCAGCGCCTGCTGGTTGGCGGCGGCGATTTTATCCGCCAGCGCGGAGTCGGCAAGCGCGTCGAGGGCATTGACCACCCGCATATTGCCCTGGCCTGGCGGCGTCCAGTCGAGCTGGGTCACCGCCGTATGCTGCTTTTTCAGATCATCGCTGAACATCGCGATCCCGACATTAATAACGTTCAGCGGCTGGCTGAATAGTGACTGATTCATCAGGCGTTCTCCCCTTTGCAGATAAGTTCACGCGCCAGCAGGCCGGTCTCGGTACTGCTGTTGGCCAGAATGACGCCCGCCTCGCTAAGCATCAGGCGCTGTTGTTCCCGCGATGGCGTATCGATATCGGTGCCTAAAACGTAAGCGAGGATCGTCAGCCGACGGCCATCGGCGGCGGCAATGGCTTTTGCCTCTTTGATCGCCTCGATCGTCGACCCGACCGGATCTTCATGCGACCCAAAGCCCAGCACGAAGTCCATCACGATCGCCGCAACTTCTGGATCGCGCGCTTCCTGCAGCAGGCGGCTGATGCGGTTGGTTGGGTCGATCATCGGGTGCGGTTTACCATTGGTGAAGTCGTCATCGCCGAAATCGAGGAAGGTGTGCTTGATGCTGTGGTTGATATCGCTCAGGCGATAAGCCGGATCCGGCTGAATGTTACTGTAAACTTCGGCCTGTTTTTCCAGGACGGCGAACATGGTTTCGTCGCACAGCGTGCCGCCGCAGAACAGGCCGCGAATGTATTTCTGCTGCGGCGTGAGCTGTGCACGAATTTCAGCAATCAATGCCGGGTCCAGCGGGGGCAAATCGAGATTTTGTTGCTTAACGCCGCTCAGCAGTACCGCCTTCAGCGCCGCTTCTCTGGTGCCGCGGGCAAACTGCAGACCTTGCTCATCGGCCGGTGGTTCGGCGCGGCCCAGGAAGCACACGACAACCGGTTTACGGCAGGCGCGTGCGCGCTCCAGCACTTTTTTCGCCACGGTCGGGGCGGGCGGCTTGGAGACGAGGGCGATAATTTCCGTTTGCGGATCCGCTTCCAGCATCTGAATGGCATCGAGCATCATCATGCCGCCGATTTTTTCACTCAGGTCGCGACCGCCGGTGCCGATAAGTTGTGATATGCCGCCGCCGAACGCGTGAATACGCACGCTCAGCTCCTGGCTACCGGTGCCAGAGGCGCCGATAATACCGATGTTGCCGCGGCGTGCCGCATTTGCGAAGCACAGACCGGTGCCGTTAATGATGGCGGTCCCGCAGTCTGGCCCCATCAGCAGCAAACCTTTCTCATGGGCCAGTTGTTTCAGCGCGCGTTCGTCCTCGAGAGAGACGTTATCGGAAAACAACATCACGTTGAGACCGTTTTGTAACGCCTGTCGTGCTTCGCGGGCGGCGAACAGTCCGTTGACTGAGATAACCGCCATATTGCTGTCCGGAAGATGTTTTTTAGCGCTGGCGAGGGTGGCATAGCGCGCTTCGTGCTGGCCGCTTTGCGCTTTTTGGCTAAATAGCGCTTCGATCCCGGAGAGAATTTGCTCGTTATCGGCGCCGTCCTGGCCATTAATGACGATCATCAGGTCGCCGTTTTTCGCTGCTTCCAGCTCCGGCGTCAGCAGTCCCAGATTCTTCAGGACTCCTTTGTTCATTTCGGTCGCCATCGCTACAAATGCCTGCTCTACGCCGTCGATCTTATTGGCGCGGGTGGATATCGACATTAATGAGACGGAATCAAAATAGGTATTCTTCTTCACGACTATTTTAACTGACATAATTCCCTCCATACGTTTGGCTCAGCGCGCAGGCATCCGCCATGCCCAATAGCATGTCGCTGCCGGAACTTGAGCCAATATTTTTAATATCGGCAATTGCCGCAATAGAAAAGATTGTCGGTTGATTAATCATGAGGTTAATCAACCCGGCGATACTTTCGCGATAGCGCTGATTAATAGCTGCCTCCAGCGTAATCGCGCTGAGCGGCGTGGTGTTATGTCTGGCACACTGCAGCGCCGCTAAAAATTCATCCCGGTATTGATTAGCCGGATGTCCGTTAATAAATAAAATAACGCTAAGGCCTACCAGGTAATCATCCGCCGATGGCGTCAGGCCAATACCTAGTCCGAGCATATTAGCGATGGCGGCACTGATATTTTTATTTTGCCGAAGGGCGTTAAATAATGTTTTCCGGCGATGCTGTAATTCGCACCCCATCGCTTTATAAAACGGGTTGTCGCCGCGATAAAGAAATAAGGTATCGTCCTCATGCAGTTGCTCAATGATAATGTTTTGCCAGCGTCGCCAGGCTATCCGGGTCAATGCTGCCGCGCTTAATACGGCCGTTGGCATTTGCCAGCGCTCACAGCGCTGGAGGTCTATCCATTTATCATTGCCAATATACATTCCTGAATCGGTGAACCGGACGCTTTCCCCTGGCCGGAACAGGTTGTCAAAGTAGGTGAGTGCTAACCTACAGCTGTTGGGCGCATTGTCATATGCGGCGCACAGCAGCGTCAGGAGCCCTGGCTTGTCGGGAATCCGCAGGTTGACCGCACGCGAGAAGACCTGCTCGACCCGTCCGCCGCCGCGTTGAGTGAGAAAGCTCTCATCCGCAGTTAGCGCTTGCACACACCGCCGTAAGGAGGTGTCGATGGCCGTTCTCCTTCCTCAGGCGCCGGCGGCAACCAGCAGGTGGGCGATTTCAGCAAAGCCCTTATCCCACGCCAGTTCCAGCGGCGTTTTGCCATATTTATCGGTCATATGGGGATTGGCGCCGTGGTCCAGCAGCAGCTTAACGATCTCCTGCTGCGTTGCGCCGCCATCGTTTAAAACAATCGCTTCCAGCAGCGGCGTCCAGCCGACAAAGTTAGTGTGGTTGACGTTAATATCGGTTTCGGTCAACAGAATTTTTACGATCTCAAGATGACCCTTTTCGCAGGCCGGCGTCAGACCGACGCCACCGAAACGGCTTAAACGCGTAAGGTCAGGTTTCGCTGGCAGAATTAAATGCAGCAGCTCGACGTCATTATTCAGGCAGCTCAGTAAGAACGGGTTAAAACAGGTCTGGTCCTGCTTATCAATATCGACACCAGCGGCAATGAGCACAGACACGCAGGCATAATGTTTATTCAGGCTGGCCAGAGTAATAGCGGTTCGCCCCTGGCGATTGCTGGCATTAATATCGACGCCACGGGCTAAACAGGTTTTTAATTGTTCGACATTGCCTTGCTCCGCAGCCAAAAGATATTCAGCAATAATATTTTCCGTGGTCATCATCTTACTCCTGTGGTGGCGGCTGAGACTTTTTGATGACCTGAGCATAGCAACCAAAAATAGATAAAAGAACCCGCTTAAATTTTATTCGCGATAACCCCACTCATTGTTGAATATTTTTTAATAATGGATGCAGACTGTGCGGCAGTGCAATGTTTGTTTCTTGCATGCGATTTCCCGTAATTCAAGAGGGGATTATTTCTATATAGTTCCCGAACGAAACCAATTTCCACGACCACTATCACGAGGGGGAAGAGATGAACGGACTCACCGCAACGGGGATTACTGTCGGCATTTGTGCCGGGATCTGGCAGCTGATCTCCTCGCAGGTTGGGCTTGATCCGCGCTGGGGATTGCTTGGCACGATCGGCTTTGTCGCCTTTTGCAGTTTTTATGCGGCAGGCGGCGGTAAAGAGGGGTTTGTGAAGAGTCTTTTTGTCAACTACACCGGCGCCGCGTGGGCATTTCTGGCGGCGATGGCCGCGGGTGGGCTGACTGCCGCCACCGGGATATCATCCTTCTGGGCCAGCGTTATCACCACGGTGCCGTTCTCCGCGGTGATTGTCTGGCAGGGGCGCTTTTCCCTCACCGCGTTTATTCCCGGCGGCTTTCTTGGCATGACGCTGTTTTTCGCCTCCGGGATGAACTGGCCGGTGACGCTGCTGGGTTTTTTGGCCGGCAACGGCGTGGGGCTGATTTCCGAATATACCGGTCGTAAACTGAGCGAGGCAACCTCAAAAAGCTCGCGCTGAACCATGACGCCGCGGAGAATTTCGCGGCCCGCGCGGGCCGACAATTCGCATGGTGTTAAAAGATATTCAAAAATGATTGCCCGATGGCAGGGACAGGAAATAGAGTCGATTGCAGAGTGGGGCTAATGAGCGGTTGACGAAAGCAGGAGCGGGCCAATGAACTCAATTTTTACTGAAGAAAATCTGCTGGCGTTTACCACGGCGGCGCGCTTTGGCAGTTTCAGCAAAGCCGCAGACGAGCTGGGGCTGACGACATCAGCCATCAGCTACACCATCAAGCGCATGGAGACGGGGCTGGACGTGGTGCTGTTTACCCGTAATACCCGTAGCATCGAGCTGACCGAGTCCGGCTACTATCTTTTCCGTAAGGCCACGGATTTGCTCAATGATTTCCATGCCATCAAGCGCAGCATAGATACCATAGCCCAGGGGATTGAGGCCCGGGTCCGTATCTGCATCAACCAGCTGCTTTATACGCCGCGGCACACGGCGCGTCTGTTGCAGGTGCTCAAAAAACAGTTTCCAACCTGCCAGATTACCGTTACCACGGAGGTGTATAACGGCGTCTGGGATGCGATAATTAATCAGCAGGCTAATATCGCGATTGGCGCGCCGGATACGCTGCTCGACGGCGGCGGCATTGACTACACTGAAATTGGTGCCATTCGTTGGGTCTTCGCCATTGCCCCGGATCATCCGCTGGCGTTTATGCCGGAACCCATAGCGGAAAGCCAGCTACGGCTTTACCCCAATATTATGGTGGAGGACACCGCCAGCACCATTAATAAGAAAGTGGGTTGGTTACTGCACGGGCAGGAGGCGATTCTGGTGCCGGACTTTAATACCAAATGCCAGTGCCAGATCCTCGGTGAAGGCATTGGTTTTCTGCCGGATTATATGGTTCGTGAGGCCATGGCGGAAAACCGGCTGATTACCCGCCAGATTCATAACCCGCGCCAGGATTCAGGAATGCTGCTGGCGACCCAGCATGCGGCCAGTGGGCAGGTGACGCAGTGGATAAAGAAAGAGTTTCGCCCCGGTGGGATATTAACTGCTATCTATAGCGATTTACTTCACCGCGAGACGACGATGAAATCGTTTCAATCTATTTCCTGAAATTTTTCTGGAATACCTTATGTGTTATAACACCAGATATAAAAACATAAGGTGTTAATTAAATGAAAAATTTAAAGTTAATTGTTGGTAGCTTGATCTGCGCTGGTTGTTTATTCGCACCATTATCTGTCATGGCGGGTTATAAGATAAATACAATCCCGGTTCATTTCGATAAAGGTACCAGCGGAACCACCATTAAAAATGCCCTGAGCGGCGCCGATGTGAAAGATTACACGCTGGTGGCGAAAGCTGGTCAGCTAATGCACGTCACCATGAAGAGCAAATGGCCCCATCCTTATTTCAACGTGATCAACCCCGCGAACGAAACCATTTTTAATGGCTCGATGACAGAAGGTGCTTTTGAGCAGCGTCTCGAAACCAACGGAAAATATACCGTCCGCGTGTATCAGATGGGCGGCGCGCGCGATGAAGGAAAAACCAGTGCCTATGAGCTGGCCTTGAAAGTCACGGACTGACTTTTCCAGTATGCAACCGCCGTCTTCACGCTGCGCCGCGGGCCGGGTGAAGACGGCGTTTTTTACGCGTATTTACCCCGCATAAGGGACACCCAGCTCCCATCTCGACTGCCAGTGGGCGATATACTGGCAGGCCACGGCTTTCTGATGACGTATCACCACGACGTTTTCACTATTTTTTGTTTCGGCGGACGGAGCATAGTTAAATGACCCGGTTTCAACCGTCGCCCCATCGGCAATAATCGTCTTATCGTGTTGGATGTGATAGTGGCCATCAATACGTAATGCCACCCCGTGCTCCGCAACATACTTCATTATCTTTTGGCTGGCTTCCACCGCGTTGCGTCTTTTATCGACCACGATTTGCACCTTGACGCCGCGGTCATGGGCGGCGACAAGCGCCCGCGCAATATCAGGCGCCTGAAAAGAGTAGGCAATCATCTGGATCGAGGTTTGCGCCTGATTAATGGTCTCTAATACCAGTTGGCGGGCAGAGCCTTCGGGGGAAAAACCTACCTCTATATCGGGCGCCGCCGCAACCTGCGAAGAGAAGGAAAGTGCGAGCGCCGGAAGGGCGAATTTCAGCGAAAGGAGACGCGACATATCGGGTTGCCTTGCGGGGCACGATGAAAGATGTGAGCAGTCTATGCCCCTGCGATGGTCATGGGAATAGACCTGCCGGGCGGTACACGGCGGCGTGTGCGAGCCAGGTGAGCGTGGTCATCACGCTAACATGTTGAAACCGTTAGCCTGATACCGGCAGCGGATGACAAAGCGGGCGCTCTTTTCCTCTCATCATGACGGGAGTGAAAATCGGATCAATTTGTAACGGCCCTCCTGAAAGGATCGCTGACGTTTCAAATCCCCCTCTTCTTTAGGCGGAAAATCTTCTCTGGCGGATTGCCAGCGGCGGGCCTGTGACTTGTCTGCAAACTGCTGGGCGCCTCTCATTTTTTGCGCGTTTATGCCGCAATGTTAGATATCTGTCAAAGTTCTGTTATCAGACGGTTTTAAAATTTTCATTTCAGTTATTTAATTATAAAAGTTTCATATGTGTTGTTAATGAAATAAAACGTCTGAAATTTTCCGGGTGATAAATCGTATGTTTTATGAACTGCTGTTTTAATAATTCACTAAAAAACCACTGAATTAGGTGGTTCTGATAAACATGTGCAAAAACAGCGCGCTCAGAAGTGAAACTTCTGGCTGGCGATCCGGCAGGTATCAGCAACACGCATTTACGAAATGAATCTTTCATTTCATCTCAATGAACTGGCATATCACTGAACCCCAAGGAACAACTATGAACATCAAGAAAACGATTGTTGCCTCTTTGTTAGTCTGTATGTTGCCCGCTGCGGTGATGGCAAAAGATCTCTCCGTCGGCGTTTCCATGGCGCTTTTCGACGATAACTTCCTGACTATCCTGCGTACCGCCATGCAAAAAGAGATGCAAAAAGAGGGGGTGAAGTCGCAGGTAGAGGATGCCAAGGGTGATGTCGCGCAGCAGCTGCAGCAGGTGCAGAACTTTATTGGTCAGGGCGTCGATGCCATCATCGTCAACCCGGTCGATACCAACGCCGTGAAGCCGATTATCGATCAGGCGACCAAAGCCGGCATTCCGCTGGTCTTCGTTAACCGCCGTCCGCAGATTACGCTGACCGACAAAATGGCCTACGTCGGTTCGGATTCGGTGCTGGCCGGCCGTCTGCAGATGGAAGCGCTGGCGAAGGCGATGAACGGCAAAGGCAACGTGGCGATTCTGCTGGGCGACCTGGCGAACGAATCAACTCGCGATCGTACCAAAGGCGTAGAAGAGGTGGTTGCGAAATACCCGGATATCAAGATCGTTCAGAAGCAAACGGCGAAATTCATGCGTAACGATGCCGTAGATGTGGTGAGTAACTGGATGACCAGTGGGGAAGATATTCAGGCGATCGCCTCCAATAACGATGAAATGGCGATTGGCGCGCTGCAGGCGCTGGGGAGCAATCCGAAGCACATTCTGATTGCCGGCGTCGATGGGACCCCTGACGCACTGCAGATGCTGAAAAACGGCAAGATGATCGCCACCATTTTCCAGGATGCTAAAGGCCAGGGGGAAGGGGCGGTGGATGCAGCCGTCAAACTGGCGAACGGGGAAAAAGTCGAAAAAGTCATCGATGTCCCTTACCAGCTGATTACCAAAGAGAATATGTCTGAATTTGTCAGCCGTAATCAAAAATAATCATTTCTGGCTCAGTGGTACGGAGGGGGAGGTATGAACGCTTTTGCACTTGAAGCCGAAGGTATCAGTAAGTTCTTTCCTGGCGTGAAGGCGCTCGATAATGTCTCATTACGCGTGCGCCCGGGGACGGTGCACGCCCTGATGGGGGAGAATGGTGCGGGAAAGTCGACGTTAATGAAGTGCCTTATCGGGATTTACCGTCCCGATAAGGGCGCGATCCGGGTGAAGGGCGAACCGGTGCAGTTCCAGGATACGATGGATGCGCTGCGCGCGGGGATCTCCATGATCCACCAGGAGCTGAATCTGGTGCCGCATATGACGGTGGCAGAAAATATCTGGCTGGGGCGCGAGCCGATGAAATACGGCTTTGTCGACCATCGACAGTTGGCCCGCCAGACGCAGACACTGCTCAATAAACTGAATATCCGTTTATCCGCCGACCGGCTGGTGGGCGAGCTCAGCATTGCCGCCCAGCAAATGGTGGAAATAGCCAAAGCGGTATCGTGGAACGCGGATATTGTCATTATGGATGAACCCACCTCGGCGCTGACGGAAAGTGAAGTGGCCCACCTGTTCACCATCATTCGCGATTTACGCGAACAGGGTAAAGCCATTATTTATATCAGCCACAAGATGGATGAGATTTTCGCGATTACCGATGAAATTAGCGTCTTTCGCGACGGGACCTGGGTGGGCAGCCGGCAGACGGGCGAATTTACCCGTCAGTCGCTTATTACCCAGATGGTGGGCCGCGAATTAACTCAGCTGTTCCCGAAATTCAATAATACCATTGGCGAAGAGGTGCTGACGGTCCGCAATCTGTCGCGCAAAGGCTATTTTGAGGAGGTGAATTTCAGCGTCCGCCGTGGCGAAATTCTCGGCGTTGCGGGTCTGGTTGGCGCCGGGCGCAGTGAAGTGATGGAGAGCCTGTTCGGGATGGAGCGCTTTGACAGTGGCGAAGTGTTGATTGACGGCCAGCCGGTGATCATCGACTCGCCTTCCGTGGCCATCGAAAAAGGGATGGCGCTGCTGACCGAAGACCGCAAAAAGTCCGGACTGTTCCTCGTGCTCTCGGTGATGGAAAACATGAGTATCGTCAATATGCCGGAATATATCGGCAAGAGCGGGTTTGTCAAACATATGAAGATGGCGCAAGACTGCATGGAACAGATCCGTCGTCTGAATATTAAAACCCCGACCATGGATCAGATTATTAATAACCTGAGCGGCGGTAATCAGCAAAAGGTCTTAATTGCCCGCTGGCTTTTAGCGCAGCCCAAAATATTAATTCTTGATGAGCCAACCCGCGGGATTGACGTGGGGGCGAAAGCTGAAATTTATCACCTGATTAGCGAACTGGCGAATCGCGGCGTTGCGGTGATTATGGTCTCTTCTGAACTGCCGGAAATTCTGGGCATGAGCGATCGCGTTATGGTCATGCACGAAGGACGTATTACCGGCATCCTCGACAAAGACGAGGCCGATCAGGAAACCATTTTGTCGTTGGCATCCCACTGAGGTGTAGAGAATGAGCAATATGAAACTGACCGCAACAGCTGCAAATGCGCGATCCTCTTTCCTTGGTAATTTACGGCATAAATTACCGAAAGATACCGGTATCTTTATTGTTATGGTGGTCATCGCCCTGACCTTTGAAGTTGCCGGCTGGTTTGTCCGCGACCAGTCTTTCCTGATGAACACCAACCGCCTGGTGTTGATTGTCCTGCAGGTCGCCATTATCGGGATTATCGCCGTCGGCGTCACGCAGGTCATTATCACTACCGGGATTGACCTCTCCTCCGGCTCGGTCATTGCCCTTGCTGCCGTGGTGGCGGCAAGCCTGGCACAAACCTCGGATAGCCTGTCGCCGATGTTCCCGTCACTGGTTAACCTACCGGCGGTCATTCCCATTTGCGCCGGGATTGGCGTCGGGCTGATCTGTGGATTAACCAACGGCTTTTTGGTCACCCGTACCGGGATTCCGCCGTTTATCGCCACTCTCGGGATGATGGTCTCTGCCCGCGGTCTGGCGCAATATTACACCCAGGGAAATCCCATCAGTTTCTTGTCCGATAGCTTTACGTCGATTGGTCAGGGGGCGATGCCGGTGATTATTTTCTTCGTGATTGCCGCTCTGTTTCACATCGCGCTGAAACACACCCGCTACGGTAAATATGTTTACGCCATCGGCGGCAACATGACCTCGGCAAAAGTATCCGGCATCAATGTGAATAAGTATCTGGTTATCGTCTACACCATCGCCGGCGCGCTGTCGGGGCTGGCCGGGGTTGTGCTGGCGGCGCGCGTCAGCAGCGGGCAGTCCAGTATGGGGATGTCCTACGAACTGGACGCTATCGCCGCGGCCGTTATCGGCGGCAGCAGCCTGATGGGCGGCGTCGGCCGCATCACCGGCACCCTGATTGGGGCGATGATTCTCGGCTTAATCAAAAGCGGCTTCACCTTCGTCGGCGTCGACGCTTACGTTCAGGATATTATCAAAGGGATTATTATTGTTGCGGCGGTGACGATAGACATGCGCCGTAACCGTAAGAAGCACTAAGCGAATGTAGAGATAGCCCTGAGGTGATATCAGGGGTATCTCTTCGCGCTGTTAAACCGGGGGACGATTAAAATGGCAAGGCACGCAGGCGCCGGTGCGCTCAGGAGAGGCCGCAAATCCGGTCACGCCCGCTGTTCTTGGCGTTATACAGCTCCCTGTCGGCCCGCGACATCAGCTCTTGCAGCGGGCACTGCCAGCCTTTAGCTACCCCGAAACTGGCGGTGATCTTAAAGGTGATATCGCCGGTCGTATGGAGGGTCAGCTTGCGGATTTCCTGCTGAATCCTCGCGGTATAGCTGGCGACTTCGTCTGACGAAGCGGCCAGAAACAGGACCGCGAACTCTTCTCCGCCGAGGCGCCCCACCACGTCTTCCGGGCGGCTCAACTTACTCAGGGTTTTGGCCAGGGCAACCAGCACCTCGTCACCCATCGGGTGTCCCCAGTTATCGTTTATCGACTTAAAGCGGTCAACGTCGAGCATCACTAACCAGGCCGGAAGCGCCTTGCTGGACTGACTTAATAGCGCATCAGCCCGGGCGTTAAATGCCCGGCGATTAAACAGATGGGTCAGCGGATCCTCTTCCGACTGGCGCTGGTACTGGCGGCTGATGCGGGCATCTTCACGGAGTTTTTTCCCGAGGGTCCCGAGGGATGAAAACAGGCTCTGCACCTCTTCTGCCGTATCGTCATCGATTTGGACGTGGAGTTGTTTTCCGGCAATCAGCGCCGCGGCGAGCTCATTTAAGCGCAGAATGGGGCGTAAAACGCGAGAGCGAATATAGAAAATCATCGCAATGGTCAGGGTATACACCAGCCCAAGCACCACCAGCCGTAGCAGGAAATTCTCTAAGGCCCGATGTTCGGCGGCGGTGTAGTGCTCCTTTACTCCGTTCATATAGGTATTGAGGAGATCATCAAACGAACTGAGGCTGGCGTGATAATCGACGGCAAACTGTTCGGCGCTCACGCTATAGGGCTTACCGCTGTCGCTCTCAGCGCTTAACTGATTGATTAACGCAATGCCCTGATGTTCAAAGTCCCGGCGCGTGTTTTCCAGCGTTTTCTGGAAGTGGGGAAGATAGGTGGCCTCATTGCCCTGCGTTTGCAGCAGCCACCACGCGGTATTGATCCGTTCGATACCGCGAATCAATCCTTCCCGGTTGGCCCGCGGAATCGGGGTGTGTGTGGCCAGCGGAATCAGCACCTGAGAACCGAGTCGACCCGTTGCATCGCGCAGCTCGCCCAGCGCCTGCGCGCGCAGAATCGGACCCAGCGCGCTGGGCTCCAGCAGCAGAAACTCGGTGGTGCGCTCGAACAGCGCCTTATGATAGAAATCCGTTGCCACCACCATATCGTGAATGGCCAAATCTGCGGACTGCGGGTCGCTCAGCACCTGGGTGCGAAAGCGGTCGGCAATACGACGGGAACGCTCCAGCTGCTGCATCATTTCGCCCATCAGCGCCGGAGAGAGCAGGTTTTTCGGGATCTTTTGCATGTCGCGGTCGGTGATGTCGCGATGGGCGACCAGCGCCTGCCAGCGTGACTCTTTCTCCTCAGGCGAGCTTAATATCAGCTCGTTAACGAAGGCGCGCTCACCGGCCAGGTCATTAGAGACCTGCAGTACCCGGTAGAAAATATCGAACTGGGTAACATTGTTATGCGCGCTTTTCCACGTTCCCCACGAGCCGGAAAGCAGCCAGAAGGAGAGAATGGTGGTTAAAAAAATCGTCGCCAGCGCGGATCCCCAGATATAGCGGAGAATATTGGACGATGCTGAGGATCTCTTTTTCGTTTTCACACGTACCCGGGCGTCAGCAGTAAAAAAGAAGCGATTCGAAAATCATTGAATTGAACTGAAATACAACGGAATGTCATGCCGTTATGTCCGCATACCTGCCTGCTCTATGCGATCTATTGGCTGATTTTAGCAGATAATCCACAAATAAATGGCTTTTTGTCCGAGCGGGTAAACAATCTAAGATATTGTTTTAATTTGGTTATGCCTGCAGTTATCTCCTTCCCGGAAGGAGCTGGCGTACCGTCACGGCGGTGAGCTGTCGTTCTGGCACCGCGCGGCGCCAGAACGATCAGCAGAAGGGCGCTTACTTTTCCCTGGCGGCGAGCAGTACGCTATGCAGCAGTACGTTGGCCCCTTTTTCTGCCCACGTGGGCAGAATATTCTCCGCCTCGTTATGGCTAATTCCCTTCTCGCAGGGGATGAAAATCATGCTGGCGGGCGCGACCTTGCTGATATAGCAGGTATCGTGGCCGGCGCCGGAGACCATGCGTCTGGCGCTGTAGCCGAGCATCTGAACCGCCTGCTCGCTGCGCGCCAGACACTGGGCGTTGAAGGCGATTGGCGCGTAGTCAAAAATGCGCTCGATCTGCGCCTGCACCCCGCGTCTGGCCAGCGTGTCGGCAGCGTGACGCAACGCCTGTTCCATTGCCTCCAGCGCGCTGCTTTGCGGATGGCGGAATTCCACGCTGCATTCGACGCGCCCCGGCACCACGTTGCGCGAACCCGGTATCACCTGCGCCATGCCGATGGTCGCCCGTCCGTCGGGGTTGTGGGCGATCCCGATTTGCTCCACCGCCAGCGCCAGCTCGGCGAAAGCGGTCAATGCATCGCGGCGGCTGCCCATCGGCGTGGTGCCGGCGTGGGCGGAAAAGCCCTCCAGCGTGACGTTGAACCAGCGCTGGCCCATTGCCGCGTGGACGAGGCCGATATCAACGTCTTCTTCTTCCAGAATCGGTCCCTGTTCGATATGCACCTCATAACAGGCATGAACCGGGAACGCGGCGGTCGGACGCTCGCCGCGGTAGCCGATCGCCTCCAGTGCCGCGCCGACGCTGATGCCGTCGCGATCTTTGCGGGCCAGCGCGAAAGCTTCGCTGAACTGCCCGGCCCAGACGCCGGATGCCAGCATCGCCGGGGCAAAGCGCGCCCCTTCTTCATTGGTCCAGTTCACCAGCACGATATCGCGTTCGGTCTCAATGCCGCGTTCGTTCAGCGTGCGTAGCGCCTCCAGCCCGGCGAGCACGCCGTAAATCCCGTCATAGCGGCCGCCGAGCGGCTGCGAATCGACGTGCGAACCGGTCAATACCGGGGCCAGCTGCGGATTTTTTCCGGCGCGGCGGATAAACATATTGCCCATGCTATCGACTGCGCAGGGAAAACCGGCTTCTTGTGCCCACTGGCGCAGCAGGTCGCGCGCCTGGCGGTCCTCGTCGCTCAGCGTCAGCCGGGTGACGCCGCCGGCCGGCGTCGCCCCAATCCTCGCCATCTCGTTGAGGGTTGACCACAGACGTTCAGCGTTGATGGCTATCATGGCTTGTCCTTCTTCACGCGATAGCGGAAGTCGCAGCACTTTCCGCCCTGCATGATGGTGGTGGTGCGGGTCAGCTCCACCTCCGGCGCGTAGCCGACGATAAACTTGTCGTCGCGGGCGCAGGAGAGCAGGTGGCCAATCTCGCCGAGGCCCATCTCGTGGTACATCTCGGCGTAGCGGCAGCGGTTGACGTTGTAGTTATACTGCTGGTCATCGGCGTCCAGCACCTTGACCTCCAGGGCATTGTCCTTTTCCCACAGATATTGCAGGGCGACAAAGCTCTGGATGTTCGCGCCGTTCGGCTCCTGGCGGGCAAACGTTTTTCCCGCCTCAATCGCGGCGTTTTCAATGGCTTCGCCGATGACCGCCTGGGCACGAGCTTTACCTATCTCGCGCACCAGGATGTCGTAAATCGGCTTAATAATTTCGGCTTCAATTTTGCGGCGGGCGAGAATGCCCAGCTCATTATTATCACTCATCACATTGCCTCACTGCGTTACTTCGTTGTTGCGCCGCCGAGTACGGTTTGCGGCTGCCATTTGCCGTCGACGACTTTGTAGACGGTAAAGGTTGGCGATTTCAGGTTGCCCTCTTTATCAAAGGCGATGTGTCCGGTGACCCCGGAGTAGTTAATGGCGCGTAGCGCGGGCAGATAGTTGGCCGGGTCGACGGAGTCAGCTTTTTCCATCGCCGCCACCAGCACGCGGGTGGCGTCATAGGCGAACGGCGCGTGCAGCTCGATATGGGTGTGATAGCGCGCCTGGTAGGCCTGCTCAAAGGCTTTGCCGCCCGGCATCTGTTCAACCGGCAGTCCCGGCTCCAGCGCCACCACGCCGTCACCCTCTTTTTGCGCCAGCTGCAGGAAGGTCTGGCTGACGAAACCGCCGGCGCCCATCAGGGTGGCGTTCATGCCCAGCTGTTTGATACGACGCGCCAGCGGAGCGGCCTGGCTATCGACGCCGCCGAAGAAAATCAGATCGGCATTTTTACTGCGGATGGCGGTCAGTACGGCGCTGAAGTCCACCGTTTTGTCGTCAACATACTGGCGATCGACGATTTTGATCCCCTGCGCGTCCAGCGACTTAATAAACTCGTCCGCCAGCCCCTGACCAAAAGCGGTACGGTCATCGATCACCGCGATGCGTTTGGCCTTCAGGGTTTGTACCGCGTACTGCCCGGCAAACTGGCCGCCGTCATCGTCGTGGCCCATCACGCGGAAGCTGGTGTCGAAACCCTGTCTGGTATAGGCGTGTCCGGTAGCGACCGGCGCGACCTGGGCGATGCCGGCATCGTGGTAAACCCGTGCGGCGGGAATGCTGGTGCCGGTGTTCCAGTGGCCGACGACGCCGGCGACGCCGCTATCCACCAGACGCTGAGCGACGGCAACGGCGGTACGCGGGTCGGACTGATCGTCTTCAGATTGCAGTTTAAAGGTTACCGCCTTGCCGCCGATGGTCGGGTGTTGCTTGTTGATATCGTCAATCGCCAGCTGCGCGCCGTTTTCGAGATCCTTGCCGATACGCGCGGAAGGGCCGGTCAGCGGGCCCGCCAGGCCGATAATCACGGTTTCGCTGGCCGCAGACCATGCGGCGGATGAGGCAAAGCCACTGAGCAGAATAGCGGCGCTGAGCGCACTGATTTTGACTGTTTTCATTGTTTTTCCCTGATGCTGGTTAGTGTTATGCGGGCACTTCGCCCAAATAAATCTGTGCGATACGGTCGTCGGCCAGCAGCGCCTGCGAGGCACCACGTTCCACAATGCTGCCGCTGTCCATCACCCACGCGCTGTCGGTGGCCTCCAGCGCCAGACGCGCGTTCTGCTCAATCAGCAGCAGCGCCACGCCGCGCTGACGGAGAGTGGCGATCACGCGGAAAACGTTCTCGACCATCAGCGGCGCCAGCCCCATCGAGGGCTCATCGAGGATCAGCAGGCGCGGCTGGCTGAGCAGGGCGCGGTTGAGCGCCAGCAGCTGCTGTTCGCCACCGGAGAGCAGCCCGGCCAGCTGGTGCTGGCGTTCGGCGAGGCGCGGGAAGTTGGCGAAGATCTCGTCCATCTCCTGTCGGACCGCCGCGCTATCACGACGCAGCCAGGCGCCCATCTGCAGGTTTTCCAGTACCGTCATGCGGGTAAAGATGCCGCGGCCTTCCGGTACCATCACCAGCCCTTCGCGCAGCAGCGACTCCGCTTTGCGTCGACGAACCGGTTGACCGTTGAAAATAATCTCGCCGCTAAAGGGTTCCAGCCCGGTAATGGCGCGGACGGTGGAGCTTTTTCCCGCGCCGTTGGCGCCGATCAACGTCGTCTGCTCACCCGCTTTAACGCTGAATGAGACGTCGCGTACCGCCTGGATGCCGCCGTAGTGCACGCTGAGGCCGGTTACGGTTAACAGATCAGACATGGACATTGCCTCCCAGCCAGGCGGCAATCACCGCCGGATCGCGGCGCACGGTCTCCGGCGTGCCGCTGGTTAATGTTTTGCCGTAATCCAGCACCATCAGGCGATCGCAGATCCCCATCACCAGCTTGACGTCATGCTCAATCATCAGCAGCGTTCTGCCGTCATCGCGAATGCGCAGCAGCAGTTCGCCCAGCGCCATCTTCTCGGCGGCGTTCATCCCGGCCGCCGGTTCATCCAGCGCCAGCAGGCGCGGATCGGTAGCCAGCGCACGGGCAATCTCCAGCCGCCGCTGGTGGCCGTAAGCGAGGTCGCAGGCGCGGTAGTGGGCGAACTGCGCAATGCCGGTGTAGTCCAGCCAGTGCCATGCCAGCTCGCGGGTCTGCGCCTCTTCGGCGCGGGCGCGTTTATGGCGGGTAAGCGCGGCCCACAGACCGTTGCGGGTGCGCACGTGGCGGCCGACCATCACGTTCTCCAGTACCGACATCTGGTTAAACAGCCGCACGTTCTGGAAGGTGCGGGCGATGCCGGCGGCGGTGACTTTCTCGATATTCTTCGGGAAGTAGGGCTCACCGGCGATAGCGAACTCGCCGCTGTCCGCCGGGTACAGCCCGGTAATCAGGTTAAAGCAGGTGGTTTTCCCCGCGCCGTTGGGGCCGATCAGGCCGTAGATTTCACCTTCATTAATGGTCAGCGATACGTCATCGACCGCCGTCAGGCCACCAAAGCGTTTTGACATGTGGCGTACGCTTAACAGACTCATGCTTTGACTCCCTGATGACGCGCGGGCCAGATGCCCTGAGGGCGCAGGAGCATGACCAGCACCAGCGCCAGGCCGTAGAACAGCTGGCGCAGCACTTCCGGGTCAATCAGCACTTCGCCAAACAGCGCCTGCTGCAGCGGCGCCGCCTGGCTGCGCAGCAGCTCTGGCAGCGCGGTCAGCAGCACCGCGCCGAGGATCACCCCGGGGATATGACCCATCCCGCCCAGCACCACCATCGCCAGTACCGCAATTGACTCCTGTAGCGTGAAGGATTCCGGCGAAACGAAGCCCTGAAATGCGCCGAACAGCGCCCCCGCCACGCCGCCGAACGAGGCGCCGATAGCGAAAGCCAGCAGTTTGTAGTTACGCAGATTGATGCCCATTGCGCGGGCGACGTCTTCATCCTCGCGGATGGCGTGCCAGGCGCGGCCGATGCGCGAATGCTGTAGCCGCAGGCAGACGAAAATAATCGCCACAATCACCAGCATCAGCAGGTAGTACCACAGCCACAGCGCCGGGACTTTAAAACCAAACCAGTGATAGACGCCGCTAAACTTCAGCCCGAACAGGTTCAGCGAGTCGACCCCGGAAATGCCTTTTGCGCCGTTGGTGATGTTGACCGGGCGGTCGAGGTTGCGCATCAGGATGCGGATAATCTCACCAAAACCGAGCGTGACAATGGCCAGGTAGTCGCCGCGCAGCTTCAGCGTCGGCGCCCCCAGCACGATCCCGCAGCCTGCCGCCACCAGCGCGGCAAGCGGAATAATCACCAGCCACGAGGTGTGCAGGCCCTCCGGGAACCGGTTATTTAACAGCGGGAACACCTCCAGCAGATGCGGCGAGGCCAGCAGAGCGGCCAGGTATGCGCCGACGGCATAGAAGGCGATAAAGCCCATATCCAGCAGGCCGGTGTAGCCGACCACGATATTCAGCCCCAGCGCCAGCATGATGTAGAGCAGGGCGAAGTCGATGACCCGCACCCAGTAGTTGCCGCCGAGCTGGCTGGCGACCATCGGCGCCACCAGCAGCGCGCAGACGAACAGGGTCATCCCGGACCAGAAGCGGCGGGAGACGACGGGTGTATCGAGTTGTGCCGTTGTCATAATATTTCTCCTAGGCCCGGTGCGCGACGCGTTCGCCGAGTAAACCGGCAGGGCGGAAGACCAGCACCAGAATCAGCACCATAAAGGCGAAGATATCCTGGTAGTTGCTGCCAAAGACGCCGTTGGTCAGGTCGCCGAGATAGCCGGCCCCCAGGGATTCGATCAGGCCCAGTAGCAGGCCGCCGACCATCGCGCCGCGAATATTGCCGATGCCGCCGAGCACCGCGGCGGTGAAAGCTTTAATGCCGGGCAGAAAGCCCATGGAGAAGCTGGCGCTGCCGTAGTTGCTGGCCATCATCACGCCAGCCAGCGCGGCGAATACGCCGCCGATGGCGAAAGTGAGGATGATAATCGCGTTGGGGTTCACCCCCATCAGCGTGGCGATGCGCGGATTTTCCGCCACCGCGCGCATGCCGCGACCTAAGCGGGTGTACTCCACCAGCAGCCACAGGCCGAGCATTACCGCGAGGGCCAGCGTGACGGTGACGATACCGGTGACGGTAATGAGCGCCGGAGGATGCGCTTCGCTGCCGCGGGTCACGGCGATCGGATCCATCGGCAGGATCTGCGGGAACATCAGCGGATTGCGCGACCAGACGATCATCGCTACGGTTTGCAGCAGTACCGAGACGCCGATCCCGGAGATCAGCGGCGCCAGGCGCGGAGCGTTACGCAGGCGGCGGTAGGCAAAGCGCTCGACCGCCATCGCCAGCAGGGCGCAGACCGCCATGGCCAGCAGCAGCGCCAGCCCCAGCTGCGCCAGCGGCGGCAGAGTGGGGAAATGGGCATTCAGCGCGTTCATCCCGGAAAGGGTGGTTAACGCGCCGACCATCAGAATATCGCCGTGGGCAAAGTTAATAATGCGCAGAATGCCGTACACCATGGTGTAGCCGAGCGCGATCAGGGCGTAGATGCTGCCGAGCATGACCCCGTTGATGATTTGTTGTATGAGTGTGTCCAACTGGTTCTTCCGACAAGATGCTCAAATAATAGCTACCATCCAACAAATGAATTAAATTGTAAAATACGCATATATTCTTTCTTATGATAAATGCGTTGTTAACTATCTTTATGATTTTTAATATAATTAAATAAAGCATCGAGTAGTGAAATACGCTAAGAAAATCAATATATGAAAAAAACAGAACAGTCAGAAGGGCCGGTTAGTTGGTCTGAGAGTACGTTAGCCAACGATCCGCCGCTGCGGGCGGTGCGCGCCTTCGAGGCGATCGCCCGCCTGGGCAGCGTGACCCTGGCGGCGCAGGAGCTGGCGATTTCACCCTCGGCGGTAAGCCACCAGCTGAAGGTGCTGGAAGGCTATCTGCAGATCCCGCTTACCGAACGCCAGGGGCGGCGGCTGACCCTCAGCCAGCAGGGGCGGGAGTATTACCGTTCGATCCGCGCGGCGTTTAACGTGCTGCGCCAGGCCACCGAACATCTGGTCGATCAGGTGCAAACCCAGCAGGTGACGATCAGCCTGATCCCGCTGTTTGGCATGGGCTGGTTTATTCCCCGTCTGCCGTCGTTCGTGCACGCCAATCCGCATACCGAAATCAACGTGGTTTACGCGAACCACCGCAACTACCTTAGCGATGCTTCCGATATGTCGATTCGCTTTGGCAACGGTCACTGGGTGGGCTATCAAAGCGAAAAGCTGATTTCCGGTAAAATGGTGCCGGTATGCAGTCAGGCCTTTTTGCGTCTGCACGGGCATATCGATACCCCGGAGCAGCTGCTGCAGATGCCGCTGCTGCACGACGAGGAGCGCACGACATGGAACCAGTGGTTTGTGCAGCAGGGGGTTAAACGGCCGCCGCGCTCGACGGGGCCGCTGTTTGAAGATGGCCTGCTGACCCTGGCGGGGGTGCAGGCCGGGCTGGGCTGTGCGCTGATGCGCGAGCCGCTGATCGCCCCCTATCTGAAGAGCGGCGAGCTGGTGAAAATCTTCGATACGGCGATAGATGATGGCCGGGATTACTATCTCTGCGTGCGTCAGGATAGCGATATGACCCCCAACGGTAAGCTATTACAGAGCTGGCTGCGTCAGCAGGCCCTCGGATGAACTTCACTTAAGAATTTACTTAATCCAGCTCACACTTTTGTCCGGTCGCCGTTGTCATTGCGCAGGGACGCTTAGATAATCCGCCGAAATAACCCATTTTTATGATGGCGTGCTACTGCGAAAGCAGGCAAGACCAAAATAGAAATGCTCTCCCGCCAAGGGGAGCGTCTCTGTTTTGGTCTTTTTTTTTGCCCCAACACCAGGGAACACTATGAACTATAACGAAACAGCAGACAAAATCCTCCACGCGGTGGGCGGTGCGGAGAATATCCGCATGCTCACCCATTGCGCGACCCGGCTGCGCATGGAGTTCAACGACCGCGCGAAGGTTAACGATGCGCAGATTGGCACTATCCCCGGCGTGATCAGCGTCGTGGAGAAGGGCGGCCAGTTCCAGATTGTTATCGGCAATGAGGTGCAGCGGGTTTATCGCCTGCTCAATAAGGCCCTGCCTGAGAAGAAAAGCCCGACCGGCGGCGATAAAAACGCCAAACCGACCGGCATCGTTGCGCGGGTTATCAGCGTCATCTCGACCACATTTACCCCGGTGATCCCGGCGATCACCGGCGCGGGGATGATTAAAGCGCTGTTGGCCATTCTCAAGCTTACCGGCGTGATTAGCGAAACCAGCTCGACCTGGCAACTGCTCAATATCATTGCCGACGCCGCCTTCTTCTTCCTGCCGGTGCTGCTGGCCTACGGGGCGTCGCTGAAGTTTGAATGCAACCCGATTCTGGCGATGACTCTCGCGGGCGTGCTGCTGCATCCCGGCATCGGCCAGATGCTGGCGGCCGGTAAAGCGGTCGATTTTGTCGGTATCAACGTCCTGCTTTCCGATTACGCCGGGTCGGTGCTGCCGATCATTCTGACCGTGTGGCTGATGTCGTGGGTGGAGCGTTTTGCCGAAAAAGTGTCGCCATCGATTATCAAGTTTTTCGTCAAGCCGATGCTGATTCTGCTGATTACCGCGCCGCTGGCGCTGGTGGTTGTCGGCCCGGCGGGCATTTTGCTTAACGACCTGGTTGCCGCGGGGGCGGGGGCTATCGATCGCCACGCCAGCTGGTTGATCCCGATGCTGATGGGCACCCTGCAGCCCTTCCTGATCATTACCGGTACCGCATGGGCGATGACGCCGATCGCCACCGGTCAGCTGAGTAAAAGCGGTTACGAGATGATTAACGGGCCGGGGATGCTGGCATCAAACGTGGCGATGGGCGCGGCGACGCTGTGCGTGGCGCTGAAAACCAAAAATAGCAACCTGCGCCAGCTGGCCTCTTCGTCGGGCTTTACCGCGCTGCTGGGGATCACCGAACCGGCGCTGTACGGGGTGCTGCTCAAGTTCCGCCGGGTGCTGATTGCCGCGATGATCGGCGGCGGCTGTGCCGGGGTCTACGCCGGGGTGAGCGGGCTGGTACGCTACGCTTTTGTCTCCCCGGGACTGGCGGCGCTGCCGGCGTTTATCGGCGAAAACCCGATGAATATCGTCCATGCGCTGGTGACCTGCGCGATTTCCATCGTGGTGACCTTTACCTTGACCTGGTTTATCGCCTTCAAAGAGGTTCCGCAGGAGCAAGAGGAGGTGAGCGAGGCGCCGCAGCCCGCGGTCAGCGCGAAAAGCGAGGGCGAGTTTGAAGTATTAAGTCCGCTGCGCGGCCAGGTGGTGGCGCTCAGCGAAGTGAACGACGATGTTTTTTCCGGCGGTCTGCTGGGCGAGGGCGTGGCGATTCGTCCGCAGGAAGGGGTGCTGCGCGCGCCGTTTAGCGGCAAGGTGATGATGTTTCTGCCCTCCTGCCACGCGGTTGGCCTGCAGAGCGACAGCGGTCTTGAGCTGCTGATCCATATTGGTATCGACACCGTCAATCTTAACGGCCAGCACTTTAGCTCGGCGCTGAAGGTGGGCGATAGCGTGGAGGCCGGGCAGGCGCTGATCCGCTTCGATATTTCGGCCATCGAGCAGGCCGGGTACGACCTGATTACCCCGGTGATTGTGGTCAACGGCGATGAGCGGCACTCTCTGCGCCTCACCGCCGCCGCGCAGGTGGATTACGGTGAACCGCTGATGGTGCAATCCGCTAAGGAGGCACAGGCATGATTTATCAACAGCAGGCCCGGTTCCCGGATGGTTTTCTGTGGGGGGCGTCCACTTCGGCCTATCAGGTTGAGGGCGCGTGGAATGAAGACGGTAAAGGGCCGTCGGTGGTCGATATGCTCAGCCATCCGCCGGGAACGGCGGACTTCCGCATCGCCAGCGACCACTACCATCGCGTGGAGGAAGACGTCGCGCTGATGGCGGAGATGGGGCTGAAGGCCTACCGCTTTTCGGTGGCCTGGTCGCGGGTGATCCCGGACGGCGACGGCCCGGTGAATCCGGGCGGGCTGGCCTTTTATCATCGGCTGATCGACGCCCTGACGCGCCACGGGATCACCCCCATCGTGACGCTGTACCACTTCGACCTGCCGTGGGCGCTGGAGCTCAAAGGAGGCTGGCTGAACCGCAACACCGGGGAGGCCTTCGTGCGCTATGCCCGGCTGCTGTTCAGCGAGTTTGCCGCTAAAGTCCCGCTCTGGCTGACGATTAACGAACAAAACACCATGATCCTCCACCCCGGGGCGATTGGCGTGCCCGCCGATCGCCCACTGCCGGACAAGAAGGCGCTGTACCAGCAAAATCACCATATGATGCTGGCCCAGGCGCAGATCTTCGCCCTGTGCCACCGCGAGTTTCCCGGAGTGCGTATCGGCCCGGCGATAAATACCACCTCGATGTACGCCGAAAGCTGTAAACCGGAGGATGCCATTGCCGCGCATAACTGGGAGACGCTGCGCTGCTGGAGCTTTCTGGATGTGGCGGTGCATGGCCGCTACAACGCCCTGGCGTGGGCCTATATGCAGGATCGCGGCCTCGCGCCGCAAGTGCAGCCAGAGGATGCGCTGATTTTGCAGCAGGGGCGGCCGGACTTTATCGCCATTAACTACTACTCCACCGCCACTATTGCCGCCAGTCGGGGCGACGGTGCAGACGTTGCGCCTCGCGCGGGCGACCAGCAAATTATGCTGGGCGAAGAGGGGGTTTATCGCCCGGCGGAAAACCCGTGGGTCGGCAAAACCCCCTACGGCTGGGTCGTCGACCCGGTGGGGCTGCGCCTGACGCTGCGCAAAGTGTGCGAGCGCTACGGTCTGCCAGTTCTGATTAGCGAAAACGGCATGGGCGCGCCGGATAAGCTCGAGCATGACGGGACGGTGAATGACGATTACCGCATCGCCTTCTTACAGGCGCATATTGAGCAAATGCGCCTGGCGATTGCCGACGGCGTCGAGCTGATGGGCTACTGCCCGTGGGCGGCAATTGACGTGGTCAGCACCCATCAGGGATATGCCAAGCGCTACGGTTTTATTTATGTCGATCGCGGTGAGGATGACCTGAAGCGTCTGCAAAGGATCCGTAAACGCAGCTTCTGGTGGTATAAGGATGTCATCGCGCAAAACGGCAACCACGATGAGTCGCAGAGATGATTGTTCAGAAGGTGCTCAATAATAGCCTCGTGCTCTCTATGGATGACGATGACCGGGAGGTTATCGTCATGGGGAAAGGCATTGGCTTCAACAGCAGACCCGGGGATGAGATTGATCCGGAGAAGATAGAGAAGCGATTCGTGACCCAGGCGCTTGGCGCGCGCAGCGGCTATCTCGAGGCGCTCTCCGCCATCCCGGACGAGGTCATCGAAATGGCCGCGATGATTATTTCCCGCGCCAATATGCAGCTTGCCAGCAAGGTTCGCGAGCAGATTTTCTTTACCCTCGCCGACCACCTGACCTTCGCCATCGAACGCAGCCGCAAAGGGATCGCCATTCAAAACCGTCTGCTGCCGGAAGTGAGACGTTTTTATCCGCAGCAGTTCCGCGTCGCCAGCGACGCGGTGACGATTATTCGCCAGCAGTACGGGATTGAACTGCCGGAGGAGGAGGCCGGAAATATCGCTTTTCATCTGGTTAACGGCCAGAGCGAGGGTGACGACGTGGCGCAGACCATGCAGTCGGTGAAGATGCTGAAGGATATTTTTAATCTCGTGCAGTACCACTTTAAGCAGCAGATAGACACCGAATCGATTAACTACTCGCGCTTTCTGGTCCATATGCAGTTCTTCCTCCAGCGTTTACAGGAGGGGGAACTGGACGACGCGCGGGACAGTTTTCTGCTGGTGCAGGTGATTAAGGAGTATCCGGAGGCCTACCGCTGCGCGCTGCGGATCCGCGATTACGTCAAGGCCCAGCTCGATATCACCCTCGGCGGCAACGAGCTGCTGTGGCTCACCGTGCATCTGGTGCGGATTAGCGGGCTGGATGCGTGAGCGTGTTCTATTAACGGGAGGTAAAGGCCAGGGATGTTCCATTCAAGAGACCCTCTCTGCTATCACCCGGTGGCGCTAATGCCTTGCCGGGTCGGTGTTTGGTTTTCGTCGGCCGGGTCAGGCGTTAGCCGCCACCCGGCAGAGATACGCGCGCACGGTCTCATTCAAGTTGGTCATTTAAAAACGCCTGGCGAATCAACGATGGCGGAACTGCAGCGTCGCGGGCAGGTAGCGCCGTAGCGGCTCAGGCGTGTTGCCGTCGATCAGCTGGCTTATCAGATCGTAGCAGTGCCAGGCCAGCTGACGGTTATCCTGCTGGACGGTGTCGATACGCAGCGATAGCGAATCGTAGAGATAGTGATCGTCAAAGCTCGCCAGATGAATATCGGAATCCAGTAAATGGTGCTGGCTCATATAGCGCAGCACCCCTTCCAACAGACCGCAGGCGGCGGTGAACAGCGCCTTTGGCGGCCGCCCGAGACGCGCGCAGAGGGCGGCGAACATCTCGTAGCCGGAGCTCGGATGATAGTTGCCGTTAATCACCCACTCGGGACGCAGTTCGACACCGGCGTTTGCCAGCCCCTGAGTAAACCCTGCCAGACGATCGCGGGAGGGCGACAGACGCGGCTGCCCGCCGAGAAACCAGAACTCGTCGCGATGCTGAGGCGCGATGCGGGAAATCAGATCCGCCGTTGGGCTGATGGAGTCGGTCATCACCAGCGGCAGCGTGCTGTCGCTGGGACAGCGGTCAAACAGTACCACCGGCAGCTGTTCGCTGAGCTTGAGGTAATCGGCGTCGTTGTGCATACAGGAGGCGACGATCAGCCCGTCAACCTGGCGGGCAATCATATTATTGACCACCATGGTTTCCTGGCCGGGGTTTTCGTCGGTACAGGAGATCAGCAGCTGAACGCCCGCCTCGCGGCAGAGCATTTCCAGCTCATGAGAGAAGACGGCAAACCCGTAGTTGGTAATTTCAGGCACCACCAGACCGATGGTGTGGCTACGGTTATCGCGCAGCGAGCGGGCGTGAATACTGGGCTGATAATGTTGTTCTCGCGCGATGGCCAGCACGCGCTCGCGGGTATCCTGCGCCACGCGGAGTTCTTTGCCACGACCGTTCAGCACCAGGCTGGCGGTGGCTTTCGAGACACCCGCCAGCTCGGCGATATCTTTAATGGTAACGCGTTTGGTTTTCATCACGACAACATGCGCCTGAATTTAAAACGCTTATTCTACCATGCATGGCTCCAGCGACCAGTAGCAGAATGTTACCGGCGTCGCGCCGCTGAAAACCAGCTGTGCGGGATAGTCCGGGAAGAGGCGGCTGCTCATCACCCCTTCGCCGTCGTTAATGAAAATCTCCACGCTCGACTGGTCGATGAAGATCCGCAGCGAGCGAACCGTGCCGCGCCAATAGCGATAGAGCATTTCGTCGCTGGCGAGGCTGCGCCGCGCCAGACGAAGGCCGTGGCTATCGCGCTCGAGAGTCAACGCGCCGCCGAAATCGAGGCTAAACGCGTCGTCAGCGGCGGTATCGAGGGCGATTTCCAGCGGGGCCAGCGGCAGAACGTTGCCCTGCCAGCTGCGGACTTCGCCGCGCAGGGCGCTCAGTTCGCGCAGCGGGCGCTGATAGAGTTTGCCGTCCACCCACTCCAGTTCGCGCAGGCAGGTCATCTGGTGGATCCAGCCGTTGGCCCGCGTCGGCTGGCGCATCTCCTCGCCGTCCGGTACGCCCATCCAGCCAACCAGCAGCCGACGGCCGTCGGCTGTCTGCATGGTTTGCGGGGCATAGAACTCAAATCCGGCATCCAGCTCGTGCAACTCGCCGTGCGTGAAGGCGGCGCTGGCGTAATCGAAGCCGCCGGCCATCCACACCGCCGGATAGGTGTTGAGGTAGCGCGCTTCCTCGCCGGGAATCCCCTGCGGGCAGCAAATCAGAATATGCTGGTCGCCAAGCGGGAACAGGTCCGGACACTCCCACATATAACCGGCATCGTGCAGTCCGTTGATGCCGGCGCCGGCGATTTCGCCCTCGCTCGTCCACTCATGGAGATTTGCGGAGCTGAACAGCAGCACCTTGCCGCGCTTTTGCCGATCCTGCGCACCCAGCACCATGTACCAGCGGCCTTCATGCTGCCAGACTTTCGGGTCGCGCACGTGGCCGGTATAGCCCTCTGGCAGCGGCAGGACCGGGCCGGTTTTGCTGAAGGTGCCGTCGGGATTTTCCGTCGCCAGGCACTGCCAGGCGGTCCGGCTGCCGTCTGCAAATTTGACGTTGCCGGTGTAGCACAGGGTCAGCGTCCCGTTGTTATCCACCGCGCTGCCTGAGTAGCAGCCGTTGCGGTCATACTCTTCGTCCGGCATCAGCGCAATCGGTTCATGCCGCCAGTGCAGCAGATCGGCAGAACTCCAGTGCCCCCAGCATTTGAAGGTGTGATCGCAGGCGAGCGGGTTCCACTGATAGAACAGGTGATAGCGCCCGGCAAATTCGACAAAGCCGTTGGGATCGTTCATCAGCCCGGTGACCGGCGCGTGGTGCCAGCGGGGATAGTGGCTGTCGGCCAGCGCGCGCGGCTGGCCTTGCATAACGGCCTGCAAAATCGCAGGCAGGCGTGATGGAAGTGACATTATTCCGCGTCCGTTTTGTATTTCAGCAGCAGGGAGACGACAAAGGCAACGCCGAAGGCGATGACCATCCCGATAATGTAGTTCAGCAGCGAACTGGCCTGCACGATAGCCATGCCTGGAATCGCCGTCAGGCCGACCGCGGTCATATAGACGTGCATGGAGACGACCCATGCGCCGCCCGCTGCGCCGCCGATCAGCGCTGCAATAAACGGCTTCACAAAGCGTAAGTTGATACCAAAAATCGCCGCCTCGGTGATACCCAGCATGGCAGAAAACGCCGATGGCAGGGTAATGGCTTTGATTTTGGCATCTTTGGTTTTAAACCACACCGCCAGGCAGGCGCCGCCCTGAGCAACGTTGGCCATCGCCCAAATCGGCAGCAGGAAGTTGACGCCGATGGCGGGGTTGCCCAGCAGTCCGGCTTCGATAGCGTGGAAGCTGTGGTGAATACCGGTAATCACGATAACCGAATAGAGACCGCCAAACAGCAGCCCAGCCAGCCAACCGGCGTGGGTAATCAGCGTACTGAGCACGAATGAGATGCCGTCTCCCAGCGCGCGGCCCGCCGGACCGATAATCAGCAGGGCGATAAAACCGGAAATAATCACCGTCAGGAACGGCGTCAGGATCAGGTCCAGCGCATCGGGGATGACGCGGCGCAGCTGCTTCTCAACAATGCTCATAAACCATACCGCCAGCAGCACCGGGAACACCGTACCCTGATAGCCGATCATCGCAATCTCAAGGCCGAAGAAGTTCATGGTATGGAAACCGGCGGCCACGCCCCAGGCGTTGGTGAGCGCCGGGTGGGTCAGAATGCCCCCGAGCGTCGCGCCAAGGTAGGGGTTACCGCCAAATTCGCGGGCGGCGGTAAAGCCAATCAGGATCGGCAGAATAATAAACGCCGCCGAGCTGCACATATCCAGAATAATGTAGATAGCGTTGCTCGGGTCGACCCAGCCGTAGGTTTTCACCATGCCGAGCAGGCCCATCAGCAGACCGGAGGCTACGATAGCCGGAATAATGGGTACAAAGATGTTTGACAGCAGACGGGCGATACGCTGGAACGGATTAAGCTTTTTCGCCGCGATATCGGCGGCTTCCGACTTGCTGGATTCGCCGATGCCGGCGGCCTGAATAAACGCGGCGTAAACTTTGTTCACCACCCCGGTGCCAAAAATAATCTGCATCTGTCCGGCGTTGCGAAAACATCCTTTTACGCCTTCAATTTTGCCGATAGCCTGCTGGTCGGCGAGCGCATCATCGATCAGCACCAGACGCAGGCGCGTGGCGCAGTGCGCGGCGCTGGCGATGTTTTCCTTACCTCCCAGAAGCGGAAGCAGCGAGCGGGAAATCTGTTCAAAATCCATAGTACCCTCTGAATGCGTAATAATTATCGTGTTGTGGTCCCGGGTTTACGGGGGCGCAGTCTCTGCGTCGTTATTGTGTCCGGGGCGATGGCCGACTCGCCGCCGCCCCGGTGTTTCTGGCATCAGGCGCTAACCGTCAGAACCAGGTTTCCATTTGCATACCGAACGACCATTCACCGCCTGATTTAAAACCGCTGCTGCCTAAGGCATCATCGCTGGCGTAATTATCCAGTTTTTTGCTCCAGTCCATCCACGAGGTGTAGAGACGGATCTCCGGACGGCTGAAGAAATCGCCAATGCTACCGACCTTAAAGGTGGGGGCGAAGGTGAGTTTATAGAAACTTCCGTTCACCGCATGGCGGTCGTTGTAGCCTTCGGGTTTGAGATCCATGTACTGGTAGGTGCCTTCGTAAGCAAGGGCGAAGTTCTGAGTGATCTCCTGAATCAGACGCAGGTTGAGCGTCGCCCACTGGTAGCTGTCGCCATCGACATAGCGATCTTTACTGCTCTGCGCCAGCACCGCCGGGGCGATAAACCAGTTCTCGCTGAGCGGCGTGGTGCCGTAGCTGGCGAAGCGCCAGGTATTTGCTCCCGGGCGCAACCCGCCGTCGGAACCGACGCCTTTCACTTCGGCACCCAGCCCGTGGCCATAGAGCAGGGCCGTTTTGCTGGTCCCTTCACGCAGGCCGTAAAAGCTGTCGTTGTGCAGACCGAGCAGCGTATGTACCCCGGTATTTGCCGCATCGCCTTTGACCAGATTACCGTTGGTATCTTTGCGCTCATCATTATCTTTCGCCCGCATCCCGCTGACCATCACCTGCACCGGGCCGATGAAGTTATTCATGCTGAGGATGTAGTTCTGCACGCTATTGCTTGAATCATCAATATCGCCGAAGTTGCGCCCGTATAAAGAGAAGTTACTCCGCAGGCTGTCGTTCCACTTCACGTCGTAAATACCGCCGCCGGTCCCGGCGAGGAATACCACGTCGGAGTCGACCCAGTGAATATCAAAGTTGTCGCGGTCGAAACGTTTCCCGGCCCACAGGGTTGAACCTTTGAAGGGACCCTCGAAGGTGGGCAGATTACCCAGCTCGACGAAAGCCTGGCGCACGTTCAAATCGCTGCTGCTTGCCGTCCAGTCGTTGTAGGTGGTTTGGCCGTCGGCCACCATCACCTTGAAGCGCGTCGTTGCCCCGTTATCCAGGGTCTGCTTATGTTCGAGGTTCATTTCGACATAGGTGTCGGCCTGGTTCCCCAGACGGCCAATGGCCCCGCCGGTTTCCCCCGCCGGTGTCATATAGGCGCCGGATTTGGTACTGGCGGCGGAGTCATTCATGATTACGCCGGAGCGGGCGTAGCCGTGGAACTCAAACCCGCTTTTCTCGTCGGCTTTTTTCTCCAGCTGGGCGGTGCGCTGGGCTACCTGCTGGGTGTTGTCCTGGGTTTTTTGCTGCTGGGTGGTGAGCTGCTCGACTTTCTTCTCCGCCGACTCGGCGCGGTTTTCCGCGGTCTGCGCCCGGTTTTCGGCATCCTGCAGGCGTTTTTCCAGGGCGATCAAACGGGCTTCGATACTGCTGAGGTCCGTTTGTGCATGAGCTGAGGCCGCGCCGGTGAGCAAAGTAATAACAACCGCGAGTGTGCTTTTTTTATACATGTAGGTCGCATCCCAAACGTAAAATTGACATTATTGTGTTTTTGCTAAACCGGTTTAGGCGCTATGTTAAACATGACCTTTAACATCTGTGAATATAAATTGCTAAACCGATTTAATAAATGTGATGGATGCAACAAAGTGGGCCGCCAGAGCAGCCCGAAAGGATCAAAATGAGAGGTTAAGATCGTGCTGGTAGGGAAGGGCGGTCATCGCCCCTTTGGCGGTAGTGGCCAGCGCTCCGCAGGTTTGCGCCTGCATGATTGCCGGTTCCAGCGCCGCGGGATCCGTTGGCATTCCCTTCGCGGCAAGACTGGCAAGCAGCCCGGCGACAAACGCATCGCCTGCGCCGGTCGTATCAACGCTGACCACCGGCTGCGCGGAGAAGTGGATTAACTGCTGCTGAAAAGCGGTGAGCACCCCGGCTTTACCCTGAGTGACCAGCAGAAGTTCAGGCTGGTAGCGCTGGGTCAGGGCGGTTATCCCTTCGACTAAATCGTCTCTGCCGCTGATTAACGCCAGCTCTTCTTCGGACAGTTTTACCACGTTTGCCAGACGCAGCGCGCGATCGAGACAGGCGTGCAGCAGCTCCGGGTCTTGCCAGAGATCCGCGCGGATATTGGGGTCAAAGCTGACCCGACCGCCGGCTAATTTTATTCTCTCCATCGCCGCGAAGGTTGTGCTGCGGCTGGGTTCGGCGCTGAGCGCGATGGAGCAGACGTGCAGCCATTCGTTGGCGGCGAAGGGCGGAAGATCTTCCGGCTGTAAAAACAGATCCGCGCTGGGGCGCACCATAAAGGTAAAGGTTCTTTCCCCTTCGCCATCAAGATCGACCACCACGGTAGAGGTCCGGTGCTGCGGATCGCAGCGCATGTAGCGGGTATCCACCTGCTCCTCGCGCAGAGTTTGCTGCATAAAGCGGCCAAAAGGATCGTCGCCGACGCGGCCGATAAACCCGCTGTTGCCACCCAGGCGGGCGATACCTACCGCCACATTGGCCGGTGCGCCGCCGGGACACTGCAACAGGCGACCGCCGCTTTCCGGCAGCAGGTCCACTACCGCATCCCCAAGCACCCAAACTTTTGCATTCATACTGTTTTCACCTCAATGCTAAACTTAATTAAACCGGTTTAGCTTATTTAAGCATAGCCCGCCGATGAACGAAACGCTGCGATCGATAAAGTGAGAAGCAGGACAAAAAACGGCGTGACGGAAGCGGGGAGCATCGTTCCCGGAGGCAGAACTCCAGCTGTGGACTTTTACTGCCTGGTGTTCTTCGCTATATTTTGTGAAGCAATGATTTGCCCACTGCCGGCGAGCGAGGGAGAGCGTATTTAAAGATGGTGAGTCGTTTTGGCAATATTCACGCTTTTTACCAGTCGCTGGAGCTGACAAGCCATCTGCCAGAGGTTATTGCCTGCGGTGAAGATCTTGAGCTGGCCAGCGGCGAGCGTTTCCAGCCCGCAGAAGGGTTCATCTACTTTTTGCGGCAAGGGCAGGTGACCCTTGCCGTAGATGATGAGCAAAATCTGCTGGGTATTGTTATTGAAAATATGCCGCTGGGCCTGCTGGAGCACTATTGTCCGTCGGCCAGATTCTTCTACCGCTGCCAGGAAAATTGTCGCTTTAGCAAAATTACCGCCAGCGATTTTGAACGTATTTTTTATCATTCGTCGCCGCAGTACATGAAAGAGCTGACGACAATTCTGGTTTATATGGGCATCTTCGTACTGGATGTCAGCAATGAAAGAGGCAATCTGTCGGGGTTCCAGACCATCAAATCGATGCTCTTTCGCTATCTGTACCGCCGCGAAATTGATACCGGCAAGCGCGAAAGTTTGTCCGCTTTTATTATCAAACGAACGAATCTTTCAAGAAGCTATGTCTATCAGGTGCTGGCGGCGCTGAAAGAGGGGGGATATATTACGGTGAAAAAAGGGCAGCTTATTTCCATTGACCGGAAAATCCCTGAAAAATTCTGATTAATACTCGCATGGAAAATTATTTTTAATTATTTCCCCGGCGTCGTGACGCCTTCATTCCGCTTACGGCTTAATTTAATTATCTCTCTGGAGTTATTCTATGACCCTGGATTATGTTGCATTGGCTATCCTCGTTGCGGTAGTCCTGATCCTGTTTTACGGGGTAATTGTGATTCACGATATCCCCTATGAAATTGCTAAAAAAAGAAATCATCCGCATCAGGATGCGATCCATTACGCCGGATGGGTGAGCCTGTTTACACTGCATATCCTGTGGCCGCTGCTGTGGATTTGGGCCACTCTGTGGCGTGAAGACCGCGGCTGGGGGATGCAAAAAATGGCGCAAGAACAGAGCGACCTGCATCATCGCCTGGAACAGGCCTGCACTCGTCTGGACACCCTTCAGCAGGAATTAAATGTGGTGAAACAGCGTGCCGCAGTCAATATAAATAATAAAGGGGCTGAATAATGGAAACGTTGCTGCTCCTGTGTTATGCCGCATTAAGTATTGCGATATTTAAAATTTTCCGTATTCCGCTGAATAAATGGACGGTGCCTACCGCCGTATTAGGTGGGGTGGTACTGATTGGCGCATTAATTCTGGGAATGAACTATAACTTCCCCTACACCGATATAGGTAAACAGGTCTTTCGCACGGTGCCTGTTGTCTCGCAAACGCGCGGCCGGGTGATGAGCGTGCCGGTGCAGCCGAATCAAATGCTGCACAAGGGGGACGTCTTGTTCACCCTCGACCCGACGCCCTTTCAGGCGCAGGTTGATGATTTGACAGCGCAGGTCAAAGCGGCCAGCCAGGATGCGCTGTCGCTCAACGCCGCTCTCAACAGTGCCCAGGCCGATCTCCAAAAAGCGATAGCGTTGCGCGATCGGGCGCAGCGGGAATATGCTCGCTTCCAGGCGGGCCACGACAAAGGCGCATTTTCAGATCAGATGGTGGATACCCGCCGTCAGAGCTGGAAGGCCGATGAAGCCGCGGTCGCCGCTGCTCAGGCGAGCGTAGTTCAGGCGCACAATAACCTGAATTCGGTGGTCAACGGCGAAAACACCAAAGTCGCCTCGCTGCTGGCGCAGCTGCGCGCGGCGGAGTTTAAACTGGAAAATACCGTCGTTCGCGCCCCGTCAGATGGCTACGTCAGCACCGTCGGTTTACGCCCCGGGACGATGTCGACAGCCCTCGGTCTGAAGCCGGTGATGACCTTTGTCCCGACGGGAGAAGCGGACAAACGTGAGTTCGTGGCGGCCTTCCGCCAGAATTCGTTGCAGCGTCTGGAAAAAGGCGAGCAGGCCGAGCTCCTGTTCCCGGCGGTACCGGGGACGGTATTTCACGCCGAGGTGACCGAGGTGCTGCCGGCGATTGGCGAGAGTCAGTTTCAGGGACAGGGGACATTGCTGACAACTCGCGATCTGGATACCCGCGGTCGGGCGCTGGTGGTCTTCCGGGTGACGGATACGCGGCTACAAAACTACCATCTGCCGCAGGGAACCGATGTTGAAGCGGCGGTTTACTCCGGCCATTTAGAGCACCTGTCGCTAATCAGGAAGATCCTGATCCGCATGAAAAGCTGGGAAAACTACCTTTATCTCGATCATTAACCTGTCGTTTGCGTACGCCGTTAAGCGGGCGCTGGTCGGGCAACTCACGTGCCTGGCCAGCGTCTTATCATCCCTCTGCCAGACCGTCGATAATCACCTGCATTATCCCCTGAGAACAGGGTTCAATCCGGCCGCGCACGCCATAGACCGACGCAAGTATCTCCGGCGTAATCACCTGCGACGGCGCGCCGTCGGCCAGCAGCTGGCCTTCCTTCAGCATCAGCACATGATCGGCATGGCGCAACGCAATATTAATATCATGTACCACCACCAGGGTGATGATATTGCGCCGGCGGGTCTCCTGGCGTACCAGGTCCATCACGTGAAACTGGTAGTTCAAATCCAGCGCGCTGAGCGGTTCATCCAGCAGGAGTAATGACGGCTGGCGGATAAGCGACTGGGCCAGGCCGACGAGCTGTTTTTGCCCGCCGGAAAGCTGGTCCAGGTAGCTTAACGCCAGATGTGCAATACCCAGCTGGCGCAGCAGGGACATGACTTCCGCCTCGCTATCAGAACGTACGCCTCCGGCAGCGTGCCGGGCGACGATAATTGACTCCAGCACGTGCAGATGCACGCCTGCAGGCAGCGTTTGCGGTAGATAGACCACTTTTTCTGCCCGTCTGGCAAACGGTAGCGTCAGCAGGTTTTCTCCGGCCAGTGACAGTTCCCCCGTCGACGGGCCGAGGCCCGCCATCGCCCGCATTAGCGTCGATTTCCCGCTGCCGTTGGGACCCAGAAGCGCCGTGATTTTACCGCACGGTAGATGAGGGACAGTCAGATCGTGAATGACCTGACGTTTCGGATAACCGGCGTTGAAATGGCCGAGCGCCAGTCCCGATTCCGCTGGGGTGTGCAGGCTCATACGTTCCCCCGATGGCGTAAAATAATGCTCAGGAAGAAGGGAACACCGACCAGCGAGGTGACTATCCCTACCGGGATGATCGCGCCGGGCAGCAGATTCTTCGACGCCACCGAGGCGAGCGATAGCACCAGCGCGCCAATAAAGGCGCTGGCGGGCAGATAAAAGCGGTGATCCTCACCAAAAACCAGGCGCGCAATGTGCGGTGCGACGAGGCCAATAAAGCCGATTGGGCCAACGAAGGCCACCGACAGCGCCGATAAGATGCTAATGCGCAAAAGCGTGGTCAGACGCAGACGACGGACGTTGATGCCAAAACTCATCGCCCGATCTTCGCCGAGGCGCAGCGCGGTTAGCTTCCACGCATTCAGCATGGAAAGTGGCATCACGACCGCCAGGACGGCAAATAAAATCCCCACTTTTTGCCAGGAGGCGCGATCGATACTGCCCATGGTCCAGAACACCAGGCCTTGTAGCGTGTCCTCATTGGCAACAAACTGCAGCATCGATACCAGGGCGTTAAAGGTAAATACCAGCGCGATACCAAATAAGATGACCCCGGAAGTGGCGACCTGGGTCCAGCGGGTAATGCCGTCCAGCAGCAGGGCGGCCAGTAGGGCGAACAGAAACGCGTTTGCGGAGGTAAACCACTGGTTGGGAATGCCGGGAAGGCCAATCCCCAGCACGATGGCCAGCGCTGCGCCGAACGCCGCCGCTGAGGAGACGCCGAGTGTAAAAGGGCTGGCGAGCGGATTGTTGAGGATCGTTTGCATCTCTGCGCCGGCCAGGCCCAGAGCAAGGCCCACCACCACTGCCATCAGCGCGTAGGGCATACGAATATCCCAGACAATGACCCGCGTTCCGGCCGCTGCGCTGCCGGGGTTCGTCAGGGTTTGCCATAGGGTATGTAGCGACATGCCTGACGGCCCGAGCACGAAATCGAGTAGCAGCGAGGCGACAATCAGCAGCAACAACAGCAGCATCAATGCGATGCGGCGACGCAGAATTTGGCGATAGTGGGCCATCACGCCGTCGGTACCAGTATTCCGTATGCGGATGCCGGATTCAGTGGTCGAACTCATGCGGGTTACTCACCTTGTTTCCAGGAAAAAACGAACGGCAGGTCTGGCAGGGAGGTAAAGCGACGCACGATGTCGTGGTACGTCTCATCGGGATTCAGGGTAGTGAACGCCCGCGGGTAGATATCTTTTGCCAGGTACTCCATGCCGACGATATTCCACGGATGGTTATAGAAATGGTGGTAAACCCCGTAGGCCCGCTTCGCTTTTACCGCCGGGATATCGCTGACGCCGGTTCTCGCCAGCAGCGCTTCACCCTGGGCATTAACCTCCTGCTGGCTGACCTGGTAGCCTAGCGGCAGTACCTGGCTGTTGCCGCGCTTCGAACCCGTCATGATGTAGGCATCGGGCTTCATGCTGATAATTTTTTCCAGCGATACAAATCCGGAGGCGCCGGGAAGCAGCTGGGAGCCAACATTAGTGGCGCCGACGGCTTCCACTAATCCGCCCCAACCGCTGTGCCCGTGGGTAAAGCAGCAGGCGTCGCTATTGCCGGCCAGCGCTTCGACGAAAACCGTGGCTTTTGGGGTGATTGTGGCCGTTTGCTGCTCGATAGCGTGCAGGTGCCGGCGGTAGAAATCGGTATAAGCTTTGGCGTTGCTCTCACGGTTAAGCACCTGACCTAACAGGTCGATGCTGGGGGCGGTATCGCGGGAAGGATTGACTTCATAATCGACAAATAACACCGGAATCTTCAGTGCGGTAAGTTTGCCGATCACCCCGCTTTCGGTCAGCGCCGGCTTTGCGCGCAGCTGTGCAATCATCAGATCGGGCTGGCGGGAGAGGACGCTTTCCAGGTCAACGTTGCCTTTGTCGCTAAAGCCCATATCAAGAATGGCTGCTGACTGCGGCCACTTCTGCTGCAGCATTTTCCAGGTCGCCACGTCCTGCTTTTTCGCCAGGTTGTTCCAGGCCACAACGCGTTGAAACGGGTTGTCCCGATCCAGCAGCGCCAGCGACATGAGATCCCGTCCATCTTGCAGGATGATGCGCTGGGGTTCATGCTGGAGCGTTATCTGACGGCCATCGAGGTCGGTAACCGTGAGGGGATATTGCGTCGCGTAGCTAAGCGCGGGGATCGAGATTAAGGCAGTAAGAATGAGTGAACTTACTGATTTTCTTGCCATAATTTGAGTTCCGTTTGCATATTTATAAATATAATGATTTTGATAATTATTCGCGTATAAAAATAAACGGCAGGTATATGAAAAAGCATTTTCATAAAATGTAACAACTTACTGGAATTTGCTGGTGCATCCTGAATAGCGTGGTAGTAAGACTGAAAAATGGGAAAAATAGACGGCTCTGGTTTTAAGAACTATCCCTAAAGTCATGACCGGAATGTTATGCCATGCTGTTGATGACTCATAACATTAAGCACGTTAGAGAGGAAATGATGAAAAAAGCAATGATTGCGTTATCTGCGATTCTGGTAGCAGCCCCTGTTTTTGCTGCGACAACACACGCAACTGATGATACCGTCGCGGCGGCCCATGAAGGGGCGAATACGGCGAAAGAAAAACTGCACCAGGCCCAGAACGAGGGCGAAGAGCAGAAGCTGAAAGCCGAACACGCGGCGCAAGGTAAAAGCGACAGCGTCGGCAGCCAGGTGAGCGAAGGTGCTCAAAAAACCTGGAATAAGACCAAAGAAGGGACGGAGAAGGGTTGGGATAAGACCAAAGAAGGGACGGAAAAAGGCTGGAATAAGACTAAAGCCGCCACCGAAAAAGGCTGGGATAAAACCAAGCAGGGTGCGGAAGAGCTGAAAAATAAAGTCACCGAATAATTCCGGTAGCGTTGCATAAAATAAGGTCGCGAAAGCGGCCTTTTTTTTGCCCCTCATCGGCAGCGACGGTGATGACGTCGCGGCGACGCCCCTCGCGGCGTTGATAGCGAACGATAATGCCAGGAATTGTCCTGGATATCCTGATACTCACTCTTTCTCCACATTCCGGCGGTAAAAAGGAGGCATATCAGGAGGTGTACAATGAAAAAAATGATTTCTCTGGCCGTTATGTTGTCCTGCGCATTAAGCTCGTTAGCCTGGGCCGACGGCCCGAACGGCAACGGTAACCCAGGCCAACAGCAGGTGTGGCAAAACGGCTCTGGGCACGGTAGTCCGGACGGCAATCGTCAGCAGGGACCGGGTAATAATGGTCCTCAGGGCAACGGCGACAGCCATCGTCAGGGCGCGGATAATCGCGGCTCGGATCGTCACAACCCCGGCGACAATCGCGGCAATAATCATGCACAAGGGAAGTCGCATCAGGAACGTCATGAACAAGACCACTTTGCGTGGAACGGGCATGACTTCCGTAAGGGGCAACCTGCGCCGGAGCGTTATCGCGGGAATGATTATCGGGTCAGCAACTGGAACGATCGCGGCCTGCCGCCGCCTCCGCAGGGGCAGCGCTGGTCGTATATTAACGGCAACTATGTCCTGATTGCGGCGGCCACCGGCATCATTACGTCTATTCTGGTGAACGGCGTCCTTTCGCATTAATTTCGCACCGATGCTGCAGGGGCGAATCCGCCCTCGGGCAAACCCTCTCCCGTTCAGGGAGAGGGGATTACCGCCGGGTGATCTGTTATCCCGTGCAATCTATCTTTTATTCAACGCCTCATCCGGCCAGTACTTATAGCCGTTGAGCATCGCCTGAGCGGCCAGCCCTTTCTCGGTAATTTCATAAACGTTCACTTTCGACGGCAGCGAAGAGGTATCCTTTGCGACGCCGCTTGCCGACGCGGCGACCGGCGCGACACCTTTATCATCATATTTCGCCGCAGCATTCGCGTCTGCGCCGACCATATAGCCCTGGGTAATAAAGGTGTGGAGTGCCGCTTTATCGTGGAACACCAGTACGGTGCGCTGCTGCTTCACGCCCATCCCCAGCCCGGCGCCGCCCTGAGCCATTTTCATATAGGTATCTTTGCCGGTGCGGAGATCTTTAACCACGCCGTAACCGCTGCCAAATCCTAATACCAGAATTTTGCTGCTGTTGCTGGCAAATACGGCATAGCCATCGGCGTGCTGGATATCGCTACGGGCTTCCGGGTAGAGAGAATAGAGTTTGCTCAGCGTTTCGCTGCGTATTTTTTGAATACTGGCGCGCTGCTGGCTGGCGGTATCACCCTGGGCGCTACAGCCTGCCAGCGCCAGCGCTGACGCCAGGAAAAGAGCCTGATATTTCATATTTGAGTTCTACGCTATTCTGCGTCCATCTTATGGCGCGCGTTTATTTTTCCGTTGGTTCCGGAGGAGGCGTCGTGAATCATTTTCAGGTATGTCGTGGTGATTTCGCTGCCTGCGCTATCGGCATGCTCGCTGCCCGCAACATGGCGCCTCCTGAGGAAATGCGGGTATTTAATACGCTGATTTAAGCGTGGCGATCGTAGAATAAAAACTCGTTAACAATCCAATAATTAAAAGTTTATATTTAAATTTTGCCTTATTTGTGGGCTATGTCACTATTAAAATAAGGTTTATTAGCATGGTGTTGCTGGCCTTTTTTACATTCTGTTGAACGCCTTACTCTTTTTCGCATTGCCGGTAACTTGCTGAATAATCATTAGTAAATGAGATGAAGCGCACGCCGGAAATCAGAAATCTTGCTTGCATTAAACGCTTATCCAGATAAGTTATTGAGTCTGAGATTATTCTTCATACTTCACGTTTTGGGGTTCTGGCATCCCACTTTTCGACAACCGTTTACCTGAAGCCTGAATGAATCAGAATATCTATTTCTTATTTCCCGGAGACCGGCATGAGCAATTTTGTGATTCCAGAAATTAAAGCAGCTGAAGAAGAGATGATTGCGATCCGTCATTATTTACATGCCCATCCGGAATTAAGTCTGGAAGAGTTTAATACCAGCGAGCTGGTGGCGAAAAAACTGGCGGAGTGGGGTTATGCGGTGACCCGCGAGCTGGGGAAAACCGGGCTGGTAGGGTCGCTTACGAAAGGGCATTCATCGCGCACGATCGGGCTGCGCGCCGATATGGACGCACTGCCGATTTTTGAAACCACGGAATTACCCTGGGCCAGCACCGTACCAGGGAAAATGCACGCCTGCGGCCACGACGGTCACACCACTATTCTGCTGGCGGCGGCAAAATATATTGCCTCGCCGGCCTGCCAGTTTAACGGCACGGTGCATGTGATTTTCCAGCCAGCGGAAGAGGCGATTGGCGGCGCAGACCTGATGATAAAAGACGGGTTGTTTGAACGCTTCCCCTGCGATTGCGTGTTTGCGCTGCACAATATGCCTGGACTGCCGGTCGGCAAGCTGGGCTTCTACGCCGGCAACTTTATGGCGTCGGCGGATACCGTCAAGATAACCATTCACGGCTACGGCGGCCACGGCGCCCATCCGGAGCGCGCGGTCGATCCCATTCTCGCCGGCTCGGCGCTGGTGATGGCCCTGCAAAGTATCGTCGCGCGTAACGTGCCGCCGGGGGAAACCGCCGTTGTCACCGTCGGCACCTTCCAGTCGGGCATCGCCTCTAACGTGATCCCGGAAAGCGCGGTGATGGAACTGACCGTGCGGGCGATGAAGCAGGAGGTACGCGACCTGCTGATTAAACGGATTCACGACATCACCGAATTTACCGCCAAAAGCTACGGAGCGACCAGCGAGATTGAGGTCTACGACTCCTACCCGGTGCTGACCAATAGCGTGGAGGAGACCGCGTTCGCCAAAGCATTAGCGACGGAACTCTTTGGTAGCGAACAGGTGCTGGAATCCATTTCACCGATGAATGCCAGCGAAGATTTTGCCTTTATGCTGCAGGCGCGTCCGGGCTGCTATTTCCTGCTGGGTAACGGCGAGAAGGGCGATAAAGGCGGCTGCATGGTGCATAACCCTGGCTATGACTTTAACGATGACATTATTACCACCGGGGCGTCGTTTTTCGCCCGGTTAGTTGAAACACACTGCCGTTGATCTCTGGAGCTCGTAAATAATGAAAAAATCACTACTGCTGTGGGTCGCGCTGATGGCATCCGCATCGACGCTGGCCGCAGAACAAAAAGAAATTCGTTTTGGCGTCGATCCCACTTTTGCGCCGTTTGAATGGAAAGACCCGCAGGGCAAACTGGCGGGTTTCGATATTGATTTAGGCAACGCCATCTGCCAGCAGCTGCAGGCGAAATGCGTGTGGGTGGAAAGCAACTTCGACGGCATTATTCCGGCGCTGAAGGCGCGTAAATTCGACGCGATTCTCTCCGGCATGTATATGACCGAGAAACGCAAAGAGCAGATTGGCTTTAGCGACAAGCTATATAACGGCCCGGTGTTCCTCGTGGCGCGTAAAAATACGCTGACCGGCAATACGCCGGAGCAGCTCAAAGGCAAAACGATCGGCGTGGAGCAGGGCTCAGCGCAGGAGACTTACGTCAACCAGCACTGGCGTCCGGCGGGAATTAATATCGTGGCCTATCAGGGCGCTGACAGCGTCGTGCGGGATCTGGAGTCCGGGCGTATTGATGGCGCGGTGCTCTCCGGAATGATGGCGGACTACAGCTTCCTGCAGCAGCCGCAGGGCAAAGATTTCGCCTTTGTTGGCGGTCATTTGCAGGACGATAAGCTGTTTGGCGCCGGCGCTGCGATTGGCCTGCGTAAAGAGGACGATGCGCTGCGTCAGGAAATTAACCGCGCGATCGCGCAGATTCTTGCCGACGGAACCTATAAAAAACTGTCGGGTAAATATTTTAGCTTTGACGTCTATTCCGGGACATAATGTTGTGATGCGTCCGGCGGGCACGGATGGGCCCGCCGCAAGATTCCTTTTCTGACTCTCCACTCATAGTTCTTTCCCGCCCCTTGCGGCCTGGCGAAGGATGCAGAATATAAGCGATAAGGAGTGAACGGCATGAATACACGTCCATTGGGCAAAACCGGATTTTCCATCGCGCCGCTGGTCTTCGGCGGCAACGTGTTTGGCTGGACCTGCGATGAAAAAACCAGTTTTGCCATTCTTGATGCTTTTGTCGACCACGGCTTTGACGCCATTGATACCGCTGATGTCTACTCCCGCTGGGCGGATGGCAACCAGGGTGGCGAGTCGGAAACCCTGATTGGCCGCTGGCTGCAGGCGCGTCCGGGGATGCGTGATAAGGTAAAAATCTTCACCAAAGTGGGCTCTGATTTAGGGCTGCCCGGGCAAAAAGGGCTGAAGAAAGCCTGGATCCAGCAGGCCGTGGAAAACTCGCTGCGCCGTCTGAACACCGATTATATCGATCTCTATTTTGCCCACTGGCCGGACCCGGAAACCCCCATTGCCGAGACGTTGAGCGCTTTTCACGCGCTGCAGCAGGCGGGGAAAATTCGCGCGACGGGGGCTTCTAACCTGGATGCCCAGCAGCTTTCCGCGGCGCTGGAAGTGGCGCGGAAAGAGGGGCTGCCGGCCTGGCAGGTGCTGCAACCGGAATACAACCTCTATCACCGCTCCGCTTTTGAGGGGGCGCTGTGCGACCTGTGCATCAGCCGGGAAATAGGCGTCGTCACCTACTACAGCCTCGCCTCCGGCTTCCTGACCGGTAAATACCGTCAACAGGCCGATCTGGCGCAAAGCCAGCGCGGCAGCGGCATCGGGAAATACCTTAATCCGCGCGGAATGCGGATTATCGATACCCTGGAAGAGGTTGCCGCCCAGCATCATGCCAAACCTGGCGAAGTGGCGCTGGCCTGGCTGATGGGCCGGGAAGGGGTGACCGCGCCGATTGCCAGCGCCACCAGCGTGGCTCAGGTCGAGAGCTTTGCTCGTGCCGCTCAGCTGACGCTGAATGCCGCCCAACTGGCGCGGCTGGAGATTGCCAGCGCCTGACGACGACGTGCCGGAGCCGCCAGGCTCCGGCGTTACGCTCAGGAAGAATGGTTCGTCACATTCAGAATCTGCGCGCTGGCCCCGACCGGGAAATTGCTCAGCGCGGCAAAATCACTTCCCTGATAGCCGAGAATCTTGCCGTCGGTGCGCATCTGCTGCAGATCGATAAGGATCACGCCCAGCGTCGGAATGATTTTCTCGCGCCAGACGAACAGCGTCAGATCGTCCGCCACCTGCACATAGTGACAGCGATCGACATCCGCCAGACCTTTCTCCACACCCTCCAGACACTGCCAGGCATAGAAGTTATCGTTGAGATAAATATGCTCGTAGCGTTCGGTCGGGCTGTAGGTGTACTGGTTACGCATTCCCACCAGCGCGCGGGTGAAGGTCGGTAGCGGTCCCGGCTCGCGGTTCAGTCGGGCAAAATGGAAGCGGGCTTCGACTGCCGTCAGCGGCAGCCCCTGCTCGACGCGGCTGAACGCATCGAGGCGCGCGGCCTGCTCCGTCGGCAGCTGACCGTAGACCAGGGTAGCGTTATTTTGCGTCAGGTTGCACACCGCGCTGATGCTGGCGTTCTCCTTGCCGGGATCGAGAAAATCGATAAACAGTACATCGGGGCGAATGGCGGTCACGCGCCCGGAAACGGGCTGCCCGTCCCAGAGCAGGGCGTGGTCATCGGCCATCGTCAGCTGATGACGGGCGCCGTCGGCCAAATAAAAGGTCAGTGGCTTTCCGCCGGGCAAAGAGGCAACCGGCAGCACGTTGCCGTGAGGCGCAAAGCCGTCCGCAAGCGCGCCGACCTGAATAAATACGGCTTCTGAAGTCATGTGAGATCCTTGTTGTGTAAGAACGTTAAGCAAATGCCAGCGTCGGGACATCAACCGCACTGGCGCCGCCGTCGGCAACCAGCGTCGCACCGCTGATAATCGACGCCTGCGGGGAACAGAGGAACTGGCAGGCGAGCGCAATCTCCTGCGCGCTGGCCGGGCGGCGCAGCGGGACGTCGCGACACACCTGCTGATAGGCCTGCTCAAGGCTGATCCCCTGCGCGTCCATCAGCGGCTGCATCTCCTCATCGGCCATCGGCGTAGTCACCCAGCCGGGGCAAATGGCGTTGGCGCGTACGCCTTGCGGGCCATAGTCCCGCGCGACTGAACGCATCAGGCCCATCACTGCATGTTTGGCGGTGACGTAGCCGCAGGCCTGCGGTCCGGCGGCGAGGGAGGCGATCGAGGCGACAAACAGCACGTTGCCGCGTCGGGCAATCAGCGATGGCAGGCAGGCGCGGACGCTGGCAAACGCGCTGTTGAGATTGCTCTCCAGCGCCGCACGCCAGTGCCGGTCGCTGGTCTCCACGACGGCGCCGTTGCCCATGCCGCCCGCGCTACAGATTAAAACGTCGATATGGCCCGCGCGTTCGAGAATCGTCGGCAGCAGATGAGCCTGCCACTCATCGCCGCTGGCGGCATCGCCCGCCAGCGCCAGCGCGCCGGTCTCTTCCGCCAGCGCCTGCAAAGGGGCAAGACGGCGGCCGGTAATGAACACCGTCTCGCCCGCCGCCGCCATCAGTCGTGCACAGGCGGCGCCAATCCCGGTGCCACCGCCGGTAATCACTACCACTCTACTCATCGTTTCTCTCCCAACACGCCTGCTTTGTACCTTAGAAAGGGGATATGCTCCCGGCTATCGCCCGAAAGAACGATCGCCGGATGAATCAATCGTGCTGCGGCGCCGGTATCGCCTGTGGCGCCGCAACGGGTTTCATGGTCTGAGGATCCACCGCGAGGTAGCGACCGGTTTTCGCGTCGATGCCGACATAGTCGATGGCTTTGCCGTCGGCGTGAACCACCATGGTGCGACCGGCAAACGCCGCGTAATCCTGACTCATGGTCTGCACCCGCTGCGGATATTGTGCGGCGACATCATGGGTTTCCAGCGGGTCCTGCTTAAGATTGAACAGCCCCCACGGCGCGTCGCCCGCCTGCGGGAAGGTTTTTACCAGCCGCCGCAGCTTCCAGTCACCGTCAATCCAGGCCGCCTGGTTATGCAGCTCGACGCCGTAGCGGGAGCGCGGCGGCTGTAAGCTTTCGCCGGTCAGATAGCGTTTAAAGCTGACGCCGACCATCGGCAGGACCGGTTTTTTCGCCAGCGCTTTCGTGGCATCGATACCGGCGAACTCATAGAGGGTGGGCGCGACGTCATACACCGCCATGGTGGTGGCGTCGATTTTGCCGCTATGGACAATCCCGGGCCCGGCAATCATAAAGTCGGTATTGATGCCGCCCTGGCCGCTGGTGGTTTTGTGGTAGCGCGCGTAAGGGGCGTTGCTGACGTTCGCCCAGTGCGGGCCATAGGAGACGAACGAACCTTTGCGGCCAATATTCTCGTAGCGATTGTCGAACTGCTTCCAGAACGCGGGTTCTGATTCGTAGTAAAAGCCTTCTGCCGGGTTAGCGCCGTTATCGGTTAAAAAGATCAGCAGCGTATTTTTATCCCGCCCGGTTTGCTTCAGCGTTTCCATCACCGTACCGATCTGCGCATCCATGTTGGCAATCATCGCGGCGTATACCTGCATCACTTTCGCGGTGTATTTTTGCTGCTCCGGCGTCAGTGCCGCCCACTCTTTATCGAGATCCAGCCCAGGAAGCGGCGTGTCGTCATGGAGAATACCTGACGCCTTCAGACGGGCAATTCGCTGGCGATAAACTTCGCCATAGCCCTGCTCGTACTGACCTTTAAAACGGGAAATCCATTCATCCGGCGCCTGCAGCGGGTCGTGGGGGGCGGTAAAGGCCAGCCAGGCAAAAACCGGCTGTTCCGACGGCGTTTCTTTGATCCACTGGTTCATCTGGGCGGCGTAGGCCTCGCTGGAGTAAAAGTCGGCGGGGAGCGAAACCCGCTGGCCGTCGCGGGTGTAGTAGGTGTGGAAGGCTTCGACGGTACCCAGCGGTATCGCATCGTCAAAATGGCTGGTGCCGCCGCCCATAAAGGCGAACGAGTGGCGAAAGCCCCGATCGTTTGGCGTGGCGCCGGGTACAAAGCCGAGGTGCCATTTCCCGGTCATCAGCGTGTTATAGCCGGCATCTTTAAATCGTTCGGCCATGGTAGTGACGCGATCGGTGAGGCGCAGTTCATACCCCTCTTTGCCAAGGGTGCTGTCATACCACCACATTCCGCCCATGCCGGCCTGCTGGTTAGTATTCCCGGTCAACAGCATCGAACGGGCAGGGGCTGACATCGGCGACGTGTAGTACTGGCTCATGCGCACGCCCTGTTCGGCCATCGCCTGCAGGTTAGGCGTCGGGATTTCACCGCCGAAGGGGCTGATATCGGAATACCCCATATCGTCGGCGATAATCACGATGATGTTGGGGCGCTCGGTTTGCGCGCTGTGCGCTGCGCCGGAGAGGATCATGCTCAGCGCGGCGGCCACTGTTTTTTTCTTCACTACCGGGTCTCCTGTTCAGGATCGGGGATTCATCGCGCCCGAAGATGAAGGCGGCGCGACCATGGAAAAATGTCGGTTAGCGCGTCGCCCGACTGTCGATAAAGCGGGCGCGCCAGGCGCGCAGGCCGTTCAGATCGCGGGAGTAGGGGCGCAGCGGAGCAAGAATTTCGCTAAAAAAATGGAAGTAGCCGGCGCACAGCCGGTTGTAGCCGGCGTCGTTAAGATGGGCCGGACAGCCGCCCTGGCAGACTATTTTTACCGCGCACTGCTGACACTCCCGGCGTCGGCTTTTTTCGCTGCCGAAGGGCAGGCGGGTCGCGCTGTCCACCGCCTGAGCCAGCGGGCGGTCGTCGAGCTGGCCAAGATGATGCCGGTCGTTAATCAGGTGATCGCAGGCGTAGAGCCGGCCGTCGGGCTCCATCACCAGGTTGCTGCCGCAGCGAGCGGCATGGACGCAGGTGGCGCTGGTATGGCTAAAATATTGCCCCCACGCCTGCTCAATATTCATCACAAAAACCCGCCCGATATCGTCGCGCTTACGCCACTGGCGCCAGATAGCGACCATAAAGCGCCCCCAGTTATCGGCGCTGAGCCGGTAGCCCTGCGCCAGGGCATCGCCTTCGCTCATCAGCGGCTGAAACTGCAGGTAGCGGGCGCCAAGACTGACAATATGGTCGTAAATGGAGGCCGCGTGCCGGGTCATCTCGTCGTGGACCACCACCAGTAAATTAAATTCCACCTGATGCCGGTGCAGCAGAGCGATGCCGCGCAGCGCCGCCGGGTAGCTGGCCTGGCCGCGTTTATCCGGACGATGGTGGTTTTGCAGTGTTTCACTGCCTTCCAGACTGACGCCGACCGTGAAGTGATGTTCCCGGAACAGGCGGCACCACGCATCGTTGATGAGCGTGGCGTTGGTTTGCAGGCTGTTGCTGATGGTGACGCCCGCGGGGGCATAGCGCTGCTGCAGCGCCAGCGCCTTCTGATAAAACCGCAGTCCGGCCAGCAGCGGTTCGCCGCCTTGCCAGACGAAATTAATCTCCCGGGCCCCGGCCGGTTGGGCGGCAATATAGCGGCGGATAAACGACTCCAGCGTCGCATCGTCCATTTTCCGCACCGGGGTATCGCCCTGTGGGTAATAACAGTAACGGCAGGCAAGGTTGCAGGCCGGGCCAATGGGTTTGATCAAAAGATGAAAGGGCACCGTTGCCCGAGGCTCCATAGCCAGCGGAATTTGCTGCTGGCGTAGTGCGGCGATATTCAGCATCGTTTTGATCCTGTCCGGTTAAGTTATTTTATTTGCCATTCTGGCGCGGGGCAGCACTCCGTCTCCGGTTAATTTTTTCGGCCTGCGGTCCTGTTTGGGCAGCAGAAAAACCTACGCTTCCCTGCAGAGTTAAGCGCCTGATGAAAATGACCTGAGTGTTATTTATCAGGTATAGAGGAGTCGTTGAAAAAGACTATCGTTCTAAAGGACGAGTTCGGCGCTGAAAAGCGTGAGAATGTGAAGCGCGCGGCGCCAGGGGATAAAGTTAATAACTTTTGTTTATGTTTTAATATTAGGTCGATAACACAACGCTATGCGCAATAATAATGTTTTAAATAACAGTGTGTTAAATAAAATTTTGCAACCAATATCACATTGTTAATATGTTAATGATTGTGTTACTTAAATGTGAAATGTATGCTTCTTGTATCGTTGGTCATCCGCGTTTAACGCACTTTCACCTCGACGGGAGGGGATCATGTCTGCTTTATTAAAAGCCAGTCGTAATGATGCGATAATTGCCCGTTGTTTACAGACTATTTCACAGTTAATTCCACTGTCGTCGGCGGTGTTTTATCGGGTCAATCATCGTTTAAAACCAGAACACTATATTTTGCATAATATTTCTGCGAATACGCACCAGCAATATCTGGAGTGTTTTCAGCCGTTAGATCCGCTGCTGCCGTCCCGCTTTAGCCATCAGGCAATTACCATGGCGGCGATGACGCCAGGCCTCTGTGACCGTAACCGTCATTACTATCATGAGTTTATGTTGCCGAATAATGTTCGCGACATGACCGAAGTGTTTATTCGCCGCGACCGACGGATTATTGCCGGTATCTCCTTAATGCGCGACGTCGCTTTCTCCAGCGAAGAGCGTCTGCGCGCCCAGGCGGTGCTACCGCTGGTGGAGCTGGCCATCCACGATTGTCTCCAGGAAGAGGAAGATCTGCCGGCGATGCTGACGGCGAAAGAGCGTGAAATTGTTGGCATGGTCCGCGAAGGGGCCAGTAATAAGCTGATTGCTCGTCAGCTGGATATTTCTCTCTCCACGGTGAAGACCCACCTACGCAATATTTTTGCCAAGACCGAAGTGGTCAATCGTACCGAGCTCGTTTCCCGAACCTGGATGCCATCCGCTCAGCGCACGCTGCATCTGTAATCTGACTCATCGCATCCCGCGCGCGCCGCCGACCGCGGCGTTTTCCTGATGCCTGACGGTATCACTCCCTGGACTGCTGCCCGGGGGGAGACTTTTTTGACTGGAGCACGCACCACGATGTCGAGTACGCCTGTTGCCGAAAAGCTGTTATCCCAGCCGTCCGGGCTGGTTTTCACCGCCCGCCTGCTGGCGGCCATCGTCATTTTCGCTGCCGTTGCGCCGGGGATTCTGATGACCGCGCCAGCGGTCGCGGCGCAGTTGGCCAGCGAATGGCAGCTGACGCCGGCAGAGATTGGCTATCTTTTCTCCGCCGAACTCGGCGCCATGAGCCTTGCGACGCTGCCCGCATGGTGGTGGATGAGTCGTCTGAACTGGCGCCGCGTGGCCCTGTGCGCCTGCGCGGTGTTTCTCGTCGCCAATCTTGTCTCGGCGGCGGTCAGTCAATACGAAACGCTGCTGATCGCCCGCTTCATCGCCTCGCTGGCGGGGGGCACCCTGATGATCCTGTGTATCAGCTGTGCGGCCGGGACGGCCAATCCTTCCCGGGTGTATGCCTTCTGGGTGCTGGGACAACTGCTGCTGGGAATGGTGGGACTGCTGGTGTTACCCGCCCTGTTTGCCAGCTTTGGCCTGAAGGTGGTGTATCTGATCCTCGCCGCTATCATGCTCTGCTGTCTGCCGCTGGTCCCGGCCTTTCCTCAGCGCTTTCAGCCGATGTCGGCCTCTTCCCGCCAGCCGCCCGCGGCCGCACCGCGACGTAAGCTGTGCGCGGTGCTGGCGATCCTCACGTTTTATATCAGCCTCAGCGCGGTGTGGACTTTTATCGGCACCATCGGCAGCGCGGCGGGATTGACCGCGGCGCAAATTGGCATGGTGCTGGCGGCTGCGACGGTGTGCGGCATTATCGGCGCGGGCGGCGCCGCTCTGCGCGGCACGCGGCGCCCGGACCGGATACCGGTCTGGCTGGGCTACGGCCTGCTGATTCTCAGCATTGTGCTGCTGGTCAGTCATCCGCTGCTGGTGCGCTTCGCGCTGGCCGCGCTGCTGTTCAAATTCACCTGGACCTTTGTTCTGCCTTTTATTCTCGCGCGCGTTGCCGGGCTGGATAACAACGGTCGCCTGATGAACAGCATCAATCTGGTGATTGGCGGCGGAATGGCGGCCGGTCCGGCGCTGGCCGGGGCGCTGCTACAACGTTTTTCCAGCGCCGATGCGCTGCTTGCGGCGGCAGGCGGCTGCGCGCTGATCTCAGCAGGATTAATTCTGGCGGCATCGTCCGCCGGGAAGAGTGAGCCAACGGGAGGATAGAGTGAAAAGAAAAACCGGTTTCTTCTTTGATGAACGTTGTTTCTGGCACAGTACCGGCCTGCATGCGGTGACGCTACCGGTCGGCGGCTGGGTACAACCTCCGGCAGGGGGCGGCCATGCGGAATCGCCGGAGACCAAGCGTCGGATGAAAAACCTGATGGATGTCGCGGGGCTGACTGCGCAGCTTCAGCTACGCGGCGGCGCGGCCGCCGGCGAGGAGGATCTGCGCCGCATTCACCCGGCACATTATCTGGAGCGCTTTAAGGCGATCAGCGATAGCGGCGGCGGTCTGCTGGGCAAAGAGGCGCCGCTGGGGCCGGGCAGCTATGAAATTGCCTGCCTTTCTGCCGGGCTGGCCTGTGCCGCGGTTGAGGCGGTGCTGAGCGGCGAGCTGGATAATGCCTACTCTCTGTCGCGGCCGCCGGGCCACCACTGCCTGCCGGATCAATCGATGGGCTTCTGTTTTCTTGCCAACATTCCCATTGCCGTGGAGCGGGCGAAGGCGCGGTTCGGGCTGGGTAAAGTGGCGATCCTCGACTGGGATGTGCACCACGGCAACGGTACGCAACATATCTACCTGCATCGTGACGATGTGCTGACAATCTCGCTGCACCAGGACGGCTGTTTCCCACCGGGCTATGCCGGAGAGGAAGATCGCGGCACCGGTGCCGGCGAAGGTTACAACATTAACGTTCCGCTGATGGCCGGCGCAGGGGACGACGGCTGGCGCTATGCGCTGGAAACGATCGTGCTGCCGGCGCTGGCGCGTTTTGAACCGGATCTGATTATCGTCGCCTGCGGTTACGATGCCAACGCTATGGATCCGCTGGCGCGAATGCTGCTCCACAGCGATAGTTTCCGCGCCATGACCGAACGGGTGCAGGAGGCGGCCGATCGTCTGTGCGGCGGTAAGCTGGTGATGGTGCATGAAGGGGGCTATGCCGAATCCTATGTACCGTTCTGCGGGCTGGCGGTGATGGAGGCGTTGAGCGGCGTGAAAACCGAGGTTGAGGATCCGCTGCTGGCGTTTATTCAGCAACAGCAACCGCGCGAGGCCTTTACCCGCTTTCAGCGCCAGGCGATTGACGAACTGGCGCACCGGTTTGGGCTGAAGTAATCTCCTTTCGCTTCTCCGCCAGGAAGGCGGAGAAGCGCTCTCCTGTGTGAGACTACTTTTCACTTCTCTTTGATGTCACTTCTCTGTCGCCGTTTGCGCCATCCACTGACCGATCGCCTGATGCAGCATATTCATAACGCTCAGCAGCAGCATCCGCTGATGTTTTTCGAGACGCAGATAGCGGCGCAGCGGCGGCATTTTGCAGACCACCTCGCTGGCGGCCCACGGCTCAATGCAGCAGCGCCAGCGCTGATTATCAATGGTTAAGGAGAAACGGCGGTAATCCAGTTCGCTTAATGTCTGCTGTAAACGCGGAAAACGGTTGAGGTAACGGGCGAGATCGGCGGCCGGTTTTGCCGCCCGGAAGGTCACCGGCTGGCGTTTAAGCCAGCCGGATTGATGGGCGCGAATGCTACCCTGAGCGGGCCGGGTGACCGGCCCCTCGACGACAAATTCGCAGCTGTGAATGCTGGCCATAAACAGCCTTTTCTGGCGAACGCTGAAGGTGACGTCGGTGGTGGCGTTCAGGTGCAGCACCGCACTGCGCTCGCTGAGCTTTTCGCTGTTCCAGCCGGCCAGGTCGCGCTGCACCGCATTCATCAGCGGGGTACTAAACGAGGGGACGGAGGGCATCTGGCGTCATCTCCCCTTGGTTCTGTTTCTCATAGTTGCCAATCGCGCGTTCCACCACCTCTTCAACCGGTACCGGACGGAACGGGTTGACCCGCTGGACGCACACCGTCCAGAAGAGGGCATAGGCGGCGGTCAGACCGAGCATGATGCCAAATGGCACCAGCACTTCGCGGCTGTCCATCCCCGGCGGGGTGATATTGATGATGGCGATAATAATCCCGACGCTGGAGATAATTTGCGGCAGCGGGAACCACGGCGAGCGGTAGGCGCGAGGCAGATCCGGACGACGAATACGCAGCAGTACCACCGAAAGGGTCACCAGCAGATAGGCGACGCCCCAGGCGCAGACGGCGGCGAGGATCAGCGGCACGATACGATCGATATTGCCGTTCAGATACCAGGCGTGCAGGCAGGGTATCGCCACGCCAATGGCAATGGCGATAACCGGCGTCTTGAAGCGAGGATGCAGCCAGGTCAGGAAGCGCGGGAGCGCGCCATCCAGCGCCATGCCGTAGATAATCCGCGGTACGGCGGCCATCAGAGTATTAATGGTCGCGCAGCCCGCCAGCAGCAGGCCGACGCCCAGCCAGTACTGTCCCGCGTGGCCCATCACCCGTTCGGCGAAGGCCGGAATAGCCATCGGCGTATCCAGCAGGTGGACGTTGTTGGCCGCGTCCAGTACCACGTTCTCGACCTGACGGTTAATGGCCGCACCATAGATAAACATGCAGCTTGCGACGCCCAGCAGGCCGAGCGCCATCGCGCGAGGAATGGTGCGGTGCGCGTGTTTAATTTCCGGGGCCATGGGGGTCACCAGTTCACAGCCGACGAACATAAACATCGCCATGCCGATATAGCCGAACAGACCTGAGAGATCGCTGACATCAAGCGGCGTGCCGAACCAGCCGGAGAGATGGGTCACCGGCGCCATAAAAATTCCGCACAGGCCGAAAATGGTTAGCGTGCTCCACATCCCGAAGGTCAGTACGACTTCGACCTTTCCGAAGATCTCGACGCCAATGGCGTTCAGCAGGCCGAACACCACCACCATTCCGACGCCGACCATCCAGGTATTCTGATGGGCGGCCATCTGGCTGCTGATGGACTCAAAGTTCACCAGCGCCATCACCCCGGCCAGAATGGTTTCCGCGGTGCCGGCAAAAATATGCACGATCAGATAGGCGCACAGCGCGCCGGTAATGGCGAAAAAACGCCCCATCCCGCAGGCGATATAGTCATATACCGAGCCGGTCGTGGGGATTAGCGTCGCCGCTTCGGCAAAGGTGGTGACCTGCGCTTGCATCATGATAAACGCCAGCAGTACCGCCAGCGCGAAGGTATCGCCGCCCATCCCAAAACCGCTGGTCACGGTCAGGATCACCGGGCTGGCCATAATCAGTCCGACGGAGCTGGCGAGGGTAGTAGGAAAGCCGACGACGCCGCGTTCGAGATGGCTGGCGAGTCTTTTACTGAACATAGTCAACCTCTGCACAAGATAGGTAAGGGCAGGGAGTGGCTGGAAGTGAATAGCCATTCCGGATAGTCATAATTTAGGTTGGCATCCGGCTCAATGAATATCGTCCTGAAGGTGGAGAACGGCGGTTGAATCTGTGACCCAGTGCATGAATACAATCCCCGCCGCCGGGCACCGGGGATTGTCTGCGTTGGTTAGCGGCTTTCGACGTTCGCCAGGTAGTGTTTGACGAAGCGCGGGGTGAGGATTTTCCACTCCACTTCGGTGCCCTGCTTCACGAACCAGCTGTCGCCCGGGGCGAAGCGCTGCGGCTTGCCGCCAGAGACGGTCAGCTCAACTTCGCCTTCCAGCACGGTGGCGTGTTCGGTAAACGGATAGGTCATGGTGAAACTCCCCTGAGTGGACGAAAACAGACCGCAGGTAAAGGCGTCCTGTGGTTCGCCGTAAACCATAGCGCCCGCCACCTGCGGATCGCCTTCGGTTGGCGTTGCGCCCAGCAGGCTGACGCTGCCGATAGGCTGCAGTTCAGGAACCGGTTGATCGAGTTTAAATGCTTGCATGATGTTCTCCTGGTTAACTCCGGCCTTTCCAGTAACCGGCGGTTTGATGCATGAGTTTTCCGGCGGTGACCAGCAGCAGACGCAGGCTGTCACGACCGTGGATTGTGGCGTGAGGAATACTGCTCATCAGGCGGTAACGATCTGAGCCGCCGTTAATTCCTTCGGCGAGAATTTTGCACACGATATGCGAGGGGGTGACGCCAAACCCGGAATAACCCTGAACGTAGAAAACGTTATTGTGCTCGCGCAGGGTGCCAATTTGCGGGAACAGGTTCGCGCTACAGGCCATCGGGCCGCCCCAGGCGAAGTCGATTTTGACATCCTTAAGATAGGGGAACACTTCCGCCAGCAGCGTACGATTCCAGGCGGCAAAATCGTTCGGCGTATATTCAAGGTAGCGCGTGGCGCTGCCGAACAGCAGGCGGTTTTCCCGCGTAATTCGGTAGTAGTTGATGACCGGGCGAATGTCGCTGAAGGCGCCGCGTAGCGGGCTGATGCGTTCGATCAGCTCATCGGAAAGGGGTTCCGTTGAGACCTGATAAGAGTAGGTCACCAGCGTCTTGTTATAGATTTCCGGCTCCAGATTATTGAGGAAGCTGTCGCAGGCCCACAGCAGTTTAGCCGCCTTCACGCTGCCCATCGCCGTGCGAACCCGCACCTCTTTGCCGTAATTCACCTCTACGACCGGAGAGGATTCGAAAATTTTCACCCCTAATGAATGCGCCGCTTTTGCCGAGCCCAGCAGCATATTCAGGGAGTGGATCTGCCCGCCGCCCATATGCTTGAGCGCGCCGCAGTAGACGTCGGAGCCCACAATTTGCTGCACATCGCTGCCGGTATAGAGCGCGATATCCTCATCCGGAGTGGCGGCCTTAAACTCTTTTTCCCACTGGCGCAGGGTCTTCAGCTGACGCTGGTTATAGGCCAGATAGCCGTAGCCCGGAACAAAGTCGGCATCGATATTGTATTTCTTAATCCGTTCGCGAATGATTCCTGCACCAAGGTTCGAGATTTTAAACAGCGTCTCCAGCCCCTCTTTACCCACATGTTTTTTCACCGCTTCGATGTCGTGACCAATGCCGGCCATGACCTGGCCGCCGTTGCGGCCGGTGCCGCCGTAGCCTAAATGACGGGCTTCGAGTACGACCACGTTGGTGATGCCCTGTTCTGCCAGCTCCAGCGCAGTGTTGATACCGGAAAAGCCGCCGCCGATGATCACCACGTCGGCGTCAATATCATCCTGCAGCGCCGGAAAATGCAGCTGATATTTTTTGGTGGCGCCGTAGTAGTTCAGCGCATCGATTTTGATATTCATAGCGTTACCCTGTCTGTCTCGCCTGGCTAAGACCTCCATCACAGCATGGCGGCGGGGCGCTGAATATCGTCCGAAAGAATGACGTTCTTTAGAACGATAGGCAGTCTGTTTCTGGCGTGATGTGATGAGGAACATTTCCTGAAAAAACGGATGCCACCGATGAGCGACGTGACCTTACTTGCTGAAGTAGCAGCTTTTTTACGCCAACCGCACGGGCAGTTTATTGCCGGAGAGGCTTTGCCCGGCAACGGACCGACGCTGGCGGTGATAAACCCCGCCACTGGCAAAGCGATTGCCGGGGTAACGTCGGCGGATGTCGGGCAGGCGGATCGGGCGATGGCCAGCGCCAGCCAGGCCTTTGACTCCTGGCGTGCGATGCCGACCCTGCAGCGCGGCACGCTGCTGCTCAGGCTGGCCGATCTGCTGGCCAGCCATCGTGAGGAGCTGGCGCAGCTGGAGAGCCTGTGCTCCGGTAAAACCATCGGCCTGGCGCGAATGCTTGAGCTGGATCAGTCGGTAGCGTTCCTGCGCTACTTTGCCGGCTGGGCAGGCAAGGTCACCGGCGAAACGCTGGATGTCTCGCTCCCGTCCATGGCGGGAGAGCAGTACACGGCCTTTACTCGTCGTCAGCCGGTTGGCGTAGTGGTAGGGATCGTGCCGTGGAACTTTTCGATAATGATCGCTATCTGGAAGCTGGCGGCGGCGCTGGTGTGCGGCTGCACCATCGTGATGAAGCCGAGCGAGTATACGCCGCTGACGCTGCTGCGGGTTGCGGAGCTGGCGAAAGAGGCGGGGATCCCGGACGGGGTGATTAACGTGGTGAACGGCGCGGGCGGTGAAATCGCCCAGCGCTTGATCGCCCACCCGGCCTGCGCCAAGGTCAGCTTCACCGGTTCGGTGGCGACCGGCGAGAAAGTTCAGCATGCGGCGATCGGCGCCGGAAAACGCGTCACCCTCGAACTGGGGGGCAAAAACGCCGCGCTGTTTCTCGACGATCTCACCCCCGAGGCGATGGCGGACGGCATTATCGAAGCAGGTTATCTGAACCAGGGGCAAATCTGCGCTGCCGCCGAGCGGTTTTATCTGCCGCAGGGCAAGCTGGATGCGGTGCTGGAAATACTGAAGCAGCGCCTGTCTGCGCTGCGTCCCGGCTCACCGCTGGATGAACAGACGCTGATGGGGCCGCTGGCTAATCGGGTGCAGTTTGAGAAGGTGCTGCAGCTGATTGAAAAAGCGCGGGAAGAGGGCGACACCATTGTCTGCGGCGGCGAAGCGCTGCCCGGCGACGGCTATTTTGTCTTACCGACGGCGGTGAAGGTCCGGAGCGAAAACAGCACGCTGATGCAGGAAGAGACTTTCGGTCCGGTGTGCAGTTTTATCGGCTACCAAAGCGAAGAGGAGGCGCTGTCCCGGATTAACGCTTCGCCGTTTGGCCTGGCCGCCAGCGTCTGGTCGGAGAACATCCGCAAGGCGCTGCGCTATTCCGACGCGATTAACGCCGGAATTGTCTGGGTGAATATGCACACCTTTCTCGATCCGGCGGTGCCGTTTGGCGGCATGAAAGGGTCGGGGATTGGCCGCGAGTTCGGCAGCGCCTTTATCGATGATTACACCGAACTCAAATCGGTGATGGTACGCTATTAGTCCGGCGCCATCGGCCGCTATAGTGCTGAAGCGATCGTATATCGGGCCGTGCGATTTGTCGGATGTGGCCCGTATTTTCCCTTACCCCGTACGGTCAGCGCGCGGGGTCTGTCGTTTTCTCCCGCTCGTGAGAGCCGCTCCCCCCATAAGAACGCCTTGTTTTCAGCAGATTATCGCTTTTGCGCGGGTCGGTTGTGATTAGGCTTGCACGCTATAAGATAATGAGTATAGTTCTCATTCTTCTTTTTGTTTGCAGGCTAAGAATGGACTAACCTGCGCCAGTGAGCCGCTCACAAGGAAACAGCGAAGGCGTAGGGTGGGGTTCAGTCTTGCTATGCCGGAACAACATAATATCGGCGCAGAGCTACCACCGGTTTATTGATTTTGTTAAGGATTTCAATGATGAAATACACCATTCCGGTATTAGCTCTGGTCATTTCTGCCGTCTTAAGCGGCTGCGCCACACCCCCTTCCACTAAGGTAACCCCGCCGGTCGCCGAGAAAAACGCCGTGACCGTCATACAGCCGCTCAAACGTCAACTGGCCGAGGGGCTGTACGAAATGGCGCTCAGCCCACGGGGCGATGCGCTGTACGTGGCTAGCGCCGAAGGTTTTAAAGACGTGCAGGGCGGAGCGGTCTATAAGCTCGACCCGAAAACGCTGAAGACCATCGGCCTGAGCTACACCGACCTGAAAAACTTTGCCGTCCAGATAACGCCGGATGGCGCAACGCTGTTCGTCACCAACTCGCTTGACGGCGGCATCAGCGCCATTGACACCGCCACCGGCAAAGTCAAAAAGCGCCTGCTGTTTAGCGAGCGCAACGAGAAGGGGCTGCCGTACGGCGCGCGCCAGATCCTGCTGCTGAATAATACCCTCTACGTGGGGGCGGTTGCCGATCCGGCGCAAATCTGGGTGGTTGATGCCAATACGCTGAAGCTGAAAGCGCGGATTAAAAATACCGGCAAATGGATGACCGGCCTGCACTATTCCGCGCAAACCGGACGTCTGTATGCAGCCAACGGCGGCGGGGAAATCCTCGTAATCAACCCGCGCAATAACCGCATTGAACAGCGCTGGAAGCCGCTGGGCGACAAGCCGGCGCTGCTGCTGAATATCGCCGAAGACAGCGAGACCGGCCGCCTGTTCGTCACCGATAACTCAAAAGCGAAAACCACTCTGGTGCTGGATATTCACAGCGGCAAGGTGATTAAGCAGCTCGACCTGGGCGACTCGCTGGCGGTACTGTTCAACCCGAAACGCAATGAGATTTATATCTCCCAGCGCGAGTCCGGCAAGGTTATCAGCCTCGATGGCACTACCTATGCGCTGAAAAAACAGTGGGATATCCCCGTGAATCCAAACAGCCTGTTGCTTGATGCCGAGGGGCAGACGCTGTTTGTGACCGTTAAACAACCGTTCAACAAAGATCACTCCACCAAAGGTCCGGACAGCGTTGTCCGCATCGACCTGAACGCGCAATAAAAAATTCTGGCCCGGCAGCGGGCCATTTGTTCCATTTATCTTCATCACGGACTCATTATGCACATCACGTCTTCCCCATTCCCGCTGCGCAAAACGCTGCTGGCGTTAACCATTGGCGCCATTACCCAGAGCGCTGTAGCTGCAGACAACACCGCGGATAGCAACAAAAACGAAGAGGTTATGCTCGTTCAGGCGACCGAAGGCAGCGATTTTAAAGCCGGCGGCGACCTGGTGGTACCGGCCTTCCTTGACGGACAAATTGCCCACGGCGGCCGTATCGGTATGCTTGGCGAACAAAAGGCGATGGATGTGCCGTTTAGCGTTATCGGCTATACCTCGAAACTGATTCAGGACCAGCAGGCGCAAACTATCGCCGACGTTATCGGTAATGACGCCGGCGTACAGGCGGTGCAGGGCTACGGTAACTTTGCCGAAACCTATCGCATTCGCGGGTTTAAGCTGGATGGCGATGATATGACCATGGGCGGCCTGGCGGGCGTGGTGCCGCGTCAGGTGATGGATACCCAGATGCTGGAGCGCGTTGAAGTCTTCAAAGGGGCTAACGGTCTGCTCAATGGCGTCGCCAGCAGCGGCGTCGGCGGGATGATCAACCTCGAACCGAAACGTGCGGATGATGTGCCGACCACCCGCGTTGGCGTGGACTATACCGCTGATTCTCAGGTCGGCGGCAGCCTCGACCTTGGCCGTCGCTTTGGCGAAGATAATCAGTTTGGCGCCCGGGTGAACCTAGTTCACCGCGAAGGTGAGGGCGCGGTTGATAATGACCGGCGCCGCACGACGCTGGGGTCACTGGGGCTGGATTATCGCGGCGACCGTTTGCGCTCCTCTCTTGATTTCGGCTATCAGAAAAAGACGTTCCATGGCGGAACGATGGGGATCAATATCAGCGGCGTCGATTTTGTTCCTGCGCTGCCGGATAACAGCAAAAACTACAGCCAGAAGTGGGGCTATAGCGATATAGAAAGCGAATTCGGTATGGCCAAAGCCGAGTATGACCTGACCAACAGCTGGACGTTGTACAGCGCCCTCGGCGGCCAGCACTCGCATGAAACCGGCACCTATAGCGCGCCGAAGCTGGTTAACGGCAACGGCGATGCTACCGTCGGGCGTCTGGATACCAACCGCATCATCGACTCGATCAGCGGAATGGGCGGTGTACGGGGTAATTTCAACACCGGGGTTATCTCTCATCAGGTCAACGTCGGCTATGCCGCCCAGGTCAGAACCGATGCCACCGCCTGGCGTATGTCGGCGAAAAACCCGACCACCAATATCTATGACAACCATGATGTGGCGATGCCGGATAACGCCTATTTTGGCGGCAATTACTTCGACCCGCTCACCACGTCACGCAGCCGTACCCAGGGCTGGCTGCTGAGCGACACGCTAGGCTTCTTTGATAACAGCCTGCTGCTCACCGCCGCCGCGCGTCATCAGAAAGTGGTGGTGCGTAACTACAGCAACAAAACCGGTCTGGAAGATACGTCTTCCCGCTATACCCAGAGCCGCTGGACGCCGACGGTGGGTCTGGTCTACAAGCCGTGGGAGACGCTGTCGCTGTACGCCAACCACACCGAGGCGCTGCAGCCGGGGAGCGTGGCGCCAAATACCGCGACAAATGCCGGGCAGAGCACCGGGATCGCTCATTCGAAACAGGATGAGGTTGGGGTGAAAATTGATTATGGCACCCTGGGGGGATCGCTGGCGCTGTTTGAAATTAAAAAGCCTAACGCTATCTCCGATGCTAACGGCTACTACGGGCTGGATGGCGAGCAGCGTAACCGCGGCGTCGAACTGAACATCTTCGGCGAACCGACGCTGGGCCTGCGCCTGAACGGCAGCGTTCAGTGGCTGGATCCGGAGCAAACCAAAACGGCGAAGGGTATCAACGATGGTAAAGATGCCATCGGCGTTTCTCGCTTCTACGCGGTGTTAGGCGCGGAGTATGACATCAAGCCGGTTGACGGGCTGACGGCCACCGCACGGGTGAACCACACCGGTTCACAGTATGCCGACGCGGCGAACAGCAAAAAACTCGACAGCTATACGACCCTCGATTTGGGCGTACGCTACCGTCTGGCGCTGAACCAGAATCAAAACCAGATGGTCCTGCGTGCCGGGGTGGATAATGTGACCAATGAGAACTACTGGTCAGGTATTGATGATACCGGCACCTATCTGTTCCAGGGCCAGCCACGTACCGTTAAAGTATCGATGAGCTACGATTTCTGATCGTAAAATTCGGGGCGGGACAACGCCGCTCGCCCCTTCTGTGTATCCCTTTTCCGCCGTTCGTCACCATCCCTTGCCGCGCAATCAACGCATCTGCAACTTGAAGTCGGGCGAGCAGAAGTGTTAAAAGGTGCCCCTTCATAAAAACTCACAGGGGAAAGACGTGAAAGACGCGTCAACGCAGTCAGATGCCACAGCGGAGAGCGGCCCGACGCTTCATCGCGGTTTACAGAACCGACATATTCAGCTCATTGCCCTCGGCGGGGCTATCGGTACCGGCCTGTTTCTCGGTATCGGACCGGCGATTCAGATGGCCGGGCCGGCCGTCCTGATCGGCTATGCCGTCGCCGGGATCGTCGCTTTTCTGATCATGCGCCAGCTTGGCGAAATGGTGGTCGAAGAGCCCGTATCCGGCTCCTTTGCCCACTTCGCGTATAAATACTGGGGCCCGTTTGCCGGTTTTCTCTCCGGCTGGAACTACTGGGTGATGTTTGTGCTGGTGGGGATGGCTGAGCTCACCGCCGCCGGCATCTATATGCAGTACTGGCTTCCGGATGTGCCGACCTGGGTCTGGGCGGCGGCCTTCTTTGTCATCATCAATGCCGTTAACCTCGTTAACGTTCGCCTGTATGGCGAGGCGGAATTCTGGTTTGCCTTAATTAAAGTGCTGGCGATTATCGGCATGATTGGCTTTGGCCTGTGGATGTTGTTTGGCGGCCACGGCGGCAGCAAAGCCGGATTTGACAACCTGTGGCGCCACGGCGGTTTCTTCGCCACCGGCTGGCATGGCCTGGTGATGTCTCTGGCGGTGATTATGTTCTCTTTCGGCGGCCTGGAGCTGATTGGTATTACCGCCGCCGAAGCGCAAAATCCGGAAAAGAGCATTCCGAAGGCGGTAAACCAGGTGGTGTACCGTATTCTGCTGTTTTATATCGGTTCGCTGGTGGTGCTGCTGGCGCTCTATCCGTGGGTGGAAATCAAGTCCGACAGCAGCCCGTTTGTGATGATTTTTCATAATCTTGACAGTAACGTGGTAGCTTCTGCACTTAACTTCGTCATTCTGGTGGCATCGCTGTCGGTCTACAACAGCGGCGTTTACTCCAACAGCCGCATGCTGTTCGGTCTGTCGGTACAGGGCAATGCGCCGAAGTTTCTGGCCCGCGTCAGCAAACGCGGCGTGCCGGTCAATTCGCTGATCCTCTCCGGGGTGATTACCTCGCTGGTGGTGCTGCTGAACTATCTGCTGCCGCAGAAAGCGCTGGGTCTGCTGATGGCGCTGGTAGTGGCAACGCTGCTGCTGAACTGGATCATGATCTGCATGGCGCACCTGAAGTTCCGCGCGGCCCAGCGTCGAAAAGGGCGGGAGCCGAAGTTCAAAGCGCTGCTGGCACCGGGCGGCAACTACCTCTGTATTGCCTTCCTTGCGCTGATTCTGGTGCTGATGTGCACCATCGACGGGATGCGCCTGTCGGCCATTCTGCTGCCGGTATGGATCCTGTTCCTGTTTATCGTCTTTAAGCTGCTGCGCCGTCCGGCGTAATGCCTCCTTGCCCCGGCCTTCGCCGGGGCGTTCTGCCTTTTATTGTGATCGTCTTCGCGCTTAGCGTAATTAGCGCAGGATCTTCTTTTTGTAATCGATTACTTTTTATTTCGTGACGTTTTGTAATCGATTACTTTTTGAGGGCGGACAAAATGGTATCAACGACGGAAGGACGTGAAAGCGTTGGCGTGCAGCACCGGTTTCTGGTGCCGCGCCTGGCGTTAATGATGTTTATGCAGTTCTTTATCTGGGGAAGCTGGTCGGTGACCCTGGGGCTGGTGATGACGCGATACGATATGGCGCTGCTGATTGGCGATGCGTTCTCTGCCGGGCCTATTGCCTCGATTTTGTCGCCGTTTGTGCTGGGGATGCTGGTCGATCGCTTCTTTGCTTCGCAGAAAGTGATGGCGGTGATGCACCTGGCGGGAGCCGCGATCCTGTGGTTCGTCCCCCAGGCGCTGGTCGCGCACAATGGCGCGCTGCTTATCGGCCTGCTGTTTGGCTATACGTTGTGCTATATGCCGACGCTGGCGCTGACCAACAATATCGCTTTCCACAGCCTGAATAATGTTGATAAAACCTTCCCGGTGGTGCGCGTCTTTGGCACCATCGGCTGGATTATTGCCGGGATTTGTATTGGCGTGAGCGGAATTTCCGATACCACGGCTATCTTTAATCTGGCGGCGCTGTGTTCGGTCTTACTGGCCCTCTACAGCCTGACTTTGCCGCATACGCCGGCAGCGGCGAAAGGCATTCCGCTGAAGTTTCGCGACCTGCTCTGCGCCGATGCGTTTGCGCTGCTCAAGACGCGCCATTTCTTTATTTTCTCACTCTGCGCCACGCTGATCTCGATTCCGCTGGGGACCTACTATGCCTACACCGCCTCCTGGCTGGCGGATGCCGGCGTGGCGGATGTCAGCACCGCGATGTCATTTGGGCAGATGTCGGAAATCGCGTTTATGCTGGTGATCCCGCTGCTGTTTCGCCGTCTCGGGGTCAAGTACATGCTGCTGGTCGGGATGGTGGCGTGGTTTGTGCGCTATGCCTTCTTTGCCCTTGGAGTGAGCGAAGAGGGGCGCTTCCTGCTCTATCTCGGCATCCTGCTGCACGGCGTGTGCTACGACTTCTTTTTTGTCGTCGGCTTTATCTATACCGACCGCGTGGCGGGAGAGAAGGTCAAAGGCCAGGCGCAAAGCATGATAGTCATGTTTACCTACGGCATCGGGATGCTATTGGGATCGCAAATTTCCGGCGCGCTGTATAACCAGCTGGTGGCCGGGCAGACCGTACCGCAGGCGTGGGTCACCTTCTGGTGGATCCCGGCGGTGGCCGCGGCGGTTATCGCGCTGATTTTCCTTTTCTCTTTCCAGTATCGCGAGAAAGAGCAGTATTAACTATCAGGAGGGGGTATGAAAACGATGAAGGGACCGGGGATTTTTCTGGCGCAGTTTATCGGCGCGCAGGCGCCGTTTAACACCCTGGACGGGATCGCCGCCTGGGCCGCCGGACTGGGCTATCAGGCGCTACAGATCCCGTGTAATCATCCGGCTATTTTTGATGTTGAACGCGCGGCGATGAGCCAGACCTACTGCGATGAGATTCGCGGGCGACTGGCGGAACATAGTCTGACCATCAGCGAGCTCTCAACCCATCTGGAAGGGCAGCTGGTGGCGGTTCATCCGGCCTATGACGCGGCGTTCGACGCCTTTGCCCCCGCCGCGCTACGCGGAAATCCGCCGGCACGCCAGCAGTGGGCGGTGGAAAAAGTACGTCAGGCGGCGGTGGCTTCGGCGCGCTTAGGCCTGCAGGCCCATGCGACATTTTCCGGATCGCTGGCGTGGCCTCTGTTTTATCCCTGGCCGCCGCATAATCCGTCACGAATTGATGAGGCGTTTGATGAACTGGCGCGGCGCTGGCGTCCGCTCCTCGATCTATACGATGAGCAGGGGATCGATCTTTGCTATGAAATTCATCCGGGTGAGGATCTGCACGATGGCGTGACTTTTGAACGTTTCCTGCAGCGGGTAGATAACCATCCGCGCTGCAATATGCTCTACGATCCCAGCCATTTGCACCTCCAGCAGATGGACTACCTGGCGTATATCGATATCTACCATTCGCGGATCAAAGCCTTTCATGTCAAAGATGCCGAGTTTCGTCGCGACGGCCGCAGCGGCGTGTACGGCGGCTATCAGAACTGGCTGCAGCGGGCGGGGCGCTTTCGCTCGCCCGGGGATGGGCAAATTGATTTCAAGAGCATTTTCAGCAAGCTGACCGAGTACGACTTTGACGGCTGGGCGGTGCTGGAGTGGGAGTGCTGCCTGAAGGAGGCGGAGGCCGGCGCGCGCGAAGGCAGCGAATTTATCCGCCGCCATATTATTCCCGTCTCCGAACGGGCGTTTGATGATTTCGCCAGCGGTCGCGAGGGGCAAGCATGATTCAGGTTGGCATTGTTGGGACTGGATTTATTGGTCCGGCGCATATTGAAGCGCTGCGCCGGGTCGGGGACATCGAGGTGGTGGCGCTGTGCGACAGCAATCTGGCGCAGGCGCAGCAAAAAGCGCGGCAGCTGAATGTGGCTCATGCTTATGGTCAGGTTGAGGAACTCCTGGCACATCCCGGTTTACAGGTGGTACATAACTGCACGCCGAACCACCTGCACGCGAAGATTAACCGCCAGGCGTTGCACGCCGGGCTGCATCTGTTCTCGGAAAAACCGCTGTGCATGCTTCCGGATGAGGCGCGTGAACTGGTCACGCTGGCGGAGAAGGCGGGGGTGGTGCACGGCGTAAGCTTCGTCTATCGCCAGTTCGCGATGGTCCAGCAGGCCGCCAGCATGATGCGCGCCGGGCAGGTCGGACGGCTTTTTTCGGCGCACGGCAGCTATTTGCAGGACTGGATGGTGCAGCAAAGTGACTATAACTGGCGGGTGGAGTCGGCGCTGGGCGGCGCTTCGCGGGCGGTGGCGGATATCGGCTCCCACTGGTGCGACACGGTGCAGTTTATGACCGGCAGGCGCATCACCGAGGTGATGGCGGATCTTTCTATCGTCTGGCCGACGCGCCACGCGGCCGTTTCCGGCGAGTCCACCTTCAGCCAGACGGGGGAATCTCCGCGTTTTGAGGTGCGCGAGGTAGATACGGAAGATATGGGGTCCGTGCTGTTTCGCTTTGATGACGGCAGCAAAGGCTGTTTTACCGTTTCTCAGGTCAGCGCCGGAAGAAAGAACCGCCTGGCGGTTGAAATTAACGGCAGCCGCTGTTCGCTGGCGTGGGATCAGGAGCTTCCGCAGCGGCTGTGGATTGGCCAGCGCGCGCAGCCAAATCAGCTGCTCAGCGATGACCCGAGTCTGATGCAGGCGGACATCGCCGCCAGCGCCCACTTCCCCGGCGGGCATAATGAGGGGTGGCCGGACGCCTTCAAGAATATGATGTTGAGCTTCTATCAGGCGGTACGCGCCGGGACGATGCCGGCAGCCGACGAACGGCGTTTCGCCTCATTTTATGAAGGGGCGGATGTGATGTATATCGTTGACGCGATTTTGCAAAGCCATCGGCAGCAGCGCTGGGTCAGCGTCAGGCGATAGGCGGCAGGTTGTGCGCCACTCCGGTGGCGCGCAATGACTTATTTTACGCCGAGATACCCGTCCAGATAGGCGGCGGAAAGTTCGTTGCCGAACAGCACCGCGTCTTTATTCTCCATGTCATTATTCCAGCTATCGCTGGCATTGCCGGTGAAGGTGTGTTGTGACCGGGTACCCTTCATAACCTGCTGCTTAATGGCATCGGCATTGCGTCGGGCATCGCTTTCGCTGACGCCGGCGGTTCGGTCCTGTTTGCCGCGGTGATAGATCTCGGTGAAGGTCGGCAGATTTAAGCGGTAATTTTCCTGCCGGTTAACGGCAAAATTACCGCCGACAAAATCAGAACGATGGGCGACAAAATAGTACGCATGGCGCTCCGGCGATGATTTTGAGGCGGTGCAGCCGGTGAGGGCGGCGAGAGAACCGCCGAGGACAAGCAGTGCGACTTGAATTTTCATTGATGACATCATCCCTAACGTATTGATAGTAAGCTTTTATAATTATCGGCGCCCGAGCGCGGTGTTTATGTTACCTGAAAAATCATCGCGCTTAACGCGCAAGGATAATAGCCCTGATAATTAATAGTTTTCCATCACGATGCGTAGGGGCATCAGCGGGCTGGCGCGCGCCCCGCTGCACACCGACGGCCCGTTTATGGTAGCCTGCGCATTATTCCCCTTATCCCAGGAAGTGCCGCCTTTATGTCAATTCAGAAAATCGCCCGTCTGGCGGGTGTCTCAGTGGCAACCGTATCGCGGGTGCTGAATAACAGCGATACCGTTAAACCGAAGAACCGCGAACGCGTGCTGCAGGCGATTAAAGAGAGCAACTATCAGCCTAACCTGCTGGCCCGCCAGCTGCGGACGGCACGGAGCTATATGATTCTGGTGATGGTGTCGAATATTGCGAACCCGTTTTGTGCGGAAGTGGTGAAGGGCATTGAAGAGGAGGCGGAGAAGCACGGCTACCGTATTTTACTGTGTAATTCCGGGTCCGATCTGGCGCGCTCGACTTCCGGGCTGAGGCTGCTGTCGGGGAAAGTGGTCGACGGGATTATTACGATGAACGCGCTCTCCAGTCTGCCGGAACTGACGATGATGATCGGTGATGCGCCGTGGGTACAGTGCGCCGAGTATGCCGATGCCGGCAGTATCTCCTGCGTCGGCATTAACGACATCGATGCGGCGCAGGGGGCGGTATCGCGGCTGGCGGAGAGCGGTCATCGGCGCATTGCCCTGATTAACCACGATCTGAGCTATCGCTATGCCCGCCTGCGCGAGCGCGGCTATAAAAACGTACTGCATGTGCGTGAACTGGCCTGGCAGCAGGTGGCTTATGCCAGCGACCTCAGCGCCGCCGCCGGTAAAGCGGCAATGGAAACGCTGCTGGCCTCCAGAGAGCGGCCGGATGCGGTATTTGCCGTCGCCGACTCGCTGGCGGCGGGCGCCCTGCGGGCGATCGCCCAGGCCGGACTGCGGGTGCCGGACGATATTGCGGTCATGGGATTTGATGGTACGGAGCTGGCGGAGATGGTCTCGCCGCAGCTGACCACCGTGGAACAGCCGTCGCGCGACATTGGCCGTACGGCGGTGACCCTACTGCTGAAGAAAATCGACAACCCGGAGGCCACCGCCGAACGGGTGATGATGGACTGGCGCATCATTGCCCGCGCCAGTGCCTGAGCCTTACCCTTACCCGTGATTTGCCGCCGCCAGCGAACGTATATCGTTGCCGGTCGGTGACTGGTGGATACGCAGCCCGAATTCGTCCACCACGGCGAAAATGTGGTCAAAAATATCCGCCTGGATACTTTCATATTCTGCCCATACCACGGTGCTGGTGAAGCAGTAGATCTCAATCGGCAGGCCGTTGGCGTCCGGCGCCAGCTGGCGCACCATCATCGTCATATCTTTGCGCAGCCGCGGGTGGTTGCGCAGATACTCCTGTAAATAGGCGCGGAAGGTGCCGATATTGGTCATCTTGCGCAGGTTCAGCACCGAATGGTCGGCGGCGTTTTGCTGGTTCCACTCGCTGATCTCCTGATGACGCGAGTCCATATAGGGCTTAAGCAGCCGGGCCTGAATTAAGCGCTGCTGCTCCCGCTCATCGAGAAAATGGATACTGGTGGTATCAATATTCAGGCTGCGCTTAATGCGGCGCCCGCCGGAGGCGGACATCCCGCTCCAGTTTTTAAAGGAGTCGGAGACCAGCGACCAGGTAGGAATCGTGGTGATGGTATTGTCCCAGTTACGGACTTTCACCGTGGTGAGGCCAATATCAATGACCGCGCCGTCGGCGCCGTATTTCGGCATTTCCAGCCAGTCACCGAGCTTCAGCATGTCGTTGGCGGAAAGCTGAATGCCGGCAACCAGACCCAGGATCGGGTCTTTAAATACCAGCATCAGTACCGCGGCCATGGCGCCGAGGCCGCTGATCAATATTGCCGGCGACTGGCCAATCAGTAATGAGATCACCAGGATGCCGATAATAATCGCGCTGACCAGCTTAATGCCCTGGAATATCCCCTTCAGCGGCAGCTGGGATGCGGTGGCGAATTTCTGCGATAAATTGAAGACCACATCGAGCAGTGAAAAGAAAGACAGCAGGGCATAGATCATGACCCACAGCTGGGCGCAGGTGGTCAATATATTGGCGGCTTCACTGCCTTTTTGCAGCCACAGCACCGCCTGCACATTGACGATAATCCCTTGCAGGGTAAAGGCCAGCCGGTGAAACAGTTTGTTCTGGGTGATGATTTGCAGCCACAAATGGCTGCTGGCCTGCGCGCGCTTTTCGAAGGCGCGCAGCACGCCTTTATGCAAAATAAAATGAACGACAATGGCGGTCAGTAAAATAATGCCGAAGATAATAATGAGTGAAGTGGTAGGGGTAATTTCGATGCCTAAGGCGGCAATTTGTGAGATTAATTCCTGCATAACGTCTCCTGTACATCCAGCGGTAATGATGACCGCTGGATGTATATTATGCAAATCAGGCGTCATGCAATGATGGATTATTAGGCGGTAGCCACCGGACGAATATTGAGATGATGGCGCAGCCGCAGGGCCATCGCGCCTAAGAGCAGCATCATTGCCACCTCCACGGCCAGGAAATCGATCAGCGCCTGCGGATAGGTGCCGCCGCCGCGTTGAGCGAGGGTTAAAAACAGCGAGCCGAGAATTGCCGGACCTAATCCCAGCGTCGCCTGCTGCAGGGTGCTGAGAATGGCGCTCCCGGCACCGGCATCGCTGGCGCTGATATCGCGCATGCCAATGCGATAAAAACTGTTAACGATCAGCGCCTGGCCGTAGCCGATAAGCGCGGTAGAGGGCACCATCGCCAGCGACGAGGTGTGAGCGCCGAAGTGACCGAAGGTCGCCATCAGCAGCAGCAGACCGGCTATCTGCACTACCAGCCCAATCAGCAGAATACGTCCCATGCTGAAGCGGGCAATCAGCTTCGGCGCGTACAGCGCAGAGAGGAAATAGGCCACGCCGAGGGCGATAAAGCTGTTGCCTGACTGCCATGGCGCCATGCCGAGACCGGCCTGCATGGTCAGCGCCATGCAGAACATAAAGCCGGACCAGGCGCTGAAGAACAGCAGGGCGATCGCCATGCCAAAGCGAATGCTGGTGAGTTTCAGCAGACGGGGCGGCAGCAGCGGCTGTTCGCCGCGCTGCTGCTTACGCAACGCGCTGGCCCGCATCCAGACCAGCAGCGGCAGCACGGCCGCCAGCAAAAGCTGGAGCGTCCACGGCCAGTGAAGTTCCGGCCCCAGCGCCATCGGAAACAGCAGACAGCAGAGGATCAGCGCCAGGCTGAAGGTGCCCTGCCAGTCGATGGCCGAATGGGCTTCGCGGCGGGTTTCCGGGACATAGCGGGGGCTAAACGCCAGCACCAGCAGGCAGATCGGGACATTGATAAAGAACGCGTTGCGCCAGCCCAGGCCGGCGATATCCGCCGAGACCAGCCAGCCGCCGCCCATCTGCCCGACGATAAAAGCAATCCCACCAATCCCGCCATACAGACTGATCGCGCGCGCATGGGCGCTGCCTTTCAACGTTACATGCAGGGTGGTGAGGATTTGCGGCACAATCAGCGCCGCGCCCGCGCCTTGTAGCGTGCGGGCCGCCAGCAGCCCGCCGATGGAGTTGGCCATGCCGCACAGCAAAGAGGCGAGGCCAAAAAGCGCGACCCCCCACATAAACAGACGGCGGCGGCCGTAGTTATCGCCCAGTTTGCTGCCCATCGCCAGGCACACCGCAAAAGAGACGCCGTAGAGCGCGACGATCAGCTCCAGCTGGGTGGCGCTGGCATCCAGTGAATGGGTAATGGAGTCCAGCGCCACGTTGGTAATTGAGGTGTCGATCAGCGGCAGCATCTGGCCGGTCAACAGAAGCAGTAAACCGGCGCGGCCGGGTGAAACAGCAGACGAATTCATCGGATCTCTCCATTGCGTCATTCAGCGGATGGCCGTAGCATTACCGATAAATTAAACGGGTACCAGTTCCTGTCTATACTGGTATTGGTACTACCATGCTGGAGTCAATATGACGGGAATGCCGCAACGTGAAACGGTGCCGATAGCGCCCGACGATAGCCGTAAGCAGCTGGGCGCCTTTCTGCGCTCCCGGCGTGAAAGCCTTGATCCGCAGCGTCTTGGCCTGCCGCGAGTAGGGCGGCGGCGCACGCCCGGGCTGCGCCGGGAAGAGGTGGCGATGCTGGCCGATGTCGGCGTGACCTGGTATACCTGGCTGGAACAGGGGCGGGAGGTTAATCCGTCGGAATCGGTACTGGTGGGCGTCGCGAATGCGCTGCAGTGCAGTCCGCTGGAGACGCGCCATCTGTTCGTGCTGGCCGGTCTGACGCCGCCGGAAACCACGCAGGTCAACGTATGTGAAGGGATCGCTCCGGGGACCCGGCGGATGCTCGATAGCCTGATGCCGCAGCCGGCCAGCATCCAGAAACCCAATTTCGATATCGTGGCGTGGAACGACAGTTTTTGTCGGCTGATGGGCGTCGATTTTGCCGCGCTTCCCGAAGAAAACCGTAACTGTATTTATCTCTATCTCACCCACGAGACCTGGCGCAGCCGTATTGAAAATCGCGATGTGCTGCCGACGTTTGTCTCCTATTTCCGCGCGGCCATGGCCGAACACCGGGGCGACCCGCTGTGGGAAAATAAGCTGGCGCGCTTTTTTGCCGCCTCCGCCGAATTTGAAACGCTGTGGCATCAGCGTTATGACGTCCGCGGCGTGGAAAATCAGGTGAAGAATTTCAATCATCCCCAGCTCGGACGCTTTAGTCTGCAGCAGATGTACTGGTATTCCGCCCCGCGTAATGGCTCCCGGCTGCTGGTATACCTGCCGATGGACGACGCCGGCGAGCAGGCGCTGGCATGGCTGGATAAACAGGATTCTCTCTTATAGCGACAGGGAACGCAGATGAACGTAACCAGGAAACAACAGCGGGTGATTCAGCAGGCGCTGGATGAATGGCAGGCCGCGGGGGAGTTGAGCCACGCGGAAAGCCAGCGGCTGGCGGGCACTTTGCGCGTGAGCACCTTTGACTGGCAGCGACTGAGCCGCTATGCCTTCTGGACGGCGCTGGCCTGCCTGCTGATCGCGCTGGGCAGCCTGTTCGCCGATAGTGAACTGATTGCCTGGCTGGTGAGCCTGTTCAGCGACTCGGCGCTGGCGCGGATTGCGCTGCCTGCGGCGGTGGCGCTGGTTTGCTACCTCTGGGGATTCCGTCGCCAGCGGCAGGCCTCGCACTGGCACTACAGCAGTGAGGCGATTTTGTTTGTCGGCGTGGTGTTTACCGCGCTGGCGCTGTGGCAACTCGGCGTGCGGCTGGATGACGGCAGCGGCCATATTGCGCCACTGTTTCTGGTCGGCTGCGCTATTTATGGTGCTATCGGCCTGGCGGCCCGTTCCGGGCTGGTGTGGCTGTTCTTCCTGCTGGCGCTGGGCAACTGGTTCGGAGCGGAAACCGGCTACCTGGCGGGGTGGGGGGCCTACTGGCTGGGCATGAACTATCCGCTGCGTTTTGTGCTGTTCGGTGGCGTGCTGCTGGCGCTCTGTTTTATGCTGCAAAAGTGGCTGCTTCCGCGCCGGCTGTTTACCGTCAGTAAGGCCATGGGCCTGACGTATCTGTTTATCGCGCTATGGATTCTGTCGATTTTTGGCTATCGGGATCCCGACGCCTGGTACAGCATTTCACCGCTGCAGCAGCTGCCGTGGGCGCTGTTATTCGGCGTCGCGGCGGGCGTCTGTATTTATATCAGTCTGAAAACGGATGACGGAATGCTACGCGGTTTTGGCCTGACCTTCCTGGCTATCAATCTCTATACGCGTTTCTTCGAGTTTTTCTGGGACGGGATGCACAAGGTGCTGTTCTTCCTGATCCTCGCCGTTTCGCTGGCGGTGATTGGCCGCTATGCAGAACGAATCTGGCACGCCGGCGAGCGGCGTGCGCGGGGAGATTAAATCTCGGTGATGGTGGTCGCCTGCGGCAGGCGTGATTTCGGCAGCGTGGCGTTGAAATCTTCCACGCTGTGGTGGCCGACCGGAACGATAACCACGCTGGTAAAGCCCTGTGCGGTCAGGTCAAATTCGGCGTCAAGAATCGCGGCGTCGAACCCTTCAACCGGCACGGCATCCAGCCCCATTGCCGCGACGCCGAGCAGGAAGTTGCCGACGTTGAGGTAAACCTGCTTCGCCATCCAGTGGTTGTCGTCATGCAGATCTTTACGGTGCATATCGGCAAAGAAAACGCGGCCTTTGTGGTTAGCGGCTTTGGCTTCCGGAGTAGCGAAACGTCCGTCGGCCTCTTCCTGGTCCACCACGCGCTCCAGCCAGGCGTCGTCCATGGCGGTTTTGGCACAGAAAACCACGACATGAGAAGCATCAAGAATTTTACGTTCGTTGAAAACATAGGTGCCGCTGGCGGCTTTCGCCACCCGTGCTTTCCCTTCATCCGTGCTGGCAACGATAAAGTGCCACGGCTGGGAGTTGGTGCTCGACGGGCTGTATTGCAGCAGTGTTTTCAGCTTTTCCGCTTCTTCAGCCGTCAGTTTTTTTGTGGCATCGAAGGCTTTTGTGGAGTGACGCTTTAAGGCAACGGAGACGATATCCATAACTCTTCCTCACGGTTTATGCTCAAGATAATTCGAGTTTACAGCCCCTTACGGGGCGTTTAGTGGGAGAAGAGTACAGCGAAGGCGGGGAAATGATAAGAGACAAAAATGCGATAACACTTATCGCGCTAGCCTGAAAATCCTTCCGGACGGAGCCGAATCCGCTCTTTTTTTGTCAGCTTATTCACCACCTGATTCCATGAATCATCGATAAGTTCGGCCAGCAGATCCTCGCTGATATCCTCGCCGGGGACGACGGTGATCCAGTGTTTTTTGTTCATGTGATATCCCGGCTCAATACTGCGGTAAATCTCCCGATTGAGCAGCGATTTTTGCGGATCGGCTTTCAGATTCACCAGCGCCCGACCGCGAAGGGTCATGGTGAGCATAAAAATGCGCCCGCCAACTTTGAACACGTCATACTCCGGGCCGAACGGCCAGCAGTGTTCGGTAAACGGATAGCTGAGCGCAATCCGGTGGGCGCTGGCGTGCAGCGAAGCGCGGTCCATCAGGCGTCGTTCTCGTGAAGCGCTTGCCACATGGTCTCAAAACCGAGGGCGATCAGCTCGCGGGCGCGCTGCGGATCGTGGCTGGCAAATTCGATAGTGGTTTCCGCCAGCGAAAGAAACAGGGCGTCGCCAAAGGCGCTGTAGGCGTCGCTGAGAAAGACCGGCTTGACCGATAGCTGACACATTTCGTTGAGCTCGGGGAACATCTCTCTCACGCGGGTTCGGGTTTCATCGGTGATGCGTTCGCTGAGCGCCATCCGGCGAATCGCCTTGTGCTCCATCGGGTGGCGAATACTCCAGTCGATATAGCTGTCCCAGATATTGCGGGCGTTCTCTTTCGGCCGTTTTTCGTTTGGCGTCAGTCCGGAGACCATCGCTTTAACTAACCCCGATTTGATCGAGAGGTACAGTTCGTTGAGTAACTCATCCTTGGTGGCGAAATAGCGGAACAGCGTCCCCTCGGCAACCCCGGCGCTACGGGCAATGGCCGATGTTGAGGCGGCGATACCCGACTGGGCAAAGGCGGCCGTTGCGGCCTCCAGCAACGCTTGTTTTTTATCTTCACTCTTAGGACGAGCCACTACATTTTACCTCACGCGAAATCAAACCCCGATCTAACCACGCCATGTCATGGCACTGCAACGGTGGATGTTAAAAAATTGAAAATCGTCTTGACGACTTTCATATTCGTCTTAATAATGAGTGCTTACTCACTCATAATCAAGTTATATCACTAAACTCTCATAATAGGGAGTTTCATCTGGTCAGGTTATGAACCGTGTCACTTTCAGCGTGGTCGCCATTATGTTATTAGCCTCAGCAACAGCTTTGCCGTTTGTCTTAAATGCCGGGTTTGGCCGGGCGCCGCAGGGTGCGCAGCTCAGTCTGGTGGAACAGTCGCCACACTATCGCGATGGCCAGTTTCATAATCAGCTCCCCACGCCGGGCTTCACCGGGCAGAAAAATATGCTGGCCGCCTGGTGGGAGTTTCTGGTGACTAAACGCGAAAATGCCCGTCCCGCGCAGCCGCTGCCGCTGGTCAATACCGATCTCGCCAGCCTGCCAATCGGGCAGGATACGATGGTGTGGCTCGGCCACTCCTCCTGGTATGTGCAGCTGGCGGGGAAACGCATCCTGATTGACCCGGTCTTCAGCAACTATGCCGCTCCGTTCTCATTTATTAATAAAGCTTTCCCGGGTGACTATCCGTGGCGTGCGGAGCGTATGCCGGAGATAGACCTGCTGATTATTTCGCACGATCACTACGACCATCTGGATTACGCCACCATCAAAGCGCTGATGCCAAAAATCAAGCGCGTGGTGACGCCGCTCGGCGTGGGATCGCATCTGCGCTACTGGGGCATGGAGAGCGCCATTATCAGCGAAGCGGACTGGCATCAGGCGGTGCAGATCAGCGACGAGCTGACCGTGCATGTGCTGCCGGCCCGTCATTTCTCCGGTCGTGGGCTGAAGCGCAATCAAACGCTGTGGGCCAGCTTTATGTTCGTCACCCCGCAGCAGAAGATTTACTACAGCGGCGATAGCGGTTACGGCCCGCACTTTAAAGCCATCGGCGAACAGTTTGGCGCCGTGGATCTGGCGATTATGGAGAACGGCCAGTACGACCAGGACTGGAAATACATTCATATGATGCCTGACGAGACGGCTCAGGCCGCCGACGATCTCCGCGCGCGCGCGGTGCTCCCGGGGCATGCGGGGCGCTTTGTGCTGGCGAAACACAGCTGGGACGATCCTTATAAGCGGCTGGCTGCGGCCAGCCAGCAAAGACCGTGGCGGTTGTTAACGCCGATGCTTGGCGAGCCGGTTTGGGTTGCCGATAAGACGCAATCATTTACTACCTGGTGGCAATAAATACGGGTTTGATTAAAGAGGAGAGGACTTATGACTATTTCCGCTCAGGTGATTGAGACTATCGTCGGGTGGATTGATGACAATTTGCATCAGCCGCTGCGTATTGATGATATTGCGCGTCACTCTGGTTATTCGAAATGGCATCTGCAACGACTCTTTTTGCAGTACAAAGGGGAGAGTCTGGGGCGCTATATCCGCGAACGTAAACTGCGGCTGGCGGCGCGCGACCTGCGCGACACCGATCAGCGGGTTTATGATATCTGCCTGAAATACGGCTTTGATTCACAGCAGACGTTTACCCGCATTTTCACCCGCACCTTTCATCAGCCGCCGGGTGCCTACCGCAAAGAGAATCACAATCGCGCCCACTGAGGCGCGTCCGCCGGAAAGACCGGCGGACGCATTTTGAGCTTCTACCAGGCGTAGTTTACCGTCATCGTCACCGTACGACCCACGCCATAGAAACAGGCGCTATCGCCGGCGCACGAGGCAACATATTTAGTGTCGGCGATATTGTTGATGTTGAACTGCGCTTTCGCCCCTTTCAGGCTCGAGCTCAATTCGCCTAACTCATAGCTGACCATCGCGTCATACAGATCCACCGCCGGTACCTTGAAGGTGTTTTTCGCATCGCCGTAGCTGGTGCCGATATAACGCACGCCAACCCCAGCGGTCAGGCTTTTTAGCGCGCCATTGGGCAGGGTGTAGCTGGTGAACGCCGAGGCCATATGGGTCGGAATGCGCGCCGGGGTTTTCCCTTCGGTGCCGGCGACGGTGGTATTCACGGTTTCCGCGTCGGTCCAGGTGTATGAAGCAATCAGGTTGAGGTTGTCAAAGAAGGTGGCGTGCGCTTCGGCTTCCACCCCCTTCGAGCGGACCTTACCGCTGTTCTCATACCATCCCGCCGCGCTGTTCCAGGTCGCAACGTTGCTTTGGGTCAGGTCGTACATCGCCAGAGTCATCAACGCCGTCGGCGTAGGCTGATATTTCACACCCACTTCCACCTGTTTCCCTTCGCTGGGATCGAACGGAGCGACGCCCGGCGCACGATTGGTTTGCAGGTTGGGTTCGAAGGAGGTGCTGTAGCTGATATAGGGCGACAGGCCAAAGTCAAAGGCGTACAGCAGACCGGTACGCCAGGTAAACTTGCTGTCGTTTTTCTGGGTGCGACTGCTGTCGGTAAAGTCAGTGGTACGCACTTCCGCCCAGTCATAGCGGCCGGAAAGCAGCAGCTCCCAGTTTTCCAGGCTCAGCTGATCCTGCAGGTAGAGGCCAACCTGATCGAGATTCTGCTGTTCATCGCTGGCGGTACGGAAGGTGCTTTCATCGACCTTCACACCATAGACCGGGGCACGCCAGTCGAGATCGTACTGTGAACCGCCGGCGCGACCGAGGTACTGCTTATCCTTGCTGGTTTTGTAGTCCAGGCCGCCGAGAACGGTGTGCGCCAGCTGACCGGTCGTGAACTGCGCCTCAAGCTGGTTATCGATACCGAACTCATCGGTTTGCCGCTCCTCATGCTGGGCGCGACGCGAGAGCACGGAGCTGTTGGCTGCGCTGTTGGAATAGACCAGATAGCGATATTTCTGCTTTATCGTCCCATAGCGCGCGTTCTGCCGTAGGGTCAGCATGTCGTTGAGCTGATGCTCAAATTCATAACCGATGAGAGTCTGCTCGCGCCAGGATTGGTTGTAGCCGGGGTCGCTGACGTTAAAGTCGCGCGGAATATAGCTGCCATCGACGCTGTTGACGGTGCCGTAGCGCGGCAGGAAGTTGCGATAACCGGCGTCGGGATCTTTTTGATAGCTGGTCAGCAACGTGAAGCGCGTCGCATCGTTGGGATACCACGTCAGCGCCGGCGCAATGGCGATGCGCGTCTCTTTATAATCCTCGACCTGGCTGTTCTGGCTGCGGGCGATACCGTTGAGGCGATAGAGCAGGTGGCCGTCGTCGCTTAACGGCCCGCCGACATCAAAGGCGCCTTCCGCCAGATTGTCGTTGCCGGTACGGAACTGGATTTGATGCACCGGCTGGCTGGTGGGACGCTTGCTGGTCATGCTGATAAGCCCGCCGGGGTTGACCTGGCCAAACAGCACCGAGGCCGGGCCGCGTACCAGCTCGACGCGCTCCAGCAGCCACGGATCCATTGTGCCGGTTTGCGACGACGCGGTGGCGCCATAGCTCAGGCCGTCGAGATACTTCGGTACATAGCTGAAGCCGCGGACGAAGACTTCGTCATTGCGGTTGGACGATCCGCGATACTCGGTGAACACCCCGGCGCTATAGCGCAGAGCCTGTGACACCGACGTCACGTCCAGCGCCGCCATCTGATCGCGGGTGATGACCGAGACCGACTGCGGGGTTTTCACCAGCCCGGCGGCGGTTTTCGTCGCGGAAAGCGTTTTCGTCGCCACGATCCCTTTGACCGGCGCGGTGGGATCTTCATTACTGCTCGCGGTGACCACGAGGGTCTCCTCCGCCAGCGCCTGCCCGGCGAGTGTCGCCACGGCAAGACCCGTGACCCAGAGTTTAGTTATCTTATTATATTTAAACATTTTATTTGCTATGTCCTTGGTTGAAATTGCCATAATCATCCCTTTCCCCCATCAGAAAAATCTAATGGCCTGAACGAGCGGAGTTGATGTTATTGCAAATCATTACCATTTGCATTAGCGTTAGTAACAAATTTTTACAGGGATAAATCGGGCGATGAAAATGGCATGGGGTGGTCTGCTGATCGGCATGAGTGCGCTACCGGCGGTGGCAATGAACTGCGAATCTTCTTCGCGGCAGGGAGAGCTGCAGGGAAAATTCGATGCCAGCGGCGAAGTCTGTTTTGATCTGCCGACGTTAGGGGAAAACTACGTTTCGGCGACGATTTCCGGGGTAACGGATGCCCGCCTGCTGGATGAAAATAACCGTCGGCTGCGTACGCTGCTGGCGGGAGGGCCGCCGGATGGCGAGCAAACGCTGCTGTTCTCCCTGCCGGTGAACCGCGCTTCAGCGCTGGTGCTCCACGGCGAAGAAGGCACCCGCTGGCATTTCCGCTGGCGGATGAAGGAGACCACCGCGCTGGCGAAAACCCAGGCACTGGATCCCGTCAGTCCCCGTTTGCAGCAGCTGATGCAGGAGCTGGCGGCGGGTGGCTCTACGACGCGTTTCTGGCAGGAGCGCGAACAGGAAGGGACGCCGATGGTGGAACCGGTGGATGCAGGACACAAGCGCGTCACCTTCCTGTGGCGCGGGGCGAGAAAAAACGTCTTCCTGCTGGGATCCCCGGCGGGCGATCACGATCCGCTGTTTCGGCTTGGTCATTCCGATGTCTGGTTTCGCAGCTACGTGGTACCGGCAGATACCCTGATGCAATATAAGCTGGCGCCGGATGTCCCGCAGGTCGACGGCGTCGGGCACGAGCAGCGGCGGGCGATTCTGGTCAGCGCTCAGGCCGATCCGCTGAATCCGAACAGCGTCAACCGCGCCAGCGATCGCTGGAACCGCTATTCGCTGCTGGCGCTCAATCCGGCGCGCTACTGCACGCCGCAGCGTAGGGCGCAGCCGTTGCGCTATGGCACTTTGACCCGCCATCAGCTGCGCAGCGATTTTTTGCATAATACCCGGGAAGTGATGATCTACCGTCCGCGCCTGCCGCAGCCCGCGCGCTGGACGCTGATGTTGTTTGATGGCAAAACCTATCAGGATGAATACCGCTTCGCCAACGTGCTGGACAGCCTGATCGCCAGCCATGTGCTGCCGCCGATCAACGTGGTGTTTATTGATAGTCTCGATCACCCGCGCCGGGCGAAAGAGCTGCCGCCCAACCCCTTCTTCGCCGATTTTATGGCCCATGAGCTGCTGCCCTGGCTGCGACAACAGGGGCTGGATGCCATTCGCCAAAAAACCGTTGTCGCCGGCTCCAGCTACGGCGGCCTGGCCGCATCGTGGGTCGCGCTGCGCTATCCGCGGCTGTTTGCCAATGTCCTCAGTCTGTCGGGCTCTTACTGGTGGGCGCCCAAAGGCGAGGAAGCCGGCTGGCTGACGCGCCAGTATCAGCAGTCGCCGCGCTATCCGATACGTTTCTGGCTTCAGGCAGGCCGGTTTGAGACCTCGGGAGCCGATGGCGGGATCTACAGCAATACCCTTACCTTTGAACAGGCGCTACGCGATAAAGGCTATCGCGTCAGCTTCCATCCTTCATCAAGCGGCCATGATTATGCCGCCTGGTGCGAGGCGCTGGTGGCGGGAATGCGTGACTTTACCGGGTTAGCGCTCAAGGGAAAACCAGCGGCGCCAGACCCAACGCAACACCACATATTCTCCCGTGCCCAGCGCTAAGAACCACAGGCAAAAGAGCAGGGTATAAAACTGGTTGAGATCCATCAGATGGAAGGTATCGACCAGTTTTTGCGCCAGCGTTAACCCAAGGGATGGCGCTGGCAGCAGTAAACAAGAGATCAGGGCCAACAATAAAATGCCTGCGGCGGCGATCAGCGTTTCGAGCGGATGTTTCATTACTTGTTAATCATCAGTTAAAAAACATATTGTCAGGTATAATGACATTTAACGCAATATCCTTTCCTGAGTGATTATTTTACGCCATTATACGTAGCGCTAATATCAGGACTTTTATTCCTTCTGTTAATATTGTTGGCGTTATTTGTAATTAAATTAATAGCATCTTAATGTCAATTAACGTCATTATTAAAGAGTGTACTTTACAAAAGTATAGGTACTATATCCCACCAGCGTGGCAATACTGATAGCCAGCAGGATGTACAGCACCAGGCGGCGTCCGCGGTAGATTCCTGACATAATGAACCTCGTTTAATATATGTTTATTAATATTCTGTAATAGTTGTTTGAGGAATTAACTTATCACAGATTTTAAATTTTGCGAGGGCTGTTAATTGTCCTGGATCAATTTTCATCTCGCTATATAAAATCATATTCATTCATTGGCCAGAAATGATTTCAGGCTTTCCGAATAACGGAATTTATAAGGAAAATTTAATTTGACCAGAATCCATCATCCCCATAATTCGCCTCCTGCGGGAGATACTGCGGCACAGCCAGCCTACCGGCAGACCGTTGAACAGGTACTGGCGCAGAACCACAGTCGCGCCGAGGGATTGCATTCCGCCGAGGCCGCAGAACGTCTGGCCTCCTTTGGCCCTAACGCGCTGCCGGAAAAGAAAAGCAAGCCGGCCTGGCTGCGTTTCCTGGCCCACTTTAACGACGTGCTGATTTTCGTCCTGCTGGCGGCGGCGGCGCTGACGGCGGTGATGGGGCACTGGGTGGATACCCTGGTGATCCTGGGCGTCACGGTCATCAACGCCCTGATCGGTCACGTGCAGGAGAGCAACGCCGAGAAATCCCTGCAGGGGATCCGCAACATGCTCTCCAGCAATGCCCGGGTGCAGCGCAACGGTAAACACGAAACCTTGCCCACCCGCGATCTGGTGCCGGGTGATATCGTTATTCTGCGGGCGGGCGACCGCGTTCCGGCGGATATGCGCCTGATCGAAACTCACAACCTGCGTGTGGAAGAGGCGATCCTGACCGGCGAATCAACGGTGGTGGATAAAATCACCGATGCGCTGCAAGGCGAACTGCCGCTGGGCGACCGGACCAACATGGTGTTTTCCGGTACCACCATCAGCGCCGGCGGTGGCGTCGGCGTCGTGACGGCGACCGGGCAGGATACGGAGCTTGGGCATATCAACCAGATGATGGCCGGTATCGAGAAACATCGCACGCCGCTGCTGGTGCAGATGGATAAGCTGGGTAAAGCGATTTTCGTCATTATCCTCGCCATGATGGCGGCGCTGTTTGTCTTCAGCCTGGCCCTGCGTGATATCCCCATGGGGGAACTGCTGCTCTCCCTGATTAGCCTGGCCGTAGCGGCGGTCCCGGAAGGACTTCCGGCGATTATCTCGATCATCCTCTCCCTCGGCGTGCAGGCGATGGCGCGCAAACACGCCATTATTCGCAAGCTCCCGACGGTAGAAACGCTGGGGGCGATGACCGTCGTCTGTTCGGATAAAACCGGTACGCTGACCATGAACGAAATGACGGTCAAAGCGATTATCACCGCCGACTGCTGCTACCGGGTTGAGGGTGACAGCTATGAGCCGCAGGGCAATATCTATCTGGAAGGCAGCGATGAGCCGGTACAAATTCATGCCGGAAGCGTACTGGAAACGTATCTGCGTACCATTGACCTGTGCAACGACAGCCAGCTGGTACAGGACGCGCGCGGCCTGTGGGGCATCACCGGCGGCCCGACCGAAGGGGCGTTAAAAGTGCTGGCGGCGAAGGCAAAGCTGCCGCCGGTTGAGACGCAGCTGATTGCCAAAATTCCGTTTGATTCACAGTATAAGTACATGGCGACGCAGCAGAGAATCGACACCGCTGAGCGTGTGTTGATCACCGGCGCGCCGGATGTGATTTTCGCGATGTGCCGCGAGCAGATGACAAAGCAGGGGACGGTTCCGTTCGAGCGCCAGTACTGGGAGGATGAGATCTCTCGCTTCGCCAGCCAGGGGCTGCGCATGGTTGCCGCCGCCTGTAAACCGGCGCGCGCCGGCAGCACGACGCTGACCCACGACGATCTGCGTGAGGGGCTGGTGTTCCTCGGCATCGCCGGAATGATGGATCCGCCACGTTCGGAGGCCATAGAGGCGATTCACGCCTGCCAGACCGCAGGGATCCGCGTGAAAATGATCACCGGCGATCACCCGCAGACGGCAATGAGCATCGGCCAGATGCTGGGGATCACCAACAGCCATCAGGCGATGACCGGCTATCAGCTGGAGCACATGGACGATGGCGAACTGGCGAAAGCCGCCGTGGAGTACGACATTTTTGCTCGTACCAGTCCGGAGCATAAGCTGCGCCTGGTCAAAGCGCTGCAGGATACCGGTGAAGTCGTCGGCATGACCGGTGACGGGGTGAACGATGCGCCGGCGCTCCGCCAGGCCGACGTCGGCATTGCGATGGGGATCAAAGGCACTGAAGTCACCAAAGAGGCGGCCGACATGGTGCTGACGGACGACAACTTCGCCACCATTGCCAGCTCGGTGAAAGAGGGGCGTCGCGTCTACGACAACCTGAAGAAAACGATTCTGTTTATTATGCCCACCAACCTGGCGCAGGGGCTGCTGATTATCATTGCCCTGTTAGCGGGGAACATTATTCCGCTGACGCCGGTGTTGATTCTGTGGATGAACATGGCAACCTCCGCCACGCTCTCTTTCGGTCTCGCTTTCGAAGCCGCGGAGCGCAACGTCATGAACCGCCCACCGCGGAAAACCGGCCAGCACGTCATGGATGGTTATGCCATCTGGCGCGTCGCCTTCGTCGGAACCATGATTGCCGTCGCCGCCTTTATTCTTGAGGCCTGGCTGGCGCCGCGCGGCCATAGCGCCGAGTTTATCCGCACCGTGCTGTTACAGATGCTGGTGACCGCGCAGTGGGTGTACATGATTAACTGCCGTCGCAGCGAGGGCTTCTCATTAAATACTGGCCTGCTGCGCAACAAAGGCATCTGGCTGGTCAGCGGCGTGCTGCTGCTCCTGCAGCTGGCGATTATCTACCTGCCGTTTATGCAGACGATGTTTGGCACCGAGTCGCTGCCGCTGCGCTACTGGTTTATCACCCTGGCGATTGCCATCGTGATGTTCCTGGTGGTGGAAGTCGAGAAGCGTCTGACCCGCCCGTTACGTAAAACCGCCTGATCCGCCCGGCGCCCCTCTCCGCTCAGGGGAGGGACGCCGCATCGCCAGCAAGGAATCCCGATGAGAAATATTTTGCGCCTGGTCTGCCTGACCCTTGGCCTGGCCGGTTACGCCCTGACGGCCACCGCCGCGCCCGCCATCCCGGTTCGCGCGACCGTCGTTCAACTGCTGCCGCATGTGGCTGAACGTCCGCTTCCCGGCCGCATTGAAGCGATTCATGACGTGGAGATCCGCGCACGCACGGAGGGGACCATTGTGCAGCGCCACTTCCAGGACGGGCAGTACGTCAGGGAAGGCGATCGGCTGTTCACCCTCGATGATGCCCAACCTCGGGCTGCGCTGGCGCTGGCCGGGGCCGAGCTGAAAAGCGCGCAGGCTTCGCTGCGTCAGGCCCAGCAGCTGCTGACCCGCTATCAACAGCTGAAAAACAATCACTCCATCAGCCGCAACGATGTCGATAACGCCCGGATGCAGCGCGATGTCGCCGCCGCCGCCGTGGAACAGGCGAAGGCGCGCGTCACCACGCAGCAAATTACGCTGGATTATACGCGCATCGACTCGCCGGTCAGCGGGCGTATTGGCCACAGTCGTTTTCATGTCGGCAGCCTGGTGGGGCCGACCAGCGGCATGCTGGTGGATATCGTCCAGCTCGACCCGATTCGCGTCTCTTTCGCCTTAGATGAAGCCGCCTTTTACAGTAAAGCCGGGCAGCATGCCGATATCGGCGCGCTGAAGCAGGCGTGGCTGGCGCAGATTGAACCCGACGGCAGGCGGGAAGATGGGGTGTTGACCTCGGTCGATAACCGGATTGATACCCGCACCGCCAGCGTCGTGCTGCGCGCCGAATTCGCCAATCCGCAGCATCGCCTGCTGCCGGGCGGCAACGTGCCGGTCATTCTTCGCCCGCGACAGGCGCAGGAGAGTTTGATGATCCCGGTTGCCGCCGTCCAGCAGGATGCGCAGGGGTTTTATAGCTGGGTGGTGACGGACCATAACACCGTTGCGCTGCGCCGTTTGACATCGGGCGGCCAGCAGGGGCAGCAGTTTGTCGTGGCGGACGGTCTGCAAGCGGGCGAGCGCGTGGTGACGGACGGCGCGCAGCGTCTGCGTGACGGCGCCGCCGTTCAGTTGCTGAAATAAGGAAAGGAGAAGGGATGCTGACGTTTTTTATTCGTCGCCCGCGTTTTGCGATGGTGATTGCGCTGCTGCTGACCTTTATCGGCGCGGTAGCACTGAAGCTGATTCCGGTGGAACAATATCCGCAGATTACGCCACCGGTGGTCAACGTCAGCGCCAGCTGGCCGGGCGCCAGCGCGGCGGACGTCGCCGAGGCAATCGCCGCGCCGCTGGAGACCCAGCTCAACGGCGTTGACCATATGTTGTATATGGAGTCCACCAGTTCCGATGACGGCACCTACAGCCTGAGCCTGACCTTTGCGGCCGGAACCGATGCCGATCTGGCGGCGATTGACGTGCAAAACCGGGTGTCGCAGGCGGTGGCGCAACTCCCTGTCGATGCGCAGCAGAACGGCGTGCAGGTGCGCAAGCGGGCGAGCAACCTGCTGATGGGCGTCAGCCTGTACTCGCCGCTGGAGACGCTCTCTCCGCTGTTCGTCAGCAACTACGCCAGCACCCAGGTGCGTGAGGCGCTGGCCCGTCTACCGGGCGTCGGCGAAGTACAGATGTTCGGCGCCCGTGATTACAGCATGCGCGTCTGGCTGCGCCCCGATCGCATGAACGCGCTGAATGTGACGACCGACGATATTGCCCAGGCGCTGCGGGAGCAGAATGTGCAGGGGGCGGCGGGGCAGGTAGGCACGCCGCCGGTGTTCAACGGTCAGCAGCAGACGCTGACCATCAACGGCATCGGCCGCCTGAGCGATGCGGAAAGCTTCAGCCAGATAGCGATCCGCAGCGGGGAACACGGTCAGCTGGTTCGCCTCGCCGAAGTGGCCACCATTGAACTGGGGGCGCGCAGCTACAGTTCCGGCGCGCAGCTGAACGGCAAAGACTCCGCCTATCTCGGTATCTATCCGACGCCAACCGCCAACGCCCTGCAGGTCGCCGACGCGGTGCGCGCCGAACTGACCCGCCTGCACAGCCGCTTTCCGGCGGATCTGACCTGGGAGGTGAAGTTCGATACGACGCGCTTTGTCGCGGCGACGATTAAAGAGATTGGCGTCTCGCTGGTGCTGACCCTGTTGGCGGTGGTGCTGGTGGTATCGCTGTTTCTGCAAAGCTGGCGGGCCACGCTGATTGTCACCCTGGCGATCCCGGTGTCGCTGATCGGCAGCTTTGCCGTGCTTTATCTGCTGGGCTATAGCGCCAATACGCTGAGCCTATTCGCCATTATTCTCGCCCTGACCATGGTGGTCGATGATGCCATCGTGGTGGTGGAGAGCGTAGAAACCCATCTCGCCGAAGGCGTGGGGCGTGCGGAGGCGACCGCGCTGGCGCTACGGCAAATCGCCGGGCCGGTGATCGCCACAACGCTGGTACTGCTGGCGGTGTTTGTTCCGGTGGCGCTCCTGCCGGGGATTGTCGGTGAGCTGTATCGCCAGTTTGCCGTCACTCTGTCGACGGCGGTGACGGTGTCGAGCATCGTCGCGCTCACCCTGACGCCGGCGCTGTGCGCGCTGTTGCTGCGTCCGCGTCCCGCGCAGCCTGCTGCCATCTGGCGGGCTTTTAACCGCGCTCTGGCGACGGTGCGTGACGGCTACGGGGCGCTGGTCGGGTGGATGAACCGTCGTCTGTGGCTGGCGCTGGTGGCAACGATCGCCGCCGCCGCTCTGGTGGCCTTCAGCTTTAGCCAGATGCCGAAAGGTTTTCTGCCGCAGGAGGATCAGGGCTATTTCTTCGCCAGCGTACAGCTGCCGGAAGCCGCGTCGCTGGAGCGTACCGAAGCGGTGATGGCCCAGGCGCGCGAGCTGCTGCTGGCCAATCCGGCGGTTGAGGATGTGATTCAGGTGTCCGGGTTTAATATTCTCAACGGAACCAGCGCCTCCAACGGCGGCTTTATCTCGGTGATGCTGAAGGAGTGGCATCAGCGGCCGCCGCTGAATGAGGTGATGGGCAAATTGCAGGGACAGCTGATGGGCCTGCCGGAGGCGACCATTATGGCCTTTGCGCCGCCCACGTTGCCGGGCCTGGGCAATGCGTCCGGGTTCAATTTACGCATTCTGGCACAGGCCGGGCAATCGACGGCAGAGCTGGAGCAGGTAACGCAGCAGGTGCTAAGGATGGCGAACCAGCATCCGCAGCTGAGCCAGGTGTTTACCACCTGGAGTAGCAACGTGCCGCAGCTGACGCTCAACGTCGACCGCGACCAGGCGGCGCGGCTGGATGTGCCGGTATCGCGAATCTTCAATAGTCTGCAAACGGCGTTTGGCGGGACGCGCGCCGGGGATTTCAGCATCAACAATCGTGTCTATCCGGTGGTGGTGCAAAACGAGATGCAGTGGCGCGAGCGGGCGGAGCAAATCGGCGAGCTGTACGTACGAAATCATCACGGCGAGCGGATTCGGCTGAGCAATCTGGTGACCGTCACCCCCACCGTCGGCGCGCCGTTCATTCAGCAGTACAACCAGTTCCCGTCGGTGTCGGTGAGCGGCTCTGCGGCACAGGGCGTCAGCAGCCGCACGGCGATGGCGGTGATGGAGCAAATTCTGCTATCGAATTTGCCGCAGGGGTATGATTACGCGTGGAGCGGCATCTCCTGGCAGGAGCAGCAGACCGGCAACCAGGCCATCTGGATCGTCCTGGCGGCGGTGGCGATGGCGTGGTTGTTCCTCGTCGCCCAGTATGAAAGCTGGACGCTGCCGGCCAGCGTGATGCTGTCGGTGCTGTTTGCCCTCGGCGGAGCGCTGCTGTGGCTGTGGATAGCCGGCTATGCCAACGATGTGTATGTGCAGATAGGGCTGGTGTTGTTAATCGCGCTGGCGGCGAAAAACGCGATATTAATCGTCGAGTTTGCCCGGGCCAGACGGGAAGAGGGGATGTCGGTGGTGGATGCTGCCCGCGAGGGAGCCACCCGGCGTTTTCGGGCGGTGCTGATGACCGCCGTCTCCTTTATCATCGGTATTATGCCGATGATGCTCGCCACCGGCGCCGGGGCGCAGAGTCGGCGGATTATCGGCACTACGGTGTTCAGCGGCATGCTGGTGGCGACGGCGATCGGGATTGTGTTTATTCCCTCGCTGTTCGTGCTGTTCCAGCGCCTGCGCGAATGGGGGCATCGGCGGATGTAAGCGCGCTTCTGTCGGCCAGCCTTGTCCTCCGGCCTCCGGTTCGCCGATTTCAGCGGACAGCTGGGCATCGCCGCATGTTTTGTGGTTTCTGAATGAGATGAGCTGCTGTTGCCGCCGCCACGGCTGGCGTGGTGCTACGGACAGCCAATCGGCTACGGGGACGGCTTGCTCTCCACCGTAATCAGGGTGACGAACGGGTGATACTGCCACGGTACGCTGCCGCCTTTCCGGTACATCTTTGAAATGGTGCCGTCGAGATAGAGCATCTGCCGCACGTTGAGCGTTGACTGCGCGTAGCAGGCAAAATCGTAGAAGTTGGTTTCGCGATCGCTGAGCATAAAAATCACCTGGCCCTGCCGGGTGATACCGACGCCATTGCGCAGCTTGCGTGAGCCGGCAGACGGCTTCAGACGCCAGTTTATTGTGCCGTTTTCAATCAGCATCGGGCCGGACTGCACGGCATAATCGATGCCCGGCGTCGGCTTAAATTTGTCGATACTGACGATTTTCGCCCGTTCGCCTTGCAGATAAAACACGCCGCCGGGGCGGATAAAAAAGTTGCCGCCGCCGGAAGCGCGATTCAGCGGAACTTTCTGCACGCCCTTTTCGATATACAGCCCCAGCGGCGCGTAGCTTTTCGCGTAGATACCGCCGTTCATCGCCATCTGCACGCGTCCGCTCTGATTGATATCCGCCAGCAGCGCACGCAGCGATCCGAAGGCCTCGCCATCCGCTTTTTTCCAGTACATCGCGATGCGCTCACGCTGCGGATTGACGGTATAGCTTTGTAGCGTCAGCGACGGGTCGGTGAGGGTGCATTTCCCGCTGGCCAGCGCGGAGAGGGGAAGCAACAGCGCTGGCAGCAGCGGCAGAAGGCGCAAAGTCATGAGAACGTTCCAGGTATGCCGCAGGAAGATGCGGGGCGGCGAAAGCAATATTGGCCGCAGTATACCTTTTTGCCGGACTATGCCGCCCAGATTTCGCAGTGCTTTTGCACCAGACCGATCAGCGAGCCGCCGGCGGCGACAAACTCGCGCATCTGCCGGGCTTCGCTCGTCTCCTGCTGCAGCTGGCGCCCGATCGCTGCAAGAGCGCTGGCGGCATTGAGGCGCTCGGCGTAGGGCATGAGACGAGGGATCAGCTGTAAAATCTCCTCGCGAAGCTGGCGCTGTTCGCCGCTGTGAACATCGGTAGTGATGCCCTCCAGACCGTAGCGACAGGCCTGGTAGCGGTTAAACGGATACAGCAGGTAGTCATCGGGATGATGTTTAAACGGCCTCTCCGTCAGCAGCCAACAGGCGAGGGTCTGGATGAATCCGGCGACATTGATCGCCTGCGCGAGAGTGAGCGGGGTATCCATCACCCGTACTTCGACGGTGCCAAAACGGGGGCTGGGGCGAATATCCCAGTGCAGATCCTTCATACTGTCGATCATGCTGGTATAGCTGAGGCGCCGGAATAAGCGGGTAAACTCCTGCCAGCTGTTGACCCACGGCATCGGCCCGTTGTCAGGATAGGCGGCGAACAGATTCAGACGCGAACAGGCAAAACCGCTGTCGGCGCCGTCGAGCCACGGCGAGGCCGCATTCAGCGCAATACAATGCGGAACGAAGCGCGACAGGCCATGTAAAAGATAAAGCGCATCATCGCCGTTCTGGCAGCCAACATGGACGTGCTGGCCGAATATCGTGGCCTGCTGCGCCAGATAGCCGAAGTGCTCCACGGTTTTCAGATAGCGCGGATTATCGCTGATTTGCTGGCGCTGCCAGGTCTGGAAAGGGTGGGTGCCGCCGCCGCAGATTTGCAGATGGTGGCGGGCGGCAGCGCGTAAAACCGCCTGCTGGATGGTGCCCAGCTGCGTCGCGGCCTGGTGGATATCGCGACAAATCCCGGTGGCGATTTCCAGCATGCTTTCGGTGATGTCATGTTTAGCCTCCCCGACGCTCAGGCCGCTTTTCACGTCGTCGATGAGCCGCGAGGAGTCCTGGCTCAGGTCGTATCCTGGCGGATTGACCACCTGAAGCTCCAGTTCAATCCCGAGGGTGAAGGGGGCGGAGCGGTGAAAGTCGGGTAGCGGCATGGTGACTCCCTGATTAGCGCGATAAACGAAGTATAGATGGGTTCGCCGCGGGCAGATCGCTGCGCGGAAATGATGAATTTATTTTATAAAAGTGATGTTAAGTGATTATTCCGGCTTTGCCCGTGCGGCAATAAACGGGCTGGTGCAATTGTGCAACTTATTTCACTCAGATGGTGCGTAAAGATAAGGGTTGTTTATTTTTTCAATTAAAATCATTCGGATATAATAGGTTGCTCTTATTTTATAAGCGCTTTCACACTTATTTTTCGCCCTGATAAACTGGTATGCATCTTGCCTGTTAAATAACGACTTTTATTTAACAGGGACAATGTGATGCTAAATAACACCGTACTTTTGCGCAAACGTCATCTCGCCGTTGCTGTGAGCGGCGCGCTGGCGCTCTTTGCCTCCCTGCCGTCCAGTGCCTCCACGCTGCGGATCGCCATGACCGCCGCCGATATCCCCCTGACGCTTGGGCAGCCCGATCAAGGATATGAAGGCAACCGCTTCACCGGTATCCCGCTATACGATGCGCTGGTCGAGTGGGATCTTTCACAGGGCGAAAAGCCCAGCGGCCTGGTTCCGGGCCTGGCGACGGAGTGGCACGTTGACCCGCAGAATCAACGTCGCTGGATTTTTACCCTGCGTCCCGGGGTGAAGTTTCATGATGGCAGCGAGGTGAACGCCGACGCCATCGTCTGGAACGTCGATAAGGTGTTGAACAAAACCGCGCCGCAATATGCGCCGGGGCAGATTGGCAATACGCTGTCCCGTATGCCGACGCTCAGCGGGGCGGAAAAAATCGATCGATATACGGTTGCGCTGACCACCTCCGAGCCAGATGCGCTGCTGCCGTACAACATCACCAACCTGTTTATTGTCTCGCCGACGGCCTGGCAGAAGCAGTATGACGCGGTAGCGGCCAGCATCGGCGATGCGGCGGCCCGCAGCAAGCAGGCGTGGACGGCGTTTGCCGCTCAGGCGGTGGGCAGCGGTCCCTTTAAAATGGAAAAACTGGTTCCGCGCCAGCAGCTGATTCTCGATAAAAACCCGGATTACTGGAATAAAGAGCGTATTCCACGGGTCGATAAAGTGGTGCTGATCCCGCTGCCGGAGGCCAATGCCCGTACCGCCGCGCTGCTGTCAAAACAGGTGGACTGGATTGAAGCCCCGGCGCCGGATTCGGTCGATCAGATTAAAGCTCAGGGTTTTAAAATCTACGCCAACACTCAGCCGCACCTGTGGCCGTGGCAGTTCTCCTTTGCAGAAGGCTCGCCGTGGAAAGATATTCGCGTGCGCAAAGCCGCCAACCTGTGCCTTAACCGCGCCGAACTCAAAAGCTATCTCGGCGGCTACATGACCGAAGCGACCGGCGTCTATGAAGCCGACAGTCCGTGGCACGGCCAACCCACTTTCCAGATCAAATACGACCCGGACGGCGCCCGCAAGTTGATGACCGAGGCCGGATTTAGCGCCGCGAAACCGCTGCACGTCACGGTGGCGACTTCCGCTTCCGGCTCCGGGCAGATGCAGCCGCTGCCGATGAATGAATACATCCAGCAGAGCCTGAAAAGCTGCTTCTTCAATGTCGATATCAAAGTGACGGAATGGAACACCCTGTTTACCAACTGGCGGCTGGGGGCGAAAGATCCGTCGGCGAAGGGGATCGATGCGATCAATGTCAGCGCGGCGGTGAACGATCCCTACTTCGGCCTGATCCGTTTCTCGACCGCCAAAGCCTTCCCACCGGTCGCCACCAACTGGGGCTATTTCGCAACGCCGGAGACGGAAAGACTGGCGACGGCGGTAAAACACGCCTTTACCCCGGCGGAGATGGACAAAGCGGCCGGTGAACTGCATGCGGCGCTGGTCGACCAGGTGCCGTTCCTGTTTGTCGCCCATGACGTTGGGCCGCGCGCGATTTCACCTGCGGTGACCGGGGTGGTCCAGCCACAAAGCTGGTTTATCGATCTCAGCCTGGTGAGTAAGAAAGAGTAACCGCACAGGGGGAACAGATGATCAATACGCTGCTATACCGCATTCTGCTGGCCATTCCGACGATGCTCGGCGTGGCGCTGATCTGTTTTATGCTGGTGCAGATTGCCCCGGGTGACCCGCTGGTTTCGGTGATGCCGCCGGATGCCTCCGAGGCGCTGCGCCAGACATTAATGCAGGCCTATGGCTTTGATAAACCGCTGCCGCTGCAGTTCGTGCACTGGCTATGGCGGGCGCTGCATGGCGACTTAGGCATGTCGGTGGCGACGGGCCGACCGGTACTTGGCGAAGTGCTGACGGCGGTCAGCTATTCGCTGCGTCTGGCGCTGCTGGCAACCATTATCGGCTTTGTGCTGGGTAGTCTGTTTGGTTTTGTCGCCGGCTACTTTCGTAACAGCATCGTTGACCGCCTGGCGTCACTGCTGTCGGTTTTCGGCGTCAGCGTGCCGCATTACTGGCTGGGAATGCTGCTGGTCATCGTCTTTAGCGTCAAGTTTTCCCTGCTGCCGGCCACCGGCGGCGGACCGATTGGCGAGATTGGCTGGCAGTGGGACCGGGAGCATCTGCAGTTCATGCTGCTGCCGGCGATTACGCTGTCGGTGATCCCGACCGGGATTATCGCCCGCACCGTGCGTTCGCAGGTGGCGGATATTCTTAGCCAGGAGTTTATCGTCGGCCTGCGCGCCCGCGGGCTGAACGAATCGCGCATCTTCCTCCACGTAGTGAAAAACGCCGCGCCGACCGCGCTGGCGGTGATGGGGCTGCAGGTGGGGTATTTGATGGGCGGATCGATTCTCGTTGAAACGGTCTTCTCCTGGCCGGGGACCGGCCTGCTGCTGAATACGGCGATTTTCCAGCGCGACCTGCCGTTGCTGCAGGGAACTATCTGGGTGCTGGCGCTGTTCTTTGTGCTGCTCAATCTGCTGGTGGATATCCTGCAAACCACCCTCGATCCGCGAATTAAGAGGAGCTGACTATGGTGGATACCGCGACGACAAAAATGGCGCCGGCTTCTCCGGTTGTGGCTGTCCGGCAGGGCTACTGGCGCGGCGTGTTTCGCCGCCTGCTGCGCGATCCCGGCGGCCTGATCGTCGGCACCCTCATTTTGCTGCTGCTGGCGCTGGCGCTGTTTGGCCCGTGGCTGATAGTGAAAGACCCTTATCAGACTTCGATGTTTTTACGCCTTAAACCTATCGGCAGCGACGGTTTTGTTCTGGGTTCTGATGAACTGGGCCGCGATATGCTGTCGCGCCTGATTCTCGGCGCCCGGCTGTCGCTGTTTATGGGCATTGTTCCGGTGGTGTTCGCCTTTTTCATCGGCGGCGCCATCGGCATTATCGCCGGCTATGCGGGCGGTAAAACCAATACCCTGATTATGCGTACCGTCGACGTGTTTTACGCTTTCCCTTCGGTGCTACTGGCGATTGCGCTCTCCGGCGCGCTGGGGGCGGGCATTGGCAATGCGCTGCTGTCGTTGACGCTGGTGTTCGTGCCGCAGGTGGCGCGGATTGCGGAAAGCGTTACCGCCCAGGTCCGCCATATGGACTATATCGAGGCCGCCCGCGCTACCGGGGCCAGCGCCTTTACCATTATTCGCGTCCAGGTCCTCGGCAACGTGCTGGGCCCGATTTTTGTCTTCTCCACCGGCCTGATTTCGGTATGCATGATCCTCGCCTCCGGCCTCTCTTTTCTTGGCCTGGGCGTGCGGCCGCCGGAGCCGGAATGGGGATTGATGCTCAATACCCTGCGCACGGCCATCTACACCCAGCCGTGGGTGGCGGCCCTGCCGGGACTGATGATTTTTATCACCTCCATTTCGTTCAACATCCTCGCCGACCGCCTGCGCACGGCGATGGCGATTAAGGAGTAACGATGCAACCTTTTATCAATATCGACCTTGGCGGCCCGGCTCAGCCGCTGCTGAAGGTCAATCAGCTGTTGAAGTATTTTCGTGCCGGTGGCGCAAAAAGCCGTGAAGTGGTGCAGGCGGTGGATAACGTCAGCTTTACGGTGATGAAAGGTGAAACGCTGGGCGTGGTAGGGGAGTCCGGCTGCGGCAAATCGACGACGGCACGCCTGCTGATGCAGCTGCTTAATCAGGACAGCGGCGAGCTGATCTTTGATGGCCTGACGGTGGGGTCCTCGCGCCTGCCGATGAAAGAGTATCGTCGTCAGGTACAGATGGTGTTTCAGGATAGCTATGCTTCGCTCAATCCGCGTATGACGATGGAGGAGAGTATCGCCTTCGGCCAGCGCGTACACGGTGTGAGCGCCAAAGAAGCCAGCGAATATGCCCGCTATCTGCTGGCCCACGTAGGCCTCGAACCCGAACGTTTTGCCCACCGCTATCCGCATGCGCTCTCCGGCGGCCAGCGTCAGCGAGTCAACATCGCCCGCGCCCTGGCAATGAAGCCGCGGCTGGTTATCCTCGATGAGGCGGTGTCGGCGCTGGATAAATCGGTAGAGGCGCAGGTTCTGCAGCTGTTGCAGGAGCTAAAACGTACCCTTGAGCTGACCTATGTGTTTATCAGCCACGATCTGCACGTGGTGCGCTGGCTATCGGATCGCATTCTGGTGATGTATCTCGGCGAGGTAGTGGAAATTGGGCCGGCGGAACAGCTGTTTACCCGCTCCGCTCATCCTTATACCCGCGCATTGCTCAGCTCGATGCCGTCGATGGACCCGCAAAACCGCACCCTGACCTCGCCGCTGAACGGCGATCCGCCGAGCCCGATATCACCGCCTTCGGGCTGTCGGTTTCATACCCGCTGCCCGCACGCCAGAGCGGTGTGCGCCGAGGTGAAACCGAAGCTCGAAAGCGTCGGCGAGGGGCATCAAAGTGCCTGCCTGATGGCCCAGCCGTCGTCGCCCTGGCATCAGAACATCGCCATTCAGGAGGTGAGTCATGTCGCATGAGGCTTTTGTCCATATTCGCGATCTGCGGGTGGAATTTCGCCGCGATGGCCAGACGGTGAATGCGGTTAACGGTGTCTCTTTTGATGTCCATAAAGGCGAAGTGATGGCGTTGATCGGTGAGTCGGGGTCCGGTAAAAGCGTCACGTTGAGGGCGCTGATGCGCCTGCATCCGCCTACAAGCAGCGTGCTCTCGGGGACGCTGCGCGTCGGCGATGAGGAGGTACTGAAGATGAGCGCTTCCCGGCTGCGGGCCTATCGCGGCGCCCGCTGCGCGATGATTTTTCAGGAGCCGCTGCTGGCGTTTGATCCGGTGTATACCGTCGGTCAGCAGATCGTTGAAGGGCTGCGTCGCCATGAAGGGCTGTCGCGTCAGGCGGCGAGGGAGCGGGCTCTGGAGGCGCTGCGTCAGGTGCGGATCCCCAGTCCGGAACGACGGCTGGATGCCTACCCGCACGAAATGTCCGGCGGTATGCGCCAGCGGGCGATGATTGCTCTGGCGCTGTCGTGCAATCCGCAGCTGCTGCTGGCGGATGAGCCGACCACCGCGCTGGACGCCACGGTGCAGATCCAGATTCTGATCCTGTTGCGCGAGCAGCAAAAGCAGCGCGAGCTGGCGATTATCTTTGTGACTCATGATATTGGCGCCGCGGTGGAGATAGCCGACCGGGTGGCGGTGATGTACGCCGGACGGATCGTTGAAGAGGCGTCGATGACGGATATTTTGTCCCGTCCTCGCCATCCCTATACCCAGGTGCTGCTGGGTAGCCGTCCCAAAGACGGGTTGAAAAAAGGCGACGCGCTGCATTGCATTCCCGGTTCGCCGCCGGATCTTTCCCGCCTGCCGCCGGGCTGCGCGTTCGCCGACCGTTGCCCGCATGCGAGACCCGTTTGTAGGCAAACTCAACCCGTGACCGAACAGGTGGGACAGCGTCATGTGGTGAGTTGCCATCGCTGGCGAGAACTGACGTCGGGCGTCGAAAAACCGGCGCTGTATGCCTGAACGGTCGACCGAGTAAAAGAGGTGATACGCATGCAGGATGATAATCACGCATTTATGCCTTACCCGCCGCAGCCGGTACCCCACGCGCTGAGCGGGCCGCTCAGCGGGATGACCTTTGCCGTCAAAGATCTGTTTGATGTTGCGGGCTATCCCACCGGCGGCGGTAACCCACATTTACTGGCGCTCTCCGGCATTAAACGCCGCACGGCGCCGGTGGTGCAGCGCCTGCTGGATAACGGCGCACGTTTTATCGGTAAAACCCACACCAGCGAGCTGGCCTACTCGATGAGCGGCCACAATGTGCATTACGGGACGCCGCGCAACGGCGCTGCGCCGAACCATATACCCGGCGGTTCGTCATCCGGGTCGGCGTCGGCGGTGTCGAACGGCGTGTGCGATTTTGCGCTGGGCACCGATACCGGCGGGTCGGTGCGTACCCCGGCAAGCTACTGCGGCTTGTTTGGCCTGCGCCCCACGCACGGGCGCATTTCGCTCGACGGCTGCCAGCCGCTGTGCGCCACGATGGACACCTGCGGTTTCTTCGCCCAAACGCCGGAGGTCTTTCGGGCGGTCGCTGACTGCCTGCTGGACGCGAAGCCTCCGGCGATTGCCGGCGTGGCGCTGGCGTGCCATGACGCTCTTTTTTCCCGCCTGCCGCTGCGTAGCCAGCAGGCATTGTTGCCCGTCCGGCAGCGGCTTGAGCGCGTTTTTGGCACCTTCACGCCGCTGAATGCGTCGCTGCCGGACATCGATGAGATCTACCTCGCCTTTCGGCAGATTCAGGGATTTGAGGCCTGGCAGGCGCAGGGGGAGACGATAGAACGCTATGGCCTGCAGCTGGGGCCGGATGTACGCGAACGCTTCTTATGGGGAAAAGCGGTGACCCCGGCGCAGTATGAGGCCGCCTGCCAGCGGCGGGAGCACTTTACCCGTTGGTGGGATGCGCTGTTGGGCGACGCGATACTGGTTCTGCCCACCGTGCCCGACGGTGCGCCGCTGCTGACGGCGCAGGCTGAGGAGATTGAGACCACCCGGCGTCTTTCCCACGATTTATTGTTGATTTCGGTGATGACCCGACGTCCGCAGGTGACGCTGCCGGTGGCTCAGGCCGGCGGTCTGCCGCTGGGCATCTCTTTTTTAGGGCCGCGCGGCAGCGATCGTCTGCTGGTGGAGCTGGCCGTTGCATTTGCGCAAGGAGACAAAGATGAGCAGTGAGGTTCTTTTTACCCCGGTTGCCGGGGCGACGGGGTGGCGTATTAACGGGGAACGGTTATGGGATTCATTGATGGCGCTGGCGGAAATCGGCGCGACGCCGAAGGGCGGCTGCTGTCGCCTGACGCTCACCGATCTCGACCGACAGGGACGGGATGTAGTCATCGGCTGGGCGCAAGAGGCGGGGATGAGCGTCACGGTTGATAAAATCGGTAACGTGTTTATGCGCCGGGAAGGGCGCAACCCGCTGCTGCCGCCGATTGTCTCCGGAAGCCATATTGATACTCAGCCTACCGGCGGGAAATTTGACGGTAACTACGGGGTGCTGGCGGCGCTGGAGGTGGTGCGTACGCTGAACGACCTCGATATTGAAACCGAAGCGCCGATTGAAGTGGTGTTCTGGACCAATGAAGAAGGCTCGCGTTTTGTGCCGGTCATGATGGGGTCTGGGGTCTTTGCCGGAGTATTCCCGCTGGAAACAATCTATGCCGCGCAGGATGCGCAGGGAAAAACGGTGGGCGAGGAGCTGGCGCGTATCGGTTATGTCGGCAGCCAGACTCCCGGCGATCATCCGATCGGCGCCTACTTTGAAGCCCATATCGAGCAGGGACCGATCCTGGAAGATGAAGAGAAAATCATCGGCGTGGTGCAGGGGGTGCTGGGGATCCGCTGGTACGATTGCGTGGTGACGGGGCAGGCATCTCATGCCGGGCCAACGCCGATGCGCCTACGTCAGGATGCCTTGCAGGTAGCGACCCGGATTATGCAGGAGGTGGTGGCGATTGCCGGGCGTAGCGAAGAGGGGCGCGGTACCGTCGGGATGGTGCAGGTCTATCCCAACAGCCGCAACGTGGTGCCGGGCGAGGTCACCTTCTCCATCGATATGCGCAATATCAGCGACGCGGCGGTCGATGAGATGGACCGCCAGCTGCGGGCTTTTATCACCCGCGTGCAGCAGGAGAGCGGCCTGGCGGTGACGTTACAGGAAGTCAGCCATTACCCGGCGGCGCCGTTCCATCCGGATTGCCAGCAGGCCATTGCCGATGCGGCGGCGCGACTTGGCTATCCGGCGCGGGAGATCGTCTCCGGTGCCGGGCATGATGCGGTATATATGAGCTATCTGGCGCCGACGGGGATGATCTTTATTCCCTGCAAAGACGGGATTAGCCATAACGAAATCGAGTACGCCTCTCCCGGGCACGTTACCGCCGGCGCAAACGTGCTGCTGCAGGTCATGCTGCAGTACGCGCAGGTGGCGTAACCCGCCGCCCGGGATCTCCCCGGCTGGCGCGACGCTTAGCCGGGCAATCCGACCGCACGCCCCTGTAGCCCCGGTAAGCGCAGCGCCACCGGGGGATTTCTCCGGATGACGGCGCGCGCACCTTATCCGGGCTACGGAATGCAGGATGCGCGGGGGGCGACGACAGACTTCGTTTACCCCAGCTGCGCCAGCTGGTGGCACAGTACCTCGACGCCGGGCGCAATCGCATCGGGATTGATAGCGTGAAAGCCCATGCGGAAAAAATTTTCCGGCGGGTTGGCGTTGAGAAAATGGCGCGCGCCGGGTTCAATCAGCACCCCGGCATGGGCGGCTCGCCAGGTCAGCTGCTGGGTATTGATCTGTTTCGGTGTCGCCAGCCAGAAGGCATTGGCATGTTCACTCCCGGGAATAATCCGGCACTCCGGCAGGTAGCGGTGCAGCGCATTATTCAGCCGCTCCCAGCGCTGGGCGGAGTCAAAGTGGTAGCGGCGCAGGTGGGTTTCATAGTGCCCCTGGGCGAGAAAATGGGCCATCTGATACTGAATATTGGTGGGCGGGTGGCGGTAAATCAGCCGCCGCAGCGCGCGGGCTTCATCAATCAGGTCCGGGTCGGCCACCATAAATCCCAGCCGCAGGCCGGGAGACAGCGCCTTCGACAGGCTGCTGACGTAAATCACCCGCCCGCTACGGTCGCTGGCTTTCAGTGCCGGTAGCGGGTTCAGCATAAAATTACTTTCCGAGTCGTAATCATCTTCAACGATCACCGCATCGTGGCGGGCCGCATGTTCCAGCAGCTGGCCGCGCCGCGCCTGGCTCATCGCCACCCCCGTCGGCACCTGGTGGCCGGGGGTGACGTAGTAGTAATCGCAGGGAGCATCGTCGAGCACGATCCCTTCTTCGTCCACCGGGTGCGGCACGATGTTGGCGTCCGCCAGCAGGAAGGTATTAATCGCCTCGCGGAAGCAGGGATTCTCGACGCCGATCCGGGTTGTGGACGACATCAGCAGGCGGGTGAGCAGGTAGAGCGCGTTCTGCGAGCCGAGCGTAATCAGGATCTCATCCGCTGCGGCGACGATGCCGCGCTTGGGCAGCACCCGGGTGCGGATCTGCTCAATCAGCATCGGGACGTCCTGGTCGATGTGATCGACGACCCAGGCCGGATCGCGCACGCCGCCGTGCAGCCAGTTGGCCGCCGAACGCCAGGTGGTCAGCGGAAACTGGCGGGTATCCGGCTGGCCATAGATAAACGGATAGCGATAATTCATCCAGCCGGCGGGTTTAAGAATCGACTCCTGCTGGCTGGGAGTGATTTGCAGTCGCGCGCCCCAGCGTGGTGCAGCGCGCTCGTCATCCGGTGCATCCTGCACGGCAACCGTCGCGGCGGAATGCTGATAGTCGGGATGCAGATAGTATCCGCTGCGCGGACGGCTGATGAGATACCCTTCGCTGACCAGACTCTCAAAAACCAGCGCCGTAGTATTGCGCGATACCCGCAGCTGGCTGGCCAGCTGACGGCAGGAGGGCAGCGGCGTGTCGGCGGAAAAAATACCGCTCAGAATGGCGTTAACCAACGTCTCCCGCACCTGCTCCTGTAAACCGCGACGTTGGTCGAACTCGACGTGCAAAAGGTGACGGATCATGCGGGGCTCCTTACGTGAATACTCTGTCTACCCTGCAGCAAATTCCATACCACCCTGAAAAAGTCTGACACACGGACGCAACGAAACTGGCTCTATCCGGAAAACAAAAACGCTCCCTACAGTAAAAACGCATTCATCAGTCGCGGAACGGAACTTCCGTCGGCACAAGTTTTGCAAAACCTTTTCATGTTCGGGAATGAACACGTCTGGCGAATTAATTAGGGGTGGATTGATGAACAAATCGTTGGGTTCAATGTGTCTGGGCGCCGTTATGGCACTGGCTTTTTCTTATCACGCAGCGGCAGCAGATCTCCCGGAAATTGAAAAATCCGGCACCCTGAAAGTCGCGACCGAAGATGATTACGCGCCGTTTAACTTTATGAGCAACGGCCAGGCCGATGGCTTTAACAAAGATATGCTGGAGGAGCTACGCAAGTATGCGAAATTCCACGTCGACCAGAGCATCCTGCCGTGGACCGGCCTGTTAGCGGCGGTCTCCACCGGTCAGTACGATATGGCGTTAACCGGCGCGGTGATTACCGACGATCGACTTAAGGTCTTTGACTTCACGCCGCCGTGGGCCTCGGCGCAGCACTATTTTGTCAAGCGCGCTGGCGATAACTCTCTCAACACCATCGCCGATTTGAGCGGCAAAAAAGTGGGGCTGCAGGCGGGCAGCGCGCTGCTGGCGCGACTGCCTGAACTGAAAGCGATGCTGGAAAAAACCGGCGGCAAGCTCGGGCCGGTGGTGGAGTATCCCTCCTATCCGGAAGCCTACGCCGACCTTGCCAATAAGCGCCTCGATTACGTGATTAACGTGGTGATTTCCGTCAACGACCTGGCGAAAGCCAAACCGAAGGTCTTCGCCAAAGGACTGGCGGTGTCCGGCCCGGGCTATATGGCCTGGCCGATTCCGAAAAACTCACCGCAGCTTTTGGCCTACATGACCAAATTTATCAACCATATGCGCGAAACCGGCAAGCTTGCAGAGCTGCAGAAAAAATGGTTTGGCGAAACCTACGATAACCTCCCGACGGAAGCGATTACCAGCCCGGAACAGTTCCATAAACTGGCTGGTTTGTAACATTTTGCGGCGGGTCACCGCCGCGTTTTTAATCCACAGGAGGGCCATATGGATGTAATTTCCTGGCAGTTATTGATTGAAGGCGCATGGACGACCCTCTGGATTTCGGCCATCGCTATCGCCTTTGGGGTGGTGATTGGTCTGCTGATCGCGCTGGTGCGGATGCTGCGTCTGCCGATTATTGACCAGCTGCTGGTGGTCTATATCAGCCTGGCGCGCGCCACGCCGCTGGTGACGCTGGTGCTGTTTCTGTTTCTCTCGCTGCCGACGGTGGGGATTAATCTGGATAAAAACGTGGCGGCAATCGTGGCGCTGACCCTCAACACCTCGGCTTTTAACGCCGAAATCTGGCGCAATGCGTTCCGTACCTTCCCGCGTGAACAGCGTGAGGCGGCAGAATCCGTGGGGATGCGCCGCTGGACCTATTTTCGCTACATCATGCTGCCGCAAATGTGGATCGAAAGCCTGCCGGCGCTGGTGAACGAAATGTCTTTCCTGATTAAAGGCAGCCCGGCGATTGCGGTGATCGGCGTGGTCGATTTGACCCGCGTGACCAACCGCATCTCATCCGTCACCTATGAGCCCCTGTCGCCGATTCTTGCGGCGGGTCTGCTTTATGTCGTGATAATCGGCATGCTGCTGAAGCTGCAGGGACTGGCGGAACGTAAAGCGAAACGCCTGGCACGATAACAACCGGAGGATCTATGAATCAGTGGGCCATTATCTGGTCAGCGCGCGACAGCTTTATTGCCGGCCTGATCGCCACTCTTGAGCTATTCATTCTGGCCGCCGTTGTGGGGTTAGCCATTGGCATTGTGCTGTGCTATTTGACCGAATATCAAAAGCGCTGGCTTAACCGGGTGATTATCGGTTTTGTCAGCCTGATGCGCGCGATTCCGTTCTTAATCCTCGCCTATCTGCTCTATTACGGCCTGCCGGAAGTGGGGATCAGTATGGACGCCTGGAGTGCCGGCCTGGTGGCGCTGATGATCTACCACGGCGCCTATTTCTTTGAAATCCTGCGCAGCCAGCGTCGGGTCTTCTCCGCCGGATATATTGAGGCCGCGGTGGCGCAGGGCTTTTCACGTTACCAGATATACCGGCGGATTATTTTGCCGAATATCGTCTCATCGGCGCTGCCGCTGCTCGGCAACCAGCTGATTATTTGCCTGAAGGATACCGCTTTTCTCAGCATTATCACCGTTCAGGAAATTACCGCCGCGGCCAACAGCGTGCAGGCGACCTGGTTCATCCCGTTTAACGCTTTTATCGTCGCGATTGCACTCTACTGGGCGATCAGCATTTTGCTGGAGTTGCTGATTAAGCGACTGAGCGCCCTCGGAGCCAGAAGAGGAATGAGTCATGCCTGATACCACTGCAGTAAGCATTAAAAACGTCTCTAAGCAGTTTGATAATATTGAAGTGCTGCGCGATATCAACCTGACCGTCGAAAAGGGATCGGTGGTCAGCATTTTGGGGTCGTCAGGTTCCGGTAAGTCGACGCTGCTGCGCTGTATGAACTGGCTGGAACAGCCGGACCGCGGGGAGATTCATATCGGCGGCCAGCGGCTGGGGATCGATGAACAGAATGGCAAAGCCATGTCCCATCGCCAGCTGTCGAAGATTCGTGAGCGGGTGGGGATGGTGTTCCAGAGCTTTAACCTGTGGCCGCACCTGACCGTGCAGCAGAACGTCAGCGAAGCGCTGCTCCACGTCAAAGGAATGAAGCGCGATGAAGCGTCTGCAATCGCCATACAGCAGCTGGAAAAGGTCGGGATGGCGCACAAGGCCGACGCCTGGCCGATTACCCTCTCCGGCGGGCAGAAGCAGCGGGTGGCCATTGCCCGTTCGCTGGCGATGTCGCCGGAAGTGATTCTGTTTGACGAGCCGACATCGGCGCTGGATCCCGAACTGGTCAACGAAGTGTTGGGAGTGATGAAGGCGCTGGCGGCGGAGGGCTACACCATGGTGGTGGTGACTCATGAGATGGATTTTGCCCGCCAGGTATCGGATGAAGTGGTGTTTCTCGAAAAAGGGCTGTTGATTGAGAAAGCGCCGCCGGAGAAATTTTTCACCAACCCGGATTCTGAACGCGTACGCCAGTTTTTGCAGAGCCGCCGCTAATACGAGGGGCCCGATCGCCTGCGGCCGCTCTCCCCGGTGGCGCTGCGCTTACCGGGGCTACGGGGTTGTGCGGTCAGGGAGTCTGGATAAGGCGCATCGCGCCGCTATCCGGGAAACTCCCCCGGTGGCGCTGCGCTTACCGGGGCTACAGGATTGTGTGGTCGGGAAGTCTGGATAAGGCGCATCGCGCCGCTATCCGGGGAGGTGTTCCGGCAGCAAGGTATTTGGTTCCGTTCACCATCCATTCACAGAACTGTTTCATCGTGGCACGTGAACGGATAAAGGGGGAGAAACCCTCTCCTGCTTCACCATCCCCACGGTACGGCAAAGAAATCGGCGCTGCGCTCGCCTCCCGACGCTCAACGCGATGCTACTCCTCCCATCCCTGGCGTCCAGCCCCTGCCTGCCGAGCTCCGGTTCGCTGATTTCAGCGGATACCGGAGCATCGCGGGAAGTCTTGTTGTTGCAGAATGACTTAAGTTGCTGTCAGCGCTTTTCTCTGGCCGCAGGCGGCCGGAAACAGGTAGCCCCGGTAAGCGCAGCGCCACCGGGGAGGGGGGAGATCAATCGGGCGGGTCTACAATCAATCCCGGTCAATAGCGAATGGCTGCCAGGCCTGGCGCACCGGCATCACTTCTACGCGGTTGATATTCATATGATCCGGTAAGGTGGCGATGTAGAACATCTGCCCGGCGATATCCTGCGCGCTCAGCGGGGTGGTGCCGCGATACAGATTATCGGATGCCGCCTGGTCGCCTTTAGTGCGCACGAGAGTGAATTCGGTCTCGGCAATGCCCGGCGCCAGATCGGTCACCCGCACCCCGGTACCGAGTAAATCGCAGCGCAGGTTGTAGCTGAACTGCTTCACAAACGCTTTGCTGGCGCCGTAGACGTGGCTGCCCGGATAGGGCCACTGACCGGCAATGGAGCCGACATTGATGATACTGGCGCCGGCGCCATGCTGAATGAGCGTTGGCAGCAGCGCGTGGGTGACGTTAACCAGGCCGGTAACGTTGGTATCGATCATCGTTTTCCAGTCCTGCAGGTCGACCTTCTGCGCCGGCTGCGGCGCCAGCGCCAGCCCGGCGTTGTTAATCAGCGTTTTGATATCGGCAAAGGCGGCGGGCAGCTCTGCCACCGCGGCGGCAACGGCCTCGCTGTCACGCACGTCCAGCTCGATAATATGTACCGGCACCAGCAGGCTCAGCCGGTCATACAGTTTTTGCAGGCGCGCCAGGCGGCGGCCGCTCAGCACCAGCGACCAGCCCGCTTCGGCAAACACCTGTGCCGCTGCCTCCCCAAAACCGGAGGTGGCCCCGGTAATAAACACTACGTTGTTGGTGGTCATTTCACTCTCCTGTGCGCATTGTTGCCCTCACTATAAAAACGCCGCGAGCGGCGACACAGGGCCAGTTGTCAGGTGGCGTTGTGACACGGTGTCACAACCTTTTCGAGCGACTGGCTCTATCCCTTTTTCCGTCGGGCGACCAATGATGGAGCCAACAACAATGACATCAGAGGGCAGGGTATGAAGCTGGCAATACAGAACGATGTAACGGTAAGCAACGATGACGTTCGCCAACTGGATCGCGCTTATGTTTTCCATTCGTGGTCGGTACAGGGCAACATCAACCCGCTGGTGATTGCCGGGGCCAGGGGCTGTGAACTGTGGGATTATGAAGGCAAAACCTACCTTGATTTCAGCAGTCAGCTGGTTAACGTCAATATCGGCTATCAGCACCCGCGCGTACTGGCGGCGATGAAAGCGCAGCTGGAGGAGCTGGTGACAATTGCGCCGGCGACCGCCAACCTCGCCCGCGGCGAAGCGGCGAAACGCATCGTCGAGCTGGCGCCGGAAGGCTTCAGCAAAGTGTTCTTTACCAATGCCGGAGCCGACGCCAACGAGAATGCTATCCGCATGGCGCGGCTCTATACCGGACGCGATAAAGTGCTGTCGGCCTATCGTTCATACCACGGCAATACCGGCAGCGCGATTGCCGCCACCGGCGACTGGCGCCGGGTGCCGAACGAGTACTCGCGCGGCCACGTTCACTTTTTCAACCCCTACCTCTATCGCAGCGAATTTAATGCCGTGACGGAAGAGGAGGAGTGTCAGCGCGCGCTGGCGCATCTGCGCAGAATCATTGAGTGCGAAGGCCCTGGCGCTATTGCCGCCATTTTGCTGGAGTCAATTCCCGGAACCGCTGGCATTCTGGTGCCGCCTGATGGCTATATGCAGGGCGTACGGGCGCTGGCCGACGAGTTTGGTATTGTGCTGATCCTCGATGAGGTGATGGCCGGGTTTGGCCGTACCGGCAGCTGGTTTGCCTTCGAGCAAGATGGCGTGGTGCCGGATCTGGTGACCTTTGCCAAAGGGGTTAACGCCGGGTATGTGCCTGCGGGCGGCGTGCTGATTAGCGACCCGATTGCCCGCTATTTTGACGACCATTTCTTTGCCGGTGGCCTGACCTACTCCGGCCATCCGCTGGCGATGGCGGCGATTGTGGCGACGATCGACGCCATGAAAGAGGAAAACATCGTCGAAAACGCGGCGCAGGTGGGGAATCACGTCCTGCGTCCGGGGCTGGAGGCACTGGCGGAAAAACATGCGATCATTGGTCATGTCCGCGGCCGCGGGCTGTTCCAGGCGCTGGAGCTGGTCAGCGACCGCGAAGCTAAAACACCGCTAACCGCGGCGGATATGGCGGCGATTAAAGGGGCCTTAACCGAAGCCGGTCTGCTGGCCTTTGTGGTGGAAAACCGCATTCACGTGGTACCGCCCTGTACCATCAGCGCCGAGCAGATTGCGAAAGGGCTGGCGATTTTTGACAGCGTATTCGCCCGCTTCGCCACGCTGGCGAAATAAGCCAACCTTGTTCCCGGATAGCGGCGCGATGCGCCTTATCCGGGCTACCTGACCGCACGACCCCGTAGCCCCGGTAAGCGCAGCGCCACCGGGGAGTTTCCCGGATAGCGGCGCCAGCGCCTTATCCGGGCTACCCGACCGCACAACCCCGTAGCCCCGGTAAGCGCAGCGCCACCGGGGAGTTTCCCGGAGAGCGGCGCCAGCGCCTTATCCGGGCTACCCGACCGCACAACCCCGTAGCCCCGGTAAGCGCAGCGCCACCGGGGAGTTTCCCGGATAGCGGCGCGATGCGCCTTATCCGGGTTACCCGACCGCACGACCCCGTAGCCCCGGTAAGCGCAGCGCCACCGGGGAGTTTCCCCGCTATCCCGCCATCCGGTGTTCACCTTTCACCAGCGCCTCGCGATCGAAGAAGCGCTGAATGACTCCCTCGGCCATAAATGCCGCCCGATCCGACATATGTGCAATCACATCGGCATCATGACTGACCAGCAGATAGGTCATGCCGTGCTCCTGCTTCAATCGGTTCAACAAATTGAGAATTTCCGCCTGTACCGACATATCCAGCGCCGAGGTAGGCTCATCTAACAGCAGGATCTGCGGGCGCAGCAGCAGCGCGCGCGCAATGGCCACGCGCTGGCGCTGACCGCCGGAAAGCTGATGCGGATAACGACGCGCGGCGTCGGCGGGGAGCCCCACCTGTTCCAGCGCGGTATCGACCCGCTGCCGGATGGCGTCGAGACCGTGGATTTTCAGCGGTTCGGCCAGGGTACGCCACAGCGTATGGTTGGGGTGCAGAGAGGCATAGGGATCCTGAAACACCATCTGCACGTTGCGGCGCAGCTCGCCCTGAAAACGAACGCCGGGGGCTATCGCTTTGCCAAACAGCTGAACGCCGCCGCGCCACTCGCGCTGTAGTCCGGCGAGAACCCGCAGAATCGTCGATTTCCCGCAGCCGGAAGCGCCGATCAGGCTGAAGGTTTCCCCGGCCTCAACGCTGAAGCTGGCGGCGGACACCGCCGTTTTTTCCGCAAAAATGACCTGCAATGCATCGAGATTAACGACTGCCATGCGCCGCCTCCGTAAAGTCCAGTGTTCTGTCGAGAGTGGGCAGCATCTGGCCGTAGGTGCTCGCATCGGGACGACAGGTCCACAGCGTACGGGTGTAGGGATGCGTGGCCTGAGGTAGCTCGCGGGCGTGCATCTCATCGACCTGCGCCCCCTGGTACATCACCAGTACCCGGTGGCAATGTTGCGCCACCAGCGGCAGATCGTGGCTGATCAGCAGCATCGCCATTTGCCGCTGCTCGCACTGTTCCACCAGCAGTTCGAGGATCTGATTGCGCAGGCGGGAATCGAGCGCCGAGGTCGGCTCGTCGGCAATCAGCACCTTCGGGTTGTTCAACAGCGCAATGGCGATCATCACCCGTTGCCCCATCCCGCCAGAGAGTTCGCCGGGGTAGCGGCTGAGTACGGGTAAATCGAGGCCGACGGCGGCAACGGCGGCTTTCACCGCCTCCTGCCGCGCGCGGCGGCTCAGGCGCTGATGCAGCGTTAATGCCTCTTCCAGCTGTGCCTGAATGGTCTGTACCGGATTCAGCGCATAGCGCGGATCCTGCAGCACCATGGCGATATCGTTGCCGCGCAGCGCGCGCCAGCGGCGATCGTTGAGGGTCAGAAGATCGTGTCCCAGCACGTTCAGCGTTTCTGCGCTGACCACGCCCGGACGACGCACCAGTCCCATCAGCGCGCGGGCGGTCATTGATTTGCCGGAACCGGATTCGCCCACCAGCGCCAGCCGCTCGTTGCCGAGCGTAAAGCTGACGTTATTCACCACCCGGGCAGAGGGGTAGTCGATGCTTAACCCCTGAACGGTGAGTCGGGTATCAGTCATGTTGCGGCTCCAGAACATCGCGCAGGCCGTCGCCCAGCAGGTTAAAGGCCAGGCTGGCTATCAGGATCACCGCCCCGGGCGCGGCGGCAATCCACCACTGATCGAAAATGACCTGCATTCCGTCGGCGATCATCGCCCCCCATTCCGCCATCGGCGGACGCGCGCCGAGACCGAGGAAACCGAGCCCGGCGGCGGCGAGAATAATGCCGGCGAGATCCAGCGCCAGGCGCACGATGGCGGAAGGCAGGCACAGCGGTAAAATATGGCCAGTCAGCAGCCGCCAGCCGCGAATGCCCATCATTTCCGCCGCGGCCAGATAATCGCTATGGCGCAGACGTTGAATTTCGCTCCGCGCCTGGCGAGCGTAGGCGGGCCAGGTGGTGAGCGCCAGTGCCAGCGCACCGTTAACCAACCCAGGCCCCAGCATGGCGACAAAGGCAAAGGCGAGGATCAGCCGCGGCATTGACATCACCACGTCGGTAAATCGCATCAGAATACGCTCCAGCCAGCCGCCGTAATAGCCGGAAAGTATCCCCACCAGCAGACCGGCGGGGAGCGTAATCAGCGTGACTAACGCCACCAGCCCCAGCGCCGGGCGCGCGCCGTAAATCAGGCGAGAGAGCAGGTCGCGGCCATAGCTGTCGGTGCCGAGCCAGTGCCGGGCATCGGGGCTTTGCAGGCGTGCCGCGGCATCCTGCCAGTTGGGATCGAGCGGCGCCAGCCACGGCGCGAACAGCGCCACCAGCAGGAGCAGCGCGATGACGATCAGCCCGAAAAAGGCGGCGGGGGAGCGACGCAGACGACGCAAAAACAGATAAGCCGGCATCAGCGTACCCTCGGGTCGGTCAACCGCACCAGCAGGTCGGTGAGATTGTTAATGAACACAAAGCTGGCGCCAATCAGCAGCGTACCGCCCATGATCGCCGTGGTATCCCCGGCGAACAGCGCGGTAGTCAGGTAGCGGCCAATTCCCGGCCATGAGAAGACGGTTTCCGTCAGCACCGCGCCTTCCAGCATCGAGGTCCAGGCCAGGGCGATGACCGTCAGCAGAGTGCCGCGAATGTTGGGGAGTACGTGCCGCAGCAGAATCGTCATTTCGCTGGCCCCTTTGGCGCGCGCCAGCAGGATGTACTCTTTATTCATCTCGCTGAGGCAGGCGGAACGCGTCAGACGGGTGATGCTGGCCAGCGAATAGTATCCCAGCAGCAGCACCGGCAGCAGCAGATGGCCAATGGCGTTTTTGAAGGCCTCTTTATCGCCAGAGAGCCAGGTATCAATCAGCACGAAGCCGGTTCGCGGTTCGACGGTATATTGATAGATATCGTCCAGTCGCCCGGGGCCCGGCGTCCACTGCAATTTGGCGTAGAACAACGCCAGCATCAGCAGCCCGAGCCAGAAAATGGGAACCGAGTTGCCGATCAAGGTCAAGGTGCGTACCGCCAGATCCCACGGCGAACCGGCGTAGCGGGCGCACAGCACGCCGGCAATCACCCCGAACAGCGCCCCGACGATCAGCGCCAGGGTGGCCAGTTCGAGGGTGGCGGGAAAGGTGGCGAGCAGGTCGTGCAGCACCGGCTGGCCGGTGGAGCTGGCCGTGCCGAGGTCGCCGTGGGCAAGGTTAACCAGATAGTGCCAGAACTGCACCGGCAGCGGGCGATCGAGCCCGAGCTGGTGGCGAACCTGATCATAGGTCGACTGGCTGGCATGATCGCCGACGATTTGCAGCACCCGATCGACAGGTGAAAACGCGGAAAGCGCGAACGTGACGAGCAACAGCCCAAAGAGCGTGAGTAGCAGGGTAAGCAGCCCCTGAAGCACGCGCGTGGAAAGATGTGGCATGGGAAGTCTCTTCATACCGGGAGGCGGCTTCGCCTTACCCGGCCTACAAAAAACGAGAACCCGGGCCGGGTAAGCGCAGCGCCACCCGGCAACAAGGGAAATTACTTGGTGACGTTATCGTACCAGACCATATCGGCGTTGAGGCCCTGCTGATAGCCTTTGACGTTATCGCGGACCACGATCTGCGTTTTCCCTTGGTCAACAAATACATACGGCGAACTTCGCTGCAGCTCTTCCTGCATTTTTTTGTACAGATCGAGGCGTTTTGCCGGATCCGCTTCGGCGACCGCCGCCTGGGTTTCTTTATTTAGCTGCGGGATCTGCCAGCCGTTGAGACCGGCAACGGTGCTGGATTTACCATCATTCCACGCGAAGGCGCTGGCGTTGGAGTGGGCGTCAAAATAGTCCGGGATCCACAGGCGAATAGCTGCCTGGTGCTGCTTCGCGCGCACGCGGGCATACACCTGGCTGCCCGCTGCCGGCAGCAGGTCAATCTTCACGCCGCCCTGGGCAAAGCTGGCCTGCATCGACTGGGCGATAGTAATGAACGGCGGTTTGTTCTCGACATCAAGAGTGAAGTGCGCGTCCTTAATGCCCGCTTTGGCGAGAATCGCTTTGGCCTTCTCCGGGTCAAATTTGAACGGATTATTATCCAGCGCGCCCGGCAGACCAACCGGCAGGAAGCTCTGATGCACAAAATACTGGCCTTTAAGCAGATCTTTGGTGATGCCGTCGTAGTCCACCAGCCAGCGCGCGGCTTCCCACAGAGCCGGGTTTTTCAGCAGCGGGTTAGCGCTGTTGCCGGTGTTGAATGCCAGGTAATTCTGCTCGGCGGAGGGAATGCTCAGCACGTTAACGCCGGGTTTCCCCTGCAGGGCGGCTATCTGATCGGCGCCGAGATCGCGGGCGATATCGGCATCACCCTGTTGAATTAGCAGGCGGCGAGAGGCCGGATCGGGGACGTTTTTAATAATGATGTTTTTCAGCTTCGGCGCCCCGGTAGGCGAGCTGTTGTTGGCCTCCAGCACGATGGCCTGATGCGGCTGATAGACGCGCATTTTGAACGCGCCGCTGCCCGCCGAGTGCATTTTCAGCCAGCTGTTACCGAAATCGTTATCTTTGACGTTCGGCGCCACCAGCTTTTCATCCACGATGGAGGCGATCGGCGTGGAGAGGATATTCAGCGCGACCGCCGGACTGACGTCAGCGGTCCAGTGCAGCTGCAGCGTATGGTCATCGACCTTTTTCAGCTGGCTGGCGATGTTGTCCGGCTGCCAGCCGAGGACGTTGAGGATAAACGCGGGGGACTTATTCAGCGTCACCGCGCGGGTATAGGAGAAGATAATGTCTTCCGGACGCAGCGGGTTGCCCGAGGCAAATTTGGCATCGGGCTTCAGCTTGATGGTCAAGGTTTTCGCCGCCGGGTCGGCCTGCCAGCTTGCGGCCAGAATTGGGGTGATTTTTTCAGGGTTGTCGCGATCTGGCTGAACCAGGCGCTGGTAGAGACTCGGTACCGTCTGAATGCTGGAAAGCTCATTGGCTTCTGCCGGGTCGAGGCTGACGATGTCGTCAAGACCCTGGGCAACGACCAGGGTGGAGGGCGGTGTCGCGGCATGGACGGCGGCGGAGAGTGCGGTCAGCACCAGTAAAGACAGCAGTTTTTTGGTCATGTGCAATCCCTGAAAAAATGTTGTTTTGATTATTTATGCTTCGCTACGTTAGGCCGCTTCCCCGCAGTCGTAAAGTCAAAATATGGATAAGCTTATGCTTAAAAAGAATAATTCATAGCGCTGGGTTATTAATGAAAAAAAGCGGCGGCGCGCTTTTTGTCCGCCGCGCTTCTTGATATAACAATTTCATTACAATTCAACGGGGTGCGGGCATGCCGGAAATCAATCAATATGGTCAGGTGGTGAATGATGTTGTCGCAGACTGGCAGGGGGCCAGGATCCTGAAACGCACGCCGTTAAGCGGGCGCTTTTGCCGGCTTGAGCCGCTGGAGGTGCAGCGCCATGCCGCCGATCTGTTCGCCGCCTACGCGTTGGGAGATGAGAGCGACTGGACATGGCTGGCCAGCACCTGTCCGGCAAGCGTGGAAGCGACGACCCACTGGGTGGCAGGTAAAGTCAACGATGATGCGCTGGTGCCGTTTGCGGTTATCGATCTGCAGACCGAGCGGGCGGTTGGGCTGGTTAGCTATATGGCCATCGATCGGGCAATGGGGACCGTTGAAATCGGCCATGTGACCTGGTCGCGGAAGATGAAGAACACGCCGCTGGGCACGGAAGCGGTATGGCTGTTGCTGAAAAATGCCTTCGGGCAGGGCTATCGCCGGCTGGAGTGGAAATGTGATTCGATGAATATTGCCTCACGACGGGCCGCGGAGCGCCTGGGTTTTACCTGGGAAGGGTGTCTGCGGCAAAAAATGGTGCGGAAAGGGCGCACCCGCGATAGCGACCAGCTGTCGATTATTGATAGCGAGTGGGCGGCGCGGGATGCGGCGCTGCGCGCATGGCTGGCGGCGGAGAATTTTGATAATGAAGGGAGACAGCTGAAGCGGCTGGAGGATTTTCGCTGATTGCAGCCAGCGGACAAAGTGCGTGCATCGGGAATTGCCCGGCGGCGCTTCGCTTGCGCGGGCCTACCTCCAGTCAGTCAATCTTTCTTATTCACAAATACGGCGGCGCTTCGCCTGCATGGGCCTACCGGCGCAGTGCCGGTAGGCAGGTAAGGGCTTCGCGACAAACAGGGGCGGTAGACTGATTCTACGGAACAGACTCGCTGTCGTAGGCCGGGCAAGGCGTCAGCCGCCGCCCGGCAGAGATGTCAGAACACGAGCCCGAGCAGGCTTGCTATCCCTTAACAGCGGCCTGACGACGCACCGGCGCGCCGTTCGCCACATAATAGCGCGCCGTGCTGCGCGGCAGCGGCGCGCGGCCGCGAATGGCATCGGCTATCTTCTCGCCAATCATGATGGTGGTGGCGTTGAGGTTGCCGGTGATGATCTGCGGCATAATCGACGCATCCACTACCCGCAGCCCTTCCAGACCGTGAACCCGCCCCTCGCCATCGACCACCGCCATTTCGTCATAGCCCATTTTACAGGTCCCGCAGGGATGGAAAGCGGTCTCGGCGTGATTACGCACGAACTCATCCAGCTCGGCATCGCTCTGGCACGCCAGACCCGGGCTGATTTCCCGGCCGCGATATTTATCCAGCGCCGGCTGGTTCATGATGTCGCGGGTGATGCGGATCGCGTCGCGGAACTCCTGCCAGTCCTGTTCGCTGGACATATAGTTGAACAGAATTGCCGGATGCTCATGCGGGTCGCGTGATTTCAGGCGCACATGGCCGCGGCTGGGCGAACGCATGGAGCCGACGTGGCACTGGAAGCCGTGCTCTTTCACCGCATTCGAACCGTTGTAGTTAATCGCCACCGGCAGGAAGTGATACTGAATATTCGGCCACGCAAACGCCTCCCGGCTGCGAATAAACCCGCCCGCTTCAAACTGGTTGCTGGCGCCGATGCCGGTCCCGCCGAACAGCCATTCAGCGCCAATTTTCGGCTGATTCCACCATTGCAGCGCCGGATAGAGCGACACCGGCTCCTTGCACTCGTATTGCAAATACATCTCCAGGTGGTCCTGCAGGTTTTCACCGACGCCGGGCAGGGCGTGCACCAGCGGGATATCAAACTGGCGTAGCAGTTCGGGATCGCCGACGCCGGAACGTTGCAGAATCTGCGGCGAAGCGATGGCTCCCGCGCAGAGCAGCACTTCTTTACTGGCCGTTGCTTTTGACGGCGCGGTGCTATCGCCCTCCAGCCACTCCACGCCTACCGCGCGCTTACCGGCAAAAATAATATGGTCGGTCAGCGCATGGGTGCGAATCGTCAGGTTTGGGCGCGCGCGGGCCTGGTCAAGATAGCCGCGGGCGGTACTGGCCCGGCGTCCCTGCGGGGTCACGGTGCGATCCATCGGTCCGAATCCCTCCTGCTGGTAGCCATTGAGATCGTCGGTGCGCGGATAGCCGGCCTGGACACCGGCTTCCACCATGGCATGGAACAGCGGATTATTATTCTGCTTCGGCGTGGTGACGCTCACCGGGCCATCGCCGCCGTGGTAGTCGTTGGCGCCGATATCGCGGGTTTCCGCTTTGCGGTAGTAGGGCAGACAGTCAAGATAGCTCCACTGCTCAAGCCCCGGCGCGGCGGCCCAGTTGTCGAGGTCCATTGCATTACCGCGGATGTAGCACATGCCGTTAATCAGCGACGAGCCGCCGAGCCCCTTGCCGCGACCGCACTCCATGCGCCGGTTATTCATATGCGGTTCGGGTTCGGTCTCGTAGGCCCAGTTATAGCGTCGGCCCTGTAGCGGAAAAGCCAGCGCGGCGGGCATCTGGGTGCGGAAATCAAAACGATAATCCGGGCCGCCGGCTTCCAGCAGCAGGACGGTGGTATGAGAATCTTCCGTCAGTCGTGTCGCCAGTACGTTGCCGGCAGAGCCGGCACCAATAATGATGTAGTCAAATTGCAAAAATGACCTCCTGGTTAAAATATGGATTGAAACTGACCCATCTCAACCTGGATGGATTTCACCTGGGTGTAGCTCTGGAGCGTCATCACGCCGTTTTCGCGGCCGATACCGGAGTGCTTATAGCCGCCGACCGGCATCTCCGCCGGGGACTCTCCCCAGCTGTTGATCCAGCAGATCCCGGCCTCAAGCTGATGAATGATGCGGTGGGCGCGGTTTAAATTCGCCGTCACCACGCCGGCGGCAAGGCCGTATTCGGTGGCGTTGGCGCGGCGAATCACTTCTGCCTCATCGTCATAGGTCAGAATCGACATCACCGGGCCAAAGATCTCTTCCCGTACGATGGTCATATCATCGCGGCAGTCGCTAAATACCGTGGGGGCGACCCACGCGCCGCTGGCGAAGTCATCGCCTTGCAGCACACCGCCGCCGCACAGCAGACGCGCCCCTTCCTGCTTACCGCTGGCGATATAGCGCAGGACATTTTCGCGATGCGGGAAGCTCACCAGCGGACCGAAGTTGGTTGTTTCCTCAAACGGGTCGCCGGGACGAATCCGCGCCACGCGGGCGAGAATTTTTTCCTCGAACGCCGCTTTAGCCCGCGTCGGAACAAACACCCGGGTACCGTTGGTGCAGACCTGGCCGGAGCTGTAGAAGTTGGCCATCATCGCGATATCGGCGGCGAGGTCGAGATCGGCATCGTCGCAGACAATCAGCGGCGACTTGCCGCCCAGCTCCATGGTCACCTCTTTCAGCGATGAGGCGGCGGAGTTGGCCATCACTTTTTTGCCGCTGGCGACGCCGCCGGTAAAGGAGATTTTGGCAATGTCCGGATGTTCGGTCAGGTACTGCCCGGTTTCGGCGCCGATGCCCGGCAGGACGTTAAATACGCCGTCCGGCAGGCCGGCTTCGCGGTAGATTTCCGCCAGCTTCAGGGCGGTGAGCGGGGTGACTTCACTCGGTTTAAAAATCATGGCGTTACCGGCGGCCAGCGCCGGAGCGGATTTCCACAGCGCGATCTGAATCGGGTAGTTCCAGGCGCCGATCCCGGCCACGACACCGAGCGGCTCGCGGCGGGTATAGATGAATGAACTGTCGCGCAGCGGGATCTGACTGCCTTCGAGCGCCGGGATCAGTCCGGCGTAATACTCCAGCACATCGGCGCCGGTGACGATATCGACATGGGCGGTTTCGCTCAGCGGTTTACCGGTATCCAGCGTCTCCAGCCGCGCCAGTTCGTCGTTACGCTCGCGCAGAATATCCACCGCTTTGCGCAGGATACGCGAACGTGCCATGGCGCTCATCGCCGCCCAGATTTTTTGCCCTTGTTGGGCGCTCTTTACCGCCCGGTCGACATCGTCGCGACCCGCGGCCTGGACTGTCGCCAGTACTTCCCCGTTGGCAGGGTTGAGGGTCTCGAAGGTTTTCCCGCTGGTGGCAGGGACGTAACCACCGTGGATATAAAGCTGCTGTTCGGCCATTCGGGACATGGTTTCCTCCATTATTGAGACGTCGGTGGCAGATACTGGCTGATGAAATGGTCGGCGAGCGTTTCGGCGCGGGCTTTATCGAGCGGTTTACCGCTCAGCGCCGCGCGTAGCCACAGTCCGTCGATTAAGGCGGCGAGACCATAACCGGCCTCCTGCGCCTGCTGGCGCGGCAGCTCGCGCTGAAATTCATAGACGATGTTCGACAGCAGACGTCGGCTGCAGACCTGCTGCAGACGGTAGAGCATCGGTTGATGCATGCTGCTGGCCCAGAAGGCGAGCCAGGCTTTCATCGCCGCGCTGCTTATCTGGCTGTCGTCGAAATTACCCGCCACGATGGCCCGCAGCCGCCGTTCGGCGCTGGCGCCCGGCAGCGCGTGCAAACGGCTCAGTACCGCCAGCCGGAGCTGGCCGGTGATGTCGCGCATCGTTGCTTCCAGCAGACCGTTCTTATCCTTGAAATAGTGACTAATGATGCCGGTCGATACGCCCGCCCGTCGGGCAATTTGCGCGATAGTGGCATCGTGCATTCCCACCGCGTTTATCGCCTCGAGGGTGGCGTCAATAAGCTGCCGCTGGCGTATCGGTTGCATCCCCAGTTTGGGCATTTCCTTGGTTCCATTCATCAGATTTGTTTATCTATTAAAGCGGTTTTTGATTGGACGTTCAATATAAAATGTGTCTTAATTGTTGCGGCTTTGGATTTTAATAGTTACAAAAACAGTGAGGATACTGGATGACAGACCTTTCGCCGAGCAGAGAAAAGGACAAAATCAATCCGGTGGTTTTTTATACTTCCGCCGGACTGATTTTGTTGTTTTCCCTGATGACTATCTTCTTCAGCGATTTTTCCGCGGCCTGGATTGGCCGTACCCTGAACTGGGTTTCAACGACTTTTGGCTGGTACTATTTGCTGGCGGCCACGCTGTATATCGTGTTTGTGGTCTGCATTGCCTGCTCGCGCTTCGGTTCGGTGAAGCTCGGGCCTGAGCACTCCAAACCGGAGTTCAGCATGCTGAGCTGGGCGGCGATGCTGTTTGCCGCCGGTATCGGTATCGACCTGATGTTCTTCTCGGTCGCCGAACCGGTCACCCAGTATATGCAGCCGCCGGAAGGGGCCGGGCAGACCATGGAGGCCGCGCGTCAGTCGATGGTCTGGACCTTGTTCCACTACGGGCTGACCGGCTGGTCGATGTATGCTCTGATGGGTATGGCGCTAGGATACTTTAGCTATCGTTATAATTTACCGCTCACCATACGCTCCGCCCTCTATCCCATTTTCGGTAAAAAAATCGATGGTCCCATCGGCCATAGCGTGGATATTGCGGCGGTGGTCGGGACCATTTTTGGGATTGCCACGACGCTGGGGATCGGGGTCGTACAGCTTAATTATGGTCTGAACGTGTTGTTTGATATTCCGGATTCGCTGGGGGCGAAAGCGGCGCTGATTGTCCTGTCGGTGATTATTGCCACGATTTCGGTGACCTCCGGGGTCGATAAAGGGATTCGTATTCTCTCCGAACTGAACGTGGTGCTGGCGCTGGGGCTGATTCTGTTCATCTTGTTTATGGGCGATACCGAGTTTCTGATGAACGCGCTGGTGCTGAACGTTGGCGACTACGTGAACCGCTTTATGGGCATGACCCTCAACAGCTTCGCTTTCGATCGCCCGGTCGAGTGGATGAACAACTGGACGCTGTTTTTCTGGGCCTGGTGGGTTGCCTGGTCACCGTTTGTGGGGCTGTTCCTGGCGCGTATCTCGCGCGGGCGCACCATTCGTCAGTTTGTGCTGGGGACGCTGATTATTCCGTTTACCTTCACCTTACTCTGGCTGTCGGTCTTCGGTAACAGCGCGCTGTACGAAATTATTCACGGCAATGTCGCCTTTGCCGAAGAGGCGATGGCTCATCCGGAGCGCGGCTTCTATAACCTGCTGGCCCAGTACCCGGCCTTTACCTTCAGCGCCTCGGTCGCCACCATCACCGGGCTGCTGTTCTATGTGACTTCCGCTGACTCAGGGGCGCTGGTGCTGGGGAACTTCACCTCGAAACTCAAAGATATCAACAGCGATGCGCCGAACTGGCTGCGTATCTTCTGGTCGGTTGCTATCGGTCTGCTGACCATCGGAATGCTGATGACCAACGGGATTTCGGCGCTGCAGAACACCACGGTGATCATGGGGCTGCCGTTTAGTTTCGTGATCTTCTTTGTGATGGCGGGGTTGTATAAATCATTGAAGGTCGAAGATTATCGCCGCGAGAGCGCCAGTCGCGATACCGCCCCGCGCCCGCTCGGCGTGCAGGATCGACTGAGCTGGAAGAAACGCCTGTCGCGGTTGATGAACTATCCGGGAACCCGCTATACGCGTCAGATGATGGAGACGGTGTGCTACCCGGCGATGGAGGAGGTGGCGCAGGAGCTTAAATTGCGCGGCGCCTATGTGGATCTGAAAAGTTTACCGCCGGAGGAGGGGGATAATCTGGGCCATCTCGACCTGCTGGTGCATATGGGCGATGAACAGAATTTTGTCTATCAGATCTGGCCGCAGCAGTATTCGATTCCGGGCTTCACCTACCGGGCGCGCAGCGGTAAATCGACCTACTATCGTCTGGAAACTTTCCTGCTGGAGGGCAGCCAGGGCAACGACCTGATGGACTACAGCAAGGAGCAGGTGATCACCGATATTCTCGATCAGTACGAGCGTCACCTGAACTTTATCCATCTGCACCGGGAAGCGCCGGGGAACAGCGTGATGTTTCCCGGGATGTAGGCGGCGGACGGTGGAGTGAGGAAAAAGGCGCCCTGTGGGCGCCTTTTTTCGAGCGAATGTCGCGATATGCGCGGCTTACCAGCAGATAAATCCGCCATCAACGACCAAATCAACGCCGGTACAAAATGAGGCGGCGTCGCTGGCGAGAAACAGAGCCGGCCCCGCCATCTCTTCAACTTTTGCCATGCGCTGAATGGGCGTCTGGTTTTCAAATTCGCGAGTCTGATGGACCATTTCAGGACGGGTATTCATCGGCGTCGCGGTGTAACCCGGGCTCATTGAGTTGACGCGAATCCCTTTGCCGACCCACTCCATGGCAAGGCTTTTAGAGAGATGAATCACGCCGGCTTTGGCGCTGTTGTAATGCGCCTGTTCTAGCCCGCGGTTAACGATAATTCCCGACATCGAGGCAATATTAATAATCGAGCCGCCGCCGGATTCCAGCATCAGTTCCGCTTCCGCTTTACAGGAGTTCCAGACGCCGGTGAGATTGATATCAATAACCCGCTGCCACTGTTCCGTCTCCATCTCCAGCGCCGGGTTGGCGTTGGCGATACCGGCGGCATTGACGGCGATATCGAGACGGCCGAAGCGACTTTTGGCCAGCGCGACGCCAGCGCGAAGATCGCTTAGCTGGCGCACATCCCCGGTATAAAAGCAGGCTTCGCCGCCTATCGCTTCAATATGACGCACGGTTTCGGCAAGTCCCCCGTCTTCGCGCAAATCGAAACCGACGACGCGCGCGCCCGCGCTGGCGAGCCCGTAAGCAATCATCTGGCCAATACCACTGCCCGCGCCGGTGACAAAGGCAACGCGGTCCTGCAGGTTAAACAACTGTTGAGCAAAATCTTTTGCGATCATAGTGATTACTCTTCTGGTCAAAACCCTGGCGGGTATTAAGACATGATTAAGCCGCCGTCGATGTTAATCGTCTGCCCGGTGAGATAGCGCGCATCGTCAGAGGCGAGAAAGGCCACCAGTCCGGCAACATCCTCCGGTTTCCCCGCCCGTTTCATCGGTATACCTTCTACCCATTCCGCCATCAGCTCGCCTTTGCCATAGCGCTTTTGTTCATTGCTGAGAATTTCGCCCCACACCCGGTCGTTGTAGTCCCACATTTCACTTTCGATAATTCCGGGGCAGAAGGCGTTGACGGTGATGTTCCACGGTGCCAGCTCATGAGCCAGGCTTTGCGTAATGCCGATAACGCCCATTTTGCTGGCGGCGTAATGCGGGGTGTAGATAAAGCCCTGGCGCCCCTGACCGGACGAGGTATTGATTAAACTGCCGTAGTTCTGTTTGACCATATATTTGGCCGCTTCGCGACAGCACAGCCAGACGCCGGTTGTATTCACGGCCAGCACTTTTTCGAAATCGGCTTTTGGCATACGATCGAAATAATCGATGGTGATCACTCCGGCGTTTTGAATAGAGACATCAATGGTGCCGAAGCGGGCTGCGGCCTGTTCGTACAGGGACTGAACCTGGGCTTCATCGGTGACATCAATCTCCAGCGACAGAATATCGGCCTGATAACGTTGGCGTAAGGTTTCTGCGGTTTCATGGACGCGCGGTGCATTAGAGACCATCACCAGCCTGGCGCCATCGCGTGCAAAGCGTTCGGCGATGCCGGCGCCAATACCACGGCAGGCTCCGGTAATGACGATGGTTTTATTGTGAAAATTTCTGTGCATACTTTTTTCCCTTTAGCGAAGCCGGGCGGTTACGCCCGGCGGAAGAATCGGTGCTATGCGTGAATTAACTGGATGCCGCGCCGCTGGGGTGAACCGTCGCCAGCTTTTCTTCGTGGCGGCGCATGAGAATGACCTTGTTCTGTAGCTTCTGCTGGAACTGATCGACGACGACGGCGGTGACGATGACCACGCCTTTAATCACCATCTGCCAGAAATCACTGACCCCCATCATCACCATTCCGTCGGCGAGGAAGACGATCACGAAGGCGCCAATAATCGACCCGGTCACCCGGCCGCGACCGCCCGCCAGCGCGGTCCCGCCGAGAACGGTGGCACCGATCGCATCCATTTCGAACATGTTGCCGGTCATCGGGTGCGCGGTTTGCAGCTGTGAGGCGACAATCAGCCCGACGAACGCGGCGCAGAGTCCGGAGAAGGCATAAACAAAGATTTTGGCCTTAACAATCGGGACGCCGGCCAGACGGGCCGCGGACTCATTGCCTCCAATGGCGTAGATATAGCGGCCCAGCGGGGTTTTCGTGGTCAGCCAGTAGCCCAGCAGCAGAAAAGCGATCATCAACCAGATCGGCAGATAAATTCCCAGGACGGTACCGGAGCCGAGAGTGGAGAAACCGGTATTGCCCAGCGCTTCCATGCCGTTGAGATTGGGGTAAGTGCTACCGTCGTTAAACAGCAGGGCAGAACCGCGGGCGACGTACATCATTCCCAGGGTACAAATGAAGGGCGCCACGCCAAAGCGGGTGATCACGGCGCCGTTAACCAGCCCCACCAACACGCCAAAGATAGCCACGCACAAGATGACTTCCGGTACGTTGAAGAAGATGACGCTACCGTTCCATAGCGGCAGCCCGTTGGTCAGCAGGGCGCCGGCCACCATGCCGCAAATCCCGGCCACGGCGCCGACTGAAAGGTCGATTCCCCCGGTCAGAATGACCAGCGTCATCCCGATAGCCAGCAGGCCGGTAATGGCCACATGCTGGGTCATGATCAGCAGATTCGACGTCGTCAGGAAATTCGGTACCATCACGCTGAAAAACGCAACAACCAGCAGCAGAGCGATAAACGTTCTGGCCTTCAGCAGGTACATATAGATCATATATTTCTGGTTCATGATGGGTTCCAGCCTGATTAATCTTGAGGTGTTGAAGCCGCGATTAATTTTTCGCGGGTGACCGCATGACGCGGTAAATCAGCGGTAATACGGCCATCGGCCATCACCAAAATACGATCTGCCAGAGCCATCACTTCATCCAGCTCTGACGAGGAGAACATCACGGCCAGCCCCTGTTGCGCCATTTTGCCAATCAGGTGATAAACGTCCGTTTTGGCGCCCACGTCGATGCCGCGCGTGGGTTCATCCAGAAAAACGACCTGCGGCTGCGTCATTAACGCTTTCCCCAGCACCACTTTTTGTTGGTTGCCGCCGCTCAGAGAGGTGATGGGGAGCTCGGGATCGCTCACTTTGATGGCAAGCTGCTGAATCATCTCTTTAACGCTGTCATGCTCTTTATGCGGATTCAGCCATTGCCAGGCGCGGCGAAACCCCTGAAGACTGAAATCGGAGAGCGTCATATTGGATTGAATGGACATCATCTGCACCACGCCTTCGCCCTGTCTGTCTTCCGGTACCAGCGCCAGCCCTTTTTTGAGTCTGGCCTGAAAAGGGGCCCTGCCGATGTTTTCACCGTTGAGATGGATGCTGCCATTCTGGCACGGCATCAGGCCGACCAGTCCTTTAAATAGCTCGGTACGCCCGGCGCCCAGCAGGCCGTAAATGCCGATGACTTCCCCTTTACATAAGGTAAAGGTGACATCATTAAGTTTGTAACCGCCGCTATGGTGCAGCGCGGTCAGACCGTCCACCGCCAGCACCGCTTCGCCTTTGGGGGCCGGTTGATAGTCGAAATGCTTTTTCTTATCGCCGACCATCTGTTCAATGATCCACGGGATGCTGGCATCGCTGACGGTCCGTTCGCTGATAAAACGGCCATCGCGGAAAATGGTAATGTGGTCGCCAATTTCCATCAGTTCTTCCAGACGATGGGAGATATAGATGATGGTGACGCCGCGCCGTTTAAGCTGCCCGATAACATTGAACAGGACTTTGACTTCAGACTGGCTGAGGGCGGAGGTGGGCTCATCCATAATCAATACGCGCGTATCTTTGGACAGGGCGCGCGCAATTTCGACCAGCTGCTGGTGGCCAATACCCAGTTCCCCGAGCGGAGTGTAGGGATCAACATCAAGCTCCAGTCGTTCCAGCAGTGATTTAGCCAGTTCGTATTGGTATTTTTCGTTGATCCTTCCTTTCTGGAAAAACTCATTAGCCATGAAAATATTATCCATGACATTCATATTCGGGAATAAATTCAGCTCCTGGAAAATAATGCTGATACCCTGTTTTTCAGCCTGGTGAGTCGAATTTAATGAAACGGGAGAACCCTCGAGAATAATTTGTCCGGAGGAAGGCGTTTCGACACCGGCAAGCATTTTCATCATGGTGGATTTGCCCGCACCATTTTCTCCGATCAGAACGTTGACTTTATTTCGATAAACCCGGTAGTCGACGTTATCTAAGGCGATAACGCCTGGGTAAACGCGAGATAATCCGCGGGTTTCGATAATAACTTCAGCTTCGACTGGTTGGGGAGTGACGATTTCTTGCGCTGACATCTTATTGTCCTCCGGGGTGAACAATTTTCGCTGGTGTAATATCAGGGAATGTTTGCGGTATATCCCAGGCGGAAAATACGCCATAGACCTCAACCGTTTCGCCGGATTTTAGCTGTGCGCCGTTAATCATTTTTACGGCCTGTTCATTAATGGCCCGGCCATATTCGCCAAACAGGACCTGATCGTTAAAGTCGGCATAGCTGGCACCGCTATAGCCATCGCGCAGCTGGGTCCCACGCAGCGTCGGACCCGTTTGCACGACGATAGCGCGGCCATTTTGATCCTGAACGGTCATTTTTCCGCTGCGTGACGTGGCGTCAAGCTTGATGACCTTACCTTCAACCTTGACGAAGAAAATGCACGGATTTTCTTCCTGAGCGCGATAACCCAATGTTTTACAAGCGCTGTCGAAATCTTTGGCCGCATGTAGCGCGGTCATTAACGCTTCCGCGGGGCGAGCCTGTGCGACTACCTGCGGTACAATTTTCTCCTGCCACGTCCGATCGATATGTGCCATGTGCGGATTGGGCGGGGATTTAAGATCGGCCAGCTCTTGCTGAGAGACAATGCGGCAACCTCCCAGTGCTACGATGGCCAATGCCAGCCAGGTTTTTTTATACATGAGACTCTCCTGTGCGCCCCGCAAGGGGCGCAACAACCCGAACTCAGGACTTGATATTGAAGTCCTGAACTTTGTCTGCGTTATCTTTAGTGATCAGGATGCCGCGGAACATGACGCGCTGTTTCGCCGGTTTCACCCCTTTTTGCAGGAAGTTATCGAGGTCGGTGACCCCTTGAGCGGCGATGGACTGGGCCTGCAGCATCACGGTGGCCTGCAGGGTTCCCGCTTTAACCGCATCACGCTCGTCATTGCTGCCGTCGATGCCGACAACCACGACGTCCGTACGGTTCGCGGCTTTTAGCGCGGCGATAGCGCCCAGAGCGACGGGGCCGTTACCGCAAATCACCCCTTTAACGTCCGGATGAGCCTGCAGGATGCTGTCCATAATGCGTTTGCCGTCGATTAACGTTCCTTTGGCATCCTGTCTGGCGACGCTGACCATGTCAGGATACTGGTCAATAACCTGATGGAAAGATTTGGAGCGGGTCACGCAGTTATTATCGGCAAGATTACAGGTGAGCTCGGCGTATTTTCCTTTCTCCGCCATTTTCTCAACAAATACGTTGGCGACTTCCGAACCCGCCTGGAAGTTATTGTGCGTGATTTGCTCAAGCGCCACATCATCGACAGGAATTTCCCTGTTGATTAATACCACGGGAATGCCTGCTTTTTTGGCTTTTTCAATGGCGGCGACGCTGGCGGTTGAGTCGGCGTTATCGAGAATAATACCCTGAACTTTTTTACCAATAGCGGTATCAATAAGTTCGTTCTGTTTTTTGACATCTTCGCCATGTGACAGAACCGTCGTTTTATATCCCAGCTGTTTGGCTTTTTCACTGGCGCCTTTGGCTTCCGAGGCGTAATACGGATTATCCAGCGAGTTGACCATAATCATAATGGTGCCTTTTTCTACCGCCTGAGCAGAAAATGAAAAAGCGGTCAGGGTTGCAGCAGTTAACAGCGTTAAACGTAATTTCATGACAATGTTCTCTCTATGTTGTTATTGTCGGGTACGGTGAAACAACGCAAGGCCTGAAAATCAGTTGTATGGTCCGGGGCTCTCCTTATGTTGATGATTCAGGTTCGTCGCGCAGCAGGATCCCTGGTGGGGCGTCAGGCGGACGGGGCCGGTTTCCATAATGTTCTGTCCACCGCATGGCGCCATTCCTGCCATCTTTTCTGTAAACGCAGATGGCGCGCCATATCGGGGCGAAATTCGCTGTGTTCGGTTAAGAACGCGCTTAAATCAGTCAGCGTACCGGGATGAATCGCTTTGCGGGCCAGCAGGGCCGCGCCAATCGCCGACAGTTCAGGGACATCGCTGCGCATCACCGGGCAACCCAGCAGATCGGCCTGGTATTGCATCAGCCAGTCATTTTTTGTCGGCCCGCCATCGACCATCAGCGCCGCCAGGTGAAAGTCGTCATGCTGGCGCATGGTAAGCACCACATCAGCAATCTGGTAAGTGATGGATTCCAGCGCGGCGCGAATCAGGTGGGCGCGCTTGACGCCGCGGCTGAGCCCGCAGATAACCCCGCGCGCGCTGTCGTCCCACCAGGGGGCGCCAAGACCGGTTAGCGCGGGGACAAAATAGACGCCCAGCGTGGAATCGACGGAGGCCGGCAGGGTATTGAGCTCGTGGGCCAGTTCGTGCGCGGAGAGCTCGCTTAATCCCGTGCTATCGGCCATCCAGGCCACCGCATCGCCGGTATGGGGGATATTGCCTTCCAGACCATAAATGATGCTGTCGCCATCGTGCCAGGCGATGGTGGTGGCCAGTGCGGCAATATCGCATTGAGCTGACTTCACCGGCGCCATGACCGACGATCCCGTGCCATAAGTGGCCTTAACGCAGCCCAGTTCACCGAGCGCGTGACCAAACAACGCGGCATGTGAATCGCCGACCATCGCCATCACCGGGATGCCGTCAGGAATGGCGGCCAGCCCTCGGGTATAACCGAATAACCCGCTGGAGGGTTTAATCTCAGGCAGCGCGGCGCGAGGGATCTGGAACAGCGCCAGCATTTCGTCATCCCATTGACCGGTATGTAAATTGAGTAACTGTGTCCGCGCGGCGTTGGAATAGTCGCAGCTGAATGCTGCGCCTTGCGTCAGGTTCCACAGCAGCCAGCTATCGATGGTACCGAGGCAAATCTCACCGCGTTCAGCCATCTCCCGGCCTTCCGGCAGCGACTCCAGCAGCCAGCGCATTTTTGAGGCGGAAAACAGCGGGGCAATCGGCAGTCCGGTGGTGGATTTAATCCGGGATTCTTTGCGATCGCGGCGCAGCGCTTCACAGAACCCCGCGCTGCGGGTACATTGCCAGGTGATGGCGGCGTTAATCGGTTTGCCGCTCTGGCGGTACCAGCCGATGGCGGTTTCACGTTGGTTGCTGATGGCTAATGCCGCCACGTTTTCTGCGCCAACGTGGTCGATAGCATTGGCTATTACCGCCAGCGAGGCCTCGACTAACGCCTCTCCGGATTGTTCTACCCAGCCATCGCGCGGTGTCTGGATAGCTAACGGTTGAGAAAACTTCACAATAACGTTGCCACGGCCGTCAAGTACCACCGCTTTGGCGTTAGTGGTACCTTCATCGAGCGCAATGATGAACTCTTTCTGTGTTGCCAGCATTAGATAGTCTCCTGAGTCACACGTCGTCCTGGCGCGAAGGGAAGGGCGAGCATTCCTCGTTATCGCATTGCTGCTTAGCAGGCCATGATGTGACATTTCGTTATCACTTTTTTAATCACTGAATATATATTCGATAGTGATTATTTATTTAATACCTTAGCCAGAAAGTTTCTCTGGGGCCAGAGGGAAAGTTATCAATTGTGCTGGCAATCACACTTATCTGGATCGTGAAATGTACAGGGGATGCTGAGTGGGTACCGCGCTTAAACTATTTATTAAATTGAAATATAAGCATTTATTTGATGTGCCTTTGCGTCTTCCAGGAGGGCGCAAAGGCATGAGAAAAGATGTTTTAGCGGCGGATCAGGCGGTGACGAGCAGCCTGGCGGTCGGATAATCGGTGATTAAAACGTCAATATAACCGCCGGAGAGGGCGCCCTTGATGGCGGCGACTTTATCGCTACCGCCGGCCAGCGCGACGACATTGGGGCATTTTTTGACTTTCTCCAGCGCCATGCCGATAACAGGATCTTCATCATCACGTAACACCGCCTGCCCGTTTTTATCGTAATAGTGCAGACAAATATCCCCGACGGCACCGCGCTCCGCCAGCACCTGCAGCATATCTTCGTGGTAATAGTTGCCTGATGTTTTGAGCAGCTGTGAAGGTTCGAGAATACCAATCCCGACGATAGCGATATCAACTTCATCAAAACGTGAAATCACATCGGCTACATCCTGGCTGGCAATCAGCCGGTTTTTCTCTTCCACCGAGCCTTCAATACTTTGCGAAGGCAGCAGCCAGGCTTCACAGTTTAGCCGTTGCGCCAGAGTCTGAGTGAGGATCGTTGCCTGCACATTGCCGTTAGGACCCACTCCGCCCAGCAGTTGAATCACGCCGCTGGCTTTCAGGTTCTGCGCGTGAACCTCGTCAACCATAGCCCGAATGGTCGAGCTCCAGGAGGAGACGCCAATCAGATCTTTTGGCCGTAGCCGCGTTTCAAGATAGTGGGCCGCGGCCGAACCGATGGCTCGTTTAAGGGTATGGTCGCTGGCATCCTCTTCGGTGTCCACCACGATGGCCTGCTTTATGCCGTAGCGATCCTCAATGCCTTTTTCGAGATTCAGGAAAATATTCGAGGGCTGCACGACGCTAATTTTGACCACCCCTTCTTTCTGGCAGCGGGTGATGGCGCGGGAGACAAATGACTGAGAAAGCGAGAGAAGTTGAGCAATGTCGGACTGCTTGCGTCCTTCAAGGTAGTAAAGAGTGGCAATCTTAACTAATAGCCGTTGTTCATCCTGCTTAGCCATATATATCCCCGAAAATCATTAACGTGCAGCCATTATGTTAGAGCCTGTAATCATACGCGAAAAAAAAAGACATTTAAGTGTGATGAGACTCTAACTTTTATCAATCCTCTAAAACAGCTATGGACAAAAACAGAACAGCGGTTGCATAATTGAATAAAGAGTCATATATGAATATATATTCATGGTGATTTCAGGTCAACTGAAAAATTATCCAGGCGCAGGTATGCCTGATGGTGAGGAGGCAGAATGTTCCTGAGTCTGGTGCAGCGGCGAAAGCGCTGTGATGCGCTGCCAGGGGATATCTGGTTTTTTTAGTCCCTTGCGGAATAAATATTCCAAGTTGAAATTAAATTCAGAGGTATTAAATGAATCCCTATAACTACGATGTTCAGGCACTTGAGCGTCAGGCTCGTGCGGTACGCCGCCACATTATCAGATTGAACGCCAACAGCCCTGCCGGCGGTCATACCGGCGCCGACCTGTCGCAGGTGGAGCTCTTAACCGCGCTGTACTTTCGTATTTTGAACGTTGCAGCGGACCGCATTGCCGATGAAGGGCGTGACATCTATATCCAGTCGAAAGGTCATGCGGTGGGCTGCTACTACTGCGTGCTGGCCGAGGCGGGATTCTTCCCGGTCGACTGGCTGAGCACCTATCAGCATGCCAACTCCCACCTTCCCGGTCATCCGGTTCGCCAGAAGACGCCGGGCATCGAGCTGAATACCGGGGCTTTAGGGCACGGTTTGCCCGTGGCGGTAGGATTGGCGTTGGCAGCGAAAAAGAGCCACAGCGCCCGCCGCGTCTTCCTCATTACCGGCGATGGTGAACTGGCTGAGGGGAGTAACTGGGAGGCCGCGCTGGCCGCCGCACATTACGGTCTTGATAATCTGATCATTATTAATGACAAAAACAACCTGCAGCTGGCCGGACCAACCCGCGAAATTATGAATACCGATCCGCTTGCCGAAAAATGGCAGGCCTTTGGTATGACCGTGACCGAATGTCAGGGCAATAATATGGCCTCGGTTGTCGCGACGCTTGAAGGATTAAAGCAGGAAGGGAAACCCAACGTCGTTATTGCGAATACCACGAAAGGCGCCGGCATCTCCTTTATCCAGGGGCGTCCGGAATGGCACCACCGGGTGCCGAAAGGTGAGGAGATTGCGCTGGCACTGGAGGAACTGAAAGATGAGTAATGCAGAACACCTGGCAAACGTGATGGTTCAGGCGTTTATCGATGCCGTAGAAAATGGAGTTGATCTGGTGCCTGTTGTCGCCGACTCAACATCAACCGCAAAAATCGCGCCATTTATTAAACATTTCCCTGACCGGCTGGTTAACGTCGGTATTGCCGAGCAAAGCATGGTCGGTATGGCGGCCGGTCTGGCGCTGGGGGGGAAAGTGGCGGTGACCTGCAATGCCGCGCCATTTTTGATTTCCCGCGCCAATGAACAGATTAAAGTCGATGTCTGTTACAACAACACCAACGTCAAATTATTTGGTCTGAATGCGGGAGCCAGCTATGGCCCGTTGGCGAGTACGCACCACGCTATTGATGACCTTGCGGTGATGCGTGGATTCGGCAACATTGAGATTTACGCGCCGTCATCGCCACGGGAATGTCGGCAGATAATCGACTACGCCCTTCATCATCAGGGGCCGGTTTACATCCGTCTCGACGGCAAAGCGCTGCCGGAGCTGTATGCTGAAAACTATCGTTTTGCTCCCGGCGCCGTAAACACGTTGCGTGAAGGCCACGATCTGGCGCTGGTCGCTACCGGTTCGACGGTGCATGAAATTGTCGAGGCCGCCCAAACGTTGGCAGAGTCAGGGATTCAGGCGCAGGTGGTTAGCGTACCTTCGATTCGCCCTTGTGACACCTCAGCGTTACTGGCCGCGCTGAAGGGATGCAACGCGGTGATTACGGTTGAAGAGCATAATGTGAACGGTGGTCTGGGAAGTCTGGTAGCAGAGGTTATGGCGGAGGCAGGTATCGGTATTCCGCTGAAACGGCTGGGTATTCCAGATGGCGAATATGCGGCGGCGGCGGATCGTGGCTGGATGCGTCAGCACCACGGTTTTGATGCCCAGGCTATTATCGCCCTCGCCAAAACGATGTGTTGAGTCAGCATGACGTTTCCCCCGTGCGGCCCTGACCGCGCGGGTTCTTCCTTTATTACCGGTGTTGCGTTTGGCAAAGCGTGATGACGTAGGGCTCATCCACCATCCAATGCACCTGGAACACCTGCCGCGCAGTCCACAAAGTGATGACCTCGCCCTGAATGTCAGTTATCCGAAAGTGCATAAACCCTGTTCCTGCCTGCTGCGCGAGAGGCAGGGCCTTAAACCCACTCTCTTTGGCCGAAAAAGCCAGGGTCAGAGCCAGTTCGAAGGGCAGTCCGCTCGCCTTCAGCACCCCGCGTTCCGCCGGGCTGATAATACTGCTTTCCAGCTCCTCCGCCAGCGCGAGGGTGAGCACGTTTTCGATGTCGATACCGACCGGTCGGGCGGCGACGACGGCCAGCGCGCGGGTGTCGCAGTGGCTGATGCTGCCAGACCACGGGGCAGGCCACAGCGGCTGCCGCTGGTCACCTGTTCCGGGAACGCCTTTCACGCCCACTGCTTTCAGGGCGCAGGCCGCCGCGATACGCCCGGCAAGATGTTCCATCTGCCGTTTCCGGCCGCAATGTTCGATCTGCGGGTGGTGGGAGAGCCACAGGATATCGTGAGGCGCAAAGGTGGCCGGGTCGAAATCAATCTGATGCAGCCGATGGTCGGCAAAAAGAAAAGTGGAGTGTGTCGTTTGCATAGTGTCATCCTACGTCAGGATGCAGGTGAGGGGATAGCCTGGCAGGAGGCCAAAAAGCCAGGCCGCCCTCCGGGGGGAGAACGGCCTGGTCTTCAGGCGCGTAATCAGAACTGCGTGTTGACGCTCATGTACCAGGTCCGGCCCGATTCGTTATAGGTTTCGGCGCCCGCGCCGTACATATAAGCGCCGGTCGCTGTGTTACCCGTTGTCTGGGCGTTACCCGCGCGCCAGTGACGTTTATCGAAGACGTTATCCACGCCGCCGGTCAGACTGACGTATTTGGTAACGTCCCAGGTCGCGCTCAGACCGAGGATGCTGTACGGGCTCACCTCGTTCTTCTCGCTGCCGGTGACCGGCTGACCTTTGTAGTTATACTTCTTCGGTTCCTGCTTGCCGTACCAGGTGAAGGTCGACTGCACCGAAACATCCTGGTATATCTGCCAGCTCAGCGTTGAGTTCAGCGTATATTCCGGAATAATCGACAGACGGTCGCCGGTCTCCTTATTCTTACTCTGCAGCATGTAGGTGATATTGTTGGTCCAGTTAACGGTTTCGCTAACCGGGACGTTCAATGTTCCTTCCAGGCCTTCTACTACCGCTTTCGGTACGTTTTCCCACTGATAAATATCGGTGACGACTTTACCCGTTCCGGTCTGGCCAATTGGCGCATAGCCGGCTTCAATCTTGTTGCGGTAGTCGTTACGGAACCAGGTCACGCCCGCCAGCCAGCCGTCGCGTTTAAATTCGAGGCCAATCTCTTTGTTGATGCTGGTTTCTGCCTTCAGGTTATCGTTACCCAGCATGTAGCACCCGACGTTATCGGCGCTGGCGTAGCAGCCCTGGCCTTTGCTGTACAGGAGATAGTTCGGGTTGGTCTGGTACAGGCTCGGCGCTTTATAGGCGCGGCCGATGCCCATCTTCAGGGTGAAGTCATCCCCGAGTCCCTGAGACAGGTTAAGCGACGGGCTCCAGTTGTTCCCCACAATGCTGTGGTGGTCAAAGCGCAGCGCCGGGGTCAGCATGGTGGAGTCGGTCAGCTCGATGTTGTCTTCGGCAAACAGCGAGAAGATCTCCGCCTGCGAGTACGGGCTACGATCGTTGCTCATGTCTCCAATCGGACCGCCCTGTAGGGCCTGGCCGTTAGAGGACATGTCTTTCATCCGCTGCTGGTTCCACTCGGTGCCCAGGGTCAGGTTCTGATTGACCCACAGGTCGAACGGAACGCTGACTTCGCTGTGCAGCATCACGTCGGAGAGGTCGATATCACTAAACTTATCGCTGTTAAACAGGCCTTCCAGGCCGCCTGCTAGCCCCTCGCCGAGACGGGAGTTGCGGGTGTGTTCGTACTGCGCCCAGTTGCTGGTGGTAATGCCGTTATCCCAGCCGCCGTTCCACGTGATCGCATAGTTCTGGCGATAGAGACGGTTGGTCTCTTTGCCGTAGTTTTTCTTCACCAGGCCGCTGCTGCTGTTATCGTTGTTGGTGTTCTGCGTATCCCCGGCGTACAGGTTGCCCTGGCGGCTGTAGCCCGCCTCAAACTCCAGCGAGTTCATCGGTGCAAAATCCCAGCGTACGACGCCGTTGATATTTTTGTTCTCCACCCCTTCACGGCCGGCCGGTAGCGTATCGGCGTAAATACCGGTACGTTCTGACTGATGGCCCTGGTTGATATCCCAGGCATCGGCCTGGGTTTTATCGAGGTTGCCTAACAGGCGGAAACTGAAGTCGCCGCCCAGCGGGCCGTTCAGGCTGAAGTTGGTGCGTTTGGTGGAGCCTTCATCTTTGTGCTCCGGGGCGTTCATGTAGGTGTTCCATGAACCGTGCCACTCGTTATCACCTTTTTTGGTGATGATATTGACCACGCCGCCCGCGGCGCCGTTGCCGTAGCGTACCGCCGCCGGTCCACGAATGACTTCAATGCGCTCAATCAGCTCCGGTGGGACCCAGTTGGTATCGCCGCGGGTATCGCGCTCGCCGCGCCAGCCCAGGCGGATGGAGTTACGGCTGGTGACCGGTTTGCCATCAATCAGGATCAGGGTATTTTCCGGGCCCATGCCGCGGATATCAATCTGGCGGTTGTTACCGCGCTGGCCGCTGGTGGAGTTGCCGGTCAGGTTAACGCCCGGCATGGTGCGGATAATTTCGGAGACATCGCGAGCGGGGGGACGTTTACGAATTTCCTCGGCGGTGATCGTCGATACGCCCGGCGCCTGCAGGTTTTGTTCGGCGGCAGTAACCACCATCGTCTCTTCGGTAGCCGTTTTTTTACTGTCGAGGGTCTCTTCCGCACACAGCGGGAAGGCGACCCCATAAATTCCCAGATTGACCAGCAAGGTCAAAGATTTGATCTTGTTATTCATTTTACGTCCTGCTTTCCGTTGCCGCATGCCCCTGAAACCCCTTCCCACCGGGAGGGGAGGCGGCAGAAATGTGGTCAGTAGAGGGCGAAGGCATTCCATCGCTGACCAAATGGCCCTTTCTGACATGTGTAATTAGAAGTGACTCTTCCCAAAGCGCGGTAATACGCTATTGCAAATGCAAATAGTTATCAATAATATTATCAATAAAAATTACGTTTATTGAGAAAAATCACGGTAAACATAGGGTTAATGACGGAATGTTAATGACAGGAAGTGATGACTGGTGGCAGGGGATCTCCGGTCCGCAGGCTGAGGCCGTTGGCGATGGCTATCGGGTGACCTTCTGGTGGCGAGATCCGGCGGGCAGCGAAGAGACTTCGTTGACGAAGCGGGTGTGGATTTACATCACCGGCGTCACCGACCATCATCAAAATGCCGTGCCGCAAACCCTGAAGCGCGTGCCCGGTACCGATGCCTGGCAATGGCAAACCACGCTGTCGCCCGCCTGGCGCGGCAGCTACTGCTTTATTCCCTCCGATCGCGATGACGATTTTGCCCCTGAGATTTTCAACGGCGGTAGCCCGGACCGTACGCTGCTGCGGGAAGGCTGGCGCAGACTGCTGCCGCGGGCGATAGCCGATCCGTTAAACCCGCAAAGCTGGAAAGGCGGACGCGGCCATGCGGTTTCGGCGCTGGAGCTGCCGCTGGCGCCGGAACAACCCGGCTGGTCGCTGCGGAATACACCTTATCAACCGCCAGTGTGCATTGAATGGCACAGCGCCCGGCTGGGTAACACGCGGCGGATATGGGTTTACACCACCGGTGAGGCCGTTGCCGCAGAGCGTCCGCTGGCGGTACTGCTTGATGGCCAGTTCTGGGCCGAGAGTATGCCGGTTTGGTCCGCACTGGCCGGGCTGACGCGCGAGGCAAAACTGCCGCCTGCGGTCTATCTGCTGATTGATGTTATCGACAACGAACACCGGAGTCGGGAGCTGCCCTGTCACGCCGATTTCTGGCTGGCGGTGCAGGAAGAGCTACTGCCTCGGGTACACCAAATCGCGCCTTTTAGCGACCGCGCCGATCGCACCGTGGTCGCCGGTCAGAGCTTTGGCGGCCTGGCGGCGATGTTTGCCGCGCTGTACTGGCCGCAGCGCTTTGGCTGCGTGCTGAGTCAGTCTGGTTCCTACTGGTGGCCGCATCGCGGCGGCGCGCAAACCGGCCTGCTGATCGAACGCCTGAGCCAGGGCGTGCTCCGCCCCCACGGCCTGCGAATCTGGCTGGAAGCCGGAGAGCGTGAGCCGCTTATTTTTCGCGCCAATCAGGCGCTTTTATCACAACTACAGCAGACACAGCAGACGATTTTCTGGCGTCAGGTTGACGGCGGGCACGATGCGCTTTGCTGGCGTGGTGGGCTGACGGCTGGGCTCATCCAGCTCTGGCAGCCGTTGAGCCGCGCGCAATAACAAAGTGCGCTTCAGACTCAACATCCTTCCGCATACCCCGAGGCGCTAGCCAGGGCGAAAGCCGACGGGAGGATGACGAGTAAAGACAGGAGTTTGGTATGCAATTCAGCAACCCCTTCGATAATCCGCAAGGGCAGTTTTACATTTTGCGCAACGAACAACAGCAGTACAGCCTGTGGCCGCACCACTGCGCGCTACCGCAAGGCTGGGTAGTGGAATGCCCGCCGCAGTCCTTAGAGGCGTGCAACGGCTGGCTGGCGGCGAACTGGTCAACCCTTACCCCTGCCCACTATGCAACCTCAAGGAGCCGGACATGAGCACTCGTTTACCGCTGGTCGCGGCGCAGCCTGGGATCTGGATGGCGGAGCGGCTCTCTACGCTGCCCGGCGCATGGAGTGTCGCCCACTATGTCGAACTGCGTGGCAATCTGGACCCGGCGCTGCTGGGACGGGCGATCGTCACTGGTCTGGCGCAGGCCGACACGCTCAGCATGCGCTTTTGCGAAGATAACGGCGAAGCCTGGCAATGGGTCGATGAGCACCGCGCTTTTGCCGAACCTGACTATTGCGATCTGCGCGAGGCGCGCGATCCGCACGACGCCGCGCTGGCGTTAATGCAGGCCGACCTCGGGCAGAATTTACGCGTGGATGGCGGTAATCCGCTGGTTTGTCACCAGCTGCTGCGCGTGGCGGATGACTGCTGGTATTGGTATCAGCGTTATCATCATTTACTGGTCGATGGCTTCAGTTTCCCCGCTATTACCCGCCAGATCGCGGCGATTTATCGCGCCTGGCAACGTGGGGAGGCGACGCCGGCGTCACCGTTTACCCCTTTCGCTGAGGTTGTTGAAGAGTATCAGCGCTACTACGGCAGCGAGGCCTGGCAGCGCGATAAAGCGTTCTGGATGGCGCAACGCAACGCCCTGCCGTCACCGGCATCGCTCTCTGCGGCACCGCTGGCGGGGCGGGCGACCAGTACCGATATCTGGCGCCTGAAGCTGGATCTGGATGCCGGCCTGTTCAGCCGCCTGGCCGCCGGCGCACCGCAGTGTCAGCGAGCCGATCTGGCGCTGGCGCTAACCACCCTGTGGCTCGGCCGTTTATGCAACCGCATGGACTATGCTGCGGGCTTTATCTTTATGCGGCGGATGGGCTCGGCGGCATTGACCGCAACCGGCCCGGTACTGAACGTCCTGCCGCTGGCGATACATATCGATGGGCAAGAGACCCTGGCGGAGCTGGCGTTGCGTCTCAGCGCCCAGCTGAAAAAGATGCGTCGCCACCAGCGTTACGACGCCGAACAAATCGTGCGCGATAGCGGCAAAGCGGCGGGCGATGAGCCGCTGTTTGGCCCGGTGCTCAATGTTAAAGTTTTTGATTATGTTCTGGATATTGACGGTATCGAGGCGGTGACCCACACCCTGGCGACCGGCCCGGTAAACGATCTTGAACTGGCGCTGTTTCCGGATGAGTCCGGCGGACTGTCGCTGGAAGTGCTGGCGAACAAAGCGCGCTACGACCAGACCACGTTGCGCGCGCACGTGGCGCGTTTATCCGCGCTGCTGACCCAGTTTGCCGCCGATCCGGCGCTACGCTGCGCAGAGGCCAATCTGCTCTCGGCCGACGAGACGGCGCAGTTGGCGCAGGTCAATGATACCGGCGTGGCGCTGCCGACGACGACGCTCAGTGCCCTGGTGGCGGAACAGGCGGCGAAAACGCCAGATGCCCCGGCGCTGGCGGATGCCACCCGGCAGTTCAGCTATCGGGAAATGCGTCAGCAGGTGGTGGCGCTGGCCCGGCTGCTGCGTGAACGCGGCGTCAAGCCCGGCGACAGCGTGGCGGTGGCGTTGCCGCGTTCGGTGTTCCTCACCCTCGCGCTGCACGGCATCGTTGAGGCCGGCGCGGCCTGGCTGCCGCTGGATACCGGGTATCCGGACGACCGCCTGCGTATGATGCTGGAGGACGCGCGTCCTACGCTGCTGATTACGGCAGAAGATCAGCTGGCCCGCTTTAGCGATATCCCGGGTCTTGAAACCCTGTGTTATCAGCAGCCGCTTGCGGCGGATGATGATACTCCGCTGGCGCTCTCACAGCCGGAGCATACGGCGTACATCATCTTTACCTCCGGCTCCACCGGACGCCCGAAAGGGGTGATGGTCGGGCAAACTGCGATCGTTAACCGACTGCTGTGGATGCAAAATCACTATCCGCTTACTGCCGGGGATGTGGTGGCGCAGAAAACGCCGTGCAGCTTTGATGTGTCGGTATGGGAATTCTGGTGGCCGTTTATCACCGGCGCGCAGCTGGTGATGGCCGAGCCGGAAGCCCATCGCGACCCGCAGGCGATGCAGCAGTTCTTTGCCCGCTACGGAGTGACCACCACCCACTTTGTGCCATCAATGCTGGCGGCGTTCGTGGCTTCGCTGGATGCTGAAAACGTGACGACCTGCCGGACGCTGAAGCGCGTCTTCTGCAGCGGGGAAGCACTGCCAACCGACCTGTGCCGCGAGTGGGAAGCGTTGACCGGCGCGCCGCTGCATAACCTCTATGGCCCGACTGAGGCGGCGGTGGATGTGAGCTGGTATCCGGCCTGCGGGGCGGAGCTGGCGGCGGTCACCGGCAACAGCGTGCCGATTGGCTGGCCGGTATGGAATACCGGGCTGCGTATTCTCGATGCCACTCTGCGGCCGGTTCCGCCGGGCGTCGCCGGGGATTTATATCTGACCGGCATTCAGTTAGCTCAGGGGTATCTGGGCCGCCCGGATCTGACCGCTTCGCGCTTCATTGCCGACCCGTTTGCCGCCGGTGAACGGATGTACCGCACCGGCGACGTGGCGCGCTGGCTGGATAACGGCGCGGTGGAGTACCTTGGGCGTAGCGATGACCAGCTGAAAATTCGCGGACAGCGTATTGAGCTGGGCGAAATCGACCGCGTCATGTCTGCGCTACCGGACGTTTCCCTGGCGGTAACCAACGCCTGCGTTTTCAATCAGGCGGCGGCGACCGGCGGCGATGCCCGCCAGCTGGTTGGCTACCTGGTGTCAGAGTCCGGCCTGCCGCTGGATACGACAGCGCTGAAAACGCGCCTCGCCGAACAGCTGCCGCCGCACATGGTGCCGGTGGTGCTGATTCAGCTAGCGGAACTGCCGCTGAGCGCCAACGGCAAACTGGATCGCAAAGCGCTGCCGCTGCCGACGTTGGGCAGTGAACGCAGCGGACGAACGCCGGAGGCGGGAATGGAAACGACGGTCGCAGAGGCGTTCAGTCGGCTGCTGGGCTGTGAAGTGAACGACATTGAAGCCGATTTCTTCGCCCTCGGCGGTCATTCTCTGCTGGCGATGCGCCTGGCGGCGCAGCTCAGCCGCGAGCTGGGACGTCAGGTGACGCCCGGGCAGGTGATGGTGGCCTCGACGGTGGGGAAACTGAGCGCGCTGCTGGCGTCCGATCTCAGCGATGAGCAGGCGCAGCGCCTGGGCTTTGATGCGATTCTGCCGCTGCGCGTCGGCGACGGACCAACGCTGTTCTGTTTCCATCCGGCATCCGGTTTTGCCTGGCAGTTCAGCGTGCTGGCCCGCTATCTTAGCCCGCGCTGGTCGATTACCGGCATTCAGTCTCCGCGACCGGAAGGGCCGATGATGAGCGCGGCAAATCTCGATGAAGTGTGCGAGCAGCACCTGCAGACCTTGCTGGCGCAGCAGCCGCACGGGCCCTATTACCTGTTTGGCTATTCCCTCGGCGGGACGCTGGCACAGGGCATTGCTGCCCGCTTACGCCAGCGCGGCGAAGCGGTGGCGTTCCTGGGCTTGCTGGACACCTGGCCGCCGGAGACGCAGAACTGGGCGGAGAAAGAGGCTAACGGTCTGGACCCGGAAGTGCTGGCCGAGATTGCACGTGAACGAGAAGCCTTCCTGGCTGCCCAGCAGGGACAGGCTTCCGGTGAACTGTTCCGTGTCATCGAGGGCAACTATGCCGATGCGGTACGCCTGCTGACCACCGCGCATAGCGCGAAGTTTGATGGCAAAGCGACGCTGTTTGTGGCGGAGAAAACGCGCCAGGCGGGGATGGATCCGCAGGCGGCGTGGGGCCCCTGGGTGGGGGAACTGGAGGTCTTCAGCCAGAACTGCGCCCACGTGGATATTATCTCCCCGCAGGCCTTCGAATCAATTGGTCCGGTCGTACGGGAGATTCTGGGGTAGCCCGGAGGATATTGCCGGGCGGCGGCTGCCGCCTGACCCGGCCTACGGAGCGTAGCAGAG
>NZ_BCYR01000008.1 GCF_001598295.1 Klebsiella ornithinolytica NBRC 105727 = ATCC 31898
ATGAAGCCGCACAGATAGGCCACCGCCAGACCTGCGGCGTAAACCGCCATGCCGGCGTAGATCCCGCTCGCGGAGGTCATCAGCGGTAGCGCCACGAGGCCAGAAGGGCCAAAGACCGTATTCAGCCCCACCGGCAGGCCCAGCCACGCGATCAGACCGAGGAAAAAGCCGCCGCAGGCACCGCCGATACAGGCGGTGATAAACGGCTTCATGCGTGGCAGGGTTACGCCATAAATCAGCGGTTCGCCGATACCGAGAAAGCCGGGAATGATCGCCCCTTTAATCTGGGTCCGCAGCATCGAGCCGTGCTTCGCCCGCCAGTACAGCGCCAGCGCGGCACCGACCTGCCCGGCCCCTGCCATCGCCAGAATCGGGAACAGCGAGTTAAATCCTTGCGCATCGACCAGCGCAAAATAGACTGGCACGAAGCCCTGATGGACGCCGAACATCACCGCCAGCAGGAACAGACCGGCGAGCACCGCGGAGCCAAACGGGTTGCCGTTGAGATGGAGGAACAGCCACGACATCCCGGTAAACAGCCAGCCGCCGATGGGCATAATCACCGTAAAGGTCACCGCGCCCATAATCAGCAGAGTGACTGCCGAGGTCAGGATCATATCGAGGTTGGCCGGCATCACGCGGCGTACCTGCTTTTCCACCCACGCGCCGAGAATCGAGGCAATCAGCACGCCGATAATGTTGCCGCGCGGGTCGATGCCGTGACCGAAGAAGGTGGTGATGCCGGAGAAGAACCCGCTGGTGGCTTCGGGGTTATAGCCGAGGACGAACAGCGACGCGATAATGGCGCCGTTGACTCCGGAACCGCCAAACGCTTTCTGCGCGTTATAGCCAATCAAGATGCTCAGGAAGGTGAACATCCCCTTGCTGAAGACTTTCATGTAGCCGATTAGCGCTACCAGCGAGGCGCTGGGATGGGTGTTCTCCAGCACGAACATCTGTTCTGCCAGCGTCGCGAAGCCGAGCAGCAGGCCGACGGCGATAAAACCGGGAATCAGCGGGGTAAAAATAGTGGCGAATTTGGCAAGAAACTTCTGCACGCCGCTGGTTTGCTTGCTTTTCAGCGCCTGTTTTTTCTCTGCCGCCACCGCCGCCAGAGACGGCGCGTCGGCCGGCGCCTCTTCCAGTAGTAGGTTCATCATTTCCGCGGCGGTTTGCGCTTTACCGGGGCCGAGCACCACCTGAAACTGCTCATCGCTGACGATAACCCCCATCACCCCTTCAATCTGGCGGATGGCTGCGCTATCGGCGAGCTGCTCGTCACGTAGGGTTAAACGCAGGCGGGTCATACAGTTCCCCGCCTGGGCGACGTTTCCGGCCCCGCCAACATGCGTAAGGATCCGCGCTATCATCTCTTTATTTATTTTTGCCATTGCACGTTACCTGGTTGTCGGCGCTTAGGTGTTGCTCAGCGCTTTGCGGATAAAACCGTTATTTTGCGCCAGCAGGGATTTTGCTTCTGCAGCGCTCAGATTCGCCAGCACCATAACAATGGCGGTTTTACAGTGGCGACCGCAGGCGTCCAGCGCGGCCTGCGCGGTGGCGCGATCGCAGTCGGTTGCTTCCATAACGATCGATACCTGACGCTCAATCAGCTTCGCGTTGGTCGCTTCAACGTCAACCATCAGGTTGCTGTAAACCTTACCAACCCGGATCATGGCGCCGGTGGAGATCATGTTCAGCACCAGCTTCTGCGCGGTTCCCGCCTTCAGACGGGTAGACCCGGTGACCACTTCCGGACCCACGACCGGGGTGATGGCCACATCGGCCAGACGGGCCATTTCACCATGTGGGTTACAGCTGACGATGGCGACAAAGGCGTTCTGGCTGTGGGCATACTCCATGGCGCCAATGACGTACGGCGTACGTCCGCTGGCGGCCAGGCCAACCAGCACATCGCGGTTGCTGAAGTTAAGATTTTGCAGGTCCAGGGCGCCCTGCGCTTTGTTGTCTTCGACGTTTTCGACGGCGCTCAGAATCGCTTTTTGGCCACCGGCAATCACCCCGACCACCTGCTCCGGACGGGTACCGAAAGTCGGTGGACATTCGCTGGCATCGAGGATCCCCAGGCGACCGGAGGTCCCGGCGCCAATGTAAATCAGGCGTCCGCCGGCTTGTATCGCCGCGGCCACTTTATCTACGACCTGAGCGATTTGCGGTAAATAGGGGGCGATCGCGTGGGCCACCTGCTGGTCTTCCTGGTTAATGACCGTCAGCATCTCGACGGTGGACAGGGTGTCTATATTGGCGCTATTGGCATTGCGGCGCTCGGTCAGCAGCGCGCTCAGGTCGATACTCATACACAAACCTCTTCAATCACAGTTAAGCCAGATTCTAAGGAATTAATTATTCCAATCATGTGAAGGTTATCACGATTAACACTCAACGGATAATAAGAGATTTGCAGGCAGGTCGGGAAGCGATGCAGTAATAAATTTGGAATATTTTATTACTGCATTCGTTCTTAACGGGTCGGGTGGTTTTTTTGCAGGCCGAAGAACAGGGCGATCAGATAGCTGATGGTCATCGCGAGGCTCATTTTCAACATCGTTTCACCACCGAGCCCGGCCAGCGGCGCGGCGATGCCGCCGCAGACAAACATCAGGGTCCCCATCAGTGCCGAGGCGGTACCCGACTGCGCACGGCTGACCTCGCTCATCGCTTTTGATCCGGCAACGGTGCTGATCCCGCTCATGAACGACATGGTGAAGAACAGGCCGATTAGCGCCGGCAGCGGCAGGTGTTGCCAGGCGAGAAGCAGGGTGATGACTGCGCAGAGCACCGCCAGACTCAGTCCCCCGCGCAGCAGCGTATCGGCGCTATAGCGGCGCGAGAGGCGGGAGAAGATCTGCGCGGCGATAATCAGTCCAATGCCGTTTACGCCGAACAGCAGACTGAACTGCAGGGCCGTCATGCCGTACTCGCTCTGAATCACGAACGACGACGAGCCGATGTATGAGAACAGCCCGGCCATCATAAAGGCCTGAATCAGGCAGTAGCGCATAAAGGGACGGTTTTTCAGCACCGGGCCGTCGCTTTGCTGCTGTGTCGCGGCCGGACTTTTACCCGGCAGCGTTTCGCGCAGTACCGTCAGGCTCAGGAGCAGCAGTACGCCGCCGATAGCGGCCATCGTCCAGAACAAAATTCGCCAGTCGAACGCGGTAATGATGTAGCCGCCAATCACCGGCGACACCACCGGGGCGATGCCGTTGACGGTCATCAACAGAGCGAAAAACTGGGTCAGCTGAGTGCCCTGATATTTATCGCGAGCAATCGATCGGGAGAGCACTGAACCGCCAGCCCCTGCAAAGCCCTGCAGAAAACGCCAGCCGATCAGCATATGAATATCGTAGGTCGCGGCGCACATCGCCGACGAAAAAATAAACAGCAGCAGCGAGAGCGCCAGCGGTTTTTTGCGCCCGATGCGGTCGCTCAGTGGACCAAAAAACAGCTGACCGAGACCAAGGCCAATCAGCGCTGCGGTCAGCGAGAGCTGGGTTTGCGTGCCGCTGGCGTTCAGCTGCTGGGTTATATCCGGCAGCGCGGGCAGATAGAAATCGGTGCACAGCGGGCCGATGGCGGTTAACAGACCGAGAATTAACGCCCAGGAGAGGGAGATGCGCGGCATAAAAACTCCTTTAGCATACCGGGCGTTGCCGCCCGGTTGATATTGATTTAGCTGGCGCCGCCTCCCAGCGACTGCCAGAGCGTGATGCGGTTTTCCAAATCGGTTTGTTGCAGAGAAATTAACGTGGCCTGCGCCGACCACAGCGTGCGCTGGGCGGTCAGGACCGACAGATAATCGCCAACGCCGGTCTGATATCGCTTCAGCGCAATGTCCAGCGACGTCTGCTCGGCGGCGACATATTGCCGCTGGGCATCCAGCTGTTCGCTCAGCGTTTCCCGGCGCGCCAGCGCATCGGCCACGTCTTTGAAGGCGCTCTGAATGCTTTTCTCATAGGTGGCGATCAGTCCTTTTTTCTCCGCTTCCGCATAGCGTAGCTGGGCCAGATTGCTGCCGCCGGTAAACAGCGGCAGACTGATCGATGGGGCGAACGACCACACCTGCATTCCGTGGCTGAACAGGGAAGAGAGCGCATCGCTGCCTACGCCAGCGCTGGCGGTCAGAGAGATAGTCGGGAAGAAGTTGGCCCGCGCCGCGCCGATATCCGCATTGGCGCTCTTCAGATTATGCTCTGCCTCCTGAATATCCGGGCGGCGGAGCAGCACCGACGAGGATACGCCGGCCGGTACCAGGCGAATGCTGTGGTCGCCGAGGCTTTCCAGGGTGCCGGGCAGCAGACTGTCGGGGACGGTTTCACCGGCCAGTAAATTGAGCGCATTTTTGTCCTGCGCCACCTGGGTGCGATAGCTGGCGACGCTGGCACGCGCCTGCTGGTAAACGCTTTCGGCATCGCTGAGGTCGCCCGCGGAAGCGGTGCCTACCGCCATCTGGCGGGCGACAATTTTGCGCGAGTTCTCAGCGCTGGCCAGGGTCTGCTGGGCCAGCGCCAGATTGCTGTTATCCGCTGCGAGCGTGACCCACGCGGTGGTCAGATCGGCAATCATCGTCAGGCGCGTATTCTGCGCGGTGTATTCGCTGGCAAGCCAGGTCTCCCGTGCCGCCCGCGATAAACTCTGATTCTTACCAAACAGATCCAGCTCGAAGCTGGAAACCGCACCGTCGGCCTCTGCGGATGAGGTGAGGCCGCTGGCGACGGTTTTACTGCGGGTATGGCTAAGTTCAGCATCAACGGTGGGGAACAGCGATGCGCGAGTTTCGCCATACTGCGCCCGAGCGGCCTCAATGTCGGCAATCGCTTTCTGCAGATCGCGGTTGCTGGTCAGCGCCATGCTGACCACTTTTTTCAGCCGCGCATCGTTGACAACCTGCTGCCAGCTGCCGACCACCGCAGTGGCTTCGCCGTGAGCGCCAGGGAGCGTCGCGGGAACCGGCGCCGCCGGGCGGCTATAGTCCGGATCGAGGGAAACACAGCCTGCGGTCAGGAGCGCAACAAAAACCAGGGTCAAACGAAACATAACTTACTCCTGAGTAGGGCGTTGGCGGGTGAACAGACGCTTCACCAGCACAAAGAACAGGGGAACGAAGAACACCGCCAGCAGCGTGGCGGTCAGGGTGCCGCCGATAATACCGGTCCCGATCGCCACACGGCTGTTGGCGCCGGCGCCGGTCGCTACCGCCAGCGGCAGGACCCCGGCGACAAACGCCAGCGAGGTCATCACGATGGGGCGCAGACGGGTTTGCGCAGCGCGCAGTGCGGCACGTGACAGCGAGTAGCCCTCATCCACCGCCGCTTCGGCAAATTCAACGATCAGGATGGCGTTCTTCGACGACAGGCCGATGGTGGTCAATAGTGCGACCTGGAAGTAGACATCGTTGCTCAGATCGCGCATCCACGCCGCCAGCGCGGCGCCGAGCAGGCCCAGCGGGATTACCATGATCACCGAGAAGGGGACCGACCAGCTTTCATACAGCGCGGCGAGACACAGGAACACCACCAGAATCGAGATGGCATACAGGCTCATGGCCTGCCCGCTGGCCAGCTTTTCCTGAAGCGACATGCCGCTCCACGCCCAGGTGGTGCCTGCCGGCAGGCTGTTGGCCAGCGCTTCCATTTTTTCCATAGCCACGCCGGAGCTGAAGCCGGAGGCATTTTCACCCTGGATTTCGAAGGCGGCGGAGCCGTTGTAGCGCACCAGGCTTTCCGGGCCATATTGCCAATGGGTGGTGGCAAAGGCGGAGAACGGCGTCATGCTGTCATTGCTGCTGCGTACGAACCATTTACCGAGATCGGACGGTACGGCGCGGGCGTCGCTTTCTCCCTGAATGTAAACCTTCTTCACGCGTCCGCGATCGATAAAGTCGTTCACGTAGGTGCCGCCCCAGGCGCTGGAGAGCGTGTCGGTGACATCGCTCAGCGACAGTCCCAGGGAAACGGCTTTGTCATTGTCGATATCGACCTGCAGCTGCGGCATTTGCGGCAGGTCGTTGGCGCGGACCGACTGGAGTTCCGGACTTTGACTGGCGGCAGCCAGCAGCTGGCTGCGCATTTTCATCAGGCTATCGCGATCGGTACCGCCGCTGGCCATCAGCTCAAAGGTAAAGCCGTTGCTCTGCCCCAGGCCGTCCACCGACGGTGGGGTCATGGCAAACAGCGAGGCGTCGCGAATGCTGCTTAGATCCTGGGTGGCGCGCAGGGCAATCGCCTGGGCGGTGTTCTCGGCGCCTTTACGTTCGGACCAGTTTTTCAGCGATACGAAGGCCATCCCGGCGTTTTGTCCGCTGCCGCTGAAGTTAAAGCCATCGACGGTGAAAATAACGTTGGTATTGGCTTTTTCTTTGCTGAGGAACCAGTCGGTCACCTGGCGACGTACTTCGGCGGTACGCACGGCGGTGGCGCCCGCCGGGAGGGTGTACTGGACCATGATTTCGCCCTGATCCTCTACCGGCAGGAAGCTCCCCGGCAGCTTCCACATCGCCAGCGCCATGGCGCCGCAAATCAGCACAAAGGCGCCCATCATCATGGCAGAGCGGCGTAGCCCGCCGAGCACGCGATGCTGGTAGCCCTGTTCGGTACGACCCCACAGACGGTTAAACGCCCCGAAGAATCCTGTGGTATGCGGTTTAGAGTGGGAGAGCAGTGCGCCGCACAGCGCCGGCGTTAAGGTGAGAGCCACCACCACCGACAGCATCATCGCCGAGATAATCGTCACCGAGAACTGGCGATAAATCACGCCGGTCGAGCCGCCAAAGAAGGCCATCGGTAAGAAGACTGCCGACAGCACCAGCGCAATCGCGATCAGCGCCCCGGATATTTCTCCCATCGATTTTTCGGTGGCTTCGCGGGCGGGCAGGCCCTCGTCGCGCATAATACGCTCGACGTTTTCCACCACCACGATGGCATCATCCACCAGCAGGCCGATGGCCAGTACCATCGCAAACAGGGTCAGGGTGTTGATGGAGTAGCCGAACAGGGCCAGCACGCCAAAGGTCCCCAGTAGTACCACCGGCACCGCCACCGCCGGAATCAGCGTGGCGCGGAAATTTTGCAGGAACAGGTACATCACACAAACCACCAGAATGATGGCTTCAAACAGCGTTTGAATAACATCTTCAACCGAGATTTTAATGAACTCGGTGCTGTCTTTCGGATAGGCGATATCGTAGCCCTGCGGCATCTGACGCTGATATTCAGCAATTTTACTTTTCACGCGCGTGGCGGTATCCAGCGCGTTGGCGCCCGGGGCCATCATCACCGCGATACCGGCGGCCGGGTGGCCGTTGAGGTTTGACGTGGCGGTGTAATCTTCGCTGCCCATCTCAACACGAGCGACGTCGCCCAGCCGCACCACCGAGCCGTCTGACTTGCTCTTGACGATAATATTTTTGAACTGATCGACCGTTTGCAGCCGCGACTGGGCGCGGACGGTGGCGGTTAGCTGCTGCGCGCTGGATGATGGCAGCGCGCCGATTTTACCCGCGGAAATTTGCACGTTCTGCGCTTCAATCGCCGTTTGTACATCGGAAGGCATCAGCGCGTAGGAGGCCAGTTTCGTTGGATCCATCCAGATACGCATCGCGTATTCTGCGCCGAAAACGCGCAGGCTGCCGACGCCCTCAACGCGCGCCAGCGGGTCCTGCATGTTACTGACCAGCCAGTCGGAGATATCGGAGCTGGTGGCTTTGTTATTTTTATCGTACACCGCGAGGATCAGCAGGAAGTTACTTTGCGATTTCACTACCGTGACGCCGGACTGTTGCACCTCGCTCGGCAGACGCGATTCCGCCTGCTGGACCTTGTTCTGTACCTGCACCTGGGCGGTATCCGGGTCGGTCCCCTGCTCGAAGGTGACGGTAATATCTACCGAGCCGTCAGAGCTGCTGGTGGAGGTGAAATAGAGCAGGTTATCCAGCCCGGTCAGCTGTTGTTCAATGACCTGAGTGACGCTGTTTTCCAGGGTTTCCGCAGAGGCCCCGGTATAGGTGGCCGAGATTTTTACCGCCGGAGGGGCGACGTCAGGATATTGCGCCACCGGCAGCGTCTGGATGGCGAGCACCCCGGCGAGCATGATCAGAATGGCGATAACCCAGGCGAAAACCGGGCGGCGCACAAAGAAGCGGGAAAACATCAGGCGTTGCCTCCGTCATTGTTGACTTCGACGGCTTTGACCTGCTGACCCGCAGCGACTTTGCTGGTGCCTTCAACGATCAGCTTATCGCCGCTTTTCAGGCCGTTCACTACCAGCCATTTGTCGCCGTATGCGTCACCGGTTTCGACTTCCCGTTGTTCTACTTTGCTGTTGCCATCGACGACGAGCGCGGTGGCATTGCCTTTGGCATCACGGGTGATGCCCTGCTGCGGCGCCAGGATCGCGTCGTCCATCACCCCTTCATCGACGTGGGCGCGCACGAACATTCCCGGTAACAAGACATGCTGCGGGTTCGGGAAGACTGCGCGTAGCGTGACCGAGCCGGTGGATTCGTCCACCGCCACTTCGGTCAACGCCAGATGCCCTTTTTCGCTGTAGGTGCTGCCATCTTCCAGGGTCAGGGACACGCTAAGCGTATTGTCGTTGGTCGCCAGCGCTTGTTTGCGCAGGCGCAGCAGATCGACGCTGGAGCGAGTGAGATCGACATACATGGTGTCCAGCCCGCGGATCGTCGCCAGGGCGGTATCCTGGTCGGCGGAAACCAGTGCGCCGGGGGTGACGGAAGAGATCCCGATACGTCCGGCAATTGGCGCGGTAACGGTGGTCCAGTTCAGGTTAATACGCGCGCTCTCCAGCGCCGCCTTTTTCGACTCCACGCTGGCTTTGTCCTGATTACAGGTCGACAGCGCATCGTCGGCATCCTGACGAGATACGCCGTTGTCTTTGACCAGCGCCGCGTAGCGCTGAGCTTTCTGACAGTCGGATACCACCAGAGATTGCGCCTGCTTCAGGGCGGCGGCGGCTTCGTTATAGGCCGCGCGATAGCTGGACGGGTCGATTTGATACAGCGCCTGGCCGGCTTTCACCATATCGCCCTCGGTGAACAGGCGTTTTTGAATGATGCCGCCCACCTGCGGGCGCACTTCGGCGCTGAGTGAAGCCGTGGTACGACCGGTCAGTTCACTGATCACCGACACGGGCTGGCTTTTCAGCGTGACAACGCCCACTTCCGGCGTCACCTGTGGTGGGGCTGATGTTTGGGCATTATCGCATCCGCTCAGGATGAATAAGGCCGCTGCGATGGGGAGCATGGTATATTTCATTATATTTTTCTCAGGATGAACGACGTCCTCCCTGCTAATTAAATAGCAGGGTTCAGGCTAGCTGATGACGCATTTCCGATAAACGGAAACGACAAAAAGGGAATTTAAAATTCCCTGTTTATTAATTGCAGTTAATTATTTATCCATTAGCAACATAGCGGTTATTTCCCGATAAAGTTTCTCGAGGACTTCTGGTGCCACCGTCTGTGGAACAAGACGCCGGTAAATCGTCCCTTCCATCATCACCGCGGTGATCTCAACGCAGCAACGGATGCGTTCGTCGCTCAGATGCGGATGCGCTTTGCGTATATGCGCACAGGCGTTGGCAAACATGCGCTTGTCGGCTTCCACCATCATGGCGGCGATTTGCGGGTTGCGGGTCGCTTCGGCGGCCATTTCCAGCATCAGCGCGTCATCATCTTCATCCAGGGTCTGTCGCCAGGCGAGCAGCCGCGGAATTTGGTCGGTCTGCGTTTTTCCGTCCATCTCGGCAATACGATAATCGATGATGCGGCGGATCATTTCCGCGATGATGGCGTCTTTATTGGCGAAGTAGCGGTAGATTTGCCCGACGCTCAGCTTCGCTTCGCTGGCGACCTGGGCCATGCTGGCTCCGTGAAAACCATGACGACGAAAGCAGTGACGTGCGGCAGCGATGATTTCATCCTGCCGGATCTTTTGCCGGGCGGCCAGTGCGTTGCTCATGGTTTTCTCCGTGGTGTCATAAAGTGAGAATGATCATTCTCATTTTTCCTTCATTATACGTTTCCAGCGGATGATGGAAAGGTTTTTTTAATTAAAAATAAGCACGGAAAATTTAGACAGGAAATAATGGAGAAAATAAGTATTTTTTGTGAAAGTAAGCGCAGAGATATCTTCATAATATTGAATTAAGGAGAATACAGATGGCATTGATTATAACTAAAAGTATTAATCCCGCGGATCAGGAAGAGTTGCTGGCAGGATTACGTGAATACAACCTGCGCTATCTGGATGCGACGCAGTTTGCTGACTTGGGCGTGTACCTCCGTGATGACGCCGGGGTCATGCTGGGCGGTTTGATTGCCAACAGAAAGGCCAACTGGCTCTGTATTAAGTATTTGTGGGTCAGCGAGGCTTCGCGCGGCAGCGGGCTGGGCGGAGAACTGATGCGCGCGGCGGAAAAGCAGGCGCGCGAGGAGGGCTGTCGCCATGTTCTGGTCGATACCTTCAGCTTCCAGGCCCTGCCGTTTTATCAAAAGCAGGGCTATCAGCTGCAGATGTCGCTCCCTGATTTTCCGCACGTCGGGATGGCGCGCCACTACCTGTCAAAAGCGCTGTAGCCCCGGCGGGCAGCCGACAGCGCGTGGCTTAACCAGCAATTCCCCGGCGGATCAGCGTCAGCGCGTGGCTGACAATGGTCTGTCGGGTGACGGAGGTTAAGCGTGTGTCGCTACGCAGGCGGGAGAATGGCACCAGAACCAGGCTAATCAGGGTGGTGAACAGCAGCTCCGGCGACAGGGCCGGGTTGAGTTTGCCCTCTTCCTGCCAGCGCTTCACCGTTGTCAGCATCCGGTGATATTTATCTTCGCCAAAGCGCGCGTGCATATGCTGGCGCAGTATCGGCATTTCGCCAATCACCTCCTGCATCCACAGCGGCGCAAACCAGGTGTGCTTCTCCGCCAGCGTCCCCAGCGCCTCGATCAGCAAGGTGAAAGCGGTCACCGGATCTTGCGGATGGTCGATAAAAATCTGGCCTATCTCACTGCGCAAAGGCATGAAGCGCTCTTCCAGCAACTGGTCCACTAACGCTTCCCGCGAGCTGAAATAGTAGTGCAGCATCGCCGGCGTCACGCCTGCTTCTTTCGCAATCGCATTGAGCGAAGTATGGGCGATCCCCTGGCGGGCAAACAGCATCAGCGCAATATCCATAAGCTGCTCGCGACTGGCCGTGCCGGGCTTTTTACCCCGCGGGCGGCCCGGACGACGAGGGACATCATTGTCTTTTTGTGCGGCCATTTCTTCATCCTCTCTTGACGGGATTCATCATTTCCCTAAATATTAATTATACATTTAATTAATTTCAAGCGAGTGATGTGATGACATCTCAAGTCGCGACCCAACCGGCACCGTCGATCCGTCTGCTGTTTAGCGCGCTGATGCTGGTTATGCTGTTGTCGGCCCTGGATCAGACCATTGTGTCGACGGCGCTACCCACGATTGTTGGTGAGCTCGGCGGGCTGGATAAGCTCTCCTGGGTGGTCACCGCCTATATTCTCAGCTCGACGATTGTCGTACCGCTGTACGGTAAATTTGGCGATCTCTTCGGTCGCAAGATTGTGCTCCAGGTGGCAATCGTGCTGTTCCTGGTCGGTTCCGCGCTGTGCGGCGTCGCGCAGAATATGACTCAGCTGGTGCTGATGCGCGGGTTACAAGGGCTGGGCGGCGGCGGTCTGATGGTGATCAGTATGGCGGCGGTGGCCGATGTGATCCCCCCGGCCAACCGCGGCCGCTATCAGGGGCTGTTCGGCGGGGTATTCGGCCTGGCGACGGTGATCGGGCCGCTCATCGGCGGCTTCCTGGTGCAGCACGCCTCATGGCGCTGGATTTTCTATATCAACCTGCCGCTGGGGCTGTTTGCGCTGCTGGTGATCGGCGCGGTTTTCCACAGCAGCAATAAACGTAGCCAGCACCAGGTCGACTGGCTGGGCGCGATTTACCTGAGTATGGCGCTGCTGTGTATCATTCTCTTCACCTCTGAAGGCGGCAGCGTGCGTGCGTGGAACGACCCGCAGCTCTGGTGCATTCTCGCCTTCGGCGTGGTGGGGGTTATCGGATTTATTTATGAAGAACGGATCGCCGCGGAGCCGATTATCCCGCTCTCCCTCTTTCGCAATCGCAGCTTTCTGCTGTGCAGCCTGATTGGCTTTGTCATCGGGATGTCGTTGTTTGGTTCGGTCACCTTCCTGCCGCTCTATCTGCAGGTGGTGAAGGCGGCGACGCCGACCGAAGCCGGGATGCAGCTCATTCCGTTGATGGGCGGGCTGTTGCTGACGTCGATCGTTAGCGGGCGCATTATCAGCCGCACCGGCCGGTATCGCATGTTCCCGATTCTTGGCACGCTGTCAGGGATGGTAGGGATGGTGCTGCTGACGCGCATTACCATTTACTCGCCGATGTGGCAGCTGTATCTGTTTACCTCCGTGCTGGGAATGGGTCTGGGACTGGTGATGCAGGTGCTGGTGCTGGCGGTACAGAACGCCATGCCGGCGCAGATGTACGGCGTGGCGACCTCCGGCGTGACGCTGTTCCGTTCGATCGGCGGTTCCATCGGAGTCGCGCTGTTCGGCGCGGTGTTCACCCATGTTCTGCAAAACAACCTGCAGCGTCTGCTGCCGGCAGGGACGGAGCTGCCGCGGGCGCTGAATCCGGCCGCGGTGCATAACCTGCCGTCGGAGATCCGCCTTGATTATCTCGATGCCTTTGGCTCGGCGATTCATGCCGCCTTCCTGATGGCGGCCTGCATCATGGCGGTGGCCTTTCTGCTCTCATGGCTGCTGAAAGAGGCGCCGCTGAAAAAGGTGGCGAACTAGCCGGTTGCCGCGATGCGCGTCAGCGCCTGGCGCAGCATCGGCGTGGCGAAATCGAGAAATTTCCGCAACTTAAGAGGTGCCAGCCCGCGGGCGGTATACAGCAGGTGTACCGGCGCAGGCTCCGGTTCCATCGCCTCCAGTATCAGCGTCAGTTCACCGCACGCCAGACCAGCGATGGCCTGGTAGTGCAGCAGGCGCGCTACGCCGGCCCCCAGTCGCGCGGCATCGGCGGCGCTTTCCGGAGTGGTCACGCAGAGCACCGGCTGAAGCACCACGTGTCGGTCTTCCGCCATGGCCGCCTTAAACCGCCAGCCGCGATAGGGCATCGGTGATTCAATACGAATGGCCGGCAGCGTGCTCAGCTCACGCGGGCGCTGCGGGTGTCCGTGTTTTTCCAGCAGCGTCGGGTGGGCGCAGGTGACGATACGCATCTCGCCCAGGCGGGTGGCAACCATTCCGCTATCCGGCAGCGGACCAATGCGCACCGCGAGATCGATATGCTCGTCGAGCAGATCGGCATTACGATCGCTGAGCAGTAAACGGACGCGAATTTGCGGGTAACGTGCGAGAAACGCGGTGACAACTGGCAAAACATGCTGTCGGCCAAACATCGTCGGTGCCGCGATCGTCAGCTCGCCCTTCGGCTGCTGATATTCCCCCGCCGCCTGGCGTTCGGCCAGGTCAACCTCTTCGAGAATCCGCCGTGCGGCGGCGACATAATCGATGCCGGCGTCGGTCAGCGTCAGCTTGCGGGTGGTGCGGAGCAGCAGGCGCACGCCGAGCGTGCTCTCCAGCTCGGCAATATGGCGGCTGACGGTGGTCAACGGCATATTCAGCGCCCGTGCTGCCGCCGACATGCTGCCCAGTTCAGTGACTTTTACCAGCAGCGCCATGGCGCTCAAGCGATCCATAATTATCCCGTTTTCCGGAAAGATGATTGTCAGTATCGCAGTATTATCATTTATGGCGGCAGAGTCCATGATGAGCGCAGTAACCGCGCGTTCGGAGGATCTATGCCGGGGGACTTTCTCGATATTGCCATCACGCCTGATGTGATGGACGTTCAACATGAAATGGGGAGCGATGGTCTGTGGCAGTCGCCGTATCGCCAGCGCAGGGGAGAACGTTTCGGCGCCAGTGAAGAGGAGATGATCGCCACCCGCGACAGTGTTTATCTGGCAACGCTATCGCAAACCGGCTGGCCCTATATTCAGCATCGCGGCGGGCCGCCGGGTTTTCTCCATCTGCTGGATGACGCCACGCTGGCGATGGCGGATTTTGGCGGTAACCGGCAGTACATCACCACCGGCAACCTACGCGGCAGCGACCGTGCCTGCCTGTTTTTGATGGATTACCCGCGCCGCGCCAGGCTGAAAATCTATGCCACCGTCGAGGTGCTGGCGAAGGACGATGATCCGGGGCTGCTGGCTCGGGTCACGCCAGACAATTACCGCGCCAGGGTGGAACGCCTGTTTCGCTTTCATCTGCAGGCGTTTGACTGGAACTGTCCGCAGCACATTACGCCGCGCTACAGCGCCCGGCAGGTGGCGGAGTATAGCCAGACGCTGCAGCAGCGTATCCAGGCGCTGGAGCAGGAAAACCTACAGCTACAACAACAGTTAACGCTAAAAGGAGAGTGACCATGACCGAAGTTCGCCCGCCGCTACCGCCGTTTACACGGGAAAGCGCGCTGCAAAAAGTTCGCGCCGCCGAAGATGGCTGGAACAGCCGCGACCCACAAAAAGTGGCGCTGGCCTATACGGCCGACAGCCAGTGGCGCAATCGCAGTGAGTTTGTCCATGGACGCGCGGAAATCATCGGCTTCCTGACGCGAAAATGGCAAAAGGAGCAGCAGTACCGGCTGATTAAGGAGCTGTGGGCATGGAACAATAACCGTATTGCGGTGCGTTTCGCCTATGAATGGTGTGACGACAGCGGCAGCTGGTTCCGCTCATATGGCAATGAAAACTGGGAGTTTGATGAGCATGGCCTGATGCATACCCGCTACGCCTGCATTAACGATCTGCCGATTGAAGCGCAGGATCGCCTGTTCCATTGGCCCCAGGGGCGCCGCCCCGATGACCATCCGGGACTGAGCGAGCTGGGGCTATAAACAGGCGATGTTACGGGTTAATCGGCTTTCGGGAAGTCGACGACCGTATCATTCACCCGGTTCACCATATTGGTGAACAGAATGGCGCTCACCGCGCTGATAATCTCAATCACCTGCTGGTCGCCGAAGCCGGTGTTACGCAGTGCGCTGACGTCGGCTTCCGGGAGCGTGCCGCGAGTGCGCACCAGGGTCTGGACAAACTTGACCAGCGCGTCGAGACGGGCATCTTCAGCAAACTCGCCGCGGCGCAGGGCATGGATTTGCTCACCGCTGTAACCCGCTTTTTTGGCCATTAACGTATGCGCCGCCAGGCAGTAATCACAGCCGGTGGCTTCGCTCACGGCGAGGTTAATCGCTTCCAGCTCTTTGGCATTCAGGCTGCTTTTACTCAACATCGCGTTATGCGCCAGCGCTTGCTGCAATGCTGCCGGTGAATGACCGCCGATGGTCAAATAGGCATTGGGCACTTTACCCATCGCTTTTTTGATCGCCCCGAAAATTTCTGCGGCTTTACCGGTGACGTCTTGTTCACGAATATCAGCTAAACGGCTCATGGTGTGCTCCTGTGTCTGTGAGGATGTGATGTGGCAATGGCGACATCTTAGGGATATGCGGCGTGCTAGACTGAGGCTCTTCGTCTCATTTTTTAGTCTTATCGTCTCAGGAGTGGCATGGACAGTCTCAGTCATCTGCTGGCGCTGCTGGCGCCGCGCTGCGAAGTGAATCTGCACTGCCGGTTTGGCGGTCGCTGGCAGGCCGGGCATGAGCAGATGCGCAGCGGCGTGGTACCCTGGCATTTTGTGTTGCGTGGCGAGGGGCGACTGACGGTCGGCAAACAGACCCGGCAGATGCGGGCGGGCGATGTCATCTTGCTCCCGCACGGCTCGCCGCACCTGATGGAAAGCCTGGTGGAGTGGGGGCAGATCCTGCCTGTCGCCCACCGCTTTAACGGGACCCTGACCGAGGTCCGAACCGGTACCGACCAGGATGCGCTGGAGATGCTGTGCGGCGAATTTTACTTCGGCCCGCACGTCAGCTGGTTGTTTGCAGAACCGGCGGACTTGATTCATCTGCACACCGACGAGCGGGCGGAGTGCCCGGAACTGGAGCTGCTGCTTAACGTGCTGGTACGGGAGAGCCTGATGGCGCGCCCCGGCGGCGGGGCTATCGTGCGTAGCCTCGGCGACACGCTGCTGGTTTTGCTGCTGCGCACGCTACTGGGTAGCGAAGCGCCGCCGGCAGGGCTACTGCGACTGATGAGCGATGAACGGCTGATGCCCGCTGTTTTCGCGGTGCTGGAAACGCCGGAGCAGCCCTGGACGCTGGAGAGTATGGCCGCCCGCGCTTTTTTGTCGCGCGCCACCTTCGCCCGGCATTTTGCCCGCGCGTATCACCTTACGCCGCAGGCCTGGCTTTCACAGCTGCGGATGGCAATGGCTGCGCGTCTGCTGCGCGTGGAGCGGCAGACCAACCTTGATGTGATTGCCGGGCGCTGTGGGTTCCAGTCGCAGGCCTCGTTCTCGAAGGCGTTTAAAAAACTGTATGGCGTGACGCCCGGCGAGTGGCGGCGTCGGTAAGCGGCTTGTCGCCGATGATCGTCGTGGCGGCCGGTGCCGCCAGAGGCGTAAACAAAAAATAGTCGTCCGGTTTTCGATTGTGACGCCCGGCACGCGCGGGCCAGAATCCGCCGTATCACTAGCGAACCGGAGGACTGATGGATTTCGCACAACAACAGCAACAGGCGACGCCTGTGCTGCTGGCGCATGAAGCCAACCACCGGTAGATGATTTTATTTCCGGTTGCTGTTTTTGCAGTTTAAAACCTGACCATAAAGTCGTTATAGTTTTGGACGAAAAATAATAACGACTTCTATGGACTGACAGGGTAAAAATGATGAAATTGCGTTTACGGACAGCCGCCGCCGTGGTGCTGACGGGTCTGCTGCTGGCAGGCTGCGACCAGCAAGGTAGCGATGCGAAACACATTAAAGTCGGCGTCATCAACGGCGCGGAACAGGATGTCGCGGAAGTGGCTAAAAAGGTCGCCAAAGAGAAATATGGCCTGGATGTCGAGCTGGTGGGCTTCAGCGGTTCGCTTCTGCCTAACGAAGCGACGAACGCCGGCGATCTGGATGCTAACGTCTTCCAGCACCGGCCGTTCCTGGAGCAGGATAACAAAGCGCACGGCTACCATCTGGTGGCGGTCGGCAACACCTTCGTGTTCCCGATGGCGGGCTATTCACGCAAAATAAAATCGGTGGCCGATCTGCAAGACGGGGCGACTATCGCCATTCCGAACGATCCCACTAACCTGGGCCGCGCGTTGCTGCTGTTGCAAAAAGAGCAGCTGATTACCCTGAAGGCGGGGACTGGCCTGCTGCCTACGGCGGTCGATATCACCGCCAACCCGCGTCACCTGAACATTATGGAGCTGGAAGGGGCGCAGCTGCCGCGCGTGCTGGACGACCCGAAAGTGGATGTGGCGATTATCAGCACCACCTATCTTCAGCAAACCGGTCTCTCGCCGGTACATGACGGGATTTTTATTGAAGATAAAAACTCGCCGTACGTGAATATCATCGTGGCCCGCGAAGAGAATAAAGACGCGGAAAACGTGAAGGAATTTATGCAGTCCTATCAGTCGCCGGAAGTCGCCAGGGCGGCAGAGACTATCTTTAACGGTGGTGCGGTTCCCGGCTGGTAATCGTCAACACAAGGAGAGGTGAATATGGTCCGGCAGCGTCAGGCGGATTTACTGCTGGTAGCCGCTACGGTTATCGCCGCATGTGGGTGGATATTTTCTCGCGAAGCCATCGCGGGGATGCCGGTTTTCGCCTTCCTTGGGCTGCGTTTCTTTTTTGCGGCGCTGCTGCTGCTGCCGTTTTGTCGCGGCTTCCACGTGGAGAGGCGACACTGGCGGCAGATGACGATCGGCGGGCTGTGGTTTGCGCTGAACCTGTGTCTGTGGATCTACTCGGTCTCGACCACCGCCTCGCTGGGCGAGGGGGCGTTCATCATGAGCCTGTCGATGCTGTTTGTGCCGCTCACCGCATGGGTGATGATGAAAACACGCCCTGCCCGGGCATACTGGGAGTGCCTGCCGGTCGCGATCGTCGGCCTCGGGCTGCTGAGTCTGCATATGCCGATTGCCTTCCACCCCAGCCAGGGCTGGTTTCTGCTGACCGCGCTGGTGCAGTCGATCTGGTTTTGCTACACCAGCCGCTGCGCCCGCGATGTGCCCCTGATCCCGCTGACCACCGTGCAGCTGGCGATTACCGGGCTCGTCGGGCTGGGGATCTCCGCCGCCGTCGAAACCTGGGACCAGCCGTTTACGCTACCCACTTTCGGCTGGCTGCTGGCCAGTATTGTTATCGCCACCAGTCTGCGCTTCGGCCTGCAAATGAAGGGGCAGAAGTACGCGGCGGTGGCAAGCGCGGCGATTATCATGGTGCTGGAGCCGCTGTTGACGGTTATTGCCGCCGCGCTGTGGTACGGCGAACAGCTGCCGTTGCAAAAGATTATTGGCGGTATGTTAATCCTGGTGGCCCAGCTGTGGTTTCGCTGGCGGATGCTCAGGCCGTTACGCTAAACCGTGATGCTGCTGCGCCATCAGATGCAGCAGCGGCACCAGCGACAGCCCGTCAGGCATCTCGCCGCGGGCGATCAGCTGGCTAATTTCGGCGAAGGTAAACCAGCCTGTTTCCATCACCTCATCCTGATCCTCATCCATTCCGACATACGTCAGATCGCGGGCAAGCCAGGTGATAAACAGCTGGTCGCTGCTGCCATAGGAGGGGTTGTAGCGGATAATTTCTTCGGCCTGTTTCGCCTGATAGCCGGTCTCTTCCCGTAGCTCGCGCAGGGCCGCCGCGCGCGGCTCTTCCCCTTCATCAATACCGCCGGACGGAATAGCCCATACCACCTTATCGATCAGATACCGATAGTGGCGGATCAGCAGTACTTTGTCCTGCTGCATGGCGACAATCCCTACCGCCGGGCGCGGATAATGGACAGAGTAAAAATCGCGGCGCTCGGCGTCGGTGACGTCGATGGCCACCTTACGCATGCTGAACCACGGAGTGTGCGCAATCACTTCGGCGTCGTGCATATCGGCGACGGTCAGTCTCTTTTTCATCGTAGCCACTTCCTCAGAAAACGAGCGTTCAGGACATCATAGCCAGAGGCGGATAGCAACCGCAGAAAGTTGGCCCAATCTCATCGATCATTGCCCAAATGCCCATATTGCGCCAGGCTGGTGGGACGTACGATGTTCGCCAGATAACCGCGAAGAGGAGTGAACATCATGAAAATGACCCATATCCGTAACTCAACTCAGATTATTGAATATGCAGGAAAAAAGTTCCTGATTGACCCGATGCTGGCGGATCGTGGCGCCTGGCCGGGATTCCCGGGCACCGCCCGCGCAGAGCTGCGTAACCCGTTGGTCGGGCTGCCTTTTTCCCTTGAAACTATTATTGATGTCGATGCGGCGATCGTCACCCATACGCATGATGATCATTGGGATGAGGCGGCGATCGCCGCGATCCCGAAGACGCTGCCGGTTTTTGTCCAGCATGACGGTGATGCCGGACTGCTGCGTGGACAGGGATTTCAGGATGTCCGCCTGCTGTCGGAAGAGAGTGAGTTTGCCGGCATCCGCTTACAGAAAACTACTTCCGGGCAGCATGGCAGCGACCGCACCTATGCCGTGCCGGCTATGGCGGAGCGCCTGGGCGAAGCCTGCGGCGTGGTGTTTCGCCATCCGCAGGAGAAGACGCTGTGGCTGGTGGGCGATACCATCTGGCGCCCTGAAATTGAGGCCGATATGCTACGGCTGCGTCCCGATGTGGTGGTGCTGAATGCCGGCTACGCGCACGTGATTGGATTCGGGCCGATTATCATGGGCAAAGAAGATGTGCTGAAAGCCCATTTTACCCTGCCAGAGGCGAAAATTGTCGCTATCCATCTTGAAGCGGTCAATCACTGCCTGCTGAGCCGCGAGGAGCTGCGCGAATACGTGGCGGACAATCAGATTGCCGATTCTGTCAGCATCCCGCAGGATGGGGAAAGTATGATCTTTTAAGCCCGCCGCGGGGAACGGAGAGGATGATGAAATTAACCGATGTCGCAATTGTTGCCGTGGACGGGTTCAGCCCTTTTCACTACTCGGTTCCCTGCATGTTGTTTGGCGATAGCGTCTCGGAAACGAAACGTTTTAAGCTGCAGATTTGCGCCGAACGGCCGGGATTGTTGACCGCGCCCGACGGCTTTGCGCTCAACGCCAGCGCGGATTTCACCGCCCTTGAGCAGGCTGATATCGTGGTGGTGCCTTACTGGGGAGCGGTGCATCAGCGTCCGCCCCAGTCGTTGCTGGATAGCCTGGTGCGGGCAAGGGAGAACGGCGCTGAAATCGTCGGGCTATGCCTCGGCGCCTTTGTTCTCGGCTATGCCGGGCTGCTGGATGGCAAACGGGCGGCGACCCACTGGGAGTTTGAGCAGGCGTTTCAGCGGCAGTTTCCCGAGGTGCGGCTGGATATCAATGCGCTGTACGTCGATGACCAGCGGATCATCACTTCAGCGGGCACCGCGGCGGCGCTCGACTGCTGCCTGTATATCATTCGCCAGCGTTTCGGCAGCCTCGCGGCGAATCAGATCGCCCGACGTATGATCGTGCCGCCCCATCGTGAAGGGGGCCAGGCGCAGTTTATCGCCCAGCCGGTACCGAAAAATACCCGCGACGCGCGGATTAACGGCCTGCTGGAGTATCTCCAGCAGCATATCGCCGAACCGCACAACCTCGACTCGCTGGCGCAGGTGGTAGCAATGAGCCGGCGCACGCTGACTCGTCACTTCACCAGGGCCACCGGCATGAGCATTGCCGACTGGCTGACCATTGAACGTCTGCGGCGCAGTCAGCTCTTGCTCGAAACGGGGAATATGCCCGTCGAGCAGGTGGCGGAAAGCGTTGGATTCCGCTCCGCCGTGACCTGGCGCCAGCAGTTTAAATCCCGCTTTGGCGTCAGCCCGGCGGAGTGGCGGCGCACCTTTCGCCGCGGGACTTAACCGGCGAGCGTCGCGCTGTCTATCACGAAGCGATATTTGACATCGCCTTTGACCATACGCTCCCAGGCTTCGTTGATCTGATCGGCGCGAATCAGCTCAATATCGGCGACGATGCTGTGTTCGGCGCAGAAATCGAGCATCTCCTGAGTTTCCGGGATCCCGCCTATCATCGAGCCCGCAATCGCACGACGGCGAAATATCAGATTAAACACTTCCGGCGAAGGATGCGGGCTGGCCGGCGCGCCGACCAGGGTCAGAGTGCCATCGCGTTTGAGTAACGTGGTGAAGGCATCGAGATTGTGCGGCGCCGCTACGGTGTTGAGGATGAAATCGAAGCTTTTCACGTGGGCGGCCATTTCATCCTCGTTGCGTGAGACAACCACCTCATCCGCGCCCAGCGCTTTTGCCGCTTCCCGCTTCGATTCTGAGGTGGTAAAGGCCACCACGTGGGCGCCCATGGCGTGGGCCAACTTAATTCCCATATGTCCCAACCCGCCAATACCCACAATGCCGACTTTTTTCCCCGGCCCGACGTTCCAGTGACGCAGCGGAGAGTAGGTGGTAATCCCCGCGCAGAGCAGCGGCGCCACGGCGGCGAGTTGTTCCTTCGGATGGCGAATATGCAGCACATAGCGCTCGTGTACCACAATCTGCTGCGAATAGCCGCCGAGGGTGTGTCCAGGCGCGTCTGCCGTGGGGCCGTTGTAGGTGAGAATCATATGGTCGCAGTAGTTTTCCAGTCCTGCTTCGCACTCTTCACACTGTTTACAGCTGTCGACCATACAGCCGACGCCGACCAGGTCGCCAACGTTGAACCCCGAGACCTGATTGCCGATGGCGGTCACCTGGCCGACGATTTCATGCCCCGGCACGCAAGGATAGAGCGTACCGGCCCATTCAGATCGTGCCTGATGAAGGTCGGAGTGGCAGACGCCGCAGTAATCGATGGCGATCTGCACATCGTGGGGGCCCGGGTCGCGGCGGGAGATAGCCATCGATTTCAGCGGTTGGGTGGCGGAGTACGTACCAATAGCATTGATCTGCATAGCGAAACCTCTTTCTGAATGAACGTGCTGGATGATTCGGAGGGGATGACCTGCTTTTTGGCGGCAACGGTAAGCGTAGCCTGGCCAGCGCGGGGCGTGGGGCGATTAGCTCAGAGTGTTAAACAGAAAAGGGAAAAAGAGACGGGGTAAAAAAGACGGGATAAAAAAGGAAGGGGGTAAAAGAGGCGGGATCCCTGCCTGACAGGGAACCCGCAGCGTTGAGGCGATTATTCAACCGGTGTCAGATAATCCAGGCGCAGCGGTTCAGCCAGCAGGCTGTCCATTTGCGCGATAAAGGCCTGAAAGTGCGGCAGGGCGATGTGCGCCTCCAGCGCGGACGGGTCACGCCACGACTCGCGCATGTAGAAGGTGTCCGGCGCATCGCGCAGCTGAAACAGGGCGTAATCCAGATTACCCGCTTCCTGACGGGTCGGCTGTAACAGCGCTTTCAGCGCCTGCCGCAGATCGGCCGTTTTTCCCGGTTTGGCTTTCAGAACCGCAATGGCAGATACCGTGTCGCTCGTCATCTTAAAACCCTTCCAGCACGATTTTGCCGACCGCGCGCCCGGTTTCCAGCTGGGTGTGCGCTCTCTGCAGGTTACTGGCGTTGATTGGACCGTAATGCTCGCCCAGGGTCGTTTTGATGGTCTTATCGTCAATCAGGGCCGCCACCCGGGTCAGCAGCTGATGCTGGGCCAGCATATCCGGTGTTTCAAACATCGAACGAGTGAACATAAACTCCCAGTGCAGCGAAATGCTTTTGGCCTTCAGCGGGCGGGCATCGAGGGTTTCCGGATCGTCAATCAACGCCAGCTTGCCCTGTGGGGCGAGGGCCGCAATCAGCTGCGCGTAATGTTGTTCAGTACTGTTGAGGCTGGCGACGTGCGTCACGGCGTTTACCCCAATCCGCGCCAGTTCTTCGCAGAGCGGCTTGCTGTGATCGATAACATGGTGTGCTCCGGCATCAAGTACCCATTTTTGGCTTTCCGGGCGCGAAGCGGTGCCGATGATCGTCATACGCGTCAGTTTGCGCGCCAGCTGCGTGAGAATGGAGCCGACGCCGCCCGCCGCGCCGACAATCAGCAGCACATTCCCGGCGTTGCCGCCTTCCTGCACGCCAAGACGGTCGAACAACAATTCCCATGCGGTGATGGCGGTCAGCGGCAGGGCGGCGGCAGAGGCGTTATCCAGCGAGCGCGGCTTCAGGGCGACGATCCGTTCGTCGACGAGCTGAAACTCGCTATTACTTCCCGCGCGCCCCAGCGCACCGGCATACCAGACTTCATCGCCCGGCGCGAACAGCGTGACCGCCTCGCCAACCGATTTTACGACGCCAACCGCATCCCAGCCCAGCACGCGCGGGGTATCGCCGGTAAATCCGGCGCGGACTTTGGTATCCACCGGATTCACGGAAATCGCCTTCACTTCAATGAGCAGGTCATGCCCTGCAGCAACCGGAACCGGCAGCTCGATGGCGCTTAAAAATGGGACGTTACTGCCTGCGGTAGCGGCGCGGGTAATGGCAATCGCTTTCATATACTCTCCGGTTTTAAATGGGATTTCTGTGGGAATCCATTAATGGTAGACCCCTGATGGGAAGGGAAAAACGGGGCCTGGGCGATAAGAGTTATATTGAAAAGCTGAAAATCGGTTTGGGGATAGATTTTGAACTTCCTGCCAGAATGACTGAGTCGTTTGGAAATCGCACCACTCTGCCCTGATGCATTCATTAGAATTTATTCGACCTCAGGCATCTCCTGATGTTTGAAGCCGTGAGACGCTAACATCAAGAGCAGACCGATGTGAGAAAGGTAAGACGATGAGTATGCGCAGCAATCAGGGATTCTCACCAGTATGAGAATGCCCTTTTCCAATATCAGCTTATTGCACCTAATGTACATTCAACTTTTGATTTTATCTCCGCGGCATCTTTCTTGCTGACTTCAATAAAGCCCTGCGCATCATATGGCACTTGCCTTGTTTGCTCGTCTTTAAACACCTGCGGGCTAATATCTATCCATGCTTTATCTTTCAGTTTTCTGGCATAGAAAGACAACTCATGATTGTTATAGGTAATTTTTGCCAATACTTTGCCTTGAGCTGTCCTGAAATCGCTATAGCAAACCGCCTTATTATCCAGTGTTATTTTGGTCGGGTCTGCAGGAGTGAGTTTTGGCGGGGTTGGTGTTTGGGTGCTCAGTTGCTGATTTCTGACCAGCGCAGCGCCAGAATGTTTACCATTGTCGTAGCAGATGGAGCCAATGGCCAGAAAGAGAGCAAGCGTAATGATGGATTGTAGCCAAAATCTATTGCCCGCTTTCTCTAATTTAGCTTGTTGTTCTTTCACCTTTGCATTCAGGTTAAGAACTTCTCTGGCTAATTCCCGGCTTTCTACCTGGACCGTCGCTAAAGCCTCTATGCTCTTATTTGCTGCCTTCAGATTGTTAGTCGCGATGGCGTATTGATCGCGTAAGTTTGAGAGTTTTAACGCATTCAGATCGGCTTCTCTTTTGCACTGTATCGCAACACGTTTAGTCTGGTGGAGATCGTCTTCAAGAGCGTTAATTTTACGCTTCAGCCCGTTAACTTCTGCTGTGTTATCCGCATGCCGATCCTCGTCTTCATCGACTTTCAGACGCAGCAAATCAGCAGGATTAATCCCGAGTTTTTGCATATTTGCTGCCGCCATTTTTAAGGCGGTGGCTGCTTCATTGGCACTACTATTATGAAGTGCAGAGCTAATAAGTTTCTTTATTCTTTTCATTTATATGGTTGGGATATATTTTTACAACATTTTACGCTTTTAAATTTTTTGGATAAGGTCGGTTTGATCAAAAAACAACGCAATCTCTAGACGAATCCTATAACCGGCAATGAAGGAAGAACGCATCAAATAATACGATTCATCACCAGGAACGAAGGCAATGCGCGACATCCTGTTCTGGGTTTGGCGAGCGTTGCAGATGATGGTGTACTTTTTGCGCGGATGTCAGCAACCATCGATGGTCGCCTATGGACGATAGTTTTCTTCGCGTATTTTTTAATGAGAAAGTGACGAACGGGGGAGCATTTTGGCGGAAGATCACAGGAGTTGAACCTGCCCGGGACCGCTGGCGGCCCCAACTGGATTTGAAGTCCAGCCACCTCACCGGAGATGACGATCTTCCGCGCCTCGATTGCTACATGGAGGCGGGGCGCATTATAGCTACTTTCAGGCATTTACCACATACCTGAACGCACTTTTTTACTGTTAAAACTGGACTTTACAGAACAGTCTGACACAAACCCTCGTAAAATCCGCGGGTTACACTTTTATATTTTTTCTGCGAGGGCGATCTGGCAGGAAAAAACGACGCTGGAGAGATACGCAGCCGCCACCTTACGTCTCAGCCAGCAGGGCGCATGCATGCCATGTCGCTATTCGCCCTTTCCTGCCAGTGAGTTCCCCCACAGACACTCTTGCCGTTTGGTGGTAGCGTAATCTGCCGCTGAGAGGAGCCCGCCATGGACTTAGAAAATATCTTTCGTGACGTCAAGCTGAGCAAAACGGAAATGACCGTGCTGCGTTTTATCCAGAATGACCCTGAGCAGTGTGTGCGGGAAGGTATCCGCAGCGTCGCTGAGCGCTGCTATAGCAACCCCTCCTCGCTGGTGCGGCTGGCGAAGAAACTGAAGTTCAGCGGCTGGCTGGAGCTGGTCTATTTTATTAAATTCAATATCACCATGCCGAAACTCGATGTCACCAACGACATCGACTACATGAGTATTCAGCCGACAGAGCGGCTGGCGCCGCTGCTGGAAAGCCTGCAGCAGCACCGCATCCTGGTTCACGGCAGCGGCTTCTCGCAGCTGATCGCGCAATATATTTATAATAAGTTTCTGGTGACCGGCGTAAACGCCAGCCTCGCGCTGTGGCCGGATTATGAAATTCTCGAGCAAAAAAACGCCGCCAAATTTGACTCCATCTGGATCGTCTCAAAATCCGGGCGCAGCAGCTCGGCTCTGAACTGGGTTAAGGCGCTGGAAGGGAAAGAGATTAATCTGGTCTGCTTTACCGGCGATTATCAAAGCCCGTTGGCGCAGGCGGCGGATACCGCATTTATTATTCATGACCCGCAGAAGTTCGACGATGATATTTACTGGAGCAACCCGTTTTTTGGCTACTGCATATTAGGTTTTGAACGATTGCTGAAGATGTGGTTCATCGAAATGCGAAAAGAGACGCTGACTCCCCCGGTATGACTGGCTATTGATTCAGGCGCCCCGCTGAGAGAAAGCGGGGAAAGCCCGGGAGCCGATGTTCCCGGGCAAGTGCAGGTTTTCTTCGTTACCGACTATTGCCAGTCGGCGAACTGCGCCTCGTCGAGATAGGCCTCGACAAGGGCTTTGGCCAGCGAAAAAGAGCCGATCAGCGGGTGCGCCATTAATGCGCGTATCGCCAGGGATTTATCGCGCTGCAAAATGGCCGCCACTGCCAGCCGCTCATACTCTTTCACGCTGGCAATCATGTTCTTCTGCGCTGTCGGTACGTGCGCTGGCGTCACCGGTTTTAAGCCGTCTCTGCTCAGATCGCAGCTGATCTCAATCACATCGTCAGGACGCAAGAAATCGAGAGTGCCATTATTGGGCATAGAGACCACGATTCGTTTGGTGGTGCGGCTGTTGACCGCCTCCAGAATATCCAGCGCTACCCCGGCGTAGCCGCCGGTATCCGGCTCCTCGATAAACTGGCGCAGGGTTAACGGTTCGCGGGTATGGAATTTCTCCTGCTGTGACTCGTTCTGCATGTAGCTATTTTCCCGGCGCAGGTAGTGCGTCATCCACAGAGAAAACGCCGCCTGCGGATCGGCTTTCACATCAATGCCGCGCAGCGCGTCCCGCATATCGCGATTGATACGGGCAATCTGCTCGCCGCGTGTTTCGTCCGCGTCCTGAATCGCTTTTAACGCCACCTCGCGATAATAGTAATAATAGAGGTACTCGTTGAGTAATTGCTTATCACACAGCTGAACCAGCTCCGGCGAGAAATACTGCATCGCCGTTTTACGGTATAAATCCGGATTGGCGATCAGGCGTTCGGTCACCTCTTCCCCACGCACGGTAATGTGGGTAAACCAGGAAAAATGGTTCAGCCCGTAGCACTCGACGCTGAGATCGCGCTCGTCGCAGCCGAGAATCTCGGGCAGTTCGCGAATCAGCTCCGACGGCGCATCGCAAATACCGTACACGCGGCGCTTAAAGCCGGACTTGATGATCGCCTCGGTGACCAGCCCCGATGGGTTGGTAAAGTTAAACAGGATCGCATCCTCGGCGGCATGCTCTTCGATCAGGCGACAGTAGTTGAGGATCGCCGGGATCGAACGCATCGCCATGGCAAAGCCGCCCGCGCCGGTAGTCTCCTGGCCTAAGGTATTATGCTCAAGCGCAATACGCTCATCGCGAATACGACTCTCATCGCCGCCAACCCGCAGGGTGGTAATCACATAATTTGTGCCTTTCAGCGCAGCGACCGGATCGGTGGTCGTACTGAACGCAATATCCGGACGAATCGTATTAAACACGTAACGGGCAATTTCACCAAACAGGGCCAGATTATCTTCCGAGCTGTCCAGAAATACGACTTCCGTTAAACCTATGCGGTGGGCATTATAAGCCAGAGATTTCGCCAGAAATGCAGAGCGAACGCCGCCCCCGCCTAATACGGTTAATTTCATACATCACTCCCAATTAATTTTCTGCCAGCCAGCTATCAACTCGGGAACGAACCTGTCCCACTTTGACGCCATAAATAACCTGAACTTCATTACGATTTCGTACGACGCCATTAGCACCGGTGCTTTTCAATATGAGATCATCAACCAAATCCATATTTTTAATTACCACGCGCAGGCGAGTGAAACAGTTGTCGACCGAAATAATATTTTCTTTGCCGCCGAGGCCACTAATAATCTCATCGGTCACCGACTGCGGATTACCGACCTTTTTACGATAATCTGCTTTGCTGTAGAGCTTCACGTTATCGTCGTCTTCACGGCCCGGTGTTTTTAAATTCAGCTTCACCACCAGGGTGCGGAAAATAACGTAATAAACGGCGAACTGACCGATACCGATAAGTACATACCCAGGCCAGCGCGTTAATGAGACCGGCAGCGGCAGGTTGTAAATCAGGAATTCGATAAGCCCGGATGCGCCCCACGGCCGAACGGTAAAGATGTCACAAACCGCTTGTGACGCGGCGGTCAGGGTGGCGTGAATCACCCAGAGCAGCGGCGACACGAACAGGAAGGTGAACTCAATCGGCTCCGTAATACCGGTGAGCATTGAGGTAATAATGGCGGGCAGCAGAATCGCCTTAGCCATCATTTTTTTCTCCGGTTTCGCCGTGTGATAAAAGGCCAGCGATGCGCCAGCGAGGCCGAAAATCGTGGTCATCCCCTGCTGCGAGAAACGTAGCGCATCGTTCATGACCGGGGTCAGATCCGGGTGGCGCATATAGGCGAGGAAAATCGCCTGGGTACCGGAAACGACCTGCCCGTCAACGTTTAGCGTACCGCCGATTTGCGTGAGCTGGAACGGTGACCAGACAAAATGGTGCAGGCCGGTGGGGATGAGGAATTTTTCAAAGAAGCCATAAACGAAAACCCCCGCCACGCCGGCATTTTTCATAAATCCGGTTAACGCTCCAATACCGTGGGTCATAAACGGCCAGATCCAGGTGAAGGCGATGGCATAGAAAATCACCACCGGAGTCATGGCGACCAGGGTCAGCTTGGCGCCGCCGTACATTGACAGCGCGCCGGGTAGTTCGATGTTCGAAACTTTGTTATGCACCCAGGCGATGGTACAGCCGAGGATAATGCCGAGGAACACCCCCATATCGACGACCACAAAACCGAGCAGTTGCGTCTGACCGGTGCCGTAATATTCGCCATTAATTTTTTCGGCGATGCCGTGGGTATGTTCCAGCCACGAATGGTTGGCGCCCAGAAACATAATAAAACACATCACTGAAACCAGTGCGACTTCTGTTTTTTTATCTTTCGCCAGTCCATAACTAATACCGACGCAAAAAAGTAATCCAAGATTGCCAAACAGCGGCCAGAACGTATCACCGAGTAATTGTCCTAGCTGATGTAAAAAACTGGTTTCAGAAATTAATGTCGGGTTGGTTAAGACAGAACTGAGTGCCAGAATCAGGCCAATGACGGGCAAGAACAAGACTGCACCGATCATTGCTCTGGAGAATTTTTGCATATTCTCCAGAATACGTTGACGTATTGCGGACATAGTCGTTCCTTTATTTTTATATTTACATAGGGTTTTTAATTGTTATCTCTACTTCCAGTATTTTGTTTATAGCAACTCCGATCTTTGAAAGAAACAGGTTGCGGGAAATAGGTACAGATAGCCGCAAAATGCACACAGGTTTCGCAGAGAGAAAGGAGTGCCTGAGGGGCCGATGGACGAAGAGCAGAGCGAGGCCCTCTCTCCGGCGAAGAGAGGGCGGAGGGCGATTACGGTGCTGGCGGGGGAGCGATCGGCTGAGCCGGCTCGCTGTTTAGCTGGCCGTTGCGCATTACTTGCGCAACCTGCTGTTTCTCCATATTCACCGCGCTGAGCTGGCCGTTAACCGTCGGTTTCAGCGGTGCATCGGCCTGCACGCTGCCGCTGGCGGTCAGCTGGAAATTACCGTCGCCGGAAACCGGCAGGGCGGGCCAGCCCCAGGCCTGCAGAATGTTCAGCGGTACGCCGCGGCCGTTCAGGCTCAGCGTGACCTGGCGCTGGGGAAGCTGCGACACCGCGGCGGTGGCCTGCAGAATACCGCGCTCGGTAAAGGCGCTAAGCTCGGTAATGTTGACCGTTGAGGCGTTGGCGCTGAGCTTGAGCGACGGGCGCCGGACGTCAACGCGATTAAACGTGGCGGCGGCGGCGTTCAGCGTTGCGCTGCCGCTCCATACGCCCCAGCGTCGATCCTTCACCAGCTGCAGCTCGCCGCCGTAACCGTCAAGGGCGGTGATCTGCCACGGGAACGTGGGGTCGATATCGATAACCAGGTTGCGGCTGGCGCTGAATTTCTTCAGCGTCAGGCTTTCCAGCCACGTGGGCAGCGACTCCATCCACAGCTGTTTCCAGTTTTCCGGCAGGGTATATTCCAGCCCGGCAAAGGCGGTGTCATCCAACACCAGCGCGTTACCCGCGCGCAGCCAGTTGCCAGAAGTCCGTACCATTCCGCCTTCCCAACGTGAGGTGAACTGGCGCAGCGCGATGCCCTGTGGGGAAAATTCGGCATTGGCGATGGGATCAAGCAGATGCAGCGATCCGTTAATAAATTCGCTGGCGTTCATCGACAGCGTGCCGTCATCGCTTTGCCATCCGCCCTGGCTCAGGGTCAGGTTGCGCAGATTAAGGTCGAGATCCGTCACCGCCCAGTCCGGCCCCTGCAAACGGGCGTCGGTCACGTCGAGACGGCCAATTTGCAGTGAAGGGACGCTGGTCAGCGGGGTAAAGAATTCTGTCAGCGATTTATCGCTCTGCAGGCGAATTTCGTTGAGCTGCAGATTATCAACCCGCCAGCTGCCGTCGGCGCTGCGTTTGGCGTTGCCGGTGAGCGTTCCGCGGGCAATATCGGCGCCCAGCGTGGATAACGTCACTTCACCATTATCAAGGCTTCCCTGGATCAGCACGTTACTGGCATCCACGCCGTTCAGGGTCAGCGAGCCTGCGCTCATCTGAATCTGCGCTTTTTTCCCCAGTACGTTGCCTGCTTCCGGCGCCCACGGGCTGACGCCGCCGGTTACCCGCTGCGCGCTCAGGTCCCAGCCGGTTTCCGGGCTGTTAAACGCCATATTGCGCAACTGCAGACGATCGGCGGCAAAGGGTAAAGAAGCGGAGGACGGCGAGAGATTTAACGTCCCGTCGCTCAGCACAATCTCGTCGGCGTGCAGCGGATCGCTGAACTGGCGGGTACTGAAGCCAATATCCACCGTTTTAGCGACCAGCGTCGGCGGTTTGCCGTCGCGCCCGAAAGTGACATTTTGCAGTTGCAGGTGGAGAGGTGAAGAGAAACTGTGATCCATCGCGTCGAAGGAGACCTGCCAGCCGGTGCCCTCGCTCAGCCAGGCGCTGGCCTGACGCGAGCCCCAGTGGGTCTGTAGCAGGAACCAGGCGGCAACGATGACGACCAGCAGGGCGGTCAGCAGCCAGAGAATCAACTTTCCAGGAAATTTCATGGTCTTACATCCTGAGCGAGGCACATAAGGCTGTTATGCCCGAATTATGCGCAATCCTCAAGACAGGAATTGTGTAATCAGATGATGTGAGGGGCCAGGAGGGTCAGACTTCAGGCTGCCCCGGCCGCGCGCGACCGGGGAGCGGGGGAGAATCAGCTTTTCTCTGGCGGGAAGACCAGATTCAGCACAATCGCCGTAATACCGCCGGCGGCAATCCCTGAGGAGAGCAGGTTCTTCAGCCAGTCGGGGGCAAACTGCAGGATCAGCGGCTGCTGGGAGACGCCGAGGCCCACTGCCAGCGACAGGGCGATAATCAGAATCGCACGGCGGTTCAGCGGTTCGCGGGAGACGATACGTACCCCGGATGCGGCGATAGTACCGAACATTACCAGCGTTGCGCCGCCGAGCACCGGTTCCGGAATATGCTGGACAAAGCCGCTGACCGCCGGGAACAGGCCCAGCACGATCAGCATCAGCGCCACCACGAAGCCGACATAGCGGCTGGCGACACCGGTCAACTGAATCACGCCGTTATTCTGGCCGAAGCAGGAGTTCGGGAAGGTATTAAAGACGGCGGAGACAAAGGAGTTCAGGCCGTTAGCCAGCACGCCGCCTTTCAGGCGCTTCATATACAGCGGACCGGAGACCGGCTGTTCCGACACGTCAGACGTGGCGGTGATATCGCCGATGGTTTCCAGCGAGGTGATCATAAAGACCAGCATCAGCGGCAGCAGCAGGCTCCAGTCGATGCCCAGACCGTAATAGAGCGGGGTGGGCACGGTAATCAGACTGTCGTTCGCCGGTGCGCTGTTGGCCGGCAGCATATCGAGCAGCCAGGCCGCCAGATAACCTGCCGCCATGGCGATCACCAGCGACGCGATACGCAGATACGGGTTGCGCTGGCGGTTAAGAATAATGATTAGCGCCAGAACGATACCCGCCAGCAGCAGGTTTTTCGGCGCGCCGAAGGTATGGTCGGCCATGGCCGAGTAGCCACCGCCAATGGAGGTCAGCCCGACCTGAATCAGCGACAGGCCGATAATCATCACCACGACCCCGGAGACCAGCGGGGTAATAACCCGTCGGGCCAGGTGCAGGACGCGCGAGATGACCATTTCCGTGCAGCTTGCCAGCATCAGGGTGCCGAACAGCGCGGCCATCATCGTCGGCACGTCGGCGCCACCGGTTTTCAGCGCGGTACCGCCCATAATAAGCGGGGCGACGAAGTTAAAGCTGGTGCCCTGAATCGAGAGCAGCCCGGAACCGACCGGTCCCCAGGCTTTAATCTGAATGATGGATGCCACACCGGAGGCGAACAGCGACATACTGATGATGTGCTGAGTGTCCTGAGCCGGAAGGCCCAGTGCCTGACAGATTAACAGCGCCGGCGTGATGACCGCGACAAACATCGCCAGCAGATGCTGAAAGGCGGCGAACAGGGTTTGCGGCAGCGGCGGGCGGTCTTCGAGGCGGTAGATTAATTCGCTGGTTGTTTTATGCGCAACCGGTTGCGCAGCTTCTGACTCGGCGGTGTTAACGGACATCACAAACAATCCCAAGGTGGCAAAGCGGGAATTTTATCGGACTGTAGTACAAAAGCAAACGTTTGCCAGCGTTTGCTGAGAAATATTTATACAACTAACCGGGGGGGGACATTAATTAACATTTTGTATGCTTGATCGCATCAATATCAAAACAAAATATCTTTTCCTGTCATTTTTTGCGCGGTTCTGCTTAAAATCCCCGTCCGATTCCTCAAGATGAGAAGTAATCGACACCGGGAATACCGACGCGTGTGAATGGATCATGCGCCTTTAAGGAGCTCTTTTTATGTTTCATCTCGATACCTTATCGACGCTCGTTGCCGCAACATTGGTGCTGCTGTTGGGCAGACAACTCGTGCAGAATGTCCCCTTCCTGAAAAAATACACCATCCCTGAACCCGTTGCGGGCGGCCTGCTGGTGGCGCTGGCGCTGCTGGTGCTGAAAAAAAGCATGGGTTGGGAAATCGACTTTGATATGAGTCTGAAAGACCCGCTGATGATGGCGTTCTTTGCGACCATCGGTCTGAACGCAAACCTCTCCAGCCTGCGGGCCGGCGGCAAAGTGGTGGGTACCTTCCTGATTGTGGTGGTGGGACTGCTGCTGCTGCAAAACGCCCTCGGCATCGGGATGGCGAAGCTGTTAGGACTGGACCCGCTGATGGGGCTGCTGGCTGGCTCCATTACCCTGTCTGGCGGCCATGGCACCGGCGCCGCGTGGAGTAAGCTGTTTGTTGAACGCTACGGCTTTGCCAACGCCACCGAAGTCGCAATGGCGTGCGCCACCTTTGGTCTGGTGCTGGGTGGGTTGATTGGCGGCCCGGTGGCGCGCTATCTGGTTAAACACTCTTCTTCACCGGACGGAACGCCGGATGATCAGCTGGCGCCAACCGCCTTCGAAAAACCGGATATGGGCCGCATGATCACCTCGCTGGTGCTGATTGAGAGCATCGCCTTAATCGCCATCTGCCTGACGGTAGGGAGGGTGGTTGCGCAACTGCTGACGGGCACCGTCTTTGAACTGCCCACTTTTGTCTGCGTACTGTTTATCGGGGTGATCCTCAGCAACGGTCTGGCGCTGTTAGGTTTCTATCGCGTGTTTGAGCGTGCGGTATCGGTGCTGGGCAACGTTAGCCTGTCGCTGTTCCTCGCCATGGCTCTGATGAGCCTGAAGCTGTGGGAGCTGGCTTCGCTGGCGCTGCCGATGCTGGCGATCCTCGCGGTCCAGACGGTGGCGATGGCGCTGTATGCCATCTTCGTAACCTATCGCATGATGGGGAAAAACTATGATGCCGCGGTACTGGCTGCCGGGCACTGTGGTTTTGGTCTCGGGGCGACGCCGACGGCGATTGCCAATATGCAGGCCATTACCGACCGCTTTGGCCCGTCTCATATGGCGTTTCTGGTGGTGCCGATGGTCGGCGCGTTCTTTATTGATATCGTGAATGCGCTGGTGATTAAGCTGTATCTGCTGTTGCCGATATTCGGCTGAATCCCCGCCGTCTTTCAGGCCACAGGTGCGTTGACTGCGTTTGCTTGCCCCGGTCACATCGTTATCTATGTGACCGGGGATGCATGCACTTGTCGCCTTCCAGTGACCCGAAATCCATTGGGGATTGCCGGATAAAGGTCTGTCGCCCGGTCAACGTTGCGCCACCGGGCAGTCCTGTGGTCGCGGTTACTCGTGTTCTTCCCACGCCAGCGCGCGTTTCACCGCTTTTTTCCAGCCGTTGTAGCGGTAGTTACGCTCGGTAGTTTCGATACCCGGGCGGAACTCGCGCTCAATCACCGCTTTCTCCTGCAGCTCATCCAGATTTTGCCAGAAGCCAACGGCCAGACCTGCGAGGTAAGCGGCGCCCAGCGCCGTCACTTCACGTACTTCCGGACGTTCTACGCGGGTGCCGAGAATATCGGACTGGAACTGCATCAGGAAGTTGTTGGCCACGGCACCGCCGTCGACGCGCAGGGCGTGCAGACGAATCCCTGAATCTGCCTGCATAGCTTCCAGTACATCGCGTGTCTGATAGGCAATAGACTCCAGCGTGGCGCGAATAATATGGTTGGCGTTCACCCCGCGGGTCAGGCCAAAGATGGCGCCGCGCGCATACGGGTCCCAGTAAGGCGCACCGAGACCGGTAAAGGCCGGAACCACATACACGCCGTTGGTATCTTTCACTTTAGTGGCAAAATATTCGGAATCGAAGGCGTCGTTGATCAGCTTCATTTCATCGCGCAGCCACTGAATCGAGGCGCCGGCCATGAATACTGCGCCTTCCAGCGCATAGTTCACTTCCCCACGTGGGCCGCAGCCGATAGTGGTCAGCAGGCCATGCGTTGAGGTTACCGCTTTTTCCCCGGTATTCATCAGCATAAAGCAGCCGGTGCCGTAGGTGTTTTTTGCCATCCCTTCTTTGACGCACAGCTGGCCAAACAGCGCCGCCTGCTGGTCACCGGCGATACCGGCGATAGGAATACGCGTGCCGCCTTTACCACCGATGTTGGTTTGACCGTATACCTCGGAAGACTTGCGCACTTCCGGCAGCATCGCGCGCGGAATATCCAGCGCCTCCAGCATTTTGTCGTCCCAGTCCAGCTCGTGGATGTTGAACAACATGGTACGCGAGGCGTTGGTGTAGTCGGTCACGTGGACGCGGCCCTGGGTCATTTTCCATACCAGCCAGGTATCCACGGTTCCGAACAGCAGTTCGCCGCGTTTTGCCCGCTCGCGGGCGCCTTCCACGTGATCGAGAATCCATTTTACTTTGGTACCGGAGAAGTACGGGTCAACCACCAGGCCGGTGGCCTTGCGAATGTACTCTTCCATGCCGTCACGTTTGAGCTGTTCACAGATCTCTGCGGTACGACGGCACTGCCAGACGATAGCGTTATAGATCGGTTTACCGGTTTCCCGCTCCCACACAATGGCGGTTTCACGTTGGTTGGTGATCCCGATTGCGGCGATCTCGTCGGAGCTAATATCGGCTTTTGCCAGCACTTCAACCAGCGTGGAGCTTTGCGACGCCCAGATCTCCATCGGGTCATGCTCAACCCAGCCTGGATGCGGATAAATTTGTTCAAATTCTCGCTGAGAAACGCTGACGATATTGGCATCGTGATCCATCACAACGGCCCGGGAGCTGGTGGTGCCCTGGTCGAGCGCAACGATATATTTTTTGTCGGTCATAGTATGAGTCCCGTAGTCAGATTACAGCGAAGCGTTGTGTTGCGTAGTCGAGGTGCTTTCTTTCTCTTCCTCGACACAGGTGTCGCAAGGCAGATGGCGGCCGATCAACTTACGATAGCTGAACGCGCCCAGCGCGGCGCCCACCACCGGTGCGCACAGCGGCACCAGGAAATAAGGAATATCTTTACCGCCGGTGAAGGCGACGTCACCCCAGCCGGCAAGCCAGGCGAACGTTTTTGGTCCAAGGTCGCGAGCCGGGTTCATGGCAAATCCGGTCAGCGGTCCCATAGATGCGCCGATAACCGCAATTAACAGGCCGATCAGGAGCGGCGCCAGCGGGCCACGCGGAATCCCATTACCGTCATCAGTCAGTGCCAGGATAACGCCCATCAGGATAGCGGTAATCACCATTTCTACCGCGAAAGCCTGCACAAAATTGATATGTGGGTTCGGGTAAGTGGAGAAAATACCGGCCAGCTCAAGACTTTCGACGCTGCCGCGCACCATATTGTGGCTGTGTTCGAAATCGAAGAAAAGATTGTAGTAAAGCCCGTAAACTAACGCCGCTGCGCAAAAGGCGCCTGCGAATTGAGAAATGATAAAAGGAACAACTTTACGCCCGTCGAAGCAGGCAAACAGCCACAATGCGATAGTGACAGCCGGGTTAAGGTGTGCGCCGGATACGCCCGCGGTCAGGTAGATAGCCATGGCCACCCCCAGACCCCAGATGATGCTGATTTCCCACTGACCGAAGCTGGCTCCCGCAACTTTGAGCGCCGCGACGCACCCAACGCCGAAAAAGATCAACAACCCGGTACCTAGGAACTCTGCGATGCACTGGCCTTTTAATGTTGATGTTTGGCTCATATCGAATCCTGAAGCGAAGTGGTGATTATTGTATGTATGAAGGTCGTAGACGACCACGCTGCCTTGTAGGCATAGTGTTAATTTATCGTTAACGAACAAAAACGAGAAATATCGAAATATAAATGTGTGTGCTGCGTCAAGAAAATGAGCGTTTTCGCGCCATAAACGCGTGTTGTGACACATTTTCCCCGCATTTCCGGCGGATTTTGTTAACCCATTGATTAACAATTGCCGGATAACTTCCACAGAAACGCGCCGAATGCGCCAGGTAAAGACTGAAAAGTGTTGCAAACCGCAATCTGCGCGGGTTGTCGCTGGACAGGGAAGGCGGGGATTCATACAATCGACTGCATGACCACTGTAGTGCGCTTATTTTCGTTAAGGCGTCACCGCGTAGGTACACAACATCATTCGGGATGTGTCAAAACGGCAAGCGAATGAATCCTCGCCGCTTACTTCGGTAAGTGTTCGGGAAGAACCCGCTAACGCAGAAGCAGCTTGAAGGACGACGTGTACGGGATAGTACTCTATCAACGCCTTGCAAGTTCAGGAGAGGTATGACGATGTCATTAGAAGTGTTTGAGAAATTAGAATCAAAAGTACAGCAGGCGATTGATACCATCACTCTGTTGCAGATGGAAATCGAAGAGCTGAAAGAGAAGAACAACACGCTGGCGCAGGAAGTTCAGGGCGCACAGCACGGTCGTGAAGAGCTGGAGCGTGAAAACGGTCAGCTGAGAGAACAGCTGCAGGGCTGGCAGGATCGTCTGCAGGCGCTGCTGGGTCGCATGGAAGAAGTGTAACCCTCTCGCCCTCACCCTCTCCTCTCCTGGAGAGGGTAAGCATTCCCCTCCGGTTTACATATACTCGCAAGTTATAGCCAATCTTTTTTTATTCTTTAATCATTGTTTCGCTTTCTGGCACGCTTAACTCATCACAACACGACATAAAGAGAGCGGTGCGATGAACAAGTGGGGCGTTGGGTTAACTCTGTTGCTGGCATCCGCCAGCGTTCTGGCCAAAGACATTCAGTTATTAAACGTATCTTATGATCCAACGCGCGAGCTGTACGAACAGTACAACAAGGCATTCAGCGCGCACTGGAAACAAGAAACCGGCGACAATGTGGTGATTCGTCAGTCGCATGGCGGCTCCGGCAAACAGGCGACGTCGGTGATCAACGGTATCGAAGCCGATGTCGTGACGCTGGCGCTGGCCTACGATGTTGATGCGATCGCGGAACGCGGCCGTATCGATAAAAACTGGCTGAAACGTCTGCCGGATAACTCCGCGCCGTATACCTCCACCATCGTGTTCCTTGTACGTAAAGGCAACCCAAAACAGATTCATGACTGGAACGACCTGATTAAACCGGGTGTGTCGGTGATTACGCCAAACCCGAAAAGCTCCGGCGGCGCACGCTGGAACTACCTGGCCGCCTGGGGCTATGCCCTGCACCAGAATCACGGCGACCAGGCAAAAGCCCAGGAGTTTGTGAAGGCGCTGTATAAAAACGTCGAAGTGCTGGACTCCGGCGCGCGCGGTTCGACCAATACCTTTGTTGAACGCGGGATCGGCGATGTGTTGATTGCGTGGGAGAACGAAGCGCTGCTGGCGGCGAACGAGCTGGGCAAAGATAAGTTTGAAATTGTGACTCCGAGCGAATCGATTCTTGCTGAACCGACCGTCTCCGTGGTTGATAAAGTGGTCGATAAAAAAGGCACCCGCCAGGTAGCTGAAGCTTACCTGAAGTATCTCTACTCGCCGGAAGGCCAGGAGATTGCGGCGAAGAACTTCTATCGCCCACGTGACCCGGCAGTCGCGAAGAAATATGCCGATGAGTTCCCGAAACTGAAGCTGTTCACCATCGACCAGGAGTTTGGTGGCTGGACGAAGGCACAGAAAGAGCACTTCTCAAACGGCGGTACTTTCGACCAAATCAGTCAGCGTTAATCGTTCCGAACGCCCGGTTAAATAACCGGGCGTTTTTATTTAGTCATCAAACTACGCTACTCTTCCGTTTCTGGCTGGACAGGAAAAGATGATGAGAAGAGTACGATACCTTTTATGGCTGCTGCTGGTGCTTGTACTGGCAGCGGCGGCCGGCGGCTGGTACTGGCTGCATTCCGGTAACCCTGACGCGCTGCGACAGATTGTTTTGCAGCAATGCGTTCCTAATCAACAGCAGCACCAAACTCCCTCGCCGTGTGCCGACGTCAATCTGCAGGGCGGCTACGTGCTGTTTAAAGATCGCAACGGGCCCTTGCAGTATCTGCTGATGCCGACCTATCGAATTAACGGCACCGAGAGCCCGCTGCTGCTCGACCCGTTAACGCCGAACTTCTTCTGGCAGGCATGGCAGGGGCGCGACATCATGAGCGAACGCCGCGGTTCAGCGGTACCGGATAACGCCGTGTCATTAGCCATTAACTCCCGCAGCGGACGCACGCAAAACCATTTCCATATTCATATCTCCTGCTTACGCGAAGATGTGCGCGCCCGGCTGGATAACGATGCCGCCGCTATCAGCAGCCGATGGCTGCCGCTTCCCGGTGGTTTGCTCGGCCATGAATATCTCGCGCGGCGAGTCACTGAGTCCGAGCTGGCGCAGCGTAGCCCGTTTCTGATGCTGGCGGAAGAGGTACCGGAGGCGCGTGAACATATGGGGCGCTTTGCGCTGGCGATGGCGAAGCAGAGCGATGGCTCGCTGGTGCTGCTGGCAACCGAGCGCAACCTGCTGACCCTGAATCGCGCCTCTGCTGAAGAGATCCAGGACCATCGCTGCTTGATTCTGAAATAACCTTTATTGCTGAGCCATGCAGGTTCCTGCATGGCTGGCTATTTTTTGATAGGTTTACCTGCCTCGCCCCCGATCGTATTCTTGCTGAAAAAACGACAGGAGACAGGCATGTCGCTCTGGTTTTCTCACCCTCTGTTTCTTCCCTCGCTGATTATCGCGATAACCATTGTGCTGTGGGCGACCTCGCTGTTGCCGGAGTTTATGACCGCGCTGCTGTTTTTCGCGGCGGCGATGATCGCCAAAATTGCGCCGCCGGAAGCGATCTTTGGCGGGTTTGCCTCGTCGGCATTCTGGCTGGTATTCAGCGGCTTCGTTCTCGGGATTGCGATTCGTAAAACCGGGCTGGCGGACAGAGCGGCACAGGCGCTATCGGCGCGACTGACGGACTCCTGGCCGTTGATGGTGGGTAGCGTCGTGCTACTCAGCTATGCGCTGGCCTTCGTGATGCCGTCGAATATGGGACGCATCGCGCTGCTGATGCCCATCGTGGCGGCGATGGCGAAACGGGCCGGTATCGCAGACGGTTCACGGGCCTGGTATGGCCTGGCGCTGGCGGTGGGTTTTGGGACCTTTCAGCTGTCGGCGACCATTCTGCCCGCCAACGTCCCGAACCTGGTGATGAGCGGCGCGGCCGAAGGTTCTTACGGGATCCACCTTAACTACCTGCCGTATCTGCTGCTGCACACGCCGGTGCTGGGCTGGCTAAAGGGGGGAGTATTAATTGCCCTGATCTGCTGGCTGTTTCCTGGCAAACCGCATCCGCCGCGCGAACTGATCCCGCTTCCGCCGATGAGTCGGGACGAGAAGCGCCTGGCCTGGCTGCTGGCCGTGGTGCTGGTGCTGTGGGTGAGCGAGAGCTGGCACGGTATCGGGCCCGCCTGGACGGGGCTGGCAGCGGCAGTCGTCACGCTGCTGCCGCGGGTTGGCTTTATCAGCGGCGAGGAGTTTTCCAGCGGGGTGAATATTCGTACCTGCATTTACGTCGCCGGGATCCTCGGACTGGCGATTACCGTGACCCAAACCGGCATCGGTGAGGTGGTCGGCAATGCGCTGCTGCACGTGATGCCGCTCGACAAAGAGAGTCCGTTCACCAGCTTCCTGGCGTTAACCGGCATGACCAGCGCCCTGAACTTTATTATGACCGCCAACGGCGTACCCGCGCTATACACCACGTTTGCCCAGAGCTTTTCCGATGCCACCGGTTTCCCGCTGCTCAGCGTGATTATGATTCAGGTATTGGGCTATTCCACGCCGCTGCTGCCGTATCAGGCGTCGCCGATTGTCGTGGCGATGGGGCTAGGGAAAGTGCCGGCACGGGCGGGAATGCTGCTGTGTATCGCCCTGGCGGCGGTGAGCTATTTGATTCTGCTGCCGCTGGACTATCTGTGGTATCAAGCGTTGGGGAAATTGTAGCGGCATAAAAAAGCCCGGATGCGGCGCCTGCGCGCGTTGTCCGGGCTCCTCGTATTGCGTTATTCCTTCGCCCCGGTAAGCGGTACGCCGCCGGGCTTAGCGCAGGTTACGCTTTTTTCGCTGCTTCAGCAGCTTTCACGATCACCGCGAAAGCGTCTGCTTTCAGGGAGGCGCCGCCAACCAGCGCGCCATCGATGTCCGGCTGGGTGAACAGTTCTGCTGCGTTAGATGCGTTAACGGAACCGCCGTACTGGATGATGACCTGCTCAGCCACTTTCGCGTCTGCTTTCGCAATGTGATCGCGAATGAATTTATGCACCGCCTGAGCCTGTGCCGGAGTCGCTGATTTGCCGGTGCCGATTGCCCAGACCGGTTCGTAAGCGATAACCACGCCTTCGAATGCCGCAGCGCCCTGAGTTTTCAGAACGGCGTCAATCTGACGTGCGCACACTTCTTCCGTTTTGCCCGCTTCGTTTTCTGCTTCAGTTTCGCCGATGCACAGAACCGGAATCAGACCCTGTTCTTTCAGAACCGCGAATTTCTTAGCGATGAACTCGTCAGACTCGTTGTGGTAAGTACGACGCTCAGAGTGACCGATGATGATGTATTCAGCACCGACATCTTTCAGCATTTGAGCAGAGGTTTCACCGGTGAATGCGCCGGACAGGTTCAGGTCAACGTTCTGCGCGCCCAGGTGAATGTGGCTACCTTCTGCCGCATGCTTAGCCAGATCGATGTACATTTCTGGCGGAGCGATTGCAACGGCACAGCCAGAAACGCCAGCCAGTTCGGTACGCAGGTTAGCAACCAGTTCGTTTACCATATGGCGGCTGCCGTTCAGTTTCCAGTTACCCATCACTAAAGGATGTCGCATTTTAATTCTCCACGCTACGTTAAGCGAATTAAGGAATATAGCCACCCGTCAGGGCAGCATGGTCTGTCAAACAGTATAGAGATTCATCGTTGGAAAGGCTTTGCTTTTTGTCATTTATTATTGCTCTCCAGCGTTTCAGATAGCGCCAGCTTAATCGGTTCAACAGCGAAGGTCAGCCCTTTTTCACCGTTGTCTGCGACAACATAACGTATCGCGCCTTCCGTTTCAGAGAAGTAACGTTTTCCCTTGCCGGCGGCGAGCATTTTCTGCAGTTTTTGCTGGCTCTGAGCCACGCTTAAGGTGGGCGCGAACATGCGTAACACGGCGCTCATATACTCCTGCGCTTTGGCCTTCGCCGCTTTCTGCTCGGGCCCCTGAATAGGGAGCCAGGTCACCTGCATCGATTTTATTTTCAGGGTGCCGCGCTCCAGCGCCGTGGAGGCGTAAAGATTTTCATTAATTTTGCTCGCCGCACGCGTCAGATTTTCTCTGTCGCGGCTGGAGGCAATGGCGCGAAATTCATTCAGCTGAAGCTTCGGATTCGCCGCGTTGAATTTTTCCCGAAAGTCGCTGATAGACATATCAAAGGTAGGGGCGCCCGCCAGCAGATAAGGGGCCGTGGCGGAGGATTCGGGCACCGCGGACAACGCCTTCGGGCCGACGGATAAGGCCGTCAGCCCAATAAAACATACAGTCATCCACGTCTTCATGCCGGTCTTTCCTTTTTTTGCCTGCAGACGATTAAAACGGGAACCGTCGCGCTTGTCAAAAAGTGACGGCTTCAGGGTAAACTACGCGAATGATGATGATAAGGAATAAAACATGACCCTACAGCAGTGGATGTTCTCAATTAAGGGGCGTATCGGGCGCCGTGACTTCTGGATCTGGATGGCCATCTGGGTTCTTGCCATGAGCGTGCTCTTTACCCTGGCCGGCACCAATTTGCTCAATGTGCAGACCGCTGCGTTTATCCTGGTGTGCCTGCTGTGGCCGACGGCGGCGGTGACGATCAAACGCCTGCACGATCGCGGTAAATCGGGGATCTGGGCGCTGCTGATGATTCTGGCGTGGATGCTGCTGGCGGGGAACTGGTCGGTGCTGCCTGGCGTCTGGCAATGGGTTGTCGGGCGGTTTGTGCCGACGCTGATTATCGTCATGATGTTCATCGACCTGGGCGCGTTTGTCGGTACCCAGGGCGAGAATAAATTTGGTAAAGATACGCAGGATGTTCGCTGGAAGGCGGAGCCCTGATTACCAGTATTGCTCGGCGGTCATGTGGCCCGGCCGGCGGCGTAAATGTTTCGTCATCTGTCGGGTTTCTTTCAACAGCTGCTGGGTATCACGCACCATCTGCGGGTTTCCACACAGCATCACGTGGCTATTATCGGCGTTCATCGGCAGGCCAACGGCCTCTTCCAGGGCGCCGGTGTCGATAAGAAACGGAATCCGTCCGGTCAGCGAACCGGCGGCGGTTTCACGGCTCACGACGGTCTGAATCCGCAGCTTGCCGCCATAGCGCTGTGCTAATTCGCGCATCAGCGGCAGGTAGCTTAAATCGGCCTCATAGCGCACGGCGTGGACCAGCACCAGATTTTTGAAGCGCTCAAGGTCTTTACCTTCCTGCAGAATTGACAGATACGGGCCGAGCGCGGTGCCGGTCGCCAGCATCCATAAGGTCTCGCAGTCAGGCACCTCTTCCAGAACGAAGAATCCCGCGGCCTCGCTGACCAGCTGAACGTCATCGCCCGGTTTGAGCGCCGCAAGGCGTGGGCTGAGCTTACCGTCCGGGACGGTGACCAGATAGAACTCCAGATCGGGATTGCCCGGTGCGTTAACGTAGGAATAGGCGCGCTGAACGCGCTCCCCGTCAATTTCCAGCCCGAGCTTGGTAAATTGCCCGGCGGTAAACGGGTGAACCGGCGCGTGGACGTACAAACTGAACAGCGTATCGGTCCAGAACTCTATTTTTTTTACTTTACCGTTAACCCAGTCCGCCATCATCTTCTCCCGTTGCGCAAAGCGTTGCCTTATCTTCGTTGCACGCGGCAAAGATTTCCAGCCTGACGGCGCCGAAAAGCTCTATTGATCAAATATTCTCGTCATACTTCAATTGCCTGTGCGTTGGCGGCAGCCGTTTTCGGCCCGTCCCTGGGCCTGGCGCCAGCGTGCAATCCATACGCGCGATCGGAGGCTTACAGAATATGCAGCTGAATATCCGGGTCTTTACGGTCGAGATAATGAATGGACTGAATGCGGCGAATCGTACGGGATTTACCGCGGATCAGCAGCGTTTCGGTGGTGGCCATATTGCCCTTACGGGTAATGCCATCCAGCAGATCGCCTTTGGTGATCCCGGTTGCGGAGAACACCACATTATCGCTGCGGGCCATTTCGTCCAGGCGCAGCACTTTGCCTGCTTCGATGCCCATCTCTTTGCAGCGCGCCAGTTCGTTCTCGCCGATACGACGGTTTTCTGCGGTATCGCCTTTTACATCGTGACGAGCCAGCAGGCGACCCTGCATGTCGCCGTCCAGAGCGCGGATCACTGCGGCAGAAACTACCCCTTCCGGCGCGCCGCCGATGCCGTACAGGACGTCTACTTCGCTGTCCGGCATGCAGGTCAGAATCGACGCCGCTACGTCGCCATCCGGAATGGCGAAGACGCGAACGCCCGACTGCTGGAGTTCGGCAATCACCGCGTCGTGACGCGGTTTGGCCAGAATGGTGACGGTCAGCTCGGCCAGCGGTTTATTCAGCGCCGCGGCGACATTACGCAGGTTCTCCGCCAGCGGCAGATTGAGGTCAATCGCCCCTTTTGCCCCTGGGCCGACAATCAGTTTTTCCATGTACATATCCGGCGCGTTCAGGAAGCAGCCTTTATCGCCGACCGCCATCACCGCCAGCGCATTGGCCTGGCCCATGGCCGTCATGCGCGTCCCTTCGATAGGGTCAACGGCGATATCCACCGCATCGCCGTTGCCGGTGCCGACCTTCTCACCGATATACAGCATCGGCGCTTCATCGATTTCACCTTCGCCAATGACGATGGTACCGTCGATATTAATCAGGTTGAGCATAATGCGCATGGCATTGACGGCGGCGCCGTCGGCGGTATTTTTATCGCCGCGGCCCAGCCATTTATAGCCCGCCAGCGCGGCAGCCTCGGTGACACGCGAAAATTCGATGGCCAGTTCTCGTTTCATAATCCACTCGTTGTGAAGATAAATTGCGCGAAGCGTCCTGGTCTGGCCCTGCGGGACAGAGTCGACGCTAGGCGTTGGAATAGCGTTCGGTTTCCGGCATCCAGCGTTCAATAAGCGCCTGGGCCTGCTGAGAATAACGTTCGTGAATATGGCGAGCAATGCGCTGAACGTCAGGGATCATGGCCTGATCGCGCAGCAGATCGGCGACTTTAAACTCGGCGGTGCCGGTTTGTCGGGTGCCGAGCAGCTCGCCGGGGCCGCGGATTTCCAGGTCTTTCTGGGCAATAACGAAACCGTCGTTGCTGTCGCGCAGAACCTGCAGGCGTTTCTGCGCCGTTTTTGACAGCGGTGATTTATAGAGTAGCACGCAGTGGGAGGCGACCGCGCCGCGCCCGACGCGTCCTCTGAGCTGATGCAGCTGCGCCAGCCCCAGACGTTCCGGGTTTTCGATAATCATCAGGCTGGCATTCGGTACGTCGACCCCAACCTCAATAACCGTGGTTGCGATCAGCAGGTGCAGTTCGCCCTGCTTGAAGGCCTGCATAACCGCCTGTTTATCTGCCGGTTTCATCCGGCCATGTACGAGGCCGATATTCAGCTCCGGCAGCGCGAGCTTAAGCTCTTCCCATGTCGCCTCTGCCGCCTGCGCTTCCAGCAGATCGGACTCTTCAATCAGGGTGCAGACCCAGTAGGCCTGACGCCCTTCCTGAGTACAGGCGTTGCGAACCCTATCAATAATATCGTGGCGACGAGTATCGGGGATGGCGACCGTGGTGACCGGCGTCCGGCCCGGCGGCAGTTCGTCGATAACCGAGGTATCAAGATCGGCATAAGCCGTCATCGCCAGGGTTCGTGGAATCGGGGTAGCGGTCATGATCAGCTGATGGGGATGGAAGCCCTGCTGCTGGCCTTTTTCCCACAGCGCCAGACGCTGGTGAACGCCGAAGCGGTGCTGCTCATCAATAATGACCAGCGCCAGACCGTTGAACTGCACCTGTTCCTGAAAAATGGCGTGAGTGCCGACGATCATCTGTACCTGGCCGCTGGCGATGGCCTCCTGCTGCGCCTGGCGGGCTTTCCCTTTCTGTTTGCCGGCCAGCCAGCCTACTTCGATGCCCAGAGGCGCGAACCACTGGCGGAAGTTATTGGCGTGTTGTTCCGCCAGCAGTTCGGTCGGCGCCATCAGCGCTACCTGTTTGCCGTGAGCGATCGCCCGCAGCGCTGCGAGGGCGGCAACCAGCGTTTTACCGGAGCCGACGTCGCCCTGTACCAGACGCATCATCGGCACATCAAGCGCCATATCGCGTTCAATTTCGGCGGTGACTCGCTGTTGTGCGCCGGTTGGCTTAAAGGGCAGGGAGGCCAGCAGCTGGTTTTTGAATGTGTCGTTCGCACCGAGTGCCAGGGCATGATAACGCTGGGCGCCGGCGCGTAGCGCCAGCATGCTCAGGTTATGCGCCAGCAGTTCTTCCAGAATTAAGCGCTGTTGCGCCGGATGCTTACCGCTTTCCAGGTCACTGAGCTGCAGCGACGGCGGCGGACGGTGTAATGTGCGTAGCGCCTCCGGCAGGCTCATCATTCCCTGCGCCAGTTCGGGCGGCAACAGCTCGGCGATGGCACAGGTATCCAGTAATTCCAGCGCCTGATCGGTGAGCTTGCGCAACGTCGCCTGCTTGATGCCTTCGGTGGTGGGATAAACCGGCGTCAGCGTTTCCTGGAGATCGGGGGTGCTCATGTCACCCTGCACGCGGTATTCCGGGTGAATCATCTCCGCCCCGTATTTCCCCCGTTTGGCTTCTCCATAGGCCAGCACGCGCCGGCCGGTCGCCAGGCTGTTTTTCATGGCGGCGTTGAAGTTGAAAAAGCGCATGGTGAGAATACCGGAACCGTCGCTGATCTGGCAGGTCATCATTCGGCGGCCGCCGAAGGTGATGTTGCTGCTGAGAACTTCACCTTCAACGGTGGCGTAAACGCCCGGTAGCAGCTCGCCTATCTGATAAAGATGGGTGCGGTCTTCATAGCGTAGCGGCAGGTGCAGAAGGAGATCCTGCACGGTATGCAGGCCGATTTTCGCCAGTTTGTTGCTTTGCGCCGCTCCAACGCCGGTGAGCGAATTGAGCGGGACGGCATCTAACAGGCGACCGGCCATTTACCCTTCATCCTTCAGACTGCATCTTGTCTGGCCTGCTTTGGCACGATTGTCGCGCCTGCTACCGTGAGCGGTACCGGAAGCCTGCATGGTTGCCCACCACGCGTCATCGGCTTCGACTTCGCCCTGCGCATTCACGTAGGGGTAAGGCAGACCTTTTTGTTTTGCCACTCTGGCCAGTACCGGATACCCGCCTTCAAATAGCAGGCGCTGCTGTTCTTCTTCCGGCAGCATGCTGTTCTCACGCTTATACATCCCCGCATTTTGCCGCTGGCGCTGGGCTTCATACAGAATCAGAGCCGAGGCGACGGAGACATTCAGCGACTGCACCATGCCAGTCATCGGAATGATGATGTCCCGATCGGCCAGCGCCAGAGCTTGCCGGGTAATGCCGGTTTTTTCCTGCCCCATCAGGATGCAGGTAGGACGGGTATAGTCGATTTCACGGAAATCGACGGCTTTGTCAGAGAGGTGAGTGGCCAGGATCTGCATGCCCTGGCCCTTTAAATGGCTGACGGCATCGTCAATTGAGCGGTGGGTTTTAACCTGCACCCAGCTATTGCTGCCGGCGGCGGCTGAGGCCATCGTGCGCATGCGGCTGCTGGGCCAGATGGCGTGGACTTCATGTACGCCAACGGCGTCTGCGGTACGAATCACCGCAGAGACGTTATGAGGTTTATGGACCTGCTCCATGCAGACCGTCAGGTCAGGCTGGCGCCTGGCGAGCATCTCGCAGATACGCGCATAACGCTGTGGATTCATAAACACTTCATCCTTCAAATTGCCTCGGCGTTAGCCGTACTCATTACCCCCGGTTACGTACTCCTGTACGGGTCGGGTAATTCATTCGCTCGCCGCGCGATCCGGCTGACCGCCCGCCCCTTCGGGGCCGGTGCCCGTGCGGTGCAAAACGCGAATGATTTTGTGCGCAAGGCTAGTTTCGGTTACGGGTGACTTTTATTACATCCGGCATAACGCGAATTTTGCGCATAATATTCGCCAGATGTACGCGATCGCGCGCCGTCAGGCGGATAAACGCGCTGTACACGCGACCATCTTTTTCTTCGGTATTCAGACTCTGAATATTAGAAGAGGCGGTATTAATGGCCGCGGTGAGGTTCGCCAGTGCACCCTGGTGGTTAAACATATCCACCTTAATTTCGGTGATAAATTCCTGCGCGGTCTCTTTATCCCACTCGACGGCCATAAACTTCTCTGGCTCTTTCTGATAGCCACGAATGTTACGGCAGGACTCATGGTGAATGACCAGGCCTTTGCCAGGGCTGACATGGGCGATAATCGGGTCGCCGGGAATCGGACGGCAGCACTTCGCAAAGGTAATCAGAACGCCGTCAGCGCCTTTAATCGGCAGATGACCATGGCCTGAAGAGGCGCCTTGCGCCGGTGCGGTGACGGTTTCGCCCTGTTGCAGGTTTTTGGCTACCACCACGCTCATTGCGTTGCCGAGGCCAATTTCCGCCAGCAGATCGTCAAGGCTGGCCAGCTTCATGCGTTCCAGCTCACGCTGAATGCTCTCCTGCGGGATTTCAGCCAGTTTACGGCTGCCGCCGAGGGCGTGGTTGAGCAGACGGCGACCCAGGCTGACGGAGTCATCGCGCTTAAGGTTTTTCAACAGCTGGCGAATTTTGGCGCGCGCTTTTGAGCTGACGACAAAGTTCAGCCACGCGGCATTCGGACGTGCGCCCGGTGCGGTGATGATTTCCACCGTCTGGCCGCTGGAAAGCGACTGGGACAATGGATACGGCTGGCGGTCGACGCGTGCGCCAACGCAGGCATGGCCGATATCGGTATGTACCGCGTAGGCGAAGTCCACCGGCGTGGCGCCAGCGGGGAGTTCGACAATGCGCCCTTCCGGGGTGAAAACGTAAATCTCATCCGGGAACAGATCGGATTTGACGCTCTCGATAAATTCAAACGAGCTGCCTGCGCTTTGCTGCAGCTCCAGCAGGCTCTGCATCCAGCGCTGGGCGCGGATTTGTGCGGTGGTGCTGCTTTCGCCGCCGTGCTCTTTATAGGCCCAGTGCGCCGCAACCCCCATTTCTGCCATCTGGTCCATGTCTTCGGTACGAATTTGTACTTCAACCGGGACGCCGTGAGGGCCGATCATCGAGGTGTGCAAAGATTGATAGCCGTTCGCCTTGGGAATGGCGATGTAATCTTTCATCCTGCCAGGACGAGGCTTGTAAAGGCTATGCATCTGGCCAAGCACGCGGTAGCAGGTGTCAGCATCATGCACAATCACGCGGAAGGCGTAGATATCCATAATCGAGTGAAAACGCTGCTCTTTCAGCACCATTTTGCAGTAGATGGAGTACAGATGCTTCTCGCGACCGCTGACGCGACAGGGGATTCCCGCTTCCTGTAAACGCCCTTCGATTTCAGAGAGGATCTTTTGAATCATCTCTTTACGGTTGCCGCGCGCTGCTTTGACGACTTCTTTGATGACGCGATAGCGGTTGGGATACAGCGCTTCAAAGCCCAGCTCTTCGAGCTCGGTTTTGATGTGGTGGATACCTAAACGGTGGGCCAGCGGGCTGTAGATCTCCAGCGTTTCGCGGGCAATGCGGCGGCGTTTATCCGGGCGGAGTGAGCCCAGGGTGCGCATGTTGTGCGTGCGGTCGGCAAGTTTGATCAGGATGACGCGGATATCCTGCACCATCGCCATAATCATTTTGCGAAAGTTTTCGGCCTGCGCCTCTTTCTTATCGCGGAACTTGAGTTTATCAAGTTTCGATACCCCCTCTACCAGCTCAGCAACGCTTTTGCCAAAGAGCTGCTCCATATCCTGGTAGGTGGCAGGGGTATCTTCAATCACGTCATGCAGTAGCGCAGCCATCAGCGTTTCATGGTCGAGTTTCATCTCGGCCAGAATGCAGGCTACCGCTACCGGGTGCGTGATATAAGGTTCACCGCTTGAACGTGTCTGGCCCTCGTGAGCGTCACGTGCAACGAGATATGCCTGCCGAAGACGCTTGATTTGCTCTTCCGGCAGGTAATTTTGAATCAGCTGATTCAGGCTTTCAAACAGATACAAGGGCTACCCACTGCGTGATTAACGACGGCCTTCGGCAATAGCGGTAACGGCTTGTAATTCAGCGGCTTCCTGCTCTTGCTGCTCTTGACGATCGCGGACGTCGAGGATCTGATTGTTGATCAGACCTTCTTCGATTTCGCGCAGTGCAATAACGGTAGTTTTATCGTTTTCTTCCGGTACCAGCGGATCTTTTCCGCCAACCTGCATCTGACGAGCGCGACGCGCGGCGACCAGTACCAGGTCAAAACGGTTACCAATTTTCTCTACAGCGTCCTGAACAGTTACGCGTGCCATACTTAAAATGCTCCACAGATGAAGAAATGACTGGGCATGATACTGAATGTGGGTTCAGTCTGCCAACAGTTTGGTGATTAAAGCGCCATGTCGCTGCTTTTGGCGGCTCATGCGCAGACGTTCGGCGCGAATAATGTTTTTCAGATCGCTCAGGGCGGTATCAAAATCATCATTCACAATAAGGTAATCATATTCCGCGTAATGACTCATTTCTGCAACAGCCTGAGCCATACGTTTTGCGATCACCTCTTCGCTGTCCTGGCCGCGGCCACGCAGGCGACGGTCAAGCTCATCTTTTGACGGCGGCAGAATAAAGATGCTGCGCGCGCCAGCCATTTTTTGACGGATTTGCTGAGCGCCCTGCCAGTCGATATCCAGGAAGACGTCGACGCCGGTTGCCAGTACCTGCTCGATGGTTTCGCGCGAGGTGCCGTAATAGTTGCCAAAAACTTCCGCGTGCTCAAGAAATGCGTCTCTGCTAATCATCGCCCTGAAATCGTCGTGATTAACGAAGAAATAGTGTTCGCCGTGCACTTCACCCGGACGCGGCGCGCGCGTGGTATGTGAAACAGAGACCTGGGTGTCGTACAGCGGTTGGGTTTTCAATAAAGCCTGAATCAGGCTGGATTTACCCGCGCCACTTGGGGCGGAAACAATATAAAGCGTGCCTTGAGCCATGAGAGTCTTTTGTATGTGATTGTCGAAAGAGATACTACATACGAGCCTATTATACACGGCGCCGCACCGTGACGCAGTCCCTGTCACACTTTTTGCTTCTGTTTCTTTCATTTTGCCAGCCGTTTCCCTGATTTCGCCGTGTATTGCGCAGCAGGCAAACAAAGTCTGGATGTCCGATCGCAGCGTGATAAATCCCTCGTCGCCGAATAAAACCGCTCTCCTGCAGAATGTTTGCGGGTAAACAGGAGGTGGAGTCATGCATAAATGGATCTGGATGATTGGCGCGTGGGCGGTGGCTGGATACGGACAGGCTACCTGTCCTGAATGGCCGCCGGCACAGGCCCGGCAGGAGGTACATCGTCTCAATCAACAGGTGACGGCCTGGAACAATGCGTACTGGCGACAGGGGAGCAGTGGGGTCAGTGATGAAGTATACGACCAGCTTTCGGCGCGACTTATGCAGTGGCGGCGCTGTTTTTCGCTGCTATCGCCTGCGGATAACGATGATGTGCCGCCCGCTACCGGAGAGGTCAGGCATCCGGTTGCCCATACCGGCGTGCGTAAACTGGCCGATAAATCGGATGTTGCGCGGTGGATGCGCGATAAAACGGATCTCTGGGTGCAGCCGAAAGTGGACGGTGTCGCCGTGACGCTAGTGTATCGCCACGGGCGGCTGGCACAGGCCATTAGCCGTGGCGATGGTCGAGCCGGGGAGGATTGGACCGCCAGGGTGAGGCTGATTCCGGCCGTGCCGAAGATGACGGAGGGCGAGCTGGCGAACAGCGTGCTGCAGGGAGAGATTTTCCTGCAGCGCGACGGGCATGTGCAGAAGCAAATGGGGGGAATGAATGCCCGGGCGAAAGTGGCCGGTACTCTGATGCGCCTCGATACCCCGGCGCAGCTTGCGGAACTGGGGATCTTTATCTGGGCATGGCCAGATGGCCCTCAGGACATGCGCCAGCGTCTGGCTCTGTTGCGCAAGAGTGGATTTCTCCACAGCGCCTCTTTTACGCAGCCCGTTACTGATGCGCGGCAGGTGGCACGGTGGCGAGAGCGCTGGTTAACCTCGCCTCTGCCTTTTACTACCGACGGCGTGGTCGTGCGCCGCGGCCACGAACCCGGCGGGCGATTGTGGTCGCCAGGACAGGGTGAGTGGGTCGTTGCGTGGAAATATCCGCCGGCATCGCGGTTAATGGAAGTGCGCGGCATTCGCTTTCGGGTCGGGCGCAGCGGCAAAATTTCCGTCGTCGCTCTGCTGGAGCCGCAGCGCCTTGACGACAAACGGGTTAAGCAAGTCAGTATTGGCTCGCTTTCTCGCTGGAAGCGCCTGGATATTGGCCTCGGCGATCAGCTGCAAATCAGTCTGGCGGGCCAGGGCATTCCGCGCCTCGACAGCGTAGTATGGCGATCGGCGCAGCGTACGAAACCGCAGCCTCCCCCGGAACGGTTTACCCCGTTGACCTGCTATTTCACCACGCCGGGGTGTGATGCGCAGTTTCTCTCAAGGCTTATCTGGTTATCGTCAAAACCGGTTCTGAATCTTGATGGCGTGGGTGAATCAGTATGGCGCACGGTGCAACATGCGCGCCCGCTGGCGCATCTGTTCTCGTGGCTGGCATTGACGCCAGCGCAGCTGCAGGGGATTCCGGGGATAACCTCCGGGCGCGGGCAGCGGCTTTGGCACCAGTTTAACCTGGCGCGCGAGCAGCCCTTTCTGCGCTGGGTCCAGGCGATTGGCGTACCGATTCCCCGGGCGGCGCTTGCCGGTCTGGCGAGGGAAAACTGGCAGCAGCTACGAGAACGTTCTGAAGAACAGTGGCAGCGTCTGCCGGGCATGGGGGCAGGGAGAGCGAGGCAGCTGGTTGCCTTTCTCCAGCACCCGGATGTTGCCGCGCTGGCGCAGTGGCTCAGCGGGCAACATATACCCGGGTTTTGAGAGGATCAGTGGGCGTTATGGTTGTAGTGGAAGACGGGCAGCCCCAGCTTCCAGCGCAGCGCCAGCATGCGAGCGGTGAAGCCAAACAGCAAGGTGGAGATCACCACCACGTCGTGGCTGCTGACGTAATGCTGCAGGGCAATATAGAGAATTGCGGCCGCAAACGAGATGCCGGCATACAGCTCCTTCTGGAAAACCAGCGGAATGCGCTTGCAGAACATGTCCCGCAGTACGCCGCCAAATACGCCGGTAATCACGGCGGCGATAGAGGCGATCACCGGTCCTTCTCCCATATCCAGCGCGATTTGCGCGCCGATAATTGAGAACACCACCAGCCCCAGGGCATCCAGAACCAGAAACAGACGGCGTAGATGGGGCATGACCGGCGCAGCAATAGTCGTTAACACTGCCGCGACGGCGACGATAATGACGTATTCCGGATGTTTTACCCACCCCAGCGGGTAGTGGCCCAGCAGAATATCCCGGACTGAGCCGCCGCCCAGCGCGGTGGCGGTAGCAATGATGATGACTCCAAAAGTGTCCATCCGGCGGCGACCGGCCGCCAGAGCGCCGGTCATCGCTTCCGCAGTAATACCGATTAAATACAGAATATGAAGCAGCATAAATCCCCCACAATGATGTCGGGCAGATTAGCGATTTGTGCGTAAGATCACGATTGAGATTTTCTAAGGTGAATCACTTTCCCCAGGAAAAACTAATGTGAGAGGTGTTTTATGAGCAGTGGTGCAGGGAGGTATTGATCGACGGATGATAAAAACAGATAAGTAAAAGTAATGCTGGCTCACAACAAGAGGAGCCAGCAAAAGAGATTACTCGATGTTCTGGATCTGCTCGCGCATTTGCTCGATCAGGACTTTCAGTTCGATGGCGGAATTGGTCACTTCGGCATTAATGGATTTCGATGCCAGCGTGTTCGACTCGCGGTTAAATTCCTGCATCATAAAGTCAAGACGGCGGCCAACGGCTTCTTTCTTCTTCAGGATGTTCCAGGTCTCTTTTACGTGCGCTTCCAGACGATCCAGCTCTTCGGCGACGTCGATACGCTGCGCCATCAGCACCAGCTCTTGTTCGAGACGGTTGTTTTCCAGCTGCACTTCCGCATCTTCCAGTCGGGAAACCAGGCGCTCGCGCTGCCACTGTAAGATTTCCGGCATATGGGCGCGCACTTTGGCGACTTCGGCGGTGACGCCTTCCAGACGCTGCTCAATAAGCGCTTTCAGCGCCTGACCTTCGGTCTCGCGGGCAACGATAAAATCATCCAGCGCACCGTTCAGGGCCGACAGAATATCGGCGGCAATCGCATCGAGATCCTGTTCCTGAGCAGCCATTACGCCAGGCCAGCGCAGAATATCAACCGGGTTGATTTCGCCTTCGTCGCTCTGCATCTTGACCCAGTTGGCGGCATTGACCAGCTGTTTTGCAAGGCTTTCGTTCAGAATCAGCTCGCCCTGGGCGCTGGGATCCTGATCAAAACGTAAGGTACATTCAACTTTGCCACGGGTCAGGCGAGAACGGATGCGCTCGCGCACGACAGGCTCCAGGCTACGGAACTGCTCCGGCAGACGGAAATAAGTTTCCAGATATCGTTGGTTTACCGAGCGCAGTTCCCATGCGGCGCTGCCCCATTCACCCTTGATTTCACGCCGGGCATAGGCGGTCATACTGCGGATCATAGACGTTCCTGTTTTTAAAGGAGAGTGAGGTGGATTATAGCTTTCAGGGCCTTATCAGGATAGGAATAAGCGAGCATTATCCGTATATACACGTTATCCTTCTGGCAGCCCCTCTGTTGGCGGCATCGCTCAGCCCTGAGCGCCAGTTATCTACGCCGTCAGAGGCGCGTCACCTCATGCATCCCGCATGATTTTGTGTATAATGCGCGCCACATTCGTTTCAAGCCGGAGAGATCATTATGCGTCCAGCAGGTCGTAGCGCTAATCAGGTGCGTCCCGTCACCCTGACCCGTAACTATACAATACACGCAGAAGGCTCCGTGCTGGTCGAATTTGGTGACACTAAAGTGTTGTGCACCGCATCGATCGATGAAGGCGTGCCGCGCTTCCTGAAAGGCCAGGGCCAGGGTTGGATCACGGCAGAATATGGCATGCTGCCGCGTGCAACGCATACCCGTAACGCGCGTGAAGCCGCGAAAGGGAAACAGGGCGGCCGTACTATGGAAATCCAGCGTCTGATTGCCCGTGCGCTGCGTGCGGCGGTCGATCTGAAAGCGTTGGGCGAATTCACCATTACTCTCGATTGTGATGTTTTGCAGGCTGACGGTGGCACCCGTACCGCATCCATTACCGGCGCCTGCGTGGCGCTGGCCGATGCGCTGAATAAGCTGGTGGCGGCCGGCAAGCTGAAAAGCAATCCAATGAAAGGGATGGTCGCCGCGGTTTCCGTTGGTATCGTCAATGGCGAAGCGCTGTGCGATCTGGAATATGTCGAGGATTCAGCGGCGGAAACCGATATGAACGTGGTGATGACCGAAGATGGTCGCATCATTGAGGTACAGGGCACCGCGGAAGGCGAGCCGTTTACCCACGAAGAGCTACTCACCTTGCTGGCGCTGGCCCGCGGGGGTATCGAATCCATTGTCGCGACGCAGAAAGCGGCATTAGAAAATTAATTTTAAGGGCGGCTGATGAGTCGCCCTTTTTTTACGTTTTATTCTTCATGCGGCCTTTCTCGGCTGCCGCACGCGACCGGCTCACAGCGTTATCGACGTATCTGTGCCGCCTGATGACGCGTGAAGAATTTGGCGTAAACCTAAATGATGAAAAGTAAGATAAGGAGCGAATCCATGAAACCGTATCAGCGCCAGTTTATTGAGTTTGCGCTTAACAAGCAGGTACTTAAGTTTGGCGAATTTACGCTGAAATCCGGGCGTAAGAGCCCCTATTTCTTCAACGCCGGCCTGTTTAATACCGGGCGCGATCTGGCACTGTTAGGCCGTTTCTACGCCGAAGCGCTGGTCGATTCCGGAATTGATTTCGATCTGCTGTTTGGGCCGGCTTATAAAGGGATTCCTATCGCGACGACTACCGCGGTTGCGCTGGCGGAGCACCATGACCTGGATTTGCCTTACTGCTTTAACCGCAAAGAAGCAAAAACCCACGGTGAGGGGGGCAATCTGGTCGGCAGCCCGCTGCAGGGGCGCGTCATGCTGGTTGATGATGTCATTACCGCAGGTACCGCGATTCGCGAGTCGATGGAAATTATCCAGGCGCACGGCGCGGAACTGGCCGGCGTGCTGATCTCTCTGGACCGTCAGGAGCGCGGTCGCGGCGAAATCTCGGCGATTCAGGAGGTCGAGCGTGACTACGGCTGCAAAGTGATTTCTATCGTGACGCTGAAAGACCTGATTGCCTATCTGGAAGAGAAGCCGGAGATGGCTGAGCATCTGGCGACGGTACGTGCTTACCGCGAAGAGTTTGGTGTATAAGTCGAAAGCCCCGGAGGCGATATGCCTCCGGGATTTCCGCTACTGCAACTGAGCGGCGACCAGCGGCCAGCGGGCGTCAAAATCATCCGTCGGACGATATTTAAACTCGCTGCGAACAAAACGCGACAGCATGCCTTCGCAAAATGCCAGCAGCTGGCTGGCCAGCAGCGCCTCATCGATGGTGTAACCTTCACCTTCCCGCATTTTCTTCTCACGCATGACCTGGCGCAGCTGAACCTCGATACGCTCAAACAGCTGGTTAATCCGCCCCTGGAGACGATCCTGTTCGAACATCAGCGCATGGCCGGTCAGAATTCGCGTCAGCCCAGGATTACGCTCACCAAACCCAAGAATCAGCAGCACAATCAGACGCAGGCGCGCCGACGTGTCTTTTTCATCTTTTAAAATCAAATTGATGCGCGTAATCAGACTGTCTTCGATAAACTCGATCAGGCTATCGAACATGCGGGTTTTACTGGGGAAATGGCGGTACAACGCCGCTTCGGATACCCCGACAGACGCCGCCAGTTTCGCTGTGGTAATGCGCTGACTTCCATCGCTGGATTCAAGCATCAGGGCCAGAGACTGAAGTATTTCTTCGCGACGATTCCTTTTCGCAGTTTGTTTTTCTGCCATGTTTTAAAATACCCCTGAAAATAAGCACTTGTCAGGCAGACATCCACAAAGTGACCGCAAACGGTCGTTTGCGGCGATGTTATTGCATTAGTGCACTTTGGGATGCGGATTCGATGTGGTCGGGCTTATGCGCGCCCTGAGTGACCAAAGCCACCTTCGCCACGTTCGGTGGCGTCAAAATCTTCCACCAGGTTAAATTCCGCCTGTACGACGGGTACAAAGACCATTTGAGCGATGCGCTCGCCAGGTTCAATCGTAAAGCTCTGCTGGCCGCGGTTCCAGACGGAAACCATCAGCTGCCCCTGATAGTCGGAGTCGATAAGACCAACCAGGTTGCCCAGAACCACGCCGTGCTTATGGCCCAGCCCGGAGCGCGGCAAAATCACCGCCGCCAGAGAGGGATCGGCGATATGAATAGCCAGACCGGTCGGCAACAGCGTGGTTGCACCCGGCGCCAGCTCTACGGCGTCGTCGAGACAGGCTCGCAGGTCAAGTCCGGCGGAGCCGGAGGTGGCATAGGTCGGCAGCGGAAATTGCTGGCCAACGCGCGGGTCCAGAATCTTAACGTCGATTTTTTTCATCATAACGGGTCACGATCTCGTCGAGTAATAATTGGCCAAGGAGTTCTTTACGCTCAAGTGGCAAGCGCTTATCTCCATCCTGCCAGAAAAGGTGTAATGCGTTGCTGTCGCTGTTAAAGCCTTGATCAGGCTGCGAAACATCGTTAGCGCAAATCAGGTCGAGATTTTTGCGCGCGCGTTTTTGCTTCGCGTATTCTTCCACATTATTCGTTTCGGCGGCAAACCCTACGACAAAAGGCCGATTAGCCGCGAGTGCCGCCACCCCGGCAACAATATCCGGATTTTTGACCATTTTGAGGGTGAGTTCATCACCTTGCTTTTTAATTTTTTCTTCAGCGATGGCGACGGCACGATAGTCTGCTACGGCGGCACAACCAATAAAAATCTGCTGCTGCTGGGCGTTTTGCTGGACCGCAGCTTCCATTTCCAGCGCGGTCGTTACATCGATTCGCTGTACAAACGGCGGCGTCGGCAATGCAACCGGCCCGCTCACCAGCGTGACGTTTGCCCCGCGGCTTGCGGCCGCGGCGGCAATGGCAAACCCCATCTTGCCGGAGCTGTGGTTAGTAATATAACGCACCGGATCCAGAGGTTCACGCGTGGGGCCCGCGGTAATCATGATGTTGAGATGTTGCAAATCTTTGACAGGCGAAAAATGCGCAGCGGCTAAATCAACAATCGTCATCGGATCCAGCATGCGGCCAGGGCCAATGTCGCCACAGGCCTGGCTACCGCTGTCCGGCCCCCAGAGCAGCAGGCCGCGTGAGGCGAGTACCTCGAGGTTATGCTGCGTGGCCGCTGCGCGGTACATTTGCTGATTCATCGCCGGGACAACGGCAACCGGAGAGGGGGTCGCGAGGCAGATAGTAGAAACCAGATCGTTGGCCATACCGGCCGCAACGCGGGCAATCAGATCGGCGGTTGCCGGGGCGAGGATAACCAGGTCCGCCCATTTGCCCAGCTCTATGTGACCCATCGCCGCTTCCGCTGCCGGATCGAGCAGACTATCGGAGACCGGATAGCCAGACACCGCCTGCAGGCTCAGTGGCGTAATGAAGGCTTTGGCGGCTTCCGTCATGGCAACACGCACATCCGCGCCACGGTCACGCAGGCGGCGCACCAGTTCCGGCGTTTTATAAGCAGCAATGCCGCCGCTCACGCCAAGAACGATCTTTTTACCAGCCAGACTCATCATGATTCTTTCCTGTTGCAGTACACCAGAATCCGCGCATATTACCACAATCCCGTCGCCGTCGCGTGACTGCCAGGCATTCACTTTGCGAGGCGCTACGCAACAGGTAGATACGGCAGTCGGCAGCACCGTCGGGCTGTGCCAGGATAGGGGCACGAGAAAGGAGAGGCCCTATGGATGCACCGGAACCCCTGATGCCACGGGAAAAAATGTGGCTTTACGGCATTGAAACGTTGTCGGACGTTGAGCTGCTGGCGCTGTTTTTACGCACCGGGACGCGGGACAAAGATGTCATGGCGTACTCGCATGACCTGTTACAGCGTTTTGGTTCGCTGTATGGCCTGCTGTCAGCGAATAAAGCACAGTTTGAGACGGTCGACGGGATTGGCCTGGCGAAATATGCCCAGCTAAAAGGAGTGGCCGAGCTGGCGCGGCGTTATTTTAGCCTGCGGCTGGTTGAAGAGCCCTCTCTGGTCACGCCGATGATGACGCTGGAGTTTTTGCAAAGCCATCTCTCCGATGAAGAGCGGGAGATCTTCATCGTGATCTTTTTAGATAATCAGAACCGGGTATTGAAACATAGCCGGCTTTTTTCTGGTACTCTTAGCCACGTAGAGGTGCATCCGCGAGAAATTGTACGCGAAGCCATCAAAGTGAACGCCGCTGCGGTGATCCTTGCACATAATCATCCGTCCGGTAGTCCCGAGCCGAGTAAGGCCGACAGACTGATGACCGAACGTGTGGTAAAGTGTTGTGGTTTCATGGATATACGAGTACTCGATCATCTTGTAATCGGCCGCGGTGCGTACGTATCTTTTGCCGAACGCGGCTGGATTTAGCCCCGATCACGCGATCCAGCGGGATCTTTGTCTGTTCGGGACTTGAGCACATCGCCGAGTCAGCGTATACTACGCCACCTTTGAGAATCTCGGGTTTGGCATTTGGGCCTGGCAATCGATGGTTCACTTAGAACTGCGATGACCGGGCTGTAAAGCCTGACGAGGCGCCGATACCCCATACGAAGCTCGAGCTAATTTGATTTTTGGAGAATAGACATGTCCCGAGTCTGCCAAGTTACTGGCAAGCGTCCGGTGACCGGTAACAACCGTTCCCACGCACTGAACGCGACCAAACGCCGTTTCCTGCCGAACCTGCACTCTCACCGTTTCTGGGTTGAGAGCGAAAAGCGTTTTGTCACCCTGCGTGTATCTGCTAAAGGTATGCGTGTTATTGATAAGAAAGGCATCGATACAGTTCTGTCTGAACTGCGTGCCCGTGGCGAAAAGTACTAAGTACTAAGAGGAAATAAATCATGGCTAAAGGTATTCGTGAGAAAATCAAGCTGGTTTCTTCTGCTGGTACTGGTCACTTCTATACCACCACGAAGAACAAACGTACTAAGCCGGAAAAACTGGAACTGAAAAAATTCGATCCAGTTGTCCGTCAGCACGTTTTATACAAAGAAGCTAAAATCAAATAATTTTAGTTTCCTTGTAAAGAAAACCCCGCTCCGGCGGGGTTTTTTGTTTTTTGTCCGGCAGAACCCGTCGGATAAACCCTGCCGGGAATTTGCTTCCCTGTCGTCTGTTGCTGCAGCACAATACTCTGGGTTAACGGAGGAAAACGAATGCCTGAATTACCTGAGGTAGAAACCAGCCGGCGTGGCATCGAACCATACCTGGTGGGCGCAACCATTCTGCACGCCGTTATTCGCAACGGGCGTCTGCGCTGGCCGGTCAGTGAAGAAATCTATCGTTTGAGCGACATACCGGTGCTGAGCGTGCAGCGCCGTGCCAAATATCTGCTGCTCGAGCTGCCCGGCGGCTGGATTATCGTCCACCTTGGGATGTCGGGAAGTCTGCGAATTCTGAGTGAAGAGCTGCCCGCAGAAAAGCACGATCATGTTGACCTCGTGATGAGTAATGGCAAGGTCCTGCGCTACACCGACCCACGCCGCTTTGGCGCCTGGCTGTGGACCCGCTCGCTGGAAGGGCATCCTGCGCTGGCACATCTTGGCCCAGAGCCCTTGAGCGATGATTTTAATGCCGACTATTTGCAGCAGAAGTGCGCGAAAAAGAAAACCGCTATTAAGCCCTGGCTGATGGATAACAAACTGGTGGTCGGGGTCGGCAATATCTACGCCAGCGAATCGCTGTTTTCGGCCGGGATCCATCCCGATCGGCTGGCGTCTTCGCTTTCACGCGAAGAGTGTGAACGGCTGGTAAAAGTGATTAAAGCGGTGCTGCTACGCTCGATTGAGCAGGGGGGCACGACGCTGAAGGATTTCCTGCAAAGTGATGGCAAGCCGGGCTACTTCGCCCAGGAGCTGCAGGTTTATGGCCGCAAGGGCGAGCTTTGTCGCGTTTGCGGCACGCCGATTACAGCCAGCAAACATGCTCAGCGGGCAACATTTTATTGCCGCCAGTGTCAGAAGTAAGGTGCTGATGTCGCCACGATCCCGGTGACGCCTCGCCAGCCGGGTACGGGTTCACGCGATTGCTGGCGGGTAGCCCGGACGGCGCAAGATTACAGCTTTTTCAGCAGCGCCTGGTGTACGTTGGCCGGCAGGAAGTGGGAAACATCGCCCTGGTGGCGCGCCACTTCCTTCACCAGCGATGAAGAGATAAACGACCACTCTTTGCAGGGCATCAGGAAGACGCTTTCCAGGGTTGGCATCAGGTGGCGGTTCATATGTGCCAGCTGCATCTCATATTCGAAGTCCGCCACCGCACGTAAACCGCGAATGAGGATATTCGCCTGCTGCGCGCGGGCAAAATTCGCCATCAGATCGCTGAAACCAACCACCTCGACGTTGACCAGATGCGCCGTTGCCTGCTCCGCCAGCGCAATACGCTCGTCGAGGGTGAACATCGGTTTTTTGCTCGGGCTGGCGGCAATGGCCAGCAGCACCTTGTCAAACATGCTGGCGGCACGCGTGACGATATCGATATGCCCGTTGGTAATGGGGTCGAAGGTGCCCGGATAGATCGCTTTTGTGCTCATAATTACACTTTCTCTGAGTAGCCGCGGCTCAGCGCCCACAGCTCGGTGTATTTATTAAACGTATACTGCGCGTTGACCACGGCAAGTAGCCAGCCCTGTTTACCATCCAGCACGCCGCCGCGTAGCAGCAGCGTTTTCACAAAAGCCCCCAGCGTATGGCCGAAAATGCTCGCCAAAGAGGTCTTCTTCCCCTTCTGGTGGCGCTCCCGTGCCCAGGCAGAGGCATAGGCCAGCTGCTTTTGCTGGAAGCCGGAGAAGTCGCGGCAGGTCAGATGCAGTAAATCGCCCGACAGTTCGATAACCTGCGCGCCTTTGGCATCGAGCGATTCGTGCACCAGATTATTGTTATAGCGGAAACGGCTGCGTTCGTACAAACGCATGACGCGGTCGGGATACCAGCCGCTATGGCGCATAAAGCGGCCAAGGAAATAGTTACGCCGGGCGATGCTGTAGACGGCACCTTTTTGGGGCGCCTCCAGTACACGGCGAAGTGAGCAGGCCAGCTCCGGCGTCACGCGTTCATCGGTATCAATCATCAACACATAGTCGCCGGTCGCGTAGTCCTGGGCGCGCTGACGCTGAATACCGTAGCCTTGCCAGTCGCTGTTGATGTAGACCGTTGCGCCGAGGCGACGGGCCAGTTCGACGGTGTTATCGCTACTGCCGGAGTCCAGCAGCACGATTTCATCGGCCCACGCTACCGAGGCCAGGCAATCAGCCAGCAGATCCGCCGCATTTTTGGCGATCATTACGACGGACAGTCGGGTCGACATTAGTGGCTCCGCTGCGGCAGATAGGGTTGCAGTAAATGTAGCAGACGCGAGAGCGCGCCCTGGTTTTGATGCAACACTTCTACCGCGTGGCGGCCGTACCACAGACGATAGTCTTCATCGGTGAGCAGATTGGAGACCTGGGTGACCAGCGAACTGACGTCGGTGACCGTAATCAGGCCATCGTCCTGCTGCAACTTGGCGCAAATATCTTTGAAGTTGAACGTGTGCGGGCCCATCAGTACCGGGATGGCGTGTGCCGCCGGCTCCAGCGGGTTGTGACCGCCGCGTTCGACCAGGCTGCCGCCGACGAAGGCGAGGTCGGCAATACCGTACAGCAGCATCAGCTCGCCCATGGTATCGCCGATCACCACCTGGGTACTGTTCGACGGGATTTCGCCGGTGCTGCGTAGCGTGAAGCTCATCCCCGCTTTCTGCACCATTTCTCGTGCATCTGCGAAGCGCTCCGGGTGACGAGGGACGAGAATCAACAGCAGATCCGGGAAAGTATCGAGCAGCTTCCTGTGCGCCTGCAGGATAATTTGTTCTTCACCGTCGTGGGTGCTGGTGGCGATCCAGACTTTGCGGTGCGGCGCCCACTGGCGGCGGAGGGTAATTGCGCGCGCGGCCAGCTCTGGCGTCACGGAAATATCAAATTTGAGGCTGCCGGTGACCGCCAGCTGGTTGCGCTTCAGGCCCAGAGCCAGAAAGCGATTGCCGTCTTCTTCATTCTGCGCCGCAATCAGCGTGATGCGACTGAGCAGCCGACGCATAAATTTCCCCAGTTTCGCGTAGCCTTTGGCGGAACGCTCCGACAGACGGGCGTTGGCGATGACCAGCGGGATTTTACGTTTGTGCAGCGCGGCGACCATATTTGGCCACAGCTCGGTTTCCATCACGATAACCAGCTTCGGTTGCACCGTGTTGAGGAAGCGGTTCATTGCGCAGGGCAAATCGTAAGGCAGATAGACATGATGAACATCTTTGCCGAAGGCGGACATGGCGCGTTCTGAGCCGGTCGGCGTCATGGTGGTGACGGTGATAGGCAGCGAGGGGTAGCGGTGGCGCAGCGCGCGCACGAGCGGGATAGCAGCAAGCGTCTCACCCACGGAAACGGAATGCAGCAGAATCCCATCCGGCGCTACCTTGTTCTGACAGAAGCCATAACGTTCAGCCCAGCGCTTTCGGTAGGCAGGGGCCTTACGGCTGCGCAGCAGCAGTCGCAGCCATACCAGCGGCTGAATAAGATAGAGTAGGGTGGTATAAAGCAATTCCAAGCGATTTATCCGATTTATGTTTTAGCGGGCAAATTCTAAGCATTTAGCCCGCGTAAAGCTATCTCTTTGGCGGAAACAACGGGATTCAGAGTCAGGTCGCGTCGCGATAGCGTTTAATGCGCAAATAGCGTCGGCCAAGGCGCCAGCGTAAACGGAAGGTACGCGCATTTTTCCAGATCAGACGCCAGATGCCGCGGTCAAAGAATTCTTTAATGATAATATGCTTTTTTGACTCATCTTTCATGCTATCAAAGGTATGAATAATTCCCAGCCCCTCTTTGGCAATTTGCCAGCGGCAGGCGGAAATATGACGCACCTTATCAGGATAGCGTTGGTTGATGGCCTCCAGCATCTCCAGAATTTTCATGTAGTGGCGCGCCGAGCGCATCAACGTATCGTCATTGTCCGGTTTGTGCGACACCGATTCCGAGTGAATATAGTAATCGTAGAACTGTTCGCTGGTGTACTGCACGCGTTCAGCCGCCAGCAGCGCTTCGGTGGTCCACGGAATGTCCTGATGACGTAATCCGGGCTCGAAGTGGAACTTGTGCTGCATGATAAATTCGCGGCGATAGATATTCAGCCAGGTCACGTGCAGGAACTTGCGCGAATCCAGCGCCTGTTTAAGCCAGACGTGGCCTGGCAGGATGCCGGTCGACGGCAGACGGTCCGGTGGAAGAATAGGGTGGATATCTTTGCGGGTTTCGTAAACGTAGCGGCCGTTACAGGTGGCGACATCAAGGCGGCCCTTTTCGGCCATCTCCAGCAGCGTACGGTACATCCCGGGATAAAGCTTATCGTCAATATCCGGGAAGGCCAGGTACTTGCCGGTTGCCACCGCCAGGCCGGTATTACGCGCGACCGAGACGCCCTGGTTTTCCTGTTCCAGCACGATAATATGAGGTAAGCGCGCTTTCCATTCGTCGATAACCGCCAGGCTACCGTCCGTCGAACCGTCGTTGACCAGGATCAGCTCATAGCTTTCCAGCTGCTGTTGTTCAATGCACTCAAAGAATTGCGCAAGGAATTTTTCGCCGTTATAAACGGCAGCCACAATGCTCAGTAAAGGCGTTTGACTCATAAATCATTCGATCCTGGTTAAATAGCGGCGTCAGCCGCGACGCAGCTGACGGTACTGCTGACAAATCGTATCCACGCTGAATTTTTCCAGTGCGGAAGGTTCGATAGCTGGTGGGTTATGGTAAATGCTTTGCATCGTCCGGGCCAGCGCCGGGCTGTTCAGATCGGTCAGGCCGCGGGCTAATTCGCCGGTGAGAATTTCCGTCACCCCGCCAGGACAGCGGGTGCTGGCGACCGGGGTATTTAGCAGCAGCGCCTCAACCACCACGTTACCAAAGCCTTCGCTGTCGGAGCTGAGCACCAGCATCCGCGCATGCTTAATCCACGGCAGCGGGTTTTTCTGAAAGCCTTTAAACAGAACACGATCGGCAACCTGTAGCTGCTGCGCCAGCTGGCGCAGGCGCTGTTCCTGCTCCGGTTTACCCTGACCCAGCAGCACCAGCGGCGCGGTGATTCCGCTTTGCGCATAGGCTTCGATCAGGCGATCGTGACGTTTCCCCGGGTGGAACCGACCGACGTGAATAATATAATCCCCCGCAGGCTGCTCGCCAGGCGCATCGGCGGCGGCGCGCAGAGCGGGAATATCGAACGGGTTATAAATGGTTTTTAACTGTGCCGGGCGGATGGCGAACTGTTCGACCAGATCCTGACCTACCGCATCGGAGACGGTAATGACGTTGCGTCCCTGATAGACACGCTTAATCTTCTGCTGTTTCATCCAGCGATCAAATCCGGTGCGATGGCCCAGATATGATGTGGAAAAGACGCCATGCAGGCAGAACCAGACGTTCCGGTTTTTCAGCGACCGGCTGCGGGCGACAATGCGATCGGTTTTATGCAGGTTGGAGAGCACCAGATCGAATTCACCCTGCTGCTCGGCTGTGACGATGGCGGCATCCAGCTGGCGGGCGCGGCGCGAAAGTTCGGTGATTTTGCGCCAGGGTGTCCGGCTGCGGTCACTCACAACCTGATAATCCAGCCCTTCCGGCAGCGCATAATCGCAGACATCGCGCAGAGAAAACAGTGAGACCCGTTCGCCCTGGCGCAGAAAATGCTCAGCCAGGGTCAGCACGACCTTCTCCGCCCCGCCGCCGGGCAGGCCGTCGATCACAAACAGTATACGCATCGTTATTTCACCAGATCCTGATAGAGGGAGAGCAGCTGCGTCGAGAGTCGTTCGCTGGTGCAGGACATGATGCGCTCGCGGGCGCGTTCCCCTTCCGCAGAGCCTAACGCCCGGGCGGGCAGGGCGCTAACCGACTCCTGCAGGGCCGGGATATCCAGCGCATCGCAAACGTAGCCATTGCTGCCCTGAACGATAAACTCCGCGCCGCCGCAGCCGGTGGTGGTAATGACCGGCAGGCCGCAGGCCATCGCTTCGAGAATAACGTTGGGGAACGGATCGTACAGCGTCGGCAGCAGCAGGCCGTCGGCCATCTGATAGAACGGCAGGGTTTCCGACTGCATGCCGAAAAAGCGGACCCGCTCCTCGCAGTTGAGGGTTTTCGCCAGCGACTGATAGCGATTCTGATCTTTGTCTTTACCGACGACCAGCAGATAGCGATCGGTGGGGGCGATGGCGCGGATCGCCGCATCCAGCCCCTTGCGCTCAAAGCCGGAGCCGACGTAGATCAGGCAGGTCGCCTGCAGCGGCAGATTCCATTGGTGACGTAGCGCAACAAAGGCCGCTTCCGTAGGCGGCAGAAAACGCTGGTTATCAATGGCGTTATAGATAACGTGGATTTTCTCCGCCGGCAGGCCGAAGTCTTCAATAATCTCGCGTTTTATCATCTCCGCGTTGCAGATGACGCCGCGCAGGTGCGAGTCCTGGTACATTTCGCGCTCAGCCTGCATGACATAGCGATGGTAGCGGTCGGCAAACAGCAGGCGGCTTTTCCAGCCGGGCAAAATGCGCGAGCGCTGCTGTAGCCAGCGGCGGTGCACGCCGTCCCCGGCGCGGTACAGGTCGCAGCCGGGAATGCGTTCGTGGCTCTGCACCAGATCGAAATGTTCGCTCTGCCACAGCCGGCGGGCGGCGTCGGCGAAACCGCGTTCGCGGCTGATCCGCCCCCACTTACGCGGGTTGCAGATATGAATATTCCAGTCGGGTTTCACCGGCCCTTGCCATTCGCGAGTAATGACGTTCAGTTCAAGATTGCTGCTATCAAGGGCTTCCAGCGCGCGGGAGACAAAGCGCTCCGCGCCGCCGTCCGGGCGATATTTCTGTCGCACCAGGGCCAGCCTGAATTTGCTCATGCCAGTACCTTTTTCGCCGCCGCGATAACCGCGTCGGTGGGAATTAAATCGAGATAACGTTCGTCTGTGCCGGTGTCGATATCATCCGGGTCGGGAATAGCGCCGAAATCACCTGCCCAGATCACCTCACCTTTAGCCTGCCATGGACGCCAGAAGGTGAGTTTGGAGGGGCCGAACAGCGCCACCAGCGGCGTACCCAGCGCGGCGGCCATATGCATCGGTACGGAGTCGACGCCGATAAACAGGCGGCCATGATCGATGACGGATGCCAGCTGGCGCAGAGTCAGCTGACCGGCGAGGGAGTGCAAACGAGCATTGGGGCAGCCCGCCATAATGGTGTCGATCATCTGCTTCTCTTTGGCATCGGGACCGGAGGTCAGCACGACCGGGTAGCCTGCGTCAGAGAGGGCGTTAATCAGGGCGCTCATTCGCTCTTCGCGCCAGCACTTAAAGAACCAGCGGGAGGTCGGTTGAATGACGATATAGTTGTCCTGAAACCCTTCCGGCAGCAGCGCGCGGCTGACGTGCCAGTCCTGCTCGCTGTAGCCCATTTTCGCCGGCGCGTCATTCATCTCCAGCCCAAGCGGCGCCAGAATCGACAGATGCTGCTGCACGGTGTGCTGCTGGTTATGCTGCTGTGTTGAGGCGAGAGCGGTATGACAAAAACGCCATGCCGGGTGACGACGCTTCGGGAAGTCAAAGCCGATGCGGATTGGCGCGCCGGTCAGTTTCGTGATAATTGCGCTTGGCCACTGATCGGCAAGATTGAGCACCATATCGTAGCGCTGCTGGCGCAGCGCACGAATCAGCTGCCACTCCATCTTGAGCTGGTGGCCGGTGCCCTGTTTTTTCCAACGCCGATCAATGGCGAAAATCTGATTGATATCAGGATTGGCGGCGAGCATATCCCGGGTTTCTTCATACAGCAGGACATCAACGCTGGCCGCGGGATATTGCTGTTTGAGGGCGTGAATGAGCGGCGTGATCAGCAGCATATCGCCATGATGGCGCAGCTTAATAACCAGGATTCGCGTCGGGGTCACAGGGCCGGAAGAGCGGGTTTCAGGCGTCATTCTCTGTTCTTCATTCAATATCAGGTTTCCGATTCTAGGGGATCAGACTGATTGAGAGAAGCGTTGTATTGCTCTACCATGACCCGATACGTATGCTCTGAGGACGTTTTCGTGCACAATCCCGCATTTCTCATCACGATTGATACAGAGGGCGATAACCTCTGGCAAAAACATGACAGCATTACCACCGAGAATGCGCGCTATTTACCGCGTTTTCAGCAGCTTTGCGAAAAGTATGGTTTTAAACCGGTCTATTTGACCAACTATGAAATGGCGATCGATCCCTTTTATATCGAATTCGCCAAAGATGTGATTGCCCGCGGGACGGCGGAAATCGGCATGCACCTCCATGCCTGGAACAGCCCGCCGACGGACCCGTTGACCGATGACGACTGGCGTCATAAACCCTATCTGATTGAATATTCCGATGCGGCGATGCGCGAAAAAGTCGCTTACATGACGCATCTGCTGGAAGACACTTTCCAGACGAAAATGGTCAGCCATCGCGCCGGACGCTGGGCGTTTGATGAGCGCTACGCCCGCCTGCTGGTGGAGCATGGCTATCTGGTTGACTGCTCGGTCACGCCGCGGGTCAACTGGAAGACGGCGAAAGGCGCCCCGCAGGGGGACGGTGGTACCGATTACCGTCGTTTCCCGCAGCATGCCTATTTCCTTGACGAGAACGATATCAGTCGCGAAGGCGGCTCTTCGCTGCTGGAAGTGCCGATGAGCATTCAATATAAGCACTCCGGCTGGATGAACAGCGTGAAGCAGGGCTACGATCGCTTGCGCGGCAAAGTGCGTTCGCCTTCCGTTCACTGGCTGCGCCCGATGGGGGGAAATGTCGACACCATGAAGAAAGTGGTGCAGCAGACATTGACTCAGGGTAATGATTACGTCGAATATATGCTGCACTCTTCTGAGTATATGCCTGGCGGCAGCCCAACATTTAAAAATAAACAGGATATCGAGCAGTTATATGTCGACCTGGAAGCATTTTTTAACTGGCTGGCGCCGCAGGTGAAGGGGATGACGTTGGCAGAATATTACCAGCGGAAACACACACAGCGATAAAAGGCACCCTAAGGTACCGTATGCGTATCCTTAAACAACTGACGCGGAAGAAAAATGCTTTTTTCCGCGACATTAAATTTAATTTAATTAATTTTCGTTATAGAAATAAAGCTGAGCGCCAGCCGTTCAATCCCGCTCAGGTGAAGCGCATTTTATTACTGCGTCTGGATGATAAAGTCGGCGACATGGTGGTAACCACCGGCTGTGCCAGACTTCTCGCCGAGCACGGCTATAAAGTTTCTGTCCTCACCGGTCCTGTATGCATGCAAATATTAGCAGGCTCAATATTTCTTGAGAATGTATATTTGTATAAACCGCGCATGTCACTCGCGGCGTTACGCGCACTTAATTTTGATGCGGTTATAGATTTTGATGACGTGAAAACCTATGAACGGTTTAAGTTTCTCTCTGATTTACGCGCGCCCTGCGTCATTGGTTTTAATAAAGAGAAATATAAGCTGTATGACCAGTCAATCACCTTTTATGATAGCAAAAGCCATATTTCCGCCCGCTATAAACAGGTGGTTAAGCTTTTTGGCGTGAGAGATGAGCACTATCATTATCACGTTCCCGGCGATATACGCGAGCGCCAGCGAGTGGAAAAGTTACTGGCGACAGAAAGTGACAGACAGCTATGCGTGGCCATCAATCCTTTTACCGCCTCAACAGATAAGGATTTCTGCCGTCATCAGGTCGCCGTGCTCATTGAACGGCTCCGTCAGCTCCCCTATAAAGTGAGCGTGGTGATGGTCGGTCGCAGCGAGAAAATCCGTCAGCTTGGGCTGGATATGGCCCTGTATCTGGCTGACAGCAATATCAACTCGGCGGTAGAAGTTATCCGCTGCTGCGATCTGGTGATTACCGCTGACACTTCCATTGTGCATATTGCCAGGGTGTTTGATAAGCCGATGGTGGCGGTCTATAACAAGCGCAAGCTCAAGGATACTGGCTTGCCGGGTTATACCATTTGGGCTCCGGGTTATGCTAAGGCCAGGCAGATTGTCTGCGAGGAAGAGAACGTGGCGGATGTCCCGATTGACGCCATATGGCCGATGATCCAGGAGCAGGCTGATAGTCTGGTTGCCACGCGTTTGCGGTAATAAAAAAGGGCCCGGACGGGCCCTTTTCGGTTACGCTTTCACGACGGCCTTACGGCCGTTTCGCCGTCAGGCTGTTGCTCAACGCAATCCCGAGCGGTAGCCAGAACAGCACCCAGGTTTCTCGCGGGTTGCTGACGATAAACATCCCCTGCGACGCCATAAAAATCAATGCATACATGAAAATCGCCAGGCTGTATCGGCTGTCGCCGCGGCGTTTGCACCATGCCCGCCATAATCCGCTGGCGATGACCGCCAGCAGCAGCAGCAGGCCAATGATGCCGCCTTTCAGCAGCGAGCCGAGATAGACGCTGTGGGTGGTGGTGATGTGTTCACCGCTGTAGTTAATGAATTCGAGTCCATAATCGAACCCCCGACCCAGCCAGGGATGGTCCGCGATTTCCGCCAGCGTATGGCGCCAGATACTGAAACGTAGACCACTCTGTGTCCCCATCTCCTCAAAGCGGGCTAACAGCAGGTCGCCAACCGGCGTCAGGAAGAAGACCAGCCCGAGCACCACCGCCAGCGTGGCGACGATCGCTAAATTACGGCGCGTAAACACCTGCAGATGCAGCGTGCAGCAGAAGGCCAGCGCCAGGGCGATAATCGGCCCGCGACTCTGGGTAAAGACCATCATCACCAGCAGGATAGCAATCGGCACATAGAGATAATGGCTGGCTTTCTCTTGCAACAGCAGGCAGCAAATTAAGATGGCGATGCCACAGTATCCTGCCAGGTCGATAACGTTGGTCGGGCCTGGGTTTTCCGCTGAGACTTCGCGTAAGGTCAGAACCAGCGTATGGTCTATCGCCAGCGTCCAGACAGACAGCACGGTGACTCCGGCAACCACGCTGAGCAGCGCCAGATGCCGGGTGAGGGGATGGCCCATCAGGGTGGTGAGCAGCAGCAGGTAGAAGATGAGGTAGGTGCCGTGAGTCAGCGGCGAGTCAATATGTTGCGGCGTATGCCCCCAGAGATTGCTGAGCGCATAGTAGACAAAGAAGACCACCAGCAGCGCATAGGTCAGCCATTGCTGGCGGGTGCTCTCCGCCAGCGCCTGGCGATGGTCTTTGTTCAGTAAAGACAGCAGGAACAGCAGAATCGACAGGTGGAGCAGGTTATTCGTCCGGGTGGAGATGCAAAAAATAGCGCTGAAAAATAAAAATAAGGGAAAGAAAATGGAGTAACCCTGAATGGCATAGTTACTTATTTTTAAAGTACGCATCAAAAGAAACCTTTGCAAAAATCGATTCCGGCACCGCGCTCTCCTGGGAGAAATTGATGACCCGAATATGGTTTTGTTGTAGCACACAAGCGGCGTGCGAAAAGGACGGCATGACCAGGTCATCCACTTTGTTTGCCAGGTAGGAAGGCAGTTTATTCTGTTGTGTTTCGTAGAACCGCGGTTCGTGGAAATTATTCATGTCCAGCCCGCTGATAAGAATAGTGTCGAACCCCAGCCAGGCGAGGATCTGTAAGGACCAGTAGACCACGGTGCCGGCATCAAAGACCCCGTGGCGGATATCGGTGCTAAAGCAGATATCCTGGCGCTCAGGGTGGAAGCGCAGCGCTTCGATATGCTGATAGGTTTGCCGCATCATGCTGCTGGCGACTTTAGGCTGGTAAATTTTATAGCAGCCGTCTTCAATCAGCGCCAGGCGGCAGCGCAGATCGGCCGGATAGCGATCGTAGATTTTGGCGATCCCGTGCATGGTGGTAAACAGCACAAGATCGGGCTGGCCGATCACCGAGCGAATAATGTCGGGTTGCTTGTCGTAAAACTCCATATCGACAATGGTGTAGAACGAAAACCTGAGCGTATCAGAGAGAAACCAGGCGCCGTTGACACCCATCACCGGCACGCTCTCCGGCAGCCGTGAAAAATCAATACGGCGGGTGGAGGGGCCGGTCGCCGTCAACAAAACCTCGCCATGCGCGCTGTTTTTTAACGCGCTCAGGCTGACCAGCGGAACGTGTTGACCTTTGTACTGCAGCGTGCGGATTTCACCGCTTTCGGCACGGGTGATTTTGGTATACGGCCAGAGATTTTCGTTATGGCGAAAAGCCCGCGGACGCGTGTAGCGGTAAATTTGCTTGTACAGTGAACCCATTAAATCAGCCCCTGAGATTGCAGCAGCTGCGCGATGCGGGCGGCGGAAATATCCCCGGTACTGTTGCCGCTTTCCGGACGTACGACATACTGATTTTTACCGTAACCGCCAATCAACCCCGGGTCGGTGGGACCATATAACGTAAAATTGGCTTTATCGAGCGCGGCGGTCAGATGGCTCAGGCCGGTATCAACGGAAACCACGCCTCTGGCGCCCGCCAGAACCTGAGCGACCTGCTCCAGACTCATGCGCGGCAGTACTTCGACAAAGTCGTGGCCATCCGCCAGCCGTTTGGCCCGCGCTTCTTCATGCGGGGCGCCCCACGGCAACTTAATCTGCAGGCCGCTGTCGGCCAGCAGAGCGATAAGCGCCTGCCAGTGGCTTTCTGGCCAGTGTTTGTCATCGCGGGTCGTGGCATGGAGGAAGACGAGATACGGCACCGCAGAGGCGGCATCCTGGCGGGTAAAGTGGCGGGCGATGGCATAATCTCCCTGACTCTCCGGCCGGGTGTAGCCCAGGCTTTTGGCGAACAGTTCGCGGGTGCGCTCAACGGCATGCTGCTGCTTCGCGATATGGTGACGGCGATTGTAGAACAAGCTGGCCAGCGGCTCGCGGGCGGTTTGCCAGTCCATACCGTGCTTCACGCCGTGCGCCAGCCGGGTGACCAGCGCGGCGCTTTTGACCAGACCCTGAGCATCGATAATCGCGTCATATTTCTGTGCCCGTACGGCATCGCGAAAGGCCTGGCGTTCGCCCCTGATGGGGGCAGAAAACCAGGCTTTACGCCAGCGACGAATGGCGACGGGAATCACCCGATCGACCGCTTCATGCCAGGACGGGATCTGTGCGAACCCCTCCTCGACGACCCAGTCAAAGCGAATGCCGGGAAAAGCTTGCACAGCATCGGTCAGCGCGGGCAGCGTATGCAGGACGTCGCCCATGGACGAGGTTTTTACGATCAATACCCGCATCCGCTACGCTTCCTCTTTATCGGTTTTTTCCTGCAGGAGCGCGTTTAGCTCTTCCTGTACGCGCTGCGGCGTAATATCGATCAGGCTCTGATGATAACCTTCCGCGGCATCGCCCTTACGGACTTTGTGGTAGCCGCTAATCAGGCGAATCACCCGCGCTTTGTGGGACAGCGGCGGGGTGAAGTCGGGGCTGCTTGGGCCATACAGCGCCACCAGCGGGCGGTTCAATGCCGCGGCAACATGCATCAGACCGGAATCGTTACTGACGACGGCCGTACAGGCGGCAATCAGGACGACCGCCTGTTCAAGCTGGGTTTCTCCGGCCAGATTACGACACCATGCCTGCTGCCGGGTATTCAGCGCGGCCAAGATATCGTTGCCGGCGTCATGGTCTTTGGCCGAACCGAACAGAACCACCTGATACCCCTCGTCGATAAGCTGCTTTGCCAGCTCGGCGTAGTGGTAGTGCGGCCAGCGTTTTGCCGGGCCAAACTCCGCTCCGGGGCAGAAGCCGATGATCGGACGGTCGGCAGAGATGTTGAATGCATTGCAGACCTGCGATTTTTCCCCGTCAAAAACCTGCAGCTGCGGCCACAGCAGCGGCTGCGGCAGGTCTTTGGCGCTGAGCATGACCCCTTTGTCATAGGCCAGCGCGACATAGCGTTCAACCATCAGCGGCCAGGCGTCTTTATCCAGCACCCGCGCGTCGTTCAGCAGACCGTAGCGCATCTCACCGCGCCAGCCGGTGCGGTGCGGGATGTTGGCGAAGAAGGGAACCAGCGCCGATTTAAATGAGTTCGGCAGCACGTAGGCGCGGTCGTAGCGTCGTTCGCGCAGACTGTGTCCGAGCTTACGGCGCTCGCCTATCGCCAGCGCGCCATGGCCGAGCGGCATCGGGATGGCTTCGTTGACTTCCGGCATTCGTGACAGCAACGGACGGCACCATGCGGGTGCCATCACGTCGATGATTGCCTGGGGATAGCGCGCTCTGAGCGTGCGATAGAGACTTTGCGACATCATCATGTCGCCCACCCATGACGGGCCAACCACCAATATTTTCATTCACTTCATCCTTCAAGCCATCTCTGCGTTGGCTGCCTGCGTTCATCCCGGTCACTGACTTTAGTAAGCCCCCGGAGATTTACTTCGTTGCCGCCTTGCTATCGCTTGAATGATTTTGTGAACCGGCGTCAGTTTCGCGATTGAGCCAGGCCATATATTCCGTTACGCCTTCGGCAACGGTCTTGAACGGCTTGTCGTAGCCCGCAGCGCGCAGGTTGGTCAGATCCGCCTGGGTAAATGCCTGGTAGCGGCCTTTCAGCTTTTCCGGGAACGGGATGTATTCGATGCTGCCTTTCTTATGGTATGCCAGCGTGGCATCGGCTACCGCCTGGAAAGATTCCGCACGGCCGGTGCCGAGGTTGAAAATGCCGGATACGCCGTTTTCCCAGAACCACAGGTTTACCGCGGCCACGTCGCCTACGTAGACGAAATCGCGTTTGAAGCCATCGCTGCCTTCGAACAGTTTCGGGCTTTCGCCGTTATTCAACTGGGTGTTGAGGTGGAAAGCCACGCTCGCCATGCTGCCTTTGTGCCCTTCGCGCGGCCCGTAGACGTTGAAATAGCGGAAGCCAACGATCTGCGAGTCGGCTTCCGGCAGGATCTGGCGGACGTATTCGTCGAACAGGAATTTGGAGTAGCCATAAACGTTCAGCGGCTGCTCATATTCACGGGATTCGATAAAGTCGCTGGTGCGGCCGCCGTAGGTTGCCGCCGACGAGGCGTACAGGAACGGAATCTGACGCTCCAGGCAGTAATGCAGCACCTCTTTGGAGTACTGATAGTTGTTATCCATCATGTACTTGCCGTCCCACTCCGTGGTGGAGGAGCAGGCGCCTTCGTGGAATATGGCTTCAATTTCGCCGAACTCTTCCCCGGCCATCACCTGAATCAGGAAGTCTTCTTTATCCATGTAATCAGCGATATCCAGGTCTACCAGGTTAGCAAACTTGGTGCCGTCTTTCAGATTATCTACGACCAAAATGTCGGTAATGCCTTTGTCATTCAGGGCTTTAACGATGTTGCTGCCGATAAAACCTGCGCCGCCGGTAACGATGATCATAACTGTAACCTTTGAAGTATGGAGTCCAGAGACAATCCGGACATGAATACTCATATCATATCACCACATGGAGCAGGCTTCAGCCATTCGCCGAAAAGCGGTTGGCGAGCGTGATTTATGCTGCAAATAATTCATCCAGGCATGCATCATCTCGTATCAGCGTATAGCTTTGGGTAATATGTGCCAAATTTTGCCAAATCTGGAGAGTTGCAATGCGTGGTGATTTTTACGAACAGTTGACCAATAGCCTCGAGACCGCTCGCGCGGAAGGGTTATTTAAAGAAGAACGCATTATTACGTCGGCGCAGCAGGCGGATATTACCGTCGGCGGCAGCAACGTGATTAACTTCTGCGCCAATAACTATCTGGGTCTGGCTAACCATCCGGAGCTGATTGCCGCCGCGAAAGCGGGGATGGACAGCCACGGTTTTGGTATGGCTTCCGTGCGCTTTATTTGCGGTACGCAGGATAGCCACAAAGCGCTTGAGAAGAAGCTGGCTGAGTTCCTCGGCATGGAAGATGCGATTCTTTACTCCTCCTGTTTCGATGCCAACGGCGGCCTGTTTGAAACCTTGTTGGGCCCGGAAGATGCCATTATTTCTGATGCCCTGAACCACGCTTCCATCATTGATGGCGTGCGTTTGTGCAAAGCAAAACGCTACCGTTATGCCAACAACGATATGCAGGAGCTGGAAGCACGTCTGAAAGAGGCCCGTGAAGCCGGCGCACGCCACGTGCTGATCGCCACCGACGGCGTATTCTCCATGGACGGCGTGATCGCCAACCTGAAAGGCGTCTGCGATCTGGCGGACCAGTTCGATGCGCTGGTGATGGTCGACGATTCCCACGCCGTCGGCTTTGTCGGTGAAAACGGTCGCGGCTCTCATGAATACTGCGATGTGATGGGCCGTGTCGATATCATCACCGGGACATTAGGTAAAGCGCTGGGCGGCGCGTCCGGCGGCTATACCGCTGCACGTAAAGAGGTCGTTGAATGGCTGCGTCAGCGTTCGCGTCCGTATCTGTTCTCCAACTCGCTGGCCCCGGCGATTGTTGCTGCCTCTATCAAAGTGCTGGAGATGGTGGAATCCGGTGCTGAACTGCGCGATCGCCTGTGGTCCAACGCGCGCCTGTTCCGCGAAAAAATGACCGCCGCGGGCTTTACGTTGGCCGGTGCCGACCACGCGATTATCCCGGTTATGCTGGGCGAAGCCGTGATTGCGCAAAACTTTGCGCGCGAGCTGCAAAAAGAAGGGATTTACGTCACCGGGTTCTTCTATCCGGTGGTACCAAAAGGCCAGGCGCGTATTCGCACCCAGATGTCTGCGGCGCATACCCCTGAACAAATTGAACGTGCGGTAGAAGCCTTTACCCGCATCGGTAAACAACTGGGCGTGATTGCCTGAGGGCGTGAGATGAAAGCGTTATCCAAACTGAAAGCGGAAGAAGGCATCTGGATGACCGACGTACCGGAACCGGAAGTCGGCCATAACGATCTGCTGATCAAAATCCGCAAGACCGCGATTTGCGGTACCGACGTACACATTTATAACTGGGATGAATGGTCGCAAAAAACCATCCCGGTGCCGATGGTAGTAGGGCATGAGTACGTGGGTGAAGTCGTGGGTATCGGCCAGGAAGTACGCGGCTTTAAGATTGGCGATCGCGTTTCCGGCGAAGGGCATATTACCTGCGGCCACTGCCGCAACTGCCGTGCTGGCCGTACACATCTGTGTCGTAACACGATCGGCGTAGGCGTGAACCGTCCGGGCTGTTTCGCGGAATATCTGGTCATTCCGGCTTTCAATGCCTTCAAAATCCCGGACAATATTTCTGACGATCTGGCGTCGATTTTTGACCCGTTTGGCAACGCGGTCCACACGGCGCTCTCGTTCGATCTGGTTGGCGAAGATGTACTGGTATCCGGCGCAGGCCCGATTGGGATCATGGCGGCTGCGGTCGCGAAACACGTCGGCGCACGTAATGTGGTTATTACTGACGTGAACGAATATCGACTGGGTCTGGCGCGTAAAATGGGCGTGACGCGTGCTGTGAATGTTGCGCAAGAGAGCCTGACCGATGTGATGGCCGAACTGGGGATGACCGAAGGGTTCGACGTGGGCCTGGAAATGTCCGGCGCGCCGCCGGCATTCCGCACCATGCTGGATACCATGAACCACGGCGGTCGTATTGCGATGCTCGGTATTCCGCCGTCGGATATGTCCATCGACTGGACAAAAGTTATTTTCAAGGGGCTGTTTATCAAAGGGATTTATGGCCGGGAAATGTTCGAGACCTGGTACAAGATGGCCGCACTGATCCAGTCCGGGCTGGATTTGTCACCGATCATTACCCACCGTTTTGGCATCGATGAGTTCCAGCAGGGCTTTGATGCGATGCGCTCCGGCCAGTCCGGAAAAGTGGTGCTGAGCTGGGATTAAATCTGATAAAACGGCAGCCCGGCTGCGGCCGGGTTTTATGCTGAGATACGCTGAGCGCCTGCGGGCGCTTTTTTTTATTTAGATTTGGATAACATTTCACAGATCCTTCATCGTGAACGCACTTTTTCTAAATCGATTTTTGGCCTATTCGTTTATACAGTTCGTTTAACTACCGTTTAATTTTATAAACACCATGCTTAAACTCTCTGTATGCTTACTGACCTGTAATTCTGCCCGCCTGCTAGGCCAGGTTTTACCTCCGCTCCTGAAGGTGGCGGATGAGTGCATTGTTGTGGATTCAGGCAGCACCGATGCGACGCTGGATATCTGTCGCCAGTTTGGGCTGACGGTACATCATCACCCCTATACCGCTCACGGGGCGCAGATGAACTACGCGACGACGCTGGCCAGCCATGACTGGGTGCTGTGCATGGATAGCGATGAAATTCTCGATAATGAGGTTGTCGCTGAGATTCTGAGGCTTAAAGCCGGCGAGGATCTCGACCCCGCCTGTGCCTGGCGCCTGCCGCGCTACTGGTATGTGCTTGGCGAACCCGTCAGGACTATTTATCCCGTCTCATCGCCGGATTATCCGGTTCGCTTATTCAATCGTACTACGGCGGCCTTTAACAACCGCGCGGTTGACGATCAGGTGGTTGGTCACGCCCGATCCCTCAAACTCCCGGGTCGGGTGCGTCACGATACCTTTTATTCGCTGCACGAAGTCTTTAGTAAGCTCAATAGTTATACCACCCGGCTGGTGAAACATCAGAAGATCAGGCCCTCTCTGGGCCGCGGGATCATCAGCGCGATTGGCGCCTTTTTTAAGTGGTATCTGTTTAGCGGGGCATGGCGGAATGGGAAGGTGGGGGCCGTGACCGGGCTATATGCAACCCTGTACAGTTTTATGAAGTATTTTAAAGCCTGGTATGCCTTTGAAGATAAACGGGAATCTGCCGCTGAAAAACGAACAGATTCCCGATCCGCTTAGTTCGTTGGGTTGTCCCAGCCCTGCCATTTCAGCTGGTAGTACTGCACCAGAGGGCTCTGGCGGATACTTTCGCTCAGGATGCTGAAGAAGCGGCTGGCGTATACCGGCTCCGGCGGATGCTTCGGTTTACAGAACTTCACGCCGCGGAACGGGTTACGCGGCGATGTTGGCGGCGTCGTTTTCGACGGCGGTAGCCCGCTGTCGGGCCTTGAGGTATCGACCTGCGGCTCGTTCAGCAGGTTGCTCGGACGCACCAGGGTGATATCCGGCGGCAGGTTATAGACCATTTGCTGCAGGACGCGCACCGTGGTGGGGTGCGGATGACCAATAGCAATGGCGGAACCGTTGCGGCGCGCCAGCGCGATGGCACGGTTGAACTGCACGCGAATATCGGCCTCATTCTGCGTGTCATCGAGGAACACCTTACGCTTGATCACCTTCACACCGGTACCCTGCGCCGCGCGCATGGCCTGGGTGTTGCCGATGGTAACGCTGTCGAGGAAATAGAGATTGTAGCGCTCCAGCGCCTGCATCACCTTTTGCATTCCGAACAGGCTGGAGGTCATCGCGCTGCCCATATGATTGTTCAGGCCCACGGCGTACGGCACTTTGCCATAGGCGTCGCGGATGATGCGCTCGATCTCGTCGCTGCTCATATCCGGGCGCAGCGTATCTTTTTCCAGCGGTTGCTTGCTGAGCGGCGCCATCGGCAGGTGAATAAGCACCTCGTGGCCGAGATTGTGCGCTTTAGTCGCCATTTCACGGGCGTGTGGCGCGTTGGGTAAGACGGCGACGGAGATGGTTGCTGGCAGCGCCAGTACCTGATTTTCAGTCTGTGGACGATAGCCAAAGTCGTCAATAACAATGGAGAGTTTACCGGCAAATGCCGGCGATGCCATAGCCAGCGTACCGGCTACCGCGAATGCAATTCTGCGAAATTGAAGCAAAACTTATCTTCCCAACCACGGCTGTGGATTGACCGCCTGACCCTGGCGACGAATTTCGAAATAGAGCGACGGACGGCCCTGACCGCCGCTGCTGCCTACGAGAGCAATCGGCTGGCCCGCCCGGACCTGAGTGCCGACGCTGACCAGCGCGCTTTGGTTATAGCCGTAAAGGCTCATATCGCCTTTACCGTGTTCAACGACCACAACCAGGCCGTAGCCCTGTAGCCAGTCGGCGAGAATCACCCGGCCATCGGCAATTGCCTTGACCTCGGTACCTTCAGACGCAGCGATAACCATCCCTTTCCAACGTAGTTCACCTTGCAGCTGTTCGCCATAACGATGAAGCAACGTTCCGCGAACCGGCCAGTAGGCCTGACCGCGCGGAGAGCCCAGACCGCCGGTGCGGGACATCAGCGAACGCTCGCTTTCGGTCGGTTTGTAGGTGGTACCTTTACGGGATGCATCCTGCTGACGATCGCGCACGGCCTGAGCCTCGCGAGCTTCTCGCTCTGCGCGGGCCTTCGCTGCGGCTTCTGCTTGCGCGATCCGACCGCGCAGGCGCGATTCGTTGGCCCGCATTTCGCCCAGCTGCTGCTGACCTTGCTGAATAGACGATTCAAGGCCTGAAAGGGTTTTCTTACGTTCGTTCCGCGCCTGTTCCAGTTTTGCCTGCTGTGCGCGCTGCTCGTAAACCAGCGTCTGCTGTTGGCTCTGCTTTTCTTCCAGCTCCGCCTTTTGCGCGGCGACCTCTTCACGCGTCTGTTTCAGCTGGGCGATGGTCTCCTGGCGGGCCTGGTTAAGATAACCGTAGTAAACCTGCATGCGCTGGTTACGCTGACCCTCTTCACCGCTGAGGATCATTTGCATCCCGGTATGCGGCCCCTGACGGAACGCGGCATCAAGCTGCGCCGACAGGTTACGCTCCTGAGTGGCGCGCTGACGTTCCAGCTTTGCGATTGAAGCGTTCATTTCGTCAATCTGCTTATTCAGCTGGTTCAGGGTATCCTGGGTTTCACGCAGTTTGCGGGCGGCGGCAGAGATGGCCTCTTCCTGTGCTTTGAGCTGGGCAAGCAGGGAGGCGCGTTGCTGTTGCTGTTGCTTGATCGCCCGCTGCTTTGCGGCGATATCGGCCTGAATAGATTTGAGCTGGTCGCGGTCATCCGCCTGAGCAGGTGCGGCGCACAGCAATACGCCAGCGCTGAGTGCGCTGGCGTAAAGGACGGATCGAACAGCCGTTGCGATCCATGTATTTGAATAAGTCGCCTTTCCCCTCATGGGGAAGGATTATTCCACGATGAACAGCGGCTTGCCAGTCATCTCTTGCGGGATTTCCATTCCCATCAGCGACAACATGGTTGGCGCGATATCGGAAAGCTTGCCACCTTCGGCGACTTTCACGGCTTTATCGCCAACGTAGATCAGCGGTACCGGCAGGTTGGTATGGGCCGTGTGGGCCTGGCCGGTTGCCGGATCGCGCATCTGTTCAGCGTTACCGTGATCGGCGGTAATCAGCAGCTGGCCGCCGACGGATTCTACCGCTTTGGCAACCTGATCGATGCAGTTGTCCAGCGTTTCAACGGCTTTAATTGCCGCTTCCATGACGCCGGTATGACCGACCATATCGCCGTTCGGATAGTTACAGATGATGGTGTCGTACTGACCGCCCTTGATAGCAGCAACCAGTTTTTCGGTCAGCTCGGCGGAGCTCATTTCCGGCTGCAGGTCGTAGGTTGCGACTTTCGGCGAGTTAATCAGAATACGATCTTCGCCTTTGAACGGCTCTTCAACGCCGCCGTTAAAGAAGAAGGTCACGTGCGCGTATTTCTCGGTTTCGGAGATGCGCAGCTGAGTCTTGTCGTTCTTTGCCATCCACTCGCCGAAGGTATTGGCCAGGGACGCCGGCGGGTATGCGCAGGCGACTTTAATGTCGGCGGCATATTCGGTCAGCATCACGAAGTCGAGTTTGACCTCTTTCTTACGGGCGAAACCGTCGAAATCGGCGTTGACGAAGGCGCGGGTGATTTCACGGGCGCGGTCAGCACGGAAGTTCATGAAAATCAGCGCGTCGCCGTCTTCCATCGCGGCATCGGCCTGGCCTTCGGCACGGATCACGGTCGCCTTCACGAATTCATCGTTTTCATCGCGAGCGTAAGCGGCCTGCAGACCGGCAACGGCGGTGTCGGCCTGGAACTCGCCCTTCGCCAGGGTCATCAGATCATATGCCTGCTCAACGCGGTCCCAGCGATTGTCGCGGTCCATGGCGTAGTAGCGGCCAATAATGGAAGCCACGCGGCCTTTACCTAGAGCGGCAAATTTTTCTTCAAATTTCGCCAGGGAGTTTTCAGCGCTGCGCGGCGGCGTGTCGCGGCCATCGAGGAAAGCGTGCAGGTAGATTTTTTCTGCTCCGCGCTCGGCGGCCAGCTCTACCATCGCCATAATGTGGTCTTCGTGGCTGTGAACGCCGCCAGGGGACATCAGGCCCATAATGTGCACTGCTTTACCCGCAGCAACGGCTTTGTCGACCGCGGCGGTCAGCACCGGATTTGCAAAGAACGTGCGTTCTTTGATTTCGACATCAAGACGGGTCAGATCCTGGTAAACGATACGACCGGCGCCGAGGTTAACGTGACCCACTTCAGAGTTGCCCATCTGGCGATCCGGCAGACCAACCTCCAGGCCAGAAGCATCAATCAGCGTATGGGGACGTTTCGCCCACAATGCGTCCATGACTGGCGTTTTCGCGCTATAAATCGCGTTATCCTGCTGGTCTTCACGATAGCCATAGCCATCAAGAATGACCAGTACCATCGGCTTTTTAGAATTCGACATTGCGACAACCTCATGCTCAAAGACAGAAAATTTGCGTAATTTTACTACAGCTGAATCGTTCAAAGCACCGTAAAAGATCAAAGAAAGAGAGCGTCGGGCCCGCACGAAAGTCGTCGGAAGGGGATTTTTTCGTGACGGGCCGCAGAAAATACATTACATCGCGCTCACTGGCTGTATTTGCCGCAATGCACAGGTATACTCCTTCCCTGGTTTTTTTATCACTTAGTCGGGAGTTGTAACCCCCCATGCAAGAAATTATGCAATTCGTCGGCCGTCACCCCGTCCTGAGCATCGCGTGGATCGCGCTGCTGGTGGCGGTGCTGTTCACCACCTTTAAGGGGCTGATGTCGAAAGTTAAAGTCATTACCCGTGGTGAAGCGACGCGTCTGATCAACAAAGAAGATGCCGTGGTTGTCGACCTGCGTCAGCGTGACGACTTCCGTAAAGGCCATATCGCGGGCTCCATCAACCTGCTGCCGACCGAAATCAAGGCAAATAACGTTGGTGAGTTGGAAAAACACAAAGCACAACCCATTATAGTGGTAGACGGTTCCGGTATGCAGGCGCAAGAGCCTGCCAGCGCGCTGAATAAAGCCGGATTCGAAAAGGTCTTTGTACTGAAAGAAGGCATCGCTGGCTGGAGCGGCGAAAACCTTCCGCTGGTACGCGGCAAATAAATTTACCCACGTCTTTATGACGTAGTCAGGTTTCCCCCGCTGCGGCGATCCGTTGGGGGCAGCCTTGTCTGCGGCGTAACATCCTGCGGGTAAAAACAGGAGTGAAGTCATGGCCAATATTGATATCTACACCAAAGCGACCTGTCCGTTCTGTATCCGTGCGAAAGCACTGCTGAACAGCAAAGGCGTAACGTTCAATGAACTGCCGATTGATGGCAATGCCGCGAAGCGTGAAGAGATGATTCAACGCAGCGGTCGCACGACGGTTCCGCAGATTTTTATTGATGAGCAGCACATTGGCGGCTGTGACGACTTGTATGCGCTTGATTCACGTGGTGGACTTGATCCCCTGCTGCGCTAATTTTGCGTCCACCCAGGCCGGGTAGGCGTATTTAAGGACAACACGAAAGGGTTTTACTATGTCAGAACAAAACAGCACCGAAATGACTTTCCAGATCCAGCGTATCTATACCAAGGATATTTCCTTTGAAGCGCCAAATGCGCCGCAAGTTTTCCAGAAAGACTGGCAGCCGGAAGTTAAACTTGATCTGGACACCGCTTCCAGCCAGCTGGCTGAAGGCGTCTACGAAGTGGTGCTGCGCGTAACCGTAACCGCTGCGCTGGGCGAAGAAACCGCGTTCCTGTGTGAAGTACAGCAGGGCGGCATCTTCTCTATCGACGGCATTGACGGCAACCAGATGGCGCATTGCCTCGGCGCATACTGCCCGAACATTCTGTTCCCGTATGCTCGTGAGTGCATTACCAGCCTGGTGTCTCGCGGTACCTTCCCGCAACTGAACCTTGCGCCAGTGAACTTCGATGCGCTGTTCATGAACTATCTGCAGCAGCAAGCTGGCGAAGGTGCCGAACAACATCAGGATGCCTGATGAACGCACTTAATGCTGCAATGACTGTGATCGGTGCCGGCTCATACGGCACCGCTCTTGCCATCACACTGGCAAGAAATGGCCACGATGTTGTGCTCTGGGGCCATGACCCGAAACATATCGCGACGCTGCAACATGACCGCTGCAATGCCGCTTTCCTTCCTGACGTCCCTTTCCCTGACACGCTTCATCTTGAAAGCGATCTGTCTGCCGCGCTGGCTGCCAGCCGCGACATTCTGGTTGTGGTGCCAAGCCACGTCTTTGGTGAGGTTCTGCGACAGATTAAACCGCTGATGCGTCCGGATGCGCGCCTGGTCTGGGCGACGAAAGGCCTTGAGGCTGAAACCGGTCGCCTGCTGCAGGATGTCGCGCGCGAAGCGCTGGGCGACACGATCCCGCTGGCGGTTATTTCCGGCCCGACCTTCGCCAAAGAGCTGGCGGCAGGGCTGCCGACGGCCATTTCGCTGGCATCCACGGAGCCGCAATTTGCCGACGACCTGCAGCGCTTGCTGCACTGCGGTAAAAGCTTCCGCGTCTATATCAACCCGGATTTTATCGGCGTGCAGCTTGGCGGGGCGGTGAAAAACGTCATCGCCATTGGCGCCGGGATGTCTGACGGCATCGGCTTTGGCGCCAATGCGCGTACGGCCCTGATAACCCGTGGTCTGGTTGAAATGTCGCGTCTCGGTACCGCGCTGGGCGCCGATCCGGAAACCTTTATGGGGATGGCGGGGCTGGGCGATCTGGTGCTGACCTGTACCGATAACCAATCGCGTAACCGCCGCTTTGGCATGATGCTCGGCCAGGGTATGGATGTGCAAAGCGCGCAGGATAAGATTGGACAGGTGGTTGAAGGCTATCGCAATACCAAGGAAGTTCGCGTTCTGGCACAGCGTTTAGGTGTCGAAATGCCAATAACCGAGGAAATTTATCAGGTATTGTATTGCGGAAAAATTGCGCGCGAGGCAGCATTGACTTTATTAGGCCGCGCACGCAAGGACGAGCGCAGCAATTAAGCTTAAAGGAACCTTTGTCACCTCGATGACCCGGTCAGCGTAGAACTGGCCGGTCATTCTGCTATCGCCTGGAGTCAGCAATGCCGTGTGAAGAACTGGATATCGTCTGGAACAATATTAAAGCCGAAGCCCGGGCTCTGGCCGACTGTGAGCCTATGCTCGCCAGTTTTTACCACGCAACGCTCCTCAAGCACGAAAATCTGGGCAGCGCCCTGAGCTATATGCTGGCGAATAAGCTGGCGTCGCCGATTATGCCCGCCATCGCCATTCGTGAGGTGGTGGAAGAGGCCTATGCCGCCGATCCGGAGATGATCGCCTCCGCCGCCTGCGATATTCAGGCCGTGCGCACCCGCGACCCGGCGGTCGATAAGTACTCCACGCCGCTGCTGTACCTGAAAGGTTTCCACGCGCTGCAGGCCTATCGCATTGGCCACTGGCTGTGGAATCAGGGGCGCCGGGCGCTGGCGATTTTCCTGCAAAATCAGGTTTCCGTTTCTTTCCAGGTGGATATCCATCCGGCGGCGAAAATTGGCCGCGGGATTATGCTCGATCACGCTACCGGTATTGTGGTTGGCGAAACGGCGGTGATTGAGGACGACGTGTCGATTCTGCAGTCCGTGACCCTCGGCGGTACCGGTAAAACCAGCGGCGATCGTCACCCGAAAATCCGTGAAGGCGTGATGATTGGCGCCGGCGCGAAGATCCTCGGCAATATCGAAGTGGGTCGGGGGGCGAAAATTGGCGCCGGTTCCGTGGTGCTACAGCCCGTACCGCCGCACACCACCGCTGCAGGCGTACCGGCGCGTATCGTCGGTAAACCAGAGAGCGACAAGCCGGCGATGGATATGGATCAGCACTTTAATGGTATTCACCATACCTTTGAGTACGGCGATGGTATCTAGAAGCGGGCTATCCCGATAACGCGCTGCCTGCGTAGCGAGGATCGGACGCCTGCGCCGCTATCGCGGAATCCGCTGCCCTACTGCTTTCCCCCGGCTGGCGCTTAGCCGGGCTACGGACCCGTGACATCGGGTCGCCCGGATAAGGCGCAGCGCGCCGCAATCCGGGAATGACTCAGGCTAACTGCGCAATAGCGCGCCCGGATACCCCAGCTGGCGCCAGGCCTCGTACACCACCACCGACACCGCATTTGACAGGTTCATACTGCGGCTGTCCGGCATCATCGGAATACGGATTTTCTGCTGTGCCGGCAGGGCATCAAGAATGCTGGCCGGCAGGCCGCGCGTTTCCGGGCCAAACATCAAAAAATCGCCATCCTGATAGCTGACCGCGCTGTGAGCCGGTGTGCCTTTCGTGGTCAGGGCGAACAGGCGCTGCGGCCTGGCGCTTTCCACGAAGGCAGCATAATCACGATGGCGCTGAACGGCGGTAAATTCATGGTAATCCAGCCCGGCGCGACGCAGGCGTTTATCGTCCCAGGTGAAACCCATCGGCTCAATAATATGCAGATTGAAGCCGGTGTTGGCGCACAGGCGGATGATGTTCCCGGTATTTGGCGGGATCTCAGGTTCGAATAGTACAATGTTCAGCATGCTGCCCTGTCTCATTAGGCTCTTAATCGCGCGGGCAGAATAGCAGATATTTGCCCGGCCCTCATCCCTGTGGGTGAGCGCCGGGCGGGGGGATTACGCAGCGTTACCCTGCTTAATCGCATTGAAGGTTTGCAGCGCGTCGGCGTTCTGAACCAGAGAGTCGCGGCTGATTTCACCAATGGTTTTGGTTCCGGTCAGGGTCATCGCCACCTTCATCTCTTTCTCGATCAGATTCAGCAGGTTGGCTACGCCCTGCTTACCGTGGGTAGCCAGCGCGTACAGATAGGCGCGGCCCAGCAGCACGCTATCGGCGCCCAGCGCGATCATGCGCACCACATCGAGACCGTTACGAATACCACTGTCGGCGAGGATGGTGATATCGCCTTTTACCGCATCGGCGATGGCCGGCAGCGCACGGGCTGAGGAGAGAACGCCGTCGAGCTGGCGGCCGCCGTGGTTGGAGACCACGATCCCGTCGGCGCCGAAGCGCACCGCATCCCGCGCATCCTGCGGATCGAGGATCCCCTTGATCACCATCGGGCCGTCCCAGAATTCGCGGATCCACTCAAGGTCTTTCCAGGAAATGGACGGATCGAAGTTGTTGGCCAGCCAGCCAATGTAGTCCTCAAGTCCGGTCGGCTTACCCAGATAGGCGGAAATATTGCCGAGGTCATGCGGGCGGCCGTTTAAGCCAACGTCCCATGCCCACTGCGGGTGGGTCATCGCCTGCCAGTAGCGGCGCATCGCCGCATTCGGGCCGCTCATGCCGGAATGGGCATCGCGATAGCGGGCGCCCGGCGTCGGCATATCAACGGTAAAGACCAGAGTTGAACAGCCCGCAGCCTTGGCGCGCTCCAGCGCATTGCGCATAAAGCCGCGATCGCGCAGGACATACAGCTGGAACCACATCGGGCGCTTGATGGTCGGAGCGACCTCTTCAATCGGGCACACGGAAACGGTGGAGAGGGTAAACGGAATGCCTTTATCATCCGCGGCGCCTGCCGCCTGTACTTCACCGCGGCGAGCGTACATCCCGCATAGCCCGACCGGTGCCAGCGCCACCGGCATGGAGAGCTTTTCTTTGAACAGCGTCGTCTCCAGGCTCAGGTCCGACATATTCTTCAGCACCCGCTGGCGGAGCGCCACATCAGACAGGTCTTCAACGTTGCGGCGCAGCGTGTGCTCGGCATAGGCGCCGCCGTCGATATAGTGGAACAGGAACGGTGGCAGGATTCGCTGTGCGGCTGCGCGATAGTCGCTGGCGGCTGAAATAATCATCACGGGTTCTCCCTGGCATTTTCATTGTGGTCACCGGGCAGGCGGGTAATTCGCGCCTGGCGGGCCTGGTCTTCATCAAAGTGTTTAATCGTGGCGTGGACAAAGCCTAAATGCGCCATCATCGCCTGACGCGCGCCTTCGGCGTCACCGGCGAAAATGGCCTCCATCACGGCCTGGTGCTGCTCAGTCAGACGGGCGAATACCGGCGGGACAAGGTACATCCGCTGGCGGCTCTGTTTGACCGAGGATTGCAGGAGATCGAAAAAGCCGCGCATGGTTTGTAGCAGCACCACATTATGCGAGGCTTCGGCAATCGCCAGATGAAAGCGAACGTCAGCCTGCGAGGCCAGGTCCGGGTCTTCGCTCTGGGTCGCTTCAAAGCACAGGCGAATGCGCTCTTTTTCGGCGTCGGTGGCGCGCATCGCCGCATGCCAGGCCGTGCTGGCTTCGATGGCGTGGCGGGCTTCCAGAATATCAAAGCTGTAATCGGGATCGTCGGCGAGCAGCGTTTTTAGCGGCTGAACGATATTCTGTTCCGACCACGCTTCGTGCTGCCAGCGCACGAAAGTCCCGCCGCCGCGGCGGCTGACCAGCAGGCCTTCGTTCACCAGCATCGCCAGCGCTTCGCGCAGCGAGTTGCGCGATACGCCAAGCAGGGCGGCCAGCTGGCGCTCGGCGGGCAGTCGCATGCCCGCCTCCAGCTTCTGTTCTTCAATCAGCGCCCGCACACGACGGGCTACATCGTCTGCAAGGCGCCGGGGCATCACTATCATGGGATCATCCAGGTTAAGACATAGGCCTGTAGCGTGGTAATAACGCCAACCATGCAGGTAAAGATCAGGCTGTGTTTTACGGTAAAGCGGAACAGGTCCGACTCTTTCCCCACCAGGCCTACCGCCGCACAGGCGATGGCAATGGACTGCGGCGAAATCATTTTGCCGGTGACGCCGCCGGTGGTGTTGGCCGCGACCAGCAGAATATCGGAGACGCCGATCTGCTGTGCCGCGGTTGCCTGCAGCGCGGCGAACAGCGCGTTAGACGAAGTGTCTGAACCGGTCAGGAACACCCCCAGCCAGCCGAGGAACGGCGAGAAGAAGGTAAACGCGTGGCCGGTGTGCGCCAGCGCGAGGGCCAGCGTCGACGATAGCCCGGAATAGTTTGAGATAAAGGCGAACGCCAGCACCATGCCGATGGAGTAAATCGGCAGAGCCAGTTCTTTTAACGTGCTGCCAAAGGTGACCAGCGCATCTTTTGGCTTCATACGCAGCCAGACGATGGAAAGTATAGCCGCAAACAGGATGGCGGTGCCGGTGGCAGACAGCCAGTCGAACTTATACACCGCAGCGTAAGGGGTGGCTGCGCTGACAACCGGCGGCATGCGGGCCACCATTTTATCGAGGAATGGCACGGAGATATTGATGACGAAGTCATACATCGCCCCGCCGGGAGCAAACAGGGCCTTAAACGGCGGGATGCTCCACAAAGTCACGGTGGCGGTCAGGAACAGGAACGGCGACCAGGCGCGGACGACCTGCCCGGCGCTGTAATGGGTGCGCGCCAGCGTTTGATCGACCTGGGCGGCGCCCATATCGCCGAAGCGGAAGATACGGACCGGCTGCCAGCGTTTGAGGAACAGGGTCAGGCAAACCAGCGACACCAGAGAGGAGATGATATCCGGCAGTTCCGGGCCAAGGAAGTTAGAGCTGAGGTACTGCGCGATGGCGAACGAGCCACCGGCGACCATGACCGCCGGCCAGGTCTCTTTGATACCGCGCCAGCCGTCCATAATCGCCATAATCCAGAACAGGACGATGATGGTCAGGAACGGCAGTTGACGACCGACCATCTGGCCGATGGCAAAGCTGTCGATACCGGTGACCTGGCCGGCGACCAGAATCGGAATGCCCATCGCACCAAAGGCCACCGGCGCGGTGTTGACAATCAGACACAGCCCCGCCGCATACAGCGGGTTAAAGCCCAGGCCGACCAGCAGCGCGGCGGTAATCGCCACCGGAGCGCCAAAGCCGGCCGCACCTTCGAGGAAAGCCCCGAAGGAGAAGCCGACAATCAGCATCTGCAGGCGCTGGTCAGGGGTAATCGAGAGAATCGACGAGCGAATAATGTCGAACTGTCCGGTCTTGACCGAAATTTTATAGACGAAAACCGCGGCGATAATAATCCATGCGATGGGCCACAGGCCGTAAAAGAAGCCGTAGACCACGGAAGTCAGCGCGCGGTCAACGGGCATCTTATAGAACAGCAGCGCGACCGACAGCGCAATGGCCACGGTCCATGTCGCCGCCAGGTACCCTTTGAGCTTGAGCTTTATCAGGGCAAAAAAGAAAAACAGAATCGGTAACGAGGCGATAAGACTTGAGAGCCAGATATTACCGGCCGGATCGTAATTTTGTTGCCAGAGGTTCATGCAGGTCTCCATCGGGCCGCAAAGATGTGGTGCTGAGTCTGCGCTCCTTGCAGATCACATCTTTTGTAAAACTGGCCCAGCCAAAATTGAGTTGTAGGGTTAACGACAACGAATGGTTAACCAAATGTTATTGGCAGGCAATATATCTGTGACTAAAAATGATGGATATGTGAACCGTTGAGTGGTTTAAGAAATAATTGGTAGGGCCAATAGGGCAGAGAGAAAGATCATGGATGTGAATGACAGGTGAATCAGCGCCTGTCCGGCCAGTGACTGGCAGCGAATGTGTTTCCGTAGCCCCGGTGAGCGTAGCACTACACGGGAGGGAGGGGGATTCCCGGACACGGCGCCTGATACGCCTGTCCGGCCAGCGGCTGGCAGCGAATGTATTCCCGTAGCCCCGGTGAGCGTAGCACTACACGGGAGGGAAGGGGATTCCCGGACACGGCGCCTGATACGCCTGTCCGGCCAGCGGCTGGCAGCGTATGTGTTCCCGTAGCCATGGTTAGCGTAGCACTACACGGGAGGGAGGGGGATTCCCGGACACGGCGCCTGATACGCCTGTCCGGCCAGCGACTGGCAGCGAATGTGTTTCCGTAGCCCCGGTCAGCGCAGCGCCACCGGGGAGGCCTCGGGACTAAAAGATTAGAACTCGGTTTTAGCGAAGCCGGTCATTTCTTTGAGGTTCATCTCGCGACCGAGGGCGGTCATCGGATGAACAATCACCAGTCCGCGAACGCTTTTCTTCAGCTTGCCCATATCGGCCTGCTCTTTTTTCGTAATCGCGCGGCGATGCGGCAGGCTCATCAGCTTCTGCGCTTCTTTGCTCAGTTTCTGGCCCTGAACTTCGCGCAGGCGAATAATTTCGGCTTCGAGGGTCATTTTTTCTTTTTCCAGCTCGGCGTATTTGTCCGCAGCTTCCACCAGAGACAGGTCTGCCTGCTGGTGGCGGATGGCGTCGAGGCGGTCGCTCAAACGCTTGATTTCATTCTTTTCGACTTCTTTCATGATGACTTAATCTATTAATAAAGGGATTTCGACAACATATAGTATGTGCTGTGACTTCTGTTGTGGGTAGTCATTTATCCACAATCCGGCGTTTTTTCCGCGGAAGTCTCAGAGGTAATGATTTCTAATTATATGAATGTTAATAATATTATGACTAAGAGTGGCCTGTTTTTCATCTCTGTGAAGTCTGTCGTCTATACCGCACGTTTTCCTCAACCCTGACCTCGCTTTTCGCTAATCCTTTACAGGATGATCCCTGAAAACTGGAGGGCGAGATGGCAAAAATCGGTGACGGCGTACCGCGTATTATCGACAAGACAGTTGATTTTATGGCTTCAAGCCAGGCTTTTATGGAGTATCTGAAAAAATCCCCGCGTTTGCAGAACGTGCCGCGGGAAATTCCGCAGAACAAAGAGGCGCTGTATCTGAGTCGTCTGGAGTATTACAGGCAGCTTTACCGGCCGGCTTGTGACCAGGTGGAATCCGGGTCAGAGCGTTGATTTCTGAAAGGCTTTTTTCAAGCTGATTCGGGAAATCAGCTCGGTCAGAGACAGCATCATTGTTGAACGTACAACCTGCTGGTAGCGCAGCTTCTGCATTGCCAGCAGTTCTTCGTCGCTGTCATCAAACAGCGGCGTCGGCGGCAGGGCGGTCACACAATGCAGTTCGCCAAAAGGCCCAAGAATCTCATCATCGGTAAAACTGTACTCATTTCCGTCGTGATTCAACTCTTCACGCAGGGCCATCAGCAGCTCGGCGTCTTCGTATTCGGCGCGGCTAATCACCCCAAGGCCGTAAATCAGCTTCAGGCGTACAGAAAGGTCCCCCAGCGGCCCATCGCCATCCAGCAATGGCTCCACTGCGTATTTCACCGCGTAGTCGTCTTTACGGAACACCTGAAGCACCAGAATATTGACCGCTTCCGTGAGTAGCTCGACGGTGGCGATCAGGAAGCTTCGTACGGTTTTGCCAGCATTCAGACGCTCAAGCACGCGGTTTTCAAATGCCTGTGTTTCTTCCATTATTGCCTGCATATCTGACAGGAGTAGTAATGGGCGCGGTTCGTACCGCGCCAGGTCTTGCCTCATTTGGTGGCGTTGTAGTCGTTAACGGCCTCGGTCACCACGGCACTTGCTGCATCCAGACCAGAAATCTGTGCCAGCGCAGCCTGGGGGCCCTTCTCGTTAATCAAGGCTGCCAGCTCCTGCGCCTGCGGGTCTTCTTCGCTGCGGAAGTGCATTGCCGCAGCGATCCCTTTGACCAGATTGACGTGCGGCAGAGCATATTCCAGCGTACCAAGCAGCGGCTTAATCAGACGATCGCCCGCGCTCAGTTTACGCAGCGGCTGACGACCTACGCGCTCAACGTCATCTTTCAGGTACGGATTCTCGAAACGGCCGAGGATTTTCTGGATGTAGGCGGCGTGCTTCTGTGCATCAAAGCCGTAGCGCTTGATCAGTACCGCGCCGCTCTCTTCCATCGCCCCTTTCACCACGGCGCGAATGTTCTCATCGAGAATCGCGTCGCGGATCGTCTGGTGCCCGGCCAGTTTTCCGAGGTAGGCGGTTATAGCATGTCCGGTGTTTAAGGTGAATAGCTTACGTTCGACAAATGCCATCAGGTTGTCGGTTAATTCCATGCCAGGGATCGCCGGCAAAGTGCCTTTAAACTGAGTTTTATCGACGATCCACTCGCTGAAGGTTTCCACGGTCACTTCCAGCGGGTCATGCGTCGCAGAGGCGGACGGGGGAACAATACGGTCAACGGCGGAATCGACAAAGCCGACGTTGGCCTCTACCCAGGCTTTGTCTTCTTCCGCCAGAGCGTTAAACACGTGGCCTTTAAGCTGTGTGGTTCCGCGCACCATGTTTTCACAGGCAATGATGTTTAGCGGGGCGGTAAGTCCCTGCGCTTTACGCTTCGCCAGCCCCTGCGCTATAGCCGGCGCAATGCGCTCCAGCACAACCGGGCCGACGGCGGTGGTGATCAGGTCAACGCGGGCAATCAGGTCAATCACTTCATCGCCGATGCTGCTGACGGCATTGACGCCGGAAACGGTATCGACCTGCTCGTTTTCACCGACGACGTGAACCTGATAGCTATGACGGGCATTCAGGGCGTCAAGTACCACCTGATTCACATCGGCGAATGTTAACGCGATCCCCGCGTCAGCCAGCAATTTGCCGATGAAGCCACGTCCGATATTACCTGCGCCAAAATGTAATGCATTCATAGTATTAACCTTCATTAATGTTTTTACCTGAGAGGGTTCGGGTGAGGCTTGCCCCTCACCCGAACCCTCTCTCTCCAGTCAGAGAGAGAGGGTGATTCGTCTCCCGGCGTGGCCGGGACCGTTTACGCTTTGGTGCCTTTCAGCAGCGCCAGCACTTCTTCAACGCTGGTGGTGCGGGTCAGGCGCTCAATCACCGACTCATCATCCAGCGCGTTAGTCAGGCTGGTAATCACGTGAATGTGCTCGTTATTGCGTGCCGCGATACCGATAACCAGACGGGCTACGTCATCTTCGTCTTCGCCAAAGCGAACCCCTTCCGGATACTGGCAGAACACTACGCCGGTCTTCAGGACGCGATCTTTAGCTTCAATCGTGCCGTGTGGTACCGCGATGGACTCGCCCAGATAGGTGGAGGTCAGTTTTTCACGATCCAGCATCGCCTGGACATATTCAGGCTCAACGTAGCCGCCTTTCACCAGCTGCTCGCCCGCAAAGCGGATCGCCTCTTCTTTGGTCGCCGCTTTGCGACCGAGGAAGATATTCTCTGCGCCAAGCTTAAACAGATTTGTATCGGCGGCCTCGAAGCTGTCTTTCAGACTGCCGCGGACTTTCTCTTCGTTGTCAGTATGGCGCTGCGCCGCAACCAGACGCTCGGTCAGGCTGGTGTACAGGCCGCTGTCGAGGAAGTTGGTCAGCGAAATGTGCTGGGCCTGCGGCACCTGGCGCATCGCCCGCTCGGTCAGATCGCGGTGGGTAATCACCAGGTCGACATCCGGCGGCAGGTTGTTAATGGCGCAGTTGGTGACGGAGATATTGCCCAGCCCCGCATCCTGCACTTTTTTACGCAGCACCCCGGCACCCATGGCGCTGGAACCCATGCCGGCATCGCAGGCCACGATGATTTTGCGCACGTGGCTCAGATCGTTAGCCACGGCACCTGCAGACAGCGGAGTAGCCGCGCCTTTGGATTCAGCTTTCATATCCTGCATGCGACGGGTCGCAGCATCGATATCATCTTCTTCTTTCACTTTGCTGGTTTTCAGCAGAATGGCGGAGACCACAAAGGAGACGGCCATTGCGGCAATAATGGCCGCGATGTTAGCGAAGTACGCCCCTTTCGGCGTCATCGCCAGCACCGCAAGGATAGAACCTGGGGAAGCAGGAGAAACCAGACCGCCGTTGAGGATAGTCAGGGTGAACACGCCGGTCATACCGCCGAGAATAACGGCAAGGATCAGACGCGGGTTCATCAGTACGTACGGGAAGTAGATTTCGTGGATACCGCCCAGGAAGTGGATGATTGCCGCACCGCCTGCAGACTGCTTCGCGTTACCGCGACCAAAGAACATGTATGCCAGCAGTACGCCCATCCCCGGGCCCGGGTTGGCTTCAATCAGGAAGAAGATTGATTTGCCCAGCTCATGAGACTGCTGAATACCCAGCGGCGAGAAGATACCGTGGTTGATAGCATTGTTCAGGAACAGGATTTTCGCCGGTTCAACGAAGATAGATGCCAGCGGCAGCATGTCATGGACAACCATGAAGTTAACGCCCGCCGCCAGAATTTTGGACAGGACTTCAACCGCCGGGCCAATGCCGAGGAATGCCAGAATGGCGAGGATCATCCCGATAATACCGGCGGAGAAGTTGTTCACCAGCATCTCGAAACCGGACTTAATCTTACCGTCTACCCAGCTATCAAAATGTTTAATCGCCCAGCCGCCCAGTGGACCTGCGATCATGGCGCCGAGGAACATCGGCATGTCCGCGCCGACGATGACGCCCATGGTGGTAATGGCACCGACGACGCCGCCACGCTCACCGCCAATTAACTTACCGCCGGTATAGCCGATAAGCAGCGGCAGCAGGTAGGTGATCATCGGGCCGACTAACTTCGCCAGCGTCTCATTCGGTAACCACCCTGTCGGTATGAATAATGCGGTGATGATACCCCACGCGATAAACGCGCCGATGTTTGGCATCACCATATTGCTGAGGAAACGACCAAAGCTTTGCACCTTGATCTTGATATCGGATGACATAAAACACCCCTTCTTCTGTTTTGCTTATCGCGTAGGCTAAAAGCCCGAGGCTTGTTGTGAATATGGCGGCAGAGGTCGCCGGACCCTGATTGATAAAGCGAATCTGGCACTGAATCGTTAAACTGTCCAGTCGGTGGGTTTTAGTGTGATTCTGATCACATGAATATAGGTATCTGGCAGGTATTTGTAGTGACGTGCATCACAAAATGGGTGTGCAAAAAAAAGACAATGGGTCAAAATTCGCCTGATTAGGCTAATTAATGTGAATTACATCACATAATATTGTTTTCAGTTTGTCTCGATATTGTGACTTTGTTCACAAAAAATAATTCGCTGAATTTTGCGGATGTGATCGCCGGCAAACTCTGCTCGCTCGCACTGTGGCCGGCGTCGGTAAACAGGCTGCAGAATGAAAAAACATCATCGGCGTACCGTATGGAAAAAAGTCAGAATGTGGCTTAAGCTCAACATGTAAAGATAAGTCTATAGTTCTTCAGGATATATTTTGTCACGCTTAAAAACTTGCAAGGAGAATAACTAAAAACAATACTCCCCGGCCTTAAATTATAAGTGCATTTTCCTTTTACTTAAATTTCATTAATTAATTTGGTTGCTTACCATTTTATATCATTGATGAGCTGACGTCGTGTTTAGTGAGGCACATATGTTTCTCAACTATTTTGCGCTGGGTGTATTGATCTTCGTTTTTCTGGTTCTCTTTTATGGAATTATCGCGATTCATGATATTCCCTATTTAATGGCTAAAAAACGTAATCATCCCCACGCTGATGCCATCCATACCGCCGGGTGGGTGAGCCTGTTTACGCTGCATGTTATCTGGCCATTCCTGTGGATCTGGGCCACTCTCTACCAGCCTGAGCGCGGGTGGGGAATGAAATCTCATCTTCCTCCATCTGAACGCGATCCCGATATCGATCGGCTTTCACAACGTGTTGCCGAGCTGGAAAAAAGACTGGGTGCGGTGCCCTCATCCGCAGATAAAGAGACCCCGGAGCGCTAATCATGGATCTGTTAATTGTATTGACCTATGTGGCGATTGCATGGGCGGTTTTTAAGATATTTCGTATTCCGGTTAACCAGTGGACTCTCGCCACGGCGGCATTAGGCGGTATATTTCTCGTCAGCGCCCTTATTTTATTAATGAACTATAACCATCCTTATACATTTACTGCACAAAAGGCGGTTATTTCGATTCCCATTACGCCACAGGTGACCGGTATCGTCAGTACCGTGACGGATAAAACGAATCAACGTGTTAATAAGGGTGATGTCCTGTTTACGATTGATCCCGTGCGCTATCAGGCCCGGGTAGATAGACTGCAGGCCGATCTGGTGACCGCGCTGCACAGCATCAACACTCTGAAGGCGCAGCTTTCAGAAGCGCAGGCAAACACGGTGCGTGTTTCCGCCGAGCGCGATCGGCTCTACAAAGACTACCAACGCTACCTGAAAGGCAGCCAGGCGCGGGTCAACCCGTTCTCAGAAAGCGATATCGATAATGCCCGGCAAAACTATCTGGCGCAGGATGCGTTAGTAAAAGCATCGGTTGCCGAGCAGGCACAGATTCAGAGTCAACTGGACAGCATGGTGGGCGGTGAGCAGTCGCAGGTTGTCAGTCTGCGCGCGCAGTTAGCGGAGGCGAAATATAACCTCGACCAGACCGTTATTCGCGCGCCAAGCAACGGCTATGTTACCCAGGTGCTGATCCGTCCCGGCACCTATGCGGCAGCGCTGCCGCTGCGCCCGGTGATGGTCTTTATCCCGGAACAAAAACGGCAGATTGTTGCTCAGTTCCGCCAAAACTCGCTGCTGCGACTGAAGCCAGGCGATGATGCCGAAGTGGTCTTTAACGCGCTGCCGGGCCAGGTATTCCATGGCAAGCTGACCAATATTCTTCCGGTGGTCCCGGGTGGATCTTACCAGGCTCAAGGGGCATTACAGTCGCTGACGGTCTTACCGGGAACCGATGGCGTACTGGCGACAATTGAGCTGGATCCCAACGCGGATGTCGACTCGCTGCCGGACGGTATTTATGCTCAGGTGGCGGTCTATTCCGACCACTTCAGCCATGTATCGGTCATGAGAAAGGTCCTGCTGCGCATGACCAGCTGGATGCACTACCTCTACCTGGATCATTAATTGCGATGAAGGCAGGCTGACGTTAAGTCTGACCTGCCTTTTGCCTGCGCCTGAACCATACTTATACCCGTCATACTTCAAGTTGCATGGTCGTTGGCAATACTCGGCCCATCCCTGGGCCTTGCCCTACGGGCGTTGCGAACAGCGTTCAAATTCGTTCCTGACGAATTTGTCCTCGTTCACCCCAGTCACTTACTTGAGTAAGTGACTGGGGATTCTCTGCGTCGCCGCGTTACTCGGCCTTCGGCCTCGCCCCTGTGGGGGCAGCGTAAACGCTGTTCAACAACGTCGAAAGCGTTGTGGTCCTGCAACTCGAACTATTTTGGCTATAGAGCCTGTCCCATCAGGCTTCTACTTTTTTGTTGGCGAAAGGAGCAGGTAATGAAACTGATCGGCAGCTACACCAGTCCCTTTGTGCGTAAAATCTCCGTCATTCTGCTGGAGAAAAACCTCCCCTTCGAATTCGTCAATGAATTTCCCTACCAGGACGTGAACGGCGTCGGGAAATACAATCCCTTGGGTAAGGTGCCGGTGCTGGTCACGGACGGCGGCGAATGCTGGTATGACTCCCCCATTATCGCGCAATACCTTGATCAACTCGGCGCTGCGCCGGCAATGGTGCCAGCGGACCCGAAAGCGGCGTTGAAAATGCGTCAGCTGGAGGCGCTGGCCGACGGCGTAATGGAGGCGGCGCAGGCGCTGGTGCGCGAAAAGAGCCGTCCGGCTGCGCAGCAGTCAGAAAGCGAGCTGCTGCGCCAGCGGGAGAAAGTGACCCGGGGACTCGATGCGCTGGAAGCCTATGTCGCCGATGGCAGTCTGCGTATCGACGAGGTCAATCTGGCCACGATTTCAGCGGCGTGCGCGATTGCCTATCTCAACTTTCGGCGGGTTGCGCCCGGCTGGTGCGCGACGCGGCCTCAGCTGATTAAGCTGGTCGATGCGCTTTTCCAGCGCGCCAGTTTTGCCCGTACCGAACCGCCAAGGACTTGACCCAGGCAGGTAACAGTTTCCTCCCGGAGACGTTACAATCACCGCTGATTTGTTGACTCCCTCTCCCGTCGGGAGGGGGGTAAATAACTTACCGCCAGGTCCATTCATGACTACCGATATTCGTGCGCTTTACACCCGGCTGCCGGCCACCGACCGTTTGCTTCGCGATCCCGCTTTTTCTGCTGTGCTGGCCCGCTATGGCCATGCTCAGGTGGTGGCGCTGTTGCGCCAGATGCTGGAGGAGGCGCGGGAATACATTCGTCAGCAGCAGGCGCTGCCGGCCTGGTGCGATGACTGGCCGCAGGAAACCGGGCGACGGCTGGCGCAAACGCTGCAAAGCGCGCTGCGCCCGGTGTTCAATCTCACCGGCACGGTGCTGCATACCAACCTGGGGCGCGCAATTCAGGCAGAAGCGGCGGTTGACGCAGTTGCACAGGCGATGCGTGCGCCGGTCACGCTGGAGTACAGCCTGGATGATGCCGGGCGCGGCCACCGCGATCGGGCGCTGGCGGAGCTGCTGTGCCGCATAACCGGCGCGGAAGATGCCTGCATCGTCAACAATAATGCTGCGGCGGTGCTGCTGATGCTGGCGGCCACCGCCGGCGGTAAAGAAGTGGTGCTCTCGCGCGGCGAGCTGGTGGAGATCGGCGGTGCATTCCGTATTCCCGATGTGATGCGCCAGGCGGGTTGTATCCTGCATGAAGTCGGCACCACCAACCGCACCCATGCGAAAGATTATCGTCAGGCCGTGAATGAGAATACCGGGCTGTTGATGAAGGTCCATACCAGCAATTACAGCATCGAGGGCTTCACGACGGCCGTCGATGAGGCCGGACTGGCGGCGATTGGCCGCGAAACGGGGATTCCGGTGGTGGCTGATTTGGGCAGTGGTTCGCTGGTTGACCTGAGCCAGTATGGTCTGCCGAAAGAGCCGATGCCGCAGGAGATGATCGCGGCGGGAGTCAGTCTGGTGAGCTTCTCCGGCGATAAGCTGCTGGGTGGTCCGCAGGCGGGGATTATCGTTGGTGAGAAGGCGATGATTGCCCGTCTGCAGCAGCACCCGCTTAAGCGCGCGCTGCGAGCGGATAAAATGACCCTTGCCGCGCTGGAAGCCACTCTGCGGCTCTATCTGCATCCGGAAACGCTGGCCGATCGGCTGCCCACCCTGCGCCTGCTGACCCGCACGGCGGAGGCGATTCAGGCGCAGGCGTTGCGCCTGCAGCCGTTGCTGGCCGCGCACTACACGCAGTTTGAGGTGCGGGTGGAGCCATGTCAGTCGCAAATTGGCAGCGGTTCGCTACCGGTAGACCGTCTGCCTGGGGCGGCGCTGACCTTTGCGCCGCGCGATGGTCGTGGCAGTCAGCTGGAGGCGCTGGCGGCCCGTTGGCGCGGGCTGACGATCCCGGTTATCGGACGGATTTACGATGGGCGTCTGTGGCTGGACTTGCGCTGTCTTGAAGATGAACCCCGGTTTATGGAGATGCTATTACAATGATTATTGCCACCGCCGGACATGTTGACCACGGTAAAACAACGCTGCTGCAGGCGATTACCGGCGTTAATGCTGACCGCCTGCCGGAAGAGAAATCACGCGGGATGACGATCGATCTGGGGTACGCCTACTGGCCACAGCCCGACGGTCGCGTGCTGGGGTTTATCGATGTGCCTGGCCACGAAAAGTTTTTGTCTAACATGTTGGCGGGCGTAGGTGGCATTGACCACGCGCTGCTGGTGGTGGCCTGCGATGATGGCGTGATGGCGCAGACCCGCGAGCATCTGGCCATCCTGCAGCTGACGGGAAAGCCGTCGCTGACGGTGGCGTTGACCAAAGCGGACCGCGTCGAGGCGCAGCGCGTTGAAGAGGTGCGTGGCGACGTGACGGCGGTGCTGGCAGAATTTGGTTTTACCGACGCCACGTTGTTTGCCACCGCGGCTACTGAAAACCAGGGGATCGCCGAACTGCGCGAGCATTTACTGCAGCTGTCCGCCCGTGCGCACCCGCAGCACCAGCGTTTTCGCCTGGCGATCGACCGAGCCTTTACGGTTAAAGGTGCCGGGCTGGTGGTGACCGGAACGGCGCTGTCGGGCGAGGTCAATGTGGGTGATACGCTGTGGCTGACCGGGGTCGATAAACCGATGCGCGTGCGCGGTCTGCACGCCCAGAACCAGGCCGTCGGGCAGGCCTGGGCAGGCCAGCGTATCGCCCTGAATATTGTTGGCGATGCGCAAAAAGAGGCGCTGAATCGCGGCGACTGGCTGCTCTCGGTGCGGCCGCCGGAGGCTTCTGAACGGGTGATCGTTGAGTTGCAGTGCCACACGCCGTTGACGCAATGGCAATCTTTGCATATCCATCATGCCGCCAGCCATATTACCGGACGCGTATCGCTGCTGGAGGGGGATCTCGCCGAACTGGTACTCGATACTCCGCTGTGGCTGGCAGATAACGACCGCCTGGTGCTGCGCGATATCTCCGCTCGCGTTACCCTGGCGGGTGCCCGCGTGGTGACGCTAAATCCGCCGCGGCGCGGCAAGCGTAAGCCTGAATATTTACAATGGCTGGCGACGTTAGCCGCGTCGCAGGGGGATGATGCTCAGGCGCTGGATATTCATCTGCAACGCGATGCCGTCCGTCTCGATGATTTTGCCTGGGCGCGCCAGCTCAGCGATGAAGGCCTGAACGTGTTGATTAACCGCCCGGATTACCTGCAGGCGGGCAACAGTCTGCTCAGCGCCCCGCTGGCCGCGCGCTGGCAGCGCAAGCTGCTTGATGCCCTGGCGCGCTACCACGATCAGCATCGCGACGAGCCTGGACCGGGCCGCGAACGTCTGCGGCGTATTGCGCTGCCGATGGAGGACGAAGCGCTGGTACTGCTGCTGATTGAGCAGATGCGCGCCAGCGGGACTATCGATAGCCATCACGGATGGTTACATCTGCCGGAACACAAAGCGGGCTTTACCGAAGAACAGCAGAGCATCTGGCTGCGGGTTGCCGACCTGTTTGCCGACGAGCCCTGGTGGGTACGTGACCTGGCGAAAGAGGCGGGCGTTGAAGAGGCGCTGATGCGCGCGGTGCTGCGTCAGGCGGCGCAGCAGGGGATGATTACCGCGATCGTCAAAGATCGTTATTACCGCAACGATCGGATCGTGGCCTTTGCCAGAATGATCCGCGAACTGGATCTGGCTCGTGGATCCACCTGTGCGGCCGATTTCCGCGATACCCTGAACGTCGGGCGCAAGCTGGCGATTCAGATTCTTGAATATTTCGACCGGATTGGCTTTACCCGCCGACGTGGCAACGACCATATCCTGCGTGATAAGGCACTGTTCCTGTAGCCAGGGAAATCCCGGAGGCGGTGCTTGACCCGCCTGTCCGGGCTACCAGACCGACCCGGTAGCCCGCTCAGCGCAGCGCTACCGGGAAATCTGAATCCGCCAGTGGTTCAGCGACAACCTTCGCGCTTATTCCTCTGCTTCTTTTACCCAAATGCGCATCTCGCCTTCGCCACGGTTGGCCCAGCTAAACCACGGAATAAAGGTCAGGGTCTGCGGCTGGCGGGTTGTCGGCGCACGATCATAATGCCATAGCGCCTGCTGGCCGGCGTCTTCCGCTGTCTGCTTATAACCTGGCGCCTGCAGGATCACCTTGTGGGCAAAAATCCCTTTCCCTTCAAAGGCGCTGAACCCGGCGTTGCGCGGCAGCTGCAGGTTATGCAATTGCTCGCCGTTATCCGCCTGCTCCAGGCAGTACACTAGCGGACCGCGCTGGACAGCGACCTGGCCGGCCTGATGACGCACCAGCGGATTACCGTAAAGGCGGCGCACCGGCATCGGCAGCGTTAACAGAAGCGTGTCGCCTTCCTGCCAGCGATGGCTAATATGCAGATACCCCTTGCGTACATCCTGGGCCACTGGCTTGCCGTTGAGCGTCACCTGCGGGTTATCGCACCAGTCCGGCAGGCGCAGCGCCAGGGTGTGATTGATCGGCGTCGGTGAGTCGACAGCTATCTTCACCTGCTCCTGCCACGGATAGTTACCGCTGATCCGCAGGCGCAGGGTTTCATCACCCACCGGGATCTCCGCGCTGTTACCCACGTACAGGTTGATGTACAGCGCATCCTGATGCGGCGTGTAGATATAGTGCCCCAGCGAGGTCAGTACGCGGGCTATGTTTGGCGGGCAGCAGGCGCAGCCAAACCAGCGTTGACGCACCGGCTTCACGTGGTCATAGATATGGTTGAATTTTAACGATGTCGGGTGCACTTCCAGCGGGTTAACGTAAAAGAAGTGTTTACCATCCAGCGCCATCCCGCCCAGCACGGTGTTATACAGCGCACGCTCCATCACATCGGCATACTGGCTGTCGGCTTCCATCTCCAGCATCCGACGGGCAAACATCATCAGTCCGATAGACGCGCAGCTTTCCGCGTAGACCGTGTCGTTTGGTAGGTCATAGTCGCTGCTGAAGGCTTCGCCGCTGCTCTGCGAACCAATGCCGCCGGTAATATACAGCTGGCGCTGAGCCATATTGTTCCACAGGCGCAGGCAGTCCTGACGTTTGCCCTCGTCCTGACTTAAGCGGGCGAGATGGGCGACGCCGGTCATCAGGTAGACAAAACGTACCGCATGGCCGATGGCGACAGGCTGTTCGGAAATCGGCTGGTGCGCCTGGCTGTAGGGCTTATCCATCACCATCCAGGCCGGGCCGTAGGTATTCCAGTAGGAGGTTTTGCCACGCTTTTCATATTCGATATCGTAAAAGTGCGGCTGCGTGCCGCGCTCTTCAACGAAATAGTTCACCAGCGCCAGATAACGCGGCTCCTGGGTAATGTCGTACAGGCGCATTAACGCCAGCTCGATCTCCGGGTGGCCAGGGTAGCCGTGCAGCTGGTTGTCGCCGGGGCCGAACACGTTGTCGATATGATCGGCAAGACGGCAAACGACCTCCAGAAGGCGGCGTTTGCCGGTGGCCTGGAAGAAGGCGACGCCCGCTTCAATCATGTGGCCCGCGCAGTACAGCTCATGACATTCTGCAAGGTTAGTCCAGCGTTCCGCCGGGGCTTTGACCGTGAAGTAGGTGTTCAGGTAGCCATCTTCGCACTGGGCGGCCGCCACCAGTTCAATCACCTCGTCAGCGGTTTTTTCCAGTTCGGCGTCCGGCTTCTGACATAGCGACCAGGCAACGGCTTCCAGCCATTTAGCCACGTCGCTGTCCTGAAAGACCATGCCGTAAAATTCTCCTTCCTGCTGCCCTGCGGCAATCCGGAAGTTTTCGATTGCATGGCTCGGATCCGCCTCGGCAATACGGTCGTTTAGCGCATCCCATTGATACGGGATCACCACATCGCGCACCAGCTGCTGGTACTGGCCGAGGAACGGGTCGTTGATTTTCAGTTTGTGCAGATCGACTTCCATAACAGACATAACGGACTCCTTAAGACTGGACGTGACGCGTGCGCAGGTCGCTGGCAATGCGCGCCATCATAGGATTATTAAGCTTGCAGGCGCGAATGGTGAAGGCCAGCAGCAGGTGGAACAGGGCCGGCAACAGGGTCTCCATGCTGGAGATGCCGGCCAGCGATGATGCGGTTTGGTTTTCCGCGCCCGGCTGATAGGCCACATAGATAAACACCAGGCTGATAATGCCGGCGCTGGAGGCCCATGCCAGCTTGATGAAGAACAGGTTAAAGGCGAAGTTCATGCCGGAAGAGCGCACGCCGGTTTTCCATTCACCGTAATCGTCGGAGAAGGCCATCAGCGAGAAGTGCAGCGGCAGGGTGAAGCCGAGAATGATGCCGTTACTGAGGATCACCACCAGCCATAAGGTCTGGTAGGCCGGGCCGGTCGGTAAAAACCACATCGCGAAGGCGATCGCGGCTAACACCAGGTTGGTGTAGTAATAGAGTTTGACGGTATCAAAGCGGCGCGACAGCAGGTTGATAATCACCGAGCCGCCAATCGAGGCGAAGGTCACCATGGTGAAGAACAGCGAGGTATAGCCGGTCGAGCCGCCCAACACGTAGGTGATGAAGTACATGTAGCCGCCGCCGCGGATATTAAAGACGTTGATCAGCAGGAACGACATCACCAGCATCAGCAGCAGCTGGTCATTCTGGCGCAGTCCGGCGATATGTTCGCGCAGGGTGAATTTCCCCATCATGTCCAACGAGACGCGTTCGCGAACCCAGAAGAAGCAGCACAGGAACATCACCACCGCAATGGCGCAGAGTACGCCGACGCCATACTGATAGCCCTGTGCGGTGTTGCCCTGACCGAGCGCCTTCACCAGCCACGGCAGCCCAACGGATACAAGGAATCCTGCCACGCCGCACAAGACAAAACGCCACGCCTGGCACGAGATCACTTCGCTGTGGCGCGTGGTCATAGTGTTAATCAGCGCGCAGTAGGGCACGTTAATCGCGGTATAGCTCACCGACAGCAGCAGATACGTGCCGAAAGCCCAGGCGATTTTTACGCCCATACCGGCATCCGGCACGGTAAAGGTCAGTACGCCGATAATGCCGATGGGCAACGCTATCCATAGCTGCCACGGGCGAAAGCGTCCCCAGCGGCTTTGGGTGCGGTCGGCCAGCACGCCCATGATCGGGTCGGAGATGGCGTCAAACACGCGCAGCGCCAGGAATAGCGTCCCGACCAGCGCCGGCGTCAGTCCAAACACGTCGGTATAGAAGAAAGTTAAAAAGTTCATGATCAGGCAGGTAATGACCGTCCCGCCCGCATCGCCCAGGCCGTAACCGATTTTTTCACGGAGCGTGAGGGAATCGTCCTGAGTGCGTTGTGCTAAATCACTTGTGGTAATCGGAGCCGAAGTCATAAATAACTCCCGGAGATGATGTGCGGAATAATATCCCGCTGAAGTGCGGGCTTTTATTTGTCATTTGCAAAGTACGTTATTTATTCTGCACTAAATACCTGGGCTAACAAGGGAAGGGAAAAGTATAAAAAGGTGACGATTCCGACTTCATGATAAAAGTGTGATTGCGATCCTGAATCATGCTGTTTTATCGTGAATAATCAAAGGTAAAGCGAATATCTGGTGATGCAAATAGCGGGGATTTTCATATCTATGCTTGAATTATCCATGTCTTTACCGATTAAAGTCCAAAATGGCGGGTTATTTATTTCTCGCGGTATTGGTAGCCATCCGGCACGACAGCTTCGTTCCTGGGAAATTATCTTCGTTGAAAAAGGGACATTAACGATTCGCGAAGATAACGAGGTATTTAGCGTGAATGCCGGGGAAAGTTTGCTGCTGTGGCCAGAGCGCTTGCATGTCGGGGTAGGGCAATTTCCGGCGGATTTAAAATTCTACTGGCTGCATTTCGAAGTGGTAGCAGACGAGGCCGCCTCGCCGCCCGAAGCGCTGCTGGCGGTGCCCCAGCACACGCGGGTGAGTGAGCCGCAATATATTATCTCCCTGTTCAGGCAATTCTTGCACGAACAGGAAAATATTCATCGTAGCGTCGCGCTGGAGCTGATCCTGCTGCTGATTTTGCAGAAGATTGCGGCGGCGGCCAGCGAACAGCCTGCCGATAGTCCCGGCACCGCGCTGGCCTGGAAAGCGCAGCAAATCATCCTCACCCGGTTTCATCTGCCCATTTCTGCCTCCACGCTGGCGAAGGAGCTGCACTGCAACGCGGACTACCTCGGGCGCGTCTATCGCCATGCTTTCAGGCTGACGCTAACCGAAGCGCTGCATCGCCAGCGGGTGAGGGCGGCGGAAAAGCTGCTGATCAGCGATTCGCTGTCATTGACCGACGTGGCGTCGAAATGCGGGTTTAATGATGTGGGCTATTTCCGCAAAATTTTCCGCAAGCACACCGGTCTGACCCCGGCGGCATGGAAGCGTCGCTACTGTAAGGAGCACGTGAATTCGGCGTAGGAACGGCCTCCTCCGGGCGGAGAAGGCGCGGTGGTAGGGTGGTCAGTTTTGCCCGTAATAGGCATTGGCGCCGTGTTTACGCAAATAGTGTTTATCGAGCAGTTCAGACTGCATATCAGGCAGTTGCGGGGCCAGCTGGCGCGAGAACAGCCCCATGTAAGCGCACTCCTCCAGCACCACCGCGTTATGCACGGCATCGGCGGCATCTTTGCCCCAGGCAAACGGGCCGTGTGAGTGGACGAGGACCGCCGGAATTTGCGCCGGATCCAGCCCGCGCTCTTCAAAGGTTTTAATGATCACTTCGCCGGTCTGATATTCGTATTCGCCGTTAATTTCGTCCACGGTCATCAGACGGGTACAGGGAATGGCGCCGTAGAAATAGTCGGCATGGGTGGTGCCCCATGCCGGCAGGTCAATGCCCGCCTGCGACCAGATCGTCGCGTGGCGGGAATGGGTGTGCACGATCCCGCCGATCTGCGGATAGCGGCGATAGAGCGCCAGATGGGTCGGGGTATCGGACGACGGTTTTTTGCTGCCTTCAACGACCTTGCCGCTGGCTAACTCCACCACCACCATATCGTCGGCGGTCATTACCGTATATTCGACACCGGAAGGTTTGATGACCATCAGCGTGCGCGTGTCATCGACCGCGCTGACGTTGCCCCAGGTAAACGTCACCAGCTGGTGGGCCGGCAGCGCCAGGTTGGCAGCCAGGACCTCGGCTTTGAGTTGTTCTAACATGTAAATCCTCCTTCCTGCATCCGTGATTCAATCCAGCGACGTGCCTGGATAATTTCCAGCACCGGTTCGCTGGCTTTCTCCGTCCACATTTCAATCAGAAACGATCCGCGATAGTTCAGTTCGTGCAGGGTTTTGAAAATGCCAACAAAATCGACACAACCTTCGCCAAACGGCACGTCACGAAACTGTCCGGGACTGTGCGCGGTGACCGGCTGGGTATCTTTCAGGTGGATGGCGGCGATGCGATCGATACCCAGTTTGAGTTCGGCGGCCACGTCGTTGCCCCAGGCGCTGAGGTTGCCGACGTCCGGATAAACGGTGAACCATGGGGAAGAGAGCATCTCATCCCACGCTTTCCACTTGCTGATGGAGTTCATAAAGGCGGTATCCATGATCTCCACCGCCAGCATCACCTGCGCAGCTGCGGCCTGTTCCACCGCCCACGCCAGCCCTTCGGCAAAGCGCTGGCGGGTGCCTTCATCGTGCTCCTCGTAGTAGACGTCATAGCCCGCCAGTTGAATGGTGCGGATGCCCAGATCGCGCGCCAGACGGATGGCTTTGGTCATGATCTCCCGCGCCCGCTGGCGGATGGACTCATCGCGGCTGCCAAAGGGGAAGCGGCGGTGGGCGGAGAGGCACATCGACGGAATGGCTACTCCGGTCTCCAGCATGGCGGTCACCAGCGAGGCGCGCTGAGCGGGGCTCCAGTCGAGGCGTGACAGGCGTTCGTCAGTCTCATCTACCGACATTTCGACAAAATCAAACCCGCAGCTTTTTGCCAGCACCAGCCGCTCCGGCCAGCTGAGATCTTTGGCCAGCGCTTTCTCATAGATACCTAACGGATGATTACGCATGCTGTTCTCCCCAGATGGCGTCAATCTGTGCGTGGAATTCGGCGGCAACCTGTGCCGGGTGGGCGGCGCCTGATAATGCACGTCCGGCAATAAACGCTTTAACGTTAATATCACGGAACAGCGCCAGGTCAGCGGGGGTGATCCCGCCGGTAATCGACAGTTCGAGGCCAATATCCGACAGCGCCTTCATGCGCGTCAGATCGGCGTCACCCCACTGTTGCCCGCTGGCCTGGGCGTCGCGTCCGCGGTGGTAGATCGCCTGACGAACCCCGGTGCGATACCAGCCACGGGCATCCTCCAGCGTCCAGTTGCCGAACAGCTCCATCTGAATTTCTCCGCCGCAGGCCTGCGCCACGGCGTGGCCTTTCTCTACCGTGGCGAGCGGGGCGGCGCAGATGATAGTCATCCAGTTGGCGCCGGCGTTAAACGCGTGCTGTGCGAGGGTTTCGCCGGCATCGGCCACCTTCCAGTCGGCGACAATAATTTTGTCCGGACACTGGGCGCGCAGGGCGGTCACCGCGCGCAGCCCTTCGGCAAGGCACAGGATCGTGCCGGCTTCGACGATATCGACGTGGTCCTGTAACAGGGCGACATCGTGCTGTGCCGCCTGAAGATGGGTATGGTCGAGCGCCAGTTGCAGTAATGGACGGCTCATAGTGCGTGCTCCTTAATGCGGGCGTGATAGCCCTGCAGTGCCTGAATCAAATGTTGGTATTGCTGGTATTTGTGCTGGTAACGCGCGTGCGCGGCCATATCGGGCTGCAGCGTGCGTACCGGATGTTGTAAATCGTGCTGGGCGTCTTGGAAGGTGCGGTAGACGCCGGTCCCGACGCGGGCGGCAAGCGCCGCGCCGAAGCACCCGGTCTCCTCGACCTGCGGCAATTCGATGCACAGACCGCTGACGTCGGCCAGCATCTGCATCCAGACGTCAGAGTGCGCCGGGCCGCCGGTGACGCGCAGGGCGTGAACATCGGTAAAGCGTTCACGCATGCGGTTCAGGTGGGTCATATGGCTGAAGACCACTCCTTCGTAGACCGCCTGCAGCAGATGGGCGCGGGTGTGCAGCGCCTGCAGGCCGTAAAACCCGCAGGTCATCTCCAGCCCGGCGTTGCTGCCATAGAGAAACGGCAGGAAAAAGAGCTGGCCGTCGGCTTTCGGCAGCCCGGCGACGGCCCGGTTGATCTCATCGAAAGAGAGGTCGCCCCATTGGGCCGTGAACCATTCAAGATTGCCGGAAGAGGTTGGGCTGGCTTCATGAACGATGTACTGCCCGTCATTGACGTAGCGACCGTAGACGTAAGGGTGGGCCTCGTGATTGCGCAGGCCGTGGGTTATTCCACTGGTCACCGCCCAGGTCCCCATTACCGCATTGAGGGTAAACTCATCTTCGATACCCGCGCAGAGTGCGGTGGAAACCACATCAAACAGACCGCCGACGACGGGAGTTCCCGCCGCCAGACCGGTGATAGCGGCTGCCTGAGCGGTGATTTCCCCGCATATTTCTGCTGAACCGACGATGGGCGGTAAGGCGTTATCGATTTCACTGATGCCCAGCCAGCGGGTCAGCTGTGGGTCGTACTGGCCGGTTGCCATGTTGTAGAGGTTGGACTCGGAGATGTTGCTCTCCTCGCAGCCTTTAACGCCGGTTAAGCACCAGCGCAGGTAGTCGTGGCCCATCATGACGCTGCCGATTTGCGCGTAACGCTGAGGTTCATGCTCTTTTACCCAGCGCAGCAGCGAGGCCGGATGCCCGGTCCACAACGTCTGGCGGGTGACCGGATACAGCTGCTCAGGGATGCCGTCCTGCTGCCAGCGCTGGACGATATCCAGCGCCCGGCGATCGGAGGAGAGCATGGCATTGCCCAGTGGCCGATCCTGTTTATCCAGGAGAAACAGCCCCTTGCCCTGCGCCGAAATACCGATCCCGGTAATCTGTTCGCCCACGACGCCGGTGCGTTGTAGTAGCCCGGCAATGGTCGCCACGCACTGTTGCCAGAGCTGGTGCATGTCGCGTTCGGCATAGCCCGGCAGGGGCGACGCCGTCTGCAGCGATTGCCGATGAATGCCATGCTCATGACCTTTGGCGTCATATAAACCGGCTTTCAGATAGGTACCACCGCAGTCGATACCGAGCCAGAAGGTCTTTTTCTCACTCATCTTTGCATTCTCTTTGTTGCCGGGAGGCGCAGACCCCCCGGCAGGGGTTACGCCGCGTGTTTACGTGGGCTCATCGTCTTTACCGGGGCTGCGCCGGTATCGCATTTCGACGGCAGCAGAAGGGCCATCAGCGCAGCCAGCGCCAGGGAGATCGCTAGGCAGTAAACGCCGGCGTCTTTGCTGTAAAGGGTGATCAGTACGCCCACCGCGTAGGGACCGCAGAAGCCACCGAGGTTGCCGAGGGCGTTGATGACGCCACGGGCGCCGCCGGCCATTTCAGCGCTGAACAAGCGGGCCGGAATGGTCCAGAACACCCCCGCCGCGGACTGCAGGAAGAAGCCACAACCCACCAGCGCGGCATAGGCCAGCCAGACGTTGTTTTTCAACGCCACCGACAGGAACATGCACAGGGCAAAGCCAACCAGCGGCAGGCAGACGAACAGTTTGCGTTTTCCGGTACGGTCAGAGAGGGAAGAGAACAGGAACATCCCGGCAATCGCCCCGACGTACGGCAGGATAGCGAGCATCCCAACCTGCCCCATGCTGCTGTGCGTCAGCTCTTTGAGAATGGTGGGGAGCCACAGGGTGTAGCCGTAAATACCGGTCTGATAGAAGAAATTCAGGGCGATCAGTTGCCACATGGTTCTGTCGGCCAGTACAGCGCTGAGAGACGCATTTTTGACGGTGGTTCCGGCGATGGCGCGTTGTTCGGCGGCGAGGGTATCGACCAGGTAGCGCTTTTCGGCTTCAGAAATCCACCGGGCTTCCTGCGGACGGTCGTAGACGGTATAGGCCCACAGGGCTAATACCACCACTGAGAGCAAGCCTTCAATAATGAACAGCCAGCGCCAGTCGAGGATGGTAATGATCCATCCGGAGAGCGGGGCGGTGATAATGCCGGCAATCGGGACAAACATAATCACAATCGCGTTGGCGCGGCCACGTTCAGCATCCGGGAACCAGTTGCTGATCATCGTCAGCACCACGGGCAGCATGCCCCCTTCGGCGACACCCAGTAAGAAACGCAGGACCAGCAGCTGATACTGGTTGGTGATTAACCCGGTCAGGACCGAAATGACCGCCCAGGCGACCAGCGACCAACCAATAAACTTCTTGCCGCTGCCGTGGACCGCGATTTTCCCGCCCGGCACCTGTAAAAACAGATAGCCGATAAAGAATATCCCGCCCGCAAGCCCTGCCATGGTGGCGGAAATACCGAGTTCGGCATCCATCCCGCCGGGCATAGCAAAGGCAATGTTGACCCGGTCCATATAAGAAATAATACACGCGATAAGAATAGGGGGAATAATTCTTAACCAGCGTTGGCGCGGAATATCCGCGGTTGTAGCGTAAGAGGAAGTGTTCATATTAATCTCGTGTTTAAAGTAACTGACGTTGCGATTAAATTGACGCTTTATATTTATTGTTGGGCTATGTTTAACGCGTTAATGCCATCGCGTAATATGGCTATGCGATGATTCGCATCAGCATTCTCATCAATTTCCAGTAACTTAATACCGGCAAACTGTAATTTTGCTGAATCAGCCACATTAAATAATTCTTTGGCGTGCGCCGCCGTTAACAGGCTGTGCGGGCAGAACGGGGCGAACGGTGTGTGCAGGTCAGTCCATTCGCCATACGGCCCTTCGGTCGCGGTGCCAGAGAACATCAGCGCCCCCAGTTTTCCTGCGGCATGTACCGCCTGAGCGTGCGTCAGCGGCAGGGCGGCGTTACGCCCTTCAATCGCCGACCGCGCCCAGTTGATACAGATATCAATGCGGTAACCTGCCAGGACCTCCAGCACGTTTTCCAGCGGCAAAAAGCCTTTGCGTGGCGCCGGCTGGTTCATGGCATCACAATGTTCCAGTACGAGTGAGCATGACCAGTCCCAGGCCGCAATCTCTTTGATTGAGCGGGCGAAAGCATCGGTTGCCTGTTCTACGTTCGCATTGCCTGCAAGCGGTGCCGCCTGCAGTTCCAGGGCGATCACCTTGCCAGCAAAACGTTTGTTTAGCGCATTGATTTTGTTGTGTAAATGACGATGGAATTCGATGCATGCCAGGCGCTGTTCTTCATCGCTGGAGGCCAGGCCGAAAGCCGTGTTGCCGCCGCCACGGCGACGCATGGTTTCCGGGATGGCAGTCACCACCATCTGCCACTCCTGCGGCGTATGCTGGAGCAACCACTCATCGCCATAGGGGTGAAAATTCTCATGGCATGGCTGCTCGAGCCCACGGATGTGGGGCGTGTCCGCGAGTAAGCGCCAGAATTCCGTCTCTTCTTGTTCGCTCTTTTGGTGAAATGAGGGCGCACAAGGATATGCGCCGATGATATAACCGGCGTCATTTCTTTCCATTTTTCACTCCTTTTATTTATCGTCGTGCGACAAATAAATTACGGATTAATCTAAAGCGGAAATAGCAACTTTAACCACTATTTTCCTGATTGCCGTTGCCCGGTGTTTATTACAGGCTGGTCGGTGAACATCCTGCGGGAAAAATATGGCGTAGTTCCCCGGCCTCATTTCTATTAACGATTCATTTTCGCTGTGGTGATAGAAAATAATATCCCGCTGCTCAAGTAATTCTTCACTGACGACATTATTGCCGGTATCGATAGCAACACCGATCTGCTCTTCACCGGAATATAAAAACTGGATATCCAGGTAGCGGCGGTGTACTTCCGGGCGCAATTCATCGTGCGGGCGGGTGGTCAGGTCGAGGATCTGCGCGAAGATCGTGCGCCCCTCGATTTCGACCACCCCGGTCTCCAGCTTGCTGAAGTCCGTGGTGCGCAAAAAATCCAGTGCTTTTTCAATCGCCGCCGGGTACCGGCAGGCGTTGGGTTGGGAAATATGTCCATAAATCATGATGATATTCCTTACAGCGCTTTGATTTTTGCCCACACGCTGTCATCAACGGTGATGCCGTTGCGGCGGTTCTCTTCCAGCAGACGGGAAAACTCATGACCGGGCAGACGGACCGGCACGTTTTCGTCGGCACGTTCGGCGCTGGTGATGTAATCCATGATGCGTTGCAGCTTGGCGTCGCGAGTGGCTCCGTCGATCAGCTTGTCCACTTCGATAGCGATAAAGACTTGCGAAATGTTGAATTCGTCACTGTTGTCTTCAGTTACTGCAGCAACGGAAGCGCCATCGGAGAGCAGGGTGGCGATCATGTCCAGCACAATGGAGAGGCCTGAACCTTTCCAGTAGCCCATCGGCAGAATACGGCGGTTTTTCTCGATGGGTGCCGGGTCTTTGGTCAGGTTGCCTTCGTCATCGAAGCCGCCGTCAACCGGCAGCTGGCGGCCCGCCAGACGGTTCACTTCCAGCATGCCGTAGGAGAACATCGACATTGACATGTCCACCATGGTGATCGGCGTCGACGGAATAGCGACGATCAGTGGGTTCGTCCCGATGCGGCACTCTTTGGCGCCCCACGGCGGCATCACGGCAATGGAGTTGGTCCAGCAGATACCGATGTAGCCTTTTTCCGCCGCCTGCCAGCCGTAGCTGCCGCCGCGCATCCAGTGGTTGGCGTTGCGTACCGCAACCAGACCAATACCGTGGTCAGAAGCCAGTTCAATAGCCCGATCCATCATTTTTTTCGCCGTCAGGTTACCGATTGAACGCTGGGCATCCCACTGCTCAATTGCCCCCAATGAAGCGGTACGTTTTGGCAGGGCCTCCGGGATGATATCGCCGTTTTCCAGCTGCTGAATAAAGCGCGGGAAACGGTTTACGCCGTGTGAATAGACCCCTGACTCGGTGGTGCGAGCGAACATTTCTGCACAGGCATCGGCAGTTTCAGCCGCCACGCCGCGTGCCAGCAGGACACGGGTAAACTCATTTTTAAGGTCAGAAAAACTCAATAACATACGTTTTCTCCATTACATCTTATGTTTCACATAGTGGAATGTGATTCCACTAAATAGTGTCGGGTTGCAAAAACACGCCGGCAGGACCGGTGCGTGTCGGTGTGATTCTGGTTTATCCCTGAAGGCGGGACGGGGTGAAGGTCACCCGGTACAGCGATGTCGTCGCCGTAATAAAAAGCGCATTCCCGTCGGGGCCACCAAAGGTGCAGTTAGAGACGCGCTCGGGGACCGCAATGGTGTCCAGTAATTCGCCTGCGGCGGAGAAAATCAAAATCCCCGTTTCGCAGCTGCAGTAAATATTCCCGTCCTGGTCGACGCAAAATCCGTCCGGAATACCCGGTTTGACCTGGGTTACAACGTGGGAAAATAGCGCGTTATCGCCTTCAAGACGGTAAGCACGAATTTCCCGGCGACCCTGGCTCGGAAAATCAATAACCGACATATCTGCCACGTATAGCCATTTATCATCTGGCGAAAAGGCCAGCCCGTTGGGGCGCTGGGTATCGCTGATGGCAATAGCGACCTGGTGACGCGCTTCATCAAAGCGATAGACGTAGCAGCCAATGACCTGACTTGCGGCGCGATAGCCCTCTTCGTCACCGACGATGCCGTAGGGCGGATCGGTAAACCAAATCGACCCGTCCTGGCGCACCGCGATATCGTTGGGGGAGTTAAAACGCAGCCCATCGACTTTATCCACCAGTAGGGTGTGATTGCCTGCGGCGTCGGTACGGCTGATCCCGCGCCGACCGTGCTCGCAGGTTAACAAGCGCCCTTGTAAGTCCCGCGCGTTGCCGTTGGCAAAGTGGGATTCGGCACGAAACACGCTGACGCCATTTTGCGCATCCCAACGGAACATTCTGTTGCCTTTCACATCGCTGAAAATCAGGCACTGCTGGTCTGCCAGCCACACCGGGCCTTCCGCCCAGATCGCCGGTGAGCACAGGCGTTCAATACTTCCCGTGACGGCTAACATTTCACTTCACGCCCCAGATGGCTTTGTAGCGATCGCGATAATGGTTGTCCGGGTCGAATTCGTTGTTCTGGCCGCCGTCGGCGGCGATGTTCTCTTTGGTTACCAGATGCGCCGGGGTGACATAACCAGACGGCGCTTTGCCCGCGAAGGCGCGGTTAAATTCATCCAGCAGCTGCCAGCCGTGCAGTTTCAACGGTTCTGGTACGGTTGCGATCTGCGCTTTGCCTTCACGTACGCGCTGGTAGGCGGTGACGGAACCGTCGCCAGCGGAGATGTTGTACGGTGGTTTATCTCCGCTGCCTTTGCCCGCGGTTTGCAGGGCAGGGGCCATAAAGTCGAAGTACAGGTCGTTAATCGCCAGCGAGTATTCGAATTTATCGCCATATTTTTGGATCAGGCTGTAGGTCATGCCCGGCATGCGGTTGGAGGTATCGGCCAGCGGGGTATCGATAAACTCCACCACCTGGCAACCGCTGCATTGCTCAATCACCTTCTTCATCGCGTTGGCTTTATCCAGCGCGATTTGGTACAGCGAGTCGGTGAAAATCAGCACTTTGGCGGTGCCGTTGGATTTCGCCACCGCATACAGCGCCGCCATGCGCGAGACTTCGTTCGAGTCGGAGGTCACGTTGTAGAAAATGTTGTAAGCCGGAACCGGGCCAGGCGCGGGAACCGCGTGCCATGCGGTCAGCACGATGCCCTCTTTCACGGCTTTTTTCAGCGGAATTTTGGCGACGTTCGGGTTCCAGCCGCCAATGACGATACCGTCCGGTTTACGGGCGATTGCCTGGTTTAGCGCCGCCAGTTGATCTTTCACCGAACCTGCACCATCCAGTACATCCAGCTGCCAGCCTGCGGCTTTCACCGCTTCCTCCAGTCCCTCTTTAACGCCCAGCACGCCGCCGTTTTTCATGTCCGAGGCGATGAAAATGATCTTCTTATTCGGCTGCAGCGCCGGGCCCTGGGTTGGGCCGTCCCATGTGGTGACTGGTGCGGTCGCTTTGGCAATCGCCGTTTTCGCTTGCTGAACAAAGGCATCGTCGGCGAGGCTGAAACCACTTGCCATCATCAACCCGGCAGCCAGACAGCATTGAACTATTTTTTTATTCATTTTCAGTTCCTTACGCGAGAGTCATTGGGTAACGGAGGAGCCTGATGCTGGCGATTGTGCCCGCTGCACCAGTTTTTTATTTAATGCCCGACGGCGTTGGGCGTAGCCTGCCAGGGTAATCGACAGCAGCAGCGTCGCGCCGTTAAACAGTGGTTCGACCCAAAACGCGCCGCCGAACTGCTGGATACCCGCAATACCTATCGCCAGCACCGCAATACCGACCACCGTGCCCCAGACGTTCACCCGGCCAGGACGAATGGTAGTGCTGCCAAGGAAGGCGCCCACCAGAGCCGGGAGCAGATAATCCATCCCGACGCTGGCCTGGCCCACACCCTGCTCGGCGGCGATGATCACCCCGGTAAAGCCGGTTAAGGTGCTGGAAGTCATAAATGCCCCGATGATGTAACGATTAACGGAAATGCCGTTGAGCGCTGCGGCGACGGGGTTGCCGCCCACCGCATACATGCAGCGACCAATCGGGGTATGTTCGGTGATGATCCACAACACCACGGCGGCAAAAAGGACGTAGAAGGCCACCACCGGAATGCCGAACAGGTCGGAGTGATGCAGGGCGATAAAGGCGTCCGGTAAGTCCCCGACGATCTGCCGACCGCCAGAGTGCCAGAGCGCGATGGCGTACAGCACCGTACCGGAACCCAGGGTCGCAACAAAGCTGTCGATATCCGCCAGCGCCACCAGAATACCGTTCAGCAAACCGTAGAGCGCAGAGAGCACCAGCACGATCGCCACAGCGACGGGCCAGGAGAAACCATATTCAACCTGCAAAGTAATGGCGAGGATGTGCCAGAGCACGATGCCGAAGCCGACGTTCAGGTCGATTTTGCCAACAATCATCGGGATGGTTGCTGCTAGCGCCAGCAGGGCAATTTTCGATTTGCTATCGAGAATGGCCTGCAGCGTCAACAGGGAAGCAAACGAAGGCGTTGTCAGTGAAAAAACGATAACCAGCACCACGCAGATCGCGGGTAAACCGTAACGCGTGGTCAATTGTCCAAGCCAGGTAGCCGCACCGTGTTCATGAAGTGATACGCGTGATTCCAGGGCCGTCGATTTCATTGATGTTTTAGCCATAACGCACTCCGACTTAATGTATGGTGCCGCTGCCTGATGCCAGCTCAAGCAATCTGGCAAAGGTGACATCCTGGTTGAGAAGTTCGCCGACGATCTGCCCGCGGTTAAACACCAATGCCCGGTTACAGATGTGCGCTACCTCTTCCAGGTCGTTGGAGATGACCAGAATGGCAACGCCGTTTTGCAGCGCCTGATTGAGTAAATCGTAAATTTCTGCGCGTGCGCCTACATCAACGCCAGCAGAAGGATCTTCCAGGATGAGCAGCGGGGCATTGAGCGAGAGCCAGCGTGCCATGACTACTTTTTGCTGGTTGCCGCCCGACAGCGCACTGATTTCAATATTTATCTGCGCAGGGCGCACGTCGAACTGGCGGATTTTCTCCCAGCTCAGCGGCGCTTCGCTTTTTTCGTTATAGCGGGAAAACAGCGCATGGCCGTGTTTACAAGGGTTCATAAACAGGTTTTCACGCACCATCATGCCCGGAATCAGGCTTTCATGAAGACGGTCGCCGGCGACAAAAGAGATGCCTGCGGACATCGCTTCCCCTGGTGTTGTCGCCGTAAACGGCACGCCACTTAACGTGATTTGTCCACTCTCCTGCGGCCTGCAGGCAAACAGTAAACGTCCAATCTCTTCCTGACCGGCACCCCGCAGACCGGCGAGTGCCACCATCTCACCGGCACGCAGCTCAAAGGAGACCGGCCCGGTATCGCCCACTTTGACGTTGTCCATTTTCAACAGCACCGGCGCGCTGGCATCGGGTAAGGCCTGACGCCGATCGCCGCCGAGGCTTTCGCCCACAATCAGCTCGACCAGACCACGCAAGCTATAGCGAGCGATATCGCCGCCCCCGGCGTAGCAGCCGTCGCGCATCGCACAAACGGTATCCGCCATCTCCATCACCTCATCCAGGCGGTGGGTGATGTAAATCATGCCAACCTGCTTCTCGCGCAGGATGTTCATCACGCGGAACAGGTGGCGGACATCGTCGGCAGGCAGTGAGGCTGTCGGTTCATCGAGCACCAGCACCGAGGCGTCAACTGCCACCGCGCGGGCAATCGCCAGCAGGGATTTTTCGGTGCGGGAAAGATCAAACACGCGGTCATCCGGGTCGAGCTGAATGCCGATATCTTCCAGCGCTTTTTGCGCCTGGCGTTTGGTGGCCGCCCAGTCAATCAGGCCGAAGCGACGGGGGAAACCCATCACCAGCGCCATGTTTTCGGCGACGGTCATCCACTCTACCAGGCCTAAGTCCTGATGAATAAAGGCGATAGGCTGTTCGTTACCCTGACGTAACGCGGCGGCGGAATCCACCGGCTGACCGCGAAACAGGATCTCGCCACCATCGCGGGAATAGACGCCCGCCAGCACCTTAATCAGCGTCGATTTACCGGCACCGTTTTCTCCCAGCAGTGCCACAACCTGGCCCGGATAAATATCCAGACTGACGTTATTGACCGCCACATTTCCACCAAAGCGCTTGATAATGTGGCGCATGGATAACAACGGAGACAACACTGCTGCTTCTGCCATTTAAGGTGACCTCCCGCCGTGTGGGAAAGAACGTTTTGCACGCTATAAATTTCACTATGCGAAATCTGATTTCAAATATATCGATCATGATTTCACAAAGCAATCGAAGAGGTTGTTTTTGAAATTCAATAAAATCAGTCAATTACAAAATTTCTGTTCAGATCGTGAAGTGAAACACACTTTGCGCTACCATCAGTGCGGGTCGAAAAGGGGAGCTGACGCGATGGACACAAAAGAGAGAGAAATGACGCAAGACAAAGAAAGGCCTGCGGGAAGCCAGAGCCTGTTCCGCGGGTTGATGCTGATTGAAATCCTCAGTAACTATCCGAACGGTTGCCCGCTGGCGCACCTTTCGGAGCTGGCGGGCCTGAACAAAAGCACCGTCCATCGCCTGTTGCAGGGGCTACAATCCTGCGGCTATGTGACGCCCGCACCCGCAGCCGGTAGCTATCGGCTGACCACCAAGTTCATTGCGGTGGGGCAAAAAGCGCTCTCCTCGCTGAATATCATCCACGTTGCCGCGCCGCATCTCGAGACGTTGAACCTGGTTACCGGCGAAACGGTGAACTTCTCCAGTCGGGAAGATGACCACGCCATTCTGATTTACAAGCTGGAACCCACCACCGGGATGCTGCGCACGCGGGCCTATATCGGCCAGCATATGCCGCTGTACTGCTCGGCGATGGGCAAGATCTACATGGCCTTTGGGCACCCTGACTATGTCGAGAACTACTGGGAAACTCACCAGGATATTATTCAGCCACTGACCCGGAATACCATCACCGGGCTGCCCGCAATGCATGATGAGCTGGCGCAGATCCGCGAGCGCAATATGGCGATGGACCGGGAAGAGAACGAACTAGGCGTCTCCTGTCTGGCGGTCCCGGTGTTTGATATCCATCGTCGGGTGCCTTATGCAATTTCTATCTCCCTGTCGACCTCGCGCCTGAAGCAGGTGGGCGAAAAAAACTTGCTGAAACCGCTGCGCGATACCGCAGAGGCGATTTCACGTGAGCTGGGTTTTGCCGTACGGGAAAGCTAAGGCAGATGACCAAATTCCGCTGACGTAACGGAAAAAAAACCGCTGACTCCATTCAGGATCAAGGCGCGCAGGAGGATATTTCTGGCACGCTGCCGTTTTATCCCCAATGGAGCAGTGGATGAACCGTTTTATCATCGCGGATGCCCAGAAGTGTATTGGCTGCCGTACCTGTGAAGTGGCCTGCGTGGTCTCCCATCAGCACGACCAAAGTTGTTCGACGGTTTCTGCGACTCAGTTTGCGCCCCGTATCCGGGTGGTGAAAAGCGATGCGCTGTCTACGGCCACCCTGTGCCGGCAATGTGAAGACGCACCCTGCGCCAATGTCTGTCCGGTTGAGGCTATCCAGCGCGACCGTGGGGTCTGGCGCGTCGACCAGCGGCGCTGTATCGGCTGTAAAAGCTGTATGGTGGCCTGCCCGTACGGGGCGATGAGCGTGATGATGACCGGGGAAGGGGTGCAGGCGCTGAAATGCGATTTATGCAGCCACACCGACGAAGGCCCGGCCTGTGTGGCGGCCTGTCCGACCCAGGCGCTGCGCTGCATGGAACCGAGCGAGCTGGAAAGACTTAGCGCCGAGCGTCGCCAGCGCATGGCGCTGGCGATGTAGCGATGATGCTTGCGGCGTGTTCCCCGGAAGCGGCGCTGGCGCGCCTGTCCGGGCTACGGGTTGGCCGATGGCGATGAGCCGGTTACGCGGCGCCCTGTTCACTCCAGGCCCGCTCAATCTCTTCGGCGAGGATTTGCACGCCCGCTTCGATTTTTTGCGGATCCGGCACGTAGTTCATACGCATGCACTGATGCGTGTGCGGCCAGGGTTTATCCAGCCCCGGGAAGAAGTAGTCGCCCGGAACCATCAATACACCGCGTTTTTTCAGCCGCTGGTACAGCAGTTCGGTGGAGATCGGCAGATCTTTAAACCACAGCCAGAGGAAAATCGCCCCTTCAGGTTTATGAATCAGGCAGCGATCTTCCGGCAGATAGCGACGGATAATGGCGATAGTTTCCTGTACGCGCTGATAGTAGAACGGCTTGATGACCGTTTCCGACAGGCGCAGCAGGTCATGACGTTTGATCATTTCGCACATCATCGCCGGCCCCATTCCGCCCGGCGCAAGGCTGATAATCCCATTCATGTTGCTGATAGCGGTAATGATTTTCTCATTGGCTATGATGATCCCGCAGCGGCTGCCCGGCAGGCCCAGCTTGGACAGGCTCATACACAGCACAATATTCGGGTTCCAGAGCGGCCTGGCGTCGCTGAAAATAATTCCCGGGAAAGGCACGCCATACGCGTTATCAATCACCAGCGGGACGCCGTGTTGGTGGGCCAGCGCATCCAGTTTGATCAGCTCTTCGTCGGTAATCACGTTACCGGTCGGGTTGGTCGGGCGAGAGACACAAATCATCCCCGTCTCTTCGGTGACCTGCAGATGCTCGAAATCGACGTGGTATTTAAACTGGCCTTCTGGCAGCAGCTCGATATTCGGGCGGGTGGCGACAAACAGATCCTCTTCGAGGCCCGAGTCGGCGTAGCCGATATATTCCGGCGTCAGCGGGAACAGGACTTTGCGGGTAGTGCCATCCGCACGGCGCCCGGCAAAGAGGTTAAATAAGTAGAAAAACGCACTCTGACTGCCATTTGTTAGCGCAATATTCTGTGGTTCGATCTCCCAGCCCAGCTCTTCACGCAGCATCTGCGCCAGCACGGTCAGCAGCTCGCTTTTTCCCTGCGGACCGTCGTAATTACAAAGCGCATCAAGGGCTTTGCCGTTGGCGAGCATGTCAGCCAGCAGGTTCTGGAAGTATTCGTTCATTTCCGGGATCTGCGCGGGATTACCGCCGCCCAGCATGATTGCGCCCGGCGTGCGCAGGCCGTCATTGAGGTCTTCCATCAAGCGGGTGATGCCTGAATGACGGGTGAATTTGTCGCCGAAAAGTGAAAATGTCATTGCGGATAATCTATCGGTCTTCCTGGAAAGTGGATAACCATAACGCCAGCCTCGACGCGGTGCAAATCGGCAGGAAAGTCGAAGATTTCATTTTTATGCTGGATTATCGATGGGGATTAGTTTTTTATTCTGCAAAGGCTCCCCAAAGAGATCGGGGAGCCATCAGAAGCGGGGCTATCGTTGGCCTGCCCATACCACCATGACTTTGTCATCGGCGTTTTCACGGACGAAACCGTAACCTTGCGGCATAGAGAGCGTGGTTTGTTTACCCATCCCGATTGCCGGGTGGCGGGCGCGGAACTGGCCGAGTTTCTGCCAGTGGGTGACGCTGAGCGCGGCTTTACCCTCGACGTCCTGCCAGTTCATATCCGAACGTGTCCCCTGCAACGGATCTGAGCCGGTAGGCCCGAATGGCCGCGCGGACTCATCGCCATAGAAGAGCTGTACCGCGCCTGGTGCGAGCAGCAGCAGTTCTGCCGCAGTGCTGCCGCCTTCGCGGAACAGGCGCGTGTCGTGGGAGGAGAGGTAGCTCAGAACGTTAAACGTCTGCAGTTTATCCGCCATCTGCTGCCAGGTCAGGTCAATACTGGAGAGACAGCCTGACGCTTTCGCCGCCTGATCCTGGTAGTCGAAGTTAATCATCGCATCAAAACCGTGGCGGTAGTAATCGCTCTGCATTACCCCATGACCCCAGGCTTCACCGGTCATCCAGAAAGGCGCGTTATCCAGCGCTTTATCCGGATTGGCCTTTTTCCATTCCGCCAGCGCCGCAGTGGCCTGGGTTTTCAACTGCTGCCAGGCAGCCTGCTCGACGTGTTTGGCGGTATCGACGCGGAAGCCGTCAATGCCGTAATCACGTACCCACTGACTCAACCAGTGGGTCAGATAATCGCGCGGCGTATAGCCTGGAATCACTTTTGCCGCCGTATCAGGCTTTTGTTGATAGAAATTCGGCAGCCCGGAAGGGGCGGTTGATTCGGTTTTCAGATCCGGCAGAAAAGCCAGGGACATGGTCAGATCGTCAAAGCCTGGGTTGTCGTAGTCGCCGATATCGGTACGAATCCATTTTTTCCCCCACCATTTTTCCCAGCCGGCTTTATCGCTGAAGTTGATGTAGTCGTTGAAGCTGTGCCAGGTCTGTCCCGGGCCGGGTTTCCAGTTGGTCCAGTGTTCCCCGAGCGTTTTTTTCAGTTCGTCGCCCTGCAGATACAGCGAGCCGAATTTGAACGTCTGCATATCGGCGAGGGTGGCGTAGCCGGTGTGGTTCATCACCACATCGAACAGGATGCGAATACCGCGCTTGTGCGCCTCATCGACAAGGCGACGCAAATCCTCCTCAGTACCCATATTGGCATCCAGCTTTGTCCAGTCCTGGGCGTAGTAGCCGTGGTAGGCGTAATGCGGGAAATCGCCCTTGGTTCCGCCGCCGACCCAGCCGTGAATTTGTTCCAGCGGCGAGCTTATCCACAGTGCGTTAACGCCCAACGCTTTCAGGTAGTCGAGTTTGCTGGTCAGCCCTTGCAGGTCGCCGCCGTGGAAGGTGCCGATTTCCTGCATACCGTCTTTGTGGCGTCCATAGCTGTTGTCGTTGGCCGGGTTACCGTTGACGAAACGGTCGGTCAGCACGAAATAGACGGTGGCGTTATGCCAGTTGAAAGGCGCGTCGGCGGTGGTTTCCGCACTTTCAAGCAGCAATAAACCATTGCTGTTGGGGGCCGGCTGCAGCGTAATTTTCCCGGCGCTGACCGTGGCGACATTGCCGCTGTAGAAATCACGGACTTTGCTGCCCTCGGCAAAGGTCTTGCTGACATCCAGCGTCAGCGGCTTACCATCCCATTTTGGACACTGACGCAGCTGCGGCGCGGAAGCTGTCGCCGCCTCTTTTTCCTCCAGAGAAAGCATCAGCGTCGGCGTACCGGAGCGAGTATCGACTTCAAGCGTGTAGCGACCTTCGCGGAAGACCCGCCACTGTGCAGGGGTGCCGCGGCAGGGTTCCATGGAGAGCATCTGGTTGAGTTTGATGGCGCCGACGGGCTGCCAGCACTGTTGGTCAAAATTAATTTGTAGCGGACGTGTACCCTTCGCCACCTCGTTTTGACTGATAAACCTGCCGGTGCCCTCTTCGGTAAAGGCCGGAAAATCGGCGGTGGTCCAGGCGGCGAAGGCCATTCCTGGCAACAAGAGCGACGCTAGCGCAGCGAGTTTCATTCTGGAGTCCTGTGAGCGGTTTTTTGTTCAGTTTGCCCGGCAAAGCGGGTAATGAACTCATCCCATCTGCGCTTTTGCAGGGATGACAAAAAGGGGTGAGTGACTGCGGTCAAAAAACAGGCGAAAAATGAGACGGCGCTAGCATTTTTGCCCCCTGATGACGGCGCGGAAACCGATTTCAGATGACAGCTTTTAGGAATTGGACTATTTCTGTTAGTGCTCTCACTGGGTATTTTTGATACTATTCGCGACTCAATTAACGTTTTTTTGCGTAAAACAAGGTGTTGGAATGATTAAATCCGACCAGGAGACCTAATGATATCGATTCCCATGCGACGATATGGGGCTGCGATACTCATGTTACTTACCTGCATATTTTCAGGTAGTGTGTTGGCAACAACCCACACAGCAACAACGAGTCATAAAGCCTCACAAGTAAAGAAAAGTAGTCAAGTTAAGGTAAGCAGTAAACAAGAGTATTCTCGCAATAGTGTAAAGAGTAGTTCACTTCCTGATTTGCGAAAATACCCTTCCGGAACCCCAAGGAAAAAAGCGTTTCTCCGGACAGTAATGCCTTATATTACTAAACAGAATCAGGTGATTACCGCCGATCGTAACTGGCTTGTTGCCAAGCAATACGACTCGCGCTGGTCACCGACAGAGCGTACGCGTCTGAAGGATATTACGGCACGCTATAAGGTGAAATGGTCTGGTAATACGCGCCATATTCCCTGGAACACGCTGATGGAACGCGTTGACATCATTCCGAACAGTATGGTGGCGACCATGGCGGCGGCGGAAAGCGGCTGGGGGACGTCCAAACTGGCGCGGATGAACAACAATCTGTTTGGTATGAAATGCGGCGGCGGAAACTGCCGCGGTGCGATGAAAGGCTACTCCCAGTTTGATTCCGTGGAGGAGTCTGTACAGGCTTATGTGACGAACCTGAACACGCATCCGGCATACAAGTCCTTCCGTAAATCCCGCGCGCAGCTGCGTAAAACGGATCAGGAAGTGACGGCCAGCACCATGATTCATAAGCTGAAGGGCTATTCGACGAAAGGGTCGAGCTACAACAACTATCTCTTCGCGATGTATCAGGACAACCAGCGGCTGATCGCTGCCCATATGTAATAGCGAATGCCCGGAGCGTAAGCCCCGGGCATTTTCTTTTCATCTCACCGGCCCTACATCATCACTTCACTGTGCCGATCCCGGTACTCCTTCGGCGTCACGTCGTACTCTTTCTTAAATACCGAATAGAAATATTGCAGCGACGGATAGCCGCACATTTGCGAAATTTCATTAATCGATAGCGTGGTGGAGACCAGCAGGCTGCGGGCCTTTTCGAGTTTCTCTCTGTGAATGATGGAGTGAATGGTGTCGCCGACCTCCTCCTTGAAGCGCTTCTCGAGGTTAGAGCGGGAGATACCGACGGCATCCAGCACCTGCTCGACCTTGATGCCTTTGCAGGCGTTATTGCGGATGTAGTGCATCGCCTGAATCACCGACGGGTCGGTGAGCGAACGATAGTCCGTAGAGCGTCGTTCAACGACGCGCATCGGTGGCACCAGCCGGCGCTGCAGCGGCAGCGGCTCTTTATCCAGCAGTCGATGCAGCAGCTTGGCCGCCTGGTAACCCATCTGCCGGGTTCCCTGCGCGACGGAGGAGAGCGCCACGCGCGACAGGTAGCGGGTCAGCTCTTCATTATCAATACCGATGACGCACAGCTTTTCCGGCACCGGAATATGCAGCAGCTCGCAGGCCTGAAGCACGTGGCGAGCGCGGGCATCGGTCACGGCGATGATTCCGGTTTGCGGGGGGAGCGTTTGCAGCCAGTCCGCGAGACGGTTCTGCGCGTGTTGCCAGTTTTCCGGCGCGGTCTCCAGCCCCTGGTAAACCACGCCGCGATATTTCTCCTTCGCGACCAGCTGGCAAAACGCGTGTTCGCGCTCGACAGCCCAGCGTTTTCCGCTGGAAGTGGGCAGCCCGTAAAAGGCGAAGCGCTGGACGCCCTTTTCTTTCAGATGCAGGAAGGCGCTTTCGACCAGCGCGGCGTTATCCGTCGCAATATAGTGCACCGGGGGATAGCATTCGGGGCGATGGTAGGAGCCGCCGACGCCGACAATCGGGACCTCGACGTCGGCCAGCAGTCTTTCGATTTCCGGGTCGTCATAATCAGCAATCACGCCGTCGCCCAGCCACTCCCTGATATTCTCGATACGCGCCCGAAAATCCTCTTCGATGAAGATATCCCATTCCTGTTGCGATGCCTGTAAATATTCTCCTACCCCCTCGACCACCTGTCGGTCGTAGGCTTTGTTGGCATTGAATAGCAGCGTAATACGGTGGCGCTTTGCAAACATAGTCTCTTTTCCTGGTCTCTCTTTCTGGCCATACAATACCGGCCAATGCCCGAATCATGACAAGCGTCTTATGCGTAAATCTGGTGGTAGCGCATAGAATTCGGGCATTCTTCCATTAAGCGGGCTTACGTTCTGCGCTTTGTCGCCGAATCCATCCATACCGCCAGCAGTAAAATGGCACCTTTGACGATGTACTGCCAGAAGGTGGCGACGTCCATCATGCTCATACCATTATCCAGCGCCGACATGATAAATGCCCCCATGACGGCGCCGGCGACGCTGCCTACCCCGCCGGCGAGGCTGGTGCCGCCGATAACGCAGGCGGCGATAGCATCCAGCTCGGCGATGTTACCGGCTGAAGGCGAACCGGCACCGAGACGCGAACTGAGGATCAGACCGGCGATGGCCACCATCAGACCATTGATGGCGAAAACGGCCAGCTTGGTTCGTTCAACGCTAATCCCCGACAGGCGTGCCGCTTCCAGGTTACCGCCAATGGCATAAATTCGCCGGCCAAAGGCCGTTCGGGTGGCCATAAACATCCCCGCCAGCAGCAGAGCTGCCAGGATGAGAACCGGCGTCGGGACGCCGCGATAATCGTTTAATAGCCAGATGGCGCCGAGCACGATAACCGCGGTAATGCTCTGGCGTGCCACCGTCGAGGTTGGCGCTGATGTGGTTAATCCCAGGGATTGACGACGCAGGCGACCGCGCCATTGCCAGACAATAAAGGCCGCCATACCAATGACGCCGATACCGAAACCCAGGCCGTCAGGCAGATAGCTTTGTCCAATTTGCGACATGGCCGGGCTGGTGGGGGAGACGGTGGTGCCGTTGGTTATCCCGATCAGAATACCGCGGAACGCCAGCATTCCGGCGAGGGTGACGATAAACGACGGGACTTTACGGTAGGCGACCCACCAGCCGTTCCAGGCGCCGAGTACCAGCCCCATCACCAGGGTGACCGCAATGGTCAGCGGCAGCGGCCAGCCGAGCCAGACGTCAAAAATTGCCGCCGCGCCGCCGAGCAACCCCATCATCGAGCCCACGGAAAGATCGATTTCGGCGGAAATAATGACGAACACCATCCCGACCGCCAGGATGCCGGTGATCGCCGTCTGCCGCAGCAGGTTAGAAATGTTTCGCGCGCTTAAATAGGCGCCTTCGGTGGCCCAGGTGAAGAACAGCATAATCACCACAATCGCGGCGATCATCACAAAAACCTGAAGGTTCAGCCCTTTGAATCCAGACAGACCGGCAGGGGCGGGCGGGATGATTTTTATCTCAGACGACGTGTTTTTCGACATGGTGTTCGCTCCTCAACGCGGCTTCCATCACCTGCTCCTGGGTCAGATGATGATTGACTAAATTGGCTTTCAGCTTGCCTTCATGCATGACCAGCACCCGATCGCTTAACCCGAGAACTTCCGGCAGCTCTGATGAGATGACGATGACGGCGATCCCCTGCTGCACCAGCTGATTAATCAATTTGTAGATTTCGTATTTCGCACCGATATCGATGCCGCGAGTGGGTTCATCGAGAATCAGGATGCGCGGATTCAGCAACAGGCAGCGGGCCAGAATCGCTTTCTGTTGATTGCCGCCGCTCAGGCGGCCAATGGCCAGCTCTGGCGATGACGTTTTGATTTTCAGCCGCTGGATAGATTGCTGGATACAGTGCTGCTCCCCGGCGTCATCCAGGCTGCTCAGCGGGCCGGTAAACTGACTTAACGCCGCCAGAGTGATGTTCTTACCTACCGCCATCACCGGCACGATCCCGTCTTTCTTACGGTCCTCAGGGACCATGGCAATACCGTGGGCGATAGCCTGCTGGCAGTGGTGGATAGCCACCGGTTGACCGTCAATAAACACTTTCCCTTCCCAGCGTCCCGGCCAGACGCCAAACAGGCACTGTACGGCCTCGGTACGCCCGGCGCCGACCAGTCCGGCAATGCCGAGGATTTCACCGCGACGCAGTGAAAAAGAGATATCGTTGACCCGCTTAATGTGCCGGTTGACCGGATGCCAGGCGGTCAAATGCTCGACGCGTAGAATTTCGTCGCCGCAGGCGTGCGGCTCGTTCGGGTAGAGGGCGGTGAGTTCGCGGCCAACCATCATGGTTATCACATCATCTTCATTCATGCCGCTGGCGTCGCGGGTGCCGATATGCTGGCCGTCGCGAATGACGCAGATGGTGTCTGAGATGGCTTTCACCTCATTCAACTTGTGGGAAATATAAATACAGGCGATGCCGTGGGCCTGCAGATCGCGAATGATATCCAGCAGAATGGCCGTTTCCTGCTCGGTTAATGAGGCGGTGGGTTCATCAAGTATTAATAAACGCACCTGCTTATTGAGCGCTTTGGCAATTTCAACCAGCTGTTGCTGCCCCAGCCCGAGATCGCCGACGCGGGTATCGGGTGAAATCGTTAAATTCACCTGCGCCAGCAGCTTCTGGCAGCGCAGGGTCATGGTTTCATAATCAAGGAGACCATAGCGGGAGATTTCCGCGCCAAGAAAAATATTCTCCAGAACGCTCAGGTGCTTAACCAGCGCGAGCTCCTGGTGAATAATGGCGATACCTTTGCGTTCGGTGTCGCGAATATGATTGGGCTTAAGCGTTTCACCGGCGAAAATAATTTCACCGTCATAGCTGCCGTGCGGATAAATTCCGCACAGGACTTTCATGAGCGTGGATTTACCAGAACCGTTTTCGCCGCAAAGTGAGACAACTTCTCCGGCGTTAAGCCGCAGGCTGATATTGTCTACCGCCTTCACGGTCCCGAAGGTTTTGGTGATATTTTTCATTTCTAGTAACCAGGACATAGATGCTCCGCATAAGCGATATCCGGCTGGACGAGAATGACGCCCCGGCGAGGGGCGTCAGGAATTATAATTCGCTCTTTTTGTGGAAACCGTCTTTGATGACCGTCTGTTCAATATTGTCTTTATTCACTTCGATCGGGGTGAGCAGGCGGGACGGGACATCTTTAAGTCCGTTATTCAACGAGGTATCAGCATGCGGCGCTTTATCATTGCCGAGCTCGACGGCAATTTCAGCGGCGGTGGTGGCAAGGGTGGTAATCGGTTTATAGACGGTCATGGTCTGCGTGCCGGAAATAATGCGCTTCACGCCAGCAAGGTCGGCATCCTGGCCGGAAATGGCGACTTTCCCCGCCAGACCCTGCGCGCTTAATGCCTGAATCGCGCCGCCGGCGGTAGCATCGTTGGAAGCGACAACCGCATCGATTTTGTTATTGTTAGCGGTGAGGGCGTTCTCCATAATTTTTAATGCATTTTCCGGCAGCCAGCCGTCAACCCACTGGTCGCCAACGATCTTAATTTTACCTTCGTCAATATAAGGCTTGAGGACTTTCATTTGTCCGGCACGGAACAGCTTGGCGTTATTATCCACCGGAGAACCACCCATCAGAAAGTAATTTCCCTGAGGGGTTTTATCCACCAGACTTTGGGCCTGCATTTCGCCCACTTTTTCATTATCAAAGGAAATATAGAAATCAATATCTGCGTTGTTTATCATACGGTCGTAGGCCAGAACTTTAATGCCTTCCTGTTTCGCTTCTTTAATCACATTGCTTAAGACCTGACCGTTGTAGGGAATAATAACCAGAACGTCAACGCCGCGGTTTATCATATTTTCAATTTGCGACATTTGTGTTTCTTCATTACCATTGGCGGACTGAACAAATACTTTCGCGCCTAATGATTCGGCTTTGTTGACAAATATATCGCGGTCTTTCTGCCAGCGCTCAAGGCGGAGATCGTCAATGGCCATACCAATCTTAACTTCTTTCGCAATCCCCGCCATACTGGTCAGCAGGAGCGAAGCACAGAGCGTGAGGCAAAGGTTCTTTATCTTCATAATAATCAGCCTTTTTTGTAAAGTGCAGGATAAGACGAACGGGGTAAAGAAACGGCCTGATACGTAGTAGATTCTTAACAGTGAACGGAGGACTGGCAATTATCTGTGCTTATTTTGGGATTACGAAATTTAGTTTGTTTTCTGATTTATGACCGCGATCTGGTTTTTAAAAATAAATAAAACAGCTATATCGTTGATATGTCATTGAAAGGATGGTGGAGAGGGCGTTGATAATATTCAGTTGTGCGATCTGGCGCACGTTTGTGGATTCTCTCAATCGCGGTGTGAAATAACGTAATTGAGGAAAGTAAAACATGAATTCTATATTGGCTTATGACTTGTTACCCGCCGCATTCCCTGAATATGGAGTTCATTATGCAAACCTATTTCGATCAACTCGATCGCGTTCGTTATGAAGGCCCAAAAACCACCAACCCGCTCGCGTTCCGTCACTATAACCCGGACGAGATGGTGCTGGGCAAGCGCATGGAAGAGCATCTGCGGTTTGCCGCCTGCTACTGGCATACCTTCTGCTGGAACGGGGCAGATATGTTTGGCGTGGGCTCCTTCAATCGTCCGTGGCAGCAGCCGGGCGAGGCGCTGGAAATGGCGAAACGTAAAGCCGACGTCGCCTTTGAGTTTTTCCATAAGCTTAATGTGCCGTACTACTGCTTCCATGATGTGGATGTCTCTCCGGAAGGGGCGTCGTTGAAGGAGTATCTGGACAATTTTGCCCGGATGGTCGATGTCCTGGCGGCGAAGCAAGAACAGAGCGGCGTGAAGCTGCTGTGGGGGACGGCAAACTGCTTTACCAACCCGCGTTACGGCGCTGGAGCGGCAACCAACCCGGATCCAGAGGTTTTCAGCTGGGCGGCGACTCAGGTGGTGACCGCCATGAATGCCACACACAAACTGGGCGGGGAAAACTATGTTCTGTGGGGCGGCCGCGAAGGCTACGAAACCCTGCTTAATACCGATCTGCGCCAGGAGCGCGAGCAAATTGGTCGCTTTATGCAGCTGGTGGTGGAACACAAACATAAAATCGGCTTCCAGGGCACGCTGCTGATTGAGCCAAAACCGCAGGAACCGACCAAACATCAGTACGATTATGATGCCTCTACCGTCTACGGTTTCCTCAAGCAGTTTGGCCTCGAAAAAGAGATCAAACTGAATATCGAAGCGAACCATGCGACCCTGGCCGGACACTCCTTCCACCATGAGATTGCGACCGCTATTGCGCTGGGTCTGTTCGGCTCCGTGGATGCCAACCGCGGCGATCCGCAGCTGGGCTGGGATACCGATCAGTTCCCGAACAGCGTGGAAGAGAATGCCCTGGTGATGTATGAAATTCTTAAAGCCGGTGGCTTTACCACCGGCGGCCTGAATTTTGATGCCAAAGTTCGTCGTCAGAGCACCGATAAATACGATCTGTTCTATGGTCATATTGGGGCGATGGATACGATGGCGCTGTCGCTGAAAGTGGCGGCCCGTATGATCGAAGAGGGCGAGCTGGATAAGCGGGTCGCGAAACGCTATGCCGGCTGGAATGGCGACCTGGGTCAGCAAATCCTGAAAGGGCAGATGACGCTGACGGAGATTGCGCAGTACGCGGCGCAGCATAATCTGGCTCCCCAGCATCAGAGCGGCCATCAGGAGCAGCTGGAAAACCTGGTTAACCATTATCTCTTTGATAAGTAATAAGGATACCCGGCGTTTCCGGGTATGAGTGAGAGCACGCTTTCTTGCGCCACGGTTAGCCGTGGCGCACTGTTAAGGAGAGACCGTATGTACATCGGGATTGATTTGGGCACCTCGGGCGTCAAGGCCATTTTGCTCAATGAGCAAGGTGAGGTGCTGGCTTCGCACACTGCGCCCCTCACCGTATCGCGCCCACACCCGCTATGGTCCGAGCAAGACCCGGAGCACTGGTGGCAGGCGACGGACCGCGCAATGAAAGCGTTGGGTGAACAGCACGCTCTGCGCGATGTAAAAGCGGTAGGGATCGCCGGGCAGATGCACGGTGCAACGCTGCTGGATAAACATCAGCGGGTGCTGCGCCCGGCTATTTTGTGGAATGACGGCCGCAGCGGCGACGAGTGTGTCCAGCTGGAAAAAGCGGTAAGCCGCTCGCGGCAAATTGCCGGTAACCTGATGATGCCGGGGTTTACGGCGCCAAAATTACTTTGGGTGCAGCACCATGAACCCGATATCTTCCGCCAGGTGGATAAGGTGCTGTTGCCGAAAGATTATCTCCGCCTGCGCATGACCGGTGAGTTTGCCAGCGATATGTCGGACGCCGCCGGGACGATGTGGCTGGATGTGGCCAAACGCGACTGGAGCGATGAGCTGCTCGCCGCCTGCGGCCTGAGCCGCGATAATATGCCGGCGTTATTTGAAGGCTGTGAAGTGACGGGAACACTGCGCCCCGCTATCGCCCAGGCGTGGAATATGCCACAGGCGCTGGTGGTCGCTGGCGGCGGCGATAATGCTGCCGGTGCGGTAGGCGTCGGCATGGCGGATGCCGGACAGGCGATGTTGTCCCTGGGAACCTCCGGGGTCTATTTTGCCGTCAGCAATGGTTTTCTCAGCAAACCTGAAAGCGCCGTACACAGCTTTTGCCACGCCCTGCCGGGACGCTGGCATTTGATGTCGGTGATGTTGAGCGCCGCTTCCTGCCTCGACTGGGCGGCAAAACTGACCGGTCTCGGTACGGTGCCTGCGCTGCTGGCGGCGGCGGAATCGGCGAGTGAAAATGCCGATCCCATCTGGTTTTTGCCCTATCTTTCCGGCGAGCGCACGCCGCATAACAACCCTCATGCTAAAGGCGTGTTTTTTGGCCTGACGCATCAGCACGGCCCGGCAGAACTGGCGCGTGCGGTACTGGAAGGGGTGGGTTACGCATTAGCCGATGGGATGGATGTGGTGCATGCCTGCGGCGTGACCCCGCAGAGCATCACTCTGATTGGCGGCGGCGCCCGCAGCGCCTGGTGGCGGCAGATGCTGGCTGATATCAGCGGCCAGCAGCTGGATTACCGCACCGGCGGCGACGTTGGGCCGGCGCTGGGCGCCGCGAGACTCGCGCAGCTGGCGCTGCATCAAGGGGAGTCCTGGGCGGACCTGCTGCCCCAGCTGCCGCTTGAGCAGGCTCATCGTCCGAATAGCGAACGCGTCGCGCTCTATGCTCCGCGTCGCGAAACCTTCCGTCAGATTTATCAGCAGCTTCTCCCGCTGATGTCGTAGCGGCGATCCGCTCCCGTGCGGGAGCGGGTTTGACCGTGGAGCTAGCTCACCAGCCGGCGCGTGTCGAAGCGCTGCACCAGCGCCGACAGCAGCAGGCTGCCCAGCAGGGCGGCGCTAAAGATCCACAGAATATCCAGCAGCGGCCAGCGGGTGAGCTCCAGGCCGCTGGCCCGCAGCGCGTGGATAATCAGCGCATGAAAGCCGTAGATCCCCAGCGAGTGGCGGGCGATGAGCGCCAGAACGGGGATCTGACGCGAGTTGAGGGTGTTTTTCGCCAGCGTCAGCAGGGATACCGCGCACACAAACACCGCCGGACCGCAGTATAAATACCAGGTATCGCCGAAGTCGCCGCGCCACTTAAGCTCGTGCAGCGTTCCGCGCGATATCACCCACACGGCGCAGGCAAACAGCGCGGCACACAGCAGAGTCAGCCATTTTTTATCCGTCTCCATCATGCCAATCGCCCGGCCAAGCACGCCGTACAGCACGTAGTAAAAGGCATCGCCGCTGATATAGAGATTGAGCGGCAGCCATTCGATACCGCCCGCTTTTACGCTGACCATATTGGGGTTGGCGAGAATGCCGATGACCAGCATCAGCGCCAGCAGCATCTTGCCGCTGACCTGCTTAACCTGAATAAGCGGCGAGAGCAGGTAGATGACGATAATCGCGAAGAAAAACCACAGGTGATAGAACACCGGCTTTTGCAGCAGGTTTCTTAGCGAGAGCTCAACGTTGATATGGGTAAACAGGGAGATGTAGAGCAGCGACACGGTGCTGTAAAACAGCACGCACAGCACGATACGCAGAAAGTGCCGCGGCTGGGCGCTGCGTTCGCCAAAAAACAGGTACCCAGACATCATGAAGAAGAGCGGGACGCTGACGCGAGAGGCGGAGTTGAGCAGGTTGGCCATATCCCATTCCACCAGGCTGATGGAATGGGGATGGGTGATGTACCAGGTGGTGCTGTGGATCATCACTACCATCATGCATGCGATGCCGCGCAAACTCGTTATCCAGTTTATTTTTTCCTGCATCGGTACCTCAGTTGCTCCTTCTTAAAGAGGGTCTGACTCCTCCAGGCCGGCCACGTCGCAATGGAAAATTCCGAGTTTGCCGCGACGCTCTTGTAGAGATGCGGAGAGATTCGCACAATGCCCCGGTAATTTCACGTAACCTGCACGATAACAATTTGCTAACAAGGCGGTTGAGGAAAATAGTGATGAAATATTTCTTTTCTGGACTGTTATTGCTCCTGCTGGCGGGCTGCAGCCAACAGCCGCCTCAGCCGGTGCAGAAAGCGCAACGTGCGCGGATTACGCCGCAAATTACCCTGAACATGGAGCAACTTTGCAAGGATCAGGCGGCAAAACGCTACAGCACGGGGCCCCGTATGGTCGACGTTAGCCGCTTCGAGCAGTTCCAGGGGAGCTACGAGCTATCGGGGCTGACATCGCAGAATGAGCACTTTATCTGTTCTTTCGATCCAGACGGGCAGTTTTTACATCTTTCTATGCGCTAAATCGGCCCCTGATGCCGCGTGATGGCGTTAATTTCCGCAATTTTATTTAAACAGCGCCGTTTCGTACTGTATATCTCGCAGCCAGCGGGTATACTGATCCCTTCCTTTAAATCCACACGTATCCAGCACGAAATAATATGCAAAAGTTTGATACCAGGACCTTCCAGGGCCTGATCCTGACCTTACAGGATTACTGGGCTCGTCAGGGCTGCACCATTGTTCAACCACTGGACATGGAAGTTGGCGCCGGCACCTCTCATCCAATGACCTGTCTGCGTGCGCTGGGGCCAGAGCCGATGGCGACTGCCTATGTGCAGCCTTCCCGTCGCCCGACCGACGGCCGCTACGGCGAAAACCCGAACCGCTTACAGCACTACTATCAGTTCCAGGTGGTCATTAAGCCCTCGCCGGACAACATTCAGGAGCTGTACCTCGGGTCTTTGAAAGAGCTGGGTATGGATCCGACCATTCACGACATCCGCTTCGTGGAAGACAACTGGGAAAACCCGACGCTGGGTGCCTGGGGTCTCGGCTGGGAAGTGTGGCTGAACGGGATGGAAGTGACGCAGTTCACCTACTTCCAGCAGGTCGGTGGCCTGGAGTGTAAGCCGGTGACCGGCGAGATCACCTACGGTCTGGAACGTCTGGCGATGTACATTCAGGGCGTTGACAGCGTTTACGACCTGGTCTGGAGCGACGGTCCGCTGGGTAAAACCACCTACGGCGACGTGTTCCATCAGAACGAAGTGGAGCAGTCCACCTACAACTTTGAATACGCAGACGTCGACTTCCTGTTCTCCTGCTTCGAGCAGTATGAGAAAGAAGCGCAGCAGCTGCTGGCGCTGGAAAACCCGCTGCCGCTGCCTGCCTACGAGCGCATTCTGAAAGCCGCCCACAGCTTCAACCTGCTGGACGCGCGTAAAGCCATCTCCGTCACCGAGCGTCAGCGCTATATTCTGCGCATTCGCACCCTGACCAAAGCCGTGGCAGAAGCGTATTACGCTTCCCGTGAAGCCCTGGGCTTCCCGATGTGCAACAAGAATAAATAAGAGGCGGCCATGTCTGAAAAAACTTTCCTGGTGGAAATCGGCACCGAAGAGCTGCCACCAAAAGCCCTGCGCAGCCTGGCGGAATCTTTTGCTGCGAACTTTACCGCGGAGCTGGATAACGCTGGCCTCGCTCACGGCAACGTCGAGTGGTTCGCTGCTCCTCGCCGTCTGGCGCTGAAAGTCGCTGGCCTGGCGGCGGCTCAGCCCGATCGCGAAGTCGAAAAACGCGGCCCGGCGGTTTCTGCTGCGTTCGACGCGGAAGGCAAACCGAGCAAAGCGGCCGAAGGCTGGGCGCGTGGCTGCGGTATCACCATTGACCAGGCCGAGCGCATGGTCACCGACAAAGGTGAATGGCTGCTGTATCGTGCGCATGTGAAGGGCGAAAGCGCGGAAGCGCTGCTGCCGAACATGGTGGCGACGTCGCTGGCAAAACTGCCGATCCCGAAACTGATGCGCTGGGGCGCGTCCGACGTGCAGTTCGTGCGTCCGGTTCACACCGTGACCCTGCTGCTGGGCGACAAAGTCGTTCCGGCAACCATTCTGGGCATTGCCTCCGATCGCGTGATTCGCGGCCATCGCTTTATGGGCGAACCGGAATTCACCATCGACAATGCCGATCAATACCCGCAAATTCTGGTTGAGCGCGGCAAAGTCATTGCTGACTACGAGCAGCGTAAAGCCAAAATTAAGGCCGATGCCGAAGACGCGGCGCGCAAAATTGGCGGCAATGCCGATCTGAGCGAAAGCCTGCTGGAAGAAGTGGCCTCTCTGGTGGAATGGCCGGTGGTGCTGACCGCGAAATTCGAAGAGAAATTCCTCGCGGTACCGGCAGAAGCGCTGGTTTACACCATGAAAGGCGACCAGAAGTACTTCCCGGTTTATGGCAATGACGGCAAACTGCTGCCGAACTTTATTTTCGTCACCAACATCGAGTCGAAAGATCCGCTGCAGATTATCTCCGGGAACGAAAAAGTGGTTCGTCCGCGTCTGGCGGATGCCGAGTTCTTCTTCAACACCGACCGTAAAAAGCGTCTGGAAGATCATCTGCCGCGTCTGCAAACCGTGCTGTTCCAACAGCAGCTGGGTACGCTGCGCGACAAGACTGACCGCATTCAGGCCCTGGCGGGCTGGATTGCGGGCCAAATTGGCGCAGACGTGAACCATGCCACGCGTGCGGGCCTGCTCTCCAAGTGTGACCTGATGACCAACATGGTGTTCGAGTTTACCGACACCCAGGGCATCATGGGCATGCACTACGCGCGTCACGATGGTGAAGCCGAAGATGTGGCGGTGGCGCTGAACGAGCAGTATCAGCCGCGCTTTGCCGGTGATGACCTGCCGTCTAACCCTGTCGCCTGCGCCGTGGCGATCGCCGATAAAATGGATACCCTCGCGGGCATCTTCGGCATCGGCCAGCATCCGAAGGGCGATAAAGACCCGTTTGCGCTGCGTCGTGCCGCGCTCGGCGTGCTGCGTATCATCGTTGAGAAGAACCTGAACCTGGACCTACAAACGCTGACCGAAGAAGCGGCGCGTCTGTACGGTGATAAGCTGACGAACGCCAACGTAGTCGATGACGTCATTGACTTCATGCTGGGCCGTTTCCGCGCCTGGTACCAGGATGAAGGCTACACGGTCGACACCATCCAGGCGGTACTGGCACGTCGTCCGACTCGTCCGGCTGATTTCGACGCGCGCATGAAAGCGGTGTCTCACTTCCGTACGCTGGAAGAAGCGGCCGCGCTGGCAGCAGCCAACAAGCGCGTGTCCAACATCCTTGCGAAATCCGAAGAGACGCTGAACGACGCCGTCCACGCTTCCGTGCTGAAAGAAGCCGCAGAGATCAAGCTGGCGACCCATCTGGTGGTACTGCGCGACAAACTGCAGCCGTTCTTCGCCGAAGGCCGTTATCAGGAAGCGCTGATCGAACTGGCTTCCCTGCGTGAACCGGTAGATGAGTTCTTCGAAAACGTGATGGTCAATGCGGAAGATAAAGAGGTCCGTATCAACCGTCTGACGCTGCTGTCGAAACTGCGTGACCTGTTCCTGCAGGTGGCGGATATTTCCCTGCTGCAATAATCGCCTGTTTTGCATAACAAAAAACCTGCCCTGGGGCAGGTTTTTTTATGCCGGTAAGCGACTCTCTCGCCCACCCGGACGCCTTTCGGCGGCCAGATTTACTGCAAATTCCCCGCGGTCAGACTCTCTTTATCAAAAGCGTGGCTGACGTTAATACGGTTCTGATGCACTGAGGTATCCATGTTGGACCCGGCTTCCGGCTGCGCGGGGCGATGCTCTGCGGCGATGGCACCGGATGACAATGAAGCGGCCAGAAACAGGGCAGCGATCGCGCTGAGATTTTTCATTTTATCTTCCTTTTCATCGTGCTGTCGTTGTCGCCTGTCTGGTTAACCTTCGGCGGCCCGGCAGAGCAGATTGCGTTATTTGGTCAGTTCTGCGGTCATGTGCACGCGGTTATTGAACTGGGCGCTGGTAATTTTATAAGAGGCACCTTGTTCTGCGGCCTGGGCGGCAATTTTTGCTTCAGCGCGATCCAGCGTGGAGGCGGTGGAGCTGACGCTCTGTGCGAAAGCACCGAAAGACATCAGAGAAAGAGCAGAAACTGCAACGAAAGTTTTGATGGATTTCATGGTCGTATTCCTTAAGTGATTTTGTTTGATATAGAGCGTTGTTGCTCTGATGTGATAAATAATAGAACGATTATCGATCGATTAAAATTGGAACAATTTGCGCATCTCATTCAAAAAAATAGAATGAAAAGTAAGCGTGTAAAACGGGGTGATTTCGAGGTCGTTTGACGTTCCTGCTGCGGGAGAACCGCTCAGCCCGAACGCGTTTGCTGAAAAATTCATCTTGAAATGAAGGGGCGAGTATGGCTATCCTGTGCCCCGACGAACCCCTCGTCTCACAGAGAGCACACTGAAAATGGATAAACACACCTGCTGAATTCGGTCCTTGCTGGCGCACTGCGTCTGTAGGGGAAGTATGAATTTCATTCAGGAGTGCTTATGGCCCATTGTGCCCAATCCCCCTCTTTTATTTTGCATCAGGTCACCTGTCAGTTTGCGACGGGAGAAACGCTTTTTGGCCCGTTGAATGTCTCGCTGGAAAATTCCCTCTGTGGCCTGGTCGGGCGTAATGGCGTCGGGAAAACCCGCCTTCTGCGCCTGCTGGCCGGTATCGATACGCCTTCTGGCGGACATATTGAACGGCCCGTTTCTCTGGCCTGTGTTGCTCAGCAGCACACGATAACCCCGCAGACCACGTTAGCCGCACTGCTGGGCTACGGACCACACTTTGCTGCCTTGCAGCGCCTCGGGCGTGGTGAGGCCCTGGCTGACGATGTCGATTGCCTCGAAGGTTTCTGGGATCTCCCGGATCGCCTGAGTGCAGGTTTCCGCCAGGCCGGTTTAGCGGATTTCGATCCTGACCAACCCGCATCATCATTGAGCGGCGGGGAGCGGGTGAAAGCTCTGCTGTGCGGCGCCTTTCTCTCCGCGGCCGATTACCTGCTGCTGGATGAGCCAACCAATCACCTGGACAGGCAGGGGCGCGACTGGCTGTATCACCAGCTTGAATGCTGGCCTGGCGGGGCGTTGATAGCCAGTCACGATCGTGCGCTGTTGGCCCGTATGTCGCGCATACTCGAACTGACGCCCGGTGCGTTGCGAAGCTACGGCGGTAACTATGCCGATTATCAACTGCAGCGCGATGCGGAGCAGCAGGCGGCGCGCGCGGCGCTAGACCATGCCGCCACCGAGCGTCGTCGCACGCGCGCGCGGATGCAAAAAGAACACGATGCCAGCCAGAGGCGTTCTGCTCAGACGCTGCGCGTGGTGGATACACTGAATATCGCCTCTTTTGAACGGGTAAAATATAAAGGGGCGGCGAAGGAGCGGCCTGGCACACTGCATCGCCAGCACCGGGAGCAAAATAGCGCGCTGAATGCCGCGGTTGTCCAGGCCCGTGAGCGGGTGGAGGAGGACGCCGCGGTGATGTTCACTCTGCCGGGAAGCCAGGTTGCCGCTGGCAAACAGGTGTTGGTCCTGGAAGCTTTGCAGCTGGCATTCTCTGCCATGCCACCACTCGACTGGCGTCTTGACGGGCCGCTGCGCGTGGCGTTACGTGGCCCCAATGGCTGCGGGAAAACCACGCTGCTGAAAACGTTGGTCGGTCTGGAATCACCGCTATCCGGCGAGTGCCGGGTGTCGGTGCAGGCGGCCTGGCTGGATCAGCATCTCACGCAGCTGGACCTGTCGCTGTCGGTAATGGCGCACCTTAATCTTGATGATACACCGCTGGAGGCGGGTGTATTACGCAGCCGCCTTGCCCGGCTGCAGCTGGGCGCGGATAAAATTAATCTGCCGCTGTCGGCTTTAAGCGGCGGCGAACGGCTCAAAGCCGCGCTGGCCTGCGTGCTGTGGCGGCGTGAAGCGGCGCAGCTTCTGCTGCTGGATGAGCCGACAAACCATCTTGATTTGGCTTCCGTTCGGGCTATTGAGTCGGCTTTAACCACCTTTCCTGGCGCGATGATTGTCGTCTCTCATGATGAGGATTTTTTGCGCGGCCTGCGGCTGACCCACTCTCTGGCGTGGCAGGAGGATGGCTGGCATTTCTCAGCGCTTTAAAGACAAAAAACCGCCCTCTGATGAGCGGCGGTTTTTTATTAGCAGATAAAAAAAATCCCCGCCGCGAGGCAGGGATCTTAAATTCTGAGCTTAATTTAAGCTTACAGGCTGGTTACGTTACCAGCTGCCGGGCCTTTAGCGCCGCTTTCGATGGTGAAGGAAACTTTCTGACCTTCATCCAGAGATTTGTAGCCATCGTTCATGATAGCGGAGAAGTGTACGAATACATCTTTAGAACCGTCATCAGGAGTGATGAAGCCGAAGCCTTTGTCAGCGTTGAACCATTTTACGATACCAGTCATTTTACCGGACATAGCGAAATACCTTTAAATAATAAATGAACCTTTCGGCGATACGGTCTGGACTACAGATTTGAAGCTATAAAGGGAAAGTTCACTACCGGGGTATCTATGATAACCGCTCAAGGACTACTCTATACTAATGCTCTGTGGTCTGTACATCAAACCTGCGAGCATTAACTCATTTTTGCGGTGCGATAGCAAACCTTTTTTCACAGAAATAAAAACGGTCCCGATATAAGGACCGTAACCAGACCTGATTCTTATTATAGAACTTTAGTCAATAAGCTGCCTTGAAAGCTGCGGGTTTGCCTGAATCAGGCGCATTAATTTGAGTTCCGTGGGTGAGGGCTTCACCCGTCTTGACTCCCACTCTTGTACCATCGCCACGCTGACGCCCATGGCATTGGCAAAATCATCAATTTTCAGGCCAGTGCCTTTGCGAAGCTGTTCAAACTCGCTACATGCGGTCTGCTTACGAGGCTGGGCGATCGTTTGCGAAATATCTTTAAAAACAATTTGTTCCAGGCTGCTAAGCAGTTCAAACACGGGATCTTTATATTCCATTGAGAACTCCTTCTGTCACACAGCAAAAGAGATATTTAGTGAAGCCTATTAAGAATAGTCAGAAAAAACGCAAAAAATAGTCACGGGGGTGATTATGTGCAGGCAGCCTATCGTCTGAACGGGTATTCGGGGATGAAAACGGCAGATAAGGTGATGATTAATCATCAGACGTGTCGCAAGAGAAAATTTTTGTAAACAGAGACGAAATCTGCAAGGCCAGCGGTTGCCCGCTGGCCTGAGGGTCAGGCTTTTTGCATATTGTCGGCTTTCGCCTGCGCAGATATCGGCTGGCTCTTGCTGGTCTTATATTTCACCAGCAGCGCGATGGCGGATAAAAACGCCGGAATCGACAGCAAGGTAAAGATGGTCACGAAGGAGAGCTGCGCCTGCATCAGGAAGGCGCCGCTGAAGGCACCAAGGATCCCGCCAAACCGGCCGATGCCCAGCATCCAGGCGACGCCGGTCGCCCGGCCCTGGGTGGGATAAAATCCGGCGGCCAGGGCCGGCATTGATGATTGCGCGCCGTTCATAATGCTGCCGGCAATAAAGACCATCACGCCCATTAGCACCAGACTGTTGGTTGAGAAGCCGACCAGAAAGACGAAAACGCCGGTCAGCAGCCAGCCTACGGCGACCACTTTATTGGGGTTAATCTTGTCCATCAGGGCGCCGAGGATCAGCACCCCGATGCCGCCGCCCAGCGGGAACAGCGCGGTGATAATCGAAGCCTGGCTCATTGACGCGCCGGTTTCGCGAATCAGCAGCGGAAGCCAGCTGGTCAATAAATAGAAAATCAGCAGCCCCAAAAAGTAGGTCATGCACAGCATCAGGGTACCGACGAGATAACGGGGGGAGAAAATAACCGCAAGGGCCGATTTGTCTTTCACCTGGCCGGCTTCGCGCAGCTCGAATTCAACCTGGTCAGGCAGCGGGGCAATACGGCGCAGAATGGCGGCAATGCGCTGCGATGGCTGGCGCTTGACCACCAGATAGCGCGCCGATTCCGGCAGTAAGAACACCAGCGCGACGGCAAGCAGCAGAGGCATCACGCCGCCCAGTATCAGCACGCTTTGCCAGCCGTAATGCGGAATCATCCAGGCCGAGAGGAATCCACCCAGCGAAGATCCCATCGGGAACCCGACGAACATCAGATTGACCAGCAACGCGCGACGGCGTTCCGGCGCATACTCGCTCATCAGCGTTGCCGCGTTTGGCATGGCGGCACCCAGCCCGAGGCCGGTCAGAAAGCGCAACAGCGTCAGTTGATTCAGGCTGGTGGCGAAGGCAGTTAACAGACTAAAGCTACCGAAAACCACAATCGACATAAGCAGCACTTTTTTTCGGCCAATGCGGTCGGCCAAGGGGCCTGCGGTCAGCGCGCCCACCGCCAGACCGACGAGCGCAGCGCTCATCACCGGGCCTAACGCGGATTTTTCCACGCCCCATTCCTGCACGAGGTCAGAGGCAATAAAACCGATGATGGCGGTATCAAACCCGTCCATCGCGACGGTGATAAAACACAGGGCCAGAATCATCCACTGGTACTTCGTAAACGGATGTTCGTTGATAAAAGCCTGAATATCGATGGTTGTTTTATGCATACAGCATTCCTGGCAGCCAGAGCGGGGGACGGAGCCGGGCGATTATCGCCTCCCTCGCTGTCGTTAATGTGATGTGTGCGATAATCGAACGTATCGCCGTTAATCGCTCATTTATCAAATCACTGAACCTGGCTTCAGGCAACGCAGTCGGCCCAGGAAGCGTGCGATTATCGTTCGCTTTCACGGGTTAGGTCCGCAATAATGATTTTATTTATAATGAAATCAATTTGTTGCTGGTCATTTTTCTCGGGCGAGTTATGGCGTTAATTGTGATGGGCTTAACAGACGCCCGCGTTCACCCGTCAAACGCCGCGAACGGTACTTTTCCTGCGTAAGATTGTCAGGAAAGAGTATCCTGCAAGGCCGACCTGGACTATCCTTGTCAGCGTCTGGCACGTGTGTGTCTGTGTGCGCTTTTTTTGGCTGAAAGGAGTAAAAAAATGGCGACAGGAAAGTCCTGCTCTCGCTGGTTTGCGGCTATTGCGGCCTTATTAATGGTGGTTAGCCTGAGTGGGTGTTTTGATAAAGAAGGCGATCAGCGCAAAGCGTTTATCGACTTCCTGCAAAATACGGCAATGCGTAGCGGCGAACGTCTGCCGACGCTGACAGCCGATCAGAAAAAACAGTTCGGTCCTTTTGTTTCCGATTACGCGGTGATTTACGGCTACTCACAGCAGGTAAGTCAGGCGATGGATGCGGGTCTGCGTCCGGTCGTAGACAGCGTGAATGCGATTCGCGTTCCGCAGGATTATGTGACTCAGCGTGAACCGCTGCGCCAGGCAAACGGCGCGCTGGGCGTGCTGAGCCAGCAGCTGGAAAATGCGAAAATGCAGGCCGATGGCGCACATAGCGCGCTGAAGCAGAGTGACGATCTGAAACCGGTCTTTGACCAGGTTTACAACAAAGTCGTGACCGCACCGGCAAACGCGCTGCAGCCGCTGATTCCTGCCGCGCAGGTCTTTACTCAGCAGCTGGTGCAGGTGGGTGATTTTATCGCTCAGCAAAATACTCAGGTGAGCTTCGTGGCAAACGGGATTCAGTTCCCGACCTCGCAGCAGGCCAGCCAGTATAACGCTCTGATTGGCCCGCTGGCTGCCCAGCATCAGGCTTTCAACCAGGCGTGGACGGCGGCAGTTAACGCAACGCGTTAACCGGTTCGTCAACCCGGGTCAGGTATTGACCTCGACCCGGGTGACTTCAGCTTACCTTCACTTCACCTGCGGATTGACGCAGTTCTTCTCGACCTGACCATTCAGCGCATCAATCAAATTATCGACCGCACACGCCGCCATATTGTAGCGGGTCTCATGAGTGGCCGAACCGATATGCGGCAGCGCGACGACGTTAGGTAGCGTGAGCAGCGGCGACTCTTTCGCCAGTGGCTCCTGCTCGAAAACGTCCAGACCGGCCGCGTGGATTTGGCCCTTTTGCAAGGCCGAGATCAGCGCCTTTTCGTCGACAACCGGGCCGCGGCCCGCATTAATAAAGATGGCGGAGGGCTTCATTTTCGCGAATTTTTCCGCGTTGAACAGGTGATGAGTCTCGGCGGTCAGCGGCAGGATCAGACAGACAAAGTCGGCTTCCTGCAGCAGCGTATCCAGATCGCAGTAACGCGCGTTAAAGCGTTCTTCCGCCTGCGGGTGACGGCTGCGGGCGTTATACAGAATCGGCATGCCAAAACCGGCGTGCGCGCGCTGCGCCAGGGCCATCCCGATACGGCCCATGCCCACGATCCCCAGCGTTTTATGGTGCACATCGCTGCCGAACCAGTCCGGGCCGATGCTTTTCGTCCACTCCCCGGCCTTCACCCGGTTGGCGACCTCCACCACCCGACGGGATGTGCTGAGCACCAGCGCCATCACCGTATCGGCTACGGTTTCAGTCAGCACGGTCGGCGTATGCATCAGCAGCACTTTGCGTGCATTCAGCGCCTCTACATCGAAGTTGTCATAGCCGACGGAAATCGTGGAGGTCGCACGAAGCCTGGGCATTTTCTCCAGTAACGCGGCATCAACTTTTTCGCTCGACCCCAGCAGACCTTCCGCCTGGGCAAAGGCTTCCGCGTGCTGCTGGACGGTGTCAGGGCTCAGGTTTTTCACCTGAGTGACGGTAAAGTGTTTTTCCAGACGTTGCTGCAGGTCGTCGGGAAGCGTTTTATAGAGAATAACGGACGGCTTCATGCGGATCTCCGTAAGTTGTAAAAGTCAGGCGTGACGAGCGCCGATGGGGAGCTTTTGATTGTTAGCAGGCTTAACAATTAAAGTAAGCCATACCGAGGCGAAAAGCGCCACTCCCATGAAAATGTATGAGGCTGACGGGCTGCCGGTGGTGCCGTTCAGGTAGCCCACGAACCACGAACCAAAGAATGACCCTAATGCCCCCATGCTGTTGATGAGCGCCATTGCGCCGCCGGCGACGTTACGCGGCAGCATTTCCGGAATAATGGCGAAGAACGGGCCGTAAGGGGCATACATTGCCGCACCGGCAATCACCAGCAGGGTATAAGAGGCCCAGAAATGGTTAGCGCCGACGGCCCAGGAGCCAATAAAAGCCAGTCCGCCAATCAGCAGCAGCGGCCAGACGAACAGTTTACGGTTCTGCATTTTATCGGAAGCCCAGGAGACGACGATCATCGCAATAGTCGCGGCCAGATAAGGCACCGAAGAGAGCCAGCCGACTTCCACCATCCCCATATTGACGCCGCCGCTGCGGATAATGGACGGCAGCCACAGAACAAAACCGTACACGCCGATGCTCCAGGCAAAATATTGCATGCACAGCAGAATGACGTTGCGTGAGCGGAAGGCTTCGCCGTAGTTACGCACGGCTTTAATACCCTGCTGCTCGCTCTCCAGCTGCGCCTGCAGCGCGGCTTTTTCGTTTTCCGACAGCCAGTTCACCTGCGACGGTTTATCTTTGACCAGCACCCACCAGCAGAAAGCCCAGAGGACGGCCGGCACGCCTTCAATAATAAACATTTCACGCCAGCCGAAGGACTGAATCAGGTAGCCGGAGACCACCGACATCCACAGTACCGTGACCGGGTTACCGAGGATTAAGAAGGTGTTGGCGCGTGAACGTTCTGATTTGGTAAACCAGTTACTGATGTAAATCAGCATTGCCGGCATAACGGCCGCTTCAACGACGCCGAGAATAAAACGGATCGCCGCCAGCGCGGGGATATTGTGCACCATCCCGGTCAGCGAGGCGCAGGCGCCCCACAGGATCAGGCAGATGAAAATCAGCTTACGTACACTACGGCGTTCAGCATAAATCGCCCCCGGGATCTGGAAGAAGAAATAGCCGAGGAAGAAAAGGGCGCCAAGGAGCGACGAGATGCCTTTGGTAATGCCTAAATCTTCCGTAATGCCCGCTGCCGAAGCAAAGCTGAAGTTTGCGCGGTCGAGATACGCCAGGCTATACGTGATAAACACGATAGGCATGATGTACCACCAGCGTTTCGTTGCATTGGTAGAGCTGTTCATAGGCTTGCCTCTAAAGTTGAGGTTCATGACGCCGCCGCCGTATGTAGGGTACAGAGGAGGCCGTTATTATGACGCGGGTCCAGGCTATTCGCCCAGCGCCTCGCGTGTGGGTAATCCTTCGCTGTCGCCCTGGACCTGAATGGCCAGCGAACCAATTTTATTGCCGCGCCGTATCGCCTGCTGCAGCGTTCTGCCCTCGAGCAGAGCGCTAATCACGCCGACGGCAAAACCATCGCCGGCGCCCACGGTATCCACGACGTTATCGACTTTGATGGCTGCGACTGCGCCCTGTTCGCCCGCGGCGGTTTTGTACCAGGCGCCGTCGCAGCCGGTTTTAATGATCACGGCCTGAACGCCGCGCGTGAGATAGAAATCGGCAATCCCCTCCGGAGTCCGTTGGCCGGTGAGGATCATGCCCTCTTTGATACCCGGCAGAACCCAGTCGGCCTGAAACGCCAGCTGATTAAGTTTTTCCACCATCTCGGCTTCGCTTTTCCACAGCACCGGGCGCAGATTCGGATCGAACGAGATGGTCTTCCCCTGGGCCTTCATCGTGGTGGCCGCCTGCTCCAGCAGGGCGTATGAACTCTCCGACAGCGCAGCGGCCACGCCGCTAAGGTGCAGGTGGCGAGCGCTGGCGAAGTATTCGGCGCGAAAGTCTTCGGGCGACAGATGGCTGGCGGCAGAACCTTTGCGGAAGTATTCCACAATGGGATCGGTTCCATTTTCAACTTTAGATTTCATCTGGAAGCCGGTTGCATAGCGGCTGTCTTCGCTGACGCCGCGCGCATCAATCCCTTCTTTGGCCAGCGAATGAAGCACAAAACGGCCGAAGCTGTCTTTACCCACGCGGCTAACCCAGCCGACTTTCAGCCCCAGACGAGCCAGGCCGGTGGCGACATTCAGCTCTGCGCCGGCTACGCGTTTCATAAAGTGTTCTACTGCGGCCAGATCGCCGGTTTCCGTCGCGACAAACATCGCCATCGCTTCTCCGATGGTGATGACATCTAATGCGTTTTCCATGGCTTACTCCTCGCGTAACAAATTCACATAGCGACGGGTTACGGCCGTCAGATCGTGACCCACCAGCGGAAATTCGATACCGCGCGGGGCATCGGCGGGCAGGTTGTCGAGCAGCGCCAGCCAGCGTGCCGGAGCTTCATCGGGCGGGACGGCGCGAAAGTGCGCATGATGCGGCTCTGCGGCTTTGACATGGATATAGCTGACGGCGGGAGCCAGATGCCGTGCGGCCTCTTCCGGCGAATCGCCGACCCACAGCCAGTTACCCATATCGAAAGTTAAGGTAACCGGCAGCTGATTCACCCGACAGGAGGCTTTAAAGCGCTGCATCGGCGCCAGCTGGCCGCAGTCGGTCTGGTCGTTTTCCACCACCAGCGCCATGCCGCTCTCCTGCAGGATGCGGCGCAGCGATTCGAGTTCGTTGTTATGGATAAAATGGCCGAGCGACAGTTTTAACCACAGGGCGTTGAGGGTCTGCGCTTCGCGCAACAGCGCCGGCAGGCGCGGGTTAAGGGCGCCATCCGCTTCAAACAGGGCTTCCGGCGCAGAGTAGCAGGCCAGCAGGTTGTGGCGCTCGATGGTGGCGGCCAGCGCCGGCAGCTGGTTGAGCTCGTCAGCGCTGAATAACTCACGGCGGATTTCCACGCCGTCGGCGCCGGAGCCGGCGATAAACGGCAGTACGGCGGACTGCCCGCCAAGTTCTTTAATGCAATCATGACCATAGGCGGCGGTCACGACAATAATTTTTCTGGCCATCTGACAAACTCCCGGTAGCGCTGTAGCAAATCACTCTATTACGCTAGATGGTACCGGTTCCAAAGAAAAGGAGAGGATGTCTGATTTATGATCACCATCACGAAGGAGAGTTATCGGGAGGTCGATCCGCGCACGATCAGTTCACCGGAGAAGACCCGCTCGCAGATGGGGTCGTTAGTGCCTTCAATTCGGCGCACCACCTGCTCAACCGCGGCATAGCCAATCTGCCACGTGGGCTGTTTGAGCGTAGTAATCCCCACGCCCGCCAGCTCCGCCCACTCCAGTTCGTCGAAGCCGAGCAGGCCGATGTCGCTGCCCCAAACCAGGTCGATTCGCTTGAGCGCGCGCGCAACCTGTAGCGTCAGGGCGCCGTTGGCGGAAATCAGCGCCTTGCGCATGCCGCGGTGGCGGGAGTGAAACTGGCGCAGCACCGTATCGAGCATAGCGCCGTCGTTAAGCGGAACTTCCGCGTTTTCCGCGACGATGCCGGCGTAGCGCTGGAGGGTGGCGCGAAACGCGCTCAGACGTTCGCGACGGGTGTTCACCGAACCGAGCGGCTCGCTGAGGAACAGCAGGGCTTCAAACCCTTTCTCCACCAGATGTTCTGTGGCGGTCGTCGCGGCCTGGGTGTTGTCCAGACCGACAACATCGCAGGCGAAGTCCGGAATCTTGCGGTCAATGAGCACCATCGGCAGCGCCGACTGCTGCAGGCGATTCAGCCCCTCTTCGCGCATCCCGACGGCGTTGACCACGATCCCCTCAACCTGGTAGCTGCGCAGCAGGTCGAGATAGTGCAGCTCCTGGTCGAGCTCGTTATTGGTATTACACACCAGCAGAGTAAAGCCCTTTTCGCGACAGGCCGCTTCGATGCCGCTGAGGACATTGACCGAGTAGGGGTTGGTGATATCGGCGATGATCAGGCCAATCAGCCGGGTACGGCCATGTTTCAGGCCACGGGCCATCAGGCTGGGGCGGTAGTTAAGTTCGGCAATCGCTTTTTCAATGCGCGCCAGCAGGTCGTCGGAAAGCAGGTGCTTTTCGCCATTGAGGTAGCGTGAAATGCTGGTTTTTCCGGTCTTTGCGGCTTTCGCCACATCGCTAATGGTTGCTCGCGCCGCTTTCGCCATGATGGCTTCCTTTGCTGAAATCTGGAGAACACCTTAGCGCGAAAATCTGCTATATCAAGCATTTTGCCCGGCAAGCGGCGCTTACCGGGCGAAGGATGCGGTGGTCGGGGTCGACCGCCGGACTTACTGGAGCGGGCTCAGGGTGATCTCTACGCGACGGTTTTGCGCTTTCCCTTCCGCCGTGGTGTTGCTGGCGATGGGGTTCGCCGGGCCCATGCCGCTGGTGCGAATACGGTTTGCCGCCACGCCCTGGGTGATGAGGGCGCTGGCAACGCTGTCGGCGCGCTGCTGCGACAGGCGCATATTCAGATCCTGACCGCCGGTGCTGTCGGTGTAACCCACGACGTTAACCGCGGTTTTCTCATACTCTTTCAGCACCATGGCCACGCCGGTCAGGGTGTTCGCCCCGGCCGGTTTCAGGTTGGCGCTGCTGCTGTCAAAGGTGACGTTATTTGGCATGTTCAGCACGATGTTATCGCCATTTCGCGTCACGCTGACGCCCGTTCCCTGCATTTTCTCGCGCAGTTTTGCTTCCTGCACATCCATGTAATAACCGATGCCGCCGCCCAGCGCCGCCCCGGCCGCTGCGCCAATCAGCGCGCCTTTGCCGCGATCTTTTTTCGACGAGGAGAGTGCGCCGACGCCCGCGCCGACCAGCGAGCCGATCCCGGCGCCGATGCCGGATTTCCCCGCTTCGCGTTCGCCGGTATACGGATTGGTGGTACAGCCAGAAATCGCCAGGGTGCCGCTAACCACAGCCGCAATCATGAGTACGCGTTTTTTCATGTTATTTCCTTAATCCTTTTTATTCTTTGTCACAGCGCGCGTGACGGTTGATTATGACGCCCAATTACGTAGAAAATTCCCCGGACCGGCTCTCTTTTTGTAAATAACATTGAACGGTCGTGTCACTGACCGTCACAACACCTGCATTCGCTGACCAGGAGCTCGCTTTGCCAACCTCATCTGCAACCAAAACCATCTTAACCGCGGCTCACTGGGGGCCTATGCTGGTTGAAACGGATGGTGAAAATGTCCTCTCTTCCCGCGGTGCGCTGGAGACCTCTTTCGCCAACTCCTTGCAAACCGCGGTGCGCGAGCAGGTACACAGCAAAACCCGCGTCCGCTATCCGATGGTACGTAAAGGTTTCCTTGCTTCGCCGGATAGTCCGCAGGGCGTGCGTGGCCAGGACGAGTTTGTGCGGGTGAGCTGGCAGGAGGCATTGGATCTTATCCACGCACAGCATCGGCGGATTCGGGAAAGCTACGGCCCGGCATCGATTTTTGCCGGCTCCTACGGCTGGCGTTCTAACGGCGTACTCCACAAGGCGGCGACGTTGCTGCAGCGCTACATGAGCCTGGCTGGCGGATATACCGGACATCTGGGGGATTATTCCACCGGCGCGGCACAGGCGATCATGCCCTATGTGGTTGGCGGCAATGAGGTTTATCAGCAGCAGACCAGCTGGCCGATGGTACTGGAACATAGCGATGTGGTGGTACTCTGGAGCGCCAACCCGCTGAATACGCTAAAAATTGCCTGGAACGCTTCCGATGAGCAGGGGATCCCATGGTTCGATCGGTTGCGCAAAAGCGGGAAGCGGGTGATCTGCATCGATCCGATGCGATCGGAAACGGCGGAATTCTTTGGCGAGGCGGGCGAATGGATCGCTCCGCATATGGGTACGGATGTCGCGATGATGCTCGGCATTGCCCATACGCTGGTGGAAAACGGCTGGCAGGATGAGGCGTTTCTCGCCCGCTGTACCAGCGGCTATGACGTTTTTGCCCGCTATCTGACCGGTGAAAGCGATGGCACGCCGAAAACCGCAGAGTGGGCGGCGGAGATTTGCGGCGTCAGCGCGGATAAGCTCCGCGAGCTGGCAGCGCTATTCCATGACAATACCACCATGCTGATGTCTGGTTGGGGGATGCAGCGCCAGCAGTTTGGCGAGCAGAAGCACTGGATGCTGGTGACGCTTGCCGCGATGCTGGGGCAGATTGGTACCCCCGGCGGCGGTTTTGGCCTTTCCTACCACTTCGCCAACGGCGGCAACCCGACCCGCCGGGCGGCGGTGCTGGCTTCGATGCAAGGCTGCGTGGCGGGCGGTACCGAGGCGGTCGAAAAAATACCGGTGGCGCGTATTGTGGAAGCGCTGGAAAACCCCGGCGCGCCGTATCAACACAACGGAATGGACCGGCATTTTCCGGATATTCGCTTCGTCTGGTGGTGCGGCGGCGCGAACTTTACCCACCATCAGGATACTAACCGCTTGATTCGGGCCTGGCAGAAGCCGGAGCTTATCGTCATTTCGGAGTGCTTCTGGACCGCCGCCGCCCGCCATGCCGATATTGTCCTGCCGGCGACAACCTCGTTTGAACGTCACGATATGACCATGACCGGCGATTACAGTAACCAGCACCTGGTGCCGATGAAGCGCGTGGTCGCGCCGCGCGATGAAGCCCGGGATGATTTTGACGTTTTTGCCGATCTCAGCGAGCGCTGGGAAGAGGGAGGGCGCGCGCGTTTTACCGAAGGGAAAACCGATCTACAGTGGCTGGAGACCTTCTATCAGATTGCCGCGCAACGCGGGGCGAGCCAGCAGGTGACGCTACCGCCATTTGACCAGTTCTGGCAGGCTAACCAGCTGATAGAAATGCCGGAAAATCCGGAAAATGCCCGTTTTGCCCGTTTCGCGGCATTTCGTGCCGATCCGCAGGCCAGTCCGCTGAAAACCGCGAGCGGCAAAATTGAAATTCACTCTCCAACGATTGCCGGCTTTGCCTACCCGGACTGTCCACCGCATCCAATGTGGCTGGAACCGGACGAGTGGCACGGCAATGCTCAGCCCGGCCAGCTGCAGGTGCTGTCCGCTCATCCGGCGCATCGTCTGCACAGCCAGCTGAACCATACGTCGCTGCGAGAAAAGTACGCAGTTGCCGGTCGTGAGCCATTAACCCTTCATCCGCTGGACGCACAGGCGCGCAATATTGCTGACGGCGATGTCGTGCGGGTGTGGAATGCCCGCGGCCAGGTGCTGGCCGGTGCCGTGGTGACGGAAGGTATTCGTCCAGGGGTTATCTGTTTACACGAAGGGGCCTGGCCTGATATCGACCCGCAGGCCGGTATCTGCAAAAACGGCGCGGTGAATGTTCTGACCAAAGATATTCCGACTTCGCGGCTGGGCAACGGCTGCGCCGGGAATACGGCGCTGGCGTGGCTGGAAAAATATGACGGCCCTGCGCTGACGCTTACGGCGTTTGATCCGCCGGCCAATGCATAATCCAGGTCGGCTGTAGCGTATCGTCCTGCCATGCGCAGTCTTCTATCCGGAAGCCTTGCGCATGGTAGAAATTCACCGCCTGAACGTTTTTCTGGTAAACCTCGAGACTGAGCCAGCGGTAATGCTGTTTGACCTCGTCCAGCAGCGCGCTGCCGATGCCGCGGCGAATTGCGTCCGGCGCGACAAACAGCGCACCGATAAAGCGGGACTCCATCACGCTGACAAAACCTTTTATCGTCGCGTTCTCTTCCCACACCCAGGTGCTGGCTGCAGGCAGGTAGACATCGCGTACAACGGCGACACTCTCGTGCCAGTACGTTTCGTTGATAAAGGGATGGGCATGAATCGTGCTTTCCAGCCACAGCGTGAGCAGCGGCCGGGTCTCTTTAGCGTCCCACTTGCGGATCATCATCGCCTCCCGGGTGACAGAAGCAGCTCGTCAGGTGATCGTTGACCAGCCCGCAGGCCTGCATAAAGGAGTAGCAGATGGTGGAACCAACAAACTTAAAACCGCGCTTTTTCAGCGCCTTTGAGAGGGCGTCGGAGGCCGGTGTGGTGGTGGGTATCTCCGCCAGGGTGGCGGCATGGGAGATCTGTGGCTGATTCTCGACGAAAGACCAGACAAAGTCGCTAAACGATTCGCCGCTCTCTTCCATGGTCAGGAAGGCGCGGGCGTTGCCAATAATGGCCTGAATTTTCCCGCGATGGCGAATAATTCCCGCGTCCTGGAGCAGGCGCTCGATATCTGCCTCATTCATGGCGGCGACGCGAACCGGATCGAACTGATGAAAGGCCTGGCGATAATTTTCACGTTTTTTCAACACCGTAATCCACGACAGACCGGCCTGCTGGCCCTCAAGGCAGATCATTTCGAACAGTTTGCGGGCATCTCTTTGCGCAACGCCCCACTCGTTATCATGGTACTGGATGTAAAGCGGGTCCTGGCTTACCCAACCGCAGCGCTGCATGTCTCTCTCCCTTTAGCAATAAAACTTACGCGTTCGCCTTGACGGCTGAAAGATAAAGATAATAGTTAATACAGGGATACCACTCTCAAATATACCCGCCATTATTCAGGTTGCATGTGCATTGGCTGCATTCGTTCGCCCAATCACATAATTCAGGGTATTCAGGGAAGCCCGTCCCATAAAAACACAGCAATAATGCCGGTTTGGCTCTTTTCTGGAGTCGCATTAATGATAATAAAGAAATGCAATGGCCTTCGGGGGATTATGCTCCCGGCGTGCGCAGTTGTCTGGGTCTCGTTTATCAGTGGCGCGAATGCCTGGCAACAGGAATATATCGCTATCGATACCAAAAGTAATACCCCTGAACGCTATACGTGGGATAGCGATCACCAACCCCGCTATGAAGATATTCTGGCGGAGCGGATGAATGCGTCCGGCGATCTTCCCGGTATTGCGCTGAATCAGGCGGTGGCGCCGCCGGATAGCGGCCGCGGGATGAGCGTGGGATGGAATTTTACTCTGGCCAACGGCGTCACTTCCGGCCCGGTGGCGAGTTTGCGTAGCGAGGTGATATCGACCGCACCCGCGCGCCGCGCGCCAGACAACCCCTACGTGAATACGCTTGGCTGGCGTATGGATTATCAGGCGCTATGGGGCGTCCATCCGTGGGCGCAGGTGAGCTACAACCAGCCGCTCTCTTCGGATCTGATGGGCCCTAATCGCGGTCAGGATGGCGCCTGGCGCGATGTCACCTTCGGGGCGGATATGGCCCTCAATTCACACCTTGCGGCCTGGGCGGCATTATCGCAGGCGGAGAATACGACAACGGGCGCCAACTATCTCTATGTGATGGGGGTGAGCGCTAACTTTTAGCCTTTATTTAGCATGCGTGAAACGTTCTTGTTACCTAAAAAACACAGTAATGGCGCATTGTTGTAAGATAGTAGTCACTAACTTATTTCTGCTGCGGTCATGCGCCTGCCTTTTTCAATGTCATTCATTCCGGCTCACATGCATTTCATTCCTTGCTGATGGCATTTCATGCCTTTTTTACCCTGGCGTTCAGGTGACTTCGCTATTGTGGCGGCAGTTAATTATTCAGGATATCTGCTATGAACGCTGCAAACAGTCAATATACCCGCTGGCTTACGCTGGCCGGCACGATCGTCACACAATTCGCGCTGGGATCGGTTTATACATGGAGTTTGTTCAACAGTTCCCTTTCCGCAAAACTGGACGAACCGGTAAGCCAGGTGGCTTTCTCCTTCGGTCTGTTAAGCCTCGGTCTGGCGCTATCCTCTTCTGTCGCCGGTAAACTGCAGGAACGCTTTGGCGTCAGACGCGTCACGATGGCGTCCGGTGTTCTGCTGGGGCTCGGCTTTTTCCTGACCGCTCACGCCAACAGCCTGATGATGCTCTGGCTCAGCGCAGGCCTGTTGGTGGGCCTGGCGGACGGCGCGGGCTATCTACTGACGCTCTCCAACTGCGTGAAGTGGTTCCCGGAGCGTAAAGGGCTGATTTCCGCCTTTTCCATCGGTTCCTATGGCCTCGGTAGCCTCGGGTTCAAATTTATTGATAGCCACCTGCTGGCCACCGTCGGGCTGGAGAAAACCTTTATTATCTGGGGCGCCATTGTCCTGGTGATGATTGTCTTCGGCGCCACCTTAATGAAAGATGCGCCGAATCATACCGCCGCCTCGCATAATGGCGTGGTGGAGAATGACTTCACGCTGGCCGAGTCGATGCGTAAACCGCAGTACTGGATGCTCGCCGTGATGTTCCTGACGGCCTGCATGAGCGGTCTGTATGTTATTGGCGTCGCGAAAGATATCGCGCAAGGGATGGTGCATCTGGATGTCGCGACGGCGGCGAATGCGGTCACCGTTATCTCTATCGCCAACCTGAGCGGACGTCTGGTTCTGGGGATTCTGTCGGATAAAATTTCCCGTATCCGCGTCATTACTATCGGTCAGGTGGTTTCCCTGGTCGGCATGGCTGCGCTGCTGTTCGCGCCGCTGAACGCCACAACCTTCTTTGCCGCGATTGCCTGCGTCGCCTTTAACTTCGGTGGAACGATTACCGTGTTCCCGTCGCTGGTCAGTGAATTTTTCGGTCTGAATAATCTGGCAAAAAACTACGGCGTCATCTATCTGGGCTTTGGTATCGGCAGCATCTGCGGATCGCTGATTGCCTCGCTGTTCGGTGGGTTCTACGTGACCTTCTGCGTTATCTTTGCCCTGCTGATTCTCTCCCTGGCGCTCTCGACGACGATTCGCCAGCCGAAAGGTGAAGTTTACAGCGAAGCCCACGCCTGATACGCCCTCTTTGCGGCGTCATACCGATATTCCTGAGCTATTTGTGCCTGTCCAACCAAATGTTTTGTAAATGTTTGGTTGGATCACACTCCCACCTGGTACTTTTTCCTTTCTCTGTGGTCTACTTAGCGCGCTTTGTAGAGGTTTCTTATACTCTCCGTCCTTCAAACTGCCTTATTGTTGACTGCGCTCGTTCGCCTCAGTCACTTACTTGAGTAAGCTCCAGAGGATTCACGAGCCCGTCGCCTCAAGGCATCTCGAATGGGTTTGAGTAGTTAATCAACCTGAACGCACCCTATTAACCTGCCCGCTTATATCGCGTAAGTCAGGTGGTTTTATCTCTTCTTTTTCCAGGTTTCATGCATGAATTATATTAGAACGATGACACAGCAGAAAGTCAGCCTTTGGCTGGCGCTGTACATCGGCTGGTTTATGAACGTTGCTGTGCTTTTCCGTCGCCTTGATGGTTATGCGCAGGAATTTACCCTCTGGAAAGGGCTTTCCGGGATTGTGGAACTGGTTGCCACCGTGCTGGTGACGTTTTTCCTGCTACGTGTTCTGTCGCTGCTGGGGCGGCGCGTCTGGCGAATACTCGCCACGTTGGTGGTGATTTTCTCCGCTGCCGCCAGCTATTACATGACCTTCCTGAACGTGGTGATTGGCTACGGCATCATTGCGTCGGTGATGACCACGGATATCGACCTCTCTCAGGAGGTGGTGGGTTGGTATTTGATTCTGTGGCTGGCGCTGGTCAGCGCTCCGCCGCTGCTGCTTATCTGGAGTAACCGCTGCCAGCATACTCTGCTGCGGCAAATTCGGACGCCGGGCCAGCGGGTAAAAAATATCGCCATCGTTGCTCTCGCCGGGTTAATGGTCTGGGGACCGATTCGCCTGCTCGAACTGCGGCAGAAGGATGTTGAGCGTAGCTCTGAAGTCGATATGCCGAGCTACGGCGGGGTGATTGCCAACTCGTATCTGCCATCGAACTGGCTTTCCGCGCTGGGGCTGTACGCCTGGGCGCAGGTGGATGAGTCCTCAGATAACAAGTCGTTGATAAACCCTGCCAAAAAATTCACCTATGTCGAGCCGCAGGGCCTGGATGATACCTACGTGGTGTTCATTATCGGTGAAACCACCCGCTGGGACCATATGGGGATCCTGGGTTATAACCGCAATACCACGCCGAAGCTGGCTCAGGAGAAAAACCTGGTGGCCTTCCGCGGCTACTCCTGCGATACCGCGACCAAACTCTCTCTGCGCTGCATGTTTGTGCGTGAGGGTGGGGCGGAAGACAACCCGCAGCGAACGCTGAAAGAGCAAAACGTCTTTGCTGTCTTGCACCAGCTCGGCTTTACCGGCGACCTGTATGCGATGCAGAGCGAGATGTGGTTCTACAGCAATACCATGGCGAACAGCATTGCCTATCGTGAGCAGATTGGCGCTGAACCGCGTAACCGCGGCAAAAGCGTGGACGACATGCTGCTGGTGGATGAGGTTAAGCGCTCTTTGATGAAGAATGACCATGGTAAACACCTGATTATTCTCCATACCAAAGGTTCACACTTTAACTATACCCAGCGTTACCCGCGCAGCTTTGCGCAGTGGCAGCCGGAGTGTGTGGGCGTGGACAGCAAATGCTCGAAAGCGGAGCTGATCAACTCTTACGATAATAGCGTGACCTATGTCGATCACTTTATCGTGAGCGTGCTGGACCAGCTGCGTGATAAGAAGGCGATTGTGTTCTATGCCGCCGATCACGGGGAGTCAATCAACGAGCACGAACACCTGCACGGTACGCCACGTAAGATGGCGCCGCCGGAACAGTTCCGTGTGCCGATGATGGTGTGGATGTCGGATAAATATCTGGCCGCGCCGGATCATGCTGCTTCGTTTGCCCGCCTCAAAGAGCAGGCGGCGATGAAAGTCCCGCGTCGTCATGTTGAGCTGTATGACACCATCATGGGTTGTCTGGGCTACACCTCGCCGGACGGTGGAATTAATGAGCATAACAACTGGTGCCGCGTTGCCGATGCGGGGAAAACCGTGGCGAAATAGCGGGAGTGGCGAGTTTCTCGCCGCTTGAGCTATTTTTTCCAAATAAGGCATTGACGGGTGTGAGTCTCAGCAGTAAGATGCGCCCGCATTCGGTGATTGGCGCAGCCTGGTAGCGCACTTCGTTCGGGACGAAGGGGTCGGAGGTTCGAATCCTCTATCACCGACCAAATTTAAAAGCCTGCTCAATGAGCAGGCTTTTTTGCATCTGAAGCCGGTGAGGATGAGAAGCTCCGGGGGCAGAGGTTCGACCCGAGCGTAGCGAGGGAACGTTGCTTAAGCAACGGCCCGCAGGGCGAGCCACGTAGTGGTGAGTCATCCTCTATCACCGACCAAATTTAAAAGCCTGCTCAACGAGCAGGCTTTTTGCATCTGAAGCCGGTGAGGATGAGAATCTCCGGGGACAGAGGCTCGACAATGCCTGCGGCCCTGACCGGTCATGTGTACCTCAGCAATTTTTAGCTGGCTTAACGCCCCTCAGGTCTATTTGCCGGTCTCCCTCTGCCGGCAGGAAAAACAGGCCTCTGCCCAAACCACCGTAAAAATGAGATCCCTTGCATCAATGGCGTTGAGCAGCGCGCCGGGCGCCACGATGTCGGAGTGTGATAGTTAACCAAAGTCACAAAAAAAGCACGAATCCTTGTTTCATGTTGTCTGTTAACTATTTTGTGACATCTTCCATTGTATTTTTTTATATATCTAAGGTTCTTTTTTCGCGAAGCTTATGGATAACTGCAGCATTTTCCGCTGTGCGTTTTAACGTTCGCGCTATTAATCGCTCACATATTGGCCACATCGTAATAAATTTTCACCATTTACCAGAATTGCTTATCACTAGCTGTTAAGAAGTATTAAGACATTTATGCTGCCTGCTCGCCGCTAGCATAAATTTCTCTGCTGAAAATAGCGTCTTGAAGTTTTTTTAATCTTTGCCTGCTGATTCTCACCCCGGATGTAAAACCCGGTTGGCTGTATTGACGTTTACGCATTCTGTTGACAGATTGTAGGGCATGAGGGGCATTTCATGGAGAATCCGCACTGCAACTCAGGCGTTTTTGTGAAAGGAATCCCCATCTCTCATCCAGGCCTTCGGGCACCACCGACCAGACCGGGTAAAAAATAAATAAAGGCCTGGCGGATATATGCAAACAACATCACATTTGGAGCAGAATAATGAGTATTTCCTTGAAAAAGTCAGGGATGCTGAAGCTTGGTCTGAGCCTGGTCGCCCTGACCGTTGCAGCAAGCGTTCAGGCTAAGACCCTGGTTTATTGTTCTGAAGGTTCGCCGGAAGGCTTTAACCCACAGCTATTCACTTCTGGTACAACCTATGACGCCAGCTCGGTGCCCATCTATAACCGCCTGGTTGAATTCAAAACCGGTACTACGGAAGTTATTCCGGGGCTGGCGGAAAAATGGGAAGTGAGCGAGGACGGCAAAACCTATACATTCCACCTGCGTCAGGGCGTGAAGTGGCAGGATAATAAAGACTTTAAACCCACTCGCGACCTGAATGCCGACGACGTTGTATTCTCGTTCGATCGCCAGAAAAACGCGCAAAACCCGTACCATAAAGTGTCCGGCGGCAGCTATGAATACTTCGAAGGGATGGGCCTCCCTGACCTGATTAGCGAAGTGAAGAAAGTCGACGATAAAACCGTCCAGTTTGTGCTGACCCGCCCGGAAGCGCCGTTCCTCGCTGACCTGGCTATGGACTTCGCCTCTATTCTGTCCAAAGAGTATGCCGACAATATGCTGAAAGCCGGTTCGCCGGAAAAAGTGGACCTGAACCCAATCGGTACCGGGCCGTTCCAGCTGCTGCAATACCAGAAAGACTCTCGTATTCTCTATAAAGCCTTCCCGGGCTACTGGGGCACCAAGCCGAAGATCGATCGCCTGGTCTTCTCCATTACCCCTGATGCTTCCGTGCGCTATGCCAAACTGCAGAAGAATGAGTGCCAGGTGATGCCGTACCCGAACCCGGCCGACATCGCGCGCATGAAAGAAGATAAGAACATTAACCTGCTGGAACAGCCGGGCCTGAACGTCGGCTATCTCTCCTTCAACACCGAGAAGAAACCGCTGGATAACGTGAAAGTCCGCCAGGCGCTGACCTATGCGGTAAATAAAGAAGCGATTATCAAAGCCGTTTACCAGGGCGCTGGCCAGTCCGCGAAAAACCTGATTCCACCGACCATGTGGGGCTATAACGACGACGTTAAAGACTACACTTACGATCCGGAAAAAGCGAAAGCGCTGCTGAAAGAAGCCGGCATGGAAAAAGGCTTCTCCATCGATCTGTGGGCAATGCCGGTACAGCGTCCGTACAACCCGAACGCGCGCCGTATGGCTGAGATGATCCAGGCTGACTGGGCCAAAATTGGCGTCCAGGCCAAGATCGTCACCTACGAATGGGGCGAGTATCTGAAGCGTGCGAAAGCAGGCGAGCACCAGACCGTGATGATGGGCTGGACCGGCGACAACGGGGATCCGGATAACTTCTTCGCTACCCTGTTCAGCTGCGCAGCAGCAAAAGACGGCTCGAACTACTCTCGCTGGTGCTACAAGCCGTTTGAAGATCTGATTCAGCCGGCACGTGCCACCGATGACCACAACAAACGTATCGAGCTTTATAAGCAGGCTCAGGTTGTGATGCATGACCAGGCTCCGGCGCTGATCGTCGCTCACTCCACCGTTTATGAGCCGGTGCGTAAAGAAGTCAAAGGCTACGTGGTTGACCCGTTAGGCAAGCACCACTTCGAAAACGTCTCTGTCGAATAATAAACAGTATGTTTCCCCTCTCCCTTAACGGGGAGGGGGGATTTCATTTGTGAGCAATACAGACGTCCTGTCACCAGGCGGGGCGTCACTATAGAGAATCCGGGTTATGTTGCAGTTCATCCTCCGACGTTTGGGACTTGTCATCCCGACATTTATCGGTATTACCCTTCTCACCTTTGCCTTTGTGCATATGATTCCCGGTGACCCGGTGATGATTATGGCGGGCGAACGTGGTATTTCCCCTGAACGTCACGCTCAGCTGCTGGCTGAAATGGGCCTTGATAAGCCGATGTGGCAGCAGTATGCCCACTATATCTGGGGTGTCTTGCATGGGGATTTAGGCATCTCGCTGAAAAGCCGTATTCCCGTGTGGCAGGAGTTCGTGCCGCGCTTTAAAGCCACGATGGAACTGGGCGTGTGCGCGATGATTTTCGCCGTTATCGTCGGTATTCCGGTGGGCGTACTGGCGGCGGTCAAACGCGGCTCTATCTTCGATCACACCTCCGTCGGCCTCGCGCTGACCGGTTATTCCATGCCGATCTTCTGGTGGGGAATGATGCTGATCATGCTGGTTTCAGTCCAGCTCAACCTGACGCCAGTCTCCGGACGTATCAGCGATACCGTGTTCCTTGACGACACCCTGCCGCTGACCGGTTTTATGCTCATCGATACCGCTATCTGGGGCGAGCCGGGCGATTTTATTGATGCCTTAATGCACATGATTCTGCCAGCCGTGGTGCTGGGCACTATTCCGCTGGCAGTTATCGTGCGTATGACCCGCTCCTCGATGCTGGAAGTGCTGGGCGAAGATTATATTCGCACCGCGCGCGCCAAGGGATTGACCCGGATGCGCGTCATCGTGGTCCACGCGCTGCGTAACGCTATGCTGCCGGTGGTCACGGTGATTGGGCTACAGGTAGGGACGCTGCTGGCGGGCGCCATTCTGACCGAAACCATCTTCTCCTGGCCTGGTCTAGGGCGCTGGCTGATCGATGCGCTGCAACGCCGTGATTACCCGGTGGTTCAGGGTGGGGTACTGCTGGTCGCGACGATGATTATCCTCGTCAACCTGCTGGTCGATCTGCTGTACGGCGTGGTGAACCCGCGTATTCGGCATAAGAAGTAAGGGGCCATCATGTCACAAATTACTGAAAATAAAGTTGTCGCCGCACCGGTGCCAATGACCCCTTTGCAGGAGTTCTGGCACTATTTCAAACGCAACAAAGGGGCGGTTGTCGGCCTGGTCTACGTCGCGATTATGATTATTATCGCCGTGTTCGCTAACTTCCTCGCCCCTTATAACCCGGCGGATCAGTTCCGCGACGTGCTGCTGGCGCCGCCGGCCTGGCAGGAGGGGGGAAGCTTTGCGCATCTTCTGGGGACCGATGACGTGGGCCGCGATATTCTGTCGCGACTGATGTACGGTGCGCGCTTGTCGCTGCTGGTTGGCTGTCTGGTCGTGGTGCTGTCGCTGATTCTCGGCGTGGTGCTGGGCCTGATTGCCGGCTACTTCGGCGGGGTGATCGACTCCATCATCATGCGTGTTGTCGATATCATGCTGGCATTGCCGAGCCTGCTGCTGGCGCTGGTGCTGGTGGCTATCTTCGGCCCCTCGATCGTGAACGCTTCGCTGGCGCTCACCTTTGTCGCCCTGCCGCACTACGTGCGATTGACTCGTGCGGCGGTGCTGGTGGAAGTGAACCGCGACTACGTCACCGCTTCACGGGTGGCAGGCGCGGGGGCAATCCGTCAGATGTTCATCAACATTCTTCCTAACTGCCTTGCTCCGCTGATTGTTCAGGCGTCGCTGGGCTTCTCTAACGCCATTCTCGATATGGCCGCTCTTGGCTTCCTTGGCATGGGTGCGCAGCCGCCGACACCGGAGTGGGGCACGATGCTCTCCGACGTGTTGCAGTTCGCGCAGAGTGCCTGGTGGGTCGTCACCTTCCCGGGTGTCGCGATTCTGCTGACGGTGTTGGCATTTAACCTGATGGGTGACGGTCTGCGTGACGCGCTCGATCCCAAACTGAAGCAGTAAGAGGTTCGAGATGGCGTTATTGAATGTGGATAAATTATCGGTGCACTTCGGCGACGAAGGGACACCGTTTCGCGCGGTAGACCGCGTGAGTTACAGCGTGAACCAGGGTGAAGTGGTTGGCATTGTCGGCGAGTCCGGCTCAGGTAAATCGGTCAGCTCACTGGCGATCATGGGGCTGATTGATTATCCCGGCCGCGTGATGGCGGATAAGCTGGAATTTAATGGCCGCGATCTGAAGCGTATCTCAGAAAAAGAGCGCCGCCAGCTGGTGGGGGCGGAAGTGGCGATGATCTTCCAGGACCCGATGACCAGCCTGAATCCGTGTTACACCGTCGGCTATCAGATTATGGAAGCCATTAAAGTACATCAGGGCGGAAATAAGAAAACCCGTATCCAGCGGGCGATCGATCTGCTGACGCTGGTTGGCATCCCTGACCCGGCATCGCGTCTTGATGTCTATCCGCACCAGCTTTCCGGCGGGATGAGCCAGCGCGTGATGATCGCCATGGCGATTGCCTGCCGGCCCAAGCTGCTGATTGCGGATGAACCGACCACCGCGCTGGATGTGACCATCCAGGCGCAGATCATTGAGCTGCTGCTGGAGCTGCAGCAAAAAGAGAACATGGCGCTGGTCCTGATCACCCACGATCTGGCGCTGGTGGCTGAGGCGGCACACAAAATTATTGTGATGTACGCCGGTCAGGTTGTGGAGACGGGCGATGCGAAGGATATCTTCCGCGCACCGCGCCATCCTTATACTCAGGCGCTGCTGCGCGCGCTGCCGGAGTTTGCCCAGGATAAAGCGCGGCTGGCGTCGCTGCCGGGCGTCGTGCCAGGGAAATATGACCGCCCCAACGGCTGTCTGTTAAACCCGCGCTGCCCCTATGCCACGGATAAGTGCCGCAGCGAGGAGCCTGAGCTGAACCGCGTCGACGGCGCCCGTCAGTCGAAATGCCACTACCCACTGGATGATGCCGGGAGGCCTACGCTATGAGTACCCATGAGGCCACCACGCAACAGTTCTTGTTGCAGGCCATTGATCTGAAAAAATATTACCCGGTGAAGAAGGGGCTGTTTGCGCCGGAAAGGCTGGTTAAGGCGCTGGACGGGGTCTCGTTTACCCTCGAACGCGGGAAAACGCTGGCGGTGGTTGGCGAGTCCGGCTGTGGAAAATCGACGCTGGGCCGTCTGCTGACGATGATTGAGATCCCGACCGGCGGCGAGCTTTACTATCAGGGTCAGGACTTATTAAAGCCAGACGCCACGGCGCAAAAGCTGCGTCGGCAGAAAATCCAGATTGTGTTCCAGAACCCCTACGGCTCGCTGAATCCGCGTAAGAAAGTGGGGCAGATTCTGGAAGAACCGTTGCAGATCAACACGTCGCTGAGCAAAGAACAGCGCCGTGAAAAAGCGCTGGCGATGATGGCGAAGGTCGGGCTGAAAACGGAGCATTACGATCGCTATCCGCACATGTTCTCCGGCGGTCAGCGGCAGCGCATCGCGATTGCCCGTGGTCTGATGCTGGACCCGGATGTGGTGATTGCCGATGAACCTGTCTCCGCGCTGGACGTGTCGGTCCGCGCGCAGGTGCTGAACCTGATGATGGATCTGCAGCAGGATATGGGGCTGTCGTATGTGTTCATCTCCCATGACCTGTCGGTCGTGGAGCACATTGCGGATGAAGTGATGGTGATGTATCTCGGCCGCTGCGTGGAGAAAGGGTCCAAGGATCAGATCTTCAACAACCCGCAGCATCCGTATACTCAGGCCCTGCTGTCGGCCACGCCACGCCTGAATCCGGACGATCGCCGCGAACGTATTAAGCTGACCGGCGAACTGCCGAGCCCGTTGAATCCGCCGCCGGGCTGCGCGTTTAACGCCCGCTGCCGCCGTCGTTTCGGCCCGTGTACCCAGCTACAGCCGCAGTTGAAAGATTACCGGGGTCAGCTGGTCGCCTGTTTTGCCGTTGACCAGGATGAAAATCAGCAAAAACAGCTCGCCTGATGTTCCCTGCTGCTGTCGAAGGCGTCAAAACTTTCGGCAGCAGCCGCTTATTATGCCCGGAGAAGAGTCAGGCTTGAGAAAGTACCTGACTGCTGTTTTTCGACTTAAATAATTAATTTGACCTATTTATACAACGATATAAAAAGTCTAAAATATATTCCATCACGCATCATAGTTATTTTGTTCTGCGCATTATCTAAAGATCAATTAGAGAAAAACCTGGTTATTTTAAGGGGGCGCTGAGCTCAGGTTTGGTGGGATCACAGGACCTCCTAAAAAATGGAGCTATCATTTCTTATAAGAAATGATAGGGTAACCGCAAAATTATCAGTGATTTACGCCACCTTGAACGATACTCCTCTACAACGTCATTGTATTGTTGGTCATTCTGACCAACTTAAGTTGATGAAAAACAATAAAATAAACTATGCTCTAAAGGCGTAGTATCAAAATAAAAACAGCTAAAATATTATTTATTAGAATCATGAGGTTATCCATGAACCATTATGATGATTTGCAGCGCTTCAAGGAAAAGACTCGTACGCAAAGTCTGGATTTCAAGGACCTTTCATCACACGCAGCCGCCAGAGAACAGGGAGATTGGGTTATTCTCAATCAGCTCTCTCCTGGGGAAGAAAAAGAATCCTCGCTGGCCATGGGAGGATCGGTATCGTTACCGATACCGCAGCCGGTGCCGACGGATATGTTTCATTGGGTCGAGGCAGAATCCGCGCACACGCCGCAACCAACGTCACCTGCAGCCCCGGCTCCGGTCATGCCACCCCCTGTCTCCGTTTCAGCGCCACATGACCCCCTTTCGGTTGCAGAACATACGTGGGCAGCAGAATCTGTGCCGGCAATGGCCGTACCCCATACGCCTGCTCCCGCTCCAGCCGCTGCGCCTGCACCAGCCGTTGCGCCCGCTCCAGCCGTTGCGCCTGCTCCAGCCGTTGCGCCTGCTCCAGCCGTTGCGCCTGCTCCAGCCGTTGCGCCCGCACCAGCCGTTGCGCCTGCACCACCGGTAGCGGTTCGCCCGGTCGTGCCGTCTGCACAGGCGGCGGAAGGCTATGCTCATTTATTTGCGGCAAAAGCCGTTGAACCGGTGGCGAAAAATAAAGATCAGCCGCTGAAATCACTTTTAGAAAGGATTGCGACATGCCGTTGATCTGCGTGTGTTCTCCCAAAGGCGGCGTAGGAAAAACGACCCTCGCGGCAAATCTGGCCTATTCATTAGCTCGCGCAGGCAGCAAAGTCCTGGCGATCGATTTTGACGTGCAAAATGCGCTGCGTCTGCATTTTGGCGTCCCTCTTAGCGATGAGCGCGGCTATGTTGCGAAAGCGCTGGAGCTTCATGACTGGAGCCAGTGCGTACTGAGCGCGGGCAGCAATATTTTTGTCCTGCCGTATGGCGACGTCAGCGAGGCGCAGCATCAGGCTTTTGATGAACACCTTGCCACGGACGCCCATTTCCTCACCCGCGGGCTGGCGGCATTATTGAATTATCCCGGATTAATTATCATCGCCGACCTGCCACCCGGCCCTTCACCGGCGCTGACGGCCTTAACGCCGCTGGCCGATCTGCACCTGGTGCCGCTGCTGGCGGACACCGCCTCGATGTCGACCCTGTCGCACGTCGAAAAGCAGCGTTTAACCGGCGGTAAGCTAAACCACAAACTTGGGCACTTTTTCGTGCTGAATCAGAGTGATAACCGCCGTCAGGTCAGCCGTGACGTCACCGCTCTGATGGAGGATAAACTGGGCGATCGTCTGTTGGGTATTATCCATCGTGATGAGAGCGTCGTTGAAGCGAATGCTTCCCAGAAGTCGATTCTCGACTTTAGCTCTTCCTCTGCAGCCGCCTTTGATATTGAAATTATGGCAAAAAAAATCTCTGCGCTGTTGGGTATTAAAATTGGCGACGGCACGGTGCACAGCCAGCCTCGTATGTCAGGGCTTTAACTTATTGCAGGGCTGCTGAATGAAAAAGTCTCTTTTCTGGTTGCTGGCACTGGTGCTGTCGCCGATTGCCGTTCTGGTCATTATTACGCCGATGGACAGCCAAAAGCAGTATCTTTTTGGTCTGTTAAGTATCGGTATTCTGTTCTTAATGGGATTTAGCAAAAAGCGCAGTATTTCGGTCATTATGGTCGTGACTTCGCTGCTGATGTCTACCCGCTATATGTATTTTCGCCTGACGCAGACCCTGCATTTTAACTCCACCATTGAGACGGTGCTGGGGATGGGGCTGTTTCTGGCGGAAGTCTATATCTGGGTAATGCTGCTGCTGAACTACCTGCAAACGGTCTGGCCGCTGAAGCGAGAAATCGTCCCGCTGCCCGATGATATGAGCACGTGGCCGACGGTCGATATTTATATTCCCAGCTATAACGAACCGCTGGAAGTCGTGCGCGATACCGTGTTGGCTGCGCAGTGTATCGATTACCCGGCGGATAAAATGAAAATCTATCTGCTGGACGACGGGAAACGTAGCGAATTTGCGGTGTTCGCCGCCGATGTCGGCGTCGGCTATATCACCCGTAATGATAATAAACACGCCAAAGCGGGTAACCTGAACCACGCGATGACCCTGACTCAGGGAGAGCTGATTTGCGTCTTCGACTGTGACCACGTGGCGACCCGCGTGTTCCTGCAGGCGACGGTTGGCGGCTTCCTCAAAGACCCGATGCTGGCGCTGGTGCAGACCCCGCACTATTTCTATTCGCCGGACCCGTTTGAACGCAACCTCTCCGTCGGCCGCAACATCCCCAATGAAGGGATGCTGTTCTATGGCCCGATTCAGCAGGGCAACGATAACTGGAATGCGACCTTCTTCTGCGGCTCCTGCGCCGTGATTCGCCGTAAAGCGCTGGATGATATCGGGGGTTTTGCGGTGGAAACCGTGACCGAAGATGCGCACACCGCGCTTAAATTTCAGCGCCTGGGCTGGAAATCGTCGTTTCTCGATATTCCGCTGGCAGCGGGTTTAGCCACCGAACGTTTAGTCGTGCACGTCATTCAGCGGACCCGCTGGGCGCGTGGGATGACGCAAATCTTCCGCCTCGATAACCCGCTCCTGGGCCGCGGGCTGACCTTCCAGCAGCGCCTGTGTTACCTCAGCGCCATGCTCTACTATCAGTTCGCCCTGCCACGGGTCGTGTTTGTCACCGCACCGTTAGCTTATCTGTTGTTTAACCTGAATATTATCTACTCCTCAGCGAGCCTGATTGTCTCGTATGCGCTCCCGCATCTGTTCCTTGCGATTTATGTCGGCTCGCGGATGAACGGCCGCTATCGCTACAGCTTCTGGGGGGAAATCTATGACATCGTGCTGGCATTCCATCTGGTGCTGCCGACGCTGGTGACGATGATTTTCCCCAAACGCGGTAAATTCAACGTGACCGACAAAGGGGGGCTGCTGGATGTGGGCTACTTCGACTTTACCGTCGTCAGGCCGCATCTGGTGGTGGCGTGTTTGCTCGCGGTTGGCGTGATTGTCGGTATTGTCAGGGCCATTGGCCATGACTATTTCGGCTCGGATCCTAACGTTATCGCGCTGAACGTTGGCTGGGGACTGTACAGCCTGATCTTCCTGCTGGCGGCGATTGCCGTCGCGCGGGAAACCCGCCAGGTGCGGAAAACGATCCGTATCGACGTCAATATTCCGGTGTTGATTCACTACGCCAGCGGCATCGTGTCGCGTAGCCACACCGCAGACCTGTCGATGGGCGGATGCCGCATCGCGGTCCCGGACGATCGCCATCTGCAGGATGATATCGAAGAGATTGAGCTGATCCTGCAATCTGGTGCGATTTGTATTCCCGCCGAACAGGTGACCGCGGATGAAAACTTTATTCGTCTCAAGTTTGATGAAAATATTCCCCTCTCGCTGCGCCGTGAACTGGTGCGAGTGGTGCTGGCGCGCGCCGATGCATGGATTAACCCGCCGCGTCCGCAGGACAACCCGTTCCGGTCATTTTTCACCATCTTACGCTGCGTGTTTGAACTGTTCTGGCTGAGCTGGAAAACACGACGCGGCCGTCGCCAGCAGAAACCTGTCGCCAGTACCGCGCAGGAGGATGGCCAATTATGAAGCGATTAACCACGCTTGCGCTGCTGGCCGGCATGTTTTCCATACCGGCGCTGCACGGTGAAGAGGCGCCGGCCGATCGTTCTGCGCCGCTGAATTTCCCGTTACCGGGCGCGACCACGGGCGGCCTTCCCGCCGATGAGTCGGCGTCGACCGCCGCAGCGGAGTCGTCGGCCGCAGCGGAGGTTCCGGTGAACTCAGAACCCGCTGTCGCGTCCGAGTCGTCGACCGCATCGACACCCACGACAGCAGAACCCGCGGCGGCGGATCCGGCCGCCTCGCTCCCCGTCATGCCACCGCCGACTCATACGGCAATGCCGGATGTGGCGCCGTTAACGCCGGTGGTCGGGGGCAGTCTTAATCTGACTCAAATGGGGATGCCGGATGGCATTATCCTCAGCGGCGGCCAACAGCAGGGCGGCGCGGGGTTTACGCTGCCTTCAGACCAGGTGGTGACCCATGCCGAGCTGATGCTGGATGTTCAGGTCTCGCCGGATATGGCCACCCGCAACGCGACGCTGCAATTGATGCTCAACGGCCAGCCTTTAGGCACGGTGCCGCTGGGCACCGACGGGGCGGACGTTTCTCACTATCAGCTGGATATTCCGGCGGCGCTAATGGTCTCCAGCAACAACCTGAGCTTTAAGGTGAATGATGGCGACAACATGCAGTGCCAGCTCAACATGCATGATACGTCGGGCGTCACGATTTTACCGGCTTCGCGTTTTAACTGGGAAAGCCAGCCGCTGAATCTCAGCAACGATTTGAGTCACTTCCCGCGTCCATTCTTCGACAGCATGCAGATGACCCCGGCGGACATCGCGGTGGCCTACCCGGAGAAATCGGGAGCGGATATCTTCAGCGCCGCAGCGCTGCTCTCGTCGTGGCTGGGTATTCAGGCGGATTATCGCGGAATTGCTTTTAGCGCGCTGCGCGACCGTTTACCGGAGCGTCACGGTATTATTATCGGCCATCCGGGTGACCAGGTCGGCGGGCTGACGCTGCCGCAAACCGATAAACCGCTGCTGCAGATTGTCGATAACCCGGGTAACCCCACCTACAAACTGCTGCTGATCGTCGGGCAGAATGATGCGGCGCTGCGTGCGGCAGCCTGGCGGCTGACCCGCGGTAATATTGCCGCGCAGACCGCGAGCCTGAGCGTGGATCCGCAGGCGATCCCGATCGGCAAGCCGTATGATGCCCCGCGCTGGATCCCAACCGATCGGCCGGTAAAAATCAGCGAGCTGCTGCGTAAAGATCAGAGTATGACCGTAAACGGCGTCTGGCATGAACCGCTGCGCGTGGCTTTCCGCGCGGCGCCGGACCTCTATCTGTGGGACGGGGAAACCATTCCCTTGCAGATTGGCTACCGTTTCCCGTCGGAAAACTGGATTAATGAGGAGCAGTCGTTATTAAGCGTAACGCTCAATAACACTTTCCTGCACAACCTGCCGCTGAACAAGCAGGGGCCGCTGGAGAAATTATGGCGTCATCTGGGCGGCGACGTGCGTCAGGAGCGGTTTACCATTCCGCTGGCGCCGTATCTGATTTACGGGGATAACCAGCTGTCGCTCTATTTCAACGTGGTGCCGAAACAAAACGCCCCCTGTTCGGTGGTGCTTAATAACAATATCAAGAGCCGGATTACCGATGATTCGTGGATTGATTTGAGCAATACGCGACACTTCTCGCTGCTGCCGAATCTCTCCTATTTCGTCGGCGCTTCGTTCCCGTTCTCGCGGCTGGCGGACTATTCACAAACCACGCTGCTGCTGGCGGAAAAACCGTCGGAAACGCAGGTCGCTACGCTGTTAAACCTCGCCGCCCGATCGGGTAATGCCACCGGCACGGCGCTGGCGAACAACCGCGTTGTTTTAGGCATCCCCAGCGGTGGCGCCGGCCTTCAGTACCTGCACAATCGCGATGTGCTGGCGGTCAGCGCCCTCGATCAGAAAACGTTTAACCAGCGCTTGTTAGAAGATTCTCCTTATTATCAGGCGGATAATCAGCTGGGCGTACGCGAGTCGGGACTGAGTTCAAAAGTACAGCGGTGGCTGGCCGGCGACTGGACATCCGCCAGCCTGGATGCCGATCGCTATCTCTCTTCCAGCAGCGCCTGGCGCGGCTTTATCAGCTACCGTTCACCGTGGAATCCACAGCGCACGGTGGTGGTGGCGATGGCCAGCAACGATGATCAGCTGACGAAGCTGAAAAGCGACCTTGATTCACCGCGAATCAACGCCGGTATCCGCGGCGATACGGCGGTTATCACCAGCGATAATGGGGTTCGCAGCTTCCAGGTGAGCACGCCATTCCCGAGCGGGCAGATGCCGTGGTACATGATGGCCGTTTGGTATGCCAACCAGCACTCCGGTCTGCTTGCGCTGCTGGGACTGCTTGCGACAACGATCATCGGCCTGGCGCTTACCGCCATGTTTAAACGCCATGCACGCAAGCGTCTGAGTTCGGGGGATAGCCAATGAAACGAGCCATTAAAATGAACAGCAGGGCGACCCGCAGATTATCCACGTTTTGCCTGTCCGGCGCGTTGACCCTCGGCACCCTCGGTGATGCCATGGCTGCGGGGAATGATGCCGCATTGCAGGCGCTGTTTGCCCAGGCGAACTACTGGCACGAAAAATCGCACGATGAGCTGGCGATGGAATCGCTGCAGAAAGTTCTGTTGGTTGATGCCAATAACACGCAGGCCATGTATCTGATGGCGCTGTGGGCACAGCAGGGCGGCGACCTTCAGGCGGCGGCCCAGTGGCGGGCGCGGTTGGCGAAAGTGTCGCCAGAGAGCCCAAACCTGCAGGAGCTGGATAATGCCAAAAAAATGGCGCAGGTGCCGCAGGGGCAGCTGAGTCTGGCCAGACAGCAGGCGCGCAGCGGCAATATTCCGGCTGCGCTGACGACCTGGCGCAGCATGTTCAACGGCAACACCCCGCCACCGGGGCTGGCCGGTGAGTACTACATGACCATGGCCAGCGACAAAGCGCTCTATCCCCAGGCGGTCAGCGAACTGCGTCAGTACGTGGCGCGGTATCCGCAGGAAAACGCCCCGCGCGTGGCTTTAGGTAAGGCGTTGACCTGGCGGGAAGATACCCGGCGGGAAGGGATTTCAATCCTGGAATCGATGGCCAGCGGCAGTAAAGATGCCGACAGCGGTCTACGCCAGGCGCTGCTGTGGCTGGGGCCGCAGGAGGGCGATCGGGCGTTTTACGATACCTGGATGCAGCGTCACCCGCAGGATACCGAAGTACAGAATTACTATCGTCAGCGGATAAGCGGCCAGGCGCGCGGTCAGGGGTTCGTTAACCTGAATAGCGGCAATACCGCGGCGGCGAAGCAGCAGTTTGAACAAGTGCTGCAAACCAACCCGCAGGATGCGGACGCGCTGGCCGGGATGGGATATATCGCCCAGCGCAACGGTGACTTCCAGGCCGCATCGCAATATTTAAGCCGGGCGGCGGATCTCGGCGGTAATGATTCAGCGGCGCGCCGTCAGCAGGCGGCGGACGCGCTATTCTATGGGCAGCTGGCCCAGGCTCAGCAGGCGTACAAGCAGGGCAATATTAGCCAGGCGCTGGCGCTCTCTGCTCCGCTGGCTCAGCAGAGCGGGACGCGCGGCACATCGGCCAAACTGTTCCGTGCCGATGTATTGCGTCATAACAAAGATCTCCCTCAGGCCGAACAAACGCTGCGCTCGCTGCTCAGCGAGCAGCCGCAAAATGGCCCGGCGCGCGAGAACCTTTACTACATCCTGCGCGAGCAAAATAAAACGGCGGAAGCGCAGGCGATGTTACGCACGCTGCCGGAGAGTTTGCAGCAAAAACTGCAGCCGCGCATCGTGACCGGTATGCCGGGAGATTCGCTTCGTCGCCAGGCGCAGGAGCAGGCCAACAGCGGCAACGTCAGCGGCGCTATCGCGACATTGCGCCAGGGGGTCTCCCGCTATCCGGATGACGCCTGGATGCGCCTCGACTTAGCCCGGCTACTGCAAAAATCCGGCAATGACAGCGAGGCCGCGTCAACGATGGCCGCCGCCTATCGTCCCGGCGCCAGCAGTAACGCCCTCTATGCCGCCGCGCTGTTTGCCAGTGAGAACGGCGGCTGGCAGCAGGCGCAGACGCTGCTGGGGCGGATTCCCGCCGCCAGCCAGACCAGCCAGATGCGCGACCTGCGTCAGCGGGTAAACTACAACCTGCAGCTGACCACCGCGCAAGATTATCTCGCCCAGGGCAATACGGTGGCGGCGTCCAATACCCTGAAAGCGATGTCGGCCACGCCGCCAAAATCACCGGCTGACGTGGGGAAACTGGCGCGATTGCTGGCGCAGAGCGGCGATGTTTCCACGGCGGTAACGCTGGTGCGCAACAATATCAGCGGCGGAATCACGGGGAACGCCGGCGACTATGCCGATCAGGTGGCGGTCCTCAACCAGGCGGGGCTGACCAATGAAGCGCAGACGCTGCTGTCGAACCCGCAGCTTCAGGCCGGCAGCACGCCAACGCAGCTGGCGAGTATCCGCAACGGCTATGTGATCAACGAAGCCGATCGACTGCGGGAGCAGGGCAACTACGCCGCGGCGTATGACAAGCTGATGGGGGCGATGCAAAGCGATCCGCAAAATACCGATCTGATGTTCGCGATGGCGCGCCTCTACCAGAGCGGCAAAATGAACAAAGAAGCCGGGGTGGTCTATGACTACCTGATGACCCGCGATACGCCGGATCAGGCGGCGCGATCCGGCGCTATCGATGTTGCGCTGTCGTCCGGCGATAACGACCGGGCGGAACAGCTGGCCGGCGGATTGCGTCAGGACAATACACCGGATCGCCTGCTGCTGCTGGCGCGCGTCGCGGAAGCGCAGGGACACCATCAGCAGGCGATGACGTATCTGCGCAGCGCGCGCGGCAAACTGCTGGGGCTGCAGAGCAGCAACAGCGCACAAACGCCCACCGTTGGCGGCGTGCTGGCGGCGGATAACCCCTTTGTGGGCGTCTCCCGCACGCCGTCCACGACGCGAACGGCATCGGCTTACGGCCAGTATATGCCATGGCAGGTTGCCCAGGTGTCAACTGGCAGCGGAACCACGCTGCCCGGCATCCAACGTCCCGATCTTCCGGTGGAGACCGCGCAAACCCGCATGCTGCGTCAGGTCGATACCATGATGGAGTCGTTGCAGGAGAAAACCGGCACCTGGCTCCAGGGGGGAATGGAGGTGCGTGGGCGCGACGGTGAATCCGGGACCAGTAAGCTGACCGAGATGAAAACGCCGCTGACCTGGTCTTCATCGCCGTTTGGCGACTCGCGTTTTGACTTTACCGTGACGCCGATTTCGCTGAATGCCGGCACCGCCAGCGGCGACGCCTGGCGGCGCTACGGCGCGAATCCGCTCTCCAATGCGGTGTCCAACATGATTTCCACTGCCACCAGCGAACAGGCGGCGATTGCGGCGATGACGGATACGGAGCGCACGGCGTACTTTGCCAGCAATCCGGGGGCCGAAGCCTTAAGTTCGCTGGGGACGCTGAATGCGGCAGACTTTAACGCCACGACCAGCAGCGGGATGGAGAATCTGGCGAAACTTGGCGCCTATGACTCCGGACAGGTCGCCAGCTATCTGGCCTCTTCCAGCCTGAAACCGAATGTCGATCAGACCAGCGGTTCGACGGATTCGCAGAAGGCGAATGGCGTCGAATTAGCCCTGGCGCTGAGCGGCGATGATTATCGCGTGGATATCGGCAGCACGCCGTTGGGCCAGGATCTCAACACCGTGGTCGGGGGGGTGAAATGGTCGCCGAAACTCACCAACTACCTGTCATTGATCTTCACCGGTGAGCGCCGTTCGTTGACCGACAGCCTGCTCTCTTACGTGGGGCTGAAAGATAGCTACTCCGGGAAAACCTGGGGGCAGGTGACGAAAAACGGCGGCACCCTGCAGCTCAGCTACGATGATGGCGACGCCGGTTTCTACGTCGGCGGCGGGGGCTACAGCTACATTGGCAGCGACGTGGCCAGCAACACCAGTGTCAACGCCAATGCCGGGGTCTATCTGCGGCCTTATCATGATGAATATCGCCAGCTGCAGGCCGGTTTGAGTATGAGCTACATGGATTACTCGAAGAACCTGAGCTACTTCACCTATGGTCAGGGGGGCTACTTCAGCCCGCAAAACTACGTAAGCGTTTCGCTGCCGGTTAACCTGACCGAGAAGTATGACAACTGGACCATGAAGCTCGGTGGCTCGGTGGGGTATCAATCCTATAGTCAGGATAAGAGCGCCTACTTCCCGACCAATTCCGAATGGCAGCAGACCCTGGAGACCGCGGTAGCCAACGGTTTTGCCAAAGAGGCGTACTATTCAGCGACCTCGAAGAGCGGCATCGGCTACACGCTGCGCGCCGGGGCGGATTACAAGGTGAACAAACAGATGACGCTGGGCGGCCAGATTGGCTACGACACCTTCGGTGATTACAACGAGAGTACCGCCGGTCTCTATATCCGCTATATGTTGGGAGATAACTGATCATGACGGACAAAAACAACGCGGAAGTCATGGCCTGGTTTCAACAGCAGCAAACCCCCGCGGGATGGTTTGATCTGCTGCTCATTATGATTGACGGGATGCTGAACAATGCCGGCGAGCTGGAGAGCCAGCCATTTTTACGTCAGATGGGTGAAGCCCTGGCCGATCGCTACCCGCTGCCCGAGTCAGAAACCGTCGGTCAGCTGGAGGCCAATATCAACCAGCTGCTCAGCCGCTTTCAGTGGGGCGTCGTCAGCGTGGATGTGGGCGATGACGGCCTGCGCTTACGTCATCGCGCGCTGCCGGTGAGTCGTGACGATGCGCGCCGCGTGCGCTGGTGCAATGCATTTTGTGCCATACTCGAGGGGCTTTATTCTCGCTGGCTACAGGGACAAGGGGGCGGTGCACATGTGGTGTTACAGCGTGAGCGGTTGTTCTCGGTGTCTGATGTTCAGTTCCTCTACTTCCATCCATAACGGGTGAACATATGTCTTTGCGTGTTGTAATCGCAGTCATGGTGACGATGGTGCTGCTGCCCCGCGCGTGGGCAGACACCGCCTGGGAAAGCTATAAATCGCGTTTTATGATGGCTGACGGGCGCATTGTGGATACGGGCAACGGTAACGTTTCGCATACCGAGGGGCAGGGATTCGCGATGCTGCTGGCGGTGGCGAAAAACGATCGGCCGGCCTTCGACAAGCTATGGCAATGGACCGATAAAACGCTACGCAATAAAGACAACGGGCTCTTTTACTGGCGCTATAACCCTGTGGCGCCTGACCCTATTGCCGATAAGAACGATGCCACCGACGGCGATACCCTGATTGCATGGGCGCTGCTGCGCGCACAGCAGCAGTGGGGGGACAAATCCTACGGTAACGCGTCTGATGCCATTACCGCATCGCTGCTGAAAAATACGGTGGTGACCTTTGCCGGCTATCAGGTCATGCTGCCTGGCGCCAAAGGCTTCAACCGCAACGACCATCTCAATCTTAACCCCTCCTACTTTATCTTCCCGGCATGGCAGGCGTTTGCCGCGCGCACGCATCTGATCGCCTGGCGTAAGCTGCAAAGCGACGCTCAGGCGCTGCTGGGCAAAATGGCATGGGGCAAAACCCAGCTCCCTACCGACTGGGTTGCGCTGAAAGCTGACGGTAAGATGGAGCCGGCGAAAGAGTGGCCGCCGCGGATGAGCTATGACGCGATTCGTATCCCGCTGTATCTCACCTGGGCCAATCCACAGAGCCCGCTGCTGACGCCGTGGAAAAACTGGTTCCAGAGCTATCCGCGGCTGCAAACGCCGGCGTGGATTAACGTCAGCACCAATAACGTCTCGCCGTGGTTTATGACCGGCGGCCTGCTGGCGGTGCGCGATCTGACCATGGGCGAGACGCCGGAGGATCCGCAAATTACCGTCCAGGATGATTACTACTCCGCCAGCCTGAAACTGCTGGTCTGGCTGGCAGGGCGCGATCGGTAATTTTAGCGCCTTCGCCAGGCGCTATGGCTTGCTGAAGGCGATATCGACAGCGGAACGGCTCAGAACGGGATAATTTCGTCCTGGCGTAGCGTCAGGACTTCTACGCCGTCGGCGGTAACGGCGACGGTGTGTTCCCACTGCGCCGAGAGCTTCTTATCGCGGGTCACTACGGTCCAGCCATCCTTCTTGATTTTTGTCCGGCTATCGCCCTGATTGACCATCGGTTCGATGGTAAAAACCATCCCCTCTCGCAGCACGGCGCCTTCACCCGGCTTGCCGTAGTGCAGCACCTGGGGCTCTTCGTGCATCTCCTGCCCGACACCGTGACCGCAATACTCCCGCACGACGCTGTAGCCGTTGCTTTCGACATAGCTCTGAATCGCATGGCCGATATCACCCAGCGTGGCGCCGGGCCTGACCACCTTGATACCTTTCCACATCGCTTCGTACGTTTTCTTCACCAGTCTACGGGCCAGCGGCGAAACGTCGCCGATTAAGTACATTTTGCTGGAGTCCGCAATCAGGCCATCTTTTTCCAGCGTAATGTCGACGTTGACGATCGCGCCTGACTTCAGATGCTCCGTTTCTTTTGGCATGCCGTGGCACACCACTTCATTCACCGACGTATTTAAGACGAAAGGATAATCATATTGCCCTTTGCTGGCCGGTCGGGAATGGAGCTGGTTGACGATAAAATCTTCCGCCAGGTTGTTGATTTCCATGGTGGTTATGCCGGGCTGAATATGTTTATCCAGCATGTCGAACACCGAGGCCAGCAGCGCGCCTGCCCGGCGCTGTCGGGCTAATTCGTCCGCCGTTTTAATGGGAATTGATGGCATTGATCACCTCCAGTAAACGATCGGATCCCGATTTAAGCATCATCATCTTGATTTGCTGGTGGTTAAGCTCCGGGTAGAGTTCGCTCATCATCCCCAGCCGAATCCAGTATTCCGCCTGAGCATTCACTGAGCGTGACATGGCCTTGCTGGCGTCGCGGATGTCGTCATGCAGCAGGTCGGAGATTTTTACGATTCCCATATATATGTTCCGTGATGATTCATATATATATCGTATATCCCCGGGCGGACGCTGTCACGGCGTTTTTGCCGGCGGCGGTCGTCCGGAGTGCGCCATCAGAGATAGCGACCCTGGGTGGTGATTGGAGTTTTCAGCGGGGAATTCGCGAGGGGCAGTTGACCTGCTGGCGTATCATGGCCGCAGGGAACGCCCCTGCGGCCATTGGCGGGATTACTGCGGGTACGGTACCCAGCTTCCGCCGTTCAGCTGAACGTAAGGTTTCCCCTGGTACTGCATAACGATGGCGTTGGCGTTTTCCGATACCGCGGCGCTTTGCGGCAGGTTGGCGGTGTACTGCTGCCAGTCCACGTTATCTTCGGTAAACATCTTGCCGTCCAGCGCGCGAACCACCAGCTCCGACACGGCCAGGTAACTGGTCGGCTGGTCGATAATCAGCGGGGCCCCCTGATGCGGTGCCTTCATCCCGAAGAATTTCACCGCCGTCGGCACGTCGGTAATGGACGGGCTCGGGATATCGCGCAGGCCAGAAACCTGCATTTTGTCGCCCTTCAGCGCGCCGCCGTGCTCCGGTACGACCACGACCATCACTTTACGGCCCGATTTTTCCAGCTCGGTAAAGAAGTTATCCAGCTCGTCGAAGAGTTTCTGCGCGCGAACTTTATAATCCGCCGTTTTGCTCTGGCCCGGGAAGTGGTTGCCGTCGTGCAGCGGCAGGATGTTGTAGAAGGTGGCGTTGCGGGCGTTACCCTGTTTATTTTCGGTTTCCAGCCAGCGGTTGAGGGTCGCTAAGTCGTCATAGACCGGCGAGCCATCAAAAGCCTGCAGGCTGACCGGCAGCCCCGTTTGATCCATCAGCGGACTTTGCATCCCGCCTAAGCTACGCAGCTCTTTCAGGAAGTCGCCGAACTGACCGTTATGGCCGAGCATCAGCTGTTGGGTAAAGCCGAGTTTGGCCAGATTTTCGAACAGGTAACAGTCGTTGCCCGACGGTTGATAGAGGTTCGAATGCGACAGCTGGCCGCAGCTTGCGCGCAGCAGCCGTACCGCCGCCGGGCCGCTGTAGGAGGTCGCCGAGTTAAAGTTTTTGAACACAATATCAAAATGCTTCCACAGCGGATGATCCATCAGCCCGGCGGCTTCGATATCGGACCACGACAGCGAGCAAATGTTGATAACCAGCAGGTCAAACGGCTGGGCATCGGCCGGAAGCCGATCCGGGAACGGCGTTTTGCGCTTCTGCTCTGCGGCGTAAAACGCGTTCAGCCAGTTGGTCAAATTCGCCGAGGTGGGCGGTTCGGTCTGTGCCGGAATATCGCCGCTGGCGGCAGAGGTGCCCGCCGGGGCCGCCGTCGTGGTCGTGGTCTTCACGGTGGTCGCCGCTGCCGTCGGCTGGCCCGCAGGCCATAACGTAAAGGCCGGAAGCAGTGGGCTGACCGCCAGCCACACCATAATGGCGGAGACCACTACCGTGACGCGCAGCCACTGGCTGATGAACATCCACAGAACCAGCAGCAGGAAGAAGGCGCCGACCATATTCCAGTTAATAAAGCGGGTGACCAGGTCCCAGATATAAGTGGCGCTGAAGCCAGCAAGCTGCGAACCCTGGCTGAAAATACTTTCCGGCCCCGGTAGCCAGGTATCATGCCAGAACAATCCGATGCCGATCGGAATAGCAATCCAGTGCCGCAGACGGTGCAGTTTATATTTCGGCAGCGGGACCAGTAAAAACGCGAGAAAGACCAGGTTGAGCATGGGATGAAAATTAAGATATCCCGCCCAAAGCAGCGCAAACTTCACCAGGAAGTAAAAATTCCAACCGGCCAGGCCACGCCAGTATTGCCAAAGCGGCAGCGGCGTCGCATTTGTTTTTGGATTCGTCATTTATTCAGTTTGCCTTGCTGAGTTGTTGCTTCCCGGCGTAATACGCCAGCCGGTTTGACATAACGAGGTTTAAAGAACATTAAGCGTAAGGTGGTGCGAATTCGACGCTGATAATGGCGCGTCAGGTATCCCAGCGGAAAAAACAGCAGGGCACAGAGTACGATCAGCTGAAGAATATCACTGATGGACATCATGACGTTTTCTCCCTGTCGGTAGACAAACGATGCGGCTGCGGAATGCGTCGCCAGCTGCGTCCGTCATGGGCCGCGTTAATGGGGTTGTTTTTCTCCATCGTAATAGGCAGCGGCGTGTTCCACTGCGCCGGCGAAATACCCCGCATCAGCCCAATTTCCGCCGTGATTTGTTTATCTTCAAACCAGACCATGCGGTTGGAAAAAATATCGCCGGTGGGCAACGGGAAAATATGGTTTAGCGCGGTGTCCAGATCATTGACGCGACAAAACGACAGGAACAGTACTAATCGGTTGTTACCGATCGTCATGATATCGCCCATACGGTTCGGCCGGCACAGGGTCAGCGCTTGCTCGACGCGCAGCCCCGGAGCCGGGCGCAGCGCCACCATCACGCCCTTGCTGTCCGCAGGCAGCATGGTGTTGGCCATAATGTTATGTACCGCGGCGCAGAAATCCCCCCACTTTTGGTAGCCGCGTAGTTTGAGCGGCTGACTCCAGGTCAGCAGGGTGGCGAACTCTTCCGGAATATGGCGGGTGAACTTTTGTTTTTGCACGCTTTCCACTAGCGTCAGGCAGCGGGAAAGCGGTGCGCTGAAGGGGATCACCATATTCGCGCCGCTGCTGAGCAGCAGTCGCTCATCGGTGGTACGCAGGCTGGGGAGCTGTTCGCGCACCACAATTTTCAACGCGCTGCCGCGTTGCCGGCGCAGGGTGTGAATATAGCGACCCAGCTGCTCAATCTGTTCGTTCTGAGTCACGGAAAATAACAACGTTGCCGCCTGCGCGGTGCGGGCGGCATTAAACACGCCGTCATTGGTATCAAACAGCGTCCAGTATTCAGACAGGGCAGGCGCGCCTTCGAGGACTCGCAGGTTACTCAGGATAACCTTCTCATCGCTGCGCGGCTGCACCGTGGCCTCTTCTTCTTCTGCCAGTCGCCAGCCGTCGTCATCCTGGATTACCGTCAGCTGCTGCTGTGCGCTCATTCCTTTTTCGCTGCCCCACCAGGCAATATCAAACAGAAAACTATCGCCCTGATAACGAATGCTCGCCAGCCCGGAAAGGGCGCGGTACTCGTGTAATAATGGCGAAAGCTGCTTGTCTATATCATTATCGGAATTAAGAATTAATAACGAACACTTATGATATTTAGCCCATTGGTGAGATTTTTCAACCCATGCGCTTATTTTCTCACTTTTTATGTTTTTCCATGCATTTTCGGCACACAGCAAAATAAAAAAGTAATTGGCCGGATCGACCGAGCAGAGTAAATCACGATGCATTTCTTCCAGCCCTGCCGTCAGGTCAGGCATGCTGAATAATGCCACTTTTTCCGGGCCGCAATCTTTTTTTAATGATATGATTTTATTTGGTTTCTCACCCATGACGATGGCGGCGACTTTGCACTCTTTATCCTGGGCCGCCAGGGTTTGATTGAGCAGGCTTACCGCGTCAGGATAGCGATCGACGTTAAGCCACCACACGCCCCCGACGGGCATATGACAGACCTCGTCCCATAATGATGAAATACCTAAAGTATAAACGATATTCACGTCGTTCCTCGTCAGCCCTGATTCATACTGGATCAGTTTACTAGCGAAAGCGTCAGAGTAAACCTAACATTGAATTTAAAGGGTATCAGTTTTAGCATATATAGGTGAGTTAAGACTGAGCCTATTATACATCGGGTTTTATTTATGTGTTTTTTTGAATGGACAGCGAAATGCCGGGAAAAGAGCCTTCAGTACCCTCAGATGCAACGCTGGGTTATACCTTTCAAAATGATTTCCTGGCGTTAAGCCGGGCATTTTCCCTGCCCGAAATTGATTACCACGACATTTCCCGGCGCGAGCAGTTAGCCGCGGCGCTGAAACGCTGGCCACTATTGGCGGAACTCGCAGAGAAAAAGTAAGGACGCCGTCGATGGCTATTCTTGGATTACAGGGTATCCGCGGTGGCGTGGGCACCACGTCGATTACCGCCGCGCTCGCCTGGGCATTACAGCTCCTCGGGGAAACGGTTCTGGCGATCGACGCCAGCCCGGATAATATGCTGCGCTATTTTTTCAACGTTGATGCGACGCATCGCGACGGTTGGGCACGTTCGTTAATTGACGGAGGCGACTGGCGCGACGCCGGCATCCGTTATACCTCGCATATTGATATTTTGCCTTTTGGTCTGCTTTCGCCCGCTGAAAGAGAGAACGTTGATAAGCTCTATCCGATGCTGGAATCTTTTGTCGGCATGGTGGAGAAGCTGGAGCAGCAGGGCGATCATCGCTGGCTGCTGCTGGATTTACCGGAAGGTTATTCCCCGCTGACGCGTTCACTGCTTAGCGCCTGCGATCGCACGCTGGTGGTGGTGCATCCGGACGGCAACAGCCATATTCGCCTGCATCAACAGGCGCTGCCGGCAAAAGGCGATATTCTGATTAACGATCTGCGCGTCGGCAGCCAGCTACAGGAAGATTTATACCAGCTGTGGCTGGAGAGCCAGCGCCGTATTTTGCCGGTCACGGTCCATCGTGATGAGGCGATGGCGGAGTGTCTGGCGGCGAAGCAGCCGCTCGGGGAATATCGTTCTGATTCGCTGGCCGCCGAAGAGATCCTGACCCTCGCCAACTGGTGTTTGCTGCACTATTCCGGCAAGGGGGCGCAATGATGCGCCTGAGTACCCTGCTACTGGCGCCGCCGGTCGCGGAACGTCTGAGCGAACGCTACAGCGATTATCGCCGCCACGGCGCATCGTGGCTGTCCGCATCGCTGGGCTGCCTGTGGGCGTCATTGGTCTGGGCGCTGATGCCGCTGGAAACACCGCGCTGGCAGGCGATTCTGAACAACCATCATGACTACTTCCCGCATATTAATCCCCATCGCCCGCGGCTGCTGGATCCGCTGCGCTATCTGCTGCAGTCCCTGTGGCTGCTGGTGACGCATGTACCCGGGGCGGATAAAAAGGCGAACTGGCGTTCGTTTGCCGCCATCAAAGGGGTTCACGGGCGCTATACCCAGTGGCTGGATACGCTTCCCGAACGGACGAACAGCCGCACAGCCCATCTGAATAAACACAAAGAGCTGGCGCACGTCAGCCCGAAACTGCGCAAGGCGATTCTTGGCGTGGTCGTCACTTTCTCGCTGGTGCTGTCGCTGCTGTGTATTACCCAGCCCTTTAACCCGCTTTCACAGTTTATTTTCCTGATGTTGCTGTGGGGCGTGGCGCTGCTGGTACGCCGTATTCCCGGCCGTTTTTCGGCCCTGATGCTAATTGTCCTCTCGCTGACCGTCTCCTGCCGCTACATCTGGTGGCGCTATACCTCGACGCTGAACTGGGACGATCCTGTCAGCCTGGTGTGCGGCATTGTGCTGCTGTTTGCTGAAACCTATGCCTGGCTGGTGCTGGTGCTGGGCTATTTCCAGGTGATATGGCCATTGAATCGCCAGCCGGTTCCGTTACCTAAAGATATGGCCGAATGGCCGACGGTGGATATTTTCGTTCCCACCTACAACGAAGATCTTAACGTGGTGAAAAACACCATTTATGCCTCGCAAGGTATCGACTGGCCGAAAGATAAGCTCAATATCTGGATCCTCGATGACGGCGGGCGCGAAGAGTTTCGTCAGTTCGCCAAAGACGTCGGCGTGCATTACATCGCCCGCACCACCCACGAGCATGCCAAAGCCGGGAATATCAACAACGCGCTGAAGTACGCCAAAGGCGAATTTGTGTCGATCTTCGACTGCGACCACGTGCCGACACGCTCCTTCCTGCAGATGACCATGGGGTGGTTCCTGAAAGAGAAAGAGCTGGCGATGATGCAGACGCCGCACCATTTCTTCTCGCCCGACCCGTTTGAACGCAACCTGGGACGTTTCAGGAAAACGCCGAACGAGGGGACCCTGTTTTACGGTCTGGTGCAGGATGGTAACGATATGTGGGACGCCACCTTCTTCTGCGGATCCTGCGCGGTCATTCGTCGTGCCCCGCTGGATGAGATTGGCGGTATCGCTGTGGAAACGGTGACCGAGGATGCCCACACCTCCCTGCGTCTGCACCGTCGCGGCTACACGTCCGCCTATATGCGTATTCCGCAGGCCGCGGGCCTGGCGACCGAAAGCCTTTCGGCGCATATTGGCCAGCGTATTCGCTGGGCGCGTGGCATGGTGCAGATATTCCGCCTCGATAACCCCTTGTTTGGTAAAGGGCTTAAGTTTGCGCAGCGGCTCTGTTACGTCAATGCGATGATGCACTTTTTATCCGGCATTCCCCGGCTGATTTTCCTCGTCGCGCCGTTGGCATTTTTACTGCTGCACGCCTATATCATCTATGCGCCGGCGCTGATGATCGCGCTCTTCGTCTTGCCGCATATGATTCATGCGAGCCTGACGAACTCGAAGATTCAGGGCAAATATCGCCACTCTTTCTGGAGCGAAATCTACGAAACGACGCTGGCCTGGTATATCGCGCCACCGACCTTTGTCGCGCTGATTAACCCGCATAAAGGGAAGTTCAACGTGACGGCGAAAGGGGGACTGGTGGAAGACGAATATGTCGACTGGGTCATTTCCCGTCCCTATATCTATCTGGTGCTGCTGAACCTGGTGGGCGTGGCGGCGGGGATCTGGCGTCACCTCTACGGCCCGGAAAATGAGATCCTGACCGTTTGGGTCAGCATCGTCTGGGTGTTCTATAACCTGATTATCCTTGGCGGCGCGGTGGCGGTGTCGGTGGAAAGTAAACAGGTCCGTCGCTCGCATCGCGTCGAAATGAGCATGCCGGCGGCAATTGCGCGCGAAGATGGCCACCTGTTCTCCTGTACCGTACATGACTATTCCGATGGCGGACTGGGGATCAAAATTCACGGTAAGGCGCAGGTGCTGGAAGGGCAAAAGGTGAATCTGCTGCTCAAACGCGGACAGCAGGAATATGCCTTCCCGGTCCGGGTTGCGCGCGTGAATGGCAGCGAAGTCGGTTTGCAGCTGATGCCGTTGACCAATCAACAACATATTGATTTTGTACAGTGTACGTTTGCCCGTGCTGATACGTGGGCGCTTTGGCAGGATAGCTTCCCGGAAGATAAACCGATGGAAAGCCTGCTGGATATCCTGAAGCTGGGGTTCCGTGGATATCGTCACCTGGCGGAGTTCTCGCCGCCGTCGGTGAAGGTTATTTTCCGCTCGCTCACCATGCTGGTTGCCTGGATAGTCTCGTTTGTTCCCCGTCGGCCTGAACGTGCCGCGGCGATACTCTCTTCAGAACCAGAAATGGCTCAACAATGATGATAATGCGATGAAAAGAAAACTCTCCTTGATTTGTGCAGTGGCAGTGGGAATGGCTGGTTGGTCATCCTTCGCCTCTTTTGCGGCGCCGGCGACAGCCGTGGCTGCGGCGCCAGCGCCTGCGGCGACGGACCCGCTAGCCGGGGGCCTGACGGCTCCGGCCCCGGTCATTGCCGACAGCCAGCCGACGGCAACCCTTGCCGCGCCGCCGGCGCCTGCGGTGGTCATGGAGAATGTTCCGTCCCGCGACGTGAAGCTCTCTTTCGCCAGTATCGCCCCGGCTCCGGGCAGTATGATACTGCGCGGGGCGCATCCCGACGGCTCGGTGGAGTTTGGTATGCGCAGCGATGAGGTCGTGACGAAAGCCCTGCTGAATCTCGACTATACGCCGTCCCCTTCGCTGCTGCCGGTGCAGTCGCAGCTGAAGGTGTACCTCAATGATGAGCTGATGGGCGTCCTGCCGGTTACCAAAGAGCAACTGGGTAAAAAAGTCAGCGCGCAGATCCCTATCGATCCCCTGTATATCACCGACTTTAACCGCGTGCGTCTGGTGTTCGTCGGCCATTATCGCGATGTGTGTGAGAACCCGGCCAGCAGTACGTTATGGCTGGACGTCGGGCGTGACAGTAACCTGGACCTGACCTATCAGGCGCTGGCGGTGCGTAACGATCTGTCCCATTTCCCGGTGCCGTTCTACGATCCCCGGGACAACCGTTCGCTGACGCTGCCGATGGTTTTCGCCTCCTCACCGGATGCGCAGCAGCAGCAGGCGGCGGCGATTGTGGCCTCCTGGTTCGGCAGCAAAGCCGGCTGGCGCGGCCAGGCGTTCCCGGTACTGTTTAACAAACTGCCGGATCGCAACGCCATCGTGTTTGCGACCAACGATAAGCGCCCGGACTTCCTGCGTGAACATCCGCCGGTGAAGGCGCCGACCATCGAAATGATTAACCATCCGGACAACCCTTACGTCAAGCTGCTGGTGGTCTTTGGGCGCGATGACAAAGACCTGCTGCTGGCCGCGAGGGGGATTGCGCAGGGCAATATTCTGTTCCGCGGCAGCAGCGTCGTGGTCGACGATGTCAAAGAGCTGCAGGCGCGCAAACCGTATGACGCGCCGAACTGGGTGCGTACCGATCGTGAAGTCACCTTCGGCGAATTGAAAACCTACGAACAGCAGCTGCAGTCCAGCGGTCTGGTGCCGGATTCCATTAACGTGGCGCTGAGTCTGCCGCCGGATCTCTATTTGCTGCGTGCCAACGGCATCGACATGAGGCTGAACTATCGCTACACCATGCCGCCGATCAAAGACAGTTCGCGCATGGATATCAGCCTCAACGACCAGTTCCTGCAATCCTTCAGCCTGAACAGCTCTCAGGACGTGAATAAATTGATATTGCGTCTGCCGGTGCTGCAGGGGCTGCTGGATGGTAAGACGAACGTCAGTATCCCGGCGCTGCGCCTCGGGGCGATGAACCAGCTGCGTTTTGATTTCCAGTACATGAACCCGATGCCGGGCGGCTCTATCGATAACTGTATTACCTTCCAGCCGGTACAGAACCACGTGGTGATTGGTGACGATTCAACCATCGACTTCTCGAAGTATTACCACTTTATTGCCATGCCGGATCTGCGCGTGTTTGCCAATGCGGGCTTCCCGTATAGCCGGATGGCCGATCTTGCTGACACGCTGATTGTGGTGCCATCTGCACCGACTGAGGGTCAGGTGGCGACGCTGCTGGAATCCGTTGGCGGTATCGGCGCGCAGACTGGTCTGGCGGCTATCAATGTGCAGGTCACCGATGATGGCAGCAAAATTAAGGATAAAGACGCCGACCTGCTGTTGATTGGCGCGATTCCGCCAACGCTGAAAGATGAGACCAAAATTAGCCTGCTGGTCGATGCGACAAAGAGCTGGGTGAAGATGCCGATGCGCCATTACGATCTGCCGAGCATCTATCCGGATGATGAGGCCAGAACGCCCAATACGCGCACGGATATCACCTCCTCCGGGCCAATGGCGGCCATTATCAGCTTCCAGTCGCCGTATTACGATCAACGCAGCGTCGTGGCGCTGCTGGCGGACAGCCCACGCGGTAACGAGCTGTTGAACGGTGCGCTGAACGACAGCGGCAAGCGGGCGGCGATGTTTGGTTCCGCTGCGGTGATTCGTGAATCCGGAGTGAACAGCCTGCGGGTGGGCGACGTCTATTATGTCGGACACCTGCCGTGGTTTGAACGAATCTGGTTTGCGCTGTCCAGCCACCCGGTGCTGCTGGCCATTCTGGCTGCGGTGAGCATTGTGCTTCTGGCCTGGGTGCTGTGGCGCATGCTGCGTATTGTCAGCCGTCGTCGTCTCCACCTTGATGATGAGTAAGCGATGATGAACCCGATTCGCGGAGTCATCCTGTCGGTTCTGATGCTGGCGGCGGCACAGGTAAGCGCCGCCTGCCAGTGGCCGGCCTGGGAGCAATTTAAAAAAGAGTATGTGAGTACCGAAGGGCGGGTGGTTGATCCCGCCGATTCGCGAAAAATCACCACCTCCGAAGGGCAAAGCTACGCCTTGTTCTTCGCGCTGGCGGCAAACGATCGCGACGCTTTCGGCAAGCTGTTCCAGTGGACCCAGAACAACCTGGCGGCGGGCGATCTGCGTGCGCACCTGCCGGGCTGGCTGTGGGGCAAAAAGAGCGATGAGGAGTGGACGCTGCTGGACAGCAACTCCGCGTCCGACTCCGATTTATGGATAGCCTGGTCGCTGCTGGAAGCCGGGCGGTTGTGGCAGATGCCGCAGTACACCGAGGTGGGCAAGGCGCTCTTGTCACGTATCGCCGATGAAGAAGTGACGGATGTGCCGGGTTTCGGACCGATGGTGCTCCCCGGTAAAGTTGGCTTTGTCGACGATAAAGGCTGGCGCTTTAACCCCAGCTACCTTCCGCCACAGCTTGCCAGCTACTTCAGCCGGTTTGGCGCCCCGTGGCCGAAACTGCGCGACAGCAACCTGCGTTTTCTGCTGGAGACGGCGCCCAAAGGTTTTTCTCCTGACTGGGTGCGTTACGAAAAAGGACAAGGCTGGCAGCTGAATGCGGACAAACCGATAATCGGCAGCTACGACGCGATTCGCGTCTATCTGTGGGTCGGGATGCTGGATGATGGGGATAAACAGAAAGCGCGACTGCTGGCGCGTTTTAAACCGATGGAAGCGCAGACGATTCGCCAGGGCGTACCGCCGGAAAAAGCGAATATCGCAACCGGGAAAACGACCGGCAACGGCCCGGTCGGATTTTCAGCGTCGATGCTGCCGTTTTTACAAAATGACGACGCCCGGGCGATACAGCGCCAGCGCGTCGCAGACCACTATCCGGGCGCCGATGCCTATTATAGTGCGGTCCTGACGCTTTTTGGCCAGGGATGGGATCAACATCGTTTTCGTTTCACTGCGGGTGGCGAATTACGACCTGACTGGGACCAGGAATGCGTAAGTTCAGATTAAGTATTATCACCTTGTCTCTCGGGATCGCCCTGCTGCCGCTGGCGCAGGCGGCGACAACCCCTGCCCAGGAGCATCTGCTGGAGCAGGTCCGGCTGGGCGAAGCGAGCCATCGTGAAGATCTGGTTAAGCAATCCCTCTATCGCCTGGAGCTGATTGACCCGAATAATCCGCAATTAATTGCCGCGCGAATGCGTTACCTGCTGCGCCAGGGCGACACCGACGGCGCCAAAAAACAGCTCGACAGGCTGGCAAAACTGGCCCCCGATTCCGCAGAACTGAAATCCTCCCGTAGCGAAATGAACCTCAACACCGGCGACGGGAGGCAGGAGCTGCAGCAGGCGCGCCTGCTGGGAGTGTCGGGACGTGTAGAAGAGGGGGTGGCCGCCTTTGAAAAATTGTTCGGCGGCGTGCCGCCCGATCAGACCCTCGCGATTGAATACTGGGCGCTGGTGGCGCGCCTCCCGGCGCGACATAAAGAAGCCGTTGCTCAGCTGAAGAAGCTGGATGCCAGCTCCCCGGGTAATGCCGACCTGCAGGCGGCGTTGGCCAAACAGATGTTTGCTGACGATAAACCGGCGGAAGGGTTTGCCTATTTAGAACAAATGTCGCGTTCGGCCGCCGGTCGCGGCGCTGCGGCCGATATGTGGCTTAGCGAAATCAAAGATATGCCGGTCAGCCGGGCCAGCGTGCAGCAACTGCAGCGTTTTCTGGTCCTGTTCACCACCGGTGAATCGGCAGCGAATGCTCGCGTGTTGCTGGCTCAGCAGCAGGCGCAGCTTCAGGATCCGGCATTTCGCGTGCGTTCCGAAGGACTGGCGGCGGTCAAAAATGACAACCCCGCCCAGGCCGTGGCCAATTTACAGCAGGCCGTGCGGGCCGATGCCAGGGACAGCGATGCCGTGGGCGCGCTGGGCCAGGCCTATTCGCAGCGTGGCGACAGAGCCCGTGCCGTCGCACAGCTGAACAAAGCGATCGCGATGGATCCGAAAAGCCCGAATCGCGATAAATGGGACAGCCTGCTACAGACGAACCGCTACTGGTTGTTGATCAAGCAGGGCGATAATGCGCTGAAGGCCGGCGAGCTGGATCGGGCACAAAACTATTATGCGCAGGCTCAGCGGGTCGACAGTAGCGATAGCTATGCGGTGCTTGGGCTGGGGGATGTGGCGGCAGCGCGCAAAGATAATGCGGCAGCGGAGCGCTATTATCAGCGTACCCTGCGGATGGATCGCGGCAACAACCTGGCGGTTCGCGGGTTGGCTAATCTTTATCGTGCGCAATCGCCGGAAAAAGCCAGCGCCTATATCGCCAGTCTGTCGCCTGCCCAGCGGCGCAGCATTGATGATATCGAGCGCAGCCTGACCAATGAACGACTGGAAAAACAGGCCGAAGCGCTGGAGAGCCAAAGCAACTGGGCGCAGGCGGCGGAGGTCCAGCGTCGGCGCCTGGCGCTTGACCCGGATAGCGTGTGGATTACCTATCGTTTATCCCGTGATTTAGTCAGCGCAGGCGAACAGGCGGAGGCCGATACGCTGATGCGTAATATGGTCAGCCGTAAGCCGGGGGATGCCGAGCGGGTTTATGCCTGGGGTCTCTATTTATCCGGCAATAATCAGGACGATCTGGCGCTGGCGCAGCTCGCTACTCTGCCGCGCGGCCAGTGGACGGATAACATTCGTGAGCTGGATGCGCGCTTACAGAGCGATAAGGTGATACGCCAGGCTAACCAGCTGCGCGACAGCGGCCGGGAAACACAGGCTATCGCCCTCATTCAACAGCAGCCGCCGTTGGTTCGCTACCAGCTTACGCTTGCGGACTGGGCGCAGCAGCGCGGCGATAGCCAGACGGCGATTGCGCAGTACAACGCGGTGCTGAGTCAGGAGGCCGACAACGGTGATGCCCGTCTGGGACTGGCGGAAGTCTATCTTGCCGAAGGCGATAAAAATGCCGCGCGCGCGCAGGTCAGCCAGCTGAAAGGCGGAGAGACCGATTCCATCAATATGCAGCGGCGGGTGGCCCTGGCGAATGCGGGGTTTGGCGATACAGCCCAGGCGCAGCAGATTTTTAACCGTATTATCCCGCAGGCGAAAGCGCAGCCTCCGTCAATGGAAAGTGCGCTGGTGCTGCGCGATGCGGCCCGGTTCCAGACCCAGAACGGCCAGCCGCAGATGGCGCTGGAGAGTTATAAAGATGCCATGGTGGCTTCTGGCGTGACCCCGGTCCGCCCGCAGGATAACGATGCCTTTACCCGCCTGACCCGCAATGACAGCAGCGATGACTGGCTGAAGCGCGGGATCCGCAGCGACGCCGCGGATCTCTATCGCCAGCAGGATCTTAACGTCACCCTGGAACATGATTTCTGGGGATCCAGCGGTACCGGCGGTTATTCCGATCTCAAAGCGCACACCACGATGCTGCATGTGGATGCGCCGCTCGCCGACGGACGCATGTTCTTCCGTACCGACCTGGTCAATATGGATGCCGGCAGCTTCTCAACGAACAGCGACGGTAGCTATTCGCCAAACTGGGGGACCTGCGGTGAAATTGCCTGCACCAGCGGTAGCAAAAACCAGACCGACGGTGGCGCCAGCGTTGCGGTGGGCTGGAAGAACGAGACCTGGAGCGCGGATATTGGTACCACTCCGATGGGCTTTAACGTGGTGGATGTGGTAGGCGGCCTGAGCTACAGCAACGATCTCGGGCCGATCGGCTACACCCTCAATATGCATCGCCGGCCGATTTCCAGCTCACTGCTTGCCTTTGGCGGACAGAAAGACAGCAGCAGCCATACCGGGACAACCTGGGGCGGCGTCCGGGCTGACGGCGGCGGCGTGAGCATGAGCTACGATAAGGGCGAGGCCAACGGCGTCTGGTCTTCGTTGGGCGTCGATCAACTCACGGGAAAAAACGTGGCCGACAACTGGCGCGTGCGCTGGATGACCGGTTACTACTATAAAGTCATCAATGAAGATAACCGCCGCGTCACGGTGGGCCTGAACAATATGCTCTGGCACTATGACAAAGATCTGAGCGGCTATACCCTCGGCCAGGGCGGCTACTATAGCCCGCAGGAGTATATCTCGTTCGCGGTACCGGTCACCTGGCGGCAGCGGACGGAAAACTGGTCATGGGAACTGGGGGGATCCGTCTCCTGGTCGCACTCGCGTACCAAAACCATGCCGCGCTACCCGCTGCTGAATTTGATTCCCTCAGACTATCGGGCCGATGCCAGTCAGTTGACGGAACAAGGCAGCAGCAGTCAGGGCTTTGGTTACACCGCCCGGGCGCTGGTTGAGCGACGAGTTACCGGCAACTGGTTCGTGGGGGCGGCGGTGGATATTCAACAGGCGAAGGATTATACCCCGAGCCATGCGCTGCTCTACGTGCGCTATTCGGCCGCCGGCTGGCAGGGTGATATGGATATGCCGCCACAGCCGCTGGTACCCTACGCGGACTGGTAGCAGAATAGCCTGAATTACGCGATCGGGCGTCACTCCAGCCGCCGGTTCGCGTATACTCGTCAAACTTCGCCCGTCTTTGTTCATTCTGGCCGTCTTTCCCTCGGTGGCGCTACGCTTACCGGGGAGAGAGACCCATGCTGTCGCCTGGCTCCGGTAAGGGGGCAGCGGCAATCCGGGAAAATAACCCGCAGACGTCGCGTCACCCCTTGCGGACGTGGGCGAAGGATTTAAGTATATAATCAGCCTGAAAACGACCGGTTTTGATGGAATGAAACCGGGTAGGTGTTAAGTATCAGTGGAGAACCCAGTTGCGCGTCAGCCGCTCACTTACAATTAAACAGATGGCGATGGTCGCGGGCGTGTCCATGGCGTTTGTATTGGTATTTTGTTCTATTTTGCTGTTTCACTTTGTGCAACAGAGTCGCTTCATTACGGCCACGCAATTAGAAAGTATCGCTCGTTCCGTTCGCGAACCCCTGTCGGCGGCTATCCTGAAAGCGGATATCCCCGAGGCGGAAGCCATTCTGGGGCGTATCCAGCCTGCTGGTATTGTCAGCCGGGCGGATGTGGTGTTGCCCAATCAATTTCAGGCGCTGCGGATGCGGTTTATCCCGGAGCGTCCGGTACCGGTGATGGTGACCCGCGTTTTCGAACTCCCGGTACAGATCTCCCTGCCGATTTACTCCCTGGAGAGGCCAGCCAACCCGCAGCCGATAGCCTATCTGGTGCTGCAGGCCGACTCCTGGCAGACCTACAAATTCGTCATGAGCGTACTTTCTACGTTAGTGACTGCTTACTTCTTGCTGGTGCTTATTCTGACGGTGGCTATCACATGGTGTATCAACCGTCTGATCGTCCGTCCGCTGCGTAAGCTGGCTCGTGAGCTCAATGATGTTGCGCCGCAGGACCGGCTCGGGCACCAGCTGACGCTGCCGCGTCTGCACCATGATGATGAAATCGGCCTGCTGGTGCGCAGCTATAACCGAAACCAGCAGACCCTGCTGCGTCAGCACGATGAGCTGACCTTACAGTCCACCCGCTTCCCGGTATCCGAGCTGCCGAATAAGGCCTTTTTGATGGCCCTGCTGGAGCAGACCGTCGCCCGGCCGCAAAGCTCAGCTTTGCTGGTTATCGCCTGCGAAACATTGCAGGACACCGCGGGAGTACTGAAAGAGACCCAGCGCGAGATCCTGCTGCTGACGCTGGTGGAGAAGCTGCGGGGGATCATCCCGCCGCGGATGGTGCTGGCTCAGATTAGCGGCTATGACTTCGCCATTCTGGCCCACGGAATGAGCGAGCCGTGGCACGCGGTGACATTAAGTAAGCAAGTGCTCACTGTCATAAATGAACGGCTACCGCTGCAGGGTATTCAACTGCGCCCCTGCGCCAGCGTGGGTATTGCGATGTTTAACGGCGAACTGAGCGCGGAACAGCTCTATCGTCGGGCATTTTCTGCCGCCATCGCCGCGCGGCATAAAGGTAAAAACCAGATTGAATTCTTCGATCCGGCCCAGATGGAAAAAGCCCAGCGTCGGCTGATGGAAGAACACGACATCCTTACCGCGCTGGATAATCATCAGTTCGCTATCTGGCTCCAGCCACAGGTTGATGCCGCCAGCGGTGAGGTCTGCGGAGCGGAAGTGCTGCTGCGACAACGCCAGCCCGACGGAAGCTGGTCGCTCCCTACGGATCTGATTGAACGCATTGAAGCCTGTGGGCTGATGGTGCCGGTGGGTTACTGGGTGATGGAAGAAGCCTGCCGCCAGCTGGCCGCATGGCAAAGCCTGGGCATCATGTTGCCGCTGTCGGTGAACGTTTCGCTGCTGCAGCTGCTGCACCACGATCGCGGTACCGAGATGCTGACATTACTGGATCGCTATCGCATCGCGCCTGGGACGCTGGTGCTGGAGATTACGGAAAGCCGTCATCTGGACGACCCGCAGACGGTGGTGTCGCTGCTGCGTCCGTTGCGTGAGGCGGGCGTGCGGATTGCGCTGGATGATTTCGGGATGGGCTACGCCGGGCTGCGTCAGCTCCAGCATATGAAATCGCTGCCGGTCGATATCCTGAAAATCGATAAAGCCTTTATCGATATGCTGCCCGAGGATACCAGCATGGTTCCGGCGATTATCCAGCTGGCACGCGGCCTTAATCTGCGCATCGTGGCGGAAGGAGTGGAAAAAGAAGCGCAGTATCACTGGTTGCAGGCGGCCGGTGTGGATGTTGTTCAGGGGTTCCTGTTTGGTTGCGCTTTGTCGCAGGAGGCCTTTATGACGCAGTTCTTGCGCGGCAAGAATGAAGGGGGTGCAAGCTTGTAACGCGGGTGGTGAACTTGTGCGTGTCAGCTCAAAGTTTTTAACAATTCCGTTGCATTTTTGCGGTTAGTTATTTCTGAAATGTTTCCCTGGTGTTACTTTTAAGCCACAGACAGCCTATACCCCTTCAAGGTCTGTGGTTTTACCCAAAGGACACCCTATGAAAACCTCTCTCTTCAAAAGCCTCTATGTGCAGGTTTTGTCGGCCATTGCGATCGGTATTCTGCTGGGCCATTTCTACCCGGAACTGGGCGCGCAGATGAAACCTCTCGGCGATGCCTTCGTTAAACTGATAAAAATGGTTATCGCGCCGGTTATTTTCTGTACGGTTGTGACCGGCATTGCCGGGATGGAAAGTATGAAAGCCGTCGGCCGTACCGGTGCGGTGGCGCTACTCTATTTCGAAGTGGTCAGTACCGCTGCGCTGATTATCGGCCTGATTATTGTTAACGTGGTGCAACCCGGCGCCGGAATGAACGTCGACCCGGCGACCCTGGATGCCCATGCGGTAGCGGTCTACGCCGAGCAGGCGAAAGAACAGGGCATTGTCGCCTTCCTGCTGGATATTATCCCCGGCAGCGTCATCGGCGCCTTTGCCAGCGGCAATATCCTTCAGGTACTGATGTTTGCCGTGCTGTTTGGCTTTGCGCTGCATCGTCTCGGGAGCAAAGGCCAGCTCATTTTTAACGTCATCGAAAGTTTCTCGCAGGTGATCTTCGGCATCATCAATATGATTATGCGCCTTGCGCCAATCGGTGCTTTCGGTGCCATGGCCTTCACCATCGGGAAATACGGTGTCGGCACCCTGGTGCAACTGGGCCAGCTGATCGTCTGTTTCTATATCACCTGTATCCTGTTCGTGGTGGTGGTACTGGGTTCGATTGCCCGCGTGACCGGGTTTAGCATTTTCAAGTTCATCCGCTACATCCGTGAAGAGCTGCTGATTGTCCTTGGGACCTCTTCGTCCGAATCGGCGCTGCCGCGTATGCTGGACAAGATGGAGAAGCTGGGCTGTCGTAAATCGGTCGTGGGGCTGGTGATTCCAACCGGCTACTCTTTTAACCTCGACGGGACCTCGATCTATCTGACGATGGCGGCGGTGTTTATTGCCCAGGCGACGAACAGCCATATGGATATTTTCCACCAGATTACCCTGCTGGTCGTGCTGTTGCTCTCCTCAAAAGGAGCGGCGGGGGTGACCGGGAGCGGCTTTATCGTTCTGGCGGCAACGATTTCTGCGGTCGGGCATTTACCGGTCGCCGGTCTGGCGCTAATCCTCGGGATTGACCGCTTTATGTCTGAAGCACGCGCGTTGACCAACCTGGTGGGCAACGGTGTGGCGACTATCGTGGTGGCAAAATGGGTGAAAGAACTGGACAGCAAGCAGCTGGATGATGTCCTGAATAATCGCGAGCCGACCAACAAATCGCACGAATTATCCTCTTAAATCCTTCTGTTAGGCCCGTTGTCCTTGCTGGACTCCGGGCTCCTGCGCATAATTAGGTATCATTCCCCGCCGCAGGGGAATGATACGAAATGATTATTTTACGTCTCCGTGCGACATTTTCATCTCCGCGTGGTCTAACCGACGTACTTCGTTCACCATATTTTTTGGCAGCCCGTGCGCGGGTTGCTTTTGTAACCAGGAATGTTCATCAGGGGTTCACATGCAGGGCACAAAAATTCGACTGTTAACGGGTGGTTTGCTGATGATGGCAGCAGCCGGTTATGTGCAAGCAGAAGCGCTCCAGCCGGACCCGGCCTGGCAACAGGGGACTCTCGCTAATGGACTTCAGTGGCAGGTTTTAGCCACGCCGCAGCGCCCTAGCGATCGTATTGAAGTCCGTCTGTTCGTAAATATTGGCTCGCTGAGCGAAAGCACTCAGCAGAGCGGCTTTAGCCACTTTATTCCTCGTCTGGCGCTGACGCAGAGCGGCAGTCTGCCGACAATGCAGGCGCGTTCGCTATGGCAGCAAAGCATTGACCCCAATCGTCCGATGCCGCCCGCGCTTGTCTCGTATAACTACACCATGTTTAATCTCAGCCTGCCGAATAACCGCAACGATCTGCTGAAAGAGGCGTTGAGCTGGCTGTCGGATGCCAGCGGAAAGCTGGTCGTGACGCCAGAGTCGGTGAATCATGCCCTGCAGGGAGATGACATGGTGGCGACCTGGCCGCTGGACACGAAAGATGGCTGGTGGCGCTATCGCCTGAAAGGTTCCACGATGCTGGGACATGATCCAGGCGCCCCGCTGAAAAAACCGGTCGATATTGCCCAGCTGAAGGCGTTCTATCAGAAATGGTATACCCCGGATGCCATGACGCTGATCGTGGTGGGGAACGTCGATAGCCGCAGCGTGGCGGAGCAGATCAACAAGACCTTTGGCGAGCTGAAGGGCAAACGCGAAACGCCGGCGGCGGTGCCGACGCTGGCGCCGCTCCCGACGACACCGGTGAGCATCATGACCAGGACGGTGCGTCAGGATAAGCTGTCGATCATGTGGGATTCCCCGTGGCAGCCGATTCGCGACTCGGTGGCTCTGCAGCGCTACTGGCGTGACGATCTGGCGCGTGAAGCGCTGTTCTGGCATGTGCAACAGAGCCTGAGCAGGAGCAACGCGAAAGACGTTAACCTCGGCTTTGACTGCCGGGTGCTGTATCAGCGTGCTCAGTGCGCCATTAATATTGAATCACCGGGCAACAAACTCAACGCAAACCTGACCGCCGTCTCCCGCGAACTGGCGAAGGTACGCGATAACGGCTTGCCGGAAGAAGAGTTTGATGCGCTGATTGCGCAGAAAAATCTGGAGCTGCAAAAGCTGTTCGCCACCTACGCGCGCACCGATACCGATATTCTGATTAGCCAGCGTATCCGTTCGTTGCAAAACCAAGTGGTGGACATCGCGCCGGAGCAGTATCAGAAGCTGCGTCAGGAGTTTCTGGACTCTCTGACCGTGGATATGCTGAACCAGTATCTGCGCCAGCAGCTGTCGCAGGATATGGCGCTGGTACTGCAGCAACCGCAGGGTGAGCCGGAATACAATATGAAGGATCTGAAGGCGACATGGGAAAGGCTGATGATGCCAGCCCCGGCTGCGGCAACCAGCGGTGGCGCGGCTGACGTGCATAACGATGCCTCGGATATCCCCTCAGCGCAGTAATGCAGCCACAGCCCGGGAGTTCCCGGGCTGAAGCGTAACGCTCTTTCCGGGATTACTGCGGCATCGCGTCGCGCGGGATAATCGCCCCACGATACTGAATGACCGTGCTGGCCGTCAGGTGGCCGCGTCTGGCGGCAGACTCCGCATCACCGCCGGTCAGACGCACCGCCAGATAGCCGGCGCTAAACGAATCGCCTGCCGCGGTGGTATCCACTACGCACTCTTTTGCCAGTTTCACGGCCGGTACGTCCAGCAGCGGCTGGCCGGCGATCGCCACCAGGCATGAATCCGCGCCGCGCTTCACCACCACCTCTTGCACGCCTGCGGCATGAGTACGGGCAATCACTTCATCGACCGGCTTTTCACCCCACAGCGCATCTTCGTCATCCAGCGTCAGGAAGGCGATATCGGTGCAGGCCAGCATTTGTTGATAGACCTCGCGAGTCTCTTCCTGGCTGCCCCACAGGCGCGGGCGGTAGTTATTATCAAAAATGACCTTCCCGCCGTTAGCGCGGCATTCGCGCAGCAGCGTCAGCAGCTTGTCGCGGCTGGTCGGGCTGAGGATGGCCAGGCTGATTCCGCTGAGATAGAGATAGTCAAAGGTGGCCAGCTCTTCGCAAATTGCGGCTGCCTGCTCGCTCTCCAGCCAGAATTTTGCCGCCGCCTCGTTACGCCAGTAATAAAAGGTGCGCTCGCCGGTATCGTCGGTTTCGATGTAGTACAGCCCGGGTAAGCGGTCGGCCATACGCTGAATCAGGTTGGTGTGGACATTCTCCTGCTGCCAGGCATCCAGCATCTGCTGACTGAATCCATCCGTACCGAGCGCGGTAACGTAGTGGACGGCAAGTGCGCTGGCATCGGTCTGGCGCGCAATATAGACGGAGGTGTTTAAGGTATCGCCGCCAAATCCGCGGTTTACCGCCGCGTTTTTCTCTGACAGCTCAATCATACATTCGCCAATGACGGCAATTTTTTTAGACATAATCATGACCTGAGATGGAATCGAATGCGCGCTAGTGTGCGCCGCGCCGTTTTTATGGTCAATTATATTAAAACAATGTTCCATTATTTTTTTGACCTGACGCGTGGAATGTGACGAAAAGCGCATTTGTCAGAGAAAGATGTGCTTTTCAACTATATTCAGGACTGACGAGACGCAAAAGGAGCGGAGAGGGGATGACCAGAACCCGTAAAACGATTGCCATTATCTCGGGAACGATACTCGTAGCGATCGTTCTGTTTTTCATCGTGCTGGCGACCTTTGACTGGAATCGCCTGAAACCGACGATCAACCAGAAGGTCTCAGCCGAGCTGAATCGTCCGTTTGCGATTCGCGGCGACCTCGGCGTTGTCTGGGAGCGCCAGCCTGGCGAGCGCGGCTGGCGGCGCTGGATCCCCTGGCCGCACGTCCATGCCGAAGATATTGTTCTCGGCAACCCGCCGGCGATCCCTCAGGTCACTATGGTGCATCTGCCGCGAGTTGAAGCCACCCTGGCGCCGCTGGCGCTGCTTACCAGAACCGTTTATCTGCCGTGGATTAAGCTGGAACAGCCCGATGCCCGCCTGATTCGGCTGTCGGAAAAAAATAATAACTGGACCTTTACGCTGGCCTCCGACGCCGCGTCTACCGAGCACTCCGCCTCTTCCGGCTGGTCTTTCCGCCTGGATAATATTCTGTTCGATCGCGGACGGATCGCCATTGATGACAAGGTGACGCGCGCGGATATCACGATCCTGGTCGATCCCCTTGGCAAGCCGCTGCCCTTCAGCGAGGTGAGCGGCGAGAAGGGCAAAGAGGGGGCGGAAAAAGCCGGAGACTATATTTTTGGTCTGCAGGCGAAGGGGACCTATAACGGGCAGCCGCTGCAGGGCAGCGGTAAAATCGGCGGCATGCTGGCGCTGCGCAGCGAGGGGGAGCCGTTCCCGCTGCAGGGGGACTTTCGCTCCGGAAATACCCGGGTCGCCTTTAGCGGCACGGTCAGCGATCCCCTCAATCTCGGGGGCGTGGATCTGCGCCTGAAGTTCTCCGGGGCGTCGCTGCGGGACCTGTACGACCTGACCGGCGTCGTGCTCCCGGATACGCCGGCCTTCTCGACCGACGGCCATCTGCGGGCCACTTTTCAGGATCCGCAAGGCGCACGTTTCGCCTATCGTGATTTTAACGGGCGGATTGGCGAGAGTGATATCCACGGTTCCTTGACCTACAGCACCGGCAAACCGCGGCCGAAGCTGGAGGGCGATGTTGCTTCACGACAGCTACGGCTGGCGGATCTCGGCCCGCTCATTGGCGTGAATGCGAGCACAAAAGCTGCCGGAGGCGAGCAACGTAAAGGCACGGCCTCAGCGCAGCCTGCCGGGAAAGTGCTGCCCTACGATCGCTTTGACACCGATAAATGGCAGCTGATGGACGCCGATGTGCGCTTTAAAGGCGGGCGGATTGAGCACGGCGGCAGCTTGCCGATTAGCGACCTTTCTACCCATGTGATCCTGCAACGAGGTGACCTGCGTCTGCAGCCGCTGCGCTTTGGTCTGGCGAACGGCACCATTGCCGGCAGCCTCCATCTGCAGGGCAATAAGAAACCGCTGCAGGGGGAAGCCAACCTGCAGGCGCGGCGTCTGAAGCTGAAGGCCCTGATGCCGAAAGTCGAGATGATGCAGAAGACGCTCGGGGAGATGAATGGCGACGTACAGCTACGCGGGAGCGGTAATTCGGTGGCGGCGCTGTTGGGCAACAGCAACGGGAATCTCAAGCTGCTGATGAACGACGGTCTGATTAGCCGCAACCTGATGGAAATCCTCGGCCTGAACGTGGGTAACTACGTTATCGGGCAGATTTTTGGTGATGATGAGGTCCGGGTGAACTGCGCGGCGGCAAACATCAATGTAACTAACGGCGTGGCGCGGCCGCAGATTTTTGCCTTTGATACCGAAAATGCGCTGATTAACGTGACCGGTACCGCCAGCTTTGCTTCGGAACAGCTCGATCTGACCATTGATCCGGAGAGTAAGGGGCTGCGTATTATTACCCTACGTTCTCCGCTGTACGTGCGCGGGACCTTTCAATCGCCGAATGCCGGGGTGAAGGCGGGGCCGTTGATTGCGCGCGGCGCGGTAGCGGCGGCGCTGGCGACATTAGTCACGCCGGCGGCGGCCCTGCTGGCGTTGGTATCGCCTGCGGAAGGGGATGCCAATCAGTGCCGGGCGATTTTATCGCAGATGAAAAAGTAAGCGGACGGAGGACGCGTGCCCGGCGCGGCGCGCCGGGCAGTAAGGGATTACAGCGACTGATGGCGCGTTTCGTGGGTCAACAGCAGCGCAATCAGCGTCAGCCCGGCCATGGCCGCGAGGTAGAGGCCGACCGCCATCAGACCATAGTTGCCCTGTAGCCAGGCGGCAATATACGGTGCGACGGAGGCGCCGAGAATCGACGAAACGTTATACGAGAACGAGGCGCCGGTGTAGCGAACTTCCGTCGGAAACAGCTCCGGCAGCAGCGCTCCCATCGGGCCGAAGGTCAGCCCCATCAGGCTCAGGCCCAACAGCAGGAAGGCAAAGACGAGCACCGGCTGACCGGAGCCCAGCAGTGGTTTGAAAGCAAACAGCGCGAAGAGGATGATCATCGAGGTAATCACGATCATGCTCTTACGACGACCAAACGCGTCGGCCAGCAGGCCCGCCACCGGCACCATCACGCCGAAGCCAATCACCGCCATCATCAGCATCCACAGCACTTCGTTCCGCGGCAGGCCGAGACCCACCGGCGCGGCGCCGGTACTGAACGTCATGGAGTAGACGGTCATGATATAGAACAGGGTATAGGTCGCCAGCATGATAAAGGTGCCCAGAACGGTGACGCGCACATGCCTGGTCAGCAGAGTTCCCAGCGGAATTTTAACCTGTTTCTTCGCGGCGGCGATTTTGGCGAACACCGGCGTCTCGTGCAGCGACACACGCACATACAGCCCGATAATCACCAGCACAGCGGAGAAGATAAACGGTACGCGCCAGCCCCATGCCATAAACTGCTGGTCGGTCAGCAGCCAGGAGAGCAGCAGGAAGGTGCCGTTGGCGAAGAAGAAGCCGATAGGCGCACCGAGCTGCGGGAAAGAGCCGTACAGCGCGCGTTTGCGCGGAGGGGCGTTTTCAGTCGCCAGCAGCGCCGCACCGCCCCATTCGCCGCCCAGTCCCAGACCCTGGCCGAAGCGCGCCAGCGCCAGCAGCATCGGTGCAAGAATACCAATGCTCTCGTAGCCGGGCAGCAGGCCGATAACCACCGTGGAGATCCCCATGGTCAGCAGCGAAGCGACCAGCGTGACCTTACGGCCAACGCGATCGCCGAAGTGGCCAAATAGCGCAGAGCCAATCGGACGGGCGATAAAGGCAATGGCAAACGTCGCCAGCGACTGTAGCGTAGCTGCGGCCGGGTCACCTTGCGGGAAGAAAATATGCGGGAAGACGATCACCGCGGCGGTGGCATAGATATAAAAGTCGAAGAACTCAATGGCGGTGCCGATGAGGGAGGCGACGACGACTTTATTGCGCGAGTTAACCGGAGCGGTTTCCTGCGGCTTGTCGAGTGTGGTGGCTGTGGCTTGCATAGATCTTTCTTATTTTTTAGCGAACGAAAGGTCATATAGCCACAGCAAAAGGGACATTTCAATCTGTAACAGAGGGCGCTGTCGGTGAAAAAATGGCCAAAAAGCGGATAATTTGTGTGCCGGAAAAATAACTTCTATGAAATGCTTCACATAAATAAAACAATAGTAGATAAAACCAGTTTTGAGTTAAATAAAAGTTACACGTTGGATTTATCTGCTGAAATGATGATTCGGGCTGAATTTTGTACCTCTCTTCAGCCCGAAAGGGCGTCAATCGTGGGCTTTGCCCGGCATCCGACGGTCATCCTTGTAGTCGGCCGTGGCGATCCACGCCGCGCAGAACAGCGTCAGGCGGGCGAAGAAATAGAAGAAGGCCATCAGGCCTAATACGGAGCCAAAGGCGGCGCCGGAAGGCGATTTCACCAGCGCGGGCAGCGTCCAGGTCATGATCATTTTTATGATTTCAAAACCGATAGCCGCAATCAGGGTGCCGCGAATCAGCGCCTTGCGCCGCGGGCGGTGGCGCGGCAGACGCCAGAAGATCCAGAAAAACAGCAAATAGTTGGCGAAGATGGAGATAGCAAGGCCGATCAGCCGCCAGGCCGGTTTTAACCACTCAATATTATCGAGATAGAGCGCGGAGATGATCATCTGCTGCGCGGAACCGGCGACGGAGGTTATCGATAACGTCACCACCAGCGCCACCAGCAGGCCGATCAACGAGATAAAATCGCGGAAGTATTTCATCCAGATCTTTTCCTGGTCCTGCGGCGCTCGCTCCCAGACGTCGCGCGACTGGGCGCGAATCGCCTCCCGCAGGTTGCCCATCCAGTTAATACCGGAATAGAGCGCGACCAGCAGACCGACCAGGCCAACGGCGGTGCGTTGCTGGATGGCGGTATTAATGGTGTTTTTCAGCGTGGCGGCCAGCGTGGGGTCGCTGACATTCAGCAGGATTTTATCGAAAATATCCTGCAGCAGCGTCGGGTGCCAGGCCAGCACAAAACCGGCGGCGGCGAAGGAGACCATCAGAATCGGGATCATCGACAGAAACGAGAAGTAGGTGATGGCGGCGCCGAACTGGTTTCCCATTCTGTCGTTAAAACGTTCGGTTGCGCGCAGCAGGTGCGCAATAATCGGGTTTCTCTGAACTTTTTCTGCTGTTCCGGTGACGGTTTTTAACGCCTGATTCGCCTTCTGCGCCACGGCAGAGTCGTTGATGGCGGCTAGCGGGCTTTTACTTTTTTCCGGCGGCTGGCCCGGATCCTGGGTCGGGCGTTTCGCGTCGTTTTCCGATGTCATGAGTGATTTCTTCCTTTATTTACAGCGAGATTCTTCAAAATTATATACGTAAAATCCTTCATCGACCTGTGAAGCGTCCGCACGACAGCCTGGGACCCGGCGGATAAAGGGCGGCGTCGCCTAATCGACGTACTCTTTCATCACGCTCCCCAGCCACTCCATAAACAGATGTACCCGGCGGGAAAGGTTGCGTCGGTGCGGATAGATTAACGATACCGGCAGCGGTTCCGCGCGATACTGCGGCAGGATGTCAATCAGCTCGCCGGTGCGCAGCGCTTCGCGGACGCCGGTACGTGGAACCTGGATAATCCCCAGTCCGGCCAGGCAGGCGGCCTGATAAGTTTCCGTACTGTTGACGGTAAGCGTGCCGCCGGTTTTCACCCACTGGACGACGCCATCGCTCATCACCTCAAACCCCAGCGGCCGGGCGCCGGGGGTGCTGGCATAGTGGATCAGGGCATGACCGGCCAGATCGTCGAGCGTGGTCGGGTAGCCGAAGCGTGATAAATACTGCGGGCTGGCACAGTTAATTTGCGTCAGCTTACCCAGCGGACGGGCGATCAGGCCGGAGTCTTTCAGCGTGCCGACGCGCACCACGCAGTCAAATCCCTCGCGAATCACATCCACCAGCCGGTCGCTACTGCTCAGCTCCAGTTCAATCCCCGGGTACTGCTGTAAAAAAGCCGGCAGGCGCGGAATGATCAGTTTCCTGGCCAGCCCGACCGGCATATCCACCCGCAGGCGGCCGCTGATGGTGGCCGGATCGTGCTGAAACATGCCGTCCAGCTCATCGAGATTGCTGAGCAGATCTCTGGCGCGTTCGTAATAGACCATCCCGTCCTGGGTGAGCTGAACCCGGCGCGTGGTGCGGTGCAGCAGGCGCACCCCCAGATGGTTTTCCAGCGCCTGAATCTGGCGCGAGACGCTCCCTTTAGGCAGGCTTAAGGTTTCGGCGGCGCGGGAAAAACTCTCCAGCTCCGCGACGCGGATGAACAGCTGCATTGCGTGAATTTTATCCATACCGAAACCCTATTGTTGTTAATACTGGAACAGTAAAACGTAATTTAGCGCATTTATTGTTTCACTGGCAGCTAATAAGCTCTTTCACCAGACAAACGCAACTGAGAAGGGGTTTTCTGATGACACAACGTATCGCTTTAGTGACCGGCGGCAGCCGTGGACTGGGAAAAAATGCAGCGCTGAAGCTGGCAGAGAAGGGAACCGATATTATTCTCACCTGGCATAGCAACCCGCAGGCTGCCCTGGACGTCGTGGATGAAATTGAGCAAAAAGGGGTGAAAGCCGCGGCATTGGCATTGAACGTCGGTGATACGGCGAGCTTTGACACTTTCGCTCAGAATGTGGCTCAGCTGCTGCAACAGCGCTGGCAGCGCGATACCTTTGATTATTTATTAAACAATGCCGGCATCGGTTTAAACGTCCCCTTTGCAGAGACCAGCGAAGCACAATTTGATGAGCTGATGAATATCCAGTTTAAAGGACCGTTCTTCCTGACCCAGCGCCTGCTGCCGCTGCTGGCGGATAAGGGACGTATCCTCAACGTGTCGAGCGGGCTGGCCCGCTTCGCGCTGCCGGGCTATGCCGCCTATGCGGCGATGAAAGGGGCGATGGAGGTGCTGACGCGCTACCAGGCCAAGGAGCTGGGAGGGCGCGGGATTTCCGTTAATATTATCGCGCCAGGAGCGATAGAAACCGATTTTGGTGGTGGAGTGGTACGGGATAATGCTCAGGTTAATCAGCATATTGCGGCGCAAACGGCGCTGGGTCGGGTAGGGCTGCCAGATGACATCGGCGATGCGATCGCGGCATTGTTGAGCGATGACCTGAGATGGATGAACGCGCAGCGCGTGGAAGTTTCCGGCGGCATGTTCCTGTAATCGTAATCGCCTCTCCGTCTGCGGAGAGGCGCCGCGTTCAGCTTATATCTTCAGCGTGTGATAATCGCGACGCAGCAGGCCAAACAGCCAGTCATTATGCCAGCGTCCGTTCAGCCAGTAGCATTCGCGCAGCTCACCCTCCTGCAGGAAACCGGTTTTCTGCAGCAGATTTCGCGAGGCTATATTTCCGGCGGTGACCGTGGCGGTCAGCCGACGTACGCCTCCGGCGCTGAAGGCAAAATCACAGAGCGCACGCAGGGACTCATAACCATAGCCGCGCCCCTGCGCGGCCGGGGTAAATAAAAAGCCCACTTCGGCGCAGCCGCCTTCATGGTGCAGGTAGCCGGTCAGACCCAGCGGTATGCGGGTTTCCCTGTCGCGCACGACCAGGCACAGCCACTGTTTTGCCCCTGGCGACCACGGTGAGATACGCGAATCGAAGGCCTCGCGTATTTCAGACAGCGGACGTGAATCGGCTATATAAAGCATCACCTGCGGATCTCTCTGCAGAGCGAGAAAAAAAGACCAGTCCTCCTGCTTCAGCTGTGAACAGTGCAGCCGTGGCGTAAGCAATTCGGTCATGAAAACAATTCCTGCGGAATGAGATGCTATGACCATAGCAGGACATGAATTGTCGGAACAGCACCTGGTTATAAGGGTTCGCCGTACAGCCCTATCAGCCGGCGCACCACGCCGTTGGTCCAGCCAAAGCCATCCTGTAACGGGTATTCACCGCCACCGCCTTCGTGGGCAACACCGCCGGCGATGTGGTACTTCTCAATCAGCTTATGGTGCTGCTTGTAGAAATGGTTCACCGTTTGCAGCCAGCTGTGGGCAATTTCGTCGCCGAGCGGGTCCTGGCCGTACAGTTTAAAGCCCTGGATCGCCATCCACTGTAGCGGCGCCCAGCCGTTGGGCTTATCCCATTGTTCGCCGCTGTCATATTCGGTGGCCATGATGCCGCCGGGGGTCAGCAGACGAGCGCGTACCGCATCGGCGAGCCGTTCTGCCTGTTGGTGCGTGGCCATGCCGACATACAGCGCTACGATGCTGGCGGCGGAGAAGAGCGCCTGCTGTTCGCGTCGCCAGTCGTAATCACGAAAACAGCCGCCCTCTTCATCCCATAAATAGCGGTTTACCGCTGATCGGCGATCGCTGGCCTTCTGGCGAAAAGCCGCTTCCGTTTCCCGGTCGCCTTTCAGGCCGGAAAGATTGGCGATGGTGTTTTCCAGTTTGAATAAAAAGGCGTTTAAATCGATCGGAATAAACTGGGTGGTACGGATGCTCGCCAGCCGGGTGATATCACGCAGCCAGCGGCTGGAATAGTCCCAGCCGGAGGCCGCACCGGCGCGCAGGTCCCGGTAGACTTCGTTGGCCGGGCGGCCCGAGTGTCTTGCCGTTTCCACATCTTCCCGCCACGATTCATCCCGCGGCGTATCGCGGTCGTCCCAGTAGCGATTGAGTAACGACCCGTCCGGCATACGTACCGTGTGGCGATAGGCCTGATTGGGAATTAATGAATCCGCGCCGTCCATCCAGAACTGGTACTCCAGCTTCAGATGATCGAGGTAGCGCCGCGCACCGCGCACGCCATCCTCTTCAAACAGCTCTACCATCAGGGCAAACACCGGCGGCTGCGAGCGGCTGAGATAGTAGGTGCGGTTACCGTTAGGAATATGGCCGTAGGTCTCAATCATCCACGCGAAGTTGTCCGCCATACATTTCAGCAGGTCTTCGCGGCCACTTTCCGCCAGCCCCAGCATAGTAAAGTAGGAGTCCCAGTAGTAGGTTTCGCTAAAGCGCCCGCCGGGCACGATATACGACTGCGGCAGCGCCAGCAGCGATGACCAGGGAATATGATCCTGCGGCTCGCGGGTGAGAACCGGCCAGAGGTGATCGATATGCTCTTTCAGCGATCGCCGGGGATCTGACACGTAGTCGTCAGTGCGGTTGTCCGGCATCCAGAAGTGCTCTTCAACAAACTGGCGCAGGTCGAATCCAGGCTGGTGCTTCACCCGCCGATAGTGGATCAAGATATCCAGCGGGTCTTGCTTTGGCGCGCAGTCGGGGAAGGTTTTGCTGTCGGCAAAGATGCGTGATTTCTGCACATGCGTAAAGAGTTCCAGATAGCGGTCGGCGGGCGTCAGGGCATCAGAGGCCGGCAGGCCTTCGATGATCTCCGGCTCCGGTTCGGCATCGAACATTTCATCCAGTTTTAACTCATACGGATCGGCTTCATAGCACAGATCGCGCCCGATCTTCGGTTCATCGCCATTATCGTTGCGTAGTGTCTGGCTGGACATAGTGATACGGACCTCCGGTTCGCGTCAGTTCAGGGCGCCGGGCCTCTCCCGGCCTGACTATTAAGCTTAGTCATTCGCTTCGGTGTCCGGAAGAAAACTGTGCGTCAGGTCACGATTTTTAGCGATGTACTGACGCAGGGATGTTGTTAATTTATTGATTTTTTAAATTAAATTTCCACGAGTTGAAAACGGAAATTCGGAGCAATCGATTTGCAACAAAATCTAATTATGCCGGATAAGACCTGACCTCACTCCCACGCCGCTTCCAGCATCTCCAGCAACTGCTCGCTATCCAGCTGCACCGGATTCGCTTTCATTGATGAGGAGCTGCTGGCTGCCAGCGCCGCAGACTCCAGGGCCTCGTGCGGTACGCCCAGTTCGCGTAGATTCCCCAGTCCGGCGCCGCGGCTCCATTCGCGCAGGCTATCCCAGGCGGTCTCCGGCTCGACGTCCAGCCCGTCGGCCAGCCACTGGCGGACCTGGTCAAAGCGCCCGCGGATAGCCCTGTTGCTGATCTGCGACTCATTGAGCGCCAGGCCGTAAGGCAGCAGGCTGCCGCAGAGTGCGCCGTGGGAAGCATTGCTCAGTCCCCCCAGCGGGCCGGCAAGTCCATGAATGACGCCAAGACCGGCATTGGCCAGCGCCAGTCCGCCGCACAGGCTAACCCAGGCCATCTCATCGCGGCTGTCCGGGCACTCTTTTTCCATCAACGTGCGGAGCGCTTTGATTCCGCGCGGAATAGCAGCCAGGCAAAGTGCATCGCTAAAAGGATTGGCGCGGGTACAAAGCCAGGGCTCAATGAGCTGGGTAATCGCGTCAAGGCCGGAGCCGAGCGTTACCGCGCGCGGGGCGTTATCGGTCAGCGCCGGGTCGACGATGGCCAGGTCCGGCAGCATACGATCGTCGCGCAGGCTGACTTTTCGCTGCTGCTGCGTGACGTTAATCACCGCATTTTTCGTGACCTCAGCGCCGGTACCGGCGGTAGTCGGGATAGCGACAAACGGCAGCGGAGGCCCTTCTAATAGCCGCCCGTTGCCCACGACTTCCAGATATTCCATCACCGGACCCGAGGCCGGCACCAGCGCGGCAATCGCTTTTCCAGCGTCGATAACCGCGCCGCCGCCGAGGCTGACCACCGCCCCGATGCCGTGTTCCCGCGCCAGATGCACTCCCTGTTCGATATCTTCCAGGCAGGGCTCATGGGCAACGGATAGCGTAGTCACGTCAAGATGATGGGCGTGCAGCCCGGCGAGTAAAAAACCGGCCCGCTGCGGGCTGGCGCCGTGGACCAGCAGCACCTTCGCGGTACGCTGGGCCAGCCAGGGGGCAGCGCTCCCGGCAAGACCTCGGCCAAAACGAATATTGCCCGGAGTGAAAACAGTAAACGGAGTCAGCATGGCGGGTTCCCTGTGTCAGCAAAAAAGGCTGAAATCAACTATACACATTATCCGGCAGGCTGCCTCTTTGTCGCCGGATAGAGTAGGGTGGAAGTCACGTTCCTTCGCTTAAGGATGTCACGATGCTAAAAATACTGGGCAAACGCTCATCAATTAACGTTCGTAAAGTGCTATGGACCTGCGATGAAGTCGGTCTGACTTATCAGCAGGAGGATTACGGCAGCGGTTTCCAGCCGGTCGATACCGCCGAATTTCGCGCCATGAACCCAAACGGCCTGGTGCCGGTGCTGCTTGATGATGATTTTGTGCTGTGGGAGTCAAACAGCATCTGTCGCTATTTGACGCGCAAAACCGGGCGTGAGGATTTGCTACCGGTTACGCCTCAGGGCGCAGCGGATGTCGAGCGCTGGATGGACTGGCAGGCCACGGAGTTTAACAATGCCTGGCGCTATGCCTTTATGGGGCTGGTGCGTAAAGACCCGCGTTTTCAGGATCCGGTGGCGATAAAAGGAGAGCATTGCGGCCTGGACCCGCTGCGTGCAGATCGTGGAATCACAGCTGCAGCGCACCGGCGCATGGATCGCCGGCCCTCAGTTTACGCTGGCGGACATCGTACTGGGTCTGTCGGTACACCGCTGGAAAATGACGCCTTTTGCCCATCCGGAGCTGCCGGCGGTAGAGCGCTGGTATATGACGCTTAATCAGCGACCGGCGTTTATGCGCCATGGCAATAATGGTACCGCCTGAGGACACAGGAAAAGACGGCCAGGCTGGCATCATTGCGCCGATCATTTCAGCCTGTTCGCTTTGCAATGATCGTTGACAGTCGCTACGATCCCGGCGTCTTTAATTCCCCTCATTGGTTTCAGCACGGCAGGAAGGTATGGTTTGAACAGGCAGTTGAGCCCTGTGCTATTGGCGTCACTGCTGCTTGTAGGATGCTCCGGAACGCTCTCGCAAATGAGCGCCCCCTCTGAGGCAACCGCGCTGGTCGGGCAAAATGGCCGTGCGTTGCCCATCGATACCCTTGTCGGCCGTTATATGCAGCAGAAACAGGTCAGCGGCGTGGTGGTGGCGATCATCCAGCGTAATGGCCCGGCGGAGTTTCACTGCTACGGTGTGACCGATGCCAAAAACCGCTACCCCATCACCCCGGATACGCTCTTTGCGCTGGGTTCCCTGAGCAAAGGAACCACCGCTGAAGCGATCGCGTTACTGGTCAACGAAGGGCGGCTGCACTGGGACGACACGCTACTCACGCTGCTTCCGCCGGGGACACCGCTTAGCGACGATGCAAAGAAAATCACGCTGCTGCAACTGGTGACGCACACGTCGGGTCTGCCGCGTCAGCCGATGAACCTGCTGTCGCTTGAACATTTGCTGGTCTATCTGAGCGATGGTGAAAACTTCTATCACGAGCTCGATAGCGACAACGTGCTGGGCTACCTGAGCACCTTTGACGCGCCGCTCACCCGCGAGCCGAAATACTCCAATCTTGGCTACGCGATTCTGGGTTACCTCCTCACCTATCAGACCGGGGAGTCGATAGAAAGTCTGGCGTGGCGAAAGATTTTTCAGCCGCTAGCGATGCAAAGTACCAGCTATCGGCCGCAAACGCTGCGCGGTTTTTCCCGGCGGGCGCTCGGCCATGCGGGCGATCAGCCCAGGTTTAAACCTCGCGGCGCGCTGACTCCTGACTGGCAGTTCAGCAACAACATGGTGGGCGCGGCAAGTCTGTACAGTAACGCCCGCGACCTGATTGAATATGCCCGCGCTCATTTTTCTCCGACCCATCATGCCGCGCTGGATAAGGCTTTTGCCGACGTCAGCGTTGATTACTATCCACGGGAAAAAGAGGCGGCCAATATCGCCTGGGTGACCGATACGCTCGGCGGGCAAAGAATCACCTATCAGGTGGGCTATATCGGCGGCTATTCCAGCTATATCGGTTTTGATAAGGCGAATCAGAATGCGGTGGTGGTGCTGCAAAACAGCTTTAACTGGAGTAACTACATCGGGCAGGCGATTTTGCAAAATCAGGTCGCAAAATCGTCCTATACGGCAGGCGATGAGCGCATAAAAAAAGCCCCGTGAGAACACGGGGCTGAAGAGATTAACGCATGGTCACGAACTCTTCCGCGGCGGTCGGGTGAATCGCCACGGTATTGTCGAAGTCCTTCTTGGTTGCGCCCATTTTCAGCGCCACTGCAAATCCCTGCAGCATTTCATCCATGCCGAAGCCGATACCGTGAATGCCGACAATCTTCTCTTCCGGGCCGACGCATACCAGCTTCATGCGACACGGCTGGCGGTGCGAAGTCACGGCGGTATACATCGCGGTAAAGGACGATTTATAGACCTTCACGGCGTCATCGCCATACTGCTCTCGCGCCTGCGGCTCGGTTAAACCGACGGTGCCGATCGGCGGATGGCTGAAGACCACGGTTGGGATATTGCTGTAATCCAGATGCTCTTCCGGCTTGTTGTTGAACAGGCGTTCGGACAGGCGACGGCCCGCGGCTACCGCGACCGGCGTCAGCTCCACCGCCCCGGTGTTATCACCCACGGCATAGATCCCCGGCACGTTGGTGTTCTGGAATTTATCCACCACGATATAGCCTTTGTCGTTGGTTTTTACGCCAGCGGCTGCGAGGTTGAAATTATCGGTCTCCGGCTCACGACCAATGGCCCAGATCAGGCAATCCACGGTCTGACTCCGGCCATCTTCCAGTTGAAGCGTCAGGCTGCCGTCCGCGTTTTTCACTACCGCTTGCGGAATGGCGTGAGTGTGCAGCTGCGGCCCTTCGGTGTTCATCACTTCGACCAGGGTATCAACGATCAGCGGATCGAAGCTGCGCAGCGGCGCATGTTTACGCACGAACAGGTGCGTTTCGGCGCCGAGGCCGTTAATGACGCCAGCCAGCTCAACGGCAATATAGCCTGCGCCCACCACGGCGACGCGCTTCGGCAGGGCCGGCAGCTCGAAGAAGCCGTTAGAGTCGATGCCATACTCAACGCCCGGAATAGACGGATGGCTCGGACGGCCGCCGGTGGCGATCAGGATATGATCGGCGGTGATCGTTTCGCCATTCACTTCCACGGTTTTGGCATCCACAAAACGGGCGAAGCCTTTGATGACGTCCACCTTATTTTTGCCTAACACGTTGTCATAGGAGGTGTGGATACGGTCGATATATGCGCTGCGGCTGGCTACCAGTTTGTCCCAGTCGAAGTGATTAATCGTGGTATCGAAACCGTAGTCCGGGCCATACAGATGAATCGCTTCGCGAATCTGCGCCGCATGCCACATGATTTTCTTCGGTACGCAGCCGACGTTGACGCAGGTGCCGCCCAGATCTTTAGCTTCAATCAGCGCGCACTTCTGGCCATACATTGCCGCACGGTTGATGGAGGCGATGCCGCCGCTGCCGCCGCCGATAGCGATGTAATCATAATGTTTGCTCATAGCCTGTATCCTTAGAAGACCTATCCTGGTAGGCCCTTAATCGTTGAATGACCGCGATTGTAGCGCGAGGCGTAAAAGGTTCCACCGATGGCTGTGATTACTCCGGTACGATCCAGCCGACGGTGGCATGTCCGATGCCGGTCGGCGAGAGCTTCTTATGCAGCCACGGCAGGACGTTGTTCATCTGCTGTTCCAGCTTCCACGGTGGGTTAATGACGATCATCCCGGAAGCGGTCATGCCGCGCTGATCGCTGTCCGGACGCACGGCAAGTTCAATCTGCATGATTTTGCGAATGCCGGTCGCTTCCAGATCTCTGATCATGCGCTTAATCTGCGCGCGCAGTACCACCGGATACCACAGCGCATAGGTGCCGGTGGCAAAGCGTTTGTAACCTTCGTGGATACCGGCCACGACCGCCTGGTAGTCGCTTTTAATCTCGTACGGCGGATCGATAAGAATCAGGCCGCGACGGGATACCGGCGGCAGCTTCGCTTTCAGCTGCAGGTAGCCATCGGCTTTTTCCACGCGGGCACGGGCATCTTTTTGAAATTCCGAACGCAGCAGCGGAAAATCGCTCGGGTGCAGTTCGGTCATGTGCAGGCTGTCCTGCTCGCGCAGCAGCTGGCGAGCGATCAGCGGAGAACCCGGGTAGTAGCGCAGCTGGCCGCTACGGTTGAAATGCTGGATGACGGAAATGTAGGCTTCCATCTCGGCCGGCAGGTCGTCCTGCTGCCAGATACGGGAAATGCCTTCCAGGTATTCACCCGTACGTTCGGCGTGCTCGCCGCTCAGCTGATAGCGGCCCGCGCCGGCGTGAGTGTCCAGATAGAGAAACGGTTTTTCTTTCTCTTTCAGCGATTCAATGATCAAACTCTGAACGGTGTGTTTAAGGACGTCGGCGTGGTTGCCTGCGTGAAAGCTGTGGCGATAACTGAGCATGGATGCAGAGATTCCGGGAATTAAACAAGATGACCGATAGTTTACCGCAGATCCTTACAGATTACCGCTGTAGCACCGCGCTGTTTCAATGAGGTCAAAAGCGTTGCAAAACATGACCGCGTCATAAAAACGTCAAATATCAGCGCTAGCGTCGCGTGAAGGCAAGGTAATTGTTTGAATAAAAGGAAAAATAATGAAATTGCAAATCACACTCCTGACCTCAGCGTTAATCCTGGCGCTGCCGGCTCTGGCGAAAGAGGTTCCGCTGAACCAGGCGGCGGCGATCGCCGGTAGCGTGACGCCAGCGGCGGCCAGCCAGGCGTTTGACGGTCTCGAAGGTCAGGCGCTGACGCAGCTGCGCGCTGCGCTGAAGGGCGATGCCGCCACGCTCAGCCGCGGCCAGCTCGCGCACGCAAAACAGAGTAAAACCCAGGCGGATAAGGCCTGGCTGAAGGCCAGCGGCTACGATTTTGAGGAGAAAGCGAATCAGCAGGCGGGTATCGCGCTGCTGGCCGCCTTCAGCAAGCTCCCGGATTCGGTGGTGAAGGATAACCTGGCTACGGTGACTGCGATCAACCGCGATGCAACGCAGGCTACCCGCCATCAGGCGCTGGCGGATGCGGAAGGGATTAGCTATCTCTATTTCCTCAGCGATGCGCTGGGCCCGCGGCTCGGCAAAGCCTTCCTCACGGCCTACGACAAAGGCGAGCTGGGTAAAGCCGCGGCGCTGATTAAGGCCAGTGAAGTCAGTACGGGGGCGGCGAAAAAGCATTATAACAACCCGCGACCGTTCCTGATTCAGGGCAATACCATTCATCTGGTGCCGGACGATGTGGTGATAAAGGACAACCAGCCTTACACCGCTGACGGAGGTTCCTTCCCCAGCGGACACACCAACACCGGTTACACCGATGCGCTGCTGATGGCTGAAATGATCCCGGAGCGCTTTGATGCGCTGGTGACTCGCGGCGCGCGCTACGGCTATTCCCGCATCGTGCTTGGCGTCCATTACCCGCTGGATGTGATGGGGTCGCGGATGGTGGCGCAGCGTAACGTCGCGCATTACCTCAACGACGCGAAGTATCGTGCGCTGTTCAATGAAGCGCGCGATCAGCTGCGAACGGCGCTGGAAAAAGAGTGCGCGACTTCACTGGCCGAGTGCGCGAAGCCGGCCGGAAAAGACGACCCGTACCGCGACCCGGCGATGAACGCATTTTACGCGTTCACCATGACCTACAACCTGCCGCAGCAGAAGGGGGAAAAGTCAGCGCTGACGGTGCCGGAAGGGGCAGAGGTTCTGCTGGAGACCGCGCTACCTCATCTGTCCGCCGCCCAGCGCCGGGCGCTGATGGTGAAAACCGCGCTTCCGGCGGGCTATCCGCTGTCGGGCGAGACCGCCGACCAGCAGTTCTGGCAGCGGGTGAATCTGCCGGCGGCATATCAGATGGCGCTGAAAGCACATTAATCCACCCCGTCCGGTTTGTCGGATGACCATGTCCCCGGCCCACATAACCGGGGAAAACCGGCGCCAGTCAGGCAACCACTGAGGAACTGTCTTATCAGCACTCTTGTGCTTGTCAGTTTGAAGCCGGGCGGTGCTCATAACGATATATCTTTGAACGCCCTTCAGGGTGACCCGAAGGGTGAGCGAAGCGAATCAAATCCTCATGTACCAGGCGTAAGCTCCGGTTTCTCCGTGCTGTGCGGATTCAAACTGCCTGCGCCAATAACGCCCACTTATTGCAGCAATACCCGGCGTCTGGCACGGTGTGACATTGAAATTCCCGTCACGATCCCCCATTCTAGATCTCATGCTAAAGCGCCGGAACGCGCGCTTCATTCACCCTTTTCAACAGGACTGCGCATATGACCAATCCATTATTGACGCCTTTTTCATTGCCGCCTTTTTCTGCGATCAAGCCGGAACACGTCGTCCCTGCGGTTACCAAAGCGCTGGACGACTGTCGGGCCGCGGTAGAAAGCGTGGTCGCGCAAGGCGCGCCGTACAGCTGGGAAACGCTCTGCCAGCCGCTGGCTGAAGTGGATGATGTGCTGGGACGCATCTTCTCGCCGGTCAGTCATCTGAACTCGGTCAAGAACAGCCCCGAGCTGCGCGAAGCCTATGAACAAACGCTGCCGCTGTTGTCGGAATACAGCACCTGGGTCGGTCAACATGAAGGGTTGTATCAAGCCTATCGCGATCTGCGCGACGGTGACCATTACGCCACGCTGAACACCGCGCAGAAAAAAGCGGTGGATAACGCGCTGCGCGATTTTGAACTGTCGGGGATTGGCCTGGCGAAAGAGCAGCAGAAACGTTACGGCGAGATTGCCGCACGCCTGTCTGAGCTCGGCAACCAGTACAGCAACAACGTGCTCGACGCCACCATGGGCTGGAGCAAGCTGGTCACTGACGTCGCTGAGCTGTCCGGGATGCCGGAAAGCGCGCTGGCGGCAGCCCAGGCTCAGGCCCAGGCGAAAGAGCAGGAAGGCTATCTGCTGACGCTGGATATTCCGAGCTATCTGCCGGTGATGACCTACTGCGACAATCAGGGGCTGCGTGAAGAGCTGTATCGCGCCTACTCCACCCGCGCGTCGGACCAGGGGCCGAATGCCGGCAAATGGGACAACAGCCCGGTGATGGCAGAAATTCTCGCGCTGCGCCACGAGCTGGCCCAGCTGCTGGGCTTTGACAGCTATGCCTCCAAATCGCTGTCGACCAAAATGGCGGAGAACCCGCAGCAGGTGCTCGACTTCCTGACCGACCTGGCGAAACGCGCTCGTCCGCAGGGCGAGAAAGAGCTGGCTCAGCTGCGCGCCTTCGCAAAAGCGGAGTTCGGCGTCGACGAGCTGCAGCCGTGGGATATCGCGTACTACAGTGAAAAACAGAAGCAGCATCTCTACAGCATCAGCGATGAGCAGCTGCGCCCCTATTTCCCGGAAAACAAAGCCGTTAACGGCCTGTTTGAAGTGGTGAACCGCATTTACGGGATTAGCGCCAAAGAGCGTACCGATGTGGATGTCTGGCACCCGGAAGTGCGTTTCTTCGAGCTGTATGATGAGAACAACGAACTGCGCGGCAGCTTCTATCTCGATCTGTATGCTCGCGAGCACAAACGCGGCGGGGCGTGGATGGATGACTGCGTCGGGCAGATGCGCAAACTCGACGGCTCGTTGCAAAAGCCGGTGGCCTACCTGACCTGCAACTTTAACCGCCCGGTGAACGGCAAACCGGCGCTGTTTACTCACGATGAAGTGATCACGCTGTTCCACGAGTTTGGTCACGGTCTGCACCATATGCTGACCCGTATCGATACCGCCGGCGTCTCCGGCATCAGCGGGGTGCCGTGGGATGCGGTCGAGCTGCCGAGCCAGTTTATGGAAAACTGGTGCTGGGAGCCGGAAGCGCTGGCATTTATCTCCGGCCACTATGAAACCGGTGAACCGCTGCCGCAGGCGCTGCTGGAAAAAATGCTGGCGGCGAAAAACTATCAGGCCGCGCTGTTCATTCTGCGTCAGCTGGAGTTCGGCCTGTTCGACTTCCGTCTGCATGCGGAGTACCAGCCGGAGCAAGGGGCGAAAATCCTCGAAACGCTGACGGAAATCAAAAAGCAGGTCGCCGTGGTGCCAGGGCCGTCCTGGGGTCGTTTCCCACATGCCTTCAGCCATATTTTTGCCGGGGGCTATGCGGCAGGCTATTACAGCTATCTGTGGGCCGATGTCCTGGCGGCGGATGCTTTCTCGCGCTTTGAAGAAGAGGGGATTTTCAACCGTGAAACCGGCCAGTCGTTCCTCGATAACATCCTGAGCCGCGGCGGTTCCGAAGAGCCGATGGTGCTGTTCAAACGCTTCCGTGGACGCGAACCGCAGCTCGACGCGATGCTGGAGCATTACGGGATTAAGGGCTAATTTCCCCGTCATTCCTCAGGCTGCCTCTTTGGCAACGGCACTCACTCGCCCTGGCCGCATACTCTGTGCGTGGCCAGGGATTCGTTCTTTTGTTGTCTTGATGCAACGCGCATTCTTTAGGGTAAAGTGGACGTGAAAATCTGCTTAATTGATGAAACGGGCGCCGGAGACGGCGCCTTATCTGTTCTTGCCGCTCGCTGGGGCCTGACGCAGGATGATGACAACCTGATGGCGCTGGTTATGACCCGCGAACATCTGGAGCTGCGTAAACGCGATGAGCCAAAGCTCGGCGGGATCTTCGTTGATTTCGTCGGCGGGGCGATGGCCCACCGACGTAAATTTGGCGGCGGTCGCGGCGAGGCGGTAGCGAAAGCGGTGGGCGTTAAAGGCGACTATTTGCCGGATGTGGTGGATGCGACGGCAGGACTGGGTCGCGATGCCTTCGTGCTGGCCTCGGTGGGCTGCCGGGTGCGCATGCTGGAACGTAACCCGGTAGTGGCGGCCCTGCTTGATGACGGGCTGGCTCGTGGCTACGCTGACCCGGAAATCGGCCCGTGGCTTCGGGAGCGTTTACAGCTGATTCACGCCTCCAGCCTGACGGCGCTGACGGACATTACGCCACGCCCGCAGGTGGTCTATCTTGACCCGATGTTCCCGCATAAGCAGAAAAGCGCGCTGGTGAAGAAAGAGATGCGCGTATTTCAGTCGCTGGTGGGGCCGGATCTGGATGCTGACGGACTGCTGGAGCCAGCGCGTCAGCTGGCGACCAAACGGGTGGTGGTGAAACGTCCGGATTACGCCCCGCCGCTGGCGGATGTCGCCACGCCGAACGCGGTGGTCACCAAAGGCCACCGCTTTGATATTTACGCCGGGACGCCCGAGTAACGCTTCAGCCACCATCGTTCCCCCGGATGGCGGCATACCTGCCTTATATCCGGGCGACCGTTCATCGCTCCGGTAAGCGCAGCGCAACCGGGGCGTTTCCTGGGTTCAGACAAACGGCGCCAGCGGGTCAGCAATCTCAAAGGCTACCGCTTTCTCAGCCTTCGGCGGATAGATAAGCTCGCTGACGATCGACACCTTCAGCTTTTTCGCTTCCTCCCGGGTCAGCTTCACCTGCTGATCCCACCCTTCGGTATAGACTGCACCCCAGGCGCCGAGATCGAGGCAGGTGACGTAGTTTTCCTGGCGATACGGCAACGGCGCGACATCCAGCAGACTTGCCGCTGCGTTGTTACCGGCAAATTTACCCAGCAAAATAGCGTGCTGACAGGTCATTAACGCATGGTTTCCCTTGTCATCGGTCGCCGCGTAGGCCACGTCGCCGGTGGCATAGATATCGTCATAGCCGACCACCTGAAGCGCCGTGTTCACATGCAGACGACCCAGGCGATCGCGAGGCGCTTCAATTTGTGCCGTCAGGCCGTTTGCCTGCACGCCAACCGTCCAGATAACGGTGCAGGATGCGATCTTCTGCCCGTCTTTAAGCATGACGCCATCGGCATCAATCCGCTCAACTTCAGTATTGACCCGCCATTCAACACCGAGCTCTGCGGAGGCCTGGACGATAACGTCGCGTAGCGCTTCGCTGTAACGCGATCCCGGCAGCGGACCGCGTTCAACTACGACTACTCTGGTCTTAGCATTCTCACCCAGAATCTCGCGCAGCCTGCCGGGTAACTCCATGGCCATCTCAATGCCGGTGAAGCCACCGCCGCAGACAACAACGGTATTGCGTGGCTCGCTATCGGCTTCGTGAGCCAGTGATTGCAGGTGCTGTTCCAGAACGCTGGCGCTCTCCAGCTGGTCGAGATCGAAGGCATAAGCATCGGCGCCGGCCACTAACGAACGGTTCACATGGCTGCCGCTGGCCAGGATTAACCGGTCGTAGCGCTTCTGCTGTGTTTCACCGTTGGTATCCGTCCAGACGACGGCTTTGCTGGCCGGAAGGAGCTGTGAAACGGTGCCGCGCAGGAAGTGCACGCCGGTAGCATCAAACAAAGGTTGCAGCGGCGCAACCAGCGTTGGTACCGCTTTCTCATAGAAGCGTGGACGCACGCGCAGCTCTGGCTGCGGCGCAATGACGGTGATATCCACGGCCTGATGTTGATATTGATCGGCCAGGCGGGCGGCGCTAAGCGCAGCCCACATTCCCGAAAAGCCGGCACCGACAACCAGAATTTGTTTACGCATGATGGTTTCACTCATTGTTAACGACGATATCTTTACTCGGATTTTATTTGTCGTAGTATGGGTTTGCAATGTGATTTGTGCTGCGGTCTGGGTTTTATCCCTTGATTCGCATTCATCGTGTTGATAAAAAACAAGTTTAAATTTTTAATCTTAACTTGTTATTTTATCCTTCTGGCACGGTTGGGGCGAAAAAGCTACAATAACTCAGATTCTTTTTGGCTGAGATTAGAGCATGGCATTTTACAGTTCCGGAGTTGAATACGGCATCCATAGCCTGATGTGTATGGTGGATAGCAAAGGTGATGCCCGCGAGATGAGCGTGCGGGAAATTGCCGATCTGCAAAGCGTGCCCTACGACTATCTGGCCAAAATCTTCACCCGCCTGTCTAAAGCCGGTCTGGTGCGCAGCATTGAGGGTAAGGGCGGCGGGTTTCAGCTGGCAAAACCCGCCGAACAGATAACGGTCCTGGATGTGGTCAACGCCATCGATGGTGATAAGCGTATCTTTGAATGTCGTGAAATTCGCCAGCGGCTGGCGGTGTTTGACGCACAGCCGCCGGAATGGGCCTGCGAAGGGATCTGCGGCGTGCGATCGGTGATGGATATGGCGCAGCAGCGGATGGAAGAGGCGCTAGGGCAACATACTATTCTGGACCTGGCGCGTAAGATGTATCGCAAAGCGCCGGACGAGTTTGTCATAGAAGTGCGGGACTGGATTGCCGCGCGGAAAGGGTAACCTCAGCGACACCCGCCGCTGAGGTTAAGCAGGTTATTATTTGTCGCTCGACGGCGTATTAATCATCCGGTTGAGCCACGGTACCAGCATCGCCATCACCAGGGTCACACCCAGCGTCACCAGACCAATCTTGCTAAACACGCCGGTATAAACCGGCAGGGTTTGCAGCGGGTCGGTGATATTGTCCGGCACGGCGGTGAAGGTGGCGACGTATCCCCCCATCAGGAAGGCGGCTGCCTGAGTCAGAAACCACATGCCCAGAATAAAGCCCATCAGATGCTGCGGCACCAGCGCGGCGACCATTGCCAGCCCCAGCGCGCTGATCAGCAGCTCTCCCAGACTCTGGAACAGATAAACCAGCACGATAAACCACGGCGACGTCAGCCCCTGAGCATCGGCAAACCAGATTCCCGCGGCGGCGGCGGTCAGGAAGCCCAGCGAACATAAAAACATGCCGAGGGTAAATTTCATCGGCATGGTGAGGTCTTTGCCTTTGTTGCCAAGGCGGGTATAAATCGCCGCCAGCACCGGACTGGCCACCACCACCCAGAACGGGTTCAGGGCCTGGAAGCTGACCGGGTTAATGGTCATGCCGAGGATCTCGTGGTGAACGTTATTGATGGCGAAGAAGTTTAGCGATGTCGGCATCTGCGCGTACAGAATGTAGAACAGCACCGCTTCCAGCATCAGGATAAAGGCGACAAACATTTTGTTGCGCCCGGTTTTATCCAGTCTGAAGGCTTCGCGGAAGAAGAAAATAATCACGATGACAGAGAGGACAATCAGCACCAGGTTAGCGATTTTGACGTTATGCATCAGCCAGGCGCAAAGGAACACCATTGCCACCGTGCCGACCAGCACGTACAGCAGGTTGCGCACAACAAGCGGCCGATGATCCGGCTCTGAACCGATATCTTTCACCATTCCACGGCAGGCGAAATAGACCAGCAGGGCGATAATCAGCCCTACGCCGCACAGGTTATAGGTTACGGCATAGCCAAATTTTTCCGCGATCACCGGCGCCAGAGAGAGCGACAGCAGCGAGCCGATATTAATCGACATATAAAACAGGGTGAATGCGCCGTCGAGACGGGCATCTTTGGGTGGATAGCACTTTGACAGCAGGCTGGCGGGATTGGCTTTAAATAGTCCGTTACCGACGGCAATCGTCCCGAGGGCGATAAAAATCAGGTCGGGTTTAAGTAGCGACAGCCCGGTCATGAAGTAGCCCAGCGCCAGCACCACGGCCCCAAGAACCAGCGTGCGTTTGGTGCCGAGCAGGTGGTCGCCAACATAGCCGCCGATGGAGATCAGCCCATAAACCAGCGCGGCAAAGGCGCCAAAGGTAATAAACGCTTGTTCCTGAGAAAATCCAAGTTGTTTAACAAAAAAGACCGCCAGGATCCCCTGGACGCCGTAATAACCAAATCGCTCCCATAATTCCACAAAAAAAATCATGAAGAACGGACGAGGTTGCTGCAACAGCCCCGTAGGTGCAGTAGTTTTCATATTCCTTCGCCTTGTAGTGCAATCCCAAAAAAGTATGAACGCGTATGCCAGAACGCGCTGAAAAAGTATGATGAAGCGCAATGATGCGGCTATTGGCTTTGGGAGTAGATTATTATATAGATTATTTTTCTAATAATTGGTTGATCACACTAATCGTTAATAAATATTCGGTTTGATATCCTGGCGGTAAAGGCGGGTTAGTTATATTTGCATCGGCCAATGGACGCAGGCAATGGGCGCTGGCAAATAGGCCCTTCGTAAAAAACGACAACGCCCGCAAAGGCGGGCGCTGGCATTCTGATGGTTAACCGCGCGAACGGTTATTCGTCTTCTTCATCGCGCAGCGGCACAATCAGCATATCGACGTGAACGGTGTTGATGAGCTGACGTGCGGAAGACATCAGCTTGCTCCAGAAATCCTGATGGTGACCGCAGACCACCAGGTCCATATCGTATTTTTTAATTGCATCAACCAGCACCTGGCCGAGATCGCCGCTGCCGCTCAGGGTTTCGGTAATCGGATAGCCCGCATTGGTAGACAGCTCGCTCAGCGCGTGGTGCGTCTCTTCGGAAATCCGTTTCTGCATGTCGCCCAGGTTGACATCGATCAGACCGGTGTACAGGTCAGAGTAATTAACATCCACGTGAATCAGAGAGACTTTGGCATTATAAGGACGCGCCATAGAAACGGCTTTCTCTACCAGAACCTTGCTTTCCGGGGAGAGGTCTACTGCAATAAGAATATGTTTGTAAGCCATAGTGTTACTCCTTCCATAAGTTGTCGATGACCATTGGACCAGACAGCTGGTGCTGCCGCTTCGCCCGCGTCCTGCGTGCTAATCCGCGGGGGTTCAGCCCTTTAAGGACTTAATTGTAGAAGATATTTCTACCTTATAGCGCCCCTCGCGCTCCGTCAATGCACCTGGTTCACCAAAAGTTAAACAAATATATTCATCTTACGTATTGATAACGATTAACCTTGTGGTAAAAAAATTGACTGATCTCCTACACTATTTAATGAGCCGATCGGATAAATAAACGTGATCGGAATCGCACTCTCATATTGTATGTTGGGTTGGGTATTGGGAAGCGCTAGCTCCGGAGATGTCTCCGAGGGCGGGTCGCCGGGGAGGACGTATGATCAGCACTATTGCGCTGTTTTGGGCCCTGTGTATCGTTTGTGTGGTGAATATGGCACGCTACTTCTCATCATTGCGTGCATTATTGGTTGTGCTACGTGGTTGCGATCCCTTGCTTTATCAATATGTTGATGGCGGAGGTTTTTTTACTTCGCATGGGCAGCCGGGCAAACAGGTGCGCCTGGTCTGGTACATTTATGCCCAACGTTATCGCGATCATCACGATGATGAGTTTATTCGTCGCTGCGAGCGGGTACGGCGGCAGTTTATTCTGACCAGCGCCCTGTGTGGTCTGGTGGTGGTGAGTCTGATCGCATTGATGATTTGGCACTGAGCATAAGAAAGGCGAGGCTAGTCTCGCCTTCTTTGCATCGGGGTCAGGGCTTAACAGAGAATCTGAGGTCTGAGATATTGTCCTGGAGTGAGATAACCTTCCCGCTGTAAGAGAGGTTCACTTCCCCGTTTTTATCTATGCCGGCACTCGTAAGACGCCCTGTCCCCTCAATCACCGGGCTCTTCTGCGTAAGCTGCTGGATAATTTCTGTATTGTCCCCTGCTATCTCATGCGACAGATAGTAACGATAGATTGTAGGCACCGTTGCGCCACCTCGGTTGTTAACGGTCATGTAGAGCCAAACGCCGTCAGACAATTTATAAACACGCTGGAGCTCATCGCTCTTTCGCGGATCGGGATGGTGGTTGAGCCACACAAATCCGACGGTCAGGGCCAGAAGTGCCAGCGTAACAATCCAATGGAGCCATCTAATAGCCGTTCTGAATGGCATAATCTATCCCTTCTCTGATATTGCGCTGATCCGTAGGGGCATCTCCATAGGGAGGTTTTTCATACCATTTCCCCCATTCAGGTTTTGAGGTTCCCGCACGACCCTGCGCCCATAAGAAGGATGTTTGCGGGAATACCTGCGGCGGTGCCGGTAGCCCCAAAATTGAAATTACCGAACGCGGCGAAATACGGGGCGAATTTTTTATCATCCCACGGGCCGCCATTTCTGACTTTTTGATAAAACCAGTAGTACGTTGATGGGGTAGCCATATTACGTGACACTCCTTGACGGCGTGCTTCACGCATATTGCCCGCTATAACGATTGAACCAGGTCCTGGGATGGGGACAGAAGCCATACATTCTCCGCTGTGAGGTATTTTATCCTGGCCGGGATGATATTTTTTTCCTCCATGTTTTTTGAACAAAAAATGTTCAGATTTTCCTCATACCAGAAAAAGATTAAGTAAAACAACGGACATAAAAAAAGCGGGTCAGTTTCCTGACCCGCTTTTTTGTCGCTTTCAGCTTCTTAGATAATTTTCAGCGCTATCCAGTACAGCCCGCCGGACAGCAGAATCGCCGCCGGGAGAGTAAGCACCCACGCCATCAGAATACTGGTGACGGTCTTTCTCTGCAGGCCGCCGCCATCGACGAGCATCGTCCCCGCTACGGAGGAGGAGAGCACGTGGGTGGTGGAAACCGGCATACCGGTGTAACTCGCCAGACCAATCGAAACCGCCGCGGTCATCTGGGCAGACATACCTTGTGCGTAGGTCATACCTTTCTTACCGATCTTCTCACCGATAGTGGTCGCCACGCGACGCCAGCCGATCATCGTGCCGATACCCAGCGCCAGCGCCACGGCCATAATGATCCAGATTGGCGCGTACTCGATGGTGCTCAGCATATCGGTTTTCAGTTTCTTCAGCAGGCGCTGATCGTCAGCATTCACTTCCGGTAACTTCGCGACTTTATCGGTGGTGTCGGAAATGCACAGCATGATGCGACGCAGCTGACTACGCTGATCAATGGAGAGCGAGTCGTAGCTTTCAATACCGGTCAGCGCCGTCTTCACGCGATTCAGCGCGTTGATGGTATTCGCCGGATGGCAATGGAACTCACCGCCGCTGGCGGCCGTCCCGGCCTCCGGAGACGGAATCAGCTGGTCAACGCCGGTGGCCTTTTTCAACAGCTCAGGGCGCTGTTCGAAGAAGGTTTCCACGTTGTTCACCGCATCGCGGGTCCGGGTTATTTCATAGCCGGAGGCATTCATGTTAACCACGAAACCAGCCGGCGCCACGCCGATCAGCACCAGCATGACCAGACCAATGCCTTTCTGGCCGTCGTTAGCACCGTGCGAGAACGATACGCCAATGGCGGACAGAATCAGGGCAATACGGGTCCAGAACGGCGGCTTTTTCTTACCGTCTTTCTTTTCACGTTCTGCAGGCGTCAGGTGAATACGGGCGCGTTTTTTGGTACCGCTCCAGTAACGACGCAAAATGAAAATCAGGCCGCCAGCGACCACCAGACCAACAATCGGTGAGATGATAAGTGAGCCAAAAATACCGATGACTTTCGGGATATTCAACGCGTCGACCACGGACGTGCCGGTCATCAGCGCATTGGTTAAACCAATACCGATGATAGCGCCGATCAGCGTGTGCGAGCTGGAGGCCGGAAGGCCAAAATACCAGGTACCGAGGTTCCAGATAATCGCTGCCAGCAGCATAGAGAACACCATGGCGAGGCCATGTGCGGAACCCATGTTAAGCAGCAGGTCGGTCGGCAGCATATGCACGATGGCATAAGCGACGCTGAGACCACCCAACAGAACGCCGAAGAAGTTGAAGAGGGCCGCCATCGCAACCGCAAGTTGTGACCGCATTGCGCGTGTGTAAATCACAGTAGCAACAGCGTTTGCGGTATCATGAAAACCGTTAATCGCTTCGTAAAACAGCACGAAAGCTAAAGCAAGCAATAGTAATAGCCCGGTATGTAAATCCAGACCGGCAAATAAATGTAGCATAGGACGTTACGCCATTTTGAGGACATGAACGCGGCGCATTATCAGTGACTTTAGCGGCGCGGGCAAAGTGAAATATAGACTTTTTTTGATTTTCTTCCTGTCTGGATTTTACCTGCTTGAGAGTAATCCTATATCTTTCAATGATGTACATGAATACATCGATTTTCGTGCTGGTGCGACCAGCGTGAAAAATTTACAATTCCCGACAATCGGGATATGAGGAAAGTTGTGTGGAAAGGTTTGATGCCATTGTAATTGGCGCCGGAGCGGCGGGAATGTTTTGTGCAGCGCAGGCGGGCCAGGCGGGGCTGCGCGTGCTGTTGCTGGATAATGGCAAAAAGCCAGGCCGTAAAATCCTGATGTCCGGCGGCGGTCGCTGCAACTTTACCAATATGTATATTGAGCCGGCCGCTTATCTCAGCCTGAACCCGCATTTTTGCAAATCTGCGCTGGCGCGTTATACCCAGTGGGATTTTATCGAACTGGTGGGCAAACACGGTATTGCCTGGCATGAGAAGACCCTCGGCCAGCTGTTTTGTGATGATTCCGCAGAGCAAATCGTCAACCTGCTGCTGGCGGAATGTGACAAGGGCGGCGTGCAAATTCGCCTGCGTAGCGAAATTATCAGCGTAGAACGCGACGATGAAGGCTACAGACTGCAACTTAATGGCGACGAGGTGGCGGCGAAAAAACTGGTGGTCGCCTCCGGCGGCCTGTCGATGCCCGGACTGGGGGCATCGCCGTTCGGCTATAAACTTGCCGAGCAGTTTGGTCTCAAGGTGCTGCCGACCCGTGCGGGGCTGGTGCCCTTTACTCTGCATAAACCGCTGCTTGAGCAGCTGCAGGTGCTCTCGGGCGTTTCGGTGCCATCAACCATTACCGCACAGGACGGCACGGTGTTCCGCGAGAATCTGCTGTTTACCCACCGCGGGCTCTCCGGGCCGGCGGTACTGCAGATTTCCAGCTACTGGCAGCCGGGCGAGTTTGTCACCATCAACCTGCTGCCTGATTGCCATCTTGATGATTTCCTTAACGAGCAGCGGAGCGAACATCCGAATCAAAGCCTGAAAAACACCCTCGCTATGCAGCTGCCGAAGCGGCTGGTGGAGTGCCTGCAGCAGCTGGGGCAAATTCCGGACGTCACGCTAAAACAGCTCAACGTGCGCGAGCAGGAAATGCTGGTGGAGACGCTGACCGCCTGGCGCGTGCAGCCCAACGGCACCGAAGGCTACCGTACGGCGGAGGTGACCCTCGGCGGCGTAGATACGCACGAACTGTCGTCGCGGACCATGGAAGCACGCAAGGTGCCGGGGCTCTATTTTATCGGTGAAGTGATGGATGTGACCGGCTGGCTGGGAGGGTACAACTTCCAGTGGGCATGGTCTTCTGCCTGGGCCTGCGCCCAGGCGCTGGTAGAAGCGTAAGACAGGGGCAGCTTCTCTGCTACGGGAAGCTGCCCTCGGTTTATCAGTTCAGACCAAGAAAGTGCTGGGCGATTTTGAAGTAGATAATCAGCCCGGTGCCATCAATCAGCGTGGCGATAAACGGCGCGGAAACGACCGCCGGGTCGATGCCCACGCGTTTAAGCGTCAGAGGGATCACTGACGAGACCACCGCGCTCCACAGCGTAATGCAGACCAGCGTCAGGCTGACAATCAGAGTGATCTCCATGCCGATGCCCATCATCCAGGCGCGCAGGCAGCCCGCCAGACCGAGAGTGAGGGCAATCAGCAGCGACGTCGTCATCTCTTTACGAATCACCCGGCCCATATCGCGCAGGCGTACTTCCCCGAGCGCCATGGAACGGACCAGCGTGGAGGTGATCTGCGTACCGCTGTTACCGCCGGTGCCGATCAGCAACGGAATAAAGAAGGCCAGCGCAATGGCGGATTCCAGCGCCTCTTCAAAATGTTGAATGACGCTGCTGGTGTAGGCTTCTGCCACGAACAGCAGCAATAACCACACCGAACGTTTCTTCCACAGCGTCCACGGGCTGATCTCCAGATAGGGCTTCTCCAGCGGGAGCGTTGCGCCCTGGCGATGCACATCTTCGGTGACGTCGTCTTCCAGCAGATGGGCAATCTCTTTCTCCATCAGGCAGCCAACCAGCTCACCTTTTTCAACCACCGGCACCAGGTCGAGTCCGCGTTCGCTCAGTTCGGCGACCACCTCCTGACGCTCATCATCGGGTTTCACGCGGAACAGGCAGCTGTCCATCAGATAGCGAATGGATTGCGCCGTATCGCTCTCCTGAAGCAGCTTTTTAATGGATAAACTGCCGCGCAGCTTCTTTCCGGCCACCACAAAGACCTGGCCCGGAATATCATCGCTGGTGAGTTGCGAGACAAAGAGCTCCCGCGCTTCATAGACGCTGAGGTGCTCGGGCAGAGTGATAAAATCGGTACGCATGTACTGGGCGATCGCATCGCCGTCGAAGGCGGAAGTGGCCAGGTGCGCGGCGCAGTGTTGCATTGAAGACATGGTGTAATTCCCTATAAAAAATCACTCATAGGGGCGAACAAGACAGGATGAGCACAGGCAGATCCCTACGTCCTGGTTTTAGCACTGCACAACGTATCTGTCCGGCATGAACGCCGTCAGAAGTTACCTTGGCAACACCTTGATTCGATGGATGCCTGTATTTCCCTGAGTGGTCTCTCTCGATACCAGCAGGGCGGTAACTTGTATTTGTGCAGGAGCCTCGCCATAACGAGATCGTTAAATGAGCGGCCATTATAGGAAGGTAGACAAGTTGTGAAAGCGTATAATTTACGTGGTTTATCAACGGTTGATAAACCACGTAAAATTGGTCGGTTTTCCGGGCGATACGTCGAATGGCATTGCAGCCATTATCGGCGGGTCAGTCGTGCGGACCCTCGTCTTGCGCGGTTAAGCAGTGCAGATGCCCGTGACGTACGCCGCGCTGGGCAATCACCTCATCGGCAAAATGCCGCACCTCGCCCATTTCACCTTTAAGGACGGCAATCTCCAGACAGTCATCATGGCTGATATGCACGTGCAGCGTCGCAACGGACAGATCGTGATGGTGATGCTGCGTGGCGATCAGTCGGCTTGCCAGCTCGCGTTTTTCATGTTCATAGACATAGGAAAGCACCGCGTAACCGCGCTGTTCGGGCTGTTGCGCATGCTCATGCATCAACGAATTGCGCAAGATATCGCGCACCGCCTCCGAACGGTTGTGGTACCCGCGCTGGGCGCTCAGCGCGTCCAGGGTCGCCAGAAGATCGTCATCAAGAGTCAGGGTTACGCGCTGCATGGTCGTTTCTCTATGGCAAGGGAAGGTGGAAAAGCGGGAAGGACCGCACGCTGGAGTGTCCGGCCCGCCATTGACTGAAGACGCAGCGGTGTGTTGACCGCCGTGGTTTCCAGAATCTGCCCGCTCTCCATCACCATCACCCGCTGACAAAAGCGCTCGACCAGCCGCAGATCGTGGGTGATAAACAGGCAGGCGGTAGAAAACTGTACCTGCAGACGCTTCAGCAGCGCAACGATCTCCGCCTGCAAAACGAGATCAAGATTCGAAACGGCCTCATCGAGGATCAGTAAGGGGGGACGCACAACCAGCGCCCGGGCCAGGCAGACTCGCTGCAGCTGCCCGCCGCTGAGCTGGTGCGGGCGTTTGTCGAGCAGGTGTGGAGAAAGGTCCACCGCCTGCATCATCGCTTCGACCCGCGCCTGGCGCTCATCGCGCGCGAAGCGGAACAGATGGCGCAGCGGCTCGCTGATGATCTCATTCACCGTTTTGCGCGGGTTCACCGCGCTTTGTGCATCCTGGAAAACCAGCTGGATATCGCGACGAAATGCCCGCTGCGCGTCGCCTTTTAACGTCTGAATCGGCGTTCCGCGCCAGGTTATCTCGCCGTGATCCGGTGTTTCAAGGCCGACCAGCATCCTCGCCAGGGTGCTTTTACCGCAGCCGCTGCGTCCGAGCAGCGCCACCGTTTCACCCGCCTGGATACTCAGGCTGACGTCGCGCAGCACGCCCGGATGGTGCGGGTAATCGTGGCTGACGTCGGTCACGTTCAGTAGGTTCATCCTGCAAACTCCATTCCGTACAGCGCCAGGTGTGCCGCCAGCAGCCGTTGACTGACCGGATGTCGGGGAGCGCTAAACAGGGTGTTGACGTCGCAACGCTCGACGATGCGCCCGTGGTCCATCACCGCGACCTCATGCGCCAGCCGCGCCACCACGCCCATGTCGTGAGTGACCAGCAGCAGGCCCTGGCCGCGGCTGGAGACAATCTCTTCCAGCAGATCCAGAATGCGCCCCTGCGCCACGGCATCGAGGTCGGTGGTAGGTTCATCGGCGAAGATAAAGGGGGCTTTACTCAGCAGGGCGAGGGCGATCATCATTCGCTGCAACATCCCGCCGCTCATCTCGAAGGGATAGCGTTTCAGGAGCTGAGACGGGGTTTCCAGACCGACGGCGGTCATGGCGGCAATAAGCGCCGCATCATCCGCGGGCTGGCCGGTGGCGCGGCAGGTTTCTCGCGCGTGAGTTGCCATCGTATACAGCGGATTAAAGGCGCTGCGCGGATTCTGCATAATCGTGGCGACGGTACCGCCCCGCAGCTGTTCGCCGTGCACCGGAATGCCGTCCAGCAGCAGACGCCCGGCGGTTTGCCGGACACCGGGAGGCAGAACGCCAAGCGCTGCGGCGCAGGTCAGCGATTTTCCGCAACCGCTGCTACCCAGCAGGGCCAGCACCTGCCCGCGACGCAGGGTCAGCGACAGCTCCGTCACCAGCGGGCGGCCGGCGCACAGCGTCAATTGTTCTAACTGGATCTTTTGCGGCATCAGTGGCTGTGCTCCGCGATTAGGTGAGGATCGAGACGATCGCGCAGCGCGTCGCCCACCAGGTTAAAGGCCATCACGCTGATAAACAGCGCCAGGCCGGGCCACAGCATCTGTAGCGGCTGGGTCCAGATAAACTGCCGCGCATCGTTAATCATTACCCCCCATTCCGCCGTGGGGGCGCTGACGCCAAGACCGAGGAACGACATCCCGGCGACGTGCAGCATCATATGACCGATATCGAGGGTGGCGAGAACCAGCAGCGAGGGCACCACCGCGCCGGCCAGGTGATCGAGGAAAAGCCGCCAGCGATTTGCGCCGCTCAGCCGCGCGGCGAGAATAAACTCGCGCTGGCGCAGGGATACCACCAGGCTACGAACCATGCGCGCGTACCAGGCCCAGTGAGACAGGGCGATAGCGATAATCACGTTGGTCAACCCGGTCCCCAGCACGCCGACCATAAAAAACGACAGAATAGAGGTAGGAAAGGTCATAAACATATCGGCCACCCGCATGGTGAGCTGATCGACGCGCCCGCCCATGAGTCCGGCACAGCCGCCAACGAGAAGCCCCAGCGCCAGAACCAGCAGTAAACAGGCCATCACCGCCCCCAGTGACACCCGGGTCGCCGCCAGCAGACGGGAGAAAATATCGCGGCCAAGATGGTCGGTCCCCAGCCAGTGCTGGCCGTCAGGTGGCAGCAGACGGGAAGGTAAATCAATGGCCTGCGGATCGTACGGTAGCCACCACTGGCTGGTGAGCGCCACCAGCATCAGCAGAACGATAATGACCAGCGCCGCGCGCACCGAACCGCGCGCTGAGAAGAAAAAGCTCATGAGTGCGCTCCTTCATGACGACGAATACGCGGGTCCAGCGCGGCATTGACCAGATCGACCGCCAGATTGCACAGGGCGAATACCACCACCATGATAAGCGTAAAGCATTGAATCACAGGATAATCACGGTTAAAAATGGCCGAAACGGCATAGCGCCCGACGCCCGGCCAGGCAAAGATATTTTCGATGATCATCGTCCCGCCGATCAGTTCGCCAATGTGCATTCCTACGGCGGTAATCATCGGTAGCGAGGCGTTGCGCAGAATGTGACGACGTTCGATTTGCCTGGCATTCAGGCCGCGCAGGCGAGCCCAGGTGACATGGCGCTGTCCGGCGACTTCCAGCATGCTGGCGCGCAGGAGGCGGGCGTTAATCGCCAGCGACATAAACGCAATCGACACGGCCGGCAGGACGATATGCTGCCAGCTGCCGTAGCCCAGAGCTGGCAGCCACTGTAAATAGACCGAGAAGAACAGCACCAGCAAAAAGGCGAGCCAGAAGTTAGGCATCGACACGCCAAGAAAGGCGATGAGCCGCACGATGAAATCCGGCAAATGCTCGCGGTGACGCGCGGCCCAGATACCCAGCGGTACGGAGGTCAGCAGGATCAGCACCAGCGCCGCGCCCGCCAGCTGCAGCGTTGCGGGCAGGAAGCGCAGCACATCGTCAAGCACCGGACGCTGGGTGGCAAATGATACGCCAAAATCGAGATGTAGCGCCCGCCAGAGCCAGCGGCCGTACTGGACGACGAGCGGCTGATCCAATCCGAGCATCGTCCGCGTAGAGGCCACCATATCCGGCGTGGGCGGCAGGTTTGAAAGCCGCAGATAGTCGAGCGCCGGGTCACCGGTGCCGAGGCGAAGCATCAGGAAGATAATCACCGAGGCGGCAAAAATCATCGGAACCATCAGCAGTATGCGTCGCAGCAGATAACGTTGCATCAGGGATTCACCGGCTGGATCTGTTCGAACGGAATTTCAGCGGTAACCGCTGCGTAAGGAATCGCTCCCAGCTCGGGTTTTGCCACCACCATCATTGAGATATAGCTGACGGGCAGATAGACCGCGTCGTTGTGCAGACGGGTGAGAATATCGCGATACAGCGCCTGGCGTTGCGCATCGTCGCTGGTGGTCAGAACCTGGCCAATCTCTTTATCAATCAGCTGCTTGTCCGCTAGCCCTTGCTGCGCCTGGTAATCGGCATGCGAGGGGACGCGCATTGAGCTCATAAAAGCGTGCGGGTCGTACGGCGCGCCCCAGGTACGGTTAAAAATCATGCCAAAGCGGCCGTCGCGCTGGCGGGCGTAAATGCTGCTCTCCTCTTCGCCAACCAGCGCCACATCCACCCCGACCTGGCGCATATCCGCTTGGATTATCTCCGCCATCGACTTACTCAGGGCATCGGTACCGATAAACGACAGTTCGATGTGCAGCGGCTGGCCATTCTTCTCGCGAATCGCTTTGCCCGCGGGCCTGACCCAACCGGCCTTTTCCAGCATGGCGTTGGCCTGCTGTGGGTCGTAGTGGCGCGGTTTCAGGCCAATATTGGCGTATGGCACGGAAGGGGCGAAAAGCGTGTCGGCCACCTGCTGCGTACCGTACAGCGCATTGTCGATCAGCGATTTTTTGTTCACCGCGTAATTCAGCGCTTCACGCACCGCCAGTTCGTTCGTGGGAGCTCTGGCGGAGTTCAGGGCCAGCATCACCGTTTCGACAGGCTGAGAGAGCTGGGTACGCCAGGCCGGGTTATGGCTGAAACGAGCGAAGGTATCCAGCGGCAGCAGGCCTTCGTTGCCGTAAAGCAGATCGATATCGCCGGTTTCAAAAGCGACGGCGCGGGTCATCGGGTCCGGAATCACTTTCACGGTCACCTGGCGGATCGCCGGTTTGTTACCCCAGTAGCGGTCGTTACGTACCAGCACATCATACTGGTTGAGCTGCGAGGTTTTCAGCACCCAGGGGCCGGTGCCGATCGGCGCTTTGATACCGTGCAGTGTTCCCCCTTCAACAAATTGCGAAGGGGCGATAAAACGGAACGGGCGCGGCAGCGCCAGCTCCTGCAAGAAAGGGTAGTAGGCGCTTTTGAGCGTAATCTGCAGCTGCGTATCGCTGAGCGCCCGTACGTCGGTAATCTGGTTGGTCAGCTCCAGCCAGGCATGGCGCTGCCGGTTAGCCAGCACCGCCTGGAAGTTGGCGACCGCGGCCTGCGCATTGAACGGCTCGCCGTTAGAAAACTGCACGTCGTTACGCAGGGTAAAGAGCCACACTTTCCCGTCTGCAGAGTGGCTCCAGCTGCTCGCCAGCCACGGCTTGACCGAACCATCCTGCTGGTATTTGACCAGCGGCTCGTAGACCATGCTTTGGGCAAACATTTGGTTGGGGGTATACAGATGCGGATTCAGCGGACCCACGTTCACCGGCCAGGCGGTGGTGATGTCGTATGAAGCGGCGGCGGTCAGCAGAGGTGCGCAGGCGAGAAGCGCCAGCAGCGTGGTGCGGAAAATAGACAAGGTCTTTATCTCAACAGGAAGGAAAGTATGATGATTTTAATAATTCATCATACTTCAGGCCTAACCTGGATCAATCTCAGGACGGAAAGTATAAGAATTTCATATACCCACTTCGTCCGTCAGGTTGTCTGCCGGTCAGCCAGGTCGAGACAACGTAAAGGATTCGTGGCCCGAAGGCTCGCGCAAGCGGGCGATTCAGGGCGCCCGGAACAGCGCCAGCAGCGTGGCGAGCTGCTCATCAATGGGCGCCAGATCGCGTTTGACGATCAGATGCAGCGGCGTGGCGCGTCGGGCGCCGTGGCTGAGCGGCAATATTTTCAACAGACCCTGATCCAACCGGGAGCGGATGCGCTCTTCCGGGAGCCAGCCGAAGCCAACCTGATAGAGCACCGCATCGATAGCGGCATCAATGGTGGAAAATGTCCACGCATCGCGCCCTGTCTGCGGGTCGTCGCTGCGATCGGCGATACGCACCAGCGGCCAGGAGGCCAGCGCACTGTCGTCGAGGGGGCCGCTCAGTCTGGCAAGCGGATGGTCCCGGTGGGCAACGGCAACAAAATCAATGTTCATCAGCCATTCGCCGCGTCCGGTAATATCCTGGCGGCGGGTGAGAACCATCACGTCGGCTTCGCTGCGGGCCTCCTGCTCATCTTTCATGTTTTCGAGGACTTCGGTCAGCCTCACCTGAGTCTGCGGATGGCGTTGCTGAAACTGGCGCAGAATGGCGAACAGCCGTTCGCGAGGGAAAATACTGTCCACAACCAGGTCCAGACGGGTTCGTGCGCCGTTGTGCAGGGTCGCCGCGCGGGTTTCAACGTATGAAAATGCCTGCAGGAGCGGTTTTACCTGGCTTAGCAGCAGCTCCCCGGCCGGAGTGAGTACCGCGCGGCGGCCAGAGGGGTGCAGCAGCGCGACACCCAGTCTTTCCTGCAGCAGGGCGAGGTTATAGCTCACCGAGGACTGGCTGCGATGAGTCTCTTCTGCTGCTTTTGCGAAGCTACCCAGCTCGATGACTTTTTCCAGCAAGGCCCACTGTTCCAGCGTTGTTTTGTGCATGATTTATCGAAAAAGTGAATGAATTTCATCAAAACATAGCGTTATTCATCCATTTTTTAAAGCAGTATGCTTGTTCTCAACACATAGAGGAGAACAGATTATGAGCTCATTTGACCAACATGACCTGAGCGGTTTTATCGGCAAACATCTGGTTTATACCTACGATAACGGCTGGAATTACGAAATTTACGTGAAAAACGCCCACACCCTGGATTACCGCATTCACAGCGGTATCGTCGCGAATCGTTGGGTGAAAGATCAGCAGGCTTACATCGTTCGCGTCGGCGAAAGCATCTACAAAATTTCCTGGACCGAACCGACCGGCACTGATGTGAGTCTGATCGTAAACCTCGGCGACAAACTGTTTCACGGCACCATCTTCTTCCCGCGCTGGGTGATGAATAATCCGGAAAAAACCGTCTGCTTCCAGAACGATCATATCCCGCTGATGGTTTCTTACCGTGAAGCCGGACCGGCTTACCCGACGGAAGTGATTGACGAGTTCGCCACCATCACCTTTATACGTGATTGCGGCGCGGATAATAACAGCGTCATTAATTGCCCGGCTAATCAATTACCGGCTGACTTTCCTGCAAATTTGTCATCTACCGGAAATGATTTTGTGAGCTAAGATGTGTTTTTGAAATTCAGATTGCAGAATAAAATTCTATTTATTGTTTAACTGTTTAATGTCTGTTTACTTTACTACATCGTGCTCCTGTTTTGCCCATAAACGGGAGCCGGTTTCCCACTCTTCCCCCGCGTTGTCATTTGTAAATTCCATTTAAAAACAATTGATTATTGTCTATTCGGCAAATTATATTAATTTCTTAATATTATCCTAAGCAACCCCGTCTAAATTTAATAACGTCAAATACCCTGGAATGAAAAGTGGCATTGAAGAGATTCCATTTTCATTTTGTTTAAGTCCGCTGGCGCAGGATATTTTTTCTATCGACCCGCAACCCTGAAAGGGTCATATACAGAACAGGAAAATGATGAGCGAATTTTTGCCGTTTTCGCGCCCGTCGATGGGCGACGCAGAGCTGGCTGCGCTGCGTGAAGTTTTGCAATCGGGCTGGATTACTACCGGACCGAAAAACCAGGCGTTGGAAGAGGCATTCTGCACGCTGACCGGCAACCGTCACGCCGTGGCGGTGAGTTCGGCGACCGGTGGCATGCACGTCACGCTGATGGCGTTGGGCATTGGCCCGGGCGATGAAGTCATCACGCCATCCCAGACCTGGGTTTCCACGCTGAACATGATCTGTCTGCTGGGCGCGACACCGGTGATGATCGATGTCGATCGCGACAATCTGATGATTACCGCCGAGGCGGTTGAAGCGGCGATTACCCCCAACACCAAAGCGATTATTCCCGTGCACTACGCGGGCGCGCCTGCGGATATCGACGCGATTCGCGCCGTGGCAGAACGTCACGGTATCCCGGTGATTGAAGATGCCGCGCACGCGGCGGGAACGTATTACAAGGGCAAACATGTGGGCGGTCGCGGCTGCGCGATCTTCTCATTTCACGCCATTAAAAATATGACCTGCGCCGAAGGCGGACTGATCGTGACCGATGACGATGCGCTGGCATCGCGCATTCGTAGCCTGAAATTCCACGGTCTTGGCGTCGATGCCTATGACCGTCAGACGCATGGTCGGGCGCCGCAGGCGGAGGTGATTTCGCCGGGCTTCAAATACAATCTGGCCGATATCAACGCCGCGCTGGCGCTGGTACAGCTGGATAAACTGGCCCATGCCAACCAGCGTCGTAGCGAGATTGCCCAACGCTATCTGCGCGAGCTGGCGGATACGCCGTTTAAGCCGCTGGCGATACCGGAATGGGAACACCAGCACGCCTGGCACCTGTTTATTATTCGCGTGGATGAAGCGACCTGCGGAATCAGCCGCGATGCGTTGATGGAAAAACTGAAAGCCATGGGCATCGGCACCGGCCTGCACTTCCGTGCGGCCCACACGCAAAAATATTACCGCGAGCGTTTCCCGACGCTTTCCTTACCGAATACGGAATGGAACAGCGCGCGTATCTGTTCACTCCCTTTGTTCCCGGATATGACCGACGATGACGTCACTCGGGTCATTTCCGCGCTGCACCAGCTGTCAGGATGTTGATATGTTTACTTACCCACCCGTGAAAAAAGTCTCGGTCGTTATTCCGGTTTATAACGAACAGGAGAGCCTGCCTGAGCTGATTCGCCGTACGGATGCCGCCTGCGCGACGCTGGGCCGCCAGTATGAGATTCTGCTGGTCGACGATGGCAGCAGCGATGATTCTGCCCGCATGCTGACCGAGGCTGCTGAAGCCGAAGGCAGCCATGTGGTCGCGGTGTTGCTTAACCGCAACTATGGCCAGCACTCGGCAATTATGGCGGGATTCAGCCATGTGACCGGCGATCTGATTATTACCCTTGATGCCGACCTGCAAAACCCACCGGAAGAGATCCCGCGCCTGGTGGCGAAGGCGGACGAAGGTTACGACGTGGTCGGTACCGTTCGGCAGAACCGCCAGGACACCTTCTTCCGTAAAAGCGCGTCGAAGATGATCAACCGCCTGATTCAGCGCACCACCGGTAAAGCGATGGGGGACTACGGCTGCATGCTGCGCGCCTATCGCCGCCACATTATCGACGCGATGCTCAATTGCCATGAACGCAGTACGTTTATCCCGATTCTGGCAAATACCTTCGCGCGCCGGGCGGTCGAAATCCCGGTGATGCACGCGGAGCGTGAATTTGGCGATTCCAAATACAGCTTTATGCGCCTGATTAATCTGATGTACGACCTGGTGACCTGTTTGACCACCACGCCGCTGCGTCTGCTGAGCGTCTTTGGCAGCGTGATTGCCCTGCTGGGCTTCGCTTTCGCCTTCCTGCTGGTGTTCCTGCGACTGGTATTTGGCCCGCAATGGGCGGCGGAAGGGGTGTTCATGCTGTTTGCCGTACTGTTCATGTTCATCGGTGCCCAGTTTGTCGGCATGGGGCTGCTCGGGGAGTATATCGGACGCATCTATAACGATGTCCGCGCCCGTCCCCGCTACTTTATTCAACGTGTTGTTCGTCAGCCGGAAACGGCGTCTCAAGAGGAAGATCGTTCATGAAAGCTGTAGTCTTCGCTTATCACGATATGGGTTGTGCTGGCATTCAGTCTCTGCTGGATTCCGGGTATGAAATCGCCGCTATTTTCACCCATCCGGATAACCCTGGCGAAAACCATTTCTTTGGCTCGGTTGCGCGTATTGCTGCTGAACAAGGTATCCCGGTGTGGGCACCTGAAGATGTTAACCACCCGCTGTGGATTGAACGCATTCGCGACATGAAGCCGGACGTCCTGTTCTCTTTCTACTATCGCAACATGCTGGGCGACGATATCCTCAGCCTTGCACCAAAAGGCGGCTTTAACCTGCACGGTTCTCTGCTGCCGCAATATCGCGGCCGCGCGCCGCTGAACTGGGTGCTGGTTAACGGTGAAACGGAAACCGGCGTGACTCTGCATCGCATGGTCAGCCGTGCGGATGCCGGCGCTATCGTGGCGCAGCAGACGGTTGCTATCGGCGCGGATGATGTCGCGCTGACCCTGCATCGCAAGCTGTGCGCCGCGGCGTCAGAGCTGCTGAACCAGGCCCTGCCGGCGATTCGTGAAGATAAAATCCAGGATCGTGCGCAGGATGAAAGCCAGGCCACCTACGTTGGTCGCCGTACGCCGGAAGATGGCCGTCTCGACTGGGACAAACCTGCGCTGACGCTGCATAACCTGGTCCGCGCCGTTTCCGATCCGTGGCCGGGCGCGTTTGGCTATGTTGGTGCGAATAAATTTATCGTCTGGAAATCCCGCGTGCGCCAGGACCTGGCCGCGGCGAAGCCTGGAACGGTGATGTCGACCTCTCCGCTGGTGATCGCTTGCCAGGATGGCGCGCTGGAGATCGTAACCGGTCAAACCGAGCGCGGCGTTTACATGCAGGGTACGCAGCTGGCGCAGGCGCTGGGGCTGGTATCCGGTGCGGTACTGAGCAGCAAGCCGGTTGTGGCGATTAAACGCCGTACCCGCGTGCTGATCCTTGGCGTGAACGGTTTTATCGGTAACCACCTGACCGAGCGTCTGCTCGCCGACGACAACTATGAAATCTATGGTCTGGATATCGGGTCGGACGCGATCGGTCGTTTCCTGGGCAACCCGCGCTTCCACTTCGTTGAAGGCGATATCAGCATTCACTCCGAGTGGATCGAATACCACATTAAGAAATGCGACGTGGTACTGCCGCTGGTGGCCATCGCGACGCCAATCGAATATACCCGCAACCCGCTGCGCGTGTTCGAGCTGGACTTCGAAGAGAACCTGAAGATCATCCGCGACTGTGTGAAATACGATAAGCGCATTATCTTCCCGTCGACCTCCGAAGTGTACGGCATGTGCACCGACAAAAACTTCGACGAAGACACCTCAAACCTGGTGGTGGGCCCGATCAACAAACAGCGCTGGATTTACTCGGTATCGAAGCAGCTGCTCGACCGCGTTATCTGGGCCTATGGCGACAAGTCCGGCCTGCGCTTCACCCTGTTCCGTCCGTTTAACTGGATGGGACCGCGTCTGGATAACCTGAATGCCGCACGTATCGGCAGCTCTCGTGCGATTACTCAGCTGATCCTGAACCTGGTTGAAGGTTCGCCGATCAAGCTTATCGAAGGCGGTAAACAAAAACGCTGCTTCACCGATATTAGCGATGGTATTGAAGCGCTGTTCCGCATTATCGAGAACAAAGACGGCCGCTGCGACGGGCAGATTATCAACATCGGTAACCCGGAAAACGAAGCCAGTATTAAAGAGCTGGCGGAGATGCTGCTGGCGTGCTTCGAGCGTCATCCGCTGCGCAATAACTTCCCGCCGTTCGCCGGTTTCCGCGACGTCGAGAGCAGCGATTACTACGGTAAAGGCTATCAGGACGTGGAGCATCGTAAGCCGAGCATTCGTAACGCGAAGCGCTGTCTGAACTGGACGCCGACGGTTCCGATGGAAGAAACCGTGGAGCATACGCTCGACTTCTTCCTGCGTACGGTTGAGCTGGTGGACGACAAGACATCATGAAACAGGTCGGCTTACGCATAGATGTCGATACCTTTCGCGGTACCCGGGACGGGGTACCGCGTCTGCTGAGCCTGTTGGGCCAGCACGGGGTTCAGGCAAGCTTCTTCTTCAGCGTTGGGCCGGACAATATGGGGCGCCATTTATGGCGCCTGATAAAACCGAAGTTTCTGTGGAAGATGCTGCGCTCAAACGCCGCTTCGCTGTACGGCTGGGATATTTTGCTGGCCGGCACCGCATGGCCTGGGCGACGGATTGGCGCGGGTAATGAAGAGGTTATCCGTGCGACGGCGCAGGCGCATGAAGTGGGTCTGCATGCCTGGGATCATTACAGCTGGCAGGCATGGAGCGGCGTCTGGCCACAGGAACGGCTGGCGCTGGAGGTCGAACGCGGCCTGCTCGAGCTGGAGCGGATCATCGGCCGGTCGGTCACCTGTTCCGCCGTGGCGGGCTGGCGCGCGGATCAGCGGGTGATTAAAGCCAAAGAGTCCTTCAATTTCCTCTACAACAGCGACTGCCGGGGCTCGCGCCCCTTCCTGCCGTTGCTGGGCGACAAGGTGACAGGTACGGTGCAGATCCCCGTTACGCTGCCTACCTGGGATGAAGTGGTCGGCAGTCGCGTCGATGCCGGGGGCTTCAATCGCTATCTGCTGGATTGTATTCACCGGGATAGCGGTACGCCGGTCTACACCATTCATGCTGAAGTGGAAGGCATTGCCTTCGCGCAGCAGTTTGATGAACTGCTGACGATGGCCGCACAGGAAGAAATCCAGTTTTGCCCGCTGAGCCAACTGCTGCCCGCAGATTTTAGCGAGCTGCCGCTGGGTAAAGTGGTTCGCGGTGAATTGGCCGGCCGGGAAGGCTGGCTTGGGCGTGAACAATTATTGAGTCAGGACGTATGAAAAGCATTCGTTATAGCGTCTCTTTAGTGGTGTTATTTGCGCTGTATTATCTACTTCCGTTGAATTTCCGACTGCTCTGGCAGCCTGATGAAACGCGCTATGCGGAGATCAGCCGCGAGATGCTGGCGTCCGGTGACTGGGTGGTGCCGCATTTTCTCGGGCTGCGCTATTTTGAAAAACCAATTGCCGGATACTGGATTAACAGCATCGGGCAGTGGTTGTTTGGCCACAATAACTTTGCCGTGCGCTTTGGCTCGGTCTTCTCCATTAGCGTCACCGCGCTGCTGATTGCGTGGCTGGCATGGCGCATCTGGCAGGACAAACGGGTGGCGATTCTGTCCGCCGTGATCTTCCTGACCGCACTGCTGGTCTACGGTATTGGCACCTATGCGGTGCTGGACCCGATGATCACCCTGTGGATGGCGCTGGCGATGTGCAGTTTCTGGGGCGCCGCTCAGGCGCAGACCCGAAACGGTAAAATCATCGGCTACGCGCTGCTGGGGGCGGCCTGTGGAATGGGGGTGATGACCAAAGGCTTCCTGGCGCTGGCGGTGCCGGTTGTCGGGGTTCTGCCGTGGGTGATTGCCCAGAAGCGCTGGCGTGAAGTGTTGACCTACGGCTGGCTGGCGGTGGGGGTCTGTATCCTGACGGTGCTGCCCTGGGGCCTGGCTATCGCCAAACGCGAACCGGACTTCTGGCGCTATTTCTTCTGGGTGGAGCATATTCAACGCTTTGCCGAGAAAGATGCCCAGCACAAGGCGCCGTTCTGGTATTACATCCCGTTCCTGTTCGCCGGAAGTCTGCCGTGGCTGGCGCTGCTGCCCGGGGCGCTGAAGCGCGGCTGGAGCGAGCGCGATGATGTGCGCGGCGCGCTGTATCTGCTTGGCTGGGTGGCGATGCCGTTCCTGTTTTTCAGTATCGCCAAAGGGAAACTGCCGACCTACATTCTGCCGTGCTTCGGGCCGCTGTCGATTCTGATGGCTCGCTATGGGCTGGATGCGGCGAAGGCGGGAGCGAAGGCGCTGCGCATTAACGGCCTCATCAACCTGATCTTTGGCCTGGTGGGTCTGATTGCCGTGCTGGTGGTGTCGCCGTGGGGCGTGATGCATAAACCGGTCTGGACGCAGATTGAGCTGTATAAATGTCTGCTGGCGGCGATTGCGTTTGCCGTCTGGGCGCTGATGGGCTGGCTGGCGATGAAAGATAACGGCCGTCGCTGGACATTAGCCGCCTGCTGTCCTCTGGGGCTGGCGCTGCTGATTGGCTTTGCCATTCCTGACCGGGTGATTGATAGTAAGCAACCGCAGTTCATGGTCGATATCATTGGTGAATCGCTGGCGCCAAGCCGCTATGTGCTGAGCAACAACGTCGGCATTGCCGCCGGTCTGGCGTGGGAACTCAAGCGTAACGATATCATCATGTATGACAAGCAGGGCGAACTGAAGTACGGTTTAGACTGGCCGGATGCGAAGAATGGCTTTGTGAGCCAGAGTGAGTTTGCCAGCTGGCTGGCAGCGCATCGCCAGGAAGGACCGGTATCGCTGGTGCTGCTGATGGACAAAGGAGAAAACATGGCCGATTTACCTCTACCGAAACCTGACAACACCTACGTGTTGGAGCGGGTTGTGTTTCTCCAGTATCTGCCGCAATGAGTACCTGGATCTGCCTGGCGCTGGCGAGCCTGTTAAGCTGCGCCGGGCAGCTGTGCCAGAAGCAGGCGACGCGCCCGTCTAAATCACGGCGGCGCGGCCGCCATATTCTCGGCTGGCTGGGCCTTGCGCTGCTGGCGCTCGGCGGCGGTATGCTGCTGTGGCTGAGCGTGCTGCAATCCATTCCGGTGAGCGTGGCCTATCCCATGCTGAGCCTCAATTTTGTCTGGGTGACGTTAGCGGCCTGGGGGATCTGGCGAGAGCCGGTAGCCCGGCGGCACTGGGTCGGCGTCGGGCTGATTGTGGTCGGCATCGTGGTGCTCGGGAGTAGCGTCTGATGGGCTTAATCTGGGCGTTATTCAGCGTCGGGCTGGTCAGCGCCGCACAGCTTCTGCTGCGCGGGGCGATGGTTGAACTGCCGCCGCTGAGTGACCTGTTCGCGTTTCTCAATCATCTTTTCCATCTGCGTGCCGGAACTATCGGCCTGGGGCTGGGACTGAGCGGCTACCTGCTGTCGATGGTCTGCTGGTACTTTGCGCTGCATCAGCTGCCGCTGGCCAAAGCCTACGCGCTACTCAGTCTGAGCTATATTCTGGTCTGGGCCGCCGCTATCTGGCTGCCCGGCTGGCATGAACCTTTCCACTGGCGCTCCCTGCTGGGGGTGCTGATTATCATCGCCGGCGTGCTGACAATCTTCTGGCCGGCGAAGCGCAAAACCTGAGTCAGCGGATCCTGTCGGCCTTCAACGCAAACGGCGTTGGTGTGCAGACCGCCAGACTCAGATTGGCAAGCTGGATCTGACTGACCGGGAACGCCGCGCCGCGCGTGCTGTCGACGCTGGCAATCTGCCAGGCGCTGCCGCCGCGCTGCTTAACCATCGCTTCTTTGCGCGTCCAGATACGCCAGAAGGCGTCGAGCTGCCGCTCCGGATGCTCCGCTTCTACTTCCGCATGCTCCCCAGGACTGAAAATGGCGTTAGCCAGCCTGCGCCAGTTCGGGCGAGGGCGAATCACTTCGATATCGCAGCCGACCTCGCCTTCATCGCTGAGCAGCAGGGCGATATCATCGCCGCTGTGGCTGAGGTTAAACCAGAGTCCCGTCTCGCCGGAGAACCCCGGTTTACCGTGTTCAGCGTAAATAATCTCAGGCAGCGGCGACACCGCCTGCGCCAACAGGACCCGGCCCGCCAGCCAGCTTGCGCGACGACTGCCCTGCGGCGCCTGAGCCGCGAGCTTATGCGGCAGAGGCCGGGTGCTTAACGTCGAGATTTTTCCCAGGAAAAGTCGATACATATCAGGGCCAGCGCTGAATAATGATGGACGTATTGATCCCGCCGAAGGCGAAGTTATTACTCTGGATAAATTCGCAATCAATCCGGCGGCTCTCGCCCATAATGTAATCCAGCTCGCCGCACTGCGGGTCCGGCCGGCGCAGGTTGAGCGTAGGGGCAAACCAGCCCTCCCGCATCATTTGCAGGCTCATCCAGGCCTCCAGCGCCCCGCAGGCGCCCAGGGTATGGCCAAAATAGCTTTTTAGTGAAGAGATCGGAACGCGGTCGCCAAACACGGCGGCGCTGGCCTGGCTCTCGGCAATATCACCGCGATCGGTCGCCGTGCCGTGCGCCGAAATATAGCCAATATCCTGGGCGCTTAAACCGGCCATTCTGAGCGATTGCTCCATGCAAATTTGCATGGTTTCCCGCTGCGGCTGGGTAATATGCGCCGCGTCGCAGTTGGTGGCGAAGCCGATGATTTCACCGTAAATCGTCGCTCCCCGGGCTTTGGCATGTTCCAGCTCTTCCAGCACAAAGGTGCCGGCGCCTTCGCCAATCACCAGACCGTCACGGGCTTCATCGAACGGCGATGGTGTGGTTTTCGGCTCATCGTTGCGCTGGCTGGTCGCGAACAACGTATCGAAAATAGCCGCTTCCGACGGACACAGCTCTTCAGCGCCGCCGGCCACCATGATGGTCTGATAGCCGTGACGAATCGCCTCCCAGGCATAGCCAATCGCCTGGCTGCCGGAGGTGCAGGCGCTGGAGGTGGGAATGACCCGCCCGCGCAGGCCGAAGAACAGGCCGGTGTTCACTGCGGTTGTGTGCGGCATCATCTGGACGTAGGTCGTGCCGGTGATGTTATTGGTATGCTTTTCCGTCAGCATGGTCGCGAATTCGCTGACCGGACCGGTGCTACCGGTAGAGGAGCCGTAGGCAATACCGGTTTCGCCATTGGTGAGAACCGCCTCGCCAGTCAGTCCGGCCTGCTCCAGCGCCAGCTCGCTGGCGCGGGTGGACATCAGCGAGACGCGGCCCATGGCGCGAATGCGCTTGCGCGTATAGTGCTCCGGCAGGGTGAAATCGTCGATGGGGGCGCCGAGTAGCGTATGCAGACCATCATAGATTTGCCACTCCGGCATTGTGCGCACGGCGTTCTCGTAGGCCTGTAGCCTGGCGGATACCGCCTGCCAGCTTTCGCCGAAGGCGGTGACGCCGCCCATACCGGTAATGACGACGCGACGAGTCATAGCATACCTCCATTGATGGAAATCACCTGACGCGTCACATAGCCTGCAATATCCGACATCAAATAGCTGGCGAGTCCGGCGACTTCTTCGGCCTGACCCATGCGTTTCATCGGAACGAGCGACATCGCCTCTTTGAGGGCGGCCTCTTCCATGACGATCATCCCGGTATCAACCAGCCCTGGGGCAATGCAGTTGACGGTGATCTTGCGTTTTGCCAGCTCAATGGCCAGCGCTTTGGTCGCGCCGATAATGCCCGCTTTGGCGGCACTGTAGTTAACCTGCCCGCGGTTGCCCATGACGCCTGACACCGAAGAGAGCGTGATAATCCGTCCGCCCTGGCGGGCGCCGATCATCGGCATGATGCATGGCTGAATGACGTTATAAAAACTGTCGAGATTGGTGTGGATCACCGCATCCCAGTCGCTGTCGCTGAGCGCCGGGAAGGCGCCATCCCGGGTAATGCCGGCATTGCTCACCACACCGTACCACGGCCCATGAGTCGCGATATCCTGCTCCAGCACCTCGCGGCACTGCTCACGGTTGGTGACATCAAAACTCAATGTCCGGCCCGCTCCCCCGGCGGCGCGGATGCTCTTCAGCGTCTCCTGCGCACCCTCTGCGTCACGATGATAATGGACGCCGACAATAAAGCCATCGGCCGCCAGCTGGCAGGCGATGGCACGCCCGATACCCTTGCTGGCACCGGTCACTAATACGGAACGACTCATGGTTTCTCTCCCTGATTAAAAAGCGTCGTTAACTCTTCCTGGGTGGGCTGGAAGGTGTTGATGCGGCCCGTTGCCAGCGTGTCATTCCCGCAGCAGATCGTGCAGTCGAAGCTACCGAAACGTTCATCCTGCATTAATAAGCTGACCGCGATGGTCAGCGTTTGCCCGGCGGGCAGAACGCCGGCGGCGCACACCAGTTCTCTGGCTCCCAGCACCATACCGAGGGCGATGTTGCCCAGGTTTTTCTGATGACGATGCCAGCCGGACCAGACGCCAATGGTCTGCGCCATCAGCTCCAGCGCAAACCAGCCCGGCAGATCGCCGTTGGCATCAAGAAACGGCGTCAGTACGCCCCCGGAGGCGACGGTCACGCGGCAGGTGGCCGTTTCCTCGGACACCTCCAGCACCTCTTCGAGCAGCAGCATCGGGGCATCGTGCGGCAGATAGGCGCCGGGCGCCAGGTAATGGCTCATGAAAGTCTCCCGAGCAAAATGCTGGCGTTGTTGCCGCCAAAAGCAAATGAGTTGGACAAAATCAGCGGGCGTTCCAGAGGCTGCGACGTCGCGATGATACCGCACTCCGCCAGCGCCGGGTCGCGCGGCGAGAGGCTGAAATCCTGCGCCGGCAGTGGCAAATGACGCTGCAAAATCAGCATACCTATTGCCGCTTCGGTGATCCCGGCGGCGCCGAGAGTATGTCCGGTGAGGTGTTTGGTTGAGCTGCACGGCACGGTGTCGCCAAACAGCTGCTGCACGACCTGCGACTCCACCCGATCGTTAAGCGGCGTGGCGGTGCCGTGCAGGTTGATATAGCCCACCGCCCCGGCGGTGATGCCGGCATCGTCAAGCGCCTGGGTAATGGCGCGGATGGCGCCTTCGCCCTGCGGATGCGGGGCCGAAATATGGTGCGCATCGCTTGATTCGCCGACGCCCAGCAGCGCGATCGGCTGCGGCTCGCGCGTCAGCAGCATCAGCGCCGCCCCTTCACCGATGGTGATCCCGCAGCGGTGAAGGGCAAAGGGCTGGCATCGCGTCACCGAAAGGGACTCCAGACTATGAAAACCGTTCACCGGCATCCGGCTCAGCGTATCGGCGCCGCCGACAATAGCCACGTCGGCGAGGTCGGCTTCAATCAGCCGTCGCCCGCTGATAATGGCCCTGGCGCTGGAGGAGCAGGCGGTGGAGAGGGTGAACGCCGGGCCGTCCAGCGCCAGCCAGTGGCTCAGAAAGCGCGACGGATCGCCCAGCTCCTGCTGCGGATATTGCCAGCCGGCGCTGGTCCCGCCGTTCAGCGTGGCAGCCACGTGAATATCGCCCTCGTCGAGGCCGGAGGTGCTGGTGCCGAGCACCACCGCGACGCGGTCGCTTCCGAAGCGCGCGATGGCCTCGTCGACCTGGGGACGGATCTGGGTTAGCGCCGCCAGCAGCAGCTGGTTATTACGCGATCGGTGGGCCGCAAAATCATCGGCAATGGCAGGCAGGACGGCATCCACGCCGCCGAGTACCGCTGCGGGCTGTCCCTCTAGCCAGCCCGGACGCGGGCGCATACCGGGGGCAATGCCGCGCGTCAGATTCGCGGCGATTTCATCGCAGTTGTCACCCAGCGCATTGATCATGCCGACAGCAGAAATGTAGATCATCTCAGTCACCCAGATATTGAATGGTGATGTGGTATTTAAAGGCCCGCTGCTCAATGCCGATCGGCTCGCGCTTACCCTGCCGGTTGAGGTAGGCGATCGCCGTCACCAGCTGCCCGCGGGCGTTGCGTAGCTCGCGGCGGTCGCCGGTGTCGATCAGGGTCCAGCCCTCCGGTAGCTGCGGTTGCCAGGCGGCGACAGGCCAGTAGCTGAGCATCACATCGGCCAGCACCTGACTTGCCGGCGGCAGCTGCGGAGCGACGATAGACTGCTCGGTGTGCAGTCCCTTTTCATCATAGGTCACAAGAAACAGGCGGATCCCCATCGATGAGAGACCGGCGAGAGTGACTTTTTGCTCATCCGCGTTGAGCATCACCAGCAGCGACTGAGTCTGGCCGTGAAAACGCCCGGTAAGCAGCTGCTGGGCATTCAGCGGCGGGGTGATGCCTGGCGCCGGTAACGTCACGCGGGTTCCCGGCTCCAGCCATGCCTGCGGTCGCCCTTGCCCGGGGCTGGACGAGTGACTGCACCCGGCGAGGATGAAGGTGGCGGCCAGCGCCGCGGCGCACCAGAGTCTGTGTTTGATCATCGTCTTTTTTTCTCTTTTTTACCGGGCATCGCCAGCGGGGAGAGCAGGAAAGCGGTGAAAATACCGCTGACCAGCACAATGCCAAAACTGCTGATGGCCTGGGTGGCGCTGAAGACCAGCATGCCGAGGGTCAACAGGGTGGTCATCATGGCGAGGATGATGGCCAGCAGCGACGTCAGCGGCGTTCCGCGCGGGTTGCTGAAAAACAGGGTGTAGTTGATACCAATCCCCAGCACCAGCACCAGCGCCAGCAGTGAAAACAGGTTCACCGGGTGGCCGCTGAAGGCGAGGGCTGCCAGCCCGCAGCCTAACGACAGCACGGAGGGCACCAGGCCGATCGACCCTTTGCGCCAGCCGAGACGCAATATGGCGCCACAGGCGATGACCGCCAGCGCAACGACCAGCAGGCCCGTCAAAATATGGCGATAGAGAGTAAACAGTTCGTCAAAGGCACTTTTTCTGTCTACCCACGCGACGCCGGGCTGCTTTTCACTCAGGGCCCGTAGCGCCGCGCTTGTTTTCACACCGTCAACCGGAACCAGCACGCCGCTCTCGCCCGCTGGCAGCGTCAGCCACAGCAGGCGCCAGCCTTCGCTGGCCGGGCTGGCAAGCCAGTCATCGACCGTGACCGGCATGGCTGACAGATCCGCATCGACCGTTTTGAGCCCGGCGTTTTGCAGCGCGGCGGTGACCGCCGGTGCTGCCGCGTTGAGCAGCGCCAGATCCTGGCGTTGACGGGCCAGCGAATTGAGCGGAAGCGTGCGATAACCGCTGAGCATCCCCTGACGTTTCGCCTCGGCAAGGGCTGGTGCAAAGGCCTCCAGCCGCTCCAGCGTCTGCTGCGGCGTCGCACCGTAGACCACGAACCATTTCTGATCAACGCTCTGGCCGGTCAGGGCGACGATCGCTTTTTCTTCGGCCAGAAGATGCTGCGGCAGCGCCTGGAGCTGTGAAATATCGTCATCGACCCGCAGGGTGGCGATACCGGCCAGCGAGAAGAGCGCCAGCGTCAGCGGCAGGCCAATATACAGTTTTTTGTTGCGTCGCCATGCCGCCAGCCAGCGAAGCATGAGCCCCATCGCCGGCACCGGACGAACCGGCAGACCGCGGGACAGCAGCGGATGCCAGAAAATCACCGTCAGGCAGGAGGCGCTCAGTCCGACGGCGGCGAACACCGACATCTGGCGAATACCGGGGAAGGGGGCGAGCATCATGATGAGATAGGCCACCACGGCCGTCAGCAGCGCCAGCAGCAACGTGCGGCGGACTTTGGCAAGGCTTTGCCACGGCGTGGCATCATGCCCGTGGACCATACGTTCCGTGAGATAGTACAGCGTATAGTCGGCGGAGATACCGATAATGCTCATGCTCATCACCAGCGTCATCAGATGCAGTTCGCCAAACAGCAGCAGCGTGGCGACGGTGCCCGCCAGCCCGCCAATGCCGACGGAAATCACGCACAGCAGCAGCGGCCGAAGCGAACGGAAGGTCACGACGATAAGCAGGATCACCCCAAGCAGCGTGGCGATGCCGAGGGTGGAGATATCCTGCTTCGCCTGCTGGCTGGCGTAGTCGCTGTAAAACACCGTCCCGCGGGTGAGCACCTGTGCCTGCGGGTAGCGCGCTTTTAATTGCTCTTCCAGCTCCGCGAGGGTCGTCACGACGCGATGCGTCTGCTGCATATCGAATGAGGAACCTGCCAGCTCGCCGTGGATCAGATACCAGTCATTTCCCTGCTTATCCTGGGTTACCAGCCAGCCGTCTTTGAGCTGCAAACGCTGGCCGTTTTGCGCCATCGCCAGCTGCGAGCCGCGCATCAGCATCAGCGGATCGTTTTGCAGCTCTTTGCCGCTGACGCCGGAAAAGGCGGAGTAGAGCTGGGAGAGGACCCACTGCGCCTGCGCCGCGCCGCCGTTTTGCAGGCGAGCGCGGGTGGCATCATCGATAAGCCCGTTGCGGTGCTGCCAGAAAAAGGCTCCCCACGCCTGCTGGCTGGCGGCATCCATTGGGCCTTTCACGTCCGCGAGAGCGTGCGATTGCTGAAGGAGAGTGAGCCATTCGCCTGCCGCCTGAGGACCGGCCTGCTTGCCGGGGCTCACCAGCCAGACTATCTGCCGGTCCAGCCGCTGCATAAAGCCATCGTTCAGGGCCGGGGGAATAGCGCCAAGGGTCTGCTTCGGCAACATCGCCAGTACGCTGCTGTTGACCCGCGATTGCGGCAGCAGCGTCAGCAGAACGCCCAGCATCAGCAGGCAGACGCAGCCCCACAGCAGCGCGATGCTCCGGCGGTTACGGTGCAGCAAATCGTTGTCGTTCGTCATCGGTCAGTTGCGCGGGCGTCAGTTGATGTTGAGAGAGGACGATATCGGTACGATCGCCTTGTTTATCATTGAGTTGAATATTTTCCAGGTTGCGCTGGCCCGCCAGGTCGATGGTGGCGAAGATTTTATCCAGCGGTGTGGTTTTCGGCGTCAGGCGCAGGGTCCATCGCCCTTCGCCGGTATCGGCAAACTCGACGCGGAAGTTCTGCTCCAGCACCTGACGGTCGGCCTGAAACAGCGCGCGCAGCAAATGGTTGAACTGGAACATCTGCGGGTTGTTCTCGGCGGTGATCGTCTGCGGCGGCTGGCCGCCGATCGCCTGTACCATCCGTTTATCATCCAGCAGGAGCTGCATCGGGAACGGGGCGGTCTGATCCCACAGCAGCCCCTGGTCGCGGGCGATCAGCATCTGGCCCTGGGATCGCAGCGGCTGCGGCAGATCCTTAATGGTACGGGTTTGATCGAAGTGGGCGCGGATCACCGGCTGTTCGGTCAAGCGCTGCTGCAGATCGTCAAGCGTCAGGGCGCTGAGCAACGGGCTAATCAGCAGCGCCAGCAGGGGCCACCATCTCATGGCTTCACCCCCATGCGCTCAAACAGGATGTCCGGGCTGACGAAGCTCATCTCACGGCTTTTCTCCTCCACGGCGACCTGGATGGTATAGCCGGTGGTGGTGCGTTTTCCGCTGTCGGCGGCGAAAATTTCATAGCCGATGCGCAGCCGGTTTTCGTACTCTTCTATCCGGGCGCGCACGCGAAAACGTTGTTCAAAGGTCAGCACGTCGCGATATTTCACCCGGGTATCCACCACCGGCCACAGATAGCCGGATTCTTTCATCTGGCGGTAGCCATAGTTGAACTGATTGAGCAGCGCCTCGCGGGCAATCTCAAAGTAGCGAAAGTAGTTGCCATGCCACACCACGCCCATCATATCGACGTCGTGAAACGGTACGGTCAGCTCTACCTCGGCAGTAAAACGGGGATCGTTAAGCACCCTTTACTCCTTCTCTTTGGCATCCGGCAGCTGCCAGAAATCGAAAAAATTGAACCAGTCCAGCGGCGACTGCAGCGCGTAGTGCTCAAGGCGCTGTGCATAGCGGTCAATGGCATGCTGTAACGCCGCCTGGCGTTCTGCGCGAGGCAGCGTCAGCGGGTCGGCGAAGGGTTCGCAATGAATATGCAGTTTGCCCTGCTGGCGCAGCGCAAAAATCAGCTGCACCGGACAGCGCAGGATCGACGCCAGAATAAACGGCCCCTGCGGGAAAGGCGCGGGTTGTCCCATGAACTCACTCCAGCAGACGCGCCATTCGCCGCCGCGCTGGGGCGTCACGGCGATGCGGTCGCCGACGATAGCCACCCATTCGTTCCGCTCCAGCTTCTCTTTGAGCAGCATCGCGGTCTCCGGGCCGATATCGGTCACCGGCATCAGGTTGATCCCGGCCTGCGGCGCCATCTCCTCCATGATCTGTTTAAAGCGGCGGGCGTTATCGCTAAACACCAGTGCGTTAATGACCTGACCGCCCTGCAATTGCGCCAGCGCCCGGCAGGCCTCGACATCGCCGAGATGGGAGGCCAGCAATAGCTTGCCGCCGGGAGTCCTGTTGCTGAGCGCTTCTTCCGCTCCGGGAGCGAAAACCACATCGCGTCCGAAGCGTAATTCGCCGCGCCAGCCGGCGATTTTGTCGAGCATCGCCTCGCCAAAGCGCAGAAAATGGCGATAGCTGTTGAGGTGCGCGGGCAGCGGCTGCTGACGGGCGGTAAGCTGCACGCGCACGCGTGACAGCCAGTTTTGCGAGGCCTGACGGGCGCGGTGTGCGATCAGCCAATAGACGGCCACCACCGGGTAGAGCAGCCACGAAAACGCCCTACGCCCCAGCAGTCGCCAGACCAGCAGCATCAGACGCATTCCCCACAGCCCTTTGACCTCCTGCTGCTGCGCCCAGTGGATTGTCCGACGGCGAAACAGCAGGGAAGGGATACGCGGCAGCATGCCGAGGAACAGGCGAGTGTGCATCCACGAGATGCGACAGTTGTCCTTAAGCGCATCAAAATGAGACAGCCCGTCCGCGGGATAGGTCACGCGGGTCGCAACAAAATGGCTGTCATTACCCTGCCAGTAGAGACGCACCATAACTTCGGTATCGAAATCCATCCGTTTACCCAGCGCCACGCGCTGTGCCAGCTGTAGCGTTGGCGCAATCGGGTAGACGCGAAAGCCGCACATGCTGTCTTTCAACTGGAGCGAGAGCGTTTCTATCCACACCCAGATGTGGGTAATCCAGCGGCCATAGAGGCGTGAGCGGGGGATCGTGTTGTCGTAAACGGGACGCCCGGAGATCAGCGCGGTCGGGTGCGCTTGCGCGAGGGTCAGCAGCTGTGGAATATCCTCAATGGCGTGCTGCCCGTCGGCATCCACCTGCACGGCGTGGCTGAAACCCGCCGCGGCTGCGGCCTGCAGACCGCGGATCACCGCCGCGCCTTTGCCGGCATTTTCCGTCAGGCGAATCAGCGTCAACCCGGGATCCTGCGCCGCCAGTTGTTCCAGCACCTGGCGCGTCGGCGCGTCGCTGCCATCGTCGACCACAATGCACGGCAGATTGCAGGGCCGTAAACGGGCCAGTACCCGGGGCATCATCGCGCCGTGGTTGTAGCAAGGGATCACCACACAGGGCGCGAAGGTTACTGACATAGACGGATTTTCCCGCTGCTGGCGATATGCCGCGCTTCGCCATCGTGGCGCTGATAGTTGAAGGTGAGTATCTGGCGCGCTTCCTGCCAGTGCAGGGTGAGCGTGACGGTCGCATCCGGCAGGAGCGGCGCCTGGAATTTGACGTTCTGAATGCTGTGGAACCGCCAGCCTGGCGCCAGCAGCGTGGTGGCGTAATGCATGACCCAGTCCAGCTGGGCAACGCCGGGCAGCAGCGGCTGTACGGCAAAATGGCCGCTAAACCAGAAAAGGCCAGGATCGAGGTACAAGACAATCTCAACCTGCTGCTGATGCGCCTGATTCCCTTCAATTTCATGGGGTTTCATGAAATAACTCCTGTAATTGCGCATATACGCGCTTGTTCATGCTGTTCACCGGGATCTCGTCGATAATGCGCCAGTAGCGGGGAATGGCGACCGACTCAAGCCTTGGCCGAAGCGCTCGTCTCCACGCCTGCTCAAGGGGTTTATTGGCGGATTGCCACTTCTGACGGGTATGGCCATTGAGCACCAGCAGGACACCGATGGCCTGGCGGCCACCGCGGCTGACGGGTAAAGCCACCGCGTCCTGAATTCCCTCCAGTTCCAGCAGGCGCTGTTCAATTTCGCTGAGTGAAATCCGCTTTTCTTCAATTTTAACCACCCGTCCCCGGCGTCCGGCCAGACGAAACTGTCCGTCATCGGTGAATTGCAGTGTATCGTCGAGTAGCAGGCCATCTTGATGGGCAATCAGCGGCGAAAATACGCGAAACGCTTCGCCTTCGGGGAGAAAGCTGACCCCGGGGAAAGGCCGCCAGTCGCCTTGCTCCTGCTCGCGGCAGCGCCAGGCAAGGATGCCGGTTTCGGTACTGCCGTAAATCTCATCCGGCCTGCATTTAAGCCAGTCGTTCGCCCCGGTCACCTGCTCCCAGGACAGTACTCCGCCGGCAGAGAACAAGATCGCCACCGGCGGCGGATTCAGTCTGGGGTCAAGGCGCTTCAAAAAGGCCGGACTGCTGATAAACGCATAGCGATGCCGGGGATCCAGCGCGCTGAGTTGCTCGGCATAATTCAGCATTGCCGCGTCTAGCGGCAGGCCGAGCGCCATGGGCAGGAAAATGCGAAAGGTCAGGCCGTAAAGATGCTGGGGTGCTACCGACGCGACAATACGACAGCCGGCCAGCCGGTCGGCAAAGTGCGTGGCCAGCAGTTCAGCCTCGCGGTCGAGAACGGCCAGCGATTTGATAATTCGCTTCGGTTGCCCCGTCGAACCTGAGGTGAACAGCTCAATGGCGGCGTCATCAGCCAGCGGGTGAAAGGTGACCGTCTGCGTGGGAGAGCGTCGGGAACGGCTGATGACCCATGTCGGGCCGCTCCAGCCAAGGGGCTTTTCACTGAGCACGCCATCGAACAGCGCGCGTTGCTCTTCCAGCTGAGAGAGGCGGCTGTGCCCCGGGATCACCGGCGTTTTGTGGGCATGCAGCGTGGCCAGCAGCGCGACCAGAAACAGATAGCTGTCGTCAAAACAGAGCGCCCAGCGTTGACCCTGGTGCTGCTGCAGCCGCTCCACGCAGCGCGCAACGTCATTGCGCAGATGGCCCAATGTCCAGAACTGGTCTCCTCGCCAGGCCACGAGGGTGTCGGCCGAACGCGGGGCACTCAGCCAGCGGACCACAGAAAGAGGCGGCATCATAAGGATTCTCGCTTCATCACCCGACGGCGTACCAGCCACTCTCCGGCCATCAGGGCGCCGATCAGCAGATAGGCGATCATGCCGTTCCACGCGGTCCAGAGCGCCATATCACCGTACAGCGCCGTCAAGAGGGCGATACTGCCATTGACGATAAAAAACAGGCACCAGATCTGCGTGACCCGACGGGTATAGCGCACGGCGGCGGCGGGGAGGTGAGGCTCTCGTATGCGGGCCAGGCGTTCCACCAGCGGCATGGTTGTCCACAGCGAACCGCCGAACGCAGCCAGCATCACGGCGTTGACCACCAGCGGGTAAAACAGCAGCAGCTGGTGCGTTTTCAGCAGTGTGCTGGCCACGCAGAGGGCGATCCCCGCCAGCGCGACCACCTGGGTGACGATGCGCAGCGGACCCGCCTGGCGCCGGGTCTGGCGCAGGCGTAAATAGAGCAGCAGCACCATTAAAGGGAGCAGCCAGCGCAGGCTGTTATGCGCGAGGCCCAGCCAGATGACGCCAGGCCAGGCCAGCAGGAGCAGGCTTGTCAGCAGCAGAATACCCTTGCGTGGAAGTGCCCCCGACATGCGGATCAGGCTTCCCGGGACAGGCGTTCGAGGGCATCAACCACATCCTGCACGGTACGCACGGCTTTAAATTCTTCTGCTTTGATTTTCTTGCTGGTTTTCTTCTGCAGGTGGACGATCATATCGACCGCGTCGATGCTATCCAGCTCCAGGTCTTCGTACAGCCGCGCTTCCGGTTTGATGTCTTCAGGATCGATCTCGAACAGCTTAACCAGCAGTGCCGAGACGTCGGCATAAATATCATGTGATTCAGTCATGGGGCGAGCCTCAGGTACGTTGAGCGTCGATAAACGCGGCCAGGGTGGCAACGGAGAAGAAATGCTGGCGCATCTCGTCGCTTTCGGCGGAGAGCACCACGCCGTAGCGGTTTTTTACCGCCAGCCCCAGTTCCAGGGCGTCGATGGAATCCAGACCCAGGCCATCGCCAAAGAGTGCCGCATCGGTGTCAATGTCGTCAGCCGACAGTTCTTCCAGATTCAACGTAGTAATTATGAGATTTTTAATTTCAAGATAGAGCGCTTGCATCATTAATTCCTGAAGTAGGCGTAGTACCTGATTGTAATTGAAGCAAAAGATGCCGATTTAGCTGCCGTGCCGCCAGCGATGGCGTCTGTGAGCTGGCATCGAAAAACTGGTTGATACGTATCCGCTCCCGCACCTCAATCGTAAACAGAGGTTTGGTGGGCGGCGCATCGTACCACTTGCACTGCTTGCCAAGCATGTGCTCGCTGCAGCGGATTGTCACGACCCGTAAATCGCTGGCGCAGCGCACGGCAATATTGGCCGCGCCGCGCTGTAACGTCATCTGTTCACCGGGGCGCGTCCGCGTGCCTTCGGGGAAAATCAAAATGGTATCCCCCTGCTGAAGGCGGCTCAGACTGGCGGGCAGCAGCGAATCCGCCTGGTCATTAAGCAGATAATCCGCTGCGCGAATCACGCCGCTGACGAACGGGTTCTTCAGCAGGCTGCTTTTTACCATGCAGTCGGTTTCCGGCATGATCGAAGCCAGCATCACGTAGTCGATCAGGCTGGGATGGTTGGCCACCACCAGACAGCCTCGCTCCTGGCGTAGAATATCACCGCCTTCAATGCGGTAATCCAGCACGCCGACGGCTCTGACCACCGCCAAAAAGAGGCGGAAACTGGCGGCAATGCTGCGCCGCGCCAGGCGACGGCGACGGGGTTTGTTCCTGATAACGATCAGCAGCAGGTTGAACCAGATGAGGGACAGCAGCAGTCCACCAAGACCGAACAAGGCGAAACAGACGCCGGTCATGGCTCCCCGCCAGACCCGGTTCAGACGTGCCAGGATAGGGTTCATGCGCGGCTCCATTGCCACTGCACGCGCTCGCCGGGCAGGGTAAAGGTGGGGCTGTCCTGCAAATAGTGTTGTAAAAATAACAGGCTTTGCGGTAGCGCGGTCTCTGCGGACGTTTCGCCGCGACGGGTGACACAGCGCAGCGCCGTCCCGGCTTCAATCACCAGCGCCAGCGCATAGGGCCAGGTCGGCATTTCTGGCGATAGCTGCGGATGATAAAACTCGGGCAGGTAGCCGTCGAAATCCACCATTAATACCCGCTGATAGCCTGCCTGCAGCAGGCACATGACTTCGCATAGCCCTTGCTGGAAGGTATCCCGCCCGGCCGACAGAGAGGAGGAAACGATCGGCCGCTGTGCGGCAATCGTCAGATTGCCCACCGCCGAATTATGGACGGAGAGGGCAAAGTCGGTCGGGGAGATGGCCTGCTGCTGCGCCAGGGCGTGGAGAATACGATAATTGCGTTCAAGTTCGCCGTGGCGACTGGTGTACAGTATGGCGTCGATTTGATGACGGCGCAGCATTGCCAGCCCGCACTCAACGGCGAGTTTACTGCCGGAGCTAAGACGTCTGGCGGTCATCATCGGTAATTCGGTTAATTTTGCCTGCGGGGCTGAGGGATCGAAGGCGTGCGGATGCCGTGACCATTGCTGCCACTGTGTCGCTTCGCTCATTCCCGGGGCTCTGCCCTGCCAGTCAACTATGTTTAGTGCAAATTTCATCAACGCGTATCCGCGATAAATCGGTGATCTTAGTGCCATTTTTAACGGCACTTTTTATTTTTGTTGTGGCACGCGTATACAGTATGGCTAACGCCTGGACCAACGATGTATTACCGGCCTGGATTGTTTACCGTTCCGCTTTTGGCCGACCGGATATCCGGCCTCAGAATGAGACTGAGGGCATATCGGCAAGCGTATTCACCGTATGGCAATTTATGCGGCGAAGTCAGGGCGTATTTTCGATATTTTCACATGCCAGCGCAATTTATTATGGTAACTATTCGCGCCTGAGAGAGATATTCTGTTATTCCATCAACAGGTCTGTGACCTGACTCTGACATTTCCGCCACATATTCTACCGGGTGGCAAACGAATACATAGGATAATGCCGAAACCGGTCTCGCATCAGAATAGTCTCTGATCCTGTTCCTCTTCAGGAGTCAGCATTTGCGCGCTGACTCCTGAATCAATGATGGGCTGAGATGACGTGGACAATCACAGGCTCGAACCAGCGGCTAAATTTACCTGAATATCTTTATCCAGATTGTGGACCCAGCGGTTATAGTTTTTATGGATTTTCCCACCGGAGGCCATCATATTGCTGCTGCTGACGTAGTGAATAGAATAACCGCTGGCGGAGTAATTAATACGGACCTCAACGACATGGTCGCGAGCCTGCTGACGCGCGGCGATCGCGCCAGGCGCGGTTTGCGACATGATCCACTGGCGCTGCACGCCGGCCCGCAGAATGGCCTGTTTCACCTGATCCTCAGTATGACCGGCGCTCACGGCGGTCTGGATTTGCTCCACCGGCGCGGTGCGCGCACAGCCGGCCAACGCGCCTGCAACCGCAATAGCGGCGAACCACTGCACATACTTTTTCATGAACACTCCCTGTCAAATTACCGGTAATACAATGAAATGGCTGACGTTAAAAATGAATGTCAGTCGCCATATCGTTCCGGATAAATATCCGGTATGGATTTCCGTGTTGTCTTAAGATGAGACGGTTTTCATCATAAAGGATAGCGAGCGAGGCCACCAGCAGTTATGAGTGATAATGAATGGTTTGATGAGGTTGAATTTTAACGACATGGCGGGAATTCCCGAAGCTTATACCCTTGACATTATTATTCGCCAGACCGTTAATTCGCGGGGGATATTCAGGTAGATCGCTGACGGTATTTAAATAAATATGTCGTAGATTGCCAGTGGCATGTGTGTTGGCGACGTCCGTTCACTCCGCTGACCGGGTTATCGGTGTTCCCGGGCGAGTCTTGCTCCTCACCCGACGCCGCCTTCGGCTATTCACATTTGCTCCTGACGAATGGGGCTCTCTTGCCGGCCTGTTCCGGCTAGCGACAAAAACATTCATCCCGTGGCGGAGCGAAAATGACCGTCAGTTATCCTCTGGCAGCACTTGCTGGCAGACGCTGTACTCGATGCTGAGATTGACCGTGCGGCCCGTCGAGCGCGAATTTCTGCGCCGCGGGCTGCTTTTGAGCAGACGACGTGGTAATAGTGAAACATTGTTGTAAAAGTCAGGTGGACCCAATGCCCGAACCCGTTGACGAACCGGCGCTCAATGGAGTGCGCCTTAATCTGCGGGTTGTCTCCGTGGTGATGTTTAATTTTGCCAGCTACCTGACAATTGGCCTGCCGTTGGCCGTTCTGCCGGGCTATGTCCATGATGTAATGGGATTTAGCGCGTTCTGGGCCGGCCTGGTCATTAGCCTGCAATATTTTGCCACTCTCCTCAGCCGCCCTCATGCCGGACGCTACGCCGATCTCCTTGGGCCGAAAAAGATCGTGATCTTCGGGCTGTGCGGCTGTTTTCTCAGCGGTTTGAGCTATCTGCTGGCGGCCGTCGGCAGCGGCTGGCCGATCCTTAGCCTGGCTCTGCTGTGCCTCGGCCGGGTGATTCTCGGTATCGGGCAAAGCTTTGCCGGTACTGGTTCAACGCTATGGGGAGTGGGGGTGGTGGGCTCGCTGCATATCGGGCGGGTGATTTCGTGGAACGGAATCGTGACTTACGGGGCGATGGCGATGGGGGCGCCGCTCGGCGTGCTCTGTTACTCCCTTGTCGGGCTGCCGGGGCTGGCGTGGGCGATTATGGCCGTGGCGCTGGTCGCTATTCTGTGCGCGCTGCCGAGGGCGGCGGTCAGAGCGACGAAGGGCAAAGCGATGACGTTTCGCGCCGTGCTGGGCCGGGTCTGGCCGTATGGGATGGCGCTGGCATTGGCTTCCGCCGGGTTTGGCACGATCGCGACGTTTATTACCCTGTTTTACGACGCCAAAGGCTGGGACGGCGCGGCGTTTGCGCTGACGCTATTTAGCTGCGCGTTTGTTGGCACGCGTCTGCTGTTCCCCAATGGCATTAATCGTCTGGGGGGACTGAACGTCGCGATGCTGTGCTTTAGCGTTGAGATTGTCGGACTTCTGCTGGTGGGGTTGGCTGAGACTTCATCGATCGCCAAAGTCGGGACCTTCTTTGCTGGCGCCGGTTTTTCACTGGTCTTCCCTGCGCTGGGGGTGGTGGCGGTGAAGGCGGTGCCGCAGCAGAATCAGGGCTCGGCGCTGGCGACCTATACGGTATTTATGGATCTGTCTTTAGGCATTACCGGGCCGCTGGCCGGGCTGCTGATGGCATGGGCCGGGATTTCCACCATTTATCTGGCGGCGGCGGGGCTGGTGGCGGTGGCGCTGTTGCTGAGCTGGCGGTTAAAAAAACGGCCCCCGGCGGTGTCACCGGAGGCCGCTACGTCAGGCCAGTAGTTACTGGATGACGAGGGTATTGATGATGTTTTCAGCTGCGCTTTGCGCCTGCTGCTGATTGTCTGCCGGCAGCGTGATCTGCAGGGTCAGCAGCTTATCGTCAACCTTGCCGAGAATGACGGAAGACCAGGCGGTCTGGCCTTTGGCGGAGATGATGCTGTCCAGCTGCTGCAGCGTGTGGCCTTTGATATCAATCGATTTATTGGTGACAACCTGCAGCTGTGGATCGCGGCTGCGCTGCTGATCTTCCAGGCGTTGAGCCAGCACGCTCAATTCTTCATTGGTGCTGTCACCAACAATCACGATCACCGCTTTCTGTCCGGTGGCGTCAGAATAGACGTGCATGTTATTGGCCTGGGTACCCAGCTTGCCGCTCTGATCGGTCATTCCTGCTGGCAGGGAAAAACTCAGCTTGCCATCCAGCAGGCTGATATTTTGTCCGCTGGCGTTGCTTTCCGCAGCAGCCCCGGCAGTCGGCGTTTTTGTGTCGCTGTTATCACAGGCCGCAAGCCCCATAACCAGCAGGCCAATACCGACATATTTAACCAAATTGCGCATTGACATCTTCCTTTCGATAAACGGCCATTAACGGCTCATTCGCTTATCTTATCACATCAACCTGCGAGTACTCTTAACCTGGCTGCAATGCGGATAAATCAGATTTATCTGCCAGTTTTTTCAGCAGCATATTCAACAACATGCCATACATCGGCAGGAAGAAAACAATGCTAATCAGTACCTTGAAGCTGTAGTCGACAATCGCGATTTCTCCCCAGTTCGCCGCCATAAACGGGTCCGGACTACGCCAGAAAGCGATGAAGAAAAAGGCCAGGGTATCGCTGACGTTGCCGAACAGGGTCGAGGCGGTCGGCGCCAGCCACCAGCGGCGGTTTTGACGCAGGCGGTTAAAGACGTGGACATCGAGGATCTGGCCCAGCGCGTAGGCCATGAAACTGGCGGCGGCGATACGGGCGACGAACAGGTTAAAGTGGGTCAGCGCGGCAAAGCCTTGCCATTCGCCCATATAAAACAGGGACGAGATGCCATAGGAGATCAGCAGCGCCGGGACCATCACCGCCAGGATAATGCGTCGTGCCAGCGGCGCGCCGAAAATCCGCACCGTCAGATCGGTGGCGAGGAAGATAAACGGAAAGCTGAACGCGCCCCAGGTGGTATGAAAACCAAAAATGGAGATCGGGAGCTGCACCAGATAGTTGCTGGAGGTGATAACCAGCAAATGAAAAAGAGAAAGCCAGACCAGCGCTTTTTGACGCTGTGACGTTGTAAATGGACTCATATTGTGACCTTTTTAGTGATTGGGGTGAGGGAACCCAATAAATCAATACTCGTGCCGTGTTTTGCCAACCCACGAGTACCAGTTTGAAGCGGCAGAATGATACTGCGTTGAGCGGGTATTGCAATGGTTGTTTTTCGCGCAAACGTTAACCTGACTTGCGTAGCGGAAAAGTGGGGGTAAACTAGGGCCGTTTTGTTGATGTGAGATGAAAATGACCGAACTTTTCTCCAGCCCTGACCACACTCTGGATGCTCAGGGCCTGCGTTGCCCGGAGCCGGTAATGATGGTGCGTAAGACCGTACGTACAATGCCGGTGGGCGAAACGCTGCTGATTATCGCCGACGATCCGGCGACAACCCGTGATATTCCGGGTTTTTGCCGCTTTATGGAGCATGAGCTGCTGGCGCAAGAAACCGCGGCGCTGCCCTATCGCTATCTGATTCGTAAAAGCCATTAAGCACGGGTTTGCGTGCCTCTCCCGGAGGCGGGGCAATGCCCCTGTCCGGGCTACAAAATCCAAAGACCGCACGCTCCCGTAGCCCCGGTAAGCAGCGCGCCACCGGGGGTAAACGGTGCGATTGCCGCAGGCCGTCTTCCCGGAGGCGGGGCTATAAAGTCCAAAAAACGCACGCTTCCGTAGTCCCGGTTAGCAACGCGCCACCGGGGTCTTTCCGCTTACTTCTTACGTAACAGTCGCAGGGCGTTAGCGGTCACCAGCACCGTTGCCCCCGTATCGGCCAGCACCGCCAGCCACAGCCCGGTCAGTCCGAGCAGCGTAGTGATAAGAAAAATTCCCTTTAAGCCAAGCGCAATCGCAATGTTCTGCCGAATATTGGCGTGGGTGGCGCGGGCCAGGGAAATCATCTGTGCCAGACCGGTTAAGCGGTTATGCGTCAGGGCGGCATCGGCGGTTTCCAGCGCCACGTCGGTTCCGCTGCCCATGGCGATACCAATGGTGGCGGCCTTCATTGCCGGCGCGTCATTAATCCCGTCACCGACCATCGCCAGCGGCGCAGCGGCATTGAGCGCCGTGACCGCCTCCACTTTATCGGCCGGCAGCAGCCCGGCACGGAATTCCAGCCCCAGTTCCCCGGCAATGGCGGCAGCCGCCCGCGGGTTATCACCGGTCAGAATTACGCCCTGCACCCCCAGACGATGCAGATCGTCGACCGCCTGACGGGCGTCGTCTCGCAGCGTATCCTGCAGCGCCAGAATGCCGAGCAGAGACTGTTCGCGCAGTACCAGCACAACCGTCTGACCCGCGCTCTCCAGCTGCTGAATCTGCGCCTCATGCTCTGCGGCGGCGTCGTTGCCTGCCGCGCAAATCAGTATCTGATGACCGTCGACTTCGGCTTCAATGCCCGAACCCGCCAGTGCGCGCTGACCGCGGGCAGACGGAATCGTCAGCTGGCGCTGCTGGGCTTCGCGCACGATGGCCTGCGCCAGCGGGTGGCTGGAGCCTTGTTCCACTGCCGCCGCCAGCGCCAGCAAGTCATTTTCATCCACGTCATTCAGGGCGATGGCGGCGGTGACGCGCGGTTGGCCGACGGTTAGCGTCCCGGTCTTATCAAAAGCCACCTGACGTATGCGACCCAGTTGCTCAAGCGCTGCGCCGCCTTTAATCAGGGCACCGCGACGCGACGCCACCGCCAGCCCGGAAGTAATGGCCGCCGGAGTGGAAATGACCAGCGCACAAGGACAGCCGATCAGCAGCAGCGTCAGACCTTTGTAGATCCACGGTAGCCAGGCGGCGGCAAAGAACAGCGGCGGTACGATGGCGACCAGCAGGGCGACGACCATAATGGCCGGTGTGTAAATCCGGCTGAAACGATCGATAAAGCGTTCAATCGGCGCCCGACGTTCCTCCGCTTCTTCAATCAGCTTCAGAATGCGGTCAATGGCGCTGTCGCCCGGCTCAGAAATCACCGTCAGTTGCACCAGACGGTCGACGCTGGTGGCGCCTGCCGCCACGCGTTCTCCGGAGCGACGCTCGACCGGCACCGACTCACCGGTTAAGGCACTTTCATCGAAGCTGGCGAACGGCGTGCGTAGCTGACCATCGGCGGGCAGGCGACCACCTGCTGCGACTTCAATTACGTCTCCAGGGCGGAGATCGCGCTGGGCGACGGTTTCCCGCACGCCGTCACGCAGGCGAGTGGCGGTATCGGGTTTTAACGCCATCAGCGCGCTTACCCCCTGGCGGGCACGGCTGGCCGCCCAGCCTTCAAGGCGCTCGCCAACCATAAACAGCAGCAGCACCATCGCGGCTTCGGCCGTTGCGCCGATAAACAGTGCCCCGATGGCGGCGACGCTCATCAGTGTTTCAATGGCAAACCAGCTACCGCTGCGGATCAGGCGCAAAGCCTGACGAGCGACGGGCCACAGACCCACAAGCGTGGTAGCAATGAATGCCAGCTCGCCGAAGGGGTGGTTGAGCTGCTCCAGACCCCAGCTCAGCGCCATCAGTAGTACCAGCGTTATCAGCGGCAGGTTCTCGCGCAGAGGTGAGGTTTCCGGCGGCGGGGCGCTTTCATCGCGCAGCGTATAGCCCGCGGCACGTACCGCGCTTTCGACGGCAGTGCGAATATCGGCATCGGCGTTGACCAGCAGTTTTTCGGTGGCAAACAGAACCTGCACCTGGTTGACGCCGGGTACCTGGCGCACCGCCGTTTCGACTTTACGGGCGCAGGCGGCGCAGTCCATGCCTTCAACCAGCCAGCGATAGCGCGCCTCGTTTAACCCATCGCTGTCGGCGGCGTTATCGGCGGCACAGCCAGATTCCGTGCAGCAGCTGTCAGCCTGGGCGACAACCGGCTTTAATTTGAATGACGAGAACTGTGGGACTTTTTTATCCTGCGTTTCTGGAGTCGACATGGGACCCTCCCGGTAATGATAATTTTCTCATTACCAGAAGGATACACTCTGGAGTCGACTCCAGAGTCAAGCGCAAAATTACAGATACAGCGCGCGGACGATCAGAAAGTGGCCGGCAAAGTAGAAGGCGGCGGCGATGGCGTTATCGGCGCGGAAGCGACGGCGATAGTGGCTGATCAGCCAGACAATATTACTCAACAGCAGGAATGTCGCACCGGCGAAGCCTGAGAATGCGGTATCCGTCGGGCGGAAGAACCACAGCTCACCGGCCAGCCAGACCATCACCAGGGTCATGCCGATAAAGGTGAAAACCGGCATGCGCAGATCTTCCAGCCGGCTCCAGATAACCGCAAGCAGCAGCGCGCCGATAACCAGCAGCACCAGCGGCAGCGGCCAGAAAAACGACATCGTCATCTGGCTGGCAAACCAGATCGTGTACAGCAGATGCGACAGGAAAAAGGCCCCCACCGCATACATCACCCGCTGGCGCGGCAGCAGCGTTAATGCATCGCCCAGCAGCGAAGCGCACAGCCCGGCGAGTACCAGGTAGCTGATAGCGTTGAACATTGGCGCCTGCCAGGCCAGCAGCAGCAGCAGGATCAGCGTGACGGGTTTAAAAACCCAGCGCTGCCACGTGGGGCCGCGATAGGACGCATCGACGAAAAGCCATGCGGAGAAACAGACAGCAATAAACGACCAAAGCATAGTAAGTCCTTGTATCTGTTATTATTAAGTGAGTGGTGTATTGGCAGTACTGAAACTTAGTGTAGTGGTTCGGGCGGGCAGATGACAACGTTAATCAAGGCGCGGTATGCTTATTCCTGAGAATTCTTATGGGTGAGATGAATGAGCAAGGTTCCCCTGTTTTTTATTATCGTCGTCGCCATTATTGTGGTGGCCGCATCGGTACGCTATGTACAGCAACGACGGGAAAATATGGCTAACGACGCCGCGCCGCTGCTACAAAAGCGGGTGGTGGTGAGTAACAAGCGGGAGAAGGTGCTCAACGATCGCCGGTCGCGCCAGCAAACCGTAGCCCCCGCCGGCAGCGATATGCGCTATGACGTGAGCTTCAGGCCGGAAACCGGTGGCCTGGAAGTCAGTTTTCGGCTTGAGGCGGCGCAATATCATGCGCTCAGCGTCGGTGACCGGGGAACGCTGAGCTACAAAGGCTCAAGGTTTGTCGCGTTTACGCCAGAACCTTGAGCCCACGAGGTTACTTCTTACGTAGCGTGGCCTTGAGTTTTTTCTGCCAGGCCACCAGTTCAAACACGCCAAAGATAAAAATACGGACCTGTTCAAAACGGCCCAGCGGCGGGGCATCTTTCGGCTGAGTGGCCTTCAGCAGCGTCAGCTGCAGACCGTGCATCAGGATCATAAAGATCAGAGCAACGTTAACGAAGATGTTCAGCGGCTTCGGGAAAGGCTGAAACAGGTTTAATAATAAAAATGCCCAGACGCACAGCATCAACACGCGGCCAAAATTAATCAGCATGATTTTCTCCTTTTGCCTCACGTTGATAGAGACGGTAGGCGACCTGTCCGGCCACTTTCTCACGATACAGATGCCAGCATGTCGGCACCGGCGGTAAGCCATTTTCGACTTCGCTCTCAACGTAGATGAGCGCTTCATCGGCGAGCCAGCCGTTATTTTCCAGCAGACGCAGCGTCTCTTCCAGCAGACCTTTGCGGAAAGGCGGATCGACAAACACGATATGGTGCGGCGTGCCTGGCTGATTAAGGTAGCTGAGCGTATTGGTATTGACCACCTTGCCATGGCTGGCTTTCAGGGTCGCCAGGTTTTTTTGCAACTGTTGAGCGACGCCGCGCTCCATTTCCAGCAGCGTGGTGCTGCCCGCATAGCGCGACAGCGCTTCCAGCCCGAGGGCGCCGCTGCCGGCAAAGCAATCGAGGCAGTGCGCATCGACCATGACAGGCGCCAGCCAGTTAAAAAGGGTTTCACGGACCCGGTCGGTAGTCGGGCGCAGGCCCGGGCTCTCGGGCACCGGTAATTTCCGCCCCCGCCATTGCCCACCAATAATACGGATCTGGCCGCTGCCCGTGTGGTTTGGTTTCTTCATCTCGTTGCTCAGGTCTCCACTTTCAGCCCGCTATTCTAGCGATCGAACGCGGATGACGAAACCTTAATCCGGGGGCGGTGATGCGAGTTAAGTTAAGTGATAGACTATCCGACTAATTTCATCATTTTTCAGCTTCCGCTATTGTTATGCCGAAGCTGTGCCATGAATAAACAGCGGGAGTGTCGTCGCAAATGGCAAAAGAGAAAAAACGTGGCTTCTTTTCCTGGCTGGGCTTTGGACAAAAAGAACAGGCGCAGGAAACCGAGACCGAACAGAAAGTAGAAGGGCAAACCGACGTTGCCGAACAGCATTCGGCTACAGCGTTGCCTGCTGAGACGGTGGCGGCACCAGAAGCGGATACGGTAAGCGCTTCTACGGTGGAGAAAGAGGACGCGGAAGCTTTTGCGGCCGATGTCGTTGAGGTGACTGAACAGGTTGTTGAGAGCGAATTACCGCACTCTGAGCCGGTGACGCCTGCGGTTGAAGCCCCGGCCGAAGTCGAAGCGATCCCTCAGCCGCACGCTGCTATTGACGAAGCGCCAGCCGCCAGTACGTGGGTCGAAGAGGCTGCCGTTGAACAGGTTGTGGCTGAGACCGCTGCTGAAGAGACGGTTGCTGAAAAGCTGCCGGCGGAAGACCTCGCTGCTCCGGAGTCGCTGGTCGAAGATGCGATCGCTCAGCCGGTTGTCGCGGAAGCGGTAGCAGGGCAGACGCCGGAAGCGGTGACGGATGAGCCGCAAGTCGCTGCCGTGGACGACGCGGTGAGTGATGAGCCGCGCGGTGAGGAGCAGCCTGAATCTGCTCTGTCTGATGAAGAGCTTGAAGCTCTGGCGCTCTCCACTCAACCTATTGATGATAAAGAGGTTGTTGAAACGGAAGAACAGAGTCAGCCGGATGATTCCGCTCAGCAGGAGCAGGAAAAACCGACGAAAGAGGGCTTTTTCGCCCGTCTGAAACGCAGCCTGATTAAAACCAAACAGAACCTCGGTTCCGGATTTATCAGTCTGTTCCGCGGCAAAAAAATCGACGATGATCTGTTTGAAGAGCTGGAAGAGCAGCTGCTGATTGCTGACGTCGGCGTGGAAACGACCCGTAAGATCATTACCAATCTTACCGAAGGCGCCAGCCGTAAGCAGCTACGTGATGCGGAAGCGCTGTATGGCCTGCTGAAAGAAGAGATGGGCGATATCCTTGCGAAAGTGGATGAGCCGCTGAATGTTGAAGGGAAAACGCCATTTGTTATTCTGATGGTGGGCGTGAACGGCGTGGGTAAAACCACCACTATCGGTAAGCTGGCGCGTCAGTTCGAACAGCAGGGTAAATCGGTGATGCTGGCGGCCGGGGACACCTTCCGTGCCGCGGCGGTAGAACAGCTGCAGGTCTGGGGTCAGCGCAACAACATTCCGGTGATTGCTCAGCATACCGGCGCGGACTCGGCATCAGTGATCTTCGATGCTATTCAGGCCGCGAAGGCGCGAAATGTTGACGTGCTGATCGCCGATACCGCGGGTCGTCTGCAGAATAAATCGCACCTGATGGAAGAGCTGAAGAAAATTGTCCGGGTGATGAAAAAACTGGATGAAGATGCGCCGCATGAGGTCATGCTGACCATCGATGCCAGCACCGGGCAAAACGCGATTAGCCAGGCCAAACTGTTCCATGAAGCCGTTGGCTTGACCGGCATCACGTTGACTAAGCTGGACGGTACCGCGAAAGGTGGGGTTATCTTCTCGGTCGCCGACCAGTTCGGTATTCCGATTCGCTACATTGGCGTCGGTGAACGTATTGAGGATCTGCGTCCGTTTAATGCGGGCGACTTTATTGAGGCACTTTTTGCCCGAGAGGATTAATCATGATTCGCTTTGAACAAGTCAGCAAAGCCTATCTCGGTGGGAGACAAGCGCTGCAGGGGGTGAATTTCCACCTGCAGTCGGGCGAGATGGCATTTCTGACCGGCCACTCCGGCGCGGGGAAAAGTACCCTGCTTAAGCTTATCTGCGGTATTGAACGGCCGAGCGCCGGGAAAATCTTATTCGGCGGCCACGATATTAGCCGCCTGAAAAGCCGTGAGGTGCCGTTTTTGCGCCGTCAGATCGGCATGATTTTCCAGGACCACCACCTGCTGATGGACCGTACGGTGTTTGATAATGTCGCTATTCCGCTGATTATTGCCGGCGCCAGCGGCGATGATATTCGTCGCCGTGTGTCGGCGGCGCTGGACAAGGTCGGGCTGCTGGACAAAGCGAAAAACCTCCCTATTCAACTCTCCGGCGGCGAACAGCAGCGCGTGGGGATTGCCCGCGCGGTGGTCAATAAGCCTGCGGTGTTGTTGGCGGATGAACCTACCGGTAACCTCGACGAGGCGCTCTCGGAAGGGATTTTACGCCTGTTTGAGGAGTTTAACCGCGTAGGCGTAACGGTTCTGATGGCGACGCACGACCTGGGGCTGATTTCCAGCCGCTCGTATCGCATGCTGACCCTGAGCGACGGTCATATGCATGGAGGCCATTGGGGTGAATAAGCGCGACGCAATAAACCAGATTCGCCAGTTCGGTAGCAGGCTCGATCGCCTCCGCAATGGCGCAGGCGCGGGCGGCGGCGGTGGGCGTAATGCGCCGAAGCGGCCAAAAGCAGCGCCGGGCCCGGCTTCCCGTAAGAGCAATGTCTTTAACGAACAGGTTCGCTATGCCTGGCATGGTGCGGTCCAGGATTTAAAAAGTACGCCGCTGGCTACCTTCCTGACCATTATGGTTATCGCCATTTCGCTGACGCTACCAAGCGTGTGCTACATGGTGTACAAGAACGTCAACAGCGCGGCGGCGCAGTACTACCCGTCGCCGCAGATCACCGTTTATCTTGAGAAAACGCTGGACGATGACGCGGCGGCGCGAGTGGTTGGCCAGCTCCAGGCAGAACAAGGCGTAGAGAAGGTGAACTATCTGTCGCGGGATGAAGCGCTTGGCGAGTTCCGCAACTGGTCTGGCTTTGGTGGCGCGCTGGATATGCTGGAAGAGAACCCCCTTCCGGCCGTCGCGATTGTCGTGCCGAAGCTGGATTTCCAGAGCACCAATGCGCTGAATACGCTGCGCGATCGCGTGACGCACATTCAGGGCGTGGACGAAGTGCGTATGGATGACAGCTGGTTTGCCCGCCTCTCCTCGTTGACCGGGCTGGTGGGCCGGGTGTCGGCGCTGATTGGCGTGCTGATGGTGGCGGCTGTGTTCCTCGTTATCGGCAACAGCGTACGCCTGAGCATTTTTGCTCGTCGCGATACCATTAACGTGCAAAAACTGATTGGCGCGACCGACGGCTTCATCCTGCGTCCGTTCCTGTATGGCGGTGCGCTGCTGGGCTTCTGCGGTGCCTTTTTATCGCTGATTTTGTCGGAAATTATGGTGATGCGCCTGTCGTCCGCGGTGACGGAAGTCGCGCAGGTGTTTGGAACCAAGTTTGAACTCAGCGGGTTAGGCTTCGACGAGTGTCTGCTGATGCTGATTGTCTGCTCGATGATTGGCTGGGTGGCGGCCTGGCTGGCTACCGTGCAACATTTACGTCACTTTACCCCCGATTAAAAAAAGTCTGATATAATCTTTCCCTGCACTGATGAATGTCTCTCTGCAGGGAAAGAGTCCCTGTTGTCTCTTCCCTACGTTTCATTTCCATGTCACATTTTGTGCGTAATCTATTCACATCGTTGCATGGAACTTGTGGATAAAATCACTGTCTGATACTAATGTGGGTGATATTCTCGTTGCTCATAAACGCTGGCATGTTTGTTGCTCATCTCATGGGAACCATCACGTCAGACGATATCGATTGAGAGGATTTGAATGACCAAAGATATGCAAACTTTAGCTTTAGCCCCCGTTGGTAACCTGGAATCGTATATCCGGGCTGCGAACAGCTGGCCGATGTTATCGGCTGATGAAGAGCGGGAGCTTGCTGAAAAGCTGCATTACCAGGGCGATCTGGAAGCAGCGAAAAGGCTGATCCTGTCTCACCTGCGCTTTGTTGTTCATATTGCTCGTAATTACTCGGGCTATGGCCTGCCGCAGGCGGATCTGATTCAGGAAGGCAACATTGGCCTGATGAAAGCCGTGCGTCGTTTCAACCCGGAAGTGGGCGTGCGTCTGGTTTCCTTCGCCGTACACTGGATTAAGGCTGAAATTCACGAATACGTTCTGCGTAACTGGCGTATTGTGAAAGTCGCGACCACCAAAGCGCAGCGTAAGCTGTTCTTTAACCTGCGTAAAACTAAGCAGCGTCTGGGCTGGTTTAACCAGGATGAAGTCGAGATAGTGGCCCGTGAGCTGGGCGTGTCGAGCAAAGACGTACGTGAAATGGAATCCCGTATGGCGGCGCAGGACATGACCTTCGACATGTCGTCGGACGACGAGTCCGATAGCCAGCCGATGGCACCGGTGCTCTACCTGCAGGATAAAACGTCTAACTTTGCCGATGGCATTGAAGATGATAACTGGGAAGAGCAGGCGGCCAACAAGCTGACCGACGCGATGCAAGGTCTGGACGAGCGTAGCCAGGACATTATCCGCGCCCGCTGGCTGGACGAAGACAATAAGTCGACGCTGCAGGAACTGGCGGATCGCTATGGCGTGTCGGCTGAGCGCGTGCGCCAGCTGGAAAAGAACGCGATGAAGAAACTGCGTACTGCCATCGAAGCATAACGCAACAGCGTACATACTCGCCTCTGTGCAGGCACCCGATAACGCCCCACATTACGTTGGGGCGTTTTGTTTTTCTGCGTCTGCTTTTTCGGCCAGCACCTGCGGGCATAGCGTCTGCAGACATGCCAGCAGGATACGGAAGGCCGGCTCCATTTGCGCTTCTGCCAGGCTGGCAAAGCCCATCAATAGCCCCTTCTTACGTTCTTCCGTCAGATAGTAGCGCGAGAGCGGACGCACCAGAATATTGTGGGCATTGGCCTGTCTGGCGATCGCGACATCGTCCGCGTCGTCTGGCAAGTTGAGGATCAGATGCAGACCGGCGTTATCGCTGAAATCTGACAGCGCCTGCGGGCTGCAATAGCGCTGAATCAGCTCGGTCAGGCAGGCGCGACGGCGGCTGTACAGCAGGCGCATTCGTCGGATATGGGCGGAGTAATGGCCCGCGTTAATGAATTCCGCCAGCGCCATCTGAATCAGCGAGTGGCCGCCGCGATAGAGTTCGGCATGGGCGCTTTTCAGATCGCCAATCAGCGGACGCGGCAGCACGACATACCCCAACCGCAGCCCCGGGTAGAGAGTCTTACTGAATGTTCCGATATAGACGACCGGCGCGTCGGCAATCAGTCCCTGCAGCGCCGGAATCGGCTGGCCGGAAAAGCGAAATTCGCTGTCGTAATCATCCTCGACGATCCAGCAGCCGTGCTGGCGCGCCAGAGCCAACAGGCGCTGACGGCGCTCCAGGCTCATCACCGCCCCCAGCGGATACTGATGCGATGGGGTGACAAAAATCAGGTGCGGCGCCGCCTCAACTGTCTCCGGCGGGCACAGGCCGTTGGCATCGACGGTAATGGGATTGACCCGCACATCATTCATCGCCAGCACGTGACGGATCCCCCAGTAGGAGGGCTCCTCGACCCACGCCAGATCGCCACTATCGCAGAGCATACGCGTCACCAGATCGATTGCCTGATGGATCCCTTCCGTAATAAGAATTTGATCTGCCTGGCAGTGAACGCCTCGGGACACGCGCAGGTAATCCACTAACGCCTGCTGCAGTTCCGGCGTACCGCCGTTACAGCTGTAGCTCAGTCGCTCGGGTTTCGGGCGGCGGCTGATACGGGCCTGAATCTTGCTAAATAGCGGGTGGGGGAAAGCATTGACGTCCGGTACGCCAGGGATAAACGCTCCCCACTGGCGCGGGCTGGCGCTGACGTGGCTGAGCAGCTGTTGCCCGCGGCGCGACAAAAAGGGGGTTGCCGTCAAGTCGCTGCTGTTTTCGGCGATGCTGCCAGTAGAAAGAGAAATATCCGGCCCGGTTTTCGCGACGAATGTGCCGCTTCCGCGGCGGGAAACCACATATCCTTCCGCCTGCAATTGTTCATAAGTTGTTAATATGGTGTTTCTTGAAACGCCGAGCTCCCCGGCCAGATCTCGCGAGGGGGGCAGGCGGCTATGGGGCGCTAAAGAACCGTCCAGAATCGAGCGACGAACCGCGTTGTATAAGCGTTTATGCAGCAGCGGGTCTGTCTCCTCCTGCAATCTGACCAGCACAAGGTCACCGACGAGTGAGCGCAATTGGATCCCTCAGATAATCTAAATTGGTACTCGATTATAGGGCCAACTCCTGTGTAAATAAACGACATAGTTTCGAGATTGTTGCGATAACGTGACACACATGACAGGAGATTCGAGGGTGAAAAGTTCAGAACTGAATCAACGTCGCCAGCAGGCGACGCCGCGCGGCGTAGGCGTAATGTGCAATTACTTTGTTGAGAAGGCGGAGAATGCTACGCTGTGGGATGTGGAAGGTAACGAGGTGATTGATTTTGCTGCGGGAATCGCCGTGCTCAATACCGGCCATCGCCACCCGAAAATTGTTGCCGCCGTCGCGCAGCAGCTGGAGGCCTTTACCCATACGGCGTATCAGATTGTCCCTTACGAAAGCTATGTTTCGCTGGCGGAGCGCATTAACGCGCTGGCGCCGGTCGATGGCCCGGCCAAAACCGCTTTCTTCACCACCGGTGCGGAAGCCGTGGAAAATGCGGTGAAGATTGCCCGCGCTTATACCGGCCGTCCGGGGCTGATTACTTTTGGCGGCGGCTTTCACGGGCGTACCTTTATGACCATGGCGCTGACCGGTAAAGTCGCGCCTTACAAAATCGGTTTTGGACCGTTCCCTGGTTCGGTTTATCACGGGGTATACCCGAATGCTGCCCACGGCATCACCACCGATGAGGCGATGAAAAGCCTTGAGCGTATCTTTAAAGCCGATATTGCCCCGGACCAGGTGGCGGCAATTATCCTCGAGCCGATTCAGGGCGAAGGCGGTTTTAACGTCGCGCCAGCGGAGTTTATGCAGGCGCTGCGTACGCTGTGCGATACCCACGGCATCCTGCTGATTGCCGATGAAGTGCAGACCGGTTTTGCCCGCACCGGCAAGCTGTTTGCTATGCAGCATTACGATGTGAAGCCGGACCTGATGACGATGGCGAAAAGCCTTGCCGGCGGTTTCCCGCTGTCAGGCGTAGTGGGGCGCGCCGAGGTGATGGATGCGCCGGCGCCGGGCGGACTGGGCGGCACCTATGCCGGTAACCCGCTGGCGGTCGCCGCGGCTCATGCGGTCCTTGACGTCATTGAAGAAGAGCAGCTGTGTCAACGTGCGGAACAGCTTGGCAGCCACCTGAAAGAGGTGCTGAATCAGGCGCGCGAGTATTGTCCGGCGATTGTTGATGTTCGCGGCCAGGGCTCAATGGTTGCCGTGGAATTTAACGATCCGCAGACCGGCGCGCCGTCACCGGAGTTCACCCGCCACATTCAGCAAAAGGCGCAGGAAAATGGTCTGCTGCTGCTGAGCTGCGGCGTCTATGGCAACGTTATCCGTTTCCTGTATCCGTTAACTATCCCCGATGCGCAGTTTACAAAAGCGCTGGATATTCTGGCGCGCGTCCTGAAGGGATGATGTGCCCGACTCCTGTGCGGCGGCAGGGAAGCCAGATAAAACAGGATGCCGCACACGAGTTTTCATACTCAGCGTGAGTGGTTTATCACCCTGATATCACCTTTTTTCCGGCGGCGCCTGTCGCCGGAATAAAACGGAAAATATTATGTCTGAACATTCCACCTTTTCCTCGGTTCTCACCAGCCGGGAGCGTACCGCTGTACCTGCAAAATCCCTTAGCTTCGTGGAAGGGGTCTCGATGATCGTCGGCACCAATATCGGTGCCGGGGTTCTGTCTATCGCCTATGCGTCCAGCAAGGCCGGCTTTTTACCGCTGTTGTTCTGGCTGGTGGTGGTCGGCAGCCTGACGACGGTCACCATGCTGTATGTCGCAGAATCGACGCTGCGCACCCGTAAGCATTTACAGCTGAGCGGGCTGTCGCATCGCTATGTCGGGCGCTTCGGGGCGCTGATGATGTTCCTGTCGGTTTGCGTGAACAGCATCGGCGCGCTGACGGCCTATATGACCGGAAGCGGTAAGCTGCTGCATTCGCTGTTCGGTATCTCTCCGGCGCTGGGGAGCGCGCTCTTTTTTATCCCGGCGGCAGGCGTGCTTTATCTCGGGCTGAAGGCCATCGGGCGAGGTGAAAAATTCATCAGTATCGGCATGGTGGTCATGATCGCCGTGCTGGTGGCGGCGACGCTGCTCAAAGAGACGACCCAGGTCCGCTATCTGCTCGACGGCAACTGGCTGTATATGGTGCCGGTGTTCAACGTGGTCGCATTCTGTTTCTCGGCGCAGTATATCGTTCCGGAAATGGCCCGCGGGTTTGCGGATAAGCCGGAGAAATTGCCGAAAGCCATTATGGTGGGAATGGGGCTGACTTTCTGCCTGCTGGCGCTGGTCCCGCTGTCGGTGATCGCCCTGAGCGGGCTGGATAATATTTCCGACGTGGCGACGATCTCCTGGGGCAGGGCGCTCGGTGAGTGGGCCTTTTTCTCCGCTAACCTGTTTGCCCTGTGTGCGATGCTGACTTCTTACTGGGGTCTGGGGGGAAGTTTCCTGACGAATATTTTCGATCAGTTTCGCCTCGGCAACGATGAGCAACCGCGCAAGCGCCTGATGGTGCTGACTATCGTGGCCATCCCGCCATTTATTCTGGCATACAGCGGCATGGTGTCGTTTGTGAATGCACTCTATTTTGCCGGCGTCTTTAGCGGCGTGATTTTATCCATCATGCCGATTCTGATGCTCAAAGGCGCCCGGCAGCGCGGTGATATCACGCCAGGCTGGAGCTGTCCGCCGCTGATAACCCATCCGCTGATCCAGACCTTCATTGTGTTGCTTTACCTGTGTAGCGCCGTTTACGCGATAGCTTCCGCATTGGGCTACCTGCCCGCCGGTTGGTAATCTGGCGCCTGACTCCACCGCGTCCGGTTCATCCTGACGCGGTTTTTTATTTGTCACTTATCTGTTACATAACCCGCAATTTTGTCATTTCAAATTCTCCTGAATGGCGGTATGTTTAGCATAGTATGCTGCAAAAGCGCAGGCGGCAGACCTAAAAGTAGACGTCATATGCTTTATTTATGACTTAAATTAGAATAATGCGCTAACAAACAACATCACAACAAATGCAAAAAACCATAATAATGGGGAGCCTCAGGATGAACATGAAGGGTAAAGCGCTACTGGCAGGATGTATCGCCTTAATTATGAGCAATGCCGCGCTGGCGGAAGATATCAAAATTGCCGTGGTTGGCGCGATGTCTGGCCCGGTGGCACAGTACGGTGACCAGGAGTTTACCGGTGCTGAGCAGGCGGTTGCCGATATTAACGCGAAGGGTGGGATCAAAGGCAATAAGCTGCAGATCGTGAAATATGATGATGCCTGCGACCCGAAACAGGCGGTGGCCGTCGCCAACAAGGTGGTTAACGATGGCATTAAGTACGTTATCGGCCATTTGTGCTCGTCCTCTACCCAGCCGGCGTCCGATATCTATGAAGACGAAGGCATTCTGATGATCACCCCGGCTGCGACAGCGCCGGAGCTGACCGCCCGCGGCTATAAAATGATTCTGCGTACCACCGGTCTCGATTCTGACCAGGGGCCGACGGCGGCGAAATACATTATTGAGAAGGTTAAACCTCAGCGCATCGCTATCGTGCATGACAAACAGCAATATGGTGAAGGTCTGGCGCGTGCGGTGCAGGATGGTCTGAAGAAGGGCGGCGCTAACGTGGTGTTCTTTGACGGCATCACCGCCGGGGAGAAAGATTTCTCTACCCTGGTTGCGCGCCTGAAGAAAGAAAACATCGACTTCGTCTATTACGGCGGCTACCACCCGGAAATGGGGCAGATTCTGCGTCAGTCCCGCGCGGCAGGTCTGAAAACGCAGTTTATGGGACCGGAGGGCGTCGCCAACGTCTCCCTGTCTAACATTGCCGGTCAGTCTGCGGAAGGCATGCTGGTCACGAAACCGAAGAACTATGACCAGGTCCCGGCGAACAAACCGATTGTTGACGCGATCAAAGCGAAGAAACAGGATCCGAGCGGCGCCTTCGTCTGGACAACCTACGCGGCAATTCAGTCGCTGCAGGCGGGCCTGAATCAGTCCGAAGACCCGGCGGCGATCGCGAAATACCTGAAGGCCAACTCTGTCGATACCGTTATGGGGCCGCTCTCCTGGGATCAGAAAGGCGATCTGAAAGGCTTCGAGTTCGGCGTGTTTACCTGGCATGCCGATGGCACGGCGACCGACGCCAAATAATTTAACCTTCGCCTTTCACGCTACAGGTGCGTTGGCTGCGCTCCTCAACCCCGGTCGCTTACTTATGTAAGCTCCCGGGGATTTCACAGCTTGCCGCCTGCCTGTAGCGCGAAATTCTCGGTTAAATCAATGGCCGCTTAGTTGCCATGAAACGCGGGGATTCCCGGTTAAATCAATGA
>NZ_BCYR01000009.1 GCF_001598295.1 Klebsiella ornithinolytica NBRC 105727 = ATCC 31898
CCTGCGCAAGGATGCAGGACGGTAGGCCCGGTAAGCGCAGCGCCACCGGGCGAAGCCTCGATGCTCCGGTCGTACGGGAGATTCTCGGGTAGCCCGGAGGATATTGCCGGGCGGCGGCTGCCGCCTGACCCGGCCTACGGAGCGGTGCAGCACCCGCGCAAGGATGCAGACGGCAGGCCCGGTAAGCGCAGCGCCACCGGGCGAAGCCTCGATGCTCCGGTCGTGCGGGAGATTCTGGGTGAGCCCGGAGGGTATTGCCGGGCGGCTGCCGCCTGACCCGGCCTACGGAGCGGTGCAGCACCCGCGCAAGGATGCAGGACGGTAGGCCCGGTAAGCGCAGCGCCACCGGGCGGATCTTCAAGCGGGAGGCGTTACCGGCGCCCCAGCGGCACGACCAGCGGCGTATGGGCGACCGGATCGTTAATGATCATGCAGCGCAGGCCGTAAATCTGCTCGATCAATTCGGCGGTGACAATCTCTTTCGGCGCCCCCTCGGCAATGATTTTACCCTCGCGCAAGGCAATCAGATGCGTTGCGTAGCGGCAGGCCTGGTTGAGGTCGTGCAGTACCGCCGCGAGGGTATACCCCTTTTCGCGGTTGAGCTCGCTCAGCAGCTCCAGCAGATCGATTTGATGGCTGATATCCAGCCAGGTGGTGGGTTCGTCGAGCAGCATAATGGCCGTTTCCTGCGCCAGCACCATCGCAATCCAGGCCCGCTGCCGTTGGCCGCCGGAGAGCGTATCGACGCTTTGTCGTGCCAGGTCGGTTATTCCGGTCGCCCTCATGGCGCTGTTGACCGCGTCATCATCCTCTTTACGCCAGCGGGTAAACAGCGGCTGATGCGGATAGCGGCCGCGCGCCACCAGCTCCTGAACGGTAATATCCCCCGGCGTAGTGGCATTTTGCGCCAGCAGACCGATGCGCTTCGCCACCTCTTTGCTGGCATAGCGCTGGATCTGCTCACCGTCGAGATAAACATGGCCGCTGGCCGGCGTCATCAGGCGACTCAGGGTACGCAGCAGCGTCGATTTCCCGCAGCCGTTAGGGCCAATGATCGCGGTGAAATGGCCGTCAGGAATGGTCACATTCAGCGATTCGGCGATGGTCTTTTTGCCGTACGCCAGGGTTAGCTGGTCGCCGCGCAAACGGGTCGTTTCGGCGGTCATTTTTTGCGGGACTCCTGAATTAACAGCGCGATGAGATAGATACCGCCGAGGCTGACGGTCACCACTCCCACCGGTAATTGATAGGGCATAAACAGGCGCTGGGCGCTGTAGTCAGCCAGCGCCAGCAGCAGCGCGCCGCAGAGCGCCGATTGGGTTAGCCCCCAGCGCGCGGTGCCGCTCAGGCGACGGGCGATATGCGGCGCGACCAGGGCGATAAACGAGATCGGTCCGGCTAACGCGGTGGCAGCGGCGGTCAGCACCACGCCCACCAGCATCATCAGCAGGCGCGAACGTTCTACCCGCACGCCGAGCGCGCAGGCGGTATCGTCGCCCATCTCCAGCAGGCGCATGCGCCGCGCCAGCAGCGCCGCCGCGACCAGCATCAGCACAATCAGCGGCGCCGAGGGCCAGGTTTTGCTCCAGGTCAGGCCATTGAGCGAGCCGGCATTCCATAGTCCGGCAGAGAGAGCGGTCTCCAGCGAGGCGCGCAGCAGCAGCCAGGTATTGAAGGCCACCAGCATGGCGCGAACGCCGATGCCGATAATAATCAGGCGGAAAGTTTCGATGCCGTTGCGCCAGGCCAGCAGCCACACCACCAGCGCGGTCAACACGCCGCCGGCCATCGCCGCCAGCGCAATCGCCGCCAGGTTCTGGCCGAACATCACCATCGCTACCAGCACGCCGCTCCAGGCGCCGGTGTTGAAGCCCATCACGTCCGGGCTGCCCAGCGGGTTACGCATCAGCGACTGAAAAATGGCGCCGCTGACGCCAAGCCCCGCACCGATCAGCAGGGCCATCAGCACCCGCGGCAGTCGCCATTCGGTGACCACCATAGTGATGTTACGCGGCGCATCGCCCAGCAGAGCGGAAAGCACCTGCTCGACGCTTAACGGCACCAGCCCGCTGCCGAGACCCCAGAGGGAGACCAGCAGGCTGGCGGCCAGCAGAAGCAGACAGCTGAGCAGCAGCCGGCGGGAAGGGGCGATCATATTGCACCTCCGCGCGGCTGACGGCGCACCAGCCAAATCAGTACCGGCGCGCCGATAAAGGCGCTGACTACCGAGACTCGCAGTTCACCGGGGACCAACAGGCGGCCCAATACATCGGCAAACAGCAGCAGGGCAGGGGTTGCCAGTAAGGTGACCGGCAACGACCAGCGATGGTCAGCGCCCACCAGCCAGCGCGACATATGCGGCATCATCAGGCCGATAAAAGCGATGGGGCCAACGACCGCCGTGGCGCTACCGCAAAGCACGGTAATCGCCAGCAGGCCGATGAACTGAGTGCGGGCCACCCGGCTGCCGAGCGCGGTGGCGGTATCGTTGCCGAGACTCAGACTGTTCAACGCCCGGCTTAACAGCAGCGTCACGACGGCGGCAATCACCACCGGCAGGAGGACGATTTTCAGCGTCTGCAGAGTGCGAATATCCAGCGAGCCGGCCTGCCAGAAACGTAGCTGGTCATAGACATCAGGATTGAGGAGCGCAATCCCGTTGGAGAGCCCTTCCAGCACGGCCGCCAGCGCCACGCCGGCTAGCGTCAGACGTACCGGGCTGAGCTGACCGCCGCCCTGACTGCCGGTAAAGGCCACCAGCAGCGAGGCGCCAAACGCGCCGCAAAACGACATCAGCAGCTGTTCCTGCGGGGAGTGGATGCCAAACAGCGCGGCACCCAGCACAATTGCGAAGCTGGCGCCGGAGTTCACGCCGAGAATGCCGGGGTCGGCAAGGGGATTACGCGTCAGAGTCTGCATCAGCGATCCTGCCAGGCCCAGCGCGGCGCCGGCCAGCAGTCCCGCCAGGGTTCGCGGCAGCCGGGCGTCCAGCACGATCGTGCAGTCGGCACTCTGACAGGTAGCGGAAAAAGCATCCACGACGACGCTCACTGGAAGAGGTTTGGCGCCAATCAGCAGGCTGAGAGCGATAGCAAAGGCTAAAACGAGTAACAGACCCGGTACGGCAACGGCGCGCACCGTGGTCGTAGAAAACGACATAATTCACATCCCTGACATGATAATGATAGTAATTATCGTTATCGATTCTGTTCAGTTATGTTAGCATGGCGGCCCACAAGAATGGTATACGCAAAATCATTCAGAATGCATCGCGGCGGCAAACGCACGCTTGCCTGGAAGTATCGCTAACCGTATGACCGGGCTAAGGAAGTACAGCCAATAAGCACGCTGCCTGAACGATCGCGCGTTGATGGAAAATAATAACAAGGCGCTGTAATGAACCGACAATCCCGGCTGCTGAATCTCAGTCTGCTGCAAACCCATCCGGCGTTTCGCGCCGTCTTTATCGCCCGTTTTATCTCGATCCTGTCGCTCGGCCTGCTGGGCGTGGCGATTCCGGTCCAAATCCAGATGATGACCCACTCTACCTGGCAGGTGGGGCTCTCGGTCACTTTGACCGGCTGCTCAATGTTTGTTGGCCTGATGGTCGGCGGCGTGCTGGCGGATCGCTATGAGCGGAAACGTTTGATTCTGCTGGCGCGTGGGACCTGCGGCGTGGGGTTTGTCGGTCTGTGCCTCAACGCGCTGCTGCCTGAGCCGTCGCTCATCGCTATCTATCTGCTGGGTATCTGGGATGGTTTTTTTGCTTCGCTGGGCGTGACGGCGCTGCTGGCGGCGACGCCGGCGCTGGTCGGGCGTGAAAACCTGATGCAGGCCGGCGCGATCACCATGCTGACGGTGCGTCTGGGCTCGGTGATTTCGCCGATGATCGGCGGTCTGCTGCTGGCCACCGGCGGGGTGGCCTGGAACTATGGCCTGGCGGCGGCGGGGACGTTTATCACCACCCTGACCCTGCTGCGGTTGCCGCTGCTACCGCCGCCTCCTCAGCCGCGGGAACACCCGCTGAAGTCGCTGCTGGCGGGGCTGAAGTTCCTCTTCAATAGCCCGCTGATTGGCGGGATTGCTCTGCTGGGCGGTCTGCTGACAATGGCGAGCGCGGTTCGGGTGCTTTATCCGGCGCTGGCCGACGGCTGGCAGATGTCGGCCTCGCAGATTGGTTTGCTTTATGCCGCTATTCCGCTGGGGGCAGCGCTTGGGGCGTTGACCAGCGGTCAGCTGGCGCAAACGGCGAAACCGGGCGCTCTGATGCTGATGACGACGGTCGGCTCATTTGTGGCCATTGCGCTGTTCAGCCTGATGCCGGTCTGGGCATTGGGCGCGCTGTGTCTGGCGCTATTTGGCTGGCTGAGCGCGATCAGCTCGCTGTTGCAGTACACCCTGATTCAGACCCAGACGCCGGAAGCGATGCTCGGGCGTATTAACGGTCTGTGGACCGCGCAGAACGTCACTGGCGATGCGATTGGCGCCGCGTTGCTCGGCGGACTGGGGGCGATGATGACGCCGGTCGCGTCGGCAAGCACCAGCGGTTGGGTGCTGGTGATTGTCGGCGTAATACTGATTGGGCTGCTGGGAGAGCTGCGTCGTTTCCAGCGTCCTGAGGCGGTCAGCGAAAGTTAAACGCGCAGGGGCATCCCGGTCAGGCGCAGCGCCTGCCGGGCATGATGGGTTAGCTGAAGAGCGTGGCGAGACGCTGCAGTACCAGCATGGCGCTGTAGTAATCGAGACGGAATGTTTCTGTACCGAGCGGATAGACGCGCTTGTTCTCTACCGCCGGGAGGTGCGCCAGCAGCGGGTTGGCGTAAATCGCATCGGCATCTTTTCCGTCACCGGCAAACAGGAACAGGCTGTTGCCATTGAGGCCTGCGGCTAAATTCTCGCCGCCCAGCTGGATAATGTCATGGCGTTTCCCCTGGCTTTGGCTGGCATGCAGACCGGCGGGTAAGGTCGCCAGTTTAAAGCCCAGCTGTTCAAGCATCTGACCTTGAGCGGATTCCGGCGTCCACAGATTGGCGCTGTGGGCGGCGGCGGTATAGACCAGCGCGCTGATCGGCTGCGGCGGGAGTTTCATCTGGTGCTTCAGGGTGGCGAGCTGCTTATCAAACTCAGCAATACGCGCCGTCGCCTGCTTTTCGTGGCCGGTGATGTGCCCCAGTTCGGTCAACAGCGCCTGCCAGCTTTTGTCATCGTAATTAATGATAAGCGTCGGCGCGATGGTGGAGAGCTGGTCATACAGCGCGAGGGCGGAGTCGCCGCCGGTAGCGCTGATCAGAATCAGATCCGGCATTTGCGCGGCGACGGCCTCGGCGCTGGGTTCGCCGATGTACAGGCGCGCGAGCTTACGTTCTTTCGCGACGGCGCTCCACTGACGCAGAAATCCCCGATCGTCGGCTACGCGGTTGTTCGGCGTGGTTGCACCGCTGGCGACGACCGGCGCGTCAATCGCCAGTAAGGATCCGGTGAGGGTGACGCTGGTGGAGACGATGCGCAGTGGTTTGCTTTCCAGCGTATGTGCGCCGCGGCTATCGGTCACCTGACGAGGCCAGTCGGCCGCCAGAGCTGAGGTAATTCCTAAAAGCACCAGCCCGCAGGCCAGCAGGGTACGGCGGCATAATGTGGACAAATTCACGAATTCGCATCCTGATTCAGTTGGGATAAATGCGTCTCATTTTCAGCTTTGTCGTGCGTGGATGCAAGCCTAAGTCGCACAACATGCCGTTTGTACGGTTGACATGGCAGGCAATACCTTTTAGGTTAGCCAACCAAAATATAAATGATAATTATTCGTAATATCTTTATCGTTTTTGGAGGATGATATGGAAACGTCACTGGCCGAGGATGTACAGGAACAAAAAATGACCCTGTTGCCGGAAAGCTTCTTCTTTATGTCGCCGTACCGCAGTTTTCGTACCGCGGGCTGTTTTAGCCGTTTTTCCCACTCGGCCGCCGATGGCGCGCTGCTCGATGGGGAGTTTCAGCGGAGTATGGCGGCCGCGTTCTCCGACGCGAAGGCTGCCGGGATCCGTAAGCCGGTGATGGTCGGCGCTATCCCGTTTGATACCAACCAGCCTTCCGAGCTGTTTATTCCAGAGAGCTGGGAGAATTTCTCCCGCACCGGTAAACAGCAGTCGGCGCGCTACTTCAGCGCCCAGACGCCAATGGATGTCGTGGATCGTCAGGAGATTCCTCAACAGGATGCCTTTATGGCGATGGTGGAGCGGGCCGCCGAGCTGACCGCGACGCCGGAAGTGGACAAGGTTGTCCTGTCGCGCCTGATCGACATTACCACCCGCGAACGCGTGGACAGCGGCGCGCTGCTCGAGCGCCTGATCGCGCAGAATCCGGCCAGCTTTAACTTCCACGTGCCGCTCTCCGACGGCGGCGTGCTGCTGGGCGCCAGCCCGGAGCTGCTGCTGCGTAAAGAGGGCGATCATTTCAGCTCCCTGCCGCTGGCCGGTTCGGCCCGTCGCCAGCCGGATGACGTACTGGATCGCGAGGCGGGTAACAAGCTGCTGGCTTCCGGAAAAGATCGCCACGAGCACGAACTGGTGACCCAGGCAATGAAGACGGTGCTGACTCCGCGCTGCCGCGAACTGTCGCTGCCGGATTCCCCGCAGCTGGTCACCACGCCGACGCTGTGGCACCTGGCGACGCCGATTGAAGGTACCGCGCTGGCGCAGGAGAACGCGATGTCGCTGGCCTGCCTGCTGCATCCGACCCCGGCGCTGAGCGGTTTCCCGCATCAGGTGGCGAAACGACTGATTGCCGAGCTTGAACCGTTCGATCGCCAGCTGTTCGGCGGCATTGTTGGCTGGTGCGATGACGAAGGTAACGGCGAATGGGTGGTGACGATTCGCTGCGCTCGCCTGCATCAGCGTACGCTGCGTCTGTTTGCCGGCGCGGGGATTGTTCCGGCCTCCTCTCCGCTGGGTGAGTGGCGTGAAACCGGCGTCAAACTGACGACCATGCTGAATGTGTTTGGCTTGAATTAAGAGGCAATGATGATTGCATTTAACCGCTGGCCGGAAAGTTTTGCCGCCCGCTACCGCGAAAAGGGCTACTGGCAGGATTTGCCATTAACCAACCTGATTACCCGTCACGCCGACAGCGACGCCATCGCCATTATCGACGGTGATAAGCAGCACAGCTATCGTCAGTTCAATCAGCAGGTGGATAACCTGGCCTCGTCGCTCCAGCGTCTGGGGCTGAAGCGCGGTGAAACCGCGCTGGTGCAACTGGGCAACGTCGCCGAATTCTACATCACCCTGTTTGCGCTGTTGCGTATCGGAGTGGCGCCGGTGAATGCGTTATTCAGCCATCAGCGCAGCGAGCTGAATGCCTACGCGACGCAAATTGAACCCGCGCTGCTGATTGCCGATCGTGAGCATGCGCTGTTTGCCGATGATCATTTCCTGAATGGCTTTGTTGAGCAGCATGCGTCAGTACGGGTTGTGCTGCTGCGCAACGATTGCGGTGAATACGATCTGGCGGCGGCGATCGCGCGGCCGGCGGAGAACTTTATCGCTAATCCGACGCCTGCCGATGAAGTGGCCTTTTTCCAGCTCTCCGGCGGCAGTACCGGTACGCCGAAGCTGATACCTCGCACCCATAACGACTACGACTACAGCATCCGTCGCAGTAACGAAATTTGCGGCATCAGCGCGGAAACCCGCTACCTCAACGCGCTGCCCGCCGCCCATAACTACGCGATGAGCTCGCCGGGTTCCCTCGGCGTGTTTCTGGCCGGTGGTCGGGTGATTCTGGCCGCCGATCCGAGCGCCACGCTCTGCTTCCCGCTGATTGAACAACATCAGATTAACGTCGCTTCGCTGGTGCCGCCGGCGGTCAGCCTGTGGCTACAGGCGATCCGCGAGGGGGCCGGGAACGCGCAGCTGCGTTCGCTGAGGCTGCTGCAGGTTGGCGGCGCGCGTCTGTCGGCAACGCTGGCGGCGCGGATTCCGGCGGAGATTGGCTGCCAGCTTCAGCAGGTCTTCGGCATGGCGGAAGGGCTGGTGAACTACACCCGCCTCAACGACAGCCCGGAACGCATCATCAATACCCAGGGCTGCCCGATGTGTCCGGACGATGAGGTCTGGGTGGCGGATGCCGACGGCAACCCGCTACCCCGTGGTGAGGTGGGGCGTCTGATGACCCGGGGTCCATACACCTTCCGCGGCTACTACAAAAGTCCGCAGCATAACGCCGAAGCGTTTGATGCCGACGGTTTTTACTGCTCCGGCGATCTTATTTCGATCGACGAGGACGGCTATATCACCGTGCAGGGGCGTGAAAAAGATCAGATCAACCGCGGCGGCGAGAAGATCGCGGCGGAGGAAGTTGAAAACCTGCTGCTGCGCCATCCGGCGGTGATCCATGCCGCGCTGGTCAGCATGGAAGATAGCCTGCTGGGCGAGAAAAGCTGCGCGTATCTGGTGGTGAAAGAGCCGCTGCGCGCGGTAGCGGTACGTCGCTTCCTGCGCGAACAGGGCGTCGCAGAATTTAAACTGCCGGACCGTGTGGAGTGCCTGGATGCACTGCCGCTGACGCCGGTGGGCAAAGTCGATAAAAAACAACTACGCCAGTGGCTGGCTTCACGCGAGCCGGGCTGAAGGAGAAAAGAGAATGGCCATCCCTGAATTACAGGCTTACACGCTGCCGGAAGCCAGCGACATCCCGGCGAACAAAGTGAACTGGGCTTTTGAGCCATCCCGCGCCGCGCTGCTGATCCACGATATGCAGGAATATTTCCTCAACTTCTGGGGTGAAGACAGCGCCATGATGGCGAAAGTCGTTGCCAATATTGCCGCGCTGCGTGATTTCTGCAAACAGCATAATATTCCGGTGTTTTACACCGCGCAGCCGAAAGAGCAAAGCGATGAAGATCGCGCCCTGCTGAATGATATGTGGGGACCGGGCCTGACCCGTTCGCCGGAGCAGCAGCGGGTGATTGCCGCGCTGGCGCCGGATGAACACGACACCGTCCTGGTGAAGTGGCGCTACAGCGCGTTTCACCGCTCGCCGCTGGAAGAGATGCTCAAAGAGAGCGGCCGCGATCAGCTGATTATCACCGGCGTCTATGCCCATATCGGCTGTATGACCACCGCGACCGACGCCTTTATGCGCGACATTAAACCATTCTTCGTCGCCGATGCGCTGGCTGACTTTAGCCGCGAAGAGCATCTGATGTCGCTGAAATATGTTGCCGGTCGTTGTGGCCGCGTCGTGATGACCGAAGAGCTGCTGCCGCTGCCGGCATCAAAAACGGCGCTGCGTGCGCTGGTACTGCCGCTGCTCGATGAATCCGACGAGCCCATGGATGACGAAAACCTGATCGACTATGGTCTGGACTCCGTACGCATGATGGCGCTGGCCGCCCGCTGGCGCAAAGTGCACGGCGATATTGATTTCGTGATGCTGGCGAAAAACCCGACCATTGACGCCTGGTGGGCGCTGCTATCCCGTGAGGTGAAATAATGGCCGCGCTGGATTTTCAGGGGCAAACCGTTTGGGTCACCGGCGCCGGTAAGGGGATTGGATACGCAACGGCGCTGGCGTTTGTTGAGGCCGGCGCTCGGGTGAGCGGTTTCGATCTCGCTTTCGAGGGGGATGACTATCCGTTTGCCACCCACACGCTGGATGTTGCCAATGCGCAGCAGGTGGCCGAGGTATGCGGGCATCTGCTGAAAGGCATCGATCGGCTGGATGTGCTGGTTAACGCCGCGGGGATTCTGCGCATGGGCGCGACCGATGAGCTGAGTCTGGACGCATGGCAGCAGACTTTCGCCGTCAACGTCGGCGGGGCGTTTAACCTGTTCCAGCAGACGATGGGCCAGTTCCGTCGCCAGCAGGGCGGGGCAATCGTCACCGTCGCCTCCGATGCCGCGCATACGCCGCGCATCGGCATGAGCGCCTACGGCGCCTCAAAGGCGGCGCTGAAAAGTCTGGCGCTGACCGTGGGCCTGGAGCTGGCGGGCAGCGGCGTACGCTGCAACCTGGTCTCTCCGGGCTCCACCGACACCGATATGCAGCGCACGCTGTGGGTAAGTGAGGATGCCGAGCAGCGCCGTATCCGCGGTTTCGGCGAGCAGTTTAAGCTCGGGATCCCGCTGGGTAAAATTGCGCGTCCGCAGGAGATTGCCAGCACGATTCTGTTCCTCGCTTCCGATCACGCCAGCCATATCACGCTGCAGGATATCGTGGTGGACGGCGGCTCGACGCTGGGGGCATAAATGGCCTGGAAACGTCAGCTGACGCTGGAGGCGCTTAATGCCACCAGCGACAATACGATGGTCGCTCACCTGGGGATTGTCTACACCCGGCTGGAAGAGGGGCTGCTGGAGGCGAGTATGCCGGTTGATGCGCGTACGCATCAACCGTTTGGCCTGCTGCACGGCGGCGCCTCCGCGGCGCTGGCGGAGACGCTGGGGTCGATGGCCGGCTGGCTGATGACCGAAGAGGGCCAGTGCGTGGTGGGGACCGAGCTGAATGCAACCCACCATCGGGCGGTCTCGAGCGGTCGTGTGCGCGGCGAGTGTCGCCCTCTGCACCTGGGACGTCAGAACCAGAGCTGGGAGATTGCGGTGTTCGACGAGCGGGGCCGTCGCTGCTGCACCTGCCGCCTCGGCACCGCGGTACTGGGCTGAGGAGGTCTGCTCCCGGCGCGCGGGGTGAACTCTTAAGCCGGGCGACGGGCCCACAACCGCCGGTGATTTTGTCGCCCGGACAAAGCGCAATGTGCCATCTCCGGAAATGTCCTTGGTGTTGCCATACTCTGCGGCTGACTTACGGCCCGGGCTAACCTCTCTGTTTTCCCGGCTGGCGCTACGCTTAGTCGGGCGACGGACCGGTGCGCTAAGGTTGCCTGGTTCAGGCGTTTACGCCGCGAGCCGGGGTGTCGTCTGACGACGTATCATGTAGCGCTTTCTTGCTGGCGATACATTCCATTTTCCCCCCAGAAGTGATCTCGCTAGCAATGTGAGATAAATCCCTGTCTTTGTACGACATCTGTACGGTTTCAATGTTGTTAAACCCGGCGTTGTGTTCTAGAAACAAAATGTAACATCCTGATTACCTTACCGGTGGAACGCAACGATGAATCATTCAGGGAAATACCTCATCTGGACATTGCTCTCGGTTGTCGGAGCCTTTGCCCTCGGCTATATCGCCTTAAACCGAGGTGAACAGATTAATGCGTTATGGATTGTCGTCGCGGCAGTCTGCATTTATCTGATCGCCTATCGTTTCTACGGTCTCTACATCGCCAAAAATGTGCTGGCGGTTGACCCGACGCGCATGACCCCCGCCGTTCGGCATAACGACGGCCTTGATTATGTCCCGACCGATAAAAAAGTGCTGTTCGGTCATCATTTTGCGGCGATTGCCGGTGCGGGGCCGCTGGTAGGACCGGTGCTGGCGGCGCAAATGGGCTATCTGCCGGGGATGATCTGGATCCTCGCCGGGGTAGTGCTGGCCGGCGCGGTGCAGGACTTTATGGTGCTGTTTGTGTCTACGCGCCGCGACGGACGTTCTCTCGGCGAGCTGGTGAAAGAAGAGATGGGGCCAACCGCCGGAGTGCTGGCGCTGGTGGCCTGCTTTATGATTATGGTGATTATCCTCGCCGTACTGGCGATGATCGTGGTGAAAGCGTTGACCCACAGCCCGTGGGGCACCTATACCGTGGCCTTCACTATTCCGCTGGCGATCTTTATGGGGATCTACATTCGCTACCTGCGTCCGGGACGCATCGGCGAAGTGTCGGTGATTGGTCTGGTGATGCTGGTATTCGCGATTGTCTCCGGCGGATGGGTGGCGGAAAGCCCGACCTGGGCGCCGTGGTTTGATTATACCGGCGTACAGCTGACCTGGATTCTGGTGGGCTATGGTTTTATTGCCGCCGTTCTTCCGGTGTGGCTGCTGCTGGCGCCGCGTGATTACCTGTCGACCTTTCTGAAAATCGGCACCATCGTCGGGCTGGCGATTGGGATTCTGATTATGCGTCCGACGCTGACCATGCCGGCGCTGACCAAATTTATTGACGGCACCGGCCCGGTCTGGTCTGGCAGCATGTTCCCGTTCCTGTTTATCACCATCGCCTGCGGCGCGGTCTCCGGCTTCCATGCGCTGATTTCATCCGGAACCACGCCTAAGATGCTGGCGAATGAGGGCCAGGCCTGCTTTATCGGCTACGGCGGTATGTTGATGGAGTCCTTTGTCGCCATCATGGCGCTGGTGGCGGCCTGTGTTATCGATCCGGGCGTCTACTTTGCGATGAACAGCCCGATGGCGGTACTGGCGCCGGCTGGCACCACCGATGTGGTAGCCTCTGCCGCACAGGTGGTCAGCAGCTGGGGCTTTAGCATTACGCCGGACACGCTGCGCCAGATAGCCAGCGAAGTGGGCGAGCAGTCGATCATCTCGCGGGCCGGCGGCGCACCGACGCTGGCGGTGGGGATGGCCTACATCCTGCACGGCTCGCTGGGCGGTCTGATGGATGTTGCCTTCTGGTACCACTTCGCCATTCTGTTTGAAGCACTGTTCATCCTGACGGCAGTGGATGCGGGCACCCGCGCAGCGCGCTTTATGCTGCAGGATTTACTGGGCGTGCTCAGCCCGGGCCTGAAGAAAACCAACTCGCTGCCGGCCAACCTGCTGGCGACCGGGCTTTGCGTGCTGGCGTGGGGATACTTCCTGCATCAAGGGGTTGTTGACCCGCTCGGCGGCATCAATACGCTGTGGCCGCTGTTTGGTATCGCTAACCAGATGCTGGCGGGGATGGCATTGATGCTGTGTGCGGTGGTACTGTTTAAAATGAAGCGCGAACGCTATGCCTGGGTTGCGCTGCTGCCGACGTCCTGGCTGTTGATTTGCACCCTGACCGCCGGCTGGCAAAAGTCGTTCAGTCCGGACACCAAAGTCGGCTTCCTGGCGATTGCCAATAAGTTCCAGGCGATGATCGACAGCGGCACGATTCCGCCTCAGTACACCGAATCTCAGCTGGCGCAGCTGGTCTTTAACAACCGTCTGGATGCGGGATTAACCATCTTCTTTATGGTGGTTGTGGTGGTGCTGGCGTTCTTCTCCATCAAAACCGCGTTGGCGGCGTTGAAAGAGGATAAACCGACGGCGAAAGAGACGCCTTATGAGGCGTTACCTGCCGCTGCAGAGCCGATGGCGGCGCAGGCGAAGCGCGCACATTAAACCCTACCCCCTTTCCACGTGCGGAAAGGGGGACCATGAGAGAGCACTATGTTTGATACCCTTTCGAAAGCCGGGAAGTATCTGGGTCAGGCGGCGAAAATGATGATTGGCGTGCCCGATTACGATAATTATGTCGAGCATATTCGCCTGACGCATCCTGAGCAAACGCCGATGACCTATGAAGAGTTCTTTCGCGAGCGACAGGATGCACGCTACGGCGGAAAAGGGGGGGCGAAGTGCTGCTAAGAGCCTATTCCATTAGGCTATTTTATTTGCCATTTTGACCCAGGGCGGTGCTCACCATCCTCACCTACTGCGTGTACGCTCCGGTGATTCCGCGCTGTCCGCGGCCAGACTGGCGGCAACACGCCTACGGGGATAGGCTTTTAGTCGCCTTCTCAGGCGTCAGGCATTAAGTCCCCCATCAACATCCAGACCGGTGCCGGAGATTTGTCCGGCCGCCGGGCTGGCCAGAAAGGTCACCGCGGCGGCGACGTCATCCGGCTGACCGTAATGTCCGACGGCAATAAGCTGACGCTGCGAGTCGGCCTGCTCCCCGTTCGCAGGGTTCATATCGCTGTCGGTAGGGCCCGGATGCACCAGGTTTACGGTAATGCCGCGCGGCCCGAGATCGCGGGCGAGGCCGCGGGTCAGCGAGTTGAGCGCAGATTTGGTCATGGCGTAGACCGCGATGCCCGGTGAGGCGACGCGGTTGGCGAGGCAACTGCCGATATTGATAATGCGCCCTCCCGCGGGCAGATGCGGCAGCGCTGCCTGGATGGCGATCACCACGCCACGGATATTGACGTTGATCAGCGCATCGATATCTTCCAGCGACAGCGACTCCAGCGGGCCGCCGCGGGCGATCCCGGCGTTATTGACCAGAATATCCAGCCCGCCGAGGGTCTCTACCGTGCGTGTGACGGCCTGCTGAATCGCCTGGGCGTTTGCGCTGTCGGCCTGAATCGCCGCGCCGCGGCGGCCGAGAGCCACAATCTCGTCGACCACCGCCTGCGCTTTATCGGCGGATTTTTCATAAGTGATAACCACATCGGCGCCCGCCTGCGCCAGCGACAGCGCAATGGCGCGGCCAATTCCGCGACTGGCGCCGGTAACCAACGCTTTTTTACCCGTTAACTCGATCTGCATGATGACCTCGTACTGTGAGTGGGAGATGCATCATTAGGTATAGAGCGAGATTGCTGTCCGTCAATGCACCTGCCTGCGGAAGTTTTCCACTTTCTCAAAAGCGGCGGCCAGGCTTTGCGGCGTCAGTTCCACCGGCAGGAAGTGGATCGACTCCACCGGACGCAGGGTATGGGCAATGACCCGCTCCAGTTCGTCCCGATTGTGGATATCCACGTCGAGTTCCGCCAGGGTCGTGGGCAGGTTGAAACGCTGCCAGGCGTTAATCAACTGGGCCAGCACGTCGTCCTGACCCAGCAGGGCGCTTTGCACCAGAATACCGTAGGCAACCTTGGTGCCATGAAGGAATTTATCAGTCTGCGGCAGGATCGTCAGGCCGTTATGCACCGCATGGGCGGCGGCGACGCGGGTATAGCGCTCGCCTAAGCCGCCGACCATCCCGCCGCCGGCGATAATGGCATCCGTCACGTCGCGGAACGCCTGCGACAGTTCGCCGCGCTGCTGATCCGCCAACGCGGTTTCGCTGCTTTGCAGCAGAACGTCGCGAATGGCCAGCGCGTCGTTAATCCCCAGGCGCACGGTCAGCGGCAGCGTTTCCGGCTGCGGCGCCAGTACCACCGCTTCATACCATTTCGCCAGCGTATCGCCGATTCCCGCCAGCAGATATTCCGCCGGAGCGTTGAGGATGATTTGCGGTTCCACCAGCACGAGGAAGTTGGCGTCATCAAAAATTTCAAAATGCAGCGCCTGGCCGGCGTCGTTGTACCACACCGATAGCGGGGTCCACGCGGCGCAGGTGGCGGCGATGGTCGGGATGGCCACCACCGGCAGACCCAGCCGCCGGGCCACGGCCTTGGCGGTATCCAGCAGCGCGCCGCCGCCGACGCCAATCACCACGGCCCGGTCATCCCCGGCTTCCGCGACCAGCTGCGCGACGTCGCTTTCGCTGCAGTGCCCACTAAACAGCACTTTTTTGGCGCCGACGGCGTGAAACGCCCCCGGCAGGAAGGGCTGCGCACCGGCGATGGCGCGCTCGCCGTAGATCCAGATGGCGCGGGCAAGCTGCTCGTCGCTGTAAAAATCGTGCAGGTGGGCAAGGCTGCCGTTATGGGAAAAATAGTTAGCCGGGCCGGGTACCACGCGGATATCGCTGTTGCTCATGAACGCTGTCCTTATTTCGTTTCGCTAACCTGATGTTATGTCTGGACATCCGGATGGCTAATATTATTTCGTTTTATCTTATGCCTTTTACGCAGTTGTCAGTCAAGGTCGGCTGTGAAAAATTCGTTAAATCAGAATATTAATCGTAAAGGTCCCGGCGGATGACAGTGAATCGTCTTGAGATGAACAACATTAATCTGGCCTTTTCCGGTTTCAGGGCGCTGAGCAATGTGGCGTTCACCCTGCGGGGAGGGTCGGTACACGCGCTGACCGGTGCTAACGGGGCGGGGAAATCGACGCTGATGGCGGTGCTGTGCGGAACGCACGCCCATTATGAGGGCGAGATCGTCATCAATAATCAGCCGGTGAGCGTTCGCTCGCCGCGGGATGCGAAACTGCTGGGCATTCATCTGGTGCAGCAGGAGGTCGATGTGGCGCTGGTGCCCGGCCTGTCCATTGCGGAAAACATTATGCTGGATCGTCTGGCGGAGCCGGGGCTGGGCTTCAGCTGGCGCGCAGTGCGTGAGCAGGCGCGCGAGGCTCTGGCCCAGCTGGATATTACGCTCGATGTGCGTCGCCCCATCGACAGCTGTACCCTGGCCGAGAAGCAGCAAATTCTGCTGGCCCGCGCGCTGTCGCACCATTGCCGGTTTTTAATTCTGGATGAACCCACCGCGCCGTTGGATCAACATGAAAGTGAGCGCCTGTTTACAGTGGTACGCCGTCTGCAGCAGCAGGGGATCGGCGTGGTGTTCATCTCCCACCGTATTCATGAGCTGAAGGCTATCTGCGACACCCTGACGGTATTGCGCGACGGAAAGCTGATTGAAAGCAGCCCGATGCACGATCTGAGCGGCGAGCAGATCGTCGAGAAGATGCTCGGCCACGAGCTGAGCGATATCTTCCCGCCGAAACGCCCGCCCCACGGCGAAGAGGTTCTGTTACAGGTTGACGGTCTGCATGACGAGGGGCTGTTGCAGGATATTTCGCTGCGGCTGCGCAAAGGCGAAATTCTCGGTATCGCCGGTCTGGCCGGCGCGGGAAAAACCGAACTGTGCAAAGCGCTGTTTGGCGCCAGCAAAAGCCGCCTGACGCGCGGGGAGTTGAACAGCCAGCCGTGGCGGCCCCGCGACCCGGCAGATTCTGTGCTGCGCGGGCTGGCGCTGGTACCGGAAGAGCGACGCAAAGAGGGCATTTTTATCGAAGAACCGATCGGCATGAACCTGGCGGTCAGCGCCGATAACAGCTTTTCGCGCTGGAGCCTGTTCGGCCATCGCCAGGCGTGGCGCTGGGCGGAAGAGGTGATCGCCCGGATCGGGATTCGTACCACCGGTCCGGCTCAGACCCTGCGCCGGCTTTCCGGCGGCAATCAGCAGAAAGTGGCGATCGGCAAATGGCTGCGCGGTAACGCCAACGTCTTGATATTCGACGAGCCGACCAAGGGTGTCGATGTGAAAGCAAAAACCGACCTGTTCACCCTGATCGACGGGCTGGCGCGCGACGGGAAGGGGATTATCTATGCCTCGGGCGAATTCTCTGAACTGGTGGGATTGTGCGACCGCATTTGCGTGTTGTGGGATGGCCGTATCGTCGCAGAAATTCCGGGCGCTGAGGCCCGGGAAGAGACACTACTTTATTACTCCACCGGAGGAGCAGCAGCGTGAGCAAGGCCCTGACAGTTAACGCGACGGCATCGGGTCGTCAGCGATTTTTTGATTTTCTTTATAAATGGGGCATGTTGCTGACCGTGGTGGCGCTGATTGCCGTTTTTGGCCTCGCCTCGGACAACTTCCTCGACCCGTTCAACATCATCAACATTTTGCGCTCCATCGCCATCGTGACGGTGATTGCGATCGGCGTCTCTGTGTCGTTAACCATTGGCGGCTTTGACCTGTCGGTGGGGTCAACGGCTTCGCTGGCAAACGCGCTGGTGATTTCGCTGTTTGTCTGGCACGGCTTCGGCACCACCGAGGCGATCCTTATCACCCTGGCGCTCTGTACGCTGGTGGGGCTGTTCAACGCTTTTTTGATTGTCGTCCTGCGCATTCCCGACATGCTGGCTACCCTCGCCAGCCTGTTTGTGATTCAGGGCGTGGCAATGACCTACAGCTACGGCGGCTCGATTACCGAGAACATGGTATTGCCGAGTGGCGACATGGCGGAAGGGGTGATTCCGGCCGCCTTCGGTGCGCTGGGACAGGTGCCTACGATTGTGATCGTGATGCTGGTGGTGACCGTGGTGGCTCAGCTGGCGCTCTCGTTCACCACGCACGGGCGGAGAATGTACGCCATCGGCGGAAACCCAGAGGCCGCACGGCTCTCCGGGCTGCGCATCACCCGTTATAAAGTGGCGGCCTATGTTATCGCCTCGCTGCTGGCCGGGCTGGGCGGCATTTTACTGGCCTCGCGCATCGGTTCCTCGCAGGTTAATGCCGGCAGCGGCTACCTGATGGATGCGGTGGCGGCGGCGTGGATAGGCTTTTCACTGGCGGGTTCAGGTAAACCGAACGCGCTGGGCACGCTGGTGGGGGCGGTGATTCTTGGCGTGCTCTCCAACGGCCTGGTGATGCTGTCGGTGCCGTACTACGCCATGGACATTATTAAAGGGCTGGTGCTGGCTGGCGCGCTCGCACTGACCTACTTTCAGCGCCGCACATAAAATTTTACAGGGTAAACACCATGAAAAAGATAACGCTTTCACTCATCGCATTGGGGTTGTTCAACTCTGCGGCGGCCTTTGCTGAAACTCCGACGCCGATTCCGGCGGCGATTGCCGAACATAGCGGCCCGATTCGTATCGCGGTGATCCGTAATCTTGGTTCCGACGATAACACCACCCAGTTTGTCTCCGGGGCCATCCAGGAGGGTAAAAAGCTCGGTTTCAAAATCAGCACCTTCCTGAGCAACGGCGATGACGCCAAATTCCAGGACTTCGTTAACCAGGCGATTAGCCAGAAATACGACGGCATTATTCTCTCCCAGGGACGCGATCCGTACTCGACCGCGCTGGTGAAAAAAGCGGTGGACGCCGGGATTAAAGTTGCCGTGTTCGATACTGCGGTTAACGGCGAGATCCCGGGTGTCACCGTCACCCAGCAGGATGATGCTTCGCTGACCGAGCTCTCCTTTGGCCAACTGGTGAAAGATTTCAACGGTAAAGCCAACATCGTCAAACTGTGGGTCGCCGGCTTCCCGCCGATGGAACGCCGCCAGGCCGCTTACCAGACGCTGCTTAAGCAAAACCCGGGGATTAAAGAGCTGGAGTCGATTGGCGCCGTCTCTTCCGACGTGCAGGGCGATACCGCCAATAAAGTTGGGGCGATTCTGGCGAAATATCCGAAAGGCAAGATCGATGCGATTTGGGGAACCTGGGATGCGTTCAGCCAGGGGGCTTATAAAGCGCTAAAGGAGAACGGCCGCAGCGAAATCAAACTCTACAGCATTGATATTTCTAACCAGGATTTGCAGCTGATGCGTGAATCCGGCAGCCCGTGGAAAGTGAGCGTGGCGGTGGATCCGAAGCTTATCGGCGCCACTAACGTGCGCCTGATCGCCAATAAGATTGCCGGGGAGCCGACTCCTGCAACCTATGACTTCAAAGCGGCGGCTATTCCGCAGGCGCTGCTGGCGGCGCAGCCGGGGGCGGTGAACGTTGCCTCGCTGGGTAAAATCATTCCGGGCTGGGGCCAGACGGAAGACTTTATCGCCCCGTGGTTTGCCACGCTGGAAGCAAAAAACAAGTAACGCCCGCTGGCGCTGCGCTTACCGGGTCTGCGGTTTCGTCGGCCCGATAAGGCGCTGCCGCTATCCGGCAAAAGGAGCTCAAGGTGACTGAGACTGAATTACCGCGCCCCGACTACAGCCGCAATATGCGGCTGATTGGGCATAGCGATCAGGGAGGACGCCCGGACGGCGTCCAGCTCATGGTGCACCGTGGCTTTGCGTATATCGGTCATATGGTATCGCAGGGCTTTTCGGTGGTCGACGTTCGCGATCCGGCGCGTCCGAAAGCGGTAAACTACATTGCCGCGCCGCCGGGGACCTGGAACGTGCATTTGCAGGCGCATGATGATCTGCTGCTGGTCATCAATGCCCGCGATCTGTTTGCCGACGCTCGCTTTGCCGACGAGAAAGTTTACTACACCCGTTCGGTGGGCGAGACGGTCAGCGATGTGCAGGATAAGGGCTGGAGCGCCGGGCTGCGAGTGTTCGATATTTCGCATCCGGAGCATCCGCGCGAGATAGGTTTTTTGTCGCTCAGCGGTATCGGCATTCATCGAATCTGGTACGTTGGCGGTCGTTGGGCCTACGTTTCTGCGCTGATCGACGGTTTTAGCGATTATATCTTCCTGACCATCGATCTGGCGGATCCGCGCAAACCGGAAGTGGCCGGACGCTGGTGGTTGCCGGGGATGAACCTGGCGGCAGGGGAGACGGCGGACTGGCCACAGGGCAAGCGCTACGCGTTGCATCACGCCATTATCGCCGGGGATACCGCCTACGGTAGCTGGCGCGACGGTGGCCTGACGCTGCTCGACGTGAAGGACAGAACACAGCCGACGCTGATTAGCCATCGCAACTGGAGCCCGCCGTTTGGCGGCGGAACCCATACGGCGCTGCCGCTGCCGGACAGGGATCTGCTGGTGGTGCTGGATGAAGCGGTGCTTGATAACCAGCAGGATGGGGAGAAGCTGATCTGGCTGTTTGATATCCGCGAACCGACAAACCCGGTGAGTATCGCCACGTTCCCGCCGCCGGATGAAGCCGACTACGTGGCAAAAGGGGCGCACTTTGGTCCGCATAATCTGCATGAGAATCGCCCCGGTAGTTTCATTAGCTCAACGCTGATTTTTGCCACTTACCAGAATGCGGGCGTTCGCGCTTACGATATCTCCAACCCTTATCGTCCGGTGGAGACCGGGGCGCTGGTACCGGCCGCACCGGCGAAAATGATGGATACCCGTCCGGGTCGCCCGCAGGTCATTCAGTCCTGCGATGTGTTTGTTGATGCGCAGGGAATTATCTACAGCACGGATTACAACGGCGGGTTGTCGGTGATTGAGTATCTCGGGTAGTTTTTTGCCGGGTGGCGCTGCGCTTACCCGGCCTACAAAACCCCGGACGAGATGCCGGATAAGGCGTCAGGCGCGTAGGCCGGGAAGATGTCAAAGGGCCGTAGGCCGGGTAAGGCGTCAGCCGCCACCCGGCATACAGACTGCGCTTAGCTGTACTGGCGCACCCGTGCCACCAGCTCTTCGACGCTGTCGATACGGTCGGCAATCACAATCAGCGCTTTACCCAGGGTGATTGCGTGGCGCAGGCACTCGTGGCGCATGGCCTCATCCTGAATCGTCTCTATATCGGCGACGTGGGACAGGCCGACGCTGCGGCGAATCAGCTCGGTGCCGCAGAAGCCAATCGCGTCGTTCCATACTTTTTTCAGGAACGCGGAGGCATAGCCGGGCCAGGCCAGCGCCGCATCGCGCGTTTTCTCCGCTGCCAGAGAGTGGAAGCGTTCGGCAAAAGTATTCCACAGCGTCTGAATATCGTGTAGACGCTGTTCGCGAGCCGCGGCGGCATCGCGAATGCCCAGATGCCCCGGCAGGCCGCAGTAGTTCAGCAGCAGGTTGCCGATGGCGGTACCGATATCAAAACCTATCGGGCCGAAATAGCCGAACTCCGCATCGATGGCTTTAAAACTGTCCTCGGCAACAAAAATGGAGCCGCTGTGAATATCGCCGTGTAGCAATGCTTCGGTATGCGAGAAGAAGCGATGTTTCAGCGACGCGACTGCCAGCCTGAGCGACGCGTCGTCACGCAGGGCGGCCACTTCAGCTTCCAGTTCGGCCGGGTAGTTATTGCGTTCGTGAACCTGGTACGGGTCGTTGAAAAACAGGTCTTCGGTGATTTCGCACATCTCCGGATTGATAAACCGGGCGACCTGAGCCTTTTTCTCATGCGGATGGAGGTAGAAATCACTGGTATGAAACAGCGCCTGGGCCAGATATTCCCCCAGCTGGCTGGCGGCCTGCGGATAGTAAACATTGTTAATCAGCTCGCCGCGCCAGATACGATGATCGGAGAGATCTTCCATCACCATCACCGCCAGTTCGGGGTCGAAGTGGTGGATTTTCACCGTGTGCTGCGGGGCGTGCTGGTAGTGTGCCACCAGGGTTTGCGCCTCGAGACGAGCGCGGTCGAGGGTCAGCGGCCAGGATTCACCGACGCAGCGAACGTAGGGTAGGGCCTGCTTCACGACAACGCGGCTCACGCCGTGGGTATCATAAATCTTAAAGACCAGGTTGAGGTTACCGTCCCCCACTTCCTGCGCGGACACCAGCTCCGACGGGTCATCGATGCCGCCAAATTGTTGTGCGTATGCCACGGCATCGCCGGGGGTGAAGGTATGGTATTGCGACATTGCCTCGATCCTCAAAAGTTCTGATTAAGCCGTTCAGACGTCTATACTTCTGGATTTCATCCTGACACAATGTGATACAACAACGCAACAGGGATTTAACGATATGCAGACACTACAGACCACCAGCCTGCGGGTAAGCGAAAATCAGCTTTTTATTCTTGATCAGCAGGCATTGCCGCAGGAAAAACGCTGGCTGGCGGCGGATAACGTTTCGTTGCTGGTGGACCATATTCACGCCCTGCGGGTACGCGGGGCGCCGCTAATCGGCCTGTCGGCCAGCCTGCTGCTGGCGCTTCTGGCCCGGCGCGGCCTCAGCCGGGATGAACTGGCCCAGGCACTGGAAACGCTGCGGGCCGCGCGCCCGACGGCGGTAAACCTGATGAATAATCTCGATCGCATGAAGCTGGCGCTGGCGGAAGAGAATCATGCCCAGGCACTGGAAGAGGAAGCGCTGCATCTGATCGCAGAAGATAAACAGCTATGCGCCAGCATCGCCGAGGCGGGCAGCGCACTGGTGACGCCGGGCAGCCGCCTGCTGACGCATTGTAATACCGGCGGTCTGGCAACGGCGGGCGTAGGGACGGCGCTGGGGGTGATTGCGCTGGCCCATCAGCGCGGGCTGGTGGAAAATGTCTGGGTCGACGAGACGCGACCGCTGCTGCAGGGCGGTCGGCTGACCGCCTGGGAGCTGGGTGAACTGGGGGTGCCTTACCGGCTGATTACCGATTCGATGGCCGCCAGCCTGATGGCCAAAGGAGAGGTTGACGCCGTATGGGTCGGGGCTGACCGGATCGCCGCTAACGGCGATGTGGCGAATAAGATCGGCACCTATTCCCTGGCGGTACTGGCGAAGTATCACGGTATCCCGTTCTACGTGGCGGCACCGCAAACCACCCTCGATCGCCACTGTCCGAACGGCGAGGCGATTCCGATTGAGCAGCGGGCGCCAGCGGAAGTGACCGGCGTCGCCGGCAGCTTTGGCGCGGTGCAGTGGGCGCCGAAAGATGCCGCCGTTTACAATCCGGCATTTGACGTCACCCCCGCGGCATTAATTAGCGGCTGGGTGCTGGATAGCGGCGTGGTCACCCCGGAACAGGTGGCGGCCGGGGCGTTTGCAGCGGAAAAAGCCTGAGTTAAAGCGCAGTGATTCCCATCGCTTCCTGTCAGGCTATATGGGTAACGCGCCTCTTTAAAATGCCCGGCGGCGGCTGACGCCTTACCGGGCTTACGGGGCGGGATCAGATCGGCTTTTGTCGGTCAGGAAAGGCGTCAGCCGCCGCCTGACAAGCGTGCGGGCACGATCGCCCAATCACGGCTGAACCATATCGACCGCCGGAGCCGCGTGCGGATCGATATGCCGGCCGAGCGTTGTCAGCGCCGCCTGGTAAGGGCACAGGGTTCCGACTTCGGTCGTCTGGCAGCCCGCTTGACGCCACTCCTGGCGCAGCAGCGGATGCTGGCTGTCCGGGATTTGCAGACGACGTAAATCGTCCAGACTTTGCGCCTGGAAGTAGACGCGCAGATAGCGTTTACCGCTATGGGTATCGCGCCAGCGTTCCAGAACCAGGCTGCTGCCCGGCGGGATATTGCCCCGGCTGTACCCCGGCAACTGCCAGCTAAAATCCATTAACGTACGCACCATGGCGATATTGGTGTCGTGCGCCACCAGCAGCAGCCAGCGCACGTCCGGCGTGGCGCCTTCTTTGACCCCCTCCAGCATGGCGTTGAGCAGAATCGAACCGCGTTTTTGCGCGGTATAAAACACATCGTTGCTCAGATCGTAGTTCTCCGTCAGCAGCGGCAGCAGGGCGGTGATCTGGCTGGAGCGGGTGATGTTACCCCACGCCAGCTGGCTGAGAGGCAGATTTTCGCTCCAGCCCAGGCGTAGCGTCTCAACCATATTGGCCATCACGCTCAGTCCACTAATCGACGTTTTGCCGCTTTTGCTCTGCTCGACCTGCCACGGCTGGTCGAACGCCGGACAAGGTTTGTCCGGCACGCAGACCGCATTTTTCAGCAGCTGAATCACCGGAGCCAGCGCCTGCCGACGCTGTGCCAGATCGCCGGCTTTTTCTTTCACTGCCGCCAGTTGGCGGGCGGGATCGGTTTGCGTGGCGGCAAACTTATCGGTCTGAAACAGCGGATCGGCGTCGCCGCTGACGTAATGAATGGCTACGCCGCAGCCGGGAAAGGCGCCGTCCACCAGCGCCTGGGCGGTGGCCCGCGTGCGCTGCAGGGGGCTGGCGCGAACGTAAATTTCGCCGTTCGCCGGGCAGCCCGCCGTCAGCAGGCCCAGCTGGCGAAAGCGCACGCCCTCTTCGCGCCCTTTATTGACCACCGCGGCATAGCCATGGCCGGTCAGCTCGCCGTCGTGGGTGGTCCACTGGGGCCACGAACGCTGGGTCGCGGCATCGATGGCTTCCCGGTTGCCCGGCGTCGGCGGGCGAATGCCGTGGCGGCTGAGTTCAACCACTTTTTCCAGCTCAAACTGCGCGGCGGCATGCCCCGGTGCGATCAGCAGCGGCAGGGCGCAGGCAAACAACAAGCGTAGTAAAACCTGATGTCGTACAGGCATCATAAAATATTCCTTATAGATTAAATGGTTACGACGAGAATGAGGTCTGGCGTTCTATCGCGTGTCGTCTGGCGACAATCGCCGCGGTGGTAAAACAGAATAGCGCGGACATCAGGCCGGCGCCTACCCAAAACAGCGACAGCGTACTGAAGTCGTACAGCGTTTTGCCATTTTCGATAATCGATGTTTTATCGATGATGATGCCGGTGAGAAACTCGCCGAGTCCCGCACCCGCGTAGCTGGCGATACCGATGGTGCCGAGCGCTGCCCCCGCGGCTTTGCGCGACGAAATATCGACCGCAATCAGTCCGCCAAGGAAGCAGGTCAATGCGCCAATGGTGGCGCCGAAGATAATCATCGCCAGAATGTCGGTGTAGTAGCCGTGCGGCGACCAGAGCATCAGCGCAAAGCCTCCGGTGTTGAGCAGGCTGATAAACCCGGCCATCACGCTGCGGTTACGCGGGAAGAGGCGGTCGGAGAGCACGCCGGCGATAATGGTGCCGGCAATACCCGCGATGGCGTTAACCCCGATAATTCCGGAGGCTTCAAGGGTAGAGTAGGCTTTATCCTGCTCGAGAAAGAAGATCCCCCACGAGTTCACCGCGTAGCGATCGATATACATAAACGCCGAGGCCATTGCCAGCGTCCACAGGGCCGGATTGCGCAGCGCCAGCAGCTGGTTTTTAAACACCGAGCCGCGGACTTCCGCCTCTTCCTGCGGTTCGTCGCGAATCACGTTGATTGACGGGAAGCCGCAGCTTTGCGGTGAGTCGCGCATAAACAGCAGCAACAGCGCCACCCCGACGGCGCCGAGCGCTGCCGTGGACAAATAGCCCATTTGCCAGCCAAAACCCGCAATGACGGCGGCGATCACCATGTAGGTCAGCGCTTCGCCGATGTTGTGGGCGGTTGACCAGATACCATAAAAGGTGCCGCGCTCTTTATAACCGTACCAGCGGGCCAGCGATACCGCACAGGGACCGACCCCCATCGATTGCGCCCAGCCGTTGATCCCCCAGAAAACCGCCAGCAGCAGGGCATTGCTGGTCATCCCCATCATCAGGTTCATCCCGGCGCTCAGCAGCAGGCCGAGACTCATATAGCGAACCACATTGGCATGATCGGCAACGAAGCCATTAACCAGTTTGCCGATGGCGTAGCTGAAAAACAGCGCCGAGCCGATCATGCCCAGCTCGGTAGGAGAAATACCCAGCTCGACGAGCGCGCTTTTGGCGACGGTAAATGACAGCCGGCAGACGTAAAAGGTCACGTAGGCGACGGTCATGGCTAAAAATGTTTGCCAGCGTACGCGGCGAAAGCGTTGTTCATCGAACTGCGCGCCTGCTTTGGGCGGTGAAGCGCGAAAAAATGCGATAATTCTTCCAGACATAATGGTATCTCCGAAGGTCGGAGGCCTGACTGATTAGCGTGGTTCGTCCGTGAGGTTTATCCCCGTCATACTTCAAGTTGCATGTGCGTTGGCTGCGGTCTACTCGACCCATTCATGGGCCTCGCCCTTACGGGCAGCCGCTACACGGCGTTCAAATCTGTTCCAGACAGATTTGTCGTTCACCCCGCTCACTTGCCGCGTTACCCGGCCTCGCCCCTTCGGGGCCAGCGCAAGCGCTGTTCACGGCAAAAGTGCCTTGTCCTGCAACTCGAATTATTGAGGGCATATTGTCTTTGTGTAGAGTACATAATCAGATAAAGCCTGACCCGATACGGGTTAAGGTAATGGGTGATAAAGCATGTTTTTTAATTGTGGATAGAGCGTCTTGCTGGCCAGCAGCAGCGGGTTGCCATGACGAATCCCATCCTCCGCCAGATAGTCATTGCTCAGGCCGCCGGCTTCGCGCATCAGCACCAGCCCCGGCAGCCCGTCCCACGGGTTCATGTGCGGTTCGTAGTAACCGATGAGCCGGCCAGCCGCCGCCCAGGCACTCATCAGCGCTCCGGAGCCGTTGCGGATAAACATGCCGCCGTCGCTAAGCAGCGCATTGAGAAAGGGCAGAAAAACCGCTGGCGTCACGCGGTGCGAAGTCCCGACGCCCATCACCCCCTCTTTGACCGTCGTCGCCGGATGCGGAGCGATGGGCGCATCGTTGAGCCATGCGCCCTGGCCTTTCAGGGCGTGGAACAGCTCGCGATGGTTGGGGTCGTACACCACGCCGATAACCGGTTCGCCATCGGCGACGATGGCCATCGACAGGCACCAGGTGTGCAGGCCGTTAAGAAAACAGCTGGTGCCGTCGATAGGGTCGACAACCCACAGCACGCGGGCGTCAGGCATCTGCGTTCCGCTCTCCTCGCCGAGAAAACCATCCTGCGGAAAGGCGCTGATAATGCGCTGCTTAACAAACGCCTCGACCCGCTTATCGGCGACGCTGACCACGTCCTGCAGGTCGTCGCCTTTATGATCCACCGCCAGCCGGTCGCGCTGCTGATAGTATTCGAATGCCAGTTCAGCACCGGCTTGCGCCAGCTCGCAGGCCAGGCGATAGCGGGCCTGCAGCGCATCTGATTCCAGGGATTTCATGCTTATTCTCCATTTTGCACACGTGTGCATTGTGTGTGAAAAAAACAGCCCCGAAGGGCGAAGTGAGTGTGGATGGATTAAAAATAATATTCTGTGATCGTGCTGGCATAAAATGAATTTTTCATTTCGCGCTCTGACGAACAATTAGTTTCACTGGCACTTCGCGATGACGTGACGGCAGGTTGAATTTAGCGATCCTCGTGACCAGGAGATCCACCGCATGGTGGGCGAGCAGAGCGGTATTCTGCTGCACGGTGGTCAGCTGGTAGGGCTGCCAGTCCGCCTGCGGGATATCATCGAATCCGATAATGGCAGGTAGCGAGGCGGCAGGATTGTCCGCCCGCAGACCGTCCAGCGCGCCGAGCGCCAGCATATCGGTGGCGCAGAACAGCGCCTGCAGCTGCGGATGCGCGGCGAGCAGCTGCCTGGCGGCGCTAAAGCCCGCCTGATAGCCGCTTCTTTCGCAGAAGTGCGCGGCAACGTCGATGCCTTGCGCATGGGCAATGAACGCGTCGTAGCGCTGCCGGGTGCTGAAGTTATCCAGACTTTCACCGATAAACCCGGCCTGTCGCCACTGGCGCTGAACAAACAGGTCGGCCACCAGCTTCGCCCCCTGCGCGTTGTCGCTGCATACGCGATCGCAGCCGGCCAGATCGGCGTGGCGGTTGATCAGCGTCACCGGGATTTTTCGCTCCAGATACTCCTCCGCCAGCGACAGCGGCGGCGCTCCGGAGGTGATAATGACGCCCGCGACGTGATAGCTCAGCAGCTGCTTGAGCGACGGGGCGAGCTGCTGCGGATCGTCGGCGTTCATCAGCAGCGGCATAAACCCGTTGAGCGCCAGCTGGTGGACCAGCGGCGACAGCAGCTTGCTGCGGAACGGGTTATCAAACCCGGCGGTGACGATGCCGATAAAGTTGCTGCTGCCGGTATTCATCGCGCGGGCGATGATATTGACCTGATAGCCCAGCGTTTCCGCCGCGGCGAGGACCTTCTGCCGGGTTTTTTCCGCCACCGATGCGCCGGGCGTAAAGGTGCGGGATACCGCGGAACGGGAGACCCCGGCGAGCCGGGCAACATCCTCAGCCTTAATCCATTTTTTTTCGCTCATAGTGTCAGGGTACGGGTTGTTCTTAGTAAGCCCATGCCGACGCGGGAGCCCATGGTCGGCACAAAAAAGTAGTAAGAAGGTATCACATAAATCCCTGCGCGAGCAGCGGGTTGACGCGGGATGCGTACCGCGTCAACGTTGCGCTTAGGCCGAGTAGTGAATCTGTTCCGCCTGGCGCTGCATAATGATCTTGCCGTGACGAATGGAGGTCAGCACTTTGGCCTGACGGCGCACCGCGTCATAGTCGTTATGCGCATCAAGGATCAGCAGGTTTGCCGGGCGGCCTTCGGCGATACCGTAGTTGTCGCCGAGGCACAGCGTACGGGCGCTGTTGTCGGTAATGAGATCGAGACAGCGCTGCAAATCTTCATAGCCCAGCATATGGCAGATATGCAGCCCGGCGTCGAGAATGCGCATGATGTTGCCATTGCCCAGCGGGTACCACGGATCCTGAATGGAGTCCTGAGCAAAGCAGACGTTAATCCCGGCGCGGTCCAGCTCCGCCACCCGCGTCACGCCGCGGCGTTTCGGCCAGCTGTCGAAGCGCCCCTGCAGGTGAATGCTTTCGGTCGGGCAGGAGATAAAGTTGATGCCCGAGGCCTTGAGCAGACGGAACAGTTTCGAACAGTAGGCGTTATCGTAGGAACCCATCGCGCAGGTATGGCTGGCGGTGACCTGCGCGCCCATGCCGCGCACCCGGGCCTCTTCCGCCAGCACTTCGAGGAAACGCGACTGCGGGTCGTCGGTTTCATCGCAGTGTACGTCCACCAGGCAGCCGTGGCGCTGGGCCAGGTCCATTAAAAAGCTCAGGGAGCTGACGCCCTTATCGCGGGTGTTTTCGTAGTGCGGAATGCCGCCCACTACGTCGGCGCCCATTTCGATGGCGCGGGTCATCAGCTCGCGCCCGCCGGGGAAGGACTCAATGCCCTCCTGCGGAAAGGCGACGATCTGCAGGTCGATAAGATGGGCGGCCTCTTTTTTCACCTCCAGCATCGCTTCAAGCGCGGTCAGGGAGGGGTCGGTGACATCGATGTGGGTGCGCACGTGCTGTACGCCGTTATCGCGCAGCATACCGATCGTTTTCAGCGCCCGCTGGCGCGTATCTTCTACCGTGACGCTCTCTTTACGCTGGCTCCAGCGGGCGATACCCTCGAACAGCGTACCGCTCATATTCCACTCCGGCTCGCCCGCCGTCAGGGTAGCATCCAGGTGGATATGCGGCTCGACGAACGGCGGGATAACCAGCTTTTGCTGCGCGTCGATATCGCTGGTTTCAGCCGCCTGCGCGGCGGCCTGCGGAGTGATGCTGTTAATCAGACCGTCCTGTAATTCAAGGGTATAGAGCGCTTCTTGATGGCGCAGACGCGCGTTGATGATTTTCATGGTTGTTCCCGTAAATGGTTTTGCGACATACGCCAGATCGCCAGGGCGACCGAAGCGTTGAGATGAAATTGCGGATGGCTGACCGGATTGCGGGTCAGCTTTTCAATACGTTGAATACGCTGATGCAGCGTGTTGCGGTGAATGCCCAGTCGTTCGGCGGCCCTGACCACGTTACCGCTCTCCTGAAGCAGCGTTTCCAGCGTCTCCATCAGCAGCCACGGACTTTTGCGATCGGGCTCGATCAGGCAGCCGAGGGTGTCGTGCATAAAATCGCTCAGCAGGGTGGGGTCGCTGACGGCGGAGAGCAGCTTGATAAAGCCCAGCTGCTGGTAATCGCTGATACGCTGGGCCGGACGCAGGCTATCGCTGAGGTCCAGCGCCTGACGCGCCTGCGACAGCGCGCGCTGATAGCCCTGCAGCTGCTGCACCGGCGCCGAAAGACCGCACAGCAGCGACAGCCCGTCGTCGCCTTCCGCCAGCGCATGCAGCCACGCCTGGAGCCACTTTTTGTGCTGATAAAACTCGCCTTCTTCATCCGGGAGCAGGAAAAGAAACATATTGCTGCGTTCGACCAGGGGAAAGGGGTTGCCCTGCTGATTGAGCTGTTGCTGCAGGCGCTGGCGCACGGTGCGGCGGGCCTGCTGGAGCCAGGCTTCGGCCTGCTCCGGCGGAAGCTGGCGAAACAGGCGCGGGATCCCTTCCAGGCGCAGGGCCGCCACTCGCAGCGGGCGGGTAAAATCCAGCTGCTGGTGGAGCGCGCGTTGATGCAGGATTTGCAGATCGGGATAGTCGCCGGTTAACAGCTGCAGCAGAATATCGCGCTGCGACTGCAGCGCGTTTTCGCTGCGCACCAGCGCGGTACCGATGCGTTCGGTGACGATCACCATTTTGAGCAGATAGGGCTGTTCGATCAGCGGAATGCCCAGCTCGTCCGCCAGCGCGATCAATCGCGGCGGGATCGTCTGAATATATTGGTCCCCGGTGAGGATCACCATGCCGGCGATCCCGCGCTGCTTGCCCTCCATCAGCAGATGGATCAGGTTGTCTTCATCGCGGGGATGGTTGATCCCGGTGATAAACACCAGCTCCCCGCCCATGATCCATTCGGCGATATTTTCATTTTCCGCGACGTAGTACCAGCGCACCGCCAGCTGGAGCCCCTGCTGCCCCGCGCGCAGCCGCATCGCCGAGAGTCCCTCGAGAGCGAGGATTTCGCTGACCGTCAGGCTCATGACTCCTGCTCCGCGACCGAATCAGCGGCGGGCTGACGTTTGCTCAGACGAGTCAGCGCGATATAGACCAGCGCGGAAACGGTAATGCCAACCAGCGGGGCGATCCACGGCGACAGGTAAGCCACCACCGCGCCCACGGCGTAGGCGCTCAGCCCCAGCCAGTTAAAACGCGGTAAGCGGGCGGTGTGCAGCCGCGGATAGCGGCCGCCGCGATAAAACCAGTAGTCGGCGAGGATAACGCCACCGATGGGCGGAATGATGCTGCCCAGCAGCACCAGGAAAGGAATCAGCATTTCATACATCCCGCCAATGGCCAGCAGAATGCCAACGCCGGCGGCGACCACGGTCAGGGTGCGGCGGCGCTCGCTGCGCAGCAGGTGGCAGGCGGCCGCCGAGACGTTATAAATCGTCGGCCCCTGAATGGTCAGTAGGTTGAGGCACAGCATCACCACCGCGGCGACCGACAGCCCCTGCAAAATCAGCACTTCCACAATATCGGCCTGCTGGTAGACGATGGCGCACCAGGCGCCGGCCACAATCATCAGCCCGTTACCGATCAGGAAACTGCTCATACTGGCGAGGATAGCGGTGCGGCTGGAGTTGGCCAGCCGCGTCCAGTTGGTCGCCTGGGTGGCGCCGCTGGCGAAGGTGCCGAAGACCATGGTGATCGCCGCCGACCAGGTCATGGTCTCGCCCGGGGCGATTTTGGTCATTGCCTGCCAGCCGCCAGCGTGGTGGGCGGCCAGGTACATCGAGACCACCAGCAGAATGAACATCAGCGGCACCGACACGCGCGACAGCGCATCCAGCCCTTTGTAGCCCACCAGCGCGGTGACGCAGAACAGGATACCGAACAGGATCATCAGCGGGATGGTCATGGCGGCGGGCAGGGCGAGGATTTTGACCAGCGAGATGGCGACCGTCGCGGTACCCCAGGCGTACCAGCCCAGTTCGGCGAAGCCGAGAATAAAATCGGCGAGCTTGCTGCCGATTTCCCCGAAACAAAAACGGCCCATCAGTACGGTATTCAGCCCGCTGCGTGCGGCAATCCAGCCGAGGGAAGCGGCATACAGAGCCAGCAGAAAGTTACCGATCGCCGCAATCCACAGGAGATTGACGATCGAAAAAGAGACGCCAAGTTTGCCGCCGGCGAACATCGTGCCGGTAAAAAAGGTAAAGCTGAACAGAACCATGGAGATCGAAAACAGGCCCTTACGCCCGGAGGCGGGCGCTTCGACGAGCGGAAAATCATTGCTGTTTGACATTGTGGAACCTCTGAGTGGCTATCCGAATGGCGATGGCAGAGAGGTAGCAAGAGATATGCCAACAAAATCAAGGCATGGGTGACACAATGCGATGGGCAGTGTGCACATAAAAAGTCGTTTATCAGCCGATGTTTGCCAGAATAGTGTGCACGGTGCAAAGTTTTGCCCCGCGATGGGGCAGCGGCCGGCGGATTACCCAGGCTGGCGCTGAGATTTAGCGATTGTGCTCGCATTTCTGTTGGCTGGGGGCTGGCGTTACCGGGCAGTTTCCGCGACGCGGACGCGATCAACGATCGGACAGGGAGCGGCGGCGCTGGGTTGTTATGCCGGCAATCCCGCACCTGACGATCTTGTCGGGCATCACCGTCTCTACACATTTTGCGCCCGATTTTTGCGGACCCATCGCACTTCTTTCCTGCAGAACGATCCCCCGTCTTTTTGACCACCGGTAGTTGGTAATAGGGGCTTCATGAAAACGTTCGGTTATATCATTGTTAAAAGCAGTAATTTCATATGCATTTCTGATATAACCATTATCAATGTAAGCCTTTCCTGAAATATTGTTCACTTAAGCTGGCGGTGTTAGTATCGGGTAAATAGCCATTTAGACGGCTAAAGAACCTTTCTCCAGGCTATTTTATTGGCCATTTTGGACCTGGGCAGGCTCACCCTCTCACGTACCCGGTGTACGTTCCGGGTGTGCCGCGCTGTCGGTGTCGAGACTGCCTGCAACACCTGCCGTAAAGGTTCTCAAATTAACATCGCTAAACTAAGGAACTGCTATGTGGCAAGAAAGACTCGCGCAACTGGTCACCACCTGTCATTGGATCGGCGCGAAAGGCTGGGCGCCGGCGACCGGCGGCAATATGTCGGTGCGTCAGGATGAGACCTGGTGCTGGCTTAGCGAGTCGGGACGCGATAAAGGCAGCCTGACGACGGAGGATTTCCTCCAGGTCGAGATCGCCAGCAATAAAGCGCCTTCCGGGCGTAAACCTTCTGCTGAAACCGGTCTGCATACCCTGGTGTATCGCCTGTTCCCTGAGGCTAACGTCGTGCTGCACGTCCATACCGTCAACGCGACGGTGCTGTCGCGCATCGAGAAGAGCGGGACGCTGGCGCTGCAGGGCTATGAAATGCAGAAAACCCTGACCGGTCAGCACAGTCATCTCGATACCGTCCCGGTGGCGATTTTCGATAACGACCAGGATATCGACGCCCTGGCGGCGCGCATTGAAGATTATGCGCAGACCAATCCGCTGCGCTATGGCTTCCTGCTGCGCGGCCACGGCCTGACCTGCTGGGGCAAAGATATTAATGAGGCCCGCCGTCAGCTGGAAGGACTGGAGTTTCTGTTCGAGTGCGAGCTGATGCGTCGCCGCTACGAGCGCGACTAAATTTCACTCCACTAACGGGTCAGGCATGGATTTTTATCTCGGAATCGACATCGGCACCTCGCGCGTTAAAGCGGTGCTGTTTGATGAGCATTTTCAGGCACGGGCCAGCGCGGCGGAGAATACCGGCCCGCGCCTGTCGGCGAACGGTCATGCCGAGCAGGATATGGCGCAGCTGTGGCAGTCGGTGTTGACCATTTTGCAACAGATTGCCCGACAGCCGGAACTGAAGGCCGGACGTCTGCGGGCGATCGGCCTTGCCGGGCAGGGCGAAGGCGTCTGGCTGAGCGATGCCGAGGGCGAACCGGTGGGCCCGGGGATCCTGTGGAGCGACACCCGCAGCCGCGAGCTGATGAGCGAGCTGTTACGCCGTCCGGGTTTCGACCGGCGCTTTTTCTCTGACACCGGCACTCACCTGCAGCCGTGCAATACCAGCATGCAGTTGAGCTGGCTCCGGCATTATCAACCGGAGCGGCTGGCGCAGGCGCACTATCTGTTTTTCGCCAAAGACTGGGTGCGTTTTCGCTTAACCGGGGTGGCGGCGCTGGATGTTACCGACGCCAGCACTTCGCTGCTCAATCAGCACAGCGGCGAACTGTCGGCGGTTGTGCTTAATGAAATGGGGCTGGCCGATCTGCAGCATCTGTTCCCGCCGCGGCTGGCCCCCGATGCGCCGGCCGGCACGCTGCGCGATGAGGTCGCCGCCCTCACCGGACTCCCCGCCGCCACGCCGGTGGCCGCCGGCGCGCTCGACGTTTGCAGCGCCGCGCTGGGCTGCGGAGCGGTCAACGATGGCGATATCTACACCATTCTCGGCACCACCTGCTGTACCGGGATTGTCTGCCACGGTCGTCAGGCGGTGAATGAGGGGACTCGCTATGTCACCCACACCGAGTCGGGGAGCTTTATCAATCTCTTCCCGATGCAGGCCGGTACGCCGAATATTGACTGGCTGCAACAGCATATTTCCCTGACGGCGGACCTCCAGCTGCTGGAGCAGTCTATCGCCGATGTCGAACCGGGCAGCGGCGGCGTCTTCTGGCAGCCCTACCTCAACGGCGAACGCGCGCCGTTTTTCAGCCCCGATGCGCGGGCCGGCTATTTTGGCATCAGCCAGCATACCACCCGCGCGGAACTGCAGCGGGCGGTGTTTGAAGGCCTGGCTTACGCCATCGTCGACTCGCTGCAGGGCTATCCGCAGGGGGGCGAACTGTACCTGACCGGCGGCGGCGCGGCCTCGGCAACCTGGCTGCAAATCATTGCCGACTGTACCGGGCGCACGGTGGTCTCCAGTACCTTTAATGAACTCAGCGCGCGCGGGGCGGCGATTCTGGCCGCCCGCAGCGTCGGCGCGCTGGCGCACTATCCCCGGCTGGAGCAGACCCGCTATCAGCCCGATCCGCAGGCCTACGCCCGCTACGCTGCCCTGTACCCGGTTTACCGGCTGCTGCGCGAGCAGATGCTGCCGGTCTGGCAGGCCCGACAGGATGCTCTTCACCGTCTTTCTCAGGAACAACATTCATGAAAATCGTTTTTACCGCCGAACATTCCGGCGATCTCGCAGCCTTTCAGCAACTCGGCGAGCTGCTGGTGGAAGGCTGGGCGTTGGGCAAACCGAAACTGAGCGCGGGCCAGCTGATTGAGCTGGCCCATGATGCCGAGGTTCTGATCACCAGCTATGACGATGTGACGGAAAAGGTGATTGCCGCCTGCCCGCGACTGCAGGTCATCGCCTGCACCCGCGCCAATCCGGTGAACATTGATATCAAAGCCGCTCAGGCCCGTGGTATCCGCGTGCTCTATACGCCGGGGCGCAATGCGGACGCCGCGGCGGAGCTGACCATTGGGCTGATGTTGAGCCTGGCGCGGCATATTCCGCAGTCCCATGCGGCGCTGAAACGCGGTGAGTTTACCCGCGCCGAGAACGCCACGCAGGCCACGCAGAGCGGACTGCGCCGCGATGTAGTGTGGGACGTGAGCCCGGAGAGTCCCTATGAAGTATTTAAAGGCAGCGAGCTGCGCAACAAAACCCTGGGGTTGATTGGCTATGGCAATATCGGTCGCCGGGTGGCGCGTATTGCGCGGGCGTTTGGCATGGCGGTGCTGGTAGTGGATCCGTTTGTCGCCGCCGAAGAGATCAACGAGCCGGGTCTACAGAAAACAACGCTTGAGGGACTGTTCCGCGCGGCGGATATCGTGAGCTTACATCTGAGCAGCGGCCCGCACAGCGATGGTCTGGTGAACGCGGCGTTGTTGAATAGCATGAAGCCCGGCGCGTTGTTGATTAACACCTCGCGGGCGGCGGTGGTGGATGAAGAGGCGTTGATTCACGCGCTGCGTCATGGCCCGCTCGGCGGCGCGGCGCTGGATGTCTATCACCGTGAACCGCTGTGGCGCGACCATCCGTTTATCACTGAGTTTGCTAACGTGATCATCACGCCGCATATTGCCGGGGCGACGCGGGAGAGCATCGCTAAGCATACGGCGATGATTGCCGCCGACCTCCAGCGCTATGTCGCTGGCGAGCCGCTGCTCTATCAGTGGCGCTAAGCCGCGGGCCGGAGATTATCCGGCCCGGTTGGCCGCCATAAACGCCAGGGTATGATCCCAGTCGACCACTCCGGCGTCTGAGCCTAACCCGGTCGCCACCAGCGCGGCGACCGCGGAGGCGACTTCACAGGCCTCTTTCACGCTCATCCCGCGGGCCAGCGCGGCAATAAAGCCGCCGCAGTAGCTGTCGCCGCAGCCGGTAGTATCAACGGCATCGACCCGGTACGGTGCGATATGTTCGACGCCACCGTCGCCGCTCAGCAGCCACGAGCCGTTTTCGCCATCCTTCAGAATGCAGGTCCCGACGCCCAGATCGAAGAAGAAACGGGCGATGTGGGCGGGGTCGGTGCGCCCGCTGAGGTCGCTTGCCTCTTCCAGCGAAGGCATAAAATAGTCCACCGACGGCAGCAGCGGGCGCAACAGATCCAGAGTCTGCTCGTTGGGGGCGATCAAATCAAAGCTGGTGGTGACGCCGCGGGCCTTTGCCTCTTGCAGCAGCAGGGCGCTTTGCCCGCGATCCATCGCCGCCAGCAGGCCGCTGCCGCCGTGGTGCAGGAAGCGGCAGTTGAGAATCGCGTCAAATTGTTCTTCGCCGACGAAAAGGGCATCGGAAGCGCCCCGGCAGTGCAGCGCCGGGCGCTCGCCGTTGGGACGGATCGGCAGGATCGTCGCCGACGTTTCCTGCTGCGCCGTGCGCTGGATCAGCGAGCAGTCGATCCCCAGCCGCGCATAGCTGGCAAGGATAAAATCGGCTTTTTCATCTTCGCCAAGGCAGGCGACCGCTGCGGTACGAATGCCCAGCTTTGCGGCGTTAATATTGGCTCCGGCGGCGGTACCGGCAGGGTTAAGGCGAATTTGTTCGATAAAGGCCACCCCGCCGCGCGGCGGGATGTCCATCACCGGGCGACCGGCGATATCAAGAATAGTCAGGCCGACAAAGACGGCGTCAAAGGCTGCCATAAATGCTCCACTTAACGATGGGTTTGGCGCAGACGCGCCTGCCAGAAGGAGAGGGCCAGCGCCACCACCAGAATCACGCCAACCAGCGCATCTTTCACCAGGTAGTTGAGCCCCATCAGGTTCAGGCCGTTATCAATAATGGCGAGGAACAGCACGCCGCCGAGGGTACCGGCGATGCTGACCCGACCCAGTCGGTTAAAGGCGGTGCCGATAAATACCGCGGCGATAGCGTCCATCAAATAGGCCTGACCGGCCAGCGGCGTAAACTGGCGTAGGTTGGCGGAAAGAATAACGCCGCCGACGGCGCACAGCGCCGAGGCCGCCACCAGTACCCACAGCAGAGTCAGGCGATCGCGGATCCCGGCGATGCGCGCCGCTTCGCCGTTCTGGCCGATGGCGCGGACATATTTGCCAAACAGCGTGCGTTCGGTTATCAGCCAGGCCGCCAGCCCCAGCGCGAGGACAATCACCACCGGCGTCGGAATGCCGGCGATATTGCCGACCGCCAGGTCATGATACTCAGGAGCCATTCTGCGGTAGGAGATAGAGCCGCCGCCGTCGGTATAGATGCGTTCGGCGCTGCTGGCGATAAACCAGGTGCCGAGGGTGGCGAGGAAGGGACGAATCTGGCAGATAAGGATCAGGAAGGCATTCAGCAGGCCAATCATCACCCCGCCAAGCAGGGCGCAGCCCACCGCCGCCTGCCACGGCAGGTGCCAGGTTTTTAAGGCGACCAGCGCAAAGGCGGCACCGAAATCGAGCGCCACGCCTACCGACAGGTCGATGGCGCCGGCGCTGACGATTAAGGTCATCGCCATCGCCACAATCAGCAGAATGGCGCTTCCCTGGAGTAAATTCGCCCAGTTATCGAGGGTCAGAAAGACCGGGTTGGCCCAGCCAAACAGGGCGACCGCCAGCAGGGTAATAATGCCGAACCCGGCCCGCGACAGCCACGCCAGCGGGCTGCTGCCCGACCGGTTGGCTGAGGATTTGAGCGTCAGCTGACTCATCAGCGGCCTCCTTGATGCCTGACCGCCGAGGCCGCCAGGACGATGAGGATCAGGCCACCCTTGATGGCGCCCATCCAGAAGATATTCACCCCCAGCAGGCCAAGGCCGTTGGAGAGCGCGTTGACCAGTACCGCCCCGAGCAGCGCCCCCCAGATGGTGACCACGCGACGCCGCGAGAACGCCGCGCCGATAAAGGTGGCGAGGACAGTTTCCAGCAGTAACGGCGTTGCCGTGCCGCTGGAGCTACCGGAGCCCTGGCTGAGCAGCGGCAAAATCGCCAGCCCGGCGGCGATCCCGGCCAGTAGCCAGACCATAATCGTCAGACGACGGACGTTGAGGCCGCTCATCTGCGCCATATCGCGGTTGCCGCCTACCGCCTGTAAGTGCTGGCCGAAACGAGAGTGATGGAGCAAAAACTGAAACAGCACGAATACCGCCAGCAGGTAGATCAGCGGCCAGGGAACCCCGAGCACCGCGTTGTCGCGAAAAGCGACCATGAGCGGGTCGTTGACCGCGATGCGCCGCTGACCGGTCAGCAGATCCGTCAGGCCGGTAAAGGCGACGGAAGTCGACAGCGTCGCCAGCAGCGGCGGCAGGCCGGCGGCGAGCACCAGTATCGCGTTCACCGCTCCGCAGGCGAGGGAGACCGCGATCAGCAGCAGTAACAGCAGCAGATACGGAGTGTTCCATTCGACCATCCCGAGGCTCAGCAGGGCGACGCCGAGCACGGCGATAGCGGGAAGCGAGAGGTCGATACCGCCGGAGACCACGTCATCGCCGCCGACGGCAATCACGCACACCAGGCCGAAGCAGAGGATCGCCAGCGGCACGCTCTGCACCAGCATCATGCTGATATTCTGCCAGCTTAAAAAGAAAGGCGACTGGAGGCTGAGCCAGACCAGCAGTGCAAAAAAGAGAATCAGCGGGAATTTTTCGATAAGCGTCGTTATGCCCGGAAGCGGGCGGCGCTGGATACCTGCACTCATACCTGTTGTTCCTGTCCACCGTTAATCGTCGTCAGCAGCGCGTCGAGCGTCAGCCCCCGGGTCGGAAGATTAGCCACCAGCTCGCCGCGCCACATCACCAGGATGCGGTCGCAAAGGCCCAGCAGCTCCGGCGCATCGCTGGAGGAGACCAGTACCGCGCGTCCGCGATCCGCCAGCTCGCGGGTGCGCTGATAAATATCGCTGCGGGCGCCGATATCGACCCCAAGAGTGGGTTCATCGAGAATAAAGAGCCGTGCGTCGGTACCCAGCCAGCGGGCCAGAATGGCTTTTTGCTGGTTGCCGCCGCTCATAAAACGCACCGGCAGTTCCGGACGACCGGGGCGGATCGAGAGCCGGTCGATCCAGCTGCGCGCTTTTTCCAGCGCCCGGCCGCGATGCTCCCAGCCGAAGGTGGCGGTCTGCGGCAGGGAGGCGAGATTAATATTGTCGGCGGTGGAGAAGGGAAGAATCAGCCCCTGATGGCGACGGTCGCGCGGCACCAGCGCCATGCCGGCGCGGGTGGCCTGATACGGCGTACGCAGCCGCTTCGGCTGGCCGTCGATGCTAATCGTGCCGCTGCGGGCGCGGCGCAGCCCGTAAAGCAGATCGACCAGCACGTCGCGGCCGGCGCCCAGCAGACCGGCGACGCCGACGATCTCTCCCGGCTGAATATCAAAGGTAATCGCGTTTAATTGCGCGCCGTCGCTGAGCTGGCGTACCGACAGGACCGGCACGGCGGTATCGACCTGATGAGCGCTGCTCTGACGCGGGGTATAGAGCTGTTCGATATCGCGCCCGACCATCATTTTAATCAGCGCGTCGGTGTTCTGCAGGAGCGCCCGATCGGGGTAGCCGACGACCTCGCCGTTACGCAGTACCGTGCCGCGATCGCACAGGGCGGCGATTTCATTGAGATAGTGAGAAATATAGAGAATCGCGATCCCCTGCTGCCGCAGGCGCAGAATCGCCGAGGAGACCAGGCTGGCTTCCTGCGCTTCCAGCGGTGCGGTAGGCTCATCGAATACCACCAGCTTTGCCGCGCCGTCGATCAGCGCGCGGGCTATCTGCACCAGCTTGCGTTCAGCGAGGCTGAGGTCGCGGATCAGGCGACGAGGATTGATTTCCAGCTGCCAGCTGTCGCGGAAAAACGCCGCGGTGGCGGCATTCATTCGCCGCCGGTCCAGCGCCCCCAGCGGGTACGGTACTCCTGGCCGAGGAATACCGATTCCGCCACCGTAAAGTGGGGGATCAGATTGAGCTCCTGGTGAATGACGCGGATGCCCAGCGCTTCAATCGCCGCCGGATTACCCAGCGGCAGCGGCGCGCCGTCGAGGGTGGCGTTGCCGCTATCGGCCTGGTAAACGCCCGCGAGGATTTTGATCAGCGTCGATTTTCCGGCGCCGTTCTCGCCGATCAGACCGTGAATTTCGCCGGGATTCAGAAGCAGCGTGACCGCATTTAATGCAGTCACGTTGGCAAAGCTTTTGCTGATCTGGTTCATCGCCAGACCAGCGGCGGGGTGGGTCCCGCCGGAGGATTGAGTGATCACTGCAGTTCGCCATATCCCAGCTGTTTATAGACTGCTTTCGCCTCCTGCGGCCCTTTGACCGGGACCACCGGAATAAAGGTCTGCAGCGGCAGTTTCTCTTTGGCGAAGTAGCGCGCGACGTTATCGGCGGAGGTCTGGCCAATCAGATGCGGCTGCTGAGCCACGTTGGCGACGAACGGGCTATTTGGCTCGGCCATGATCTCCAGCGTTTCCGGACCGGCATCGATAGCGGTAACCTTCACATCTTTATCGCGGCCGGTCTCTTCCAGCGCCTGAACGATACCGATGGCCGGCTGATCCCAGCAGGCGACATGAATGGCATCGAGTTTGCCTTTAGGATACTGGCTGAGTAATTCGAGGGTTTTCTTCCGCGCGTCTTCCGGGGAATTGGCAAACTGTTCGGCCAGCTCCGGCTGGATAATATGAATGTCCGGATAATCCTTAAGGACATATTTCCACTGATCGTAACGAATCCCGCAAATACGCAGGGAGCTGGAGAACGCATTGAATACGGCAACGTTGCCTTTACCGCCTAATTCGTCCGCCATATAGCGGCCAATGGTTGAGCCGAGGGTGTAGTTGTCGGAAGTCGTGTTATTGACCGAGTATTTTGACACATGATCGACGGTAAATACCGGAATGCCAGCGTCGCGCAGCGCTTTGAATTTAGGTTCGACAGCGCTGTCGCCGAGAATACTAATTACCGCATCGACTTTACGTGACAGTAAAATATCATGGTTGTTGGCATGGACCTGATTATCGCGGCCGCCATCGACGCCGATCACTTTACCACCCAGTTTCTCTACCTGTTCGGTGGCGCCTTTATAGGCTTCACGATCCCAGAAGTGCTGGGTGCCAACCACGGCGACGCCAATGGTCTTCCCCTGGAGCGAAAGGGCTTCTGCGGCTGACGCGCTAACGGAGACGAGCGAGAGCAGACCCAGCGCGGCGGGTAATAATTTTTTTCTCTGCGACATTCTTATTATGATCCTGTGATGAAGGTAGCTGCGGACTCGTAGCATGACAATAACGAGCACGCAACCTCAAATACGAAATACGTCTAAGTTATTCCAGTAATGTTATATCGCAGGATTAGCCGAGGAAAACTTAATTTTATCATCGGCAAGCTGAAAATATTTCATGATGGATAATTTAACCCTCTTTTATATTGTGGATATTAAAGCTGGTGCGTTATTTTCAGTGCAAATAATCGTTGCTGCTTAATTATTATGGTTTAGCTGATGTGAAATCTGGTAAATAACCTGTCGGGCCGGGAAGTGTGAGGGGTTAATTGCTATATATCCAGCATATTATATGGCGGGTGGCGTTTTATCTTGCCGAGCATCGCGCTCTATTATAGCGCTCTTTAGCGGGTGAGAAGAAAACAGGCACTATGAGAAAACAGCATAATCTGACCGTGATGCACTGGGGAACCTGGCAGGTTCAGGCCCGCGATGGCCATATCGCTGCGGTCACGCCGGTTCCCTGGGATAAGTCTCCTTCACGTATCGGTCAATCGCTCCCCGATGCGGTCACCGGCAATGCGCGCATTCGCCGTCCGGCGGTGCGAGAAGGCTATCTGAAGAATGGCCCGGCTTCCCGCGAGGGGCGTGGCACAGAACCTTTCGTGGAGGTGAGCTGGGAGGTGGCGCTTGATCTGCTGGCCCGCGAGCTGACGTTGGTGAAGACGCGCTGCGGCAACGAGGCGATTTTTGGCGGCTCCTACGGTTGGGCCAGCGCCGGACGTTTTCACCACGCCCAGAGCCAGCTGCATCGTTTCCTGAAAACCTTCGGCGGTTACACCGCCAGCACTAATACCTACAGCAGCGCCGCCGGGGAACGCATTTTACCGCATGTGCTCGGGCCGCTCAGTCCGCTGCACCGCCAGCACACTCATTTCTCTGAGCTGGCGCGCGAGTGCCAGCTGTTTGTCGCCATCGGCGGTTTACCGCTGCGTAATGCGCAGGTCAACGGCGGCGGCGCCAATGACCATATGCTGAAGCACTGGCTGGATAAAATGCAGGAGGGGGGAACGCGCTTTGTTAACATCAGCCCGGTGCGTAACGATCTCAGCGCCGTGGAGAGCGCGCAGTGGCTGGCGATTCGTCCGGGCACCGATACGGCGCTGCTGCTGGCGCTGTGCCACGTGCTGATAGCCGAATCACTGTACGATGCGCAGTTTGTCGCCAGCCATACGGTAGGTTTTGAACCGTATCGTGCCTATCTGCTCGGGGAGAGCGACGGGATAGCGAAAACGCCGCGCTGGGCGGCGGCGATTACCGGTATCGCGGAACAACAGATCGTCTCTCTGGCGCGGATGATGGCCAGCCAGCGCACGATGGTGAATATCTCGTGGTCCATTCAACGCGCGCGCCAGGGGGAACAGGCCTACTGGGCTACGGTAGCGCTGACCGCGCTGCTGGGGCAAATTGGCACTCCGGGCGGCGGGCTGGGCTTTGGCTACGCCTGCACCAACCTGGCGGGAGCCGCGCGTAAAGCGTTCTCCGGCCCGCGCTTACCGGCCGGGGAAAATGCGGTCAGCAGCGTGATCCCGGTGGCGCGACTGGCGGATATGCTGCTGCATCCCGGCGAGGAGTACGAGTTTGACGGCCAGCATCTGCGCTACCCTGATATCCGCCTGGTGTACTGGGCGGGGGGGAACGCGTTCCATCACCACCAGGATCTCAACCAGCTGTGTGAAGCGTGGCGGCGGCCGGAAACGGTGGTGGTCCACGAGCAGTACTGGACCGCGCAGGCTAAATTCTCCGATATCGTGTTGCCGGTAACCACCTCGCTGGAGCGTGAAGATATCGGCAGCGGTGGGCACGACGGCTTTATGATCGCCATGAGCGCCCAGATCCCGCCGGTGGGCGAGGCGCGCGACGATTACGCGATTTTCTGCGATCTCGCGGCACGGCTGGGCATTGGCGAGCGGTTTAGTGAAGGGCGGGATGCCGGTCAGTGGCTGCGACAGATTTACGAAGACTCCCGGCCGCGGGCACAGGAAGAGGGGATTGAGCTGCCTTCGTTCGATGCGTTCTGGCAGCAGGGCGTGCTGGAATACCGTGCCCCGGAAAAACCGCAGGTCTTTCTGGCGGAGTTCCGCGCCGACCCGCAGCGCTATCCGCTCTCCACTCCTTCAGGCAAGATTGAACTCTACTCGGAAACGATTGCCGCTTTTGGCTATCGCGAATGCCCGGGCCATCCGTGGTGGGATGCAGAAGAGGCGGCCCGGCAGCAGACGGAGGCCGAGCGCTGGCCCCTGCATCTGCTCTCCAGTCAGCCGCGCACCCGTCTGCACAGCCAGTACGATCACGGCAGCGTCAGCCGGGCGACGAAAATTCAGGGCCGGGAGCCGCTGTGGATGCATCCGCAGGATGCGCAGGCGCGGGGCATCGTCGAGGGTAGCGTGGTGAAGGTGTATAACGCCCGCGGGGCGATTCTCGCCGGGGTGCATCTTAGCGAGCAGATCCTCGAAGGGGTGGTGCAGATGTCAACGGGAGCCTGGTACGATCCGCTGGATCCGAAGGTCAAAGGTTCGCTGGACAAGCATGGCAATCCGAACGTCTTGACCGAAGATCGCGGCAGTTCGCGCCTGGGACAGGGCTGTAGCGCCCAGACCTGCCGGGTGGAGATCGAACCATGGCGTGAACCGCTACCGCCGATTACCGCCTTCGATCCGCCGAGGTTTATTCGGGAGTAGGAACGGGGAATTGCCCGGCGGCGCTTCGCTTACGCGGACCGACGGGAAGGAGCGAATGCTGTAGGCCGGGTCAGGCGAAGCCGCCACCCGGCGCTATTGAATTGCGGCGTTAGGCCAGCCGCGGGTAGGCGTCGGCGATATCGTTGCCGGTAAATTTCGCTACCCAGCCTTCCGGGTTGTCGAAAATACGGATAGCGGTGAAGTCAGGCTCCGGGCCCATATCAAACCAGTGCGGCGTGTTGGCCGGTACCGAAATCAGATCGTTCTTCTCGCACAGCACCTGAAACACTTCGTTGCCGATATGCAGGCAGAACAGCCCGGCGCCTTCAACAAAAAAGCGGACTTCGTCTTCCCCGTGGGTGTGTTCGTTGAGGAACTTCGCGCGTAGCGCCTCTTTCTGCGGATTATCCGCGCGCAGGCTGATCACGTCCCAGCTCTGGTAGCCCTTTTCCGCCACCAGCTTCGCGATTGCGTGCTGATAGGCTTCAAGCACCGCCTCGGATGTCGGAGAGGGGCCTAAATCACGGTCGGCCTGCCAGCGTTCGAAGCGCACGCCTTTGGCGTTGAGCTGCTGCTGAATTTCATCGCCGTCGGTGCTATGCCACAGAGGGGTACCGGCGTCTTTTTCTGAATAAATCGTTAATGCGCTCATGCTGGGATCTGCTCCGGATGAATGTCGTCAAAACGCTGAACTTGCGGGTGATGGCTGGCAGGATCGCGGTCGCCGCGCACCAGCTGAATCGTACGAAAACCGGCGGCTTCTGCCGCATCCAGCTCCTGATGAATATCGGAGAGGAACAGAATCGTCGCCGGATGATGCCCCAGCTGTTCGGCAATATTGCGATAGGACTGCGTTTCTCGCTTGGCTCCCGTCAAGGTGTCGAAATAGCCACTGAACAGATGAGTAATATCACCTTCGTCGCTGTAGCCAAATAACAATTTCTGCGCCGCGACGGAGCCAGAGGAATATATATATAAATCAATTCCCTGGGACTTCCATTTTTCCAGCGCGGGCAGAACGTCCGGATAGAGATGGCCGGTAAAGTCGCCATTAACGTAGCCTTCGCGCCAGATAATACCCTGCAGCGCCTTGAGCGCCGTTGACTTGCGGTCTTCGTCCATAAAGGCCAGCAGGGTATCAATCAGTTCGGCGGTGCTGGCGGCGGGGTTATCGATTTCCGCTCGCAGATTATCAAGGATCGTCTTCACCGGCTCGGCGTACTGTTGCGCGGTGACAAAGGCCGCTAGCCGCTCGCGGGCGTACGGAAACAGAACGTTGTGGACAAAAGAAATGTCGCTGGTGGTGCCTTCAATATCGGTCACGATAGCGCGGATCATGGTTTCTCCAGAGTGGGCGGTGCGCCGTGATGGGCTGCTTCAGGCGAGAACCGGCATAACATTATCATTTAGACGTCTAAGCGTCTTGATTGCCAAATATTAACATCGTGTTATAGTGGCTTCAACAACAGCATTACAATCGGTAATTATAAAATGAGCAATAAGCCACTGATTCCTGAAAGTAAACTTCCTTCTCTTGGCACCACCATATTTACACAAATGAGCGCGCTGGCGCAGGAACACCGGGCGATCAATCTGTCGCAGGGGTTCCCGGACTTTGACGGGCCGCGCTACCTGCAGGAGCGCCTGGCGTATCATGTCGCTCAGGGGGCTAACCAGTACGCGCCGATGACCGGTGTCCCGGCTTTGCGTGAAGCGATTGCCGACAAAACCGCCGAACTGTACGGCTATCGCCCGGATGCCAACAGCGATATTACCGTTACGGCGGGGGCAACCGAAGCGCTCTATGCGGCGATTACCGCGCTGGTACGCGCCGGCGATGAGGTCATCTGTTTTGACCCAAGCTACGATAGCTACGCGCCGGCCGTGGAGTTATCTGGCGGCGTATTGAAACGTATCGCTCTGCAGCCGCCCCATTTTCGCGTTGACTGGCAAGAATTTGCCGCAGCGCTTAGCGAGCGCACCCGGCTGGTTATCCTGAACACGCCGCATAATCCGTCGGCGACGGTCTGGCAGCGCGAGGATTTTGCCGCGTTGTGGCAGGCGATTGCTGACCATCAAATTTATGTGATCAGCGATGAGGTCTATGAGCATATTTGCTTTGCGACGCACGGGCACGCCAGCGTACTGGCACACCCTCAGCTGCGCGAACGGGCGGTGGCGGTCTCTTCTTTTGGTAAAACCTTCCACATGACCGGCTGGAAAGTGGGGTACTGCGTGGCGCCGGCGGCGATAAGCGCCGAGCTGCGCAAGGTTCATCAGTATCTGACTTTCGCAGTGAATACGCCTGCCCAGCTGGCAATCGCCGATATGCTGCGCCATGAGCCGGAGCACTATCGCCAGCTGCCGGAATTCTACCGCGAGCGGCGAGATCTGTTTGTCGATGCCCTGCGCAGCAGCCGTCTGGAGATTCTTCCTTGCGAGGGCACCTACTTCCTGCTGGCTGACTACAGCGCGATTTCCGATCTCGACGATGTGAGCTTCTGCCGTTGGCTGACGACCGAAGTGGGCGTCGCGGCGATCCCGCTCTCGGTGTTCTGCGCCGATCCGTTCCCGCACCAGCTCATCCGCCTGTGCTTTGCAAAACAGCCGGCAACTCTGCTGGCCGCAGCGGAACGTCTCTGCCAGCTGTAGCTATTTTACGGTCCACGCCTGAGAAAATTGCCGGTCGCCAAACAGTTCGGCAAGACCGTTAATTTGTTTCAGGCGTAACACCTCGTCAGCGTCCATACCCAGCTCCTGACTGATTTTCGCGTCTGACCAGCCCAGGTTTGCCAGCTCATGGACGATCGCGGACATGGCGGGGATCTGATGGCGGCCCCGCGCGCGGTTATGGCGAATGGTGGCGGCCATCAGCGTATCGCGACCGGGAGAAGGGTTTTCCAGGCAGGTAACCGGGAGATAGCCGTTCAACTGCTTTTTTAACGGCGCTTTGTTTCTGGCGAGCTCGTGGCGATGGAATCCGTCAACGATGGTGTAGCGCGCCTCATCTTGTCTGAGCACCACAATGGGTTGCGTAAAACCATCCGTCTCCAGCGAAGTGAGCAGCAGACGTTTTTCCGGCGGGGCGAGGTTGTTGGGGTTGTAGTCATTTGGCGAAACGCTCTCCTGCTTGACCCACAGCACACAGTCAACGGGATGTGATTTGAACGGACTGTAATTGTGCAAAAGCTGGCGAAAAGCGTTCAGCGCCTCCACGCGTTCTGCATCCTGGAGAGTGTTCAGATAGCGCTCAAGATCCTGCATTATTTGTTGTTGCATAAGATTCCCCACTGCTGGCGTTTTTGACGCATTCGTTCGCGGTAGCGTCGGTATTGGCTGGCTTTGGTCGGACTGAAAGAGAGCATGCGGCACCAGTAATCGTTATTCAGTAGCACTTTGCAGATGCGTCGCCAGGAGGGAATATCCTTCACGCCGGTATCGGCCGTCTGGAGGTCAGGTATATCCACCATTCCTTGCTTTTGATACCAGTGCAGATAGACGGCAATTTTATTCCGGTAATGTTCGGCCGTTTTTTCCGGCATGCTGTCGAGTAAAAACAGGGCGTAGCTCTTCCAGGTATGATGTCCGGGTTTCTCCAGCTTGCGATGTCCGTAGAACTGGTTATCCTGGCCGGCGTAGATCCCGCCGCAGCCTGCGCCGCTCACCCGCTGGCACATAGCGGCCCAGCGCGCAGGTTCCAGTACGTGATAAAGCCAAAGCCCCTGGCGTTGTTCCGGACCGAAAGGTTCACAGATACGCATGTAGCGCAGCGGTACGCCGGCCTGATACATCAGGTCATAGAGTGGGTTACAGGCGAGTCCGCTTTTGGCAAACCAGGTCCAGATATCAGCGGTTTTCCAGTCATAAATAGGGTAGGCGTACCACGCGTGGCCCCCCGGCGCTGAGGTGGTCCAGGGCTTATCATCGGCAAAACGCTGTTTGCGACGCGATGAGATGGTGATAAATCGGTTAAGGGATTCATCCGCGCGGATGCCGACTAAGATCGCCGCGGGACGGTTAGCGGAAAACCAGTCGGCGAATTCGCGCACAAAGCTTTCGAAGCTCATCCCCGGGGCGTAAAAAGAAAAATAGCCGGGGTCGGTAATGGCATGCGGCGGAGGCTGGCGCACCCATGGGGTGTCAGGTTCCCAGCATTGCCATTCCGGCGCGAACTGACTGAGTGAGTTCTGCGTGGTTAGCGGCAGAGCAACCCAGAAAAATTGTTCGATGACATCCTGATATGTTTCCCGCAGCGCTTCACAATGGGTAATGGTGCAGGAAAACTGCGCCTCCCAGTCGATAAACAGCACGCTAATTTTGCGGCCTGTACGTCGTGCGTGAAGCGCGGTCAGATGTAACATCAGAGTGGAATCCTTGCCTCCGGAAAAAGAGACACAGATTCGGGAGAAATTATCCATCACCCATTCAATACGTTTCTGCGCGGCCTGCAGAACGGACTCGGGTAATGGAAGTTTTATTAATGCCACGATCTCTGTTCCTTAACTGCAGTTGACGGTTTGATTGCATACCATGCTACGACAGAAAATAACCACCGTCATTTTTTATGCTTTTACATTTGCGTGGATTATTAATTTAGACTTAATCATTCATGGCGTGAATTTTTGTCTGAGGTTGCGGATGGATTATCTTGTCGATCAGCGAAGAGAACAGGGGGGTATTTATCTGCGTCTGGTGATAAATCATGTAGATCATAATAGAGGGTAGCGGAACGGGCAGCACTCTTAATTTCAGATTAAAAAGCGGGGGAGTCAATATCGCTTTAGGAACAAAGCCGATAAGGTCGGTGTGGTTAATCATATTGATGATCGCTATCAGAGAATCGCTGCGAAAGGCAATCCTGCGGTCAGGAAAGCTTTTTTTCATTTGCGCATAAAAACTCTTTATCCCGACTTCACTGGAAAGATAAGCGGCAAAGCTTTCTCGCATAATGGCCTGCCGGTCGTTGAGTTCATCGGCCCGCGGATGGTGTTCGCCACAGACCAGTACCATTTCAGCCTCGTGGAAGGGCTGGCAGAGCGTCTCCGCGTTTTTACCGGGGGACAAACTGAGTATCAGATCCGCCTTGCGCTGTGAGAGCAAATTCTCCACTGATTCGCTGGTGAGCTGAAGGTCATGATGCTCAATCTGCATATTCCGGCTGTGGTAGAGGGCACGGATGAGTTGTGAAGAGTCGGGGGTAATAAATAACTGTGGGCTATAAATGACAAACCGTTTTTTTAAATTGTCCGGGTTGGCTATAGAAATCGTTTTCTCCAGCTGGCTTAAGTTTTTTTCGAGAAGATAATGCAGGTTGACGCTCATTTGGGTGGGGGTAATGCCTTTCCCCGAACGAATAAACAGCGGATCGTTAAGCTGAGTGCGCAGGCGTTGCAGTGACTGGCTTACGGCGGAGGGCGTAATAAATAATGTTTCCGCCGCCCGACTGATGCTCAGATGTTGATAGATGCATTCAAAAATAACCAGCAGGTTAAGATCGAATTTTTTCAGGCCGTAAAGGTTCGCCATGGCTAATTATCCGGATTACGTCGTGGTGATAAAAGTTATTAGTATTTTGTATTTTATTTTTTTGTAATAATTGAGTTGGTGAATTTATAATAGCGTTTATTTTTCGCCAATACTGAATGTATATGACTGGAGAGGCGTAAGCCAGGTTCTTTTTTCTCAGGAACCTGGCCAGGAAGAGGAGCTGAGCGGGCTACTTTTCTCCCATCATGACCTGCAGCTTGTCGGCTTCAGGCAGCCCGACCACCTGCTGCAGCATATTATCTTTGTTCATGTAGTAAATGGCCGGCGTTGCGTTCGCGCCGAGTTCATCCATTAACTGCTGGTTCTCGCTGACGATCTTCATTTTTTCCGGGGAGAGATTAGTCGGGATCTTAATAAGCATTTTTCCGGCGGATTGTTGGTAATCACGCCAGGTTTTCGCCGGATCCTCGGTAGCGAGAATTGCGGCGGCCGTCGCCGGGCTTTCGGGTTTGATAACGCCAACCAACAGCGTGCGAATCTGTACTTTGCCTGACTCTACCCACGGACGGGCCTGTTGCCAGAATTGCAGGCAGTACGGGCAGAAGGGATCGGCAAAGACATACAGAGTGACCGGCGCCTCCTTTTTCCCTTCCTGTAGCCAGCTGGCGGCCTCCATTTTCTTCCACATCGCCTGGCCTGCCGGCGTATAGAGCTCTTTCTGGAACAGCTGCTCGCTCAGGTTATTGCCATTTTCATCGTACATATAGCCGGAAATAGCGTGCTTGCCGTCGGGGGTCAGATAGATAGCGACCCCCATATCCTGATATTTCCCCAGCCATCCCTTCACCCCACCCGGTGCTTCAAAGGGCTTAATAATGGTAATTCCCTGTTTTTCTATCGCTTTTACGGGAGCCGGAAGATCTTCAGCCTGGCAGAAAAAGGGTAAAAAACTGAGAAAAAACAGACGCTTTAACATGATAATTCCTTGTTAAATCAATGTGTAAGGTGAAAAGATGACGAAGCCTATCACAGCTATAGGTAAGACCTGCTCGCGGGCGGATTGCCCTTTAATACTGCGGATGGTGTAATCGGCCTTGCTGTTACATTAAGGTAATGTAGAGCGCAACACATAGCCAGCTTGTCTGGCACTGAACCTACCTGCGGGTATTTCAGGTAACGGGGCCGCCTGAATAGGGTGGCCTTTTTACTTTCAGTGCCACGGGATGCAAAAGTAACGAAAAGCGGCGATCGTCGCGCCGGGTTCACAAAGCTGTCTTGTTCCGGTTGTTAGATATCGCTTATTGATTTGATAATGCAAACGCATTGGTCGAATCAGGAAAAGTTCGTTAACTTAGACCTCAACGAAAACACGGAGGAAGTATAGATGTCCTTGATTAACACTAAAATCAAACCTTTTAAAAACCAGGCATTCAAAAACGGTGAATTCATCGAAGTTACCGAAAAAGACACCGAAGGCCGTTGGAGCGTATTCTTCTTCTATCCGGCTGACTTCACCTTCGTATGCCCGACTGAACTGGGCGACGTTGCAGACCATTACGAAGAGCTGCAGAAACTGGGCGTAGACGTGTACTCCGTTTCTACCGATACCCACTTCACCCACAAAGCATGGCACAGCAGCTCTGACACCATCGCGAAAATCAAGTATGCGATGATCGGCGACCCGACTGGCGCCCTGACCCGTAACTTCGACAACATGCGTGAAGACGAAGGCCTGGCAGACCGCGCAACCTTCGTTGTTGACCCGCAGGGTATCATCCAGGCTATCGAAGTTACCGCTGAAGGTATCGGCCGCGACGCATCTGACCTGCTGCGTAAAATCAAAGCTGCTCAGTACGTTGCTTCTCACCCAGGTGAAGTTTGCCCGGCGAAATGGAAAGAAGGTGAAGCGACTCTGGCGCCTTCCCTGGACCTGGTCGGCAAAATCTAAAATTCACTACACCTTTCGCGCTACAGGTGCGTTGGCTACGCTTCATCCCCCGGTCACTTACTTATGTAAGCTCCGGGGATTCATAAGCCTGCCGCCTTCCTGTAACACGAAATGCTTGCGAATTTATCCTCAAGCGGGTGCATCTGCGCCCGTTTTATTCCAGCACCATGATGCAAGCCGCATTCAGGCCGCCCGCAAGGCTGCTTGCATGATGATGTTTTTTAAGCAGGAGATTAAAAATGCTCGACACCAACATGAAAACCCAGCTCAAGGCCTACCTTGAGAAACTGACCAAACCTGTTGAGCTGGTTGCCACGCTGGATGACAGCGCAAAATCGGCAGAAATCAAGGAACTGCTGGCTGAAATCGCCGAACTGTCGGAAAAAGTGACCTTCAGAGAAGATAACAGCTTGCCTGTCCGCAAGCCTTCTTTCCTGATTGCCAATCCCGGATCCCTCCAGGGGCCGCGTTTTGCCGGTTCTCCGCTGGGACATGAATTTACCTCTTTGGTGCTGGCGCTGCTGTGGACCGGCGGCCATCCTTCCAAAGAGACCCAGTCACTGCTCGAGCAGATCCGCGATCTGGACGGTGATTTTGAGTTTGAAACCTATTATTCGCTTTCTTGTCATAACTGCCCGGATGTCGTGCAGGCGCTGAACCTGATGGCGGTACTGAATCCGCGTATTAAACATACGGCGATTGACGGTGGGACTTTCCAGAATGAGATTACCGATCGCAACGTGATGGGCGTTCCGGCTGTCTTTATGAATGGCCAGGAGTTCGGTCAGGGTCGTATGACGCTGGCGGAAATTGTCGCTAAAGTTGATACCGGCGCCGAAAAACGGGCGGCGGAAGAGCTGAATAAGCGCGATGCTTATGATGTGCTGATTGTTGGTTCCGGCCCGTCTGGTGCCGCGGCGGCGGTCTATTCTGCGCGTAAAGGTATTCGTACCGGTCTGATGGGTGAACGTTTCGGTGGTCAGGTGCTGGATACCGTGGATATCGAAAACTACATCTCTGTACCGAAAACCGAAGGGCAGAAACTGGCCGGGGCGTTAAAAGCGCACGTCAGCGACTATGCGGTGGATGTGATCGACTCTCAGAGCGCATCGAAACTGATTCCGGCTTCGGTAGAAGGCGGCCTGCACCAAATTGAAACGGCCTCCGGCGCGGTGCTGAAAGCGCGCAGCGTGATCATTGCCACCGGGGCAAAATGGCGCAACATGAACGTGCCGGGTGAGGATCAGTATCGCACTAAAGGGGTGACCTATTGCCCGCACTGCGACGGCCCGCTGTTTAAAGGTAAACGCGTGGCGGTCATCGGCGGCGGTAACTCCGGCGTTGAGGCGGCCATCGATCTGGCAGGTCTGGTAGAACACGTGACCCTGCTGGAGTTCGCGCCGGAAATGAAAGCCGACCAGGTCCTGCAGGATAAAGTCCGCAGCCTGAAAAACGTCGATATCATTCTCAATGCGCAGACCACTGAAGTGACGGGCGATGGCAGCAAAGTGACCGGCCTGCAGTATCGTGACCGGGTCAGCGGTGATGAACACCATATCGAGCTGGCGGGGATTTTCGTGCAAATTGGGCTGCTGCCGAACACCAACTGGCTGGAAGGCACCATCGAGCGTAACCGGATGGGCGAGATTATCATCGACGCGAAATGTGAAACTAACGTCAAGGGCGTGTTTGCCGCCGGCGACTGCACAACCGTACCGTACAAACAGATTATTATCGCCGCGGGCGAGGGCGCGAAAGCTTCCCTGAGTTCGTTCGATTATCTGATTCGTACCAAAAGCGCATAATAAAGTAAGACCACACCTGCATATAAAAGAGGCTACCCCAGGGTAGCCTCTTTTTTTAGCCTTCGGGGTTACCGAACGACCATTACCGGAATATGGGCATGGCGGATGACGCTTGAGGCATTAGAGCCAAGCAAGTGGGTGCTGATAGAAGGGTTGCGCGAACCAATCACCACCACATCGGCTTTAATTTCGTTCGCCAGTTCATTGACCATGTCCCGCACATTACCAAAGCGGACGTGCATTTTAATCCGCGAAGGGTCGATGCTGAAATGACCTGCCATTGTTTTCAGGCGCGTTTCCGCTTCGTGCTGTAGATGCTCTTCAAAACGACGCAGATCGGCGGTAAAGCGGCTCATCGTGAAGCTGGACGATCCGGGTAAGACGTGGAGCAGGTGAATAATCCCATCCTGCTGGGCCAAAAACTCCGCGTGGCGGACGGCCTTGTCGCTCAACTCCATCTCAAAAACATCAACGGGCATAATGATAGTTTTATACATATGCATTCCTCCTTGTTCGACTGTTTCTATATCAACACATTATAGGAAAATATAGTGTCATTCAGCTCGCAAAACTGTCAGCTCAGACGAAGAGAGAGGTAAAATTTTGTCAGAACAAATGAGAGAGGGAAGAGGGCAGAAAGAGGATGCGAAGACATCCTCTGAATAAAGCGTGAAACGCCTCAGGCAGCGGGAGAATTAACGATGAAACTCACCTGCAGCTTCCGGCTGGTAAAGTAGCTCCAGGACTTCGAGATGAGCCGATGCCCCGCCCGGTAATTCCCAGTGGATCGCACTGCCGACTTTCAGACCGAGCAGCGCGGCGCCAACGGGAGCGAGCACGGAAAGCTGGGTGGCGCTGTCCGTTACCTGCGAGGGAAACACCAGTGTCCGCACGCGTTCTTCACCGCTGCTCAAATCGCGAAATCTGACTTTACTGTTCATGCTGACAACATCATGCGGCATCGCTTCGGGCGCCAGCATTTGTGCACGATCCAGTTCGTCGTTCAGCGCATCTGCCACCGGGGAATTAGCGAAAGCCGGCTGTTCGAGCAGCCTGTCGATGCGTTCTGCATCGAGCTCATTAATGATGATTGCGGGTCTGGTCATCGCATACTCCGTGTTATCCAGGAACCTGTCCGTAAAAGAAAACCCTCACCGAAAAGGCAAGGGTTAATGTCGTCCCATCATACTGAGACTTGTCGGCGGTTTGAAGTGATTAAACGCACATTAAGTGATGATCGCCGAAAGGGACATATGAAATTTATGATAATGCCGTCACAACCGAAAAATCTGTCTTATCCTTTTTAAGCTGTATCAGGTAGTACCCTTCCAATACAGGAGACTTAAATGAGCGGTTTTGACAAACTTACTCTTAACGACGGTAGTTATCTGTATTTTAAAGACTGGGGTAGCGGGCAACCGGTGGTATTCAGCCACGGCTGGCCGTTGACGGCTGATGCTTTTGAAGATCAAATGTTGTTTCTCGGATCGCATGGATTCCGCGTGATTGCTCACGATCGCCGGGGGCATGGTCGCTCGGCGCAGCCCTGGGATGGCCACAATATGGATCAGTATGCCGACGATCTGGCTCAGCTCACGGCCCATCTGAACTTACGTGATGCCGTTCATGTCGGACACTCAACCGGCGGCGGGGAAGTCGCGCGTTATATCGGCCGGCACGGAACTGACCGTGTGGCGAAAGCGGTGCTGATTGGCGCCGTGACGCCGATTATGATTCAGACGGACTTTAACCCGAACGGCGTTCCCAGGGCGGTCTTCGACAGCATCAGGGAGGGGGTTATTGAGGATCGCGGAGCGTTCTTCTATGAGCTGACGGCAGCATTCTACGGCTACAATCGGGACGGGGCCAAAGAGTCAAAAGCGGTACGTGAAGGGTTTGTCGAGCAGGGGTTGCAGGGGTCAATCAAAGCGCTTTATGACTGTATTGAAGCGTTTTCTGAAACCGACCTCCGTGAAGACCTGCGTAAGATGACGATCCCGACGCTGGTGATTCATGGTGATGATGACCAGATTGTCCCGTTTGAAACCTGCGGGAAAGTGGCGGCGCAGCTGCTGCCTGACGGCGAATTAAAGGTCTACCAGGGCGGGTCTCACGGGATCTGTACGACCCATAAACACCAGATTAACCAGGATCTGCTCGATTTTATTCGCGCGTAATCTACCGGCGGCTTACGCCGCCGAATCATCAGTTGCCGGCTTTATCAATCACAAATTGTTTGCCGCAATTCCCCGGATGAGGCTGGGGCAAGAGGCTATTAGCTGAAAGCGGCTGATTGATGGCCTCCGCTTTGATGGCGATTTGCATTTCGGTTAAATAAGCCGGATTGCCGTTACAGGTCAGCTTAAATGCTTTCACGCTCTGCTTACCATATGCCTGCGCGACCGCGGCATCGAACTCATCGCGGCTGACGCTCTGCCCGTAGTGCTTCGCCAGAAAGAGGCCCAGCGGGCTCTGCTTCACTTCACTATCAAGACGTACCATCGTGCCAAAGTAGCTATCGGGATCGAAGCCAAAACAGACGCCGTGTTTCGCATACTCATAACGCTCGAGACATGAATTGCCGCCGGCTCCCGGCATCACGCTATTGAGTTTATTCGCCATCTCGAGCGACAGCCCGGTTTCAGCGGCCTGGCATTTACGCCCGGCTTTCACTTCAGGCATGTTGGGGACAGGGCGGGTGGCGCAGCCAAAACGCATCCAGCGCCGATCGTCGACGCCCCGGGCAGCAATGGATTTTGGCAGGCCAGGCCAGAGGCCATGTACCGTCAGGAAATCCGCTTTATTCGGTAATTCCTGCTGCAAGCGACACTCTTCCGGCTCACTCCGGTTTCTGTCATGCATGCTCTGGCAGAACCCCGTTTGCCATGACAAAGCCAGTACATAACGGTCGAAATCGCCATATTGCGTTGCGGTGAGTGGTTCAGCGCCGGCCTGGGTTGCCGTCAACAAAAGGGCAATGGCGACGAAATCCTTCCTGAACATTTTTAATCCTGATAGTGGGTGACAATGATTTACAGGAAATGATTAAAGCATAAAAAAGGCGCCAGCTGGCGCCTTTTCGCGTTTATTAAAGCGCGCTACCGGGTACCAGAACTTCGGTGGCGATAATCACCACCAGCAGACCGACGATAACCGGAACAGAGGTCCGTTTCACCACTTCAAAGGGGGAGATTTTGGCCATCCCGGCAACGGCGACCACCACGCCTGAGACCGGCGAAATAGTCCGACCCAGGTTTGAAGCCTGTAGCATAGGAATGGACAGGTAGGCCGGGTTGATGCCTGAAGAGTGGGCTAATTTCGGGATCATCTCTACGAAGGCGTAAAACGGCGCGTTACCAGAACCGGTGGTCATTGCCGCCAGCATGGTCAGAATCACCAGCACCAGCATTAAAATAATGCTCGCCGAGCCAAATGATGTGGCGATTGAGATCAGGCTATTGATAAAGCCAATGGTGCTCAGGCCCTGAGCAAAGACGCCGGCGGCCACTAACAGCATGACGACGCCGGCGAAGGCATCGGCCATGCCGCGGTAGGCGACTTCCAGTCCGGCGAAAACATTTTTCGTATTAAAGCCGCGCACAAACTCCAGCACGGCCGCCAGCAGCATGCAGAGCACGAGGATAGCAATAATATGCAGCTCCGGGCCCCATTTCCCGTCGAAAATCAGGACGCCGATAATCGGCGTAAAGGGCAGAAGGGCGTAAAAGGAGGGAGCGGTTGTGGTGATCTCATTCACATCAAGCATTTCGTGAACGACATTCTCTTTTTTATCCAGATAGCGCTGCCAGAAGTAGTGGGCAATGGCCATGCTGATAATTGCGACGATGGAGATTGGCAGCGTGGTTTTAAACGCGAAGTCGATGAGCGGCATTTCTGCGGCTTTGGCGGCCAGCACCACGTCGCCGGAGGTCGGAGAGAGGATAATGGCGGCCGGCGAGGCGCAAATGGCCGCCGCGGCGCCGCGACTGATACCGACGTTCACCATCACCGGGAACAGCGTGGCCATCAGCAGAACGCCCAGGCCGGTTGCCGAAGAGACGGCCAGCGACATCAGACAGGCGACAAAATAGGCGGCGATCATCAGCAGATAGGGAGAGTTAATATAGCGCAGCGGCTTTGAAGCCAGCTTTACCACCATATCGTTGGCGCCAATGTGGGTCATATAGGTGGCGAATCCGCAGAGCATCATGATCATCATGCCCAAATCGCCGCCGCGGCTCATCAGGAGAATTTTAACGTATTCGATAATATCGGTCGCGGAGTACCCCGTGCTTTTTGTATCGCCGGGTAAAATTTTGTGCCCCATCAACGCGCTGACGATGAGTAACGTCAAACCGCCGACGAACAGCACGCCGGTGGCGGAATACCCCTTTATGATATAGCGGGCAACACCCACAATGACCACAATCCCAATCAGGATCTCAACTAGCGTAAGCATCTTTTACCCCTAAGCCTTTTACCCAAAGAATCTGCTAATAAATAAAGTGAAGATAAAATTAAGTGAGCGAATGTGCCTAATTAATGGGCGAAACATGCTGATGCAAATCAATAAACTGATGAGAACCCTGCAATCATCAGTGGAGGGGCGGCCGCTATCACAAAACGACGAGGTGAAAAGGGGGCTGTTTTTCCGATCATAAATCAGAAACTTACCTAATTTCGTTAAGGTAATATTAAGATTATACTTGTTAAATTATTGCGCTTTAAAATCGATATTGGTAAGAGATAAGTGTTGAGACAACGTCAGTTCGTATTGTTTTTTCTTGGTTTTTTAGGGGTAATGCTCTCTTGTGGCGCGGCTAACGCGTCGTTTACGTCGACGATTCGCGATGGGTATAACACCTTAAGTGATAACGTCGTGCAAACCTGGCAGGAACCTGAACACTACGATCTGTATGTTCCCGCGATTACCTGGCATGCCCGCTTTGCCTATGACAAAGAAAAGACCGATGAATATAACGAGCGTCCGTGGGGAGCAGGATTCGGGGTTTCGCGCTGGGATGATAAAGGCAACTGGCACGGCCTGTATCTGATGGCTTTTAAGGACTCGTTTAACAAATGGGAACCGATTGGCGGCTATGGCTGGGAGAAAACCTGGCGTCCGTTAGCAGATGACAACTTTCATCTTGGTCTGGGGTACACGCTGGGCGTGACGGCGCGGGATAACTGGAATTACATTCCCATTCCGGTCATTTTGCCACTGGCATCCATTGGTTATGGACCGGCAACTTTCCAGATGACCTATATCCCCGGGACCTACAATAACGGTAACGTCTACTTTGCCTGGGCCCGTTTCCAGTTTTAGAACTGGCATAACTTAGCAATAAAAGAGCTAAGTCGTTTGTCCTGTGAAAAAACAACAACTAAGGCGTGACCTCCTAAAAAAGATAGCGATATTTGTCACTTTTTAACAAAGTTGGACTGGACAAAAGGCATCACAATTGATGTACTGGTGTCCGACACAGTATCAGTGTCGTTTTTTCATATAAAGGTAATTTTGATGTCTAAGATTAAAGGTAACGTTAAGTGGTTTAATGAATCCAAAGGATTCGGTTTCATTACTCCGGAAGATGGCAGCAAAGATGTATTCGTACATTTCTCTGCAATCCAGTCCAACGGTTTCAAAACTCTGGCTGAAGGTCAGCGCGTAGAGTTCGAAATCACTAACGGTGCCAAAGGCCCTTCTGCTGCAAACGTAAACGCTATCTAAGCATTGCGTCAGTAGAATATAAAAACCCGCTCAACGCGGGTTTTTTTTTGTCTGCCGTTAGCGGCTGGCAGCGTGGGAAAAGAGCCAGAATGCCGTTGCCGTCATGGCGAATGAACCTAACAGATTGACCAGAATGTTCAGCAGCGCCCAGCTGAAACGGCCCTGTTGCAGCAGGAAAACGACCTCCGATGAGAAGGTTGAGAACGTCGTCAGCCCGCCGCAAAATCCGGTAGTGATCAGCAATTTCCACATTGGGTCAATGTTTGTCAGGCGATTAAACCATGCCAGCCCGGCACCAATGATAAATGCGCCCAGCAAGTTTGCCGCGAGTGTGCCGATGGGAATAGCGTGATGCATTGGATTGAACTTCATACCAAGCCACCAGCGCAATACGCTGCCGGTACCGCCGCCAACAAAAACGGCTAAAAGTAGTTGTGACACTCTCATTCCCTGCTATTTGGTTAATACAGGGGTTTGAGTGTAGCGCGCAAAATGCGTCATTGGCTACGAAATACCTGACGGGAGAAGAGAATGCGGATTGCTGCGGGACAATTTGCCGTTACGGCGGACTGGCTAGTCAATGCGCGTACCTGCGTAGCGTTGATGAACCAGGCGGCCGGGCAGGGAGTATCATTGCTGGTATTACCGGAAGCATTGCTGGCGCGTGACGACAGCGATCCGGATCTCTCGGTAAAGTCGGCGCAGGAGATTGATGGCGGTTTTCTGCAGCTGTTGCGTGATGAAAGCCGGAATTATGGTTTAACCACGGTGCTGACGCTGCATGTACCTTCGGGTGAGGGGCGAGCGACGAATACGCTGGTGGCGATACGCCAGGGCGAAGTGATTGCCCAATACCAGAAGCTCCATTTGTATGACGCGTTTGCGATGCAGGAGTCGCGACTTGTCGATGCCGGGCAACAGATTCCGCCGCTGATTGATATCGACGGGGTACGCGTTGGCCTAATGACCTGTTACGATTTACGCTTTCCTGAACTGGCGTTAACGCTGGCGCTTAACGGTGCTGAAGTATTGGTTTTACCCACCGCGTGGGTAAAAGGGCCGATGAAGGAGTATCATTGGGCCACGCTACTGGCGGCCAGGGCTCTGGATACGACCTGCTATATCGTTGCGGCAGGCGAATGCGGCACCCGTAATATTGGTCAGAGCCGCATTATCGACCCGATGGGAACGATAATGGCGGGGGCAGGGGACGAGCCGCAGATGATTACTGCCGACATTTCGACAGCGTCGCTGCGTCAGATTCGCGAGCGTTTGCCGGTGTTGAAGAACCGCCGCTTTGCGCCACCGCAATTATTGTGATGTTTTTTTAAACAAGGCTTGATTCACCTTGTTACAGATTGCTATTGTGTCCGCGCGTCAAATAGCCGTTAATTGTTCGCGTGTATGATGGCGTATTCGCAGCTTGTTTTAGAGAAGAAGGTTAGCTATGGGTGAGATTAGTATTACCAAACTGCTGGTTGTCGCAGCACTGATTATTTTAGTGTTTGGTACCAAAAAATTACGTACGCTGGGTGGAGACCTGGGGTCCGCTATCAAAGGCTTCAAGAAAGCCATGAACGACGATGACGATAGCGCGAAGAAAACCAGTGCGGAAGAAGACGCTCCGGCACAAAAGCTCTCTCATAAAGAGTAATTAAAGGCGCTTTCCCCGACAGCGGGAGGGCGTAACCGACAGGCGAGAGTCTGGACGTTGAAGAGGCTGCAGCGATAAGCGTTGCGGCCTCTTTTTGTTGCCTGCTCGCGAAAATACGGAAAAAATGCAACCAGTTGTTACCAGCGGGCAGGGAAACATCAGACGGGCGGGATAAAAACAGATCGCCGCGCGAAAGCGTTCACGCGGCGATTGGCGGGCAGTGAGATTTACTTCACTTCCATCCCTTTGGCTTGCAAGTCGGCATGATAAGACGAACGAACGAACGGACCGCAGGCGGCATGGGTGAAGCCCATCGCCATCGCTTCGGCTTTCATCTCTTCAAACTCATCCGGGCTAACGTAGCGCTGAACCGGCAGGTGATGACGGCTTGGCTGCAGATACTGGCCCAGGGTGAGCATAGTCACGCCATGGCGACGCAGGTCGCGCATAACTTCGATGATCTCTTCGTTGGTCTCGCCGAGACCGACCATCAAACCTGATTTCGTCGGGATCTCCGGATGCGCTTCTTTAAAGCGCTCCAGCAGCTTCAGCGACCAGTTGTAGTCGGCGCCTGGGCGAACCTGACGATACAGACGCGGCACGTTTTCCAGGTTGTGGTTAAACACATCCGGCGGCGTCACCGTGAGGATATCCAGCGCTCGATCCATACGGCCACGGAAGTCAGGGACCAGGGTCTCAATCTTAATCGTCGGGTTTTTCTCACGAATAGCGCTGATGCAATCGGCAAAGTGCTGCGCGCCGCCGTCGCGAAGATCGTCGCGGTCAACGGAGGTCACGACGACGTAACGCAGACCCATATCGGCGATAGTTTGCGCGAGTTTCTGCGGTTCGTTGGCATCCGGGGTCACCGGACGACCGTGCGCAACGTCACAGAACGGGCAGCGGCGGGTACAAATCGCGCCGAGGATCATAAAGGTGGCCGTTCCGTGGTTGAAGCATTCCGCAAGGTTTGGGCAAGAAGCTTCTTCGCACACGGAGTGCAGACCGTTCTTACGCATCGCTGCTTTGATTCCCTGGATACGGGACGAGTCAGCCGGAAGTTTGATTTTCATCCATTCCGGTTTTCTGAGCAGAGCTTCACGCTCAGTTGCCACGTTTTTCACCGGGATAAGGGCCATTTTATCGGCGTCGCGGTACTTAACACCGCGTTCCATCACAATGGGTTTACTCATAGCGTGCGTGTTCCAGTTGCGAGTCACGAAGGAAAGCGAATCAATTCAAGGAAATGTTGTATTTATCAACTATTTTTGAATTAAGGACAGGCAGTATACCATTGATATGGGACAGAAAGCAGCCTACCTGTTCGGCAAATTGTAAAATAGTTGTTGTTTTATGCTTATCCTCACGTGCTTTATTGTTTAAACGACTGGCAAACGACCTCGATGACCTGATTCAGCAACGGTTCCTGCGCGCTCTGCCGGTTGTAATGCAGTGCAATCTCAATGCGCTCTTCGGGTAATTGAGCGTAGTCGAGCCTTGCCAGCGACCACGTTTGCGCCAGCAGAGAAAACATTCGCTCCGGCATCAGCCCGAGCATATCGCTTTGGCTAATCAGCGCAGCCTGGGCAAACAGGTTGTCGCTGCTGAAGCCACAGCGGCGTTCTCCCTGGCGTTCCTGCCGCTGCCGGTATATTGCCGGATAGCGTTGGCCCGGCGATAGCTTCAGCGCAAACTCATACTGGCGGAGATTCTCTTCGGTTAACGGCCTTTGCAGCGCCGGATGTCCTTCGCGGCAATACATCACCAGCCGCTCTTCAAACAGCAGGTGATACGCGATGGTCTGGCTACTGTAGGTATCGTTGTCGATCACTAAATCGACCTGGCGTTGGTTAAGCTGACTGCTGGCATCGGTAATGGCGATGTTGTGTAACCGGATCTGGGGGAAACGCGGTTTGAGCGCGTGCGCAATCGTGGGGATGACCAGCGCCCCGATGAGAGGGGAGGTCGCGATGGTGAGGGCGCGTGGCTGAGCCGCCCCGCAGGCCAGGTCAAGGGCGCTGAGGAAGGATTCCATTCCCTGGCTGATGTACTGGTGAAGATGGGTTGCGTAGGCCGTAGGCCTCACCCCCTGGCCTTTACGAATAAACAGTGGGTCGGGGAATACCGCACGCAGTTTGTTAAGCGACTGGCTGATCGCCGATGGTGTAATGTTCAGCACTTTAGCGGCATTTACGATGCCCTTGTGGACATACACCGCTTCAAAAATGGTCAGCAGGTTCAGATCCACATTGCGTAGAATACGCAACACCTGGCGGTCGTGGTGCGGTTCCTGCGGTGCGGGCGACTCTGATGACGGCGTGTTATTTTCCACTCAGCGCTTCCTGTTATCGGAAATAGCGCAAGTATAGCGGCCGGCGGCAGCGTCGTGCGTGACGTTTAATTGCAAATATAATGGCTTAACTATCGATAATGCGAATGTCGCGCCCGGTGACAGGGGCGCGAGCGGGCGGGAGCTAAGCGGCAGCAATCATCTCGTGGGGCGGGTTGCCGAGCAGGGCCAGCAGGTTGGCAACCAGATGTGGCGCCACCATCTGCGGTTGAATATCCGGCTGCCACTGGCGCATTTGGGTCATCTCCATCCCGGCATAGCCGCAGGGGTTAATCCGCAGAAACGGCGACAGGTCCATCGCAATATTCAGCGCAAGCCCGTGAAACGAACAACCTTTCCGGATGCGTAAACCCAGCGAACAGATTTTTTGCTCGCCGACGTAGACGCCGGGCGCATCGGCGCGTGGATGTGATTCAATCGCGTATTCCGCCAGCGTATTGACCACGGTCTGTTCCAGCAGAGTAACCAGTTCGCGCACGCCCAGTTTCCGGCGCTTGAGGTTCAACAGAACATACATCACCTGCTGCCCTGGCCCGTGGTAGGTCACCTGGCCGCCGCGATCGCTTTGAATGACCGGAATGTCCCCCGGAACCAGCACGTGTTCGGCTTTTCCCGCCTGGCCTTGAGTAAAGACCGCAGGGTGCTCTACCAGCCAGATTTCGTCCAGCGTGCTGTCGTCGCGGGTATCGGTAAATTCATGCATCGCCTGCGAGACCGGTTCGTAAGGTTGCAGGCCAAGTTGACGAATAAGGATTTTGTTATGCTGCAAAACAACGTCTCCGCAGAGAGAGAAGTGACTTGAGGGGGGAGTATATCACAGCATAGCGGGGAGAGATGACCCGGCGCAGGACCGGGTCTGGGAATGGGTTACAGCACCATCCGGACGATATCGATATTGCCCAGCTCTTCGTACAGGGTTTCGACCTGCTCGATATGGGTTGCGTTGATGGTGATAGAGACCGAGTGGTAGTTCCCCTTGCTGCTCGGTTTTACCTGTGGAGAGTAATCACCAGGCGCATGGCGCTGTACCACTTCCACCACCTGATCAACCAGCTCAGGCAACGCCTGCCCCATTACTTTGTAAGTAAATGGAGTAGGGAATTCAAGCAGTTCGTTAAGTTTGGTTTTCATGTCAGCTCCGGTGTTACGACAAAAAATAATAACTCCCACGAAGTGTGGGAGTTATCAGGTTACTTTGATGATTAGTATATGGGGATGTAAATCACACTTTCAAGTGTTCGATTTTTAACCAAACCAGTGGTGGAACATTAACTTGATGTAATCAATCATTTTTCCGAAGAAATTGCCTTCAGGAATTTCTTGCAGGACGACCAGCGGGCGCTGATCGATCGTTTTACCGTCCAGCTGGAAGTTAATGGTGCCGACAACCTGATTTTTCTGCAGCGGGGCGTGCAGTTCGGTATTGTTCAGCACATAGCTGGCTTTCAGATCTTTCATGCGGCCACGAGGGATAGTCAGATAAACGTCTTTATCGACACCCAGCGAAGCGCGATCGCTGTCGCCAAACCAGGCTGGTTCGGAAGAGAACTCTTTCCCGGCTTTCAGCGGATTAACGGTTTCGAAGAAGCGGAAGCCCCAGGTCAGCAGCTTTTTGCTTTCGGATTCGCGGCCTTTGTAGGTGCGGCCGCCCATGACGGCGGAGATCAGACGCATCTGGCCTTCGGTCGCCGAGGCCACGAGGTTATAGCCCGCTTTATCGGTATGCCCGGTTTTAATCCCGTCGACGTTCAGGCTGTTATCCCACAGCAGACCGTTACGGTTCAGCTGACGAATGCCGTTAAAGGTGAACTCTTTTTCTTTATAGATGGTGTATTCGTTCGGTACATCGCGGATCAGCGCCTGGCCAATCAGCGCCATATCGCGCGCGGAGCTGTACTGACCGTCGGCATCGAGGCCGTGAACGGTCTGGAAGTGGCTGTTTTTCAGGCCCAGCGCATTGACGTAGCTGTTCATCAGGCTGACGAAGGCATCCTGGCTGCCGGCAACATAGTCGGCCATGGCGACGCAGGCATCGTTACCTGACTGCAGATTGATGCCGCGGATCAGCTGAGAAACCGGAACCTGCATACCCGGCTTCAGGAACATCAGTGAAGAGCCTTTAAACACCGGGTTACCGGTTGCCCACGCATCGTTACCCACCGTAACCAGGTCGGTTTCTTTAAACTTACCCGCTTTCATGGCCTGACCGATGACGTAGCTGGTCATCATTTTGGTCAGACTCGCCGGGTCGCGGCGGGAATCGGCGTTATTCTCCGCCAGCACTTTGCCCGAATTGTAATCAATAAGAATCCAGGATTCGGCGTCAATCTGCGGCGCGCCTGGGATCATGGTTTTGAGATTCAGGTCATCGGCGTGGGCAGCGGAGGAGAGCGCTGCAACGGAGAGGGCCGTAACGAGTAAACGTGCGGTGAAAGAGGTCTTCATGGTCAGAACAACGGCATCCGTGATGGAGTTAAAAAAAGTGCCTTACTATAACAAATGCTCTGTGGACCGGCATCCGACATTGCGCATGACTTTGTTAATGACTTTTTCATGCGCATCACAGTACGGACAACGACCCTACCTGTTTAGTTGGCGTGAGTAATAAATGATTGCAGCTGAGCTTCGCTTTGCAGGCGCTGTTGTACCGTGCTGGCCTGCGATTTACTGGCGAATGGCCCTAGTTGAATGCGCCACACTGCGCCGTTCTGCACGACGCGGCCAGGCACGGAAAACTGCTGGCTCAGACGCTGCTGATATTGCTGCGCGCGGGCCCGATCGCTGACGGCGCCGACCTGGACGACAAAATCGCCGCTGGCGCTGGCCGAAGAGGCGGCGACAGCCGTGGTTGCCGCCGCAGCCGGCGCTGCTGGCGTGACGCTGCCTTGCACAGAACCAGGGGCGGTAACCGGCGCGCTTTGGGTGGCAGTCTGAACCGCAGGCTCGCTGCTTTCCAGTACGCCGCTATTCAGGGGCGTCGGCGCGCCGAGGAAGCCGCTGCTGTTCACCGGAGCGCCAACGTTGTCTTCCGGCTTCAGCGTGGCATTGCTGATCGGGCGAACGTCGGTTGGCGCCGTCGGTTCGCTGGAAACACCTGCGCCGCCGTCAAGATCGGGACGAGCAGGCAGCGCATAGGTCTGTTTGGCGACGGTAGTACAGGCCATGCCCGGGCCGGAAAGCGAACCGTCCGGTGCGACGATGATCGGATCGATACGCACTTTGGTGTTGTTGGAGGTGTTCAGGCGATCGGCGGAGGCGCGAGAAAGCGAAATCACGCGATCGGTGCCGTACGGGCCGCGATCGTTAATGCGCACGACGATCATGCGGCCATTTGCCACGTTCGTCACGCGCACGTAGCTCGGGATCGGCAGCGTCGGGTGTGCTGCGGTCAGCTGCGTCGGGTCGAAGGCTTCGCCGGATGCCGTCAGGTTGCTGTTGGGCTCCGCATCATAAATGGCGGCCAGACCGGTCTGGGTAAAGTTAGACGGATCCTGGACGATTTTATAACTTTTACCCTCGCGCTCGTAATCCTGATTCGCCGTCGCATTTGGCGTCTCATAATGCGGATCGGCGCCGCTGATTTCCACGCTTGGGCCATTACAAACGGCCGGCTGTGGAGTGCTGACCGTCTTCTGTTGAACGTCTTCACCCGAACATGCCGCCAGCAGCCCCGCTGCTATGCAAATCCCCAGCCATTGCTTACGCATCGCAAACCCCTTAAACGCTTTTCGACAACATTTTTCTGTGGGTGTGGATCGACATCACGATACCAAACCCGGCCATCAATACGATCAGGGCTGAGCCCCCGTAGCTGACCAGCGGCAACGGTACCCCCACCACTGGTAAAATACCACTCACCATACCAATATTTACGAAGACATAAACGAATAAAATCAACATTAAACCACCGGCCATGACGCGACCGAAGGTGGTCTGCGCCTGGGCGGCGATCCACAGCCCGCGCATGATGAGCAAAATATAGAGCGCCAGTAGAATCAGCACGCCAATCAGGCCGAGCTCTTCGGCCAGGACCGCAAAGATAAAGTCGGTATGGCGCTCCGGCAGGAATTCAAGCTGCGACTGGGTGCCGTGCAGCCAGCCTTTGCCGCGTAATCCACCGGAGCCAATGGCGATTTTCGACTGGATAATATGATAGCCGGCACCCAGCGGATCGGTTTCCGGGTCGAGCAACATCATGACGCGCTGACGCTGATAATCATGCATCAGGAAGAACCATAAAATCGGAATAAACGCCGCAACCAGCACCACCGCCACGCCGATCAGGCGCCAGCTCAGCCCGGAAAGGAACAGCACGAACAGGCCAGACAACGCAATCAGAATCGATGTTCCGAGGTCAGGCTGGGCGGCAACCAGCAGGGTTGGCAGAAAAATCAGCACCAGCGCAATGGCGGTATTCTTCAGCGAGGGTGGGCAAACGTCGCGGTTGATAAAGCGCGCGACCATCAGCGGGACGGCGATTTTAGCAATTTCCGACGGCTGAAAGCGCACAACCCCCAGATCCAGCCAGCGCTGGGCGCCTTTGGAAATCGCGCCGAAAGCGTCAACCGCCACCAGCAAAATGATACAGAAGATATAGAGATAGGGCGCCCAGCCTTCATACACGCGCGGCGGGATTTGCGCCATCACGATCATGATCACCACGCCCATGGCGATCTGGCCTATTTTGCGCTCCATCATCCCGATGTCCTGGCCGCTGGCGCTCCAGATGACCAGCGCGCTGTAGGTCAGCAGCGCCAGCAGAATCAGCACCATGGTCGGATCGAGATGGATTTTATCCCATAGTGATTTTTTGTTCGGATTATCGGTCATTATTGATCCTCACCCGCCGTGACCGCCGGGTTTTCACTCGGCAGGTTTGTGTTGTTATCACCCAGCATAATGTGGTCGAGAATCTGGCGCATAATCGTGCCGACCGCCGGGCCAGCACCGCCGTTCTCAAGAATGATGGCAACAGCAACCTGGGGATTGTTATAAGGGGCAAACGCCGTCATGAGTTTATGGTCACGCAGACGTTCCGCGATTCGGTGCGCGTTATAGGTTTCATTGGCTTTCAGGCCAAATACCTGGGCTGTACCGGATTTCGCCGCAATTTTATAGGGCGCGCTGGCGAAGTATTTATGCGCGGTCCCGTTGCCACGGTTAGCGACGCCGAACATCCCGTCCTTGGCGATTTCCCAGAAGCCGGAATGAATGTCGCCGACCGGCGGCTCGTGCGGTTGAACCCAGGGAACCTGTTTGCCGTCTTCGACGGTGCTTTGCAGCAGATGCGGCACTTTCACCAGACCGTCGTTTATCAGGATCATCAGCGCTTTGTTCATCTGAATCGGCGTGGCGGTCCAGTAGCCCTGGCCGATTCCGACCGGGATGGTGTCACCCTGATACCAGGGCTTCTTAAAGCGTTTCAGCTTCCATTCGCGGGTCGGCATATTCCCGGAACGCTCTTCCGACAGATCGATACCGGTATAGTGGCCGTAACCGAATTTGCTCATCCACTCAGAGAGGCGGTCGATACCCATATCATAAGCGACCTGATAGAAGTAGGTATCCGCAGACTCCTCGAGCGCTTTGGTCACATTCAGATGCCCGTGACCCCATTTTTTCCAGTCGCGGTAGCGCTTGTCAGAGCCCGGCAGCTGCCACCAGCCTGGGTCGAACAGGCTGGTATTGCGGGTGATGACGTTCGCGCTGAGGGCCGATACGGCGACATAAGGCTTCACCGTCGACGCCGGCGGGTAGACCCCCTGAGTCGCGCGGTTGACCAGCGGAGTATTCGGATCGTTCAGCAGGGCGGAGTAGTCTTTACTGGAGATGCCGTCCACAAACAGGTTCGGGTCGTAGCTCGGCGTGGAGACCAGCGCGAGGATGCTGCCGGTACGCGGGTCGGTGACGACCACGGCAGCGCGGCTGCCGGCGAGCAGGGTCTCAATGTACTGCTGAAGCTTGAGATCGAGGGTCAAATAGATATCGCGCCCGGCCTGCGGCGGCACCTCTTTGAGCTGGCGAATGACGCGGCCGCGGTTGTTGACCTCAACCTCTTCATAGCCGGTCTGACCGTGCAGTACGTCTTCGTAATAGCGCTCGATTCCCAGCTTGCCAATATCATGCGTGGAGGCATAGTTGGCCAGCTTGCCCTCTTTATCCAGGCGATCGACGTCTTTATCGTTAATTTTTGAGACGTAGCCGATAACGTGGGTCAGCGCGGAATTATAGGGGTAGTAGCGGCGTTTATAGCCTTTTACTTCGACGCCGGGAAAGCGGTACTGGTTAACCGCAAAACGGGCTACCTGGACTTCGCTCAGGTTGACCTTGACGGGAATCGAGGTGAAGCGATGGGAACGCGAGCGTTCTTTCTTGAAGTTTGCAATATCATCATCGGTCAGATCGATGACGTCGCGTAACGCATCCAGCGTCTGCTGCACGTTATCGACTTTCTCCGGCATCATCTCCAGCTGGTAGATGGTGCGGTTCAGCGCCAGCGGCGTACCGTTGCGGTCATAGATAATGCCGCGACTGGGCGGAATGGGGACCAGCTTAATACGGTTTTCGTTGGAACGCGTTTGATAGTCGGTGTAGCGAACAATCTGCACGTTATAAAGATTGGCAACCAGTATGCCGGTAAGCAGCAAAATCCCCAAAAAAGCGACCAGCGCCCGGCGCACGAACAGCGAGGATTCAGCCGTATAGTCGCGGAAAGAATTCTGTAATTTCATTCGCTGCTTAGTCTACCCTGGTCATCATTATTCACGGTGGTAAGGGTGGTTGGTGGTAATGCTCCACGCACGATACAGGCTCTCAGCGACCAGTACGCGTACCAGCGGGTGAGGCAACGTGAGGGTGGAGAGTGACCAACTCTGTTCCGCTGCTGCTTTACAAGCCGGAGAGAGCCCCTCGGGACCGCCGATAAGCAGGCTGACGTCGCGGCCATCCTGTTTCCAGCGCTCCAGCTCTCGTGCCAGCTGCGGCGTATCCCACGGTTTTCCCGGAATATCCAGGGTCACGATGCGATTTTTGCCTGCGGCTGCCAGCATCATCTCCCCTTCTTTGTCGAGGATTCGCTTGATGTCGGCATTTTTACCGCGTTTACCGGCAGGGATTTCCAGCAGCTCGAACGGCATATCTTTTGGAAAACGGCGCAAATATTCACTAAAGCCGGTCTGAACCCAGTCCGGCATCTTGGTGCCAACGGCCACCAGCTGCAGCTTCACGCATTAACTCCAGAGTTTTTCCAGCTCGTACAGACGACGGCTCTCTTCCTGCATAACGTGAACCATGACGTCGCCAAGGTCGACAACAATCCAGTCAGCGGCGCTTTCACCTTCAACGCCAAGCGGCAGCATTCCTGCGGCGCGAGACTCTTGTACTACGTGGTCGGCGATGGACATTACATGGCGCGTAGAGGTGCCGGTGCAAATAATCATGCAATCTGTAATGCTGGATTTGCCATGAACGTCAATGGCAACGATGTCCTGACCTTTCAGGTCATCAATTTTGTCGATAACAAAATCCTGGAGTGCTTTACCCTGCAAGAGTTCCCCCTGGGTGAGTGAAGATTGATAATAATAAACAGCCTGACAGTATACCTGAACTCGTCGAAAAGTCGGGATAAATGTCGGTCAGCAAGCGATGGCGGCGGCTATCATCCCATCCATCGCCCGTGATTGCATCGCCATTTTTGTAAAACAATTTCTGGAAACATCGTTTAGCCGATACGTCCAGGCTGCGGAGAATAACAGCCTGCTCTGACCTGTCAATGGTCTGCACGGAATTCTTCTTCCTTCTGCCAGCGCGCCTGGCTATTTAATACCCGCAGCGTGGCAAAATCAGCGTGCAGTTCGAGTTCGCTCCATGTGCCATGGGCGACAGGAAAATGCCACATGGCCTCCGCCGGCAGCTTCAGCAACAGCGCGATAAGCAGACTCAGCCCACCTTTATGGCCCACGATCAGCAGATGATCTGGCTGCGGATCGTGCGTCAGCTTCTCGGCAAACGTGCGGACGCGGTGGGCGAAATGCTGAAAACTTTCGCCGTTGGTCGGCGCCGCATGCTGCCAGTCCGCGCACCAGGCGGCATAGTTTTCCGCGTCTTCGAGCTGTAAGTCCCGATGATGGCGCATTTCCCAGTCGCCAAAAAACATCTCGTTGAGTTCGGGGACAATCTGCCGGGGGATATGCCGTGTGCCGAGCAGCAGGTCGGCGGTGATGTGGGTGCGTTCCAGTTCGCTGCAGAGCACGCGATCGAACGTTACCGCCTGCAGCAGCTGGCCGAGCGTTCTCGCCTGCATCATGCCGCGTTCGGTTAGCGGAGTCGGGGCGTGTCCGCTGTAAAGGCCGGCAACATTGGCCTCAGTTTCACCATGTCGAACTAACCATAATTTCACTGAATATACGCCTTCTGACATCATCAAGGGATGAGGGAGAGTATATGCGAATCGGCGCGCTGCTATTGTATCCGGCGTCACCAACGCTGGGGCAACGGCCGGTTAACAGTAGAGTTTTTGCTGATGGATATACGCCAGTACCGCGGCCGGCAGCATGTCAGCGCAGGATTCTCCGCGTTCAAGGCGCTGGCGGATAATCGTTGCCGAAATATCAAACCACGGGGTTTCCGCCAGATAGATGACCCCGGCGGGACGGCTGTGCAGCTGTTCTGCGTCGTGGGTTAAATGTTTGTCCAGCCACCGCTGATCCTCTTCCCGTTTCATCACCAGCGGGTAGCCCGGACGACGGCAAACGATCAGATGGACATTATCCAGAATCGAGGTGTAATTGTGCCAGGTCGGGAAGGTGAGCAGCGAGTCCTGACCAATAATGAACGCCAGCGGCTGGTCCGGCCCTTGTTCCTGTCGCCACTCTTCGAGCGTTTGTGCCGACCAGGACGGCGTCTGACGCCGAAGCTCGCGTTCATCGAGCACGAACAACGGTTTATCGGCAATGGCCAGCGCCAGCATCTGTTTACGCTGGGCGCTGGTGGCTTCAGGCTGCGGGCGGTGTGGCGGAACATTGTTTGGGACGATAATGACTTTGCCAAGACCGATCTGATTCGCCAGAACCTCGACCGGTTTGAGGTGACCATAGTGCACCGGATCGAAGGTGCCGCCGTACATTGCCTGCAACTGAGTCATATCAACCATCAATAAACACGTCTGCCAGCGCTTTATGGCAGAGCAACAAAGAAAGGCTCTCTAATTCCGGCCAGATGGCGCTGCCGTAATCCTGCTTGAAGGTGAGCTCCGCTCGGGTCAGCAGAGTCACGGCCTGGCGTAACTGGTCGGTGCTGAGGCGCGCGAGCGCATCGCTTAACAGCTGTCGACGGTTCTGCCATACCCGATGTTTATCGAACAGCGTACGCAGCGGCGTATGGGCCGACTGGCGTTTCAGGTTAACCAGCAGCAGCAGCTCGCGTTGAAGCGTGCGCAGCAGAATAGCCGGTTCGCTGCCTTCCAGCCGTAACTGCTGCAGGATATGCAGCACCCGTTTGCTTTTGCCAGCCAGCAGCGCATCCACCCAGTGATAGGGCGTGAAGTGGGCGGCATCGTTGACCGCCTGCTCGACGCGCGGCAGCGTGAGCTTGCCATCCGGCCACAGCAGAGAGAGACGTTCCAGCGCCTGCGCCAGCGCCAGCAGGTTGCCTTCGTAGCAGTAGCACAGCAGCTGACTGGCGGCATCATCAAGATGCAAGTGGTGCTGTTTTGCCCGCGCCGCCAGCCATCGTGGCAGCTGCGCATATTCCGGCGTCTGACAGCTCACCTGAACCGCGCGGCTGGCCAGCGCGGCAACCCAGGCGGCATTTTCCTGCGCTTTGCTGAGCTTATTACCGCGAACGATTAACAGCAGGTCGTCATGGAGCATGCTGACCAGGGTGGCAAGCTGTTCGTTAATCGCCGCGTTAGGGCCGTTTTCCGGCAGGACCAGAAGCAGCGTCTGACGGCTGGCGAACAGGCTCATGGCCTGGCTGAGTGAGAAGAGGGCGGGCCAGTCGGTGCTGGCGTCGATGGTCGCGGTATGGTGTTCGGTAAAGCCCTGGGTAGCAGCGGCTTCGCGAATCGCGTCCTGACTTTCCTGCAACAGCAACGGATCGCTACCGAGTAATAAATAGGCCGCGCGCAGCCCTTCGGTGAGCTGCGCGCGGAGTTGCTCTGGGTACAGCCGAATCATCAGTTACCCAGCGTGGTGGAGACGCGGTTGCCGGAGGTGGAAGTGGCGTTAACCGGCTTCTCTTCCCCTTTCGTGGCTTCGACATCAGCAACGTGGACGCTTGGCAGCTTACGAATCAGCTGTTCAGCAGCTTTGTCGTACATCTCCTGGACGATCATATCCTGCTCAGCGTCTTTCGCTAACGCCGCCTGCGGGTTATCGAAGAACGAGCGGTAGACTTTCGTCGAGATCGGATAGATATCATGACCCGGGATTAGCACGCTTGCCTGCACCGTCAGCACCATCTGATATTCAGCGGTACGACCATCCTGGAAAATGGAAGCCGTATCTTTCTGAATGGATGACGCATCCAGACGCAGGGACGGAATATCCTTGCGCAGCGTGCTGCCGTCGACGATCTCGACGCCATTCAGACGCAGCTGATTACGTACCGAACGACTTAACGGACCATTCGGATCGCTCGACTGAAAGATCATGGTTTTCATCGCGGTGGGGACCTGAGTGGTACTCCGCAGATGCCAACCGCATCCGGCGGTGATGAGCACCGCCAGAGATAACAACAATGTTGCCAGATATCGCACGCTTCCTCCTGCGCTTAGCCAACGACCAGGTTGAGCAGTTTACCCGGGACGTAAATCACTTTACGTACGGTTACACCGTCGAGATACTTCGCAACCAGATGTTCCTGGCCCGCACGTGCACGAACCTGTTCTTCGGTTGCATCGACAGGAACGGTAATTTTACCACGGACTTTACCATTAACCTGAACAACAACCAGGGTGGTATTTTCAACCATAGCGCTTTCATCGGCGACCGGCCACGGCGCGTTGTCGATATCGCCTTCACCGCCCAGCTCCTGCCACAGCGTGAAGCAGGCGTGCGGGGTGAACGGATTAAGCATGCGCACAACCGCCAGCAGAGCCTCACGCATCAGCGCGCGATCCTGTTCGTTTTCCTGCGGCGCTTTCGCCAGTTTGTTCATCAGCTCCATGATCGCGGCGATCGCGGTGTTGAAGGTCTGACGACGGCCGATATCATCGGTCACTTTGGCGATCGTTTTGTGGACATCACGACGCAGCGCCTGCTGATCTTCGCTCAGGCTGGCAACGTCCAGCGCGGCAACCGGGCCCTGAGTCGTGTGTTCATAAACCAGTTTCCAGACACGTTTCAGGAAGCGGTTTGCCCCTTCAACGCCGGATTCCTGCCATTCCAGAGTCATATCTGCCGGAGAGGCGAACATCATAAACAGACGTACGGTATCCGCGCCGTAGCGTTCAACCATCACCTGCGGGTCGATGCCGTTGTTCTTCGACTTGGACATTTTGCTCATGCCGGTATACACCAGCTCGCGCCCCTGCGGATCGTAGGCTTTTACGATACGGCCTTTTTCATCGCGCTCCACGGTGGCATCAACCGGAGAAACCCAGTTGCGCTCGCCGTTTTCGCCAACGTAATAGAAGGCGTCAGCCAGAACCATCCCCTGGCACAGCAGCTGTTTCGCCGGCTCGTCAGAGTTAACCATACCCGCGTCGCGCATCAGCTTATGGAAGAAGCGGAAGTACAGCAGGTGCATAATCGCATGTTCGATCCCGCCGATGTAAATATCGACCGGCAGCCAGTAGTTGGCGGCGTTTGGATCCAGCATTCCGTCATTGTACTGCGGGCAGGTATAGCGCGCGTAGTACCAGGAGGATTCCATAAAGGTATCGAAGGTGTCGGTTTCACGCAGCGCAGGCTGACCGTTAACGGTGGTTTTTGCCCACTCCGGATCGGCCTTGATTGGGCTGGTGATGCCGTCCATGACCACATCTTCCGGCAGAATGACCGGCAGCTGATCTTCCGGGGTCGGCATTACGGTACCGTCTTCCAGGGTGACCATTGGAATCGGCGCGCCCCAGTAACGCTGACGGGAAACGCCCCAGTCGCGAAGGCGATAGTTAATTTTGCGCTCGCCAACGCCCATCGCCGCCAGTTTGTCGGCGATAGCGTTAAAGCCCGCTTCGTAGCTCAGGCCATCGAACTCGCCGGAGTTGAAGAGGGTGCCTTTTTCAGTCAGCGCCTGCCCGGAGAGATCCGGTTCTGAGCCGTCTGCCGCCAGAATAACCGGCTTAATGTTCAGGCCATATTTGCTGGCAAATTCGTAGTCGCGCTGATCGTGACCCGGAACGGCCATGACGGCGCCGGTGCCGTATTCCATCAGCACGAAGTTTGCCGCCCAGACCGGAATTTCTTCGCCGGTCAGCGGGTGAATCGCTTTGTAGCCGGTATCGACACCTTTTTTCTCCATCGTCGCCATTTCTGCTTCGGCGACTTTGGTGTTGCGGCATTCGTCGATAAATGCAGCCAGCTCAGGGTTGTTCGCTGCCGCCTGCTGTGCCAGCGGATGACCCGCGGCTACGGCCAGGTAGGTACAGCCCATGAAGGTGTCCGGACGGGTGGTGTAGACGGTCAGCTTGTCGGCATACTCGTTAACGTTGAAGGAGATTTCTACCCCTTCGGAGCGGCCGATCCAGTTGCGCTGCATGGTCTTAACGGTATCAGGCCAGTGATCCAGTTTATCCAGATCGTTCAGCAGTTCGTCGGCGTAGGCGGTGATTTTGATAAACCACTGCGGGATCTCTTTACGCTCAACTTTGGTATCGCAGCGCCAGCAGCAGCCGTCGATAACCTGTTCGTTGGCAAGAACGGTCTGGTCGTTCGGACACCAGTTCACCGCAGACGTTTTTTTGTACACCAGGCCTTTTTTATACAGCTCGGTGAAGAATTTTTGCTCCCAGCGGTAGTATTCCGGGGTGCAGGTCGCCACTTCACGGCTCCAGTCATAGCCAAAGCCCAGCTTTTTCAGCTGGTTTTTCATGTAGGCAATATTGTCGTAGGTCCACGGGGCCGGCGCGGTGTTGTTTTTTACCGCGGCGCCTTCCGCCGGCAGACCAAACGCATCCCAGCCGATCGGCTGCAGAACGTTTTTGCCGAGCATACGCTGGTAGCGGGCAATCACGTCGCCGATGGTGTAGTTACGCACGTGACCCATGTGTAGTCGACCAGAAGGATAAGGAAGCATCGACAGGCAGTAATACTTCTCTTTGCTCTCGTCTTCAGTTACTTCAAATGTACGATGATCGTCCCAGTGAAGCTGGACTTTCGATTCTATCTCTTCCGGGCGGTATTGCTCTTGCATGGCAGCCAGTGGTCCTGTTTTCAATACAGCTACAAAATGTAGCCAATGGATGTGTTATCAGATCGGCATAGCATAGCCCAAACGCCCACGTCAAAACAGCCTTTCGCACATTAACATCGGCAAAAGCGGCGGAGACTATTTCGTGACTCTGTGGGCTAACTGGCAAAGCAGATGGCAAATAAGGTCTATTATTAGAAGAAGTTAACCACACCGGAGGCGAAATGATGAACAAGGTTGCTCAATTCTACCGTGAACTGGTGTCGACGCTCAGTGAACGGCTGCGCAATGGAGAACGTGATATTGACGCGCTGGTGGAACAGGCGCGGATGAAAATTAGCCACTCTGGTGAGTTAACGCATCGCGAAGTTGAGACGCTGACCAAAGCGGTCAGGCGCGATCTGGAGGAGTTTGCCCGCAGCTATGAAGAGAGCCAGGACGAACTGACGGACAGCGTGTTTATGCGGGTGATAAAAGAGAGCCTGTGGCAGGAGCTGGCGGATATTACCGATAAAACCCAGCTGGAATGGCGCGAAGTGTTCCAGGATCTCAACCACCACGGGGTTTACCATAGTGGCGAAGTGGTGGGGCTGGGAAACCTGGTGTGCGAACACTGCCATTATCACCTGGCGGTCTATACCCCGGATATTCTGCCGCGTTGCCCGAAATGCGGCCATGACCAGTTCCAGCGTCGTCCCTTTGAACCTTGATACGCCGCGCTGAGGTGGCTGAATGAAATCAGGCGCGCACCTGCCGATGCGCGCCTGTAAAGTGACCCGTTAATGCAGAATTTTGGCGAGGAAGTCTTTTGCGCGATCGGATTGCGGATTGGCGAAAAATGCTTCTTTGTCAGAGTCTTCGACAATTTTCCCTTCATCCATAAAGATCACCCGGTTGGCGACCTTACGGGCAAAGCCCATTTCGTGCGTCACCACCATCATCGTCATGCCTTCGTTGGCCAGTTCAACCATGACATCCAGCACTTCGTTGATCATTTCCGGATCCAGTGCGGAAGTCGGTTCGTCAAACAGCATAGCAATGGGATCCATACAGAGCGCACGGGCGATAGCCACGCGCTGCTGCTGGCCGCCGGAGAGCTGGGCCGGATATTTATCGGCATGGGCGGAGAGCCCCACGCGTTCCAGCAGCTTCAGGCCTTTTGCCCGGGAAGCGGCTTTATCGCGGTTAAGCACTTTGACCTGCGCCAGCGTCAGGTTATCGATAATCGACAGATGCGGAAACAGTTCAAAGTGCTGGAACACCATCCCGACGCGGGAACGCAGCCTGGCAAGGTTGGTTTTTTTATCGTTGACCCGGGTACCATCCACGGTGATCTCACCCTGTTGAATAGGCTCCAGGCCGTTGACGGTTTTAATCAACGTTGATTTGCCCGAGCCGGAAGGCCCGCATACCACCACTACTTCACCTTTTTTCACTTCCGTGGAGCAATCGGTCAGCACCTGAAAGTGACCATACCATTTTGAAACGTTTTTCAGGGTAATCATTACACAGTCCTTTTCTTCAACCAGCTGACCAACAGCGATGCGCTGAGACTAATGACAAAATAAACGGCGCCTGCGAACAGGATCATCTCCACCTGGGTTCCGTCGCGCTCGCCGATGGTAGAGGCGGTACGGAAGAAGTCGGCCAGGCTGAGAACGTAAACCAGAGAGGTATCCTGAAACAGTACGATCCCCTGGGTGAGCAGCAGCGGCACCATGGCGCGAAACGCCTGCGGCAGAATAATCAGCTTCATGGATTGCCACTGGGTCATCCCCAGCGCCAGCGCGGCGCTCGACTGGCCGCGAGAGATACTCTGGATACCCGCGCGGATAATTTCCGAATAGTACGCCGCTTCAAACATCGAGAAGGCCACCATCGCGGAGATCAAGCGGATATCGCTTTTCGGCGACAGGCCCAGGACGTTCTGCAGGAAACCGGGAACAATCAGATAAAACCACAGCAGGACCATCACCAGCGGGATCGAGCGGAACACGTTGACGTAGGTCTTCGCAAACCACGCCAGCGGCAGGAAGCTGGACAGACGCATAACCGCCAGCAGGGTGCCCCAGACGATACCAAAAATGATGGCGGTCACGGTGATTTTCAGGGTGATAACCAGCCCGGCCAGCAGGTATGGCATTGATGGGACGATAGAACTCCAGTCAAAATCGTACATGATTATTTGCCTCCCATATTGCCCGGCAGGCGGACCTTGCGTTCAACCACATACATCACCAGCATAATCACCGCATTAATAAACACATAGGCGAGGGTAATCGCGGTAAAGGATTCCCAGGCGTGGGCTGAGTAATCCAGCAGCTTGCCTGCCTGTGCCGCCATATCCGCCAGCCCGATGGTTGAAGCGATGGCCGAGTTTTTCACCAGGTTCATCATCTCCGAGGTCATCGGCGGCACAATGACCCGATAGGCGTTGGGCAGCAGTACGTAACGATAGGTCTGCGGCAGCGTCAGGCCCATGGCCAGCCCGGCGTTTTTCTGTCCGCGCGGCAGTGACTGAATGGCGGCGCGCACCTGTTCGCATACGCGAGCGGCGGTAAACAGCCCCAGACACATCATCGAAGAGAGGAAGAACTGAATATTCGGATCGAGCTCGGATTTAAACCACATGCCGATGTTTTCCGGCAGGAGCTCCGGCACCACCAGGTACCAGGTGAAGAACTGAACGATCAGCGGGACATTACGGAACAGTTCAACGTAGCAGGTGCCGATGCTGGATAACCAGCGGTTGGGGGCAGTGCGTAAAATGCCGAACAGCGAGCCGACGAAAAAAGCGATAATCCAGGCGCTAATCGACAGTGCGATGGTGACCTGAAAGCCGCTCCAGAGCCAACCCAGATAGGTGGTATTGCCGAACGGGGCCTGTTGCAGGAAGATTCCCCAGTTCCAGTCTATTGACATAAATGACTCCTGGAAAAAAAAGGGTAGCATCGCTACCCTCGAAGATCATTGTGCAGCCTGTTTCGGTATTCGCGGCGGCTGGGGAACGACCAGCCACCGTATAGTCTGTCCGTGCTGTCACAACAATCGGGAGGGCAGGATGTCCTGCCCCTTGTTTTTTTAATTAGTTCAGAGCTTTGTCGTTAGGGGTCTTGAACAGCGCCTTCATGTCGTCGGAGAGTTCGAAGTTCATATTCAGATTTTTCGGCGGGATGGGGTTTTTAAACCACTTATCAAACCATTTTTCCGCTTCGCCGGAGGTCTGGGCCGTGGCGACGGTGTCATCAATCAGCTTTTTAAACTGCGGATCGTCTTTGCGCAGCATACAGCCGTAGGCTTCTTTCGACTGGGCCGTGCCGACGATTTCCCAGTTATCCGGCTTCTTCGCTTTCGCACGTTCGCCGGCCAGCAGCGCATCGTCCATCATAAAGGCCACCGCGCGACCGCTTTCCAGAGTACGGAAGGAGTCGCCGTGGTCTTTGGCGCTGATAATGCGCATGTTCATTTTCTTCTCGTCATTCAACTTATGCAGCAGAACTTCGGAAGTGGTACCGGACGTGACGACAACCGCTTTGTCTTTCAGGTCCGGGAAATCTTTAATTGCACCGCCTTTTTTCACCAGCAGGCGGGTACCCACGACGAAAATGGTATCGGAGAAGGCGGCTTGTTTCTGACGTTCAAGGTTATTGGTCGTGGATCCACACTCGAAGTCGTAAGTACCGTTCTGCAGCAGCGGAATACGGTTTTGCGAGGTCACCGGAACCAGTTTTACCTGCAGGTCAGGCTTATTCAGCTGTTTCTTGATGGCGTCAACGATAGCGTTGGAGTAGTCCTGAGAGTAACCGACCACTTTTTGTTGATTGTCGTAGTAAGAGAACGGAACGGAGGATTCACGGTGGCCGACGACGATGACGCCGTTTTTAGCGATTTTGTCCAGCGTGCTGCCTGCTGCCGGGGCGGCATCTTCCGCATGCGCCAGACCGGCGGTCATACCCATGACCAGCATCGCTGTGGCCAGTTTACGTAATTGCATATCCAACTCCTTATCCTCAGCGTCATTGACGCTTTTGATACCCATTGTGAATGTGTGTGTGCGTTATTATGGCTGCGACACTGACACGCAGCATTTGTATGTGTTTGTTAGCATTTAGTTTGGCTTAATGTAAAGATTTTGCTGCTTTATTGTTTATTTTTGCGAAGTGCTCCGCACCATTTAAAGGCAAAAATCGTCCATTGCACCATGTTAGTGCCTGAGGTGAGCGATGCTGGTGCAACCGGGTTATACCAACAATAAATGTCGCCGCGACCTGAGAATATTAAGCAATGCTCGTGCCAGGTTGGCGAGTAGAGAGAGGTCAGAATGGTCAGAATGGAGAGAAGGGCGGCCCCGGCGACGGCTGCCGGCCGGGGCTATGCGGATCGACAATAAGATCCGCAGGCTATAACGATTAGCGACGACGCTGGCGCAGGCTCATGATCAGCGCGCCAAAACCCAACAGCGCGGTCAGCGCCCACAGCGGCCAGTTACCGGTACGGGCGTACGGGGTCAGGCCGGAAGTCGGAGTGACTTTCGTGGTCAGCACTGCGCGGGTGAACTGCGGGATCATGTCCTGAATTTCCCCACGCGGGCCGATGACGGCGGTAATACCGTTATTGGTGCTGCGCAGCAGCGGACGCGCCAGCTCCAGGGCGCGCATCCGCGCCATCTGGAAATGCTGCCACGGACCGATGGACTTGCCAAACCAGGCATCGTTGGAGATGGTCAGCAGGTAGTCGGTATCCGGGCGGAAGTTATCCCGCACCTGCTCGCCGAGAATAATCTCGTAGCAGATAGCCGCCGTCAGCTTCATGTTATGCGCCACCAGCTGCGGCTGCACGTACGGACCGCGGCTGAAAGATGACATCGGTAAATCGAAGAACGGAGCCAGCGGGCGTAGAATGGACTCCAGCGGCACGAATTCACCGAACGGCACCAGATGATTCTTGTTGTAGCGATCTTTGGAGTCGTAACTGTAGGGGTTATCTTTGCCCAGCGTAATGATGGTGTTGTAGGTATTGTAACGGTTCTGCTTGTTAAGCCGGGCGTCGACAATACCGGTAATCAACGAGCTGTCTTTCGCCCGCAGCAGGTCGTCCATCATACTCAGGAAATTCTGCTGGTTGATTTCCAGATCCGGGATCGCCGACTCGGGCCAGATGATTAGCTGGGATGAACCCATATGCGGCTGCGTCAAATCCAGATAGATTTTCAGCGTATTCACCAGCTGATTTTCATCCCATTTCAGCGCCTGGGGAATATCACCCTGTACCAAAGATACCTGGGTAGCCCGTTCCGGCAGCAGTTGATACCACTGGACGTAGCGCAGCGGGAAGGGCAACGCGAACAGCACGATAGCGGCAACCAACGGTTTCCAGCTGCGGTGAATGAGCGCAAGGACCAGCAGGCCGCTGACCACCATCAACAGGAAGTTAATGGCTTCAACGCCCATTACCGGCGCTAGCCCTTTCAATGGGCCGTCAATCTGGCTGTAGCCAAACTGCAGCCACGGGAAGCCGGTCAGCACCCAGCCGCGCAGGAATTCGGTGATTTGCCAGACAACCGGGGCAGCGACGGCGACGCGTATCCAGTTTGTTTTGGGCCACAGGCGCGACAGCAGACCGGCGAACAGTCCGGTATACAGCGACATATAAGCCGCCAGCAGTACCACGAGGAATACGTTGACCGGGCCGGGCATGCCACCGAACTGGGCAATGCTGACATAGACCCAGTTGATGCCGGAACCGAACAGTCCCAGGCCCCAGAAAAAGCCGATCCAGGCGCTTTGCAGCGGACGTCGGTTGAGGGTTAACCCCTGCAGGCCGATTAACGAAACAATCGCCGCAGGCCAGATGTCATAAGGAGAAAAAGCCAGCGTTCCGCTGGCTCCGAATAATAGCGCCAGCAGCAGACGTACGCGCTGGCGTTCGATGAGAGAGGCAAATACCATTTAGGTTAATCGTCCCGTGTAATTAATCTTCCAGCTTCGGCTGTGGCGCGTCATCAGGAAGTTTGACATGTACCTGGATGATACGTCGGCTATCGGCCATGGCGACTTTGAATTGGTAACCATCGATGTCAATAGACTCACCGCGCGCCGGCAGATGGCCGAAGGCCTGCATCACCAGCCCGCCAATGGTATCCACCTCTTCATCGCTGAAGTGAGTGCCATAGGCTTCGTTGAAGTCTTCAATGGAGGCCAGGGCGCGCACCGTCCAGGTGTGGCGGCTCAGCTGACGAAAATCGATATCTTCTTCTTCATCGTATTCGTCTTCGATCTCGCCGACGATAAGCTCGAGAATGTCTTCAATGGTCACCAGACCGGAGACACCGCCGAACTCATCGATCACGATAGCCATATGGTAACGCTGGGAGCGGAACTCTTTCAGCATGCGGTCAACCCGCTTACTTTCAGGCACGACAACCGCCGGGCGTAACACTTTTTCCATGCTGAATGCTTCGGAATCGCTGCGCATAAACGGCAGCAGGTCCTTGGCCATCAGAATCCCTTCAATGTGATCTTTATCTTCGCTGATGACCGGGAAACGCGAGTGGGCGGACTCGATGATCACATCGAGGCATTCGTCCAGGGTCTGATTGCGTTTCAGGGTAATCATCTGCGAGCGGGGGATCATGATATCGCGGACGCGCTGGTCGGCGATGTCCATTACCCCTTCGAGCATATCGCGCGTATCTTCGTCGATAAGGTCGTTTTGCCCGGAATCACGGATCAGCTCCAGCAGTTCATCACGGTTTTTCGGTTCCCCGTGAAAAAGCTGGCTGAGTAACAGGGAGAAGAATCCCTTTTTGCTGTTTACTGTGTCACTACTGTGTGAATTGTCGTCGCTCATGGCGTCGTGTGGGTTCTCATGTCAGTTAATTTGTCGCTCGTCGCGCGTGTGTTCAGCGCCGGACGGCATGGGGGCCGCTCGCCGGTTAAACCGGCGGCAGGCTATTCCTTCTCGGCAATGTACGGATCCTCATAGCCCAGAGCAAGCATTATCTCTGTTTCGAGGCCTTCCATCTCTTCCGCTTCTTCATCAATGATATGGTCATAGCCCAGCAGGTGCAGACTGCCGTGAATCACCATATGCGCCCAGTGCGCCTCCAGCGGTTTGTCTTGCTCTTTGGCTTCCTGTTCAACGACCTGACGGCAGATGATCAGGTCGCCAAGCAGCGGCAGTTCGATACCCGGCGGAGCTTCAAACGGGAACGACAGCACGTTGGTCGGCTTATCCTTGCCGCGATAGGTCAGATTCAGCTCATGGCTTTCGGCTTCGTCTACCAGCCGCACGGTCACTTCTGACTCCTCCTGGAACTGAGGAATGACGGCATCGACCCAGCGTTGAAACTGGGCTTCATCCGGTAACCCGGCGCTATCTTCGCAAGCCAGCTGTAAATCGAGAATAACCTGACTCATTTCTGCTCCTGTTCCTGGGCTTCGCGTTTGCGCTCGGCGGCCAGCTCTGCTTTACGTTTTTGGTCAGCTTCTTCCCACGCTTCATACGCATTCACGATGCGGGCTACCACCGGGTGGCGTACCACATCTTCGCTATGGAAGAAATTGAAGCTGATTTCATCGACTTCCGCCAGCACTTCAATGGCGTGGCGCAGACCGGATTTGGTGCTGCGCGGCAGGTCTATCTGAGTGACGTCGCCGGTGATCACCGCTTTTGAGTTAAAACCGATACGGGTCAGGAACATCTTCATCTGTTCGATGGTGGTGTTCTGGCTTTCATCGAGAATAATAAACGCATCGTTCAGCGTACGGCCGCGCATATAGGCCAGCGGCGCGACTTCGATCACGTTGCGCTCAATCAGCTTCTCGACCTTCTCAAAGCCGAGCATTTCGAACAACGCATCGTACAGCGGGCGCAGGTACGGATCGACTTTCTGGCTCAGGTCGCCGGGCAGGAAGCCGAGCTTTTCCCCGGCTTCGACGGCAGGGCGGGTCAGCAGAATACGGCGTACGTCCTGGCGTTCGAGCGCGTCGACCGCTGCGGCTACCGCAAGATAGGTTTTCCCGGTCCCGGCAGGGCCGACGCCGAAGGTAATATCATGATCGAGAATGTTGGCGATGTACTGCGCCTGGTTTGGCGTACGCGGCTTAATCACGCCACGCCGGGTCTTGATATTGACGGCCTTACCGTACTCCGGCACGCTTTCGGCGCTTTGTTCCAGCACCCGTGCCTCTTTGATGGCCAGATGAATCTGTTCCGGTTCAATATCCTGAATCTGTCCGCGCATCGGCGCAGTATCGACGTACAGGCTGCGCAGGATATCGGCTGCCGCGTTTACGCATATCATGCGCCCGGTCAGTTTAAAGTGATTGTCACGGCGATTAATTTCGATGCCTAATCGGCGTTCCAGCTGTTTGATGTTGTCGTCAAACGGGCCACACAGCCCCAGCAGGCGTGCGTTATCCGCTGGCTCCAGGGTAATTTCACGGGTTTCTATGTTCAAGCTGTTCCTCTTTACGCGTTTTGCCGGACAGCGAACGTCTCCGGCCAGTAAGGAAATTATTCACGTCATGGGAATATGGCGCAAGCATTGCGATGAATATTGGGTCGGGGAGAGGAAATACAAGGCCTGCCGGGGCGGCAGGCCTGAACGGATCACGGCTGATAGGTTCCGACGCCGAGGTCGTTTTCTTTGCGGGTGCGGGCGATAACGGATTCCGGAGATTCCGCGATACGCAGCCCCATTTCCTCTTCGGTACGCACAATTTTACCGCGCAGCGAGTTGGTGTAGACGTCAACGATTTCGACATCGACGAACTTACCGACCATATCCGGGGTGCCTTCGAAGTTGACTACCCGGTTGTTCTCGGTGCGTCCTGAGAGCTCCATGATGCTTTTACGGGAGGTGCCTTCAACCAGAATGCGCTGGGTGGTGCCAAGCATGCGGCGGCTCCACGCCATCGCCTGCTGGTTGATGCGCTCCTGCAGAATATACAGGCGCTGCTTCTTGTCCTTTTCCGGGACGTCGTCGACCATATCCGCCGCCGGAGTGCCCGGACGGGCAGAGAAGATAAAGCTGTAGCTCATATCATGATTGACATCGGCAATCAGCTTCATGGTTTTCTCGAAATCTTCATTGGTTTCGCCAGGGAAGCCAACGATAAAGTCGGAGCTAATCTGGATATTCGGGCGCGCTTCGTACAGCTTGCGGATAATCGCTTTGTATTCCAGCGCCGTGTGGGTACGTCCCATCAGGTTCAGCACCCGATCGGAACCGCTCTGCACCGGCAAGTGCAGGAAGCTCACCAGCTCCGGCGTATCGCGATAAACATCGATGATGTCATCGGTAAACTCGATCGGGTGGCTGGTGGTAAAGCGAATGCGGTCGATACCGTCGATCGCCGCCACCAGACGCAGCAGATCGGCAAAACTGCCGGTCGTTCCGTCGTAGTTCTCGCCACGCCATGCATTGACGTTTTGACCCAGCAGGTTGACTTCACGGACCCCCTGAGCGGCCAGCTGAGCGATTTCAAACAGAATATCGTCGCAGGGGCGGCTGACTTCTTCACCGCGGGTGTAAGGCACCACGCAGTAAGTACAGTATTTATTGCAGCCTTCCATGATGGAGACGAATGCCGTTGGGCCTTCGGCGCGCGGTTCCGGCAGGCGGTCGAATTTTTCGATTTCGGGGAAACTGACGTCTACAACCGGACTGCGGTTGCCGCGAACGGAGTTGATCATCTCCGGCAAGCGATGGAGCGTCTGCGGCCCGAAAATAATATCGACGTAGTGGGCGCGTTGGCGAATATGGTGACCTTCCTGAGAGGCGACACAACCGCCGACGCCAATAATCAGGTCGGGATTCTTCTCTTTCAGTAGCTTCCAACGGCCTAACTGATGGAAGACTTTTTCCTGAGCCTTCTCACGGATTGAGCAGGTATTGAGCAGCAGCACATCCGCTTCTTCCGCCACTTCGGTCAGTTGATACCCGTGCGTGGCATCCAGCAGATCGGCCATCTTTGATGAATCATATTCGTTCATCTGACAGCCCCAGGTTTTAATATGGAGTTTTTTTGTCATCGACTTGCTCATGCTTAAGTATATATACCCAAAGCTATTTTCTTCACCGGGAATGACTCTGCAATGTGAAGGATAGCGGGTATAAAGCCAGGATTGCAGGGCGCGTATTGTAATGCTTTGGTCGCGCCCTGACCAGTGCGAGCGTTATCACCACGAGGTGGGAAAAAATCCGGTAAACTTAACGGATTCAGGTTTAAGGATAATTGCCATGACAATTCATGCAATAGATGTCGCCATTGTGGGTGGCGGAATGGTTGGCGGAGCCCTGGCGCTGGGGCTGGCGCAGCACGGTTTTACGGTAACGGTTATCGAGACATCGGCACCGCCGGCATTTGCGCCTTCAGCGCCGCCGGATGTGCGTATTTCGGCAATTAGCGCCGCTTCTGTCGGGTTACTAAAAAGCCTCGGCGTCTGGGATGCGGTGCGCGGCATGCGTGCGCATCCCTATCGCCGGCTGGAGACCTGGGAATGGGAGGATGCGCATGTGACCTTTGATGCCGCCGAGCTGAAGCTGCCTGAGCTGGGTTATATGGTGGAGAACAATGTTCTGCAGCTCGCCCTATGGCAGGCGCTGATGGCGCATGAGCGCATCACGCTCGAGGTTGGCGCATCGTTACAGGAGATGCAGCGAGAGGAGACCTGTACGACATTGCGTCTGAGCGACGGTGGCGAGTGCGCAGCCAGCCTGGTTATCGGCGCCGATGGCGCCAACTCGCAGGTGCGCCAGTTGGCCGGAATTGGCGTTCACGCATGGCAGTATCAGCAATCCTGCATGTTGATTAGCGTGCAGTGCGCAGAGGAGCCTGGCAACAGCACCTGGCAGCAGTTTACGCCATCGGGCCCGCGCGCATTTCTGCCGTTGTTCGACAATTGGGCATCGCTGGTGTGGTATGACACGCCCGCGCGTATTCGCCAGCTGCAGGGGATGAGTATGCCGCAGCTACAGCAGGAGATTGGGCGCCACTTCCCGTCCCGACTGGGGCAGGTCACGCCGCTGAGTGCGGGAGCGTTTCCACTAACCCGTCGCCATGCGCTGCAGTATGTACAGCCGGGGCTGGCGCTGGTGGGAGATGCTGCGCATACCATTCATCCGCTGGCGGGGCAGGGGGTGAATCTGGGCTATCGCGATGTTGACGCGCTGCTGGATATTTTGAGCGAGGCGAAAAGCCAGGGTGAAGCATGGGCCAGTCTTCCGGTGCTGAAACGCTACCAGGCGCGACGCAGGGCGGATAATTTTATTATGCAGTCGGGTATGGATCTGTTTTATGCCGGCTTCACCAACGATCTGGCGCCGGTGCGCGTGCTGCGCAATATCGGCTTAATGGCTGCGGCACATGCGGGCGTTTTAAAGCGTCAGGCGCTGAAGTACGCCCTGGGATTGTAAGCGCAGTTCCCGGCTGGCGCGTCGCTTAGCCGGGATATTAGCGCTAAGCGTTGTCCGTCGTCGCCTGAGTATAGCGTTAACGTCGCGATCCGGATTGAACCGAATGCAGAAAACAAAAAAGCTCGCCGAAGCGAGCTTTTTTGTTATTAAGTGGCTGGGGTACGAGGATTCGAACCTCGGAATGCTGGTATCAGAAACCAGAGCCTTACCGCTTGGCGATACCCCAACGGGTGCGTCCACAGTGTGAACGACTTTTTAAAATTGGCTGGGGTACGAGGATTCGAACCTCGGAATGCCGGAATCAGAATCCGGTGCCTTACCGCTTGGCGATACCCCAACAATTCTTTCTGGATTTATCGAAATGAATCAATAATTCCTTTATATGGTGGCTACGACGGGATTCGAACCTGTGACCCCATCATTATGAGTGATGTGCTCTAACCAGCTGAGCTACGTAGCCAATTTTATCATATTCTTCGATGGCTGGGGTACCTGGATTCGAACCAGGGAATGCCGGTATCAAAAACCGGTGCCTTACCGCTTGGCGATACCCCAATAACCGTCGCGGTGAACCGCAAACATCGAAGAAAATGGCTGGGGTACCTGGATTCGAACCAGGGAATGCCGGTATCAAAAACCGGTGCCTTACCGCTTGGCGATACCCCAACAAAAAATCTTTTACTTCCAGAAGAGGTTATCTACAAACTTATTACGGCAGCCTTTATGGCCATCTTACAGCCTGGATATACCCCATCCGTGCAACGCTTTGGGTGAATGGTGCGGGAGGCGAGACTTGAACTCGCACACCTTGCGGCGCCAGAACCTAAATCTGGTGCGTCTACCAATTTCGCCACTCCCGCAAAAAAAGATGGTGGCTACGACGGGATTCGAACCTGTGACCCCATCATTATGAGTGATGTGCTCTAACCAGCTGAGCTACGTAGCCATCTTTTTTTCGCGTTACCTTATCGGCGTTGCGGGGCGCATTATGCGTATTGGGCCTGCGAGCGTCAACCCCTTTTTCAATGAAAATCGCCGGAATGTGACTGTTTGGTTAGGTTGCGAACAGCGTGATGGAATAATCGGCAATTATTGGTTATTTATCGTTTTTCTGCGGTAAAAAAAGCAATAAAAAAACGGACCCCGAGGGGTCCGCCGATCGTACAAATTGGTTATTTATAAGCTGACTGGTGAACGCCAACGGCGCGTCCTGATGGATCGTTCATGGTTTTGAACGCTTCGTCCCACTCAATCGCCTTAGCCGATGAACAGGCTACTGACGGGCCGCCAGGTACGCATTCGGCAGCGCTAGGAACCGGGAACAGCTCCTCGAAGATTTCACGATACAGGTACGCTTCTTTGGAAGACGGCGTGTTGTACGGGAAACGGAAGCTGGCGGTTTCCAGCTGCTGATCGGAGACCTGTTTCGCCGCAACCTCTTTTAACGTATCGATCCAGCTGTAGCCTACGCCGTCAGAGAACTGCTCTTTCTGGCGCCATGCGACGCTGGCCGGCAGATAGGATTCAAAACATTCACGCAGGATATGTTTTTCCATTTTGCCGTTACCACACATTTTGTCCTGCGGGTTAATCCGCATGGCAACGTCAAGGAACTGCTTGTCGAGGAACGGGACGCGCGCCTCCACGCCCCAGGCTGACATGGCTTTGTTTGCCCGGGCACAGTCAAACATATGCAGAGCCTGCAGCTTACGCACGGTCTCTTCATGCAGCTCTTTAGCGTTTGGCGCTTTATGGAAATAGAGATAGCCGCCGAACACTTCATCAGAACCTTCGCCTGATAACACCATTTTGATGCCCATCGCTTTGATTTTACGCGACATTAAATACATCGGCGTCGAGGCGCGGATGGTGGTCACATCATAGGTTTCGATGTGATAGATAACGTCGCGAATGGCATCAAGGCCTTCCTGCACGGTGAAGTGGATCTCGTGGTGGACGGTACCCAGATGGTTTGCCACTTCCTGCGCGGCTTTCAGATCCGGCGAGCCCTGCAGGCCGACGGCGAAAGAGTGCAGCTGCGGCCACCAGGCTTCGCTACGTTCCTGATCTTCAACCCGGCGAGCGGCGAATTTTTTGGTGATGGCGGAGATAACCGACGAATCGAGGCCACCGGACAGCAGCACGCCATACGGCACATCAGACATCAGATGGCTTTTGACGGACTCTTCCAGCGCCTGACGCAGTTCGTTTTTATCCGTGACGTTGTCTTTAACCGCATCATAGTCGAACCAGTCGCGCTGGTAGTACTGGCGGATTTCGCCATCTTTGCTCCACAGGTAGCTACCTGCCGGGAACTCTTTGATTGTCCGGCAGACCGGTACCAGCGCTTTCATTTCTGAGGCGACGTAGAAGTTGCCGTGCTCGTCGTGGCCCATATACAGCGGAATGATGCCGATATGGTCGCGACCAATCAGATAGGCGTCCTGCTCGCTATCGTACAGCGCGAAGGCGAACATTCCCTGCAGATCGTCGAGGAATGCCGGGCCTTTTTCCTGGTACAGGGCAAGGATGACTTCGCAGTCGGAGCCGGTCTGGAAGGTATAGCGGTCGCCATATTCCGCACGCAGCGCCTGATGGTTGTAAATTTCGCCGTTTACCGCCAGCGCGTGGGTTTTTTGCGCGTTGTACAACGGCTGGGCCCCGGCGTTCACGTCGACGATAGACAGACGCTCATGGACCAAAATGGCTTTATCGCTGGCGTAAACGCCGGACCAGTCCGGACCGCGGTGGCGCATCAGGCGGGAAAGTTCCAGTGCCTTTTTACGCAGCTCGACCGCGTCAGTTTTAATATCCAGTACGCCGAAAATTGAACACATAACCTTCTCCATTACCCTGTCGTGTTGTGATGTTGTGCAGACGTCGTCTTATCGCGAGGTCTCAGTGCATGTCTAAGAAAATGCCGCAAAGGAGAGGGAGGCGCAAGAGATTTACGGTCAGTAAAAGAAAAAACGCAATGACGATTGCTGAATATTAAAAAAAGAACATGTTTTGAGCGTCTTTATTGATGAATGTGCAGTGATAAGCCATTTCTATTAGATGAGGTTCTTTTTTCAGGTGCGATAAATGAAAAACCACGTCCTGGGACGTGGTTTTATTCAGAAAATATCAATTTCGGCAACGGACGGATAGATCCACGACGGTCGGAACGGCAGGCTGTCGATATCGTCGAGCGTCGAGACGCCGGAGAGAACCAAAATAGTTTCCAGACCAGCCTGGAAACCGGCCAGGATATCGGTACGCAGGTTGTCGCCGACGATAACCGTCTGCTCGGAGTGCGCCTGCATCTTATTCAGCGCAGAGCGGATGATCCACGGACTGGGTTTTCCCACGTAGAACGGCTTGCGGCCGGAGATTTTCTCAATTCCGGCACAGAGAGCGCCGCAGGCCGGGTAGAAGCCGCGGCCGTGAGTATCCGGGTTGGTGGCAATGAAGCGTGCGCCGTTGGCGACAAAGAAGGCCGCTTTATGCATCATCTCCCAGTTAAAGGAGCGGGTTTCACCGACGATAACAAAATCCGGATTGACGTCGGTAATGGTAAAGCCGGCTTTATAAAGCTCGTGAATCAGTGCGCCTTCACCGACCACGTAGGCTTTCTTGCCTTCCTGGCGGCGCAGGAAATCAGCGGTGGCCATCGCGGAGGTATAAAAGGCGCTATCCGGCACGTCGATGCCGGCGGTCGCAAAGCGGTTTGCCAGGTCCTGCCCGGTCTGGGAAGGGTAGTTGGTCAACATCACCAACGGCATATCTTTCTCAAGAATGCGTTTGATAAATTCGGCAGCGCCCGGCACGGCCACATTGTCGTGCATCAGCACGCCGTCAATATCACAGATTACGTTTTGAATGGTCATGGACAGTCCGACATTTTTGAAGAAAGGCGTAATTATACACGTTATCCATCGCAAAGGTGTCGATAGGTGGGGGGATGATCCTGCGCAGAAAACATCACAGGTAGATTGGACAGGCCTTGCTTATAATTTGAATATGAGACCTTGTTATTTTTCCTGAAATGATACCGGGGATAAAAATCCCTACATCTATATATGCTACAGGTAAATAATGAGGGTAACCACGCCAGAACGCGTGGCTATGGATGACGAGTATCCAAATAAACAGGACGCCATAAATAAGAAAGGGGCTTTGAACTAATCATTCTCACGATATAGAATAGCTTTGCACTTTGCACAAATTATTTTTCGACGATGGTCAATCATATTGCTTAATCCTATGTCGAGCACGGTTGTAGAGTCGCAATATATGCATTTAAATAAACTGAGGTTATTTTTCTTTAGATATTCCTCTTTAGTCGGAAGTTTTTCCCATTCATTGTTTATTGTAAACATGTTAATTACTCCTTGTGTTGTTTTTATGTTGGATGCGCAAAATAAAATGAGAGCATCTATTTTTTTTAGTTCCAATTGCAAATAAGATAGTGGATGGTTAGTCGCGGTAGCCCTATGCTCATTGAGAAAGTAGAGTATATCCTGTAGTGAGTCCTTACGATCTATCCTTGCAATAGATAGCATGTATAAAATATCTAGTGTCATTATCTGAGGTGTGATTATACGTTGCAAATCACAGATGAAGTCATAGTTCCTGTATCTAATGGAGAATACAAGGATGGAAACTATTAACTCAATAGAGTAGACCATATTGATAGTAGGATTAGATATGAACTTCAGAAATTGAAGTGCCGAGAAAATATTCCTGCAGTTTAAAATGGTACATTTTTGAATTCTTGCTCTATGCATGTAGAACTTGAATTTTACACTTAATGGTTTTTTTGATAACTCTCGAGATACTAACTTATGATTGCGATTAGCTTTATCAGACTGTAGTTTCGAGGTATAACCGTCATGATTGATTATTATGTTTACTCTAATGAGCCACGAAGCGGTAGAGTAGGCGCTTCTACCAGATAAAAGAGTAAGAGCCTCAATATATATATCATCCATGGTTATCATTACAGCCCTCGCATTAATTGTGTGAATGTTACATGTCAATTATCTTTCAAGTTATTCAACGTGAAAATGAGCTGCTCGCTACTATGAGTTTGACTGACAATTGATATTGGATTCAATAAATTATTTTTCCTCATTGAATCATCATAAGCCTCACTTTATTAAGATAATGACCCGAGCATCGGGGCTCAATGGATAGCTAAATCGGCTTGTGATGAGAATAAATACAATGTTATTACTAGGTATGAGTGAGATTAAGTCAATAAATATTGGGTGTTATATTTTAAATATATGATGACGGTCACATTCCGAGTTAAGGTGATTGGCGGAGGTAACAGAAAGAATATTATTGCAAAGTAGATTGATGTTGTGAATATATTTTTGGGTTATGTTCAGGAAAGAAGTTAGAGAGTTGCAGTGATTACTTGTTTAATCATCTTTGTTATTCATGTGGCTCTTTAATTAGGTTGGTTGTTTTTTTTATTCGCTATACTCTTGTGATAAAGTCAAAATTCCATTTTGTTTTTTATATAATCATACTGGGCAAATGTATATATGTACTTTATGAAGGAAGACGCGACAGGGCGTATAGTGCTCAAGGGGATATTCATAAAAACGCCTGGCGCTTAGCTAAAAAGTTGTATACAAAACTGCGTTCTTATGAGCACGCAAAAGAACAGTTATGTATGCTTATGAAAATGAATGGGACACTGACTCTGGATAAACTAGTGGCTCATATAAATTCAATCGATGAAAATATAGAACCACTATAATTTAGCCTTGTAATAGAGTTATTAACCTTCCAGCAAACGCTGGAGCAGTATACCGTTGAGCATGGCGCGCTTCACCAGCGCAAAAGCGCCGATTGCGGAGCGGTGATCTAACGTCGAGCGAACGACCGGCAGGTTCTTGCGAAACGCCTTCAGTGCCTGAGCGTTAATGCAGCCTTCAATCGCGGGTAACAGTACCTTTTCTGCTTCGACAATTTCGCCGGCGATCACCACTTTTTGCGGATTAAACAGGTTAATGGCGATAGCAATGGTTTTGCCCAGGTGACGCCCCACATATTCGATGACCTCGCAGGCCAGGGCGTCGCCTTTGTTGGCCGCTTTGCAGATAGCTTTGATCGTGCACTCATCCGCAGTCAGTTTACTCTGGTAGCCCTGCTCAAGAAGGTGACGCACGCGTTGTTCGATGGCGGCGTTCGCCGCGACGGTCTCCAGGCAGCCAAAATTCCCGCAGTGACAGCGTTCGCCCAGCGGGTCGACCTGAATATGGCCTATCTCGCCGACGTTGCCGTTACGACCAATAAAAATGCGTCCGTTGGAGATGATTCCCGCGCCGGTACCGCGATGGACGCGCACCAGAATAGAGTCTTCGCAATCCTGACTTGCACCAAAATAGTGCTCTGCCAGCGCAAGGCTGCGAATATCGTGACCAACAAAACAGGTGACTTTAAAGCGTTTTTCCAGCGCTTCAACCAGCCCCCAGTTCTCAACCTGAATATGCGGCATATAGCGAATCACGCCGCTTTCCGGGTCAACGAGTCCGGGTAAGATCACGGAGATGGCGATGAGTTCGCGGATCTTGCGCTGGCAGCGTTCAGTAAAGGCCGCAATGATGTTCAGCAGCGCATGTTCCAGCGTCTCCTGGGTGCGTTCAGGCAGCGGAAAATGTTCTTCTTCCAGCGTCTTACTGCTTAAATCATACAGGGTCAGCGTCGCGTCGTAGCGACCAAGGCGTACGCCGATAGCATGGAAGTTGCGGGTTTCCGCAATAATAGAGATGGCGCGGCGGCCCCCGGTGGAGGCCTGCTGATCGACTTCTTTGATCAGCCCGCGTTCAATCAGTTGGCGCGTGATTTTGGTCACGCTGGCAGGGGCAAGCTGGCTTTGTTCCGCGATCTGAATGCGCGAAATGGGGCCGTGCTGGTCAATGAGCCGATACACGGCCGCGCTGTTCAGCTGTTTTACGAGATCAACGTTACCAATTTGAGCATGTCCGCCTGCTGTCATTCTTTACTTACTCAGTGACGACCTCGTTACCATTAACGATGGTCTTGATGATTTTATAATCGCGGGTAAAGGCGGTCAGGTTAGCGACCATTCCCGGTGCGATGCTGCCAAGCTGTTTCTCTACGCCAATGGCGCGTGCGGGATAGAGGGTTGCCATACGCAACACTTCGTCCAGTGCGATACCGCAATGCTCGACGAGATTGCGGACACCTTCAATCATGGTCAGCGAAGAACCGCTGAGGGTACCATTTTCATCCACGCACAGCCCGTTACGGTAGTATATTGTTTTACCAGCAAAAATGAACTGGTCAATATGCGCGCCGGCGGGGGCGGTTGCGTCAGTGACGAGGCACAGCTTGTCGCCTTTCAGGCGTTTTGCATTCCGCACGTTAGCATAATCCACATGCATACCGTCGACGATAATACCGCAGTAAACGTCCGGTTCGTCGAAAATCGCGCCTGCCAGGCCCGGTTCGCGCCCGGTGATGTACGGCATGGCGTTGTACAGATGGGTCGCGAAGGTGATGCCCGCGCGAAAACCGATTTTCGCCTCTTTCAGCGTGGCATTGGAGTGGCCTGCGGAAACAACGATCCCGGCAGCCACCAGTTTACGAATCACCTCGGTACTGACGCGCTCAGGCGCGAGAGTCACTTTGGTGATCACATCGGCGTTTTCACACAGAAAATCGACCAGCGCAGCGTCCGGCTTACGCACGTAGTCCGGGTTGTGGGTGCCTTTTTTCACGATGTTCAGCCACGGGCCTTCAAGGTGCAGACCCAGCGCCTGGTTCGGATGTTTTTGCAGGTACTCGCGCATGACGCGCACGCCCTGTTTCATCAATTCATCGCTGGAGGTAATCAGCGTCGGCAGATAGCTGGTGCAGCCGGAACGTTCGTTGGCCTTCTGCATAATTTCCAGCGTTTCGACGGTGACGGCGTCATGGCTGTCGTTAAACTGCACGCCGCCACAGCCGTTCAGCTGTACGTCGATAAAACCGGGGGCAAGAATGGCGCCATTGACCGAGCGTTGCTCAATCTCAGACGGCAAATCAGCCAGTGAACAGATACGTTCGATAAGGCCATCAGCGATGATAATCGCATGGTCATCCAGAATTTCATGACCGGTATAAATCCGGCCTTGGGTTAATGCATACATTACGACCCCCGGTTCACACACGCTCCGCGGCAGGCTGGCTTCTAAGGGTTGGTCTGATGCCGCCTGGCGGAGCTGGTGTAGCAAAAAAATGAAATGTCCCGCGGACAAGCCGCAGGACGAGACTACCTTACAGCCCTTTGACGTTTTCGGCTTCTAATTCATTGAAGTATTTCAACGTCTTCACTTTCAGCTCCATGGTGGACGGCTCGTCGCAGACGATCACCGCTTTCGGGTGCAGCTGCAGACAGGTAATGGTCCACATATGGTTAACGTTGCCTTCAACCGCCGCCTGCAGCGCCAGCGCTTTCTGGTGACCCAGTACCAGAATCATCACTTCTTCCGCATCCAGCAGGGTGCCCACGCCCACAGTCAGCGCATATTTCGGCACCAGATCCACATCGCCGTCGAAGAAACGGGAGTTCGCTACGCGGGTTTCATGGGTCAGGGTTTTAATACGGGTACGAGAGGCCAGTGAAGAGGCGGGTTCGTTGAACGCGATATGCCCGTCGTTGCCAACGCCGCCCATAAACAGGTTGATTTTACCGTAGGAGCGGATTTTTTCTTCATAGCGGCGGCATTCTGCATCGATATCTGGCGCATTGCCGTTCAGCAGGTTAATGTTTTCCGCCGGAATATCAACGTGATCAAAGAAATTACGATGCATGAAGCTATGATAGCTTTCCGGATGCTCTTTCGGCAGACCGACATATTCGTCCATGTTGAAGGTCACAACATGTTTAAAGCTAACCTGGCCTGATTTGTGCATTTCAACCAGCGCTTTGTAAGCGGTCAGAGGCGTACCACCGGTAGGCAGACCCAGGACAAACGGACGGTCCGCCGTCGGTTTGAACGCGTTAATGCGGTTAACGATGTGGCGAGCGGCCCATTTGCCGACTTGTTCAGCAGTTACCAGGGGGATCAGTCTCATTCTTCACCTCTATAGTTAAATTAGAACCTGGCGGATTGGCGCCGGCATACTATTAAGAGTATTACAGTCACTACGACGAGCGGGGTCAATCCGTGTTGATTTTTTGAATGATAAAATAAGTTTTCGATGTTAGCCAGTCACAGGGAGGGGTTAATACGATATTTGGTGATTATAGTCACAAAAAATACGCATTTAATTTGCGATACGAATTAATTTTCCACACACTTTGCAAGTAAGTTAAAAAACCAACCTGGTTACACAATAAAAAAGTGGCTTTGAATGAGCCTTATCGGGGTCTCATAGGGGGAATAAAGTGAGTATTCTAGGTTATCTACAAAAGGTTGGCCGCGCGCTTATGGTGCCGGTCGCCACGCTGCCGGCGGCAGCGATATTAATGGGTGTCGGTTACTGGATTGACCCGGTAGGCTGGGGTGGAAGCAACGCGCTGGCCGCGTTCTTCATTAAATCCGGTTCCGCGATCATCGACAATATGTCCGTACTATTCGCCATTGGTGTGGCTTATGGTATGTCGAAAGATAAAGATGGCGCTGCGGCGTTAACCGGCTTTGTGGGCTTCCTCGTGTTGACCACGCTCTGCTCTCCGGCTGCGGTTTCCATGATCCAGAAGATTCCGGCGGATCAGGTTCCTGCAGCATTCGGTAAGATCAGCAACCAGTTCGTGGGTATCCTCGTGGGGATCATTTCCGCGGAGCTGTATAACCGCTTCAGCAGCGTTGAACTGCCGAAAGCGCTCTCCTTCTTTAGCGGCCGCCGTCTGGTGCCGATTCTCACCTCTTTTGTGATGATCGCCGTTGCGTTCATCATGATGTATATCTGGCCGGTTATCTTCGACGGTCTGGTAAACTTCGGTGAGCATATCCAGAAACTGGGTTCCGTCGGTGCGGGCGTGTATGCGTTCTTCAACCGCCTGCTCATTCCGGTCGGTCTGCACCACGCGCTGAACTCCGTGTTCTGGTTTGACGTTGCTGGTATTAACGATATTCCTAACTTCCTCGGTGGCGCTCAGTCTATCGAAGCAGGTAAAGCGGTTGTGGGGATCACCGGTCGTTATCAGGCGGGCTTCTTCCCGATTATGATGTTCGGTTTACCGGGTGCGGCGCTGGCTATCTACCACTGCGCGCGTCCTGAGAACAAGGCAAAAGTGCTGGGTATTATGATGGCGGGCGCCTTTGCCGCCTTCTTTACCGGGATCACTGAACCGCTGGAGTTCTCCTTCATGTTCGTGGCGCCGGTGCTGTATGTCATTCACGCCGTGTTGACCGGTATCTCCGTGTTCATCGCTGCCAGCATGCACTGGATTGCCGGTTTCGGCTTCAGCGCCGGTCTGGTGGATATGGTGCTGTCGTCCCGTAACCCGCTGGCGGTCCACTGGTGGATGCTGATCCCGCAGGGTCTGGTCTTCTTCGTTATTTACTACGTGGTCTTCCGCTTCACCATCACCAAATTCAACCTGATGACCCCGGGTCGCGAACTGGCCGTTGCCGGTAGCGAAGCGGATGGTCAGGATGTGAATGTCAGCAGCGGCAAAGAGCAGGATGTTGCAGGTCTGGCACGTCAGTACATCGCTGCAGTCGGCGGTTCTGACAACCTGACCGGTATCGATGCCTGCATCACCCGTTTGCGTCTGAACGTTAAAGACTCTTCTCTGGTGAACGAAGCGCTGGCGAAACGTCTGGGCGCGTCAGGCGTTATTCGCCTGAACAAAACGAGCGTACAGATCATTGTCGGCTTCGTGGCGGAAAAAATCGCTAATGCGATGAAAACGACGGGACCAGTAGCCGCAGCAGAAGGCAACGCTGCACCTGCCGCCGCCGCTCCGACTGCAAAACCGCAGGCCGTGGCTAACGCCAAAACCATCGCGGCGCTGGTATCGCCGATTACCGGTGATATCGTTGCGCTGGAGCAGGTGCCTGATGAAGCCTTCGCCAGCAAAGCGGTCGGCGATGGCGTGGCGGTGAAACCGACCGACAAAACCGTCGTAGCTCCGGCTGCCGGTACCGTCGTGAAGATCTTCAACACCAACCATGCGTTCTGCCTGGAAACGGAAAATGGCGCGGAAATCGTCGTCCATATGGGCATTGATACCGTGGCGCTGAACGGCCAGGGCTTCAAACGTCTGGTTGAAGAAGGTGCGGAAGTGCAGGCTGGCCAGCCGATTCTGGAAATGGATCTGGACTACCTGAATGCCAATGCCCGTTCAATGATCAGCCCCGTCGTGTGCAGCAACAGCGACGATTACAGTGCGCTGGTGATTCTGGCAACCGGTAAGGTGGTGGCAGGTCAGACGCCGCTGTATGAGATTAAAGGCAAGTAAGGCTCCTGAGTAGCGTTTATGCCTGAGCGGCGGGGGGAAACCTCCGCCGCTTTTTTTTAGCCCATCTGACCCCATAATCTTCTTCAGATACGTATTTTCAGTAACTAATAGTTGTCTCTACGCCCCGCTTGTAAGATCATGTGCCGTTATACGTTGTTTACGCTTTGAGGAACCCACGATGAGTGAGGCAGAAGCCCGCCCGACTAACTTTATTCGTCAGATCATTGATGAAGATCTGGCTACTGGTAAGCACACCACCGTTCATACTCGTTTCCCGCCGGAACCGAACGGTTATCTGCACATTGGCCATGCGAAGTCTATTTGCCTGAACTTTGGTATTGCTCAGGATTATCAGGGCCAATGCAACCTGCGTTTCGATGACACCAACCCGGTGAAAGAAGATATCGAATACGTGGAGTCGATTAAAAACGACGTGCAGTGGTTAGGTTTCCACTGGTCCGGGGATGTTTGCTACTCGTCTGATTACTTTGACCAGCTGCACCAGTATGCCATTGAGCTGATCAACAAAGGCCTGGCCTATGTTGACGAACTGTCGGCGGATGAAATTCGCGAATACCGCGGTTCGCTGAAAGCGCCGGGTAAAAACAGCCCGTATCGCGATCGCAGCGTGGAAGAGAACCTGGCGCTGTTTGAAAAAATGCGTGCCGGTGGTTTTGAAGAGGGGAAAGCCTGCCTGCGTGCAAAAATCGATATGGCCTCGCCGTTTATCGTCATGCGCGATCCGGTGCTGTACCGCATTAAATTTGCCGATCATCATCAGACCGGCAGCAAGTGGTGCATCTATCCGATGTACGACTTCACGCACTGCATTAGCGATGCGCTGGAAGGCATTACGCACTCCCTGTGTACCCTCGAGTTCCAGGACAACCGTCGCCTGTATGATTGGGTGCTGGACAACATCAGCATCCCGGTTCACCCGCGTCAGTATGAATTCTCCCGTCTGAATCTCGAATATACCGTGATGTCCAAGCGTAAGCTGAACCAGCTGGTTACCGAGAAGCACGTAGAAGGCTGGGATGACCCGCGTATGCCGACCATTTCCGGTCTGCGTCGTCGCGGCTATACCGCCAGTTCTATTCGTGAATTCTGCAAGCGCATTGGCGTGACCAAGCAGGACAACACCATTGAGATGGCGTCACTGGAATCCTGCATCCGCGAAGATCTCAATGAAAACGCGCCGCGCGCCATGGCCGTTATCGACCCGGTTAAGCTGGTCATTGAAAACTACCCGCAGGGTGCAAGCGAAATGGTGACGATGCCGAATCATCCGAACAAACCGGAGATGGGCAGCCGTGAAGTACCGTTTAGCGCGGAGATCTGGATTGACCGCGCCGACTTCCGTGAAGAGGCGAATAAGCAGTACAAGCGCCTGGTGCTGGGTAAAGAAGTTCGCCTGCGTAATGCCTACGTGATCAAGGCCGAGCGTGTAGAGAAGGACGAAGAGGGTACGATCACCACGATCTTCTGTACCTATGACGCCGATACGCTGAGCAAAGATCCTGCCGATGGTCGTAAGGTCAAGGGCGTTATCCATTGGGTCAGCGCGGCACACGCGCTGCCGGTGGAGATTCGTCTGTACGATCGTCTGTTCAGCGTGCCGAATCCGGGCGCGGAAGAAGACTTCCTGACGGTGATGAACCCTGAATCGTTGGTGATCAAGCAGGGCTTCGCTGAACCGAGCCTGGCCACTGCGGAAGCCAGCAAAGCCTATCAGTTTGAGCGTGAAGGTTATTTCTGTCTCGATAGCCGCTATGCAACCGCAACGCATCTGGTGTTTAACCGCACCGTGGGTCTGCGTGATACCTGGGCTAAAGTCGGCGAGTAAATTTTTCGTCGCGGCCCGGCCGTCGTCTCTGTGTCAAAACGCCGCATTTAGCGGCGTTTTTTTTTATTTTGGAATCAGTGAATTAAGTTCGTTATTTTCGCGATGCGAATTAATCTTGTTTACTGTTTGTCATATCTGTCAGCTCTGCCACTCCTCCCACCGGTACACAAAACGGCTGTAAGCGCTTTCATTCTGTATTTTCTTTCTATTTAGTAATTACTTACGCATAAAAAAGGATGAGGCCTGATATTGTTACAAAAAGAAATAGAATATGTGCGCTTTGTCATAATCTTAAGCTTTGATCGGCGAAAGAGATTGATAATTCGCGTCACGAAAAATAGTCTATCAACAGTGGTTACGCGGCTTTTACCGCTCCACCTTTTTAGCAGTCTTATTTATTTTTTCGCGGCTTGCCTTTGGCTCCGCGTTTTTAAAACGTCAAAGAGGATATGCACATGCGTACGTTTAGTGGCAAACGTAGTACGCTGGCGCTGGCTATTGCCGCCGTCACCGCGATGTCGGGCTGGATCGTTGTTCCGCAGGCCAGCGCAGCAGGTTTTATTGATGATTCCACCTTAACCGGCGGCATCTACTACTGGCAGCGTGAGCGCGACCGGAAAGATGTGACCGACGGCGATAAATACAAAACCAACCTTTCCCATTCGACCTGGAACGCCAATCTGGATTTCCAGTCCGGCTATGCCGCTGATATGTTTGGTATTGACGTGGCTGCCTTCACCGCAATTGAAATGGCGGAAAGCAGCGAAAGCGGTCACCCGAACGAAATTGCCTTCTCCTCAAAGAATAAAGCCTACGACGAAGATTACTCTGGCGATAAGAGCGGAATCAGCCTGTATAAAGCTGCGGCGAAATTTAAATATGGCCCGGTGTGGGCTCGCGGCGGTTATATCCAGCCAACCGGGCAAACGCTGCTGGCTCCGCACTGGAGCTTTATGCCGGGTACTTACCAGGGGGCTGAAGCCGGCGCCAACTTTGATTACGGTGATGCCGGCGCGCTGAGTTTCTCCTATATGTGGACGAACGAATACAAAGCGCCATGGCACATCGAGATGGATAATTTCTACCAGAACGACAAGAAAACCAAAGTCGATTATCTGCACTCCCTGGGCGCCAAATACGATTTTAAAAATGACCTCGTGCTGGAAGCGGCGTTTGGCCAGGCTGAAGGCTATATCGACCAGTATTTTGCCAAGGCCAGCTACAAATTTGATATCGCGGGTACGCCGTTAAACACCAGCTACCAGTTCTATGGCACGCGCGACAAAGTCAGTAACGGCGGCACGAACGATATCTACGACGGGACTGCCTGGCTGCAGGCGCTGACCTTTGGCTACAAGGTTGCTGATGTCCTCGACCTGCGTCTGGAAGGCACCTGGGTGAAAGCTGAAGGCCAGCAGGGCTACTTCCTGCAGCGTATGACCCCGACCTATGCCTCTTCCAACGGTCGTCTTGATGTATGGTGGGATAACCGTTCTGACTTCAACGCCAACGGTGAGAAAGCGGTGTTCTTCGGCGCGATGTATGACATGAAAAACTGGAATATGCCGGGCTGGGCGTTTGGCGCCTCTTACGTCTACGCATGGGATGCCAAACCGGGCAGAATGTCCACGCCGGACGCCTATTACAATCCGGACAAACGGCTGGAAGAGTCCGCGTATAGCCTCGATGCCATGTACACCGTACAGGACGGCCGGGCAAAAGGAACGCTGTTTAAACTGCACTTTACCCAATACGACAACCACTCCGACATCCCGAGCTGGAGCGGTGGCTATGGCAATATCTTCCAGGATGAGCGTGACGTGAAGTTCATGGTTATTGCTCCGTTCACTATTTTCTGATGCCGCGGCGGCAGGCGTAAACCTGCCGCAAACCTGAGAGGTCAATTATGAAGAAGCTATTGCTCATCGCGGTTATGGCATCGGGCCTGGTAGCCTGTACGCAGTCCCCCGCGCCAAAAGAAGATACGAAACTAAAAGATGCTTACAGCGCCTGTATCAATACGGCGGAAGGGAATCCGGATAAGGTTCAGGCCTGCCAGAGCGTTCTCGACGTGCTGAAAGAAGATAAACAGCATCAGGCGTTTGCCAACCAGGAAAGCGTGCGCGTTCTGGATTACCAACAGTGTATTCAGGCGACTCGTACCGGCAATGACCAGGCGGTGAAAGCGCGTTGCGATCGTATCTGGAAAGAGATTCGCAGCAACAACACCAGGCCCTGATCGCGGGCGCCAGATCCTGTCAGTAAAAACGCCTGATGTTAACCATCAGGCGTTTTTCATGGCGCGCAATCCTGTGGCGATGTTCAGGCACTGATTGCCGTGGCTGCCCGGGGCTACGCATTCCCCACCAATCTTGATACCGACCCACCATTAGGTGGAATGGTACCGAAAACCCAACAGGCTCTGGTACGAGAAGCGCTGGCAAACCGCTGGGATGAGGAACCGTTTATCCGTGCTCTCGACGAGCATACCGCGCGCAGAAAAGGGTAGGCGTTTGCACATAAAAAAAGCCAACCGTCAGGTTGGCTTTTTGTGGTCCACGCGGTGGGAAATTACTTTTCCAGCGCGTCGTGTGCATGTTCATCTTCGCGGCAGTCGCCTTCCGCGCAGTGACCGTAAAGGTACAGACTGTGGTTGGTCAGACGGATGCCGTGGCGGTGGGCGATTTCACGCTGACGCGCTTCGATAGACTCATCGCTGAATTCGATCACTTTGCCACAATCGAGGCAAATAAGATGATCGTGATGGTGTTGCTGGGTCAGTTCGAAAACAGATTTACCGCCTTCGAAGTTGTGGCGAGTCACAATGCCAGCATCATCAAACTGGTTCAGCACGCGATAAACAGTAGCGAGACCAATCTCTTCACCCATGTCGATCAGGCGCTTGTATAAATCTTCCGCACTGACGTGATGGTTATCCGGTTCCTGCAGGACTTCCAGGATTTTTAATCGTGGAAGTGTGACTTTCAGGCCAGCCTTCTTTAATGCGGTATTGTTGTCAGTCATGCGGAATCTGTCCTGTTGCTAAACGATCTACTTCCATCAGCGGAAGTAATACAGAGAATCACCCGATGCAATGCGTCTCATTATAGAACTGCCATCGTTAAATGAAAACTGCAAGTATCGGGCCTTGTATGCTGTCAAAAACGAGGTCCCAGCTACAAACTACGTCACCTGACCTCGTTAAATCAGAGGACATTGTACAGATATGTGATTAAAAGTTAAAAACTTGTAGCTATTAGTTTGATTGCTTCTATCTATTAATGCGGCGAAACTTAACGGTAACGCCGCACAATCATCAGGCGTTTTTGATTTCTTCGAGGTGCAGCTCTTCAGAGACCTGCTTAACCCACTGAGTCACGCGTTCGTTGGTCAGTTCCGGCTGGCGGTCTTCATCGATAGCCAGGCCGACGAAGTGATCGTCATCCGCCAGGCCTTTAGAGGCCTCAAAATGATAGCCCGCGGTCGGCCAGTGGCCAACGATGGTGGCGCCGCGCGGTTCTATGATGTCGCGGATGGTGCCCAGCGCGTCACAGAAGTATTCCGCGTAGTCTTCCTGATCGCCGCAGCCAAACAGCGCAACCAGTTTACCGTTAAAGTCGACCTCTTCCAGCGTCGGGAAAAAGTCATCCCAGTCGCACTGAGCTTCACCGTAGTACCAGGTCGGAATGCCGAGCAGCAGGATGTCGTAGGCTTCCAGATCTTCTTTGCTGCTCTTGGCAATGTCGTGAACATCAGCAACATCTTTACCAAGCTGCTTCTGAATCATTTTTGCAATATTCTCGGTGTTGCCCGTGTCGCTGCCAAAAAAGATGCCGATGATTGCCATGAGTAAAATAACCTCTTGAAACTTAATGATGTGGTAGTGGCGTAATGCCCGCAGATAACGGCAATCATAGCAGAACAGGGGAGGGCGCGGAAACAGCAATCACGCCCGACTGCACACTCTGCTACATGAAAGTGTTTTTTTGAGGATTTTCAGGCTTTATCCCGGCTGTGCAGGGTTGCCAGCTGGTTCATCAGCATCTCTTCGATCAAATCGCTGCGGTTCATATTGCGAGCTTCCGCCAGCTCGTTGAGCGCATCAACCGCTTCAGCGTTGAGTTTTAACTCCACACGCTTCAGGCCGCGAACTTTGTCGCGTTTGAGCTGATTGCGTTTATTTATGCGCAGTTGTTCATCGCGCGAAAGCGGATTGGTCTTTGGTCTACCCGGGCGACGCTCGGTTGCGAACAAATCTAATGTCGTACGGTCCGTTTGTTCTTTTGCCATGATTCAGAGTGACTTCGGGGAAACAAGTTGCCGGGCTATAGCCGACACAGATAGCGCGCCATAATACATCAGGCGAACCGTTGCGCCAACGACCGCGGGCATTCTGCAGCGCGGTCGGGCAGTTTTTAGCCAGTTAAGCCTGCAAAGCGGTCAGATAGCGACGAATGGCGCGCAGGACGGCTTCCGGTTTCTCCGCATGCACCCAGTGGCCGGCGCCGGCGATGACGTGCGCTCGCGCCTGTGGGAACTGGGCGAGCAGGGTATCGCGATACTCATCGGTGACGTACGGCGAGTTGCCTCCCGGGATGAACAGGGTCGGATGAGGCCAGGCAGGAACCGTTTGCCAGCCCACGATGTGCGGATATTGATCCCATAATACCGGTACGTTGAAGCGCCACTGGCCATCAACGAAGGATTTCAGCAGAAACTGAATCACGCCTTCTTCCTGCAGATGTTGGCGCATCACCGTGGCCGCCTGCTGACGGGACGCGGCGCCGGCGTCGGTGACGGCATTGATGGCGTTGAAAATTTCATCATGACGGCGCACGTGGTAGTCCACCGGGGCAATATCAATGGCGACCAGGCCAGCGATGCGCTCCGGCGCCAGTGCGGTAAGCGCCATGACCGCTTTCCCCCCCATCGAATGACCAATAAAGGTGGCTTTCTCTATCTGCCGATCGTCAAGAGTATCGATCAGATCCTGCGCCATCGCCGCGTAGGTCATCTCCGGCGAACGGGGGGAAAGACCGTGGTTGCGCATATCAACCTGCAAAATATCGTAGTCGTTCACCAGGTCGCGGGCGAGGATGCCCAGGTTGTCGAGACTACCAAACAGACCGTGAACCAGGACAACAGGGGAATTATTGTGCGGATTTTGTGCAGATTGCGTGCGGCTATTTAATTTCATGGCAAAGTTCTTTTTTTCGCTTCGTCGGGTTAGGGTATTATGTTGGACATTCTGCCATCCGGCTGCAAGACCCAGAGCTATCTGAGTTTTACCGCCATCCTGGTTTGACGCTATCCGCGGTCAGGATTTGTCCTTATAATCCTGACAACTTGTATTCAGAATAAGATATCGCACTGGATTAAGATGAAAACAATTGAAGTTGATGATGATCTCTATCGCTATATTGCCAGCCACACCCAGCATATTGGCGAGAGTGCATCCGACATTTTACGGCGCATGCTGAAATTTTCCGCCGTTTCCCAGACTGCCGCACCGGTCGTAAAAGCTGCGCCGGCGCCGGCTGCGACGCCTGCCGTCGAAGCGAAGCCCGTGAATCCGGCGAAAGATAAAGTGCGCGCGATGCGCGAGCTGCTGTTATCTGATGAATACGCCGAACAAAAACGCGCGGTAAACCGCTTCATGCTGGTCCTGACCACGCTGTACTCCTTAGATAACAAAGCGTTTGCTGAGGCCACCGAGTCTCTGCACGGGCGCACCCGCGTGTACTTTGCCGAAGATTCGCGGATCCTGCTAAAAAGCGGTAACCAGACTAAACCGAAACAGGTTCCTGGTACTCCGTGGTGGGTTATCACCAATACCAATACCGGTCGTAAGTGCAGCATGATCGAACACATCATGCAGTCGATGCAGTTCCCAGCGGAATTAATTGAGAAGGTCTGCGGCACGATCTAGTTTTATTCACCTTGCATCAGAAGGATCAGGCAATGGCAATCGATAAGCGTGCGGGTCAGCCTGCACAACAGAGTGATTTGATTAACGTCGCTCAGCTGACCGCGCAGTACTACGTACTGAAGCCGGAAGCGGGCAACGCGGAGCATGCGGTGAAGTTTGGCACCTCTGGCCATCGTGGCAGTGCAGGGCGCCATAACTTCAATGAGCAGCATATTCTGGCGATCGCTCAGGCGATTGCGGAAGACCGCGCGAAGAACGGGATTACCGGTCCCTGCTACGTGGGTAAAGATACCCACGCGCTCTCCGAACCGGCCTTTATTTCCGTACTGGAAGTGCTGGCGGCCAACGGCGTTGATGTTATCGTGCAGGAAAACAACGGTTTCACCCCGACGCCGGCCATTTCCAATGCCATCCTGGTGCACAACAAAAAAGGTGGTCCGCTGGCGGACGGCATCGTGATTACGCCGTCTCATAACCCGCCGGAAGATGGCGGTATTAAGTACAACCCGCCGAACGGCGGCCCGGCTGATACCAACGTCACCAAAGTGGTAGAGAATCGCGCTAACGAACTGCTGGCCTCGGGTCTGCAGGGCGTCAAGCGCATCTCCCTCGATGCGGCACTGGCATCCGGTCATGTTAAAGAGCAGGATCTGGTGCAACCGTTTATCGAAGGGCTGGCGGATATCGTCGACATGGCGGCGATTCAGAAAGCCGGTCTGAAGCTCGGGGTCGATCCGTTGGGTGGTTCCGGTATCGAATACTGGAAACGTATTGCCGAGTACTACAAACTCGACCTGACTATCGTCAACGATCACGTCGATCAAACCTTCCGCTTTATGCACCTCGATAAAGACGGCGCCATTCGCATGGACTGCTCTTCTGAGTGTGCGATGGCAGGGCTGCTGGCGCTGCGCGATAAGTTCGATCTGGCTTTTGCTAACGATCCGGATTATGACCGTCACGGCATCGTCACGCCGGCGGGTCTGATGAACCCGAACCACTATCTGGCGGTGGCGATTAACTACCTGTTCCAGCATCGTCCGCAGTGGGGCCAGGATGTCGCCGTTGGTAAGACGCTGGTCTCCTCCGCGATGATCGATCGCGTGGTTAACGACCTGGGCCGCAAGCTGGTGGAAGTGCCGGTGGGCTTTAAATGGTTTGTTGACGGTCTGTTCGATGGCAGCTTCGGTTTTGGCGGCGAAGAGAGCGCGGGCGCATCGTTCCTGCGTTTTGACGGAACCCCGTGGTCGACCGACAAAGACGGTATCATCATGTGCCTGCTGGCGGCGGAAATCACCGCCGTCACCGGTAAAAACCCGCAGGAGCACTACGACGAACTGGCTGCCCGCTTCGGCGCGCCGAGCTATAACCGTCTGCAGGCTTCGGCTACATCCGCACAGAAAGCGGCGCTGTCTAAGCTGTCGCCGGAAATGGTCAGCGCCAGCCAGTTGGCCGGCGATCCGATCACCGCACGTCTGACCGCCGCGCCGGGCAACGGCGCATCGATTGGTGGCCTGAAAGTGATGACCGACAACGGCTGGTTCGCCGCGCGTCCGTCAGGTACGGAAGATGCTTACAAGATCTACTGCGAGAGCTTCCTGGGTGAAGAACATCGTAAGCAGATCGAGAAAGAAGCGGTGGAAATCGTCAGCGAAGTGCTGAAAAACGCGTAATGCTGAACAATGTGACATGATGAAAGGAGCCGCAAGGCTCCTTTTTTGCATCCGCTTATTCTCTCTGCGTTCATTATAACGGCTCAGTCAGATCGCAAGCGGCAGACTTCCAGACTTAGCCGTGTTTGTTCTTCAGCTCAAAACGCGGTGAGACCAGCCCATACAATGTCCAGCCGAGGAAGGTCACGATAGAGCCGTATAGCATCGCTTCTTCTCCGGAGGAGTAAAGTGCGTAGAAGCTATACATCGCCCCGATGAACGCCACGATATTCGCCATTCTGGCCTTTTCCGGAGCGACGTTCGCCATTTTCTGGATAATGACCAACGCGGCCATCGACAGAATGTATGGAATGATATTCGTCACCACCGCCAGATTAACCAGCACGTTGAACTGATTATTCAACGACGGGCTGATGGTCATCAGTGATAAACCGCTTTGTATAATCACAATAGCCAGCATTCCCTGCACCGGCGCATCAACTTTAGATACGCGGGAGAAAATTTTGGGGAAATAGCCTTCATCTGCCGATGATTTAAAGACCTGAGCGATGGTAAACTGCCACCCCAGCAGTGAACCGCAGCAGGACATTACCATCAATGCCATGATGACCTTACCAACCTCCGGCGTGAACATTTGGGCAAATGCGAGGCCAAATGGCGCGGTGGAGTTTGCCAGATCCATATTGGGTACAATCCCGGCGATGACGTTAGTTGAGACAATATAAATCACCGCCGCTCCTAGCGTGCCCCCGAGAACCGCAATGGGTACGTTGCGCTCCGGATTTTCTACCACATCGGTATTCGCACAGGCAGATTCCAGCCCCAGGAAGGCCCATAAGGTCATGGCAATGGATGATCCTACGGCGCTGAAAAACGGAACGTGGTGCGGGTTCCACGAGTTGGCATAGAGCGTCGGGCTGAACCAGAACCAGCCGATGATACACAGTCCAACGACCGGAATAATCACGCCCCAGACGGTAATACTACTGATCTGACCGGTAATACGCGCCCCACCAAAGTTAGCGACGGTACAGAGCCACAGGACTCCGATAGTTGCGACACCAATATGCAAAGGACTTAGCGTGACGCCCAGCAGTTCGGTACCGTACCCGACGGCAGAAATGGCGATAGCGACGTTCGCAATGAGTAGCGAGACGCCATACGTGTAATTCGCCATAAAGTTACCGGATTTTCCGAACGCATACTCCGCATAACCGCCCATACCTCCAGCTTTGCGGCTGAACATTCCGCACTTGGCGAACGCCCATGCCAGCGCCATCGAACCGACGGCGGTAACCAGCCACGAGATGATAGAAATGGTTCCGACCTCCGCCAACTTGGTTGGCAGCATAATAATCCCGGACCCCATCATGTTAACAATCGTCAGGATAGTGAGCTGGACAACGCCCATTTTATTGGACTTAGACTTGCTCATAGCGATTCCCCTTTCAACAGAGATCGCTGTGGCTCGCGCAGTTTAATGACGTAGCACCACACCTGCTTGCGTCCATCGTGTTCTTCGATATAGACGCCTTGTAATTCAGGTGCAAAGCCTGGTAACAGATTGATTCCTTCTTCCAGTGCGCTGAAATAATGCAGTACGGAGCCACCCCAGATCTCACCTGGTACTACGCAAAGTACTCCCGGTGGGTAAGGAAGAGCCCCTTCTGCTGCGATGCGTCCTTCAGCATTCGCCAGGCTAACCAGCTCAACCTCACCTCGTAAATAGGCGTAGTTTGCCTCTTGAGGATTCATACTGATACGAGGGAAATGCGATTGACGGAACATCTCTTTCTGCAGCTGTTTAACATTGTGGCGGGTGTAGAGATCGTGCATTTCCTGGCATAGCTGACGTAGGGTGTATCCGGCATAACGTGCTTCATGCTGTTTGTACACTGACGGTAGAACCTCTGCCAGAGGAGCGTCGCAATCCAGTAGTTTTTCGAAACGAGCCAGCAGTGCGACCAGTTGCTGTAATTTCGCCATATCTTCTGCTGGGGTGAGCAGGAACAAAATGGAGTTAAGGTCGCATTTTTCTGGGACAACACCGTTTTCGCGCAAGAAGTTGGCGAGGATGGTCGCGGGGACCCCGAAGGTATCATATTCGCCGGTACGGGCCTTGATACCCGGTGTAGTGAGCAGAAGTTTACACGGGTCAACGAAATACTGATTTTCGGCATAGCCGTCGAATGCATGCCAGCTTTCGCCGGGGACAAAATGGAAAAAGCGCAGATCGTTGGCGATTTGGCTGGTTGCGTACGATTCCCATGGCTGACCATCGACGCTGTCTGGTACAAACGGGCGAATGTGATGGCAGTTCTCAAGGATCAACTTACGCGCATCAATACCGTTCATCACGCAATCCATCCACATATTGCGCCCGCTCAAGCCGTCATGCATTTTGGCGTTAACATCCAGCGCCGCGAATAGTGGGTAGAACGGACTGGTGGAAGCATGCATCATAAACGCGTTGTTCATACGCTTATGCGGAACATAGCGAGGCTGACCTTTAATATGGCGGTCTTTTTTATGGATTTGAGATGTCTGGGAGAAGCCGGCCTGCTGCTTGTGTACCGACTGAGTTACTAAGATACCCGGATCGTTTTCATTCAGATCTAGTAGCAATGGAGAGCAATCGGCCATCATTGGGATGAATTGCTCATAGCCGACCCATGCGGAGTCAAACAGGATGTAATCGCACAGGTGTCCAATCGTATCCACCACCTGGCGGGCGTTGTAAATGGTACCGTCATAAGTACCGAGTTGAATCACCGCCAGGCGGAAAGGACGTGCGTCTCTGGCACGCTGTGGCGCCACTTCGCTAATCCGTTCGCGCAGATAGCTTTCCTCAAAGCAATGGGCGTCTATTCCACCAATAAAGCCGTACGGATTGCGAGCGGTTTCTAGATATACAGGTGTCGCGCCTGCCTGAAGTAACGCACCGTGATGGTTGGACTTATGATTATTACGATCAAACAGCACCAGATCGCCTGGCGTTAACAGGGCATTAAGTACGACTTTATTGGATGATGATGTGCCGTTGAGGACAAAATAGGTTTTGTCTGCATTAAACACTTTTGCTGCATGTTGTTGCGCGATACAGGGTGCGCCTTCATGGATAAGCAGATCGCCCATGGCAACATCGGCGTTGCACAGATCGGAACGGAAAAGCGTTTCGCCAAAGTATTCAACAAATTGATTGCCAGCCGGATGACGACGGAAAAAATCGCCGCCCTGGTGCCCAGGGCAATCAAAAGCGCTGTTACCCTGATTAACGTAGTCGACCAGCGCACGAAAGAAAGGCGGCCGCAGTTGGGTTTCATAGTGACTAGCGGCGGTTTCCAACTGGCGGCCATAGAATGCACACCGCTCGGATCCGTATTCGAAGACCCCCGAAATTCGCGATAGATAGTCTGAAGGTACTCGTTCTTCGTCATGCACTGCGACAAAGACAGGAATTCCGTATCCCGTTGCTTCAATTTTATCGAGTTTTCCTTCTTCAATATCATTGATGGAAATCACTGCGGCGGCAATGTCAATAAATGTAGTTTCATCAATGTTAATTATTTTTCGTTGAGTGGAGAAGTAATTCTGGCACGTGTTGCTTACGGCTATTTTTAATTCTGACATTTACATTTACCTTTTTTTTGGTAATAACAGGCCCTCAACTTCTCAAATGAGAAATTGATATCTCCGGGAAAAAAACATATTTACTGATAAAGGAATCTGTAAATTGTTTTTTTGGATGAACAGGCTAAACCCTAACCAGTCCGGTTACGGTAAACTCAGGGTTTAGTCAGGCGAGCACCAAGGAATACAGGCAGTTGCCTGTAATGCAGGGGTCAGGAAGACCTGTATGCGGAAGTGCCCGTAGTCGAAGGACTATCGGGCATTAAAGAAATGAAAGTCGAAACTGTTACGGTGGGAGAACATCATAATATGTGTTGTTCGCCTTATGTGTGGCATGGTTCGGTTATTATTTTCCATTTTTAGCGTTCCTTTCAGTTGTTTGTTGAAAGTAACGTCATTTTATTCATAAAACTGGTAGTTTCCGTGAAGTTGATCAATTAAATAGATCAATGGCGATATTTTTTGCTTATTTTTGTTGCTTTTATGTGATTATTCTCTTTGTTGTTTGGATTATGTTAATACAATGTTTGTTTTCATGATTGAAATGACAAAATGGCCAGAAAATATATTTTCTGGCCATAAAGTTAGTGATGTAAGGGAATTAAAAATAAATTCAAAATAAGAGAATAACAATTCACGGCATAAACCGATAGCCGATCCCCGTTTCGGTCAGTAAATGCTGCGGGCGCGCCGGGTCAACTTCCAGCTTTTGCCGCAGATGCCCCATATAAATGCGTAAATAATGGCTGTGTTCCACCGCATTTGGCCCCCACACCTGATTGAGCAGCTGGCGCTGGGTGAGGACCTTGCCGGGATTATTTAACAGCACCGCCAGCAGACGGAATTCAATCGGCGTCAGGTGGAGCTCTTCGTCACCGCGGACGATGCGGCGGGCGGGAATATCGACTTCAATATCGGCGAAGCGCACCAGCGGCTCGTCGGCTTGCGCGCCGGCATGTCGGCGCATCGCAACTCTCAATCTCGCCTGCAGTTCGCCAATGCCAAAGGGCTTACTAAGATAGTCATCGGCGCCGGCGTCAAGCGCGGCAATTTTATCGTGCTCCTCGGTGCGAGCCGACAGCACGATAATTGGCATCTGACTCCACTGGCGCACGTCGCGAATAAATTCATTACCGTCGCCGTCGGGTAGCCCAAGATCGAGGATGACTAAATCAGGTTTGCGGGTTGCAGCTTCAATAAGACCCCGCTGCAGGGTATCGGCTTCAAATACGCGCATACCGTCGGCTTCCAGCGCGGTGCGCAGAAAGCGACGGATTGCATGTTCATCTTCAATAATCAGTACGTTTATCACCCGTTCTTCCCGTTCAGACAGATAGGACCCTCTCCTTCAGAAACGCCTCCCGGGCTACTCGCGCGCAAGACCGGTAGCCCGGGCAGGCGCACAGCGGGCATCTGGCCGGGGCAGCGTTACGCCGCTCCGCTCCATTCATCCAGCCCCGGGGCCGTTTCCCTGGGGAGTGTAACACGGAAGCAGGCACCGCCCTCTGGCCGCGTATAGGCGCCGATCGTACCGCCGTGTACTTCAACGATCGCCCGACAGATGGCCAGACCCAGCCCGACGCCAGGGATCGCCGACTCTTTATGTCCGCGGGCGAACTTATCAAAGATAGCCTGTTCCTGGCCCGTTGGGATCCCGGGGCCATTATCCCACACATCTAAGCGCAGCTGCTGCTCATCAGCCTGCGCCGCAATGCCGATCTGCGCTTTCGAGCCGGCATATTTCAGCGCATTCTCCAGCAGATTAATCAGCACTCGTTCAAACAGCGGGCCGTCGACGTGAACCAGCAGCAGCGGATCGGGTAGCGCCAGCTGAATATGCTGCCCGCCGAGCCCCGGTTCCAGCATCCGCAGGGCGCTGCCGATCACCTCTTCGAGCGTCAGCCACTCTTTATGTAAGTTAAATCCGCCGGACTGAATGCGCGCCATATCCAGCAGATTATTGACCAGCCGGGTCGTATTCAGCACGTGTTGACGAATCTCATTTGCCTGCGGAGCATGTTTCGAGCCTTCGCTGGCGAGGTCGAGCGTCAGAATTTCCGCCTGTCCGAAGAGAACGGTCAACGGCGTACGCAAATCATGGGAGAGTGCCGCCAGCAGCGAGTTGCGCAGGCTTTCCCGCTCACTGTTAAATCGGGCCTGCTCTTCGCTGGCGGTGAGGGTCAGCCGTTCCAGCGCGCTGGCGACCAGTAGCGTAAAGGTTTCCAGCAGGCGCTGCTGTTCAGGAATCATCAGCTGACGCAGGTTTTCGGGTTCCACCACCAGCAGTCCCCAGGTCCGGGCGGCGCTTTTCAGCGGTAAGATTTGATAGGGAACGCCGGGCAGCGTATCGGTGCCGGCGCCGGCGGGCTGGCCCTTATCGAAGCTCCAGCGGGCGATGGCATCGTCCCATGAGGTCAGCCCCGGCTGGTGGGTGAGCGGGTGCAGTTTGCCGCTACTGTCGGGGAGCAGCAGCTGCCCGCGGGCCTGGAAGGTGGAGGCGATAAAGCGCTCGCTGGTCGCGGCAATGTCATCCTCGCTGCGTCCGACCGCCAGCGCTTTTGACATCTCATACAGATGGCGGGTGCGCTGCTCACGATAACGCGCCACGCGGGCCTGATAGCGGACGCCGGCAGTAAGATTCCCGATCAGCAGACCGACGGTCAGCATGACGCCAAAGGTCAGCAGGTATTGTACGTCGGAAACCGCCAGCGTACCGCGCGGCGACACAAAGAACAGGTCGAAGCTGACCACGTTGATAACCGTCGCCAGCACCGACGGCCAGCGGCCGTATAGCAGCGCAATAATCACCACGCCAAGCAGATAGAGCATGACCAGGTTGGCCGCTTCAAAGGCCACCAGCCACTGCATCGCCACCAGCGTAATGATCGCGCAGAGCGCCAGCGCCACGAAGCAGCCCTGGATTTGCACGCGCCACTTCTCCATAGCGGTACGGCTATCGCTGGCCCGCGTGGGCAGAGGGGCGCTTTTCTCATCAAGGGCGATGACCACCAGATCGAGGTCGGGCGCGTCGCGCGCCAGGCGATCGGCGAATCCGCTGCGGTTCCACCAGCGGCGTTTTCCCTGACGGCCAATCACGATTTTGCCCAGATTATGCTCGCGGGCGTAGTGCAGTACGGCTTTCTCTTCGGACGGGTTGGAGAGCGTGGCGGTTTCCGCCCCTAACTCCTGCGCGAGCCGCAGGGCGGCGAGAATGGCCCGCCGCCTGGCTTCCGGCAGACGGTGCAGGGAAGGGGTTTCGACATAAACCGCATGCCAGATACTGCCAAATCGTGCGGCCAGTCGCGCGGCGGCGCGTACCAGTTTTTCACTGCCGGTATTATGGCCGATGCACAGCAGAAGGGTGTCGCGGGTATGCCAGACTTTTTCCTGCCCCTGACGGTCGCGCCAGGCGCGCATCTGTTCATCGACCCGATCGGCGGTCCGGCGCAAAGCCAGTTCACGCAGGGCAATCAGATTTCCCTTGCGGAAAAAGTTTTCGATAGCCCGCTCCGCCTGGCCGCCGATATAGACCTTGCCTTCATTCAGGCGCTGACGGAGATCGTCAGGAGGCAGGTCGACCAGCACAACATCGTCGGCGGCGTCAAAAAAGGGGTCGGGGACGGTTTCGCGCACCTGAACGCCGGTAATGCCGCTGACGACATCGTTCAGGCTTTCGAGGTGCTGGACGTTCACGGTGGTAAACACGTCGATACCGGCATCGAGAAGCTCTTCGACATCCTGCCAGCGTTTGGGGTGGCGCGAGCCTGGCGCATTGCTGTGCGCCAGTTCATCAACCAGGATCAGCGCCGGCCGGCGCGCCAGCGCGGCATCGAGATCGAATTCGTGGACGTAGCGTCCACGATGAGAGAGGCGGCGCTGGGGGAGGGTGCTGAGCCCTTCCAGCATCGCCGCGGTCTCTTTCCGACCGTGGGTTTCCGCCACGCCGATCAGAATATCCAGCCCCTGGGCGCGCAGCCGCTGCGCTTCCGCCAACATTGCCCAGGTTTTACCGACGCCCGCACAGGCGCCAAAGAACACTTTTAGCTTGCCGCGATGCGGCTCGCTGGTATGTTGCAGCAGGCGGTCCGGGTCCGGGCGCAGCGGCTCGTCACTCATTTTACTTATCCTTCAGGGCATCCAGCGCCATATTCAGTTGCACTATATTTACCACAGGCTGACCGAGAAAACTGGCCAGCGGCGTTTGCGTCGCCTCATTCACCAGGCGGGTGACTTGCTCAATACTCAGATTGCGGGCCTTCGCGACGCGAGGGACCTGCCAGAGCGCGGCCGTCGGCGTGAGGTTATTATCCAGCCCGCTTGCCGATGTCGTCACCAGCTCTACCGGAACGCGCGGGTCAGCGTCCGGGTTGGCGAGACGTAGCGCCTGCACGCGTTCGCTGACGGCCTTATCCAGCGCCGGGTTGCTGGCGGCCAGATTACTGCCGCCGGAGGCGAGGGGATTGTACGGCGTTTCAGCGGTCGCCGAAGGGCGTCCCTGGAAATAACCCGCCGCGGTAAAATTCTGGCCAATCAGGCTGGAGCCGCGGACTTCGCCGGCGATGCGGATCAGTGAGCCGTTTGCCTGCTGCGGGAACCACCACTGCCCAAGCGCCGTCGTCAGCAGCGGATAGACGCCACCGGTGAGGAGCGTTAACAGAATAAATAGCACAAGTGCCGGTCGAATGAATGACATGGTATTTTCCTCACAGCAGCCCGGTCAGGGTCAGTAACAGATCGATAGCTTTAATACCGATAAACGGCACCAGCAGCCCACCCAGGCCATAGACCCACAGATTACGGCGCAGCATGGCCGAAGCCGACAGCGGGCGATAGCTCACGCCCTTCAGCGCCAGCGGGATCAGGAAGACGATAATCAGCGCGTTAAAGATAACCGCACTCAGAATCGCCGAGGCAGGCGAATGCAGGTGCATGACGTTGAGCATGGCCAGCTGCGGGTAAACGGCGGCAAAGGCGGCCGGAATAATGGCAAAGTACTTCGCCACGTCGTTGGCAATACTGAAGGTGGTCAACGACCCGCGGGTCATCAGCATCTGCTTACCGATGTGCACTACTTCGATCAGTTTGGTCGGGTTGGAGTCGAGGTCCACCATGTTGCCCGCCTCTTTTGCCGCCTGGGTACCGGAGTTCATCGCCACCGCGACATCGGCCTGAGCCAGCGCCGGGGCATCATTAGTACCGTCGCCGGTCATCGCCACCAGACGACCTTCGGACTGGTACTGACGAATCAGCGCCAGTTTGGCTTCCGGCGTCGCTTCGGCAAGGAAATCATCGACCCCCGCTTCAGCGGCAATCGCCGCTGCGGTGAGGCGGTTATCGCCGGTAATCATGACCGTTTTAATGCCCATCTTGCGCAGTTGAGCAAAGCGCTCCTTAATTCCGCCTTTAACGATATCTTTCAGCGAAATAACGCCCAGCACGTGTTTGCCTTCCGCGACCACCAGCGGTGTCGCCCCCTGGCGGGCAACATCTTCCACCTGTTTGTCGACGTCCGCCGGGAAGTGGCCGCCGTTGGCCTCGACATGGCGACGAATGGCGTCGACGGAGCCTTTGCGGATCATCCGCCGATCGATATTAATCCCGCTCATGCGCGTCTGGGCGGTGAAGGGGACGAAGGTCGCTTGCAGCGACTGCAGATCCCGCTCGCGCAGGTTAAAGCGCTGTTTTGCCAGTATCACGATGCTGCGACCTTCCGGCGTTTCATCGGCCAGAGATGAGAGCTGGGCGGCGTCGGCAAGGGTTTTTTCTTCTACGCCTTCCGCAGGTAAAAACGCGGAGGCCTGGCGGTTACCGAGGGTAATCGTCCCGGTTTTATCCAGCAGTAAGACGTCAACGTCGCCGGCGGCTTCTACCGCGCGTCCGCTGGTGGCGATGACGTTGGCGCCCAGCATACGGCTCATCCCGGCGACGCCGATCGCCGAGAGCAGTCCGCCGATCGTGGTCGGAATCAGGCACACCAGCAGCGCCACCAGCACCGTCACGCTGACCGCATTGCCGCTCCAGGCGGAGAACGGCCAGATGGTGGCGGTGGCAAGCAGGAACACCAGCGTGAGGGCGATCAGCAGGATCGTCAGCGCAATTTCATTCGGCGTTTTGCGGCGCTGAGCGCCTTCGACCATGGCGATCATCCGATCAAGGAACGTTTCACCGGGGTTCACGCTACAGCGGATCACCAGCCAGTCAGAAAGAATGCGCGTCCCGCCGGTGACCGATGCAAAGTCGCCGCCGGATTCGCGGATCACCGGAGCGGATTCACCGGTGATGGCGCTTTCGTCCACCGAGGCGCCGCCTTCAATGACCTCCCCGTCGCAGGGAATAATATCGCCTGCTTCCACCAGCACCACATCGCCTTTGCGTAAGTCATCGGCCGGAATATGGTCGACAGGCGCGTCATGCTGCGGTGCGCGCAGCTTGCGAGCAAAAGCGGTTTTTTTCACCCCTTTCAGACTGTTGGCCTGCGCTTTGCTGCGGCCTTCAGCCATCGCTTCGGCGAAGTTGGCGAACAGTACGGTAAACCACAGCCAGATACTCACGGCGGCGGTAAAAGCGGCGCTGCCGGCGAGATGCCCGCTGGCCATCGCCACGGCCAGCAGTGTGGTTATCAGGCTACCCGTCCAGACGATGAACATCACCGGGTTGCGCCACTGCACCGTCGGGCTCAGTTTTTTCACTGCATCCAGCAGCGCCTGGCGCACCAGCGTCGGCTCGAGCAGGGCTAATTGTTTGCGACTCATAACAGGGTGCTCCGCATCACTTAAAGTAAGGAGAAGTGTTCCGCCAACGGGCCGAGCGCCAGGGCAGGAATAAAGGTCAGGGCGCCAACCAGCAGCACGGTACCGATCAGCAGACCGATAAACAGCACATCGTGGGTGGCAAGGGTGCCGGAACTGGTCGGCTGGATCTTTTTACTCACCAGAGAACCGGCGATAGCCATCACCGGCACGATGACCGCGAAACGACCGAACAGCATGCAAAACGCCAGCAGCAGGTTCCAGAATGGCGTTGCTGCGCCGAGGCCGGCGAAGGCGCTGCCGTTGTTATTGGCGGCGGAGGTGACGGCATACAGCACTTCGCTAAAGCCGTGCGGTCCCGGGTTAAACATCCCCGCGCGTCCGGCCTCGGTCATCATCGCCAGCGCGGTACCCAGCAGGACCAGAGTGGGCGTCACGAGGATGGCCAGGGCGATCATTTTCATTTCGCGCACATCGACCTTCTTGCCGAGATACTCCGGCGTCCGGCCGATCATCAGCCCGGCGATAAAGACCGCCAGCATGACGAACAGCAGCATGCCGTACAGCCCCGATCCCACGCCACCGAAGACCACTTCGCCGATCTGCATCAGCCACATGGGAACCATGCCGCCCAGCGCAGTGAAGGAGTCGTGCATGGCGTTGACCGCGCCGCAGGAGGCGGCGGTGGTGACAACCGCGAACAGGCTGCTGGCGAGAATGCCAAAGCGACTCTCTTTGCCTTCCATATTCAGGCTGCTGTCCGCCCCCAGCTGCAGCAGGTGAGGGTTACCGTGGGTTTCTGCCCACATCACCACCGCGACGCAGACGATAAAGATCAGCGTCATGGCCCATAAAATCGCGTGTCCCTGGCGGCGATCGCCGACGACGTCGCCAAAGGCAAAGCACAGCGCGGCCGGGATCAAAAAGATCGCCAGCATTTGCACTATGTTGCTCAGCGCCGTCGGGTTTTCAAACGGGTGCGATGAGTTGGCGTTAAAGAACCCGCCGCCGTTAGTACCCAGCATTTTGATCGCTTCCTGCGAAGCGACCGGCCCCATTGGCAGCGACTGATGCACGCCTTCCAGCGTGGTGAAGGCCTGATACGGCAGAAAGTTTTGCGGCACGCCCTGCTGAATAAAGAACACGGCGATCAGCAGTGAAATCGGCAGCAGCAGCCATAGGGTAATGCGGGTGAGATCGACCCAGGCGTTGCCAAGGGTGCTGACCTGCTGACGCGACCAGGAGCGGGTGAAGGCAAAAATCACCGCGATGCCGGTTGCCGCCGACAGGAAGTTTTGCACCGTCAGACCAGCCATCTGGCTGAGGTAGCTCAGGGTACTTTCTCCGGCATAGGCCTGCCAGTTGGTGTTGCTGACGAAACTCACCGCCGTATTCAGCGCCAGATCCCATGAGAGGCCGGGAAGATGCTGAGGGTTGAGCGGCAGTGCGCCCTGAGACATCAGCAGGGCGAACAGCCCCACCAGCCCTACGCCATTAAACAGCAGAATGGCGAGCAGATACTGGCACCAGTTCATCTCCTGGGGACGAATCCCCGAGAGCCGCCAAATGCCGCGCTCAATGCCGGCAAGCACCGGCAGCGGGGTATCGTTGATCATTCTGGCCAGCAACGTCCCCGTCGGGCGAGCCAGCACCATCAGCAGCAGAAGAAAACTGGCGATAAGTAAAAATCCTTGTGCGGCCATCAGAATGCCTCCGCATTTATCAGGGCATAGACCAAATAGGCCAGCAACAGGAATACCAGCGCCACGCCAGCAATTACGCCTGCACTCACAATCCACCTCCGGGTGTTTTTACGATTTACCCGGAGGATAGAAATTCTGGTGCAAAGATTTTGCAAAAATCAGAACCGGCGGTGTAAAAAAAATATAAAAATCAGCAAAACCACAAATTAACCAATGATTAGTATTAATTTAACTTTTTTGTAACTCAATTACCGGATGAATGTAAATAAAGACGAAACGAGCTGTTTTTAGTGGTCGGATGAGTAGTAAAATTACATACAAAGCGGTATTATTTTAGCCAGAAATACATTGACACTTTACCGGCGTCGCTTGCCGGCCTGACTAAGGGAGAGAAATTATGGCGTTGTATAAAACTTATCCTGCTCACGTTGTCTTTTTACGTCGTGCTTTCGCCGTCGTGGCTGGCGTAGCAGCACTTCCGGTGATGCTGTTCTGGAAAGACCGGGCCCGCTATTACAGCTGGCTGCACCGCGTATGGGCAAAAACCAGCGAACAGCCGGTGTGGATGGCCCAGGCTGAAAAAGCCGCCGCTGACTTTTACTGATCGCGCCCCCCAGACTGCATAACCGCCGGTTCTCCGGCGGTTTTTTTTTGCCCGGTCAGACGACCTCTGCTTGCACCTGCGTGCCTCCTGCAACACTCTATATCTGAATTTCCTGATGCTTCCCTCGCGGGCTACGTACCCGGCCGGGAGGTATCGAATCCATGAATGTTACTGATTGCAGGAGTTTTATGGCCACTCATCTGGTTTGGTTTCGCGCTGACCTACGTATCCATGACAACCTGGCGCTTGCCGCCGCCTGTCGCGATCCGCATGCCCGCGTGCTGGCGCTGTTTATCGCCACGCCGGGCCAGTGGCATCAGCACGGTATGGCGCCGCGGCAGGCGGCATTTATCGTCCGCCATCTGCGTAGCCTGCAGTCAGCTCTTGCCGAGCGAGGAATTGCGTTGCAGGTGGCGGAGGCGGAGGATTTTTCGGCCAGCGTCCAGCTGCTGGCTGACTATTGCGCGCAGCAGCAGGTCAGCCACCTGTTTTATAACTACCAGTACGAAATCAACGAGCGTCAGCGCGATGCGGCGGTGGAAAAGCGGCTGAGCGGCGTGGTATGTCACGGGTTTGACGATGCGCTTTTACTGTCCCCAGGCAGCGTGCTGACCGGGAATCACGAAATGTATAAGGTGTTTACGCCCTTTAAAAATGCCTTTCTCCGTCGACTGCGCGAGGCGCTGCCGGAGTGCGTGGCCGCACCGACGGTACGTGGTCACGGCCCCCTGACGCCAGCGCCGCTGCCGGAGATCCGCTATCCGCAGGAGGCTTTTGATCCCCACCTTTTTGCCGACGATGAGAAAACGGCTATCGCCCGACTGCGCCGTTTCTGCCAGCAAAAAGCCGCAGATTATGACCAGCAGCGTGATTTCCCCGCCAGGGAAGGCACCAGCCGGCTGTCGCCATGTCTGGCCGTAGGCGTTCTTTCCCCGCGCCAGTGCCTGCATCGACTGCTGGCTGAGCAGCCGGCGGCGCTCGACGGTGAAGCAGGCTCCGTCTGGCTAAACGAACTGATCTGGCGGGAGTTTTACCGACATTTGATGGTGTTCTACCCGGACTTATGCAAAGGTCGCCCGTTCATTGCCTGGACCGATAACGTGACATGGCGTGACGATGTGCAAGGATTAGAGGCGTGGCAAGCCGGGAAAACGGGTTTTCCGATCGTCGATGCCGCGATGCGCCAGCTCAATGCCACGGGCTGGATGCATAACCGGCTGCGGATGATTACCGCCAGTTTTCTGGTCAAGGACCTGCGTATCGACTGGCGCGCGGGCGAGCGCTATTTTATCAACCAGCTGATTGATGGCGACCTGGCGGCGAATAACGGCGGGTGGCAGTGGGCAGCGTCGACAGGCACCGACGCCGCCCCTTATTTTCGTATATTTAATCCGACCACCCAGGGAGAGAAGTTCGATAAGGCCGGGACATTTATTCGGCAGTGGCTGCCAGAGCTGGCCGATGTCCCTGATAACGCGCTGCATCAGCCGTGGATCTGGGCCGATAAACAGAGGGTGAGCCTGAACTATCCGCGTCCGCTGGTCGATCACAAGCAGGCGCGACTGGAGACGTTGGCGGCCTGGGAGGCCGCCAGTAAAAGCCTTACTCCACGGCCAGGGCGCGGGTCCTGACCCGCAGGGCGTGATACAGCCAGATTATCAGCACCAGGCCGACACAGGCTAAAGCCCCCCAGGTGATTTGGCTGAACACGTTGATATAGGCATCAATGGCGTAGCTGGTCGCACCGGCTTCATCGAACGCACCCTGTGCTGTCTGGTCGGCAATCACGCCGGCCAGATAGTTGGCGATGGCGCCGGAGAGCAGCATATAGATGCCGGTCAGCACGCCGGTCACGCCGGGGATTTCGATACGGGTGATTTGCGACATCGCCACCGGGTCGATAAACAATTCGGCAAAGCCCATTACCGCGAGGCCCAGTACCATCAGCGGCATCGACGATTGTCCGTAGGCGGCCGACCAGCGTGCGCTCAGGGTCAGAATGCAGAAGCCGGCGCTCATTAGCCCCAGACCCAGCGCAAATTTACCCCAGATCCGCACGGTACGGTTGCCGTTGATATTCTCTTTCACCAGCCAGGCCAGCACCATTCCGCAGAGCATGACCGCAAAGGCGTTCACCGACTGGAACATCGCGGTCGGGACCTCATAACTCATGATATGCCGGTTCACGAAGCGGTCGATATACAGGCTGATGGAGCTGCCGCCCTGCTGAGCGAAAGCCCAGAACAGCAGGCTGAATCCGGTCAGGACGATAATGAGTCGCAGGTCTCGACGCTGTTTGGCCGTCTCTGCCCGCCGATAAATTCTGGCCAGTACCACCAGGCCGACAATCGTCGCCACGATCAGCGCATAGACCGACCACTCCTGCCAGAACAGTACGGTGATCAGCAGCGGGGCCACGATCAGCAGAACCAGCAGCCAGCCCCAGTTGGGCAGCATAAAGCGGCGCGCGCAGAGCGCCTGGCGATTGACGCCCGAGGTGTGACGGAAATGGCGACTGCCGCAGAGGAAAATCACCAGTCCGGCAATCATCCCGACGGCGGCGAGGGCGAAGCCCATGGCCCAGCTGTACTCTTCCTGCACATATCCGCAGGCGATGGGGGCGACGATCGAGCCGATATTCCCCGCCGCATACATCAGCGAGAAGCCGCCATCGCGGCGTGGATCGGTGGGTTCGTACAGCTCTCCCAACAGGCAGCTGACGTTGGATTTAAACAATCCGTAGCCGCAGACGATGATGGCGAGCGACAGATAGAGGAAGGTTGGCGCAATTTCGCTGGCACCCAACACCAAATGGCCAATGGCCATCAACAACGCGCCGAGCATCACCGCCATTCGGTTGCCGAGGAGCTTATCGGCCAGGAAACCGCCGAGAATCGGCGTGACGTAGACCAGAGAGCAGTATGCGCTGAAGAGGGCGTAGGCGTGGCTATCGTCGTACTTAAGCTGATTGGTGAGATACAAAATCAGCAGCGCCCGCATCCCGTAAAAACTGAAGTATTCCCAAATTTGCAGCGCGACGACGTAATAGATTGCGCGCGGTTGCGATGATTGTCTGTTCATGTAACGCCTGGTTCCTGCCGTAAAACGAAAGTCGATCTTTCTGCATGAATAGCGGTTTAGCAGTGTTATTCATGGCCTTAAAGGCTTTCTGGTTATTTAATATGCTTTTATAATGCATAAATATACACGAATGCATCACGGGGTGGGTAGACAAATTGCGGGATTAAGCTAAAAGTCAAACGAGCGTCTCTCACGCAGAGGCTATCGACGATCTACGCGGATACCGCTATGTTATGCCTGTGCACAAAATGATGACCTGATGGAGCGGCAATGAAAAATAGCGAACTGGAACAACTGATTAACGAAAAGCTCAATAGCGCGACATTCAGCGACTACGCGCCAAATGGCCTTCAGGTGGAAGGGCGTGAGACGGTGCAAAAAATTGTCACCGGCGTCACCGCCAGCCAGGCGCTGTTGGACGAGGCCGTGCGCCTGCAGGCAGATGCGGTGATCGTCCATCATGGTTATTTCTGGAAAGGTGAATCGCCGGTGATTCGCGGCATTAAGCGCCAGCGCCTGAAGACGCTGCTGGCAAATGATATCAACCTCTATGGCTGGCATCTGCCGCTGGATGCCCACCCGGAGCTGGGGAATAACGTCCAGCTGGCGCAGCTGCTGGGGATCACCGTCATGGGGGAAATTGAGCCGCTGGTCCCGTGGGGAGAGCTGTCGATGCCGGTTTCCGGGCTGGAGCTGGCTTCGTGGATTGAGGCGCGCCTGGGGCGCAAGCCGCTGTGGTGCGGTGATACCGGGCCAGATAAAGTGGCCCGTGTCGCCTGGTGTACCGGCGGTGGCCAGAGCTTTATTGACAGCGCCGCTCGCTTTGGCGTCGATGCGTTTATTACCGGTGAAGTCTCGGAGCAAACTGTCCACTCCGCGCGCGAGCAGTCCCTGCATTTTTATGCTGCCGGACACCATGCCACCGAACGCGGCGGTATTCGCGCGTTGAGCGAATGGCTGACGGAAAATACCGATCTGGATGTGACCTTTATTGATATTCCCAACCCGGCCTGATGAGAGAGAAAGAAAAGTGCAGCGAGCGCGTTGTTACATGTTAGGCGAAACCGCCGTGGTTCTGGAGCTCGAACCCCCGGTCACGCTGGAAAGTCAAAAGCGTATCTGGCGCCTGGCTCAGAGACTGGCGGATCACGAAGAGGTCCTGGATGCGATACCGGGGATGAACAATATTACCGTGGTCCTGCGCCATCCGCAGGAGATGGCATGGGATGCGATTGAGCAGTTGCAGCGCTGGTGGGAGGAGAGCGAGGCGCTTGAGCCACAGTCGCGGCTGATGACCATTCCGGTTATCTACGGCGGCGAAGACGGCCCCGACCTGGCGAACGTGGCGCTTCACAGCGGGTTGACTGAACAGCAGGTTGTCGAATTGCACGCCTCCGTCGAGTACGTGGTGTGGTTTCTTGGTTTCCAGCCGGGATTTCCTTATCTCGGCGGACTGCCGGAGCGTTTAGCGATGCCGCGACATGCGGAACCGCGTCTGCGGGTCCCCGCCGGCTCTGTCGGCATCGGCGGCGCGCAAACCGGCGTGTATCCGCTGGCGACTCCGGGTGGATGGCAGCTGCTGGGCCGTACGCCGCTGGCGCTCTTTGATCCCATGCGTCAGGAGCCCGTGCTGCTGCGTTCCGGCGATCGAGTCCGCTTTGTGCCGCAAAAGGAGGGGGTATGTTGAAGATGATCCGCGCCGGAATGTACTCTTCGGTACAGGATGGCGGACGTGAAGGACAGCGACAGTCGGGGATCAGTCTCTGCGGTGCGCTGGATAAACCCTCGCTGGTGATTGCTAACCTGCTGGTCGGCAACGCGGGAAATGCTGCCGCGCTGGAGATTACGCTCGGCCAGGTGGATATTCAGTTTGAACGTGACTGCTGGTTTGCGCTGACCGGTGCCGCCTGTGAAGCAATGCTGGACGGCGAGCCGGTATGGGTCGGCTGGCGAATGGCGGCGAAGGCCGGGCAGCATCTGGTGCTTAAAACCCCGCAGTATGGGATCCGCAGCTATCTGGCGGTAGCCGGGGGCATTGACGTTCCGGAGGTGCTCGGTTCGCGCAGTACCGATCTGAAAGTCGGCATTGGCGGCCTTGAAGGGCGACGCCTGCAGGATGGCGATCGGCTGAAGCTGGGAAAAGCGTCCCGACGATTCAGTACGTCGCGGGGCGTTAAGTCACTGCCGATCGGCAATCGCATCCGCGCGTTACCGGGGCCGGAGTACCATGAATTTGATCGGGCCTCGCAAGGGGCGTTCTGGCGTTCCCCCTGGCAGCTTAGCGCCCAGAGCAACCGGATGGGATATCGTCTGCAGGGCCAACCGCTTACGCGCACCACCCATCGCGAAATGTTTTCGCACGGCCTGCTGCCGGGGGTGGTACAGGTTCCGCATAACGGTCAGCCGATTGTCTTGATGAACGATGCGCAGACCACCGGCGGCTATCCGCGAATTGCCTGCATTATCGACGCTGATATGTACCAGCTGGCGCAAATTCCGCTGGGCCAGCCGATTCATTTTGTTCCGTGCACGCTGGAAGAGGCGTTGAAAGCACGTGCGGATCAGCAGCGCTATCTGGAACAACTGGCATGGAGACTGAGCGATGATCATTGATTTAAATGCCGATCTGGGGGAAGGCTGTGCGAGCGATAGCGCGTTGTTACAGCTGGTCTCCTCCGCCAATATCGCCTGCGGTTTTCATGCCGGCGATGCGTTACTGATGCATAAATGCGTGCGCGAGGCGTTGAAAAACGGCGTGGCCGTCGGGGCGCATCCCAGCTTTCCCGATCGGGAAAATTTTGGCCGCACCGCAATGCAGCTGCCGCCGGAGACGGTCTATGCCCAGATGCTGTATCAGATTGGTGCGCTGGCGGCGATCGTGCGCGCGGAAGGCGGCGAACTGAAGCACGTGAAGCCGCACGGTATGCTCTACAACCAGGCGGCAAAAGAGGCGCCGCTGGCCGATGCGATTGCCCGGGCTGTGCGAGATTTCGATCCTGCGCTGATCCTGGTCGGGCTGGCCGGCAGCGAATTAATTCGCGCCGGACAACATTACAAGTTGGTCACGCGGCAGGAGGTCTTTGCCGATCGCGGGTACCTGGCTGACGGTAGCCTGGTGCCGCGTTCACAGCCCGGGGCACTTATCGACAGCGAAGAGCAGGCGTTGGCGCAGACCCTGGAAATGGTGCAGCATAATCGGGTACGCAGTCTCACCGGTGAATGGGCGCATGTTATCGCTGACACCGTGTGTCTTCACGGTGACGGTGAACATGCGCTGGATTTTGCGCGCCGTTTGCGTGCGGCTTTTGCCGGACGCAATATTCAGGTCAGCGCGGAAACAGAAGAATAAAACAATAATTATTAAGGCATTACAGCACTCACAACAACACTCACAACTAACAGGACGTTATCATGGGAGAAGCGATATCTCTCTGGCCGCTGATCGGCATTGCCGTGATTGTGGTCGGATTTGTTTTGCGTTTTAATCCGGTTTTAGTGGTCATTATCTCTGGAATTGTTACCGGCGTGGCGGCGCAAATGCCCATCGCCACCATTCTGGAAAAGCTGGGGGAGGGGTTTCTTAACACCCGCAACCTGCCATTTATTCTCTTGCTGCCGCTGGCGGTCATTGGGCTACTTGAACGGCATGGCCTGAAAGAGCGCGCCCAGGCGTGGATCGCGAAGATCCACAGCGCCACCGCCGGACGTCTGCTGATCGTCTACCTGTTCGTGCGCGAAGCGACGGCTGCGCTGGGGTTAACCAGCCTGGGGGGCCATCCGCAAATGGTGCGTCCGCTGCTGGCGCCGATGGCGGAAGGGGCGGCGGAAAAAACGTTAGGTCCGCTTCCCGGCAGCATTCGCTATCGCTTACGCGCGATGTCGGCGGCGACGGACAACGTCGGCCTGTTCTTTGGCGAAGACATTTTCGTCGCCTTCGGCGCCATCATCTTTATGCACAACTTTATGCTGGAGTCCGGTGGGATCCAGACCGAACCGCTGCATATTGCCCTGTGGGGGATCCCGACGGCGATTTGCGCCTTCGCGATCCATTCCGCGCGTCTGTGGCGACTCGATCGTCACCTGCAGCGCGAGCTGGATAAACTGAACGCCGCCGCACAGGCGAAAGGCGGTGTCGCATGAATTTTCAACAAACCTGGCTCTACTGGCTGGCGGGTGTCGTTCTGCTGGTGGTCGCGGTCATGTCATGGCGCGACAAAAGTAACCCTCGTCGCCTGACCACCGGCCTGTTCTGGGGGCTGTACGGTCTGCTGTTCCTGCTTGGCGACTGGACTTATCAGCTGGTAGACGACAAGCGCTCGGTCAATATTGCCGTCGGCGTTGCCGTCGTGGCGCTGGCGCTGATCGCCGGTTTTGGCGGTGTCAGGCTGGGTAGCTATCACCAGCGCACCGAGGAAGAGCGAACCGCCAGCGCGACCCGCCTGGGTAACCGGCTGTTTTATCCGGCGCTGGCTATTCCGGTTGTCACGGTGATCGGGGTGCTGCTGTTTAATAACCTGCCATCGTGGCAAGTCCGGGTGTTTGGCCCGGGTAATCATGCCACGCTGATTACGCTGTTTTCGATGACCGCCGGGACGCTGATCGGCCTGATGATGGCGATTCGCATGACCCGGGAAAAGGTCGCGCAGCCGCTGCAGGAGGCGCGTCGTCTGCTGGATTCGGTAGGCTGGGCGTTTATTTTGCCGCAGATCCTGGCGGTGCTGGGGCTGCTGTTTACCACTGCCGGAGTGGGTAGCAGTATTGCCTGGCTCACCGAGCATTATCTGGCGGTGGACAGCCGCTTTGTCGCTGTGGCGGTCTACACCATCGGCATGGCGCTGCTGACGATGGTCATGGGCAATGCGTTTGCCGCCTTCCCGATTGTCACGGCGGGGATTGGTATTCCGATTCTGGTGCTTCAGCACGGCGGTAATCCGGCGGTGATGGCGGCGATCGGTATGTTCTCCGGCTACTGCGGCACCCTGATGACGCCGATGGCGGCAAACTTCAACATCGTGCCGGCGGCGCTGCTGGAACTGCCGGATAAAAATGCGGTGATTAAGGCTCAGATTCCGACCGGCGTACTGCTGCTGATCGTCAACGTATTTCTACTCTATTTCCTGATGTTCCTGTAAGGAGGAAAGATGGCGGGCGTATTAATCACCGGGTTTGAACCCTTTGGCGGTGAGGCGGTGAACCCTTCATGGGAAGTGGTGAAGCAGCTTGATGGCGCGATGGTGGCCGGTGAGCGCGTGGTCGCGCGACAGCTGCCCTGTGTATTTGGTGAGGCCCTGACGGCGCTGTATGCGGCGCTGGATGAGCATCAACCGGTGTTAACGATAGCGGTCGGGCAGGCGGGTGGTCGTGTCGATATTACCGTCGAACGTGTCGCGATAAACGTCGATGATGCGCGTATTGCCGATAATAAAGGCCAGCAGCCGGTTGACGTGCCGGTAGTGGCCGACGGTCCGGCGGCCTGGTTCAGCAGCCTGCCGGTGAAAGCAATTGTCGCGGCGCTGCGCGAGCAGGGCATACCGGCATCGGTGTCGCAAACGGCGGGGACATTCGTCTGCAACCATGTGATGTATGGTCTGCTGCATGCATTAAACGGGCGAAGCGGGGCAAAAGGCGGCTTTATCCATATTCCGTACCTCCCGGAGCAGGCGGCCGCCCATCCGGGTGAGGCGAGTATGGCGGTACAAACGGTCCGTGCGGCGCTGGAGACGGCGATTGCCGTCTCCCTGCGCCAGGAGGGGGATGTGAAAATTGTCGGCGGTGCGACGCACTAACAGAAGGACGCTATTATGCCGGAAGGTCCGGAGATCCGCCGCGCGGCGGATAGCCTGGAGGCGGCGGTCAAAGGCGAACCTCTTACCGATGTCTGGTTCGCTTTTCCGCAGCTACAGGTGTATCAGGCTCCGCTGGTGGGCCAGCGGGTAACCCACATAGAAACCCGCGGCAAAGCGCTGCTGACGCATTTCTCCGGCGGGTTGACGCTCTACAGTCATAATCAGCTGTACGGCGTCTGGCGCGTGGTGGAGGCGGGCGAACAGCCGGTCAGTAACCGCGTGCTGCGGGTCAGGCTGCAGACGGCGGAGAAGGCGATTTTGCTCTATAGCGCGTCGGATATCGCTATTCTGACGCCGGAGCAGCTGGCTACCCATCCGTTTTTATTGCGGGTTGGACCCGATGTGCTGGATATGACGCTGACCGCGGAATCGGTCAAAGCTCGCCTGCTGTCGGCCAGATTCCGCCGACGGCAGTTTTCCGCTTTGTTGCTGGATCAGGCGTTTCTGGCCGGACTGGGAAACTATTTACGGGTGGAGATTCTCTGGCAGGTCGGGTTGAGCGGGCGGCATAACGCATCGGCGCTCGATGATAAGCAGCTCGACGCCCTGGCCCATGCGCTGCTGGATATTCCGCGCCTGTCGTATCGCACCCGCGGGGCGGTGGATGAGAATAAACATCATGGCGCGCTGTTCCGCTTTAACGTTTTCCATCGTGATGGCGAAATCTGCGAGCGCTGCGGCGGGATTATCGAGAAAACGATGCTCGCGTCGCGACCGTTTTACTGGTGTCCGGGGTGCCAGCATTAGCGATACGCTGTTCGCTTTTTAAGCTATCGTGCCCGTCTTTCGTGCCGGGCGTTTACGGGTCGGTTGACCAATCCGGCAGTGGTGTAAGAGTCAGTTATCTCAATGAGATTGCCGATTTTTTATGCGACGCTGTCAGGTTTTCAACATCTTTGCAGGAGTTTCTGTCCCGTCGTTCGCTGTTAAGCCAGGGATGTTGTTTTTACGCTGGTTTGTGCGAAAGGGGTCTATCGCGTGGGTTCCGTGGAGTATATCGTTCACTTTTGTGGCATGTTCCGTTCACGGTGAATCCGCCACTTTTCTTACACCCGCTGCGGGTGAACGGCATGGGGGGCGTTTCGCTCGCCCCCCCGGCATTGCGCTGAAAACGGCCGCTACGCGGTATGCTCCACTCCGGCTTCATCTGGCGGACCGGGCCGGACTCGACGTCCCTGTCTCGACCGATCCTCTGACCACCGTCCTGGCGGTCAGTCCTGGATGTGCGCCTGCGTTCCCGCCCGTTCACCTGTCGCGCAGGAAACAGTCGCGTGCGGAACCTCACGTGAACGGAATATTCCACAGAACACATGCCCCGAAGTACGAAAATTACTTTCGCGCCAACCACCGTTTACCGGCATCGCCCTGGTCCACGATAAACAAAAAAAAGCTGGCCACCTTAAGTGGCCAGCATGACGTTCGCAGACGCGTTTTTTGTCTTCAGGATCGAACTTAGCCTTTGGCCACGTCGGATTTGAAATCGCGTTTTTCGTAGCCGGTATACAGCTGACGCGGACGCGCGATTTTCATGCCGTCGCTGTGCATTTCGTTCCAGTGAGCAATCCAGCCTACGGTACGCGCCATCGCGAAGATAACGGTAAACATGGAGGACGGAATACCCATCGCTTTCAGAATGATACCGGAGTAGAAATCGACGTTCGGGTAGAGTTTCTTCTCGATGAAATACGGGTCGTTGAGCGCGATGTGCTCAAGTTCCATGGCCACTTCCAGCAGATCGTCTTTGGTGCCCAGTTCTTTCAGCACTTCATGGCAGGTTTCACGCATTACGGTGGCGCGCGGGTCGTAGTTTTTGTACACGCGGTGGCCGAAGCCCATCAGACGGAAAGAGTCGTTTTTGTCTTTCGCGCGACGGACAAATTCCGGAATGTGCTCAACGGAACTGATCTCTTCCAGCATCTTCAGCGCAGCTTCGTTCGCGCCACCGTGCGCCGGTCCCCACAGGGAGGCGATGCCCGCAGCGATACAGGCGAACGGGTTCGCGCCAGAAGAACCTGCGGTACGGACGGTGGAGGTGGATGCGTTCTGTTCGTGGTCAGCGTGCAGGATCAGGATACGGTCCATGGCGCGTTCCAGTACCGGGTTAACCTCGTAGGTTTCACACGGCGTGGAGAACATCATATTCAGGAAGTTGCCCGCGTAAGAGAGGTCGTTGCGCGGATAAACGAAAGGCTGGCCGATTGAATATTTGTAACACATTGCTGCCATTGTCGGCATTTTGGACAGCAGGCGATAGGCGGCGATTTCACGGTGGCGCGGATTGTTGACATCCAGGGAGTCGTGATAGAACGCGGCCAGCGCGCCGGTGATACCGCACATCACCGCCATCGGGTGAGAGTCACGGCGAAACGCGTGGAACAGACGGGTAATCTGCTCGTGGATCATGGTGTGGCGGGTAACGATGGTCTTGAATTCGTTGTACTGTTCCTGGTTCGGCTTTTCACCGTTCAGCAGGATGTAACACACTTCGAGGTAGTTGGACTCGGTCGCTAACTGATCGATCGGGAAACCACGGTGGAGCAGGATACCTTCATCACCATCGATAAAGGTGATTTTAGATTCACATGATGCGGTGGAAGTGAAACCAGGGTCAAAGGTGAATACGCCTTTTGATCCAAGACTACGAATATCAATAACATCCTGACCGAGCGTGCCCTTTAGCACATCCAGTTCAATAGCAGTATCACCGCCTAGGGTGATTTTTGCTTTAGCATCAGACATTTATGGTCTCCTTAGCGCCTTTATTGCGTAAGACTGCCGGGTGTGGATTTGCCTTCGGCCCGTGCCTGACTACGTTACCAGTTTGTTATGTTGCACACAGCTCTGCGTCAGCGGAAATTGCAGGGTACAGAGCAAAGGCGCTTGATGGTACGTCTTCAGCCTACGACGAAACAGCAGCAAATCAGCGTTTTAGCAGTCCGAATTTAAAAATCTGTATACCACTAATAACTGTCCTGATTACATCGGTCAATACCATCACACTGTTGCATAACTTATTCTCAGGTGAAAGAGTGACCCCATAACTTTTGAGCATTATTGCATTTATCTGGTAATGGTTGTAACAAGAATGTTTAATATTTGTCAAATCAGGTGATTAAAATTTAAAATAATGTTGTTATCGTGACATCGATCACTGTTCCGGACAAAACCCGACAAACTATATGTAGGTTAATTGTAATGATTTTGTGAACGGCCTATACTGCCGCCAGGTCTCCGGAACACCCTGCAATCCCGAGCCACCCAGCGTTGTCTGGTCACGTTTTAGCTCTTGAAAAGGGGTTTTATCATGACCACAGGTTATAGAAAGGACGCTGTCTGACCCGCAAGCAGACCGGAGGAAGGAAACAATAAGAACAGCATGTGGGCGTTATTCATGGTAAGAAATGTGAAAAAACAAAGACCTGTCAATCTGGATCTGCAAACGATCCGGTTCCCAATCACAGCGATAGCGTCCATTCTCCATCGCGTTTCCGGTGTGATCACCTTCGTGGCGGTCGGGATTCTGCTTTGGTTGCTGGGCACCAGCCTTTCCTCTCCAGAAGGTTTCCTCGTTGCGTCTTCCATCATGGATAGCTTCTTTGTGAAGTTCATCATGTGGGGCATCCTGACCGCGCTGGCGTACCACGCCGTTGTCGGTATCCGCCACCTGTTGATGGATTTTGGCTACCTGGAAGAAACCCTCGAAGTAGGGACACGCTCCGCTAAGATTTCTTTTGTTATTACTGTCGTGCTTTCACTTCTCGCAGGAGTCCTCGTATGGTAAGCAACGCCTCAGCACTGGGACGCAACGGCGTACATGACTTCATTCTGGTTCGTGCTACCGCCATCGTTCTGACCCTTTACATCATCTACATGGTCGGCTTTTTTGCCACCACCGGTGAAATTTCCTGGGAAGTCTGGACGGGCTTTTTCTCCTCCGCATTCACTAAAGTCTTCACCCTGTTAGCCCTCGTGTCCATTCTGATTCACGCCTGGATCGGGATGTGGCAGGTGTTGACGGACTACGTTAAACCGCTGGCTGTACGCTTAATTCTGCAACTGGTTATCGTTGTTGCGCTGGTGGCTTACGTTCTTTATGGATTTGTTGTGGTGTGGGGTGTGTGATGAAATTGCCTGTCAGAGAATTTGATGCAGTTGTGATTGGTGCCGGTGGCGCAGGTATGCGCGCGGCGCTGCAAATTTCCCAGAGCGGCCAGACCTGTGCGCTGCTCTCTAAAGTGTTCCCTACCCGTTCCCATACCGTTTCCGCGCAGGGTGGCATCACCGTGGCGCTCGGTAATACCCATGAAGATAACTGGGAATGGCATATGTATGACACGGTGAAAGGCTCCGATTATATCGGTGACCAGGACGCCATCGAATATATGTGTAAGACCGGCCCGGAAGCGATTCTGGAGCTTGACCATATGGGGCTGCCGTTCTCCCGCCTGGAGAATGGCACCATTTATCAGCGTCCGTTTGGCGGCCAGTCGAAAAACTTCGGCGGCGAACAGGCGGCACGTACCGCTGCGGCGGCTGACCGTACCGGTCACGCGCTGCTGCATACCCTTTATCAGCAGAACCTGAAAAACCACACCACCATTTTCTCCGAGTGGTATGCGCTGGATCTGGTGAAAAACGCCGATGGCGCGGTGGTAGGTTGTACCGCGCTGTGTATCGAGACCGGTGAAGTGGTTTACTTCAAAGCCCGTGCGACCGTGCTGGCAACCGGCGGCGCAGGCCGTATCTACCAGTCCACAACTAACGCCCACATCAACACCGGTGACGGCGTCGGGATGGCGATTCGCGCCGGCGTGCCGGTGCAGGATATGGAAATGTGGCAGTTCCACCCGACCGGTATCGCCGGTGCGGGGGTTCTGGTGACAGAAGGCTGCCGCGGCGAAGGCGGTTATCTGCTGAACAAACACGGCGAGCGCTTTATGGAGCGTTATGCCCCGAATGCGAAAGACCTGGCGGGTCGTGACGTGGTGGCGCGTTCCATCATGATCGAAATCCGTGAAGGTCGCGGCTGTGACGGCCCGTGGGGCCCGCATGCGAAGCTGAAACTGGACCACCTGGGGAAAGAGGTTCTGGAATCCCGTCTGCCGGGCATCCTGGAGCTTTCACGTACCTTCGCCCACGTCGACCCGGTGAAAGAGCCGATTCCGGTTATCCCAACCTGCCACTACATGATGGGCGGTATTCCGACCAAAGTGACCGGTCAGGCGCTGACCGTGAACGAGCAGGGCGAAGACGTGGTGATTCCTGGCCTGTTCGCCGTCGGCGAAATTGCCTGCGTATCGGTCCACGGCGCGAACCGTCTGGGCGGCAACTCCCTGCTTGACCTGGTGGTGTTCGGTCGTGCGGTCGGTCTGCATCTGCAGGAGTCGATTGCCGAGCAGGGCGATCTGCTTGACGCGACCGAAGCCGAAATCGACGCGTCCCTTGAACGTCTGAACCGCTGGAACGGTAACCGTAACGGCGAAGATCCGGTGGAAATCCGCAAAGCGCTGCAAGAGTGTATGCAGCATAACTTCTCGGTATTCCGCGAAGGCGATGCGATGGCCAAAGGGCTTGAGCAGCTGAAAGCGATCCGCGAGCGCCTGAAAAATGCGCGCCTGGATGACACCTCCAGCGAGTTCAACACCCAGCGCGTTGAGTGCCTGGAGCTGGATAACTTGATGGAAACTGCCTATGCCACCGCGGTTTCTGCAAACTTCCGTACCGAAAGCCGCGGCGCGCATAGTCGCTTCGACTTCCCGGATCGTGATGACGAAAACTGGCTGTGCCATTCCCTGTATCTGCCAGAGTCGGAATCCATGACGCGTCGTAGCGTCAATATGGAACCGAAACTGCGTCCGGCATTCCCGCCGAAGATTCGTACTTATTAATGCGGAGACAGGAAAATGAAACTAGAGTTTTCAATTTATCGTTATAACCCGGACGTTGACGATGCTCCGCGCATGCAGGATTACACCCTCGAAGCGGAAGAAGGTCGTGACATGATGCTGCTGGATGCCTTGATGCAGCTGAAAGAAAAAGACCCGTCGCTCTCATTTCGTCGTTCCTGCCGTGAAGGGGTCTGTGGCTCCGACGGTCTGAACATGAACGGTAAGAACGGTCTGGCGTGTATCACGCCGATCTCCGCGCTGAATCAGCCGGGTAAGAAAATTGTCATCCGTCCGCTGCCCGGTTTGCCGGTTATCCGCGATTTGGTTGTAGACATGGGGCAATTCTATGCACAATATGAGAAGATTAAGCCTTACTTGTTGAATAATGGGCAAAATCCTCCGGCTCGCGAGCATCTGCAGAAGCCAGAGCAGCGCGAAAAACTCGATGGTCTGTACGAGTGTATTCTTTGCGCATGTTGTTCAACCTCTTGTCCGTCGTTCTGGTGGAATCCGGACAAGTTTATCGGCCCGGCAGGTCTGCTGGCTGCGTATCGTTTCCTGATTGACAGCCGCGATACCGAAACCGACAGCCGTCTGGAAGGGTTAAGCGATGCTTTCAGCGTATTCCGCTGTCACAGCATCATGAACTGCGTCAGTGTATGTCCGAAAGGGCTTAACCCGACGCGCGCCATCGGCCATATTAAGTCGATGCTGCTGCAGCGCAGTGCGTAAGTAACCCGGTCTGTCCCGGATGGCGCTATCGCTTATCCGGGCTACCCGAAGCAGTAGCCCCGGCAGCGTTTGTGCCGCCGGGAAATGAATACCCTAAATAATTCGAGTTACAGGAAGGTGGCGACGCCGCGAATCCCCAGGAGCTTACTCAAGTAAGTGACTGGGGTGAGTGAGGAAAGCCAACGCACATGTAACTTGAAGTATGAAGGGGATGGCAGGAAATCTTTAAAAACCGCCAAATATGTACCAGTAATCAAGGCGTTCAGAGCGAGGTAAGGCGGCAACTGAACGCATCCCAGGGAGCATAGTGAACTATGTGATCGGGGTAAGTGAAGGCAGCTAACGCAACCGCAGCCTGAACGCCGAAGATTAATGGCAGTTTTTAAAGGTTCCTTCGCGGATGCAGAAGCCACAACTCGTCCGCAACAAGTGAACCCCGGCACGTACAATTGCTGTGCGTGGTAGTTTCTACGGCGAAATAAGCATATAAATGCTTAAGGGATCACGATGCAGAACGGCGCAATGAAAGCCTGGCTGGACTCTTCTTACCTCTCTGGTTCGAACCAGAGCTGGATAGAACAGCTCTATGAAGACTTCTTAACCGATCCTGACTCTGTTGACGCCAACTGGCGTTCTATGTTCCAGCAGTTACCTGGCACCGGAGTCAAACCGGATCAATTTCATTCGAAAACGCGTGATTATTTCCGTCGACTGGCGAAGGATGCCTCACGTTACACTTCTTCGATTTCCGACCCTGATACCAATGTGAAGCAGGTTAAAGTCCTGCAGCTCATCAACGCATATCGCTTCCGTGGTCACCAGCATGCGAATCTCGATCCGCTGGGACTGTGGAAGCAAGAGAGAGTGGCGGATCTCGATCCTGCATACCACGATCTGACCGAGGCCGATTTCCAGGAAAGCTATAACGTAGGTTCATTTGCTATCGGCAAAGATACGATGAAACTGGGCGAGCTGATTGCCGCGCTCAAACAAACCTACTGCGGCGCTATCGGCGCGGAATACATGCACATCACCTCTACCGAAGAGAAACGCTGGATTCAGCAGCGTATTGAGTCGGTAGCAGGGAAAGCCAGCTTTACCGCTGACGAGAAGAAACGTTTCCTGACCGAGCTGACAGCAGCCGAAGGCCTGGAACGTTACCTCGGCGCGAAATTCCCGGGCGCCAAACGCTTCTCGCTGGAAGGCGGCGATGCGCTGATCCCGATGCTCAAAGAGATGATCCGTCACGCTGGCAAAAGCGGCACCCGTGAAGTGGTGCTCGGCATGGCGCACCGCGGTCGTCTGAACGTGCTGGTTAACGTTCTGGGCAAAAAACCGCAGGACCTGTTCGACGAGTTCGCGGGCAAGCATAAAGAACACCTCGGCACCGGTGACGTGAAGTACCACATGGGCTTCTCTTCTGACATGGAAACCGAAGGCGGCCTGGTGCACCTGGCGCTGGCGTTTAACCCGTCACACCTCGAAATCGTCAGCCCGGTGGTTATCGGGTCGGTTCGCGCGCGTCTCGATCGTCTCGACGAGCCGAGCAGCAATAAAGTGCTGCCGATTACTATCCACGGCGACGCCGCAGTGACGGGTCAGGGCGTGGTTCAGGAAACCCTGAACATGTCCAAGGCGCGTGGCTACGAAGTGGGCGGAACCGTACGTATCGTTATCAACAACCAGGTGGGCTTCACTACCTCGAACCCGCTGGATGCGCGCTCCACGCCATACTGCACCGATATCGGTAAAATGGTTCAGGCGCCGATCTTCCACGTGAACGCGGACGATCCGGAAGCCGTTGCTTTCGTTACCCGCCTGGCGCTGGATTTCCGTAATACCTTCAAACGCGATGTCTTCATCGACCTGGTGTGCTACCGCCGTCACGGCCATAACGAAGCCGACGAGCCGAGCGCAACGCAGCCGCTGATGTATCAGAAAATCAAAAAACATCCGACCCCGCGCAAAATCTACGCCGACAAACTTGAGCAGGACAAAGTGTCGACTCTGGAAGATGCGACCGAACTGGTTAACCTCTATCGTGATGCGCTGGATGCCGGCGAATGCGTGGTTGAGGAATGGCGTCCGATGAACCTGCACTCCTTTACCTGGTCACCGTACCTCAACCACGAGTGGGATGAGAGCTACCCGAGTAAAGTCGAGATGAAACGTCTGCAGGAGCTGGCTAAACGCATCAGCACCGTGCCGGACAGCATTGAAATGCAGTCTCGCGTGGCGAAGATTTATGGCGATCGCCAGGCGATGGCCGCCGGCGAGAAGCTGTTCGACTGGGGTGCGGCGGAAAACCTGGCTTACGCCACGCTGGTTGATGAAGGGATTCCGATTCGCCTGTCCGGTGAAGACTCCGGTCGCGGTACGTTCTTCCACCGCCATTCCGTGATTCATAACCAGGTGAACGGTTCGACCTACACGCCGCTGCAGCATGTGCATAACGGCCAGGAGCATTTCAAAGTCTGGGACTCCGTGCTTTCTGAAGAAGCGGTGCTGGCGTTCGAATACGGCTACGCCACTGCGGAACCGCGCACCCTGACTATCTGGGAAGCGCAGTTCGGTGACTTTGCTAACGGCGCTCAGGTGGTGATCGATCAGTTCATCAGCTCCGGCGAGCAGAAGTGGGGCCGGATGTGTGGCCTGGTCATGCTGCTGCCGCACGGCTACGAAGGCCAGGGCCCGGAGCACTCCTCCGCGCGTCTGGAACGCTATCTGCAGCTGTGTGCTGAACAGAATATGCAGGTTTGTGTGCCATCGACTCCGGCTCAGGTTTACCACATGCTGCGTCGTCAGGCGCTGCGCGGTATGCGTCGTCCGCTGGTGGTGATGTCGCCGAAATCTCTGCTGCGCCATCCGCTGGCGGTCTCCAGCCTGGACGAACTGGCGAACGGCACCTTCCTGCCGGCCATCGGTGAAATCGATGACCTCGACCCGAAAGCGGTGAAGCGTGTTGTCCTGTGCTCTGGTAAGGTTTATTACGATCTGCTGGAACAACGCCGTAAGAACGACCAAAAAGATGTCGCTATCGTGCGTATAGAGCAGCTCTATCCGTTCCCGCATCAGGCGGTACAGGAAGCGCTGAAGCCTTACGCTCACGTGCATGATTTTGTCTGGTGCCAGGAAGAACCGCTCAACCAGGGCGCGTGGTACTGCAGCCAGCATCACTTCCGCGAAGTGATTCCGTTTGGGGCCTCTCTGCGTTACGCAGGCCGCCCGGCCTCCGCCTCTCCGGCGGTAGGGTATATGTCCGTTCACCAGAAACAGCAACAAGATCTGGTCAATGACGCGCTGAACGTCGATTAATTAAAGGATACATAATGAGTAGCGTAGATATTCTGGTTCCCGATCTGCCTGAGTCCGTAGCTGACGCGACGGTTGCGACCTGGCATAAAAAACCGGGCGATAGCGTCCAGCGTGATGAAGTGCTGGTGGAAATCGAAACTGACAAAGTGGTACTGGAAGTACCGGCTTCAGCGGACGGCATTCTGGATGCAGTGCTGGAAGACGAAGGTGCAACCGTACTTTCTCGCCAGATCCTCGGTCGCCTGCGTGAAGGCAACAGCGCGGGTAAAGAGTCCGCGGCGAAAGCCGACGCTAAAGAGTCCACCCCGGCTCAGCGTCAGCAGGCCTCTCTGGAAGAGCAGAGCAATGATGCCCTCAGCCCGGCGATTCGCCGTCTGCTGGCTGAACACAACCTCGATGCCGCAGCCATTAAAGGCACCGGCGTCGGCGGCCGCCTGACCCGTGAAGATGTTGAGAAACATCTGGCGGCGGCACCGGCTAAAACCGAAGCCAAAGCGCCTGCCGCTGCGGCAGCACCGGTTGCGCAACTGGGCCACCGTTCTGAAAAACGCGTTCCGATGACCCGCCTGCGCAAACGCGTTGCCGAGCGTCTGCTGGAAGCGAAGAACTCCACCGCCATGCTGACGACCTTCAACGAAGTCAACATGAAGCCGATTATGGATCTGCGTAAGCAGTACGGCGATGCCTTCGAAAAACGTCACGGTATCCGTCTGGGCTTTATGTCCTTCTACGTGAAAGCCGTGGTTGAAGCGCTGAAACGCTATCCGGAAGTGAACGCCTCTATCGATGGCGATGATGTGGTGTATCACAACTACTTCGACGTCAGCATGGCGGTCTCTACGCCGCGCGGTCTGGTGACTCCGGTTCTGCGTGATGTTGACCTGCTGGGCATGGCGGATATCGAAAAGAATATTAAAGAGCTGGCAGTGAAAGGCCGTGACGGCAAGCTGACCGTAGATGACCTGACCGGCGGTAACTTCACCATTACCAACGGCGGCGTATTCGGTTCTCTGATGTCCACGCCAATCATCAACCCACCGCAGAGCGCCATTCTGGGTATGCATGCCATTAAAGATCGCCCGATGGCGGTCAATGGCAAGGTAGAAATTCTGCCAATGATGTACCTGGCGCTCTCTTACGACCACCGTCTGATCGATGGACGTGAATCGGTAGGCTTCCTGGTTGCTATCAAAGAGCTGCTGGAAGACCCGACTCGTCTGCTGCTGGACGTGTAGTCAGCAAGAGTATTACCTACCGTAGGCCGGATAAGGCGTTTACGCCGCCATCCGGCGTTGATGAGATGCCTGATGGCGACGCTAGCGCGTCTTATCAGGCCTACAGGTTTAAAGATAATTATTCCCTGAAGGATGGACTGAACACATGAACTTACATGAATATCAGGCAAAACAACTGTTTGCCCGCTATGGTTTACCGGCGCCGGTGGGTTATGCCTGTACTACTCCGCGCGAAGCAGAAGAAGCCGCATCAAAAATCGGCGCGGGTCCGTGGGTAGTGAAATGTCAGGTTCACGCTGGTGGCCGCGGTAAAGCGGGCGGTGTGAAAGTAGTTAACAGTAAAGAAGACATTCGCGCATTTGCTGAGCACTGGCTGGGCAAACGCCTTGTGACCTACCAGACAGACGCCAACGGCCAGCCGGTTAACCAGATTCTGGTTGAAGCAGCGACAGATATCGCCAAAGAGCTGTATCTGGGTGCGGTTGTTGACCGTAGCTCCCGTCGCGTAGTGTTCATGGCCTCCACCGAAGGCGGCGTGGAAATCGAAAAAGTGGCGGAAGAAACCCCGCACCTGATCCACAAAATTGCGATCGATCCGCTGGCAGGCCCGATGCCTTACCAGGGACGCGAGCTGGCGTTCAAACTGGGTCTGGAAGGTAAGCAGGTTCAGCAGTTCACCAAAATCTTTATGGGTCTGGCGACTATCTTCCTGGAGCGCGACCTGGCGCTGATCGAAATTAACCCGCTGGTTATCACTAAGCAGGGCGACCTGATCTGCCTCGACGGCAAACTGGGCGCCGACGGCAATGCGCTGTTCCGCCAGCCGGATCTGCGTGAAATGCGCGACCAGTCTCAGGAAGACCCGCGTGAAGCGCAGGCTGCACAGTGGGAACTGAACTACGTTGCGCTGGACGGCAACATCGGTTGTATGGTTAACGGTGCGGGCCTGGCAATGGGCACCATGGACATCGTTAAACTGCACGGCGGCGAACCGGCTAACTTCCTCGACGTTGGCGGCGGCGCAACCAAAGAGCGCGTGACTGAAGCGTTCAAAATCATTCTTTCCGACAGCAATGTTAAAGCCGTACTGGTTAACATCTTCGGCGGTATCGTGCGTTGCGACCTGATCGCTGACGGCATCATCGGCGCGGTAGCAGAAGTTGGCGTAAACGTACCGGTTGTCGTACGTCTGGAAGGGAACAACGCCGAACTGGGCGCGAAGAAACTGGCTGACAGCGGCCTGAATATTATTGCAGCGAAAAGTCTGACGGACGCAGCACAGCAGGTTGTTGCCGCAGTGGAGGGGAAATAATGTCCATTTTAATTGATAAAAACACCAAGGTTATCTGCCAGGGCTTCACCGGTAGCCAGGGGACTTTCCACTCTGAACAAGCCATTGCTTACGGCACTCAAATGGTCGGCGGCGTTACGCCAGGCAAAGGCGGCACCACTCACCTGGGTCTGCCGGTGTTTAACACCGTGCGCGAAGCCGTTGAAGCAACCGGCGCAACCGCGACCGTTATCTACGTTCCGGCCCCGTTCTGCAAAGACTCCATTCTGGAAGCTATTGATGCGGGCATTAAGCTGATCATCACCATCACCGAAGGTATCCCGACGCTGGATATGCTGACGGTGAAAGTGAAGCTGGATGAAGCCGGCGTACGCATGATCGGCCCTAACTGCCCGGGCGTTATCACCCCAGGCGCATGCAAAATCGGCATCATGCCGGGTCACATTCATCAGCCGGGTAAAGTGGGGATCGTTTCCCGTTCCGGCACGCTGACCTATGAAGCGGTTAAGCAGACCACCGATTACGGTTTCGGCCAGTCTACCTGCGTTGGTATCGGCGGCGACCCGATCCCGGGTTCTAACTTCATCGATATCCTGAAGCTGTTCCAGGAAGACCCGCAGACCGAAGCGATCGTGATGATCGGTGAGATCGGCGGTAGCGCGGAAGAAGAAGCGGCTGCTTACATCAAAGATCACGTCACCAAGCCGGTTGTCGGTTACATCGCCGGTGTGACCGCGCCGAAAGGCAAGCGTATGGGCCACGCGGGCGCCATTATCGCAGGCGGTAAAGGCACGGCTGATGAGAAATTTGCTGCGCTGGAAGCGGCGGGCGTGAAGACCGTTCGTAGCCTGGCGGATATCGGCGAAGCGCTGAAATCAATCATTAAGTAAACCCTCTCTGCTCAAGCTGAGCAGTTAAATGTCCGATTTCGACATGGTTGGCCACCGTCAGGTGGCCTTTTTTATGCCTCTCTTTGCCGCAGTTTCAACGGTCCCCGCGGCGCACTTTTGCCGTGGCAGATCGCCGTTATCCGGAAAAACCACTTCTATTGTATTGATTTAACACCTTTTTTTAAAATAATAACCCGCTATTTTTCGGCAGAAGAGGGAATGATTCTCACTGCTATTTCTTACCTGAAAATGAAAAGATAAAAATGATGATTTAATTGATGCTGTCTATCAGGAAAAAATACTGTGAAGCGTCTAACATTAATCAGATCGCTATTTTTTTTCATACGATACGACTTAAAGTTAAATCATATTACCTATACTTCTCATATCTCTCTTTTTAGTAACCATTATTGGTATGCTTTAAACATATATTTAACATTACCTTCACCATTATTCTTTGTTGGGATACATAATTAACATGAGCGGGAAAAATTGATTTATATCAATACTTAAAGCTTGGAAAAAACCACAAAAAAACGTTAAATTGTCGCCAATCAAATTGGCCTAAATCAGGCATTTTCGCTATATATTGATCACCGTCGTAAATGTAAAACTGATTCAATAAAATCCTGTTTATTGTAAGGTTATTGCGGCGTAATATATTGGGGAATCAATTGGGTTTTTCGTTAACGTATTTGTAACCTTTGCGAGGAGCTGTTTCATCTGGCGACGAAACGGTAACGAAGCGGGATGCAAGTTATTTTGTATTGGGGCATGCGTATGAACCCGGTGTGCAGGGTTCATTCTCGGAGTCTTCATGCGATGAGCAAGGAGTCATGATGTTAGATATAGTCGAACTGTCGCGCTTACAGTTTGCCTTGACCGCGATGTACCACTTCCTTTTTGTGCCACTGACGCTCGGTATGGCGTTCCTGCTGGCCATCATGGAAACGGTTTACGTCCTTTCCGGCAAACAGATTTATAAAGATATGACCAAGTTCTGGGGCAAGTTGTTTGGTATCAACTTTGCGCTGGGTGTAGCAACCGGGTTGACCATGGAGTTCCAGTTCGGGACAAACTGGTCTTATTATTCTCACTACGTGGGCGATATCTTCGGTGCGCCTCTGGCCATTGAAGGTCTGATGGCCTTCTTCCTCGAATCTACCTTTGTAGGTCTGTTCTTCTTCGGTTGGGATCGTCTGGGCAAAGTTCAGCACATGGCGGTGACCTGGCTGGTGGCACTGGGTTCCAACTTGTCTGCATTGTGGATCCTCGTGGCGAACGGCTGGATGCAAAACCCGATCGCCTCGGATTTCAACTTTGAAACCATGCGTATGGAGATGGTCAGTTTCTCCGAGCTGGTTCTGAACCCGGTTGCGCAGGTGAAATTTGTCCATACCGTCGCATCCGGCTACGTCTGCGGCGCAATGTTCGTCCTGGGTATCAGCTCCTACTATATGCTGCGCGGTCGCGACTTCGCTTTCGCTAAACGCTCCTTTGCCATTGCTGCCAGCTTCGGTATGGCGGCGATTCTCTCCGTTATCGTGCTCGGTGATGAATCCGGTTACGAAATGGGTGACGTGCAGAAAACTAAACTTGCGGCCATCGAAGCCGAATGGGAAACACAGCCAGCTCCGGCTGCCTTTACCCTGTTTGGTATTCCGGACCAGGATGCGCAAACCAACCACTTCGCAATCCAGATTCCTTATGCGTTGGGCATTATTGCCACTCGTTCCGTGGATACGCCGGTTATTGGTCTGAAAGACCTGCTGGCACAGCACGAAGCGCGTATTCGTAACGGGATGAAAGCTTACACCCTGCTGGAAGAGCTGCGCGCAGGCTCAACCGATCAGGCTGTACGCGATGAATTCAACAGCGTGAAGAAAGATTTGGGCTACGGTCTGCTGCTGAAACGCTATACCCCGAACGTCTCTGACGCGACGGAAGCGCAGATTGCTATGGCGACGAAAGACTCTATTCCTCGCGTTGCGCCGCTGTACTTTGCGTTCCGTATTATGGTGGCCTGCGGCATCCTGATGCTCGGTATCATCGCGGCGTCGTTCTGGACCGTTATCCGTAACCAAATTGGCGAGAAGAAATGGCTGCTGCGCATTGCGCTGTACGCAATTCCTCTGCCGTGGATCGCTATCGAGTCCGGTTGGTTCGTCGCGGAATATGGTCGTCAGCCGTGGGCGATAGGTGAGGTACTGCCTACCGCGGTAGCGAACTCGTCCCTGACCGCCGGTGACCTGATCTTCTCGATGCTGCTGATTTGCGGTCTGTACACCCTGTTCCTGGTCGCGGAGCTGTATCTGATGTTCAAATTCGCACGCCGTGGACCAAGCAGCCTGAAAACCGGTCGCTACCACTACGAGCAGTCTTCCACGACTACTCAGCCGGCACGCTAAGACAGGAGTCGTCAAATGATCGATTATGAAGTATTGCGTTTTATCTGGTGGCTACTGATCGGTGTTCTGCTGATTGGTTTCGCCGTCACCGATGGCTTCGACATGGGGGTGGGCATGCTCACCCGTTTCCTCGGTCGTAATGACACCGAGCGTCGAATCATGATTAACTCCATCGCTCCGCACTGGGACGGAAACCAGGTGTGGCTGATCACCGCCGGCGGCGCACTGTTTGCTGCCTGGCCGACGGTCTATGCCGCCGCGTTCTCCGGCTTCTATGTGGCGATGATTCTGGTGCTGGCCGCTTTGTTCTTCCGTCCGGTGGGTTTTGACTACCGCTCGAAGATTGAAGATACCCGCTGGCGCAACATGTGGGACTGGGGCATCTTCATCGGTAGCTTCGTACCGCCGCTGGTGATTGGCGTGGCGTTCGGGAACCTGCTGCAGGGCGTACCGTTCCATATGGATGAATATATGCGCCTGTACTACACCGGTAATTTCTTCCAGCTGCTGAACCCGTTTGGTCTGCTGGCCGGTATTGTTAGCGTGGCGATGATTCTGACGCAGGGGGCTACCTACCTGCAGATGCGTACCGTTGGTGAGCTGCACCTGCGTGCCCGCACGACCTCTCAGGTTGCGGCACTGGTGACGCTGGTTTGCTTCCTGCTGGCCGGTGTCTGGGTGGTATACGGGATCGACGGTTATGTGGTCACCTCGGCTATCGACCACTCTGCGCCATCTAACCCGCTGACCAAAGAAGTGACTCGTCAGGCTGGTGCATGGTTGGTGAACTTCAATAATATGCCTTCGCTGTGGGCTATCCCGGCACTGGGCGTGGTATTGCCGCTGCTGACTATCCTGACCTCGCGGATGGAGAAGGGCGCTCTGGCGTTTATCTTCTCTTCTCTGACGCTGGCCTGCATCATTCTGACCGCCGGGATTGCGATGTTCCCGTTCATCATGCCGTCCAGCACGATGATGAACGTTAGTCTGACCATGTGGGATTCAACCTCCAGCCAAAGAACGCTGAACCTGATGACCTACGTGGCGATTGTCTTCGTGCCGATTATTCTGGGTTACACCACCTGGTGTTACTGGAAGATGTTCGGTCGCATTACCCGCGAAGACATCGAAAAGAACACCCACTCGTTGTATTAAGGTAAGGAGCTAGATATGTGGTATTTCGCATGGATTTTGGGAACGCTTCTTGCCTGTGCCTTTGGGGTTATCACCGCGTTAGCGCTTGAGCACGTGGAAAGCACCAAAGCAGGTAAAGAAGAACACTGATGAGTAAAATTATCGCGACCCTTTACGCGATAATGGATAAGCGCCCGTTAAGGGCGCTTTCCCTATTGATGGCACTGCTGCTGGCGGGCTGCATTTTCTGGGATCCGTCGCGCTTTGCGGCAAAGACCAGTGAGCTGGAGATCTGGCACGGCTTCCTGCTGATGTGGGCCGTGTGCGCCGGGGTTATCCACGGCGTGGGCTTCCGTCCGCATGCCATTCACTGGCAAGGGATTTTTTGTCCACTTATCGCTGATATTGTACTCATCACGGGGCTGTTTTTTTTCTTCTTTTGAAAGAGAAGAGAATAAGAGAACTCTGTTAACCTCATGGGCTTGCATAAGCCCATAAAAATTTACTCGCTGTTTACTTTCCCCCATTCCAAACCACGTTCCCCGCGCGTATAGTAGCGAAGTTTGAAAGCACTAATCTTTTTTTGCATTACCGGGATGTAAAGTGAATACAACGCTGTTTCGATGGCCGGTTCGTGTCTACTATGAAGATACCGATGCCGGTGGTGTGGTTTACCACGCCAGTTACGTCGCTTTTTATGAAAGAGCACGCACAGAGATGCTGCGCCACCATCACTTCAGTCAGCAGGTTTTGCTGGCTGAACGAGTTGCCTTCGTGGTTCGCAAAATGACGCTGGAATATTTTGCGCCCGCCAGACTCGACGACATGCTCGAAATCCAGACGGAAATCACCTCGATGAGAGGTACCTCTTTGGTTTTCACGCAGCGAATCGTCAACGCAGAGAATACAGTTTTGAACGAAGCTGAGGTTCTCATTGTGTGCGTTGATCCACTCTTAATGAAGCCTCGTGCGCTTCCCAAGTCTATTGTCGCGGAGTTTAAGCAGTGACTGACATGAATATCCTTGATTTGTTCCTGAAGGCGAGCCTTCTGGTTAAACTTATCATGTTGATTTTGATTGGTTTTTCTATCGCTTCCTGGGCCATTATTATTCAGAGAACGCGCATCCTCAACACGGCAAGCCGCGAGGCGGAAGCCTTTGAAGACAAGTTCTGGTCGGGTATTGAGCTTTCTCGCCTGTATCAGGAGAGCCAGGGGCGTCGCGATAACCTGGTGGGATCGGAACAAATTTTCTACAGCGGTTTCAAAGAGTTTGCTCGTCTGCATCGCGCAAACAGCCATGCGCCAGAAGCGGTGGTTGAAGGGGCGTCGCGCGCCATGCGCATCTCGATGAACCGTGAGATCGAGACGCTGGAGACGCACATTCCGTTCCTCGGAACCGTGGGGTCCATCAGCCCGTACATCGGCCTGTTCGGTACCGTCTGGGGGATCATGCATGCCTTTATCGCACTTGGTGCGGTGAAACAGGCGACTCTGCAGATGGTTGCACCGGGTATCGCAGAAGCGCTGATCGCCACGGCAATCGGTCTGTTTGCGGCAATTCCGGCGGTTATGGCCTACAACCGTTTGAACCAGCGAGTGAACAAACTTGAACTGAACTATGACAACTTTATGGAAGAGTTCACCGCGATTCTGCACCGTCAGGCGTTTACCAGCAGCGAAAGCAATAAGGGGTAAGCCATGGCCAGAGCACGTGGACGCGGACGTCGCGAACTGAAGTCCGAGATCAACATCGTTCCGCTGCTGGATGTCTTGTTGGTGCTGTTGCTGATCTTTATGGCGACCGCGCCGATCATTACGCAGAGCGTAGAGGTCGACCTGCCGGATGCGACGGAATCACAAGCGGTCAAAAGTAATGATGAGCCGCCGGTGATTGTTGAAGTTTCCGGCGTCGGGCAGTACAGCGTAAAAGTGGGTCCGGAAACGCTGTCGCAGCTGCCGCCAGAGCAGGTTATTGCCGAAGCGAAACGCCGACTCGAAGCGAACGAGAAAACGGTGTTCCTGATCGGCGGTGCGAAAGACGTACCTTACGATGAAATTATTAAAGCGCTTAACCTGTTGCATAGCGCAGGGGTTAAATCGGTTGGCTTAATGACCAAGCCTATTTAATCGCTTCGGATATGTGCGCCCGCCGGACCGCTGGCTGCGAGAATAACAGACTCGTGGCCGGCGAGAGTAGCGGGGACAGGCGAACAGTTTTTGGGAACCGATAGTGTCAAAGGCAACCGAACAAAACGACAAGCTTAAACGAGCGATCATAGTTTCAGTCGCGCTGCACATCATTCTGATCGCGCTGCTGATCTGGAGTTCGTTCGACGAGCATCTGGATGCCTCAGCCGGCGGCGGCGGAGGTTCTTCCATTGATGCGGTGATGGTTGATCCTGGGGCGGTGGTGAATAATTACAACCGCCAGCAGCAGCAGCAGGCCAGCTCGCGCCGTGCCGCCGAGCAGCGCGAAAAGCAGGCTCAGCAGCAGGCTGAAGAACTGCGTGAAAAGCAGGCCGCTGAGCAGGAGCGTCTGAAGCAGCTTGAGCAGGATCGTCTGCAGGCGCAGGAAGCGGCTAAGCAAGCGAAGGAAGAGCAGAAGCAGGCTGAAGAAGCGGCGGCGAAAGCGGCGGCAGCGGCGAAAGCCAAAGCGGATTCTCAGGCGAAAGAAGCACAGGAAGCGGCAGCGAAAGCCGCTGCTGACGCGAAAGCGAAGGCAGACGCGCAGGCTAAAGCGGCGGAAGCTGCGGCAGCGAAAGCCGCAGCCGATGCGAAGAAACAGGCAGAAGCCGAAGCGGCGAAAGCTGCGGCGGATGCCCAGAAGAAAGCCGAAGCCGATGCGGCGAAGAAAGCGCAGCAGCAGGCTGAGAAGAAAGCCCAGCAGGAAGCCGCTAAGCAGGCCGCGGCTGAGAAAGCTGCTGCGGAAAAAGCCGCTGAGAAAGCAGCAGAAAAAGCAGCGGCGCAAAAAGCCGCCTCTGAGAAAGCGGCAGCAGAAAAGGCCGCCGCAGCAGAGAAAGCCGCCGCGGAGAAAGCGGAAAAAGCTGCCGCAGCGAAAGCCGCAGCAGCGGAAAAAGCCGCAGCCGATAAAGCCGCCAAGGCTGCTGCAGCTAAGGCCGCCGCAGCGAAAGCCGCGGCAGCGAAAAAAGCCGCGGCAGCGAAAGATGCTGATGGCGTAGACGACCTGCTCGGCGATCTGAGTTCAGGTAAGAATGCGCCTAAAGGTAGCACCAGCGGTAGCAATGGAGGCTCATCTCCTGCTAAAGGAAGTAAACCGGGGCAGGGGGGCGCGTCTCAGGCTGAGATTGCCAGTTATATTTCGCAGGTTCAGGCGGCGATTAAAGGGCATCTCTATGACTGGGACACGTACAAAGGTAAAACATGTACGTTACGCGTGAACCTGGCTCAGGACGGGACGTTATTGAGCGTGAAGTCGGAGGGAGGCGATCCTGCTTTCTGTCAGCAGATGCTGGCGGCAACCAGCCGGATGAGCAAGTTCCCGAAACCGCCTTCTCAGGCTGTGTATGAGACGTTCAAAAATGCACCACTGGACTTCAAACCGCAGTGATGTGTTTCCCGGCGCGAGCGGGGGAACACAATCCAGGGCTGACGCCGGGTTTTGGTAGTTTTGTGTATTTGAGTTTGTTAACATTCTGCTAAATTATCGTGGGCTTTCCGTCCGGATAAGGGAGATATGATGAAGCAGGCATTACGAGTAGCGTTTGGTTTTTTAATGCTGTGGGCGGCGGTGCTGCACGCAGAAGTACGTATCGAGATCACCCAGGGGGTGGACTCGGCGCGCCCGATCGGTGTTGTACCGTTCCAGTGGGCAGGGCCGGGTGCCGCGCCTGAAGATATTGGCGGTGTCGTTGCGGCTGACCTGCGTAACAGCGGTAAGTTCAACCCACTGGATCGCTCGCGTCTGCCTCAGCAACCGGGGACGGCACAAGAGGTTCAACCTGCGGCATGGTCTGCGCTGGGTATTGATGCGGTGGTTGTCGGTCAGGTGACCGGGAACCCTGACGGATCGTACAACGTGGCTTACCAGCTGGTTGATACCGGCGGTGCTCCGGGGACGATTCTGGCGCAGAACTCTTATAAGGTGACTAAACAGTACCTGCGCTATGCGGCTCACACCGCCAGCGATGCGGTATTCGAGAAGCTGACCTCTATTAAGGGCGCCTTCCGTACCCGTATTGCCTACGTTGTGCAGACTAACGGCGGCCAGTTCCCGTATGAGCTGCGCGTCTCCGACTACGATGGTTATAACCAGTTTGTTGTCCACCGTTCACCGCAGCCGCTGATGTCTCCGGCATGGTCTCCGGATGGTTCTAAACTGGCTTATGTGACCTTCGAAAGCGGCCGTTCTGCGCTGGTGGTCCAGACTCTGGCAAATGGCGCGGTGCGTCAGATAGCCTCCTTCCCGCAGCATAACGGGGCTCCGGCCTTCTCGCCGGATGGCAGCAAACTGGCATTCGCATTGTCGAAAACCGGTAGCCTGAACCTGTATGTGATGGATCTGGGTTCGGGTCAGATTCGCCAGGTGACCAATGGTCGCAGCAACAACACCGAACCAAGCTGGTTCCCGGATAGTCAGAATCTGGCCTTTACTTCCGACCAGGCCGGTCGTCCGCAGGTGTATAAAGTCAGCGTCGGCGGCGGTACTCCGCAGCGTATCTCCTGGGAAGGTTCTCAGAACCAGGATGCGGATGTCAGCAGCGACGGTAAATTTATGGTAATGGTCAGCTCGGCCAACGGTCAGCAGCACATTGCCAAACAAGATCTGGTAGCGGGTGGCGTACAAGTTCTGTCGTCAACGTTCCTGGATGAAACGCCAAGTCTGGCACCTAACGGCACTATGGTAATCTACAGCTCTTCTCAGGGGATGGGATCCGTGCTGAATCTGGTTTCTACAGATGGGCGTTTCAAAGCGCGTCTTCCGGCGACTGATGGACAGGTAAAATTCCCTGCCTGGTCTCCGTATCTGTGATAATAAATAATTGATTATTAAAGGAATCAAAGAAATGCAACTGAACAAAGTGCTGAAAGGGCTGATGATCGCTCTGCCGGTTATGGCAATCGCGGCGTGTTCTTCTAACAAGAACGCCAGCAACGACCAGAGCGGTGAAGGCATGCTGGGTGCCGGCACTGGTATGGATGCTAACGCTAACGGTGGCAACATGTCTTCCGAAGAGCAAGCTCGTCTGCAAATGCAGCAGCTGCAGCAGAACAACATCGTTTACTTCGATCTCGACAAGTACGATATCCGTTCTGACTTCGCTGCAATGCTGGATGCGCACGCTAACTTCCTGCGTAGCAACCCATCCTATAAAGTGACTGTTGAAGGTCACGCGGATGAACGCGGTACGCCGGAATACAACATCGCTCTGGGTGAGCGTCGTGCTAACGCCGTTAAGATGTATCTGCAGGGCAAAGGTGTTTCTGCTGACCAGATCTCCATCGTTTCTTACGGTAAAGAAAAACCTGCAGTACTGGGCCATGACGAAGCGGCTTACGCTAAAAACCGTCGCGCCGTACTGGTTTACTAAGAGAATTGCATGAGCAGTAACTTCAGACATCATCTGTTGAGTCTGTCGTTACTGGTTGGCATAGCGGCCCCCTGGGCCGCTTTTGCTCAGGCGCCAATCAGTAGTGTCGGCTCAGGCTCGGTCGAAGACCGGGTCACTCAACTCGAGCGTATTTCTAACGCTCACAGTCAGCTTTTAACCCAACTTCAGCAACAGCTCTCCGATAACCAGAATGATATTGACTCCCTGCGCGGCCAGATTCAGGAAAGCCAGTATCAGCTCAATCAGGTTGTCGAACGCCAGAAGCAAATTCTGTTACAGATCGACGGTCTGAGCAGCGGTGGGGCGGCGGCAGGTGCACAGCCATCGTCTTCGGTAGGCGATCAGGGTGCGGCGGCTACCGCGGCGCCAGCGGCCTCTACCGGCGCTCCTGCTTCAACCGGAGATGCAAATACGGACTACAATGCGGCTATTGCGCTGGTGAAGGATCCATCCCGCCAGGATGACGCGCTGGCAGCATTTCAGAATTTCGTCAAAAAGTACCCGGATTCAACCTATCAGCCGAACGCGAACTACTGGCTCGGTCAGTTGAATTACAATAAGGGGAAAAAAGATGATGCCGCTTACTATTTTGCTTCCGTGGTGAAGAATTACCCTAAATCCCCGAAAGCGCCTGATGCCATGTTTAAGGTCGGCGTGATTATGCAGGATAAAGGTGATACCGCGAAGGCGAAGGCTGTTTACCAACAGGTAGTCAGTAAATTCCCTGGCACCGATGGCGCGAAACAGGCTCAGAAACGTCTTAATGCCCTTGGGTGATTATGGCATGACCAGAAATCGCATTATTTCTGGTCTTGTCGCGTGAATCCTAAGCAGTCAGATGTTTTTTATCGAAATACTTGTTGCGCTGAATTCTTAAATCAGTAATATATGCCGCCGTTGCCACGGGATATCGAACAAGCCTGAAGCGACGAAAAAAGTGGGTCGTTAGCTCAGTTGGTAGAGCAGTTGACTTTTAATCAATTGGTCGCAGGTTCGAATCCTGCACGACCCACCACTAACTACCAGGGTGGAACGGTAGTAAAACGTGAAGGATAACGTTGCGTCAGCAACGGCCCACAGGGCGAGGCAAAGCCGAGTCTTCCTCCACGAACCACCGCTGACTTTAGTCAGATGTAGTATCCAGCGTAGTATCGGGTGATTAGCTCAGCTGGGAGAGCACCTCCCTTACAAGGAGGGGGTCGGCGGTTCGATCCCGTCATCACCCACCACTCGGGTCGTTAGCTCAGTTGGTAGAGCAGTTGACTTTTAATCAATTGGTCGCAGGTTCGAATCCTGCACGACCCACCAATTTAACATCGAACTCAGATGTTGAACGTGAAGGATAACGTTGCGTAGCAACGGCCCACAGGGCGAGCGAAAGCGAGTCATCCTGCACGACCCACCAGTTTAAGATTGGTGACGAGTGAAAAAATTCAGGTAGTACCCGAGCGGGTCGTTAGCTCAGTTGGTAGAGCAGTTGACTTTTAATCAATTGGTCGCAGGTTCGAATCCTGCACGACCCACCACTTTAACATTGAAGTTGATGTTAAATGTGAAGGATAAGGTTACGTAGCAACGGCCCACAAGGCCAGCGAAAGCCAGTCATCCTGCACCACCCGGCATCCTGAATATTGCAAGTATTAAGTCCCGAAAGGGGTCGTTAGCTCAGTTGGTAGAGCAGTTGACTTTTAATCAATTGGTCGCAGGTTCGAATCCTGCACGACCCACCAATGTAAAAAGGCGCCCTAAAGGCGCCTTTTTGCTATGCGCAGAATTTAACGATTCGAACCTGCGGCAGGTTCGAGTCGAGCAAGGCGAGACAACGGAGCCGCTGGCGGCGACGGCCCGAAGGGCGAGCAAAGCGCGTTATCCTGCACGACCCACCAATGTAAAAAGGCGCCTTTTTGCTATCTGTTGTTTTCCCTCCATAAATATTAATCCTCCTTTTTTTGCCTTCAGACGACAATAAATTCCGCACGACATTTTCTGTACAATCCGCTATCTTGTTTAGCATATAAAACATCATGACCGCCGCTATGCCCTCTGAAGGCATATTAACGGTATTTGAGTTAAGCCAGTAAAACGAGATTGCAAGATGAGCGTAATGTTTGACCCTGAAACGGCGATTTATCCTTTCCCGCCGAAACCATTGCCATTAAGTCGCGATGAAAAACACTTTTACCGTGAAAAGATTAAACGTCTGCTGCGCGAGCGCGATGCGGTGATGGTTGCTCATTACTATACTGACCCTGAAATTCAGCAGCTGGCTGAAGAGACCGGCGGCTGTATCGCTGATTCTCTGGAAATGGCTCGTTTCGGCGCCCGCCATTCCGCCTCGACGTTGCTGGTGGCCGGAGTGCGCTTCATGGGGGAAACGGCAAAAATTCTCAGCCCGGAAAAAACCATCCTGATGCCAACGCTGAATGCCGAGTGTTCTCTGGATCTCGGCTGCCCGATTGAGGAGTTCAACGCGTTCTGCGATGCCCACCCGGATCGTACCGTCGTTGTTTATGCCAACACCTCAGCGGCGGTTAAAGCGCGTGCCGATTGGGTTGTGACTTCCAGTATTGCCGTTGAACTTATTGAACATCTCGACAGCCTCGGGGAAAAAATTCTCTGGGCGCCCGACCGGCACTTAGGGCGGTACGTGCAGCGGCAAACCGGGGCAGATGTTTTGTGCTGGCAGGGCGCCTGTATTGTCCACGATGAGTTTAAAACCCAGGCGTTAACGCGGATGAAAGCCCTCTACCCCGATGCCGCCATTCTGGTGCATCCTGAATCACCGCAGTCCATTGTGGATATGGCGGATGCGGTAGGGTCTACCAGCCAGCTGATTGCCGCGGCTAAAACGCTTCCGGCGCGCCAGCTCATTGTCGCCACCGATCGCGGGATCTTCTACAAAATGCAGCAGGCGGTACCGGAAAAAGAGCTGCTGGAAGCACCGACGGCGGGAGAAGGGGCAACCTGTCGTAGCTGCGCCCACTGTCCGTGGATGGCGATGAACGGCCTGCAAGCGATTGCAGAGGGGCTGGAAAACGGTGGCCCCGAACACGAAATTAAGGTCGATGCGCAGCTGCGCGCCGGCGCATTAGTCCCGCTGAACAGAATGCTGGATTTTGCGGCTACACTTCGGGGATAGTGGTTAATTACGCAATCAATACAGTGCGGGGAAAATATGGATTTTTTTAGTACGCAGAATATTCTGGTGCATATACCCATCGGCGCCGGCGGATACGACTTATCATGGATCGAGGCGGTCGGCACGCTTGCCGGGCTGCTGTGTATCTGGCTGGCGAGTCTGGAAAAGATCAGCAACTATGCATTTGGGCTGGTCAACGTCACCTTGTTTGCCATTATTTTCTTTCAGATTCAGCTTTATGCCAGCCTGCTGCTACAGGTCTTTTTCTTTGCCGCCAACGTTTATGGCTGGTACGCCTGGTCCCGGCAAACCAGCAGCCATGAAGCCGAACTGCGTATTCGCTGGTTGCCATTACCGAAGGCGCTGGGCTGGCTGACGGCTTGTATTGCGGCAATTGCGCTGATGACGGTCTTCATTAATCCGGTCTTTGCCTTTCTGACGCGGATCGCGGTCACGCTTATGCAGAGCCTGGGACTGCAGGTCACGATGCCGGAACTGCAGCCGGATGCCTTCCCGTTCTGGGACTCCTGCATGATGGTGCTGTCGATCGCCGCCATGATTTTGATGACCCGTAAATATGTCGAAAACTGGCTGCTTTGGGTGATCATCAACGTCATCAGCGTGGTGATTTTTGCCCTTCAGGGCGTCTACGCGATGTCGCTGGAATATCTGCTTTTGACCTTTATTGCCCTTAACGGCAGTCGGATGTGGATGAACAGCGCGCGTGAGCGAGGTTCTCACGCGTTTTCTCGCTAATGGTGGTGATGAGGGGCGTGCCCGGCGTGCGTCATGTTGAGATGGCATTCCGGGCCGTTACAGGGCTGGTACTCCATCTGCACGGTCACATGCCCGATATTATATTTATGCTGCAAAAAGGCCTGGATACGATTCAGCAAGGCATCGTGATCGTGCGGCGGGACAACCTGAACATGCAGCGTCATGACCGTTTTTTCACCAACCAGCCAGACGTGGACGTGATGCACATCGCGGACTTCCGCCACCGAACGGCGTAAATCCCGCTTTAACCCCTCGACATCTAATGACCGCGGCGCCCCTTCCAGCAGTTCGTTCAAACTTTCCTGCAACAGCCGCCAGGCGCTGCGCAGTACCAGACATGAGACCAGCACCGACAAAATCGGGTCAATTGGCGTCCAGCCGGTGGTGAGAATCACGAGAGCGGCAACGATCGCCCCGACCGAACCCAGCAAGTCGCCCAGTACGTGTAAGGCGGCCGCGCGGACATTAAGATTTCTTGCTTCACTGCCGCGGTGCAGGATCCAGAATGCCAGTATGTTCGCCAGAAGCCCGGCAACGGCAATCACCATCATTGTGGTGCCGGCAACGGGCTGAGGATGGTTAAAGCGTTGAATTGCTTCCCAGACAATCAGAATGGTAATCACAACCAGCGCAATGGCGTTGACGAAGGCCGCCAGCGTGGTCAGACGCAGCCAGCCGAAGGTGTGACGGGTATTGGGTGGACGGCTGGCGAAGCGGACCGCGAGTAGCGCAAATAACAGAGCGGCTGAATCGGTAAGCATGTGACCGGCATCAGCCAGCAGCGCCAGCGAGCCGGAAACGACACCGCCGATGGCTTCAACAAGCATAAAGCCGGCGGTGACGATGAAAGCCTGCAACAGGCGTTTTTCGTTACCGCGATCGGTGGTTTCTGACGGAGTGTGAGCATGGGCCATTACAGAATCCTGTCATTATTTTATCAATTAGTCTCTGACCTTATTACAGATTAACCACAATCAGGCGTCTGTTCCATCAGCCAATGTCGATAGGGCAAGGTACGGCGGCATGTGTCTGCAACAAGCCGCAAATGAGGCAACAATAGGGTGAAAGCACGGGGAGACGGAGTAATGTCGAATCATTCCCCCGTCAGTGCAATATATAATATTTACATATGATAATTTTTCAGAGTATAAAACTGATGTTAAGGCTCTTTTTTTCGCCATTTTTATGGTTTGTATTGTTTTTATCTGTTTAATCAGTGAATTACCCTTGTGACTGTAAAAGTCTGTTTACACTTTTCTGACGGCGAGTTAGATTGAAAGCATTGCACACAATTGATTAAGTATGGCAACGCTGGAAAGAAAATGAATTATCAGAACGACGATTTACGTATTAAAGAGATCAACGAATTATTACCTCCCGTTGCCCTCCTGGAAAAGTTCCCCGCGACCGAAAATGCTGCTAACACCGTGGCGCACTCTCGTAAAGCGATCCATCAGATCCTGAAAGGCAACGACGATCGTCTGCTGGTGGTGATTGGCCCGTGTTCTATCCACGATCCTGCCGCTGCGAAAGAGTATGCTGAACGCCTGCTGACGCTGCGTGAAGAGCTGAAGGGCGAGCTGGAAGTGGTGATGCGCGTTTACTTTGAAAAACCGCGTACCACCGTTGGCTGGAAAGGGTTAATCAACGATCCGCATATGGATAACAGCTTCCGCATCAACGACGGCCTGCGCATTGCGCGTAAGCTGCTGCTGGAGATTAACGACAGCGGACTGCCTGCGGCGGGTGAATTCCTCGATATGATCACCCCGCAGTACGTCGCTGACCTGATGAGCTGGGGCGCCATCGGCGCACGCACCACGGAATCCCAGGTGCATCGCGAGCTTTCATCTGGCCTCTCTTGCCCGGTAGGTTTTAAAAACGGGACCGACGGGACAATAAAAGTGGCAATTGACGCGATCAACGCCGCCGGCGCGCCGCACTGCTTCCTGTCAGTGACCAAATGGGGCCATTCGGCGATTGTGAATACCAGCGGCAACAGCGACTGTCATATCATTCTGCGCGGTGGCAAAGAGCCGAACTACAGCGCGAAGCACGTTGCTGAAGTGAAGGTTGGGCTGGCGAAAGCGGGCCTGCCGGCGCAGATCATGATTGATTTCAGCCACGCAAACTCAAGCAAGCAGTTTAAAAAACAGATGGAAGTAGGCGCCGATGTTTGCCGGCAGATTGCCAGCGGCGAGCAGGCAATTATGGGCGTGATGATTGAAAGCCATCTGGTGGAAGGTAGCCAGAGTCTGGAGAGCGGCGTGCCGCTGGCCTATGGCAAAAGCATCACCGATGCCTGCATCGGCTGGGAAGATACCGATACCATCCTGCGTCAGTTGGCGGATGCGGTAAAAGCCCGTCGCGGTTAATCCGCCGCCTGGCCCGGCAGAGCGTCGCGATGCCGGGATTCAGAGCCAATAAAAAAGCGTGGACGAATCCACGCTTTTTTTATGGCTGGCGAAAATTATTTCGCTTTACCCTGGTTTGCTACCGCGGCGGCTTTTGCAGCGATTTCATCCGCATTGCCCAGATAGTAGTGTTTGATCGGTTTGAAGTTTTCATCGAACTCATAAACCAGCGGTACGCCGGTCGGGATGTTCAGTTCAAGGATTTCGTCTTCGCCCATATTGTCCAGGTACTTCACCAGCGCACGCAGGGAGTTGCCGTGAGCGGCGATAATCACGCGCTCACCGCTTTTCAGACGCGGCAGAATGGTTTCGTTCCAGTAAGGCACAACGCGCTCGATGGTCAGCGCCAGGCTTTCGGTTACCGGCAGCTCTTTATCGGTCAGTTTAGCATAACGCGGATCGTGGCCCGGGTAGCGCTCGTCGTCTTTGGTCAGCTCCGGCGGAGTAATGGCAAAGCCACGGCGCCACTGTTTAACCTGCTCATCACCGTATTTCTCAGCGGTTTCAGCTTTGTTCAGACCCTGCAATGCCCCGTAGTGACGCTCGTTCAGTTTCCAGGATTTCTCAACCGGCAGCCAGGCCTGATCCAGTTCATCCAGGACGTTCCACAGAGTATGGATGGCACGTTTCAGCACAGAGGTATAAGCAAAATCGAAGCTGAAGCCTTCGTCTTTCAGCAGTTTACCTGCCGCTTTTGCTTCACCTACGCCTTTCTCGGACAGATCGACGTCGTACCAACCGGTGAAACGGTTTTCATTGTTCCATTGGCTTTCGCCATGACGGACCAGTACCAGCTTAGTTACAGCCATACACTTACTCCTCAAGCTTTGTTTGAATGATAACAATTCTCATTATATTGCCGCGATTTGAGCCACGGCAATGCTTATCCCTAACCATAGCGAAAATAGTGGCTCAGTGTAAGATGCTTGTAAAACGGCGGTTATATTTTTGTCTGTAAGTGGCGTAATTTGCAGCAAAATGGCGAAAAAAAGCCCTCCATCAGGAGGGCGGGGGCTTATCGGGCAATAAACTGATATTCCGTCAGACTGACGTACTCCTCGCCCGGGCGCAATATGCAGTCGGGCTGGGGCCATTCCGGGTGATTGGGTGAATCCGGCAGAAATTCACTCTCCAGCGCCAGACCTTGCCAGTCGGCGTACGGCTGTTCGGTACGCGACGGCGTACCGCCCAGGTAATTACCAGAATAAAACTGCAGGGCAGGGGCGGAGGTATACACCGCCATCTGCAGTTGACCATCCTGAGACCAGACATGGGCCGCCGCCTTGCGGGCATCGCCTTTTGCCTGTAGCAGGAAAGCATGATCATACCCTTTGACTTTCTGCTGATCGGCATCGCGAAGAAAATCGACCGCTACGGTTTTCGGCGAGCGAAAATCGAAGCTGGTCCGGGCGACGTCCTGCAAATGGCCGCCCGGAATGCCGTCGCTCTCCACCGGCAGGTAGCTGTCGGCGAAAATTTGCAGCTGGTGATTGCGGACGTCCGTCTGCCCGCCGTCGAGGTTGAAGTAGACGTGGTTGGTCAGGTTGACCGGACAGGGCCTGTCAACCGTCGCACGATACTCAATAGCGATGCGGTTATCTTCAGTAAGACGGTAGTGCGCCGTGGCTTTCAGGTTGCCGGGAAAACCCTGGTCGCCGTCATCAGAAGCGAGGGCAAACAGCGCCTGATGTTCGTCGGCGCTAACGATCTGCCAGCGACGTTTGTCAAAGCCGTCTGGCCCGCCGTGCAGCTGATGACCGGCTTCGTTAGAAGGGGTCAGTTGGATCGTCTGGCCATCCAGAGTAAACCGGCTGTTGGCGATACGGTTGGCATAGCGGCCCACGGAGGCGCCGAGATAGGCCGCCTGGCGGGTATAGTTTTCCGGCGTTGCGCAGCCGAGCAGCGCTTCGCGTACTTCGCCGTTGGCCAGCGGTACCCGGGCGGATAATAATGTTGCGCCCCAGTCCATCAGCGTGACCACCATCCCGGCATTATTCCGCAGGGTGATCAGATTCCACGGCTGCCCGTCCGGCGCCAGGTCTGTCGTTTGGTTTAGCACTGGCCGGCCCCCTGTGACGGTTTGCACACGTAGAAGGTCTCTTTGATGCCGGTTTTCGCTTCATACTGCTGCGCGACGGCTTGCTTAACGGTATCAACGCACTCTTCCGGCACCAGCGCCACGACGCAGCCGCCAAATCCGCCGCCGGTCATGCGTACGCCGCCTTTATCGCCGATGGTGGCTTTGACGATCTCCACCAGCGTGTCAATTTGCGGAACGGTAATTTCAAAATCATCGCGCATCGAGGCATGAGATTCCGCCATCAGTTCACCCATACGCTTGAGGTCGCCTTTTTCCAGCGCGGTGGCGGCTTCGAGCGTACGCGCATTTTCGGTCAGGACATGGCGGACGCGTTTCGCAACCACCGGATCCAGCTCATGGGCAACGGCATTGAACTCGGCGATTTTGACGTCGCGCAGCGCAGGCTGCTGGAAGAAACGCGCGCCGGTCTCACACTGTTCGCGACGGGTGTTGTATTCGCTACCGACCAGAGTACGTTTAAAATTACTGTTGATGATCACCACCGCGACGCCTTTCGGCATCGAGACGGCCTTGGTTCCTAATGTGCGGCAGTCAAGCAGCAGCGCGTGATCTTTCTTACCCAGCGCTGAGATAAGCTGGTCCATGATGCCGCAGTTGCAGCCGACGAACTGGTTCTCCGCTTCCTGACCGTTGAGGGCAATTTGCGCCCCGTCCAGCGGCAGATGATACAGCTGCTGGAACACGGTTCCGACGGCCACTTCCAGCGAAGCGGAAGAGCTTAACCCCGCCCCCTGCGGCACATTACCGCTGATCACCAGATCGGCGCCGCCAAAATGGTTATTGCGCTTCTGCAGGTGTTTTACCACTCCGCGGACGTAGTTTGACCACTGTTGGGTCTCGTGGCTGACAATCGGCTTATCAAGGGAGAACTCGTCGCTCTGATTGTCATAATCGGCGGCAATCACCCGGACAATACGGTCCGTGCGCGGCGCGCAGCTGATCACCGTCTGATAATCAATCGCGCAGGGCAGCACGAAGCCGTCGTTGTAGTCGGTATGTTCGCCGATCAGATTGACGCGGCCCGGTGCCTGAATAACGTGGGTCGCAGGGTAGCCGAACTTTTCAGCAAACAGGGTTTGGGTTTTCTCTTTCAGACTCATTGTTATTCTCCGGATTCGCGAAAATGGACGTCGCTCACTGCCCGCAGGCGTTCGGCGGCTTGTTCAGCCGTCAAATCGCGCTGAGTTTCAGCCAGCATTTCGTAGCCGACCATAAATTTACGCACCGTCGCAGAGCGCAGCAGCGGCGGATAAAAGTGAGCGTGTAGCTGCCAGTGATTATTCTCTTCGTTATTGAACGGCGCCCCGTGCCAGCCCATGGAATAAGGGAATGAGCACTTGAACAGGTTGTCGTAACGGCTGGTCAGCTTTTTCAGCGCCAGCGCAAGATCGCTACGCTGGGCTGCGGTTAAATCGGTGAGGCGCTGAATGTGTGCCTTCGGCAGCAGCAGCGTCTCAAAAGGCCAGGCCGCCCAGTAAGGTACGACGGCCAGCCAATGTTCTGTTTCGACGACAGTCCGGCTGCCGTCGGCTAATTCGCGCTGAACGTAATCCACCAGCATCGGCGAACCCTGAGCGGCGAAATACTCTTTTTGCAAACGATCTTCGCGTTCCGCCTCATTTGGCAGGAAGCTGTTGGCCCAGACCTGCCCGTGCGGGTGCGGGTTGGAGCAGCCCATCGCCGCGCCTTTATTCTCAAACACCTGCACCCACGGATAGGTTTGGCCCAGCTCAGCCGTCTGTTCCTGCCACGTATTAACCACCTCTTCCAGCGCTTCAACGCTCAGCTCAGGCAGCGTTTTGCTGTGATCCGGCGAGAAGCAGATGACCCGGCTGGTGCCGCGTGCGCTTTGACAGCGCATCAGCGGATCGTCGCTATTCGGGGCATCGGGCGTGTCGGTCATCAATGCCGCAAAGTCATTGGTAAACACGTAGGTACCGGTGTAATTCGGGTTCGTGTCGCCGGTGACGCGGGTGTTACCCGGACACAGAAAACAATCCGGATCGTGCGCCGGCAAGGTTGCTTTTGCCGGCGTTTCCTGCGCCCCTTGCCAGGGGCGCCTGGCGCGATGCGGTGATACCAGAATCCACTGCCCGGTTAACGGGTTATAACGACGATGCGGATGGTCGACGGGGTTAAATACGCTCATGACGGTTCCTTAGTCTGGGTAACCCTGCGGATGACGGGACTGCCAGTGCCAGGTGTCCTGCGCCATCTCGTCAAGGTCGCGCGTAACGCGCCAGTTCAGCTCGCGGTCGGCCTTTTCGGCATCCGCCCAGTAGGCCGGGAGGTCGCCATCGCGGCGCGGCGCGAAGTGGTAATTAACAGGTTTGCCGCAGGCTTTACTGAAGGCATTGATCACGTCGAGGACGCTGCTGCCGACGCCTGCGCCGAGGTTATAAATGTGTACGCCTTCGCGGCCCGCCAGTTTTTCCATCGCCGCAACGTGGCCGTCGGCGAGGTCCATGACGTGGATATAGTCGCGTACGCCGGTACCGTCAGGGGTCGGATAATCATTGCCGAAAACGGCCAGCGATTCGCGACGACCAACGGCCACCTGCGCGATATAAGGCATCAGGTTGTTCGGGATACCCTGCGGATCTTCGCCCATGTCGCCTGACGGATGCGCGCCGACCGGGTTGAAGTAACGCAGCAGCGCAATGCTCCAGTCCGGCTGGGCTTTTTGCAGGTCGGTCAGAATTTGTTCGACCATCAGCTTGCTTTTGCCATACGGGCTCTGCGGCGTACCGGTCGGGAAGCTTTCGACATAAGGGATCTTCGGCTGATCGCCGTAGACGGTCGCGGAGGAGCTAAAAATAAAGTTCTTCACGCCAGCGGCGCGCATGGCGGAAACTAATTTAAGTGTACCGGTGACGTTATTGTCGTAGTATTCCAGCGGCTTCGCGACGGATTCGCCGACGGCTTTCAGGCCGGCAAAGTGGATCACTGCTTCAATAGCGTGATCGTGCAGAATTTCCGTCATCAGCGCTTCATTACGAATATCGCCTTCGACAAAGGTGGCTGTTTTCCCGCCGAGACGTTCAATGACCGGCAATACGCTGCGCTTACTGTTGCAGAGATTGTCGAGAATAATCACTTCATGTCCCTGCAGCAGCAGTTGAACGCAGGTATGACTTCCAATGTAACCGCTACCACCTGTAACCAGTACTTTCATGATTCGCTCCAATAGGCTTATCGTGTGTGATGAAGATAGCATATCAAAGAAGTGGAAAGTGTGACACAGGCCAAATTGGTGGAATCGCTTACACTAAAAGACATAATGCGATATTTTTACTTTTTAGTGTTTAAAAACAGCATGTTGATTGTTTTTCTGGTTATTTCTCTGAAAAAAAACAGGGGGGCATGGCCCCCTGTTTTGGCTCAGTCCGTGAGTGGACCGACCTGATAAGTGTAACCGTCTCCACTGCGCACAAACTCCAGACGATGGGTAATGCAGTCCGGCGCATCTTCGGCGTGATGGGAGACAAACAGCAGCTGAGTGGCACCTTCGCTAATCAAAACATCCACGAAGCGCCGTACCAGCTGACGGTTAAGCGGATCCAGTCCCTGCAGGGGCTCGTCAAGAATCAACAGCGTCGGATGCTTCACCAGCGCCCGGACGATCAGCGCCAGCCGTTGTTGTCCCCAGGAGAGACTGTGGAACGGCGCATCGGCGGTACGTTTGTCGATTCCCAGTATATCCAGCCAGTTCTGCACCAGCTTGCGCTGCTTATCAGAAACGGCCTGATAAATACCGATAGAGTCGAAATAACCCGACAGGATCACGTTGCGAACCGTGGTACTGACGCGGTACTCAAGATGCAGACTGCTGCTGACGTAGCCAATATGCTTTTTGATGTCCCAGATGGTTTCACCGCTGCCGCGGCGGCGGCCAAAGAGGGTCAGGTCGTTGCTGTAGCCCTGCGGATGGTCGCCGGTCACCAGACTGAGCAGGGTCGATTTCCCGGCGCCGTTGGGACCGACGATCTGCCAGTGCTCACCGGGGTTAACCGTCCAGCTCAGGCGCTCGATGATCGGCCGGTCGTTGTATGACACCACGCCATCCCGCAGGACGATGCGCGGGGCCCCGGCGTCGAGAGCATGGCGGGCGGCGGGGGCGTCTGGTTCCGGTAAGCTCATGCCAGCCAGTTTTTCACTGTGCGCCAGCTGGGCAATCAGCGCCTGTTGCAGCAGCGCCTGCTTTTCGCCGGTTTCGCTCAGGGTGCAATCGGCCAGCACGCCGGCAAACTGGACAAACGACGGGATTTCGTCGAAGCGGTTGAGTACCAGGACCAGCGTGAGCCCTTCGAGGTGCAACCGCGCCAGCAGCCCGGCAAGCTGCTGGCGGGAAGCCACGTCCAGGCCGTCAAACGGCTCATCGAGAATCAACAGGTCCGGCTGCGTCATCAGCGCCTGACAGAGCAGCGTTTTACGCGTTTCTCCGGTGGAGAGGTATTTAAAGCGGCGCTGGAGCAAAGAAGTAATGCCAAACAACTCCGCCAGACGCGCGCAGCGGGCGGCGTCTTTGGACTCTTCCTGAATAATCTCTTCCGTCGTGCGGCCGGTGTCCTCTTCGCCTGGGCTGAGTAGGTCCGTATTGTTGCGTTGCCATTCATCGCTGACCAGCTTCTGCAGCTGTTCGAAGGAGAGGCGGGTTACCCGGGAAAAGCGGTTTTCATACTGGCCGGACAGCAGGGTGAGCTCACCGGACAGCGCGCGAGCCAGCGCCGACTTCCCGCTGCCGTTGCTGCCGACGAAGGCCCAGCTCTCGCCAGCGCCAACGGTGAGGTGCTCGATTTTTAACGTTTTTGTGTCGCTCAGGCGAAACGTGCCTTGCGAAATTTGCAATGATGACATTGTGTATCCCACTTTTTGCAGCGATTTGCCACAGGGATACGACGTCACGCGCGCAATGTCAATGCCGTCAGCATAACGTGGCGAGAATGATTCGATCGGCATTAAAATATGCTATCGCCTCAGCACCTTCTGCCAGTTTTCGGGTCTGTTCCAGCGGTAGGGTGGCGCACAAACTCTGGCCATCAGGCAGCGCCATCAGCACTTCACACTGTTCCGGGCCGTATTCGATATGGCTGATCCGCCCGGCGAGTTGGTTATCGGCCTCTTTGGCAACCGCCGGATCCTGAGTCATCCCCACCCAGGGAGCCTTCAGTAGCACCAGCACTTCCTGACCCTCATCCAGGCCAAGGCGCTCTGCGCTCTGCGCGGTGATAGCGACTTTTAAGCGGGTCTGACGATCGGCAAGGAGCACGTCGACATGCTGCTGTACCTGCTGGTGGTCGCGGCCGGTGATAGTACCAAACCACTGGTTACGCGCGCTGGTCTGCAGCGAGAAGCGCGAAATAGCGGCCAGCAGGCTGTCGAGAGGCAGGGCATCGTCGTCGCTCAACACATCGAAAGCTTTTTGCTGAATTTGCGCCAGCAGATCGTACAGCTGGATCAGCCGCTGTCCGTAGCGGGTCAGCACGGCGCCGCCGCCGCCTTTACCGCCGGTAGCCCTGTCCACCAGCGTCTGTTCGCTGAGCTGGTTCATCTCATTGATGGCGTCCCATGCGCTTTTATAGCTAATGCCCGCGTTTTTCGCGCCCTGGCTAATCGAACCGGTGGAATCGATCTGTTTTAACAGGGCGATACGACGCGGATCGGCAAACAGGCGCTGCTGTAGCTTGAGGGTCAGAAGAATTTCAGCCTGCATAATGATATCCTGGCAAAAAAGAGTATTGTGACCGATAGCGGGCATCTTGCAAGATGCATCTGTCGCCGTTATCGGCCAGCCACCGCACAAATGGGGCGTGTTTTTCCAGCTGAAGCGGTTACAATAAAGCATTCGTACTTTCTGGAGCCAACCATGTTAGAGCTATTGAAAAGTCTGGTTTTTGCCGTTGTCATGGTCCCGGTGGTGATGGCCATCATCCTCGGTCTGATTTACGGTCTGGGCGAAGTGTTTAACATCTTCTCCGGCGCAGGTCACAAAGATCGCGGCCAGCAGAACAACTGATTTCCCGGCGCCCGGTTTTCCGGGCGTTTTCATTTCCTCGTTCTTTTCTTTTTTTCACCCTCTTTTGATCCTCCTCTGGCTACCACCAATTCGCGCTGGGAAAACCCTGATCTTATCGTTATATTGTCATATACATAACGCAACTACAGGAGTTTCAGATGGCACGTCAATGGTTACCCTTGTTTGCCGGAGCGACGCTAACACTTTCCGTCGCAGGGCACGCGCTGGCAGAAGAAGGGAAAATTACGGTGTTTGCCGCGGCATCGTTAACGAATGCAATGCAGGATATTGCGAAGGCCTATAAGAAAGAGAAAAACGTCGATGTGGTCTCCTCGTTTGCCTCTTCATCCACGCTGGCACGGCAAATCGAAGCCGGCGCGCCTGCGGATCTGTTTATCTCTGCCGACCAGAAATGGATGGATTACGCGGTCGAGAAAAAAGCGATTGATACCGCCTCGCGTGCAACGCTGCTTGGCAACAGCCTGGTCGTTGTCGCGCCTGAAGCCAGCGCGCAGGGCGACATAGTGATTAACAACAAAACCGACTGGACCAGCCTGCTGAAAGGCGGCCGTCTGGCCGTTGGCGACCCGGAGCACGTGCCGGCAGGTATCTACGCCAAAGAAGCGCTGCAAAAACTGGGTGCCTGGGAGACGCTGGCGCCGAAACTGGCACCGGCTGAAGACGTGCGCGGAGCGCTGGCGCTGGTTGAGCGTAACGAAGCCCCGCTGGGTATCGTCTACGGTTCCGATGCGGTGGCGAGCAAAGGTGTGAAAGTGGTCGGGACGTTCCCGGAAGATTCGCACAAGAAAGTTGAATACCCGCTGGCTATCGTCGACGGGCATAAAAATGCCACCGTCACCGGATTTTACGACTACCTGAAAGGACCGCAGGCGGCCGCCATCTTCAAACAATACGGATTTACCACCCGCTAATGATTTTAAGCGATCCCGAATGGCAGGCGGTACTGCTGAGCCTGAAAGTCTCATCCCTGGCGGTGGTGTTAAGCTTACCTTTTGGGATTTTTATCTCATGGCTGCTGGTGCGGCGCAATTTCCCCGGAAAGGCGCTGCTCGACAGTATTATCCACCTGCCGCTGGTGCTGCCGCCGGTGGTGGTGGGGTACCTGCTGTTGATTGCCATGGGTCGGCGCGGTTTTATCGGCAGCTGGCTATATGACTGGTTCGGTTTGACCTTTGCCTTCAGCTGGCGCGGGGCGGTGCTGGCGGCGGCGGTCATGTCCTTTCCGCTGATGGTGCGGGCCATTCGTCTGGCGCTGGAAGGGGTGGACGTGAAGCTGGAACAGGCGGCGCGAACTCTGGGGGCGGGCCGTTGGCGGGTGTTTTTTACGATAACGCTGCCGCTGACGCTGCCGGGCATTATCGTCGGTACCGTTCTGGCCTTCGCCCGTTCGCTAGGGGAGTTTGGCGCCACTATTACCTTTGTCTCCAATATCCCGGGAGAAACGCGCACTATTCCTTCGGCGATGTATACCCTGATTCAAACCCCCGGCGGCGAAGGGGCCGCCGCGCGCTTATGTTTGATTTCCATCGTGCTGGCGCTGGTTTCGCTGCTGGTTTCTGAATGGCTGGCGCGGCTCAGCCGCGTGCGGACGGGGAAATAACCATGCTTGAACTCCATTTTACCCAGACGCTGGGCAGCCACTGCCTGAGTATCGATGAAACGCTGCCTGCCAGCGGTATCACCGCCGTTTTTGGCGTCTCCGGCGCAGGCAAAACCTCCCTGATTAATGCCATCAGCGGCCTGACCCGGCCGCAGAAAGGGCGAATTGTGCTCAACGGCAGGGTTTTAAATGACACGGAAAAACGCATCTGCCTGGCCCCGGAAAAGCGGCGGGTGGGCTATGTGTTTCAGGATGCACGCCTGTTTCCGCACTATAAGGTGCGCGGCAATCTGAAGTACGGCATGGCGAAAAGTATGGCCGGTCAGTTTGATAAGCTGGTGGCGCTGCTCGGTATCGAACCGCTGCTTGATCGCCTGCCGGGGGGGCTGTCCGGCGGAGAAAAGCAGCGTGTGGCGATTGGCAGAGCGCTTCTCACCGCACCTGAGCTGTTGCTGCTTGATGAGCCGCTGGCTTCGCTGGATATCCCTCGTAAACGTGAGCTTCTGCCGTACCTGCAGCGGCTGGCGCGGGAAATACATATCCCGATGCTCTACGTCAGCCACTCGCTTGATGAGATTCAACATCTGGCGGATAAGGTGCTGGTGCTGGAGGAGGGGAGCGTCAAAGCCTTTGGCGATCTGGAGGAGGTATGGAGCAGCAGCGTGATGCATCCGTGGCTGCCGCCGGATCAGCAGAGCACAATACTGAACGTGTCCGTTGCAGCACAGCATCCCCGTTATGCCATGACCGCGCTGGCGCTGGGCGAGCAGCAGATCTGGGTGAACTATCTCGATCGGCCAATCGGCGAGGCGACGCGAATTCGCATTCAGGCCTCCGACGTCTCGCTGGTGCTCGAACAGCCGCAGCAGACCAGCATTCGCAATATTTTGCCGGCGCGGGTCGTGCAGTGTCTTGAAACACACGGACAGATCGAAGTGCAGCTGAACGTCAGCGGCCGTCCGCTGTGGGCGCGCATCAGCCCGTGGGCCAGAGATGACCTGGGGGTCACGCCAGGTCAATGGCTGTATGCGCAGATTAAAAGCGTATCGATTGCCGCCTGATTACAGCAGGTTGCGGTTGATGAAGTCGGCAATACTGTTGCTTTCGTTTTCGCCAATGACCACGTTGGCGCGCGCTTTGACTTCCTCAACTGCATTGCCCATCGCCACGCCGGTTCCGGCGGCTTCCAGCATGCTGAGGTCATTATAGTTATCGCCAAAGGCCACCACGTCCTGCATGGACAGGCCCTGTGCTTCCACCCACTGCGTCAGGCGCTTGCCTTTGCTGTTGCCCGCGCGGGCGATATCGACCTGATCGTGCCACGACCATTCGCACTCCAGACCCAGCGTCTGACCCACATCAAGGGCGAACTGCTGCAGCTTAGGTATATCTTCATCGGTGAGGGCAAACTTCCACACCGACTCGACGTCGCGGGCGGCCTGCGCCAGCGAAGCGACCTGGGTGAACACCGGACGCTGCTCGACGGGCAGCGACTGTGCCCAGCGGCTAGTACGGATAACGTGCCCGGTCGGACGTTCATAGAGCATTGCGTCGTCGACATACATCAGGCCGTGAATATCGTGCGCGGCGAGCATATCGGTCAGGCTCAACGCTTTATCAACCGGCATCGGATCGGACTGCAGAACCTTTTTTGCCTGATAATCATACAAATAAGTGCCATTACAACAAATTGCAGGTGTATCCAGAGCCAGTGCCTGATAAAAAGGATGGATAGCGACGTGATGTCGGCCAGTGACGACGATCACCTGGAACCCTGCCGCTCTGGCGCGGGCCAGGGCTTCCAGCGAGGCGGGCAGGATAGTTTTGTTGGAGGTGAGCAGGGTGCCGTCTAAATCCAGTGCAATCACGCGTGATGTCATGTGTTGTTTCCGGTTAATGATGAAAAAATTGCCTGGCATGATGGTACACCGCTATGCCTGCGGGGCAAATTTTTCAGCATCTACCGTTAAAAGAGTCTATACATTGCATCAGCTCAGCAGCTTGATGAATGAAATGTATACGTTTTCCCTGTGCAGTGAGGAAAGGAGCAGTCATGAAACAAACCGTTTATACCGCCAGCCCGGAAAGCCAGCAGATTCATGTCTGGAGTCTCGATCTTGAGGGTAACCTGAAGCTTGTTCAGGTTGTGGATGCCCCGGGTCAGGTTCAGCCGATGGTGGTGAGCCCGAATAAAGAGTATCTCTACGTTGGCGTACGTCCGGAGTTTCGCGTCCTGGCTTACCGCATTGCGCCCGATAACGGCGCGCTGACTTTCGCCGGCGAAGCGGCGCTGCCGGGCAGCCCGACGCATATTTCGACCGATCATCAGGGCCGTTTTGTCTTCAGCGCGTCCTATAACGCCGGCTGCGTGAGCGTTACTCCGCTGATCGATGGTCTGCCGGGTGAAACGGTGGCCGTTGTGGAAGGGCTGGAAGGGTGTCACTCGGCCAATATTTCGCCCGACAACCGCACCCTGTGGGTCCCGGCGCTGAAACAGGATCGTATTTGCCTGTTTACCCTCAGCGATGATGGCTTCCTCGCGGCGCAAGAACCGGCGGAAGTGACCACCGTTGAAGGGGCTGGCCCGCGTCACATGGTGTTCCATCCGAATCAGCAATACGGCTACTGCGTGAATGAACTGAACAGCTCCGTTGACGTCTGGGAGCTGAAAGATCCGCATGGCGAAATTGAGTGCGTCCAGACGCTGGATATGATGCCCGCCGGTTTTACCGACGTACGCTGGGCGGCGGATATTCATCTGACGCCGGATGGCCGTCATCTGTACGCCTGTGACCGTACCGCCAGCATCATCACCATTTTCAGCGTATCCGAAGATGGCAGCGTGCTGTCCATTGAAGGGTATCAGCCGACGGAGGCGCAGCCGCGCGGTTTCAATCTCGATCACAGCGGTAAATATCTGATCGCTGCGGGGCAGAAATCACACCATATTGCGGTCTATGAGATCGTCGGTGAGCAGGGGCTGCTGACAGAGAAAGGGCGCTATGCCGTCGGTCAGGGGCCAATGTGGGTGGTCGTTAACGCTTACTAAGTTGCTGAGATAAAAAACCTCGCCGCGGCGAGGTTTTTTATCGGTTAGCGTAGTCTGAAGCGCCGGCAAACAAAGTGCCATCAACCTGATGGATGACCAGACCCGATAGCGCAGCGATGAGCGGTAGAGAACGCCCGCTAATCCAGCGCCACCCAGCGCCTGCCAACCAACACCGTCAGCGCCACGATTGTGACTATCGCCGCCAGATGCATGACAAAATCCATCGGGTGCAGATGCACCGGATGGCAAAACGCCAGCAGGCTGACCGCCATGCTGGCAATGCCCAGTCCCGCCATTGCCAGGCTGCGCACCGGATGCAGCGTTCGGGTGCGGCGCAGACTGGCGATCATCAGCGCCATCATTGGCGTGCTGACCACCAGCAAAAAGGTAAAGCAGGGCGTGCTGTCGCTCTCCGCCACCCGCAGCGCCGGATAGGGAATGCTGCTGATACTCAACCCCAGCCACATCAGCCCAATCGGCAGCAGGGCTTTCCAGCTGAGCGAACGCCGGCCGGCAATGCTCATCGTGAAGGCGCTGCGAATCGCCAGCGCGCCGAGCACAAAAGCCAGCAGCAGCTGCACCACCGCCAGAGGGGCGCCGGGCTGTGACCAGTCGGTCGGACTGCGTTGCACAAGGAAACTGGCGGCAACCGCGCACGGCAGCGCCGCTGCCAGCCAGGTCAGAACCCGCCTGCCGGTCGACGGCAGGCGTTTCACCGGCCGCATGTCGCGCCCCAGTTTGTCAATTAACAGGTCATGATTAGTCATGATGAGCTCCAAAACGGCGCAGGTTTTTCAGCGCCCGATGCAGCAGCGATTTCACTGCGGCGACACTCAGATTATTATGTGCAGCGGCTTCCGTCAGGCTCATTTCGCGCAGATGGACATGCTCCACAATGGCTCGTTGGCGGGAGGGGAGCTGGCGCAAATAGCCCGCCAGCTCCTCCCGACTATCCCGCTTTTGCGGATCTGCTGACGTTGCCGGTTCCGGCAGCGTCTCTTTGGGGATCTCCCACTGCTGATAGCGGCCGCGACGGCGCAGCGCATCAACGGCCCGCGCCGAAATAATCGCCATCAGCCAGGGCAAAAAAGGGTAGCTCGGATCGTAGGTATGGCGTACCCGATGCACCGTCAGCAGCACATCCTGAATCACATCTTCGACTAACGCGTCGTCGGCGATTCGCTTACGTATCTGCGAACGAATGACCGGAACCAGCGCTTTTAACAGCCGGGTGTAGGCGAGCTGATCGCCCGCCTGCGCCTGCTCCATTAGCGCGGGCCAGCTTTCACGCGCGCTGTCGTTTATTTCCATAATCCGCCTTGTTGCGTTTATGCTTTTTTGCCGGTTGCCTGGTTCAGGGCGTTCACGACGATGCCCGGAGTCAGGAGCTGCGGCAGTACTTTCGGCGGCCCGCCATCGGCAGGATAGACCACGTACAGCGGCAGACCGCCCTGACCAAATTGATTCAGCGCATCATCGACGTCCGGATTAAATTTAGTCGAGTCTGCCACCATATACAGCGTCCCGGTTTTTGCCAGCGCCTCTTTTACGGCCTGGGTTGAAAGCGATGTCTTTTCGTTAACCTGGCAGGTGATACACCAGGAGGCGGTGAAGTTAACAAAGATCGCTTTGCCGTGGCCGCGCTGCGCCTCGACAGCCTGCGGCGTCCATTTTTCCGCAGCGGTTTCGGCGGTCGCGACAGTCTGTGCGCCGGGCGACACGGAATCAGCCTGAATCAGACCGACCAGCGGGGCAATAACCGCGACGGCGAGCAGGCCGGTGACGGCGAACAGGCGCTTATGCCCTTTGCCCTGAAAGCGGCGCTGCTGGGCGATACCATAGAGCCAGGCAGCAAAGCTCAGCACCACGGAGGCCGCCAGTAGCGTCGCCAGCGCGCTGCTACCGGCCTGCTGCGTCAGCACCCAAACCAGCCAGGCGTAAGCGCCGAACATCGGAAAGGCCAGCGCACGTTTAAGAATATCCATCCACCCGCCAGGACGGGGGAGGAGAGAAGCCAGCGCCGGAAACAGTGAGACGAGGGTGAACGGAGCGGAAAAGCCGAGCGCGAGGGCAAAAAACACGGCCAGCGCGGTGGCCGGCGGCTGCACCAGCGCATAGCCAATCGCACTGGCCATAAACGGCGCCGCGCACGGGGTTGCAACGACGATTGCCAGCGCGCCGGTCATCGCCGAGCGTAAAAAGGCGCCGCGGCCAATATCCAGAGCGCCGACACGCTGCGCCGATAGCCCGACCTCGAACACCCCCAGCAGGTTCAGCGCTGCGGCGAGGATCACCAGCGAAAGCAGGGCAATCACCAGCGGCGATTGCAGCTGGAACCCCCAGCCGACAGCGACGCCGCCGGCGCGGGCAGCCAGCAGAACACCGGCCAACAGCATCATGGTGACCATCACACCAAGTAAAAAAGCCAGCCCTTCGCGACGAGCGCCCACGGCGTTATCCGCATGGCGCAGAAGCCCGAGCGCTTTCAGGGAGATGACCGGAAAAACGCAGGGCATAAAGTTGAGTATGATGCCGCCAATAAAGGCGGCCAGCATGGCGGTGAGCATCGCTGGCCTCTTCGCTTAGTGGGTTTGCGGGTGGGCGGCGTCGTACTGCTTGACCGCGGCCAGGGTCTTCTCAATATGAGCATCCGGATTTCGATCGGTGTAGCTGAGCAGAATCGTGTTGTCCGGCGCAATGACAAATGAAGTCCGGTCAGAAACGGTCTTACCTTTCATCTCCATCAGCGTTTGATACTGCGCGGCGACTTTTGCCCCCGGATCCGCGGCGACGGCGAACTTATCGCGGCACTCCAGTTTAGAGAAATCGCTGACCTGATCGGTGTTACCGGCGGTGACGCCGATGACGGTAGCGCCCATTTTGTTAAATTCATCGGTGGCTTCGGCGAAAGCGTGGGCCTCAATGGTGCAGCCGGCGGTAAATGCCGCCGGGAAGAAATAGAGCACCACCGGCCCCTTTTGCAAAGCCTGCTGCAGGGAGAAGGCGATCGGTTTACCGGCTAAGGCGCCCTGCAGTTCGAAAGCAGGGGCTTTTGCGCCGACGGGCAGCGCCGCGCCGGCGTTAAACGCGGTGGCGGACAGGCCAAGCGCGACGGTCAGGGTCAAAGAACGAGCAAGGTTTTTCATCAGTTTCATTATTAGCTCCAGCGATGTCAGGGCGTTCTGGTCAGGTGACTCTGCTATACAGTTCGCCGGAGTGAGAAAGAAAGTTTCGCCGGGTGAAAAATATTTAGCGGCCGGATGCGATGGCCGACGGCAGTTCTCAGCGATGTTGAGCGAATCATCGCCCGCTATCGCCGGTCATCGCCCCGAAGGGCGACGTTGCCTATGACAGTAAGTCCTGCAGTTTGCGGGCGTTATCGTGCAATTGTGCGCGAGGATTGCGGCCAATCAGCACGAACTGATATCCGTTAGCGCGCCACCAGGCGAGGTTCATGTCGTGCCGCCGTTCCGCGACTATCCTGGTCTCGTTTTGCGGGCTGGCCGCAGAGATGCACAGCGCCATCGGCCCATACGCCGCGTGAATCCAGGCGATCTGCGCAATGGTGGTGCGCTCGTAACGCAGAATGCGCACCATTTTTAGCTCGGCGCCCGGCAGCGCAAGCTGCTGCGGGTTGAGCGCTAAACCGATATCTTCGGCGGTGCGCGTCAGGCCGCGCTGTAATATCGCCGGTGAACTGTCTATATCGAGCAGGGTTTCCGCGCTATACAGCGACATGTAACGGGCCTCGAGATCGCGAATGTTTTCGCTCTCATCAGGTTCGCCGGGAGCGGGACGAGCCAGATAGCCTAAGCCGCTGCCGATCAGTAAAAACGCGAGCGAGGCGGCAATCATAGCGCGGCGGCTAAAGGCCGGGGGAGGTGCAGCGCTGTCCGGCGCGGGCATTGCCGCCAGATGGGCATCAAGTCGGCTCTGCATGCGCGCGACGGGGGCCTGTTCCAGCAGCGGGGCAAACGCCTGCTGATAATTCCGCGGGATGCTCTTCAGTTCGGCGGTGCGCGCGGCCAGCTGCCGATCCTCTCTGAAGGCGGCTTCAAAACGGAGAGCATCGGGAGCGCTCATTTCGCCATCCAGCCAGGCAATAATGGCCTCATCGCCATAGGGCGGAGTAAAAAAGGATGATTTCACAGGCGTTTCTCCCTGGCTGCAGCGGCGGTAGCGGGCGTTTTTGCCAGCGTCGATCGCGCCGCCGCCAGCCGGCTCATCACCGTACCGATGGGGACCGATAGCGTATCGGCCGCCTCCTGATAGGTAAAACCTTCAACATAAACTAAAAACACCGCGTTGCGCTGGGCTTCCGGCAGGGCGCTGACTCGGCGCATAAGTTGCTGATACTGGCGATGATCTTCATTCATTTCGCGGTCGTCGGTGGCAAGCTGCGGGTCATTTTCGACGAAGCCTTGCCCCATTCGGACGTGACGCGCCCGCAGCTCGGAAATCCAGATGGAGTGGAGAATGGTGAACAGCCACCGGTCGATGCGGGTGCCCGGCGTAAACTGCGCGCTCCGTTCGAGCGCGCGAACACAGGTTGACTGAACTAGCTCTTCGGCAATATCGCGATTGTGCGACAGAATCAGCCCGTAGCGCCAAAGACGGGCCAGATGTGCGGCAAGCTGTGAGCGAACGTCGCTGGTAGTAATTTTTTTACCCTCGCGGTGGGCTTCAGGATTCCGGATGTCCGTTAATGGCGGCCTGCAAATCGCGATACTCCTCGCAGCTTTGACCGCAAATTCCGGAAATCACTTTCAGCTGTTCCTGCGCCAGATCCCGGCGGCCTTTTACCATCCACGCTTCGCCAAGATATTCACGTGCTTTGGCGTAGTTGGGCTCAAGCGCCAGCGCGCGCTGATAATAGCCAATCCCTTCATCCGTCCGTCCGAGCTTACGGGTGGCATAGCCGCGGTAGTTCCAGGCTTCGGCGGTATTGCCGTTTTTCAGCGAATCCAGCAGGTTCAGTGCCGCCTGATATTGCCCTTTTTTCGCCAGATGATAGGCGTAGTTGGTTTTATCCTGATCGCTAAGACTGCTGGTTTTATCCGGGACGCACTGCTTGCTGACGCTGTCATATACCTGCCCGCTGGGGCAGTCCGGCGTTTTGCTCTGGGTGCTGTTATCGCCCATGGCGAATGACGGCGATGCATAGAACAAACATAGCAGTGCCGGGACCATTAAGCGGCGCGAAGCCGGCAGAATTGATGAGATAAGGGTGTTCATTTTTCGTCTCCAGGAGCAACGATGCGGGTAACCCGGCGGCCTCCCTGTCGGGGGGAACCGTGCCGGATGGCCGTTGTGTTCTTACAGAGAGTAAACGCATCAGCGGGGATATTTATTCGCCAGAAAACGCTATTTTTTGCACGCGCAAGAGAAGCGGCTGCGCTAGTGATGAATTGAGGAGGCGGAGCGGAGGAAAAATGCAGAGGGGTAAGTCGCGAAAGAGAACGTCGCTCAGAAAAAGAGAGGGAAAAAGAGAGTAAAAAAGGGGGAGACGCGCTCCCCCTCGTGAAGATTTACTGCTTCGGTTCGGCGACAACCACGCTGCCCACGCCGCGGTTATTGTATTCCCACATGCGGTTGAAGCTGCTGTCGTTGAGATTACGCTGCGGCACGCCCTTCGCATCTACGGCGCCGGTGTTACCGCTGAACGGGCGGTTGGAGATTGCCGCGTCGGCCCACGGTTTCGCCACGTTAAAGCCTTCATTGATGGCGCTGTCGCGGATCACCACCTGGCCACTGGTGGCGCTGTCGACATCGAGAGAGCGTCCCAGTTGCGCCACGCCGTCGCCGGAGGCGGTAAAGCGGCTGTTCACGGCCAGGAAGCCGTAGGTGACGCTTTTCAGCGTTGCCGGTGCAAAGACGTAGGCTTCTTTCTGGGTGCGTGAATTCACGACGCGGAAATCGGTGTTATCAAACACGACGGCACCGCGGCCGGAAACGATATCAACATCGCCTTCAATGTAGCTGTTGCTCACCAGGGTACGGGTCTGGCGATCGTTTTGCAGACGGTTCTGCACGCCGCTGTTGGTGACGAAGAAGGTGTTCTGGCGACCCAGAATGTTGACGTTGTTAATCTGAACCTGGTCGCCATCGCTGCGCAGCGCAACGGCCTGGTGAGTCCCGGCATCCACGCTGTCGCCGAGGTTGTTGGCGATGGTCAGGTTTTGCAACTGCAGACCATTGTTCTGCGACCAGAATACCGCTGAACACATCACGCCGACGGTGGCGGCGCGTTTGCTCTGACAGCTGTCAAACATATACCACGCCGGTTTACCTGGCATATATTTACCGGCCGGATTGACCAGGTGGCGCCAGGTGTTCACGTCCATCTCCGAGTCAATAGCCTGGCTGATTTTCACATCCAGCGGCTTCTCGCCGGTACCGTACAGCGTCAGCGCACCGGGTGCCGCAGGGACATAAACGGTACCCGTATATTCACCCGGCATAATCGCAATAAACTGACGACGATCGGAGTGGCGGGCGATAGCCGCATCAACCGCAGCCTGAATGGTGGTATGGGTCACGCCCTGAGCGCCCGCCGGGCCGACGACGAAGTCAGGCTGAGACGGTATGCTGATGGCTGCCGGGGTCCACGCCGCGGCGTTTGGATCCAGGGACTGGAAATAGCTTGCCGGCGTGAAGTTTTTCGCTTCATCAGCGGTCAACACAGGGCGAGAGACGGTGCCCGGCGCAGTCTGCGTCGAGGGCTGTTGATCGGCAGGGGTTGAGCTACAGGCGGATAACGTCACGCCAAAAGCCAGTGCCAGCGTCAGGCGGGAAACTGAGAATGTGTTCATGTTGCTCCGGGCAAGAATCAATTAACAAGACCTGTCATTCTTCAGGCTGCCTCTCTGTTGGCGTATTTGTTGATTTCCGCCGCAAAGCAACCCGAATGATTTGGGGAGGGCATTATACAAAAAACATGCAAGCGGCGTCAGGCCGGCAAGGAATGAATTACGCGTATAACGTCCTTTAAAACCTGCTTTTTATACTAAGTCGAGCGAAACGGGAAGACGCTGCGCGAAAAAGTTCGCCTGAACCGGGCAGATGGCCGGAGCTTCGCCCGCGTCCGGTCACAAAAAAATAACAATTCCCTCTGCTTTTATTGACATTCCGCGTGGAATGAAAATAAATGTCTATACAACCCATGACAAGCTGACTGGTATGACTGAAGCCACCTCCGATCGCGTTATCTGGCGAAATGCCCGCCTCGCCACTCTCAACCCTGATGATTCGCAGCCTTACGGCCTGCGGGATGGTCATGCGCTGCTGGTGCGCAATGGCCGGATTGAAGCCATTGTGCCTGAAAATGATGCCCCGGCCGGGCCGAGTATTGATCTTGGCGGCAGGCTGCTGACGCCGGGGCTGATTGATTGCCACACCCATCTGGTCTTCGGCGGTAGTCGGGCGCAGGAGTGGGAGCAGCGTCTGAACGGCGTCTCCTACCAGACGATCAGTGCCAATGGCGGCGGCATTAACTCAACGGTGCGCGCCACCCGTGAAAGCAGCGAAGCGCAGCTGTTAGCGCTGGCTCAGCAGCGGCTGGAGCGACTGCTTCGCGAGGGGGTGACCACGCTTGAAATTAAATCCGGCTATGGGCTGGATCTGGAAAACGAGCGCAAAATGCTGCGCGTGGCGCGCCAGCTTGCGCAGAACAATGCGGTCGAGCTGTCGCCGACGCTGCTCTCCGCTCACGCCACGCCACCGGAATATAAAGACCGCCCGGACGCCTATATTACGCTGGTGTGTGAAACCCTGCTGCCGACGCTGTGGGAGGAGGGGCTGTTTGAAAGCGTTGATGTTTTCTGCGAAAACGTCGGCTTCAGCCCGCAGCAGACCGAACGCGTATTCCAGGCTGCGCAGGCCCGCGGTATTCCGGTCAGAGGGCATGTTGAACAGCTCTCTTCGCTGGGCGGCGCGCAGCTGGTGAGCCGTTATCAGGGGCTCTCGGCCGATCATATCGAATATTTAACGGAAGAGGGGGTTGCGGCGATGAGCCGCAGCGCGACGGTGGCGGTGCTGCTGCCCGGCGCGTTCTATTTCCTCAATGAAACCCGCAAACCCCCGGTCGAGCTGCTGCGTCAGTATCAGGTGCCGATGGCGGTGGCGACGGATTACAATCCGGGTACCAGCCCCTTTGCCAGCCTGCATCTGGCGATGAACATGGCCTGCGTCAAATTTGGCTTAACTCCGCAAGAGGCGTGGGCGGGCGTGACGCGTCATGCCGCGCAGGCGCTGGGGCGCCAGAATAGCCACGGCCAGCTGGCGGCGGGGTTTGTTGCCGATTTTGCTATCTGGGATGCTGAACATCCGGTTGAAATGGTCTATGAACCGGGGCGGAGCCCGCTCTGGCATCGCGTTGTGCGAGGAGAAATGCAATGACATTGTGGCAACCGACCCCCGCCGATATCTGGCAAGGGCGTGACGACAGCGCGGAAGCCGCCAATGCGCTGCGCCTGTTTCAGACTATCGTGCGGGCCGAACGTTTTGCACCACAGACGTTACCGGGGGATATTGCCCTGCTGGGGTTTGCCTGCGATGAAGGCGTTCGCCGTAACCGCGGACGTACCGGGGCCGAAAAGGGGCCGGAAACGCTACGCCGGGCGCTGGCGAATATGGCCAGCCACAGCGGCCACGAGCGCTGTGTCGATATGGGCACCATCGGCGTCGCCGGTGAAGGGCTGGAGACCGCCCAGCAGGCGCTGCGCGAAGCGGTGGCCGCCTGCCTGCGCGCAGGCAAACGCACGCTGGTTCTCGGCGGCGGGCATGAGACGGCATTCGGTCATGGCGCGGGAGTGCTCGACGCTTTCCCCGGAGAGAAGGTCGGGATCATTAACCTCGATGCGCACCTGGATTTGCGCATCGCTGAGCAGGCCAGCTCCGGTACGCCGTTCCGCCAGCTGGCGCTGGAGTGCGACGCGCAGCAGCGCGGGTTTCACTATACCTGTATCGGCGCCAGCCGTGCGGCGAACACCCAGGCGCTGTGGGATGAAGCGGCGCGTCGCGAGGTGCGGGTCGTGGAGGATTTGGACGTTCTGCAGGCCTATGATCAGCAGGTTGCGCCGGAAATCGCGCGTAATATTGCCCTCTACGACAGGCTCTATTTGACCATCGATCTGGATGTGCTGCCGGCGCGCGAAATGCCGGCGGTCTCGGCGCCTGCGGCGCTGGGCATTCCGCTGGCGATCCTGCTGCGCATCGTTGAACCGTTATGCCGCAGCGGAAAACTGCAGGCGGTGGATCTGGTGGAGTTTAATCCGCAGTTTGACATTGACAGCCAGGGGGCCCGTTCGGCGGCCCGGCTGGCATGGCAAATCGCCCATTGGTGGCGCTGACGATTCAGTATATTCTGACCGTTTCGCCGCCCATTGAGTATAAGGAAAGTCAGGCTATGTTTTCACAGCAACCTCGAACCGCGCCTGCCCCGTTTTATGAAAAGGTGAAGCAGGCGATCAGCGAAAAGATTCAGCGCGGCGTCTGGCGTCCCCACGACCGCATTCCTTCCGAGGCGGAACTGGTGGCCCAGTTTGGTTTCAGTCGCATGACGATCAATCGGGCGCTGCGTGAACTCACGGATGAAGGTTTACTGGTACGTTTGCAGGGTGTCGGTACTTTTGTCGCGGAGCCGAAAGGGCAGTCGGCGCTGTTTGAAGTGCGGAGCATCGCCGACGAGATTATCTCCCGTCGCCATCAGCACCGCTGCGAGGTGCTGCTGCTGGAAGAGACCGAAGCCGATCTTATCCAGTCGGCTGCGCTGAATGTCGCCGAAGGGACGCGGATTTTTCACTCTCTGATGGTGCATTTTGAAAACGACATTCCGGTACAGATTGAAGACCGCTGCGTCAATGCGGCGGTGGTGCCGGCGTATTTACATCAGGACTATACCGTCACCACACCGCATGATTACCTGTCGCTGATTGCGCCGTTAACCGAAGGCGAGCACATCGTCGAAGCGGTACAGGCCAGCGCCAAAGAGTGCGAACTGCTGCATATCCATGCCCACGATCCTTGCCTGCTGATCCGGCGCCGTACCTGGTCTACCACGCATATTGTTTCCCACGCCCGTCTTCTGTTCCCGGGTAGCCGCTACCGGCTGCAGGGCCACTTCACTTCCTGACAATCGTCTGCGTCGGCAAAAGCGTGATTGCTGACGCAATATAACAAAATTGTATCATTTCTGTTAAATCCTGGCTTGCGTAGAGTTGTATAGACAAGTATATGTATCTACGTAAACAACGTTAATTGTCAGGAGAAACCCCGATGTCGCAAAGCAAATATCGCCAGCAAGACGTACGTGCACCGCGAGGCACGACGTTGAATGCCAGGAGCTGGTTGACCGAAGCACCGCTGCGTATGTTAATGAACAACCTCGATCCCGATGTTGCCGAGAACCCACATGAGCTGGTGGTCTACGGCGGTATTGGTCGCGCGGCGCGTAACTGGGAATGCTATGACGCTATCGTGAAGGCGCTGAAAAACCTGGAAAGCGATGAGACGCTGCTGGTGCAGTCCGGTAAGCCGGTCGGCGTATTTAAAACCCATGAAAATTCACCGCGCGTACTGATTGCCAACTCCAACCTGGTCCCGCACTGGGCGACCTGGGAACATTTCAATGAGCTGGATGCAAAAGGTCTGGCGATGTACGGCCAGATGACCGCGGGCAGCTGGATCTATATTGGTAGCCAGGGCATCGTGCAGGGCACCTACGAAACGTTCGTCGAAGCCGGACGTCAGCACTATCAGGGCAGCCTGAAGGGGCGCTGGGTCCTCACCGCCGGTCTGGGCGGTATGGGCGGCGCACAGCCGCTGGCGGCGACGCTGGCAGGCGCCTGCTCGCTGAATATCGAATGTCAGCAGAGCCGGATCGATTTCCGTCTGCGTACCCGCTACGTTGACGAGCAGGCCACCTCGCTGGATGACGCGCTGGCCCGCATCAAGAAATACACCGCCGAAGGCCGGGCTATCTCTATCGCCCTGTGCGGCAATGCCGCCGATATCGTGCCGGAGATGGTAAAGCGCGGCGTGCGCCCGGATATGGTCACCGACCAGACCAGCGCCCACGATCCGCTGCATGGCTATCTGCCGAAAGGCTGGACCTGGGAAGAGTATCAGGCGAAAGCTGAATCCGACCCGCAGGGGACGATTCTGGCGGCCAAGCGTTCGATGGCCGACCACGTTCAGGCGATGCTGGCCTTCAACGAAATGGGCGTACCGACCTTCGACTACGGCAACAATATCCGCCAGATGGCGCAGGAGATGGGCGTCGACAATGCGTTCGACTTCCCGGGTTTTGTCCCGGCCTATATTCGCCCGCTGTTCTGCCGCGGCATCGGTCCGTTCCGCTGGGTGGCCCTCTCCGGCGATCCGCAGGATATCTACAAAACCGACGCCAAAGTGAAAGAGATCATCAAAGATGATCAGCATCTGCACCACTGGCTGGATATGGCGCGTGAGCGTATTAGCTTCCAGGGACTGCCGGCGCGTATTTGCTGGGTGGGGCTGGAGTGGCGCCAGAAGCTGGGGCTGGCCTTTAACGAAATGGTCCGCAGCGGTGAAGTGTCTGCGCCGATCGTCATTGGTCGTGACCACCTTGACTCTGGCTCGGTTGCCAGCCCGAACCGCGAAACTGAATCCATGCGTGATGGCTCCGATGCCGTCTCCGACTGGCCGCTGCTGAACGCCTTACTCAATACCGCCAGCGGCGCGACCTGGGTGTCGCTGCATCACGGTGGTGGCGTCGGGATGGGCTTCTCGCAGCACTCCGGGATGGTTATCGTCTGTGACGGTACCGACGAAGCGGCCGCGCGTATTGCCCGCGTGCTGCATAACGATCCGGCGACCGGGGTGATGCGTCACGCCGATGCGGGTTACGACATCGCGATTGAGTGCGCGGCGGAACAAGGACTGAATCTTCCTATGGTGGCAGCAACGCAGGGGCAACGCTGAGATGAAAAACTTAACTCTGATTCCAGGTCAACTGAGTCTGGCGCAGCTACGCGAGGTGTTCCAGCATCCGCTGACCATCACTCTCGACGAGCAGGCTTTTGCCGCTATTAACGAGAGCGTCGCCTGCGTCAACGCCATTCTGGCCGAAGGACGCACCGCTTACGGCATTAACACCGGTTTTGGCCTGCTGGCGTCAACGCGGATCTCCACGGACGATCTGGAAAACCTGCAGCGTTCTCTGGTGCTGTCTCATGCGGCGGGCATTGGTGAGCCGCTGGATGATGCCATGGCACGTCTGATTATGGTGCTGAAGATTAACAGCCTTTCCCGCGGCTTCTCCGGGATTCGTCTGAGCGTCATTCAGGCGCTGATTCAACTGGTGAATAAAGGCGTCACGCCGTGGATCCCGGCTAAAGGTTCCGTCGGCGCATCCGGTGACCTGGCGCCGCTGGCGCACATGTCCCTGACGTTGCTGGGTGAGGGGAAAGCCCGCGTCGACGGCGAGTGGATGCCGGCGCTGCAGGCGTTGAAAAAAGTGGGTCTCGAGCCGATTACCCTGGCGGCGAAAGAGGGGCTGGCGCTGCTGAACGGTACTCAGGCATCGACGGCGTTTGCGCTGCGCGGCCTGTTTGACGCGGAAGATCTGTTTGCTTCCGCGGTGGTATGCGGCGCGCTCACCACCGAAGCGGCGCTGGGATCGCGTCGTCCGTTTGATTCGCGTATTCACGAAGCGCGCGGCCAGCGCGGGCAGATTGACGCTGCGGCGCTGTATCGCCATGTGCTGACCGACAGCAGCGAGATTTCGCAGTCGCATCACAACTGTAGCAAAGTGCAGGACCCGTACTCTCTGCGCTGTCAGCCGCAGGTGATGGGCGCCTGTCTGACCCAGATTCGCCAGGCCGCGGAAGTCCTGCTGATTGAGGCCAATGCGGTGTCGGATAACCCGCTGGTCTTCGCCGCCGAGAATGAAGTGATCTCCGGCGGTAACTTCCACGCCGAACCGGTAGCGATGGCGGCGGATAACATTGCGCTGGCGATTGCCGAAATCGGTTCGCTGTCCGAGCGTCGTATTGCGCTGATGATGGACAGTCATATGTCGCAGCTGCCGCCTTTCCTTGTGAAAAATGGCGGCGTCAACTCCGGCTTTATGATTGCGCAGGTGACCGCTGCGGCGTTAGCCAGTGAGAACAAAGCGCTGGCGCACCCGCACAGCGTTGATAGCCTGCCGACGTCGGCAAACCAGGAAGATCACGTCTCGATGGCGCCGGCTGCCGGTCGTCGTCTGTGGGCGATGGCGGAAAACACCCGCGGCGTGCTGGCCGTGGAGTGGCTGGCCGCCGTCCAGGGGCTGGATATGCGCGAAGGGCTGGCCAGCAGTCCGCTGCTGGAAGAGGCGCGTCATCTGCTGCGCGAGCGGGTTTCGCATTACACCCAGGATCGCTTCTTCGCCCCGGATATCGATAACGCTATTGAGCTTCTGGCTGCGCGCCACCTGACGCGACTGCTCCCTGCCGTCTTGCCTGGTCAGATCTGACCCTCGTTGTTTTCTGTACCCGTGTCGGGGGGATAAGCTCCCCCCGGCCGTCCTACACGCATATTTGTCGTCATACAAAAATTATCAGGACACTTGCATATGCAACAACAACCACAATCGCCACAAAAGCCCCACCTGCTGCGCGGGCTGAATGCCCGACATATTCGCTTCATCGCGCTCGGTTCCGCCATTGGTACCGGGCTGTTTTATGGTTCTGCCGCCGCCATTAAGGCCGCGGGACCGGCGGTTCTGCTGGCCTATCTGATCGGCGGCGCGGCGGTATTTATCGTCATGCGTGCGCTGGGCGAAATGGCGGTACGCAACCCCGTTTCCGGCTCCTTCGGCAGCTATGCCCGCCAGTATCTCGGGCCGCTGGCCGGGTTTATTACCGGCTGGACCTATACCTTTGAGATGGTGATTGTCGCCCTGGCGGATGTCACCGCGTTTGGTATCTATATGGGGCTCTGGTACCCGGATGTGCCGCGCTGGATTTGGGTACTGAGTATTATCTTCTTCATCGGCGCGATGAACTTGTGCCACGTGCGCATTTTCGGCGAGATGGAGTTCTGGCTGTCGCTGATTAAAGTGGTGGCGATTATTGCGATGATCGTCGCCGGCGGCAGCATTATTTTCTTCGGCTTTGGTCATGCCTTCCCGGCGACGGGGCTGGAAAACCTGTGGAGCCACGGCGGGTTCGCGCCGAACGGCTGGCAGGGAATTGTTGCGTCGCTGGGTATTGTGATGTTTGCCTTTGGCGGCGTCGAAATTATCGGCGTGACCGCGGCGGAAGCGCAGAACCCGAAGAAAGTGATTCCGCAGGCAATTAATACCATCCCGCTGCGTATCGTGCTGTTCTATGTCTGCACGCTGGCGATCCTGATGGCCATTTTCCCGTGGAACAGCTTTGGCGAGCAGGGCAGCCCGTTCGTGCTTATTTTTAGCGGCCTGGGGATTCCGGCGGCGGCGACAATCCTCAATATCATCGTGATCAGCGCCAGTATTTCAGCCATCAATAGCGATATTTTTGGCGCCGGTCGCATGATGTACGGCATGGCAAAAGAGGGGATGGCGCCGAAAAGCTTCCAGCGAATCGCCAGCAACGGCGTGCCGTGGATGACGGTAGTGGTGATGGGCGTGGCGCTGCTGGTGGCGGTAGTGCTGAACTATCTGATGCCGGAACAGGTCTTTGTGCTGATTGCCTCCCTGGCGGCATTTGCAACGGTATGGGTCTGGCTGATGATCCTGCTGGCTCATTTCGCCATGCGTCGCGGTTTGTCGGCAGAAGAACGTCGCCAGATTGCGTTCCCGGTGCCGTTCTGGCCGGTTGCGCCGCTGCTGACCCTGCTGTTTATGGGACTGGTGATTGCGGTGCTCGGGATGGTGGAGGAGACGCGGATTGCGCTGATCGCCGGTCTGGTCTGGCTTGGGCTGCTGACGATTATCTGGTATGCGAAAGTCAAAAAAACCGTGCGGATGCCGGTGGCTGAGCAGTCATCTTCGAGCTGAATGAGTCCCCGGTGGCGCTGCGCTTACCGGGGCTACAAGGGGTTGTCAGGTATCGCGGGTGGCGTAATTCGCGCCCCGGGCCAGGTTTACCGGGCCACAAAGGGGGTGTCAGGTCGCCCGGATAAGGCGTAAGCCGCTATCCGGGGAGGAACTGACGGGAGAAAGTCAGATAAACAGGGCGGTGATGGATGCGCTGCCCAACGAATGAAAATGGACGTTAAAGCCTACCATCGCACCGCTTGCCCCTTCATCGACCTCGATCTTCTCGACATCCAGCGCATGCACCGTAAAGATGTAGCGATGGCTTTCCCCTTTTGGCGGCGCCGCGCCGCCGTAGCCGGGGAGGCCGAAATCGGTGCGGGTCTGGATTGCGCTGGCCGGCAGCGGGGCCAGACCGGAGCCGGCTCCCTGCGGTAGTTCGCGCGTTTCCGCCGGTAGATTGGCGACCAGCCAGTGCCACCAGCCGGAGCCGGTGGGCGCATCGGGATCGTAACAGGTCACCACAAAGCTTTTAGTTCCGTCAGGCACCTCGTCCCACGCCAGATGCGGCGAGATATTATCGCCATCGTAGCCCATGCCGTTAAATACATGGCGGTGGGGCAATTTCCCGCCATCCTGCAGATCGTGACTGATTAGGTTCATGCCGTCTCGTCTCCTCTGGGATAATCAACTGATTAACAAAGAAGTGTAGTCCTGTTGACGGCCAGTTTCTGCTACTTAATCGCGAAAAAATGTTTCGTTGAGCACCGCCGCGTTAACCGCCTGGGTCAGGCGCGTCAGCTGCCGCGGGGTAATCACGTACGGCGGCATCAGGTAAATCAGGCGGCCGAACGGGCGAATCCATACGCCTTGTTCGACGAAGAAGCGCTGCATCGCGGCCATATTGACCGGGCGGCAAGTTTCCACCACGCCGATGGCGCCCAGCACGCGGACATCGGCGACCAGCGGGGATTCCCGTGCCGGAGCCAGCTCGACATTAAGCTGCGCTTCAATCGCGGCGACCTGGCCTTGCCATTCGCCGCTTTCCAGCAGACGCAAACTTTCTGTCGCCACCGCGCAGGCCAGCGGATTGCCCATAAAGGTCGGGCCGTGCATAAAGCAGCCGGCTTCGCCGTCGCTGATGGTCTCGGCCACCGAACGGGTGGTGAGGGTAGCCGACAGCGTCATGGTTCCGCCGGTCAGCGCTTTGCCGAGACACAGAATATCCGGGGCGATATCCGCGTGTTCGCAGGCAAACAGCTTGCCGGTCCGGCCAAATCCGGTGGCAATCTCATCGGCAATCAGCAGAATGCCCTCACGATCGCACATCTTGCGGATGCGCTTCAGCCACTCAGGATGATACATCCTCATGCCGCCGGCACCCTGTACGACCGGTTCGAGAATGACCGCCGCGATCTCATCCCGATGGGCCGCCATCAGGCGGGCAAACGGCACCATATCCCGTTCATCCCACTCGCCGCCAAAGCGGCTTTGCGGCGCCGGGGCGAACAGGTTATCCGGCAAATAGCCCTGCCACAAACTGTGCATGGAGTTATCCGGATCGCAGACCGACATCGCGCCAAAGGTATCGCCGTGGTAGCCGTTGCGGAAGGTGAGAAAGCGCCGCCGCGCTGCGCCTTTTGCCTGCCAGTACTGCAGGGCCATCTTCATGGCCACTTCCACCGCGACCGAGCCGGAGTCGGCGAGGAATACGCACTCCAGCGACTCCGGAGTCATCGCCACCAGCTGGCGGCACAGCGCCACCGCCGAAGGGTGGGTGATACCGCCAAACATCACGTGTGACATCTGGTCAATCTGCGCTTTCATCGCGGCGTTTAAACGAGGGTGATTGTAGCCGTGGATTGCCGCCCACCAGGATGACATTCCGTCAATCAGCTGCTCTCCGCCGGCGAGGGACAGCTCGCAGCCGTGGGCGGAAACCACCGGATAGACCGGCAGAGGAGAAGTCATGGAGGTGTAGGGGTGCCAAATGTGGCGCCGATCGAAGGCGAGATCGTCCGTTGTCATAAGTGACTTGTAAACCATTTTGAAAACATTTAGGTTTACGAGTATAAACCGAACCGACAATTAACAAAACCCTTTGGAGAGGCCAATGGCTCACCACGCACGCTGGACAATGTCGCAAGTTACTGAGTTGTTTAATAAACCATTGTTAGATCTGCTGTTTGAAGCGCAGCAGACCCACCGCCAGCACTTCGATCCGCGTCAGGTCCAGGTCAGCACGCTGCTGTCGATCAAAACCGGCGCCTGTCCGGAAGATTGTAAATATTGCCCGCAAAGCGCGCGCTACAAAACCGGTCTCGAATCGGAGCGTCTGATGGAAGTTGAGCAGGTGCTGGAGTCCGCGCGCCAGGCAAAAAATGCCGGATCAACGCGCTTCTGCATGGGGGCCGCCTGGAAGAACCCCAACGATCGCGATATGCCGTATCTGGAGCAAATGGTCAAAGGCGTCAAAGCGTTGGGGCTCGAATCCTGCATGACGCTCGGCACCTTGACCGACACCCAGGCGCAGCGCCTCGCGGGAGCCGGGCTGGACTACTACAATCACAACCTCGATACCTCGCCGGAATTTTACGGCAACATCATTACCACCCGCACCTATCAGGAGCGCCTGGACACCCTCGACAAAGTGCGTGACGCCGGGATTAAGGTGTGTTCCGGCGGGATCGTCGGCTTAGGCGAAACCGAGAAAGATCGCGCCGGCCTGCTGTTACAGCTGGCTAACCTGCCAACGCCGCCGGAAAGCGTACCGATCAACATGCTGGTTAAGGTGAAGGGCACGCCGCTGGCCGATAACGACGATGTCGATGCTTTCGATTTTATCCGCACCATTGCGGTGGCGCGCATCATGATGCCGACCTCGTACGTGCGTCTTTCCGCCGGCCGCGAGCAGATGAACGAACAGACCCAGGCGATGTGCTTTATGGCCGGGGCGAACTCGATTTTCTACGGCTGCAAGCTGCTGACCACGCCGAACCCGGAAGAGGACAAAGACCTGCAGCTGTTCCGCAAACTGGGGCTTAACCCGCAGCAGACGGCGGTGCTGGAAGGCGATAACGAGCAACAGCAGCGTCTGGAACATGCGCTGAATAACCCCGATACCGAGGAATACTACAACGCGGCGGTGCTATGAGCTGGCAGCAACGCATCGACCAGGCGCTGAGCGAGCGGCGGCAGGCGGATGCATTCCGTCGCCGCCAGCCGGTGGCGCAGGGTGCCGGGCGTTGGCTTATCCGTGAAGATCGGCGCTGGCTGAATTTCTCCAGCAATGATTATCTCGGACTGAGCCAGCATCCGCAGATTATCGCCGCCTGGCAGCAGGGGGCGGCGCGTTATGGCGTGGGTTCCGGCGGATCCGGCCACGTCAGCGGTTACAGCGAGGCGCATCGTGAACTGGAAGAGAGCCTGGCGGACTGGCTGGGATATCCGCGCGCGCTGCTGTTTATTTCCGGGTTTGCCGCCAACCAGGCGCTGATTACCGCGCTGCTCGCCAGGGACGATCGCATCGTTGCGGATCGCCTGAGCCACGCCTCTTTACTCGAAGCGGCCAGCCTGAGCCCGGCGCAGCTCAGACGCTTTGCGCACAACGACGTGCAGCAGTTGAGTGAACTTCTCGGTAAGCCGCTGACGGGGCAACAGCTGGTGGTGACGGAAGGGGTGTTCAGCATGGATGGCGATAGTGCACCGCTTCGCGATATTGCCCCAACGACCCGGGCGGCCGGCGGCTGGCTGCTGGTGGACGATGCGCACGGTATTGGCGTCGTGGGCGATGAAGGGCGCGGCAGCTGCCATGCGCAAAACGTCCGCCCGGAACTGCTGGTCGTGACCTTCGGTAAAGCCTTTGGCGTCAGCGGCGCGGCGATCCTGTGCGACGAGGCGCTGGCGGACTATCTGCTGCAGTTTGCCCGACATCTGATTTACAGCACCGCCATGCCGCCGGCCCAGGCGGTTGCGCTGAGCGCCGCGCTGGCGGTGATCCGCAGCGATGATGGCCGGCAGCGGCGGGAAAAACTGGCCAGCCGCGTGGCGCAATTTCGCGACGGTATGGCGGATTTTCCGGGGGAGCTGAGCGCCTCGACCAGCGCGATTCAGCCGCTGATCGTGGGTGACAATACGCGGGCGTTGCAGCTGGCGGCGCGCCTGCGTGAGCAGGGCTGCTGGGCGACGGCCATTCGTCCGCCGACGGTGCCGGCAGGCAGCGCGCGGCTGCGCCTGACGCTGACCGCGGCCCATGAGCCGACTGATATTACCCGTCTGCTGGAGGTGCTGCATGGCGGCGGTGAATAAACGGGCGGTGGCTGCGGCCTTTGGCCGGGCGGCCACCCACTATTCGCAACATGACGCGCTGCAGCGTTACAGCGCTGAACTGCTGCTGCGTCAGCTTCATGGCCGCCCCTTTTCAGCGGTCCTCGACGCCGGCTGCGGCCCCGGCAGCATGAGTCGCTACTGGCGCGAGGTCGGCAGTCATGTGACGGCGCTCGATCTCTCGGTTGAGATGCTGGCGCAGGCCCAGCGCAACGCGTGCGCGCATCGTTATCTTGCCGGGGATATTGAGTCGCTGCCGCTGGCCGATGCCTGCGTCGATCTGGCGTGGAGCAATCTGGCGGTTCAGTGGTGCGAGAGTCTGTCCGGCGCGCTCGATGAGCTGTGCCGGGTGGTGCGCCCCGGCGGTCGGGTCGCGTTCACCACCTTGCTGGCCGATTCTCTTCCCGAGCTGAATCAGGCCTGGCGCGCCATTGACACCCATCCCCATGCCAACCGCTTTCTCAGCGAACGGGCGGTGCGCGAGGCGCTGGCCGGGCGGCGAGCCGTTGGCGAGGTTCACGCCGTCAGCCTGCCGTTTGCCGATGCTCTGAGCGCGATGCGTTCGCTCAAAGGGATTGGGGCAACACACTTGCATCAGGGGCGCAGCGCGGCGCCGTTGAGCCGGGGAAAACTGCGTCAGCTGCAGCTGGCCTGGCCAAAACAGCAGGGCCAGTGCCCGCTGACGTACCATCTTTTTACAGGAGTCATTGAACGTGACTAAACGTTTTTTCGTCACCGGAACCGACACAGAAGTCGGTAAAACGGTCACCAGCTGCGCCCTGTTGCAGGCGGCGAAGCTGTCAGGTCTGAAGTGCGCGGGCTATAAACCGGTCGCCTCCGGGAGTGAGTTGACGGCACACGGGCTGCGTAACGATGATGCGCTGGCACTCCAGCGCAATAGCGGTGTGGCGCTGAACTATGCGCAGGTCAACCCCTTTACCTTTGCCGAACCGACCTCACCGCATATCGTGAGCGCGGAAGAGGGGCGGCCGATTACCGGCGATGCGCTTTCTGCCGGGCTGCGTGAACTGGAGACGCTGGCGGAATGGGTGCTGGTGGAGGGAGCGGGAGGCTGGTTTACGCCGCTATCCGCGACGCTGAGTTTTGCCGACTGGGTACGCGACGAACGGCTGCCGGTCATTCTGGTGGTCGGCATTAAACTCGGCTGCATCAACCACGCGCTGCTGACGGCCCAGGCGGTACGTCAGGCCGGGCTGCCGCTGGTGGGCTGGATTGCAAACGACATCCAGCCGCCGGGTAAACGCCATGCGGAATATCTGGCGACTCTCAACGATCGACTTGCGGCCCCGTTGCTGGGCGAGATCCCATGGCTGGCGGACGCGTCGCGACGTGAGGATCTCGGCCAGTATCTGGATCTCAGCGCGCTGGATCGGGCGTCATCCACTGTGCCAGCAGCGGTTCATCCAGCTGGATAACGCGGCCTTGCGCCACGTTACGCCCGCGATGCAGCAGGCAAAAACGGTCCGCCACCCGGCGAATAAACGGCAGGTGCTGTTCCGCCAGCAGCACCGTTAAACCGATGTCGCGGTTCAGGCGCACCAGCAGGTCACCCAGCTTATGCACGAAGTGTTGTCCGCTGCCACGCGAAGGTTCATCAAGAATCAGCAGACGCGGCCGGACAACCAGCGCTCTCGCCAGCGCCAGCTGGTACTGGTCATCTTCTGACAACATCGCGGCTTTATGCTGACGTCGTGCGTAGAGCTCCGGGAAAAAATCGTAAATCTCCCCCTTTACGGCGCCGCCCGGGTTCCCTCCGGCGGCCAGCGCAATATGCAGATTCTCCTCCACGCTCAGCTGAGAAAAGATCCGCCTGTCCTGCGGGACATAGCCGATGCCAATAATCGAGCGGGAATGGGCGGAGAGCGGCGTGATATCGCAGGGCGGCGAGCCGATGTCATGCCAGGTCATACTGCCGCTGGCGACCGGAAGATGTCCGGTAATGCAGTTCACCAGCGTGGTTTTCCCCATTCCCTGGAGTCCCATCACACAGGTGCACTCCCCCGGCTGAAGTTCAAGGTCGACATTCCATAGCGTGTGCTGATTTCCGTAGTACTGATTGACTGCGCGTAGACTCAACATAGACGTTTTCTCCTGTTTGGGGATAGCGGGCGACATGAAGATTCTGCAAATCTCTTGCCAGGAAAAAGATGTTTCGGTTTTTTCCCGTACGGGCAGCTGCCGCGGGGCGGGGCGAAGGCGAGTCAGCGAGGCGGTTGCACTCTCCCGGTGCTAAGGGGTATGAAAAATGGTGCAGAAAGCAACAAAAAAGCAGGCACCCTTAGCTGATAAATATCAAAAATAATTCGATAATTTTTTTTAGGCGGTCGATTTTCGCCGGCGGTCGATTTCTGCGGGGTGGCAGAAGGCATGGCCTGCAGACACTTATCCACTATTCCTGTGGATAACCTTGTGTATTAGAGTTAGAGAACTTGCGGTAAGCTAGAGATTACGCGGCCTGCGGCTGAATTGGCGCGAAACCCATCTTTTGTTTAATATCATTAAATATCAATTAGTTGAATAAAAGCAATGGCTGTAAGGAAAGTGTCACCTGATGCCACAAAAGATTCACCACCTTGCTTGACAAATGTTAAATGATAAATTTTTTTGGGGATAACCCTACTCTCTGGCGGATTATTCTGCAGGATGGTCTTTTTTTACCCCAAAACGACGCGCGCGCGGGCGATTTCAGGCACAAACAATAATAGAATACTGTTTTTATATCCAGTATTATTTATTGGCAAAAGTGAGCGTGAAGGGTAGAATTAAACACCTGCCGTATATCACCAGGCGCTTCATCCTTCTTCAGGGCCAGACATATGAGTAAAACGTTCACGCTGCATTCCGCATTCCGTCCTTCTGGCGACCAGCCGGAGGCTATCCGCCGCCTGGAAGAGGGGCTGGAAGATGGCCTGGCGCACCAAACGCTGCTGGGGGTGACCGGGTCGGGCAAGACGTTCACCATTGCTAACGTTATCGCCGATCTTCAGCGTCCGACGATGGTGCTGGCGCCGAATAAGACCCTGGCAGCGCAGCTGTACGGCGAAATGAAAGAGTTCTTCCCGGACAATGCGGTGGAATATTTCGTCTCCTACTACGATTACTATCAGCCTGAAGCCTACGTGCCGAGCTCGGATACCTTCATCGAGAAAGACGCGTCGGTGAACGAGCATATCGAGCAGATGCGTCTGTCGGCGACCAAAGCGCTGCTTGAGCGGCGCGATGTGGTGGTAGTGGCTTCGGTATCGGCTATCTACGGTCTGGGCGACCCGGATCTCTACCTGAAGATGATGCTGCACCTGACCACCGGCATGCTGATCGACCAGCGGGCGATTTTGCGCCGCCTGGCGGAGCTGCAGTATACCCGTAACGATCAGGCCTTCCAGCGCGGCACCTTCCGCGTGCGCGGCGAAGTGATCGACGTCTTCCCGGCGGAATCCGACGATATTGCGCTGCGTATCGAGCTGTTCGATGAAGAGGTTGAGCGGCTGTCGCTGTTCGATCCGCTCACCGGTCAGGTGGAATCGACGATTCCACGCTATACCATCTACCCGAAAACGCACTACGTAACGCCACGCGAGCGAATCGTTCAGGCGATGGAAGAGATAAAAGTCGAGCTGGCGGCGCGGCGTAAAGTGCTGCTGGAAAACAACAAGCTGCTGGAAGAGCAGCGCCTGAGCCAGCGTACCCAGTTCGACCTCGAAATGATGAACGAGCTGGGCTACTGCTCGGGCATCGAAAACTACTCGCGCTATCTTTCCGGGCGCGGGCCGGGCGAACCGCCGCCGACGCTGTTTGATTACCTGCCGGCAGACGGTTTGCTGGTGATTGACGAATCCCACGTCACTATTCCGCAAATCGGCGGCATGTACCGCGGCGATCGGGCGCGCAAAGAGACGCTGGTGGAGTACGGCTTCCGTCTGCCGTCGGCGCTGGATAACCGTCCGCTGAAGTTCGAAGAGTTTGAGGCGCTGGCGCCGCAGACCATTTACGTCTCGGCGACGCCGGGGCCTTATGAGCTGGATAAATCTGGCGATGAGGTGGTCGATCAGGTGGTACGTCCGACCGGGCTGCTTGACCCGCTGATTGAAGTGCGGCCGGTGGCGACTCAGGTCGATGACCTGCTGTCGGAGATTCGCATCCGCGTCGCCATCAACGAGCGCGTGCTGGTCACCACTTTGACCAAACGGATGGCGGAAGATTTAACGGAGTATCTCGAAGAGCACGGCGAGCGCGTGCGCTACCTGCACTCCGATATCGATACCGTGGAGCGTATGGAGATCATCCGCGACCTGCGGCTGGGCGAGTTCGATGTTCTGGTGGGTATCAACCTGCTGCGTGAGGGGCTGGATATGCCGGAAGTGTCGCTGGTGGCAATTCTGGATGCCGATAAAGAGGGCTTCCTGCGTTCGGAACGCTCGCTGATTCAGACCATCGGTCGCGCCGCGCGTAATATCAACGGTAAAGCGATTCTGTATGGCGATAAAATTACCGCTTCGATGGCCAAAGCCATCAGCGAGACCGAGCGTCGCCGTGAGAAGCAGCAGCGCTATAACGAAGAGCACGGTATCACCCCGCAGGGGCTGAATAAAAAAGTGGTCGATATTCTGCAACTGGGCAGCAATCTGGCGAAGACGAAAGCCAAGGGCCGCGGAAAATCACGTTCGCCGGTTGAGGCGGATACGCCTGAGGTGCTGCTGACGCCAAAAGCGCTGCAGCAGAGAATTCACGAGCTGGAAGGGCAGATGATGCAACATGCGCAGAATCTGGAGTTCGAAGAAGCCGCGCAAATTCGTGACCAGCTGCATCAGCTCCGCGAGCTGTTTATTGCGGCGTCCTGATCCCGCAGGACGCGATGCGCTGCGCGTGGAGCCAGGCAGTGTGACGGGACGCCGATTTTTTGCTATTCCGCGGCGTTTTCTGGCTGGCTTAATGTCTGCTTAATCTTGCCAGGCGACACTATCCTCATTCTGATGAGGATAGTGTCATGCAAAAATTAACCTTCCGTGAGTCTCTGGCCCTTACCTGTGCGTTTGTTGTGGTTGTCGCTTTTGTCCATCAGTGGGTGCTGACGTTCTAACGCGAAGGCTTAGGAAACTGAATCCAGCCTCGAACGCCGGGGCCAGGCTGGCGGTTATGTAAGAAAAACTGGGCATCGTGCAGCTGAACGATGCGCGTCACAATACTTAATCCCAGGCCAATTCCCCCGTAGCGGCTGTCCATACGGACAAATGCTTTACTCAGCTCGCCGCTTTTCGCTTCATCAATCCCCGGACCTTCATCTTCCACGGCCATAACCGGCGTTGTACCGGCCTGTATGGCGATTTTTATCTTCGACCCTGCCGGGCTATAGCGATGCGCATTCTCCACCAGATTGCGCAGCACAACGCGCAGCAGCGTGGCATCACCGGAGACAACAACATCTTTGGCATCATCCCCCTCGGGGAGGGCGAGCGCCAGCGTCTGCTGGCGCTGTTCCAGCATGCTCTCCAGCTCACCGCGAATCGGTTCGACCACATCCTCTTTCAGCAGCACGCGCTGGTAGCTCCCGGCGGAAAATGACTGCCCGACGCGCGCCAGCTGCAGCAGCTGTGAGATGCTGTTGGTCATCTGATCCAGACGCTGGATCAGCTGACCCACCTCCACGTGGTGTACTTTCGCCATCAGTTCGAGATGCAGACGCAGTCCCGCCAGCGGGGTACGCAGCTCGTGCGCGACGTCAGCGGTGAACAGACGTTCGCGATCGAGGGTTAAGTTAAGGCGAGAAACCAGCTGGTTAATCGCTGTCGTCACCGCCGTCACTTCCGGAACCGACTCCGTCAGCGTAATCGGCTGCAGGTTATCCGGCGTACGGCTCTCCAGCTCAGTTTGCAGATTCGACAGCGGTCGGGTGATTTTTCTCACCGCCACCAGACTGATATACAGCGCCAGGCCGACGATCAGCAGGCTGGGTATTAACAGACTCGCGACCGCCTCGCGCACTTCGTGTTCAACGTGCTTTTGGTTGTTATGCCCTTCGATGGCGCTCGCCACCAGCAGCTGAATCTGCTCTTTGCTTTCGTGCCATAACCAGAAAACGCTGATCAGCTGACAGACCACCAGAATAGTGCCGATCGTCAGCAGCAGACGGTGACGCATGGTCCAGGTTTCACTTGCGAACAGTGCCATGGCGTTATTCCGTTCCTGAATTGTTCACCAGCATATAGCCAAACCCCCTGACGGTACGAATACGGGCTTTACCCACTTTTTCGCGCAGGTTATGGATATGAACCTCCAGCGTATTGGTGGCGGGTTCATTGTCCCAGCTGTAGATATCGTTGTAGAGAATTTCACGGTGTACCGGGCTGCCCGCTTTCATCATCAGGCGAGAGAGCAGGGCGTACTCTTTCGGCGTCAGGTCCAGCGCCTCGCCGCCCAGCCACACCAGGCGACGAGTCATGTTCAGCCGCAGGTTGCCCACGGCCATTTCGTTGTCGCCCTGGTTATTATGGCGGCGGAGCAGCGCGCGGATGCGGGCGTTCAGCTCTTCCAGGGCGAAAGGTTTCACCAGATAGTCATCTGCGCCGGTGTCGAGACCGCTGATGCGATCTTCAACGGTATCGCGGGCGGTCAGGATCAGCACCGGCTGGCTGAATTTTTCCCGACGCATGCGCATCAGGAAGTGCAGGCCATCTTCATCCGGCAGGCCGAGATCGAGTACGATCAGGCTGTAATGGTTGCTGGCGAGGGACAGGGCGGCCTCGTGAGCAGTGGCGACGCCATCACAGACGTATCCCTCGCTTTGCATTGCCAGGATCAGGCCTTGTAACAGGAGTGCGTCGTCTTCAATGACTAAGATTTTCATCTGGCGGTCTCGCTTCTGCACGGCGTTAAAATATCATCGGTTGCCTGGTACTCGTGGGTATCGACCCCAAGGAGTCCGAGCAGGGTAGAAAACAGATTATCCTGAGAATAAGGGTCTGTTTTAGCTCTTTGTTGCAGACACTGGCTGGAAACGCCATAGCGCTGTTGGTAATCCTCGGACAACCAGAGCAGCATCGGCACATGTTTTTGCGTTTCCGGGGCGATTGACCACGGCAGGCCGTGTAAATAGACGCCATTTTCCCCCAGCGACTCACCGTGATCGGAGAGGTAAACGAGGCTGGTGGTGAATTTATCCTGCTTTGACTGCAATAATTTTATCGCTTTATCAACTATATAGTCGATATACAGAATTGTATTATCGTAGGTATTCGTCAGCTGCTGCTGGGTGCAGCTCTGGATTTCGTTGGTATCGCAGGTTGGGGTGAATTTTTTGAATTCAGCAGGGTAGCGATTGTAATACGTCGGACCGTGGCTACCGATGGTGTGCAGCACGATAATCCCGTCCTGCTGCAGATTATCGATGTAGCTCTCCAGATTATGGAACAACACTTCATCGTAACATTCGCCATCGATGCACTGGCCGGTCAGGTTCAGGTCGGTCACGTTCTGATGCGGGACGCGATCGCAGGCGCCCTTACAGCCGCCGTCGTTGTCGTTCCACAGCACCCGAATGCCGGCGCGTTGCAGGATGTCGAGAACGCCTTCCTGATGGTGGGCCAGCTCTTCATCGTAATGCGCCCGCGGCATATTGGAGAACATGCAGGGTACCGACACCGCGGTCGCCGTGCCGCAGGAGGTGGTATTCGCAAAGTAGATGACATCGTCTTGTTTGAGTCGCGGGTTGGTCTCGCGTTCGTAGCCGCCCAGTGAGAAATTCTGCGCGCGCGACGTCTCTCCCAGCACCAGAATGGTCAGGTTTTTGCGCGGGCCGCTGTGCATTTCGGGTTTTTGCACGGCATCTTCGCCAATGTTTACCAGCGGCAGGTTGTCCATCTTGTTGTGCGCATACCACGAGTTGATGGCAACGATGCTATTGGAGGGACTCAGGGATTTCACCAGCTCTTTATTGTTGCGAAAGACCGAGGCGTAATCTTTATAAAACAGCGCAGCGACCAGAACGATCAGCAGGGCCGATACGAGGATATTCAGCAGACGTACCGCGATGCTGCGCCACACTGTTTTGGCTTTACTGATTTTTATCCACCAGGCGAGGGCGACCATCAGAACACCGGACAGTCCCAGCGTCAGCACCATCTTACCGGACATCAGGGCGAAGCTTTCCGCCGGTGTGGTATCCAGAATGTTGGTAATCATGGCGCGGTCAATGACGACGCCGAAGGTCCAGATAAAATACTGGGCCGAGGCGCTCAGCAGAATAAACAGGCTAATAACGAGGCGGTCGAGCTTGAGGAAGGAGGCGAGCGTGGTGAGAATATTCATCACGCTGAAGGCAACCACCGGCATGCTGAGGAACACCAGCCAGTTGTGCAGGCTGTTTACCGGCAGCAGAGTGAACACCTGACGATAGAACGCGAGATTGAGCAGCAGCCCGACATAGAGGGCAAAAATAATCAGATAAACCGTACGGCTCATGACCGGCCGACGTAAAGTGAATAACGACATAGCAACAATCCTGGGACTAAGATAGTTGCCATGGTGCCACCTTTATTTTAAGACAACCTTAATATTTTAATATAAAGGTCTGGCGCGTCGTTACCCGCGCCTTCTCGCCTCCAGCGGGCTAACCTAAGGTCTGGATCGCTTTTTCCAGCGCGTTACGTAACAGCACCCGGTCGTGGCGATAGGGAACATCCGCGGCATCCAGCGGCGTCTGCACGATCGCCCGGTTTTCCAGACCGGTCGTATCGGTTTTCGGCCCAACAACGATGGCATCGATCACCCGCTTACCAATATAGTGCTCCATAATCCCGACCCTGTCCGCCAGCGTCAGATTCGCCGCCGGGCTGTGTTCTTTGCCGAGATTGTCGATAAAAACCATTGTCGCCGGCGTTCGGCGCAGCGCCTGCGCCATCTCATCGAGCAGCAGAATCGGCAGCAGGCTGGTATAGAAACTTCCGGGGCCAATCAGGATTAAATCGGCTTCTGCGATAGCCTCTACCGCTTCGCGGGTCGCCGGCACCGGCGGGGAGAGCATCAGCTCCTTCGGCACGCGGGGCAGCTGGTCGATATTGACTTCGCCGTAGACTTCATGGCCTTCATGGTCAATGGCCATCAGATCTACCGGTTGTTCCGACATCGGGATCAGGAATGCGTCCACTTTTAGCAGATTTCTGATTAAATTGATCGCCTCTAAAGGCCGCACGCTCAGGTGATCCAGGGCCTTTAACATCAGATTTCCGAGGTTATGCCCGGAAAGTTCGCCATTACCGGAGAAACGGTACTCAAACATCGCCGAAGCAATGCTGGGTTCAGCGATCAGCTGGTTAAGACAGTTGCGCATATCGCCCCAGGCAATGCCGCCTTCGGAACGGCGAATCCGCCCCGTGGAGCCGCCGTTATCGGTAGTCGTGACGATCCCGGTAAGACGTGATCCGAGCGATGAGAGTGATGACATCACCCGGCCCAGACCGTGCCCTCCGCCAAGTGCCACGACGCGATCCAGATCGGCGAACGTACGAGTGCGCATACACATTCCTTATCTCAATTAAACGGGCTCACAGTAACCGATCTACCCCTAAAAGACGATGCCCGGATCCTGACAAAATGACCGATATCAATGCAAAAGCCTGGTTTTTAGCTATTCTGTATCGAAAATGCACGATCGTGTCGATATATACATAATTATATAACGAAAGTGAGAATGGCGAAACTGCCGTTTCCGCGCTACTATCGGCATAAACCAGTTAACACTCTAGCCTCTGTGCCTGTGTCGCAAGATATGGTGCTTTGGCCGTGACAGCCTCGCTTGTCACCAGGGCGTGGGAAGAAATGACCGCGTCTCCCGTACTTGGAAAGGTGTATATGGCTTCACAGCTTACCGATGCATTTGCGCGTAAGTTTTATTACTTGCGCCTGTCAATTACCGATGTGTGTAACTTTCGTTGCACCTACTGCCTGCCGGATGGTTACAAACCCGGCGCGGTCACCAACAAAGGCTTTCTCAGCGTTGATGAAGTACGTCGCGTCACGCGCGCTTTCTCTGCGCTCGGCACCGAGAAGGTGCGGCTGACCGGCGGCGAACCCTCTTTGCGCCGCGATTTTGCCGATATCATCGCCGCCGTACGTGAAAACAGCGCGATTCGCCAGATTGCGGTCACCACCAATGGCTATCGTCTGGCGCGCGACGTCAGCCGGTGGCGTGATGCCGGACTGACGGCGATTAACGTCAGCGTTGACAGCCTCGACGCGCGCCAGTTTCATGCCATTACCGGGCAGGATAAATTTCACCAGGTCATGGACGGCATTGATGCCGCCTTTGCCGCCGGTTTTGAGAAGGTCAAGGTCAATACCGTGCTGATGCGCGATGTGAACCATCATCAGCTCGACACCTTCCTCGCGTGGATCCAACCCCGACGCATTCAGCTGCGCTTCATCGAGCTGATGGAGACCGGCGAGGGCAGCGACCTGTTCCGACGTCACCATATTTCCGGCATGGTGCTGCGCGATGAGCTGCTGCGTCGCGGCTGGATTCACCAAATCAGCCAACGCAGCGACGGCCCGGCCCAGGTCTTTTGTCACCCGGATTACGCCGGGGAAATTGGCTTAATCATGCCGTACGAGAAAGATTTCTGCGCCAGCTGCAACCGTCTCCGCGTCTCCTCCGTAGGCAAGCTGCATCTGTGTCTGTTCGGCGACGGCGGCGTGGATCTGCGCGACCTGCTTGTCGAGGACCAGCAGCAGGCGGCGCTGGAAGCGCGCATCTCCGAAGCATTAACCCATAAAAAGCAAACCCATTTCCTGCATCAGGGCAACACCGGTATTACGCAAAACCTGTCGTATATTGGCGGATAATTCATTCTAAAGGAGCGAACAGATGAGTCAGGCCAGCGCTGAGTTTAACCCGACCCGTATTGCTATTCTCACCGTTTCCAGCCGACGTGGCGAAGAGGATGATACCTCCGGCCACTGGCTGCGTGACGCGGCGCAGGAGGCGGGCCACCGTATTGTCGATAAGGCGATTGTTAAAGAGAACCGCTATGACATCCGCGCCCGGGTCTCGGCGTGGATAGCCAGCGATGATGTGCAGGTGGTGCTCATCACCGGTGGAACCGGGTTTACCGACGGGGATCAGGCGCCGGAGGCGCTGCGACCGCTGTTTGACCGTGAAGTCGAAGGGTTTGGTGAAGTTTTCCGCATGCTTTCCTTCGAAGAAATCGGCACATCGACGCTGCAATCCCGCGCCATTGCCGGCATGGCGAATCGCACGCTGATTTTTGCCATGCCGGGCTCAACCAAAGCCTGCCGCACCGCGTGGGAAAATATCATTGCTCCGCAGCTGGATGCCCGTACGCGCCCATGTAACTTTATCTCTCATCTTAAGAAATAAACGATGTCACAACTCACCCATATTAACGCCGCCGGCGAGGCGCACATGGTAGACGTTTCTGCCAAGGCCGAGACGGTACGCGAAGCCCGGGCTGAAGCCTATGTTGAAATGCGGCCGGAGACGCTGGCGATGATCATCGACGGCAGCCACCATAAAGGCGATGTCTTCGCCACCGCCCGCATTGCCGGTATCCAGGCGGCAAAACGCACCTGGGAGCTGATCCCGCTGTGTCATCCGCTGATGCTGAGTAAAGTCGAGGTCAATTTGCAGGCCCAGCCGGAACACAACCGGGTGCGCATCGAGTCGCTGTGTCGTCTGACCGGCAAAACCGGCGTGGAGATGGAAGCGCTGACCGCTGCTTCCGTGGCGGCGCTGACGATTTACGATATGTGCAAAGCGGTGCAAAAAGATATGGTGATTGGTCCGCTGCGTCTGCTGGCGAAAAGCGGCGGCAAATCCGGGGATTTCAAGGCGGACGAGACTCATGATTAAGGTTCTGTTTTTTGCCCAGGTGCGCGAACTGGTTGGCACTGAATCCCTGACCCTTGAGGTCGATGCGCAGTCGACGGTCGAAACCGTACGGCGTCAGCTCGCCGGCCGCAGCGAACGTTGGGCGCTGGCGCTGGAAGAGGGCAAGCTGCTGGCGGCGGTAAACCAGACGCTGGCCCCCTTTGACCATCCGCTGATGGCCGGCGACGAAGTGGCGTTCTTTCCGCCGGTTACGGGAGGTTAAATGACGCAGACTCGTATTATCGTCAGCCACGATCGTTTTTGCGTCGGCGACGAATATCCGTGGTTGGCCGAGCGCGATGAAGACGGCGCGGTGGTCACTTTTACCGGAAAAGTACGTAATCATAATCTCGGGGATAGCGTGAAGGCGCTGACCCTCGAACACTACCCGGGAATGACGGAAAAATCGCTGGCGGAAATCGTTGAGCTGGCGCGGGAACGCTGGCCGCTCGGCCGGGTGACGGTGATTCACCGCATCGGCGAAATGTGGCCAGGCGAAGAGATTGTATTCGTTGGCGTGACCAGCGCGCACCGCAGCAGCGCTTTTGCCGCCGGGGAGTTCATTATGGATTACCTGAAAACCCGCGCACCGTTCTGGAAGCGGGAAGCGACACCGGAAGGCGAACGTTGGGTGGATGCACGCGATAGCGATCGCCAGGCGGCAGAGCGCTGGTAGTGTGGTACGCTTAGTAAGAGAAAACGTGTTAATCAGGAGACAGTCATGGACAGATTCCCTCGTTCAGATTCCATTATTCAGGCACGCAGCGGCCTGCAAACCTATATGGCCCAGGTTTACGGCTGGATGACGGTCGGGCTGCTGTTGACGGCATTCATTGCCTGGTTTGCCGCCAATACGCCGGCGGTCATGATGTTCGTCTTTTCCAGCAAAATAACCTTTTTTGGTTTGATTATCGCCCAGCTGGCGCTGGTATTCGTGCTTTCCGGGATGGTGCAGCGCCTGAGCGCAGGGATGGCGACCACGCTGTTTATGCTCTATTCGGCGCTGACCGGACTGACGCTATCCAGCATCTTCCTCGTCTATACCTATTCGTCGATTGCCAGTACCTTTGTGGTCAGCGGCGGGATGTTTGGGATAATGAGCCTTTATGGCTATACCACTAAGCGCGATCTCAGCGGTTTCGGCAACATGCTGTTTATGGCCTTAATTGGTATTGTCCTGGCTTCGCTGGTCAACTTCTGGCTGAAGAGTGAAGCGCTGATGTGGGCGATTACCTATATCGGGGTGATCGTGTTCGTCGGCCTGACCGCTTATGACACGCAGAAACTGAAAAACATCGGCGAGCAGATCGATACGCGAGACACCTCCACGCTGCGTAAGTACTCCATTCTTGGCGCGCTGACGCTGTATCTGGACTTTATCAACCTGTTCCTGATGCTGCTGCGTATTTTCGGCAACCGTCGTTAACGCCTTTGCTCCCCGGGCTGCGCCTGGCCCGGGGAGCGCCGATTATCCCCGCCATCTCACCTATCCGTCCGCCAGCTTACGCTGATTCCTTTCGCGTAATGTTTTCGCCCGACTCTCCAGCAGCAGATAGCCGACGGTGGCGATAAGCAGCGGCAAAAAGTAATACAGCGCGCGCCAGGCCAGCAGGGCGGCAATAATCGCCCCGCGGCTAATCGACTCGGCGGAAAGCATGGCGATAAAAACGGCTTCCAGCACGCCGATCCCGGCTGGAATATGCACAATGACGCCGGCAATACTGCTGACCAGCAGCACGCCCAGGACGAGGAAATAATCGACCTGCTGCGCCATCAGCAGCCAGATAATCGCGCCCATCACCATCCAGTTTGCCACCGAAAGCGCCATCTGCAGCAGAGCGAACCGCCATGAAGGCAGCACCAGCCGTTGGCCTTTAATCGTCAGATGGCGCCGACGGGCAAAGGCGCAGGCCCACAGATAAAGCGCGCTCATCGCCAGCAGTCCGCCCCCGATGAGCCGCAGCGTGTCCTGACTGATATACCAGTGCGCCGGTAGCGCCACCAGATTTGCGGTGAAAATCACGCCGCCCAGCAGAATAAACCCCAGCCAGTTGGTGGTGATGCTCAACGAGAAAATACGGGTAATGGTCCCGCCGCTCAAACCGAGGCGCGAATAGAGGCGGTAGCGCATACCGATACCGCCAACCCAGGTGCTGAGGGTCAGATTAAAGGCGTAGCAGATAAACGACACCAGCATCACCTGCCGTTTAGCCAGTTTATGTCCGCACCATGCGCGCCCCAGCAGATCGTAGCAGCCATAAATCAGGTAGCTCGCTATCGTCAGCCCCACCGCGCCGAGCAGGGCGGTGCGATCATAGTGGCGAATCACCTTCCACACCGCCGGCCAGTCCACTTTTTGCGCATAAACCACCAGCAGGGCCGTTACGGCGAGGAAGAAAATGACGGTAAAGATCTTTTTCGCCATCCGCCTGCGAGGGTGTGATTTTGCCATCAGGGTTTCACCTCCTGATTCGTCGCATCCAGCCGATCCTGAGTTTCAATTTCTGGCTGCACCGGCGGGCGGACCCGCGCCAGATGCGGCGTATGGGCAGGCAGCCAGCCTATCCACGCCGGGAAGTGACGGAGAAAGTGGAAGGCCAGCACGCTGGTACCCACATTCCACCAGCTGCGCTTTGGCAGCATCGACTTGTCCACTTGCTTACAGTCCTCGGCGATCAGTCCGTTAAGGTTGTCGCGCAAGGTCTGATTAAACTGGCGATCGTGGATAATCAGGTTAGCTTCCAGATTTAATGACAGGCTCAGCGGGTCAAGATTGCTCGATCCGACGGTGGCCCAATGGTCGTCGGCGAGAGCAACTTTGCCGTGCAGCGGTCGGCGGCGATACTCAAAAATCTGTACGCCGCCGTTGACCAGATAGCGATACAGCAGGCGGGCGCCGACTTTAACAATAGGAATATCCGGCTCGCCCTGCACGATCAGCTTAACCCGCACGCCGCGGCGGGCGGCGTTACGCATCGCATGCAGCAGCCGGTAGCCGGGGAAAAAGTAGGCGTTGGCAATGATCACTTCCCGGCGGGCGTTAGCCAGCATCTTGAGATAATGGCGTTCAATATCATCGCGATGTTCTTGATTATCCCGCCAGACAAACAGCGCCTGCGCCTCCCCGGGGTTGCGGTTGATCGCCGGCTGGTGGCGACGCCTGAGCCACCAGCGGCGCGTCTCTTCGCTGGCCGGGAGATTTTCCAGCTCAAACTGCAGGATATCCTGCACCACCGGCCCCTCCACCTGAACGGCATAATCCTGTTTTGCCTCCGGGCCATAGTCGGTCATGTGCTCGGCGGAGTAATTGATGCCCCCGACGAAGGCCGTCGTCTCATCGATCACCACAATTTTGCGGTGCATGCGGCGAAACAGATTGGTTCGCATGCCGAACAGACGCGGGCGCGGATCGTAGTAGCGAAAAATCACGCCGGCGGCACTCAGCTCATTCACGAAACGCTCACTCAGGTCGGGGGAACCGTAGCCGTCGAGCAGCACTTCGACCCGTATCCCGCGGCGTGCGGCTTTTAACAGCACGGCGTGCAGCTGCCAGCCCACGTCATCTTCAAACCAGATAAACGTTTCGAGGATCACTTTCCGCTGCGCGCGGGCGATGGCGGCAAACAGTGCCGGATAGTAGTTATCGCCGTTCTCCAGGAGCTGGATGCGGTTTCCTTCCTGCCAGCTGCATTTCATAGATGAATCTCCACGCTCAGCGGGGCATGATCAGAGAGGTGACGCCAGGGTCGAAGTGGCAACGCCGTTGGGTGGCTGGCATGCGCATTTTTCACGTAGATCCGATCAAGGCGCAGGAGCGGAAGACGCGCAGGAAAGGTTCTCGCCGGGCGGCCATGGGCGCGGGTAAAGATCTCCTCCAGCCCGGCCTGCGCCTTTAGCACCCGGTTGGCCTGCTGGCGCCAGTCATTAAAATCGCCGGCCACCACCACCGGCTGCTGGGCGGGCAGGTCGTTGACCCGCCTGGCGAGCATCGCCAGCTGGGCCGATCGCTGCCGCGCGCTCAGGCCGAGGTGCACACAAATCAGATGTAGCGCCGCGCTTTGCGGCGGAACGATTCGGCAGTAGAGCAGACCGCGCTTTTCGCTGTTGCCAACGGAGATATCGATATTTTCATTATATTCAATAGGAAAGCGAGAGAGTACGGCGTTGCCGTGATGGCCTTCCGGGTAGACTGCGTTGCGTCCATAGGCGTATTCGCTCCACAGGGTATCGGCAAGAAACTCATAATGGCTGCGGTCCGGCCAGTTTTCGATCTGCAGCGAATGAATCTCATGCGCCCCGGTGACCTCCTGCAGACAGACGATGTCGGCGCTGACGCTGCGAATGGCGTCGCGCAGTGCCGGCAACATGAAGCGTCGATTAAACGTCGTAAAGCCTTTATGGATGTTAATTGTCAGCACGTTTAACGAAAATCTGCACGTTTGCTCAGACATATTTCCCCGGTCAATGTCACTTTCCTGAATGAAATAGTGTAGTAGGTGTCACAAAAAGATGCGGTGTTCCGGAATTTTCCGTAAAGTGCGGTACTCTGAGTTACAGATAAAGATCCTTCAGGAGAGAAGCCATGAAGTGGCAACAACGTGTACGCGTCGCAACTGGCCTCAGTTGCTGGCAGATTATGTTGCATCTACTGGTCGTGGCAGTACTGGTGATGGGTTGGATGAGTGGCGCGCTGGTTCGCGTCGGATTAGGGCTGTGCGTACTGTACGGCGTTACGTTACTGTCGATGCTGTTTTTACAGCGTCACCACGAAGCACGCTGGCGCGATGTCGGTGATTTCCTTGAGGAACTCACCACCACCTGGTATTTTGGCGTAGCGGTTATCGTGCTGTGGCTGCTGTCACGCGTGCTGCATAACAATCTGCTGCTGGCCGTCGCCGGGGTGGCGATTCTGGCGGGTCCGGCAGTGGTGTCACTGCTGGCGAAAGATAAGAACCGTTACCCGAAAGCCTTCGGGTTGCAGCAAGGCGGTAACGCTGCCAATCCCCAGAAGCACAGATAGCTGTGCGAACGGGCCGACGGGGCGAGGCCCAGGACGGACCGGGTAATCAGGTCAACGCCGAGGCAGGCTGAACGATAGCAAGGATCCCCTAAAGCGTTCGGACTGCATCAAGGCGGCGACGCGACGAATCCCCGGGAGCATAGATAGCTATGTGACCGGGGTGAGTAAGGAAGCCAACGCCGAGGCAGCCTGAACGATGACGGGGATCAGGCGATCTTTCTGCGGAACATCGCATATGCCGCTGAACCCGTTGTGGCCGCTATGACCAGTAGCGGCCACAAACTTCCCCAAACAATCTCCAGACTCGCATCCTTCAAATAAATCTGCTTGGTGATGTCAGTAAAGTGACGAATCGGGTTTATCCATGTCACATCCTGCAGCCACTGCGGCATATTCTCAACCGGCGAGACGTAGCCGGAGAGCAGGATCGCCGGCATCATAAAGACGAAAACGCCGATGAAAGCCTGCTGCTGGGTTGAGCATAAAGACGAAATCAGCAGACCAAATCCCACCAGCGACAGACCGTAAATGACCATCGTAAAGTAAAACAGCAGCAGCGAACCGGCGAAGGGGATTTGATACGCCCAGATGCCAATAGCCAGCACGATGCTCGCCTGCAGCGTGGCGACAATCAGCGCCGGGACCGCTTTGCCGACGAAAATTTGCCAGGTGGCCAGCGGCGAAACCAGCAGCTGATCGAGCGTGCCTTGCTCCCGCTCGCGGGCCACCGAGAGAGAGGTGACGATCATCACCCCGATGGTGGTGATCATCGCGATCAGCGATGGAACCACAAACCACTTGTAATCGAGATTCGGGTTATACCAGTTGCGCACGATCAGCTCGCTGTTGTTCGGCTTCGCTTTCCCTTCCAGCAGCTCCTGCTGATAGTTTTTGACGATCTGCTGGAGGTAGTTGGCGGCGATTTGCGCGCTGTTCGAGTTGCGTCCGTCCAGTAAGAGCTGGAGCGGCGCGGGCTGGTTGGTGTCGAGATTGCGCGAGAAGTCCGCCGGGAAGCGGATCAGCAACAGCGCTTTTTGTTCATCAATCGTCGGGCGGATCTCCTGCGGGCTCTTGAGGAGCATCACATGAGTGAAGGCCTTAGCCCGGGCGAAACGCTGGGTCAGTTCTACCGCGTGACGGCCATTGTCTTCGTTGTAGATGGCGATGGTCGCGTTGGTCACTTCCAGCGTTGCGGCGAAGGGAAACAGCAGCACCTGAATCAGAACCGGCATAATCAAAATGGCGCGCGTTTGCGGTTCGCGCAGCAGCGATTGCAGCTCTTTACGAATCAAGGTCCATAAGCGATGAAACATAGTACTTTCCTCATGTCAGGTGGCGCGGCGCTTACCCGACCAACAGGGTCCGCAGGCGCGGTAAGCATAGCGCCACCGGGCAAAATACGAGCGCCAGGCTTAATCCAACCGACGTTTGGTTTTCAGCCAGGTCAGGCCGATAAACATCACCGCCGAGGCAATTAAAAACAGCGTGTTCACCAGCAGTACCACCGGAATATTACCGGCGAGAAACAGGCTTTGCAGCGTGCTGACGAAATAGCGCGCCGGGATGACGTAGGTCACCGCGCGGATCACCGCCGGCATACTGTCGATCTGGAAAATAAACCCGGAGAGCATAATGGAGGGCAGAAAGGCGGCGTTCAGAGCGACCTGCGCGGCGTTAAACTGATTGCGGGTGATGGTCGAAATGAGCAGCCCCATCCCGAGGGTGCTGAGCAAAAACAGGCTGGTTATCAAGAACAGAACCACCAGCGAACCGCGAAACGGCACGCCGAGGATGAACACCGCCACCAGCATGCACAGCAGCATCGCCAGCATGCCGAGGAAATAGTAGGGAATCAGCTTACACAGCAGCAGCTCCGCACGGGTGATTTCCGTCGACAGCAGCGCCTCCATGGTCCCGCGCTCCCATTCGCGGGCCACCACCAGCGAGGTCAGAATCGCGCCGACCACCGTCATAATGATGGTAATGGCGCCGGGAATAATAAAGTGCTGGCTGATGGCCGCGGGGTTAAACCAGTAGCGCATCTGTACATCAATCAGCGGTTCGAAGGTTTCCCCGCGATCTTCCGCGCGCTGCTGCTGCCAGATTTGCCAGATGCCCTCTACGTAGCCCTGGGCAAAGTTGGCGGTATTGGGTTCGCTACCGTCGGTAATCAGCTGGATGGGAGCATCATCGCCGGGGCGCGCCATCTTCTGGTCGAAATCCACCGGGATGACCACCAGCCCACGAATGCGCCCGGCCTGCATCATCTCAATCAGCTGCTGGCGATTGTCGCTGACGGTGGCGTCAATATAGGGTGAGCCGGTCATGGCGTGGACGAAATCCAGCGCCTCTTCGCTTTGTTGCTCCAGCAGTACGCCGACTTTGAGCTTGCTGGAGTCGAGATTGATCCCGTAGCCGAAGATAAACAGCAGCAGCAGCGGAATGACCACCGCAATCAGCCAGCTGCTGGGGTCGCGGACGATCTGCCGCGTCTCTTTGACGCACAGGGCGCGCACGCGACGCCATGAGAGAATTTTAGCGCTCACCGGCATTCTCCTTATCCCAGTCGTGAATCAGGGTGATAAAGGCCTGCTCCATCGTCGGATCGGGCTGTTGATCATTTGCCGCCAGCGCTTTGAGCGCATCCGGCGTGCCGCTGGCGATCAGCTTGCCGTGATACACCAGACCAATACGATCGCAATATTCCGCCTCATCCATAAAGTGGGTCGTCACCATCACCGTCACCCCTTTATCCACCATGCTATTAATATGCAGCCAGAACTCGCGGCGGGTAATCGGGTCGACGCCGGATGTCGGCTCATCGAGAAACAGAATATCGGGTTCATGCATCAGCGAGCAGGCCAGCGCCAGACGCTGCTTGTACCCCAGCGGCAGCTCATCGGCCGCATGGCTGGCGATGCTTTTCAGACCAAAAGCATCGCTCATCCGGGCGATTTTCTCGTTCTGGACCCGACCACGCAGGCCATAAACGCCCGAGAAGAAGCGCAGGTTTTGTTCAACGGTCAGGTTGCCGTACAGCGAAAACTTCTGCGCCATGTAGCCGAGATGCTGGCGTGCTTTCCCGGAACTGACTTTCAGGTCCATTCCCAGAACCAGCGCCTTGCCGGAGGTCGGCACCAGCAGGCCGCACATCATTTTAAAGGTGGTGGATTTACCGGCGCCGTTGGGGCCAAGCAGGCCGAAAATTTCCCCGCGTTTGACGCGAAAATCAACGTGGTCGGTGGCGGCGAAGTCGCCGAATTTTTTGGTCAGACTCTGCGCTTCAATCACCGTTTCGTCGGCCGTGCCCTCTACGCGGTGGATAATTTCGCCGAGCGGCGATTCCGCGGTCGCGGCGCCGCCCAGCAGATCGATGAATGCATCTTCAAAACGCGGTGCGGTTTCGGCAATCTCCAGCGTCGGCATGTTAGCGCTGCGCTGCACCTCCGCAATGGTGGCCTCTTTTTTCAGGATCAGGCGTACCGATTTCCCCTGAATGACGCCATCGCTGATCTGCGGCAGCTTCAGCGCTCGTTGCAGGAGGCGACGGTTATTTTCCTCGCGGCTGGAGACGAGGAAACTGCGGCCGGCCATGGTTTGGGTCAACGCTTTTGGCTCACCCTGATAAAGCAGCTGGCCTTCATTCATCAGCAGGACGTCGCGGCACTGTTCGGCTTCATCAAGGTAGGAGGTGCTCCAGAGGATCAGCATCCCGTCGCCGGCCAGTTCGTGCACCATTTGCCACAGTTCACGGCGGGATATAGGGTCAACCCCGACCCCCGGCTCATCGAGCAGCAGGACTTTTGGCTCGCCCACCAGGGTGCAGGCGAGGCCCAGTTTCTGCTTCATCCCACCGGAAAGTTTCCCCGCCAGGCGTTCGGTAAAGGGGCCGAGGGAGGTAAATTCCAGCAGACGAGCGAAGGTTTTCCTGCGCGTCTCGCCGGTAACGCTGCGCAGGTCGGCATACAGCGTAAGGTTTTCCATGACCGTCAGGTCTTCGTACAGGCCGAATTTTTGCGGCATATAGCCGAGCACCGCGTGCAGCGCGCTATCGTCGGTAATCGGGTCGAAACCGATCACCCTGGCGGTGCCGTCATCGGCCTTCAGTAGCCCGGCGAGCATGCGCATCAAGGTGGTTTTCCCGGCGCCGTCAGGGCCGACCAGACCGGTGACATAGCCGGCGCGGATGGTGCAGTTGAGCGGCGCAACGGCGGGCCGATCCATGCCGGCGAAGCGGCGGGTGAGCCCGTTGAGCGTGATAACGTCCTCACTCATGTCCGTTCCCGCTGCTGAAGGTGACGGTTACCGGCATCCCCTGGCGCAGCGAATCATCCGCATCGGTGACGACAATACGCAGGCGATAGACGAGGTCAGTCCGTAAATCTGGCGTCTCTACGGTCTTCGGCGTGAATTCGGCGCTCGGCGACACAAAGCCAATCTTGCCGTGCCAGGGTTGATTCGGGCGACTATCGGTATAGAGCAGCACTTCGCGTCCGGGTACCGCCTGGCCGAGATTTTTTTCATCAATGTAGGCACGGACCCATACCGGGTGAGTCAGCGACAGCGTCATAACCGTGCCGCCGGCGCTGAGCATGCTGCCCGGTTCGACGGCGCGGGTCATCAGCGTGCCGTCGGACGGGGCGATCAGCGTGGTATCGTGCAGGTCGAGTTTAGCCTGCGCCAGGGCCGCCTGCGCCTGTTCAAGGCTGGCTTTGGCCTGGGCGATTTCCTGCGGGCGGTTGCCGGCGCGATACTGGCGCAACTTGTCCTGCGCGGACTTCAGCGTCGCCTGAGCCTGGTCGCGGGAGGAGCGCGCGTTTTCCAAATCGTTAACCGAGATGGCGCTGTTCTGACGCAGCCCCAGCTGACGCTGGTAAAAGTTCTGCGCGTAATCGTACGCGGCCTGCGCCTGTTTGACGGCGGCGGCGGCCTGGGCTATCTCTTCCGCCCGGTAGCCGGCCATCATCAGGTCATACTGCGCCTGAGCCGTGGAGACATTCGCCTGGGCCTGTTGTAAGGCGTTCTCATACGGGGCGCGATCCAGCTGGCCTAGTATTTGCCCGGCCTGAATCTTATCGCCCTCATCAACGTTCAGTGAGGCCAGTCGTCCGCCGACGCGGAAGCTCATGTTCACGGTGCGAATATCGACGTTGCCATACAGGGTCAGCTCCCTTTGCTGGCTGCTTTGATACCACCACCAGCCGCCGCCGAATGCGGCAATCAGCAGCAGTATGAACAGAACGATGATGACGGGTTTTTTCATGATCCCAGGCTCCTTTGCGATAACCCTTGCAGAACGAAATCAATATGGCAGGCGATAACCTGATAAATTTGCTCAGTTTTTTCTTCGTCGAACTGCGTCCATCCGGTGCGCAGCAAAATGGTTTCCCGCCCAAGGCGGAAGGCGAGAATCTCTCCCAGCAGCGCGTGGGTGTGCAGAATCATTGCCGTGTCATCGGCATCAAGGCCGGTAAATGCGGCGATCAAACGGGTCAGGTAGCGATGGAGCGGCGCAATTACCTGACCGTGGATGAGCTGGTAGGCTGGGGTAGGGGAAAGCTGCTCGCGGGAGATGAATTTGCTCAAATTGACCGTGTCATCCTGGGTCAGCAGCAAAATCATATTCTGACAGGCGCGCAGAATCAGTACCCGAATCTCCGCCTTATCCGGCGAAGGTGTCATCAGCAGCGTTTCCGCCGCTTCGGCATGCGGACGAAAATTATGGCTGATAAAATCGGCAATCCACTGGGCACAGGCGAGATAGAGATCGTCCTTGGAACCAAAATAGTAGGGGATCGCCGCGATATTTTGCCCGGCCTGCGCGGCAATATCGCGGGTGGTTGCGTGCAGGCCGTATTCGCCGAACTGGGCGATGGCTGCGGCAATGAGCTGGCTTTTGGCTTGTTCACCTTTGGTTGTCACAGGAGTCGTCGTCATCGCACTATAAAAAATTAATCAATCGATTGATTAAGAGTATGACCAATTCGCGTCACTGTCCAGAATAGTGGATACTCTCTTTTGCGTATTTCGCATCACTCTTTGCAAGCGGCGGGTGACGAGGATTATCCGGCGCAGCGGCCCCGAGGGGATATTTATGCGCTGCGTCACAAAACCTGCTAGACTGCGCCCCTTTATGGCATTGTGGTTTTTGCCATCTCTATTCGCAATAATCTCCCCGAAAACTACGCCTGTTACGGGCCGGGGTGGTTTGGAGTTGTTATGTCTTTTGATTCCCTTGGCCTGAACCCTGATATCCTGCGCGCTGTCGCCGAGCAGGGTTACCTTGAGCCAACCCCAATTCAGCAGCAGGCTATCCCTGCGGTGTTGCAGGGACGCGATCTGATGGCCAGCGCCCAGACCGGCACCGGCAAAACGGCGGGCTTTACCCTGCCGCTCCTGCAGCATCTGATTCAGAAAGAGCCGCATGCTAAAGGCCGTCGCCCGGTGCGCGCGCTGATCCTCACGCCAACGCGTGAACTGGCGGCACAGATCGGTGAAAACGTTCGCGATTACAGCAAATACCTGAATATTCGCTCGCTGGTGGTTTTTGGCGGGGTGAGTATTAACCCGCAGATGATGAAGCTGCGCAGCGGCGTCGATGTTCTGGTGGCCACCCCTGGGCGCCTGCTGGATCTTGAACATCAGAATGCCGTCAGCCTGGACAAGGTTGAAATCCTGGTGCTTGATGAAGCCGACCGTATGCTGGATATGGGCTTTATTCATGATATTCGCCGCGTGCTGGCGAAGCTCCCGGCGAAACGCCAGAACCTGCTGTTCTCCGCGACCTTCTCGGACGACATCAAGGCGCTGGCGGAAAAGCTGCTGCATAACCCGCTGGAAATCGAAGTGGCTCGCCGTAATACCGCTTCCGAGCAGGTGACGCAGCACGTCCATTTCGTTGATAAGAAACGTAAGCGGGAACTGCTGTCGCAGATGATCGGTGAAGGTAACTGGCAGCAGGTGCTGGTCTTTACCCGCACCAAACATGGCGCCAACCACCTGGCCGAGCAGCTGAATAAAGACGGCATCCGCAGCGCCGCTATTCATGGCAACAAGAGCCAGGGGGCGCGTACCCGGGCATTAGCCGACTTCAAATCCGGTGGTATTCGCGTGCTGGTGGCGACGGATATCGCGGCGCGTGGGCTGGATATCGAAGAGCTGCCGCACGTCGTCAACTACGAGCTGCCTAACGTGCCGGAAGATTACGTTCACCGTATCGGCCGTACCGGTCGCGCAGCCGCCACCGGCGAAGCGCTGTCGCTGGTCTGCGTGGACGAGCATAAACTGCTGCATGATATCGAACGCCTGCTGAAAAAAGAGATTCCCCGCATCGCTATTGATGGCTATGCGCCGGATCCGTCTATCAGAGCGGAGCCGATTCAAAACGGTCGCCAGCAGCGTAGCGGTGGCGGCGGTCGCGGCCAGAGCCAGGGCCGCAGCGGTCAGGGACAAGGACGTAACGCCCAGGGGCAGGGTCGCAGCCAGCAGTCTGCGCCGCGGCGTAACGATGGCGAAGCGCCGAAAGCCGGGGCAAAACCTTCACGTCGTATCGGCGAGGCGAAACCGGCCGGCGAGCAACAGCGCCGTCGTCGCCCGCGTAAACCAGCGGCAGCTGAGTAACCGCCTCCCGCCAGATCGTCGCTATCCGGGCAACAGGTTTTACCCGGATAACGCAACGACACCCGGAAGCAGCGCGCATGCTGTCTCCGGGTTCTTCCCTCGCGTGCCCTGTGATTCCCGGTCGGTGCATTGACAAATCCCGAGCATCATTCCACATTGCTCAGAAAGAAATTCCTCCTGCCAGGTAAAAAGTGTCACAATAGTGGCTGTTTATACAGTATTCAGGTTTTCTCATGGCTTTGACCGCTGCGCTAAAAGCGCAAATCGCCGCCTGGTATAAGGCGCTTCAGGAACAGATCCCGGATTTTATTCCCCGTCCGCCACAGCGGCAGATGATTGCCGACGTGGCAAAAACGCTGGCCGGGGAAGAAGGCCGACACCTGGCTATTGAAGCACCCACTGGCGTCGGCAAGACGCTGTCATATCTGATTCCCGGCATCGCTATCGCCCGTGAGCAGCAGAAAACCCTGGTGGTGAGTACCGCCAACGTTGCGCTACAGGATCAGATTTACAGCAAAGATCTGCCGCTGCTGCGCAAAATTATTCCCGATCTGCGTTTTACCGCCGCGTTTGGTCGCGGACGTTACGTTTGCCCACGCAATCTTACGGCGCTGGCCAGCACCGAACCGACGCAGCAGGACCTGCTGGCGTTTCTCGATGACGATCTCACGCCGAATAATCAGGCTGAACAGAAGCTGTGTGCGACGCTGAAAACCGATCTCGACAGCTACCGCTGGGACGGTCTGCGCGATCACACCGATAAACCTGTCGATGATGCGCTATGGAGTCGCCTGAGCACCGACAAAGCCAGCTGCCTCAACCGCAACTGCCACTACTATCGCGAATGTCCGTTCTTCGTTGCCCGGCGAGAAATTCAGGAGGCGGAAGTGGTGGTGGCGAACCATGCGCTGGTGATGGCGGCGATGGAGAGCGAAGCCGTGTTGCCGGAGCCGAAAAACCTGCTGCTGGTGCTCGATGAAGGCCATCATCTGCCGGACGTAGCTCGCGATGCGCTGGAAATGAGCGCGGAAATGACCGCCCCCTGGTACCGGCTACAGCTGGATCTGTTCAGTAAGCTGGTGGCGACCTGTATGGAGCAGTTTCGGCCGAAAACCACGCCGCCGCTGGCCAATCCCGAGCGCCTGACCGGCCACTGTGAGGAGCTGTATGAGCTGATCGCCTCGCTGAACGCTATCCTTAATCTCTATATGCCGGCCGGGCAGGAAGCCGAGCACCGTTTCCCGATGGGCGAGTTGCCGCAGGAGGTGATGGATATCTGCCAGCGTCTGGCGAAACTGACCGAGATGCTACGCGGGCTGGCGGAACTCTTTCTTAACGACCTCGGGGAAAAAACCGGTAGCCACGACGTGGTGCGCCTGCATCGGGTTCTGCTGCAAATGAACCGTGCGCTGGGGATGTTTGAAAGCCAGAGCAAGCTGTGGCGGCTGGCGTCGCTGGCGCAGTCATCCGGCGCGCCGGTCACCAAATGGGTGACGCGCTATATGCGCGACGGTCAAACGCATATCTGGTTTCACTGCGTCGGCATTCGCGTCAGCGACCAGCTGGAAAGGCTGCTGTGGCGCAGCGTACCGCATATTGTTGTCACCTCCGCTACCCTGCGCTCATTGAACAGCTTCTCACGCCTGCAGGAGATGAGCGGGTTGAAAGAAAAGGCCGGCGACCGTTTTGTGGCGCTGGATTCCCCTTTTAACCATGTTGAGCAGGGCAAAATCGTTATTCCGCAGATGCGCTATGAACCGCTGATCGATAACGAAGAGCAGCATATTGCTGAAATGGCAGCTTATTTCCGCGAGCAGGTTGAAAGTAAAAAGCATCTCGGGATGCTGGTGCTGTTCGCCAGCGGGCGGGCGATGCAGCGTTTCCTGGAACATGTCCCCGATCTGCGCCTGCTCTTGCTGGTACAGGGCGATAAGCCGCGCTACCGGCTGGTGGAACTGCACCGCAAGCGCGTCGAAGGGGGGGAGCGTAGCGTGCTGGTGGGGCTACAGTCCTTTGCCGAAGGGCTGGATCTCAAAGGTGAGCTGCTCAGCCAGGTACATATTCATAAGATTGCCTTCCCACCCATAGACAGTCCGGTGGTGATTACCGAAGGCGAATGGCTGAAGAGCCTGAACCGCTATCCGTTTGAAGTGCAGAGTCTGCCAAGCGCCTCCTTTAACCTGATTCAGCAGGTCGGACGCCTGATTCGCAGCCACAGCTGCTGGGGCGAGGTGGTGATTTATGATAAGCGTTTGTTGACCAAAAATTATGGTAAGCGTCTACTGAACGCATTGCCCGTTTTTCCGATAGAACAGCCTGCCGTTCCAGAGGTTATCGTCAAAATAAAAGCAAAACAGACGCGTCGCAAACGGCGTTAACGGTGTAATGTCGACGATGTGAGCAGCTAACAGGAGTCTTCGATGGACTACAGCAAGATCATTAAAGAAGTCGGGCGCGGGAAAAATCACGCGCGTGACCTGGATGTGGATACTGCCCGCGCGCTTTACTCGCGGATGCTTGACGGCGAGGTGGCAGAGCTGGAGCTGGGCGGGATTTTAATTGCCCTGCGTATTAAAGGTGAAGGTGAAGCGGAAATGAAAGGCTTCTATGAAGCCATGCAGCAGAAGACCCTGCGTCTGACGCCGCCTGTCGCCAGGCCAATGCCGATTGTGCTCCCTAGCTATAATGGCGCGCGCAAGCAGGCTAATTTGACTCCTCTGCTGGCCGTTTTGCTGCATAAGCTCGGCTTTCCGGTGGTGGTGCATGGCGTCAGCCACGATCCGACCCGGGTGCTGACGGAAACGATTTTTGAGCTGATGGGGATCCCCGCCACCCGACATGCGGGCCAGGCTCAGGCGCGACTCGACGGCCACGAGCCGGTGTACATACCGGTTGGCGTACTCTGCCCGCCACTGGAGAAACAGCTTGCCCTGCGCTGGCGTATGGGCGTACGCAACAGCGCACATACGCTGGCAAAGCTGGCGACGCCATTTGCTGAAGATGCGGCGCTACGTTTATCGAGCGTTTCTCACCCCGAATATGTGGGCAAGGTTGCGAAATTCTTTGTTGAGATCGGAGGACGGGCGCTGTTAATGCACGGGACGGAAGGTGAAGTGTATGCCAATCCACAGCGATGCCCGCAAATTAGCCTGATTGATGCTTCAGGGACGCGGGTTGTGCATGAACGCCAGAGCGAGCTGCCGGAGGCGGGGGCTGTACTGCCGGAGTCAAAAGATCCTCAGGTCACCGCTCGCTGGATTGAGCGCTGCGTAGTGGGAAGTGAGCCGCTGCCGACCTCATTGAGAATTCAGCTGGCCTGCTGCCTGGTGGCAGCCGGCGAGGTTGCGACCCTCGAGCAGGGACTGAGCCGGGTGGCGGAACAGTGGTAGCCGCCGGTTTCCCCTGAAAAAAGCTCACGTCAGAAAGCAACGCATAAAAAAAAAGCCCGTCCGGTGGCACGGACGGGCAAAACAAGGGTATTAAAGGGTCGTTCAGGGTTAATACAGGTCGGGCAGCGATTATTTATAGATAACCGCGGTACCGCTAATTTTGTTGTTGGTGTTAGCGGAGGTGATGCTGTAACCAGTCGCGCCAGCGGCTTCCGCTTTTTCAGCCAGTTTGGCTTCCAGACCATCCAGAGTCGTTGCGCCTTCAGCAGACACTACGCCAATTTTGTTCATGCTTTCAGCCTGAGACGGGCTAACCGGCTGAGCGGCAAAAGCGCCAAAGGACAGAGTAGTAAGGGCAATAGCAGCGGCAGCATATTTAATGGTTTTCATAGTTAATCTCTCGCAGGTTATTTTGTTAAGAGGACGATGTTCCGTCGATGTGATAAGTATCACGCTTTTTTGCGAGAGATAAAATCGAAGGAAATTAACAGTCTTCATCGATTTTTTTGAATGATTATTAATTTATTGAATATTAATAAATTATTTCGTGGCGGGATGACCGGAGAGACGTCGGCGGGATGAAGAACGCATTGAGGGCACATTTTGCCACTTTTTTAGCCAAAAAACGTGCGCGAAAAGATAATGCTTTCTGCGGTAATGAACGGTAAAGGAAGGTCAGCGTAGCTGGCTGTCCTTGGAGCCACGGCGATTATATCCTGAAAATGTATTGTTATGTAAATCTTTCTCCTGCTGGCACTTCACGCAGTATCTGACCCCCGGGATCGCCTTCCTCCGGGCCTCGGGAATCGGCTCTCCGCATTCATCACAAAATTTGTGGCTCTCTCCGCTGGGTAGGGCGTTTCTCGCCCGTGCGACCGCATCATCAACGGTGCTGTCGATCTGATCCTGAACTGCGCCATCATTTGCCCAACCTGATGCCATGATGCACCTCCTCACTGTTGTTACTGTCATTATATACCCTGACTTATTCGCGTTGCAGAAAGGCGACGACGCCGGCCCCCCGGGCGCTTACTCCGGTAAGTGGCTGGGGGGAGCGGCCAATCTGTGCGCAACAGATTTGAACGCTGCGCGGCGGCGGCCCGTATGGGTGAGGCCTCATTGGGAGTCGAGTAGCCAAGCCAACGTGCAGGCAACTTGAGTATGACGGGTAGCGTGAAGATGGGGGCAAAAATGCGTCAGGCAAGGGCTCAGATTTCCGACCACTCCCGTAGCAGGTTATGGTACAGATTAAGCAGCGATAGCACCTCGTCACTCTCGCCGTGGCGGCTCTTCAGAGTCTGAATATTCCGATCCAGCTCGAACAGCATGCTGCGGCGTTTATCATCGCGGATCATCGACTGGATCCACAGAAAAGAAGCCACGCGCACGCCCTGGGTCACCGGCATCACGCAGTGCAGGCTGCTTGACGGGTAGAGCACCAGGTCGCCCGCCGGCAGCTTGACCGTATGCTGACCATAGGTGTCGTTTACCACCAGCTCACCGCCGTCATAACTCTCCGGCGCGCTGAGGAACAGGGTGGCGGAAAGATCGGTACGCATCCAGCCGCCCTGAGCCTGACTGCGCACCGCGCCGTCAACGTGAAAACCGTAGGTTTCACTCTGCTGATAGCGGTTAAACAGCGGGCTGGAGAGAGTTTTGGGCAGGGCGGCGGCGAAGAACAGCGAACTGCGGTTGAGCGCCGCGAGGACCCGGTTCTGCAGTTCGCCGTACAGCGGGCTGCGGGTATCGACCTGCTGATTTTTTTTCACCAGCGCGCCCTGATCGCCGGTCGTGGCTCGCCCGTCAACCCAGTCGGCCTGCTGCAGCTGCGCGCGAAAATCGTCAACTTCCTGTGGGCTGAGAACGGCGGGGATATGGTACATCATCGTTGTTTCTCCTCAAGAAACGGGGCGTCGCCGCCCCGTCGTGGATTAGAAATGCACGTTGGCGGTCAGCAGGAAAGTACGCGGTTCGCCTGGATGATAACGGTAGCCGCTCTTGTTGATTGAGGCGACGTAATGGGTATCGAACAGGTTATAGACGTTCAGCTGTAGATCGACGTTACGGTTGATACGATAGCCCACTTTCGCATCAGCCACCCAGTAGCCTTCGGTGTAGGACGGCGTACCGACGGCGCCGTCGCTGCCGCGGTGCATGCTGCCGATATAGCGAGCGCCTGCGCCAAGGGCGATGGCATCGGTTGCCTGGTACTGGCTCCAGAGGGTAAAGGCGTGCTCCGGCGTGTACGGCAGCGCGCTGGTGCCGTCCTGGGCGATGTTGTTGCCTTCACGAACGCTGGCGTGCTGCTGGGTATATCCGCCGATAACCTGCCACTCCGGGGTGATATTCCCGGCCAACGACAGCTCATAACCTTCAACGCGTTTTTTACCGTACTGCGAATAGGTGCCGTCGTCGTTTTGCTCGACTTCGTTCTCAATATCGGTACGGAAAAGCGCTGCCGTCAGCAGCAGACGTTTATCCATCAGCTCCCACTTGGTACCGACTTCGCTGGTTTTCGCTTTCTGCGGTTTAAAATCGGTACGGTTGGCGCTGTTCCCGGTGCCGCTCTGGGCCAGGGCAAAGTTATTGCCGCCCGGAGGCTGCTGGGAGATCGCATAGTTGACGTAAATGTTGCCGCTGTCGGTCAGGTGGTACAGCGCACCGGCTTTCCAGTTCACCAGATTGCCGCTGGTGGAGGTATCAACCGTGGTGACCGGGCTGTTTTTCGCCACGCCGGCCGGACAGGCAACCGCACCGCGGCCGGTGCCGCCGCACAGGCTGGCGCTGTCATATTTGGTCTGGTAGTTATCCAGACGGATGCCGCCGTTCAGCTCGAAATCACGGGTAATCTGCAGGGTATCGAAGGCATAAACGCCGAAGGTATCCGTCTGCCCGTTGGCGTTGGCGCCGCTGCGGTCCAGACCGCCAATAGAGATGTTGCTATTGGGATGGTAAATATTGACCGCCGGAGGCGTAATGGGATAAACGCCGTAGTTGGTCTGTGTTTCCCGGGTCAGCTCGAAACCGGCGCTGATATCATGCCCGATCGAACCGGTATAGAACTTTGAGGTCAGGTTGGTCTGGTTGGTCAAAATTTTATTGCTGACGTCTTTGGTGTTCGCCAGACGCGACCAGGTCCAGGTGCCGACATCGTTCGGATCCGGCTGGGTGATGTTGGTCGCGCCGCCCATGACTGCAGTTAGCAGATAATCCTGTTTTACGCGCGACCAGCGGGTGGTGTTGCGAATGGTGGTGTTATCGCTCAGGTCATGCTCGAAGCGCATGGTCACCGTATCGGTGGTGGAGTCGTCGTAGTCGGAATCCGTCCCGTAGAAGTTGCTGGTAGCCACCCTACCCGAGTGATTGAGCGCCGCGGTGCCTGGGGTTGGCGCGGAGTACCCCGGCAGACCGATGGTCGGAATACCGCCGTCCGGCGTGTTGTGCTGGGTGACATGCAGATAGTTCAGGTACAGACGGTTCTCAGTGCCGAGACCAAACGCGGCCGATGGCGCGATGCCGTAACGCTCATTTTTGACCTTATCGCGGCCGGCATCATGGGTTTTTTCGCCCATCAGGTTCAGCCGTACGGCGCTGGTTTCGCCGATGGCTTCATTGATATCGAGCGTACCGCGACGGAACCAGGCGCTGCCGGCACTGACGGAGGCATCGATACCGGAATCCAGACGCGGCTGTTTGCTGATCATGTTGATTGAGCCGGTCGGAGCGCTACGACCGTAGTCAGAGCCCGACGGGCCTTTAATCACTTCCACTTGTTCGGTGTTAAAGGTATCGCGGGTCACGCTACCGATATCGCGGACACCATCGACATAGATGCTGTTAGAGGTATCGGCTCCGCGCATATAAATGGTGTCGCCGGTCGACGAGCTGCCGTTTTCACCGGCGTAGAAGGCTCCGACGCCGGGAACGTTCTTCAGCGCATCGGTCAGGTTAGTCACGCCCTGATCTTTCATCACCTGCTCGGAGACCACGGTGACCGTACGGGTGGTATCGGCAATCGGGCGGGAAAATTTGGGGTCGGCGGATTGCGTCGGGGCATACAGAGAGGGAGCCTGCGCTTCCACCACCAGCGTTTCACCGCCATTTTTTTCGGTGTTGTCTGCGGCCAGAGCCAGGCCTGTCGGTGACAGACTCAGACACATGCCGGTAAAGATCGTCAGCGAGCTAAAACTGCTGAACGGTAAGTTTTGTTTTTTGTCCATTTCAATAAGCAACTTATAGTTTTAATTAAAGCCATCACAACCGCAGGCACAGCGATGCCGGCCCCGACCGCTGCAGGTGATTTGTTAAAATAGCAATGCGTTTGATAATGATTTTGATAACTATTATCAAATGACGGCGAATTTTTATCACTCGTTGATAAAAAAATAAATACATTTCTTTACGTGAACTGCATTTTTTCTACATAAACGGCAGCGGTCGGGCCACGCGAGGCGGGACCGCGATGGGTTCAGACCCGTTCAGACCGGCGGATTATTTATAGATAATGGCGGTACCGGACATTTTATTCGCGCTGCTGGCGGAGTTGATTCGCCAGGCGATAGCCCCTTTTTGATGGGCTTTTTCCGCCAGTTTCGCCTGCAGATCATCCAGATTGCTGGCGCCGGAGGCAGAAACGGTGCCAGCAGGGCGTAGCGGACCGCTCTCGGCGGTAGACGGAGGAGGTGAGATCCCGGCCTGGGCAATAAAAGAGGTGAGGGCAATCGCGATTGCGGTGAGTAACAGCAGATTTCTTTTCATGAGCATATCCTCATTAACTGCATGGGACATACTATAAGTTTAGGCCTTTACGGCAGGATAGACAGGGTAAAAAATTGAAGACAAACAACATCTTTTTTGCATAAACGGCGGCCCGACCGGGCGCGCGCCGTGGGTCGGGCGGAAGAACAAACGGCTTAACGGGCGTCCGGGCGGATCAGGTCGAAACGCAGATTTTCATCGATAGTGTAATAGGCGCTCGGCCCGCCGGCACGGAGAATCGGCCTGGCCTTAGCGGTCTGATAGACGCCATTTTCCAGTAACGACTCATCGATATGTACCGCGACGACTTCGCCGAGCACCAGCCAGCTATCGACAGGCTCACCATCGGCACGGGTCAGGCGAATACATTGGGAGAGCCGACACTCGAAGTTCACCGGGCTTTCCGCGACCCGAGGGGCCGCAACGAGACGGCTGGCGGCGGGAGTCAGCCCGGCACGGGCAAATTCATCTTCGTTGCGGGGAATGCTGGCGGAGGTTTCGTTCATCGCTTCAGCCAGAGGGCGGGTGGCCAGATTCCAGACAAACTCTTTGGTTTCGACAATATTCTGTACACTGTCTTTCCAGCCGCTGCTGGCAAAACCGATAATCGGGGGCCGATAGTTAAAACAGTTAAAGAAGCTGTAGGGGGCAAGATTGCGATGACCTGCGGCGTCCAGAGAGGCGATCCAGCCGATAGGGCGTGGGCCGATAATCGCGTTAAGCGGGTCGTGCGGCAGGCCATGTCCCTGTGAAGGTTGATAGAAATACATAGAGCACCCGTAACCGAATAAGAGATATCCAGACTCCCTTATTTACCGCGCCGCCGTCAACGGGTATCTTACGCGGCTGTTCAAAGGAGATTGCCATGAAAGCCCAGAAACCGGGGTTACACCCGCGTAACCGTCATCATCAACGTTATGATTTGCCCGCGCTATGCCAGGCTCACCCTGAGCTGCAAGGCTTTATCACCCTTAATCCGGTGGGCGAGCAGACCATCGATTTTGCTAACCCGCTGGCGGTGAAGGCGCTGAATAAGGCGCTGCTGGCGCATTTTTACGCGGTGAAACACTGGGATATTCCAGACGGCTTCTTATGCCCGCCGGTACCGGGAAGAGCGGATTATATTCACCACCTGGCCGACCTGCTGGCGCTGGATACCGGCACCATTCCTGAAAATGCCAGCATCCTCGATGTCGGCACAGGGGCAAACTTAATCTATCCGCTGATTGGTGCGCATGAGTACGGCTGGCGTTTTACCGGCAGCGAAATTAGCGCGGAAGCGATCGCCAGCGCGCAGGCGATTATCAATGCTAACCCGGGACTCAGTCGCCAGATTCGTCTGCGTCGACAGAAAGAGAGCGGGGCTATCTTTAGCGGCATTATTCATAAAAATGAGTGTTTTGATGCGACGTTGTGCAATCCGCCGTTCCACGATTCTGCTGCCAGCGCGCAGGCAGGCGGCGAGCGTAAGCGTCGCAATCTGGGGCTGGGGGCGGACAGCGTGATGAACTTCGGCGGCCAACAGCAGGAGCTGTGGTGCGAAGGCGGTGAAGTGGCGTTCATTACGCAGATGATCCGCGAAAGCCAGCAGTTTGGTCGCCAGGTGAAATGGTTCACCTCGCTGGTGTCGCGCGGCGATAATCTGCCGCCGCTTTACCGTGCGTTGACCGAAGCCGGCGCGGTGAAGGTGGTGAAAAAAGAGATGGCTCAGGGGCAGAAGCAGAGTCGCTTTATCGCCTGGACCTTCATGGATGAGGCTAAACGCCGCCGTCCGCTGGCACGTTAAGGATGATGCCTCCGGGCGGCCAGGTTCGCCCGGAATGTGCTCTGCTCCGTGGCTAGAGCGTCGGCTCTGCGGGCGCCGCAGGTGGCGCGGAGATGGGCGCAGGTGCCGGCAGAACCTGGTAGGTTTGCACGGGCGCCCGGACTCCGGCGAGATCGAAATGTTTCTTCACCTGCGTATCGAGCGCAAAGCGTACCGTCCACTGCTTCAGCGGCAGAGTGGTGAAGGTGACCCGCAGGGTAAATGCCGTATTGCTCAGGCCGACAAGCCCGGCAAATGACGGCTCGCCAATCACCAGCCCGCGAATCTCCTCCTGATCCATCACGTCTGCAACCGCGTTTTTCAGCGCCTGGCCGGCTTTATCCAGATCTTCCTGTCTGTCGACATCGTAGTTGGCAACCACTGAACCGATGCCGCGCACGAAGTTCGCGAAGGTGGTAATCGAGGACCACGGGATAATATGGTAAGCGCCGGTATCCTGGCGCACGCCGACGGAACGGATCGACATCCGTTCCACTGTGCCGGTTAACGGCCCGATGGTTACCAGGTCACCGGTATTCATCCCGTTCTCAAACTGGATAAAAATGCCGGTGATAATATCTTTTACCAGCGTCTGGGCACCGAACGAAATGGCCAGCCCCAGCGCACCGGCGCCGGCCAGCAGCGGCGCGATATTCACCCCCACTTCGGAGAGCAGGATCATCGCCGTGATGGTGCTGATAATGACCGCCAGCGCGTTACGGAATAACGTCAGCAGCGTACGGGCACGAGCGCCCGGTAGCGGGCGGCCGTGAATATCTGAGGCCAGGCGGTTTTCTATCAGGCTGGCGAGCAGCGTCCAGCCGATGGCGGAGAAGAACAGAATCAGCGCGATGCGAATCAGCACATCCACCGCTTTTTGCCCGGCGCCGTGTTGCATCCAGTTCCAGAAATCAAACAGTCCCCAGGCGCTTAGCAGCAGCATAATCGCCACGCAGACCACTAAAATTCGCGCCACTTTGAGTGCGACGGAGATCCAGCCGTTCAGCCGCTTCTGCAGCTCGGGATAGTTGCGCTGGGTCTGCGGCGACAGGGTAATGGTTTTCGCTATCCAGCGTGACAAGATGCCGGAGAGCAGCGCGGCGGCGCCGATAATCGCCAGGCTGCGTACCGTGGCTCCCATCATAAATTTCAGGCTGTTGCCGGGGTCGAAAAGTGAAAAGAAAAACAGCACGATAAAGTAGAGGCAGGCCAGCCAGTGCCAGATAAGCGCAAAGGCGCGGATAAACAGACTGAAGAAGGCCAGCGAGCGGTCCGCCAGGTGCAGCAGCCCCTGGGTAATCCGCGTTTTATTACGGAAGATCAGATACAGCGCCCAGAGGGTGATACACAGCATAATGACCACATTCGCCAGCGCGCCGACCTGAACGTTGACCTGATTGGAGATAATCGGCACCGCGACGATCAGGCCGTAGCCAATCAGGCTGCTCAGCGCGCTCAGGCGCAGGTTCCAGTACTTCGCGCTCTCATCGCTTAGGTTAAACGGCCGCAGCTCCGTCACCCGCGGACAGAAAATCAGCCGCAGAATCGCTTTAAAAAACTCAATCAAGGCGAAGGCATTCAGAAACAGGCTTTGCTGAAAGGCGATAGTCCGGTTGCCGCCATTAAACCGATCGCTGAGCATCTGGCCAACAAACAGCGTCAACGCCAGCAGGAGGAGATCGAAGATAAACGCGCCGGCGATGGTGGCCGGGAGCTGTAGCCAGTTACCGCGATCGTGGTTTTTGCGTCGCCCCCACTGACCCATTTTGCGATACAGCGGCAGCGCGGCGAGGCGGACCAGCCACCAGAAGGCGAATACCAGCACGGCCAGCAGCAGGAAATGGCCGGCGGCGTTGCGAAAGGTTTCGGCATGAAACGGCTTATGTGCAGAGGCAGTGATATTGCGCCACAGCTGAGAAAAACGTGAAGCAAAGCGTTCACCGTACTCGCGGCTCACCTGGGTGACGTTTTCCAGTACCGTCCGTTCATCTTTCTCTTCCGGCGGCGTCAGTTTTGGCGTGCTGGCCGGCGGCGGCGTGGCGGCGGCAGAGCGCAGCTGGTCGATTAATTCTCTGCGGGCGGCATCGTTTTCCAGCACATCGGCCAGCGCCGCATAGGCGGCCTTTTTTTTCTCGAGGTCTGGTTCACTGCTGGCGGGTTGTTCAGCGCTCGCGGCCGGGACACCGGGCAGTGTGGCTGCCGAAAGCGGGGCGGTAAACAGCGTAGCAAGCAGTAACAGGATCCACGGCACGGGCGCCTCCATCTCATTCCAAAACCATTAAGTATAGAAGTTGATAGCGGGAGAAGCGGCGTGGGATGTGTCTGGAAAGCGAAAGCGGCTCCCCGCATACGGGGAGCCAGGGGAATATCAGGCGACGTGCTGCAGGAATTCGCGCAGACGCGGGCTCGGTGGGTTTTTCACCAGTACCTGCGGATCGCCATCTTCGGCGATACGCCCTTTATCGATAAAGATCAGTCGCGATGCCACTTTCTCAGCAAAGCCGATCTCGTGAGTAACGATGACCATCGTCATCCCTTCTTCCGCCAGATCCTGCATCACTTTCAGCACTTCGTGGCGCAGTTCCGGATCCAGTGCCGAGGTCGGTTCGTCAAACAGCATCATTTTGGGTTTTACCGCCAGGGCGCGAGCGATTGCGACGCGCTGCTGCTGGCCGCCGGAGAGCTCGGAAGGGTAGTGGTGCGCGCGTTCGGCGAGTCCCACTTTTTCCAGCAGATCTTTAGCCAGTTTTTCGGCAGCCTCTTTTTTAGCACCACGCACGCGTAGCGGCCCGAACATGACGTTCTCCAGCGCCGTCAGGTGCGGGAACAGATAGAACTGTTGGAACACCATCCCGGCTTCCTGACGGATCAGGCGCTCGTCGACTTTCGGGTCATTAACCTTCAGGCCATCGACGATCAGCTCGCCGCTGGTGATCTCTTCCAGTTTGTTAATACAGCGCAGCAACGTCGATTTCCCGGAGCCGGACGGCCCGATAATCACCACAACTTCGCCTTTATTGATCTTCAGATCGATATCGTGCAGCACCTTGGTCGGGCCAAAGTGCTTGGAAACATTTTTAAATTCAATCACAGGATTTTCATCCTTCTTTCAAGACGACGCAGAACAAAGCTCAACACCAGGGTGATGATCAGATAAATCACGGCCACGGCGCTCCAGATTTCCAGCGCGCGGAAGTTACCGGCAATAATCTCCTGACCCTGACGGGTCAGTTCGGCGACGCCGATGACGATAAAGAGCGAGGTATCTTTGATGCTAATGATCCACTGATTACCCAGCGGCGGCAGCATGCGACGCAGCGCCAGCGGCAGAATCACGTGGCGGATGGTTTCGCGACGGGACAGGCCAAGCGCCAGGCCGGCTTCACGGAAGCCCTTGTGAATTGAGAGTACCGCCCCGCGGGTAATTTCTGCGATATAGGCGCCGGAGTTGATCATGATGGTCACGACTGCCGCCGAGAAGGGGTCAATGCGAAGATCATTGAACGCCATCGGTAGGGCGAAGTAGATAAACATGACCTGAACCACAATCGGGGTTCCGCGAATGATCTCGATAAAGACTAACGCAATGTGGTTAGCAATCCAGCCGCCAAAGCAGCGGGCGAAACCGGCGACGAGGCCGATTATCAGGCCGCCAGCCAGGCCGAGGACGGAAATCCACAGCGTCATTTTGGCGCCTTCCAGCAAAATTGGAATGGCAGGCCAGATGGCACTCCAGTCAAACTGCATAGTTCGTTCCTGTTACCGTGTCGAAAAACAGAGGCGTGCCTCTGAGAAAAAATGACTCAGGCCTGCGGCAAAGCGATACCCGGACGGTGGCCAGTAGCCCTGTCCGGGTGATCGGAATTCAGCAGACCTGTAAGCGATCAATGCTGATTATTATTTTGGCTCAGTACCGAACCATTTTTTATAAATTTCGTTGTAGGTGCCGTTTTCACGCAGCGTTTTCAGCGCGCCGTTCACTTTCTCGCGCAGCTCGTCGCTGCCTTTCGGGAAGGCGATACCGTAGTTTTGCGCTTCCAGCGATTCCCCTACCGCTTTGAACTGACCGTTGCCGGCCGTTTTGATGAAGTACAGGATGTTTGGCGTGTCATGCAGAACGGCATCGGCGCGGCCGGTACCCAGCTCCATATAGGCGTTATCGATATTCGGGAACTGACGCAGGTCTTTGGTTTTGATATTGGCTTTCGCGTAGTCAACGGAGCCGGTACCGCCTTTCACGGCCACAACTTTACCGTTCAGGTCCTTCACATCTTTGATGTCGTTGTTATTGGCTTTCACCATCACCAGCAGACCGCTCTTATAGTAGCCATCGGAGAACTCGATCGCTTTCTTGCGTTCTTCAGTAATGGTAATCCCCGCCAGCGCGAGGTCGATGTTTTTGGTTTGCAGCGCAGGAATGATGCCGCTGAAATCCATCGGCTTCAGGGTATAGTTCAGTTTCAGCTCTTTCGCGATGGCGTCCCACAGGTCGACATCAAAACCGACATACTTATCACCTTGCTTAAATTCAAACGGAACAAACGCCGTATCGGTCGCAACAATCAGTTGTTTTTCAGCGGCCTGAGAAGAAACCGCAAAAGCCAGGGTCAGTGCAGCCAGTGAAACTTTAAATACAGACTTCATAGCATTTCCTTTTTTATCCACGGGACGATCCCCTGCGAGAACGCGTAACCATATGAAAAAATCGTGCCAGTTTTACAACTTGTTGTTTTATAACAAACGAAGTCTATCCTGTTGCACGGTTTCGGTTATAGATCACGGCAGATGCACCGCAATGGGGCGTCATTTTGGTGCGTCATAAACACGCCGCATAACAAGTGCATTTTTAACGCAAACACTGATGGTAAAACAATCTCGCCGTAACGATTGTGTGAGGTGATTGTTACAATTGTTTTACTTTTGTACGTATTTTGTCCATTGTTGCGCACTAAAATGGTGCGAGTGAGGCGCGAGGAAAAAATCAGGTGGCAGAAGTGAGGATAATCTGAAAAAAAACCGCCAGCGAGGCTGACGGTGATTGTGCAGGTTTATGCGATGTTGGCTTCGATGAACCACAGGAATTTATCCAGGTCGCGGGAGGCGGCGGTAAAGATATCGGCGGTGTCTTCATCTTTTGCTTCGCCGATCGCTTTACGCACGTCATTGGCCACAATCGCGTAGCGGTCAGCCAGCTCTTTCAGGTGATCCTGAACGTTGTGAATATCCAGCGGGTAGCTTTTCAGCGGGGTTTTGCTGTTGATCACCTGAGTGGTGCCCAGCGCAACGCCGCCCAGCTGTACGGCACGTTCAGCCATGGTGTCAAGGTGGTCGGTCAGAGCGGTGCGGAAGCCATCCAGCATTTCATGAACGGCAATAAAATTGGCACCGCGCATATTCCAGTGAGCCTGCTTGGTAATCAGCGACAGGTCAATGAACTGGATCACCTGACGATTCAGCAGCTCGACGGTTGCTTTCTTCTCATTGTCTGCAACATCGTTGCGGGTATAGAGCAGATCGGATGCTTTCGTTTTAACCAGTTTTGCGGTACTCATAGTTTCATATCCTCTTGATATTTATACTCGTCATACATCAAATTTGAATCAAATGGAGCGCTTGTCCCCGGTAACTAATGGCACTAAGTATAGCAACGGATTGCCATATGGGGAGGGCGGTTGTCCCTATCGGTTCGATAGTGCGGGGAGGTTGGCTATTTTGAAAAAGGGGTGAAATTGCGTAAAAAGTCAGCGGGGTGGCGCGGTTCTGCACGATGCGAGAACCTCGTGCAGAACGGGTAACGTTGGCTAGCTGATATCCACTTTTTCGATTTTACTTTCCCGATGCATCGTCAGCGTAGAGCCCATTGAGGCGAGGATAATCGCCCCGAGCGCCAGGGTTTGCGTAGAGGTCAGCGTCTCGCCCAGAAATATCATGCCCGATAGCGCGGCGAGCGCCGGCTCCATGCTCATCAGCGTGCCGAATGTGCGGGTAGGCATACGGGTGAGGGCAATCATTTCCAGCGAGTACGGCAGCGCCGTAGAGAGGACGGCGATGGCCAGTCCCAGCGGCAGCAGCGACCACTGGAACAGCGTGTCGCTTGCCTGCAGCATGCCCAGCGGGACAAAGACCACGGCGGCAATAAGCGATCCCATCGCCACCGTTGCCGGACCGTGTTCTTCTCCGGCACGCTGGCCGGTCAGAATATAGACGGCCCAGCAGGCCCCGGCGCCCAGCGCCAGCAGCGCACCGGTCAGATCGACCTGCGCGACGTTTTGCCCCAGCGGCAGCAGGAACCACAGCCCGAGTACGGCCAGGATCACCCAGACGAAATCGAGCGGACGCCGCGAGCCAAACAGCGCCACCGCCAGCGGCCCGGTAAACTCCAGCGCCACCGCAATCCCCAGCGGAATGCGCTGAATCGATAAGTAGAAGAGATAATTCATTGCCCCCAACGCCAGACCATACAAGAGGAGCGGCAGGCGCTGCTCTGCGGTAAAGCGCAGGCGCCAGGGCTTGAAGACAATCACCAGAATCAAGGTGCCTAATGCCAGGCGCAGCGCGGTTACGCCGGGTGCGCCGACCAACGGGAACAGCGATTTCGCCAGCGAAGCGCCGCTCTGGATAGAGACCATGGCGATTAAAATGACCAGTATCGGCAGCCATGCCGGTATTTTGCGGGACGAGCCGGGCATCCTTTCTCCTGTCAGGGTTTGTCAAATGCGGTAAAGGTTCCAGTGTAAATGAATTACCTGGCTACGGTTTATCTATTGTTGAAAAAAACGCGTTCGGGAGGCGTACAATGGGGCGAGACGAGAAGAGAAATTAACCTGTTGATTAGGATTAATCTGGATGCACGTGCGGGGCTTTATCGGCCTTAATAGTAGGGTATTCGCCAAAAACGGTTGTTTTCCAGTTTGTTACAGAATTATGGAAACTTTTGGTTACATGAAAAGCTATGTTAGACAGTGTAAAGTCAAAAGAGTTTCCTGAAAGTTTTTGATATATTTAAGACTTAGGACTTATTAGAAACACATTTGAGGTGGTTATGAATAAAATTGCACGTTTTTCAGCACTGGCCGTTGTTCTGGCTGCATCCGTAGGTACCGCTTTCGCTGCAACTTCTACCGTTACCGGTGGTTATGCTCAGAGCGACATGCAGGGTGAAGCCAACAAAGCTGGCGGTTTCAACCTGAAGTACCGTTACGAGCAAGACAATAGCCCGCTGGGTGTTATCGGTTCTTTCACCTACACCGAAAAAGACCGTACTGAATCTGGCGTATACCAGAAAGGCCAGTACTACGGCATCACCGCAGGTCCGGCTTACCGTCTGAACGACTGGGCTAGCATCTACGGCGTAGTGGGTATCGGTCACGGTAAATTCCAGGACAACAGCTACCCGAACAAGCACGACATGAGCGACTACGGTTTCTCTTACGGTGCAGGTATGCAGTTCAACCCGATCGAAAACGTTGCTCTGGACTTCTCCTACGAGCAGTCTCGTATTCGTAACGTTGACGTTGGCACCTGGATCGCTGGCGTTGGTTACAGCTTCTAATCGCTTCGGTGATATAAAAAATCCGCCTCACTGGGGCGGATTTTTTTTGCCTGCAGCCCGCGACGTTCGCCCGGGTTTGCCGCCGCCGTTTCCCGGCGGCGTGCCTGCTAGTGGGTCGTGAACAGATCGCTACCCAGGTGGGTATAGTCTACTTTCTGTAGCTGGAAGTTGGTGATATAGGCCGGCCCGGCGGCTTGTTCAGAGATAAAGCGGTAGCGAGGCGTAATCTCGGCGGCGCGGATCCCGGTCCACTGGGAGAAGAACCCGAGGAAATCGTTGGCAGAGCGCCGTGCCTTAATCACTTTATGCGCTTTATCATCGCTGGACAGCACCATAAACGGCACCTGGAAATTCTGCTGGTACTTATCGTCGTGCGCCAGGTACTGAACCTCTTTACCGCGCTCTTTAAAGGCCAGACCGTGATCGGAAAAATAGGTCATCGAGAAGCTTTCGCCGGAATTCTGCAGCTGATGATAGAGCTTGCCGAGCAGCGTATCGGTTTGCGTCATGCTGTAGAGATAGCAGGACGTCTCTTTCGATTGCACAAAGACGGTATATTTTCCCTTGGTGCGATCGCAGGCCTGCGGGTGCGATCCCATCAGATGCAGGACGATCAGCTGCGGCTGGGTCCGCTGCACGGAGAGCACCTGCTCGGTTAGCTTCAACAGCTGCTCATCCTGAGTATTTTTGTTGGCCTCAAAATCGCCATTCTTGAGGAACTGCACCTCATCCGCACGCTTTGCGATGCTGGCTATCGCCGTATCGTATTCGCCAATTTGCCCCTGATTGGAAAACCACCATGTCTGGAAGCCGGCGCGGTTCGCCAGCGTGACGAAGTTATCCTGGTATTGCGGCTTGCCGTCCACCACCCGGTTGAGCGTCAGGCCGAGAGATTTTTGCGTTGAACCGCTGGCGGAAATGTAGTCATTAAACAGATAGCCGTTGACTGAACTGGCGAACGGCGTGTTGTCCCAGTGGCCGCCAAAAGCCCCAAGCGCATCGCGGCGCGCGCTCTCTCCGATGACCACGACGTAAAGCTGATATTTGGGTTTGACCGCCAGCACATGCCAGCTGTCTTTCATATTGGCCAGCTGAGCCATACGCGCCTGCTCGTCCAGCACTTCATTATTGTTGACCACCACGTCTTTCACGAAACGGAAGGCGGGATAGCCGGTATCAATCACTTTGAAGACGCCGCCCCAGGCCAGATTCTGCACCGGCTGCAGAAAGAAGATGCCGATGCTGAACAGCAGCCCCAGCACCTCCATTTTGCTCCACGGCTTACGCGCTTCCGCTTTACGACGCACGGCAATCACGCCCAGCGCAAAAATAAAGACCGCCAGCAGGTAGTTGTACCAGGGAAAGATGGTCAGAATTTCGGTGGACTCTTCGACATTGGTGGCATGCAGCGCCAGCAGAGTATTGAAGTTGGGGGCGCCGTACGCCTGGCCAAACGGGTAATAGAAGGCGGCAAGCAGCGAGTAGCCTCCTACCACAACCTTTTGCATCCGCGGGGCATGACGCCACAGCAGATGTAACACGCATGTAAATGCGACGGTATAGAGCAGGCTAAATTCATAGCCGAGTGCGAGGTTAATCAGCAGAGACTGGAGAAAATAAAATCCTGTCCACGGGTTAGGGACTAATCCGCGAGCGACCAGCGTTTCTTTCAGGGTGACATTCATAGTAATTAATCAAAAAGACGCCATGTGCATCCCCTGGCATCAAGGGGTAAAACCTGCTGGACAGTGCCTGAAGAGGGTCTCTGCGAGCCGCAGTAGTGGCAGGGCTGACAAAAGATAGGGCTTGCAAATGATAAGGTCAACCGGACATAACGGATTGTTTTGAGAGAAAGCTTACAAAACTTGAAAAAAGCGGCGAGAACGCGGCGAAACGGGTCAGTTTGACAGGGTATTGTGACGGAAAAATGAAGCGGCGTACCGCGACGCCGCATTTAGTGATGGGGTTTTTCCTGGCGATTCTTGCCGTTCATCATGTCGCACAGCATGTTAATCAGCATTAAGCGGACTTTAAAAGGAGAATGAGTAAACACGCGTAAGCACCTCTTGAATTCGTTCATGGGACCTCCTGTAATTTCGCCCTTCGCTCCTTGAAGGATGTCTGTATTACATACAGATATAGCACAGGCTATATTTTATAGCTATGGCTAAAACGTTAATTTTTTGTGCTACGGGCCCAATCATTTACAATGGGGATCTTTTGAGATGATGCTTGATGCGTCACACGTATGAGGAAGCACAATGAACCGTCGCGCCGGAAGACCTATAACAAAAAAAGTGACGCAGCTTGTTAATGTTGAAGAACACGTTGAGGGGTTTCGCCAGGTACGCGAAGCCCACCGCCGGGAGCTGATTGACGACTACGTCGAATTGATTTCAGATCTGATTCGCGAAGTGGGAGAGGCGCGTCAGGTTGATATGGCCGCGCGTCTGGGGGTCTCCCAGCCAACGGTGGCCAAAATGTTAAAACGCCTGGCCAGCGTCGGGCTGATTGAGCAGATCCCATGGCGCGGGGTCTTTTTAACTCCGGAAGGTGAGAAGCTGGCGCATGAGAGCCGCGAACGCCACCAGATCGTCGAGAATTTCTTACTTGTTCTGGGCGTGAGTCCGGAGATAGCCCGTCGTGACGCGGAAGGGATGGAACATCACGTCAGTGAAGAGACGCTGGCGGCATTTAATCAGTTCACCCTTAAATACGGGCAGCAAGGAGAATGAATCTTCCCTTTGTTCACTCTCTGGCTCGCGATCGTTTTCTGCATTTACTGCTGATCATCGCCTGCGGCTTAAGTTTCTTTGTCCCGTTTGCGCCAAAAAGCTGGCCCCAGGCTATCGACTGGCACACGATTATCACCCTGAGCGGCTTGATGCTGCTGACTAAAGGGATTGAACTGAGCGGCTATTTTGATGTGCTTGGCCGCAAAATGGCGCGTCGGTTTGCCACCGAGCGTCAGCTGGCCATATTTATGGTCCTTGCGGCGGCGCTGCTCTCGACGTTTCTGACCAATGATGTGGCGCTGTTTATCGTCGTACCGCTCACGCTGACGTTGAAAAAATGGTGCGCGATACCGGTTAACCGGCTGATTATTTTCGAGGCGCTGGCGGTCAACGCCGGATCTTTGTTAACACCGATCGGTAATCCACAAAATATCCTGCTGTGGGGGCGATCCGGCCTCAGCTTCCTTGGGTTTATCGGGCAAATGCTACCGCTGGCGGCGGCAATGATGTTGACGCTGCTGGTACTGTGCTGGTGCTGTTTCTCCGCCACCCGTCTGCACTTTCAAAGCGCGGACCGGGCGCCATCGTGGCAGCCGAAGCTGGTGTGGGGCTGCCTGGCGTTTTATCTGATCTTCCTGACGGCTTTAGAAATGAAGCTTGAACTGTGGGGGCTGGGACTGATTATTCTCGGCTTTCTGCTGCTGGCGCGGGCGGTGATTATCCATGTGGACTGGTCGCTGCTGCTGGTCTTTATGGTGATGTTCATTGACGTTCATCTGTTGACGCAACTTCCCGCGCTGCATCAGGTTTTAAGCGGGGTGGGGCAGCTTTCTGCCGGCGGCTTGTGGCTGTCGACGATTGGCCTGTCGCAGTTCATCAGCAACGTACCGGCCACCATACTGCTGCTCAACTATGTTCCTCCTTCGCCGCTGCTGGCCTGGGCGGTCAACGTCGGCGGCTTTGGCCTGCTTCCCGGCTCGCTGGCGAATTTAATTGCACTGCGTATGGCATCAGATCGCCGCATCTGGTGGCGCTTCCATCTTTACTCTCTGCCGCTGCTGCTGTGGGCGGCGCTGGTGGGCTACGCCTTACTGTTATTCATCGCCTGATTTTCAGAGGATTGGGCAAGAAACAGACAGAATCACCCCATTCGCCCGTTCCGCCGCGGGCGTATAACGTTAACGCTGAGGTTTAATATCCTGATGAGGAGAGTCCAATGCGTTATCAAAAACTCGGAAATACCGGTCTGTTTGTCTCCCGACTGTGCCTGGGCACCATGACTTTTGGCGGCGAAGGCGGCATGTGGGGAAAAATTGGTCAGTTGCGCCAGGCTGAGGCCGAACAGCTGGTGGGCAGTGCGCTGGATGCGGGCATTAACTTTATCGACACCGCCGATGTCTATTCTGAAGGCCGTTCGGAAATGTTAACCGGTCAGGCGCTAAAAAATCTGAAGGTTCCGCGCGAGAACGTGGTGGTGGCCACCAAAGTCTTTGGCGAAACCGGCACAGCCGGCGTCAACTCCCGCGGCAGTTCGCGCTTTCACATCATGGGGAGCGTCAAAGAGAGTCTGCGACGGCTGCAGCTCGATCACATCGATCTTTATCAGCTGCACGGTTTCGATCCGGCAACGCCCATCGAGGAGACGCTCTATGCGCTGGATAATCTGGTGCAGCAGGGACATGTCCGCTACATCGGTGTGTCAAACTGGGCGGCCTGGCAAATCGTGAAAGCGCTGGGGATTTCCGCGCGTCTGGGGCTGTCGCGCTTCGCCTCCCTCCAGGCTTACTACACGATTGCCGGGCGCGATCTCGAACGTGAGCTGATTCCGATGATGCAGAGTGAAGGGGTCGGTTTGATGGTCTGGAGTCCATTGGCCGGCGGTCTGCTGAGCGGAAAGTACGATCGTGACGGCCAGAGCGCCGAGGGCGGCCGTCGGCAGGCGTTTGATTTCCCGCCGGTAAATAAAGATCGCGCCTTCGACTGCATCGATGTCATGCGCGTCATCGCGGAGGCTAAAGGTGTTTCGGTCGCGCAGATTGCCCTCGCCTGGCTGCTGCATCAGTCGGCGGTCAGCAGCGTGATTATCGGCGCCAAACGTCCCGAGCAGCTGGCGGACAACCTCGCCGCCGTCGATATTCAACTGAGCGAGGTGGAGCTGGCCCAGCTGGATGCGGTCAGCGCACTGCCGCGCGAATACCCCGGCTGGATGCTGGAGCGGCAGGGTGAATATCGCCGCGATCAGCTCGCACAGCAGTAAATACAGGTCGCTGTCTGGCCGGATCGGGGCCCCCGATCCGGCTTTTTTTATTTGCTGCGCTCACAAAAAACGATCCTTTGTTTTGCCTGGGCGATGAAGATCGTTTATATGACTAGTCATGAAATTTAAATGACTAGTCATATAGAGGTGTGAGATGAACAATAGACTACCGGCGGACTTTTTGTGGGGTAATTCGGTTTCCAGCATGCAAACGGAAGGGGCCTGGAATGAAGGGGGGAAAGGGATGTCGGTGTACGACATTCGCGAGCCTGCGGAATTCGCCTCCGACTGGAAAGTCGCCACGGACTCATACCATCGTTACCGGGAAGATTTCGACCTGATGCAGGATCTGGGGATGAACTGCTATCGCTTCCAGATTGCCTGGAGTCGGGTGTGTCCGCTGGGCGACGGCGAATTTAATGAAGAGGGGATCGCTTTCTACCACCGGTTTATTGATGAACTGATCGCCCGCGGTATTGAGCCGATGATCTGCCTGTATCATTTCGATATGCCGCTTTCACTGGCGGAACGCTATAACGGTTTCACCGATCGTCGTGTGATGGACGCCTTTATTCGTTACGGCCAGAAGATGATCGCCTGCTACGGCGATAAGGTGAAGTACTGGCTGACCTTCAACGAGCAGAATCTCTACCATATGCCGGAGGCGTTCCTCATTACGGGCTATCTGCGCGGTGAGAAAACTCTGCGCGAGCTGTACCAGATCCAGCACCACGTGATGATGGCCCATGTTCACCTGACCCACTATCTGCATCAGGCGAAACCACACTGCCTGATGGGCGGTATGCTGGCGCACGCGCTGGTCTATCCGGCGACCTGTAAGCCGCGCGATATGCTCTGCGCCCAGCAGCTTGATGAGTTCTTTAACCAGAACCTGCTCCGCGCATTTGCCGGTGAAGGCTACAGCCCGGAAGTCATGCACTTCGTGGCGCGGGAAGGTTTTAGCGAGATCTATCGGGAAGAGGATCTGGCGCTGATGGCGACGGTAAAAGTCGACTATCTGGCCTTCAGCTACTATGCCAGCCGGACTCTGGACAGCGATCCCGTTCCTCCCGGTACGCCGGTGAACAACTATATGCTGTTCGGCGATAAACCGAATAGCTGGCTGAAAGCGACGGAATGGAACTGGCAGATTGACCCGCTCGGTTTCCGCATGATCATCACGCGCTATTACAACGACTGGCGTTTGCCGGTATTCCCGATTGAAAACGGCATTGGCGTGATTGAGTCATGGGATGGTGAGACGCCGGTGGCCGATGATTACCGTATTGCCTATCATCGCGATCATATCAACGCCATGAAAGAGGCGATATTTGAAGATGGCGCGCAGGTGATAGGCTACCTCGGCTGGGGACTGATTGATATCCTCAGCTCTCAGGGCGATATGCGCAAGCGCTACGGCGTGGTGTATGTGAATCGCGAAAACCACGATCTGAAAGACCTTAAGCGCGTGCCGAAGAAAAGCTACGCCTGGTTAAAGCAGGCTATCCGCAGCAATGGTGCAGAGATGTAGCGGGGCGAGCGGCGGGCGTTTGGTGTATTCTTAGGCCCGCCAGCACTGGTGCAGCAGAGTATATCCAGAGACAATCATCATAAAAAAGGACGGGGAATGACGGCGAAGTATCTTTCGATCGCGCGGGAAATAAAAAAACGGATTATCAGCCAGCAGTACCCCGCCAGCGTCCCGTTACCCGACCAGTTTGCGCTGGCGGCGGAATTTAACACCAGCAGGATGACCATCCAGCAGGCGATGCGCCAGCTTATTGTCGAGGGCCTTATTTATACCCGCAAAGGGCAGGGCACCTTCGTGCGGAAAAACTTTCTGCAGCTCTCGCAGTGGGAACTGCCGGGTAGCGATTACTTCGGCGCCACCAAAACCTGGGAGCATCTCGGGGAAGTGGCCAGCCAGGTGATCCGCTTTGAACTGCGCTTTGCCACGGAAAAAGAGCAAACCTCGCTGCTTATCGACGCCGATGCCCCAGTCTATGATTTTGTCCGCCTGCGGGTGCTCAACGGCGAACCGGTCTCGCTGGATATGACGGTGATGCCCGTGGCGCTGGTGCCGGGGCTAAATAAAACGCATCTGGAAAGCTCGGTGTTTCGCTACGTGCAGGAGACGCTGGGACTGAAGCTAATGGGCTCGTATCGCGTGGTGCGGGCGATGAAGCCGGATGCCCTGGACCAGCTGCACCTGAACTGCGGCGAGAGCGACCCGGTACTGGAAGTTGAGCAGGTTATCTATCTGGAAGACGGGACGCCGCTGGAGTATGCCCGCTGCCACTATCGCTACGATCATGGCGGCATTATCCTGGTCAATAACGGATAAAAAAGGCGGGCACCGGGCCTAATGGCGATCGTTCAGGGGGCGGTTGACCGATCCGCCAGAGGTGTAAGAATCCGTCATCTCACAGAGATTGCCGTTTCGATTCGGCTTCAACATATCTGTAGGCGTTCCTGCCCCGTAGGTCGCTGTTAAGCCGGGGATTTAGTTTTTACGGTGGTGCAAACCACCGTTTACCGGCATCGCCCTGGCCGGCGATAAACCAAAAAAAAGCGGGTCACCTTTCAGTGACCCGCATTAGGCGCAAGGCCTGCTTTTTTTATGTCGTTACGTCAGAAGATTAGTTCAGACGAACCGGCATACCGGAACGGTTCTGGACAGCCTGCTCGACCACGGTCTGATCGACATCGGACTGACTGGTGACCGCCTGGACTTCTTTGGTCAGCGTAATCGGTACGATTTCACCGCCCTGGAACTGCGCTTCGGTGGTGGAGAGCGGGTTATGTACTTCGACATAACGGCTGCCGTCCGGCTCGGTAGTGGCTTTCACCGGCTCATCGATAAACTCGACGCGGGTACCAACCGGCACATTCTCAAACAGGAATTTGATGTCTTCGTTACGCAGACGGACGCAGCCGTGGCTGACGCGCAGCCCGATACCGAAGTTAGCGTTGGTGCCGTGGATCGCATACAGACGACCAATGTACAGCGCATACAGCCCCATCGGATTGTCAGGACCCGCCGGTACGACGGCCGGCAGCGGGTTACCCGCCGCGATGTATTCCGCGTGCATCTTCGCCGTCGGCGTCCAGGTTGGACCCGCTTTCTTACGTTCTACCTTGGTGACCCATTTGATCGGCGTATCTTTGCCCAGCTGGCCGATACCAATTGGCAGCACGATAACGGTGTTGGTGCCTTTCGGGTAGTAGTAAAGACGCATTTCCGCGCTGTTGATAACGATACCTTCATGCACGGTGTCCGGCAGAATCAGCTGCTGCGGGATATTCAGCACGGTGCCGCTCTTCGGCAGATAGGTATCCACGCCCGGGTTGGCTTCCAGCATGTTGGACAATCCCATCTGGTATTTAGCTGCGAAATATTCCAGCGGTTGCTTGTTGTTATCAGGAACCGTAATCACCTGGTTCTGACCAATCAGTCGGCTACCGTCGGTCGGCAGCGGATAAGTGACAGCGGATGCAGTGTTGCAAAAGCCGACGAGGGCGAAGGCTGCCGCTAAGAGTGTCGATATTTTCATATTCTTCATGTCGTGTGCAGTGGCAAAGCCACAAAGGCCTTTGTCAGATGATTCAGCTAATAGATGGGAGCGCATTATATGTGCATTCCATCCAACAGGGAAATCAGATGTGTACGAAATCACACTTTTTTGCCAGTTGTTTCAAGTGTAGTTCGCCGTTTTTCATTTCTGCGGCAAATCGTGGCAGGAAAAAACGGCATTTACCCCTCGAGAAAGCGTGAGCGCAGCGCTTCGCGCGCGTCGGGCGTCAGCTGATATTCCTGTTCCAGCCATGCATCCACGCTGGCATAGCGCTCGTGAATTGCCGATAGCGCCGCCGCGAGGTACGACTCATGTACCGTCAGGATTTCTGCCAGATTCTGCCGTCCGCGGGAGCTCAGTTGATCGCCGAGCAGGCCGAGGAGTCCGGTTTCGACCTGGTTCAGCGTACCGTGGGTGAGGAGATACTCCTCCATCACCGTCGGCGTGTCGCAGCCAAGGGCGAACAGCGTCAGCGCGCAGCCCACGCCGGTACGATCTTTACCCACCGCACAGTGCTGCAACAGCGCACCGTCAGCTGGCTGCATCAGCCAGCCGGCAAGCTGGCGATAAGCGGTGTTATTAAAGGGCAGCTGACGATAAAGCTGCAGCATAAATTTCTCGCCGCTCATGGCATTGAGCGTCGCGGCGTTAAGTTCCGTGACTTTGGCATCGACGCCTGGCGTCAGAGGATTGGCGGGCGCATTGAGATAACGCATCCGTCCATTCAACCTGTCGGGGCTGCGCTGGACCTCGTGCGGATCGCGGTAATCAATGACCCGGGTCACCGGCAGATTGTCCAGATGGCTCAGATCCTCGTCGGTCATCCGATGTAACGCGCCGGAGCGCAGGAGTTTCCCCTCGCGTATGCGGCGGCCGTCGGCGGTATGCAGGCCGCCGAGGTCACGAAAGTTGATGCCGCCCTGAAGCGATAAGAATGCCGGATGGCGGGAGTATGTGGTCATAGGTTCCTTCCAGATTAAGGGAAAAAATCATGTATCGGTTAAATGAATCGCGCAATATGAGAGAGACCGTACCACAGGCGCTGCCTGCGATTTTATTGCAAACCGTGAAAAGTGATGGCTTTGCTGGCATAATGCCCGATGTATCACACTTCTCATTCTCTTTTTTCAGGATAACCCCGTGCTAGTATCCAGCAACGTCACAATATAGTTTCAAAGTGAATAACAATATATTTATTCACTTTGATACCCGTCATACTTCAAGTTGCAGATGCGTTCGCCCCAGTCATATAGTTATCTATGCTCTTGGGGATTCACGAGTTCGCCGATTTACTCGGCCTGATGCCTCGCCACTTACGGGGCTAGCGCACGCGCTGTTCAAAACGGTTAACCGTTTTGTCCTGCAACTCTGAATTATTTTGGGTAGATATTGTGTTGTGGGTTGTCTTATCAATAAATGTTATAGAAAGGTTCATTTTTATATGATTTTCGGGTGGATTTAATCTTCGGCGATAGAATAAACCAGAAAGTAAAACATCTAAGAAAAGGTACTAAATAAAGCAAGTATTTTTTATTGTTGCATATAACTCCGAAAAAACAACACAAATAACTCTTAGAATATTAATAAAAATGTGTTTTACATTGAGCGCTTGAGTTGTTGAAGGAATGGGTGTATTATATTTAAAATCTCACAAAAGGATTTTTGATATGACTTTTAATTCATATAGTTATTTTGCAACAATTCAAAATCGATTAGATGTTGTTACCGCCATTCCAAACTCCAGAACATTTCCTGAATTTCTTCCTCAGAGAGTTAATAATTACACCCCAATGATTGAGTTGTTTCGAGAAATAGTAATGACTTCTCGAAGTAGCTATGATGTATTATTTAAAATACGTAACCCGGGTGGTTTTTCTGCTAATGTTCGTATGTCTTTATTAAAAATTTTCAGAAGATGTGTATGTACTGTATTAGATACAGAAGCGACAAAAAAAATCACTAAAATTCCCACTAGTGATTTATATAATGCATTTGGTGATTTATTCAAAGATATCGCCACGTTACAAGCACAATTTGCAGACATCACAAATGAACAAATATCTTCATTAGCATCCTTGCTGGGTGAATATGATGACCGTGGTCAACAAGGGTATGTTCTCACAGATTTATTTTTTGACTGGTTTGAAGAAAAATTAGGCTCATACTTCTCAATAACTGGCCCACGAGGGGCTGGACGGGATATTGAACTAAACACTATTTATCCTCAGTTTATTGGTTCCTGTCCTTGTGATTTCATAATCAAGGATTTACTTTCTAATCAAGTAAGAGCTATTGGCTTTGCCCGTTATGATAGCACGCGAGGAGGATCACAATCTGATGACAGAACAGGAGGGAATAATGATAAAGTCAATAAAGCAATGCAGTTTAGTCGCCAATCAGGGGAAAATTTTAAAATAATATTTCTCTCCGATGGGCCTGGATTGACTCATAATGATACTTGGTATGAAACATGCTATTTGGATGGGCAATGGGATGGTAATGTTAGAGTGACAACTTTAAAAACAGCAGATATTAGAATAACTCAAAACTGGTTGCTAACTCAGTAATAAATTTAGATATGATAATATTGATATGAAGACAATGTTTGTCTTCATATCTTTATTTTGTAAGTGATGAATTTACTAATTATTAAATAATTTCATTAACTAGTAATTCTACTTCATTAGTATGTTTGCGATAAACATCATCATCGATAATGAAATTAAATTCTTGAACAGATAGTTTAAGTTGTTTGCTTTTCTCTGCAAAATTTGAATTCACAAAATCCCCCATAGGCTCTAATCCATATTTTAATCTTCGTATCGAAGTTATTATTGCCTGAAATGATTGATCTATTCCTAACCATTTTCTGTCTAATTCTTGAGCTGCATGCAATGTTGTACCAGAGCCACAAAATGGGTCTAATACAAGATCGCCGACATTAGTACTTGCTGTAATAATGTTTTTCAACATATCAAAATTTTTTTCAGTTGGATAACCGGTAATCTTGATACTTTGATGATGGGCGTCTCTAAATTTGTCCCAATAATCTGTCAAAGGTAATTTCTTGTCTTGAGCAAGATAAACCTTACGTCTAGGATTTCCTGTTTTAGACCAATGAATTTCTCCCTTACTATCTAATTCTTCTAATTTCTCTGGAGACATCTGCCAATGCTTTCCTGGCGGTGGATTCATCCCTCTCCATGGTTTCCCTGTTTCGCCATTACGCGTGCCAGGAGCATGAATAGGAACTAGTTTAAAAAGACCTTTTTCATCTCTTTTATTATATTCTTTTGAAATCCAATCTAATTCCGCAGGAATCCCTGGATTTACAAATGTCATTTTTTTAGATTTACTATAAAATAAAATATAGTCATTAATATTAGGATACTGGTTCTTCGTGTAGTTTTTTGAACTACATTTTTTTCTAATAATCAAGTTCCTGAAGTTTTCTTCTCCAAATACCTCATCCATAATAACTTTTAGGTGGAAAAGCATTTGGTGGCCAATGTGGATATAAATGCTTCCATCACTAGTAAGCAACTCACGCATAAATATCAATCGTCTACGAATAAATTCAAGCCAAGGAGCAGTTCCCATTACATCTCGGTAAGCATGTTTGAGATCTCGTGATTGAAAATCCATACCAGTGCCATAAGGAGGATCTAGGTAAATCAACTTGACTTTTGAAGCATAATTTTCTATCAGCTTTTTTAAACCAAAATAGTTATCTGCTAAAATTAAACTATCAGTAGGTATTGAATCTATATCTACTTTCCTTTTTTTTTCAAAGGATATATATTTCTGTACTACAGGTTTTAATAGCTCTTCTTTAGAGATTTTATTGGGATAAACAAACAAAACTTTTTGTTCATTTTCTGGCAAAGCGAATGGCTCACTTTTAGCTGAGTCTGCCAACAATGAATCGATTGATAATTGTTCTGATTTATTAATACCAGTAGCCATAATTAATAATCCGCATAAATAAAAATTCAAAGTTATTATATCTCGAAACTGTTTTTTTGTACAGTGGAATGATCTCTGGATTTTACATCTGAATAAATTGTAATGTAAATCGATGATTTTACATGAAAGCCATGAGTAATACTCATAAAAGTAATATGTACATATTAGTTGTGACTGATTATAATATCTAGATTTGGGAGAGATTATATGACCGTTTATGCATACACTCGAGTTTCAAAAGCTGAATCTGAGAATGGCACTACTGATAATCAGATTCATTTGATTCGTTCACAACTGCATATTGATATGGTCTTTTCTGATGTCAATATCTCAGGTTCAATGCCTTTCACCGAACGTCCAGAAGCAAAAAAACTTTTAAGCTGTCTCAACAAGGGTGATACCGTTGTTATAGCAAAATTAGACAGAGGTTTCCGAGATACTACTGATTGCCTGAACACAGTAAACTTATTGAAAAAGAAAAAAATACTTTTAAAAGTATTGGATATTTCTCTGGATCTATCTTCGCCTATTGGTGAAATGATTCTCACTATAATGGCTTCAGTTGCAACTTTTGAACGAAAAAGAATTGCAGAACGAATTAAAGACGGTTTCAGTGCTGGTCGCAGCAAAGGGAAAAAGTATGGCTATAATAATAAAAATACAAAAGCAGGAGTGATAAAGAGAAACTCAAAAAGACAAATCGAAACTCTACAACGGTACGAATCAATACTGGAATGCCTTAAAGGATTACCCACCGAAAAAACATCTGAACGAGTTATGCTTGCTCATCTTGAGCAAGCCGGGCATCCGGTGAGTAGAAATACTTTGCGTAAGGTTTTGGGTAAATGATAGCTCACAAAGCATACAGTTTGCTTCAAGAAAAGTATGCTATCATGTGTATAATGGGTTTCAAACCTAAATTAACTAAGAATATATCTCGTTTAGTAAATGCTTTAAATAATCAGTGTTATAATGAATCTAAGTTCTTACTACTAATACTAACTAACCAGAAAAGATAGATAGCAGCTTGCTGCTTACGCCGTAGGCGTAATATTTTATGACTATTATTAAATGCTTTAAACAATCAGTGTTATAATGAATCTAAGTCCTGACCACTAATACTAACTAATTAGAAAAAGATAGATAGCAGCTCGCTGCTTACGCCGTAGGCGTAATATTTTATTATCTAATTATATAAAATAGATGGGGCGATGCCCCATCGTTATCATAGAGTTAACGGCAATTACTTAAAGTACCAGTATGAGTAACCCTACCATTCGCATCAAAAATCGTCACAGAGCCTTTTCTGGTTCGTTTATTAATGGTTAATGAAGTAGCTCCTGTATCGTCTTGCTCTTCAAAGTGATATTCAGTAGCAGTTTGAGTTGTTTCAACACCTGTACCAAAGGTTGGTACAGTCACTTTTTTCCAGGTTCCTGTCTGCTCGTTCGTTAGTTTTCCGTTGCATGTCCAGCGTGGATTAGCCGGATCTCTTCGTGCATTCTGTTGCTCCAGAGCCTCTCGATTTCTTATCGCCTGTTCTATCTCTGCTCTTGGGCTGAAATTCATCAATCTGTCGATATCAGCCTGTGTTGTTTGCGCACTCATCGCGATTGATGGAAACGTGAATAGCAGAGCCAGAGTCAGTTTTGGAGAGAAAATTGATTTAGCTTTGCGGAAAATTTCTATTTGTAACACGTTGAAAACTCCTTGTATAAGATTTGTTAAAACCATGCCTTTAGTGTTCTAACTAGCTTGTTTGCAGAGGTGTTGTCCACCGAGTAACACTAGGTACTCAGTGGACAATGACACAACCTGCATATAGTTTCGTATTGAAATCAATACTAAGTAATTCTTCGTAAATTGTACACCAATAAAAATCATAATCAGCGTAATTCATTGGGGTTAGTACTATGCTGATTACACGGTTGAAAGAAGCCCGGCGACGAGCAGGGCTGACTCAGGAAAAACTTGGTATCCTTGCTGGGTTGGATGAGGCTTCTGCTAGTACAAGGATTAACCAGTATGAAAAGGGGAGGCACGCGCCAAATTTCGAAACAGTTTGCAACTTGGCAAAAGCATTAAATGTGCCTGTTTCTTTTTTGTACACGCCTGAAGATGATTTGGCCCAGTTTATACTTATGTTTGGTTCTTTGAGTGAATCTAAAAGAAAAGAAATTTTAATAAAATATAGCTAAGGATCTGTGGATTTACTTGTCATAAACTGATAGAAGAACTAGGTTGTTAATTACTTAAGTTTTTATTTTATAGTTTGAACTTAGTCTTGTTTTCGTGTTTCTTAGTTGAGTTACTATCAAAATTGATTGTATATTTAGTATGGTAATTTGGATGTTAATTATTAGTTAGTAATATAGACCGGAGTTTTAACAAGTTTCTAGCGGAAAAATGAAAATTCAAAATGACTTGTTGTTATAATAATTTTATATGAGCCGGGTTTCTTATGGATGACTTAATCATCTCAATATTTTATTACATTGTTGCTATTTTGAATTTTATCTGGGATCACGGTAGTGCTTTGATTGCAGGATTCGCGGCGTGGGCTACTTGGCGCGCAGCGAAAGAAGCATCCCGCAGTGCAGATATAGCTCGTCAGTCGATGGAGAAATCAACACATTTAGCTAATAAAACATTAACTGAAACACAAAATTTCAACAACAAGAATAGCTTTGAGAACCACTATACATTATTATTAGAACAGCACAATTTATATCATCAACAACTCTGTAACCATATTGACAGGAAAGGCAGTAGAGATGAACCTAATGATATGACTGCTCTATTTGAGAATGCTATTACTCCTGGTTACTTAGATAACACGTTGGACGTTCTGACTGGCCACCAGATCGTTAGTCGCTACATGCGTACTTTGTACCATCTACTTAAATTTGTTGATGAAGCATTTTATATAAAAGATGATCTGCGACAGATGAAAAATTATACATCTCCGCTGCGCTCTGCTATTCGTAATGATGTGCTTTATCTGATAGCGGTAAATGCTCTCAATGTTCAAACTAATAGAGCTAAACAGTCTGGCTATCCGCGTTATCAGAAGCTACTTCATAAATTTGATTTTTTTGAACATGCGGTATTCTTTTTCCCTACAGAACCAAACCGGTTTATTCTTACGGTTGATGAAATATCACTTATCCACTCAAATCTTTCCTTGAATTCGAGTGATTATATTGAACGTTTACGCGAAAATCTCCTTAAGGGGGTTTTTGATCCTCCTCCGTTGGAGATTAATTCACCAGCTGTACTTTGCCTTATTACATATGACAACTTTCTAAAAGAAAGTATGGGTCGTGCATTTGGCTCGTTAGATAAAAAAATGATATCTGATCTTGAAAATGTTATAGAAAAAATGATGTACATTTATGAAAGTAGCTATGAGAGGATTAAATGCATCCACTCATGGGAATACCAAAAAGGTAATGGTGCACAATGGCAGAACTGTACTAAAAAATTCATATGTAAAATAGAACATGATGTATCTATAGGTAAAAAAAATATATATAATAATTACTCCTTTAGAGATCCTAGAAAAACTGATGAAAATAACTCTTTTATAAGAGGTGAAACTGTAATTGACTTGGTTGGATATCTTATTCGTTATAGATATTTTTATCAGAGTGTGGTGGCATTTGGGGGGCGGGATAAGCTCGCGGAAACATTGAGATGTAAATTTATCCAGAAGATAAGATGTTCTGAATCAAAAATGTCTCTTTATAAAATATCATGAAAAATATAGTTATAATAAAATCCGATATAAATAGTTTTGTTTTATTTTTATAAAAAATTGAATAGAATTAACTATAATATAAATCCTCTGGGTTTTACAGTTTATTATTTTCTTCGAGTTATTTGTTCATGAAGGCTTAGAATTTAGGTTAAATATAAAATGATATAATTTCAGGGACCTTTTGGTCCCTTTTTGTTATAACTGGTCAAGCATTTTTTCAAGTTCGCTATCGCTAATTTTGATAAGAGGGGTGAATTTGAAACTCTCCATTGATCTTACTTCATTACCAGCGAAGTATTCCTTTTCTGAGTTTGCTTTGGCATTCCATTCGTTAATCTGTTCAATGCTTATGTTGTTATTCTCAGTACAGAATATTTGGAACATAGCACTATCCAAATGTTTTTTATCTTCTTCAAGATCGTAATGTCCAGCCTCATCAATAAAAAAACAATGGGGGATAAAATTTTTTTTGTTAGCATCTTTAAATGCGAAAACTGATTCTTTCCAATCGCCTTTATCATCTTTCCAACCAGAACGAATAAGATCGCATGGGCATCCTTCTTCACAATCATGTTCATTTAAATAATATTCATTGTTCATCTTCATTCCTTTCTCTAGGGTTAAGTACTAACTCTTGCAGCGCTTCAGTATCTGACTTGAACACTATTTCACCATTATTGACTGGGGAATTCTGATTGTGCCCATCTATCGTGCTAAGTATCAAGTGTGAACTCAAAAGGCCGTTTGTCTTCCAAAAATTATTCTCTTAATAGGTTAACTGGTTCAGGTTTACTTAGTATATAAACTAAATGTTGTGTTTCTGTTGATTGATTTTTTGCATATTCATTAAATACTTCTTTGCTATTATATTATACTAATTACTGCAATGGATAAAAACAATTTACTTCCAATATATTATACTTCCTCAGTTTGTGATTTAAAGAGTTCAAGTAGTTTTTTTGTATCAGAGATGAAGCTAATTTTCTCACCATCCCAAATGAAGCTCTGAGAGTGTTTGTTTTTGTACATAACTTTTACTCTCCATCTTTTACCAATATTAAAGACAATTATCTGCTCGATTACTCGTTTAAGCATCATGTTCAGTTCTTGTGGATCTTTAATTTCCTGCAACAAGTTAAAGTCAAACGCCTGCTCTGAGATAATCATACTGTTCTGTTGCTTAATGTTTTCCTCAAGTCCCTGTAGTTTTTCCTCAAGATTGTTAATCGTTTGAATTACACTAATAGGGATTTTGGATAAGCTGATAAGCATATCATTTAGCTCCTGAATCTTTGCTTTCACAGAGTTACGTTCTAACAGTAACGTCTCATCAATATTGGTCTTTTTCTCAAGTTTGAGTTCCTTCATTATCTGATAGAGTGCTATTTCTATTTTTTTAAAATTCTTCGTTACGTTGCATTTTCCATCTCTTGCGTTAGCGCAAACGTGATATTGATATGTTTTCCCCGAAACAACATGGAATTTTCTTACAAGAGCTCCTCCACATTCATGCTTTAATATTCCGGTAAAAGCATTATGTTCAGATTTATATCCGGGTTTATTCTGTTTCTGATCAGACTGCAAAAGCATAAACTCTTCTTTGCTAATAACAGCAGGATAATAATTCTCTACAATATCAAGTAGAATAACTTTCCGATCTTTAGTCGTCTCTGATGTCTGATATGCACCATAAAGTGCAACCGAATTTATTGTTTTTCCAACAGTTGTATGATTCCAACCGGCAGAACGTAATGGTTTATGACCTTCGTTGTTTAACGTTTTAGCGATTTTGTTTGTTCCAAGTCCTTTCCGTCGTAACTCAATGATTCTTTTGACCGTATCAAACTTATCACTAAAAACAAACTTATTTTGTTTTCGTTCTAACCAGAAAGGCAATATTTTGTTGATAACTTCACCGTTTAACGCTCGTTGTCGCTGTTGTCCTTTCGTCTCACGTAGACGCTGAGACTTTTTCTCAGATTCTTTATAAGCAAGGTCAGCAGCCAGAGCGATCCTGATTACACTTACGAGGTCATTGGTAGATTCCCGGTTTAGTAATAGACCATCGACCAGCGAAGCGATAAAGACGTTGTTTTGCAGAATCGACTTAATGATCTGTTGAGTCACGTCGATACCTCTACGACTCAGACGGTCTAGTGATTCAATGATGATGGTCGAACCTTGTTCTATCTGACCTATCTCAATTGCCTCAAGCATATCACCGAGTGAAGGTCTGTTTCCCTCTTTGAATGCTGAGATTCCGAGGTCTTGAAAGTTCTTATCTGATAGAATCAAATTATTCGCATGTGCGTACTGTTCAGCAAGTTCAGTTTGGCGTCTTACAGAATCGCCTTGTTCTTGCTTCTTTGATGAAAATCTTATGTAAGAGTATGCTTGTCCGTTTTGTTTCATAACCACCTCAGTAACTTACAAGAGAGTATCAATTTTGCTTCTTTGCAACAATATCACCATGCAGTTTGGCAGTAAGCCGCTGTTCGAAAACATCTCCGTCAAATTTGGCGGCGGCAACCGTTACGGCCTGATTGGCGCCAACGGTAGCGGTAAATCCACCTTTATGAAGATCCTCGGCGGCGATCTTGAGCCGACGTTGGGCAACGTCTCTCTCGATCCGAACGAACGTATCGGTAAACTGCGTCAGGATCAGTTCGCCTTTGAAGAGTTCACCGTGCTGGATACGGTCATTATGGGCCACGGCGAGCTGTGGGAAGTGAAGCAGGAGCGCGATCGCATCTATTCTCTGGCGGAAATGAGCGAAGAAGACGGCTATAAAGTGGCCGACCTCGAAGTCACTTACGGTGAGATGGACGGCTATTCTGCTGAAGCGCGCGCCGGTGAACTGCTGCTCGGCGTCGGGATCCCGGTTGAACAGCATTACGGCCCGATGAGCGAAGTGGCGCCAGGCTGGAAGCTGCGTGTACTGTTGGCGCAGGCGCTGTTTTCGAACCCGGATATCCTGCTGCTCGATGAACCGACGAACAACCTGGACATCGACACCATTCGCTGGCTGGAGCAGGTGCTGAACGAACGTGACAGTACCATGATTATCATTTCGCACGACCGTCACTTCCTGAACATGGTCTGCACCCATATGGCCGATCTCGACTACGGCGAACTGCGCGTTTATGCCGGTAACTACGACGAGTATATGACCGCCGCGACCCAGGCTCGCGAACGCCTGCTGGCCGACAACGCCAAGAAAAAGGCGCAAATTGCCGACCTGCAATCCTTCGTCAGCCGCTTTAGCGCGAACGCCTCAAAATCTCGCCAGGCGACCTCCCGCGCCCGCCAGATTGACAAAATTAAGCTGGATGAAGTAAAAGCGTCCAGCCGTCAGAACCCGTTCATCCGTTTTGAACAGGATAAGAAGCTGTTCCGTAATGCGCTGGAAGTGGAAGCGCTGGCGAAAGGTTTTGACAATGGTCCGCTGTTCAAAGGCGTCAATCTTCTGCTGGAAGTGGGTGAGAAGCTTGCCGTGCTGGGGACCAACGGCGTGGGTAAATCCACGTTGCTGAAAACCCTGGTGGGTGAGCTGGAACCGACCAGCGGCAGCGTAAAATGGTCTGAAAATGCGCAGATTGGCTACTATGCGCAGGATCACGAGTACGAATTTGAAAACGATCTGACCGTCTTCGACTGGATGAGCCAGTGGAAGCAGGACGGCGATGACGAGCAGGCGGTGCGCAGCATTCTCGGTCGTCTGCTGTTCAGCCAGGACGATATCAAAAAGCCCGCTAAAGTGCTGTCCGGTGGTGAAAAAGGCCGCATGCTGTTCGGTAAGCTGATGATGCAAAAGCCGAACATCCTGGTCATGGATGAACCGACTAACCACCTGGATATGGAATCGATCGAATCGCTGAACATGGCGCTGGAGATGTATCAGGGAACCCTGATCTTCGTTTCCCACGACCGCGAGTTCGTCAGCTCTCTGGCAACCCGCGTGATCGAAATTACGCCGGAGCGCGTGATCGACTTCAGCGGTAACTACGAAGATTACCTGCGTAGCAAAGGTATCGATAACTAAGTGTCTGCGTTCCCGGCGCGCCTGCGTGCCGGGATAACGTTGTTCAGCGCCACCCTGCGCTGAATCTCTCCGCTGCAATCCGCCCTGCATTCAGACCCCTTAATTTACTCATCTTTCCTGCACAATACTGTGAATAAATAGCCGCTGAATTATCTGTTGCAGGAGGGGGCCATGAGCGCGTTTTCGCTGAGTGATTGCGTGGCTGAACCCCGTCTTCTCTGAATCTGAACGGGGTAGCGTGCAATGATTATTGTTCTGACTTTACTGAGCCTGGTGCTTTACTGCGTGCTGATTGGTTTTCTGATTGCTGCGGTTTGAGGGGGACGGCCGCCCGGCGGTACGACCTGATGAGCCGGACAGGTTCGCGACAGCGGCCGCCCGGCACCAACCGAAGAGGCAGGGCAAGTTAGTGGTGATGGACGGCGGCGGCAGGGGCCGGGAAACCGCGGGAGGTTGGCGCGGTACCGGTAAATGTCCCGGGGCTATAGGCCTGGGCGATCGCCGCATCGTTTTCATCAGCGGCAAAGCGGCTGATGGCGGTGGTTTTGGCCGCGGCGGAGGGCAGCGGCATTTCAGGAGAGGGTTTTTCCTGAAATGCCAGTGCGCTGGTGGAACATAACATCAGCCAGACAATAAGAGCGTTCGGTAGTTTCATCGTCAGAGGTCCGGATCCAGAGAAGGGGCACTCTTACGGTATAACCGACGCCTCAAAAACGCCACGCCGCCTTACAGTTATGGCGTAGTTAGTTACAGCTGGACATCAATTAGCGGCCCTTCCCGACAGGGAAGGGCTCCGGGACTACTTCAGGCGCCATTCTCCGGCTTCTTCACCATTTATCAGCAGCTTGCGCTTTTCACCGGCGGGTAAAGTCACTTTCAGCGCATGCCAGGCCGGGCAATAACGGCCGCGAGGGGTTAGCTGCAGGCGGATGGTGCTGGCGTCGCAGGCCATCTCCCACGTCAGCCACAGCGCATCATCCTCTTTATAGCCCCAGCTTTCGCCATCGTCCTCAAACAGCAGACCCTGCGACGACCCCACGCCTTTTAGCGGGTATAGCTTCAGCTCGCGCCGATCGTCTTTTGTCGCGCTGACGTGGGTGATGCGTTCGCTGAGCGGCAGGCCGGCTCCGGCGCGGACCAGCAGCGGCAGATGTTCCAGCGGCGCATCTCGCGTTATCCACTGGCCGCCGGAGAACCACTCCCCGCTATAAAAATCGTACCAGCCGGAGCAGTTTTCCGGCAGCCACACCCGGCGTTGACGCTGGTCCGGTTCGACGACGCTGGCGACCAGCAGATCGCGCCCCAGCAGGAAATCATCGCACTCTGCAAAGGTTTGCGGATCGTGCTCATGATCGAGGAACGTCGGTCGCAACATCGGCTCATCGTCAGCGTGGGCCTGCCACAGGAGCGTATACAGATAGGGCAGCAGACGATAGCGCAGTTCAATCGCGCTGCGAATCGCCGGGGTCACGCCCGGATACATCCACGCCTCGTTGACCGTCTGGTCATCGTTCCATGAATGAATGGTAAAGCGCGGGTGCATCACGCCATTCTGCACCCAACGTACGAACAGCTCGGCATCCGGTTTATCACCGGAAAAACCGCCGACGTCGTGGCCCACGTTATATAAGCCGGATAAACTCATCCCCAGCCCCATGCGGGTGTTATAGCGCAGGGTCTCCCAGCTGGTACGGTTGTCGCCGCTCCAGGTCTGGACATAGCGCTGCATTCCGGCGCAGCCGGAACGGGAGATCAGATACGGTCGCTTGTGTGGCGCGAAACGCTGCTGGGCTTCCATTGAGGCGCGCATCATCAGCAGCGGCATCACCGGGCGAATATGCTTGATGGCGATGTGCTGGCCAAAGCCGTGACAGCGGGCCTCGCCATCCCAGACTTCAAATTCGTTATTATCATTCCAGGTGGAATCGATGCCCATCTCCAGCAGCTGGCGGGTAACGCCGTCCTGCCACCAGGCGACGGTTTGGGGATTCGTGAAGTCGAGGTGCGATCCTTCGTCATCCCAGAAGCTGGAGCGTTCCGGTGCGTCGGTCTCCGAGTCGCGAATAAATAATCCCTTTTCCGCCACTTCGCTATAGCGCGGATGGTCCTGCAGCAGACAGGGTTTAATATTGGCCGCCAGCTTGATGCCGGCGTCATGGAAGCGCTGACTCATCACTTTCGGCTGCGGTACCTTGTCGTAGTTCCAGTTAAACACGTAGCGCTTGCCGTTGATCGAGGTGTAGCCGGAAGAGAGCTGAAAAGAGTCGCAGGGAATCGCATGCGCTTCACACAGACGGATAAAGTTCATCAGCTGATTTTGCGCATCCGGCGCGTCGGTGTAATGCATGGTGGAGCCGCTGTAGCCGAGACTCCACTTCGGCCCGAACAGCGTTTTGCCGGTCAGGCGAACAAACGCTTTGGTGACGTCCAGCGCCCGTCGGCCGGTGAACAGGTAGTAATCGATATCGCCCGCTTCCGCCTGCCAGCGGCGATAGGCGGTGTGGTAGTTATCAATTTCATTGCCCAGATCCAGCCAGCTGCTGCTCAGGTTATCGTAGAACAGGCCGTAGCTGATGTCGCTACGCTGGGTGAGGGTAAAGGGGATATGCTTGTACAGCGGGTCGGTACTGACGGCGTTATAGCCCATCGCATCGAGATTACGCATTTCATAGCGTTTACCGTTGCGCTGAAGATCGCCGGCCTTCTCGCCAAGGCCATAGAATCGTTCGTCCTTGCGGCGGCTCAGATAGTGTGCCGCGCCGTCGCCGTGGGCGTTGAGCAGATAGGCGCTGGTGGGGCGGTCATTGACCAGCGGGAGCCATTCGCCGTCGTCATGACGATAGCTCCATTCCAGCCACAGCGGCTGGTGAACGGTGACGCGCAGCTGCCCGGTGGCGACCGTCAGGCTGTCAGCGCGTTGTTCAAGCGTCCACGCGGGCAGACTAAAGCCGCTCAGATCCTCGCGAGGACGTCCTTCCCACGGCACGTCCTGCTGCGGTGCAATGCTCCAGGTACGGTCCAGCGCCAGCTGACCTTTGCGCTTTAGCAGGACGCGGAACAGGTTCTCCTCCAGTACATACAGGCACAGCGTGTGCTGCCCGTCGATAGTTAACTCAACGTGATGAGCCAACCGTTGGTGCAATGTCCAGTGTTTCAGCGTTTTCATCTTTGTATCCACTCTCAGGCGCGTTTGGCGCGACGTTCAGCAATAAATGCCACCAGGAAGATGGCGCCAATCAGGTCAAAGAACCCCATGGCAATAAACAGCGGGTTGAAGCCAATTTTGTCGGCAGTCACCCCGATTAATAGCGAGAACAGGAAGCTGGCAATCCAGGCCGCGGAACCGCGCATCCCGTTGACGGTTGCCATCTGGCCTTTATCAAACGACTCCACCACCAGCGCGCTCAGCATGCAGGAGATGATCTGGTGGCCGAAGCCGCCGATGGAGATCAGCACGATGGTGATATAGGGGTCGCGGGTAATGGCAACGAGGGCCAGCGAAATCATCAAAAAGGCGCCGGTCACCGAACTGGCGACGACGGCGTTAACCCGGGTATAGCCGAACCAGCGGGTATACAGTCTGGTCAGATAGCCGCTGACGACGCTACCGAGGTCGGCGGCAAGAAACGGCAGCCAGGCGAACATGGCAATCTGTTTCAGATCCATGCCGTGCTCTTTAGCAAGGTACAGCGGGACCCAAAAGCTCAGCACGGCCCAGGCCGGTTCGGCCATGAACGCCGGAATCGCGATACCGTAAAAACGCTTGTTTTTCGAGACGGTTTTTAACGCGGTGAAGAACGGCAGCTTAACGGCCGGCGGCTCATTGTCCTGACGAATGAACGCCAGCTCGCTTTTGTCGAGGTTCGGGTGTTTTTCAGGGTTGTGATAAAGCGCCCACCACAGCACGACCCACAGCAGCGCCAGCACGCCGGTGAACATGAACGCGCCCTGCCAGCCGAAAGAGGCGTGGGCGAAGTAGATAATCGGCGGCGCCAGCATCGCGCCAATCGAGAAGCCGACGCCGGCCCAACCGGCGGCGATTGGACGTTCCGATTTCGGGAACCATTCGCCGATAGTTTTGGCGTTTGCCGGCGTGGCGGCGGCTTCCGCACCGCCCATAAAGAAGCGCAGGATGGCCAGGTGCAGCCAGCTACCGGCACCGGCATGAGCGATACAGGCAACGGCCCACAGGGTGGCGCAAATCATAAAGCCGAGCTTCAGGCCGATGACGTCGATAAGCCAGCCGCACAGCGGCTGGAAAAGGGTGTAGGCCAACTGAAAAGCGCCGACAATCCACGAATACTGTTCGGTGGTGATGCCGAGCGAGACCTTCAGCTCCGGGGCGATAATCCCCAGAGAGTTACGTGTGATGTAGTTGACGGTAACGCCGAGCAAAAAAAGGACCAGCATCCACCAGCGTAAATTTTTTATCACCCGCCGGGATTTGCTGGCGGCGATATCGTTGTTGAGGCCTTGACTCATAGAACTCTCCACGAGGTTTTTTTAATGTAGGGTAATGAGCGACTCGCACCACGAGTTGTCATACCGGTTCCTGTAATAGTTTGAATAATATTGTTTTATTTCTTCTTATATCCGGGTAACTAGTATGGAAGCTATCGGACCAATTCAGGTTAGGCGAGAAAATCGGCGGGCAGTAGCGTTATTTATGAAAGTTTTTTCATAAGATGATGAAATGCTCACTGAAGAGGCAAACATTTACTTGATAATCTGGCTTTGTCGATGATGAAAATTCTTTCATTTTGAAGATGGAGCTGGATCACAAAATGGATAAAAAGCTCAAAATA
>NZ_BCYR01000010.1 GCF_001598295.1 Klebsiella ornithinolytica NBRC 105727 = ATCC 31898
ATCGACCCGCGCAAAGCGGCCGTTGAAGCGGCTATCGCCCGCGCGAAGGCCCGCAAGGCCGGGCAGCAAGAGATGACCCAGTCAACCGCCAACGACGATCCGCGCAAAGCCGCGGTCGCCGAAGCAATCGCCCGCGTTCAGGCCAGGAAAGCATCCCGGCAGGCAGTTAACGAGGAATAAATGGTTTTCAGAATCGCAAGCTCTCCTTATACCCACAACCAGCGTCAGACCTCACGGATTATGCTGCTGGTTCTGCTCGCAGCCGTACCCGGCATCGCGGTTCAGACCTGGTTTTTTGGCTGGGGAACCGTGGTGCAGCTCGTCCTCGCCTCCCTCACGGCCTGGGCGACAGAAGCCGCCATCCTCAGGTTGCGGAAACAGAATATTGCCGCCACGCTTGCCGATAACTCCGCGCTGCTGACCGGTCTGCTGCTGGCCATTAGTATTCCGCCGCTGGCTCCCTGGTGGCTGGTCGTTTTGGGTACCGCCTTTGCCGTTATTATTGCCAAGCAGCTGTACGGGGGGCTGGGCCACAACCCGTTTAACCCGGCGATGATTGGCTATGTTGTGCTGCTGATCTCATTCCCGGTGCAGATGACTTCCTGGCTGCCGCCGCATGAAATTGCGGCCACCGTTCCGGGCTTCACCGACGCCCTGCAGGTTATTTTTAGCGGCCACACCGCCAGCGGCAACGATATGAACGCCCTGCGGCTGGGGATCGATGGCATCAGCCAGGCTACGCCGCTGGATACGTTTAAAACGTCACTGCATGCCGGTCATGCGGTGAAGGAGATCCTGCAGTACCCGATCTACGGCGGCACGCTGGCCGGTCTTGGCTGGCAGTGGGTCAATATCGCCTATCTGGTCGGCGGTCTGTTTTTACTCTGGCAGAAGACTATTCGCTGGCATATCCCGCTGAGCTTCCTGCTTAGCCTGACCCTCTGCGCCACCCTGGGCTGGCTGTTTTCACCGCAGAGCTTCGCGGCCCCGCAGATTCATCTGCTTTCCGGCGCGACCATGCTCGGCGCATTCTTTATTTTAACGGATCCGGTTACCGCCTCCACCACCAACCGCGGCCGCCTGATATTCGGCGCCCTCGCGGGTCTGCTGGTGTGGCTCATCCGCAGCTTTGGCGGTTATCCTGACGGAGTGGCTTTTGCCGTGCTGCTGGCGAACATTACCGTTCCGTTAATCGACTACTACACGCGCCCGCGCGTCTATGGCCACCGCTGAGGACCGATGATGTTAAAAAGCATGCGCAAACACGGCATTACGCTGGCGCTCTTTGCCGCCGGCTCTACCGGGTTAACCGCGGCCATCAATGAGCTGACAAAATCGACGATTGCTGAGCAGGCGGCGACCCAGCAAAAAGCGCTGTTCAATCAGGTTTTGCCTGCGGACCGCTATAATAACGATTTGCTGCAGAGCTGCTATCTGGTCACCGCGCCACCGCTCGGTAAAGGTCAGCATAAGATCTGGATTGCCAAAAATAACGATGCTCCGGTCGGAGTGGTGATGGAAGCGACCGCCCCCGATGGTTACTCCGGTGCGATTCAGCTGCTGGTTGCCGCCGACTTCAAAGGCACCGTTCTTGGCACCCGCGTAACGGAGCATCATGAGACGCCCGGCCTTGGCGACAAAATTGAACTCCGTCTGTCGGACTGGATAACCCACTTTGCGGGCAAAGTCATTCACGGTTCCGGCGACAGCCACTTTGCCGTGAAAAAAGACGGCGGTGATTTCGATCAGTTCACCGGCGCCACTATTACCCCACGCGCGGTAGTCAACGCCGTTAAGCGTGCCGGCCTGTACGCGCAAACGCTGCCCGCACAGATTCCCGAACTCACGTCCTGTGGAGAGTAAGCCATGAGCGAAGTCAAAGACGTTATTGTTCAGGGGTTGTGGAAAAACAACTCCGCGCTGGTCCAACTGTTAGGCATGTGCCCCCTGCTCGCCGTGACCTCTACCGCCACCAATGCGTTAGGGCTGGGACTGGCGACAACCCTGGTGCTGACGCTGACCAACCTGACAATCTCCAGCCTGCGCCGCTGGACACCGGCTGAAATTCGTATACCGATTTATGTCATGATCATCGCTTCGGTCGTGAGCGTCGTACAGATGCTGATTAACGCCTATGCATTTGGTCTGTATCAGTCTCTGGGAATTTTTATTCCGCTGATTGTAACCAACTGCATCGTGGTCGGTCGTGCCGAAGCGTTCGCTGCCAAAAAAGGGCCGGCACTGTCGGCGCTGGATGGTTTCTCCATTGGTATGGGGGCGACCTGCGCGATGTTTGTGCTCGGTTCGCTGCGGGAAATCCTCGGCAACGGGACGCTGTTTGATGGGGCCGATAGCCTGCTGGGTAGCTGGGCGAAAGTGCTGCGTATCGAAGTATTCCACACCGATACGCCGTTCCTGCTGGCGATGCTGCCGCCGGGCGCCTTTATCGGTTTAGGGATTATGCTGGCGGTGAAATACCTGATTGACGAACGAACTAAGCAACGTAAAGCGAAAGCAGCTGAAGCGAGTCAAGCCACGCCAGTTGATGCGCACAGGGAAAGTCTGGGATGAATAAGAGCAAACGTCTGGAAATACTGACCCGACTGCGGGATAACGACCCGCACCCCACAACGGAACTGAATTTCAGCTCCCCGTTCGAATTACTGATAGCCGTACTACTCTCGGCGCAGGCGACCGACGTCAGCGTGAATAAAGCCACGGCAAAGCTCTATCCGGTGGCGAATACGCCGGCAGCCATGCTGGCGCTGGGTGTTGATGGCGTCAAAGCGTATATCAAAACTATCGGGTTATTTAACAGCAAAGCTGAAAATGTGATTAAAACCTGCCGGATTCTGCTTGAGCAGCACAATGGCGAGGTTCCCGAGGACAGGGCGGCGCTGGAAGCCCTTCCCGGCGTAGGACGCAAAACCGCCAACGTGGTACTGAATACCGCGTTCGGCTGGCCGACGATTGCCGTGGATACGCATATTTTTCGCGTTTGCAATCGGACACAATTTGCCCCTGGGAAGAACGTTGAACAGGTGGAGGAAAAGCTGCTAAAGGTCGTTCCCGCCGAATTTAAAGTCGACTGCCACCACTGGCTTATTCTCCACGGCCGCTATACCTGTATTGCGCGCAAACCTCGCTGCGGCTCCTGCCTGATTGAAGATCTGTGCGAGTTTAAAGAAAAAGTCTACGCATAACATTCTGGCAGAACCATTACCCTTCTTGTGGTAATGGTTCTGTTCTTCCCGCCATTCCCTTAGCTTTAACGCCACTATTTCTGCGCTCTACAGGACAATTAACCGTCTATATAACGTTCATCCAGGTTAATCATTTTTTGTGGTGAAAAAATTTCTATACATTTGTGATCCAGATCATCCACGCAACTTAATGTTAAATTATTGTTGCCACAATGATAAAGAAAGCCAGTGTTTCCAATACCAGAGCACCACTCACCAGGACAATACCCCATCATTTTTTAGGATTATGGGCTATATCACTATGTTCAAGGCTTATCAGCAGAATATATCGCCATTATCCGATTCCATTCCGGTCTCGACAGATAAAAATATCACCAATGTGTAAAAGGTGAAATTTAACTCTGCATAACATTTGAATGACTGGCGTATTATAACGCCTAAGATATATGTAACAGAGTATTACAAAACGCTTGCCTGAACGGCCAGGATAGTGAACATTACTTCCCGTTTTCCCTCCAGAATAACTATAAAGGCGGCGGTCTTATCAGATTGCGCCCCGAACACCCCCCGTTAATATGGGATGTAAAAAAAGAGGTATATGTGTCAACTGCAAACAATAAACCAGCAGAAAGCGTGAGTCTGAACGCTTTCAAACAACCGAAATCGTTCTATCTGATCTTCTCGATCGAATTATGGGAGCGTTTTGGTTATTACGGCCTGCAAGGGATCATGGCCGTTTACCTGGTCAAACAGCTGGGTATGTCAGAAGCGGATTCTATTACTCTCTTCTCCTCCTTCAGCGCGCTGGTTTATGGCCTCGTGGCTATCGGCGGCTGGCTGGGCGATAAAGTGCTCGGTACTAAGCGCGTGATTATGCTGGGGACTATCGTCCTCGCTATCGGCTACGCCCTGGTGGCGTATTCCGGACATGACGCGGCTATCGTTTATATGGGTATGGCGACCATCGCCGTCGGTAACGGCCTGTTTAAGGCTAACCCGTCTTCCCTGCTCTCGACCTGCTATGAGAAAGATGACCCGCGTCTTGATGGCGCATTTACGATGTACTACATGTCCATCAACATCGGTTCTTTCTTCTCGATGCTGGCTACCCCGTGGCTGGCGGCGAAATTCGGCTGGAGCATCGCCTTCTCTCTGAGCTTCGTCGGGATGCTGATTACCCTGGTGAACTTCATGTTCTGCAAAAAATGGGTAAAAAACTACGGTTCGAAGCCTGACTTTGCCCCGGTACACTTCGGTAAACTGCTGGCGACCATCGTCGGCGTGGTCGTGCTGGTGGTGATTGCGACCTGGCTGCTGCACAACCAGGGCATTGCCCGCATGGTGCTAGGCGTGGTGGCTCTGGGCATCGTGATTATTTTTGCTAAAGAAGCGATTGCGATGAAAGGTGCTGCGCGTCGTAAGATGATTGTGGCCTTCATTCTGATGGTTCAGGCGATCGTCTTCTTCGTCCTCTACAGCCAGATGCCGACGTCACTGAACTTCTTTGCTATCCGCAACGTTGAGCACGCCATTCTGGGCATTAGCTTCCAGCCTGAACAGTTCCAGGCGCTGAACCCGTTCTGGATTATGATCGGCAGCCCGATTCTGGCCGCTATCTATAACAAGATGGGCGACCGTCTGCCGATGCCGCACAAATTTGCGATTGGCATGGTGCTCTGCTCGCTGGCCTTCCTCGTCCTGCCGCTGGGCGCCAAATTTGCAACCGACGCCGGTATCGTCTCCGTTAACTGGCTGATTCTGAGCTACGCGCTGCAGAGTATCGGTGAGCTGATGATTTCCGGTCTGGGTCTGGCGATGGTGGCACAGCTGGTACCACAGCGCCTGATGGGCTTTATCATGGGCAGCTGGTTCCTGACTACCGCAGGTGCCGCTATCATCGCCGGTAAAGTCGCCAACCTGATGGCGGTACCGGAGAACGTGACCGACCCGCTGCAGTCTCTTGCCGTCTATGGCCATGTCTTCCTGCAGATTGGTATTGCTACCGCAGTTATCGCCGTGCTGATGTTTGCTATCGCGCCGAAACTGAACCGCATGACCCAGGATGACGACTCACTGAGCAAAGCTCGCGATACGGCAACCGCTTAAGCGCTTCGGGAAAACCAATAAATTTAGGCCGCTAACGTTTTGTTAGCGGCTTTTTTTTTACCCCTGGGCTAACATACAGAAAACTGCAGCCACGAGGAGTTACTGATGAAACTGTTCTACAAACCCGGCGCCTGTTCCCTTGCATCACATATCGCCCTGCGCGAAAGCGGACTGGACTTCACCTTACAAGGCGTCGACCTGCAGAAGAAGCGCCTGGAAAACGGGGAGGATTATCTGCGGATCAACCCGAAGGGACAGGTTCCGGCGCTGCTACTTGACGACGAGATCCTGCTTACAGAAGGCGTCGCCATCATGCAATACATTGCCGATCGGGTGCCGGATCGCCAGCTGCTGGCGCCGGTGGGCACCATTGCGCGCTATCAGACACTGGAGTGGCTAAACTACGTCGCGACGGAGCTGCATAAAGGCTTTACGCCGCTATTCCGCCCGGACACGCCGGAAGATTACAAACCGATCGCGCGCGCTCAGCTGGAGAAGAAGCTGCATTACATTGATGAGTCGCTGAAGGAGAAGCAGTGGCTGAGCGGGCATCGTTTCACCATCGCTGATGGCTACCTGTTTACCGTACTGCGCTGGGCGTGGGCCGTGAAGCTGGATATGACCGGTTACAGCAATATCGAGGCCTGGATGAAACACGTGGCCGCTCGTCCATCGGTAGCCGCGGCGCTGGCGGCGGAAGGAGTTTAATCCCCTGACATCCTCTGCCCGGCTGCGAGGCCGGGCAGTTCTTCGGTTACAGCTGCGTGGCGCTGAAGTAGTGCTCCGGCTGGGCAATACGATCCTGGGCGGCCACCACCTGCAGCTCGTACTCCTGCATATTTTTCGTGGCCAGCATAATTTCATACACCGCGGCGGTCACATGTTCCAGCGCATCGCGAAGCCGGGCCCCCTGCAGCAGTTTAACCAGCAGCAGTCCGCTGGTAACATCGCCGACGCCAACCGGCTGACGCAGACCAAAGTCCACCAGCGGGCGACTGATATGCCAGGCTTCATCAGCCGTCACCAGCAGCATTTCGAACCGGTCCATACTCAGCCCGGCGCGGGCAAGATGCTTAACCAGCACAATCTGCGGGCCCTGCGCAATCAGCTCGCGCGCGGCTAAGACGGCTTGCGCAACGTTCGCCACCGGATGACCGCAGAGGATTTCCAGCTCAATCAGGTTGGGGGCAATGATGTCGCTCGCCGGCAGCGCATGGCGGACGTGAAACTCCGCCACGCCGGGTGCGACGATGCAGCCTTTTTCAGGGTGTCCCATCACCGGGTCGCAGAAATATTTCGCCGCCGGATTGGCCGCCTTGACCTGACGCACGATACCGAGAATATGCTCTCCCTGTTCGGCGGAGCCCAGATAGCCACTCAGTACCGCATCACAGCGCTGCAGCTGATTAATATCAGCAATCCCCTGAACGATCTCGGTCAGATGCGCAGGCGGCATCACGCAACCGGTCCATTTCCCGTACTGCGTATGGTTGGAGAACTGAACGGTGTTAAGGGGCCAGACGTTTGCGCCAAGGCGGCGCATCGGAAACTCTGCGGCACTGTTGCCGGCGTGACCAAATACAACGTGGGACTGGATGGCGAGGATGTTCTTCATCTTGGATACCTGACAGCAAAAAATAAGGGGCGTGGTTTCCCACGCCCCTGCCTTTACGCAATTACTTCCAGCAGACCAGACAGTAATTTTTCTTACCGCGACGCAGTAAGGTGTAGCGACCAAACAGACGATCGCCGTCATTAAATACATATTCCGGGTCAGACTGTTTTTCACCGTTGATGGTGACGGCGTTGGAGGCGATTGTCTTACGCGCCTGGCCACGCGATGGCTGCAGCTCAGAATCCACCAGCGCCTGCATCAGGTCGGCGTCTTTTTCCAGTTCAATCATCGGCACGCCATCCTGCGCCAGCTGTTCGAAGTCGGCTTCGCTCAGGTCGCTCAGATTGCCGTTAAACAGGCTTTCGGTAATGCGTTTTGCTGCCACCAGCCCTTCTTCACCATGTACCAGACGAGTGACCTGTTCGGCCAGCACGTACTGCGCGCGCGGGGCTTTACCGCTGTTTTTATCTTCCTCTTCCAGCGCATTGATCTCGGCAATGTCCATAAAGGTGAAGAACTTCAGGAAGCGATAAACATCAGCATCCGCGGTGTTGATCCAGAACTGGTAGAATTTGTACGGGCTGGTCTTTTTCGGATCCAGCCATACCGCGCCGCCTTCGGTCTTACCAAATTTGGTGCCATCGGCTTTGGTGATCAGCGGAACGGTCAGACCAAACACCTGGTTCTGGTGCAGACGACGGGTCAGGTCGATGCCGGAGGTGATATTGCCCCACTGATCGGAACCGCCAATCTGCAGCGCCACGCCATGCAGCTTGTTCAGACACGCGAAGTCGTAACCCTGCAGCAGGTTATAGGAGAACTCGGTAAATGAGATGCCCTGATCGTCGCGGTTCAGACGCTGCTTAACCGCTTCTTTGTTGATCATCTGGTTTACGGAGAAGTGCTTGCCGATATCACGCAGGAAGGTCAGCACGTTCATGCTGCCAAACCAGTCGTAGTTATTCGCGGCAATGGCCGAGTTGTCACCGCAATCAAAGTCGAGGAACGGCGCGACCTGTTTGCGAATTTTATCGACCCACTCCTGCACGGTATCTTCGGTGTTCAGTTTACGCTCGGCGGCTTTAAAGCTCGGGTCACCAATCAGACCGGTTGCTCCCCCCACCAGCGCCACAGGCTTATGGCCTGCCTGCTGAAAGCGTTTCAGGCATAACAATGGAACAAGATGCCCCAAATGCAAGCTGTCAGCGGTTGGATCGAAGCCGCAATAGAGCGCGATCGGGCCTTGCGCCAGTCGCTCTGCTAACGCTTCCTCGTCCGTCACCTGGGCTACCAGCCCCCGCTCTTGCAATTGTTTAATCAAGTTACTGCTTGCCATCAAATTCTCCATGTATAAACGACTGCACCTTTGCCGGTACACGACTTTTCGCCAGACGCGAAAAAAAACATCTATGCAAAATCATTCAAGTTGCCTCAAGGCGGCAAGTACGGAGACTTACGCAAGCAAACGACCGGAATAAGCCGGCACAGCCAACAAAGACGCAGCTTGAAAAATGAAGTCTATAGAATAAAGCGCCAGCCCATCCAGCACCAGCGCTTAACACAACAAATTTCAGGGATTACGGGGCCAGACGATCGATTTTCCATGCGCTGTTGTCGCGCTGGTATAAAAAACGATCGTGCAGACGGTGTTCACCGCCCTGCCAGAACTCCATCTGCTCAATATTCACGCGGAATCCGCCCCAGAAGCTCGGCAGCGGTACTTCGCCTTGCTGGAATTTCTGTTTCAGCTCCAGGAACTTACTTTCCAGGATGCCGCGGGCTGAGATGCGGGTTGACTGTTGCGAGACCCACGCGCCGATCTGGCTGTCGCGCGGGCGGCTGTGGAAATACTTCACCACTTCCAGCGTTGACAGGCGCTCCGCCTTGCCAGTCACCATCACCTGACGCTCCAGCATGTGCCACGGAAAAAGCAGACTCACGCGAGGATTGTTTTCGATCTGGTGGGCTTTGCGGCTTCCGAGGTTGGTATAAAACACCAGCCCTTTTTCGTCATAGTGCTTGAGCAGAACAATTCGCTGGTAAGGCTGACCGTTTTCGTCAACGGTCGCGACGACCATTGCCGTCGGGTCGGCCAGCCGGGCGTCGCAGGCTTGTCTGAGCCAACGCTCAAATAAAGTCAGCGGTTCAGCGGGAAGATCGCGGCGGCGAAGGCCGCCACGGGTATACTCTCGGCGCAGATGCGCGATTTGCTGCAATTCGTCGTTATCAGACATGGCAATGGAGAAAATAGTCATCGGGTGGCGTCATTGTGCGCCCCCGGGGCGGAAATCTCAACGTTTGGGCGTCTGCAGCTGACAGTTTTCCAGCACAACGCGATCGCGCTTGTAAACGGTGGCGCTGTCGCCTTTCGACCAGAAGACATACACGCCGTCGGTGTAACGCGCCCCTGATGCCGAAAGCCCCTGCGCCAGATTCAACTGCTGGTTGTCATAGATAAAGCTGGCAATCTGACGGGTATTGTTGATGTGCACGGTCAGCGGTTTCTGATCGCACTGATACTCCAGGGTATCCGTCTGCATCCGCTCCACAAACTGGTTATAGTAGCTACAGCCTGCGAGCATAAAGGGTACTACCGCGATAAGGATTTTTTTCATTCGTTTGCCTTCGACTTTCCCGGTCCAGGAGGGCAAATCGCCCCCCGTTAACTTCATCCAGTTTACCGGTTAATAAAAAATAGGTGTTTCAGTTAACTCTGATTCTGCGGTCGGTTTGCGGGGAAGATGGCCCCGAGCACAGTGGCTTCACAAGCGCCGGTGACCGACGGGAGATTACCGGGGAGGCCGGACATCGTCCGCCATGCCAGCCAGGCAAACGCCAGCGCTTCCATATCATCGCCGCTGATGCCAGCCGCATCGGTTGTGGAGACCTCCGTTCCCGGCAGCAGCGCTGCCAGCCGCGCCATCAGCAGCGGATTACGCGCGCCGCCGCCGCACACCAGCAGACGTTCACAGCCGCCGCTCAGCAGCACCTGTTCCGCGATGGTCACCGCCGTCAGTTCTGCCAGCGTCGCCTGCACATCCTGCGGACGCAGCCCCTGGAAACGAGCCAGATGGCGCTCCAGCCAGCCGTAGTTGAAATATTCACGTCCGGTGCTTTTCGGCGCCGGGAGCGCAAACCACGGGTCGCTGAGCATATTTTGTAGCAGCGGTAGCAGCACCTTGCCCTCGCTGGCCCACTGCGCGTCTTTATCGTAGGGTTTACCACACTGACGCCAGATCCACGCATCCATCAGCATATTACCCGGCCCGGTGTCATAGCCGCGGACCGGCACGCCCGGTGCCAACAGCGACAGGTTGGCAATCCCGCCGATATTGAGCACCATCCGCCGTTCTACGGGATGCGCCAACAGCGCATGGTGGAAAGCAGGAACCAGCGGTGCTCCCTGACCGCCTAGCGCCATATCACGACGCCGAAAATCCCCTACCACCGTCACGCCGGTATGGGCCGCTATCTGGTTGTTATCCCCGATTTGCAGCGTATTCGGCGCTTCGCCAGTGGGTTCATGCCATACCGTTTGCCCATGACAACCGATAGCGACAATATCCGTCGGCTGCACATTCTCCTGGCGCATAAGGGCCAGCACGGCATCGGCAAATAAGCGCCCCAGACGCGTATCCAGCTGACCGAGCTGGGATAACGTCAGCGTTTGTCCCTGGCAGATAGCCAGAATATCCTCTTTTATTGCCACCGGAATGGGGTACGACAGACTGGCCTGCTGCGCCACTACGCTTTCGTTGATTGCCGCCAGAACCACATCAATGCCATCAAGGCTGGTTCCGGACATTACGCCGATAAAGTGACCTGATTTCATACGTCTTCCTTCATTCCATGACTCTCGTATACCTCACACTCCATCATAAAGAAGAGGGCAATGCTACGGCGCACTAACGTTTATTAACACTAAAGCGCGAAAGATTGCGCATTACGTAAAGAACTTATGTTTATGTTAAGTTGAAGAGGAACGGATTATTATTTTTTGTATAGTCCATGCCGGAGGTATGCCAGCCGACGATGAAATGCCATATAATTGAACGCATGGACGTTCAACAGAACACTATTCGGTGAAGGAGATTCATAAATGATTTTACGTGTTTTGGCTGTCTCGATGATTGGTTTATCGCTTGCAGGTTGCGTGAGCAGCAGCGGCCTCTCCGGAGACGTTTACTCCGCATCGGAAGCCAAACAGGTGCAAAGCGTCACCTACGGGACCATTGTTCATACCCGTGCAGTTCAGATCCAGAGCGGTGATGACAGCAATGCTATCGGTGCTATCGGTGGTGCGGTACTGGGGGGGTTCCTCGGTAATACCATCGGCGGCGGTACTGGCCGCTCTCTGGCAACCGCAGCAGGCGCAGTCGCCGGCGGCGTAGCCGGCCAGGGCGTACAGGGCGCAATGAACAAAACTCAGGGCGTTGAGCTGGAAATCCGTAAGGATGACGGCAATACCATCCTGGTCGTGCAGAAACAGGGTACCACGCCGTTCTCTGTCGGTCAGCGCGTGGCGATTGCCGGCAGCGGCAGCCAGGTTACCGTTTCCCCACGTTAAGTTTGAACCTCTCAGTGCGGTCTTTATGGCCGCCCTGCTTTTCCCTGTTGTTAATATAGCTACTCTCACCTGATAGTATGGTGCCCGGCATCGTTTTTAGAATCATCCAGTCATTTTCTAATAACCATTCAACATTTGCTTTCGCTCAACATTTATTATTTACCATATCGTATTATCGGTATGTCGCCCTGCCACAGTACCGCAGAATGGAAAAATATTTTTTGCAAGGATGTAATGCATGCTTATTAATAGAAAACGCTTAGTACTGCGAGTTTTTATCTATCTGAGTATCTGCGCTCTTATGATGGGGGCCATACATTTATTCTCCGCCTCAGCAATTAATCGTATACCTGCGTTTAATCCCTTACTCTTCCCCGTATTAACTATTTTATTATTAATACTCCACATCACAATTGCATGTTTTATGGTAATGAAATACTGGTGTGACAGAAAACGCTTGTACCTGATCGCTATCGCCTGCGCCTTCGCCGGTTCCTCTTCGTTGATGTTTGGGACACTCAGTAGCTATCCGGGCTGGTTCCTTTGTGACTCGGGACTTTATGCCAATGCAAACGATGCGCTGATCTTCTATACTTTCCGCAATATGATGATGATGGTACTGTTTATCACCGCGACCATTTTGTACGCCTTTCGTCATAGCGAGAAGCTCACCCGAAAAGCACATGTGCTTATTCTGACATTTTGCATTGGTTTCACCATAATTGTTATTACTCTGTCATGGTTGTATTCAAGTCATCATTCATTACTGACGGCAGCTTTAATTGACAATGACACGCTTATTCATTCCGAACTATGGCGAAATATCGTCGGCTGCCTGTTAGCCATTGGATGGTTAATAACACTGGTATTACTAATTTTCATCACTCAGCTGCGCAATATATTTTGGTTCAGCGGTTCCTTTTTTTGCAGTGCATATATCTTTACATTGCTTTTTCTGCTGCTTGCAAACGGCAGTTCAGAAAATGCGTGGTATCACGCTCGTTTCTTTGAAGTACTCAGTACGTTATTCATGTTCTTTATATTGTTGTACGATGTGTTTAGCCTTTATCGGGAATCCGAGGATAAATACGTGAACTCTTATCAAAATTCGATCCGTGATTCGCTGACCCGGTTGTACAATCGCAGCCACTTTTACGATACCCTCACCGCCCTGCTGCCGACGGTATCAGTCAGACAGCCGCTTTCCGTGGTCGTCTGCGACCTCGACTTTTTTAAACGCATTAACGATAACTACGGGCATATACAGGGTGATAGAGTCATCCAGTTTGCGGCGAATGCTTTACAGCAAAATATTCGTACGCAGGATACGGCTGCCCGAATCGGCGGCGAAGAGTTCGCTCTGCTGTTGGTCAATACGGGGCAGCAAGAGGCCCTGACAATAGCAGAACGTATCCGTCTTGCGATAAATGAACAGCAAGATGATCTTCCGGAAAGAATGACCATCAGCGCCGGGGTATTCACCACCACCGACGGGACGCTCAGTGCCGAGGAGTATGTGAAGCGAGCCGATGCCGCCATGTATCATGCCAAGAACAGTGGGCGCAATCAGGTGGTTGTCTGGCAGGAGTGAATAAATGGACAATCAAAAGCAATAAAAAAGGGCCTTGAATGCTCAGGGCCCTGAATAAATTAATCTTTTGCCTGAAGATCGAGGATATTTTGTTCCAGTTTACGGATTAAATTGAGCAGCGTAGCGACCTCTTCTGCCGACACACCAGACAGAATCTCATCTCGCGTCTTGCCGATCACTTCTTCCATTTCGTTGATCAGCGGCTCGGCTTTTTCCGTTAACCTGATTCGTTTCGCGCGCCGGTCGTTTGCACAAGTCTGGCGAGAAATAAGCCCTTTCTCTTCCAGCTGATCCAGCGTACGCACCAGTGAGGGTTGCTCGATACCAATAGCTTTCGCCAGTTGAATCTGCGACTGCTCAGGAGGCAGCTGATGAATATTGTGCAACGTGACCCAATGGGTCTGCGTTAACTCCAGAGGTTTCAGGCGATGGTCGATCAGCGCGCGCCAGACGCGCACTAAACGTGCCAGATCAGAACCCAGTGGCGATTCCAATTTCATCTCCTTATAATTAGCTTGCTAAGTTATTATACTGATTTTAGAATAGTGTGCAGCATTTGAATAATCAAAACAAATGAATTACCTGATACACCAAATTCAAAACAATGATTTACAATGTGTAATAGTAGCATGCTCTGAACATTCTCCCTGCAATGGCAAAGGATTTTTGCTTGTGAAACTGAGTCTTAACACTTCCGGATTGGCGCTCCAGGACCTGGTATTCGGTGCGTCAATTTACTTTCCCCCCTTGTTTAAAGCCGTATTGCTGGGATTTTTTATCTGGCTGGTTATTCACCGCCAGCTGCGAGACTGGATGTATGCCGGCGATATCTGGCATCCCTTGCTGATGGATCTGTCCCTGTTTGCACTCTCTGTGTGTCTGGCTCTGGTTTTACTGACTGCCTGGTAATGTTCACGACATGAAAAAACTCAAATACCTCTCGACCTTGTTGGTCGCCGCACTCGCTATCATTGCCGCCTGGCTGGTCTGGAACTATTACACGCAATCGCCGTGGACCCGGGATGGCAAAGTCCGCGCCGAACAGGTCAGCATTACGCCGCAGGTCTCTGGCAGCATCCTCCAGCTGAACGTGCGCGATAACCAGCTGGTCAAAGCCGGCGACGTTCTGTTCAGGATCGATGACACCCCCTATCGTATTGCCGCTCTCAACGCCGAAGCGCAGCTCGCGAAAGCGCAAGCGGAAATGGCTAAAGCCAAAGCGGAGCAAACGAAAGCGGCCAGTGATGCCCGTCGTCGTCGTCATCTTTCGCAAGAGGCCATCTCCGCCGAAGATCTGGAAAGCGCCAATACCGCGCTGGACACCGCCACCACCAACCTTGAGGCCGCCAAAGCGGTGGTCGGCGTGGCGCAGGCCAGTCTGGAGCACGCGCAATGGCAGCTTGGCCAGACGGCCGTGAAATCGCCGGTAGATGGCTGGGTGACAAACTTAACGACCCGCGTGGGCGACTACGCCTCGGCAGGCCACCCGGTTTTCGCCCTTGTCGATAGCAATTCGTTTTATGTCATTGGTTATTTTGAAGAAACTAAGCTGCGCCATATTCGCTCTGGCGATAATGCGCAGATAGTGTTGTACAGCAGTAAACAAACGTTACAGGGTCACGTATCCAGTATCGGTCGCGCCATCGTCGACCAAAGCGTCGAAGGCGGGAACAGCCTGGTTGCCAATATTAAACCGAATATCCCGTGGGTTCGTCTGGCCCAGCGCGTACCGGTGCGCATCGAACTCAACAGTTTGCCTGCGGATACGACGCTGGTTTCCGGGACCACCTGCACCGTCTCAATTGGCGAACCCTGATGAAACTGCAGGTCTCGTCATGGCGTGCTCTTCCCTGGGTTAAAGCCAGCCGTCCGCAATGGCGCTATGCCCTGCGTAACGGCATTGCGATGTGTCTCGCGCTGAGTATTGCCTACTGGCTGGATCTTGATGAGCCTTACTGGGCGATGACCTCTGCCGCCGTCGTCAGCTTCCCGACGGTGGGTGGCGTGATCAGTAAGTGCTTCGGGCGTATTGCCGGAAGCCTGCTCGGCGCCTGCGCCGCGCTACTGCTCGCCGGACATACGCTAAACGACCCCTGGCTATTTTTATTCAGCATTTCGGCGTGGATTGCGCTCTGCACCTGGGCCTGCGCGATGTATACCAACAACGTAGCCTACGCCTTCCAGCTCGCCGGCTATACCTGCGCCATTATCGCCTTTCCGGTTATCAACATTACCGACGCCAACGAGCTGTGGACTATCGCGCAGTCGCGAGTGTGCGAGGTTATCGTCGGTATCCTGTGCGGCGGGCTGATGATGATGATCATGCCCAGTACCTCGGATGGCACTGCGCTGCTGACGGCATTGAAAAATATGCATGCTCGTCTGCTTGAGCACGCCAGTCTGCTGTGGGTGCCGGAAACCACCGATGCCATTCGTACCGCCCACGAAAGCGTGATCGGGCAAATCCTGACCATGAACCTGCTGCGAATTCAGGCCTTCTGGAGTCATTACCGTTTTCGCCGTCAGAATCCGCTGCTGAACTATTTACTCCACCAGCAGCTGCGGCTGACCAGCGTAATCTCCAGCCTGCGCCGGATGTTAGTGAACTGGCCGGCCGCGCCGGCGCAGACCCGCGAAGTGCTGGAAACGCTGCTTACCGCGCTGGCTAATCCACGGGCCGATTTTTACGCTGTCGCACGGATAATCGCCCCGCTGGCGCCTCCCGCCGATGCCGACTATCGCCATCTCGCGTTCTGGAAGCGCCTGCGCTATTTCTGCCGCCTGTATCTGGACAGCAGTCGCTGGCTCCGCCGCGTGGAAAACGCCTCGGTAATCGCCGAATTTAATGTTCCTTCCGCCCCGGCGTTAGCGCGTCATACCGATCAGGCCGAAGCGTTGTGGAACGGTATCAGAACCTTCTGTGCGCTGGTTGCGGTGGGTGCCTGGGGTATCAGCACCCAATGGCAGTCCTGCGCCGCCGCGCTCACCCTGGCGGCGATTTGCTGCGTGCTTTATTCAGTCTCACCTTCGCCGTTCAAATCGCTGAGCCTGCTGATGCGTACGCTGATATTGCTGTCGCTATTCAGCTTCGGGGTGAAGTTCGGTCTGATGGTGCAGATAACCGACCTGTGGCAGTTCCTGCTGTTCCTTTTCCCGCTGCTCACCACCATGCAATTGCTCAAACTGCAGATGCCAAAGCTGGCGGGTCTCTGGGGACAATTGATTGTGTTCATGGGGTCGTTTATTTCGGTGACCAACCCGCCGGTCTACGACTTTGCCTCGTTTCTCAACGACAATCTTGGAAAAATCATTGGCGTTGGCTTTGCCTGGCTTGCTTTTGCGGTGATCAGTCCCGGTTCCGATGCGCGCAAGAGCCGCCGGCACATAAAGGCGTTACGCCGTCACTTTGTCGACCAGCTGAGCCGCCGCCCTCAGCATAGCGAGCACGAGTTTGAATCGCTGGTCTACCATCACATCAGTCAGTTAAGTAACAGCCAGGATGCTCTCGCGCGCCGCTGGCTGCTGCGCTGGGGCGTGGTGCTGCTTAACTGTTCGCACGTGGTCTGGCAGCTTCGCGAGTGGGAAACCCGCTCTGACCCGCTCTCGCAGGTGCGGGATTTATGCATCAGTCTGCTCCGGGATGTCATGAGCGAGCGCGGCGTCCAGCAGCGTCCTCTGGCCTCAACCTTGCAGGAGCTACAGCGAATTTGCGATACCCTGAACCACCATCACCAGCCGGCAGCAAAAGAGCTGGCCGCCGTGATCTGGCGGCTGTATTGCGCCCTGTCTCAACTTGAGCAGGCACCTGAGGTCGGGACGATAACCGAAAGAGCTACTTAATCACCCCGCAGGCAAAACGTTCGCCGCCTCCGCCAAGGGGCTGCGGACTGTCGGACATATTGTCGCCACCAATGTGGACCATCAGGGCTTTTCCCCGTACCTCATCCAGCGTTTTAAGCCGCGGCGCCACCATCGGCCGGGTGGCTTTCCCGTCGCTGTTGACTACCAGTACCGGCAGGTCGCCCAGATGCCCGCGCCCCTCGGGCCCTTCATGTTTCCCGGTCTGTTGCGGGTCGTAATGTCCGCCGGCGGCACCGGCAGCGACGGCTTTACCCTCTTTTATCGCCGGCTGGCAGCTACCGTTAGCATGAATGTGAAAACCATGTCGACCCGGCGGTAGCGCTTTGAGATCTGGGGTAAATTCCAGCCCCTTTGCGGTCTCGCTGATTTTAACGCTGCCAATGGCCTGGCCCACGCTTTGGCGGGTAACAAGATTGAGATCCACGTTTTCGCTGGCCGCCTGCGCGCCCGCTGAGATCGCTAAAGTCAATATGGCGAGGATACATCGTTGCATAACACCTCCAGAATGGCTCTGTCCCTGATAAGGGTAAACCAGAGACGGCCATTGCGGAGGCGGTGGGAGGATTATGGTACGTCGTAGCCCAACGCGGCTTTGCGGATGCGGAACCACTGCTGACGAGACATATTCAGTTTTTCGGCCACCACGGCAGAGCGCACACGCTCAATTTTACCGGAGCCGATAATCGGCAACGGCTGCGACGGCAGACGCAGGATCCACGCATAAACCACCTGCTCAATGCTCTCAGCATTCAGCTCCTGAGCCACTTGCGCCAGCTCATCACGCAGCGGCTGGAAGCTTTCATCATTAAACAAGCGCCCGCCGCCGAGACAAGACCAGGCCATTGGCCGGATACGCAGCTGCTGCAGCTGATCCAGCGTACCATCCAGCAGCAGCGGCTGGTGTACCGGGGAGATTTCAACCTGGTTGGTGGCCAGCGTAAACGGCAGACGCGATTGCAGCAGCGTAAACTGCGCCGGCGTAAAGTTGGAGACGCCAAAGTGGCGAACTTTGCCGCTGTGATGCAGTGCGAGAAAGGCCTCCGCCACCTCATCCGCATTCATTAACGGATCCGGGCGGTGAATCAGCAGCAAATCAAGATGGTCGGTCGCCAGATTGCGCAAGGACTGCTCGGCACTTAAAACGATATGATCGCGGTCGGTGATATAGTGGCCGATGGTGTTTTCGGCGCGGGCTTTAGTGGCAATCCCACACTTGCTGACGATTTCCATGCGGCTACGCAGATGCGGAGCCTGCTTCAGCGCCTCGCCAAAGGCCGCTTCGCACTGATAATCACCGTAAATATCTGCGTGATCAACCGTAGTCACGCCCAGATCCAGGTGCTGCTCAATAAAGCTGACCCGCTCGTTCACGGACATATTCCAGTCCATCAAACGCCAGTAGCCCATCACAAAACGCGAGAATTCCGGCCCCTGTGGGGCCATAGCAATACGCTGAACCATAACAACGTCCTCAACAAAAAAGTGTGTTGAGTATACGCAATTTTGCCATTAAAACAGTGAAGGCTGCTGTGGTTCTTCCTCGGCCTGCGGTTTATTCGCGCGTAATTTGCGCAACAGACGCTGCCGGCACAGGCGCAGCACGTCTTGCTTCTGGACATCACTCATTGTTTGCCAGTGAAAACGCTCTTCGCGACTACGAAAGCAACCGCGACAAAATCCACGTTCGTCCGACTGACAAATTCCCCGGCATGGACTCTGTACCGGGAAAAACTCCAGCTGCTCTGCCACTCCACGCCTCCGGCGACTTCTCTGTGTCTTTTATTGAAGACGTTTCAACTCTGCTTCGCAACTTTTGTTGTTCAGCCTCTGCCCCAGGCGACATTTTTTTGCTTGCATTAGACCAATCGGTCTATTACAGTGAGCGCCATGAACAAACATTGTGAATACGATACCCGCGAACATATTCTGCTGACCGGTGAACAGCTGTGCATGCACCGCGGTTTTACCGGAATGGGCCTGAGCGAGCTGCTGAAAATAGCGGAAGTGCCGAAAGGCTCTTTCTACCACTATTTTCGCTCTAAAGAAGCTTACGGCGTCGCGCTGCTTGAATATCACTATGCTGGCTATATCCGCCGCCTGGTTGACCATTTTGCTCACGGCGAAGGAACCTATCGCGACCGCCTGCTGGCTTACTACCAGCACACCCTGACGCAGTTTTGCCAGCAGGGTATTATCAGCGGTTGCCTGACGGTCAAGCTCTCCGCTGAAGTGTGCGATTTGTCTGAATCCATGCGTGAAGAGATGAACAAAGGCGCCAGCCAGATTATTACTTTACTGGGCGAAGCGCTGGAAAAGGGTCGCCAGGAAGGGAGTCTGACATTTGACGGCGATGCCTTTACCCTCTCCCAGGTGCTTTACTCCCTGTGGCTGGGAGCCAATTTGCAGGCCAAGATTACCCGCAGCGCAATGCCGCTGGAAAGCGCCCTTGCCCATGCCAAACAGATTATTGCAGCGCCTGGCGTTTAACAGGCGTTTTTATTTAACGAATTACAAGACGACCGGTCTACTCAGGAGTCATTATGTCCGAATCAAAACTGTTTTCTCCACTGAAAGTCGGTGCAATAACTGTACCTAACCGTGTATTTATGGCTCCGCTGACGCGTCTGCGCAGTATCGAACCCGGCGATATCCCGACGCCGTTAATGGCAGAGTACTATCGTCAACGTGCCAGCTCCGGACTGATCATCTCCGAAGCCACGCAGATTTCCGCCCAGGCGAAAGGCTACGCCGGCGCGCCTGGTCTGCACAGCCCGGAACAGATCGCGGCATGGCAGAAAATTACCGCCGGGGTTCACGCTGAACATGGCCGTATCGCCGTGCAGCTGTGGCATACCGGTCGTATTTCCCACAACTCCCTGCAGCCCGGCGGCGAAGCGCCGGTTGCGCCTTCTGCTATCAGCGCGGGCACCCGAACCTCCCTGCGCGATGAGCATGGCCACGCTATTCGCGTCGACACCTCCATGCCGCGTGCGCTGGAGCTCGATGAAATCCCGGGGATCGTCGATGATTTCCGCCAGGCGGTCGGCAATGCCCGCGATGCCGGCTTTGACCTTGTAGAGCTGCACTCTGCGCATGGCTACCTGCTGCATCAGTTCCTGTCTCCTTCTTCCAACCACCGTACCGATCAATACGGCGGCAGCGTTGAAAACCGCGCGCGTCTGGTACTGGAAGTTGTCGATGCCGTCAGCAAAGAGTGGAGCGCCGATCGTATCGGGATCCGCGTGTCGCCAATCGGCAGTTTCCAGAATGTCGATAATGGCCCGAACGAAGAAGCCGATGCGCTGTATCTGATTGAAGAACTCGCCAAACGCGGCATTGCCTATCTGCACATGTCCGAGCCGGACTGGGCCGGCGGCCAGCCGTACAGCGACGCATTCCGCCAAAAAGTGCGCGATCGCTTCCCGGGGGCGATTATCGGCGCCGGCGCCTATACGGTAGAAAAAGCCAACGATCTGATCGGCAAAGGCTTAATTGATGCGGTCGCCTTCGGTCGTGACTATATTGCCAACCCCGATCTGGTCGCACGTCTGCAGCACAAGGCCGCGCTGAACCCGCAGCGCCCTGAAAGCTTCTACGGCGGCGGTGCGGAAGGCTATACCGACTACCCGACGTTATAATCCGGCCGGGTATGGCGACGTTTAGCCGCTATACTCGTATTCTGTCGCATCTGACTGCACGTCCTGGACGCACTCACGCCGTCCGCGGATGCGATAAGAAAGATCGGCGTAAGGGCCGCCTGAAATGGCGGCCTTTTTACGATATAGTGCTCAGGGGTATGAAACGCCTTGTCCGTTTTGTTACGCTATTCAGACAATTGCACATACGGTCTCTGCTAAGGGGCTGTAAACAAGGAGTATAAAAACTATGCGCTTACTTCACACCATGCTGCGCGTTGGCGACCTGCAACGTTCTATCGAGTTTTACACCAACGTGCTGGGCATGAAGCTGCTGCGCACCAGCGAAAATACCGAGTACAAATACTCGCTGGCCTTCGTCGGCTACGGCGAGGAGAGCGATACGGCGGTTATCGAGCTGACTTACAACTGGGGCGTTGACAAATACGACCTCGGCAGCGCTTACGGTCATATCGCGCTGAGCGTGGATAACGCCGCCGAAGCCTGCGAGCGTATTCGCCAGAACGGCGGCAACGTCACCCGCGAAGCCGGTCCGGTGAAAGGCGGCACCACGGTGATCGCTTTCGTTGAAGATCCGGACGGTTACAAAATCGAGCTGATTGAAGAGAAAGATGCCGGCAAAGGTCTTGGCAACTAACCTGCTCCGGGCGCTTATCGGCGCCCGCTGTTTTTCCCCTTCCTGCTGCAAGGCGCGGCAAAATTTGCCATAATGCGCGCTACTTTTTTCCAGTTAAGAGAATCAGATGTCCGAGAACGTTCAACTTAATGGTCTGTGCGACCGTTTTCGTGGTTTCTACCCCGTGGTAATTGATGTAGAAACCGCCGGGTTTAATGCTAAAACCGACGCCCTGCTTGAGATCGCCGCCATTACGTTGAAAATGGATGAGCAAGGCTGGTTAATGCCGGACGAGACATTGCATTTTCATGTTGAACCTTTCGAAGGCGCCAATCTGCAGCCTGAAGCGCTGGCCTTTAACGGCATCAATCCGAACGACCCCGAGCGCGGCGCGGTGCGCGAATACGACGCCCTGCACGCCATTTTTAAAATGGTCCGCAAGGGCATTAAGGAGCACGATTGTAATCGTGCCATCATGGTGGCGCACAACGCGACCTTCGATCTCACCTTTACGATGGCCGCCGCCGAACGCGCCGGACTCAAGCGTAATCCGTTTCACCCGTTCGTGACGTTTGATACCGCGGCGCTGAGTGGACTGGCCCTCGGTCAGACGGTGCTGTCCAAAGCCTGCCTGGCCGCCGGTATGGCGTTTGATGGCACCAAGGCGCACTCTGCGCTGTACGACACCGAGCAGACGGCGCAGCTGTTTTGCGAAATCGTCAACCGCTGGAAACGTCTTGGCGGCTGGCCGTTACCGCTTGCCGGACAAGAGTAAGAGACAAAAAAAAGCGACTTCACAGGAAGTCGCTTTTTTACTGGCAGCAGACTTATTCAGCTTTCGGCTCGTCGGTCTTGTACTTTGCCGCCGTTTCTTTGATCAGCTGCTGCAGTTCGCCGCGCTGATACATTTCAATCACGATGTCGCAACCGCCAACCAGCTCGCCATCAACCCACAGCTGCGGGAAGGTCGGCCAGTTCGCATATTTCGGCAGTTCCGCGCGGATATCCGGGTTCTGCAGGATGTCAACGTAGGCAAAACGCTCGCCGCATGCAGACAGCGCCTGCACAGCCTGAGCGGAAAAACCGCAGCTTGGCAGTTTCGGAGACCCTTTCATGTACAGCAGGATCGGGTTTTCAGCGATTTGACGTTGGATTTTTTCTACAGTCGTGCTCATTGTCATGCTTCCTTAACTTCTATACGGCAGTAATTTGTCATTGTAGCGTCCTGAACGCAGGACAGATAATAACATTTTTTTCACTCATTATATTTTATCTTCTGTGGTCAGAAGTTGCCTTAAAAATATCATTTTGGCCACCTAAAAGCGGTATCGCTGTACATTTCGCGTACAAGGTGGTTAATGTCTGAGATAATTTTTTGCAATTGTTAATCAAACGACACTTTAGATACAAAAGAGTATTAACTTTCCGGGTTTTTATGCTTTAGAATCGTTGGGTTTTGTCATTCACCGTCAGGTATGGGTACATATCTGTCATTAATCAGGGGATTGCTCAGTGGCGCGGCTAAACAAAATCGCGATTTCGCTCTGTGCATTACTGTTTACATCTATCTCATTTACACCACTGGCGCATGCTTCAGGGCATACGCACACCTCCGCCACGCCAAAAGCGCACGCGGCGAAAGGCACAACAGAACGTAAGAAAAAAGCCACCGCTCAGAAAACGAAGTCCACAACCAAAACCGCCAGCAAGAAAGCCTCAACGGCCACCCGCACCAGACACCCCACTCGCACCACCGCATCCAGCCAGACGGCGCTGAACCGTCAGGCCGCCGGCAGCAAAAAATGCGTTTTGCGTAAAGGGTATAAAAAGCAGTGTGCGAAAACGATCGCGCCGGCCGCCGAACCGGCTCCGGTCATGGCCAGCATGCAGAGCAAATGCGTCGTCCGTAAAGGCTATAAAAAACGTTGTAAAACAATCGCGGAAGAACCGCCGCTGACGCTGGCGGATGCACACAAAGCCCGCGTGCAGAGAGCGCAAAGCACCGCGATGTCGAAGTTAATGGATCAGATTGGCAAACCGTATCGCTGGGGCGGAACCTCGCCGCGTACTGGTTTTGACTGCAGTGGGCTGGTCTACTACGCCTATAAGGATCTGGTAAAAATCCGCATTCCGCGCACCGCCAATGAGATGTATCACCTGCGCGATGCCCGTCCGGTCGATCGCGGCGAGCTGCAGAGCGGCGATCTGGTCTTCTTCCGCACCCGTGGGCGCGGCACCGCCGATCACGTCGGCGTTTACGTTGGCAACGGCAAGTTTATTCAGTCGCCGCGTACCGGCCGCGATATTCAGATCACCTCATTAAGCGAAGATTACTGGATTCGCCACTATGTCGGCGCACGCCGGGTGATGACCCCCAAAACCATTCGCTGAACCTGACCTGCCGCACCTGCGGCAGGTCAATTCCCCGGCTATAACGCCATGCTCATCTCATGCCAGGACATCCCGCCATGATCCGAGGCCGAAGGCCGCTCGTAGCGAAAGCCAAACCGCTCATACAGGGCCACGTGTCGGTCTTTGCACATCAGGTGAATGGCGCTCTTCTGCGCCTGTGCCATCTGCCGGATAAATCGCTCCATCAGGGCGGTCGAATACCCTTTTCCCTGGTGTTCAGGCGCAATGACTACAGACATAATCACTACATTCGGCGCGCGGGGATCGTGCCCGACCAGCTCCTTGAAGGCTTCATCCGACATAACGACTTCCCACGCGCACCCTGAGTTAATAAAGCCAATAACCTCTCCTTGCCGTTCCATGCAAAGAAATCCTTCCGGGTACTGCTGGATTCGGGTGGCAATCTTTTCACGGGTAGCCGCCTCATCCCCTTCATACGCGCTCGTTTCAATTTCAAAACAGCGTTCGACGTCGGCCAGGGTCGCCTGGCGATAGACTATGTTAGACAAAACAGACCTCTGCAAAATGGATTTTTCAGTAATCACTTTATATTTCAACAGCAACAGCGATCAACCGGCTCTGCTGAAATGCGCTGCCTTGCGCTCCGGCGAAGGCTTAACCAGGTACATTTGTTAAATATACCCTTTATCATTGCAAGGCTTTTAACTCCCTTCTGCAAGTGTTAGCATTCCGATCACAATAAAAACCTGTTGCACTCGCCCCGGCGAGGGACAGTACATGCTGTTGTGGATGGTCAAACATCCTTTGAATGTGAGCTAGAAAACAAGAAGTTATAAGGAGAGTAACAATGTCGTTTGAATTACCTGCATTACCGTATGCAAAAGACGCCCTGGCGCCGCACATTTCCGCAGAAACCCTGGAATACCACTACGGCAAACATCACCAGGCCTATGTCACCAACCTCAACAACCTGATCAAAGGCACCGCGTTTGAAGGTCAATCTTTAGAAGCGATCGTCCGCTCTTCTGAAGGCGGCATCTTTAACAATGCGGCCCAGGTCTGGAACCATACTTTCTACTGGAACTGCCTCGCGCCGAATGCGGGCGGCGAGCCGGAAGGTGAGCTGGCAGCCGCCATCAATCAATCCTTCGGCAGCTTCGCAGAGTTCAAAGCGAAGTTTACCGACGCGGCAGCGAAGAACTTTGGTGCAGGCTGGACATGGCTGGTTAAAAATAGCGATGGCAGCCTGAGCATTGTCTCCACCAGCAACGCTGGCACGCCGCTGACCGGCGACGCCAAACCGCTGCTGACCGTGGATGTCTGGGAACATGCCTATTACATCGACTACCGCAACGCCCGTCCTGACTATCTGGCGCACTTCTGGGCGCTGGTAAACTGGAAGTTTGTGGCGGCCAACCTGGCGGCCTAAAACGCTAACGCAGAAGGGGAAACCCTTCTGCGAATACACCGACTACTGTCCGACCAACGCCTCTTCCGGCTGCGAACGCCCGCCGAACAGCACCAGCAGCAGCGCCACACCGGCAATTATCGCCCCCATCACCGGCACAAAGGCATAGCCCAGTCCGCCGGAAATCACCGCGCCACCGGCTGCCGCCCCCAGCGCATTGCCGAGGTTAAAGGCCCCGATATTGACCGACGAAGAGAGCCCCGGCGCTTCATGAGCCACCCGCATCACCCGCATTTGCAGCGGTGGAACCACGGCGAAGGTCGCCGCCCCCCAGACCACCATACTGATTGCAGCCCCCAGCTGCGTCTGCGCCAGCAGCGGAATCGCCAGCATGATGACCATCAGCAGCAGCAGAAACCCTTTCAGCGTCCCGGAGACGGAACGGTCGGCGAATTTACCGCCGAGGTAGTTACCCAGCGAAAAGCCGACGCCAATCAACACCAGCATGGCGGTGACGAACAGCGGCGAGGCGTGCGTAATGGTGTGCAGCACCGGTGAAATATAGGTATAGAGGGTAAACATCGCGCCGGCCCCCAGCACGGTGGTCAGCAATGCGGAGAGCACCTGCGGACGAACCAGCACGGAGAGCTCCTGCTTTACGTTCGGACGCTCGCCAGCGCTGCCTTTGGGCAACGAAAACCACAGGCTGACCATCGCCACCAGCCCCAGACCTGCCGTCGCGAGGAACGACATCCGCCAGCCGATGGTCTCGCCAAGCCATGTCGCCGCCGGAACGCCGCCAATGTTAGCGATGGTTAACCCCATGAACATGGTCGCCACCGCACTGGCCTGTTTGTGTTTTTGCACCACGCTCGCCGCCACCACCGAACCGAGGCCGAAGAAAGCGCCGTGGTTAAGGCTGGTGATAATGCGCGAAATCAGCAGCGTGGTGTAATCCGGCGCCATTGAGGAGAGGACGTTACCCAGCGTAAAGATCGCCATCAGAAAAATCAGCGCATTTCTGCGCGCGCGATGAGAGAGCAGCAAAGTCATCAGCGGCGCCCCGACCATCACGCCGATCGCATAAGCGCTGATCAGCATTCCCGCCGCCGGAATTGACACGTCGACGCCTTTGGCAATTACCGGCAGCAGCCCCATCGGGGAAAACTCCGTGGTGCCAATACCAAACGCGCCTATCGCCAGCGCTAACAAGGGAAAGTTGATTTTCATTCAATGACTCCAGCAGACCGCCATCGGCGACGGTATCTCATCAGAAGTCAAAAGCATGACATCAATCACAAAAAAACAAAAGTAAACGAAATGGCAAAAGATTTTTGCGAAATTGATAATAATGGCGGGATGTCGGGGGAAAGAGGCCTCTCCCCCGGATAAATCAGTGCAGCACCGCTGTCAGGCCGGCGGCCACGATGAGACCCAGGACAATAATCGTTGTCGTCAGCGAAAACTTTAAATCTGTATCCATCAATTTTTCCCCCCAGTTATCCCCACATGAAAAGTGAGCTTGCTCATTTTTGCACAATATAGCGCAAAAATCTTCCATGTTTTAGGGTGATGCACATTTTTGCTCTTCCCCTTTGCCGCAAGATCGGACAAAATCCCACGCTAATTTGAAAGCGTATCGGCCATTGACCCCTTCCTGTCGTTCTGTGTCGTTTTCCCGACGTGATGCAATGTTGAAAATTGTATTCAGGGTGTGTATAGGCAAACGTTTACGTATCGATAATCAGACGATCAGGTCAAGGTCTGGAGTGAGAAGTAATGGCAACAATTAAAGATGTAGCGAAGCGCGCAAACGTTTCCACTACAACAGTGTCACATGTAATTAACAAAACCCGTTTCGTGGCGGAAGAAACCCGCAACGCCGTGTGGGCGGCGATCAAAGAGCTGCACTACTCCCCCAGTGCCGTTGCTCGCAGCCTGAAGGTTAATCACACCAAATCGATTGGCCTGCTGGCCACCAGCAGCGAAGCGGCCTATTTCGCTGAGATTATTGAAGCCGTAGAAAAGAGCTGTTTCCAGAAAGGCTATACCCTGATTCTGGGCAATGCGTGGAACGATCTCGAAAAACAGCAGGCCTACCTGTCGATGATGGCGCAAAAGCGCGTCGACGGCCTGCTGGTTATGTGTTCTGAATATCCGGAATCGGTGCTCAGCATGCTGGAAGAGTACCGCCATATTCCGATGGTGGTAATGGACTGGGGTGAATCCAAAGCCGACTTCACCGATTCGGTCATCGATAACGCCTTCGAAGGCGGCTATATGGCCGGTCGCTATCTGGTGGAACGCGGCCACCGTGAAATCGGCGTGATCCCGGGTCCGCTGGAGCGTAATACCGGCGCCGGCCGCCTGGCGGGCTTTATGAAAGCCATGGAAGAAGCGCAGATCGCCGTTCCGGAAAGCTGGATTGTTCAGGGCGACTTCGAGCCTGAATCCGGCTACCGCGCCATGCAGCAGATCCTCAGCCAGCAGCATCGCCCGACGGCGGTCTTCTGCGGCGGCGACATCATGGCGATGGGCGCAATCTGTGCTGCGGATGAGATGGGACTGCGCGTGCCGCAGGACATTTCGCTGATCGGGTATGATAACGTGCGTAACGCCCGCTATTTCAGCCCGGCGCTGACCACCATCCACCAGCCGAAAGATTCGCTGGGGGAAGCGGCCTTCAATATGCTGATGGATCGTATCGTCAACAAGCGTGAAGAGTCGCAATCTATTGAGGTTCACCCGCGGCTGGTAGAGCGTCGCTCCGTCGTAGACGGCCCGTTCGTCGATTATCGTCGCTAATCGCCCGTGCGGCGCCGGTTACTCCGGCGCCCGCAGCCACTCCCGGTTCAACGTTTCGCTGTCCCCCAGATAATCCAACAGCCACGACAGCGCCGGTGACGTGTCGCTCTGCTGCCAGGTCAGGCAGCACGCGGCGTCCGGGAACGGGTTTTCCAGCGCCAGCGCGGTCCATTCACCGCGGTCAATCCAGGGGCGGGCAAAATGGCTCGGCACCATTCCTACGCACAATCCCGCCGAGAGGCAGGTAGCTGATGACTCCCAGTCCGGCACCACTACCCTTTTCTGGTTGTCCAGTAGCCAGGTCGTGCGTTTCGGTAACGAACGGGAAGTGTCCTCCCGGACCAGCGACGGCCAGTTGCGCAACACATCATCGCTCAGTGGCCCGTTCATCTGCGCCAGCGGGTGATGGCTGGCCACTACGCAATGCCAGCTCAGCATCCCCATATCGCGAAAGGCGTAGCGCCCCCCGACCGGAATCGAACGCGTTGCCCCGATAGCCAGTTCCACGCGCCCGTCGGCCAGCGCGTCCCAGACGCCGTTGAAGACCTCCTGAAAAACAATCAGCTCGACATCGGGAAAGTGACGATAAAAATCGACAATCATCTGACGCATACGGGCCGGTTTAACAATGTCGTCTACGGCTATCGACAGCTGGCCGCGCCAGCCGTTGGCTATCTGCTGACACTGCTGGCGAGTGATCTGCATTTTTTTGATAACAGATCGTCCTTCCTGTAAAAACCAGAGCCCGGCGGGGGTCAATTCGACATCGCGATGGCGGCGTTCAAAAAGCGGTACTGCCAGCCACTCCTCCAGCTGACGTACGGTATAACTGACCGCCGAAGGTACGCGGTGCAGCTCCTGAGCCGCTGCGCTAAAGCTGCCGTTGCGGGCGACAGCATCAACAACTTCGAGTGAGTATTCGGACCACATATTCTGCCTGCAAAAATTTTGAATGCATGTAGCAAATATTAGCGTTTCACAAGCCAGAATGCACTCCCTACACTCTGCGGCATCATACCTGCACCTATAAGAGAATGTTATGCAACAACCCGGGAAAGGATTTTTAGTGTGGCTGGCGGGACTCAGCGTGCTGGGTTTCCTCGCCACCGACATGTATCTGCCGGCCTTTTCGGCCATCCAGCAAGATCTCAATACGTCTGCGGCGTCGGTCAGCGCCAGTCTGAGCCTGTTCCTCGCCGGCTTCGCCATCGGACAGCTGTTCTGGGGCCCGCTCTCGGACCGCTACGGACGTAAACCGATTCTGCTGACCGGGCTGGCGATCTTCGCTATCAGCTGTCTGGGAATGCTGTGGGTGCGGGATGCCACCCTGATGCTGGTGCTGCGCTTTATTCAGGCGATCGGCGTCTGCGCGGCGGCGGTGACCTGGCAGGCGATGGTCACGGATTATTATCCAGCCCAGCGCACTAACCGTATTTTCGCCACCATCATGCCGCTGGTGGGTCTATCGCCGGCTCTGGCGCCGTTGCTCGGCAGCTGGCTGCTTGCCCATCTGGAATGGCAGGCCATTTTTGCCACCCTGTTTGCCATCGCCCTGCTGCTGATGGTACCCGCCCTACGCCTGAAGCCGGTCGTCAGGCCGCAGGGTGATGTCCGCGAGAAGTTGACCTTTATGACGCTGCTGCGTTCGCGCGAATACAGCGGCAACGTGCTGATTTACGCCGCCTGCTCCGCCAGCTTTTTTGCCTGGTTGACCGGGTCGCCGTTTATTCTCCATGAGATGGGCTACAGCCCGACCGCTATCGGTCTTAGCTATGTTCCGCAGACAATCGCCTTTTTAGTCGGTGGCTATGGATGCCGCGCGGCGCTGCAGAAATGGCAGGGCCAACAGCTGCTGCCCTGGCTGCTGGTGATTTTCGCCGTCAGCGTGGCTGCAACCTGGATGGTTGGTCGGGTTGAAGATGTCTCAATCATTGCGGTGATGATTCCCTTCTGCGTGATGGCCGTTGTCAATGGCGGGATTTACCCGATTGTTGTCGCCCAGGCGCTGAAGCCGTTCCCGCAGGCGACCGGCCGTGCCGCCGCGCTGCAGAATACGCTGCAGCTTGGTCTGTGCTTCCTGACCAGTCTGCTGGTCTCCGCGCTGATTGCCACACCGCTGCTCGCCACCACCAGCGTGATGCTGGTCTCGATCGTGCTGGCCGGGCTGGGTTATTTTATGCAGCGTCACAGCGCCTGCCTGACTACCGAATCGTCGCATGCATAAACGCGTTTCGGCGATGTTAAGGCTCAGTAATTAGCCTGCTAATATATTTTTATTGAAAGCCGGATTTCAGCGGCCTATACTGAACCGGCTTCACATAAATAAAATATTTTTTACGATTAACGGCAGCAGGATGCGTCCCGTTTCACCATGGAAGGCCTTTCGGCAAGGGTTATCGCCCTTCCTCTGTTCTACGTCGGATAGCAGCTTCACGGATATTCCGTGAGATTTCTCACAAAGCCAAAAAAGCGTCTACGCTGTTTTAAGGTTCTGATCACTTGGGCGTGATGGAGAAGCTATGAGTTCATCGTGTATAGAAGAAGTAAGCGTACCAAACGACGACTGGTACCGAATTGCAACCGAATTGCTCGGTCGCGCGGGCATTGAGGTCAATGGCCCCGCCCCCTCCGATCTGCGGATTAACAATCCGCTCTTTTTTAAACGCGTTCTACAGGAAGGCTCGCTGGGGTTAGGCGAAAGCTATATGGACGGCTGGTGGGATTGTGAACGGCTGGATATATTCTTCCATAAAGTACTGCGCGCCGGGCTGGAAAATCAGCTCCCGCATCATCTCAAAGATACGTTGCGCATCGCAGGTGCTCGCCTGTTTAATCTACAAAGTAAAAAGCGCTCCTGGATTGTCGGAAAAGAACATTACGACCTCGGCAACGATCTTTTCAGCCGTATGCTCGACCCCTATATGCAATATTCCTGCGCCTACTGGAAAGAGGCGCAATCGCTGGAAGAGGCGCAGGTGGCAAAATTAGATCTTATTTGTCGCAAGCTGCAGCTGGAACCGGGGATGCGGGTGCTGGACATTGGCTGCGGCTGGGGTGGTCTGGCTTACTATATGGCCAAAAATTATCACGTTAGCGTAGTCGGCGTGACCATTTCTGCCGAGCAGCAAAAAATGGCCCAGCAAAGATGCGAGGGGTTAGACGTCACCATTTTGCTGCAGGACTATCGCGATCTGCATGACCACTTTGATCGCATTGTTTCCGTCGGGATGTTTGAACACGTGGGACCTAAAAATTACGCCACCTATTTTGAAGTGGTGGATCGTAATTTGAAACCTGACGGCCGTTTTTTATTGCACACCATTGGCTCCAAAAAAACGGACCACAGCGTCGATCCGTGGATCAATAAATATATTTTCCCCAACGGTTGTCTGCCTTCGGTTCGTCATATCGCGCAAGCCAGCGAATCCCATTTTGTGATGGAAGACTGGCACAATATCGGCGCCGATTACGATACTACGCTGATGGCCTGGTACGAACGTTTCCTGGCCAGCTGGCCCGATATCGCCGATAACTATTCGGAACGGTTTAAACGTATGTTTAGTTATTATCTGAACGCCTGCGCGGGGGCTTTTCGCGCGCGCGATATTCAGCTCTGGCAGGTGGTCTTTTCTCGCGGTGTTGAAAACGGCCTTCGCGTCGCCCGCTAAAAATATCCCCCGCTAAAACGGGGGATATTCTTTTCTTTTATGCTTCATCCGGCGGCGGCGCCCGATCATTCATCGCTCAGGTGTTGTGCCGCTTCTTTGGCCGCCAGCACACGTTCCACGGTATCCACTACCGCCTGCGTTTGCGGGTCGATCTCAATATTCACCCGATCGCCGAGTTTTTTAATGCCAAGCGTGGTGCGCTGCAGCGTTTCCGGGATCAAATGCACGCAAAAACGCGTCGGGGTCACTTCTCCGACCGTCAGGCTGATCCCGTCAACGCCGATGAATCCTTTATAGAGGATATATTTCATCAGCGTCGGGTCCTGAACCTTAAACCAGATCTGGCGGTTATTTTCCGAGGTCAGGATCTTGACGATTTCCGCCGTGGTCATAATATGACCGGACATCAGATGACCGCCGATCTCATCGCTGAATTTTGCCGCTCGTTCCACGTTCACCACGTCCCCCACCTCTACCGCGCCGAGGTTGGTAATACGCAGCGTCTCTTTCATCAGGTCAAAACTGATACGCGGACCGTCAATTTCGGTGACTGTCAGGCAGCAACCATTGTGCGCCACCGATGCCCCGGTCTCGATGCCGGCAAGCATATGCTCAGGCAGCTCCACCACATGGGTGCGAAAATTGGGTTTTTCATCGATGGACACCACTTTAGCGGTCCCCTGCACAATGCCAGTAAACATGCTTTACTCCTGTAGACTTTCGTGACGGTATCATTACCGTTATACCTGTCGGGAACAATACCAGTTGGCAAAACAGGTTGCCAGCGCGCATCGTGCCCTACCATTTTTTCACTGGCTTAATGGCGCATCATCGCTACAATAGACTGGAAAACCCCTCAGCTCTTTCTTCTTGCTGCCAATTACGGCGGCTTTTTTAGTCTCAAAATAACAACAATATAAAGGTGTTCACGTGCAGAAGTATTTTATTGAAGCGCGTCAGTTATTAGCCCTGGCCATTCCTGTGATCCTGGCACAGGTCGCCCAGACCTCTATGGGCTTTGTCGATACCGTGATGGCGGGTGGCTATAGCGCCACCGATATGGCTGCCGTCGCGATTGGGACCTCTATCTGGCTCCCCGCAATTCTCTTTGGCCACGGTCTGCTGCTGGCGCTGACGCCGGTTATCGCACAGCTAAACGGCTCCGGCCGCCGCGACCGCATTGCCCATCAGGTTCGTCAGGGGTTCTGGCTGGCGGGATTCGTTTCGCTGCTGGTTATGGTCGTGCTGTGGAACGCCGGGTACATCATAAGCTCGATGCACAATATCGACCCGGCCCTCGCTGAAAAAGCGGTAGGCTACCTGCGCGCGCTGCTGTGGGGCGCCCCCGGCTACCTCTTCTTCCAGGTCGCTCGTAACCAGTGCGAAGGCCTGGCGAAAACCAAACCGGGGATGGTGATGGGATTTATCGGCCTGCTGGTCAATATTCCCGTTAACTATATCTTTATCTACGGCCACTTTGGCATGCCTGAGCTGGGCGGCATCGGCTGCGGCGTGGCGACGGCATCCGTTTACTGGGTGATGTTCTTCTGCATGATCTCCTGGGTACGTCGCGCCCGTTCTATGCGCGATATCCGTAGCGATGAAGGCTTCAGCGGACCGGACTTGAACGTGCTTAAACGCCTGGTGCAGCTGGGACTGCCGATTGCGCTGGCGCTGTTTTTCGAAGTCACTCTGTTTGCGGTCGTTGCGCTGCTGGTTTCTCCATTGGGCATTGTGGACGTCGCGGGCCATCAGATAGCCCTGAACTTCAGTTCGCTGATGTTCGTTTTACCCCTTTCGCTGGCGGCAGCGGTCACCATCCGCGTCGGCTTCCGTCTTGGGCAGGGTTCCACCCTCGATGCGCAGGTTTCTGCCAGAACCGGGGTTGGCGTTGGCGTCTGCATGGCCGTGATCACGGCGATTTTCACCATCCTGATGCGTAAGCAGATTGCGCTGCTGTATAACGACAATCCGGAGGTGGTCCTGCTGGCTTCCCAGCTGATGCTGCTGGCCGCGATATATCAGATCTCCGACTCCGTCCAGGTGATTGGTAGCGGGATTCTACGCGGCTATAAAGATACGCGTTCGATCTTCTTTATTACGTTTACCGCGTACTGGGTGCTGGGACTGCCGAGCGGCTACCTGCTGGCCTTAACAGATACGCTGGTTCCGCGTATGGGTCCCGCGGGTTTCTGGTGCGGATTTATTATCGGGCTCACCTCGGCAGCGGTGATGATGATGCTGCGCATGCGTTTCCTGCAGCGTCAGCCGTCCAGCGTGATTTTGCAACGCGCGGCGCGCTAACGCCCAGCGGCATCCTGTTCCCGGGGTGCCGCTTCTCACCGTCGTACGGATTCAGCGCGGGCCCAGCGCAGCTCTTAATGCGTCAACAAAGCATTTAATTTTCGTCGTCCGCCGACGTCCGGCCGGTACCAGAATATGCATGGGCCGCGCCGGTCCTGAGAATCCGGCTAAAACCTGTACCAGGCTCCCCCGCTCCACTTCGGTTTTCAACACATCTTCCGGCCCGAGGGTAATACCGTGCCCGGCGATAGCCGCATTCATCAGCGCCTTCCAGTCATTCGCGCGAAACCGCCCGGAGGGTTTGACCTCGAACATCTCCCCCTGTTTCTCAAATCGCCACCGGCAGGCGCTGCCCGCCGACCAATGTCCATAAACCAGACACGCATGATGTTGAAGATCGGTCGGCGTCTGCGGTTCGCCGTGACGCAAAATATAGTCCGGTGACGCGCAGGCAATCAGCCGGTATGGCAGCAGAGGCCACGCCACCATCGAGCTGTCGGCCAGCTCACCGATGCGCACGATCACCTCAAACTCCTCTTCAATCGGGTCGACAATGCGGTCGCTCAACGTCAGTTCAACCTGAACGTCAGGATAGCGGGCAAGATAGTCGGTAATAAAGGCCGCGAGCGCATGCGATCCAAATGTGACCGGCGCATTCACCCGGATGATGCCTGAAGGTGTCGCTTTCATCTCCTGTGCCACCGCGTCCGCCTCAGCGATCTCCGCCAGTACCACGCGGCAGCGTTCATAATAGCTACGCCCGATATCGGTGAGCGTCTGTCGCCGCGTGGTGCGGGCGATTAATGAAGTGCCGAGGTGTGCTTCAAGCGCCGCCACGTGTCGGGCGACCATCTGCGGCGAAAGTCGCAGCTGTCCGGCAGCGGCGGCAAACGACCCCGTTTCAGCCGCCTTCACGAAAACCCTGATACTGGTGAGCTGGTCCATGATTCACTCATTTGAGTTGTTTATCATTCCACTATCTTACGATTTATCTTCTACGGAGATGGAATTAAATTTATCAACACTCTCAGATCATTCGTAAGGAGTTGAAAATGAAGATTGGCATTATCGGCGCCGGATTCGTTGGCCGGTCTGTCGCGAAGCTGGCCCTTGCCGCTGGTCACGACGTTATGTTGAGTAACTCACGAGGGCCCCAGACGCTTTTCAGCCTGGGGCCGATGATTGGCTGTCAGGTCGGCAGCGCAGAGGAAGCTGCCGAATTTGGCGAGGCGGTGGTCATTGCCGTGCCGCTCAGCGCCATCCATTCGCTGCCGGTCAGCGGAATTCAGGATAAACATGTCATTGATGCAGTGAATTACTATCCCGAGCGTGACGGCCCGATCGAGGCGCTGGAGTCAGGAGAAACCACCACCAGCGAATTGCTCGCCCAAATCCTGCCTGCCGCTACCGTCACCAAAGCGTTTAACGCGATTCCCATGACCCAGCTGGAAAGCGATGGACTGCCCGCGGGCGCGGAAAATCGTCGGGCGCTGCCGTTGGCAGGCGATAGTGAAAAAGGAAAAGCGATCGCCGCCGCGCTGTACGAGGCATTTGGCTTTGACACCGTAGACGCCGGACCACTGTCCGAAGGATGGCGTTTTGAACGCGGCCAGCCTGCCTATTGCGTACGAATGACCCGCCCGACGCTGCTCACGACGCTGCTCACGACGCTGTCCGATACACCGCGTCGCTAACCCCCCCTCCGCTGACGCTGAATCCGTTAGCGGAGCATCCTGCTTTTCGCCCGCTCTATGCGTTGTACATTCCGTTACTCGCCGATACCAAACACTCACTGAAGCCTGAAAAAGAAAAACTTATAGTGATTTCAACAGCCCCGCAGTGGGGTTCACTGAAGAAATAATTTCGAGGATATCAGAATGAAAAAAGTATTAGCTCTGGTCGTTGCCGCTGCTATGGGTCTGTCTTCTGCTGCTTTCGCTGCTGACGCAGTAAGCACCACTCAGGCTCCGGCGGCTGCAACTCACAGCACCACAGCCAAAACCACTCATCATAAAAAACATCACAAAGCCGCTGCCAAACCGGCCGCTGAGCAGAAAGCCCAGGCCGCGAAAAAACACCACAAAGCCGCCGCCAAACCGGCCGCTGAACAGAAAGCTCAGGCCGCGAAAAAACATCACAAAGCCGCCGCCAAACCGGCCGCTGAACAGAAAGCCCAGGCCGCTAAAAAACACCACAAAGCGGCGGCTAAACCGGTAGCCCAGAAAGCTCAGGCGGCAAAAAAACATCACAAAACCACTAAGCATCAGGCCGCTAAACCGGCTGCCCAACCGGCTGCTTAATTTTTCCGCTAAGTTGAGTTAATCATAAACCGGCGCTGTTTCAGCGCCGGTTTTATTTCAGGAGGCCACTATGCTGCAGCGCTATCGTTTTGAGCTTATTCTGATCCTGTTAGTCCTCTGCGCACTTTTTACCCTTCGCCTTATTTTCAGGTAACCTCTCTTTTCCGGCCCCCGCGTCTGCGACGCCTCTTGCACCATTCGCCTGACGAATCACTCATTCTCTCCCGACAGCGTCGCCAGGCCTTACTTCGCGCCGCGTCAGGCACGACGCCGCAGCGAGACCAGGGCAACTGGATAAGAAATATCCTTTAGCATCAGTAAAATATGAGCAATATGCGTAAAACTTCCGCAATCGCGTGAGATCTGAAAGAAAAGTGACGTTTGCCTCTTGCCACAACCCCATCCGATCGCTAATATGCGTCCCCGTTGTCACCACAACATTGCGTTCATAGCTCAGTTGGTTAGAGCACCACCTTGACATGGTGGGGGTCGTTGGTTCGAGTCCAATTGAACGCACCATAATGCGTTTATAGCTCAGTTGGTTAGAGCACCACCTTGACATGGTGGGGGTCGTTGGTTCGAGTCCAATTAAACGCACCATAATGCGTCCGTAGCTCAGTTGGTTAGAGCACCACCTTGACATGGTGGGGGTCGGTGGTTCGAGTCCACTCGGACGCACCATTCTTTATTCCGCAGACATCAGCAACCGTCTGTAGGTTATCGAACGGTGCGAATTTCGCACATTTCTCGCTGTAACACGCTCATCTTTCCTTTGCAGTTATCCAGGCCATTCCTGAAACAGGACTGGGGCCAGTTTATCCTCTCAGCAGCCCCCCTTGACGAATATTCCCGCACGCATGCCGTCTCTGCGGCGTTATTGCACAGAGAAGCGATGAAGAGCCGGCTTTTACCGGGTCTCTTGCGTTGACTTATGCGGCAACCCAGGGCGCAAACGGGTCGGAGTAGTGACGCCATTCGCCCGGCCCCTCCGCCATTTCTTCGTCCGTAAGCAGAGCCGAACCCAACCTGGCGCGTAGTGCTGATTCATCCATATTCATTCCGATAAACACCAGTTCCTGCCGGGCATCGCCCACACCATCCATCCAGTTTGCCCGGATAAATTTCAGCGACTCATCATCCTGAGGCCAGCGTTCTCTGGGGACACTTGCCCACCACATTCCCCCCAGTTCCTGACGCGCCACGCCACCGGCCTGGGACCAGGCGCCGGCAAATTCCGGACGACTGGCCAACCAAAAATATCCTTTCGATCTGACCACTCCAGCCAGCTCATGTGCCATCACCTGGCAGAAACGGGCCGGATGGAAAGGCCGGCGGGCGCGAAAAACAAAGCTGCTAATCCCATACTCTTCTGTTTCCGGGGTATGTTCGCCGCGCAGTTCCTTCAGCCAGCCTGGCGCCTGTGCGGCATTATCAAAATCAAACAGCCCGGTATTCAGGACCTTATCCAGTGCTACCTGACCAAACTGCGAAACAACTATTTTTGCCCGTGGATTCAGAGAGCGCAAAATAGCCGTTAGCTTTTCTTGTTGCCCGTCATCGATCAGATCGACTTTGTTCAGGACCAGCACATCGCAGAATTCAATCTGCTCAATGAGCAGGTCGACCACGCTGCGCTCATCGCCTTCGCCCAGTGATTCTCCGCGTGAGCGGAGGCTATCTGCAGAGTCATAATCACGCAAAAAATTGAAGGCATCCACGACGGTCACCATGGTATCAAGACGCGCCACGGTTGAAAGACTTTGCCCGTCATCGCCGGCAAAGGTAAAAGTTTCAGCAACCGGAAGCGGTTCAGAAATACCGGTAGACTCGATAACCAGCTGATCAAAGCGCCCTTCTTTCGCCAGGCGATTCACTTCCAGCAGGAGATCTTCCCGCAGCGTGCAGCAGATACAGCCGTTACTCATTTCAACCAGTTTTTCATCGGTACGTGAAAGTTCGGCGCCCCCTTCCCTGACCAGAGCGGCATCAATATTGACCTCCGACATATCATTGACGATAACCGCAACACGCCTGCCCTCTCTGTTGTTCAGAATATGGTTGAGCAGGGTCGTTTTCCCGGCGCCCAGAAAACCGGACAGAACGGTCACCGGCAGACGCATGTCGCCCTGTCTTTCTACGCTGATGTCAGACATTGCCTTTTATCTCCTCGTACTTCATTTGTCATTGGTCCGCTGATTTCGGGCCACTCAGCGTGACCACAACATTTTAATTGTTATGTTATAACATAACAATTAAAATGCCAACATCGACCTTTATAGCCACGTAGAGGAGAAATGTGCAGCAGCGATACGCAATGTTGGCTTAGCTGCAGGTGGGGAGCGTCGCCATTTATCGGGAGTGTTCCGCAGCGTTATTGGACAAATTGTCATGGCCCAGTCCGCCAATAAATGGCAGACGGATACGTAGCGGCGTGAAATCCAGGCCGACGTTCAGCCCCAGCAGATTGAGTTCAAATCCCTCTTCAGCTCCCAGCGTTACGCCGGCGATACCCAGCACCGACACCTGCAGCCCGCGCCCGGATGGCGGTAGGCCAATGGGATTCAGCAGCGAGCGAAAATCTTTCCCCACCGCGTTGGCCGGCATATCCAGTTTGAGCGCGGGCACCTCGCGGCCAATATGGGCCAGAAAGGTGTTACTGTTAGGACCCGGCCAGGCGTGGTAGGTATCCGGCCAGGGGTAAGAGGCAATTGCCGCGACAATCTGCGGGATCATGGCCTCGGCCTCTGCTCCCCGATGCTCCACCAGTAAACGAGGTTTCGCGCCGAACCAGTAGCCATCCGGCGGGTTGCTATTACGGCGCACCTTCTCCCCGCCTCCCCAGCTAATCACTTCATAGCGGTTATATTCCGTTTCCCCGGCGCGTTTATAGATAATCCAGGGATGCACCGCCACCACGCCTTTCCAGCCCCAGGTGGGCGCGGCGTAGACCTGCACAATGGCCAGGCGGGCGTTTTGCTGGGGATCAGGCGCCAGGCCTGCTGAGTCACGACGGGCGGACCACCAGCCCTCCTGCGGACGTAGTTCCCGCTGATACATCGTCTGGGCCAGGCTGGCGCCAAGGGAGAGCAGGATGATGCAAAGCAGACTCAGACAAACGATTTTTATGATCATGGCGGCCTGTATTCAGTGAGGAGACATCTCTATGGGCGATTATTGTCCTGACGGGACCGGGCAGCAATATAAAACGCGCAGATCATCGTCAATCTGCACACACCGATGAGAAATTACATTAATGCATTACAGGCACGCGATATGGCGTACGATTTCACGCCCCTACAGTTTCGGGATTGGCCAGACGTTTCAGTAGTTCCTTGCCCGGCTCCCTGCCGCAGGTCGGCAATCATTTATCGTCTACCAAAGTCACTCAGACCGAGAGCTGCGCGCGCTCCAAAAGCAGAGCACAGGCGAAACACCGCGGTATCAGTACACACAACGCCACTTGCGGTTCGCATTCCCTTCGCCCCTGGACTATACCTTAGGCATCTTTATTCCCTGAGGAACAACCCTTATGAGCAAAAAAATTCTGATGCTGGTTGGTGATTATGCCGAAGATTACGAAACCATGGTGCCGTTTCAGGCATTGCAGATGATTGGCCATCAGGTTGACGCGGTTTGCCCGGATAAGAGCAAAGGCGACTATATCATGACGGCGATCCATGATTTTGACGGTGCCCAGACCTATAGCGAGAAACCCGGGCACCGCTTTGTCCTCAACGCCGACTTTGCTGCCGTAAAAGAACAGGATTATGACGCCCTGCTGATCCCCGGTGGACGAGCGCCGGAGTATCTGCGCTTGAATGACGAGGTGCTCAAACTGGTTCAGGCGTTTGACGCGGCGCACAAACCCATTGCCGCCGTTTGCCACGGCCCGCAGCTTCTGGCCGCCGCCGGAATACTGAAAGGCCGCACCTGTAGCGCCTACCCGGCCTGCGCGCCAGAAGTACGGCTCAGCGGCGGGCATTATGCTGAGATCGGTATCGATCAGGCGCATGTTGACGGCAACCTGGTCACCGCCCCTGCCTGGCCCGCCCATCCGCAATGGCTGGCGAAATTTGCTGAAGTGTTGCAGCAGTAAACGTTGAATCCGCGACGAATAAAACGCCCCCGGAGGACCGTCCAGCTGACGGTCCTTACTGAGGACTGTTTTCGGGGCCGCCAGCCACAAAACCGCAACCAACTCATGACCCGCCCGGCGATTATATTTTCAACAACCCGACAAATGACTATAATAAAGCATGACAAATGTCCTTATTCAGGAGGGAAGATGAAAACCTGGGTTCCTGCAGAGCAACCTGCCGATAATGCGCTGTGGCGCTATGCCGGGCTACCGGCGAATCGGGGTATGCAGTTGATTGAGCTGCTGAGTATGGGATTACCGGTCAGCATTCTGGATAATATTCATGAGTGGACGGAAATGTCGAAAACCGACATTCTGCGCATCACCGGGATTAATGAGCGCAACGTTGCCCGGCGCAAGAGCGCGGGCGGCACGTTGACGCCAGGCGAAAGCGAACGTGTGGCGCGTTTTGTCAGGGTCCTGGATACCGCCGTCGACTATTTTGGCAGCAAGCAGGATGCCTACGACTGGCTGCAGTCGCCGGTCAGAGGACTGGGCAATGTCGCCCCCATCGATTTGATTGCTACCGAGAGCGGCGCGCTGGAAGTAACAGACCTGATCGGTCGCCTGGAACACGGCGTCTTTGCATGATTTTCTATCGTCTGGTTACCGGCCGTTACGCCAGCGAAGCCTGGACGGGAAGCGGGGCCAACCAGTACGGCGGGCGCTGGAATCACCAGGGACACCCGGCGGTCTATGTGTCCACTTCCATTGCCCTGGCGTCACTGGAGATCCTGGTTCACGTCAAAAATGAGGCAATCCTCAACCAGTATCAGCTGTATAGTATCGAGATACCGGACAGTGAAGTGGAATCCCTCGATAAACAGTGGTTACCGGATAACTGGCAAGAAAATCCGATGCCCGTTTCCACAATGGATCTGGGCACCGGCTGGCTACAGGCGGGCAGCGGTCTGGCGCTGATGCTTCCCTCCTGCATTATTCCCTATGAAAACAACGCCATTTTAAACCCGCTGCATCCCGCGTTCAGCGAGGCCCTGGCCTCCGTGCGTCAGTATCCCTTTACCTTTGATCCCCGCCTCGCACGCTCCACGCCCCTTTGAGGCCCTGGCAGCAATACCTTGCCATCAAGACTGAGTGAGGAGAAAACCTTTCGCCGCGCCTTGCCAGTCCGTGGTGATGGTTAAACCGTCGGCACGGTTCCACCATCAATGAGGTATTCTGCCCCGGTTATCGATGCCGCCCGGTCGGAGACTAAAAACGCAATCAGATTGGCCACCTCTTCGGGTTGCGCCGGACGACCGAGTGGGATTCCGCCTAATGAGTCCATGATGATTTGTTTCCCTTGCGCATACTCAACCCCCTGCTGCTGCGCGAGCCGCTGCGCAAATCTGACCGCCGCCTCGGTTTCAATCCAGCCGGGGGCCACGCTCAGAACACGAACGCCCCTGGGGGAAACCTCTTTCGACAGGCTTTTACTGTAGGTGGAGAGCGCGGCTTTTGCCGCGGCGTAGGCCGTGGTTGACTCCGGCAGCGGCATCCTTCTTTGGATTGAAGAGACGTGGATAATCACCCCCTTCCCGCTGTTGAGCATGAGGGGAAGCAGTAGACGATCCAGCCTGAGGGCAGGGAAAAGGTTGAGATCCAGCTCCTGCTGCCACAGCTCATCGCTCAGCGCGGCAAACCCGCCTGCCGGGGAGGAAGAACCGCCCAGCATATGAACGATAATATCAACGCCGCCCAGCTGCTCCTGTACCTCCGCGGCCAGCAGAGCGCACCCGCTCGCCGTGGCGAGATCCGCCGTCACAAAGAGCGCATCAACAGGAGCGTCCGGCGGATGGCGAGCGCAGGTTAACACTCGCGCCCCCAGCTGGCGAAACAGCGCCACGGTTGCCGCCCCGGCCCCTTTGGTACCCGAGGTAATCAGAACGCGCTTTCCTTCCAGCGCCAGAAAATCACTCATCACCGATCTCCAGCTCATCGATCTGCCCTGCCGTCAGGCGAAATACATAGCTAAGGATGACCGGGCTGCCGGGAAAATTTCCGCTGACGTTGGCGCGCACCTTTACCCTGGCGCCCTGCGTTATCGTCTCAATAGGTTCGGCGACATACCGGTATTTTTGTCTGGCGGCAACCCGCCACTCGCGGATGGCCTGCCGTCCGCGATAGGTATTCCCTTCATCTTTCACCACCGCATCCGGGGTGAAGGCGCTGACAACGCGCTCCAGATCTTCAGCGGCAAAAAAGGCCTGTACTGCTGATGGCGTATCCATAGTGAATCTCCCGTGATTAAACGCTACGGCTTAACTTTAAGAATCCTTTATAATTTAAACAATCAGGACAAACCGGGATGCCATGATGAAGGAAATGGGATAATGTCGCGAATCACGCTAACGGATTTAGATGCCGTTATGGCCATCGCCCGACGAGGGACCTTTCGCGCGGCGGCGATCGAGCTGGGGGTATCAACCACCGCATTGAGCCATATCATCGCCAGATTTGAAGCCGAAATGGGCGTACGTCTATTTAACCGGACTACCCGCAGCGTGGGGCTCACCGACGCCGGTCGCCTGTTTATCGATAACATCGGTCCGTCGCTGCAGGGCGTTCATCAGGCCCTTGAGGTTGTCCGCTCCCGCAGCGAAACCCCTTCTGGCGTCCTGCGCATCAATACGCCTCCGTTTGCCGCCCGGACGCTTCTCTCCCGGGTCGTGCTGGAGTTTTTGCACCGCTATCCGCAAATGCAGGTGGATATCGTCACCGATGGCCGGCTGATCGACATCGTTGCGGAAGGCTTCGATATGGGAGTACGGGTCGCCAGCCTGATACCGGAGGATATGATCGCACTTTCCCTCGGCAAACCTCAGCGCTATGCCGTGGTGGCTTCTGCGCAGTATCTTTCGCACCATAAGCGGCCTGAAACCCCCGCAGATCTGCTCAATCATCCCTGCATCCGGGTGCGTCTGCCCGATGGTTCCCTCTATCGCTGGCATCTTGAGAAGCAAGGAGAAACGGTACAGGTCGATGTCCGCGGGCAGCTGACGCTGGATGAGGCGTCGCTGGCGCGGATTGCGGTGCTGGAAGATGCGGGAATAGGTTTCTTTCTTGAACAGGATGTCATCGAGGATATTGAGGCCGGCCGGCTCATTCGTTTACTGGACGACTGGACGCCCCCTTTTCCCGGCCTGTGTCTGTATTATCCCGGCAGACGTCACCCCTCCGCCGGGCTGGCCGCCTTTCTGGCGCTGGTGCGGGAATTTGCCCGATCCGCCGGCCGTTGAGGCCCGCTGGCAAGCGCCGGAACCATGCTATCGCGGCGCCGGCAAATCTTCCCGCTGGCGCCACGCCGCAAGTTCTTCATTCAGCCAGGCGATGAACAACGAGACCTCCGTTTTCTTTTCACTTTGCTGCGGGGTGACCAGCCAGTACGGCCAGGGATAAGGCGCAGAACAGGCGGTGACCTGGACCAGCTCTCCTCGATCGATCGCGCCCTGCACCAGGGAGCGCCGCTCCAGCGCAATGCCATTGCCGAGTCGCACGGCTTCCAGAACCAGATTCGAGTCGTTGATACAGAGTCCGCCGGCGACGATCTCACGCTCCAGCCCGGCCTTCAGGCACCAGGTTTTCCAGGATTCCATCGAAAATAGAATCTTACTCGCCGCCACCTCTTGCGGCGTTGCCGGCAGCGCGCCGCCGTTGTAATGCGGCGCGGCCACCACAATCAGCTCATCGGCAAACATATAGCGGCTTTCCAGCCCTTCCCAGTCGCCTTTCCCCATGCGAATGGCAATATCCACCGCCTCCTGCTGCATGTTGGTGACCGTCAGACTGGCCAGCAGCCGCAACGTGATATGGGGATAGCTGGTGCGAAAGCGATCCAGGCGCGGCAATAGCCAGTGGCAGGCAAAAGACGGTACCGTGGCCAGGGTTAACGTCGTCGTCCGCGGCTTAACGTGGACCAGACGAGTGGCATCCGCGATATGTTCCAGCGCCTCGCGGACATGCATCGCATACAGTCGCCCCTCTTCGTTAATCTGCACTCCGCGTCCGTGACGCGTAAACAATCTCACGCCGAGCATCTCTTCCAGCACTTTAATTTGCTGACTGATTGCCGAATGGGTGACATGCAGCTCTTTCGCCGCCTGCGTCACGCTCCCAAGTCGGGCAACGGCCTCAAAGCTCCGTAAACTGGCGATCGGTGGGTAATCCGACATGAAGCAGCTCCTTATATTCCGGCTCCTGGAGGTCAACGTTACCCTAGTCCAGGAGGGTAAACCTCGGGCGACAGTACCGGTCAGTCATTCTGACATCTCAGGTAAGAAATGCGTAATATTCGTTATCGCCAATCTGGCGTAATGTCTCTCTGCAGCCAGGGGCAATGCGCACGGTGATATCCTTCCTGGCGCACCTTGATTGACCCGGCATTCTCCTTTCAGAGACAGGAAAACAGGAATCATGATGAAACTCATTGGCATGTTGGACTCCCCTTACGTGAGGCGCGTCGCGGTATCTCTGGCGCTGTACGGTGTCGAATTTGAACACCTGCCGCTGTCGGTGTTTAGTGCCGTTGAACCCTTCGCAAAATTCAATCCGGTGGTCAAGGCGCCTACGCTGATTCTGGATAACGCCGTTCGGCTGATGGACTCCACGCTGATCCTTCATTACTTCGAATCTCAGGCAGATTTGCAGCGTAAATTGCTCCCCGCCGCCGGCCCTGCGCTGGCCGAAGATCTTCAGACGCTGGGATGGATTCTGGCTGCCAGCGAAAAAGCCGTACAACAGGTTTACGAACACCGCTTACGGCCGCCAGAGAAACAGTATCAACCGTGGATTGAACGCATCACCTGGCAGTTACTGTCTGCCTGCCGGGAATGGAACGCCGCGCTGGAACGCCGGGCGCTCAACACGCCGCTCGATCAGGTCTCGGTAACCAGCGCCGTGGTATGGACCTTTATTCAGGCGATGATCCCCGAGGTGGTGAAGGCCGATGACTTCCACTCAATTCGTGCCCACAGCGAAATAGCAGAAGCCCATCCGGCCTTGAAACAGTTTCCTTTTCCCTGAGCGATATAACAGCGGAAAACTTTTGCGGGGCACAGAGGCCCCTTTTTTATTGCCCGCCAGGCGCCAGCCGGGAGCGACGTACAGACCGCATGCATCCCGCTGGCTGGCGCCGGGGTTTTCGACCACACTTAAACCCGACTCCCGCTGCTGAACCTAAGGCGCCGATCGCTTTTCCCGGTTGACCGTCCGGCAGGCGGGAAACGGCAATGGAAGAACGTTTATCACGGGTGATGATGCATGAAGAAAATTGCGATTATCGGCGCAGGCCCCACCGGGATTTATACTCTTTTTTCCCTGTTAAAATATCCGGAGCCGCTGGCGGTGACGGTCTATGAGCAGGCGAGTCAGGCCGGCGTCGGCATGCCATACAGCGACGAAGAAAACTCGCGCATGATGCTGGCCAATATCGCCAGTATTGAAATCCCACCGATCCTCTGTCCCTATATCGACTGGCTGAAACAGCAAAGCGAGGAGCACCTTGCCCGCTATGGCGTCAGCTATGATTCGCTGCATGTTCGCCAGTTTCTTCCGCGTATCCTGCTTGGCGAATATTTTCGCGACCAGTTTATCGGCCTGACAGCCAGAGCCAGACAACAGGGTTTCTCGCTGACGGTGCATGAATCCTGTGAGGTCACCGACCTGCAGGCCACGGCAGAAGGCGTCAGATTATGGGCACAAGGTGAGTCGGCGGCGGAACGTTTCGATCTTGCGGTCATCGCCACGGGCCACGTCTGGCCCGCTGACGAGGAGTCCACCCGTACCTTTTTCCCCAGTCCGTGGTCCGGCCTGATGGATGCCGAGATCCCGGCATGCAGGGTCGGTATCATGGGTACCTCGTTGAGCGGTATTGATGCCGCGATGGCCGTGGTGGTTCAGCACGGCGAGTTTGTCGAATCCGCCGCGCGCTCGCTGCAGTTCAGGCTCAATCCGGCCAGCAAAGCGCTGAATATTGTCCTGATGTCGCGCTCCGGCATATTGCCGGAAGCGGATTTTTACTGCCCGATTCCCTATGAACCGCTTTCGGTGGTGACGCCTGACGCGCTGGAAAAGGCGATTGCCGCCGGTTCAGAGGGTTTACTTGACCGCGTTTTCCGGTTGATGGCAGAGGAGATCGACCGCGCCGATCCGCAATGGAGTGCCGGTATCGCCCTCCCGACGCTGAACGCCGATAGCTTCAGCGACGCGTGGTTTCGTGAACGACACCAACATGACCCGTTTCACTGGGCGCAGGCCAATCTTATGGAAGTCGAGCGCAACAAGCGCGAGAAATACACCGTTCCGTGGCGCTATGTCATCCTCCGGCTGCATGAGGCCGTGCAGGAAATGGTCCCGCATCTGGATGCGCGGGATAGTCAGCGCTTTAGCGACGGGCTCGCCCGGGTGTTCATCGATAATTACGCCGCTATTCCGTCAGAGTCGATCCGCCGCCTGCTGGCGCTTCGCGAAGCCGGAGCGCTCCGCATTCTCGCCCTCGGCGAGGATTACCAGATGGCGATCGAAGAGGACAAAACGGTGATTACCACGCGGGAAAGCCGGGCCACCTATGATGTCTTTATTGATGCACGCGGGCAAAGAGCGCTAAAAACAAAAGATCTGCCCTTCCCGACGTTACGGGAGCAGCTGCAGGCCACCGGCGATGAGATCCCGGACGTGGGGGACGACTACACGTTACAGGAGCCTGCGGAGGTACGAGGCCGCGTGGCGTTCGCGGCGCTGCCGTGGTTAATGCATGATCGGCCTTTTGTGCAGGGTATTACCGCCTGTGCCGAGATGGCTGAAGCCATGGCAGGCGCCATTTCCCGTCCGGCGTCCCGTCGCCGCAGGCGTTTGCCGCAGACCGATCTGTGACGATCAATCTTAGCGCTGCCCGGGATCCGGGTGAAAAGGATCTTTCTTATGGTCCTCGCTATCATCGCGTTTACGCGGTATTTCCCCCTGTTCGCGCGGGTCGTCTTTTGCCGGGCGACTCCCGCGCTTTGCGGCGTCATTTGCCATCAATCGTCTCATGTATACCTCCGGTCGCGACGTGGATGATTGCGGTGGCTGATAAGCCGGCGCAGGAAAAAGTCCTGTGCAGGTTCCTCAACCGGCCTTATAAAGCCTGGTTGCCAGGACAAGTTTTCACCAGCGAAAAGATTTGCGCCTGCTCCTTCGCCTCAGGCCAGGTCTGGTGTTCGGATGGCGGCGACGGGGTGTGGTAGCGGCCCTTTTCGGCAATGGGCGGCGATGAGCGGCCTGTGCAAAAGGGCTTCTCATCGCGATTAACAGGCGTCATCCACGCAGGCAGGCGAGATATTTTTGTGCGGAACGCTGTACCCTTTCATGCGCGTTGTTCAGCATATTTTGCCCGGCGAAGGCTCCGTACAGTCTGGCAAACCGCACGCCGGCCAGGCGCTGCATGATGTTTTCAATGACCGACGCGGGCAGCGGCAGCATATTCGGGTAGCTCCACATAAAAGAGACCGCATCCGCACCGGGAGTCACCTGCAGGATGTCGCCCACCAGCAGCGTGCCATCGCCCTCGCGCCAGTGTAGAACGGTTCCCCCGGCGAAGTGGCCGCCCAGTCGCAACAGCTGCACCGAGGGCCATAGCTCAAACGCATCGCCTTGCCACAGACGAATCGCCGGGCTATCGCGCACGATCCACTCACTGTCGCTGGCATGCAGATAGACTGGCGCGTCAAAGGCGGCCGCCCAATCCTGCATGGTGGTGTAGTAATGAGGATGGGAAATCGCGATGGCATCAATACCGCCTAGCGCAGCTATCAACGCCATCGTGGCGGCATCGAGATTGGCAATGCAATCCCACAGAATATTGCCCTGCGGCGTTCTGAGCAGAAACGCGCGTTGGTTGATAGCGAACCGGGGAACGGTTTTAAGGCTAAACAAGGTGTTGTCATGCTGTTGCCAGGCGTTGGTATGATGGCTGATGAGATCCTCGAAGGCTACCCACGCCTGTCCGCTGACCGGGACATACTGGCGTTCATCGTCACAAATCTTGCAGCGTAAGATGGGTGTACTTCTTTCGTCATACGACGTGCCGCACGTTTTACACAGCTTAATCATTATTCCCCTCCTGCACGATGGTAAAGCAGTCATGAGTATGGCAGATGCGCGGCGACGGCCGGTGATTCCGAAGATGACAGGAAAGCCACAGAGAGGAGAACAGGAATAAGAACGGGAGGACGAGTCAAAAACGGTACGCTGAGATACAGGGCTTCCCTGCCCTGAAGAGAGAAATTACTCGAAGTAGACGGCCGGGTTCTCCGACAGCGATACAAAGGTTTTGGTGTTCTTATCCAGCGCGCCAATCGCCCCGCTTTCGATATCGTAAACCCAGCCGTGCAGGCGCAGCGCCTTATCACGCAGACCGACGGCAACCGACGGGTGAGTTTTGATGTTGTTCAGCTGTGCGATAACGTTTTCCCGCACCATCGCATTCACTTTATCGATTTCACTGTTCCAGGTGCCTTTTTCGACCACCGCTTTTGCGGCATCGGCATAGCGCAGCCAATGCGCCACTGCCGGCATCGGATCCAGACACTGGCAGGTCGCAACCGCAGTCATCGCGCCGCAGTTGGAATGGCCACAGATGACAATATCGGTGACGCCCAGGGCAACAACGGCATATTCGATAGTCGCGGACACGCCGCCCGGCTCTGGTCCGAATGAGGGCACGATATTCCCCGCGTTACGAATGACAAAGAGCTGTCCAGGTTCCTGCTGGGTCACCAGTTCCGGTACCAGGCGGCTGTCAGAACAGGAGATAAACAGCGCTTTGGGATTCTGGCTGGAGGCCAGGCTACGGAAGAGCTCTTTACGCTGCGGGAAGATCTCTTTCTGGAAGTTGAGGAAACCCTCAATGATATGTTGCATAGCAGTGTCTCTTTTCTCGGTATGAATTACGGTATGACAAAGATCACAGTTTGTCAGTGTATCACCGCAGCAGAGAATAGGAATCGTTATTCAAATGGAATCTATATGTTGCAGCCCCGATCGTTTCTGCGGGGCTGTGACAAAATACAAGGGATCTCACGCCTCAGACAGCGCAACGGTTGCGTTCAGTCGGTACGTGCACTACCTCCTCGCTAGATGAAGAATTTTATTGCCTGTTGCATCGTCGTGCCTATTCCCCACAGCAGCGGTAGCCCCACAGCAAACCAGCTTAACGTTAGCAGCACAACGGAGGGACGGGCCTCCCATGTCAATTGCGCGTTGGCATTAATGGTATACATGCCCTTAGCCTGCTGCTGCTGTTCGGCGGTCATGGCATATTTTTCCGCAATCGGGCGCACAAGCTGGTTGCAGATGAAACCCATAACCAGTAATACCGTCAAGACCAGCAGCGTAATATCATAGATCCGTGCCGGGGCGATGCCCTGCGCCAGCTGATATTCTCGCAGGTAATTCACCAGCACCGGGCCGCTAATGCCGGCAGCGGACCAGGCGGTCAACAGACGACCGTGAATCGCTCCGACCATCTGAGAACCAAATACATCGGCCAGATAAGCCGGAATGGTGGCAAAGCCGCCGCCATACATCGAAATAATGACGCACAGCGCGCAGACGAAAAGCGCCACATAGCCACCGTGATTGGTCAGCGGCAACGTCCCGTATAACAACGCCCCCAGCAAAAAAATTAAGGCAAAGGTGTTCTTTCTGCCGCACAGATCCGACACCGAAGCCCAGAAGAAACGCCCCAGAATATTAAACAAACTGAGCAGGCCGGTGAATCCGGCGGCCATCGTCGCAATCCGCTTCAGCTGTTCGCCACTTAATTCATTCCAGCTCAGGTCCTGCGAGAGTAGCTTTCCGGCAAAAATCTCCTGCAGCATGGGCGATGCCATACCCAAAATGCCGATACCGGCGGTGACATTCAACCACAACACCAGCCACAGCAGCCAGAACTGGGGCGTTCGCCACGCCACGCTGACATGCACCTGTATGGTGGAATGATTACGCATCACCTTTTGCGCTTTCTCCCCCGAGGGATGCCAGCCCATCGGCGGCAAACGGTAGCCAAACGTACCGCACAACATAAACAGCGAGTAGATCCCCGCCAGCGCCAGGATACTCTGCCAGACGCCGTTTCCTTGCGGGCCGGCAAAAAAGTTCATCAGCCAGTTTGCTAACGGCGCGCCGACCAGTGCCCCGCCGCCGAAGCCCATGATCGCCATGCCAGCAGCCATCCCGCGCTTGTCCGGGAACCAGCGCAGTAACGTAGAAACCGGCGATATGTAGCCCAGTCCCAGGCCAATACCACCAATCACTCCGGCTCCCAGCCAGAGTAGCCACAGTTGATGACTGTAAATGGCGAGAGCGGAGAGCAGCAACCCGCCGCACCAGCACAGCGTCGCGACGAGACTCACCAGTCGCGGACCGACTTTTTCCAGCCAGCTTCCCCAGAGTGCCGCGGCGCAGCCAAGGAAAACAAAAAACAAGGTATAGGTCCAACCCAGCAGCGAAATTTTCCAGTCACATTCTCGGGTAAATAGCTGCTGCCAGAATGACATCTCAGCCGGACACTGCAGGGGGTGTGTACCGCCAATTAACTGCGACATTGGCAACCAGAAGACGGAAAAACCGTAAGCCATGCCGATGCATAAATGCACGGCTAACGCCGCCGGTGGCACCAGCCAACGGTTAAATCCGGGGCGAGCAATGATGCGAGACTTAGCAAAAAATGGTGTTATCGGTGATACGGCTAAGGGAGGTGTATTCTCATTTAGTTGCGCCATAATCCTGTCCTTATCATGTTTGCTAACCGGCTACCTCAGCAGCCGAAGACAGGGTTACAAAGCAATAATGACGCCACCTGGTTAAAAAATAGACAAAAATGCAGACTGAAGCGAGCAAGCACTGCCTGCTGTTGGTCTCATAGACAGAAGCGATAGCTTTACCGGCAGCAGTGAATGCGTCAAACCTCAAGCCTGAGTCAGGAAGAGATGATTTTGATAATTACCGCTCTCAGAGTGATAACCCGCCGCCGCTCCGCCATACGTTTAGCATAAGGGCTATCCTTGTCCGTTCAAGAATCAGATGCCAATCAGCTCGTACTTTTTAATTTTGCGATACAGCGTGGCAATGCCAATTCCCAGCTCATCCGCCGCCTGTTTCTTATTGCTGTAGCGAGTCAAAGCGTCGCGAATCATCTGTTTTTCCATCGCTTCCAGCGCCGTGCTCCCTTCTTCCTCTTTAACCTCCGCCATCTCGCCAGGCAGGCTGGCATCCCGCCCGGTGGTTTTACCGCTGCAGATTAAGTTTGGCGGAAGCAATGACGCATCAATCACCTCACCCGATGGCACAACGTTGACCAGGTACTCCATCAAATTGCTCAGCTCGCGGATATTGCCAGGCCAATGATAGCGCTTAAGCAAACCGATGACCTCGGGAGAGACGCCGGGATAGACCAGCTCAAGACGGCGGGTATGCAGCTGCAGGAAATGGTGAATGAGCAGCTCGATGTCATCCTGCCGCTCGCGTAGCGGCGGTAACCTTAACGGAATCACGTTAAGCCGGTAATAGAGGTCCTCACGAAATTTACCCTCGGCGATAAACTGCGCCAGGTTTTGGTTGGTGGCGGAAATAATGCGGATATCGACCGGAACCGGGTGACTGGCCCCTACCGGCTGGATCTCACGCGACTCAATTGCTCTCAGCAGCTTTGCCTGCAGCGTAAGGGGCATATCGCCAATCTCATCGAGAAACAGCGTACCGTGATTCGCCGCCTGTATCAGCCCGGGTTTACCGTTGGCCGACGCGCCGGTAAATGCCCCTTTTACGTAACCGAACAGCTCGCTCTCCAGCAGCTGTTCGGGGATAGCCGCACAGTTGATGGCAATAAACGGCTTTGCCTGTCGGTCGCTCAGCTTATGAATGGCGCGGGCGACAACCTCTTTTCCGGTCCCGCTTTCGCCAGCGACCATCACGCTGGACGGACCACGCGCTATGCGGCTTATCAGTTTTTTCAACTGACGCATCGGGCGACATTCGCCAATCAGCTGCTCAATCTGCGGCTCGTCCTGCGCCGCACTGAAATCCGTCGTGGCGTGCGATTGATGAAAAGCCATTAAGAATAGCCACTGATCCTGAACAGCATGCAGCTGCCCGATAATAAGTTCTTTCTTGTCATCAAAGGAGATCACATGCTGCATATGGCCGCGCACAAAATTATGCTCAAAGGTTAACGGACGAAAATTAATCGTTTTGCCGACCATATTTCCCTGATTTACACCAAGAATCTTTAATGCCGTCTGGTTGGCAAATTTTATCTTTTGATCGAGGCTGACCACCAGCACCCCCTGATCCATATTCTCAATCATGGTCAAAAATATTTTTTGAATATTATCGCTACTGCCCTGCCCCTCCAGCAGCCGCGAAACGAATATTGATGAGACATGGCGAACGTAATCGGAGAATTCGTGAAGATTATCTTTAATTCGCTCCTGCTGCTCGCGGGTTAACGCAATAAGGCTAATAACGCCCACACACTGTCCCTGATAAATAACAGGAGTGCCAAGAAACGCTTTTTCTTTGCAACTTTCCTTACTGGCACATCCTTTACAAAGAGGATCAAAACGAGAATGGGTAACAACTTTGTCTTTTTTTGTTTCTATTATGTAACGCAAAAGTCGCGAATCTTCATTCAACTTTTTTCCCAGCAATCTCCCGTACGCGCCTGTTCCGGCGACGCGACAGAGTGTGTTATCGACAATCTCGACCTCAAGCTGAAGCACGCTGGAGAGCATACGAGCAAACCGTTGAATTGTAGGTTGAATTTGCATCAATACGGATAAGGTGTTAGAGGAAATCATAATGAACCCTTACTCTCACTAACCGAAAACTATTTTTATTCTTTCCCGATGATACTACTCCAGGGTTGAACGGAATTGATGCAGATAAAATCCCCTTTTCACTCTTTGACGGAAATATGGAGGCGATATCACATTTTCATATCAATATGAGAATTCGCAGCGGTTTTTTATCAATTTGACGATGAAGCTGTCTCTTCTTCCCCGCTCTGCGGCCGCTGAATAAAAGAAACCGAATTGCAGCCGGCATAACGAAAATGAATCTTATTTACCTCACCCCCTCAAGCACCGATGTTTACGTGATCGTCATCGCATAATCACAGCCATTTATCTCTACGTCAGACTCTTTATCAGGAACTGGCACAGTTATTGTTAGTGAATATACAGCGCTGGCCGTCGCCACTTCACGCTCGCCGCTCCCGACCGCACAGCAATCATTAAGCTCGTCATTCACTACCAGGACCTAAAAATGAAAACTGTTAACGAACTGATTAAGGATATCAACCACCTCAACTCCAACCTTCACGATAAAGACTTCCTGCTGACGTGGGAACAGTCTCCGGATGAGCTGAAACAGGTGCTGGATGTTGCCGAAGCCTTAAAGACGCTGCGTGCAGAGAATATTGCCACCCAGGCCTTTAATAGCGGGCTGGGAATTTCCGTTTTTCGCGATAACTCAACCCGCACTCGTTTCTCCTATGCCTCAGCGCTGAATTTGTTAGGTCTCGCGCAGCAGGACCTTGATGAAGGCAAATCACAAATTGCCCACGGCGAAACCGTTCGCGAAACCGCCAACATGATCTCATTTTGTGCCGACGTTATCGGTATTCGCGACGACATGTATCTTGGCGCCGGCAATGCCTACATGCGCGAAGTCGGCGACGCGCTGGACGACGGATTCCAACAGGGCGTACTGCCGCAGCGCCCGGCCCTCATTAACCTGCAGTGCGATATCGACCACCCGACGCAGGCAATGGCCGATCTTGCCTGGCTGCGCGAACATTTTGGATCGCTGGAAAACCTGAAAGGTAAAAAAATCGCCATGACCTGGGCCTACTCGCCAAGTTACGGCAAACCTCTCTCGGTGCCTCAGGGAATTATCGGTCTGATGACCCGCTTTGGTATGGACGTCACTCTGGCACACCCGGAAGGCTACGATCTGATTCCGGACGTCATCGACGTGGCGAAAAACAACGCCGAAGCTTCTGGCGGCCGCTTCCGTCAGGTCACCGATATGGCAGAAGCGTTTAAGGATGCGGACATTGTATATCCGAAGTCCTGGGCACCTTATAAGGTGATGGAAAAACGCACCGAACTGCTGCGCGCTAACGATCATGATGGGTTAAAAGCGCTGGAGCAGGCCTGCCTGGCGCAAAACGCCAACCATAAAGACTGGCACTGTACTGAAGAGATGATGGCGCAGACTAAAAACGGCGAGGCGCTATATATGCACTGTCTGCCTGCCGACATCACCGGCGTCTCCTGCGACGAGGGGGAAGTCACCGAAGCGGTCTTCGAAAAATACCGTATCGCCACCTACAAAGAAGCCAGCTGGAAGCCATACATCATCGCCGCCATGATTTTGTGCCGCAAATACGCCAGACCTGGCCAGCTGCTGGAGCAATTGCTCAACGAAGCACAAAAACGCGTCAAGTAACCTATCAGGCTGGCCTGCAGGCCAGCATCACACTCTCCGCATGATGGATAAGGACAGAGTATGTCTGCTTTCTCACTGAAAATGGATATTGCCGAAAACCGTTTTTTTACCGGCGAAACATCCCCGCTGTTTTCGCGCCAGCAGGCGCAACAGGCACGACATTTTCATCAAAAAATCGTCGGATATAAACCGACGCCGCTGTATGCCCTCAAATCGCTGGCTGCTCTGTTCGGCGTAAGTACGATTCTGGTCAAAGACGAGTCGCAGCGTTTCGGTCTGAACGCATTCAAAATGCTGGGCGGCGCCTACGCTATCGCACAGCTGCTGTGCGAAAAATATCACCTGGATATCAACGCATTTTCCTTCGCAACCTTCAAATCCAGCATCAAAGAAAAGATGACCTTTGCCACCACCACCGACGGTAACCACGGACGCGGCGTGGCGTGGGCGGCACAGCAGCTGGGACAGAATGCCGTCATCTATATGCCCAAAGGTTCTGCCCAGGAGCGCGTTGATGCCATCCTGCGGCTTGGCGCCAGGTGTATCGTCACCGAGATGAACTATGACGATACCGTACGCTTCACGATGCAAACCGCCCGGCAAAACGGCTGGGAAGTGGTACAAGACACCGCCTGGGAAGGTTATACCAAAATCCCGACCTGGATTATGCAAGGTTACGCCACCCTCGCCGATGAAGCGGTAGAGCAGATGGCGGCAATGGGCATTGCTCGTCCGACCCACGTTTTCCTGCAGGCTGGCGTCGGCGCGATGGCCGGCGGCGTGCTCGGTTATCTGGTGGACGTCTTCGGCGCACGCGATCTGCATTCGGTTATCGTTGAGCCAGAGCTGGCGGATTGTCTCTACCGTTCAGGCGTCAAAGGTCAAATCGTCAACGTTGGCGGCAGCATGGCCACGATTATGGCTGGCCTGGCCTGCGGCGAACCCAATCCGCTGGGCTGGGACATTCTGCGCAACTGCGCCACCCAGTTTATCTCCTGTCAGGATGCCGTAGCCGCGCTCGGGATGCGCGTACTGGGTAATCCTCTCGGTACCGATCCGCGGGTGATTTCCGGAGAGTCTGGCGCTGTCGGTCTGGGCATTCTCTCCGCCGTACATTTCCATCCACAGCGCGAAGCGCTGATGAATAAGCTCGGACTGGATAGCCGCTCCGTGGTGCTGGTTATCAGTACTGAAGGCGATACCGATGTGGAGCACTACCGGGAAGTCGTCTGGGAAGGTAAATATCCGGCAGCCCAATAATTCCTCAGAACACTGACAAATTCATCCCGCTGAGCGGGAAACAAAAACTGGAGAACTGATTCATGGCCAAGCACATTCCCTTCAAACTTATTCTTGAAAAAGCAAACCACTACCAGCAGGACATGACCCGTTTTCTACGGGACATGGTGGCAATACCTAGCGAAAGCTGTGATGAAAAACGCGTTGTCCATCGCATTAAAGAAGAGATGGAAAAGGTCGGCTTCGACAAAGTGGTCATCGACCCGATGGGCAACGTTCTTGGTTATATCGGCCATGGCCCGCGTCTCGTCGCGATGGACGCACATATCGATACCGTCGGCATCGGCAACATCAAGAACTGGAATTTCGATCCCTATGAAGGCATGGAGACCGATGAGTTAATCGGCGGTCGTGGAACGTCTGACCAGGAGGGGGGAATGGCCTCCATGGTCTACGCCGGTAAAATTATCAAAGACCTCGGACTGGAAGATGAGTACACCCTGCTGCTCACCGGCACCGTTCAGGAAGAAGATTGCGATGGGCTGTGCTGGCAGTACATCATCGAGCAGTCAGGTATTCGCCCGGAGTTTGTTGTCAGCACCGAACCAACGGATTGTCAGATCTACCGCGGTCAGCGCGGGCGTATGGAAATTCGCGTTGATGTCCAGGGCATCAGTTGCCACGGTTCCGCGCCGGAACGCGGCGATAACGCGATTTTCAAAATGGGACCAATCCTCAATGAACTGCAGGAGCTCTCGCACAAACTGGGCAATGATGAGTTCCTGGGCAAAGGCACCCTGACCGTTTCCGAAATTTTCTTCACCTCGCCAAGCCGCTGCGCCGTTGCCGACAGCTGCGCCGTCTCCATCGACCGGCGCCTGACCTGGGGGGAGACCTGGGAAGGCGCTCTGGCTGAAATTCGCGCCCTGCCCGCCGTACAAAATGCCGGCGCGGTGGTGTCGATGTATAACTATGACCGTCCGTCCTGGACCGGGCTGGTCTACCCGACCGAGTGCTATTTCCCGACCTGGAAAGTGGAAGAAAACCACTTCACCGTCCGTGCGCTAAGCAATGCCTATGAAGGGCTGTTTGGTAAAGCGCCGGTCGTTGATAAATGGACCTTCTCGACCAACGGCGTCTCCATCATGGGCCGTCACGGCATTCCGGTCATCGGTTTTGGGCCAGGTAAAGAACCGGAAGCCCATGCGCCTAATGAGAAGACCTGGAAATCCCATCTGGTGACCTGTGCCGCGATGTATGCCGCCATTCCGCTTAGCTGGCTGGCCACTGAATAATCATTGACTGCAACCCCTCCCGTCGCTTCGCGACGGGAGTCTGGAGTGTTTATGCGCGTACTGATTAAAAATGGCATCGTCGTCAATGCCGACGGCCGGGCTAAACAGGATCTGCTCATTGAAAACGGTCTGGTCAGCCGCCTGGCCCCCCAGATAACGCCTGACCAACCTTGCGACACTATTGATGCCGAAGGTTGCTACGTGATGCCCGGCGGCATCGATGTTCATACCCACTTTAATATTGATACCGGACTCGCCCGCAGCTGTGATGATTTTTTTACCGGTACCCGCGCCGCCGCGTGTGGCGGTACAACAACCATCATCGATCATATGGGCTTTGGCCCTGCCGGCTGTCGGTTACGCCACCAGCTGGAGGCCTACCACGGATATGCCGCTTATAAAGCGGTGATTGACTACAGTTTTCATGGCGTTATCCAGCATATAAATCACGCGATTCTTGATGAGATCCCGATGATGGTCGAGGCGGGGATCAGCAGCTTTAAGCTCTACCTGACCTACCAGTACAAACTCAATGATGACGAGGTGCTGCAGGCGATGCGTCATCTACAGCGTGCCGGGGCATTAACGACCGTCCATCCGGAAAATGATGCCGCTATCGCGCAAAAGCGCGCTGAGTTTCTTGCCGCCGGTAAGACCGCCCCGCGCTATCACGCTTTAAGTCGCCCGTTTGAGTGCGAAGCCGAAGCCATCGCGCGGATGATCAATCTGGCACAGCTTGCCGGCAACGCACCGCTATACATTGTGCATCTCTCCAATAGTCTGGGTCTGGACTATCTACGTCTCGCCCAGGCCCGCCATCAGCCGGTATGGGTAGAAACCTGTCCACAGTATCTGCTGCTCGACGAACGCTGCTATGAGCGTGAAGATGCCCTGCAGTTTCTGCTCAGTCCACCTCTGCGTAATGCCCGGCATAACGATGCCCTGTGGTGCGGCATCAGCGATGGCGCGATTGATGTTGTCGCCACCGATCACTGTGCTTTCTCCATGGCCCAACGCCAGCAGCTTTCCGGTGGCGATTTCAGCCGCTGTCCAAACGGTCTGCCGGGAGTCGAAAATCGTTTGCTGCTCCTGTTCTCCCACGGGGTGATGACCGGACGCATTTCGGCGGAACGTTTCGTGGCTCTCACCAGCGCGACGCCGGCAAAACTGTTCGGTCTGTGGCCGAAAAAAGGGCTGCTGGCACCCGGCGCCGATGGCGATGTGGCGATCATCGATCCGCGTCGGACTACCACCATTCGTCATGAAATGCTGCATGACAACGCTGACTATTCCCCGTGGGAGGGGTTTATCTGTCAGGGCGCTATTCGCCAGACCTTGTCTCACGGCAGAGTGATCTTCGATAACGGTCACTTTACCGGCACCGCAGGCCAGGGGCGTTTCCTGCGCCGCCATCCCTTTTCAATCGCTAACGCTCCCGTAAGCGGAAATGCACCCTAAAGTGAGGAATGAATGAGTAAGAAAATTGTTCTCGCCCTTGGCGGAAATGCCTTAGGGGACGACCTGGCCGGGCAAATGCAGGCCGTTAAACAAACCGCGCAGGCCATCGTTGACCTGATTGCGCAGGGACACCAGGTGGTGGTGACTCACGGAAATGGTCCGCAGGTGGGGATGATTAACCTCGCTTTTGAAGCCGCCGCTAAAACGGAAGCGCACACGCCCATGCTGCCAATGTCGGTCTGCGTCGCCCTGAGCCAGGGCTACATTGGCTACGACTTACAAAACGCACTCCGTGAAGCACTCCTTTCCCGAGGAATGACCGTGCCCGTGGCAACGCTGATTACCCAGGTCGAAGTGGACGCCAACGACCCCGCATTTAAACATCCAACCAAACCTATCGGCTCCTTTTTTAGCGAAGAAGACGCCAGGCAGCTGACCCGCCAGGGGTACACCATGAAAGAGGATGCCGGCCGCGGCTACCGCCGCGTTGTCGCATCGCCACAACCGGTGGATATCATCGAAAAAGAGACGGTGAAAGCGATGATGGAAGCGGGTCATGTGGTGATTACCGTAGGCGGCGGCGGTATCCCCGTCATTCGTGAAGGCCATCACCTGCGGGGTGCCAGCGCGGTGATTGATAAAGACTGGGCCAGCGCGAAACTGGCAGCGATGATTGACGCCGATATGCTGATTATCCTGACGGCGGTGGAGAAAGTCGCCATCAACTTCGGCAAAGCGGATGAGCAGTGGCTGGACAGGCTCACGCTCAGCGATGCCGAACGCTATATTCGCGAAGGCCATTTCGCGAAAGGTTCGATGTTACCGAAAGTCGAGGCTGCCGCCTCGTTCGCGCGTTCCCGTCCCGGACGTCAAGCACTGATTACGGTTCTGAGCAAGGCTCAAGAAGGAATTGAAGGCAAAACCGGAACCGTGATAGCGGGTTAAACAAGGTCTGAGAAAACCAGTAACCCTCGATACGCCCGGTGATGTTCCGGGCGATTTTTACAGGACCAGCCCACGGGATATCAGGCTCAGGCGACCGTTAACACCGCTTCTTTCGCCTTAACGCCTCGATGCATTAGCGTCATTAGCGCTTCAAGCACGCCACCGCCAATCGCCCTGGCCTTATCCGATACGCTGGTATAATCGGCGTCTGCGCCGCGCGGATCGATATCACCGATTTTGAAACCGCTGTTAACCACCAGGCCATCGTTTAATAACCCACGCACCATCCCGCCCAGCGGGGCCAGAATCTCCCGGTCACCGATGGTGGCGATCGTCTCCCCTTCGTTGACAATATCTCCCAGCCGCACCCGCCCCTGTAGCACGCCGGCCACCGGAGCGCGGATTACCCTCAGCGACGTGTGGCCCTGAATATTGCCCGGGATCCCGGTATTTGCCTGAGCGCAGCCGTGGTAAATCACCTGACCTAACCAGTGGCCCCGATGGGTTTCAATTACCGCGTGGCAATCTTTTCCGGCACAGAAACCGGGGCCAAGCGCGATCACCGCCGGTGCCAGCCCGCAATGAGTACCGAAGTTTTCCTTCGCCAGAATCGCATCCACCACGCAGGCGGGCCTCAGGTCGTGTAGGGAGTGGCACACTGGATCGACCAGAAGCGGGATGGCCCCATTTTCGACGATACGAATAGCCTCATGTACCGACGCTGCGCGCCGGGCGACAACGCCCTCTACCGTCACCTCACCGTCGAATATCGCCTGGGCAAAGGCCACGCTGCGGCGGATCGCCGTCGGTTTTTCAACCTCGAGCATGATCACCTTAAATCCGGCATGCCAGAGCCGCAGCGCCACCCCGGTAGCAATATCTCCGGCACCGCGAATCACGACCCGCAGATGCTGTGAGGGATGATCCACCGCCATCATCAGGCCACCAGCGGCCTGATTTTTCACCTGCAGGATCTCCGCCAGGACGCTGATAGCAATCTCGTTTGGCGTCTCTGCGCCAATGTTATAGCCCACCGGCGCATGCAGACGCGCAATGTGTTCTTCCGCAACCCCGTTTTCACGCAGTTGACGTAAAAAAAACTGAACCTTACGGCGGCTGGCCAACAGACCAAGCCAGGCCACTGGCTGGGTAATCAGCCGATCCAGCGCTTCGCGATCTTTATTGTTGGTGGCGATGAGAACAAAGTTGTCCGGGCGAATGTCCAGCTTTTCTAACGCGGAACCAAAGGTTTCGGCATGCAGCAGCTGGGTCGACGGAGGGAAAAAATCAGGATTGAGGCTCTCCCGATAGATATCGGCAACGGCGATTTCGAACCCTACCAGCGCCGCAATTTGCGCAATTGCGCGGTTGACGTGTCCGCCGCCAATCAGCACCAGGCGCGGCCGCAGGCCATGCACGCTGATATAAACCGACATCGCGCCTCCGCAGTCAGAGCCAACGGCATCGGCCCCGTTGCGCGCCATCCTGCCGTGAAACATTCGCGACGCCTTCTCACCCAGCGCCACCAGTGCCTCATCAATCACTTTTCGCTCCACCATCCCGCCGCCTATAGTTCCCGCAATGGTCCCGTCAGCGCGGATCAACATCTGCGCCGAGTGCCTGGGCGTTGAGCCTCTGCTGTCAACAATCTGCGCCAGCGCAAACGGGCGATTCTGTTCTTCGAGTCTTGCAGCTTCTGAGAAAATATTCATAACAACCTCGATGGCTATCCCTTTTCACCCCAGAGTGGATCTCACTCTCTCACTCGTCTGCGCGTGATTGCCGGACGCGCCTGAACGGATCCCGCCCAGATGGCATCAACATCGCCATCGGTCAGCAGGTCGGCTGTCAGCAAATTATCATTTTGAGAAAGCTGATTAAGTAACCAGATGCGCCGGACACCCGTCGGCGTATCTTTAAAGGCCCCTTCAGGATGCTGAATGAAACGATGCAGCATCGGCCAGCTCAGCCTGTCACCCGGTACGGCGGCGGTTATTCGGGAAAAAAAGGGCCAGCGATGAACCGTCCCAGGACCAATACATTGCCCAATCAACCCGCCTCCCGTCACGGCAATGACGCAGCGACTTGAATCAGGGATGCAAGGTTCATGCTCGTTTGGCGCTTTGAGTGCAAAACCGTGAGCACCGTCGGCTTCTACCAGCACCACGTCGACGTCAGCCTGCGCCACCAGTCCATCGAGTTGCTCGCCGGTAAAACCCTTTACTTTTCCAGCCTGCGGCAGCCATGCGGAAAAACAGGCCAGCATCGGCTGTTGCCAGACGACTGGCGACAGCCGCCGCGGATCGCGACAGATAACAACCGGCATCTGCGCCGGTAGATACATATGCGTGGTGGTGGTCAACAGGACCCGTCGTCCGGCCCGGACAAATAATTCAGCCAGCCACAACAACGTACTGGTTTTGCCGCCAGCGCCGACGGTGGAAATAAGTAACGGGCTGGCAGACGCACCCAAATCACAAAACAAGGCGTCATCTTGCGGTATATTTTCCATTAATCAGGTTCATTTCCATTATTTAAAGAGAGCTATGAAGCCGATCGACTGCATTATTACCGCCGCCGGGTTGTCCTCCCGAATGGGGCAATGGAAAATGATGTTACCCTGGCAAGAGGGAACAATACTTGATGCAAGTATTAAAAATGCCCTGCAATTTTGCTCACGTATTATTCTGGTGACGGGTTTTCACGCGCAGGAACTGCAGACACGGTATAGCAACAATCCCAGGATAACGCTGGCCCATAATGCGGATTATCAACATGGGTTGTTCTCATCCGTGATTTGCGGGGCCCGTGCCGTGACAAGCGAATACTGCTTTATCACCCACGGCGATCTGCCTTGTATCACGGCTGATGTGTTCCGCACCATGTGGCCGTTGCGCTATAACGGTTCGCTCCTTCCGCATTATCAAGGAATACCGGGCCATCCCATCCTCGTTGCCAGCCGCTATTTGCAACAGCGGCTGAACCGATCTGACGGTTCATCTGTCCGCAAAGCTCTGCTCAGCGGTCGGCATCAACGACTGGAACTGGAATATCCGGAAATTATTTTTGATATTGATACCCCTGCCGATTTTATTCGCCTGCAGAATAGCCCGCGTTTCTCGTCGCGATGCCATCGCACCTCATGAGGCGCGCATAGCGCGATAACGTAAATTATCATTGTGATAGATAAGCGTTGATTTTGAGAAATAAACACAGTTCATTTTGGTGAGTGATTTTAATTCGCATTAGCATAACGTGATGTATTTCATAAAGCGTCGTTAACTTTAGATCTCTCTCACAGATTCGCACCCGCTTAGCTTAATGGCTAAATAACTGGTGTGATTGTTGCTCCACCTCTCCCAATTCGTCGGAAAGATCGCTTTCCCGATAATATTCGTTCACCGATTAATCTAAGGAGAGGGTTATGGGAGATATCATGCGTCCCGTCCCGTTTGAGGCATTATTGACGCGTATCTTTGATGAATACCAAAACCATCGCTCGATATTTGGTATTCCTGAACAGCAATTTTACTCGCCGACAAACCCAAATCGACTCACCGTGTTCGGCGAGAGTTGTGCAACCCCGGTTGGACCTGCCGCCGGACCGCATACCCAGCTGGCGCAAAATATTATCACCTCCTGGTTAACCGGCGGTCGGTTTATCGAACTGAAAACCGTGCAGATCCTCGATCGGCTTGAGCTGGAAAAACCGTGTATCGACGCCGAAGATGAATGTTTTAATACTGAATGGTCGACCGAATTTACCTTGAAAAAGGCTGCTGATGAGTACCTGAAAGCCTGGTTTATTCTGCACCTGCTGGAAGAGATTTTCCCGCTCACGCCGATGAAGGGCGGCAAATCATTTATTTTCAATATGAGCGTGGGTTATAACCTGGACGGTATCAAGCAGCCGCCGATGCAGCAGTTCATCAACTGCATGATGAACGCCAGCAAGCAACCCGAATTTTCCCGCTATCGCGATATTCTCGACCGCTGGCTGCATGACGACAAGTTCCTTCTCCGCTTCCGGTTCGATGATATCCGTCCACGGCTCGACACGCTGGCACACCGGATCCCCGCCACCCTGGTACACGGCGTGACGCTGTCGACGATGCATGGCTGTCCGCCGGACGAAATTGAAGCCATTTGTCGCTATATGCTGGAAGAGAAAAACCTCAATACCTTCGTCAAACTCAACCCGACGCTTCTCGGCTATTCGCGGGTACGCGAAATTCTTGATACCTGCGGCTTCGGCTATATCGCCCTCAATGAAGAGTCCTTTGACCACGATCTGAAAATCGATCGGGCATTAGAAATGCTGGAACGCCTGATGCAACTGGCAAAAGAGAGACATCTCGGCTTCGGTGTGAAGCTCACCAATACCCTCGGCACCGTCAACAACAAAGGTGCGCTGCCGGGAGATGAGATGTATATGTCCGGTCGCGCGCTGTTCCCGCTGTCCATCAATGTTGCCGCTCTTCTTTCCCGCGCTTTTGACGGCAAGCTGCCAATCTCCTATTCCGGAGGCGCCAGCCAGCTCAATATTCGCGAAATTTTTGCAACAGGAATACATCCAATCACCATGGCGACGGACCTGCTGAAACCGGGAGGCTACCTGCGGCTTAGCGAATGTATGCGCGAACTTGAGCAGTCTGACGGCTGGAAGATGACCCGGGTGGACGTCGCAAGATTGAATGCGCTGGCAGAAAAAGCCGTCAGCATGGCGTACACCCAGAAACACTGGAAACCCGATGACCGTATTGATGTCGGCGAGAAACTGCCCCTCACCGACTGCTACGTCGCCCCCTGCGTTACCGCCTGCGCCATTAAGCAGGATATCCCGGAATATATTCGTCTGATGGGCGAACAGCGTTATGCCGACGCGCTGGAGCTGATTTACCAGCGCAATGCCCTACCGGCCATTACCGGTCATATCTGCGATCATCAGTGTCAGTACAACTGTACTCGCCTGGACTACGACAGCGCACTTAACATTCGTGAATTGAAAAAAATCGCCCTTGAGAAAGGCTGGGATGAATACCAGCAGCGCTGGCATAAACCCGCAGGTTCCGGCACCAGACATCCGGTAGCCGTGATTGGCGCAGGTCCGGCAGGACTGGCCGCCGGATATTTTCTCGCCCGCGCCGGGCATCCGGTGACGCTTTTTGAGCGCGAAGCCAACGCCGGTGGCGTGGTACGCAATATCATCCCACAATTCCGTATTCCCGCAGAGCTGATCGAACATGATATTGATTTCGTGACCCGGCATGGGGTGAATCTGGTTTACGGCTGCGATCCGCATCTGAGCGTTGAAAAGCTGCAGCAGGAAGGATTCCACTACGTTCTGGTGGGAACCGGTACCGATAAGAACAGCGGCGTCCCGCTACGCGGTGATAACCTTAACGTACTAAAATCACTCCAGTTTTTGCGGGAGTATAACCGCGGCGACAACCTGAAGCTGGGGAAACATGTGGCCATTATTGGTGCAGGCAATACCGCAATGGACTGCGCCCGCGCGGCCCTGCGCGTCCCCGGCGTGGAGAAGGCCACCATCGTTTATCGCCGTTCACAACAGGAGATGCCGGCGTGGCGTGAGGAGTATGAAGAAGCCGTTGCTGATGGCGTTCAGTTCCGTTTTCTGAACAACCCGGAAGAGTTTAACGCCGATGGCACCTTGACGCTGCGCGTTATGACTCTCGGCGAAGCCGATGAAAAGGGCCGCCGCCGCCCGGTACAAACCGCCGAGACCTGCACGCTGCAGGTCGATACCCTGATAACCGCCATCGGCGAGCAGCAGGATCACGATGCCCTCGCGGCGATGGGTATTCCGCTCAATGAACATGGCTGGCCGGTTGTCGATCTCAATGGGGAAACCGGTAAGGCCAACGTCTTCCTGATCGGCGATGTGCAGCGCGGCCCCTCTTCCATTGTTTCCGCAATCGGCAATGCCCGCCGGGCCACGGATACGATTCTGGCCCGCGAGAATATCCTCAGTCACCATGGTGATAAACGCTGGAATAACGTCAATCCGGCGGAAGTCTACCGCCGTAAAGGAACCATTGCCGTGGCAAGGGTAAACAAAGACGATCGCGATGCATTCGTGGCCCAGGAGGCCTCCCGTTGCCTTGAGTGCAACTACATCTGCAGCAAGTGCGTGGATGTCTGTCCAAACCGCGCCAACGTCTCAATCGCCGTACCTGGGTTCCAGAATCGCTACCAGACCTTGCACCTTGACGCCTTCTGCAACGAATGCGGTAACTGCGCCCAGTTCTGCCCGTGGCAGGGCAAACCATACAAAGACAAAATCACCATCTTTAGCCTGGCCGAGGATTTCGGCAACAGCACCAACCCGGGTTTTCTTGTCGAAGCGAACCAGGTTCACGTACGACAAAACGATCGGATCTGGCTGCTGAATATCGACGAACGCGGTCAGCTTAACGACGTACCGCCACCGCTTACCGACATGTGCCGCATTATCAGCCATGTTCATCTCCACCATCGCTATCTGCTGGGAGGCGTCGAAGTATGAGTATTCTGATTCTAAAAAATGCGACTGTCGTGCAACTTTACCCGGCAAAAGTCGTGGAAAATGTCGATATCGTTATCGAAAATGAGACGATTATCGATGTTGGTGCGGACCAGTGTCGGCGCTATCCGCAGGCCAGCATCAAAGAGATGCAGGGCCGCCTGGTCATGCCTGGCAACGTATGTTCCCACAACCATTTCTATTCCGGCTTATCACGCGGTATCCAGGCCAACATCGCCCCCTGTCCGGACTTTATCTCGACGCTGAAAAACCTGTGGTGGCGGCTCGACCGGGCGCTGGATGAAGAGTCGCTGTACTACAGCGGACTCATCTGCTCGCTGGAGGCCATTCGCTGCGGCTGTACCGCGGTTATCGACCACCACGCCTCTCCGGATTATATTGCCGGGTCGCTTAGTCAACTCCGTCAGGCCTTTCTGAAGGTGGGGCTACGCGGAATGACCTGCTTCGAAACCACGGATCGCAACGGTGGCGTCAAAGAGTTACGGGCTGGCGTTGAGGAAAACATTCGCTTTGCTCGCGAAATAGATAGCGCAAAGGAAAAAGGCGATACCCCGTATCTGGTGGAGGCCCATATCGGCGCTCACGCGCCGTTCACTGTCCCGGATGAGGGCCTGAGTATGCTCTCCGAGGCCCTGAAGACAACCGGCCGCGGGCTGCATATTCACGCCGCGGAAGACCGCTACGATGTCTCCCATAGCCACCATCATTATGCAAAAGACCTGCTGGTCAGGCTGGCTGATTTCGATCTGCTCGACAGCAAAACGCTGATCGCCCACGGGCTGTATCTTTCGGTCAGGGATATTGAGCTGCTGAATGCGCATGACGGGTTCCTGGTACATAATGCCCGTTCTAACATGAACAATCATGTGGGCTATAACCAGCGTCTGGCGACGTTCCGTAACCTGGCGCTCGGGACCGACGGTATAGGTTCTGATATGTTTGAGGAGCTTAAGTTTGCCTTCTTCAAGCACCGTGATGCCGGCGGGCCGCTGTGGCCGGATAGCTTTGCCCGTGCATTGAGCAATGGTAACGAACTGCTCAGTCGTAACTTTAATGCACAGTTTGGTCGTGTTGAAGCCGGTTACAAGGCCGACCTGACCATCAGCGATTACGCCTCGCCCACGCCGTTTATCGCTGAAAATATTGCCGGCCACATTGCCTTCGGGATGGGGAGCAGCAACGTGCATAGCGTCATGGTCAACGGGGTCATGGTTTACGAGGACCGTCAGTTTACCTTTAACTGCGAACCGGTGTTTGCCGAAGCCAGAAAGGTTGCGGCGAAGATGTGGAAGCGAATGGATGCCCTGGCCTGACGCCTCTGGCAGGAAAAAGAACCCGGTCTCTGCACCGGGTTCTTTTTTTGCAGCAAATCTACAGCGTCAGCAGACTGGCGGTGGCGACGTTACGCTGTTTTTGCAACGCCGCCAGCGCCTCAGCGCTCATCACCCTGAGCGCAGCCGTCGGGCAAACATCAACGCAGGCGGGCCCCTGTTCACGCGCCACGCACAGATCGCACTTCACCACCACCGGCGGATGTGCCGCCGTGGCCACAATCGTTATTGCCCCAAAAGGACAGGCTACCACGCACCCCTGGCAGCCGATACAACGTGCGGCATCGGCTTCAACCCGCTCGGTTCCCATCGTTAACGCGCCAACCGGACAGGCAGACACGCAGGGCGCGTTTTCACATTGATGACACATCACCGGTACGCTGAGATTAGCGAGACGCATCACCTTCAGGCGCGGATGAAACTCCGCCCCTTCAGCTATATGCGACAGGGCGCAGGCGACTTCACAGGTCCGGCAGCCAATGCAGGCCTGTGGACTGGCGACGATAAAGCTGGTCATATCCCCTCCTTGTTCCTGAACAGATCCAGCATCTCGTGAGCCGCCTGGCGCCCGGCCACCATCGCTGTAACCACCAAATCGGCGCCATGCACCGCATCCCCGCCGGCAAAAATTTTGTCATTGTCGGTTTGCGTCGTGCCGCGACCTTTACCACCGGTACGAATCTGCCCCCAGCGATCGAGTTGGATCCCGTGCCCACGTAGCCAGGGCATATCATGTGCCTGGAAGCCAAACGCCATGATCAGCACATCGGCCGGGAGCTCAAACTCTGAGCCGACAATCGGCTGCGGACGACGACGCCCGTCCGCGCCGGGTTCACCCATTTCGGTGCGGATCATCCCAACCGCGCTGACCTGGCCTTTGCGGTTACGCAGAATATACTGCGGCTGAACGTTGAACTGAAACTCCACCCCTTCTTCACGAGCGTTCACCACCTCTTTTTTCGAACCCGGCATGCTCAGTTCATCCCGCCGGTAGGCGCAGGTTACGCTGGCTGCGCCGCGACGGACCGCCGTACGCAGGCAGTCCATCGCCGTATCGCCGCCCCCGAGCACCACTACGCGTTTACCTTTAATCTCGGTCAGCGGATATTCCGGACTCTCCTCAAGCCCCATCACTTCACGCGTGCTGGCAATCAAAAACGGCAGCGCCTGAATCACGCCCGCTGCGTCTTCCCCTTCCAGTCCCGCCGCCATCAGGCCGTAGGTACCCACGCCAAGAAAAACGGCGTCATAACCGGCAACCAGGTCGTTGAACGCCACATCGCGCCCCACTTCATGATTAAGGTGAAAAGTAATCCCCATCTCACTGAAGATCTCCCTTCTGACCCGCAGGATGCTTTTATCGAGCTTGAAGGGCGGTATACCAAAGGTGAGTAGGCCGCCGATTTCAGGATGCCTGTCGAACACCGCCACCTGTACCCCCGCGCGTGCCAGAATATCAGCGCAGCCCAGGCCTGCCGGACCGGCGCCAATGACCGCCACCCGCTCCTTACGCGGCACGACATGCCCCACGCTCGGTCGCCAGCCCATCGCCAGCGCGCTGTCGGTGATATAACGCTCAAGGTTGCCAATGGTGACCGAGCCGCCTTCATTTTTCAGTGTGCAGGCCCCCTCGCATAGACGATCCTGCGGACAAACCCGGCCGCAAATTTCCGGCAAAGAGCTGCTTTGATGACACAGCTCCGCCGCTTCGATGACATTGCCCTTATTGACAAGGCGAATAAAATCCGGAATGTGGTTATGCAGCGGACAGGTCCAGTTGCACCAGGCTTTCTGGGCGCAATAGAGGCAGCGTTCACTTTCGTATTCCGCATCGCAGGCCGCAAGCCCGTGGTAGATTTCGGCAAAATGGGTCTTTCGCGTTTCGGCAGCGATCTTCTTCGCCCCGACGCGCGGTAATTTATCGAGGAACGCTTCGCGTCGCGTCCTCTGACGAGGCTGCACCGCCAGCCCCTGGGCCGCACGAATCTGTCGTTCGCGGCGCAGCCGGTTGATACCGGCCTCATCCATCAGCTTCAACGCCTGGGTCGGGCAGGCTGCCACGCAGGCCTGCTGACCCGAGGCATGTTCGCTGCACAAATCGCACTTCTGCGCCAGCTGCGGCGCATCCGCTGCCACCGAGGTCATTTCGATGGCGCCAAACGGGCAGGCTATCACACAGTTTTTACAGCCGATGCACTGTGCCTGTTGGAGCTGAATACTGTCATTAGCCAAATAGAGCGCCTGCGTCGGGCATGAGGTTACGCAGGGCGCATCGTTACAGTGATGACAGGTAGCGGCACGACTCTCATTACGGTGGAAGACAATGTGGATGCGTGGAAGAAAATGACGACGCTGCTGCGGCCAGACATCCTGATGATGCGCAGTCACACAGGCTATCTCACAGGCATGGCAGCCAATGCAGCTGGCGGCATCGGCAACGATAAATCTATTCATTTGCGTCCCTTTTATTATTATGAAAATGACAAGGGTCACGATGCAATAATCAGGCGCTTTTTATGTTCTGCCGCGTAGCAGGTTCATTTTTGAGAAGCGCCTCAAAGAAACACCCTTCCCAGCGCCGACCGGGGACCTCCAGCGAAATGCCGCGCAGAATCATGTGGCGATTCATAATGATTTCATTCCTATCATTATGAGAACCTTCTCTTCCTCATCCGTTGTTTAATCCTGACCTGTCGCGGCGTAAAAGGCGCGTTCTGTGACAGTCGACTCATTTCGACAACTTTCTGCCTCAAATTCAAAAAACTGGCACTCCCTAAGCATATTCCCCTCAGGTGTATTCAATCGTTACTCATCCTTCTCCCCAGTCGCGCCTTTCAGGAAGCACTGGCGGAAAATGTCGGATAATAAGGAGAACAAAGTTATGAGCGCCATTGATTCTCAGCCACCATCGGTCTCTGGCAGCCCCCATACAACAGATGAGGTGGATCGCGTCTTGTCGCCGGGGAAGCTGGTCGTTTTGGGTTTGCAACACGTTCTGGTTATGTATGCAGGTGCCGTCGCCGTGCCTTTAATGATAGGGGACCGGCTAGGATTAAGTAAGGATACGGTGGCGCTACTGATCAGCTCCGATCTGTTTTGCTGCGGCGTCGTGACGCTACTGCAATGTATCGGTATCGGTCGTTTTATGGGGATTCGTCTCCCGGTCATTATGTCAGTGACCTTTGCCGCCGTCACGCCGATGCTGGCCATTGGTATACACCCTGACATCGGACTGCTGGGGATTTTCGGTGCGACGATCGGCGCCGGAATCATCACCACCCTGCTCGCCCCTCTCATCGGACGGCTGATGCCACTATTTCCACCGCTGGTCACCGGCGTGGTGATCACCTCTATCGGTTTGAGCATTATGCAGGTCGGGATCGACTGGGCGGCCGGCGGGAAAGGCAATCCTGACTATGGTAATCCGGTTTATCTGTGCATCTCCTTCGCCGTACTTCTGTTTATCCTGCTGGTCACACGCTTCGCCAAAGGTTTTATGTCTAATGTCGCCGTCCTGTTAGGCATCGTCTTTGGCTTTGGCCTTTCCATGATGATGAATGAAGTCAACCTCAACGGCCTGTACGACGCCAAATGGTTCGCAATTGTCACTCCGATGGCGTTAGGGACGCCGGTCTTCGATCCGGTGTCGATTATCACGATGACCGCCGTGGTCATCATCGTTTTTATTGAGTCGATGGGGATGTTCCTGGCGCTGGGTGAAATTGTGGGCCGCAAGCTGACGCCGCAGGATATCGTTCGTGGTTTGCGCGTTGACGGTATCGGCACGGTGTTTGGCGGCGTTTTCAACAGCTTCCCCCACACTTCTTTTTCGCAAAACGTCGGGCTGGTCAGCGTCACAGGCGTTCACAGCCGCTGGGTCTGCGTGGCTTCCGGCGCTATTCTGATCATATTCGGGATGGTGCCGAAAATGGCGGTGCTGGTCGCCTCAATCCCGCAGTTTGTGCTGGGCGGCGCAGGGCTGGTCATGTTCGGCATGGTACTGGCGACGGGAATTCGCATTCTGGCGCGTATTAACTACTCCTCTAATCGTTACAACCTTTATATCGTCGCCATCAGCCTTGGCGTGGGTCTGACGCCAACGCTGTCGCATGATTTTTTCTCAAAATTCCCGACAGTACTGCAGCCGCTACTGCATAGCGGGATCATGCTGGCCACGTTCAGCGCCGTCACCCTCAATCTGTTCTTTAACGGTTACAACAAACACACGGGGCTGATTCCCGAGAACCCGGCGGTTAAGCGCCAGCCACGTACGATGCGCATGTGGTTACTGATGCGCAAAGTTAAACAGCAGCAACACGATGAATAACGAGAAAGACTACGGCGTCAATGCATAACTCTGACGCCGTCATCCCGCTACCGGGAGCATTCATTCCGCGAACTCAGGAGCACTTATCATGTTATTACGCCTGGTTTTCGCCACCGCGGTTCTCTGTTTGCTGAGCCTGCCAGCGGTGCAATATGCCATTAATTTGAGTTTCCATAGCCGCTTCGACTTTTGGTTATTCTTTTAATCGCGCTGTCTCCGCTTCGTTCTGACGAGGAAAATTATCATAATGAAAAAGGTGATTACCGTATGCCCGTATTGCGCAGCTGGCTGTAAGATCAGGCTGGTCGTTGAGGAGGAAAAAATCCTTCGTGCCGAAGCGGCAATGGGAAAAAACAACCAGGGAACCCTGTGCCTGAAAGGTTATTATGGCTGGGATTTCATTAACGATACCCAGATCCTCACCCCGCGCCTGAAAACCCCTATGATCCGCCGTCAGCGTGGCGGAAAACTGGAATCCGTCTCCTGGGAGGAGGCGCTCGACTACGTCGCGACCCGTCTCAGCGCCATTAAGGCGAAGTACGGTCCGGACGCCATTCAGACCACCGGTTCGTCCCGCGGGACGGGGAACGAAACTAACTATGTGATGCAAAAGTTCGCGCGCGCCGTTATTGGTACCAATAACGTCGACTGCTGCGCTCGCGTCTGACACGGCCCTTCGGTTGCAGGTCTGCACCAGTCGGTCGGTAATGGCGCCATGAGTAATGCCATCACGGAGATTGATAACACCGATCTCATCTTTATCTTCGGCTACAATCCGGCCGACTCACACCCTATTGTGGCGAATCACGTCATCAACGCCAAACGCAACGGGGCGAAGATTATCGTCTGCGATCCGCGCAAGATTGAAACCGCGCGCATTGCCGATATGCATATTGCCTTGAAAAACGGCTCCAACATCGCGCTGCTCAACGCCATCGGCCACGTCATTATCGAAGAGGATCTCTACGATAAATCCTTCGTCGCCAGCCGTTCTGAGGGCTTCGAGGAGTATCGTAAAATCGTCGAAGGCTATACGCCGGAGTCGGTGGAAGCCATCACCGGCGTCAGCGCGCAGGAGATCCGCGCCTGTGCCCGGATGTATGCCGGCGCGAAATCCGCCGCCATCCTGTGGGGCATGGGCGTGACCCAGTTCTATCAGGGCGTGGAGACCGTGCGCTCGCTGACCAGCCTGGCGATCCTCACCGGCAACCTCGGCAAGCCGAGCGCCGGCGTCAACCCGGTGCGCGGTCAGAACAACGTGCAGGGCGCCTGCGATATGGGGGCGCTGCCGGACACCTATCCGGGCTATCAATACGTGAAATTCCCGGAGAACCGCGAGAAGTTCGCCAGAGCCTGGGGCGTCGGGAGCCTGCCGGCGCATACCGGCTATCGCATCAGCGAGCTGCCGCACCGCGCGGCGCACGGTGAAGTACGGGCAGCGTACATTATGGGCGAAGATCCGCTGCAGACCGACGCCGAGCTCTCTGCCGTGCGTAAAGCGTTTGAAGAGCTGGAGCTGGTGATTGTCCAGGATATTTTCATGACCAAAACCGCCGCGGCGGCCGACGTTATCCTGCCGTCCACCTCGTGGGGCGAGCACGAAGGCGTCTATACCGCAGCGGACCGCGGCTTCCAGCGCTTCTTTAAGGCGGTAGAGCCGAAGTGGGACCTGAAAACCGACTGGCAGATCATCAGCGAAATCGCCACCCGAATGGGCTATCCGATGCACTATAACAACACCCAGGAGATCTGGGACGAGTTGCGGCATCTGTGCCCGAACTTTTACGGCGCCACCTACGAGAAAATGGGCGAGCTGGGCTACGTGATGTGGCCGTGCCGCGATGAGTCCGACGCCGACCAGGGGACCTCTTATCTGTTTAAAGAGAAGTTTGCTACCCCGAACGGGCTGGCGCAGTTCTTCACCTGCGACTGGGTTGCGCCGATCGATAAGCTCACCGACGAGTATCCGATGGTGCTCTCCACCGTGCGGGAAGTAGGCCACTATTCGTGCCGCTCCATGACCGGCAACTGCGCGGCGCTGGTCACGCTGGCGGATGAGCCGGGCTATGCGCAAATCAATACCGCCGATGCCGCGCGACTGGGTATTGAGGATGAGGCGCTGGTGTGGGTGAACTCACGTAAAGGCCGCATTATCACCCGCGCGCAGGTCAGCGACCGTCCGAATAAAGGGGCGGTCTATATGACCTATCAGTGGTGGATTGGCGCCTGTAATGAGCTGGTAGCGGAGAACTTAAGCCCGATAACCAAAACGCCGGAGTACAAGTACTGTGCCGTGAACGTTGAGCGCATCGCCGACCAGCGCGCCGCCGAGCAGTATGTGATTGATGAGTACACCAGGCTGAAAGCCCGCCTGCGCGAAAGCGCAATGGGTTAACACTGTTCCCCGCTTGCGCTACGTTTATCGGGGAAAAGATCCGGCCGCTCTCGGGAGTCGTCAGGAGCGATTAAATCAGCGGGTCAGGTTATCAGACAGAAAAGAGAGCAACCCGGGCCAGGTGTCTACACCTTAGCCCGGGTTGTACGATCTATGACTTTAAAGCATGGTGAATAGAATCAAGAATCGGTTGATAGCCGGTACAGCGACAGATATTCCCCTCCAGCACATCTTTCAACTGTTCATCCGTCGGCTGCGGCACTTTAGTCAGCAGCGCCGTGGTACTCACCAGTACGCCAGGAGTACAAAAACCGCACTGCACGCCGCCTTTCTCGACAAATGCCTGCTGCAGTTTTTGCGTCAGCGGGTTATCGTTCAATCCTTCAAGCGTGGTGATTTCCGCCTCATCGCACTGCCCGGCCAGAACCAGACATGAACAGACGGCATGACCATCCATTAATACCGTACAGGCGCCGCACTCCCCGATGGAACAGCCCTCTTTAGTGGCACTCAGGTGCAAAGTGTCGCGCACCAGATCCAACAACCGCATATGACCTTCCACTTTCGCTTCCACCAGCTTGCCATTGACCTTCACTTTGATTGTGCTCATTGCGCTATCCTGTGCGGGGCGATATCACGCCCCGTTAATTAATGGTTATTTATCAAATTCTTGCTTCGCCTGCGCCATCATGTCGCGGAACATACTGATAAACACAGGCTGCTTATAGGCCGCGGACCAGCGTTTGCCGATGGCGGCATCGATCAGCTTTTCCAGAACCGCACAAGCGCTGTCAATCGATGCATGCTCTAACCGCTGGCCAATCAGGCAACGCTCGACATCAGGCAGGCGCTGCGGTTTGCTAAACAGCGCGCCATCCACCAGCCGGCAGTAGTCGACGCAGCCGTTGGTATCCAGCGCCAGCAGCGCGCTCAGACTTTGCCGGGTAATATTCAGCGCATTACGTCGCCCCAGCTGATGATAGAAACCTCTGGCCTCCGGTCTGGCCGGCGGCGGCAGGATCACCTGAGTCAGCAGCTCATCCGGCTGACGCTGGGTTTTATAGCCAGATAGCAGAAACTCACCCAGCGACATCCGCCGCGTGCCGCGCAGAGAATGCAGCACAATACTCGCATCGTAGAGGATCGCCGGTGGAATGGAGTCGCCACAGGGTGCGGCGTTAACGATATTGCCGCCAATGGTGGCGCGGTTACGAATCTGATGTGAGCCTACGGTGTGACAGGCCTGAACCAGTAGCGGATAACGCTCGCACAGCAGCGGATGCTCGCTGATACGGTTAAAGGTCATCGCCGCGCCAATGACCATCTCATGACTATGGGGATCTTCTGTAATCCCGGTCAGTTCCTGAAGACGGGAAATATCCACCAGCTTCATTGCCCGGGTTTGCATGCGCCCTTGTACAATGACGTCCGTCCCTCCCGCTATTGCGCTCACGCCTTCCTGAGCCAGCAGCGTCAGCGCCTGTTCCAGATTCTGTGGACGGGTTACCGTCACGTCGGTCAGCCGCAGCACCTGCTTTTTATTTTCAGGCTCAATCATCAACTCGCTCTGCCGGGCGGGCTTTTTCAGATTGAAACCGAGGATCACCTGCTCAAGGGTCAGCGGCAACTTATTAAAGCGTTTCCCCAGCGCGAAGCTGACCGCATTATTGATAGCTGCCGCCGCCAGTTCAGTCGCCGGCTCGCCGATTCCTTTCGCACCGTACGGTCCGGCAAGATCGGGATTCTCTACGCCGATAACCGTCATTCGTGGAATATCTTTAATGGTCGGCAGGAGGTAGCTGTCAAAGTTTTCTGACTTCACCTGGCCGTGCTCAATATTGAAATCCTCCAGCAGCGCATAGCCAAACCCCTGGGCGACGCCGCCGCAGACCTGGCCTTCAAACCCCACCGGATTGAGTATCCGCCCAACATCGTGCGCAGCGGTCACATGCAGGAGTTCAGTTTTCCCTGTACTGGTGTTCACCCGAACTTCAGCCACCTGGCAGCCATACACCCAGGTAAAGTACGGACTGCCGCAGCCTTTTTCCTCATCCCAGTGAATCGGCGGTGGGACGAACCAGCCATACTCGGTGAGACTGACGCTGGCCCATTTGGTTTTATTGACGGCGCTTTTAAAATCAATACGTCGGCTTTCGTCATGGCGATTGATTATCAACCCACCTGACCAGAGGGTATCGGCAAGCTCGCAGGTGCCAAGCGTGTCGCCGACGACGCTGAGAATGCGTCGTTTAATCTTCTCTGCCGCATCGAGAATCGCCCCGCCGCCCACCATCGTTCCGCGCGTGGCCGCCGTGGATCCGCCATCGCCAATTACCGAGGTTGGCGGTTCGCTAAAATGAATGTCTTCAAGCCCAATACCAAACGCTTCGGCGGCAATGAGCGACATGGTGGTCTGTAACCCCTGACCATTTTCTGATACTGATGTCGAAAGGTTAACGCTGCCGTCTTCGTTGACCTGAATCAGCGCCGTTGAGGTATCAACCCCTTCCGCACCGATAGAACAGCCGCGATAGCTCAGCGCCAGGCCAATACCGTAGCGCCAGACGCCTCCCTGTTGATTCAACACACGATAATGCTGGCGTTTCGCCATGAATTCTGCCGACGTGCTGGCCTTATTCAACACTTCAATTGCCGAAACGGTGTGGTTATCAAACACCTGGCCGGTAATCGAAGTATCGCCTTGTCGTAGCGCGTTTTTTTCACGCAGCTTCAGCGGTGGAATATCCAGGTATTCCGCAATCTCATCCATCAATGATTCATGGGCGTAGACGACCTGCGGCGAGCCAAAGCCACGCATCGCCGAGGTATAGCTGTTGTTGGTGTAGACCGCTTTCACATCAATATGGACATTAGGAATACGATAAGGACCCGCGGCCTGTACCGAAGACCGCCAGGTCACGAAGGGCGAAGAAGCGGCATAGCCGCCGCTGTCCGCGAGAATATCGACCTTCATCGCGACAATATGCCCGACCTCATCGAGCCCCACTTTATACTTCATTTTATAGGGGTGACGTTTGCAGCTCTCGATAATCGACTGTTCGCGGGTATAGGCGAATTTCACCGGGCGACCGGTTAAGTGGGTCAGTAAGGCCGAACGGCAGGCCAGATGGTCGATCACATCATCTTTACCGCCAAACGATCCCCCCATCACCGCCCGCTTAATATTAATTAAGCTCTGCGGACAGCCCATAAATTTGGCCACGAATCCGCGAACACGATGCGGATTCTGAATCGAACCGGAAATGATCAGGCTGCCGTCGGTGGGATCCAGCCAACTGAGCACCACTTCCGGCTCGATATACGCATGCTCCTGAAAGCCCACTTCATACTCGCGCTCCAGCACATGGCGAGCCTCGGCGAACCCCTTATTAACATCGCCTTTAATCGTATGATGATGCGCGGCAATGTTGTCGCTGCGTTGCGGATGGATCAGCCGGGCACCGGGTGCCAGCGCCTGCTCAACATCGGTGAGCGGCGCATAGGGCGTATAGCGGACGTGTATTTTGTCAGCGGCCTCGCAGGCGGCCTCATAGGTGGTCGCCGCGATCACGGCAATCACGTCGCCGTGAAAGACCACCTCATCTTTGACGATCGGCAGGTAATCTTTCACGATAACCCCCACCGCTGGCGTACCAGGAATATCCTGCCAGGTGGCAATTTTCACCACGCCGTCGACCGCCAGCGCATCGCTCAAATCAAGGTGTTCAATTTTGCCCGCCGGGATATCCGCATAGCGGCAGACACCAAATAGCATACCTGGCAGGGTGATATCATCACCATAAATGGCCGTTCCTTTGACTTTCGCCAGGCCATCCACTCGTCCCGGCGACGCTGAACGTAAAGCGCACATAATATTCCCCTTATTATTGTCCGTTGATGGCAAACCAGACTTAGCCATTGCATGCAGTATCCGTTCACCCACGGGAAAAACCCGTCCGGGACAACAAATCCAATATCTGTGCCATAAGTCCGCCGGGATGTGGTGCAGGTTATTATTTGTGACTGGAAACGCAAAAAGAGGCACCGACGGGGAAAAATCAGCGCAGCAGAGGATGCGGAGAGCGTATCACCACCCGAACGACGGTGATTTTATCAAAGTGAGAAGACGTAATTTATCAAATTAATAATTGCCAGCCGTCGCCCGGATGGCGCGGCTCAGCAGGAGGTCTGTCGCCGATGCGGCGGCGTTTAGCGGGGGTCAGACGGTATAAATGCGGATATCGTGCTCGCGGAACGTGTCGCGATACTCGCGACTGATGTTCTCCTCCACCACCAGCACATCGATATCGCCGCTTTGGGCGACGACAAAACGGGCCACCGCCGGAATTTTATCCGAAGTCAGGCCGACGATAATTTCACTGCACTGTTTAATCACCGCTTTTTTAAATTCGCAATCGGCATAGTCGAATCCGGTCAGACCGGATTCCGGCGCCATCGCGCAGCCGCCGATAAACCCCTGATCAAACAGCACGCCCTGCAGCTGAGCCACCGCCGAAGCGCCAACGCAGCCGCCCGACGCTCGCTGAACCTGCCCGCCAAGCATCACCACGTCATACAGCGGCTTTTTGAGTAGTTCTGCGGCTATCTCCGGCGAATTGGTCACCACCGTTAACGCCAGTTCGGCTGGTAGCGCCTCCGCCATCGCCAGATTGGTGGTACCGGTATCGATAAAGATGCAGCCGCCGGGCTTCACCAGCCTTGCGCATTTCTGCGCGATTCTGAGTTTTGTTGCTGCATTTTTGTCTTTCCGCTCGCTGTAATCCCCGGCTTCCGGCAGGTTCATTACCGCGCCGCCGTAGACCTTTTTACAGAACCCGTCTTTGCTAAGTTCATGCAGATCGCGGCGAATTGTATGCTCGGAGACGTTTAAGCGGCTGGCCAGCTCGCTACAGACCACCCGACCGTTTTCCTGGAGGATCTGACAAATCAGCGCTTGTCGTTGCTGAGGGAAAGCTGCATAATCGAGCACATTAACTCCTGAAGTTATCTTAACCGAGCATTAAGGAGCATGATCATGCATCCGCCCGGCTCTGTCAACCTACCCTGTAAAGAGGTAAAAATGAAAATTGCCCATATCGCGCTCTGGACCCGGCAGCTTGAACAACAGGCCCGTTTCTGGACCAGCTTCTTTAACGGCCAGATTAACGAAAAATATTGCAGCCGGACCAATCCCGGCTTTGAGTCTTATTTTGTGAAAATTGGCGAAGACATTGCCATTGAGCTGATGTGCAAACCGGGGCTGCAGGCGGTCACGCCGGACAATAACCACACTGGATGGGTTCATCTGGCTATCTCCGTCGGCGGTGCGCAGCAGGTCGATGCGCTGGCGAAGCGGGCAGAAACACAGGGGATTTTAGTCTCCCCGCCGCGCACGACCGGCGACGGCTATTATGAAGCGGTGATCAAAGACCCGGATGGCAATCTGATTGAAATCGTTGCATAGTCATCTCTGCAACCCATTCTGAGCAGGAACGCGCCGTGTCTACCTACCATGTCATCGATAAAGAGAGCTGGCATCGTCGAGATCATTTCGAGTTTTATCGCACTTTTGCCAACCCCAGCTTTAACCTCTGCGTGCCGGTAGAAGCACAGCGCTTGTATGAGTGCGCGAAGGATCGCCAGGTCTCCTTTTTCCAGCTGGCGCTCTACGCGCTGCTGCGGGCAGCCAACGCGGTACCTCAGCTCAAGCAGCGGATGCGAGGCGACGATATTATTGAATATGATGATATTGCGGTGATGACGCCCGTCATGACCGCCCAGGAAGGGTTTCGTCAGGTGTGGTGCAACAATGCCGCCGACTTCGCCGCCTTTAGCCGCGCGGCGACGCCGAATATTGAGGCGGCAAAAACCACCGATCCGGCGCCGCTGATTGTCGAGGGCGAGCACTTTTTCTGCGCCAGCTGTCTACCGTGGCTCCATTTTAGCGCCATCACCCAGGCCGAGTATTATACGGGCGCGGCGGTTCCGGCGCTCACCTGGGGCAAACTGAAAAACGGCGTCATTCCGGTCGCGGGTAAATTCAACCACGCTTTTGTGGATGGGCTGCACGCCAGCCGTTTTTTCGCCCAGGTTGAAGCGGGGTTTGCCGAGCCGGATACCTTATGGCTGCCGCTGGTCTGAAGCCGCCACGACCCATTCCCCGTCCTCCTTACGAAACGGCTGTTTCTGCGCCTGGGTAAGGATCTCCAGCACCACTTCCGACGGACGACAAAGGCGTGTGCCCAACGGGGTGACCACGATGGGCCGGTTAATCAGGATCGGCTGCTGCAACATGCTCTCGATCAGTCGTTCGTCGCTAAGGGTTTCATCATCGAGCCCCAGCTGCGCGTAGGGTTCGACGTTTTTACGCAGCAGCGCGCGCACCGTTATCCCCATCGCCGCAATCAGACCCACTAACTCTTCCCGCGACGGCGGTGTGTCGAGATAGTAGATAATCGTCGGCTCAATACCGCTGTTGCGGATCATGGCCAGCGTATTGCGCGACGTGCCGCAATCCGGGTTGTGATAAATGATGGTGTTGCTCATATCAGGTTCTCACGACAGAGAAAAAGAGAGACGCAAAGCGAGTGCGGCCAGCGTCACCAGCAGTACCGGTAGGGTCATGATGATCCCGGTACGGAAATAGTAGCCCCAGGAGATGGCTCTGTTCTTTTGCGCCAGAACATGCAGCCAGAGCAGCGTCGCAAGGCTGCCGATGGGGGTGATTTTTGGCCCCAGATCGCAGCCAATGACGTTGGCGTAGATCATCGCCTCTTTAATCACCCCTGTTGCCGTGCTGCCATCAATGGATAGCGCTCCGACCAGCACCGTCGGCATATTATTCATGAGCGACGAGAGCACCGCCGTCAGCACCCCGGTGCCGAGCGTGGCCACCCACAGCCCGTTTTCCGCCAGCACATTCAGCACGCCGGAGAGCGCGTCGGTTAACCCGGCATTGCGCAGACCGTAAACAACCAGATACATCCCCAGCGAAAAGATGACGATTTGCCACGGCGCGCCGCGCAGCACGTTGCCCGTATGAATGACTCGCCCCTTTTTCGCCACCGCCAGCAGCACCGCCGCGCCGGCAGCGGCAATAGCGCTGACCGGGATCCCCAGCGGTTCCAGGATGAAAAAGCCGACCAGCAGCGCCACCAGCACCACCCAACCGGTCAGGAACGTCGGGCGATCTTTAATCGCGCTGGCCGGTTCAGGCAACAGGGCCAGATCGTAGACCGCTGGAATATCGCGACGAAAGACCAGATGCAGCATCGCCAGGGTCGCGAGGATCGCCGCGATATCGACCGGCACCATAACAGCCGCATAACTGCTGAAGCCAAGATGGAAAAAGTCGGCCGAAACAATATTGACCAGATTCGACACCACCAGCGGCAGGCTGGCGGTATCGGCAACAAAACCGGCAGCCATCACAAAAGCCAGCGTCGCGCGCTGGCTGAAACCCAGCGCCGACAGCATCGCAATAACAATGGGGGTCAGAATCAGCGCCGCGCCATCGTTAGCAAACAGCGCAGCCACGACGGCGCCCAGCAGAATTATCCAGCTAAACAGTCTCCGCCCGCGCCCGTTCCCCCAGCGGGCAACGTGCAGTGCCGCCCAGGAGAAAAAGCCCGACTCGTCCAGCAGCAGACTGATAACAATCACCGCAATAAACGCCGCCGTGGCATTCCAGACAATATTCCAGACCAGCGGAATATCGCTCAGATGAATAACGCCGAACGCCAGCGCCAGCGCCGCCCCCAGGCTCGCACTCCAGCCGATACTGAGTCCCTTCGGCTGCCAGATAACCAGCAGCAGCGTCAATAAAAAAATGGTCCCTGCGAGCAGCATCCCTCACCCCATCAAATATGTAATAACAGATATATTAAGCCGCCATCAGCAGGAAGACGGCGAAGCGTCAGCGACCCGGGCACGCACCTCATCACGCAGGCATCGCCATGCGCTGTCGATGATCTCTGCCGCCCAGGCCGGCATATGCGGCGACAAACGGTAGTGCACCCATTTCCCTTCCCGGCGGTCAAGAACCAGCCCTCCCTCGCGAAGAATCGCCATATGACGGGAGATTTTGGGTTGTGATTCCGCTGTCAGCGCGCAAATATCGCAGACGCACAGTTCACCTTGCTCCCTGAGCAACATCACGATCGTCAGGCGCGTGGCGTCAGACAATATTTTAAAAACCTCTAGCGGATGCGGCATTTTCGATTCCTTAGCGTGACATTTACATATATGCTAAATCATATGTATTCATTTTGAAACAACCGCTCTCAAAAAAAAGGTGTTCCCCCATGGCTGATTTTCCTGCCCTGCAACATGAATTTTTTGATTTTGAACTTGCCAACAAGCTCCCGGATCGGGCGCCACCGCGCATCCTCATTCTCTACGGCTCGCTTCGCGAGCGCTCTTTCAGCCGCTTCGCCGCGGAAGAGGCCGGGCGACTGCTGACGGCCATGGGCGCCAGCGTCCAGACCTTCAATCCTTCCGGACTGCCGCTGCCCGATGATGCGCCGGAATCGCACCCTAAAGTGGTTGAGCTGCGTGAACGGGTGCGCTGGTGCGACGGGATGATCTGGAGTTCACCGGAGCGACATGGCGCGATGAGCGCGGTGATGAAAGCCCAGATTGACTGGATCCCCCTGAGCGAAGGTGCTGTCCGCCCTTCTCAGGGCAAAACGCTGGCGGTGATGCAGGTGTGCGGCGGTTCCCAGTCGTTCAACGCCGTCAATCAGATGCGGATCCTCGGGCGCTGGATGCGGATGTTTACTATCCCGAATCAATCGTCTGTCCCCAAAGCCTGGCAGGAGTTTGATGAACAGGGTCGCATGAAACCCTCGCCGTGGTACGACAGAATCGTCGACGTCAGCGAAGAGCTGTTCAAGATAACCCAGTTGCTGAAAGGCCATACCCCGCTGCTCGCCGGGCGATACAGCGAACGTAAAGAGAGCCATCAGGCCCTCTCAGCGCGAGTCAATCAGGCCAAAATCTGACGGGCAATGAGCGAGGATGCCTCCCGGCGCTGACAGGATTTCAAATCCCAATCGGTTGATAGCCTTGCCACTCGGGTTTTGCCGCCTCGCCCGCAGCGTTGGGCGTCAGGTGTAGATACCAGTCGCCCACCTTGTCCAGCAGCAGACAATCATCGACGGCCTGCAGATTGTCCTTATGCTGCTGCCAGGCGCCGCGTAGCAGTGTCTGCAGCGCTTTCGCCTTCGCCTCCCGCGCATCACTCGCCGCAAACAGTCCGAATTCATGTAGCTCCGCGAGGGTGTCGGACCGATAGCCGCCGGCGTTAACAAAGAACAGCTTCACCCCGTCGTGAGCAGGCGTTCTGGCCAGAGTCACCTCATAACCATCGGCCCAGCGGATCCTGCTATAGCCGTCAATATGGATTTTATCCGCATCGCCAAACCAGGCCTCACGCAGCGCAGGCCACGCCTCTTCCGGGGTTCGCGCCACCACAAACTGAATGTCATGGACTTCAATATTCGATTTACCCGCATTGCCACCGACGTAGAACATAAACAGATGCATTGCCGATCCTCTGATGATCATTTTTCGATATATATCAAACTACATAACGCTTGTTGCAGCAAGTTTCCCCGACGCAGGCTGTCGGAAATGCAACAGCCTGCTATCACCGCAGCTGCATTTGCAGCAGCCCCTCCGGCAAATAGAAACGTAATTAATTGATTTTATTCATCTAAAAATTCTCCGCGAACTGGCACAGCCTTTGCTATTCACATATAACACATTGGAATTATAGGTTATTTAGTTATCCATTTTTTGCATATAGCCATTTAGTTAACCACGAGAAATCCGTATGTCAGAAAGTAAATCGCCTGTCAGCTACACCCGCCATTCGCCGAATGCCCATGTCATCGGCAGCGATGAAGAAGCCATCGCCATCGCCCACGAGATTGCCCAGCGGCTACAACCCGGGGCCGCAGAACGCGACCGTCACGGGACGGTGGCGCCCGAGATTGTCGATACCTTCTCCAACAGCGGCCTGTGGGGCATCACGGTGCCGCGCCAATGGGGCGGTGCCGAGGTCTCCGCCGCCACCCTGGCCCAGGTGATTGCCATCATCTCCGCCGCCGATCCGTCGCTCGGACAAATTCCGCAAAACCACTACTGCCTGCTCGAGGACATTCGTTTGCAGGGCAGCGCAGAGCAGCAGGCCTTCTTTTTTGGTCTGGTGTTACAGGGGTATCGTTTTGCCAACGCGCTCTCCGAGACCGGCGGCAAAACGGTGCTCGATATCCGCACCCGCCTGGAAACCCGCGGTGAAACGCTGTACATCAACGGACGTAAGGGCTATTGCACCGGATCGCTCTACGCCCACTGGATAGGCATTCTGGCGCTGGACGCCGACGATCGCGCGCAGCTGGCCTTCGTACCGCGCGACAGCGCTGGCTTGACGGTGCTCGATGACTGGGACTGCCTTGGACAGCGGAATACCGCCAGCGGCACGGTGCTGGCGGAGAATCTGGCGGTCGCGCCGTTCCATCTTTTCCCGACGTGGAAATCTTATGCCACGCCGACGCTCGCCGGCCCCTTCGCGCAGCTCACCACCGCCGCGATTGATGCCGGGATCGCCCGCGCGGCCCTCAACGACACGGTCACCTTTGTTCGCCAGTTCGCCCGACCGTGGATTGATGCCGGCGTCGAACGGGCCAGCGACGATCCGCTCACCATCTACCATATCGGACAGATTGATAGCCGACTGGCCGCCGCTGAGGCGCTGCTGGAGCAGGCAGGCAAGGTTCTCGACCGGTTTAAACATGATCTCAGCGAAGAGCATGTGGCGCAGGCTTCCATCGCCGTTGCCCGCGCCAAAGTGTTCACCACCGAGGTCGCCCTTGACGCCGCCAGCCGCCTGTTTGAACTCAGCGGTACCCGGGCGACCGGCAACTTTCACAACTTCGATCGCCACTGGCGCAATGCGCGCGTTCACACCCTGCACGACCCGGTACGCTGGAAATATCAGCTGCTCGGCAACTGGGTATTAAACGGCATTCGCCCACAGCGTCACGACTGGAACTAAGGTGGCCCCCGTGCTGGAGTTTTTTGCCGATATCGACTGGAGCGATGTGACCCAGGCGGGCATCGACACGTTAATCATGCTGGGCTGGTCGCTGGGCTTTACCGTACTGTTCGGCCTGCCGTTGGGGATTGTCCTCTACCTCACCGGCCAGCCGCAGCTGCTGCACGCCCCGCGGCTGTATCGCCTGCTGTCGCTTTGCGTCAACGTCCTGCGTTCGCTGCCGTTCATTATTTTGCTGATCGTCATGATCCCGGTCACCACCTTAATTACCGGCACCTCCCTGGGCGTACAGGGCACCATTCCGCCGCTGGTGGCGGGCTGCGCGCCTTTCTTCGCCCGGCTGGTGGAAAGCGCTTTGCGCGAGGTGGATCACGGTCTGGTGGAGGCCAGCTGGTCAATGGGCGGCAATACCGCGCAGCTGATCTGGCACACCCTGCTGCCCGAATCACGCGGCGGACTGCTTGCCGCCGTCACCGTTACCGCGATTTTGCTGGTGGATTACACCTCTATGGCCGGGGTTATCGGCGGCGGCGGGCTCGGCGATCTGGCGATTCGTTTTGGCTACCAGCGCTTTCAGACCGACGTGATGGTGGTCACCGTCCTGCTGCTGATTGCCCTGGTGCAGATTTTACAGATGAGCGGCGACCGCCTCGTGCGGTACATGAGCCGTAAATAACACATTCACGCTACTTTTCCAGGAAAAAACCATGAACAACATCGTGAAAAAAAACCTTATCGCTGCCGGGCTGCTGACCCTCTTCTCCGCCTCTGTCGCCGCCAACGAGACGCTGACCGTCGGCGCCACGCCGGTACCGCACGCGGAAATCCTTGAGTTTGTAAAGCCGGAGCTGGCCAAACAGGGCGTTGATTTGAAAATCAAAGTCTTTAACGACTTTATTCAGCCCAACCAACAGCTGGCGGAGAAAAACCTCGACGCCAACTACTATCAGTACCGTCCGTTCCTCGAGAACTACAACCAGACGCGACATACCCATCTGGTGCCGGTGGTAGGCGTCCATATTGAACCGTTTGGCGCCTACTCCAGCAAATACCACGACATCAAAGCGCTCCCGGATGGCGCAACCATCGCGGTGCCGAATGATCCGGTCAACACCGGGCGGGCGCTGGTCATGTTAAGCGATGCCGGCCTGCTGACCCTGAAAAATCCGAAGGATCCGCAATCGGCGACCCGGGATATTGTCGCCAACCCGCACCATTTTAAAATTCGCGAGCTGGAAGGCGCCATGCTGGCACGGGCGGTGAATCAGGTCGATCTGGCGTTTATTTTCGCCAACTATGCGCTGGAAGCAGGGATCGACACCGATAAAGCCCTGCTGGTGGAAAAAGGCAGCGATCTGTACGTCGAGTATCTGGTGGCCCGTCCCGATAACCTCAACGATCCGGGGATCCAGAAGCTGGCGAAAGCGCTGCACTCCGACGCGGTGCGCAATTTTATCCTGACCCGCTACAAAGGCAAAATCGTCCCGGGCTTCTGATCGCCGGAGCGTATCCGGCAGCGCTGATGCTGCCGGTTTTTCAAGGTTGATGGAGCAAACTACCGTGACTCACGATCCTCATGCCGTACCGCATATCCAGTTAAGCGGAATAAGCAAAGCCTACCCTAACGGCGTTCAGGCGCTGCAGAATATTGACCTGACGCTCTATCAGGGCGAGATTTTTGGCATTATCGGCCGCAGCGGCGCCGGGAAATCGACGCTGCTGCGCCTGTTTAATCGCCTGGAAAACGCCGACAGCGGCGAAATCACCATTCACGGTGAACAGACATTGCGTTATTCACGCAGTCAGATGCGCGACCTGCGCCGCCGGGTGGCGATGATCTTTCAACACTTCAACCTGATGTCGACCAAAACGGTGGCGCAAAACGTCGAGCTGCCGCTCAAGATGGCCGGCGTCCCGCGGGCCGAAAGACAGCGTCGGGTCGATGAGATGCTGGAACTGGTCGGCCTCGGCGCCCTGCGCGATAGCTGGCCGGCAAAGCTCTCCGGCGGGCAAAAGCAGCGCACCGGGATCGCTCGTGCGCTGGTGACCCAGCCGGAAATTCTGCTTTGCGACGAGGCAACCTCGGCGCTCGATCCGGAAAACACCCTCTCTGTGCTTAAGCTGTTGAAAGAGATTAACCAGCGCCTGGGTCTGACGATTATCCTCATTACCCATGAAATGGAGGTTATCCGCACGCTCTGCGATCGGGTGGCGGTGCTGGAGCGCGGGCACATTATCGAACAGGGCGAGGTGTGGCGAGTGTTTGGCAACCCGCAACACGAGGTGACGCGCAGCATGACCAGTACGCTGCATCACGGTCGTCCCGGCGAGAACCTGTCGTCGGTGGACGGCTCGCAGCTGGTGACCCTGCACTTCGACGGCAGCAGCGGCGGTGAACCGGATTTACACCATATCGCTGCTTTGCTCGGCGACGGGGCACGCCTGCTGTACGGCAACTGCGAGCAGATTCAGGGGCGGGTCATCGGGCAACTGCGCATCCGGCTGCCCCGGCCGCTGGATGAGCGCGCGCTGGGTCAGCACGGCTGGGTCGCGGACCGTCTGACTCTCGCTACGGACCTGTCGGTGGAAAATTCTACGTCTTAATCAAAATCTGGCATTTTATTGCCAGATTATTGCTAATGCTGATTCGCTATAAATCATATTTTTTCGTTGTTAGACAGGCCGTGGTGCGCCTCTTATCTTTCGTCATGAATTGTAAATTTCAGCGCAATCATTTGATGAGGGAGCACTTTTGTCCAGATTACTGCACGGATTAAAAACTAAACGGACGCGATTTTCACACGCTCTTGGAATCGCGTTAATCGGCGGCACGCTGGCATTTTCTTCTGTGGCCAGCGCGGACGATATTTTGCAGGAAGGCATCACGCCGGCCACCGATGCCAGCCAGATCCCGGCGGCAGCCAAACTGCGTAAAGACACCGTCGTCGCCGGGATTTCCGAGCCGCAGGGGATCTTTAACCCCTACTTCTTCGTTAACGGCTGGGACGAAAACGTCACCAACGTCATCTTTTCACGCCTGATTGACTGGGACAGCCACGGCAACCTGGTCCCTGGCCTGGCCGAAAGCTGGCAAGTGAGCGCCGACAACAAAGTGTATACCATCAAGCTGCGGCCGAATCTGACCTTCAGCGACGGCTCGCCGCTCACCGCGGAAGATGTCGCCTTTACTCTGACCGTGCTGCTGGATCCAAAGTATGACGGCGATACCGATATTACCCTCGCCAACATTGCCGGCGGCGCCGAGTATAAAGCCGGGAAAGCCGACAGCGTCAGCGGCCTGAAGGTCATCGACCCGCTGACCCTGCAGGTCACGACGACGCAGCCCGGGGCCACCACCCTTTCGCGGATCGGAGGGCCGGTGCTGTCGAAAGCCTGGTACGGCAAAGAGTATCAGCGCGGCAACCTCGACTATCTCCGCACCCTGCACGGAAAACCGCTGGGCAACGGTCCTTACGTCTATGACAAATATATTCCGGGCCAGGAGATTCGTTTCCACGCTAACAGCCACTTCTACCGCGGCACACCGCCGACGCCGCGCTTTATCTACCGCGTCACCAACCCGTCGACCAACTTCCAGCTGTTCCAGACCGGCGAAACCGACTACGACGCCTTTACCTCGCGCCCGGACGATATCGAACAGCTGAGAATGCTCGGCTTCGCCAATATCAACCTCTACGGCTCCAGCGATTACAGCCAGGTGGAGTTTAACGTCCGTCGTCCGGCGCTGAAGGAGGTCAAAGTTCGTCAGGCGCTGATTTACGGCCTCGACCGCCAGAAGCTGATCGATGTGGTGTACCAGGGCTATGGCAAGGTGGCCGTTGAACCGATCGCCCCTATCTCCTGGGCCTACAATCCGCAGGGGGTTAACCCGTATCACTACGATCCGGCGCAGGCGAAAAAACTGCTCGATGAAGCGGGCTGGAAACCGGGTCCGGACGGCATCCGCGTGAAAGACGGCCAGCGTCTGGAGCTGACGCTGCTGGTCAGTAAGAAGGTGCTCAACGATGCGCTGATCCCGATTGCCAAAGAGAACTGGCAGCAGATCGGCGTCGTGCTCAAGCCGCAGGTGGTCGACTTCAACGCCCTGATGGCCCAGCGTAAAGCGGGCAACTATGACCTGGCCTCCTTTAGCACCAGCACGCTCAACGACCCGCACGATGGTGTATGGGATTTCTACAGCACTGAAGCCAAAGAGTCAGGCTATAACAATCCACAGGTCGATAAGCTGATTAACGCGGGCAACGCCGTGCTCGACGTCGAAAAACGTAAGCCGATTTACCACCAGCTGTATCAGGTGCTGGCGGAAGACCCGCCGGTCATTCTTCTCGGCTACCGCCAGATTCTCTCGGCCAGCAGCGCCAGGGTATCCGGTTTTAAACCGGATATTTATAACGGCCTGACCGGCAGCCTGCCGGATGTGAAAATCGCCAGGTAACCATCACAGCCGCCGGAATAACCCGGCGGCTGATGTGAGAATGTTATGAGAAATTTTATCCTGAGACGGCTGCTGCAAACGCTGCCGATGCTGCTACTGGCCTCATTGATTATTTTTATGCTGTTTGCCAAAACGCCCGGCGACTTTATCGACGGTAATATTACCCTCACTGCCGCTCGCGCCGCCGAACTCAAAGCCATCTATGGCCTCGACCAACCGCTGTTGACCCGCTATCTGCACTGGCTCGGCCAGCTGCTGCGAGGCGATCTCGGTTTCTCGTTGCAGTACCAGATTCCGGTCAGCCAGCTGCTAAACCAGTACATCTGGAACTCGTTCCTGCTGGCAAGCATTGCGCTGGTTTTTTACTGGGGCATCGGCCTGACGGTGGGTATCGTCTCCGCCATGAAGCCAAACTCGCTGTTTGACCACCTGGTGAGCGTGGCGGTCTTTGCCGCGATGTCCTTTCCAACCTTTTTCCTCTGTCTGCTGCTGATTAAGTGGTTCGCCGTGGATCTGCACTGGCTGCCGGTTGGCGGAATGACCAACACCGGCAGCGATGACCGCGGCTGGGGCTATATCCTGCAGGTGGCCGCGCACCTGGTGCTGCCGGTTCTGGCGCTGGTGATGCTGCAGGCCGGCAGCCTGACGCGCTACTTCCGCGCCAGTATGCTTGACGTGGTCAGAATGGATTTTATTCGTACCGCCCGCGCCAAAGGGCTGCATGAACGGACGGTGATCTTCAAACACGCGCTGCGCAATGCGCTGCTGCCCATTATCACGCTGCTCGGCTTCGAGTTACCGGGACTGTTTTCCGGCGCCATCATCACGGAAAAGGTCTTTAACTGGCCCGGGGCCGGGCATATTCATATCGACTCGCTGGCCGCCCGCGATTATCCGGTACTGATGGGATTTACCCTGTTTCTGGCGGTGCTCACCATTCTGGGCAACCTGATAGCCGATGTTCTCTACGCGTGGGCCGACCCGCGGATTCGGCTGAGGTCATAATCATGTTTAACACTCTGTTTTCAACGCCACGTCGCCTGCGCAAGGCGGAGATTCCGGCGCTCGCTATGATCACCCCGTCACCGTGGCGCCAGGCCTGGCGGTCGCTTAAACGCAACCGGCTGGCCATGTTTTGCCTGCTGCTGCTGGCGGTAATGGCCGCCTGGTGCGTGCTGGGGCCGCTGTGGTCGCCGTGGAAAGATGATGCCACCGATGTCCTGATGATTAACAAGCCGCCCGGCGCTGAGCACTGGCTGGGCACCGACTTTCTCGGCCGCGATGTCTACACCCGCCTGCTGATGGCCGGACGTATTTCGTTGATTATTGGCCTGCTCACCATGCTGCTGTCGGTGGCGCTGGGCTACCTGCTCGGCGCCGTCTCCGGCTATGCCGGCGGCCTGACCGATAAGCTGATCATGCGCCTGGCGGACCTGGTCATGACGATTCCCGGCCTGCCGCTGCTGATCGTCGCTGGCGCGATGTTATCCGAGCTCGATTTTTCCCCGGATGCCCGGATCTATATGGTCGTGGTGATGCTCAGCCTGCTGGAGTGGCCAAAGCTGGCGCGGCTGGTGCGGGGTCAATGCCTGTCGCTGCGCGAACGTGATTTCATGCTGGCAACCCGGGTGCTGGGCCTCTCCGCGCGCCGTCGCCTGTTTGGCCATCTGCTGCCCAATACCATTCCGATTCTGGTGGTTATGGCCACCATGGCGGTGGCAAATGCCATTCTGAGCGAATCGGCGCTCAGCTACCTTGGACTGGGGGTGGTTCCCCCCACGCCCTCCTGGGGCAATATGATGGACGCCGCCAACAGCCTGATCGATTTCCAGCGTCGTCCGTGGCTATGGATGCCGCCGGGTATCGCCATTTTTATCACCGTGATTGCCATTAACGTGCTGGGCGACGGCCTGCGCGATGCGATGGATCCGAAAATGAAACAGAGGCTGAAATGAGCGCCCCGTTAATCACTTTCCGACAACTCTCGGTCTCCTTCGCCGCTGAAAAACAGCGTGTGCGGGCGGTACAGGAGGTGTCGTTCGCTATTCATGCCGGCCAGACCGTTGGGATCGTCGGCGAATCCGGCTGTGGAAAAAGCGTCACCGCCATGGCCTTAATGGGCCTGCTGCCGCCCCAGGCCGCGCGTATTGATAGCGGCGAAATCCTCTTTGACGGGCAGGACCTGCTGCGTCTGAAAGCCAACCCTATGGCCGACCTGCGCGGCAACCAGCTGGCGATGATCTTTCAGGAACCGATGACCGCGCTGAACCCGGTGCTGACCATCGGCGAGCAGCTGTGCGAGCCGCTCATTCGCCACCGTGGCGAAACGCCCAAAGCCGCCTGGCTCCACGCCACCCGTTTGATAAGCGAAGTGGGGCTGGCGCGCGCGGATAGCCTGATGAACAGCTACCCGCACCAGCTCTCCGGCGGGATGCTACAGCGCGTGATGATTGCCATGGCGCTGAGCTGCCAACCGAAGCTGCTGATCGCCGATGAACCCACCACCGCGCTGGATGTCACCGTTCAGGCGCAAATCCTGCGCCTGCTGCGCGATCGGGCGCAGTCCAGGCGGATGGCGATGCTGCTGATCGCCCACGATTTGGGCGTGATTGCGCAAATGGCGGAACAGGTGGTGGTGATGTACGCCGGCCGGGTGGTCGAGTCTGGCCCGACGGCCGAGATCTTACGCCACCCGCAGCATCCCTATACTCAGGGGCTGATCGCCTCGCGTCCGGTGCCCGGCGAACGACGCCGTCGCCTGTACTCAATTCCCGGCCAGGTGCCGGATCTGGCCGCCCTGCCGGCCGGCTGCGCCTTTGCCGACCGCTGCCAGCGGGCCAGCGCAGTCTGCCGCCAGAGTCTCCCTCCGTTATTGGGAACAACGCGGCAGGCCTCCTGCTTTCACACCCTATCCGCGGGGCCGGTTGCATGAACACTGAAAGCCATGAATATGTCATTGAAGTCGAAGGATTAAAAAAGCACTTTCCGCTGCGCGAGGGGCTGTTTGGCCAGCAAACCGGGCAGCTACGGGCGGTGGACGGCGTCAGCTTTCGCATCCGCCAGGGGACCATTTTCGGCCTGGTGGGCGAATCCGGCAGCGGGAAAACGACCGTGGGGCGCACGCTACTGGGGCTATACGAGAAGAGCGCCGGTAGCGTGAAATACCGGGGCCGGGAGCTCTCCGCCCTCTCCTCGCAGGAGATGCAGGCGCTACGCCCTAAAATCCAGCTGGTGTTTCAGGATCCCTACAGTTCACTGAACCCGCGGATTCGCGTTGGCGAGGCGATTGGCGAAGCCATGCTGCAGCATAAACTGTGCAGCCGGGCGGAACTCTATGACAAGGTGATTGCGGTCATGCAGATCTGCGGCCTCGCGCCCCACCACTACAATCGCTTTCCACATGAGTTCTCGGGCGGTCAGCGCCAGCGTATCGGGATTGCCCGGGCGCTGATTCTCAACCCGGACTTTATCATTGCCGACGAGCCGATCTCGGCGCTGGATGTCTCTATCCAGGCGCAGATCATCAACCTGTTTTCCGATCTGCGCGACGATTTCGGCGTTACCTTTCTGTTTATCTCCCATGACCTTGGCGTGGTGGAGCATCTCTGCGATGACGTGGCGGTGATGTATCTCGGACAATTGGTGGAGACCGCCAGTCGCGATGCGCTGTTTGCCCAACCGCGCCACCCTTACACCCAGGCGCTGCTGGCGGCGGTACCGACGCTCGAGCCGCACGCCGAACCCGTCGCGGTTGTACAAGGCGAGATCCCCGATCCCGCGAATCCGCCGCCCGGCTGTCGTTTTTCTTCACGCTGCCCGAGCGCTAACGACCGCTGTCGCCGCGAAATCCCCACGCTGCGTGAGATAGCCGCCGGCCACTTTGTGGCCTGCCATGAGGTGGTCGCCTCCTGCTAAAGCGCGAGGCCCTGCGACTGTCGGTCAACGTGGCCGACACCTGAGCTGAGGCAAAAAAAAACCAGTCAGCAATGACGCTGGCTGGTTTTAACCTGGCGGAGCGGCGAACTCAATACGCCGCCTTCAGGGCGCTACTCTTCCAGCGCATAGGCAATAATATCATCGCCCACATCCGGGGAGTGGCTGGCGCCGCCGGCGGAGATCACCACATACTCCTTGCCCGTTTTCGGCGATTTGTAGATCAGCGGCGCGGCCACTGCGCCTACCGGCAGACGCGCGCGCCACAGCTCTTTACCGGTTGCGGAATCCAGCGCCCGCAGGTAGTTATCCTGGGTCCCGGCAAAGAAGATCAGCCCGGAAGCGGTCGAGGTCGGGCCGCCCAGCGTCGGCATACCCAGCGGGATATGCATGTGGGTTTTCAGACCCAGCGGACCGGTATCCTCGACGGAGCCCATCGGAACCTGCCACATCAGCTGACGAGTATTGAGATCGATGGCGCTCATCGTGCCGAACGGCGGCGTATTACACGGAATCCCCAGCGCGGATTGCAGAATATCGATCCGCACGCCGCCATATGGCCCGGCGATCTGCGGACGGACGGTGCCCATAAAGCCCGGGACTTCGTCGGTGGAGACCTTGTATTTCGCCATATCTTCCTGACGCACCAGAGACATTCTCAGCGGCATACGCATGTCGTTAACAAACAGCGTCCCGGTGCGTTCATCGATGGTGATGCCGCCCCAGTTCATGCCGCCCAGCAGGCTCGGCCATTCGATATACGGCTTCTCTGACGGCGGCGTATACATTCCAAGGTAGGTGGACTCTTTGAAGTCAATGCGGCACATCAGCTGGTCAAACGGCGTCACGCCCCACATGGATTTCTCGGTTAACGGCTCAACGCCGAGCTGCGGCATCCCGGTCGAGAACGGCTGCGTGGTAGAAAGACGTTCGCCTTCTGCGCCTGCGTGCGCTACCGGCCGTTCCTCAACGCGCGTCACCGGTTTGCCCGTGCGACGATCGAGAACATAGATCTGACCGGTTTTGGTGGTCTGAATCAGGACCGGAACCTCTTCGCCCTGGTCATTTTTCATATGGAACAGCACCGGCTGAGACGGCAAATCATAGTCCCAGACATCATGGTGAACGGTCTGGAAGACCCATTTTGTTTCACCGGTGCTGGCATCCACCGCCACCACCGAAGAGCCGTACTTCTCTTTGGCCTCATTACGATCGCCGCCCCAGTAATCCGGCGGACCGTTGCCGGTCGGCAGATAAACCAGGTTCAGCTCTTTATCAAAGCCCGGAACCGTCCACACGTTCGGCGTTTCGAGTGTGTACACCCGCCCTTTTTGCGGATCGGTCACATTTTCCGGTTGCCCCACATCCCAGGCCCAAACCACGTTGCCGCTGCGCACATCGAAGGCGCGGACCACGCCGGAAGGTTCGCCGTGAATAATATCGCGAACCCAGCCGCCCAGTATCGCAATATGCCCCATGATCACCGGCGTCGAAGTCGGATGGTAGCGCTTGCTGTTTTCGGTGTTGTCCATCCCCTGCTTGAGATCGACGCTACCGTGGCGGCCGAAGTTATCGCACAGCTCGCCGGTTTTGGCGTTCAGCGCCAGCAGGCGCGCATCGACGGTAGAGACCAGAATCCGCTGCGGACACTGCTGCAGGTCCGGGCTGGCTTTCTCCTGCGCCGTCAGCGTCGTATCGTTTTGCACATCATAGTAGCCGACGCCGCGGCAGGTAACGTGCTCTGCGGTCTGCGCGTGTGGGTCAAAGCGCCAGCGCGCTTTCCCGGTATCCGCATCCAGGGCGGTGACCACGTTCAGCGGCGTACAGGAGTAGAGCGTATCGCCAATTTGCAGCGGCGTATTCTCATCCACCCCGATCCCCGGGCCGCTTACCCGGCGGCCGGTGTGGTAGGTCCACGCCACCTTCAGGTTTTTCACGTTCTCCGGGGTAATGTCATCGTATGGAGCAAAACGGGTACCTGAGGCATCGCGGGCGAAAAACTCCCAGTTGTCGCTTTGGGAAGCGAGGGTTGGCTTACTATCGGCGGCGGCTTTCACCACGCCATGATGAATGCCACCGTGGGGAGAAAACGCCGAGACCAGCGTCGCCAGCAGCGCGATGAAAATCGCCGAGGCGCTCCAGTTCGCATAGCGGACCGCGGTGCGTTTGACCGGCAGCGTTGTGGCCAGCCACAGGCCCAGCATCAGCAGCAGAGCCGGAACCACCAGACGAGGAATCAGTCCCCAGTAGCTGAGCTGCACTTCATAAAGCGCCCAGACAAGGGTCAGTAAGAAGGTCACGATGGTGAAAGGGAGGACGTATTGACTGCGGATAAGGTATCCGATGGCGATAAGCAGATAGGCCACTCCAGCCAACAGGTACCAGGCGCTACCGCCCAGAGTCAGGAGCTTACCGCCCCAGAAAGTGAAAAAGAGTCCAGTACAAAAACTGAGTAATACAAATATAACCCGGTAGACGGTGAAGAAGATCCTCCTGCCGCTACCTCGCTGTTCGTCCATATCTCATCCCATACGACTTTAGTCGTTATAACCAATATATTTATTTTTAACAGCATCCGATCCAAACAAATCGGATACAGACCGCATAACATCCTGGTTGGACGCTCATGAGCCGAGCGAAGAACGTAATAAAGTATATGGATTTGTAAAAGTTATGTAAAACAAACCAGCATTAAATGTTTAAAATTTTTTAATATATAAACGGAAGTTGCATCAGAAACGGTGATAAAGCGCGTGATAAATCACCAGAGGAGGATAAACGGGCGGGAGATGGCTGGCCAACAGCCCCCTGTGGGCCAGCACACCGGTAGGTGCAAATTAGTTTACGGGCCGGGACCCACTGATTTGCCGCAGAGCAGCCTTCATTTCCAGCTGCGCCAGCTCCTTCAAACCTTCGCGTTTGATAAACTGACTGCGATGTTTGCTTTTGACCTCTTCTATACTTTTTTTGATCTCCTGCGGCGGTAATTTATACCAGCCGCGACGATGTTTTTCGCCCCCGACTTCCAGCCACAGCGCAGCATAACTGGTTTGTACTTTCTCGCTTTTGACGTGAAAATCGGAGTCGATGGCATAGATCTCTTTAATATCGCTATGCTGTAAAAAACCATATAGCAGAGAGATAATTAAATTTTTCGGTCGGGTGCCGTGCAGCTCTTTAGTCAGCACTTTAATTTCATCATTGGCAATATCCTTCCCTCCCTGAATGCCGCCGATATAAGCCCGGCCATCCTCGGTGCAGGAAAAACAGATGCTGTAAATGCGTTTTCCATCCTGAAGCATTAATAGCATCAGTTCGCCCTCTTCCTGAAAAGGCGAAGCCAGCAATTTCACCGCAATGTGGCTACCGTTTTTCAGCGGAATTTCCGCCACGGTCAGCCCATACTCCACCACGTTATACAGCTGTGGAAGCGCGGCTGCGCTAAAGGTTTTCTCGATAAAAATCAAGGAGCCATAGGCAATATCCAGCTTGGCTCTTCTTGACATTTTTTTATTTAAATAGGCTTTGAACGGCTTATCCTGAAAACTGACCAGCCCCTGCGTTGCACCGGTTAATCTGGCGCAAACATATTTATCACAAAGCGCTTGATATTCCTTATACTTTCCCCCTGCGAGAGGTATTTCTCTGCATTTTCGTAAGACCTTTTTATATTTGAGTTTAATTTGACAAATCAATTTATTATTTTTTCGCCATTCTTTGATGGCAACTGTTGCTGTTTGAGCCATTGATCAAGATCCATAGAATCAACCATAATCGCGGCCATAATATCATAAATAGTTCAAGTCAACGCTTGATTAGTGAGTCGTTGTCTTTTCATTTAATAAATAGGTAGATAATCATTCTCACACCTATAATTAAAGGCGGGGGGATGTCAACTCTTATTATTGGCAGTCTCTTCTGGCGTCAGATGAAAATATCACGCGGCGCCACGCTATTACCGCTCTGTGCGGTAACGGGGCGCCGAGGGTTCATCCTGGCATGGTTTTGCTCTATAATCTGACCCCAGTCAAAAGTGAACTAAAGTGGGTAACTCATGGAAATTGATCTCGACAATCTGGTCTTCAGCGGTCTGGAAGAAGCGCAAGAGCGCAATGCCGAACGCCTTGAAGACGCTGACAAAAAAGCCGAAGCGATCGTTGCCGATGATGATTGTGGCGACGCCTGCAAAATCTGATTCCTGAACCGGCTAACCACGCCGGTTTTTTTTATCCTCGCCCGTCAGTCAAGCCGTAAATGCCCCCTTCAGCGTGCCCAGCAACGCCTGCGCCGCCTTCGACAGCTGCAGATGACCGGCATGGATCACCCCGACACACTTCTCAATCGGCGGGTTATCCAGCGGCAGACATACGGCGCCCAGCGCCTGCATCTGCGACTGGCAGAGCGCCGGGACGGCGCTGCCGCCGAGGCCGCTGGCCACCATTCTGCCGACCGTCACCAGCTGGTGACTCTCCAGCGCAACATCCAGTTGACGACCGCTGCGCGCCAGCTCCTCTTCAAGCATCAGGCGGACCGCCGAAGGCCGCTGCAGCGTAATAAAATCCAGCGTCAACAGCTCGCGCCAGGAGAGACGATGTTTACCGGCCAGGGGCGATGATTTCGGCACAATCGCGATAAAACGGTCAACGCCCAGCGGCGTAAACAGCAGATTATTGGTTGGCGCCGGCTCAAAGGCGATCCCCATCTCCACCCGCCCTTCACGAACCATTTCTATCACCTGCTCGTTAATCACATCGTGAACGGTCACGTTAATTCCGGCATAGCGATCGCGAAAGGCTTTCAACACCTCGGGCAGGACGTTTGCCGCAAACGAGGGCATGGCCGCGATCGAGATTTTGCCACGCTGCAGGGTAAAGCTCTGGCGCATCGCCTCTTCGGCGTTATCCCAGTCGGCCAGCAGCTGACGAGCCATCGGTAAAAAGATCTCCCCCTCCTGAGTCAGCGTCACCCGGCGGGTGCTGCGTTGCAGCAATGCGCCGCCGAGCCCCTCCTCCAGTCCTTTGATGGTCAGACTGAGGGCCGGCTGCGAAATATTCAGCCGTTCGCTGGCGTGGGCAAAATTCAGAGTGTGAGCTACCGCTAAAAACGCGCGTAACTGTTTGACACTCATTCTCATTTTTCATCCCGTTAACTAATTGAAAAAATTTAGTTAACAACAAATTAATAAGAAAACCCAATGAGTAGGTCACAAATTCAAAATTAACAAATCAGTCTGCGCCGCCAATGATAGCCCCATCGCAAGCCAGCAGAGGTGAAACATGGCAGGACTGGATAAGCGCGTCGCCAGCTACGAAGCGGCGCTGGAAGGGTTAACGGATGGTATGACCGTGCTGGCCGGCGGTTTTGGCCTGTGCGGCATTCCCGAAAATTTGATTGCCGAAGTCAAACGCCGGAACGTACAGGGGCTGACGGTGGTATCAAATAACTGCGGCGTCGACGGTTTCGGTCTTGGCATCCTGCTGGAGACGCGCCAGGTACGCAAAGTGGTGGCCTCATATGTCGGCGAAAACGCCCTCTTTGCGCAGCAGGCGCTCAGCGGCGAACTGCAGGTGGAGCTGACCCCACAAGGCACGCTGGCGGAAAAAGTTCGCGCCGGCGGCGCAGGCATCCCCGGTTTTTACACCGCCACCGGCTACGGTACGCCGGTGGCGGAAGGAAAAGAGGTGCGCCAGTTTGCCGGTAAGCACTACATCCTCGAAGAGGCCATCACCGGCGACTTCGCTCTCATCAAAGGCTGGAAGGCGGACTGGTACGGCAACGTGATCTATCGCCATACGGCGCAAAACTTTAATCCGCTGATGGCCGCCGCCGGGCGCATTACGGTGGTCGAGGTTGAAGAGATCGTCCCGCCGGGGGAACTTCCGCCCTCTTCAATCCACACCCCCGGCATCTACGTCGACCGGCTGATCGTCGGCCAGTTCGAGAAACGCATTGAACAGCGCACGCTGCGCGCAGGGAGCCTCTGATTATGCTGACTCGCGAACAAATGGCTGCCCGCGTCGCCCGGGAGCTGCGCGATGGCGACTACGTCAATCTCGGGATCGGCATCCCGACGCTGGTGGCCAACTACATCCCGGCAGGCGTTGACGTCATGCTGCAATCCGAAAACGGCCTGCTCGGTATGGGCGGTTTTCCGCACGAGGCGGAGCTCGACGCCGACATGATCAACGCCGGGAAACAGACGGTCACCGCCCGGACCGGCGCGGCGATCTTCGACTCCGCGCAGTCCTTCGCCATGATCCGCGGCGGTCATGTCGATCTGACCGTTCTCGGCGCCTTTGAAGTTGACGTTGAGGGCAATATCGCCTCGTGGATGATCCCGGGAAAAATGGTGAAAGGCATGGGCGGCGCAATGGATCTGGTGGCCGGGGCACAAAACATCATCGTGGTGATGACCCACGCCTCGAAAAGCGGCGAATCCAAACTCCTGCCGCGCTGTACCTTGCCGCTGACCGGCGTCGGCTGTATTCGGCGGGTACTGACCGACCTCGCCCTGCTGGAGATACGCGACGGGGCCTTCGTCCTGCGCGAACACGCGCCGGGCGTCACCCTCGACGACATCAGGCGCAAAACCGCCGGACGCCTGATTGTCCCGGACGACGTCTGTGAAATGCGTTTCAACTGAGGAGGCAACATGAAAGAAGTGGTGATTGTCAGTGCGGTCAGAACGCCCATCGGCAGCTTTCGCGGCGTATTCTCAGCGCTTTCCGCCGTTGACCTCGGCGCCGAAGTCGTGCGCAGCCTGCTGGCCCGCTGCTCGCTGTCGGTAACGGAAGTCGACGAGCTTATTTTCGGCCAGGTTTTAACCGCCGGCTGCGGGCAGAATCCGGCGCGCCAGACGGCCTTACGCGCCGGTCTGCCGATCGACTGTCCGGCAGTGACGGTGAATCTGGTTTGCGGTTCCGGGCTGAAAGCCGTGCAGCAAGCGGTGCAGGCGATCCGCAGCGACGACGCCCAGGTGGTCATCGCCGGGGGGCAGGAGAGCATGAGCAATGCCCCCTATCTGATTGACGGCGCCCGTGCCGGGCTACGCATCGGCCATAGCAGCATGCGGGACAGCATGATTCAGGACGGCCTGTGGGATGCTTTCAACGACTATCACATGGGCGTAACGGCAGAAAATCTCGCCGACCGCTATGCCATCGATCGCCAACAGCAGGACGCCTTTGCCGCCGGTTCACAGCAGAAAGCGGCGGCGGCGATCGACGCGGGCCGCTTTGAACAAGAGATCGTGCCGGTCGTCGTCAGACAGGGGAAGCAACCGCCGCAGACCATTACCCGCGACGAGCAGCCCCGCCCGGCCACCACTCCAGAGCAGCTGGCGCAGCTGCGCCCTGCGTTCCGCGTGGAAAACGGCACCGTCACCGCCGGGAACGCCTCTTCGCTTAACGACGGCGCGGCGGCGGTACTCCTGATGAGCGCTGACAAAGCCCGGGAGCGGGGACTGCCGGTACTGGGACGCATTGTCAGCAGCGCCGTGGCAGGCGTCGATCCGGCGATCATGGGCATTGGTCCCGTCAGCGCCTGCGAGATGGCGCTGGCCCGGGCCGGATGGCAGCTGGATGAGGTGGATTTAATTGAGGCTAACGAGGCGTTTGCCGTTCAGGCGCTGGCGGTTGGCCAGTCCCTGGGCTGGGAGAGCAGCAAGGTCAACGTCAACGGCGGCGCCATTGCCCTCGGCCACCCTATCGGCGCCTCCGGCTGCCGGATCCTCGTCACCCTGCTGCATGAAATGCAGCGCCGGAGCGTCAGTAAAGGGCTTGCCACCCTCTGCGTGGGCGGCGGACAGGGTATCGCCATGACGATCGCACGTTAACAGGAGTCACTATGTATAAACCAACGCTGGCGGTGCTCGGCGCCGGACTGATGGGTATCGGTATCGCCTGCCACTTTGCTCGCCACGGCCACCGGGTACGGCTTTACGACACCGACCCGACGCGTCTGGCGGAAGTCCCTGCCGTTGCCGCCGCTATTTTGCATGAACTGCAGGAGAGCGGACAATTTGACGCCGCCCACCAGCAGGCGGTTCTGGCGCGCTTAACCGGGACCACCAGCCTCAGCGATCTGGCGGAATCGACGCTGCTGATTGAGGCGATTCCCGAACGTTTGCCGCTCAAACATGCGCTGTACGCTCAGCTGGAAACGCTGATTGCCGACGATGCGATCATTGCCAGCAACACCAGCGGCCTGCCGCCGGATAGCCTCGCGGCGGGTATGCTCCACCCGCAGCGGCTGTTAATCGCCCACTTCTGGCACCCGCCGCACTTTATTCCGCTTGTGGAAGTGGTGCCCGGCAGCGCCACGCGCCCGGACCTCCCCGCGCTGGTGAGCGACTTTTTCGCCACCGCGGCGCTGGAAGCGGTGGTGCTTCAGCGTGCGGCGCCGGGGTTCGTCGGCAATCGCCTGCAGTTCGCTTTGCTGCGCGAGGCGCTGCATATCGTCCACAGCGGTATCGCCTCACCGGAAGTGGTAGATCGGGTCATGCGCGCCTCCCTCGGCCGCCGCTACGCGATGGTCGGTCCGCTGGAGGCGGCCGATATGACCGGGCTGGCGACGGTGCAGGATATTTGTCAGCACCTGCTGCCGGAGCTGGCCGGCGGCGCACAAATGATGGAACTGGTGGCGGAAAAGGTCGCCAGGGGCGAGACCGGTGCGCGCAGCGGGCAAGGATTTTATCGCTGGGATAATGCCCGAATGGCGCGTATCCAGTCGCGTCGGGAGCACCTCCTGCGCTATGCCCTGAAACCGTAGCGTCTCGAACTGTAGCCCACAATAACAATGAGAGTGAGGTGTCGTGATGAGTGTTTTGATTGCCCTGGCCGCGCTGGCATTACTGATGCTGGCGGCCTATCGAGGATATAGCGTTATCCTCTTTGCCCCTATCGCCGCCCTCGGCGCAGTACTGCTCACCGACCCTGGCGCAGTAGGACCGACCTTTACCGGTCTGTTTATGGAAAAAATGGTCGGGTTTGTAAAACTCTACTTCCCGGTGTTTCTGCTGGGCGCGGTGTTCGGCAAGCTTATTGAGCTGTCGGGCTTCTCGCGCGCCATCGTCGCCGCCGCCATTCAGATCCTCGGCCGACGTCACGCCATCCCGGTCATCGTCCTGGTTTGCGCCCTGCTAACCTATGGCGGCGTCTCGCTGTTTGTGGTGGCCTTCGCGGTCTACCCGTTTGCCGCCGAGCTGTTCCACCAGAGCGCTATCCCCAAACGGCTGATTCCGGCCACCGTTGCGCTGGGGGCGTTTTCATTCACCATGGATGCCCTGCCCGGGACGCCGCAGATCCAGAACATTATTCCCACCAGTTTCTTTGGCACCAACGCCTGGGCAGCCCCCTGGCTTGGAACGATAGGATCGCTGTTTATCATCACCTTCGGTCTGCTCTGGCTGGAACGTCAACGCCGTAAAGCCCAGCACGCGGGAGAAGGTTACGGCACGGATTTACAAAACGAGCCGGACACGCCGGACAACATCAACCTTCCCCATCCGCTGATAGCCATTGCCCCGCTGCTGCTGGTTGGGATCCTGAACCTGCTGTTTACCCGCTGGATCCCGCGGTGGTACGGTACCACTCACGAGCTGGTTTTACCGGGACTGGCGAAGCCGATCGTCACCGAAGTGGGCAAAATCACCGCGATCTGGGCCGTTGAAGCAGCGCTGCTGGCTGGCATTGTCGTGGTGCTGGTGTTCGGCTTTCGCAATATCCGCGGGCGTCTGGCGGAAGGCAGCCGCACCGCCGTTAGCGGCGCTATTCTCGCGGCGATGAATACGGCTTCGGAATATGGCTTTGGCGCCGTCATTGCCGCGCTGCCCGGTTTCCTGGTTTTGTCAAAAGCGCTGACGGCCATTCCCAACCCGCTGCTGAATGAAGCCATCAGCGTGACGGTGCTGGCGGGGATTACCGGTTCCGCATCGGGCGGGATGAGTATCGCCCTCGCGGCGATGTCGGAGACCTTTATCGCTGCCGCCCACGCCGCCGATATTCCGCTGGAGGTGCTGCATCGCGTGGCCTCGATGGCCAGCGGCGGTATGGATACGCTGCCGCATAATGGCGCGGTAATCACCCTGCTGGCGATTACCGGCCTCAGCCATCGTCAGGCCTACGGCGGCATTTTTGCCATTACCCTGATTAAAAGTCTGGCGGTTCTGTTTGTCATTGCCGTCTTCTATTTAACCGGCATTGTCTGATGCGACAATATTTCACCGGCATCATGAAGGAAAATAGCATGAATCTGAACGGAAAGGTGGCGCTGGTCACCGGCTCAACAAGCGGTATCGGTTTAGGGATCGCGAAGGTACTGGCAAAATCCGGCGCGCAGCTGATCCTCAACGGCTTTGGCGATAGCGCATCCGCGCGCGCGGAAGTGGCGCAAATCGGCAAAACCCCGGGCTATCACGATGCCGACCTGCGCGATGTGCAGCAAATTGAGGCGATGATGGCCTACGCCGAGGCACAATTTGGCGGCGTGGATATTGTGATTAATAACGCCGGGATCCAGCACGTGGCGCCGGTGGAGCATTTTGCCGTAGAGAAGTGGAACGATATTATAGCTATCAACCTCTCCAGCGTTTTTCACACCAGTCGTCTGGCGCTCCCCGGGATGCGGGCGCGTAACTGGGGGCGCATTATCAATATTGCCTCGGTTCACGGCCTGGTGGCCTCGAAGGATAAGTCGGCCTACGTCGCGGCCAAACACGGCGTGATCGGCCTGAGCAAAACGCTGGCGCTGGAGACAGCCAGAACCGGCGTGACCTGCAATGCGATTTGTCCCGGCTGGGTGCTAACCCCGCTGGTACAGCAGCAGATCGATAAACGCATCGCTGAAGGTAGCGACCCTGAGCAGGCCCGCGAACAGCTGCTGGCGGAAAAGCAGCCCTCCGGCGAGTTTGTCACCCCGGAACAGCTGGGTGAACTGGCGCTGTTTCTCTGTAGCGAAGGCGCCGCCCAGGTGCGTGGCGCGGCATGGAACATGGACGGCGGCTGGGTCGCGCAATAACCGACAACCTGCTCAGGAGGCGCCCGTTCCTGCTGAGCAGGCGCCTCATTTTTCCGGCGGGATATTTTCCTGCCGTCGGTTTATTTTCGGCAAAAGACAATGAGTTCGGGCTATTTATTTAATAATGATGTATGGTTTCAGGCCATTAAATCAGGAAGGAAATCATATGTCAGATCGAAAAGATGCCAAAAGCCGCCGTAATTATCTTGTAAAATGCACCTGCCCTAATTGCTCCCAGGATTCAGAACACAGCTTCAGCCGAGTACAAAAAGGCGCCCAGCTCATTTGCCCTTACTGCCACAAACTCTTCCAGACAACAGCAAAAAATGCTGCTTAATCTCTAGATGCCAGACGCTGATTGTTCCACGAAATCCAACACTGATTAGATTATTCTTATCACCTTGAATGAATGGCACAATCGGTTGTTATTTTTTTGGCAAATAGAAAACCCGCACTCTGGCGGGTTTTAAATAAATCTATTCTGTCTGTTCCACGGGTAAATCTGTCTACTCAGGCTGCTGCCGTCTTCGTTATCGCAGACCCGCCCATGTTCAGCATACTTAGCCTACGATGGAAACGTTTGTCGCCGCCGGGCCTTTCGCGCCGCTGCCGACCACAAACTCAACCTTCTGCCCTTCAAACAGGGTGCGGAAGTCTTCGCTTTGAATCGCAGAAAAGTGGACGAAGATGTCCTTGCTGCCGTCGGCCGGCGTAATGAAGCCGAAGCCTTTATCTGCGTTAAACCATTTGACTAAACCAGTCATTTTATTCGACATTCGATATTCCTTTTTATGAGCCCTTAATCGGCAAACTGGTTTGCGCTACAGAATCAACTTAACACTTAATGGAGGGACTCAAGGAAGGAGGTATCAGCGATAACGCCTGGAAATGAGGACTGCTTTAGTGAACTGCTTTCTGTCTTACAAACCGACCTGGCTATTAAGGCACAGGGTATATTTATTAGCAAGATTTATTTTAGCCATCCGGAAGCCTGCTCCGGTAAAAAATTAAATCGATAGCTTTATTGTTCGATTAATGTATAGTTCGCCGGTACTTATTTTTACAAGGATTTTATTTGTTCCAAAAAATGACAGGCATTGTCAAAGCGTTTGATAATAAAACCGGCAAAGGCCTTATAATTCCCTCCGATGGTCGTAAAGACGTTCAGGTCCATATTTCTGCATTATCCCCTGGTGAATCAGAAACCATAATTCCAGGTATTCGCGTTGAATTTCGCCGGGTCAACGGCCTGCGCGGTCCGACGGCGGCTAACGTCTACCTCTCATAGCCACAACCCGACCGCTGATACGGCTCCGATAGCCCACCGGAGCGGCTAAAACATCTCCAGAAAACGTTTTACCGTTCGCGATCGTTCGAATCGCCGCCACGCAATCGCAACATCGGTCGTCACCGGCGTCCCCGATAACGGGCGATAGATGACGTCGGGATGGTGGATACAGGTCATCGACTGTGGCACCAGCGCGAAACCAAATCCGGCAGCCACCATGCTTAAGGAGGAGGAGAGTTGCGAAGATTGACTCGCCTGCTGCATATCGATACCGGCGCGCAAACAGCTATTAAAGACCTGCTCATACAGTCCCGGGGCCACCTCACGCGGAAACAGAATCGGCGCGGTCTCCTGCAGTTGTACCAGCGATAGCGCGTTCTCACCGGCAAGCGGGTGGTCACGGTGCAGGGCGATAACCATCGGCTCCACATCGATAATGCGCAGGTTAAACGCTTTGCTGCTTTCGCACGGCAGGCGCACAAAGGCGATATCCAGCTCCCCTTCCCCCAGCGCGCTCATCAGCGCCGCCATATTGCCTTCGACCTGGCGCAGGGCGACCGCCGGATAGCGGCGCTGAAACTGGCGCAGCAGCGCGAAAATCTGCGGATGAAAAGCATTAGAACTGGTGATACCTAACGCCAGCCTGCCGTTCATCCCGCGGGCGATACCTTTGGTCTTTTCCAGCGCCGCGTCGCTCAGAGCAAGGATCTGGCAGGCATCTTCATAAAACGATTCTCCCGCTTCCGTCAGCTCAATTCCCCGCGTCAGACGGCGCAGCAATGGCGTACCAATCTCCCTCTCAAGCCTCTGAATTTGCTGACTTAATGGCGGTTGAGAGATGCCAAGCTCCCTGGCGGCGCGGGTGAAATTTCGCGCCTCGGCCACGGCGACAAAATAGCGTAGATAACGAAGTTCCATATCAAAAACGTCTCAAACCAGCATGCTTTGTATATTGGAACTGAGAGCTGAATCGGGTCAACAATTATTTAATCTTTCTTATATTTGTTGAACGAGGAAGTCTCTGATGACCCATTCTTCTGCATGCACCTGCCAGCAAAGCCTGTGCGAAACCGTACGCGGTTTTTCTGCCCAGCAGCCTGATAACGTGCTCTATCAGACCTCTTTGATGAGCGCGCTCCTGAGCGGCGTCTATGAGGGCAATACCACCATCGCCGACCTGCTCACCCACGGCGATTTCGGTCTCGGAACCTTTAACGAACTCGATGGCGAACTGATCGCCTTCAGCAGCGAGGTCTACCAGCTGCGCGCCGACGGCAGCGCGCGCAAAGCCCGCGGGGACCAAAAAACACCGTTCGCGGTGATGACCTGGTTTCGACCGCAGCACCGCGTCAGCTTCGACCACCCGGTAAACCGCCAGCAGTTGCATGAGATCATCGACCGACAGATCCCCTCCGACAATCTGTTCTGCGCCCTGCATATCGACGGCCATTTTCGCCACGCCCATACCCGGACCGTACCCCGCCAGACTCCCCCCTACCGGGCGATGACCGATGTTCTGGACGACCAGCCGGTGTTCCGCTTCAACCAGCGCAAAGGGATACTGGTCGGTTTTCGCACCCCGCAGCATATGCAGGGGATTAACGTCGCCGGGTATCACGAACACTTCATCACCGACGATCGTCAGGGCGGCGGCCATCTGCTGGATTACCAGCTCGATAGCGGCGTGCTGACTTTCGGCGAGATCCACAAACTGCTGATTGACCTCCCGGCCGACAGCGCTTTTCTCCAGGCCGATTTGCATCCTGACAATCTCGACGCCGCCATTCGCGCGGTAGAAAATTAAGGAGCTTCATATGGACAATCAACGTCACGAACGCCAGTGGGCGCACGGCGCGGATATGATAGTCAGTCAGCTTGAGGCCCAGGGCGTCCGCCAGGTCTTCGGCATCCCCGGCGCGAAAATAGATAAAGTCTTCGATTCGCTGCTGGACTCCACCATCCGGATTATTCCCGTGCGCCACGAAGCTAATGCCGCCTTTATGGCCGCGGCAGTCGGTCGCCTGACCGGTAAAGCGGGCGTCGCGCTGGTCACCTCCGGCCCAGGCTGTTCGAATCTGATTACCGGGATGGCTACCGCGAACAGCGAGGGCGATCCGGTGGTGGCGCTGGGTGGCGCGGTTAAGCGGGCGGATAAGGCAAAACTGGTCCATCAAAGCATGGATACCGTGGCGATGTTCAGTCCGGTGACCAAATATGCCGTTGAAGTGACCGCCGCCGACGCGCTGGCGGAAGTTGTCTCCAACGCTTTCCGCGCCGCTGAGCAGGGGCGCCCCGGCAGCGCCTTTATCAGCCTGCCGCAGGATGTTGTCGATCAACCCACCCACGGCGCGATTCTCCCGGTCGGCAACGCCCCGCAAATGGGCGCGGCCCCTGACGAGGCGATCGAGAAGGTCGCGCAGATGATCGCCGCCGCCAGGAACCCGGTTTTCCTGCTCGGGCTGATGGCCAGCCAGCCGGAAAACAGCCGCGCCCTGCACCAGCTGCTGGAACAGAGTCATATTCCGGTCACCAGCACCTACCAGGCCGCCGGGGCGGTCAATCAGCAGCACTTTGCGCGCTTCGCCGGCCGGGTCGGACTGTTTAACAACCAGGCCGGCGACCGCCTGCTCCACCTCGCCGACCTGATCATCTGCATCGGCTACAGCCCGGTCGAGTATGAACCGGCGATGTGGAACCGCGGTAACGCGACGCTGGTACATATCGACGTGCTGCCGGCTTATGAAGAGCGTAACTACACCCCCGATATGGAGCTGGTGGGTGATATCGCCGCGACGCTGAACAAACTAACCCGACGCATCAGCCATAAGCTGGTGTTAACCCCGCAGGCGGCGGAGATCCTCACCGATCGCCAGCATCAGCGCGAGCTGCTCGACCGCCGCGGCGCGCAGCTGAATCAATTTGCCCTTCATCCGCTGCGCATCGTGCGGGCGATGCAGGATATCGTCAACAGCGATGTCACCCTCACCGTCGACATGGGCAGCTTCCATATCTGGATCGCTCGCTATCTGTACAGCTTCCGCGCCCGCCAGGTGATGATTTCCAACGGTCAGCAGACGATGGGCGTCGCGCTGCCGTGGGCAATCGGCGCCTGGCTGGTCAATCCGCAGCGCAAAGTGGTCTCGGTCTCCGGCGACGGCGGGTTCCTGCAATCCAGCATGGAGCTTGAGACCGCCGTCCGGCTGCAGGCCAATATCCTGCATATCATCTGGGTCGACAACGGTTACAACATGGTGGCGATTCAGGAACAGAAAAAATACCAGCGCCTCTCCGGCGTAGAGTTCGGTCCGGTTGATTTCAAAGCCTACGCCGAATCTTTCGGGGCCAAAGGCTTTTCGGTGGAGAGCGCCGACGCGCTGGAGCCGACATTACGTGCCGCCATGGACGTCGATGGCCCGGCGGTGGTCGCTATTCCGGTCGACTACCGCGATAACCCTCTGCTGATGGGGCAACTCCATCTCAGCCAAATACTGTGAGTCACTACAAAAAGGAAAGAAATATGCAAAAAGTCGCCCTTGTCACCGGCGCCGCTCAGGGCATCGGTAAAGCTATCGCGCTGCGCCTGGTTAAAGACGGATTTGCCGTGGCCATTGCCGATTACAACGATACCGCGGCGAAAGCCGTGGCCGCCGAGATCAACCAGCACGGCGGCCGGGCGCTGGCGCTTAAGGTAGACGTCGCGCGCCGTGAACAGGTTTTCGCCGCCGTCGAACAGGCGCGTACAGCGCTGGGCGGTTTCGACGTTATCGTCAACAATGCCGGCATCGCCCCGTCGACGCCGATCGAAGCGATCGTCGAGGAGACCGTCGATAAGGTCTATAACATCAACGTCAAAGGCGTCATCTGGGGCATTCAGGCGGCCGTCGACGCCTTTAAAAAAGAGGGCCACGGCGGGAAAATCATCAACGCCTGTTCCCAGGCCGGGCACGTCGGCAATCCGGAGCTGGCGGTCTACAGTTCGAGTAAATTCGCCGTGCGCGGCCTGACCCAGACCGCCGCCCGCGACCTGGCGCCGCTGGGGATCACCGTTAACGGCTACTGTCCGGGGATCGTCAAAACCCCAATGTGGGCAGAGATCGATCGTCAGGTTTCGGAAGCGGCGGGTAAACCGCTGGGCTACGGTACGGCCGAGTTCGCGAAACGCATCACCCTGGGACGTTTATCCGAACCGGAAGACGTCGCGGCCTGCGTGTCGTATCTGGCGAGCCCGGACTCCGACTATATGACCGGCCAGTCGCTACTGATCGACGGCGGTATGGTTTTTAACTAATTCCATGATGCTCTGACATGGTTTGCCCCTGCCGCGAAACAGGGGCTTTTTTTATGTGCTGGTCGCTCGGGCGATGATTATCCCGGCCGATTAACGCGCGCTCGCCTGCGCCTGCGCCAGCTGGCGTTCAATGGCCTGACGTCGCGCATCGTTCGCCGGCAATATATCCAGCAGTTGTTGCAATGCCGCAACCGCCTGCGGGTAATCTTCGCTACGCAGCGCGCTCAGCGCCAGCAGTTCCAGCACCGGCAGATTGTGCGGCTGCCGCTGATGCAGTTCGCGCAGCAGCAGTTCTGCCATCCGCAGCTGGCCGCTATCGCCGGCCCGCACCAGTACGCTGGCGTAATCGAATGCGGCCAGCGGATCGCCCGCCGCCAGCTGATGGGCGCGGGCAAAGGCGCCGATCGCCGTCTCGCCATCGTTGAGCAACAGGGCAATACGTCCCAGCAGCTGCCAGCCAGCAAGATCGTCAGGCCGATCCTGTAACTGGCTGCGCAGCCCGAGCCTGAGCTGAGCCAGCTGATCCATCCGCAGCGGCGCCGCCGTTGGGTCTTGCACCTGCCGGAGCAGCGCAGGAGTCTGACGTTCCGCCTGCTGCCAGAGCAACACCTGGCCAATATCGCTGGTTTTAAGGAAGATCCCGCTACTCAACAGTACCAGCGCCGCCGCGCCGGGCAGCAGCACCCAACGGCTGAGCGGGCGGACTTTAGCCGGCGTGACGTCAGGAATATCGGCCAGCAGCGTACGCTGCAGTTCAACCACCATCGCTTCCCGGTCGGCAACGTTGTCCTCCTGCGCCAGCTCGTCGAGCCGCGTCTGGTACAGCGTCCGGTTCAGACTATCGCGATCCGCCGCCGCCTTCCCCTGCCACGGAAAATAGAGCAGCGCCAGCGCCCCGGCCAACATCAGGAGCGCCGGCAATAAAAACAGGGTCATCAATCCTCTCCTTTGTTCAGTAACGCCGCCAGCCGCTGACGCTCTTGTTCACTCAGCGCAGCGCTTGCGCCACCGCGACGTCGGGTTCGCGCCACCAGCAGCGCGACACCGGCGATAACAAACAGCCCCGGAACCAGCCACAACAGTAAGGTCCCGGCGGTCAACGGCGGTTCATAGCTGACGAAATGGCCGTAGCGCGCCACCATATAGGCGATGATTTGATCTTTGCTTTGTCCCTGCTGCATCAGCTCATAAACCTTCAGCCGCATATCGGCGGCGATCATCGCATTCGAGTCCGCAATACTGTTGTTCTGGCACTTCGGGCAGCGCAGCTGCGAAGTGATCTCGCGAAACGCCTGCTCCTGCGCTTCGTTTTTGAACTGCCAGGTATCGATGGCGGCCAGCGCCTGGCCGGCGAGCAGCAGCGCCATCAGCGCCAGTATCCAGCGCCTCATGCTGACGGCTCCTGGGTATATTTCAGCCATAGCGGCTGGAGCTGTTCGCGCCACACCCGGGCGTTCAGATCGCCGGCGTGACGCCAGCGAATTATGCCCTGCCCATCAATCAGAAAGGTTTCCGGCGCGCCATATACGCCCAGATCAAGCCCCAGCATGCCGCTGCCGTCGAACAGACTCAGCGCATAGGGGTTGCCGAGACTGTCGAGCCAGTTCACCGCCTTCTGCCGGTCATCTTTGTAGTTCAGCCCGACGACGCGAACCCCCTGGCCGGACAGCGCATTCAGGAACTGATGTTCGGCGCGACAGGTCGGGCACCAGGTGGCCCAGACATTCAGCAGCAGCGGTTTCCCGTCGATCAGCGCCGCACGGCTGTAGGTTTTTCCCGGCGCCGTCAACGCCTCAAGGCGAAACTCAGGCAGCGGTTTGCCGATCAGCGCAGATTCGAGCATCGTCGGATCGTCGCCCTCGGCGTTACGCATCAATTGCCAGAACAGCGCCATCGCCAGCAGCAGAAACAGCGCCAGCGGAATAAAAAGCAGCCTGCGCTTCATTGTGCCTCCTGCCGTTGTTTACGCATCCGGTAGCGCGGGTCGAGCATGCAGCACAGGCCGCCAAGGGCCATCAGGCCGCCGCCGAACCAAATCCAGCGCACGAACGGTTTGTAGTACAGACGCACCGCCCAGCTGCCATCGTCCAGCTCTTCCCCCAACGCGGCATACAGATCGCGCGTCAAACCGCCGCCGATCGCCGCTTCGGTCATCATCATACGGCTGGCGCTGTAGTAACGTTTTTCCGCGTACAGCGTTGCCTCCGGGCGACCGTTGCGCGTCACCGTAATCACTCCTTCACCGCCGGTCCAGTTCGGGCCGACGATGTTGCGCACCCCGTCGAACACGAAATGGTAGCGATGAATATCGATGCTATCGCCGGTTTTCATCCGTACGTCGCGCTCAATACTGTAGTTCTGGCTGAAGGTAATCCCGATAACGGTGACCGCCACGCCAACGTGACCCAGCACCATTCCCCACTGGCTGCGCGAAATCACCCGCAGGCCGCGCCAGAAACCGTGCCGGTGGGTCGCCCGTTCATGGATTTCAATCAGGGCAAAGAGCAGTACCCAAATCGCCATCATCAGACCCAGAACCGCCATGGCGACAATCCGGTCCTGCAACAGCCACGGCAGCAGCAGAGAAAGTGACAATGTCACCAGCAGCGCAATCGCCAGCCGCTTAAGCTGCTTGCCCGGCTGGTCGCGTCGCCAGCGGATCAACGGTCCCAGACCCAGCAGCAGCGCAAACGGCGCCATCAGCGCGGTGAACAGCAGATTAAAAAAGGGTTCGCCGATTGAGATACTGCCAAGCCCCAGCTCTTTGTGCACCAGCGGTAGCAGCGTGCCGAGCAGAACCACCAGCATGGCGGCGATCAGCAAAATATTGTTCCCCAGCAGAAACGACTCTCGCGACCACAGCGCATGTTCGACTCGCGCCCGTACCTGCCCCCCCTTCAGGGCATAGAGCAGCAGCGAACCGCCGATAGCCACCACCAGCAGCGCCAGAATAAACAGCCCGCGCGTCGGATCCGAGGCGAACGAATGGACCGACACCAGCACCCCGGAGCGCACCAGGAAGGTTCCCAGCAGGCACAGTGAAAAGGCGGCAATCGCCAGCAGCACGGTCCAGGCCCGGAAGCTCCCGCGTTGCTCGGTGACCGCCAGGGAGTGCAGCAGCGCCGTCCCCACCAGCCATGGCATAAACGAGGCGTTCTCCACCGGATCCCAGAACCACCAGCCACCCCATCCCAGCTCGTAGTAGGCCCAGGCAGAGCCCAGCACGATACCCAGAGTCAGGAATACCCATGCCGCCTGGGTCCACGGACGCGACCAGCGCGCCCAGGCGGTATCCAGCCGTCCGGCGAGCAGCGACGCAATCGCAAAGGCGAACGCCACCGAGAAGCCCACGTAGCCCATATACAGGATCGGCGGATGGAAAATCATGCCGATATCCTGCAGCAGCGGATTAAGGTCGCGACCATCAACCGGATAGAGCGGCAGCGTGCGGGCAAACGGATTCGAGGTGAACAGAATAAACAGCAGAAAGCCGAAGGCGATGGTCCCCATCACTGCCAGCACCCGCGCCACGGCGTCCTGCGGCATCCGCCGACTGAACAGCGCCACCGCGAAAGTCCAGACGCTCAGCAGGAGCACCCACAGCAGCAATGAGCCTTCATGGGCGCCCCAGGTCGCCGCGACCCGGTACCACACCGGCAGCGCGCTGTTCGAGTTATCCGCGACATAGCGCACGGTGAAATCATTGACCACGAAGGCATGGACCAGCACGAGAAAAGCGCCCGCGACGCAGAAAAAGAGCGCGCAGGCCAGAGGCCGCGCCAGCGCCATTAGCCGCGGGTCCTGCCGCGCCGCGCCCCATTGCGGATAAATGCCCAGCAGTAGCGCGAGGCCTGTCGCCAGGCACAGCAGATAGTGCCCCAGTTCCGGCATCATGGTTGTTCTCCTTTCTTCTCCGGCTGCAGCGCCTCTTTCACTTCCGGCGGCGTATAGTTCTCATCGTGCTTTGCCAGCACCTGCCGGGCGGTAATGTGCCGATCGCCATCGAGCACCCCCTGGGCTACCACTCCCTGCCCCTCGCGGAAGAGGTCCGGCAGAATGCCCCGATAGCTGACCTCCACCACACCGCGAGCGTCGTACAGTCGGAAACTGACGTCCAGGGTCTGCGGATCACGCTTGACGCTGCCGGGCTGTACATAGCCGCCGATCCGCAGACGCTGGCCGTGATGTGGCCGCTGATGAGTTTCCGTTTTGCCATACAGGATCTCCCCCGGCGTGTAGAAGAGATCGATATTGGCGCTGAGGGCATACAGCGTCAGGCCAATGGTCAACCCGAGGCCAACCAGCACCGCCAGCGCGATCCCGAGCCGGGTTTTACGACGCGTTTGCATCGGCGCCCTCCGCTTCTGCACGGCGGCGAGCGGCGGCGATACGCCGCTCCCGGGCCTGCTGACGACTCAGCTCGCGGAACAGCGTCCGTCGCTGCCACCAGGTATGCAGCGTCAGAACCCCGAAGATCAGCAGCGTCGCCGCCACCGCCAGCCAGACATAAAATGCGTAGCCGCCCATCGCCAGAAAGGCGGCGACAGATGAAAAGGCGGGGGTCATTTCTCCGCTCCTTTTGGGGCCGTGACCAGCGCCTGGACCCAGGGCCGGCGCCGCTCCTGTAACAGAATCAAATTGCGCAGGCGCATCAGGGTCAGCGTGGCCACCAGGCTCAGGAAGGCCAGAATACAGATTCGCAACGGCAGACGCATACTGGGGTCAATCGACTGTTGCATGTTGGTCGACCCTTGATGCAGCGTGTTCCACCAGATGACCGAATAGTGAATGACAGGCAGATTCACCACCCCCACCAGCACCAGAATACCGACCGCCCTGCCCGCCAGACGGCGATCGTCGAAGGCGTGCCAGAGGGCGATAATCCCGGCATAGAGAAACAGCAAAACCAGCTCCGACGTCAGGCGCGCGTCCCAGATCCACCACGTTCCCCACATCGGTTTCCCCCATGCCGCCCCGCTGACCAACGCGATGGCCGTGCAGGCGGCGCCCACCGGCGCCAGCGCCGCCACCGTCAGATCGGCCATTTTCATCTGCCAGACCAGCCCCACAAAGGCGGCGACGGCCATCGCCAGATAGACGCCCATCGACCACATGGCCGCCGGGACATGCAGATACATAATCCGATAGCTTTGCCCCTGCTGATAATCCGCCGGCGCGTAGACAAATCCCCACACCAGCCCCACCGCCAGCAGCAGTGCGCTCAAGGCCGTCAGCCAGGGAATACAGCGGCCGCACAGGCCGTACAGCCGTTCGGGTATCGCCAGTTGATGTAATGCTTTCCACATAACGTTTGCTCACACTACTGTTTTTATGACTGCGGCAGCGTCACCGCAGCGAATTATTGCACCGTCAGCCGTAATGCGGCGGCGGTGGCGAACGGACACAACGTGGCGCTGGCGGCTAAAAACGCCGCCAGAATCGCCAGATAGCCATCCACCGGTAGCCCCGCGGCGCCAGCCTGAATGGCGCCGCAGGCAAAAATAAGCAGCGGAACCAACAGCGGCAGCACCAGCAGACTCAGCAGAACCCCGCCGCGCCGCAGCCCTACCGTCAGGCCGACGCCAACCGCACCGAGAAAACTCAGGGTCGGCGTCCCCAGCAGCAGGGTCAGCGCCAGTACGCCGGCATCGTGGGGGGCCATCCCCAGCAGCAGCGCCGCCAGCGGAGATACCACCAGCAGCGGCAGACCGGTCATCGCCCAATGGGCGAGCACCTTGACCACAACCACCGCCACCAGCGGTGTCGGCAGCAGCAGCAGTTGCTCAAGCGAACCGTCCTGCCAGTCGTCGCGAAACAGGCGGTCCATCACCAGCAGCGCCGCCAGCAGCGCGGCAACCCAGACAATGCCGGGCGCGATCTGTACCAGCAGCTGCGGGTCGGCGCCGACGCCAAACGGAAACAGGGTGATCACCACCAGGAAAAACCACAGCGGATTGAGAATCTCTGCCCCGTTGCGCCATGCCAGGCGCATTTCGCGGGCAAACAGCGTCCACATCATGCGTTTTCTTCCTCTCCGGCGCCGAGCCTTAACGTGCGCAGAGCGCAGGCCAGCGGACGCAGGGGCTGATGAGTCGTGAGAATCGCGCTGCCACCCGCCAGAACATGCTGCTCCAGCCGACGACTTAAGGTCGCAATAGCCGACGCGTCGAGCGCGGTAAACGGCTCGTCAAGGATCCACAGCGTCGCCGACGTCAACCACAGACGGGTCAACGCCACCCGCCGCTGCTGTCCGGCGGAGAGCTGACTCAGCGGGACATCTTCATAACCCGCCAGCCCCATTTCGGCCAGCGCCGCTTCTCGCGTCTGCTGCCGGGTTTGCGGGAAGAAGAAATGCAAATTTTCGTCCGCGGTCAGCGCCGTTTTGACGCCGGGCTTATGCCCGAGCCACAGCAGCTGACGATGAAACGCTTCACGCACGCTCGCCAGCGGTTCGCCCTGCCAGCTCACCGTACCGCTTTCCGGACGCGTCAGGCCGCACAGCATCCGCAGCAGCGAGGTTTTCCCGGCGCCGTTATCGCCGGCCACCTGCAGGAGTTCGCCTGGCCCGACCGTCAGAGTCAGCGCCTGGAACAGCACCCGGTCATCAAAGATGCCGCTCAGTCCTTCGGCATGCAGCATGAATGTACTCTCCTTGGTTCAGACCGCCGTTAGCGTCGACAATCCGTTCGGGATGCGCCACCCGGGCGGCGCATCCACGACGGTTACTGACCGGAAACCGGCAGTTTCGAGATGTCGACATTACCTGTCGCCTTCTCATCGCGAACGATCGACTTGTCCTTACGCACTTTTGCCACATCGCTGGCGCTCACCGGCGAGGCGTGGTTCCCCCAGCTGGTGCGGATAAAGTTGACCACATCCGCCACCTGCTGGTCATCCAGACGCCAGCCGAACGAGGGCATGGTCAGATTAGACACCGCATTTTTCACCGCCGGCGTGGTGCTGCCGGTGAGGATGATGTGGATGAGCGACGTCGCATCATCGGTCTGCACTACCGGGTTGCCCTTCAGCGACGGGAAGGCGCGCTTGTAACCCACGCCATCGGTACGGTGGCAGGCCGCACAGTTATCCACGTACAGCGCCGCGCCGGGCTTGCTGTCATCGCCCTTCCACAGATCCTTCGCTACGCTGTCTTCAACCGGCGCCGGGGTCTGTTTTCCACCGCGCGGCGGCAGCGATTTCAGATAGCGGGCAATCGCGGTGATATCGTCGTCAGAGAGATACTGCAGGCTGTGTTCCACCACATCGCTCATTCCCCCGAAGACCACGGACTTATCGTTACGCCCGGTTTTCAGGAACTCCGCCAGTTCGGCTTCGCTCCAGGTGCCCAGACCGTCGCGATTTTCGCCGCGCAGGCTGGAAGCCACCCAGCCGTCAATCGGCGCATTGCTGCCTGCCAGATAGTCGTCACCCTCGCTTTCGCTAAGCGCTTTTTCCTGCATCGTCAGGCTACGCGGAGTGTGGCAGGCCCCGCAGTGACCGAGTCCCTCCACCAGATAGCGCCCGCGCTCCAGCACCGGGTCGACCTGCGGATTCGCGACAAAATCGGCCGGCGTCGGAGCGAAGATCCCGCGCCAGAACGCCAGCGGCCAGCGCATTGACAGCGGCCACGGAATATCGGTATCGCGATTCGCCTCGGCAACCGGCGCCACGCCATGCATAAAGTAGGCGTACATCGCCCGCATATCCGCTTCGCTCACCCGGGCGAATGACGGGTACGGCATCGCCGGATAGAGGGTTGAGCCATCCTTGCGAACCCCTTTGCGCACCGCGTCGTCGAACTCCTCGAAGGTATAGCCGCCGATGCCGTGGGCGCTGTCCGGGGTAATGTTGGTGGAGTAAATCGTGCCAATAGGCGTCTCCATCGCCAGGCCGCCGGCAAAAGGTTTCCCCTCTTTACCGTTGGTATGACAGGCCACGCAGTCCCCGGCCCGCGCCAGATACTCGCCCTGCTGAATCAAATTGCTGTCCGCGGGCGCCTCTTCGGCAAACGCCGCACAGCTTAACGCACCGAGCACCAGTGCCGATAACCATTGCATTTTCATCATTTGCCTTCCTTTATGCCTGCACCAGTGGACCCGGGTTTTTCAGGTACCGTTCACGGATCGCTTTTGCTGACCAGTAGGCCAGCGCGGCCACCGTCCCCGTCGGGTTATATCCCAGCCCCTGCGGGAAGGCCGAAGCGCCGATAACGAAGACGTTATGCACGTCCCAGCTTTGCAGATAGCGGTTCACCGCGCTGGTTTTCGGATCTTCGCCCATTACCGCGCCGCCGTTCATATGGGTGGTCTGGTAGCTGGTGGTGTCAAAGTGGCTGTTGGCATTTTTCGGGCTGCCGAGCAGATATTTTGGCTTCATCGCTTTGGCGATCGGCGCCATCTTATCGAACATGAACTGCGCCATCTTGATGTCGTTTTCCTGCCAGTCAAAGGTCATTCGCAGCAGCGGCTGGCCGAAGACGTTTTTGTAGTTCGGGTCGAGATCGAGATAGTTCTGGCGGTAGGACTGGTGCGCGCCGTGGGCGTCCATCGACAGATGATGGGTGTAGGTATCGGCAACCGCCAATTTCCACTTGCTGCCCCATGCCGGCGTCCCCGGAGGAACCGGAAGTCCGGAGATGGGTTTGGTCCCGGCCTGGTTGACCCAGAACGGCGAGCCGCCGACAAAGCCGGCCTCGGCATGGTCGAAGTTATCGGCGTTAAAGTCATCCACCCCGACACCGTTACCACCGGCGCCGATAAACGGATTGGTAAAGGTATTCTTATCAAAAATAGCCTTGATGGTGGTCATATTCTGATAGGCGAAGTTGCGACCCACCACCCCTTCCCCGGTTTGCGGATCGTAGGGTTTACCAATGCCGGAAAGCAGCATCAGGTGAACGTTGTGGAACTGGAAGGCGCCGATAATCACCAGATCTGCCGGCTGCTCCATTTCGCGCCCCTGTCCGTCGACGTAAGTCACGCCGGTGGCGCGCTGCTTATCGGCGGTCAGATTGACCTTCAGAACATTAGCGTTGGTGCGCAGCTCAAAGCGCTTTTCCTGGCGCAGCGCGGGCAGGATGTTGACGTTCGGCGAGGCTTTGGAATACATGTAGCAGGCGTAGCCGCTGCAGTAGCCGCAGAAGTTGCACGGTCCCATCTGCGCGCCGTAAGGGTTGGTGTAGGAGTCCGAGGTGTTCGCCGACGGCAGATTGTAGGGGTGGTAACCCACTTCCCGCGCCGCTTTCTCAAACAGCTGCGCCGACCAGGTGTTTTTCTGCGCCGGCAGCGGGAAGTCGTCCGAACGGTCCGGCGCAAAGGCGTTGCCGCCGCGCCCTTTGCCGACTACCTGTCCCTTCACCGACCAGGCGGTACCGGAGGTGCCAAAGACTTTCTCAGCCTTATCGAAGAAGGGCTCCAGCTCGTCGTAGGTGACACCAAAATCCTGAATAATCATATCCTGCGGGATAAAGCTTTTGCCGTAGCGCTCTTCATAGTGGCTGCGCATGCGCAGTTCTATCGGATCCACGCGGAAATGGACCCCGGACCAGTGAAGTCCGGCGCCACCGACGCCGGTCCCCGGCAAAAAGGCCGCCAGCTGGCGATACGGTACCGCCTGCTGGCTGGTGTTATGACGAATAGTGACGGTGCTTTTCGACAGATCCTGGAATAACTTACGGCGAATATTGTAAGTCAGCTCGTCAACCACCTGCGGATAAGCACCGTCAGGCCAGGTATCGCGCATCGGGCCGCGCTCCAGGGCGACAACATTTAATCCGGCTTCGGTCAGCTCTTTGGCCATAATGGCGCCAACCCAGCCAAAGCCCACAATCGCGACGTCGGTTTTTTTCAGTACGGTGGTCATCGTTATGCCCTCTCCCCATTAATTGATACCGGCGGGAGGGGATAGCGTTCACCCCGTTCAACCCAGTCCATAAAGTCGGCGCGTGCGCCGGGAAAATTAATCAGCGTCCAGCCAACCATGCCTTTGTTGCCGCCATGAATCGGATCGCTGAAGAAACCTTCGCGGGTGTTTTGCAGCAGATAAGAGAAGAACAGCGAAGACGGCAGCTGTTTAAAGGCGGCGCTGCCGGCTTCAAACTGACTTAAAGCGGCATCCTGTTGTTCCGGGGTCAGCCCGGCGAACGGCTGGTGATACTGGCCCTGGCACCATTCATCGGCGTCGGCAATCCCGAGGTTGTAGATCTGTTTGGGGACCAACGGCAGCTGATAACCCATCTCTTTTGGTACATCGGGGTTAAACGGCCCCTGCATGTACCAGATGGAACCGGTGGCATACGGAGTATTCATCTGCCGATCGATAAACTCCGGTACGCCGGCTTCGCGTGCGCCAGGCCCCAGTTCATCGGCCGGAATGAGGCGCGCTACCGCGGCGTTGATAAATGCCCACTCGCGTTCGTTAAAAAACTGCGGTTTCCAGTCGCCGGTAGTCGCGGAAGCGGATCCGCCGGCAGTGGCACGCTCCGCCGCCTGCGCGGTGCTGGCGGCGGCAACCGCGCCGACGCTGCCGCTACCGATCACGACCGTGGGTATCAAAGCCATTGATTTTACTAAAAAATCACGCCTCGAATTATTGGTTTTTTCGCTCGACATTCTCACATTCCTGTCAATTAAATTACTGATTTTGTTGTTACAAGCCCAGCAAACGCTGCTTTGGAACCGATTCCAGAAAGGTACCGCTTTAGCGGACCTGCTGGCACGACGCCATTAAGTCGTACAAAAAATAAATCGCCGCTGGCGATGATGTTTATAGAGTTATCGTTTGGATATTAGTCGATTCTCATACACCGTCATGAAAAAAAGGAAAATATCCCTTTTCATTTGATAATCAGAACGCGTATGCAATATCCAGAGGGCAGAAATGGGGGTGGAATCAGCGCCGAAGTAGGTCTGACCATTTTCCCAAAAAAGAGTGATACGTATCACAAATGTTGCTTTTTTGTTTATGGTACATGGCTGTCTGGCAGCGTGCAAACGTAAGATTCCGTAAAAAGTAAACAATTTGAGCGGTTAAATTGCTTAATAACGGATATTAACTGTATTTCGCGCAATGCTTATTCGCTGAGAGACAATGCACAATGCCGCCGGCGATGAATTATTCGCCGCGACGGTGAATAGAGACAGAATATAGAATTACCGCAGGGAAATTGTTTCTTAACGGTATATTTTCATGACGCCAGTATTACGCTATTTATTTCGCGGACGGCGCTCACGCTATCGCCGTCCGCCAGAGACGTTCAGGCCTACGTTCGCGGGAAAATCCACAGATCATTGGCCGGGAAGGTCAGGTGACAATGCCCGTCGTCGCGCAGCGCTGGACCATAGGCGCGAATAGCGAAATCATCTCCCCGGGTACGGAACAGATACTCCCAGCGGTCGCCGAGATACATACTGGTTAACAGCGGTAGCTCCAGCATATTATCCTGGGGCGTCGCCCCAAGGCACAGACGCTCAACGCGGATCACCGCCGTCGCCTCCTGCCCGACGCTGACCCGTCCGTCCGCCATTCCCCACAGCGCCCAGCTCGCCCCTTCAATCCGCGCCCGACCGTCCATCACATCGGTAATCTTACCGTGCAGGCGGTTATTGCTGCCCATGAACTCGGCGGCAAACAGAGTCGCCGGATTGCCATACATCTCCTGCGGCGTCCCCTGCTGTTCAATCACGCCATTGTTGAGCAGCAGGATACGATCGGAAATCGCCATCGCTTCGTTCTGATCGTGCGTGACCATCAGCGCCGACAGCCCCAGCTTGATAATCAGCTCGCGCAGAAAAACCCGCGCCTCTTCGCGTAATTTGGCGTCAAGGTTCGACAGCGGTTCATCAAGCAGGATAACCGGCGGGTTGTAGACCAGCGCCCGACCAATCGCCACGCGCTGCTGCTGCCCTCCCGATAGCTGATGCGGATGGCGGTTTCCGAGGTGCCCCAGCCCCAGCTGATCGAGCACCGCCTGCACCCGCTGTTTCATTTCGCCAGAGGCGACTTTCCGCAGCCTGAGCGGGTAGGCAACGTTCTCGAATACCGTTTTGTGCGGCCACAGAGCGTAGGACTGAAACACCAGCCCAAGATTGCGCGCCTCGGCCGGAATTTCGCTGCGCGGATTGCCGTCATAGACCGTCTGCTTGCCGATAGCGATCCGCCCGCCGGTGGGCTTCTCCAGCCCGGCAACCGCACGCAGTAAGGTGGTTTTTCCGCTGCCAGACGGTCCCAGCAGCGACACCACTTCTCCCCGCTTCAAGGTCATCGACACCCCTTTCAGCACCGGGTTGTCACCGTAGGTCAGATGCAGATTTTCTACTGATAATTCAATCATGTAATTTCACTCCAAAGCGCAGGGCGATACCTAACCCGACCACCACCAGCAGGATATTGATAAACGAAAGCGCGGCGACAATATCGATGGCTCCCGCCGCCCACAGCGAGACCAGCATCGAACCAATGGTCTCCGTTCCCGGCGAGAGCAGATAGACGCCGGTGGAATACTCACGCTCAAAGATCAGAAACATCAGCAGCCAGGAACCAATCAGGCCGTAGCGCGACAGCGGCACCGTAACGTGGCGCGTGACCTGGCCCCGCGAGGCGCCGTTGCTCCGGGCGGCTTCCTCCAGCTCAGGCGCCACCTGGAGCAGGGTTGAGGAGATCAACCGCAGCCCGTAGGCCATCCACACAACGGTGTAGGCCAGCCAGACGCTGAAAATGGTATTGCGCAGCGCCCGCAGCTGCACAATCAGATGTTCGCGTAGCCAGTCGGCCACCGGCAGCGCCGAGAGCCAGCCGTTTTTCAGCGACTGATCCAGCCACATCGGCAGGAATAAAAACACCCACAGGAACGCCAGTCCGGCCAGCAGGCCCGGCACCGCACGCGGAACCAGCACGCTGTAGTCGAGAAAGCGCGTGACATTATCCGCTTTGCGATGCATCGCAATCCCGACAAACAGGTAGCAGATCACCGCCAGCGCGCCGCCGAAAATACCGATGGCCATGGAGTTGACGATGGCCCGCAGCAGGTTCGGCTGCTGCCAGATATTACGGAAGGTCGCCAGCGAGAGTTCATCCCAGAGAGAAACCCCCACCCCCCAGTTGGAGATAAACGCCCGCAAGGCTACGCCAATCAGCGGCACGCCGATAGTCACGGTCAGCCAGAAGACCACCACTCCGCCGGCAACCCAGCGCCACTTGCCGAGCGGTAGCGCTCGCGCCTGCGACGCTTTGCCCTTCATGGTCACAAACCGATTGGCCGTGCGCATCAGGCGACGCTGCAGCATGACCAGCGGAATGGTGATGCAGATAAGGACGACCGCCACCGCCGCCATCAGATGATAGGAGGGCGTACCGAGTTTATTGGTGAGCTTATACAGGTAGGTGGCCAGCACCATGTTGCCTTCCGGGTCTCCCAGCACCAGCATCAGACCAAACACTTCAAGGCCGAGGAAAAACAGCAGCACGCAGGCATAGAGAATCGACGGACGTACCATCGGCAGGCTGACCGAGGTCATCACCTGCAGCGGAGATGCCCCTACCGTCCGCGCCGCCTCTTCGACATCCGAACCGACGCTACGCAGCGCGGAGGAGATATAGAGATAGGCATGCGGGACGTGAGTCAGCCCGGCAATCACCACAATGCTGAACATGGAATAGATATTCCACGGCACAACCCCCAGCAGCTGCTCTGCCCATTGCGAGAAAAACCCGACCGGTCCGGCGGCGACCACATAACCAAAAGCCAGTACCATCGGAGAAACAAAAATCGGCACCAGAATCAGCGGTTCAATAAACCGTCGCCCGGGCAAATCAGTACGCACCATTAAGAATGCGAGGATCCCGCCCAGCGGTATCGCAATCAGCACCAGCCCCACCGCCAGAATAAAACCGGACTTCAGCGCGAGATAAAAGTCGGGGTCGGTAAAAATAAATTCAAAGGCCCCGAGGCTGAATTCTTTGCTGCGGGCGAAAAACGGGGCGGAAAGAAAGCTCTGCACCACGATAAATAACAGCGGGATATAAATCACTAATGCCGTTATCACTACCACGATGCCACGCGGTAGCCCCTGCCACTTTCTGCGTATTACATTCATAGCTTATCCCTTTGGTCAGGCGCGGAGTACAAACCAGACGGGTGTTGAAAACCGGGAATACCCGGCGCGAAAAGGCGGCGCATCCGATGATGCGCCTCCGGCAGGTATTATTTTGCGGCGGCGGTACGCCATTGTTTGATAAATTCCAGACGTTTTTTCGGTTCCAGATATTCCAGTAACGTTTCATCGACCGGAATCGGCTTCAGCGCATTACCCAACATTTTGGTCATGCCGTCGATATCGTTTTTACCTTCAATATCATTACGAATAGAGGGAATATCCGCCTGGTTGGCCAGAATACTCTGCCCTTTTTCCGACAGAACATAATCGAACCACAGTCTGGCGGCATTCGGGTGTTCGGATTCCTGAGTAATAAACGAGACCCGCGACAATACCAGCACATAATCTTTTGGATAGGAAATGCCTAATGAGGGATCGGTTTTCGCCCGCGCCTCGGCGTAGGAGCCGAGAATGTTATAGCCCAGAAGGTTTTCACCCGAGGAGACCCTCTCCATCATGGTGCCGGTTGAAGACTGCACGGTCAGACCGCCTTTCGCCATCCCGGCCAGATCGGCGAAATAGTTGGCGTCGGCTTTGCTGTCCTGTACCGCCAGCATGAAGCCCAGCCCCGATTTCTCTATATCGTAGGTGGTCACTTTGCCTTTGAATTTATCCGCCTGCGCGGTGACCAGTTTGGCCAGCGCGGTGTGCGAATCCGGGACATCACCCTGCGGAATCAAACGTTTGTTATAGATAAAGACCACCGGTTCGTAGGTGGTTCCATAGGCTTTTTGCTGCCAGACCGCCCATTTCGGCAGCTTGCTCAGTTCCGGAGAGGCGTACTTTTCGGCATAATCCGTCGCCAGTTTTAGCGCCGTATCCATCGATGAACTCCAGACCACATCGCCGCTCCCGCCGCCCGCCGCCTGCTCGCTGATATAGCGGTTATAGAGTTCGGTACTGTTCATATCGTTATATTCAACTTTTATCCCGGGGTATTGCGCCTCAAACCCTTTAATTAACGGGCCTGCGGCTTTGGTATCCGTCGTCGAATAGATCACGACCTTACCCTCTTTCACCCCGGCATCAACCACTTTTTGATAATCAGCCGGGTAACCCTGAGGTAATTCTGCCAGAACAGAACAGGAGAAGACTGTCGTCAGTGAAACCACTAAACCACCAATTTTCCTATGCATAAAACCAACCCTTAATTATCATTTATTAAACACAAATTTAACATATAGCGAGACATCAGGACGTTGCAATGACGGGGGGTGTTTTTTTCCGGCTTTTGTGACGCTGGCTTAATTTAAATAAACTGGCGCCCGCGGCGGTCAAAAAATCGGGGAATAAGGCGAAGAATATTTACCCCGCCCGCCAGCGAATATTAAGAAACCTTAAGAATCAGCGGCGCTGTTGATTAAACGGGCGCCGTGCCTTTCCTGCAATAGAATGGCTGCAGGCCACAACTGACCTGCAGGAGGGCAATTTACCGCCACTGAATTGCGTTGCGGAAAATAATATGGGCGATAGGGCTAACAGGGGAAAATGGTGGCCGGGCAAATTCAGGCCGCGAGGAGACGGCCCGGTGATAATTCAACATGACTCTCGCGGCCAGACCCGGGGAAACAGCGGCGAGACCAGCGCCTCGCCATCTTTCAGCGTCAGCTCCGGGAACGGCGGCGAGGTGACTCCGCCGCGATCGGCGAAGGTGGCGTCATCCCCGACCCAGCGAGCGGAGAAAACCCGCCGCGCGCGCGCGGTCGCATTGCCCCGCGCGCCGTGCAGCGTCCGGTAATGAAAGGCGACTGCATCTCCCGGCTCCAGCGCCCAGCTAACAATATCGTAATCGTCCTGATGCGCATCAATATCCGGCAGCTCTTTAAAACGGCTGTGCGCGTAAAGCTTTGAGCCGTTAAAACGGGTTGGGCTGAACTCGTCGCCCCAGCGGTGGGAACCGCGGATGCAGCGCAGCGAGATCGCTTCCGCCACCGGGTCCAGCGGGATCCAGAAGCTGACGTTTTGCTGCCCTTCGACGCAATAATAGGGCTGATCGTGATGCCAGGGCGTCACCGTGCTGCCGCCGGGCGGCTTCACCAGCGTATGTTCATGGAAAAACGTTGCCGTCTTCGATTGCATCAGCGCTGCGGCGATTTCCGCCGCCGGCGAATGCAGGACAAAGCGTTCAAAGTCAGGGATCCGCGACCAGTTGCAATAATCCTGAAAGAACGGGGCGGAGCCATCTTTCGGTACAACCGTGCGGGCGTGGCCATACTCGCTGGGGTTGGCCATCAGCTCCGCGACGCCGGCGGCCAGGCTTTCAATCCACGGCCTGAACACCCCCTTCAGCAACACGACGCCATCCTGCTGATAGCTGTCGATGGTCTGCGAATCAATATGTGGGTCACGCTGATTTTGCATAGCTAACCTTCCTGTATGGAGAGATGAGGCGGCTGAAGGTGCCCCTGGCAAGCCAGCGGTTTAGCCACCGCGAATGGAACCCACACAGAATATTTAATCCGCCATCGCGGGTAAATTATTATAAAACGAGTCGCTGAATAGAAAATTACGAGCCTTAACGGCAGCGTGAAATAAATAAGCCTGCAGTGACCGCAGGCTTATTTATTCAAAAATGTGCGGGGGTTAATTCAATACTGCGGCAATAGTCCATAAACAGTTGCGTGGGTCGGGTTGGTTCATTATTGGCAAGATGCGCCATAATTAATGTCGAAGCGGGCATCTCATCTTCAATATCTAACTGCACCAGTTTCTCGCCGTCATAGGTCATATCGCACAACGGCCGGGTGACTAATACCGAAAACCCCAGTCCCTGTCCTACCATACAGCGAACCATTTCGATCGAGGGCGAACTGTACGCCACTTCAGGGTGATAGCCCTTCTCTTTAAATATGGTGATGAAATAATTCTTGCTGGGCACCGCATCGAGCAAAATCATCGGTTCATGGCTGAGTTCCTGCAAGGTGACGCTATTTTTCTGCGCCAATGGATGGCTGGCCGGCAGCAGCGCATAGGGTTTATGCGGCGCATTCAGCATCTCTTTATTGACCGAATGACCTAATTCCAGATCGTAGACCAGCGCTAGATCGAAACGCCCGCGATGCAGGCCGTGCATTAACTCATGCTGTTCACCGTCATACAGCTGGAGGGTAATGTCGGGGTACATTTTTTTAAACCCGGCGACCAGCTTTGGCATGTACAGCGGCGCGACGGACTCAAAGCAGCCGACGGAAATCGTCCCGGAAACCAGCTCTTTATCGGCGCGGGAGTTTTGTTCAAACTCATAGGAGAGCCGCAGCAGCTCTTTTGCTTTCTCATAAAAACGCCTTCCGCAGGAGGTCAGCGAGACGCCCTGAGCATGATGGCGAATAAACAGCTGCTGCTCAAAAGTGCTTTCAAGGTTTTTAATGGCAATCGAGATCGACGGCTGGGCAATATGGAGCTGCCGGGAGGCTTCAGCGATACTCTCGGTCTCTACAACGGTGACGAAGTATTTAAGTTGTTTGAGCGTGAATCGCGTCATAGCCTCACCCTTTACGGAATATTGTCACAAGCGGAAACGGTATAGTTTCCTGATATGCAATTTGCAAGCATCGTGCCATTTCACCGGGATTCGCTTATTTCCTCGCTGAGCAAATGATTTATTTAGCGTCCCGGCGAAGTCAACATTATACCGACACCGCCGCATCCGCTTAATTGCACCAACCTGAATCAGGCTGCACCAAATTAATTCCTCGCGCGCCCCAACATGGCACAACTCGCGATTTAAACGCCCGTTCCGTTATCCCTTCCGCGCAATTGTTTTTTTAATGTTTAGTTCTTGTTTCGTACTCATTGCTTTAAATTCATTGGAATTAATCCACCTGTATAGTTTTTTTAAACTTAAAGGCCAAAAATTTACTAATTGCCTCGCAGCGAAAACTGCCAGCATAGTGTTATTGCAAGATAAACCCTGGCGATGCCCCATTTTTGATCATCGGTATCGCATTCATGTCCATTCATTATGGCGAGTGAAATAGCCCATGACGTTTAACTGGAACTACATGTTAAGTCTGCTCAGCGATGCAGATTTTTGGCAGGCCACCTGGACCGTCATTAAATTAAGTCTGCTGACCTGGGGTTGCAGTATTGTGCTGGGATTTGTTCTCGCCCTGGCCAAGCAGTCGCCGCGCAAACTGTTTAATCTTCCGGCGCGGCTCTATATCTGGCTGTTCCGCAGCCTGCCGCTGCTGGTACTGCTGATATTCGTCTATAACCTGCCCCAGGCGGTGCCGTCGTCAGCGCCAGTGCTCAACGATCCGTTCTGGGCCGGCCTGCTGGCGATGGTGCTGAGTGAGGCCGCCTACGTCGCCGAAATCCACCGGGGCGGCCTGCTTTCAATACCTAAAGGCCAGAGCGAAGCCGCCCGGGCGCTGGGACTGCGCTATGCCGGCACCCAATGGCGGGTGATTATTCCTCAGGCGCTGCGCGTCGCCCTCCCGGCGTTGGCCAACGAATATATTGCCGTCGTGAAACTCAGTTCGCTGGTGTCGGTCATCTCCCTGACCGAGATTTTAATGGTCGGCCAGCGTCTGTATTCGCAAAATTTCCTGGTGATGGAAACCATGGCGGCAGTGGCGTTCTACTACGTGCTGATCGTGACCGTTTTCGACTTCCTGCTCAAACGGCTGGAGAGCTATCTCGATGTCACCCGGCGGAAAGTCACCCGCCCCATCGACAGCGAGATGCAGCGGCTGGCGACCCAAACACGCCCGGTAATCGTGCGCAGCGCGGTCGATAATCCGCAGCCGGCGCTGCAGGCGTCAAAACTGCACAAAGCCTATAACAATGTGGAAGTGCTCGGGGCCGTCAGCCTGCAAATTCAGCCGGGTGAGGTGGTTTCAGTGATTGGCCCTTCCGGCTCCGGGAAAACCACGCTGATCCGCCTGCTCAACGGACTTGAGCAGATCGACAACGGCGAAATTCGGATCAACGGCCAGCCGTTTATTCACCTCGATCGCCAGGGCGTGCAGAAACCGCGTTTTATGGAGAATGCGCAGTACCGCCTCAACATCGGCATGGTCTTCCAGAGTTTTAACTTGTTCCCCCATCTGACGGTTCTCGGCAACCTGCTGCTGGCGCCGCGCTACCATCGGCTGGCCCCGGACGCCGAGTTGAAGCAGCAGGCCTGCGAATTACTGCATAAGGTCGGCATGCTGGAGCACGCGTGGAAATATCCGCACCAGCTCTCTGGCGGCCAGCAACAGCGCGTCGCCATTGCCCGGGCCCTGATGATGCGACCGCAAATCATGCTGTTCGATGAACCCACCTCGGCGCTTGACCCGGAAAAGGTCAATGAAGTGCTCCAGGTTATCGAATCGCTGGCCCATGAAGGCATCACCATGGTCATCGTGACCCACGAAATGAATTTTGCCTTCAAAGTCTCTGACCGGATTGTCTTTATGGAAAAAGGGCGCGTGGTGTGCGACGACACGCCGCAGGCGATGCGCGACGGTAACCACCCGCGCGTTGACGCCTTCCTGAAAGATGTCTCCCTGGCTTAACTCTCCGTTTGTGAAAGGAAAAATTATGATCGCGCAGTGGCAAATCGAACAGTTTCATCAGCAGGGTTTTCTGGTGGTCGAAGGGGTGCTATCGCCTGACGAAATCGCCGCCTTGCAGCAGGATTTTGACGGTTGGGTCGAAGAGAGCCGCCGCCACACCGAGGTGTGGGGCGAGACGCTCGACGGTCGCCCGCGTTTCGACCTTGAAGGGGATCACCGCGCCGATCACCCCTCGCTGCGCCGGGTCAGTTCGCCGACGGAGATTTCCGTCGCCTTCGAACATGCCGCCCTGCAATCGCGTATGGCGACCATCGCCGCCCAGCTGATCGGCGGTAGCGGCACCCGTTTTCATCACAGCAAAATCAACTCCAAGCTGCCGTTTACCGCGACGCAGGTGAAATGGCATCAGGATTTTCTGTTCACGCCGCACAGCAATGACGACATCATCACGGCCCTGCTGATGATCAGCGACGTCACGCCGGAAAACGGCCCGCTGAACGTGGTGCCGGGGAGCCATAAGGGGCCGCTGTGGTCCCACTGGCAGGAGGGGCGTTTTACCGGTTCGGTTGACGACGAGGTGGTATCCGCGCAGTGCCAGCAGCCCGCCGCCTGCTTTGGCCCCTCAGGCTCGGTGTGCTTTATGCATACCCGTCTGCTCCACGCCTCGAGCCCTAATGAGACCGAACTGCCGCGGACGCTGTTTATCAGCGTTTACGCCGCCGAGGACGCCCTGCCCTTTGGCGAAAACCCCTTACCAAGCCTGCACGCGGGCCAGCTGGTAGCCGGCGTGGAGAGCGGCCTGGTACGCAGCGCCGCCAACCAATTACGTTTGCCGCAGAAGCCGCGCGGTGCCTCATTCTTCGTTCAGCAGGCCGGCCACGATCTTGCCAGCATGTAATGTCATCCCTGGAGGTTTTTATGAAACGATTTAATGCTCTGCTTCTTTGCACCGCCGGCGCCCTGACCTCGTTCAGCACTTTTGCGGCGTTCCTGCAGCCGGGGAAAATTACCGCCGGTTCGGATATGACCTTTTATCCTTATGAATATATGCAAAACAACCAACCGGCCGGTTTTGATATTGAGTTTCTCGCCGGTCTGGCTAAAACCATTGGCCGCGAGGCGGTGAATACCGATACCCGTTTTCCTAATCTGATCCCCGGTCTGCAGGGCGGGCGGTTCGATATTACCAACTCCTCGATGTATATCACCGCCGAACGCCTGAAGGTGATTGACATGGTGCCATACCTGAAAAGCGGCGAATCGATCCTGGCGCTTAAAGGCGCCAGCTATCAGCCTAAAACTCCGGAAGCGTTCTGCGGCCATAAAATCGGCTCGATGGGAGCCACCTCCTGGCTGGCGCAGCTGCAAAAACTGTCGGCGGACTACTGCGTGAAGAAAGGCCTGCCGCCCATTGCGCTGAGCGAGTACAGCACCGATCCGCAAACCACCCAGGCGCTGCTGTCGCGGGCGGTGGAGGCGCAGATTACCGATGCGGCGGTGGCGCGTGGCGTCGTTGAGAAACTGGGCGACCGGATCGTTATCTCTTCCGATACCTTAATTTACCCGGTGCTGAACGGCTTTGGCGTCAAAAAAGGCAACAGCGAAGTGAAAAACGCCCTTGAGGAGGGGCTGAAGAAATTCAGCGCCACGCCGGAATACGCGGCGCTGCTGAAAAAATATCACTTCCAGCCGCCGACGGAAGACGACCTGAAAACCCTGATGCCGAAAGCGGAGTAAGGCGATGGCTTACTCTTTCGAAGAACAAACGCGGATCGATCTGGCGGCGACCTTTCGCATCATCGCGCATCTCGGCATGCACGAGGCCGTCGCCAACCACTTTAGCGCGGCCCTGTCGCCGGACGGCAAACAGTTTCTGCTGAATCCGAAGTGGAAACACTTTTCGCGGATCCGCGCCAGCGACCTGCTGCTGCTGGATGCCGATGATGAAGCGACCGCGCAGCGACCGGACGTGGACGCCACCGCGTGGGCGATCCACGGCCAGATCCATCAGCGGCTGCCGCAGGCGCGGGCGGTGCTGCATCTGCACCCGATCTACACCACCAGCGTCGCCTGCCTGGCAAACCCGCAGATCCTGCCGGTCGATCAGAATAGCGCGCGCTATTTTAATCGCGTGGCGGTGGATACGCTGTATGGCGGGATGGCGGATACCGTCGCCGAAGGGGCGAGGCTGGCCGGGCTGCTGGCGGATAAACGCCGCCTGCTGATGGGCAACCACGGGGTACTGGTTACCGCCGCGACCATCGGCGAGGCGTTTGACGATATCTGGACGCTGGAGCGGGCCTGCCAGATTCTGGTCACCGCCTGGTCAACCGGCCAGCCGCTGAAGGTGTTGTCGGCTGAGGTGGCGGAGAAAACTGCCCAGGACTGGGAGAACATCGCCGATTTTTCCCGCCAGCACTTCGCCGAAATGAAGCAGCTGATGATTGATGCCGATCCTTCGCTGCTGGACTGAGCGATAACCCCTCTGTCCCGGGCCAGCGCCCGGGATGCCGCTATTCAGATTGGGCAAGGCGGGTAAAAACCGCCTGGAGCTCTTCGGGTTTTCGCCACCCCTGATGCAGGTCGCGCACCCGCCCGCGTGCGTCAATCACTATCGATGTCGGCGTCCCGATCACCTGATAACGATCCTGAGTAATATGAAGCTGATCGCGCAGCACCGGGTAGCTGATGCCATGCTTCGCCAGCAGCGGAGCGATATCCACCTGCTCCGGGTCGGTATTCACCCCCACCACCACCAGTTTATCCGGCCAGCGTTGGCTGAGCGCCTGCAGCGTATCCATTTCCGCGAGACAACCTCCGCAGCTGGCCGACCAGAAGTTGAGATACACCGCCTTCCCTTCCCAACGTTCCAGGCTGGCAGGTTTCCCTTGCAAATCAAAAGCCGCCAGCGCAGGTGCCGTCTCACCACGTGCCAGCTTCTCTTCTTTACAGCCGGCCAGGAGCAGAACCAGCAGCATCGCTATCATCACTTCAGGCATGCGCATGGGGATTCATCTCCTCACCGAGATATTTGCCGTGCTGGAGCCGAACGATACGGTCGGCGAATTTTCCCAGCGCCGGGTTGTGGGTCACCATCACGATAGTGCGCCCCTGACGATGCAGGTCGGTCAGCAGGTCCAGCACCCGCTGTTCATTCTCTTCATCCAGGTTACCGGTGGGCTCATCGGCAAAAATCACCGGGGGTTCATTCACCAGCGCCCGGGCAATACAGACTCGCTGCTGCTCCCCGCCGGAGAGCTGGCTGGGTAAATGGGTCATGCGATGTTCAAGGCCAACCTGCGCCAGCACAGCCCTGGCCGCCGCCTCATCGACGACGCTGTGGTAATGCTGCGCCAGCATGATGTTTTCCAGCGCCGTCAGAAAGGGAATCAGATGAAACTGCTGAAACACCAGGCCTATCTTCTGCGCGCGAACGCGCCGTCGCCCTTCTTCATCCAGCGCCGCGGCATCGGTTCCGTCGAGGATAACCTGCCCCTCGCTGGCGGTGTCCAGACAGGTCAGAATATTCATCAGCGTCGTTTTCCCGGAGCCTGAAGCCCCCATAATGGCGACGAATTCACCGCGGGCGATGCACAAATTAATGTCATCCAGCGCGGTAACCTCTCCGAAGCGCTTAGATAAATGACGGGTTTCAATCGCCATCTGACGTAAAGGCGTGACGGTCATGGCGTTATTCTCCTTTCAACACTTTTGCCGGTTCAACGCTCACCGCGCGGCGAACCGGAACAATGGCCGCCAGCAAGGCGACCAGTAAAGACAGCGCCAGGGTAATCGGCAGCACCGGCAGGCGCAGCGAAATAGTGGCATTAAACACGGTCAGCCCCAGCAGTTGGGCGAGCAGATAGCCGAGCAGCCAGCCGCAGACCACCGCTGCCAGAGTGATAATGCTGGTTTCGAGCAGCATCTGGCGGATAATATCGCCATTGCTGGCGCCCAGCGCTTTTTGCAGCGCAAACTCACGGGCGCGCTCGCCTACAATTGCCATCAGGGTGGTATTCACGCACAGCGACGACAGCGCCAGAATCACCAGAGAAACCAGCCCCATCAGCCCTTTGATTTTATCCAGTACCTGACCTTCGGTTGCCGAGACCTTACGGATCGGGCGGATCTCAAGAGCGGGATAGCGCTGCTGCAGCTGCCCGGCATAGTTTTCCACCTGGCCGAGATCGTTACTGACGCTCAGCAGGCCGTGGCTGATAATACCGGGCTTTTGCAGCCACGCCTGCGCCACGTTCAGGCTGACAATCAGCATGTTATCGGTCGCGTCACCGGCCTCGACGATCCCCTTGACCAGCAGTTTTTTGCGCCGCTGATGATCCACCAGCGTGACGCTATCGCCCACGTTTAGCGCCAGCCGCTGAGCCAGCTTAACGCCCACCATCGCATGGCGATCGTCAAAGCTGACGCCGATCCAGTTGCCGCTGACCTGCCAGTACGGCACCAGCTTTTGCAGCGACTCAAACCACACGCCGACGATCGCCACTTTTTCCAGCTCGGTACGCGCCGTGCCGTATAGCCAGGGGCTGGCGCCATGAATCAGTCCCTTCGGCGCATCGTCAAGAATCGCCTGCAGGGTCGGCTCCGGCATACGGGTGCCGTGCCCCGGGCCGATATAAAAATTTGCGCCGAAGGTCCGCAGCTCCTCGCTCATTTTGCTGTTGATGTCAAACCACACGGCGGAAAGCGCCGTCACGATGGTCGCACCAACCGCCAGCGCGGTGAACACGACGCTGACGCGCTGCAGACGCAGACGCAGCGCCCGCCAGACCAATAGCCACAGCATGTCGCGCTTAGCGGCCATACAGCACCTCCACGGGATAAAGTCGGGCGATACGACGCGCCGGGAACCAGGTGCCGATAAGCGCAATCAGCACTGCGATCACCAGCACACAGGGCACCACCACCCAGGCAAAGTCGAGCGGCGTGGCAAAGAGCATCAGGCCAATCATCTTCGCCAGCCCCCAGCCAGCGATGCAGCCCAGCCCCCCACCTGCCAGCCCACCCAGCGCTGCTTCGAGATAAAACAGCAGCAGAATTTGCCACTGTCGGGCGCCAAGCGCTTTCATCAGGCCGATCTCCCGGGCTCGCTCCATAATGGTACTGGTCATCAGCGAGGCAATCCCCATTGCCGCAGCGGCCAATGCCGCCAGGGTAACGACCGCCATCAGCAGCTGAATTTTATCGATAACTACGCCCTCCGAGGCCGCAACCTGCCAGACCGGGCGCACCTCCGCACCGGAAATGGCCTCCTCCAGCTGGTGAGCGATAGAAGAGACGTATGCCGTGCAATACCACAGGTCATACTCTTCGGCGTTGAGAGCCTCGAGATTCTCACGCGCCCGGCGCGACAGCTCATTTTCGGGTACCGTCAGCGCCGATACGCGAATTGCCTGTACTTTTCCCGTCAGACCCAGCAGCTGCTGTACGGTGCTAAGCGGCATCACCAGTTGGTTGTCTTCATCCCCCCCGCTGGAGAGAACGCCGCTGACCACCACATCCACGGTCTCGTTCGCCACCTGGAGCCTGAGATGGTCACCGGGTTGCCAGCCGTAATTACGCGCCAGCGCATGGCCGACTAATGTTTGCGGCGTCTTGCCTACAGGTTCCTGCGGCCAGTTGCCGGTAACCTGCCAGAACGGACTGACCGTGCGCTGCCCGGTCTCATAGCCCTCTTCATCCGGTATCGCGACCGGCTGACTGAAGAAGGTCCCGAGTATGCGGATATCGTGCCCGTCAACGGTCGCCTCGCCGCTGAGCATGGGAGCAAACCCAACGATATTATTTCGCCAGAAAATATCCTTAATATTCGCCAGCTCGGATTCATCAAGGAAATCATCGCTGGCCAGCGGGTTGCTTTGTTCGCTGAATAACGCAGGTAGCGCTGCCTGCCCTGCCGGTTCAATTAAGATATTGGCGCCGTAGGATTTCAGTTCCCGGGACATTTTGTCACCGATGTCGATAGAAATAGCCAGCAGCGCCGAGATCAGACTCGTGGCCAGGAAAACGGTTAACACCGCCAGCGCTTTGCGGCGCAGATTACGCCCCCATGACTGATAGATCATTCGCCACAGCATGGTTACTCCTCCTGCACCGTGCCGGGAACAAACGCCTCTGGCGCGTTGCGGAAACGGTTGTAGTTTGCTTCAGAGGCAAAAAACCAGGTTCTGCCTGCGTAGCTGTATTTATACTCTGCGGTCGTGTTGGTCAGGACCGTCCCGTCCACCGGGTCGGTCACGTTGATAGTCAGCACGGTAGAGAAATAATTGCCTCCGACGGCCAGCGCCGTACCGGGTATCGTCAGCTCACGTTCGTCGTTATGCCAGCCATCGATCGGTACCGGATTACAGCCGCCGGGTTTACCAATCGAAGGAATGAATATGTGTACCCCGCAGGCGACACAAATCACCTGATTACCTTCCATGACATATCCCTGATCGCCGCACAGCAGGCAGGCATCAAATACCACGCCAAAGCGTAATTTGTCGGGATAGCGGTTGATGACAAAGAAGCGAACCGCCTTTCCGTCGTCTGCCACCCAAACGAAACGGTGCAGTTTTCCGTCGCGAACCTGGGTAAGCGGAATATGGACCAGACCATCAGCGGCAAGGCTGACCGGCTGAGCTTCCGAGAGCCTCGGCGGTTGCGAGGCCACCAGATCCCACCACAGCTGGCCACCTGAAATCACCAGCGCACAGCAGATCGTCGTTAACCAGAGGCGGACAGCGCTGCGCCGCTCGGCCAACGCCAGTCGACGGGCAACCGGCGCCGTCGCCGCCTTCACCGCCCGGGCATAGCTACGGATAGCCGGGGTCCAGCACAGGCACAGCAGCAGGAGCACGGCGGCGGCAAGCCAGCTATACCAGGCGGCATTGTTGGTCACCCTGGCCACAAAACTCAGCAGCGGCTTCAGTAAGGGGATGATTTGCAGCTTCATCAACAGCAGCAGCAGATTGCCGAACAGCGGCAGCCACAGCAGGATCATCAGGAGAATTGTCAGCGGCCAGTACGGCCAGCTCATCCGCCGCAGCAGCAGAGCGCACAGCACCGCGGCCAGACACAGCAGCGCAACGGCCAGCGCCAGCGCGGTCAGGTTCAGCAGCAGGTCGGTATTCAGCACGTGGGTGGAGGTTAATCCGCCAAGATTGGGATCCAGAGCCCAGTGACGGGCGGCGCCAAATACGAGGATCCATTGCCACACGTAGCGCAGACGCGGCGTGGCCCACCAGAAGCTCAGTAAAAACAGCAGGGAAAGGAGGATTTCTCCGCTCACCAGCATCAGCTGTAGCGTCTGGCTCCCGCGAATAAACAGTCCGGCCAGTAGCCCACAGGCCAGCGCCGTGAGCAGCGTCCACGTGAGGGGGCGCAGTGAAGGAGGTTCGCCGCGGCCCCAGAGCACCGAGGAGAGCAGCGTTATGCAGAAAAAAACCTGCAGCGTGGTGACGAAAAAATAACTCATAACTTCGACCCGGTTCGGCGGATAATGTGCAATCCGCATGCGGTAATACACCGCAGGACGGCATGCTGGCCATCCTGCGCGACGAACGTTAGTTCAGGCCGACGTATTTGAATTCATAGCTGACATCAAACGGTTTCCACCAGCGGCCAACCCCGGTTTCGCTGTCGGTATGACGGTGCATCCCAGCTTTTGATGGCGGTTCAATGTGATACGTCACTTTATAATTGCCGACGCCCATCATTTTAATATTGGCGCCATAGTGTGGACCGTCGCTCGCGACCATCGGCATAAAAGTCCCTTCCTGCTTTTCACCGGTATCGCTATTGACCAGGGTATAGGCAATCGTCAGATAGGGAATCCATTCCCCGGCGCCAAAACCATTCTTTCCCCCTTCAACCGCATGAATATCGGCCTCCAGATGGATATCTGATTTCGCGGCCGGCAGACCCATTCCGCGCGGTTCCATATCAATCGGCTGAAGATAGACGGCGGCGATCTCCATCTCATTCATGGTGACCGGTTCACCGGCCGGATACTCTTTAAAAGCCAGCGCCGCGGGCGCGGTAAAAATAGCGGCCACGGTGGCAGCGATAATCAGGCTCTTTTTGATGGTCATTTGACAAATCCTCTCGTCTTAATTTGTTGAAGTATTATTTTTTATCTGTGCTGTGGGTAGGTGATTGCGACGGAGCGTAATCCACAGGGCGACCAGGGCAGCAATCAGTAAAATCACCTGTGGCGTCAGGGTTTCCAGATAGGGATAAATGCCCAGCCAGCTGATTTCGGGCACGCCGCCAACCAGCGTAGGCTGAAACAGTTTGCCTTCTATCAGTTCAAGGACACCTTTACCGGCAAAAACAAATGCCATCAGGTACATAAAACCGCCGGTGAAGATGAAGAAGGGTTTGAGCGGCAGACGCACCACCGAGTAGCGCATGATGAGCCACGCGGCCAGCAGCAGCACGCAGCCAATAACAAACCCGGCGCCGATGGCAAGATGCCCGGAAACACTCTGCGCGTCGCCCACCAGGGCGTAATAAAACAGGACCGTTTCGGCACCTTCCCGATAGACGGCAAGAAAGCTGGTCAGCCATAGCCCCACCAGCGAGCCGCGAGAGAGCGAATGCGTCAGCTTACCCTCCAGCCAGGCTTTCCAGCGGCGGGATTCAACCTTCGACAGCAGCCAATAGCTCATAAAGAACAGCATCACCACGGCGATCAGCATGGTAATCCCTTCCAGCAGCTCCCGACTGGCGCCGGAGCGGGTAAACACCAGTTGGAAAACGACCGCCGTCGCCACGCTGGCAACCAGCGCTACGATCACCGACTGACGAATCAGCGGCAGCTTGTCGTGATGGTCATTTTTCACCAGCCAGGCCACGATGGCCGCCACAATCAGCAGCGCCTCCAGCCCTTCACGGACAATAATCATCAGGCTGTATAGCAGCAGGCTCCACTGCGTCTCTTCCCCCTCGCCCAGCATCGCCACCGCCTGATGCAGATCGGCTCGTAGCGCAGCGGCTTCAGCCACCAGTTTGTCCTGCGGCTGCCCGGCCTTCATCAGGCTGACCAGACGGGTGAAGTGGGCCTCAAGACGGGTTTTAAATGCGGCATCGCGGGAGCCGATTTTGTTCTCCATCCCGCTGGCTTCAAAGCGATCGAAGTAGGTGTCCTGAATATCCAGAATGGCATCGGACGCCTCGCCGTGCTGGTAGCGCGTCAGCGCCGCCTCGATACTCTGGTTGATCCCCGTTGCAACGTTGGCCCAGTCAGCGGCCGGCGCGCCAGCGGCGAGCGGAGTGTTCCCTTCGTCTGCTGTCGGGGCATTCACCGGCTGGTCATCGCGGGTCGTCGGCAGCCCGGGCAATATGTCTTCGAGTTCCTGCAACAGCGTCGTCACCTGATAAGCCACGTCGTTCAGACGATCCGGCTGGGACGTCAGCGCAATCAGGGCGGTAAACTGCTGGTTAATGGCCGCCGCCTCTTTTGCCGAGCGGTTTTGCCGCACCGACATTTCCATCTCTGAGTTTTTAAACCCCTGATAGTGCGCCTGCTGCACCTGCTGACTGGCGAGGGGGTAATTTCCCGTCTGATAGGTGCTCACCGCCTGCGCCAGCAGATCATCGATGGTGCGGAAGCTGTTCTGCCAGTGCAATGCGATATCGCCCCGGGTCAAAGCGGTATGCTGCTCTTCCGCCACCAGCCGATGACCGCCATCCAGCACAGGCTCAACGTCGCGCAGCGCTTTCTTAAGTCCGTCCACCCGAGCCTGAACCTCTTGCAGCGGCTTGCCGTCTGCAATCATGCGACGGATGTCACCGAAAGTGCTCTCCATTTCGTAGCTTTTGCGCGCCGAAAAATTGATGCGGATAGGGCCTTCGAGGTTTTCAAACACTTCGAAATAGGCGGCCTGCACTTCCCGACGCGCCTCGTTGTTTTTTTGCTGCTGGTAGAGCTCGATCGTTTTATCCAGCCGGTGCTCAATATCCTCGATCAGCGGCGCGTAGCGGGTTTGCGCCGTCGCGCAGGCGCAGAACAGGACGCTGAGCAAAGTGAGCAGCAGAAAAGAGCGAGGAGCTGACATGACGGGTTCCATTAACGGCAATGATAATAGTTATCATTGTCATTTTTCCTTGCAGTCCACATGACCCAGATCATGAAAATGTCAAATGGTGACAATTTATGTAAAAAGCTGCAAAGAACAACACGTTTTGTGTCGGCTGCGCGCGTCCGTTTTTGATGTCATCCCCGCCCGCAAGATAAAAAAACGACGCCGGAAGTGGCGTCGCGGCAGGGAGGCAAACGGCTGAAGGTTACTGGGTTAATATCGCGGGATTATCCTGCAGATGGCGGAGAAAATTGGCGTAACCTTGCTCCCCCATCCAGAAATTGATGCTTTTCTCCACGCCGGTTGAGGTCAGGGTCGCGCCGCTGATGCCGTCAACGGTATAGGCGTCATGCTGGCCGGTATTGTCCTGAACAACCTGCAACGCGGGCCGCCCATGTTCATCGCGGATTTTTTTCCCTGCCCACTGCCTGCGCCACTGCGGGTCTTCCACCCTCGCCCCCAGCAGCGGCGTCTCATTCTGCTGGTAATAGATCAGGTCATTTACCGTACGGCCATCCGTGCGGAGAGCAACCAGCGCATACATCATTGATTTGGCGCCCTTACCGTAGACCGGCAGAATAATTTGCTGAATACGCTGGTCGGTATCACGGACCAGGTAAATATCCACCAGCGCGCAGCGACGCCGGATCTGCGCCGGGTCGCGGTTCGGTGGCAGGTCTGCACAGCGCTGGTGTTCTTCGCCAGTCTGCCCGGCAGGTACCAGCTCGCCGCGATCGAGATTCAGCTGGCGAGTCACGATGCGTGCCTCGAACAGCGCTCTCAACGTTTGCTCGTCGCGATGCCCGTTGTTCGTTAATCCGGCGACGTTGAGGACCGCAGCTTCCGTCTCTTCATTGACCGGCTCCGCAGCGTCATCCTTGAGCAATAAAAAATAAACAGCAACAATTGCAAAACATAAAACACAAACAACCATCAAAGATAGAACAATTATTTTACTCTTGCGCATACGCGTATTTTCCCCGTTGCGAAATGAATGTCTCTTTTTAGATTGCGATGATTTTCATCCTGCTGTCCACTCTCTTTTTTTGTTGTTGCGCGAGCCCGAGGAAGATGAAAAATAACAAAGACGGGGTTGATTTATTTTATTAAAATGTCAAAATAACAACTCAAAGCGCCCACTTAAAATACAAAAAAAGAAATTAAAATTAATTAATAATATATTTCAAGGCCGCTAAAATATTAACCAAAAATAGATTTCCGCTGGTTGATGCGGCCAGCCTGTCACCGCGATGTGCTACGGATTGATTGCTTTCCACGCAATACTGCATAATCTCCCCTCAGGCCAATGTAAAAAACCGGCCGCCCGCTGGCTTTCATGAAGATTAATATTATAATCAGAGGGATAAAACAGAACTACCTGCCAACGTCAACCCGGGATAAGAGACAAGCATGTCCAGACCTTCGACGCTGTACGTTCCACATGTTTTAAGCGCGGCGGATATCGCGCCGGAAGAGCGCTATCAGCAAATAGCACAAAACCTCAGCTGCTATGGGATCAAGGTGGTGAACAACCGCCATCCGGCAGACATTATTGCTAATCACAAAACCATCTCCGGAGTTTCTGGCGACTATTGTAGTGCGATGGGCTCAAGGAATGAGACGTTCTTCGATCCTCATCAGGTTGCAGAGTCCTCTGTTTATATCTCATTATTAGTCCACGGCCACCAGTTAATTAACGGCAGAAAAAAATCTGCCGCCGCGCAGGTGAATCCGGGAATGTTGATTGTTCACCAGCGTAATGATTATTACCATTATCAATGTGACGATGTTAAACAGCTGTATATCATTCCGCATAATGAGAAAGTCAAACCATTATTCAGCGGGAAACTCACTAGTCCCATTATTTCACTGGAAAACCATCCTTTAGCGCTATTTTTAAAATCGCATATGCAGCTCCTCGATCAACGGTCAGACCGTTTATCACCGCAAGAAACCGCCGCTATCGTCGATAGTTTGCATCAAATTTCACTGCTGGTGCTGGCCGATGTGGCCAAGGAAAAAGGACTGCGTTCATGCGGAAAATTAAGCCATATCGTCAATAGTGCAAGAGCGTTTATTACGCTCAACTATCATCAACACCAGCTCTCTCCCGACCAGCTTTGTCGGACGCTGCGCTGCTCGCGAGCCAGCCTTGACCGGGCCTTCAACGAACAGGGAACCTCGGTAATGGCGGTAATCAAAGAGATCCGCCTGGAGGCCGCCCGACAGCTGTTGGAAAGCAATCCCCATCTGCCCGTCGAGCGCGTCTCCTGGCTATGCGGCTTCATCAGCCACCCGTTATTCAGCAAACACTTTCGCGAAAAATATCATCTCTCGCCGAAAGCCTGGCGCGATAACTATCCATATTAAAACCGCGCATTGACGTTAACGGTGGCGGAATGATTTAAAATGTGTCGCCCTACGCTCTTTAATATAGCTGAGTAAACAATAGACGGATATTCCCAGCAGGGCGATGGCGACGATAATTAACAAGAGCGTGCTGATATTCATTCTGGTTTTCTCTTTCACATTGATTATCATTTTTATCATAGTGATTATCGCCGCCGCGAACAGCACCTGCGGCCTCAATCCTGTTCTCTGCCCCTCAATTCTCTCCTCGGCGCAAAGTATTGATCTTCTTCGCCCAGGAGCGCAGCATGGAAGCGCAAACTTAACAAAACAACAACACAATCAAATAGGTCACAGGAGCGTATCAGTGCAAACCGGATATCGTTTTCAGGCGACGGATCTGCATCAGTTCGTCAACACTCTCTTCATTCAGCTTGGCAGTTCTCCCACCGAAGCCTCCCTTGTCGCCGACCATCTGGTGGCCGCTAATCTCGCCGGCCACGACTCACACGGCGTGGGGATGATCCCGAGCTACGTGCGTTCTCATGCGCAGGGGCATCTGCAGCTTAACCGCCATGCCAGCGTGATGAAGGACGCCGGCGCGGTGGTGACGCTCGACGGCAACGCAGGCTTTGGTCAGGTGGTAGCCCATGAAGCGATGCAGAAAGGGATTGAGAAAGCCCGGCAACACGGTATGGCGGCTATCGCCCTGCGCAACGCGCATCATATCGGACGCATCGGCTACTGGGCCGAGCAGTGCGCGGCGGCAGGTTTTATTTCGATCCACTTCGTCAGCGTCGTAGGCGACCCGATGGTTGCCCCGTTTCGCGGCAAAGACAGCCGCTTTGGCACCAATCCGCTGTGCGTTATCTTCCCGCGAGAAGGTCAGCCTCCGCTGCTGCTCGACTACGCCACCAGCGCGATTGCCTTTGGCAAAACGCGCGTCGCCTGGCATAAAGGCGAAGCCGTTCCGCCCGGTTCACTGATTGACGCCCGAGGCGAACCGACCACCGACCCGGCGGTCATGCAGACGTCGCCGCTGGGTGCCCTGCTCACCTTTGCCCAACATAAAGGCTACGCCCTCGCCACGCTGTGCGAAATCCTCGGCGGCGCCGTTTCCGGCGGCCAGACCACCCACCAGCAGAGCCTACAGACCTGCGTTGATGCCATCTTCAACTGCATGACCACCATTATTCTCGACCCGAAAGCCTTCGACGCACCGGATATGCAGCGCGAGACGGAAGCCTTCATCGACTGGTGTAAACAGTCGCCTCACGATGCGCAGACGCCGATTCTGGTGCCGGGCGAATGGGAAGAAGCCAATCGTCAGGCGCGCCTGGCGCAGGGCATTCCACTGGATGCCGGAAGCTGGCAGGCCATCTGCGAAGCGGCGCTGGAAGCCGGATTCCCGGCGCAGGAACTGGCGCAGTTTCAGCCCAAAATGCGCTAGCCTCTGACAGAACGCCCTTCCCGGGCGTTCTGTTACGTCATCGTCATTAGTGACGACATCACGACGATACCTCCGCAGCACGAATTAATCCCCTTATATATCAACGCATTAATTTTGGCACAACTTCTGCATACCGCTCCTGCCTTCCGCTTGCATCGCGGCGAAAGGATTCTATGACGATGGCGGGCCGGGCCCGGCCTGACCATCGATCTTCATTCACTGTTAACAGGTCTGTTACTGATGAAAAAAATCACAAGCGTTTGCCCTTATTGCGGGGCGGGTTGCAAACTCAAGCTGGTTGTCGATAACAATAAAATTATCCGTGCGGAAGCCGCCGATGGGGTGACCAATCAGAATCAGCTGTGCCTCAAAGGGTATTACGGATGGGATTTTCTTAATGATACTCAGCTGCTTACCCCACGCCTGAAGCAGCCGATGATTCGCTACCAGAAAGGGGGGAAACTCACCCCGGTCAGCTGGGACGAGGCGATTCGCTATACGGCTAAAAAACTCCGGGAGATTAAAGAACAGTATGGCCCGCGCGCGATTATGACGACCGGTTCGTCTCGCGGTACCGGGAATGAAACCAACTATGTGATGCAGAAATTTGCCCGGGCGGTGTTAAACACCAACAACGTCGACTGCTGCGCCCGCGTGTGTCACGGTCCGTCGGTAGCGGGTCTGCAGGTGGCGCTGGGTAACGGCGCGATGAGCAACTCCATCAGCGATATTGAACACTCAAAATGTCTGCTGGTCTTTGGCTACAACTGCGCCGATTCCCACCCTATCGTCGCCCGTCGGGTGATTAAAGCGCGCGAAAACGGCGCGAAAATCATCGTCTGCGATCCGCGACGAATTGAAACCGCCCGCATTGCCGATCGCCACCTGCAGCTCAACAACGGCAGCAATATGGCGCTGGTCAACGCCTTCGGCCACGTTCTGCTGGAAGAAGATCTCTATAACCATGATTACGTCGAACGCTTTACCGAAGGGCTGGACGCCTACCGTGAGGCGGTGAAAGCCTACTCGCCTGAAGCGGTGGAAGCGGTCACCGGCGTCCCGGCGCAAGAGGTACGTCAGGCGGTGAGAATGTTTGCCGCCGCGCCGTCGGCCACGATTATGTGGGGCATGGGCGTTACGCAGTTCGGCCAGGCGGTCGACGTGGTGAAAGGCCTCGCCAGCCTGGCTCTGCTGACCGGTAATCTCGGCCGGGAACATGTCGGCGTCGGCCCGGTGCGCGGGCAGAATAACGTCCAGGGGGCCTGCGACATGGGCGTGCTGCCGAATCTGTTCCCCGGCTATCAGGAGGTGACCGATCCCAACGTCCGCGCCAAATTTGCCGAGGCCTGGGGGATCGACCCGGCCATAATGGATGACAAAGTCGGCACCCGTATTACCGAAGTTCCGCATAAAGCGCTGAGCGGGGAGATCAAAGCCTACTACATCATGGGGGAAGACCCGCTGCAGACCGAAGCCGATCTGGGGCTGGTGCGTAAGGGCATCGAGGCGCTGGATTTTGTCGTGGTGCAGGATATCTTCATGACCAAAACCGCCGAAATAGCCGACGTGCTGCTGCCGGCCACCTCCTGGGGCGAACACGGCGGCGTCTTCACCTGCGCCGATCGCGGTTTTCAGCGCTTCGAAAAAGCCATCCCGGCCCCGGGCAACGTAAAACGCGACTGGGAGATCATCAGCCTGCTGGCCAGCGAAATGGGCTACCCGATGCATTACGACGACAACCAGCAAATCTGGGACGAAATGCGTGAACTGTGCCCGCTGTTCTACGGCGTCACCTATGAAAAAATGGGCGATATGAACCACGTGCAGTGGCCGTGTCCGACGCTCGAACATCCCGGCACGCCTTGGCTGTATAAAGGAAACCGCTTTGATACCCCGTCGGGGAAAGGTCAGCTGTTTGCCGCGCCGTGGCGTGCGCCGGCGGAGACCCCGGATGCCGACTATCCGCTGGTGCTCTGTACCGTGCGCGAAGTCGGCCACTATTCGTGCCGCTCGATGACCGGCAACTGCGCGGCGTTGCAATCCCTTGCCGATGAGCCCGGTCGCGTGCAGATAAGCCGCGCCGACGCCGACCGGCTGGGGATCGCCGATCGGCAGCTGGTGTGGGTGAGCTCGCGTCGCGGAAAAGTGATTACCCGCGCGGATATCAGCGATCGTATTAACCACGGCGCCGTCTATATGACCTACCAGTGGTGGGTCGGTGCCTGCAATGAGCTGACTCAGGACAACCTCGACCCGGTCTCGAAAACGCCGGAAACCAAATATTGCGCGGTGAAGATAGAAGCCATCAAGGACCAGCTCTGGGCAGAGCAGTTTGCCTGGCGCGCCTACAGTGACATGAAAGCGCGCCTGAAGGCGGCAGTAAACGCCTGATTGTCGGGGGAGAGGTATCGCCTCTCCCTTTCACGGCGATCGCAACAGGTTCCGCCGTGGCGTCAGCCCGCCGGCAGCAGTTTTTCCACCAGCGCCGTCCACAGCGTCACGCCGTGTTCAATCAGATCGTCGTTAAAATCATAGCTGGCATTATGCAGCGGTTTCGACGGCGTTTCGCCATCGGTACCGATCCAGAAATAGGCGCCAGGGCAGGCCTCCAGCATGCAGGCAAAATCCTCCGACGCCATCGACGGCGCGATCTGCCCGCTCACCGCCGCCTCGCCCAGTACCGCCACCGCCGCCTCGCGCACCTTTAGCGCCTCCGCGCGATGGTTTTTGGTCACCGGATAGCCGGGATACCAGGCAATGCTCCCCTGCACGTCGGAGACCTGCGGCTGCGTACTGACATAGTGCGCAATCAGCCCTTTCACTCGTTCACGCACCCGGTTGCTCAGGCAGCGGAAGGTGCCGCGCAGCACCACTTTGTCCGGTAAAACGTTAATCGCTTCACCGCCGTTAATCTGGGTAATGCTGACGACCGCCGACTCTTGCGGCGACAGGCGACGCGAGGGGATCGTCTGCAGGGCCATAATCAGCTGCGCGGCGGCGACAATCGGATCGGCGCCGCTTTCCGGCATCGCCGCATGGCAGCTTTTGCCGGTCAGGGTGATTTCAAACGCATCCAGCGAGGCCATCATCGGCCCTTCGTTAACCGCCACGTGCCCCAGCGGCAGCCCGGGCCAGTTATGCAGCGCGTAGATACCGTCCATCGGGAAACGTTCAAATAGCCCCTCTTCCACCATCTTGCGCGCACCGCCGAGGTTCTCCTCGGCCGGTTGAAAAACAAAATGCACCGTCCCGCGAAAGCGGCGAGTCTGCGTCAGATGGGCGGCGGCGGCCAGCAACATAGCAGTATGACCATCGTGGCCGCAGGCGTGCATCACGCCCGGATTACGGGACTTGTAGCTGACGTCACCCAGTTCAGTAATCGGCAGCGCGTCCATATCGGCGCGCAGGCCGATAACCGGCCCGGGGCCGTTCTCCAGGGTGGCCACCACCCCGGTCCCTGCCAGCCCGCTATGCACCTGCAGGCCAAAAGATGTCAATAATTCAGCGACGCGACGCGAGGTTTTCTGTTCCTGGTAGCCCAGCTCCGGGCAGGCATGAAAATCACGACGCCAGCGGATGGCCTCGGCGATCGATGAAGGCGATACTGCCATGTGTTACTCCTTTCCTGCACAGCATCAACGCTGAACGAGTATGAAATCGGGATACATTTTATGCATGCGCCCGTCGCTGGCGGAATGCCCTCTTCGTTATATCCTTTCGCCAGCGCGCTGACAACACTCCCCGGAGGCCCGAACGGCGCGTTTTGCCGGGTGCCCGCACCCGCGTATCAATATTAGTAGTCATTTCAACGGTGACAGCGCGCATACGATTAATTAATATTCAGGGTCGTCGGCACTTTGCCGGATTATCCACCTGTTGACTTCCGTTATCGGGAATAAAATGTTTAACCCAGACCAGAATCGCCTTGCCCCCACGCTGGCGATGATTATGGCCGCGTCATTAGTGGGATTTATCACCGGTTATACGGTGCCTTTAATCAGCCTTGAACTTGCGCAGCAGCAGATAGACACGGTCTATGTCGGCCTGCTGGCCGCACTGCCGCCGGCGGGGATGATGCTCTCGTCGTTTCTCTCGCCCGCGCTGTGCCGTCGTTTTGAGATGGGCACCCTGCTCACGGCCAACCTGATCCTGCTGGCGCTCGCCACCATCGCCTCCTGTCTGACCGTCGATCTGCTGCCGCTGCTGCTGCCGCGCTTTCTGACCGGTATCGCCTCCGGGGTGATCATCGTGCTTGGCGAAAGCTGGATAACCGGCGGCGCGGCGGGTAAAAACCGCGCGACGCTGACCGGTATTTACGCCTCGGCATTCACCGGCTGCCAGCTGGCCGGGCCGCTGCTGATCTCTGCCGGCGCCGATTATCAAATCTGGGTGCTATTGGCCGTCGTCGGTCTGACCGCAGCCTGTCTGTTGATGCTGCGCCATCTGCCGAGCGGAAGTCGCGAAAGCCTTTCTGAACGCGCCAGCTGGCGTAGCCTGGGCGCGTTTTTACCGGTTCTGGCGTCCGGCGTCTTCTGCTTCGCCTTCTTCGACGCCAGCATTCTGGCGCTGCTGCCGCTCTACGGGATGGATAAAGGGCTGAACGAAGCGATGGCGGTCCTGCTGGTGACCATTGTGCTAACCGGCGATGCCTTCTTCCAGGCGCCGCTGGGCTGGGTAGCCGACAAATTTGGTATCCGCCGCGTGCATCTGAGCTGCGCGGCGGTGTTTTGCCTCGCCCTGGTGGCGCTGCCATTCCTGCTGGCGTCGCCTGTACAGCTCATTGTCGGGTGTCTGATTCTTGGCGCGGCGGCGGGGGCGCTATATACGCTCTCGCTGGTGCGCGCCGGTAAAACCTTCAGCGGGCAGAAGCTTATTATGATCAACGCGCTGCTGGGCTTTTTCTGGTCGGCGGGCAGCGTTGCCGGGCCGGTTGTCAGTAGCCTGCTGATCAGCGTCTCCGGCTATGATGGCCTGCTGATCGCCCTGCTGGCCTGCGGAGTGTTGTTCCTGCTGATTCAGTGCCTGGGGAAAACGGAGAAAACGCTGCTGGCGAATGAACGCCAGGACCGCGATGACGACGATGCTCAGACTGAAACCGCCTGAGATGCAACGGCAAGCGCCATCAGCGGATGCTCCCTGATGGCGCGCCGTCGTACGGTATTATAATACCTTGCTTAAAAAGGCCGCGGTGCGCGGATTGACCGGAGCGGTAAAGATCTGCTCTGGTCTCCCCTCTTCCTGAATAATACCCTGATCGATAAAGATAACCCGGTCAGCCACTTCACGGGCAAAGCCCATCTCGTGCGTGACGATAACCATCGTCATCCCTTCGCTGGCGAGATTTTTCATCACTTCCAGCACGTCGCCCACCAGCTCGGGGTCCAGCGCAGAGGTCGGCTCATCAAACAGCATAATCGAAGGCTTCATCGCCAGCGCGCGGGCAATGGCCACCCGCTGTTGCTGGCCGCCGGAGAGACTGGAGGGCCAGGCGTCACGCTTATCGCTTAATCCAACCTTCGCCAACAGCTCCTCCGCCAGCAGCACCGCCTGCGAACGGCTCACGCCGTGCAGGTTGACTGGCGCCATGATCAGATTTCCCAGCACCGTCATATGGGGGAACAGATTAAAGCGCTGAAATACCATGCCAACGCTTTCCCGCATCTTGTTCAGATCGGTGCTGCGGTCGTGGGCGGCAAAGCCGTTGACTTCGACGATGCCTTCGCTGACGCTTTCCAGCGCATTCATACAGCGCAGGAACGTGCTTTTTCCGGAACCCGACGGCCCGATAATACAGACCACTTCCTGCGGTTTAATATCGCAGCTGATGCCCCGCAGTACGTGGCTGTCGCCGAAACGTTTGTGCAGATTATTAATGTGAATCACTTTTGCCAAACCTCTTTTCCAGACGGTTAACCAGCTGCGCCAGCAGGAAGGTAATGACCCAGTAGACCAGAGAAATGGTCAGGTAGGGTTCCCAGTAGGTGGCATAGGCGCCGGACACGGTACGCGCGGCATAGGCCAGATCGGCAAGACCAATCGCCGAAGCCAGCGAAGAGTCTTTGACGATGGCAATGGCATTGTTCCCCAGCGGCGGCAGGATCCGCCGAAAGGCCTGCGGCAGAATCACCTGGCGCATGGTTTTCCACCACGGCATCCCCAGCGCGCGTGAGGCTTCCATCTGCCCCTTATCAATCGACTGAATCCCGGCGCGGAAGATTTCCGAGACATAGGCCCCGGCATTAAGGGTAATGGCCACGATACAGGAGAGAAACGCGCCGTAGTTAGAACGCAGTTCGCGGGCGAAATCGGCGCTCATCAGCCCATGGCTGACCAGCAGACCGTCACGCGGGTTGATAAACAGCGGCACCAGCGCGAAGTGCACCACCATAATCTGCACAAACAGCGGGGTGCCGCGAAACGCGCTGACGTAAACGCGCACCGGATACTGCACCAGATAGCGCAGCACATATTTCCACGCGCCGTGTTCCGCTTTCGCCATACGCCCAAGGCCCAGCGTCAGGCCCCACAGAGTACCGAGGATCACGCAGATAATGGTACATTTAATGGTCATCAAGGCGCCGTCCATAAACAGCGGACCGTACTCCTCGATGATCTCCCAACGGAATCCCGTCATAGTGCTTCCCTAAAAAATACGGCTATCGCACGCGTCGATAGCCGTCATGAAAACCAAAAGATGAATTATTGCGCAGGCAGCGTCGGGACGTTGTCGTCAAACCAGGTTTTATAGATTTTGGCGTAGGTGCCGTCGGCGACGATTTTCTTCAGACCGGCGTTGATTTTCGCCTGCAGCTCAGCGTTGCCTTTGGCCACCGCAATACCGAAATACTGACGTTCAAACCTGGCGTCCGGCACCAGCCTGAACTGCTTCTCCGGGTGCTGTTTGATGTAGTATTTCACCACGCCCACATCGCCCACCGCCGCGCTGACGCCGTCTTCAAACAGCTCCTGCAGCATCAGCGGGGTATTATCAAAACGCTTAATAGAGGTGCTGTTTTTACCCAGCACATCAGAGACCACGATATCGCCGGTGCTGGAGTTCACCACGCCGACCTTCTCACTCTTCAGCGCTGCCAGGGAGGTCACTTTGGAGTCTGCCGGCACCACGATGGACTGTTCAGCCGGGAAGTAAGGAGCGGAAAAATCAACCATCTGTTTACGCTTATCGGTGATGGTTATCCCGGAGATAATGATGTCGCGGTCGCCGGAGCCGAGAGTGGCGAAGATCCCTTCCCACGGGGTATTCACCAGCTTGATATTAAAGTTTTCCGCTTTGGCGATCGCTTTGATGATATCGATATCAAAACCTTCCAGCTGCTTCTGGCTGTTTTCATATTCAAACGGGCGGTAGGTCCCGCCGGAACCGACAACGTACGTCTCCTGTGCCGCCTGCGCGCTCCCTGCCAGAGCCACCAACAGACAGCACGCCTTCATCCATTTTCCCATCATGACAACCTCTTTTTATGCATTAATTTTGCATAAAAATACACATCATCACGATTACTTGCAACAGGAAACCTTTCAGCCTGTGAATTATCGCGTACTTAGCTGCGTTTACCGCCGGATTTACCAATCGCTTTATGCAGTTCGTTAATGCGCTTCATTGATTTCATGGTCCGCTGCGGCGTGGTGGTCGCCACCGACAGCACCAGCATTTCGAGACAGACCAGCACCGTACCGTGCAGCGGTACCCGGCCGTTATCGCCGCCGCGCGGAACGTCGATCACCACCTGCGCCTCCTGGCTGAAGCGTGAGTCCACCGCCTGAGTTAACAAAATCGTCGGGATCCCCAGCCGCCGGGCTTCACGCAGCGCGGTCATCCCTTCGCGATGCGGCGATTTTTGTCCCATCATAATCATCACATCGCCGCGCTGCAGACCGATCAGCTGCTCGGCAAGGCTGAAGCCGGTGCGGTTGAGCACGCTGGACGGTAATCCGATACGGCTGAACAGCCTGCCGGTGTACTCCGCCAGAATCCCCGATGCCCCGATGCCGAAGATCGCCACCTGCCGCGCCTCGCTGAGTAGCGCTACCGCCTGGGCGACGGCGGCGCGATTGGTGGGGCGAGAGAGCACTTCACAGGCGCGTTGATGGCCCTCCAGCACAAAATCAATGCTCGAATTCACATCGCAGGAGAGCGCATTCACCGTTGACAGCATCTTCTCCGATGAGGTGATGGAGGGGCCGAACCAGCGCTCCATGGTCTGCTTCAGTTCGCGCAGTCCGGCAAAGCCCAGCGCCTGAATGGCCCGCACCACCGTGGCATCCGAAGTCTGAGTCGCCGCGGCGATCTCCATCGCCGTGCGCTCCAGCACCACTTCCCGGTTTTCGTTGATATAGCTGACGACCGCCAGCAGCCGCGGCGAGAGCTGGTGCGCCCGGGCGCGAAAGCGTTCGCCGAACAGGTCGACCCGCCCTTTCTCTCTTTTTACCGGGGTTTTCATTTCAGCTCCGCCGGCAGCGGCCGACCGGCAATGTGCGACTGCACCTGTGCCACCATCAGGGTCAGAGCGGCAAAGGAGTTGGAGATAACCTCCTCACGCGGCAGCAGGATATAGCGACCGGTGCGGCAGGCACGCATAAAGTCGCACCAGCCGGGCATCACCCCTTCCATCGCCTGCAGCTCCTCCTGCGGTTTACCGCCGGTATCCGAGCGCCAGGTAGCAAAAACAAAATCTGCATCCAGCTCCGGCAGCTGTTCGGCGCTGACGTCAATACGTTGGCCGTCAGGGATCTTGTCGATCAACGGCGGAAAACGAAACCCGGCGTCGCGCAGTACCCGTCCCAGCGCGTGGTAAGAGTGGTGAACGGTGACTTTGCCATTGTTGGCCTGAATAACCGACACCGTGATGTTGCGGGTATCCACCATCGCTTTGAGCTGGGCTATCTGCGTCTGATAGCGGCGCTCAAGAATGGCCAGCCGCGCTTCGCTGCCGGTGAGCTGCGCCAGCTTGCTGTAAATTCGCGGCGCGCTGCCCTGCAGATGGTCAATGCTGACCGTCGGTGCAATCTTCGCCAGCTGTTCCACAGAGACGTGGCGACTCGGTTCGGTAATAATCAGATCCGGCTTCGCCGCTGCAACGGCTTCGAGGTCAATATCCGCGGTGCCGATAAACTGAATCGCGCTGTTATCAAAATCGACCCCGGTCAGCTGGGCGCTGGAGCGCAGATAGTGGCTACCGTCGGGGCGGGTGCGCCCGTGGCTGGCCACCGGCGGCACGCCAAGCTCAATCAGCGGAATCGTGATATCCAGGTCGTGCATCGAGACGATACGCTGCGGATGCAGCGGCACCGTCACCACCCGCCCTAAATCATCAGTAAACGTTTGTGTTTGACGCTCGGCGGCGCCGGTCACGCCCGCCGCTAACAACAGCAAAGAAATAAGCCAACGCATAGCAACCCTTCTACATTACAGGGCGTCACGACGACGCCACAGCAGCAAGATAAAAAACGGACACCCCACCAGCGCAATAACAATTCCGGCCGGAATTTGCAGCGGCGCGAAGGCCAGACGGCCGAGAGTATCGGTAAACAGCACCAGCAGCGCGCCAATCAACGCGCTGCCGCACAGGAGCGACACCTGACCACCGCGCAGCAGAAAGCGTGCCATGTGCGGCGCCATCAGCCCCACAAAACCAAGGCTACCGACGCAGGAGACGCTGGCGGAGGTGAGCAGCACCGGCGCAAAAAAGCGCAGCAGGGTCAGCTGCTGCAGGCGTACGCCGAGTCCCACGGCGGTACGGTCGCCAAGCAGCGCCACATCTGCCGCCCGGGCGGTCAGAAACAGAATCAATGTCCCCGGCAACGCCCACAAAAAGGCCACCAGCAGCAGCGTCCAGGTTGCCGCATGCAGACTGCCGGCAAGCCAGATCATCGCCGTTTGCACATCGCGCACATCGGCGGTGGTCATAAAAATGCCGACCGCCGCCGCCAGCGTCCAGGAGACGCCGATACCGATCAGAATGAAGCGCGGCCGCGAGCAATCCCGGGCCAGAACCAGCACCAGCAGCGCCACCAGCGCCCCGCCGAGAATGCCCGCCAGCGGCCGCCAGACCAGCCCGACGGCGGGAAAGAACAGAATCAACGCCAGCACGACCACGCTGGCCCCTTCTTTGACGCCAATCAGCCCCGGATCCGCCAGTCCGTTTCGGGTGATGCTCTGCATCGCCGCCCCCGCCAGCCCGAGCATGGCGCCGCACAGCAGCGCCATCAGCAGCCTGGGAAGGCGAATATCAAACAGGATAAAGCGTGACTGGTCGCCAACATTTTCCGGGGCAAAGAGCGCACGCGCCAGGGTACCGGCAGGCAGCGGGAAGCTGCCGCGCGTCAGGCCAAAGCTTGCCAGAAGCAGAATGGCAATAATCAGCACCGCGGCGATGTTCAGCGCCGCAGGGCGCAGGAGCAGATGGCAGCTCCCCGCGCGAAGGGGCCGGAAACCGGCACGGCGCACCGCGTTTTTCATTTAAAAAACCTCGCCGCGATAAAGATAAATACCGGAGCGCCAACCAGCGCAGTCATCGCCCCGGTCGCCAGCTCCTGCGGCGCCACCAGGGTGCGGGCGGCGATATCCGCAAACAGCAGCACCAGCGCCCCGACCGGCGCCGCCAGCGGCAGCGCCAGACGAATATCTTCGCTGATCAGGCGACGAATAACGTGTGGCACCACCAGTCCGACAAAACCGATCGGCCCGGCGACCGCCACTGCCGCACCGCACAGTAGCGCAATAGCACCCAGCCCCAGCAGTCGGGTCTGAAGAATGTCCACCCCCAGCCCCAGCGCCACCTTGTCGCCCAGCGCCAGAACGTTCAGGCGAGGCGCGATAAGCAGCGCGAGCAGGCCACCGGCCAGCGCCGGAAGCGTCGCCGATCGTAAAACTGGCCAGTTGAGTCCGGCAAGATCGCCTGCCAGCCACGTGCGCATCGCCAGCAGCGTTTGTTCATCCAGAATCAGGATCGCGGCGGTGACCGCCGAGGCAAAGGCGGAGAGCGCCACGCCACAGAGCGTGATGCGTAGCGGCGTCGCCCCGCCGCGCCCGGAGGTCGCCAGCAGCATGACGCCGCCAAACAGCAGCGCAGCGCCGGCGGCGGCAATCAGCGGGCGACCTGACGTCATTCCGCTCAGACCCAGCGCCGATGTTGCGACTACCGCCAGTGAGGCGCCGGCATTAAGCCCCAGAATATGCGGTTCCCCCAACGGGTTACGAATCACCGTCTGCAGCAGCACTCCGGCGACGCCCAGCGCCGCGCCGGTCAACAGCGCCGCGGCGAGGCGAACCAGACGCAGCTCGACAATAATCCGCTGGTCAAAATTACGTGGATCGTAGTGAAACAGCGCCTGGAGCACCGTCTCCGGCGCAATCCAGCGAGCCCCCAGTCCCAGCTGCACCACCGAACCGACAATCAGCAGCAGCGTCAGGAGCACGAGCGCGCGTTTTGGCCGCGCCTGGCGGCGGCGGTGCAACAGCAGCGCGGAGGCGCTCATTGGGCTTCCTCCTGCCGCGCGCGAAAGGGCATAAAAAAGGGTTTACCGGTCTGCGGGTTGAGCGACATCTGGACCTCAACGTCAAACACGGTTTTGATCAGCTCCGGGGTACAGCTGGCGTTTTCGTCCACGATCCCGGCAATACGCCCTTTCTTGAGGAACACCAGGATATCGGCATAGTTCACCGCAAAGTTAAGGTCGTGCAGCACGGTGACCACCGTGCGTCCATGGTCACGGGTCAGGGTTTGCAGCAGTTCGAGGATATCGACCTGATAGCGCAAATCGAGCCAGGTGGTCGGCTCGTCCAGCAGAATCGTCGGCGTTTCCTGCGCCAGCGCCATCGCAATCCAGCAGCGCTGGCGCTGGCCACCGGAGAGGCTGTCTACCGGCAGATGGGCAAATTCGGCGGTGCCGGTCAACGCCATCGCCTCTTCTACCGCCCGCTCGTCGGCATCAGACCACTGGCGCATCAATCCCTGCCAGGGGTAGCGACCGCGGGAAACCAGCTCAAAGACCGTTAATCCTTCGGGAGTGAGCGGCGACTGAGGCAGAATCCCCAGCTGACGTGAAACCGCCCGGGTCGGCATAGTGTGAATCGTCTGACCATCCAGACGCACGCTGCCGCCAAGCGGTTTCAGCATGCGGGCAATCGTCGACAGCAAGGTAGATTTACCGGAGCCGTTAGCCCCGGCCAGTACCGTCATTTTACCGTGAGGAATCGTCAACTGAATATCATCGACAATCAGGATCTGGCCGTATCCGGCCGACAGGGAATCCAGCACGATTCCCTGCTCTGCAGGCATCACCCGCTGTGGCATAACTCGCTCCTGCGCCGCAACGGCGTGGCATCAGCCAGCACGTTCTGCACTCAAACAAAAATAAATCTCATTCTCTTTTGATCATGCTGCGGATGAATGTAGTAGTCAATACTCTGTTTTATCGGACATAAATTGCCTGCACTACCAGGATCCCCGCATAAAGAAGTTTAATTTTTATACATAAAAAACAAAAAATTAGCTCAAAAAAACGGATAAGAAAAAGCGCCGCAATCACCGATCCTGCAACGGTTAATTTTTTATCTTACATAACATTTACTACTACATTCTCTCGTGATTGAATGATTCTCAATTACATGTCTGAACGCAAATCATCGCGACCAACAGGCAGATAATATTTTTAAGGGCAATGATTTAATTGGCTTTTTCTGTCTGCAAAGGACAGATTCGTTCACGAGAAACAGACAAATGACGCGATCAACGATCCCTTTCACAACGCTGAAAGGGCGAGCTCTTTTTTCACTGATATTTTTGGGTTCTTTTACCTCACCGGGATTAATTGCAGCAGAAAACAGCGCCAGCAAAGAGAAAACGGCTGGCGACGAAACCATGACGGTGGTCGCCGCGGGTGCTCAGAGCGACACCAACGGCTATCAGCCGGTTGCCAGCTCAACGGCGACCCTGACGTCGATGCCGCTGCTGGATATTCCGCAGGTGGTAAATACCGTCAGCGACAAGGTGCTGGAAGATCAGCACGCCACTACCCTTGACGAGGCGCTGTATAACGTCGCCAACGTCGTCCAGACCAACACCCTCGGCGGGACCCAGGATGCCTTTACCCGCCGCGGTTTTGGCGCCAACCGCGACGGCTCAATCATGACCAACGGTCTGCGTACCGTTTTGCCGCGCAGCTTTAATGCCGCCACCGAACGCGTAGAAGTACTGAAAGGCCCGGCCTCCACGCTGTACGGCATTCTTGACCCCGGCGGATTGATTAACGTCGTCACGAAACGCCCGGAGAGAACCTTCGGCGGATCGATTTCCGCCACCTCCAGCAGCTTTGGCGGCGGTACCGGCCAGTTTGACGTCACCGGCCCCATCGAAGGCACGCGGCTGGCCTACCGGATCATCGGCGAGTACCAACATGAGGATTACTGGCGCAACTTTGGTAAAGAGAAAAGCAGCTTTATCGCCCCTTCCCTGACCTGGTTTGGCGACAGGGCGACGGTGAACGTGTCGTACTCCCATCGCGACTACAATACTCCGTTCGATCGCGGTACCATCTTCGATCTTAATACCGGTCACGCGGTCAACGTCGATCGGAAAACGCGCTTTGACGAGCCGTTTAACGTGACCGATGGTTATTCCGATCTGGCGCAGCTGAACGCCGAATATCGCCTGAACGATGCCTGGACCGCCCGCTTTGACTACAGTTACAGCCAGGATCACTACAACGATAACCAGGCCCGGGTGACGGCCTACGATTCGGCCACCGGCGATCTGACCCGCCGCGTTGACGCCACCCACGGCTCAACGCAAAAGATGCACACAACTCGCGCCGATTTACAGGGCAACGTGGTCGTCGGCGGGTTTTATAACGAAGTCCTCACCGGCATCGCCTATGAGAATTACGATCTGCTGCGCACCGATATGATCCGCTGTAAGAATGTGAAAGGGTTTAATATTTATAACCCGGTCTACGGCACTGTCGGCACCTGCAGCACCGTTTCGGACTCCGATAGCGATCAGCGTATTCAGCAGGAGAGCTACGCCGCCTACGTTCAGGATGCGCTCTATCTGACCGACAAGTGGATTGCCGTCGCCGGGATGCGCTATCAGTATTACACCCAGTACGCCGGCAAAGGGCGTCCGTTCAACGTCAACACCGACAGCAGCGACCAGAAATGGACGCCGAAATTTGGTCTGGTGTATAAGCTGACGCCAACCGTGTCGCTGTTCGGTAACGTGGCGCAGTCGTTTATGCCGCAGTCATCGATCGCCAGCTACATCGGCAATCTGCCGCCCGAAGAGTCTACATCCTATGAAGTGGGCGCCAAGTTCGATCTGTTAAGCGGTATCACCGCCAACATCGCGCTGTTTGATATCCATAAACGCAACGTGCTGTACACCGAAGCCGTCGGCGATGAGACTGTCGCCAAGACCGCCGGGAAAGTGCGTTCACGCGGCGTCGAGGTGGATCTGGCCGGTTCGATTACCGATAACCTGAGCGTGATCGCCAGCTACGGCTATACCGACGCGAAAGTGCTCGACGATCCTGACTATGCCGGTAAGCCGCTGCCCAACGTCCCGAAACACACCGGTTCGTTGTTCCTCAGCTACGACATCCATAACGTCTACGACAGCAATACGCTGACCGTCGGCGGCGGCGGTCGCGCGGTGAGCAAACGCTCCGGCACCAACGGCGCGGACTATTATCTGCAGGGCTACGCGGTCGCCGATGTCTTCGCCGCCTATAAGATGAAGCTGCAATATCCGGTGACGCTGCAGGTTAACGTGAAGAACCTGTTTGATAAGACCTACTACACCTCATCCATCGCCACAAACAACCTGGGCAACCAGATTGGCGATCCGCGGGAAGTGCAGTTTACGGTGAAAATGGACTTCTGATCGCATCACCACGCCCGGACAGCGCCATCGCGGCCTGTCCGGGTCTATCCGTTGCTCCTGCGCCAGACTACCAGTCCTCCGCCTGCCCCAACATGCGTAAAATATCCTGTCGGTGCTGCAACAGCTGCGGGTTATCCCGATGCCGGGGAAAGGCCAGCGGTAGCGTAAATTCGCCAATGATACGCCCCGGCCGCGGCGACATCACCAGCACGCGTTCGCATAGCAGCAGCGCCTCTTCAATGTCATGGGTCACCAGCAGGCTGGTGTAGCCCTGCTGCTGCCAGAGCGTAATCAGCTCGCGCTGCATGCCGATGCGGGTCAGCGAGTCCAGTTTGCCGAGGGGCTCATCGAGCAGCAGTAAACGCGGCTCGTTGAGCAGCGCGCGCGCCAGCGCGGCCCGCTGGGCCATCCCGCCGGAAAGCTGCCGGGGCCACGCCTGGCTGAATCCCTGCAGACCGATACGCGTTATCAGCGCATCGGCCTGCGCTTCACGCCCTTTTTTGCCCTGCGCCTGCGGCCCCAACAGCACATTTTGCCGCACCGTCAGCCACGGATAGAGCGTCGGATCCTGAAACACCAGAATGCGGTCGGGCCCCGGACCGCCCATCGGCGCGTCATCTATCCGGATCTGCCCGCCCTGCATGGGTTCCAGTCCCGCCAGCAGCCGCAGCAGCGTCGACTTACCGCAGCCCGAAGGTCCCAGTAGCGCCACGCTCTCTCCCGGACGCAGCCGCAGACTGATATTTTCCAGCACCGGCACCGTTTCCCTGCCGAGGGAAAAGGCATGGTGCAAATGGTGAATCTCGATGCCCGCGCCAACCCGGGCGCTGTTCTGGGGTGCCGCTGTCGCTACCATGTCATCCCTCCTCGCTGCCACTTCAGCAGCCGATCGCGCACCATAAACAGCCCGCTTATCAGGCCGGAACAGAGAAAGGCCATGACCAGCAGCGCGGCATACATATTGGGGTAAGCCGCCCAGCCCTGCGCCCACTGCAAATAAAAACCGATGCCCGATTTCACGCCAACCATTTCAGCGACGATCAGCACTGAGAACGATGCGCCCAGCCCCATGAACAAGCCGACAAACACATTCGGCAGCGAGGCGGGAATCGCCACCCGTAAAATCAGAAAACGCTGGCTGGCCCCCAGCGTGCGGGCGACGTCATACCAGGCTTTATCGATACTCATGACCCCGGACCAGGTCAGCACGGTGACCGGAAACCAGGTACTCAGCGCAATCAGAAACACGCTTGCCCCAAAGCTGGAGGGAAAAATAAACAGGCATAGCGGCAAGAGCGCCGTTGAGGGCACCGGGCCAAGCAGGCGCAGGACCGGATGCAGCCAGTAGCCGATACGCTGCGACCAGCCAATCGCCAGCCCGCTGATAAAACCGCAGGAGGTGCCGAGCAGCACCCCAAGCCCGAGCAGCCCCAGAGAGTGCAGCAGACTATCCAGCAGCCGCGGCCAGTCGTCGACCAGGACTTCGATCAGCGCCTGCGGCGGCGCAAAAAACGGCACCGGCAGGATCGCTGTTTTTGCCGTCAGCCACTGCCATAACGTAAACAGCAGCGGCAGCAGCGCCAGCCACTTTCCGGCCGCGAGCAGACGACCGCCCCGCTGATGCCAGTAGCGGCAACTCAGCGCCAGCGCCAGCAGTCCACCGGCGATGGCGAGCTGACTCATCGCCCACCCCGCGCTGTAGGGCCAGCGTCGCCCGACATCCGGCCACGCCAAAGTAAACATCCCGCCCGCCAGCCACAGCGCGGCGGCCAGCAGCCCTTCAGACCACAACGGATAGCGCCCCCCGGCGCGCGACAGCGCCCGATCAGGCGAATACGTTGGCATAAATACTCTCCGCAAACTGGTGAGGATTGGTCCCCGGTTTGATCACCTGTACCCGCTGCAGATCGCTCACGTACTGGGTCAATTCATTCACAAAGGCTTCTCCTACGGCGTGGTGTCCATGCCCCTGGCCATGAAGGATCCCCGAGACTTCGGCCTCATCGGTGTTTAATGCATGGGCCATGAACGATTGCGCCACGCTTTCGGGGTGAGCCGATGCATAGCTGTGCGCCTCGAGAATCGCCTGGGTCAGCGCGGCGGCAACCGGTTTGTGATCCCGGGCCAGCGCCCCGCTTACCCCCAGCACGCAGCAGCTCAGGTTGGCGTAATCGCCGCTCATATTGCTGGCGATCAGCTGATATTTCCCGCTTTGCAGCAGGCGGAAGCTAAAGGGCTCGCTGCCGCTGATGGCGGCAATCTCCTGCTTATCCAGCGCGATACTGAGCAGATCCGCCGGGTAAACTTTCCACTGCACGTCGCTTATCGGATCGATGCCATGTCGTTTGAGCAAAATAGCGAAGAAGTTTTTGTCCGGTCCGGCCATATCGGTGACGCCAATCGTCTGCCCTTTCAGACTCTCCAGGCCGCCAAACGGCGAATTTTTTGCCGTCAGCAGATTCAGACAGCCGCCGTGCGTTCCGGCCGTCAACTTGACGTCAAAACCCTGCTCCAGCGCCTTCAACCAGCGCAGCGCCATCCCGACGCCGGCATCGGCCTTGCCGGTCGCGATGGCCTCCAACAGCACATCGGTCGAGTTGCCGAAGTTAACGAACTCAACCTCAAGGTTGTATTTGCTGAAAAACTTCTGCTGCTCAGCGACCGCCACCGGCGCGAGGCAAACCGCGCTCTTGTTGATGGCCAGCTTCAGCTTGTAGGGTTCCGCCAGCCGCAGCGCCAGGTTTTCACCGTTTCCGCCCTCCGCCGGCATCGTGGTCATCGTATGCGCCCACAGCGGCCAGGCGGCCGCTGCCAGCATGGTTCCACCGCTGAGCTGTAAAAAGCGGCGGCGTGAGAAAGCGGACTGATTCATGGTCTGTTCTCCTGAGCGGCCGGGACATCAGGCAGCGTAAATCGGGTATCAAAGGTCGGCGTGACATCCAGCTTCGCGCGAATCAGACCATTGGCCTGATAAAAGTCGGCGGTCGCCTGCTGCTGTTCAATGGTGCGCGAGTCCAGACGCTGCCACTGCGACTGGCGGTTAGCAAACTGCGCCCGGGCAATGTCCGGCGGGAAACGGATGATGTCACCAAGGGTTTTGCCATAGCTCTCGAGATTGGCGTAAGCCCAGCGCTCCGCCCCAGCCAGGCGGGTGAGATAATCCTGTAGCGCCGCGCGCTTAGCCGGATCCTTTAAGCTTTCATCCGTTGCCGCCAGAAACGTATTCCCCGGCAGCAGCCCTTTACCGCTCACCAGAATCTGACCTTCGGCGGTTTTCACCAGCTGGGTGGTATAGGGTTCCCAGGTCGCCCAGGCATCGACCGAGCCGTTGAGTAAAGCCACTTTGGCATCGACCGGGCCGAGAAATACCCACTGCACCTCTGTCGGTGAGATCCCCGCCTGCTGCAGGGCTTTCAGCGCCACGTAATGACCGATCGAACCTTTCCCGGTGGCGATCCGCTTACCTTTTAAATCCGCGGCGCGCTTTAGCGAACTTCCCGGAGGAACCAGCACGGCCGTGCCCGCCGGGTTGCTTTTATCGACGGCAATGGCCTTTACCGGCGCGCCGTTGGCGAGGGCAAATAACAGCGGCGCATCGCCAATAATCCCGGCGTCTACCGCGCCGGCGTTCAGCGCTTCCGCCAGCGGTGCGGCGGCCGGAAACTCAGCCCACTTGATCTCATAGCCAAGGTTTTGCAGCGCGTTGGCCGCTTCGAGTTGCGAGCGCATGCCCCCTTTCTGATCGGCAATTCGCAGAGTGATGCGCTCCTGCGCCGACGCCAAAGCGCTCAGCGCCAGCAGCGAGAGCCCCGCGGCCAATCTTGTTATTGTTCGTTCGTGCATAAACATTATCCTTATGATTGAAAAGCGTGTTGACCCGCCGCCTGCCACGCGCTGTCGCTCTGCGGCGTATGCACGCGCCCGCACAGCACGTTGCGATAGTGGCGTTCAAGAGGATGTTGTCGGCTAAGGCCATGATTGCCGGTAAGCTCCAGCGCCAGAGTCACGACCTGCACCGCGTTGTCGGTAATGGTGACCTTGGCCAGATTGGCCTCGGTGGCGGTCAATTCCAGTCCGGCGGCCTGTTGCAGCAGACAGCGGTTCGTCAGCAGCCAGCCTTCTATCTGACCTGTTTTTTCCTGCACACGCGGTAGACGGGAGAGCGGGTGCCCGAGGTTGGCCGGCGCCCGCGTACTTAGCCAGCCCAGCAACCAGTCCCGCGCCGCGCGGGCCACGCCGTCATAGATCGCGGCTAACAGCGCGGTCTGTCGATTGGCGAAGAGACGGAAACGTTCGGCATCCGCGGCGGGAGGCGCAGATGCCGGCCAGATATCCACCGCATTTTGCCGGGGGATCGGTACATTTTTCAGTATCACTTCATGGCTGCCGGTCGCGCGCATTCCGGCATGGTCCCAGCTTTTAATAATGGTGACACCGTCACTTTCTCGCGGTACCAGCCAGGTGCCGACCTGCGGATCGAGATCGTCGCTTCGTGCCCAGATAGCCAGCCAGCTTAGCCCTTCAACGCCGGTGGTATAGAGTTTGTGCCCGTTAAGACGCCAGCCGTCGGCGGTACGTGTTGCAACCGTCTGCGGCAGCCCCCCGCGCGCCGGCGAGCCGAGTTCAGGTTCAACTCTCAGGCTGTTGATCAATCCCCCTCGCTCGACGGCATCGCGATAGACCTGCCGACGCAGCGGTTCCGCCCAGCCGTCGCTCTCCGCCAGACGCAGATGATGCAGATACTGCATACAGACGATCAGCGCCGTCGCCGGTTCCCCCCACGCAATGGCGGTAATCGCCTGCTGCAGCCGGGCCAAATCCGCCCCCGCCCCGCCATACTGCGCCGGCGTGGCAAGGCTCAGAAAACCGCTCTGATGCAGGAGCGCGAGATTGTGGTGGGGAAAATCGCCGCTACGGTCAAGCTCTGCCGCCTGTTCGGCCATCTGCTGACGAATGTGGGTTAGCTGCCGCAACCAGTCGGCCTGCGGCCGCAGGGGCTGTTGACCGGAAAGCGTCACGATGCGCGCTCCTGAATCGCGCGCTGAGCCGCTTTTTCGCGAGCAATCGGCAGCAGAGCCTTCCCGTATTCCCGCGCATCGTTTAATGGATCGAAGCCGCGAATCAGGAAGTTGCGCACCCCGAGGTCGTAATAATCCAGCAGCGCATCGGCAACCTGTTCCGCCGTTCCGACCAGCGCGGTGGAGTTATGGCCGCCGCCAACCAGTTTCGCAATACCGGTCCACAGACGTTTATCCACCACATTTCCCTGTTCTGCCGTGGCCCGCAGGCGCCGTGCCCCTTCGCTGTCTGGCTTCGCTTTGAAACCCTGGCCCGCCTGCGCCGCCCGTTCGGAAGCGACATGTAAAATATGCTCGGCCTTCTCCCAGGCCTGCGCTTCGCTGTCGGCAATAATCGGCCGGAATGAGACGCTAAAATCAATGTGGCGCTGATGCTTCGCGGCTTCGGCCCGCACCCGACGGATGGTCTCCGCCGTTTGCCCTAACGATTCGCCCCACAGGGCAAAAACATCAGCATGTTTACCGGCTACCGCAATGGCGGCCTCGGACGAGCCGCCGAAGTAGATCGGAATGTGCGGTTGTTGCAGCGGGCGGATTGCCGACCACGCCTGCTCGGCCTGATAAAAGTCATTGTCGATATCAACGGGCTGTTCCGCAGTCCAGACTTTTCGCACCGTATCCAGGAAAGCATCGGTACGCGCGTAGCGCTCGTCATGGTTGAGGTAGTCACCATCCCGACGCTGTTCGGCATCGTTGCCGCCGCTGATGATATGCACCGCCAGACGCCCGCCGAGCAGATGCTCCAGGGTAGCAAACTTACGTGCCGCCAGCGTCGGCGAGACGAATCCCGGGCGATGGGCCAGCAGAAAATTGATTTTCTCCGTCGATAACCCGGCCAGCGCGGTAACCAGAAAGCCATCCGGCTGATCGGACCAATGCCCCACCAGCAGGCGATCGAAGCCGGCCGCTTCGTGAGTTTGCGCAAAGCGCACGATATAGTCGCGGTCAAAAACCGGTCCTGCCGGGGCGATGGTTTCGGATGAGAGGCGATGGCCGATCATCCCGAGAAACTGAATGCTCATAACATAACTCCTTGCGTCGGGTAACGGTGGCCGCAGCGGCGGCGCCTGTCGTTACCCTATACATCGGCAGTTAATGAGCAAAATGCATTTTTATCATATCTTAATATGCAAAATTAGCATCTTGGTAATTTAATATACTATTCAGTCAGATAGAGTTAACTGCTGGACGATTTTCCCGGCAAAAAAAGTGAACGGCTGCTGTAGATTCGCCAGATTCTGTGCGCTCACCTGCCACAAGCAGACCGCCGGCTGGAAATCGGCTAACATCAGGGCTGTCACCTCATCGCGCCACGGGCTGGCGGCCAGCGCCGCACGCGGCACCAGACCCAACCCTTGACCCTGAGCGACGAGGCCAATTTGCAGGTGAGCGCCCGCTGTTTCGACGTTCAGCTGAAGCCGCAGCCCCTGAGCCTGTAGTTCACGAATTAACCCTGCCCGCAGTCCGCAGCCGTCAGGGTTAAGCACCCAGCCCTGAGACGCGCAGTCCCGCAGTTCAGCGGCCTGCAGGCGCAGGCTTTTCGCCGCAATCACCACAATATCCAGCGAACACAGCAACCGGCCGACATAGCCGTCGGCAAAGACCTGCTGTGCCGGCCCCATCGCCAGCATGCCATCCAGCTCGACGCTCTCGAGCCGCTTTTGCAGCAACCCGCTCCAGCCGCAGGTGACCTGCGGCTGGAGCTGCGGAAACTGCTGGCGTAGCGCCAGCAGCGCCGGCTGAAGCGCAATTTCCGCCACGCTCTGCGGTACGCCGAGGCGCAAAATACCGTGCGGTTCGGCCTGCGGATCCAGCAGCCCGTACAGCTTTTTTGTCTCCCGCTTGATGCTCAGGCATTGCTCATAAACCCGGTGCCCGGCAGCAGTTAGCGTCAACGGCCGGGTCTGGCGCTCCAACAGAGTCACCCCGAGAGTTTGCTCCAGACGCTGCAGCCGTCGGGTAATGGCCGACTGGGTAATTCCCAGATATTCCGCCGCCTGATTGAGGGAAGAAAACTGTACCGTCGCCAGCAGGGCGTCAATGTCGTCGATGCGCATAGAATCCTTAATGTGAATTTTGCATATTAATATATGCGTAAATTGCATTTAAATAATATTAACGCCTTTGTTAGCGTAATGACCAGTCCCTCTGACAGGAACCGTACATGACCGCACCACGACTGGAAAAACTACGCCATTTTATTCAAGAAGTTGATGCCCTTCATCGGCAGTTCACTGACGAATCGCCTCTGCTGGAGGCGGTGGCGCAGCGCCTGGCGCGGCTGGTCCGGCAGGATGACTGGCTGCCGGACGAGTACGCGTTGCCGCATCCCCACCACTATCAGCAATACCTGCTGCACGCCGATTCCGGACAACGCTTTTCGATCGTCAGCTTTGTCTGGGGGCCCGGGCAGGCCACGCCGATTCACGATCACCGCGTGTGGGGCGTCATCGGCATGCTGCGCGGCGCGGAAGAGAATCAGCGCTATCGCCTCGATGCGACAGGCCTTCCGGTGGCCGACGGTATTGCCGGACGACTCTCCCCGGGCGAGGTCGAAAAAGTCTCCTCCCGCGATGGTGATATTCACCGCGTCAGTAACGCGTTGGCGGAGAGCGTGTCGATCAGTATCCATGTCTACGGCGGCAATATTGGCGCCGTTAAACGTGCCGTCTATACGCCGGAAGGTCTCGTCAAACCCTTTATTTCCGGTTACTCCAATCGCCACTTACCCAATATCTGGGATTTCCCGAAGGATAATTAATATGCCCATCCACACTTATCGCCAGCCGGCACAAGTGCGCCAGTCGCTGCTCGACCACGCCGAACTGGCGCTGATTGACGTGCGTGAAGAAGCGGATTTTGCCACCGCTCACCCGCTGTTTGCGGCCAATCTTCCGCTGAGCAAGCTCGAGCTGGAGATCCACCGTCGGGTGCCGCGGCTGACGACGCCGCTCACCGTTTACGATAACGGCGAGGGGATGGCCGCCCAGGCCGTCGATCGCCTGCGCGGCTGGGGATATCAAGATGTCGCGCTGCTGGAAGGCGGCCTGAAGGGTTGGCAGCGCAGCGGCGGCGCGCTCTTCCAGGACGTTAACTCCCCCAGCAAAGCGTTCGGCGAGCTGGTGGAGAGCCAACGGCAGACCCCCTCTCTGGACGCGGGAGAGCTGAAGGCGCTGATTGACAGCCGTCAGCCGGTGCTGATTGTCGACGCCCGACGGTTCGATGAGTATCAGACCATGAGTATTCCGGGCGGTATCAGCGTTCCCGGCGGTGAGCTGGCGCTGCGTATTGACGGACTGGTCGATTCGCCGCAGACGCCAATCGTCGTCAACTGTGCGGGACGCACCCGCAGCATTATCGGCGCCCAGTCGTTGATCAATGCCGGCGTGAGCAACCCGGTCTATGCCTTACGTAACGGCACCATCGGTTGGACGCTGGCCGGACTGGCCCTCGATCGCGACCAGCAGCGCCGCTATGCCGAGGAATCGCGGGCTTCGACGGCGCGTCTTCAGCAGGTCAGCCAGCTGGCGGAAAAAGCCGGAGTGGCGGTTATCGACCAGGCCACGCTCCGGCGCTGGCAGCAGCAGACCGACCGCACCACCTATCTTTTTGACGTCCGCAGTCCGGAGGAGTACGCCGCAGGTCACCTGCCGGGAAGCCTCAGCGCACCGGGCGGCCAGCTGGTCCAGGAGACCGATCACCACGCCAGCGTTCGCGGCGCACGTCTGGTCTTAGTGGATGATGATGGTATTCGCGCGGCGATAACCGCCTCGTGGCTGGCGCAAATGGGCTGGGAAACGGCAATCCTGCGCGGTCTGAGCGCGGCGAACTTTAGCGAACGCGGCGTACCGGCCGCCAGCCTGCCCGCGGCGCCTGCGGCAGAGGAGATCGACGCATCCCGGCTGGCGGCGCTGTTGCGCGAACCGGGAACGGTGGTTCTCGATTTCACCACCAGCGCCAACTATGTGGCGCGGCATATTCCCGGGGCATACTGGCTGATACGCTCGCGGCTGAAACAGGCGCTGGCGCTGATTCCCTCTGCCAGCCGTTACGTACTGACCTGTGGCAGCAGCCTGCTGGCACGCTACGCCGTCGACGAAGTGGCGGCGCTGACCGGCAAACCGGTGCAGGTATTAAGCGGAGGCACCGCCGGGTGGATCGCTTCAGGTCTGCCGCTGGAGCATGGCGCAACCCGTCTGATCAGCGCGCGTAGCGATCGCTATCGTCGCCCCTATGAAGGAACCGATAATTCCCGCGAAGCGATGCAGGCCTATCTGGAGTGGGAGTATGGCCTCGTGGCCCAGCTGGCAAACGACGGGACGCACGGGTTTACGGTACTGTAGCGCGGCAGCGCGATGCCGGGTGATATCAGGCCTCGCGCATAATCCACGAGTACTGGAACGTTTTCTCTGCCGGGAAGTGCGTACGCCGCCGGAACGACCCCAGCGACTGCGGCGTACAGTAGGTACAGCTGCCCAGCCATTCAATATGACTTTCCGGCACCCCGGCGCGGCGTAACAGCAGCTGGCCAAAAGCCCGCAGATCGAACCACATTGTGTCGTCACCCGTCGCCCGCGCTTTTTCCGCCGCAGGCTCAGGGCCACGGCGGTGCAGAAACAGCCGATCGCGGTGCTGTTTGACCAGCCCGGCCACCGGCGTCGCCAACAGCGCCTGATAAAATGCCGCCGACACTTCATAGCAGCAGACCTGAATATGCGGCCCGATCGCTACCACGACCTCGTCCGGCGGTATGCCATGTCGGGCAAAGAGATCGAGGCTATTAGCAATAATGCCGGTCGCCGCACCGCGCCAGCCCGCATGTACGCTGCAGACAAAGCGCCCGTCGCGGGAAGCCATCAGCATCGGCAGACAATCGGCAGTCACCACTCCCACCTTTTGCCCACTTGATGCGGTAAAAACCGCGTCGGCATGCGGGCGGTCGGTAAGCGGCGCCGGCTGCTGAAAATGATGAACCACATTGCCGTGCACCAGCTTCACCGGGGCCATTTCGCTGTAAGGAAAGGCGGCCGTTTCGTGGACATCGAGAAAGGCGTAGCGAATGCCGGGAATATCGCTAAGTAACCGGGATTGAAAAGACATGGCGGCAGAGATGATCAATGGGTGATGATTTACCGTATGCCAAAGTCTGCCGTTGCGCAAGGTGGCGCGGTGCCGGGTCCTGAAACATAACCCGGCGCCGTCATCAGGCTATTGATTGCCGTCTCTGGCGATTCATCAGCCAGAATACCGCCACGCCAGCCAGCAGAATCCCCGGCGCGGCGGCGGCCATTACCCCAACGGTACCGGCGCCCAGCGCCAGCATTTTTCCCGCCAGCAGCGGACCGCTCATCGCCCCCAGCCGCCCGACGGCCACCGCCGTCCCCACCCCGGTGGCGCGAATTTCCGTGCGGTAGAACAGCGGCGCCAGCGCGTACAGTACGCTTTGCCCGCCGGTGGCAAACAGCCCGGCCACAAAACCCGAGAGCAGCATCGCCGGAAAGGAGGAGGCGCAGCCCAGCGCCAGCAGCGACGCCAGCATACCGCAATAGATCAGCAGCGACATCAGCAGCGGACTCAGTTTATCCAGCAATGCCCCCAGCAGCAGCGTGCCGCAGGCGGCTCCCAGCTGCAAAACAAACATGACGCCAGCCGCCTGACCGGCGCGAAATCCCTGACCTATCAGCAGCATGGGCAGCCAGTTGATCAGCATGTAGACCACCAGCAGCGTAAAGAAATAGCACAGCCACAGCAGCAGCGTGGCGCTGGCGTTTTCCGGCGCCAGCAGCGTCCGTAGCGGCGCACTCTGCATACCGGCGCGAAAGACGGCGGACTCAGGCAGCCAGCGCAGCAGCATCGGCACCAGCAGCAGCGGCACAACGCCGCCGACCCAAAACACCGTCTGCCAGGCGGAGGTTTCCCCCCAGAATCCCAGCACCGCTGCCAGCGCGGCGCCCACCGGCACCCCGCAGTACATCAGGCTGACGGCGGTACCGCGAAATCGCGGACCGGCCGCTTCGGAGGTCAATGCAATAAGATTCGGCAGCGCCGCCCCCAGCCCCACACCGGTCATCAGGCGTGCCAACAGCAGCATCGGAAAGCTCCCTGCCAGCGCGGTAGCGATGGAAAACAGGCCGAACAGCGTGACCGCAGCGATCAGCAGCCGTTTGCGGCCGTGGCGGTCAGCCAGGATTCCCCCCACCAGCGCGCCGGGAAGTAACCCGAGAATACCGGCGCTGAAGATCCAGCCCATTTGCATATTATCGAGCGCGAAGGCGTGAGCCATCCCGGCGGCGGCGATCCCGGCCGCCTGAAGATCCAGCCCTTCCATCAGGGCAACCATAAAACAGAGCCCGATGGTTAACATCAGGCGTGAAGCCGATCCAGAGGTTGTCGTGGTCATAGGGTACCTGTGCGATAGCGAAAACGGTGCAGGTGAAGGACGGCTGATTCGTTGCCAGCCGCCGGTTTTTATTTCGCGCGGTTGAGCAGGTCCAGCGCCACATCGACGATCATATCTTCTTGGCCGCCCACCATCCGTCGCTTGCCCAGCTCGACGAGAATATCGACCGCGTTCAGACCGTAGCGCGCGGCCGCCACTTCGCTGTGGCGCAGAAAGCTGGAGTAAACCCCGGCATAGCCCAGCGCCAGGGTTTCGCGATCGACGCGTACCGGACGATCCTGTAGCGGCCGCACCCGTTCATCGGCCGCGTTCATCAGCGCATACAGATCGGTGCCGTGGTTCCAGCCAAGTTTGTCCGCCGCAGCAATAAAGACCTCCAGCGGCGCATTCCCCGCCCCGGCCCCCATGCCGGCAAGGCTGGCATCGATGCGGTCGCAGCCCTCTTCCACCGCGGCGATGGAGTTGGCGACGCCGAGGCTCAGGTTATGGTGCGCATGCATCCCGGTGGCGGTTTCCGGCTTGAGCACCGCCCTAAGGGCGCGGAAACGATCGCGAATATCGTGCATATTCATCGCCCCGCCGGAATCGACCACGTAAATGCAGGTCGCGCCGTAGGATTCCATCTTAAGCGCCTGCTGGGCCAGCTGTTCCGGGCTGATCATATGGCTCATCATCAGGAAGCCAACGGTGTCCATCCCCAGCTCGCGGGCAAAGGCGATATGCTGGGCGGAAACATCCGCTTCCGTGCAATGGGTTGCCACACGCACCACCCGCGCCCCGGCCTGATAGGCATTTTTCAGGTCGTGCAGAGTTCCGATACCAGGGAGCAGTAAAGTGGCGATTTTCGCCCGGCTGACCGACTCCGCCGCCGCTTCAATCCACTGCAGATCGCTGTAGGCGCCGAAGCCGTAATTGAAGCTCGAACCTTGCAGGCCGTCGCCGTGGGCCACCTCAATAGAATCCACTCCTGCGCTATCCAGCGCCTGGGCAATCTGGCGCACATTGTCGAGCGAGTATTGATGGCGAATCGCGTGCATCCCGTCGCGCAGGGTCACGTCTGAGATATAGATTTTTTTGCCGTTCATGCTGCTTCTCCCGCCGCGTCGTTCATTGACTGGGCCATTTTTTCCGCCGTCGCCAGCGCAGCCGAGGTCATAATATCGAGGTTACCCGCGTAGGCAGGCAGATAGTGCGCCGCCCCTTCAACCTCGAGGTAAACCGCCGTTTTCAGACCGGAGAAGCGGCCAATGCCCGGCAGGTTGACCGGCTTATCTTCGGGAATCACCTCAAACTGCACCTGCTGTTTCAGGCGATATCCCGGGACATAGGCCTGCACCGCGGCCGCCATCTCCGCAATCGACGCGGCAATTTCCTGCTGCGACGCCGCTTCGCTCAGGAGATATACAGTATCGCGCATCATCAGCGGCGGCTCCGCCGGGTTCAGTACGATAATCGCTTTACCTTTTGCCGCGCCGCCGACTTTCTCTATAGCCTGCGAGGTGGTTTCAGTGAATTCGTCGATGTTAGCGCGTGTTCCCGGACCGGCAGATTTACTGGCAATCGAGGCGACGATTTCCGCATAGTGCACTTTGGCCACCCGCGATACCGCCGCCACCATCGGGATAGTCGCCTGGCCGCCGCAGGTCACCATATTGACATTACCCTCGGCAAGATTGGCCTCAAGATTGACCACCGGCACGCAGTACGGGCCGATGGCCGCCGGCGTCAGGTCGATCATGCGGATCTCCGGTTTGGCTTCCCGCAACGCGGCGTCGTTTTTCACGTGCGCCCCGGCGCTGGTGGCGTCAAATACAATATCGATATCGGCAAACTCCGCCATCTGCATCAGGCCGCCGACGCCCTCATGAGTGGTGGCGACGCCCATGCGCCGGGCGCGGGCCAGACCGTCGGATTCAGGGTCGATACCGACCATCACCGCCATCTCCAGATGTTGGCCGTGGCGCAGAATTTTGATCATTAAATCGGTGCCGATATTACCGGAGCCGATAATGGCGACTTTGCGTTTACTCATCACTGCTTCCCTCTTCGGCGGCAAACGTTGCCGCTACTGAACCTAAACCATCAATGTGGGCGGCAAAGCGATCGCCGGCGTTAATCGCCACCATCGGGCCTAACGCCCCGGTCAGCACAATATCGCCCGCCCGCAGCGGCTCGCCGAGGCTGGCCATTTTGCGCGCCAGCCACACCGCCGCATTGAGCGGATGGCCAAGACATTCGCTGCCGTGCCCGCTGGACACCTCTTCTTCGTTACGGGTCATACGCATAGCGCAATTTTTCAGATCCAGTCCGGCCGGACGCCGCGCCGGACTGCCCAGGACATAAACGCCGCAGGAGGCGTTATCGGCGACCGTATCGACAAAACCAATCGACCAGTCGCGGATACGGCTGCCGACCACTTCCAGCGCGGGCAACACCCAGTCGATAGCGGCGTACAGCTCATCAAAGGTGGTATCGGCATGCGGCAGGTCGTGTTTAAGCACCAGGGCGATTTCGGCTTCCACTTTCGGCTGCAGCACCCGGGAGAACGGCACAGCGGCGTTATCGCCGTAGCACATGTCGGCAAACAGGGTGCCGAAGTCCGGCTGGTCAACGCCCAGCTGCTGCTGCACTTTAGGATGGGTCAGCCCCACCTTGCGCCCCACCACCCGCCGTCCGTTCGCCACGTGGTGCTGGACGTTAATCCGCTGGATGGCGTAGGCTGCCTCCGCATTATCGGTGCCGAGGAGATCGCGCAGCGGTTCAATGGCCCGCCCCTGGACTTCGGCATCGCGCAGTCGTTGCGCCAGCTGTTCGAGAGATAGCGTTGTCATCACGGCTCCTTATTTGCGCGCCAGAAAATCCAGCACCAGCTGGTTGAAATTGTCGGCATGTTCCCACTGCGCCCAATGGCCGCAGTCACGATAGATATGCAGTTCAGAACCGTTAATTCCGGCCAGCAGGCGCAGGCCGGCGTCCATCGGGACAAAGCGGTCGTTGCGCCCCCAGACGATCAGGGTTTGGGCGCGGATTTCGCCGAGACGCGGGCTAAAATCCGGGAACTGCTTCGGGTTGGCTTCCAGACTTTTGACGAAATTATCCAGATGTTCCCGGCGCGACAGCATATTGTTGAGACGCGCGTCGAACAGGGCGTCGGTCAGATCGCGAGTATCGAAAACAAAGATGTTCATCATCTTTTTCAGGTTTTCGATGGTCGGTTCGCGATACAGGCCGTTCAGTAGCTTGATGCCTTCCGTCGGCATTGGCGTAAACAGACTCATGCCGCCGGTTCCGCCGCCCATCAGCACCAGCTTGCCCACCCGTTCCGGCCAGCTCAGGGTGAAGGCCACCGCACTGTGACCGCCCATGGAGTTGCCCAGCAGATGCACCTGGCTGATATCCAGCCGATCAATGACGCTTTTCAATACTCGGGCGTTCAGGTCGGAACGCGAGCCGCGATTGACAATCGAGTCGCTCTTCCCCCAGCCGGGGCAGTCCAGCAGAATCACCCGATAGCCCGCCTCAACCAGCGGATCGATATTGCGGCTAAAGTTGGCCCAGCCGGTGGCGCCGGGGCCGGAGCCGTGCAACAGGACCACGGTTTCATCTCCCTGGCCGCAGTCGTTAAAATGAATGCGTAGTGTTTCTCCGCCTTCTTCCACGTTGAGGAAACGGCTGGTGGCGGCTTCGGTTTGCGGTTGGTAGCTCATCATATTCTCCCGTTAATTCAGTTCTGCGCGGTGGCGCTCAGCGAGCCAAATCCGGCTATCCACTCGGGGATGGGTCGGTAATAGCGGCCTTCGCAGCGCCAGCTGCCAAATGCGGATAGCGCGGCAAAGGCGGCCACCCAGGTTTTAATTTCGTGCGTCGATTTGCCGGCCATTGCCGACAGCTCTTCGTTACTGACGGCATCCAGCTCCATCAGCCGTCCCTGCTCCAGCAGGCTCATAAAACGGTTGTCCCAGACGGGGTTGAGCGGATAGAGCGAGTTCTGGTCTTCGATAAACTGTTTCGCCGCGCTGATGACCCGCTGCTGGCGCAGTTCCCGCTCGACCGGCGGCAACTGTTTGCCGCTGCCCAGCAGCCGATCGCGCATATGGGCATCGGCCTTCGCCAGCTCCGGCACCGGAGGCTGATGCGACAGCCCGCCGGAGCCGAGGATTAATACTCGTTTGTTGAGGGTGGTCAGGAAGCGGCCGACGGCTTCGCCCAGCATGCGGGTGCGCTGAAAGCCCGGCAGCGGCGATGCGACACCGTTGATAAACACCGGCAGAACCGGCAGCGTATCCAGCCCGCCGAGCAGGAACTCCAGCGGTTGCGCAAAGCCGTGATCCACCTGCATGCAGTAAGAGACCGCCAGATCGATCCCCTCCTTCATCACCGCGTGGGCGCAGGCTTCCGCCAACGCCGTCGGCACCGGCAGGACGCCGCTGGCGCTGCTGAAATCACCGATAGAAGTCGCGCCGATGCCTAAACAGAACGGCGGCATCACATCGTAGAAAAAACCGTTGTAATGATCGGGGGCAAACAGCACCACCAGCTCCGGGGCGAAGGCGGCAATCCGCGCCCGGGCGTCGGCAATGGTGCCGTTAACCTCGTCCAGCACCGCCTGTGCCGGGTCAACATAGCCCACCAGCGGCGTATGCGAGAGACAATGAAGATACGCGTTCATATCAAGCCACCTGTTCAATCGTTGTTGTGGTCTGCACGGAGGCCAGCTGCATCTTGCTCGCCAGCGCGTCAAGCTTTTGACCCAGGGTTTGCGGGATTGCCACAGCGGCGACGAAGCGGTCCGGACGCACTACGGCAATCGCGGTATCGTGCTGCGCAAACCAGCTTTTCAGACGGTTTTGCGTATCGCCGACGCGGATAACGCCCGCAAAATTGTCCTGCTGGCGATGAATCTGTACCTCCGGCACGACCTGGATAAATCGCACGCCGACGGCGCGCCACTGGGCTATCTGCCCGGCATTCAGCCCCCATTGTGGGTTGCAGCCCCAGGCGAGAATGGCGACATTCGCGCCAATGACCTCATCAAGCAGCGTGACCGTACCGCTCTCCAGGGTGACTTTGGGCTGAATAAACATTTTCCCCACCGGCGAGTTTTTGCTTTCCCCCTCCAGCAGCAGGGCGCCGGCACGGTATTGCGGCATCGGCTTGAAACGCATCTCGAGGAAGTAGCGTTTGACCGGCGGCAGATAGTTGAGCAGCCACGAAATTCCGTCGCGCACCGCGCCATGCCAGCGTTTCGCCGGCGCCAGCACATTGCCGGCGGTGACCGAGAGATCGATCATCGCTTTAGCATGATCGCGCCGTTCCTGCTGGTAGCTGTCCAGCAGCGCCTCACCGGCTTTGCCGTTCACCACCAGCGCCAGTTTCCAGGCAAGGTTAAATGCATCGCGCATGCCGCTGTTGTACCCCTGCCCCTGCCAGACCGGCATGATGTGGGCGGCATCGCCCGCCAGCAGCACGCGATCGACGCGAAAGCGTTCGGCGATACGCGCGTTATGGGTATAGACGCGCTGGCGAATCAGCTCGACGTTGTCCGGATCCGGCAGCACCTTGCTCAATAGCTGGCGCATCTTGTGCGGCTCGCTGAGCTGGGCTTCGGTTTCGCCGGGCATCACCATAAATTCAAAACGCCTTACGCCGTGCGGCAACGCGGCGGAGACGTACGGACGCACCGGGTCGCAGCACAGATAGACGTGCGGCGTCGCCAGCGGATCATTGGCGATATCGATAACAATCCATTGATTCGGCGCGGTTTTACCTTCGAAGGGAATATTCAGCGTACGGCGAATAAAGCTGGCTCCGCCGTCGCAGGCGACCAGCCAGTCGGCCTGTAACGTTTCGCGTTCGCCCGCCGGTCCCTTCAGATGCAAGGTCACCGCATCCGAAGACTGGCTAAAGGCTTCAACTTCGCGAGAAAACAGGCAGCGCACATGGGGAAAACGCTGCAATCCTTCATACATGACGGCATCCACCTGCGGCTGAATAAACGCGTTACGCCGCGGCCAGCCAAACTCATCGGTCATCGGCTGGATATCGGCGAAACAGCGCCCTTTCGGCGTCAGAAAACGCATCGCGTGCCACGGCGTGGTATGCGGGAGAACATGGTCCACCAGCCCGATGCCCTGCATCGCGCGCAGCGATTCATCGTCGATGCCGATAGCCCGCGGGTAATCAATCAGCGCCTCGAGTTTTTCGACAACCAGTACGCTGACGCCCATCTGACCAAGGTAGTTGGCCATCATCAGGCCGACCGGGCCCGCGCCGGCGATCGCGACCTGGGCGGTATGCTGTACAGCGGGTTGAATATCCGGATTCGATGTTGTCATTTCAGAACCTCACGACTCAGACACCGTGCCTGCGTCGCAAACTGACGCCCGGCACTTTGTTAAATAGATGTAAATACATTTTTATAGTGAGGTCAGTATAGGGTCGGCCGGATGCGCTACAATCAAAACATCACCGGATGTGCACCAGGTGCACATCATTGTTTATCTGGATATTAATTGAGGAAATATGCGCGAAAGCAGGCAGGCAGATTACAAAACGGTCCGCGGATTGAGTCGGGGATTATTGTTACTTAATTTGTTAAATAAATTCGATGGCGGGGCCACGGTCGGCACGCTGGCTGAGTTTAGCGGCCTGCATCGCACCACCGTCAGACGACTGCTGGAGACCTTGCAGGAGGAGGGTTACGTTCGCCGCAGTCAATCCGATGACAGCTTTCGTTTAACCCTCAAAATCCGTCAGCTGAGTGAAGGATTTCGTGACGAACATTGGATTTCTGCCCTCGCCACCCCGCTACTGGGGGAGCTGTTGCGCGAAGTGCTGTGGCCGACGGATATCTCCACCCTGGATGTTGACGCCATGGTGGTCCGTGAAACCACGCACCGCTTCAGCCGCCTGTCGTTTCATCGCGCGATGGTCGGCCGTCGGCTCCCGCTGCTGCTGACCGCCTCGGGGCTCACCTGGCTGGCCTTCGCCCCAGATCATGAGCGCCAGGCGATGATCGAGATCCTCGCGGCGCGCCCGGAAGAGGAGTATCAGCTGGCGCGAGAGCCGGAAAAGCTGGCGGCAATACTTGAGCGCACACGACGTCAGGGCTACGGCGAAAACTTTCGCGGCTGGCAGCAGGAGGAGAAAATCGCCTCCATCGCCGTACCGATCCGCTGCCAGCAGCGGGTTATCGGCTGCCTGAACCTGGTTTATATGGCGAAGGCGATGAGTCTTGAGCAAGCGGCGCAGAAATATCTGGCACCGTTGCAAAAAGTCGCCGCGCAGATCGAGTCGCGAATGACCGAAGAAGCGGTTTTTTACGAGTAAACTTGTCCTGAATGGGTAGACCGGCCGGTAAGAATTGCTTCCGCTAACGCTATATATTTTAATATACGACGATTCTTCTCACCTAACCGAGTCCACTCATGTCAAAACGACCCCGTTTGTTACCGGGGCTGACGCTGGTCAGCGCCTGCCTGTTTGCCGGTCATGCTTTTGCCGACCGTACCGTCACCGACCAGCTTGGCCGCGAGGTGACGCTTCCTGACCACATTACCCGCGCCGTCGTTCTCCAGCATCAAACCCTAAACCTGCTGGTGCAGCTTAATGCCAATGACGAGATTGTTGGCGTGATGAGCAGCTGGAAAAAGCAGCTTGGCCCTGCTTTCGCCCGCTTTATGCCGGGGATTGAACAACTGCCAACGCCGGGAGATTTAACCCAGGTCAATATCGAGAGCCTGCTGGCGCTGCATCCGCAGGTGGTGTTTGTCGCCAACTATGCGCCGCAGGCGATGATTCAACAGATTCAGAACGCCGGGATCCCGGTGGTGGCTATTTCGTTACGCCAGGATGCCGCGGGTGAAAAAAACAAAATGAACCCGTCGATGGCCGATGAAGAGCAGGCCTATAACGAAGGGTTAAAGCAGGGTATTCGCCTGATTGGTGCGGTGGTCGATCGCAAAGATCAGGCGGAAACGCTCATTCGCACCGCCTTCGCCGCGCGCAAAGAGGCCAACGCGCCGGTCGCCGATATCCCCGACAATCAGCGGGTGCGCGTCTATATGGCCAATCCAGACCTCAATACCTACGGCTCCGGCAAATACACCGGCCTGATGATGAAACATGCCGGCGCGCTGAACGTCGCGGCGGCCACGGTCAAGGGCGCGCGTCAGGTTTCACTGGAGCAGGTTTTACAGTGGAATCCGCAGGTGATCTTTGTCCAGGACCGCTATCCGCAGGTGGTCAAACAGATCGAATCCGACCCGCAGTGGCAAGGGATTGACGCGGTAAAAAATCACCGCGTCTGGCTGATGCCAGAGTATGCCAAAGCCTGGGGTTACCCGATGCCGGAAGCGCTGGCCCTCGGCGAGCTGTGGATGGCCAAAAAGCTTTATCCTTCCCGCTATAACGGCGTGGATGTTGATAGCAAAGCGCAGGAGTACTACCAGCGGTTTTATCGCGTGAAGTGGACGCCGGATGCTCAGTAATCGTCACCCGGCGCTGTTGCAAGGCGGGCTGGCGCTGGCAACCTTGCTGATTGCTGTCGCCTCGCTGTGCGCCGGCCAGTATCACCTGAGCCTCAGCGACGTATTCAGCCAGCTGGGACATCTGTCGCCCGCAGACGGCGTGGCCGGGCAAATTGTCTGGTCGGTGCGCCTGCCGCGCGTCATCATGGCGCTGCTGGCCGGCGGCGCGCTCGGACTGTGCGGCGCCACGCTGCAGGGCGTGTTCCAGAACCCGCTGGTAGACCCCCATATCATTGGCGTCACCTCCGGTTCCGCGTTTGGCGGCACGCTGGCCATCCTGCTGGGGCTGGACACCGTACTGATGATGACCTCCACCTTCGGTTTCGGCCTGCTGGCCTTAATGCTGGTATACCTGATTGCCGCGCTGCAAGGGCGGGAAAACACGCTGGTGCTGATTCTTTCCGGGATTATTCTCAGCGGCTTTTTCGCCGCTCTCGTCAGCCTGATGCAATATCTGGCCGATACCGAAGAGACGCTGCCGAATATCGTCTTCTGGCTGCTGGGCAGCTTCGCCACCGCCAGCTGGCACAAAGTGGCGATCATGGCGCTGCCGATTCTCGTCAGCACCACGCTCCTGATCGCGCTGCGCTGGCGAATCAACCTGCTGGCGCTGGAGGAGAGAGACGCGCGCGGTCTCGGCGTCTCGGTCACCGGGCTGCGCCGCGGCGTGCTGCTATGCTGCGCGGTGCTGGTGGCCGCACAGGTGGCGGTCAGCGGCAGCATCGCCTGGGTGGGACTGGTGATCCCGCATCTGGCACGGCTGCTGGTCGGCGCCGACCACCGCCGTCTGCTGCCCACCGCCTTCTGGCTCGGCGGCGGATTAATGATCGTGGTCGACGATCTGGCCCGCTCGCTGACCCAGGCAGAGATACCCGTCGGGATCATTACCGCGTTGCTCGGCGCCCCGCTGTTTACCTGGCTACTGATCCACTCACGTCGTCGGGGGATGGTCTGATGAACATGTCGCTTCGGCTGGCGGAACTGCGCTACGGCCACCGTCAGCCGCTCTTCCGGCCGCTCAGCCTGCAGTGCCTGCCCGGTGAAATCTGGGCGGTGCTCGGTGCCAACGGGCGCGGGAAAAGCACCCTGCTCGACACCCTCACCGGCGTGCTGCCGCCGCTTGGCGGGAGTTTCCACAGTGAAGGCGGGATAGCGATTGTGCCGCAATCGTTCCGCCCGGCGTTCAACTGGCAAGTGCGGGAGGTGGTGTTGATGGGCCGCGCCCGGCAAGTCAGTCTGTTTGCCCAACCGGCCGTTGACGATGAACTCCGGGTTGAGGAGGCGTTACGCCAGCTGAGCATCGCCGACCTCGCGGGCCGCGCGTTTCGTTCGCTCTCCGGCGGCCAGCAGCAGCTGGTGCTGATTGCCCGCGCGCTGGTGGGTGCCAGCCAGAATATCCTTCTGGATGAGCCCTGCTCGGCGCTGGACCTGTCCAACCAGCAGGTGGTGCTGCAGCTCATCAGCGACCTGGCCCATCGCCAGTCGCGCACCGTGATCTTCACCACCCACGACCCCACCCATGCCCTGCAGGTCGCCAGCCATACGCTGCTGCTACTGCCGGACGGCGAGTGGCTGGCGGGACGCTCCGGGGAAGTGCTTAGCGAGCCGCATCTGCAGCGCGCCTACGGCCTGGCGGTGCGTAAAATTGATTACCCCGGCTCAGACTCACCGCTGCTGGCGCCGCAGTTTACGATTCGGCGTTAGCCGGTAAAAAACCCGCGGCCTGCAGATACTGCTGCCCTTCTGCGCCGAGGATAAAGCGGCACAGACGCTGCGCCCCGGCGCTCTCGTCGAGCGTCGTCAGCTGATAATCAGCCTGGATATTCCACGGCGCCGGAATCGTTACCGTCCGCAGATCGTCGGCCATCGTCATCTGGCTGGCGTAATGGGCATAGCCAATAAACAGGTCGGTTAACCCTTCGCGGATAAGCCAGGCTCCCGCCGTCTCGCCCGGCGGGACGCTGAGCGACTGCCGTCCCCCGACCAGCTGCTGCGCGCGGGCCATCATGGCGCTGCCGCAGCCAGGGAAGCGGGCTTCAATGCGCTCAAACAGCTGCCAGGTATAGTCGCCGGACGGGTCGCAGCCCGGCGTCGATGTCGCCAGACGCAGCTGCGGGTTAGTGAGGAGCGCCAGCCAGTCGGCGCGGTCATCGCAGGCGGCGCGACGGGCGGTCAGCATCAGCTGGTTGCGGGCGAACGAATAACATTCTCCCGCCCGCCCGGCCTGGCGCAGCGCCTGGGGATGCTGACGATTGGCAGAGGCGAATACCGAACACGCCGCCCCGCCTTCAATACGCTCGCGCAGTAAACCTGCAGGACCAAAATGGGCCTCGACCCGAATACCGCTTTGCTGATGGAAACCTGCCAGCAGCGGGATAAAAGCCCCTTTCAGGCTCCCCGCCGCCAGCAGAACGACTGCGTTGGTCATCATGATGGCTCGCTAAATGCCCGGAAACAGAGCGATATATTAACCGGGCCGCCAGCGATTCAGTAGCGAATTTCCGCCAGTTCGCGCAGCTGTTCCGGGGTCGCTACCGGCAGGTTGAAGAAACGCAGATAGGCCGGGATCATTTCAAACAACATGTCGGTACCGCGCTGAACCGGACAGTCGCGCGCCTGGGCGGCCTGCAGCAGCGGCGTAAAGGCCTGGGTCATCACCACTTCCCCTACCCAGGTACCGGGCGTCAACCGCTGAGGATCGAGCGGCAGCGGGTCCCCCGCCTTCATGCCCAGCGGCGTGGCGTTCACCACCAGATCGTGCCCCTGCGGGTCACGCTGCATCAGGCTGATATCCAGCAGCGGATAGTGTTGCAGCAGACGAAGCGCCAGCGCATGCGCAGCATCGGCGTGGCTATCGTAGAGCGTCAGGGCGCGTACCCCCGCCGCTGCCAGCGAAGCCGCGATCGCCGACCCCACGCCGCCGCAGCCGACCACCAGCGCCCGTGCCCCCTCTGGCTGAAAGCCTTTACGCCGGATACCGAGCACGAAACCATCGCCATCGAACATATCGCCGCTCAGAGTGCCGTCGGCCTCGCGGCGAATGGCGTTGCAGGCGCCGGCAATGGTCGCCGTGGGGCTGAGGCGATGCACCAGCCCGCAGGTGGCAATCTTGTGCGGCATCGTGACCAGCGCACCGATAATATTGGTCAGCGTAAACAGCGCCGGAACCACCGTCGCCAGCGCCTCCGGCTTCACGCCCGTGGGCACCACTTTGACATCCACCTGCTGTCGGTCGAACCACGGGTTGTAGATCATCGGCGCCTTAAAACCACCGGTCGGATAACCCAGATGCGCGATCAGCTGCGTATTACCACTAATTATCATCCCCTGCTCCTTTACTGCGATAGCTCGATGCGTTTGACATCGCCCAGAATAAACAGATACGCCACGACGCCGAGCAGCGCCGCGCCGCCGATATAGATCAGCGCATAGAAGAAGTCGCCGAAGGCCGCGACGATAAAGCCAATCACCAGCGGCGTGAGGATCCCCGCGAAATTAGCGCAGAAGTTAAACAGGCCGCCGGTCAGGCCGCCCAGCCCTTTCGGCGCGATATCGGAGATCAACGTCCAGCCCAGACCGACCATTCCCTGACCAAAGAAGGCGAATGACATCACCAGAATCACCGCCAGATCGCTGCTCAGCCAGTTGGCGGAAATAATGCTGCTGGCCATCAGCAGACCGGCAACGATCGGCAGCTTACGCGCGAGGTTGGCCGAGCCGGTGGCCTTCAGCAGTTTGTCGGAGATCCAGCCGCCGAACATCACGCCGCCGGCGGCGGCAAGGAACGGCAGAATGGCAAAGATCCCCACCTTCAACCACGGCATATGGCGCGCGGTGGCCAGATAGGTCGGGAACCAGGTGAGGAAAAACACCAGTACCGTATTCCCGGCAAACTGACCGATGCTGGCGCCGAGAATCTGCCGTTTCCCCAGCAGTTGACGCACCAGCGGCCAGCTGAAAGCCGTCTGCTGGTCGCTCGCCGTCACCAGACCGCCGCCGTTGACAATATGATCTCGCTCCTGCTGGCTGAGGCGTTTGTCTTCATGCGGTTCGCGGTAGCAGCGCCACCACACCAGCGCAAACAGCACCCCGACCGCGCCGACGCTGATAAACAGCGCTCGCCAGCCGAAACTGCCCATGATCCAGAACAGCAGCGGTGAGAAGCAGGCCAGCCCGAGGTACTCCCCGACGGTATAGACCGCCGTTGCCTTGGCCCTCTCCTGCTGCGGGAACCAGGCGCTGACCACCCGACTGTTCACCGGGAAACAGGGCGCCTCGCTGACCCCCAGCCCAAAGCGGCACAGCAACAGGGTTTTCAGCCCTATCGCCATGCCGTGAAACAACGTAAACAGCGACCACAGCGTCAGCGACAGGAAGTAAGTCACTTTATTGCCGAAACGGTCGAGGAACAGGCCGCCGGGAATTTGCGCCAGCGCGTAGGTCCAGGCGAAGGCGGAAAACACGATCCCCATGACCGCCGCATCAATCCCCAGTTCGGAAGTTAAACTGGGGGCCGCGATGCCCAACACCGTCCGATCGAGGTAGTTAATCATCGTGCCGATAGCCAGCAGCGTGAGGATCCCCATTCGCCGCCGGGAGCGCGGCACGGCGGTCGCGGCTTGCGCCGCTGCCGTGTGATTCTGGCTGTACGCGTTCATAGTCGTTTTCCTGTCATAGGGTGCAGATGAATGTTGTTATTGTATTGACGATGTTGTGCTCAACGAACCATTTGATACATCACTAGCTGTATTGCATTGCCGACAGGCGAACGGCGGCATTTGCCGCACCGTACAGGGCATAGCCATCGCGTCTTTCGGTCAATTCGAAGAAAAAGCGCCCTGCCGAGAACGGGCGGGTATAAAGGTGGAGGAACTCCCCGCCGCGCGGATCGCGGTCATAGAGAATGTGCAGACGTTGCAGCGTCGCGACATCCACCGCCTCGCCATAGCGCGCCAACAGGTCATCATAGTAATTAGCCGGAATCGGCAGCGCCTGACGGGAGACCTGCGGCAGGGCGTCGAGGGTCTCCGGCAGGTGATGGCAGGCAAACGCCGCGTGCTGCAAGCCCGCCCCCTGATAGCAGGCCACCGACCGGGCAATCTGGGTGGCGCGGCTCTGGGAGATATTCAAGGCCAGGCGAATATTGCCCTGCGGGCTGTGAACCGCCAGGCTGCGCACCAGACCATACGGATCCGGCAGCGTCTGTTCATGTTCGAGGGTGAAACCAAAGACGGTGCGGAAAAAGATAATCCAGTTATCGCGACTTTCCGCCTCCATTCCCAGCGCCAGATGATCGATGCCGCGGTAGTCATCGCGCAGCGCCGGCGCGTCATGCAGATGAAAATCGCGGGCGTAGATATCGTCACCGGCTTCGATTAAATAGATCAGGCTGCCGTCGGGGGCGCAAATCGCCGGAATCGGGCTTTCATTTGGCCCGGCATCCCCTTGCCAGGTGGCGTAACCATAGGCGCGGGCGCGCTCAACAATCGCCGCGCTGCGGCTGACGCGCAGCGCCATTGCACACAGCGAGACCCCGTGGCGCTGGTGAAAATGGTCGGCCCAGCTGTGCGGCTGGGAGTTGACAATCGCTCTTGCCCCGCCGTTACGCCACAGCGCCACCTGTTTCGAACGGTGGCTGCCTTCCTGACAGAACCCCAGCTGCGACAGGCGCTGGCCGAGAGCCTGCGCTTCCGCTGGGCTGGCGGCAAATTCGATAAATTCCAGGCCGAGATAGTCCGGCACTGTCGCAGCGTGAAACAGCGACGCATCGCTGTCCTCCAGCCGCCGGCGGGTCTGCTCTTCCAGCCATTGCAGCGAGCGGTAGCCATCTTTCGCCGTTGCGCCGTTCGGCGACGCGCGGAAGCCATCATTGAAAATTTCCAGCGACCACGGGCCGCGGTAGCCGCAGCGGGTCAGATCACAGGCAAAGTCCACCAGCGGCAGCTCACCCTGCCCCGGGAAACAGCGGAAATGGCGACTCCATTCGAGGACATCCATCTTCATCAGCGGCGCATCCGCCAACTGCAGGAAGGTGATTTTGTCCACCGGGACTTCAGGCAACCGCTGCAGGTTGTCGCCGCGGGCCAGAATATGAAAGCTGTCCAGAACGATCCCCAATGCCGGGCTGTTCACGCTTTTCACCCGTTCCCAGGCCTGATACCAGCGGTTGACGTGCGTTCCCCAGGCCAGTGCTTCATAGCCGATGACGATCTTTTCCTGCTCCGCCAGCGCCGCCAGCGCGGCGAGATCCGCCACCTGCAGCGCAACATCTGCGGAACAGTCCGGCTGCACATTGCTGCACAGGAGCAGTGTGTCGCAGCCCAGCTCATGCATCAGGGCGAATTTGCGCTTCGCCCGCGCCATATTCGCCGCAAACTGGCTGCGGCTGGCACCTTCAAAATCGCGAAAGGGTTGAAAAAGCGTGATTTTTAGCCCTAAATCAGCCGCCAGATTGCGAATATCCGCCGGCGTGCCGGTATAATAAAGCAGATCGTTTTCAAAGATTTCGACGCCTTGATAACCCGCAGCCGCAATAGCATGGAGCTTTTCGGGCAAGGTGCCGGAAATCGAAACGGTAGCAATAGAGCGCAGCATAGGTCCTCGTGTCATCAACAGACGTGAGTCCTGAATATGTATCATTTGGTTCATTTGCGCCATACACGGTTGCTAATTTGTGATCATTATGTGTATTTTTTGTCTCTCAGAAAAAAGGAGTGGTTATGTCTGTCGTGGCTCATGATGAAGCACAGTCCCTGAAGGAGCGGATTTTCACCGCCGCGATCGTCGTCTTTGCCGAACACGGGCTGTCCGGGGCGCGCATGGAACAAATTGCCACCGAGGCGCAGACAACTAAACGCATGGTGGTTTACTACTTTAAGACGAAGGAGCAGCTGTACCAGGAGGTACTGCAGCATGTCTACGCGCGCATTCGCGAGACTGAACAGCAGCTCGGGCTGGAACAGCTTCCGCCGGTCGAAGCGCTGGTTCAGCTGGTGCGCTGGAGCGTGCGTTATCACGCCACCCATGCGAACTTTATGCGGGTGATTTGTATGGAGAATATGCAGCGCGGGAAGTGGTTACAGTCGTCAGGGCAGCTTAAGCCGCTGAATCGAACCGCCCTGTCGATTCTGGAGGATATTCTGCAGCGCGGGCAGCAGCAGGGAATTTTTCAGGAGGGTCTGCAGGCGCGGGATGTCCATCGCCTGATCAGCAGCTTTAGCTTTTATCAGGTGTCGAACTTTTACACCTTCAACAGTCTCTTCCTCGACGACCCTTTGCCGGCTATCGACGATGAAGAGATGGTCGCCCACCACTGCGATATCGCGGTGAAAGCGGTCGTGCGTTTCGTGATTTCCTGAGCCTGCGCGATCCGCGCGCCGGGAAGGTTAATCGTGTCCGGATAAGGCGTGGATCACCTTCGCCATCGCTTCTTTGGTCAGTTCAGAACGGGCGATTTTCGGGTTAGCCAGCGAGGTCCGTACCACCCCGGCGATCACGATATGTTTTGGTTCCTGGCCGAGATCGCGCATTTCAAGCACCACTTTCCCTACCACCCGGCACATTTCCTGGTACAACTCGTCGTCTTTGGCTTTATTTCCCATTCTTGTCGACTCACAAATTATCATTATCAATCAAATTATTATTGATATGTTTTCGTGATAAATCAAACCAGCGCACTTTTTTTGCGCCAGTGCGCTGTTTCCAGCGGCTAACCGCGAGCAAATCCGCGAAATAGCGGCGTTGATTTTTGTCGGCTGGTGAAAAAATGTGTTGCGGAGAAGATTTAGATTAGTTTGAGTTTTGTTACATTTTTATGGGAAAGAATGAAACGTCGTTTTCATTTTCTTTTTTTGTTCCAGCGTCGTATAATGCCCACCGATTCTTTCTTGAATGGTTTCAGCACATTGGACTGCACAACTAAACGCATAAAATACTGCCTCTTTTCATGGGCTGAACCGCCAGCACACTTTCTTCTGCACGCTCTTTTGTTGTCACCTATTCTTAGAGCGTGGCATAGCAACTTTCGCAATACAGGTTTGACTCCACGGCCGTGCGCCCACGGAGCGAGATTTCCATATCCTTCACAACTTAAAGACTAAAACTTTCATGAAAAAGACCAAAATTGTTTGCACCATCGGTCCGAAAACCGAATCCGAAGAGATGCTGTCCAAAATGCTGGACGCGGGCATGAACGTCATGCGTCTGAACTTCTCTCACGGTGACTATGCTGAACACGGTCAACGCATCAAGAACCTGCGTAACGTGCTGAGCAAAACCGGTAAGACCGCGGCTATCCTGCTGGACACCAAAGGCCCGGAAATTCGCACCATCAAGCTGGAAGGCGGCAATGACGTCTCCCTGAAAGCCGGTCAGACTTTCACCTTCACTACCGATAAATCCGTCGTCGGCAACAACGAAATCGTCGCCGTGACCTATGAAGGTTTCACTACCGACCTGTCCGTCGGCAACACCGTTCTGGTCGACGATGGTCTGATCGGCATGGAAGTGACTGCCATTGAAGGTAAGAACGTCATCTGTAAAGTGCTGAACAACGGCGACCTGGGCGAAAACAAAGGCGTTAACCTGCCGGGTGTTTCTATTGCCCTGCCGGCGCTGGCGGAGAAAGATAAGCAGGACCTGATCTTCGGTTGCGAGCAAGGCGTTGATTTTGTTGCTGCTTCCTTTATCCGTAAGCGTTCTGACGTCGTCGAAATCCGCGAGCATCTGAAAGCGCACGGCGGCGAAAACATCCAGATCATCTCCAAAATTGAAAACCAGGAAGGCCTGAACAACTTCGACGAGATCCTCGAAGCGTCTGACGGCATCATGGTTGCTCGTGGCGACATGGGCGTTGAAATCCCGGTTGAAGAAGTTATCTTCGCCCAGAAAATGATCATCGAAAAATGTATCCGCGCGCGTAAAGTGGTTATCACCGCCACCCAGATGCTGGATTCCATGATCAAAAACCCGCGTCCGACCCGCGCAGAAGCCGGTGACGTTGCGAACGCCATCCTCGACGGTACCGATGCGGTTATGCTGTCTGGCGAATCCGCCAAAGGGAAATACCCGCTGGAAGCGGTCACCATCATGGCTACCATCTGCGAACGTACCGACCGCGTGATGACCAGCCGTCTGGAATTCAACAACGACAACCGTAAACTGCGCATCACCGAAGCCGTGTGCCGTGGTGCGGTAGAAACGGCAGAAAAACTGGAAGCTCCGCTGATTGTTGTCGCGACCCAGGGCGGTAAATCTGCGCGCGCCGTGCGTAAATACTTCCCGGACGCCACCATTCTGGCGCTGACCACCAACGAAACCACGGCTCGTCAGCTGGTGCTGACCAAAGGCGTGGTGCCGCAGCTGGTTGACCAGCTCTCCTCTACCGATGATTTCTACATCCTGGGTAAAGAACTGGCGCTGCAGAGCGGCCTGGCGCGTAAAGGCGACGTGGTTGTTATGGTCTCTGGTGCGCTGGTCCCGAGCGGAACCACCAATACAGCCTCCGTACACGTGCTGTAATAATTTACAGGTTAATTCGTTTTTTAAAGGCGCCTCTTCGAGGCGCTTTTTTTTTATTCAATCACTAGCTACTCTTAATAAAAATGCAAATCGGAATTTACTATTTAATAAGAGATTATCTAAGATGAATCCGATGGAAGCGTGCTGTTTTCACAAAGATTTTTAAACTAATCTGCCAAATTCGATGTTTCTTTGAGCGAACGATCAAAAATAAGCGTATTACCGTAAAAAAATATTCTCATCCCAAAAAAGTTTGTGTAATACTTGTAACGCTACATGGAGATTAACTCAATCTAGAGGGTATTAATAATGAATCGTACTAAACTGGTACTGGGCGCGGTAATCCTGGGTTCTACTCTGCTGGCTGGTTGCTCCAGCAATGCTAAAATCGATCAGCTGTCTTCTGACGTTCAGACTCTGAACGCTAAAGTTGACCAGCTGAGCAACGACGTGAACGCAATGCGTTCTGACGTCCAGGCTGCTAAAGACGACGCAGCACGCGCTAACCAGCGTCTGGACAACCAGGCTACTAAATACCGTAAGTAATAGTACCTGTGTAATAAAAATGGCGCACATTGTGCGCCATTTTTTTTGTCCTCTCTCCCCTTCCGCCTCGCGCTACTGCACTCTTTTCGCTTCGTCCATCGCGCCATTCTGCACAGACATCGTCGATAGCGCTGCGCCGCTCGCCGCCTCATTGCCCGTGGAGACGACCACCGGATAGCCCGCACGTCGGGACAGCGCTTTCTTAAGCTGCGCATCGTCTACGGTCTTATCTCCGGCAAACTGATGGAAGGCCGCTGGCAGCGTGTGCGGGATCGTACGGGTGTCGCCCGCTTCATCCTGCGTCAGAGGCCGATGCACTTCGACATAGCGTTTACCGTCCGGCTCAATCGCAAATTTCACCGGCTGGTTGATAACGCGAACCGGCGTCCCCGTTTTGACCTGACTAAACAGCGCCTGGATGTCCGCGGCGTTCATGCGCATACAGCCCGAGCTGACCCGCAGGCCAACGCTATCCGGCGCGCTGGTACCGTGGATAAGGTACTCGCCGTTGCCGTACGCCAGACGCAGCGCATAGCGCCCTAACGGGTTGTTCGGCCCGGCCGGCACCACGGGCGGCAGCTTGATGCCCTTCTCCAGCGAACGCGCGCGGATGCCCGCTGTCGGCGTCCAGGTCGGATTGGGGATCTTCTGCCCGACGCGCGTGGTCATCTCCGGCGTCTCCAGCCCTTGCTGACCAATACCCAGCGGATAAACCTGAACCTGGTTCTGTCCCGGCGGGAAGTAGTACAGCCGCAGTTCCGCCAGGTTCACAACGATACCTTCCCGGGGCACATCCGGCAGCAGCATCTGTGAAGGAATTAATACCTGAGTCCCGGGTTTCGGCTCCACCGGTGCGAGGGTGTCGTTAGCTTCGAGAATCAGCATCGCCGCCGTGTCGAAATGGCGGGCAATCGCCTGCAGATTGCGATCCCCTTCCTGTACCGTCCACCATTGATTCTGGCCAATGAGCCTACTGTTCGCCGGGGGAAGTGGGTAATCTACCGCCCAGGCGCCGTGTGAGACGCTAAGGGCTGTCAGAAGCGCTACGGTGATAAGAGATGCGCGTTTCATACTGAGATTCCTTCTTTCGCTGATAAAACGCCAGGATCTGCCGTCGGGCCGGCATCATCTCCGGCCTGACGTAACAGAATGAAATCTACCTGTTTATTCTAGCTAAGATTTGCGGCTTTCGCGCGAATTGCGCGAATCATGGCTTCCAGGCCCTGAGATCGCGAAGGGGTAAGATGCTGGGTCAGCGCCATTTTTTCAAACCACGGCCGTACGTCAAAGTCGGTGATATCCTTGGCCGTCATCTGGTCGTAGAGGATAAAGACCACGGCAATCAGCCCTTTGACAATCGCCGCATCGCTATCGCCGCGCAGCGACAGCCCTCCGTTTTCGCCTTGTTCTACCACGATCCACACCTGGCTCTGGCAGCCCTGAATGATGTTTTGCGCGGTATGCTCTTCGGCGCTCAGCGGCGCCAGCCGCTGGCCGAGTTCGATAATATAGAGGTACTTCTCTTCCCAGTTCGCGCAACGACTAAAGTTGCGCAGCAGTTTGTCTTTATCCGGTAATGCCGCCATGATTGCTTCCTTTAGCCCAATAGCGTGTGGATGCGCTGCAGTCCTGCGACCAGGCGATCCACCTCTTCCGTGGTATTGTACATCGCCAACGAAGCCCGACACATGGCCGGTACGTTGTAAAACGCCATTAGCGGCATCGCGCAATGGTGGCCGGTGCGGATGGCAATACCGTAATTATCCAGGAAGCTGCCCACGTCGTAGGCATGATGTGCGCCAAGGTTAAAAGCAATCACCCCCAGGCGCTCGTCAGGGCCATAGAGGGTCAAATCCGGCACCGCCTTCAGCGCCTGCAAAGCGTAGCGCATGAGCGTCTGTTCATATTCGCCAATGTGCGCCAGCCCCAGCGCGCTGACATACTCCAGCGCGGCGCCAAAGCCGATAATCCCGCCGGTATTGGGCGTGCCCGCCTCGAAGCGCCACGGCGCTTTCGCCCAGGTCGTCCCTTCGGTCAGACTGACGGTGGCAATCATCGACCCGCCCCCTTCCCACGGCGGCATCTCCTGCAGCAACGCCTCTTTGACATACAGAATGCCAATCCCGGTCGGGCCGTACAGCTTGTGGCCGGAGAAAACATAAAAATCGCAGTCCAGCGCCTGCACATCCACCGCGTGGTGCATCACCGCCTGCGCCCCGTCCACCAGCACTTTCGCTCCATACTGGCGGGCGAGCGGAATCAAGGCCGCCAGCGGGTTCTCCGTCCCCAGCACGTTGGAGACCTGGGTAATGGCCAGCAGGCGGGTCCGCTCATCAAACAGCGCCGGAATGGCATCCAGCTGCAGGGTGCCGTCCGGAGTGAGCGGGATAACCCGCAGCTCGGCGCCCACCCGGGCACAGAGCATCTGCCAGGGGACGATGTTCGCGTGGTGCTCCATGGCGCTGATGATGATGTTATCGCCGGCGCCGACGTTGGCGTTCCCCCAGCTATTGGCCACCAGATTGATCCCTTCGGTGGTCCCCCGGACGAAGACCAGCTCTTCCGCTGAGCGGGCATTCAGGAACCTCGCCGCCTGCTGACGTACCTGTTCCATCCGCGCCGTCGCCTCTGCGCTCAGCGTATGGATACCGCGATGGACGGCGGCATAGCCGTGGCGATAAAACTCCGCCTCGGCGCGAATCACCGCCTCTGGTTTTTGCGCGCTGGCGGCGCTGTCGAGATAGACCAGCGGCTGACCGTTGACCTCCCGGCTAAGCAACGGAAAATCCGCGCGTATCCGTTCAACAGAAAATGTCATGCTTTTTCTCCCGGTAGACGTTGGCCAATACGCGCCAGAATCTGCGCCCTGAGCGTCTCATCGCCAATCGCCTCCGTCAGCTCGGCGGCGAAAGCGTACAGGATCATATGCTGCGCCGCCCGGTAGGGAATGCCGCGAGAACGAAGATAGAACAGCTGTTCGTTGTCGATGCGCCCGATGGTGGCGCCGTGGCTACACTTGACGTCGTCGGCATAAATTTCCAGCTGCGGCCTGGTGTCCACTTCAGCCAGGCGCCCCAGCAGCAAATTATTGTTGGTCATCTGACCGTCGGTTTTAATTGCGTGCTTCGCGACATTAATCAGACCGTTAAACACCGCCCGCCCTTTATCGCTGACGATGGTCTTATGCAGCTGGCGGCTATTACAGTAGCCAACGCGATGATCGAGCCAGGTTCGGCTGTCGCAGACCTCATTGTTGACTGGCATCGCCAGGGAGTTGATCCGTAGGGTGCTGTTCTCCCCCAGCAGCTGGGTACTGGTGCGGTGATGCAATACCGCGCCGCCAAGCAGGAAGCTACTGCTGAAGGCCGAAGCGTCGCGGCCCAGCGCGAGATCGTTGTGGGCAAAGTGGTTGCTCTGCGCATTTTCGAACGCCAGTTTGATATGCTGCAGATGGGCATTATCCGCCACCGACATCGTCAGACGCGCGCCGGTAAAGTGGCGCTGTTCATCCAGGCTCAGATAGTGCTCGATAATCGTCGCCTCGGCGCCGCTCTCCAGCTCAAGATGATGGCGATAGTGCGCGGTGTTCAGGTCGTCGCCCGTTCCTCCACGCGTCACATGCATCAGCAGCAGCGGCTTAGCGGGCCGCTGATGGCGTTTTACGCGGATTCGCGTCACCGTCTGAGCAAGGCTCTCCGTGAGATGCAGGAACACTTCCGGCTGCACCGCGTCAGGCAATCCCTGACGATCGTCCGCCACGCTGACGTCGTAGCCGCTGCCGGCCAGGTTGTCGCTTAACGTCTCGCTGAACTGCCCGTCGATGAACACCAGCCGCCAGGCATCCACCGACAGCGCCCGTTGATCGCGCTCTGTTGCCGTTAAGGTACCCGGCGGAAGCGCGACAAATGTGCCTTTGTTCAGTGTATCCAGCGGCGTATATTTCCAGTCTTCATGTTTGCGCGTCGGCAAACCGAGGCGCAGGACCTGCTGGAGATGCCGACGGGCTTCAGGCGTTCGCCGTTCCCCCAGCGCCTCAAACAGATGATGCCACTGCTGCAGCGCGTTACTGCTGTTCGGTAAGCCAGCCATAGCCCTGCTCCTCCAGTTGTTTGACCAGGGTAAAATCGCCGGATTTGACGATTCTCCCCTGATAGAGCACGTGGACGTAATCAGGCTTGATATAGTCGAGAATACGCTGATAGTGGGTGACGATAATAAATGCGCGCTTGCCGTCGCGCAGCGCGTTGACGCCGTCAGAGACGATCTTCAGGGCGTCAATATCCAGCCCGGAATCCGATTCATCAAGAATGCACAGGTCCGGCTCCAGCACGGCCATTTGCAGGATATCGTTGCGCTTCTTTTCACCGCCGGAGAAGCCCACGTTCACCGAACGGGTCAGCAAATCCTCCGGCATCTTCAGCAGCTTAATTTTCTCTTCCATCAGATCCTGGAAATCGAAACGGTCTAACTCTTCCTGGCCGCGATAGTCGCGCACCGAATTCAGCGCGGTCTGCAGGAAGAACTGGTTGCTGACGCCGGGAATCTCTACCGGGTACTGGAAGGCCATAAAAATGCCTTCACCGGCGCGGTCTTCCGGCGCCAGGCTGAGCAAATCTTTGCCTTTGAACTCCACGCTACCGCCGACGACCTCATAGTCCTCGCGCCCGGCAAGCGTTGCAGAAAGCGTGCTTTTGCCGGAGCCGTTCGGCCCCATAATGGCGTGCACTTCGCCAGGGCGGATTTCCAGATTCAATCCGCGCAGGATCTCTTTGTCTTCAACGGCGACCTGCAAGTTTTTGATACTTAACATCTCATTTCCCTTAATTCGTAAAGCCTGGCGCTTAGCCGACGCTGTGTTCCAGACTGATAGCCAGCAGTTTTTGCGCTTCGACGGCAAACTCCAGCGGCAGCTCCGAGAAGACATCTTTACAGAAGCCGTTGACGATCATCGAGATGGCATTGTCTTCGCTGATGCCGCGCTGCAGGCAGTAGAACAACTGGTCTTCGCCGATCCGCGAAGTGGTGGCTTCGTGCTCCAGCTGCGCGCTGTCGTTGCGACACTCCACGTACGGGAAAGTGTGCGCCCCGCAGTCCGGCCCAATCAGCATCGAGTCACATTGGGTGAAGTTACGCGCGTTAGTAGCCGTCGGCATAATTTTGACCAGCCCACGGTAGCTGTTCTGGCTTTTCCCGGCGGAGATCCCTTTCGAGATAATCGTCGAGCGGGTGTTTTTGCCGATGTGGATCATCTTGGTGCCGGTGTCTGCCTGCTGGTGCCCGCTGGTCAGCGCCACGGAGAAAAATTCGCCGATGGAGTTATCGCCGCGCAGAATGCAGCTCGGATACTTCCAGGTGATGGCGGACCCCGTTTCTGACTGCGTCCATGACATCTTGCTGTTTTCACCTTCGCACAGCGCGCGTTTGGTGACGAAATTCAAAATCCCGCCGGTGTTGTTATCTCCGGGGAACCAGTTCTGCACCGTGGAATATTTCACTTCGGCATCTTTGTGAATAATCACCTCGACCACCGCCGCATGCAGCTGATAGCTGTCGCGCACCGGGGCAGAACACCCTTCGATATAGCTGACATAGCTGCCTTCATCGGCCACCAGAATGGTACGTTCGAACTGGCCGGTTTTTTCCGCATTAATGCGGAAATAGGTCGACAGCTCCATCGGGCAGCGCACTCCTTTTGGCACGTAGATAAAGGTACCGTCAGAAGCTACCGCCGCGTTGAGGGCGGCAAAAAAGTTGTCATTCCCCGGCACCACGGTGCCAAGATATTGCTTCACCAGCTCCGGGTGGTCGTGGATCGCTTCACCAAACGAACAGAAAATAATCCCCTGCTCCGCCAGTTTTTCCCGGTAGGTTGTCGCTACCGAGACGGAGTCGAAAATCGCATCAACCGCGACTTCACGCCCTTCGCGTACCGGCACGCCCAGCAGGTTAAAGGCCTCTTCGACTTCCTGAGTCAGATAGGCGCCGGGGCCGGTTTGCTGCACCGCACCAGGCTCAGAAGCGCAGGTGTCGTCGCAGTTACCGCAGGACGGCGCCGAGTAATAGCTGTAATCCTGGTAGTTGAGCTTTTCATAATGCGCTTTCAACCAGTGCGGCTCCTCCATCTCCAGCCAGGCGTGATATGCCTTTAGCCGGAATTCGAGCATCCACTCGGGCTCGTTGCGGCGGGCGGAAATGGCGCGCACCACCTCTTCGTTGATGCCTTTCGCCAGCTCATCGGTCTTTAAGCGGGTAAAAAAGCCTTCTTTATAATTGAGCGGCCCGTCGGACCAGGTTTTGACATCGTCAGTTGCTTCAGTATTACGAGACATAGTTACTCCGCCTGAACCCCAAAGCTTTCGCCGCAGCCACATTCGTGCTGTGCTTTCGGGTTATGAAACTTAAAGATTTCATTTAATCCTTCCCGAACATAATCCAGCTCCGTCCCATCGATAAACGGCATAGCCTGCAGCGGTGCCCAGAGTTTCGCCCCGTCGCGCTCAAACAGCAGGTCGTCTTCTGCCGGCTCGGCAATCAACTCGAGTACGTAACCAAACCCGGCGCAGCCGCTGGTTTTGATCCCCAGACGCAACCCCTGCTTATCGGGCTGTTGACTCACCAGATCGCGAATATGGGCGGCTGCCGTTGGGGTCATCATCAGACCCCGCCAGCTAAATTCATCGGGATTGAAGGTTCCTGTATCTAATTCCATCGCTCTACCTCATTGGTTAGCGCCATAAGGGCATACGACCATGTTAATGATAACGATTATCACTTCAACCCAGCCGGAGAAGGGATATTCCCCTTGCGAACCCTTTTATCTCGCTTTTTATAAGCATAGACCCTCCCCCGCAGGTTATCAGGTGACTATTTTGTAATTTAATATATTGATAAATAATAAGTTATTTAGTGTTTTGCGGAGGTATGGCGGGCAATGGGAAAGGTGCATCGGAAATACCTATTTTTGAAATCGAAAAGAGTCCATTCAGCATCCGTAGCACTTACTGTCAAATCAATAGCTTGTTATTTGTACCGGACGACGACAAGGCGCTATCGGATCTACCCCTTTAGCATTATCTATAACCATCCTTCTGGATGGCTATTTGTTATCCGGTAAAGCGAAGCGGTTATCATGTTAAATTCGGACAAAAACCAGGAATAAAGGTTTTTTCTCTACTGGTAAATTGATGTACAATTCCCGCCTAAATTTCCTACAGTTTTCGGCCCTGTGTCGGAGGCACTGCTTACCTGGAGTTTGTCCGTACAGGATGATAGATATCAGTATTATGTCGATGTGCATGGTGGTACTGCTGGTGATGAGCGTACTGCTGAACTAAGCCAGCCACAAACCCTGCCTGCCACGCCGGAGCTTCACATTCGTTATGAAATGAGGAGTTTTGGAGGATTCGCCCGCCGTGGGATTGTTCGTCAATGACCTTGCCTCTAAGATTCCAGCCACATTCCAACGAGGTAACGAAGATGAAAGGAACAATCATTGCTCTGTTAGCCACCGCGTCAATTGTCGCGGCCAGCGCATTTGCGGCAGATAAAAATGACGGCCCTGCTCCCGCCGGTAATAGTGCCGGACAGCCGGTGATGGACATGCCGCAAGGGCGTGGTCCAATGCCTATGCCTCTGCCGCCATTCCCGCCGAGAAAACCGGTATTATTCTCTGCAACGGTTGCCACCGATAACCCGGTTGAGACCATTAATAAACTGACCGCACTGATCCCGACAGGTAGCGCAAAACATTATGAAGTGCGCGTGGAAGTCGTTCCCGCTCCCGATATGCCCTGAGTTATCCTGGGGTCATATACCGGTAGCCTTGAGCGGCTGATGTCAGCCTCATAAAAAAAGCTGCCAGTGAACGTGGCAGCTTTTATTTTGCGTCTTCTTTCGTGCTCAATATCTATATCCTCACCACCGACGGCAATGAGGATGCGGGTATGATGACGGTATATTAACTCTTAATCTTTCTGTAGATAAACAGTACCACTAATGCACCAATTACCGCCACGACAAAGCTGCCAAAATTAAAGCCGTCGACCTTGCCGAAGCCAAAGAACGTACTGATCCAACCACCTACAACCGCACCAATGACACCCAGAACGATAGTGACGATAAACCCGCCGCCGTCTTTGCCTGGCATAATCCACTTAGCCAAAATACCGGCAATAAGACCAAAAATGATCCAGGAAATGATACCCATAGTTAACTCCGTCCTCTTGGTTACACATAAGTATTTCGTACTTAAAATAGTAGCATAAGTAGCGTGAACAATTCATGAATTATATTTTTAGCGCCGATAGCTTGCTGTATAAGCCGCGATGGTCTACATATCATGATGTCGATGCTAATGCACAAAGGAGTTAACAATGGGCTATTACGTTATTAAAAAATCCGAGAAAAGCGTTTCCCAGCCATGGTATTTCCTGCTAAAAGCGGATAACCATGAAACCATCGCCACCAGTGAAATGTATTCCTCGAAGGAGGCGGCGAAAAAAGGAATTGCCTCGGTGCAGAAGAATGGTCCCAGCGAAACGATTAAGGATGAAACACAATAAAATCTGCTGAATATATGGGGGAAATATATTCCCCCATATATTTGGACAAGTAGAATCTCAGCCCGCGGTAGCTATCTCAGACTACCGCCGTGGTCAGGCGCGAAGAGCAGCACAGGCGCCCCTGTTCATCGAAGATTTCAATCTGCCACACCTGATGGCGCGATCCGACATGCAGCGCTTTACAGACGCCTCTGACCCGGCCACCGCGCACCGAGCGAATGTGGTTGGCATTGACCTCCAGCCCTACCACCTTTTGCTCGCCTTCACTGCACAAATAGCCGGCAACCGAGCCCAGCGTTTCCGCCAGTACCACCGATGCTCCACCATGTAGCAGACCAAACGGCTGGTGCGTGCGGCTATCCACCGGCATGGTGGCTTCGATGGTCTCATCGGTGAAGCTATCAAAATGAATATCCAGCAGCCCGACCATATTGCCTTCGCCCATGCGGTTAAGCTGTTCCAGCGTTGTCTGACGTTTCCAAATCATCCAATAATCTCCAGCAGCGCCTGCAGCGGATGACGAACACCGCTGCCTTCAATGCGCTTCACCTGACTGCGACAGGAATATCCGGTCACCAGGCACCGGTTGCGCGGTAAACGCTGGATCGCCTGTTGCCAGGAAAGCGCGTAGATATCCAGCGAGTTGGCGTGGTTTTTTACCTCATGACCGTAGGTTCCGGCCATCCCACAACAGCCCACGCTGACGTTTTCCAGTTTCGCGCCAAAGCGCGCAAAAATCTCGGCCCACTGCTTCGGCGCCGCGGGCAGCGCCGTGACTTCCGTACAGTGACCAAACAGATACCACGCTTCGCCACCATTCTCCTGCTCGCGAGCTTCCGGCAACGCCTGTGGCAGCCACTCGTGCACCAGCATCACGCGGAAATCGCCGCGTTTGTCCCCCAGAACCTGGTTGTACTCATCGCGATAGCACAGCACCAGCGCCGGATCGACGCCAACCATCGGCATCCCCAGCTGCGCCACACGGTTGAGAAAATCTGCGGTTTTCTGCGCCGTACGCGCAAAGCGCGTGAGGAACCCTTTGATATGCTGCGCCTTGCCGTTTGGCGAGAACGGCAGCAGTACCGGCTGGTAGCCCACTTTTTCAACCAGGCGCACAAAATCGGCCACCACCTGCGCGTCGTAATAGCTGGTGAACGGATCCTGCACCACCAGCACCATTTTGACTTTCTGCTCAGCGCTGAGCGTTTCCAGCTGCTCCAGCGTCATGTTTGCCGAGCGATGTCCCACCATCCTCTGCTTCAGCGACGGCGTCGAGAGCAGCGGCAGATCCACCATCCCGATGTGCTTCTCTGACAGCTTGCGCATCCACGGCTGGTTAATAAAGAAGTTAAACGTCTTCGGCGCCTGAGCCATCAGCGGCGCATAGGATTCCACCGTTGCCACCAGATGATCGCGAACCGGCCGCAAATAGCGGCTGTGGTAAAGCTGCAGGAAGCGCGAGCGGAATTCCGGCACATCGATTTTAATCGGGCATTGGGTAGAGCACGCTTTACAGGCCAGACAGCCGGACATCGCCTCTTTGACCTCATGGGAGAAGTCATATTCCCCCTTGCGCGCGTGCCAGCTGTTGCGGGTCCGCGCCACCAGCGTACGCAGGCTGGCGCGTTTTTCCGGCAGATCTTTTTCCAGCTGATTGGGATCGATGCCGCGATCCGCCAGCAGGCGCAGCCACTCGCGCACCAGCGTTGCGCGCCCTTTCGGCGAGTGGATACGATGATTGCTGACCTTCATCGACGGGCACATCGGGCTTTTAACATCAAAGTTAAAGCACAGGCCGTTACCGTTACACTCCATCGCGCCACGCCATGCGCTGCGCACCGCAATCGGAATCTGCCGATCCCAGGTGCCGCGCTTCACGGCATCCACTTTCATCATCGGCGCATCTACGCCTTCCGGCGGACAGATTTTCCCCGGATTAAGACGGTTGTGCGGATCGAACGCCGCTTTGACTTTTCGCAGCTCGCCATAAAGTTCTTCGCCAAAGAATGCCGGACTGTACTCGGCGCGGAAGCCTTTGCCGTGTTCCCCCCACAGCAGGCCGCCATATTTGGCGGTCAGCGCCACGACCTCGTCGGAAATTTGTTTCATCAGCACTTCTTGCTGCGGATCGCACATATCCAGCGCCGGACGCACGTGCAGAACGCCGGCGTCTACGTGGCCAAACATGCCGTAGCTCAGGCCGTGGCTGTCGAGCAGCGCACGAAACTCAACGATGTAATCGGCCAGATGTTCCGGCGGCACGCAGGTATCTTCCGCAAAGGGAATCGGCTTGGCGGCACCTTTGGCATTCCCCAGCAGCCCCACCGCTTTTTTACGCATCGCGTAGATGCGCTCAACGCCGTCCAGTTCGTTACAGACCTGCCAACCGATGACGCCCGCTTCGCTGGCGGCAATCAGCTCATCAAGGCGCTGACACAGCGTGGTCACCTGGTTGTCGATAAGCGCCGCGTCATCGCCGGCAAATTCGACGATATTCAGCCCCAGCATCTCTTTATCCGGGACATCGGTAATCAGCTCACTGACCGAATGCCAGACGATATCTTCGCGCGCCAGGTTAAGGACTTTTGAATCGACGGTTTCCACCGACAGCGCTTTCGCCTCGACCATAAACGGCGCGTTGCGCAGCGCGGAATCAAACGAATCGTATTTGATATTCACCAGACGGCGAACTTTCGGCAGACGGGTAATATCGAGACGCGCTTCGGTGATAAAGGCCAGCGTCCCTTCCGAACCGGTGAGAATACGGGTCAGATCGAACTCGCTCATGTCATCATTAAAGACGTGGCGCAGATCATATCCGGTCAGGAAGCGGTTAAGTTTTGGAAATTTATCGATAATGAGCTGACGTTGCGCTTTGCAACGCTGATATACCGTTCGGTAAATCCGCCCAATCGCCGACTGTTCCCGGCTCAGTGTCTCCGCCAGAGCGACGGGCATCGCCTGGGTATCGAGAATATCGCCGCCCATCAGCACCGAACGAACGCCGAGAACATGGTCTGAAGTTTTGCCATAAACCAATGACCCCTGGCCGGAGGCATCGGTATTGATCATCCCGCCCAGAGTGGCGCGGTTGCTGGTGGAAAGCTCCGGGGCAAAAAAGTAACCGTACGGCTTAAGATACTGGTTCAGCTGATCTTTAATTACGCCTGCTTCGACACGAACCCATCCCTCTTCCGGGTTGATTTCGAGTATGCGGTTCATATGGCGGGACATATCGACGATGATTCCCGCATTCAGCGACTGGCCGTTGGTGCCGGTGCCGCCCCCGCGCGGGGTAAAGACCAGCGATTTGAAGCGATCTTCGGCGGCAAGCCGCGCCAGCAGGACGACATCGGCCGTCGAGCGGGGAAATAAAATGGCATCCGGCAACAGTTGATAAACGCTGTTATCTGTCGCCATCGTTAGCCTGTCGGCATAGCTAGTGGCGGTATCGCCGGTAAATCCTTGTTGCTCCAGTACCTGCAAAAAAGTCAATACCAGTTGAACGACGCCTGGTGCTTGAGAAATTTGTGGGATCATAATGCTTGACCCTGCCTGACTATGTTGTGTTGTAGTGATGTCATCCTTCAGACTGCCTCTTGTTGGCGCATTTGCTGCCGAATCCTTGCGTGAAGCTGACCCTTGCGGGCAATGTAAACCACGTCCACCACGGCGGGCAAAAATAGCCTGAGAGCCGGGAGTCTGTCGCCGACTCGATGCATCCGGATGATTTTGTCTATGGATAACTAAACGATTGCGTGGCGCAGTCAACTTTTTATCACATTTTTTTCATATGCGCCCACGAGATTTATGTGCAAAATCAGGCCCGTGAAATTATTGATATTATTATCAGTATATGGATTTACGCGGCGTCAGCATTTTGACGCGACTGGAAAGGTAAAATTTCTCTATGATTAACGATCGCCAACCCCGGGATATACCGCAAATACTGCTGTCGGTACTGTTCTTATCCCTGATAATTATCTCCTGCCTGTGGGTGGTGCAACCCTTTATTCTGTCCTTCGCCTGGGCTGGCACCGTCGTCATCGCCACCTGGCCCGTTCTGCTGCGTCTGCAGCGTTTGCTGTTCGGTAAACGCGCCCTCGCCGTGCTGGTCATGACCGTGCTGCTGTTTTTACTGTTCGTCATCCCGATTGCGCTGCTGGTGAATAGCCTGGTAGATAACAGCATTCCGCTGATAAAACTTATCTCCACCGGGAATGTCACGCTGCCGGATTTCGCCTGGCTCAATAGCGTTCCGCTGATTGGCGACAAGCTCTACGCGGCCTGGCACGGTCTGCTGGATATGGGCGGTGCGGCCATTATGGCCAAAATCCGTCCCTATATCGGCACCACCACGACCTGGTTCGTCGGTCAGGCGGCGCATATCGGCAAACTGCTGGTCTATTGCGGGCTGATGCTGTTGTTCAGCGCCCTGCTGTACTGGCAGGGTGAGAAAGTCGCCTACGGATTCCGTTACTTCGCAACGCGTCTGGCGGCAAAACGCGGCGATGCGGCGGTCCTGCTGGCCGGTCAGGCCATTCGCGCCGTGGCGCTGGGCGTGGTGGTGACTGCGCTGGTTCAGGCGGTGTTCGGAGGGATTGGTCTGGCGATTAGCGGCGTCCCTTACGCCGCGCTGCTGACCGTGGTCATGATCTTCACCTGTCTGGTACAGCTGGGGCCATTGCTTGTCTTGATCCCCTCGATTATCTGGCTCTACTGGAGCGGAGATACCACCTGGGGCACGGTGCTGCTGGTATGGAGCTGCGTGGTGGGGACCATGGATAACGTTATCCGCCCGGTGCTGATTCGTATGGGCGCCGACCTGCCGATGATCCTGATTCTCTCCGGCGTTATCGGCGGGCTGATCGCCTTCGGAATGATTGGCCTGTTTATCGGCCCGGTGCTGCTCGCCGTCTCCTGGCGCCTGTTTGATGCCTGGCTGCAGGAGGTGCCGCCGCCGCCGAAAGATCCCGCTCAGGTACTGGCGGAACTTGAAGCGTTAAACGTCAGTAATATCAACAGCGAAAAGTAAAAAATTAAGGCGGGGAAACCCGCCTTAATCATAAGAAAAACTGATAAAAATAATACCGTTCTCCCCCACTATTCCCTCTCTCATGTTACGCAATCGACATATTCTTCACAGCTGTTTAACTATTGAGATGAATCCGATCGACGCCAAAAAAGGCTGTGTCTACTATTAGGGCACGGTTATAGATCAACACCTTGATTTATAAGCATGGAAATCCCCTGAGTGAAACAACGAATTGCTGTGTGTAGTCTTTGCCCATCTCCCACGATGGGCTTTTTTTTTTACCTGGTTCCGCTAGCTGCCCGCTATTTTTTCTTGTTTGCCCATACGGCTGTCAATAGCGGTCGCCAGACGCTGAAAATAAAAAAATCCCCGCCATTGCTGACGGGGATTGGGGGAATGTAAAGCGAGGGCTTACTTATTCAGTTCAGCCAGACCAAGCCAGGTCTGCACCACGGTATCCGGGTTCAGAGACAGACTATCAATCCCTTCTTCCATCAGCCATGCGGCAAAATCTTCGTGGTCAGAAGGCCCCTGGCCGCAAATACCGACGTATTTACCCTGCTTCTTCGCCGCGCGAATCGCCATCGACAGCAGCGCTTTCACCGCGTCATTACGTTCATCAAACAGCTCAGAAACCACGCCGGAGTCACGATCGAGGCCAAGCGTCAGCTGAGTCATATCGTTTGAACCGATAGAGAAGCCGTCAAAGTACTCGAGGAACTGTTCGGCCAGCAGCGCATTCGATGGAATTTCACACATCATAATGATTTTCAGACCTTTTTCGCCACGCTTGAGTCCCTGGCGCGCCAGCTCTTCTACCACCGCTTTCGCCTGGGCGACGGTGCGGACAAACGGCACCATGATTTCGACGTTGCTCAGCCCCATCTCATTGCGCACGCGCTTCACCGCTTCGCACTCCAGCGCGAAGCAATCGCGGAAGCTGTCTGAGACGTAGCGACCGGCACCGCGGAAGCCGAGCATCGGGTTCTCCTCTTCCGGCTCATAACGCTCGCCGCCCACCAGGTTGGCGTATTCGTTAGATTTGAAGTCGGACAGACGCACGATTACCCGCTTCGGATAGAACGCCGCGCCGAGAGTCGCAATCCCTTCGGTCAGACGACCGACGTAAAACTCTCTCGGGGAATCGTAACCTTTCATCAACTCGCGGATTTCGTTCTGCAGCGCCGGCTCCTGGTCGTCAAACTCCAGCAGCGCGCGCGGGTGAACGCCAATCATACGGTTGATGATGAACTCCAGACGCGCCAGACCAACGCCTTCGTTCGGCAGACAAGCGAAATCAAATGCGCGATCCGGGTTACCGACGTTCATCATGATTTTCAGCGGCAGATCGGGCATTTCCCCCACGCTTGAGCTCTTAATGCTGAAATCCAGCAGCTCGGCGTAGACGTAGCCGGTATCGCCTTCGGCACAGGAGACGGTTACATTCTGGTTTTCCTGAATGCGATCGGTCGCGTCACCGCAGCCAACGACCGCCGGAATCCCCAGCTCGCGGGCAATAATCGCCGCGTGGCAGGTACGACCGCCGCGGTTGGTGACGATCGCCGAGGCTTTCTTCATGATCGGTTCCCAGTCCGGGTCGGTCATGTCGGTCACCAGGACATCGCCCGGCTCAATCCGGTTCATTTCACTGATATCGTGAATCACTTTTACCGGGCCAGCACCGATGCGATGACCGATAGCGCGGCCTTCAGCCACAATCTGTCCTTGCGCATGCAGGGTATAGCGTTCCATCACCTGGCCACGCGAGCGGACGGTCTCTGGACGGGCCTGGACGATGAACAGCTCACCGGTGTGGCCATCTTTCGCCCATTCGATATCCATCGGACGGCCGTAGTGCTTCTCAATCTGTACCGCCTGCTTCGCCAGCTCCTGCACTTCCTCGTTGGTTAACGAGAAAATATCGCGCTGCGCCTGCGGAACGTCTTCGATACGCACCTGCTTGCCGTGTTCCTGGGTCGGGGCATAAATCATGCGGATCTTCTTCGACCCCATGGTGCGACGCACGATGGCCGGACGACCCGCCGCCAGCGTCGGTTTATGCACATAGAACTCATCCGGGTTAACCGCGCCCTGCACCACCATTTCCCCGAGGCCCCAGGCGGAGGTAATAAATACCACCTGGTCAAAGCCGGACTCGGTATCAATGGAGAACATGACGCCGGATGAGGCAAGGTCGGAACGCACCATCCTTTGTACCCCGGCGGATAGCGCCACGCCGCGGTGGTCATAACCCTGATGCACGCGATAGGAGATCGCGCGATCGTTAAACAGCGAAGCAAACACGTGCTTCACCGCGACGAGCACGGCATCGAAGCCCTGCACGTTGAGGAATGTCTCTTGCTGCCCGGCGAAGGAGGCATCCGGCATATCTTCCGCCGTGGCGGAGGAACGGACGGCAAAGGAGGCCTCGGCATTATCCGCGGACAGCTGTGTATAGGCATCACGAATGGCGTCTTCCAGTTCGCTCTGGAACGGCGTATCAATGATCCACTGACGGATCTGAGCGCCCGCTTTCGCTAATGCGGAAACGTCGTCAATGTCGGTTTCATCCAGCAGTTCATAAATGCGCTGGTTTACACCGCTTTGGTCCAGGAACTGATTGAAGGCATCAGCGGTGGTGGCAAAGCCGTTCGGTACGGAAACACCCATACCGGACAGATTCGTAATCATTTCACCAAGGGAGGCATTTTTGCCCCCAACTCTGTCTACATCATTCATGCCGAGTTGGTTATACCAAAGCACCAGCGGTGACGAGCCATTGTTGGACATCGAGACAATCCTTTTGTGATTTAATACCAGTGATAAAAAACTCACGATCAACTACGGGATTTATCCTGACATATTTATGCGGCTGAAAAAAACGGTGAATCGTTCAAGCAAATTATTTTTCATTTTTTAGGATACTTTTCCCGATATAGCTAACCCAATGATTCTGCTGAAATCTGCTGCAATAAGATACAAAATGCCGGCAAAATCGAAAACTGAACCGACCTTTTCATTAAAAATAAAAATACCGTTTCATTTTAAAAGTGAGACAAAGCCTAAAGGGATATGCTTAAATTTAATTTCTGCTTTCAGATAATTAAACTCATTATACCGGATGGTCAAAATGGAAAGTGCTGTAGATCGCCACGTATTTTATATTTCTGACGGTACCGCCATTACGGCCGAAGTACTGGGGCATGCGGTGATGTCGCAATTCCCGGTCGCGATCAGCAGTTTTACGCTGCCGTTCGTCGAAAATATCAGCCGCGCGCGGGCAGTAAAGGAACAAATTGACGCCATCTATCAGCAGACCGGCATCCGCCCGCTGGTGTTCTACTCCATCGTTATCCCTGAAATTCGCGATATTATTTTGCAAAGTGAGGGGTTTTGTCAGGATATCGTGCAGGCTCTGGTGGCTCCGCTTCAGCAGGAACTGCGGCTCGACCCGACGCCCATCGCGCACCGCACCCACGGCCTGACGCCGGGTAACCTCAACAAATACGATGCACGTATTGCGGCGATTGATTACACCCTCGCCCATGACGACGGGATCTCGCTGCGTAATCTCGATCAGGCACAGGTCATTTTGCTGGGCGTCTCGCGCTGCGGCAAAACCCCGACCAGTCTTTACCTGGCGATGCAGTACGGTATCCGCGCGGCAAACTACCCGTTTATCGCCGACGATATGGACAACCTGATCCTCCCGGCTTCGCTTAAACCCTTACAACATAAGCTGTTCGGTTTAACCATTAATCCGGAACGGCTGGCCGCGATCCGCGAAGAACGCCGTGAAAACAGCCGCTATGCATCGATGCGCCAGTGTCGCATGGAGGTGACCGAGGTGGAGGCCCTGTATCGCAAGAATAAAATTCCGTGCCTGAATAGCACCAATTATTCTGTTGAAGAAATTGCGACTAAAATCATGGACATCATGGGGCTGAATCGAAGAATGTACTAACGAACTAGTGCATTGGAGAAAATTTGTTTATGCTATCGCCCGTGGCCTATACAGGATCATGACCTGCCCTTGCAATAAGCAGAGATTGGTTTATCGTGATGCGCATCACTTCCCGGCATTTTCGCCGCGGAAGAAACAGATTTTTTGAGACTCCAATGAATAAAACAGACGAATTGCGTACCGCGCGCATTGAAAGCCTGGTGACGCCCGCGGAACTGGCGCAGCGGCATCCCGTGTCTGCCGACGTTGCGGCGCACGTTGCCGCTTCCCGCCGCCGGATTGAAAAGATCCTCAACGGTGAAGATCGCCGCCTGCTGGTGATTATCGGACCGTGCTCCATTCATGATACCGACGCGGCGATGGACTACGCGCGCCGCCTGCAGGGGATGCGTGAACGCTACCAGCCGCAGCTGGAAATCGTCATGCGTACCTACTTTGAAAAACCGCGTACCGTTGTTGGCTGGAAAGGGTTAATTTCGGATCCTGACCTTAACGGCAGCTATCGAGTGAATCACGGTCTTGAGCTGGCACGTCGGCTGCTGCTGCAGGTCAACGAGCTGGGGGTCCCCACCGCCACCGAATTTCTCGATATGGTGACCGGACAGTTTATTGCCGACCTGATAAGCTGGGGCGCTATCGGCGCGCGTACCACCGAAAGCCAGATCCACCGGGAAATGGCCTCCGCGCTCTCCTGTCCGGTCGGCTTCAAAAACGGTACCGATGGTAATACCCGTATTGCCGTCGATGCCATCCGTGCCTCCCGCGCCAGCCATATGTTCCTGTCGCCGGATAAACAGGGGCAGATGACCATCTATCAGACCAGCGGCAACCCGTACGGCCATATCATCATGCGCGGCGGTAAACAGCCGAATTATCATGCTGAAGATATCGCCGCCGCCTGCGATGCGCTGCGTGAATTTGATCTGCCGGAACAGCTGGTGGTTGATTTCAGCCACGGCAACTGCCAGAAGCAGCACCGTCGTCAGCTGGAGGTGTGTGCCGATATCTGCCAGCAGATTCGCGCCGGCTCCACTTCGATTGCCGGCATCATGGCCGAAAGCTTCCTGCAGGAAGGCACGCAGAAGGTGGTTGCCGGGCAGCCGCTGACGCGGGGCCAGTCCATTACCGATCCTTGCCTGAGCTGGGAAGACAGCGAACGTTTGCTGGCCGAACTGGCCGCGGCAACCGCAACCCGCCTGTAGTCCCTGCCCCCGCCACGTCGTGGTGGGGGAGATTCTTTCCGCGCAGTCTGGCGCAGCCTCCCCCCAAAAAACAGGGTTTTCGCAAATAACGCTTGCCGTGAAAATTAACATTATTGATAATGATTATCATTGTTTCTTTTATTTTTATTTGGTGCTATGACGCGTATGGATAACACTGCCACAGCAGAAAAAACAAAAGACAATGCCCCTTACCCCATTCCCACGGACCGTAAGATCAACAGCCGCACCTTACTCGGCGCTGAAGGCCGGGTGGTGATTGAGCATGGTGGCCAGCGCTATTTACTGCGCCAGACCCATGCGGGGAAACTGATTCTGACTAAATAGACCTTCTCCGCCCGCGAGCACAGAGAAGGTCCGGGGTAACATCAGCTGGAGCAACTCACTTCCAGACGCCTTCCCCAGTCGGGCGGACGATTGATATACTCATCGTCCCGGTCTGCAAACGGCTGGCTTAATACCTCATGCAGACGCGCCAGTTCGCTCATATCCCCTTGCTCCGCCTGCTCAATGGCCCGCTGTGCCAGCCAGTTTCGTAACACCAGCGCCGGGTTGACGCTCTGCATCTGTTGCTGGCGTTGCGCATCGTCGATCGGCTCATCGCGCAGGCGCGCGCGATAGCCTGCAAACCAGCTATCGAAGGCCGCGCGATCGATGAACTCATCGCGCAGCGGCGATGCCGCGCTGTGTTGTTCACTCACGCTCAGCATCCGGAAAGTCCGGGTGTAATCGCTGCCTTCCCGTATCATCAGCGCGAACAGCCCATCCAGCAGGTCGTTATCACCTTTCTGCTGGGTGAACAGACCCAGCTTATCGCGCATCCGGCGGCCGTATACCGTCAGCAAAGCATGCTGGTAGTCATCCAGCGCGGCATTAAGCGCATCCACCGCAATAAACGGCGACAGCGACTGAGCGAGACGTTGTAAATTCCACAGGCCAACCGCCGGCTGGTTTTCAAAGCTGTAGCGGCCCTGATAATCGGAGTGGTTGCAGATAAAATCGGGTTTGAAGTCGTCCAGGAAGCCGTAGGGGCCGTAGTCCATCGTCAGCCCAAGAATCGACATGTTATCGGTATTCATCACCCCATGGGCGAAGCCAACCGTCTGCCAGCTGGCGATCAGCGTCGCCGTCCGCGTGACAACGTCACGGAACCATAGAACATATTTATCAGCGTCATCAACCAGCTCCGGCCAATGATGACGAATCACGTAGTCGGCCAGCTGCTGTACCTTTTCCGGCTCACGGCGATAATAAAAATGTTCGAAATGGCCAAAGCGCACGTGGCTTTCGGCCAGACGCATCAACATCGCGCCGCTTTCCAGCGTTTCGCGTTGCACGGGGGTATCGCTGGTGACCATGGCGAGCGCGCGCGTCGTCGGGATCCCCAGCGCATGCATGGCCTCCGAGGCCAGACTTTCGCGGATCGTGGAACGTAGCACCGCCCGCCCGTCGCCCATTCGCGAATAGGGCGTCAGTCCGGCGCCTTTAAGATGCCAGTCGAGACGACGGCCGTCCGACAGCTGCTGTTCAGCAAGCAAAATCCCCCGGCCATCGCCAAGCTGGCCGGCCCAGGCGCCAAACTGATGGCCGCTGTAGACCTGCGCCAGCGGCGACATGCCCGGCAGCAGCGTTTCGCCTCCCCACACGCCGGCGCCCTGCGCCGGATGAAACAGCGCCTCGGGAATGCCCAGGGTTTGCGCCAGCGGCGCATTGTGCCAGATAAGTCGGGCATTTTTCAGCGGAGTGGGCGCTAAAGGGGTATAGAAATCCGGCAGTTCATCACGCCAGTGGGTAGTAAAAGACAGGGTCATGGTTCCTCCTCTCTCCAGTGTAGTGCCTTCAACAAGGTATTAACACGGGAGAAACGCAGGGTTATCGACATAAAAAAAGGGAAGCCAGTGCTTCCCCTTCGCCACGACGTCCGTCGCTATATCCTGCGGGCCTGCCAGAACTTCTTATTCCAGTAGACGTTATCCAGGGAGGAACGCGTCACGCCCTGGCTGGTCGATGCATGGATAAACTGATTGTCGGTATCGTAGATGCCCACATGCAGACCGCTGTCGCCGGACCCGGTTTTGAAAAAGACCAGATCCCCCGGCAACAACTCACTTTTATCAATTTTAGTGCCAATCTCTGCCTGATCGCGAGTTTCACGCGGCAGCTGTAGGGCAAACTTATCGCGGAAGGTCATGAGGACAAATCCGGAACAATCGACCCCGCGCGGAGACATACCGCCATAGCGATACGGCGCGCCCCGCCAGTTACGCAGCTGTTCGTTCAGGTTCGCGATAACGGTAATGGAATCTGCAAGCCGCGGATTCGGCGGCGGCGCCCGGTGGCTGCTGCAGCCAGCCAGAAATAGCGCCGTCAATAAAATGAACCACAAACGCATCTCAGACGATTCCTCTGTTCCTTATCAATTCGTCAGGATAATTTAGCTGGTTTATCAATGCACTGGCAAGGGTGCTTCGTGCTACTGTGACGCAACGAGCATAAAATGACCGGCAACCGCGATGCGCTGAAAAGGAATCGCATAGGCCGCGGTTAAGTTTTCTTCGGTTAACACTGCCGATGTCTCACCGCAGGCAATGGCCTGCCCCCGGCAGATAAGCCAGGATTGATGGGCGTGTCGCAGGGTATGGTTAAGATCGTGACTGCTCATCACTACCGCCACGCCCGCCTCGCACAGTTCACCCAGAACGCGATCTAGCGCCGCCTGCTGCGCCACGTCCAGACTGTTCATCGGTTCATCCAGCACCAGCAGCTGCCCCGCCGGATTCGCCAGCGGATGAACCTGCAGAATGACCGCCGCCAGGCGTACGCGCTGCCACTCGCCGCCAGAAATATGATTCACCTGGCGCCCGAGCTTATCGCTCAGGCCCAGCTTATCGGCAACGCTGGCGAGCAGTTCGCTTTGCCCACCATTTTGCAGATGCAACGACAGATAGTGCCATACCGGCATGGCAAAAGGCGGCATCTGGTGCTGGCTCAGGTAGGCCCGGTGACGCGCCAGCTCCTGTGCCGACCACTGGCCCAGTTTACGTTCGTTAAGAATAACGTCTCCGGGCCCCGCAGTCAGACCGGCCATTCGCATCAGCAGCGTGCTTTTGCCTGCGCCGTTTGGCCCTACCAGATGGACCATTTCACCCGGACGCACCTGGGCGCTAAACGGCGCCAGACGCCCCGCTTCTTTGACATTCCGCAGCTGCATCAGAAACGGCATTATTTCGCTAACGCCCCTTTAATGGCGGCAACCAGCAGCGGATCGTCCGGGGTCATATCCGGCGAGAAGCGCTGGATAACCTGGCCATCTTTGCCCAGCAGGAATTTTTCGAAATTCCACAAAATGTCGCCGACGTTGGCCGGCGCACGGCCTTTGCTTGCCATACGCTCGTAGAAACCGCTGCCTTCTGGCGCCACGGCCTGCGGCGCGGCCTCAACCAGTTTCTGGTACAGCGGATGACGATGTTCACCGTTGACGTCTACCTTGCTGAACAGCGGGAAAGTGACGCCATAGGTCGTACTACAAAACGTCTTAATCTCCTCTTCGCTCCCAGGCTCCTGGCCCAGGAACTGGTTGCAAGGGAAGCCAAGCACGGTAAGCCCATCGTGCCCGAGATCTTTTTGCAATGTCTCCAGCTGCTCATACTGCGGCGTGAGACCACATTTTGAGGCCACGTTCACAATCAGCAGAACGCGACCCGCATAGTCCGCCAGCGTCGTTTTTTGACCATCAATCGTGGTGACTTCAGTATTCAGAATATCGTGTTGCATAGCCTTCCCTCCGTCCATAAAACGGGTTTCTGATTTAAGGTGATCCCTATCTACTGTAGCGGATTCACGGGCGCTCATTGTACGTCTAATCGGCGGCCAGGAATACCGCACCGTACGCGCCGCTAACATGAATTCCTCTCAATATGGTCAGCAGACAATTCAGTGTACAGTGTTAAATGGATGTAATAGCCTTTTGTTATGGACTAATTTGAGAGAGTTTTTATAGATGAAAAAGTTGTTAAGCTCAGTGTTAATCGCCACATCGGTAGTATTGTTATCGGCCTGCTCTCCTGACGATAACAACAAAGTTAAGGTGGCGATTAACACCGGACCGGATGAAGCCATCTGGAAAGTGGTTGAGCAGGTGGCGAAGGATAAATACAACCTCGACGTTGAGGTTATCTCTTTCAATGACTACGTACTGCCAAATGAAGCGTTAAATAATAAAGACGTCGATGCTAACGCCTTCCAGACGCTGCCCTATCTCGAGGCGCAGTCCAAAGAGCGCGGCTACAATTTTGCCATCGTTGGCAAAACGTTCGTCTTCCCGATTGCCGCTTATTCACGCAAAATTAAACATATCAACGAGCTGCCGGACGGCGCAACGGTATCTATCTCTAACGAAACCACGACCTTAGGCCGCAGCCTGCTCCTGCTGCAGGCGCAGGGCTTAATCAAACTGAAAGAGGGCGTGGGCTATCTGCCGACGTCGCTGGATATTATCGACAACCCGAAACATTTGAAAATTGTTGAAGTCGATACGCCGCAGCTGACCCGTACTCTCGACGATCCGAACGTCGCGCTGTCGATTATTAACACCAACTTCTCCGCGCAGGCAGGTCTTTCCGCGGCCCGCGATGGTTTATTTATGGAAGGACCGGACTCTCCGTATGTGAATGCCATCGTTTCACGTGAAGAGAATAAAGACAGTAAAAAGATTCAGCAGTTGAAAGAGGCCTTCCAGACCAAAGAAGTCGCCGATAAAGCCATGGAAGTATACAAAGGCGATGCGATCAAAGGCTGGTAAGCTCCAGCGTCCCGCCCCTGGCGCAGCGATCATGGCTGCGCCAGCCCACCGCTTATTGCGAATGCACGGATTTCAGCAGTAGCCAGATGAAGACCGGCGCGCCCAGCGTCGCGGTGACCACGCCGATCGGTAATTCCGCCGCCGACAGCGCCAGGCGGGCAATGATATCGGCGCCGAGCAGCGCACTGGCGCCGGCAAGCACGCAGGCCGGAAGCAGCACCCGATGATCGCTCAAGCCGCACAGGCGAAGAATATGCGGTATCACCAGCCCAATAAATCCAATTGCCCCAGCCAGCGCCACGCTCACGCCAACCAGCCAGCCTGTCGCCACCACCAGCAGCCTGCGCCATAGCCAGAGAGGCAGCCCCAGCTGACGAGCGGACACCTCTCCCAGCGCCAGGAGATTCAGCGGCTGTGATTGCAGACACGCCCAGATAAGTACCGGCAACAGCGCCAGCATCAGCCACAGCTGCTGCCAGTCCACGCCGCCAAACCCGCCCATCATCCAGTACATGAGTTGACGCAAATCGAAAGAGGTGGAGAAATAGACCGCCCAGGTCATCAACGCGCTACAGATAATGCCGAGCGCGACGCCCGCCAGCAGCAGACGACTGGTTGACAGATGCCGCCGGGCAAAACGCAGCAGAATAAAAGTAATCACCAGCGCACCGGCAATCGCGCACAGCCCCAGCACCCATCCCGGCAGATAGCCTTTGCCCAGCAACACCGCAGCAATTAACCCCACGCCAGCGCCGTTAGAAACGCCCAGCAGCCCCGGTTCCGCCAGCGGGTTTTCGAATAATGCCTGCATGATCGCCCCGGAGAGTGCCAGCGCGGCGCCCACCAGCAGAACGGCCAACGTCCGCGGCAGACGAATCTGCCAGATAAACAGCTGCCCTTTGGCGCTGAACCACTCCTGCGGACCAATCCACTGGTCTCCGGCGCAGAGACTGACGGTCAACATGGCGAGCAGCAGCAGCAGGAGTGCAATAAGCCAGCGCCGGCTGCGGCGCTGTTGAGTTTGGACAAAGGTCAGCATAATTTCCGTCATGCCAGAAAGAGATGCCGTTGATTTTACGGTGGCGATAGAGGTGAGAAAAGCAAAACCTCCCGCAGGGGAAGAGATAACCTGATGATCCAATGGCCACAACGGCGGGACATCGGCCCCGCCGCGCTGAGCAGAAAGGTCTCTTACACCAGCACCTGAAACAGCAGAGCGAAGAGAATAATGTTAGCAATCACGATAGCCCAGCCGTTATAGAGCATGTACTTGAGATGGGTCGACTGCGCCAGCCCCATCTGCCCGAACATGTCCGAAGAGGGGAACGGGCCAAACCAGTCCACCTGCGATGAAGCCAGCAGAACCGCAGTGGTTCCCTGCGGCGGGACGCCGGCAGCCATCAACATCGGGCCAAAAATCTTGTGGGTAAAGGTCATCTGCGCCACCGCCGCGCCGGGAACATGGCCAATGATATTGAAGGCGAAAATACAAAAGCACAGCCAGGCCGGGGAGATCCCTTCCAACAGCGGCTGGGTGTAGTCCAGCAGCCCCTGATAGGCATGGAGCCCATCCATCAGTTCAAGAATCGGGTTATAGAGCCAGTAGAGGATAAACATCCACACCAGACGGCCGCAGCCGTGATACAGCGCCTGTAAAATCTGCGTGGGCCGTAGGCCGCCGACCAGTCCGGTGATCAACGCCACCAGCAGCATCACAATAATCGCGAAGCTAAAGCCGGCTTTTATCACTACCCCAACCACCGCCATCACGATAATCGTTGCCGCAAACGCCAGCGCGCTGAGCTTTTTGCGCCTTGAAACGGCGGCACTGGCTTGCTCCTGCGTTTTTTCAGACAGGTCGACCTCATACCGCAGCTTCCCTTCGGTCATCTTCTGAATGCGCCCCGCCATCACCCAGCCGGCCAGCAGAGTCACCGCACTCATTGGCAACCCGACATACAGCAAATAGTCCGGATAGCTGAGGCCGCCGAGCTTGAGAATCGTCACGGTACTCGGCGTAAACGGCCCGGTAAAAAGTCCGATGGAGCCGGCGGTCATCATCAGCGCGGCCACCGTCGGCGGCGTCAGTCTGACCGCCGCGGCAACCGGAATAATTACCGCCACGATGATCGCATTTCCCCCGGCCATGGTCCCCAGGGAGCCGCAGATGAGAATCGACGAAATGACAATACCCAGTTTAACCCGGGTCTGACTCGACAGCCCGATACGATGAACCACAAATTTCACCAGCTCCACCGCGGCGCCGGTACGAGTCGCCACTTCTCCGACACCGGCACCGAGCATAATGATTAACCCGACGGTGGCAATAAAAGAGCCGGTCGATTTTGCCAGCATTGTTCCCATTTCAGGCAAGCTGGTCGAGGTCATAATCATCGCAATAATAATGGATGAGATCACCGCCAGCACAATATCTACCCCGACGAGCGAGAGGATGGCGAGGGCGACAAGCGGTGTAAAACTCAGCAAGCCGAGTTCGTCTGCGGGGTGTCCATGGCACCAAAATGCCGTCGCTAAAAACAGCCCTAATAACAGGCCAATAATAATATTTTTTCTGGTGATATTCTGTCTGGCTAGCGGGTTGCCAGAGAGCGTTGAGTCACTCATATAACTCCTTGATGCCAATAAAACCGGCCGCTATTGGGACGCGGTGTATTCGGGCCTGCTCAGAAAATATCCCCCTCGTTATAATGTGTTGGCTTGGTTGCCTGAGGGTGTATGTAGGGACAACAGGTATTGTTCTGAGAATCGGATTATCCGCCGGAAGGCGGCGCAGTCAGCGCGATAAGTAAACAGCTCGCTGATTGCGGATTAAATTTATGTTAACTTAATGTTATTGGAAAATGACTTTTTATCTGGCCTCTATAACCCTGAGTTAACTCCTCATGAAACTGCGTCACCTGGAAATCTTCCACGCCGTGATGACTTGCGGCACGCTTTCCCGAGCAGCGGAATCGCTCAATATCTCTCAACCCGCCGCCAGCAAAGCGCTAAAAAACGCCGAGCAGAAGCTCGGTTTTAAACTTTTTCAGCGGGTACGCGGTAAACTGCTGCCCAGTAGCGAAGCGCTGATGCTGTTTGAAAAAGCTCAGAATATTTATCAGGATCTGGATAACCTCCGCCTGCTCGCCGATAACCTGGCCCGCGACCCCCGGGCCAAAATGAGCCTCGGTTGTCTGCCGAGCCTTGGGTTGAGTCTGGTCCCGGAACTGGTCACCGATTTCTATCAACAAAATGCCAATCTGGTGATGACACTCACCACCGAACACACTGAGACATTGGTCAAAAAACTGGATCTGCGCGAGATCGATCTGGCCCTGACGCTACAGCCCGTCCAGCAAGGGGAGATCACCAGCACCGCTATCGCTGAGGTCCCGCTGGTATACATTGACCGCGACTATCGCCAGGGAGAAGTGGCGATTGAGGAGATTGACCAGCAGCGGTGGATCTCGCCAGGACCACACTCCCTCTCCGCGGCCATTGCGACCCGCCGCGATTTTTCGACCACCCGTCTGAACGTGCAGACCTACTACATGGCCACCGAATTTGTGAAACGCGGCATGGGATGCAGCATTACCGATATTTTTTCCGCCCGGCATAACCTGGCGCCGGCGATGATTCATCCGATCGCGCCGCCGATGATGATCACCCTGTGTTTACTGCGTCGGGCAGACGTTTCACTCAGCCCGATCAGCCAGAAGTTTGTCGATTTTCTCTGCACCCGGCTCCGCCAGCAGCTGCAGGAGATTAACCTGGAGTTATACCCTGAAAATAAAAAGTCAATTGCGCCGCAGAGGCAAATGCTTTGACATAAAGCCCATGCATTTATCAGCGGTGGGTTTATCAGGTTATGAAAAAGCGCATTGTCATTATCGGCGGCGGTGTTATCGGGCTGGCAACAGCTTATGAGTTAATCAAGAGCGGTCATCAGGTCCAGTTGCTGGAACGTCAGGCGAAGCCAGGTCTGGCAACCAGCTTTGCCAACGGCGGGCAGCTTAGCTACCGGTATGTGGCCCCCCTGGCCGATCGTGGCGTTCCCCTGCAGGGGATGAAATGGATGGGTAAAGCCGACTCGCCTCTCAATATGCGTTTGAAAATGTCGGCGGATCAATGGCGCTGGCTGCTGCAGTTTCTCCGCGCCTGTAATAGCCAGACGAATAAGCTCAACGGCGATCATATATTGCGCTTGTCGCTGCTCAGCCGTCAGGTGATGCAGGAGTGGCTGACGGCGGATAATCTGCACGACTTTCACTGGCGGCGTTCCGGGAAATTGATCGTTCATCGCCGGACATATGATTTTAATAAAGCCGCCAAAGGTATCAGCCCGCAATATCAGCAAGCGTTGAATGCCGACGAGTGTATTCAACTTGAACCGGCGCTGAAATATATTCACCCTTCGCTGCAGGGCGGTATTTATTCGCCCGGCGATGAGACCGCCGACTGTCAAAAATTCTGCCAGGCGCTGCTGGAGAAGCTGCATGCCAGCGCCAGCTTTACTCTGACCAGCGATTGTGAGGTGCTGCGCCTGAATAAAAAAGGCGCCCGCATTGATTCTGTCGATACCCGTCAGGGAACGATGGTCGGCGATGAGTACATCGTGGCGGCAGGAAACGGCAGCGGTCCCCTGCTGGCCGGTACCGGTATTCGCGTGCCGCTGTGCGCTCTGAAAGGCTACAGCCTGACGCTCCCCTACCCCACAAAGCCCGGGATTGCGCCTGATATCAGCGTAACGGATTATGGCCATAAAGTGGTCTACGCCCGGCTGGGCGATCGGCTGCGCATTGCCGCCATGGTCGATATTGGCTACGACGGCGATGAACTGCGCCCCGAGCGTATCCAGGCGCTAAAAAAGATCGTCACCCGCAGCTTCCCTGAGTTGCAGGGCGTTGAGGATGCAGAGGCCTGGTGCGGTATGCGCCCTTCAACCCCCGCGGGTCCCCCTCTGCTTGGTCGTGCCGGGTATCAGAACCTGTGGATGAACCTCGGTCAGGGTAGCCTCGGCTTTACTCTGGCCGCCGGCAGCGCGGTGGTGCTCAGCGCGCTACTCAACGGCGCAAGTACCGCCATTTCTTTAGAAGGTCTGACATGGGAACACTCAGCATGAAAATAGAACGTCATCATTCGCAGCCCCGCCTTTCCGCCAGCGTCGGGTACGGCGATCTGATCTTTTTATCAGGGCAAACCCCGGCAAGCAGCGATGACGATATCCGCCAGCAAACCCGGGAGGTTTTAGCAAAAATTGACGCACTGCTGGCCGAAGCCGGCAGTGATAATCGTCATATTCTGTCTGCTCAGGTGTGGCTGAAGACGATGGCACGTGATTTTGCCGGGTTTAACGAGGTCTGGGTCGCCTGGATGCCGGAAGGTCACAGCCCGGCACGCGCGGCCGTCCAGGCGGAAATGGCACGCCCTGATATCCTCGTCGAGGTGATGGTTACTGCCGTAAGAAGTTGATTTACGCCACAAAAGAAAAAGGCCGCATCAGCGGCCTTTTTAGTTAGTTCAGATTATTTGTCTCTGGGCGAAGCGTTTTCGACACGGCTTTTAAGTTTCTGACCGGGTCTGAAGGTCACCACACGCCGGGCTGTAATGGGAATATCTTCCCCCGTTTTCGGGTTACGACCCGGGCGTTGGTTTTTATCCCGCAAATCGAAGTTGCCGAACCCGGAGAGTTTTACCTGTTCTCCGTTTTCCAGAGCACGACGCACCTCTTCGAAAAACAACTCTACCAGCTCTTTGGCATCCCGCTTGCTAAGCCCAAGCTTATCAAACAGATATTCTGACATTTCAGCTTTTGTAAGCGCCATAGGTTCAATCCCTCAATGATGCCTGGAATCGCTCTTTTAATGCCTCTACACATCTGGCAACGGTAGCGGCAATCTCCTCTTCTTCGAGTGTACGGCTGGTATCCTGCAGGATGAGGCTAATCGCAAGGCTCTTACTGCCTTCCGCCACCCCTTTACCACGGTACACGTCAAATAAGTTTACGCCAACTACCTGATTTACGCCAACTTTCTTACACTCTGTCAAAACATCGGCTGCAGGTACGTTTTCCGCGACGACAACGGCGATATCACGACGGTTCGCCGGGAAACGAGAAATCTCGCGCGCCTGAGGCACCACGCGGTCTGCAAGCTTGTTCCACTCCAGCTCGAACGCTAAAGTCCGGCCGTTCAGATCCAGTTTACGTTCCAGTTCAGGATGAACAACCCCAATGAAACCAATACGTTCACCTTTCAGATAAATCGCGGCTGACTGCCCCGGATGCAGTGCGCTGTTCGCTTCTGCGCGGAATTCGATATCCGCTAATTTGCCGGTCAGGTCGAGAATGGACTCCAGATCGCCTTTCAGATCGTAGAAATCAACGGTCTCTTTTGCCAGATTCCAGTGCTCTTCGTAGCGGTTGCCGCAAATCACACCGGCCAGCATCACGTCCTGACGAATGCCCAGCGGAGCCTGGGTATCCGGAACAAAGCGCAAACCGCTTTCAAAAATGCGGACGCGGCTTTGCTGACGGTTCTGGTTGTACACCACCGTACCCAGCAGACCGGTCAGCAGCGACAGACGCATCGCCGACATTTCGCTGGAGATAGGGCTCGGCAGAATCAGGGCTTCTTCACCCGGGTGAATCAGCTGCTGCACTTTCGGGTCAACAAAGCTGTAGGTGATGACTTCCTGGTAGCCCTTGTCGTTAAGCAGCGTTTTTACACGTTTCAGCGACAGATTAGCTTCGCGGTGGGTGCCCATAATCAGCCCCGCCTGCACCGGCCGATCCGGAATATTGTTATACCCGTAAACGCGGGCCACCTCTTCGACCAGGTCCTCTTCGATGGCAATATCGAAGCGCCAGCTCGGTGCAACGGCCTGCCACTCACCATCGCCGACGGTCACCTCACAGCCCAGGCGAGTCAGAATATCGCTCACCTGCGCATCATCAATATGATGGCCAATCAGACGATCCAGTTTGCTACGACGCAGGGTAATGGTCGCCGCCTTCGGCAACGCAGCTTCGTTGGTCGCATCGATAACCGGGCCCGCTTCGCCGCCGCAGATATCGATCAGCAGGCGGGTTGCACGTTCCATCGCTTTATACTGCAGCGCTGAATCCACGCCGCGCTCATAGCGATGAGACGCATCGGTGTGCAGACCGTGGCGACGCGCGCGGCCAGTGATCGACAGTGGGCTGAAGAATGCGCATTCCAGCAGCACGTTCTGCGTTTCGTCATTGACGCCAGAGTGTTCACCGCCAAAGATGCCGCCCATAGCCAGCGCTTTGTGATGGTCGGCAATAACCAGGGTATCGGTATCCAGTTTGGCTTCGGTCCCGTCCAGCAGAACCAGTTTCTCACCCTCTTTCGCCATTCGGACCACGATCCCACCGTCAATGCGGTCGCAATCGAACGCATGCATCGGTTGACCCAGCTCGAGCAGCACGTAGTTGGTGACGTCAACGACCGCATCGATGGAGCGAATCCCGCAGCGACGCAGCTTCTCTTTCATCCACAGCGGGGTTGGCGCTTTAACATTGATACCCTTCACCACGCGGCCCAGGTAGCGAGGACAGGCCTCCGGCGCTTCAACGGTGACAGGCAGAGTATCGGTAATGGTGGCGGCAACGGGGGTAATCTCCGGTGCGTTCAGCGGTTCTTTATTCAGAACGGCCACATCGCGGGCGACGCCGATGATACCTAAGCAGTCCGCACGGTTCGGCGTGACGCTGATTTCTATCGTGTTATCGTCCAGCTGCAGATATTCACGGATATCGGTGCCAATCGGCGCATCCGCCGGCAGTTCGATAATTCCGCTATGATCGTCGGACACGCCCAGCTCAGAAAACGAGCACAGCATCCCTTCGGAAGGTTCACCGCGCAGCTTCGCGGCCTTAATTTTGAAGTCGCCCGGCAGCACGGCGCCGATGGTTGCTACGGCAACCTTTAGCCCCTGACGGCAGTTTGGCGCCCCGCAGACGATGTCCAGCAGACGTTCGCCGCCGACGTTAACTTTCGTGACGCGCAGTTTGTCGGCATTCGGGTGCTGACCGCACTCAACCACTTCACCGACAACAACGCCGTTGAAGCTACCGGCTACCGGCTCAACGCCGTCCACTTCGAGGCCCGCCATGGTGATCTGGTTAGCCAGCGCTTCGCTGTCGATCGCCGGGTTAACCCACTCGCGTAACCACAGTTCACTGAATTTCATTATTCTGTCCTGCCCTTATTTAAACTGTTTGAGGAAACGCAAATCGTTTTCGAAGAACGCGCGTAAATCGGTCACGCCGTAGCGCAGCATCGTCAGACGCTCCATCCCCATGCCGAAGGCGAAGCCGGAATAGATTTCCGGATCGATGCCAACGTTGCGCAGAACGTTCGGATGCACCATTCCGCAGCCGAGGACCTCCAGCCACTTGCCGTTTTTACCCATAACGTCAACTTCCGCGGAAGGTTCGGTAAACGGGAAGTAGGACGGACGGAAACGAATCTGCAGGTCTTCCTCGAAGAAGTTATTCAGGAAGTCATGCAGCGTCCCTTTCAGGTTGGTGAAGTTGATATTGGTATCAACAATCAGACCTTCCATCTGGTGGAACATCGGCGTATGGGTCTGGTCGTAGTCGTTACGGTAAACGCGGCCCGGCGCAATAATGCGGATCGGCGGCTGCTGGTTTTCCATAGTACGAATTTGCACGCCGGAGGTTTGGGTACGCAGCAGACGCGTCGCATCAAACCAGAAGGTATCGTGATCGGCACGGGCCGGGTGGTGGCCCGGAATGTTCAACGCATCAAAGTTGTGGTAGTCATCTTCGATTTCCGGACCGGTCGCGACGGTGAAGCCAAGCTCACCGAAGAAGTGCTCGATACGGTCGATGGTGCGTGTCACCGGATGCAGCCCGCCGTTCTCGATCCGACGACCGGGCAGAGAGACATCGATAGTCTCTGCGGCCAGACGCGCATTCAGCGCTGCGCCTTCCAGATCCGCTTTACGCGCGTTAAGCGCCTGCTGAACCTGCTCTTTCGCTTCGTTGATGACCGCACCAGCCGCCGGACGCTCTTCTGGCGGCAGTTCACGCAGGGTTGTCATCTGAAGGGTCAGATGCCCTTTCTTCCCCAGGTATTCCACGCGGACGTTGTCCAGCGCGGCAACATCTGATGCCTCATTAATGGCTGCCTTCGCACTGGCAACCAGCTCTGCGAGATGTGACATGGTTTTCCTCATTATGTCGGTGCAGACACCGGTTATGATCATTATTTTATTCTGACTATTTCGAGTCACAGGCGGCGTCGGGCCGCATGGCACTTAGCACAGAAAAATCGCTGTCGCCGGATGCGCACTCAGCCCGCGCACCTGCAGCTTGAAATAGAATGAACACGTTCATATACGAAAAAAGCCTCCACAGTGGGAGGCTTTCTGGCGCTGTTTTCCGTTTCTTCTTTCACGCGCTAGCCTCCTGAGTTCAGGTGCTAAAGTAAAAAAAGAAGCGGAAAATAGCAGCATTCATGCTTGCATTACCTTGTCTGGTACGAAACGTAAGACCTGTATTGAAAAGCTTACGGCAATAAAAGTCAATGTATTGATGGTGTTGAAACGAAAAGAGGGAGACAAGCTCCCTCTTTCAACTGGCTTATGCCAGAGCTGCTTTCGCTTTTTCGACCAGCGCGGTGAACGCTAATTTGTCGAATACGGCGATGTCAGCCAGGATCTTACGGTCGATTTCAACAGAGGCTTTTTTCAGGCCGTTGATGAATTTGCTGTAAGAAATACCGTTCTGACGTGCTGCTGCGTTGATACGCGCAATCCACAGTTGACGGAACTGACGCTTTTTCTGACGACGGTCACGATAAGCGTACTGACCAGCTTTGATAACAGCCTGGAAGGCAACGCGGTATACGCGAGAACGCGCACCGTAGTAGCCTTTAGCTTGTTTCAAAATTTTCTTGTGACGTGCACGGGCAACTACACCACGTTTTACGCGAGCCATATGTGCTCTCCTGTATCTATTCTAATTAAAAAGTTTAAAAGGGTTAACGACTTATGCGTACGGCAGGCACGCGATTACCAGGCCCAGATCGCCTTTGGAAACCATGGCTTTCGGACGCAGGTGACGTTTACGCTTGGTAGCTTTTTTAGTCAGAATGTGACGCAGGTTAGCGTGCTTGTGCTTAAAACCACCTTTACCGGTTTTTTTGAAGCGCTTAGCAGCACCGCGTACGGTCTTAATTTTTGGCATTTTAATAACTTCCACTTCGCATTGTTAATAAACGAAACATAGGCGAACAACGCCTGCGAAGCCTGATGGCTCCACAGGAGTTGCTACTTGAAGGCCTTACTGTTTCTTCTTAGGAGCGAGCACCATGATCATCTGGCGGCCTTCGATCTTCGACGGGAAGGATTCGACCACTGCCAGTTCACTCAGATCGTCACGGACGCGGTTAAGCACTTCCATACCGATCTGCTGGTGAGCCATCTCACGACCGCGGAAACGCAGCGTGATCTTAGCTTTATCACCCTCTTCCAGAAAGCGAACCAGGCTGCGGAGTTTTACCTGGTAGTCGCCATCATCGGTGCCAGGACGGAATTTGATTTCCTTAACCTGGATAACTTTTTGCTTTTTCTTCTGTTCCTTAGAAGACTTGCTCTTTTCATAGAGGAATTTGCCGTAATCCATAATACGACAAACCGGCGGCTCGGCGTTAGGGCTGATTTCGACTAAGTCTACTCCGGCTTCTTCAGCTTTTTCCAGAGCTTCTCTCAGACTCACAATACCAAGCTGCTCGCCTTCCAGACCTGTTAAGCGAACTTCTTGCGCGCGAATTTCGCCATTAATACGATTCGGACGCGCCGTTTGAACTCGTTTTCCGCCTTTAATACCTTATTCCTCCAGTTGTTGAAGACTGCGGCTGCGAATCTCTTGTTGCAGCTTTTCGATCACTTCATTTACGTCCATGCTGCCGAGGTCTTTACCACGACGGGTACGCACGGCCACTTTGCCGGCTTCGACTTCTTTGTCGCCACAGACCAACATATACGGGACACGACGTAAAGTGTGCTCGCGGATTTTAAAGCCAATCTTCTCATTTCTCAAGTCCGCTTTTACCCGAATGCCCGCATTTTGTAGTTTACGAGTCAATTCGTTAACGTATTCAGACTGAGAATCGGTAATATTCATCACCACGACCTGCACCGGCGCAAGCCAGGTTGGGAAGAAGCCGGCAAACTCTTCGGTCAGGATGCCAATGAAGCGCTCCATAGACCCCAGAATTGCGCGGTGAATCATTACCGGTACCTGACGCTCGTTATTTTCGCCCACATAAGAAGCGCTTAAACGCTGCGGCAGAGAGAAGTCCAGCTGTACCGTTCCGCACTGCCATGCACGATCGAGGCAGTCATACAGAGTAAATTCAATTTTCGGACCGTAGAACGCGCCTTCACCCAGTTGATATTCAAACGGGATATTGTTTTCTTCCAGCGCGACCGCCAGATCCGCCTCAGCACGATCCCAGGTCTCGTCGCTTCCGATACGTTTTTCCGGACGAGTTGAGAGTTTGACGACGATTTTCTCGAAGCCAAAGGTGCTGTACATATCGTAGACCATACGAATACAGGCGTTCACTTCCTCACGGACCTGCTCTTCTGTACAGAAGATGTGCGCATCATCCTGAGTAAAGCCACGTACGCGCATCAGACCATGCAGCGCGCCCGAAGGCTCGTTACGATGGCAGCTACCGAACTCCGCCATACGCAGCGGCAGATCGCGGTACGATTTCAGACCCTGATTAAAGATCTGCACGTGACCCGGACAGTTCATCGGCTTGATGCAGTATTCACGGTTCTCAGAAGAGGTGGTGAACATCGCATCTTTGTAGTTGTCCCAGTGCCCGGTTTTTTCCCACAGCACGCGGTCCATCATGAACGGACCTTTTACTTCCTGGTACTGGTACTCTTTCAGCTTGGAGCGAACGAACACTTCCAGCTCGCGGAAGATTGTCCAGCCGTCGTTATGCCAGAAGACCATACCCGGCGCCTCTTCCTGCATATGATACAGGTCGAGCTGCTTGCCAATCTTGCGGTGGTCACGCTTGGACGCTTCTTCCAGACGCAGCAGATGCGCGTTAAGCGCTTTTTTATCTGCCCATGCGGTACCGTAAATACGCTGCAACATCTTGTTGTTGCTGTCGCCGCGCCAGTACGCGCCTGCGGTTTTCATCAGTTTAAAGTGATGACAAAAACGCATATTCGGCACGTGCGGTCCACGGCACATGTCGACGTACTCTTCATGATGATACAAGCCAGGCTTGTCATCATGGGCGATATTTTCATCAAGAATGGAAACTTTATAAGTCTCGCCACGCTTCACAAAGGTTTCACGCGCTTCGTGCCAGCTGACTTTCTTCTTGATGACGTCATAATTCTTCTCGGCGAGCTCATGCATACGTTTTTCGAGCGCGTCGATATCTTCCTGGGTCAGCGTATGATCGAGGTCGACGTCATAATAGAAGCCGTTATCGATAACCGGGCCGATAGCCATCTTGGTGTTTGGCCACAGCTGCTTAATCGCATGACCGAGCAGATGCGCGCAGGAGTGACGAATGATTTCCAGGCCGTCTTCATCTTTTGCAGTAATGATGGAGAGGGTTGCATCGTTTTCGATGAGGTCGCTGGCATCGACCAGCTCACCATTCACTCGTCCCGCGATCGTGGCTTTCGCCAGGCCTGGACCGATATCCAGAGCAACATCCAGCGGGCTAACGGCGTGGTCAAAATGGCGTTGGCTGCCATCAGGAAGCGTAATTACAGGCATTTTATGTCCTTATTTGCAGTGGTGCCCCACACGAAAGAGCACATACAAAACAATATAATAATAATTATCAACAAGTTATAGCTCAGTTCCCGCTTCACTCTGCGAAATATGAGGACGATCGTTTACCGAGTCGTTCCCACCTGCAGCCGCCTGCTGATAACACCGACCCTTAGTTTACACATCATTAGTGCGTGTTAAAAGTCAGAACAAGATAAATGGTGGCGGTTATGGATAAAACAAGGGGAACAGAATCATATGCTGGATATTCAGCCACAGAAACAACGTGGCGGGACGGCGGACGAAAAAAGAAAAACAGCTCGTGCCACAATAGGTAATGACAAGAAATAGCAAAGTGGAAGAATCAGTGTTGACCACCATTCAGGAAATAAACCGGTACATCTCTACCCGGCTTTATATTCCCTGAAACGTCATCATATTATCTACAGATGAAAATCAGGACCACTCGCCGGCAACAAGAGTATGGACATTAAATGCATCATCCATAGAGTGACCGGTTGATTGTGAACCGGGAGCAATATTCGATCCGGCTTCAACATCGGTCGCTTTCGCAATACCAACCTGCGTATGGTCGGTGTTGCCTGGCTGCGGGACCGGGTTCGCGGCGAATGCGCCAAAAGACAGGGTGCACAGCATCACAGCCGCAGTTGCGATTTTGCTATTTTTCATGATGGTGATTCTCTTATTTACTGAAGGTTGTCCGGCAAAGATCTCATCTTCGTCGATAGTCAACAGTATAGATCCCGATCACACTTTTGTCCGACTAAATATTTAGCTATTTGTGTCAAATTATCTGCAGAGTTGTCAGGAAAAAATGAATTATGAGGAAATTGTGGAGTTATTTTCTTTTTATAAAAAATAAAACGAATGACCAAAAATAATAATGCCGATGGTTGCTAATTTTAAAACAATCAGGCCGGTTTCCCGGCCTGAAATACATTACATCTTATAACCCAGAGACAGCGTCGTGCGGCGATCGGTATGATTCGGCGCCGATGACGGCGGCTCGGAGTTCCAGGTCAGGTTGTAGGCAACCCGCAGTGCAAAATGCGCATTGATGGCGACATTCAACGCACTTTCCGAGTTCAGCGTAGTGTCCTGGGCACCGAACACCGACACCCCCTGGGTGAACTTGGTGTTATCGGTCATCTGCCAGGCCCAGGTACCGGAAGCATAGCCCAGCGGCTGAGTATCATTATCGCCATCGGTATACTCGTCATAGCGCACGCCCGGACCAAATTCAAAGCGCAGGCTGTGAACCGGACCGTTCAGGATCTGACGACCATAACCAGCGGTTAAAACGTCGCGTTGTTGATAGCCATTATAGCGATCGGTCAACCAGCTGGCCTGGCCAAACACGTAGTTGCTGTCGGTCAGGTTGTAGCGACTACGGCCACCAACCGCGTATTTTTCGGAGGAGCGCTGATCGTTGGATGACGTGTTGCTGGCATTACCCCACAGCGACCATGCCGTCGTATCGCCGTACCAGGTCAACGTAGAATCCGCGGTCATTGAAGAACTTTTCGTATTTCCGGACTGCGCCAGATAACCGGCGTTAACCGCACCTTCGAAAGGTTTTTTGGCAGTGGAAGGGTCATCCATAACAGTAAAAACGGAATCATCGGCCAATGCGTGCGCAGACGCAAAGAGCCCCCCCGCCAGCAATGCCGCTGCGGGTACTGTCTTCAAAAGCTTCATTTAATTTAGAGTCCGTACAACAAAAAGAGAGACCCAGCTGGTCCCGGAAACTTTCGCAAGGATCGCTATACGCGTCATCCTTCAGGCTACTTCTTTGTTGGCGTCACTAAGACATCCCCCACACAGCATGAACTGTGCTTTCGTGGGATGGCTTCCCTCGCCGCCTCGACGCATCTTGAATGATTTTTGTATCTTGCAGGTCCAATGAAAGGCAAAGAATTATAAAAAAGCACGATTAACATAGCAATCAATTACTATTTCATTTTTTGAATAAGACAGCTCTTAGAACAATCTTTATTTCATAAAGATAAAAATAAAAAGCGCTTTACAAATCGCGACCGGCAATGGCTTCCCCTTCCCGCTAAGAAGTGCCATGCTTAAAAACAGAACAGCTTAACCCGTATCATGGAGGAAATTAGATGACCAAAATCTATACGCTAACGCTGGCTCCCTCACTCGATAGCGCAACGCTGACCCCGCAAATGTACCCCGAAGGAAAACTCCGCTGCAGCGCACCGATTTTCGAACCCGGCGGCGGCGGTATCAACGTCGCACGTGCCATCACCTTTCTCGGTGGTGAAGCAACGGCCATTTACCCGGCCGGTGGCGCCACCGGCGAACATCTTACGGCGCTGCTCACCGCAGAACAGGTCCCGGTTGAGCCTGTCGAGGCGCAAGACTGGACGCGACAAAATCTGCATGTCCACGTAGGCGCCAGCGGCGAACAATATCGCTTCGTGATGCCTGGTGCCGCCTTAACGGAAGAGGAGTTCCGTCGCCTCGAAGAAAAGGTTCTGGCGATCGAGACCGGCTCACTGCTGGTCGTAAGCGGCAGCCTGCCGCCTGGCATCGGCGTTGACAACCTGACTCAGTTAGTCAAAAGCGCACAGCGTCACGGACTTCGCTGCATCATTGATAGTTCGGGCGAGGCGCTGGCCGCCGCTCTTGATGTCGGGAATATTGAGCTCGTCAAGCCTAACCAAAAAGAGCTGAGTGCTCTGGTGGGGCGCGATCTGAGCCAGCCGGATGACGTTAGACGCGCGGCGGAGGAGCTGATTCGTTCGGGTAAGGTCCGCCGGGTTGTGGTCTCACTCGGCCCGCAGGGTGCGCTGGGCGTTGATGCCAGCGGCAGTGTACAGGTCGTGCCGCCGCCGATGAAAAGCCAAAGTACCGTTGGCGCCGGCGACAGCATGGTCGGCGCAATGACCCTGCGCCTGGCGGAAGATGCCAGTCTGGAGGATATGGTCCGCTTCGGCGTCGCCGCCGGTAGCGCCGCCACCATTAACCAGGGTACCCGTCTGTGCTCGTTGGAAAACACGCACAAAATCTACACTTACCTGTGTGGTCGCTAGTTCTCCTTCCCTCTGCTGGCGCAGAGGGAGTCGCCAAATCATCATCATGGTCTATGCTGAAAATTCCATGGATTACAACAGGGTGAAAAATGAGCACAGAAATTGTTACCCGCGTCGTCACGGTTAACTTTCAGGAAGAGACGCTGACCGAAATTAACGAGCTAAGTAATCATCTCACCCGCGCAGGATTTACTCTTGTGCTGAATGATGAAAACGGCAAGGTCCATGAACTGGGTACCAATACCTTTGGCCTGATTTCCGCGCAAAGCGCCGACGAGGTCAAAGCGCTTAGCGCCGGATTGGCGGAAACGGCGCTGGGTCGCCCCGTCGACGTTACCGTCACCACATTTGCTGAGTGGTTGAAAGCTCAATAAGTGCGATTCGTGCAACGGAGCGCGCCAGTTGTGCGTCAGTTCGAATTTTACACCGGGGTTATGGGCTAACCTTATGAAATGGTGGAAAACAAGGGGAGAGACAGCATGTGGCAAGCTATCAGCACGTTGTTAAGCGACTGGCATTCCGAAGCAGCTGAAATCGAACTCCGCAACGAACTGCCCGGCGGTGAAATTCATGCGGCCTGGCATTTACGTTTCGGCGGTCGGGACTACTTTGTTAAATGTGATGAGCGTGAACTTCTGCCTATCTTTACCGCTGAAGCAGACCAGCTTGAGCTGCTGTCACGGAGTAAAACCGTTAGCGTTCCGCAGGTTTATGCGGTTGGCAGCGATCGCGACTACAGTTTCCTGGTAATGGAATATCTGCCCCCTCGCCCGCTGGACGCGCACAACGCCTTCTTACTCGGTCAGCATATTGCACATCTGCATCAGTGGAGCGATCAGCCGCAGTTTGGTCTGGATTTTGATAACGACCTTTCCACCACGCCGCAGCCCAACGCCTGGCAGCGCCGCTGGTCGACTTTCTTTGCCGAACAGCGTATCGGCTGGCAGCTGGAGCTGGCTGCCGAAAAAGGGCTCAGCTTCGGCGATATCGACAGCATCGTCGATAATGTGCAGCAGCGCCTGAGCAATCACCAGCCTCAACCGTCATTGCTGCATGGTGATTTGTGGTCGGGGAACTGCGCGCTAGGCCCGAACGGCCCCTATATCTTCGATCCCGCCTGTTACTGGGGAGACCGAGAGTGCGATCTGGCGATGCTGCCGCTGCACCCTGAACAGCCGCCGCAGATCTACGATGGCTACCAGTCGATATCGCCGCTGCCCTCTGGTTTCCTTGATCGTCAGCCGGTTTATCAGCTCTACACGTTGTTAAACCGGGCGATCTTGTTCGGCGGGCAGCATCTGGTGACGGCGCAGAAAGCGCTGGATGCGGTCTTAATGGAAAAGGCCCCATAAGGGGCCTGATGACAACACGGTTAGCTAATCTCTACGCCTTTCAGACGGAATTTGATCGTCATGGTGACGCCAGTTCCCGGCTTGCCCGCTTCGTAGCGCCATTTGCGCAGCGCATTTTTCACATCGCGTTCAAACATATTGGCGGGCTGCGCGGAGAGAATCTCGACGTTATCCACTCGCCCATCCGGCGTGACATCAAACTTGACGCGTACAGAACCTTCGATACGCAGCGCCTGGGCACGTGTCGGATACGCCGGCTGGTTGCGGCTTATCGCCCGCGGGCCGCTCGGCGCGGTCAGGGTCGGTTTTGCCGTTGCCGGTGCGGAGTTCGGCTGCGTACGTGCTGGCGCCGTATTGGTCGTTTCGAACGGTGAAGCCACGCGCGTTTCCGCCGGTTTCACATCCCGCTTCGGTTGCTCAACCTTCTTCTCCGGCTTCGGTTTAGGCTTAGGCTTCGGTTTGGGTTCGGGCTTGTGAATCACCACCGGCGCTTCTTTTGGTGGCTCCGGCTCCGGCACCACTTCCGGTTCAGGCTCCGGTTCAACAACGGGTTCCACTACCGGCTGTGCCGCCTGAGGCGGTTCGAGATCTGCCGGCGCAACCATCGTAATTTCGATCGGTTGCGAGGGAGAGGGCCGTTCAATAACCTGATGTACCGAGGTATAAAGCAACCCCGCCACAACGGCACCGTGGATAGCCACGGACAGCAGCGTCGGCCACGGGAAGCGGCGAGGTAAATCAAGGGTCATTGCGCTCATAGTCGTTTCTGTTGAAAAATGATGCCCCGATTTTAAATGCAAATAGCAATCATATTCAATAAGCCTTGTTATCTTGCATCAAAATTTGCCCCGTTTTGTGGGAAAAAACGTCTGAAGCATGGCATTTTAAGTCGGTACGCATCTTTACATTGCAGTCAACGGCGGATTCACTTAACGTGATTCGCCTGTTTATTGATAAGGAGCCTTGCCGTGCTTTACGTTATCTACGCTGAAGACATTGCCGATTCTCTGGAAAAGCGCTTGTCGGTACGTCCCGCCCACCTGGCACGTTTGCAGCTATTACAAGATGAAGGTCGCCTGTTGACCGCCGGGCCAATGCCTGCCGTCGACAGTAATGAGCCTGGCGCCGCCGGGTTTACTGGCTCAACGGTCATTGCGGAGTTCGAATCGCTGGAAGTCGCCAAAGCATGGGCAAATGATGACCCTTACATCGCGGCTGGCGTGTACCAGAACGTCTCCGTGAAGCCTTATAAGAAAGTATTCTGAGACCGTCCGACGCTAAAATAACAGAGGCACCGTAAACGGTGCCTTTTATATCAGTACTCAGTGAAGACAAACAGCAGGGAACCACGTTGTCGTTTCACCAGTTCCTTCCTGATGGAGAGGATGCGCATGTTGCGGCGCGATTGGGCTTCCAGCCAGCGGGACTTGCGGCGACTCACCTGTCTTAGCATGCGCCAGCGCCCTACTTCCGTTCTACTACGCTTCATTGCTACTACTCTACAAGTGAAAAACAGACCACATTATAAACCCATGAATCCGGCTGACCAACGCTTTCGCTGCGTTTTTATTTGCCAGATGGATGTTGATGCGTAAACTCATGACATAGAGTTATTCAAAAGGATTTTTCATCTATGACAACCTTTTACACGGTGGTGAACTGGCTGGTCATCCTCGGTTACTGGTTACTCATCGCCGGTGTAACATTACGCATTCTGATGAAACGGCGCGCCGTACCTTCAGCAATGGCGTGGTTGCTGATTATCTATATTCTTCCGCTAGTGGGGATTATCGCCTATCTCTCATTTGGCGAGCTGCATCTGGGTAAACGTCGTGCGGAACGGGCCCGGGCGATGTGGCCCTCCACCGCCAAATGGCTTAACGATCTCAAAGCCTGCAAACATATTTTTGCCGAGGATAACAGCCCGGTTGCCGAGTCGCTGTTTAAACTCTGCGAACGGCGTCAGGGGATCGCCGGCGTTAAGGGCAATCAGCTTCAGCTGCTGACCGAGTCTGATGACGTGATGCAGGCGCTGATGCGCGATATCCAGCTGGCGCGGCACAATATTGAGATGGTGTTTTACATCTGGCAACCGGGCGGCATGGCCGATAAGGTCGCGGAATCCTTAATGGCGGCGGCGCGACGCGGCGTTCACTGCCGCCTGATGCTCGATTCCGCCGGCAGCGTCGCCTTTTTCCGCAGCCCGTGGGCAGCCATGATGCGGAACGCCGGCATCGAGGTGGTCGAAGCGCTGAAGGTCAACCTGATGCGTGTTTTTCTGCGCCGCATGGATCTGCGCCAGCACCGCAAAATGGTGATGATTGATAACTATATTGCCTATACCGGCAGTATGAACATGGTCGACCCGCGCTTCTTTAAACAGGATTCCGGCGTCGGGCAGTGGATTGATCTGATGGCGCGTATGGAAGGCCCGGTCGCCACGGCGATGGGCATCGTCTACTCCTGCGACTGGGAGATTGAAACCGGCAAACGTATTTTACCGCCGCCGCCGGACCTCAATATTATGCCCTTTGAAGAAGCCAGCGGACACACGATTCATACCATTGCCTCTGGCCCCGGATTCCCGGAAGATCTGATTCATCAGGCGCTCCTCACCGCCGCCTATTCCGCCAAAGAACATCTGATCATGACCACCCCGTACTTCGTGCCCAGCGACGATCTGCTGCATGCGATCTGCACCGCGGCGCAACGCGGGGTCGACGTCAGCATTATCCTGCCGCGCAAGAATGATTCGCTGCTGGTTGGCTGGGCCAGTCGGGCCTTCTTTACCGAGCTGCTGGCGGCCGGGGTTAAAATTTATCAGTTTGAAGGCGGCCTGCTGCATACCAAAAGCGTACTGGTCGACGGCGAGCTCAGCCTGGTCGGTACCGTGAATCTCGATATGCGCAGCCTGTGGCTGAATTTCGAAATCACGCTGGTCATTGACGACGTCGGATTCGGCGGCGATCTGGCGGCCGTTCAGGACGATTATATTTCCCGTTCGCGCCTGCTGGACGCCCGGTTGTGGTTAAAACGACCGCTCTGGCAGCGGATCACCGAGCGACTGTTTTACTTCTTCAGTCCGTTGCTGTAAAACGTGCCAATCAGATGTTTAACGGGTAGCAATCATGGATATGGATTTAAACAATCGCCTGACCGAAGACGAAACGCTTGAACAAGCTTATGACATCTTCCTGGAGCTGGCTGTCGACAACCTCGATCCGGCGGATGTCATTCTGTTTAACCTGCAGTTTGAAGAACGCGGCGGCGCCGAGCTGTTTGACCCTGCGCCGGACTGGGAAGAGCATGTCGATTATGACCTCAACCCGGACTTTTTCGCCGAAGTCGTGATTGGTCTTGCCGATACCGATGGCGGCGAAATTAACGATATCTTTGCGCGCATTCTGCTGTGCCGCGAAAAAGACCATAAGCTGTGCCATATTCTGTGGCGTGAATAAGCGTCCCCCATACTGAACCACAAAAAAACGGCAGACGGTCACCACACCGCCTGCCGTTTTATTTTTGTTCCCTGACTATTCCGCTAATTCACTGCCGCAGGCGTTGCAAAAACGCGCATTTTTATCATGAGCGGCGTGCTGACAGTTTGGACACGCGCGCGCGCGGCGATGTTGTAATGCGCTGGTCATATGCGTGGTGATAAGTCCGGTCGGAATGGCGATAATGGAATAACCGATTAAGATCAGAACCGAGGCCAGAATTCTGCCAATCGGCGTATGCGGCGTAATATCGCCATACCCGACCGTCGTAATGGTCACAATCGCCCAGTAGACCGACGCATTTAAGGTGGTAAACCCATATTGCGGCCCTTCAATCAGGTACATCAGCGATCCAAAGATAACCATCACGATGGCAATAAAGGAATAAAAGAGGATCAGCTGATGGCGGGCGCTGACGATAGCCGCCCAGAAAATATTCAATGACGGCATAAAGCGCAGCAGTTTAAGAATACGCAGGCAGCGAATCGCCCGCATCGCCCGCCACGCAAAGACATAATTAAGCCCCATCTCCGGCCACATCCACATCACATAGAGCGGCAGGATGGTGGCTAAATCTATCACCCCCCAAAAGCTGAAAATATAGCTGAGGGGTTTCGGCCAGCTGATAATACGCAGGAAATATTCGAGGGTAAAAACAGCGGTGACAAACAGCTCCAGCCAGACAAAAACATGCCATTCATCAAACGTCAGGTGATATTGCGTGCCAAGACCGGACTCAATAAAAATCACCAGCACGCTCAAGAGCGCAAAAATACCGCACAGACCTTCAAATCGTCGTCCGGAACGACGGGTTTGATCGAAGAGTAGATGATACAGCCGCTGGCGAGCGGCGTGAAAATGAACAGCCACGTTTAACCTCGCAAAAAAAAGGGCTGACCTACGTCAGCCCCAGAGATTATAACGGGTCTACCTTCAGGCAGGAAACCGCATGTCGGAAACTCCCCTCCAGCACCGGCCGCGTTATCGCACATTCTGGCCCGGCGATGGGACAACGCGTACGGAAAACGCACCCCGACGGCGGGTTAATCGGCGACGGCAGCTCCCCTTCCAGCAGCTGTATGGTTTTGTTCTTTTCCAGATCCGGGTCTGGAATCGGCACCGCGGACATCAGCGCTTTGGTATAGGGGTGCAGCGGATTATGGTACACCTCATCATAAGTGCCCAGCTCCACCGCATGGCCCAGATACATCACCAGAACGCGATCGGAAATATGCTTCACCACCGCCAGATCGTGAGCGATAAAGATCAGCGACAGCCCCATTTCGCGCTGCAGCTGCTGCAGCAGGTTAACGACCTGCGCCTGAATCGATACGTCCAGCGCCGAGACCGGCTCATCGCAGATGATCAGCTTCGGCTCAAGGATCAGCGCACGGGCGATACCGATACGCTGGCACTGGCCGCCGGAAAACTCGTGCGGATAGCGGTTAATCAGGTTCGGCAGCAGACCCACTTTCATCATCATCGCTTTCACGCGGTCACGCACTTCCTGACGCGACATTTTTGGATGATAGGTGCGCAGTGGCTCGGCAATAATTTCGCCGATAGTCATACGCGGATTGAGCGAAGCCAGCGGATCCTGGAAAATCATCTGGATATCGCTGCGAACATCGCGCCACTCTTCCTGCTTCATGCCTAACAGATCTTTGCCAAGCCAGGCGACTTTGCCGTCGGTCGCCTTCACCAGACCAATAATCGCCCGGGCAAAAGTCGATTTGCCGCAGCCGGATTCCCCGACCACGCCCAGCGTTTCGCCCTCGTAGAGACGCAGCGTGACGCCATCCACCGCTTTCAGCGTTTTGGCCGGCTGCCAGAACCACTGCTTGCCATCTTTAATATCAAAGTGGACTTTCAGATCGGCAATTTCGAGCAGGACTTTTCTTTGTTCCGTAACGGCGTTCATAGCAGATCCCCTACCGGTTGAAAGCAGGCGCGCAGGCGGCCCGGTGCAAACTCCTCCAGAGGTGGAGCACTATGACAAATCTCCATCGCGTGCGGGCAACGCGGCTGGAACGGGCAGCCTTTCGGCAGACGCAGCAGGTTTGGCGGATTACCCGGGATGGTCAACAGCGACTCGCCCTCGGCGTCCAGACGCGGAACCGCGTTCAGCAAGCCTATCGAGTACGGATGCGAAGGATGATAAAAGACATCCCGCGCCATGCCGTATTCCATGGTTCGCCCGGCATACATCACCAGCACTTTGTCGCAGATCCCGGCGACGACCCCAAGATCGTGGGTAATCATAATGATCGCCGTATTGAACTCGCGCTTAAGCTCATTCAACAGGGTCATGATTTGCGCCTGAACCGTGACATCCAGTGCGGTTGTCGGCTCATCGGCAATCAGCAGTTTAGGCCGGCACAGCAGCGCCATCGCAATCATCACGCGCTGGCGCATCCCGCCGGAGAATTCGTGAGGATACATTTTCATGCGCTTACGCGCTTCCGGCATTTTAACCGCATCCAGCATCTTCACCGACTCTTCAAAGGCTTCGGCTTTTCCCAGACCTTTATGCAGCATCAGGACTTCCATCAGCTGTTCACCCACCCGCATATACGGGTTCAGGGAGGTCATCGGGTCCTGGAATATCATTGAAATTTGTTCGGCGCGAAGCTTATTCAGATCGCGCTCCGGCAGATTGAGAATCTGGCGGCCGTTAAACAGAGCCGACCCGCCAATCTGACCGTTGGAGGCCAACAGGCCCATCAAAGCAAACGCGGTTTGCGACTTACCGGAACCCGATTCGCCGACGATACCCAGCGTTTCCCCGGCACGCAGGTTAAAATTGAGGTCGTTCACCGCCGTGACATCGCCATCCGGCGTTTTGAACGTGACGCGGAGATCTTTGACATCCAGCAGCAGGCCGGATTGTTGCTGTGCCTGCGGCGCTTTTGCCGTTTCAATTGTGCTCATGACGGCGCTCCTTAGCGATCTTTCGGGTCGAGGGCATCACGCAGGCCATCGCCGATAAAGTTAAAACAGAACAGCGTAATCACCAGGAACCCCGCTGGAAACAGCAGCAGCCACGGCGACACTTCCATAGAGTTCGCACCATCGCTGAGCAGTGCACCCCAGCTGCTCAGGGGTTCCTGAGTCCCCAGGCCAAGGAAGCTTAAGAAGGATTCAAACAGGATCATGCTCGGCACCAGCAGAGAGGCGTACACCACCACCACGCCCAGTACGTTAGGCACGATATGCCGAACCACAATACTGAATGTTGAGACGCCGCCGACCTGCGCCGCTTCGATAAACTCTTTGCGCTTCAGGCTCAGCGTCTGGCCGCGAACAATACGCGCCATATCCAGCCAGGAGACCATACCGATGGCAACGAAAATCAGCAGGATGTTCTGGCCAAAGAAGGTGACGAGCAGGATAACGAAGAACATGAACGGGAAGGAGTTGAGGATCTCCAGCAGACGCATCATCACGGAGTCGACTTTGCCGCCCAGGTAGCCGGAAAGTGAACCGTAGAGTGTCCCAAGAACCACCGCCACCAGCGCCGCAGCCACCCCGACCATCAGCGAGATACGCCCGCCGATAGCGACACGCACCAGCAGGTCGCGGCCGGAAGAGTCAGTACCAAAATAGTGGCCGGACGTCATGTCCGGCGCACTGGACATCATGCCCCAGTCGGTATCGAAGTAGGAGAACTGCGAAACCATCGGCGCAATAGTCACGAACAGCGCGATAATCACCAGCACAATCAGGCTGGCAACAGCGGCACGGTTATGCATAAAGCGACGGCGGGCGTCCTGCCATAAACTACGTCCTTCGACTTCCAGCTTTTCACTGAAGTTTTCCAACGCCTCGTTGCTTTTCTTACTTAACATCATGGCGAACTCCAGCCTCAATAGCGAATCTTCGGATCGATAACGGCGTACAGCACGTCAACAATCGCGTTAAACAGAATAGTCAGCGCACCGACCAGAATGGTCAGGCTCAGCACCAGCGAATAGTCGCGGTTAAGCGCGCCATTCACAAACAGCTGACCGATACCCGGAAGACCGTAGATCGTTTCGATAACCATTGAGCCGGTGATGATCCCCACGAATGCTGGCCCCATATAAGAAAGAACCGGCAGCAGCGCGGGTTTCAGCGCATGACGTAAAATGATGCGCCGCATCGGCAGCCCTTTGGCTCGCGCGGTGCGGATAAAGTTAGAATGCAGGACCTCAATCATTGAACCGCGGGTAATACGCGCGATACTGGCGATATAGGCTAACGATAAGGCCACCATCGGCAGAATCATAAATTTCAGCGCCCCGCCGTTCCAGCCGCCGCCGGGCAGCCAGTGCAGCGTGATGGCGAATATCATCACCAGCAGCGGCGCAACCACGAAACTGGGTATCACCACGCCGGTCATTGCCACCCCCATGACCGCATAATCCCATTTCGTATTCTGCTTCAGGGCCGCAATAACCCCTGCCGTCACGCCGAGAACTACCGCCAACAGGAAGGCGGCCAGCCCTAATTTAGCGGAGACCGGGAAGCTCGACGCCACCAGATCGTTTACCGAATAGTCTTTATATTTAAAAGAGGGACCGAAATCACCGTGCGCCAGCTGCTTCAGATAATTGAAGTACTGGGTCATGATGGGGTCGTTTAAATGGTATTTGGCTTCAATATTCGCCATCACTTCTGGCGGCAGCGTGCGTTCACCGGTAAATGGACTTCCCGGCGCAAGACGCATCATGAAGAAAGAGATCGTAATAAGAATAAATAGCGTCGGAATCGCTTCCAGACAGCGACGAAAAATAAATTTTAACATTGCCCGTACCTTCTGGCCTGTGCCTATCGAGTGCGATGAATTCAGACACGGTGGGGCAAGCGTCGCCTGCCCCACGTATTGCCATTAATGTTTGATAATATAAAGGTTTTTAACGTAGATATTATCTAACGGGTCTTTACCGGTATAGCCACCCACCCACGGTTTAACCAGACGGGCGTTGACGTAATAGAAGACCGGCACGATCACAGAATCTTTATCGAGCTGCTGTTCTGCTTGCGCATACAGATCGGCACGCTTCGCGTCATCATTCGTTTGTAATGTTTCGGCGATGATTTTATCGAAAGCCGGGCTCTTATAATGAGAGGTGTTATTTGAGCTGTCGCTCAGCATGGTATTCAGGAATGAGGTCGGTTCGTTGTAATCCGCACACCAGCCGGCACGCGCCACGTCGAAGGTCCCCTGATGACGATTATCGAGGAAGGTTTTCCATTCCTGATTTTCCAGCTTGACGTTAGCACCCAGGTTTTTCTTCCAGATGGACGCCACGGCAATAGCCAGTTTTTTATGCAGATCGGAAGTGTTATACAGTAAATTAAAGGTCAGCGGTTTATCGGCGGTATATCCGGCTTCCGCCAGCAGTTTTTTCGCTTCTTCGTTACGCTTGTCCTGAGACCAGGTAAACCACTCTGGTTTGACAACCTTCATGCCATCGGTATACGGCGGTGTATAGCTATAGGCCGGCAGGTCGCCCTGATTCTTCACTTTATTAACGATAATATCGCGATCCAGCGCCATTTTCAGCGCGGTACGAACGCGGGCGTCGGTAAACGGTGCTTTCTGGTTATTAATTTCGTAGTAATAGGTGCAGAGATACGGGTCAACATGGACTTCTTGCGGGATCTCTTTTTTCAGCTTCTGGAACAGTTCAATCGGCATGTTGTTATAGGTCATGTCGATTTCGCCGCTGCGGTAGCGGTTAACGTCGGTCACTTCGGAAGAAATCGGCAGGTAGGTCACCTGATTAATGACGGTCTTCGCGTTATCCCAGTATTGCGGATTGCGCTCAAGCACAATACGTTCGTTAACGACCCAGTCTTTCAGCTTATAAGCGCCGTTGGTCACGATATTGGCAGGCTGGGTCCATTTCTCGCCGTATTTTTCGATAGCGGCTTTTGGCACCGGAGAAACGGATGGGTGAACGAGGAGTTTATAGAAATAAGGAACCGGTTCGCTCAGCGTCACTTCGAAGGTTTTATCATCAATCGCTTTGACGCCCAGATCGGTGATCGGCTTTTTGCCCGCGATAATGTCATCAACGTTCAGCAGGTGGCCATATTGCAGGTAGCTTGCGTAAGGTGAAGCGGTTTTGGGATCCGCCAGACGCTGCCAGCTATAAACGAAATCTTGCGCGGTAACCGGCGTGCCATCGGACCATTTGGCATCTTTGCGCAGATGGAAGGTCCAGACTTTAAAATCTTTATTATCCCAGGATTCTGCGGCCCCAGGGATCGGATGGCCTTGAATATCGCCAATCACTAACCCTTCAAACAAATCGCGGTTAATGTTGGATTCCGGAACGCCTTCAATTTTATGCGGGTCCAGGGATTGCACTTCTGCGCCGTTATTACGTACCAGCGATTGTTTATCCGCCAGCTGCACCCCTGCAGGTACATCCGCTGCCATGGCAACATTCGCGGTAATTAGCGCAGACAAAATCCCCGCGGCTACCAGACTTTTTTTGGTGATGATGGTCATTGTGTTGTTACTCCATTCATTATAATTACTGGCTATTTAACCAGCCTGTTTTTTTCCCCTTACGGGATTCTGTACAGTGCAGGAGTTTATGCTGCTGTCAGACGTTACTGCTTGCTATCACCGACTTATTTATTACGGCCGCTCAAACGGCGACCTTGGCGTCGATTCTTTTATCCCCTGTTGCGGGGCGTTTTCAGCCGTAATGAGTTATTTAATAATAATTCTCATTTACGTGTATTATTCAGTTAGCGATCACGGCGGAAAGTACCAAAAGGCCATCTCATCCGCCAATGCAATTTGCAAATATGTTACCGGATTCTCTTTTATGGTTTTCTCTGCGCCGCTATCTTGCCCTGTCTTTCAGCGTGAAAATCATTAAAGAATTTAGTTTTCATACAGATACTGTCAACAGCCCGTTATGGGTGTCCCATAACCACGCGAAGATGCATTTTTGTACGAAAATTTAACAATCGGTTATTATTTAGCACATTCATCTGCCCCGGTTATGAAATTACTAATATCATTTCAATTATGCGACGGCAAGCACCAGAGAATGATGTGAAGAAAATAACAGTGGCGGAGGGGGGATAAAAAGAGAGGAGACGTTCGATAATTTTCACAACAATTTGATAAATAAGAACATTTAAAGGTATTACAGAAAGCTATCTTGTACCGCCTTTTCCGCTTTATGGATATGTTTTGCTAATAATGAAGCAAACGCGGAGCGCTGGGCTCCGCATCGCGCAGGCTCGTTTAACTCACCAGGCCGGGAAACAGCGCTTTTATTCCGGTGACGATAAACTCAATCCCCAGCGCCATCAGCAACAGCCCCATAATACGCGTGATGACGTTGATGCCGGTCTGCCCTAACAGGCGCACCAGCCATGGCGCCATGCGGAAAATCCCCCAGCAGCATAAGGCAAACAGGGCAATGGCAAGGGAGAACCCTAAAAGGTAGGTTACCGTGTGGTAGCGCGTTCCCCAGACGATAGTCGAGCTGATTGCGCCCGGCCCTGCCATCAACGGCAGCGCCAACGGCACGACGCCAATACTTTCACGAATTGCGGTTTCCGATTTTTCCTGCTTGTTTTGTTTGTCCTCGCCGAGTTTGCCGCTGATCATCGACATCGCAATCGTCACGACCAGGATCCCGCCGGCAATACGGAATGAATCAATAGAGATGCCGAAAATTTGCAAAATCGAGTCACCGAGAAACAGCGACGTCAGCAGAATGATGGCGACCGAAAGATTCGCCGTCAGGTTGGTCTTATTGCGGATCACCGCCGTCTGATAACTGGTCATACTAATGAAGACCGGGATGATGCCTACCGGGTTAACCAGCGCAAATAACCCGATGAAAAACTTGAAGTAGGTTGAAAAATCAAACAACGGTAGAGTCACAGTGCGCTCCGCAGCATCATTAAAAATGGCTGTTGACAGTTAGCCACATAAAATATTCGCGCAGAAGATACGCTTTTTAGCAGCATAATTCATCTCAAATATACGTATAGCGGCGACAAAATGGCATGTTATATATTTGTTTCCCCCGGTTACTTATTCACTTAGTTTGCATACCAATTATTACACTTGATTTGACCGGTCAAAAAACAGACTGCTGAAAGGTGTCAGCTTCGCGCAAACTTGATCTAAATCACGTAAATTATACTCAGAAGTGAGTAACCTTGTTGACACCAAAAGAGTGCAGCATAGCGGTACCTGAGAATCAAAAAGATCAAGCTTCTTTAGTAAATCAATGAAGCCAGCGGCGCCAGAAACGGCACCTTAACATTTAGATGCAAGCTGTTAACAGCCTGTCTATACTGTCGAATCGAGCTACTGATTTACTAAAAAAGTTTAACATTATCAGGAGAGCATTATGGCTGTTACTAATGTCGCTGAACTTAACGCACTCGTAGAGCGCGTAAAAAAAGCCCAGCGTGAATATGCCAGTTTCACTCAAGAACAAGTTGATAAGATCTTCCGTGCCGCCGCTTTGGCCGCCGCAGATGCTCGAATCCCTCTCGCAAAAATGGCCGTAGCCGAATCTGGCATGGGCATTGTCGAAGACAAGGTTATCAAAAACCACTTCGCTTCCGAATATATCTATAACGCATATAAAGATGAAAAGACCTGCGGTGTTCTCTCTGAAGACGACACTTTCGGGACTATCACCATCGCCGAACCTATCGGTATTATCTGCGGTATCGTTCCGACGACTAACCCGACTTCCACAGCAATCTTCAAATCACTGATCAGCCTGAAGACGCGTAACGCGATCATCTTCTCTCCACATCCGCGTGCGAAAGATGCGACCAACAAAGCGGCAGATATCGTGCTGCAGGCCGCTATCGCTGCAGGCGCACCGAAAGATCTGATCGGTTGGATCGACCAGCCTTCCGTTGAGCTGTCTAACGCGCTGATGCATCACCCTGACATTAACCTGATCCTCGCGACCGGCGGTCCAGGCATGGTTAAAGCAGCCTATAGCTCCGGTAAACCGGCTATCGGCGTGGGTGCAGGTAACACTCCGGTTGTTATTGATGAAACTGCAGACGTTAAGCGCGCGGTCGCTTCCGTACTGATGTCTAAAACCTTTGATAACGGCGTTATCTGTGCGTCTGAGCAGTCAGTCGTTGTTGTTGATTCTGTCTATGACGCCGTTCGCGAGCGTTTCGCCAGCCACGGCGGCTACCTGCTGCAGGGCAAAGAGCTGAAAGCCGTTCAGGACATCATCCTGAAAAATGGCGCACTGAACGCGGCAATCGTAGGTCAGCCGGCATACAAAATTGCTGAACTGGCAGGCTTCACCGTTCCGGCTACCACCAAGATTCTGATTGGTGAAGTGACCGACGTTGATGAAAGCGAGCCGTTTGCTCACGAAAAACTGTCTCCGACGCTGGCGATGTACCGCGCGAAGAACTTCGAAGATGCTGTTGATAAAGCTGAAAAACTGGTTGCGATGGGCGGTATCGGTCATACCTCTTGCCTGTACACCGACCAGGACAACCAGCCGGCTCGCGTTGCCTACTTCGGCCAGATGATGAAAACCGCACGTATCCTGATTAACACCCCGGCTTCTCAGGGTGGTATCGGTGACCTGTACAACTTTAAACTCGCGCCTTCCCTGACTCTGGGTTGTGGTTCCTGGGGTGGTAACTCCATCTCTGAAAACGTTGGTCCGAAACACCTGATCAACAAGAAAACCGTTGCTAAGCGAGCTGAAAACATGTTGTGGCACAAACTTCCGAAATCTATCTACTTCCGTCGTGGCTCACTGCCAATCGCACTGGATGAAGTGATTACTGATGGTCACAAACGCGCGCTGATTGTGACTGACCGCTTCCTGTTCAACAACGGTTATGCAGACCAGATCACCTCCGTGCTGAAGGCATCCGGCGTTGAGACTGAAGTCTTCTTCGAAGTTGAAGCTGACCCGACCCTGAGCGTAGTACGTAAAGGTGCGGATCTGGCTAACTCCTTCAAGCCGGACGTTATCATCGCCCTGGGCGGTGGTTCCCCGATGGATGCCGCGAAAATCATGTGGGTAATGTACGAACATCCGGAAACCCACTTCGAAGACCTGGCGCTGCGCTTTATGGACATCCGTAAACGTATCTACAAGTTCCCGAAAATGGGCGTGAAAGCGAAGATGATCGCCGTCACCACCACTTCCGGTACCGGTTCTGAAGTTACGCCATTCGCCGTTGTTACCGACGATGCAACGGGTCAGAAATATCCGCTGGCTGACTACGCGCTGACTCCGGACGTCGCGATTGTTGATGCTAACCTCGTGATGGATATGCCGAAGTCCCTGTGTGCTTTCGGTGGTCTTGACGCCGTGACTCACGCCCTGGAAGCCTATGTTTCCGTACTGGCATCTGAGTTCTCCGACGGCCAGGCTCTGCAGGCGCTGAAACTGCTGAAAGAGTACCTGCCAGCGTCCTACCACGAAGGTTCTAAGAACCCGGTAGCACGTGAACGTGTGCACAGTGCAGCAACTATCGCCGGTATCGCGTTTGCTAACGCCTTCCTCGGCGTATGTCACTCCATGGCGCACAAACTGGGTTCTCAGTTCCACATTCCGCACGGACTGGCTAACGCCCTGCTGATTTGTAACGTGATTCGTTACAACGCGAATGACAACCCGACCAAGCAGACTGCATTCAGCCAGTACGACCGTCCGCAGGCACGCCGTCGCTACGCTGAAATCGCGGACCACCTGGGTCTGAGCGCACCGGGCGACCGTACCGCAGCGAAAATTGAAAAACTGCTGGCATGGCTGGAAAGCCTGAAGGCTGAACTGGGTATTCCTAAGTCTATCCGTGAAGCCGGCGTACAGGAAGCTGACTTCCTGGCCCACGTTGACAAGCTGTCTGAAGATGCATTCGATGACCAGTGCACCGGCGCTAACCCGCGCTATCCGCTGATTGCCGAGCTGAAACAGATTCTGCTGGATACCTTCTACGGTAACGAGTTCAGCGAAGGTGAAACTGCCGCGAAGAAAGAGACCGCAGCAGCGCCAAAAGCCGATAAAAAAGCGAAGAAATCTGCTTAATCGACTCTGATAACGCTGGTAAAAGCCCCATCTCCGGATGGGGCTTTTTTTTATCTCATTCCGGTAGAGCATGACCGGATAAGCGATCGCAAACGCTTTTTCCTGACGCGCATTGCGACCTGGATATCTACGCTAACGCTGTTGACGGTTTGTTTTCGGCGGCACGGCATCCTGGTCAGGCTCATTACGCCCTCATGCCGTTGATACCCGGTCAGGAGAAGCCCGTCGCGGAGAATCGTCAGCAGCAGGCGTGCCAGGCATAACCCGTTCCGGGGAAAGGTCAGGACATCGGTTCACAGTAAAGAGACGCAGCAGGCGCCATACAGGCGCCTGGGTGGGGAATGATGTGGACGATTAGCAGGGGCGATGTTTACTCTGCACCCGGGTCAGCGAGCCTTCACTTAACGCCTCTTTATAATGTTTACGGCAGACGGAAACATAGCGCTCATTCCCGCCAATCACGACCTGCTCGCCTTCATTATATGGCCGACCTTCCTGATCGAGACGCAGCACCATGCTCGCTTTACGTCCGCAGAAGCAGATCGTTTTTAATTCAACCAGCTTATCGGACCACGCTAATAAATACTGACTGCCAATAAACAACTCGCCACGGAAATCCGTACGCAGGCCGTAACACAACACCGGAATATCCAGCCGATCGACGACTTCAGACAATTCATGTACCTGCTCGCGGGTCAGAAACTGACTCTCATCCACCAGGACACAATGAACAGGCTGTTGCGCATGCTCGGCCGCAATATCGCTAAAGAGCGAGGTCTGAGGGTTAAACAGGCGGGCTGGCGAGGAGAGACCAATTCTTGAACTGACCTTACCTGAACCAAAGCGGTCATCAATCTCGGCGGTATAAACCAGGGCACGCATGCCTCGCTCTTGGTAATTGTATGACGACTGTAACAAAGCGGTCGACTTACCTGCATTCATTGCAGAATAGTAGAAATAAAGTTGAGCCATCGGCTGCATCACCCCAATCAGTGTGTTTTATCGCGGCAAAATTGTAGCATATTTTCCCGTGCTATCCCCCCTTTCAGCATGGGTATAGCGGCATACGCTATGTCCGTCCCCCCTGCTGATAGATTACGCTTTTTTAATTGAATGCAGGTGCCGGCAATTTGTACAGCCCCCCCTGGCTGGCGCCCGGCGATTGTCCTTTTGTGCGAATCGTAGCATGAGCCAACCCGCTATAACGTTTTTTGCTCACCAGATTATATTAAAGATTGCCGTTACTAATACGCTAATACTCAAGAGGGATATTTATCCCTGCAAAGTATAATTTTACTCCCGGCCAGCAGAGAAAAGCATACTATCTCAGGGTTTTAGCGCAGGATTCGGGTCAGGCTATAAGCAAAAAAGATGTGAAGTCGCACGTAGAATTTAACTTAAATTAATTAATTGCTGCGACAAATAACAAGTAATTTTGAATTCCTTACATTCTCCCCTATTGCACATCCGATTATATCGCTCTATTATTAGTCCAACAAACCACCCCACAATATAAGTTTGAGATTACTACAATGAGCGAAGCACTTAAAATTTTGAACAACATCCGTACTCTTCGTGCGCAGGCAAGAGAATGCACCCTTGAAACGCTAGAAGAAATGCTGGAAAAATTAGAAGTTGTCGTTAACGAACGTCGCGAAGAAGAAAGCGCTGCAGCTGCAGAAATTGAAGAGCGTACTCGTAAACTGCAACAATACCGTGAAATGCTGATTGCAGATGGTATTGACCCGAACGAACTGCTGAGCACCATGGCGGCAGTCAAAGCGGGTACTAAAGCTAAACGCGCTGCGCGTCCGGCTAAATACAGCTACGTTGATGAAAACGGCGAAACCAAAACCTGGACAGGTCAAGGTCGCACCCCGGCAGTGATCAAAAAAGCCATGGACGAGCAGGGTAAAACCCTGGACGATTTCCTGCTGTAATCGAGCATCTGTATTTGAAAAATCCCGCTTCGGCGGGATTTTTTTTATCTGCCGCCCGGCGATATAAAAAAACCGGGAAACGAAATTCGCTCCCGGTTTATCATTAAGCAGAAAACGATTACTTAGCTACTGCTTTTTCCAGCCAGGCTTTAAAATCTGCGCCGAGGGATTTATGGCGCACGCCATATTCCACAAACGCCTGCATATAGCCCAGTTTATTACCGCAGTCGTGGCTCTTACCTTTCATATGATAGGCTTCAACGGTCTCTTTCTCGATCAGCATGTCGATCGCATCGGTCAGCTGGATTTCATCCCCGGCTCCCGGAGGTGTTTTTGCCAGCAGCGGCCAAATGTCTGCGCTCAGCACGTAGCGACCGACGACAGCAAGGTTAGACGGCGCCACATCGGCTTTCGGCTTCTCAACCACACCCACCATCGGGACGCTTTCGCCCGGCTGCAGGGATTCGCCTTTGCAGTCGACAACGCCATAGGCGGTAACATCAGCAACCGGCTCAACCATAATCTGGCTGGATCCTGTTTCATCAAAACGGGCGATCATTTCGGCCAGGTTATCACGGGAAAGATCCGACTCAAATTCATCCAGAATAACGTCTGGCAGAATAACCGCGACCGGCTCGTCACCCACCACCGGATGCGCGCACAGTACCGCATGACCCAGACCTTTAGCCAGCCCCTGACGGACCTGCATAATGGTGACATGCGGCGGACAAATAGACTGAACCTCTTCCAGAAGCTGACGTTTAACACGTTTTTCCAGCATCGCTTCCAGTTCAAAACTGGTATCGAAATGGTTTTCGATAGAGTTTTTAGACGAATGGGTCACCAGAACAATTTCAGTAATTCCGGCTGCGATGCATTCGTTAACAACGTACTGAATTAAAGGTTTATCTACCAGTGGCAGCATTTCTTTCGGAATAGCCTTGGTGGCGGGTAGCATCCTGGTACCTAATCCCGCAACCGGGATAACAGCTTTTCTTACTTTAGAATTAAGGGCAGCCATTGAAATCTCCTGGACTGTTCGTTTTTTAAACTTTTCGTTAATAATAACGTGTCGAGTATATCAGTCCACTCAGGCAAACCTGGTCTGAAAAGGTTTGTGTTCCCTCGAATTAGGACTTTACTTATAAAACGCAATGATAGTACCACCGCAAAAGATTACCCGGTAATCCTACCAGCTTAAAAAAACCGGTAATTGTTCATTCCGCAGACAACATCAGTCGCAAACGCCCTCCGGCCCCCCAAATTTGGCACTGCCATGATGCGCAGCGCTGGCTAATTTGGTTGAGATAAGCGTTACCCAATGTCCCTAACGGAACGCCATTGCTAATCTGAATTTGATGTTCTCCGGTATTGAGTGTGCCATTCAGACCTGCGGATACCAATATCAAATTTTTCAGACCGCTATGGTAATAACCCACCAGCAATGGAAACTGCCCAGGTAAATTGGCCTGACGGAGTAATTGGTTAACCTGTTTTAACAGGCTCCCCATTTCCGGCAGGCGCTGCCCCTGATGGGCCAGCTGCTCCTGAAGCAATCCATTAAACAAAGCCCGCAGCAACAGCGCCGCAAGCACCCCATTATCTCCTGCTCGTGTGACATCCAGACAATAGAATGCCAGATCATTTTCCGATAATGGCGCAATATCGAGCACCAGACCGGGTTTATCCGCCGACACCAGCTGACGATAATGGATACGGCACTTCGAAATTTCTTGCTGTACGGGAGGCTGAAGCTCCTGCAGTAGCCTTGACGCTGCGGTAGGGTCGCTAACCAGCGCATCCCAGTCCTCAAACAACCTCTCTTCTTCCTCAACCCGCGAGTTGAACATATTGGGATACAGACAGGCATACACCGTTTCCCGCAGGCGGTTGAAATCTTTTACCGGCTTTAGCAACACATCCTGGACGCCAAGGCGCAACGCTTTGGCAATGTCGGCCATATTTTCCGTTGCCGAAATCATCAGAATCGGCAGTTTTTCGCCCCGGTTGCGCAGCTGCTCCACCAGCTCAAGACCATTCATTCGCGGCATAGAGATGTCGCAAATCATCAGGTCGGGTTTGGACTCGGCCATTTTCTGGAGTGCTTCCACGCCATCCCCCGCCTGAACCGTTGTCGCGCCCAGTGAGGTTAGCCAGGAGTGCAAGAGTGAGCGGAAAACGGCTTCGTCTTCAACTATCAGAATCAGTTTTCCCGCCAATGGCTGCGTCATGATCTCTCCTCTGGCTGACGATAGTTAAATAGTGGCATGCAATTCACACTATCGCCTGTCAGAATTTACTTAAGTCCTGGTTAAATGGCGTCACACCGCGGTGCGCACCAAGGGTAGTAGCTCATCCATCTTCTTTTCAACCGCCTGATGTCCGGCAGCAATCGCTTCCCCGGCACGATGAAAATCAAGCGTGGATATTTGTGGGCAAAAAGGCTGTAGCAGAATATCGGGAGGATCGCCCGCCATACGATTGCGTTTCAGGCGATTTTCCAGCACCTGAATAGAGGTCGACATAATCTCCATCGCCGTTGGCGTCGCCGCGCGGCGGGAGGTCATTCCGCTCAGACGCGCGCGAATCCTCGCATGCCAGGAAAAATCTTTGTCTTCTTCAGGCTGAGGTTTTTCAATTGACCACAAATCCTGCTGCATCAGGTGCGCATCGTGCTGTAAGTCGACGGCAATCACGATATCCGCCCCCAGCGCGCGCGCCAGGGAAACCGGAACGGGGTTGACCACCGCGCCATCGACCAGCCAGTAGCCATTATGCATAACCGGTGACATCAGGCCCGGCATGCTGCAGGAGGCGCGCACGGCCTGGTGCAGATCGCCCTCGGTAAACCACAGTTCGCGCCCGGTGCTTAAATTAGTCGCCACCGCAGCAAAGCGACGGTCGCAGCGCTCAATATCGGAGACGGGCAATACCTGTCGAAAGCGGTTGAATACGCGCTCACCGCGCAGCAGTCCACCGCGACGCCAGGAAAGATCCATCAATCGCAGCACGTCCCAGTTGCTAAAAGAGGAGACCCATTTCTCAAGGACCGGAAGCCGGTTGCAGGCAAAGGCGGCCCCCACCAGCGCACCGATTGAACATCCTGCGACGATATCAATTTCAATGCCCGCGCGCTGTAGCGCTTTAATCGTCCCGATATGCGACCATCCGCGGGCAGCTCCCGCCCCTAACGCCAGACCAATTTTAAGCTTTCTCATTATGACCGGTATACTTCCTTCCACTCCGAGCATGGCATCATTGCCACAGCTCAGTTAACATAAAACACTTTGGCGCCGATGCGCCGTGATTCTTTTTCCATGGAGGCCGATTTGTCGCCATTATGCCCTTGTGGCAGCGCTCTGGAGTATAGCTCATGTTGTCAGCGATATCTGAGCGGCTCGCTGCCCGCACCGGATCCCTCACAGCTGATGCGATCCCGCTACAGCGCGTTTGTCATGAAGGATGCCAATTACCTGATCGCCACCTGGCACCCTTCCTGCCAGCCGCAGCACTTCCAGGACGATCTGGAACAGGGGTTCGCTAAAACGCAATGGCAAGGCTTAACCGTATTTGCTACCGATGAAGGCCGTCACCCCGACGAGGGTTTCGTCAGTTTCATCGCGCGATATCACGACGATAACCGCCCCGGCGCGATTATTGAACGTTCCAGATTCTTAAAAGAAAATGGACGGTGGTATTATATCGACGGCACACGACCGCTGATTGGTCGTAACGACCCCTGCCCTTGCGGTTCAGGTAAAAAATTTAAAAAATGCTGCGGCCAGTAAAGCTGGCGCCGGCAATAGCAAACACTACAGGATTTTCCTCGCGATGCATTCATTACAACGTAAAGTACTACGCACCATTTGCCCTGACCAGAAAGGACTCATCGCGCGTATCACGAATATTTGTTACAAGCACGAGCTGAATATCGTGCAGAACAACGAGTTTGTCGATCACCGTACCGGTCGCTTCTTTATGCGTACCGAACTGGAAGGTATTTTTAATGATGCCATTCTGCTCGCCGACCTTGATAGCGCGCTGCCGGAAGGCTCTATACGCGAACTGACGCCCGCCGGCCGCCGTCGCGTGGTGATCCTGGTCACCAAAGAAGCGCACTGTCTGGGCGATCTGCTGATGAAAGCCAACTATGGCGGCCTGGATGTTGAGATTGCGGCCGTCATCGGCAATCATGAAACCCTGCGCTCGCTGGTCGAACGTTTTGATATCCCGTTCCAGCTGGTCAGTCACGAAGGGCTGACGCGCGAAGAACACGACAAGCTAATGGGCGATGCCATTGAATCCTACGCGCCGGATTATGTGGTGCTGGCGAAGTATATGCGCGTTCTGACGCCGGAATTCGTTTCCCGCTTCCCGAACCAGATTATCAACATTCATCACTCCTTCCTGCCAGCCTTTATTGGCGCCCGTCCTTATCATCAGGCCTATGAGCGCGGCGTGAAGATCATCGGCGCTACCGCCCACTACGTTAATGACAACCTGGATGAAGGCCCGATCATTATGCAGGATGTTATTCATGTCGATCACACCTATACGGCGGAAGATATGATGCGCGCGGGCCGCGATGTGGAAAAGAATGTGCTGAGCCGCGCGCTGTATCAGGTTCTGGCCCAGCGCGTGTTTGTTTACGGCAACCGAACGATTATTCTTTAATCGATAATGAAATGAACTGGTTAGCATTGCGTCTTTACGCGTAAATTTCAGGCAACCAGTTTAATTTTATCAACGGAAAGCTTTACAGGGGCGCATCATTTGATATGATGCGCCCCGCTTCCCCAGAAGGAAGCAAGCCAGTATTAAGCATTGCCCCGTGGTGGGGTTCCCGAGCGGCCAAAGGGAGCAGACTGTAAATCTGCCGTCATCGACTTCGAAGGTTCGAATCCTTCCCCCACCACCATTATTCACCACAGCAACGTGGTAACCCCGGTAGGCCTTTGCGAGGTTTGCACTTATCGGGAAGGGTGAGCCGCGAAGCGATGAATAATCCTTCAACCACCATCAAAAGTATTACGCTCAAGTAGTTCATACCCCTGGCGGGGTTCCCGAGCGGCCAAAGGGAGCAGACTGTAAATCTGCCGTCATCGACTTCGAAGGTTCGAATCCTTCCCCCGCCACCATCGCTTTCCTGTGACTTATTCATTATATCCATCTCGTTTGCACCATATTCTGCCCGTGCAGGGAAGGATGAGAAGCTTCGACCAGGTTCGATTCGAGCGCAGCGAGAAAGCGTTGCCGCAGGCAACGACCCGAAGGGTGAG
>NZ_BCYR01000011.1 GCF_001598295.1 Klebsiella ornithinolytica NBRC 105727 = ATCC 31898
GCGAATCTATCCCCCCCTCACCGCCATATTTAAAGAAGAGCTCGTACGCAGGTACGGGCTTTTTTTTCGCATATTGCACCCAGCTGGAGGTATGGCCTTATCGCTCCTCCGCCAAACCCCCCGCTCTCTGACCTGACCGCTTCGCGGTGCATCCCTGCCCCGCGAAGCGTCACACGTTTAGAACGCCAGCGACGCCTGAACAAAGAAGGTTCGCGGCTCGCCGACATATTTGCCGTAGTTATTATCCGTTGAACGCGTGTAGTAGCGCTGATCGAAAAGGTTTTTAACCCCGGCGCCCAGTTTCAGATTTGACCACGACGGCCCCATGTCATATTCGCCGCGCATATTCCACACCATATAGCCGGCAATATTACCGTACTGGCCATCATCGCTCTCCTGGGTGATATAACCATTCCCGGCAGCAGAAGACCCCGGAGAATGCTGGCGGGATTGCGAATAGCCATCGACGTTCCACACCCAGTTGCCCGTCGCGTAGCGGGAACCTACCGTCAGCACCTGGCGGGAATAGAAGGGCAGATCTTTACCCGAAAACTCGCCGCTGACGGATACGGCGCGGGTATAGGTATAGGTGGAATAGAGGCTGACCCCATCCAGGCTGTGCGTCAGTTCGCTGAGATCGTAGTTCAGAGCCAGCTCGACGCCTTGATGTTTGGTGGCGCCCAGCGTGGTCCAGCCGATGGTGTTGTTGATGTACTGCAGCTGATTATCAAAATCAATGTAGAAAGCCGTCAGCTCCGCTTTGAGTAAGGAGTCGTCATAGCGGGTACCGACTTCATAGGTGCGCGCCTTTTCCGGCTGCAGGCCCGGAGCCGGCTGCCCGTGATTCCCTCCGCGGGTGAGCTGGAAATACTGCAAGCTGCCGAAAGAGGTATTGGCATTAGCAAATAGCTTCCAGCTATCGGACAGGTGATACATCACGTTGATCGATGGCAGCGGTTCACTGTACGATTTTTCACGCGCAATATCGGCAAAAGCGTCATTCACATGCGTGCGGATGCTTTCATAACGCAGCCCCGGGGTAATCGTCCAGTTACCAACGTTGACGGCATCATCAATATAAAACGCGTTAGCTTCCGTACCGCCGGAGGTATGCTGATAATAGTTTTCTTTAGAATTCGGGGCGGAGGTCGTGGTCGTCGGATCGTACCAGTTGGACCGATATCCTTTTTCATCCGATGTCTCGTTCAGATAGCGATAGCCAAGGGTGACTTCATGGGCCATATCCCAGAAGCGGAACAGATGCGAATAGGTTGGTTCGATGGCCCAGGTGGTGTAGTGGCGAGGGGCGGCAGCCAGACGACTCTGTCCTTCCAGAGCCCCGGAGCCGTTGGTCTGAATATCGCTGGTGCGGAAACTTTTGGTGAAATAGGTCAGCACTTCAAACTGGCTATCCTCTTCCTGATGGCGATATTTGAAAGACATATCCTGGCGGCGTCCGGCGAACTGATCGAACGGGCGCACTGACTGGAAGGGATTTTGCTGGTACTGCTCTTTCGTCAGGCCGCCGGGCATACCCGCAGAGGCGTTATAATAATGGAAGTTACCGGTCAGTTCGTCCTGCGGAGTGAAACGATAACGCGTTTTCAGCATAAAATCGTCAATATCGGTATTGTCATTATTTTCCCGGTATCCCTGCCCGTGCAGACCCGAGTACAGCAGCTCCGCCCCCAGACCGTTCTCCGCCGTGCCGCCAACGGAAGCGCTGGTCAGCGTTTTTAATCCGCCGTGTGAGGCCCCTTCCGTTTGCGCGCTCACCGCGCCGCCGAACGTTTCCGGAATATCCTTCGAGACAAAGTTGATCACTCCGCCGACGTTCTGCGGCCCGTAACGAACGGCGCTGCCGCCGCGGATGACGTCAATGGACTGAATGTTCCCCATTGACAGCGGAGCCATTGACAGCTGAGGCTGGCCGTAAGGCGCGACAGAAAGCGGTACGCCGTCCATCATGATGGTTGAGCGAGGCGAAAGGCGCGATGTCAGGCCGCGCACGCCGACGTTCAGTGACACATCGCTCCCGCCGGTGCCGTTATTCTCCTGAACCTGAACCCCGGGAATACCGCGCAGCGCTTCTGAAATCGTCTCGCCGCCTTTTTCCTTAACCTGCTGCTCCGTCACGATGGTCCTTGCGCCGGGATGATCGAGCACTACCGTGCTGTAATCCGGCGAATCAAGCCAGTTGCCCACGACCGTCAGGGTATCCGTACGATCGGTTGATGAAGAGTTATCATTTTTATCAGCAGCCCAGGCCGGGAACGCTAAAACAATAGCGCTAGCAAGCAGCGAGAGCCGGAAGTGACCAGACATGAGAAGATCCCCTGTAAAATAAATATATTAATTATCAATTATTTGTATTGCGAATGATTTGAATTATGAGAAACGAAATGATAATAGTTAGCAATACATAGCAATGTAAACTTTTTTTTGAACGGAAGGTTGTTTTACGCTCCAGCCAAACTGGCCGGGTTGTGTCGCTGCTATTTGGATTGGGAAAATGAGAGAGAAACGTTAGTGGCAGCTGGCGTTAACCGGCCGTATTTACTCTTTGCAGCAAATCTGCAGGCATCCCCCGTCACGGCGACGGATATTGCCGGAAGAGAAGTGCCCCTCCAGCAACCGGCAAAAAGAGTCATCCTGGCGGATGCCAGGGCCATTCAGGCATGACAGATTGTGCATCCGGATAATCCTTTTGCGCAGCTGATTGCCTGGGATAATCCCCTCAAAATCAAAGCGCCGGACCTTGACTCGCTTTATCTTGCAAAATCCCCCCAGCTAAAACAGCTGCCGATGCTTGAAAATGCATATCTCACTGGTTTCAGCGTCGAGCGCGCCGTTCAGATGCAGCCGGATCTGAACGTCTTCGATTTTGGCGTACGGGGAAAACTGAAAGAGAGCCGCGTGCTGGATCTGCTTGCGGCGATCGGTATTCCCGTCGTCTTTATCGACTTTCGCCTGCGCCCTCTTACCAACAGCGTCACCAGCAAAAGGCTGCTGGGGAAAGTGCTGGGCGGCGACGACGCGCCGAAGCGTGGGCGCGTTTCTATGAAGAGCGGCTCAACCTGATACGCCAGCGCACCGCCGGATTAAATGACAAAGAAAAGCCGCTTAATAAATGGTTAAGCGAAATGTCAGGGCACAAACTCCGCTACAAGAAAGATTGTCTACAGGCGAAGCAAAACTCCCACATACAGGCATACGTCCTTCTCCCGGAATCGACATAAATGCCTCCCCGACTGGCCGCCCCGCAGGCAGAATCCGACGTTCGTCGTTTTTTGTCGTCAACACATTACGTTACTACTTTTTCCCCATGAAGCATGACAGACAATGTTTTAAATAAAACCCTGGTCATTTATTCCGTTATAAATATTAAAAACATACAGTTAATGTCATCATAACAGCCAACAATGCCCCTCAACCGAGTAGATCGCATCCGCTGACAAATTTATACTTAGCGCACATTTTTATTCCAAAGGTCTGGACATGACGTTCTCTTCTCCACTTAACAAACGCGGCGTAACGCCGGCGAAAGCCATGGTCGCGGCGATCAGCGGCTACGCAATGGATGGCTTTGACCTGCTGATCCTCGGTTTCATGCTGCCGGCAATCAGCGTTTCGCTGGCGCTCACCACTTCTCAGGCCGGTTCCCTCGTTACCTGGACGCTGATTGGCGCGGTACTGGGCGGGATTTTTTTCGGCCATCTCAGCGACCGTCTGGGCCGCATTCGCGTCCTGACCTTCACGATCCTGATGTTCTCGGTCTTTACCGGTCTCTGTGCGGTTGCCCAGGGCTATTGGGATCTGCTGGCCTATCGCACCCTTGCGGGTATGGGGCTCGGTGGCGAATTCGGTATCGGCATGGCGCTGATTGCCGAAGTCTGGCCGGCCCATAAGCGCAACCGCGCCTCGGCGTGGGTTGGTATCGGCTGGCAGCTTGGCGTGCTGCTGGCCGCCTTTATCACCCCTCTCCTGCTGGATATCATCGGCTGGCGCGGGATGTTTCTGGTTGGCCTTCTGCCGGCGCTGGTCTCATTTGCCATCCGCCGCGGGATGGGAGAACCGGAGGCGTTTACCAAAGATAGCCGTGTCGCGCAGGAAATATCGTTCACCGCGCGCCTCAGGATGCTGTTTGCCGACCGCGCCACCTCGAAGGCCAGTATCGGCATCCTCATCCTCTGCTCGGTACAGAATTTTGGCTACTATGGCCTGATGATCTGGATGCCCAGCTATCTCTCCTCCAGTTTTGGCTTTTCGCTCACCAAATCAGGGCTGTGGACGGCGGTCACCGTCGTGGGGATGACCTTCGGCATCTGGCTGTTCGGCGTGCTGGCAGACCGTTTCGCCCGCTGGAAGATCTTTCTGATTTACCAGGTGGGGGCCGTCGTGATGGTCATCGTCTACGCCCAGCTGCGGGACCCGACCCTGATGCTGTTTACCGGAGCGGTAATGGGGATGTTTGTCAACGGCATGATTGGCGGCTATGGCGCGCTGATCTCTGATACCTACCCGCTACAGGTCCGCGCCACCGCGCAGAACGTGCTGTTTAACCTCGGGCGCGGCGTGGGCGGCTTTGGACCGCTGGTGATTGGCCTGTTCGTCAGCCACTGGTCGTTTACCGCGGCGATCACCCTGCTGGCCCTGCTCTATCTGCTGGATATTTTCGCCACCCTGTTCCTGCTGCCAAAAACCCAGGGCAGCGAAGATGCGCTGGGCGCGATCGGCTAACGCCCTGCGCTCCAGATAACAAAGCCCGGGTTTCCCCGGGCTTTGCACACAAGATAGCGATCAGTAGTAGGCTTTCAACGTTCGCTGGCAAAGCATCGAACGGACGCAATCATCGGCGGTAAAACGCACAACGCCGATCATGTCGTCTTCCGCAAAACGCGCCAGCGCATCGACCAGCCCGGACTTCACGCCAGAGGGTAAATCACACTGGGTAATGTCGCCGTTCACGATGACCGTCACGTTTTCCCCGAGGCGGGTTAAAAACATTTTCATTTGCGCAGCGGTCACGTTCTGAGCCTCGTCCAGAATCACAACCGCATTTTCAAATGTACGTCCGCGCATATAGGCGAACGGCGCGATTTCCACCTTGCCAATTTCCGGTCGCAGGCAGTATTGCATAAAGGAAGCGCCCAGCCTTCTCACCAGTACGTCGTACACCGGTCGGAAATAGGGAGCAAACTTCTCGGCGATATCTCCCGGTAAGAAGCCGAGATCTTCATCGGCCTGCAGAACGGGACGGGTAACAATAATCCTGTCCACATCTTTGTGAATCAGGGCTTCAGCGGCTTTTGCTGCGCTAATCCAGGTTTTACCGCACCCGGCTTCGCCCGTGGCAAAAATCAGCTGTTTATTGTCGATGGCATTCAAATAATGCGCCTGAGCGTCATTGCGCGCTTCAATTGGGGAAGTATCACGGCTGTCCCGCGCCATGCCAATTGCTTCTACGCCACTCATTTGCACAAGCGATGTGACCGATTCTTCTTCGCGTTGCTTATGGCTGCGCGAATCCTGTCTCAGCACACGTTTGGCCTCACGACGAGCTTTGGTCACTGCTTTTTGTCTTCCCATGGATAGCACCTTGCGTTGTTGGTTTACATCACACGCGTCAATATCGACGCGATTATGCGCACGAACGATTGAGGTTTGGCTTCCTTGTAAGCCATTGCTTGCCTGTCGAATTGACAACGGGTCACGGCTACGCGCACCGCGTACCCGGTCTGGGTTTAGGTTATTGGTGGTGACTGGAGAAAAATTCGAGGTGTGGGAATCGCGGCCGGAAGTGTGGCCCCCGTGCTGAGGAGTACGGTAAGAAGATTTACATTTTCCGTTACAGCAATCGGGCATTCGCGATCTCCATAGTGAAACGACATCACTGCCGGGAACTACCGCGTCTGTAATAAGTACATCAAAAATAATTCTTAATGCAACTTATTTTTTACATGCGGACAACAAATAATTCTCATCGCAGCTCAGGAGAGTTTCCGACAAATAGATTACAGAAAAATAACACAAGGCAGGAAATACAAAAAAAGAATGGAAAAACAGCAGAAACGCCCTGCCCTTGCGGGCAGGTGCGTCAGGCTTCGAGCAGAGATTGCGCCAGGTAGTGCTGGCTGTCGATTACGCCCGGTAACACAAAGAAGTAGCCGCCGCCGATAGGTTTGACGTACTCCTCCAGCGCTTCGCCGTTAAGGCGTTTTTGCACCGTCAGGAATCCCTTCTCCAGATCATGCTGATAGCAGACAAACAGCAGTCCCATATCCAGCTGCCCGGAGTTGGTCACCCCCAGTGAATAACTGTAGCCGCGACGCATCATCAGACTGGACTGCGTCTGCGGTGTGCGCGGGTTCGCCAGACGAATGTGGCTATCCAGCGCGATAATATCGCCATCAGGATCCCGACTGTAATCCGGCACGTCATGCTCATGCTGCATACCCAGCGGCGCGCCGCTGTGCTTATCGCGCCCAAAAATGGTCTGCTGCTCTTTCAGCGGGGTGCGATCCCAGAACTCCACATGGAACTGGATGATACGCGCCGCCTGATAGCTGCCGCCGGTTGCCCACGCAGGCTCGCCTTGATCGGAGGTCACCCATACCACTTCATCCATCAGCGCCTTATCGGTACTGACCGGGTTCGCGGTGCCGTCTTTAAAGCCCAGCAGGTTAACCGGCGTCTCTTTGCCTTTACTCCGCGCGGCGCTATCGGAAATAAACCCTTCGCGCTTCCAGCGGACGCTGAGCAGGTCCGGCGTATGTTTAATCACATCGCGCAGCGCATGGATAACCGTATCCTGAGTATTGGCACAGATTTGCAACAGCAGATCGCCATGACAGAGCGCCGCATCCAGCGAATCGTTGGGGAAGCGGGTCATTTTTTGCAGCTTTTTCGGCGCCTTATCCGCTAATCCATAGCGCTCATCAAACAGCGAATGGCCAACCGAAACGGTGACAGTCAGGTTATCCGGGGAGATCCACGCGCCGAGGATCCCCGAATCCATCGGCGGCAGACGCGGATTTGGCGTGTCCGGCGCCGGCCCCCCTTTGGTCAGAAAGGCAATGCGCTGAGTCAGCAGGCGAAACAGGCGCTCCAGGTCAGCTTTATCGCTGGCCAGCACATCAAAGGCCACCAGCATCATCGATGCCTGCTGCGGCGTCAGCACGCCGGCCTGGTGCTGCCCGTAAAAAGGCTGCGCTTCGGCACGCGCGTCCGGCGACAGCACGCCCGGAGAGCTGTTGCCCTTCGCCGCGTGTGCCACCGGACAGCCGCCGGTGATAGCCAGCGCGCCGCCAAGCGCGCCGATCCCTTTTAATAATCGACGACGTGAAGGTTCATTCACATCAAGTTGCTTCTGTTCTGCCATCGACTTAGTCCAGCCCAAGGATCCCGCGCAACTGAGCCAGATCTTCCGCCAGCGTGGTGATCGGCCCTTTTAACGCATTACGATCCGCATCCGTCAGCTTGTCATACGTTTCGAAGCCGTCTTTAGTGCGGTATTTGCTGAGGATAGCGTCAACTTTCTTGAAGTTAGCGTCAACTTTCGCCAGCAGCGCGCTGTTCTCTTTTTGCAGCTGCGGGCGCAGCAGGTCAACGATCTTCTGCGCGCCGTCGATGTTCGCCTGGAAGTCCCACAGATCGGTGTGGCTGTAGCGATCTTCTTCACCGCTGATTTTGCTGGCCGCGACTTCTTCAATCAGGCCCGCCGCGCCGCCCACCACTTTCGACGGCGGGAACGCCAGTTCGCTGATGCGTTTTTGCAGTTCAAGCACATCGCTGTTCAGCTGATCGGCATACTTTTCCATCCCCTTGACGCTGTTGTCGCCAAACAGGGCTTTTTCCAGACGGTGGAAGCCGGTGAATTTCGGATCTTCGGCTTTTTTCTCGTAATCGTCTTCACGAGCATCAATACTGCCGTCCAGATCGGAGAACAGCTCCGCGATCGGTTCAATGCGCTCGTAGTGCTGACGCGTCGGAGCATACAGCGCTTTCGCTTTTTCAATATCTCCCGCCTTCACCGCGTCGGTGAACGCTTTCGTGCCGCTAACCAGCTGTGCGGTTTCCGCCGTAACGTAGGCTTTATAGGCGGTAATCGCCTCGCCAAGACTCAGCAGCGCATCGGCTTTCGCCGCATCTTTGGTGGCGGCACCGGTCACAATCAGCTTGCCTTTCGGGTTGGTCAGCAGCCCGCAGGTCATATCGTATTCGCCCGGCTGCAGGTTCGCCGTCAGCTTTTGCGTAAAGCCTGGCGCAATGTTCTCGCGCTCTTCAACGACCATCACGCCTTTGAGAATCTCCCACTCCAGCGCTTTCTGACTGTGGTTTTGAATAATGAACTGCGTTTTCCCCGCTTTCACGGTGACGTTCATCGGCTCACACTGTTTGTCGTTAACGGTGACTTTTACCTGCGGGATATCCGCAGCCTGAGCGTAGAAGGCAGAGCTGAACAACGCTGCGACGGCAAGCTGCAGCGCATTACGGCGAAAATGAATCATCATGATCATCCCTTTCGGTAAGTATGTTGTAACCATAATCCTGCGGCGCCCTACTTAAGCGGAGCGGTGCGCGAGGTTGCTGTATTGCTACGCGGCGGCAGCGCAAACAGCACCAGCGCCGGAATCAAATAGATAAAGTAGACCGCCACTTCACTGACGGTAGGCGCCTCCTGGTAACCGAAGATCCCTTCGAGCAGCGTGCCGAAAAGCGTGTGGGTCGACAGCACGCCGCTCAGGTCAAACGCCACGTCCTGGAAGTGGTTCCACAGACCGGCTTCATGGAAGGCGCGAATGGCCCCGGCCGCCAGCCCGGCCGCCACCAGCAGAATGAACAGACTGGTCCATTTGAAGAACACCCCGAGGTTGAGGCGGATCCCGCCCCAGTAAAGCAGAAAGCCGAGGACAATCGCGGTAGCCAGCCCCAGCATCGCCCCGAGCGGCGGCCAAATCCCCACATCCTGCTGGAAGGCCGCCAGCAGGAAGAACACCGACTCCAGCCCTTCCCGCGCGACGGCGAAAAAGACCATCATGATCAGCGCCCAGCCATGATGATTACCGCGCTGCAGCGCATTATCCACCGCCTGTTCCAGCTGCTGTTTCACGTTGCGCGAGACTTTGCGCATCCAGAAGACCATCCAGGTCAGGATGCATACCGCTACCAGTGCCACGATGCCTTCGAACAGCTCCTGTTCCCGCTGGGGAAACTCGCCGGTCGTTTCGTTAATGAAGATCCCCAGGCCCAGGCACAGCGCCGCCGCCAGGATAACGCCAATCCACATGACGCCAATCAAGCTGCCGCGCTGGGTGCGTTTGAGATAGCTGGCAATCAGGCTGACAATCAGCGCCGCCTCCAGCCCTTCGCGTAACATAATGAGAAATGGAACGAACATGCCGACACCCTTCAATGTGAATCGCAGTCAGTGGATGCAAAGATAAGTAAATATTTCTGATAGTGATTATCATTACAATAATCAGAAACACAAGTGAAATGTAGAGAGTTTGGTATCGAGTTGTAAATTAATCGCTTTAAAATAATTACTTAGGGGATTATCTGTCTTCATCGCGGTCAGGCAGCCGGCGCGGCGGTTTTTTCGCTACAGATATTTACCAGGCTGACCGGCTGTGGCTAAATAGCGGCCTTATTGACCTGCGAAAAGAACAACATGACACAATTCTTGCACTTCCTGCTGGCGCTGGCGGTTATTCTCGGCCTTGCCTGGCTTGCCAGCTATGACCGACAAAAAATCCGTGTTCGTTATATTATCCAGTTAATTATCATTGAAATTGCGCTGGCATTCTTTTTTCTGCATGCCGAAAGCGGTCTGTGGATAGTTAAAAATATCTCAAGCTTTTTCACTTCGTTGCTCGGTTTTGCTGCCGAAGGCACCAACTTTGTATTTGGCGGTATGAGCGAAAAAGGAATGGCGTTTATTTTCCTTGGCGTGCTGTGCCCGATTGTCTTTATTTCGGCGCTGATCGGTATTCTTCAGCACTGGCGCATTCTGCCTGTTTTCATCCGTGTGATTGGCACCCTGCTCTCCAAAGTCAACGGCATGGGTAAACTGGAATCCTTCAACGCCGTCAGCTCGCTGATTCTCGGCCAGTCGGAGAACTTTATCGCCTATAAGGGCGTGCTCGGCGACCTCTCCTCACGCCGGCTGTTCACCATGGCAGCCACCGCGATGTCAACGGTATCGCTCTCCATCGTCGGCGCCTATATGAGCATGCTCGATGCAAAATATGTGGTCGCGGCGCTGATCCTTAATATGTTCAGCACCTTTATTGTACTGTCGATTATTAACCCGACGCGTCCGGGTAGCGAAGAAGAGATTAAGCTGGAGAAGCTCCACGAATCACAAAGCTTCTTCGAAATGCTCGGGGAATATATTCTTGCCGGCTTTAAAGTGGCGATGATTATTCTGGCGATGCTGATTGGTTTTATTGCCCTGATCAGCGCCATTAATGCCCTGTTTGCCACGCTATTTGGCCTGAGTTTCCAACAAATTCTCGGCTACGTTTTTTATCCGCTGGCCTGGCTGATTGGTATTCCGCTCAGCGATGCGTTGAGCGCCGGAAGTATTATGGCAACCAAGCTGGTGGCGAATGAGTTCGTGGCGATGATTGAGCTGCAAAAAATTGCCGCCGGCATGACCCCGCGTGGACTGGGTATCCTCTCGGTCTTCCTGGTCTCTTTCGCGAACTTTGCCTCCATCGGCATTATTGCCGGAGCCATTAAAGGACTGAACGAACAGCAGGGGAATATCGTCTCCCGCTTCGGCCTGCGTCTGGTCTACGGCGCCACGTTGGTCAGTCTGCTTTCCGCCAGCTTCGCCGGCCTGGTGCTGTAACAGACAGGGCGGGGAATTTCCCCGCCCTGTTTTCAGAAGTGAACGCAGACCGGCTGGTCAACGCGCATCACCGACTCCTGGGCAAAGCGCGATTTATAGAGGTGACGTAACGCCTCAATCCCCTCTTCGCTGCCACCGTCTTTACCATGAATCAGCATCAGCGCTTTGCTCTGCTCGCGGGCCACGCTGCCGTCATTCCCCAGCCACTGGCCCCGGGCGTCAAACACCGTTAACCCCTCGCGAAAACGCGGCGTGACGTCGCGGTCAACAAACTGCTGCCACTCCTGGGCGGTGATATCTTTACCCGCCGGCCGGCTTAAACCGAAATAGAGCGTGGTCTGCACCATCGCATTCTCTGCCGGGCATACCGCTGCCGTGGGAGTCGGCGGACGCTTCTTCGCCGGCGCCACGCAACCGCCAAGCAGCCCTGCCATCACCAGCACCAGCGCACCCTGTCTGAACGTCATTTTGCTATCCTCATTGTTTTTTGTGCCCCCGATATCAGCGTATTTTCATGGAATTAGCAAGAGGGGGGAGCTGTGGCGGACGCCGGAACTGCTTTCAGCAACAAAAAAGCCCGCTGAACGCGGGCTTGATTAAGCGGTCCTGAATTTACTCGGCGGTAGCCGGTATCGACGGAGCCGAATGATAATGGGCGTCCGCTTCGGCAAAGCGTTGCTGCATGGATGTCGACGGGGCTTTGCCCAGCAGGCTGAAGACCACGATGCCCAGGCTGCCGAAGATAAAGCCAGGGATGATTTCATACAGCCCCAGCCAGCCGAACTGTTTCCAGACAATCACCGTCAGCGCGCCAATCACCATCCCGGCCAGCGCCCCGTTACGCGTCATGCGCGACCACATCACCGAGAACAGCACCACCGGACCAAACGCGGCGCCGAAGCCTGCCCAGGCATAGCTCACCAGACCCAGCACACGGTTGTTCGGGTTTGCCGCCAGCGCAATGGCGATCAGCGCCACCACCAGGACCATCGTCCGTCCGACCCACACCAGCTCTTTCTGACCGGCGTTTTTACGCAGAAACGCTTTATACAGGTCTTCGGTAATCGCGCTGGAGCACACCAGCAGCTGGCAGCTCAGGGTGGACATTACCGCCGCCAGAATCGCCGACAGCAGAATACCGGCAATCCACGGGTTAAACAGGATTTGCGCCAGTTCGATAAACACGCGCTCGGAGTTCTGATTCACCGCGCCGGCCAGCGCCGGGTTATTATTGAACCATGCAATACCGAAGAAACCGACCGCCACGGCACCCGCCAGGCAGAGAATCATCCAGGTCATGCTGATACGACGTGCGTGAACGATACTGTGGTGGGAATCCGCCGCCATAAAACGCGCCAGAATATGCGGCTGGCCAAAGTAGCCCAGGCCCCAGCCCATCAGCGAAATAATCGCCACAAAATTCAGTCCTTTGAGCATATCGACGTTTTCAATGCTCTTCTGCTTGATCACTTCCAGCGATTCGCCAAAACCGCCAACGGAAATAATCACCATCACCGGCGTCAGAATCAGCGCGAAAATCATCAGGCTGGCCTGCACGGTATCGGTCCAGCTTACCGCGAGGAATCCGCCGACGAAGGTATACACAATCGTCGCCGCCGCACCGGCCCACAGCGCCGTTTCATAGCTCATGCCAAAGGTGCTTTCAAACAGACGAGCACCGGCGACAATCCCGGAGGCACAATAAATGGTGAAGAACAGCAAAATAACCAGCGCCGAAATAATACGCAGCACACGGCTTTTATCTTCAAAGCGGCCGGTAAAATAATCCGGCAAGGTCAGCGCATTATTATTTACCTCGGTATGAACGCGCAGACGACCGGCGACCAGTTTCCAGTTAATCCATGCGCCGAGCGTCAGACCAATGGCAATCCAGCTCTCAGAAATACCGGAGAGAAATATTGCGCCAGGTAATCCCATCAGCAGCCAGCCGCTCATATCGGAGGCGCCGGCGGAGAGCGCCGTCACAAATGGCCCGAGACTGCGGCCGCCGAGAATATAATCATCAAAGTTTTTCGTCGATCGCCAGGCAATAAAACCGATCAGTACCATGCCAAATATATAAATAGTAAAAGTCACCAACATGGGGGTGCTAATAGCCATGTAAAATCTCCAGATTCTTTTGTCGACAACATCCTGCTTTGTCATTTTATTCCACTACCGGAACGGGGTAATGGCACAATGGTTGTATTGGGCGACCGTATCCTGACGGAAGCGTCGGAATTTCACAAACGATTTAACACAGCATTTACACTACTTTTTGTCCGCACCAAACTTCATTTTGTTATAGGTTGCACTCTCTCACGTTTTTATTGGTTGCACCTTGTAAAACTGTTAACTGACGCATAAAAACACCCTGATGGAGAAAGGTTAATTTCCCGTTACATCCACCATCTCAATTAACAACTCACTCATTTCTCAGCTTGCTACACAGGTCACGATTAACAAGGTTGCACAAAGTTGCAACATAGTGGATATTTTCGCGTAACCGCAAAAAAGAACAACGATTCATAACAGGAGTGATAAGCATGGGCACCACTACCATGGGTGTTAAGCTTGACGACGCGACGCGTGAACGCATCAAGTTCGCCGCGAGCCGTATTGACCGCACGCCGCATTGGCTGATTAAACAGGCCATTTTCAACTATCTGGAAAAGCTGGAAAACGACGAGACGCTGCCCGAGCTGCCGGCCCTGCTTGCCGGCGCCGCCAATGAAAGCGATGACGTCAGCAGCCCGGTCGATGAACCGTGGCAGCCTTTCCTCGATTTTGCCGAGCAGATTCTGCCGCAGTCCGTCACCCGGGCCTCGATTACCGCCGCCTACCGCCGGGCAGAAACCGACGCCGTCCCGATGTTGCTGGAGCAGGCGCGCCTGCCGCAGCCGCTGGCAGACCAGGCGCATAAGCTGGCTTATCAGCTGGCGGAAAAACTGCGTAATCAAAAAACCGCCAGCGGTCGTGCCGGCATGGTGCAGAGTCTGCTGCAGGAGTTTTCGCTCTCTTCACAGGAAGGGGTGGCGCTGATGTGTCTGGCGGAGGCGCTGCTGCGTATTCCGGACAAAGCCACCCGCGATGCCCTTATCCGCGACAAAATCAGCAACGGTAACTGGCAGTCGCACATCGGTCGCAGCCCGTCGCTGTTCGTCAATGCGGCAACCTGGGGCCTGCTGTTTACCGGCAAACTGGTCTCAACCCACAACGAAACCAGCCTTTCGCGCTCGCTGAACCGGATTATCGGCAAAAGCGGCGAACCGCTGATTCGCAAAGGCGTCGACATGGCGATGCGTTTGATGGGCGAACAGTTCGTGACCGGCGAAACCATCGCCGAAGCGCTGGCCAACGCCCGCAAGCTGGAAGAGAAAGGGTTCCGTTACTCCTACGATATGCTGGGCGAAGAGGCGCTCACCGCCGCCGATGCTCAGGCCTATATGGTCTCCTACCAGCAGGCGATCCACGCGATCGGCAAAGCCTCTAATGGCCGCGGCATTTATGAAGGCCCGGGGATTTCGATCAAGCTCTCCGCGCTGCACCCGCGCTACAGCCGCGCGCAATACGATCGGGTGATGGATGAACTGTATCCGCGCCTGAAATCATTGACCCTGCTGGCGCGTCAGTACGATATCGGAATTAACATCGATGCCGAAGAGGCCGATCGCCTGGAGATCTCTCTCGACCTGCTGGAGAAGCTGTGCTTTGAACCGGAGCTGGCCGGCTGGAACGGGATCGGCTTCGTCATTCAGGCCTATCAGAAACGCTGCCCGTTCGTCATTGATTCCCTGATCGATCTTGCCACCCGCAGCCGCCGTCGCCTGATGATCCGCCTGGTAAAAGGGGCCTACTGGGATAGCGAAATCAAACGCGCGCAGATGGACGGCCTCGAAGGCTATCCGGTCTATACCCGCAAAGTGTATACCGACGTCTCCTACCTCGCCTGCGCAAAAAAGCTGCTGGCGGTGCCGAGCCTGATCTATCCGCAGTTCGCCACCCACAACGCCCACACCCTGGCAGCCATTTATCAGTTGGCCGGGCAGAACTACTATCCGGGCCAGTATGAATTCCAGTGCCTGCACGGCATGGGTGAACCGCTCTACGAACAGGTAGTCGGCAAGGTTGCCGACGGGAAACTGAACCGTCCATGCCGGATTTATGCGCCGGTCGGGACCCACGAAACGCTGCTGGCATACCTGGTACGCCGCCTGCTGGAAAACGGCGCCAACACCTCCTTTGTTAACCGTATCGCGGATACGACGCTACCGCTGGATGAGCTGGTTGCCGACCCGGTCAGCGCCGTGGAAAAACTGGCTCAGCAGGAGGGTCAGGCCGGTCTGCCCCATCCGAAGATCCCGCTGCCGCGCGATCTGTACGGCAAAGGCCGCAGCAACTCCGCGGGCCTGGATCTGGCCAACGAACATCGTCTGGCCTCCCTCTCCTCCTCTCTGCTGAACAGCGCATTGCACAAATGGCAGGCGCTGCCGGCGCTGGAACATCCGGTCATTGCCGGGGAACTGCAGACGGTAATTAACCCGGCCGAGCCGAAAGATATCGTCGGCCACGTGCGTGAAGCCCGCCCGGAAGAGATTGAACTGGCGCTGACCAGCGCAGTCAATAACGCGCCTATCTGGTTTGCCACCCCGCCGCAGGAGCGAGCGGCGATCCTTGAACGCGCGGCGGTGCTGATGGAAGATCAGATGCAGACGCTGATCGGCATTCTGGTCCGCGAAGCCGGTAAAACCTTCAGCAACGCCATCGCCGAAGTCCGCGAAGCCGTCGATTTCCTCCACTACTATGCCGGTCAGGTGCGCGACGATTTCGATAATGAAACCCACCGTCCGCTGGGACCGGTCGTTTGTATTAGTCCGTGGAACTTCCCGCTGGCGATTTTCACCGGTCAGATTGCCGCCGCGCTGGCCGCCGGTAACAGCGTACTGGCGAAACCCGCCGAACAGACGCCGCTGATTGCCGCTCAGGGCGTGGCAATTCTGCTGGAAGCCGGCGTTCCGCCGGGCGTAATTCAGCTGCTGCCGGGCCGCGGGGAAACCGTCGGCGCCGCGCTAACCACCGACGAACGCGTTCGCGGCGTGATGTTCACAGGCTCAACCGAAGTCGCCACGTTGCTGCAACGCAACATCGCCAGCCGCCTGGATGCACAGGGTCGCCCGACGCCGCTTATCGCTGAAACCGGCGGGATGAACGCCATGATCGTCGACTCCTCCGCCCTCACCGAGCAAGTGGTGGTCGACGTGCTGGCCTCGGCGTTTGATAGCGCCGGGCAGCGCTGTTCCGCCCTGCGTATACTCTGCCTGCAGGAAGAGATCGCCGACCATACGCTGACCATGCTGCGCGGCGCGATGGGCGAATGCCGGATGGGCAACCCTGGCCGTCTGACCACCGACATTGGTCCGGTCATCGATGCCGAAGCGAAAGAGAATATTGAACGCCATATTCAGAGCCTGCGCGCCAAGGGCCGCACGGTGTTCCAGGCGGTACGGGAAAACAGCGAGGATGCGCGTGAGTGGCAAAGCGGGACCTTCATTCCGCCGACCCTGATCGAGCTCGAGAGCTTTGATGAGCTGAAAAAAGAGGTCTTTGGCCCGGTGCTGCACGTGGTTCGCTATAACCGTAACGCCCTGGATCAGCTGGTCGAGCAGATTAACGCCTCCGGCTACGGTCTGACCCTCGGCGTCCATACCCGCATCGATGAGACCATCGCTCAGGTCACCGGCAGCGCCAAAGTCGGTAACCTGTACGTTAACCGCAATATGGTTGGCGCCGTGGTCGGCGTGCAGCCGTTTGGCGGCGAAGGTCTGTCGGGGACCGGACCGAAAGCCGGCGGCCCGCTGTATCTGTATCGCCTGCTCTCCAGCCGTCCGCAAAATGCCGTGGGGACCACCCTTGCCCGCCAGGATGCGGAGCGTCCGCTGGATGCGCAGCTGAAAACCCTGCTGGAAAAACCGCTGAACGCGCTGCAGCAGTGGGCCGCCGGTCGCCCTGAACTGCAGGCGCTGTGCCAGCAGTACCGTGACCTGGCGCAAGCCGGAACCCAACGTCTGCTGCCGGGCCCGACCGGCGAGCGCAATACCCTGACCTTTATCCCTCGCGACCGCGTACTGTGCGTAGCGGATAACGAGCAGGATGCGCTGATTCAGCTGGCGGCGGTCACCGCGGTCGGCTGTGAAATCCTGTGGCCGGAGAGCGCTCTGCATCGTGAGCTGGCGAAAAAGCTGCCGCGCGAGGTCAGCGAACGTCTCCACTTTGCCAAACCAGAGATGCTGACCGCTCAGGCTTTCGATGCGGTGATCTACCACGGCGACTCCGATCAGCTGCGTGAATTGTGCGAACAGGTGGCGGCACGCGACGGCGCGATTATTTCGGTCCAGGGCTTCGCCCGCGGTGAAACCAACCTGCTGCTGGAACGCCTCTACATTGAACGCTCGCTGAGCGTCAATACCGCGGCGGCAGGCGGTAACGCCAGCCTGATGACCATCGGCTAAGGGTCTGTTCCGACCGGTATCCACGTCGGCTGATGACACCGGACGCCGGCTGTGGTTAATTAAAGCTCCCCGACGGGAGCTTTTTTTATGGGAGTGGACCAATGAAACGAACTTTAGTTGCCCTCGCAGCTCTGCTGGCAAGCGGACATGCGCTGGCGGACGAATGCGCCAACGCCGGCAATCAGGCTGAGATGAACCAGTGTACGGCCGCGCAATATCAGGCGGCCGATAGCAAGCTGAATCAGACTTATCAGGAAGCGTTGAAGCGCGCGGCGGGTAAACAGCAGGAACAGCTGAAAAAAGCGCAGCTGGCGTGGATAGCGCTGCGCGACGCCGACTGCACCTTCCTCGCTTCCGGCGCCGAAGGCGGCAGCGTCCAGCCGATGCTTATTAACCAGTGTATGGCAGACAAAACCGTTGAGCGCGAATCGTTCCTTGCTTCGCTGCTGCAGTGTGAAGATGGCGACCAGAGCTGCCCGCTTCCCCCCGCCAATTAACGTACCCGGATTCCTTCAATGATCATCCGCTGAACGTTGTCTACGGTTTGTTGAAAAAACGCCTCGTCGCGTAACGTTGCGCCGGTGACCGCCTCAATCTGCGTGGCAAAATCGGCGTAATGTTGAGTGGTGGCCCAGATCATGAAGATCAGATGCTGAGGGTCGACCGGCGCCAGTTTCCCGCTATCGACCCAGCCAGAGACAATCGCCGATTTCTCATCAACCAGCGCTTTCAGATCGCCGGTCAGCTCGCCCATCAGCAGCGGCGCGCCCTGTAGCATCTCCAGACAAAACAGCCGGGAGGCCTGCGGATAATCGCGCGACACCTCCAGCTTAAGGCGAATATATTCGCGGATAGCAACCAGCGGGCTGATATCTTCGCGAAACGCCCTCAGCGGCGCCAGCCAGATGGTGAGGATCTGCTGCAGTACGGCAACATACAGCGCCTCTTTCGACGGGTAGTAATAGAGTAGATTGGTTTTCGATACCCCGGCCAACTCTGCAACCTGCTCAAGCCGCGTACCGTGGATACCAAATTGGGAAAATGCGTCCAGCGCAGCGGCCAGGATAGCCTCTTTCTTTGCGCTCACCGCCTGCGAACGCTTCCCGGTTTTTTTCACAGCGCCCTCTGCCATCATCATCTCCTTCTTTCAACGCCATCAGCATAGCAAAAGCCCACCCCTGGCACGACCTTATGCACTCCAATTGCGCATGACTGCCGTTTTTTCGTGCACTCATTTTGACCATTCAGTCCACTTTTATCACGCTCACTTTCAGCAACCAATACGCAACACATTAATAACATTGGTTTTTGCAAAACTGGCATCGCCTTTGCTTTAGCTTTCTGGCGAGGTGACCCAGGAGATGCAGGATGCAGCACCGCGCGCCTTCTTCTTCACGATTGCAGAGAGGTACGTATGAAAATTGGTGTCTTCGTTCCGATTGGTAATAACGGCTGGCTGATTTCAACCCACGCTCCGCAGTACATGCCGACGTTCGAACTGAATAAAGCGATCGTCCAGAAAGCGGAGCATTACCACTTTGATTTTGCGCTGTCGATGATCAAACTGCGCGGTTTCGGCGGCAAAACCGAGTTCTGGGATCACAACCTCGAATCCTTTACCTTAATGGCCGGCCTGGCGGCGGTCACCTCGCGGATCCAGATCTACGCCACCGCCGCGACGCTCACGCTGCCGCCGGCCATTGTCGCTCGTATGGCCTCCACCATCGACGCTATCTCCGGCGGCCGCTTTGGCGTCAATCTGGTGACCGGCTGGCAAAAACCAGAATATGAGCAGATGGGCATCTGGCCCGGCGACGACTACTTCGCCCGTCGCTACGACTATCTCACCGAATATGTCCAGGTGCTGCGCGACCTGTGGGGCACCGGGCGCAGCGACTTTAAAGGCGACTACTTCACGATGAATGACTGTCGCGTCAGCCCGCAGCCGTCGCAGCCGATGAAAGTTATCTGCGCCGGACAGAGCGATGCAGGGATGGCCTTCTCCGCCCAGTATGCCGACTATAACTTCTGCTTCGGAAAAGGGGTCAATACGCCGACCGCCTTTGCGCCGACCGCCGCGCGCATGATGCAGGCGGCGGAAAAGACCGGTCGCGACGTGGGCTCCTATGTGCTGTTCATGGTTATCGCCGATGAAACCGACGAAGCGGCTCGTGCTAAATGGGAGCACTACAAGGCGGGAGCCGATGACGAAGCGCTGGCCTGGCTCACCGAACAAAGCCAGAAAGACACCCGTTCCGGGAGCGACACCAACGTGCGGCAAATGGCCGATCCGACCTCGGCGGTCAATATCAATATGGGCACGCTGGTTGGATCCTACGCCAGCGTCGCCCGTATGCTCGACGACGTCGCCTCCGTACCCGGCACCGACGGCGTACTGCTCACGTTTGATGATTTTCTTTCCGGCATCGATGCCTTTGGCGAGCGCATTCAGCCGCTGATGCGCTGCCGCGACCATATTGCCACCGTTACCCGCGAGGTTGCCTGATGATTACGCTTTCCGCCCGTCCGGAATCCCTGACCTTCCCGGCGCAAAACAGCGCGCTGATCGTCGTCGATATGCAAAACGCCTATGCCAGCCAGGGAGGATATCTCGACCTCGCCGGATTTGACGTCTCCACCACCCGGCCGGTTATCGACAACATTAAAACCGCCGTCGCCGCGGCTCGCGCCGCCGGAATGGCGATCGTCTGGTTCCAGAACGGCTGGGACGAGGAGTATATGGAAGCCGGTGGCCCGGGGTCGCCGAACTACCACAAATCTAACGCCCTGAAGACCATGCGCCGTCGTCCTGAGCTGCAGGGCAAGCTGCTGGCTAAAGGCGGCTGGGATTATCAGCTGGTCGATGAGCTGCAGCCCCTGCCCGGTGATGTGGTGCTGCCGAAACCGCGCTACAGCGGCTTTTTCAACACGCAACTGGACAGTATTTTGCGCAGCCGCGGCATCCGTCACCTGATTTTTACCGGTATCGCCACCAACGTTTGCGTGGAGTCCACCCTGCGCGACGGCTTCTTCCTGGAGTATTTCGGCGTCGTGCTGGAAGACGCCACCCACCAGGCGGGCCCGGCCTTCGCCCAGCAGGCTGCGCTGTTCAATATTGAGACCTTTTTTGGCTGGGTCAGCAATGTCGCCAGCTTCTGCGATGCGCTGGCCCCGGCCGCCGCGCACTCTCTCCCGGAGGAGAAACGTTATGCCTAAACAGGTCATTATTCCGCCCGGCACCACCACGCCGATCGCCCCTTTTGTCCCCGGTACGCTGGCCGATGGCGTGGTTTACGTCTCCGGTACGCTGCCGTTTGATAAACACAATAACGTGGTCTATCTCGATGACCCAAAGGCGCAAACCCGCCACGTTCTCGAAACGATCAAAACGGTGATCGAAACGGCGGGTGGCCGCATGGAGGATGTGACGTTCAACAGCATCTTTATCACCGACTGGAAAAACTACGCCGCGATTAACGAAGTCTATGCCGAGTTCTTCCCCGGGGATAAACCGGCGCGCTTCTGCATCCAGTGCGGACTGGTCAAGCCAGAGGCGCTGGTTGAGATTGCGACCGTCGCCCATATCGGAAAAACCGCATCATGAAACTGAATATCTCCCCGGCCCCCTTTGAGGGCGCACCGACGGTGGTGCTGAGCGCCGGTTTAGGCGGTGCGGGCAGCTACTGGCTCCCGCAGCGCGCGGCGCTGGAACAACGGTATCAGCTGGTGAGCTATGATCAGAACGGCACCGGTGAAAACGCCGGGCCGCTGCCCGCCGGCTACAGCACGGCGATCATGGCGCAGGAGCTCAATCAGGCGCTGCAGGCGGCGGGAATCTCCCGCTTTGCCCTGGTGGGGCACGCCCTCGGTGCGCTGATCGCCCTGCAGCTGGCGTTGGATTTTCCCGACGCGGTCAGCGGCCTGGTGTTGGTCAACGGCTGGCTAACCCTGTCTCCCCACACCCGTCGCTGTTTTCAGGTACGCGAGCGGCTGCTGCACGCCGGCGGCGCCCAGGCGTGGGTTGAGGCGCAGCCTTTGTTCCTCTACCCCGCGGAGTGGATGGCCGCCCGGATGCCAAGGCTGGAAGCGGAAGATGCGCTTGCGCTCAGCCATTTTCAGGGCAAGGAGAATCTGCTCAAGCGGCTGCAGGCGCTGAAGCAGGCCGACTTCACTCGCCGGGCCGCCGCCGTGGCATGCCCGACCCTGATCGTCAGCGCCCATGACGATCTGCTGGTTCCTGCTTCCTGCTCGCGCACGCTACAAGCGGCGATACCGGGTAGCCAGCGGGTCGAGATGGCCTGGGGCGGCCACGCCTGCAACGTGACCGATGCCGACACCTTCAACCCTATTTTATGCAACGGTCTGGCCGCCATGCTGGCCTGATATCAGGAGAATCTATGAGCGAAAGCATTAGCCAAAGCGCGCGCGACAGTCTGTTTACTCACGCCCGTACCCACAACGGCTGGCTGGATAAACCGGTCAGCGATAGCCTGCTGCACGAAATATACGATCTGATGAAAATGGGTCCGACCTCCGCCAACTGCTCCCCCGCGCGGATCCTTTTTGTCCGCACGCCGGAAGGAAAGGAGAAGCTGCGCCCGACGCTCTCCAGCGGCAACCTCGAAAAAACCCTGCGCGCGCCGGTGACCGCCATCGTGGCCTGGGATCGCGCCTTCTACGATCGTCTGCCGACGCTGTTTCCCCACGGCGATGCCCGCAGCTGGTTCACCTCCAGCCCACAGCTGGCGGAAGAGACCGCCTTTCGCAACAGCTCTCTGCAGGCGGCATATCTGATTTTCGCCTGCCGCGCCCTTGGCCTGGATACCGGCCCGATGTCGGGATTTGACCGCGACAAGGTCGATGCGGCGTTCTTCGCCGAAAACGGCTGGAAGAGCAATCTGTTGATCAATATCGGTTACGGCGACGAGACCCGGCTGTACGGTCGTCTGCCGCGCCTGCCCTTCGATGATGCCTGCCAGCTGGCGTAAGGAGCCACTATGTCCGTAGCGGATAAACAGAGTTTTCGTGACGCCATGGCCCAGGTCGGCGCAGCGGTCAACGTCATTACCACCGATGGCCCGGCGGGTCGGGCCGGATTTACCGCCAGCGCGGTCTGTAGCGTGACCGATACGCCCCCCACGCTGCTGGTCTGTCTCAACCGTTCCGCCTCGGTGTGGCCAACCTTCCGCCAGCACCAGGCGCTGTGCGTCAACACCCTGGCGGCTGGCCAGGAGTCGCTCTCCAACGTCTTTGGCGGTAAAACGCCGATGGCGGAGCGTTTCGCTGCCGCCGAATGGCAAACCGGTCTCACCGGCTGCCCGCGGCTGGTGGATGCGCTGGTCAGCTTCGATTGTCGTATCAACCAGATAGTCAGCGTCGGCACCCACGACATTTTGTTCTGTGAAGTGGCCGCCATCGTCAGACATCCAGAGCCGCGCGGGCTGATGTGGTTCGACCGCGGCTACCATACGCTTATGCGTCCAGCCTGTTAACTTCAAACCCGGGATATCATCATGGCACTTTTCGATTTTCCTCGCTGGCAGTTGACCTCCCCTTCCGCCGCGTCCGGCGTGGTGGCCCCCGATGAACGCCTCTCCGTCGGACAAACGATGGTCATGGGCGTCCAGCACGCGGTCGCCATGTTTGGCGCCACGGTGCTGATGCCCATCCTGATGGGGCTGGATCCTAACCTGGCGATTTTATTGTCCGGTATCGGCACGCTACTGTTTTTCCTCGTGACCGGCGGCCGGGTGCCAAGCTATCTGGGCTCCAGCGCCGCCTTCATCGGCGTGGTTATCGCCGTCACCGGCTTTAATGGGCAGGGACTCAATCCGCACCTTAGCGTTGCCCTCGGGGGGATTATCGCCTGCGGCCTGGTCTACACCCTGATTGGCGTCGTGGTGATGAAAATCGGTACCCGCTGGATTGAACGACTGATGCCGCCGGTAGTGACCGGCGCGGTGGTAATGGCCATTGGGCTCAATCTCGCCCCTATCGCCGTGCACAGCGTCTCCGCCTCCGCCTTCGATGGCTGGATGGCGGTGCTGACCGTACTCTGTATCGGACTGGTGGCGGTTTTTACCCGCGGGATGATCCAGCGGCTGCTGATTCTCGTTGGCCTGATCGTCGCCTGCGGGCTGTACGCGCTGCTGGCGAATATCTTCGGGCTGGGTAAACCGCTCGACTTTACCTTACTCCACCAGGCGGCGTGGTTCGGGCTGCCGCACTTTACCGCCCCGACCTTTGACGGCCAGGCAATGATGCTGATAGCCCCGGTGGCGGTGATTCTGGTGGCGGAAAACCTGGGGCATCTGAAAGCGGTCGCCGGAATGACCGGACGCAATATGGATCCTTATATGGGACGGGCGTTCGTCGGTGACGGGCTGGCGACGATGCTCTCCGGCGCGGTTGGCGGCAGCGGCGTGACCACCTATGCCGAAAATATCGGCGTGATGGCGGTGACCAAAGTCTATTCCACCCTGGTGTTCGTAGCCGCCGCGCTGATTGCCATTTTACTCGGCTTTTCACCGAAGTTTGGCGCGTTAATCCACACCATTCCCGGGCCGGTTATCGGCGGCGCGTCGATCGTGGTGTTTGGCTTGATTGCGGTCGCCGGCGCCCGTATCTGGGTGCAGAATCGGGTTGATCTGAGTCAGAACAGCAATCTGATCATGGTGGCGGTCACGCTGGTGCTCGGTGCCGGTGATTTTGCCCTGTCGCTGGGCGGGTTTACCCTTGGCGGGATCGGAACGGCCACCTTCGGCGCCATTTTACTTCACGCGCTGCTTAACCGCCGCGCACGTGAAGCAGAACAGCCCGGCGTCACCCCCGTTTAAATCGCAGCGCTTACGGGCGGCGAAGAGGGTGTCGCCCCACCCTCTATGCGCTGCCAGCAGGCTCTCGCGATGGGCAATAAAAACCGCCGGCGAATGCCGGCGGCGAGGAGAATGTGGCTGGCGCCGAGGAGAGGATAGCCACATCGAACACAGTCAGCCGCGCCGATCAGCTATGACGATTGCCGTGACTGTTTTTCCCCCCTTTTTTGCCTGCTTCCGAGGCGCGCTGGGGATCGTTTTTGAAGTTCCCCCCGCTATGCTGGCCACCCTTACGACCTGCTTCTGATGCTCTTTCACGATCCTCAGCAAAATTGCCGGAACCGCCACGATGGTTTGCCATCACTGACCTCCACTTGGTTAGACATCATCTTGCATTGCGTACAATACGAGGCCGCGACTCAGCGGCAGATGGCATGGCCATTTTTCGTATTGCGTGCTGTTAAGCGTAGTGAATGAAACTCATTCACCAGGTAAATAGTAACATTCTGTAATAATTTGACGCCCGCAACGGATTTACCGCCGTCCGCGCCGCGCTAAGCGTCTCTTATGGCTGATGAAAAGCGGGCGGATAAAGATGTTTCTTTTTGCGACAAACGCGTTCTTTGCAATTTTGTTATAAATCAAATAAATGATTGTTAGATTTGCACTCTTAGCCAGAGGCCTTATCTTTAAAGGTAGCCAGTCGTTTGGCTGGTCTCAAACGCAACCGAGGAGTGATGCAAATGGCTAAAATTCTGGTGCTTTATTATTCAATGTATGGACACATCGAAACCATGGCTCATGCCGTCGCCGAAGGGGCGAACAAAGTAGACGGCGTTGAGGTGGTCGTGAAGCGCGTGCCGGAAACTATGCAAGCTGAGGCGTTCGCCAAAGCAGGCGGGAAAACGCAAAATGCACCCGTCGCCACGCCGCAGGAACTGGCAGAGTATGATGCTATCATCTTTGGTACCCCCACCCGCTTCGGCAATATGTCCGGGCAAATGCGCACCTTCCTCGATCAGACCGGCGGCCTGTGGGCATCGGGCGCACTGTACGGCAAACTGGCCAGCGTCTTTAGCTCTACCGGTACCGGCGGCGGACAAGAGCAGACCATTACCTCTACCTGGACAACGCTTGCCCACCATGGGATGGTGATTGTCCCTATCGGCTACGGTGCCCAGGAGCTTTTTGATGTGTCGGCGGTGCGCGGCGGCACACCGTATGGCGCAACCACTATCGCCGGCGGCGATGGTTCCCGTCAGCCAAGTCAGGAAGAGCTGGCGATCGCCCGCTATCAGGGTGAACATGTCGCAGGACTGGCAGTTAAACTACACGGCTAACCTTCAGCAGGAGGATTTGCATGCCAACTCAAGAAGCGAAAGCCCACCACGTGGGTGAATGGGCAAGTTTACGAAATACCTCTTTAGAGATCGCCGAAGCGATTTTTGAATTAGCCAAATACGATGAGAAGTTAGCAGAAAAAATCTGGGAAGAAGGCAGCGATGAAGTGCTCTCTTTGGCCTTCGCGAAAACGGATAAAGACGCCCTTTTCTGGGGTGAGCAAACCATCGAGCGCAAAAACGTATAACCCGAAGCGCCCGGCGCACGATCGGGCCAACAAAACAAAACCCGGACCGACCAGCCATGGCCGGTCCGTTTTTTCTATTTCGCCGCGTCGTTCATCACCTGCTTAAAGGTCTCCATCGGACAGAAGCCGTTGGCATCCACCGGGCAGCCGTTCAGCGCCAGGGTCACGCGCTGCGGCGGGGATTGCAGGGTTAAGGTTTCGGTATTGCGCAGCTGCGCCGTGCTTTGATACACATACTCGATTTTCATCAGCTCGCGGTTAGCGCCGCTATCATGCCAGCGCTGGAAAACGATCTTCCCGCCGATCGGGGTGCGTTCATACTGGTCATGCAGCTGATAAGGTCTGAAGTCTAATGCCGTCAGCAGTGAGGCAATATTGGAATCGTGCCCCACCAGCAGCGTCACTTTCGCCGCCTGAGCGGGATCGCTGACCAGCGCTTTATCGATATATTTCACCAGCGGTTTAGCCACGTTGCGCGCCACTTCCGCCGAGGTGAACAGGCTATCCTGATAGCCGTTTTTCAGCTTCGATAACACCTGCCACTGTTTGTCGGTTTTTATCTCACCCCACGCCACCTGATCCAGCGGATACCCTTCGTAATACTGCAGCGTGAAGGCATCAACCAGCGAATTACCCACCTTTAACGGCCCGGAAACACCCGGTTCCTGCTGATATTTTGCGCTGAAGGTATCTTTGCCGTCGCTCAGCGAGCACTGCTGCTTCTCTTTACAGGAGGGTGAATTTTGATAGTCCGTCATCACTTCGAGTAGCTTGTAGCTGTCGGCCAGCTGCATTGTCTGCCGCTCTTTTTCCATCGCCTGTACGGCTTTTTCGCTAAAGGCGGCAGAATCGTCGGTAATCACCGGGTTAAACGTCGGGTCCATGGTGCCCATTTGCGGCTGGTGATGAACCGTGACTCCACAGCCGGGGAAGGCGCCGGTTATAAAGAACTGCGCGGTCGCCACGGTACGTTGCAGACTGTTGGCGTAAGCGTAAACGGTATTCTCCGGCGGACACTCACCGCGGGTGACCAGCCCCTGCTGCGCCAGCCATTCACGCATATAGTGCCCCATATAGACCTCAAGCACTCCGCCCTTCGTGGTCAGCTGGCCGCCGGGCACATCCCACTCCGGCCATGATTTCGGCGTTGACTGCTCCAGCACGCTGCCGTTGTTGGCCAGCGGCGCGCGCAGGTTGTGGCGACTCATGATCAACACCTGCTGTAGCTGATAGCCCTGCGGTGCCGTCTGTTCCTCAGCCTGGGCAGCCGTCGATAACAATACGGCGCCGGCCACGACGCTGGCGAGTAGACTCTTTTGCATCCCTTAATCCTCAGTCAGTGATTATCATCGCTTACATTGTGACAAATTGATGACATTTTTCCGCACGACGGCTCGCAAACTGACGCAACGGGAGAAACTTTTCTCAGCCCGGGGAAATAGTTTTATAATAAAACAACTGAAGCCACAGGAGCTCTCGTGAAACGTACCCGTCTGGAAAACAGCAGTTGCCCTATTGCCCGCTCACTTGACGTCATTGGCGACTGGTGGTCGCTACTCATTGTCCGCGATGCCCTGGGGGGGACCCGGCGCTTCAGCGAATTTCAAAAGCACCTTGGCATTGCTAAGAACATGCTCGCCGGGCGGCTAAAAATGCTGGTGGATGAAGGTATTCTCACGATGCAGCCCGCTTCAGACGGTAGCGCATGGCAGGAGTACGTGCTTACCGAAAAGGGGCGTGGGCTGCAAACTGTGCTGGTTGCGCTGGCGCAATGGGCCGACGAGTATCTGTTGACGCCCGACGAACCCGCCACCGTATTGATTGATAATCTCACGCGCCAGCCGCTGCGCAAACTGGTGCTGCAGGCCGCCGATGGCCGGACGCTCCGACCCGATGACATCACCACCAGGCTACCTGTAACAGACTGATTTTAATTATTATTCTGTTTTAATCATTTCTCATAATAAAATAATCCTTACATATTGGTTGCATTATTAAACTATTTAACTCAGGCTGAATTTGGTTTAATAATGCAACTATATTACTTGAGGTAACGCCATGACGACCCCTTCCCAAACCGCGTTAATTACCGGCGCATCTTCCGGCATCGGCGCCCTGTATGCCGAACGTCTCGCCGCGCGCGGCTATCACCTGATTCTGGTCGCACGCCGTGAAGAACGTTTGCAGGCCCTCGCCGAGGAGCTGCAACGCCAGTATGGCATTCGGGCCGACGTGCTAAAGGCAGACCTGAGCGAAGAAAGCGGTATCCGCGCCGTTGAAGCGCGCCTGCAGTCGGATCCGACGATTGCGCTGGTGATTAATAACGCCGGCACGGCGAAAATGGGAGGATTGCTGAGCGCGGATGTGCGCGAGCATCAGATGATTCATACCCTGAATACCACCGCTCTGCTGCGCCTGAGCTATGCTGCGTTGGCTGCCTTCAGCCCCCGAGGTCAGGGGACGCTGATCAATATCGCCTCAATCCTTGCGCTGCATGCGCTACCGGGCAGCGCCGTCTACAGCGCCAGCAAAGCGTGGGTGCTGAGCTTTACCCGCGCGCTTCAGGAAGAGTTTGCCGACAGCGGTGTGCGTATTCAGGCGGTGCTTCCGGCGGCAACCGCGACGGATCTGTGGCCCACCTCCGGCGTCGCTCTTGACGCCCTGCCGGCAGGATCGGTGATGACGACGGAAGATCTGGTGGACGCGGCGCTGAGCGGCCTCGATCAGGGCGAGAATATCACCCTGCCGCCGGTTCACGATCTGGCGCTGTGGACCCATTTCGACCAGGCGAGACTCGCGCTGTTCGGCAGTGCACGCACCGGCCAACCGGCGCCGCGCTATCGCCGGGCTTAACGTTTGAGCAGGTGGCCGTGCTGACTCATCCACTCCGCCAGCGGCTGAAGCGCACTGCGCATCGACAGCCCCAGGGCAGTTATCTGATATTCAACGCGGGGGGGTATTTCGGGATAGACGCAGCGCGACACCAGCCCGCGCTGCTCGAACAGCCGCAGCTGGCGGGTCAGCTCTTTTTGCGTAATCGGCGCCGCCGCGCGCAGCAGCTCGCCGAAGCGCACCGGCGCATTTAGGACAATCAGCCGGTAGAGAATCGGGATCGCCCACTTCCCGGCAATCAGATTCACAAAATCGGTCATCGGGCACGCATGCTGCACAAAATTATTTTCCCCGACGCGCGCCGCTCTCTTCGCCATAGCACACCTTTCGCCTCATTAGTATCCAATTGGTACCTGGTATCCTTTGGATACTAAAGCTTTTATAGTCCCTTTTCCAGAGCACAGTCAGGAGAAGATAATGGGACGTTTAGCAGGAAAATATGCGCTGATCACCGGCGGCACCAGCGGGATTGGTCTCGCGACGGCGCAGACGTTTATCGCCGAAGGGGCGCAGGTGGCGGTGACCGGGCGTAATCCGCTCGCCCTTGAGCAGGCGCAGGCGCTATTGGGTGACAATGGCTGGGTCATCGCCGCCGATTCCGGCGACGCCGCCGGGCAGCGCCAGCTGGCCGCAACCCTCGCCGACCGCTGGCCGCAGCTGGATGTGGTATTCGTCAACGCCGGTGATGTCACCCACGCCCCCTTCGGCGACTGGCGCGAAGCGGAGTGGGATCGATTGATGAATATCAACCTGAAAGGGCCGTTCTTCTTGCTGCAGGCGCTGCTGCCGCTGCTCGCCAACCCGGCGTCGGTCATTCTTTGCGGATCGGTCAGCGCCCACATCGGCCTGCCCACCAGCAGCGCCTATGCCGCCAGTAAAGCCGGGCTGCTGTCGCTGGCGCGCACCCTGTCGGCGGAGCTGCTGCCGCGCGGGATCCGGGTGAATGGCCTGAGTCCGGGACCGGTGCGCACCCCGGCGCTGGATAAGCTGGGCCTCAGCGCCCAGGCCTTGAGCGACCTGCAGGAGGAGATCAAAAACCTGGTGCCGCTGGGACGGATGGGCACGCCGCAGGAACTGGCCAACGCCGCTCTGTATCTGGCATCGGATGAGTCCAGCTACGTCCTCGGCAGCGAACTGCGGGTGGATGGCGGCACGGGAAATCTCTGACCCGGCGGCGGCGTGGGTTACTCCGGTAGCGGTACCGCCGCCAGCGTGCAGATCGCCTGATGTTCGCCGCCGCGGCGATCGACCATCACTACTTTGTCCCCCGCTTTTTTGCCTTCACAGGGTTTTAGCACCTGATCCATGATGCGTTCGCGGGTTTGCTGGCGATCTGACTCCGCTGCGCCGGCAAATGAAGTCAGGATAAGAGTCAGCCCAACCAGGCCGACGATATGTTGATTACGCATGCATTACTCTCAGATAATTCTTACTCAAATGCAGGGTATCAGCCCGCGGGCTGTACGTCTGTAAAATCACTTAACGGAGTGTTACCCGACCGACGAAACGGCGCTTCAGACCGGTCAGCATGATTTTATCATCCTGATTTTTTTCGATTTTAACCGAAAAACGAGTCATATTTCGGACACATCCTGATGCTATCTTACACGTAACTTAATAGAGTTCATGGTTTTCAACTCAAGCCCAGGATCGCTTATGTCCGGTATTATTCTCATTGTTGTCGCGGTCATTTTGCTGGGAGTGGCGATTTACAGTCTGGTGTCATACGTCAAAGAACGCCGCGCCAGCCAGCTCCCGACCCATAAGAAGAAAAAATAGCCCCTCTCGATATACCACGTTGCGCCACGACGCATCATAGAAGAATAAAAGCAGGCGTTATGCCTGCTTTTATTCTTTACTTCCTGTTCAGTCTGAACGGTTACGACTCCCAGGCCTGCTCCGCTTTGCGGCCATCGAACTGCGGCGGAGGCTGACGGAAGCGACGGGTCAACCAGGTCAGATACAGCAGCCCTACCGCCGCCCACACCAGACCGAGGGTCAATGATGTTGCCTCCAGGTTAACCCACAGCACCGCCACCGTCGCCGCGCCAATCAGCGGTAGAATCAGGTAGTGCACACGATCCTTCCACGTTTTGTTATAGCCTTTACGCCGCCAGAAGTGGTTGAACACCGACAGGTTGACGAAGGTAAACGCCACCAGCGCGCCAAAGTTAATCAGCGCCGTCGCGGTCACCAGATCAAAGAACAGCGCCGACATCGCCACCACGCCCACCATCAGCACGTTGAGGGCCGGAGTCCGCCATTTCGGATGCACATAGCCAAAAATACGCTCCGGAAAGACGTTATCGCGCCCCATGACGTACAGCAGGCGGGAGACGCTGGCGTGTGAGGCCAGACCCGAGGCCAGCGTGTTGACGAAGGTGGTGCAGAGGAAAATCGACTGGAACAGTTTTCCGCCAACGTACAGCGCAATTTCCGGCAGCGCCGCATCCGGATCCTTAAAGCGGCTGATATCGGGGAAAAAGAGCTGCATAAAGAAGGAGGCGACGATAAAGATAATCCCGCCATAGACCGCCGTCAGGAAAATGGCTTTCGGAATGGTGCGCGCGGCATCCGGCGTCTCTTCCGATAGCGTGGTGACCGCATCAAAACCGAGAAACGAGAAACAGACAATCGTCGCCCCGGTGATAATCGGAATCAGATGGGCATTCTGGCTGATGAACGGTTGCAGCGACCAGACGGTCCCGACCCCTTCTCCCTTATGCAATCCCTGCACCACCAGGAAGATAAAGACCACCATGATCGCAATCTGCACCAGCACAAACAGCGTATTGAAGTTGGCCACCAGATTGACGCTTTTAAGATTCGCCGCGGTCAGAATCGCGACAAAACCGACCACCCAGATCCACGGCGGCACCTCCGGGAACAGCGCCGACAGATAAATCTTCGCCAGCAGCACGTTGATCATCGGTAAGAAAAGATAATCCAGCAGCGACGACCAGCCCACCATAAAGCCCACGTGCGGACTGATCGACTTCTGCGCATAGGTATACGCCGACCCCGCTTCGGGGAACTGACGGACCAGCTTGCCATAGCTAATAGCGGTGAACAGCACCCCAGCCAACGCCAGAATATAGGAGGCCGGCACGTGGCCATTGCTGATACCCGACACAATACCAAACGTATCAAATACCGACATCGGCGTGAGATAGGCCAGCCCCATAACCACCACCTGCCAGAGCTTGAGCGACTTGCGCAGACGAGGTTTTCCCGCCTCGGATGAGATGTCGAGAGAAGCGTTAGCAGCCATAGTCATACCCCCCCATGTAAACGTGGGTTTGTAGGCGCAATGACCGGGTAACAAACCTGCTTAGCAAGGGGGTAAGGCATAAATAATCGGTTAAAACGTATCGACTTACGGCGGTTAATTCTGTGTTATTGCGGCCTTCATGGCCCCCTTCTCCCTGCGGATATTTGAACATCGGCGTCATCTCTTACCTCGTCACACACTGTGTCGTTAACTGAAGCCCCGTTATCGCCTGCGCTCCTTTACGCGACATCCGGGAAATGGCTGGACTCCCAGCAAAAACGTCCGACCAGGCTCCGCTCAGGCCGTATGATGCTACTTGTCGATCAAATCTACAGGCCCCTTGCGGGGCGACAATCAGGCGTTTTTCAACATCCACTCAATTTCTGTTTCTGTGATAAGACGCTCAAATTGCAGTAATTCGTCATGTTTACAGGCGTGGTAAACGTGGCAGAAACGTTCACCCAGGCGCTCGCGCAGGCTATCGTTTTGCATAAACTCCCACAGCGCATCGCTTTGACGGATCGGGAACGGCAGCCCTTCCTGCTCCAGGCCGTTGCCTTCCACCTCTTCCTGCAACGGCAGCGTATTGTCCAGACCGTGCAAAATGCCGGCAAAAATTGCCGCCATCACCAGATACGGGTTGGCGTCGGCCCCCGCCACGCGATACTCCACGCGGTGATTCTGGCGGTCGCCGCAGGGGATCCGCAGCGCCACCGTCCGGTTGTTATGCCCCCAGGAGGCCTGCGTCGGCACATACATACCCGGCTGGAAGCGGCGGTATGAGTTGACGTTTGGCGCCAGCAGCGCCATCGACGCCGGCATCAGGTCAATCATCCCGGCGAGCGCGCGTTTCAACAGCGCAGAATCTTCGCCATTGGCATCCGCGAGGACGTTTTCACCCTTGTTGTTTTGCATGCTGATATGGATATGCATCCCGCTACCGGCATGCTCTTCATAAGGCTTGGCCATAAAAGTGGCATGCATCTTATGCTTCTCGGCCATCAAACGCACGAGGCGTTTTAACGCCAGCGCATCATCGCAGGCATCCAGCACGTTATCGGTATGATGAAGGTTGATTTCGAACTGACCCGGCGACGCTTCCGCCACCGCGCCATCGGCCGGAATCAGCTGCAGCTGGGCCAGCTCATCAATATCGTTGAGCACGTCGGCGAAGTGGTTGAGGTTATCCACGGAATAGACCTGGCTTTGGGTGTTGCGATCGCCGGTACCCGGCGCGCAAGGCGGCTGGAGATAGCCTTCAGCATCGCGTTTACGATCGAGTAAATAGAACTCCAGCTCTACCGCTACCACGGGGAACAACCCACGCTGGCGCAGCTGCTGCCAGAGTCGATTGAGAACGTTCCGCGGCTCAACGTCAAAGGGAGCGCCATCTTCATCAACCATGGTCAGCTGCAGCTGCGCGATAAATGCCGGGTCGGCAGCAGAAGGCGTTAAGGTACCCGGTACCGGTACGCAGGTGCAGTCCGGTTCCCCCATCTCCTGGCCGAGACCGGCCTCTTCTACCACATTTCCCAGAATATCCATGGCAAAAACGGAGGCCGGGAAGTAGCACCCTTTTTCCAGTTTGCTCAGGCTGGAGACCGGGATGCGCTTCCCGCGGAAACAGCCGTTCAGATCGGTCAGCAGCACATCGACATACTGCGTATTCGGATACTGCTCAAGGTAGCGCTTCACTTCCCAGGTGAATGCGCTGCCCCGTCTCTCTTCTGACTGCTGAACAAAATTCTCAACTTCTACAATATTGGTTTCCATCATTCACCGCCGTTGTGTTGGTTTCGGAGCCGGGCTTTCTTGCCGTTAAATATAATGTCCACTCTTCGAATGTGTATGCAAACAAAATGTTTGTCAAATGTTAAATTAAGTTTGCAAACGGCAATTCTCACTGCTAGATTGAGAAAATATTGAACGATATGGCCATTTCAAGCGCTAAATGGTCATAATTTAGTCCACTTTGTGAGGGCGATCATGGAAAATATAATGTACAAGCCAGTTATTGGTGTCGTGATGTGCAGGAACAGGCTGAAGGGTCACCAGACCCAGACCCTGCAAGAAAAATACCTGAATGCAATAATTAACGCCGGTGGATTACCGATTGCCCTGCCGCATGCGCTGGCTGAACCGGAACTGCTTGCCGCGTTGTTACCTCAACTGGACGGAATTTACCTGCCGGGCAGCCCCAGCAATGTGCAGCCGCACCTTTATGGTGAAAACGGCGATGAGCCTGACGCCGATCCCGGGCGTGATCTTCTGAGCATGGCACTGATTAACGCCGCGCTCGAAAGGCGCATCCCCATTTTCGCCATCTGCCGTGGGTTACAGGAACTGGTTGTCGCCACCGGTGGGACTCTGTATCGTCGTCTTTTCGAGCAGCCGGAGCTCCTCGAACATCGCGAAGATCCGGAACTGCCGGTTGAGCAGCAATATGCGCCGTCTCACGAAGTACAGGTTCAGCAAGGAGGATTACTTTCTCAGTTAATACCGGGCTGCAACACGTTTTGGGTAAACTCGCTACATGGGCAGGGAGCAAAGACATTAAGCTCGCGTCTGCGCGTCGAAGCCCGTTCTTCCGATGGGCTGGCAGAAGCGGTCAGCGTTAATGACCACCCCTTCGCGCTGGGGGTACAGTGGCATCCGGAATGGAACAGTAGTGAATACGCCCTGTCGCGTTTGTTGTTTGAAGGTTTTATCACCGCCTGTCAGAAGCGCATGGCTGAAAAGCCGCGACTCTGACCATTACAGTTAAGGAAATGCAAATATGAGCGATGACGGACTGGCGCCAGGAAAACGTCTGTCAGAGATCCGCCAACAGCTGGGTCTCTCACAACGTCGTGCCGCCGAACTGTCTGGGTTAACACATAGTGCCATCAGTACCATAGAACAGGACAAAGTCAGTCCTGCCATCAGTACGCTGCAAAAGCTGCTGAAAGTTTATGGGCTGTCGCTCTCGGAATTCTTTTCTGAACCAGAAAAACCTGATGAACCGCAGGTGGTTATTAATCAGGATGACCTTATCGAAATCGGCAGTCAGGGGGTTTCGATGAAGCTGGTGCATAACGGAAATCCGAACCGTACGCTGGCGATGATTTTTGAAACTTACCAGCCTGGAACCACAACCGGGGAGAGGATCAAACATCAAGGTGAGGAAATTGGCACCATACTGGAAGGTGAAGTCGTACTGGTCATAAATGGTCAGTCGTATCATCTGGTGGCTGGGCAAAGCTATGCCATAAATACCGGCATACCGCACAGTTTCAGCAATACTTCGGCCGGCATTTGCCGAATTATCAGTGCCCATACTCCCACCACATTCTGATTTTTTAGCCTGAGCAGGTTTCAGGCTTTCTTCTGGCCTGCTCCGTCGGATGCCCTGTTTCCGGCGGAGCGAAGAACACGCAAATAATACGCAGCGTAGTGCGGAATCTTATTTCCTGCTGGCCTCAATAATACGCGCAAATAAAACGCGCGAAAGACGGTATCTGACTCCGGGGACGCCCTGCGCCCTGTGCTGTCTGAAATGCCCACTATTCGATTATGTGATTAAGGAGTCTTATATGGATTTCAAACATCTGGCCTGGTGGCAGGATAAAGCGAAAAGCATGGAGATTGAAACGCGGTTATTTATTAATGGCGAATACTGCTCTGCTGTCGATAATACCACGTTTGAAACCATCGACCCTGCCGCCCAGCAAACTCTGGCGCATGTCGCCCGCGGTAAAAAGGCCGACGTCGACCTCGCTGTTCAGGCCGCGCGCCGCGTTTTTGAACGCGGCGACTGGTCGCAGACCTCACCCGCGCAGCGTAAAGCGGTGCTCAATAAGCTGGCGGACCTGATGGAAAGCCACCGTGAAGAGCTGGCGCTGCTGGAGACGCTCGATACCGGAAAGCCGATCCGCCACAGCCTGCGCGACGATATCCCCGGCGCGGCGCGGGCGATCCGCTGGTATGCGGAAGCCATCGACAAAGTGTATGGCGAAGTCGCCCCTACCGGCGTCAATGAACTGGCGATGATCGTCCGTGAGCCGGTAGGCGTGATTGCCGCCGTGGTCCCGTGGAATTTCCCGCTGCTGCTGGCCTGCTGGAAACTCGGCCCGGCGCTGGCCACCGGCAATAGCATCGTGCTTAAACCGTCTGAAAAATCACCGCTCACCGCCCTGCGCCTTGCTGGCCTGGCGAAAGAAGCCGGGCTGCCGGACGGCGTGCTGAACGTGATCAGCGGGTTTGGCCACGAGGCGGGCCAGGCCCTGTCGCTGCACCCGGACGTTGAGGTCATCACCTTTACCGGCTCTACCCGCACCGGCAAACAGCTGTTAAAAGATGCCGGCGACAGCAACATGAAGCGCGTCTGGCTGGAAGCGGGGGGGAAAAGCGCCAATATCGTCTTTGCCGACTGCCCGGATCTGCAAAAAGCGGTCAACGCCACCGCCGGCGGCATCTTTTACAACCAGGGCCAGGTGTGCATCGCGGGTACCCGCCTGCTGGTTGAAGAGAGCATTGCCGATGAGTTCCTCAGCCGTCTGCAGGAGCAGGCTCGCCTCTGGCAGCCGGGCAACCCGCTCGACCCCAACACCACCATGGGCATGTTGATTGATAACACCCATGCCGACAGCGTCCACAGTTTTATCCGCGTGGGAGAAAGTCACAGCACCTTACTGCTCGATGGCCGGAAAAATCCGTGGCCGGCCGCCGTCGGCCCGACCATTTTCGTTGATGTCGATCCGGCCTCTCCCCTGAGTCGGGAAGAGATTTTCGGCCCGGTACTGGTGGTCACCCGCTTCACCTCAGAAGCAGAGGCACTGCGGCTTGCCAACGACAGCCATTACGGCCTGGGCGCAGCGGTCTGGACCCGCGATCTTTCCCGCGCCCACCGCATGAGCCGCCGCCTGAAAGCGGGCTCCGTTTTTGTGAACAACTATAACGATGGTGATATGACCGTCCCGTTTGGCGGCTATAAACAAAGCGGCAACGGACGCGATAAATCTCTGCACGCGCTGGAAAAATTCACCGAACTGAAAACGATCTGGATGACTCTGGAGTCTTAATCATGACCGAACATACCACCAGTTATTACGCCGCCAGCGCCAACAAATACGCACCGTTTCCGACGCTGAGCGAATCCATCAGCTGCGACGTCTGCGTCGTCGGCGGCGGCTACACCGGCCTCTCTTCCGCCCTACATCTTGCCGAAATGGGCTACGACGTGGTGCTGCTGGAAAGCGCCCGAATTGGCTTTGGCGCCAGCGGACGCAACGGCGGCCAGTTGGTTAACTCCTATAGCCGCGATATTGACGTCATTGAAAAAACCTACGGACCGGACGCGGCAAGAATGCTCGGCAGCATGATGTTTGAAGGTGGCGAGATCATCCGCGAACGTATCCAGCGCTATCAGATTCAGTGCGACTATCGCCCCGGCGGCCTGTTTGTGGCGATGAACCACAAACAGCTGGAAACTCTGGAAGAGCAGAAAGCCAACTGGCAGCGCTACGGTAACAACCAGCTGGAGCTGCTGGATGCCAATGCCATCCGCCGTGAGGTCAACAGCGATCGTTATACCGGCGCCCTGCTCGATCATAGCGGTGGTCATATTCATCCCCTGAATCTGGCCATCGGCGAAGCGAATGCCATTCGTCTGAACGGCGGTCGGATTTATGAACAATCGCCGGTCATCCGCATCCAGCACACCAGCCCGGCGGTGGTGAGCACCGCCAAAGGCCAGGTGACCGCACGCTACGTGATCGTCGCCGGAAACGCCTACCTTGGCGACAAAGTGGAGCCGGAGCTGGCCAAACGCAGTATGCCGTGCGGTACCCAGGTCGTCACCACCGAGCCGCTGTCCGACGACGTCGCCCGTTCGCTGATCCCGAAAAATTACTGCGTGGAAGACTGCAACTACCTGCTGGACTACTACCGTCTGACCGGCGATAACCGCCTGTTGTACGGCGGCGGCGTCGTCTACGGCGCCCGCGATCCGGACGACGTTGAACGGCTGATCATGCCGAAACTGCTGAAGACTTTCCCGCAGCTGAAAGGGGTGAAAATCGATTATCGCTGGACCGGCAACTTCCTGCTGACGCTTTCGAGGATGCCGCAGTTCGGACGCCTGGACAACAACATCTACTATATGCAGGGCTACAGCGGCCACGGCGTCACCTGTACCCATCTCGCCGGGCGGCTGATCTCCGAGCTGCTGCGCGGGGATGCCGAGCGCTTCGACGCCTTTGCGAACCTGCCCCACTACCCGTTCCCGGGCGGGCGCAGCTTACGCATTCCGTTTACCGCAATGGGCGCGGCGTACTACAGCTTGCGCGACCGCCTCGGCGTGTGAGCCGCTACGCCGCCTGGAACAACTGCCGCCGGGTGCGTCGATCCGGCGCCCGGCGCGCCGCTGTTTGAGCCAACGCCCGGCGGCGTTAACGCCGTCCGCACCACCGACAGCCAACGCCGGTGGTGTTCTCATCTTGCGCATCAGGTTTCGCGGCTCACAACGCATTGCTGCGGATAGTGCTGCTGAAAGTAGTGGCGTAAAAACTCCACCGTGGCCCGAATTTTCGCCGAAGTCGCCAGCCGCGACACATACACCGCCCAGATGTTAGCCGGCTGAGAGTATTCCGGCAGCAGATGCACCAGGTGACCGCTGGCGATATTGTCACTGACATCCCACCACGAGCGTAGCGAGATCCCCTGCCCGTCAAGACACCACTGATGCACGATCTCCCCGTGGTTAGAGGCGAGCGGGCCGGTCACCTTAATCGCCTGCTCCCCCTCTTTACCGTGGAGCTGCCAGACGCCAAACGGTCGATCGCGCTCTTTAATCACCAGACAGGGCAAGGTCGCCAGATCGCTGAGCTGCCTGGGCTGCGGATAGCGGGCCAGAAACGCCGGTGAAGCGCAGAGAATCCGCTGGTTGGTCGCCAGTTTGCGGGCAATCAGATTGGGGGCAATATCATCACCCACGCGAATATCGAGATCGACGCCTTCATTCACCAGGTCGACCAGCCGGTCTTCAACATCAAACCGCAGCTCCAGCTGCGGATACTGACGCGACAGCGCCGACAGCGCCGGCGCCACCACCCGGCGGCCAAAACCAAAGCTGCTGATAATCCGCAGCGTACCCTGCGGCACCTGACGCACATCGGACAGCTCATCCATCATTTGGTCGACGTCCTGCAAAATGCGCTGCGCCCATTCGTAGATGCGCTCGCCCTCTTCGGTTATCGTGACCCGACGGGTAGTGCGGTGCAGCAGCAGCACATTCAGCGTCTGCTCAAGCAAAGAAATGCGCTTGCTGACAAAGGCGGGCGAAACGCCGAGCTCTTCGGCGGCAGAGGCAAAACCGGCGCGGCGGGCTACCAGCATAAACACGCGTAAATCATTTAGCAGCGGCAGATTATTCATGAACTGTGTTTTATGTTTCACCAGTTAGCGTGATTAATTATGAACCAGTCAATTATAGGATAGAAAGGAAGTCAATTTTCATCGCTGATAAGTGAGAACCGGTATGAAGAAAAGCTGTCGTATTGCCGCCATCCCAGGAGACGGGATAGGTAAAGAAGTGCTGCCTGAAGGTATTCGCGTCTTACAAGCCGCGGCTGAACGCTGGGATTTGTCATTAAGCTTTGAACAGATTGAATGGGCCAGCTGCGACTATTATGTCCGCCACGGTAAAATGATGCCCGACGACTGGCATGAGCAGCTCAAAACCTTTGATGCTCTCTATTTTGGCGCCGTCGGCTGGCCCGACACCGTAGCGGATCACGTCTCACTGTGGGGCTCGCTGCTCAAGTTTCGCCGCGAGTTCGATCAGTACGTCAACCTGCGTCCGGTGCGCCTGTTCCCCGGCGTTCCCTGCCCGCTGGCGGGTAAAAAAGCCGGCGATATTGATTTCTACGTGGTGCGGGAGAATACCGAAGGGGAATACTCCTCGCTCGGCGGACGCGTGAACCCCGGGACCGAGTATGAGATGGTGATTCAGGAGTCGGTCTTCACCCGCCGCGGCGTAGACCGGATCCTGCGCTACGCGTTTGAACTGGCGCAAAGCCGCCCGCGTAAAACCCTGACCTCCGCCACCAAATCCAACGGGCTGGCCATCAGCATGCCTTACTGGGATGAGCGCGTAGAAGCCATGGCCCGGGAGTATCCTGAGATCCGCTGGGACAAACAGCATATCGATATTCTGTGCGCCCGCTTCGTCCTCCAGCCGGAACGCTTCGACGTGGTCGTCGGCTCAAATCTGTTCGGCGATATCCTCTCCGATCTTGGCCCGGCCTGTACCGGTACCATTGGCATCGCCCCGTCGGCGAACCTGAATCCGGAGCGTACCTTCCCGTCTCTGTTCGAGCCGGTCCACGGCTCAGCGCCGGATATTTACGGTCAGAACATCGCCAACCCGATAGCGACTATCTGGGCGGGCGCCATGATGCTGGATTTCCTCGGCGCCGGCGATGCGCGTTATCAGGCAGCCCATGACGGTATTTTACAGGCTATTGAGCAGGTTATCGCCAGCGGGCCGAAAACGCCGGATATGAAGGGGGATGCCTCGACCCGGCAGGTCAGCGAAGCCATCTGCCAGGCGATTTTGCGCTAACCTGCCTCTCCGGCGGCACCGTTCCGCCGGAGAAACTACAGCTCCAGCTCGCGCTGCAATAACCCGGCGATGGCCTCGCTGCTGTCGGCGGTGACCAGCGCGTGACGAAACGCCTCGTGCATAATGCGCCGCGCCAGACGAGAGAAGATGCGCATATGCTGATCCCCGGCGGCATGTTTGTTCAGCGTCAGCATAATCACAAATTGCGCTTCGTCCTCTCCCCACGCCACCGGCCGGGCCAGGCGAGCCACGCTGATGGTGGACTGCTCAATATGTTCCGACTTGCTGTGCGGAATGGCAAAGCTGAAGCCCAGCCCGGTGGAAAATACCGCTTCGCGCGCCCAGAGATCGGCCTCCAGCTTACGCGGGTAGCGGCAACGCCCCGCCAGCAGCAGATTGTCGGTCATGCCTTTCAGCACCTCTTCTTTACTGCGCCAGTCGCTGTTTAAGGTAATGCACTGCGTGGTAATCAGCGGCGCGTCCTGCTGGGCCATGCGGAACTGAGCTAATAAATGTTCCACCTCCAGCGAGGTGCGACACTGCATAGCCTGGTTCAGCAGCTGGCGACAGGCCCGACTATCCAGCCGGGCCAGACGCGCTTTCGTCGCCGGAATCGCCGGCGCGCTCATGCTCAGTTCATCCAGCCCAAGTCCCACCAGCAGCGGCAGCACCGAGCCTTTCGCCCCCAGTTCACCGCACAGACCAATCCATTTCCCCTGGCGATGTACCGCCTGCACGGCGTAGTCCAGCGCGCGCAAAAAAGCCGGGTTGAGGCTGTTGTAGTGGCGCGTGACCTTGCTGTTATCACGATCCACCGCCAGCAGGTACTGCGTCAGGTCATTGCTGCCAATACTGAAAAAATCGATCTCTTCACAGCACTGGTCGATGATAAACATCACCGACGGCACTTCCAGCATGATGCCAAACGGGATCTTCTCATCGAACGGAATATGTTCATCGCGCAGGGATTGCCTGGCTTCGGCCAGCCTTTCTTTCACCCACAGAATCTCCTCCATCGAGGAGATCATCGGAATCATAATTTTCAACGAGCCGTGCGCCGAGGCGCGCAGAATCGCCCTGAGCTGCGTGCGGAACAGCGTCTGGTACTCTTCGTAAATTCGCACCGCGCGATAGCCGAGGAAGGGGTTGTTTTCCGCCGGGATATTGAGATAGGCCACCGGCTTATCGCCTCCGATATCCATGGTGCGAATAATAATGCTGCGGCCCTTCGCCGGTTCCAGCGCCTGGCAAAAAATATTATACAGTTCATCTTCAGACGGCGCGCCGGGCCGGTCCATATACAGCATTTCGGTACGGAACAGGCCCACCGCCTGCGCGCCGTTGCCAAACGCCGCGGCGGCTTCAACGGAGTGGGCAATATTGGCCGCCACCTCCAGACGCAGGCCATCTTTTGTGACCCCGTCTTTATCAAACCACGCCTGCTGCTGACGACGTAACTGCGCCGCGGCCCAGGCCTCCTGCTGGTAGTAGCGCGTCACCGCCTCATCCGGGTTAACCGCCACCAGCCCGGCATTGCCGTCGATATATACCGGTTGCCCCACCCACGGCTGCAGCGCCGCCATCTCCACGCCGACCAGAGTCGGAATATTAAACGAACGCGCCAGAATCACGGTATGCGAAGTGGTCCCGCCGCCGCTCAGCAGCAGGCCTTTCAGCAGCGTTTTATCCAGCTCAAGAAACTGGCTGGGCGTTAACTCATCGGCAAGACAAATCGCCGGGACGGTCAGCTTACCCGGAGCCGGGAAGCGGGACTCGCCGTAGATATGCTGCAGAAGCTGGAAGCAGACATCGCGGATGTCCAGCACCCGCTCCTGTAAATAGCGGTTGCCGGAGTCGTGGAACTGAGCGCAGAAGTGCTCGCCGCTGGCGACGATCGCCTGGGCGCAGCTCAGGCCGGTCAGCAGCCCGCCAAGCAGATGCTGGCGTAGAGAAGCATCCGTCGCCAGCGAACGATGCGCCTCCAGAATGGCGCCGGCGGTTCCGTCGTTATCCAGCAGCCGCAGCTCGATATTTTTAACCAGCAGCAGCAAACCTTGATCCAGCAGCGCCTGCTCGTGCTCAACATTCCCGGCAGCGGGCAGCGGGCCCGGGTCGCGCAGATCGAAAGATTTCAGCCGGGTGAGCGTGCCCCCGGCGCTCCCGGCACACACTGGCCGCCCGTGCAACAGGATGGGATTCAGCCGCGACAGCGATTCCGGAACCGGCTGTACCTCTGGACTTTCCGCCGCCGGCAACGGCGTATCGCAGTGCGGAAATTCATCCTGAATAAATGCCGACAGGGCAGCAAGCGCCCGCTGCTCATCCTCACCGCGGATAATTAACTGGCACTCGTCGCCCTGTATTGTGTTGGTGGCAATAATAGCCAGCGCGCTTTTCGCATTGCCGCGCAGGTCGCTGCGCGTATTCCACCAGTCAACAGAAGACAAAAAGGTATTGCATAGCGTTTCTACCAGACTAGCCGGACGGGCGTGGACGCCATTTGGCAAATCACAACGGAATTTAATAACCTGGGCCATTGGCTTTCTCCTGAGCAAGACATCATTGCCTCAACGGTAAAGAAAGCGCGCCGCAGGAACTACGCGAGAAAAGAGTGAATTACTGGAAAATTGTACACAGAGATCTTTTTTCTGTTCCGGCTCACAATTCTCTCGTTTGCTCGCAACATTCCCCCATAACACCTAAGATTTGAGGTGGATCGCAATTTCACGCGCACCTTACAAATATCCAGTAAATGCACTTTTTCTCTACTGTTTTCTCCCCCGCCATTTTCCTACTGTTGAAGCAACAATACTGTCACGAGCGTTAGCGCGCTCAGGAGCAAGCAATGAACGAACTGGTGCAAATACTAAAAAATACACGCCAGCATCTCATGACCGGCGTCTCACATATGATCCCCTTTGTGGTCTCCGGCGGGATCCTCCTCGCCGTCTCGGTCATGCTATACGGCAAAGGCGCCGTGCCCGATGGCGCGACGGATCCCAACCTGAAAAAACTGTTTGATATTGGCGTCGCCGGACTGACCCTGATGGTGCCTTTTCTGGCGGCCTATATCGGCTACTCCATTTCTGACCGCGCGGCGCTGGCCCCGTGCGCCATTGGCGCGTGGGTCGGCAACAGTTTTGGCGCCGGTTTTTTCGGCGCACTGATCGCCGGGATGATCGGCGGCCTGGTGGTTTACTACCTGAAGAAAATCCCTGTCCACAAAGTGCTGCGCTCCGTGATGCCCATTTTTGTTATCCCCATTATCGGCACTTTTATTACGGCCGGGATCATGATGTGGGGGCTGGGTGAACCTATCGGCGCGCTCACCGCCGGTCTGACAACCTGGCTACAGGGCATGCGCGAGGGCAGCATCGTGCTTCTCGCCATCATCATGGGGCTGATGCTGGCCTTCGACATGGGGGGGCCGGTCAATAAAGTGGCCTACGCCTTCATGCTGATTTGCGTCTCCCAGGGGGTTTATAGCGTGGTGGCTATCGCCGCCGTCGGGATCGCCATTCCGCCGCTGGGCATGGGTCTGGCGACGCTGGTGGGGCGCAAATACTTCACGCCAGAGGAGCGAGAAGCGGGCAAAGCCGCGCTGGTCATGGGCTGCGTTGGCGTGTCGGAAGGCGCCATCCCCTTCGCGGCCGCCGACCCGCTGCGCGTCATCCCGTCGATCATGATTGGCGCCGCCAGCGGCTGCGCGACGACCGCCCTGCTCGGCGTTCAGTGCTACGCCGGCTGGGGCGGACTGATTGTCCTGCCGGTGGTTCAGGGTAAAGGCGGGTTCATCATCGGCCTGCTGGTCGGGGCATTGGTCAGCGCCGCCTGCGTCATCGTGCTTAAAGCCCTCACCAGGAAGAAAGCGTCAGAAGCCAAAGCCGATGACGAACTGGATCTTGATTTCGAAATTAACTGAAACCGCAGAAGGAATAGTTTATGACCAGGATTATCGCCGTTACCGCCTGCCCGTCCGGCGTCGCACACACCTACATGGCAGCGGAGTCGCTGGAGAGCGCCGCCACAGCCAAAGGCTGGCAGGTCAAGGTGGAGACCCAGGGCTCCATCGGTATTGAAAATGAGCTGTCGGCAGACGATGTCGCCAGCGCCGATATCGTGATTCTGACCAAAGATATCGGCATCAAGAGTGAAGAGCGGTTTGCCGGTAAAACCATCGTTCGCGTCAATATCAGCGATGCCGTGAAGCGGGCTGACGCCATTATGAACAAAATCGACAGCCATCTTTCGCAGAAAGCCTGAATACCGTCGCGCGCAGCGACGCTGCGCAAGACTCAGCGCCCCGCTCCACGAGCGTCATTGTGACCGGCAGTCCGTGCGCAACGCGCATCGCGAATTGCCTCAATCCGCGCGTGGAGAGGGCGTTCACATGGAGTTTGTCATGACCAATCGTACCCAACGCTTAATAGCGGGCCTGTTCGCTCACCCGCGGGAAATCTCGCTCGAACGCGCCCTGCTCTATACCGAAAGCCACAAACGCACCGAGGGGGAGCCGACGATGATTCGTCGGGCGAAGGCCACCGCCTGGATCCTTGACCATGTACAGATTTCGATTCGTGATGATGAACTGATCGCCGGCAACCGGACAATCAAACCGCGCGCCGGCATCGTCTCGCCCGAGATGGACCCCTACTGGTTGCTTAACGAGCTGGATCGGTTCCCGGTTCGCCCGCAGGATCGCTTCGCCATCAGCGATGAAGACAAGCGCATCTACCGTGAAGCGCTGTTCCCGTACTGGGAAAAACGCTCGATGAAAGATGTTATTAACGCCCAGATGACCAACGAGGTGAAAGCGGCGGTAGGCACGCAGATTTTCAGCATCAACCAGACCGACAAGGGCCAGGGGCACATCATTATCGATTATCCCCGCCTGCTGAATAAAGGACTGGCGGCGCTGGCGACGGAAATGAAAAGTCTGGCCCGACAGCATCCGGAGAACGACTTTTATCAGGCGGTGCTGATTTTACTGGCGGCCTCGCAGCGCCACATTTTGCGTTACGCCACCCTCGCCGCTGACATGGCCCGCCGCTGCGACGATCCGCAGCGACGCCAGGAGCTGGAGACGATTGCCGCTCATTCGCGCCATAACGCCGCGCATCGCCCGGAAGATTTCTGGCAGGCCTGCCAGCTGTTCTGGTACATGAACATCATTCTGCAGTACGAGTCCAACGCCAGTTCGATTTCGCTTGGCCGTTTTGACCAGTATATGCTGCCGTTTTATCAGGCGTCGCTAACCCGTGGCGAGGATCCCGCGTTGCTGAAAACGCTGCTGGAATCGCTGTGGGTCAAGTGCAACGATATTGTCCTGCTGCGCTCATCCAGCAGCGCCCGCTACTTTGCCGGCTTTCCGACGGGCTATACCGCCTTGCTCGGCGGCCTGAGTGAGACCGGACGCAGCGCGGTAAACGTGCTCTCCTTTCTCGCGCTGGATGCCTACCAGAACGTCCGTCTGCCGCAGCCCAATCTCGGCGTGCGCGTCAACGAACTGATCGACCGCCCGTTCCTGCACAAAACGGCGGAAACCATCCGCTTAGGCACCGGGATCCCACAAATTTTCAACGACGAAGTGGTGGTTCCGGCCTTTCTCAACCGCGGCGTCTCGCTGGAGGATGCGCGGGATTATGCCGTCGTCGGCTGCGTCGAACTCTCTATCCCCGGCCGCACCTATGGGCTGCACGATATTGCGATGTTCAACCTGCTGAAGGTCATGGAGATCGTGATGCTGGAGAACGAAGGTAACCCCGATATCAGCTGGGACGGGCTGATTCAGCAGATCCGCGAGAAAATCCGCTACTACATCAGGCTGATGGTCGAAGGCAGCAACATTTGCGACCTCGGCCACCGGGATCAGGCGCCGGTTCCCCTGCTCTCTTCGTTTATTCAGGATTGCGTGTTGCACGGAAAGGACATCACCGAAGGCGGCGCGCGCTACAACTTCTCCGGCGTTCAGGGAATTGGTATCGCCAATCTCAGCGACTCCCTGCATGCGCTCAAGGGGATGGTCTTCGAGCAGCAGCGCATGAGCTACGACGAGCTGATTCAGGTCCTCAAGGCCAATTTCCAGACGCCGGAAGGCGAGAAAATCCGCGCCCGACTGGTTCACCGCTTTGAAAAATATGGCAACGATATCGACGAGGTAGACAATATCAGCGCCGACCTGCTGCGCTTTTACTGTAAAGAGGTTGAGCAGTACCGCAACCCGCGCGGCGGGCACTTCACCCCCGGTTCCTATACCGTCTCGGCGCACGTTCCGCTCGGCTCGGTGGTCGGCGCAACGCCGGATGGCCGCCTGGCCGGCGAGCAGTTAGCCGATGGCGGTCTGTCGCCGATGGTCGGCCAGGATTCTCAGGGGCCAACGGCGGTCCTGAAATCGGTCAGCAAGCTGGATAACTACCTGCTCTCCAACGGCACGCTGCTGAACGTGAAGTTCACCCCGGCGACCCTGAGCGGAGAGAGCGGGCTCAACAAGCTGGCCGATTTCTTACAGGCTTTCACCAGCCTGAAGCTACAGCATATCCAGTTTAACGTGGTCAACGCACAGACGCTGCGGGAAGCGCAGCAGCGCCCTCAGGATTTCGCCGGCCTGGTGGTACGCGTCGCGGGCTACAGCGCCTTCTTTGTGGAGTTATCGAAGGAGATCCAGGATGACATTATCCACCGCACCACGCATCAACTGTGACGTTATCGAGACGCGCGCCGACCGGGCGCGCATTTTCAATCTCCAGCGCTACTCTCTGAACGATGGCCAGGGGATCAGAACCGTCGTCTTTTTTAAAGGTTGCCCGCACACCTGTCCGTGGTGTGCCAACCCGGAATCCCTCTCCCCCCAAATTGAAACCGTGCGCCGGGAAAGCCGGTGTCTCCACTGCGCTCGCTGCCAGCAGGACGTCGAAGAGTGCCCTTCCGGCGCATGGGAGCAGATTGGCCGCGATGTCACTCAGGAAGCGTTGCTCAAAGAGGTTCTGAAAGATGAGATCTTTTTTCGTGCCTCGGGCGGCGGCGTCACGCTATCGGGTGGAGAGGTGTTGATGCAGGCCGGGTTTGCCACCCGTTTCTTACGCGCGTTGCGCCAGTGGGGGATCCACACGGCGATAGAAACGGCGGGCGACGCCGCCTTCAGCCGCGTTTACCCTCTTGCCCAGGCATGCGACGAAGTGCTGTTTGATCTGAAAATGATGGATCCCGGGCAGGCCAGAGAACAGCTCGCCCTGAATCTCCCCCGGGTGCTGGAAAATTTCAGCCGGCTGGTGGAAAATGGCGTTCACGTCATTCCCAGAGTGCCGCTCATTCCCGGCTTTACCCTGTGTGAAAAGAACTTCAGCCAGATTCTCTCCTTCCTGGCGCCGTTTGCGCTGCCTGACATTCACCTGCTGCCGTTTCACCACTATGGCGAACCGAAATACTCGCTGTTGGGCAAGAGATGGGCGATGGCAAAGGTCGGAGCGCCATCGGCAGCAGAGATTAACCGATTCACTCTCATGGCTGAACAAGCTGGTTTTCGCGTAACTGTCGGTGGCTAATGCCCGGAGGATGCTATGGATCTCAAGATCGTTGCGGTCACGGCCTGCGTGAGCGGCGTGGCCCATACCTATATGGCGGCGGAGCGGTTACAAAAAGTCGGCCACCACGAAAAGTGGCAGATCAAAATCGAAACCCAGGGCGCGCTGGGGATTGAAAATAAAATTACCCCCGACGATATTGCCGGGGCCGATGTCGTCCTGCTGGTTACGGATATTGAAATCGACGACGCCAGGCGCTTTTGCGGCCAGCGCACGATTAAAACCAGCATCAAAACGTTTTTACTTCAGCCGCAGCAGATCGCGGAAGCGGTAAAAAGCATCATGAAAAAGCCGGTCGTCTATTTAGAGATCCCCTGAGAGCGGGCTGGCGCATTCCACTGCTTCTCAGGAACGACGAACCGCTATCGCCTGCCGGTTTGTCGCCCGGACAGCAGAGCAGCGCCGCCGGGACGACAAGGGATGCCGGGCCGTAGCCCGGGCAAATAATCTATCCCGCCGCCCAGGAACCTCTCCCCGGTGGCGCTACGCTTACCGGGGCTACCTGATACCGAACCGACAAGGGATGCCGGGCCGTAGCCCGGGCAAATAATCTATCCCGCCGCCCGGGAACCTCTCCCCGGTGGCGCTGCGCTTACCGGGGCTACCTGATACCGAACCGACAAGGGATGCCGGGCCGTAGCCCGGGCAAATAATTTATCCCGCCGCCCGGGAGTCTCTCCCCGGTGGCGCTACGCTTACCGGGGCTACTTGATACCAGACCGACAAGGGATGCCGGGCCATAGCCCGGGCAAATAATCTATCCCGCCGCCATCTGGCAAAAAATGGACGCCCGGGCTTACTCCACATCCAGCAGCCATTTTTGCGCCGGCGTCAGGCGACTGGCGGTTTCCGGCTTTAGCCAGCGCCGCTGGTCCTGCTGCGCGCTGTCCTGGCGGTCAATGTATAAACCGTGCAGCACCCGTCTTCTGCTGCCGGTGGTATTACAGGTTCCGCCGTGCCAGGTATGTGCGTTATAAATCATTACGCTCCCCGCCGGGGCGGCAAACACCACCTCATCCGGGTGCGGCAGTTCAGGGTCGCTCAGGACCTCCTCGGGCAGCTCCGGGCGCAGATGCGTACCGGGAATAATTCGCGGGGCGCCATTCTCAGCACTCAAATCATCGATTGCCCAGATGGTATTCACCAGATGCACTTTGGGAAAATCGGGACGCGGTTTTTTCCAGTCGGCATGTAGCGGCTGGTGGCCGCCGTTAACCAGCGCCTCGCGCGCATTCAGGCTGGACACTTTAAAATCGCCCTGAAAAATATAGCGGCAGGCCGACAGCACCAGCGGATGGGACCACACCTTCTCCCAAATCACCCCTTTATTCACCAGGTTGGCAATGCGCGTCGCGGTCGCCTCCTGATGGTGTTCCATGGCCAGGTTATCCCCCTCGCTCTCGACAAGCGTATCGATGAGCTCGCGCATCGCCGCCAGCCACGCCGGGTCGGCCAGATGATGCACCACGGTGTAGCCAAGCGTATCCAGCTCCTGTTTCATTTTGTCGGATAAGGCGATGTTGGCGCCGAGGGCATCCAGATAGACAGCAGATTGATGTTCCATATTTCCTTTCCTTAACCTTTCGATAACACGAAATAAACTCTAATCGTCGGCCAGGGGAAATACATGAGGCGATTCCTACGAAAAACTGGACATCCGTACGCGGGGAGGCAAAGTGTGATGATCGTCAAACTCTGAGACTCAGGCGGCCGCAGGCTGGCTCTGCGCGCTCAATCGGGCGAACTAAAAGAGATCTGCGGATATTAAATAGATTATATTCAACAGGATAATAGTTCGCTCTCGGGGTGAAGGGATGATTGAAGATCTGCCGGATATTTTAAATCGTCTGGTCAATCAGAAGGACAGGCTGCTGGTCAGGTTCCCGGAACCGGATATTTCTGTCCCGGAACTGGCCTATCAGGTCGCGTTTCCGCGTCTGGAGATTGTGCTGGAGGGCGAGCTGCGGGAGAACGGTTTACCCTTGTCCGATATGGTGCTGTCAACATCGCAGGTGCTTTATGTCCAGGCGGGAAAGTGGACCTGCCCGCAGTGGACCGGTCAGGCATCGACCTTAAGTATTTTATTTGGCAGACAAAAGCTGGGGTTTTGCATCCAGCACTGGGACGGTAAACGGCTGCGAACGGAGAAACAAAGCGTCGCCCGCCTGGGGCCGCGCGTGGGCTCTTATCTGCTGCTGGCGCTGAACGAAATCTGTCTGCAGCCAGACCCGGTCACCGCCCGGCTTGTGGTGTCGGCGCTGCTGAGCCACTGCCTTGAACAGCTGGTCGGCCTGGAGATGCGGGTCAGCCGCAGCCGCGATCTGTTTATGGCGGTACAGGATTATCTGGAGGAGAATCTCAGCCAGCCGTTAACCCGCGAATCGGTGGCGAAACGTTTTCATATCACCCCAAACTACCTGTCGCACATTTTTCAGAAATCGGGTTCCGTCGGTTTTAACGAATACCTGACCCGCGTCCGACTGGAGCAGGCCAAAAAGCTGCTGCGGGGTTACGACTTAAAAGTCAAAGAGATTGCCCACAACTGCGGCTTTATCGACAGCAACTATTTTTGCCGGGTGTTTAAACGCTATACCGAACGTTCGCCTTCCGAATATCGCCGCCATTGTCGCAGTGCGCAGCAGGGGTAGCGGCCTCAGGATGCGGCCCACTCGACGCGTCCGCGGCCGTTATGTTTAGCCTGGTAGAGCGCTTCATCCACCTTCTTAATAAACGCATCCTGCGCTTCATCTTTTTCACGCATGCCGACGCCAATGCTGACCGACAGCGGATAATCATGATTAATCAGAATGGAGCGGACATTCTCCAGAATGGACTGCGCCAGGTTGCGCACCTCTTCGGCCGACATTCCGTCAACAATAATGGCAAACTCTTCGCCACCAATCCGGGCCGGCAGAATTTTATCGCTGGTTAATTTTGCCAGCTGTTTACCCAACGCGAATAGCACCTCATCGCCCACCAGATGGCCGTAGGTATCATTTATCTTCTTGAAAAAATCAATATCCAGAATCATCAGCGCCAGCTGATGGCCCTGTTTTTCCCGGATAGTATCAATGAAAAAGCGCCGGTTAGGCAGTTGAGTCAGCTCGTCTTTTAACGATTGAGAACGCGCGTCCACGTACAGCACGTTAATACGCTCGATAATTTTGTAGATGCCGATAGTCGTCAACAGCATGCCGGAAAGACGGAGCAGATCTTCGCAGTAATAGCCCATCCATTTCGGCTGGACAAATATCTCGTCCATTAAATCAAAGGTGCCGCCGGCTATCCAGAGTAACAGCCCGTAGCGCACCCAGTTTACCGCGACATAGCTCATTCTGACTTTTGCCGAAATCCATAACATAAACACCAGGAACAATAAGGCTAACAGATCAATATACAGCCCGGCGTTGGCGAAGATAACCTCCCAGGGACCTAATGGTTTCGATATCACGACACACAATGTGGAAACGGCGATAATCACCAGTAATGCGGGGAAAAGATTCATCCCGGAACGGGAGGACTGCGTCTGTATATTAATACTCTTATCTGAATTCAGCATCGGCATGTCTCTCGTCAGCAGCATATCTTTTCACAAGGTAGCATAACAGTCGGGGAATTTTCAGCGAATAAAAATGATGATTATCTGAGGGTTAAAGGCGTCATCGATGCTTGACAAGAAGAGCAGACTGACCCCGCGGAATTATTCCAACTGACTACCAATCCATGGCGACGAGGTCAGTGCCGCGGATGGTATAGAGTTCATCACCCGCACATTTAGCACTTTGTGCTACTTTCGCGTAAAAATAGCCCTTCACTGCGGTCAATCTGCCGCCGGTCAGCGGCCTCCAGCGCGGCGCCGGCGCAGAAGAAGCCGCGAGTGCGACCGCGCGGGACGACTTATGCGTTTTCGGCCAGCGCCCAGGTCGCGCGGCGAAACGCGGCGATAGCCAACGCCACATCCTGCCGGGTCACGGACTCCGCCGGGTGGTGGCTGACGCCGCCTTTGCAGCGCACAAACAGCATACCTACCGGCCAACGTTCGGCGATGGCGATCGCATCGTGCCCGGCGCCGCTCGGCAGGGACAGCGAGCGCCCCTGAACCTCGTTGACGGCTTGCGTCAACACCGCCTGTAGCCGCCGATCGCAGGCGGTCGCGGCGATGTGGTAGAACGCTTCGGCGGCAAAGTGCAGATGGCGACGAGCGGCTATCGCCTGCGCGGCATCCAGCAACGTGGCGAGCAGCGCGTCGAGCGGACCATCCTGCGGGCCGCGAATATCCAGCGTCAGCGCCACCTCGCCGGGAATGACGTTAACCGCACCCGGGGCGCAGCGCAGCGTCCCCACCGTAGCCACCAGGTTTCCCCCGTGCTGCCGGGTTGTCGTCTCAATGAGGACCATCCATTCGGCGGCGGCGGCCAGCGCATCCCGACGCTGACTCATCGGAACCGTTCCGGCATGGCCCGCTTCGCCGGTAAAACGGCAGTTCAGGCGGCGGGCACCGTTGATCGCCTCCACCACCCCGAGCGCCAGCCCCGCTTGCTCAAGGCACGGCCCCTGCTCAATGTGCAGCTCCAGATAACCAGCGATATCCGCCGTCGGACGCGCGGCCAGACTGACTCGCGCAGGATCAAGCCCGACCTGCACCATCGCCTGCGCCACGCTGATCCCCTGGGCATCGGTCTGCGTCAGCCAGCTCTCTGGCCAGGTTCCCGTCAGGCCGCGGCTGCCCAGCAACGTGATGCCAAAACGGGTCCCTTCTTCGTCGCAGAAACCCACAATCTCTATCGCTTTCGCCAGGCGACGCCCCTGCTGATGCAGGTTTTCCACCACGTCAATCGCCGTGAGCACCCCCAGCATGCCGTCGTAGCGCCCGGCATTGCGTACCGTATCCAGATGCGACCCCAGCAGAATTGCCGGCGCCCCCTCCTGCTCGCCTTCATAGCGCCCGCAAATGTTCCCGACGCTATCCTGCCAGACGGTCATCCCCGCCTGCGTCATCCAGCGCGCCACCTGCTGATTGGCCTGCAAATGCTGCGGCGAGAGATACACCCGGGTCAGTCCTTCTGCCGTTTCGCTGATCGCGGCCAGCTCATCGGCGCGGGCCATCACCCGCTCCGCGGCCGCCATCATCTCCGCCTGCTGGCGTGTTGATTGATTCATCGCGCACTCTCGCTGCAATAGTGATCCCACGCCGCCTGCATCGCCGCGCCCTGGGTGGTAGAGAATTTCAGGTAATTCAGTACCGACTCCAGAGCGCTGAGCGTGGTCAGCACGCAATCTTTCCGCGCGTTATAGCCCATAGTGCCGATGCGCCACACTTTGCCATGCAGCGGGCCAAAGGAGGTGCCGATCTCAATGCCGAAATCTTCCAGCATCAGTTTCCGTACCTGGTCACCGTTGATGCCCTGCGGAATCATGACGCCGAGCACGTTGTTCATCTTATGTTGCAGGTCGCCAAAGGTCTCCAGCCCCATCGCCTGAATGCCTTTGAGCAGCGCATCGCCATGCAGCTTATGCCGGGCGATCCCCTGATCCAGCCCCTCCTGCAGGATCAGGCGCGCGCATTCGCGGGCGCCAAACAGCGCCGATGTAGCTTCGGTGTGGTGATTCAGGCGCTCCGGCCCCCAGTAGTCCATCACCATGCCGAGGTCGAAGTAGTTGGAGTAAACCATCTCATCCACACCATCAAGGTGGGCGTCGGTACGAATGCCCTCCTCCACGCATTTGCGGCGGCGAATCACCTCCTCCATGCGCGCGCTGAGGGTAATCGGCGAGGTTCCGGACGGGCCGCCGAGGCATTTCTGCATGCCTGCCGACACCGCATCCAGCCCCCAGGCATCGGTCTCCAGGGCGTTGCCGGCCAGCGAGGCGGTCGCGTCGGTGTAAAACAGCACCTCGTGACGGCGACAGATATCGCCCAGCTCCGCCAGCGGCTGGAGCATGGTGGTCGAGGTGTCGCCCTGCACGGTCAGCAGCAGGCGCGGACGCACGCGTTTGATGGCGTCTTCAATCCGATCGGGAGTGAAGACTTCGCCCCACGGTACCTCGATGGTGTGAACCTCGGCACGACAGCGGCGGGCGATTTCGCACAGCAGATGGCCGAAGCGGCCAAATACCGGCACCAGCACCTTATCGCCAGGGCGAATAGCCGATACCAGAATCGCTTCGATTCCCGCGCGCGAGGTGCCGTCCACCAGCATCGTCCAACGGTTTTCGGTACGGAACACCCCGCGATACAGCGCCATGACCTCATTCATATAGTGGGTCATCGCCGGATCGTACTGACCAATCAGCTGACTCGACATGGCGCGCAGCACGCGCGGGTCGGCGTTAATCGGCCCCGGTCCCATCAGCAGGCGCGGCGGCGGGTTGAGTTGCGAAAATTGAGCGATATCCATTTTAGAGTCCTTTGATTAATTCAGGCCGCGAACGGAGGAGATAAACTGCTTCAGTTCATTGGTCTGCGGGTTGGCAAACAGCGTTTTACTGTCACCCTGTTCCCAGACCCGTCCCTGATGCATAAACACCACCCGATCGCCCACTTCACGGGCAAAATTCATTTCATGGGTGACGAGAATCAGCGTCATTCCCTCAGCAGCCAGCTGCTCAAGAACCTTGAGCACTTCACCCACCAGTTCAGGATCCAGCGCCGAGGTAATCTCGTCACACAGTAACACCTTTGGCGACATCGCCAGCGCGCGGGCAATCGCCACCCGCTGCTGCTGGCCGCCGGAGAGACTGGAAGGATAATAGTCCAGCCGATCGCCAAGACCGACCTTCTCCAGCATTCGCTGCGCCAGCTCACGACATTCGGCGGCGCTTTTTTTCAGCACCCGTCGCGGCGCCAGCATGACGTTTTCCAGCGCGGTCATGTGCGGAAACAGGTTAAAGTTCTGGAACACCATCCCGACGGAACGGCTGATCTCGCGGGCCTGCGAATCGCGGTCGGTGATGGTCATGCCGCCCAGTTTGATGCTGCCATCCTGATAACCTTCCAGCCCGTTGATGCAGCGCAGCAGCGTGCTTTTCCCCGAGCCGCTACGGCCAATAATGGAAATCACCTCGCCCATCTCGATGTCCAGATCGACACCTTTCAGCACGTGGTTGTCGCCGTAGTACTTCTGCATCTGATTAATGGTGATGAGAGGCATTGAATTTATTCTCCAGATAGCGGCTGTAGCGGGACAGCGGGTAGCACAGAATGAAGTAGCCCAGCGCCACCAGCGCAAAGACTTTAAACGGCTGATAGGTGACGTTGGTCAGCATCGTGCCGGCTTTGGTCAGCTCGACGAAGCCGATAATCGATGCCAGCGCGGTACCTTTCACCACCTGCACCGCAAACCCCACGGTGGGCGCAATGGCGATACGCAGCGCCTGCGGCGCAATGACGCGAAACAGCGTCTGGGCGAAACTGAGGCCCAGACAGCGCGAAGCTTCCCACTGCCCTTTCGGCAACGCGCGGATGCTGCCAAACCAGATATCAAGTAAAAAGGCGCTGGTGTAGAAGGTCAGCGCCATCGACGCAGCGGTCCACGGCGAAACATCGATGCCGAACAGCGCCACGCCGAAAAAGGCCAGAAACAGCTGCATCAGCAGCGGCGTCCCCTGAAACAGTTCGATATAGCCGCGAATCAGACGTCTGACCTGACGTCCGCCGGTCAGGCGCAGCAGTAGCAGCGGCAACGTCACCAGCGCGCCGCCGATAAAGGCCACCAGCGACAGCAGCACCGTCCAGCGGCCGGCCAGCAGCAGATTGCGAATAATGTCCCAGTCGGTAAAGGTGACCATCATGCCTGCACCCCCAGCCATTTTCGCCCTGCCGCCATCAGCAGCTGACGCAGCGTTATCGATAACACTAAGTAGATCCCCGTCGTCACCAGATAGACCTCGAAGCTCAGAAACGTCCGCGACTGGATCAGGTTGGCGGCAAAGGTCAGCTCTTCATAAGAGACCTGAGAAACCACCGACGATCCCAACATCACGATAATGCACTGACTGACCAGCGCCGGATAAATCCGCTGTAGCGCCGGCGGTAATACCACCCGGATAAAGGTCTGCGTGCGGCTCAGCCCCAGCACGCGCCCGGCCTCCCACTGCCCTTTTGGCGTCACCTGGATCCCGGCGCGGACAATCTCGGTACTGTAGGCGCCAAGGTTGACCACCATCGCCAGCAGCGCGGCTTCACCCGCCGTCATCTTGAGCCCGAGGTTAGGCAGCCCAAAGACGATAAAAAACAGCTGGACCACGAACGGCGTGTTGCGAATCAGCTCCACATAGCCGCCCCAAATCCGACTCAACCACGATGGCCGCCCGCTGCGAATGGCGGCCCCCAAAATGCCGATAGCCAGGCCGCCGATCGTGGCCATGACCGTCAGTTGAATAGTCACCCACAGCCCGGCCAGCAGCTCCGGCCAGTGCGGCCAGAGCGCAGAAAAATGAAGTTGTTCCGTCATTCACTGACCTTATGCGGAAAAGTCGGCGGGCAACGGCGCTTTCAGCCACTGCTGCGATAACGCGTTGAGGGTACCGTCTTTGATGCCTTGCTCAATCAGCGCATCCACTTTGGCTTTCAGCGCCGGTTCATTCTTTTTCAGACCAATCACGCACGGCGAATCTTTCAGCATAAAACTCGGTACCGGCGCTTTCGCCGGATTCTGGCGGGCGATCGCCGCTACCACCAGGTTCCCGGTCGCCACGTACTGTACCTGCCCGGAGAGATAAGCCGACAGCGTGGTGTTGTTGTCTTCGTAGCGTTTAATCTGCGCCTCTTTTGGCGCGATACCGGTCAGCACCATATCTTCCACCGCACCGCGGGTCACGCCGATGGTTTTCCCGCTCAGCGCCGCCGCCTCTTTGATCTCCGCCCCTTTCGGGCCAAACACGCCGAGGAAGAACGGCGCATAGGCGCGGCTGAAATCAATCACCTTCTCGCGCTCGGCATTCTTACCGAGGCTGGAGATCACCAGGTCAACTTTATCGGTTTGCAGATAAGGTACCCGGTTGGCGCTGGTGACCGGCACCAGCTGCAGCTTGAGCTTCATCTGACTGGCAAGGTAACGCGCCATATCGATGTCATAGCCCTGCGGCTGGAGATCGGTTCCCACCGAACCGAACGGCGGGAAATCCTGCGGTACCGCAATGCGAATCACGCCGCGCTTTTCAATATCCTGCAGCTGGTCGGCTTTTGCCGCTGTGATTTGCGTGAACAGACAAGCGGCCCCGGCCAGTGCGATCAGCAGTTTTTTCATGATGTTTACCCGTTACGTTAGTATGAAACAAAAGATTCTTTAAATAAACTTCTGCAACTAATGTGCCAGATACAAAAAATGAGAGGGCCACGCCAGAAAGCGCAAAAAAAGAGAGAATAAACAGGATATAGCGGAAAGAAGTGGGAAAACGGAGCTCATTTCCCCACTATTTTATTGCACCACAAAAGAGCAAAGCACCAGTCTGAGGCCCCATTATCGTTGCTCAAGCTCGTCCAGCTGCTGATAGAGGGTGGCTATATCGTGGATGCGCGGACGGCCTTTATCGAGAATTTCGTGTAAAAACGCATTCGCCAGCAGGTTGATCAAGCTGTTTACCGAGCTGTAGCTGTCATAGGCCGAGACGCTATCCAGGGGGGCGCACAGCTGCCAGCGGGACAGCGGAAACAGGCTGTATGCCTGCGGTTCGCAAATCAGCAGTACCGGAATACCGCGCAGCTGGAGCTGCTGCAACAGCGGGCGAATAATGCGCGGACGGCGGCGAAAAGCCATAACCACCACCAGATCGTCCGCCGTCAGATCCACCAGCTCTTCGCTTAAACTCTGCCCCGGCTGCGGCAGCACCTGTACCTGCCCGCGCGCCTGCAGCAGCTGCTGGCGCAGGTGCAGCGCCACCGGCCAGGAGTTGCGCATTCCGATGATCGCAATGCGCCGGGCATCGACCATCCCGCTAATCGCATCGGCAAACTGCTGCGCGTCGAGCGCATTGACCCACTGCGTCAGATTCGCCATTTCCTGTTTATAGTGCCGCGCCAGCAGCGTGTTCCCCTGCACCGCATCGCGATGATCGGTCAGCGGCATTCCGCTCTGACGTAACGTGCGCAGCTCATCGCGCATATCCTTATATTTTTCGTAGCCCAGCCGCTTAAACAGACGGCTCACCGTGGCTTTTGACACCCCGCTCAGCTGCGCCAGCTCGGCGCTGTTATAGCTAATCAGGTCGTCGAAGTGATCGAAAATAAAATCCGCCACCCGCTGTTCCTGAGGCGACAATGAGGCATATTGCCCTTTCAAGCGTTCATCCAGTTGTTCCATACGGCCTCTGTAACTTTTGTTTCATCAAACTATACATGATGTGAGCCCTTTCATAATGCATGCCAGTTTAAGAAAAAGGTCCGTCCCCTGACGAATGAAACTTTACGCGCAAAGTGGAACAGCTTTTGCAGCGTTGGCATCACGTTTGGATCATGAGGACAACCCATGCAGAGTAATGTATCCGCCCACGGGATGGCGGTCGCCCCGCACCATCTGGCCAGCCAAAGCGCGGTTGCCGTGCTGCGCGAAGGCGGCAGCGCGATAGAAGCCATGGTCGCCGCGGCGGCCACCATTGCGGTGGTTTACCCACATATGAACGGCCTGGGCGGCGATGGCTTCTGGCTTATCGTCCCGCCGGAGGGCGAACCGATAGCCATTGACGCCAGCGGCGCGGCGGGGTCGCTGGCCACCCCGGAAGCCTACGCCGGGCTGGCGCAAATTCCGCACCGCGGGCCGCAAGCGGCGCTGACCGTCGCCGGGACCGTCAGCGGCTGGGATGAAGCGCTCAAGATCTCGCAGACGCTGACCGGAAAAGCGCTGCCGCTGGCGCGCCTGCTGGAGGATGCGATTCGCTATGCCGCTGACGGCACGCCGGTGACGGCGTCCCAGTCCAGCGCCAGCGCCGGAAAACTCGCCGAACTCCGCGACCTGCCGGGGTTCGCCGAGACCTTTCTGGTCAACGGCCAACCGCCGGTCGCCGGCAGTCGGTTTCGCCAGCCCGCGCTGGCATCAACGCTTAAGCAGCTGGTCGACGATGGCCTCGACAGTTTTTATCGCGGCCCGCTGGCCCGCCGTCTGGCTGCGGGGATGGCGGCCTGCGGCCTGCCCGTCACCCTTGCAGACCTCCAGCAGCATCGCGCCCGTCGCCCTGCGCCGCTGAAGCTTCAGCACCAGCACGGCGAATTGTGGAATCTGGCGCCGCCCACGCAGGGACTGGTCTCGCTGGCGATCCTCGGGATTACCGACCGGCTGGCGATGCACGATGCCGATGACGCGCAGACCGTGCACCGTATCGTCGAGGCCACCAAGCAGGCTTTTGGCCTGCGCGATGCCCACATTACCGACCCCCGTCATCTCGACGTGGATATTCAAAGCCTGCTCGACCCGCAGGCGCTCCAGCAGCTGGCCGAAAACATCGACGATCGGCAGGCCGCCCCCTGGGGAGCGGGAAAAGGCCCCGGCGACACCGTCTGGATGGGGGTGATAGACAGCAGCGGGCTGGCGGTCTCCTTTATTCAAAGTCTTTATCATGAATTTGGCAGCGGTGTCGTCCTGCCGGATAGCGGGATCGTCTGGCAAAACCGCGGCGCCTCGTTCAGTCTCGACCCCGCGCATCTGCTGGCGCTGGCGCCAGGCAAACAGCCGTTTCATACCCTCAACCCCGCCGCCGCGCGCCTTAACGATGGCCGGGTGATGGTATATGGGTCAATGGGTGGGGATGGCCAACCGCAAACTCAGGCGGCCATTTTCACCCGCTACATTCTGCAGGGCATCCCGCTGCAGGAGAGTATTTCGCGCCCGCGCTGGCTGCTGGGCCGGACCTGGGGACAAACCTCAGATTCACTGAAGCTGGAAGGTCGCTTCCCGCCGGATAGCATCGCCCGTCTACGGGCGCTGGGTCATGACGTGGAGGTGCTGGCCGATTATAGCGAAGCCATGGGCCACGCCGGCGCCATCGTCCGCCATCCCAACGGCCTGTTTGAAGGGGCCTCCGATCCACGCAGCAACGGCTCCGCCGCCGGTTATTAGGAGACCAACATGACGCATAGCGTAAACGACTGGCGCGCTTATCTGGCGCAAATGGAACACCTGCTGGCGCTGGAACTGGACGACACCCGCCGCGGCGAGCTTCAGCTACAGTTCGCCCGCATTGCCGCCATGGCTGAGCCGCTGATGGCCTTTCCCCTCGATGAACGCCTGGAGATTGCCGGAGTGTACAAAGCATGACGCTGACTGAGATGACGATTGCTGATATTCAACGCGCGCTGGCCGAGGGTGAGCTGAGCGCCAGAGAAATTGCCCGCCGCACCCTGGACGACATGGCGCAGGTTAACCCGCAGATTAATGCCTGGACGCAGATCACCGAACGCCGGATGCTCGCCGAAGCCGACCAGATTGATGCGCTGCGTCGAACCCGTCAGCCGTTACCGGCGCTGGCGGGGGTCCCCTACGCGGTAAAAAATCTGTTCGACGTTGCCGGGGAAACCACCCTCGCCGGCGCACAGCTGTTCAGCGACCGCCCGCCTGCCGTCAATGACGGCTGGGCGGTACGGCAGATCTGCGCGGCTGGCGGCCTGCTTAGCGGAATGGTCAATATGGATGCCTACGCCTACGGGTTCACCACCGAAAACAGCCACTATGGCGCCACCCATAATCCGCACGATCTGCAGCGTATTGCCGGCGGCTCTTCCGGCGGTTCGGCAGCGGCGGTTGCCGCCGGGCTGGTTCACTTCTCTCTGGGAAGCGATACCAACGGCTCAATCCGCGTCCCGGCCTCCCTGTGCGGCATTTTTGGTCTGAAACCGACGTTTGGCCGCCTGTCGCGTGCGGGCAGCCATCCGTTCGTCGCCAGCCTCGATCACATTGGCCCGTTTGCCCGCTGCGTCGACGATCTGGCGGCGGTGTACGATGCCTTACAGGGGCACGACCCCGATGATGATGCCCAGGCGGACGAAGCCGTTGCCCCCACTCGCCAGCGGCTGGAACGCGGGGCGGAGGATCTGCGCTGCGGAGTGCTGGGCGGCTATTTCAGCGACTGGTGCGATAGCGACGCCCGTGCCGCCGTGGCACGCGTGGCGCAGGCCCTTGAGGCCCGCGAAGAGCATGTTTTCCCCGAGGCGGAGCTTGCCCGTTCGGCGGCGTTTATCATCAGCGCCTCCGAAGGGGGCAATCACTATCTGCCGGCGCTGCGGCGTGAACCGGCTCGCTTTGAACCGAACTCGCGGGAGCGTCTGCTGGCCGGGGCGATGATTCCTTCGGCCTGGTATCTTCAGGCGCAGCGTTTTCGGCGCCATGCCCGGGAGGCGATAAAATCGCTGTTTCACCACGTCGATGTACTCATCGCCCCGGCGACGCCGTGCAGCGCCACCCTTATCGGCCAACCGACGATGACGATCAACGGCGAGATGCTGCCCGTTCGCGCCAGTATGGGCATGCTCACTCAGCCCATCTCGTTCCTTGGCCTGCCGGTGGTGACGGTCCCGTTGCGCACCGCGTCCAACCGCCCCATTGGCGTGCAGCTGATTGCCGCGCCGTTTAATGAACTGGCCTGTCTGCGCGCCGCGCGCGCGCTGGAACACGCGGGCATCAGCGAGGCCCGCCCTGCGGAGAGAGCACGATGATCAATCAGGATAATATTAACCGGCCGCGCGTTCTGGCCGAGGTAACGGCCGCCTTTTACCGCTACGAAGAGGCGCTGGTCAGCAACGACATTGCGGTGCTGGATGAGCTCTTCTGGCACGATAAACGGACGGTGCGCCTGGGCGCCGGCGAGAACCTCTACGGTATCGATGAAATTCGCGCCTTTCGCGCCGCCCGTCCGGCGGCGGGATTACAGCGCGAATTACGCCACACCGAGATCGTCACCTTCGGCGAGGATTACGCGGTGTGCAGCACCGAGTTTACCCGCGCCGGCAGCGATCGCATCGGCCGCCAGCAGCAAACCTGGGTCCGCTTTCCTTTTGGCTGGCGGATTGTTGCCGCGCAGGTCAGCCTGATGAGCTAGCCCGGCGCTGAGCCGGGCTACCCGGGAACGACAGCTATTCCCGGTACGGATGGACTTCGCGCCAGTGCGTGGCGATCTGCTGGCGCGTACAGACCCACACCCGCTCGTGCTGCTGGACATAATCGAGGAAACGCTGCAGGGCGCGGAAGCGCCCCGGCCGGCCAAGCAGGCGACAGTGCATACCGATAGACATCATCTTCGGCGCATCTTCCCCTTCTTCATACAGCACATCAAAACTATCTTTAAGGTAGGTATAAAACTGCTCAGCGGTATTGAACCCCTGCGCGGTGGCAAAGCGCATGTCGTTGGCGTCGAGGGTATAGGGGACGATCAGATGCGGCTTGCGCGAACCGTCGCCGCACGGCACCTCGGTCCAGAAAGGTAAATCATCGCCATAGTAGTCGCTGTCATACTCGAAACCGCCGTGTTCCACCACCAGCCGCCGCGTATTGGGACTGTCCCGCCCGGTGTACCAGCCGGTTGGCGGCTTGCCGAACAGGTCGGTTAAGACGTGCACTGCCTTGTGCAGATGCTCGCGCTCCATGTCGCTATCCATATGCTGATAGTGGATCCAACGCCAGCCGTGGCTAACCACGTCGTAGTCGGCGGCTTTAATCGCCGCGACGATATCGGGGTGACGCGCGAGGGCCATCGCCACGCCGAACACCGTCAGCGGCAGCCCGCGCCGGCTGAACTCCTGATGAATGCGCCAGAACCCGGCGCGGCTGCCGTACTCATACAGCGAGTCCATCGACATGTGCCGGTCCGGGTAGCTGGCGGCGCCGATAATATCGGAGAGAAACTGCTCGGAACCGGCGTCGCCATGCAGAACATGGTTTTCCGCCCCCTCTTCATAATTGAGGACAAACTGCACGGCAATGCGCGCCTGGTTCGGCCACTGCGCGTGCGGCGGTTGACCGGCGTATCCTCGCAGGTCGCGAGGGTAATTCTGTGCTGCTGACGTCATCTCCCACCCCTTAAATTGAAAATGTATTGAATGCCTGAAATTTACCGCTCAGGGTTTTGGCTTCCGGGAACGCCAGGTCCCCGCGTTTGCTGGTCGACAGCCCCAGCGCCACCAGCGACTCCACCATTTTTACCGCTGCGCTGACGCCATCAATGACCGGCGCCTGCAGTTCGCGGGTCAGCTCCTGGGCCAGGGTCGCCATTCCGCCGCAGCCCAGCACGATGGCGCCACAGCCATCCTCTTTTAATGCCTGGATACAGCGCGCGCGCACCTTCTCCTGCGCCACGCCGCTGCCGTCTTCCAGCGCCAGCACCGGCAGATCGATGGCGTGTAGCCCGGAACAGTGGTCGTAAAAGCCATACTGGTGCAGCAGATGGCGGGCGATGATCAGCGTACGCGGCAGCGTGGTCACAATGGAAAAGCGCGTGGCTACCAGCGTGGCCATATGCATCGCCGCTTCGGCAATGCCGATCACCGGCCCCTGCGCCAGTTCGCGGGCCGCCAGCAATCCCGGATCGCCGAAACAGGCGATGACGTGGCCCGAAACGCCCTGCTGGCGGCCGGCCTGAATCTGCTCCAGCACGCCGACGGCGGCGATGGCTTCATCAAAATGGCCTTCAATGGACGGCACCCCTTCCCGTGAAGAGACCGCCATAATCTCGGTCCCCGGCGCCGCCGCCATGCGGGCGGCGGTCGCGATGGTGTCGGTCATCCCGGCGTTGGTGTTGGGATTAATCACTTGTATACAAATAGCGGCCATCATGACTCCTTGTCGCCGGCAAAGAGCCGGGCAAAATCAGGCAGGCATTCACCAGCCCGCTCAAAGCAGAGGCTGGCAACAATATGTTCAAAATGGTGCGTTAACGCCGCGCTGAGGGGCGGCAGCGCTTTTTGCCGCAGCAGCTGGACAAGCTGCTGGTGATCGTCGCAGCGACAGCCCTGACGCCACGGCGCCCCCCATGCCGCAATCACTAATGAAGAGCGCTGACTCAGGCGGGTCACCATTTCGGTGAGGACCTGATTGCCGGAAATGGCCTGCAGCTGAATATGAAATTCGGCGGAAAAGCGAATCGCCGCCGGGCCATCACCGGTTTCATGCGCCTGCTGCTCCTGGCGAATAATCGCCTCCAGCGCCGCCAGGTGCGGTGGCTGGCAGCGGGCGATGACATCGGGCAGGTTCGCCACCTCCAGCAGCGCGCGGGTGCGGAAGATCTCCCGCGCCTCTTCCACCGTCGGGCTGGCGACCTGTGCACCACGTTTGGGCGCTAATGTCACCATTTGCACAGCATTGAGTCGTTGCAGCACCTTGCGGATCCCGGTCCGACTCACGCCGAACACTTCGGCCAGCGCCTCCTCCGGCAACCTGCTGCCCGGCAGGAGCTGATGTTCGACGATGGCGGTCATCAGGGCCTGATAGATGGATTCATCCTTGTCATGCGGCGCTGCCGCGGCCTGCTGACGGTTTTCATTACGCATTCACCCACTCCGGATTTTACTTTTCGATAGCCAATCGTATACATAAAATAAATTTCTTGTATACAAGATTAACGATTCTGGCCTGAATCCTGCAACAGCCTCAACCAGTAACGTAAAAGGGTTTTCATTCAGAGGAGCAGGTTTCATGCCAAACAGACAACATACCCATCAGGTTAAGGCCGCTGACTCCACCGTCGGCTACAGCCCACGGCTGTGTAATGAGGATCTGGCGCCGACGCGCGACCAGAACTGGAGCTGGTACAACATCTTTTCTTTCTGGATGTCCGACGTCCATAGCATGGGAGGCTACGTGGTCGCGGCGAGCTTCTTCACGCTCGGGCTGGCCAGCTGGCAGGTCCTTCTCTGCCTGCTGGTGGGAATTTGCATCGTCCAGCTGTGCGCCAACCTGGTGGCGAAGCCGAGCCAGATGGCGGGGGTACCCTATGCGGTCATCTGTCGTCAGGCATTTGGCGTCTTTGGCGCCAATATCCCGGCGGTGATCCGCGGTCTTATCGCCTTCGCCTGGTACGGCATTCAGACCTATTTGGCGGCCAACGCGCTGATGCTGGTGCTGCTCAAGTTCTGGCCTTCGCTGGCGACATTAACCGCAGCCTCCTTTCTTGGCCTGTCGCACCTCGGATGGCTCTGTTTCGCCACCATGTGGCTACTGCAGGCGATGGTTTTCTGGCACGGGATGAGCGCTATTAAGCGCTTTATTGATATCGCCGGGCCGGCGGTCTACGTGGTGATGCTGGCGCTGGCGGGCTGGATTGTATACAAAACCGGCTTTGACGGTATTTCCTTTACTCTGGCCAGCAAATCGCTGACCGCCGGCGAGCAGACCTGGCAGATGATCACCGCCACCGCGCTGGTGGTCTCCTACTTCTCCGGCCCGCTGCTGAACTTCGGCGACTTCTCGCGCTACGGCAAAAGCATGGGGGAAATCCGCCGCGGTAATCGCTGGGGTTTGCCGTTTAACTTCCTGCTGTTTTCGATCGTTACCGTGGTGATTGTCTCCGGCACCCAGTCGCTGTTCGGCCGGATGATCACCGACCCGATTGAAACCGTCAGCCGCGTGGGGAACGACCTGGCGGTCGCCATTGGTCTGCTGACGATGATTACGGCCACCATCGGTATCAATATTGTCGCCAACTTTGTCTCACCGGCGTTTGACTTCTCCAACTGCTCACCGCAGAAAATCAGCTTCCGTACCGGCGGCATGATCGCCGCGGTCGGCTCCATTGTGCTCACGCCGTGGAACCTGTTTAACTCACCGGAGCTGATTCACTATACGCTGGATGTTCTGGGCGCCTTTATCGGCCCGCTGTTTGGTATTCTGATTGTCGACTTCTACCTGATTAAGCGTGGCCAGGTGTCCGTCGACGACTTGTTTGATGCCACGCCGCAGGGTCAGTACTGGTATCGCAACGGCTTTAACCCGAAAGCAATTGCGGCGTTGATCCCATCGGTGGCGATCGGTCTGGTGATTAGCTTTATTCCGGCCCTGCATGAAGTGGCGAACTTTAGCTGGTTTATCGGCGTCTTCCTGAGCGGCGCGGCCTATCGCTGGATCGCCCGCGACGATCGCGCCCCCGCCGCATCGCGCTTGACCTCCCGCCCGCTTGCCCAGAAAGAGTAGCCCGCTCCCTTTTGCCGCGGCGCTGCGCCGCGGTATCTCCCGTCCGGCAAACTGGCATTAATTTTGCTCAATACCCCTGCCCCTGTCTGGAACAAAGAAGGTTGTCCTGATGATTGAATACCACACCGCCGTTCGCGGCGCTTTTTTCGATATCGCCCGCATCGCCGACAGCGCCGACGATATCGCTCGCCATGCGCGCTACCTTGATGATGGCGTGCTGTTTATCCAGCAGGGAAAAATTCAGGCGCTGCTGCCGTGGCAGGAGGGCGAACGGTACCTGCATCCGCAAACAGGCTATCTCGATCTGCGCGGGCAGCTGTTGCTCCCCGGTTTTGTCGATGCGCACGTGCATTATCCGCAAACTGAGATGATTGGCGCCTTCGGCGAGCAGCTGCTGGAGTGGCTGACCACCTACACCTTTCCGGTGGAGAGTCAGTTTTGTGATGAAGAGTATGCCGCAGAGATCGCGCAGTTCTTTATCAACCAGCTGCTGAGCCACGGCACCACCACCGCGCTGGTGTTTTGTACCCTGCATCCCGAATCGGTCGATGCGCTGTTTACCGAAGCCCTGCGGCTGAATATGCGCCTGCTCGCCGGTAAAGTGATGATGGACCGCCACACTCCGGACTATCTGAGTGAAACGGCGGAGCAGAGCTACCGGCAGACCCGGGAGCTCATTCAGCGCTGGCACCATCAGGGCCGCCTCGGCTACGCCATCACGCCGCGTTTTGCCCCTACGTCGACGCCAGAGCTGCTGACGGCGGTTCAACGCCTGCGGGAAGAGTTCCCGGATACCTGGCTGCATACCCATTTGAGCGAAAACCTCAATGAGATTGCGTGGGTGAAAAGCCTGTGGCCGGAGCATGAGCACTATCTTGATGTGTATCACCACTACCGCTTAACCGGCGAACGCAGCGTATTTGCCCACGGAATTCATCTCGCCGATGCGGAGTGGCGATGCCTGCACGAAACCGGCTCGGCGCTCGCCTTCTGCCCGACCTCAAACCTGTTTCTCGGCAGCGGTCTGTTCCGCTTGCCCACCAGCTGGCAGCAGAAGGTGCGTATTGGCATCGGCAGCGACGTCGGCGCGGGGACGACCTTCAGTATGCTACGCACTCTGGGTGAAGCCTATAAAGTGGCACAGCTGCAAAGCTATCGTCTGCGTGCCAGCGAAGCGTTTTACCATGCTACGCTGGGAGGAGCCCGCGCGCTGTGTCTCGATGAGAGGATTGGCAACTTCCAGCCGGGAAAAGAGGCCGACTTTGTCGCCATCACGCCAGGGGTGACGCCGCTGCAGCGGCTGCGCCTCTCCCGCTGTCAGGATATTTACGAACAGCTGTTTGTCCTGATGACGCTGGGCGACGAACGCAATATTCACCAGACCTGGGTCAACGGCGAGTGCGTCTGGCAGAGAGAGGCGGAATAAATAAGCCCGGCCAGCCGCCGGGCGTCGGTGCGCTCAGCTTCCGCGATAGGTTGACCAGCCCCCCGGGGCAATCAAGAACGGCAGATGGAAATGCTCATCCGCCTCCTCGGCAATCGCAAAATCAATCTGCGCGCACAGATACAGCGTCTCGAGGCCGCCGCGTGTGAACCAGTCGCCCGTCTCCGCCACCAGCCGGTAGCGACCGGCGGTTAGCTTGCCCGGCGCCAGCGACGCGATACGCCCCTTTTCATCCGTGATGCCGCTGGCGATAGATTGCCCTCCCCGCAGCAGATTGACCGCCACTCCCTGTGCAGGCTTACCGGTGGAAATATCCAGAATATGGGTACTTAACGTATTCATTCGCCAATGACTCCCGTTAGTCGTAATAAGGTAATTTCACGGAGCTGTGCCAGCGCGGACGCAACCTCTTGCGCCGCGTTGTGGGTCAGTCGTTGCCCCAGCGCCTGCAGTATCTCCTCCCCGCTGCGGCCCGTGGCGCGAATCAGGAATACCCGGCCAAAGCGCGCTTCGTAGCGGGCGTTCCCCTCCGTTAACGCCTGGATGAGCGACGCGTCACGATCGTTGACCGCCGCCTGTTCCTGCCGCGACAGCGCGGCATGCCCGTGCCGGGCGGCGGGTTTTTCGCCAATGCGCGGATGCGCGCTCAGCGCCAGATCCAGTTCCGGTTCGCCCCACGCCAGCGACGTCTGCCGCGCTACGGCGTGCAGCGTCGCAAGGTCCGGATATGGCCGGGCCTGCACCAGCGCCGTCACCCAGCTATCAATCGCCACGCACGGTTCCAGTAGACGCGCGGCCTCGTCGGGAGGAAGTTGGTTAAAGTGAGTCAGCGGGATCATTGTCGCTCCTTGCCGCCGCCCCGCGTTGTCCGCGTGATATCGCCCGGCGCAGGGTCGTCGCCAGCCGTTGACCGCGCCGACAGGATCCAGCGCCATTGCCCATTGTCCCGGCCGTAAACTGACCGCGGTTATTGTTTTGCAACATTATCATTCCCCTGTTTCACATCAACGTTGTCTGCACAGTGCACAAAGCAGGCCAGAGTGGCACCGCGGATCTCTCATCAGTTGCAGAGTTCAATAACCGATTGTTTATTAATGATAATTATCCTATGACACCGTTGCTTGTCCGCTCATCAGGGGGGCGCCACTCATGAAACTTTCGATTCCGTCATCACCCTTAAGAAATTTTTAGTTCATAAAATGGCAGTTGCCACCCTCCGACGCACCAGATGAGTGCGAAACCTTGCCGTGCTGTCGCCGCAAGGCCGATTTTGGTGCTTTGCGCAAGCTGGTACGCAAATTGCTCACCTCCTGATGACGCAATATAAGGAGAACAGCATGAAAGCATTAGTGATTGGTGCCGGCATCGGCGGTCTGAGCGCGGCGGTGGCCTTGAAGAATGCGGGAATCACCTGCGAGGTGTTTGAGGCGGTGAAAGAGATAAAACCGGTCGGCGCGGCGATCTCCATCTGGCCAAACGGCGTGAAGTGCATGAAAAACCTCGGCATGGGCGAGATCATCGAAACCTACGGCGGCCCGATGCACTTTTTAGCCTATAAAGAGTATCAGGGCGGAGAAACCCTGACCCGGTTTAGCCTTGCCCCGCTGGTTGAACGCACCGGCGGCCGCCCCTGCCCCGTGTCACGTAGCGAACTACAAAGGGAGATGCTCGATTTTTGGGGACGCGAGGCGGTGCAGTTTGGTAAACGGGTGACCCGTGCGGAAGAAAACGCCGACGGCGTGACCGTCTGGTTTAGCGACGGGACCACGGCCCACGGTGATTTTCTGATCGCCGCCGACGGCAGCCACTCGGCGCTGCGCCCCTATGTACTTGGTCATAAGCCCGAACGCCGCTATGCGGGTTACGTCAACTGGAATGGACTGGTGGATATCGATGAGAGCATTGCCCCGGCGGATCAGTGGACCACCTTCGTTGGTGAAGGCAAGCGCGTCTCGCTGATGCCGGTGGCGCATGGCCGTTTCTATTTCTTCTTTGATGTTCCGCTGCCCGCCGGTCTGGCCGAAGATCGGCACACTTTGCGCGACGATCTCAGCCGCTACTTCAGCGGCTGGGCGCCAGCGGTACAAAAACTGATTGCCGCTCTGGATCCACAGACGACCAACCGCGTTGAAATCCATGACATTGAGCCCTTCGATACCCTGGTGCGCGGCAAGGTCGCGCTGCTCGGCGACGCCGGACACAGCACGACCCCGGACATCGGACAGGGCGGCTGCGCGGCAATGGAGGATGCGGTGGTGCTGGGCAATATTTTCCTGGAGAATCGCGAGATTGTTTCCGCGCTGCGGCAGTACGAAGCGCTGCGCTGCGCGCGCGTGCGCGACCTGATACTCAAGGCGCGCAAGCGCTGCGACATCACGCACGGGAAAGATATGGCTCTGACCCAGGCGTGGTATCAGGAGCTCAAGGAGGAGACCGGAGAGCGAATTATCAATGGCCTGTGTGAAACCATCCAGGGCGGCCCGCTGGGCTAACCTCCGCCAACGGTTTGCATCTCCTCCATCACCGCCGTCAATTTTTGAATTGCCATTTGCGCCGGGCGAGATAGCTGGCGCGATGGCGCCGTACACAGCGCCAGCGTCAGCGGCCGCAGCAGCTTATTGCGCAGCGGAACAAACGCCAGCTGGCCGCTTTTCACGTCATCCAGAACATCCAGCAGGCTCAGAACGGTCACGCCGCTGCCCTTCAGCACCAGCGATTTAATCAGCCGGATATCGTTGCAGCTGATGCTGTTGGCCGGGCTAAAATCATAATGGCGATAGAGCATGCCGACACGGTCGTGCACAATCAGCGGAGCGCCAGGGACGATATGGCGCTGCTGGCTGAGCTCCCCCAGCGAGAGCGTAGCCGCATCCGCCAGGGGATTATCCGGACGCATGACCACCCCCATTTCCAGTTCAACAAACGCCAGTACGCTCAGCCCCGCCTGGCCTTCCGGATCAAGAATCAGGCCGAAATCAAGATCGGCCTGACGGACTTTTTCACTGACCGTATGGCTGTCGGCCACCTGCAAAACCAGCTCCAGCCAGTCCCAGGTGCCGATGATATCGGCCAGCGCCGCGGCAAAGCTCCCCTCCGCCAGCGCCTGCACCATCCCCACGCTGACCGTTCCACGCTTCAGCCCCTGCAGCTCATCAAACTTTTGCCGGGTCAGGCGAAACTCTTTTTGCCAGCGCAGCAGATTGTCATACAGCAGCTCGCCGGCGGCCGTCATCCGCAGACCTTCCGGTAGACGTTCGAACAGCGGCGTACCAAATGCCTCTTCGGCCTGCAGGATCTGGCGATTGATCGCCGAAGCCGAAATATGCAGCTTTTCAGCGGCGCGACGCAGGCTGCCGCTGCGGGCGACTTCAGCAAAATAGAGCGCAAAACGCGAAAACGGACTCATGCCTACCCTGTCCTCTTTTTTGCAACGGGTGAGTGAAATAATGCTGATGGATGTCAACACCCTAATATGACAACAATAAACTCACAACAATTAAACAAATGTATTCTGTGAGCAGGAAGGAAAATCATGAACAGAGCCGCGCCAACGCCCCCCGCCCATTGCACTTTCGATCCTGAAGACTGGCTACGCCTGGCCCGCTGCTGGCATCCGGTCGCCCGCGCCGAAGATATTGGCGCCGCGCCGGTGAAAGCAGTGCTGCTGGATGAACAGCTGGTTATCTATCGCGTTAAGGGGCAGGTCGTGGTTGCGCGCGACGTCTGCCCGCACCGCGGCGTGCCGCTGACGCTGGGCTTCCATGATGAAGAAGGGATCGTTTGTCCCTATCACGGCCTGCGCTTCGGGGAGGATGGCCTCTGCAATCGCATTCCCTCAAGCCCCGATCGTCCGGTGCCGGCGAAGCTTAATCTCACCTGCTACGCGGTCGAAGAGCGCTACGGGCTGATCTGGACCTGCCTGGCTTTCGACGCGGAAAACCCAATGCCGTTGCCCACCCTTCCCCACTGGGACGATGAGGGCTTCCAGCAGATTAACTGCCCCGGATTTGAGGTCAATGGCTTTGCCGGCCGCCAGGTCGAGGGATTTCTCGATGTTGCCCACTTCGCCTGGATCCATACCGACACCTTTGCGGATCCCGATAATCAGCTGGTTCCCGACTATATCCCGCAGGAGACCCCCTTTGGCTTCACCGCCGACTACTGGAGTTCGGTCGGCAATTACCCGGCCAGTTCTGAATTTCGGGCCCCGGACGGCTTCCAGTGGCTGCGCCATTTTGAGTTGCACCTGCCCTTCACGGCGACCCTGACCATCCATTTCCCCGGCGAGGCCCGACTGGTGATCATGAATGCCGCCTCACCGGTCTCATCGCGGATGACCCGAATGTTTGCCCCCGTTGCGCGCAATTTTGATCTGCATGTGCCGGTCGAAGAGGTACATGCCTTCAACCTGCGCGTGTTCGAAGAAGACCGTCTGATGGTGGAGACCCAGCGTCCGGAACGACTGCCGCTGGACTTAACGCTTGAGGCGCACATTCCCGCCGATCGCAGTTCAATCGCCTATCGTCGTAGCCTGAAGAAAATGGGCTTTGGTGAGTTTTTCCTGGTGTAAAGGGAGAAGAGTGATGAGTGACGTACTGAAGGTGGTTGTCGATGGCCTGTGGCGCGAGGGGGACAAAAGCCTCGCTATCAAATTGTTAGCCCAGGACGGCAGACCGCTTCCCGGCTGGCTGCCGGGGGCGCATATTGATGTTCACCTGCCCTGCGGGATAATTCGCCAGTATTCGCTTACCGGTCCCCACGCCGAAGCGGGCGCCGACGCTTATCTGATCTGCGTTAGCCGGGAGGAGACCTCCCGCGGCGGGTCACGTTATATTCATGAGACGCTGCGCCCGGGCCAGACGCTGCTTATCTCTCCGCCGCGCAATCTGTTTGCGCTGCAGCCTGCGCGACAGGTAACGCTGCTGGCCGCCGGCATTGGCATCACGCCGCTGTATACCATGGCGCTGTATCTCGACGCGGTGGGCACGCCGTTTGAGCTGCATTATTACGTTAAACGTCGGGAAAATGCGGCTTTTGTCGGCGAAATGGCAAAAATCATCAGCCACGGCACCTGCGTGGTCCATTGTTCAGATGAAGGGCAAAGTCCACGCGCATCGTTGGCTGATACGCTGGGCGATGCGCGCGCCGACCACCATCTGTATCTCTGCGGCCCGTCGGGTTTTATGGCTACCGCCCGGCGGATTGCGGCGGAAAAAAACTGGCCCGAGGCGCAGGTTCACAGCGAAGCCTTCCAGCCGCTGAAGGTCGCCGCGGCGACCGATGGTCAGGATACGTTTACCGTCACCCTGGCGTCGTCGGGCGAGACGTGGCCGGTCCCGGGCGATAAAACCATTGCCCAGGTGCTGCAGGAACATGGCGTTGCCGTGGCGCTCTCCTGCGAAATGGGGATGTGTGGCGCCTGCCTGACCCCGCTGATGGCCGGCGAGGCCGATCATCGTGATACGGTACAGTCAGAGGCCGAGAAAGCCGCCGCCGCGCAGCAGATAGCCCTGTGCTGCTCCCGCAGCCGCTCGGCCAACTTGCTGATTGATTTGTAATTTTTATCTTTCCGGGGTCTGATGATAGCGCACACCAGCCTCTCAGACGCCGGACCTGCCCTCTCCCGCGCATCACAATAAAATTTATTATAATCAGCAAGATATAAAATCATGCCATTCATTCATAATTAAGATAAAAATTATTCATTTTCCTTCTGAATCAATCATCGCCATATTTGTATGACAAATAACCCCACAGCGAACGGGCCGTGCCGATATCATGGTAACAACACTGCAAGAGAAACAGATTCAGGCGCAAAGTCTGCAGGAGCGGGGATTATTGCGGCGCGCCTTAGCGATCTGGAACGAAATAGCGCGACACGACGACAGCGAGCTGGCGCCGATAGCCCGCCAAAAGCAGCAGGAGATCGCCGCCCTGCTGGCGCAGCAAAAAGTAGAGAAAGAGGCAGCGAAATACCACTGCCGCTCCCATGTCGACGCCGATCGGCAATGGATTATGACCCATCTGCGTAACGGCATGAAGCCGAGGGAGATTGAAGGGTTAACCCGGCGTTCCAGCGCGTTTATCTACAGTTGCAAAAAGCTGCTGGCCGGAGAATAACCCCCGAGGCGACGATAGCTGGCCAGCTTTCTGGGTATTGCAGCGTCTACCGCCGTGTCCAGACAGGTGTTCAGGTTCCCCCGAAACACCAATCATAATATGGAGTTGTATCCGAAACTTTGCCAGCCAGTTCCTGGCTGGCTTTTTTTTCGCCGCCGGAATACAGCGATGGCGGCTTACTTTCCGGGGTGTTTTTCATTCAGCAGCCGGGCGTATCTGGCCCTGTTTTCTTCGTACAGCGCGTTAAACGCCTCCCGATTTTGGGGATCCATTCCCGCCAGCATCGCCTCATGTTTTTCCTGGCGCTGGATACGCTCCTGCACCGATTTCAAGGCCGCTTCCATCGCAATCAGCTCTCCGGAGAGCGCGCTCTCCAGCATTGAGCGATACAAATACTCGCGTGCCAGCGTCCCGAGCGCATTATTGGCCTGGTTGATGGCGTCGTGGGTTTTACTAAGGGATTCGGCAACGGCGGCCAGGATTTTATTCTCATTCATTTTTTCGTCTCCCCGACCGACAGCAATGCCAGCGTCTCCGTCAGACTACGGTGAAACATTTCGCGCTGGGTAATGGTCATCGCATCCACCTCTTTTTTCACAGCCTGGAGGCGCGCGTAATAGTCGTCCATCACCTCTTCCCGAATCGCCTGCTTACGCGCCTGCGGAATATCGTCAAAGGTATCTGCCGCAGAAGCGGTCGGCACAGGGATATCGCCATTGAGTCGTTGCCTTGCCATTATCGCTCCTGATTAGTTAGAAAAGAGACATATTGCGGAGATCGCCATCGCTGGTGTTGTAAATGGTGAAGCGTTCGATCAGTGCGATGAACGCATCTCGCGAGGGAATAGCCGTTGTTAACAATTGCCGCTGGCGTAGCGCGCACCACAGCGCCACGGAGTAGGCCTGGCAGTTGACCGATTTCGCCGGATTAAATTCGATATCGGTAAAGGCCGAATAGTTCAGCACCTGCTCTTTACAAGGCGAGTGGTACAGCGCGTTGAGATACAGCCAGTCATAGAACGCGCTTTTCGGCTCCAGCGGCCAGATAACCGGTTCACGCGCCTCGTTGGGCTGAAAGGAAAAGTGGGTTAAGCGCCCCGAAGTTTTGAGCACCTCCGCGCGTCGGGCCTCTTTTGGCGCCTTTCGCATCAGCTCGCGAAAGGGCCCGCGTACCGTTCCGCTATCGGTAAACACTTTCGAAGACTGGAACAGCGATTCCACGCTGATAAATTGTCCGCCGAGGCTACCGACGCCCATGTTAAAGGCGCTGAGCTGAACGCCCAGTGCATCCGGAGATTTACTGGATACTTCAAGAATCTTTGCTCCCGGCGACATCCGGGCGTAACCGTCATGCAGCGCGGCAATAGACTTTTGTTTCTGGCTGACCGCCAGACCCGGTGACCAGCTGAAATCCACGTTAACGATGTCAACCAGCGCCTCCCCTTCTCGGGTCGGGATAAAGACGGGACGAACGGCCATAAACTCACCTGAAAGAAAAATGTGAAGGGTCAACCACGATGTTCACCGTATAGTCGCGTAACCACGGCGGGATCTTATCCGCGGAATAAAAAATAACGTCACTAATAAACCAGACTGGGATCTCGCCAGAATATAAAATTTCGGCCTGGATATCATACGGGCGATCGCCGGAATCTTGATGATTATCACCGCAAAACATCGCCTGGAAAGCCTGATGTTTTTGCCGCTGCTCCACGCTGATGGCTCTGACAGCGGAAGACGCCGCGTTGTGGTGGCAAAAAATGGCTCGTTTGAGCAAAGCCCGATGATCGAATGAAGGTTGGGTGGGTCCGCTAATTAGCTCTTTTTTAATTTTGAAGATCACCCAGTCACGATCGCGCAGCCCCTGGGAATATTTGTAGAGCATTTTTTTATTCACCTCGCCTAACGACAGGGAAATCGCATCCCTTACCCCCTCCAGCCTCAGTTCATCATTATAGTGAAAACGGTGCCCACCCTCTTCGAGTCGTTGGCGGCTAATAATCCCAGATTTAAATATGCTTCTCAGATTTGACAGGTGGCTAAAGTGATATAACGAAGAAATATTTCTCCGCGGGGTAGAAGAAAAATCAATGACTCGTGCCCAGTTAAATTGCTGAATAGCATAGAAGGGTTTATTCACAATTAAGCGCATGAAATTATCATGGACATCGGACATATAAGCCGGTGCCAGGTGAGTTAATCCCGTTATTGCATAGCGCGTTAACATATACTCTTTAAACCCGTCGATATGCATAATAAGATTTAGCGCTTCCGCTATCGTAATACCGGGCGCAGCCTTATTTACATCGACCATTAACGAGCGCGGCGCCTTGTCATCCGTCGCTATGTCACTCAAAAGCATCCGCGGCTTCGTCACCGGCTTTACCGGGTCAACCTGCAGGGTATATGCTTTTCGTTTTTCAACGTCAACCAACGGCTCGGCCACCCGACTACCTGTTTTAGTAGGGGGCGTTTCTTTTTTCTTTATTACATTGCCGATAAAAACCAGAACTAAAAAAATGCCAATCACAGTCCACATATGAACTCCAGCACTATCATTATTCTCTTATTGTGCATTACCGCGCACGCCGTTACGCTTCACCGATAGCAAAGAGGAAGTGAGTGTTATCTTATTCGTATTTTTAGTTGTTCAGAGGCCCCACGGAACGTGCAAAGGATGGGTGAACGACGACTCACATTAATCGATTCATTCAGTTAACTCAAGGGCTAACGCTAGCCTGTACGCCGGCATGACGGGCGCGAAAATGCGGCGCGATTAGCCGACAGGGATCCGCAATCAGCATTTTTAGCCGCCAGACCGTGCGTGTCGATATTATTCATCCACGTCACGGTCGCCGGTAGAATAAATGACGCCAGAAATACCCTGGCGCGATTTTCATTTATTAAGGAATAAACACCCGCCCTTTACCGCTGACCTCAATATGTACCCGGCGGCCCGGCACCCAGTCCGCCCGGCTGACGGTTTTCAGGGTCAGCGTCTGCTGCGCGATCGCCAGCGTTAAAGTCGACAAATGGCCGGAAAAATCCACGTCGAGGATGGTGGCGGCACTCTCCTCATTCTGGCAAGGCGTAATCATCAGCTGTTCCGGACGCAGCATAACCCGCCCCTGCCCCGTGACATCGTCATTATCGGTCAGCAGCGCGCCAATCGCGCACTGCGCCCGTCCGCCTTGAAGCTCGGCAGGAAGCACCAGCGCATCGCCCAGAAACAGCGCCGTGGCTTCATCGGCGGGCCGCGAATAGACCTCAAACGGGGTGCCCACCTGGGTAAAGCGCCCCTGACGCATCACCGCAACCTGGCTGGCAAACGACAGCGCTTCATTCTGATCGTGGGTCACCAGAATCGCGGCGACGCCGGCCTGGGCAAGCAGGTCTGCCGTCGCCTTTCGCGTGGTGGCACGAAGTCCGGTATCGAGGGCGGAAAAAGGTTCATCCAGCAGCATCAGCGATGGCCGCTGCGCCAGCGCCCGGGCGAGGGCCACGCGCTGCTGCTGGCCGCCGGATATTTCATGCGGCCAGTGCGTGGCCAGCTGCCCATCCAGCGACACCATCTCCATCAATGCCGCGACCCGACGGCGCTTCTCCTGCCGGGAGCAATCTAAGCCCCAGGCAATATTGTCGGCGACGTTAAGGTGCGGGAACAAGGCTCCCTCCTGCGGGACGAAACCGATGCCGCGCTGATGGGCGGGAATAAAAATCCCCTCATCAAACAGCGTTCTGCCCTGCATCACGATGCGCCCGGCATCCGGCGTTTCAAACCCGGCGAGAATACGCAGCAGCGTTGTTTTTCCGGAGCCGGACGGCCCGACGATGGCCGTGCGGCTGCCGGGGGCCACCGACAGAAAAAGGTTATCCAGCACCTGAACATCGGCAAAAGATTTTGAGATCGAGGTTAATTCCAGCATTTACAGACCTGCAATTTTTTTCGACTGGTGATAGAGCACACCGGTCAACGGTAGAGAAATCGCGATCATCAGCATCGCGTAGGGCGCCGCAGCGACATAATCTATCTCGCTGGTTAGTGCCCAAAAGCCGGTGGCCAGCGTACGGGTTCCCAGCGGTGAAAGCAGCAGCGTCGCGGTCAGTTCGTTGCTGACGCCGAGAAAGACCAGAGCGGCCCCGGCCGTCGCGCCCGGCGCGGCGAGACGCAGCGTGATGCTCCACAGCGCCCGCCCCGGGCTTCTTCCCAGACTCCGCGCGACGTTTTCCAGCTCTACCGGCGCCTGGGCGATTCCCGCGCGAAGATTGATCAGCGCACGAGGCATAAACATCAGCAGGTAGGCCAGAAACAGCGTCACTTCAGTCTGATAGATGGGCCGGGCATAGTGGATGGTCACCGTAACCAGCGCCAGCGCGGTCACAATACCCGGCAGCGAACTGGTCATGTAATTGCACCCTTCAAGCAGGCGAAACAGACGATGCGGGTAGCGAATCCCCAGCCAGGCGATGGGGATACCGCAGGCGGTCGTCAGCAGCGCACCGCTGGCCCCCAGCACCAGCGTCTGGCGAAGAGAGTGCCACAGGTCGGCGTTCATCCAGTTCTCGAGGCCCCCCAACCACAGCCAGCGACACAGCACCAGCAGCGGTACCCCTAGCGCCAGCAGCACCAGCGCACACAGCAGCGACTGTGCAGCGAGAGTCGCCATCACATTCATGCGTTTGCGTTTCTGCTCCCGCGCAGCCCCGGCGCCAATACGGGCATAGCGCGCTTTCCCCCGGGTGGCGCTCTCCAGCAGCAGGAACGCCAGGCAGCACAGCGCCAGCACGCCGGCCAGCATATTGGCCGCCGGACCGCTGAACGTGGACTGGAACTGGTCATAGATCGCGGTCGTAAAGGTATCGAAACGGATCATCGCATACAGGCCGTATTCCGCCAGCAGGTGCAGCGCCACCAGCAGCGCGCCGCCGCAAATGGCCAGCTTCAGCTGCGGTAACACCACGCGGAAAAAAACCTTCCACGGCGGCGTGCCCAGCGAGGCGGCAACGTCTTCCAGCGTCGGATCCAGGCGGCGAAGCACCGCCGCGACCGGCATATAGATGAAGGGATAGTAGGCAAGCACCGAGAGGAACACGCCGGAGGAGAGGCCGTGCATCGATGGCACCGCGCTGACCCAGGCATAGCTCTGAACAAACGCCGGAATCGCCAGCGGGGCAACCGCCAGCGCCGACCAGACCTGCCGCCCTGCCAGGGTCGTGCGTTCAGTCAGCCACGCGACCGTCACGCCGAGCGCAATGCACGCCGGGACGGTCAGGGCGCTGAGCCACAGCGTATTGCTGAGCAACTCCCCGACGCGCGGACGGAACACCAGCGCCTTAATGGTCTCCCATCCGGTATCAATCCCCACGGCAACGACAAAACCCGGCGGGAGGAGTGCTAATAATGAAAACAGTACCGCTAATGCAACCATCGGAAATGCAGGACGCCTGCGCTCAGGCAGGCGTCGTACTTTTTTTCCGAGTGTAATACTCAGACCAGACATAAGGTATTCACTTCACCGGAGGGATCACAGCAGGCCAGCTTGCGTCATCAGTTCGATAACTTTTTTGCTGTTCAGCGAAGAAGGCTCTACTTTCGGCGCATCCAGTTCTTTCAGCGGCGTCAGTTTCGGGTTAGAGGCGGCATCGACACCTACGGCATATTCAAAGGCATTATTGGTTCTCAGCTCATCCTGACCCTGCTTACCGGTGATCCACTTGATGAAGGCCTGCGCCTGCTCTTTATGTTTGCTGGAGGCCAGCACGCCGCCGCCGGAGATACTCACGAAAGCACCCGGATCCTGATGTTTGAAGTAATACAGTTTGGTGTTTTTGCTGTTTTCACCGGTTTTGGCCTGATCGACAAAGCGGTAGTAGTGGTAAATCACCCCGCCATCAATTTGCCCGGCATTGACGGCCTTCATCACGGTGCTGTTGCCTTTATAGGCCACGAAGTTGGTTTTCATCGCTTTGAGCCAGTCCAGCGTCGCTTGCTCGCCCTTCAGTGCCAGCATCGCGCTGACAATGGCCTGGAAATCAGCACCCGATGGCGATGCCGCCCAGCGCCCTTTCCATTCCGGTTTCGCCAGATCCATCAGAGAATGCGGCAGCTGAGCTTCGCTGATTTTTTCCGGGTTATAGACAAAAACGGTGCTACGCGCCGCGATGCCGATCCAGCGGCCGTGCTCAGGGCGAAATTCCGGCGCCACCTGACTTAAGGTGTCGGCGTTCAGCGGCGCGAATAATTTTGCATTGTCGACCAGGACCATTGACGGGGAGTTTTCCGTCAGGAAAACGTCAGCCGGCGAAGCCGCGCCTTCCTGCACCAGCTGATTTCCCAGCTCGCTATCACCGCCGTTACGCAGAGTCACTTTAATACCGGTTTCTTTGGTAAAGCCATCCACCCACGACTTGACCAGATTTTCATGCTGCGCGTTATAGACAACAATGCCTTCACCGCTTTCGGCCGCCAGGACCTGAGGAGCAAGAAACACAGAAGCAGCGACGAGCGCGGCGGAGCAATAAGACGACAGGCGAAAATTCATGTGCTAATCCTTAGTATTAATGGATAAATGGCCGCCGATAGCCTGGCCGGAAAGGATTAAAACACAGAGAAATGGGAATGATAATGAAAACAATTCCCATAAAATAAAAACAGTTAAAAATATTGCCCCGCATCGCTTTCTTATCTGAAAATGCTTTATTTAAAACAAGATAAAATAAAAGATTAAAACAACCTTAAGATGCGATCGTTTTTCGCGGAAAATATTAAAAATATGATCCAGATTGCATTTATGCCGCGAACAAAAATCCTACACCATCAGCTCACCGGACGCCAGCGAGCGCGAATATGCGCCACAATAGCAGCGGGTCTGCCCGCTGACGGCACGTTCAACCGCACACCCACCGCGCTGTGGGTGAAATGGTCGGTATTTTGTTCCCCCACAAGGTTGGTATTTACAGTGGGATAATTCGGCCTACAATAATGGGTCTTTGCCACGAGGTTTAAGATGAATATTTATCAGGCGCAACCCAAGGATGTGGATAAAATCCTGCCGCTGTTTCTTGCATATCGCGAATTTTATGATGTCGGGACCCAGCGTGAGCAGGCGCGTGATTTTATTCTGCAACGCTTACAGCTTAATGAATCGACTATTTTCTTTGCTCAAATTGCCGACAAAGTCGTGGGATTTACGCAACTGTATCCGCTGTTCTGCTCATTAGAAATGAAGCGTATCTGGTTACTGTATGACTTGTTTGTTGATCCTTCGTCCCGTAAACAGGGGGTTGCTGAAGCGCTTATCGCCCGCGCCGGGCAGTTAGCCAAAGAGTCCGACTCGGCTTTTATTATGCTCAGTACCGCAACGGATAATACGCGAGCACAAGCGCTGTATGAGAAAAATGGCTTCGTACGCGACACGGATTTCTACGTCTATAATAAGCTGCTAAATAAATAACCGCTCTCGCCGCCGCGATAATAGATCGGGATTGCGCGCCCTGCACGCTGCCAGCGAGGAATGCAGAGCAGATGCTTTGGAGGCTTAGCGCCGAATGAGCGTAGAGGGCCAGCCGCCAAATATCGCGTGGGTCCTGCGCGGCAACTGCTGAAATAACGCAGTTGCCGACTTGTGCTTCAGCTCGCGTTGACGGTTCCCCGGCCGCAGCGGGAGAGACGCTACGCGCTAACCAGGCCGATCTTTGTTGGTTGCTTCAGACCGGGCGCAAAAAGAATTTCGTCGGTGTTTTACCCTTTCCGCTGGCGAGTCGTTCATGAGGTAGGGGTTGTTGATTATCGACAATCACCATTTTGTCGCTGTCCTGGCGTTCCAGCACCAGATAAATATGATCATAACCATGGTGGGCCGTCGGGCCGCAGGTAGAACCAACATCTCCAGGTTGCTGTTGTCCAACAGGAATTTTTTGCCATTTTCTTTCATCGTGAAGATAGTTGCCCAAAGCTAATGCTTGCGTAATATCGGGAACGACAATGCCACCTTCCTGCAAGAGATTAGCCAGATTTAACGCACAGCCGTCATGTGGCCAGCTCTCATGGGTTAGCTTAAAGAGCTCACTCGCGGCAATCTCCTGTACTTTTTCATAACGGGCTGGCGTTCTGGCAATATTTATCACCTCAATCATTTTATCTTTGTCGCTGAGCGGCCCGATACCTGCCGCGGAGAGCGTTTGGGACGATATTCGGGGCGAGAGGAATGTCTGAAATTCCTCTACGGCATCGCGCCGCACGTGGGAGATAACCTTAGTCGGGTCTTTTATCGTACCGCACCAGGCGGTGCTGATCCGCAATAATCGGGCACAATATTCCACGGCCAGGCCGTGGTCCGTTTTCATTTTAGTAATGAACGTTTCTGCCGTGTCTATGCCATGCTGTTTCGCAAAACCCAGCAGTGCCGATTGTCTGGTGCCAATACTGTCAAATGATACCTGGAAGGCTCCGGTCTCTTCGCTTTCAATGTGAGTCCGGGAACGATGATTTCCCGAATCGACGCCAGCATCCCAGCGCCAGTCCGATTCAAACCCCGCCTGCACGCGAAGTACTTCACACATCACTGCTTTTCGGTGTTTAAGGCTGGTGTAAGGCCCAAGCACACCTTTCATGACGGCATAGATATCATGAAGCTCATTTTCAGCAAAAACATCATCGGGTAACCCATCCAGAGTCTCCACCAGTTGTTGCAGAAACGCGATGGGCGGGCGACCATGTTGCGCGCTGACGGGATAGCGGGTCGTGATGAATATACGTTTGTTGATCGTCTCCATAATATTCTCCTTCATGGGTTTATTACTGCAGAGACGCGATTTCGTCTCTATTTATTTGAGGACAGGCTCTGAAACAAAGAAGAGAACTTATTCACCAGGTATGGTGCAAATAATGTCATCCCGGCAGACAGGAATTTAATAATCTCGCCAACGGATTCAGGACTTGATATTTTACCAGTCATGCCATAATCAAGTAATATTAAGGACCCAAAACCAATAAACATAAATAAAATGACCAGCATTCCTGTCAGTGCAATGAGTCGACTCGAGCTGGCTTTCATTACGGTTTCCAGAACAGGTTTGCCTGCCGGGTCATAAAGCGGTGTTTTGGTCACTGTATCAATACCATCTTTTGTTTCCTTAACTTCAGTGACGGCAGATAACTCCACATCTTCAGAAAGCGCATCCGCCAAAGACCACGTTTCAGGAAGAGAGCGGCGGATAACTAAAATAGAAACCAGCGTACCGCAGATGACAATAAAAAGTATGACAGGTAAGAAAATACATCTGTAATTTTCCTCACACAGATACTGCCCCTGTGCTGATGGTTCCCCGGCCAGGACTGAAGCAGAAAAAAAGAGCAGGCATATTGCATGTGCTGACCAGCATGTTTTGCGAGAAAACATAAATACACTCCTCATCAATATAACTTTCATTTATTATTGACATGTGAAGATAGCGTCATTCATATAATGACATCCGTTACACAGGATGCGATCTCGCTTCTTTTCGCCATTCCGGGGTTCCGTGCTTCGCGCCTGTTCAGAACCACACGCCGATAGCAGTGATGTCAGAATGATGAACGAAAGACGTTTCAGGTTATTTCTCATCAAATTCCACACACCAAACACAACCCGGCGCGCTAAAAACAGTAAGACGGTCAGATAAAGATAAAACATCATTCCCGCATCCCGTAAACAGACACGGATATACTGCCGGCATGAATGACGGTAGTGAAAATCCGGTCAGCCGTATAAGCATGAGTATAATGGCGGGAATGCAACTCTCACTCATTCATATGAAGGAGTGCGTGAAATAAATCAGCCGTAAATGGCCCGGATAATGAGCAGCAATTCGGACTGATTTCGGGTATGTGTTTTCCGGTACAGCGCACTGAGATGGCTTCTGATGGTGGTGATGGATACGCCCAGATGTAGGGCGCATTCATCCGGGGTCATCCCCCTGACCAGCAGTTCTGCCACCGCATTCTCGGCGGGTTTAACATCAAACACCTCCATTAAGGCGCTGCCGCTGAGGAAAGGCTCGGGGATGATAATGCAGGCGACTCCGGGAATACGGGAGGCCGGAAGCACCAGGATCGGTTTTGCAGGGCGTCTGGTGGTGTAGCACAATCCCGCCCGGGGGGGCGCCCCGGTTCGCGTGGCCTGTTCGATGGCATGTTTCAGTTTTTTGCTGTCAGTATCCAGACTGAGTGTATCCGCGCCGGCAGACCAGACCAATCGGACGCTCGCACGCTGGTAACTTTCGGCATGGGCACTGGCGTAAAGAATTTTCCCGCTACGATCCACCAGCCAGACCGGGTAAATACCGTTATCCATAATCGCAGTTTGATACTCAATCGTGTCACGAAGTTGCTCAAATCTGGCGTGAAGCTGACTGGCGGTAATTAACGCCGGGATGAGCCGCCGAAATACGTCAAATTGTGCAGACTGCGGATAGGCGGCATCGTTGGCTGTCATCAGCGATAAATAGGTGGAATAACCGTTGACGGTACACAGCTTGACACTGGTCAGATAATTCAGGTCATTCGGGTGATGAAATTCATTGTAATAAATGCTGTTAGCAATAAATTTATCGCCTAAAAACTCCCTGTCCCTGTACATCTGCCCGACAGGCAGCCCCGTCAGTATTTTTTCAGCAGGGTCAATGGCCAGAAATACATCCCGGTAGGCCGTAAATACCTTTTCTTCAAAGAGGAAGGAATCGGTCATCAGATGCGCATTACCTTTATCATAAAAAAGTAATGCCGCGTACTGATGACCTGTCAGGAACGACAGCTTCTGCAGCGCGAGTTTCCACAGCTGGGGATCCAGCGTGGCCATCAGGATAGTTTCCAGGATCTCAAGATAAATCAGTTCCGGATCAGTGGCCATAACAACACCTGTTAATCAGTGTTTAACCTGCCTGGACGGCACATGATGCCTGCTCATTCAGCATAGACCCGGAAGATAAATCATGGCAATCCTGACAGGGAAATACAGCAACAACGCCGATCCCGTGAGTTTTACGACGTCAGGCATGGCGCAAGACTCGTGGCGATAGCATTATCTGGCGGGCATCATCTGGAAAAGCGCAAATAGCCTGCGCCAGACAGATGTTCTCGCTCAGCGGCCTATAGCCCAGCGATGGATGAGTGAATCCCTGGCGCAAGGTCAAGAACGCGTTGGCTGGAATGTGTTGGATTCGGTGCTGGTTTCGGCCATTGAATCCGCCTGACGTGCAGCCGATCGCCGGTCAGCACTCGCGGGAAGAAAAAAAACCCGCAGAGATAGAGCGGGTCGATTCAAATTCAAATCCATTGCATGCAAGTAACATCACAATAACCGGGGGTTATTTTATGACTTGCATCACAAAAATACCCCTCCCCGTTCAGGGGGGGAGCCTGAGGTCTCCTCCCCTCCTGGTCGGTCGCGCGCGATGCGAAGAAATACCGTTTACGCCTGTGGTCGTACCGAATGGAACGGAACCTCAGGACGGATCCGGAACCAGATCGCATACATCGCCGGTAAGAAGACCAGCGTCATGATGGTGCCCCCTAACGTTCCGCCAATCAGCGTATAAGCGAGGGTCCCCCAGAACACCGAATGGGTCAGGGGAATAAACGCCAGCACAGCGGCCATTGCCGTCAGGAGTACGGGTCTTGCCCGCTGTACCGTAGCTTCTATCACCGCATGGTACGGGTCGAGGCCTTGCCTCTCGTTATGATGGATTTGGCCGATAAGAATCAGCGTATTACGCATAAGGATCCCCGAAAGCGCGATCAACCCGACAAGAGCATTGATGCCAAACGGTTGATTGAAAAGCAGCAGCGCAGGAACCACGCCGATCAGCCCCAGCGGAGCGGTAAGAAACACCATCACCATGGCTGACATTGAACGTACCTGCAGAATGATGATCAGCAGCGTCAGGGCGATCATGATGGGGAACAACGGCGCCATCGCCTGAGTGGCTTTGCCCGATTCCTCAATCGAGCCCGCCATGTCGATACGGTATCCGGGCGGGAGCGAATCAATAATTGGCTGTAGCTGCTTCATGAGGGCGGCAGAAACGTCCGGCGGCTGAAGATTATCGGCAATGTCCCCCCGCACGGTAATGGTGGGCGTTCGATCGCGACGACGCAGTAGCGGGTCTTCCATTCTCACCTCCACCTCGCCGATTTGCGCCAGAGGAATGCGCTGTCCCGCCTTGCCCACCAGGGTAAGCCCCTCAATTTTCGCCGGATCCAGACGTATATCACCGGCGGCGCGCCCCGTTACCTGCACCGAGCGAATATCTTCCCGTACCGAGGTAATGGGAATACCCGATAACAGGAACTGGAGCTGTTGGGCCACGGCATTCGACGTTAAACCGGTTGCCTGCAGACGGTCCTGATCGAGGATGAAATGTAAGGCTGGTACCTTTGTCCCCCAGTCGGTATTGACGGTCCTCATCATCGGGCTTGCCTGCAGCACAGCCTTAACCTTATCGGCGATGTCGCGCAATTTATCACTATCTGGCCCCATCACCCGCCATGCCACCGGGAAAGGTGAATACGGGCCAAACACCAGTTGCGTTACGCGAACGCGCGCTTCTGGCGCCAGTCCGCTGGCGACGGCTTCCCGCAGTCGAAGTTTGAGCGCATCGCGTGATTGCTGGCTGTCCGTCAATACCACTATTTTGGCAAACGACGGGTCGGGTAGCTCGGGGGCCATCGCCAGATAAAAGCGCGGTGAGCCCTGGCCGATGTAGGCGGTAACAATTTTCGCTTCCGGCTGTTTTTGCAACCACGCCTCTATTTTGGCCGCCGCTGCGCTGGTCTGCCCAATCGAGGTGCCATAGGGCATCTGCACTTCGACCAGAACTTCCGGCCGGTCAGAGGTGGGGAAAAATTGTTTTTTCACCAGCCCCATTCCGAGAACGGCCAGAACGAAAATAGCGACGACGGAACCGGCCACTCCCCATTTGCTTGCGATAACGCGGGCCAGCATACGGCGGAAGCGGTTATAGCGCGGCGTGTTATAGATAGCGGCATGGCCGCCTTCCACTTTTACAATATCCGGCAGCATCTTCACGCCCAGATACGGTGTGAAAACAACGGCAACCAGCCACGAGGCGATCAGAGCGAGGCCGACAATCCAGAACATATTGCTGGTGTATTCTCCGGCCGTAGACTGCGCAAAACCATTTGGCATAAAGCCAATGGCTGTCACCAGCGTTCCTGCCAGCATTGGCGCGGCGGTATGGCTCCAGGCGTAGGCCGAAGCTTTAATTCTGTCGTAGCCCTCCTCCATTTTCACCACCATCATTTCGATGGCGATAATGGCATCATCGACCAGCAGGCCGAGAGCAAGAATAAGCGAGCCGAGGGTGACGCGGTCAAAATTGATACCGGAGGCTTCCATCACCACAAAAACAATCGCCAGCGTCAGGGGGACCGCCGCCGCGACCACAACGCCCACGCGCCACCCCATGCTGACAAAACAGACCATCATAACGACCAGCAGGGCGGCGAAGAATTTGATCATGAACTCGTCGACCGACGCGCCGATATTCACCGACTGATCGGTGACTTTCGTCAGGGTCAGCCCCAGCGGCATAGCCGCATTGATTTTTGCCGCTTCGGCATCCAGCGCTTTACCTAACGCCAGACCATTCCAGCCTTCGCGCATGACAATACCGAGCAGCAGCGCTGGTTCAGACTGGTTACGAATCTGCAGCGTGGGAGGATCTTCATAACCTCGTTCCACCGTTGCCACGTCGGATAGCTTGAGCGTTTTACCCTGAGCGATAAATGGCGTATCGCGGATCTTCTGCAATTCGTCGAAAGCGCCATCGAGGCGAATAAAGATCTGCGCGCCGCGAGTCTCGATGGAGCCCGCCGGGGTTAAGGCGTTCTGGCTGTTAAGCGCATTGAAAATATCCTGCGGAGAGAGTCCCATCGTAGCCAGACGCTCATGCGAGAAAGAGATATAAATCCGTTCAGCCTGCTCGCCGATAATATTGACTTTCTTCACGCCAGGGACGTGCAGGAGCTGCTGGCGTAATGTTTCGGCATCACGAACCAACAGGCGCTGCGGCTCCCCTTTCGCTTTCAGCGCAAAGAGCGCGAAAGTCACGTCGGCGAATTCATCATTGATCATCGGCCCGGTCACGCCAGCGGGGAGATTTTTGGCCTCATCCCCAAGCTTTTTTCGCGCCTGATAGAACTCTTCCTGCACCTGAGATGGCGGCGTGCTGTCCTGCAATGAGAGCGTGATAAATGCCATGCCGGGGCGGGTATAGGTTTCCGTACGGTCATACCATTTGAGCTCCTGCAGACGTTTTTCCAGCGGCTCGGCAACCTGATCCTGAATTTCCTGCGCGGTCGCCCCTGGCCAGACGCTGATAATGGTCATCTGTTTGACCGTAAAGGGCGGATCTTCCGCTCGCCCAAGGCCAAAAAACGAATAAATACCGGCTATCGTAATCAGAATAATCAAAAACAGCGTGATCGAGCGCTCGCGCACCGCAAGCGCTGACAGATTGAAGCGTTTTGCGCTCATGGTTTGCTCCCCGCATGGGCAGCATCGCGTGGTTCAGCAAGTCGGACAGACTCGCCTTCATGCAGAAGATGCGCCCCTAGCGCCACAATCTTCTCGCCCGGCCGCAGATCGCCAGTCACCTGCACCGCTTCCGCACCTACGCTAAGCACCTTCACCGGCTGCCAGACGACCTTTGTCGGCCGCGCGGAAATGCGCCAGATACCGGGCCCTTTGCCCGCATCGTACAGAGCAGCCAGCGGAACCTGCATCACCGGGCGCTCCCCGCTATTTTTTTGGATTTGCAGCGTCACGGTCGACCCCAGCGGGGCGTTCGCCAGCGGCCCTTCCAGCACGTACCGCGCCTCGAATGTGCGGGTCGTCGCATCGGCCGAATCCGAAAGCAGCCGCAGTCTGGCAACGACAGGCTCTGTTTCGTTGCCATAGCGCGTAGCCTGAGCTTCGCTGCCGATGGCGGGACGCAACGTCTCCGGTAGCTGCACCAGCGCCTCGCGCTGCCCCGCTCTCGCCAACCGGATCACCGCCTGTCCGGCGCTGACGACCTGACCGGGTTCGCCGAGGGTCTCCATCACCACGCCGTCGGAATCGGCCAGCAGCACGGCATAGCCCGTCGCGTTTTGCGCCACGTTTGCCTGAGCCTGGGCGGCGCTGAGCTCCGCTTTAGCCGAATCGGCCGCCGCTTTAATCTGGTCATACTCTGACGCGGATACGGCGCCAGAGGCAACGAGGCCACGATAGCGCGCCTCATCACTGATTGCTTTTCTTGCGCGTGCCCTGGCGGCATCAACGGCCTGTTGCTGCGCCAGCGCCTGCAGCTTCAGGTCAACAGGGTCCAGTCGCATCAATGGCTGACCACGTTTAACGCTCTGGCCAGTATCCACAAAACGTTCGAGGATCTTACCCTGCACCCTGAAACCAAGATCGCTTTGCGTTCGTGCTACCACCACGCCGGTAAAGCTCCGGGAAGTGGTGTTCGCGAGTTCAACGGACCCGGCTCTGACGAGCGGCGGCCGCGTGCGCGGATCGTCATTAGCGGAATTGTCGCCGCAGGCCCCCAGGATGAACGGCAGGAGGCAGACGGCAAGGCGGGCTGAATTAAGCCTGAGCATGGGAACCTTATTGCATTAGCAGAATGGTATCCGCATTCTCAGACTAGTGACCAATAAAGTCAATGGTCACAAATCAGGGGGCCAGGCTTCTTAAAATCAGTGAAGAAAGCAGTACCGCTGCTTTGGGAGCCGCTTCGAGATTAAACTGCAGCTGGACGGGGTTAACGAAAGGACACATCACCAGATATACCGCGTGCGTGGCTTCATCCAGCGGCGTTTTTCTTTCAAACTCCCCGTTCTTCCTGCCTTCAAGCAGAATGCCCTCAATCAGCTTCATCAGATGTTCTGTATACTTTTCCGTCGCAGGCCACCGGTCCCTTGCGGCTACGGCGGCAATGTCGTAAAGCTTACGATCGTGGAAAAACAGCTCGCTCCCCGCTTCGGTGAGCGCCCCGAAGAGACGACGGAGTTTCTCGCTGGCTGACGGCGCATCGGCTATTGCCGAATGCACGGCCTCCATGATCAACGACAGACGGTTAGCGCAGATCACCTCGCCGATAGCCTGTTTAGAATCAAAAAATTTATAGATGTAAGATTTTGAAAAACCTATAGATTTAGCAAGCTCTGCCACGGTGGTTTTTTCGTAGCCGTAGTGGCCGAAATGCTCAAAAGCAGCTTCGACAATTTGCTCTCGGACGCTGTGATCAAGTGGACCACGTGATGATGGGACGTTCATATTCTTAGTCATTTTTTCAGCTTAGCGTGATAGCCATTGATTGAAATTTGTGACCACATTGGAATTTAGTCACCTTTCCGGCTAGTTTCAAGGTCGCGCAATGTTATCCTCGCCGGCGACGCTACCTGCGCAGCGCATCTGTTCGCTGCGGGATATGCTGGCGGATCGGTTCGAATGCTCCAGTACCGAAATTGTACCAGACAAATACCTTTGCCAATAAAAGTGCCGAATCCCTATATGAAAGCTTATCTCAATGACAGAAGTGAATGCCCCCGCAGGAATGGTCTCTGCTTTTCATCAATGCGAGCAAGCAGTAAGGCGATGCGTTGCAATCTATCCATAACAGATAAGTTCCCTGGGAGGGGTTATTCCGGGCCAGGCAAGATAGTCACTATCGCTGAGCAGGATGCTCTACTTTTGGCGCCTGATAGCAGACTTGATGAACGGGTGATGCCGGGAAACGGCGAATAGACAACGGCCCGGAACTCAGTTCGCGGCCCCGGCGCAGCAGGGTCAAGAGCGTGGCGTCCTGAGCGCCTCACAATGGAGGCGATGTTACTGATGGGGAAACGACCCCAAAGCAAAAAGGGGTTACCTTTCGGTAACCCCTTTTTTTATTTGGCGGAAGCGTAGAGATTCGAACTCTAGAACCCTTTCGGGTCGCCGGTTTTCAAGACCGGTGCCTTCAACCGCTCGGCCACGCTTCCAGAATGACGCGCACTATAAACACCTCTTAGCGCCATGTAAAGCAGGAATTTATCGAACGCGGAGGTTTCTCTCGCAATGGCGCAAAAAACGAGCAATGCGCTAACATCGTTATTTACAACGGCGCCCATAGAGAAGGTTCGCCGATATGAAAAGGGTCAACGCCTTAGCTATTTTGGCGTTTATTTTATTGCTCCCCTCTGAAGCATCGGCTCAATATCCTGCATTTGCGGCATTCACCCCACCGTCGAAAGAATATGTGGTGCAAAGCGATCTGAGTGAAGTCACTAACTTACCCAACGTGCCTGCACAGGGTGGCCGGGGGATCTGTTACGCCGCCTCTGCGGCAGTCATGCTTACTGCAGAAAACGGCCTCAAATTACCTGAGGATTGTACTCGCTATACGCCAGACAAGATTTTTTCACCTTACGGGCTGGTAAAACCTTTTGGTGAAGAGGATTCAGGAAGTCATGAGCCTCTTGCAGATGAAGGCGGGAGTGCAATAAATGCCTTAAATTATGCCGCATATGTCGCGTTCGGTAACCCATCACTGGAGTGCTCGTCAAAAGATAAAACGATGCCTGATTTCGCCGATAACGATGATGGTGGTATTCGGGAATATACAATGTGGAATCAGGTTTATAATATTTACGAAAACCTCACAAACACAGTTCAAAAAATAAACTTTAATTGTCAGGCATGCATTGAGAATTTTTTTCATACTCACAAAACAGCATTCTCAACCTTAAAGAAAATATTTCCCAATATAAAACAGGAGTCGGTCAGTTTTCTCAGGCTCATGCGGGAACCTACTTATCGCGACTTCGTGGTTAAACTTACCGTGCCGATGAAATGCCAGCGGAAATCCGTGCATAGAGGTTCTGAAGGTTATAAACAGCTGGGGAGAATCCTGGCAAAAAGAAGTCAATGATGGCTGGGTGCAAGCAAAGCCTCTGCTGGATAGCACACGTTACGCTGAATCTATGATGGGCTGGCGCAGTGACAAGACCAGGCCCTGACAGCAAGATTCCGCAGTGTAGACAAAAAAAAATCCCGCGATATTTCTATCGCGGGATTTTTTTGTATCTGGCGGAAGCGTAGAGATTCGAACTCTAGAACCCTTTCGGGTCGCCGGTTTTCAAGACCGGTGCCTTCAACCACTCGGCCACACTTCCGTAATGAGGCGCACTATAAACAGCTACTTGCGTCGTGTAAAGCCAGCAACCGTTCACTTGCTTCAAAAATAACCAAAATGCTGTTAATCGGTTGAATCAACAACAGATTGACCGTTTTTTCAGCACAAAATCTTACCCCTGAGCGTTAGTGCTTTTTGATGTACATATCTTTGGTGAAGTAGTATCCCAGCTTATCCGGCGTAAATCCCCCCACCCACGGTTTTACCAGGTGGGTACGAACATAGTGATAAACCGGAACCGCCGGCACATCTTTCGCAAGCAGATCCTCTGCCTGCTGGTAGTACTTACCGCGCGTCACCCCATCTGACGCTTTGGCGGCGTTCTTTAAGGCTTCATCATAGGCAGGATTGCTGTACTGGCTGGTATTCTCACTGTCGCCGGTGCGGAAGTTATTCAGGAAAGTGGCGGCATCGTCATAATCGGCAATCCACGCATAGCGCACCGCATCAAAATTGTGCGTGTGCATGGTGTCGAGCATCGTCTTCCACTCCTGGTTTTGCAGCTTCGCCTCCACGCCGAGATTTTTCTTCCACATCGAACTGGCGGCAATCGCCACGCGCTGGTGTGATTCCGATGTGTTGTACAGCAGATTAAACACCAGCGGGTGACTATCTGAGTATCCCGCTTCGCTCAGCAGTTTTTTGGCTTCGGCAATGCGTTTCTCGCGCGGCCAGCTGGCGTATTCCGGATTTTGCAGTTTTACGCCGCCGATATCAGGCTGGCTAATCAGCCAGGCCGGGCGTTGTCCCTGCCCCAGTACTTTTTCCGCAATGATGTCTTTATCCAGTGCCATGTTCAGCGCCAGCCGGACACGCGGATCGTTAAATGGCGGCCTGGTGGTGTTGAACTCGTAATAATAGGTCGCCAGCTGCGGCGACACATTCAGCTGATCGCCCATGGTCTTTTTAAGCTGCGCGAACTGGTTAATCGGTACCGTATAAACAATATCGATTTCACCCGCTTTATAACGGTTAACGTCCGCCGCTTCTGAATGAATCGGCAGCCAGGTCACTTTATTGATTACCGTATGCTGATTGTCCCAATAACGCGGGTTACGTTCGGCCACGATGCGCTCGTTAACGACCCACGCAGACAGCTTATATGGACCGCTGGTCACGATATGCTCCGGTTTGGTCCACTGTTCGCCAAAGCGGTTTACCAGCACTTTATCAATCGGAACCAGCGAAGGGTGCGCCAGCATCGCTAAAAACGCCGCGTTCGGCTGGGTTAATGTAACTTCCAGCGTCGCATCATCCACCGCCTTCACCCCCAGCGTCTCCGGCGCTTTTTTCCCTTCGGCAATCTCCTTCGCGTTCACAATATGCATATTGCCCGGGTAGCTGGAATAAGGTGATGCCGTCAGAGGAGAGACCAGTCGCTGCCAGCTCCAGACAATATCCTGAGCGGTAATGGCGGTCCCGTCCGACCAGGTAATGCCCGGACGTAAATGGAAGGTCCAGACGGTGTTCTCTTTATTTTCCCACTTTTCCGCCAGCCGCGGCTGTATTTCACCAGCCGGTGAGACGCTGACCAGCCCTTCGAAAAGATCGCTGATAATATTAAACTCAACGTCACTCTCGACCTTATGCGGATCCAGTGATGCCGGCTCGCTGCCGTTATTTCTTACCAGTTCCTGCTTCTCTGCCAGCACCGTCCCGGGGGGAACCTGAGCGGCAAATACCGTGGCCGTCGTGCAGAGTAAACCGAGAGCCAGCACTGCTTGCGTGATGTGATTGTATTTTTGTGATTTCATATCCCTTGCCTTTATTACGCTTCGTTTGTACCCTCTCCACACTTAGCCACAGAACGGCAATAACGCAATATTTTTCAGTAACCTATCAGATTCCGATCTGGTTCCTGAAGCCAAACACACAAACTCACCACCTTTCCATTATTTATTAGCATAATATGCTGCGTGATTGCCTCGGGGGTCTAAGTAAAGATGGGTAAAAGCACTATGGCTTCCGTCGTGGTTTTTTTATGCTTCATTATTAATTACATCTGTCATAAGAGAGTGACTCATGGATCGTATTATTACGTCGTCGCGTGACCGTTCATCGCTGCTCAGTACGCATAAAGTTCTGCGGAACACCTATTTCCTCCTCAGTCTGACGCTGGCATTTTCCGCCATTACGGCAACGGCCAGCACGGTGCTGATGCTGCCTTCTCCAGGGCTGATTCTGACGCTGGTGGGTATGTATGGTCTGATGTTCCTGACCTATAAACTGGCCAATAAGCCGACAGGTATTCTGGCGGCCTTCGCTTTCACCGGCTTCCTGGGTTATATCCTTGGGCCAATGCTCAACGCCTATCTGTCTGCGGGCATGGGTGACCTGATTGGTCTGGCGCTGGGCGGTACCGCTCTGGTGTTCTTCTGCTGCTCGGCCTATGTGTTGACCACCCGTAAAGACATGTCCTTCCTCGGCGGAATGCTGATGGCAGGCGTAGTGGTGGTGCTGATCGGTATGGTTGCTAACATCTTCCTGCAGCTGCCGGCTCTGCACCTGGCCATCAGCGCGGTGTTTATCCTGATTTCTTCAGGCGCAATCCTGTTTGAAACCAGCAATATCATCCGCGGCGGTGAGACCAACTATATCCGCGCTACCGTCAGCCTGTACGTGTCGCTGTACAACATCTTCGTCAGCCTGCTGAGCATCCTTGGCTTCGCAAGCCGGGACTAACCTCTGCCGACGCTGTGCTCAGGCCCCGCTTATGCGGGGCCTTATTTTTTGCTACACTGCGGCCAGTCTGAACGGTATGTGAAGAATTATGTTTATCTTTGAAGGCAACGAAATTGAGACCGATAGCGAAGGCTATCTGAAAGAGACGACACAGTGGAACGAAGCCATGGCGGAAGTTATCGCCGGGCAGGAGGGCATTACGCTTTCCGTTGAACACTGGGAAGTGGTGCGTTTTGTGCGCGAATTTTATCTGGAATTCAACACATCGCCCGCCATTCGCATGTTAGTAAAGGCGATGGCGAATAAGTTTGGCGAAGAGAAAGGCAACAGCCGCTATCTCTATCGCCTGTTCCCGAAAGGACCGGCTAAACAGGCCACCAAAATTGCCGGCCTGCCTAAACCGGTGAAATGCATCTAATAGAGGATGGCAAATTTTTGCCACTCTCTGGTGGGTTGATGAGGCTCAGTATTGACCCTGTCAACCCGCGCACTGCGCGGCCCGCCGGCATTTAGCCAGGCGATAAGTGCCGCAACCTGGTCTTCTTCCCCGCAGGCCAGCACCTCCACGCTGCCATCATCAAGATTACGTGCATAGCCCGTCAGCCCAAGGCGTAGCGCCTCCCGCTGCGTCGAGTAGCGAAACCCCACGCCCTGAACCGAGCCATATACCCATGCCATTGTGCAGATTGTCGCCATCGTTACACTCCTTTTTTGGCCTGCCCTGATGCACAGAATAGCAAATTCTCGTCAGCGCACATGCTTCGGCAACAGGCCATAGTGTTGACGAAAACGCGCGGTAAAGCGTGACCCGGACTGATAGCCGCTGTTGAGTGCGATCTCACCTATAGGCAGCGACGTTGACTGCAGCTGGCCTAAGGCGTACGCCATACGAACCTCTTCAACGATCAGGCGAAAACTTTGCGATTCCTGCTGTAAACGGCGGCGCAGCGTCGACTCCCCCAGAAACAACATCCTGGCCACCCGAGGAACGCTCCACGCTTCCGCCGGCGACAGCATGATAATTTGCCGTACCTGGCCGGTCAGATCCTGCTGTCTTTCGTTTAATAGCGGTCCGGCATATCCCGCCTGCTGCAATGCCAGCAGCAGCCCCATCGCCTGGTGATGCTGCAGCTCCGTCGAGAGTCCCCCTCGCACCGCTTGCAACACGTTCTGCCACATAAACGACAGCTCCGGGGTCATCGGCGCGCATAGTGATGTCAGCCGGCCGGGCGGCGGCTCGCTCATGTAACGTGCTTTAAAATCCGCGAGCAGGTCTGCGGTCAACGAGAGCAGGTCGGAACAAAATAGCCCATTGTCCGGCTGATTAATGACCTCAAGCTCAAGGTCGGCGGGCAAAATAATCAGCTGCTGCGGGGTGACCTGCATCTGACTGGCCCCCTGCACGATGATTTTACTTCCACGATTGACCCGACACAGCGCAGGCGAAAAAAGCCTGACGCGGTGCAGTTTATATAATCGCCGGGAGGTGATTTCTGCCGCCGATAACGCGTTATGCTGAAAGTGAATATTCCGCATTTGAGCTCTCTGTCTGTCGTTTAGCGTCCTGACATGGCTGTCAGCCGGGCGCTGGCGATAGCATGGCTGCGCAGCATAAAGCCCACCAACGCGCCGCTGGCCTGTGCATCAATCGGTAAAGTCGGCGTATTCAGCGCCCATACCGTAAAGTGGTAATGATGAGGCTTATCCCCGGGCGGAGGACACGCTCCGCCAAAGCCCGCATAGCCGAAGTCATTTCGCCCCTGCACGGCACCTGCAGGCAGTTTAGCGTTGTTTTTATCTCCGGCACCAGTCGCCAGGCTGGAAACCGTCGACGGTATGTTCACAACCGTCCAGTGCCACCACCCGCTTCCGCTGGGGGCATCCGGGTCGTAGGCGGTCACCGCAAAACTGCGGGTGCCCGTCGGCGCATGTTCCCAGACCAGCTGGGGCGAGACATTCCCCCCGCGACAGCCAAAACCATTAAACTGTTGGGATGCCGCCAGGCTATCCCCTTCGCGCATGTCGCTGCTGGTGACGCGAAATGGCGCCGCTGCCGCGCTGGTACTGATAACCGCAATTAAGATTGCCGCTAACCGGGATCCTGTTTTCATCGTATTTTCCTCCGTTGGGTGAGGAATCACTGTAAGATCGCGGGAAGGTTTTTATTGTGCCAAAGCGCCTGCGTTTTGTGCCGAAACGCTCACCTGTCGGCGCAGGTGGAATGATGCTTGCGCCGGTCACTTGTGCTAACCTACGCGCCATTTTTCGGTGCCGACATTCCCGTTGCTTAAAGGTAGCTCCATGACAGATTCCATTTTCCCCCGCTTAGTGTTAACCAAAGGACGCGAGAAATCCCTGCTGCGTCGCCATCCGTGGATTTTCTCCGGCGCCGTCGCCCGGATGGAAGGTAAAGCTCGCTCCGGTGAGACCATCGATATCGTTGATTCGCAAGGGAAATGGCTGGCCCGCGGCGCGTATTCGCCCTCTTCGCAGATCCGCGCTCGCGTCTGGAGCTTCGATCGCAATGAAGCTATCGATAACGCCTTTTTCGAGCGTCGCCTGCAGCAGGCGCAGACCTGGCGCGAATGGCTGGCGGCTCGCGATGGCCTTGACAGCTATCGTCTGATCGCCGGTGAATCCGACGGTCTGCCGGGCGTGACCATCGATCGCTTTGGTCACTTCTTCGTCCTGCAGCTGCTGAGCGCCGGTGCTGAATACCAGCGTGCCGCCATCATCAGCGCGTTGCAAACGCTGTTCCCGAACTGCTCTATCTACGATCGCAGCGACGTCGCGGTGCGTAAAAAAGAGGGGCTGGAGCTGGCGCAAGGTCCGATTGTCGGCGAACTGCCGCCGGCCCTGCTGCCGATTACCGAGCACGGTATGCAGCTGCTGGTCGACATTCAGGGCGGCCACAAAACCGGTTACTACCTCGACCAGCGCGATAGCCGTCTGGCGACCCGCCGCTATGTCGCCGACAAGCGCGTTCTTAACTGTTTCTCCTATACCGGTGGTTTCGCTGTTTCCGCCCTGATGGGCGGCTGCCGCCAGGTTATTAGCGTCGATACCTCCCAGGAGGCGCTGGACGTTGCGAAACAAAACGTAGAGCTGAACAAGCTGGATCTTTCCAGAGCGGAATTTGTTCGCGACGACGTCTTTAAACTGCTGCGTAAATATCGCGATCAGGGGGAGACGTTTGACGTTATCGTCATGGATCCGCCGAAGTTCGTCGAGAATAAAAACCAGCTGATGGGCGCCTGCCGTGGTTATAAAGATATCAATATGTTGGCGATTCAGCTCTTGAATCCCGGCGGCATCCTGCTGACCTTCTCCTGCTCGGGTCTGATGGCGACCGATTTATTTCAGAAAATCATTGCCGATGCCGCAATTGATGCCGGACGTGATGTACAATTTATAGAACAGTTCCGTCAGGCTGCCGATCACCCGGTGATTGCAACCTACCCGGAAGGGCTGTATCTGAAAGGGTTTGCCTGTCGCATCATGTAACTTGAAAAGCGGAACATTGCCCGCATATAGCAGGTAATAACGTTTCCCAGGAGGTGCCTATGATTGCCAGCAAATTCGGTATCGGCCAGCAGGTTCGCCATACGCTATTAGGCTACCTCGGCGTGGTTGTTGATATCGATCCGGTATACTCGCTCGCCGAGCCGGAAGAGGATGAAATTGCAGCCAATGACGAACTGCGCGCCTCGCCCTGGTATCATGTGGTCATGGAAGATGAGGACGGCCAGCCGATCCACACTTATCTTGCGGAAGCGCAGCTGAGCGGTGAAGCCAGCGATGAACATCCGGAACAGCCGTCGATGGACGAGCTGGCCAGAACGATTCGCCGACAGCTGCAGGCCCCGCGGCTACGTAACTGATGTAAAAAAACCCCGCTATTGCGGGGTTTTTTATTTACTTCGCCAGCCCTAAGCGCGGTATTTCAATCGCCGGGCAGCGATCCATCACCACATTCAGCCCAGCCTCGCGCGCCAGTACCGCCGCCTGTTCGTTAATCACTCCCAGCTGCAGCCACAGCGTTTTCGCACCAATTGCGATAGCCTCCTGAGCAACGGCCAGCGCCGCATCGGAGTTGCGGAAGACATCGACCATATCCACTTTTTCCGGTACATCGCCAAGGGTGGCGTAACCTTTCTGCCCCATCAGCGTGGTACCAGCAACTTTCGGCGAAACGGGGATAACGTGATAGCCCTGTTCAAGAAGGTATTTCATCACCCGATAACTTGGGCGATCCGGTTTGTCACTCGCCCCCACCAGCGCAATCGTCTGGGTTGAGGTGAGAATGCCTGCGATATCGTTCTCTTTCATTTTATCCTCCACTCTTTAGCCCAAGTGTATGCTAATCCGACTGAACGAGCCATTCATCCTAACTTACGGATGCGTCAAAAATTTTCACCCGGACACTTGCAGCAGCAGTCACTTCCAGTAATCTGTCTGCAGGTCAAAATGTGGAATGAAAATATGGAACTGACGACACGTACGTTACCCGCACGCAAACATATCGCGCTGGTTGCTCACGATCACTGTAAAGATATGCTGATGAAATGGGTTGCGCGCCACCAGCCGCTGCTGGCCCAGCACGAACTCTATGCAACCGGCACCACCGGTAACCTTATCTCCCGCGCAACCGGGCTGGAGGTTAACGCGATGCTGAGCGGACCGATGGGTGGCGATCAGCAGGTCGGCGCGCTGATCTCGGAAGGTAAAATCGATGTGCTGATTTTCTTCTGGGATCCGCTCAACGCCGTGCCGCACGACCCGGACGTCAAGGCACTGCTGCGCCTGGCTACGGTGTGGAACATCCCTGTAGCCACCAATGCCTCAACGGCCGACTTTATTATTCTGTCGCCGAATTTCGCCGAACCTCTCGATATTCTGATCCCGGATTATCAACGTTACCTCGCCGACCGTCTGAAGTAATCCCGGCCGGCGGCCCGCCCGCCGGCACTTACGGTTTTCTCGCCACCGGCACATCCAGATCTTCTAACATTTCGACAAACGGCGAAGGCCGCGCTTTGTTGAACAACAGCCAGACGCGAAGCCGCGCACGCGTAATAGCGACATAGAGCAAGCGCCGCTCTTCCGCATCCGGAAAATCCTCCGGCTGCGGCAGTAGCGCCTGCTCCATAATGGATTCGCGCGCCGGGGCCGGAAACGCATCGTCCCCCTCCTGCAGCCCCAACACAATGACATAATCCGCCTGCTGGCCTTTACTGGCATGAATGGTCATAAAATCGAGCTGCAGATGCGGCCAGCGCGTCGCCGCTTTTTCCAGCGCCTCGGGTTTCAAATGATGATAGCGCGCCAGCAATAAAATCCGCTGGTCCGGTTTCGCATAGCCGCTGAGTTTATCGAGGAGATCGTCGAGCTTATCGTCCGCCAGCAGCGTCACGGCTTTCTTGTCTCCGGTCGTCAGGCTGTTCAATGGTTTACTCAACTGATGCGGGTTTTGTTGTATAAAACCGTTCGCCACCTCCCCAATACGCCCGTTAAACCGGTAGGTGGTATCCAGCGCACAGCAATCGCCTTCGCCAAAATAGTGATTGAATGCGGTGGTCAAAGAGAGTTGAGCCCCGCTGAAGCGATAGATAGCCTGCCAGTCATCGCCAACGGCAAATAACGTCGCCTGCGTGTTCTGCCGACGCAGCGCAGCAAGCAAGGCGGCGCGCTGCGGCGAGATATCCTGAAACTCGTCGACCAGAATATGTTTCCACGGGCTGACGAAGCGCCCTTTATCCAGAATATTAATCGCCTGATGTATCAGCCCGGAAAAATCGACCGCGCCTTCGTCTTTCAGCGCCGTTTTCCACGCTTTTAACAGCGGCGCCATCAGCTTAACGCGCTTGCCGAACAGGTCGCGCACCTCTTCCGGCGCGCCGGCGATCATCTCCGCCTGCGATCCCCCGTGCATGCGCATCAGGCTAACCCAGCGATCGAGGCGACTGGCCATTCGCCGCTGGATTTTTTTATCCTGCCAGAATTCGCCGTCCGGCACCTGCCAGCCCATCTCTTCCTCCAGCCACTGCCGCCACCCCTTGGCCTGCGCTTTTTTCTCCTGGCACTGCTGGCGCCAGTTTTTCAGCAGCAAGGTCTGGCGGGCCGTGCTGTCGCTCTCCAGCTTGCTGATGGTCGGCACTTTTTTGCTGCCCTGCTGAATAATATGTAATGCCAGAGAGTGAAAGGTACGAGCCGCGATCTCTTCTGAACCCAGACGTTCACGAATACGCTCATCCATTTCCTGCGCCGCCTGGCGGCCAAATGCCAGCAGCAGAATCTGATCGGCGGCGGCTTCTCCCCGCGTTAATAACCACCCGGCTCGCGCCACCAGCACGGAGGTTTTGCCGCTTCCGGCCCCGGCAAGCACCAACAAAGCGCGCTCGCCGTTGACCACCGCCCGCGCCTGCGCGGGATTCAGCGGAGAAGTTTCGACGCTGGCAAAAAATCCGTGATACTGCTCGAGCATCGATTCGGTAAAAGCCTGATTATGAGCCAGCCGGGCCTCTTCGGTATCAGCCAGCCAGCTTTGGCACTGCCGCCACAGCTCACGACAGTTCTCGAAAGCGTCAAGACGGCTGGTCGGCATCGGCAGACCGGTCAACGCACGACGAATCTTCACCTGAATATCAGTAACCTGCTGACGGGTTAGCCACTTGCCTTCGGCGCTGGCGCGGGCAACCTCCTCCAGCTGCTGCTGGAGAACACCGGCGGCAATACCGCTCATTTCCGCGCTCCACTGCTGCCAGAGGGTATTCAGATGATGATAAAAACGCTGCGTTTCATTCCACTCGGTGCCGTGTAAACGCACGACTTTGCTGTCCGGTAAAACGAACTCCAGTTCGCCCCAGACCAGGCCGCGCTTACATTGAACTGACAATAACTGATTGAAAGGGATAAGATACTCATGGTTATCACCCGAGACTTTTACTCCCGCGTTAAGCAGTTGCACCCGGTCGTAGGGATGCTGTGCCATACGTTTGCCCAATGTTGTCGCTTTAAGTTCCATATCATGCCGAATTTCAATCAGGTTGGATGTTTTTAAGTTTAACCGCCAGCGACCAGGTGCTCCAGCGTAAAAAACGTTACAATGGTCAGGTCTTATTATCTCCAGGACTGAACTGAGGGTTTATGCGTACCATTCTGAATATTTTGAACTTTATCCTTGGCGGTTTCGCCACCACGCTGGGCTGGCTGCTGGCAACCCTGGTCAGCATCATCCTGATCTTCACCTTGCCATTAACTCGCTCATGCTGGGAAATTACCCGACTCTCCCTGCTGCCTTACGGGAATGAAGCCATTCATGTCGATGAACTTGAACCGCAAGGCAAAAATAGCCTGCTGAATGCCGGTGGTACGATTCTGAATATTTTGTGGTTTATCTTTTTTGGCTGGTGGCTGTGCCTGATGCATATTTTCAGCGGTATCGCCCAATGCCTGACCATCATTGGCATCCCGGTCGGTATTGCTAATTTTAAAATTGCCGCCATTGCATTATGGCCGGTGGGACGTAGAGTGGTTTCCGTCGAAACGGCTCGTGCCGCGCGTGAAGCAAATGCGCGTCGTCGCTTTCAGTAACCGGACGGAACACGACCATGCTTAGCCCCTTGCTACGCCGTTATACATGGAACAGTGCCTGGCTGTATAACGCCAGGATTTTTATCGCACTCTGCGGCACAACCGCCGTTCCATGGTGGCTTGGCGAAGTCAAACTGACCATTCCCCTGACGCTGGGCGTGGTGGCCGCGGCATTGACCGACCTCGACGATCGTCTGGCCGGCCGGTTGCGCAATCTGGCCATCACGCTGGTGTGTTTTTTTATTGCTTCCGCCTCGGTGGAGCTACTGTTCCCCTGGCCCTGGCTGTTTGCGCTTGGGTTAACCGTATCGACCACCGGATTTATTTTGCTCGGCGGTCTGGGACAGCGTTATGCCACTATCGCATTTGGCGCCTTGCTGATCGCCATTTATACCATGCTGGGCGTAACGCTCTACGATCGCTGGTATCTGCAGCCGTGCTTTCTGCTGACCGGTGCGGTCTGGTACAACCTGCTGACCCTCTGCGGACACCTGATTTTCCCGATTCGCCCCCTGCAGGATAATCTTGCGCGCAGCTATGAACAGCTGGCGCATTACCTTGAGCTCAAATCCCGTCTGTTTGACCCGGATATTGAGGATGAGAGCCAGGCGCCGCTGTATGATTTAGCCATTGCCAATGGTCAACTGGTGACGACGCTCAATCAGACCAAGGCCTCTCTGCTGACGCGTCTGCGCGGCGACCGTGGCCAGCGCGGCACCCGCCGCACGTTACAATACTACTTTGTTGCTCAGGATATTCACGAGCGCGCCAGTTCATCACACATTCAGTACCAAACGCTACGCGATCATTTTCGCTATAGCGATGTAATGTTCCGCTTCCAGCGCATGCTGTCGATGCAGGCGCAGGCATGCCAGAAATTATCCCGCGCGATTCTTTTACGCGAACCTTACCAGCACGATGCCCATTTCGAGCGGGCATTTATGCACCTTGATGCCGCCCTCGACCGCGTACACGCCAGCGGCGCTCCGGCTGAACAGATGAAAGCGCTGGGCTTTCTGCTTAACAATCTCCGTGCGATCGATGCTCAGCTGGCAACAATTGAATCGGCGCAAACCAGTGCCCCGGCAAACAGCGCGACCGAAAACCTGCTCGCGGACGATGGACTTAACAGTTTCAGCGATATTTGGCTGCGGCTGCGCCGCAACATGTCGCCAGAATCGGCGCTGTTCCGTCATGCGGTCAGGATGTCACTGGTCCTCTGTACCGGCTATGCGTTTATCCAGTTCACCGGCTTAGACCACGGATACTGGATACTCCTGACCAGCCTGTTTGTCTGCCAGCCGAACTATAACGCCACCCGTCATCGGCTCGCGCTGAGGATTATCGGTACCCTGGTTGGGGTGGCCATAGGCCTGCCGATATTACTGCTCGTGCCATCTGTTGAAGGCCAGCTGCTGCTCATTGTCCTGACCGGCGTGCTGTTTTTTGCTTTTCGCAACGTACAGTATGCCCACGCGACAATGTTCATCACCCTGCTGGTTCTGCTGTGTTTTAACCTGCTAGGTGAAGGTTTCGAGGTCGCGCTACCGCGTATTTTCGACACGCTGATTGGCTGTGCGATCGCCTGGGCGGCCGTGAGCTTTATCTGGCCAGACTGGAAGTTCCGCAATTTGCCGCGGGTGCTGGACCAGGCTATCAACGCCAACTGCCGATACCTCGATGCCATTCTCGAGCAATATCACCAGGGACGCGATAACCGCCTGGCCTATCGCGTTGCCCGCCGCGATGCCCATAGCCGGGATGGCGAACTGGCATCTGTGGTATCAAACCTGTCGACGGAACCGCGGGCAAACTCAGCCATGCGCGAAACGGCATTCCGTTTACTTTGCCTGAACCATACCTTTACCAGCTATATTTCCGCACTCGGCGCGCACCGGGAAAAACTCACGACGGCGGAAATTCTCGCCCTGCTTGATGATGCCGTCTGCTACGTGGATGATGCGCTGCACCACACGCCTGCCGACGAGCAGCGGGTGCAGCAGGCGCTTAATAGTCTGCAGACCCGGATCCAACATCTTGAGCCCCGGGCTGACAGCAAAGAGCCGCTGGTGCTTCAGCAAATTGGTCTGCTGCTGGCGCTGTTACCGGAAATCTGCAGGTTGCAAAAACAGGTTGCGGTTCAACCCGAGTAAGCATCGATACTCTTGTGCTGGCTGTCGGCCCAAACCTTAAGCTCCTGACGCCGCTGCGTCGGGAGCGCTGCGGAATGCACGCCGGCAATCGCGCCTTCCAGCGCATAGAGAACATTCAGGGTGAGGGCTTTATTTGACTCGCGCAATTTCAGCCAGACTTTCTCTGCCCCAAACTGACGGAGCATGTTTTCATCGCTCACGCCCGCGTTAATCAACAGCAGCTCCATGTGAAAACTGATGTTCGGGAGATCTTTTAATCTTCCGGACGCGCGCTGTCGGTGCTTTTCATTACGTGCACTTTGTAATGAGGACGCCGATAGATTGAAAAGCGTTTTGCTATCCCCCCAGAGAGTCTCGTCAACCTGATAATATTTCAGTAATACCGGGCGACCATTTTTCCGCATCGTCAAAAGAGGGGTAGCATGCACAACGCGATATTCCGCGCTCTGCTCACAAATTTTAAGATAGATTTCGCCCTCGGCAACCATGGCAAAAACGGTATCGTCTATGGCAAGGCTATAGCCCCCAAAGAGCGGGCGACAGCTTATTTTGCCGAGTGGAGATAAACATTCCTGGAGTTGATGGAACCGTAAAGATGAAATTTTCTTCATGATTATTCCTTTGTTAATCATGTAAATAGAATATTATTTGTGAACGGATCCGTTAATATAGAAAGTAAGTGACTTCGTATATTGCAGCAAGATGATTTTTACACTGTTCAACATTTAATCATCATTTTGCGAGGTGCTTTCAGAAAACTGTCTGCCGGGAATACCCGATATATAAGGAATAAATACGCAAGCCCCGCGCACTGAAATACAAGTGAATAGTTTGGCGAGCAGGGTGAAAAATTTGAGAGATATGAATATAGCGATGGACCAGACGATCTGGTCCCTGCCATAACCATTGCCGAGAAGTATCGACCTCTCCACTCTCCCCACCAGGAAGGTCTGACGCGGAAGCGACAAAAATCATGTACAATTTTCAACCAATGAAGTGATAAATGAGGTTGATCTTTTCCCCTGCTGGATATACTGTATATTCATACAGTAACCCACAGGCGGGATAGACTATGTTTACTTCAGCTTACGCAAATCGTTCATCACTGACTTCTGCTTCAGTACGTCGCCCTTCACATGACGTCGTCGAACAACCGGCCAGCGGGCTGATCAGTGAAATTGTCTACCGTGAAGATCAACCTATGATGACGCAATTACTCCTGCTACCTTTATTACAGCAGCTTGGCCAGCAGTCTCGCTGGCAGCTCTGGCTCACGCCGAAGCAGAAATTGAGTCGCGAATGGGTTCAGTCTTCCGGATTACCGCTGTCGAAGGTTATGCAGATTAATCAGCTCTCCCCTTTCAACACCGTCGATTCGATGATCCGCGCGCTGCGCACAGGGAATTACAGTGTGGTGATTGGCTGGCTGACAGATGAACTGACGGCAGAAGAGCACGAACGTCTGGTCATCGCCGCACAAGAAGGACATGCAATGGGGTTTATCATGCGGCCGGTTGGAAATACGAACCCGGCTGGGAGACAACTCAGCGGGCTAAAAATTCACTCGAATTTGTACCATTAAGCCAAATTAGGATTAATCCTAGAATTTTTTTTGCTTACAACAATACCATTTTCTGAACAGGGTGATTTGTACCGGAATGCCTGTCTGATGCGGTTTCGCGGCTTTATTTGGCGAACAAAAATTAACCATATTTGTTAAATCTTGTGTACACAACCCTTTTTTTTCATATGCCTGACGGAGTTCACACTTGTAAGTTTCGAACTAAGTTGTAGACTTTACATCGCCAGGGGTGATCGGCTTACGCTGCATGTATCAGCATAGTTAACAACAAGTCACGCCCCGGGTGAAGGATTTAACCGTGAGGTCTTTTGTAACTTCATGGCGAATTTTGGATGATAATGAGGCGCAAAAAATGAAAAAGACAGCTATCGCGATTGCAGTGGCACTGGCTGGCTTCGCTACCGTAGCGCAGGCCGCACCGAAAGATAACACCTGGTATGCAGGTGGTAAACTGGGCTGGTCCCAGTTTCACGATACCGGTTTCTACGGTAACGGTTTCCAGAACAACAATGGCCCAACCCACAACAGCCAGCTCGGTGCTGGTGCGTTCGGTGGTTATCAGGTAAACCCGTACCTGGGTTTTGAAATGGGTTACGATTGGCTGGGTCGCGTTGCATATAAAGGCAGCGTAGACAACGGCGCTTTCAAAGCTCAGGGCGTTCAGCTGACTGCTAAACTGGGTTACCCGATCACTGACGATCTGGATATCTATACCCGTCTGGGTGGTATGGTCTGGCGTGCAGATGCTGACGGCAACTACGGTTCTACCGGCGTTTCCCGCAGCGAACACGACACTGGCGTATCCCCGGTATTTGCTGGTGGTTTAGAGTGGGCTGTTACTCGTGACATCGCTACCCGTCTGGAATACCAGTGGGTTAACAACATCGGTGACGCAGGTACCGTTGGCGCGCGTCCTGACAACGGCATGCTGAGCCTGGGTGTTTCTTACCGTTTCGGTCAGGAAGAAGCAGCTCCGGTTGTTGCTCCGGCACCGGCACCGGCTCCGGAAGTGACTACTAAGCACTTCACTCTGAAGTCTGACGTTCTGTTCAACTTCAACAAATCTACCCTGAAACCGGAAGGTCAGCAGGCACTGGATCAGCTGTACACTCAGCTGAGCAACATGGATCCGAAAGACGGTTCTGCAGTGGTTCTGGGCTACACCGACCGTATCGGTTCTGACGCTTACAACCAGCAGCTGTCTGAGAAACGTGCTCAGTCCGTTGTTGATTACCTGGTGTCTAAAGGTATCCCGGCTGGCAAAATCTCCGCACGTGGCATGGGTGAATCCAACCCGGTTACCGGCAATACCTGTGACAACGTGAAAGCTCGCGCTGCACTGATCGACTGCCTGGGCCCAGATCGTCGCGTAGAGATCGAAGTTAAAGGTTACAAAGACGTAGTAACTCAGCCGCAGGCTTAAGTTTAACTACCGATAAAAAACCCCGCTTTGGCGGGGTTTTTTTTGGGCTAAATTCTGGTATCAACACACAGTCTGCCCGGTACTGTCGTCCTGCCCTGTCCTTTGCAGCTACTCTTTCCCCAACAGCACCTGTAGATCGTGCTTCAGGCTGGACATTTTACTGGCGTACTTCTCTTTATGCTCGGCGTCTTCAATCAACTGTACGATGGTTTCAGACAGGGTTTTTCCACGCCGCTGCGCGAGTCCCGCCAGTCGCTGCCAGACGATAAACTCCAGATCGATCGACTTTTTGCGCGTGTGCAGATGCTCAGCGTTGAAGTGCCGTTTCCGACGCGCGCGGATTGTCTGCTTCATCCGGTTCATTAACTCCGGATTCATATGCTGCTCAATCCAGGTATGCACCAGAACAGGTTCATTTTCGAGCGTCAGTAAGACATCGACCGCGGCTTTCGCTGCGCTGGCTTCAATGTAGCGGGTAATCAGCTCACCTTCCCGGTGCTTTTTTACCAGATATTTCCATTTCCAGCCGCTTTCAAGATTTTCCAGTTGTTGATATTTCATTGCGATCTCAATGTGACCGTGTAACTCATTTCAGGATATCAGTTTTTTCCCAATGTGCTGAGAATAAATCATCATTCGTGATGCAGGTAGCCCGGTAATCATCACGGCAAACGCAATCCCCCGTGTGCTCAGACGCAGCATAAGGTATAATCGCGCGTTTTACATCTGACTAAAAAACAGCGACTTTGACCATTACGAAACTTACCCGAAACGACCTCGCTCCTGATACGGAAAGTTATCAGGCGCTGTTTGCACAAGCCGATTTAGCCCAGGCAGAAGATGGCCTCTCCGGCGAACTGCAGCCCCGTTTATTCTATGGTCTGGAGCAACTTCTGGTGACTCCGACCATCTCGCCATTCATGCTGGTGAAAGCCCCGGAAGAGCCGGAGTACCTGCAGTGGCTGGCGACGGAAACGCGAACCTTACATGAGCCTGCCGCACCGCTCTACGGTGTGCGCTATCAGGTCAATGGCGGCAACGTCACCCTCACCCCGGCTAAAGATGCCGACGATAATTTTGCCAGCTCCGCGCCGGTTGAAACTGCCGACTGGGTAGAAGCGGAGCAGCTCTTTGGCTGCGTGCGCCAATTTAACGGCGAAATCACTCTCCAGCCGGGACTGGTACACCGGGCCAATGGCGGCGTACTGATTATTTCTCTGCGCGCGTTACTCGCTCAGCCGCTGCTCTGGATGCGTCTGAAAAGCATGGTCACCCGCCAGCGCTTTGACTGGCTGTCCATTGACGAGTCTCGTCCTCTGCCGGTCGCGATTCCCTCTATGGCGCTCAGCCTGAAAGTGATTCTGGTTGGGGAACGTGATTCATTGGCCGATTTCCAGGAGATGGAGCCCGAACTCTCCGCTCAGGCGATTTACAGCGAATACGAAGAGAATATACAGATTGCCGATGCGGATACGCTCAAACTGTGGTGTCAGTGGGTAGGGAAAAACGCGCAGCAGCTCGGACTACCGGGAGTGGCCGCTGACGCCTGGCCCCTGTTGATTCAGGAAGCCGCGCGTTATACCGGCGATCAGGAGACATTACCGCTGTGCCCGCTCTGGATAGCCCGCCAGCTACGCGAAGCGGCGGCGTTCTGCGAAGGTGGGCAGATCACCGCGGAAGAGATGCAAACCATGCTGGCCCGCCGCGAGTGGCGTGAAGGCTATCTCGCCGAGCGGATTCAGGACGAAATCCTGCAAGAACAGATAATGATTGAAACCGAAGGCGAATGCATCGGCCAGATTAACGCCTTGTCGGTCATCGAATTCCCCGGACATCCGCGTCCGTTTGGCGAACCGTCTCGCATCAGCTGCGTGGTACACATCGGCGACGGTGAGTTCATTGACGTTGAACGTAAGGCGGAACTGGGCGGCAACATCCATGCCAAAGGCATGATGATCATGCAGGCGTTCCTGATGTCCGAGCTGGAACTCGAACAGCAGCTCCCCTTCACGGCTTCGCTGACCTTCGAACAATCCTACAGTGAAGTCGACGGCGACAGCGCCTCGATGGCCGAGCTATGTGCGCTAATCAGCGCTCTCGCTGGCGTACCGATTAATCAGAGCATCGCCATTACCGGTTCCGTCGATCAGTTTGGTCGCGTGCAGCCGGTAGGCGGCCTTAATGAGAAAATCGAAGGCTTTTTCACCATTTGCCAGCAGCGCGGATTAACCGGTAAGCAAGGGGTCATTATTCCCGCGGCAAATATCCGCCACCTGAGTCTGGCAGCAGAACTCCGGCAGGCCGTTGCTGACGAGCAGTTTTTCATCTGGGCGGTGGAAGATGTCACGGAAGCGCTGCCTGTTCTGACCCAGCTGCTCTGGGACGGTGAAGGGCAAACTTTACGGCAAACCATCCAGGAACGGATCGCGCAGGCGACGCAGCAAGAGAGTCGTCATCGTTTTCCGTGGCCGCTACGCTGGTTAGGTGGTTCAGGTTCGAACTGATCGGACTTGTTCAGCTTACACGTGTTAGCTATCCTGCGTCCCGAACTCAAAATAAGGCTTACTGAAAACATGGTAGATAAACGCGAATCCTATACGAAAGAAGACCTTCTTGCCTCTGGCCGTGGTGAACTGTTTGGCGCAAAAGGCCCACAGTTACCCGCGCCGAATATGCTGATGATGGACCGCGTCATCAAAATGACTGAGACGGGTGGTAACTACGATAAAGGTTATGTTGAAGCAGAACTCGATATTAACCCGGACCTGTGGTTCTTCGGTTGCCACTTTATCGGCGATCCGGTTATGCCTGGCTGTCTGGGACTGGATGCCATGTGGCAGCTGGTTGGTTTCTATCTGGGCTGGCTCGGCGGCGAAGGCAAAGGCCGCGCACTGGGCGTTGGCGAGGTAAAATTCACCGGCCAGGTCCTGCCGACTGCGAAGAAAGTCACTTACCGTATTCACTTCAAACGCGTTGTTAACCGTCGTCTGATTATGGGCCTGGCGGATGGTGAAGTGCTGGTTGACGATCGTCTGATCTACACCGCAAACGATCTGAAAGTCGGTCTGTTCCAGGATACGTCTGCATTCTGATAAGCAGCGATGCTTAAAAAAGGCGAAGCCCCCGCTCTGCGGAGGCTTCTTTTTTTAAAGAGACAGTCAGGCAGTTTGTACCCTGTCCTCCATGGCTTCTCGCCAGCCTCCTAGCCAGTAGGACCTTTGGTTCAAGGTCTGGTAGGGACACATTTCTTTCGATCTTCCGGTTATCCCGGCCTGGTATCCACGTTGATGTGCCCGTTCCAGGCGATCTCGTTTTTGTCTCTTCATGCCTCGTTTCCCTCATTATTTGATCTGGTGGAAAAGAAAACAGTGGTCACTAAACGTGCAACCACGGTTAACGAATACCGCGAATCAGAGGCAACGTCAATGCGCAAAATTCACGCCATTGTCATAATTGTGAGCTACATGAAAATTCATTTGTACAAAAAATGTGAACCGGCACAAGTAACGATCTGACGAGACAAATAAAAAAACCGCGGGGTTTTTCAGACCACCGCGGCGCTTCATTTTCATTCATTTTGCTTATGGCAGGCGATTCAATTCGCTGGCAATTGCCGTGGCTTCCTGAGACCAGGCCTGAGCCAGGGTCTTCACCATCGCATCATAGCCATCCTGCTGCTGCTTAAGCTCAATATTGAACGGACGCTTAATCAGCTGCCCCTGATGCTTGAGCAACCACTCACCGCTGACAATGACCCGGCCATCGTAACGGCCATGGAAACCATTAACCGCCACGTTGAGCGTATCCTGTTCGCTGCCCAGAGGCTGTGAAGCAACCACCCAGCCCGGAAGTTGAGCACTCAGATTCGCCACCAGCGTCGTACGCAGCTGCTGATCGAGCGGGCTGGCCCACAGATTGTTATTGGCAATGACATACTGCACGTCACTGGTCTGATAGACCACCCCGTTGCCCGCCAGATAATCCGGGATACTGACCTGTTCAACCCACAGCAGATTTCTGCTCTGGTGGGCGGCGCTTTGCGCGCCGCTTTGTACAACCGGAAGCTGATAGTAGGTTTTATTTTCCCCACTGCTGCAGGCCGCCAACGCGCAGGCCGCAGCCACAATTAGCCATTTTTTCATTATTTCGCTCCCTTCGGCTGAGGATCTTTCTTATCCTTGGCCTCGAATACCAGCGCATTGCTCTTATCATTGAGCGTTTTCAGTACCGGCTGCAGTTCGCGAAGAACCTGATCCAGTCGCTGCATATCGGCCACCATTTTATTGTATGCCGCCGAGCCTGGCTGGAAGCCCTGCATACTGCGGTTCAGTTCGCGCAGCGTATTCTGCATATCGCCAGGAAGCTGCTGCATTGACGGGCTTGCCGCTATCTTGTTCAGGCTATCCAGCGTGGTCTGAACATGCTGCATCGTTTTTTCACTTTGCGCCAGCGTGGTGGTCGCTTGTTCCAACAGCGGATTTATCGGCAGGTTGTTAATCTTATCCAGCGCTTCCATCAGGCGCTGCTGGATCTGCGCCAGACCACCGCTGATTGTTGGAATGATCGGATAGGATCCAAACTCCTGAATCTTGCCGCGCGGAGGCGCCTTCGGATAGAAGTCGAGATCGATATACAGCGCACCGGTCACCAGGTTCCCTGTTTTCAGCGATCCCCGCAGGCCACGATTAATCAGATCATCAATATGCGTACGGATATTTGGATCGCCGCCGAGCTGACTGATCAGCCGTTCTGGTTCAATACGAACCTCTACCGGGATACGATAGTCTTCATTCAGGTGCTGATACAGTCCTGGAATAAAGAACGGCACTTTACCGACGGTACCCAGGCGGATTCCACGGAACTCGACCGGAGCCCCCGGCTGCAGTCCGCGCACCGAGTCTTTAAAGAACATGACGTAATCAATATGCTGGGTAAAGACGGAATCCTGAATGCTCTTCTGATCGTCAAACAGATGGTAACCCGTTTTGTTCGCCACCGGCTCGCCCATATCCAGACCTTCCGGGATATCAAAGCTGACGCCGCCGCCGAACAGGGTCGCCAGCGATCCCATCTCCACGCGCATCCCGGATGAGGAGAGATCGACCGCAATACCGCTGTCTTTCCAGAAGCGGACGTTGGTTGTTACCAGACGATCGTTGGGCGCATTGATAAACAGCTGATAGGTGATGCTGCGCTTTTGGGCATCAAAGGAGCTGGTTTCCACCGATCCAACGCGATAGCCACGGAAGAGTACCGGATCGCCAGGCGACAGCTGACCCGCTTTATTACTCTCCAGCAGAATACGGATCCCTTTTGCATCCGGCGAAGCCAGCGGCGGAGAGTCCAGCAGCGGGAAACGGGCGGGCTCCCCGCCTTTCGTCCCCGGCTGCAGTTCAATATATGCTCCGGACAACAGCGTACCGAGTCCGCTGATCCCTTCACGTCCTACCTGCGGTTTGACGACCCAAAAAACGGAATCTTCATGCAACAGTTTCTTCATGCCGGCGTTCAGCCGGGCTTTAATCTCTACGTGGGTCAGATCGTCGGTCAACGTGGCGCTCTCGACGACCCCCACATCCACGCTGCGGCTTTTAATCCGGGTTTTCCCGCCTTCAATCCCTTCAGCGTTGGTGGTGATCAGCGTCACTTCCGGCCCTTGATGGCTGTAGTGATAAAAAAGAATCCACGCGCCGATTAGCACAGTGACGATGGGGAAGATCCACACGGGTGACCAGTTCTTCACCTTTTGCACTTTCGCTTCTCCGCTCTTATTTTCCATGCTGCTGCATTTCCTCATGGCTTGAATCTGGTTCACGGTCCCACAACAAACGAGGGTCAAAGGTCATGGCTGAGAACATTGTCATGACAACAACGAGCGCAAACATCACCGCCCCTATCGCAGGATAGATACTCATCAACCCTCCCATGCGCACCAGCGCCGAGAGCACAGCGATGACAAAAACATCAATCATTGACCAGCGGCCAACAAACTCCACAATTTCGTAAATCAGGTGCATGCGCTCCGAGTCGCGCTGTCCATTACCGTTAGCGTTCCAGCACAGCCAGGCAATGGCGAGCATTTTCAGCGTCGGCACCATAATACTGGCGATAAATATCACCAGCGCCACCGGGTACGAGCCTTCACTCCACAGCAGGATCACCCCCGCCATGATCGTTGACGGCAATTTATCGCCCAGTAAATCGGTAATCATGATCGGCATGATATTGGCGGGCAGATAAAGGACGCATGAGGTCAGCAGCAGGGCCAGCGTCCACTGCAGGCTATGCTTGCGTCGCGCGGTACCTTTTGTCTGACAGCGGGGACAAACGGCTTCATCAGCGGGCAAAACCGCGGTACAGCACGAACATGAACGTAGCCCCTGGCGGATCCCCGTCACGCCGATCTTCAGCGGCTGCGTCACCGCCGGCATCGGGACAATATCGTCCCACAACCAGCGCCGGTCTACGCACTGCAGCGCACGCAGCTGCAGCATGCAGAACAAACACCAGGGAACAAAGCTTAAGCCGACGCCGATATCACCGTATGCCATCAGCTTGACGAAGCTCACCAGCACCCCGGCGAGGAAAATCTCCGCCATTCCCCAGGTTTTAAGGTGAAACAGAATGCGCGCCAGAAACGCCTTTAGCGCGCGCGGCATATGAATGCGGTTGACCAGCAGCAGAATGGTGACCAGACAAAAAGCGGGCACCAGCTGTACGAAGAGTAAAAAGAAGGTGCCGAGGCTGGCGTAATCTTCGCTAAACAGCACGCCGGGGATTTCCAGCAGCTTGATTTCGCTGCTGAGACCGCTCACCTTCATATCCACAAAGGGAAACAGATTGGCCAACAGCAGCATAAACAACGCCACCAGCGCATAGGCTGTAGGACGCTGCCGGGGCGCGTCCCACGAAGTTGTCAGCGTCGTGCCGCAGCGCGGACACACGGCTTTCTGGCGATGCTCCAGCTGCGGCAAAGCCACCAGCAAATCACATTGTGGGCACAGGATATGCCGCGCAGCATGATGATGATCGCACATGAAAACTCCTCAGCTTATGCGCCGTTTTTTAATCCTTCGAGATATTCCCAGCGTTCAAAGGCAGTTTCCAGCGCCTGTTCCGCCTCGGCCAGCTGCGCCAGCACCTGCTGCGTATGATCATGGGACTGGCCAAAGAAAGAAGGATCGGCAACCTGTTCCTGCAGGGTTTGCAGTTGGGTTTCCAGTTCTTCGAGCCGTTGTGGCAACTGTTCCAGTTCGCGCTGCAGGTTATAGCTTAGTTTGCCTGATGCTCGTTTGACACTTTCTGCTTTCGGTTGAGCAACCTCTACCGCTTTTTTGCTAATCTGCTGCTTTTGCGCCAGATACTGCGCTTGCTGGCCGCGGGCGTCGTGATAGCCGCCGACATATTGCCCGATGCGCCCTTCCCCTTCGAAGATCCAGCACTCGGTAACGGTATTATCGACGAATTGACGGTCGTGGCTGACCAGCATCACGGTGCCCTGATAACCGTCCACCAGCTCTTCCAGCAGTTCGAGGGTTTCGACATCCAGATCGTTGGTCGGTTCATCGAGGATCAGCAGGTTGCTGGGCTTGAGGAACAGACGCGCCAGCAGCAGGCGGTTACGCTCACCGCCGGAGAGCGCGCGCACCGGTGTCATCGCGCGCTTCGGATGGAACATGAAGTCCTGCAGGTAGCCCAGAACGTGGCGCGGCTTACCGTTGACCATCACTTCCTGCTTGCCTTCCGCAAGGTTGTCCATCACCGTTTTATCCGGGTCAAGCTCCGCGCGGTGCTGGTCGAAGTAGGCCACTTCCAGCTTGGTCCCGACGTGAATACGTCCGCTATCCGCTTTCAGCTGACCAAGCATCAATTTCAGCAGCGTGGTTTTCCCACAGCCGTTCGGGCCAATCAGGGCAATTTTGTCACCGCGCTGGATCTGGGCGCTGAAATCCTTAATCAGGACCTTGCCATCAACCTGGTAGTTGACGTTCTCCATTTCGAAGACAATCTTACCCGAGCGAGCAGCCTCTTCGACCTGCATCTTCGCGCTACCCATCACTTCACGGCGCTCGCCACGTTCGCGGCGCATGGCTTTCAGTGCCCGCACACGCCCTTCGTTACGGGTACGACGCGCTTTGATCCCCTGACGGATCCACACCTCTTCCTGCGCCAGCTTACGATCGAATTCCGCATTCTGGAGCTCTTCCACGCGCAGCGCTTCTTCTTTATCCAGCAGATACTGATCGTAGTTCCCCGGGTAGGTCACCAGCTTGCCGCGATCGAGATCGACAATCCGCGTCGCCATGTTGCGAATAAAGGAACGGTCGTGCGAGATGAAAATAATGGTCCCTTTGAAGGTCTTGAGGAAACCTTCCAGCCAGTCAATGGTTTCAATATCCAGGTGGTTGGTCGGTTCATCGAGCAGCAGCACGCGCGGCCCGCTGACCAGGGCGCGGCCGAGAGCCGCTTTACGCAGCCAGCCGCCGGAGAGCGAGGAGAGCTCGGCGTTGGCATCGAGATTAAGCTGCTCCAGCACTTCGTTAATACGGCTGTCGAGCTGCCACAGCCCTAAATTGTCCAGCTGCTCCTGCAGACGCGCCAGTTCATTCAGGTTCTTGTCGCTCGGGTCGGTCATCACCAACTGCGAAACATCGTGATAGCCTTTGAGATAGGCCGCCTGCTCGGCGATGCCTTCGGCAACGAAATCATAGACGGTTCCGCTCACATTACGCGGCGGATCCTGCTGCAGTCGCGCGACCACCAGATCCAGCTCATAAATAATGCGCCCGTCATCCAGCCCCTGCTCCCGGTTAAGGATTTTCATCAGGGTGGATTTGCCCGCGCCGTTGCGCCCGACCAGACAGACGCGTTCGTTATCTTCGATATGCAACTCGGCATTATCCAGCAGCGGAGAGTCGCTGAAGGAGAGCCAGGCACCATGCATACTAATTAATGACATTCTTTATTCCTTTCAGGCTGCAGTAATCAGCCAGCAGTTGTGGATCTGACGGTTACGGGCGAAATCCTGAGACAGCGTTTTTTGGGTAATTTCTTGCGCTTTCAGCCCCAGCTGCGCCAGCCCGTCATGATCCATACGGAAACCGCGTTTGTTATTCGAGAACATAATCGTGCCGCCTTTACGCAGCAGACGTTTGAGATCCGTCATCAGACGCAGGTGGTCGCGCTGCACGTCGAAGGCATCTTCCATGCGTTTTGAGTTAGAGAACGTCGGCGGATCGATAAAGATCAGATCGAACTGCTCATCGCTCTCGCGCAGCCAGCCCAGCACGTCAGCCTGCATCAGGCGATGCGCGCGCCCGGTTAAGCCGTTGAGGCGCAAGTTACGTTCGGCCCATTCGAGATAAGTTCGCGACATATCGACGGTGGTCGTTGAACGCGCCCCGCCGAGGCCTGCATGAACGCTGGCGCTGCCGGTGTAGGCGAAAAGGTTGAGGAAGTCTTTCCCTTTGCTCATCTGGCCCAGCATGCGACGCGCAATACGGTGGTCAAGGAACAGACCGGTATCCAGATAGTCGGTCAGGTTGACCCACAGACGCGCGTTATACTCCTGAACCTCGAGGAAATCGCCCTTCTCGGCCATTTTCTGATACTGGTTTTTCCCTTTCTGCCGCTCGCGGGTTTTCAACACCAGCTTATTCGGCGCAATGCCAAGCACGGAGATCGTTGCGGCGATAATATCGAACAGACGCTGACGCGCTTTATGCGCATCAACCGTTTTCGGCGGCGCATACTCCTGTACCACAACCCACTCGCCGTAGCGGTCGATCGCGACGTTATACTCCGGCAGATCGGCATCATACAGCCGGTAACACTCGATCCCTTCCTGACGCGCCCATTTCTCGTATTTCTTCAGATTTTTGCGCAGGCGGTTAGCGAAATCTTCCGCCAGGGAGACCGCGCCGCTGCCGTCGTTTTCCGCCAGATGGTAATTCTTCTGTACGCAGTCCAGCGGGCCGTTCTTGGCTTTAAACTGCTTGTCCGCACGCAATTGCAGGCAGCTCAGAAGCTCCGGCGAAGCGCTGAACAGCGACAGATTCCAGCCGCCAAACTGGGTTTTCATCGTCCGACCAAGCAGGCTATGCAGGGCAATCAGCGCCGGCTCGCTTTCAAGACGTTCGCCGTACGGCGGGTTGCTGATAACGGTCCCGTACGGGCCTTTTGGCAGCGGATTGCTGAGTTGGGCAACATCTTTCGCTTCAAATGTAATCAGTTCGCCGACGCCCGCGCGACGGGCGTTGCTGCGCGCGCGTTCAATGACGCGGGCATCGACATCAGAGCCATAGAAACGCGACTCATAGGCCGCCAGCCCTTTACGTGCGCGGGTCTGTGCTTCGGCCTTCACCTCTTTCCAGACCGCGTCATCGTGCTGCAGCCAGCCGTTGAAGCCCCAGTGACCGCGATGCAGACCCGGTGCGCGGTCGGTCGCCAGCATAGCGGCTTCAATCAGCAGCGTACCGGAGCCGCACATAGGATCGAGCAGCGGCGTTCCCGGAACCCAGCCAGAGCGCATGACGATCGCCGAAGCTAGCGTCTCTTTGATCGGCGCCATGCCGGTGCCGTCGCGGTAGCCGCGCAGGTGCAGACCTTCGCCGCTGAGATCGAGTGAAATGTGCGCCGTCTCTTTATTCAGCCAGACATTAATCCGCAGATCGGGGTTTTCACGATCGACGTTTGGCCGCGGCAGATTTTTACGCGTGAAGCTATCGACGATCGCATCTTTAACCTTTAACGCCCCGTACTGACTGTTGCGAATCTCATCGTTCAGCCCGCTAAAATGGACGGCGAAGGTGGCGTCAGGGGTGAAAATCTCCGTCCATGGAATGGCCTGCACACCGAGGTACAGATCCAGGTCGCTATACACGCTACACTGGCCCAGCGGCAGCATGATGCGCGAAGCCAGTCGGCTCCACATCAGGCTTTGATACAACAGGCGCGTATCCCCCTGAAAATGGACCCCGCCCTGGACAACCTGGCAGTCCACCGCGCCAAGTGCTTCCAGTTCAGTTTTTAACAGCTCTTCAAGGCCACGAGCCGTACTGGCAAACAGAGAATTCATATCGTCACTTTTACTAAAAGAAAATTGTTGCGCATTATAGCCAATATGCGCCCCATGTCATAAAGTTAAAGGCTTATTTTTAAGCCCAGAGGCAGCGCATGATAACGCTATCGCGACTTTTTATTCATCCCGTCAAATCCATGCGTGGAATTGGTCTGACGCACGCGTTTGCCGATATCAGCGGCCTGGCCTTCGATCGCGCCTTTATGGTGACGGAAACCGATGGCACCTTTATTACTGCCCGCCAGTTTCCGCAGATGGTGAAGTTTACGCCATCCCCGCTGCACGACGGTATTCATCTGACGGCGGTAGACGGCAGCAGCGCGATAGTGCGCTTCAGCGATTTTTCAGCGCAGGGTGCGCCTACCGAGGTATGGGGGAATCACTTCACCGCGCTGATTGCTCCGCCATCGGTCAACCAGTGGCTCAGCGGTTTCTTTAACCGCGATGTTCAGCTCCGCTGGTTAGGCCCTCACCTCACCCGGCGGGTGAAGCGCCATGATGCCGTCCCACTCACCTTCGCCGATGGTTTCCCCTATCTGCTGGCTAACGAAGCCTCACTGCGCGATCTGCAACAACGCTGTCGGGCCAGCGTGCGAATGGAGCAGTTTCGCCCTAATCTGGTGGTGACCGGCGCGGCGGCCTGGGAAGAGGATACCTGGAAAGTGATTCGCATTGGTGACGTGGTTTTTGATGTCGCCAAACCATGTAGCCGCTGCGTGCTGACGACCGTCAGTCCGGAACGGGGGCAAAAGCATCCCTCCGGTGAACCGCTGGCCACGCTGCAGCAGTTCCGCACCGCGCTGGATAACGGCGATGTCGATTTTGGGCAAAACCTGATTGCCCGCAACAGCGGCGTCGTGCGCGTGGGCGATGAAGTGGAAGTGCTGACTCGCGGCCCGGCAAAAGCCTACGGCGCAGGCGAGAGCGACGATACGCCGGCGGTTGTCGCACAGCCGGATGCGGTCATTGAAATTGAATGGCAGGGGCAGCGGTTTAGCGGCAATAATCAGCAGGTATTGCTGGAGCAGCTGGAGCAAAAAGGCATTCGCATCCCCTACTCTTGTCGGGCTGGGATTTGCGGCAGCTGCCGCATCAGACTGGAAGAAGGCGAGGTCAGCCCGTTGAAGAAAAACGCGGTCGCTGGCGATGGTACGATTCTGTGCTGTAGCTGTATACCGAAAACGGCCTTACGGCTGGCGCCTTAGCGCGTTTTAGACCGCCTGACCCAGGCTGTAGCTGGTCATACCCTGCGCCGGTTGCAGCCTGTCATTCATGATTTTAATCACATCCCCCAGCTGCATGACTCGCCCGGCGACCGTCACGCCCGGCTGCGCCAACAGACAGAGCGCGGCATTTTCACCCGGTTCAACCACCAGCAGATTAACCTGCTGTCCGCTATCGCTGAGCCAGGCGCTGGCGGCATCGCCGGTGGCGGGCTGCCAGGAGACCTCATGCGTTGTGAAGTGCCAGCTTTTTGGCATCTGCGGTTTCAGGAAGCGAATGGCGACCAGCGCGTTGAGAACTAATTCCGCGCGCTGCTCTTTAGATAACTCGATATCGCGACATTTTTCTTCAAAAGAGAAATACAGCGCGGCATCGTCAACACAGAATCCGGAAGGTGAGAAGGCGTCGGGCGTCAACATTCGACGTGCAAACCGCGAACGGAACAACATACCATTGGCCAAATCGAGCATCATACGATCGTGCTCTTCATCGTAATACCAACGCCAGTTATCGTCAGGTTTAATTCGCATCGTTCCCCCGTCCTCTTTCCCGTGCATCTCTTATGCAATAGCATCCTGCAGCAGAATAATTTCCAAAATTAAGAAAAGACTAAAATGTCTAAATAAGCAACAATGAAGGAATATAAAACAACCAGGGCCGGAAATAAAGCCCTGGGGGGGATCAGAGGGGGAAAAGATTAGATATGGGTAACAATTTCTTTAATCAGCGGAGGGCCTTTAAAAATAAATCCGGAATAAATCTGGACAAGGCTGGCACCGGCGGCGATTTTTTCCCGTGCCGCGATCACCGAGTCAATCCCTCCGACTCCGATAATGGGCAAACGACCATTTAATTCTGTCGCCAGCATACGGATAATTTCCGTACTCTTTAATTGCAACGGACGACCGCTGAGACCACCGGTTTCATCACAGAATTTCATTCCCTGGACCAGCGAACGATCGAGGGTAGTATTGGTGGCAATGACGCCATCAATATTATGACGAACTAAACTATCGGCCACCTGGATCAATTCCTCAAGAGAAAGATCCGGCGCGATCTTCACAGCGACTGGAACATATTTCTGATGCTTTTGCTGCAGCTCAAGCTGCTTATTTTTAATACCAGAGAGTAAATCATCCAGGGCATCGCCGTATTGTAAGGTGCGCAGGCCCGGGGTATTCGGTGAAGAGATATTAATGGCGATATACCCGGCATACGGATAGACTTTTTCCATACAAATCAGATAATCATCTTTACCCTGCTCAACCGGCGTATCTTTATTCTTACCGATATTAATACCGAGAATACCGTCAAAATGCGCCTTTTTAACGTTCTCAACCAGGTTATCAACACCGTGGTTATTAAAGCCCATGCGGTTGATCAAACCTTCGGCATCCACCAGACGGAAGATCCTCGGCTTGTCGTTCCCCGGCTGCGGACGCGGCGTTACGGTACCAATTTCAATGGAGCCAAAACCCATGGCGCCGAGCGCATCAATGCACTCGCCGTTCTTGTCCAGCCCAGCGGCCAGACCCAGCGGATTTTTAAACGTGAGACCCATGCAGGTGACCGGTTTGGACGGTACCTTCTGACGGACCAGCATTTCCAGCGGCGTACCTGATACACGGCGTAATTGTTGAAAAGTAACTTCATGAGCGCGCTCAGGATCGAGCTGAAAAAGGGCTTTACGAACGAAGGGGTAGTACATGAACTCTCCTGGATTCCCGGTGTGCAAACCGGGGGCGTATTATGTTCGATCGACGCCTGAAAGGGAATTGACCTACGACAAAAAATCTCGCATCCAACGCAAACGTTTACTTTTCTCCCCGGCGTTATGCAATTTCTGACAAAACTAGGGTGGAAAAATCATTTAGGGAAATAAATCGGCTCTGTCACACTGCCATTAAATGTTATCAATTATAGATAAATGCAAACATTTGGTTATAAGGAGAGAGAAGATGCGTGTCATTACACTTGCGGGCAGTCCGCGTTACCCTTCCCGTTCCAGCGCGCTTCTGGAATATGCCAGAGAGACGCTCTCCGCGGCAGATGTTGAAGTCTGCCACTGGCATCTGCAAAATTTTGCTCCGGAAGACCTGCTGTATGCTCGCTTCGATAACCCGGCATTACATACGCTGAATGAACAGCTGGCAGGCGCCGACGGGCTTATCATCGCAACCCCGGTCTATAAAGCCTCTTTTTCCGGCGCGCTGAAGACGCTGCTCGACCTGCTCCCGGAACGGGCGCTGGAGGGAAAAATCGTCCTGCCTCTGGCGACCGGCGGCACGATCGCCCACATGCTGGCGGTGGATTATGCGCTGAAGCCGGTGCTCAACGCCCTGAAAGCGCAGGAGATTCTGCACGGAGTGTTTGCCGACGATAGCCAGGTCACCGACTATCAACATAAACCGCAGTTTACCCCTAATCTGCAGGGGCGGCTCGATCTGGCGCTGGAGACCTTCTGGCAGGCGCTGCATCGCCCGACCAGCCGCGCTCCCGCGCTCAAGACCCTCCGCGGGGTGGAACATGCATAACCTTTTCAGAACTCTCGCGCTGGGCGGGTTGCTGACGCTATCGGCCCTGAGCCATGCCGCACAATCCGCGCCGGACGCGCTGCGCATCGGCTACCAAAAAGGCAGCGTCAGTATGGTGCTGGCTAAAAGCCATCAGCTGCTGGAAAAGCGCTACCCGAACACCAACATCTCCTGGGTAGAATTTCCCGCCGGTCCGCAAATGCTTGAAGCGCTAAACGTCGGCAGTATCGATCTGGGGAGTACCGGCGATATCCCACCGATTTTCGCCCAGGCCGCCGGAGCCGATCTGGTTTACGTCGGCGCGGAACCGCCGAAGCCAAAAGCGGAAGTGATTCTGGTTGCGGAAAATAGCCCGATCAAAACCGTCGCTGAACTGAAGGGTCGCAAAGTCGCGTTTCAGAAAGGCTCCAGCTCCCACAACCTGCTGCTAAGGGCATTGCAGCAGGCGGGACTGAAATTCAGCGATATTCAGCCCGTTTATCTTGCCCCCGCGGACGCCCGCGCGGCGTTTCAACAGGGCAATGTTGATGCCTGGGCTATCTGGGATCCCTACTATTCAGCCGCTCTGCAACAAGCGAGCGCCCGGGTGCTTAAAGACGGAACCGATCTGAAACAAACCGGCTCTTTCTATCTGGCTTCGCGCCCCTATGCAGAAAAGAACGGCGCCTTTATTAGCGGCGTGCTCGATACATTCAGCCAGGCGGATGCCCTGACGCTGAGCCAACGCCCGCAGAGCATTACCCTGCTGGCAAAAACGATGGGACTCCCTGAAGCGGTGATCGCCAGCTATCTGGATCATCGGCCGCCGACCACCATCACTCCGGTCAGTAGCGAAACCGCAGCCCGGCAGCAGCAAACCGCCGATCTGTTCTACGAGAATAAGCTGGTGCCGAAAAAAGTCGACATCCGTACCCGCATCTGGCTGCCCGCAACCGCACAAGGAGCAAAATCATGAGTCTGAATATGTTCTGGTTTTTACCGACCCACGGTGATGGTCGCTACCTGGGGACTGAGGAGGGCGCCCGCCCGGTTGATTACGGCTACCTGCAGCAAATTGCGCAAACCGCGGATCGCCTCGGTTTTACCGGCGTCCTGATCCCGACCGGACGTTCCTGTGAAGATGCGTGGCTGGTTGCTGCTTCGATGATTCCCGTCACCCAGCGTCTGAAATTTCTTGTCGCCCTGCGCCCGAGCGTGACCTCCCCGACTGTCGCCGCCCGCCAGGCCGCGACGCTCGACCGCCTGTCTAACGGCCGGGCGTTGTTTAACCTGGTGACCGGCAGCGATCCGCAGGAGCTCGCCGGCGACGGGGTTTTCCTCGACCATACCGAACGTTACGAAGCCTCTGCTGAATTTACTCATATCTGGCGCCGCCTGATGGAAGGTGAAACCGTGACCTTCAATGGAAAACATCAGCGGGTACGCGGCGCGAAGCTGCTATTCCCTCCCCTGCAGCAGCCGCGCCCGCCGCTCTACTTTGGCGGGTCGTCCGACGTGGCGCAGGATCTCGCCGCCGAGCAGGTCGATCTCTATCTCACCTGGGGAGAGCCCCCGGAGCAGGTTGCGGAAAAAATCGCCCAGGTGCGTGAAAAAGCCGCCCGCCACGGTCGCACGGTCCGTTTCGGTATTCGTCTGCATGTGATTGTCCGGGAAACCAATGAAGAGGCCTGGGAAGCGGCCGAAAGCCTCATCTCGCATCTTGATGACGATACCATTGCCCGGGCGCAGGCCGCCTTTGCCAAAACCGATTCCGTCGGACAGCGGCGGATGGCCGCGTTGCACAACGGTCGGCGCGACAAGCTTGAAATCAGCCCTAACCTGTGGGCCGGCGTCGGACTGGCACGCGGAGGGGCGGGAACCGCTCTGGTCGGCGATGCGGCTACCGTGGCCGAACGAATCAATGAATATGCGGCGCTGGGTATCGATAGCTTCATCTTCTCCGGCTATCCGCATCTTGAAGAGGCTTATCGCGTCGGCGAACTGCTGTTCCCGCTGCTGGATGTCACTATCCCGTCGATTCCGCAACCGCAACCTCTGGGTCTGCAGGGCGAGGCGGTGGCAAACGAGTTTATTCCGCGCAAAGTCGCACAAAGCTAAGGAGCACGCCATGGCTACGTCTGCGCAAAAGCTGCTGCTGCGGGTTGCCCCCTGGCTTCTGCCGGTGGGGACCGTCATCATCTGGCAGCTCGCCTCTTCCGTGGGCTGGTTATCCACCCGCATCCTTCCCTCTCCGGAGGGGGTGCTCAAGGCCTTCTGGACGCTTTCCGCCAGCGGCGAACTGTGGCAACACCTGGCCATCAGTTCGTGGCGTGCTCTGCTGGGCTTCGCCATCGGCGGTTCCATCGGGCTGGTGCTGGGCCTGATCAGCGGTCTGTCGCGTTGGGGGGAGCGTCTGCTGGATACCTCGATTCAGATGCTGCGTAACGTCCCGCATCTGGCGTTGATTCCGCTGGTTATTTTATGGTTCGGCATTGATGAAAGCGCCAAAATCTTCCTCGTCGCGCTGGGGACCATGTTCCCGATCTACATCAATACCTGGCACGGCATCCGCAATATCGATCGCGGGCTGGTGGAAATGGCGCGTAGCTATGGCCTGTCCGGCTTCGCCCTGTTCCGCCATGTGATTCTGCCGGGAGCCCTGCCCTCAATAATGGTCGGCATCCGCTTCGCCCTCGGGCTGATGTGGTTAACGCTGATTGTCGCCGAAACCATCTCCGCTAACGCCGGCATCGGCTATCTGGCGATGAATGCGCGGGAGTTTTTACAAACGGATGTGGTGGTCGTCGCCATTATTCTTTACGCCATTCTTGGCAAACTGGCCGACTTCAGCGCGCAGCTGCTGGAACGCGTCTGGCTACGCTGGAACCCGGCTTATCATCTTCAGGAGGCCAACGCATGACCACTGCCCGTCTGAACCCAGGGATCCCGCTGTTGCTTAACGGCGTGACCAAACGCTACGGCGAAAATACCATTCTTAACGCACTGGATTTACATATTCCGACCGGGCAGTTTGTCGCGGTGGTCGGGCGCAGCGGCGGCGGCAAAAGTACCCTGCTGCGTCTGCTGGCCGGGCTCGAAAAACCCAATGGTGGCGAGCTGCTGGCCGGCTCAACGCCGCTGGCGCAGGTCCAGGAAGACAGTCGCATGATGTTCCAGGACTCGCGGCTGCTGCCGTGGAAAACGGTGATAGACAACGTCGGTCTTGGGCTGAAGGGGCAATGGCGTGATGCCGCCCTGCAGGCGCTGGCCAGCGTTGGCCTGGAAAACCGCGCCGGCGACTGGCCAGCAGCCCTCTCCGGCGGACAAAAACAGCGCGTTGCGCTGGCCCGCGCGCTGATTCATCGTCCTCGCCTGCTGCTTCTCGATGAACCGCTGGGCGCGCTGGATGCGTTAACCCGGCTGGAGATGCAGGATCTGATCGTCTCGCTGTGGGAAGAATACGGTTTTACCGTACTGCTGGTCACACACGATGTGAGTGAGGCGGTGGCCATGGCGGACCGGGTGCTGTTGATTGAAGAAGGGAAAATTGGCCTCGATGTCGCCGTCGATATTCCGCGGCCGCGGCGGACCGGATCGGCCAGGCTGGCTGAACTGGAAGCCGAGGTACTGAACCGAGTCATGAAACGTGGCAAGAGCGAATCGGCGCCGCGCTTATTGAGCCACGGTTAATCCCGCCCGAAGATCGCCCCGGCGACGCTGCAGCTGTCGGGGCGACGGTCTGAGGTTGTGAATAGCCCGGATAAGGCGCATCCGCGCCGTTATCCGGGAGTCCTGCCCCGTTACGCCAGCGCCTTACTGATTTTTTCGAACAGATCCCCGGAGAGATTCTCCAGACCTTTCAGCTGTTCCAGCGCCGCGCGCATCAGCGCCTGGCGTTTAGCATCGTAGCGTTTCAGCCGAATCAACGGCTCAATCAACCGGGACGCCACCTGCGGGTTGCGGCTGTTGAGCTCGGTCAGCATCTCCACCATGAACTGATAGCCACTGCCATCTTCGGCGTGGAATGCCGCCGGGTTACTGCCGGCAAACGCGCCAATCAGCGAGCGTACGCGGTTCGGGTTGCTCATACTAAACGAGCGGTGATTCAGCAGACCGCGTACCGTCTCCAGAACATTGTCCGCCGGGCTGGTGGACTGCAGGATAAACCATTTATCCATTACCAGGCCGTCCTGGTGCCATTTGTCATCATACTCCTGCATCAGCGCATCACGGCAAGGCAGCTGCGCGGCAACCGCGGCCGACAGGGCAGCCAGCGCATCGGTCATGTTGTCGGCCTGATGATACTGGGCGACGACCAGCTTATCCGCCAGCTCAACGTCGCCAAACGCCAGATAGCGCAGGCAGGTATTGCGCAGTGAACGCTTGCCGATATCGGCGTGTTCCACACGATAGCTCGCCAGCTTGTTGACGTTGTAAACCGCGAGGAACTCGTCCGCCAGCTCTTTTGCAAGCGTGCGGGTCAACGCTTCACGGACCGCCGCAATGGCGATCGGATCGATGATCGCAAACAGCTCAGCGATTTCATTGGCGGAAGGCAACGTCAGAATTTCAGCCGCCAGCGCCGGATCGATCTTCTCATCCAGCAAAATCGCGCGGAACGCGTCGGCAACGTGAACCGGCAGCGACAGCGGCTGGCCCTGCTGATGGCGGTTGACGTTCAGCTTGATGTAGGTTGCCAGCAGGCTCTGCGCAGCATCCCAGCGGGAGAAGTCGTTGCGCGCGTGGCGCATCAGGAAGGTGAGCTGCTGGTCGCTCCATTTATATTCCAGCTTCACCGGGGCGGAAAACTCGCACAGCAGCGCCGGTACCGGCTGGAAGTAGACGTTGTCGAAGACAAAAGTCTGCTCGGCCTGGGTCACATTGAGCACGTGATGCACCGGGTGGCCCCCTTTCTGCAGCGGGATCACCTTCCCTTCGTTATCATACAGTTCGATATCAAACGGAATATGCAGCGGCTGTTTCTCCGGCTGTTCCGCGGTCGGCGGCGTACGCTGGCTGATGGTTAAGGTGTACTGTTCGGTTTCCGGGTTGTAGTCATCATGGACGCTCACCACCGGCGTGCCGGACTGGCTGTACCAGCGACGGAAATGCGACAGGTCGACGTTAGAGGCATCTTCCATCGCCTGGACAAAATCATCGCAGGTGGCGGCGCTGCCGTCGTGGCGTTCGAAGTACAGCTGCATACCTTTCTGGAAATTCTCTTCGCCCAGCAGCGTATGGAGCATGCGGATCACTTCCGCCCCCTTCTCATACACCGTCAGGGTATAGAAGTTATTCATCTCGATGACGCTATCCGGGCGAATCGGATGGGCCATCGGGCTGGCATCCTCAGCGAACTGCAGACCGCGCATGGTACGCACGTTGTTAATCCGGTTCACCGCACGCGAACCGAGATCGGAGCTGAACTCCTGATCGCGGAACACGGTCAGCCCTTCTTTCAGGCTCAGCTGGAACCAGTCGCGGCAGGTCACGCGGTTTCCGGTCCAGTTATGAAAGTATTCGTGGCCGATGACGCGTTCAATATCGAGATAATCTTTATCGGTGGCGGTATCGGTGCGGGCCAGTACGTATTTGGAGTTAAAGACGTTCAGTCCTTTGTTCTCCATCGCTCCCATATTAAAGAAGTCGACGGCGACAATCATATAGATGTCGAGATCGTACTCGAGACCAAAACGGGTTTCGTCCCATTTCATCGAGTTCTTCAGCGAGGTCATCGCCCACGGCGCGCGGTCGAGATTGCCGCGGTCAACGAACAGCTCCAGCGCGACTTCTCGCCCGGAACGGGTTTTAAAGGTATCGCGCAATACGTCGAAGTCGCCGGCCACCAGCGCAAAGAGATAGCACGGTTTCGGGAACGGGTCCTGCCACTGGATCCAGTGACGACCATTTTCCAGCTCGCCCTGCGCCACGCGGTTGCCGTTGGAGAGCAGGTACGGATATTTCGTTTTGTCGGCGATAATTTTGGTGGTGAAGCGGGCCAGCACATCCGGACGATCCAGATACCAGGTAATGTGACGGAAACCTTCCGCCTCGCACTGGGTGCACAGGGCTTCGCCAGACTGATAGAGACCTTCCAGGGCAGTATTCGCCGCCGGGCTGATTTCATTGACGATGGTCAGGGTGAAATGTTCCGGCAATCCGCCAATCACCAGCTGGTTATTTTCTTCTTTATAGTTGCTCCACGGCTGGCCATCCACCTGCAGGGAGACCAACGTCAGGTCTTCACCATCCAGACGCAACGGCACATCGGACGCCGCCGCGTGACGGGAGACTTTGCTCTCAGCCGTAACCACGGTTTTCTCGGCATCCAGGTCAAAGGTCAAATCGATATCGCTAATGAGATAATCCGGCGCACGGTAGTCGTGGCGGTATTTGGCTTGGGGCTGTTGTGTCATAAAAAACCTTTAGCATGTTCCATAAAGTGTCAAACCCAGTCTATTCCTGTTGTGTAGATCGCGCTATGCAGAATCTTCATCTTTTCAACGCTAAACACGAAAATTGCTACATATTGATAACACAAGAGGCACGAAATGCGCTCGACCGGGTGCAAAGCTTGTGGTGTGATCCCTGTTCAATATATTAAACTAGGCCTCGCAAATGACCGCCAGCGTCGCCATCGACCGTCACTGCGGGACAGAGTCGGGTAATAAAGGTATACTCCGCCTCCTTTTTTCTGCTTCGGTTTTTGATGGAAACGCTCCAGTGAGAGGACGCTACTGCGCACCATGACACAATTCACTTCTCCTGTACTGCACTCGCTGCTCGATACGGACGCCTACAAGCTGCACATGCAGCAGGCTGTCTTCCACCGCTACGGCGATGTACACGTTGCGGCGGAGTTCCGCTGCCGCGGGGACGATCTGCTCGGTATCTACGCCGACGCAATTCGCGAGCAGGTTGAAACCATGCGCGACCTGAAGCTGCAGGACGATGAATATCACTGGTTGTCTACCCTGCCGTTCTTTTCTCAGGATTATCTCGACTGGCTACGCGACTTCCGTTACGACCCGGGCCAGGTCACCGTCAACAATGAAAACGGCAAGTTAAATATTCGCCTGTCCGGCCCGTGGCGTGAAGTCATCATGTGGGAAGTTCCGCTGCTGGCGGTGATTAGCGAGCTGGTCCATCATTACCGCTCGCCGGAAATCAGCGTCGATTTAGCGCTGGAAACCCTCGAACACAAGCTGGCTGATTTTGCACAAATCACCGCCGGCCTCGATCTCAGCCACTTCCGTCTGATGGACTTCGGCACCCGTCGTCGCTTCTCGCGTGAAGTGCAGCAGGCCATCGTCGAACGCCTGCAGCAGGAGCCGTGGTTTATCGGTACCAGCAACTACGATCTGGCTCGCCGGCTTCATCTGACGCCAATGGGCACCCAGGCGCATGAATGGTTCCAGGCGCATCAGCAAATCAGCCCCAGTTTAGCCAACAGCCAGCGCGCGGCGCTGGCAGCCTGGCTGGAAGAGTATCCTGACAAACTCGGTATCGCTCTCACCGACTGCATTACCATGGATGCTTTCCTGCGCGATTTCGGCCCGGAATTTGCCAGCCGCTACCAGGGGCTGCGCCACGATTCCGGCGACCCTGTCGAGTGGGGCGAAAAAGCCATCGCCCATTACCAGAAGCTGGGGATCGACCCCATGAGTAAAGTGCTGGTCTTTTCCGATAACCTCGATCTGGCAAAAGCCGTCGATCTCTATCGCCACTTCTCTTCGCGGGTCAATCTGAGCTTCGGCATTGGCACGCGTTTAACCTGCGACATCCCACAGGTTAAACCGCTAAACATCGTGATAAAGCTGGTGGAATGTAACGGTAAACCGGTCGCGAAACTCTCCGACAGCCCGGGGAAAACCATCTGTCACGACAAGGCTTTTGTCCGGGCACTGCGTAAAGCCTTTGACCTTCCGCCGGTGAAAAAGGCCAGTTAATCACCACATTAATCATCGCAAGGAGCCGTTCTGGCTCCTTGTTCTTTATTTATTTCCGAAAACTCCCCTTGATGGTGCGAAATCTGCTTGTCTGATGGAAGATGACAGGTAACATAGATATCCCCCATTATCGGGGGATACAGATTTTTTTATTGGACTACGAATAGAGAGACTATTATGAGCGTTGTGCCTGTAGCCGACGTACTCCAGGGCCGTGTTGCCGTTGACAGCGAAGTCACCGTGCGCGGATGGGTACGTACCCGCCGAGATTCAAAAGCTGGCTTTTCCTTCCTGGCCGTCTATGACGGTTCCTGCTTTGATCCTGTACAGGCCGTTATTAATAATTCTCTGCCCAATTACAATCAGGAAGTGCTGCGCCTGACCACCGGCTGCTCGGTCGTCATTACGGGTAAAATCGTGGCATCTCAGGGCCAGGGTCAAAGTTTTGAAATCCAGGCCAGCCACGTTGAAGTGACAGGTTGGGTAGAAGATCCGGATACCTATCCGATGGCCGCTAAGCGTCACAGCATCGAGTATCTGCGTGAAGTTGCGCACCTGCGTCCACGTACCAACCTGATTGGCGCGGTCGCTCGCGTACGTCATACCCTGGCACAAGCGCTGCATCGCTTCTTTGACGAGCAGGGCTTCTTCTGGGTTTCCACGCCGCTGATTACCGCTTCCGATACCGAGGGCGCGGGTGAAATGTTCCGTGTCTCCACGCTGGATCTGGAAAACCTGCCGCGTAACGATCAGGGCAAAGTAGATTTCGATAAAGACTTCTTCGGTAAAGAGTCGTTCCTGACCGTATCCGGCCAGTTGAACGGTGAGACCTATGCCTGCGCGCTGTCTAAAATCTACACCTTTGGCCCAACCTTCCGTGCCGAAAACTCCAACACCAGCCGCCACCTTGCGGAATTCTGGATGCTGGAACCGGAGGTCGCGTTTGCCAACCTGAACGACGTTGCAGGCCTGGCGGAAGCCATGCTGAAATACGTCTTTAAGGCGGTACTGGAAGAACGAGCGGACGATATGAAGTTCTTCGCCGAGCGCGTGGATAAAGAAGCCGTTTCCCGTCTGGAGCGCTTTATTGATGCCGACTTCGCTCAGGTCGATTACACCGACGCCGTCACCATTCTGGAAAACTGCGGTAAGCAGTTTGAAAACCCGGTTTACTGGGGCGTGGACCTCTCTTCCGAGCACGAGCGCTACCTGGCTGAAGAACACTTCAAAGCGCCGGTGGTCGTGAAAAACTATCCGAAAGACATTAAGGCGTTCTATATGCGCCTTAATGAAGACGGTAAAACCGTCGCCGCCATGGACGTTCTGGCGCCTGGCATCGGTGAAATCATCGGGGGTTCCCAGCGTGAAGAGCGCCTGGATGTGCTTGACGCGCGTATGGCGGAGATGGGTCTTAATAAAGAAGACTACTGGTGGTACCGCGACCTGCGTCGTTACGGCACCGTACCGCACTCCGGCTTCGGCCTGGGCTTTGAGCGCCTGATCGCCTATGTCACCGGCGTACAAAACGTGCGTGATGTGATCCCGTTCCCGCGGACTCCGCGCAACGCCACATTCTGATTAATTTTTCTTATCATTGCCGAAGGCCAGCGTAAGCTGGCCTTTTTTTATGTCAGGCTCTGTTAATGAATATCAAGAAATTTAAACATCAACCCTTCCAGTTCACATTTATGTTACTCACTATTACGACTTGTTCCTGCACGCCAAACCGCACCTTATGTTCATTCATCGACGAAATGCCTGATAATTTTGTTCATTTTTTAACCTCACGCAGCACAAGATGTAAAGACAAATGCTGAGCGAAAAAAAAGCGAAATGCAGACATAAAATGCACAAACGGGCCTTTATCTAAATTAATCATAATTAATTCATATAGATATATATAGTCTGTCTGTTTTGCGAGCAAAGTGGAACGGAATTTTGATTGAGTTCACAAAGTTCCAAAAAATACACATTTAGTTACACACTCTTTCGTCTTGTTACTCATATGCGACATTGGTAGCATTTTCCGGCTAGCGAAACGCTGGCGCGGATGGAAAGATGCCTTCAGACACCAAACTATCATCAATAGTTCTGTAAATTTTTATTGACGGAATTTATTGGCGGCAGTGGCAAGTGTTCATATAAAAATATTAATGAGGGTAATAAATAATGATGAAGCGCAATATTCTGGCAGTGGTAATCCCTGCCCTGCTGGTAGCCGGCGCAGCTAACGCTGCAGAAATCTATAACAAAAACGGCAACAAACTGGACTTCTACGGGAAAATGGTTGGTGAGCACGTCTGGACCACCAATGGTGACACCAACAGCAGCGACACCACCTATGCACGTATCGGCCTGAAAGGCGAAACCCAGATCAACGATCAGCTGACCGGTTACGGCCAGTGGGAATACAACATGGATGCGTCCAACGTTGAAGGTTCCCAGGGTACCAAAACTCGTCTGGCCTTCGCGGGTCTGAAAGCGGGTGAATACGGTTCATTCGACTACGGCCGTAACTACGGTGCTATCTACGACGTTGAATCCGCAACCGATATGCTGGTTGAGTGGGGCGGCGACGGTTGGAACTACACCGACAACTTCATGACCGGCCGTACCAACGGCGTAGCAACCTACCGTAACTCTGACTTCTTCGGTCTGGTTGACGGTCTGAGCTTCGCGCTGCAGTACCAGGGTAAAAACGACAGCAGCCGTGCTATCCAGAAACAAAACGGCGACGGCGTCAGCACCTCTGCAACCTATGCATTTGACAACGGTATCGCGCTGTCTGCTGGTTACGCCTCTTCTAACCGTAGCGTCGCGCAGAAAGCTGACGGTAACGGCGACAAAGCTGAAGCGTGGGCAACCTCCGCTAAGTACGATGCAAACAACATCTACGCAGCAGTCATGTACTCTCAGACCTACAACATGACCCCGGAAAACCAGGCGAACTACTTCGCTGGCAAAACTCAGAACTTCGAAGCCGTTGCTCAGTATCAGTTCGACTTCGGTCTGCGTCCGTCCATCGGCTATGTTCAGACTAAAGGTAAAAACCTGCAGGGTCGTACCGGTTTCTCCGGCGGCGATGCTGACCTGGTTAAATACATCGAAGTGGGTACTTGGTACTACTTCAACAAGAACATGAACGTCTACGCAGCATACAAATTCAACCTGCTGGACGACAACAGCTATACCGAAACGGCTAAAGTGTCCACCGATGACCAGGCTGCAGTAGGTATCGTTTACCAGTTCTAATCAGTACACCCCTTCGTGATATGCCTAAAAAGCAGGACTTCGGTCCTGCTTTTCTACATTACTAAGATAAAGATCGTAACTTTCGAAAACCTTCTCGCTTTTTGTCGCAAACGGTTGGCAATTTGTAAATCTCCCGTTACCCTGATAGCGAAATTCCCTCAGTAATCACAATGGAACCTCGTCATGTTTGAGAACATTACTGCCGCCCCTGCCGACCCCATTTTAGGCCTGGCCGATCTGTTTCGTGCCGATGACCGCCCGACTAAAATTAACCTCGGGATTGGTGTTTACAAAGATGAAACGGGTAAAACCCCGGTCCTGACCAGCGTTAAAAAAGCAGAACAGTATCTGCTGGAAAATGAAACCACAAAAAACTATCTGGGTATCGACGGTATTGCGGAATTTGGTCGCTGCACCCAGGAACTGCTGTTCGGTAAAGGAAGCGCAATCATCAGCGATAAGCGCGCACGTACCGCCCAAACCCCAGGCGGCACCGGCGCTCTGCGCGTTGCCGCTGACTTCCTGGCGAAGAACACCGCTGTAAAACGCGTCTGGGTAAGCAACCCGAGCTGGCCGAACCACAAAAGCGTATTTAATTCCGCAGGCCTGGAAGTGCGCGAATACGCCTATTACGATGCGGCCAACCATACCCTCGACTTCGACGGTATGCTGGCAAGCCTCAATGAAGCACAGGCGGGCGACGTGGTTCTGTTCCATGGCTGCTGCCATAACCCAACCGGTATCGATCCTACGCTGGAGCAGTGGCAGCAGCTGGCACAGCTGTCCGTTGAGAAAGGCTGGCTGCCGCTGTTCGACTTCGCCTACCAGGGCTTTGCCCGCGGTCTGGAAGAAGATGCCGAAGGTCTGCGCGCGTTCGTTGCGCTGCATAAAGAGCTGCTGGTTGCGAGCTCCTACTCGAAGAACTTTGGTCTGTACAACGAACGCGTGGGTGCCTGCACGCTGGTTGCGGCGGATGCCGAAACCGTTGACCGCGCTTTCACGCAGATGAAGTCAGCGATTCGTGCGAACTACTCCAACCCGCCTGCTCACGGCGCGTCGGTGGTAGCGACGATCCTCAGCAACGATGCACTGCGTGCTATCTGGGAACAAGAGCTGACCGATATGCGCCAGCGTATTCAGCGTATGCGTCTGCTGTTCGTCAATACCCTGCAGGAAAAAGGGGCCAGCCGCGACTTCTCTTTCATCATCAAGCAAAACGGGATGTTCTCGTTCAGCGGCCTGACCAAAGAGCAGGTGCTGCGTCTGCGTGAAGAGTTCGGGGTCTACGCCGTGGCTTCCGGGCGTATCAACGTCGCCGGTATGACGCCAGACAACATGGCGCCGCTGTGTGAAGCGATTGTCGCCGTGCTGTAATAGCATCGCTGGCAAAAAATAAAGGCCGCTTGCGCGGCCTTTTTTATATTTTCCGTCGGGAAGTATTACCAGACGGGCATTTCATCCTGCAGGAAAGGGTTGTGCTGACGCTCATAGCCCAGCGTCGACATCGGCCCGTGACCGGGAATAAACGTCACATCATCACCCAAAGGCAGTAATTTACGTTTAATCGCATCAATCAGCTGACCGTGGTCGCCGCGCGGGAAGTCGCTGCGCCCAACGCCACCTTTGAAAATGACATCGCCGGAAATCAGCAGCCGGGAAGCCTCATCAAAAAAGACCACGTGCCCTGGCGTATGCCCGGGACAGTGCAGCACCTGCAGAGAAATATTCCCCACGCTGACGACGTCGCCTTCATTGAGCCAGCGGTCCGGCCGCAGGGGCTGGCAATCCTCCAGACCAAACATCCGGCTCTGCGCCGGCAGACCTTCCAGCCAGAACTCATCTTCTTTTTCCGGTCCGATAATCGGCACGCCATAGTGCTGTGCCAGTTCGGCCGCCGCACCAACGTGATCGAGATGGCCGTGGGTGAGCAAAATCTGCATCAGGCTGACGCCTGCTGCCGAGACTTCCTGTTTGATTCGCTCAGCGTCACCGCCGGGATCGACCAGCGCAGCGAGCCGGGTTTGCTCACACCAGATTAAAGAACAGTTCTGAGCGAACGCGGTAACCGGAATAATACGATAGTTCATGATGCTCCTTTCGTTACCAGTGCCTGACCGGACCGGTATCAATATGCACAAAGTTGCTACGTGGATAGTATCCTACACCACCTGCGCCCATAGATAACGCCGCTTTGCGAACATTGCTTAACGAAATGCCTTCTATGTGGAAATCCATTGCCTGTCCCTTGGTGTGATAGCTATGTTTCGCCACACCACGGCTTCGTGCACGGAGCTCATCATTGGTATCAAGGGAACGATAGCCGGAGATAAGCTGAACAGGTTTATTGGTACCAAGTAATCCCTGCAGACGATAGAGTTGATCAAACAAACTCGGATCGATTGGCTTAATTTTATTCGCGCGAAAATCACGGAAAAAATGGTTAAGCCTTGCTAATTCATCCTGAATATAGCCTCTGCCATCGAAAAACTCCGCCTTGAGTGATTCACCAGTATGCAGGTTATTCAACGTCAGAATACGCGGTCGGGGGGTCGAGAGGGTGGCAAATGCCGGCGCAGGCAGAATGGCGGCAGCACCGAGCGCAGCCCCACCTAACGCCAGCAATTTGCGGCGATTAGCGTCAAATTTGTCCATGATAATCAGGTCTACAAGTAAATGAATCGAATATATGCACTTCTGGCGCACGAAAGGCACCTTACCGGGCATTATTGCCAACGTCAAGGTAGCCTAACCCCAGTAAATACGGGCCCTGTAGAGGAACAGGGCCTGTTTTCACTGAGAGTTAGGACAACGAAATTCGTTGAACTACTTCATTTACCTGATTAATTGTTCTGCTTTCGCCAGAATTTGTGCGCCAGATCGCGCGGTGAGATCGTAATTGTAAATATCTGTGCGATATTGCATGCGGCCATCCGCATCGACGAAGGCGGTCAGATAATAGAGATTGACCGGGATGTTCTGGCGGATATTAACATAGCGGGTATCGCCCTGCTTGAGCGCATCAGAAATCCGCGTGTCATTCCAGCCGGCATCCTGCAGCAGCATATTCGCCAGCTCCGAAGCTTTGTTGACCCGCACGCAGCCGGAACTTAAGGCCCGCACGTCTTTCTGGAACAGATTGTGGTTCGGCGTATCGTGCAGATAGATAGCATCGGAGCTGGGCATATTAAACTTGTAGCGCCCCAATGAGTTACGCGCGCCAGGCGCCTGCTGAAAACGGAACGGCAGATTGTTTTCAGTGATCGTCGACCAGTCAACGCGATACGGGTCGATAGCCTCTTTGCTGTTCCAGCCGCGCATCACGGTGTAACCATGCTGCTCAAGATAGCCCGGATCGTTACGCACCTTCGGCAGGATATCTTTGCGCGCCAGCGTCGGCGGTACGTTCCACGGCGGGTTAACCACCACGTTGTTTAGCGCGCTGCTCATCATCGGCGTTTTACGGTCCGGCCGCCCCACAATCACTCGCGATGCCAGCACCTGACTGCCATCCTGGTAATAGACCAGAGAAAAGGCCGGAATATTGACCATAATGCCGGTAGAGAGTTTGCCCGGCAGCAGACGCAGGCGCTGAATGTTCAACGCCAGCACGCCCGCACGCTGAGCCGCTGAGACGTTGAGCCAGTCGCGGGTGGATTGACCAATCACGCCATCGGCGCCCAGCCCCTGCCAGGCCTGGAAGCGCTTAACGCCCTCAACAAGCTGGCGATCGTAGACGCCGCGCGCCGCGGGTTTACTCTTCTTCCCGGCAGACGGACTCACGACATCCCCCGGCAGCGCAATTTTCGCGGAATCATCGAGCATACCGTTGCGCTGTAAAATTTCGCGCAGCGCGCCAATATCGTTACTCCACTCCCCCGGACGCAGCGACGCGTTGCTGGTCAGCTGCGGCCACGGACGGGAGTCGGCCACCAGCGCCAGCAGCGCCCGGTGCATCGCCTCATACTGCGGATGCTTCGGCGCCAGTCCGGCAATAAACGGCACCAGAGAGCCATTATCCAGCGCCAGCTGCCACTGATTAATCACCGACAGCGGCGGGGTCGCCATGGCGTACGGCTTCGTTCCGTACAGCCAGCGGTTCCCCTGCACCGGAATACCGCTGATAAAATGCAGGTATCCCATCATGGCGTCGGAGAGCACGATGTCGCGAGCCATGCCGTTCACCGCCGGATCGGTCAGCAGGCTGACCCAGGTGGTAAATTGCGGCTGAAAACCGGCGATGGCGACCTCAGCCAGCTGCTGCTGGAAAGCCTGAACCGCGTCGCGGTTCTCCCACATCGGCTTCATCTCTCTGGCCGCATAGAGCGACACCAGCGGGTTCATAAACACGGGCTGATAGCCGGCCGGCAGCAGCGCCGTTATCGCGGCGCGGCTTTTTTCTGCGGCACCGGCAGCCAGCGGCTGTTCGCCGGCCATTTTCGCCACCGCCGCGGATTGACCATCGCTCTGGATAAGCGCAGACGACAGTTCTCCCAGCGTCGCAGAACTGTCCGTGGGTACAATTTCAGGCTCTTCGGCCTGGGCATTAAACAGTGGAGCAAATGCAAATGCCAGGCTCAAACTCAGCGCTGACAATTGACGACCATACCGTTTTTTTAGCAACATCCCTTGCCCCCTGTTGTCACATTGCCGCCCGTAAAACCGGGTTTTACTCTCAGTATATAGAGGCGCAAAAGCTTTTGCCTCCCCAAATGTAAAGAAGTTTAAAGATTATAAAGCGTTAACTTAGCGAATCCGATAACAAAAAGGGCGACATCAAGTCGCCCTTTTATCTATCGATCGATGACCGCTAAGAGGCATCCGCCGTTCCAGGCAGCGTTTCCGGCAGCTGGGCGGCAAAACCGCGCAGCCCGACAACGTGGACGTGTTCGTGGTTATTAAACACTTTACGCACTAGCTTGTAGGTGGTGCCTTTTTCCGGGCTGATGTTTTCCGGCGCCGCGATAATCAGCTGCATCTCCAGACGCTCGCACAGCTCGAACAGCGTGGCGATAGAGCGGGCATCGAGACGCGCCGCTTCATCGAGGAACAGCAGACGGCACGGTGACAGGTCTTTGCCGCGCAGGCGACGAGACTCATCTTCCCAGCTCTGCACCACCATCACCAGAATCGACATCCCGGTACCGATAGCTTCCCCGGTGGACAGCGCGCCGGATTCTGCACGCAGCCAGCCGTCGGAGCCGCGGTTAACTTCCACTTCCATCTCCAGATAGTTGCGGTAGTCGAGCAGCTCTTCGCCGATGGTCTGCGGCGTACGTTGTCCCATATCGATCTGCGGGTTCAGGCGCTGATACAGCTTCGCCAGCGCTTCCGAGAAGCTCAGGCGGTTGCTGTTAAACAGATCCTGATGCTGCTCGTGCTGTTCGGACAGCACATCAAGCAGCGTCGAGTGGGTTTCCCGCACGTTGACATTCAAGCGCACGCTGTTGACCTGGCCGAAGGAGACGCTTTGCAGCCCCTGGTTGAGCATACGGATGCGGTTCTGCTCGCGCTGAATCGTTTTGCGAATAATATTGGCCACGCTGCGGGAGCTGATGGCCAGTTTCTGCTCACGGTTGGTCAACTCTTCCGTCAGACGGCTCAGCTCGATTTCCATCTGTTCAATCGCTTCTACCGGGTCGTCGGTGCGGATAATATCCTGACGGATACGCTCGCGCAGATGCTGGTAGACCGCGACAAAGAACTGAATTTTACGTTCAGGACGTTTCGGATCCTCGGAGACACGCAGCACATCGCGCAGATGTTCGTTATCCGCTACGGCCAGACGCAGTGCACCCAGCGCTTTATCCGACATCGAGCGTAGTTCGTCAGCGGAGAGGTAGGCCAGCTCGCGGCGATGCAGACGACGTTCGACCCCGTTATCTTTCACCAGCCGCATAACCGCACACCAGCCCGCCTTGGCGCTCACCACCTGCTCACGCATTTCACAGTAGTCGCGCTCAAGTTTACGCAACCTGCGGGTCAGGTTGTCCATTTCGGCTTCACAGAAGGTCAGCGCTTTTTCCAGCTGATTCCGGCGTGAGCGGTTGTTGCTTAACTGCGTATGCAGCTGATCGCGGCGCGCACGCGCACGCTCTTCCGCGCCGCTGTCGGCACGTACGCCGATATCCTGCAGCTCTTTGTACAGATCGCTGAGCAGCTCTTTTTTGGTATCAAAGGAGCTTTTCAGCGACGCCAGCACCTGATTGTACTGGTTCAGCTGCGCAGAATGGGTACGCATCGCGTCGCGGGCGCGGCTACGTTCAGCCTCCGCCTGCTCCAGGCGCTGGCGCAGTTTTTCATTGAGGTCGCTGTTGCCGTTCAGCATTTCCGCCGAATCAGAATAGCTGAAGTGGGCACGACGCTGAACCACTTCGCTCAGCGCAAACGCCTGTTGACGCGCGTCGCGCTGCATCTGCTGCGCATAGGCATAGTCTTCTTTCAGCTGTTCAAACTGTTCCGGGTCGCTCTGCAGGACTGAAACGATCGGCTCCAGTTTTGCCAGCTGATTGCCGTACTGTTGAATAAAGCGCGCCGCTTCCTGGGCCTCATCCAGCCGTTCCTGGATTTCGTCAACGCGGTCGGCCAGCGTATCGTCCGCCAGCAGGTTAAGGCGCGGCAGCAGGCGGTTGAGGGCGGAAACCCCCTCTTTCGCCTGCTCAAACTGCACCCGGTTCTGCTGGTTGTCGCTTTCATGCGCGTTGAGCGCGCGCTCCAGCTCGCCGCGGCGGCTGTTGAGCTTACGGATCTCTTCTTCCGGATCGTCTTCAAACGCGACGGCCAGATGGCTACCGATAAAGCGACTGAAGGCCTGGTGCTGACGCTGCGTTTTCTGCACGTCGAATGAGAGGGTCGCAAAACGCTCTGACAGATCCTCACGCTCGGCATGCAGACTCTCAATGCGGCTTTCACGCGCGGCGCGGCCAAACAGCGGCAGCGTCGGGAAGCGCGAGTAGCGCCACTGGCGATCGGCCACCTTAACGACAACCGCTTTTTCCAGCTCATCGACGCTGAATACGCTGTCATCGAAGGATTGCGGATCGCCCTCGATCAGATAGAGATCTTCCGGACAATCTTCCAGCCCTTCCAGCTGTTCGGCGATCTGCGCCAGATTGGGTACCACGATCGCGTGACGCGACGGGCCATACAGCGCGGAGAAGTACGGGGCGTCTTCAAGGCTGACATCGTCATAAATTTCCGACAGCAGTACGCCACCAAAACGTTCCGCCAGCGCGTTAAGACGAGGATCTTCAGACCCTCCCGGTTGGCTGAGGCGTTCGATCTCTTCGTCGATAGCGCGTTTACGGGCGCCCACTTCGTCGCGTTCGACGATGGCTTCGCGCTCGCGCTCCAGCAGCTGCTGGAGATATTCAGTGACATCCTGGCTTGATTCAAACTGCTCACCGCTCTGTTCGCAGAGCTGGTTGAGACTGTTTTGCGCGGCCAGCCAGATCGGCGCCCGACGCAGCAGAGACTGAGTGCGCGACTGCAGCTGCTCCAGCTCCTGACGCAGGTTCATGCGCTGTTCGCTGGCAGAAGAGACGCTATCGGATAAGGAGGCGATGCGCGCTTCCAGCTCCTGATGCAGCGCTTCCAGATCGTCAATATCGTAGCGTTTTCCTTGACGCTTGCAGAATTCGCTCAGCTGGCGTTCAGCGTCCTGCTGCTCGCGCAGACGTTGTTCCAGCTCGGTCAGACGGCTGCGCAGCCCTTGTGCCTGCTCGGCGAGGTGACGCTGGTTGACGCCATCGCGCAGCAGCTCGCGCGCTACGTCCCAGGCCTCATTACGCGCCAGCGGGCCATTGATGGCCACCACCAGCTGGTAAGCTTGCTCAAACTGGCCGTGGGCGGTCTGCGCCACGCTCATTTTTTGTTCCAGCGACAGCATTTTTTCCGTCGCTTCTTGCTCTTTGGCCTGGAATGTTTCCAGCCATTGGTCGGCGCTTTCCGGCGTTAAATCCGGTAAATGACACAGCGCCTTCGCACGTTCCAGCGCCTGCAGCGCCTGGTTGTACTGAATCGCGCGGGTCTGCTGCACGTCCAGCGCCTGCTGGTAGTCGGCGAGCTGGCTTTTCAGCTCATCCACTTCCAGTTCAGCGGCCTCTGCGCGAGCTTCGTTCTCTTCCTGCAAATCGGTCGCTTCGGCGACGACTTCATTCTGCTCTTCAAGACGAATCTGCAGTTCATCGAGATCCGCTTCATAACGCTCGATTTTTTCCTGCTGGCGCAGCGCGGTTTGTACCAGATTCAGGTGGTCGCTGGCAGCCTGATAATCGGCTTCCAGATCGCCTTCTGCGCCGTTATGTTCCTGCAGTTCACGAGCCATATCGACGTGCTTATACTGCTCTGCCGCCAGCTGCGCCCGCGAGGTAAAGAGATCGCGACGATACTCCAGCGCTTTATCCAGATGCACGCGACGTTCATTGGCGTGACGCATATAGTCCGCCGCTACATAGTTCGTCGCTTCGCTGATCAGATGTTTAAACAGGTCGCGATCGGACTGGGTGACGCGAATGGCTTCGAGCGTCATGCGGTTTTCGCGCAGCGCGGCTTCCATATCCTGGAATGCTTTACGTACGCCGCTGTTTTCCGGCAGCAGGTAGTCGCGCAGCGAGCGGGTAATAGTGTTGGAGATCCCGCCATACAGCGAGGCTTCAATCAGGCGATAGTATTTGCTGCGGTCGGAGGCCGAACGCAGACGACGCGCGACAACGCCCAGATCGAACATCAGCGAGTGATAATCGGTTATCGAGTTGAACTGCTTGAACTGCACCCCTTCCATCTCTTCAAGCTTATCTTTCAGCTCGTTGAGGCTCAACACGCGCGCCTGGCGCTCGTTAAGGGTTTCCGTCAACAGCTGGGTCGGCTGAATGGACATCGGCAGCCCCTGGATAGCAAACGGCTTGATATCCACTTTACGATCGCGACCGGCGATCTGCTGCAGGCGCACGCCCACGACCACGCGCTGGTGGTGCGAGTTGACCACGTCCAGTACCGAATAACACACCCCGGCCCGCAGCTTCCCGTGCAGACCTTTATCGCGCGAACCGCTGGTGGCCCCCGCTTCGGTGGTGTTGCGGAAGTGCAGCAGAGTCAGGTCCGGAATCAGTGCCGTGACGAAAGCCGCCATGGTGGTCGATTTCCCGGCGCCGTTGCCGCCGGAGAGGGTGGTGACCAGCTCATCCAGATCAAAGGTGCGGGCAAAAAAACCGTTCCAGTTAACCAGCGTCAGCGAGCGAAATTTACCGCGTTCAATCATTACTCTTCCTCCCCGCTATCCGGCTGATTCTCTTCATTCTCGTCATGGAGCCGCAGATGATTTTCCAGCGCCATCGCTTCGCCGTCGCGAATCATGCGCAGCTGCGCCTCACGCGGATCGTCGCCGACGCGAACGTCAGCCCCAAAGCGGAAGACCGACTCGGTGATGCGAAATTTGCTGCTGTCATGGCCCATAAACCAGACCATGCCCAGGCGGCGCAGACGGTTGAGCGACGCGCGCATTTTTTCCTGTAGCTTCTGGCGGTCGAGATCGGATCCGGTAGAGCGGTTGTTCACCAGCTTCAGCAGTTTAGCCTCGTCCGCCAGGGTCAGAAGCTCGTCGTAGAGCTCCTGCTGGGTAAAGATCCCTTCGTTGGCCAGCCGTTCCGGGCTGAGATAGAGGTAGCAAAGAATTTTGCCGACCATCATATCCAGCTCGGAGAGCACCGAGCGCGGGATCAGCGTCGTGGAGCGCGGGCGCAGATAGAAAAACCCTTCCGGCGCGCGAATCAGCTCAACGTTATAACGAGCGTAAAACTCTTCCAGGTAATCCTGGAAATCCATCAAAAAAGCGTGATTATCCAGTTCGTCCAGGCCGATATGACGGCCTGCTCGCAGGGCGCTATCCAGCGCCGGAAATAACGGATTGCCCAACGCCAGCGCCAGTTTAACTGGCATCACTTGTTCAATATTTGTCGATGACATGCGCCTGTACCTTGGCTCCGTAATCATTAATCGGCTGCCATTTTGCCGGCAGTCCGGTGAAATCTGCTTGTGCGACGCCCAGGCGTACCGCCTGATCGACGACGATTCGCGCCACATCAAAATGGCGAGCTCGCGGATACTGCGCCAGATATTCGCGCACCACCAGACCGAGGTCCAGCGGGACGCCTTTGTCTTTGTAAACCACCAGCTGCGCTTCAATCAGCGCGGCGAGCTGCTCGCGAATTTCGTTAAACTCTTCGTATTCCAGATCCGCCGGGAGCTCCCCGGTAACCTCTTCGTCACGCAGCGCCATCTCTTCATCGCGCATATCCAGCAGACGATCGGCGCTGGCGTGAGTCAACGCCCACGGGGCGTCAAAGTAGGTCTGGATCGACTGACGCAGACGCTGGGCGAAGACGCGGTTTTTATCCATATCGATAGCGGTACGGATAAATTTGTGCACGTGGCGATCGTAGCCGATCCACAGGTCAATCGCCTGCTGGCCCCAGCTGACGATACGGTCCAGTTTACTTTGCAGATCGAAGACTAAGCGGTCGACAAAATGCAGGTCGTCGCGTGAAATTGTCGCATCCTGAATTCTCAGCAGGTTAGCCTGCAGCTTATCGCCTGCGGCATCCAGCGTATCCTGCAGCTCGCGCAGTGTGCCGGACGTTTCTGACAGCAGCAGCTCACAGCTGGAGATCGCCGCGCGCCAGTCTTTGTTTAACAGCTGAGCGATATCATCTTTGACCAGCTGCTGCTGTTCATCCATGATGCGCTGCGTCAGATCGATACTGTCGAAAATCTCAGCAACCGAATATTTCAGCGGCGCAAAGACGTTGCGATGCCAGTGAAACTCATCGCCGCCCTCTTCTGCCGAGTCGGCTGCGCGCTTGAGCTCACCGGCGACGATCGACAGCTGCATCGACAGACGCAGAGTGGAAAATTCGCGTTGGCGAATATAGTAGTCGGTAATCCCGATGCCCAACGGCGTCAGGCGATAAATTGCATTGCCTTCCGTGATTTCGCTGGTAAAGCGGTTCAGCAGACGTTGGCGCACCATATCGTTGATCGCATTATTGGCGCGCTGGCTGATGGTTTCGCTGGTCTGCTCAAACGCATCACTGACGTGGCGGAACGCATCCACCAGTTCTCCCTCGGTCATTTCCCCTTCGAGCCGCTCGCCGTTCAGCGTAGCAACCGCCAGCAGAAACGAGAGTCTGTCTACCGGCAGCGAAATAGAAAAATCATTTTTTCTGGCCCAGGCAACCAGTTCGGGGACTGTCTGGGAAAATTCACTCATAGTTTATCCTTGCATCTGCGGCTTAAGCGCTGTGACATGAATGTAGCGACCCAGGCTGATATACGGCTCCTGGCGACAGTAGCGCGTCTCCAGCTCCAGCAGCGCCGCAAAATTGTCGCGCTGTTTGCGTTTTTCACGCAGATAATCATGAAACACCCGCACGCCGGTTTTACCGGTAATGTGCCAGCCCTGCTCTTCCAGCCAGCCATAAACCTGCTGCGGGGAACGCGGATAGTCCGGCGACAGCGTGCGTTTTTTCTTTTTCGGCATGCCGAGTTGTACGTAGTCGAAGTTCCCGACGACCATGTTATGCATCAACAGACCGTTAGCATTGTAGAACATTAACGATAACGCACCGCCGGGCCGTAAAACCGACCACAGCGTTCGCAGCATCTCCTGCGGCTCGGCCACCCACTCCAGCACCGCATGAAACAGTATCAGATCGACTGGGCTTTCCAAATGCTGCGCAATATCCTGAGCGGCGCATTGTACAAAATGCATGTTGTCGATCACACCTTTATCGGCAGCAGCCTGCCGGGCGCGCGCGACCATTTCAGCCGAAAGATCGCATAACGTCACATGGTGGCCCATTTCCGCGACTTTTACCGCCGTTTGCCCTTCGCCACCGCCGGCGTCAAGAACCCGAAGCGGCCCTGGCCCCAGCTGGCTTAACAGCGGTTGCAGATCCTGCCACAGAATGGCCTGACGCAGTTCGCCCTTGGTGGTGCCGTAAATATTGCGCGAAAACTTTTCAGCCATGTCATCGAAATTACGATCTTTCACGGACGGTTCCACCTGCCAACACAAAGCCGCTATTTTGTCATACCCACGCTGAGAATGAAGCGATCTGTTATAAGATCCGGACATAACTTTGGTTATATGGTTAAAAAAGGACCCATCTGGCATGCTTTTTACACTGAAAAAGTATTTAGGCGGCATGATGCTGCCGCTTCCCCTGCTGCTGCTGCTGATGGCGGTCGGAATCGCGTTACTGTGGTTTAGCCGTTTCCAGCGCACCGGCAAGCTCTGCGTCAGCCTCGGCTGGCTGCTGTTGCTATTGTTGAGCCTGCAACCGGTAGCCGATAGTTTGCTCAAACCAATCGAGGATAAATACCCGACGTGGCGCGATGCCGGACGCGTGCAGTACGTCGTCGTACTTGGCGGGGGCTACACCTGGAATCCGGACTGGGCGCCCAGTTCAAATCTCATCAACAACAGCCTGCCGCGGCTGACGGAGGGAATCCGCCTGTGGTATGAGAACCCGGGCGCAAAACTCATCTTTACCGGCGCAGCGGCGAAAACAAATCCCGTCAGCACGGCAGAAGCCGGCGCCAGAGTTGCGGAGAGTCTGGGGATACCGCGCAGCGAAATTATCGTTCTGGATAAACCCAAAGATACCGAAGAAGAAGCCGAAGCGGTGAAACAGGCCATCGGCGATGCGCCGTTCCTGCTGGTGACTTCCGCATCGCATTTACCCCGGGCGATGATTTTCTTCCAGCATGTCGGGCTAAACCCGCTGCCGGCACCCGCCAATCAGCTGGCGATCGCGTCACCGCTCAATCCGTGGGAACAGGCGATCCCTTCCCCCGTCTGGCTGATGCACAGCGATCGCGTCGGCTACGAAGCGCTGGGGCGCATCTGGCAATGGTTAAAAGGCGCCTCAGGCGAGCCAGGGGAGAATTGATTTAGCGGCCAGGTCAAACCGGGCGCGGTCAAAACGCCCGGTATTGACCAGATTATCCACCTCATCCCACAGCAGATAGAGCCAGCGTCGCCACAGGAAAGATTCGGCCACCGGCGCACGGCGCAAATAGTGCCACAGCAGTTGCTCCGCCTGTCCTCCGTCGGACAGGCGAAACAGTTCATATTCTCGCGGCGCCCACAACATCATCCCAGGCCCGACCATCGCCAGCAGCTGATCGCTACGCGCATCCTTCAGCATGCTGCGCAGCGTGAAGCTGCCGTGTACCAGCACGCAGTTATCATTAAAATCTTTCAATAAATCCGGAAGGCACGCGCGGGCGCGGAACAGAATTCGTTTATCCTGCATCGTCAGGCCGGTATCCTGATACAAATTAAGGGTACTCCACAGCATCTCAACCCGCTGGCGATACCAGTGCGGCCACAGGTTTTCCTGGGTGCTGTCCACCATGCCGACGCAGCCGCCGCTATCGTGCCGGTGCCATGCCAGAAGAGCTTCCACGATCTGCTCCTGCAGCTGTTCCCAGCGCGCCGGCGTACGGGCCGGCGCTTCCGCAGAGACTCCGCGCAGCCGCTCAATCAGCAACACGTCCGGGCCAGGATGTTCTTCATGCGTCAACACCCCATAGACCACCGGCATGCGCACGGTACCGCTGCGCGCCAGCATTGAGATTTTCCACGCCAGCTGGCGGGCAATCCCTGGCGTGGTAAAACTTCTCGCCAACAGCGGCAGCGGGTTTCCCTGCGCGTCATAAAGCGACCACAGTGCCGAGGAGGGTTTCTCGCTGATACACTCCACGCGGCTCAGTTTCTCTCCCAGCAGGTGGCTAAGTTCGGTTCGCAGCTGTTCCATCTCTGATTACCCCTGTGAATACTACTGGTTTTATAATGAGCGCCAGCCGCAGGGATGTCATCAGGTGAGATCAAAAATTGAGGGAAAAAGTATGGAAAAATAGCGTGAAGATATCCCCTCACGACGGAGGGGATGAACGGATTAACGCAGCTCTGCGCGCACGCGCTCCAGATCTTCCGGTGTATCGACACCGGTTCCAGGCACAACTTCGGCCACCGCGACATGGATTTTTTCGCCATACCACAGCACCCGCAGCTGCTCCAGCATTTCGATCTGTTCCAGCGGGCTCGGCGACCAGCTGACGTAGCGACGGATAAAGCCGGCACGATAACCGTAAATACCGATATGACGTAGCAGCGTATCGCCGATAGTTTCGCGTGATTGCGCAAAGCGATCGCGATCCCATGGAATGGTGGCGCGGGAGAAGTAGAGCGCATAGCCCTGCGCATCCATCACCACTTTCACGGCATTCGGATTAAATGCTTCCTCAGCGTCGTGAATCGGAACGGCGAGCGTGGCCATACCGCAGGCATTGGCCGCCAGATTGTCCGCCACCTGGCGGACGATCGCCGGCGGGATCATCGGCTCATCGCCCTGGATATTGACGATGATCGTGTCATCACTGAAGCCACACTTTTCAACAACTTCGGCCAGACGCTCGGTGCCGGATTGATGGTCCGCACGCGTCATGCACACTTCGCCGCCGGCAGCTTCGACCGCACGCGCAACATCGTCATGATCCGTCGCGACGATAATGCGATCGGCCCCGGATTCGCGCGCGCGCTCGAGAACATGAACGATCATCGGCTTACCGTTGATATCCTGTAGGGGCTTGCCCGGCAGACGCGTGGAGGCAAAACGTGCAGGAATGATGACCACGAAACTCATGAATGGCTCTCTCCCACGGCTAATGCGCGGGCTTCGGTTTCCAGCAAGACGGGAATGCCTTCACGGAAAGGAAAGGCCAGGCTGTCAATTTTGCAGATCAGCTCTTGCTTATCCTGGCTGTAGTACAGTTTGCCGTTGCAGACAGGACAGGCGATGATTTCTAGTAAACGGTGATCCATGATTCCTCCTGATGGACCGAATAGATTCCGCAGCAGCATATCACATGATGGCAAACTCAGGGATCCGTTTGCGGCAAAGGCTGAGCGGGGTGTGGTCTTGTTCAGGCCGGGGAAATCTCCCAGCCCTGCTGACGGTCGGAGAAAAGCCCCGGCGGCAGACGACCGAAGGTGATACGTTGAGCCGACTGCCAGATGGCAAACTCTTCAATCGCCCGGAGCAACCCTTTCTCCAGCCCCGAGGTGACTCTGATCCCCTCTTCCAGCCACAGCGAAAAAACCTCCAGAACCCCGGTTTTCCGATGCACCTTGCTGTCCATTCTGCCCACCAGTTTTCCCTGGTGCAGCAGCGGCAGAACAAAGTAGCCATACTGACGCTTCGGCGCCGGCGTGTAGCACTCGAGGCGATAGCTGAAATTGAAGAGTTGCTCAGCGCGTTTACGGTCCCAGACTACCGGGTCAAATGGCGAGAGTACCGCGCTATGGCTGGCGGCGAGTTTACCGCCGGGCGCCGATTCCAGCTGCCCGAGCGCTTCGTGGTGGAGCCACATGTCGCCCAGTTCCTCGACCTTCACCGGAACCACCGTGCCCTCCTCCTGCCAGCTCGCCAGCAGCGTCGGCAAAGCGGGCTGGCGGAGACGATAGTAATCAGCCAGCCACTGGGGGCGAAAAATGCCGAGGCTCCGGGCACTGTTGCGCAGCATTAACGCCTCCGCCTGCGGCTGCGTCAGCGCATCGCGCTCATCGTCCCAGTGCGGCATGACGCGATGCGTCAGGTCGTACACCCGCTGGAAGTTACGCCGCTCCACCACCATCACTTTACCTGCGGTAAACAGGCCTTCCAGATGGCGCTTGTGCGGTTTCCACTCCCACCAGCCGCTGGCGCCTTTGCGCGGATGTTCAAAGTCGGCCGAACGAACCGGACCATTCTGCGCGATATGCTCCAGCAGCAGCCGAATATCGTCAGCATGTTCCGTCATCCACGCCTTGTGATACTTCCAGCCCATATTATCGGGCGTCAGCATACGGTGGCGCACCAGAGCAAAGTCGCTACGGGGCAGAAAACAGGCTTCATGAGCCCAGTATTCCATCAGCTCCCCGCTGCGCAGGGCGTCCTCCAGCCAGCTTTGCGGATAGCTGCCAAGACGGCTAAAAAGCACAAGATAAGGGCTGCGGGCAACGACGTTGATGGTATCGATTTGCAGCAATGACATCTGCTGAATAGTTGACAGAATATCGCTGGCGCGGGCACGTCGCCGGGGCTTCTTCAGCAATCCCTGCGCCGCAAGATGGAGATGACGGGCTTCTTTAAGCGACAGTTGTAGTACCGACATGCAGGTTCTCCGTAAAGGACTCCGGCACAGCGTTATTGAAGCGAACGTGGCAGAACTAACGTTGCGCCAGCGTCACCAGTTCCGTCAGCAGCTGCTGTGCGCGTTCATCCGTCATTATGGCGTCGACAGGTAAATACCACCAGTTTGCTTCGGCAAACCCACGACATTTCACCGCATCTTTCTCGGTCATCAGCAGCGTTTGCTGTGGATTCACAAGGGCGGAAACGCTCGTCTGAGTCAATGCCTGGTGATCGGCAAGCGCGACGGTTTTTACCGGCAGGACGCCGCAGCTTTCCAGCGTGGCGAAAAAGCGCGGCGGATGACCGATCCCGGCCATGGCAACGACATTATCGAAAGAAGCCACGTCACGCCGTTCGCCGCTGCGTAAATTTACCGCCAGTCCGGGTCGCAGCTGCATGGGAATTTCCCCCGCCTGCGCGATGCCGCCGTTAACAATGATGGCGTCGACGCTGCGTAAACGTGACGCGCGTTCACGCATCGGCCCGGCCGGTAGCCACCAGCCATTGCCAAAACGGCGCTCGCCATCAATTACCACAATTTCTTTGTCCCGCGCCAGCTTGTAGTGCTGCAGGCCATCATCGGTGATAATGAGCTGCAAATCATGTGCATGAAGCAGCGCCTGCACCGCCTCACGACGCGCTGGCGAGACCGCAACCGGCGCGCCGGTGCGTTGAAAAATGAGTACCGGTTCATCGCCGGCTTCCGCGGTACTGGTGTCATTGCTGAGCAGTAACGGATAGCTCGCCGCTTTCCCGCCATAACCGCGGGAAACGACGCCAACGCGGATACCGCGCTGCTGGAGCTGTTCCACCAGCCAGATGACCACCGGCGTTTTGCCGTTGCCTCCGGCGGTGAGATTCCCCACCACCGCCACCGGAACCGGCGCTCGCCAGGCTTTCTTCAGCCCCAGCCGATAGCTGAGGCGGATCAGCCCACTCACCAGGCCATAGAGCCAGGAGAGCGGCAGCAAGAGTCGCCATACGGGCGACTCACCGGACCAGATACGCGCAATCATTGGCCAAACTGCATCTTATGTAGCTGGGCGTACACGCCGCGGTGTTCCAGCAGATCGGCATGGCTACCGCGCTCGACAATGCGGCCATCTTCCACCACCACAATTTCATCGGCTTGTTCGATGGTGGAAAGACGGTGGGCAATCACCAGCGAAGTGCGGTTTTTCTGCAGTTCGTCGAGGGCGGCCTGGATCGCGCGTTCAGACTCGGTATCCAGCGCCGATGTTGCTTCGTCCAGAATCAGAATCGGGCTGTTACGCAGCAGCGCACGCGCGATGGCAATACGCTGACGCTGACCGCCGGAGAGCAGTACGCCGTTCTCACCGATAACGGTATCGAGGCCATTATCCATTTTGCTGATAAAGTCCATCGCGTAGGCCATACGCGCCGCTTCTTCGATCTGCTCACGGCTGTACTCTTCCGTGCGCGCATAGGCAATGTTGTTGGCCACGGTATCGTTGAACAGATGAACGTTTTGCGACACCAGCGCCACCTGATCGCGCAGGGATGCCAGAGTGTATTCACGCAGATCGTGGCCATCCAGCAAAATCTGGCCGTTATCGATATCGTAAAAGCGCGTAATCAGGCTGGCGATGGTCGATTTACCCGACCCCGAACGCCCGACCAGGGCGACCGTTTTACCTTCCTGGATGTTGAGGTTGATATTTCGCAGCGCCGGCGTTTCACGGCCCGGATAGGTAAAGGTGACATCTTTGAATTCCAGGTTGCCCTTCGCCCGCTCGATAACCAGCTTGCCTTCGTCTTTTTCCTGTTCGGAATCAAGAATCGCAAACAGCGTCTGGCAGGCGGCCATCCCGCGCTGGAACTGAGCATTGACGTTAGTCAGCGACTTCAGCGGGCGCATCAACGCGATCATCGAGGAGAAGACGACGGTGATGGTACCGGCAGTTAACGTTTCCATGACGCTCGGGAAGCTGGCGGCATAGAGAACAAATGCCAGCGCCAGTGACGCAATCAGCTGAATAACCGGGTCAGAAATAGACGACGCAGAGACCATTTTCATCCCCTGCAAGCGCATTTTGTTGCTGACCTTATCAAAACGTTTGGTTTCTACCGCCTGACCGCCAAACATCAGCACTTCTTTATGCCCTTTCAGCATCTGCTCTGCGCTGGTGGTCACCTGCCCCATGGTGTTTTGCATATTCTTGCTGATATTACGAAAACGCTTCGATACCACGCGAATCGCCATCGAGACGATGGGGGCCAGGACGATCAGAATCAGCGACAGCTGCCAGCTGTAATAGAACATCATCACAAACAGACCGATGATCGAGGCGCCTTCGCGCACGACGGTAATCAAGGCGCTGGAAGAGGATGACGCCACCTGTTCGGAATCATAGGTAATGCGTGACAGCAAGGTACCCGTGGACTGTTTATCAAAGAAGGAGACGGGCATCCCCATCATATGGCTGAACAGACGGCGGCGCATTGTCATGACGACTTTGCCTGAAACCCACGAGATACAGTAGCTCGAAATATAGCTGGTGACGCCACGCAGTAACATCAACCCAATCACGACCAGCGGCATCCATAGCAGCACTGAGCGATCCGTTTTACCAAAACCATCATCCAGTAACGGTTTAAGAAGCGATAGCATGAAGGTATCACTAGCGGCGTTAAAGACTAACGCAACTGCCGCGACGATCAGTCCGGTTTTAAATGGCGCAATAAGCGGCCAGAGGCGGCGGAAGGTCTGCCACGTGGAGAGATCTTTATCATTCTGCATTCAATAAACCAGCTTATGTTGAAATAGCCGCATATTCTACCCGTTATCCACGGTCTCGCCAAACCACTGATGATACCAACGCGGTAAAAGTTGATCTCGTAAGCTTTGGATTTGCCAACCTTCTGGAGAAAAAATAACCGTAATTTGTCCCTGATGCGGCGTATCGAGCCATCGATAGCCCTGCTGACGGTAGTGCTGCACCACTTTAGCCGCAGGCATACGCCAGGCATTATATCGCGAGGCCGAAGCCAGCGCCGCCGCGCCGCCGACCCGCTGCAATAAGGCAAGCGCAGAAGAGGTATGACTCCCGTGGTGCGGAACCTGGATAAGTGTAGACGCAAGATGCTGCCAGTAGTGGCTCAGCATGGCCCGTTCTGCCGGAATTTCAATATCTCCGGTCAGTAGAATGCTCTGCTTGCCGTCATCAATACGGACCACGCAGGAGCGGTTATTGCCCGTCAGGCTGGAATCCGGCAGCGGCCACAGCACGCGAAAAGTTAATCCACGCCATCGCCAGCTTTCGCCTCGCCGACAGGGAAGATGCCCCCGCCAGCCTAGCGGACTGCGGATCCAGAGCTCGGGCCAGGCCTTCAGCAGCGAATTGAGACCGCCGCGGTGGTCAAGGTGTTCATGGCTCAACACAACGCCCTCCGGGCGCAGGTGATGCCAGCGTAGCCAGGGAATAATAATCTGCTGACCGCTATCACCATCGGGCCAGGCCAGCCCGGTATCATAGAGGATTGCCGCCCCCTCGCGCTCAATGACCATAGCCAGCCCCTGCCCGACGTCCAGCATCGTGACCCGCCATTCATCTTTCGCTCCGTGGCGCCAGAAGGGCCAGCTCAGCAGCAGCGTGCTGCTAAGACAAAGCGCCGGTAGCGAACGCCAGGCATGAAAACGCCACACCAGCAGTATCAGCCAGGGCAACGCGCTGAGCCCCGCCCAGCGAAAATCCAGACTGAGCCAGCCCTGCGGCAGCAGATGCAAAAACCAGAATAATGCTGCCAGCAGGCGGTCAGCCAGCCACCACGCCGCCATTTCAACCACGACAGGTCCGCTGAGATGCAGCAGCATCGCCAGCAGAATCGTGGGAACAACCGCAAAGGTGACCAACGGTACGGCTATCAGATTTGCTACCCAGGCGGTCAGGCTGATGCCGTGGAAAAGGAGAATCTGAATTGGCAATAGCAGAAACATCAGCCCAAGCTGCAGATGGCCTAAAGCAAGCCCTTCGCGCCACGGCCAGCGCCACGTATGCCGCTGCAGCGGCACCAGCTGATACCAGAAAATCAGCGTTGCGACGGCGAAGATGGACAGCCACAGACTATCAGACAACACCGCCAGCGGATCGGCGAATAAGATAGCGCCAATACAACAGAGCCAGATTTGCCAGGACGACCAGCGTCTGGCAGATAGCCGTAGGCCCACCACGCAGCTCAGGGCTACGCAGGTCCGCAGCGCAGGCGGCTGCATACCGGTCAGCCAGGCATAAAATAGCGCGCAGCCCAGACCGATAAGTAACGGCATTCTCCAGCCAATCCATCGGCACGGGAAAAAGAATTGCAGCCCCCGAACCACCAGTCCACCGAGTATGGCGCCTAACGCAATATGCAACCCTGAAATCGCCATCAGGTGTGAGGTACCGGTCTCCTGCATCAGACGTTTGATATCCCGCGGTACAACCAGTCTCTCGCCCATCCCGAGCCCGAGTATCACCGACTGCCAGGGAAAAGCGTCGAGAGTACGTTCCAGCGATGCCAGATAGCGAGCGCGGTAGCTGCACGTCAGGTCTGATGCTTCGGCCGACGTAAAGCGCCCGGTTAGCGAACGATGTTGCGCCAGGGCAAAACGCTGGCCGTCAAAGCCCCCTACGTTGAGCTGACTATGGACCGGGCGAAGACGGACGGTCATCTTCCAGCGCTGCCCGGCACACGGCAGGTCGGGCAGCGCATTACCATAAAGAGTTACCCCTGGCGCCGGCCATAGCCTCTGCCCGTTGAAACGGAGAATATTTCCCTGGTAGGTGGTCTCACCTTCGACGGCCGTTAGCTTAATTTCAATCTGCCGGTTGCCACCGGGTAGCACCTGCATCGGCCACAGCACCTGACGCGCGCTCAGCACACCCCAGGCAAAAAACAGCATGGTCAACGCCAGGTAACGCAATGGCCTCCAGCGGTAAAGCGACATCAGGATCGCGCCGCCGATAATGACCTGAACGGCGAGCGGTGTGGGCAGTTCTGGCAAGAACAGCAGTGGGCAGATCCCGACAACCACGCACCCGGCAAGCTGTGATAAACGCATGTCCCCTCCCTGTTGACGGAGAGTATCGCGTGAAAGCTAAAGGTCGTCAGCGGTCGGCGGCCGGGTATGGATTTCGGCTTCCGCAAAACCTACGGGGTTGCAGCAAAACGAAGATGTTGCTGTGAGGCGGGGCAAACCGGAGGCATAAAAAAAGCACCGCAAAGGTGCTTTTTTTATCATCGGAGTACGTTGTCGCGGCTGTGCGAAACTTACTCTTCGTAAATATTGGCGCGGTCGCGTAATTCTTTCCCAGGCTTAAAGTGCGGAACGTACTTACCTTCCAGTTCGACTTTATCGCCAGTCTTCGGGTTACGCCCGGTGCGAGGTGCTCGATAATGCAAAGAGAAGCTGCCGAAACCGCGGATTTCAATGCGCTCACCTTGAGCAAGCGTTGAGGCCATATGTTCCAGCATTTCTTTAACAGCATCTTCGACCGCTTTCGCAGGAATGTGAGATTGCTGGCTGGCAAGTCTTTCTATCAATTCTGACTTGGTCATTATTCCTCCGGTTTCCTTCAAGGCAAAATTAGCTAACTGCTTTAAACAAGGGCGGCCGTAGCCGCCCTTTGTGCTTGATTACAGGACGAATCCTGCAATCTGTCAAGTAAACTCGTCGTAATTCAGGTTGTTGTAACCTGAATGACTAAGATTACTCGCCTTTAGCTGCTTTGAAAGCTTCAGCCATTGCGTTGTTAGAGAAGTTTGCATCTTCCTGTTTGTTAACAGTTGCGATTGCATCTTTCTCATCAGCTTCGTCTTTAGCACGAACAGACAGGCTGATTGCACGGTTTTTACGATCAACGCCGGTGAATTTAGCTTCAACGTCGTCGCCAACGCTCAGAACCAGAGTTGCATCTTCAACGCGGTCACGGGAAGCTTCAGAAGCGCGCAGGTAACCTTCAACGCCGTCAGCCAGTTCTACGGTTGCGCCTTTAGCGTCAACTGCAGTGACTTTACCGTTTACGATTGCGCCTTTCTTGTTCAGTGCAACCCAGTTGTTGAACGGATCTTCTGCGAGCTGTTTAACGCCCAGAGAGATACGCTCACGCTCTGCGTCAACCTGCAGAACAACTGCTGCGATTTCGTCGCCTTTTTTGTATTCACGAACTGCTTCTTCGCCTGCAACGTTCCAGGAGATGTCAGACAGGTGAACCAGGCCGTCGATGCCGCCGTCCAGGCCGATGAAGATACCGAAGTCAGTGATAGACTTGATTTTACCTTCAACACGGTCGCCCTTGTTGTGGGTTTCCGCAAACTGCTGCCACGGGTTGTTTTTGCACTGCTTCAGACCCAGGGAGATACGACGACGTTCTTCGTCGATATCCAGAACCATAACTTCCACTACGTCGCCAACGTTAACAACTTTGGACGGGTGGATGTTTTTATTGGTCCAATCCATTTCGGAAACGTGAACCAGGCCTTCAACGCCTTCTTCGATTTCAACGAAGCAGCCGTAGTCGGTCAGGTTGGTCACGCGACCGGTCAGTTTGGTACCTTCCGGATAACGCTTAGCGATAGCTACCCACGGATCTTCGCCCAGCTGTTTCAGGCCCAGAGATACACGAGTACGCTCGCGGTCGAACTTCAGCACTTTAACAGTGATTTCGTCGCCAACGTTTACGATTTCGCTCGGGTGCTTAACGCGTTTCCACGCCATGTCGGTGATGTGCAGCAGGCCGTCAACGCCGCCCAGATCAACGAATGCGCCGTAGTCAGTGAGGTTCTTAACGATACCTTTGACTTCCATGCCTTCCTGCAGGTTTTCCAGCAGCTGATCGCGTTCTGCGCTGTTTTCGGATTCGATAACGGCACGACGGGATACAACAACGTTGTTACGCTTCTGGTCCAGCTTGATTACTTTGAACTCAAGCTCTTTGCCTTCCAGGTGCAGAGTGTCGCGAACCGGACGAACGTCAACCAGGGAACCCGGCAGGAACGCGCGAATACCATTCAGCTCAACAGTGAAGCCACCTTTAACTTTGCCGTTGATAACACCGACTACAGTTTCAGCTTCTTCGTAAGCTTTTTCCAGCGTGATCCAAGCTTCGTGACGTTTAGCTTTTTCACGGGACAGCAGGGTTTCACCGAAGCCGTCTTCTACTGCATCCAGAGCAACGTCAACTTCGTCACCGACCTGGATTTCCAGCTCGCCCTGGGCGTTTTTGAACTGCTCTGCCGGAATGGCAGACTCAGATTTCAGACCAGCGTCAACCAGTACGATATCTTTGTCGATAGCAACAACAACACCACGAACGATGGAACCCGGACGGGTTTCGATTGTTTTTAAGGATTCTTCAAATAGTTGAGCAAAAGATTCAGTCATGTTTAATCTTCAGGTTTCATATTTAACGTCCACCTGGCTCCGTGCCGGATGGGGTTGTTTAACATACCCGCTAACACTCCATTGCTGCGGGGGTACTGCTATAATTCTGAGGCCGTTTCGCTTCACCGCTTCGCGGTCAGGCGACTGCCAGTTTTTCGCGCGCATAGTGTAGCGCTTTTTCAATAACTTGCTCAATGTTTAGTTCAGTAGAATCGAGAACTAAAGCATCGGCGGCCGGGACAAGCGGCGCGACGCTGCGATTACGGTCGCGATCGTCACGTTCTTTTATCTCGGACAAAAGACGTTCAAAGTTAACACTAAAGCCCTTTTCCTGCAACTGCAGCATACGGCGATGGGCGCGCTCTTGTGCCGAAGCATCAAGGAAAATCTTCACTGGCGCATCGGGAAACACGACGGTTCCCATATCGCGTCCGTCGGCAATCAGGCCAGGCAGTTCACGAAATGCGCGCTGACGACGAAGCAATGCTTCACGCACGCGGGGAAACGCGGCAACTTTCGATGCGGTATTAGCCACTTCCTGAGTACGAATGGCGGCGCTGACGTCTTCGCCTTCAAGAATCACTTCCAGAGTGCCATCGGTGGAGATAAAACGCACGTCCAGGTGCGCCGCCAACGGTACCAGCGCCTCTTCAGATTCGACATCAACATGGTGATGCAGCGCCGCGAGGGCCAGAACACGATAGATGGCCCCGGAATCCAGCAGATGCCAGCCCAGCGCTTCCGCCATTGCCTTGCACAATGTGCCTTTACCCGCACCGCCAGGCCCATCAATGGTGATTACCGGAATATTTGCCGTCATCTTTTTCTCCTTCAGCAAGGCGCATAGAATATAAACGCCGCGCATTATACGCATCTCTACGCCGGAAAGTGAGCATTGCTTGCAAATTACGGACTACCAGAAATGAAACGCAGAAGAATTGCGCAATTATAGCGGGCTGACGGAACGTCAGCCCGGAAGATGACAATATTTTACCTTTTCGGTTTGCTTTTTGCGCAGCGAACGTTACGCCAGCGTGCTGATCCGCGCCAGCTGCTCGAAGTAATCCGGGAAGGTTTTCGCCGTACATTTCGGGTCAAGAATAGTCACCGGCGTATCAGACAACGCCACCAGCGAGAAACACATTGCCATACGGTGATCGTTATAGGTGCCAATCTCGGCAAACTGCAGCGTCAGCGGAGGCGTAATGCGAATGTAATCCTCCCCCTCTTCCACTTCGGCGCCCACTTTACGCAGTTCGGTGGCCATCGCAAACAGACGGTCGGTCTCTTTGACGCGCCAGTTATAGATGTTGCGTAGCGTGGTCGTTCCCCTGGCAAACAGCGCCGCGGTGGCGATAGTCATCGCCGCATCCGGAATATGGTTCATATCCATATCGATAGCATTCAGCTCGCCGCGGGTACAGGCAATATAATCCTCGCCCCAGGTGACGGTCGCCCCCATTTTTTCCAGCACGTCGGCAAAACGAATATCGCCCTGTACGCTGTTGCGGCCGATACCGGTGACTTTTACCGTCCCACCTTTGATGGCGCCGGCAGCGAGGAAATAAGAGGCCGAAGAGGCATCCCCCTCCACCAGGTAATCACCGGGCGACTGGTACTGCTGATTGCCGCTGACAATAAAGCGCTGATAGGCCTGATTCTCGACCTCAACGCCGAATGTTTTCATCAGATGCAGCGTGATGTCGATATATGGGCGGGAAACCAGCTCGCCTTTAATCGCGATGACGGTATCCTGCGGCGCCAGTGGCGCAGCCATCAGCAGCGCGGTGAGGAACTGGCTGGATACGCTGCCGTCCACTTCAACTTCGCCGCCGGTAAAGCCGCCGCGCAGACGCAGAGGCGGATAGTTTTCCTGCTCCAGATAATCAATCTGCGCGCCGCCCTGGCGCAGCGCGTCGACCAGATGGCCAATCGGGCGCTCTTTCATGCGCGGTTCGCCAGTCAACACGATATCGTTGCTGCCCAGACACAGCGCGGCCGCCAGCGGACGCATGGCGGTCCCTGCGTTACCGAGGAACAGCTCCAGCGCACTACCAGCCTGCAGCGCACTACCAGCCTGCAGCGGCCCAGCGTTGCCGGTCACTTCACAGCGGGTGCGGTCAGCAGACAGAACGTAATGAACTCCCAGGGCGCTCAGGGCATTCAGCATATGGCGTACATCGTCGCTGTCCAGCAGGTTGGTCAGCACCGTGGTGCCACGGGCCAAAGCCGCCAGCAGCAAAGCACGGTTAGAGACACTTTTTGACCCAGGCAGGTTCACGGTGCCATCTACTCGCGCAATGGGTTGTAACGTCAGGGATTCCATCAAACTTAACTCTCAAACAAACAGAATAAAAACCCCGCAGACCAGCCGCGGGGATGAAAAACAGGAGGGTGATTAGCCGTGGCGGCGTTCAAAATCCTGCATAAAGTCGGTCAGTGCCTTCACGCCCGCCAGCGGCATCGCGTTATAGATAGAGGCACGCATGCCGCCCACTACGCGGTGGCCTTTCAGTGCATGCAGACCTGCGGCAAAGGACTCTTCAAGGAACAGTTTATCCAGCGCACTGTCGGCCAGCTGGAACGGGACGTTCATACGGGAACGGTTAGCCGCTGCCACATCGTTACGATAGAAGCTGCTGCGGTCGATCGCACCATACAGCAAATCGGCTTTTTGCTGATTGATTTTGTCCATTGCCGCGACGCCGCCCTGCTCTTTCAGCCACTTGAACACCAGACCGGCCAGGTACCAGGCGAACGTCGGCGGGGTGTTAAACATGGAGTCGTTAGCATCCAGTACGGTGTAGTCGAGAATTGACGGGCAGGCGATACTGGCTTTACCCAGCAGGTCTTCACGTACAATCACCAGCGTCAGACCCGCCGGGCCGATATTTTTCTGTGCGCCCGCATAGATAACGCCGTAACGGCTGACATCAATCGGGGCAGAGAGAATGGTGGAGGAGAAATCCGCCGCAACCACGACGTCGTCCGCAAAATTCGGCGTTTCATCAATCGCAATGCCGTCGATGGTTTCATTCGGACAGTAGTGCAGATAGGCCGCGCCTGGCGTCAACTGCCATTCGCTCATCGGCTTAACTCCGCGCAGGCCGTCAACCGTGATTTTCGCGTCAATGGCGTTCGGCGAACAATATTTTTTCGCTTCTTTAATCGCGCTTGCCGCCCAGTAGCCGGCATCAACATAGTCAGCGGTGGTTTTATCACCCAGCAGGTTCAGCGGAACGCCCGCGAACTGACCGCGACCACCGCCGTGGCAGAATAAAACTTTGTAGTTGGAGGGGATATTGAGCAGATCGCGAAAATCCTGTTCAGCCGCCTCAGCCACCTGGATAAACTCTTTACCACGGTGACTGATTTCCATGACCGACGTACCCAGGCCATGCCAGTCACACAGCTCCTGCTGTGCCAGTTTGAGAACTTCCGCCGGCAGCATTGCCGGGCCCGAACTAAAGTTATAGACCTGAGCCATTTCCCCTCACCACGTTGCTATGTTGTCTGCCCGCGAACCATCGCGGGCATAAGTTATTCCTGTGGCTATCGGTTTTATCATTCAGTGACACGCACCGCAACGAGTAAAACTAAGCAGCCACGAAATGTGGCTGTCGTCACACAAAAGAATCTGCCGGCTTGACGTCATAAAACCGACATAATTGCTGTCAGGTGACTCTTTTCGCCCTGCTGGCCTGCGACCATTCTGCATTTGCGCAGCGGGGACATAATTGTTTATCCCCGGCGAGGAGCTTAAGAACTGCGCTACACCGTACGCAGGCATATTCATCGTCGCGCGGAATGGTAGCGAAGCTTGCGTTATGGGGAGGAGGTAAAATAGACAGACCGGCTTTGACGTCTCGATCCGCATAGTAGTAGAGACTAATTTGCCCGTTGGTTTCCAGAATAGCCAACCGGACCTGTCCCAGCTGTTCGACGCCGTTGATCCGCAGCTCCATAAAAAACTCGAATTCGGTCATGTTTTCCGCCTGTAAATTTTTCCAGGCCAGTTCCCCCTGTTCGATGACCGGGATCGGTTTGCCCTCAAGCAGGTTCTCCAGCTTCTCGCTTTTGCCCATCAGCCACATGATCAGCCGGTAGAGCAACGCCAGGGTAACAAAGACCACCAGCACCGGCAGCATCGGGACATCGTCATAGAAAGCGACATCCCCTGCCGCGGATCCAAGGGTCAGGATAATGAGGACTTCGAACAGCGACATCTGCCGCACGCCGCGTCGGCCGGTGATTTTGAGAAAGATAAATACCAGGACAAAGGTGTACACGCTCCTCAGCGCCACCTCAGCCAAAAAGTCCACTGGCACTTTATCCAGCGCCATACGATGCCAATCAAATGCCTTCATGGTTAACGCCTGCACAGTTATCGGGTGTCAGTAAGGATAGCCAGACGATGGAGATAGCGCCGGTCATCTAAAAGCCGTATCATTGCGCGCTTTACGTACGATAAAAGTGATCGCCATGACTCAAACGTTTATTCCCGGCAAAGATGCCGCCCTGGAAGATTCCATCGCCCGCTTCCAGCAGAAATTGCTCGACCTCGGATTTGATATTGAAGAGGCCTCATGGCTGAATCCCGTACCGCACGTGTGGTCAGTACATATCCGTGATAAAGAGTGCTCGCTGTGTTTCACCAACGGCAAAGGGGCAACCAAAAAAGCGGCGCTGGCCTCGGCTCTTGGTGAATATTTCGAGCGTCTGTCCACCAACTACTTTTTTGCTGACTTTTGGCTGGGCGAAACCATCGCTAACGGACCATTCGTCCACTATCCAAATGAGAAATGGTTCCCGCTGACCGAAGACGATGAAGTGCCGGAAGGTCTGCTGGATCCTCGTCTGCGCGCATTTTACGATCCTGACGATCAGTTGACCGCCAGCATGCTGGTCGATCTGCAGTCGGGCAACGACGAACGCGGCGTTTGCGGCCTGCCGTTCACCCGCCAGTCCGATGGCGAAACCGTCTATATCCCGATGAATATCGTCGGCAACCTGTATGTCTCTAACGGGATGTCCGCAGGCAACACGGCGAACGAAGCGCGCGTTCAGGCACTGTCGGAAGTCTTCGAGCGTCACATTAAAAACCGCATCATCGCTGAGAGCATCAGCCTGCCAGAAATTCCGGCAGAGGTCATGGCGCGTTATCCAGGTGTGGTGGAGTCCATCAATAAGCTGGAAGCCGAAGGTTTCCCGATCTTTGCTTACGATGGCTCGCTGGGCGGCAAATACCCGGTTATCTGCGTGGTGTTGTTTAACCCGACCAACGGAACCTGCTTCGCCTCTTTCGGCGCGCATCCGGACTTCGGCGTCGCTCTCGAACGTACCGTCACCGAGCTGCTGCAAGGCCGTAGCCTGAAAGATCTCGATGTCTTTACGCCACCAACCTTCGATGACGAAGAAGTCGCTGAACACGCCAATCTTGAAACCCACTTTATTGATTCCAGCGGTCTGATCTCCTGGGATATGTTCAAACAGGATGCTGACTATCCGTTCGTCGACTGGAGCTTCTCCGGCACCACGGAAGAAGAGTTCGCCACCCTGATGGCCATCTTTAAAGAAGAAGATAAAGAAGTTTACATCGCCGATTATGAGCACCTGAGCGTCTACGCCTGCCGCATCATCGTTCCGGGAATGTCAGACATTTACCCGGCGGAAGATCTGTGGCTGGCCAATAACAGCATGGGCAGCCATCTGCGCGAAACCCTTCTCTCCCTGCCGGGCAGTGAATGGGAAAAAGAAGATTATCTGGCGCTGATCGAACAACTGGATGATGAAGGGAATGACGACTTCACCCGCGTACGCGAGCTGCTGGGCCTGGCGACGGGCAAAGACAACGGCTGGTATACGCTGCGTATTGGCGAACTGAAAGCGATGCTGGCGCTGGCCGGTGGCGATCTGGAGCAGGCCTTGATCTGGACGGAATGGACCATTGAATTCAATGCGTCTATCTTCAGTGCGGAACGCGCAAATTACTACCGCTGCCTGCAGACGCTGCTGCTGCTCAGTCAGGAAGAAGAACGCCAGCCTCTGCAGTACCTGAATGCCTTTATCCGTATGTACGGCGCCGATGCGGTAGAAGCTGCCAGCGCGGCGATGAGCGGTGAAGCGCCGTTCTATGGCCTGCAGGCCGTAGATAGCGATCTCCAGGCTTTCCCGGCCCATCAGTCTTTACTGAAAGCCTATGAAAAACTGCAGCGGGCAAAAGCGGCATTCTGGGCTAAATAAGGCTTCATTTTACTGCCAGCCGCATTATTTACGGGGTCGATAAAGACCCCGTTTTTCATCGCTAAGTAGACCCGCGGCTAATTTGTAGTTGCAACGTTAATTTACAGTAAACTTTTTTTACGCATCACTTTAGGATTGTTAATTTTAATAAAAAATACCCCATTTTAATTAACCGTCCACAGCGGCCCAAAATGAAAAAAATCAACATAAGTTGTAAATTTTAAAATTTATTTTTTTCATTTAAAACAATCATTTATTCCCATAATAAGTCAAAACCACACATATCCAGGGCTTATAGTTCCGGTGGGATATGATCTACATCAATTTCCCTTCTATAATGCTTTGTTAGTATCTCACCGCCAACTTTTATAAAGAGAGAGTTAGTGTGAAAGCTGACAACCCTTTTGATCTTTTACTCCCTGCAGCCATGGCGAAAGTCGCCGAAGAAGCAGGTGTCTACAAAGCGACAAAGCACCCGATGAAGACGTTTTATCTGGCGATTACCGCTGGTGTTTTCATTTCCATTGCTTTTGTCTTCTATATTACGGCGACAACCGGCACTGCCGCGATGCCTTTCGGAATTGCTAAACTGATCGGGGGGATCTGCTTTTCACTCGGCCTGATTCTTTGCGTCATCTGCGGTGCCGACCTGTTTACCTCCACCGTACTTATCGTCGTGGCGAAAGCCAGCGGACGAATTACCTGGGGTCAACTGGCAAGAAACTGGCTCAACGTCTATGTTGGTAACCTGATAGGTGCACTGCTGTTTGTATTGCTGATGTGGTTATCTGGCGAGTATATGACCGCCAACGGTGCATGGGGCCTGAACGTCCTGCAAACCGCCGACCACAAAATGCACCATACATTTATTGAAGCCGTGTGTCTGGGTATCCTGGCTAACCTGATGGTCTGTCTGGCGGTGTGGATGAGCTACTCCGGTCGCAGCCTGATGGATAAAGCCATGATTATGGTTTTACCGGTGGCGATGTTTGTTGCCAGCGGCTTTGAGCACAGTATCGCTAACATGTTTATGATCCCGCTGGGTATCGTAATTCGCGACTTTGCAACCCCGGAATTCTGGACCGCGATTGGTTCTGCTCCGGAAAATTTCTCTCACCTGACCGTGATGAACTTCATTACTGATAACCTGATTCCGGTAACTATCGGGAACATTATCGGCGGTGGTCTGCTGGTTGGGTTGACATACTGGGTCATTTACCTGCGTGGCGACGACCATCACTAAGGGCCGTTTCAGGCAGTAAATAAAAAATCCACTTAAGAAGGTAGGTGTTACATGTCCGAGCTTAATGAAAAGTTAGCCACAGCCTGGGAAGGTTTCGCGAAAGGTGACTGGCAGAAAGAAGTCAACGTACGTGACTTTATCCAGAAAAACTATACCCCGTATGAAGGCGACGAGTCCTTCCTGGCTGGCGCAACTGAAGCGACAACCAAGCTGTGGGACAACGTTATGGAAGGTGTTAAACAGGAAAACCGCACTCACGCGCCTGTTGACTTCGACACTTCCCTTGCATCCACCATCACGTCTCATGACGCGGGCTACATCAACAAAGCTCTTGAGAAAATCGTTGGTCTGCAGACTGAAAAGCCTCTGAAACGTGCGATTATCCCGTTCGGCGGCATCAAAATGGTTGAAGGTTCCTGCAAAGCGTACGATCGCGAACTGGACCCGATGCTGAAAAAAATCTTCACCGAATACCGTAAAACCCATAACCAGGGTGTATTCGATGTGTACACCAAAGACATTCTGAACTGCCGTAAGTCTGGCGTTCTGACTGGTCTGCCGGATGCGTATGGCCGTGGCCGTATCATCGGTGACTACCGTCGCGTTGCGCTGTACGGTATCGACTTCCTGATGAAAGACAAATACGCACAGTTCCTGTCTCTGCAGTCTGACCTGGAAAACGGCGTAAACCTGGAAGCGACTATCCGTCTGCGTGAAGAGATCTCTGAACAGCACCGCGCCCTGGGTCAGATCAAAGAAATGGCAGCGAAATACGGCTGCGATATCTCAGGTCCGGCAACCAACGCGCAGGAAGCTATCCAGTGGACCTACTTCGGCTACCTGGCCGCGGTTAAGTCTCAGAACGGTGCAGCAATGTCCTTCGGTCGCGTATCCACCTTCCTGGATGCTTACATCGAACGTGACCTGAAAGCAGGCAAAATCACTGAACAAGACGCTCAGGAAATGATTGACCACCTGGTCATGAAACTGCGTATGGTTCGCTTCCTGCGTACTCCGGAATATGATGAACTGTTCTCCGGCGACCCGATTTGGGCAACTGAATCCATCGGTGGTATGGGCGTTGACGGCCGTACCCTGGTCACCAAAAACAGCTTCCGCTTCCTGAACACCCTGTACACCATGGGTCCTTCTCCGGAGCCGAACATCACCGTTCTGTGGTCTGAAAAACTGCCGCTGAACTTCAAGAAATTCGCCGCTAAAGTGTCTATCGATACCTCTTCTCTGCAGTACGAGAACGATGACCTGATGCGTCCGGACTTCAACAACGACGACTACGCTATCGCATGCTGCGTAAGCCCGATGGTTGTTGGTAAGCAAATGCAGTTCTTCGGTGCTCGTGCTAACCTCGCGAAAACTATGCTGTACGCTATCAACGGCGGCGTTGATGAAAAACTGAAAATGCAGGTTGGTCCGAAATCTGAACCAATCAAAGGCGACGTTCTGAACTTCGACGAAGTGATGGAGCGTATGGATCACTTCATGGACTGGCTGGCTAAGCAGTATGTCACCGCCCTGAACATTATCCATTACATGCACGACAAGTACAGCTACGAAGCCTCTCTGATGGCGCTGCACGACCGTGACGTCATTCGTACCATGGCATGCGGTATTGCTGGCCTGTCCGTTGCGGCTGACTCCCTGTCTGCTATCAAATATGCGAAAGTTAAACCGATTCGTGACGAAGACGGCCTGGCCGTTGACTTCGAAATCGAAGGTGAATACCCGCAGTTCGGTAACAACGATTCTCGCGTTGATGACATGGCGGTTGACCTGGTAGAACGTTTCATGAAGAAAATTCAGAAACTCACTACCTATCGTAACGCTATCCCGACTCAGTCCGTTCTGACCATCACCTCTAACGTGGTTTATGGTAAGAAAACAGGTAATACCCCTGACGGTCGTCGTGCTGGCGCGCCGTTCGGACCAGGTGCTAACCCAATGCACGGCCGTGACCAGAAAGGTGCTGTTGCCTCTCTGACCTCCGTTGCTAAACTGCCGTTTGCTTACGCGAAAGATGGTATTTCTTACACCTTCTCTATCGTGCCGAACGCGCTGGGTAAAGACGACGAAGTGCGTAAAACCAACCTTGCAGGCCTGATGGATGGTTACTTCCACCACGAAGCGTCAATCGAGGGCGGTCAGCACCTGAACGTCAACGTCATGAACCGCGAAATGCTGCTCGACGCGATGGAAAACCCGGAAAAATATCCGCAGCTGACCATCCGTGTATCTGGCTATGCAGTACGTTTTAACTCCCTGACTAAAGAACAGCAGCAGGACGTTATCACTCGTACCTTCACTCAGACCATGTAATGGTTGTGACTGAAATCGCGATTTAAAAAGCGTACAATAAAGGCTCCACGTAAGTGGGGCCTTTTTAGCACCTCTCGTACTACAGTCTCTTTTGCCCGCTATCTATACTGCATGGATAACAGCCAAAACAGACTTAACACAGCCGGTTTGAGCTGTGCATCACAGGCCCCGGACGGGCCGAATCTGGAGATATCACCGCAATGTCAACTATTGGTCGTATTCACTCCTTTGAATCCTGCGGCACCGTCGATGGCCCCGGGATCCGCTTTATCACCTTCTTCCAGGGCTGCCTGATGCGCTGCCTGTATTGCCACAACCGTGACACCTGGGATACCCACGGCGGCACCGAAGTCACCGTCGAAAGCCTGATGAAAGAGGTTGTAACCTATCGCCACTTTATGAACGCTTCCGGCGGCGGCGTGACCGCGTCCGGCGGTGAGGCCATTTTGCAGGCCGAGTTCGTGCGCGACTGGTTCCGCGCCTGCCGCAAAGAAGGCATTCATACCTGCCTCGATACCAACGGCTTTGTTCGTCGCTACGACCCGGTTATTGACGAGCTGCTTGAAGTAACCGATCTGGTCATGCTCGACCTCAAACAGATGAATGATGAGATCCATCAGAATCTGGTTGGCGTGTCTAACCACCGTACGCTGGAGTTTGCCCGCTACTTATCGAATAAAAACATCAAAGTCTGGATTCGTTACGTGGTGGTTCCCGGCTGGTCTGACGATGATGATTCCGCGCACCGCCTCGGCGAGTTTACCCGCGATATGGGCAATGTCGAAAAAATCGAACTGCTGCCCTATCACGAGTTAGGCAAGCACAAATGGGTAGCGATGGGTGAAGAGTACAAGCTGGATGGCGTACATCCGCCTAAGAAAGAGACCATGGATCGGGTCAAAGGCATTCTCGAGCAGTATGGCCATAAGGTCATGTACTAAGCCGACGGGCGGCGTGGCCGGCTAAGCAGAATTTTCCCCGGATAACGACGCAGAACGTCTTATCCGGGTGGAAAACGCTTCGGCAAGCATTACGACATAAAGTATTGCGACAGCTTATTCGCCACGCTTTCAATCGAGAAAATGCGTTTCTGATGCGCCTTACGATATTCCGCATAGCGCTCATCCTGCTCCTCCAGCGCGCGAAGCATTCGATCGGCAACCATCATTGCCCCCGCAATTTCGGCAAATCCTGATTCACCTTCTCCCTGTAAAGCCACCGCGGCCTGCAGGTTCCAGTCCGATAAACGGGCCAGCGGCGTAAACGTGCCGCGGGTCAGCGACAATATTTTCACCCCCTGCTGCTTCGCCAGCGTCAAAGCCTGGATCATATCCGCCGAGGCCTGTTCGGTATGCACGACGATAATTCCCGTCTTTTGCCGATCGGTTGCTATCGGGATCGCCGCCGGATAAGAGCGATCGACGAAGCTGGCAACTTTGCCCATGTTGATTAAATTCATTTGCAGAAACAGGGCAACGGGCACCGCCGTACCCACCGCATAAATAGCGATGTTATTCAGCGCATTCAGCCACACCGCTGCGTTTTGCAGCTCCTGAGCATCGATAATGGTATTGCTATCGCGAATGCTCGCCAGCACCGGCGCAATATCGTCGTCATCGCCGGCTTCCGGGCGGGCAGCCCCCTGCTCAACCGCCAGCGCCGTTCTGAAATCGGAAAAACCTTTAAATCCAAACGCCCGACAAAAACGGGTGATGCTGCCTTCGCTGGTAGCCACAGAGTCGGCCAGTTCTGAAATCGTATGCCGCATCACAAAATCAGGATTTTCCGCAATAAAACGGCCCACTTTCTCCAGTATCGGGCTGAGTTCTGAAGACCCATTTCGTATGTTTATCAACAGGTTGTTATCTATCTGGCTCATTTTTTGCCTTTCTTGCTCAAAATGCAAACACAGTCACATCTTTCGTTTCGCGCTAAAGATAATAATTATTATCTCACACAAACAAATAAAAATAATTATTTTTACAAACAGGAGAACATCTCATGAAAGGTCTCATCGTCTGTCGCACCGGTATGGGCAGTTCCTTAATGCTCAAAATAAAAGCACAAAAAATCATCGATAAACACGGCTGGGATATCGAGCTGGAACACGACGTCCTCTCCGGGTTACGAACCTGGCGAGATATTGATTTCGTGATCACGATGCGCGATCTCACCGAGGAAGTCGAAGCTGCCGGATTTAACGCTATCGGTATCACCGACCTGATGAACAGTGAAGAAATGGAATCAGCGCTTATCCGCGTAATCCAGCACAACTAACCTCTCCCGGAGGCAATATGGATTTCCTCAGATTTATTGTATTCGACATTCTGGGCGTCACCCCACTTTTAGTTGGTTTTATCGCATTAATTGGCTTATTGATCCAACGAAAGCCCATTGAAAAAGTGCTCTCCGGGACTTTCAAAACCATTGTCGGCTTTCTGGTTTTTGCCGGCGGGGCCGGGCTGGCCGTGACCTCTCTCGGCAATTTTCAGACATTATTTAGCGATGGCTTTGGTCTGAAAGGCGTGATGCCGCTGGCGGAAGCGCTGACCGGGCTGGCGCAAACTAAATTCGCGATGTGCGTCTCGCTGATTATGGTGATTGGTTTTGGCTGGAACCTGTTCTTTGCCCGCGTGACCCCTTTCAAATACATCTTTCTCACCGGACAGCATAATCTCTATCTCTCGGCCCTGCTGACCGTCACCTTGAAAGCGCTCGGCTATAGCGACATGACCACCATTATTGTCGGTTCAATCCTGCTGGGGCTGGCCGCCTGTCTGTACCCGGCAATTGCCCAGCCGTGGATGAGAAAAATCACCGGTAATGATGAAATTGCGATGGGGCACTACGTGACGCTGGCCTACGCGGCATCCGGATGGATCGGTTCAAAGGTGGGCGATCCTAAACAGTCGACCGAAAAGCTGAACCTGCCCGGCTGGCTGGGGATCTTTAAAGATTACATCGTCTCCGTATCAATCTCGGTCAGTATTTTCTATTACATTGCGGCGCTCGCCGCCGGGAAAGCGGCGGTCACGGCGGCGGCTGGCGGAATGCACTGGCTGGTTTACCCTCTGTTCCAGTCGCTCACTTTCACCGCGTCTCTGTACATCATCATTACCGGGGTACGCCTGCTGCTGTCTGAAATTGTCCCGGCCTTCCTCGGCATTTCGGAGAAATTCATTCCCAACGCCAAACCCGCCCTCGATTGCCCGGTCGTTTTCCCGTATGCGCCAACCGCCACGGTACTGGGATTTATCTCTTCATTTGTTGGCGGGCTGGTGGTGATGGGCTTTCTGGCGATCCTCGGGCAAACCGTCATTATTCCGGTGGCGATCCCCTACTTCTTTATCGGCGCCACCGCGGCGGTATTTGGTAACGCTTCGGGCGGCTGGAAAGGAGCTATCGCCGGCAGCTTCGTCACCGGGATCCTGATCGGCATCGGTCCTGCGTTGATCTACCCCATCATGGAGTCCGTCGGCCTGTCGGGAACCAGTTTCCCGGAAACCGACTTTGTCGCCCTGGGCCTGGTTGTGTACTACATCGGCAAAATGCTGCCATAAGAAGGAAACCACATGAACATTGATGAACTGAAGTCCCATGCGCTCGCCGCTCGCCGCGATATTGTCACGATGATTTATGAGTCCGGCATTGGCCACCCGGGCGGCGCCTTATCGATAATCGATATCCTCACCTGGATCTATTATCAGGAGGTTGACCTGGCGGCCTCGCCCCGCGCGCGCGTCGTTATGAGCAAAGGGCACGCCGTTGCCGCGCAGTACGCCATGCTTTACCAAAAAGGGAAAATCGATCGCAGCGAGTTCAATACCTTCCGCCAGATCAATTCGCGCCTGCAGGGACACCCCAGCATAAAATCGCTGCCGGATGTCGATGCGACGACCGGTTTGCTCGGCCAGGGGCTATCCGTCGCCTTCGGTATGGCGGCCGCTAAAAAGCGCCGCGACGAGCCTCATCGGGTATTTGCCATCATCGGTGATGGCGAAATGCACGAAGGGCAAATCTGGGAAACCTTACAGCAGGCCGGGCATATGAAAATGGATAATCTGGTCGCGATTATCGATTACAACGGCTTCTCTTCCCACGATCCGGTCAATGAGGTGGTTAATCTCGAGCCGCTGGCGGATAAGATCCGCAGCTTTGGCTGGCACGTGCTGGAGCTGCATAACGGTAATGATATGCACCAGGTGGCCGACACCCTGATGCTCTCCCGCCATCTGAAAGGCAAGCCGGTAGCCATCGTTGCCCATACCACCAAGGGCTCCGGCGTCAGCTATATGGAAAATAACGGCGACTGGCACTCAAAAACCCCGACCACAGAACAATACCAGCAGGCAATGGAGGAGTTACAGTGATGAAAGCACCGCGTGATGAGATCGGTAATGCACTGATTGCCCTGAAAGAAAAAGGCTACCCCATCGTCGCTATCGATAGTGACTTAGCCAGTTCAACCCGCACCGACCAGTTTCAGGCGCGCTACCCGGAGGCCTTCTTCGAAATGGGGATTGCGGAAGGTTCAGCGATGAGTTTTGCCGTGGGTCAGGCGCTTGAGGGCTATATCCCCTTCTATGTCAATTTTGCGATGTTTGTAACGGGGACGGCATGGACCCAGCTGCGACAGGCCTGCTACGCCAAAGCCAACGTCAAGCTGGTGGGTAGCCATCCGGGAATGGATGATGGCCCGGACGGCGCCTCGCACCACGCGCTGGAGGATCTTGCCCTGACCCGCGTGCTGCCGGGCCTGACGATCCTGACGCCGGCCGATGCCGAAGAAATAGCCGACGCCTTTGAGCAGGCGGCAAAAATCAAAGGCCCGGTTTATATCCGCGTGGCGCGTGAACCGATGCCGGTGCGCGATAAGAGCGTAATCCCCCGGGTCACCGATATCGCGGCCATCGCTAGCAGCGGCAACGAGTTCGCCATTCTCTTTGAGGGCACGGTGCTGGAACAGGCCAGCGAAGGCTATGAAAAGCTGATTGCCAGCGGCAAGAAAGGCAAGCTCATCCACGTGGCGACGCTCAAACCGTTTAACCAGCAGGAGTTTTATGCGCTGGTAGCAGACTGTCCGCAGATCGCCACGCTGGAGAATCACACGGTAAACGGCGGCCTTGGCGGCCAGGTAGCCGAAGCGATGGCCCAGGCGGCCCATCCGGCGCGCCTGACGCGCCTGGGAACGCAGGATACCTTCACCGAGTCGGGCAACAGCCGGCAGCTCAAGGCAAAATACGGCATCTCCGGCGAGGCGCTGTATAACGCGCTTCGCTGACCGTCGCACGAGCCGGTCGCCCACTGACCGGCTCGCTATTTGAGGAGCCGACATGGATGAAAAATTATTTGCCGCTTGTCAGTACACCGAGCGTGGTCTGGACTGGCGCGGCGCGATTAAGCTGGCCTGCCGTCCGCTGGCGCAGCAGGGGAAAATCAGCGCCGGCTATGCGGATGCCATCATCAGCGCCACCGAGAAAAATGGCCCCTGGTACATACTCACTCCGGAATTTGCCCTCCCGCACGCCCGCCCGGATGAAGGGGTTCTGAGCCCGCACAGCGTGCTCTCACTGGTTTGCTGCGCCGAAGCCGTGGCGTTTCCCGATCACCCCGATGTACGGCTGATTATCGTCCTGGCCGCGGCCGATAGCGAACAGCATATTCAGACGATCCAGCGATTAGTCTGCTGGCTGGATGAGGGGGATCGGCTGCATCGGCTCACCAGGGTGGAGCATCAGAGCCAGCTTGATGCGCTCGTCGCTGGCGGTAAATAAATCAAAGGGGACAACGTCCCCTTTGATTATCACCGTAGCGAAGGCCGGAAGAAAAATTACGCGTGCGCCACCGGCGTCGGATGATGACCGGCTTTACGCAGCAGCGTCAGCAGATAAATAAACGACACGCTGGCAATCATGATAAATAGCAGGTTGTCGGAAAAGTTCTGCATCAGCATGGCGGTGAAGGTTGGCCCGAGCAGGCTGCCGACGGTATAGCTCATCAACAGCGCCTGGTTCATGGCGACCAGCTGATGGCGCTCGACTTTCTCACAGGCCCAGGCCATTGCCACCGGGTACAGCGTGAAGCCCGATGCGCCAAGGATAAACAGCGCCGGAGCCATTGCCGCGCCGCTAAGCATTGCCAGGCAGCCTAAAATCACCACAAAAACCTGAACGCGCAACACCAGCAAGCGACCATAGCGGTCGGCCATACGGCCGATCGGCCACTGGCCCAAAATACCTGCGCTGACCATAACCGCCATCCAGAAACCAATGCCGGAGTCACTGACGCCCTGATGGTTCAACCACAGCGGCATCAATCCATACAGCGACCCAAGAACAATCCCGGAGATAATGCAGCCGTTCACGCCATGGCGGGCCTGACGCAGCCTGAGCATTGGCCAGATCCGCGCCGGCTCATGCTGTTCATCACTTTGATTCACGACGCGGGTAAACAGCAGCGGCAGAATCGCCGCCAGCGTCAGCGCGGTCACCCACGGCAGCACGCTCATTAGATCCGTCGGCAGTTTGCTGACCATCAGCTGACCCAGCACGGTTCCCACATAGTAAACCATCATATAGGCGGCCAGCAGACGACCGCGGCTACGCGACGTTCCGCTGCAAACCAGCGCGCTTTCGACCACTACCCAAATCATCGCGCAGCCGACGCCGGCGAGAAAGCGCCAGCTGAACCAGGTCCAGAAACCGAGGGTAATACCAAGTCCGACGCAGCCCACCGCAAAGATCAGCGACGCAAGATAATAGCTACGGTTAAATCCCAGACGCTTAATCACCCATCCGGCCAGCAGCGTCCCGACCAGGTTACCGGTGAAATAGGACGAGCCCACCATTCCGACCTGCCAGGTTGGCATATTTTCATGGGCGAGCCAAAGCGGGACGAGGGTATTTAAAACCGCAATCGCCAGCGTCAACAGAAGCAGGCCGCAGAGCAACATTTGCACCGGCCGGGTGTAGATGGACATGGATATAACCGTGAGGAAGTTTAGATTTCGTGCGCATCATGCCACCGCTAAAAACATTGTCAATCCACCAGAAATCAGGCGGGACGCGGTTTCACGGGCAACGATAGAAGTTTTTCATCCAGCGGAGCGACAACAGAATTATTCTTTATATTATTCCATTGTTTTTATTAATTTATTGAAAATAAACGGCGGGAATATCAGTAGAAAAATTTCATGAATCAACAGCACTTTTTTGTTGCGCCAGAACCGGGGGTTCCGGCGCAACAGCTTATCAGCTGGCGATAGCCATGCCGACCGTCATATGCAGACCGTAGAAGATGCCACGCCCTACCATCTCGCCGACCAGTACCAGCACCAATGCCAGGCTTAACAGCGGCACGGCGGGCTGATAGCCTTTGAGCAGCGGAACAACCCAGCATGCCAGAGCCAGCACCAGCGCAACCACACGCCAGGCCATCAGTGAGCCATAATCCGGCACCAGCGCGGAGGCCTGCTGAATAGAGCTGTGGATCATCGGCAGCTCGCTGCCTTGCATCAGGGCCACAATAACGCTGGCCACCAGCGCCAGCAGCGTGACCACCGGCAACAGACGCATCGCCCAACCGTCAACGCCCGCCACGCGCAGCAGCAGACAGCCCAGCAGCGGGCCGCCGAGAAACAGCGTCAGGAAGAAGCTCAGCGGCGTCCAGACGGTATACCAGGTCGGTACGGTATCAATGGTGTTATACACCCGCACCATCATCCAGACGAAGAGAATACCCAGCACCATCGTCGCGACCAGCCAGAGGCTGCGCAGCCCGGCCGGCAGCTTCTTCACCACCGCCAGCAGCCAGCCAATTCCGCCGACGGCGAAAAAGAGGGCTCCGCTGGCAATTTCGTTACTTAACGACGACGCACCAATCCGGTTAAGCGAGTTAAAAGCCCGCATCGGCGATCCCAGGTGCATCGTTGAGGCGATAAACCCAATCCCCATCAGCACCCACAAGCCAAACATGCTCAGCACTACGCGCTGCTGCTGCTCATTCGACAAACCACCTTTCATCAGCGCCAGTGCCAGGACGATAAAACCGCCCGCCACACATTGTCCAAAGACCGTGAAGATCATCAGCGGCCATTCATGCCATCCACTTCCCATCTCACACCTCCTTCGGGTTGGCCAGATAGCCGGTTGTATCACCGCACGGACGACTATTGGCGTTCGGTTTGATGACAATACTGGGTTTGGTAAAGTGCGCGGATGGCAGCGGCGCAACCGCAGCCAGTTCGCCGTGTTTCTTACGCAGTTCTTCGATCGGGCCAAAGTCCAGCGCGCGCAGCGGGCAGGATTCGACGCAAATCGGTTTTTTACCCTCGGCAACGCGCTGGTAACAGCCATCACACTTGGTCATATGCCCTTTCGCCGCATTATACTGCGGCGCACCGTACGGGCAGGCCATATGGCAATAGCGACAGCCGATGCACACATCTTCATCAACCACGACAAAACCGTCATCGCGTTTATGCATAGCGCCGCTCGGGCACACTTTGGTACAGGCCGGGTCTTCGCAATGGTTACAGGCGATGGATAAGTAATAGGCAAAGACGTTCTGATGCCAGACGCCGTTATCCTCCTGCCAGTCACCGCCCGCATATTCATAAATGCGGCGGAAGCTAACGTCCGGCGTTAAGTTCTTGAAGTCTTTACAGGCCAGCTCGCAGGTTTTACAACCGGTACAACGAGCAGAATCGATAAAAAATCCGTATTGAGTTGTCATCGGTTATTCCTTACAGCTTTTCAACCTGGACCAGGTTCGTGTGCGATGGGTTACCTTTCGCCAAAGGCGACGGGCGTTGGGTGGTGAGCACGTTGATGCTCCCCGCCTGATCCACGCGTCCTGCGTCCGGGTTATACCAGGCGCCCTCACCCAGCGCGACAACGCCAGGCATCATTCGCGGCGTCACTTTGGCTTCGATATGCACTTCACCGCGATCGTTGTAAATACGGATGCGATCGCCGTTGGCAATGCCGCGTTGTTTCGCATCGAGTGGGTTAATCCACATCTCCTGACGACAGGCGGCCTTCAGCACATCGACGTTGCCGTAGGTGGAGTGAACGCGCGACTTGTAGTGAAAACCGGTCAGCTGCAGCGGGAATTTCGCCGTCAGCGGATCGTTATAGTTTTCAAAACCTGGCGTATAAATCGGCAGCGGATCGATCACATCGCCTTCGGGGAGTTCCCAGGTGGCGGCAATTTGCGCCAGCGCCTGGGAATAGATCTCAATTTTGCCCGACGGGGTCTCCAGCGGATTTGCCTGCGGATTGTCACGGAATGCCTTATAGGCAACATGATGCCCTTCCGGGTCGCGCTGCTTGTAAATCCCCTGCTGACGGAAGGTATCGAAGTCCGGCAAATCCGGGATAGCCTTGCGGGAAAGTTCGTGCAGATAACGCATCCAGCCTTCCTGGGTACGGCCTTCGGTAAACTTCTGCTCCACGCCCATGCGTTTTGCCAGTTCCGTCGTCATGTCATAAATCGTTTTGCACTCAAAACGCGGTTTAATCACCTGGTCGGTGAAGATGACGTAGGACATGTTGCCGCATGAAGCATCCAGCGCGAAGTCCATCTGCTCGGAAGCGGTGCAGTCCGGCAGCAGAATATCGGCATATTTTGCCGACGAGGTCATGTGACAGTCGATCACCACGATCATCTCGCACTTCTTATCATCCTGCAGGATTTCATGGGTGCGGTTGATATCAGAGTGCTGGTTAATCAGACAGTTACCGGCATAGTTCCAGATCATTTTGATCGGGACGTCCAGTTTATCTTTACCGCGCACGCCGTCACGCAGCGCCGTCATCTCCGGGCCACGTTCAATCGCATCGGTCCACATAAACATGGAGATACTGGTCTCAACGGGGTTCTCCAGCGTCGGCATACGTTCAAAAGGCAGGTCGTAAGAACCTTCACGCGCGCCGGTATTCCCTCCGTTGATGCCAACGTTTCCGGTCAGAATCGACAGCATCGAGATAGCCCGGGTGGCGATTTCACCATTCGCGTGGCGCTGCGGCCCCCAGCCCTGGCTGATAAAGGCAGGTTTGGCTGTCGCAATTTCGCGTGCCAGCTGCACAATACGCTCGACCGGAATCCCGGTGATAGTCGATGCCCACTGCGGCGTTTTGGCAGTGCCGTCCCTACCCTGACCGAGGATGTAAGCCTTGTAGTGACCGTTGGCCGGCGCATCGGCAGGCAACGTTTTCTCGTCATAGCCGACGCAGTATTTATCGAGGAACGGCTGATCGACCAGGTTTTCGGTGATCATCACCCAGGCGAGCGCGGAAACCAGCGCGGCGTCGGTACCGGGGCGAATCGGTATCCACTCATCTTCACGGCCGGCGCCGGTATCGGTGTAACGCGGATCGACAATGATCATCCGGGCGTTGGATTTTTGCCGCGCTTGTTCCAGGTAGTACGTTACCCCGCCGCCGCTCATCCGCGTTTCGCCGGGGTTGTTACCGAACAGCACCACCAGTTGACTGTTTTCGATATCCGACGGGCTGTTACCGTCGGCCCAGCCGCCGTAGGTGTAATTCAGACCTGCGGCTATTTGCGCCGATGAATAATCACCATAGTGGTTAAGGTAACCGCCGCAGCAGTTCATCAGACGCGCAATGAGCGTTTTCCCCGGTGGCCAGGAGCGGGTCATGGTGCCGCCAAGAGTTCCGGTCCCGTAATTCAGATAGATCGATTCGTTACCGTAATCTTTAATCAGGCGCTGCATATTGCTGGCGATAGTATCGAATGCTTCTTCCCAGCTGATGCGCTCAAATTTTCCTTCCCCGCGCTTGCCAACGCGCTTCATGGGATACTTCAGACGATCGGGGTTGTAGACACGGCGACGCATGGAACGCCCGCGCAGACAGGCGCGTACCTGATGCAGGCCATCATAGTTGTCGTCGCCGGTATTATCCGTTTCAACGTATTTAATTTCACCATCAACCACATGCATCCGCAGCGGACAGCGGCTGCCGCAGTTCACGGTACAGGCACTCCAGGTGACGGTTTCATTCACCGGCGCCAGAGCGTCGGCAGCATGGGCAATGCGTGTAAACGGTAGGGTAAATGCGCTGCTGGCCATCGCCAGACCGCCAATTGCCGTGGTTTTCATTAAACCACGCCGGCTTACTTCGGCAGCCAGTAAAGCATCGGGGGCTTTAATTTTCATGGATACTCGCTTTGGTTGCTCACAATTCACTGACAATCGTTATATAGATACATATATAACGAATTTAATCTTTTATAGTTTTTTATGCTGCGTTAACACCAAGGGAGTATGGGGGGAATCACCGGAGGGATTATTGCCCGGCATCAATAAGGGGATAAAAAAAAAGCGCCCGGAGGCGCTTTTGAGAAACAGGTAAAAAAATCAGCCGATAAATTCGAGGCCACGCATATAGGGGCGCAGAATTTCCGGGATTTCGATACGACCATCCGCCTGCTGATAGTTTTCCATCAGCGCAACCAGGGTACGACCTACCGCCAGCCCGGAGCCGTTCAGCGTATGCACCAGACGGGTTTTCTTGTCGGACTTGCTGCGGCAGCGTGCCTGCATACGACGCGCCTGGAAGTCCCAGACGTTAGAGCAGGAGGAGATTTCACGATAGGTGTTCTGTGCCGGAACCCAGACTTCCAGATCATACGTTTTGCATGCGCTGAAGCCCATATCGCCGGTGCAGAGCGCCACTTTGCGGTATGGCAGACCCAGCAACTGCAGAACTTTTTCCGCATGGCCGGTCATCTCTTCCAGCGCCGCCATCGAATCTTCCGGACGTACGATCTGCACCATTTCCACTTTGTCGAACTGATGCATACGAATCAGACCACGGGTATCACGACCATAGGAGCCCGCTTCAGAACGGAAACACGGCGTGTGAGCGGTCATTTTGATCGGCAGATCGTCTTCGTCAATGATCTCATCGCGAACGAGGTTGGTCAGCGGTACTTCCGCAGTTGGAATCAACGCATAGTTGCTGCTGTCGGCTTCTTCTTCCAGCGGACGCGTATGGAACAGATCGCCGGCAAATTTCGGCAGCTGACCGGTACCGTACAGCGTATCCTGGTTGACCAGGTACGGTACATAGTTTTCACTGTAGCCGTGCTGTTCGGTATGCAGATCCAGCATGAACTGCGCCAGCGCACGGTGCAGACGGGCCAGTTGCCCTTTCATCACCACAAAACGGGAACCGGTCAGCTTAACGGCTGCGGCAAAGTCCAGCCCACCGTGCATTTCGCCCAGCGTCACGTGATCGCGGACGTCAAAATCGAACTCGCGCGGCGTACCCCAGCGGCTGACTTCAACGTTGTCGTTTTCGTCGCGACCGGCCGGAACGTCGTCGTGCGGAATATTAGGGATAGTCAGCGCGATATCGCGGATCTCTGCCAGTAACACGTCCAGCTCGGCTTTCGCCGCATCCAGCTGTTCGCCCAGTTTGTTGACTTCCAGGCGTAATGGCTCGATATCTTCCCCGCGCGCTTTCGCCTGGCCAATGGATTTCGATCGGGAGTTACGCTCCGCCTGCAGGTTTTCTGTTTCAACCTGCAGAACTTTACGACGCTCTTCCAGAGCGCGCAGTTTATCTACATCCAGCTTAAAGCCCCGGCGTGCCAGTTTTTCAGCGACTGCGTCTGGCTCGGTACGCAGCAGATTGGGATCGAGCATGCTTATCCTGTGCTTATCGAATAAATAAAAGAAAAGTGGCCGCAGACTACGACCACCGGGATATCTTGATAACCTTACCGCAACGTCTCTGTTAGCGGTAGCGTTTTATGGGGCTATTTTGATCCTGTTCGGTAAGCCAGGCGAGCTTTTCGCCAATTTTCCCCTCCAGCCCCCGATTTGTAGGCCGATAATAACGAGTTTGGGCCATTTCCTGCGGGAAATAGGCTTCCCCGGCAGCATAGGCGTTTGGCTCATCATGGGCATAGCGATACTCCTGCCCATAGCCCATCTCTTTCATCAGGCGGGTTGGCGCGTTGCGCAGGTGCACCGGCACATCGTAATCAGGACGCTCGCGGGCATCGGCCATGGCGGCTTTAAATGCGGTGTAGACCGCGTTGCTTTTCGGCGCGCAGGCGAGATAAACGATGGCCTGCGCAATAGCACGCTCGCCCTCCGCTGGCCCTACGCGGGTAAAACAATCCCAGGCAGAGAGCGCGACCTGCATGGCTCGCGGGTCAGCATTTCCGACATCTTCGGAAGCGATCGCCAGGCAGCGTCGGGCCACATACAGCGGATCGCCGCCGGCGGTGATGATTCGTGCGTACCAGTACAGCGCCGCATCCGGCGCGCTGCCGCGAACGGACTTGTGCAGCGCGGAAATCAAATCGTAGAAACGATCGCCTTTATTATCAAACCGCGCGCTGCGTTCACCGGCAATTTCGGTCAGCAGTTCCGCTTTCAGCACCCGGTTGCCGGAGGCATCCGTCTCTGCCATATCGGCCATCATTTCCAGCGTATTAAGCGCCCGGCGCGCATCGCCGTTAACCAGCCCGGCGATAGCCTGGCGGGTATCATCCGGCAGCACGATATTTTGCCCGCCATAGCCACGATCTTTATCGTTCATCGCCTGCGTGAGCACATGCTCAATATCCTCGCTGGACAACGATTTCAGCAGATACACTCGCGCCCGGGATAGCAATGCGGAATTGAGTTCAAAAGAGGGGTTTTCCGTCGTCGCGCCGATGAAGGTGATGGTGCCGTCTTCAATATGCGGTAAAAACGCATCCTGCTGGCTTTTATTGAAACGATGGACTTCGTCAACGAATAGAATCGTGCGGCGTCCGGCATTGCGGTTCTGCCTCGCGCGCTCGATCGCTTCGCGGATCTCTTTTACGCCGGAGGTCACCGCCGAGATCCGTTCAACATCGGCGCTGGCATAGCGAGCAATCACTTCAGCCAGCGTAGTTTTGCCGGTGCCAGGCGGCCCCCATAAGATCATCGAATGCAGATGCCCGGCCTCAATCGCCCGCGGCAAAGGTTTCCCCGGCGCCAGCAGATGCTGCTGGCCTATGTACTGCGCTAAATTTTCTGGCCGCATGCGGGCGGCCAGAGGTTGAAACGCATTGTCGGAAAAATCGAGCGACAGATTGCTCACATTCGCCTCTACTTACGTTGATCGTCCACCGTCACCCCTTTCGGCGGTGTAAAGGTGAACTTAGATGCATCGACCGCACCGTTTTGCTGAGACTTCAGCTGGTAGCTGCTGCGCTGGTCATCCTGCTCTACCGCGCTGAACTGATGGATGGTCCCGTCGCGGCCAACGTTAATCGTAAACTGCTTCAGGTTGCCGCCGCCGCTTTTCGGCGTCAGAACAAAATCATCGCCGTTCTGCTTGATGTTGTACTGCTGCCAGTCGTTGGACTGGTTGCGGGCAATCAGCATAAACGGCGTGTTGCTGGTAGCGTCTTTCAGCCAGGTGACGGTTGCCTGCTCGACAAACGGGTTGTAGAACCACAGGGTTTTCCCGTCAGAGACCAGAATGCTTTCATCCGGCTGGGTCATATGCCAGTTAAACAGATTCGGACGTTTAACCCACAGGTCGCCCTGCCCGTCCTGTACGGCGTTACCGCTGCCATCGGTCACTTTTTGGGTGAAGCTGGCATGGAAGCTGCTCACTTTATCGAGGCGGCTTTTCAAATCACTGGCGGCATCCGCCCAAACCTGGCTCACGACAAATCCAGACAGTAATGCACAGGTGATTGCGAGTTTTTTCATTGTTATTCCTTAATGTGCGTCACTCCCGACGCGGGAGCCTCTTCTGCCTCCTAATGTAGGACCGCCTGGCACGACGGAACAGCAGAACAGGCTGATTTTGCGCTTATTTACCCAACTTTGCACTTACTCGAAGGGAGGCGGCGCCAGCACTTCGCGGTTACCATTATGGCCCTGCTCGCTGACAATACCCTGCGCTTCCATCTGTTCGATAATACGTGCCGCACGGTTATATCCGATGCGGAACTGACGCTGAACGCCGGAAATAGAGGCTTTACGTTTTTCAGTGACGAAGTTCACCGCCTGATCGAACAACGGATCCAGCTCTTCACCACCGTCAAAGCCGCCGCTGCCGCCTTCGCTTTCGCTATCTGATGTAATGCCGTCAACATACTGCGGACGCCCGCGCGCTTTCCAGTCCTGAACCACAGCGTGGACTTCCTGGTCGCGAACAAACGCGCCGTGTACACGAACCGGCATGGTCGAGTTCGGCCCGGAGTAAAGCATATCCCCCATCCCCAGCAGTGATTCCGCGCCGCCCTGATCGAGGATGGTACGCGAGTCAATTTTGCTCGAGACGGTGAACGCGATACGCGTCGGAATGTTCGCTTTAATAAGACCGGTAATCACGTCAACCGACGGACGCTGCGTTGCCAGCACAAGGTGAATACCCGCCGCACGCGCTTTCTGCGCCAGACGCGCAATCAGCTCTTCGACCTTTTTGCCGACAGTCATCATCAGGTCGGCGAATTCATCCACCAGAACAACGATATACGGCAGTTTTTCCAGCACCGGATGCACGGCGTCCATGCTGTCGCCCGGTTTCCAGTACGGATCCGGAATGGGACGGCCCATCCGCGCCGCTTCGGCGATTTTCTCGTTGTAACCCGCGAGGTTACGCACGCCCAGCGCCGACATCAGCTTATAACGACGCTCCATTTCATTCACGCTCCAGCGCAGTGCGTTAGCGGCGTCTTTCATATCGGTAACGACTTCGGTCAGCAGATGCGGGATCCCTTCATAGACCGACAGTTCAAGCATTTTCGGGTCGATCATAATGAAGCGCACATCTTCCGGCTGCGCTTTATAAAGCATGCTGAGGATCATGGCATTCACCCCAACCGATTTACCGGAACCAGTGGTACCGGCAACCAGCAGGTGCGGCATTTTTGCCAGATCGGCAACGACCGGATCGCCGGCGATGTCTTTCCCCAGCACCACGGTAAGCGGCGACGGGTTATCGCGGAATTTCGTGTTATCCAGCACTTCTCGCAGATAAACGGTCTGGCGTTTTTTATTCGGCAGTTCCAGACCCACGTACGGTTTACCCGGAATGACTTCCACGACGCGCACCGCAATGGTGGACAAGGAGCGGGCCAGGTCACGCGAAAGGTTTGAAATCCGCGCGGCCTTCACGCCTGGCGCCAGATTCAGTTCGAAGCGGGTGATAACCGGGCCTGGCGAGTAGTTCACCACATCGGCTTTAATGCGGAAGTCAGCCAGACGAGCCTCAACCAGGCGCGCCATTTGCTCCAGCGCGAAGGTATCCACCGGCTCGACCTCGCTCGGCGGCGGGGTCAGCAGATCCAACGACGGCAGCGGCGTTGTCGGCCGTTGCATCGGCTGGCTGTTGCCGTTACGCATCAGCAGCGGATGAATCAGGCTATCCTGCGACGGCACCGGGGCTGTCTGCTGCGGCATGTGGCCCTGATGGGCTTGCTGCGGCTGATAGCTCTGTGCGGCAGGCTGAGGCTGCTGCGCCATCTGCGGAGGTTGAGCCGGCTGCACAGGTTGCTGATACGGTTGTTGTACCGGCGACGACGGCACCGGCTGTTGATACTGTTGAACCGGTTGCTGCTGTGCCGGCTGCTGGTACTGCTGCACCGGCGGCGGTGTCTCCGGCAGCGGTGTGAACAGCGGTTCGCTCGGACCGTCATCGACCAGCGCTTTCATCGGCGAGAAATCATAATCCGCAGGAGAGAACGTCGTTGCGCCCTGCGGCTGTTCGCTGCTGTAGCGCTGCTGCTGCGACGCCGCAAACTGACGGGCCAGTTCAGCTTCAGCTGCGGAGTCATCCTCTTCATCCTGCGCGTAGACTTCGCCGTAACGCTGCTGCTGGGTGGCGGCAAACTGGCGAGCCAGTTCGTCCTGTTCCAGCGCATCCGCTTCTTCATCCGTTAACGGCTCGTCGTCATAGGCCTGATTGAGTTCAGCTTTACGCGCCCGTTCTTCAGCCATACGTTGTGACGGCAGTTTAATACCATACGATGCCAGCTCACGGCGCGTAGGGACGCGGACATGATTAGGACGCGGCAGTTTTGGACCAATCCCCTCTTTCACCTGAGCACGCGGGCCACCGGATGCCGGACTGAACAGCGGTGCAGCGGATGACGCGGTGGAAGCGACCGTCGCCGCGGTTGCACCCGCGCTCGTCGCCTGGTGTACGCCGGCGGCGAGGGTGGTCACCGCTGCGGCTTCGACCGGAGAGACCGGTGGCGGTGTAACAGGACGCGTGGCGACCGGGCTTGCTGGTTCAGGGATCGGCTGATACCAGGCGGCCAGCTGCTCGCGCTCGCGCGCGCGCTTCTCTTCGACCTCTTCAAAATAATACATTGGCGGACGCTGTGGCTTCACCTCTTCCTGCGGAGCCTCAGGCGTTACGGCAGGAGCTGGTGACTCCGGCTGGTAAACCGGCTGCTGCACCGGCGCCTGCTCGGGCTGGTACGCCTGATGCTGCGGGTAGGACGGCTCCGGCT
>NZ_BCYR01000012.1 GCF_001598295.1 Klebsiella ornithinolytica NBRC 105727 = ATCC 31898
TCTCTTTTTTCACCAAATCAGCCCGTGACGTGGCAAAAAATCAGCGTTTTGCTGTTTTAACCAACGAAATAGTCCACCAGATGGCATACTGATACAGATAAAAAGAGAAAGGAACGGCATATATGTCTTTAAGCGCACAGCAACTGGCGGCACAAAAGAACATCTCCTGGGTATTAGCAGAGAAACTGGCTCAAAAAATCCTGACCGGCGAATACCCGCCGGAAAGTATTCTTCCAGGCGAAATGGAATTGGGGGAACAGTTTGGCGTGAGTCGCACCGCGGTACGCGAAGCGGTTAAGACGCTTACCGCCAAAGGGATGCTGTTGCCGCGCCCGCGTATCGGCACCCGAGTCATGCCACGCAGTAGCTGGAACTTCCTCGACAAGGAGCTGCTCTCATGGTGGTTAACGGAAGATAACTTTGAAGAGGTGGTGAGCCATTTCCTGGTTATGCGCAGTAGCCTGGAGCCTCAGGCCTGTTTTCTGGCAGCCACCTTCGGTAACGCGGAGCAAAAGGCCGAGCTCAATACCTTAATGGAAGAGATGGGCCAGTTAAAAAAACGCTTTCTGCGCGAACGCTGGATAGAAGTCGATATGGCCTGGCATGAGCACATCTATGAAATGAGCGGAAATCCGTTCCTGATCGCTTTCGCATCTCTGTTTCATTCGGTCTACCACACCTATTTCACCTCTATTACTCAGAACGAAGTGGTTAAGCTGGATCTCCACCAGGCCATTGTCGACGCTATCCAGGATAGCGATGGCCCGCGCGCGCTAAGCGCCTGCCAGACGTTATTGAGCGCACCAAACCATTCAGGCAAGTAACAAGGGTTCCGCATGAGCGAAAAAAAAGGGCGCAGTATGGCCGGACTGCCGTGGATTGCAGCCATGGCTTTTTTTATGCAGGCGCTGGATGCCACCATTCTCAACACCGCCCTTCCCGCCATTGCGCATAGCCTTAACCGTTCACCGCTGGCCATGCAGTCCGCCATCATCAGCTACACATTAACGGTCGCTATGCTTATCCCGGTCAGCGGCTGGTTAGCTGACCGCTTCGGCACCCGTAAGGTGTTTATCATTGCCGTCGGCCTGTTTACGCTCGGATCACTGGCCTGCGCCCTCTCCAGTTCATTAATGGAGCTGGTTATCTTTCGCGTGATTCAGGGGATAGGCGGCGCCATGATGATGCCGGTGGCGCGCCTGGCATTATTAAGAGCCTACCCGCGCAGCGAACTGCTCCCCGTACTGAACTTCGTCACTATGCCCGGCCTTGTTGGCCCTATTCTTGGGCCGGTGCTCGGCGGCGTGCTGGTTACCTGGGCCAGCTGGCACTGGATTTTCCTCATTAATATTCCTATCGGCATTATCGGGATACTTTACGCGCGCAAATATATGCCGGATTTCACCACCCCGCGCCGGCGTTTCGATACCACCGGTTTTCTGCTGTTTGGATTGAGCCTGGTACTGTTTTCCAGCGGCATCGAACTGTTTGGCGAGAAAATCGTCGCAACCTGGATAGCCCTTTCGGTCATTGCCCTCAGCGTCATCCTGCTGCTGGCCTATATCCGCCACGCACGCCGCCACCCGACTCCGCTGATCTCGCTTTCTTTATTTAAAACGCGCACCTTTTCGGTCGGTATTGCCGGTAATCTGGCGACGCGTCTGGGAACAGGCTGCGTGCCGTTTCTGATGCCCTTGATGTTGCAGGTCGGTTTTGGCTATCCGGCGATCGTCGCAGGCTGCATGATAGCCCCCACCGCCATCGGGTCGATTATCGCGAAATCGACCGTGACGCAGATTTTACGCTGGCTCGGCTATCGGAAAACCCTGGTCGGCGTCACCATTTTTATCGGACTGATGATTGCCCAGTTCTCATTCCAGTCTCCGGCAATGCCTGTCTGGATGCTCTTGCTACCGCTGTTTGTGCTGGGGATGGCGATGTCTACCCAGTTCACATCGATGAATACCATCACGCTGGCCGATTTGACCGATGATAACGCCAGCAGCGGCAATAGCCTGCTGGCCGTGACGCAGCAGCTATCCATTAGCCTCGGCGTCGCCATTAGCGCCGCAGTGCTACGTTTTTATGAAGGGTTCGACAGCGCCAGTACCGTTGAGCAGTTCCACTATACCTTTATTACGATGGGGGCGATTACCGTGGTTTCGGCGCTGACATTTATGCTGTTAAGAGCGAAAGACGGCCGCAACCTGATTAAGGAGCGGCACAAGCGTTAGACGGAGCCGCGAACGACCAGTTCCGGGGTGAGCTGAACGCGCTGCTGCTTCTGACCCGGATCGGCCATGCGATGAATCAGCACATCGATGGCCAGTTCGCCCAGTTCATCTTTCGGCTGATGGATAGTGGTCAGCGGCGGCGTCATATAGCGCGCCAGTTCGATATCGTCATACCCCACCAGCGCCATATCCTGCGGAATTCGTAACCCGGCCTGATACAGCGATTGATAGGCCCCAACGGCCATCGCGTCGTTGCCGACGAACACCGCCTGCGGCCGCTCGGGTAAGGCGAGCAGCTTTTGCATAGCGCTAAATCCGCCGCCAAATTCGAAATCACTGGTAATGACATAACCTTCCATCACCGGAAGCCCGGCGCGCGCCATTGCCGCGTGATATCCCTCCAGGCGCAGGCGCGACGGCGTTTTATCCAGCGGCCCGGCAATGCAGGCCACGCGGGTATATCCTTTATCAATCAGATATTGGGTTGCCATATCGCCGCCCAGCAGCGAATTGTCCTGAATCAGATCGCTATCGCCGTCGAACGGCGCCCAGTCCATCATCACCGTAGGGACTGACGGGTAGCGCTGCATAATTTCCGGTGAAGGTTGATGCGTTTCGGTACACAGCAGCAGCAGACCGTCGACGCGTTTTTGCATCAGCGTCTCAAGATTGCGGTTCATACGCTGCTCATCGCCTTCGGTATTACACAGCACCAGACTATAACCACGCTCAAAACAGCTGCGCTCCACGCCGCGCACCAGTTCCGAATAAAACGGATTGGTACTGGCGGTGATCAGCATGCCAATGGTCCGGGTCTGGTTTAATTTGAGGCTACGCGCCAGCGCAGACGGCGCATAGTTAAGGTTTTTAATCGCCGCATCAACTTTGGCGGTAATCGCCTCGCTGACGAAGCGATCTTTATTAATGACGTGAGAAACTGTTGAAGTGGAAACGCCCGCCTCGCGGGCTACATCCTTCATGGTAGCCAAACGTTACCCCTGTTGACGTAAAAACTCGTCGATTTCTTCGCGCCATGGTACGGAAGGCTGTGCACCTTTGCGGGTAACGGCAATCGCTGCCGCGGCATGGGCAAAACGGATCGCTTCGTCCAGCGCGGTTCCTTCCAGTAAGGCCGTCACAAAGGCGCCATTAAAGGTATCGCCAGCGGCAATGGTATCGACGGCCTGAACTTTAAAACCGGGAACCCGACGGCCTTGACCGTCATGGCTGACCCATACTCCCCGGCTGCCAAGCGTAATCATCACGATACCAATGCCTTTTTCATGCAGCACACGGGCAGCTTTAGCCGCATCGTCATCGTTTTCAACGCGGATGCCGGTCAGCTTCTCTGCTTCGGTTTCGTTAGGCGTAATAATATCTATCAGCGAAAGCAACTCATCTGGCAGGTCGCGCGCCGGTGCCGGGTTGAGCACAACGGTGGTCTGATGCTGATGGGCGATTTTTGCCGCCGCCAGCACGCTTTCCAGCGGTGACTCCAGCTGCATCAGCAGCGCCTGAGCACCCGCAATACGCGCTTTTTCCGCCTCAACCTGCTCGACAGAGAGCGCGGCGTTAGCTCCGGCATGAATACCGATGACATTCTCACCTTCGGCGTTAACAAAAATCAGCGCCACGCCGGTCGATTGAGCGTTGACCGCACGCACCGGCGCAACATCGATACGATCGCGCTCCAGCTGGCGGCGAACGCGTTCGCCGATATCGTCATCACCGGTACAGGCAATAAACGCAATATCCGCGCCGCTTCGCCCGGCGGCGACGGCCTGGTTAGCCCCTTTACCGCCGAAAGCCACCTGATAATGATGACCGGTGACGGTTTCGCCCGGCATCGGGAAAGATTCAAGGTTAAGAATGTGATCGGCATTGATGCTGCCAAGGACGACAAGTTTGCCTGCGGTTTTCATTATTTCTGTTCCCGGGAAAGCGCGCCACCGGACTCCGGTGGCGCATGCCCTGCTTTTCTTTTTTATATTGTCCCTCGGATCGTTTCCGAGCCGAATCGCATATTACTGCTTAATGACCAGCTTCAGCTCAACCGGATAGCTGGCATCCACTTTCTCACCCTTCAGCACTTTATCAGCAGTCTCCACGCCTTTCACGCCGATCTGCTCTGGCAACTGAGCGATGGTCGCTGCCAGTTTGCCACTATTTACGGCTTTTTCGCCATCCGGAGTACCGTCAAATCCAACCACCATCACATCGGATTTGCCTGCCGTTTGTAGTGCGCGCAGCGCACCCAGCGCCATTTCATCGTTCTGCGCAAATACCGCTTTCACATCAGGATGGGCGGTCAGCAGGTTCTGCATGACGTTCAGACCTTTGGTCCGGTCGAAGTCCGCCGGCTGGCTGGCCAGCACATTGAATTTGTGCGCGGCAACGGCCTGCTTAAAGCCCTCACCACGTTCACGAGCCGCGGAGGTCCCTGCAATACCCTGCAGTTCAATCACTTTCGCGCCTTCACCGGCTTTCTTCGCAATGTAGTCGCCGGCCATCTTACCGCCCAGCACGTTATCAGACGCGATATGGCTGACAACGTCGCCTTTCGAAGCCTGACGGTCGAGGGTAATCACCGGGATCTTCGCCTGGTTAGCCATCTTCACGGCGTTACCTACTGCATCAGAATCGGTAGGGTTAATCAGTAGCAGCTTCGCGCCACGTACCGTTAAATCCTGCACGTTCGCCAGCTCTTTCGCCGGGTTGTTCTGCGAATCCAGTACGACAAGGTTGTAACCCAGTTTGTCAGCTTCTTTCTGCGCCCCCTCTTTCAGAGAAACAAAGAACGGGTTATTCAGAGTAGAGATCACCAGGGCGATAGTGTCTTTGGCCATCGCGTTGGCGCTGACGGTTGCGCTGAGAGCCACAGCAGAGACCAGGGTCGCCAGTTTTTTCATATTCATAGTTAAGATGTCCTGTAGAGTTCTTAGTTACTGCTTTTTGTTGTCTACCAGCACCGCCAGCAAAATTACCACCGCTTTCACGATCATCTGGTAATAGGATGAAACGCCTAATAGATTCAAACCGTTGTTCAGGAAGCCAAGGATCAACGCACCAATCAAGGTACCGACAATACGGCCTTTACCACCCGCCAGACTGGTGCCGCCGAGCACGACCGCCGCGATAGCATCCAGTTCATAGCCGGTCCCCGCCGTCGGCTGCGCGGAAGAGAGACGCGCCACTTCGATAATCCCCGCCAGCGAAGCCAGCAGGCCGCATAACGAATAGACGATGATTTTTACTTTATTGACGCTGATGCCGGATAAGCGAGTTGCCGCCTCGTTACCGCCCAGCGCATAAATATAACGACCCAGCCGCGTATGGTGCAGCATGTACCAGGCCGCCAGAAAGACGATTGCCATAATCCACACCGGCGTCGGAACCCCTAACGGGCGCCCGATACCAAACCAGCCAAACAGGTCGGCGTTATCAGTAAACCCGGTGTTCACCGGACTACCGTTGGTGTAGACCATCGTCACCCCGCGCAGGAGCAACATCATCACCAGGGTAGCGATAAAGGCCTGAACACGCCCTTTCGCCACAATCACGCCGGTCACTGCGCCAATTGCCGCGCCTAAAGCAAGCGCCGCGGCAATCGCCACCAGCGCATTAACCTCCAGCCCCACAATCGATGCCGCAACCGCGCCGGTCAGCGCCAGCAGGGAGCCGACGGACAGGTCGATCCCCGAGGTCAGAATGACCAGCGTCATTCCGACGGCCATAATGGCGTTGACCGACGTCTGCTGCAGAATATTGAAGAGGTTATTAACGGTAAAAAAGTTGGGGCTCATGGTCGAAACAATCGCTATCAGCACCAGCAGGGCAATCAACGACTTTTGCTCCATCAGCCATGCTTTTGTGAAATAGCGGCGACCAGTAACAGCCTGGGTTGTCATCTTTTTTACTCCTGATTCACACGGTTAAGCTTGCCCACAGCGGCAGCCATCAATACTTCCTGGGTGGCCTGCTCGCGTGTGAACTCACCGCCGAGATGCCCTTCATGCATCACGATGATGCGATCGCTCATGCCCAGCACTTCCGGCATCTCCGAAGAGACCAGAATGATGCTCAGACCATCGGCTTTAAACTGGTTGATCAGCTGATAGATCTCTTTCTTCGCCCCCACGTCCACGCCGCGGGTCGGTTCATCAAGGATCAGCACCTTCGGCCGCGTCATCAGCCCGCGGGCGATGGCCACTTTTTGCTGGTTACCGCCGGAGAGCAGACCTATTGCCTGTTCCATTGACGGCGTTTTCACATTGAACAGGCGGATAAAATCGCTCACCGCCTGCTGCTCATCTTTGTGTTTCAGGCGGCCACCAGCATGGCTGAAATAGCGCAGTGCCGTTAACGACATGTTTTCTTTCACCGACATACCGAGCACTAAGCCATCGCGCTTGCGGTCTTCGGAAATATAGACAATCCCGTTTGCCAGACCATCCTGAGGGGAACGGGTCACCACTTCATGGCCGTCGAGCGTGACGGAACCGCTGGTGCGCGGCAGCGCGCCGTACAGCACCTTCATCAACTCCGTGCGTCCGGCCCCCATCAGCCCGGCGACGCCGAGAATTTCGCCCTGACGAAGGGAAAAGGTCACATTTTCAACGCCCGGTCCGCACAGATTGTCCACCTTCAGACGAACCGTACCGGGCGCTTTATCCAGGTGCGGGTACTGATCTTCCAGCTTGCGGCCAACCATCATTTCGATCAGCAGATCTTCATTCAGACTGGCTACCTCGCGCTCGGCGATAAACTGCCCGTCGCGAAAGACCGTCACATCATCGCAAATCTCGAAGATCTCTTTCATACGGTGAGAGATATAGACAATTCCGCGCCCCTGCGCTTTCAGCTCGCGGATGACGCGGAACAGAGATTCCGTTTCGGTATCGGTCAATGCGTCCGTTGGTTCATCCATAATGATGACCTTCGACTCAAAGCTCAGCACCTTGGCGATTTCAACCATCTGCTGATCGCCAATCGACAGATCGCCCACCAGCTTCTGGCTGTTAAAGCGTAAATTCAGCTTTGCCAGCAGTTTGTCGGCTTCGGCATACATTGTTTTCCAGTCGATTTTGCCAAACCGGTTCACGAACTCACGACCGAGAAAAATGTTTTCCGCGATCGTCAGCTGTGGGATCAGATTGAGTTCCTGGTGAATAATGCCGATACCGGCTTCCTGGGAGGATTTCGGTCCGTTGAAGGTGATCTCTTTGCCGAGCCACAACAGCGAGCCGGCATCGCGGGTATAGATCCCGGTCAGCACCTTCATCATGGTGGATTTGCCGGCGCCGTTTTCGCCGACCAGCGCCATCACGCGGCCAGCATAGACATTGAGCGAGGCGCCGGAGAGCGCCTTAACGCCAGGGAACGCTTTATCGATCCCTTTTAATTGCAATAAGGCTTCCATATCGGCGACCTCAGAACGTCACGCCGGCACAGAGAATAACGTTCGCATACGGGGAACACTCCCCGCTGCGAATCACCGCCTGACTATCTGCGGTTTGTTTTTTAAACTGCTCATGACTGGTGTAACGAATTTCAATGGTGTTTCCCTGGTGTTGCTGCAGCAGCTCAAGGTGAGTGAGCAACGTCGTATGGAGCTGCGGATTATGAGTTTTTATCTCTTCCGCCAGGATCGCCGCCTCAACCTGCATTTCCGCCGTCACCACCTCCAGAACCTGCATAAAGGAGGGAACGCCCTGGGTTAATGCCATATCGATGCGCGCGCTGCTGCGGGGAACCGGTAAACCGGCATCGCAGACCACCAGCGTATCGGTATGACCCAGGCGGGAGATAACCGAAGAAATATCAGCGTTAAGTACGGCGCCTTTTTTCATTTTTCTCTTTTGCTCCATTAGCGAAACGTTTCGCTGTCGCAAGTATTGTCAATACACGCGCGAAAAACCATCACCAGAAGAGAGAAATGTGATCGCCATCGAAACGTTTCGCAAACGCCGGGAAGGAAAAGTGAAGCGGGGCAAAAAACCAAAAAAAGCCCTTCACGTGGAAGGGCTTCAGAGCATCAGATTTCGACCTGGGTACCGAGTTCAATCACCCGGTTTGGCGGGATTTCAAACTGGTCCGGCGCCCTCAGGGCGTTACGCTGCAGCAGGAGGTACAGTTTTCCGCGCAAACGCAGATACCATGGCCGTTTGCCGATAATCAGCGATTCATGCGACATAAAGAAGGAGGTTTCCATCATCCGGCAGCTCAGGCCTTCCAGCCCGCAGCGGTGGAACACCTCTTCCACGTTTGGCGTTTCGCGCCAGCCGTAGCTGGCCACCACGCGCCAGAACGACGGTGAGATTTGCTCAATCTGCACCCGGCGGACGTTATGCACATAAGGCGCATCTTCAGTACGCAGCGTCAGCAGAATCACGCGTTCATGCAGCACCTTGTTGTGCTTCAGGTTATGCAGCAGGGCAAACGGAATCACGTTCAGCGCACGGGACATATATACGGCAGTCCCCGGCACGCGAACCGGCGGTGATTTCTCCAGGGAAGAGATCATCGCTTCCAGAGAGTTACCGTGTTCATGCATCCGACGCAGCAGACGGAAACGCTCGCTTTTCCAGGTCGTCATCACGGTGAACATCACCAGACCCAGGGTTAACGGCAGCCAGCCGCCGGAAACAATCTTATCGAGGTTGGCCGAGAACAGCGGAAAATCAATGCTCATAAAGGCGATCAGGAGCAGCGCGACAACGAACTTATTCCAGCGCCAGTTTTTACGCGCGACCGTAGTGAAGAGAATCGTGGTCAACACCATGGTTCCCGTTACCGCGATCCCGTACGCCGCCGCCAGGTTCGAAGAGTGCTCGAAGTTGATAATCACGATCACCACCGAGACATACAGCAGCCAGTTGATGAACGGAATATAGATCTGTCCGGACTCCATTTCCGAGGTATGAATAATCCGCATCGGCGACAGATATCCCAGACGAACCGCCTGGCGAGTCAGCGAGAAGACGCCGGAAATTACCGCCTGCGAGGCGATAACCGTCGCCAGCGCCGCAATGATCAGCATCGGAATCAGCGCCCATTCAGGGGCCAGCAGGAAGAAGGGGTTTTTGATCGCCTCCGGGTGCTGCAACAGCAGCGCTCCCTGACCGAAGTAGTTCAGCACCAGCGAGGGCAGTACCACCGAGAACCAGGCCAGGCGAATCGGAAGTTTGCCAAAGTGCCCCATATCCGCATACAGCGCTTCAACACCGGTAATGGACAGCACCACCGCGCCCAGCGCAACAAAAGAGACGGTTTTATATTCAAGGAAGAAATGAACCGCCCAGTAAGGGTTTAGCGCCTGCAGCACTTCCGGGTTGGCGATAATGCTGCGCGCGCCCAGTACCGCCAGCAGCAGGAACCAAATCAGCATAATCGGCGCGAACAGCTTGCCGACCATACTGGTGCCGTGCTTCTGGATAGCAAACAGCAGCGTCAGCACGATAATGGAGATGGGGACAATCCAGGTATCCAGATTAGGGGCGATAATTTCCAGCCCTTCAATAGCCGACATGACCGAAATCGCCGGCGTAATCACCACTTCGCCATAGAAGAAGCTGCCGCCGATCAGGCCAAGAATAACCAGAACCGACGTCATTCGCGCGGACGTATTGCGGCCCGCCAGCGACATCAGCGTCAGGATCCCCCCTTCACCGGCGTTATCTGCGCGCATGACGAAGGTGATATATTTGAGTGATACGGTAAAGATCAATAGCCAGAATATTAGCGACAGAAAGCCAAAAACAGCATCACGTTCAACGCCAAACCCAAACTGACCAGACAGACATTCCCGAAGTGTATACAGCGGACTGGTACCGATATCTCCGTATACCACGCCGATAGCCGCCAGCGTTATTGCTGGCAACGATTGCTTATTATCAGTGCTCATAGACTAGTCTTTTCGTTTATAAAACAAATGTGTGCCTAGTCCCTTGGCCCACAAAAAGCGCACAGTATGCACGATTATTTGCTGAATCGTACCCCTAACGAACATCATATTAACCTGACTCAAAGAAAATAAATCGATTCTTCAGGCTATTACCATCCCTAATCAAACATCTATACTCGGATCAATAACGACACATGAAAAAGCACGCAACTCAATTATGGCTCAATCACATTTACTGGCAGAAAGAATTTCCCGGCTCAGCGCCTCCCTCGAAAAAGGTTTGTTCGAACGCAGTCACGCGATACGACTCTGCCTGCTTGCCGCACTCAGCGGCGAAAGCGTTTTTTTACTCGGTCCGCCGGGCATCGCTAAAAGCCTGATCGCCCGCCGCCTCAAATTTGCCTTTCAGCAAGCCCGCGCCTTTGAATACCTGATGACCCGCTTTTCCACTCCGGAAGAGGTTTTTGGTCCACTCTCCATCCAGGCGCTGAAGGATGAAGGACGCTACGAGCGCCTGACGACAGGCTATCTTCCGGAAGCCGAAATTGTCTTCCTCGATGAAATCTGGAAAGCCGGGCCGGCTATCCTCAACACCTTACTGACGGCAATCAACGAACGTCATTTCCGCAACGGGGCGAAAGAAGAAAAAATCCCCATGCGCCTGCTGGTGGCGGCCTCAAACGAATTACCGGAAGCGGACAGCAGCCTTGAAGCGCTGTACGACCGTATGCTCATCCGTTTATGGCTGGATAAGGTTCAGGATAAAACGAACTTCCGCTCGATGCTGATAAGCCAGCAGGATGAAAACAGCAACCCGGTCCCCGCCAGCCTGCAGGTCAGCGACGAAGAGTTCCGGCAGTGGCAGCAGGATATCAGCGCCGTGAAGCTTCCGGATAGTGTGTTTGAGCTTATCTTCCAGCTCCGCCAGCAGCTGGATACGTTACCGGGTTCGCCTTATGTCTCGGATCGGCGCTGGAAAAAGGCCATTCGTCTGCTGCAGGCCAGCGCCTTCTTCAGCGGCCGGGATACTATTGCTCCTATCGATCTGATTTTGCTGAAAGATTGTCTGTGGCACGATATCGAAAGCATGAATCTGATGTCACAGCAGCTGGAAACCTTGATGACCAGCCATGCCTGGCAACAGCAGGCAATGCTGACCAAACTGGGCGCCATAACCCAAAGACGCATCCAAATCCAACAGCAGCACAGCGACAAAACCGCGCTGAAGGTCACGCGCCTCGGCGGGATGTTCAGCCGTAAGCCGCATTATGAATTACCGTCTGAACTCAAAGATACCACGCTGACTCTGCTGCTCCAGCAGCCGCTTAAGCTGCACGATATGGAAGTGATTCATATTACCTTCGTCCGCGAAGAGCTTTCGCACTGGCTGGAAAAAGGCGGTGAAATCCGCGGCAAGCTTAATGGCATTGGTTTCGCCCAGCAGCTGAATATCGATGTCGATGCCAGCCAGCATCTGGTTGTGCGCGACGTCAGCCTGCAAGGATCCCGTCTTTCGTTGCCCGGCAGCGAATCGCAAGAAAACATGCCGGCAGAAATCCGCCAGCAGCTGGAAGCGCTGGATGACGAGTGGCACCAGCAACATAACCGCTTTAGCGAACAGCAAAAATGTCTGTTTATTCCCGGTGACTGGCTAGGACGTATTGAAGCCAGCCTGCAGGACGTCGGCACGCAGATTAAACAGGCGCGACAGCCATGACGCTGGATATGCTGAATGTCATGCTGGCAGTCAGCGAAGAGGGGATGATCGAGGAGATGCTGCTGGCGCTGCTGGCCTCTCCTCAGCTTGCCGTGTTCTTCGAAAAATTTCCGCGCCTGAAGAATATTATCGCCGCCGATATTCCGCGCTGGCGGCAAGCCGTCAGAGCACGACTCAAAGAGACGCCGATCCCGCCGGAGCTGGATATTGAAGTACAGCACTATCAGCGATCGCAGCTGCTCTCCACCTCGCAGTTCATCGTGCAGCTCCCGCAGATCCTTGGCCAGCTGCATCAGCTGCACTCGCCGTTTGCAGCCCAGGCGCAGCTGCTGGTGGATGACAATGCGACCTTCACGCCCGCACTACATACCCTGTTTTTACAGCGCTGGCGTCTGAGTCTGGTGGTGCAGGCAACCACACTCAACCAGCAGCTACTGGATGAAGAACGCGATCAGCTGCTGAGCGAAGTCCAGGAGAGGATGACGCTGAGCGGGCAGCTGGAGCCGGTGCTGGTGGAAAACGATAACGCCGCGGGCCGGCTGTGGGATATGAGCGCAGGTGAGCTGAAGCGCGGTGACTATCAGCTGATCGTTCGCTACGGTGACTTTCTCAGCCAGCAGCCGGAGCTGATGCAGCTGGCTGAACAGTTAGGCCGCTCGCGGGAAGCCAAATCGGTACCGAAAAAGGATGCGCCGATGGAAGCCTTTCGCAGCCTGGTGCGTGAGCCGGCAACGGTACCGGAACAGGTTGATGGCCTACAACAGAGCGACGATATCCTGCGCCTGCTGCCGCCGGAGCTGGCGACGCTGGGGATCACTGAACTGGAATTCGAGTTCTATCGCAAGCTGGTAGAAAAGCAGCTGCTGACCTATCGGCTACATGGCGACGCCTGGCGGGAAAAAATCACCGAGCGGCCGGTGACCCGACAAGATGTTGACGAGCAGCCGCGCGGACCGTTTATCGTCTGCGTCGATACTTCCGGCTCGATGGGCGGTTTCAACGAACAGTGCGCCAAGGCATTTTGCCTGGCATTAATGCGGGTGGCGCTGGCGGACAATCGCCGCTGCTTTATTATGCTTTTCTCCAGTGAAGTCGTGCATTACGAGCTGACGGGCCCGCAGGGTCTGGAGCAGGCGATCCGCTTCCTGAGCCAGCGTTTTCGCGGCGGTACGGATTTAGCCAGCTGTTTCCGTTCGATCATTGAGCGAATGCAAAATCCGCAGTGGGTCGATGCCGATGCGGTGGTGATTTCCGATTTTATTGCCCAGCGGCTGCCGGACGAGGTGATCAATAAGGTGGGGGAGCTACAGCGCAAGCATCATCATCGCTTTCATGCGGTGGCGATGTCTGTACATGGCAAACCCGGCATAATGCGCATCTTCGATCATATCTGGCGCTTTGATACCGGGTTACGTAGCCGCCTGCTGCGACGCTGGCGGCGTTAACGGATCTCTCCGGGCAATTAAAGGAGCGAAGTCACGCTCTCACGAACCTGCGCCGGCCATACGCCGCACTGCACCTGGCCGATATGATCCAGCTGCAGCAGCAGCATGGTAAGACGGGATTGACCAATGCCGCCGCCAATAGTCTGCGGCATTTCACCGCGCAGCAGCGCCTGGTGCCACTCCAGTTTCAGACGATCCTCATCACCGGTGATCGCCAGCTGGCGCTTCAGGGCCTCGGCATCCACGCGGATCCCCATAGAGGAGAGCTCGAAAGCGTCTTCCAGCACCGGGTTCCACACCAGAATATCGCCGTTCAGGCCGCTAAAGCCTTCCTCAACCGACGTACTCCAGTCATCATAATCCGGCGCACGAACGTCGTGACGCTGACCATCAGAAAGCTTACCGCCAATCCCTATCAGGAATACGGCTCCCAGCTCTTTGGCAATCGCCCGCTCGCGGCCTTTGGCATCGAGATCCGGATAACGGCTCAGCAGCGTCTGGCTATGGACAAACTGAATCTGTTCCGGCAGGAACGGCGTCAGGCCGAACTCTTTACATACGGCGGCCTCGGTCGCTTTGATCCCGGCGTAGATAGCCTCTACGGTTGATTTTAATGTGCCGACATGACGTTCATCATCACCCATCACGCGTTCCCAGTCCCACTGGTCGACGTAAACGGAGTGAATGGCGGTCAGTCGGTCTTCATCGGGGCGAAGGGCCTTCATGTGCGTGTACAGCCCTTCGCCCGCGCTGAAGTCGTGTTGTCCCAGGGTTTGACGTTTCCACTTCGCCAGTGAATGAACCACTTCGAACTGGGCGTCTGGCAGTGTTTTCACTTTCACCTGAACCGCTTTCTCGCAACCAGACAGGTTGTCCTGAGTCCCGTCTCCTACGCGGCTTAAGATAGGTGCCTGGACTTCAATCAGACCAAGCTTCTCTTCCAGCTGGCGGGAAAAGTGAGACTTAACGAAACTAATCTGGCGTTGTTTTGCGATGTATGCGGTTTTCATTTTTTATTACTCCTGCGTCCTGTTGATATTGATTAAGCAACAAAAACGACCACCAATTCAATAATCAAACAACAAAAAGCTATGTTCACTTTTGATTCATTAAAATATATGGCTAATATAGAAAGAATCATCAAACATCATAAGAAAAACCTATGGAAAATTATCAGATCGACAATCTGGACCGCGGCATTCTGGAAGCCTTAATGGCCAATGCCCGTACCGCCTATGCTGAACTGGCCAAACAGTTTGGCGTCAGCCCGGGGACGATTCATGTTCGTGTGGAGAAGATGAAACAGGCGGGCATCATCACCGGTGCCCGTATCGACGTGAACCCCAAACAGCTCGGTTACGACGTCTGCTGCTTTATCGGCATCATTTTGAAAAGCGCCAAAGACTATCCCTCTGCGCTGGCCAAACTCGAAAGCCTCGACGAGGTTACCGAGGCCTACTACACCACCGGGCACTACAGCATCTTTATTAAGGTGATGTGCCGCTCAATCGATGCCCTGCAGCAGGTACTTATCAACAAGATCCAAACAATCGATGAAATTCAGTCCACCGAGACCCTGATCTCCCTGCAGAACCCGATCATGCGGACCATCCGCCCGTGATCGGGCTTTTTTAATCCCACATTTTCCACAGGTAGATCCCAGCTCTCACACAGCGTACAATGTGCCACTCTGAATAATTGAGCAGACGATCATGGCAGACATTACGCTTATCAGCGGCAGTACCCTGGGCAGTGCGGAATATGTAGCGGAGCATCTGGCTGAAAAGCTGGAAGAGGCGGGCTACAGCACCGAAATCCAGCACGGTCCGTTGATCGAGGATCTGCAGGCTGAAGGGATCTGGTTAGTTATCTCCTCGACACATGGTGCGGGCGATATCCCTGATAATCTGCTGCCGTTCTATGAAGCGCTTCAGGAAAAGCAGGCAGACCTGTCCGCCGTTCGTTTTGGCGCCGTAGGTATTGGTAGCCGCGAATACGACACCTTTTGCGGCGCCATCGACAAAATCGACAGCGCATTGAAGGCATGTGGTGCCCAACAGATCGGCGAAACGCTGAAGATAAATGTCCTGGAACATGAAATTCCGGAGGATCCGGCTGAGATTTGGGTCGGATCCTGGAAAGATTTACTCTAAGTTTTGTAAAGATCGTCCGATCTTCTGTGGATAACTACAGTTAAAAGCTCTGATCAACCGGTAGTTATCCAACGTATAACCAGTGGCTGCTTTTTGACCTGTGTATAACCCTTCATTTTGATCCCAGCTTATACGGAACAGGATCACCGATCATTCACAGATAGTGATCCTTCTTAAGCATTTGATCTTAAAACGCGGATCCGGCTTATCCACAGAAAGGTTCGATCCTAATAAGAGATCACAATAAAACAGATCTCTAAATAAAAGATCTTCTTTTTAATACTCAAGATCCCGGAGCTTTCTCGATCGACTAAAGTTGAGTAGAATCCACGGCCCGGGCTTCAATCCATTTTCAAACCGCTTTATGCGAGGCATACCACCATGTTTTATCAGGATCCTTTTGACGTCATCATCATTGGCGGGGGTCATGCAGGCACTGAGGCCGCGATGGCCGCAGCGCGAATGGGTCAGCAGACCCTGCTTTTGACACACAATATCGACACGTTGGGGCAGATGAGCTGCAACCCGGCGATTGGCGGCATTGGGAAAGGACACCTGGTAAAAGAAGTGGATGCGCTTGGCGGACTGATGGCGAAAGCGATCGACCAGGCAGGCATTCAGTTTAGGATACTAAACGCCAGCAAAGGCCCGGCGGTACGGGCGACACGCGCTCAGGCAGACCGCGTGCTCTATCGTCAGGCGGTGCGCACTGCGCTGGAAAACCAGCCCAACCTGATGATCTTCCAGCAGGCGGTTGAGGATCTGATTGTTGAAAACGATCGGGTTGTCGGTGCCGTTACCCAGATGGGTCTGAAATTCCGCGCCAAAGCGGTGGTCCTGACCGTCGGCACCTTCCTTGACGGCAAGATCCATATCGGACTGGATAATTACAGCGGTGGTCGCGCAGGCGATCCGCCGTCCATCCCCCTTTCTCGCCGCTTACGTGAGCTGCCGCTGCGCGTCAGCCGCCTGAAAACCGGTACGCCGCCGCGTATTGACGCCCGTACCATCGATTTTAGCGTTCTGGCGCCGCAGCATGGTGATAACCCCATGCCGGTCTTCTCGTTCATGGGCAATGTGGCTCAGCATCCGCAGCAGGTACCGTGCTATATCACGTATACCAACGAGAAAACCCACGACGTGATCCGTAATAACCTCGATCGTAGCCCAATGTATGCCGGGGTGATTGAAGGGATCGGACCGCGTTATTGCCCGTCGATCGAAGATAAAGTGATGCGTTTTGCCGATCGTAACCAGCATCAGATCTTCCTCGAGCCAGAAGGGCTGACATCCAACGAAATTTATCCAAACGGTATCTCCACCAGCCTGCCGTTTGACGTACAAATGCAAATTGTTCGCTCTATGCAAGGCATGGAGAACGCCAGAATCGTTCGTCCAGGCTACGCTATTGAGTACGACTTTTTCGACCCGCGCGATCTGAAGCCGACGCTGGAAAGTAAATATATCCACGGTCTGTTCTTTGCCGGACAGATTAACGGCACCACGGGTTACGAAGAAGCTGCCGCCCAGGGGCTGCTTGCCGGTCTGAACGCCGGTCGTTTCTCTGCGGAAAAAGAGGGATGGGCGCCGGCGCGTTCGGAAGCCTACCTCGGCGTGCTGGTCGACGATCTGTGTACTCTGGGGACCAAAGAACCGTACCGGATGTTTACTTCACGCGCCGAATATCGTCTGATGCTGCGCGAAGATAACGCCGATTTGCGTCTGACGGAACAGGGGCGTGAACTGGGTCTGGTCGATGATGAACGCTGGGCGCGTTTCAACGAGAAGCTGGAAAGCATTGAGCTGGAGCGTCAGCGTCTGAAATCCACTTGGGTTTATCCGGCGGCGGACAGTGCGGAAGAAGTGAATGCTCACCTGACTGCACCACTTTCTCGCGAAGCGAGTGGAGAAGATTTACTCCGTCGTCCGGAAATGACCTATGAGCAGCTGGTTCAGCTGTCGCCGTTCGCGCCGGGCCTCGAAGATGTGCAGGCCGCAGAACAGGTCGAAATCCAGGTGAAATACGAAGGGTATATTGCTCGTCAGCAGGAAGAGATCGAAAGACAGCAGCGTAATGAGAATACGATCCTGCCGGCAACGCTTGATTATCGTCAGGTGATCGGGTTGTCGAATGAGGTGATTGCCAAGCTCAACGATCACAAACCGTCTTCAATCGGTCAGGCTTCGCGTATTTCCGGCATCACGCCAGCGGCGATCTCTATTTTGCTGGTCTGGCTGAAAAAGCAGGGGATGCTGCGCCGTAGCGCCTGATTGCCCTGACAGGCGGAATTTGGCGGATAGCAGGCTGCTTCTCCGCCCTTTTTGATTCACCGGCCCGGTAAGCGTCATCGCCTCCGGGCTCATTATTTCTGGACAGGTACTGAACGTGCTCAACAAACTCTCTCGTCTGCTGGCTGAAGCCGGTATTTCGCTCACCGATCACCAGAAAAACCAGCTGGTGGCCTACGTTGGCATGCTGGATAAGTGGAACAAAGCCTACAATCTGACTTCCGTTCGCGATCCGAATGAGATGCTGATTCGCCATATCCTCGATAGCATTGTTGTTGCGCCGTACCTGCAGGGAACGCGTTTTATCGATGTCGGAACAGGGCCTGGACTACCGGGAATCCCGCTGGCGATAGTTCTCCCGCAAGCACATTTCACGCTGCTGGACAGCCTCGGTAAGCGCGTGCGTTTTCTTCGTCAGGTCCAGCATGAGTTAAAACTGGAGAATATCGCCCCGGTTCAGAGCCGCGTGGAAGATTTCCCCGCTGAGCCGCCGTTCGATGGCGTCATCAGCCGCGCATTTGCCTCGTTGAATGACATGGTCAGCTGGTGTCATCATCTGCCGTCGGAAACCGGCTGCTTCTATGCGTTGAAAGGGGTGGCCCAGGAAGATGAAATGGCAAATCTTCCCGAAGGATACACCGTCAGCGAGATCATCAGGCTGCATGTTCCTGAGCTGGAAGGGGAGCGTCACCTGGTGGTTATTAAGCCAAAAATGATTTAGTTTTTATCAAAAAATGTGAAAAAAATGAGACCGCCGCATGTTACAAAAATAAATGTCACTGCGAGCTATTCCCGGCGTGTTTTAACCATGTTTTTACTATGGGTTATCTCGAAGTTAACTTTAACGGTTGGTTAACCCATAAAATAGTCAACATTGAAAATATCAGTACGCTAAAAATCGAGCAACTGACAGGGCATACAGATGTTAAATATTTATTATAAATGTCAATAAAAGGTTTTCATTGTATGCGCGGTTGTTTTATAAAAACTGCTCATTTTTTATCTTTAATATCAAAAAGATGAAAACAGACAATTTATGAGCGGAATTAATTCGCTTTACTCTAAAATGTTTAATATGTGATCTGGTGCACGCTTTAATCTCTGTGTTTTCTCAGTATTTGCAGTTTCGTATGACGGCTCACAGATTGGCAAAATGCAGGAAAAGTTGCCTGCTGGAAAATAATTAAACATTTATTCACTATTTTGCTACTTATTGTTTGAAATCACGGGGCGTCACCGTATAATTTGTCCGCTTTTTGATGCTTGACTCTTCGTCTTAAAGGACGTTTTATACGACACGCGACATACCTCGAAGGGAGCAGGAGTAAAAACGTGATGTCTGTGTCGCTCTTGAGTCGAAACGTTGCTCGTAAGCTTCTGTTTATTCAGTTACTGGCAGTAATAGCAAGTGGACTGCTGTTCAGCCTAAAAGACCCCTTCTGGGGCGTCTCCGCAGTATGCGGAGGTTTGGCGGTTGTTTTGCCAAACATGTTGTTTATGATTTTTGCCTGGCGTCATCAGGCGCATACACCATCTAAAGGCCGAGTGGCCTGGACCTTCGCCTTCGGCGAAGCTTTCAAGGTGTTGCTGACCTTTGCCCTCCTCGCGGTGGCGCTGGCCGTATTCAAAGTGGTATTCATGCCGCTGATAGTGACGTGGGTTTTGGTGCTGGTGGTACAAATTCTGGCACCAGCTGTAATTAACAACAAAGGGTAAAAGGCATCATGGCTGCAGAAAATATGACGCCGCAGGAATACATAGGCCACCATCTGAACAACCTTCAGCTGGACCTGCGTACTTTCTCGCTGGTGGATCCGCACAACCCCCCGGCCACCTTCTGGACGCTCAACATTGACTCCATGTTCTTCTCAGTGGTGCTCGGTCTGTTGTTCCTTACCATTTTCCGTAGCGTTGCGAAAAAAGCGACCAGCGGTGTTCCTGGTAAACTCCAGACGGCTATCGAGATGACCATTGGCTTCGTCCATGGCAGCGTCAAAGACATGTATCATGGCAAGAGCAAGCTGATTGCTCCGCTGGCCCTCACCGTGTTCGTCTGGGTATTCCTGATGAACCTGATGGACCTGCTGCCAATCGACCTGATTCCGTATATCGGCGAACACATTTTCGGCCTGCCTGCACTGCGCGTGGTTCCGTCTGCTGACGTGAACATCACCCTGTCGATGGCGCTTGGCGTGTTTATCCTGATTCTTTTCTACAGCATCAAAATGAAAGGCGTGGGTGGGTTCGTTAAAGAACTGACGCTGCAGCCGTTCAATCACTGGGCGTTCATTCCTGTCAACTTAATCCTTGAAGGGGTAAGCCTGCTGTCCAAACCGGTTTCACTTGGTCTGCGACTGTTCGGCAACATGTATGCCGGTGAGCTGATTTTCATTCTGATTGCTGGTCTGCTGCCGTGGTGGTCACAGTGGGTTCTGAATGTGCCATGGGCCATTTTCCACATCCTGATTATTACGCTGCAAGCCTTCATCTTCATGGTTCTGACGATCGTCTATCTGTCGATGGCATCTGAAGAGCATTGATTTTTACCAACATACTACGTTTTTACTGAAACAAACTGGAGACTGTCATGGAAAACCTGAATATGGATCTGCTGTACATGGCTGCCGCTGTGATGATGGGTCTGGCGGCGATCGGTGCTGCGATCGGTATCGGCATCCTCGGGGGCAAATTCCTGGAAGGCGCAGCGCGTCAACCGGATCTGATTCCTCTGCTGCGTACTCAGTTCTTTATCGTTATGGGTCTGGTGGATGCTATCCCGATGATCGCTGTAGGTCTGGGTCTGTACGTGATGTTTGCTGTCGCGTAGTAAGTTGTTCGAAAGAAACCTAAGCCACAGAGTTAATTTAAGAGGTATTGTGCTGTGAACATGAACGCAACAATCCTCGGCCAGGCCATCGCGTTTGTTCTTTTCGTATGGTTCTGCATGAAGTACGTATGGCCGCCGTTAATGGCTGCCATCGAAAAACGTCAGAAAGAGATTTCTGACGGTTTGGCTTCTGCAGAACGCGCTAAGAAAGATTTGGACCTTGCACAGGCCAACGCGACCGACCAGCTGAAAAAAGCGAAAGCGGAAGCTCAGGTCATCATCGAGCAGGCGAACAAGCGTCGCTCTCAGATGCTGGACGAAGCTAAAGCTGAAGCAGAACAGGAACGCACCAAAATCGTCGCACAGGCGCAGGCTGAAATCGATGCCGAACGTAAACGTGCTCGCGAGGAGCTGCGTAAGCAGGTCGCAATCCTGGCTGTTGCTGGCGCCGAGAAGATCATCGAACGTTCCGTGGATGAAGCTGCTAACAGCGACATCGTGGACAAACTTGTCGCTGAACTGTAAGGAGGGAGGGGCTGATGTCTGAATTTGTAACGGTAGCTCGCCCCTACGCCAAAGCAGCTTTTGACTTTGCCGTCGAACACAAAAGTGTTGAACGCTGGCAGGATATGCTGGCGTTTGCCGCTGAAGTGACCAAAAACGAACAAATGGCAGAGCTTCTGTCCGGTGCTCTGGCGCCGGAAACGCTCTCTGACGCGTTCATTGCGGTATGCGGTGAGCAACTGGACGAAAATGGCCAGAACCTGATTCGGGTTATGGCTGAAAATGGTCGTCTGCAAGTGCTCCCGGATGTTCTTGAGCAATTTATTCACCTGCGCGCTGCCAGTGAGGCAACCGCAGAGGTAGATGTTATTTCTGCCTCCCAGTTGAGTGAAGCACAGCTTGAGAAGATCGTCGGCGCGATGGAAAAACGTCTGTCACGCAAAGTTAAGCTGAATTGCAAAATCGATAAGTCTGTTATGGCAGGTGTTATCATCCGTGCGGGTGATATGGTCATTGATGGTAGCGTACGCGGCCGTCTTGATCGCCTTGCAGACGTCTTGCAGTCTTAAGGGGACTGGAGCATGCAACTGAATTCCACCGAAATCAGCGAACTGATCAAGCAGCGCATTGCTCAGTTCAATGTGGTGAGCGAAGCTCACAACGAAGGTACTATTGTTTCCGTCAGTGACGGTGTTATCCGCATCCACGGCCTGGCCGATTGTATGCAGGGTGAGATGATTTCCCTGCCGGGTAACCGTTACGCTATCGCACTGAACCTGGAGCGCGACTCCGTAGGTGCAGTAGTCATGGGTCCGTACGCTGACCTCGCCGAAGGCATGAAGGTTAAATGTACTGGCCGTATCCTTGAAGTTCCGGTTGGCCGTGGCCTGCTGGGTCGCGTGGTGAACACCCTGGGTGCACCTATCGACGGTAAAGGTCCGGTTGAGCACGATGGCTTCTCGCCAATCGAAGTTATCGCTCCGGGCGTTATCGAACGTCAGTCCGTTGATCAGCCGGTACAAACCGGTTATAAATCCGTCGATGCCATGATTCCAATCGGCCGTGGCCAGCGTGAGCTGATCATCGGTGACCGTCAGACCGGTAAAACCGCGATGGCAATCGATGCGATCATCAACCAACGTGATTCCGGTATCAAGTGCGTCTACGTTGCTATCGGCCAGAAAGCGTCCACCATTTCTAACGTGGTACGTAAACTGGAAGAGCACGGCGCGCTGTCCAACACTATCGTTGTTGTGGCGACCGCTTCTGAATCTGCTGCACTGCAATACCTGGCACCGTATGCCGGTTGCGCAATGGGCGAATACTTCCGCGATCGCGGTGAAGATGCGCTGATCGTTTACGATGACCTGTCTAAACAGGCTGTTGCTTACCGTCAGGTTTCCCTGCTGCTCCGTCGTCCGCCAGGACGTGAAGCATTCCCGGGCGACGTGTTCTACCTCCACTCCCGTCTGCTGGAGCGCGCATCCCGCGTTAACGCGGAATACGTTGAGAAATTCACCAAAGGTGAAGTTAAAGGTAAAACCGGCTCCCTGACCGCACTGCCGATTATCGAAACCCAGGCGGGTGACGTTTCTGCGTTCGTTCCGACCAACGTAATCTCCATTACCGATGGTCAGATCTTCCTGGAAACCAACCTGTTTAACTCCGGTATTCGTCCTGCGGTTAACCCGGGTATCTCCGTATCCCGTGTGGGTGGTGCTGCTCAGACCAAGATCATCAAGAAACTGTCCGGTGGTATCCGTACCGCGCTGGCACAGTATCGTGAACTGGCTGCGTTCTCTCAGTTCGCATCCGATCTGGATGAAGCAACCCGTAAACAGCTGAGCCATGGTCAGAAAGTAACCGAGCTGCTGAAACAGAAACAGTATGCACCTATGTCTGTAGCACAGCAGGGTCTGGTCCTGTTTGCTGCTGAACGCGGTTACCTCGAAGATGTGGAACTGGCGAAAATCGGTAGCTTCGAAGCCGCTCTGCTGGCTTACGTTGACCGTGACCACGCTCCGCTGATGCAAGAGATTAACCAGACCGGTGGCTATAACGACGAGATCGAAGGCAAGCTGAAAAGCATCCTCGACTCCTTTAAAGCAACCCAGTCCTGGTAAAGTCTGGCGGCTTGCCTTAGGGCAGGCCGCAAGGCATTGAGGAGAAGTTCATGGCCGGCGCAAAAGAGATACGTAGTAAGATCGCAAGCGTCCAGAACACGCAAAAGATCACTAAAGCGATGGAAATGGTCGCCGCTTCCAAAATGCGTAAATCGCAGGAGCGCATGGCGGCCAGCCGTCCTTATGCAGATACTATGCGCAAAGTGATTGGTCACCTTGCAAACGGTAATCTGGAATATAAGCACCCGTACCTGGAAGAACGCGACGTTAAACGCGTGGGCTACCTGGTGGTGTCGACCGACCGTGGTCTGTGCGGCGGCTTGAACATTAACCTGTTCAAGAAAGTGCTGGCAGATATGAAAGTATGGTCCGATAAAGGCGTTCAGTGCGACATCGCAATGATCGGCTCTAAAGGCGTATCTTTCTTTAGTTCCGTCGGTGGCAATATTGTCGCCCAGGTGACTGGCATGGGGGATAACCCATCGCTGTCCGAACTGATCGGCCCGGTAAAAGTGATGTTGCAGGCCTATGATGAAGGCCGTCTGGACAAGCTGTACGTTGTCAGCAACAAATTTATTAATACCATGTCCCAGACTCCGACCATCACTCAGCTGCTGCCGTTACCGGCATCAGAAGATGCTGAGCTGAAGCGTAAATCCTGGGATTATCTGTATGAGCCAGACCCGAAAGCGCTGCTGGATACCCTCCTGCGTCGTTATGTCGAGTCCCAGGTTTATCAGGGCGTGGTAGAAAACCTGGCCAGCGAGCAGGCCGCACGTATGGTGGCGATGAAAGCCGCAACCGATAATGGCGGCAGCCTGATTAAAGAGCTGCAGTTGGTATACAACAAAGCTCGTCAGGCCAGCATTACTCAGGAACTCACCGAGATCGTCGGTGGTGCATCCGCGGTATAACCAGGTTAATTCGTAGAGGATTCAAGATGGCTACTGGAAAAATTGTCCAGGTAATCGGCGCCGTGGTTGACGTCGAATTCCCTCAGGATGCCGTACCGCGCGTGTACGATGCTCTTGAGGTACAGAATGGTAATGAGAGCCTGGTGCTGGAAGTTCAGCAGCAGCTCGGCGGTGGTATCGTACGTGCTATCGCCATGGGTTCTTCCGACGGTCTGCGTCGTGGTCTGGAAGTTAAAGACCTTGAGCACCCGATCGAAGTCCCGGTTGGTAAAGCAACGCTGGGTCGTATCATGAACGTGCTGGGTCAGCCGATCGATATGAAAGGCGACATCGGCGAAGAAGAGCGTTGGGCTATTCACCGTGCAGCTCCGTCCTATGAGGAGCTGTCCAGCTCTCAGGAACTGCTGGAAACCGGCATCAAAGTTATCGACCTGATGTGTCCGTTCGCTAAGGGCGGTAAAGTTGGTCTGTTCGGTGGTGCGGGTGTAGGTAAAACCGTAAACATGATGGAGCTGATCCGTAACATCGCGATCGAGCACTCCGGTTACTCCGTGTTTGCGGGCGTAGGTGAACGTACTCGTGAGGGTAACGACTTCTACCACGAAATGACCGACTCCAACGTTCTGGATAAAGTATCCCTGGTTTATGGCCAGATGAACGAGCCGCCGGGAAACCGTCTGCGCGTTGCTCTGACCGGCCTGACCATGGCTGAGAAATTCCGTGACGAAGGTCGTGACGTTCTGCTGTTCGTCGATAACATCTATCGTTATACCCTGGCCGGTACTGAAGTATCCGCACTGCTGGGTCGTATGCCTTCAGCGGTAGGTTATCAGCCGACCCTGGCGGAAGAGATGGGTGTTCTGCAGGAACGTATCACCTCCACCAAAACCGGTTCTATCACTTCCGTACAGGCCGTATACGTCCCTGCGGATGACTTGACTGACCCGTCACCAGCCACCACCTTTGCTCACCTTGATGCAACCGTGGTACTGAGCCGTCAGATCGCGTCTCTGGGTATCTACCCGGCCGTTGACCCGCTGGACTCCACCAGCCGTCAGCTGGATCCGCTGGTTGTGGGTCAGGAGCACTACGACACCGCACGTGGCGTACAGTCCCTGCTGCAACGTTATCAGGAACTGAAAGACATCATCGCCATCCTCGGTATGGATGAACTGTCTGAAGAAGACAAACTGGTGGTAGCTCGCGCACGTAAGATTCAGCGCTTCCTGTCCCAGCCGTTCTTCGTGGCAGAAGTATTTACCGGTTCTCCGGGCAAGTATGTCTCCCTGAAAGACACCATCCGTGGCTTTAAAGGCATCATGGAAGGCGAATACGATCACCTGCCAGAGCAGGCGTTCTACATGGTCGGTTCTATCGACGAAGCCGTGGAAAAAGCCAAAAAACTTTAACGCCTTAATCGGAGGGTGATATGGCAATGACTTACCACCTGGACGTCGTCAGCGCGGAGCAGCAAATGTTCTCCGGTCTGGTCGAAAAAATCCAGGTAACGGGTAGTGAAGGTGAACTGGGTATTTACCCGGGTCACGCACCGCTGCTCACCGCCATTAAGCCTGGTATGATTCGCATCGTTAAACAGCACGGTCATGAAGAGTTTATCTATCTGTCTGGCGGCATTCTTGAAGTGCAGCCTGGTAGCGTGACCGTTCTGGCTGATACGGCAATTCGTGGCCAGGATCTCGACGAAGCGCGAGCCCTGGAATCGAAGCGTAAAGCGGAAGAGCACATTAACAGCTCTCACGGCGACGTGGATTACGCTCAGGCGTCCGCGGAACTGGCCAAAGCGATCGCCAAACTGCGCGTTATCGAGTTGACCAAAAAAGCGATGTAACACCGGCTTGAAAGTTAAAAAGCCAGTCTGGTTTCCAGGCTGGCTTTTTTTATGGCTTCGTTTCAAATTTATCAAAACTAAAATGGCATTTTAATTTTTTGTGATGAGCGTCTCATTTTTGTTGATCGGTTAAAAAATGAAGCGTAGACTTGTTTTTGTGATGTAAATCACAAAACAAATTTACCAGAACACATTCTTTATCCAGGAAGTCATCATGAAACTGCTTAACAAAATCATCGCTTTCTTCAGTGCTATGAACGTCACTTTCGGTACCTTCAATCACTAAGTCGCCAGCCTCTCTGCATTTGCGCTGTACCGCTAACGAAAACGACAACACCTGCGGTGCGAAGCAGAACAAAAAAGGTCGCCCGAGGGCGGCCTTTGTGTTTTTCTCAGCCGGATATTGCTATCTACGGTTGAGAAAGTCTCCGGTAGCAAAACTGCCATCGGCATGACGCAGCAGCGGATCCGGTAGCGCCAGGGTTTGATAATCGGTGCTCAGAATGGTTTTCCCCTCTGCATTGACGCTTTTTCCCCCGCGAATAAAGTAGTTGTTATCTTCAATATTCCCGACAACGGCATCATCATATTTTCCGGGCTGGCTGCGCAGCGACAGATTGTCGCTGAAGTTGCCTTGAGTCTCTGGCTTACCGTATGGGCTGGGGCGGAAGAGATAGTTAAAGCGCTGGTTATCTACCGCGACGTTATTGACCACCACCAGCTTGCCGGGATTGAAATTATCAGTGAACCCGTCCAGATGGTTACCGATAGCAATGCTGTTACGTATTTCGTGGGCAACCGGCTGCCCTTCCCCACCGAGTTTAAAACCGTTACTGGTGTTATTGCGGGCAATTGAATTCTCGATCACCACAACGCCATTGGCACCGTCTTCGATTTTGTTAAACAGGTCGAATCCGTCATCGATATTGTCGTGTGAGTAGCAGCCTTCCAGGCGATTACCTTCCCCTACCCGCATTTTTACGGCGAAACCATCGGCGTTAATCTTACCGGGATCCTCATTGCCGTAGGATTCTGAGTTCACGACCCGGTTGTAGCTGGCCCATAGCGGGCGATCGGTTTTGTCCGGGGAGGAGATCTGGATCCCGGTATCCTCGTTTTTGTAGGCGGTGACGTTCTCGATCAGGTTATGGCTGCCCTGTATGCGCAGGCTCTTGTCTGTTATTGAGATACCCTTGATATGCCAGTAGCTTGCATCCAGCAGCAGGCCATGAATAACCGCCTTGTCGTCGGCCTGCAGCGTTTTTACCTTTTCTCTGAGCCCGCTGGCCTGTAGCGGAATCACCGTTTGCGGATAATCCCCGGCGGCTAAGATAATCTTTCCGCCCGGAGGCAACAAATCGACCGCGGTGGAGAGATCGAGCGGAGAATCAAGCGTCCCTTTCGCGTCAGACAGCCCCTCAGGGGAGACATGTAGCGTACTCCCTTCAATGCGGTGGCTGCGTTCAACCGTCAGGCTTTGTGTGATGGGTTTTTGGCTGCTGGTGGGTGTAAAAACAATCTCAAAGGTACTTTTCTCTTTGAGCGTCGCGGGTTGAGTAAACATCTCACCGGCCTTGACCTTTTTATTCATCCCAATCGTCACCTCATCCTGACGAACCGTGAAGTTACCGTCGCTACTGGCCCGGGCCTGCAATACGTAATCTGCGCTCTGGCTTACTGCGCCTGAGGCGATTTGCATCACAACCGGCCAGGTTTTGGCAACATAGGGCTGTGAAGCAACGGTATTCGCCGGGGATGTCACCAGAGATGCATGGCTGACGGTGATTTTGGCGTTACGAGAGGCAAAAAAGCCAACGTAGTAGCTATCTTTATCCTGTTGGGTGATCAGATCGGCATGAGGCACTTTTTGGCTCACCCACTTATCGCTGCCGACTGGCGCCCATGATGTTACAAATCCTTCGTTGGTTCGTTCGAGTCTGAGCTGGAAGTCCGGTGTCTGTTTAAGATCGATATTCTCTTTATAACTCAGCCGGTTGATAGTCGAACCTGCGTTTCCCCACGGTTGCGCGATCCCTTCCCGGGTGATGGCCTGGAGTTTGACGTGCGAGCGATCTTTTTTATCCTGGGTCATAATCGCGTTCATGACCATATTGGATGCCGCCGGAAACTCTTCGTAGCCAACCACCAAAGGCTGCTGCCGCGGATGGCCGATGATATCGCGTACCAGCAGCCCGGCGCCCTCCTGTGCAGCCGGAAGGGCGCCATTTTCTGGACCAAATTGATCCACCGTCACCGTGGCCTGCAGGATGAAATTCTGTCGGGCCGGTAGTTCGGTATAAAAGAAGGTCAAACCGTCGTGCGAATTGGCTATTTTTCCGCCGCGGCTCTCAATGGTGATGGGGGCCTGGAGGTTGGCAGTATCCTGCGGAGCCAGTTTTTTGCCTGCTATCGTTACGTCGTTAACGCCGATCTTTTCCGGCAGCACGTTGGAGGAAAAATTCACGTCAGTTGATTGACCAAAAGCGATGCCTCGCCAGACATGCTGCTCGTCAGCCTGCAGCGGTAATGCGATAATTGTGCTGCAAAGGGCTAATGCCAAAGGTATTTTTTTATTCATTTTTGTCTCCTGGGTAATTATTGAGCAGTATTATCATAATAATGAAATGGCGTTTCTATTTGATGCGTCACAATTAATGAATATTGAAACTATGTTTTATTTTATTGATTTGCTTTATTCAGGTGTCAAAAAAACAGGAAAAGCAGTGGGATAGCAGGGATTTATCTCCCTTATGCGCTTTTTCAGGAGATAAACTCATTTACAGCGGTGAAAAATAGCACCATAAAATGGTGTATATCGTTGAGCCTGAGCGTTTTATCCTCGTCTCGTTTCATGATGAAAAATATGTAGATATTTCAACGTGAAAGGCTTTTACTTTTCGTTCTAATTGTTGTCAGGATGCGTATGTCAAACAGTGCGATGAGCGTGGTTATCCTTGCCGCAGGCAAAGGGACCCGCATGTATTCCGATCTTCCTAAGGTGCTGCACTCCCTGGCCGGGAAGCCAATGGTGCAACATGTTATTGATGCGACTAAAGATCTCGGTGCTTCGGCCGTACATCTGGTGTACGGGCACGGTGGCGATTTGCTGCGCCAGACGCTGCATGAAGATAATCTTAACTGGGTCTTACAAGCTGAACAGCTCGGTACCGGCCATGCCATGCAACAGGCGGCGCCGTTCTTCCATGATGATGAAGACATCATGATGCTGTACGGCGATGTTCCGCTGATTTCCGTTGATACGCTACAACGCCTGCGCGCGGCGAAGCCGCAGGGCGGCATTGGCCTGCTGACGGTAAAGCTGGACGATCCGAGCGGATATGGTCGCATTACGCGTGAAAACGGTCAGGTAACCGGCATCGTGGAGCATAAAGATGCCAGCGATGCGCAGCGTCAGATTCAGGAAATTAACACCGGTATTTTGATCGCTGGTGGGGCGGATTTAAAACGCTGGCTGGCGAAGCTGACGAACAACAATGTGCAGGGCGAATACTACATCACCGATATTATCGCCATGGCGTATCAGGAAGGGCGTGAAATCGTTGCCGTTCATCCGCAGCGCTTAAGCGAAGTTGAAGGGGTAAACAACCGCCTGCAGCTGTCGCGTCTGGAGCGCGTTTATCAAGCCGAGCAGGCGGAAAAACTGCTGCTGGCGGGCGTGATGCTGCGCGATCCTGCGCGTTTTGATCTCCGTGGTACCCTGAAACATGGGCGTGATGTGGAGATTGATACTAACGTTATCCTCGAAGGCAACGTGGTTCTGGGTGAGCGCGTGAAGATCGGCGCCGGCTGCGTGATCAAGAACAGCACCATTGGCGATGATTGTGAGATCAGCCCGTACTCGGTGGTGGAAGATGCTCATCTGCAGGCCGCCTGCACCATCGGGCCGTTCGCACGTCTGCGGCCAGGCGCCGAACTGCTGGAAGGTGCGCATGTCGGCAACTTCGTAGAAATGAAAAAAGCGCGACTGGGTAAAGGTTCGAAGGCAGGGCATCTCTCCTACCTCGGCGACGCGGAAATCGGCGACAACGTGAACATCGGCGCCGGTACCATTACCTGTAACTACGATGGCGCAAATAAATTCAAAACCATTATTGGCGATGATGTGTTTGTCGGTTCCGACACTCAGCTGGTGGCGCCGGTGACCGTGGGTAAAGGCGTCACGATTGCCGCCGGTACGACGGTCACGCGCGATATCGCCGACAACGAACTGGTTTTAAGCCGTGTGCCGCAGGTCCATAAACAGGGCTGGCAGCGTCCGGTGAAGAAGAAGTAATTTTTGGCTTATCGCCGGGGGGAAACCGCCCGGCGAACCAGGATGAGAGGATCAATATAGGTCCCCGTCCGCAGGCAGTACCATAAAAATAACCCCACTCTCTACAAGGCTCGGGGCGCCCGTAACGCGGGCAAATACAGGTCAGCGACAACGCATGGCATAACGCCATTATCAGGAAATTTAACTATGTGTGGAATTGTTGGCGCAGTCGCGCAGCGTGATATTGCTGAAATCCTTCTCGAAGGTCTACGTCGTCTGGAATACCGTGGATATGACTCTGCCGGTCTGGCAGTGGTTGATAACGCAGGGCATATGTCCCGCGTTCGTCGTCTCGGTAAAGTCCAGATGCTGGCTCAGGCGGTAGAAGAGCACCCGTTACACGGTGGTACGGGGATTGCCCATACCCGCTGGGCAACGCACGGTGAGCCGTCTGAAGGTAACGCGCATCCGCATGTTTCTGAACACATTGTGGTGGTCCATAACGGCATCATCGAAAACCACGAGCCGCTGCGCGAAGAGCTGAAAGCGCGCGGTTACACCTTCGTCTCTGAAACTGACACCGAAGTGATTGCTCACCTGGTGCACTGGGAGCTGGAGCAGGGCGGCACGCTGCGTGAAGCGGTACTGCGAGCCATTCCTCAGCTTCGCGGTGCCTACGGTACGGTGATCATGGATTCCCGCGATCCGTCCACGCTGCTGGCAGCGCGTTCCGGTAGCCCGATGGTTATCGGTCTGGGTATGGGGGAAAACTTTATTGCCTCCGATCAGCTGGCTCTGCTGCCGGTTACCCGTCGCTTTATCTTCCTGGAAGAAGGCGATATCGCGGAAGTGACTCGCCGCAATGTGACCGTATTTGATACCAAAGGCGCGCAGGTGAAACGTCAGGAGATCGAATCTAATCTGCAGTACGACGCAGGCGACAAAGGCACTTACCGCCACTACATGCAAAAAGAGATTTACGAACAGCCGAATGCGATCAAAAACACCCTCTCCGGGCGCATCAGCCATGGCGAAGTGGATCTCAGCGAGCTGGGCACGCATGCTAACGAAATGCTGTCTCAGGTTGAACATATCCAGATCGTAGCCTGTGGCACTTCGTATAACTCTGGCATGGTTTCTCGCTACTGGTTTGAAGCGCTGGCGGGCGTGCCGTGCGATGTTGAAATCGCCTCTGAATTCCGCTATCGCAAATCGGCGGTGCGTCGCAACAGTCTGATGATCACGCTTTCCCAGTCCGGTGAGACCGCGGATACGCTGGCCGCGCTGCGTCTGTCAAAAGAGCTGGGCTACCTCGGATCGCTGGCTATTTGTAACGTGGCGAGTTCTTCTCTGGTCCGCGAGTCCGATTTGGCTCTGATGACCAAAGCGGGCACTGAGATCGGCGTGGCCTCGACCAAAGCCTTTACCACTCAGCTGACCGTATTGCTGCTGCTGGTGGCAAAACTGGCGCGCCTTAAAGGTCTGGATGCCGCCGTTGAGCATGATATCGTTCATGGGCTGCAGGCGTTGCCGAACCGTATTGAGCAGATGCTGTCGCAGGATAAGCGTATTGAGGCGCTGGCCGAGAACTTCTCCGATAAGCACCATGCGCTGTTCCTTGGCCGTGGCGATCAGTATCCGATCGCGCTGGAAGGGGCGCTGAAGCTCAAAGAGATCTCTTATATCCACGCGGAAGCCTACGCGGCCGGTGAGCTGAAGCACGGCCCTCTGGCCCTGATTGACGCCGAAATGCCGGTGATCGTCGTGGCGCCGAATAACGAATTGCTGGAGAAGCTGAAATCCAACATTGAAGAAGTTCGCGCGCGTGGCGGCCAGCTGTATGTCTTCGCCGATGGCGAGGCGGGTTTTAGCAGCAGCGACAATATGCACATTATTGAAATGCCGCATGTTGAAGAGGTCATTGCGCCGATCTTCTACACCGTGCCACTGCAGCTGCTGGCCTATCACGTTGCGCTGATTAAAGGCACTGACGTTGACCAGCCGCGTAACCTGGCAAAATCGGTCACCGTAGAATAAGCCAACACGCATCAGACAAAGGGCTGCCATCCGGCGGCCCTTTTTTATTTCCCGCGATTGTTTTTCAGCGCTCTGCTGAAAAATGCTGCTGCGCGGGTTTATGACAAACCGTCATCTTCGACTACGATTTTAAGTGTCATAAAAAGAAAATTTTTCTGCAATCTTACGGTCACTTAAATAATTAACATTATGATTTATATTGTTTTTATTTTCTCCAGTCCGCTATCTTTTTGGGTGTCATAAAACTGTAATAATTCGTACATTTTACTGTCACCTCTTTGTCCTATTTTGCTCACCATAGCCTCGAAACAACGATTTACGAATCCAGCAGGAGACATTATGAACGTTATGCGTACCACCGTCGCAACAGTTGTCGCCGCGACCTTATCGATGAGCGCTTTCTCTGCATTTGCAGCTGCAAGCCTGACTGGCGCGGGCGCAACTTTCCCTGCACCGGTGTATGCCAAATGGGCTGATACCTATCAGAAAGAAACCGGCAATAAAGTGAACTACCAGGGCATTGGCTCTTCCGGTGGTGTCAAACAAATTATTGCTAACACCGTTGATTTCGGTGCTTCTGATGCTCCTCTGGCTGATGACAAACTGGCTCAGGAAGGCCTGTTCCAGTTCCCGACCGTTATCGGCGGTGTGGTTCTGGCAATCAACCTGCCTGGCGTGAAGTCGGGTGAGCTGGTTCTGGACGGTAAAACTCTGGGTGATATCTACCTGGGCAAAATTAAAAAGTGGGATGACGAAGCGATCGCTAAACTCAACCCGGGTATGAAGTTGCCGTCTCAGAATATCGCCGTGGTTCGTCGCGCCGATGGTTCCGGCACTTCCTTCGTGTTCACCAGCTACCTGGCGAAAGTGAACGAAGAGTGGAAATCTAAGATTGGCGCGGGTTCTACCGTTAACTGGCCGACCGGTCTGGGCGGTAAAGGTAACGACGGTATCGCCGCTTTCGTTCAACGTCTGCCGGGCTCCATTGGCTACGTAGAATACGCCTATGCGAAGCAGAACAACCTGGCTTACACCAAACTGCTTTCCGCAGATGGCAAGCCGGTCAGCCCGACGGAAGATAACTTCGCTAACGCGGCTAAAGGTATCGACTGGAGCAAATCCTTCGCACAGGATCTGACTAACCAGAAAGGTGAGAATGCATGGCCGATCACCTCAACCACCTTTATCCTGGTACACAAATCTACGAACAAGCCAGAACAGACTGCTGAAGTGCTGAAGTTCTTCGATTGGGCGTATAAAAATGGCAGTAAAGAAGCCAACGCGCTGGATTACGCAACGCTGCCGGAAAGCGTGGTTGAGCAGGTTCGTGCTGCATGGAAAACCAACGTGAAAGACAGCAGCGGTAAAGCGCTGTACTAAATACCCGTCATACTTCGAGCCGCAGCTGCGTTGGCTGCAACTCGAATTATTTAGGGTATAGCATTACGTTAGCCTGGAGGCACGGTAAAATGCGCGCTTCCAGGCCCAAACAGAAAGAGTAATCTATGGCTGCAACCAAGCCGGCATTTAACCCTCCGGGGAAAAAGGGTGACATAATTTTCGGCGTGCTGGTCAAACTGGCGGCGCTGATTGTGCTATTGATGCTGGGCGGCATCATCGTTTCCCTCATCATCTCTTCATGGCCAAGCATTCAGAAGTTTGGTTTTTCCTTTTTGTGGACCAAAGAGTGGGATGCGCCCAACGAAATTTTCGGTGCGCTGGTGCCGATATACGGGACGCTGGTGACCTCATTTATAGCGCTGCTGATCGCCGTTCCGGTGAGCTTTGGTATCGCACTGTTCCTGACGGAGCTCTCTCCTGCCTGGCTGAAACGTCCTCTTGGCATCGCCATTGAACTGCTGGCGGCCATTCCGAGTATCGTTTACGGCATGTGGGGCCTGTTTATCTTTGCTCCGCTGTTTGCCACCTACTTCCAGGAACCGGTAGGCAACGTCCTGTCGACGATCCCGTTTGTGGGAGCGCTGTTTGCCGGTCCGGCATTTGGTATCGGTATTCTGGCGGCGGGCGTCATTCTGGCCATCATGATTATTCCGTACATCGCCGCCGTCATGCGCGATGTGTTTGAACAAACGCCGGTGATGATGAAAGAGTCGGCCTACGGTATCGGCTGTACGACCTGGGAGGTCATCTGGCGTATCGTCCTGCCCTTTACCAAGAACGGGGTTATCGGCGGCGTGATGCTCGGTCTGGGGCGCGCGCTGGGGGAAACCATGGCGGTGACCTTCATTATCGGCAACACTTACCAGCTGGATAGCGTTTCACTGTATATGCCGGGGAACAGTATTACTTCCGCTCTGGCGAATGAGTTTGCCGAAGCGGAAACCGGGCTGCACGTGGCGGCGCTGATGGAGCTGGGGCTGATTCTGTTTGTGATTACCTTTATTGTTCTGGCCGCATCGAAGTTTATGGTGATGCGTCTGGCGAAGAGTGAGGGGGCGCGCTAATGGCCACGATTGAATTGCAAACCAGCACCGAGCTGGCTGAATCCCGTCGTAAGATGCAGGCTAAACGCCGGCTGAAAAACCGTATTGCCCTGACCCTGTCAATGGGAACCATGGTCTTCGGGTTGTTCTGGCTTATCTGGATCCTGATGTCCACCGTTACCCGCGGTATCGATGGCATGAGTCTGGCGCTGTTTACCGAAATGACGCCGCCGCCGAACACCGCGGGCGGTGGTCTGGCGAATGCCCTGGCGGGCAGCGGCCTGCTGATCCTGTGGTCGACGGTTTTCGGTACGCCGCTGGGCATTATGGCGGGTATCTATCTGGCGGAATACGGGCGTAAGTCCGCGCTGGCGGAAGTGATTCGGTTTATTAACGATATCCTGCTTTCCGCGCCATCCATCGTCGTGGGTCTGTTCGTCTATACCATCGTGGTTGCACAGATGCAGCACTTTTCCGGCTGGGCTGGGGTTATCGCCCTGGCGTTGCTGCAGGTGCCTATCGTGATTCGTACTACCGAGAATATGCTGAAACTGGTGCCGGACAGCCTGCGTGAGGCGGCCTATGCGCTGGGCACGCCGAAGTGGAAAATGATTTCTGCGATCACGCTGAAGGCCTCGGTGTCCGGCATCATGACGGGGATCCTGCTGGCTATCGCGCGTATCGCCGGGGAAACGGCGCCGCTGCTGTTCACCGCGCTCTCCAACCAGTTCTGGAGCACCGATATGATGCAGCCGATTGCCAACCTGCCGGTGACTATTTTCAAATTTGCCATGAGTCCGTTCGCGGAGTGGCAGCAACTGGCATGGGCCGGGGTACTGCTTATCACCCTGTGCGTATTGCTGCTGAACATTCTGGCGCGCGTGGTTTTCGCGAAGAATAAACACGGTTAATTTTTGCGGCGCGGCGAAATGCGGCGCCGAATGAGGAAGAGATTGATGAGTATGGCGAATGCGACCCCGGGTAAACTTTCAGTTCGTAACCTGAACTTCTACTACGGAAAATTCCATGCCCTGAAAAATATCAACCTGGATATCACCAAAAACCAGGTTACGGCGTTTATCGGCCCGTCAGGCTGCGGTAAATCGACCCTGCTGCGGACGTTCAACAAAATGTTCGAGCTCTACCCGGAGCAGCGCGCGGAAGGCGAAATCCTGCTGGATGGCGATAATATTCTGACCAATACTCAGGATATCGCTCTGCTGCGTGCCAAAGTCGGCATGGTTTTCCAGAAGCCGACGCCGTTCCCGATGTCGATTTATGACAATATTGCCTTTGGCGTTCGCCTGTTTGAAAAGCTGTCGCGTGCCGATATGGATGAGCGCGTGCAGTGGGCCTTGACCAAAGCCGCATTATGGAACGAAACCAAAGATAAACTGCATCAGAGCGGATATTCTCTCTCCGGCGGTCAGCAGCAGCGTCTGTGCATCGCGCGCGGTATCGCGATTCGTCCGGAAGTGCTGTTACTGGATGAACCGTGTTCAGCGCTGGACCCGATCTCCACCGGGCGCATTGAAGAGCTGATCACCGAACTGAAACAGGACTACACCGTCGTTATTGTTACCCACAACATGCAGCAGGCTGCGCGTTGTTCAGACCATACGGCATTTATGTATCTTGGCGAGCTGATTGAATTCAGTAACACGGACGATCTGTTTACGAAGCCCGCGAAGAAACAAACTGAAGATTATATTACTGGCCGCTACGGTTGATTGCCCTTCTGCTTTCACAGGATCTAACCCGTTGGGCATTCAGGAGACACCATGGACAACCTAAATCTTAACAAACATATTTCTGGCCAGTTCAATGCAGAACTGGAGTATATCCGCACTCAGGTGTTGACCATGGGTGGGCTGGTGGAACAGCAGCTGTCTGATGCGATCACCGCGATGCACAATCAGGACAGCGATCTGGCAAAACGCGTGATTGACGGCGATAAGCAGGTCAACATGATGGAAGTGGCCATTGATGAAGCCTGCGTGCGCATCATCGCCAAGCGTCAGCCAACCGCCAGCGATCTGCGTTTAGTCATGGCGATTATCAAGACTATCGCCGAGCTGGAACGTATCGGTGATGTGGCGGATAAAATTTGCCGCACCGCGCTGGAGAAGTTCTCCCAGCAGCACCAGCCGCTGCTGGTGAGCCTGGAATCGCTGGGGCGTCATACCGTGCAGATGCTGCATGACGTGCTGGATGCCTTCGCTCGCATGGATCTCGACGAAGCGGTGCGTATCTATCGCGAAGATAAGAAGGTGGATCAGGAATATGAGGGCATCGTGCGTCAGCTGATGACCTATATGATGGAAGATTCACGTACGATTCCAAGCGTGCTGACCGCGCTGTTCTGCGCCCGTTCAATCGAGCGTATCGGCGACCGCTGCCAGAATATTTGCGAATATATTTTCTACTTCGTTAAAGGTCAGGATTTCCGCCACGTTGGCGGCGACGAGCTGGATAAGCTGCTGGCGGGTAAAGATCCGAAAGAGTGATCCGCCGTAAAATACCCGCAGGCGCTACGCTTACCGGGTCGACAAAACCCCGGATCCTGGAGGCCGGATACGCGCTCGCGCTATCCGGCTTTTTTCATTAACGCGTAATATGCCATCCACGGGCTTTCCACAGCGCAGGCAGCTGTGCCAAATCAGTAAAGGTCGTCACTTTTGGATGATCGATCGGTTTGTTGTGCGGATCGGCGCAGAAGTAAAACACCTCCATTCCTGCCTCAATCCCGGACTGAGCGCCTGCACTGGAATCATCCACCAGAATGCAGTTTTCGACGTTAACGTTCATCGCCTTTGCTGCATGGAACATCAGTGCCGGATCGGGTTTCCAGCGCTGAATATCGTAACCGCTGTACAGTCGGTCGGGAAAATGGCGCAACATGCCGGTTCTTCCCAGCGAGTGCTGCATTTTACTGACCGGGCCGTTAGAGACCACGCACATCGGCACGCTGATCGTATCCAGCAGCGTTTCCGCTCCGGCAATCGCTTCCAGTTCAGAATCAAACAGGCGTGCGACTTCGGCACGGTAGAGAGGTTCGAGCTCTGGTTTTTGTAGATTAACGCCGTGCTCCTGGTTGATGGTATCAATGATTTCGTAGAGCTTTACGCCTCTGAAACGCTTAAAAATCTCGTCTAAATCCAGCGTAATGCCGAACGCTTTGAACATGTGAACATAGGCGCGGGAACAGATCACTTCGCTGTCGACCAGCGTGCCGTCGCAGTCGAAAAACAGGGCTTCTATTTGGGACATGCCGTTTCCATTTTAACAAGTTAACGTTTTCGTCCTGCCTATTCACAAGACGCAATCGTTGCCGTATAAGCAAATTCAATGAAAAAAATTACCATACAACTGCCCCCGGTGTCGCATTTTGGTATAGGATAGCGACGAATTTTCCCTCCTTTTGTTCGGAAACCGATAATGAGTCAACAACAAACCAGCCAGTCTTCTGGCCAGGGTCTGCTGGAGCGCGTATTCAAACTACGTGAACACGGCACGACGGCACGTACCGAAGCGATAGCAGGTTTCACCACCTTTTTGACAATGGTCTACATTGTTTTCGTTAACCCACAAATTCTTGGCGTAGCGGGTATGGATACCAGCGCTGTCTTTGTGACGACCTGTCTGATCGCCGCCTTCGGTAGTATTTTGATGGGGCTGTTTGCTAACCTGCCGGTTGCGCTGGCGCCGGCAATGGGGCTGAATGCCTTCTTCGCCTTTGTCGTCGTCCAGGCGATGGGGCTGCCGTGGCAGGTGGGGATGGGCGCTATCTTCTGGGGCGCCGTTGGTCTGCTGCTGCTGACTATTTTCCGCGTACGTTACTGGATGATTGCCAATATTCCCGTCAGCCTGCGGGTGGGGATCACCAGCGGTATCGGGTTGTTTATCGGCATGATGGGGCTGAAAAATGCCGGCGTGATTGTCGCAAACAAAGACACGCTGGTGAGCATCGGTAACCTGACCTCCCACAGCGTGCTGCTGGGGATTCTCGGCTTCTTTATTATCGCTATTCTCGCCTCCCGTAACATTCATGCTGCGGTGCTGGTCTCCATCATCGTCACGACGCTGCTGGGCTGGATTCTGGGTGATGTCCACTACACCGGTATTGTTTCCGCTCCACCGAGCATTACGTCGGTGATTGGCCATGTTGATTTGGCTGGCTCATTTAATCTCGGTCTGGCGGGTATCATCTTCTCCTTTATGCTGGTGAACCTGTTCGACTCCTCTGGAACCTTGATCGGCGTGACTGATAAAGCCGGTCTGGCCGATGAAAAAGGCAAATTCCCGCGGATGAAACAGGCGCTGTTTGTCGACAGTATCTCATCGGTGGCCGGTTCCTTTATCGGCACCTCTTCTGTGACCGCCTATATCGAATCCTCCTCCGGTGTTTCCGTGGGCGGGCGTACCGGTCTGACGGCGGTGGTCGTGGGGATTCTGTTCCTGCTGGTTATCTTCCTGTCGCCGCTGGCGGGCATGGTGCCGGCGTATGCCGCAGCAGGTGCGCTGATCTATGTGGGCGTACTGATGACATCCAGCCTGTCGCGCGTGAAGTGGGACGACCTGACGGAAGCGGTGCCGGCCTTTGTGACCGCCGTGATGATGCCGTTCAGCTTCTCAATTACCGAAGGGATTGCGTTAGGCTTTATCTCTTACTGCGTGATGAAGATTGGTACCGGTCGTCTGCGCGATCTCAGCCCGTGCGTGATTATCGTCTCGCTGCTGTTCGTGCTGAAAATCGTGTTTATCGACGCGCACTAAGCGTCGAGCATTATAAGAAAGCCCGGCAGCGCTGCCGGGCTTTTTTTTACGCTTTCACTCGCTGAATATACTCGGCAAAGGCGCTCAGCTGTCCACTCAGATGGTCGAGCGTGCTCTGATCGACCACCTCTCCCGACTGCGGATCGACCTTGTTCTGAATCACGCCGCCCATAAACTCAGGCTTGTTCATCACCATCGCATCGAGGAACACCAGAATTTGACGCAGGTGATACTGGCAGCGTGCGCCGCCAATTGCGCCCATGGAGCTGGTTTGAATCAGGACCGGTTTCCCGGACAGCGGTTGTTCAGGCAGGCGCGACAGCCAGTCAATCGCGTTTTTCAGGCCGCCGGGAACGGAATAGTTATATTCAGGTGTAACGATAACAACGCCGTCGGCTTCGCGAATCTGTTGTGCAATATCCTGCACGCTTTGCGGAAACCCGTCTTCCTGCTGGATATCCGCGTCATATAACGGAATGTCGCCAATCGATGGCAATGCGGAGATCTCCATGCCCGCCGGCGCAATGCCAGGCAGGGTGCGCGCAACCATGCCATTAAAAGACCCCTTGCGCAGACTTCCGAGTAGCGTAACAACTTTCAACGTATCAGACATGATTGCTCCTTTGCATCATGATAGCCGGACAGACCGGTCAGTTGAGGGAGAGTGCTTTTTCTGTGGGCAGGCTGGTAAAGCGCATCAGACGGGCAGAGGGCTCCTTCGCTCGCATCTGTGCGTCCGGCAGGCTACGCCAGCCTTCCTGACAATTGTATTCCCAGACTTTAAGCTGGCCGATGGCCGGCGTGGCGGCAATCGACCAGACCAGTATCGGTTCCGCATCGCACAGGGCTTCAACAGGTTGCATGTTGGTGGTCCGTAGTCGCCCCGCGCCGGGTAGCAGCTGCAGACGGACGGGCGCTTCACCGGTCAACTTCAGCACGCTCCTGCGCAGCGCCACCAGCTGGGCGCGCGCTTCGTCAGGGTCATGCTGGATGTTAATCCATAAATTCTCATTGCTGTTGAACACGTAGCGGTTGGCGTCGTGCAGCGGGTGGACGCCGCGCGAGGCGTGCTGAAGCTCCATATCCAGCCCACAATCGCCTTCCGTCGTCAGGCTCACGCCGACAATGTTTCCGGCATAGGAAATGGAAAATCGCGGCAGGTGGGGATCGCGAAAAACGGGTCTGCCGTTCTCTTCGCTGATGATTTCGGGGAGCTCGCTAATGCCATACAGCATAAACAACAGTTCGGCGAGCAGCGAACGTGATGCGCGATAGCGGGTCTGTCGGTATTCTGGCAGGCGCTGCGCGGATTGATGACAGGCCGCGGACAGTCGTGTCGATAGCGGCTCCCTGGTGCTGAGTATCCCTCTTGCAAAATGCGTTGCCATTCGTCGCTCCGTGATTAATGGTCAGAGAAAAAGTTGGGGGTCTATTATTACCTGGTATTGATAGGTTTTAATGCGGAAATCCCCCCTTGAAAAGGGATTTGCGCGATTTTTACAATTTCTTGCGCAGTCAGGCGGGGATGGCAGGAGAAAACACGTCAGAGGGGGTCCGCATAGAGTCGCTTAAACGTTTCTCTGAGCCAGACTATCTTCGGGTTGTCGCTGTTGCGTTTGTGCCATAGCAGGGTAAAGGGCACCCGCGTTTTTTCCAGCAATAGCGGCTCCAGCGGAAGCGGCCGCGACACCAGCGGCAGGTGGTGCTGCCGGTTATAGTGATGGCAATAACGCGGCGCGGTGGCCAGCATCGTGTGATTCGGCTGGGCGGCCATAAACAGCGATTGTTCAAACCCCGGCAGGGTTAACGCAACGGTGCGTTTATGCCCCAGCTCGTGGAGAACATCATCCAGCGCCCAGGTATCACTCTGTTCCCAGCTGATATTGATATGCGGATAGCGTAAAAAGGTCTCCAGATTCCACTCTTCGTTGAGCGCCGGGTGATCCGCGCGCAGCCAGACCTGAGGCAGGTCGGTAAACAGGACTTCAAAATCGATATACCACGGCAGCTGGCTGAGTTGCTCCCGTGAACGCGGATGTGTTTCACGTCCGCAAAAGCCGATATCGACTTCACCGCGAATGATCGCATCCAGCGAGTCATAGTCCCAGTTGCGCAGGCGAATCAGCGCCTGGGGATAGCGCTGGTAGATTTGCTGCGACAGCGAATTAAACAGAATCATCAGCAGCGGCGTTTCCGCCGCCAGTTCGAACTTCAGACCGCTCGGCATGATGTGGTGGGGTTTATCGAGGATCTGATTGCCCATCTGCATCCAGTCCGCCAGATCCTGCTCCATGCTGGTCATCAATGGCGTCGGCGACAGACCGAGCGGCGTTTTGACGAATAGCGGATCGTCAAACCAGGCGCGCAGTTTAGCTAATGATTTACTCACCGCCGACGGCGAAACGTTCATGCGCTTCGCCGTGCGGGTGACGCTGAGCTCCTGGGTCAGAAGCTGCAGACAGAGTAATAAATTAAGATCGAGACTCGACAGGGATTTCTTCATTATGTTGCGCAGCCCGGACAGAGGAAGCGGCCAGAATCAGAACAATACTCACTATGCTACAGGCAATGAGAATCCCGATCAGCATATTCATGGCACTTAACCCGATGATGGCAGCGAGCCAAATCCACAGTGAAGAGCCGCAAACCTGAGCAATCCCCAGTACCGAACTGGCAACCCCAGCCCGCAGAGTAAATGGCCCCAGGGCCTGGCTCATGGCAACGCCAAAGCCCACAGAGAAGCCTGCGCAAATGAGCGCCAGACCCAGCATGGTTACCGTCTGGCTGGTGGCAAGGCAGAGCAAAGCCCCGGCCGTAAAGAACATCACCTGTGACGTCAGCATCAATGTACGCGGTTTAAACAGGGTGAGCGCAAAGGGCGTTGAGAACGACACCGTCATGCTGACCAGCGCCATTAAGGCCATCGCCATCGAGTATTGTCCACGATCGAACCCCATCTCCTCCATCATCAATACCGGGGAGACGTTAACGTAGGTGAGGATCGCCGTTACGCTGAGGGTAGTAATGACGATACGGCTGAGGAAAAAGCGGTTCAGCAGTGATTCCGTGGCATTTTTCTGCCCGGAAAGAGTCGGTGAAGGGGCTGCCGGCCGCGTTTCCCGCAGCATAAAGACCGAGAGCAGGCCGACCATCACCCCCATGCCGGTCATGGTGTAGAACAGGCTCTGCCACGGGTATTTCAGCATAATCAGGTGGCCCAAAACGGGAGCCAGGACCGGGATAATGCAGGTGATGCCATTTAACAGCGACAGCACCCTGGCGCGACGACGATCGTCGAGCGTATCGCGCAGGACGGCAAAGGCGACGACGTAGCAGCTCCCCGCCCCGATGCCCTGAATAAAACGCCCGACCAGGAAGAGATCGCTGCTCTGCGCGTGCGCGCAGAGCAGCGAGGCCAAAATAAATGTCGTCGAACCGAAAATGGCGACCGGCTTACGTCCGGATTTATCGGCTGCTCTGCCGGCAAACAGCATCGCGGCGGCCATGCCCGCAAGGTAAACCGAGAATGCAATATGCAGCTGTGCTTCGCTGGCGCCGAGGTCCTGCGCAATACGCGGCAAACCAACCAGATACATATCGATGCCGGATGGATAGAGTAAAACCAGCGCAAAACTGCAGATAAGAAAGCGTGCCATAGAACCCCCGCGAGAATAGAGGCGTACAGAGTAATGGCTATTGCGCGGCAGTACGAGTTGCCATTTGGACAACAATGATTTCCTGAGAGGAAAAACCCTCGCTGCGTTCTGCGATGAACTACCAGACTTTGGCCATGCCATCGCTGGCCGGGCGCACGGAAGTAAAACCAAACTTCGCATACAGCTCGGGGACATCGGCAACCAGAGAAACATACGCGCCCTGAAAGGCATTGGCATCCAGCCAGCGGACAATATTCTCCATAATCAGTCTACCCAGCCCTTTTCCCTGGTGCGCCGGATCGACCGCGACATCGACTATCTCGAAATTAACGGCGCCATCACCGACGATGCGACCCATGCCAACCGGAATTCCCTGCCAGAGAATATGGACGCCGTAGCAGCTGCGCGGCAATCCGGCTATCACGCCCTCCAGCGGGCGCGGTGACATGCCGGAGATCCGTCGTAAACGGCAAAAATCCTCTGCCGACGGGACGGTCTCGATAACGGCGTAATCAGAAGTCATGGCGGTATCCTGTTGTGGGAGGCTCATGACATTTAATGATGCCACGTTGTAGGAAGCAACCTTGCGTCGGTGAGATCGTGAGATGAAAGGAAAAACCTCCGGTCAGGAAAATAAAAAAACCTGCATAAACATTAAGTTGATGCAGGTTAGTTCATGCTCACCAAGGTATATTGATGATGCGTTATTTACCGATACAGAAGCTGGAGAAAATGCGCCCCAGCAGGTCATCAGAGGTGAATTCGCCGGTGATCTCGCTCAACGCCTGTTGCGAGAGCCGTAGCTCTTCGGCCAGTAGTTCACCGGCCCAGGCGCCAAGCAGCTGCGCTTTGCCCTGCTGGAGATGACTGGCGGCTTCTGACAGCGCCTGCAGGTGACGACGACGGGCGAGGAAACCGCCTTCCATGTTGGTATCGAAGCCCATGCTCTGCTTGAGATGGTTGCGCAGGACATCTACGCCCTCACCGGTTCGCGCCGACAGTCGAATCAGTGAGTGGCCATTCACTTCACTGATACCCAACGTTTCGCCGGTGACGTCAGCTTTGTTTCGGACCACGGTAATCGGCAGTTTCGCCGGTAAACGCTCGATAAAGTCTGGCCAGATTTCCGCCGGGTCGACGGCGCTGGTGGTCGTACCGTCCACCATGAACAGTACCCGGTCAGCCTGCTCGATTTCCTGCCAGGCACGTTCAATACCAATGCGCTCAACCTCATCATTGGCATCGCGGAGTCCTGCGGTATCGATGATATGCAGCGGCATGCCGTCGATATGGATATGCTCGCGCAGTACATCGCGGGTGGTTCCGGCAATATCGGTCACGATCGCCGCTTCGCGCCCGGCCAGCGCGTTCAGCAGGCTCGATTTCCCGGCGTTCGGGCGACCGGCGATCACCACTTTCATCCCTTCGCGTAGCAGGCTGCCCTGGCGGGCCTCGGCGCGAACGGCATCAAGATCGGCAATCACGCCGTTGAGCTGGGCTTCGATTTTACCGTCGGAAAGAAAATCGATTTCCTCATCCGGGAAGTCAATAGCGGCTTCGACATAGATACGCAGATGGGTCAGCGCTTCCACCAGATGATTCACCCGGGCAGAGAAGGCGCCCTGCAGCGAGTTCAGCGCCGAGCGTGCTGCCTGCTCGGAACTGGCGTCAATCAGGTCAGCAATCGCTTCAGCCTGGGCGAGATCGAGCTTATCGTTAAGAAACGCGCGTTCAGAGAACTCCCCGGGCCTGGCGATACGCACGCCCGGCAGCGTCAGGATTCGTTTCAGGAGCAGATCCAGAATCACCGGGCCGCCGTGGCCCTGGAGTTCCAGCACATCTTCACCGGTAAAGGAGTTTGGGCCGGGGAACCATAGCGCAATACCCTGATCCAGCGGCGTGCCGTCGGTATCTTTAAAGGGCAGATAATCGGCGTAGCGCGGTTTTGGCAGCTTGCCGAGAACCGCTTGCGCGACGTCGCGTGCTTTGAGGCCGGAGATGCGCAGGATGCCCACACCACCGCGTCCCGGTGGGGTTGCCTGGGCGACGATAGTGTCGTTATGGCTCATGATGACTCTCTATGTAAATGTAAAAAAGGCGGTCTATTGACCGCCTTCTCTGGCATTGATGCTACTGCGGTTTAAGCAGAGTATCAGCTCTTTTTCTTCTCGCGGCTATGCAGACCACGCTTCTCGAGACCACGGTAAATCAGCTGCTGCTGAATAATGGTCACCAGGTTGCTGACGATATAGTAAACCACCAGACCTGACGGGAACCACAGGAAGAACACCGTAAAGATGACCGGCATAAAGGTCATGATCTTCTGCTGCATCGGGTCGGTCACGGTGGTCGGAGACATCTTCTGAATGAAGAACATCGTCGCGCCCATGATGATCGGCAGGATGTAGTACGGGTCTTGTGCTGACAGGTCGTGGATCCACAGGATAAACGGCGCATGACGCAGTTCAACCGAGGCGCTCAGCATGTAGTACAGCGCAAGGAAGATTGGCATCTGAATAATCAGCGGGAAGCAGCCACCCAGCGGGTTGACCTTTTCTGCTTTATACAGGGCCATCATTTCCTGGCTTTGACGCTGTTTGTCATCGCCCAGACGCTCACGCATTGCCTGAATCTTCGGCTGCAGCATGCGCATCTTCGCCATGGAGGTGTACTGCGCTTTGGTCAGCGGGTACATGATGCCACGAACGATAAAGGTGATAACGATGATCGAGAAGCCCCAGTTGCCGAGGAAGCTGTGGATGAATTTCAGCAGCTTAAACAGCGGTTGGGAGATGAACCACAGCCAGCCGTAGTCGACGGTCAGATCCAGGTGCGGCGCGACGGCTGCCATTTTGTCCTGAATGGCCGGGCCGACCCACAGAACGCTTTCCAGCTTGTCGGTTTGACCCGGCTGCACCAGTACCGGCTGCGATTTATAGCCGATGGCGACAACGCCGTTGCCGAGGTTGGCGGTGTAGAAGTTGTTGGTACCGCTGTTTTGCGGAACCCATGCGGTGGTGAAGTACTGCTGCAGCATCGCCACCCAACCGTCTTTGGTGCTGACGTTCAGGTTTTCGTTATCGACGATGGTATCGAATTTATATTTTTCGTATTTCGATTCAGACGTTGAATACGCGGCGCCACGGAAGGTGTGCATCGTAGACAGGCCACCGGTTTGCGTATCGCGGGCGGTTGGCAGGTTGGCAGTCTGTTTCAGCTGACCGAAGGTAGAAATCTCCAGCGGTTTTTCGCCAACGTTCTGCACGTTATAACCCACGTTCACCGCATAATCACCGCGTTTCAGGGTGAAGGTTTTGGTGAAGACGTTGCCTGCTTTATCGGTATACGTCAGCGGAATGACGATTTCGTTCTGGCCTTCCGCCAGCACAAACGCATCTTTATCGACGTTATACAGCGGGCGGGCTCCATTAGCCGGGTTATCCGGGCCATCACGACCGGTTAAGCCGCTTTGAGCCTGATAGATAAACTGTGGCGTGGTTTCCAGTAACTGGAACGGTTCAGTCGACTTCAGTGCTTTCGGATAAGCCGGAAGCAGCGCTTGCTCCACATCACCACCGCGGGTGTTGATGGTCAGCTCAAGCACATCGGTTTTTACCGTAATCAGTTTCCCCTGGCCACTGGCCGGTACGCCCTGGTCGGCGGCGCTACCCGCTGCTGTGGTCGTTGTCTGCGTGGTCTGTTGCTGAGCCTGAGGATTGTTATCCTGCTCCCAGGCTTGCCAGATCATGAAAGACACGAACAACAAAGCGATGATAAGAAGATTGCGTTGCGAATCCATCGTTAGTGTTCTCTGGTATCAAATGGTCCAGGCGGGACGGGATCGTCACCACCAGGGTGTAAAGGGTGGCATTTTAATACGCGTTTCACTGTCAACCAACTGCCTTTTATCACTCCAAACCTGCGCAATGCCTCAATTCCGTAGCTTGAACAGGTTGGCGTGAAACGACAATGCGGCCCGAGTAGCGGACTAATCAGGCGCTGATAGACCCGTATAAGGCCTATCAGGACCCGGGAGCCAGGCGACAATGGCGGCGCCATAATTTTTCCAACGCTTCCGAGAGAGCACGGTTATCGAGGTCAGCAACCCCTTTCTTTGCCACCACCACGAAATCCATTGGCGGGAGTTCATGTTGACGCAAACGAAAACTTTCACGCGTCAGACGTTTAATCCGATTGCGTTCATGTGCGCGTTTGACGTTTTTCTTGGCGACGGTAAGACCGATGCGGGGATGCCCCAGCGAATTCAGGCGGCCGAGGATGGTGATTTGCGGCGTGCCAGCCCGTTGTGGCTGCTGGAAGACGAAAGTGAAATGACTGGGAGTTAACAAACGTAACTCCCTGGGAAATGCGAGCTTAACCACGCAGGGTTAGCTTTATTACTTGGAAACGGTCAGACGAGCACGGCTTTTAGCACGACGACGTGCCAGAACCTGACGACCATTTTTAGTAGCCATACGTGCACGGAAGCCGTGAGAACGGTTGCGCTTCAGTACAGACGGTTGAAAAGTGCGTTTCATGGCGGTTTCTACCTAAACTTGAATAATTTCACTGACTTTTGCGTATACCCGAACGAACTTCGAACGACTTACGCGGCAGCGATGGTGATTAAAGAGGCCGGATTGTAATAATTGTACACTCCGGAGTCAATTCTCTTTCCTTATTTCTCGCACCTTGTCGCACAAAAAATGACCTGCGACAGGCAACGGAAAACGGGCATTACGCGCCGGGTGGAGGATTATACGGCCTGACGGGTAAAGCGCAAGGATCGCAAAGGATCTTTGTTAGATCGTTTAGGCCCTAAACCAGCATAGCTCATTAAATTTTCCAATATGTGGGCGAAATCGTGCCTCACTCCTCTCCGGATCGATTACACTTACCCGGCTTCGATCCTTCCTGTGGATAAATCGGGAAGAATCTGTTGAGAAACACAAGATATCTTTCTCAGTTTAGGCTATGATCCCCGGTCCTGATCGCGATCCACCGATCCGCATCGGATAAATACCGCAGATAGCGGTTCACGCGTCACCCCTTTTGTGCAGGGGCTTTTCGGCCAATGCAGGGTCTTGTCGACGTGTGCCAACAATCACGATTGTTTCTTTTTTTCTTTATATCGATTTTATGTTCGAGTGGAGTCCGCCGTGTCACTTTCGCTTTGGCAGCAGTGTCTTGCCCGATTGCAGGATGAGTTACCAGCCACAGAATTCAGTATGTGGATACGCCCGTTGCAGGCGGAATTGAGCGATAACACGTTGGCACTGTATGCGCCAAACCGTTTTGTGCTCGATTGGGTAAGGGATAAATACCTCAATAATATCAATGGACTCCTCAATGATTTTTGCGGTGCTGATGCCCCACAGCTGCGATTTGAAGTCGGGACCCGCCCGGCGGTGCAGGCGCAACGCGGTGCGGTAAATACGCATGTCGCGACCGCTACACCGGCAGCGCAGGTTCAAACGGCGCGCGTCGCGCCCACGATCGTGCGTCCTGGCTGGGATAACGTCCCGGCCCCGGCGGAGCCGACCTACCGCTCTAACGTCAACGTTAAGCACACCTTCGACAACTTTGTTGAAGGTAAATCTAACCAGCTGGCTCGTGCGGCGGCGCGTCAGGTTGCCGATAACCCGGGCGGTGCATATAACCCTCTATTCCTTTATGGCGGTACCGGTCTGGGTAAAACCCACCTGTTGCACGCGGTTGGTAACGGCATTGTTGCGCGCAAACCCAACGCCAAAGTGGTCTATATGCACTCGGAGCGTTTTGTTCAGGACATGGTTAAAGCGTTACAGAACAACGCTATTGAAGAGTTTAAACGCTACTACCGCTCCGTCGATGCCCTGCTGATCGATGATATTCAGTTCTTTGCCAATAAAGAGCGTTCTCAGGAAGAGTTTTTCCACACCTTTAATGCCCTGCTGGAAGGTAATCAGCAGATCATTCTCACCTCGGATCGCTATCCGAAAGAGATCAATGGTGTTGAGGATCGTCTGAAATCCCGCTTTGGCTGGGGGCTGACGGTGGCGATCGAGCCGCCTGAGCTGGAAACCCGTGTTGCGATCCTGATGAAAAAAGCCGACGAAAATGACATTCGTCTGCCGGGAGAAGTGGCCTTCTTTATCGCCAAGCGTCTACGCTCTAACGTACGTGAGCTGGAAGGGGCGCTGAACCGCGTTATCGCCAATGCCAACTTTACCGGCCGGGCGATCACCATCGATTTCGTGCGCGAAGCGCTGCGCGACCTGCTGGCGCTGCAGGAAAAACTGGTCACCATCGACAATATTCAGAAGACGGTGGCGGAATATTACAAGATTAAGGTAGCGGATTTGTTGTCGAAACGCCGCTCCCGTTCGGTGGCGCGTCCACGCCAGATGGCGATGGCGCTGGCGAAAGAACTGACCAACCACAGTTTGCCGGAAATCGGCGATGCGTTTGGCGGTCGCGACCATACCACCGTGCTACACGCCTGTCGTAAGATTGAGCAGCTGCGTGAAGAAAGCCACGATATCAAAGAAGACTTTTCCAATTTAATCAGAACATTATCCTCGTGACGCTATGAAATTTACCGTAGAACGTGAACATTTATTAAAACCGCTGCAACAGGTGAGCGGTCCCTTAGGGGGTCGTCCGACGCTGCCAATTCTCGGTAACCTGCTGCTTCAGGTCTCGGATGGCGCGCTGTCGCTGACCGGTACGGACCTCGAAATGGAAATGGTGGCGCGCGTTGCGCTGATTCAACCCCATGAGGCGGGTGCAACGACCGTTCCGGCGCGAAAATTCTTTGATATCTGCCGCGGCCTGCCCGAAGGCGCGGAGATTGCCGTTCAGCTGGAAGGCGATCGGATGCTGGTGCGTTCCGGACGCAGCCGTTTTTCGCTGTCGACCCTGCCCGCTGCCGATTTCCCGAATCTTGATGACTGGCAGAGTGAAGTCGAATTTACCCTGCCGCAGGCGACCATGAAGCGCCTGATTGAAGCCACGCAGTTTTCGATGGCGCATCAGGATGTGCGTTATTACTTAAACGGCATGCTGTTTGAAACCGAAGGTGACGAACTGCGTACCGTTGCCACCGACGGACACCGTCTGGCGGTCTGTTCAATGCCGCTGGGTGAATCGTTGCCGAATCACTCGGTGATCGTGCCGCGTAAAGGGGTGATTGAGCTGATGCGCATGCTTGATGGCGGCGATACGCCGCTGCGCGTGCAGATTGGCAGCAACAATATTCGCGCCCACGTCGGTGATTTTATCTTCACTTCGAAGCTGGTTGACGGTCGTTTCCCTGATTATCGCCGGGTATTGCCGAAGAATCCGGATAAACATCTGGATGCGGGCTGCGATATTCTTAAGCAGGCCTTTGCCCGCGCGGCGATTCTGTCGAACGAAAAATTCCGCGGCGTGCGTCTCTATGTCAGCGAAAATCAGCTGAAAATCACAGCCAATAACCCGGAACAGGAAGAAGCGGAAGAGATTCTCGACGTTTCCTACTCCGGCAGCGAGATGGAAATCGGCTTTAACGTCAGCTATGTGCTGGATGTGCTTAATGCGCTGAAGTGCGAAAATGTGCGTATTTTGCTGACCGATTCGGTATCGAGCGTGCAGATTGAGGATGCGGCGTCGCAATCGGCAGCCTACGTTGTCATGCCCATGAGATTGTAGAAAATATCGGGCTATCTTACTTGTTATTCTGGCTCCGGGCAGTGCTCGCAATCCTCACGTACTGTAGTACGCTGCGGTTGCTGCGCGCTGGCCGTAACCAGACTAACTGCGACGATAACGCCCTGGCTATGAGTTGATATGTCGCTATCCCGACTCCTGATTAAAGACTTCCGCAATATTGAAGATGCGGATCTCGCTTTATCTCCTGGCTTTAACTTTCTGGTTGGCGCCAACGGCAGCGGCAAAACCAGCGTGCTCGAGGCCATCTATACGCTCGGCCACGGTCGGGCGTTTCGCAGCCTGCAAATTGGCCGGGTGATTCGCCATGAGCAGGAGTCGTTCGTGCTACACGGGCGCCTGCAGGGCCAGGAGCGTGAAATCTCTATCGGCCTGACTAAAGATAAACAGGGCGACAGCAAGGTCCGTATTGACGGTACCGACGGCCACAAAGTGGCTGAACTGGCACACCTGATGCCGATGCAGCTGATTACGCCGGAGGGGTTTACATTACTCAACGGCGGCCCCAAATACAGAAGAGCGTTCCTCGACTGGGGATGCTTTCACAACGAAGCCGGATTCTTTACTGCCTGGAGCAATCTGAAGCGCTTGTTGAAGCAGCGTAATGCCGCGCTGCGCCAGGTTGGCCGCTATGCGCAGATACGTCCCTGGGATCTGGAACTGATACCGCTGGCGGAACAAATCAGCCGCTGGCGTGCCGAATATAGCGCCGCTATCGTCGAAGACATGGCGGATACCTGTAAACAGTTTTTACCTGAATTCTCTCTGACCTTCTCCTTTCAGCGCGGCTGGGAGAAAGAAACGGATTATTCCGAAGTGCTGGAGAGAAACTTCGAGCGTGACCGCATGCTGACCTATACCGCCCACGGCCCGCACAAAGCGGATTTCCGCATTCGTGCCGATGGTGCGCCGGTCGAAGATACTTTGTCACGTGGGCAGCTTAAACTCCTGATGTGCGCGCTACGACTGGCGCAGGGTGAGTTTTTAACCCGTGAAAGCGGGAGACGCTGTCTGTATCTGATAGATGATTTTGCCTCGGAACTTGATGATGCGCGGCGCGGACTGCTTGCCAGCCGCTTAAAAGCCACGCAGTCACAGGTTTTCGTCAGCGCGATCGGCGCTGAACACGTAATGGACATGTCGGACAAAAATTCGAAGATGTTCACCGTGGAAAAGGGTAAAATAACGGATTAACCTAAGTTTAAATGAGCGAGAAACGTTGATGTCGAATTCTTATGACTCCTCCAGTATCAAAGTCCTGAAAGGGCTGGATGCGGTGCGTAAGCGCCCGGGTATGTATATCGGCGACACGGATGACGGCACCGGTCTGCACCACATGGTATTCGAGGTTGTGGATAACGCTATCGACGAAGCGCTCGCAGGTTACTGTAAAGACATCGTTGTCACTATCCATAGCGATAACTCTGTCTCCGTACAGGACGATGGCCGCGGTATTCCGACCGGTATTCACCCGGAAGAGGGGGTGTCGGCAGCTGAAGTCATCATGACCGTACTGCACGCAGGCGGTAAATTTGATGATAACTCCTATAAAGTCTCCGGTGGTCTGCACGGCGTGGGCGTCTCTGTCGTTAACGCCCTGTCACAGAAACTGGAGCTGGTGATTCAGCGCGATAACAAGATTCACCGTCAGATCTATGCCCACGGCGTACCGCAGGCACCGCTGGCAGTCACCGGTGATACCGAAAAAACCGGTACCATGGTGCGTTTCTGGCCGAGCTATGAAACCTTCACTAACGTCATCGAATTCGAATACGAAATCCTGGCAAAACGCCTGCGTGAGCTGTCATTCCTGAACTCAGGGGTGTCTATCCGCCTGCGCGACAAGCGTGATGGCAAAGAAGACCATTTCCACTACGAAGGCGGCATCAAGGCGTTCGTTGAGTATCTCAACAAGAACAAAACGCCGATCCACCCGAATATCTTCTACTTCTCCACCGAAAAAGACGGTATTGGCGTAGAAGTCGCGCTGCAGTGGAACGATGGTTTCCAGGAGAACATTTACTGCTTTACCAACAACATTCCACAGCGCGACGGCGGTACGCACCTGGCGGGCTTCCGTGCGGCGATGACCCGTACCCTGAACGCCTATATGGATAAAGAGGGTTACAGCAAAAAAGCGAAGGTCAGCGCCACCGGCGACGATGCGCGTGAAGGCCTGATTGCCGTGGTTTCCGTGAAGGTTCCGGATCCGAAGTTCTCCTCACAGACCAAAGACAAACTGGTCTCCTCCGAGGTGAAGACGGCGGTAGAGCAGCAGATGAACGAACTGCTGAATGAATATCTGCTGGAAAACCCGTCTGACGCCAAAATCGTGGTTGGCAAAATTATTGATGCGGCCCGTGCGCGTGAAGCCGCGCGTCGTGCGCGTGAAATGACCCGCCGTAAAGGTGCGCTGGACCTGGCTGGCCTGCCGGGCAAACTGGCAGACTGCCAGGAACGCGACCCGGCGCTCTCCGAACTGTACCTCGTGGAAGGGGACTCGGCGGGCGGTTCTGCGAAGCAGGGCCGTAACCGTAAGAACCAGGCAATCCTGCCGCTGAAGGGTAAAATCCTCAACGTCGAGAAAGCCCGCTTCGATAAAATGCTCTCTTCTCAGGAAGTGGCGACGCTGATTACCGCGCTTGGCTGCGGCATCGGTCGCGACGAGTACAACCCGGATAAACTGCGTTATCACAGCATCATCATCATGACCGATGCGGACGTCGACGGCTCGCACATTCGTACTCTGCTGTTGACCTTCTTCTATCGTCAGATGCCGGAAATTGTTGAACGTGGCCATGTCTACATTGCACAGCCGCCGCTGTACAAAGTGAAGAAAGGCAAGCAGGAACAGTACATCAAAGACGATGAAGCGATGGATCAATACCAGATCTCTATCGCCCTTGATGGCGCAACGCTGCACACCAATGCCAGCGCCCCGGCCCTGGCGGGTGAACCGCTAGAGAAACTGGTTGCCGAGTTCAATGCGACGCAGAAAATGATTGTTCGCATGGAACGTCGCTTCCCGAAAGCGCTGCTGAAAGAGCTGATTTATCAGCCGACGTTGAACGAAGCCGATCTGTCTGATGAGCAGACCGTGACCCGTTGGGTGAATTCGCTGGTGACCGACCTGAATGAGAAAGAGCAGCACGGCAGCCTGTGGAAATTCGATGTTCACGAAAATGCCGAGCTGCATCTGTTCGAACCGGTTATCCGCGTGCGTACCCACGGGGTGGACACCGACTATCCGCTGGATCACGAGTTTATCACCGGCGGTGAGTATCGTCGTATTTGCACGCTGGGTGAGAAACTGCGTGGGCTTATCGAAGACGACGCGTTTATCGAACGTGGCGAACGCCGCCAGCCGGTGGCCAGCTTCGAGCAGGCGCTGGACTGGTTGGTGAAAGAATCCCGTCGTGGTCTGTCTATCCAGCGCTATAAAGGGCTGGGCGAGATGAACCCGGATCAGCTGTGGGAAACCACCATGGATCCGGATAGCCGCCGTATGCTGCGCGTGACCGTGAAGGATGCGATTGCTGCCGATCAGCTGTTCACCACCCTGATGGGCGATGCCGTAGAACCGCGCCGCGCCTTTATCGAAGAAAACGCCCTGAAAGCGGCGAACATCGATATCTAAGCTTATCTGCTGGTCCCCGGTGGCGCGATGCCGGCCGGGGCGACGGAATATGCTGTCCGGATAGGGTGCCTGGCGCCACTATCCGGGCGTTCCACTGGCCTAAAAGAGGAATTCCTCGTTTCGATCCTATCCTCGTTTTCCCCTTCTTCTGTTGCTGTTTTTTGAGCGGAATCGCGTTAGCATGGCCCAGGACTCATCTTACCTGGGGATCTCATGGCTATAAAACTGATTGCAATTGATATGGACGGTACGCTGCTGCTGCCTGACCATACCATCTCTCCTGCTGTTAAAACCGCGATTGCCGCGGCGCGCGCGCGTGGCGTCAACGTTGTGCTCACCACCGGCCGTCCGTATGCCGGTGTGCATAGCTATCTGAAAGAGCTGCACATGGAACAGCCGGGAGACTACTGCATCACCTACAACGGCGCATTAGTACAGAAGGCAAGCGACGGCAGCACCATGGCGCAAACAGCGCTGAGCTATGATGACTACCGCTATCTTGAACAGCTTTCCCGCGATGTCGGCTCCCACTTCCATGCTCTCGATCGCAATACGCTGTATACCGCGAACCGCGATGTGAGCTACTACACGGTGCATGAATCCTACGTGGCGACGATTCCGCTGGTCTTCTGCGAAGCAGAAAATATGGACCCGAATATCCAGCTGCTGAAGGTGATGATGATCGATGAGCCGGCAATCCTTGACCAGGCTATCGCCCGTATCCCGGCGGAAGTCAAAGAGAAGTATACCGTGCTGAAAAGCGCGCCGTACTTCCTCGAAATCCTCGATAAGCGCGTCAATAAAGGAACCGGCGTGAAGTCTCTGGCCGATGCGCTGAATATCAAGCAGGAAGAGATCATGGCGATTGGCGATCAGGAAAACGACATTGCGATGATTGAGTTTGCTGGCGTCGGCGTAGCGATGGATAACGCGATTCCGACCGTGAAGGAAGCCGCTAACTTCATCACCAAATCGAACCTTGAAGATGGTGTAGCCTGGGCGATTGAGAAGTACGTTTTATCCTGACCCGATCTTCAGGCCCGATGATTTCGGGCCTGACTCCACCTTGACGATGCCTAAAATGAACCACTTCGTCATTTTTTGCCTCACTGCACGCCAGTCCGCACAGAAGTCTCCCCTTCATTATTGCAAATTCGATAAGCTTTCCTTCTTAAATTGATGAATCCGTACCGCCCTCGAAAAGTCATGCTGGATGCCAACTATACTCAAACCCGACGCGATTTCGCATTGCGGGCCGTCATCACCTTTATCCCGGAGAGAAACGTTTTTGAGCACGCTGCGTAGCGTCATTCTGTGTTGTACCGCATGCTCTTTTATCGGGCAGGCGCAGGCGCAAGCATTGAGCCGGGAACATATTGATGACTGGTTAAAAAACCTGGGCGCCAGCGACCAGTTCGATGCTTCGAAAGGGATCGACTGGGGCGTAATGCCCGGACCGTTCTACACGCCGGAGCTCGGTCTGGGAATCGGCACCGCGATTGTCGGCATGTATCGTCCCGATCCCGCCGATACCGTTAGTCAAAACTCGACGTTAACGCTCAGCGGTTACGCCAGTTCCACCGGCGCCTTTGGTATTAGCGTAAAAAACTACGCCTTTTTTGCCGACGATCTCTGGCGCATCTTCGTCGAAGGTTCGCTGGCCAATACGCCAACCTATTACTGGGGACAAGGTTTCACTGCTGCCGATAATGACGGTGGCAAAGAGAAATATACCGCGCAGGTACTGACGCTGCGGCCCACCGTGTATCGACAGCTGGTGGACAATGTGTATCTTGGCGTGGGCTGGTCACTGGCCGCCCAGAATGCCGATGAGATGGACCGCGACAATTTGCCCAAAATTGAAAGCACTCCTCAGGGGCCCTCGGTATTCAGCTCTGGCTTCAGCATCGATATGAACTGGGACGATCGGGATTTTGTTCCGAACCCTCGTCAGGGCCAGTATGCGGACCTCCGCTATACCCACTATGCTCCGGGGCTGGGGAGCGATACCCGATTTGATGAATGGCATCTTCACTACAGCCGCTACACCGCGCTCAGCGAAAAAAGCGTCCTGGCCTGGGAGGCCGACGGAGTATTTACTCAGGGCGATGTCCCCTGGAGCATGCTGCCGCTTCTCGGCAGCGATGAACGCATGCGCGGTTATTATCAGGGGCGCTATCGCGATAAAAATGTGCTGAGCGCCCAGCTGGAGTATCGTCGCCAGCTGACCTGGCGCCATGGCATTGTTGCCTGGGTTGGCGCAGGGACGATGGGACCTTCCGTTGATTCTCTGAATGACGGCCGTTGGCTACCGACGGCGGGCGTTGGCTATCGCTTTGAATTTAAACCTCGGGTGAATATTCGCCTGGACTATGGTATCGGCAAAGGCAGCAGCGGCTTTTACTTCCAGGTTGGTGAAGCCTTCTGATCGTTTTGTACCTCGCCCTCTTATTCTGACTTCCCTTCTGACTGCGGCCTTCCGGTTCGCTTTTTTTATTTTATCAATTGTTCTTTTTGTGATCTAAATTGTAGTACAACATTGTTGTTTGGTACTACTATGTGGCACAACAGATGGCGAAGAGCATCACGTTTGTACTGCAAAGGTGAGGTAAAAACCGGCAGTCAGGGTAAAGTAAGGCAGAGTGACTTCTTAAAGGACATGCCATGAACCTGACTAAAACCGACCGCATCATAGTGACGCTGGGTCGCCAGATTGTAGGGGGCAAGTACGTTCCCGGATCGGCACTGCCGGCTGAAGCGGAACTGTGTGAAGAGTTTGAAACCTCACGCAATATTATTCGCGAAGTGTTTCGCTCTTTGATGGCGAAGCGGCTGATTGAAATGAAGCGTTATCGTGGTGCTTTCGTCTCGCCGCGTAACCACTGGAATTACCTGGATACCGAGGTGCTGCAGTGGGTGCTTGAGCATGATTACGACCCGCGCCTTATCGGCGCTATGAGCGAAGTCCGTAACCTGGTTGAACCGGCCATCGCCCGTTGGGCTGCAGAGCGCGCAACCTCGAGCGATTTGGCACAAATTGAAGATGCGCTCAACGACATGATCGCCAACAACCAGGACCGGGACGCGTTTAACGAAGCCGACATTCGCTATCACGAAGCGGTGCTGCAGTCGGTCCATAACCCGGTGTTACAGCAGCTGAGCGTGGCAATCAGCTCGCTGCAGAGAGCGGTATTTGAACGAACCTGGATGGGGGATGAAGGCAACATGCCGAAAACCCTCCAGGAACATAAGGCGCTGTTTGATGCCATCCGGCATCAGGATAGCGAAGCGGCGGAGCAGGCGGCGCTCACCATGATCGCCAGCTCAACACGAAGGCTGAAGGAAATCACATGACATCTCGCTACATCGCAATTGACTGGGGATCGACCAATCTGCGCGCCTGGCTTTATCAGGGCGATGAATGCCTGGAGAGCAGGCAATCAGAAGCTGGCGTCACTCGCCTGAACGGCAGGTCCCCGGCGGCGGTGTTTAGCGATATAACCGAAAACTGGAGGGATGGTGCGACTCCGGTAGTGATGGCGGGAATGGTGGGCAGTAACGTGGGATGGAAAACCGCCCCTTATCTGCCGGTTCCCGTCAGTTTTTCGGACATTGGTCAGCAGTTGACGGCCGTTGGCGACAATATCTGGATTGTCCCAGGCCTGTGCGTCTCTCGTGATAATCACCATAACGTGATGCGCGGTGAAGAGACGCAGCTGCTCGGGGCGCAGACCCTTTCATCCACTTCTGTTTATGTTATGCCCGGCACCCATTGTAAATGGGTGCAGGCCGACAGCCAGCAGATCCATGATTTTCGCACCGTCATGACCGGTGAACTGCATCATCTGCTGCTGCGCCATTCTCTGGTCGGCGCAGGGTTACCGGAGCAAATATTCGCACCCGCCGCATTCCGTGCCGGGCTCGATCGCGGGCTGACGTCTCCTGACGTATTGCCACAGCTTTTCGAGGTTCGTGCGGCCCATGTGCTGGGTTCGCTTCCACGTGAGCAGGTCAGTGAGTTTTTATCCGGCCTGCTGATTGGCGCTGAAGTGGCCACGATGAGTGAACAGTTTGCCGGGTCGCAGGCGATAACGCTGGTTTCAGGATCGTCGTTGGCCTCGCGTTACGTTCAGGCATTTCATGCTCTTGGGCGCGACGTGGCGACGGTCGATGGCGATGCGGCATTTCAGGCGGGTATACGCTTCATTATTCAATCTGCCTCCTTGCTACATCCGGGCGCGATTCGTCCCGCTCCTTATCCCTGACGCGCCCGCTGGGCGCAGTGTTCCAGTCTGTTCCTGAGCGACGGGGCTACCCGATCGCTGAATTGAGTGTACGTCTGAGGATTTTCAGGCGGGCGTCTTGACGCATTCTTAATGGCTTTGTGTAACTAAGGAGCATCGCAAATGCAGTGGCAAACAAAGATTCCACTCATCGCAATTCTGCGCGGCGTGACGCCGGAAGAGGCGCTGGCCCACGTTGGCGCAGTGATTAACGCCGGATTCGACGCCGTCGAAATCCCGTTGAACTCTCCCCGTTGGCAGCAGAGCATTCCGGCGATTGTTGAGGCGTTTGGCGAACAGGCGCTGATTGGCGCAGGTACCGTGCTGCAACCGGAGCAGGTTGATGAACTGGCGAAAATGGGCTGCCGGCTTATTGTGACGCCCAACATTCAGGCAGACGTCATTCGCCGGGCGGTGGGCTACGGCATGACCGTCTGTCCGGGATGCGCTACGGCTACCGAAGCCTTTACCGCGCTTGACGCAGGCGCGCAGGCGCTGAAGGTCTTTCCATCCTCTGCGTTTGGGCCGGACTATATCAAGGCGCTGAAAGCCGTATTACCGCCGGAGATTCCTGTGTTCGCCGTTGGCGGTGTAACGCCGGAGAATTTGTCGCAATGGATTGATGCCGGTTGTGCCGGTGCCGGGCTGGGCAGCGATCTTTATCGCGCCGGACAGTCCGTCGAGCGTACCGCCCAGCAGGCAACCGCATTTGTTAAAGCGTATCGGGAGGCAGTGCAATGAAAATAACCAAACTCACCACCTATCGTTTACCCCCGCGTTGGCTGTTTCTGAAAATTGAAACGGATGAAGGCGTTGTTGGCTGGGGTGAACCGGTGATTGAAGGACGTGCGCGTACCGTGGAAGCGGCCGTTCACGAGCTAGGGGAATATCTGATTGGCGCGGATCCGGCACGCATCAACGATCTGTGGCAGGTGATGTACCGGGCCGGTTTTTATCGCGGTGGCCCCATTCTGATGAGCGCCATTGCCGGTATTGACCAGGCGCTGTGGGATATCAAAGGTAAGGTGCTGAATGCGCCGGTCTGGCAGCTAATGGGAGGACTGGTACGTGACAGCATCAAAGCTTACAGCTGGGTGGGCGGCGACCGTCCTGCTGAAGTCATTGATGGTATTAAAAAGCTGCGTGAAATTGGTTTTGATACCTTTAAATTAAATGGCTGTGAAGAGATGGGCGTGATTGATAATTCACGCGCGGTGGATGCGGCGGTGAATACCGTGGCGCAAATTCGTGAAGCGTTCGGCAACGAAATTGAATTTGGTCTCGATTTTCATGGTCGCGTTAGCGCCCCGATGGCCAAAGTTTTAATTAAAGAGCTGGAACAATATCGCCCGCTGTTTATTGAGGAGCCGGTGCTGGCAGAGCAGGCGGAATATTATCCGAAGCTGGCGGCACAAACGCATATTCCTATTGCGGCCGGTGAGCGGATGTTCTCACGTTTTGAGTTTAAACGTGTGCTGGAGGCGGGGGGGCTGGCTATTCTGCAGCCGGACCTGTCACATGCCGGCGGTATTACCGAATGCTATAAAATCGCCGGGATGGCGGAAGCGTACGATGTGGCGCTGGCGCCGCATTGCCCGCTGGGACCCGTGGCGTTGGCTGCCTGCCTGCATATCGATTTTGTCTCGCGCAATGCGGTATTCCAGGAGCAAAGCATGGGGATTCATTACAACAAGGGTGCCGAGCTGCTTGATTTTGTGAAGAATAAAGAGGACTTCAATATGACCGGCGGTTTCTTTAAACCGTTAATGAAGCCGGGGCTGGGTGTAGAAATTGATGAGGCCCGGGTAATCGAACTCAGCCAAAATGCGCCGGACTGGCGTAACCCGTTGTGGCGGCATGAGGATGGCTCCGTCGCGGAATGGTAAATGCTCTTCATATTTCACGCCACAGGTGCGTTGGCTGCGATTGCGCACCCCGGTCACTTACTAATGTAAGCTCCCGGGGATTTGCAATCTTGCCGCCTTCCTGCAACGTGAACTATTTAGAGCATTCGTAAGCAAAAATATAAATTTTAAATACACCCTCTGTAAACTACAGGGCATGGTGAGCGGCTTCGCTATGCCCAAAATCTGGAGACAGATTGCTATGGATATTTCAGTAACTGCTGCAAAACCTGGGCGTCGTCGTTATCTGACGCTGGTTATGATCTTTATTACCGTCGTCATTTGCTATGTTGACCGCGCCAATCTCGCCGTAGCATCCGCCCATATTCAGGAGGAGTTTGGGATCACTAAAGCGGAAATGGGCTACGTTTTTTCTGCTTTTGCCTGGCTTTATACGCTTTGTCAGATTCCTGGCGGCTGGTTTCTGGACCGGGTTGGCTCGCGTCTGACCTACTTTATTGCGATCTTCGGCTGGTCGGTGGCCACCCTGTTTCAGGGGTTTGCCACCGGACTGATGTCATTGATTGGTCTGCGGGCGATTACCGGAATATTTGAAGCGCCGGCCTTTCCGACCAATAATCGGATGGTGACCAGCTGGTTCCCGGAACATGAACGTGCTTCCGCGGTGGGGTTTTATACTTCCGGGCAGTTTGTCGGACTGGCTTTCCTCACGCCGCTGCTGATCTGGATTCAGGAAATGCTAAGCTGGCACTGGGTATTTATCGTGACCGGCGGCATCGGTATTGTCTGGTCATTAATCTGGTTCAAGGTCTATCAGCCGCCGCGTCAGACGAAAAGCATCAGCAAAGCGGAGCTGGATTATATTCGCGACGGCGGTGGCCTGGTGGATGGCGATGCGCCCGCGAAAAAAGAGGCGCGACAGCCGCTGACCAAAGCCGACTGGAAGCTGGTCTTTCACCGTAAGCTGATAGGCGTTTATCTGGGGCAGTTTGCCGTGACGTCCACGCTCTGGTTCTTCCTGACCTGGTTCCCGAACTACCTGACGCAAGAGAAAGGTATTACCGCTCTGAAGGCCGGCTTTATGACCACGGTGCCTTTCCTCGCCGCATTCTTTGGGGTTCTGCTCTCCGGCTGGCTGGCCGATCGACTGGTGAAAAAAGGTCTCTCGCTTGGCGTGGCCCGTAAAACGCCGATTATCTGTGGTTTGCTGATTTCAACCTGCATCATGGGTGCGAACTACACCAATGACCCGGTGTGGATCATGGTACTGATGGCGGTGGCGTTTTTCGGTAACGGTTTTGCCTCTATTACCTGGTCGCTGGTCTCTTCGCTGGCACCGATGCGTCTGATTGGCCTGACGGGCGGGGTGTTTAATTTCGTGGGAGGGCTGGGAGGGATTACCGTTCCGCTGGTTATTGGTTATCTGGCTCAGGACTATGGCTTTGGCCCGGCCCTGGTCTATATCGCTGCGGTCGCCTTGATGGGCGCCCTGTCCTATATCCTGCTGGTGGGCGATGTTAAACGTGTAGGCTAATCCTGTCCGATGCTATACCCTGATGTGAACGTTGTGCATCAGGGTATCTCTATGAAACAAGTCACCTTTGCTCCCCGCCATCATCAGCTAACCAACACGCGCACCTGGACTGCGGACAGCCAGTGGCTGGTTTTTGACGTTCGTCCGTCGGGAGCCTCCTTTACCGGGAAGACGATTGAACGGGTCAATGTGCAAACCGGGGCCGTAGAGATCCTCTATGGTGCGCAACACGGGGCTCATGTCGGTGTGGTGACCGTTCATCCTGCGATGGATAAATATGTCTTTATACACGGTCCGGAACATCCGGATGAAAACTGGCAATATGATTTCCACCATCGTCGCGGCGTGGTGACGTATCAAGGCGCGACGCACAACCTTGATGCGATGGATATCACCGCACCGTATACGCCGGGTGCGCTGCGCGGCGGCACTCATGTCCATGTCTATAGCCCAAACGGGCAGTTCGTCAGCTTCACCTATAACGATCATGTCCTGCATCAACGCTCGGCCTCCCTTGACCTGCGAAACGTCGGCGTCGCGACCCCTTATGGCCCGGTCACGCCGCGCGGGCAGCATCCGCGTGAATATGGCGGCAGCCACTGGAGCGTTCTGGTCAGCCGAACAACGCCGACGCCGGTGCCGGGCAGCGATGAGATTAACCGTGCATACGAAGAAGGCTGGGTGGGGAACCACGCGCTGGCCTTTATCGGCGATACGCTGTCGATCAATGGCGCCAGAATCCCTGAGCTGTTTATTGTGACGCTACCGGAGAGCGAGCAGGACTGGAAGCAACAGGGCGATGCACCGCTGGCCGGTACGGAGACCACCATGCCTGCACCGCCGGCCGGAGTAATGCAGAGACGTTTAACCTTTACCCACCATCGACGCTATCCGGGGCTGGTCAATACGCCGCGGCACTGGGTGCGGGCCAACCCGCAGGCAACGCAGATTGCCTTCCTGATGCGCGACGAGGCGGGAGTGGTGCAGCTATGGCTGATTTCACCCCAGGGGCGCGATCTGCGGCAGCTAACCCACAATGTTAATGATATTCAATCGGCTTTTAACTGGCACCCGTCAGGGGAGTGGCTGGGATTTGTGCTGGATAACCGCATGGCTATCTGTCATGCCCGGAGCGGTGAAATTACATTTTTGACTGCCGATCATGAAAACCCACCTTCAGCGGATGCTGTGGTGTTTTCACCGGACGGGAAACACCTTGCCTGGATGCAAGATGTGAATGGCTATCGACAGCTGTGGATAACCGACGTCGAGTTTTAAATCAAGGCGCTGGCATTGCCGCTGGTGGAATCACGGCGTTGGTCGCCAGCGAGTCCTTCTCGCTTTTCTCGACGCGTGATTTTATCGAGCTGTCGGTACGGAACATATCCCACGGCAGCAGCAGCGTGTCCATCACCGCGGTGAAGGGCATATCGAGTGCGACCAGGGATTTTGTTCCCCAGTTGGCATCACTGTTACCCAGCATTTGCGCGCTGGCGCGAGTTCCCGGATAGCTTCCTTCCTTTCCGCCGGTATGTGACATCACGCTGGAGCAACCGCTCAGACCAACCATCCCGCTGAACAGGATCAGCTTTAACAGACCGCTTTTCATCATTCTTCCATCGTTGTTTCGGGCATTGAGGTAACCGTTATATCGGTTATATCGAGCCATTCCATGAATGCCTAGCGTTATTGCACCGCACTGTGGCAGGCATCGCATTTTGCCTTTTGTGCTTTCCACCCAGTCTAAGCAATCGACAGGAAACTGCAAAAAAAAATGGTTTTTGGCGCTTGAAAACGGCGGAATGAGCCACATTTTAGCAATGTGACCCGATGAGGATACGCCTGCGGGGTATTCCGGGTAATAACGACCTGTCCATGATGGAAGGTCATAAATTCTCGCTGATTTCAGGAGCTTTTTATTATGCGTAATTTCGATCTTTCTCCGCTGTATCGTTCTGCTATTGGTTTTGACCGCCTTTTTAATCTGTTAGAAAACAATCAGAGCCAGAGTAATGGCGGCTACCCTCCGTATAACGTTGAGCTGGTAGATGAAAACCATTATCGCATCGCTATTGCCGTGGCCGGTTTTGCCGAGAGCGAACTGGAGATCACCGCGCAGGATAATTTGCTGGTCGTCAAAGGCGCCCATGCAACCGAGCAGAAAGAACGTACCTATCTTTATCAGGGCATTGCGGAACGCAACTTTGAGCGCAAATTCCAGTTGGCGGAAAATATCCATATCCGCGGTGCAAACCTGGTGAACGGCCTGCTGTATATCGATCTGGAACGCGTGATTCCGGAAGCAGACAAACCGCGCCGTATCGAAATTAACTAATTTTATCCGGGCCGCCGTGCGGCCCGATACTGCAAACTTGCTCGCCGTCAGGGGGCAAATGCGAATCCACAGGATTTGCAGAGATTAACTCGCTTCATAGAAGGAGAAATACATTATGCGTAACTACGATTTATCCCCACTGCTGCGTCAATGGATCGGTTTTGACAAACTGGCCAATGCACTGCAAACCACCAGCGAAAGCCAGAGCTTCCCGCCGTATAACATTGAAAAAAGCGACGATAACCACTATCGCATTACCCTTGCGCTGGCCGGTTTCCGTCAGGAAGATCTGGATATTCAGCTGGAAGGGACGCGTCTGAGCGTGAAAGGTACGCCGCAGCAGGCTGACAAAGAGACGAAATGGCTGCACCAGGGGTTAGTCAGTCAGGCCTTTAGCCTGAGCTTTACCCTGGCTGAAAATATGGAAGTCTCCGGCGCTACCTTCAATAACGGGTTGCTGCACATTGATTTAACCCGTAACGAGCCGGAAGTGGTTATCCCGCAGCGTATCGCGATTAGCGAGCGTCCGGCGCTCGACAGCTAAGTCGACACGACAGATAAAGCCCCGATCATCGGGGCTTTTTTTTGGCCGCTATAAAGGGCGTCCCGCCGTTTTTCGCCGATCCAGGCCCGCCGATTATTGTGCGCCAGGCTGCATACAGGCCCGGAGGCTTAAGCCATAATCCATGATATTGATAATGTTATTCACAGGGAACAGACGATGAGTGATATAGCATTGACCGTCAGCGTTCTGGCGCTGGTGGCGGTAGTCGGATTGTGGATCGGTAATGTCAAAATTCGCGGCGTCGGGTTTGGCATTGGCGGCGTACTGTTTGGCGGCATTATCGTTGGCCACTTTGTGGACCAGGCGGGTATCGCTCTTAGCAGCCCGATGCTGCACTTCATTCAGGAATTTGGCCTGATTCTCTTCGTGTATACCATCGGCATCCAGGTGGGGCCGGGTTTCTTCGCCTCTCTGCGCGTCTCCGGGCTACGGCTCAATCTCTTTGCCATCCTGATTGTCATCCTTGGGGGGCTGGTGACCGCAGTGCTGCATAAGCTCTTTGATATCCCGCTGCCGGTGGTGCTCGGTATTTTCTCCGGTGCAGTCACTAATACGCCAGCGCTGGGGGCCGGGCAGCAAATTCTGCGCGATCTGGGCGTACCGTTTGACGTTGTTGATCAGATGGGGATGAGCTATGCCATGGCCTATCCGTTTGGTATTTGCGGCATTTTGCTGACTATGTGGCTGGTGCGTCTGTTCTTTCGCGTTAACGTCGAAAAAGAGGCTCAGCAGTTTGATGAGAGCAGCGGAAACGGACACGCGGTTCTGCAAACGATTAACGTCCGGGTTGAAAACCCGAACCTGAACAACATGGCGATTCAGGACGTGCCGATGCTCAACAGCGATAAGCTGATTTGCTCCCGTCTTAAACGTGACGAGCTGCTGATGGTGCCGGCTCCGGGGACCTTAATTCAAACCGGCGACCTCCTGCACCTCGTCGGGCGCCCGGAGGATTTGCATAACGCGCAGCTGGTTATCGGCAAGGAAGTTTCCACCTCGCTTTCAACCCGCGGCACGGATTTGAAAGTTGAGCGGGTGGTGGTCACCAATGAGAAGGTATTAGGTAAGCGGATCCGCGACCTGCATTTTAAACAGCGCTATGACGTGGTGATTTCGCGGCTTAATCGCGCTGGGGTTGAGCTGGTAGCCAGCAGCCATGCCAGCCTGCAGTTCGGTGATATTCTTAACCTGGTTGGCCGCCCGGAAGCCATTGATGCGGTTGCCGCCGAGCTGGGTAACGCACAGCAAAAATTGCAGCAGGTTCAGATGCTGCCGGTGTTTATCGGCATTGGCCTCGGGGTTTTACTGGGGTCTGTTCCGCTGTTTGTTCCCGGCTTCCCGGTGGCGTTGAAGCTGGGGCTTGCCGGTGGACCCCTGATTATGGCGCTGATCCTCGGGCGAATCGGCAGTATCGGGAAGCTCTACTGGTTTATGCCGCCGAGCGCCAACCTCGCGCTCCGTGAGCTGGGGATTGTGCTCTTTCTGGCGGTCGTCGGGCTGAAGTCCGGCGGTGATTTTGTCGTCACGCTGACCGCAGGCGACGGGCTGAGCTGGATAGCCTACGGCATTTTTATTACCGCAATTCCGCTGCTAACGGTTGGCATTCTGGCGCGGCTGCTGATGAAGATGAACTACCTGACCCTGTGCGGCATGCTGGCCGGGTCGATGACCGATCCACCGGCGCTGGCGTTCGCCAACAACCTGCATGCCACCAGCGGAGCCGCGGCGCTCTCGTATGCCACGGTCTATCCGCTGGTGATGTTTTTGCGCATCATTACGCCGCAGCTACTGGCCGTGTTGTTCTGGGGGATGAGTTAACGGCGTCTCCAGGTGGACGCGCCGCAGATGGTAGTCCACCTGGTATTCACTGGCGTTGCGGAACATCACCGAATAGTTCAGAAACTCACCGCTGTCGCTGTAGGAAAGCGAGGTAATCCGCAGCAGCGGCGTCTGTTCCGGGACATTCATTGACCGGGCCAGCTGCTTGTCCGCCAGCACCGGCGTCAGGCTTTCATAGTTGCCGCTAATGGTTATCCCGCACTCTTTCTCAATGTAATCGAATTTTGACCCTTCCAGATGCACCAGCGACAGGTTACGGAACAGTTTGACCGGCATATAGCTGTCTTCCAGCATCAGGGGTTTGCCGTCCACGTAACGTACCCGGCGCGAGAAGTAGATCCGTTCATTGATTTGTATTCGTAGCTGGCTGGCAATTGCCGGCGGCGCCGGCATGACTTCGAATATCAGCACCTCGCTTACCACCTCTTTACCCTGCTTGCGTAACACTTCCGCCAGACCGGTGAGGTTAGTGGTCTCGTGATGCACATCTTTGCGGGCGACAAAGGTACCGGATCCGTGGCGGCGAACGACCAGTCCCCAGCTAATCAGCAGTTCGATAGCTTTGCGGATTGTCATCCGCGCCACGCCGAACTCTTCCGCCAGTTTTTTCTCTCCCGGCAGCGGGCTGCCGATATTGAAATCGGAGGAATTTAACCGAAGGCGCAATCTGTCTGCGATGGATTTATAGATCACCAGTAGACCTCTGTTCCACTTTTCAAAAGGGAAGGTTAACAATGTGTATTGTTAATAATGTCTTTAAATACATAAAGATATTATTTGTTCATTCTGCTGTTTTAATCAGCGCAATTCATGATGTCTATTTTTAACTCAAAAAGTAGACAACATTGTGGAAATTAAAACCATGAATGCGATCACGAATCGCAACGCCATCGCATGTTGTCGGACGGGTAAATTCCTATTCTCGCTTTAGGCCGATACTCAAGACAAATAAGGCCTCTTACCCTACTGGTTGTTAAATGAGGATTTTAAAATGCTCAGTCAAATACAACGTTTTGGCGGTGCCATGTTTACCCCGGTTTTACTGTTTCCTTTCGCCGGGATCGTGGTGGGTATTGCCATTATGCTGCGCAACCCGATGTTTGTCGGCGAAGCGCTTACAGCACCTGATAGTTTATTTGCCCAGATTGTTCACATTATTGAAGAAGGCGGCTGGACGGTATTTCGTAACATGCCGCTGATTTTCGCCGTCGGCTTACCGATTGGCCTCGCGAAGCAGGCGCAGGGACGAGCTTGCCTTGCCGTGCTGGTGAGTTTCCTGACGTGGAACTACTTCATCAACGCCATGGGCATGACCTGGGGCCACTTTTTCGGCGTCGATTTTTCGGCCGACCCCACGGCCGGTAGCGGCCTGACGATGATTGCCGGCATTAAAACGCTGGATACCAGTATCATCGGCGCGATTGTGATTTCCGGGATCGTCACCGCGCTACATAACCGCTATTTTGATAAACCGCTGCCGGTGTTTCTCGGTATTTTCCAGGGCTCTTCATTTGTCGTTATCGTTGCCTTCCTGGCGATGATCCCCTGCGCCTGGCTAACGTTACTGGGGTGGCCAAAGGTGCAGATGGGCATTGAATCGCTGCAGGCTTTTTTACGCTCTGCCGGGGCGCTAGGGGTCTGGGTCTATATTTTCCTTGAGCGCATTCTGATTCCCACTGGCCTGCATCACTTTGTCTACGGACCGTTTATTTTTGGCCCGGCGGTGGTGGAAGGCGGTATCCAGGTCTACTGGGCCCAGCATCTGCAGGAGTTCAGCCAGAGTACGGAACCGCTGAAAGCCCTGTTCCCGGAAGGCGGTTTTGCCCTGCATGGCAACTCCAAGGTCTTTGGTTCGGTCGGGATTGCGCTGGCGCTCTATTTCACCGCCGCGCCGGAAAACCGCGTCAAAGTGGCCGGGTTGCTGATTCCGGCGACGCTGACCGCCATGCTGGTGGGGATTACCGAACCGCTGGAGTTCACCTTCCTGTTTATCTCCCCGCTGCTGTTTGCCGTGCACGCGGTGCTGGCGGCCACGATGGCGACGGTGATGTATATGTGCGGGGTCGTCGGCAACTTCGGCGGTGGTCTGCTTGACCAGTTCCTGCCGCAAAACTGGATCCCCATGTTTCACAACCATGCCTCGATGATGTTCATCCAGATAGGGATCGGGGTGTGCTTTACCGCTATCTACTTCGTTATCTTCCGCGCCCTGATCCTGCGTCTGAATCTGAAAACTCCGGGCCGCGAAGAGAGTGAAATCAAACTCTACAGCAAAGCGGATTATCAGGCGGCGCGCGGCAAAACCAGCGCCGCGGGTGCCACAGAGTCCAAATTAGGCCAGGCCGCAGGCTTTCTGCAGGCGCTGGGCGGCGCAAGCAATATCGAATGCGTCAACAACTGCGCCACCCGACTTCGCATCACGCTGGTCGATATGGCGAAAACACAAAGCGACGACGTCTTTAAAGCGCTGGGCGCTCACGGGGTGGTGCGTCGCGGTAACGGGATTCAGGTCATCGTGGGCCTGCATGTTCCCCAGGTTCGCGACCAGCTGGAATCCCTGATGAAAAATTCTCTACAGACCGAACAAACCACCATGACGGAGGCAGTATCATGAAAAAATTCTCAGTTGTTATCGCAGGCGGCGGCAGTACATTCACACCAGGTATCGTATTGATGTTGTTAGCAAACCAGGACCGTTTCCCGCTGCGGGCACTGAAATTTTATGACAACGACGGCGCGCGTCAGGAGACCATCGCCGAAGCGTGTAAAGTGATTCTTAAAGAGCAGGCGCCGGAAATTGAGTTCAGCTATACCACCGACCCGCAGGCGGCCTTTACCGACGTGGATTTTGTTATGGCGCATATTCGCGTTGGCAAATACCCGATGCGTGAAAAAGATGAAAAAATCCCGCTGCGCCACGGCGTGCTGGGTCAGGAAACCTGCGGACCTGGCGGTATCGCCTACGGCATGCGCTCTATCGGTGGCGTGCTGGAACTGGTGGACTATATGGAAAAATACTCGCCGAACGCCTGGATGCTGAACTACTCCAACCCGGCGGCAATTGTCGCGGAAGCCACGCGCCGCCTGCGTCCGAATGCGAAAATCCTGAATATCTGCGATATGCCGATCGGCATTGAAGGGCGCATGGCGCAAATTGTCGGCCTCAAAGATCGTAAACAGATGCGGGTGCGTTACTACGGGCTGAACCACTTCGGCTGGTGGACGTCGATTGAGGATCTGCAGGGTAACGATCTGATGCCGAAACTGCGCGAACATGTGGCGAAATATGGTTATGTGCCGCCTTCTAACGATCCGCATACCGAAGCCAGCTGGAACGATACCTTTGCTAAGGCGAAAGATGTGCAGGCGCTGGATCCGGATACCATGCCAAACACCTACCTGAAGTATTACCTGTTCCCGGATTACGTCGTCGAGCACTCCAACCCGGCGCGTACCCGCGCTAACGAGGTCATGGATCACCGCGAGAAAAATGTCTTTAGCGCCTGTCGGGCAATTATTGCCGCGGGTAAATCTTCTGCCGGCGATCTGGAGATCGACGAGCACGCTTCATACATCGTGGATCTGGCGACCGCCATCGCCTTCAACACCCAGGAGCGCATGCTGCTGATCGTACCGAACAATGGCGCTATCCATAATTTTGACGCCGATGCGATGGTGGAAATTCCGTGCCTGGTCGGCCATAACGGGCCAGAGCCGCTGACGGTCGGCGATATTCCAAACTTCCAGAAAGGGATGATGAGCCAGCAGGTGGCGGTAGAGAAACTGGTGGTGGATGCCTGGGAACATCGTTCTTATCACAAGCTGTGGCAGGCGATTACGCTGTCGAAAACCGTGCCCAGCGCATCCGTCGCGAAAGCGATACTCGACGACCTAATTGAGGCCAACAAAGACTACTGGCCGGAACTGCATTAATCCTCACCCCAACCGGCATCCATCGGGTGCCGGTTCTTGCGCTGCTCCCCTGTTCGTTACAAATTACGCTATGCTGAAGCCTGCTCGCGCTACGAACAAGGAACCCTGATGAAAATTTCTCGCGTCGGCGAAGCGCCGGATTACCGCTTCTCGCTGGCCAACGAACGTACTTTTCTGGCGTGGATCCGCACGGCATTAGGTTTTCTTGCCGCCGGGGTTGGCTTAGATCAGCTGGCGCCGGATTTTGCCACGCCGCTGATTCGCGAAGTGCTGGCGCTATTGCTGTGTCTGTTTGCCGGCGGCCTGGCGATTTATGGCTACCTGCGCTGGTTGAGTAACGAAAAAGCGATGCGCCTGAAGCAGGATCTGCCCTACACCAGAACGCTGCTGGCGATCAGTCTTTTGCTGGTGATTGTGGTGGTGGTGGTGATGGGTCTGGTTATGTATGGCGGATAAGCGCCGGGCGCGGCGGGAAAGCGATCCGGGGCTGCAGCCGGAACGGACATCGCTGGCCTGGTTTCGAACGTTGCTGGGCTACGCGGCGCTGATGGCGCTGGCGATTAAACATAACTGGCATAGCGCGGGGGCGCTGTTCTGGCTATCGATTGGCGTCCTGGCGATAGTGGCTGTTGTGCTGTGGGGCTATACGCGGCGCCGTAATCTGATGGATGTTGACGAGAGTGATTTTGTTCAGCCGCAGGCGATACGTGACAAGTTTTTCATTGCCGTCGCCGTTCTTTCACTGTCGCTGATGTTTGCGGCTACGCATCTGCGGCAGATCGCGTTATTTCTGCAGAGTGTGACATAGCGGAAAGTGGGCCCAACGGCGTATCCTCCGCCGCTGAACCCGTGGTATTAACGCCCTTTTGCCAGGTACTGCGCCATCTCTTCTTCCGGCACCATGCCGCCGCCGGTCGCCCAGACCAGATGCGTAGCGTTGTCCATCTGGCGGGTCGTGAAGCCGTGCATCTGCTGATATGTCTCGCTGGCGCAAACGCGCTGCGGTCCGGCCATGCCGGCCAGCGCTGACGGCTCCAGGCGGATATTTTCAGCTTGCGCCAGCCAGCCCAGCATGTCGTACATCGTCTGGTCGCTGAGGGTATAGAAGCCATCCAGCAGACGCTCCATGGCCCTGCCGACAAACCCGGAAGCCCGACCAACGGCCAGGCCGTCGGCGGCAGTCAGGTTATCAATACCCAGATCCTGGACCGAAATCTCATCATGCAGGCCGGTATGGACGCCGAGCAACATACAAGGAGAGTGCGTGGGTTCAGCGAAGAAACAGTGTACATGGTCGCCGAAAGCCAGCTTCAGACCAAACGCAACCCCGCCAGGGCCACCGCCGACGCCGCACGGTAGATAGACAAACAGCGGATGATCGGCATCGACCACGCGTCCCTGGCGGGCAAACTGCGCTTTCAGGCGCTCGCCTGCGACGGCATAGCCGAGGAACAGCGTGCGTGAGTTCTCATCATCGATAAAGAAGCAGTTGGGGTCCGCTTCGGCGGCTTTACGCCCCTGCTCGACCGCGACGCCGTAATCCTGTTCGTATTCAACCACCGTAACGCCGTGGCTGCGCAGCTTCGCTTTTTTCCATGCACGGGCATCGGCAGACATATGCACAGTGACATTAAAACCGATACATGCGCTCATGATGCCAATCGACATCCCCAGGTTGCCGGTGGAACCGACGGCGATGCTGTACTGGCTAAAGAACTGCTTAAATTCCGGGGTCAGTAGCTTGCGATAGTCATCTTCGGTGGCAAGTAACCCCGCTTCCAGCGCCAGCTTTTCAGCGTGGGTCAGCACCTCGTAAATACCGCCGCGGGCCTTGATGGAGCCGGAAATCGGCAGATGACTGTCTTTTTTCAGCAGCAGGTCGCCGCTGACGGGCCGGGCAAACGCCTGCTCCAGCCGTGCTTTCATTGCCGGGATAGCGACCAGTTCGGATTCGATAATCCCACCGGTGACGGCGGTTTCCGGGAATGCCTGCGCCAGATATGGCGCAAAGCGCTCAAGGCGGGCACGGGCGTCCTGGACATCGTCGGCCGTCAGGCCAACGTACGGTAAACCTTCCGCCAGCGAAGTGGTTGCCGGGTTAAACCAGGTGGTTTCTTTCAGGTCAACCAGATCCTTCAGCAGAGGGAACCGGGCAAGTAAAGTGGTCATGTCAGCGTTTTTCATATTACGTCTCTTTGCGCTCAGATGATGAAAGAAAGCAGGAACGTGCAGGCTAGTGCAAGTAAGGATGCGATAAATGTTGCCGTTGTATAGTATTTGAACGTCTCACTCAGGCTCGCACCGCAGTATTGTTTAACCAGCCAGAACAGGGAATCGGTAACGATCGTGCAGCCAATTGCGCCGGAACCAATGGCAATGGCGATGATCTCCGGACTGACGCCAGGGTAGAGCGGCAGCATCGGCGCAACGATGGCCGTGGCTCCCATCATGGCAACGGTGGCAGAACCCACCGCCGCGTGCAGAATCAGCGCCACCAGCCAGGCCAGCAGAATCGGGTGCATATGCAGACCGGAGAGAATAACCGCCAGCGAATCAGCCAGGCCGCTGGTTTTCAGGACCGCGTTGAACGCGCCGCCTGCGCCGATAATCAGCAGGATATTGGCAATAGAACCAAAGCCCTTTTCGGTATGGGTCAGCAGCGTGGCCATGCCCATATTCTGACGGATGCCGAGGACGTAGTAGGCCACGAAGACGGCGATAAACATGGCGGTAATCGGATTACCGATAAACTCCAGCAGCATATACAGCGTGCCGGTTTTGGCCATATTCAGCTCGGCGATGGTCTTCACCAGCATCAGAGCGATCGGCAGCAAAATGGTCAACAGCGTGGCGCCGAGCGACGGCAGCGTCTCTTCTTGACGAACTTCCAGATTGGCAAACTCGGCAGGAACCGCTTTGAACGGCAGGCGGTTGCCCAGCAGCTTCAGGAACAGCGGGCCGCCAACCAGCGAGGCCATCAACCCAACCAGTAAACCGTAGACAATCACGGTACCGATATCGGCACCCAGCTTATTGGCGACGAACAGCGCAGCCGGGTGCGGCGGTACGACGCAGTGTACGGCCATTAACGCGGTACACAGTGGAATCGCCAGCTTCAGCAGGGAGGTGTGGGTCTTTTTGGCAATCGAAAAGGCCAGCGGAATCAGCAGTACCACGCCAACTTCGACAAACAGCGTAATCCCGCAAATCAGGCCAACCAGCACCATGATCACATCGACCGACAGCCAGCGGCAGCGCTGAAGCGTCAGGCCGATACGTTCGGCGGCGCCTGAGATCTCCATCATTTTGCCAAGAATGGTGCCGAGGCCGATCACCGCCGCCAGGAAACCGAGGGTTCCACCGATCCCATTTTCAATGGCGTTGACCATGTCCAGCGGGCTCATCCCCATCATAGCGCCGACGAAGAAACTGGCTAACAGCAGCGCCAGAAAGGGGTGAAATTTCAGTTTTACGATAGTCAAAACAATCAACACAATGCTGATTAGTAACGTGCTCACAACCCAAATCTGAGATTCCATACCCCACCTCGCCCGTGAATAAGATGGGGTTATTGAACAGAAAAACGACACCGGCTGACAAACGATATAAATGGCGCTTAAGGTGAATTAGATTGAATCAAAATGGTGATTAAAGTCTAAAAATGGCTTTTATTTGCGTTATGAGTCACTTTTTTTCATCTTTAAACCCATGCACAGCGACCATTTTTCTTACAATCAGCGGTAAAAAATCAGGGGAACCGGACGATGGATGTCGCTAAAGAGATAGGTAACCGGCTGCTCAACGGCTGGCAGCTGTCAAAGCTGTATACCTTTGAGGTCGCCGCACGGCATGAATCTTTCGCATTGGCGGCGGAAGAGCTGTCGCTGACCCCCAGCGCCGTGAGCCACCGGATGAATCAGCTGGAGGAAGAGCTGGGTATTCAGCTTTTTGTGCGCTCTCATCGGAAAGTGGAGTTAACCCATGAGGGGCGGCGGGTGTTCTGGGCGCTGAAATCCTCGCTGGACAGCCTGAACCAGGAGATTCTGGATATCAAAAACCAGGAGCTGTCAGGTACGCTGACCGTCTACTCACGCCCGTCGATCGCCCAGTGCTGGCTGGTACCGGCGCTCGGGGACTTTACTCGCCGCTATCCGTCGATATCGCTTACTGTCCTCACCGGCAACGATAACGTGAATATGCAGCGAGCGGGTATCGATCTGGCGCTCTATTTCGACGATCTGCCTTCATCGCAATTAACCCACCATTATCTGATGGATGAAGCAATCGTACCGGTTTGCACGGCGGACTATGCCCGGCAGCATCAGCTCCAGCAACATCCCGACAATCTGCAACATTGCACCCTGCTGCACGATCGTCAGGCCTGGAGCAATGATTCTGGCACCGACGAATGGTTTAGCTGGGCGCAGCACTTTGGGGTTAACTTGCCGCAATCGTCGGGTATTGGCTTCGATCGTTCAGATTTGGCGGTGATTGCTGCCATGAACCATGTTGGCGTGGCGATGGGGCGTAAGCGGCTGGTTCAAAAGCGTCTGGCGAGCGGAGAGCTGATTGCGCCCTTTGGCGAGATGACGCTGAAATGCCACCAGCACTATTATGTGACCACGTTAGCGGGGCGGCAGTGGCCGAAAATAGACGCGTTTATTCACTGGCTACAAAGCCTGGCGCAATGATTTTCCCCGGACGCGAAGCGGACGCCTGAATCAGGTGCAGGCCGCTATCCGGGGAAATTGCGGCGCTTAAACCGGCTGCTGGTGGCGGCTGAAACGTGAAGCCAGCGGTAGCCAGCACAGTAGAATCAGCAGTCCCATTAGCATCATCAATAGCCCCAGGCTGCTTTGACCGGTCTGCGGCATCATCGCCGAGAGCCAGGCCAGGACGCCGGAGCCGATGTTTTGCAGGCCGCCCACCAGCGCGCCTGCCGTCCCGGCGAGGAACGGGAAGGGTTCCATCGCGCCGCTGGTCGCCAGCGGGAATAGCATGCCGGCGCCGAAGAAAAACAGCGCCGCAGGCACCAGCAGCGTCCAGACGGTCATGATGCCCATCAGGCCAGGGATCCACATCATAATGCCCGCCAGCAGACAACAAATCACCGATTGCCACATCAGGGTCGGGAAACGTTTATGCGGGCGTCCGGCAAACCAGGCACCGAAAAAAGCCGCCGGGATGGGCAGAATAAACAGAATACTCACCGCCATGCTGCTTAAGCCCAGCACGGCGCCCATCAGCACGCCGGAACAGGCTTCGAACACGGCGATTCCGGCGAGACCGCCAATCAGCATCAGCAGATAGCAGTTGAACGCGGTATTGCCGAAAAGCGTTTTGTAACTGGTCGCCAGTCGGGAGCGCGGTGCGCCAGCAGGACGGGTTTCAGGCATCCAGCGCGCCATGCTAAAGGTCACGCCCGCACACAAAATCAACAGGAAAGCGTAGCAGGCACGCCAGCTCCACAGCGTATTGAGGATACCGCCAATCAGCGGTGCCAGCAGCGGGCTGACCAAAATACCCATATTTAACAGGCTGTTGGCATGTCTGAGCTGGGCACCTTCATACAGATCGCGCGGCAGCGTGCGCGCCATTACACCGCCGACGCCGGTTCCCATACCCTGGATGGCGCTGGCGATAATCAGCACCGTCAGGCTGTGAGTGGTGATAGCAACCAGCGTCGCCAGCATAAAGATAGACATCCCGATGAGGATCACCGGACGTCTTCCTACGCGGTCAGACAGCGGGCCATAAAAGAGCTGAGAGACGCCATAGGTCAGCAAATAGGCCGCCATTACGCTCTGCACGGCCCCTTCGCGGGCGTTCAGCGAGATAGCCATATCGGCGATCGCCGGGATATAAATGGTCTGCGCCATCTGGCCAACGGCCACCAGCAGTACCAGCATCAACAACAAAGTGAAGTTCTTATGCCGTTTCATGTCGATGAATACTTCGTGAGTAGAGGTAAATGAAGAATATGTGACTGGCACATCCCTTAAATTCTGGAGGAATCTACCACATAAAAATGACAGTACAACTATATGACGATGATTGAGGAGGGATTTCAGGCAGGTTTTGTAAACAATAATCGGCAACAAATGTTGCCATTCTGCACTAGGAGAGACGCAGCAGAATAGCGCCCGCCGCAATGCCGCAGGCGGCGACGATTCGCAGGGCGATAAGCTTCTCTTTGAGCAGCGCAAACGCGATGACGGCGCCGAATAAAATCGAGGTTTCTCGCAGCGCGGCCACCACGGCCAGCGGTGCCTGGGTCATCGCCCACAGCGCCAGGCCGTACGATCCCATGGTACTCAGGCCGCCGATGGCGCCTTTTTTCCAGTGCTGACGTAGATAGCGGCTGGCTTCCTGGCGTCGATAGACCATAGACCAGCTCAGCAGACAGCAGCCGTTCATAAAAAAGGACCATAGCGTGTAGCCCAGCGCCGTATCCGATAACCGCACGCCGGTACCATCAAGCAACGTATAGCCGGCGATAAAACAGGCGTTGATCAGTGCGAGGGTGATGCCGTAGCCGGAGCTGGCCCGGCCGTTGCAGGCCATGGCGAGGATCGCCAGACAGATTACGCCAATTCCCGTCCATGCCAGCGGCGACAGCGCGTCGCCGAGGAACGCGACGCTAATCACCGCCACCAGCAGCGGCGCGGTGCCGCGCATCAGTGGATAGGTCTGGCTCATGTCGGAGACCTGGTAGGTTTTGGCGACCAGAACGGTGTAGACCACCTGCAATGCGCTGGAAAGTACCAGATACGGCACGCTGGCCAGGGAGGGCTGCGGCGCGAAAGGCAAGGCCGCGAGGGCGATAAGCGCGGCAGAGCCGCTCACGCCAATTGCCGCGTACAGCTTATCTCCACTTGCTTTGACGATAGCATTCCAGCTGGCATGCAGCAGAGCGGCGAACAGCAGAACGCAGAAAACGGTTATCGTCATGACAGGGGTGCGGGTGAGTGGCCGGGTCCTGGAACTGTAACACGGGCGTTTTCACCCGGCCAGCCGCGCTTAAAGCGAACAGAACAGGCGATGAGTGACCCGCGGCTCATCATAAACCGGGCGAAATCCAAGCGATTCATAAAACGGCCACGCCGACGGCGGCGCATGAGTGTTGAGAAAATCAAACCAGGTGCCGGAGTGGGTGATGACGGCCACCAGCAGCTGCTGGCCAATTTTCCGCCGACGAAAGGCGTCGCTGATGTATAAATGGCGGATGCGTCCGGTTCGCAGCTGCGGGCTGAAGGGGTCAACATTCAGCCCGCAAACTCCCACCAGCTGACCGCCGACAAAGGCGCCCAGCAGTTTTTCACCTGGCGCACTGAAGCGGTTTTTCCCGCTTTGCCAGTTCTCCGCCAGGCGGCGCAGCATATTGAAATGTTGGGCGAGGCTTTCACTGCGCAAAGCAAGAAACCCGGGGTCGTCGGGCGTGGTGGCGGCAATCAACAGCGGTGGCATGATTTTCTCCAGCAAGTCAGCATAAGGTTAATGGGAACCGCCTGTAGAGGGGCGGTTTCCCGCCCCTCTCAGGTGCGACTTGAACCTGAATCAGCGCAGCTGTTTCAGGACAGCATCAAGCAGTTGCAACACGGCAACCATGAGTTTCAGGATAAGAACAACAATATCCACGGCACCCATACGCGTCTCCTCTGGTACAGGAGCACGACCGGCTGGCGTACCTTTCCGCCGCCTGTTGCCAGCCAGGGTATACGCCGTCTGCCGGGACACGTTACCGTGACCAGAAGACATTAGCGTATTTGTTGACGTAACACAGTGTGCTCTCTCGGGGTTAAGGCGCTGACGGCACCACCCGTTTCAGCCAGGACTTTATTGCGCCGGTGATACATGCGGCCCCGAATGACACAACGTGAACGTTTTCAGTATAAACAAATACTGTATATATAAACAGTATTTTCTCGACAAAATTGCGCTCGCCATCCATACTCTACTTTGGCAAAAACCGGGGTGAAAATTGCGTGAACGTCTGCGCGCGCGTATACTTTCAGCGTTGACGTAATACAGTGTACTTGCGGTTACCAGCCGTAAACATACTGAGAAAAACCTCGCTCCGGCGGGGTTTTTTGTTTTTTTCGACCGGTTAGAAATTGTGATCCTTCACACAAATCCTCGTGGATGAAAATAAATCCGTTGTTTAATGGCGGCGGCTGTGTTTGTATAAATTCAGTTAAATTTTCGACACAACAGGTCCCTAATGAACGCTTCCATTCTGACTTCGACTCTACTAAAAACCGCGCCTGCCGCGGTGGTCGTCGTGCGTGTGGTGGTCGTCGTCGGCAATGCGCCGTAGGGTCCGGAACAACACGATTCCAAACCCCGCCGGCGCAAACCGAGCGGGGTTTTTTTTCGACACTCGCCCGGTAAGTCGGCTCAAAATAAAAGGACTGGAGCATGGCAAGTTCGGGCACAACATCAGAAAAAATGCGCTTTACCGGCGCACAGTTAGTTATTCATTTACTGGAACGCCAGGGGATTACGACCGTTGCAGGCATCCCGGGCGGCTCTATCCTTCCCATCTATGACGCATTAAGCCAAAGCACGCAGATTCGCCACGTTCTGGCGCGTCACGAACAGGGCGCGGGCTTTATCGCTCAGGGGATGGCGCGTACTGAGGGCAAACCGGCGGTCTGCATGGCCTGTAGCGGCCCGGGCGCCACCAACCTGATCACCGCCATCGCCGATGCGCGTCTGGACTCGATTCCGTTGGTGTGCATTACCGGCCAGGTTCCGGCATCGATGATTGGGACCGATGCGTTCCAGGAAGTCGACACCTACGGTATCTCTATCCCCATCACCAAACATAACTACCTGGTCCGCGATATTGCTGAACTGCCGCAGGTGATGAGCGACGCCTTTCGCATCGCCCAGTCCGGCCGCCCGGGTCCGGTGTGGATAGATATTCCTAAGGATGTGCAGACGGCGACCATCGAGCTGGAGGTGTTACCGGAGCCGGGTGCGCGCACCGCACCGCCGACATTTGACAGCGCCAGCGTCCACGACGCGGCAGCCATGATCAATGCGGCTAAGCGCCCGGTACTTTATCTGGGCGGCGGCGTGATTAACGCGCCTGAGCAGGTGCGTGCGCTGGCGGAAAAAGCGAACTTGCCTACCACGATGACCCTGATGGCGCTGGGGATGCTGCCGAAGGCGCATCCGCTGTCGCTGGGCATGCTGGGCATGCACGGCGCGCGTAGCACTAACTTTATTCTGCAAGAAGCGGATTTACTGATTGTTTTAGGTGCGCGTTTTGATGACCGGGCGATTGGTAAAACCGAGCAGTTCTGCCCGAACGCGAAAATTATTCACGTCGATATCGACCGTTCCGAACTGGGTAAAATCAAGCAGCCGCACGTGGCGATTCAAGGGGATGTGGCTGACGTTCTGGCGCAGCTGACGCCGCAGGTCGCCGCCCAGTCGCGCGACGAGTGGCGCCAGCTGGTGGCGGACCTGCAGCGTGAGTTTCCTTCCCCGATTCCGCAGGAGAGCGACCCGCTCACGCATTATGGCCTGATCAACGCCGTTGCCGCCTGCGTTAACGATGAAGCGATCGTCACCACTGACGTTGGTCAACATCAGATGTGGGTTGCGCAGGCTTATCCGCTGAATCGCCCGCGCCAATGGCTGACTTCCGGTGGGCTGGGAACCATGGGATTCGGTCTGCCGGCAGCGGTCGGTGCGGCGCTGGCGAATCCACAGCGCAAAGTCATCTGCTTCTCCGGCGACGGCAGCCTGATGATGAACATTCAGGAGATGGCCACCGCGGCTGAAAACCAGCTGGATGTGAAAATCATCCTGATGAATAACGAAGCGCTGGGGCTGGTCTATCAGCAACAGAGCCTGTTCTATCAGCAGGGGGTATTTGCTGCGACCTATCCCGGAATGATTAATTTTATGCAGATTGCCGCTGGCTTTGGTCTGCAAACCTGCGATTTAAATCACGAAGCTGACCCGCAGGCAGCGCTGCAGGCGATCATCGATCGTCCCGGTCCGGCGCTGATTCATGTGCGTATTGATGCGGAAGAAAAAGTGTATCCGATGGTTCCGCCGGGAGCGGCAAATACAGAAATGGTGGGGGAATAAACCATGCAACAGCAGACTCATGACAACGTTATTCTGGAACTCACCGTCCGCAACCATCCGGGAGTGATGACCCACGTCTGTGGCCTGTTTGCCCGCCGCGCGTTCAACGTGGAAGGTATTCTCTGTTTACCGATTCAAAACAGCAACCACAGCCGCATCTGGCTCCTGGTGAATGATGATCAGCGGCTGGGGCAGATGATCAGTCAGATTGAAAAACTGGAGGACGTAGAGAAGGTGGCGCGTAACCAGTCCGATCCTTCCATGTTTAATAAAATTGCCGTCTTCTTTGAGTAAGAGCCTGGCCCGGTAGGCTATTTTATGTGCCACTCTGGCCCTGGGCAGTGCGCCAAATCATCACGTACTGCGTGTACGCTCTGGTTTTTCCGCGCTGTCCGTGTCCAGACTGGCTGCAACAATCTACGTCTGGTGGGATGGCGCTAAGTTATTCGCTTTCGGAGTCCGGCGTGATGACTTTTACCGACCCGTTCCGGCAGTGCGTGGCATAGTCTGCCGGTAACGGACGATCGCTGATCAGCACATCAAATGCCGGCAGCGGCGCAATACTGGCAGGCGCAACATCGTCGAACAGCGCGTAGCGCGCGAGCAGGATTTTTCGCAGGCCGCGATCCATCGCTTTACGTTTCGTGGCGAGGTCGTCGGGGTTAAACCAGCTGACGCCAAAATGTTCGTGAACGCCGCTGGCGGAGATAAACACTTTCCGCGGATTGAGTGAATCCAGCGCCGAGGGGTTGCCGGTATCGTAGAAGGCATCGCTCTTCGCCCGATAGGTGCCGCCGCATAAGATGGCGGTGGCGTTGGGCTTTTCATTTAAGGCCATAAACACCCGATGTGAATAGCAAATGCCGGTAAAGGTAATGTCATCGGGGATCATATTGATGACCAGCGGCATTTCGCTGCCGTTATCAAAAAAGACCAGGTCGTTTTCGCTGACCAGGCCGGCGGCGAGGATGGCAATGGGCAGATCGTCGCGATGATGGGCCGGTTTTGTCGCCAGCGCTGGCGTAACGGAAGGCGATGAGGGTTTGTTGACCATCACCACGTAGCCGCCTAGCAGCGTGAGCGGCAGCGGTTCGTCGTTTTCCTGGCTGAGATCCCGGCGAATCGTCATCACAGAGACCTCCAGCATACGCGCGGCGTCTTTAAGATGGATTCGGTCGGTTTTCTTCAGCAGTTCCATCAGACGACGTATACGTTCTTTTTGCTTGGTCTCCATTCACACTCTCCGCAATTCATTTGGCAAATGTTCCTTTGGTAACATTTTTGTCCCTGCTGAAACATTATGCATTCACATTACTATACTGCGGCCCCTTGCGAATTAAAAGTCCGTTCGATCTCGTTTTTGTCAAAATAATCTGTTTATTTTCAGTTTGTTATATTGTGTTTTTTGATTTTTATTTTTCTTCCTCTCTCGATTGCCCACATTTTTCTGGATGATAAATAAACACGGAATGATACTGCAATCGCGATCATGGTCACAAATGGTACTAAAGTAACATGATAATGTTACGATAATATCATTGTTGTGTGATTGTTTCTGAGAGGTAGTAAAATGGATATCGCGGTTATTGGCTCCAACATGGTGGATCTCATCACCTACACCAACCAGATGCCGAAAGAGGGGGAAACCCTTGAGGCGCCGGCGTTCAAAATTGGCTGCGGCGGAAAAGGGGCCAACCAGGCCGTTGCGGCCGCGAAGCTCAATTCGAAAGTGCTGATGTTGACCAAGGTAGGGGATGACATCTTTGCGGATAACACGATTCGCAATCTTGAGTCCTGGGGCATCAATACCACCTATGTTGAGAAAGTCCCCTGCACCAGCAGCGGCGTGGCGCCGATCTTTGTGAATGCCAACTCCAGCAACAGCATTCTTATTATTAAAGGCGCCAACAAGTTCCTCTCTCCTGAAGATATCGATCGCGCCGCCGAGGATTTAAAAAAATGCCAGCTGATTGTTTTACAGCTTGAGGTTCAGCTGGAAACGGTATACCACGCTATCGAATTTGGTAAAAAGCACGGCATTGAAGTGTTATTAAATCCAGCGCCGGCTCTGCGCGAATTAGATATGTCTTATGCCTGTAAATGTGATTTCTTTGTTCCCAATGAGACCGAGCTGGAGATATTAACCGGCCTGCCTGTTGATACTTACGATAATATTCGTGCCGCCGCCCGGAGCCTCGTTGAAAAAGGTCTCAATAATATTATTGTGACCATGGGTGAGAAAGGCGCGCTGTGGATGACGCGCACTCAGGAAGTGCATGTCCCGGCATTTAAAGTCAGCGCGGTAGATACCAGCGGCGCAGGCGATGCCTTTATCGGTTGCTTTGCTCACTATTACGTCCAGAGCGGAGATGTTGAATCCGCCATGAAAAAAGCCGCTCTCTTTGCCGCCTTCAGCGTCACCGGCAAAGGCACGCAATCGTCTTATCCCAGTATCGAGCAGTTTAATGAATATCTGTCGTTAAACGAATAATCACCCTGCACTGTAAAAGGTAGCACTATGAACGATAAAAACATCATTCAGATGCCTGACGGCTATCTGAACAAAACGCCTCTGTTCCAGTTTATTTTGTTATCCTGCTTATTCCCGTTATGGGGATGTGCTGCGGCCTTAAATGATATTTTAATTACGCAGTTTAAAAGCGTATTTGCATTAAGTAACTTTGCCTCCGCGTTGGTCCAGAGCGCATTTTATGGCGGTTATTTTTTAATTGCGATTCCGGCGTCGTTAGTGATTAAAAACACCAGCTATAAGGTCGCTATTCTCACGGGGCTGACGCTTTATATCGTCGGCTGTACGCTCTTTTTCCCGGCTTCGCACATGGCAACCTACACCATGTTCCTGGCCGCGATTTTCGCGATCGCCATCGGCCTGAGCTTTCTCGAGACGGCAGCGAACACCTACAGTTCGATGATCGGCCCGAAAAGCCATGCCACGCTGCGCCTGAACATCAGCCAGACCTTTTATCCGATTGGCGCGGCAGCCGGTATTTTGCTGGGTAAATATCTGGTCTTTTCCGATGGCGAAAGTCTGGAAAAACAGATGGCCGGGATGAATGCCGAGCAGATTCATAATTTTAAAGTTCTGATGCTGGAAAACACCCTTGAGCCTTACAAGTACATGATCATGGTACTGGTGGTGGTTATGGTGCTGTTCCTGCTGACGCGCTTCCCGACCTGTAAAGTTGCGCAGACGGCGAACTATAAACGCCCGTCGGCAGCCGACACGCTGCGCTACCTGGCCACCAACGCACGTTTTCGTCGCGGAATTGCCGCCCAGTTCCTGTATGTCGGTATGCAGGTCACCGTCTGGTCGTTCACCATTCGCCTTGCGCTGGAACTGGGTGATATCAACGAGCGCGATGCCTCAACGTTTATGGTCTATAGCTTTGCCTGCTTCTTTATTGGCAAGTTTATCGCCAACATTTTAATGACCCGCTTCACGCCGGAAAAAGTGCTGATTCTCTACTCGGTTATCGGCGCACTGTTCCTTGCGTACGTGGCGCTGGCGCCGAGCTTTAGCGCGGTCTACGTGGCGGTGCTGGTGAGCGTGCTGTTCGGGCCGTGCTGGGCAACCATCTATGCCGGTACGCTTGATACGGTGGATAACGAACATACTGAAATGGCCGGTGCGGTGATTGTGATGGCGATTATTGGTGCCGCCGTCGTCCCAGCGATTCAGGGCTTCGTGGCGGATATGTTCCACTCGCTGCAGGTCTCTTTCCTGGTACCGATGCTGTGCTTCATCTACGTCGGCGTCTATTTCTGGCGTGAATGCAAAGTCCGCCGTGCGCTGACTGAAGCGACGGCATCCTGAGGAGAACGATCATGACGACACGCTTACCTTTATGGCGCCAGCTCTTTAGCGAGCAACCGCGCACGCTGCTGGCGAATGATGACTTCACGGTAACGGCTTTTCGCTATGCCAGCGGCGTAGAGGGGCTGCGGGTGGAAAATGCGCGCGGCTATCTGGTGATTTTGCCCTGGCTTGGGCAAATGATCTGGGATGCCGAGTTTGACGGCCACGATCTGACCATGCGTAATATGTTCAGCGAACCGAAGCCGGCAGCGGAGGTGGTGGCCACCTATGGTTGTTTTGCTTTCCACTCAGGACTGTTGGCGAACGGCTGTCCGTCGCCGCAGGATACCCACCCGCTGCATGGTGAAATGGCCTGCGCGGCCATGGATGAAGCCTGGCTTGAACTGGAGGCCGACTGCCTGCGCGTGGCGGGGCGCTACGAATACGTGATGGGCTTTGGTCATCACTATGAGGCGCGGCCGACGGTGGCCTTACGGCGAGCCAGCGCGCTGTTTGATATCCAGATGACGGTGACCAATCTTGCCTCTGTCGCCATGCCGCTGCAGTACATGTGCCATATGAACTATGCCTACGTAGCCCAGGCGACCTTCAGCCAGAATATCCCGGATGAAGCGCTCTCGCTGCGCGAGTCGGTACCGGCCCATGTACAGCCGACGGAATCGTGGCTGGCGTTCAATCAGCGTCTCCTGCAAGGCGAGGCCTCGCTGACCACGTTATGTGAGCCGCAATATTATGATCCGGAAATCGTCTTTTTTGCCGATAAGCTGGATCGCTACACCGACAGCCCGGAATTTCGCATGATAGCGCCGGATGGCACCACGTTTGTCACGCGGTTCTCCAGCACTGAGTTCAATTATGTTACCCGCTGGATCCTCTATAACGGCGATCAGCAGGTTGCCGCCTTCGCGCTGCCCGCCACCTGTCGGCCCGAGGGATTCCTCGCGGCTCAGCGTAATGGCAGTCTGATTTCGCTGGCGCCGCAGCAAACCCGGAGCTTTACGGTGACCACCGGTATCGCCTGAGGCGGATAATCCTGCGCAAGGCTTGAACAACAACGTGCTTATCGTTAAGGTAAGCGCGTTTTTTAACCCGCCAGGACACGTCATGACCACCATTGCCCTTATCGACGATCATCTTATCGTCCGCTCCGGATTTGCGCAGCTGCTGGGGCTGGAAGCCGATTTCCAGGTGGTTGCCGAATTCGGTTCCGCCCGCGAAGCCTTGACGGGGCTGCCCGGGCGCGGCGTACAGGTCTGTATTTGTGATATCTCGATGCCGGATATGTCAGGACTTGAGCTGCTCAGTCAGCTGCCGAAAGGCATGGCGACCATCATGCTCTCTGTTCACGACAGCCCGGCGCTGGTGGAACAGGCGTTGAATGCCGGCGCCCGCGGTTTTCTCTCCAAACGCTGTAGCCCGGATGAGCTGATCGCCGCGGTCAGAACGGTGGCGGCCGGCGGCTGTTACCTGACGCCGGATATCGCCATGAAGCTGGCGGCAGGCCGCCAGGATCCGCTCACCCGCCGCGAACGGCAGGTGGCGGAAAAGCTGGCGCAGGGGATGGCGGTAAAAGAGATCGCCGCCGAGCTGGCATTATCGCCAAAAACCGTACATGTGCATCGCGCGAATCTGCTGGAAAAGCTGGGCGTCAGCAACGATGTTGAGCTGGCGCGGCGTATGTTCGATAGCTGGCAATGAGACCGTTCCTCTCCCGGCTGCTTTCGGTGGCCGGCTGCTTCTGTATTTTCTCCGCCGCGTGGTTCTGCCTGTGGAGCATCAGCCTGCACCTGGTCGAACGACCGGATCTTGCCGTCCTGCTGTTCCCTTTTGGCCTGCGGCTGGGTTTGATGCTTCAGTGTCCGCGCGGCTACTGGCCGGTGTTACTGGGCGCTGAATGGCTGCTGATCTTCTGGCTGGCGCAGGAAGTGGCGCTGGCGCATCCGATAATATTGATGATCGGTAGTGTGCTGGCGCTGCTGCCGGTGGCGCTCATTTCACGCTATCGTCACCAGCGCGACTGGCTCACATTGCTGCGTCAGGGCGGGGCGCTGATTGCCGCCGCGCTGCTGCAATCGCTGCCGTGGATGAGCGAAGGGAGCGACGGACTGAACGCGCTGCTGCTGACGTTAACCGGCGGCCTGACGCTGGCCCCGACCTGCCTGGTTATCTGGCACTATCTCACCAGCACCGTCTGGCGACCGCTGGGGCCATCGCTGGTTTCACAGCCGATCAACTGGCGAGGGCGGCATCTTATCTGGTATCTGCTGCTGTTTACCGTCAGCCTCTGGCTACAGCTGGGACTGCCCGCCGAACTCTCGCGTTTCACCCCTTTCTGCCTGGCGCTGCCGATTATCGCTTTAGCCTGGCATTACGGCTGGCAGGGGGCGCTGATCGCCGCGCTAATGAACGCTATCGCGTTAATCGCCAGCCAGACCTGGCACGATCACCCGGTGGATTTGCTGCTCTCACTGCTGGCGCAGAGCCTGACCGGGCTGCTGTTGGGCGCCGGTATTCAGCGTCTGCGCGAGCTGAACCAGTCGCTGCAAAGCGAACTGGCGCGCAACCGGCGGTTGGCGGAGCGGCTGCTGGAAACGGAAGAGAGCGTGCGCCGGGACGTCGCGCGCGAACTGCATGATGACATCGGCCAGACGATCACCGCGATTCGCACCCAGGCCGGGATTGTGCAGCGTCTGGCGCCGGAAAACGGCGGCGTGAAACAGAGCGGCCAGCTTATTGAGCAGCTCTCGCTGGGGGTTTACGACTCGGTTCGTCGGCTGCTGGGTCGTCTGCGCCCGCGTCAGCTCGACGATCTGACCCTTGAACAGGCGGTACGTTCGCTGATGCGCGAAATGGAGCTGGAAGATCGCGGGATAGTCAGCCATCTCGACTGGCGCATTGATGAGGCCGCCTTAAGCGAAAACCAGCGCGTGACGCTGTTTCGCGTCTGCCAGGAAGGGCTGAATAACATCGTTAAGCATGCCAGCGCCAGCGCGGTGACGCTGCAGGGCTGGCAGCAGGGTCAGCGGTTGATGCTGGTACTTGAAGATGATGGCTGCGGGCTGCCGCCGGGTACCGGGCAGCAGGGCTTTGGCCTGACCGGCATGCGCGAACGTGTGACGGCGCTGGGCGGCACGCTCACTATCTCCTGCACGCACGGCACCCGGGTCTGCGTCAGCCTGCCGCGCCGTTATGTCTGAGGAGTTATGATGCTGAGCTTTCTGAAATCCCCGCCCGATGCGGCGCCGGTTGCCGATAAACAGGCGCTGGATGAACGCTACCGCTACTGGCGGCGTCATATTCTGATGACCATCTGGCTGGGCTATGCCCTGTTTTATTTCACGCGCAAAAGCTTTAACGCCGCGGTACCGGAAATTCTCGCCAGCAACGTCCTGACCCGCAGCGATATTGGCCTGCTGGCGACGCTGTTTTACATCACCTACGGGCTGTCGAAGTTTTTCTCCGGTATCGTCAGCGACCGTTCCAACGCCCGTTATTTTATGGGGCTGGGCCTTATCGCCACCGGCGTGGTCAATATTCTGTTTGGTTTCTCCACCTCGCTATGGGCGTTCGCTCTGCTGTGGGCGCTGAACGCCTTTTTCCAGGGCTGGGGGTCGCCGGTGTGCGCCCGTCTGCTGACGGCCTGGTATTCGCGAACCGAGCGCGGCGGCTGGTGGGCATTGTGGAATACCGCGCATAACGTCGGCGGGGCGCTGATTCCGATGGTGGTCGGCGCGGCGGCGCTACACTACGGCTGGCGTACCGGGATGATGATTGCCGGGATGCTGGCGATTCTCGCCGGGCTGTTCCTCTGCTGGCGACTGCGCGACCGGCCGCAGGTCGTGGGGCTGCCGGCGGTGGGGGACTGGCGGCATGACGAGCTGGAGATTGCCCAGCAGCAGGAAGGGGCGGGGCTGACGCGCAAAGAGATCCTCACCAAATACGTGCTGCTGAATCCCTATATCTGGCTGCTGTCGCTGTGCTACGTACTGGTATACGTGGTGCGGGCGGCGATTAACGACTGGGGCAACCTGTATATGTCGGAGACGCTGGGCGTCGACCTGGTAACCGCTAATTCGGCGGTGACGATGTTCGAGCTGGGCGGTTTTATTGGCGCGCTGGTCGCAGGCTGGGGATCGGATAAGCTGTTTAACGGCAACCGTGGACCGATGAACCTGATTTTCGCCGCCGGCATTTTGCTCTCGGTCGGCGGTTTGTGGCTGATGCCTTTTGCCAGCTATGTGATGCAGGCGGCCTGCTTCTTTACCACCGGTTTCTTTGTGTTTGGCCCTCAGATGCTGATTGGCATGGCGGCGGCGGAGTGTTCCCACAAAGAAGCGGCGGGCGCGGCAACCGGGTTTGTCGGACTGTTTGCCTATCTCGGGGCATCGCTTTCCGGCTGGCCGCTGGCGCAGGTAATGGAAATCTGGCACTGGAGCGGCTTTTTCGTGGCGATTGCTATTGCTGCCGGCATTTCTGCGCTGCTGCTGCTGCCGTTTTTAAACGCTCAGGCGCCAAGAACCGCCAGCGAAGCGTGACCTGCCTCTCCTTTTTACCCCGAGTGGGGCAAAACTAAGAAATTTTCCCGGTTCCGCCGGGACACTGTCTCAGGCCAGTCTCCGCGCGGCTTTTTACAATGCCTGCCATTCGCAGGTATAAAAATTAGCCCGGAGTGTCCTATGCTGGCCTTTCTAAACCAGGTGCGCAAGCCGACCCTGGATCTGCCGCTCGATGTGCGGCGTAAAATGTGGTTCAAACCGTTCATGCAGTCCTATCTGGTGGTCTTTATCGGCTACCTGACGATGTATCTGATCCGCAAAAACTTTAACATCGCCCAGAACGACATGATCTCCACCTACGGGTTGAGCATGACCCAGCTGGGGATGATTGGCCTGGGCTTCTCGATCACCTACGGCGTGGGTAAAACGCTGGTGTCCTACTACGCGGACGGGAAAAATACCAAGCAGTTCCTGCCGTTTATGCTGATCCTCTCCGCCATCTGTATGCTCGGCTTTAGCGCCAGTATGGGGGCCGGTTCAACCAGTCTGTTCCTCATGATCGCCTTCTATGCGCTGAGCGGTTTCTTCCAGAGCACCGGCGGTTCGTGTAGCTATTCAACCATTACCAAATGGACGCCACGTCGTAAGCGCGGCACCTTCCTCGGCTTCTGGAATATCTCTCACAACCTTGGCGGCGCGGGCGCTGCGGGCGTGGCGCTGTTCGGCGCGAACTATTTGTTCGACGGCCACGTTATCGGCATGTTCATCTTCCCGTCGATTATTGCGCTGATTGTCGGTTTTATCGGTCTGCGTTTTGGTAGCGACTCTCCGGAATCCTACGGCCTCGGCAATGCCGAAGAGCTGTTCGGCGAAGAGATCAGTGAAGAGGACAAAGAGACGGAAGAGAACGCCATGACCAAATGGCAGATTTTCGTCGAGTATGTCCTGAAAAACAAAGTCATCTGGCTGCTGTGCTTCTCCAACATCTTCCTCTATGTGGTGCGCATCGGTATCGATCAGTGGTCGACGGTCTATGCCTTCCAGGAGCTGAAGCTCTCCAAAGAGGTGGCGATTCAGGGATTTACCCTGTTTGAAGTGGGCGCGCTGGTCGGAACGCTGCTGTGGGGCTGGCTGTCGGATCTGGCGAACGGCCGTCGTGCGCTGGTGGCCTGTATCGCGCTGGCGTTAATTATCGCAACCCTTGGCGTTTACCAGCATGCCAGCAACCAGTATGTCTATTTGATGTCGCTGTTTGCCTTAGGCTTCCTGGTCTTTGGCCCGCAGCTGCTGATCGGCGTTGCGGCGGTAGGGTTCGTCCCGAAAAAAGCTATCGGTGCGGCGGACGGTATCAAAGGCACCTTTGCTTACCTGATCGGCGACAGCTTTGCCAAACTGGGGCTGGGAATGATTGCCGACGGCACGCCGGTCTTTGGCCTGACCGGCTGGGCGGGTACCTTTGCGGCGCTGGATGCGGCAGCTATCGGCTGTATCTGCCTGATGGCTATCGTCGCGGTCTTTGAAGAACGTAAAATTCGTCGCGAGAAAAAGAAACCCGTTTTGCAGAATGCCTGAGTGATACGTATGGGTAACGTTGCCCGGCATTTATGCCGGGCTTTTTTATTACATCATCAGTGAATGACTCAAATGGGCGACGACATCGTTGAGTGAAATTTGTACCCAATCATGATTTTCTTCGTCGTAAAATGTCACTTCGGTCTCATTGCCATCAATAAGTAAAATAAAGCGCGCGCCCTGACGCTGGGCATTTTTTTGTCTGGTTGCGAGCCGTAAAGAAGAACAATCATTCAGAATGCTTAAATGTGGAAAACTGCGGCGTAAGCGCCGGCTCAGGGTCAATGCCACGCTGCGCGCTCTTTCCTGACATGGAATAATCACCAGATCAATATGCTTGCCGGGTAAGTTAACTTTTTTGGTACTGCTGAGCAGATGCATGATGGGTTCCAGCATAAAAGCAAACCCACAGGCGGACACAGGGTGGCCAATCAGCTGGCTGGCAGTATGATCATAGCGTCCTCCCCGGCATAACAATTGATGGCGATACGGGGCGTCAGAGTGCCACTCAAAAATAAGATCATTGTAGTTATTCACGGGGAAAAGTTTGCGGTCGTGAGTAAACGGGATATGCAAGGCCGTCAGGGTGTCACAGAGCCGGGTGAATCGCTGACGTGAGCGGGCTGATATCCATGACTCTAATTGAGGAGCCGGTTCCGCAAGACGCTGCATTAAACTGTCTTTATCCGTTAATAAACGTTCCGGACGGGTGTTGAGCCAGTTAAGTTGTTGGGCGTTCAACAGGGCGGCGAAAGGACGGTAGTATTGTTGTAGGGCATGACGAAAATGCGCAAACTCTTCCTGATTTCCGGTAGTGTTAACTTTGAGGTCGATGAACGGTAATAACTGAAGAGATTTAAAAAAATCGTACTGCAGGGAAATAAGTTCGATTTCAATGCCAATATCGGAATAGCCGAAGGTCTCAACACCCAGCTGGTGAAACTGGCTAATATTTTGCTGATGCTGACGACGAAACATGGTCCCCTGATACCAGACTCTTGTTTCAGTTTGCAAATTTCGATGCTGTGACAGTAGCCGTAAGCACCCCATGGTGCCATCACCGCGAAGTAATGCCTGATGATTTAATAAAAGCTCGCCGGAGTCAGAACAAAAAGACTGAGTTAAATCTTCCTCAAGTTTTTCCAGCAACGGGGTTCGTATTTCGTGATAACAATACTGGCGCAACAGGTATTCTGCTTTTTTTTCTAGCCACTCCCAGGTTGCCGCGGGATTGTGGTCATGTTTCCTGGGGCGGCCTATTTTCCGCGGACGTAAATTCCGTTGGAGTTTTTCCTCAAGTGATTTAGAGTATGCGGTGGTAGCCAGCAGGCAATTTTGGGTTAATGCAGATTCAATCCGCGTTATTATTGCTGGACTCATGCTGCCGAGGCAAAACTGTTGGTAAATATTGCGACGTTGTAATGCATTTTCACCCAGACGTAAATACTCGTCATGAGGTGTAATTCGTTGCTGCGGCGCATCGGCAGAGCTGTGATGGGAAAACTCATCAGTGCAGTGACATTCAATATATTTTTTAACGAGTAAAAAATACGCATTGGGTTCGACCGGGCTGCAATCGTAACGGCTATCCCACAGCGTGCCATGCCGCTGATGTCGGTGGTTGAAATCATGCGCGTAACCTTTCCCAAGGTGCTGCATGAAACGTCCCAGGCTTTCTTTGTCCGGGGCAGAAAGGAGCAATGTTATTTTTTGCAACGACAATGAATATGCATGTAGTTTTATGCTGTAAATAGCTAATGCATTATCAACGCAATGATAAAGATTGCTAATGTCTTCGTCATCTTTAAATATAACCTCATCATTATGCCCTGACAGTTTTACAAGATGAGGGATGCCATCAATGAATAATCTGTTTTTTCGCGGCATAGTTAAATTACTTAATTTAGTGATTGATAATATAAGGAGGGAGGCAGGATGTTTGTTTTATTATGATTGTCTTAATGTTAATCATTCTTACTCCCATATTTGAAGATCTTACAGGAGCTACCAAAAAACGACAAGGGTAGTTTGATAGCTCACTTTTTTATTTGTGACTAATTTCTGAAATCTGTAATTTTACCTGCTCTATACTCATGGATTCTTGCTGATTATTTTGTAAATTCCACAGCCGAAGATTCTCGTCATAATTAATTGTAAGAATGTATTGGCAACCACTTTTAAGCGCATTTTGATGTTGCCGCTTTAATTTCGCGCCGCTGCAATCAGTCAATACGTTTAAACCAGGCAGGTCTCTGCGTAACTGACAAGCCAGCATCTGTGCGCGGATACCACCATCATTTAGCTCGCTGGTAATAGCAATATCAGGTGCCGATTGCCATTGTGGGTTCTGGCCGTCACAAACGGTTTGTAGCAGCAAGAGTAAGCGTTCGATACCGATGGCAAAACCACATGCGGGAAGTTTCTTGCCGCTAAACAGTTCTGCGAGGCCATCGTAGCGGCCACCACCACAAACGGTACCCTGAGACCCTAAATCATCAGTAACCCATTCGAAGACGGTCCGAGAGTAATAATCTAAGCCGCGTACCAGGCGGGGGTTAATTTGATAGGTAATTCTTGCATTATCCAAAATCGTCCGTAGGGTATCAAAATGCTGGCGAGACTCTTCACCTAAAAAATCAAGCAGACGTGGAGCATGTTCAATAACGTTCTGAAGGTCAGGATTTTTACTGTCGAGAATACGTAAGGGGTTAATGGCAAGACGTTTCACGCTATCTTCGTCGAGCATAGCGGCATGCTGAGTGAACCATTTGACCAGCTCTTCGCGGTGCGCCTGCCGTTCTGCGGAGGTGCCGAGGGAGTTTATTTCAAGGCGGACGTTCTGAGTAATATTTAAATCTTCAAAGAGATCCCGAACCATAAAAATGAGTTCGGCATCCACGTCGGCGCCGGACATGCCGAATGCTTCGATGCCAAATTGTGTAAACTGGCGCAAGCGGCCTTTTTGCGGACGCTCATAGCGAAACATCGGTCCTTGATACCACAAGCGCTGTGACTTGTTGTAACACATATTGTTTTCCAGCACGGCACGCATACAGCCGCTGGTTCCTTCAGGTCTAAGAGTGATATGTTCACCACTTTTATCTGTGAAATCATACATTTCTTTTGAAACGATATCGGTCGCCTCACCCACCGCTCGTTCGAACAGCGTCACGGGTTCGAGCAGTGGCAACCGCATCTCCTGATATCCGTAACGAAATGCCATATGGTGGAGCTTTCTTTCCAGCCACTGCCACATGGGGGTTTCATCGGGAAGAACGTCTCTCATACCTCGTATAGCCTGGATCTTGTTCATGACAACTCCTTACTTAAATTAGAAAAAGAGGGTTTTGTTGGGCGTGTTTCTGAGACGTCATTTTTTTGACGATGACGCCTGGCAATGTAGAAAAGATAAAGAGGGAGAGTGGCCAGCTGTAAAACGATTCCCCACACCACCGTTGCCGAACTTTCTGTCATAAGGGCTAATGTGATGAAACAAAGCGCAACGAAGCTGAGGCAGCAGTAGCAATAGAAGTTTGTATGTTTCTTCTGGCGATTGATGACCATCATTACCGGGAGTGAAATGGCAGCGAAAGCGTAGGGTAGAAGGCTGGCGGAGATGGCCAGGGTAATAATGGTTTTGAACTGGCTTTGTAAATCGGGTGACAGCGTTAGCAGCAGGAGCAGGGTCATCAAAGATGCAGTGAAAACGAGCCCTGCCCACGGAACACCATGACGGTTTATTCGGGCAAAAAAATCCGGTAAAAGTCCATCCTCTGCGGCGGCTCTGGGGACTTCTGTCTGGAGAATTTGCCAGCCAGGCATTGCGCCAAGACAGGCGATAACCACCATAGCGGAAATCAGAGAGCCGGCGACTTTCCCCCACATCGCGGCAGCGCTGTCGGCAAAGGGGGAGGATGAATTCACCAGAACATCATGTGGCAGTATGCCCATCATGACATTGGTGGATGTGGCATAGCATAACCCCGCAATGGCTAAGCCCAGTAAGGTCGCCAGAGGGACGGTGCGACGGGGATTTTTTACCTGCCCAAAAGAGACTGATGCCGATTCAATACCGAGGAATCCCCATAACGATATCGTGGCGGCGTTGATAATGGCCTGCAGGTCGCTATGGTTACTGACATTCCAGCTCATCTGATAACGCCCGGCATCAAAATGCCACCAGCCCAGCATACCGATGCTCAGGATGACCACCACCATGCACCCACCGGTAAACAGCTGAGCGTATCCCACCAGCTTTGCACCTCTTAATCCCCACAGGACAGAGAGCCATAACAAGATAATACAAGCGCTGGTGCCGTAGAGGGGGTTATGCAGTGCGGGGAAGAAATAGGAGAGATAGCCCACGCCGGCAAGTAGCAAGGCGCAATTGCCAATCCACGTTGAAAGCCAGTAAAACAGGGTCATTTGCAGGCCAACGAAAGGGCCAAAACTCGCCGTTATACTGGCAATAATTCCCCCATTTCGTGGAAATAACTCACTCATTTTGCAAAAGATGAGTGCCAGTGCAGTAATGGCTAAAAAAGCGACCCCCCATCCCCACACGGAAATCGCACCGATACGTGCGAGTGTGGCGGGCAGCATAAAGACCCCGCTTCCCATCATATTTGATGCTGTCATCACGGTCAGGGCAAGCAGGCCCATCTGATTGGTTCTCGCGCAGCATTTACTCATGCCAGTCCCCATTAGGTGGATGATGAAAAACAGTCGCAGCGGAGTCTGATGTCTCCCCGGCGAATGTCTCAGGCACAATTTTGTCGTTACAACATATCGACAAAGCGGTAATCTGAATTAAGGCTCCGTAGAAACAGAGCCTGAAGGACGCACCGATATTGATTGGTCTCGGCATCGGTGACGTCTGTCCTGGAGGGCAGTGAGTGATTATCACTGCCCTTTTACTATGCGGCCTGTTTTTTCAGGTCGGCGATCACGTCATCAATCAGTGCATCAATTTTGCTGGAATCAAGGTGGTGCGCGGTGGCGATGAGGTGGGCAATATCGCCAGATGTAGCAAGACAGTGTTTCTTCCAGACGGCCTCTGATGGGCAAGGGAAGACGACGGTGATGGAGTTTTTGTTGCGCCAGGCATCAATTCCCGCGGACTGAAAACGGTCAACGGCATATTGCGCCATATTCAGGCTGCGTTCGATGCGACGCCGCCACTCCTCCCATGAATGGCTACGAATTGCCTCCCACATCATGAGTGGGGTATGACCGTTACGCGAACCTGAAATGGTTTTATCGTGAGCAGAAATATAATCAATCTCTACAGAGATCCGATCGACATTTTTCTTTTTAGCAACAACAATGCCGCAAGGAATCGGTGAGCCAATCATTTTGTGTCCGGAAACACCAATGGAATCAATGCCATCTGCGAAGTTAAACGGCTGTGGATTATCCACAAAAGGTAAGATCATTCCACTCAGCGCCGCGTCAGCGTGAAGATAATAATCTTTGCGCTCAATGCCCAGTTCGCTAATTGATTGCTGAATGATGGCAATATTATCAATAGCTCCGCGAACGGTAGTCCCGATATTTGCAAAAATAATGGGGTGCTTTTCATTGTCGCGTTTTATTTTTTTGATTAAATCGGCATAATCCATCTCACCATTGGGCTGCGATTCAACAAGCGTCGATTTTATGCGCAACAGCTTGACGATTTTTGCCACGGAGTAATGGGTATCTTTCGAGTAGTATAGTGTACCGTTGGGGAAAATCTCCCGACCCAGATAGCAGCCAAACATATTGCCTTCGGTACCGCCATTGGTCACATACCCCCAGCTTTCTTCAAATGGGATTTTAAATAGCTGGGCGAAATACTCCATGACCTCTTTTTCAAAATCAAAGGAGTTTAATAAGTAGTTGCAGTATTCCCCCCAGTCACCACAGTTGTTGATTGAGAAGCGCATGAAACGTTCAAGGATGGTGTAATCAAAATCTGCCGATTCAGGATATCCGATATTAAAATATTGGTTTTTTACACAATATGACCAGAAAGAATCAAGTTTATTTTGATCGCTAATGGATAATGTCATTTTAAACTCCTTGGTGTTCTTATTTATATATCTGGATTTACTTGTCTAAATAGAGAGTGGTTTGGCCTTTTTTGCTTTTTCCTGCAGCCACGAAAGAAAATAAAGGAATAGTCACCATCATCATAAGTATTCCCCAGAACATGGAATCGCTACCTGACCCCAGTAAGGCGAAAATACAGTAGATCATGCCAATGACGACAAGCGTGCAGTAAAACATAAAGGTGCTGCCGCGGTTCATTTTCTTTGATACGAGAATGATCGGTAAGGAGATCAATGCATACATATACGGGAGCAAAGAAGCGAATACTGACATTAAGATAATGACTTCAAACTGCTTGGCGAGGTTTGGTGAGGCGGTAAGCAGTAATACAATGCTCATCAGAATACCGGTGAAAATAAGACTTTTCATCGGGACATCCTGTTTATTGGTGTCAGAGAAAAATTTCGGGAACAGGCCTTGCTGAGCACCTGCACGTGGCCCTTCTGACTGCAAAATGAGCCAACCCGAGATTGAGCCGAAGCAGGCAATAATACTCAAGGCGGAGGCAATGTTACCCGCCATATTACCGAACATGTAGCGCGCGGCGTCTGCGAATGGCGCAGCCGAGGTGATCAGAACATGATGCGGAACCAGGCCCATGATGACGGTGCAACTCCCGACATAACATACAGAGGCGATAAGCAGTCCCATTACCGTCGCACGAGGTACGGTACGCTCAGGATTTTCAACTTGCCCTGTTGAGACGACAGCAGATTCAATTCCTAAGAATCCCCAGAGAGCAATCGAGGATGCAGAAATAATTGCGGAGGAATTACTGCGCCCGGTCGCATTATAAACTTCGGAATACATTTCTGGGTTAAACCAGAACCAACCCACCAGGCCCACGCCTAAAATAACGACAAGGCCACAGGTTGCGGTGAAGGACTGTGCCCGACCGGCGACCCTGGCACCGAAACTCGCAAGGAATACAAATGCCCACAAAATAATAATGGCAGCGATACAGCCATAGACCGGGTTTTTTAATTCAGGGAAAAAGAAACTTAGATATCCAACGCCAGCAACCAGTAAGGCAACATTACCAACCCAGGCGCTTATCCAGTAACAGATGGTAGTTTGAAATCCGATAAATGGCCCAAAAGCATCGCTGGCATAAGCAACGATCCCTCCGGTTCGTGGTGTAATGAGACTGGTTTTAGCAAACACTAATGCGAGGGCAATAACACCGATAATGGTAAATACCCATCCCCATATTGAGATAGAACCAATGCCTGCTAAATTAGTTGGTAACATAAATACACCTGACCCCATCATATTCGATGCGGTCACTAATGTCAGGGCAATGACTCCCATTTTATGAGCAGAGCCTGAGCTAACTGTTCCCATAATGGTTTCCTATTAATTTTGAATTTTACGATAAGTGAAAGTTCGTACTGAAGTCGGGGGTATTTTTATCAACGAGAAGGTGCTGTTTTTGTGATGGGGGTCAAAAATGAGTATTAAGTAGATTATTAAACGCTGAAGATCTGGTGGTTATTTGTTCAATTGTGGCGCAATTGACTCTGTCCCCTTTTATTTAAACTATTTGTGCCGCGGTTTTATAATGCTAAGGCGCCGCTGCGACATGAACAGATAAAAGTGCTGAAGCAACGGTTGTGTTAAATAATATGCGTTCATGTGCCTGTTTGTAGTTTATTTTGTTTCTTTTTAATCTGTTTATTTACTTTTGCTGGTTAGTCCTGAACAACAGCTCCCTCAGCCACTGTTGCGCCGGGTCGCGATGGCTACGTTCATGCCAGGCCATGCTTTTGCTAAATCCGGGTATTGTCAGCGGCGGCGGGGCGATGCGCATCCCGTCGGCCATCTTCGCCAGCCGGCGCGGCACCACGGCTATCATGTCGCTGATCGCCAGAATCTCGGGCAGCACCAGAAAACTACTCACCGACAGCCCCACTCGCCGCGAACGTCCCAGCGCCGCCAGCGCCTCATCGGTTACGCCACGAAAGCTATCTCCTTGCCAGGAGACCAGCACATGTTCCAGCGAGCAGAAAAGATCGAGGGTTAACGGCGCGGCGGCCAGCGGATGGTCTGCCCGCATCAGGCACACGTACTCTTCCTGATACAGCGTCCGGCTGTGGAGATCGGGCGGCGTGGAATGAGGCGTCAGCAGTGCAATATCGACATCACCCCGCTCGGTCTGGGCAAAGAGCATCTGCGGAGAGTCCGGAATAACGCGAACGCGAATGCCCGGCGCCCGTGTTTTCAGCGCGGCGATAAACGGCACGATCGCCGCTTTGAGCGCGTAGTCGGTCGCCGCCATTGTCCAGGTAAAATCCGCCTGTAGAGGGTCGAAGGTGGCCGGATAGAGCAGCGCTTCGGCATCCGCCAGCAGCTGCTTAACCGGCGAAGCCAGCGCCTGCGCGCGCAGAGTCGGCACCATACCGTGTGGGGCGCGGATAAACAGCGGGTCGTTAAAGGCTTCCCGCAGCCGGGTAAGCATGCCGCTGACCGCCGGCTGCGTCAGGGAAAGCCGCGTCGCAGCCCGGGTAACGCTGCGTTCATCGAGCAGGGCATCCAGCGCTTTCAGCAGATTCAGATCGAGGTTTCTGATATCAGATTTCATGATGAAGGTCCGCAGCGGCGATAAGTCACATTATGGTATGCCGGGGAGTCGACAGCGCGCAAATTCCCATTATGATAGTGGGGCTGCGGTAGATTGAGAGGAAGCATGATCTGGTTAGGATTAGCCACGCTGGTGGTTGTATTTGTTGTCGGTTTTCGGGTGCTTACCTCTGATTCACGCCGTGCTATTCGCCGCCTGAGCGAACGGTTAGCCATTACCCCGGTGCCGCTGGAGTCAATGATCGATCAGCTGGGAAAAACCGCCGGAAATGAGTACCTTCATTACCTTGAGCGCCCCAATGAGGCGCATCTGCAAAACGCCGCCCAGGTCCTGTTGATCTGGCAGGTGGGAATCGTGGATAGCGGTGAACAGAACCTGCACTACTGGTATCGTCTGATGCAAAAGGCCCGCCTGGCCGCGCCAATTACCGATGCGCAGATCCGTCTGGCACAAGGATTTCTGCGCGAGCTGGACCCGGATCTGAGCGAGATTGTCGCCCTCCAGCAGCGCTATAACGCGCTGTTTTTACCCGAAGACGGCGTGCACTGGCTGCATTGATATCACGGTACGTGATAATCACCATCAACGATGGTGATTAGATTTATATCACTTCCGGACAGATGATAGATCTCGTGAAATCACATAGTTACGAGGTCTTTTATGACACAGTCAATGCAACAAAGCGCCATCGTCTGGCCGGAAGCATACCTGCCCGGTACCACCGATAACTTCGCCTCCAACGAAATCATCGTCAGCGGCCTGACGGCGGCAGATATCTGGGCGCAGCTCAACGACACCACGCTGTGGCCAACCTATTACAGTAACGTGGCCGATATCCGTTTTCATGATGGTAGCGGACCGATGCTGAGCGCCAACGCCCGCTTCCGGTTCGCCACTTTTGGCTTCCCGATTGAAGCGCAGGTCACCGAATATGTTCCGCCGGTGGCCGGGCAGGCGGCGCGCATCGCCTGGCACGGCTGGGCAGAAGGCGATGAAACCACGCGTCTGGACGTGATTCATGCCTGGCTGTTCGAAGGCTTACCCGGCAATCGCGTGCGCATTCTGACTCAGGAGTCGCAAAAAGGCGTACCGGCACGGACCCTGGCGCAGACGCTACCGAACCCGATGATCAATGGTCACCAGGAGTGGATTTGCGGCCTGGCCACGGCGGCGAGAAAAGCGCTGCGCGCTTGATGCTGCTGTCTGAGCGTTGGCGAGCCTCGTCTGACCGGCTCGCCACCTCATCAGCCACAATAATCAAGTTTGAAGTTGTCAAAACGTTAAATTAGTCACACACAAAATGTTACACTGCGCAGCTTTTCCGCTATTCAACCTTGCAGGTAACTGATGACTCCTCTGAATGAAGCCAAACAACATGCCAGCGAACACGCGCGGCCAAACTGGTCGGCGGTCTTCGCGGTGGCCTTCTGCGTGGCCTGCCTGATTACCGTTGAGTTTTTACCGGTGAGTTTGCTGACGCCGATGGCCCAGGATCTGGGGATCTCTGAAGGGCTGGCCGGCCAGTCGGTCACCACCACGGCGTTTGTGGCGATGTTCGCCAGCCTGTTTATCACCTCCATGATTCGCAGTACCGATCGCCGCTATGTGGTGATTCTCTTCTCGGTTCTGCTGACGGTATCCTGTCTGCTGGTCTCTTTCGCCAATAGCTTTGCGCTGCTGCTGGTGGGCCGAGCCTGTCTCGGGCTGGCGCTGGGCGGCTTCTGGGCGATGTCCGCCTCGCTGACGATGCGCCTTGTCCCGATGCGAGTGGTGCCAAAAGCGCTATCGGTTATCTTTGGCGCGGTGTCGATTGCGCTGGTGATTGCCGCGCCGCTGGGTAGCTTTCTGGGCGGCGTTATCGGCTGGCGTAACGTCTTTAATGCGGCGGCGGTGATGGGCGTACTCTGTACGCTTTGGGTACTGAAGGTGCTGCCCTCTTTACCCGGCGAAGCGCCGCATCAACAGCAAAATATGTTCGGCCTGCTGAAACGCCCCGGCGTGATGGCCGGGATGTGCGCCATCTTTATGGCCTTTGCCGGGCAGTTTGCCTTCTTTACCTATATTCGTCCGGTCTATATGACCCTCGCCGGTTTTGATGTTGATGGCCTGACGTTAGTCTTGCTGAGCTTCGGTATTGCCAGCTTTATCGGTACCTCGCTGTCGTCGGTCATCCTCAGGCGCTCGGTGAAGGCGGCCTTAACGGCTGCTCCGCTGGTACTGGCGACAAGTGCGACGGTGCTGGTGCTGTGGGGGGAAAGTCAGGTGGTGGCATCGGCGGTGGCGATAATCTGGGGCTTTGCTTTTGCATTGATTCCGGTTGGGTGGTCAACGTGGATCACCCGCTCGCTCTCCGACCAGGCGGAGAAGGCCGGATCGATCCAGGTGGCGGTCATTCAGCTGGCCAATACCTGCGGTGCGGCGATAGGTGGCGTGGCGCTGGATCATCTTGGCCTGCTATCGCCGCTGGTGATTTCCGGCGCGTTGATGCTGTTGACCGGCCTGCTGGTGGCTGTCAAAGTCCGGGTGTAGTCGGGACTGCGTTTCACGGACGAGGCAACCCGGGCAGGATGCGTATGACGCCGCCCGGGAACAGGCAGTGAAATCTATGGGCGTTCGCCTTTTGCCAGACGGGCGTTAATATCGGCAATCACTTCCGGCAGGTCGGCCAGCGTATCAACCACATAATGCGCCCCCGCGGCATACAGCTTGCTTGCTGCACTCTCGCGGCGGGTGGCGATCTCTGCCGTCGTCATTGCCTGATATTCTTCCCAGGTGGCGCCAAACTCGTTGCCGGACACCGCCAGGCCGACGCTCCACATGCCGGCGTTCAGCCCTTCGGTAATCCCTGGAGCAGCATCGTCCACCTTCACACAGTGAGCGACGGCATCAATACCCAGAGCAATGACGTTTTGCAACGCCATCCACGGGCCTGGACGGCCGCCGGCCGCGAGGTCGTCGGTGGCGACCCAGTAGTCCGGCGCATAGCCCTGGGCGGCGGCGGCGGGCACCAGCTTCTCCATCACCGGGCGCGGGTAGCCTGAACAGGAACCCACTTTCAGCCCTTCAGCACGCAGTGCGGAAATCGTCTCAACAACCCCGGCAATCGGTGCAGAAAAGTCGACAACTTTGGCGATTTGCAGCGGCATAAACGCGGCGTAAATCGCATCAATATCAGCCGCGGTCATCGCCCGGCCAAATTTCGCCTGCCAGCGGGCATCCACGGAAGGTAATTTACCCAGCGCTTCAATATGTTGCCACTTGCCGAGCCCCATCGGTACGCGGGCTTCTGCCAGGGTGATATCAACATCAAATGCCTGATGAAAGGCCTCGACGAAAATTTGCGTCGGCGCAAATGAGCCGAAATCCACGGTGGTGCCAGCCCAGTCAAGGATCAGTGCGGTAATACGGTTCATGGCGGTTCCTTAGTGAGTCCAGTACATGGCGTTGTCGATAGCGGTCAGCAGGGCGGTAATGTCGGCGGCATACACCTCGCCAATATTGCCAATACGGAAACAGTCGCTCTGCGAGACTTTACCCGGATAGATAACGAAGCCCTGCTCTTTCAGCTTCTGATAGAACGCGTTGAAGCGGTACTGCGGCGCGTCCGGAGAGTAAAACGCGGTAATGATCGGTGAATGCAGGCTGTCGTCCAGCAGAGGCTGGAAGCCCAGCGCACGCATCCCGGCGACCAGACGGCGCTGGTTGGCGCTATAGCGCTGGTGGCGTGCGACCACGCCGCCCTCTTCGGCCAGCTCTTTCAGCGCCTGGGCAAAAGCCAGCACGGTGTGGGTGGGGGAGGTAAAGCGCCATTTTCCATGGTTATCTTCCATGCATCGCCACTGGGCATACAGATCCAGAGACAGCGAGCGCGAGCGGCCTTTACAGGTCTCCAGTTCGCTCACGCGGGCAATGACGAAAGCGAATCCCGGCACACCCTGAATGCATTTGTTGGCAGAGCTAATCAGGTAATCGATGTTCAGCGCGGCGATATCCAGCGGAATACCGCCGAAGCTACTCATGGCATCCACGATGTAGCGTTTACCATAGCGCTGCGCCAGAACCGCCACCTCTTCGATGGGGTTAAGCATCCCGGTCGTGGTTTCGCTATGAACCATAGCAATATGGGTGATCGCCGGGTCCGTCTGGAGGATCCGTTCGATCGCTGCGACGTCTGGACGGGCGACTTCGCCGCAGTCATACGGGTGACAGGCAACGCCCATCATTTCCGCCATTTCAATCATCCGCGCTCCGTAGGCCCCGTTGCTGATGATCAGCACTTTGCCCTGCGGGCCGATTGCGCTCCCGAGTACCGCTTCGACCGCGTAACTGCCGCTGCCCTGCAGCAGAACCGAGGTGTAGCCTTCGGCCGGGGTAGCCAGCCGTACCAACTGCTGGCGAATGGTTTGTACTACGCCGAGATTGTAATCATCATCCCAGGTACAGCTATCGAACAGCATGGCCTCTTTTACCGTACGGGAGGTGGTCAGCGGGCCGGGGGTCAGTAGCAGGTAATTGCGTGAAGTCATTTATCTCACCATTGGTCTATACCAGATTGATATTATGATGCTGATAAGAGATGCCAAAGGTCAAAGAAAAGATCGTGCTGCAACAAAAAATTCATCTCCATGGGTATAATGGCGCTATCAAATCTGTTTGCGAGTCAACATGAAATCACCCTCTGGCGAAACGCCGCAATACCTGCTGATTAAGGCGCAATTACAGGCTCGTATCGAAAACGGGGCGTTAAAAAGCGGCGATAAACTGCCCTCAGAACGCGAGCTGTGCGCTATTTTCAATACCACGCGGATTACGGTGCGCGAGAGCCTGGCGCAGCTGGAAGCCAGCGGCGTGATTTATCGTGCAGATCGCCGCGGTTGGTTTGTGACCCCCGAGCGCCTGTGGCTGGATCCGACGCAAAACACCAACTTCCATAAGCTATGCCTGGAGCAGGGGCGAGAGCCGAAAACGGTTTTGCTAAACGGTCGGTTGGCCGCGGTGCCGCTTGATGTGATGGCGCCGCTGGCGCTGCAGCCGTTCGATCAGGTTTATCTGCTGACGCGCCTGCGGTATGCCGACGGACGGGCGATTTGCTACAGCGAAAACCACTGCCTGCCGGCGCGAGTGCCGGAGCTGCTGCGTCACGATCTGAACGGCAGCCTGACCGAGATTTATCAGGCTCATTACGACCTGATATATACCAGTATGCATTTGTCATTCTATCCAACCTCCATGCCACCGCAGGCGGCGGAGGCGCTGGGGGTGATGGAAGGGCGTCCGGCACTGCTGCTGCGCCGTCTGAATTACGATCAGCACGGGCGTATCCTGGATTACGATATCGAGTACTGGCGTCACGATAGCCTGCGCATCGAAGTCGATACCCACTAATTTTGTTGTTCCTGTGAGGCGCTCCCCGGCGGCATTACGCTGACCGGGGCTCCGGTTCACCACCGTCAGGCCGGCCTGACAAGGCGCGGCTGGAGCCGCCTCCAGGGGAAATGCCTGCATCGGTTTTACCCCGTCGCTCTCCTTCCGCCTTTCATCTTTTTGACACCGCGCATTCATCGTTTTGTCATAAATCCCCGGTAGCGTGACAATCAATCTGGTATAGACCATTTAAAATCACCATCCGATGAGGCTTACACGATGAAACTTTCCCGACTTGCTCTGCTGTCCGTTTTCGCGCTGACCAGTTCCCCGGTTTGGGCCGATGGGGTGGTCACCGTTTATTCCGCTGATGGCCTGCATGACGGCGATAACAGCTGGTATCAGAACCAGTTCGACGCCTTTACCAAAGCGACGGGCATCAAAGTGCAGTATGTGGAAGGCGGCTCTGGCGCAATCGTTGAGCGGCTGGCGAAGGAGCGTACCAACCCGCAGGCCGACGTGCTGGTAACCGTTCCGCCGTTTATCCAGCGTGCCAGCAAAGAAAATCTGTTGGCTGAGTTTACGCCGCAGGGCAGCGAACACATTCCCGGCGCCAATGCCCGTTACTCGCCGCTGGTGAATAACTACCTGACTTTTATCTACAACAGCCAACTGCTGAAAACCGCCCCGGCCAGCTGGCAGGAACTGCTGGACAGTCGCTACAAAAACAAATTGCAGTACTCGACGCCGGGCCAGGCCGGTGACGGTACTGCGGTAATGCTGCAGGCCTTTCACAGCCTCGGCGGCAAAGAGGCCGGGTTTGCCTATCTCGGGAAACTGCAGGCCAATAACGTCGGCCCGTCCGCCTCTACCGGCAAGCTGACCGCGTTAGTGAATAAAGGTGAACTGTTTGTGGCGAACGGCGACCTGCAGATGAACCTGTCGCAAATTGCGCGAAACCCGAATGTGAAAATCTTCTGGCCGGCGGACGATAAGGGCGAGCGCAGCGCGCTGGCCCTGCCGTATACCATTGGTCTGGTCCAGAACGGGCCGCAGAGTGAAAACGGTAAAAAGCTGATTAACTTCCTGCTTGATAAGCAGGCGCAAAGCAGCGTCAGCGCGCTCTCCTGGGGCCTGCCGGTGCGTAGCGATGTGACGCCAACCGACAGTAACTATCGGGCGGCAAAAGCGGCGCTCGACGGCGTGACAAGCTGGGAACCGAACTGGGACGATGTTGCCGTATCGCTATCGGCGGATATTGCCCGCTGGCATAAAGTGACCGACAGCGAGTAAGCCTGATGTTGATGAAAACGACTGCCTCCCACTCCCCGTCAATGACGGGGACTTCGGGGATAACCCTCGATTCTCTGCGCGTTGCGTACCACGGGAACGTGGTACTAAAACCGCTGTCGCTGACCATTGAGCCGGGCGAAGTGCTGGCGCTGATTGGCCCCTCTGGATCCGGAAAAACCACGGTACTGCGGGCCATTGCCGGGTTTGTACAGCCGGCGGGTGGACGCATTTTGATTGGTGATACGGATGTGACCGGGCTGCCGCCTTACAAGCGCGGTCTTGCCATGGTGGTACAAAACTACGCTCTGTTTCCGCATATGAAGGTCGAGGATAACGTCGCCTTCGGTCTGCGGGCACAAAAGCAGCCGAAAGCGTCGATCGGTGAACGGGTGACCGAAGCGTTGAAAATTGTGGGCATGGCCGAGTACGCCACGCGCTACCCGCACCAGCTCTCCGGCGGCCAGCAGCAGCGCGTCGCCATTGCGCGAGCCATTGCCGTTCGCCCGCGGGTGCTGCTGCTCGATGAGCCGCTCTCGGCGCTGGATGCGCAAATTCGCCACAACATGGTGGAAGAAATAGCCCGTCTGCATCGCGAGCTACCGGAGCTAACCATTCTTTATGTCACCCACGATCAGACCGAAGCGCTGACCCTGGCGGATAAGATTGGCATTATGAAAGACGGGTCAATGATTGCGCATGGAGAAACGCATCGGCTTTACCATTATCCGCCTAACCGCTTCAGTGCCGAATTCCTCGGCCGCGCCAATATTCTGCAGGCCACGGCGCTGACGGATACCTCCGGCCCAGGGCTGGTCAGCGCCAGCTGCGGCGGCGGGTTGGTTCAGGCTTTCAGCCAGGGCGGACAGCATGGTAATAACAAGCTGCTGTGCATTCGCCCGCAACATATGAGCCTGGCGCCGCGCTCGGCGGCCAGCAACCGGCTTTATGCCACGCTGACGTCAGTACACTGGCAGGGGGATTTGACCCATCTGCTGTGCGACGTGGCCGGCGAATCGGTGCGTATCGTAATGACGCATGTTAATCCGCTGCCGCGCGCGGGCGATAAGCTGGCGCTCTACTTTGAACCCAACGATGCGGTCCTGATTGAGGTGTAATGATGTCGCAGACGTTAACGCTGTCGCGCCCGCTGCCGAACCTGCGTCCCTTCCTGTGGCTCCTGTTGCCGCTGCTGGTGCTGGCGACGCTGTTTTTCTACCCGCTGCTGCTGATCGCCGAACAGGCGTTGCGCGATACCCGCGGCCATTTGAGCCTCGGGACGTTCTGGCAGGTAATGGAGTCCCGCCGCTTTATCGGCGCCTTGCTAAATACTTTGCAAATTGCGGTTTTTGCCACGCTTGGCTGTCTGGTGCTGGGCAGCCTGATGGCGGTGATTCTGGTGTTTATCCCGTTCCCGGGTAGCCAGCTGATTAGCCGGGTGATTGATACTTTTATCGCCCTGCCGACCTTTCTTATCACCCTCGCCTTCACCTTTATTTATGGCTCGGCTGGCCTGCTGAACGGCACGCTGATGTCGCTGTTCGATTTTGCGCTGCCGCCGGTGGATTTTCTCTATTCGATTCAGGGCGTGATTCTGGCGGAAATCACCGTATTTACGCCGCTGGTCATGCGTCCGCTGATGGCCGGACTGCGGCAAATTGATAAAAGTCAGCTGGAGGCGGCGAGTATTCTCGGCGCCCACCCGTGGCGGGTCATTGCTGAGGTGATTTTCCCGGCGGCGCTGCCGGCGCTGATGGCGGGGGGCAGTCTGTGTCTGCTGTTAACGACGAACGAGTTCGGCATCGTACTGTTTATCGGTGCAAAAGGGGTGAACACCCTGCCGATGATGGTCTACAGCAAGGCGATTCTTGAGTCTGATTACAGCGTGGCCTGCATGATTGCGTTGATTAATATTCTGCTGTCGCTGGGGCTGTTTATGCTCTACCGGCTGGCGGCTGCGCGTACCGGCGTGAGGAGCTAACGATGTTAATTTGGTCGCATAAAGGCCGCGCGGCGGCGGGAACGCTGGCGGTGGTGTTGTTTGCCGGGTTCTTCTTCCTGCCGCTGTCGGTGATCCTGATGTCCAGTCTGAGTCAGCAGTGGAACGGCCTGCTGCCGTCCGGATTTACCTTCGGGCATTTTGTGAATGCGTTTCGCGGAGCGGCCTGGGATTCGCTGTTCTCAAGCCTGGTGGTGGGGTTTTGCGCCAGCTTGTTCGCGTTGCTGTGTGGCATGTGGGCGGCGCTGTCTCTGCGCCAGTTCAGCGCCCGGCTGCAAAAATATCTTGGTCTGGCGTTTTATCTTCCCAGCGCGATTCCTTCCGTGTCGGTGGGGTTAGGGATTCTGGTGGCTTTCAGTCAGGGACCGCTAAGGATGAATGGCACTTTCTGGATTGTACTGGCGGCCCACTTTGTCCTGATTTCGGCATTTACCTTTAGCAACGTCTCCACCGGGCTGGCGCGTATTTCGCCGGATATCGAAAATGTCGCCTCTTGCCTGGGCGCCTCGCCGTGGTATCGCCTGCGCTACGTGACGTTACCGCTGATGACGCCGTGGATGATCTCCGCGCTGGCGCTCAGTCTGTCGCTGTCGATGGGGGAGCTGGGGGCAACGGTAATGATTTATCCGCCGGGTTGGACGACGCTGCCGGTCACCATTTTCAGTCTGACCGATCGCGGGAATATTGCCGATGGCTCGGCGCTGACCATCGTGCTGGCGGGGGTGACGCTGCTGCTGATGATTAAGCTTGAGCGCATCGCTCGCCGATTGAGCCTGAGATAAGATTTCCCCGGTAGCGTGACGCTTACCGGGGGGAGGTACCTTGTCAAGCGGACTGGCGTCACACGCCGCCTCCGGGGCAAGCTATGGCATCAGAACCACGCTTCAAACATGCCGCCGACGTTCAGGGAGTCCAGCTGCTCGTCGCGGGTGCCGTTCACCTTCGCGGTATGGTTATTATCGACCTGACCGCCGGTGACGTAGAAGCGCAGCATCGGACGGAACTCCGGCCCCATCCCGATGGCGATGTTCTGCGACAGCGTCAGCTTCCAGCCGTGGTTATCCCCGCCCTGATCGTAGTCAACGCGCTGGTAGCCCGCCTCCAGCCAGGTGGAGTGCACATCGTTCCAGAAGTACATCGGACGGACGATGGCGCCGTAGTTCTTGCGGTTGTCGGTGTTGTCCTTGCTGTTGTCATAGTCATGGAAGGCCAACAAGTATTCGACCTGCGCCTGCCGGGTGAACTTATAGTTACCTTCGAAGCTGGCGTAGACGGTGGTCAACCCGTCCGTTTTGTTGTAAACGCTGTTATCGGCGTTATCGGAATAGCGCAGGATAACTTTGTTCACGCCGCTGTCGTCGCTGTTGGCGTGGCTCAACAGCAGTCCGCCCTGCCAGGCATCAATCTGCGCATCGTTGTCCACCGCTTTGGAGTCAAAGCCGTAGTTGGCGTAGACCTCGACATCGATGGGGCCGGCCTTAATGTTGTGGGTTTTGGTGGTCAGCGCATAGTGACCGTCGTCGCCGGTACCGGAGCCGCCGGTACAGGTGATGCGCGACGGGTTAGACTCATCGGCCATGACTTCCGGACTACAGGACTCGACCTGCGAAACCGCGGCGACATCGAACTGAACGCCGCCGATATCGAAGTTTTTCACCCCGGCGCCCTGGCCGTCGTGGTTCATCCAGAAGTAGTCGTTGATCCCCTGCTGTGGACGCTGGTGGAAGTCACGACCGGCCCAGATATAGGCGCCGGGATTGGATGCCAACACGTTGGTGACGCCAACATAGGCCTTCTTGAGGTTAACTTCGTCGCTCCAGTGGTCGAACATCACGTTGATATCCCAGATGGCGCCCTGGCTGCTCTTAAAGGCTTTGGTAATCTGGAACTCGCCGCCGTTGCCTTCGTTACCCAGACGACCAATCGCCGAGGCGCCGTTATAGGAGCCATCGACGCCAACGAACTTCTGATCGCCGCTCTGGAACTGGGCGCCGTAGCGGGCGTAGCCGCTAAACTTCAGACCGAACGGAATCGCCATATCCGGCGAAGCGGCGGTGGTTTGCGGGTTGGTCATGACGTCCACTTTCTTATTGGCGGCGGCATCAATTTTAGTCTGACGATCCGCCAGCGCCTTATCGACGGCTTTCGCCACAATGGCGTCAATTTGTTCCTGAGTAAAATCTTGTGCAAGTACAGAAATTGGACACAGCGCGGCCACGACCGCCATTGCTAATGGCAGCATTTTTACAGTTTTCATAATTATCTCGCTTTTAATAATTCATATATATCCTAAATAGTTCGAGTTGCAGGAAGGCGGCAAGGGAGTGAATCCCGATGAGCTTACTTTGGTCAGTGATTCGGGTAAGCGAGCGCAGCCAACGCACATGCAGCTTGAAATATGACGGATATATTCAGATAATAGCCATCCCGCCAGGATTAGCTGGTGTATTTATTTCGGGCGCAGTTGTTAAGTATTTATATAAATTAACGCTGGTATAAATGAATTAATTCTTCTGAAAATTCACGCGCCAGCAGTGAATTCATTAAATGATCCTGAGCGTGCACCATAATTAACGTCATTGGCTGGTGCGCCTCACCGGCGTCCTGCTCGATGAGCCGGGTCTGCATCAGGTGTGCGCGGCGAGCATAGCCGTCGGCTTCATTCAGGAGTAATTTGGCTTCATTAATATTTCCGCTACGGGCGGCATGTAACGCTTCAAAACATAATGAGCGTGACTGTCCCGCATTCACGATAATTTCCATTACCGCTTCTTCTAGATCAATCATAATATTACCTGAGGTGATTAACTTTATTATTAAAAGAATATAGCGAAAATTCCTTTTTCGCATTATTCCGGGAATGGTGATGTTTTATTATTTAAATTTTACGGAAAACAGGCCGCCAGCGGTATTTCCCCTGATTACTGGCTAACGGTTTCGGCAACCGGTACGGTATTTTTTGCTTTTTCTACTTCAGTTTTCATTAAAGAGCGTTCATAGGCGCGCAGGAACGGCAGGTAGATAACCGCTGACATCACCATGCAAATGAGGCACATGATGACCGGACTTAATGTCCAGTTAGCCGCCCATGAGGCGCCGACAGGAGCTGGCGTGGTCCATGGCGTCAGCGAGACAACCTGTGTCAGCCAGCCGAGACGGGTGGCGCCATAGGCCAGGATAGCGTTGATCATCGGGACGAAAACGAACGGGATAAACATCATCGGGTTCATAATGATCGGCGCGCCAAACAGGATCGGCTCATTAATATTGAAGAAGCTCGGCACGATGCCCATTTTGCCGATGGTCCGCAGGTGCGCCACGCGGCTACGCAGCAGCAGAAACGCCAGCGGTAAGGTCGACCCGACGCCGCCAATCAGGAGATAGTGGTCCCAGAAACCTTGCAGATAAACGTGCGGCAGGGCGGCACCGGCTGCCAGAGCCGCCTGGTTTGCCGACAGGTTTGCCATCCAGAACGGGTTCATAATGCCGGTGACAATCAGCGAGCCGTGGATCCCGGCAAACCAGAAAATCTGGCACATCAGCACGGAAAGCAGAATCGCGGGCAGGGAGTCGGAAGCGGAGACCAGCGGTGCCAGCAGGTGCATAATCGCCTGCGGCAGAATCATTCCGGTCTGGGCTTCAATAAACAGATTCAGCGGATGCAGGGTACCAATCACCACCAGTACCGGGATGAGAATTTCAAACGAACGGGCGACGCCGGTTGGCACCTCTTTCGGCAGGCGAATGGTGATGTTGTTCTGTTTCAGCCACGCGTAGACGCGGGTGGAGTAAATGGCGGTAATCAGCGCGGTGAAAATTCCCTGACCTGACAGGTACTGCGTCGAGATTTTACCGTCAGCATAAGGGGCCGCCACCAGTAAAAAGGCCATAAATGCCAGCAGGCCGGACATCACCGGGTCGAGTTGAAACTGGCGTCCCAGGCTGGCGCCAATACCGACGGAGATAAAGAAGGTCATCACCCCCATGCTCAGGTTGAACGGCAGCATCAGCTGTTCGCGGTACTGCTGCGAGAAATCCAGCCAGCCGCGGGCAAAACCGTTGGCGGTGTCCGGTGAAAAGGGGGGAAAGATAAATACCAGCATGAAAGAGCCGATGATCATAAACGGCAATGCGGCAGTGAAGCCATCGCGAATAGCAATAACGTACTTCTGCTGCCCAAGGCGTCCTGCCAGCGGAGTAATAGATTGCTCGATCACGGCAATCATGGACTGATACAGAGAGCTCATTTGCACACCTCTTATTGCGCCGGATTAATCAGCGACAGCGCATAATCCAGGACGTTATCTCCCCGTTGCATCCCGTAGTCCATGGCATTAATGGGCTGGACCGGAATATTCAGGGAGGCGGCTTTTTCTGACAACGTTTTCAACATGTATTTCACCTGCGGGCCGAGAAGCACCACCTGGTACTGCGGAAACTGCATGTCAAATTCGGAAACGCCGTAGGCGTCAATCTGCACCGGCAGGTTACGTTCTTTCGCCACGTCGACCATCTTCCTGACCAGTAAACTTGTGGACATCCCGGCAGAGCAGCACAGCATAATCTTGAACATCGACACTCATCCTCAAAATGTAAAAAGTTATTGCGTGGATGATTTGATATCAGACGGAAACCGGTTTCCATTCATAAAAAACAGAACTGTGATGACTGTCAAGATCTTCTCCTTATAGCGCTAATTAATTGGATTTTGCTCACAGATTTCGGCCGGTTTGGCGCTGTTTTTCCATGAAACGGAAAATCGGTTTCCAAATGAAAATGGAAACGGATATACTGGCGATGGTTATAATTGAAGCGATTCAGGGCCGGGGATGTACAGGGATCGGACGGGCCCTGTCAGGGGATAATGATGTCTACAATCAATGATGTATCACGTTTAGCAGGGGTGTCCAAAGCCACTGTCTCTCGGGTATTGAGCGGTTCGCGCGGAGTCAAAGAGGCCAGCCGTCAGGCGGTACTGCAGGCGGCAGAAGAACTCAATTACCGGCCCAATATGATAGCCCAGTCGCTGCTTAGCCAGAGCACCGGCTGTATCGGCGTGATTTGTGCTCAGGATAATATTAATCAAACGACCAGCTATCTGTATGCCCTGGAAAAACAGCTGAGCCTGCATCAGAAGCATCTGCTGCTCCGCTTTGCCAACACGCGTGCCGGCGTGATGAGCGCCCTCGAAGAGCTCAGCTGCGGCCTGTGTGATGATGTGTTGATTATCGGCGCGCGATTTCCATTAAATATTGACCGGCCGGATGTGGCGCTGATTGACTGCCTGGAAAGCGAAGGGGTGAACAATATTCAGTTTGACCACGCATTTGCGGCGGAAACGGCCTGTAACTACCTGATTAGCCAGGGGCGCCGACAGATTGCGTTAATTCATCCTGAAGGGAGCGGCTTTGCCGACCAGGTTTTGCTCGGCTACAAACATGCGCTGGAAAAAAATTTCCTGCCGTTTAATCGCAACCTGGTATTCCTCGACAGCACCTCGCCGTCGGTGGCGGTGCAGGAGCTGGTGAACAATGCGACAACCTTGAATTTCAATGCGTTACTGGTTGCCGATGAGCAACAGGCTCAGCACATTGTGCCGCAGCTGCTGGCGTTCAACCGGGCGGTGCCGGAAAAAGTCATGGTATTCAGCCTGGCCGGATCGTTACAGCTGCCCGGTATTCCGACCATTCCGGCGATTGAGTATTCGATGGACGCCATGGCGGCGCGCATCGTCAGCTGGCTGACGGAAAAAACCCAGATGCTCGGCGGCAGCATGTTGCGCGGTGATTTAATTATTCCGAAGCGCTGAGCGCCCTTCCTGAATCCTGCCGCGTGCGCTTTTCAGGGGGGCCGCCGCGCTGGCACCGTTCGACGGCAAAGCGTTGGCGGCAAAGCTGAGGCGATTATGTTTCCGGGCAGCTGATTTTATCGATGGCTGCCTGATAACCCTTCTGGTTATTTCGCTCTTTCGCCAGCGTGGCTTCCCGGACATATTCCTGATTTGCCTGAGAGGCGAGGATTTTATTGGCAAAATCGGTATCGCTCAGGGCCGTTTTTGGTGCGCATTTCTCTTTCACCGCTTTCAACACCAGCTGCTTTTGTTGCTCGAACTGCAGGCTCTTCAGCGGTGATTCGGCCCAGGCCGCCGTCGCGCTGAGGGTAGTAACCAGGCACAATATCCAACACGCTTTCATGGTGCTTCTCCTCAAATAGTAGCTTCAGTCAACTATATGCGCAGGATGCGAAACACGCAAATTATCAGGAAGTTAAGTTGTTTAAAATCAGATCTATGCTACCCGAACCCGGCGTCGGGAATCCACGGCGATTAGCACCACGGAGGAAAGAATCAGCAGAGTACCGAGCCAGTCCGGTAGCGTAAAGGTGATGCCCAGTAGCATGAGCGACAGCAGCGCGCTGCTCAGCGGTTCGGCGCAGCTGAGAATCCCCGCTTTTGCGCCGCCAATTTTCTGTGCCCCGTTTAAATAGAGGCTGAAGGTCAGCGAAGTGCCGATCACCACCAGATAGAAGAAAGCCAGCAGCAGACGGCCATTGACGACAAAGTGGGTACCCTGGCCACCGTAGAACGGCAGCAGCATTGCCCCTCCCAGCAGCATACTCCAGCCGACGATCGGCAGGGTGCCGTATCGGGCGATGAGCGTTGACGGCCAGGTGGTGTAGAACGCGGCGGCAAATGCTGACGCCACTCCCCAGAGCAGCGCCGACGGCGAAATGGACAACGTGGTGGGATTGCCGTGGGTTACCAGCAGGAACGTGCCTGCCAGCGATGTCCCGATGGCGGCCAGCACCAGCGGCCCCGGTCGTGTTTTGCGGGCCAGCGCAAACCAGGCGACGATAATGGTCGGCGACAGGAACTGCAGCACCGTCGCGGTCGCGGCGTTCGATTTCTCGATGGTCATCAGGAAGGTGTACTGCACGGTCAGCGCGCCACACAGCGAGAAGAACAGCAGGCTGAAGGCATCTTTGCGGTTTTGCAGGACGCGAAAAATTTTGTCGCCGTGCACAAAGGAGAGCATCAGGAGAATCAGGCCAGCGAACAGCAGACGCGTCATGGTCAGAAACGGCGATGACATCTGGCTTTGCTGCATAATGTACTGTGCGCAAACGCCGGAACTGCCCCATAGCACCGCGGCTATCAATACGTTCAGCATCCCTTTTTTGCTGGAGCCCATCTTTTCCTCGAATGAAATAGCGCAAAGGACGCATCATAGCATGAGCCAGCGAGGAGCAACGGGCAGGAAATGGTAGTCGGGCAGCAAACTGCATGGGGCTTAGTGGCAGGAGAAGTTAAATCCCGTCAAAAAGAAAATCTATTGATGCTTTAACGACTTCACGTTGGTGATTGAGATGACAAACCTCTTCCCCCAGAACGCGTTGTGGGATGCTGGCGAGTTCGTGAGTCATCACGACGTATTCTTCCCCTTCTACGGTGACAACTGGTGTTAAACGATCGGCGCGCGGACCTTTGTAATTTCTCAGCGGGAATAGTGGGATCACGACCCGGGTATTGCGCATTCCAATAATGTCACTTTGTACATCAAGGAGATAAGGATACACAGTAATTCGACCGGTATTTTTATAAACGTAATACTGTATCGTTAAAACGTCCTGTATTCGTCAGAGAGAAGTCCATTTTCCTCTGTTAAATCATTGAGGTAGTCGATTGCCCTGGCATTTTCTTTTTGCCAGCGTGCCATTTCGATGCTGTGGATTTCGCTTTTTAGAGCGCTCGTCAACGTTTGAGAAAGATTGATGCCGATCTCACGAGCCTGTTTGACCAGTATAGGATCCAGCGTCACGCTGACATTCTGCTTATTGTGTTTTACGGCTGGCATGGGGAATCTCCAGGTGTTAGTAACACGTGTAGATTATACGGAAAAAAATAAACCCGCCATGTGGCGGGTTAAATAATGTACTCCCTGATATATCCGATCCGCGCGCTAGCTCAAATCGACGTTTTTGCTGCCGAACAGCCAGGTGCAG
>NZ_BCYR01000013.1 GCF_001598295.1 Klebsiella ornithinolytica NBRC 105727 = ATCC 31898
TGGCGCTTTGCTTACCCGACCGGCAAGGTATCCGAACCGTAGGCCGGGTAAGGCGTAAGCCGCCACCCGGCATCCGTTACGCCGCATCGGCCAGCACAAACATCCCGTACGGGTGGATTTCGAGGTAATACTGCTCGCCGACATCCGGCTGCAGCCGCGTCGCGTTCACCTGCAGCAAAATTTCCTGCCCGTGCCACTCCACCGTCACCTCATACTGCGGTCCCATATAGGCCACGTGGCGGATGGTGCAGCGCTGGCTCTCCTCGCCGCGATCGCTCAGGGTAATCGCCTCCGGACGTACGCCGACGCTGCCTTCGCCCTGGGCGGCAAAATGCAGCGGTCTCGGCAGCCGATAGCCATAAATATCGACAAAATCCTCGCTGAAGGCGGCCGGGAACAGGTTGGCGTCGCCCATAAAGCTCGCTATAAAGCGCGACGCGGGCTGGCGGTAAAGATCCTGCGGCGAGCCGATCTGCATGATATGACCTTTATTCATCACCAGCACGGTATCGGAAACCGCAAAGGCTTCGCTCTGATCGTGGGTCACGTACAGCGAGGTGATATCAAACTGTTTTTGCAGTTCGCGGATCTTATCGCGCATGCTGCGCCTGAGGTTGGCGTCGAGGTTACTCAACGGCTCATCAAATAGCAGCACCTTCGGCTTGAGGATCAGGGCGCGCGCCAGCGCCACGCGCTGCTGCTGACCGCCGGAGATCTGATCGACATAGCGGTCTTCGAATCCTTCCAGATCCACCATCGCCAGCGCCTCTTTCACCCGCGCTTTCACGTCGCTGCGCGACACGCCAAGCATCTTCAGACCGTAGCCGACGTTATCCCCCAGCGACATGTGCGGGAACAAGGCATAAGACTGAAACACCATGCAGATGTCGCGTTGCTGAATCGAGCGATGGGTAACGTCCTCACCATCAATGAAAATCTGTCCTTCGCTCGGTTTTTCCAGCCCGGCCACCAGGCGCAGAATAGTCGTCTTACCGCAGCCGGAAGGGCCGAGCAGCGTCACCATTTGCCCCTGCGGAATGGTGAGATTGATAGTGTCGATAACCATGTTGCTGCCGAATCGCTTGGTGACGTTGCGCAGCTCAACAAAATTTTTCTGACTCATAGTGCGCTCCATTACGCCTGGTTTTTGGCTTTTGAACGGGAGATACGCGCTTCCCCGATCAGCCAGTCAAAGATGAAAATAATCGCCAGCATCACCACGATCAGAATCGAACCGTAGGCGATCGCCACGCCGTATTCGCCGTCTTCCACGCGGTTCAGAATGTAGGCCGTCGCCACGCGGGTATCCGGCGTCACGAGGAACACAATGGCGCTGACGGTAGTAATGGCGCGCACAAAGCTGTAGATCAGCGCCGACAAAATAGCCGGGCGCAGCAGCGGCAGCAGAATGTGCGTAATGGTGCGCAGGCTTCCGGCGCGCAGGCTGAGCGAGGCTTCATCCAGCGATTTATCGATCTGGCCTAAGCCGGCAATGCCCGCCCGAATGCCCACCGGCACGTTACGCATCACCATTGAGATAATCACAATCGCCGCCGTTCCGGTGAGGTACACCGGCGCGCTGTTAAAGGCGAGAATATAGGAGACGCCCGCCACGGTGCCCGGTACCGCGAAGCACAGCATGGTGGTGAACTCGATGGTCTTTTTGCCCTTAAACTGCTGGCGCACCACGACCCAGGCGATCAACAGGCCGAAGGCGGCGGTGATCGGCGCGGCGATCCCGGCGTAGAGCAGGGTGTCGAGTAGCGAAGGCCACGCCCCGTCGCTCATGCCCTGACCGAACAACTTGATAAAATTATCCAGCGTCAGGGTGTAGTCCACGCCCCAGTTGACGGTGAAGCTGCCGTAGAAAATGCTGCCGTAGAGCAGGGCGTTGAAGGCTACCCACACCGCCAGAATGGCGATCACGCTCCACACCAGGGTCACCGGCAGCGGCTGCACGTCGCCGCGATAGGACTTACCGGAGACCGTGACGTAGGAGCGCTTGCCGATCCACATATACTGAATACAAAACACCAGCAGGGAGAACAGCAGCAGGAACGCGCCCAGCGTGCTCGCCGCCTGATAATCGAGCTGTGAACCGGTGATGTAGAAGTAGATCTGCGTTGCCAGCACGTCGAAGTTGCCGCCGAGCACCAGCGGGTTGCTGAAGTCGGCCAGCGACTGGACGATGACGATCAAAAACGCATTCGCCAGCGCCGGTTTCAGCAGCGGGACGAAGACGCCGTTAAAGGTCTGCCAGCGGCTGGCGCGCAGGGTGTACGACGCCTCCTCCAGCGACGGATGGATAGTCTTAATCGCGCCGTCGAGGATCATAAACGCCATTGGGGTGAAGGCCAGCACCTGCGCTAACCAGATACCGGTAAACCCGTACAGCCAGTTGGTGTTGGTTAAGCCGAACCACTCCACCATAAACTCGGTGACATAGCCGGAACGGCCCATCATCAGGGTTACGCCGAGGCCGACGACGAACGGCGGGGTGACGATGGGCAGAATCGAGAAGATGCGGCCAATAACGGCGCTGCGTCTGGCGATGCGGGTGGTGTAAATCGCCAGTACCAGCCCGAAGAAGGTGCAGCCGATGCCTACCGCAATCGACAGGGCGATGGAGTTGAGGATCACCTGGACAATATGCGCCTGCGACAGCACGGCCATAAACGCCAGCGGCGCGAACTCGCCGGCGTCGTTGGTGAACATCGGGATAAAAATGGCGATGCTCGGCCAGACGATAAAGACGCCAATTAACGCGACGATGGTGACCAGCGAACCAATCACAAAGCGGTCGCCGCCCAGCCATTCAAGGCGGGTGAGCGCCAGTGTCATGATAGCGCCCAGCGCGACAAACAGCACGATGGTGGCGTAGCCTAACCCACGACCTTCAACGGTGGCGCTGATGACGATAAACGCCATACATAACAGCGCCCAGCCCGCGTCGAGGTAGTGGCGGCCGCGCTGCTCCCGCGCCGCTTCCTGCCATGGACGAATCAGCAGCAGGCTCGGCAACAGATACCACAGCCAGCTGATATTGAACTGTGACCAGCCGTAGGCCGCGACGATTTCATCGCGCGTGGACTCCAGCAGACCGTAATCCAGGCTCCAGCTTGGCAGCAGGGCGAACGCCAGCCAGCCAAACAAAACCCAAAGGAATATCGCATCCCGTTTTTTCACGGGATGGAGTGCAAGTGTGTGTGACATAGCGGTTCCGGTGTTGAGGAAGGTATTGGCCGGGCAGGGCGAAGCCGCCGCCCGGCATTAACCGCAAGAGTGGGCTTATTTACCCATCTTCACTTCGCTGACCCATTTATTGATCAGCGCTTTACGCACGTCGGTTGAGCCGTATTTATCCATGTCGTAGTTGATAAGCTTCAGGTCGTCGAGCTTCAGCGAGTTCGGCGAGGTTTCGGCGGTGGTGTTGGTCAGGATCTGATAAGACTTGCCTTTTTTCCACGCCAGCTCCTGGGCATCTTTCGACAATACCCAGTCGACAAACAGCCTGGCGTTGTCGAGGTTGCGCGCGCCCTTCAGAATACTGACGCCGCCAATTTCATAGCCGGTGCCTTCGCAGGGAGAGATCAGCTCCAGCGGTGCGCCCTGTTCTTTTTCCAGCGAGTAGTCGTGCAGGAAGCCGATGCCGATGGCCGTTTCACCACGGGCGGCGTTACGCGCCGGGGCGATACCGGATTTGGTGTACTGAGAGACGTTGGCGTTGAGCTGTTTCAGGTAATCAAAGGCCTGATCTTCTCCCCACAGCTGGGCGAAGGTCGCCAGCGCGGTATAGGCGGTGCCGGAGCTTTGCGGGTCGGCGATCTGGATTTCGCCTTTGTATTCCGCTTTGGTCAGATCCTTCCAGCATTTTGGCACCGGCAGATTTTTCTCTTTCAGGCGCTGGGTATTCACGCCGAAGCCGAGGATGCCGACGTACACCGCCGAAGAGTAGTTGCCTTTCAGCTTCGCCGGATCGCGGAACTGCTCCATCACCTGCGTAAGATTCGGCGACTGATAGGGTTGCAGCAGACCCATTTCACCGGCCTGGGACTGCGGATCGAGGGTGCCGCCGTACCAGACATCGGCCTGCGGGTTTTTCTTCTCGGCATCGACCTTCGCCAGCGTGCTACCGGAACCGTTGCGGATAAACGAGGTTTTCACATCATATTTGTCGCCGAAGGCTTTAGTTTCGGCTTCACACATTTCGTTGGTGGCGCTGCAGTAGACCACCAGTCGACCTTTGGCGTGCGCCGCGCCGCTTAGCGTCGCCAGCGCAATGCCGGAAGCAATCAGGGTAGTGACCAGCGTTTTTTTCATTATTTTATCCTTTGAGCAGCAGAGGTAGTAATGCTCGCCATCAGCAGCGGCATCAGCAATAAACCCATCAGTACCGCGGCGACCGAGAGCAAACTGAACATGCCCGGCCAGCCGTAGCGTTCAATGACCAGCGACAGAGGCCAGCCCGCCAGCGCTGCCCCCAGATAGGCGAACAGGCCGAGAAAACCCGTAATCGAACCCGCCGCCGCTTTGTGTCCGCACTCCACCGCCGCGAGGCCAATCAACATTTGCGGGCCAAAGACGAAAAAGCCCACCGTAAAGAAACAGACCGCCAGCAGCGCGTAGTGATGCACCGGGGCCAGCCAGAGGGCGGCGACGGAGACCATCAGCCCCAGCGTGAAAAGCAAAATCATCGGCGCCCGCTGGCCGCTGAACAGCAGATCCGAGCCCCAACCGGCGAACAGTGCGCCAAGCAGCCCGCCCGCTTCAAACAACATGACCGTGGCATTGGCGCTGAGCAAATTGACGCCGTGGCTCTCCGTCAGCCAGATGTTGCCCCAGTCGTTGAGCGCAATGCGGATCAGGTAGACCAGCACGTAAGAGACGCCCAGCAGCCAGATCATGGAGTTCTTCAGCATCGTGGTCCGCAACATCTGCCATAGCCCCATCGGCGGGCTTTGCTGCTCCTGCCGCAGTTCCAGCGGATCCTGGCGCCAGGCGCCCACTGACGGCAGTCCCTCTTCCTGAGGCGTCCCTTTCAGCTGCAGCGTTAACCCGATCCCCAATGCCATGCTGATAATCCCCGGTGTCAGCATCGCCGCCTGCCAGCCCCACCAGTGGGCCGCAAAGGCGCTAATCAGGGGGATAATCGCCCCACCGATATTGATCGACATATTCCAGCACCCCCACCAGAAACCGCGTTCGTTGCGCGAATACCAGTGGGTCAGCAGGCGGGCGCAGGGGGGCCATCCCCAGCCCTGGAAAAATCCGTTCAGCGACCAGACCGCCAGCAGCAGCGTCAGCGACTCGCCAAAGGCGAACACCACGTTCAGCAGGCCGGTAGCGAACAGGCCAACGCCCATAAACCAGCGCTGCCCGTGGCTGTCGTGCCACAGCCCGGCGGTAAACTTCGACACGCCGTAGGCCAGATAAAACAGCGACCCCAGCAGGCCGATATCGCCTTTATCCAGCCCCAGATCCGTTTGCAGCGCCGGCAGTACGTAGTTGACGCTTTTACGCGTCAGGTAAAACGCGGCATAGCCGATCACCATGTACATCAGCAGCTGTGGACGCAGCGTCCGGTAATGTTGATTGATGTCGGTTGCTGAGCGTGCGTGCATAGCCGTCTCCGTTTTGCTGACTATAAGAAAGTGAATTCGAAAGGGGATGAGAGAAAGTCCGCAGTGGCTAAGACTTTTTCCTGGTTAGCAGGCTGTTTGTTGCAAATTTGTGGGCAGGTTAACAATTACCCGCGTCCCGCGCTGCGATTCCAGCGTCAGCTCGCCGCCCAGGGCGCTGACCCGCTCGCGCATGCCCTGGATACCGAATCCGGCAATTTTGTCTGGGCTGATACCGACGCCGTTATCCTTCACTTCGAGGCGCAGCCGCGTCCCCTGCTGAAACAGGGCAATGGCGACCTCGCTGGCGTCGGCGTGTTTACAGACGTTATTGAGCAACTCCTGCAGCAACCGATAGAGGGTGAAACGCACCGTTTCGCTCTCCGGGGTGGCGGTAAGCTGGTAGTCAAAATGGCAGCGGATACCGCGCTCGGCAAAGGCAAACTCATTGAGCAGATGGTGCAGCGCCTCTTTAAACGACAGTTCGTCGAGCGCCGGGGGACGCAACTGGCGCAGCAGCTGGCGGGTGGAGTGGTGAATACGCCGGGCGAGCTCGTTAATCTGGCTGGCGGCGGCCTGGCTCTGCGCCGGATCGCGCGCCCGTTTTACCAGCTGCGACTGGATCTGAATGGCGGTGATGTTCTGGCCTATTTCGTCATGCAGTTCGCGCGCCAGGCTTTTGCGGGTGTCCTCTTCGGTGTGGATCAGCTTTTCGGTCAGCGCCCGTCGCGCCGCCAGCTCCGTTTCCAGCCGCTGGCGGTAGTGGTGCAGGTTTTGCGCCAGATGCTGCTGACGGCTGATGGCAATGCCCAGCCCGATGCCGAGCAGCGCCTGAGTCGCCAGAAAAATTTCCAGCTCCACCAGATTACTGAATCCGACGCCAACCTGGCGGGCGATAGTGATCATCATGCTGCCCAGCAGGCCAGAGAGGACGCCGCCCTGCCAGCCGAACTTCCACGCCATCACCACGTTTGGCAAAAACACCACAATTAACAGCAGGCGCTCGATTTCCGGCGACAGCACCATCTGGGTGCCGATGCCGATGATAAAGAACAGACTGCACCAGATGATTAACGAAGTGCGCAACGGCGGGTTGTTGGTATCCAGCCCCAGCAGGTGGTAGCGGTGTTGCTGGCGCAGGAATTCAAAAATCAGATAGACAAACGGCGTCAGCAGCACGCCGCCGGTAAACGAGGCCAGACCGAGCATCATCGCCGGGCTTTTGACAAACGACGAGAGCAGGGCGGTGTTGAGTAATGCGCTGGCGGTCACCGTGGCCAGCAGCAGCGTCAGCCGCTGCCAGTAGAGAGGAAAACGATGCCAGAACTGTTGAGCGAGAGCGGCAGGGAGCAGGCTAATCAACGGCGCGGCCAGCAGAATATAACCGTTCAGCAGCTGTTCGCTGCGCAGCCAGAGCAGCATCAGCAGAGGGGGGATCACTAGCGCGGGCCAGTAGCGGCGCGAAAGCAGGATCAGCAGCGCCAGATAGACGCCGTGCGGCAGGAACAGCGCCGCCTGCTGGCCGTTATGGGTCAGATAAAACCCGAGCGTCCACAGCATCAGCCAGCCGGTTCCCCAGGCCAGCACAATGAACAGCGAAATGACCCCGTGGCGAAGGCTGCGCGACATTAATGCCCTGCCAGCAGCTGGTGGTCGAGCGCGAAGTGCACCAGTTCGATGGTGCTTTGGCAGTGCAATTTGCCCAGCACGTTGGCGCGATGGACATGCACCGTTTTGTGGCTGAGATCGAGCTTGAAGGCAATTTCTTTTACGCTATCGCCTTTGACCAGTAAATCAAACACTTCACGTTCACGCGGGGTGAGTCCCTCCAGCACCCTCGCCGGTTGTTCACCGCCGCGCAGCGCCCGCAGCGCATCGGCGCACAGGTAGTGTCCGCCCATGCCGACAGAACGGACCGCCTGCACTAACTCTTCCGGGCCGCAACGCTTGGTCAGATAGCCGCTGGCGCCCGCATCGAGTGCGCTCTGTACAAAAGTCGGGGTGTCATAAATGCTGAGAATAATGGCGCGAAACTGCGGTTTTTGCGCGCGCAGGCGCTTGAGCAGACTCAGACCGTTTTCATCCGGCATGGCGATATCCATGACCGCCACGTTGACGTCGTCGCGTAATAACGCCGGCCAGGCTTCCGCCGCGCTGCTGAACTGGCCAACGATGTCGAGATCCTCTTCGAGACTGAGTAGCTGCGCAAAACCGGAGCGCACCACCACATGGTCATCGACCAGCACAACACGAATCATATTCATACTCTCATAGCGAATCATGGTTGTATGATGCCTGCCGCCGCTGCGCTGGCAATCTCCGGGGTGCGGATATGTAACGAATGTAACGAAATCTTAATACACGTCATCCTTCAAGCTGCCGCTTTGTGGGCTGTAGATTACTCGGCCCGCCCCTTACGAGGCCGCTGCGAGCAGCGTTCAAATCCGCTCCCGCAGATTTGTCAGAAACCCTGGTCACATCGTTATCTATGCTCCAGGGATTGTATGAGAGGCATCCCTGCCTCTCTCCGGGGGGCAGCCTGCGGCTGTACAAATTCGTTCCCGACGGATTTGTCGTTCCCTTGCCTCTTCGACGTATCTTGAATGGTTTTGTGTATAAGCATTGCCGCTTTTTTTCTAAAAACACTTTGTTCTTAGCAAGAATTTTTAATTACTTCATCAAATGCACCGCGGCGGAAATACTGCACCCATAACAACTATGGGAAGCAGACACTATGGCACTATCATCGCGTATTACACTCATTGCCGCACTGGCACTGGCCGCATTCCAGGCGCAGGCGGTCAACGTCACCGTCGCGTATCAGACTTCCGCTGAGCCGGCGAAAGTCGCCCAGGCGGATAACACCTTTGCCAAAGCGAGCGGCGCAACCGTTGACTGGCGCAAATTCGATAGTGGCTCGAGCATCGTGCGGGCGCTGGCATCCGGCGATGTGCAAATCGGCAACCTCGGTTCCAGCCCGCTGGCGGTCGCCGCCACGCAACAGGTGCCGATTGAAGTGTTCCTGCTGGCGTCAAAGCTCGGAAACTCTGAAGCGCTGGTGGTGAAAAAGAGCATCAGCAAACCGCAAGACCTGATCGGTAAACGCATTGCGGTACCGTTTATCTCCACAACCCATTACAGCCTGCTGTCGGCGCTCAAACACTGGGGCATTAAGCCGGGCCAGGTGCAGATTATCAACCTGCAGCCGCCGGCGATTATTGCCGCCTGGCAGCGCGGAGATATTGACGGCGCCTATGTCTGGGCCCCGGCGGTGAACGAACTGGAAAAAGAGGGCAAAGTGCTGACCGACTCATCCCAGGTGGGAGAGTGGGGCGCGCCGACGCTGGATGTCTGGGTGGTACGCAAAGATTTTGCCGAGAAACACCCTGAGATTGTGAAAGCTTTTGCGAAAAGCGCGATCGATGCCCAGCAACCGTACATTGCCAATCCGGATGCGTGGCTGAAGCAGCCGGATAATATCAGCAAGCTGTCGCGCCTGAGCGGCGTGCCGGATGCCGATGTGCCGGGGCTAGTAAAAGGCAATACCTATCTCACCGCCGCGCAGCAGGCCCAGGAGCTGAATGGTCCGGTGAATCAAGCGATCGTCGACACCGCGAAGTTCCTCAAAGAGCAGGGCAAAGTCCCGACGGCCGGCACCGACTACAGCCAGTACGTCACCGACCGTTTTGTGAAGTAAAGGAGGCCACGATGCTGCAAATCTCGCATCTTTCCGCCGACTACGGCGGTAAACCGGCGCTGGCGGATATCAACCTGACGCTGGACAGCGGCGAATTGCTGGTGGTCCTCGGACCCTCCGGCTGCGGTAAAACCACGCTGCTGAACCTGATTGCCGGATTCGTGCCTTATCAGCACGGCAGCATCACCCTCGAAGGCCAGCGGGTAGAAGGGCCGGGCGCCGAGCGCGGCGTGGTGTTTCAGCATGAAGGGTTGCTGCCCTGGCGCAACGTACAGGATAACGTCGCGCTGGGACTCCAGCTGGCGGGCGTGGACAAAGCTGCTCGCCGGGAAACCGCGGTGCGGATGCTGAAGAAAGTGGGCCTCGAAGGAGCGGAAAAGCGCTTTATCTGGCAGCTCTCCGGCGGCCAGCGCCAGCGGGTCGGCATTGCCAGAGCGCTGGCGGCAAACCCGCAGCTGCTGTTGCTGGATGAGCCGTTTGGCGCGCTGGATGCCTTCACCCGCGAGCAGATGCAAACCCTGCTGCTTAGCCTGTGGCACGAGACCGGCAAACAGGTACTGCTGATTACGCATGATATTGAAGAGGCTGTATTTATGGCCACCGAACTGGTGCTGCTGTCGCCGGGGCCGGGCCGGGTGCTGGAGCGGCTGCCGCTGAATTTTGGTCGCCGCTTTATCGCCGGCGAGTCCTGCCGCAGCATTAAATCTGACCCGCAGTTTATCGCACAGCGTGAATATGTCCTGAGCCGGGTATTTGAACAACGGGAGGCCTTCTCATGAGCGTGGTGATTAATGACAAACCCCAGCCGCGGACGCTGAAGTGGCGCTGGCCGCTCTCCCGCCAGCTGACGCTGAGTTTCGCCACGCTGGCGGTGCTGCTGGCGATCTGGTGGGGCGTGACCGCCCTGCAGCTGATTAGCCCGCTGTTTCTTCCGCCGCCGCAGCAGGTATTACAGAAACTGATCGTCATTGCCGGCCCGCAGGGCTTTATGGATGCCACGCTCTGGCAACATCTGGCGGCGAGCCTGACACGGATCGCGGTCGCCCTGGTTGCGGCGACGATCCTTGGCGTGCCGGTCGGGATCGCCATGGGCCTGAGCCCGACGATCCGCGGGATTCTCGATCCGCTGATCGAACTGTATCGACCGGTGCCGCCGCTGGCCTGGCTGCCGCTGGTGATCATTTGGTTCGGCATTGGCGAAACGCCAAAAATATTACTGATTTATCTCGCGATTTTTGCGCCAGTGGTGATGTCGACGTTGGCGGGGGTGAAAAGCGCCCAGCAGGTACGGATTCGCGCCGCGCAATCTTTAGGCGCCAGCCGGGCGCAGGTACTGTGGCTGGTGATTTTGCCCGGCGCATTACCGGAAATTCTCACCGGCCTGCGTATCGGGCTCGGGGTGGGCTGGTCAACGCTGGTGGCCGCCGAACTGATTGCCGCCACCCGCGGATTAGGTTTTATGGTGCAGTCCGCCGGTGAGTTTCTCGCCACCGATGTGGTGCTGGCCGGGATCGCGGTGATTGCGATCATCGCCTTTTTACTGGAACTGGGGCTGCGCGCGTTGCAGCGTCGCCTGACGCCCTGGCATGGAGAAGTACAATGAGCGAACGTTTAAGCATTACCCCGCTGGGGCCATATATTGGCGCGCAGGTTTCCGGCGTCGACATTACCCGCCCGCTGAGCGACAACCAGTTTGAGCAGCTGTATCACGCGGTATTGCGCCATCAGGTCGTGTTCCTTCGCGAGCAGAACATTACGCCCGAGCAGCAGCGGGATCTCGCCCTGCGCTTTGGCGACCTGCATATTCATCCGGTTTATCCCCATGCGCCGGGCGTTGATGAGATTATCGTTCTCGATACCCACGACGATAATCCGCCGGATAACGATAACTGGCACACCGATGTCACCTTTATTGCGACGCCGCCCGCCGGGGCGATCCTGGCGGCAAAAGAGCTGCCTTCAACCGGCGGCGATACTCTGTGGACCAGCGGCGTTGCGGCGTATGAGGCGCTCTCTGAGCCTGTGCGCCAGCTGCTAAGCGGCCTGCGGGCGGAGCATGATTTTCGTAAATCGTTCCAGGAGTATAAATACCGCAAAACCGAAGAGGAGCATCGGCGCTGGCTGGAGGCGGTTGCGAAAAACCCGCCGCTGCTGCACCCGGTGGTGCGCACCCACCCGGTGACCGGCAAACAGGCGCTGTTTGTCAATGAGGGGTTCACCACCCGCATTGTCGACGTGACGGAAAAAGAGAGCGAGGCGCTGCTCGGCTTCCTGTTCGCCCACGTCACAAAGCCGGAGTTTCAGGTACGCTGGCGCTGGCAGCCGAACGACGTGGCGATTTGGGATAACCGCGTCACCCAGCACTACGCCAACGCCGATTACCTGCCGCAGCGGCGCATTATGCACCGGGCGACGATTCTCGGGGATAAGCCCTATTACCGGGCGGGGTAATTTCTGTCACCCGGCTAAGGCGCAACGCGCCGCAGGCCGGGAGATAACGCGCGATAAATGCGCGCCGATTTAGTGCTGATAGCGCGCCTCCGGGAAGAGGTCTTTATGCCGATTTTTGCCCGTCTAAATGCACCCCAATATAGCGCTGATAGCGGTTGGCCTTCAGATAGGTCAAATCTACCAGCACCAGACCATCCACGCAGTTGTTGAAATCCGGGTCGCTGCCGAAATCGATAAACTGCACGCCGCCAGGCTCGCAGACTTCCGAATACTGCTTATACAGCGGCGGGATCGCGCAGCCGAGGTTGCCGAGCAGGGATTTTAACCGCGCCAGGTCGTCGTTGTAATCTTCCCCGCCAAACTGCGCCAGCACATCCGGTAGGGAGGCAGGATAAGGGCGACGGGATTCCGCCAGCGGATGCGTCGCCGGGAACCACAGACGGTAGAATGCCACCAGCAGATCGCGAGCCGCGGGCGGCAGGCCGCCGGAAATGGAGACCGGGCCGAACAGATAGCGATAGTGCGGGTAGCGCGCCAGCCAGGCCCCGATGCCGCACCACAGATAATCCAGCCCGCGACGCCCCCAGTAGCGCGGCTGAATAAAGCTCCGACCCAGTTCAATCCCGTGGGTGAGGATATCCTCCATCCGCGCGTCGTAGTGAAACAGGCTATAGCTATAGATCCCTTCCAGGCCGCGTTTTTCCAGCTGCATGGCGGTAGGCATAAAGCGATAGGCGCCGACGATTTCCAGGTCCTCTTCGTCCCACAGAATCAGGTGCAGGTAATCGTCATCATAGCTGTCAACGTCGCGGCGTTTGCCGCTGCCTTCGCCCACCGCGCGAAAGGCAATCTCGCGCAGGCGGCCCAGCTCGCGCAGCAGCGGCGCATCTTCCTTACCGTCGCGCTGCCACAGATAGATGATTTTGCCATCTGCCGTGCGCCCGAGGCACTCCGCCTGGCTGAGCTCGCGCTTAAGCAGGGCGCGATCCTCGGGACGGGCAATGGCGCTTTCTGTTTTAAATACCCCCGGCATCCCTTTGCCCAGCCGCTCAACGTGGCGATAGAAGCGATCCGCCAGTTCGCGCGGAGGCGTTTGCGCGCTGTACCACGAGGACCAGGCAATCTGTTGACCGATAGCGATCGGCAGGCTGCTGTTACGCCGGCGGAACATTTGCTGCATCAGTAGCAGCAGCGGCAGATTGTCGGAGAGCAGAGTGCTGGCGTAAAACAGCGCGCTGTTGTGCGCCCGGATCCATACCGGCAGCAGCGGGGCGCGGTACCTGGTCGCCAGTTTGATAAAGCCAGAGTGCCATTTTTTATCGCGGATCCCCCGGCGCGTCGGGCGTGAGACTTCTCCCGCAGGGAAAAAGATCAGCACGCCGCCGTTCTGCAGCTGGTTATCCATCTGTTGCAGCGCAGTTTTGGCGGTACGGCCGTTGATATTGTCAACGGGAATAAACAGCGAGCTCAGCGGTTCAAGATGGGTTAACAGGCGGTTAGTCACGACTTTGACATCGCGGCGCACGCGGGAAACGGCATAGAGTAACGCCAGGCCGTCAAGCGTGCCGGTGGGGTGGTTAGCGACGATCACCAGCGGACCGTGTTCAGGGATTTGTTCCAGATCGTGTGCCGGGATGGCGCAGCGGATATTGAGATGTTCGAGCACCTGTTCGACCGTATCAAGCCCTTTCAGGTGGCGATGGCGAGCGGCAAATTGTTGAAACTCTTCCTCATGGAGTAATTTTCTGAGTAGTTTTTTTTGCCAGGGGGCAGGCCTCGCCTGAGGCCACAGGTCGTCGAGTACATTGTCGAGACTAAACATAGCGCTTCCTCCTCCGTCCTGCCCAGACAGTAGAAGGTGCAGATGTCGCTCAGATTACAGTTGAGTGAAGATTTGGGACTGGCGCGAGTTCATTCCCCCGGGTTGTGGCTGGCGCCTGAACGGGGCTACCGGAGCAGGCCGTAGCCCCGGTAAGCGTAGGGCTACCGGGGGAATGACGGGAAATTAACGCAGGATTTTCTTTTCAGCCAGATCGAGGGCGAAGTAGCTGAAGATCAGATCGGCACCGGCGCGCTTAATGGCACCGAGGCTTTCCAGCACCACTTTTTCTTCGTCGATAGCGCCGGCCTGAGCGGCAAATTTGATCATCGCGTATTCGCCGCTCACCTGATAGGCGCCGAGGGGCAGATCGCTGCGTTCGCGGATATCGCGCAGAATATCAAGATAGGCGCCGGCCGGTTTGACCATCAGGCAATCTGCGCCCTGGGCTTCATCCAGCAGGGATTCGCGAATAGCTTCACGGCGGTTCATCGGGCTCATCTGGTAGGTTTTACGATCGCCTTTCAGCGCGGTACCGGCCGCTTCGCGGAACGGGCCATAGAATGAAGAGGCAAACTTGGTGGAGTAGGACATGATGGCCGTACGGGTAAAACCGGCGGCGTCCAGCGCCTGGCGAATCGCCTGCACCTGACCATCCATTGCCGCGGAGGGCGCGATAAAATCGGCGCCTGCCGCAGCGGCAACCACCGCCTGTTTGCCAAGGTTCACCAGGGTAGCGTCGTTGTCGACGCCGTGGTCGCACAATACGCCGCAGTGGCCGTGTGAAGTGTATTCACAGAAGCAGGTATCGGACATAACAATCATCTCCGGTACTGCGTCCTTACTGATGCGTGACATACGCGCCACCAGGCCGTTCTCATTCCAGGCATCGCTGCCGGTCGCGTCGGTATGGTGCGAAATACCGAAGGTCATCACCGAGCGGATACCGGCGTTGGCGATACGCTCGATTTCCCGCGCCAGGTATTTTTCCGGAATACGCATCACGCCAGGCATGGCTTCGATGGCTTTGTAATCGTCGATTTCTTCTTCAACAAAGATCGGCAACACCAGGTCATTCAAACTCAGTGTTGTCTCTTCAAACATGGCGCGCAGCGCAGCGGATTGACGCAAACGGCGGGGGCGAGTGATTAAATCTGTCATGGTTTGCCTGATTTTGTGAAATGAAAACAACAAGTCTAACCGAAATTCCGGTGAGATGTTTCGCCAAAGGAAGCATTAAGCCCACGTTACCCTGGAACCCATGCCGTGATGACGATCAGGACTCCGGGATCGGCGCCGGCTGTCCGCCGCTGAGTTCGCTGACCAGATCGTTAATACCGTTGCTCATATTGCTAAATCGGGTCAGCGATGAGCGGGTGACCACCACAAAGGCACCGATATTTGCCTGCGGGTTCATGGCCATATAGGTAATGAATCCACCGCCGCCGCCGGTTTTTTGAATAATCCCCGGATGGCCATCTTTCGGTTTCATATAGACCCAGCCAAGACCCAGAGCGTCCGCTTTGCCCGGCACATCCATACCGATAACCCGTGTTAGCTGGCTACGTTGATAAATCAACGTCTGCATACGGTCAGCCTGCTGCCCGCGGGTATAGAAATCGGAGGAAAGGAACTGCTGCATCCAGCGCATCATATCGCCCGGCGTCGAGTAGACGCCGCCGCTGCCGATTGCCGCCAGCGTATTGTTGCACGGGCTGGCGCCTTTCTCGGCGACCATCAGGCGGCGGCACTGATCCGGTGAAGGGGTAAAGGTGGTGTCTTTCATACCCAGCGGCCGGGTGATTTGCTCTTCAAATAGCTGCGGATAGGGTTTTCCCGCTGCCGTAGAAAGGGCGTCTGCCAGCAGATCGAACGCGAGGTTGGAGTAAGCGGCCTGCGATCCCGGGGCCGCTTTCAGCGATGCTGTCGACAGCCACGACCAGCGATCCTGGCGCGTTGGCCAGACGAAGACCGGACGATGCGCCGCACCACCGGGCTGTTCGCGCGGCAGCGCGCTGGTGTGGGTCGCCAGGTTGACCAACGTAATCGGCGTGCCCTGATACGTCGGTACCCGGGCACCCGGCGGCGCGTATTTACTGAGCGGGTCGTTGAGCTTGACGACGCCCTGATCGAGCATTTTTACCAGCATCTCGCTGGTCATCAGTTTACTCAGCGAAGCAATGCGGATAACCGAATCCAGCTGCGGATGCTCATTGTTGCCCGGACGCGTTTCGCCAAAGCTACGAAACACGCGCTGGTTGCCATCAATAACAACCAGCGCCATGCCGGTGGCACCGCTACCGTAATAGATATGGTTGGCGTAACGATCGACCACATTGGCGGCAAATTCCGGGTCAACGATCGGTTGAGCTGCCTGGACCGATGTCCATGACGCCGCACACAGCGCAGCAAAAATAAGCAGACTACGTTTCAACTGGGGTATCCATAATGATAAGAAGAGATATAGGGCATATTTATACTACGAAGCGCGGCTGAACGAAGTGGAATAACGACAATATTTAGCAGAAAAACGTAACCGTGCGTAAAAAGGACTTTTTTATGCTTTCGAATATCCGCTTTCTCCGGTGGGCGCGTATGATGAGCGTTTGATGTATCGGGTGACGAGAGAGAAACATGGCGGCTCAACGAGTGGTGATGGTAGTAGATATGCAAAATGGCGTCTTTGCGACGCCGCGTATTGAGCGCGAACGCTGCGTCGCGCATATTAACCGTCTGATTCGCGCCGCGGATCGCGTGATTTTTATTCAGCATGCCGAGGACGGCGGTCTGGAAGAGGGGAGTGCAGGCTTTGCGCTGCTGGCGGATCTGGAACCCCCCGCAGACGCCCTCTATGTCACCAAAACCGCCTGCGATGCGTTCTATAAAACGCGTCTTGAGCAGGTACTGAGCGAGCATCAAATCCACCAGTTCGTGATTTGCGGCTGCGCGACCGATTACTGTGTCGATACCACCATCAAAAACGGCGCCAGCCGCGGCTATGCCATCACCGTGGCTGAGGATGCGCACACCACGGCGAACCGTCCGGCTGCGCAGGCCGTAACGCTGATTGACCACTACAACGACGTCTGGCGTACGCTAACCGTACCCGGCAATCCCGTACGCGTGAAATCCGTAGAAACAATTCTGGCCGAATGGCAGACGAACTAAGCTGCTGATATTTGGTCTCATCATCCGACCGCCCTCCCCAGGCTGCTACAGTGATGCGGCGGGCGTTTTCGTGGTACACAGCATAGCCAGAACGATAAAGAAGTTAGCAGGAGTAGATGATGTTTAAATCTTTTTTCCCCAAACCGGGGCCGTTTTTTCTTTCTGCCTTTGTCTGGTCGCTGCTTGCAGTGATCTTTTGGCAGGCGGGCGGTGGCGACTGGCTGCTGCGTTTGACCGGGGCATCACAAAATGTTGCCATCAGCGCTGCGCGATTCTGGTCGCTGAATTATCTGGTATTTTATGCCTACTACGTTTTCTGCGTGGGCATTTTTGCGCTGTTTTGGTTTACCTACAGCCCACACCGCTGGCAATACTGGTCGATTCTCGGCACCTCTTTGATCATCTTTGTAACCTGGTTTCTGGTGGAAGTTGGGGTCGCGATCAACGCCTGGTATGCGCCGTTCTACGATCTGATCCAGACCGCGCTGGCCACGCCGCATAAAGTCAGTATTAACCAGTTCTATCAGGAAATTGGCGTGTTCCTCGGCATTGCGGTGATCGCGGTGATAATTGGCGTGATGAACAACTTTTTCGTCAGCCACTACGTTTTCCGCTGGCGTACGGCGATGAACGAACACTATATGGCCCACTGGCATCACCTGCGCCACATCGAAGGTGCCGCTCAGCGTGTGCAGGAAGATACCATGCGCTTTGCCTCTACCCTTGAGGATATGGGCGTGAGCTTTATCAACGCCGTGATGACGCTGATTGCCTTCCTGCCGGTGCTGGTCACGCTGTCTGAACACGTGCCGGATCTGCCGATTGTAGGTCACCTGCCGTATGGCCTGGTGATTGCAGCGGTGGTGTGGTCACTGATGGGGACCGGCCTGCTGGCGGTCGTGGGGATCAAACTGCCGGGGCTGGAATTTAAAAACCAGCGCGTGGAAGCGGCGTATCGTAAAGAGCTGGTGTATGGCGAAGATGATGAATCCCGCGCCACGCCGCCGACAGTGCGCGAGCTGTTTAGCGCCGTTCGTCGCAACTATTTCCGCCTCTATTTCCACTACATGTATTTCAACATCGCCCGCATTCTTTATCTGCAGGTGGATAACGTTTTCGGTTTGTTCCTGCTGTTTCCGTCGATCGTTGCCGGTACGATTACGTTGGGCCTGATGACGCAGATTACCAACGTGTTCGGCCAGGTACGCGGCTCGTTCCAGTACCTGATTAGCTCGTGGACGACGCTGGTGGAACTGATGTCCATCTACAAACGTCTGCGTAGTTTTGAACGCGAACTGGATGGTAAAGAGCTGCAGCCTGTTACCCAGACGCTAAACTGATTACCGATCCCCACCCATAGCAGAGGCAGATTGAAGGATGATGCAAAGACAAGGAAAGTGCAGGGCAGCCGCGGTACCACGTCGAGTTTCCTGCGCCCTGACGCTGTTGGCTGGGGTTGTTCTGAGCGCCTGTACCAGCAACACGGCGCCGGTACTGAAAGAGGGCGAAAAGCCCGTTGACGTTGCCGCGGTGGTGCGGCAAAAAATGCCCGCCAGCGTGAAGGACAGGGATGAATGGGCGCAGGCGATTGCCAAAACCTTCGAAAGTCAGAAGCTGGCACCGACGGAAGAGAACGTCTGTTCGGTGCTGGCCGTCGCGCAGCAGGAGTCCAACTATCAATCCGATCCGGTGGTGCCGGGGCTGAGCAAAATCGCCTGGCAAGAGATAGACCGCCGGGCCGAGAAGATGCATATCCCGGTTTTCCTTGTGCACACGGCGCTGAAAATTCCGTCACCCAACGGCAAAAGCTACAGCGAGCGGCTGGATAACGTGAAAACGGAAAAGCAGCTTAGCGCCGTGTTTGACGATTTTATCGGCATGGTGCCTATGGGGCAGAAGTTATTCGGTTCACTTAACCCGGTGCATACCGGCGGACCAATGCAGGTGAGCATTGCGTTTGCCGAACAGCATACCGATGGCTACCCGTGGAAAATCAACGGCACCGTGCGCCAGGAAGTGTTCAGCCTGCGCGGCGGCCTGTGGTTTGGTACCCGGCACCTGCTCAACTATCCGGCGAACTACAGCGTGCCGCTGTACCGTTTTGCAGATTTTAACGCGGGCTGGTACGCCAGCCGCAATGCTGCGTTTCAGAATGCCGTCAGTAAAGCGAGCGGCGTGAAGCTGGCGCTGGACGGTGATTTAATTCGTTATGATAGCGATGATGCAGGGACGACGGAGCTGGCGGTACGCCGTTTAGCCGGGCAGCTGGCGATGAGCGATGATGACATCCACCGGCAGTTGAAAAAAGGCGACAGCCTGGCGTTTGAAAAAACCGAACTGTACCAACAGATTTTCCGTCTGGCGGATAAGAAAGCAGGCAAAGCGCTGCCGCGGGAGATACTGCCGGGGATTCAGCTTGAGAGCCCTAAAATTACGCGCAATCTGACCACGGCCTGGTTTGCGAAACGCGTTGATGAGAGGCGGGCCAGCTGTATGGCGCGTCGCTAGCGATTATCGCTCCAGCGCAGGATAAGCCCCAGTACGCCGATCAACAGGCCGCCGAACAGGAAGGGGATCAGACCAAACAGGGTCCCCACCGCCAGCCCAATCTTAATTCGGGGCGAGCTGTTGTCCTGGATTTGCATCAGGTGCTCGAAAACGCCGGGGGCATGTACCAGCATACTTAACATCTGCGCGCCGGCCCAGAAACAGAACAGCACAAACAGGGCATAGGCAATATTGCTGCGGGTGATGGCACTTCTTTTTTTAGCGGCAATAAGTGATTTTGAAAAGGCGAACTCAGCCATCTTACCCTCCGAACTTGACTGACCTGCTGGTGTGCATCGCGGCATAGCGATTATTCTGGCAGCGGGAAGGGGTTCTCAGTATCAGATTGCTGGTAATTTACGACCAGGAATATTCCTGTTTTCTACCCGGGAGCGGGTGGGCGGATCATTTTGCGGAACTTAGAGCGATATCCCAATGTGTGATAATTCTCCCCGGGGCTACAGACCGCGGATTCCGGCTGTGCGAAGATGCTTTTTTTGTTGTCGGAGGGGCCATGAAACTCACTGAAAAAATTCGCCGTGACTGGCATTACTACGCGTTTGCGCTGGGATTAATTTTTATTCTGAACGGCGTGGTGGGGCTGCTGGGCTTTGAAACGCAAGGCTGGCAATCCTATGCCGTCGGGCTGGTGACCTGGGTGATTAGCTTCTGGATTGCAGGAAAGATTATCCGCCGCCGCCAGACCGGGGTGGAAGAAGCCTAGGCCGGACGCGTTCTCCGTAGCGGGAAGGTGGCCGGGATTGCGGCGCTGCGTCCCAGATAGCCCGGGTAAGGCGCCACGCGCCGTCACCCGGGAAAAGACAATCAGTTCATGGATGTCTTCAGCGCGCGGTCTGCCGCATGGCGCTCCAGCGCCAGTTCAATCAGGCGGCTGATCAGGCTGGTGTAGTCCAGGCCGCTGGCCTGCCACAGCTTCGGATACATACTGATGTTGGTAAAACCTGGCAGCGTATTGATTTCGTTGATGATAACTTCGTTCTCTTCCGTCAGGAAAACATCAACGCGGGCCATGCCGCTGCAGCCCAGCGTCTGGTAGGCCTGAATGGCAATATCGCGAATTTTATCGTTGATATCGCTGGCAATGGCCGCAGGAACCACCACTTTCGCCCCCTGATCGTCGATGTACTTGGTATCGTAGGCGTAGAACTCGCTGTTGAGGACGATTTCGCCGCAGGTACTGGCCTGAGGATGATCGTTCCCCAGCACCGCACACTCAATTTCCCGTCCTTTAATTCCTTGTTCCACCACCACTTTATGGTCGAATTCAAAGGCCAACGCGACCGCCTGCTGGTACTGCTTTTCGCTGTTGACTTTGCTGACGCCTACCGAAGAACCCTGGTTGGCCGGTTTGACGAACAGCGGCAGGCCGAGTTTGTCTTGCACCTGCGTAAAGCTGAACTGCTGGCGATTGGCGCGGGTCAGGGTGATGAACGGGGCAATCGCCAGTCCGGCATCACGCAGCAGGCGCTTGGTGACGTCTTTGTCCATACAGGCGGCGGACCCGAGGACGTCGGAACCGACGAAGGGCAGGTTAGCCATGCGCAGCATGCCCTGCAGCGATCCGTCTTCCCCGAGGGTACCGTGAACAATCGGGAAAATCACATCGATGGCGGCCAGCGGTTGGCCGCTGTCGGCGTTGATCGGCTGCTGCGCGTCACGGCCAGGAATTTGCGCCAGGGTGACGTCGGAAGGACGCAGGGCGATACGGGCAGGATCCTGCGGGTTTAACAGATAGTTACCGGCATCGTTGATATGCCAGAGTCCCTGTTTATCAATGCCGAGCAGAACGACATCAAAGCGTGTTTTATCAATTGCTTCAACGATATTTTTCGCCGATTGCAGCGACACTTCATGTTCTGCCGACTTACCGCCAAAAACGATCCCAACCCTCATCTTAGCCATTTCAACTTCCATCCTGATGACAACAAAGCACATAACATAGCATGTGCAATGCGCGCATGGCTGCCAGAATGTTGCTCCTGGAAAGCGGCAGGCTAAAAGCTGTTCGATTGCCGTCCAGCGCACCCTGCAGGTCAGCAGAACGCGCTGAAGGGGCGGCGGTTGGTCCTGATAATGTTCGACAAAAAATTTAATCGAGCGATAAAACACTAAACTCAGGCTCAGCGCATCTCTGGTAATACGTCGATGAGTGGAAATTGCTAAGCTAGGTAATAATTCACAAAAAATTAATGAATACGTGTAGTTATGGAATCCTGGAAGGTCAATCTCATCTCCGTCTGGTTTGGTTGCTTTTTCACCGGCCTGGCGATCAGTCAAATTCTGCCTTTTTTGCCGCTTTATGTTTCTCAGCTCGGCGTGACGTCTCACGAGGCGTTATCGATGTGGTCGGGGCTGACGTTCAGCGTCACCTTCCTTGTATCGGCTATTGTCTCACCCATGTGGGGCAGTCTGGCCGATCGTAAAGGGCGTAAGCTGATGCTGCTGCGCGCCTCGCTGGGTATGGCGATTGCCATTCTGCTTCAGGCCTTCGCCACCAACGTCTGGCAGCTGTTTATCCTGCGTGCGGTAATGGGGTTGACCTCAGGCTATATTCCGAACGCGATGGCGCTGGTGGCCTCTCAGGTACCGCGGGAACGCAGCGGCTGGGCGCTCAGTACGCTATCGACGGCGCAAATCAGCGGCGTTATCGGCGGGCCGCTACTGGGCGGCTTCCTGGCCGACCATGTTGGGCTGCGGGCGGTCTTTTTTATCACCGCGATTCTGCTGACGGTCAGTTTTCTTGTCACGCTATTTCTGATTAAAGAGGGCGTCCGGCCGCAGACCAGCAAGGCCGATCGCTTAAGCGGCAGGGAAGTGCTGGCGTCGCTACCTTATCCTGGGCTGGTGATTAGCCTGTTTTTCACAACCCTGGTCATTCAACTGTGCAATGGCTCTATCGGCCCCATACTGGCGTTGTTTATCAAGTCAATGGCGCCGGACAGCAACAATATCGCCTTTCTCGCCGGGATGATTGCCGCGGTACCCGGAGTTTCCGCGCTGATCTCCGCGCCGCGTTTAGGCAAACTTGGCGATCGCATCGGAACCTCGCGCATCCTGCTGGCCACTTTGTGCTGCGCGGTGGTGATGTTTTTCGCCATGTCGTTCGTCACCACCCCGCTGCAGCTGGGCGTCTTGCGTTTTCTGCTGGGCTTTGCCGATGGCGCAATGTTGCCGGCGGTGCAGACTCTGCTGCTCAAATACAGCAGTGATAAGGTGACCGGGCGTATTTTCGGTTATAACCAGTCGTTTATGTACCTGGGAAATGTGGTCGGGCCGCTGATTGGCGCTTCGGTATCGGCAATGGCCGGTTTTCGCTGGGTCTTTATCGCAACCGCAGTTATCGTGCTGGTTAACCTTTGGCAGCTGGCCGTGATGCTGCAACGCAGTCGCCGTACCGCCGCCTAGCGCCTTTCTCGCGGCATTTACGCCCGGGCGTAAATGCCGCGTTCAGATGTCCATCTTCTGCCTGTCTCCTGTAAATGTCGCACTGATCACAAATTGATCATTTCTCTTCTTTTCCCTCTTTAAAATACAACTGTTACGCGTATACAGTTACGCATAACAGTACATGGAAAAGAGTTTTTATGAGAAATTTATTCGATTTATCCGGCAAGCGCGCGCTGATCACCGGCTCCGCCAGAGGTATTGGCTATCTGCTGGCGGAAGGTCTGGCGGAGTATGGGGCCGAGATTATTATCAATGACCGCACGCAGCAGAAAGCAGACGCCGCGGCGCAGGCGCTGCGTGAGCAGGGCTATCGTGCGACGGGCGTGGCTTTCGATGTTACCCGCAGCGTCGAGGTTGAACAGGCCATTGCGCGGATTGAGGCGCAGATCGGGGCGATTGATATTTTGATTAACAACGCCGGGATCCAGCGTCGTTATCCCTTCACCGAATTTCCTGAGGATGAATGGGACCAGGTGATTGAGGTTAACCAGAAAGGGGTTTTCCTTGTTTCTCAGCAGGTGGCTAAATATATGATGACGCGCCGCTCAGGGAAAATAATTAATATTTGTTCAATGCAGAGTGAATTAGGTCGTAAGACTATTACACCGTATGCCGCATCGAAAGGGGCGGTCAAAATGCTGACGCGTGGAATGTGTGTGGAGCTGGCCGAATATAATATTCAGGTTAATGGTATTGCTCCGGGTTATTTTGCCACAGAAATGACCGCAGCATTAGTTAACGATCGGGATTTTTCTGCCTGGCTGTATCAAAGAACCCCAGCTGCGCGCTGGGGAAAACCGGAAGAATTAATTGGCGCCGCGGTCTATCTGGCCTCCCCGGCGGCTAATTTTGTGAATGGACATCTGTTGTTTGTTGATGGCGGGATGCTTGCCGCCGTTTGAGTCCTGCATCGCCTTTTAGCGGCCGCACGTCGGCCGCCAAAAAGCTGATGAATATATAAAATAATGACCCCCGTTTGATTATGCACTTTATCTGAGGATGGCATATGCAAATGCTCGCGAAATTACCAGCGCGTCGCTGGTGGTATTTAATGCCGGTAATTTTTATTACCTATAGTCTGGCGTATCTCGATCGTGCGAATTATGGTTTTGCCGCCGCTGCCGGTATTGAAAGTGATTTAGGTATTACCAAAGGAACGGCATCACTGATTGGCGCTTTGTTCTTCCTGGGCTATTTCTTTTTCCAGGTTCCCGGTGCGATGTACGCCGTAAAACGCAGCGTACGAAAAATGATTTTCTTCAGCCTGGTATTATGGGGCTTTTGCGCGGCGGCCACCGGGTTTGTCAGCAATATTCCGATGTTAATGGTTATTCGCTTTACGCTCGGGATCGTCGAGGCGGCGGTGATGCCGGCGATGCTGATTTATATCAGCAACTGGTTTACCAAAACCGAGCGTTCACGCGCCAATACCTTCCTGATTCTTGGCAACCCGGTGACGGTATTGTGGATGTCGATTGTCTCCGGCTACCTGATTCAGTCCTGGGGCTGGCGGGAAATGTTTATTATCGAAGGCATTCCGGCGGTGCTATGGGCTATCTGCTGGTGGATTCTGGTGCGGGATAAACCGTCGGAAGTCTCCTGGCTGAATGCGCAGGAGAAGCAGGTTCTGCAACAGGCGATGGATAGCGAACAGAGCCATATCAAACCGGTGCGCAACTATGGCGAGGCGCTGCGTTCACGAAACGTAATCATGCTGTGCGCCGTCCATGCGCTGTGGAGTATCGGGGTTTATGGCTTCATGATGTGGATGCCGTCAATTCTGAAAAATGCCGCGCAGATGGATATCGTTGCCGTCGGTTGGCTGGCGGCGGTTCCCTATCTGGCGGCGATTTGTCTGATGCTGACGGTCTCCTGGCTGTCGGATAAATTCCAGAATCGTAAACTGTTCATCTGGCCGCTGTTGCTGATTGCCGCCGTGGCGTTTTTCGGTTCCTGGATGATCGGCAATCAGTCTTTCTGGTTCTCCTACGGGCTGCTGGTTATCGCCGCCGCCTGTATGTATGCGCCGTATGGTCCCTTTTTCGCGCTGATCCCGGAGCTGCTGCCGCGCAACGTGTCGGGGGTGTCGATGGGATTAATTAATAGCTTCGGCGCGCTCGGTGCGTTCCTTGGCGCCTGGCTGGTGGGATATTTGAATGGCATCATGGGCGGGCCTGGCGCGTCGTACACCTTTATGGCCATTGCGCTGCTGGCATCGGTGGTGCTGATGTACAACGTGCGGGCCAACGACGATCGAACGGCTGCGCTGATGACGACAAAAAAGCTTGCGGGTTAACAGAATCGAAGCTGCTGTGGTAAGGTTCTCTGCGAGCATATGAGTCGTTTGTCGCAGAGAACCCGATGAAAAACAACCGGATGACATTACAGGATATCGCGAACCTGGCCGGGCTTAATAAAATGACGGTCAGCCGTTATTTACGAGACCCAGGCCAGGTATCGCAGCGTAGCCGTGAATTGATCGCTAAGGTCATGGAAGAGAACAACTATATTCCTAACCGGGCGCCGGAGATTCTGCTCAATGCCCGCAGTAAAACCATCGGCGTGCTGATTCCCTCCTTTCGTAACCAGATATTCGCCGATGTGCTCGCCGGTATTGAATCCGTCACTTCTGCCCACCAGTATCAGACCCTGATTGCCAATTACGGCTACGATCCGCAGCGTGAAGAGCGCGAAGTGCTCAATTTACTCTCCTACAATATCGATGGGCTGATTCTCACCGGCAAGCAGCACACTGACCGCATGATCCAGTATGTCCGCGCCAGCGGCATCCCGGTCGCGGAGCTGATGGACATCGGCGGGCAGCCGCTCGATATCCAGGTGGGATTTGATAACGAGAAAGCCGGCTGGGATATGGCTCATGCGTTTCTCGAAAGCGGCAAACGAAAAATCGCCTTTTTTGGTTCGATGGACGATCCCCGCGATGTGAGTCGTTTCCGCGGGACTGAACAGGCGGTGGCGGCCTGTGGCCTGCAGGCGTATCACATCACGCCGCGTACCATCTCCTCGGTGGCGCTGGGCCGGCAGATGTTCCTGCAAATGCAGCAGTCGCACCCGGATATCGACGCGATTTTTTGTACCAATGACGATCTGGCGGTCGGCGTGCTGCTGGAGTGTCAGGCGCAGGGGATTGCGGTGCCGCAGGAGATAGCGATTGCCGGCTTCCACGGGCTGGAAATTGGTCGCGCGCGGCTGCAAAAAATCGCCAGCGTCATTACTCCTCGTTATGACATCGGTAAAACGGCGAGTGAAATCCTGATTGCCCGTCTGGCGGGGAAAGACGCGCCAGATAGCGTGAATTTGGCCTATCAGATATATTATGGCGATACGTTATAATTATTACCGGAATAGCAATATTCTTTTTTATTATTATCTATTGAATTTAGTTATGAAAGGTATTGTTCTTGCCTTGAGTTTATTCCTGGTGGCGATCGTCGAATGAGCAAAACGTTTCGCTTATTATATTGAGAGATAAACAACCATTTTTAAAAAATAATACTGGTATCCGATGGCGAATGTATGACATAACTAGCAAATAATGGAACCCGCATAAGGATACAGTGCTGTGAAGAATCTGATTGCTGAACTACTGGTAAACCTGGCGCAAAAGGAGGAAGAAGCGAAGGAACTGACGGTGCAGGTTGAGGCGCTGGAAGTTGTCGTGACGGCGCTGCTTCGCCATATGGCGCAGGATGCGCAGCAGGCACTAATTAACGATATTGAGCACGCTATTGAGCAGGCGAGCCCCGGTCCGCTGGTGGACGATCGCGATGCTCAGCTGCTGCAGCAATATATAAAAAAGCTGTTACGGCATCCGCGTAGTTAGTTCTTTTGACAGGACATGGATGCTGTCATTTTACTGTCATCTCGCTTTTATAAAGTCTCCCTCGTTTTGTTTTTTAAGTATTTTTACATGGAGACGACAAAAGTGAAATTAAACGCCCTCTTTATTGCCCTGTTACCTCTGCTGGGCTCCCCGGTTATTCATGCAGAAACCACTGCTGCCCCGGTTCTGGAAAATCGTGCCGCTCAGGGCGATATCACCACGCCCGGCGGCGCGCGCCGCTTAAGCGGCGATCAAACTGCCGCGCTGCAGGCTTCGTTAATCAACAAACCCGCAAAAAATATTATTTTGCTGATTGGCGACGGGATGGGCGACTCTGAAATTACGGCGGCGCGCAATTATGCCGAAGGCGCCGGCGGTTTCTTTAAGGGCATTGATGCGCTGCCGCTGACCGGTCAGTACACACATTATTCTCTGGATAAGAAAACCGGCAAACCGGATTACGTCACCGATTCCGCCGCGTCCGCGACCGCCTGGACCACCGGCGTAAAAAGCTATAACGGCGCGCTGGGGGTTGATATCCATGAAAAAGATCATCAGACCATCCTCGAACTGGCGAAAGCCGCAGGGTTTGCCACCGGCAATGTCTCCACGGCAGAGCTGCAGGATGCCACGCCAGCGGCGCTGGTCGCACACGTGACTTCGCGTAAATGCTATGGCCCGAGCGTCACCAGCGAAAAATGTCCCGGCAACGCGCTGGAAAAGGGCGGTAAAGGCTCAATTACCGAGCAGTTGCTGAATGCCCGTGCGGACGTGACCTTAGGCGGCGGGGCCAAAACTTTCGCCGAAACCGCGACGGCCGGTGAATGGCAGGGCAAAACGCTGCATGAGCAGGCCATTGCCCGCGGCTACCAGATTGTCACCGATGCCAGCTCGCTGGCCGCGGTCAGCGAAGCCAACCAGGGCAAACCGCTGCTGGGTCTTTTCGCCGACGGCAACATGCCGGTGCGCTGGGAAGGGCCGAAAGCCTCTTACCACGGAAATATTGATAAGCCGGCGATAACCTGCACCCCGAACGGCAAACGTGACGCTTCCGTTCCGACGCTGGCGCAGATGACCGAGAAAGCGATCGATCTTCTGAGCAGCAACGAGAAAGGATTCTTCCTGCAGGTTGAGGGCGCCTCCATTGATAAGCAGGATCATGCGGCGAACCCGTGCGGTCAGATTGGCGAAACCGTCGACCTTGATGAAGCGGTACAAAAAGCGCTGGAGTTTGCCAAAAAAGAGGGTAACACGCTGGTCGTTGTCACCGCTGACCATGCGCACGCCAGCCAGATTATTCCGGCCGATTCCAAAGCTCCGGGCCTGACTCAGGCGCTGACGACCAAAGACGGCTCGGTGATGGTCATTAGCTACGGCAACTCGGAAGAGGAGTCGATGGAACATACCGGCACGCAGCTGCGCATTGCCGCCTACGGTCCGCATGCCGCAAACGTGGTGGGCTTAACCGATCAGACCGATCTGTTCTACACCATGAAAGCCGCGCTGGGCCTGAAATAAGCCGCTGCCGATGGTGAATTGTGGCCATCGGCTGGTTTTTTTCCCATCAGCGACCAGACTTACAGAGATTGACTGACAAAAGGATGGTGTGATGAAAATAACATTGTTGGTAACTCTGCTTTTTGGTCTTATCTTTGTGACGGCGGTGAATGCCGCGGAAAAAACGCCCACGCCCCAGCAGCAAAAAATGACGACCTGCAACAAAGAGGCCTCGTCGAAATCGCTGAAAGGGGATGAGCGTAAAGCATTTATGAGTCAGTGCCTCAAGAAAGATGCGCCGGCGCCGGAAAGTAAGGGGCTGACGCCTCAGCAGCAAAAAATGCGCGAGTGCAACGGTCAGGCGACCCAGCAGTCTCTGAAAGGGGACGATCGTAATAAGTTTATGAGTGCCTGCCTGAAGAAACAGGGATAAGCGGGCGCGGGTCGAAGCTGATGGGGTAAAAACGGGTGAGGAGACTCCTCACCCGATATCGACACGAGGCGGGGATCAGGAGCGGCTAAGCTTCTCTGATTTTTCCATGCATTTGACCATGGCCTCGATGACCGCAGAGCGGAATCCTTTCTCTTCCAGTACCCGCACAGCTTCGATGGTAGTCCCGCCTGGCGAGCAGACCATATCTTTCAGCGTCCCCGGATGTTCTCCGCTTTCGAGCACCATTTTGGCCGAGCCCATGACCGCCTGAGCGGCAAATTTGTAGGCCTGAGCGCGCGGCATACCGCCGAGAACGGCAGCATCTGCCATCGCTTCAATAAACATGAAGACATAGGCCGGCGCGGAACCGCTCACGCCCACCACCGGGTGGATCATCGGCTCAGCGATAATTTCAGCCTGACCGAAGCAGCGGAAAATCGTCAGCGCTTCGGCGACCTCTTCGCTGGTCACCAGCGCGTTAGGTGTCACTGAGGTCATCCCGGCGTTAACCAGCGATGGGGTGTTCGGCATCGCGCGTATGATCTTGCGATCGTGGCCCAGCGCCCGTGCCAGCTGATCGAGCGTGACGCCAGCGGCAATTGAGATAACCAGCGAGTCTTTATTCAGGCTGGAGGCGACTTCACTGAGCACTTTAATCATGATCCCCGGCTTGACCGCGCCGAAGATGATATCGGCGACCTGAGCGACTTCCTGTGCGCTCTGCGCGGCATTGATGCCGTACTGGTCGTGCAGGGCCGCCACTTTGTCCGGCGACGGGGTGTAGACCCAAATTTGCCCAGGCTGCACCTGTCCGCTGGCGATCAGACCGCCCAGAATGGCCTTACCCATATTGCCGCAGCCGATAAAGCCAATTTTCTTCTCCATCACCGTTCCCCTTTGCTTATTTTGTCGTGAGTTCTCTAGCTTATCACTCCAGCGCTTCCCCGGGGGACAAAAGCAGGTGACAATGATGCCTCCCTTTTTCGTCGACAGGAGCCGGAATGGCTATTTGGGTTGATGCGGACGCGTGTCCGAACGTCATTAAAGAGATTTTATTCCGCGCCGCCGAGCGTACACAGACCTCGCTGACGCTGGTTGCCAACCAGCCGCTGCGGGTGCCGCCGTCGCGGGTGATCCGCACGCTGCGCGTGCCGCAGGGATTTGATGTGGCCGACAACGAAATCGTCCGCCTGTGTGAACCGGGCGACCTGGTGATTACCGCCGATATTCCGCTGGCGGCGGAAGTGCTGGCCAAGGGCGGCGCAGCCTTAAATCCGCGCGGTGAGCGCTACAGCGATGCGACTATTCGCGAACGTCTGACGATGCGTGATTTTATGGAAACGATGCGGGCCAGCGGCGTACAAACCGGCGGCCCGGATAGTTTGTCGCAGCGCGATCGGCAACAATTCGCCGCCGCGCTGGAGAAGTGGCTGTCAGAGACAAAACGCCCGCAGGGTTAAACCCAGCTGTCGTCATCGCCGCCGAAATCGTCGTCGTTACCCATCCCGGCGTCGAAGTCAGAGTTCCAGGTGTTGTTATCCGCGAGGAACTGATTATCGTCCTGACGGAACGGATCCTCCGCGCCGGACAGTTCCTGCGTCTGGTTGAGGTCGGGCTGCGGTTTTTCTTCAATAATATTGACGATCTCCTGCGGATGCGAGCCGCTGAACATATTGGTCAACATATTGCCCAGCACCACGCCGCCTGCCACACCTGCCGCCGTTTGCAGCGCACCGGCCATAAAGCCGCCGCCGCTGCGCGCCGCCTGCGGCGCATAGTTTTGCTGCGGCATTTGCGGCGCATACTGCGGTTGTGCGCTGGCCTGAGGGCGACCATATTGTTCTGCCCCGGGAATGGGGTCGGAGCCGCGGCTCTGACCGCCGCCAAACAGCCCGGAGAGGAACCCGCCGCTGCTCGGTTTTGCCGCCTGTAGCTGCGTCACCTGGCTTTCCAGCGCCTGGATACGATCGTTGAGCTGCTTGATGGCGGCTTCCTGGATCAGTATCGTTTGCGCCATGTAATAGGGCGCGGCGGGCTGCTCTTTGATGTGTTGCGCAATCCGCTCCTCGGCGCTGGCATCGCGCGAAGCGCTCTGCGTTCCGGCCTCTTTCAGGCGGGAAAACAGTCCATCAATAAGGCGTTGTTCTTCAGATTGCATGGTACTTTCCTCTGTCATACTGGTCGTTTAGCGTCAGAGTGCGACCGAACATGCCATGTTGTAAATATGTTGATGCGTAAAGCTATGCATAAATGTGTTACCGTTTACGCCAGCCAGCGGCTGAAAAATAATCTTTTTGAATAAGTAAATCTGGAATCACACTTAATGCAATGATAGGTTTACGCGATAAATCCTTTTGTTGCCTGTGATGAGCAGGTTTTGCTAGAGCAATGTAACGTTTGTTTTACGCTTATTGCCGGCGATTTTGCCGGTACCATTGCTGACTATTCGTATTCATTTTCCCGCGATATGCGGAACCAGGGGGTCTTCGGTAATGACATTGCCAATCTTTCTCATCGGGCCACGCGGCTGTGGTAAAACGACAATCGGCCATGCGCTGGCGCGGGCGCGTCATTACCAGTTCACCGATACCGATCATGCGCTGCAGGAGCGCGAGCAGCGTACGGTCGCGACTATTGTTGAGCAGGAGGGCTGGGCGCGTTTTCGTGAGCTGGAGTCAGAGGCGCTGAAAGCGGCCGCGCGACCGGAGACGGTGGTGGCGACCGGCGGCGGCATTATTCTGGCTGAAGCTAACCGCCAGTTCATGCGCGAAAACGGCGTGGTGATTTACCTGCAGGTGCCGGTTTCGGCGCTGATCGAACGCCTTGAAGCCTATCCGAAAACCGAGCAGCGCCCGACGCTGACCGGTAAACCGGTGCGCGATGAAGTCGGCGAAGTGCTGGCGCAGCGGGAAGCGCTGTATCGCGCAACCGCGCATCATATTATTGATGCCACCGCGACGCCGGATGACGTCGTCGGACACATTCTGGCGACCTTACAGAATGTCTTCGCGCCGCAAGAGGCTCAATGCGTCGAGGCCGCAAGAGAGTAACGGGACGCCGCCGGCCGCGCTGTGAGTTAAGACTTTACTGACGGTAAACGACGCAGGGGCCCCTATACTTAATAGCTCTGATGGCCGAAGAAGGAAGAGCTATGCCAACCCAACCTCCATATCCGAGAGAAGCGCGTATTGTTGCCGTTGCGAAAGGTCCCGCAGGCCAGGGGGAGACCTGGTATCAGCTGCGTGCCGATTTCCCGACTCCCGATTCACTGATCAGCGAACACCCCACGGAACAGGAAGCGCTGGACGCGAAACAGCGCTACGAAGACCCGGATAAATCATAATCTCGCCCGCCCGGCATTCTCTTTGCTCAGAGCAATTCCGGGCCTCCATCACATTTTTAATTCATCAGCGCTGCTGATGATTCCCTAAGGTACGGATTTTTCAGGCATGCGCCTGAGGCCACATCAATCTTTACATTCAACGGCGGCGGTAAGCTGCTACGCTTCTGGACGGTTGATTTTTAGTCAACGGGGGGGCGAAGTGGTGTGCAGTAAGCCTGTGCTGAAGCAGTGGTAGTGAAAAGGTACGTGATATGAGTACAACGATGGCTATTTTAACCGTTGGCGTGGTACCGGTGGCTGAAGTTTTGCCGCTTTTAACCGAACATATCAGGGAAGAGCAGATCACTCATATTAGCCTGTTAGGCAAAATGACGCGTGAAGATGTTATGGAAGATTATGCCCTTGATTCCGGCGATGAACGCCTGCTGACGTTATTGAATGATAACCAGCCGGCCGAGGTTTCGCGCCAGAAGGTCGAGCGTGATTTGAAGCATATTATCGCGATGCTCGACAGGCAAGAATATGATGTCATTCTGTTTTTGAGTTCCGAAATGCTCAGTGGCCTCACGGCGCGCAATGCTATTTTACTGGAGCCGCAGCGGATTATTCCGCCGCTGGTGGCATCGATTGTTGACGGGCATCAGGTCGGGGTTATCGTTCCCGTTGAGGAGGTGCTGCCCATGCAGCAGCAAAAGTGGCTTTCGTTAGAAAACGCGCCTTACTACGCGTTGGCCAACCCGATCAGCGGCAGCGATAGTGATTTATTGAGCGCCGGACGGGCGCTGCTGGAGCAGGGCGCCGACGTGCTGGTGCTGGACTGCCTGGGTTACCACCAGCATCATCGCGACGTATTGCAAAAAGCGCTGGATGTGCCGGTTCTGCTGTCAAATGTGCTGGTTTCCCGGCTGGCTGCAGAACTATTAGTTTAACATGGTCCGATAGATTAATTTTACGTGACAGGGGCAAGGAGCGCCCCCTATATTGAGGCTTCAACAAAAGATCATAAGGGCTTGTTTATGCTTCAAAGCAATGAATACTTCGACGGAAAAGTGAAATCGATTGGCTTCACCAGCAGCAGCACCGGCCGCGCGAGCGTCGGGGTGATGGCAGAAGGGGAATATACCTTTGGTACCGCGCAGCCGGAAGAGATGACGGTGGTGAGCGGTGCGCTGAATGTGCTGCTGCCGGGGGAAACCGAGTGGAAAGTGTATGCCGCCGGTGAAGTGTTCAATGTACCAGGCAACAGCGAGTTTCATCTGCAGGTGGCTGAGCCAACCTCTTATCTGTGCCGCTATCTGTGATTCCTCGCCTTCCTGCCGCGGCAGGAAGGCATGTTGCCCGCTTTGTCGAGCGCATCCGGCGCTGATTAGCGCTGTGCTTCTCCGCCGAGAGCTTCCACCAGATTCTGAATCAATGCCGCCAGTTCGCCGGTCATCAGAATAAAGTCGGCGTCAAAACGCTGAGCGAAATCTTCCCGGTCAATATCTTCATTCTGGTCACGCAGTTCGTCGCAGAACTTCAGACGTTTGATTGAACCATCATCGCACATCAGGAACTGAATACGCTGCTGCCAGTCGAGCGCCAGTTTGGTCACGACTTTCCCGGCTTCAATATGCACGGCGATTTCATCGCTGACCAGATCCTGTTTCTTCGCCCGAATGACGCCGCCGTCTTCCAGCATGGCTTTCAGTTCGGCTTCATCCAGCAGCTGGAAACCCTGAGCGACGCTCCCGGAGCGGACCCATTCGGTCAAGGTCAGCTCGATCGGATTTTCCAGCGCCAGCGGAACGACCGGCAGAGAACCTAAGGTTTTACGCAGCAGCGCCAGCGTATCTTCCGCTTTCTTGGCGCTGGCGCAGTCGACCATGATCAGCCCGTTGACGGTATCGATCCACATCATTGTCTGGCTGAAACGGCTGAAGGCGCGCGGCAGCAGCGAGTGCAGCACTTCGTCTTTCAGCGAATCTTTCTCGGTTTTTTTCAGCTTACGGCCCTGATCGGCTTCCAGCTTGAGGATCTTTGCTTCCAGCGCCTGTTTGATCACCGGTGACGGCAGGATCTTCTCTTCTTTACGTGCGCAGATCACGATCTGACCATTTGCGGTATGCGTCAGCGCATCGCTGTGCGAACCCATCGGCGATACCCAACCGGTCTTCGCCATATCCTGGCTACCACAAGGGGTAAATGTCAGCCCGGCCAGCTGTTTTTCCATCTCCTCGGCACGCAATGAAATCTCGCGGCTGAGACGGTAAACCATTAAATTTTTGAACCACAGCATGATAATTTCCACGGCGTTGTCGTTAAATCCAGCGGGCATGATAGCGAATTGTCGCTATGCTTGCATTGTTAATCGGGGAGAGGAGCTTACAGTGCGTATTGGTATTGATCTGGGCGGCACAAAAACAGAAGTCATTGCTCTGAGTGACCAGGGAGAGCAGTTATTCCGCCACCGTTTGCCGACTCCACGCGAGGATTATCGGCAAACAATAGAGAATATCGCGACGCTGGTCGGGATGGCGGAGGACGCGACCGGGCAGCGCGGCAGCGTTGGCGTCGGGATCCCGGGGTCGATTTCGCCCTATACCGGGGTAGTGAAGAATGCCAACTCCACCTGGCTCAACGGTCAGCCGTTTGATAACGATCTGAGCCAGCGCTTAAACCGCGAAGTACGCCTGGCGAATGATGCCAACTGTCTGGCGGTTTCCGAAGCGGTAGACGGCGCCGCCGCCGGGGCGCAGACCGTGTTTGCGGTGATCATCGGTACCGGATGCGGGGCCGGCGTGGCGATACAGGGCCGTTCCCATATTGGCGGTAACGGCACCGCCGGGGAGTGGGGTCACAACCCGCTACCGTGGATGGATGATGATGAACTGCGCTATCGCGCTGAAGTGCCGTGCTATTGCGGTAAGCAGGGATGTATTGAAACCTTTATCTCCGGGACCGGTTTTGCCACGGACTACCAGCGTTTGAGCGGCCAGTCGCTCACGGGCAACGCGATTATGCAGCGGGTTAGCGAGCAGGATCCGCTGGCCGAGCAGGCGCTGAAGCGTTACGAGATGCGTCTGGCGAAGTCGCTGGCCCACGTGGTCAATATCCTCGATCCGGATGTGATTGTCCTCGGCGGTGGGATGAGCAACGTTGAACGCCTCTACCAGACGGTTCCTGAACTGGTGAAATCATGGGTATTCGGCGGGGAGTGCGAGACGCCGATTCGAAAAGCCGTACACGGCGACTCCAGCGGCGTGCGCGGCGCGGCCTGGCTGTGGCCGCTGTAAATCAGCGTGACCCCGTTGCCCTGGTCAGCTGGGGCAACGAGGAGTTAATCACAGAGCGGGGATCTCATCCAGGTGAGAGTAAATCGTCAGCCCTCTTTTTTTCCCTTCCTCGACATCAAGATCGGCGCCCCGGGACTCCCCCGGTATTCGCAAAATCGCGTCGCAGCGGCTAATCAAACGATGGGCGACGGGATATAAAAACTCTTCGCTGATCGGATCGCCTGTTTCCTTTGAACCAGCGGCTTTGGCCAGAGGTAAAGCGAGCCACTCGCCAATCACGGGAATATGCCCTTTACGATAAATATTCAGCGCAACCTGTGCCATGGCGTTCAGGTTGGCGGCAATCAGTTCCGGGCGATCATTGGTGCCGCTGCGGACGGGACCCGCAACCAGGATAAGACAACTTTTCATCTCTCAGACCTTCTTAATATGTGAGCGGGAAGACGGGAAACCCGATGGATATCCGCAAAGGCGTTTTTACCTGGCGCGTATCTGTCGGGGACATTGCTTCTGCACGTTTGTGCACGAATGGCGGTGATAATAGATTTTTTCCGCTTTTAGTGGCTTAAACGTCATGTTGATGCCTGTTTATTCTTGTTTTAGAAAATAAAACGAAATTATCATGCTAATTCGTGCGTGATCAAGATAATTCGTGAAATTGCGGCAAGGATAATGCACCGGAGAAGTGCGACCTTTCCGCGAAAGGAAAGGTCTGCGCGGGGGAAAGGCTCGGGGGTTACTCGATGGAAAACATTTTATCCAGCCGGCTGTAGCCAAGACCGTTGATTTTCTTAACTTTGATCTGCACCGGAATGCGCTCTTTCATTGCTTCAACGTGGCTTATTACGCCGATCACCTTACCGCTGGCATTCAGGGCGTCGAGCGCATCCAGCGCGGTATCGAGCGTTTCGCTATCGAGCGTGCCGAACCCTTCATCAAGGAACAGCGAATCGATGCGCGTTTTGTGACTCACCAGATCGGACAGCGCCAGCGCCAGCGCCAGGCTGACAAGGAAACTTTCACCGCCGGAGAGGGTCCGCGTATCGCGTACCGCATCCGCCTGCCAGGTATCAACCACCTCCAGCTCCAGTGCTTCGCTGGCCTTGCGCTGGAGCTGGTAGCGCCCGTGCAGGCGATTGAGCTGATGGTTCGCCAGCCAGACCAGGTTATCCAGCGTTAGCCCCTGGGCGAATTTGCGGAACTTATCGCCCTCTTTAGAACCGATTAGCGCATTAAGCCATGCCCAGTCCTCGAGCTGCTGCCCGGCAAGCGCGATCTCCTGATGCAATGCCTGCTGGCGTTGCTGGTTTCCGGCATTCTGTTTCAGCTGTTGGCGGATCTCTCCCTGGCGGGCGCTGTTTTCCCGCAGCTGCGGCGCCAGCTGGAGCAGACGGGCCTGGACCTGTTCCAGCGGTAGGGTGAGGTCGACGTCTGTCGGCGGTTGCTGCTGATGTCGGGCGAGCGCGTCGCGAGCGCGCAGCGCCAGAGCGTTATTTTGCTGTACGGCATTTTCCAGCGCCTGTTTAAGCCGCTCCAGCCGCTGGCGCGTCTCTTCGTCGAGCAGAGCGGCGAGAAAGGCCTGCTGGTCGGCAAACGGGCTGCTGGAGAGGGCGGCAGCGAAGCGGGTTTGCGTCTCCCGCAGCGCTTCCTGCTGCTGGCTCTCCTGCTGGCTCAGCGTCCGCCACTGGCTTTGCAATGCCAGGCAGTCGTCATGCACCTGACGCCAGCCCGTCAGCGGCGCCGGATCGGCTATCTCGTCCGTTGACGGAAGGGGCTCCGGCTCTGTCGGTGGAAGTGTTTCCAGCAGCGGCGTCAGCTGTTGAAGCTGCTCCTGAAGCGCGACGGATTGGTTCTGTTGTTCCTGCCACAGGCGGCTCTCGGCTTCCCGCTGCGCCAGCCACTCCGCCGTCCGATCGGCCTGCGGAACGCTGAGCGCGAAGGGCGAGAGTTCTGTCTCCAGCTGCGCGCGCCGTTGTTCCTGCTCCTGCTGGAGCTGCCTGAGCTGTTGCTCGCCCGCCTGCTGCCGGGCCTGCCAGGCCAGTCGCTGCTGGTGCTGATACAGCTGCTGTTCGCTCTCTTGCTGGGCCGCCAGCCAGCCGGGAATATCATCCTGCGGCTGCAGGTCGCAATGGAGTCCGCTGACGGTTGTCTGCCATTGTGAGGTGAGCGCTTGCTCCTGCTGAAGGAGAGAGTCCAGCTCTTCTTTCTCTTTAACCTGTTGTTTAAGCAGTGCCTCAAGCTGGCCGCGCAGCTGGGCGCCTTCTTCCGCCAGCTGTTTGACTTCACGCTCCAGACTATCCCGGCGGGCCTGATTCACGCCGGGCTCCAGCGCCCGGTATTGTGCGACGACCGGGTGTTCGCTGGAACCACAGAGCGGACAAGGGGCTCCGGGCTGCAGGCGAGCGCGCTCTTCCTCCAACCCGACAATGCGCGCTTCCAGCTCACAAATAGCCTTCACATCGCTGAATTGCTGATGTTTTTCTTTGTAGGCCAGGCGGCGCTGGGCCAGGGTTGTTTCCAGCTTTTCCTGTTCCTCGCGACGAGCCTGCTCCGTGGTTTGCAGCTGCTGCTGACGCTGGCGAAGCGGCAACAGGCGGCTATGCAGCGTCGAAAGCTGCTGGCGTAACGGGCGGGCGGCGGCGTGCTGCGCCAGGCTGGCGGTGACCTGGTCGGCATCCAGCGTCAGCGTCGCAGGCGGCAGCTCTGCCAGCTTGCGGGCGATTTCCGCCAGGCTCTGTTGCACGACGTTCTGTTGCCGGGCATCGCTCGCCTGCTGCTGGAAGACGGCCCGCCAGCCCGCCAGCGAGTTTCCCCACTGGCGATAGCGATCGTGTTCGTTAAGCCACAGGTTGAGGGCGTGATGGGCATCCTGCAAGCGGGTCATCTGCCGGCTGGCGGCAAGGCGGATCCCGGCGCGCAGCCGCAGCCTGTCCTGTAAGCGAGTATTCACTTCCTCCACCTGGCGGTGGGTTTGCGCCAGCGCGGCGCTTTGTTCCTGCTGTCGAGTCCACAGCGGACGAAGCTGCTCTGCTGGCTGCGCGTTGAGCAGCGCTGCAAGCTGCGGCTGGGCCTGATCCAGCGCCTGCTGCGCGTCCTGCAGCCGGACCTGAGCCTGCGAGGCTTCCGCGCTGAGCTCCTGCTGGCGCAGCAGCCACTGCTGCGCCGCCTGCAGGCGGGATTGCTCCGAAAGCTGTAGACGCTCTTCATCAGTAAGTGCTTGCAAACTTTGCTGTAGCGCCTGCTGCTGCTCATCACTCAGCAGCAGAACGCCGGAGGCCTGGGCCTGAAGTTTCTCCAGTTCGTTGCGGGCAAGCTTATGCTTTTCAAACACCTGTGCTGAAATTTGGCCATAGATTTCGGTGCCGGTCAGCTCTTCCAGCAGCTCAGCGCGTTCTTTTGGTTTGGCGTTGAGGAACGCGGCGAACTGGCCTTGCGACAGCAGCATTGAGCGGGTAAAGCGACCGTAATCCAGTCCGGTGAGCGAAGCGGTCAGTTCGAGCTTATCTTTGACTTTATCGGCAAGGATCTGCCCATCGTCGCAGCGGGCCAGCTCAACGCGCGGGGCCTGCAGGTTGCCCTCCGGCTGATTGCGGGCGCGGTTCTGGCTCCAGAAGGCGCGATAGGCCGTCCCTTTGACCTCGAATTCCACTTCCGCCAGACACTCGGCGGTATCGCGGGTCATCAGATCGTTTTGCGATTGCGACACGCTGCTCAGACGGGGCGTTTCGTGATAGAGCGCGAGGCAGATCGCGTCCAGCAGAGTGGTTTTCCCGGCGCCGGTGGGGCCGGTGATGGCAAACAGCCCGTTGCTGGCGAACGGTTCTGCGGTGAAGTCGATTTTCCATTCGCCTTTTAACGAGTTGATATTTTTCAGGCGCAAACTCAGAATTTTCACAGGTGCTCCTCACCATTCAGACTATGCAGCGTTTCGTTGAACAGCTGCGTCAGGCGTAGCCGCTGCGCCTCTTCCAGCGTTTCCTGCGCCAGCCGGCGTTCAAACACCTCTTCGACCTGCAGTTCGCTCAGCGTCTCCCGCCGCTCTCCCGCCAGGATGCGTTCACGTTGGGCGCGGCTGCGGCGAACCAGCAGCACTTCCACCGGCAGATCTTCGGTCTGGGCCTGAATTTTTCGCTGAATATCATGGAGATATTCGTCACTGGTAATTTCAATATCCAGCCAGACGACCGGCTCCTGAGGGGCGTCCCGCCACTGGGTAAGCTGTTCGCTGATGCTGGAGAAATCGCCTTTCAGCACTGCCAGCGGCTGCGTCACCGGCACCGTCAGAGGAAGCACCTCCGCCAGGTGCCCGTCGCTGAAGGTCACCAGATTGACGCTTTTGCTTTTGCCCGTCTCATCAAAGCTGAGGGCGATGGGCGAGCCGCTGTAGCGAATATGGTCGCTGCCGCCGATCTTCTGCGCCCGGTGAATATGGCCGAGGGCAACATAATCAACGGGGGGAAAATGGCTGGCGGGGAACGCCTCCAGCGTGCCGATGTAGATATCGCGCACCGCATCGCTCTTGCTGGCGCCAACGGTGGTCAGGTGGCCGCTGGCGACGATCGGCAGCGGACGATCGCCGCGCAGGGCGCAGGCGGCTTCGTACTGCTGCTGATAATAGTCGCTGATAGCGTTCAACAGCAGCTGCTGTTTTTCGCCGCCGGAGTGTCCGGCCTGGCTGGTGACCAGCTCGCGCGGGCGCAGGAAGGGGACCGGGCAAAATATGGCGCCGGGCGTGCCGTCGCGCTGCGGCAGAATAAAGGGAGCATGGCCGGCGCTGGCCACCACCGTGGTTTTCAGAAAGGCCAGAATATCGCGGGATTCATTCAGCGTCGCCACCGAATCGTGGTTGCCCGCCAGCACCACCAGCTGGCAGCCGGTTTGCTGAAGCTGAACCACGAATCGGTTATACAGCTCGCGGGCGTAGCTTGGCGGTGAGCCGGTATCAAAGATGTCGCCGGCGACAATAATGGCATCGACCTCGTGCGCCTGCGCGCTGGTCAGCAGCCAGTCGAGAAAGGCCGAGTGTTCGGCGGCGCGGCTCTTGCTGTAAAAATTCTGGCCAAGGTGCCAGTCAGAGGTGTGGATGATGCGCATAAGTATTCCCTGGCGAAAAAGCATAGGCGCATTATATACCTGTCATCCCGCAGGTTGCCCCTTTAACGCCAGCAGGATCGATTGTTACTCCTTGTCATTATTAAAAATCCGCTATCATATGACGGTCATTTTCTTCATAAATCTGTCACAAAACTGACGCATAATGGCGCCGCACTCTATACTGATGGCTAAAAAATACAGGGTAAATAATGGCGAGAAGAATTCTGGTCGTTGAAGATGAAGCTCCGATCCGCGAAATGGTCTGCTTTGTTCTTGAGCAAAACGGCTTTCAGCCCGTCGAGGCGGAAGATTATGACAGTGCGGTGAATCAACTCAATGAACCCTGGCCTGATTTGATTCTCCTCGACTGGATGCTGCCGGGCGGATCGGGTCTCCAGTTTATCAAGCTGCTCAAGCGTGAGGCGATGACCCGCGATATTCCGGTCGTCATGCTCACCGCTCGCGGTGAAGAAGAGGATCGCGTACGTGGTCTGGAAACCGGTGCCGATGATTACATCACTAAGCCTTTTTCACCGAAAGAGCTGGTGGCGCGAATCAAAGCGGTGATGCGCCGTATTTCGCCGATGGCGGTGGAAGAAGTGATTGAAATGCAAGGGCTTAGCCTTGACCCTTCCTCCCACCGCGTGATGACCGGTGAAAGTCCGCTGGACATGGGGCCGACGGAGTTTAAATTGCTACACTTCTTTATGACTCACCCGGAACGCGTCTACAGCCGCGAACAGCTGCTGAATCACGTCTGGGGGACCAATGTGTATGTAGAAGACAGAACGGTGGATGTGCATATTCGCCGTCTGCGTAAAGCGCTGGAACATAGCGGCCATGACCGGATGGTACAAACGGTCCGCGGCACGGGATATCGTTTCTCCGCCCGTTTCTGAATCTCGACAGGAGTGTGAACCGTGCTGGAACGGCTGTCATGGAAAAGGCTGGCGCTTGAGCTTTTCTTATGTTGTATCCCGGCCCTGATTCTTGGGGCGGTGGTGGGTTATCTGCCGTGGTTTTTACTGGCGGCAGTAACCGGACTTCTCATCTGGCATTTCTGGAATTTATTACGTCTTTCATGGTGGCTATGGGTCGACCGTAGCATGACGCCACCGCCGGGAAGAGGCAGCTGGGAACCGCTGCTCTACGGCCTTCACCAGATGCAGATGCGCAATAAAAAGCGCCGACGCGAACTGGGTAGTCTGATCAAACGCTTTCGTAGCGGGGCTGAGTCTTTGCCCGATGCGGTGGTGCTGACGACGGAGGAGGGGGCCATCTTCTGGTGTAATGGCCTGGCCCAGCAGATCCTCAATTTGCGTTGGCCGGACGACAGCGGACAAAATATTCTCAACCTCCTGCGCTACCCTGAATTTGCTCATTACCTCAAAAACAGGGATTTCTCAAAGCCGCTCAATCTGGTCCTCAATACTGCTCGTCATCTGGAGATCCGCGTCATGCCCTACAGCGACAAACAGTGGCTGATGGTGGCGCGCGATGTCACGCAGATGCACCAGCTGGAAGGCGCGCGGCGCAACTTTTTTGCCAACGTCAGCCATGAGCTTCGCACGCCGTTAACGGTACTGCAGGGCTATCTGGAGATGATGCAGGAGCAGGTGCTGGAAGGGATGACGCGCGAAAAAGCGCTGCATACGATGCGCGAGCAAACCCAGCGCATGGAGGGGTTAGTCAAGCAGCTGCTGACGCTGTCGCGGATTGAAGCGGCGCCGACGCTGGCCATGAATGACAAAATCGACGTGCCGATGATGCTGCGGGTGGTGGAGCGGGAAGCCCAGACGCTCAGCCAGCAGAAGCAGACGCTCCACTTCCACGTCGATGAGACGCTGGTGGTACTGGGCAACGAAGAGCAGCTGCGCAGCGCGATCTCCAATCTGGTGTATAACGCAATCAACCATACGCCAGCGGGGACAGAGATTACCGTCAGCTGGCAACGGGCGCCGCATGGCGCGTTGTTCAGCGTCGAGGATAACGGTCCGGGGATTGCGCCCGAGCACATTCCGCGTCTGACCGAGCGATTCTATCGCGTGGATAAGGCGCGTTCGCGGCAAACCGGCGGCAGCGGTCTTGGGCTGGCGATCGTCAAACATGCGGTGAATCATCACGACAGTCGTCTGGAAATTGAGAGTACGGTAGGCCAAGGGACGCGTTTTAGTTTCTTACTCCCGGAACGTTTAATTGCCAAAAAAAGCGCCTGAACGCACCCTTGTCAACATGACTTGCCAATGACCAGCTTCGGCTGGTCATTTTCGTTTGCAGTCACTTTTTAGCCGCGTAATTAATGAACGCCTGCTGCTTTTTTGTTCGCATGATTAGCCGGAGGTTTTCCTTAGATATGGTCAATAATCCCGCTCATAAAAATAGACTTAGCATAATCATCTGCTTTTGCGATCCCGCCTTGCATTAAAACGTTATAAGCGTTTAAATTGCCCCCCATGCAGTCGCAGACAGACTGTTTTTGCGTGGTAATTCAAAAAACAATTCTTTCCCACGCGTGTTCGGGAGCATATCCCGCTGATTTTTCCGGCAACCACCGCTGTATCCTCCCTCAGGGGAAGACACGGTATTTTCCGTTTGTTAACAACACCACATCCACAGGCAGTAATGAATTTATGACCCATCAGTTAAAATCTCGCGACATTATCGCGTTGGGCTTTATGACCTTCGCGTTGTTCGTTGGCGCAGGCAACATTATCTTCCCTCCGATGGTGGGTTTACAGGCTGGTGAACACGTCTGGACCGCCGCTATTGGCTTTCTGATTACCGCCGTGGGTTTACCGGTGCTGACGGTCGTGGCGCTGGCGAAAGTCGGCGGCGGCGTGGAAAGCCTGAGTACGCCGATCGGCAAAGTGGCCGGCATCCTGCTGGCCGTGGTCTGCTACCTGGCCGTTGGCCCGCTGTTTGCGACGCCGCGTACCGCAACGGTCTCTTTTGAAGTCGGGATTGCCCCGCTGACCGGCGACGGCGCGATGCCGCTGATGATTTACAGCGTGATCTATTTCGCGCTGGTGATCCTGGTTTCGCTCTATCCGGGTAAACTGCTGGATACGGTAGGCAATTTCCTCGCCCCGTTGAAAATTATTGCGCTGATCATTTTGTCCGTTGCGGCAGTTATCTGGCCGGCTGGCCCGATCAGCAATGCGCTGGAAGCTTACCGCACCGCGCCGTTCTCTAACGGCTTCGTCAACGGCTATCTGACCATGGATACGCTGGGTGCCATGGTATTCGGTATCGTCATTGTTAACGCCGCACGCTCCCGCGGCGTAAGTGAAGCGCGCCTGCTGACTCGCTACACCGTCTGGGCCGGACTGATGGCCGGCGTGGGGCTGACGCTGCTGTATCTGGCGCTGTTCCGCCTCGGGTCTGATAGCGCGACACTGGTGGATCAATCCGCTAACGGCGCGGCGATTCTGCATGCCTATGTCCAGCACACCTTCGGTGGCGCGGGGAGCTTTATGCTGGCGGCGCTGATTTTCATCGCTTGTCTGGTCACTGCGGTGGGCCTGACCTGCGCCTGCGCTGAATTCTTCGCGCAGTATCTGCCGTTATCCTATCGCTCGCTGGTGTTTATCCTCGGTATTTTCTCGATGGCGGTCTCCAACCTGGGGCTGAGCCATCTGATTCAGATTTCGATTCCGGTACTGACGGCTATCTATCCGCCATGTATCGCCCTGGTGGTCTTAAGCTTTACCCGCAACTGGTGGCATAATTCGTCCCGCGTCATTGCGCCGGCCATGTTTATCAGCCTGATGTTTGGTATCATTGACGGCATTAAATCGTCGGCATTCGCGGACATGTTACCGGCCTGGACCTCGCGTCTGCCGCTGGCTGAACAGGGTCTTGCCTGGCTGATGCCTACCGCCGTGATGGTGGTTCTGGCGGTGATCTGGGACCGTGCGGCAGGACGTCAGGTGACCTCCAGCGCGCATTAACCGACGGTTTTAATCAGTGTTAAGCCACGGGACTTTGGGTCCCGTGGTTTTTTGTTTTTCAGGTAATCCTCTTTTGCGCCTGCTCCGGCGAAGGCCTGAAGAGAAAAACGGCATGGAATACGATGGAAAGTAGTAACAAACTTAAGCGCGGGCTAAGTACCCGGCATATCCGCTTTATGGCGCTGGGATCCGCAATTGGTACCGGCCTGTTCTATGGTTCAGCTGACGCCATTAAAATGGCGGGCCCGAGCGTCCTGCTGGCCTATATTATCGGCGGCGCGGCCGCGTATATTATTATGCGTGCGCTGGGCGAAATGTCGGTACATAACCCTGCCGCCAGCTCATTTTCCCGCTATGCGCAGGATTATCTCGGCCCGCTGGCGGGCTATATCACCGGCTGGACCTACTGCTTTGAAATTCTGATTGTCGCGATTGCCGACGTGACGGCTTTCGGAATTTATATGGGCGTCTGGTTTCCGACGGTACCGCACTGGATCTGGGTGCTCAGCGTGGTGCTGATTATCTGCGCCGTCAATCTGATGAGCGTTAAGGTCTTCGGCGAGCTGGAGTTTTGGTTCTCGTTCTTTAAAGTTGCCACCATCATCATCATGATTATTGCCGGTTTCGGCATCATTATCTGGGGTATCGGCAACGGCGGACAGCCCACCGGCATCCATAATCTGTGGAGTCACGGCGGCTTCTTCAGCAACGGCTGGCTGGGAATGGTGATGTCGCTGCAGATGGTGATGTTCGCCTACGGCGGGATAGAGATCATCGGTATCACCGCCGGTGAAGCGAAAGACCCGGAGAAATCGATTCCGCGCGCGATTAACTCGGTCCCAATGCGCATTCTGGTGTTCTATGTGGGCACGCTGTTCGTGATTATGTCCATTTATCCGTGGAATCAGGTGGGCACTGACGGCAGCCCGTTCGTGCTGACCTTCCAGCATATGGGCATTGCGTTTGCCGCCAGTATCCTTAACTTTGTGGTGCTGACCGCCTCGCTGTCGGCGATTAACAGCGACGTCTTCGGCGTCGGACGTATGCTGCACGGCATGGCCGAGCAGGGCAGCGCGCCGAAGATTTTCGCCAAAACCTCGCGTCGCGGGATCCCGTGGGTGACGGTGATGGTGATGACCGTTGCGCTGCTGTTTGCGGTCTATCTTAACTACATCATGCCGGAAAACGTCTTCCTGGTGATTGCGTCACTGGCCACTTTCGCCACCGTCTGGGTGTGGATCATGATCCTGCTGTCGCAGATTGCCTTCCGCCGTCGCCTGTCGCCGGAAGAGGCGAAAGCGCTGAAGTTTAAGGTGCCGGGTGGCGTCGCCACGACGGCCGTGGGTCTGGTATTCCTCGTCTTTATTATTGCGCTGATTGGCTACCATCCGGATACCCGTATCTCGCTGTACGTCGGTTTCGCCTGGATTGTGCTGCTATTGGCTGGCTGGAAGTTGAAAACTCGCCGCGACCGCCAGCTGGCGCAGGCACAGTAACGCTTCCCCGCGCCTGCCGGATTTGGCAGGCGCGTTCTCCACCCCCATTATCCTCCCCCAATAATTCCTGTGATGATGAGTCATACGCCGGTGGGCTGTGGCAAGGTGTGCCCATTCTAAAGAGAGAGGAATGACGATGTTGAAGGCATGGCACCTGCCTGTGGCTCCGTTTATCAAGGAGCAGCAGGAACGACTCTTTATCACTTTATGGCTCAGCGGCGACGATCTGCCGCAGCGGGTGACGTTGCGTGCGGAAGAAGATAATGAAGAGCTCTCGCTGCCGATGCACCGACTGCGCCAGGAGCCGCATCCGGGCGTCGTGGCGTGGCGGGGCGAAATCAATCTTGCCAGCGGCCAGCCGCGTCGGCGCTACAGTTTTAAGCTGCTGTGGGCGGATCGTCAGCGCTGGTTCACGCCGCAGGGCTTTAACCGTTTTCCGCCGGCGCGACTGGAACAGTTCGCCGTCGATCTGCCGGATAGCGGCCCGCAGTGGGTGGCCGATCAGGTCTTTTATCAAATTTTCCCTGACCGTTTTGCGCGCAGCGAGACACGAGAAGCGGAACAGGATCGGGTCTATCATCATCACGCCGCCGGGCGCGATATTGTCCGGAAATCGTGGGATGAGCCGTTAACCGGCGAAGCGGGCGGGTCGACGTTTTTTGGCGGCGACCTCGATGGGATCAGCGAGAAACTGCCGTATCTCAAGCAGCTTGGCGTAACCGCGCTCTATCTGAACCCGGTATTCGTCGCCCCCAGCGTGCATAAATACGATACCGAAGATTATCGCCGCGTCGATCCGCAATTCGGTGGCGACGGTGCGCTGCTGCGTCTGCGCCACAACACGCAGCGAGAAGGGATGCGTCTGATTCTTGACGGTGTGTTTAACCATACCGGCGATTCGCACGCCTGGTTTGACCGCCACCAGCGCGGCAGCAGCGGGGCGTGTCACCATGCCGATTCGCCGTGGCGCGACTGGTTTACCATCTCTCCTGAAGGGGAAGCACATAGCTGGCTGGGCTACGCCAGCCTGCCTAAGCTGGATTATCAGTCCGCAAGCCTGGTGAATGAAATCTACGCCGGAGAAGACAGCATTGTCCGCCACTGGCTGAAAGCGCCGTGGAGCATGGACGGCTGGCGGCTGGACGTGGTGCATATGCTGGGTGAAGGCGGCGGGGCGCGCAACAACCTGCGCCATATTGCCGGTATTACCGCGGCGGCGAAGCAGACGCAGCCCGAATCCTTTGTCTTCGGCGAGCACTTTGGCGACGCCCGCCAGTGGCTCCAGGCGGACGCTGAAGATGCCGCCATGAACTACCGCGGTTTTACCTTCCCGCTGTGGGGATTCCTCGCCAATACCGATATCTCTTACGATCCGCAGAAGATTGACGCGCAGACCTGCGTCGCCTGGATGGATAACTATCGCGCCGGGCTGTCGCATCAACAGCAGCTGCGGATGTTTAACCAGCTGGACAGTCACGATACCGCGCGCTTTAAGTCGCTGCTGGGCAAAGATGTCGCACGCCTGCCGCTGGCGGTCGTATGGCTGTTTTGCTGGCCGGGCGTCCCCTGCATCTACTACGGCGATGAAGTGGGCGTCGATGGCAGCAACGATCCCTTCTGTCGTAAACCCTTCCCGTGGGATCCCGCCCTGCAGGATACCGTGCTGCTGGGACTGTATAAGCGGATGGCGAAGCTGCGCAAAGCCAATAAGGCACTGCGATACGGCGGCTGCCAGGTGATTTATGCCGAAGAGAACGTGGTGGTATTTGCTCGCGTGTATAAGCAGCTGCGTGTGCTGGTGGCCATCAACCGCGGCGAAGCCTGCGAAGTCGTTGTCGAGGATTCGCCGCTGCTGGACGTTGGCGAATGGCAGGTGAAAGAGGGCGCCGGCACGTTGCATGATGGTGTGCTGAGCCTGCCTGCTATTTCCGCCAGCGTCTGGTTCAGCCGTCAGGAGTAGAGCTGGTTCAGGAACGGGTCGCGGAGAATCGCCTCCCGCCACCAGCGCTGGGCGAGGCCGTCGTTGTCGCTGCGCCAGGCGATATAGGTGAGATCTTTCTCGCGGCAGGAGAGGACCGGCTTTTCTATCAGCTCTCCGTTCTCCAGCCACGGCTGCGCGATATGGCGAGGTAAAAAACCGCAGCCCAGCCCGGCGCGCAGCAGCGCCACCTTACTGGCAAAATCGTCGACGCGAATTTGCGGCTGTTCGGCGAGGAGATTGCTGTTGAGCGGATGGCAATAGCGGGCGCTGTCGCTAATCACCACCGCGCGATGCAGGCTCAGCTGCTTGTTATTGAGCGGCTGCGTCGCCTCGGCGAGCGGGTGAGCGGGAGCGACAACGAAGACATTATCTAGCGCACCGACCATTTTCCACGACCATTCGGCGGAGGTGGGCGGTTCGTTGATGGCGCCGAGCATAATATCTGCGCCGTTGCGGGTCAGCTCTTCCCAGGATCCGGCCAGCGTATGGTGGGTAAAGTTGAGCCGGGTTTGCGGATTTTGCGCGTAAAAAGCGTCGATCAGCGGCAGCAGACGTTCAAAAGGGAAAGAGGCATCGAGCGCGATAGCCAGATCCCGCTCCCAGCCGGCTTCCAGCTGTACGGCCTGTTTTTCCAGATCTTTTGCGGCGTTAATCAGCAAACGCCCCTTCTCGAGCACCATTCTGCCGGTATCGGTAAACTTCGCCCGATGACCGCTGCGATCCAGCAGGGTGATATCCAGATCGCTTTCCAGCTTCTGGATCATATAGCTCAGGGCGGCAGGGGTCTTATACAACGACTCTGCGGCGGTGGCGAAAGATCCGTGGGTATCTAACGCGTCCAGAATCAGCAGAACATCAAGGTTTAAGCGCATCCATTACTTACCGGTTAACAAGGGTGACTCAGTTTTACCGAAGCCGGATGGTCAATGCCAGTGAATAATTTAGAACCCTTTCGCGTAAATTTTTGATTAGTATTGCTAACCAGACAGCCAACTTTTTATATTTTGACCCGATGGTCTTGCTCTCTTTCCGCCTTCATACCTCTGAAATTTATCGCCCGTAGCTTATGTATTTAGCAATAGCACGGAGAATTTCTTTAATAACTCGTTAGAAATAACTGACTATACTCAGCAGGCTTTATCCGTCACGATTCAGACCCACAGCAACTTGTTTTATATCTCTTTAACTCATTGATTAAGAAGGTATGTCATGTCTATTCGGGAACTGATCGATCCAACCAACTCGACCCTGATTTTTATTGACCATCAGCCGCAGATGTCGTTTGGCGTTGCCAATATTGACCGCCAGACGCTGAAAAACAACACCGTTGCCCTGGCTAAAGCCGGCAAAATTTTTAATGTTCCGGTTATTTATACTTCCGTTGAGACCAAAAGTTTTAGCGGCTATATCTGGCCAGAATTACTGGCGGTCCATCCGCAGGTTAAACCGATTGAACGTACATCGATGAACTCCTGGGAAGATGCCGCTTTTGTTGAGGCGGTCAAAGCCACCGGACGCAAAAAATTGATTATTTCTGCGCTGTGGACCGAAGTGTGCCTGACCTTCCCGGCGCTGATGGCTTTGGAAGAGGGGTTTGAAGTCTACGTGGTTACCGACACCTCCGGCGGCACCTCCGTTGACGCCCATGAACGGTCAATTGACCGCATGGTGCAGGCCGGTGCAGTTCCGGTCACCTGGCAGCAGGTCCTGCTGGAATACCAGCGCGACTGGTCACGCAAAGAGACGTATGACGCGGTCATGGATCTGGTTCGCGAACACAGCGGCGCTTACGGGATGGGCGTGGATTACGCCTACACCATGGTGCACGGTGCGCCGGAACGTAAAGCCTGAATACACTTCATCCTTCAGGCAGCCTCTTTGTTGGCTTCGTTGGCCCGCCCGGTCACTGACTTATGTCAGTTCCCGGGGACGTACAAGCTTGCCACCTCGAGGCAGCATGAATGATTTTGTGTATTGTCATTGATGGAGAATAACGGCAATTTCCGCCATTCTCCGCAGCAAGGAGCCCGGTCATGACGCAACAGAAATCGGTGACCCTGGTAATAAGCCATACGCTCGATCCCGAGCACGGGGAACGCTATGAGCAGTGGTTAGGCAAAATTATGCCTGTCGCGGCAGAGTTTCCCGGCCATCTGGGCGCTAACGTGATTCGCCCGACCGCCGGGCAGAATTTGTGGAGCGTCATTATTCGTTTTGACACCATTGAACACCTCTATGCCTGGACGCAGTCAGAAACGCGTCGCGAACTGGTTGCGGAAATTGCGCCGCTGCTCAATGAAGGCGATCGCACGGAAGTGCGGACCGAACCCGCATTCTGGTTCACTCCACCGGCAGCGAATGTACGCCAGCCGCTACGCTGGAAGCAGTTTCTGATGACGCTGCTGGTGATCTTTCCCAGTACTAACCTGGTGCCCTGGCTGACCGGGATGTTCCTTCCCTCGTTGCGGGGAAGCCTGCTGCTGCATTTGATAAATGATGCCTGTGTGGTCGCGCTGGTGGTCTGGTTCTGGATGCCCATCGTGACCCGTCTGTTTGCTGGCTGGTTAAAGAAAAACTGAGTCAGCCTCCTGAAGGAGAGCGTTATGTCGCAAACTGCCACACTGATCCTGACCAACGGCCGAATTCATACCCTCGACCGCACAAACCCGCTGACCGAGGCGATCGCGATCGCCAACGGCAAGATCCTCGCCACCGGCAGCCGCGATCGGATCATGAGTTTTGCTGCGCAAGGGACGCAGATCGTTGATCTACAAGGCCATACGGTGATCCCCGGCCTGAACGATTCCCACCTGCACCTGATCCGCGGCGGGCTGAATTATAATCTCGAGCTGCGCTGGGAGGGGGTTCCGTCGCTGGCGGACGCGCTGCGCATGCTGAAAGATCAGGCCGATCGCACGCCGTCTCCGCAATGGGTGCGCGTTGTCGGCGGCTGGAGTGAATTTCAGTTCGCCGAACGGCGCATGCCCACCCTCGAGGAGTTGAACGCGGCGGCGCCGGATACGCCGGTATTTGTTCTCCATCTCTACGATCGCGCGCTGCTGAACCGTGCGGCGCTGAAAGCCGTGGGTTACACCAAAGAGACGCCGGATCCGGCCGGCGGTGAAATCGTGCGCGATAGCCGCGGTAACCCCACCGGGATGCTGATCGCCAAACCTAACGCGATGATTCTCTATGCGACCCTGGCGAAAGGGCCGAAGCTGCCGCTGGAGCTGCAGGTCAATTCGACGCGCCAGTTTATGCGTGAGCTGAACCGGCTTGGCCTCACCAGCGCGATTGATGCCGGGGGCGGTTTCCAGAACTACCCGGAAGATTATGAAATTATTGAACAGCTGCATGCGCAAGAGCAGATGACCGTGCGTATTGCCTATAACCTGTTTACCCAGCGGCCAAAACAGGAGCTGGATGATTTCGAACGCTGGACCGATATGCTGAAACCGGGACAGGGGACCGACTTTTTCCGTGCCAACGGCGCCGGCGAAATGCTGGTCTTCTCGGCGGCGGATTTTGAAGATTTCCTGCAGCCGCGTCCGGACCTGCCGGAAGGGATGGAAGACGAGCTGGAGCGGGTGGTACGCCATCTGGTGGAACACCGCTGGCCGTTCCGCCTGCATGCCACCTATGATGAATCCATCAGCCGGATGCTGGATGTTTTTGAGAAGGTGAACCGCGATATTCCGTTTAACGGCCTGCACTGGTTCTTTGACCATGCGGAGACCATTACCGAGCGGAATATTGAACGCGTGAAGGCGCTCGGCGGCGGTATCGCGGTACAGCACCGAATGGCTTTCCAGGGCGAATATTTTGTCGATCGCTATGGCAAAGAGGCGGTTAAGCATACGCCGCCGGTGGCGAAAATGCTGGCGCTGGATGTGCCGGTGGGACTGGGGACCGATGCGACGCGTGTCGCGAGCTACAACCCGTGGACCGCGCTCTACTGGTTGGTCTCCGGGCGTACCGTGGGCGGCATGGCGATGTATGACGACAGCAACCGTCTGCCGCGCGAGGTGGCGCTGGAGCTGTGGACCGCGGGCAGCGCCTGGTTCTCCAGTGAACAAGGTAAAAAAGGGCGTATTGAGAAAGATCAGCTGGCCGATCTGGTGGTGCTGTCCAAAGACTATTTCAGCGTGCCGGAAGAGGAGATCAAAGGCATTGAGTCGGTGCTGACGGTGGTCGATGGCAAAGTGGTTTATGCCGCAGGGCATTTTTCGCCGCTGGCGCCGCCGCCGATTCCTGTTCTGCCGGAGTGGTCTCCGGTGGTCAAGGTGCCGGGCCACTATCGTTCCGCTCCGCCTGCGGCGGCGAAAATCGGGGCGATAGTCCAGATGCACCAGTGCTGCGGCAGCTGCGGCGTGCACGGTCATCAGCATGATATTGCCCGTCAGTCGTCGGTGCCGGTATCGGACGAGCAGGCGTTCTGGGGCGTGATGGGCTGTTCCTGCTTTGCGTTTTAGCCTCTGACAGGTTAACGCGCTCCCCCGGCGAGGCCGCCGGGGGAGCGCGGAGCGCGACCATCTGATGACGCATCAACGATATGCCGGGCTTAGCCCCGGTTCTGAGAGCCAAATAGCTGGATCCGACGGGCGACCATCTCGCGCACGGGCAGCAAGCCTTGGCGGATAACTTTGCGCGGATCGTTAATATCGTGACCGTTATCGGCGGCGAACAGCGCTTTCACGGCTTCGCACCAGGCGTACATATTCTCGGTGTTGACGTTAATTTTTGCCGTACCGCAGGCAATTGCTTTGCGCATATCGTCGTCAGCAATACCGGTCCCGCCGTGAAGTACCAGCGGTACTTTAACAAGCTCTGATATGGCTTTCATTTCGGCAAAGCCGAGTTTAGCCTTCCCTTTATAAAGCCCGTGCGTAGAACCGAGCGCTGCCGCGAGGCAGTCTACCTGCGTTTCGCTGACCAGGGTAAAGCACTCCTGCGGATCGGCATAGATAACCTCAGAATTCACGATGCCATCTTCACTGCCGGCAATGGTTCCCAGCTCGGCTTCAACGGAGATGCCTCTGCTGTGCGCCAGGTCGACCAGATGGCGGGTGATCGCCAGGTTTTCCGCAAACGGCAAATGGGAGCCATCAAACATAATCGAGCTAAAGCCGGCTTCAATGGCCGCTTCGCAGGCCTCGCGCGTGGTCCCGTGATCGAGATGCAATGCGACAGGAATATCAATCTGTAGATAGTCCATCGCATTGACCACGATGTCATGAATGCATTTCAGGCCCAGCATATGTTTTACCGTACCGCCGGAGACCCCCAAAATAATGGGTGAGCGGAGCTGTTGCCCGGTACTTAATACGGCGCCAACCCATTCCAGATTATTAATATTGAACTGCCCTACGGCATAACCGTCCCGTAGGGCATGCTGAAGCATGTCCTTCATAGAAACTAACATAATCACCTCGGAATCAATTATTCATCAAAATACTGCGTTAAGTTTCTTTCGTAGCTGTTTAATGCATTATGAACAACGGCAAGATCCGGCATGGATTCACGAACACCTTTTTTCTCAATAGAGATTGCGGCGGTCAGGCTGGCAAAAAGAATAATATTATCGATATGCCATGAATAATGAACGCCGTAAGTGAAAGCACCATGAAAAACATCGCCGGCGCCGGTCGTATCGACGGCCTGACATTGCCAGGCGGGAACAATGTGCAGCATCCCGCTCTTTAAAAAGGCACAGCCTTTTTCTCCAAGAGTAATAAAAGCCTCACCCCGGCAGATTTTATTCAGTTCGAGAAGGGCTGTTTTTAGCTCTTTCTCAGTGCTCAGCGCGCGGTAGCTCATATAGTCTCTGGCGAAATGTTCGCTGACGACGAAATAATCAGTCCAGGCCGCCAGTTTGATATTACTGGCACGTAATGAGCCGCCATCCATGACCACACGGGCCGCGGGGAGTTTTTTAATTAAATACTCGCTGATTTCCGCTTCATGACCATCAATTAACAGGGTCACCGGTTCTTCTGAAGCAATAAGGCGCTGTGCGAGATCGTCAAGTTTCAGTTTTTGATCGTAGGTCAACGAAGGTGGCGTTTGCATTTTACGGGTAATAATGGTTCGCGAGCCCGTTAAACGGTTAACCAGCACCGATGCCAGCGGGGTGATCATCTCATCGGAAAAGACGATGTGGCTGGTATCGACTCCGGCCTGAGCAAATTCATCGACGATACGCTGACCGTAAATATCCGCATTGAGATGACCGATGTAATAGACATCCTCGCCCCATAATCCCAGCAGCCATGCGGCATTTGCCGCCGGACCGCCGCCGCTTTCAATAAAGTCGTGGCAGAAGTTTTTGGTGTTTTCCTGCGGCCACTCATTCAGAAAGAAGAACTGATCAAAACATGAAAATCCTATGGACAATATAGCCATAACTACTCCTGATAATGTCGTCAGCTGCGGGAAGAATGCTTCCCGCAGGGAAAAATGAAACCCTATTCATTTTTCTTATTCGCCGTGAGCGCTTCGTAGCTGAGCGTATCTCCTACCACGCGCACTGAGCGGAAGCAGAAAGGCACCAGCAGAGCGATGAGCAGGGCGAGGCAAATCAAATAGATGGTTATCTGGCCAAACTGGGTAAACGCATTACCGATAATGATGCCCCATACCGCGAAATCGAAATCGGCAAAGGTGCTGTTCTCAAAGCCCAGGCTGCCTAAAGCCGGGAGCAACATCGCCGGCAGGAAGGCGAGGAAGATGCCGCCAATGAACGAGGCAATGACGCAGCCGCGCTTGCCGCCCAGCTTGTCGGCGAAGACGCCGGAGGTCCCGCCGCAGAAGAAATGCGGCACCATGCCGGGAATGATTAGCGCCATGCCGAAGGCGCCCAGCAGCAGCATTCCCACCAGACCACCGATAAAGGAGCTGATAAAACCGACGACCACCGCCGTTGGACTAAACGTAAAGAACACCGCGCAGTCTACGGCCGGAATCGAATCGGGAATCAGCTTCTGGCTAATCCCCTGGAATGCCGGTACCAGATCGCCAAGGATCAGACGCACGCCGTTGTAGACGATGGCGACGCCGACGGCAAACTGCAGCCCGGTCAGGATAGAGAAGATCAGCATGTTCTGATCCGTGATTGTCCGCAGGTATTCGGTGCCGGCCACGGCGCTACAGACAAAGTAGATAACGAACATCACGATCCCGGTAGTGACCGTGGTATCGCGCAGAAAGCCCCATTTTTCAGAGATTTCGGTATCGGCGAAAGAGTTCGCCGGGTTGCCGGTTTTGCTGGCGATCCACGCCGAGATGTAATACCCCAGAGAGCCAAAATGCCCCATCGCAATGCCGCCATCTTCGGTGACCTGCTTGGTATAGCGCTGACCGATTGCCGGGGAGATCGCCGACCAGGAGCCGAGTAAGAACCCGCCAATCAGTACCAGCATCCAGCCGCGGAATTCTGCCGCCTGCAGTACCGCAGAGAACAGACAGGCGAGGAAGAATGAGTGGTGACCGGTAAGGAAGATATATTTATACTTAGTGCAGCGAGCAATAAGCAGGTTAAAAATAAAACCTAACAGCAATATACTCATGGTTTCAACACCCAGTACCTTCTGGGCGACGGAAACAATAGCCTCGTTGTTAGGAATAACGCCACGAATATTAAATCCGGCTTCGATAATTCCGCCGAGCGGATTGAGGTTGGCAACGATAACCCCTGCACCGGCGCTGAGCATTAAATAACCGAGGATGGGCTTTAAGGTACCGGTGAGAAGTTTATTTCCGGGGGAACGCAGTGCCACTAAACCGACAAATGCGATAATCCCCATCAGAAATGCGGGTTGGCTGAATATTTCTGATAAGAATGTAAGTATAGCCTGCATGATCGTATCCTTAGAGCCTATCCCATTAGGCTATTTTATTTGCCATTTTGGCCCTGGGCAGTGCTCAAAATCCTCACGTACTGCGTGTACGCTCCGGTTTTTCCGCGCTGTCCGTGTCCAAACTGGCTGCAACAATGTACGCCTGCTGGGGTAGGCTCTTAATAATGATTAAGAATGAGTTGCAGCAATTTTTGTCAGAGCGTCGGTAATATCTTCAGCAATTTTTGCTTTATGTACATAGCTGCGAATAATGGCGACCTGACAATGCGCAGGGAACTGATTGGCTAATTCTTTGATGGTGATATAGAGATCGGCTTTCTCTCCGACGGCATTAGCAAAATCAACAGAGGCGACGTCAGCTTTGATCCCTAATTCATCACATATTTTTTTGACATTGCTTGCGGCCATTAATGAACTGCCAATCCCGTTACCACAAACTGTTCTGATAACTAACATAATGACGACTCCATTTTATTGTGGATGAAATTGAATACGGCATTGATGTCATGCTCTTCGCGAAGGAACGACACAATATCTGATTCAATCAGTGTGGCGATTATCTGGATCATTTTTATATGGTTATCGGCGTCGGCGCCGGCGATACCGATAATGACGCTCACCGGGTCAAACTCTTCGTGACCAAAGTGAAGCGGCTGGCGGATGGTGATTAAAGAAAAGCCGGTGCGGATGGCCCCCTTTTCGGGGCGCGCGTGGGGCATCGCCAGGCCGCTATCAATAACAATGGCGGGACCAAAATCCTTATAGACGTCGAGCATCGCGGTGATGTATTCGGGGCGACAAATTTGCTGGCGGGCCAGTAGCGTCCCGGATAATTCGATAGCCTGACTGGCGCTGGTAATGTTCTGATCAAGTGCGATTAACCGGCGATCAAAAATGATTTCCATAATCCAATCCTTAACGCATTTATTTTCTGAGTTAAATCATGACGAAATAGAACACAGGAAATCATGGTTCAGATCACATTTGAATTTTTAAACCTTGAAGTTGATCACAGCGAAATGATTTTTGCGTTATTTTTTTAGGGAAAATAACATTTATTATTATGTTAATTATCAATTGGTTATAATTTTGTAGTCAATTATTGAAATAATATCAGGTGGGAAAGATTAAAAATAAGAGCGATTTATTTTTTAGAAGTGTTTTGCGTATCACAAATATCATGACAGTTTTTTATCAAAGTTTGAGTTTGCTAACAAAAAAAGCCATCTGAAAAGCATGAGGGAGCGGCGACTGCGCGATAGAGCGCAAAATGTGCTGCGGCAGGAGATAAAAAAGGCCCGCATGCGCGAGCCTTTTTCTGAACATGGGCCGATTACAGGCTGGACACGTTCTCGGTCAGGTATTTAGCTACGCCTTCCGGAGAAGCGGCCATACCTTCTTTTCCTTTTTCCCACTGTGCCGGGCAAACTTCACCGTGTTCTTCGTGGAACTGCAGCGCGTCAACCATACGCAGCATTTCGTCGATGTTACGACCCAGCGGCAGGTCGTTAACTACCTGGTGGCGAACTACGCCGTTAGCGTCGATCAGGAACGAGCCGCGCAGCGCCACGCCTTCGTCCGGGTGTTCGATACCGTAAGCTTTCTGGATTTCACGTTTGATATCAGCAACCATCGCGTATTTAACCGGACCGATACCGCCCTGGTCTACCGGGGTGTTACGCCATGCGTTGTGAACGAATTCAGAGTCGAAGGAGACGCCAACGACTTCTACGCCGCGCTTCTGGAATTCTTCATAACGTTTGTCAAAAGCGATCAGCTCAGACGGGCAAACGAAGGTGAAGTCCATCGGCCAGAAGAACAGGACGGTTGCTTTACCGTTGGTGTGTTGTTTGAAGTTGAATTTCTCAACGATTTCGCCGTTACCTAAAACAGCTGCTGCGGTAAAATCCGGAGCCTGACGAGTGACCAGAACCATATGATTCTCCTGTTAATAATAAGGTTAATTGGAACGCAACGCGGGCAAGTATAGGGACAGGTTCATGCGAACTCAACGTGACGTTGACAATCAATGAGATAGGTTTTGCCTATCAATTTATATCGGAAAACGGTGTTCAGAATAGCCTTTCTGTGAGAAAGCGCAATCTTTATAGTTCGCGCCTGGTGGCCTGCGCCATCATTCGCGGATAAAAATGCCAGAACTGCTGCTCGAGTTTATCGTAGTGCGTATCCAGATCCTGCCAGGAGTCGCGCAGGGCATCAAGGCGCGGACGACGGCTGGCCATGCCGTTGAGGACGCGCTGAATAAAGTCCATATCTTCATAGCGTTCAAGCCAGCGCTCCGACCACAAATAGGCATTGAGATTCACGAAGCGCGGCGGCGAATCGGGTAATACCGGCGTGACCTGTGCCTGGGCATAGCGGACAAACTCGTTGAGCGGCATATCAGGTGAAATACGCGCCCAGTGATGCGACAGGAAGTGATCCCACATCACATCCAGCGTAATGGGCGCCACGCGGCGGGTCTGCGGGCGAAACCAGTCGCGGGCTGCTTTGACTTCCGGCAGATTATCGGTCATGACATCGATGCGCCGGTGCATAAAAATACCGTCGACAATGTCGGCCGGGTAGTCCGCCTGGGGATTGCCGCGAACGAAATCTGCCAGAAGATTGCCGGGCAGGGAGCTGTCGGCGAGATGGGCTAAGTGCAGGTGTGCAAGAAAATTCATATACCTTTTATCCTTCAAACTGCCTCTTTATTGGCTTCAGCTTCCCGGCTCATCTTTGAGCCTCGTCCTCTCGGACCGCCACTCCGCGGCGTTCAAATCTGTTCCTGACGAATTTGTCATTCAGCTGCCGCGTCGATGCATCTTGAATGGTTTTGTGTATAGATTATGTTATTCGTCCAGAGGGGTAAAGGTTGCAGGGAGGACGCCCCGGCACTAGACTACCCGCCTCTTTATTTAGTCTGAGCCACCGTCATGCGCGTTACCGATTTTTCCTTTGAACTACCCGAATCCCTGATTGCCCACTACCCGCAGCCGGAGCGCAGTCGCTGTCGCCTGCTGTCGTTAGACGGTCCGACGGGAGCGCTGACGCATGGGACTTTCACCGATTTACTCGACAAACTTAACCCGGGCGATCTGCTGGTCTTTAACAATACCCGGGTGATCCCGGCGCGCCTGTTCGGCCGAAAAGCCAGCGGCGGCAAGATTGAAGTGCTGGTCGAGCGCATGCTGGATGACAAACGTATTCTGGCGCACATTCGCGCATCTAAAGCGCCGAAGCCGGGCGCCGAGCTGCTGCTGGGCGATGATGAAAGCATCAACGCCACGATGGTGGCACGTCACGACGCGCTGTTTGAAGTCGAATTTAACGATGAACGTCCGGTACTGGATATCCTCAACAGCATCGGCCATATGCCGCTGCCGCCGTATATCGATCGTCCGGACGAAGACGCCGACCGCGAACTGTATCAAACCGTCTACAGCACCAGGCCGGGGGCCGTAGCCGCGCCGACCGCAGGCCTGCACTTTGACGATATGATGCTGGAGAAGCTGCGCGAGAAAGGGATTGAAATGGCGTTTGTGACGCTGCACGTTGGCGCGGGGACATTCCAGCCGGTGCGCGTGGAGACCATTGAAGATCACATCATGCACTCCGAGTACGCCGAAGTGCCGCAGGAGGTCGTTGATGCGGTGCTGGCGGCGAAAGCGCGCGGCAACCGGGTCATCGCGGTAGGCACCACCTCCGTCCGTTCGCTGGAGAGCGCGGCGCAGGCGGCGAAAAACGACCTGATTGAGCCGTTTTTCGGCGACACGCAGATTTTTATCTATCAGGGGTATCAGTACAAAGCGGTTGATGCGCTGGTGACCAACTTCCATCTCCCTGAATCAACTCTGATTATGCTGGTTTCCGCCTTTGCTGGCTATCAGCACACCATGAATGCCTACAAGGCTGCGGTAGAACAAAAATATCGCTTTTTTAGCTACGGGGACGCGATGTTTATCACGTACAATCCGCAGGCTATTTTTGAGCGTGTCGGGGAATAACTCCGCGACATGAGTGTTTAACGTCAGACTGTTTTTCTGACGCAGGAGTTAAAATGAAATTTGAACTGGATACCACCGACGGACGCGCCCGCCGCGGCCGCCTGGTGTTTGATCGCGGCGTGGTTGAAACGCCAGCCTTTATGCCCGTTGGTACCTACGGCACCGTAAAAGGGATGACGCCGGAAGAAGTTGAAGCCACCGGCGCGCAAATTATCCTCGGCAATACGTTCCACCTGTGGTTACGTCCGGGCCAGGAAATCATGAAGCTGCACGGCGACCTGCATGATTTTATGCAGTGGAAAGGGCCTATCCTGACCGATTCCGGCGGCTTCCAGGTGTTCAGCCTCGGCGATATCCGCAAAATTACCGAGCAGGGCGTCCACTTCCGCAACCCGATTAACGGCGACCCCATTTTCCTCGATCCGGAAAAATCGATGGAGATTCAGTACGATCTCGGTTCCGATATCGTGATGATCTTCGACGAATGTACGCCGTACCCGGCGGACTGGGATTACGCTAAGCGCTCGATGGAAATGTCGCTGCGCTGGGCGCAGCGCAGCCGCGACCGTTTTGACTCTCTTGGCAATAAAAATGCGCTGTTCGGCATTATCCAGGGCAGCGTTTACGAAGATTTACGTGATATCTCCGTTAAAGGTCTGGTAGATATCGGCTTTGATGGCTACGCTGTCGGCGGTTTGGCTGTCGGTGAGCCGAAGGAAGACATGCACCGTATCCTGGAGCACGTTTGCCCGCAGATCCCGGCCGACAAACCGCGCTATCTGATGGGCGTCGGCAAGCCAGAAGATCTGGTTGAAGGGGTGCGTCGCGGTATCGACATGTTCGACTGCGTCATGCCAACGCGCAACGCGCGTAACGGCCACCTGTTCGTCACCGATGGCGTGGTGAAGATTCGTAATGCGAAGCATAAAAGCGACACCGCGCCGCTGGATGCCGAGTGTGATTGCTATACATGTCGCAATTATTCACGCGCTTACTTGCATCATCTCGATCGTTGCAACGAAATATTGGGCGCGCGCCTCAATACCATTCATAACCTTCGCTACTATCAGCGTTTAATGGCTGGTTTACGTAAGGCTATCGAAGAGGGTAAATTAGAGGGCTTCGTGGCCGATTTTTACCAACGTCAGGGGCGACCTGTTCCTCCTTTGGACGTTGATTAATTTTAATAATGAGGGAATTTGAATGAGCTTTTTTATTTCTGATGCGGTAGCAGCAACCGGTGGCGCGGCGCAGGGTAGCCCGATGTCTCTGATTCTGATGCTGGTGGTGTTCGGTCTGATTTTCTACTTCATGATCCTGCGCCCACAGCAGAAGCGCACCAAAGAACATAAAAATCTGATGAACTCTATCGCCAAAGGCGATGAAGTGCTGACGAATGGCGGCCTGGTAGGTCGCGTCACGAAAGTGGCTGAAAGCGGATACATTGCTATCGCGCTGAACGATACCACTGAAGTGGTTATCAAACGTGACTTCGTCGCTGCCGTTCTGCCGAAAGGCACCATGAAGGCACTGTAATCCACTTTTCCCTAAGGGAACTGCCGTGTTAAACCGTTATCCTTTGTGGAAGTACATCATGCTGGTCGTCGTTATTATCGTCGGCCTGATGTATGCGCTCCCCAACCTGTATGGTGAGGATCCGGCCGTTCAAATCACTGGCGCGCGCGGTGTCGCCGCCAGTGAGCAAACGCTGATCCAGGTCCAGAAAACGTTACAAGAAGAAAAAATTACCGCTAAGTCTGTGGCACTGGAAGAGGGCGCAATCCTTGCGCGCTTCGACACCACCGATGTCCAGTTGCGCGCACGTGAAGTGCTGGTGGACGTGTTAGGTGATAAATACGTCGTGGCGCTGAACTTAGCTCCGGCGACTCCTCGCTGGTTAGCGGCTATCCATGCCGAGCCGATGAAGCTGGGTCTTGACCTGCGCGGCGGCGTACACTTCCTGATGGAAGTGGATATGGACACCGCGCTGGGAAAACTGCAGGAACAAAATATCGACAGCCTGCGCAGCGAGCTGCGTGAAAAAGGCATCCCTTACTCCACCGTGCGTAAGGAAGACAATTATGGTCTGAGCATCGCTTTTCGCGATAGCGCCGCACGCGATCAGGCCATCTCCTGGCTGAGCCCGCGTCACCGCGATCTGGTTATCTCCACGCAGGGCGCTACTGGCCTGAAAGCGGTGATGACCGATGAGCGCCTGAAAGAAGCCCGCGAATACGCCGTGCAGCAGAACATCAACATTCTGCGTAACCGTGTTAACCAACTGGGTGTTGCCGAGCCGCTGGTACAGCGTCAGGGCGCCGACCGTATCGTGGTTGAACTGCCGGGTATTCAGGATACCGCTCGGGCGAAAGAAATTCTTGGCGCTACGGCGACGCTGGAATTCCGTCTGGTTAACAGCAACGTTGACAGCGCCGCAGCCGCTTCCGGCCGTGTCCCTGGCGACTCTGAAGTGAAAGATACCCGTGAAGGTCGGCCGGTTGTGCTGTACAAGCGCGTGATTCTGACCGGTGACCATATCACCGACTCCACTTCCAGCATGGACGAGTTCAACCAGCCGCAGGTTAACATCTCGCTGGACAGCGCCGGCGGCAACATCATGTCTAACTTCACCAAGGACAACATCGGCAAACCGATGGCGACCCTGTTCGTGGAGTACAAAGACAGCGGTAAGAAAGATGCCAACGGTCGTGCCATTCTGGTGAAAGAGGAAGAGGTGATTAACATCGCCAACATCCAGTCTCGCCTGGGTAACAGCTTCCGTATTACCGGTATCAGCAACCCAAATGAAGCGCGTCAGCTCTCTCTGCTGCTGCGTGCGGGTGCGCTGATTGCGCCGATTCAGATCGTTGAAGAACGTACCATCGGCCCGACTCTGGGTATGCAGAACATCAAGCAGGGTCTGGAAGCGTGTCTGGCCGGTCTGGTGGTGTCTATCCTGTTCATGATTTTCTTCTATAAGAAATTCGGTCTGATCGCGACCTCTGCGCTGGTGGCTAACCTGGTGCTGATCGTCGGTATCATGTCCCTGCTTCCTGGGGCCACGCTGAGTATGCCGGGGATTGCGGGTATCGTGTTAACCCTTGCGGTAGCGGTCGATGCTAACGTACTGATCAACGAACGTATTAAAGAAGAGTTGAGCAACGGACGTTCCGTTCAGCAGGCGATTGATGAAGGTTACCGGGGCGCATTCAGCTCGATCTTCGATGCGAACATTACGACGTTGATCAAAGTTATCATCCTGTACGCGGTCGGTACCGGTGCAATTAAAGGGTTTGCGATTACTACCGGTATCGGTGTGGCAACCTCGATGTTTACCGCTATCGTCGGCACTCGTGCCATCGTGAACCTGCTGTACGGCGGCAAGCGCGTTAAAAAGCTGTCTATCTGAGGAGTGCGTTGTGGCACAGGAATATACTGTTGAACAATTGAACCACGGCCGTAAAGTCTATGACTTTATGCGCTGGGACTACTGGGCTTTCGGCATTTCAGGTTTTCTGCTGATTGCCGCCATTGTGGTGATGGGCGTGCGCGGTTTTAACTGGGGGCTGGATTTCACCGGCGGTACGGTGATCGAAATTACCCTCGAAAAACCGGCCGAACTGGACCAGATGCGCCAGGCGCTGCAGAAGGCGGGCTTTGAAGAGCCGCAGGTGCAGAACTTCGGCAGCAGCCGCGACATTATGGTACGTATGCCGCCGGTACATGATGCCAACATCAGTCAGGAGCTGGGCAGCAAGGTCGTTAACGTGATTAACGAATCGACCAGCCAGTCCGCGACGGTTAAGCGAATCGAGTTCGTGGGGCCGAGCGTCGGGGCTGACCTGGCGCAAAGCGGCGCGCTGGCGCTGCTGGCGGCATTAATCTGTATCCTGGTGTACGTTGGTTTCCGTTTCGAGTGGCGTCTTGCCGCCGGGGTCGTTATCGCTCTGGCGCACGACGTGGTCATTACGATGGGCATCCTCTCGCTGTTCCATATCGAGATTGACCTGACTATCGTCGCCTCGCTGATGTCGGTTATCGGCTACTCGCTGAACGACAGCATCGTGGTATCTGACCGTATCCGTGAAAACTTCCGTAAGATCCGCCGCGGTACGCCGTATGAGATCTTCAACGTGTCGTTGACCCAGACGCTGCATCGTACCTTGATCACCTCCGGAACCACGTTGGTGGTGATCCTGATGCTGTATCTCTTTGGTGGCCCGGTTCTGGAAGGCTTCTCGCTGACCATGCTGATCGGTGTCTCCATCGGTACGGCCTCGTCTATCTACGTGGCGTCCGCACTGGCGCTGAAGCTGGGCATGAAGCGTGAGCATATGCTGCAGCAGAAGGTAGAAAAAGAAGGGGCGGATCAGCCGTCAATTCTGCCGTAAATCCGGCGCGTTCAGATAAAGCAATCCCGGTCGCAAGGCCGGGATTTTTTTATTACAGCCCGGCCAAATTTCGCTACTCTCCACTCATTAGCTTAATGAGATGGAGATCCCCCATGTCCGCCATAGTCCTTTCTGCCGTCGCCGAACCCACCGTCTGGCACGATGTGCCTTCCGTTACGCTCAGCGATCAAACGCTACGCCAGCGTAAAGCCAGGGTACTTGCGCAAATGCGCCGGCATGACTACGACACGCTGATCGTGTATGCCGATAAAGAGCACGGCGGAAACTTCGAATATCTCACCGGCTTTATCCCTCGTTTTGAAGAAGCATTGCTGGTACTGCATCGCGAAGGGGAGGCGGTGCTGGTGCTGGGCAATGAAAACCTCAAGCTGGCGGCCTTTGCCCGGCTGGAAAACCGGGTGATCCATGCGCCGTGGTTCTCGTTGCCGAATCAACCCATGAGCAATGAAAAGAGTCTGCCTCAGCTGCTGCAGGATGCCGGTATTAGCAGCGGGAAAACGCTGGGCCTGGTAGGCTGGAAGCTATTCACCGGCAGCGCTGACGACCGTTCACAGATGTTCGATCTGCCTGCTTTTATCGTTGACGCCATTCGGCAGGCTGCAGGGCCGCAGGCGGTTGTGGTCAATGCCACGGCAATATTTATCGCGCCAGATGGCGGAGTGAGAACGGTAAATTCAGCCAATGAGCTGGCGCATTATGAATATGGCGCCAACCTGGCGTCGACGGCGATCCTCACGGCTTTGAATGCCATCGAGCCGGGGAAAACGGAAAAACAGATCGGCGCGCTGCTGGCAGCAGAAGGCCAGCCCAACAGCGTGGTGATGATTGCCGCTACCGGCGATCGTTTCGCCGATGCCCGTCTCTATCCTGGCGATAAGGTTATCCGTCGCGGCGATAAGTTTTCGCTCACTACCGGGTTTAAAGGCGGCTTAAGCAGCCGGGCAGCCTATGTAGTCGGCGATGAAACGGAGCTGGCGCCGGAGGTGGCGGACTACCTCGATGTGGTGGCGAAGCCCTATTTCCGGGCGGTAGTCAGCTGGCTGGAGAACCTGCGTATCGGTATGCGCGGCGGTGAGATGTATGATCTTATCGAGCGGGTGTTACCGAAAGCAGAGTATCACTGGCATTTGAACCCCGGCCATCTGGTCGCCGACGAAGAGTGGCTGTGTTCTCCTGTAGGGCCGGACTCTCAGGCCAGTATCCGCAGCGGCATGCTGCTGCAAATCGATATTATCCCCTCACGGGCAGGCTATGCCGGGGCCAGTATTGAAGATACCGTAGCGGTTGCGGATGAGGCGTTACGTGAGGAGCTGGCGGAGAACTGGCCGGCTCTCTGGCAGCGCATCGTTACCCGGCGGGCCTATATTCGCCAGCAGCTGGGGATTGTCCTGCCGGAGGAGGTCCTGCCGCTATCGAATACCGTTGGCTATTTACGTCCCTGGCTGCTTGATCAGCGGCGGGCCCTGGTTTGTACGGCGAGTTAACCGCCGACGGCAAACTGCGCGACGGCAGGGACGTCGATCGCTCCTGACAGTACGCTGTCAGGAGCCCTGCCATACACTCCTCCTGAACCCAAACAATGGACAGGAGGATGTATGAACAACGTAATTAACTGGTTTGAAATTCCGGTCGCTGACATGGATCGTGCCGTGGCGTTTTACGAGCCGGTGCTGCAGGTGACGCTGCGTCGGGAAAATATGGATTGTGCCGAAATGGCCGTTTTTCCGTATCAGGATCCGGCCCCCGGCGGCGCGCTGGCGAAGTTTGACGGGGTTAAACCTGCCGATCAGGGATGTATTATCTATCTTCATACTGACAATCTGGCCGCCACGCTCGACCGCGTGAATTCCGCTGGCGGGAGCTGCGTCTTTGGCCCGCTTGAGCTGTCGAACGATATTGGTACCATCGCGATGTTTATGGATAGCGAAGGTAACCGGATTGGCCTCCATCAACCTAAACACCTGTCCCATTAATGCGTTTGACGCCTGCGGGACGGGCCTGACCATGAGATAAGCTAAAAATGAGCCGACGCGCCGACCGCCTTTTTCAAATCGTGCAGATCCTGCGGGGGAGAAGATTAACCACCGCCGGACTGCTGGCGGAGCGGCTCGGCGTATCGGAGCGCACCATCTACCGGGATATCCGCGACCTGTCGCTCTCCGGCGTGCCGGTGGAGGGGGAGGCCGGAAGCGGATATCGCCTGCTGGCAGGCTACAGCTTACCGCCTCTGATGCTGACGACCCAGGAGTCGGAAGCGCTGGTGGCCGCGATTCGGCTGCTGCAAACCTGGGGGGGCGAATCGCTGTCCCAGGCGCTGGAGTCGGCTCGGGAAAAGATGCTCGCGATTTTACCTGAGGAGAGTCGGCGTAAGGCCGAACAATCGCGGCTATTTGCGCCGGATTTTGGCGCCCAGGGCTACAGTAAGGCACAGTTTGATCTGGTGCATCGGGCGGTTTCCGGTCAGCGGGTGCTGGCGCTGCACTACCGCGACGAAGCGGGAAAGGTGTCGCAGCGCGAAGTGCTGCCGCTGGGGCTCTTTTTCTGGGGCGAACGCTGGCTGCTGGTGAGCTGGTGCGAGCTCCGCGACGATTACCGCTGCTTTCGTCTCGATCGCTGCCTGGACGTGGCTGCTACCGGGCGCCTTTTCAGCGAGCGGGCCGATCGTTCATTGAGTGATTTTCTGCGTAAGGTGAGGTGCGAGGAGCGTGAGCCATAATGCGCGTCAATCGATATCCCCGGCGCAGAGGCCGGGGACCATCAGGCAGGATTAGAAGTTGTAACCCACCACGAAGTAACCACCCCAGCCGGTAGAGCGTACGTTGAAGTCGCCATCGCCGAAGTTGAGCTTCGCATCATCGGCCCACTGACCGCCGTTATGCCAGTAACGGGCCACAACGGAGTAGTGCCAGTGCGCGTAGTTCAGCGCCAGGATGTGGCTGGAGGCGATGGAGTTGCTGGTGCGCGCGTGCTTGCCGTTCATGTCATAGAAGTTGTCATCGCCCAGATCGGAACCCCAGTCAAAGTTGGTGAAGCCGATGTAGCTCAGCGAGCCGCCCCACAGGTCGGTCAGCGGGACAAAGTATTTCACTTTGAAACGGTAGCCGTCCCATTCGTTTTCGTTGGATGCGCCATAGTTCTGCCACTGATATTTCGCATAGACGTTCAGAGACAGGCTCATCGGCAGACCGGTATCGATATCGGTACCCAGACCCATATACCAGGTGCTCTGCTCCTGAGAATCGTTACGACCCATATCGTAGATATAGTTGTTCGCGAAATACCACTCTTTGAACGGGCCGAAGCTGAGATCGGTGTTGGTCAGCTTATCGATAGAGAAACGCGGTTCGATTTCCATAAACAGCGGAGAACCGTTGTTCCAGATACCTTTTGCCGTGCTGTTGCCGCCAAAGAACACCGGCGCATCGATATAGCCATAGAAATCAAACCAGTCTTTTTTAGCAAACGCTTCGTATTCCAGATAGGTATCGTTACGGATTTGCGGTCCAAAACGGGTGTGGTAGCTACCCACCACGTTTACACTCTGGTGCCACCAATCAGACAGGTACTGCGGTTTTTCGTTTTCTGCCGCGCCAGCAGTGAACGATGTGGACAGCGCCAGTACGGCGCCTGCTGCCAGTAATGTTTTTTTCATAATGATGCCACTGTTTAAATTAAGCCAAAAGGCGTTAAGAACGTTGCCGAAGCGTTTCTAAATATTTCGTCTTTCTGTGGGGGTCTATTATAGAAATCATTGCTCACAAAAATACGTGTTGTTTCACATAACGTAAACATACGTAATCGATTGCGTTCACGATTCTATGCATTTCCTGACAGAATGCCACTGAAATTCATCCATACAGTCAATTTTTACTGAACTGTTTAGAAAAATTGTAAATGGATTTCTGGACGGGTGGCCCGGGTGTCGGCGACACCCGGTGAAGGGGATTATTGTGCGGTGGCGGGCTGGATATCGTGAATGCGCAGGAAGCCGAGCTGCTCCGGCGTGATGCCGTTCAGACGTAGCGGAATATCAACGTCGCTCGGCGCCAGGATGCTGGCGGGGGCGCTAATCAACCGATCGTGCACGTTAACTTCCTGATAATTCTGCGTGGTGCCGCTGATTTGCCCCCAGGCAACGGTGGCGCTAAACGCCGGTAGCGGGTCGTTTGATTCCCCCTGAATACGCAGCGTCAGGCGGGTACCGTCGGCGTCGGCGGCAATATCACGCAGCGACATACGCAATGTGCCGATTTGGCTTTCGAGGCGCGCCGGAGTCCTGGCGCCGGGCAAAAGATAAACGCCGCTGGTGGATTTCGCATTCAGAGCGTTTTGCTGGCTAATTTTCACCGTCTGCTGATTAAGCTGAGTCATCTCTTTGCTCAAGGTGCTTACGCTTTCATGCATTTGACGGACTTCGCTTTGCTGCGCGCAGGCGCTGAGTGTGAACAGCGTGGTCAGCATCGCCAGCTTCAAATAACGTCTTGTCATGGTCATGGATTCCGTTTTCAGGGGATACTTTATGGTAGATCGTCTCCGTCCACGAGCCATAGATCCTTTGTCTCAAAAGCTCTTTCTTTGTTGTCGGGGCACTTCGCGGTAAACTACCCGTCAGTTTAACTTCCTGTCAGGACGCGCTATGCATTGCCCTTTCTGTTTCGCCGTAGATACCAAAGTGATCGACTCTCGTCTGGTGGGTGAGGGCTCTTCTGTGCGTCGTCGTCGGCAGTGCCTGGTTTGTAACGAACGTTTCACCACCTTCGAGGTGGCAGAGCTGGTGATGCCGCGTGTGGTCAAGAGCAACGATGTGCGGGAGCCCTTCAATGAAGATAAGCTGCGCAGCGGAATGCTGAAAGCGTTGGAAAAACGGCCGGTCAGCGCCGATGATGTGGAAATGGCGCTCAATCATATCAAAACCCATTTACGCGGTACCGGTGAGCGCGAAGTCCCGAGCAAAATGATCGGCAACCTGGTGATGGAGCAGCTGAAAAAGCTCGATAAAGTTGCCTATATCCGCTTTGCTTCCGTCTATCGCAGTTTTGAAGATATCAAAGAGTTCGGCGAAGAGATCGCCCGCTTACAGGACTAAGCCATGCATGATGAAATGTACATGGCGCGAGCGCTTAAGCTGGCGCAGCGCGGGCGCTTTACGACCCATCCCAATCCGAATGTCGGCTGTGTGATCGTCAAGGACGGCGAGATTGTCGGCGAAGGTTTTCACTATCGTGCCGGCGAGCCGCATGCGGAAGTTCATGCGCTGCGCATGGCCGGCGAAAAAGCCCGGGGCGCCACTGCCTATGTGACGCTGGAACCCTGCAGTCATCACGGCCGAACGCCGCCGTGCTGCGACGCGCTGATTGCCGCGGGCGTTACCCGCGTCGTGGCCGCCATGCAGGACCCTAACCCGCAGGTGGCCGGGCGCGGCCTGTATCGCCTGCAGCAGGAAGGAATTGATGTCAGCCACGGTCTGATGATGGGCGAAGCCGAAGCGCTGAACAAAGGCTTTCTTAAGCGGATGCGCACCGGTTTCCCTTACATACAGCTAAAAATGGGCGCTTCGCTGGATGGTCGCACCGCGATGGCCAGCGGCGAAAGTCAGTGGATTACCTCGCCGCAGGCGCGACGCGACGTGCAGCGCCTGCGTGCGCAAAGCCATGCGATCCTGACCAGCAGCGCGACCGTCCTGGCAGACGATCCGGCATTAACCGTACGCTGGGAAGAGCTCGATGCCGATATTCGCGCCCGCTACCCGCAGGAAAATCTGCGTCAGCCGCTGCGTATTGTGATCGATAGCCATAATCGCGTTACTCCTGAGCACCGCATCGTGCAGCAGGCGGGAGAGACGCTGTTTGCCCGCACTCAGGCCGATGACCGCAGCTGGCCGGAAAGCGTGCGAACGCTGATGGTGCCGGAACATAACGGCCATCTCGATCTGGTGTTACTGATGATGCAGCTTGGCAAACAGCAGGTTAACAGCATTTGGGTGGAAGCGGGCCCGACGCTCGCCGGCGCGCTGTTGCAGGCCGGACTGGTGGACGAGCTTATCGTCTATATTGCGCCTAAACTGTTAGGCAGCGACGCACGCGGGCTATGCGTGCTGCCGGGGCTTGAGAAACTGGTCGATGCCCCCCATTTCAAATTCAACGAGATACGCCAGGTAGGCCCCGATCTTTGCCTGCATTTAGTGGGCGCATGATCTCCCCCTGGCAAGGGAAAACAGCATCGCTACGCGAAATCATTCAAGATGCGTCGAGGCAGCCAACCCGAGAACCCCCGCTTGCTTACAGCGGTAAGCGACCGGGATCGACAGGCGCAGCCAACGCGGAGGCAGTTTGAAGGATGAAGTGTATAAATTATTATGATAGAATCCGCCCCCCTTGCGGGGCTATATGAACCCGAAGGAAGAGTATGAACATTATTGAAGCTAACGTTGCTACCCCGGACGCTCGCGTCGCCATCACCATTGCGCGTTTCAACAACTTTATCAATGACAGCCTGCTGGAAGGTGCTATTGACGCACTCAAGCGCATCGGTCAGGTAAAAGATGAAAATATTACCGTTGTTTGGGTTCCAGGCGCGTATGAGCTGCCGCTGGCGGCTGGCGTGCTGGCTAAAACCGGTAAATATGACGCAGTGATTGCTCTGGGTACGGTGATTCGTGGTGGTACCGCGCACTTTGAATATGTGGCTGGCGGAGCAAGCAATGGCCTCGCACATGTCGCGCAGGACAGCGAAATCCCGGTAGCTTTTGGTGTTCTGACGACAGAAAGCATTGAACAAGCCATCGAACGCGCTGGTACCAAAGCCGGTAACAAAGGCGCAGAAGCTGCGCTGACCGCGCTGGAAATGATTAACGTATTGAAAGCCATCAAGGCCTGAATTTTTTTGTAAGGGGAATTCCGTGAAACCTGCTGCTCGTCGCCGCGCCCGTGAGTGTGCCGTCCAGGCGCTTTACTCCTGGCAGTTGTCCCAGAACGACATCGCTGATGTTGAATACCAGTTCCTGGCGGAACAGGATGTCAAAGATGTCGACGTTCTGTATTTCCGCGAACTGCTGTCCGGAGTGGCGACTAACAGCGCATACCTCGACGGCCTGATGAAGCCGTACCTGTCCCGCCTGCTTGAAGAGCTGGGTCAGGTGGAGAAAGCGGTACTGCGTATCGCCCTGTTCGAGCTGTCTAAACGTGACGATGTTCCGTACAAAGTTGCGATTAACGAAGCTATCGAACTGGCGAAAACCTTTGGCGCCGAAGACAGTCATAAGTTTGTTAACGGCGTGCTGGACAAAGCAGCCCCGGCAATTCGTCCCAACAAAAAGTAAACTCCAGGCCGGGTCTCGCGGGATGTCATCCACGCAAGGTCCGGCCTTATTCTTTTCTTTTGCTGAGGCATAACGTATGGCATGCGGCGAATTTTCCCTGATTGCCCGTTATTTTGATCGCGTAAAAAGCATGCGTCTCGATGTGGAAACCGGCATCGGCGACGACTGCGCTCTCCTGAACATTCCTGAGAAAAAAACGCTGGCAATCAGCACCGACACCCTGGTGGCGGGCAACCATTTTTTACCTGATATCGATCCTGCCGATCTGGCTTACAAGGCGCTGGCGGTCAATCTGAGCGACCTCGCGGCGATGGGCGCCGAACCGGCGTGGTTGACGCTGGCGTTAACGCTACCGGAAGCGGATGAAGCGTGGCTGGCAGCGTTCAGCGACAGCCTGTTCATGCAGCTCAACTATTACGATATGCAGCTGATCGGCGGTGATACCACTCGCGGTCCGCTGTCGATGACCCTGGGTATTCACGGTTTTGTCCCGCCTGGGCGCGCTTTGAAGCGTTCCGGGGCGAAACCTGGCGACTGGATATACGTCACCGGCACCCCCGGCGACAGCGCCGCAGGATTGGCCATTTTGCAGGATCGTCTGGTGGTGGCGTCAGCCGCTGATGCCGACTACCTGCTGGCGCGCCATTTGCGCCCGATGCCGCGCGTATTGCAAGGACAGGCGCTGCGCGATCTGGCCAGCTCGGCCATTGATCTGTCCGACGGTCTGATTTCCGATCTGGGGCATATTCTGAAGGCCAGCGGCTGCGGCGCGCGGATCGATCTTGACGCAATGCCGTTATCCGATGCGCTGCTGCGCCATGCAGAGAGGGAGCAGGCGCTGCGCTGGGCGCTCTCTGGCGGTGAAGACTACGAACTGTGCTTTACCGTGCCTGAACTTAACCGCGGCGCGCTTGATGTGGCTATCGGCCAGCTTGGGGCGCGCTTTACCTGCATTGGACAGATTAGCGCCGAGGCGGACGGTTTGCAGTTGATGCAATCCGGTAAACCGGTCCAGCTGGATTTACAGGGGTACGATCACTTTGGTGCGTAGTAAAGATATCGCAAAAAGCCGCCTCAATATGCTGAATCCCTGGCATTTGCTGGCGACCGGTTTTGGCAGCGGGTTAAGCCCCGTGGTGCCCGGCACAATGGGCTCGCTGGCGGCGATTCCGTTCTGGTATCTGATGACCTTTCTTCCCTGGCAGCTCTATTCGCTGGTGATGATGATGGGCATCTGTATCGGGGTTTATATCTGCCATCGCACGGCGAAAGATATGGGTACCCACGATCACGGGAGCATCGTCTGGGACGAGTTTGTCGGGATGTGGATCACCTTGATGGCGCTACCGACGCTTGACTGGCAATGGGTCGCCGCCGGGTTTGTGATCTTCCGCATTTTTGATATGTGGAAACCGTGGCCGATTCGCTGGTTTGACCGCAATATCCACGGCGGGATGGGGATCATGGTCGATGATATCGTCGCCGGCGTGATTTCGGCGGGCGTGCTGTATGTCATAGGCCATCACTGGCCGATTGGTCTTTTCTGAGCTCACTCCTCGGGTGAGTTTGCCCGGGCCAGTGGCCCGGGCGGCCCGCTTATTTAAAACCCACAATCGGATGCGGCTGGTACGGCGCTTCCAGCTTTTCTACCTGTTCAGGCGTCAGCGTTAAATCCACCGCGCCCAGCAGGTCGTCGAGCTGCTCCTGTCTGGAGGCTCCGACGATTGGCGCCGCGACGCCGGGTTTACTCAGCAGCCAGGCCAGCGCCACCTGGGCGCGATTGGCGCCGAGTTCTTCCGCCACTTCAGCAAGATTCTGCGCAATCTGCGCATCGTTTTCATCGGTTGCGCTGTAGAGCGATTTGCCAAACTCATCAGAGACCAGGCGGGCAGTGGTTTCGCCCCACGGACGGGTGAGGCGACCCCGCGCCAGCGGACTCCAGGGGATGACCGATACGCCAGCACGATGGCACAGCGGCAGCATCTCGTTCTCTTCTTCACGATAGATCAGGTTGTAATGATCCTGCATGGTGACAAAGCGCGCCCAGCCGTTGCTCTCCTGAAGCTGCAGCGCCTGCGCAAACTGGCGGGCATGCATCGATGAGGCGCCGATATAGCGTGCTTTCCCGGCCTTAACAACCTCATTTAGCGCTTCCAGGGTCTCTTCAATCGGCGTGCTGTAGTCCCAACGATGGATCTGCAGCAGGTCGACATATTCCATACCTAAGCGGCGCAGGCTGTCATCGATAGAGCGCAGGATCTGCGCACGCGAGAGGCCCTCCGGCAGATCCCCGACCTGGTGATACACCTTTGTGGCCACCACTACTTCGTCACGGCGGGCGAAATCGCGCAGCGCACGGCCGACAATCTCTTCACTGCTGCCGTCAGAGTAGCTGTTGGCGGTATCAAAAAAGTTGATGCCGCCTTCCAGCGCACGTTGAATGAGCGGACGGCTGCTCTCTTCAGGTAGGGTCCAGGCGTGCTTGCCCCGATCCGGCTCGCCAAAGGTCATACAGCCGAGGCAAAGTCGGGAGACCCGCAGGTGGGTTGCTTCAGGTGTGATGTAGTGCATGAACGGCTCCTGCTATCAACATAAAGGGTATCCTTTAAGCATAGCAGGCGCCGTTAGCGGAGAGGGTTCAGGCCAGCCAGGCGGTGATTTTGGCTTCGATACCGGCGGCATCAAGGCCGAGGTCGGCGCGCACTTCTTCCTGGGTTCCCTGGGGAATAAAGAAGTCCGGCAGGCCGATATTCAGCACCGGAACCACACGACGATGAGCCATCAGCAGCTCATTCACGCCGCTGCCCGCACCGCCCATAATGGCATTCTCTTCCACCGTCACCAGCACATCGTGATCGGCGGCAAGCTGCAAAATAAGCGCATCATCGAGCGGTTTGACAAAACGCATATCGACCAGCGTGGCGTTGAGCTTGTCCGCCACCTGCGCCGCTTCCGGCAGCAGAGTGCCGAAGTTGAGTATCGCCACTTTTTCGCCCGTGCGTTTCACCACGCCTTTGCCGATCGGCAATGAAGCCAGCGGCTCCAGCGTGGCGCCGGTGCCGGTCCCGCGCGGGTAGCGAACCGCGCTCGGCCCTTGATTGTAGTGATAGCCGGTGTAGAGCATCTGACGGCACTCGTTTTCGTCGCTCGGCGTCATGATCACCATATCCGGAACACAGCGCAGGAAGGAGAGATCGAATGCTCCCTGATGCGTTTGTCCGTCGGCGCCGACGATTCCCGCGCGGTCGATGGCAAACAGAACCGGCAGCTTCTGGATAGCGACATCGTGGATCACCTGATCGTAGGCGCGCTGCAGGAAGGTGGAGTAAATGGCCACCACCGGCTTGTAGTCGCCGATCGCCAGGCCGGCGGCGAACGTCACCGCGTGCTGTTCCGCAATCGCCACATCGAAATACTGGTCAGGGTATTTTCTGGAAAACTCGACCATCCCCGAGCCTTCGCGCATAGCCGGCGTAACGGCCATCAGCTTGCTGTCTTTCGCCGCGGTTTCGCACAGCCAGTCGCCAAAAATTTTCGAGTAGGAGGGCAGGCCGCCGCTGCTTTTCGGCAGGACCCCGCTGGTATGGTCAAATTTTGGCACCGCGTGGAAGGTAATCGGGTCTTTTTCCGCCGGCTCATAGCCGCGACCTTTTTTGGTCATAATATGCAGGAACTGCGGTCCTTTCAGGTCGCGCATATTTTTCAGCGTATTGACCAGACCGAGGACATCGTGACCGTCAACCGGGCCGATGTAATTAAAGCCCAGCTCTTCAAACAGGGTTCCGGGAACGACCATCCCTTTGAGATGTTCTTCGGTGCGTTTGAGCAGCTCTTTAATCGGCGGCACGCCAGAGAAGACCTTTTTGCCGCCTTCGCGCAGCGTGGAGTACAGTTTTCCGGAGAGCAGCTGCGCCAGATGGTTATTCAGCGCGCCGACATTTTCGGAGATCGACATTTCGTTGTCGTTCAGCACCACCAGCAGATCGGGTTTGATATCGCCCGCATGGTTCATGGCCTCAAACGCCATACCTGCGGTAATGGCGCCGTCGCCAATGACGCAGACCGCACGTCGCTGTTTGTCTTCTTTCGCCGCGGCAATCGCCACCCCGATACCCGCAGAAATGGAGGTCGATGAGTGGCCGACGCTCAGCACGTCATATTCACTTTCGCCGCGCCACGGGAACGGATGCAGCCCGCCTTTCTGCCGAATGGTGCCGATTTTATCGCGGCGTCCGGTCAGAATTTTATGCGGGTAGGCCTGGTGGCCCACGTCCCAGATCAAACGGTCAAAAGGCGTGTTATAGACGTAGTGAAGCGCCACGGTCAGTTCGACCGTGCCGAGGCCGGAGGCAAAATGCCCGCTGGAACGGCTGACGCTGTCCAGCAGGTAGCGCCGGAGTTCGTCGCACAGTTTCGGCAGGCTGTCTTTCGGCAACAGACGCAACTCCTGGGTGGAATCCACCAGTGCCAGGGTTGGGTATTTGGCAATATCAAAACTCATCAGAGACTCTTATTGTTTATTTATCGCGCTGAATTATGTAATTCGCGAGCGCTTCCAGTGCCGTAGTATCCAGAGATTGCGCGGCCAGCTCACTCAGCGACTGACGGGCATCTTCAATCAGGTCGTGCGCTTTTTTACGCGCTTGTTCAAGTCCCAGAAGCGCAGGATAAGTACTTTTGCCTAGCTGCTGGTCAGCTCCCTGACGTTTGCCAAGGGTCGCAGTATCCCCTACCACGTCAAGAATGTCATCCTGGACCTGGAAGGCGAGACCGATATTTTGCGCATAGCGATCGAGCGCCGGCAGGGCCGCACGACCGCGTTCACCTGCGCTCAGCGCGCCCATGCGCACCGCGGCGCATATCAGCGCGCCGGTTTTGTGGCGATGAATACGCTCCAGCGCCTGCAGGTCAACCTGGTGGCCTTCGGCTTCCAGATCCAGCGCCTGTCCGCCGCACATTCCGGCGACGCCGCTGGCGTGAGCCAGCGTCGAAACCATCGCCAGACGATCGCTGTCCGGCACTTCAGGCATCGGCGCATCACTCAGTATAGAAAATGCCAGCGTTTGTAGGACGTCTCCGGCAAGAATTGCGTTCGCTTCGCCAAATTTAATGTGGCAGGTCGGCAGACCGCGGCGCAGATCGTCATCGTCCATGGCGGGCAGATCGTCATGCATCAGAGAGTAAGCATGGATGCATTCAACGGCGGCGGCCGGTGCGTCCAGCGTTGTCCGGCTGACGCCGAACATTTCGCCGGTAGCATAGACGAGGAACGGACGCAGGCGTTTACCGCCTAATAGTGCGCCGTACTGCATGGCTTCAACCAGTGGAGTGTTCTGAAAAGGCAGCGGAGCGAGGAAACGGCGTAGCGCGTCGTTGGCCTGCTCAACGCAAGCGTGTAATTGTTGCGAGAAGTCCATTTATTCAGCATCCGGTGTAAACGGCGTCAGCGGGCTATCCTCGCTGTCGGCCAGCAGAATCTGGACGCGCTGTTCGGCCTGCTGCAATCGGGCCTGCCCCTGACGCGCCAGCTGTACGCCGCGCTCAAATTCGCTGAGCGCCTCTTCTAACGGCAGCGCGCCGCTTTCCAGACGATTAACAATCTGCTCCAGCTCGCCCAGGGCGGTTTCAAAGCTGGCCGGGGCCTCATTTTTCTTTGGCATAGTGAATATAGACTCTTGTAATGTCGCGACACCAATATGGTAACGAAGTCACGTGGTTAAGCAAATATACACCTCATCCTTTCGCGGAATCGTTGCCGAAAGCGCGCAAACGGGTGGCTGACAAGTGGGTTATGCCCCCGTCGCGCGCGGGCATCCTGAATGATTTTATGTAAAACGCGCAATGCGAGGCGCAATGTAATCAATGGTGATATACTGCGCTCCCTGGATGCAGGCACCGCGGTGCACTGCAGTACAACTTTTGCTTAAAGCCCCGTCGGGCTTGCCAACGAACTATTGTCGCCATGAAGTTTATCATTAAATTGTTCCCGGAAATCACCATCAAAAGCCAATCCGTGAGATTGCGCTTCATTAAGATCTTAACCGGGAACATTCGTAACGTTCTCAAAAACTATGATGAGACGCTTGCCGTCGTTCGTCATTGGGATCATATCGAAGTTCGCGCGAAAGACGAAAATCAGCGTCCGGTTATTCGCGATGCGCTGACCCGAATCCCGGGTATCCACCATATTCTGGAAGTCGAAGACGTCCCGTTTACCTCACTGCACGATATTTTTGAGAAAACGCTGCCGCTGTGGCGTGAAGCGCTGGAAGGCAAGACTTTCTGCGTGCGCGTAAAACGTCGCGGCAAGCATGAGTTTACCTCTATCGAAGTGGAACGCTACGTCGGCGGTGGCCTGAACCAGCATATCGAAACGGCGCGCGTGAAGCTGACTGACCCGGACATTACGGTCAATCTGGAAATTGAAAGCGATCGTCTGCTGCTGGTAAAAGGGCGCTACGAAGGCATCGGTGGTTTCCCGATCGGCACGCAGGAAGATGTGCTGTCGCTGATTTCCGGCGGCTTCGACTCCGGCGTCTCCAGCTACATGCTGATGCGTCGCGGCTGTCGCGTGCACTACTGTTTCTTTAACCTTGGCGGCGCCGCGCATGAAATTGGCGTTCGTCAGGTGGCGCACTACCTGTGGAACCGCTTCGGCAGTTCGCACCGCGTTCGTTTCGTGGCGATTAACTTCGAACCGGTCGTGGGGGAGATCCTCGAAAAAGTCGACGATGGTCAGATGGGCGTGGTGCTGAAGCGCATGATGATCCGCGCGGCGTCGAAAGTCGCCGAGCGCTATGGCGTGCAGGCGCTGGTGACCGGCGAAGCGCTGGGCCAGGTGTCCAGCCAGACCCTGACCAACCTGCGTCTGATTGATAATGTCTCCGACACCCTGATTCTGCGTCCGCTGATTTCGCACGATAAAGAGCACATCATCGACCTGGCCCGTGAAATCGGCACCGAAGATTTTGCCCGCACCATGCCGGAATATTGCGGTGTGATTTCGAAGAGCCCGACCGTGAAAGCGGTGAAGGCGAAGATTGAAGCAGAAGAAGAGAACTTCGACTTTAGCATCCTCGATAAAGTGGTGGCGGAAGCGAATAACGTGGATATTCGCGATATCGCCCAGCAGACTCAGCAGGACGTGGTGGAAGTTGAAACCGTGACCGGCTTTAGCCCGAACGACGTCATTCTGGATATTCGTTCCGTAGACGAACAGGATGAGAAGCCGCTGAAGGTTGAAGGCGTTGACGTTGTGTCATTGCCGTTCTACAAGCTGAGCACCCAGTTCGGCAATCTTGACCAGAGCAAAACCTGGTTGCTGTGGTGCGAGCGTGGCGTGATGAGCCGTCTGCAGGCGCTGTACCTGCGTGAGCAGGGCTTTGAGAACGTGAAGGTTTACCGCCCGTAAACCGCGAACAATCACGGTCATCCCGGATAAGGCTCTCTGCCTTGTCCGGGCGACCGCCTCGGCAAATCAGGCTTCGTAGTAGTTATAAATTCCCGCCGCCATGACCAGCTGTGACGCAACCTCATGGGCTTTTTCACGCCCGACCAGCAGGTCGATCATTTTGAGTGCAAAATCGATGGATGTTCCAGGCCCCTGGCTGGTGAGCAGGTTGACCCGCGGATCCCAGACCACGCGCTTGTCCTGCCACTGCTCTTCAGGGATGCGATCCTTGAGGGCCGGAAAACCGGTCATGTTGCCGATCGGGAAAAGGTTATGCGGCACCAGTACGGTCGCCGCCGCCGCGCAGATGGCGGCGACAATGCGTCCGGAAAGATGAAACTGGCGGACCGTTTCTACCAGCAGCGGGCTGTCACGGAAATATTCCGCGCCTTTTATCCCGCCGGGAAGAACGATAATGTCATAATCGCCGTCGGCGACCGCTACCAGCGGCGCATCCGCCAGCAGCTTGACGCCCCGCGAGCAGACGATGGTCAGGCTGCCATCGCTGGCGACGCTGGCCGTGGTGACCTGCACGCCGCCGCGGACCAGTAAATCCATTGTGGTGACCGCTTCGGTCTCTTCGCTACCAGGGGCGAGGCAAATCAGTGCCGACGCGCTCATATTCATTCTCCTTACGCTTTACCAGTTCAAACAAACGGGCGTTTTCCGGTACGGCAAGGCCGTGAGCGCGGGCGCGCTTCAGTAGAAAACCGGTGATATAGTCGATTTCCGTACGACGCTGCGCGCGGATATCCTGCAACATCGAAGAGATATTTTCTGCCGTACTTTCAATTACCTGATGGACATAAAATAACAGGTTTTCCGGTGAAGTATGAATACCTTCGCGCTCCATGACCGCAGCGACCTCCCGGCAGATGACCTCAACTTCCTGCGGGTAGTCGCGCAAATCGCCGTTGCGGCACTCTTTCAGCGCCGTCAGCGGGTTAATCACGCAGTTGACCGCCAGCTTGCTCCACGTTGCCGGGCGGATATTATTATGCCAGGCGACGTCCGGCAGGACGCTTTGCAGGGTATCAGCCAGGTCGCTGTAATCCTGCGGATAGTCTTTCGCCGGGCCGATATGCGTCGTGCCGTTGGCGACGTGCACAATGACGTTGCCGTCGCGGCGTGCGGCCTGGGTTGTCGAGCCCTGCAGCAGCGGCTGCTGCACGCCTTTCAGTTCATCAATGGTCCCCATCCCGTTATGGATAAGCAGGATCGGAGACGCGGCGGGTAGAGTGTGCGCCAGATTTTTTACCGCGGTGGAGACCTGCCAGGCTTTTAGCGTCACCAGCAGCAGGTCGCTGCTGGCGAGAAAGTCAGGATCGTTGGCGGTTAACGACTCATTGAAAATCGTCCCGTCAGTCTCGATCAGATTGACGCTACAAAAGGGTTGTGGGACGCGTAACCAGCCCTGGACATCGTGTCCGTGTTTGCATAACGCGGTTAGCCACAGCTGCCCCAGCGCACCGCATCCGAGTACGGTTACTTTCATTGTTCCTCCTCACCTGCGACTACCCCAGGCATTTATAGCTAAAGTATATACTCGTTGCGCTACCGGCTGCAGCCCACACCGCGGTGGCCTGGCGGGCATTGCGCATCTGAACATCGGCTATGCTTGCGGGATAACCAGTTGAGTTATGTCGCGTTGCGGGTATTATGCAACGCAAAAGAAACAGAAGGAGAGGAAAAGATGCCATCTTTCGATATTGTCTCTGAAGTCGATCTTCAGGAAGTTCGAAACGCCGTAGAGAATGCGACCCGTGAAGTGGAGTCGCGTTTTGATTTTCGTAACGTTGAAGCGAGCTTCGAACTGAACGAAAAAAACGAGACCATCAAGGTCCTCAGCGAATCTGATTTCCAGATTAACCAGCTGCTGGATATTCTGCGTGCGAAGCTGTTAAAACGCGGCATTGAAGGCAGTTCTATCGAAGTGCCGGATGAGTTCGTACACAGCGGGAAAACCTGGTTTGTCGATGCGAAGCTGAAGCAGGGGATTGAGAGCGCGACGCAGAAAAAAATCGTCAAGCTGATCAAAGACAGCAAGCTGAAGGTGCAGGCGCAAATTCAGGGCGAAGAGATTCGCGTCACCGGTAAAGCGCGCGACGATCTGCAGGCGGTTATGGCGCTGGTGCGCGGCGGCGACCTGGGACAGCCGTTCCAGTTCAAAAACTTCCGCGACTAAGTCGGGTGTGCGCTGGCGTATCATCTGTAAACGTCAGCCAATAAAAAAGCGGGGCATTCCCCGCTTTTTTTATACCCCTTTGATGGCCTGCTCAATTTCGAAGCGGTTGGTCACCTTGCTGTCGATTTTGATATACACCGAACGTTCGTCGGGCACCACCAGAACCTGTTTGACCCCATCTGTGCGCTGCAGACGCTCTTGCAGCGCGCCATCGGCCACTACCTCATCGGGAATTTCGACCCGTAGGCTGCTGACGTACGGCGGTTCGCTCATCGTCCCGGCAACCAGCAGCCACAGCATCGCCAGCAGTGCGCCAAGCAGGAATACGGTTTGTGAATCAAAGAAGCCGTCTACCCAGCCGCCCAGCGCGCCGCCAATCGCCACGCCAAGGAACTGGCTGGTCGAATAGATGCCCATCGCGGTACCTTTATAGCCCGCCGGCGACTCTTTACTGATTAAAGAGGGAAGCAGGGCTTCCAGCAGGTTGAAGGCGAGGAAGAACAGCTGAACGCCGGCGACCAGCTCCCAGAAATAGCCGCCTGCCCCCCACAGGACAATTTCGGCCACCAGCAGCAGCGCGACGCAGAACAGGAACACGTGTTTCATCTTGCGCTTCACTTCGGCATAGATGATAAACGGCACCACCGAGACAAACGAAATCAGCATGGTGACCAGGTAAATTTTCCAGTGTTCGGCGGCGGGGAAACCGGCGGCTTCCAGCTGCCCTGGCAGGGCCACAAAGGTGGACATCAGCATGATATGCAGGCACATAATGCCGAAGTTGAGCTTCAGTAGTTTCGGCTCGGCAAGTACTTTGCTGAAACAGCCCTTTACCATACCCGATTCGCGGTTCAGGACGTGGTTGTGACTGTCTGGCACCACCCACAGCGTCAGCAGGATGCCGATCGTCGCCAGGACGGCGATCATCCAGAACAGCGCATGCAGGCCCAGCTGGTGAGTAATAATCGGTCCCAGCACCATGGCGATGGCAAAGGTGACGCCAAAACTGACGCCGATAAAGGCCATCGCCTTCGTGCGGTTCTGTTCGCGGGTTAAATCGGAGAGTAGCGCCATGACCGCTGCGGCAATAGCGCCGGAACCCTGCAGCGCGCGTCCAAGAATAATGCCCCAGATGGAGTCGCTTAGCGCGGCGATTACGCTACCGATAACGAAGATTAACAGGCCGCCGACAATCAGCGGCTTACGACCAATACGGTCGGAGAGCAGGCCGAACGGAATCTGGAATACGGCCTGAGCCAGGCCATAGATACCAATGGCCAGGCCAATCAGCGCTTCGCTGGCGCCCTGTAACGCCATGCCATAGGTGGTCAAAACCGGCAGAACCATAAACATGCCGAGCATACGCAGCGAGAATACGGTCCCCAGACCCCAGGTCGCGCGCAGTTCACCTGGCGTCATTTTATTGTCGTTCATTACCACCTCAATCTAAAAACTGCGACTAGTGTAGTGGTGGCAGCCAGAAGCGTAAATAAATGTTTGTTTAACAGATATTACCGCTGTGTTGCATGATGAGGTAAACGCGGGGAAAACAAAGAAACCAGTGGAGAAGACTCCACTGGTTAATGGCATTTATTGTAAATTAAAGTCAACCCATTGGCTGCCGGCATCGGCGGATTTCACGCATTGCTCCACCCAGTAGACGCCGTGCAGACCTGCTTCAACGTCCGGGTACCAGAAGCTCTCCAGAAACGCGCGATCGCCCCGGTCCATCGCATCGATGGCTATCGCATAGCGCCGGTAGAGGTTTGCCCACGCTTCAAACAGCCCCTCCGGGTGGCCGCCACCGATACGATCGTCTGCCAGGGCCGCGGCGCTGAGATACGGCATGCCGCGTTCAAGTACCCGCGCCGGCTCACCTTGTACCTCGTAGCTGAGCTGGTTAGGATGCTCATCCCACCACTCGATGCTGGCTTTCTCACCGACGATCCGCACCTTCTGCGAGTGCATCGCGCCGCTATTGACCGCGCTGGTCCACATTGAGCCGACGGCGCCGTTATCGTATTCCATCAGCACAAAGGCGTTATCTTCCAGCGGCGCGCGCGATGCAACGAAGCTCTGGCGGGAACACATCAGACGGCGAATGTTGAGGTGCGGTGCCATCGTTTCGGCCACAAAGAGCGGATGCGTTGCCAGGTCGCCCAGCACGTAGCTTGGTCCGGCATACTTCGGCGTAACGCGCCAGCGGGTTGACTCCGCCTGCAGCTCAACGGCTTCATTATGAAAACCGTGGGCAAACTGCATATTGATAATTCGAATCTGCCCGAGCAGCCCGTCGGCAATCATCTGGCGCGCCTGCTGAATCATCTGATACCCGGCATAGCCGTAAGTGACGCCGACGATTTTGTTATGCTTGATGCTCAGCTCCCGCAGCTCCTGGGCTTCCGCGGCGGTAAAGCAGAGCGGTTTTTCGCAGATGACGTGCAGTCCGGCTTCCAGCGCCGCTTTGGTAATGGCGAAGTGGGTATTGTTCGGCGTGGTTACCGATACCACTTCAATACCGTCAGGGCGCAGGGCCTCTTCGCGGAACAGCGTTTGATAATCGGCATAGCAGCGTCCCGGCGCGATCCCGAGCTGTTCACCAAACTGACGTCCGCGTTCGGCATCAATATCAAAAGCGCCGGCCAGCAAGGTAAAGACATTGTCACGTAGCGCGGCCGAGCGGTGGCTGTAGCCGATCTGGCTGGTGGCTCCGCCGCCGACCATTCCCCATCGCAGGGAGCGGGACAGGGGTTTCATGCCGTTTAACATGGTGTTCTCCTTGATACAAAGTACGGATGTCTGATGAGATTCGCTCCCTGCTCCAGGAAGCGGGACAGGACCCTGGCGCCACTCCTGGCGACGAAACTGTCGCCTGAGGAATGGCAAGGTAGATTAAAAATATTTATTTCATTTTTAGTATTATATGAAATTAAATTTTTATTTATGAGAGAGGGATCGAAAAATTATCAAGATTATCCTCACCGTCCAGTGGGGCGCTGAAAAGCGACGATTTGGCTAAAAGCGTATCAAATTAGATGATTAACCCTGCTTTTATTGATGTTTATGGACAGGGATGTGTGAGCGCGCGAGGGGATGTGCTGAGATAATGAGCGATATGATTTCATTTAGTATTTAAATGAAATTTATTTTTCTTTTTCTCCGCAATAAAGACAGCGGAAAAGTCGGCGCAACGGGGGATTACGCCGACATCTGTTTATGTGGATTGGCCCGCCTGGCCTGCCGCCCGCTGAATGGCGGCAACGATCTCCAGGGAACGCAGCGCATCGGCAGCATCGATCAGCGGTTTTTCCTCGCCGGTGATGACCTGCAAAAAGTGGTCAAGCTGCAGCATGAAGGGATCGATAGCTTCGACCTGAAGCCTGTCACTCAGCAGCGGGTGGAGCCAGCCGCGCGCTTCGCCATAGCGCCACCACTGCATCTGCGGGATCGCCAGCGCGCCGCGGGTACCGGAAATCAGATAGCAGTTTTCCGGCGCGTGGGCGTAGATCGCATTTTCTCCCGAGTTCATCTCCCAGCTCCAGGGGCCGACGCCGCAATCGGTGAGTACCGCGCTACCTAATGCTCCGCTGGCGAAACGAAGGTTTACCACCGCGCTGTCTTCGTTGGCGAAACGGCGTACGGCATGGGAGGCAAAGGCCTGCACCTGGTCGATTTCACCAAACAGGTAGCGCATCAGGTCAATATCATGGACCAGATTGACCAGCAGCGGTCCCGCGCCGGGTTCACGGCGCCAGGCAACGTCAAAATAATCATCCGGCTTTTGCAGTACCCAGTGCGCGGAGACGGTGACGATTTGCCCGAGTTCGCCGCTGTCGATCAATGTCCTTGCCGCGGCGATCAGCGCGTTGTGCCGCCGGTGGTGCCCCACCAGCACCGGAACCTGATGGCGAGCAGCGGCGTCGACCAGTTCCCGGGCGCGTTGCGGCGAGTCGGCGACAGGTTTTTCGACCAGCACCGGGATCCCGCGTTCGATGCAGGCCAGAGCGCAGGGCAGGTGCAGAATATTGGGCGTGGCGTTAATCACCCCCTGCGGCTGGACCGCGTCCAGCATGGTTTCAACGTTGTCATACCCTGCGATACCCAGCGATTGCGCCAGCGCCTGCGCCTGAGGTGAAGGATCGGCCAGAGCGACCAGCTCAGCCCGTGGGTTAGTGCGGATCACCGCAATATGTTTGCGTCCGATGGCGCCCGCGCCAATGACGGCAAGACGAATTTTGCTCACGACAGACTCCTCAGCGTGGGGGACGGGGCAGGGGAGGTAGATTCAGCATCGCTGGCAAATAGCCCCTTTACCACCAGACCGACGACGGTTAATGCCGCCGGGATCCCAAGAATTAAAAAGACGTTTTCGAAGCTGAGATTGAGCGCCATCATTTCCGCGCCGGCAAAGGCGCTGAGGATGGCGCCCATTCGGCCGACGCCGTGCATCCAGCTGGAGCCGGTAGCGCGCGCCTGGGTCGGATAATAGCGGGCGGAGAGCGCATTCATGCCGGTATTCGCGCCGTTCAGGCAAGCGCCGCTGACGAAGGCCAGCAGGCACAGCAGCGCAAAACTGGCGGCAGCGTAGCCCATGGCCATCGTAAACAGGCCGCCGATGGCATAAATCAGCCCCAGCGCGCGATGGGGATTGATGCGATCCATTAGCCAGCCGGCAAACAGAGAGCCTACGGTGCCGCCGGCCTGATAAATCGCCGTCATCACCGCCGCCTGGCTGACGGTCAGTCCCACCTCTTTGACCAGCGTCGGCAGCCAGCTGCCGAGGATATAAACCAGAAACAGGCCCATAAAATAGACCAGCCATAGCATCAGTGAGCCGAGGCGGTAGTGGCGCGAGAGGACCAGGCGCATGGCGTTGGTATTGGCGGGCTGCGCCGGGAGCGTGAATTCAGCGTTATCCGCAATTTGCCCCGGATAGAGCCGTTGTAATATCGCCCGGATCCGTGCCGCCGGCGCGCGTTTAACCACCAGAAAGCGCACCGACTCCGGCAGCAGCCAGATAAGCAACGGCGCGAACAGCAGCGGAAGAATCCCGCCGAGCGCCATCAGCGAATGCCAGCCAAAGCGCGGGATCAGCCACGAGGCGGAAAAGCCGCCCGCCGCCGCGCCAAAGGTAAAGCCGCAAAAAATCACCGTAATCAGAAATGAGCGCTGGCGCTCGGGGGCATACTCCGATACCAGCGTGCCGATATTGGGCATCGCCGCACCGAGTCCCAGTCCGGTCATAAAACGGAAGAAAATCATCTGTTCGATGTTCTGCGAGAAGGCGGTGACGATCGTCCAGAAGCCAAAGAAAAAGACGCTGTTGACGATGATTTTCTTTCGCCCCAGCCAGTCGGCGAGCGGCCCGGAGAGGAGCGCCCCCAGAGCCAGGCCAATCAGCGCCGCGCTGATGACGAAGCCGAGCTCGTAGTTGGTTACCCCCCATTCATGCTTCAGCGTCGGGGCGATAAACCCCATAATCGCAATATCAAAACCGTCGAGCGCAATCACGCAAAAGCCTAAGAAAACCACCAGTTTCTGGAAACGGCTGAGCGGATTACCGTTGATTAACTCTCTGACATCCAGGCGTTGGGTCTGAGTCATAGGGTTTTCCTTATGCGCAGGTGTGCAGGTAAGACTGCGCGGCATTGAACAGCAACCGCGCGCGGTTGAGGGCGGGCAGAGCGCCCTGGGCGCCGCTTAACGGGACTTCCAGCGATACCGGTAGCGTCGTCGGCAGCGCGGACATCAGCCCATGCAGATCCAGCCCGCCTTCGCCCGGCACCTTCCGCGCGGCGCGGGCCTGGTGGATCAGTTCCTGTTCGTTATCGGGAATCTGCGCCGGAGCGTCACACAGCTGCATATAGTTGAGGCACTCTGGCGGCAGGTCGGCGAGGCTGGAGAGCGACTCTCCCGCGCGCCAGAAGTGGATGGCGTCAATCAGAATCCCAATATCCGCTCGCCCGCTGGCCGAAATCAGCCGCCTGGCGTCAGCGATAGTACGCAGCTGGGTCCACGGCATGGGCTCCAGATTCATGGTTAAGCCATACCCCCGGCCGGCTTCGGCGAGCGCGGCAAGATTTTCAGCGCTGCGGGTCAGGTGGTTATCGTTGCCGGCCACCAGCACCTGACGAGCGCCCAGGCGCGCGGCGGTTTCAAGGAAGCTTTCCAGGCGGGCATTAAGCGAAAAGTCGCTCGTCAGACGCACGATTTCGACATCTGATACGCGAATACCGGTCTCCATCAGCGCAGAGAGCGTTGCGCGAACGGTCGCGGTATCGCCGAGCATATCGTAGTCAGGATCGGTCGGCGTGGCAGGGAGCAGACGCAGGCCGACATGAGTAAAGCCGCTTTGTGCCGCGATCCGCACCTGTTCCGGTGGCGGAACGTCGAGCACGGTGAGCGCGGCGAGGGACAGGGTTCGCATGTTCATAAAAGACTCCGGTACAGTTGCAGGTGATTGTTGTTATGTGTACTGCCGTCCCTGGTAAGATGTCGGTTACGATGCTGTTTTTGTTATATTGGCGGCCAGTGTTTTCCCCACCAGATAGCCAAAGGTCATGGCCGGACCGAGCGTAATACCGCCGCTGGGGTAGTACCCCTGCATCACGCTCGACATATCATTGCCAATGGCGTAGAGGCCAGCGATCGGCTGCTGATGCGCATCCAGCACTCGCGCCTGTTCATCGGTTTTCAGCCCGCTAAAAGAGCCCAGCGAACCCGGTAAAATACGCACCGCATAAAAGGGCGCATGGCGCAGCGGACCCAGCGTTGGATGATGAGGATGCCTGGCATCCCCCTGGGCCCGGTTATAGGCCGAGACGCCGCGCTGAAATTCCGGGTCCTCTCCTCGCGCGGCGTAGTCGTTAAAACGCGCCACCGTCTCTGCCAACTGCCCGCCATCGATGGCGCACTGTTCCGCCAGCGCCGCCAGCGTGGGGGCCGAGTGGAGATAGCCCGTGCGCAGCCATGCTGCCGGCGAAAATGGAAAGGGGCGGGCGTGGCCCAGACCATAGCGGCGCAGCGTCCGGCTATCGGCCAGCAGCCACGCTGTCGGCTGCTCTCCCGCAGGCGTTGCGGCCAGCAGCGCGGCAATAAAGTCGTGGTAGGAGTCGGCTTCATTAGTAAAACGCTTTCCATTGGGCAATACGGCGATAAACCCCGGCTTCGCACGTTCAACCAGGTGCGGGAAGACCAGCTGCAGGCCGCTTGCGAGGGTGACGCGGGAGACCGGTGCCCAGGCCATGGCGTGTTTGAGCGAGGCGTCGAACTGACCGCCGACCGACTCCCCGAGCCGGATACCGTCCCCCTGATTACCCGGCGGCGCGGCGGAGAAGTGGCCATAGCCGTCCGCTGCGTGGGGAACCTGCTGCGCCAGGCGTTGGCGATCGTGTGGAAAGCCGCCGCAGGCGAGGATCACGGCGCCGGCGTGAACCTCAATATCGCCATCATCGCTACGCAGTACCGCGCCGCTGACCCCGGTCGATGATGTCAGCAGGCGAGCGACGGGGGCATTCAATTGAATACTGACGCCAGCGTCGAGCGCCGAACGCAGCAGGCGGCCCATCAACGCGTTACCATTAACCAGATACTGCCCGCGGCCAGTTCGCAGTCGCTGCCAGCCGTGGCGCAGCAGACGCCGGGCGGCATACAGCGCCGATCGCGGGGAGCGGGTTGCATTAAAAAAGTGCGCCATGTCGCTACCGCCGGCGATGCCCATGCCGGCGAGGCTGATGGTTTCCAGCGGCGGGCGCAGACGATGCAGCCAGTCGCCAAGCAAGCGTCCGTCAAACGGTTGTGCCGTCACCGAACGCCCCCCCTGGGCGTAGCCCGGTGACATGTGAAAATCCGGCATCTTACTGCCGGAGAGAAACTGCACCGCCGTATGGCGGCGGAAGAAATCGATCATCTCCGGGCCCTGCTGCAGGAAGGTGAGCAGGCGGGCATCGGCGGGCTGACCACCCATTTCATGCTGCAGATAGGTTAGCGGCGCGTCCTCTTGCTCCTGAATGCCCTCTTCGCGGGCGAGCGGGTTGCGCGGTATCCACAGCCAGCCGCCTGACCAGGCGCTGGTGCCGCCGATGACCGACTCTTTTTCGGCCAGCAGGACGCTGGCGCCCTTGAGGGCGGCGGTCACCGCGGCGGAAAGCCCCGCCGCGCCGGAACCGACGACCAGCACATCCACCTTTTTATGCCCGCTCATCTCCGGCCCCTTATTGCAGTGGTGAAAAATCAACAGGACGCAGCAGGACCGACTCCAGCCGCTCAACGGCCGCCAGTTCGCGGTTTTTACGCGAGAAGGTCAGCCAGCGTTCGTCCTGCGCCATGCGCGCCCGGCGTACCAGGCGATCGTCGAGGCTCTCGTAAGCCCAGATATGCACCACCTGATTCACGACGCCGATTTCGGTGAAGAAAAAACCGATCAGCTTACCGAGGTGCTCGGTCTGGACCGCGTAAGCATCGCTTTTGTACAGCGCCAGCCAGTCGGCCATTTTCAGCGGATTGAGGGTGTAGGTGCGTTTTTCATAGATCATGATGTTTCTCCTGTTGATGGGGTTAGTTGGTGTGTCATATGACGGGCACAGAGATAGCCGAAGGTCAGCGCCGGGCCGAGCGTAATGCCGGGACCGGGGTAGGTGCCCGCCATCATGGAATCCATATCGTTACCAACGGCATAAAGGCCTTGGATCGGCTGACGTTGTTGATTAAGGACCTGGGCATTCTCGCTGGTGACCAGGCCTCGCGACGTGCCTAAATCTCCGGTGTAGAGGGTGATGGCATAAAACGGAGCCTTCAGCAGCGGGGCATTGCAGGCGTTCGGTTGATGGCCCGGATCGCCCATCGCGCGGTTATAGCTGTTGCCGCCTTTGGCGAATTGCGGATCTTCTCCCTGCGCGGCATCGCGGTTGTAGCGGGCCACCGTCCCGGCGAGCGCTTGTGCGTCAAGTCCCAACTGTTGAGCAAGCCGGGCGAGGGAGTCCGCTTTGTGCAGGTAGCCGGCCTCGATCAGCGCATCGTTGTTAACCGGCGCGGGCCGCGCAAGACCGAGGCCGTAGCGTTTCATCGCCAGGGCATCGCAGATCAGAAAACAGGGGGCGTTTTCGGGTTGGCTTTGCATGGCGCTGGCGAAGTGGTGGTAGGAGTTTGATTCGTTGACGAAACGTTCCGCCTTTTGGTTGACGGCGATAACTCCCGGCTTGGCCCGGTCGGTGACCAGGTGCGGGAAGCGTTCTTCGCGCCCGTCGGCGTGGCGCAGTACCGAGACCGGCGCCCAGAAAAAATTGGACGGCAGGTCGGCGCCTTCGCAGGCGTTGAGTGCGCTGGCGAGACGGAAGGCGGCACCATCATTGCCGGCTGGCGACATGGAGTAATGCTCGCGGGTATGCGGCCGGTAGCGTGCCGCCAGCTCTCCTGCGGCAAAGCCGCCGGCGGCCAGCACCACGCCGCAGCGCGCCTGTAAGGTCTCTTGCCGGCCGTCGCATTCAATATTGACGCCGGTGACCGCGCCCTGGTGCTCAATCAGAGAAAGGACGTTGACGTTCAGCCGGAGCGTCATGCCTTTGCGCAGCGCCACGGTGGCCATGCGGGCAATCAGGGCGTTACCCATCGCCAGCCGGGTACCGCGCGGGTGGCTGATGCGGTCGCGCGCATAGCGTAGCAGCAGCTTCGCGCAGTGCGATAACGAGCGCAGCGAGCGGCGCATGTCCAGAAAATGCTGGATATCCACGCGGTTGACCATCATGCCGCCAAATAACAACATTCCCGGTGGGGGAGCGCGCAGATCGCGAAAGCGATCGCCGAGCTGGCGCCCGTCGTACTCCACAACCTCCAGCGCGCGTCCGCAATCAACGGCGCCCGGCTCATCAGGATAATAGTCCGGTGAGAGGGGGCGCAGACTGTACTTCACCGCGCCCTCTTTTTCGAGGAACGCCAGCGCCTCGCGCCCGGAAGCGACAAACGCATCGACGATGTCCGGACGATAGTTCTGTTCGCCGACGATCGTTTTCAGGTAGGTTTTGATCGCGTCTGCCGCGCCGCTTTTCCCCTGCGCACGCGCCTGATCGGTATCGTTGATCCATACCGCTCCGCCGGAGATTGCCGAGGTACCGCCAAACTGCGGCGCTTTTTCCAGCATCAGCACCGACAGCCCTTTGCAACAGGCCGTGACCGCGGCGGCAAATCCGCCGGCGCCGCTACCGATGACAATCACATCCCAGCTTTTCATGCCGCGGCCCCCTGTTCCTGTGGGATGGCTCCGATGAACTGCCCCATGAGCTTCATCTGCGCCAGCGCCATTTCGGGGCCGGTTTGTACCACGCAGCCGCGCTCCTGGGCGAAAGTCAGCAGCGGCGTGATTGCCGGTGCGGTAACGACGTCCGCGACATGGGTTGTCGGGGTGAGGGTTTCCAGTAAAGCCTGCGGCAGCGGCAGCGGATCGAAGTTTGCCATCCCGGCCGGAGAGCCGTTTACCAGCAGATCGAGACCGTTCAGGGTGTCAGGCAGCGCGGTGAGTTGGACCTGGGGGAAATGGGTGGCGAGGCGGTTATGCAGCAGCTGCAACGTGGTCGGATTCTGGTCGTGTAGCGCCAGCTGGCGGATACCGGCTTCACACAGCCCCCAGGCGATGGCGCTGCCGACGCCGCCGCAGCCGGAGAGCAGCGCGCTCTTCCCTTCAGCCTGAAAACCGTGGGCCGCCGCGGCCAGAGAGAAACCGACGCCATCCAGCATATCGCCCTGCAGACGACCATCCGCCAGTTTGCGAATGACATTCACCGCGTTGAGATGGCGGGCACGCGGCGTTAACTCATCCACCAGCGTGGCGGCGCGCTGTTTATGCGGCACGGTGACCAGTACACCGCTCATGTTCAGCCATCCGCGTAACGCCAGCAAATAATCCGCCACCGCTTCCGGGGCGATATCGACCGGGATCATCACGCTGTCCATCTGCTGGTCGGCGAAGTAGCGGTTGAAGTTTTCCGGTGATTTAACCTGAGTAATCGGATGGCCGATAACGGCAACGACCTGCGTGAATCCACTGACCATTTCAAACCTCATTTGTTAAATGAATGTTGTGAAAGTATTTCAGCGGAACCTGAGAGCGACAACGCAGAATTCGGACGTATTGGTTGTTAATCGCACCACCACTGCGATAATCGCAGTGAATCGATGGCAATGTTGCAGAAATGTGAGCTGATATGCAAAACACAATACATCCGCGCGATTTGATAGTCGGTCTGCAAAAAGGACTGGCCTTGATCCAGCTTTTTTCCAAAGATTTTCCCCGGCTCAGCGTGCCTCAGGCGGCGAAAATGAGTGGCCTGACGCAGAGCGCCGCGCGACGTTTTCTGCTGACGTTGCTGCACGAACGCTATGTACAGACCGACGGGCGCTACTACTGGCTGACGCCAAAAGCGCTGCGCCTGGGGCAGGCCTATGTTGATTCGGCCCAGTTCCCGCGCATGGTCCGCCCCATCGTTGAGTACATTGCCAGCCGCACGGAAGAGCATGCGTCGGTAGGGGTGATTGATGAAGATGAACTGGTGTATATCGCGCGCAGCAAACATACGCCGTTTAACTCGACCTCGGTGCGGTTAGGGGAGCGGGTGCCAATATTCTGCACCGCCGGCGGGCGACTCTGGCTGGCCTCGCTGCCGGAAGACGAGTGCGAGATGATTTTGCGGCGAATCAAACGCGAACAGCGCACGCCGTATACGGTGACGGACGTGGCGATGCTGATGGACAAAATTGCGCTGGTGCGGCGCCAGGGGTTTGCCACTATCGAGCAGGAGTTTGAAATTGGGATGCTGGTTCTGGCGGTGCCTCTATCCGACAGGGAAGGGATGTACTGGGGGGCGCTGAGCCTGACCTCTCATCAGTCGCGGACTTCGCTGGATGCGTTGTGTCGCGACCATCTGGATCTGCTGTATAGCGCGCAGGCGATGCTGGTGGGATAACTCCGGGCAATAAAAAACCCCGCCGGAGCGGGGTTTGTCAGAGCGACAATCTTATCTGACGTAGGCCAGCAGATTGTGTGAATCCGGCACCATAAAGTCGACGGACATCATGACCGACAGCGCGGTAATGGCGACGATAGAAAAGACGAACAGCTTACGCGCCCAGACTTTATCATCCGCCACTTTGTAACCGCGCAGCGCCATCCCCAGCCACCAGACGCTCACCGCGGCCGCAACGACCAGGTATTTATACCCGGCGTAGCCACCCAGCGACAGCATCAGCGTAGCGACAGCAAAAGCCACGATGTACAGCGTAATGTGGTTTTTCGCCACGGAAATACCTTTCACGACCGGCAGAACCGGAATGTTCGCCGCCTGATAATCCTTGAAGCGGAAAATCGCGATGGCGTAGGAGTGAGGCATTTGCCACAGGCTGAAGATAGCCAGCAGAATCGCCGCGCCGCTATCGAAATTACCGGTCACCGCACAGTAGCCAATCACCGGCGGCGCAGCGCCGGAGAGAGAACCAATCAGCGTGCCGTAGACGGAGTGGCGTTTCATGTACAGGCTGTAGACGCCGACATAAACCACGAACCCCATCACCCCCAGCCAGCAGGCCAGAGGGTTAGCGCCAAACCACAGGAGCATGAAGCCAGCAATACCCAGCAAGGTGGCGTATACCAGCGAAACTTGTGGCGAGATCAGCCCTTTGACCAGCACCCGGTTTTTCGTCCGTTCCATCTTACGATCGATGTCACGGTCGATGTAGTTGTTGAATACACAACCCGAGGCGACCACCAGGGACACCCCAAGGAGCGTCCATGCAAACAGCGGATAGTCGATGTGGCCCTTGGAGGCCAACAGGAAACCGCCGATCACGGAGATCAGGTTGCCAAAAATGATGCCAGGTTTCGTTACTTGCAGGTATTGCTTAAACATACTTGCCGCTCTTAGTGCATCATCATGTTGTAGTTCAGGTTCCACATAATCCAGATGGAGCCAACAACAACGATAGCAATGATGATTACGGTGAAGATAAACGCGGTCAGGTTCCAACCTTCGTCAGACTTGCTGTTCATGTGCAGGAAGTACACCAGGTGTACCAGAATCTGCACAACAGCAGTGACCAGGATAGTTCCAAGAATAGCCGCATGCGATGCGGAGCCACTCATAACCATAGCAAACGGAATAACCGTCAGAATGATCGACAGGACGAACCCTGTCATGTAGCTCTTTACGCTGCCGTGAGAAGCGCCGTTATGATCGCTAGAATGACTCATTACATTGCCCCCATCAGATAAACAACCGAGAACACGCAGATCCACACAACGTCCAGGAAGTGCCAGAACAGGCTCAGGCACATGATACGGGTGCGGTTAGTGTTGGTCAGGCCACGACGTGAAACCTGAACCATCAGCACCGCCATCCAGATCAGACCGGAGGTGACGTGCAGACCGTGGGTTCCGACCAGCGCGAAGAACGCTGACAGGAAGCCGCTGCGATCCGGGCCCATACCTTCAACAATCAGGTGATGGAATTCATAGAGTTCCATCGCGATGAACCCTGCCCCGAAGAGGAAGGTCAGCGCCAGCCAGGAGACAACCTGGCTCTTGTTGTTTTTGTACATGGCGATAGCCGCCATGCCGTAGGTGATGGAGCTGAACAGCAGCAGCGCGGTTTCAACCAGAACGAACGGCAGTTCAAAAATATCTTTACCGGTCGGTCCGCCAGCCGTGCCGTTCACCAGAACGGCATAGGTAGCAAACAGGGTGGCGAAGATAATGCAGTCGCTCATCAGGTAGATCCAGAAGCCGAATACCTTCATCGGCCCTGTATCGTGGTGCCCGTGTTCATGCGCGTGGGCGTTATGCGCAAGAGTATCAGTTGCCATTTTTCAGCCCTGCTTTGTTAATCTCATCGAAATGCTGATTTTCCAGTTTTTCGACTACTGCAACCGGCACGTAGTAATCCACGTCCTCGTCAAAGCTCTTAATAATCCAGGTCACCAGGATACCGACGAAGCTTGCAATCGCCATCCACCAGATGTGCCAGATCATCGCGAAACCAAACACCGTTGCGAAAGCAGCAATAACGATGCCGGCGCCGCTGTTTTTCGGCATATGAATCTCTTCATAGCCAGCCGGTTTCTTATACGCTTCGCCTTTTTCTTTCATTTCCCAGAACGCGTCACGTTCGTGAACGACAGGAACGATAGCGAAGTTGTAGAACGGAGGCGGAGAAGAGGTTGCCCACTCCAGAGTACGGCCGCCCCACGGGTCACCGGTCAGGTCGCGGTTCTGTTCGCGATCGCGGATAGACACGTAGAACTGAATCAGCTGGCAGAGGATACCGCAGGCAATCAGCGCCGCACCGCATGCCGCAACAACCAGCATCGGGTGGAACTGCGGGTCAATCTGCTGGCTCAGGCGACGGGTCATCCCCATGAAGCCCAGCACGTACAGCGGCATAAATGCAACGAAGAAGCCGATGATCCAGAACCAGAAAGCGCGTTTGCCCCAGGTTTCGTTCAGCGTGAAGCCAAAGGCTTTCGGCCACCAGTAGGTCAGACCAGCAAAGCAACCGAATACCACACCACCGATAATGACGTTATGGAAGTGGGCAATCAGGAACAGACTGTTGTGCAGCACGAAGTCCGCGCCCGGTACCGCCAGCAGAACGCCGGTCATACCACCAACAGAGAAGGTCACGATGAAGCCGATAGTCCACAGCATGGCTGAGTTGAAGACGATGCGGCCCTGGTACATGGTGAACAGCCAGTTGAAGATCTTAACCCCGGTCGGGATGGCGATAATCATGGTGGTAATACCGAAGAAGGCGTTGACGTTCGCGCCGGCACCCATGGTGAAGAAGTGGTGCAGCCAAACGATGAACGACAGAACGGTAATACACACTGTTGCCCATACCAGCGAGGTGTAGCCAAACAGACGCTTACGCGAGAAGGTTGCAGCGATTTCGGAGAACACCCCGAAGACCGGCAGAACCAGGATATACACTTCCGGGTGGCCCCAGGCCCAAATCAGGTTGATGTACATCATCATGTTGCCACCCATATCGTTGGTAAAGAAATGGGTGCCCAGGTAGCGGTCCAGGGTCAGCAGCGCGACGGTGACGGTCAGGATTGGGAAGGAGGCGATAATCAGGATGTTGGCGCACAGAGATGCCCAGCTAAATACTGGCATCTTGAACATCGTCATGCCAGGGGCACGCATCTTGATAATGGTCACGAAGAAGTTAATACCGGTTAACGTCGTACCAATACCGGAGAGCTGGAGAGCCCAGATCCAGTAATCGACCCCAACGCCCGGACTGTACTCGATTCCCGACAGCGGCGGATAGGCCAGCCAACCGGTCTGAGCGAATTCACCGACGCCCAGAGACAAGTTAACCAGAATCACGCCCACAACGGTGAACCAGAAGCTCAGGTTGTTGAGGAACGGGAAGGCAACGTCGCGCGCACCGATCTGCAGCGGAACCACGAGGTTCATCAGACCGATAACAAACGGCATCGCTACGAAGAAGATCATGATAACGCCGTGGGCGGTAAAGATCTGATCGTAGTGGTGAGGCGGCAGGAACCCTGCTTCCCCGGCCGAGGCCAGCACCTGCTGGCTACGCATCATAACGGCGTCAGCGAAGCCACGCAGCAACATCACGATTGCTACGATGACATACATGATACCGAGTCGTTTGTGGTCGACCGAAGTCAGCCACTCATTCCAAAGGTAGGACCACTTACCGAAGTAAGTGATTGCCGCCAGAAGCGCCAGTCCCCCGATGATAATCGCAGCCACCGTAACCACAATAATGGGTTCGTGGTAGGGCACTGCATCCAGTGTAAGTTTTCCGAACATCGTTTTCTTCCTCGGCCCCTTAGTGAGCGGTTTCCGCGTGGCTCATGTCCATGCCTTCCATCCCTTCGTGCGCTGCGTGCTCGCCTTCAGGTTGGGACATATCCATGCTCTTGCCATGAGACATAAATTTGTTCACAACATCTTTAAACAAATCCGGTTTCACGTCAGAGAAGTATTCCACTTTGTTGTATTCGCTAGGCGCAGCCAGTTTGTCGAAGGCCGCCATGGAGTCCATGGTGTTCGACGACTGTTTCGCTTTCGCTACCCACTGATCGAAGGTTGCACGATCCGGCGTGGCGATAGCTTTGAACTTCATACCAGAGAAGCCCGGGCCGCTATAGCTTGCGGAGATACCGTCATAAGTGCCAGTTTCATTCGCGATGAGGTGCAGCTGAGTCTGCATCCCGGCCATTGCGTAAATCTGGCTGCCTAAACGTGGGATAAAGAACGAGTTCATCACGGAGTTAGAGGTCACTTTGAAGTGTACCGGTACGTTCGCCGGGAAGGCGATTTCGTTGACGGTAGCAATACCCTGTTCCGGATAGATGAAGAACCATTTCCAGTCCATCGAAACAACTTCGATGACGATCGGTTTCTCTTCGTGAGCAAGCGGTTTGCTTGGCTCAAGTGCGTGAGTGGTTTTCCAGGTCAGAACGGCCAGGAACAGGATGATCAGAATAGGAACCGTCCAGACCACAGCTTCAACTTTGTTGGAGTGTGACCAGTTCGGGCTATACTTCGCATCTTTATTACTCGCACGATACTTCCAGGCAAATCCTACTGCCATTAAGACGGCGGGAATAACGACAATCATCATCAGGCCAAAGGCCGTCAGTATCAGAGAACGTTGCTCCAGTCCAATCTGTCCTTTTGGGTCAAGGAGCGCAGAATCACAACCACTGAGTAATACAGTACCTGCGATTAATGACATCCATCCCAAACTTTTATTGTATTTCCTAAGTCTCATTGAACGACCTCAATTCCACGGAATCTGGTGGCGCTTAAAGTGTACGGGCATTTTACGGGAAGGTTGCATTACTGTAAACATGATTGGGGCTGTGTCAGTTCTGTGTTAGCGGGTTCTGCTCGCTTTGTCACATATGTAACCGAGTGTGACGCTGATGCTTGCAAAGCACGTTATATGCAGGATCTATAACGAAAGAGATAAGAATGGATGGGCTTATGGGGTAATGAGTATAAACACCCGAAAAATAACACAACTAATTAACAATTAATTATCAAATAAAAGACATTGCGCGGTGGCGATAATAAATCGCTTTTGCTGAATCGGTTAAATTATTTAATGTTTTGAATAAAAGTTGTCAATAACTTCCAAAAATGTAAAGCGCACAAAACAACAAATGAAAAATGAACAATATAAAATCGTTAATAAGCCGTTATAATTACGATCAGTGATTACAACGGCTAATAACAGCGCAATGATGCGTTAAATCAGCGCACTCTTCCGTAACGCCAGATAATCCAGCAGACTTCCGAGCACAACGCCGGCGATGGCGGTGAGGGCCGCAATTTCCAGTAGCGTGGGCAGGAAGGAAAAAGAGGTGAAGTCGAGGGCATTGAGTATCAGCAACAGCAGCCATATGCCCAGCATCAGCGAACCCACGGCCAGAATCAGCAGCGCCAGCGTATAGGTCTGTGGATAGTCCGTGCGCGGAATAAAGCTTCCGGTGCGTTGCGTGTACTCCAGGGTTTGCCGGCAGAGCAGCAGGAGCACAATTCCCGGGACGGCGGCAAAGACAGAGAACAGATAAAACGTCGGCCAACCGTGAGCTTCGACGAACCAGCCGGCAATGGGCCCGACGTACACGCGACCGACTGCCGATAGCGCGGACAGCAAAGCAAACTGGGTGGCGGAAAACGATTTATTACACAGGGTCATTAACAGGGCGACAAATGCCGCCGTGCCCATACCGCCGCACAGGTTTTCGAAAAAGACCGCCGTCGCCATGGAGTAAAGATGTTTATCGGTAATCGACAGCAGCCAGTAGCCGGCATTGGATACGCCCTGTAGCACGCCGAAAATCAGCAGGGCGCGAAACAGGGTGAGGCGCTGCATGAGTACGCCGCCGTAAAGTGCGCCAACAATCGTCGCGAAAAGTCCCAGCGTTTTATTGACCATTCCCACCTCGCCGGCATCAAAACCGACTCCGCGAATCAAAAACGTGGTGGTCAGACTCATCGCAAAGGCATCGCCGAGCTTATAAAGGACGATTAACAGCAGGATCAGCCAGGCGTTGTTACGTCCGAAGAAGTCGCGCAGCGGTTCGGCGACCGCCTGTTCGAGGCTTTTTGGTACCGGAATCACATCGCTCGGTTCTGGCGCCAGCAGGGTGGCGATAATGCAGGGAATCAGCAGCACGGCCATCAGCCAGTACATTCCCTGCCAGCCGAGCCAACGGTCAGCCAGCCACAGCGCCAGGCCACCGGAGACCAGCATCCCCAGGCGATAGCCCAGCACGCTGATGGCCGCGCCAGCGCCGCGCTCCTCTGCCGTCAGCACATCGGTTTTCCACGCATCGAAGACGATATCCTGCGATGCGGAGCAGAAGGCGATAACGACCGCTAATGCGGCCATCCAGCGGAGCTGGGTCGAAGGCTCAAGGAATCCCATGGCGGCAATGGCGATAAGCAGCAGAAACTGCGTGGTCAGCAGCCAGCCGCGGCGCCGGCCAAGAAACGGCGGCGTGTAGCGGTCCATTAACGGCGACCAGAGAAACTTAAAGACGTAAGCCTGGCCAACCAGCGAGAAGAAGCCGATCGTTTTCAGATCGATATTTTCAACGGTCATCCACGCCTGGAGCGTGCCGGAGGTCAGCGCCAGAGGCAAGCCGGAAGCAAACCCAAGGATCAGCAAAATAGCTGATTTAGGCTGCTGGAAAATGCGTAAGTAGTGGTTGGACATGGTTTATGGCGCCAACCCGGCGCGAGGCCGGGTTGGCGAACGATCAACGCGCGTTTTGCTTGATGAAATCATGAATGCTGGTGTCCTGCGCCATATCGGCGATGGTATCGGTCAGGACGCTGTTCACCGCATTGGCGATATTCTGGTTGGAGGCCTGGAAGGCGCCTTCAACAGAGTAGCTTGCGCGATAGTTTTTGGTCATTTTGGTGCCGTTCGCGGCGGTGGCGATAATCGCGATATCTGCCTTCGTGGCGATGTTGTAGCGCACGTTGCCCTGGGAAACGTCGGCATACAGTTTATTCACGATAATCTGCAGATCGACTGCGCCGTTCGGCCCAATCATATAACCGCGCGCGGTCATTTGTTTTTCCAGCACTTCCTGCAGCAGGAAGCGCAGGTCGCGGGAGGCGGTCAGCGTAACCTGTTGGTTATCGCGGGTGACCTTCGCCAGCGCCTGATCCGGACGCTGGTCCGCACCGTTAATGCTGACGGTGACGCCCATCAGGCTTGGGTCCTGCTGCGGCAGGCTCATTTTCGGCGATACATCAATGGTAGTCGGAGGCGTCGCGCATCCTGCCAGCATAAACATCGCGACCAGCGGGAAAAGAATTTTCTTAAACATGTTCAGGGTCTCAGCGCATGGTGTTGTTATACCCGTCATACTTCAGGCAACGGTTGCGTTAGCGGCTCTTGTTCGCCCTCGTCACTCGCTTCAGCAAGCGCCTGAGGACTCTCCCGTTTGTAGCCTTTCCGTCGCTCAAATCTATTTCGGGTCATTGAGGAAAATTACCGCCATCATAACATCGCCAACGGCGAGGGGAAGTGGCAACGCATGTAAATTCATCGCGTTGTACATTTTATCGCCGTCTCCCATTTTTATCGCGATCCAGGCGGACGTTCTGGGGGAGAGAGTGAGTAAACTTGATACTTTTGAATGAAAATATCAGAAGAATGCTAATTTTTTGTTGTTTTCCCCTAATGGAAGCGGTAAAAGCGGCTAACATTTAAAAGGAATGGCGGCATCTCAGCGTTGTCGGAGGAGAAAATTCATGATGATACGTGAACAGATCGAAGCAAAACTTAGGGCAGCGTTCGACCCCGTGTATCTCGAAGTCGTGGATGAAAGTTATCGCCACAATGTCCCGGCTGGCTCTGAAAGTCATTTTAAAGTGGTGTTGGTGAGCGATCGTTTCACCGGCGAGCGTTTTCTGAACCGTCACCGTATGATCTACGGTACGCTGACTGAGGAGCTGTCGAGCACTGTGCATGCGCTGGCGCTGCATACCTATACGATTAAAGAGTGGGAAGGGCTTCAGGACACGGTATTTGCATCTCCTCCTTGTCGCGGTGCGGGAAGTATCGCCTAGAAATCGTATTTGCAACCGCGGGAACTTTTCCAGTATGTTGCGTGAAGATTTATCAAAAAACGGCCTGCGGGCCGTTTTGTTTTGTCTGAAAATGTGTGCAGTGGGCGCTTTTAAAGACAAATTTGCGCGGGAATTGTGAAAAATGCCGCAGCCGTGGGCGACAACCGTTCTCGACTCACAAAAGTGATGCCGCTATAATGCCGCGTCTTATATGAATGTCTTCGGGATGATTCTGGCGACAGGGAATGTGTTTCTGATTGAAGAGGGCATCCCGGTTCTGCGAAGCAACGTACACGCGCTTCCAGAGTTGACCGAGCACTGTGATTTTTTTGAGGTAACAAGATGCAAGTTTCAGTTGAAACCACTCAGGGCCTTGGGCGCCGTGTAACGATTACTATCGCCGCTGACAGCATCGAGAATGCTGTCAAAAGCGAGCTGGTCAACGTGGCGAAAAAAGTTCGCATTGACGGCTTCCGTAAAGGGAAAGTGCCGATGAATGTTGTTGCTCAGCGTTATGGCGCATCCGTTCGCCAGGACGTGCTGGGCGACCTGATGAGCCGTCACTTCGTTGACGCGATCATCAAAGAGAAAATCAATCCAGCCGGCGCACCGAACTACGTTCCGGGCGAATACAAGCTGGGTGAAGACTTCACCTACGCGGTAGAGTTCGAAGTTTATCCGGAAGTTGCGCTGCAGGGTCTGGAAACTATCGAAGTTGAAAAACCGGTTGTTGAAGTGACCGAAGCTGATGTCGACACCATGCTGGACACGCTGCGTAAGCAGCAGGCTAACTGGAAAGACAAAGATGGCGCTGTTGATGCAGAAGACCGCGTAACCATCGACTTCACCGGTTCTGTTGACGGCGAAGAGTTCGAAGGCGGCAAAGCGACTGACTTCGTACTGGCGATGGGCCAGGGTCGTATGATCCCAGGCTTTGAAGACGGTATTAAAGGCCACAAAGCGGGCGAAGAGTTCACTATCGATGTGACCTTCCCGGAAGAATACCACGCAGAAAACCTGAAAGGTAAAGCGGCTAAGTTCGTTATCAACCTGAAGAAAGTTGAAGAGCGCGAGCTGCCGGAACTGACTGCTGAATTCATCAAACGTTTCGGCGTTGAAGATGGTTCCGTAGAAGGTCTGCGCGCTGAAGTGCGTAAAAACATGGATCGCGAGCTGAAAGGCGCCGTGCGTAACCGCGTGAAGTCTCAGGCTATCGAAGGTCTGGTTAAAGCGAACGACATCGACGTGCCGGCTGCCCTGATCGACAGCGAAATCGACGTTCTGCGTCGTCAGGCTGCTCAGCGTTTCGGTGGCAATGAGAAGCAGGCTCTGGAACTGCCGCGCGAACTGTTCGAAGAGCAGGCTAAACGCCGCGTAGTTGTCGGTCTGCTGCTGGGCGAAGTGATTCGTACCAACGAGCTGAAAGCTGACGAAGAGCGTGTTAAAGGCCTGATCGAAGAGATGGCTTCCGCTTACGAAGATCCGAAAGAAGTTGTTGAGTTCTACAGCAAAAACAACGAACTGATGGACAACATGCGTAACGTCGCGCTGGAAGAGCAGGCTGTTGAAGCCGTTCTGGCAAAAGCGAAAGTGTCTGAAAAAGCCACGACCTTCAATGAACTGATGAACCAGCAGGCGTAATTTCGCCCACGGTTTAACGTTCAGGTAAAACCCGTTGCCGAGAGGCGGCGGGTTTTTTTTTATCGCAGCAATAGCTTCAGGATGAGTGCGAAAACGCGATATCAATGATAGCGTTACGACAAAAGCTTGTTATGCTTGAATTATGATTGCATCGTCCCCACAACGAGGAGACGAAACTGCACGCGTGAAATCATGCATAATGACGAAGCGTGTCTGTCGGGATTTGTTCAGGTTACGGGCGTAAAGCCGATATCCAGGTAATTTGAACGATGACGGACAGAAGACTCTGGCTGATAATCCGTCCATAAGGTTACAATCAGTGCGGCAGGTTTATTCAAAATTAATCCAGGAGACGGAAATGTCATACAGTGGCGAACGAGATAACTTTGCACCCCATATGGCCCTGGTGCCGATGGTCATTGAACAGACCTCGCGCGGTGAACGTTCTTTTGATATCTACTCCCGTCTGCTCAAGGAACGCGTCATCTTTCTGACCGGCCAGGTGGAAGACCACATGGCGAATCTGATCGTGGCGCAGATGCTTTTTCTGGAAGCAGAGAACCCGGAAAAAGACATTTATCTGTACATTAACTCTCCGGGCGGGGTGATCACCGCCGGGATGTCGATTTACGACACCATGCAGTTCATCAAGCCTGACGTGAGCACCATTTGTATGGGCCAGGCGGCATCGATGGGCGCGTTCCTGCTGACCGCAGGGGCAAAAGGCAAGCGTTTCTGCCTGCCGAATTCCCGCGTGATGATCCACCAGCCGCTGGGCGGCTATCAGGGTCAGGCGACGGATATCGAAATTCACGCCCGCGAGATCCTGAAAGTGAAAGGGCGGATGAATGAACTGATGGCACACCATACGGGTCAATCCCTTGCGCAGATTGAGAACGACACCGAGCGTGACCGTTTCTTGTCAGCCTCCGAAGCGGTGGAATACGGCCTGGTCGATTCCATTTTGACCCATCGTAATTGATGCCCCTGGCGCAAGGGGGCCGCTATACTTGTCTGGAGTAGGGCGGCACAACGCTTATCAGCGACTTGCGCCTGAGAATGGCATTTGCGTCGTCGTGTGCGGCACAAAGAACTTAATAAGAGGTTTGGACTCATGACAGATAAACGCAAAGATGGTTCGGGCAAACTGTTGTATTGCTCTTTTTGCGGCAAAAGCCAGCATGAAGTGCGTAAGCTGATCGCCGGGCCATCCGTGTATATCTGCGACGAATGCGTTGATTTATGTAACGACATCATTCGCGAAGAGATTAAAGAAGTCGCGCCGCATCGTGAACGCAGTGCGCTGCCGACTCCGCACGAAATCCGCCACCACCTGGACGATTACGTTATCGGCCAGGAGCCTGCGAAAAAAGTGCTGGCCGTTGCGGTATACAACCACTACAAACGCCTGCGCAATGGTGATACCAGCAACGGTGTTGAGCTGGGTAAAAGTAACATTCTGCTGATCGGGCCGACTGGTTCCGGTAAAACGCTGCTGGCGGAAACGCTGGCGCGTCTGCTGGATGTACCGTTCACCATGGCGGACGCCACCACCCTGACCGAAGCCGGTTATGTCGGTGAAGACGTCGAAAACATCATTCAGAAGCTGCTGCAGAAATGTGACTACGACGTACAGAAAGCGCAGCGCGGTATCGTGTACATCGATGAGATCGACAAAATTTCCCGTAAATCGGATAACCCGTCGATTACCCGCGATGTCTCCGGCGAAGGCGTGCAGCAGGCGCTGCTGAAGCTTATCGAAGGAACCGTTGCCGCGGTACCACCGCAGGGCGGGCGTAAGCATCCGCAGCAGGAGTTCTTGCAGGTTGATACCTCCAAGATTCTGTTTATCTGCGGCGGCGCGTTTGCCGGTCTGGATAAGGTTATTTCCCATCGTGTCGAAACCGGTTCAGGTATTGGTTTCGGCGCGACGGTAAAAGCCAAATCTGACAAAGCGAGCGAAGGTGAGCTGCTGTCTCAGGTTGAGCCGGAAGATCTGATCAAATTTGGTCTGATTCCGGAGTTCATCGGTCGTCTGCCGGTCGTTGCAACGCTGAATGAGCTGAGCGAAGAAGCGCTGATTCAGATCCTGAAAGAGCCGAAAAATGCCCTGACCAAACAGTATCAGGCATTGTTTAACCTGGAAGGCGCTGAGCTGGAGTTCCGCGATGAAGCGCTGGACGCGATCGCCAAAAAAGCGATGGCGCGTAAAACCGGTGCTCGTGGTCTGCGTTCCATCGTTGAAGCCGCGCTGCTCGATACCATGTACGATCTTCCGTCAATGGAAGACGTGGAAAAAGTGGTCATCGATGCTTCCGTTATCGACGGACAAAGCAAGCCGTTGCTGATCTATGGCAAACCGGAAGCGCAGCAGGCGTCTGGTGAATAATTAGCCAACTTGCTCAAGCAGTTAACAAAAAGGGGGGATTTTATCTCCCCTTTTATTTTTCCTGCATTCCCGCCGTTGAATGTGTGGAATACATCCCCATATACTGGATTACATATTAACGGCGTCGCGATGACGAGTCGTGCCGCTGGCTACCTGGCGGACTTTAAACTAAGAGAGAGCTCTATGAATCCTGAGCGTTCTGAACGCATTGAAATCCCCGTATTGCCGTTGCGCGATGTGGTGGTTTATCCGCACATGGTCATACCCCTGTTTGTAGGGCGGGAAAAATCTATCCGTTGTCTTGAAGCGGCTATGGACCATGATAAAAAAATCATGCTGGTTGCGCAGAAAGAAGCTTCGACGGATGAGCCGGGTGTAAATGATCTTTTCACCGTCGGGACCGTGGCGTCAATTTTACAGATGCTGAAGCTGCCTGATGGCACCGTCAAAGTGCTGGTTGAAGGCCTGCAGCGCGCGCGTATTTCTGCACTGTCTGATAACGGCGAGCATTTTTCAGCGAAAGCAGAGTACCTGGAATCGCCGGCGATCGACGAACGCGAGCAGGAAGTCCTGGTGCGCACCGCGATCGGTCAGTTTGAAGGCTACATCAAGCTGAACAAGAAAATCCCGCCGGAAGTGCTGACGTCGCTCAACAGCATCGACGATCCTGCGCGTCTGGCTGATACCATTGCTGCGCACATGCCGCTTAAGCTGGCAGATAAGCAGTCCGTCCTCGAGATGTCCGACATTAACGAACGTCTGGAATATCTGATGGCGATGATGGAATCGGAAATCGATCTGCTGCAGGTTGAGAAGCGTATTCGCAATCGCGTGAAAAAGCAGATGGAAAAGTCTCAGCGTGAGTACTATCTGAATGAGCAGATGAAGGCCATCCAGAAAGAGCTTGGCGAGATGGACGATGCCCCGGACGAGAACGAAGCGCTGAAGCGCAAGATCGACGCGGCAAAAATGCCGAAAGAGGCGAAAGAAAAAACCGAAGCGGAACTGCAAAAGCTGAAGATGATGTCGCCGATGTCGGCAGAAGCGACCGTCGTACGCGGCTACATCGACTGGATGGTGCAGGTGCCGTGGAGCGCGCGCAGCAAGGTCAAAAAAGATCTGCGTCAGGCTCAGGAGATCCTCGATACCGACCATTACGGCCTGGAGCGCGTGAAGGATCGTATCCTTGAGTATCTCGCAGTACAGAGCCGCGTCAACAAGCTGAAAGGGCCGATTCTGTGCCTGGTTGGACCGCCGGGGGTGGGCAAAACCTCGCTGGGCCAGTCCATCGCTAAAGCCACCGGCCGTAAGTACGTGCGTATGGCGCTGGGCGGCGTGCGTGATGAAGCGGAAATCCGCGGTCACCGCCGGACCTACATCGGTTCAATGCCGGGCAAACTGATCCAGAAAATGGCGAAAGTGGGGGTGAAAAACCCGCTGTTCCTGCTGGATGAGATCGACAAAATGTCCTCCGACATGCGCGGCGATCCGGCCTCAGCGCTGCTGGAAGTGTTAGATCCGGAACAGAACGTGGCGTTTAACGACCACTATCTGGAAGTGGACTACGATCTGAGCGATGTCATGTTTGTGGCGACCTCTAACTCCATGAACATTCCGGCGCCGCTGCTGGATCGTATGGAAGTGATTCGTCTGTCCGGTTATACCGAAGACGAAAAACTGAACATCGCCAAACGTCACCTGCTGTCTAAGCAGATTGAGCGTAATGCGCTGAAGAAAGGCGAGCTGACCGTAGAGGACAGCGCGATCGTCGGGATTATTCGCTATTACACCCGTGAAGCGGGCGTGCGTGGGCTGGAGCGTGAAATTTCCAAGCTGTGCCGTAAGGCGGTTAAACAGCTGCTGCTGGATAAGTCACTGAAGCACATCACGATTAATGGTGATAACCTGCATGATTTCCTTGGCGTGCAGCGCTATGACTACGGTCGTGCGGATAGCGAAAACCGCGTCGGCCAGGTCACCGGTCTGGCATGGACGGAAGTGGGCGGCGATCTGCTGACCATCGAAACCGCCTGTGTGCCGGGTAAAGGCAAGCTGACCTATACCGGTTCGCTGGGCGAAGTGATGCAGGAGTCTATTCAGGCTGCGCTGACCGTGGTCCGTTCGCGTGCGGATAAGCTGGGAATTAATTCGGATTTCTACGAAAAACGTGATATTCACGTTCACGTTCCGGAAGGGGCGACGCCGAAAGACGGTCCGAGCGCCGGTATTGCGATGTGTACCGCGCTGGTCTCCTGTCTGACGGGGAATCCGGTACGCGCTGACGTCGCGATGACGGGGGAAATTACCCTGCGTGGTCAGGTGCTGCCAATCGGCGGTCTGAAGGAAAAACTGCTGGCGGCACATCGCGGCGGCATTAAGACTGTTCTGATTCCTGATGAAAATAAACGTGACCTTGAAGAAATTCCAGATAACGTTATTGCCGATTTAGATATCCATCCGGTGAAACGAATCGAAGAAGTTCTGACACTTGCGTTGCAGAACGAACCATTCGGCATGCAGGTCGTCACGGCAAAATAGTGATTTTGCGCAAATAGCGCTAAGAAAAGTGGGGCTGGGAAGTAAATTCGTACTTGCCAGCCTTTTTTTGTGTAGCTAACTTAGATCGCTGGCAGGGGGTCATCTACAACTCTGTTGTAAGGGCATGACAGTCCTGATATAACTGCTGCGCGGTCGCACCACGAAGGATTCTGGTGCGATATAAATTATAAAGAGAGGAAGAGAACAGTGAATAAATCTCAACTGATTGACAAAATTGCTGCGGGTGCGGACATTTCTAAAGCTGCAGCCGGACGTGCGTTAGATGCTTTAATTGCTTCTGTTACTGAATCTCTGCAGGCTGGAGATGACGTTGCGCTGGTCGGGTTTGGTACCTTTGCTGTGAAAGAGCGCGCTGCCCGTACTGGTCGCAACCCGCAAACAGGTAAAGAAATTACCATCGCTGCTGCCAAAGTGCCGGGTTTCCGTGCCGGTAAAGCGCTGAAAGACGCGGTAAACTGATCGGCTTCCCATCAGGGAATGTGACGAAGTACAAGGGCGCATCGCGAGATGTGCCTTTTTTATTTGCCCGGAACCCGACTTTATGTGTGTTTGTACGCACTTGTGGGCTGACAATCACCCCATTTTCTTGTCAAAATAGGTCCTCACGCGCGGCAGCCATCACGTGCTATGCTGCGCGAGCTAAAGTCATCTACAGCGGAGCGTTGTTACACCATGATGGACAACCTACGCACGGCCGCCAATAGCGTCGTGCTCAAGATTATTTTCGGTATCATCATTATCTCGTTCATTTTGACCGGGGTGAGTGGTTACCTGATTGGCGGCAGTAACAATTATGCCGCGAAAGTTAACGACCAGGAAATTGGTCGCTCACAGTTTGAAAATGCCGTTGCCAGCGAACGTAACCGTATGCAGCAGCAGCTTGGCGATCAGTTCTCTGAACTGGCGGCCAACGAAAACTACATGAAAACCATGCGTCAGCAGGTGCTGAACCGTCTGATTGACGAGTCGCTGCTTGACCAGTACGCCCGCGAACTCGGACTGAGCGTCAGCGATGCTCAAGTCAAACAGGCTATCTTCCAGACTCAGGCTTTCCAGACTGACGGCAAATTTGATAACGAACGTTTTAGCGGTATCGTGAATCAAATGGGCATGACCACCGATCAGTACGCGCAGGCGCTGCGCAACCAGCTGACAACTCAGCAGCTGATTAATGCCATTGCCGGTACTGACTTTATGCTGCCCGGTGAATCCGATCAGCTGGCTGCGCTGGTATCCCAGCAACGCGTAGTGCGTGAAGCCACCATCGATGTCAATGCACTGGCGGCGAAGCAGACGGTGACCGATGAGGAAGTCAACGCTTACTACCAGCAAAACCAGGCCCGTTTCATGGCGCCGGAGCAGTTCCGCGTGAGCTACATCAAAATGGATGCGGCTGGCATGCAGGAGAACGCCTCTGACGAGGAAATCCAGTCCTGGTATGATCAGCATCAGGATCAGTTCACGCAGCCGCAGCGTAACCGCTACAGCGTGATTCAGACCAAGACCGAAGCCGATGCCCAGACGGTTCTGGATGAGCTGAAGAAAGGGGCCGATTTCGCCACCCTGGCGAAAGAAAAATCTACCGACATTATCTCTGCCCGCAACGGTGGCGATATGGGCTGGATGGACGATGCTGCGACGGTACCAGAGCTGAAAAATGCCGGTCTGAAAGAAAAAGGCCAGCTTTCTGGCGTGATTAAATCTTCCGTTGGTTTCCTGGTTGTCCGTCTTGATGATGTTCAGCCGGCGAAGGTTAAACCGCTGGCCGAAGTTCGCGATGATATCGCGGCGAAAGTGAAGCAGGAAAAAGCGCTGGATGCTTACTACGCGCTGCAGCAGAAAGTGAGCGATGCCGCCAGCAATGATAACGAATCGCTGGCCAGCGCCGCACAGGCTGCGAATGTGAAAGTGACCGAAACCGGCTGGTTTGGGCGTGACAATTTGCCAGAAGAGCTGAACTTTAAACCGGTTGCCGATGCTATCTTCAACGGCGGTCTGGTGGGCGAGAACGGTACGCCGGGCAGCAACTCCGATATCATCACCGTCGATGGCGATCGCGCCTTTGTTCTGCGTATCAGCGAGCACAAAGCGGAAGCCGTGAAGCCACTGGCAGATGTGAAAGCGCAGGTTATCGATATCGTCAAACATACCAAAGCTGAACAGCAGGCGAAGCTGGATGCAGACAAGCTGCTGGCCGCGCTCAAAGATGGTAAAGGTGACGAGGCGATGAAAGCCGCAGGTTTAAGCTTCGGCCCGGCGCAGACGCTGGCACGTACCGGTCAGGATCCCTTGAGCCAGGCGGCGTTTGCTCTGCCGCTGCCGCAGCAGGGTAAACCTGTCTACGGTATGGGTAGCGACATCAAAGGCAACGTGGTGCTGCTGGCGCTGGATGAGGTCAAAGCCGGCGACATGCCGGAAGCGCAGAAAAAAGCCATGGTGCAAGGCATCACGCAGAACAATGCTCAGATTGCTTTCGAAGCGCTGATGAGCAACCTGCGTAAGTCCGCGAAAATTAAACTCGGCGATGCTATCGACCAACAGCAATAATTTCGTGACGCTTCGCAAAAATCAGTAACGTGATGTAATCCTCAAAGGCCGCTTTCGCGGCCTTTTCCATTTCTGCGGTTTGTCTTTTGTACTCTATTTCCACCCTCGCTATTGTGATCCCGCTGTCTACAAACAAGGAGATAACAGCATGAAACGTGGATTGAAAACGCTTATTGCCGCCGCCGTACTGGTTTGCGCGGCAGGACATCAGGGTGTACTTGCCGCCCCTTCCAGCGGGAAAACGTCGGCGACGGCAAAGGAGAGCGTGCAGACGCCGCAGGCGAAGGTGCCTGAGACGTTAAACGCGACTGAGAGTGATGGAATCAGGGTGAGTATCAATAGTGCCAGCGCAGAGGAGCTGGCAAAGGCTTTGAATGGCGTCGGTCTGAAGAAAGCGCAGGCAATCGTGAGCTATCGCGAAGAGTACGGACCATTTAAAACCGTTGACGATCTTAAGCAGGTCCCGGGGATGGGGCACTCGCTGGTGGAGAGAAATCTGTCACATCTGAAGTTATAAATTTTCAGCACAAGTTTGCACAGTCGTCATTATTTGCCAGAATGAAGAGGTCACATAAGTGGTGTGACCTCTGACCTCAAAACAACAATGAAAGATAAGGCATGTGCGCTATGCAGACACAAATCAAAGTTCGCGGCTATCATCTCGACGTCTATCAGCACGTCAATAATGCGCGTTATCTGGAATTTCTCGAAGAGGCGCGTTGGGACGGCCTGGAAAGCAGCCCGGCTTTTCACTGGATGACCGCACGCAACATCGCCTTCGTGGTGGTGAATATCAATATCAATTATCGCCGCCCGGCGGTGTTAGGCGATGTGCTTACCGTCACCAGCAAACTGGAACAGCTGAACGGGAAAAGCGGAACATTAAGCCAGGTGGTAACTCTCAATCCTAACGGCGAAGGGGTAGCCGATGCGCTAATCACCTTTGTCTGCATCGATCTTAAAACGCAGAAGGCGCTGCCGCTGGAGGGGGAACTGCGCGAGAAACTGATTCAGCTGGAGCCTTGCTGACAGGCCAGTCGGAGGCATGTGTCCCGGATGCGCTATCGCGCATCCGTCTCAGCTAACGGCCATAGAGAAAATGCCGGGCGGTGGCTGATGCCTTACCCGGCCGACGGTGCGTTGCGGATTTGGTACTGGAATTGCGCTGACCGACTACGGGCTTGATGTCATGCGCGGATCTTACAGGCCCGGTATGGCGTCAGCCGCTACCGGGAAATGACCGGTTACTGTAGCCCGGTTTTCTGTTTCATCACTGCCATAATACCCGGCCGATCGGCCTCGTACTGGCTTAGCCCGTTGGCGCGCAGGTTACAGGCCGCGCACTGTCCGCAGCCGTCGCCTTTAATGCCGTTATAGCAGGTCAGGGTTTCATGGCGCACCAGTGCTAACTGGCCCCAGTAATCGGCTAAGGCCCATGTCTCGGCTTTGTTAAGCCACATCAGCGGCGTCTCGAAGCGAATATCTTTCGCCATTCCGAGGCTGACGGCATGGTGTAGCGCTTTCACGAACTCGTCGCGGCAGTCCGGGTAGCCGGAAAAATCGGTTTCGCACACGCCGGTAATGATCGCCTCTGCCTTAACCTGGTAGGCGTAAATCGCCGTCAGGGTTAAAAACAGGATATTACGCCCGGGCACGAAGGTATTCGGGATACCGCTGGCTTCCGGCTCATAGTCCGGCACCGGGATGTTATCGCGGGTCAGGCTGCTGACGGCAAGCTCGTTAAGCAACGTCACGTCGAGCACCTTATGGGCAACGGCGCCCAGCTTTAACGCCAGAGAGCGAGCGACGTCAATTTCCGCGCGGTGGCGTTGGCCATAATCAAAAGTGACGCAGTGCACTTCATCGTACTGTTGCAGAGCCTGCACCAGGCAGGTCGTTGAATCTTGTCCTCCGCTGAAGACAACTACGGCGCGTTTCATGGCAATTCCTGACAATCAAAGTGAAAGCGATATGGTAGCGCCTGATGGGCGCGGCGACCAGCTTCATCACGGCGGCGATGCCGGTAGCCAGGCGCTGGTGAAATCAAACCAGCCCCGGGCGTTAAGCTGCAGGCCGTTTACGCCCGGTGGGGCACTGATGCGATAATTGTAATTAAATAGCGGCGTCATGATGGCATCGTCCATCAGGATATTGAAGACATTGCGCAACGCTTCGTTGCGGCTGCTTTCTTCAGGCTGCGCCTGGACGGCATCGAGGGTGGCCTGCAGATGAGCATACTGTGCCCCGGTCAATAAATGAGGCCACATCGTATCGCAACGCAGCCACTGTTCCAGCGTGTATTCCGGCGCTTCGCCGATCAGCCGATCGCCCATGACCAAATCCGCCTGCGCCAGTTCTTGGCAACCGTGCCAGTTTTTGGCGTCGTGAAAAATGAGCTTCAGTTCACAGCCGAGGGCGGCAAGCCGTAGGCGGAGCTGTTCTGCCATCGTGTGCAGTTCGACCGGCAGGTGATACAGCAACGTAAGCTGTTCGGGCAGAGGAATATCCTGATTCTCTGGCCCCTGGGGAATGGTCCATCCGGGCAACACCTCGTTGCTGGGGGTAATCAAATCTTCGTCGAGCGGAAGCGTCTTCAGCAGTGAAGAGCGGTGAATCAGCGATACCAGACGTTGCGCCTGAGCTTTGCTGAGGCGAGGGCTCTGACGCAGCGCCAGGTAGCAAAACCCGAGGCTGATGCTATTGCTGACCTGACGAAGATTTGCCAGCTTGTCCGGATCGCCAATGGTAATCTGCACCGGGTGGCGGCAGCTGGTGCCCAGATTCTGCTCAAACAGCTGGGGAGTGATCCAGTACTCCACCGCCTGGATCAGCGGGTGGTTCAGATGATAGCGCGGATGATTCTCCAGCCGCACCAGCTCCGGGCTGAACAGTTTCAGACGGAACGGCCCGCTACCGACCGTGGGTTCATCGGGATGCGCCAGTAAGCTGCCGTCGCTGGCGAGGCGGAACGGTAGCCAGTAATCCGGGCGATGCAGCGTAATCGTCAGACACTGCGCATGCGTGACATCAATTCGGTTAATGCTGGCAAACAGGGTACGCAGGGCGGGCAGCTCCAGCAACATCAGCAGCCGCCGCCGAAGCTGCAGCGTTTCTATCGGATCGCCATTATGCCAGAACAGCGTTGAGCGGATATAAAACTGCCAGCGCAGGCCGTCCGGCGATACCTGCCAGTGGTGGGCTAAATCACCGACCGGAGCGCTATTTTGTGCTCCGAAGCGCGTCAGGCCAGAAAAAATTTGCCCGGCAAGATGTTGTTCGGCGCGACCGGGTAAAAACCCCGGCTGCAGAGCGTCAAGCGGGCGATAGTAGGGAATGCGCAAAGTCGGCGTATTGTTTTGCCACTGACCGCCAAGAAAAGGTGACAGCAGCGCCTTCAGCTCTTCCGTCGCCAGCTGAGCCAGCTCCAGCGCATTTTTCTGCTGGCCGTTATTCAGCGCCAGCTCCATCATCTCATTACGTAAGGCGTCTGGCGCGGTATGAAAAATCAGCGTGCCGCGTTTTCCACGCCCGGGAGTCGCCTGCCAGCTCAACCAGCCGGCCTCCTGCGCCTGGCGAAGCAGCGTTCGAATATGGCGCTCGCTGCAAAAACAGCGTTCTGCCAGCTCACTTACGGTCACCTGCTGTGGCGCGCCGGAGGAGGGGAGCCACAGGCGCTGGTACTGGTTCAGCCGGTTCAGTAATCTCATATACACTTCATCCTTCAACCT
>NZ_BCYR01000014.1 GCF_001598295.1 Klebsiella ornithinolytica NBRC 105727 = ATCC 31898
ACGAGCAGAACCACCGTAGGTTTTAGCCAGAACGGTAGTGATTGCAGCGGTCAGAGTAGTTTTACCATGGTCAACGTGGCCGATAGTACCGACGTTGACGTGCGGTTTTGTACGTTCAAATTTTTCTTTAGACACGGCTATATTCCTTACTATAGCGCTCTCCCCTTCAGGAGAGAGCACGGGATTTTGGTTTTAACCCTACGGCTTATTTACCACGGGCTTCAATTACGGCCTGAGCAACGTTGTTCGGCGCGTCATCATACTTCAGGAACTCCATGGAGTAAGAAGCACGACCTTTGGTCAGAGAACGCAGCTGAGTTGCATATCCGAACATTTCAGACAGCGGAACTTCAGCGTGAATCACAACGCCAGTAACGTTGGATTCTTGACCACGCAGCATACCACGACGACGGCTAAGGTCACCGATGACGTCACCAGTGTTCTCTTCCGGAGTTTCTACTTCAACCTTCATGATCGGCTCAAGCAGAACTGGTTTCGCTTTCTTAAAGCCATCTTTGAAGGCAATAGAAGCGGCCAGTTTAAACGCCAGTTCAGAGGAGTCAACGTCATGGTAAGAACCGAAGTGCAGACGCACGCCGAGATCAACTACCGGGTAACCTGCCAGCGGACCAGCTTTCAGCTGTTCCTGGATGCCTTTATCAACGGCCGGGATGTATTCGCCAGGAATTACACCACCTTTGATGTCGTTGATGAACTCGTATCCTTTCGGATTTGAGCCCGGCTCCAGCGGGTACATGTCGATAACAACATGACCATACTGACCGCGACCACCAGACTGCTTGGCATGTTTACCTTCGATATCGGTAACTTTCGCACGAATCGCTTCGCGGTAAGCAACCTGAGGTTTACCGACGTTCGCTTCAACGTTGAATTCACGCTTCATACGGTCAACGATGATGTCGAGGTGCAGCTCACCCATACCGGCGATAATGGTCTGGTTAGATTCTTCGTCAGTCCATACGCGGAATGACGGGTCTTCTTTCGCCAGACGACCCAGAGCCAGACCCATTTTTTCCTGGTCAGCTTTGGTTTTCGGTTCAACAGCGATGGAGATTACCGGCTCAGGGAATTCCATACGCTCCAGAATGATCGGGTGATCCGGGTTACACAGGGTGTCACCAGTAGTCACGTCTTTCAGACCGATAGCAGCAGCGATGTCGCCCGCGCGAACTTCTTTGATCTCTTCACGTTTGTTAGCGTGCATCTGTACGATACGACCGAAACGCTCACGTGCAGATTTCACGGAGTTCAGGATGGTATCACCAGAGTTAACCACACCGGAGTAAACGCGGAAGAAGGTCAGGTTACCCACGAACGGGTCGGTAGCGATTTTAAATGCCAGAGCAGCAAACGGCTCTTCATCGCTAGCGTGACGCTCAGCCGGGGTATCTTTACCGTCGTCCAGAATACCGTTGATCGCAGGTACATCAACCGGGGATGGCAGGTAATCAATTACCGCATCCAGCATCGCCTGAACACCTTTGTTCTTGAACGCAGAACCACAGGTTACCAGGATGATTTCGTTGTTCAGAACACGCTGACGCAGAGCTTTTTTGATCTCTTCTTCAGTCAGTTCTTCACCACCCAGGTATTTCTCCATCAGCTCTTCTGAAGCTTCTGCAGCGGACTCGATCAGGTTCTGGTGCCATTCTTCAGCCAGATCCTGCATGTCAGCCGGGATATCTTCATAGGTGAAGGTTACGCCTGCGTCTTCTTCGTTCCAGTTGATGGCTTTCATTTTCACCAGGTCAACAACACCGGTGAAACCTTCTTCAGCACCAATTGCCAGCTGCAGCGGAACCGGGTTCGCGCCCAGACGGGTTTTGATCTGACCAACAACTTTCAGGAAGTTCGCACCCATGCGGTCCATTTTGTTAACGAACGCAATGCGCGGAACTTTATATTTGTTTGCCTGACGCCATACGGTTTCAGACTGCGGCTGAACACCACCAACTGCGCAGTAAACCATTACCGCACCATCAAGCACACGCATGGAACGTTCTACTTCAATAGTGAAGTCAACGTGCCCCGGGGTGTCGATGATGTTAACGCGATGCGGTTCATACTGCTTAGCCATACCAGACCAGAATGCAGTAGTCGCTGCGGAGGTGATAGTGATACCACGCTCCTGCTCCTGCTCCATCCAGTCCATGGTTGCTGCGCCGTCATGAACTTCACCGATTTTGTGGTTTACACCGGTGTAGAACAGAATACGTTCGGTAGTAGTGGTTTTACCGGCGTCGATGTGCGCACTGATACCGATGTTACGGTAGCGTGCGATGGGTGTTGTACGAGCCATTTGATTCCTCGTTTATTTCTTTAGGCGTTCAGTTAAGTTATCCAGCCCGGGCGACTTACCTGAAGCGCCCGCCTGGTGACTATGACTCCGAAGGGATTACCAACGGTAGTGAGCGAACGCCTTGTTGGCTTCTGCCATGCGGTGAACGTCTTCACGTTTCTTAACTGCAGTACCTTTGTTGTCTGCAGCGTCAGAAAGTTCGTTCGCCAGACGCAGAGCCATGGATTTATCACCACGTTTACGAGCAGCTTCTACGATCCAACGCATTGCCAGGGCATTACGACGAACCGGACGGACTTCAACTGGAACCTGGTAAGTAGAACCACCTACGCGGCGGGACTTAACTTCGACGGTCGGACGGACGTTGTCCAGAGCGACTTCGAAAGCTTCCAGTTCATTTTTACCAGAGCGCTGAGCCAGGGTCTCCAGCGCGCTGTATACGATAGCTTCTGCAGTAGATTTTTTACCATCTACCATCAGGATGTTTACAAATTTTGCCAGCAGTTCTGATCCGAACTTAGGATCTGGAAGGATTTTACGCTGACCAATGACGCGACGACGTGGCATGGAAATACTCCGTTGTTAATTCAGGATTGTCCAAAACTCAAAGAGTTTAGTTTGACATTAATATAAAACGTTTGGCCTTACTTAACGGAGAACCATTAAGCCTTAGGACGCTTCACGCCATACTTGGAGCGAGCTTGCTTACGGTCTTTAACGCCGGAGCAGTCAAGCGCACCACGAACGGTGTGGTAACGAACACCCGGAAGGTCTTTAACACGACCGCCACGGATCAGGATCACGGAGTGTTCCTGCAGGTTGTGACCTTCACCGCCGATGTAGGAGGTGACTTCGAAACCGTTAGTCAGACGAACACGGCAAACTTTACGCAGTGCGGAGTTCGGTTTTTTAGGAGTGGTAGTATATACGCGAGTACATACGCCACGTTTCTGCGGGCAGGCTTCCAGTGCAGGCACGTTGCTCTTTGCAACTTTGCGTGCGCGTGGTTTGCGTACCAGCTGGTTAATTGTTGCCATTAAATAGCTCCTGGTTTTAGCTTTTGCTTCGTAAACACGTAATAAATCGCCTCATATAATATGAGGACGCAGAATTTTAGGGCGGTGCCGAAAAGGTGTCAAGAAATATACAACGATCCCGCCATTACCAGGACAACTGTCCAGGATGTTTGACCGACATTCTGACGAAATCAGTATAGCCAACCCTGACGACACTGTCCGCAATTTGACCAGCCAGCCCGCGGGCATCGATATCGTCTTGCAGAGCATGAATGGTTATGGGGGCAGAGCGCAGGATTTCAAGGAAAGGTCCGCCGGCGATGGCCGCAATCACGCCATCAGAAAGCAGCAGGAGATCGTCGCCATCCTTTACCAGGCGTAGCATCGCGCGGAGATCGGTGTGCCACGGGGACGAGCTGAGTGTGTGGAGCATTCGGGCCTCAGAAACGTAAAATCACGTTGAAATCATCGAGTCGGGCGCGCAGCGCTTCGGGCTCAAGCCACTCGGCATCCACCACCCACGCCGTCCCGGCATTCAGGCCGCGTTCGCGGGCAGACGCTGCACATATCCAGCACGCGTCAATATCGTACAGCGGCAAGAGTTTAAAGGTCGCGATGTAATCGCGGGCAAGTACCGCCGACGGTTGTTGCCCGGGCAGCAGCTGAAAGACGCCGTCGCCGACAAAGAATACGCCGATCTCATCGCTCAGCGCGGAGGTCGCCAGCAGCGCATCCAGACCTTCCCGACCCGAAGCAGAACCATGCGGGGCAGAAGAAAAAACAAAAGCAACGCGTTTCATCAGAACTGCACCATCCGATCGCAGGTTAATGAGGCTTCCGCCAGCGCGCCCAGGCCGCTCAGCGTAAATCCGGGCTGCAGATTATGACCCGGTAACCCCAGCTGCTGAGCTTCTTGTTCATCGGTGACACCGCGACGCAGGGCCGCCGCCACGCAGATGTGCAGCGCGACAGCATGATCGTCATGCAGCCGCTGCCACGCGCGTACCAGATCAAATTCATCGCTGGCGGGCGCCGTCAGCTGGTTTGCGTTGTAGACACCTTCACGATAGAAGAAGACACAGACCAGATCATGACCCTCTTGCAAAACGGCCTGGGCAAACTGCCAGGCGCTGCTGGCCTGCTGCGTACCGTAGGCTGGCCCCGTTACCGTAATGGCAAAACGCATTACTTATCCAGCCCCTGGAAATCGCCGCTCTTGAACTGACGAATATAGAGATAGACCGTATGTTTGGAAATATTCAGCCGATCGGCAACCTGGTTGATGGCATCTTTGATATCAAAGATCCCTTTCTCGTAGAGATTCAGGACAATCTGGCGATTTTTAGCATTGTTGGAAACATTACGATCGGCATTCACTTCTTCGATAGTGAACTCAAGAGTTTGAGCGACCAAATCATCGACGGACGAGGCAAAGTTAACCTGAGAGTTCACCTCCGGCGTTTCCGGCGGAATAAAGGTGCTCATTATCTGTGAGAACGGCACATCAAGGTTCATGTTGATGCACAGCAGACCGATGACCCGATGCTCACGGTTGCGAATGGCGATCGTGACGGACTTCATCAGGACTCCGCTCTTAGCCCGCGTAAAGTAGCACTTGGATACGCTGCTATCGGCCCCCGTCATATCATGCAGCATGCGCAGCGCAAGATCGGTTATCGGCGAGCCGATTTGGCGCCCGGTATGCTCACCGTTGGCGATGCGGATGGCGGAGCATTTCAGATCCTGTAAAGAATGCAGCACGATCTCACAATGGGAACCAATGAGCATCGCTAACCCGTCCACAACCGCTTCATAGGATTTGAGGATATCGAAGTCGGTCTGGTCGAAAGGACGTTGATCCAGCAGGTCAAGCTCACTGGTTTCGTTGGTTAAAAGCGACCTGGACATGAAAAAAAGCACTCCTTTTCAGGAGCCTGTCATTTTTTACACAAAACCGTTCAAGGTGCGCTGAGGGGTGCACGTCCGAGACATTCGTCACAACGAATTTGACCAGCCGTAAGCTGGCGAGGTAAGAGGCAAACATGTCTCTTATCACGTCTCAGGGCTGACTCCAGTGCGTAACCGGAATAAGCGGATGCAGCCAATGCAGAGGCAGCTTGAAAGATGAGGTGTAGCTTGTCAGGGCAGGCTCATCATCATTATTAAGCTAACTAAAGTAATACAGCGCTTGAGGCACTTTCCAGTTTTAATTATATCTGCCCCAAATAAAAAAGCCGCCGCCTTTAACGGCGGCGGCTTAGACCAGATTACTTCTTCGCGTCTGCGCTTTGTGCGTCAGCTTTGGCATCCGCCGCCGCTTCAGGCTTGGCATCGGCTTTCGGTGCCGGTTTGATATCCAGCAGTTCTACGTCGAAGACCAGCGTGGAGTTAGCCGGAATACCCGGGACGCCAGTTTTGCCGTAAGCCAGATCCGGTGGGATGACCAGCTTGATTTTGCCGCCTTTCTTGATATTTTTCAGGCCTTCGGTCCAGCCCGGGATAACGCCGTCCAGACGGAAGGAGAGCGGCTCACCGCGGGTGTAGGAGTTATCGAACTCTTTACCGTCAATCAGCGTACCTTTGTAGTTCACGACAACAGTGTCACTGTCTTTCGGTGCGTCGCCGGTCCCTTCTTTCTCAACTTTGTACAGCAGGCCAGATTTAGAGGTTTTTACGCCCTTCTCTTTTGCGAAGGTATCGCGATAGGCTTTGCCTTTAGCATCGTTTTCAGTCGCGTCTTTTTCCATTTTCTGCTGAGCAGCAGTTTTTACGCGGGTTTCGAAGGTTTGCAGAGTCTGCTCGATTTCTTGATCGGACAGTTTGCTTTTATTCGCAAACGCATCCTGAACACCGGCGATCAGCTGATCTTTATCCAGCTTGATACCCAGTTTTTCTTGTTCTTTCAGGGAGTTTTCCATGTAACGTCCCAGTGAAGCACCCAGCGCATAAGCAGATTTTTGATCGTCATTTTTAAATGCCGCTTTGCTATCCGTTGCAGGTGCCGTCTTCGCGGCAGTATCAGCCGCAAAGGTCAGCGGTGCATTCAGGGCGACAGCCATCGTGGTCGCCAGCAGCGTTACTTTAAACAGTGATTTCATCCATTTCTCCAGGGCCGGGGCATCTCACCCCAGGGTTATCGTAAAAAGCAAAAAAGGTACTATAGAACGTTGCAGAGCAAATCTACATACAGACCTTCCTGAATATCGCCAGTTTTGAGACTATTTTTGTATAAATAAGTTTCCTGTCTTACGCGAGGTTGCTGCGCGAAGGGTGAAAGTTGAGTAGAATCCGCTCGCGAGATAAGACAGAAGAGGTTACTCATGCACGACAGTACACTGGAGACTCGCCTGGCGGAGCTGGAAAGCCGGCTGGCGTTTCAGGAAATCACCATTGAAGACCTCAACAAGACCGTCACCGCCCATGAGATCGAAATGGCGAAGATGCGTGAACATATGCGCTTGATGGTTGAAAAACTGAAAGCGACCCAATCATCGCACATCGCATCACAGGCAGAAGAAACGCCCCCGCCACATTATTGAGGCGTAAAAAAAGCGGGTTTCCCCGCTTGACTATCTCCGGCAGCACTATGTCTACCGGATTGAATACCCTAAGAATGTCGAGTCGCAGAATGGCGGCAGGCTTGAGAACTCCCGGCAGCATAGAGAACGATGTCACCGGGGTTTGAAAGCCAGGCCAACGCGCCTGCGGCCTGAAAGACGATGGGTATTAGTGGCAACCGCAGCCGCCGTTACCACAACCACCTTTGCCATGTTCATGACCGTGGTCGTGATCGTGGCCGTGGCCGTGGCCGCCGCAGCAACCTTCATGATCGTGGTCATGATCGTGGCCGTGGGCACCGTGCACGTGACCGTGCTCCAGCTCTTCTGCAGTCGCTTCGCGAATCGCAACAACTTCAACGTTGAACTTCAGATTCTGGCCAGCCAGCATGTGGTTACCATCAACCACGACGTGCTCGTCGTCCACTTCGGTGATTTCAACCGGCACTGGACCCTGGTCGGTTTCCGCCAGGAAACGCATGCCAACCTGCAGTTCATCAACGCCCATGAAGACGTCTTTAGGAACACGCTGAACCAAATTTTCGTCGTACTGGCCGTACGCATCGTTCGCGCCGACTTCTACGTCAAATTTGTCGCCCACTTCATGGCCATCCAGCGCATTTTCCAGGCCGGAAATCAGGGAGCCGTGACCATGCAGGTAGTCCAGCGGCGCGCTTACCGGAGACTCATCAACCAACACACCGTCTTCTGTACGTACCTGATAGGCCAGGCTGACCACCAGGTCTTTTGCTACTTTCATGATATCTCCTGAGCATGGGAAGAATAGTGGCGCAGATTGTAGCGGAATTCTGCAGCCGTGTACCCTCTAGCTTAAAAAAAGGCGACAGATAACGCTAGTCCGGATGAAAAATGCCAATCACTTGTTCATCTTTACGGACGTGCTCCTGCGCCTCTTTATCCGCCTCACGCATCTGGTGGCCACACTTAACACACTCAACAATATCGACATTATTCTCACGCCACATTGCCAGAGAATCCTGCGCCTGACACGCCGGACATTTTGCGCCGGCAATAAAACGTTTACGCACTGCCATCATTATTTGACCCTTATTCAAACTCATCCCAACCGTCAAGCTGCCTGCTCTCTTTCTGCATCTCGCGCTGGAAAATCTCTTCCAGCTCCCGGCGAGCCTCCCGCACGCGTGATATCTGCAGCGTATCAGTATTCACGGGCATTAACTCACGCAGCATTCGCATATCCAGACGACGGAAGTGCAGCTGCGCGCGCTGCGCCTGATGCGGGTGCATGCCCAGGGTAATCAATGCTTTGCGCCCCAACTCCAGCGCGCTGGAAAACGTTTCACGCGAGAACTGCTTCACGCCGGCCTGCAGCAATTCATGCGCCTCAACACGCCCACGGGCGCGCGCCAGAATATTCAGATGCGGAAAGTGTTGCTGACACATCTCCACCAGCTTCATGGTATCTTCCGGCTCGTTACAAGTGATAACAATCGACTGCGCATCCTCCGCCCCCGCCGAGCGCAGAAGCTCCAGCTGCGTCGCATCGCCAAAATAGACTTTATAGCCATATTTACGCATCAGGTTAACCGCACTGATATCGCGCTCCAGCACGGTAATCCGCATTTTATTGGCCATCAGCAAACGACCAATAACCTGCCCGAAGCGGCCAAAGCCGACAATAATCACCTGCGGTTTATCGTCCTCAACCCACGGCGCTTCATCCTCTTCTTCCGGTTGGTTAAAGCGCCGGGAGAGAATTTGATCGATAAGCGTCATCAACAGCGGCGTTGTCATCATCGATAGCGTGACCGTGACCAGCAGCAGCGCCATCTGATCGTTTTCGAACAGTCGCAGCGAGGCCGGCAGTGAGAACAGCACAAACGCAAACTCGCCCCCCTGGCTCAGCACTCCCGCAAACTGCATCCGTTCCGAGCTACGCACCCCGTATACCCGCGCCAGGCCGTACAACACGAAACTTTTTACCGCCACCAGCACGGCAACGCTTGCCGCCACCCACAGTAAGTGGGTATAGAGCACGCCCAGATTCAATGCCATGCCGACGGAAATAAAGAACAACCCAAGCAAGAGCCCTTTAAACGGCTCGATGGCGATCTCCAGCTCATGGCGATACTCGCTTTCAGCCAGCAGAACGCCGGCGATAAAAGTACCGAGCGCCATAGACAGACCGAGCGCATCCATAAACAGGGCCGAACCCAGTACCAGCAGCAGCGTTGCGGCGGTAAATACTTCTCGCACCCCGGAGCCGGCGATAAACCGAAAAACAGGTCGCAGCAGAAAACGGCCGCCAATAAGCATCCCGGCGAAGGCCAGAACCTTCAGCCCGACGGTCACCCAGTTAAGATGGTCATCACCGGAACCGGCCAGCAGCGGTACCAGAGCCAGCGCGGGGATCACCGCCAGATCCTGAAACAGCAGCACCGAAAACCCCAGCTGTCCGGACTCGCTGCGACTCATTCCTTTCTCACGCATCAACTGCAGCGCCATTGCCGTAGACGACATCGCCAGACCAATACCGCCGACCACCGCCGCCTGCCAGGAAAACCCGGTCACAATGAGTAATCCGCCAAGAATACCCGCGCTGAGCACAACCTGCGCCGCCCCGACGCCAAAAATGGAGCTGCGCAGGCGCCAGAGCTTAGACGGATTCAACTCCAGCCCGATGATGAACATCAGGAACACGACGCCCAGTTCGGAGAAGTGCAAAATCTCATCAACATCGCTAATAAAACCCAGCCCCCAGGGGCCAATCGCAATGCCGGCCAGCAGATAGCCTAATACCGCGCCGATGCCGAGCCGGGCGGCCAACGGCACCGCCACCACGGCAGAAAACAGAAACAGGACTCCCGCTAAAAGCAGATCAGCGCCCTCCATTTATGCCTCCTGCCGCGATGGGATTAGCCAGCCAGTCGCGATAAGCACGCGCGTGATTTTTCAGATCGGCAGGCGATTGTCGGCGAGCCCAGTAGACAATAATCGGGCTCATCCAGTGCATCCGGCACATGCCGGCAGTCAGTTCAAATGGGCGCAGGATGTCGTTCATGGGATAGCGATTGGCATCGCGTCGGTAGGCGCTCTCGGGCTCACCGGTGGTAATCACGCTACGCCAGTACTTTCCCGCAAGCTGGTTCCCTCCGGCGCCGCTGGCAAAGCCGCGAGTCAGCACTCTGTCCAGCCACTCCTTCAGCAATGCCGGGCAGCTCCACGTATAGAGCGGATGCTGGAAAACAATCACCTCATGCTGGCGCAACAGCTCCTGCTCGTGGGCAATATCGATAAAAAAATCTGGGTAGTGTGCATAGAGATCGTGCACGGTGACATTTGGCAACTGTAAAGCCGGTTCAAGTAAAACCCGGTTGGCCACGGAATCCTGGGATTCTGGGTGGGCATACAGCAGCAAAACCTTCGCTGTCTGAGACATCATTCCCCTCCCGAACGTCTTCTGGTGGCCTGCACAACGGCTGCGTCCCGACGCAACCAGAATGACTTTGTGTATCGTCTTCGTTTTGGGCTACCATTGCGGCCCGGTGGAGCAATTTGCTACCACATTACATTATCATAATGACAAACTAACATAGTCAGAACATACGGCGCCTTATGATTGTTTTCTCCTCGTTACAAATTCGTCGCGGCGTACGGGTCCTCCTGGACAACGCCACCGCCACCATCAATCCTGGCCAGAAGGTCGGCCTGGTGGGCAAAAACGGCTGCGGCAAATCCACGCTGCTGTCGCTTTTGAAAAACGAGATTAGCGCCGACGGCGGCAGTATGACCTTTCCGGGTAACTGGCAGCTGGCGTGGGTTAATCAGGAAACCCCTGCGCTGCCGCAGCCAGCCATTGATTATGTTATTGATGGCGATCGCGAATATCGCCAGCTCGAAGCCGATTTAAAACTGGCCAACGAGCGCAATGACGGCCACGCCATCGCGACGGTGCACGGCAAACTGGATGCCATCGATGCCTGGACCATCCGTTCGCGCGCCGCCAGTCTGCTGCACGGGCTGGGATTCAGTAATGAGCAGCTTGAAAGCCCGGTCAGCGACTTTTCCGGCGGTTGGCGTATGCGCCTGAACCTCGCGCAGGCGCTGATTTGTCGTTCCGATCTGCTGCTGCTCGATGAACCGACTAACCACCTCGATCTCGATGCGGTCATCTGGCTGGAAAAATGGCTGAAAGGCTACACCGGCACGCTGATTCTGATTTCTCACGATCGTGACTTCCTGGATCCGATCGTCGATAAAATTATTCATATCGAACAGCAAACGATGTTCGAATACACCGGCAACTACAGCTCGTTTGAAGTGCAGCGCGCAACCCGCCTGTCACAGCAGCAGTCGATGTATGAAAGCCAGCAGCTGCGCGTCGCCCATCTGCAAAGCTATATCGACCGCTTTCGCGCCAAGGCCACCAAGGCCAAGCAGGCCCAGAGCCGCATTAAAATGCTGGAACGCATGGAGCTTATCGCACCGGCTCACGTCGATAACCCGTTCCACTTTAGTTTCCGCGCGCCGGAAAGCCTGCCAAACCCGCTGCTGAAAATGGAAAAAGTCAGCGCCGGCTACGGCGAACGGGTGATTCTGGACTCTATCAAACTAAACCTGGTGCCCGGTTCACGCATTGGCCTGTTAGGGCGAAACGGCGCCGGCAAGTCGACGCTGATCAAGCTGCTGGCCGGCGAACTCCAGCCGCTGCATGGCGAGATTGGCCTCGCTAAAGGTATTAAGCTCGGCTACTTCGCTCAGCATCAGCTGGAGTTTCTGCGCGCTGACGAATCCCCGTTACAGCATCTGGCACGCCTGGCACCTCAGGAGACAGAGCAGAAACTGCGCGACTATCTCGGCGGATTTGGTTTCCAGAGCGATAAGGTCAACGAAGAGACGCAGCGTTTCTCCGGTGGTGAAAAAGCCCGCCTGGTGCTGGCGTTGATCGTCTGGCAGCGACCTAACCTTCTGCTGCTCGATGAACCGACGAACCACCTCGATCTCGATATGCGTCAGGCCCTGACCGAAGCGCTGATTGATTTCGAAGGCGCGTTGGTGGTGGTCTCGCACGATCGCCACCTGATCCGTTCCACCACCGACGATCTCTATCTGGTGCATGACGGCAAAGTCGAGCAGTTCGATGGCGACCTGGAAGATTATCAGCAGTGGCTCAGCGACTCGCAGAAACAGGAGAGCTCGTCGTCTGACGTTGCGAAAGAGAGCGGTAACAGCGCACAGGCCCGCAAAGACCAGAAACGTCGGGAAGCGGAATTACGGACGCTCACTCAGCCGCTGCGTAAAGAGATTAGCCGCCTCGAAAAAGAGATGGATAAGCTCAACACACAGCTCGCCCAGGCAGAAGAGAAGCTCGGCGACAGCGGACTGTATGATGCCTCCCGCAAAGCAGAGCTGACCAGCTGTCTGCAGCAACAGGCCAGTGCCAAATCCGGTCTCGAAGAGTGTGAAATGGCCTGGCTGGATGCACAAGAGCAGCTGGAACAGATGCTACAGGAAGGTTAAAACGGGTTATGATAGGGCAGGGAGTATAAACGCAGTGGCGCTGAGTTATGGGAACGCGCCGTTATATGCCCCTGCTATAAACCGCAACACTCATCTGCGAAGAGGCATTGCCATGGTAAAAAAAACGCTTATCTCCCTCTCACTGCTTTGTGCCCTGACCCACTCCGCTTTTGCCGCCTACAGCGCGAGCGAATTGAAAAACAAAGAAAACGTCATCGCTTTTTATAATAAAGCGTTGAACGATAAAGACTTTGATGCCGCAAAAACCTACCTCGGAAACGAGTATATCCAGCATAATCCTGGTGCGAAGGATGGGCCCGAAGGCTTTCGTCAATTCATCGCCTTTCTGAAAGAGAAATTCCCCGACTCTCACAGCGAGATTAAACGCGTGATTGTCGACGGCGACTATGTCGTTCTGCACGTTGCGTCCACCGGCCGCGAGCCGGGCGTCACCCGGGCGATTATCGATATTTTCCGCCTCGATGCGCAGAACAAGATCGTTGAGCACTGGGATGTTATTCAGACGGTTCCGGAAAAAACCGCCAGCGGCAACAGCATGTTTTAAGCCAGCCCCACAGCCATTCGCTCCTGGCGGTGGCTGTTTCCCCTTCCAGCCTTCCCGGGCAGCGGGCCATCTTTATCCCGCAAGAGCAGTCCTCATCCGGCTTCAATTTCGTGTAACCTATAGCACAGGCCGCAAGACCACATATTGGATAACCTGCGCACTTCATGCGCGGTATACTGTTTTATAAGATGATTAACTGCTCTGGTGCTATGGTTGAAATCACCCCCACAGAAATGACGCCCCCCGAAAACGACTCGCGTGAGTTTCACCCTATGCGCGGCGTGGGCAATCGTCATCTGCAGACCATGCTGCCGCGCCTGATTCGCCGTAAGCTGGGATTCACGCCGCACTGGCAGCGACTTGAGCTCCCGGACGGTGATTTTGTCGATCTGGCGTGGAGCGAAGACCCCGCCGGGGCGCAACACAAACCGCGACTGGTGGTGTTCCACGGGCTGGAGGGTAGCCTGCACAGCCCCTATGCTCATGGCCTTATCCATGCAGCCATGCAGCGCGGCTGGCTGGGCGTGGTGATGCATTTCCGCGGCTGTAGCGGCGAACCCAACCGCAATAACCGCATCTATCATTCGGGTGAAACCGAAGATGGCCGCTGGTTCCTGCACTGGCTACAACGCGAATGGGGTGCGGTGCCGACCGCTGCCGTCGGCTATTCGCTGGGCGGGAATATGCTGGGCTGCCTGCTGGCCGAAGAAGGCGATAATGTCCCGCTTGATGCCGCGGTTATTGTCTCAGCCCCGTTCATGCTCGAAGCCTGCAGCTATCATATGGACAAGGGCTTTTCCCGGGTCTATCAGCGTTATCTGCTCAATCTGTTAAAGGCCAACGCCGCGCGTAAGCTGAAAGCCTATCCCGGCTCGCTACCGGTTGATCTCCGCCAGCTCAAAGGTATGCGCCGCATCCGCGAGTTTGACGATATGATCACCGCCAGGATTCACGGATTCGCCGATGCGCTGGACTACTATCGCCAGTGCAGCGCCATGCCGCGCCTCAGCGACATTACGAAACCGACGCTGATCATTCATGCGAAGGACGATCCTTTTATGGACCACCACTCCATTCCGCCGCAAGAGCAGCTCCCGGTAAACGTCGAGTATCAGCTGACCGAAAATGGCGGACACGTCGGATTCGTCGGCGGCACGCTGCGCAAACCGGAAATGTGGCTGGAAAAGCGTATCCCGGACTGGTTAACCCGTTGGTTGGGAGCACAAAAATGATTATTCCCTGGCACGATCTGGATCCCGAAACGCTGGATAACCTGATCGAAAGCTTTGTGTTGCGTGAGGGCACCGATTATGGTGAACATGAACGCTCGCTGGCGGATAAAGTCGCCGACGTCAAACAGCAATTGAAAAGCGGAGAAGCCGTGCTGGTGTGGTCAGAACTGCACGAGACGGTCAACATCATGCCCCGCAAGCAGTTTCACGGCTAAGGCGGCGCCACACATCGTTTAATCTGGGAGTTGTTATGTCTGCCAAACATCCGGTGATTGCCGTCACGGGCTCCAGCGGCGCGGGAACCACGACCACCAGCCTCGCCTTTCGTAAAATTTTCGCCCAGCTAAACCTGCGTGCCGCGGAGGTAGAAGGCGACAGCTTCCATCGCTATACCCGCCCGGAAATGGACATGGCGATCCGCAAAGCGCGCGATCAGGGGAAACACATCAGCTACTTCGGCCCGGAAGCCAACGACTTCGGCCTGCTGGAAAACACCTTCCTTGAGTACGGGCGTAACGGTAGCGGCCAGTCGCGCAAGTATTTGCATACCTATGATGAGGCGGTGCCGTGGAATCAGGTACCGGGCACATTCACACCGTGGCAACCGCTACCGGAACCGACCGATGTCCTGTTTTATGAAGGGCTGCACGGCGGGGTTGTCACGCCGCAGTATAACGTCGCGCAGAATGTCGACCTGCTGGTTGGCGTGGTGCCTATCGTCAACCTGGAATGGATTCAGAAGCTCATCCGCGATACCAGTGAACGAGGTCACTCCCGTGAAGCGGTGATGGATTCCGTGGTCCGTTCAATGGAAGACTATATCAACTTCATCACACCGCAGTTTTCGCGCACCCATATCAACTTCCAGCGCGTCCCCACTGTCGACACCTCCAACCCGTTTGCGGCGAAGGGCATTCCGTCATTGGATGAAAGCTTTGTGGTGATCCACTTCCGCAACCTACCGGATATCGATTTTCCCTGGCTGCTGGCGATGCTACAGGGCTCGTTTATCTCGCATATCAATACGCTGGTGGTGCCTGGCGGGAAAATGGGACTGGCGATGGAGCTCATCATGACGCCGCTGGTGGAGCGCTTGATGGAAGGTAAAGCAATTTAAATTCGCGGCCGGCGCTACGCTTGCGCCGGCCTGCAAGACGGTGTCAACCCGGTAAGCATCGCGCCACCGGGTATCTGGCATTACGCCTCTACCACCTCAAACGAGTGGGTGATGTTCACCGCTTTTTGCAGCATCAGCGCCACCGAGCAGTATTTCTCCGCCGACAGATCCACCGCACGGGAGACGGCCGCATCTTTCAGCTCCTTGCCGGTGACAATAAAATGCATGTTGATATGGGTAAACAGACGCGGCGCCTCTTCCCGACGTTCAGACGTCAGCTTGACTTCACAGTTAGTCACGTTGTGACGACCTTTCTGCAAAATAGACACGACATCGATCGCGCTGCATCCGCCCGCCGCCATCAGCACCATCTCCATTGGGCTTGGCGCTTTATCTCCGGAGTTGCCGTCCATCAGAATCTGGTGACCTGACGCCGACTCTCCGATGAAGGTTAACCCTTCAACCCATTTCACACGAGCTTGCATAAAATTTAACTCCAAGGTTGCAATTTTCCTGACAGATTACGCGTACATAACAATTCTCGCAACGGAAGGCGACCTGCATCATGCTGAAGCGAGACACCAGGAGACATGCGGCAAAAGCTATGCTAAAACAGTCGGGATGCTACAGTATTACATTGATGTACTGCATGTATGCAGAGGAGTTCACATTACAGGCTGAAGAAAAATCACCAGCCCGTTTCCCAGGCATAGGGAAACAATACGATTGCATGCCCGGATGCCGTGTAGTGTCGGCACCCGGAGATAGCTTATAACAGAGGATAACCGCGCATGGTGCTTGGCAAACCGCAAACAGACCCTACCCTCGAATGGTTCTTGTCTCATTGCCACATTCATAAGTACCCATCTAAAAGCACGCTGATCCACCAGGGTGAAAAAGCAGAAACGTTGTACTACATCGTCAAAGGCTCTGTGGCTGTGCTCATCAAGGATGAAGAAGGTAAAGAGATGATCCTCTCTTACCTCAACCAGGGCGATTTCATCGGTGAATTAGGCTTGTTTGAAGAAGGCCAGGAGCGTAGCGCCTGGGTACGTGCGAAAACCGCATGTGAAGTGGCCGAAATCTCCTACAAAAAATTCCGTCAGCTCATTCAGGTTAACCCGGATATCCTGATGCGCTTGTCGTCGCAGATGGCTCGCCGTCTGCAGGTGACCTCAGAAAAAGTGGGTAACCTTGCCTTCCTCGACGTCACCGGGCGCATCGCTCAGACGCTGTTGAACCTGGCAAAACAGCCGGATGCGATGACCCACCCTGATGGTATGCAAATTAAAATTACCCGTCAGGAAATTGGTCAGATTGTTGGCTGTTCCCGCGAAACCGTTGGCCGTATCCTGAAGATGCTGGAAGATCAGAACCTGATCTCCGCACACGGTAAAACTATCGTCGTATACGGTACGCGTTAAGTCGATAAAACGGCGTATTGCTTGCGCAATACGCCGTTTTTGTTTTCCCTCTATGTGGCGCAGGCTGATTTACCACCCGGAAGTCAACTATGCACTGCGGCAAACGCTGGTGTTGTGTTTGCCTGTCGCAATCGGCCTCCTCCTCGGTCATTTACAGCAAGGTCTGCTGTTCTCGCTGGTGCCCGCCTGCTGTAACGTCGCCGGTCTGGATACGCCGCACAAACGTTTTTTTAAACGCTTGATTATTGGCGGTTCGCTGTTCGCCGGCTGTAGTCTGGTCGTCCAGCTTCTACTTCAGCAGGCGATCCCGCTACCTTTGATTCTCAGCGGCCTGGCGCTGCTGCTCGGCGTAACGGCGGAGATCAGCTCTCTGCACGCCAGGCTTCTGCCCGCTTCGTTGATTGCCGCGATCTTTACCCTGAGCCTTGCCGGAAACATGCCCGTCTGGGAGCCACTGCTGATCTACGCCCTCGGGACGCTGTGGTACGGTCTGTTTAACTGGTTCTGGTTTTGGCTATGGCGCGAGCAGCCGCTGCGCGAATCGCTGAGCCTGCTCTATCGCGAGCTGGCTAACTACTGCGAAGCCAAATACAGCCTGCTGACCCAGCATATCGATCCCACCACTTCACTGCCGCCGCTGCTCACGCGCCAGCAGAAGGTGGTGGACCTGATCACCCAATGCTACCAGCAGATGCATATGCTGGCGGCGAACCAGCGCAATGACCACAAGCGCCTGCTGCGGGCGTTTCAGATGGCGCTGGATTTGCAGGAACATATCTCCGTCAGCCTGCACCAACCCGAAGAAGTACAAAAACTGGTAGAGCGCAGCCATGCCGAGGCGGTGATCCGCTGGAACGCGCAAACCGTTGCCGCTCGCCTGCGGGTGCTGGCCGATGACATCCTGTACCACCGCTATCCGCAGCGCTTTAACATGGATAAGCAGATCGGCGCGCTGGAGAAAATTGCCTGGCAGCATCCGGACAACCCGGTAGGGCAGTTCTGCGCCTGGCACTTCAGCCGAATAGCCCGGGTGCTGCGTACCCAGCGCCCGCTGTACGCTCGCAACCTGATGGCGGATAAAGAGCGCCGTCTGCCGCTGCTGCCCGCGCTAAAAAACTATCTCTCGTTAAAATCACCGGCGTTACGTAACGCTGCGCGTATCTGCGTGATGTTAACGGCCGCGAGCCTGATGGGAAGTGCCCTGAACCTTCCCAAGCCTTACTGGATCCTGATGACGGTGCTTTTTGTAACCCAAAACGGCTACGGCGCGACGCGGGTACGTATCGTCCATCGGGCGGCAGGTACGCTTGCCGGTCTGGCCATCGCCGGACTGGCGTTGCACTTCCATGTCCCGGAGGGTTATACGCTCTCCGCGATGCTGTTCGTCACGCTGCTGAGCTACCTGATTATCCGCAAGCATTATGGCTGGGCGATGGTTGGCTTTACCGTGACGGCGGTGTATACCCTGCAGCTTCTGACGCTCAACGGCGAGCAGTATATTGTCGCCAGGCTTATCGATACGCTTATCGGCTGCCTTATCGCCTTTGGCGGCATGGTCTGGCTATGGCCGCAATGGCAAAGCGGGCTACTGCGTAAGAACGCTCACGACGCGCTGGAAGCCGATCAGGAAGCGATCAGGCTGATTCTTAGCGACGATCATCAGGCTCCGGCGCTGGCCTATCGCCGGATGCGCGTCAATCAGGCGCATAACTCGCTGTATAACTCGCTGAATCAGGCCATGCAGGAACCCGGTTTTAACACACACTATCTTGACGACATGAAACTGTGGGTCACCCACAGCCAGTTTATTGTTGAGCATATCAACGCGATGACCACCCTGGCCCGCGAGCATACGATGCTGACGCCGGAGCTGGCCCGACGCTATCTGGAATCTTGTGAGATTGCGCTCCAGCGTTGCCAGCAGCGGCTGGATTCCGATGGTCCCGGCAGCGCTGGCGATGTCAATATTATGGAGTCGCAGGATGTGGAGGTGAGCCGGGGGCCGTTAAGTACGATGGAGCAACATCTGCAGCGGATCCTCGACCATCTGAACACCATGCACACCATCTCCTCGGTGGCATGGCGTCAGCGCCCGCATCACGGCATCTGGCTACGCGCGATTAAGCGTTAAGAACCTGCTTTACCGCCTGGGCAAAGCGGGCCATGCCTTCGGCAATATCCTGCTCGTCGATGACCAGCGAAGGGACAAAGCGCATCACATCCGGCCCGGCATTCAGCACCATCACGCCGGCATCTGCCGCGGCATAGAGAAAATCACGAGCCCGGCCCTTATACTGCGGCTTAAGCTCCGCGCCAATCAACAGCCCCATACCGCGGATATCGCTGAACAGGTCAAACTGCGCGTCAATTTGCTGGAGATGCTGCACAAACAGCTCGCGCTTCGCCTTCACGCCCTCCAGCACCTCCGGGGTATTAATCAGGTCAAATGCCGCCCCGGCCACGGCGCAGGCCAGCGGGTTACCGCCGTAGGTCGAACCGTGGGAACCGGCGTGGAATGCGCTGGCAATATCGTTGGTGGTCAGTACGGCGCTGATCGGGAAGCCACCGCCCAGCGCTTTGGCGCTGGTAAGAATGTCCGGCGTCACGCCATAGTGCATATATGCAAACAGCGAACCGGTACGCCCCATGCCGCACTGAACTTCATCAAATACCAGCAGCGCCTGATGCTCATCGCAGAGTTCGCGCAGTCCTTTCAGGAACGCCGGCGTCGCCGCCATCACGCCGCCTTCTCCTTGAATCGGCTCCACAACCACCGCGCAGGTATGATCGTCCATAACGGCCTTAACCGCATGCAGATCGTTAAACGGCACGTGGATAATGTCCGCCGGTTTCGGGCCGAAGCCATCAGAATATTTTGGCTGCCCGCCCACCGATACCGTGAACAGCGAACGGCCGTGGAAAGCATTATGGAAGGCGATGATTTTGGTCTTATACGGGCTGTGACGGGTAATGGTGTAGTGGCGCGCCAGCTTGAACGCCGTTTCGTTCGCTTCGGTGCCGGAGTTCATGAACACCACGCGTTCGGCGAAGGTGGCCTCCACCAGCTTACGACCCAGACGCAGCGCCGGCTCGTTGGTAAAGACATTGCTGGTATGCCACAAGGTTTCGCCCTGCTCATGCAGCGCCGCGACCAGAGCCGGATGACAATGACCTAACGCCGTCACCGCAATCCCGCCCGCGAAATCAACGTACTCTTTGCCCTGCTGATCCCATACGCGGCTACCTTTACCTTTGACCGGGATGAATTCTGCCGGTGCATAAATCGGCAGAATAACTTCATCGAATGTGGCGCGGGTAATTACCGGTTGCTCAGTTGCCATGTCATGCCATCCTTCTTCGTTATGCGGTCATTATTGTGATAATATAATCACAAAATATGCATAAAAAATCAGTCAATGGCAACTACAAATCATCGATTGAGGAAGTTTGCCAGCAGTTGATGTCCCTGCTCGCTGAGAATACTTTCCGGGTGGAACTGTACCCCTTCGAGATCCCACTCCCGATGGCGAATCGCCATAATCTCTCCGCTTTCACTGCGGGCCGTCACCTCAAAGCATTCGGGAAGCGTCGCGGGATCAATCAGCAGAGAGTGGTAGCGAGTAACGGTCAGCGGATTATTCAGCCCCTGAAAGACCCCCTGCCCGTTATGATAGATGGGAGAAGTTTTGCCGTGCATCACTTTCGCCGCTCGCACGATAGTGGCCCCAAAGACCTGGGCGATGGCCTGATGGCCAAGACAAACGCCCAGCAGCGGAACCTGACCGGCATAACGAGCAATCACCGCCAGCGAAATGCCTGACTCATTTGGCGTACAGGGCCCGGGAGAGATCACGATTTTCTCCGGCATCAACGCCGCGATCTCCTCAAGCGTCAGCTCATCATTGCGCCTGACCAGCACTTCCGCCCCCAGTTCACAGAAGTACTGGTACAAGTTCCAGGTGAAAGAATCATAGTTGTCGATAAGCAGGATCATAGCGGCTCCGGAAAGAATAAAACCGGGCTATTCTACTCAGATTCTCACGCTTCGCTTACCACTTTGCGAAAGATCCGCTCAAGGGGTTCGGGATCGCCCATCGCCCCCAGCTGGTTAGCCTGGCTCCAGCTATCGGGGTCGATATCCCGCCAGTCGAGCACAAACCCGGCGTGAAGAGCCAACTGTTCAAAGAAAATTCGCTGAACCAGGCCGCTACCGACGCGAAACGGGTGCAGGACGTTGATTTCCCCGTAGTACCAACTCAGACGTGTGACGAACGTCGCGCGGCTGATTCCGCTGAGGTAGCCCTCTTCCTCCAGCGCCCGCATCAGCGCATTGCCCTCTTTCTCAATCCACGCAAAATGGCAGAAAGGAGTATCCCCCTGATAGATATCGACTTCTCTGAATTGCCCCGCCCAGTCGAAGATATCCTGATAGAGCTGATGATGAATGAAACAGAGGTAGGGTAGCCCGCGGCCGCGCGGTCCCAGCGGCAGCGTCGCCGCACGCAGGGAGGTGATTTCCCAGGCCGTTTGCTCCAGCCGCTGCGCCTGACGAATACCGAGACGGTTACGCATCACATTGAGCGCAGGGTAGAGGTAAGGGTCGCGATCGTCGCCATATTTACTGCTCATGGCGCCTCCTGATCTCGGCAAGACGCGCCAGCGCTTGCTCGGCAGTCAGCGTCACCAGCGGGATCGCTGCCCCCTCCAGGCGACGGCTGGCCTGAAAATTCACATTGCGGGTCTGTTCCCAGAGCTGGGATTTTTGCTTATCGGTGAGTGAACGCATGGTCGCCTCCCTTATCGTCCCCTGTTTGCCACAAGTATAAGCAGCAATTTCAGGTTACGCAGAGAGGCCGACGAGGCGCGGGCAATGTTACCCGCGCACAGAAAGGCTTACGGCAGGACTTTCGCTGAGAGGATAACGACAGGTTTGGACGGTACATTCTGGTACGGTCCGACGTTGTGCGTCTGAACCTGGGAAATCTTATCCGCCACGTCCATGCCTTTCACCACTTTGCCGAAGACCGCATAGCCAAAATCACGCTGCCCGTGGTCAAGGAAGGCGTTGTCCGCAATGTTAATGAAGAACTGGCTGGTAGCGCTGTCCTGATCGGCGGTACGCGCCATTGCGATAGTACCGCGGGTATTGCGCAGACCGTTATCGGCTTCGTTTTTAATCGGCGGGTTCGGCTGCTTCTGCTGCATCTGTTCGTTAAAGCCGCCGCCCTGCACCATGAAGCCCGGAATCACGCGATGGAAGGTCGTATTGTTATAGAAGCCGCTGTTCACGTACTTCAGGAAGTTATCCACGGAAATCGGTGCTTTCTGGCTATTTAACTCCAGCTCAATATTGCCCGCAGACGTCGTCAGCAGTACATGAGGATCGCCCTTCGCTGCCATTGCCGGAGAGAAAGCTGAAATGGCGAAAACGGCAACCACCGCCGCCAGAGTTGATTTGAGCATGGGAATTCCTTAACGGAGCAGAATAAAAAGCAAGTGCTTTGATTCTAAAGAGCCTTTGCATCCTGGGCCAGCCTTTTACCTAATTTTACGTAGCTGAAATAGTTGTTACGGCGCACGCATTGACCAGCGCGATAAATAAAGGCGATCCAAATCACACTAATCCATGCAAAAAGCATTTCATTGCATAATAAACGTTTGCTTACATCACTCGAATGAATAAAATCTGTCCGCCCTGGCGCAGTCAATGCGCTTTACATTTCTATTCACAGGCCAGTCATGACTAACAGCAATCGTATCAAGCTCACATGGATCAGCTTCTTTTCCTACGCCCTCACCGGCGCGCTGGTGATCGTCACCGGAATGGTGATGGGAAATATCGCCGATTATTTCCATTTGCCCGTCTCCAGTATGAGCAACACCTTTACTTTCCTCAACGCCGGTATCCTGATCTCTATCTTCCTGAACGCCTGGCTGATGGAAATTGTGCCGCTGAAAACCCAGCTGCGTTTTGGCTTCATTCTGATGGTCCTGGCCGTTGCCGGGCTGATGTTTAGCCACAGCCTGGCTCTGTTCTCCGCATCCATGTTCGTTCTGGGGCTGGTCAGCGGGATCACCATGTCGATCGGGACCTTCCTGATCACCCACATGTATGAAGGCCGCCAGCGTGGCGCGCGTTTGCTGTTTACCGACTCCTTCTTCAGCATGGCGGGGATGATCTTCCCGATGGTCGCCGCATTCCTGTTGGCCCGCAGTATCGAGTGGTACTGGGTTTATGCCTGCATTGGGCTGGTCTACGTTGCCATCTTTATTCTGACCTTCGGCTGTGAGTTCCCGGTTCTTGGCAAAAAAGCACAGCAGGATAACCAGCCGGTCGTGAAAGAAAAATGGGGCATCGGCGTGCTGTTCCTCGCAATTGCGGCGCTGTGCTACATCCTCGGTCAGCTGGGCTTTATCTCCTGGGTACCGGAGTATGCCAAGACCCTGGGCATGAGCCTGGCCGATGGCGGTAAGCTGGTGAGTGATTTCTGGATGTCGTACATGATTGGTATGTGGTCGTTCAGCTTCATCCTGCGCTTCTTCGACCTGCAGCGCATCCTGACCGTACTGGCTGGTCTCGCCACCGTGCTGATGTACCTGTTCATCAACGGTTCACCGGAGCATATGCCGTGGTTTATTCTGACCCTCGGCTTCTTCTCCAGCGCGATTTACACCTCGCTTATTACGCTGGGTTCGCTACAAACCAAAGTCGCGTCGCCGAAACTGGTGAACTTTGTACTTACCTGCGGCACCATCGGCACAATGCTGACCTTCGTGGTGACCGGTCCGATTGTGGCTGCCAGCGGCCCGCTGGCAGCGCTACACACCGCTAACGGCCTCTACGCCGTGGTCTTTGTGATGTGCTTAATCCTTGGCTTCGTCTCCCGCCACCGCCAGCACAACGCGGCTGCGGCCTCCCACTAAGCCTTTGTTGGCCCCTTTGCGTCAGTGAAGGGGCTGTTTCGACTAAAGAACAGCTCCTCTCCTCCTCTGTCGGTCTGGATCCAGGTCTGGGCCAGTTGCGTTGTGGCAATCACCCGTCCCTGACGAATCGACCAGCGAACCGGTACCTGACAGCGAACCGCTTCAAAGCCATTCTCCGCCGGCAGAATAACCAGATTCGCGGGATAGCCCGGCACAATACCGTAATCGTGCAGACCAAAGGTGCGGGCGCTGTTGTCGGTAATCAGCTTCAGCCCATCGTTGATCTGCTGATAGCCCATCAGTTGACAGACATGTAACCCCATATGCAGCACCTGCAGCATATTGCCGGTGCCCAGCGGGTACCACGGGTCGAAAACATCATCGTGACCGAAACAAACGTTAATACCCGCCGCCATCAGCTCCTTCACCCGGGTGATGCCACGGCGCTTTGGATAATCGTCAAACCGCCCCTGGAGATGAATATTGACCAGCGGGTTAGCAACAAAGTTGATTCCCGAGAGCTTTAGTAACCGAAACAACCGCGAAGTATAGGCGCCGTTATAGGAGTGCATCGCGGTGGTATGGCTGGCCGTAACCCGTGGACCAATGCCCTCTTTCAACGCCAGAGCCGCCACCGTTTCGACAAACCGCGACTGCTCGTCGTCAATTTCATCGCAGTGAATATCCAGCGGGCGTTGATACTGCTGCGCCAGACGGAACGCGATATGCAGCGATTCCACGCCATACTCGCGGGTAAACTCAAAGTGCGGAATGGCGCCGACCACATCGGCCCCGAGCCGCAGGGCCTCCTCCAGCAAGGCCTCACCATTGGGGTAGGATAAGATCCCCTCCTGGGGGAAGGCGACTATCTGCAAATCTACCCATGGCGCTACCTCCTGTTTCACCTCCAGCATCGCCTTTAATGCCGTCAACGTCGGGTCAGACGCGTCAACGTGCGTGCGGACAAACTGAATCCCGTTGGCGATTTGCCATTTCAGCGTCTTCCACGCCCGGGCCTTCACATCTTCGTGACTCAATAGCGCCTTACGTTCTGCCCAGCGCTCAATCCCCTCAAACAGCGTCCCGGACTGGTTCCAGTTTGGCTCGCCGGCAGTTTGGGTGGTATCGAGATGAATATGCGGTTCAATAAATGGCGGGATCGCGAGCCCACCGCGGGCATTGAGCACTTCATAACTTTCGCTGCGCGCATCGCCCATCGGGGTGATATCGCCAAAACAGCCTTTATCTATCGCGATCTGCCATAGCCCTTCGCGATCGGGCAAACGTACGTTCTCAATCAACCAAAGCGGAACTGCTGTCATCTTGATGACTCCCGTGAATATGCCGTTTTTTCGCCCAACCCATAAACATTCCCCCGCATCCATTTTGTACACAAAAGCAACAACAAGGAAAAGCCTGAGTTTTCCATAACTTATAAAAATCCAGAAAAATCATAAGCATACCCATTAAGTGGTAGGCGCGGGCGATCTTGATTTGTATCAATAAGTGTACTGGCTGAATCGTTAAGGTAGGCGGTAATAGAAAAGAAATCGAGGCAAAAATGAGCAAAGTCAGAATCGCTATTATCGGTAACGGCATGGTTGGCCATCGCTTTATCGAAGAGCTTCTTGATAAGGCGCCTGCCGGACAGTTCGACATTACCGTGTTCTGTGAAGAACCCCGTATCGCTTACGACCGCGTCCACCTGTCGTCTTACTTCTCCCATCACACCGCCGAAGAGCTCTCGCTGGTCCGTGAAGGTTTTTACGAGAAACATGGCGTTAAAGTCCTGATCGGTGAACGCGCTATTACCATTAACCGCCAGGAGAAAGTGATTCACTCCAGCGCGGGACGCACCGTATTTTACGACAAGCTGGTGATGGCGACGGGTTCCTATCCGTGGATCCCGCCAATCAAAGGCGCGGACACTCAGGACTGCTTTGTGTACCGCACCATTGAAGATCTGAACGCGATTGAATCCTGCGCGCGTCGCAGCAAACGCGGCGCCGTCGTCGGCGGCGGCCTGCTGGGCCTCGAAGCCGCCGGCGCGCTGAAAAACCTCGGCGTGGAAACCCACGTCATCGAATTTGCCCCCATGCTGATGGCCGAACAGCTGGATAATATGGGCGGCGAGCAGCTGAAGCGTAAAATCGAAAGTATGGGCGTGAAGGTCCATACCAGCAAAAACACCAAAGAGATTGTCCAGCAGGGCAGCGAGGCCAGAAAAACCATGCAGTTCGCCGATGGCAGCGAGCTGCAGGTTGATTTTATCGTCTTCTCAACCGGTATTCGTCCACGCGATAAGCTGGCGACCCAATGCGGTCTGGCCGTGGCGCAGCGTGGCGGTATCGTGGTCAATGACACCTGCCAGACCTCCGATCCGGATATCTATGCTATCGGCGAATGCGCCAGCTGGAACAACCGCGTCTACGGTCTGGTGGCGCCGGGTTATAAAATGGCCCAGGTGACCGTCGACCATCTCCTCGGCAACGACAACCGCTTTATCGGGGCCGATCTCAGCGCCAAACTGAAGCTGCTTGGCGTTGACGTGGGCGGCATCGGCGATGCGCATGGCCGCACGCCTGGCGCCCGCAGCTACGTCTATCTTGATGAAAGCAAAGAAGTCTATAAACGACTGATCGTCAGCGAAGACAATAAAACCCTGCTTGGCGCGGTGCTGGTCGGAGACACCAGCGATTACGGCAATCTGCTGCAGCTGGTGCTCAACGGTATTGAACTGCCGGAAAACCCGGACTCGCTGATTCTGCCGGCACACGCCGGCAGCGGTAAGCCGTCAATCGGCGTCGATAAACTGCCGGACAGCGCGCAAATCTGCTCCTGCTTCGACGTGACTAAAGGGATGCTGATTTCCGCCATCAACAAAGGCTGCCATACCGTCGCCGCGCTGAAAGCAGAAACCAAAGCCGGTACCGGCTGCGGCGGCTGTATTCCGCTGGTGACCCAGGTGCTGAACGCGGAGCTGGCGAAACAGGGGATCGAAGTGAACCACAATCTGTGCGAACACTTTGCCTACTCCCGCCAGGAGCTGTTCCACCTGATTCGCGTAGAAGGGATTAAAACCTTCGAAGAGCTGCTGGCGAAACACGGAAAAGGCTACGGCTGCGAAGTGTGTAAGCCGACCGTTGGCTCTCTGTTGGCCTCCTGCTGGAATGAGTACATTCTCAAGCCTCAGCATACGCCGCTGCAGGATACGAACGATAACTTCCTCGCCAATATCCAGAAAGACGGGACCTATTCGGTTATCCCGCGCTCCGCCGGCGGCGAAATTACGCCGGAAGGTCTGGTGGCCGTAGGGCGCATCGCGCGCGAATATAATCTCTACACCAAAATCACCGGTTCCCAGCGTATCGGCCTGTTCGGCGCGCAAAAAGACGACCTGCCTGAAATCTGGCGTCAGCTGATTGAAGCGGGCTTCGAAACCGGCCACGCGTATGCCAAAGCGCTGCGTATGGCGAAAACCTGCGTCGGCAGCACCTGGTGCCGCTACGGCGTCGGCGACAGCGTGGGCTTCGGCGTCGAGCTGGAAAATCGCTACAAAGGCATCCGTACGCCGCATAAAATGAAGTTTGGCGTCTCCGGCTGTACCCGTGAATGTGCGGAGGCGCAGGGTAAGGATGTGGGGATTATCGCCACCGAGAAGGGCTGGAATTTATATGTCTGCGGCAACGGCGGGATGAAGCCGCGTCACGCCGACCTGCTGGCTGCCGATCTCGACCGCGAAACGCTGCTCAGCTATCTCGATCGCTTTATGATGTTCTATATCCGTACCGCCGATAAGCTGACGCGTACCGCGCCGTGGTTAGACAACATGGAAGGCGGCATCGACTACTTGCGTAGCGTCATTATCGACGACAAGCTGGGCCTGAACGCCCACCTGGAAGAAGAGCTGGCGCGTCTGCGTGCCGCTGTCGCCTGTGAGTGGACCGAGACGGTCAACAATCCGGCGGCACAAACCCGCTTCAAACACTTTATCAACAGCAACCAGCGCGACCCGAATGTCCAGGTCGTACCGGAACGCGAGCAGCACCGTCCGGCGACGCCGTATGAGCGTATCCCGGTCACTCTGGTGGAGGAGAACGCATGAGCCAGTGGGTAAACATCTGCAAGATTGACGATATTCTGCCTGCAACCGGCGTCTGTGCGCTGCTGGGCCAGCAGCAGGTCGCCCTGTTCCGGCCTTACCATGACGATCGGGTCTATGCGATCAGCAATATCGACCCGTTCTTCAATGCCAGCGTGCTGTCGCGAGGCATCATTGCCGAGCATGAGGGTGAGCTGTGGGTCGCCAGCCCATTGAAGAAACAGCGCTTCCGTCTGCGCGACGGCCTGTGCATGGAAGATGCAAGCCACTCCATTGCGCATTTCGATGCGCGCGTGAAAGACGGCAACGTTCAGCTGAAGGCATGATGCCCTGAGGTTCCCGCCGCGCTCCGGCGGGAACCATATTTTCTTCTTATGCCAACTAAGCGGTAGGCGCCCGAAAAATCGTATATTGTGCCAACCCTCTGCTGCTATGCTACGACCGCTTATCCCTCTCCCACTGCTTGCTGCGAGGATGTTCCGTGGATCACTTACCTATTTTTTGTCAGCTGCGCGGCCGCGACTGCTTACTGGTCGGCGGCGGTGATGTTGCCGAACGCAAGGCGCGCCTGCTGCTCGATGCCGGCGCCAGAGTCACGGTCAACGCGCTGGGGTTCTCGCCGCAGTTCCATGTGTGGGCCGATTCACAAATGCTGACCCTGGTGCAAGCGCCGTTCACCCCGGCGCTTCTCGACACCTGCTGGCTGGCCATCGCCGCCACCGACGATGAGGATGTCAATCAGCAGGTCAGCGACGCGGCAGAGGCACGGCGGATATTCTGTAACGTGGTCGATGCGCCGCAGCAGGCCAGCTTTATTATGCCGTCGATCATTGACCGCTCGCCGCTGATGGTCGCGGTATCCTCTGGCGGTACCTCACCGGTGCTGGCGCGGCTGCTGCGGGAAAAGCTGGAGTCGATTCTGCCGCTCCACTTAGGCCAGCTGGCCCACTATGCCGGCCAGCTGCGGTCGCGGGTGAAAAAACAGTTTGCGACGGTCGGCGAACGTCGACGTTTCTGGGAAAAGCTGTTCATCAACGACCGTCTGGCGCAATCGCTGGCCAATGAAGACCGCCAGGCCGTTGCCGATACTACCGAGCAACTGTTAACAGAGCCGCTGGACCACCGTGGCGAAGTGGTGTTGGTCGGCGCCGGTCCCGGCGATGCCGGGCTGCTGACTCTCAAAGGGCTCCAGCAGATCCAGCAGGCGGACGTCGTGGTGTATGACCGCCTGGTCTCTGACGACATTATGAATCTGGTACGTCGCGACGCCGATCGGATTTTCGTCGGTAAACGCGCGGGCTATCACTGCGTGCCGCAGGAAGAGATTAACCAGATCCTGCTGCGCGAGGCGCAGAACGGACGTCGCGTGGTGCGCCTGAAAGGTGGCGATCCCTTTATTTTTGGCCGCGGCGGCGAAGAGCTGGAAACCCTGTGCAACGCCGGGATCCCCTTCTCGGTGGTACCAGGAATTACCGCGGCTTCAGGCTGTTCCGCCTATTCAGGTATCCCGTTAACCCATCGCGATTTCGCCCAGGGCGTCCGCCTGATCACCGGCCATCTGAAGACAGGCGGCGAGCTGGATTGGGAAAACCTGGCGGTAGAGAAGCAGACGCTGGTGTTTTATATGGGGCTGAACCAGGCCTCTGCTATCCGGGAGAACCTGATTGCTCACGGCATGGCGGCGGATATGCCCGCGGCTATCGTTGAGAACGGCACGGCGGTCAGCCAAAGAGTCGTCGCCGGCACCTTAGATCGGCTGGATGTTCTGGCGCAGCAGATGGCCAGCCCGGCGCTGATTATCGTGGGCCGCGTGGTCAGCCTGCGCGACAAGCTGAACTGGTTCTCCCATCACTGATACTGACGTTTCGGGTTCGGCTCGCGGACCCCGAGAAACTGACCGGCAAACGTCGCATATGCTGAAAATACAAAAGGGCGGGATTGACCCGCCCTTTTCTGTTTCTCTCCCGGCTATCGCTTACGGCTTCGCCACAAAACCAATGGCTTCATAGACCGCTTTCAGCGTTTGCGACGCGCGAGCGCTGGCTTTTTCCGCCCCGTCTCTCATCACCTGATTGAGGAACGCTTCGTCGTTACGGAAGCGGTTATAGCGCTCCTGCAGTTCCAGCAGCATACCGGACACCGCATCAGCCACTTCGCCTTTCAGGTGACCATACATTTTGCCTTCGAAATGTTGCTCCAGCTGCGGAATACTCTGCCCGGTGACGCCCGAGAGGATATCCAGCAGGTTGGAAACACCGGCTTTATTCTGCTGGTCATAGCGAACAACAGGCGGCTCGTCACCGTCGGTCATTGCACGCTTAATCTTCTTCACCACCGATTTCGGGTCTTCCAGCAGGCCGATCACGTTATTGCGGTTGTCGTCTGACTTGGACATTTTCTTTGTCGGTTCAAGCAGGGACATCACGCGAGCGCCGGAGGCAGGAATAAACGGCTCAGGCACTTTAAACACCTCGCCGTAAAGGGCGTTGAAGCGCTGCGCGATATCGCGGCTCAGCTCCAGGTGCTGTTTCTGATCTTCGCCAACCGGAACCTGGTTGGTCTGATACAGCAGAATGTCCGCCGCCATCAGCACCGGATAGTCAAACAGACCGGCGTTAATGTTTTCCGAATAGCGCGCGGATTTGTCTTTGAACTGGGTCATACGGCTCAGTTCACCGAAATAGGTGTAGCAGTTCAGCGCCCAGCCCAGCTGCGCGTGCTCCGGCACGTGCGACTGAACGAAGATGGTGCTTTTCTCCGGGTCGATACCGCATGCCAGGTAAAGCGCCAGAGTATCCAGCGTCGCTTTACGCAGTTTCTCAGGATCCTGACGCGCGGTAATGGCATGCAAATCTACGATGCAGTAGATGCAGTGATAATCATCCTGCATGCTCACCCATTGACGCAGCGCACCCATATAGTTGCCAATGGTCAATTCACCTGAGGGCTGTGCGCCACTAAAAACGATGGGCTTAGTCATTTTTCAATTCCTGAGTTTCACTATACGGTAGCCCAAGAGCGGGCAAGAGTTCATTAAACTGGTCAAAGATATAGTCCGGTTCACTGAGCGCGATCGACTCGCCGTAGTTATATCCGTAGGTCAGCCCGATGGAGCGGCAGCCCGCGGCTTTAGCCGCCTGGATATCATTACGTGAATCACCAACGAACAGCAGCTCAGCAGGCGCCAGGCCCAGCTTCTGCGCCACAAGCAGCAGGGGATCCGGATGGGGTTTTTTATTCTTCACATCATCGCCGCCGATGACGACCGTAAAATACTTCGCGATATCCAACGCGTCCAGAATTGGCGCAACGAACGGCGTCGGCTTGTTGGTTACCAGCGCCAGCGGCAGGCCTTTCGCATGCAGTGCGCCAAGCGTATCAGCCACCGCCGGGAACAGAAAACTGCCTTCTTCCGCCGCTTCAGCATAGTAGCGATCGAACAGCTTACGCAGCACCATCAGCTGCTCTGCCTGTGGAATATCGTCATGATCGACGGAGGGTTTCCCCATCGCAGCACGCTGGGTTGCGCGTTCCTGACGCGCCCAGCTCAGGGCCCGCTCCATCAGAACATCCGCACCGTTGCCGATCCAGGTTACGACGCGCGCCTCGCCGGCCATCGGTAGCTCCAGCGCATAGAGCGCGCTATCAACTGCCGCTGTCAAACCCGGCGCGCTATCGACCAGCGTGCCGTCAAGGTCAAAGGCGACACCGCGAACAGAGTGTAATTTATCCATGACTAACCTTTGCTAATTCACTACGCATTTGATCGATAACCTCCTTGTAGTCCGGACGATCGAAAATCGCCGAACCGGCAACAAACATATCCGCGCCTGCCGCCGCAATATCCGCAATATTACTGACCTTCACGCCGCCGTCGACTTCCAGACGAATATCATAACCCGACGCATCGATGCGCTGACGCACTTCGCGCAGTTTATCCAGAGTCTGGGGGATGAAGGACTGACCGCCGAACCCCGGGTTAACGGACATCAGCAGGATAACGTCCAGCTTATCCATCACATAATCAAGGTAGCTCAGCGGCGTGGCCGGGTTAAACACCAGACCGGCTTTACAGCCATGTTCTTTGATCAGCTGCAGGCTGCGATCGACGTGCTCAGAGGCTTCCGGGTGGAAGGTGATGATGCTGGCGCCCGCCGCGGCGAAATCAGGAATGATGCGGTCGACCGGTTTCACCATCAGGTGCACGTCGATCGGGGCGGTGATGCCATAGTTGCGTAGCGCTTTCAACACCATAGGGCCGATGGTCAGATTCGGCACGTAGTGGTTGTCCATCACGTCAAAGTGCACAACGTCCGCACCTGCAGCCAGCGCTTTGGCGGTATCCTCGCCCAGACGGGCAAAATCAGCCGACAGAATCGAAGGGGCAATCAAATACTGCTTCATCCGCATCTCCTTGAAATTATTTAGTCTTGGGCGGACGGTAAAGAGCCAGAAGCTCGTCCACCTTCTTTCGTGTACCACCGTTGCTGCTGATACTGCGTCGAACTTTGACGACATGCAGTTTAGCCTGACGATACCATTCGCGCGTGAGCGCCGTATCGTGGTTGGAAATCAGAACCGGAACCCGCTGCTCCAGCAGGTTCTCCGCCAGCTGCGCCAGATGGGCCTGCTGCTCGGCGTTAAAGCTGTTCGTATGATAGGCCGTAAAATTGGCGGTAGACGATAACGGCGCATACGGCGGATCGCAATAGACCACCGAAGAACCGTCCGCGCGCGCCATACTGTCGGCATACGACTCACAGTAGAAGTACGCATTCTGCGCCTTCTGGGCAAAATGATACAGCTCAGCTTCCGGGAAGTAGGGCTTCTTATAACGGCCGAACGGTACGTTAAATTCGCCGCGCAGATTATAGCGACACAGGCCATTGTAGCCATGGCGATTCAGATACAGGAACAGCACCGCACGACGCAGCGGATCCTGACTTTGGTTGAATTCAGTACGGAACTGATAGTACTGCTCTGCCGCGTTATTCTCGGGCGTAAACATTTCACGCGCCGCCGCAACGTACTCATCCGTCCGCAATTTAACGATGTTGTAAAGACCGATCAGGTCGCTGTTGATGCCCGCCAGAATATAACGAGAAAAGTCGGTATTAAGAAATACCGACCCTGCGCCAACAAAGGGCTCAATCAGACAATCGCCTTGCGGCAAGTGTTTCTTTATATCGTCAAGCAGGGGGTATTTACCCCCTGCCCATTTCAGAAAAGCGCGATTCTTTTTCATGCTGCCTAACTAATTACCACATTCTCCGGCTGTGGAGAAAGCTCCGACAGCACCCTGCGCTTAAGACTACACCGCACTTACTTCAGATCGGCCTGAACCTGATGCAGCGGTTTCGCCCACGGGTTTTTCGCCTGCACATCCGCTGGCAGAGTGGCTACAGCACGCTTCGCTTCATCTTTCGAAGCGTAGATACCGCTGACCAGTACATACCATGGCTGACCGTTACGCGTGGTCTCGTAGACGACATATTTATCCAGCTTCTCTTTCTTCGCCCAGCTATTCAGGTTGTTGTAGTTGGAGGAGCTGCTGAGTTGCAGAGTGTAGTTACCCGACGGCGCCGCTTTCATCGAGCTGACATCGCCCGCAGTTTTACCCCCGGCAGTTGCAGCCGGAGCCGCCGTCGCCGCAGCGGTAGCCGCTGGTGCGGTCGCGGTTGTCGTTGTCGTTGTCGTCGGAGCCGGCTTCGTCGTCTGTGCGGTGGCAACAGGTTTGCTCGGCTGAGCGACAGGCGCTTTCACCGGCGCAGCCGCAGCGGTGCTTTCAACACGCTTCGGCTGAACAGGTTTCGCTTCAACCGGCGCTTTCGCCACTGGTTTCGGCTCAATCACCGTATGCTTACGCTCTACCGGACGCGGAGCGGCAGCAGTCTGACGTTCAGTTGTTGCCTGACGCGGGGCGGCGCCATTACGGACAGGAGCAACGGTCGCCGGTTCAGTCGGCAGCGTAGAGTTCGCTACGGCGCTGTCAATCTGGCCCTGCTGCTGAGTCAAGGCATTATTCAGGTCGCCCTGCACCTCAACACGCTGCTGTCCCTGCGGCTCAGCGCTAGTCTGGCCCTGAGTCGGATTAGAGGCGATCGGCGGCAGAGAAACATCCTGCTGCGGGTTGTTTGCCGTGGTCTGGTCCTGAGCGGCAGGCTGGCCATTGCCAGACTGTCCATTGTCAGACTGATCGCCTGACAGGTTAATGCTCTTTTCGCCTGACGCGGTTTGTTCACTGGAAGAGGATGGCGATTTCAGTGCAGAGCCAATGCCAACGATCAGCAGCAGCAGCACGAGAATCCCCACCCCCATCATAATATACTGGCGGGAGGCTGGCTTCGCGGGCGCTTTCTTACGCTTGCGCGGACGACGCTCAACCTGCTGCTCTTCCGACTCTTCGTCTTCTTCAGACTCTACGTCCGCTTCATACTCTTCTTCATCGCGCTCACGGCGTGCTTTGCTGGCGCGCGTCGGACGGCTGTCGTCCGCATCAAGATCGACATCATCAAAATTGATCTGCGGATCGCTATCGCGCTCGGAAGATTGACGGGAACGACCAGTACGACGATCGCTGCGATCGGCTTTCAGATCATCTTCTGGTTTTAATTCATCCATTTAACACCCCACTAAAAGGCTTATGCTCACGACTATTGCATGTCACCTGAAATGATAACGCCGCGCGGACGCGGCTAGACCTTCTTATTGTTGCGCTAGCTGAGTATCAGCAATCGCGCCAAGAACAACATCATGCGACACTCCGCCGCGAACTTCGCTTTTCCCTATTGCCAGCGGTAGCACCAGCCGCATTTCGCCTGCCAGCACCTTTTTATCACGCATCATGTGGGGCAGATACGCCTGCGCAGTCATCTCCTGCGGCCCACGTACCGGCAAGCCCGCACGCTGCAGCAGCGTCACGATACGCTGTGTATCCTGTGCGCTGAACTGCCCTAATCGCTCGGACGTATGCGCGGCCATCACCATACCGGCAGCAACGGCTTCACCGTGTAGCCAGTTACCGTAGCCCATTTCGGCTTCGATAGCATGACCAAAAGTATGTCCAAGATTGAGTAAAGCACGTAACCCGGTTTCGCGCTCGTCGGCCGCAACAACTTCGGCTTTCAGCTCACAGCAACGACGAATACAGTACGCCATCGCCTTCTCATCAAGCGCCATCAGCGCATCGATATTGCTTTCCAGCCAGCTGAAGAATTCACCGTCGAGGATAATGCCGTATTTGATCACTTCGGCCAGTCCGGAAGAGAGTTCACGGGCCGGCAACGTCTTAAGACAGTTGAGATCGACGACCACGGAAACCGGCTGCCAGAAGGCACCAATCATGTTTTTACCAAGAGGGTGATTGACGGCCGTCTTGCCACCGACCGAAGAGTCCACCTGCGACAGCAGGGTGGTTGGAACCTGGATAAAACGCACGCCGCGCTGATAGCTAGCCGCGGCAAAGCCGGTTAAATCACCGACCACGCCGCCGCCGAGCGCCACCAGAGTGGTGTCACGGCCGTGCGGTTTTTGCAGTAAAGCGGTAAAGACCGAGTCCATCACCGTCAGGCTTTTGTACTGCTCGCCGTCGGGTAGAATGACGCTATCTACGTTAACCCCCGCCTGCTCCAGTACAGAGCGAACGTTATCCAGATAAAGCGGCGCCAGCGTTTCATTGGTGACCAGCATAACCTGGTCGCCTGATTTCAGTGGCTGGAAGGAAGCTGGATCGTTAAACAAACCAGCCGCGATGGTAATCGGGTAACTACGTTCCCCGAGGGTTACAGTAAGCCTCTCCATAACGCGACGTCCACCTCAGTTGCTTTTTACTCTGACGCTCTTTATTAAGCCAGAATCAATTGCTTTCCAGCATATGAATAATCTGGTTTGCCACTACTTTTGCGCTCTGATCGTCGGTACGGATAGTGACGTCAGCAATCTCTTCATACAGTGGGTTGCGTTCGTCGGCCAACGCTTCAAGAACTTCGCGAGGCGGCGCTTCAACTTGTAAGAGAGGACGCTTTTTATCGCGCTGCGTACGGGCAAGCTGCTTTTCGATCGTTGTTTCCAGGTACACCACCACGCCGCGGGCGGAGAGACGGTTACGCGTTTCACGGGATTTCACAGAGCCGCCGCCAGTCGCCAGCACAATTCCCTGTTTTTCCGTCAACTCATTGATGATCTTTTCTTCACGGTCGCGGAAGCCGTCTTCACCTTCGACATCGAAAACCCAGCCCACATCTGCGCCAGTGCGTTTCTCAATCTCTTGATCAGAATCGTAAAATTCCATATTGAGCTGTTGGGCTAACTGGCGCCCAATAGTGCTTTTGCCGGCACCCATAGGCCCAACCAGAAAGATATTGCGTTTCTCTGCCATTTTTTCGGTACTACTAAGACTATTCGTTAATGGTAAACCCGCTTCGCGAATACCCAGCGCAGCAGGACATGAACTGAAACCTCATATGCAATAGAGCGAGAGTCAGACTAAAAATTATCTCAATACTCAGGCAGGTTTGGCAACTGAATATACTCGTCATTATTCAAACTACCTCGCCGTCGGCTGCACTCATCCGCCTCCAGGTGCATAGTTATCTATGTTTCTGGGGGTAAACCAGCTTACCGCCTCGACGCATCCTGAATGATCTTGTGGATAAATCACCGGACAAAAAGGGAGGATTGATGCCGAACCCGACTCTCAAATCGGTACCCCTTGTATGCTAAATCCGTCCTCACGTCAAACACCTGAAACGTGTTTAGCAAGAAAAACCGCTTAATGCACTGCCAGAATTCGTGGGGTAATGAAGACAACCAGTTCACGCCGTTCGTTATCTTTGCCGTCGCGACGAAACAGCTGGCCGAGCAGCGGAATGTCGCCCAGTAGCGGAATACTGTCGCGGGCAGATTTCTTTTTTTGCGAAAAGATTCCGCCCAGAGCCAGCGTTTCGCCGCTTTTCACTTCAACCTGGGTCTCAATTTCCTGTTTATCGATAGCCAACGCTTCGCCATTTTCCTGCTTCAGAACCTGACCTGGCGTATTCTCCGTAATGCGTAGTTTCAGGCGCACACGATTCTGTTGCAGAACCGTTGGCGTGACCTCCATTCCCAGTACCGCCTCTTTGAACTCAATCGATGTTGCACCGCTTTCCCCGCGCGAGACCTGATAGGGAATTTCACTCCCCTGCTTAATGCTGGCAGACTGCATATGAGAAGCCAGCAAACGCGGGCTGGCGATGATTTCCACCTGCTGTTTTTGCTCCAGCGCCGAAAGCTCCAGCTCCAGCAAGCGCCCGCTCAGGCGGCCGATATTAAACCCCACGCGATTGCTGGCATTGTTCAGCGCCTGATGGCTGCTTAAGGTCGTCAGCTTACCGGAACCCGGCATGCTGCTGGCTTCGGCCATGCTCCATTTCACCCCCAGTTCACGCAGGCTGGTTTCGCTCATCGAGACAATATGTGCCGCCAGCTCGACCTGACCGACCGGCAGATCCATCTCCTGGGCCCACGCGGTCAATGCCGACAGATGCGCGGCATCGTCGTGAATGAACAGTCGATTGGTGCGTTTATCCACCGTCAGGCTACCCCGGGCGCTGAGCAATTTATCCCCGGACTTCGCCAGCTCGCTCGCATCAGCATGCTGCAGCATCACGCTATGCCTTTGCAAAGGCAGGTTCTGCAATTGCTTCGCGCGCGCCGCCTCTTGTTGCGCCTGCCGCGCATTTTGCCAGACCAGCGTATGCACATGCAGTACCGTGCCCTGTTGGTTATACATCAGCCCGGCGCTATCAATCACCGCGCGCAATGCCTGCTGCCAGGGAACGTTCTTCAGATGAAGCGACACCGTACCGCTGACGTCAGGCGCCACAACCAGATTTTTTTGCTGCATCTCGGCCAGCGTTTGCAGTACCTGGGCAACCGGCACATCGTCCACCACCAGCGACACGAGTTTCTCATTTTTTGCCGTCGCTATTGCTGGCAACAGCAGAAACAGCAGGCTTATCCATCGCATCATATTTTGTTCCTTTTTCCCGCAGCCATTCCCAATGCGCAGGTTCGCATCCAGGCCCTGTTGTTATTGCAACTCGCTCCGCCGTCAGCAAATGGATTCGCCAGCCTCCCGGCAAAGCGTCCTCTTTTCGCACCCGGCGCCATTGGTTACGATGATCCAGTAAATAACCCACCCAATAGTGCCTATGACCGACCGCGCCGCCATAGCGCCATTGCGCCAGCTGTGCCGTCTGGCAGCGATCCTCCGGAGGCCGAAACGGATCGCGATCGCCGGCCAGCAAGGATAGCGGGAGCGGAAGCAGCCACAGAAAACGCCAACCCTTACCCCACATCTTCGGCCTCCAGCTGTAGCGTCATCAGGAGCGTCTTTTTTTCCGGACGCAGTGAAAAGCCCGTTACACGCATTCCGCACTCCGCCAGCCAGGAAAACAGCGGCGGGACCGCCTGCCAGCGGACCTCCAGCAGCAGCTCGCCGCCGCGCCCCGACGGGCGCCAGCTCACCAGCATGGCGCCTGATACCGGCAGCGTAATCGGGGAGAACAGCGAGCGCTTTTGTTCATCCGGGAAGGCATTTTGCAAGGTAGTCTGCAGCGGTATTAACCGAAGCCACTGCTGGCGCAGACGGAGATGTCCGTCGGTTTCTGCCGGAGGAGGCGAAGCTGACAGCCGGAAAAAAATCACCGCGATCAGCCCCAGAACAATCGGCAGCGCGAGCCGCCCGCCGCGCAGAGAAAAAAATGCCGTCATTCCACGTTCAATGAGTGCCTGCATCAGCGTGCTCTCCGCTCAGGGAAAAGCGAAACTGCCAGCGCCCCTGCTCACCGCGGCGCGTTTCATCGGCTCTGGCCGGTTTGAATCCGGCAACCGCGCTCAGCGCTTTTTCCAGCCCCGCCACGGCCTTAAGATTCAGCGCCAGACCGCTCAACATCAAGGTATCGCGCTGATACTCCAGCCGGGTTAACCAGGCCTGCTCCGGTAGCTGCGCGGCGATTGCCCATAACCGGGACTGCCAGGCCTCGGTTAATGCCCTTTTTTGCTGTCTCAGGCGCAGCCGCTGTCCTTGCTGCTGTCGCTCCAGCATCATGCTTTCGCGCTGCCGGAGTGCGGACCAGAGCTGGTTTTCAGCCGCGGCTCTCACCGCAGTCAGCGCCTCAACCGCGTGACGCTCAGCCCGCTTAACCTGAGCAATCGTCAGCAAGATCAGTAGAAACCCCACCGCGTACAGCAGCACGATACGCAGCCGCTGGCGGCGACGCGCTTCACGCCAGGGCAAAAAATTCACCGCCGTCGTCATCGTTGCCGCCCTCCTAACGCCAGCCCAATCGCCACGGCATAGCGCTCTCCACAGTCCGGCAGCGGTGGCTGCAGGCGATGAATCACGCGCCAGGGGTCAAAAGAGGTCTCATCGCCAGAACGCGTGGCGCAGCGCTGGAGTGATTTGGCATCGATCAACCGGGAGAGCTGTGAAAACGAAGAGGCTTCAGCGCACGGTAAACTGCCCCAGCCTTCCCGCGTTGCCCACAGCCAATGAGGATCGTTGCGCCACGCGAGGCCTTGCGAGCCAGACGGCAGCCAGGGGAGGAATGCTGCCAGCGCGCAGGCATCCGGTACAATGCCTGCGATGCTCAGCTTCAGGCGGGCGGCGAGCTGGCGCAGAACGTCGATATCCAGGCGTTGTGCTGCCGTCACCCGCCATTCGTTCTTTGCCGGCGAGGCGGAATAATCGACACATAGCGAGGCGGCCGGCATCTCCAGCTGTTGCGCCATCACGCTGGCTATCCAGGTTGCCCGCTCCTTATCGCGCAGAGACAGCTGCGGACGCGGCAGCTGCTTTTGTAACGTTCGGCTGGCCGGAAACGCAATGCTGACCTGATGTTGCAAAGGCAGTTCCCGCCGCCAGTTCTGCAACCGTTTCGCCAGCGCAGCCACGTCAACCACCATGCCATGGCGCACGATGCCGGGCGCCAGTTCGATATCCCACCAGCGGCATAACGCCCAGCGGGAACGCGCGTAGCGCAGTGCGACCAGCACTATTGCGTCCTGTTGAATATGCATCCCGATACGCCAGTTGCTGAAAGCCATGCTTACGATCTCCTTGTCCGCCATTACGGCTCGACTCTATCAATGCACCAGGCTTGCCTTTATACTACCGCGCGTTTGTTTATAAACTGCCCAAATTAAACTTAATGGGAAATCTCCGGTGAAGTTCGTAAAGTATCTATTGATCCTTGCAGTCTGTTGCGTACTGCTGGGAGCAGGCTCGGTTTTTGGCCTCTATAAATATATTGAGCCGCAACTCCCTGACGTCGCGACCCTGAAGGATGTGCGTTTGCAGATCCCGATGCAGGTCTATAGCGCGGATGGCGAGCTTATTGCGCAGTATGGCGAGAAACGCCGTATTCCCGTCACGCTGCAGCAAATGCCGCCCGAGCTGATCAAAGCGTTTATTGCCACCGAAGATAGTCGTTTCTATGAACATCACGGCGTCGATCCGGTCGGTATTTTCCGTGCAGCCAGCGTCGCCATGTTCTCAGGCCATGCCTCACAGGGCGCCAGTACCATCACCCAGCAGTTAGCGCGTAACTTCTTCCTGAGCCCGGAGAAGACGCTGATGCGTAAGATCAAAGAGGCCTTCCTGGCGATTCGCATCGAGCAGTTGCTGAATAAAGACGAAATCCTTGAGCTGTACCTGAATAAAATCTATCTCGGCTACCGCGCCTATGGCGTCGGCGCGGCGGCGCAGGTTTACTTTGGTAAATCTGTCGACCAGCTTAGCCTGAGCGAAATGGCCGTTATCGCCGGCCTGCCTAAAGCACCATCGACATTTAACCCGCTCTATTCCATGGACCGCGCGACCGCGCGTCGTAACGTTGTTCTGGCACGTATGCTGAGCGAAGGCTATATCACGCAGACGCAATACGATCAGGCGCGCAACGAAGCCATTGACGCCCGCTACCACGCACCGGAAATCGCTTTCTCGGCGCCTTATCTCAGTGAAATGGTCCGCCAGGAGATGGTCAACCGCTATGGCGAGCAGGCGTATGAAGATGGCTACCGCGTTTACACCACTATCACGCGGAAAAACCAGCAGTCCGCTCAGCAAGCCGTCCGCAATAACGTGCTCGATTACGATATGCGCCATGGCTACCGCGGCCCGGCCAACGTGCTGTGGAAAGTGGGCGAAACGCCCTGGGATCAGGCGAAAATCATCGCATCGCTGAAAAGCCTGCCCGGCTACGGGCCGCTTGCTCCGGCGGTGATTACCTCGGCAAATCCCCAGGAAGCGGTCGCGCTATTAAGTAATGGAACGTCGGTCACGCTGAACATGGAGGGCGTCCGCTGGGCGCGTCGCTTTATCTCCGATACCCAGCAAGGAGCGACTCCGCGCAAGGTCACCGATGTCCTGCAGTCCGGGCAGCAAATTTGGGTCCGTCAGGTCGGCGACCGCTGGTGGTTGTCGCAGGTACCGGATGTGAACTCGGCGCTGGTTTCCATTAACCCGCAGAACGGCGCCATTATCGCCCTGGTCGGCGGGTTCGACTTCAATCAAAGTAAATTCAACCGCGCGACCCAGGCCCTGCGCCAGGTAGGCTCGAACATTAAGCCGTTCCTCTACACCGCGGCAATGGATAAAGGCCTGACGCTGGCCAGTATGCTTAACGATGTGCCGATTTCCCGTTGGGACGCCGGTGCCGGTTCCGACTGGCAGCCGAAAAACTCCCCGCCGCAGTACGCCGGCCCGATTCGCTTGCGTCAGGGACTGGGGCAGTCGAAGAACGTCGTGATGGTTCGCGCCATGCGTGCCATGGGCGTGGATTACGCGGCGGAGTATCTACAGCGTTTCGGTTTCCCGGCGGGGAATATCGTGCATACCGAGTCGCTGGCGCTGGGGTCCGCATCCTTTACGCCGCTGCAGGTTGCGCGCGGTTATTCGGTGATGGCCAACGGCGGCTTCCTGGTTACGCCATTCTTTATCAGCAAAATCGAGACCGATCAGGGCGGCGTGATCTTTGAGGAGCGGCCTAAAGTTGCCTGTCCGCAGTGCAACCTGCCGGTCATTTACGGCGATACGCCGAAATCCGACGTGCTGGAAAATAAGGATGTCGAAGATGTCGCGACCTCGACAACACCGCAGAACTCCGCGGTGCCGCCGCAGCCAGAGCTTGAACAGGTCAACCAGGCGCTGGTTGCCCAATCCGGCGCCCAGGAATATGCGCCGCATGTGATTAGCACGCCATTGTCATTCCTGATTAAAAGCGCCCTGAACAGTAACATCTTCGGCGAACCGGGCTGGATGGGTACCGGCTGGCGCGCCGGGCGCGATCTGCAGCGCCACGATATCGGCGGTAAAACGGGGACCACCAACAGCTCAAAAGATGCGTGGTTCTCCGGCTACGGCCCGGGCGTCGTGACGTCGGTATGGATTGGTTTTGACGATCACCGCCGCGATCTGGGGCGGACTACCGCATCCGGCGCGATTAAAGATCAGATTTCCGGCTATGAGGGGGGAGCCAAAAGCGCCCAGCCAGCCTGGGATGACTTTATGAAACGCGTGCTGGAAGGCGTACCTGAAGAGCCATTAACCCCGCCGCCTGGCGTGGTAACGGTCAATATCGACCGCAGCACCGGTCAGCTGGCGAGCGGCGGTAACAGCCGCGCCGAATACTTCATTGATGGCACACAGCCGACCCATCAGGCGGTGCATGAAGTGGGGACCACGATCACCGATGGTGGCGGTGAAACCCACGAACTGTTCTGACAAAAAAAGCGCCTGCGGGCGCTTTTTTTCTGCTTCTCTCTGCAGGCCATGGTGACAGGCCGGATATTTGGCAAGACGCCGGGCGGTCTACAGGCGTCCCTGAGCCTTCAGCCATTCGCGGACCAAAAACAGGGCGCTGACGTTGCGCGCTTCGTTAAAATCTTCATCATCCAACAGCGCCATTAGCTGCGACAGCGGCCAGCGCACCTGCGGTAAAGGTTCCGGCTCATCGCCAGGCAGCGATTCCGGGTACAGATCTTCAGCCACCAGGATATTCATCTTGCTGGAGAAATAGGAGGGTGCCATGCTCAGTTTTTTCAGGAACGTCAGCTTATTGGCGCCGAAACCGACCTCTTCTTTCAGTTCACGGTTAGCGGCTTCCATGACGGTTTCACCCGGATCAATCAGCCCTTTAGAAAAACCAAGCTCATAAGATTCGGTGCCAACGGCATATTCACGAATCAGAATGAGATGGTCATCGACAATCGGTACAATCATCACGGCTTCACGCGTCGAAGGGCGCATGCGTTCATAAACGCGACGCACGCCGTTGCTGAATTCCAGGTCCACGCTTTCAACGTTAAAAAGACGCGAGCGCGCTACTGTTTCAACATTGAGAATGGTGGGTTTTTGTAATGATTTGCTCATTGTTATCGATCTATGCTGTGATTCCAGAAGTCATTGTGCGATACGCAGCACGGTTTCGGCAATTCAATTCGCCACTTATTTACATAGTTGCAACCTGCACTCGCAAAACGAGAGAATCAGAAAGATAAAAAAGTCAATAGGTTGAAATGTTTTTGAGAATTTACTGATTCCTGGATTTTAACGATTTTGATAAGCTTGTATGCTGCTGTATCGCACAATAAATTTTCCCGTATACATACGATATCTGCCGAGAGCACACTGCAGGTTCACGCAAAGTGTTAAGCAACTAAAGACACCTGTAAGAAAAGAATAACTACGATGGGATGGGCATGGGCACCTTTCTGATTTCTTTCACAGCTCTGCTAATCTGCGCATTGCTTATCGGGTGGTGGTATCGATCGCATGCCAGACGTCGCCGCCTCCCTCTCCTGCATGCCTTTAGCGATGCCGTCACCCGCAAGCTTTCTGAGCAAGAACGCCGCGCGGTGGAAAAGTACCTTGAAGGTCTCAACCACGCCCGACAAATGCCGGCATCGGGGGCAAGCGTTGCCCCTGCCGTAATGTCTCTCACCCAACAGAGCGATACTGTTTTCACGGTGACCCGCGCCATTACGCGCTATGGCATTACCACCGATGACCCGAACAAATGGCGCTACTTCCTCGACTCGGTGGAGGTGCATCTGCCGCCTTTCTGGGAGCAGTATATCAATGACGAAAATAGCGTTGAGCTGATACCCACCGACAGCCTGCCGCTGGTCATTGCCCTCAATGGCCATGCGCTCAGCGACTACCCGCAGGAGAGCCGCAGTTATGCCCTCGAACGGACGTCGTCAACCCAGGCGTCAATCCGCGGGGAAGAGAGCGAGCAGATCGAGCTGTTGAGCATTCGCCAGGAAACGGCAGAGGAATACGCGCTGAGTCGGCCGGATGGGCTGCGTGAAGCGATCTTTATCGTCACCTCGTTCCTGCTGTTTTACTTCAGCCTGATAAGCCCCTATGTTTTTACCCCGTGGCTACTGCTCGGTGGACTACTGTTCCTGGCTGCGGGCCTGTGGGGTATCTACGCGCCGCCGCGTAAAGCGGCGCTCCGGGAGATCCACTGCCTGCGCGGGATGCCCAAACGCTGGGGTCTGTTTGGCGAAAATGACCAGGAGCATATCAATAATATCTCCCTGGGTATTATCGATCTGATCTATCCGCGCCACTGGCAGCCCTGGATTGCCCAGGATCTCGGCCAGCAGACGGATATCGATATCTATCTCAGCCGTCACGTCGTGCGTCAGGGGCGCTTCCTGTCGTTGCACGATGAAGTGAAAAACTTCCCGCTTCAGTACTGGCTGCGTAGCGCCATTATCGCTATCGGCGCACTGCTGGTGGTGGTGATGCTGTGGGCCAGCGTCCCGCTGAATATGCCGTTTAAGTTTACGCTTTCATGGCTGAAAGGGGCGCAAACCATTGAAGCGACTACCGTTGCCCAGCTGGAGAAGTCGCAGGTTCGCCTCGGCGATACGCTGCGATTGAAAGGTACCGGAACCTGCAATATCCACTCGCCGGATAGCTGGACGGCGAAAGAGAACTCGCCGTTTATGCCGTTTGATTGCTCGCAGATCATCTGGAATGACGCGCCTCCCCTACCGCTTCCTGAGTCCGACGTCGTCGGCAAAGCCACGGCGCTGATGCAATCCGTGCAGCGCCAGCTACATCCCGATCCGGACGATGACTCGCACGTCAGCCCCGCGCTGCGCTCGGCGATTCAGAAATCAGGCATGGTGCTGCTGGATGATTTTGGCGATATCGTCATAAAAACCAACAACCTGTGTGCGGCAAAAGATGACTGTACCCGTTTGAAAAACGCGCTGGTTAACCTGGGCAATACGCGTAACTGGGAAGCGCTCACCAAACGCGCCAACTCGGGCAAGCTGGATGGCGTCAACGTTCTGCTGCGCCCGGTTAGCGCCGAGTCGCTGGAAAATCTGGTCACCACCTCAACGGCACCGTTTGTCATTCGCGAAACCTCACGCGCAGCGCAGGCCCTTAACAGTCCGGCTCCCGGCGGTTTCCTGATTGTCAGTGATGAAGGCAGCGATCTGGTCAATCAGCCGTGGCCGACCACCAGCTTGTATGACTATCCGGCGCATGAACAGTGGGGCGAACTGCAGCGTCTGGCCAGAATGCTGATGCATACGCCGTTCCACGCCGAGGGGATTGTGACCAATCTCTATACCGATGCCAATGGCACGCAGCACATCAACCTGCATCGTATTCCAGACCGTTCAGGTCTGTGGCGCTATCTGGGGACGACGCTGCTTCTGCTGACCATGCTGGGCTGCATGTCGTGGCACGGGATCCTGACGATTCGTCGCTACCAGCGTCATCGCCAGCGAATGGAAGATATTCAGAAATACTACGAAAGCTGCCTGAATCCGGTACTCATCCCCTCGCCGGAACATCAAGAGTAATTCCCTGCGCGGCGGGGTGTGATACCCTGTCGCGCATTTCCCCTCGCTGGAGACTCACCATGCATTTTGATATCGCCTGGCAGGAGGTTGATACCGTTCTGCTGGATATGGATGGCACGCTGCTCGACCTCGCCTTCGACAACTATTTTTGGCAAAAACTGGTGCCGGAAACCTGGGGAGCGGCACGCGGGCTCAACCTGCAGGAGGCCAAAGAGGCGATGCACCAGGAGTATCACGCGGTGCAGCATACGCTAAACTGGTACTGTCTGGACTACTGGAGCGAGCGCCTGAATTTGGATATTCGTGCGATGACCAGCGAGCAGGGGCCAAGAGCAGCCCTGCGTGAAGATACCGTCCCGTTCCTTGATGCGCTCAAGGCCAGCGGCAAGCGGCGCATCCTGCTGACCAACGCCCATCCGCACAATCTGGCGGTAAAGCTTGAACATACCGGTCTCGACGCACACCTTGATTTATTGCTTTCTACCCACACATTTGGTTATCCGAAAGAAGATCAGCGTCTGTGGCGTGCGGTGGCGGAAGAAACCGGCTTCGATGCGCGCAAAACGCTCTTTGTTGACGATAGCGAGGCGATTCTCGATGCCGCGGCTCAGTTTGGTGTTCGCTACTGCCTGGGCGTCACGAATCCGGATTCCGGGCTGGCGGAAAAAAGCTATGCCCGACATCCGGGATTGAACGACTACCGGCGCCTGATCCCTTCGCTGACCCCAAAGGAGAGGCCATGAAAGAGAAGCCCGTCGAAGCCGTCAGGCTGGACAAATGGCTTTGGGCAGCCCGCATTTATAAAACCCGTGCGCTGGCGCGCGAGATGATTGAAGGCGGCAAGGTGCATTACAACGGACAGCGCAGCAAGCCGGGTAAAATCGTTGAGCCGGGCGCCACTCTGACGCTACGCCAGGGCAACGACGAACGTATTCTGCTGGTCAAAGGGATAACCGAACAGCGCCGACCTGCCAGTGAAGCCGTCGCCTTGTATGAAGAGACGGCAGAGAGCATCGAAAAACGCGAGAAAATGGCGCTGGCGCGCAAAATGAACGCGCTGACCATGCCGCATCCCGACAGACGTCCGGACAAGAAAGAACGCCGCGACCTGATGAGATTTAAACACGGCGACAGTGAGTAACCGCCTATACCTGTAGGCACCGCTGTTGCCAGCAAGAGAGACCATTATGACTCAACACGATCAATTACATCGTTATCTGTTTGAAAACTATGCCGTACGCGGTGAACTGGTTACCGTTTCGGAAACCCTGGAACAGATTCTGGCGAACCACAGCTACCCGCAGCCGGTCAAAACCGTGCTGGCAGAGCTGCTCGTTGCCACCAGCCTGCTGACCGCGACGCTGAAGTTTGCCGGCGATATCACCGTGCAGCTGCAGGGCGATGGTCCTCTGTCTCTGGCGGTAATCAACGGGACGAATCAGCAGCAGCTGCGCGGCGTCGCGCGGACTCAGGGCGACATTCCGGCAGATGCGGACCTGAAAACGCTGGTCGGTAACGGGTATCTGGTCATCACCATCTCTCCGGATGAAGGCGAGCGCTATCAGGGCGTGGTCGGTCTGGAAGGCGACACCCTGGCGGCTTGCCTGGAAGATTATTTCCAGCGCTCAGAACAGTTGCCGACGCGCCTTATCATTCGCACCGGCGAACATGAAGGGAAACCGATGGCGGGCGGCATGCTGCTTCAGGTGATGCCGGCACAAGAGACCCAGGCCAATGATTTCGACCATCTGGCTACGCTCACTGAGACCATCAAAGCCGAGGAACTGTTCACCCTCTCAGCGACTGACGTCCTGTGGCGTCTGTATCACGAAGAAGAAGTGACCGTATACGATCCGCAGAATGTGGAATTTAAGTGTACCTGTTCCCGCGAACGCTGCGCCGGGGCGCTGAAAACGCTGCCGGATGAAGAGATCGACAGCATTCTCGCTGACGAAGGTGAAATTGATATGCACTGCGATTACTGCGGCAATCATTACCTGTTCAACGCCATGGATATCGCCGAGATTCGCAATAATGCCTCTCCGGCCGACCCGCAGGTTCACTGATAATCCTGCCCACCAGAGCTCGCGGCGGAGGTTTTCTGCCTTCGCCGCGCCTGCCGTCAACTATTTCCTCGCGTGATGAATCGATTTTCACTGAAAGAGTTACGTAATTTTCTTTCAAGAAAGCGATTACATTCACAATTCAGCAGTTTTTTTAATTACTTTTTAACCAATAAGAAACATCTATCCCCACCAACGGCCAATTTCCTGAGATAATCACGCATGTTTCGTGACAGGAGTCACCGTGTTTTTCGTAAGTAAGGCGTTTGTCGAGATACGTAAATCTATGAGCCTGGTCGCGGTCTATACCCCGAAAGAACCCCTACAATTTAAAGCAGTATATATTATTGGCTAAGGAGCAGTGACATGCGCGTTAATAATGGTTTAACCCCGCAGGATCTCAAGGCTTATGGTATCAATGACGTCCAGGATATCGTCCACAACCCTAGTTACGATACGTTGTATCAAGAAGAACTCGATCCCACTCTGGAAGGGTATGAGCGCGGCGTACTCACCAATCTGGGCGCGATCGCCGTCGATACCGGTATCTTTACCGGTCGTTCGCCGAAAGATAAATATATCGTTCGTGACGATACAACCCGCGATACCGTGTGGTGGTCTGATAAAGGCAACGGTAAAAACGACAACAAACCGCTCTCGCAGGAAACCTGGCAGCACCTGAAAGATCTGGTCACTCATCAGCTTTCCGGCAAGCGTCTGTTCATCGTTGATGCGTTCTGCGGCGCCAATGCCGACACGCGTCTGAGCGTACGCTTCATTACCGAAGTGGCCTGGCAGGCACACTTCGTCAAGAACATGTTTATTCGCCCATCCGATGAAGAACTGGCCAACTTTAAGCCGGATTTCATCGTGATGAACGGCGCCAAATGCACCAACCCGCAGTGGAAGGAGCAGGGACTCAACTCTGAAAACTTCGTTGCCTTCAACCTGACCGAGCGGATCCAGCTGATTGGTGGTACCTGGTACGGCGGCGAAATGAAGAAAGGGATGTTCTCTATCATGAACTACCTGCTGCCGCTGCAGGGGATCGCATCAATGCACTGTTCCGCTAACGTGGGCGAGAAAGGCGACGTGGCGGTCTTCTTTGGCCTCTCCGGCACCGGCAAAACCACCCTTTCCACCGATCCGAAACGCCGTCTGATCGGCGATGACGAGCACGGCTGGGATGACGATGGCGTCTTCAACTTCGAAGGCGGCTGCTATGCCAAGACCATCAAACTCTCCGAAGCCGCAGAGCCAGATATCTATCACGCGATTCGTCGTGATGCGCTGCTGGAAAACGTGGTGGTTCGCGCGGACGGCACGATTGATTTCGACGATGGGTCGAAAACCGAGAACACCCGTGTCTCCTACCCGATCGATCATATCGAGAACATCGTTAAGCCGATCTCGAAAGCGGGCCATGCCACCAAAGTTATCTTCCTGACGGCGGATGCATTCGGCGTACTGCCGCCGGTATCGCGCCTGACGGCAGACCAGACCCAGTATCACTTCCTCTCTGGCTTTACCGCTAAGCTGGCCGGTACCGAACGTGGCGTCACTGAACCGACGCCAACCTTCTCCGCCTGCTTCGGTGCCGCATTCCTGTCGCTGCACCCGACGCAGTATGCTGAGGTTCTGGTGAAGCGCATGCAGGCATCCGGTGCGCAGGCTTATCTGGTCAACACCGGCTGGAACGGCACCGGCAAACGTATCTCGATTAAAGATACCCGCGCCATTATCGATGCCATTCTCGACGGGTCGCTGGACAATGCGGAAACCTTCACGCTGCCGATGTTCGATTTGCAGATCCCAACCTCGCTGCCAGGTGTCGATACGCACATCCTCGACCCGCGTAACACCTACGGTTCGCCAGAGCAGTGGCAGGAGAAAGCCGAGCAGCTGGCGAAGCTGTTCGTAGAGAACTTCGAGAAGTACACCGATACGCCAGCGGGCGCCGCGCTGGTCGCTGCCGGCCCGAAGCGCTAACCGTGTATTTATAAAGAATAAGCCGGGCAATGCCCGGCTTTTTAATGCTCTCGCGCCGACTCGCGCGATTCAGACTGCCGCGAGCGGCCGCTTAACTCTCTTTGCTCTGTTTCGTCGGCGTTAGCGCACGTTGAACCGGAACCGGCAGCCAGGCGCGAATCAACAGCCCGCCCCGCTCGCTGGAGCCAATCTCCAGACGACCGTTATGGTTATCGATAATACGCTGCACAATCGCCAGCCCCAGCCCGGTACCGCTGGTGCTGCGGGCGCTATCGCCACGCACAAACGGCTGGAACAGATGCTCGCGTTGTTCTGGCTTAATCCCCGGGCCATCATCCTCGACCTGGAACCAGGCGCTGCTGGCTTCGCTACCGCTGCTGACCTTAATCCAGCCGTTGCCATAACGCGCGGCGTTAACCACCATATTGGCCAGCGCGCGCTTGATAGAGAGCGGATGAATGCGCAGCGGGATCTCGCCGGCCTGCAGGTCCGTCGCGATTTCACGTTCGTAACCGCTTTCCGCCGCGATAACTTCACCGAGCACCGAGTTAAGATCCGCCAGCTCCATCGGCATCTCCTGGCCCGTGCGCAGGTAATCAATAAACTGCTCGATGATGGCGTTACACTCTTCAATGTCTTTGTTGATCGACTCGGCAAGGTAACCGTCTTCTTCCCCCATCATCTCCGTCGCCAGGCGAATACGCGTCAGCGGCGTACGCAGATCGTGGCTGACGCCGGCCATTAACAGCGTACGATCGTCTGCCAGCTGTTTTACGCCTGCGGCCATGTGGTTAAAGGCCCGGGTGACCGAACGCACTTCGGATGCACCGTACTCCCGCAGCGGCGGCGGAATGATGCCTCGCCCGACCTGCAGCGCCGCATGCTCAAGATCGACCAGCGGCCGGTTTTGAATACGGATAAACAGCCAGGCGCCGCCGATCGCCAGCAGCATAATCGCCAGGGTATAGCGGAACAGCGGCGAGAAGTCGCCCTGGTGGATTTCCGTCAGCGGTACGCGCACCCAGATATTCGGCGACAGCCAGGTTTTCAACCACACCACGGGGGAGCTTTTGTTGACCTCGACCCGCACTTCGGTTGGCCCACCGAGCTGGTGCGCCATCTGCTGACTTAAAAACTCATAGTGCTGCGCCCAGCGCAGGCCTGCGTCTTCCGCCGCTTCATTGGAATAGAGCGAAATGCCCAGTTCGCGATAAATTTCGCGACGAAACGCCGGCGGCACCACCAGCTGGGTGCCATCCTCCAGCTGCAGTTTATCGGTCATCAGCATACGCACTTCGTATGCCAGCACCTTATTAAACTGCTGGAGGCTCGGTAGAATCGCAAAATTCAGCACCACCAGATAGGTCGTCACCAGGCTGACAAACAGCAAGGTGACTATCAATAACAGGGTGCGAGCAAACGAGCTTCGCGGCGAAAAACGCACGCGTTTCATGCCTTAGAGCCGTCCGGTACGAAGACGTAGCCTAGCCCCCACACGGTCTGGATGTAACGCGGATGGGCCGGATCCTCTTCGACCATGCGGCGCAGACGGGAAATTTGTACATCGATGGAACGCTCCATCGCGGAATATTCGCGACCGCGAGCAAGGTTCATCAGTTTATCGCGGGAGAGCGGCTCACGCGGATGGCTAACCAGCGCTTTCAGTACCGCAAATTCACCGCTGGTGAGCGGCATCGGTTCATCTTCACGGAACATCTCGCGGGTGCCGAGATTCAGCTTGAATTTACCAAAGGCGATGACCGCCTCTTCCTGTGACGGCGCACCCGGCAGCTCATTCGCCTGGCGACGCAGCACGGCGCGGATACGGGCCAGCAGCTCACGCGGGTTGAACGGTTTTGGAATATAGTCGTCCGCACCGATTTCGAGGCCCACAATACGGTCAACCTCTTCCCCTTTCGCCGTAACCATAATGATCGGCATCGGGTTGCTTTGGCTACGCAGACGACGACAAATGGAGAGACCATCTTCGCCCGGCAGCATCAAATCCAGCACCATCAGGTGGAAGGACTCACGAGTCAACAGACGATCCATTTGTTCAGCGTTGGCGACGCTTCGAACCTGGAAGCCTTGCTCGGTCAGATAACGTTCGAGCAGCGCACGCAGGCGCATGTCGTCGTCGACAACCAGAATCTTATAATTCTCTTGCATTGTTTATACTCCCAAAGGTTCACTGCAATTGTCAGTGCGTATTCTCAAAAAAGCCCGGGTCGCCGACCAGCTAAATCTGGTATATATTCCAGGCTAAATTGTTACAAAGCATATTTAACAGCAGCTTAAGTATACATTTAATCATAAGACACATTATTTATCCTGTCGGTATTATTACGCACTACGAATTGTGCGCAACCGCACACCGCCGCGTACAGTGTCCGACAATCAGAAGGTAGAACGATAAATGAAAACGCCGCTGATCACCCGTGAAGGGTATGAAAAACTTAAAAAAGAAATGGACTATTTGTGGCGTGAAGAACGCCCTGAGGTCACCAAAAAAGTGACCTGGGCGGCCAGCCTTGGCGATCGTAGCGAAAATGCCGATTACCAGTACAACAAAAAACGGCTGCGTGAAATCGACCGCCGGGTACGCTATCTCACCAAATGTCTGGAAAATCTGAAAATCGTCGATTACTCCCCGCAGCAGGAGGGCAAGGTGTTTTTCGGCGCGTGGGTTGAAATCGAAAACGATGATGGCGACACCAAGCGCTTTCGCATCGTCGGTTACGATGAGATTTTCGGACGTAAAGACTACATCTCTATCGACTCGCCGATGGCTCGCGCGCTGCTGAAAAAAGAGGTCGGCGACCTGGCGGTGGTCAACACGCCCTCCGGCGAAGCCAGCTGGTACGTCAACAATATCGAATATGTGAAATAGCGCGTCCGGAACAATCTGAGAGCCTCGTGCCACGACTGGCATTTTGCCGTGCCAGTCCGTATAACTATCCCCCTGATTTTCGATCCACAAGATGAAATAGACATGATGAATGATTCGCTCTGCCGCATTATTGCGGGTGAACTTCAGGCCAGGTCTGAACAGGTAGAAGCTGCCGTTCGCCTGCTTGATGAAGGGAACACCGTGCCGTTTATCGCACGCTATCGTAAAGAAGTCACCGGCGGTCTGGATGACACGCAGCTGCGTAATCTGGAAACCCGCCTTGGTTATCTGCGTGAACTGGAAGACCGTCGTCAATCGATCCTCAAATCGATCGGCGAACAGGGTAAGCTGACCGATGCGCTGGAAAAGGCGATTACCACCACGCTGAGCAAAACCGAGCTCGAAGACCTTTACCTGCCATATAAACCGAAACGCCGCACCCGCGGGCAAATCGCCATTGAAGCCGGGCTGGAGCCGCTGGCGGATCTGCTATGGAACGAACCGTCCCACGATCCGGAAACAGAAGCGGCGAAGTTTGTCGATGCCGATAAAGGCGTCGCCGATACCAAAGCCGCACTGGATGGCGCGCGTTATATCCTGATGGAGCGCTTTGCTGAAGACGCCGCGCTGCTGGCGAAGGTGCGTGACTACCTGTGGAAGAATGCGCACCTGGTTGCCACGGTAGTGGGCGGCAAAGAAGAGGAAGGGGCAAAATTCCGCGACTACTTCGATCACCATGAGCCTATCGCTACCGTCCCTTCGCACCGCGCGCTGGCGATGTTCCGCGGCCGTAATGAAGGCATTCTGCAGCTGGCCCTGAATGCCGACCCGCAGTTTGACGAGCCGCCGAAAGAGAGCCACTGCGAACAGATTATTATCGACCATCTCGGTTTACGCTTGAACAATGCCGCAGCCGACAGCTGGCGCAAAGGGGTTGTCAGCTGGACATGGCGCATTAAGGTGCTGATGCACCTGGAAACCGAGCTGATGGGCACCGTGCGCGAACGCGCGGAAGATGAAGCCATCAACGTGTTTGCCCGTAACCTGCACGATCTGCTGATGGCCGCCCCCGCCGGGTTGCGCGCCACCATGGGCCTCGACCCAGGCCTGCGTACCGGCGTGAAAGTCGCCGTGGTAGATGGCACCGGTAAACTGGTCGCCACAGACACCATCTATCCGCACACCGGACAGGCCGCCAAAGCGGCATCTGTCGTCGCCGCGCTGTGTGAAAAGCACAACGTTGAACTGGTCGCTATCGGCAACGGCACCGCCTCCCGCGAAACCGAGCGCTTCTTCCTCGATGTGCAGCAACAGTTCCCGAAAGTCACCGCGCAGAAAGTGATCGTCAGCGAAGCCGGGGCTTCCGTCTACTCAGCTTCCGAACTGGCGGCCCTGGAGTTCCCGGACCTCGATGTTTCTCTGCGCGGCGCCGTTTCAATTGCCCGTCGTCTGCAGGATCCGCTGGCCGAGCTGGTTAAAATCGATCCGAAGTCCATCGGCGTGGGCCAGTACCAGCACGACGTCAGCCAGTCACAGCTGGCGCGCAAGCTGGATGCGGTGGTCGAAGACTGTGTTAACGCCGTCGGCGTGGATCTGAACACCGCTTCCGTGCCGCTGCTTACCCGCGTGGCGGGCCTGACGCGGATGATGGCGCAGAACATCGTCGCCTGGCGTGATGAAAACGGCCAGTTCCAGAACCGTCAGCAGCTGCTGAAAGTCAGCCGCCTCGGTCCCAAAGCCTTCGAGCAGTGCGCCGGGTTCCTGCGCATCAACCACGGCGACAACCCGCTGGATGCCTCCACCGTTCACCCGGAAGCATATCCTATCGTCGAGCGCATTCTGGCCGCCACCCGGCAGGCGTTAAGCGATCTGATGGGCAACAGCAGCGAATTACGCAATCTGAAAGCGGCCGACTTCACCGATGAGAAATTCGGTGTGCCAACCGTCACCGACATTATCAAAGAGCTGGAAAAACCCGGTCGCGACCCGCGTCCGGAGTTTAAAACTGCGAAGTTCGCCGATGGCGTGGAAACCATGAACGACCTGCTGCCGGGCATGGTACTGGAAGGTGCGGTTACCAACGTCACCAACTTTGGCGCCTTTGTCGATATCGGCGTTCACCAGGATGGCCTGGTGCATATTTCGTCGCTGTCGAATAAATTCGTCGACGATCCGCATACCGTCGTCAAAGCTGGCGATATCGTGCAGGTTAAAGTGATGGAGGTCGACCTGCAGCGTAAACGCATCGCACTGACCATGCGTCTTGACGAGCAGCCGGGCGAGAGCAACGCCCGGCGCGGCGGCGGGAGCGATCGTGCGCAGGGCAACCGCCCGGCGGCAAAAGCGGCGAAACCGCGCGGCCGTGAGGCGCAGTCCGCTGGCAACAGCGCCATGATGGACGCGCTGGCAGCAGCCATGGGTAAAAAACGCTAACCCTTTTCCGGCCCCTCATTGCAGGGGCCGCTTTCTCCGCATTATTCTCTGACCCCATGTTGGTATACTCCGGAAACCGATTAGCTCCGGCTAATAAAGGCGAGTAAATAAGTCATTTATTAAGGTTTCATTTTGTTAACCAATGAAACCTTAATTAAACATTAAATGACAAAATAAATATTACCCTTATTTAGCGCTACAGTGCAGACCTTGCGTCATATCAAAAAAACAGCATATTTCCGGCAAATGTCGATTATTAAACCATTTATGTATTGATGATAAAAACCATTATCATTATCATCATTCATAGTAAATATATCTTCTTCTCCGTTGACTATGCTCCCCGGTACTGTGCGATGACCGCACACGGTAAACTCTCGTTCAGTTAGCGATTACAGGTAGGCCCTATGCAATTCACTCCTGATAGTGCGTGGAAAATCACGGGTTTCTCTCGTGATATTAGTCCGGCTTATCGTCAGAAACTATTGTCTCTTGGCATGCTGCCAGGTTCCTCTTTTAATGTGGTCCGCGTCGCGCCGCTCGGCGATCCCGTGCATATCGAAACCCGACGTGTAAGTCTGGTATTACGCAAAAAAGATCTCGATTTAATAGAACTGGAAGCGGTTGCACAATAACACCTGACCCGGTACTCAGAGTCTGAAATATGAAAAAGTTAACTCTTGGTTTAATTGGTAATCCGAACTCCGGCAAAACAACATTATTTAATCAGCTTACCGGCGCTCGTCAGCGCGTCGGCAACTGGGCCGGGGTCACCGTCGAACGCAAAGAAGGAGCCTTTACCACCACCGACCACCAGGTCACGCTGGTAGACCTGCCCGGCACCTATTCGCTGACGACGATCTCTTCACAGACCTCTTTAGATGAGCAGATCGCTTGTCACTATATCCTCAGCGGCGATGCCGACATGCTGATTAACGTGGTCGACGCCTCAAACCTGGAACGCAACCTCTATCTGACGCTGCAGCTGCTGGAGCTGGGCATCCCCTGCATCGTTGCGTTGAATATGCTGGATATTGCCGAAAAGCAAAAAATCCGGATCGACGTTGACGCGCTGGCAGCCCGCCTGGGTTGCCCGGTGATCCCGCTGGTCTCGACTCGCGGACGCGGTATCGAAGCCTTAAAAATGGCCGTCGACCGCCACCAGCAAAATACGTCGCTTGAGCTGGTGCACTACCCGCAGCCGCTGCTGCGTGAAGCCGAAAAGCTGGCTCAGGAGATGGCGCCAGAAATTCCGCAACGTCAGCGTTGCTGGCTGGGTCTGCAGATGCTGGAAGGCGATATTTACAGCCGCGAGTACGCCGGAAACGCCGCGCATAAGCTCGACGATGCCCTGGCGAATCTGAGTGCGGAAATTGCCGATCCGGCGCTGCACATCGCGGATGCTCGCTATCAGAGCATTGCCGCCATCTGCGACGCCGTCAGCAACACGCTCACCGCTGAACCGAGTCGTTTCACCACCGCGATGGACAAAATCATCCTCAGCCGCGTGCTGGGGCTGCCCATCTTCTTATTTGTCATGTACCTGATGTTCCTGCTGGCGATCAACATCGGCGGCGCGTTACAACCCATCTTTGACGCCGGGTCCGTGGCTATCTTTATTCACGGCATTCAGTGGCTGGGCTATACCCTGCATTTCCCGGACTGGCTAACCGTTTTCCTTGCCCAGGGGCTGGGCGGCGGTATCAACACCGTGCTGCCGCTGGTGCCGCAAATCGGCATGATGTATCTGTTCCTCTCCTTCCTTGAGGATTCCGGCTATATGGCGCGAGCGGCATTCGTCATGGACCGCTTGATGCAGGCGCTGGGGCTACCGGGGAAATCTTTCGTGCCGCTGATTGTCGGCTTCGGCTGCAACGTGCCGTCGGTGATGGGGGCGCGCACGCTGGATGCACCGCGCGAACGCCTGATGACCATCATGATGGCGCCGTTTATGTCCTGCGGCGCGCGCCTGGCGATCTTCGCCGTGTTCGCCGCCGCGTTCTTTGGTCAGAATGGCGCGCTGGCGGTCTTCTCGCTGTATCTGCTCGGGATCGTGATGGCTATCCTGACCGGCCTGATGCTCAAACACACCATTATGCGCGGCGAAGCATCGCCGTTCGTAATGGAGCTACCGGTCTACCACGTCCCGCATATCAAAAGTCTGGTCATCCAGACCTGGCAACGGCTGAAAGGCTTTGTGCTGCGCGCGGGTAAAGTTATCGTCATCGTCAGTATCTTCCTTAGCGCCCTGAACAGCTTCTCGCTTAACGGTAAGCTGGTGGACAACATTAACGATTCGGCGCTGGCCTCCGTCAGTCGTATTATCACGCCGATTTTTAAACCTATTGGCGTGCATGAAGATAACTGGCAGGCCACCGTCGGACTGTTTACCGGCGCAATGGCGAAAGAGGTGGTCGTCGGGACGCTGAACACGCTCTACACCGCCGAAGATATTCAGAATGAAGCGTTTAATCCGCAGGAGTTCCACCTCGGCGACGAACTGCTGGCCGCGCTGGACGAAACCTGGCAGAGCCTGAAAGATACCTTCAGCCTGAGCGTTCTGGCTAACCCTATCGAAGCCAGCAAAGGCGATGGTGAAATGGAAACCGGCGCCATGGGGGTCATGGGCAGCAAATTCGGCAGCGCGGCGGCCGCCTACAGCTACCTGATTTTCGTTCTGCTCTATATTCCGTGCATCTCGGTGATGGGGGCTATCGCTCGCGAATCCAGCCGCGGCTGGATGTCATTCTCCATCTTATGGGGACTGAACATCGCCTACTCGCTCTCTACGCTGTACTACCAGACCGTGAGTTTCAGCCAGCATCCGCGCTACAGTCTGGTGTGTATCCTGGCGGTGGTGCTGTTTAACATCATGGTCTTTGCTCTGTTACGCCGGGCACGCAGTCGGGTTGATGTCTCCCTGCTGGCGACGCGTAAAACGCCGTCATCCTGCTGCCAGAGTCCGGCAGGTGATTGTCACTAAGGAGTTATCATGGCGTCGTTGATTGAAGTACGCGATATGCTGGCCCTGCAGGGGCGTATGCAGGCGACACAGCTCAGCGCTCGCCTGCATGCTCCGCAGCCGCTGGTCGATGCCATGCTGAGTCGTCTGGAAGCCATGGGGAAAGCCGTGCGCATAACGGAAGACGCGAACGGCTGTTTGTCCGGCAGCTGCAAAAGTTGCCCTGAGGGAAAAGCCTGCTTGCAAGAGTGGTGGGCGCTGCGCTGATACCGCTGGGCAATAAGCCTATGAGCAATAAAACCAAAGCGGGTCCTGAGACCCGCTTTTGCTTATTTGTAGACGTCGGCGTTTGCGTGAACGGTTTTCTCGTTTTTCGAACCGGCAATCACCACAAAGTACTTGCCGCCCAGCTCATCCGCCTTCTTCGACAGATCGCGCTTTGCATCCATCGGTGACGTTGTTTTTGAGGTCGTAATGCTGCCGATTTTCGTCAGCTTCATTGACGCCACTTCATCTTTTTGAATCTCTTTCGCTGCAAACGCGCCAAAAGACAGGGACCCAATCACCAGAGATGCAACAATACCCGTAATAAGTTTCATAGCCTCAACTCTCCATAAGGTTGTTTTTATAGGCCACGGCGGCGACAGAAACGCATGCTCCCCGTGACAACCTAAGTATTGCTATGGTCGGGATTTTTGCCACAGCCTGCTAAAAATAATTGCGCAGGCGATTTTTCAACGCCACCAGTGGCTCACAGAACGCCTGCGGGTGCGAGATGAACGGGGCATGGGCCGCTTTTTCAAAGACCATGGATTCACTCTGCGGCCATAATGCATCCAGAACCGGAACAATTTTGCGCGGCACCAGGCCATCCAGTCGGCCATACAGCCGCAGGAATGGCTGTGTGAATGCGGCCAGCGGCTGGCGTAAATCGGCCGTTTTAAGGATCTCCAGCCCGCCGTTCAACGCTTCTGAGGATGGCATCGGCAACGACAGCACGGTACTTTTCAACGCCCGGGCATCCTGACGAGCGCTTTCCGTCCCCATCGTTTGCAGCGCCAGAAACCGCTCCACGGTGCGCTGGAAATCTTGGCTCAGCTGCTGCTGAAACCCACTCAGCACCTCCGCTTTGATCCCGGGCCAGTCGCCATCGGCGCCAAAACAGGGCGAAGAGGCCACGGTGACCAGCGCCTGTACGCGCCCGGGATGTTGCACGGCAATCTGACTGGCCACCAACCCACCCAGGCTCCAGCCCAACCAGATAGCCTGCTCCGGGGCCTGGCTCAGTACCTGCTGCGCCATCTCCTCCAGCGACAGGGCGCCAAAGCCGCTGCTACGACCATAGCCCGGCAGGTCAACCAGATGCAGGGTAAAGTGCGAGGCCAGTTCCGGCGTCACGCAATCCCATACCCTGGCATTCAGCCCCCATCCGTGCAGGAGCACAAGATGACAATTTCCTTCCCCCACGGTTTGCCACCAGATGTCGTTCATCAGTTACTGTTCTCTTTCCACCATTACGAGGTGAAATATGCTAACAGCACACAGCTTATGCTGGCTATGCCAAATGCCGGTGGCGATCGCCCGCTGGGGAATCTGCTCCCGCTGCGCCACCTCTCTGGCGTTTGCCCATTCGCTTTGCCCACGGTGCGGGCTGCCTGCAGCGGTCAGCAGAGTCTCCTGCGGCCGCTGCCTGCGGGATCCTCCGCCGTGGCAACGGCTGGTGACGGTCAATGATTACCGGCCACCGCTGAGCGGTTTGATACATCAGCTTAAGTTTTCCCGTCGACCGGAGCTGGCGCCAGCGCTGGCCCGTCTGCTGCTGTTACGCGTTCGCCAGAGGGAAGGATTTCCCCGGCCAGACCGTCTCGTCAGCGTCCCGCTGTGGCAGCGACGTCAATGGCGGCGAGGCTTCAATCAAAGCGACCTGCTATGCCGACCGTTGGCGCACTGGCTGCAGTGCGCCTGGCACCATGACGCTTTGCGGCGCAACCGACGCACTGCGACCCAGCACCATCTCTCCGCACGCTTGCGTAAACAGAACCTGAAAAATGCCTTTCAGCTTGAAATATCGGTGCGCGGCCTCCATATCGCCATTGTGGATGATGTCGTCACAACCGGAAGCACCGTCGCTGAAATATCCCGCCTGCTTTTGCAAAACGGCGCCGCGACGGTTCAGGTATGGTGTATATGCCGTACCTTGTAGACCCCTGCTGATGGGCGTATTATAACCAAGTAAAATAGTCAACTATTAGGCCAACGCTATGATCCGTATTTCCGATGCTGCACAAGCGCACTTTGCCAAATTGCTGGTAAATCAGGAAGAAGGGACACAAATTCGCGTATTTGTGATTAATCCCGGCACCCCAAACGCTGAGTGCGGCGTATCCTACTGCCCACCGGATGCGGTGGAAGACACCGACACGGCGCTGAAGTTTGAGCAACTGACTGCGTATGTCGACGAACTCAGCGCGCCGTATCTGGAAGACGCTGAAATTGACTTCGTCACCGATCAGCTTGGCTCTCAGCTGACGCTGAAAGCACCGAATGCCAAGATGCGCAAAGTTTCCGACGATGCTCCGCTGATGGAACGCGTTGAATACATGCTGCAATCCCAGATTAACCCACAGCTGGCCGGCCACGGCGGACGCGTCACGCTGATGGAAATCACCGAAGACGGTCTGGCCATCCTGCAGTTCGGCGGCGGTTGTAACGGCTGTTCAATGGTCGATGTGACCCTGAAAGAAGGGATCGAGAAACAGCTGCTAAACGAATTCCCTGAGCTGAAAGGCGTGCGCGATCTGACCGAACACCAGCGCGGCGAGCACTCTTACTACTAAGTACGCCCCTCTTCCCGATGTTAAGCCCGGCGGCATTTGCCCGGCCGGGCCGCCCCTGTCAATGTTACCGCACAACATTTCCCCCTGAGCCACCCGGTAAAAACCCGGGAAAGAGTATGACTTAAGTCTCATATTTAAAATTTTACCCCGGCGGGTGATTCTCAACCCGCCTATGTTACCCGTATCATCTCTTTCAGGCACCGCTGCTATAAAAATAGCCAGCTATCCTTTCCTACAGGAGTGATAGTCGATTTTATGGCGCCATACCGTTTGCCGGCTCAGGCAGAGCAAACGAAAAAGATTGAAATTTGACGTTACCCATAACAAATGTAAGGCCAGGTAAATTATGCCATTAGTCATCGTTGCTATCGGGGTTGCCCTGCTGTTACTGCTGATGATCCGTTTCAAAATGAACGGCTTCATCGCTCTGGTTCTGGTGGCACTCGCCGTCGGACTTATGCAAGGCATGCCTCTGGATAAAGTCATCGTATCCATTAAAAACGGCGTTGGGGGAACCCTCGGCAGCCTCGCGCTGATCATGGGCTTTGGCGCTATGCTCGGTAAGCTGCTGGCGGATTGCGGCGGCGCTCAGCGCATTGCCACAACCTTAATCGCTAAGTTCGGTAAAAAGCACATCCAGTGGGCCGTCGTGCTGACCGGTTTTACCGTCGGCTTCGCGCTGTTCTACGAAGTGGGCTTCGTCCTGATGCTGCCGCTGGTGTTCACCATTGCCGCGTCTGCCCGCATCCCGCTGCTGTACGTCGGCGTTCCGATGGCGGCCGCGCTCTCCGTGACTCACGGTTTCCTGCCTCCGCACCCGGGCCCAACGGCGATTGCCACAATCTTCCATGCTGATATGGGTAAGACCCTGCTGTACGGTACGATTCTGGCTATTCCGACGGTTATCCTTGCCGGTCCGGTTTTCGCTCGCTTCCTGAAAGGCATCGATAAACCGATTCCGGAAGGTCTGCACAACCCGAAAACCTTCACCGAAGAAGAGATGCCGGGCTTTGGCGTCAGCGTCTGGACCTCACTGGTACCGGTGATCCTGATGGCGATGCGCGCCGTTGCCGAGATGATCCTGCCGAAAGGCCACGCCTTCCTGCCGGTTGCCGAGTTCTTCGGCGACCCGGTAATGGCGACCCTGATTGCGGTTCTCATCGCCCTGTTCACCTTCGGCCTGAACCGTGGACGTTCCATGGAGCAGATCAACGACACGCTGACCTCTTCGATCAAAATTATCGCTATGATGCTGTTGATCATCGGCGGCGGTGGCGCCTTCAAACAGGTGCTGGTGGATAGCGGCATGGATAAATACATCGCCTCTATCATGCATGAATCCAACATGTCCCCGCTGTTTATGGCCTGGTCTATCGCGGCGGTACTGCGTATTGCGCTCGGTTCTGCGACCGTTGCCGCCATCACCGCCGGCGGGATTGCCGCACCGCTGATTGCCACCACCGGCGTCAGCCCGGAACTGATGGTCATTGCGGTTGGTTCCGGCAGCGTTATCTTCTCTCACGTGAACGATCCGGGATTCTGGCTGTTTAAGGAATACTTCAACCTCACCATCGGCGAGACCATCCGGTCGTGGTCGGTGCTGGAAACCATTATCTCAGTCTGCGGCCTGGTTGGCTGTCTGCTGCTGGGGATGGTGGTGTAAGCCAGGCGTCAGCATAAAAAAGGCCGGGTCCGCATACGCGACCCGGCCTTTTTATTGGCTTTTTTCACAGCGTTTCCCCGGCGTCACCGGGGAAACGGCGACACTATTTCTTCTTAGCGACCGCTTTGCGCCGCTTATCCAGATCCTTAATCAGCTTATTCACCCGCTCATCGGCAAACATCTGCTCAAGGGTCGTGGAGAGCTTACGCCGCCAGTTCGGATATTCGCTGCTGGTGCCCGGGATATTGACCGGGGTCGCCATTTCCAGCCAGTCTTCCGGCTGTAACCCCAACAATGCGCTGTTGCTGTCCGCAATGTAACGCTGCATCCCGCGATTGAGGGTCGACGTCATCGCCATCAGCGAGGCATTATGCCCGGCGCGTTTTGGCAGGCAGCCATATTGATGCAGCGCATCCAGCAGCCCCTGTTTCGCCCGTTCACGATCCTGATACAGGCCACGCAGAACCACTTCATCAGGATACAGACCTAACGATTTACCCAGCGTCAGGTCTCCGCTTTCCCAGTAACCGCGCAGCGTTGGCAGGTCATGCGTTGTCGCCACCGCCATTGATTGTTCCGGATACGTCTGCGGCGCGCGGAACGTCTTCTCATGGTCATTTTCGAAATAGAGCACTTTGTAGGAATAGACGCCGCTCTTACGCAGCTTGCCGACAATCTCCACCGGGACGGTACCCAGATCTTCGCCAATCACCATACAGCGATGACGCTGACTCTCCAGCGCCATAATCGACAGCAGATCGTCGACCGGGTACTGCACATAGGCGCCGTGGTCAGCGGTTTCACCATACGGAATCCACCACAGACGCAGAACCGACATCACGTGGTCGATGCGCAATGCACCGCAGTTTTGCATGTTGGCACGCAGCAGCTCGATAAACGGCTCATAGGCACGGGCGACGATGATATGCGGATCCATCGGCGGCAGACCCCAGTTTTGCCCCAGCGGGCCAAGAATGTCCGGCGGCGCCCCGACGGAGGCTTTCAGACAATACAGCTCGCGGTCGCACCAGGTTTCCGAACCGCCTTCCGCCACGCCCACCGCCAGATCGCGGTACAGACCAATCGGCATCGCGTCGTGCTGGCTGGTGTGCCAGCATTCGGCGAACTGGCAATACGCCAGCCACTGCAGCCAGAGGTAGAAACTCACCTCGTCGGCCTGCTCGGTGCAGAATGCTTTCACTTCCGGGCTGCTGATATCCTGATACGCTTTTGGCCAGGCAGGCCAGCCCCAGCGGAGCGGATCTTGCTGTACGTGCCAGGCGTGCAGGGCATCATACGCCGCCTGCCAGTACAGGCTTTCGCCTTCACGAAGCACGAACTGACGGAACTCCGCCATCGCCTCATCGTGACGGGTGGAAAATCGCTTCCAGGCCATGCGCAGCGCGGTCATTTTCAACGCGGTCACCGCGGTATAATCCACATCCTCGGTTTGACGCGCGGCTTGTAATGCCCGCTGCGTCTCCGGTGATTGCCACCAGGCCTGCGCCTCTTTGTTCAGACGAAAATCATCGACCGCGTTAACGTCAATATAGATAACGTTCAGCCAGCGGCGTGAGGATGGGCTGTAAGGGCTGGCGCTCTCCGGGTTTGCCGGATAGAGCGCATGAATCGGGTTAAGACCGATAAACGCGCCGCCGCGCCGGGAAATCTCCGGCAGCATCGCGCGTAAATCACCAAAATCGCCGATTCCCCAGTTTTTCTCCGAGCGCAGCGTATAAAGCTGTACGCAGGCGCCCCACAGTTTTTGCCCCTCTTTCAGGGCCTGTGGTTCATAGCAACGCACCGGCGTCACAATCGCCCGACAATGCCAGCGTTCGCCATCCTGAGTCAGGGTCAGCGAATGATAGCCTTCCGGCAGTTTGGCCGGCAGCGGGAGGGGCTCTCCTCCACGCACTTTGCCTTGATACTGTTTCCCCTCTTCGGTGGTGAGGATCCACTGGAATTCCCCACGGCCGGCTACCGGCAGCGACATTTTCTTGCCGTGTGTGAAAACCTGCACCGGCGGCAGCGGGTCAACCGCCACTTTCGTGGCGGTTGTTGTACGATGCATCGCATCCAGCAGACGTTGTTTAGTCGCCGCAGCAATCGACTGCGGCTTACCGTGCGCATTGATGTAGTCGGGACTTATTCCCGCCGCCAGCGCGGCGTTATCAAGGCGTTTAGTCTCCATAGGCCTGTCCTTAGCGTTTTGCCTGCCAGATACGTTGTTGATAGTCGCGAATTGAGCGGTCGGAGCTGAACATGCCGCAGCGCGCGGTATTCAGAATCGTCGCACGAGTCCAGGCTTCCTGATCGCGGTACAACTCATCCACCTGCTTCTGCGCAGCAACATACGCTTCGAAGTCAGCCAGCACCAGGTACGGGTCGCCGCCTTTCAGCAGGCTGTGCAGCATCTGGTCGAAAGCATGCTTGTCGCCATCGCTATACTTGCCGCTTTCCAGCTCTTTCAGGACCGCATCCAGCAGCTTGTCCTTTTTACGCCATTTCAGCGGGTCATAACCTTTCGCTTTCAGCGCCTTAACTTCTTCAACGGTATTACCGAAGATAAAGATATTCTCTTCGCCGACCTGTTCGGCGATTTCAACGTTCGCACCGTCCAGGGTCCCGACGGTCAATGCGCCGTTCAGCGCCAGCTTCATGTTGCCGGTACCGGAGGCTTCTTTCCCCGCCGTGGAGATCTGTTCAGAGACATCCGCCGCTGGAATCAGCATTTCCGCCGCAGAGACGCAGTAATCCGGCAGGAAGACCACTTTCAGCTTGTCGCCCACCAGCGGATCGTTATTCACCGCCTGCGCCACCTTGTTGATAGCAAAAATAATATTCTTCGCCAGGTAGTAGCCCGGTGCGGCTTTCGCCCCGAACAGGAACACGCGCGGTACGCGGTCCGCCTGCGGGTTTTCGCGAATCTCTTTGTACTGCGCCAGAATGTTCAGCAGATTGAGATGCTGACGCTTGTACTCGTGCAGACGCTTAATCTGGATATCGAAAATCGCCTGCGGGTTGATCTCGATACCGGTACGCGTCTTAACAAACTCAGCCAGGCGAACTTTGTTAGCCAGCTTAATCTCACGGTAGGTCTGGCGGAACGCCGCATCGTCAGCATATTTCTCCAGATGGATCAGCTGGTCGAGATCGTTAGCCCACTCTTTCTTCAGCGTCTTATCCAGCAGCGCAGCCAGTTCCGGGTTGCACTGTTTAATCCAGCGACGCGGCGTAATGCCGTTGGTCACGTTGTGGAACTTATTCGGCCACAGCTGGTGATATTCCGGGAACAGATCTTTCACCACCAGGTCGGAGTGCAACGCGGCAACGCCGTTGACCGCAAAGCCGCTGACCACACACATGTTCGCCATGCGAACCTGTTTATCATGCACCACCGCCAGTTTTGCCCACACCTGCTTATCGCCAGGCCAGGTTTTCTCGACCAGCTTCTTAAATCTGTCGTTAATCTCTTTGATGATCTGCATATGACGCGGCAGCAGGGCTTTAACCAGCTTCTCGTCCCAGCACTCCAGCGCTTCAGGCATCAGCGTATGGTTGGTGTAGGCGAAGGTTTTGCTGGTAATGGCCCAGGCGTCATCCCAGCTCAGCTGGTGCTCATCGATCAGCACGCGCAGCAGTTCAGGAATGGCGATGGTCGGGTGGGTATCGTTGAGCTGGATCACTTCGTAATCCGCCAGTTCTGCCAGCTTACGACCCGCCAGATGGTGGCGACGCAGAATATCGGCAACCGAACAGGCGCACTGGAAGTATTGCTGCATTAAGCGCAGCTTTTTCCCTGCCTGATGGTTATCGTTCGGGTAAAGCACTTTAGTCAGTTTTTCCGCGTCGATACCCTGCTGCTCTGCGCGCAGGAAATCGCCATCGTTAAATTTGGTCAGATTAAATGGATGAGCATGGGTCGCCTGCCACAGACGCAGCGGCTGCGCGACGTTATTACGATACCCCAGCACCGGCAGATCCCAGGCCTGGCCGGTAATCACGAACGCCGGTTCCCAGGCGCCGCTTTTGCTGACCTTACCGCCGATCCCAACCTGCACATCCAGCTGTTCGTTATGACGGAACCACGGGTAACGGCTACGCCCCCAGTCATCCGGCGCTTCAACCTGCTGGCCATCTGCGAAAGACTGACGGAACAGACCATACTGATAATTCAGGCCATAGCCGGTTGCCGACTGGCCAACGGTCGCCATGGAGTCGAGGAAACATGCCGCCAGACGGCCCAGACCGCCGTTGCCGAGGCCCGGATCAATCTCTTCTTCCAGCAGATCGGTCAGGTAAATGTCATGAGCCTTCAGCTCATCGCTCACCCCTTGATACCAACCCAGATTCAACAGGTTGTTGCCGGTCAGACGACCGATCAAAAACTCCATAGAGATATAGTTGACGTGACGCTGCCCTTTGGCGGGTTTCGCCACCGGTTGAGCGGCCAACAGCTCGGCAAGCGCACCGCTTACGGCGTGCCACCACTGACGCTGGGTCATCTCAGAAGCGGACTGTAAGCCAAAATGCTGCCACTGACGGGTCAGTGCAGCCTGAAACTGATCTTTATTAAAAGAAGTCTGTGACATAAGAAATCCGGGTCCTTTACTAAAACGTTGGCGTTAGTGTGCCGACCTCCTGAAGCAACGTCCTCATCCCGATGGGGATTAGACAGGGAGGAGCAGCAGGGATGAGCGAAAAGTGTGATCGTGGCCACTATAACGGTAGCTCTCCGCCAGAAACATGCTGGAAAATTCACCACCCAGAAACACTATATTGTTCATCACCATCAGAAGAATATTTGTTACAGGCCGAGACAAAGCGTTGGATAAAACACCATTCCGCAATTATCACGAAATAAAAATAAGCATTGTGTAAAAATAACTCTGCCTCATGACACAAATACGCCAAAACGATTATTTATAAGATTGTCCTGAAATTAACTTAATAAAAACATACAACTACAAAAAAATGGAGTGAAAGCCATTTTTTAGACCAGTGAACAAGGGAAAACCCAGTAATCACGCACGCTGGTACCGGTTTTACAACCGCAGGGTTTTAATTGGGAATTTGTGACCTGGTGCAAATTCAAGAGCATAAAATTCGGACATAACTTGCAATAATTTTCATTATCGCCGACCTTAATAGTCATTAATTACGAAGCGCAAAAAAAATCGCAAATCCTCTCTTGCACAGCGAAATGATTAACTATGTTGATTCCGTCTAAATTAAGTCGCCCAGTCCGCCTTGAACACACCGTGGTTCGCGAGCGATTGCTGGCTAAACTTTCCGGCGCGAACAATTACCGTCTCGTGTTGGTCACCAGCCCCGCTGGGTACGGCAAGACAACGCTCATCTCTCAATGGGCGGCGGGGAAAAATGAACTTGGCTGGTTTTCGCTGGATGAAGGCGATAACCAACAGGAGCGTTTTGCCAGTTATCTGATCGCCTCTGTTCAGCAGGCTACCGGCGGCCACTGCGTGGCCAGCGAAAACATGGTGCAGAAACGCCAGTATGCCAGCCTGCCCTCGCTTTTTGCGCAGCTGTTTATTGAGCTTGCCGACTGGCAGCGCCCGCTGTATCTGGTGATTGATGATTATCATCTGATCAACAATCCGGTGATTCACGATGCGATGCGCTTCTTCCTCCGCCATCAGCCGGAGAATATGACCCTGGTGGTGCTCTCGCGCAACCTGCCGCAGCTCGGTATTGCCAACCTGCGCGTGCGCGATCAGCTGCTGGAAATCGGCAGCCAGCAGCTGGCGTTTACCCATCAGGAAGCAAAACTCTTTTTCGACTGTCGTCTGGCTTCGCCGATTGAGGCTGAAGACAGCAGCAGGCTGTGCGACGACGTCGCCGGCTGGGCCACGGCGCTTCAGCTTATTGCTCTTTCCGCCCGCCAGAATAACTCTTCCGCCCACCACTCCGCCCGTCGTCTTGCCGGTATAAATGCCAGCCATCTCTCCGATTATCTGGTGGATGAGGTACTGGATAATGTCGACGCGCGAACGCGTAATGTTTTGCTGAAAAGCTCGCTGCTGCGTTCAATGAACGATGCGCTCATCGTTCGCGTGACCGGGGAAGAAAACGGGCAAATGCAGCTGGAAGAGATTGAGCGTCAGGGCCTGTTCATGCAGCGGATGGACGACTCCGGCGAATGGTTCCGCTATCACCCCCTGTTTGGCAATTTCCTGCGCCAGCGCTGCCAGTGGGAGCTGGCAACCGAATTACCTGAAATTCACCGCTCTGCCGCCGAAGGCTGGATGGCGCTGGGCTTCCCCAGCGAAGCCATTCATCATGCGCTGGCGGCCGGCGATGCGAAAATGCTGCGCGATATTTTACTGAATCACGCCTGGGGCATGTTCAACCACAGCGAACTGGGACTGCTCGAACAGTCGCTGGCGGCGCTGCCATGGTCAAACCTGCTGGAAAATCCGCGTCTGCTCCTGCTGCAGGCCTGGCTGATGCAAAGCCAGCACCGTTACAGCGAAGTCAACACCCTGCTGGCGCGCGCCGAGCAGGAGATGGACATGAAAATGGATACCGCGATGCATGGCGATTTCAACGCCCTGCGTGCACAGGTGGCCATTAATGCCGGCGATCAGGAAGAGGCCGAGCGTCTGTCCATGGTCGCGTTAGAAGAGCTGCCGTTGGCCAGCTACTACAGCCGAATTGTGGCTACATCGGTGCATGGCGAAGTGCTGCATTGTAAAGGCCAGTTAAGTAAATCTCTGGCGGTGATGCAACAGACGGAGCAGATGGCCCGCCGCCACGACATCTGGCATTACGCGCTGTGGAGCATGATCCAGCAAAGCGAGATTCTCTTTGCCCAGGGCTTCCTGCAGGCCGCCTGGGAAGTGCAGGAGAAAGCTTTCCAGCTTATCCGCGAGCAGCATCTCGAGCAGCTGCCGATGCATGAATTCCTGCTGCGTATTCGCTCACAGCTGCTGTGGGCCTGGGCGCGGCTGGATGAGGCGGAAGCGTCCGCACGTAATGGCATGGATGTCCTGTCAAGCTATCAACCGCAGCAGCAGCTGCAGTGTCTGGCTCTGATGGTGCAGTGCTCGCTGGCACGCGGCGATCTGGATAACGCCCGCAGCCACCTCAACCGCCTGGAAAACCTGCTCGGCAACGGTCACTATCATAGCGACTGGGTTTCGAATGCCGATAAAGTCCGGGTGATCTACTGGCAGATGGTCGGTGATAAAGCCGCGGCCGCCAACTGGCTGCGCCAGACGCCGAAACCCGAATTCGCCAATAACCACTTCCTGCAAAGCCAGTGGCGCAACATCGCCAGGGCGCAAATTCTGCTGGGTGATTTTGACTCGGCGGAAATGGTGCTGGAAGAGCTCAACGACAATGCCCGCTCGCTGCGTCTGATGAGCGATATTAACCGCAACCTGCTGTTGCTCAACCAGCTTTACTGGCAGGCAGGACGGAAAAGCGAGGCGCAGAAAGTCCTGCTGGAGGCGCTCGCGCTCGCCAACCGCACCGGGTTTATCAACCACTTTGTGATTGAAGGCGAAGCCATGGCGCAGCAGCTGCGCCAGCTGATTCAGCTCAATACGCTGCCGGAGCTGGAACAGCACCGCGCCCAGCGCATCCTGCGCGATATCAACCAGCACCATCGCCATAAGTTTGCCCACTTTGATGAGGGCTTTGTCGAACGGCTGCTGAGTCACCCGGAAGTCCCGGAACTGATTCGCACCAGCCCGCTGACCCAGCGTGAATGGCAGGTACTGGGGCTGATCTATTCCGGCTACAGCAACGAACAGATTGCCGGTGAGCTGGACGTGGCGGCCACGACCATTAAAACCCACATTCGTAATCTGTATCAGAAGCTGGGAGTCGCACACCGCCAGGATGCGGTACAGCACGCCCAGCGGTTGCTTAAAATGATGGGCTACGGCGTTTAACGCCGTTTAGCACAGTTCCAGCTGAAGGTTGTTGTCCGTAATAACTTTCAGTACCCCTGCCGGCGGCATCACATCGGTGTAGACCGCATCGACCATGCTGATGCTGCCCATATTCACCATCGCATTGCGCCCAAATTTCGAGTGATCCACCACCAGCATCACGTGGCGAGAGTTTTCAATGATCGCGCGTTTGGTGCGCACTTCATGGTAATCAAACTCCAGCAGCGAACCGTCGCTGTCTACGCCGCTGATACCGAGAATGCCGAAATCAAGGCGAAACTGGGAGATAAAGTCCAGCGTCGCTTCGCCGATAATGCCGCCATCCCGACTGCGCAGCTCGCCGCCCGCCAGAATAATGCGGAAATCCTCTTTCACCATCAGCGTGGTGGCCACATTAAGGTTGTTGGTGACGATGCGCAGATCGTTATGCTCCAGCAGCGCATGTGCCACCGCTTCCGGCGTGGTGCCGATATCGATGAACAACGTCGCGCCATCGGGGATTTGGCTGGCCACCTTGCGGGCAATACGCTCTTTTTCCTGCGTCTGGGTGGCCTTCCTGTCGTGCCAGGAGGTATTTACCGAACTGGAAGGCAGCGCTGCGCCACCGTGGTGGCGCAGGATCATCTTTTGTTCGGCAAGGTCGTTCAGGTCACGACGAATGGTCTGTGGGCTGACGGCAAATTGCTCAACCAGCTCTTCCGTACTGACATATCCCTGTTTTTTTACCAGCTCGATAATGGCGTCATGACGTTGTGTTTGTTTCATGAAATATCCCTGGGATTATAAGACTCGCATAAAGGCGCTGTCGTTGCAGAGAGCCGGGTAAGTCGGCGGCCCTATGTTCGCTTTCGCACATGTTGCGTATCGACCAACGCCATCGCCAGCCCGGTCAGGAGACCTGCCACATGCGCACCGTTCGCAATCGACATGCCAAAAACATCAAACCATCCAGCAATTAACCACACTAAAGAGAAGAGTATCAAGCCACGCTGCAAATAGACGCCGCTTTGCGGATCCCGCTCTCCACGCAGCCAGACATAGCCCATCAGCGCATAGACGACGCCGGATAGCCCACCAAACCAGGGGCCGCTAAACTGGTGCTGAATAAACCCGCTTAACAAGGCGCTAATAACGGTAATGACCACCAGTTTGCCGGTGCCGATGCGTTTTTCCACCGCACCGCCGAGGTACCACCACCATAGCAGGTTAAACAGGATATGCATCAGCGAGAAGTGCATGAAAGCATGGCTAAAGTAGCGCCAGACTTCAAATTTCAGCGACGGGTCATAAGGCCAGGCCAGCAGCAGCATGATCGGCCGATCGCCGATGATGTTTTGCAGCACAAAGACCAGGATGCAGACAAGCAAAATGGCCCAGGTAAACGGCCCGGCGTTGTGACGCAGAGTGGCAAAGAAAGGGAAACGCTGGTAGCGCAAACCGCTGTTGGTCTGTCCGGATTGCCAGCTGGCCGCCAGATAGCGTGGATCGGCGGGGTTTTCCAGGAAGCGAGCCAGTTCGGCCTGCACCCGCCCGGCCTGACTCTCATCGGCCAGCCAGACATCGCTCTGATCATGCTGCTGAATGGTCAGGATAATGCCCTGCGTAGCCATGTAGTCGACAAACGCCTGGGCCACACGCGGGTTAGCAAAAGAGGTAATCATTAACATACGGCGGATCGCTTATTCCACACAAAGGGGGCTAGTATATACGAGTTGCAGGAGTGGCGCGCCCTGGGCGTCCCTGAACAACGCATCCGCAGCCATGCCATCTGAAACAGGACGGGAATAACGGAATGGCGTGCTAACGTTTAAAGCGCGCCATGTTCCACTTCCGCCGGGAAATGACGATGCCACGCATCGAACCCACCATCCACGCTGTAAACCTTGTCATAGCCCTGCTGTAGCAGATACTGCGCGGCGCCTTTACTGCTATTGCCGTGGTAGCACATCACCATCACCGCGGTATCAACGTCATTATCGCGCATAAACGCGCCCAGCGTATCGTTGGTCAGATGAAACGCACCCGGCGTATGCCCCATCGCAAAACTCTGCGGATCGCGGATATCCACCAGCACCGCCTTTGCCTGATGCAGTTTCTGGTGCGCTTCTTCAACATTGATACATTCAAAGTGGTCCATGTGCTCTTTCTCTATATAGCGGAATAATATTGCTGGCAGATAGCCGGCCATGATTCTACTGCCTAGTTTACCGTCAGACGGGAAATAAACGCCAATATGTTACACGCATCACTCTGAAATGTTTTTTTGATGTTACCAATGGCGCGTTTGTTTGCTATATTGAGCGATAACGAACATTTTTGAGCTTAAACGAAAGTGCCAGAGGTAGCGAACGTGGAAACCAAAGATCTGATTGTGATAGGGGGAGGCATCAACGGTGCCGGTATCGCGGCAGACGCCGCCGGGCGTGGTTTATCCGTACTGATGCTGGAAGCGCGCGATCTCGCATGCGCCACTTCCAGCGCCAGTTCGAAGCTGATTCACGGCGGGCTGCGCTACCTTGAACACTATGAATTCCGCCTGGTCAGCGAAGCGCTGGCCGAACGCGAAGTGCTGTTAAAAATGGCGCCGCATCTCGCTTTTCCCATGCGCTTTCGCCTGCCGCATCGCCCGCACCTGCGCCCGGCCTGGATGATCCGTATCGGTCTGTTTATGTACGATCACCTCGGGAAACGCACCAGCTTACCCGGTTCGACCGGCTTGCGATTTGGCGCAGAATCGGTATTAAAACCTGAAATCGTGCGCGGTTTCGAATATTCCGACTGCTGGGTAGACGATGCGCGTCTGGTACTGGCTAACGCGCAGATGGTGGTACGCAAAGGTGGCGAGGTCCGGACTCGTACCCGGGCAATTTCGGCAAAACGCGAAAACGGCCTGTGGATTGTCGAGGCGGAAGATATCGATACCGGCGAGAAATTCACCTGGCAGGCCCGTGGCCTGGTCAATGCGACCGGCCCGTGGGTCAAACACTTCTTTGACGAAGGGATGCATCTGCGCTCACCGTACGGCATTCGCCTGATTAAAGGCAGCCACATCGTGGTGCCGCGCGTGCACACCCAGAAACAGGCCTACATTCTGCAAAACGAAGACAAACGGATTGTGTTCGTGATCCCGTGGATGGATGAGTTCTCGATAATCGGTACCACCGACGTTGAGTACAATGGCGACCCGCAGAAAGTGGCGATCGATGACAACGAGATCAACTATTTGCTGAACGCCTATAACGCGCACTTCAAAAAGACGCTGTCCCGCGACGATATCGTCTGGACCTACTCCGGCGTCCGTCCGCTGTGCGACGATGAATCGGACTCGCCGCAGGCGATTACCCGCGACTACACCCTGGATATCCATGACGAACAGGGCCAGGCGCCGCTGCTGTCGGTATTTGGCGGCAAGCTGACAACCTATCGCAAGCTGGCCGAGCACGCGCTGGAAAAACTGACGCCCTACTACAAAGGCATCGGCCCGGCCTGGACCAAAACGGCCGTGCTGCCCGGCGGGGATATCGACGGCGACCGCGACGATTACGCGGCCAGGCTGCGCCGCCGGTTCTCATTTATCAGCGAATCGATGGCGCGTCACTATGCCCGCACCTACGGCAGCAACAGCGAGCTGATCCTCGCAGAGGCGGCATCGATAGCGGATCTGGGTGAGGATTTTGGCCATGAGTTCTATGAAGCCGAGCTCAAATACCTGGTGGAGCATGAGTGGGTACGCACGCTTGAGGATGCCATCTGGCGCCGGACGAAACAGGGAATGTGGCTGAATGACTCGCAGCAGGCGCGGATCGGCGAATGGCTGGCGCAGCACGTGGGAAAGTCTGAGCTTTCGCTGGCTTCTTAAGCCCGTACGACCCGCGCTGGCGCGGAGTTTGTCGGGATAGTGCATAAAAAACGGGGCCAGCGGCCCCGTTTTCACTGCGTAACCGGCTACAGCCGTACCGGGTCGATATGCCAGATATGGTCGGCGTATTCCTGAATCGTACGGTCAGAAGAGAAATAGCCCATGTTGGCGATATTATGCATCGCTTTCATCGCCCACTCTTCCGGATGACGATACAGCTCATCCACCTTATCCTGGCAATCCACATAGCTACGGTAATCCGCCAGCACCTGATAATGGTCACCAAAGTTGATCAGCGAATCCAGCAGATCGCGATAGCGACCCGGCTCCGACGGGCTGAACAGCCCGGTACCGATTTGCGTCAGCGCCTGATGCAGCTCCGGATCCTGTTCGTAAAATTCCCGCGGCTTATAGCCGTTACGACGTAGCGCCTCCACCTGTTCTGCGGTATTGCCGAAGATAAAAATATTATCCTCGCCCACGTGCTCCAGCATTTCGACGTTCGCGCCGTCCAGGGTACCGATGGTCAAAGCGCCGTTAAGCGCAAATTTCATATTACTGGTTCCGGAAGCTTCCGTACCCGCCAGCGAGATCTGCTCTGAAAGATCCGCCGCCGGAATAATCAGCTGCGCAAGGCTAACGCTGTAGTTCGGGACAAACACCACTTTTAGCTTATCGCCAATCTGCGGATCGTTGTTCACCACCGCCGCCACATCGTTAATGAGATGAATAATGTGCTTGGCCATGTAATAAGCCGAGGCGGCTTTCCCGGCAAAGATATTCACGCGCGGTACCCATACGGCGTCAGGATCGGCCTTAATACGGTTGTAGCGGGTAATCACGTGCAGGACATTCATCAGCTGACGCTTGTACTCGTGGATACGTTTGATTTGCACGTCGAACAGCGCTTTCGGGTTCACCACCACATTCAGCTGATGAGCAATCACGTTTGCCAGACGCTGCTTATTCTCCAGCTTCGCCTGACGTACGGCCTGATTGACCGTCGGATAGTCAATATGCTGCTCCAGCTCCTGCAGTTGGCTGAGGTCGGTACGCCAGGTACGACCGATGTTCTCGTCCAGCACCTTCGACAACGGCGGATTCGCCAGCGCCAGCCAGCGACGCGGCGTCACGCCGTTGGTGACGTTAATAAAGCGCATCGGGAAAATCTTCGCGAAGTCGGCAAACAACGACTCCACCATCAGCCGGGAGTGCAGTTCGGAAACGCCGTTCACCTTATGACTAATCACCACCGCCAGCCACGCCATGCGCACCCGGCGGCCGTTGGATTCGTCAATAATCGACGTGCGACTTAGCAGCGCCGTATCATTAGGATACTGCTCCTGCAGCGTCTTCAGGAAGTAGTCATTGATCTCGAAAATAATCTGCAAATGGCGCGGCAGAATTTTCCCCAGCATATCGACAGGCCAGGTCTCGAGCGCTTCACTCATCAACGTATGGTTGGTGTAGGAGAACACCTGGCAGGTGACTTCAAACGCCTCATCCCAGCCGAACTTATGCTCATCAATCAGCAGGCGCATCAGCTCCGGAATCGACAGCACCGGATGGGTGTCGTTAAGGTGAATCGCAATTTTGTCTGCCAGGTTAGCAAAGGTTTTATGCAGCTGATAATGGCGGTTGAGAATATCCTGTACCGTCGCGGAGACGAGGAAATATTCCTGACGCAGGCGCAGCTCGCGCCCGGAGTAGGTCGAGTCGTCCGGATACAGTACCCGGGAGACGTTTTCGGAATGGTTTTTATCTTCCACCGCCGCGAAGTAATCACCCTGATTAAATTTACCGAGGTTAATCTCGCTGCTGGCCTGGGCGCTCCACAGACGGAGCGTGTTGGTCGCATCGGTATCAAAACCCGGGATAATCTGATCGTAGGCTTCCGCCAGGATCTCTTCGGTTTCAACCCAGCGCGACTGTTTACCTTCCTGCTGAATGCGTCCGCCGAAGCGCACTTTGTAACGCGTATTATGCCGTTCAAATTCCCACGGGTTGCCGTACTCGAGCCAGTAATCCGGCGACTCTTTCTGCCGGCCGTCAACGATGTTTTGCTTAAACATCCCGTAGTCATAGCGGATACCGTAACCACGGCCAGGCAGGCCCAGGGCCGCCAGCGAATCGAGGAAACAGGCGGCCAGGCGCCCAAGACCGCCATTACCCAGCCCCGGGTCATTCTCTTCGTCAATCAGCTCTTCAAGGTTCAGCCCCATCTCTTCCAGCGCGCTGTTCACATCTTCGTAGATGCCCAACGACAGCAAGGCGTTAGAAAGCGTACGGCCAATCAGAAACTCCATCGACAGGTAATAAACCTGGCGTACTTCCTGAGAAAGCTGAGCACGATTAGAGCGCAGCCAGCGCTCCACCATACGGTCGCGGACGGCAAACAGCGTGGCGTTGAGCCACTCATGCTTATTGGCGATAGCCGGATCTTTACCAATGATAAACATCAGCTTATAGGCAATAGAGTGCTTTAACGCCTCAACGCTCAGCGTGGGTGATGCATAGCTAAAGGGTACATTCATCGCAATGACTCCTGTGGTTACAGCAAGCGTTGATAAAGTTCGCGATAAGAGTGCGCCGCGACCTGCCAGCTAAAATCCATATTCATCGCCTGACGCTGAACGTAACGCCAGAGCGACGGGCGCGACCACAGCACGAACGCGCGCCGAATTGCCCGCAGCAGCGATAGTGCATTGCTGTCTTCAAAGACAAAACCGCTGGCTACGCCATCGGCCAGATTTTCCAGCGAACTGTCGGTCACGGTATCCGCCAGACCACCGGTACGCCGCACCAGCGGCAGCGTGCCGTACTTCAGGCCATACAACTGGGTTAAGCCACAGGGCTCGAAACGGCTGGGAACCAGAATCACGTCGGCGCCCCCCATAATGCGGTGTGAAAAGGCCTCGTGATAACCAATCTGCACGCCAACTTTGCCCGGATGCTCGGCGGCCGCAGCCAGAAAACCTTCCTGCAGTACCGGGTCCCCTGCGCCAAGCAGCGCCAGCTGCCCACCCTGCTCAAGCAGGCCCGGCAGCGCTTCGAGAACTAAATCCAGCCCTTTCTGGCTGGTCAGACGGCTGACCACGGCGAACAGCGGGGCTTTGTCGTCGACTTTCAGCCCCATCGCAATTTGCAGCTGGCGCTTGTTCTCCGCTTTGTCTTCAAGGCGATCGCGGTCATAACGCGACGCCAGCAGCAGGTCGCTCTCCGGGTTCCAGATACCCGCATCCACACCGTTCAGGATCCCCGATAGCCGCCCCTCGTGCTGGCGCTGACGCAGCAGCCCTTCCATGCCGTAGGCAAATTGCGGTTCGGTTATTTCACGCGCGTAGGTCGGGCTGACCGCCGTAATATGATCGGCGTAATAGAGCCCGGACTTGAGGAACGAGATCTGGCCGTTGAACTCCAGACCATGCATGTTATAGAACGACCACGGCAGTTCGATCTCATTCATGTGCCAGGAGTAGAACATCCCCTGATAGGCCAGATTGTGTACCGTAAAGACCGATTTCGCCGGTCGTCCACGCGCGGCCAGATAGGCAGGAGTCAGGCCTGCATGCCAGTCGTGAGCATGCACGACCTCAGGACGCCAGAAAGGGTCCAGTCCGCAGGCCATCTCGCTGCCTACCCACCCCAGCAGCGCAAAACGCAGCACGTTGTCGGTGTAAGCATGTTGGTTGGTGTCGTGGTAAGGGCTCCCTGGGCGGTCGTAGAGATGCGGGGCATCAATCAAATAGATCCCCACGCCGTTATAGTGACCAAACAGCAGCGTCATGCGTCCGGCAAAAGTATCCCGGCGCGTCACCACCTGCGCATCGGTGACGCCACGGCGAATGTCCGGGAACGCCGGCAGCAGCACGCGCGTATCGATACCCTCAGCGATTTGCGCCGCAGGCAGCGCGCCGATTACATCCGCCAGACCGCCGGTTTTTAACAGCGGGAACATCTCTGAACATACATGTAAGACCTGCATTATCGCTCCTGTTTATGCCCCAACTTCCGCAACATATCACGCGTCACCAGCACGATACCTTCCTCTGAACGGTAGAACCGACGCGCATCTTCTTCCGCGTGTTCGCCGATCACCATGCCCTCAGGAATCACGCAGGCACGATCGATTACGCAGCGGCGCAGGCGGCATGAGCGCCCCACCCACACTTCTGGCAATAAGACTGCCGAATCAATATTACAGAATGAATTCACGCGCACGCGCGGGAACAGCACCGATTGCACCACCACGGAGCCGGAGATAATACAGCCGCCGGAAACCAGCGAGTTCAACGTCATACCGTGACTACCAGAGCGGTCCTGAACGAACTTCGCGGGCGGCAGAGACTCCATATGGGTGCGAATCGGCCAGTTCTGATCGTACATATCCAGCTCCGGCGTCACCGAAGCCAGGTCAAGGTTCGCTTTCCAGTAGGCTTCAAGCGTACCCACATCGCGCCAGTACGGTTCCGCATCCGGGTCAGACTGCACGCAGGAGAGCGGGAAAGGATGTGCATAAGCCATGCCAGCTTCAGTGATCTTCGGAATAATATCTTTACCGAAATCGTGGCTGGAGTTTTCGTCGTTATCATCTTCAGTCAGCAGTTCATAAAGATAATCTGCATCAAAGACATAGATCCCCATGCTGGCCAGCGATTTGGTCTCATCGCTCGGCATTGCGGGCGGTACGGCGGGCTTTTCGACAAACTCAATGATCTTGTCGCTCTCATCAACCGCCATCACGCCAAAGGCGGATGCCTCTTCGATGGGCACCGGCATACAGGCCACGGTGCAGCGAGCCCCTTTTTCGACGTGATCGATCAACATGCGCGAGTAGTCTTGCTTGTAAATATGATCGCCGGCGAGGATCACCACATATTCCGCTTTGTAGCGACGAATGATATCGAGGTTCTGCGTCACCGCATCAGCCGTGCCGCGATACCAGTTTTCGCCATGCACACGCTGTTGCGCGGGCAGTAAATCCACGAACTCGTTCATTTCTTCACTAAAAAATGACCAGCCGCGTTGGATATGTTGAACCAGAGTGTGCGATTGATACTGGGTGATGACGCCGATGCGGCGAATACCTGAGTTAATGCAGTTAGATAATGCGAAATCAATTATGCGAAACTTACCGCCAAAATGGACAGCCGGTTTTGCACGCTTAATAGTTAAGTCCTTAAGCCGGGTACCGCGTCCACCCGCAAGAATCAACGCCACGGTTTTGATGGGGAGCTGACGCGCCAGCATCAACGGATCGTTCTTTTCTAGCCTAACCATGATTAACTCCTTTTTACATCCCAGCCTTCCTGTCCCTCTCACCGCGTAGCGGCCGCGAGTGCAACCGGAAGCTTCAGGGCTTACGACCTTTGAAATACGCACACTCCGTGCGCGGGCCCATGCCAGACAGCCATGACGACCGGATTATCCTCTCCGGCGAAAGGAGGAACGGCGTGCCACTCCCCCTCAGGTAACTCCATATGCGCCACCTCTGGGGTGGCATTCACCGTCATTAACCAACGGCCAGACAGCAAAATTTGCAGACGCGCGGTGCCGTGCTGCCATTCATCGGCAGTTAACGGTTGCGCATACTGGTTTAGCCAAACAACGTTGCCGTCCCCTTCCTGCCACCAGCGGTTACTGGTTAATGCCGGTATGCATCGACGCAGGTGAATGAGCGCGGCGGTAAATGCCGTCAGCCCGCTATTTGCCTGGTTCCAGTCAAGCCAGGTCAATGCGTTGTCCTGACAATACGCGTTATTGTTGCCGTGCTGGCTATGACCATGCTCGTCACCCGCCAGCAGCATCGGCGTGCCCTGTGCCAGCAGCAGCGTCGAGAGCAGGGCATGAACGCTGTCCCGGCGCCGCTCAAGCACATCAAGACTGCCCCCTGTTCCCTCTATACCATGATTGCTGCTGTAGTTATTGTTAGTCCCATCGCGATTCTCTTCACCATTCGCCTCATTATGTTTCTGATTGAAACAAACGCAGTCGCGCAGGGTGAAGCCATCGTGGGCGGTGATCAGATTCACCGCCGCCGCGGGCTGGCGACCGTTACGCTGAAAGAGATCGCTGGACGCGGCAAAACGCCGGGCAAACTCGCCCAATGAGATGCTTTGTTGTAACCAGAAGCGCCTGGCGACATCGCGAAAATGGTCATTCCATTCGGCAAAAAGCGGCGGGAAGTTTCCCACCTGGTAGCCGCCGGCGCCAATATCCCAGGGTTCGGCAATCAGCTTCACGGTCGCCAGCTGCGGATCGTTACGGATCGCTTCAAACAGCGGCGCATCCTGGCGAAATTCCGGCGTGCGTCCCATCACCGAGGCTAAATCAAAGCGAAAGCCATCGACGTGGCACTCATCGACCCAAAACCGCAGACACTGGCGGGCATACTCCACCACGTCCGGCTGGCTGAGATTGAGCGTATTTCCGCAGCCGGTCCAGTTGTAGTAATCCCCGTCTTCTCTGATCCAATAATAGTTACGGTTATCGATTCCGCGCAAAGAGAAGGTCGGTCCTTCCAGATCAATTTCAGCACTGTGGTTCAGCACCACGTCGAGGATCACTTCGATCCCCGCCGCATGCAGCGCCTTTACCGCATCGCGAAACTCATCCAGCGCACGCGCAGGCTCGCTGGCATAGCGCGGATCGAGCGCGTACATCGCCATTGGGTTATAGCCCCAATAGTTGCTTAATCCCATTCTCTGCAGGCGCGGTTCGCTGGCGAACTGCGCCACCGGCATCAGCTCCAGCGCCGTAATGCCGAGGGTCCTGAAGTAATCGATCATCACCGGATGACCCAGCGCTTTATAGGTGCCGCGAATCGACTCCGGCAGCCCGGGATGCAGCCAGGTCAGCCCTTTAACATGGGCCTCATAGATAACCGTTTCACCCCAGGGGGTTCCCGGCGGCGCATCGTTCTGCCAGTTGTAACGCAGATCCACAACCTGCGACTTTGGCGCAATCGCCGCGCTGTCACGACGATCGGGAGAAAGATCGCCGCCGTGGAGACGCTCATCATCGGGCAGTACGCCCTCAACCCGATGACAGCACGGGTCGAGCAGCAGCTTGGCCGGATTAAAGCGGTGCCCCTGCGCCGGATCCCACGGCCCATGCACACGGTAGCCGTAGAGCAGACCCGGCCCGGCGGCAGCAAGCCAGCCGTGCCAGATATTGCCCGTGCGCGCGGGTAAATCGAACCGCTGCTCATTGCCCTGGGCATCAAATACGCAGAGTTCAACCCGCTCGGCATGGGCGGAAAAGAGGGTGAAATTCACCCCCTTTCCGTCATAGCTTGCACCCAACGGCGAAGGTTTTCCGGCCGCCAGTGTCGTCATTCTGCCTCCCGTACCAGCCAAACGGTCGCCAGCGGCGGTAGCGTAATCGAGAGAGAATGCTCACGCCCGTGGCTGGCGATGGCTTCGCTTTCCACGATGCCGCCGTTACCGGTGTTGCTACCGTGGTAGTGCATCGAGTCGGTATTCAGTTCTTCACGCCAGCGCCCCGGCTGGTTAATCCCGAAACGATAGCCGTAGCGCGGCACCGGCGTGAAGTTGCTGGCAACGATAATCTCATTGCCGGCCTTATCGCGACGGACGAAGACAAATACCGAGCGCTCATGATCGTCCACCACCAGCCATTCAAAGCCGTAGGGGTCAAAATCCAGCTCGTGCAGCGCTTTATGGTGGCGATAGGTATGGTTCAGATCGCGTACCAGGCGCTGGACGCCGTGATGCCAGTTATCGCCGCCTTCCAGCAGATGCCAGTCAAGGCTACCGTCGTGGTTCCACTCCCGCCCCTGGGCAAATTCGTTGCCCATAAACAGCAGTTTTTTCCCCGGGAAGGCAAACATCCAGCCATAGTAGGCGCGCAGGTTGGCAAACTTCTGCCAGGCATCGCCGGGCATCCGGTCAAGAATCGATTTTTTGCCGTGAACCACTTCATCGTGTGACAGCGGCAGCACGAAGTTTTCGGTGTAGTTGTAGAGCATCCCGAAGGTCATCTTGTCGTGATGATGACGACGATAGATGGGATCGAGCTTCATGTAGTCGAGGGTGTCATGCATCCAGCCGAGGTTCCATTTGAACCAGAAGCCAAGACCGCCCGTCGAAGACGGTCGTGAAACCCCGGCGAAGTCGGTAGACTCCTCCGCCATCGTGACCGCTCCCGGCGTCTGTTCACCGAGCACACGGTTGGTATTGCGCAGAAATTCAATCGCTTCGAGGTTTTCCCGGCCGCCGTACTCATTGGGCACCCACTCCCCCTCTTTGCGGCTGTAGTCGCGGTAGATCATTGACGCAACCGCATCCACGCGCAGGGCGTCGATCCCGAAGCGCTCAATCCAGTACAGCGCGTTCCCGACCAGGAAGTTGCTGACTTCCCGACGACCGTAGTTGTAGATCAGCGTATTCCAGTCCTGGTGATAACCTTCTCGCGGGTCGCTGTGTTCATACAACGCGGTGCCGTCGAACGATGCCAGCGCAAAGTCATCCGACGGGAAGTGGCCCGGCACCCAGTCGAGAATCACGTTCAGACCCGCGGCATGGGCAGCATTCAGGAAGTAGCGGAAGTCTTCACGGGTACCAAAACGGCGGGTCGGCGCGTACAGCCCGGTCGGCTGATAGCCCCAGCTGCCGTCGAACGGATGTTCGTTTACCGGCAGCAGCTCCAGATGGGTGAAGCCCATCCACTTCGCGTAGGGCACCAGCTGATCGGCCAGTTCACGGTAGCTCAGCCAGAAGTTGTTATCGGTATGGCGACGCCAGGAGCCCAAATGGACTTCATAGATCGAAATCGGCGCATCAAACTGGTTGGCCTGCTTACGGGACTGCGGCTGTTCGACCTTTTCCGGCAGGCCGCAGATAAGCGACGCGCTTTCCGGGCGCATTTGCGCTTCAAAGGCATAAGGGTCGGACTTCACGCGCAGATGGCCGTGGGCGTCAATCAGTTCAAATTTATACAGCTGGCCATTATGCGCGCCGGGCACAAACAGCTCCCAGATGCCGGACTCTTTGCGCAGGCGCATCGGATGACGGCGGCCATCCCAGTAGTTGAACTGTCCGACAACGGAAACCCGACGGGCGTTCGGCGCCCAGACGGAAAAGCGCGTGCCGGTGACGCCGTCCATCGTGTCGGCGTGTGCCCCCAGCGTTTCATAAGGCCGTAGATGAGTGCCTTCTGACAGCAGCCAGACATCAAGATCCTGCAGCAGCGGACCAAAGCGATAAGGGTCGTCAATCAGGTTTTGCTGACCGTGCCAGGTGACGGCCAGCTGGTAACGAAAAGGATTTTTTCGGCGCGGCAGTACGCCGCTAAAGAATCCGCGTGAGTCGAGGCATTCGAGTTTGCCGACTTTGCGCCCGGTTTTCGGTTCAATAACCCATACATCGGTGGCATCGGGTAATAATGCGCGCACTTCCAGACCGGCATCGGTTTGATGCATTCCAAGTACGGAAAAGGGATCCGCAAAATGGCCAGAAATAAGCGCATTAATCACGTCTCTATCGATACGATTAGACATGGTTTCATCCTGTTGTAAGTGTCGCCCTTTCCTGTATCTGGCGACTTTTTTTGACCTGAACGGTGCAGCACACTGTGCATCCTTCTGCTCCGTCCCACCTTCAGGTAAGGCAACGTTGTCGTTCCTTACTTAAAGCATAGCCAAGGCTGTCTTACCTCCGTTGGAAAAAATCTAACATCCGCGTTTACTCCTTGTATTACGCAAAAAAAAGGAGGTGTAAAACACCCCCTTTTGGTTCATCCCGTTATCAAGCCAGCTGGCGCAGCATGCGTCGCAGCGGCTCGGCAGCGCCCCACAGGAGCTGGTCACCGACGGTGAAAGCCGACAGATATTCCGGCCCCATATTCAGCTTACGCAAACGACCCACCGGCGTGGTCAGGGTGCCGGTGACGGCAGCCGGGGTCAGCTCACGCATTGTAATATCACGATCGTTCGGTACGACTTTGGCCCACGGGTTGTGTGCGGCCAACAGTTCTTCAACGGTCGGGATAGAGACATCTTTTTTCAGCTTGATGGTAAACGCCTGGCTGTGACAACGCAGCGCGCCAACGCGTACACACAGGCCATCAACCGGAATCACTGACGAGGTGGCGAGAATTTTGTTGGTCTCAGCCTGTCCTTTCCACTCTTCACGGCTCTGGCCGTTATCCAGCTGTTTGTCGATCCATGGGATCAAACTGCCTGCCAGCGGCACGCCAAAGTTATCAACCGCCAGGTCGCCGCTGCGGGTCAGCGCCGTCACTTTGCGTTCGATATCCAGAATGGCGGACGCCGGATTCGCCAGCTCTGTCGCCACGTGGCTATGCAGCTGGCCCATCTGGGTCAGCAGTTCGCGCATGTGACGCGCCCCGCCACCGGATGCCGCCTGGTAAGTGGCCACGCTCACCCACTCCACGAGATCCTGGGCAAACAGGCCGCCGAGGGACATCAGCATCAGGCTGACGGTACAGTTGCCGCCAACAAACGTTTTCACGCCATTATTCAGACCGGCGGTAATCACATCCTGGTTTACCGGATCAAGAATAATGATGGCGTCGTCTTTCATGCGCAGCGAAGAGGCGGCGTCAATCCAGTAACCCTGCCAGCCGCTCTCACGCAGCTTCGGATACACGTCGTTGGTATAATCCCCGCCCTGGCAGGTCACAATAATGTCCAACGCCTTCAGCGCGTCCAGATCAAACGCGTCCTGCAGCGTACCGCCGGTGCTACCACCAAAGGATGGAGCAGGCTGCCCCAGCTGAGAGGTGGAGAAAAAAACAGGGCGAATGGCGTCGAAGTCGCGCTCTTCAACCATGCGTTGCATGAGTACAGAGCCGACCATTCCGCGCCAGCCGATAAAACCAACATTTTTCATAACGTATTTCCTGGGAGATGTGTGCTGTTTGTGCCTAGCCAGTTTCCTGCTGGATCATCCCTCACATTACAAAATGCTGCTAAAGTCGCAAGTGAAATTAATCAATGATTGCGCAGCAATCAGAAAAGCAACTTATTGAACGCAGCTTCTGCCGACATCGGTACCCAGAAAAACCGCAAAGATTATCGGGGAAATAACCGCAGGAAGGGAATATTTTCCGCCGCTTTTTTATTGATCTGGATTATGGATCTGCGCAGAAATCTAGCGCTATCGCGCCGGTGGGGAAAGCGGAGAAAACCAGGTCTGATGCGGCCTTACGAGAGGTAATCCTTTCGTCTCATCGCTCAGCAGAGAGGTTTTTTTGCGGGATTGGATGGGCGATTTGCCCGGCCTCGCGTCGCTCGGCCGGACACGCTCAGCGGCGTTTAGCTTAACAACGTAAACGCGATCATACCGACGATGGCACCGGTGGTGCCGAGGATAGTTTCCATCATCGTCCAGGTTTTCAGCGTCTGCGCTTCGGTAGCGCCGGTAAATTTCCCGAACAGCCAGAAACCGGCGTCGTTCACGTGGCTCACCACGATGGATCCACCCGCGATACAGATGGAGAGCGCCGCCATCTGCGCACCGCTGTAGTTCAGCTGCTCGATGACCGGCATGACCAGCCCCACCGCCGTTAAACAGGCGACGGTCGCAGAACCCTGGATAATACGCACCGCGGCCGCCAGCACGAAGCAGGTAATGGCGATAGGCAGCCCCATGCCCGTCAGCGCTTCACCGAGCGCCGGGCCCACGCCGGAGTCAACCAGCACCTGTTTGAAGACGCCGCCGGCACCGATAACCAGCAGGATAATCCCCGCAGGCTGCAGCGCATGACCGCAGATCTCCATCACCCGATCTTTCGCCATCCCCTGACGTACCGCCAGACCATAGATAGCCACCAGACACGCGACCAGAATCGCGGTGAACGGATGGCCGATAAACTCAAACCATTCGTAAGCGCTGGAGCCAACCGGCACAAAGCGCGCGGCGATTGTTTTCAGCCCCACCAGCACCAGCGGCAGGAGAATCAGCGACAGGCTAAAGGCAAAGGACGGCATCTTGCCTTCACCCAGGCTTGGTTCGCTAATATCGTCAGGAATATGCAGCTCAACGTAACGGCTGATGAAGTTGCCCCACAGCGGCCCGGCGATAATCATTCCCGGAATCGCCGCGCACAGACCAATCAGGATCATCCAGCCAAAGTCAGCATGCATTTGCGATGCCAGCAGCATCGGCGCGGGCCCGGGCAGCAGGAACGCCGCCGCGGCCGCCACGCCAGCAAACAGCGGGATAACCAGTTTCACCAGGTTGGTGCCGGTATGGCGCGCCATGGAGAAGGCCACGCTGATCAGCAGCACGATCGCCACTTCGAAAAACAGCGGCAGCGCGCAGATAAGACCAGCGAGGCCAATCGCGTAATGAGCGCGGCTGTGGCCGAAAGATTTCAACATCTTCACGGCAATCTGATCGACAGCGCCGGTTTCATGAAGAATCTTGCCAAACATCGCCCCAAGTGCCACGACGATCGCCAGGAAGCCCAGCGTCCCGCCCATCCCTTTTTCCATCGTCGCCGCAATTTTATCCAGCGGCATTCCGGAAAAGAGACCGGCACCAATAGAAACCACCATCAAAGCCACGAAAGCATGCATACGCGCCTTCATGACTAAAAACAGCAGCAGCAAAACGGAGCCTACTGCTGTTAAAACAAGCGTTAATGTACTCACTAGTTACTGCCTTTGTTGATCACCTCAATGGTGCTCGCGACCACGCCTTCCAGCGATTGATCAATATCGACGATTAAGACATCGCCTTCGTCTGCGCCAGGTTCCTGCAGCGTTTCAAACTGGGTCACCAGCATCTGGGTTTTAAAGAAATGGCCTTTACGCGCTTTCAGACGGCTTTCAATCAGGTCGAAATCGCCTTTCAGGTAGACGAAAGAGAGATTCGGGTTGCCCTTGCGGAGAATATCGCGATAGCTCTTTTTCAGAGCGGAACAGACGATCAGCGAAACTTTATTTGTACGCTGCATGGCAAAAGCGGCGTCGTTCAGCGCCTGCAGCCACGGCGTACGATCATCGTCGTTTAACGGCTCGCCGGAGGCCATCTTGTTGATGTTGCTACGCGGATGCAGAAAGTCACCATCGAGAAACGCGGCATGCAGCTGATGCGCCACTTCGCTGGCGACAGCGGATTTACCACTGCCGGAAACGCCCATCAGGACATAGACGTGGTGATCATGGTTAGTCGTGCTCAAAGCTTCCTCCCACTGGACACATATACGAAGCCGTACTGGCTGCAAGAATACAGCGTGAAGACTCGTATACAGATTAATTGTTACGGGTAACTGTTATCGGTAACATTGTCATGCCGGACTTAGCGATAAGCAATCACCATTCGTGCCAGGAATGAATATGTGTGATCTACTTCAAACTTGTCAGTCTAAATTGATCCGCCCGGTGACAATGTGAAACCTAAATCTAACATCTTCGGCGTCACGACTTCACCCCGAATACGGGCCAGCAGCCGTTCGGCACCAATGCGTCCCATTCGCTCACGCGGGGTCAGCACGCTGGCCAGTCGGGGCTCCATCACCTGACCAATATCATGGCCGTGGAAACCGGCGATCGCCATATCGTCCGGAATTTTCAATCCCAGGCGCTGACACTCAAAGGCGGCACCGACCGCAAGGTCATCGTTGGTACAGAAGATGCCATCGAGCTGCGGATATTCGCGACGCGCCTGGCGCATCAGCTCTATCCCTGACGAATAGGACGAAGATTGTTCAACCATCACGCTATACGGCGTCATGCCGGCATCGCGCATCGCCTGTTCGTAGCCCTTTTGCTTGATGATAGTACGTTCATCAAGGCGCGCCCCCAGATAGGCCACGTGGCGATGGCCGCGGGCAATAATTGCGGCGGTCATCTGGCGTGCGGCATCAAAGTTATCAAAACCGACGGCGATATCGAGGCACGGCGACTGACTGTCCATCAGCTCAACCACCGGGATACCGGCAACTTCGATCATTTTCAGCGTGCGAGGGGTATGGGTACGTTCGGTGAGAATCAGGCCATCAATGTTCCATGAGAGCATAGATTCGAGACGCTTTTCTTCCATTTCCGGCTTATAGCCGTAGTGCGCGAGCATCGTCTGGTAGCCGAAGGCATCGGTGACGCTTTCAATCCCACGCAGCACTTCCGAGAAGACCTGGTTGGTCAACGAGGGCAGCAGCACACCAATGGCGCGGCTGGTGGCATTAGAGAGGATATCAGGCGCACGATTGGGAATATAACCCAGTTCATCGAGAGCAGCGGCAATCTTGCCACGCAGGGCCTCGGAAACCTGTTCCGGGTTACGTAAAAAGCGACTGACCGTCATTTTGGTCACGCCGACAAGATCGGCTACATCCTGCAGTACGGGTCTTTTCTTTTTCATCGTCCTGACTGTGATAACGGGGAGACATTTTCCCAGTTTATCACGGACAAAGCGCAACCTTCCCAAACATCCGGGAAGGCTGCGCAATTTATTTAAACATCTTCAGAACTGAATCAGACCGGCGGCAGATCGAACAGCAGGATCTCGCTATCGCTGTCAGCGTGTACGGAAATCGCCTGCTCGTCCCAAATCGCCAGGCCATCGCTGGTGGTCGCTTTGGTTCCGTTAATCGTCACCTCGCCTTTCACCACCTGGATCCACACGCGGCGTTCCGCGGCAATCTGATGCACCGACTGTTCATCTTTCAGCAGCGCCCAGCGGTACAGTTCCATATCCTGGTGCACTTTCAGTGAACCGTCACGGGCATCCGGCGACAGAACCAGCTGTTTGCCCTGCAGAGCATCAAAGCGACGCTGTTCGTAGCGCGGAGTGATGCCGTTTTCTTCTGGCATAATCCAGATCTGGTACAGATGCAGTTTTTCTGTATCGCTTGGGTTGTACTCGGAGTGACGAACCCCGGTACCTGCGCTCATGATCTGGAACTCGCCCGCCGGAACCTGCTCTTTGTTACCCATGCTGTCCTGGTGTTCAACCGCCCCTTCCAGCACGTAGGTCAGGATTTCCATATCTTTGTGCGGATGGGTACCGAAGCCCTGACCGGCATCAATCACGTCATCATTGATAACCCGCAGCGCCGAGAAGCCCATAAAGTTCGGGTCATAATAGTTAGCGAAAGAGAAAGTATGCCAGGAATCCAGCCAGCCGTGGTTAGCGTGACCGCGTTCATTAGCTTTGCGTAAGTAGATCATGTTGCACCCCCGTATGTTTTCGATAGAGTCAGTGTGGACTCAATCTGCTCACGATCATAGAGGGTGAAAATTGACTCCTCTGTTCAAAAAATATGAATGACTACAAAGGAGCCAGGAAGGCTTATTTATCTAAGGTTATCGTGGCCGGAGAGGGCTGTTCAAACCCGCGCCCGAGGATCTCCATATTCGTGAGAACGTCAGATTCCTTGACGTAATTTGGCTGACCGTTAACGAGGGTTTCATACAGCGCATCATAGACCCGCCCATAGTCGCCGGTTTCAATTGGGATCTCTTCCCGCACGGTTTCACCCGCCTCATTGACGTACTCCAGCAGGCCAAACGTATCGTCCGCGCCGAATCCTGGCTCACCCGGCATAATATTGGCTTTCAGGCTGGTTTCCTGCCGATCGATACCATATTTGATAAAGGAGCCTTTATGCCCGTGGACGGTAAACCTCGGGTACGCCAGCTTCACCAGGTGGCTGGTTTTGGCAATGGCCTTCAGGTCGCCGTAGAACAGCTGGGCTTCAAAGGTGTCATCCGGATTGGCTTTGTTGCGCAGGCTGCGGATGTCATAAGCCACGTGGTCCGGGCGGCCAAACAGCGAGATGAGCTGATCCAGCGTATGCACACCAAGACCGTAAAATGTTCCATCCTGCGGCACTCCGGGCTGTGTTTCTGCCACCGGGCGATAGAGGTCAAAATGGCTCTCAACCTCCACGATCTCGCCCAGTTTGCCGCTCTCAATCACCTTTTTCATCGTCAGGAAACAGGAATCAAAGCGGCGGTTCTGGTATGGCGTCACCGTCAACCCCCGGCTCTTCGCCAGCGCAAAGAGCGACTTTGCCTCAGCTAGCGTGGAGGTAAACGGTTTTTCTACCAGCACATTTTTACCGGCCTCCAGCGCCCGCTTTGCATATTCGAAATGGCTGTCCGCATGAGTACAGACAATCACCAGTTTTACCTGCGGGTCGTTGAGCACATCGTCGAGATCGCTGGTGAAATGAATATGAGAATACTGCGGCGCCTGCTCCTGCGGCTTCGCGCTGCGGCGATAGATATGCGCGACGTGCCAGCGGTCTTTGCGGTGCAGAACATAAGGAAGATGGTAGCGGGTGGTGCTTTTGCCAAACCCAATAAACGCGCAGTGCAGAGTCATAAAGCCGTCCTTTGTTGAGGTTTCTGCTGCTAACCATAGCGCACCCCGGCGACGAACTTAACTCTTAACCTATTCAGGATGGTGGAAATGTCCGGCAAAAAAAGCCAAAAAAAAAGCCAGCACCTGGCTGGCTAAAGTAATACTGGAAGCAATGTGAGCAATGTCGTGCTTTCAGGCTTTCCGCAAGGGTCTCCCTGAATGCAGGACAATAATAATCATTCTCATTCGCACTTGTCTACCTCTTTTTGCAAAAATTAGCCGTTGACGCATTTTTTAAAGTCAGGGATGTTTAAAAGGCCAATAAAGGGGATCAAGACCGCGATGCCGCGGCACAGGAGAAGAGAAATGAGTGACATAGTGATACGCCACGCTGAACCGCGCGATGCAGAACCTTTACGCCAGCTGACGGCCCACCCGGAGGTCTATCACGACACACTACAACTTCCTCATCCCTCGATGGAAATGTGGCAAGAACGTCTACAGCCCAGGCCACACAGCCACCATCTGGTCGCCACTCTTGACAATGGCGTCGTCGGTCACCTGATGCTCAGCGTCGAGCCGCGACCTCGCCGGAGCCACGTTGCCACCTTCGGAATGAGCGTTGACGCAGCGTTCCACGGGCGTGGCGTGGGCAGCGCGCTGATGCGCGAAATGATTAACCTGTGCGATAACTGGCTGCGGGTCGAGCGCATCGAATTGACGGTATTTGCCGATAACGCCGCCGCCGTTGCCGTCTATCGCAAACACGGTTTTGTCGTCGAAGGGACCGCGCGGAAGTTTGCCCTGCGTAACGGCGAGTATGTGGATGCGCATTTCATGGCGCGCCTCAAGTAACCGCTAAATATGGCCCGGTGGCGCCACGCCAGCCGGGCCCGTGATTCTGCATCATCTGTAGGCCGGGTAAGGCGTCAACCGCTACCCGGCACATCAATCAGTATCCCGCCGTCAAATCACCGGGCGAGCGCGGATCGGACGCGCCATACAGCGTCCCGTCCGGGCCGACCATAATGCTCTGGGTACTTCCCATCGCCTCTTTCAGCGCCACTTTCTGCCCTTTCTGCTCCAGCAGCTTCAGCGTATCCGGGCTAAACCCCTTCTCCACCCGCAGCTCATCCGGCAGCCACTGATGATGGAAGCGCGGCGCGTTGGTGGCTTCCGCCACGTTCATACCGAAATCGATGGTGTTGACCACCATCTGCAGTACGGTGGTAATGATGCGGCTACCGCCCGGACTGCCGGTCACCAGCCAGGTTTTCCCCTCCTTCACCACGATAGTCGGCGACATCGACGACAGCGGACGCTTTTTCGGCCCGACGGCGTTGGCATCACCGCCCACCAGCCCGTAGACATTCGGAACGCCCGGTTTCGCCGAGAAGTCATCCATCTGGTTGTTCATCAGTATCCCGGAGCTACCCGCCACAATACCGGTCCCGAAGGTAGTATTCAGCGTATAGGTGACCGCCACCGCGTTACCCTCTTTATCCACCACCGAGAAATGGGTGGTCTGGTTACTTTCATACGGTGCCAGCTTGCCCGGACGAATCTGGCTCGAAGGTTTGGCTTTGTTGATATCAATCTGTTCAGCAATCGATTTGGCGTAGGCTTTGTTGGTTAGCGCCTGCCACGGCACTTTGACGAAGTCCGGATCGCCGAGATACTCCGAACGGTCGGCATAGGCATGTTTTTCGGCTTCCGCCATCACCTGCATGGCGTCTGCACTGCCGAAGCCATATTTATGCATGTCGAAGTTTTCGAGGATATTGAGGATCTGTACGATGTGGATCCCCCCGGACGAAGGCGGTGGCATCGAAAACACCTGATAACCGCGATATTCGCCGCTTATCGGCGTACGCTCGACTGCCTTGTAGCCGGCAAGGTCGGCTTTGGTGATCAGGCCGCCGTTTTTGTGCATTTCGTCGGCAATCTGATCGGCAATCGCCCCTTTATAAAACGCATCCGGGCCATGCTCCGCGATCAGCTCAAGGCTTTTGCCCAGCTGTTTTTGCACCAGCTTGTCACCTTTCTTCAACGGCTCGCCGTTTTTCCAGAAGATGGCTTTACTGTTCGGGTGACTGGGGATGACTTCACTCCCGTAGGTCTTCAGATCGTCGGCCAACGCATCGTTCACCGTGAAGCCCTCTTCCGCCAGCTTAATCGCCGGACGGATCACCTTGTTCAGCGGCATGGTGCCGTATTTTTCCAACGCTAATGAGAAGCCTGCCACGGTGCCCGGCGTACCAGAAGCCAGATGTGAAGTGAGCGATTTTTTGCTGTCCGGGTTGCCCTGATCATCAAGGAACATATCCCGGGTGGCCTGCTCAGGCGCCATTTCGCGAAAATCAATCGCCGTCGTTTTACCGTCTTTGGTACGCAGCATCATAAACCCGCCGCCGCCAATATTACCGGCCTGTGGATGCGTAACCGCCAGCGCATAGCCCACGGCCACCGCGGCATCGACGGCGTTGCCCCCCTGACGCAGAATATCCACCCCGACGCGGGTCGCCGTCGCATCTACCGAGGCCACCATCCCCTCCCGGGCACGAACCGGGTGAAAGACATCTTCTTCGACACCATAAGAAACGGGCGGCGGGGTGGGATTTGCGCTGACGGCAAAACTTCCGCCGGCCAGCAAAGCAGCGATGACCACCTGACGCCAGGAACGCGTGTTTATCATTGTCTTACTCCTGAAGTGTTTTTTTCCCCGCTTAAGCCTGGTTGATAAGTCCTAAAAAATCATTGTTATGCTGAAAAGGAGGTACACTTAAGTGATCCCACGCACGGGAGGAGAGAACCATGAAAGCACTATTATTTCTGGCGGCGCTGCTGCCGCTGAGCGTCCTGGCGCAGCCACTCAACACCACCAATAATCCCAATCAGCCGGGGTACGTCATCCCCAGCCAGCAGCGGATGCAAAATCAGATGCAGGTGCAACAGCAGCAGCACCAGAGCATGCTGAAGCAGGATATGCAGAGCCAGACGCGCGCCCAGCAGCAGCATCTCCAGACGCAGCTCAACAACAACCAGCAGCGGGTCATCCAGAGCGGTAATTTGAATTCGTCCCAGCAGATGTTGCCGAATAATAATAACGGAGGGATGTTGCAGCGGCAGACGACACCATAACGGCCGTCTGCCGAAGGATCAGGCGTGGAAGTCAGGACCGATGACATCAATGGCATCGGTACAAATGCAGTCCACGCCCCAGCGCAACAGCTCAGCCGCCCGCTGGGGTTTGTTGACGGTATAGACGAGGATGTGCAGACCCGCGGCTTTCAGGCTGGCCACTCGCGACTCATCCAGCAGTTGATGGTTAAGGTGGATCGAAACGCACGCCAGGCGCGTGGTCAGCTCGCGCCAGTCCTCACGCCACTCATCCAGCAGCAGCCCGCGCGGCAGCTCAGGCACCGCCTGCTGCGCCGCCTCCAGCGCGTCAATGTCGAACGATGAGAGCAGCGGCGGCGTCATACCTTGCCACAGCTCCCGGGCCGCCAGCGCCACCGCTTTCCCGGTGAGCGGTCCGGTGCCGGTTGTGGGTTTAATCTCGATATTCGCCATCATGCCGTGCTGACGACAGCGTTCGGCAACCTCGGCCAGCAGCGGCAGCGGCTCGCCTTTGAATTCATGGCTATACCAGCTGCCGGCATCGGCTTTCAGCAGTTCGCTCCAGGCCAGCTCGCCGGCGACGCCCCAGCCGTTGCTGGTGCGCTCGAGATTGTCATCATGCAGCAAAAAAATCTGTCCGTCTTTCGACAGCTTGGCGTCAAACTCGATCATCGTATGCCCGAAACGGGCGCCGACGTCGATGGCCGCCAGGGTGTTTTCCGGCGCCAGTTTCCCGCCGCCACGATGGGCGACGATGTGAGGATAAGGCCAGTGACTCATGCGCGTTGTCCTGTTTCACCATCAAAGAGGTGCAGATGATCCTCGGGCAGATGCAGCCACAGCGTGCTGCCTGCTGACGGACGCTGCTGATGCGGCAGCCTGACCACCAGTTTCTGCTCGCCCCAGCGACCGTGGGCAAGGTTATCGGCACCTAAAATTTCCAGCGTATCCATCACCAGCGGTACGCCACCTTCCGCCTGGGAGCTTAATGCAAAATGCTCCGGGCGGATACCTAACGTCATCTTACGCCCGGCATGGCGGCGATGCTCGCCATTCATCGGTAAACGCAGACCGCCTTCCAGCTCAAAACGATGACCATCTTCGCTGACGCGCCCGTCCAGCAGGTTCATCGCCGGGCTGCCAATAAAGCTCGCCACAAAGCGGCTGGCCGGCTTCTCGTACACCTCGACGGGGGTGCCAATTTGTTCGGCAATGCCTTTGTTCATCACCATCACCCGCTGGGCAAGCGTCATCGCCTCCACCTGGTCATGCGTGACGTACAACGAGGTGGTTTTCAGACGACGATGCAACTGCTGAAGTTCAAGACGCATCTGGACGCGCAGCTTGGCATCGAGATTCGATAGCGGTTCATCAAACAGAAATACCGCCGGGTCGCGCACGATGGCGCGGCCCATCGCCACGCGCTGGCGCTGGCCGCCGGAGAGCTCGCGCGGGCGGCGCTTGAGCAGGCCATCCAGCTCCAGAATACGCGCCGCTTCCTGCACCCGCTCGGCGATCAGGCCTTTGCCCATACCGCGTATTTTTAGCCCCCAGGCCATGTTCTCTTCCACGCTCATGTGCGGATAAAGCGCGTAGTTCTGAAACACCATCGCGATCCCGCGATCCTTCGGTTCCATCTCGGTCACGCGCTGGCGGTTAATCCAGATGTCGCCGCTGGTCACGCGTTCAAGCCCGGCAACCATGCGCAGCAGCGTTGATTTCCCGCAGCCGGACGGTCCGACCATAACGATAAATTCCCCGTCCGCGACGTCCAGCGTCAGCGGTTGAATGACCTGGGTTTTGCCATCCCAGCTTTTGGTTACTGCCTGTAGTTTTAAACCTGCCATAAAAGGTTGTATCCCTTGATTGTTCATGAACGTCGCTGGCGGCTATTTTTGCCCGGGGCAAGGCGCAAGCGTCGCAGTTTGGTGGGCCCAAATAAGACGCGAGTAACGCGGTACCGGGCAAAAATGGCCCCAGCCCTTCGGGACGCGTGCTGAAACCGCGTACTCTGCGTTGTCGGATTTGGACATAGGCCCACTATGTCCATCATCCTCCACCTTGATTACGCGGTTTCGGCTCAGCGTCGACGCCACGAACAATCAAGGGATACAACCTACTTCTCACTGTCCACTAAACCACGCACAAACGCACGCTGCATGGCTAAAACGATAACAACCGGGGGAATCAGCGTCAGCAGCATCGCCGCCATCACCTGGTTCCACTGGGTGGTGCCTTCTCCGGTGGCGATCATGCCTTTGATACCCGCCACTGCGGTGCCAAGATTCACGTCCTGAATAATCAACAGCGGCCACAGATACTGGTTCCAGCCGTAGATAAAGGTGATAACAAACAGGGCCGCGAGATTGGTTTTCGAGAGCGGCAGCACGATGTCGCGGAAAAAGCGCATCGGCGAGGCGCCGTCGATACGCGCCGCTTCGATCAGCTCGTCCGGCAGGGTCATAAAGAACTGGCGGAACAGGAAGGTGGCGGTCGCGGAGGCCATCAGCGGCAGCGTCAACCCGGCATAGCTGTCGAGCATCTTCAGATTGGCGATCACTTCCACGGTGGGAAAGATACGTACCTCAACCGGCAGCATCAGGGTAATAAAAATCATCCAGAAGAAGAGGTTACGCAGCGGAAAGCGGAACCAGACGATGGCGAACGCGGAGAGCATTGAGACCACGATTTTCCCGACCGTGATACCGAAGGCCATGATGAAGCTGTTGAGCATCATCAGCCAGAATGGCGCGCTGTTCACGCCAACGCCCTGGGTCCAGATGGTCGCCATATTTTCCAGCAGATGTCCGCCGGGAATCAGCGTCATCGGCGTCTCAAAAACGGCTTTGTTATCCAGCGTCGCGGCAACAAACGCGACATACAGCGGGAACAGGATGACGGCGATCCCCGCAATCAGCATGGTGTGGCTGAAAATCGTCAGCCCGCGACGGTTCTCAATCATTGGTAGCGCACCTTACTTTCAACGTAGCGGAACTGAACGACCGTCAGCACAATCACCAGGAACATCAGAACCACCGACTGGGCGGCGGACGCCGACAGGTCGAGCCCGGCGAAACCTTCGCGATAGATCTTATAAATCAACGTAGTGGTCGCCTGTACCGGGCCGCCGGCGGTGGCAGCATCGATCACCGGGAAGGTATCGAAGAAGGCGTAGACCAGGTTGACCACCAGCAGGAAAAAGCTGACCGGCGCAATCAACGGCAGCGCCAGTTTAAAGAAGCGGCGAATCGGCCCGGCGCCGTCAATGGCGGCAGCCTCAACCAGCGAGCGCGGGATCGACTGCAATGCAGCGAAGAAAAACAAAAAGTTATAGCTGATCTGCTTCCATACCGAGGCAAAGACCACCAGGAACATTGCCTGGCCGCTGTTCTGCGCATGGTTCCAGTCATAGCCCATCTCGCCGAGGAAATGGGTTATCAGTCCACGGCCGGGGTTAAAGAGGAAAATCCATAATACCGCCGCCACCGCTGGCGCCACGGCATAGGGCAGCAGCATCAGGGTTTGATAAAAGCGGCTGCCGCGCACGACATAATCCACCAGCGCAGCAAAGAACAGAGAAATCATCAGCCCGCTGAAGGTCACCAGGCTACTGAACTTAATGGTGGTCCAGAACGAGTCCAGATAGTACGGGTCGTGGAACAGGGTCACGAAGTTGTCCAGGCCAACGAACTGGCTGGAAAGACCAAACGGATCGACGCTCTGGAGTGAGTACCACAGCGCTTCGCCCGCGGGCCAGATAAAGAAAATAATGGTGATAATCAGCTGCGGCGCGACCAGCACATAAGGCAGCCAGCGCGAGCGGAATACCGGACGGGATGATGACATTGAGATTGGGTTCCTGAACAATGCCGGGTGGCGGCTACGCCTTACCCGGCCTACATAGGGCACGTCGTAGGCCCGGTGAGCGAATTCCACCGGGCATTTCAGCGATTACGATTTCGTTGATTGCTCGAAGCGGCGCAGCAGCTGGTTACCACGTTGTACCGCTGAATCCAGCGCCTGTTGTGGCGTTTTCTTCCCGGTCCACACGCTTTCCAGCTCCTCATCCACAATGGTGCGGATCTGCGGCATGTTGCCCAGACGCAGCCCTTTGGTGAACGGCAACGGTGGCTTGTTCAACATCTGACGAGTGGCAATATCCGCGCCTGGATTCTTATCGTAGAAGCCCTGCTGGCGGGTCAGGTCATAAGCGGCGGTGGTAATCGGCAGGTAGCCGGTTTTCTGATGCCATTCCGCAGCGATTTCCGGTTTAGCGAGGAATTCCAGGAATTTCGCCACCCCGGTGTAAGTCTCTTTATCTTTACCCTGCATCACCCACAGGCTGGCCCCGCCGATAATGGCGTTCTGCGGCGCGCCCTTCACGTCGGCGTCGTACGGCATCATCCCCACGCCGTAGTTGAACTTCGCGTACTGGCGAATATCGGCCAGCGAACCGGAAGAGGCGGTGGTTATCGCGCAGTCCCCGTTATAGAACTTCTCGGTGGACTCATCTTTACGCCCGAAGTAGCTGAAATCGCCCTTCTTGTTCATCGCTTCCAGCATGGCGATATGCTTGACCTGCTCCGGCTTGTTGAACTCCAGAACCGCATCGGTACCGTCAAAGCCGTTGTTTTTGGTCGCCACCGGCAGGCCATGCCAGGCGCTGAAGTTTTCAATCTGAATCCAGCCCTGCCAGCCGCTGGCGTAACCGCACTTCATCCCGGCGGCTTTCAGCTTATCGGTATAGGCTGCCAGCTCCTGCCAGGTTTTCGGCGGCTGCTCCGGGTCTAAACCGGCTTTTTTGAAGGCGTCTTTGTTGTAGTACAGCACCGGTGTGGAGCTGTTAAACGGCTGGGAGAGCAGATGGCCGCTTTTGGAATCGGTGTAGTAACCGGAAACGGTCGGGACGAACTGCGATTCATCAAACTTAATACCCGCATCGCTGAACACCTGATATACCGGCTTAATGGCCTTCGAAGCCATCATCGTCGCAGTACCTACTTCATAAACCTGAAGGATCGCCGGCGCATTACCGGTACGGAATGCCGCAATGCCGGCACTCAGGCTCTGTTCATAGTTACCTTTGTACACCGGTGTAATTTTATAATCCGGATTGGCCGCGTTGAAACGTTGCGCCAGAGAATCAACTTCTTTACCCAACTCCCCTTCCATGGAATGCCAGAACGGAATATTGGTCACTGCCAGCGCCTGACCGGCACATGCCAGGCTGAGCGCCAGTCCTAAAGCTGTATGTCGTAACGATATCATCGGTTATCTCTCTTGTTGTTCCAGATGCGCGATTTCACGCGTTTTATGTTCGCGGGGGTAACATGACATGCTCGAATGACAGAAAAATAACTATTGCATTACAAAAATATTACAATAAATTGGCAAAAACATGATGAAACGGTGAAAAAAAAGTGGCAGGGAAATGGCAAGGGAAAAAGAGAGGCGGCGCAGACTACAGATAAAGGGGGATCTGTAGTTAAATAGAGTGCGTTAAAGAGCACTCTACGGCGAGCCGTCAAAAGGAAAAAATATGAAGACGCTTCATAAACCTACCGAGCGCGTTTTGCTCATTCTGGAAACCTTAGCCAACGCGGATGGAATGACGCTTTCCGAGCTATCGCTCAAAACGGATATCTCCAAGGGAACCATTTTCCCGATCCTCAAATCACTGCAGTATCGCAAATATATCAGTCACGACGCTCGCAACGGGATTTACACTCTGGGGATCTCCTGCGCGGTTCTGGCCAGTTCAACGGTGGAAAAAGAGTTCTGGCTGAAAACGATCAATAGCGAAATGCACGCGGTGGTCAATGAATGCAACGAAGTTTGCCAGCTCGGCATTCTGGATGACGCCTGGGTACTTTATGTTGATAAAGTCCAGGGCGATCAAACCGTGCAGCTGGTCTCTAAGGTAGGAACTCGCCTTCCGGCGATCTGTTCCGCCCTGGGCAAGGCGCTGCTGCATAAGCATCGTGACGAAGAGATACTGGAGCTCTATCCGCAGGGTTTTCCTTGCGTTACCGCCCGCAGCGTAACGAATATGGCCCAGCTTCGTCAGCAGCTGGATATGGTCGCCGCCAACGGTTATGCCATGGACGATCGGGAAATCAACGACGATACCATCTGCTTCGCCGTCCCCCTGCAGCAGAAAGGCATTATTCTGGCGGCGATCAGCGTCTCATTGCCTTCTTTCCGCGCCAGCGATGAAAAAACGCAGCAGGTTATTCATGCGCTAAAAGAGGCCAAGGGTCGTATCGAAAGCGTGCTGAATAAGCTGCCTGATATTAAAAATTACTGATTTATTTGCCAACGGCACCTTCGGAATTGTGATTACCCACACAATGCCGATATTTAATGATCCACCGTGGCGCCCGACTATTCTGCATAATTCCCCATCTATTCATTGAGTTAATCAATTATCCGCACGACTTTGGCGCCATTTGACTTCACGTCGATGGCGTGTTTACTTATGCTTAATCGCAAATACAGACACCATTTGTATATACGAACAACAAAGAGGTTTAATATGCAAAGTCGTTACATCACCCCGGCAATAACGGTTTTTGATGAGCAGGGCAGGCTGGATCCTGAAGGCAACTTTCGCCTGTACGATTTCATTAAAAGCAGCGTATCGGGATTTGTCGTCATGGGTAGTACCGGTGAGTTTTTCTCGCTGGATATGAAAACATCCCGTCAGGTCATTCAAATGGCGGCAGAGTTCCCGCGCGAGGGAATAAAGGCCTATGCAGGTACCAGCCGCATGGATATTGACGAGTGCGTAGAGCTGGCAAACTATGCAGATGAGTGCGGACTGGATGGCGTCATGATTATCAGCCCGTGGTACTTCCGCCTGACTGATGAAGGCATTTATACATTTTATAGCCAGATAGCTCGCCGCACCGCCGCCAAAATATTTATTTATAACTTCCCGGAACGTACCGGCTATTGCGTCTCGCCAGAGGTCTGTTTACGACTCGCCAGAGAGTTCCCAAACATTGTCGGTCTTAAAGACACCATTCCGGACACCAATCATACGTCGCAGGTGATTCGCCAGGTAAAATCTGAACTACCGTATTTTGAAGTCTATGCCGGTTATGACAATAACTTCGCGCACAATGTCCTGGCGGGGGGCGATGGATGTATCGGCGGGTTATCCAATATTTGCCCTGAAATATTCCGCGACTGGATGCAGGCATTTAGCGATAACGATTTGCAGAAAATTTCGCGGTATCAGCAAAAAGTGGATGGGTTAATGGATATTTACGCGGTTAACGATCCGTTCATTCCAACATTTAAAAAAGCGCTACAGCTGCGCGGAATTATTCAGTCCGACCGCTGCACAGCACCGTTTAGCTCGCTCGCCACCTGCCAGACCGAAAGTATTCTGCGGATACTTTCCCGCGCTGGTATTGAAATTAATGCCTGACCCCCACGCGGAGGTATTATGAAAACCATCACAGCTTACGACAATCCGGCCCTCAATTCCGCGATTACCAAATCATGGAAGCGCCTGGTGCCACTGATGTTTATTTTGTACTTCATCGCCTTTATCGACAGGGTGAACGTGGGATTCGCCAAAGAGGCGATGCAGGTGGATATTGGGCTCTCCAATTCCGCCTTCGCCCTCGGGGCGGGGATCTTTTTCGCCGCCTATGCGCTGTTTGGCATTCCTGCGAACCTGATTCTGAATAAAATTGGCGCGCAAAAATGGTTAAGTATCACCACCGTTCTGTGGGGCGTCCTCTCTGCCCTCACCGGACTGGTACAGACGGAAACCCAGTTTATTGTCCTGCGCTTTTTACTGGGATTAGGCGAAGCCGGTTTTTATCCCGGTATTCTGCTGCTGGCCTCCATCTACTTTCCCAATAAAGTTCGCGCATCCGTAGTCGGTATCTTCGTACTCGGCGTACCGCTGGCGCTGACCTTAGGCTCGCCCATCTCCGGCGCGCTTCTGGAAATGCACGGCTTCCTCGGTAAACCCGGCTGGTTCTGGATGTTCTTCATTGAAGGCATTCCGGCGGTCATCATGGGGATCTTCGCCTGGTTCTGGCTCGACGATACGCCGGCCAAAGCGCGCTTCCTGAACGAAGAAGAGAAAAAGGCGCTGACTGCCCAGCTACAGCAGGAGCAGAGGCAGACGGAAACCAGCAGCGTCGGTACCGCGCTGAAAAGCCTTAAAGTCTGGCACCTGGCGCTGATCTACGGCACCATCCAGATCAGCGTGTACGGACTGATGTTCTTCCTGCCTTCGCAAGTCGCCTCGCTAATGGGTTCCACGCTCGGCTTTAAAGAGTCGCTGGTCGCCGCCATTCCATGGGCCTGCTCCGCCGTCGGCGTCTATTACATTCCGCGTCTGGCAGACAAAATGCCGGCTCGCCGGGTACTGATTTCGGTCATCTGTATGCTGGCTGCGGCGCTGGGGCTGTTTGTTTCTGCCTGGTCCGGCCCGGTGCTCGCCATTGCCGCGCTGTCGCTGTCAGCCATCGGCTTTCTCTCCGTGCAACCCATTTTCTGGACTTTCCCGGCGCAGATTGTGTCAGGCTCGGCGCTGGCCGCCAGTATCGGCTTTTGCACCACCATGGGCGCGTTTTGTAGCTTCCTGGCGCCGCTCATTCGCGTTGAGGTCGATACCTTCTTCGGCAACGATTCGGCGGGCCTGGTCGCACTGTCGCTGATTACCATCTGCTGTGCGCTGCTTATTGCCGCTCTTGCCGGCAGAAAAGCGACAAACGGCGTTGCGGTCACTCATCACTAAGTCCTGATGCGCCTATAACAAAGGATAAATAACATGCAGACCATCTTAAAGATTGACCCTACTGATAACTTAATCGTTGCGCTGCAGGACTTACGCAAAGAACAGCGGGTTCACTGGAACGATGAGGCCTACGTTCTGCGTAGCGATGTCAAAGCCAAACATAAATTTGCCACCGAGGATATTGCGCCCGGCGATATCGTTTCGCTGTACGGCGTACCGGTCGGTAAAGCGACGCGCCCCATCACCCGGGGCGAAGCCATCACAACGGAGAATATCAAACACTACGCGGCCCCGGTTACGCTTGACGATGTCGCCCCCTATGACTGGCAGCAGCCGGATGTTTCCGCCTGGCAAAAGCGGACGTTTAAGGGAATCGTGCGTGAAGATGGCCGGGTCGCCACCGCGAACTACTGGCTGGTCATTCCGCTGGTATTCTGTGAAAACCGCAACGTTCAGCGCGTCACCGATGCGTTGAACGACGCCCTTGGCTACGCCAATAACGGCCTGAAAAATTTTGCTCGCCAGGTGACATCGGCAGGGGCTTTAAACGATACCCGGCATCTGCCCTTTCCGCATCTTGACGGTATTCGCTGTATTACCGTTAATTCCGGCTGCGGCGGCGCCACCTCGGACAGCATGACGATGTGCGACGTGCTGGCCGCCTATTCCGATCATCCCAACGTTCTTGGCGTGACGGTTTTTGCTCTCGGCTGTGAAAAAGCGCGAATTGTTGATTTCAACGCCGCGCTGGCGAAGCGTAACCCAAACTTCAGCAAACCGATTATTTACTTCAGGCAGCAGGACTGGAGTAGCGAAGAAAAAATGATGCAGGATGCGTTGACCGAAACCTATAACGCGATCCGCGAAGCCCCCGTCGCCGAGCGGCAGGACGTCCCGCTCTCCCATCTGAAAATCGGCGTCAAGTGCGGCGCTTCTGACGGGTTCTCGGGGATCAGCGCAAACCCGGCGATGGGCGAAGTGTCAGACCGCCTTGTCGCCCTCGGCGGCGCATCGGGGCTGGCGGAATTCCCCGAGCTGTGCGGCGCGGAAGGGGATATCGTTCAACGTTGCGCGACCCGCGAACTGAAAGAGAAGTTTCTGTCGCTGATGAAAAACTATGAGCATGTCGCGAACTTCTTCGGCACCACCATCGCCGATAACCCCAGCCCGGGAAACATTGCCGATGGGCTGATCACTGACGCGATAAAATCCGCCGGCGCGGCGAAAAAAGGCGGCAGAGCGCCGGTTAGCGCGGTATGCGACTATGCCGAACCGATGGGAGAAAGCGGCCTTTCGCTGGTCTGCACGCCGGGCAACGATGTGGACGCGGTAACGGGCCTGGTCGCGGCCGGGTGCAACGTGGTGATCTTCTCAACCGGGTTAGGTACGCCGACAGGGAACCCTATCGTTCCGGTTCTCAAAGTTTCAACCAACACCGCGCTGGCAAAAAAGATGCCGGATATTATCGATTATGACTGCGGGCCGATTATCGAAGGTACGCCGCTGGCGGATATCGCTGACGGCCTGTTCGAGAAAATCATCGCCACCGCCAGCGGAAGCTGGCGTACCAAAGCGGATGCGCTCGAACAATATGATTTTATGCTGTGGAAACGCTCTCTGGAGCTGTAGGAGCCAAGTAAAACGCCCGGCAGATGCCGGGCGTTTTATCTTCACTATCCGCCCAGATAGGCGCTACGCACCGCCTCGTTAGCCAACAGCGCATCGCCGGTGTCTTCCAGCACGACGTGGCCGTTTTCCAGCACATAGCCGCGGTCAGCCAGTTTCAGCGCCTGGTTGGCGTTCTGCTCGACAAGGAAGATGGTCATCCCCTGCTCGCGCAGCTGTTCGATGGTGTTGAAAATCTGCTGGATGATGATCGGCGCCAGTCCCAGAGAGGGCTCATCAAGCAGCAGCAGGCGCGGCTGGCTCATCAGCGCCCGACCAATCGCCAGCATCTGCTGCTCGCCGCCGGACATGGTGCCCGCACGTTGAATACGGCGTTCAAGCAGGCGCGGGAACAGTTCATAAACCCATTTGATGCGGCTCTGGAACTGGTCTCGATCGGCAAAAAAACCGCCCATCGCCAGATTCTCCTCAACGGTCATACGCGAGAAGACGCGCCGCCCTTCCGGGACAATCGCCACCGCTTCGCGCATGATTTTCGCAGTCTGCCAGTCGGTAATATCCTTACCGTCAAACACCACCTTCCCACTGCTGGCGCGCGGGTCGCCGCACAGGGTACCCAGCAGCGTGGTTTTCCCCGCGCCGTTGGCGCCAATCAGGGTCACGATTTCCCCCTGATTAATATGCAGACTGACGTTATGCAGCGCCTGAATCTTGCCGTAGTGGGCGCTTACGTTGTCAAAAGATAACATCACTTTTTCCATACTTATGCCTCACCAAGGTATGCGCGGATCACGTCCGGGTTATTGCGGATCTCTTCCGGCGTACCGTTAGCCAGCGGCGTGCCCTGGTTTACCACATAAATACGATCGGAAATGCCCATCACCAGCTTCATATCGTGCTCAATCAGCAGGATGGTGGTGTTGTGATGACTGCGCAGCTCGGCGATCAGCTCGTCCAGCTCTTTGGTCTCTTTCGGGTTCAGACCCGCAGCGGGTTCATCCAGCATCAGGATTTCCGGCTGGGTGACCATGCAGCGGGCAATCTCCAGACGCCGTTGGTCACCGTAGGCCAGATTGCTCGCCTGACGGTTCGCATGTTCCAGCAGGCCGATACGCTCAAGCCAGGTAGCGGCACGATCCAGGGCTTCGCTCTGCGCGCGACGAAAGGCCGGGGTTTTCAACAACCCGGAGAAGACCCCGGTTTTCAGCTGCTGATGTTGCGCCACCAGCAGGTTTTCAATCACCGTCATTTCGCGGAACAGACGCACGTGCTGGAAGGTACGAACAACGCCCATCCGGGCGATTTGCTGACCCGGCAACCCTTCCAGGTGCTGATCGCGCAACATGATGGTCCCGCCGGTCGGCTTATAAAAACCGGTCAGGCAGTTGAAGACCGTGGTTTTCCCGGCGCCGTTAGGACCGATCAGCGACACGATCTCCTGTGGGTGCAGCTCCAGCGACACGTTGTTGACCGCCAGCAGGCCGCCAAAGCGCATCATCAGGCCGCTGACGGATAATAATGGCTGACTCATGCCTGCTCTCCTTTCGCCTGACCTTTTTTCAGCTTCAGCTGCGGACGCGTCATCGGCAGCAGACCCTGCGGACGCCAGATCATCATCAGTACCATCAACCCACCCAGCATCAGCATGCTGTATTCGTTGAAATCACGCATCAGCTCGCGTGATACCACCAGCAGCACCGCGGCGAGAATCACCGCAAACTGCGAGCCCATTCCACCCAGAACCACAATCGCCAGCACGAAAGCCGACTCGGCAAAGGTGAAGGATTCCGGACTGACAAAGCCCTGGCGCGCGGCGAAGAGCGTACCGGCAAAGCCGGCAAACGCGGCGCTGATGGTAAAGGCGGTCAGCTTGATGCGCGTAGGGCTAAGGCCCAGCGAGCGGCAGGCAATTTCGTCTTCACGCAACGCTTCCCATGCGCGTCCCAGCGGCATACGCAGCAGGCGGTTGATCACAAACAGCGACAGCACGACCAGCAGCAGCGCCACCAGGTAGAGGAAAATCACCCGATCGCCCGGGTCGTACTTCAGGCCAAAGAAGTTACTGAAAGTATCCCAGCCGCCTTCGCGGGCGCTGCGGCTAAACTCAAGGCCAAACAGCGTCGGTTTTGGAATCTGGCTGATGCCGTTGGGGCCACCGGTGATTTCGGTGTTATTAAGCAGCAAAATACGGACGATTTCGCCGAAGCCAAGCGTGACGATCGCCAGATAGTCGCCGCGCAGACGCAGTACCGGGAACCCCAGCAGGAAGCCCGCGGCTGCGGATACCAGCCCTGCCAGCGGCAGACAGGTCCAGAAGCCAAGACCGTAATAGTGGTTCAGCAGCGCAAAGGTGTAGGCACCGATGGCATAGAAGCCGCCATAACCCAGCACCAGCAGACCGGACAGCCCCACCACCACGTTAAGCCCGAGACCGAGAATGATATAGATCATGGTCAGCGTGGCGATATCCACCGTCCCGCGCGACACCATAAACGGCCACGCCACGGCGATAACCAGCAGTGCGAGCAGGAACAGCTTCTGCTTGACCGTCGAACCGTCGATGGCCGGCATAATAAACTTCGGCCCGGAGACGTTTTTCAGGGTTTTCTGGAACAGCGGACGCATCAGCTGGAAGAAGAAGACCACCGCGGTGCCGATGAAGATCCACTGCCAACGGATATCGGCTGCGGTATCCACCACCAGTTTGGTGCCGTCCAGCTCCAGCTGCACACCCATAAACACGCCGGCGAGGACAAAGAACATCGCCGCGGACAGCAGCGACATAGCAATATGCATCGGTTTCATACTTTCTCGACCTCCGGACGACCCAGAATGCCGGTAGGCATCACCAACAGCACCAGAATCAACAGGGCAAAGGAGACGACGTCTTTATATTCCGTACTGAGGTAGGCAGACGAGAGCGCTTCGGCGATGCCCAGAATCAGGCCACCGATCATCGCGCCAGGAATGCTGCCGATGCCGCCCAGTACCGCAGCGGTAAAGGCTTTCATCCCGGCCATAAAGCCGATATACGGGTTGATAACGCCGTAGAACTGGCCCAGCAGTACGCCCGCGACCGCCGCCATTGCCGCGCCGATAACAAACGTCAACGCAATCACCCGGTCGGTATTGATACCGAGCAGGCTCGCCATTTTGAGGTCTTCTGCACAGGCGCGGCAGGCGCGGCCCATGCGTGAATAGCGGATAAACAGCGTCAGTGCCAGCATCGCAACAAAAGTCACGACCCAAATCACCAGCTGCATCGTGGTGACGGTGGCGGCGAAGTTTTCGCTGCTCCCGATAATCCACTGGCCGTTAAACAGGCTCGGCAGCGCGATATCGCGCGAACCTTCCGTCAGGCTGACGTAGTTTTGCAGGAAGATCGACATCCCGATGGCGGAAATCAGCGCAATCAGGCGCTTGGAGCTGCGCACCGGTCGGTAGGCCACGCGTTCAATGCTCCAGCCGTAGGCGCTGGCGATAATAATCGCCCCGATAAACCCGGCGGCCACCAGCAGCCAGCTGGTATCAATCCCCATCATCATGAGGGCGGCGATGATCATGAAGGAGACGTAGCTGCCAATCATGTATACCTCGCCATGGGCGAAGTTAATCATGCCGATAATGCCGTACACCATCGTATAGCCGATGGCGATCAGCGCATAGGTACTGCCCAGCGTGACGCCGTTAAACATCTGCTGCAGAAAGTAGAGAAACTGCTCGGACATAAGGTAACCTTTTTCATGCCGCCCGCTTCACACGGGCGGTGGGATAACGCATCTTATTTTGCGACAGAGGATGATCCATCCGCATGCCACTGGAAGACACCAAACTCAAATCCCTTCAAATCGCCTTTTTCGTCCCAATTCAGCGGCCCAATCACGGTTTTCGCCCCGTGAGCTTTCAGATCTTTGATTAAGTCCAGCGGCTCCTGGCTGCTGCTCCTGTCCATCGCCTGCGCCAATGACTGCACGGCAGCATAGGTGATCCAGACATACGGACCGCTCGGATCTTTCTTCTCTGTTTTCAGCGCCTCAACGATAGCGCTGTTCGCCGGATCCTGGTCATAGCGTTTCGGCATTGTTACCAGCATGCCTTCCGCGGCTGCGCCGGCAATATTTGACAGCGACGCGTTGCCGACACCTTCGGGTCCCATAAAGACGGTTTTCAGCCCCACTGAGCGAGCCTGACGCAGCATTTGCCCCATTTCAGGGTAGTAACCGCCGTAATAAACGAAGTCGATATTTTCTTTTTTCAGGCGTGCCAGCAGCGCGGAGAAATCTTTCTCTCCGGCGGTGATGCCATCAAAGAAGACGATATTCGCCTTGCCTTTCTTCAGGCTCTCCTGGACGGATCGCGCCAGACCTTCGCCATACTGCTGTTTGTCATGGATGATGGCGATACGCTGCGGTTTCACTTTTTCCAGGATGTATTTGGCGGCGGTCGGCCCTTGTGCGGAGTCCAGGCCAGCGGTACGCATGATGTACTGATAGCCGCGTTGGGTCAGTTCCGGGTTCGTCGCGCCCGGAGAAATCATCAGAATACCTTCATCTTCATAGATATCGGAGGCAGGCTGGGTAGAAGAGGAACACAGATGGCCGATAACGTACTTGATGCCTTCATTAACAATTTTGTTCGCTACCGCCACGGCCTGTTTCGGGTCGCAGGCATCGTCGAACTCAACGCCAACCAGCTTATCGCCTTTAATTCCGCCCTGCGCGTTAATGTCTTTAATGGCCTGCCGCGCGCCGTTGAACTCCATGTCGCCCCACTGAGCTACCGGGCCGGACATCGCACCGACCACGGCAACTTTAATATCCTTAGCCATGACCGCGTGAGACATCGTCAGTGCAACGAATCCCGCAATAATGGTTTTTGCGTTCCTTTTCATGCTTCAGAACCCCGTTCGTGATGTGGTGTAAATATTTTGTATTTTTATGGTTAAAAAGCATTCTGTGCTTTTATTAAACAACGCTACTTTTACCATTATCTTTAATGGTTTAGCGATGTTTTTTGCCTGAATTGAGATTAAAATCTCTATTTTTCAGGCGATTAAGAAAAGATAATATTCTGTATTAAAGCGAAGATAAACAAAAAAAAGTCCTCTTCACAGCATAAAATAACGATACATAAGGCGGAATAAAACGCTGCACATTAGGTTAAAATTCTGCTTATTTTTCGATCCATGACGGATTGCTCTAATCTGCACTCGCCAGAAGAACGAATCCCCTAATGAATGGATAAAAAACAGCGCCCCTTCCGACAGCAAATTTGGGTACACTGCCCCATCCGTTTTGACTGGACTTGTCGCGCATGAAACTGACCATTATTCGATTACCACTTTTCAGCGATCAGGATCGCATTGACTTAGGGAAAATCTGGCCGTCGCAGGATCCCGACGATATCCCTCTGGACGATCGTCACCGAATTTACGCCGCCCGCTTTAACGAGCGTCTGCTGGGTGCCGTGCGCGTCACGCTACGTGGCAATGAAGGCGAGCTCAGCGCGCTGTGCGTACGCGAAGTCACTCGTCGGCGCGGCGTCGGGCAGTATCTGGTGGAAGAAGTGCTGCAAAGAAATCCAGAAATCGGTCGCTGGCGGATGGCCGATACCGGAATTGAAGACCACCGCGTCATGTCAGCGTTTATGCAAGCGCTAGGCTTCAGCGCCCGGGACGGCGGTTGGGAAAAGCATTAAAAACAAAGCGGTCATTGATTTAACCGGGAATCTCCG
>NZ_BCYR01000015.1 GCF_001598295.1 Klebsiella ornithinolytica NBRC 105727 = ATCC 31898
TCAGTAAAAAGCCCATCCTGACGGATGGGCTTTTTGCGTTTTTATCGTTATTTATCCGCAACGCCTAATCTCGCAGGAATAACGCAGAACGGGCGCTATATTACGCCCATTGCTGAAATACTCACTGCCATTGCGCTTCTGCCAACCAGCGTAGAATAAACGCCGCGATCTGCGGAATATCGTTTAAATCTAACTGCGGGAGTGATGTCTCTAATGGAGTATCGCTGACTACCGCAATCACATGCTCATCCAGGACGAGCTCCTCGACACGATGCCCACCCTGTTGCCGAAAAAGCAGGAGCTTCGCTACCGGCTCATGCTTAAACCCTTCAACCAGAACCAAATCCAGCGTTGATGCATCCATCCTGCTAACCAGCCAGGCTAAATCCACCTCTTCTTCATCCGGCGTTTCAGTCATTAGCGCCCAGCGTTGTGAACTGGCGACAATCGTTTGAGCTGCCCCGGCTTTACGCAATTCATAGCTGTCCTTACCCGGCAGATCGACATCCATATTATGATGGGTATGCTTGATCAAACCCGGACGCAGGCCAGCAGCACACAATGCGGGGATTAATTTTTTTAACAGCGTTGTTTTACCGGTACCACTCCAGGCGGAAATGGCGAGAACGGGGATCATGATTGCTCCTGTATGCCCTGCAAGTCATCAAGGGTATTGACGTTAATAAAGGCCGGGCGGACATCGCTGAAATCAACGCGATGTCCGCCGCTGTTGCGCATAAAAGCCATCACGCGTCGTTCGCCTGCGGCAAGATATGCCGCCAGATCGGGCATTAAACATCGATGCATCAGGGTAATAGCGGGATGATCGCGTTCTCCGTCGTAAACCCAGACGACGGGAGCGGTCTGTTTCTGCTGTATAAAGCGCTCAGCCAGGAATGAGGGGATAAAGGGGGTATCGCAGGGGCAGAAGAGGAACCATTCGCTCTGTGTCTGCTGCATCACGGATAGCATACCGGCTAATGGCCCCGGGAAGTCAGAGAGACTGTCGGAATACACCGGATACCCGCTTTCATACCAGCGTTCCAGATTACGGTTGGCACTGATAACCAGGTGGGTCACCTGAGGAGATAACGCATCTGCAACATGGCGCCATAATGGCTTACCATCGAGTAGCTGCAATCCCTTATCCGCACCTCCCATCCGCGTGGCCCTTCCGCCTGCTAATATAACGCCGGTTATGACCTCGCCTTGCATATCAATATCGCCTCTTTCATTGTGGGATTGACCCTGTTAAGTTGTCGCTATCAAGAGTAAGGAGCATGACCATGAAATGTAAACGTCTGAATGAAGTAATTGAACTCCTCCAGCCAGCCTGGCAGAAAGAGCCGGAGCTGAACCTGATGCAATTTTTGCAGAAACTCGCAAAAGAGGCCGGTTACGACGGCGAGCTGGTCGATCTTTCCGACGATATCCTGATTTATCATCTGAAAATGCGTGATTCGGCAAAAGAAGCCGTTATTCCTGGTATTCAGAAAGATTACGAAGAGGATTTCAAAACGGCCTTATTGCGCGCTCGCGGTGTGATTAAAGAGTAAAAGGTTGTAAGTGCTGCCGCGGAACGAGTTATGAGATGATATCCTGAACTATTCCTAAGATTATCGGATGTCAGGATGCACGATAAGGCTTTTAATTTTCAGACGCTAAACCCGGATACCATCGTCGATGGGCTATTCGATCTGGGGATGCGAGTGGACTCCGGGCTCACTCCGCTTAACAGCTATGAAAACCGCGTTTACCAGTTTCAGGACGAAGACCGCCATCGCTATGTGGTGAAGTTCTATCGTCCTGAACGTTGGTCTGCCGAACAGATCCTCGAGGAACACCAGTTTACCCTCCAGCTCAAGCAGGAGGATGTTCCTGTTGCTGCGCCATTATTTTTCAATGACAGTACTCTTCATCAGCATCAGGGCTTCTATTTTGCCGTGTTCCCCAGCTTAGGTGGGCGCCAGTTTGAATCGGATAACCTCGATCAAATGGAGTCCGTCGGCCGTTATCTGGGGCGCTTGCACCAGACCGGGCGCAAAGCGCGTTTTGTCGCGCGCCCTGAGATAGGCGTGAATGAGTATTTGTTCGCGCCGCGGGACGTTTTTGAACACTCAACGCTGATCCCCTCAGCTCTGAAGAAGGACTTCCTCCGCGCCGCAGATAAGCTGATTGCTGCCGTTATCGCTCAATGGCACGGCAACGCGGACATTCTGCGTCTGCACGGCGATTGTCATGCCGGTAATATTCTCTGGCGCGATGGTCCGCTTTTTGTTGATTTAGATGATGCCCGCAACGGTCCGGCCATCCAGGATCTGTGGATGCTGCTGAACGGTGATAAAGCCGAGCAGCGAATGCAGCTGGAGATGATTGTTGAAGCTTATGAAGAATTCAGTCCGTTCAATTCAGACGAAATCGCCCTTATCGAACCTTTACGCGCCATGCGGTTAGTTTATTATCTGGCATGGTTGCTCAGGCGCTGGGACGATCCTGCTTTCCCTATTAATTTCCCCTGGCTTACCGGGGAAGATTACTGGCGGGGGCAGACAGCAACTTTTCTTGAGCAGGTGAAGGTTCTGCAAGAACCCCCTCTTCAGTTAACGCCAATGTATTAATCAGATATTTCCAGGAGAGACGTAAACATGAAAAAAATTTGGCTGGCGCTGGCTGGTATGATTCTGGCTTTTAGTGCTTCTGCGGCCCAGATCACCGACGGTAAGCAGTACATCACCCTTGATAAGCCCGTAGCCGGCGCGCCTCAGGTTCTTGAGTTCTTCTCGTTCTACTGCCCGCACTGCTATCAGTTTGAGGAAGTGCTGCACGTTTCTGATAACGTGAAGAAAAAGCTGCCGGAAGGCGCCAAAATGACCAAGTACCACGTTGAATTCCTCGGACCTTTGGGTAAAGACTTAACCCAGGCATGGGCCGTCGCGATGGCGCTGGGCGTTGAAGATAAGATCACCGTGCCGATGTTTGAAGCGGTACAGAAGACCCAGACCGTGCAGACCGTGGCGGATATTCGTAAAGTCTTCGTTGACGCTGGCGTGAAAGGCGAAGACTACGATGCGGCATGGAATAGCTTTGTCGTGAAATCCCTGGTTGCTCAGCAGGAAAAAGCGGCTGCTGACTTCCAGCTGCAGGGCGTACCGGCAATGTACGTCGACGGCAAATATCAGCTGAACCCGCAGGGAATGGATACCAGCAATATGGACGCCTTTGTCGCCCAGTATGCGGATAGCGTTAAGCAGCTGGTTGAGAAGAAGTAAAAAAAAAGCCGGTCACTGACCGGCTTTTTTCATATCTCTCTTAAACCGCCTGTGGAGGTGGCATGGTTATCAGGTTCAACGCTCTTCGCGTCCTTTTGTCCGCATGATTTCCGTCAGCTGACAGTCTTTCTCTTCCCACAGTTCATTCAACCAACGCTGGAAACGGCGCTTAAAGTTTTTGTCATTCACGTAGTCGCCGTGCAGATCTTCCGCCACGGGAATGAGATTAACGCGAACAACAATACGCGTCAGTCGACCGCTTAACATATCGTAAAATGGCCTCTGGTTGTTCTCCGGATAGCAAAGCGTGACGTTCAACAGCTTATCGAACTGAGCACCGAGCACGTTCAACGCCATCGCGATACCTGCGGCCTTCGGTGGCAATAAATTGCGATAAGGTGAACGAGTTTGCCGCTGCTTATCTTCGGTAAAACGCGAACCTTCTACAAAATTGACGATGGTCGTCGGATGCGAGCGAAATTTCTCGCAGGAGCGGCGAGTGGTTTCAACATCTTTACCGCGACGCTCAGGATGGCGAATTAAATAGCCTCGCGAGTAGCGACGCATAAAGGGCATATCCAGCGCCCAGCAGGCAAGCCCGATAAAAGGTACCCACGCCAGCTGTTGCTTAAGGAAGTACTTATTCATAGGGATATGCTTGCGAAACAACACGCAGAGCACCACGATATCCGCCCAGCTGTGATGATTGCTGATAAGCAGATACCAGTTTTTCTTGCTCAGCCCTTCAAGACCTTGCACGTCCCACGTCAGTCTGGGATTCAGATAGAGCAGCAGTGCCAACCCTTCGCACCAGCAATACATCATGAAATTGCAGAAACGGGAAATCGCATGCCATACCGCAGGGATGGGGACAAGAAGTTTAATCAGCCCGGCGATGATTATCGGTACGGAACAGATAATGGTGACTAAGATGGTAAGGGCGATACTCAGCGGAAGTGTTATTGCAGCGAGTAATCTCGACATAGTTAGTTTATTCAGAAAGTTAGGCTGATAAAGAGCGCAGTTAAACCGTGCAAGAGGCTGATTTTACCAGAAAACGCAGCAAATGACGGGTCTTACCAGAACAGAAAAAACGGCGGATCTTATATCCACATGGAACATTGAGTCATTAGAAAGGTATTAAAAGCAAGGATCAATCATTAACTTTATGATAAATAAACTTAAATTATGTTTTTTGTTATTTTATTTCAGACCAGACAGCTATCCTTATAAAACTATGCACAAAGTTATCCACAGATATTACTGCCGCACGATCGACCGGATCAACGAATCTTTTTGGTGAAATGCGGGAAAAATTCAGGTTTTCAGGCCTGTCTGTGGCATCCTTTACCCATAATCTGATAAACAGGCACGGAAATTATGGTTCAGATCCCAGAAAACCCACTTATCCTCGTTGACGGCTCCTCTTACCTCTACCGGGCGTATCACGCTTTCCCGCCGCTGACTAACAGCGCCGGAGAACCGACAGGCGCTATGTATGGCGTGCTGAATATGCTGCGAAGCCTGATCCTCCAGTATCAACCCACGCACGCCGTTGTGGTTTTTGATGCCAAAGGGAAAACTTTCCGTGACGAACTGTTTGAGCATTACAAATCCCATCGTCCGCCGATGCCGGACGATCTGCGGGCGCAGATCGAACCGCTGCATACTATGGTGAAAGCGATGGGGCTGCCGCTGATGGCTGTGCCTGGCGTCGAAGCGGACGATGTGATCGGAACTCTGGCGCGCGAAGCAGAAAAAGCGGGCCGCCCGGTGCTCATCAGTACCGGTGATAAAGATATGGCGCAGCTGGTCACGCCGGGAATTACCCTGATTAATACCATGACCAATACCATTCTTGGCCCGGAAGAAGTAGTGACGAAGTACGGCGTTCCGCCAGAGCTGATTATTGACTTCCTGGCGCTGATGGGCGACTCCTCCGATAACATTCCAGGCGTACCCGGCGTGGGCGAGAAAACGGCCCAGGCGCTGCTGCAGGGGCTGGGTGGGCTGGATACGTTGTACGCTGAGCCAGAAAAAATTGCCGGTTTGACTTTCCGCGGCGCCAAAACGATGGCGGCGAAACTGGAGCAGAATAAAGAGGTGGCCTACCTCTCGTATCAGCTGGCGACGATTAAAACCGACGTCGAGCTGGATCTGAGCTGTGAAGAGCTGCACGTGCTGCCGCCGGCGGCGGATGATCTGTTGGCTCTGTTCAAAAAATATGAATTTAAGCGCTGGATCACCGATGTTGAATCCGGCAAATGGATGCAGTCAAAAGGCGTTAAGCCAGCTGCAAAACCGGCTGAAGCGGCGGCAGTAGCGGAAGAAGAAGCCGAGGTGGTAGCGACACTGTCTGCGGAAAACTACGTCACTATTCTTGATGAGCAGACGCTGATCGAATGGATCGAGAAGCTGAAAAAAGCGCCGCTGTTTGCGTTTGATACCGAAACGGACAGCCTGGATAATATCTCCGCCAATATGGTCGGCCTGTCGTTTGCCATTGAGCCCGGCGTTGCAGCCTATGTACCGGTTGCGCATGATTATCTCGATGCACCGGATCAGATCTCCCGCGAACGCGTACTGACGTTGTTGAAACCTCTGCTGGAAGACGAGAATCTGCTGAAGGTCGGGCAAAACCTGAAATATGACCGTGGAATTCTGGCGAACTATGATATTGAGCTACGCGGCATCGCTTTTGACACCATGCTGGAATCCTACATTCTTGATAGCGTGGCGGGCCGCCATGATATGGACAGCCTTGCCGACCGCTGGCTGAAGCATAAAACGATTACCTTTGAAGAGATTGCAGGCAAAGGTAAAAATCAGCTCACCTTTAACCAGATCGCGCTGGAAGAAGCTGGCCGCTACGCGGCGGAAGATGCCGACGTCACTCTGCAGCTGCACCTGAAGATGTGGCCGAAGCTGCAGCAGCATGAAGGTCCGCTGAATATCTTTAAGCATATTGAGATGCCGCTGGTACCGGTGCTCTCTCGCGTGGAACGTAACGGCGTCAACATTGATCCGGCTGTACTGCACGCTCATTCGCAGGAGATCGCCAGGCGCCTGATCGAACTGGAACAGAAAGCCTACGAGATCGCTGGTGAAGAGTTCAATCTCTCTTCACCCAAACAGCTTCAAACTATTTTGTTTGAAAAACAAGGCATTAAACCGCTGAAGAAAACACCGGGCGGTGCGCCTTCAACCTCCGAGGAAGTGCTCGAAGAACTGGCGCTGGACTATCCGCTACCGAAAGTTATTCTCGAATATCGCGGACTGGCGAAGCTGAAGTCGACATATACCGACAAGCTACCGCTGATGATTAACCCCAAAACCGGCCGCGTGCATACCTCTTATCACCAGGCGGTAACGGCGACGGGGCGTCTCTCCTCCACCGATCCTAACCTGCAGAACATTCCGGTGCGTAACGAAGAGGGGCGTCGTATTCGTCAGGCATTTATCGCGCCGCCGGATTACCTCATCGTCTCTGCCGACTACTCGCAAATTGAGTTGCGCATTATGGCGCATCTGTCGCGTGACAAGGGGCTGCTGACCGCGTTTGCGGAAGGTAAAGATATCCACCGCGCAACGGCGGCAGAGGTCTTTGGCCTGCCGCTGGAGAGCGTAAGCAGCGAGCAGCGTCGCAGTGCCAAGGCGATTAACTTTGGTCTGATTTATGGCATGAGCGCATTTGGCCTCGCACGGCAGCTCAATATTCCGCGCAAAGAAGCGCAGAAATATATGGACCTCTATTTTGAGCGCTATCCGGGCGTCCTTGATTACATGGAGCGTACCCGGGCACAGGCAAAAGAGCAGGGCTATGTCGAAACGCTGGATGGCCGTCGCCTTTACCTTCCGGACATCAAATCCAGCAACGGCGCCCGTCGTGCCGGCGCCGAACGTGCGGCGATCAACGCCCCGATGCAGGGGACGGCGGCTGACATTATCAAGCGCGCAATGATCGCCGTTGATGAATGGCTGCTGACCGAGAAGCCGCGGGTGCGGATGATCATGCAGGTGCACGATGAACTGGTCTTTGAAGTGCACAAAGATGACCTTGATGCCGTGGCGAAAAAGGTGCACGAACTGATGGAGAACAGCACCACGCTGGCGGTACCGCTGCTGGTGGAAGTAGGAAGCGGAGAAAACTGGGATCAAGCGCACTAAGTATTCAGTGGATAAGGTGATTTTCTGTAAGTAAGCAACATAACTTATAGCGTTTTGTGATGATCATTTGAATTTGCTATGTAAAGAGTGAAAAAAAACTACAAAAAGTGCTTTCTCCGTAACCGAAAGAAGAGTAGAGTTAATGACGTAGGGTACAGAGGTAAGATGTTCTATCTTTCAGACCTTTTACTTCACGTAATCGGATTTGGCTGAATATTTTAGCCGCCCCGGTCATTTATGACCGGGGCGTTTTTTATTGCGCGAAAGAAAATTTTGGCGGACTGCGGTGGGCTGATGATGCAGCCCGGATAAGGCGTCAGGCGCCGCTATCCGGGAAAACAACGGCGATTACTCTCCGTCGGCGATCTCTTCCTGAGGAGGGATCTCATTAAACCAGCTGTCGAGCTTCTGACGCAGCTTATCCACGCCTGTTTTTTTCAGCGAAGAGAAGGGTTCAACCTGCACATCGCCGTTAAAGGCAAGAACCGCTTCACGCACCATATTCACCTGCGCTTTACGTGCGCCGCTGGCCAGCTTATCGGCTTTGGTGAGCAGAACCAGAACCTGGATATCGCTTTCTACCGCCCATTCGATCATTTGCTGATCGAGGTCTTTCAGCGGATGACGGATATCCATCAGCACCACCAGTCCTTTCAGGCACAGACGTTTCTCCAGGTATTCACCCAGCGCGCGCTGCCATTTGATCTTCATCTCCTCCGGGACCTGAGCGTAGCCGTAACCCGGCAGGTCGACCAGGCGTTTGCCTTCGGCGACTTCAAACAGGTTGATTAGCTGGGTGCGGCCAGGGGTCTTAGAAGTACGCGCCAGGCTTTTCTGGTTGGTGAGCGTATTCAGGGCGCTGGATTTCCCCGCATTTGAGCGACCAGCAAAGGCAACTTCGATACCCGTATCGGATGGAAGATGGCGGATATCGGGTGCGCTGGTGACAAAATGCGTCTGTTGATAGTTCCAGTTAGTCAAGACTGTCGTCTCCGTTAAATAAGGCTATGGCGGGGATTATACCTGAACAGCAGAAAAAGGCTGTTTTTACCGCATCCTCTGTCGTAAGTAAAAACCCCTCTCTTTGTGAGACATTGTCCATTCAATGTCGAGGCAATCGATGAGAAACAACGGGGGTTGGTCGTGTTAAAACATTAAAAATCATACAATTAACACTATAGAACAATCTTAAATAGCTATTTTTACTCTGAGGGTTGGTTGTAGGATGGGATTAAAACGGTAAAGTAAGGGGCACAGGCAAGGAAGCCGACAGGATAGTGACTCAGGATGAGTTGTCAGGAGCGCCAGGAGGGCGAAGACCCGGGATTAATGTCAGGATGACCAACGTCTGGAGACGTTTTAACAAGGAAAAGGACATAACAGGGACTGTTATTGGCTAAAGGAAAGACAGGGTGCGTCGTGAGCTAACAGGGAAAGTGGAAACCCGCTAAGGGTTATCAGTGAGGAAAAAGGCGGCAGAGTAATCTGTCGCCTTTTTTCTTTGCTTGCTTTCTGCTAGATTCCGCCTCAATTCTATACTGAAGAAAACGAATCTGAAGATTACCTATATGAAAAAACCGACATCCGTACCCCGTGGCAAAACGCATCGCAAGACACGTGAAGAAATGAATCAGGAATCCCGCGATCGCAAACGCCAGAAGAAACATCGTGGTCACGCGGCAGGAAGTCGCGCAACCGGCGGTGATGCCGCGTCATCCGGCAAAAAACAGAGCCAGCAGCAAGATCCGCGTATTGGGAGTAAAAAACCGATTCCGCTGGGCGTGACTGAAAGCACCCCGGCTACTAAGCAGCACAAACCGAAGAGCGAGAAACCTATGCTTTCACCACAGGCTGAGCTGGATTTGCTGGAAAACGATGAGCGCCTGGACGCGCTGCTGGAACGTCTGGAAGAGGGGGGCACCCTGAATGCTGAAGAGCAGTCGTGGGTCGATGCCAAACTCGATCGTATTGATGAGCTGATGCAGCAGCTTGGCCTGTCCTACGATGATGACGAGGATGAGGAAGAAGAAGAGCGTCAGGAAGATATGATGCGTCTGCTGAAGGGTGGAAACTAACGTTTGCACTCAATCGGATTCCCGGTCCTGCTTATAACCCTTTTGGTTGTATGTTATCTGCTGTGGTTATTCGTTAAACTACGACGGTTGTCGCGGCGTCAGAAATGGCTGCGCAACCGGCTCATCACCCGAGGTGCGGTTGGGCCGGGGCGGCGTACCCGCCGACGGCACCATCGGAAGGAGTGAGCATGTCTGTGCAGTTAATCGACTGGGATCTGGCCCTGATCCAGAAATATAACTATTCGGGGCCGCGTTATACCTCATACCCCACCGCACTGGAGTTTTCACCTGAGTTTGGTGCGGCAGAATTTGACGAGGCGGTAGCTCGCTACCCGCAGCGTCCGCTATCGCTGTATGTGCATATTCCGTTTTGTCACAAGCTCTGCTATTTCTGCGGCTGCAACAAGATTGTGACTCGCCAGCAGCATAAAGCCGACCAGTATCTGGATGTGCTGGAGCAGGAAATTATTCATCGCGCGCCGCTCTTTGCCGGGCGTCAGGTGAACCAGCTGCACTGGGGCGGCGGTACCCCCACCTACCTGAATAAAGCGCAAATCAGCCGCTTAATGCAGTTGCTGCGCAGCCATTTCAATTTTAACGCCGATGCAGAGATCTCGATTGAAGTCGATCCGCGCGAAATTGAACTGGATGTCCTGGATCATCTCCGATCGGAAGGCTTCAACCGGCTGAGCATGGGCGTGCAGGACTTCAATAAAGAGGTTCAGCGGCTGGTTAACCGCGAGCAGGATGAGGCGTTTATCTTTGCCCTGCTCAACCACGCGCGTGAGATTGGTTTTACCTCGACGAATATCGATCTGATTTACGGCCTGCCGAAACAAACGCCGGAGAGTTTTGCCTTTACGCTGCAAAAAGTGGCCGAGCTCAACCCCGATCGTCTGAGCGTATTCAACTATGCGCATCTGCCGACGCTCTTTGCCGCTCAGCGTAAAATCAAAGAGGCCGACCTGCCTTCGGCGGAACAGAAGCTCGATATCCTGCAGGAGACCATTGCCTCCCTCACCGACGCCGGCTATCAGTTTATCGGTATGGATCACTTTGCCCGTCCGGATGACGAGCTGGCCATTGCTCAGCGCGACGGCGTCCTGCACCGCAATTTCCAGGGTTATACCACCCAGGGCGATACCGACCTGCTGGGGATGGGGGTGTCGGCGATCAGCATGATTGGCGACTGCTACGCGCAGAACCAGAAAGAACTGAAGCTTTACTATCAACAGGTGGATGAAACCGGAGATGCGCTCTGGCGCGGCATCGCGCTGACCCGCGATGACTGTATTCGTCGTGACGTTATTAAGGCGCTGATTTGCCAGTTCCATCTCGATTTCTCTGCGGTAGAAACGCGGTGGGAACTGGATTTCCAGCGTTATTTTGCCGACGATCTGGCGCTGCTGGCACCGCTGGCAAAAGATGGGCTGGTGGATGTCGATGACAAGAGCATTCAGGTGACGGCGAAAGGCCGTCTGCTGATTCGCAACATCTGCATGTGCTTTGATGCCTATCTGCGTCAGAAAGCGCGGATGCAGCAGTTCTCCCGCGTCATTTAACTCTGCAATGCCGGGCGGCACTTCGTTTGCCCGGCCGACGGATTCTGTAGGCCCGGTAAGCATAGTGCCACCGGGCATGACATTTACTCCATTCCTAACTCTTTCAGCTTGCGCGTTAGCGTATTACGTCCCCATCCTAGCAGTCGCGCGGCTTCCTGCTTATGCCCTTGCGTATGACGCAGGGCAGTAGTCAGCAGCGTCCGCTCCATCTCCGGCTGCGCTTCAGAAAGCAGGTTTTGATGACCGGAACGCAGAGCGCGGTCGGCCCACTGCCCCAGTAACGTTGCCCAGCTGTCCGGCTGCATATGCGTCGGGCTATCGGGAATTGCGGTTTCAAACAGTTCGCTGGGAAGATCCTGCGTCAGAACCTCCTGGCCTGCTGCCATCACCGTCAGCCAGCGGCAGGTGTTCTCCAGCTGGCGGACGTTACCAGGCCAGGCTAAACGGGTGAGCGCGGTTTCCGTCTCCGGATGCAGCTGCTTGGCTTCGACCCCCAGTTCGCGGGCGGCAATTTGCAGGAAGTGCCGCGCCAGGCGGGGAATATCTTCCCGGCGCTCGCGCAGCGGCGGGAGATGAACGCGAATCACGTTCAGGCGGTGGAACAGATCCTCACGGAACTTTCCTTCCTGCACACGCTGCTCAAGGTTCTGGTGGGTTGCCGCAATAATTCGCACGTCTACCTTCACCGGCGCATAGCCGCCAACGCGATAGAACTGGCCATCGGCCAGAACGCGCAGCAGGCGCGTCTGCACATCGAGCGGCATATCGCCGATCTCATCGAGGAACAAAGTCCCGCCGTCAGCCTGCTCAAAACGTCCCTGACGCACGGTATTGGCGCCGGTAAATGCCCCTTTTTCGTGACCGAAAAGCTCAGATTCGATCAGGTCTTTTGGGATAGCAGCCATATTCAGTGCGATAAACGGCGCTTTTGCCCGCGGGCTATGACGGTGCAGGGCGTGCGCAACCAGCTCTTTACCGGTACCGGATTCACCGTTGATCAATACGCTGATTGATGAACGCGACAGGCGCCCGATGATGCGAAAGACGTCCTGCATCGCCGGCGCTTCGCCGATGATATCGGCCGTCGGGCTGGTTATCGTGATATTGCGCGGCTGCTGCTGCTCCTGATAGTGGCTGATAGCGCGATCGACCAGAGCGACCGCTTCATCAATATCAAAAGGTTTGGGCAGATAGTCAAAGGCACCTTGCTGATAGGCGCTGACCGCGGCGTCCAGATCCGAATGCGCGGTCATTATGATGACCGGAAGCATTGGGTGACGCTGTTTAATTTGTTTCAGTAACGCCAACCCATCCATTCCCGGCATCCGGATATCAGATAACAGTACATCCGGGGTTTTGGTGGTGAGTGCCTCAAGCACCTCGTTGCCGCTTTCAAACGTTGTACAACTTAAGCCTGCTCCGGTGAGCGCGCGTTCAAGCACCCAACGGATGGAGCTATCGTCATCAACGATCCAGGCTATCCCTCGTTGCATAAACACCTCTACTTCCGAATAGGCAGGTACACCGAGAATTCGGTATGTCCTGGCCAACTGGTAAATTCAATTTTGCCGGAGTGCTGATCGATAAGACTGCGGGCAATGGAGAGCCCCAGACCGGTACCGCCTTCGCGACCGCTAACCATGGGATAGAACAGCGTATCCTGTAAGTGGGACGGAATTCCCGGGCCGTTGTCCTCAACGTCAATCCGCGCGGTAAGGCGGTAACGTACGCCGTGCAGCGTCAGCTGAAAGGCGGTTCGGGTACGTAGGATGATCTCGCCACCTTCTGGCCCCAGCGCCTGCAGCGCGTTGCGTACGACATTCAGCAGAACCTGTTCGATCTGGTCCGGGTCATGAGGAAGTTCCGGCAGGCTCGGATCGTAATCGCGGACCAGTTTGACGTTATCCGGCAGTTCCATCGAGACCAGCTTCACAACCCGTTCGGCGACCTTATGGATGCTTTCGGTCACGTGCATCCCTGGATGCTGCGGCCCCAGCAGGCGGTCGACCAGATTTCTTAAGCGATCGGCCTGTTCAATAATAACGTTGGTGTATTCCATCAATGCCGGGTCAGGCAGCGCTTTACTCAGCAATTGCGCAGCGCCTCTCAGGCCGCCTAAAGGGTTCTTGATCTCATGGGCCAGCCCGCGAACCAAATCCCGCGCCGCGATTTGCTGGGCGTGCTGCAGTTGCTCCTGGCTCAGGCGTCGCTGGTTATCCATCGGAGCCATCTCCAGCAGGATATAGCCTTCAGGCAGGCGCTGTGCCGTCAGAGACAGGATATGCGAGCGGCCATCGATAACCAGCGTCACTTCGTTGTCGGTAAAGCCCTGGCCCGCCAGCAGGCTTTCCTGCATCAGGCCGATATTCAGTGAAAAGTAGCTCAACAGTTCCGGAAGCGGCGTGCCAAAGAGCTTACGTGAACTTTGCGCCAGCAGCTGCTGCGCGGCCGGGTTCGCGTAATGCACCGCCAGGTCGTCATCGACCAGTAAGATACTGTTGATTAAAGAGTTAAGGATCTGCCCAGCATCGGGCTGAGTGCCTGTTGCCATCTGACAGTCTCCTGAAAAGAGTGCACTATTTTAGTGCAGTATAGCTTTTTATAGGTAAAAAGCGCATGAGATCAGAGTGTTGGTGGAGAAAAAAGCCCATCCTGAGATGGGCTGAAAGTTTCCACGGCAACAAAATATCCACGGTACCCCACGCCACAACACGGAATACCGGGGATTTACAGCAAAATCAGACGCTGTAGTACAGTTCGAATTCAACCGGGTGCGGAGTCATACGTACGCGGTCGTTTTCTTCAATACGCAGGGCGATGTAAGCATCGATAGCGTCGTTGGTGAACACGCCGCCAGCGGTCAGGAACTCACGGTCAGCGTCCAGCGCGTTCAGTGCTTCTTCCAGAGAGCCTGCAACCTGTGGGATCTCTTTCGCTTCTTCCGGCGGCAGGTCGTACAGGTTTTTGTCCATCGCTTCGCCCGGATGGATTTTGTTCTTGATACCGTCAAGGCCTGCCATCAGCAGTGCTGCGAAGCACAGGTACGGGTTAGCCGCCGGGTCCGGGAAGCGCACTTCGATACGGCGTGCTTTCGGCGAGGTGACTACCGGGATACGGATGGAAGCGGAACGGTTACGGGCAGAGTAAGCCAGCATGACCGGTGCTTCGTAACCCGGGACCAGACGCTTGTACGAGTTGGTGGTCGGGTTTGCCAGGGCGTTGATCGCTTTAGCGTGCTTGATAACGCCGCCGATGTAGTACAGCGCTTGTTCAGACAGGCCTGCATACTTGTCGCCAGAGAACAGGTTAACGCCGTTCTTGGACAGAGACATGTGGCAGTGCATACCGGAACCGTTGTCACCGAACATTGGCTTCGGCATGAAGGTCGCGGTTTTACCGAAACGGTGCGCAACGTTGTGCACAACGTATTTGTAGATCTGAATTTCGTCCGCTTTTTTGGTCATGGTGTTGAAACGGGTCGCGATTTCGTTCTGACCCGCGGTAGCCACTTCGTGGTGGTGAGCTTCAACAACCAGGCCCATCTCTTCCATGATCATACACATGGTAGAACGGATGTCCTGAGAGGAGTCAACCGGCGGAACCGGGAAGTAACCGCCTTTCACGCCTGGGCGGTGGCCTTTGTTACCACCTTCGTATTTGGTGGAGGAGTTCCATGCGCCTTCGATGTCGTCGATAGCAACGTGGGAGCCAGAAATAGAGGCACCGAAACGGATATCGTCGAACAGGAAGAACTCTGGTTCTGGCCCGAACAGAACGGTGTCCGCCAGACCGGTAGAGCGCAGGTATTCTTCCGCGCGTTTGGCGATGGAGCGCGGGTCACGGTCGTAGCCCTGCAGCGTGCCTGGTTCCAGGATATCACAGCGGATGATCAGCGTCGGTTCTTCATAGAACGGGTCGATCAGCGCAGTGGTCGCATCCGGCATCAGAACCATGTCAGATTCGTTAATACCTTTCCAGCCACCAATCGAGGAGCCATCAAACATTTTGCCTTCTTCGAAGAATTCGGCATTTACCTGATGAGAAGGAATTGTGACGTGCTGTTCTTTACCTTTGGTATCGGTGAAGCGCAGATCGACAAACTTCACTTCGTGCTCGTTCAGCATCGTCAAAACGTGTTCAGCGGACATACTTAAACTCTCCCGGATTGGTCATTGTCGTCGTGGTAACGAAAACTTTTTAACTGCTTAATGTGGCGTTGTTGCCTTAAAAAAGATAAAGCGAAATCTGTGCCAACTTTTAAATTGCCCCCAAAAGGCGTTATCATGCACTCCATCGTGCAAAAGGGCTGCACCATTATGAATGCATTGCACCAATATAGTGCAATTGTGTGAACATTGGGCACTAATTTGGTGCAATTGACCTTGAATAACCCTTTTAACGCTCCGTGAAAGCGATCACAAAGAAACTCTGCAATACTTGTTTGTGGAGGATGTTTGTGATCCTGTTTTGTACTGCGATTAATCCGTGTACAATAACGCGCTATTTCTAATGCCTGAGGCAAAGTTGTGATCGAAAATTTGCGTAATATCGCCATCATCGCGCACGTTGACCATGGTAAAACTACCCTGGTTGATAAGCTGCTGCAGCAATCCGGTACGTTCGACGCGCGTGCCGAAACTCAAGAGCGAGTGATGGACTCCAACGATTTGGAGAAAGAGCGTGGGATTACCATCCTCGCGAAAAACACCGCCATTAAATGGAATGACTACCGTATCAACATCGTTGATACCCCTGGGCACGCCGACTTCGGTGGTGAAGTTGAGCGTGTAATGTCCATGGTTGATTCCGTTCTGCTGGTTGTTGACGCAATGGATGGCCCAATGCCGCAGACGCGCTTCGTAACCAAGAAGGCATTTGCTCATGGCCTGAAGCCCATTGTTGTCATCAACAAAGTTGACCGTCCTGGCGCGCGTCCTGACTGGGTTGTCGATCAGGTATTCGACCTGTTCGTTAACCTCGACGCGACCGACGAACAGCTGGACTTCCCGATCGTTTACGCTTCTGCGCTGAACGGTATTGCGGGTCTGGATCACGAAGATATGGCTGAAGATATGACTCCGCTGTATCAGACCATCGTCGATCGTGTTCCGGCGCCGAACGTTGACCTTGACGGTCCGCTGCAGATGCAAATCTCCCAGCTGGATTACAACAACTACGTTGGCGTCATTGGCATCGGCCGCATCAAACGCGGTAAAGTGAAGCCAAACCAGCAGGTCACTATCGTTGATAGCGAAGGCAAAACCCGTAACGGTAAAGTGGGTAAAGTTCTGACCCACCTGGGCCTGGAGCGTATCGACAGCGATATTGCTGAAGCGGGCGATATCATCGCGATCACCGGTCTGGGCGAACTGAACATCTCTGACACCATCTGCGATCCGCAGAATGTTGAAGCGCTGCCGGCGCTGTCAGTCGATGAGCCAACCGTATCCATGTTCTTCTGCGTTAACACCTCTCCGTTCTGTGGTAAAGAAGGTAAGTACGTTACCTCTCGTCAGATTCTTGACCGTCTGAACAAAGAGCTGGTGCATAACGTGGCGCTGCGCGTTGAAGAAACTCCGGATGCTGATGCATTCCGCGTTTCCGGTCGTGGTGAACTGCACCTGTCAGTTCTGATCGAAAACATGCGTCGTGAAGGTTTCGAAATGGCGGTTTCCCGTCCGAAAGTTATCTTCCGCGAAATCGACGGCCGTAAACAAGAGCCGTTCGAGAACGTAACGCTGGACGTTGAAGAGCAGCATCAGGGTTCTGTCATGCAGGCTCTGGGTGAGCGTAAAGGCGACCTGAAAAACATGAATCCAGATGGCAAAGGCCGCGTACGTCTCGACTACGTGATCCCAAGCCGTGGCCTGATTGGCTTCCGTTCTGAGTTCATGACCATGACCTCCGGTACCGGTCTGCTGTACTCCACCTTCAGCCACTACGACGACGTTCGTGCGGGCGATGTAGGTCAGCGTCAGAACGGCGTACTGATCTCCAACGGTCAGGGTAAAGCGGTTGCGTTTGCACTGTTCAGCCTGCAGGACCGCGGTAAGCTGTTCCTGGGTCACGGTGCTGAAGTTTACGAAGGCCAGATCATCGGTATTCACAGTCGTTCTAACGACCTGACTGTAAACTGCCTGACCGGTAAGAAACTGACCAACATGCGTGCTTCCGGTACCGACGAAGCAACGGTTCTGGTTCCGCCAGTTAAGATGACCCTGGAGCAGGCTCTGGAGTTCATCGATGACGACGAACTGGTAGAAGTGACTCCAACTTCCGTCCGTATCCGTAAACGTCATCTGACCGAGAACGACCGTAAACGCGCAATGCGCGGTGCGAAAGAAGATTAATTTCCGCTTCTTGTCGATATCAGAACCCCGCCTTGATGGCGGGGTTTTTTTTTGCCCTGGCGCGATAGCCGCCCGTCAGTCAGCAGATAGTTACGCGCTTTCCGAAGAGAGGCCGGTCACATTTATCCCCAAAGAATAACGGAGATATTGTTTTTTTTTTGCACGTCGGAGTAAGATTCAGGAACTGGTTTAAACCAATTGGGTTAAACAATGACAACAAATCTGTCTACCGTCGAAAATGCGAAAGAAAAATTAGATCACTGGCTGAGGGAAGGGCTCACCGCGCCCGGCGGTAAACTCCCCTCCGAACGAGAATTAGGCGAACTGCTGGGTATAAAGCGTATGACCCTGCGGCAGGCGCTCCTGAGCCTGGAGGCTGAATCGAGAATCTTCCGTAAAGATCGGAAGGGCTGGTTCGTCACCCAGCCTCGTTTTAACTATAGCCCGGAGCTCTCCGCCAGCTTTCAGCGCGCCGCGCTTGAACAAGGTCGGGAACCCTCCTGGGGATTTATTGAAAAAAGCCGCACGGCAAATTACCCCGAGGCCGCGCGACCGCTTCTTGCGACAGCGGCATCTGATGAGCTGTACCTCATCACCGGTTGGGGGGCGCTGGAAGGGCATAAAGTGTTTTATCACGAAACCTTTATTAACCCGAATGTCGCTCCGGGATTTATTGAACAGCTTGAAAACCAATCCTTCTCCTCGGTCTGGAAAAATGAGTATCAAAAGGACGTCGTAACTAAAAAACTGGTGTTTAAACCGGTCAGAATGTCTGGCGATATCAGTAAATTCATTGGCGGATCTTCAGGTATGCCGGCCATTCTTATTGAAAAACACCGGGCTGACAGTGATGGCAATATCATTCAGATAGATATTGAATATTGGCGGTTTGAGGCGGTTGACCTCTTTATTAACTTGTAGGTACGTTATGCTAACTCAATATGATGCAGAAAAAATCCTCGCCCGTGTCGATAATATTCCTCTTTATCTTCATGCCTATGCATATCATTTTAATATGCGGCTTGAGCGTATATTACCCGGCAATTTATTAGATATCGCCCATGAAAATAATCTGCGCGGGGTGAAAATTCATGTTCTCGATGGTGAAACGCGCTCCTTAGGTAAAATGAGTGATGCTGAACTGGCCGCTTTCTCAGAAAAGGCACGGAGATTACAGCTTGATGTCCATATAGAAACCAGCGCTTCAGATAAACACGCGATCGACCATGCAACGCATATCGCATTAAAAACGGGCGCCAGCTCCGTCAGATTTTACCCTCGCTATGAGGGGCATTTACAAGAGGTTCTGTCAAAAATCGCTCTTGATATCCAGTATCTGAAGGCGCGTTATCAGGATAGCGGGCTGACTTTTACTCTTGAGCAGCATGAAGATCTGAAAAGCCACGAGCTGACCGCATTAATAGAGCAAAGCGGTATGTCTTCGCTCTCTCTGCTTTTTGATTTTGCGAACATGATTAATGCCAACGAGCACCCGCTGCATGCATTCGAGGCGATGTCTCCGTTTATTACTCAGGTTCATATAAAAGATGCGTTAATTATGCCGCAGGATAACGGTCTCGGACATCAGGCCTGCGTCTCCGGCCAAGGAGATATGCCGTTTAAGGCGTTGCTCACCAGACTGATTTGCCTGGGCGACGAGCACCCCCAGGTGGTCGCCTACGGCCTGGAAGAAGAGGTGGACTACTATGCCCCGGCATTTCGCTTTGCCGATGAAGGCGACAACCCGTGGATCCCGTGGCGGGAAATGAGCGAAACACCGTTACCCGATGCCTCACAGCTGGAAACCCGGTTATTGAAAGAAAAAGCGGATGCTCTTCAACAGTTGGCATTTGTCAGAACAACGCTGCAGGAAATAAAAAGTGAGGCCAGCCGCATTATTAACTCTTAATTTTAATCTCTGATTTTTATTTTTTGATATGCCACCCGGCAGGCGTGGTCAGGGTTCTTTTTCCTTTAAAAACTAAATGATTGTAAAATCATTAAGGAATTATATGCTCACAAAAAAGAAATGGGCACTCTTTAGCTTATTGACACTGTGTGGCGGTACGATTTATAAACTGCCCTCGCTAAAGGATGCTTTCTATATACCGATGCAGGAGTATTTTCATTTGACCAATGGTCAAATTGGCAATGCGATGTCTGTGAACTCGTTTGTTACGACAATTGGTTTCTTTCTTTCAATCTATTTTGCCGATAAACTACCGCGCAAATATACCATGTCCCTTTCGCTTATTGCCACCGGGCTGTTAGGTATCTATCTGACAACCATGCCGGGATACTGGGGGATTCTCTTTGTCTGGGCACTATTTGGTGTCACCTGCGATATGATGAACTGGCCGGTATTATTAAAGTCGGTTAGTCGTCTGGGGAATAGCGAGCAGCAGGGGCGGTTGTTTGGTTTCTTTGAAACCGGACGGGGTATTGTCGATACCATTGTCGCTTTTTCTGCGCTGGCGGTCTTTGCCTGGTTTGGCAGCGGCCTGTTAGGGTTTAAAGCAGGGATCTGGTTTTATTCTATTATCGTTATTAGCGTTGGGGTCATTATCTTCTTCGTTCTGAACCAGGATGATGATGAGGTGAAAACGGCAGCCGTTGATAGCCCACAGGAAGAAAAGAAAAACACCAGTATGTCCTCCGTACTGAAAGATAAGACAATATGGCTGATTGCGTTCAACGTCTTTTTTGTCTATGCCGTCTATTGCGGGTTAACATTCTTTATTCCGTTCCTGAAAAATATTTATATGCTGCCTGTCGCGCTGGTGGGGGCTTACGGCATTATTAACCAGTATTGCCTGAAGATGATCGGGGGCCCCGTTGGCGGGATTATTTCGGATAAGATACTGAAATCCCCGAGTAAATATTTGTTCTACACCTTTTGTATCAGTACGGCTGCGCTGGTGGTCTTAATTCTGCTGCCGCATGAAAGTATGCCGGTTTATCTGGGAATGGCCTGCACATTGGGCTTTGGGGCAATCGTCTTTACTCAGCGTGCGGTCTTCTTTGCCCCCATCGGCGAGGCAAAGATTGCGGAAAGCCAGACCGGTGCCGCCATGGCGCTCGGTAGCTTTATCGGCTATGCCCCTGCCATGTTCTGTTTCAGCCTCTACGGCTATATTCTGGATCTTAACCCGGGCATTCTGGGGTATAAAATTGTCTTTGGTATCATGGCCTGCTTTGCGTTCTGCGGCGCCGTCGCCTCAGTATTGCTGGTGAAGCGTATTAACCAAAGAAAACGAGTCTTAGAGACCGCGGAGGCCTAGAGCCGGTTATCTGCCCTCACCTCGTTCGCTCAAAGCCGCAGATTTCTGCGGCTTTGCTTTATCCGGCGGGCATAAATCGTTCTGAACCTCGGTTTAAAAACCATACATAGTCAAATACCGCCTTTCCCGCTACAGTTAATCTTTCATGGCGCGCAAGGAGACAAAAATGCTCTATATCTTTGATTTAGGTAATGTGATTGTCGACATCGACTTCAACCGGGTGCTCGGGACATGGAGCGATTTGAGCCGCATCCCACTCGCGACGCTCAAGCAGCATTTCACCATGGGCGAGGCGTTCCATCAGCACGAACGCGGCGAAATTAGCGATGAGGCCTTTGCCGAAGCGATGTGCCATGAAATGAATATGCCGCTGAGCTATGAGCAGTTTTCCCACGGCTGGCAGGCCGTTTTTGTCTCTCTGCGCCCGGAAGTGACCGCGATTATGCAAAAACTGCGTGAGCAGGGACACCGCGTGGTTGTCCTGTCGAATACCAACCGCCTGCATACCACCTTCTGGCCGGATGAATATCCGCAGGTGCGGGCCGCCGCCGACCATATCTATCTTTCCCAGGAGATGGGAATGCGTAAGCCCGAGGCGCGGATCTATCAAAGTGTTCTGCAGTCTGAAGGTTTTTCTGCTGAAGATACGGTCTTTTTTGACGATAACGCTGATAATATAGCGGGGGCTAACCAGTTGGGGATCACCAGTATTCTGGTGACCGGAAAGGAGACCATTCCCGCCTACTTTGCGAAATAACTATGCTCAAAACCGTTCATCAAAAAGCAAAGCATCGCGTCCGGCCCCTGATGGCCTGGATAAAACTGCTGTGGCGGCGTATTGATGAAGACCATATGACGACGCTGGCGGGGAATCTCGCCTACGTGTCGTTACTCTCTCTGGTGCCGCTGATCGCCGTTGTCTTTGCGCTGTTCTCGGCATTTCCGATGTTCTCTGAGGTCAGCGGGCAGATTCGCCATTTTATCTTCGCTAACTTCATCCCGGCGACCGGGGATGTCATCCAGGGATACATCGAACAGTTTGTTGCGAACTCCAGCCGGATGACGGCCGTCGGCGCCTTCGGGCTGATCGTGACGTCACTGCTGCTGATGTATTCTATTGATAGCGCGCTGAACACCATCTGGCGCAGCACCCGCACCCGGTCCAAAATTTACTCGTTTGCCGTTTACTGGATGATTCTGACGCTGGGGCCGCTGCTGGCGGGGGCGAGCCTGGCCATCAGCTCTTATCTGCTGTCGTTGCGCTGGGCAAGCGAACTGAACAGCGTGATTGATGATGTGCTGCGTCTCTTCCCGCTGATTTTATCGTGGACGGCGTTTTGGCTGCTTTATAGCATTGTACCGACGACCCAGGTACGCAATCGCGATGCGATTATTGGAGCGCTGGTGGCGGCGCTGTTATTTGAGGCGGGTAAAAAAGCATTTGCCTTATATATCACGGCGTTTCCGTCGTATCAGCTGATTTACGGCGTTATAGCCGTGGTGCCTATTTTGTTTGTCTGGGTGTACTGGACGTGGTGTATCGTCTTGCTTGGGGCAGAAATTACTGTCACTCTCGAGGAATACCGCAAACTTAAAAAAGAAGAAACAGAATAACTATGATTGCATTAATTCAGCGCGTATCCCGTGCAAGCGTAACCGTGGAGGGCGAAGTGACGGGTGAAATCGGCCCGGGGCTTCTGGTGTTGTTGGGCGTCGAGAAAGACGATGATGAGCAAAAAGCGAATCGCCTGTGCGAACGCGTGCTTGGCTATCGTATCTTCAGCGACGCCGAAGGAAAAATGAACCTGAATGTGCAGCAGTCCGGCGGCAGCGTGCTGGTCGTCTCACAGTTCACGCTGGCAGCGGATACCGAACGGGGCATGCGCCCGGGTTTTTCCAAAGGGGCCGCTCCTGACAGAGCAGAAGCGCTGTATGACTATTTTGTCGCGCGCTGTCGCCAGCAGGAGATGAACACACAAACCGGGAGATTCGCTGCGGATATGCAGGTATCACTGGTAAATGATGGTCCTGTGACCTTTTGGTTACAGGTATGAGCCAGCTTCCGGGCCGGCTGCGGGTAACAAAAGAGAGTACAGCTATGTATCACCTTCGTGTACCGCAAACAGAAGACGAACTCGAGAGCTACTATCAGTTCCGTTGGGAGATGTTGCGCAAGCCGCTTCATCAGCCCAAAGGATCGGAGCGTGACGCCTGGGATGCGATGGCGCATCACCAGATGGTAGTGGATGAAGAAGGCAACCTGGTTGCCGTTGGGCGGCTATATATAAACGCGGAGAACGAAGCCTCTATTCGTTTTATGGCCGTACACCCGTCGGTGCAGGATAAAGGGTTGGGGACGCTGATGGCGATGACGCTGGAGTCCGTCGCTCGTCAGGAAGGCGTTAAGCGCGTGACCTGTAGCGCTCGCGAAGACGCGATGGATTTCTTTGCCAAGCTCGGTTTTGTTAACCAGGGCGAGATTACCACGCCAACCACCACACCTATCCGCCACTTCCTGATGATTAAACCGATCGCCTCGCTGGACGATATTCTGCATCGCGGCGACTGGTGCGGGCAGCTGCAGCAGGCCTGGTATCAGCACATTCCGCTCAGCGAAAAAATGGGCGTGCGCATTCAGCAGTACACCGGCAAAAATTTCATCACCACCATGCCCGAAGCCGGAAACCAGAATCCGCACCATACGCTGTTTGCCGGAAGTCTGTTTTCCCTGGCGACGTTGACCGGCTGGGGGCTGATCTGGCTGATGCTGCGCGAGCGGCATTTGGGCGGCACGATTATTCTCGCCGATGCCCATATCCGTTACAGCCAGCCGATCAGCGGCCGCCCGAGCGCAGTGGCCGATCTGGGGTCGCTCAGCGGCGATCTCGACCGCCTGGCGCGCGGACGTAAAGCCCGCGTGCAGCTGCAGGTTGAGTTGTTTGGCGGTGAGAGTCTGGGCGCCATTTTTGAAGGTATTTACATCGTTCTGCCCGCGAAGCCGTTTGGTTCGTATGAAGAGGGCGGGAACGAAGAAGAGTAATTCCCGTCGCAGTGATTATCGCGACCGACCTGGTGAACGGATTCGCCAGGCGACATCTCCCATGGCATGGCGCGCCGCCAGACTGATGCCACCCAGCTGAAAGAAACCGTGAATCACCCCAGCATAGCGCTGACAGGTACAGGCCACGTTTTGCTCAACCATTCGCTGATACAGCGCTTCGCCTTCATCACGCAGCGGATCATATTCGGCGGTGAGGATATGCACGGGGGGCAGGCCGCTGAAGTCATCACGCCAGAGCGGGCTGGCCTCCGGGTGTGCAGACTCCGTCGAGGGCAGGTACATTTCATAACCGCTCAGGAGCGTATCCCGGGTGATAATGTAATCCTCTCCGTTGCTGACGTAGCTTGCCGACGCCGCGGTAGCATCCAGCATGGGATAAATCAGAATCAGCTGCGCGGGCAGCCAGGCACCCGCGGCTTTCAGCCGTAGCGCGGTGACGAGAGCCAGATTTCCCCCCGCGCTATCGCCCGCAAGGGTGATTTGCGAGGTATCCACCCCAAGCGCTTCTGCGTGGCGGCGGATAATCTGCGCTCCCCGTTCCGCGTCATCGTGCGCGGCAGGAAACGTCTGCTCGGGTGCCAGCCGGTATTGCACGGCAATCACCCGGCAGCCGCTGTCATACGCCAGCTGACGCCATTGTTTATCGTGGGTGGCGAAGCCGCCGCTGACAAAACAAAAACAGCCGCCGTGATAGTAGATAACGGTTGGCAGCGGACCGGCAGCATTCTGCGGCGACACCACGCGAAAATTGATCCCTTCCAGCGTGATGTCGTCCACCTGCACACGCGTTTCACTTTCTCCGGCCAGCACCGCACTGGCTACATAGCCCGCCCTCCGGTCATCAATATTCTGCTGTCGTGAAGAGGGGCGCCCTGCGGCGATAAACTCCTCAACCAGCCGGGCGATACCGTGTTCCAGTGCCATCATTATATTCCTTTGGTCTGTATGGATATACAGTGTTATAGCCTGGATTGTAGTCGATAGAAAAGGGGTTTTTTGTCAAAAATGCGTGTCGGGAACGGGAGAAGGGCGTACTAAAGCGAAGGCCTTCCTGTGCTGAGGTGCTTACGCATCGGGGGGAGAGTGCCGGGTAATCTGGATTACCCGGCACTACGAGGGGTTTTACTCCCCTTCACCCGGGAACATAAACGGGTTAATCGAACTTCTGGCAAAGCCTTCCTGCTCCATGCGAGCGTCCAGCACCAGCGAGGCGAGATCGTCGGCCACGGCCTCCACTTTCGGATCTTTTTCCTGATACAGAATCTTCAGGTAAGTCCCGCAGTCACCGCAGCTTTCGGCTTTCACCGCCGCGTCTTCATTTTCCAGCGACCAGTAGTTGAGATCGCGGGTCTGTTCGCAGTTGCTACATTTGATGCGCACCACGTGCCATTCGGTTTCACACAGGTTGCAGTGCAGGTAGCGCAGCCCCTGGGTGGTTCCAATTTGCACCATGCTGGAAACCGGCATTGAGCCGCATACCGGGCAGAACTGGCGTGCTTCACCGTATTCTGCGCGGGCTTTGCCTGGGATCAGGCTGGCCATTTGCGCCCAGTAGAGCGACAGGGCAGCCCAGATAAACGGCGCTTTATCACTGCTCACCAGCGCGAAGTCGGAAGCGAACAGCGCGCTTGCCATCTCTTCCAGCTCCAGATCGGAGGATTTTTCCAGATTCTCGATAACTGCCAGCGCGGTACCGCTCATCTCCGGCTTCAGCTCGGCAATTAGCGAATGCAGCAGCTTGTGCCAGTGCTTGTCGCGCGGCAGGACGTGAATATCCAGCGGCGGTTTGCCCTGCGCATTGGCTTCTTTGATGCGCGCGGTCAGATCCATTTGCAGCGGGTGGTCATAGAGCACCACTTCCTGCGCGTGGGCGACCAGCGCGGCAAAACGCAGAAAATCGCCCAGCGGGTTGTTCTCTGCCAGCTCGCGCAGACGCTCTGCGCGGCGATTGTAGAGGTTCTTGAGTCTGGGGAATAACAACGGCGGAATATAATCCGCCGTGCGTTTCTCGCTCGACCCCAGCTCATCTTGCGGGATTATGCGAATACTCATTCAGTCTTATTTTCCTGTTTCTGGCGAACTTCTCGGTACCAGCGGGGGTGATGTTTCTTCGCCCATGTTTTGGTAACCCAGCCTTCCACCATCGCGGTAATGGTGCCTTTCACCCACAGGGCGGCGTAAATATGCACCATGATAACCACAATTAGGGCTACTGCGGCAAATGAATGCAGCATGAGCGCTAACCGGATTACCGGGATTGAGAACGCAGGCGCAAAATACGGACGCCAGATGATCACACCGCTTACCAGCAGCAGAACCAGGAAAATAATCGCCGCCCAGAATACGCATTTCTGGCCGAAGTTATAGCGCCCGGTGTCACCCACTTCCTCGTTGACGACGATCTTACGAATATTCTTCGCCCAAAAGATATCATCCCGATTGATTAGGTTATGGTGCCAGTAGCGGAAAAACATGATGATGAATGAGGCAAACATAATGACCCCGACAAACGGGTGCAGAATGCGCGCCAGCTGCGGAGTGCCCATGATTTGCATCAGCCAGTTGAAGGACGGGAAAAAGAATCCCAGTCCGCTTATCGCCGCCAGCATGAAGCAGAAGGCGGTGACCCAATGGTTGATGCGTTCCGGCGCCGTGTAGCGCACGATGGTGTCACGTCTTTTCATTTGCGCACCTCGTCATTCTCTTCATGCAGGTTGTCTTCTTCCTCTTCCGCACGGTTCGGACCGACCCCGACATAGTGGAAGACGCTGGCTGCAAAGGTCGCGGCAAACCCTACCGCCGCGAGCGGTTTCCAGATCCCTTTCCAGAACTTCACGGTGGCGCTGATTTCCGGGTTTTCCGGCAGGCCGTGATACAGATTTGGCTTGTCGGCGTGGTGCAGCACGTACATCACGTGCGTTCCGCCAACGCCAGCCGGATCGTACAGGCCCGCATTGTCATACCCACGGGTTTTCAGCTCGGCGACACGTTCGCCGGCCAGCACCTTCATGTCCTCTTTGGAGCCAAAGTGAATCGCTCCGGTCGGACAGGTTTTCACGCATGCCGGTTCCTGGCCCACGGTGACGCGGTCTACGCACAGCGTACATTTGTAGACGCGGTTGTCTTCCGGGTTGAGCCGGGGGACGTCAAACGGACAGCCGGCGATGCAGTAGCCGCAGCCGATGCACTGTTCGGACTGGAAGTCGACGATGCCGTTGGCATACTGAATGATGGCCCCTTCCGACGGACAGGCCTTCAGGCAGCCCGGATCGGCGCAGTGCATACAACCATCCTTACGGATCAGCCACTCCAGTTTGTCGTTCTGCTCCACTTCCGAGAAGCGCATTACCGTCCAGGATTTGGCGGTCAGATCCGCGGGGTTATCGTACACCCCGACGTTGCTGCCGACTTCATCACGGATGTCATTCCATTCTGAACAGGCGACCTGACAGGCTTTACAGCCAATACAGGTGGTGACGTCGATAAGCTTCGCGACTTCCTGCTGGTGGTCCCGCGCCTGAGGCGCGGGAGTGAAACCGTTAGTCGCGGAACGACGAATGATGTCTTGCGATTGATAAGCCATAAGTCGTCTCCGTTACACCTTTTCCACGTTCACGAGGAAGGCTTTAAACTCCGGCGTTTGCGTGTTCGCATCGCCGACGAACGGCGTCAGCGTGTTGGCGATAAAGCCTTTCTTCGCCACCCCTTCATAGCCCCAGTGGATAGGAATACCGATCGTATCGATATCCTTACCGTCCACTTTCAGCGTGCGAATACGCTTGGTCACCACCGCCTTGGCTTTGATATAACCGCGATTGGAGGAGACGCGAACGGTATCGCCATGCGCGATGCCGAGCTTGTTCGCCAGCTTCTCGCCGATTTCCACGAACTGTTCCGGCTGGGCGATGGCGTTAAGCAGCGCATGTTTGGTCCAGTAGTGGAAATGCTCGGTGAGACGATAGGTGGTACCGACGTACGGGAACTTATCCGCTTTACCCATCTGTTGCAGGTCACCGCTAAAGACGCGGGCGGCCGGGTTAGAGACCACATTCGGGTGCAGCGGGTTGGTGCCCAGCGGCGTTTCAAACGGCTCGTAGTGTTCCGGGAACGGACCTTCCGCCATCTTATCGAGAGCAAACAGACGACCCATGCCTTCGGGCTGCATGATGAACGGCCCGACGTCGGTGCCCGGTGCGGCGGCACTGTAGTCCGGAATGTCCACGCCGCCCCATTTTGCGCCGTCCCATTTCAACAACTGGCGTTTCGGATCCCATGGTTTTCCCTGTGGGTCCGCAGAGGCGCGGTTATACAGAATGCGACGGTTGAGCGGCCATGCCCAGGCCCAGCCCAGCGTATTACCCAACCCGGACGGGTCGGCGTTATCGCGACGTGCCATCTGGTTACCTTCCGGCGTCCAGCTACCGGCGAAGATCCAGCAACCGCTGGCGGTGGTGCCATCATCGCGCAGTTGCGCGAAGGAGCTGAGCTGCTGGCCTTTCTTCACAAGCACTGCGCCGGTGGCCGGATCGGTAATATCCGCCAGCGCCTTGCCGTTGCTCTCCATCGCCACCTCTTCCGAAGCGGGCTCGTGCGGCGTGGAGTAGTTCCAGGTCATATTCAGCACCGGCTCAGGCGCCGGACCACCGTTTTCAGCGTACATTTTCCGCAGACGTAAGAAGATGCCGGCGAGGATTTCGCCATCGGTGGTCGCAATCCCCGGGGCATCCGCGCCTTTCCAGTGCCACTGCAGCCAGCGTCCGGAGTTGACGATAGAGCCGTTCTCCTCGGCGAAGCAGGTGGAGGGCAGACGGAACACTTCGGTCTGGATTTTCGACGGATCGACATCGTTCGACTCACCGTGGTTTTGCCAGAAGGTGGACGTTTCGGTGTTGAGCGGGTCGATAGTCACCAGGAACTTCAGTTTCGACAGCGAGGCGACCACTTTGTTTTTGTTCGGGAACGAGGCCACCGGGTTAAAGCCCTGGCAAATATAGCCATTGACCTTGCCCTGGTGCATCATCTCGAAGTACTGCAGGACGTCGTAGCCCTTATCCCACTTCGGCAGCCAGTCAAAGCCCCAGCTGTTTTCCGCCGTGGCTTTATCGCCAAAGAAGGCCTTCATCATTGAGACGAAGAATTTCGGGTAGTTACCCCAGTAGTTCACCTGATCTTTCAACAGCGGCTTCGGCGTGTTGGCGGCCAGGTAGGTTTGCAGGTCGGTCTGTTTCTCACTCGGTAGCGTCATATAACCCGGCAGGCTCTGCGACAGCAGCCCCAGGTCGGTCAGCCCCTGAATGTTGGAGTGACCGCGCAAGGCGTTCACGCCGCCGCCGGCCATACCCATATTGCCAAGCAGCAGCTGGATCATTGCCATGGTACGGATGTTCTGCGCACCGATAGAGTGCTGCGTCCAGCCGAGCGCGTAGAGGAATGACGCGGTTTTATCATGGGCGCTGGTTTCAGCGATGTACTCACAGACTTTCAGGAAGTCCGCTTTCGGCGTACCGCAGATATTTTCCACAACCTCCGGGGTGTAACGGGAAACGTGCTGTTTCAGCAGATTCCATACGCAGCGCGGATGTTGCAGCGTCGTGTCGCGTTTCGCGAAGCCGTTTTCGTCCAGCTCATAGTTCCAGCTGGTCTTATCGTATTTGCGGTTTGCCGCGTCATAGCCGCTGAACAACCCGTCGTCGAAGCTGTAATCCTCACGCACGATCAGGCTGGCGTTGGTATAGGCTTCGGTGTACTCGCGGTTGAATTTTTCGTTATTCAGCAGGTACAGGATGACGCCTGACAAGAAGGTAATGTCAGTACCGGAACGAATCGGGGTATAGAAGTCGGCTACCGACGCAGTACGCGTAAAGCGTGGGTCGATAACAATCAGCTTCGCGCCGTTATGGATTTTGGCTTCCATCGCCCAGCGGAACCCTACCGGGTGCGCTTCAGCGGCATTACCGCCCATCACCACGATCAGGTTGGCGTTTTTGATGTCAACCCAGTGGTTGGTCATCGCACCGCGACCAAATGTTGGAGCAAGACTTGCTACCGTTGGTCCGTGTCAGACGCGTGCCTGGTTGTCTACCGCGAGCATACCGAGCGCGCGGGTGAATTTCTGCGTTAAATAGCCGGTTTCGTTACTGGAGGCTGAAGCGCACAGCATGCCGGTGGTCAACCAACGATTGACGGTGGTGCCGGCGTCGTTTTTGGCGATAAAGTTGGCATCGCGGTCTTCTTTCATCAGCTTCGCGATGCGATCGAACGCGTCGTCCCAGCTGATTTGCTGCCATTTGTCGGAGCCTGGCGCACGATATTCCGGGAACTTCAGACGACTTTCGGAATGGATAAAGTCGACGAGACCCGCCCCTTTCGGGCAGAGCGCACCACGGTTGACCGGATGGTCAGGGTCACCTTCGATATGAAAGATGGATGCTTTGGCGTTTTTCGCACCGTCGCCGAGGCTATACATTAACAGCCCACAACCGACAGAACAGTACGTACAGGTGTTACGGGTTTCACGGGTACGCAGCAGTTTATATTGCCGGGTTTCCGCGAGCGCGGCGCCTGGGGCAAAACCCAGCGCTGCAGCCGTTGTGCCTGCCATACCGCCAGCGCAGATCTTAAAGAACTGCCTTCTGCTGACCTGCATGGTTCACTCCTTGTATCGACATTGTCACATGTAGTTATTTACTTTGCGGTAAGCGCCGCAAAGGTTCAGAATTGGGGGTGATCACCCTTTCACTTGAAGGGGTATGCAAAGAATACCACATTGTGTGTATGCCTGTTCCAATACGGTTAAGACAAAGTGAACAAGAACCCTCCCGAACAAATTGAAAATGTGACAAACATCACAGGATGTCGTCAGGTCGCGCTCTGGAAGCGCGATGATTTGCAACATCCGCAGTCTGACGAATTAGCCGAAGAAGTTCCTGTGGCGCTGGTCTATAACGGTATCTCACACGTTGTCATGATGGCCTCTCCCACTGACCTGCAACGATTTGCCGTCGGTTTTTCATTATCCGAAGGGATTATTGAAAACCGGCGCGAGATCTACGGGATGGAAGTGGTGCCGGCCTGCAACGGTCTGGAAGTGCAGATTGAACTCTCCAGCCGTCGTTTTATGGGACTGAAAGAGCGCCGTCGCGCGCTGGCCGGGCGCACCGGCTGCGGCGTTTGCGGCGTTGAGCAGCTCAACGATATCGGCAAGCCGGTGCAACCCTTACCTTTCACCCAAACCTTTAGCCTGGGGAATCTCGATCGCGCGCTGGAGCAGCTTCGTGATGTTCAGCCGATTGGCCATATCACCGGCTGCACCCATGCGGCGGCGTGGCTGCGTCCGTCCGGTGAGCTGGCGGGCGGACATGAGGATGTCGGGCGTCACGTCGCGCTGGATAAACTGCTGGGGCGACGGGTAGAAGAGGGCGATGACTGGCAATGCGGGGCGGCGCTAGTCTCCAGCCGTGCCAGCTACGAGATGGTGCAGAAGGCGGCAATGTGCGGTGTGGAAATTCTGTTTGCGGTTTCCGCCGCTACCGCGCTGGCGGTGGAGGTCGCGGAACGTTGCAACCTGACGCTGGTGGGCTTTTGCCGCCCGGGCAGGGCAACGGTTTACACCCATCCGCAGCGGCTGATCGCCGGTTAAAAATAAGTCAATTTTTTTGAACGATGAGAGCAAATCCTTCCGCTTTTAGTCGTGGGTTGTGAGGTCTATTATTTATCACATCAAGGCACAACGCCTTACCCAAACAACTTAATGAAGGATTTACATCATGAAAAGCATCAAAACTTTTGCTGCAGTTATCGCTCTTACCGCTTCCTTTGGTTCTTTCGCCGCGCAGTCAGTGAGCGCAACCGCCTCTACAATGGACGGTGCGGAAGCGAAAATCGCCGCTCAGGCTCAGGCCGCCGGTGCTTCTTCTTACACCATCACCGAAGCCTTCACCGGTAATCGCGTGCATATGACGGCAGAACTGAACAAATAAAACCGGCATCACCGTCGAAAGAGCGCCTGCGGGCGCTTTTTTTGTTTTTGTGCTTTTACCATCAGGAAAACTCTCCGCCCGACACCTCCACTTCTCCTCAAAAAAATGTGGTGTTTATCACGTTTCTCTTCTTTGCTTTTGGCGACGAAATTAACCCGCTGGCAAGCAAAATGACACGCTATCCTCTCAATATTTAACCTAATGAATAATAAAGTTATTTGAAAATAACTGTTAAGGCGATCTCATCTTTTAAGTGAGACGCACATCACAAAAAACACCCCATATTTACGTCTGTCAATCGTTACCACGGATCAATTAATCATAATTATGTGATATTCGTTGCAAATCCAGGTCTTGAACTTAGGGATAAATGTGGGCAAGGAAATATGACGGTGGTGACCATGAAAATCGGTATTGTTATTAGCGGTGGCGATGTATCGGGAATTAATAATTTCATTTTTCAGGTTGCGAAGCTCGCAAGCGCGGAGATCACCATTTTTAATGGTGGAATACCTGGGCTGCTCGATAAAAATCATCAGGAAATCGCCTGGCGGGATCTTGTCGATTTCTCTATTTGTTCACTGCCTGTTATTACGTCCGGCCGAACCACGCGTAAATTGCTGCGGAGTGAGTATGAAACTATAGCCAGGAAAATTAAGTCGCTGCGCCTTGATGTACTCATTATGGCCGGCGGTGATGGCAGCCTACAGTTCCTTAATACGCTTAGCGAATTTGATATTAACTGTTTCGGTGTCGGGATGACTATCGATAATGATGTATACGGTAGTGATTATACTATCGGTTTTTCTACAGCCTGCGAACAAATTATCAAGGAGGTTTCTCGTTTAAGAAATACCGGCAGAGCATTACCTGGGCGGGTGTTTATGGTTGAAATATTAGGAGGGTATTGTGGAGAGCTAACGCTGCAGTCAGCAATTAAAAGTAATGCCGATATTGCGCTGATCCCGGAAGCACAGATGCCATTAGAGGATCTGGCCGAGCGCGTCAGACGCAAGCTTCGCGAGCAAAACAGCGTGGTGATACTTTGCTCTGAAGGTTACACCAGGGAGTATTCCCCTGGGTTTCAAGGGGCTATCGATACGATGATCAAACAGCTTGAGCCACGCATCGGTGTCCGCATCCGTAAAACCATCATCGGCTATGGACTGCGCAGCGGCGACCCGACCTGCGAAGAAATTTACCAGGGCACGATCATGGCGAACGAAGTCGTTCGCTGTATTCAGTCAGGAATGAAAAATAAAGCCATTATTATAAATTCAAGCAATAAACCTATTCCAATTGACTTAGTCAGTATGAAAAAACGTCTGGTAGATATCGAAGGACATCATTATAAACTTGCCAAACAACTCAATATTATTTGAGGAGACCCTACATGCTGAAAATTCTTTGCGTATGTGGCTGCGGCCTCGGTTCAAGCTTTGCCATCGAAATGACGGCGAAAGCAGTATTAAAGAAGCTGGAAATTCCTGCACATATTGAACATACCACCGTATCTGAAGCTGGAGCATTTAAATCCGACATTATTTTGACGCAAAAAACATTCGCCGACATATTAACCGCCGACGCTAATGAAGAGGAAATAAAACGTGTAGTGGTCCTCAACCGCCTGACGGATAAAGATGAAATTGAGCGGAAAATTGTCTCATTCCTGAAAGAGCGCAATCTGAAGGTGACCGATCATGAATAGCTTTATCGAGTTTATTGTAAAAGATTTGCTCGGCCAGGCTTCGATATTAATCGCGTTTATTGCCATGCTGGGTCTGATTTTACAGAAGAAGTCAGTGGGTAAAACGGTTGAGGGGACGTTTAAAACGCTGCTCGGGTTCTTAATTATGATGGCCGGCATTAATATTATTGTCGCCACCCTGAGCTTCCTTAACGATATCTTCACCCACGGTTTCGGGATGAAAGGATACATCACCGATGTCGCTGCTATCGCCGGTCTGGCGAATCGAGAACTGGGTTCTGAAGTGGCGCTGACGCTGATGGTGATCTTTGCCGTTAATATTATTATCGCCCGCCTGACACCGCTGAAATATATCTTCCTCACCGGACAGGCGCTGCTGTGGATGGCAACGATTGGCACGGTGATTGGCTACAAAGCCGGGCTGACCGGGCTGCCGCTGATCCTGACCGGCGGTATCTTTGGCGGCGTCATGGCGGTACTGATGCCGGCGTTAGCGCAGCCGGTGGTCAGACGTATTACCGATTCTGACGATGTGGCTCTCGGGCATTTTTGCACCATCGGATATTTAGTCCAGGCGGCGGTGGCCAAAGTGGTGGGTAAAGGTTCCCGCTCCACAGAAGATCTTGAACTGCCTGATAACTTCAAGTTTCTGCAGGATACCTATCTCGCCATGGCGGTGGTGATGGTCCCCATGTACCTGATCCCGGCGCTGGCTGCCGGACCCGAGTATATCGCCCAGTTTTCCGGCGGTGTGAACTACCTGATGTATGCCTTTATGCAGTCTGTTCAGTTTGTGGCAGGGGTCTTTGTCCTCTACAGCGGCGTGCGCTTGTTACTGAATGAACTGGTCCCGGCTTTTCGCGGTATTGCCATGCGTATTGTGCCGGATGCGAAACCGGCGCTGGACTGCCCCGTCCTGTTCCCTTATGCCCCTAACGCGGTCATCGTGGGATTCCTCGCAACGACGGTGGGTTCGATCATTGGCATGTTGGTCTTCCCGATGTTTGGCCTGGCGATGATCCTCCCTGGACTGTTAACCAACTTCTTTGCCGGCGGTACGGCGGGCGTCTTTGGTAATGCGCTGGGTGGGCGTCGCGGGGCAATGATTGGCGGTGTGGTTCACGGTCTGTTTATTACTTTCCTGCCTGCCATTCTGGTACCGATGCTTGAAAGCTACGGTTTTACCGGCGTCACATTCAGTGATTCAGATGTTATTAGTTCAGGCCTGGTATTAGGCCATGCCTTACAGAACAACTGGTTATTTGTCGCCTTGTTTATTGTTTTTGTTGCCGCACTGGCATGGTTCGTAAACGGTACATCATCTAAGCCTAAAGGGGAAAAGATTCATGAGTCTGTATAATTTTAACGATATTCTGAAAATCGCTCAGCAAAGAAATTACAAAGCTATTGGCTCATTTAATTTGCATTGTATTGAAATGCTACCGGCTTTTTTTAAAGCCGCGCAAAAGAGCAATAGCCCTTTAATGATTCAAATCTCGACCGGTACGGCGGAATATCTTGGCTATCGTTTACTGGTGGATGCCGTCCGTTCACTGGCGGAAAGTGAAAATGTGCCAACCTGTCTGCATCTGGATCACTGTTCTGATATCAGTGCGATTGAAACAGCCATGAATGCCGGATTTTCATCGGTCATGTACGACGGTTCACACCTGGGGCTCGAGGAAAATATCGGCAATACGCGGATTGTGGTGGAAATGGCGCGGCCGCGGAATATCACCGTTGAAGGGGAGCTGGGCGCCATCGGGGGTTCAGAAGATGGTAAAGCCGTTGCCGCAGAGGATATCAGCTTTACCACCGTCGAAGACGCCACGCGCTTCGTAACTGAGACCCGGGTTGACATGCTGGCTGTCTCCGTCGGCACCGTGCACGGCCTTTATACCGGCAAGGCGCAGATCCAGCATCAGCGCCTTCAGGAGATTAGCCGGGCTACGGGCGTTCCGCTGGTGCTGCACGGTGGTACCGGCGTCAGTGATGAGGATATGCGTAAAGCGGTGACTGAAGGGATTAATAAGGTCAATGTGGGCACAGAAATGAACGTGCAGTGGGTTGACCAATGTAAAACCACTTTTGAAAAAGGTAAGGTTAATGACAGCGTGCGTAAGTTTTTAATTCCCGCCAATAATGCGGTCACCCAGGTGCTGATGGAAAAAATGGAATTATTTAAATAGTTAAATCCGCAATAATAAATTGTCATTACCAGGTTAGCCCTGCACCCGTCAGGGCGGGAGAAGATTATGTTTCAATCACTGAAAGCGTTGTGGAAAAAAGAGAATCATCCGCCGCAGGATTATGATCGGCTGTCCCGCGAACTGGCTGAGGAAATAAAGACGCTGGAAAATGAACTACAGGGCGAGCCTGGCAATGGTGAGATCCAGAAGGCATTGATGCTGAAGTATAACAGGGCGCTATCGGTGTATGCTAAAAGCAAAATACATCGTCAGGATATCGACGCACTATTTATTCGTATTGATGAGTTACGCAATATTATTCGCCGTAATATCTAGGGAGGCGTAATGACCATAAAAGATTTGCTGATTGAGGCCGATGCCATTCAGATCGGCGTGCTGGAGTCTGACTGGCGCAAAGTGATTGAGCTTGCCGCCAGTCCCCTGGTGGCGAACGGGTATATCTCTGAGAGTTATAGTAAAGCGGTGATTGATAATACTCTCAATCACGGTGCTTATTACGTATTTGAAGAGGGGATTGCCATTCCACACGCCAGACCGGAGTGCGGGGTGAAGCGAAACTGCTTCAGTCTGGTGGTATTAGATAAACCGATTCAATTTGCCGGAAGCGACAGGGCGGATATCGTCATTATGTTCGGCGCCCAGGATAGCAATGCGCATATTGAAGAGGGAATTCGGGCGATTGTTGCACTGCTGGACAATAACGAAACCATGGCCAGGCTTCGCGCCGCCAGTACCAGAGAAGAGGTGATAGCGTTGTTATGAACAGACATCTCACTGCCGGCTGTAAAACCGTGATCTTAATTAACGGCGTCCCCGCTTCGGGAAAGAGCACGATAACCCAGGCGCTATCGCAAACCTTTGGCCTGCCGCTCCTGACCATCGATGAGATTAAAGAGCCGTTTATGGCGTGCTTTACCGACATCGATCGGCCTTTTAATCGTCAGCTGGGATGCGCGGCCTACGAGGTTATCTGGTCGATCATCGGCCATTCACCAGCCAACGTTATCTGGTTAGTCGACGCCTGGTTCGGTTTCCAGCCCCGGGAAACGCTACAACGATGGCTGCATCAGGCGGGAGTTGAGAAAGTGGTTGAGATCTGGAATCAAATCTCTCCTGAGCTTGCCGTGTCACGCTATGCCACGCGTCTGCAGGATCGTCGGGCGGGCCACCCCGGAGAAGAATATCTGCCGGAGCTTGCCCTGTTGGCTGAACGGGCTGAGCCGATGCGACTTGGCCCGGTCTTCACGGTGGATCAACAGCAACCGTTGGATATTATCAGGCTATCGGAGTGGATTAAGCAGACCCTGGGTTGACGGAGCGTCTGCTTGCCGGATAGCGCTTGCGCCTGTCCGGCCTACGAAAGCCCGGCCAGACGCAGCAGCGCCGTGATCACCGCCGCCGAAATAATCACCACGATCAGCGGCATTTTGCGCCAGGCAAGAAAGACGGCGAAACCGACGCCCAGCACTCGCGCCATGCCGGCAAAATGTTCACCTTCATAAAAGGTGGTCGCCAGGGCAACAGAAAACAGCAATACCGTTGCCGCATCGGAAAGCAGCGCCTGAGAACGTTCAGAAAGCGCTAAACGACTGCCGAGCTTCGCCCCGCCCAGACGCATCAAATAGGTTCCTGCCGATAAAATCGCCATGCCGACGATGAACAGCGTGATATCAGCCATTATTTTTTCCTCGTCATCAAGCCAAACAATGAGAGCAGCACCGGCAGACCCACCGGAGCAAAGGGAACGGTGGCCAGGGATAGCGCCGCGCCGCTGCAGGCGCGGATTAAGGTGGTGCGGTTTTTAAACGCCGGAATCACCAGCGCCAGCAAAATAGCCGGGAATACCGCATCCAGACCAATGGTTTCCGGGTCGGGCAATAGCTTGCCGACCATGGCGCCGAGTAGCGCCCCTACGGGCCAGATAATCGCCACGCCGAGCCCGCACAGCCAGTAGGCGGCTTTACGCTGTTCCGGCGTTTTTTGCGAGAGCCCGAACACCACGCTCTCATCATTCATAATATGGCAACCCAGCAAGCTGACGCCGCGTTTGCCGACGAGGTCGCGCACCGTGACGCCGAACGGAATATGGCGGGCGTTGACCAGCAAGCCTGCCGCCGCAGCGGCTAGCGGGTTCCCGCCGCTGGCGATAATGCCGATAAACATAAATTCGGAGGCGCCTGCCAGTACCGAAAGGGAGAGCGCAAACGGAACCCATACCGGGAAGCCATAGGCCATCGCCAGCGAACCGTAGGACATGCCGACGATGCCGACCGCCAGGCACACTAACGCGATTGCTTTGATGGTGTCTGCTTTGAGACAGGAGAAGTGCTGCTTCATACTATTTAGCCATATCGAACGAATTTCCATTATAATGAACGCATCAATATCGATTTTCAAGACGAACGAATCGTTCGATATAAAAAACGCGGAGCCGTGTATGACACAGCCAATTAGCCTGATTGCCAAAAGCCTGGTACGTGAACGTGCACGTACCGGACTGTCGTTGGCGGAAGTGGCGCGCCGGGCAGGCATTGCCAAATCAACGTTATCGCAGCTGGAATCGGGCAACGGTAATCCGAGCCTGGAGACCTTGTGGGCCCTCTGCGTCGCGCTCGATATTCCTTTTGCGCAACTGCTGGAGCCGCAGGCGCAAAAGACACAGGTTTTGCGTCGCGGAGAAGGAACCAAAGTGGTGGCCGAACAGGCTCATTACCAGGCCATTTTACTGGCGACCTGTCCGCCGGGCGCCCGTCGCGATATCTATTTATTACTGACGCAGCCAGGTGCCGATCGGATTTCTCACCCCCATCCGCCGGGTTCGGTTGAGCATATTATTATCACCCAGGGGCGCGCGCGGGTCGGGTTGACCGAAGCGCCGGAAGAGCTCGGTGAGGGGGATTACATCTGCTATCCGGCGGATCAGGAACATGTTTTCCAGGCGCTGGAACCGGATACCCAGGCGATACTGGTTGCTGAACAAAACTAACGGGATGGCGAGAACACCGGCGCTGCGGCTGTTGCTGGACGCCATCTCCGTATTGCGGGAAACTAGCCGCATTCTCCGCGAAGACAGGGATACATATGTCGCTGAAAGCCATTGCTAAAGAACTTGGGATCTCGGTCACCACCGTCAGCCGGGCATTAAACGGCTATGACGACGTGTCGCAGGAGACGCGAGCCCGCGTCGAGGCGGAAGCAAAACGCCGCGGCTATCGGCCCAATACTTTTGCCAGGCGCCTTAAAATGGGCAAAATCGATGCCGTGGGTCTGGTGTTCCCCGTCCGTCCGGCTCCGCTGAATAACACGGTGTTTCTCGAGATGGTCGGGGAGATTAGCCATGAGCTGGCGCGTTATGAAATTGATTTGCTGCTGATCGCGGATGATGAACAGGCGGATAAACATGGCTATATGCGCATGGTGCAAAGCCGGCGAGTCGATGCGCTGATCGTGGCGCATACGCTGGATGACGATCCGCGTCTGACGCAGTTGCTCTCCTCGGGATTCCCCTTTCTCGCGCTTGGCCGCAGCCGCCTGCCGCAGCCCTACGCCTGGTTTGATTTCGATAATTATGCCGGGACATATCGCGCGACTCGCCACTTAATCAGCCAGGGCCATCGGCGCATCGCCCTGCTGGGGGAAAACAACAGCCAGGCGTTTATCACTCAGCGGCGTAACGGCTACCTGGACGCCTTGCGCGAAGCCGGTCTGTCCGATAGCTGGCTGCGTAGCGTGTCGCCCACCCGCCGCGGCGGATACCAGGCTACGCTGGAGCTTTTGCGCCTGCCGGAGCCGCCGACGGCGATCGTCACTGACTGCAATACCCACGGCGACGGCGCGGCGATGGCGCTTTCGCAGCTGGGTCGCCTGACCGGCGATAGCCACGTGTCATTAGTGGTTTATGACGGATTGCCGCAGGACAGCATTATCGATACTCAGGTCGCGGCGGTGATTCAGTCCACCCGTCAGGGCGTCGGCCGGCAGATTGCAGAGATGGTCCGGCGGCTGATCGCCGGTGACGACCTCTCCTCTTTACAGGTGCTCTGGCAACCTGAATTCATCCCTGGCGAAACCGCCTGATCATCTCTCCACAACGTTAATTTCTGCACTCGATCACGGATCCGAAACGTTTTGGTTGTTACCCGAAACGTTTCGGATCAACAGTAAGGCATTCCTTGTTGTGGAGATGTCTGATGTCTGATTCGATTTTACGTCTGCAAAGCGCCACGGTTGATGTGGTGATCAAAACCCAGCCGTTCGCCGAAATAATCTACTGGGGGCCGCATTTAGCTCACTTTTCGCCGCAGGATGCTGACACGCTTGCTCGCCCGATCGCCAACGGTCGCCTTGATGTTGACTCGCCGGTCACCTTGATGGCCGAACTGGGCCACGGGTTGTTCGGCGCGCCGGGGATTGAGGGGCATCGTCAGGGCCTGGATGGTTCGCCGGTCTTTGTCACTACCGGGGCTTTGCAGGAGGGGCAGCGCTTAACGCTGACCAGCGAAGACAAGCAGGCCGGTCTGCGTCTGGAAAGCGACATTGAGCTCGATAGCAGCGGCGTTCTGCGCGTCCGACACGGCGTAACCAATCTTCGTCCGCAGCCCTGGCAGGTCGATCGCCTGGCCGTAACGCTACCGGTTGCCGAGCGTGCCCGCGAAGTTATGGCGTTCCACGGCCGTTGGATTCGCGAATTTCAGCCGCATCGTCTGACTCTCGAACACGATAGTTTTGTGCTGGAAAATCGCCGTGGACGCACCTCCCATGAACATTTCCCGGCGCTGATTACCGGTAGCCCGGCGTTTTGCGAAATGGAGGGAGAGGTCTGGGGCGTGCACCTGGGCTGGAGCGGCAACCACCGTCTGCGCGCGGAGGTGAAAACCGACGGCCGCCGCTACCTACAGGCGGAAGCCTTGTATCTGCCGGGCGAAATGGCGCTCGCGGAAGGGGAAACGTTGTGGACACCCAGCCTCTATGCCAGCTATTCCGCTCAGGGGCTGAACGGCATGAGTCAGCAGTTCCACCGCTATCTGCGTGAGCAGATCATTCGCTTTCCGGGCAATAAACCGCGACCGGTGCATCTCAATACCTGGGAAGGGATTTACTTCGACCATGACCCGCAATACATCATGCGCATGGCGGATGAGGCGGCAGCGCTGGGCGTCGAGCGATTTATCATAGACGACGGCTGGTTTAAAGGGCGCAACGACGACTGGGCGGCGCTCGGCGACTGGTATCTCGATGAGCAGAAATACCCCAATGGCCTGACGCCGGTGATTGACCATGTGAAGTCGCTGGGCATGGAGTTTGGCATCTGGGTTGAACCGGAAATGATTAACCCGAACTCCGATTTATACCGCGCGCATCCTGACTGGGTGCTGGCGCTGCCGGGCTATAAGTCGCCGACCGGACGTCATCAGTATGTTCTGAACCTGAATATCCCTCAGGCGTTCGACTATCTGCTGGAGCGGATGAGCTGGCTGCTGGGCGAGCATGCGGTTGATTATGTGAAGTGGGATATGAACCGCGAGCTGGTGCAGCCGGCGCATAACGGCAAAGCGGCGGCCGACGCGCAAACCCGTCAGTTTTATCGCCTGCTGGATACCTTAGTGGCCCGCTTCCCGCAGATCGAGTTTGAATCCTGTTCTTCCGGCGGCGGACGCATTGATTACGAGGTGCTTAAACGCAGCCACCGCTTCTGGGCTTCAGACAATAACGATGCGCTGGAGCGTAATACCATCCAGCGCGGCATGAGTTATTTCTTCCCGCCGGAAGTGATGGGGGCGCATATCGGCAACCGTCACTGTCACGCTACTTTCCGTCAGCACAGTATCGCTTTTCGCGGCCTGACCGCGCTGTTTGGTCATATGGGGCTGGAGCTGGATCCGGTGAGCGCCGATGAACAGGAGCGTGCCGGCTACCGCAAGTATGCGGCGCTACATAAGCAGTGGCGCGACGTGATTCATCATGGCGTGCAGTGGCGGCTGGATATGCCGGATACCACCACCCTTGCACACGGCGTGGTCAGTGAAGATAAGGGGCAGGCGCTGTTTCTGGTGAGCCAGCTGGCAATGCCCGATTACAGCCTGATGGCGCCGCTGCGCATTGCGGGTCTGGAGGCGGGGGCGCGGTATCACATTACGCTCCTTGATCACCCCAATATTCAGGTAACGGGGGAGGGCGGCCACACCATGCGCAAGCTGCCGGCGTGGATGACCTCACCGCAGACGGTAAGCGGCGAGTGGTTGCAACAGGCGGGACTGGCGCTGCCGATTCTCGACCCGGAAAGCGCCATTTTGATTGGTCTGCAACGCGTGTGATGGCAATGGGCCGCCCGGCGGCCCTTATTGAGGAATATAAAATGAACCCGACCGCCTGTACCCATAAAAACAACCCTAACTTCTGGATTTTCGGGCTGTTCTTTTTTCTCTACTTTTTCATCATGGCCACCTGTTTTCCGTTTCTGCCGATCTGGCTATCGGACGTTATCGGGCTGAACAAAACCGAGACCGGTATTGTGTTTTCCAGCCTGTCTCTGTTTGCGATTTGTTTTCAGCCGGTGCTGGGCGTTATTTCGGATAAGCTGGGGCTAAAGAAACATCTGATGTGGGTCGTCTCCGTCCTGCTGGTGCTGATTGCGCCATTCTTCCTCTACGTGTTTGCTCCGTTATTAAAAACCAATATCTGGATCGGCGCGTTAAGCGGCGGTGCCTACATCGGCTTTGTATTTTCCGCGGGCGCCGGGGCGATGGAGGCGTACATCGAGCGCGTCAGCCGGAATAGCGGATTTGAGTACGGCAAAGCGCGTACCTTTGGTTGCCTGGGATGGGCGCTGTGCGCGACCACCGCAGGCATGTTGTTTAGCGTCAATCCGGAATGGGTTTTCTGGATGGGATCGGTCGCGGCCTTGCTGCTGCTGGTACTGGTTGCGATAGCTAAGCCGCAGGCCAGCCAGGCGACTCAGGTGCTGGGCTCCCTGGGGGCCAATCGTTCCGCCGTAGATTTGAAAACCGCGGTGCGCATGTTCCGCCAGCGCAAAATGTGGATGTTTATTTTGTATGTGGTTGGCGTGGCCTGCGTCTATGACGTGTTCGATCAGCAGTTTGCTACCTTCTTTAAATCCTTCTTTACCACCCCGGAAGCGGGGACCCGGGCGTTTGGTTTTGCCACCACTGCCGGGGAGATCTGCAATGCTATTATCATGTTCTGCTCGCCGTGGATTATTAACCGCATCGGCGCCAAAAATACCTTGTTGATTGCCGGGATGGTGATGGCGGCAAGGATGATCGGTTCATCGTTCGCCACGACGGCCGCTGAAGTCGTGGCGCTAAAAATGCTCCATGCGCTCGAGGTTCCGTTCCTGTTGGTGGGGGCATTTAAATACATCACCGGCGTCTTCGATACTCGCCTGTCGGCGACGATCTACCTGGTCGGTTTTCAGTTTGCCAAACAGGTGGCGGCGATTTTCCTCTCCGCGTTTGCCGGCAATATGTATGACCGGATTGGCTTCCAGGACACCTATATGATCCTCGGCGGTATCGCGCTGGTGGTGACGGTTATCTCGGCGTTCACTCTGTCAGGGAAAGCCGCCCTGGGCAGCGTTGAGGGCAAGGCGATGACGACCTGATCGTGCACCTGGCACCGTTCGGCGTGGCTGCGCGCCAGGCACGACGCCGCAGTGAACTGCGGCGTCGTTTTTTATACCCGCTTCCCGGGCGATTCAGGCGAGATAAAACACCTCTTTGAGCTCCGCACTCACCGGGCTGTTGTCCGGATTGGCAGGCATCACATCGCACATATGTTGCCACCAGCGCTGGCAGACATCGGTACTGGCGACCGCATTCCACCGCTCCTCAGATTCAATTTCCACCGTGGCGAACAGCAGATGGCGATCCTTATCGAGATAAATCGCGTAGCGATGCGCGCCGTGCGCTTTGAGTACCGCTTCCAGCTCCGGCCAGATGGGATTATGGCGGCGCTGGTACTCCTCATGCGCGTCGGGATTGACCTGCATGACAAAGGCTTTGCGGATCATAAGGCCTCCAGATAAAGCTCACGGACCTCATCGCGGCTGGCGCTGCGCGGGTTGCATGGTGCGCAGGGGTCAGCCAGCGCCTTATCCAGCCAGCCTTCGATATCGGCTTTGGTGACGCCAAGCTGGCTGAAACCTTGCGGGATACCGACCCGTTTGCTCAGCGCGCGAATCGCGTTGATGGCTTCTGTACTGGCGGCTTCCTCGCTCAGACCGTGGGTGTCCACGCCCATGGCCTGCGCCACGCGGGCAAAGCGAGCGATAGCGTTCGGACGGTTAAAGTTTTCGATGATCGGCAGCAGGATAGCGTTGCATACGCCATGCGGCAGATTGTGGGTGGCGCCAGGCTGATGCGCCAGCGCATGGACCAATCCCAGTCCGGCGCTGTTAAATGCCATGCCCGCCAGATACTGGCCAAATGCCATTTGCTCGCGCGCCTCGAGGTTATGCCCGTCCTCAACGGCTTTCGGTAGCCACCGGGATATCAGGCGAATGGCCTCCAGCGCGTTGGCATCGGTAAGCGGATGGGCGCCGACGGAAACAAACGCTTCGATGGCGTGGGTCAGGGCATCCATCCCGGTTGCGGCGGTGATGGACGGCGGAATATCCAGCATTACGCTGGCATCATCCACCGCAATATCCGGGATGATATTCGGATCGATAATCACCTCTTTGACCTGACGCCCGGCGTCGATAATCACCGCGTTGCTGGTCATCTCTGCCGCCGTACCGGCCGTCGTGTTGATCGCCACCAGCGGTACGCCGGCATTCTTCACCTTGCCGACGCCGGAGTAAGCGGTGGAGGGCGCCGGGTTAGCGGTGAGGATTTTTACCGCTTTGGCGGTATCGATTGGGCTGCCGCCGCCAAAGGCGATGAGGTAATCGCACCCGGCCTCCCGATACGCCGCATAGCCTTGTTGCACCAGCGCCTCGGTGGGATTGGGAAAGACTTCGTCAAACAGATGATAAGGCAGCTGCTGCTCATCCAGGGCGGCGAACAGGCTGTCCAGCAGCCCGAGCTTTACCAGCTGGCCGTCGGTGACGATCAGCGCTTTGCCCCACTGTTTATCTGCTACCAGCTTGACCATATCACCGATAGCGCCCGCGCCGTGGAGGCTGATTTTGGGAAGTGCCAACATAAAACTCATCATAATTCTCCTTAATTACCGTGATTTTTATGCCCGGCGGCGCTGCGCTCGTAGCCACAGCGCCGTCCGACATTAGATCCGTCTTCGCTGCATCACTCGCCGCGTAATAATGGGCAGCGAGATCACCACAATCAGCATCGCGCCGATGATGATTGACATAACAATGCCCGGCACGTTGAGCAGGCTCAGGCCAAACGTCACCAGCCCCATCAGAAAGGCGGCGATAATCACCCCCACCATGCTGCCGGAACCCCCGAGAATATTGATGCCGCCGAGTACCGCCATCGTCACGACCGCCAGCTCCCAGCCCATCGCCAGGGTCGGGCGGGTGCTGCCAAGCCGGGAGGTCAACAGCACGGCGGCCAGCCCGGACATCAGCCCGACCAGCGCAAACAGCACCAGGTTGTGGCGCTTAACGTTGATACCGGAAAACCAGGCGCCGGTCGGGTTATTGCCAATGGCGTAGGTGCGGCGACCAAAGTTGGTTTTGTGCAGCAGGAAAGCGAAGGCGATTGCGAGAAGAATAAACAGCGCGAACTCGAAGGAGAGCGCACCCCACACATAGCCCTGGCCGAACCAGGCGAAGCTGTCCGGATAGTGGTTCAGCGCTTTGTCGCCCAGCAGAATGTAGGTCATACCGCGATACAGGCTCATGGTGCCGATGGTAATGACGATCGACGACAGATTCAGACGCGTGACCAGCAGGCCGTTAAACAGACCACACAGCAGACCCACTCCCAGCCCGACGGCCACCAGCAGCGGCGTATCCATCCCCGCCGCCGCGCAGAAGCCCATCACCGTTGAGCTCAGCGCCATGGTGGAGGCGACAGAGAGGTCGATTTCCCGGGCGATAATCAACATCGCCATCGGCAGGACCACAATCGCCTTCTCGGTAAAGTTGAAGGTGGCGTCCGACAAATTCCAGATATTGAGGAAGTAGGGCGAGGCCAGCGCGCAGACCACGAAGACCACCAGCGTGACCGCCAGTAAAAATCCTTCCCAGCATAGCAGGCGGTGCAGCGGTGACGGCGCAGGTGCGATGTTGATCGTCTCTTCCGGGGTCATTATTTTACTCATGATTTCACCGTCTGTTTTTGCGCGGCAACCACCGCACTGCGCAGAATTAACCGCCCGTGTCGTTTGTTGCCGCGCTCATTGAGTACCACCGCGATAACGATGACCGCGCCGGAGATCGCCATTTGCCAGAACGGTGAGATACCCATCACCGGCAGCGCATTATTGATGATGCCGAGAAACAGCGCGCCGCAAAGACAGCCGATGACGCGCCCGGTTCCCCCCATCGTACTGATGCCGCCAATCACGCAGGCGGCCACGACCTGTAATTCAAAACCGTTGGCAACATCAACGTAGGCGACGGCAAAGCGCGAGATCCACAGGTAGCCGCAAAAGCCCGCCAGCGCGCCGGAGAGGCAGAAGCTGATGAACTGCATTTTCCCCGCATTAATCCCGGTGTAATACGCCGCGGTAGCGTTGCCGCCCGCGGTGTACAGCGCCCGGCCGGTACGGCTGTAACGCAGAAAGTAGCCCACCAGCAACAGCGCGGCGATGGCGCACCAGCTCAGCAGCGGTAGCCCAAGCAGCGAGGCGCGCGGCAGGCCGAGAAAATCGGCGCTCATCTGGTGCGAGTTGACCCAGCCGCCGTCGGAAAGCAGGAAAATAATGCCGCGGTAGATGCTCATGGTACCGAGGGTGACCACAATGGCCGGGATGCCGAGCCGCCACACCAGCAGGCCGTTGATCATCCCCATCAGCAGGCCCAGCAGGGTCGCCAGAACCAACAGCGTCCAAACCGGTACTTCGGGATAGTGGGCGTTGAGCAGCGCGACAATCATCCCGGTTAGCGCCAGATTGGCGGCCATCGACAGATCGATACCTTTGGTCAGCAGCACCATCATCTGACCGAGGGCAAGGATGATCAGAATAGCGGTGTCGTTAAACATCTCCACCAGATTACCGGGCGTGATAAATGACGGTGCCCGGCTGCCGATCGCGCCGATCATCATAATGATGATGACAGCCAGCAGCGTTTCACGGTGTTTAAGCAGTTGTCGCCCCATTATGCTGCCTCCCGACCGAGGCCGCTGGCGGCGCTGACGATGGTTTCTGCCGTTGCCTCCCCCGCGCGATATTCGGCCACCATCAGCCCTTCATGCATCACGATGATGCGGTCTGCCATCCCCATGACTTCCGGCAGCTCGGATGACACCATGATCACCGCCAGCCCCTGTCCCACCAGTTCGGACATAAACTGATGCACCGCCGCTTTTGAACCGATGTCGATCCCCTTGGTTGGCTCATCGAGGATGATCACCTCCGGGTGTGTGGCCAGCCATTTGCCGATCACCACTTTCTGCTGATTGCCGCCGGAGAGGGTTTCTACCGTCTGCTGCCAGTTAAACGCTTTGACCTGCAGACGTGAGGCATATTCATTCGCCAGCTGCCATTCGCGGGTGGCGTTCAATACGCCATTGGGATTGAGTTGACTGAGCTGCGGCAGGCTAATGTTCTGGGCGATTGGCAGGGCAATAATCGCCCCCTGCTTCTGCCGCTCTTCCGGCACGCAGACAATTCCCGCCCGGATGGCGTCCGCCGGCTGGCGGAAGTGCATGGTTTTACCGTTCAGCACGATCTCCCCGCTCGCGGGACGAGATACCCCGGAGAGCGCCTGCATCAGCTCGGTTCGCCCGGCGCCGACCAGGCCGTAGAAGCCCAGAATTTCACCTTTACGCAGCGAAAAATGGATATTGGCAAACTCGGTGGGATGGCAGAGGTTTTTCACCTCCAGGACCGTTGCGCCCGGCGTGCACTCGACTTTCGGGTAGGTCTGGGTGATGGCGCGACCGACCATCATCGCCACCATCCGTTCTTCGGTGATGTCATTAATGGCGCCGGCGCTGACGAAGACGCCGTCGCGCAGAATGGTGTAGTAATCGGCCAGTTCGAAAATTTCGTCAAACTTATGCGAGATAAACAAAATCGCTTTCCCGTCTTGCTTCAGGCGTTCAACGATTTGATAGAACTCCAGAATCTCATGCTGCGAGAGGGCGGCGGTGGGCTCATCGAGAATCACCACCTGGGCGTCGAAGGAGAGCGCTCTGGCAATCGCCACCATATGCCGCTGGGCGATGCTGAGGGTTTTCAGCGTCGCGCGTGGGTCAATCTGCACCTCAAGGCGGGTGAGGATTTCGCTGGCTTTGCGGTGCATGGCGGGCCAGTCGAGTTTCTTCAGCAGGCCGGTATACAGATACTGGCCGACGAAAATATTTTCGGTGACCGACAGCTCGTCGAACAGCACGGTTTCCTGATGAATGGCGGTTATCCCCACCTTATGCGCCGACTCGGGGTTCGGCAGCTGGATAGGGATTGCTTTATAGAGGATCTCGCCCTCTTCGGGCTGATAAATACCGGTCATTACTTTGACCAGCGTGGATTTGCCGGCGCCGTTTTCGCCGATTAAGGCGGTCACTTTGCCGGGCCAGAGATCGAGCTGTACGTTCTCAAGGGCATGCACACCGGGGAAAACCTTGGTGATGCCCTTAAGCGACAGCAGAGGAGTGGATGCCGTCATGATAATTCTCCAGTTTTTCCCCTCCCGGTATCGGTGAGGGGAACGGGGTCAAAAGATTTTTGAGAATTTATCGATGTTGCTGGCATCGTAAACGAACGGCTGCGCCATCGCGCCGTTGCCGTTGGCATCCAGCTGGACTTTACCCAGCTTGCCCATACTGGCTTCGGTTTTACTCGCCGTCCCTTTTACCAGATCGTCGGCCAGATAAGTGGCGGCGTAGCCCAGATCAATAGGGTTCCAGATAGCGAAGCTTTTGCTGGCGCCGGATTTAATCGCCCCGGCCATTTCAGACGGCAGCCCGAGCCCGGTCACGTAGACCTTGCCAATCTTGCCCTGATCCTTGACCGCCTGCGCGGCGGCGACGATCCCGACCGAAGAAGGCGAGACGATCACTTTCAGCTCGGGATATGACTTCAGCAGGCCCACCGCTTCGCGGTAGCTCTTATCCGACAGATCGTCGCCGTAGGCCACGGTGACCAGATTGACGGAAGGGTACTTCGGCAGCACCTTTTTCATCTCCTCGATCCAGATATTCTGGTTGGTCGAGGTCGGGGTGGCGCTTAACACGGCCACATCGCCTTTATCGACATTCAGCGCTTTTAATGCCTCGGCGGCGAGCCGGACGTTGGTTTCGCCAATCAGGGCATTATTGGAGGGGTTGAGATGGATTTGCCGACCCGCTGGCGCCACGCCGGAATCCCAGGAGACCACTTTGATACCGCGCTGCATGGCTTTTTTCAGCACCGGGACGACGGCATCAGGATCGTTGGCGGAGATGGCGATCGCATCCACGCCCTGGGCGATCAATCCGTTAAGGACTTCGATCTGCGCTTCTGCCGTGGTGGTGGTCGGGCCGGTATAAATGACTTTAACATCGCCTAACTCTTTGGCCGCTTGCTGGGCGCCGACGTTCGCAGCTTCGAAGAACCCATTTCCCAACGATTTTGCCACGAGGGCGATTTTCACTTCCGCTGAAGCAGAACCGGACAACGCCATAATGGCAACGGTGAGGATCAAGCTTGTCTTTGTTTTCATTGCTTTTACTCCACATGATTGAGTTAGATTCCCGTTGTCATTCACATTACAGATGCGTTGGCTTGTATGACCCGTCCATCCGTGGACTCCGCCCCCTTCCTGCAGTGCGACATACTCGGGGAATGATTTGCAGGTGACAGAGTTCGCCCCGTCTCGGTGAGCGGGGCGCGATGTTGTTATTGATACAGGTCTAACGCGGACTGCATGGGCTGCACCGCAAAGCGTTTGCCCAGGGCGATGAGCTCTTCGCGGGTGATGGTCTGTTTCATGCCCCCCATCGAATAGACTTTCACCAGCACTTCGGCCGACTTCTCGGCGGTATCGATGAGACCGAAGGTTTCGTCCAGCGTCGGGCCGCTGCCGAAGACGCCGTGGAACGGCCACAGCACCAGCGAATGTTTGCGCATTTCCAGCGCGGTGGCCTGGCCAATTTCATCGGTGCCCGGCACCATCCACGGCAGAATGCCGACCCCGTCCGGGAAGACCACCAGACATTCGGTGCTGCCTTCCCACAGTTTGCGGGTGAACAGATCGCTGTTGTTCTCCAGTACATAGGTCAGGGCAATCAGGTTGGTGGCGTGGCAGTGCATGATCACGCGGTCTTTGCCGTTGGTTAGCCTGATGCGCTCGCTGTGGGAGAGAAAATGCGCCGGTAATTCAGAGGTCGGCACCGCATCGTCCGTCAGTCCCCATAGCACGTGGTATCCCGCCCCATCGCTGTCTACCTTCACCACGCCGAGATTGGCCGCAGGATCGAGCTGGACGTTGCGGAAAAATTTGCCGGAACCGGTGACGATAAATGGCTGGTTCGCCAGCGTGGGCATCGGCTGACTGAGGGCGATGTAGCGCGGCTTAGCGTGAAAATCGGCCGCGAACGGTTCGATATCCGCGTCGTCGAGGCGCAGCGTCAGGTTACCGCCGTTACGTTCGTCCCAGCCCTTCAGCCAGGCATCGGAAGTGGCTTTAATCATGCCCTGAACGAACCAGGCGTTGATGATGTTCTGCATAGTCTTGTATTCCTGTTGCTGCGATGCGGGGGGAGCCCCGCACCATAAAGAAGATTGACCCTACGGGCTGCGGTTGTGGCATCAGCCGCCGTCCGGCAATGATGATTAGCCGCGTTGGCTTAGTACCGCTTTTTCATAAGCGCGTACGCTATCCAGCCACTGGCTGCCCGCCGGGGTATCGTGGCGCTGGCAATACATCTCCCAGGCGGCCTGCCATGGCAGGCATTTCTGCTCTTCCAGCAGGGCCAGACGGGCGGTGTAGTCACCGTCAGCTTCCAGCTGGCGCAGCTGTTCCGTCGGTTCCAGCAGGGCGCGCAGCAGCGCTTTCTTCATGTTGCGGGTACCAATCACCCACGCCGCGATGCGGTTAATCGAGGCGTCGAAGAAATCGAGACCGATGTGCACGCGGTCGAACAGGTTGTGGCGGATGATTTCGCTGGCGATAGCCTGGGTTTCGTCATCCAGCAGCACGACGTGGTCGCTGTCCCAGCGCACCGGGCGGCTGACGTGCAGCAGCAGTCGCGGGATGTACAGCATGGCGGCGGAAATTTTGTCAGAGATGACTTCCGTCGGGTGGAAGTGGCCGGCATCGAGGCACAGCGCGGTCTGGCGGCTGGTGGCGTATCCCATATAGAACTCGTTGGAGCCGACGGTATAGCTTTCTGCGCCGATACCGAACAGTTTGCTCTCTACGGCATCGATGTGATGCGCCGGGTCGAGTTTTTCGCTGATGACCTCATCCAGCGCATTGAGCAGACGCTGGCGCGGGGCAAAACGGTCAACGGTAATATCTTTCATGCCGTCCGGGATCCAGATATTCATCACCGACGGGGTGCCCAGCTGCTCGCCGAACCAGGCAGAGATACGGCGGCTGGCTTTGCAGTGATCGATCCAGAACTGGCGGATTTCGTCGTTGGCGTGCGACAGGGTAAAGCCATCGGCGCTCAGCGGGTGGGAGAAACAGGAGGGGTTAAAATCCAGCCCCAGCTTATTGGTTTTGGCCCACTCAACCCAGTTGCGGAAGTGTTGTGGCTTGATTTCATTGCGCGCCACCGGCGTATCTGATTCCAGATAGAGCGCGTGCAGATTCAGGCGTTTCGGCCCCGGAATCAGGCTCAGCGCCTGCTCAAGGTCGGCGCGCAGCTCGCCGGCGTTACGAGCTTTGCCCGGATAGTTCCCCGTGGCCTGAATCCCGCCCGTTAAGTTCCCTTCCGGGTTTTCGAAGCCGGCGACGTCATCGCCCTGCCAGCAGTGCATCGAAACGGGTAGTCGGTCCAGTTGACGCAGGGCCTCCTCGACATCCACGCCAACGGCAGCGTAGCGCTGTTTAGCAATATCCCAGGCTTGTTCAAGTTGAGTGGTCATGCGCAAAGCTCCTTAGTCTGTTGTGGCTGAAACTGCGCCACGAAACGGGCAATTTCATGTTCAGGATTGGGGGTAAACGTGGTAAGCGCGGCGTTGCGACATACCACCTGACGGAAATCGTCGACGTTATTCAGTTCGTCCAGGGTCATCAGCTGGATGCCGATATTGCCCAGCGTGGAGGCCTCTACGGGCCCAGCGACCACCGTGATACCGCAGGCGTCGGCACACAGCTGATTGAGCAGCTCGTTCTGGCAGCCGCCGCCGACAATATGCAGCTGGCTGAACGGCTGGCCGCGGAGTTGGGCCAGTTCACGAAGTACGCGGGCATAGAGCAGGGCCAGACTGTCGAAAATACAGCGCGCCAGTTCGGCGTCATCGCCGGGAACCGGCTGCCCGGACTCGCGACAGGCGGACTGAATTTCGGCGCTCATATTGGCCGGATTGATAAAACGATCGTCGTTGCAGTCAATGACGAAACGGCAGGCCGGAAGACGAGCGGTACGGGCGATGAGCGCCGACAGGTCACTGATGTTTTGTTCTTTCAGCACCCGCTGCAGCAGCCACAGTCCCATGATATTTTTCAGCACCCGGTAGCGCCCTTCGGCGCCACCTTCATTGGTGATATTCGCCTGCAGCGCGTCGCTACCGGTGTAGGGGGTTTTGCTTTCAAAGCCCATCAGCGACCAGGTGCCGGAAGAGAGATACGCGGCGTTTTTGCTGGCCAGCGGCGAGGCGATGACCGCGCTGGCGGTATCGTGACTGGCGACGGCCACCACCGGAATGGCGTTGCCCTGCGGGCATAACCAGTGACCGATTACGTTACCGGGATGCGTTGGCGTGCCGAACCATTCGCGCGGCGCTCCGCTCCAGTTCAACAGCTCTTCATCCCAGCTATCGCTGTTTATATTGATCAACTGGGTGGTGGTGGCGTTGGTGTATTCCCAGTTCAGATGGCCGGTGAGGCGAAAGCTGAAGTAGTCAGGGATCAGCAGCGCATGTGAAACCTGGCTGACCAGCTCCGGCTGCTGCTCAACCAGCGCGCGGAGCTGATATAGGGTATTGAAGGGCATAAACTGAATGCCGCTACGGCGGTAGATCTCGGCGCGGCCTATTTGCTCTTCGGCATGGTGCATCAGGCCATGGGTTCGTGGGTCACGATAGGAGACCGGCAGACCCACGCGTTCGCCGTGCTTATCCAGCAGGACATAATCCACGCCCCAGGTATCAATACCGATACTGTCGATGAGGATACCCTGCTCGCAGACCTTCACCAGCCCGCGGCGAATTTCGCCTTCCAGACGGTCGACATCCCAGCAGTCGTAGCCATCCACCTTTTGCAGGCTATTGGTAAAGCGGTGTATTTCGCGCAGCGTTAGCGTACGCGGGCCGCATTCATAGCTGGCAAGCATCACCCGCCCGCTGGAGGCGCCTAAATCAACGGCTACACAATGACGAAAGCTCATGGGGAGATCCTTGTAAAAATCATTGTCAGCAGTCTAAAAAAGTCGTGAATCGCGCACCTTCTTGCCACTGACAGGGAAAACAGGCGGCTGGCAAGAAAGCAAAGATGACCGTGAGGGAGGTCACAGATTCTCTTCATGAGCATCAGGGAAGAGGATGTGATGTTGTCCGCAGTTCCCGATCTTTCCGGCTGTTTCTTGAAAAAGCGGCAGGTTTTACGAATTTTGCGGTCAAAAATTGAAGGCTGGATTGCGGACCCTTAATTACTATTTGTGACACTGATTGATAACATTTCTCATTTCGAGGGTGCCGTTATGACCATTTTGCACAGCGTGGATTTCTTTAAGTCCGGGACTTCTGCTGTGGCCATTGAGCCACGCCTCCCTCAGGCGGCGTTCCCGGAACATCATCACGATTTCCATGAAATCGTCATCGTTGAGCACGGCACGGGGATTCATGTGTTCAACGGTCAGCCCTATACCATCAGCGGCGGTTCGGTGTGCTTTATTCGCGATCACGATCGTCATCTCTATGAACATACGGACAATTTATGCCTGACTAACGTGCTCTATCGCGCGCCGGATGCCTTTCGCTTTCTGAATGGCGTCAATCAGCTGTTACCGCAGGAGCAAGAGGGGAATTACCTCTCTCACTGGCGGGTGAACCAGGCCGTGCTACAGCAGGTACGACAGATCGTCGGACAGATGGAAGACGTCGGCCTCGAACCGGATATGCATACGCTCGCCGGACGGGAGATTCTCTTTATGCAGCTGCTTGTCCTGCTGCGTAAAAGCAGCCTCGCGGAAGGGGCGGCCGACAACGAAGCGCGGCTGAATCATCTGATGGCCTGGCTGGAAGATCACTTTGCCGAGGATGTCTGTTGGGAAGAGGTGGCGGATAAGTTTTCCCTGTCGCTGAGGACATTGCATCGCCAGCTGAAGCAACAGACCGGCCTGACGCCGCAGCGCTACCTCAATCGGGTGCGACTGATGAAGGCGCGTCACCTGCTACGCCATAGCGATGAGAGCATCACGGATATCGCCTATCGTTGCGGTTTCGGCGACAGTAACCACTTTTCGACGCTTTTTCGCCGCGAGTTTTCCTGGTCGCCGCGCGATATCCGTCAGGGACGGGACGCCATTCTTCAGTAACGCGAGAGCAGTCAACGTTTTAGCGAGCAAAAACGCGAATAATAAACCGTTATTGGCGGTGGAGTTCTGGTAGTGGCTGGTCAGCTGATTCTGCGCAAAGATGAGTTTTTTGCCTCTCCTTCTCAGGCGGTAGCGGTTGCCGACCGTTATCCGCAAAATGTCTTCGCCGAGCATACCCACGAGTTCTGCGAACTGGTACTGGTATGGCGGGGAAATGGCCTGCATGTCCTTAACGATCGCCCATGGCGCATTACCCGTGGCGACCTGTTTTATATTCGCGCCGAAGACAAACACTCCTACGCCTCGGTGAATGATTTAGTCCTGCAAAACGTCATCTATTGCCCGGATCGTCTGCGGCTTAACTTTGACTGGGCGGCCCATATTCCCGGTCTGTTTGGGACGTCGTGGATGCCGCACTGGCGGATCGGCAGTTCTGGTATGGCTCAGGTTCGCCAGGTGATTACTCAGCTGGAGCAGGAGAGCGCCCGCGGCGATGCGCAGTCTAATAACATGGCCGAGCTGCTGTTTGCGCAGCTGGCGTTGATTCTTCATCGCCACCGCTATGCGACCGATAACCGGGCGGCGACCCAAAGCGAAACGCTCCTCGATAAGCTGCTGACCGAACTGGCCGGCAGCCTGAACCGACCTTTTATTCTTGAGCTGTTTTGTGAGCGGGAGGGGTGCGGCGAGCGTGCGCTGCGTCAGCAGTTTCGCCAGCAGACCGGGATGACGATCAACCATTACCTGCGTCAGCTGCGTATCTGCCACGCGCAGTATTTATTGCAGCACACCGAGCGGTTGATTGGTGACATTGCGATGCAGTGCGGATTTGAAGACAGTAACTACTTTTCCGTCGTCTTTAATCGCGAAATTGGCATGACCCCAGGGCAGTGGCGGCAACGCAGTCGCGTTGCCGCATAGGGTATTAGCTGGCCATGCCGAGGCCAACGATATTGGCGGCGATGATAATCACCACGCAGCCCAGACTTAACACGCTGACCGGACGACGCCCGGCATTGTTCCACTCTTTCAGCACCAGCCCGACCAGCCCGCCGCACAGCACATAGAAGCTCATATGCAGCATCCAGCTCATGTAGTCATACTGCGCGGGAATGCTGGCGTGGCCCCAGGCATAGAAGAAAAACTGGAGATACCACATCAGACCGCCCAGCGCCGACAGCAGCACGTTGGCGATAATCAGCGGTTTTGCCAGCGAGAAGTCGGCTTTGATCGACAGGTTTTTGACTTTAGCCAGACGAATAAAGCAGAAGCCAAGGTTGACCAGCGCGCCGCCGCCCATAATCACCACATAGCTGGGCAGCGCGGTATACAGCGGGTCAACTCCCAGCGCTGCCGCGGCATCATGCATTGGCCTGGCGGCGTTCATCGCAAAGGACATCCCGGCAGAGAAAATGCCGCACATCACCGCCAGCATGAGCCCTTTTTTCAGATTGAAGTCTTCGGCTTTAATGCCCATCTTGCGCTCTTTCAACTGGCCGGCCCGGGTGACTATCGCCACGCCGATCACCGCAACCAGCACGCCGAGCAGCGTCATCTGGCCACCCTGGGTATGAAGGAGCACATCGATCTGCCCGTTGATAATTGGAGTCATCAGCGTGCCGACAATCAGGGTAATCCCGATGGCGATACCGATCCCCATCGACATACCGAGGTAGCGCATGGTCAGGCCGTAGTTAATATTGCCGATCCCCCACATGGCGCCAAACAGAAACACCGGCAGGAGCGTGGAGGCGTTGAAGGAACGGTAATAGGCCCAGAAATCAGGCAGCAGCATCGCGCTGATAGCCCAGGGAAGAATCAGCCAGGAGACAATCCCGCCGATTGACCACATGGTTTCCCATGACCACTGTTTAACTTGTTTGAACGGGGCATAGAAACAGGCTGCACTGGCCGCACCTATCAAATGCCAAAAAATACCCATCGTAATCGCGTGATTCATTGATTTTATCCTCATCTATTTTTTTATCGGATAAATCTTCTTCCGACACGATGAGTGTAAAAATCGGTCAGTTTTCTCGCCTTCAGGCTGTTGCCATGTGACGCTGAACTCTGGCAACCAACAACTTAATTACTTGTTCCAGCTCACAAAATTGCAGGTATACCCTGTGGTTATAACCTTATTAAAAATACGGCATTGATAAGCGTTTTCAATATCATTTAATTAACTATAATGAACCAACTGCTTACTCGGCATTAACACTTCCTGCCGCTTGACAATAATGGAGATGATTATGAGTTATACACTGCCAGCCCTGCCGTACGCTTATGACGCCCTGGAACCGCACTTTGATAAGCAGACGATGGAAATCCATCACACTAAACATCACCAGGCCTACGTTAACAACGCCAACGCTGCGCTGGAGAGCCTGCCGGAATTTGCTGACCTGTCTGCTGAAGAACTGATCGCCAAACTGGATCAGCTGCCGGCTGACAAAAAAACCGTACTGCGTAACAACGCGGGCGGCCACGCTAACCACAGCCTGTTCTGGAAAGGCCTGAAAACCGGTACCACCCTGCAGGGCGACCTGAAAGCCGCTATCGAACGTGATTTCGGTTCCGTTGATAACTTCAAAGCGGAGTTTGAAAAAGCGGCTGCGACTCGTTTCGGTTCTGGCTGGGCATGGCTGGTGCTGAAGGGCGACAAACTGGCCGTGGTTTCTACCGCTAACCAGGACTCCCCGCTGATGGGCGAAGCTATCTCCGGCGCTTCCGGCTTCCCGATTCTGGGCCTGGACGTTTGGGAACACGCTTACTACCTGAAATTCCAGAACCGTCGTCCGGACTACATCAAAGAGTTCTGGAACGTGGTTAACTGGGACGAAGCAGCAGCGCGTTTTGCCGCCAAAAAATAAGGTTGCATTGTGCTGAACGAGAAGCGAGTCTGATGACTCGCTTTTTTTATATCCGCAGCAAAGGAGCAGCGATGCACTATCCGGTGAATGTCTTTGTGGGCAAGGTAAGGGATTACGACGGCAGCCGTCCAAGCGCCATCGGTAAAATTCAGGTCGACGGTGAACTGACCCTCGGCGAACTGGGGCTGGAGGGCGATGAACAGGCGGAGACGAAAATACATGGCGGGCCGGACCGCGCGCTGTGCCACTATCCCCGTGAACACTACGCCCATTGGGCTCTTGAACTTCCGCAGCAGGCGGATCTTTTCTGCGCCCCGGCGTTTGGCGAGAATCTCTCGACCGAAGGGCTGACCGAAAAAGAGGTCTGTATCGGCGACATCTTTCGCTGGGGAGAGGCGCTGATTCAGGTGACGCAGCCGCGTTCACCGTGCTTCAAGCTTAACTATCATTTTGCTGTCAGCGATATGGCGCAGCTTATGCAGAACAGCGGTAAAACCGGCTGGCTGTATCGGGTCGTGGCGGGCGGGCAGGTATCCGGCGATGCGCCGCTGGAGCTGGTTTCCCGACTAAGCGATGTGAGCGTCCATGAGGCGGGGGCCATTGCCTGGCATATGCCGTTCGATGACGAACAATACCGTCGTCTGCTCTCGGCGGCGGGGCTGTCGGTGAGCTGGAGCCGTACCATGCAGAAACGGCGCCTGAGCGGGCAGATAGAAGACAATTCGCGGAGATTGTGGGGAAAATAATTCGCCGATAACGCCGCAGGCGCTGGCTGCGAACGATCCCTGAGGCGGCGCGCTGCGCCTGTCCGGGCTACCCGTCTGCGGACGGTTGTGGTAGCCCGGCTAAGCGCAGCGTAAGCCGGAGAAGAGCGATCAGGTGCGCTTATACAGCGGCAGCCAGATGGTCAGCCGCAAACCGCCTAACGGGCTGTCATCGGCTTTGACCCAGCCGCGATGCTGCTGAATCGCCGCCTCGACAATCGCCAGCCCCAGACCGGTGCCGCCGGACTCGCGATCGCGTGCCTCGTCGGTACGGTAGAACGGACGGAAAATCTGCTCGCGATCCTCCGGACTGACGCCCGGACCATCATCATCGACGTTGACCGTGATGCCGTCTTTATCCACCGAAAAACTGACCGAAATTTTGGTGTGCGAGTAGCGCAGCGCGTTACGGACGATATTTTCCAGCGCGCTTTCCAGCGCATTAGGATTGCCGTACAGCGGCCAGGGACCCGGCGGATACTCGACGGTGAAGGATTTTCCAACCTGCTCGGCTTCAAACGCCGCGTTATCCAGCACTTCGCCCCACAGCTGATTAGCCTTCACCGTTTCACTGACCAGCGCGTTATTCGCCTGATTGCGCGACATCACCAGCAGGTCGTTAATCATGCTGTCCAGCCGGTGGGCTTCGGTCTCAATACGTTCAAGCTCTTTGCTCTCGCCGCTGCGACGGCGCAGTAAGGCCGTACCCAGCTGCAGGCGCGTGAGCGGCGTACGCAGCTCGTGGGAAATATCGGACAGCAGGCGCTGCTGACCGGTCATCATGCGTTCCAGCGCCGTGACCATCTGGTTAAAACTGGCCCCGGCGGCTAAAAACTCCTGCGGGCCGGCTTCCAGTTCCGGATGTTGACGCAGGTTGCCCTGGGCGACCTCATCGGCGGCGTTTTTCAACTTGCGGGCCGGTTTGGCCAGACTCCAGGCCAGCCACAGCAGCAGCGGCGAACTGACCAGCATCGTGACGATAAGCAGGAGCAGCGGGCGGTCGAACAGCAGGTTGATAAAGTCTGACTGGGATGTGCTGGCAGGGCGGATCAGATAGAGCTGGTAATTATCTTCCCCATCCCTGACGGAAAACGGCCCGACCATTTCCAGACGGCCGTAGCGTTTTTTCTGCGGATGATCGGCATTATCGGCCTGGCCGATAAAGTTACGAATGATCTGCATTTCGTTGCGTTCTGCACCGATCACGCGGCCTTCGCTGGTGACCAGCAATAAACGCTGTCCCGGCGGAGCCCACTTATCGATAGCGCGAAACAGCCGACGCCACCACATCAGGTCATTGGGGGGATCGGTCGCCAGTTCGGCCTCGACGTGCTGTTCAATCATGGTGCCCTGACGCTGTTCGCTCTCCAGCAGTTCGGTCATCTGGCGCGAGTCCAGCTTGGGCAACATCAGAACCAGCATCAACACCAGCGCCAGCGTGAGCCAGAAAATAGCGAAGATGCGTGCGGTTAAACTTCCTATCATGAAGCCGAAACCATCAGGTAGCCGCGTCCGCGCAGGGTTTTAAACCACGGATGGCCGTCTTTGCGTTCCGGCAGCTTACGACGCAGATTGGAAATATGCATGTCGATGGCGCGATCGAACGGCGTCAGGCGTTTTCCCAATACTTCCTGGCTCAGATGTTCACGAGAAACAACCTGGCCAAGATGCTGTGCCAGCAGGTAGAGCAGGGTGAACTCCGTGCCGGTCAGTTCCAGGGTCTGACCATCGAAATTGGCTTCCTGGCGGCCGGGGTTGAGGCTCAAGGCGTCAACTTCCAGCGTCGGGGAACCGACTTCGGTAGTTTGCTGCTGCTCACTCCAGTGAGAACGGCGCAGAATCGCGCGTATACGCGCCACCAGCTCACGATCGTTGAAGGGCTTAGGCAAGTAATCATCCGCGCCCAGCTCGAGGCCGAGAACGCGATCCAGCTCGCTGCCGCGGGCAGTTAGCATGATAACCGGGGTCTGGTGTGTCTGACGTAACTCTTTAAGCGTATCGATACCGTTTTTCTTCGGCATCATCACATCAAGCAAAAGTAAATCGATGCTGTCGTCCAGAAGGGCCAGCGCCTGTTCCCCGTCATGGGCCACGAGCACGTTAAATCCTTCCATATCGAGCAGCTCTTTTAACAGGGAGGTGAGCTCCCGGTCATCATCAACTAACAGGATTTTATTCATTGTTTAAATACCTCCGAGGCAGAAATTACGTCATCAAGGCTCGCTAATCCATGACTTTACGTTGTTTTACACCCCCTGACGCATGTTTGCAGCCCGAATCGTAGACTGTATCTCGTTGAATCGCTACACAGACACAAACGTATTGGGAGTATGTGATGCGCAATGTTATTGCTGCCGTCATGGCCTCAACGCTGGCGCTAAGTGCATATAGCCAAGCCGCTGAAGTCGTTACCAGCGTTAACTGGCTCCCCGGAGATGACGGGGCGCAGCGCACCAGCCAGAGTCATATGTTTGACGGCATAAGTTTAACCGAACAGCAACGCCAGCAGTTACGAGATCTTATGCAACGGGCACGCCATGACAGGCAACCCATTAATGTTAGCGAAATGGAGACAATGCATCGTCTTGTCACCGCAGAAAATTTTGATGAAAACGCTGTGCGCGCTCAGGCTAATAAAATGGCGCAGGAACAGGTTACTCGCCAGATTGAAATGGCGAAGGTTCGCAACCAGATGTACCACCTGTTAACGCCGGAGCAGCAAGCGGTTCTTAATGCGAAACACCAGCAACGAATGGATCAGTTGCGCGAGGTAGCAAGGATGCAAAAAGGTTCAGCAACCATGCTGTCGAGTAGTAGCAATACCGTGCAACCCCAGTAGTAGACCCTGTTTTCCTTGCCATAGACACCATCCCTGTCTTCCCCCACATGATGTGGGGGTTTTTTTTTGCCTGTCATTCGGCGAAACGACTCCCGCCTTGCTCCTCGTTGCGACAACAGTTCAGGTTATACTAAGCGCATCGCCGAAGAGGAGCATGTATGAATCAATCTTATGGGCGGCTGGTGAGCCGTGCGGCTATTGCGGCGACGGTGATGGCGTCCGCGTTACTTTTGATCAAGATTTTTGCGTGGTGGTACACCGGGTCTGTGAGTATTCTGGCTGCGCTTGTGGACTCGCTGGTGGATATTGCCGCCTCGTTAACGAATCTGCTGGTCGTGCGCTATTCGCTCCAGCCGGCAGATGAGGAACATACTTTTGGTCACGGTAAGGCAGAATCGCTGGCCGCGCTGGCACAAAGTATGTTTATCTCCGGGTCGGCTCTGTTTCTGTTTTTGACCGGTATTCAGCACCTGGCGCGTCCGGAACCGATGCAGGCGGCGGGTGTCGGTATTGCCGTGACGCTGATCGCGCTGGTCAGCACGCTGGTGCTGGTAACGTTCCAGCGTTGGGTGGTCAGAAAAACGCAAAGTCAGGCGGTGCGAGCAGATATGCTTCATTATCAGTCTGATGTTATGATGAACGGCGCAATTCTGGTGGCGCTGGGCCTCTCCTGGTATGGTTGGCATCGTGCCGACGCGCTGTTTGCTCTCGGGATTGGCATCTATATTTTATATAGCGCTCTGCGTATGGGTTATGACGCCATTCAGTCGTTGTTAGACCGCGCGCTTCCTGACGAGGAACGTCAGGAAATTATCAATATCGTGACCGAATGGCCAGGCGTCAGCGGGGCACACGATCTACGGACGCGGCAGTCAGGGCCGACTCGCTTTATTCAAATACATTTGGAAATGGAAGATAACCTCCCGCTGGTTCAGGCACACGTGATTGCCGATCAGGTGGAGCAGGCAATTCTGCACCGTTTCCCGGGTTCTGATGTCATTATCCATCAGGATCCCTGTTCTGTGGTGCCGCTGGCGCGGCAGGGCGTTTTTTGAGCTTTGGGTTATAGTCTGTAAACTCGATGTAAAAGTGTGGGGCAGATCGGCATTTTTTGTATAAATTACCGCCATTTGGTCTGACCTGAATCAATTCAGCCAGAAGCGTTTGATATACTATTGCAATTATCGTCGTGCACTCCTGGTGAAGGAGCGCTTCAGGCAACAGGATTATTTTTTGCTTCCTAAGTTCAGAGGTAGTCATGATTAAGAAAATCGGTGTATTGACAAGTGGCGGTGATGCTCCGGGCATGAACGCAGCAATTCGCGGCGTTGTGCGCGCAGCATTAACGGAAGGTCTGGAAGTTTTTGGAATCTATGACGGTTACCTCGGCCTGTATGAAGATCGCATGGTTCAGCTCGACCGCTACAGTGTTTCCGACATGATCAACCGTGGTGGCACTTTCCTCGGGTCAGCACGCTTCCCCGAGTTCCGCGAAGAACATATTCGTGCCGTTGCGCTCGAGAATATGAAAAAGCGTGGCCTGGATGCGCTGGTCGTTATCGGCGGTGATGGTTCTTACATGGGGGCGATGCGTCTGACTGAAATGGGCTTCCCGTGCATCGGCCTGCCAGGCACCATCGATAACGATATCAAAGGCACTGACTACACTATCGGTTTCTTTACCGCGCTGAGCACCGTAGTGGAAGCCATTGACCGCCTGCGCGATACCTCTTCTTCCCACCAGCGTATTTCGGTTGTTGAAGTGATGGGGCGTTACTGCGGCGATCTGACTCTGGCTGCGGCGATTGCCGGCGGGTGTGAGTTCATCATGGTGCCGGAAGTGGAATACACGCGTGACGATCTGGTCGCTGAAATCAAAGCCGGCATCGCCAAAGGTAAGAAACACGCCATCGTGGCCATTACCGAACATATGTGCGACGTGGACGAGCTGGCGCACTACATTGAGAAAGAAACCGGCCGTGAAACCCGGGCGACCGTTCTGGGCCACATTCAGCGCGGCGGTTCCCCGGTTCCTTATGACCGTATTCTGGCATCCCGCATGGGCGCCTACGCGATTGAACTGCTGCAGCAGGGATTCGGTGGCCGCTGCGTCGGTATTCAGAACGAGAAGCTGGTGCACCACGACATCATCGACGCTATCGAGAACATGAAGCGTCCGTTCAAAAATGACTGGCTGGATTGCGCGAAGAAACTGTACTAATTCTGGCGTGAAACAAACGAAAAGGCCTTCTCAGAGAGAAGGCCTTTTTAATTAGTGGGCAGGCTATTCGATATCCAGTGCATCCTCGGACAGGATGATCCCGGTATTATCGGCATACAGATGGTCACCGGAGAAGAAGGTCACGCCGCCGAAATTGACGCGTACGTCGCTTTCGCCGATACCTTCGCCAGCAGCCCCCACGGGAATGGCGGCCAGCGCCTGGATGCCAATATCCAGATCTTCAAGGTCGTCAACCTGACGCACCGCGCCATAGACGACAATCCCTTCCCACTCATTTTGTACGGCAAGACGCGCCAGGTCAGCGTCAATCAACGCACGTCGGACGGAACCCCCGCCATCGATCAGCAAGATGTGACCACGGCCGTTCTGTTCGAGCATATCGTATAGCAACCCGTTATCCTCGAAACATTTCACCGTGATGATTTGTCCACCAAACGACGACCGCCCCCCAAAGTTGGAGAACAGAGGTTCCACTACGTTGACATCCTCCTGGTAGATGTCACAAAGCTCGGAAGTATCGTATTTCATAGGCTTAACGTTCAGTTGCTGCGAGAGATTTTAGTATATCTCGCGAATCGTATTGTTGGCAAAATCATCAATTGTTAATTGATATTTGTCAGTTAACCCACCAGCTTGCTGCAAATAATCCCAATGACAAACAGCAGGTTGGTCAGCAGCGCTGCTTTCACCGTGCGTTCCAGCATCGGGCGCATCGCCACCGGCTCGCGCTCGCGCATCACAAATCGCGCCTGCTTCACCAGCAGTGGCGTGGCGAGCAGGAACAGCCAACCCCATGGGCTATGCAGAGAAACCAGGGTAAACAGCGCCAGGCACAGCGGCGCACCGATGAGCAGGCAAGCGTGATAGCGGCGAGCGTTGAGCGGCCCCAGACGTACTGCCAGCGTGTTTTTGCCGTTCTCTCTGTCGCTGTCGATATCGCGCAGATTATTGATATTCAGCACCGCGGCGGCTAACAGACCACAGGCGGTAGCGGGGAGGAAAATGGTTGCTTCAATCGTGTGGGCCTGGAGATACCAGCTTCCTGCGACGCTAAGCCAGCCAAAGAAGACCAGCACCGAGATATCGCCAAGGCCGATGTAGCCATAGGGCCGGGTGCCGACGGTGTAGGTGATCGCGGCGATAATCGCTAAACTCCCCAGCACCATGAAACCAATAAAATCGGCCATCGTCTGCCAGGCGCAGAACAACAGCGCCAGCCCGGAGAGGCAAATCAGCACCACGGTAACGATCAGCGCGCGTTTCATCTGCGGCTGGGTAATGGCCCCTTTTTGCATGCCGCGTAGCGGACCGATACGGTCGGGTTTATCGCTGCCCTTAACGGCATCGCCATAATCGTTCGCCAGGTTGGATAAGATTTGCAGCAGGCCGGCGGTGATCAGCGCCAGCAGCGCCACCCAGGGATCGAAGTACCCCTGATGCCACGCGAGCGTCGTACCGACAACAATGGCGGAAAAGGCCAGCGGTAGCGTTTTTGGCCGCAGGCTTTCCAGCCAGGCCTGGGTTCGGTTTATCGGTTGTTCAGTCATAATTCCTGGCCAAAAAAATGGGGCTATATATAGCCCCATCGATTGTGATGAAAATACATTGAACCGGATTATAGGATAAAACGGCTCAGATCTTCATCCGCCACCAGCACATCCAGATGCTTACCAACATACTCGGCATCAATAATGATGCTCTGACCACCCATTTCGCTGGCGTCAAAGGAGATGTCTTCAATCAAACGCTCCAGCACGGTGTGCAGACGACGAGCGCCGATGTTTTCGGTGGTTTCGTTAACCTGCCATGCCGCCTGCGCAATGCGCTTGATGCCGTCTTCCGTAAACTCGATGTTGACGCCTTCGGTCGCCATCAACGCTTTATACTGAACGGTGATGGAGGCGTTCGGCTCGGTCAGGATGCGCTCGAAATCTTCCGTCGTCAGCGCTTTCAGCTCGACGCGAATCGGCAGACGACCCTGTAGTTCAGGGATCAGGTCAGACGGACTGGCCACCTGGAATGCGCCAGAGGCGATAAACAGAATGTGGTCAGTTTTCACCATGCCGTGTTTGGTCGACACCGTGCAGCCTTCGACCAACGGCAGCAGGTCGCGCTGCACGCCTTCGCGAGAGACATCCGGGCCGGAGCTGTTGCCGCCGCGCTTACAGATTTTGTCGATCTCATCGATAAATACGATACCGTGTTGTTCTACGGCGTCGATGGCATCCTGTTTGAGCTCTTCCGGGTTGACCAGCTTCGCCGCTTCTTCTTCAATCAGCAGCTTCATTGCGTCTTTGATTTTCAGCTTGCGCGGTTTTTGCTTCTGGCCGCCCAGGTTCTGGAACATCGACTGCAGCTGGCTGGTCATCTCTTCCATGCCCGGAGGGGACATGATTTCCACACCCATCGGTGCAGCGGCAAGATCGATCTCGATTTCTTTATCGTCGAGCTGACCTTCGCGCAGTTTTTTGCGGAATGCCTGACGGGCGGCAGACGGTTCCTGAGGCTGTTCCGCCTGGCCCCAGTTGTTTTTTGCCGGCGGGATCAGCACATCAAGAATGCGCTCTTCCGCCAGCTCTTCCGCGCGATAGCGGTTTTTATCGATCGACTGCATGCGGACCATTTTGATCGCCGCATCGGTCAGGTCGCGGATAATCGAATCCACTTCTTTCCCGACATAGCCCACTTCGGTGAATTTTGTGGCTTCAACTTTGATGAACGGCGCGTTGGCCAGTTTCGCCAGACGACGGGCAATTTCCGTTTTACCCACACCGGTCGGACCGATCATCAGAATGTTTTTCGGCGTGACTTCGTGACGCAGCTCTTCGTTCAGCTGCATACGGCGCCAGCGGTTACGCAGCGCGATAGCGACAGAACGCTTCGCCGCGTCCTGGCCGATAATATGTTTGTCGAGTTCGCTGACAATTTCGCGTGGGGTCATTTCAGACATGGGAGATCCTTACGCTTTAGAGGCTAATTCTTCGATGGTGTGGAAATGGTTGGTATAAATGCAGATATCACCTGCAATATTCAACGCCTTCTCTGCGATATCGCGTGCGCTCATATCGGTATTTTCCAGCAGAGCGCGGGCAGCGGCCTGAGCGTAGGGACCACCGGAGCCGATAGCAATCAGGTCGTTTTCTGGCTGCACCACGTCACCGTTACCGGTGATGATCAGCGAAGCGTTTTCATCCGCCACGGCCAGCAGAGCTTCCAGTTTGCGCAGCATACGATCGGTACGCCAGTCTTTCGCCAGTTCCACGGCGGCTTTGACCAGGTGCCCCTGATGCATTTCCAGTTTACGTTCAAACAGTTCAAATAGCGTGAAGGCGTCGGCGGTGCCGCCGGCGAAGCCCGCGATCACTTTGTCGTTGTAGAGACGACGCACTTTTTTCACGTTACCTTTCATGACGGTATTGCCAAGCGTGGCCTGGCCATCACCGGCAATAACCACATGGCCGTTACGGCGAACACTAACTATTGTTGTCACGAGCAGACCCCTTGGTTACAAAAGCGGAATAGGGGCCCCGCGCTTCACGCGGGGCAGAATGCAATTATAGATGGGGGGGATTTTTAGGGTTTCAACCCCTGGCGGCGAGACGAATGCAGTTTGCGTGTCCGGCCATCTTCAGGCGAGTGATCATATCGTTGGCGCTCTCCTTGCCCTTCAGTGGCCCAATGACCACGCGATTCCAGCCATTGTTGGTGGTAATGCGCGAGGAGAACCCTTCAAACGCCAGCTGCGCCCGAACGGTTTCCGCCTGTTCTGCGCCTTTAAAGGAGCCGCACTGAATCATCCAGCTACGATCGTCTTTCTTCTCCGCCGCTGCTTTCGGCGCCTCTTCAACGCGAGCAACCGGCGCAGCTGCCTGGGCTTTAGGCTGTGCGGCGGTATGCGCAGGCGTCTGCAGCAGATCCTGATACGGCTGTTGCGTCGAGGCGGTTTGTTTCGGCTGTTGTACCGGCTTTGGCTGCTGGTACGGCTGCTCTGCAACGCGCTGCTGCGCGCGCGGCTGTTGTTGCACCGGAGCCTGCTGCTGGGTTTGCGCCCATTGTTGCTGAGCCTGCTGCTGCTGTTGTTGTACCTGCTGCTGCGCCAGACGCTGACGCTGCAGCGTTTGCTGGCGCTGAGCCGGGGTTTGTTCGTTCCACGGCACCTCGGTCAGCTGGGTCGGCTGCTGGCGCATATCCGCCTGCATTTGTGCCAGCAGCTGGCGCTGTTCATTGGTCAACTGCTCGGGTTTCATGACTTCCCCGCCGGCCGTCGGTTCAGTAGGCGCACGTACGCCAGGCTGGCGACTTTCCAGCTCTTTGATATAGCGCCAGCGCTCTTCCGGTTTCGGCGGGAGGCCATTACCTGCCACCTGACGGTTTTGCAGCGCTTCCGCTTCTTCTTTTTTATGGTGCGTGATGAAGTACAGCCCACCGATAAAGGCCACCAGCACTGCCGCCGCGATCGCAACCATAGTCGGTGAAACCGCCGGAAGGCTGCTCTGTTTATTCCTTGAGCTTCGGGTATTACCCTTTTTGCGCCGCGAAGGAGCCGGTTGGCTGCGGCGTACATAATCTCGTTGTGCCACTATCGTTTCGCTGTTTTATTCGTTCGTCAGTCCGCCATGTTACTTAAGCGGCGGGCCTTTGACCAGAAGAGCAGGCCCGAAAACCTGATGGTTATGCTCTGATTTTGCGTGTACTGCCGCGAACGATCAGTTCGCAGTCCAGCAATCGTGAACCGCTGTTCACATTGTGACCATGTAGCTGATCCAGTAACAGGAGCATTGCTTCGCGGCCAATATCAAAGCGCGGTTGCGCAACGGTCGTCAATGGCGGATCGCAAAATTCGGATAAAGAGATATTATCGAAACCGACAATAGACAGATCGTCAGGTACCTTCAGTCCCCGGCGTTTTGCCAGCGACAGCGCCCCCAGCGCCATGATATCGCTATGGCAGAAGACCGCGGTCGGCGGCACCGGCAGCGCCAGAAGCTGTTCCAGCGCGCTGGCCCCGGCTTCATAGGTAAAGTTTCCGCGAGCGATATAGTGCGGATCGATGGTGATCCCGCTACGACGCAACGCCTGCACATAGCCCTGGAGGCGATAGTGGCAGAGCGGCATCTCTTCCGGGCCGGCGATACAGCCAATACGCTGGTGACCCAGTTCGTGCAGATAATTCACGGCATTAAATGCGGCGGTGAGGTTATCGATGTGCACCGTGGGCAGCTCCAGCTCCGGCGCAAATTCATTCGCCATCACCATCGGCGGTAGATTGCGCTGTTCTTCAACGCCTGCGTCAAACGGCAGACGGGAGCCTAGCAACAACATACCGTCGATCTGCTTGGTAATGATCAGGTCGATAAAAGTCTTTTCCTGCCGGTTCTGGTGGGCGCAGTCGCCGATCAGCACCAGATAGCCCTGTTCTGCCGCGGTAATCTCAATGCCGCGAATAATCTCGCTGAAAAAGGGATCGCAAATATCCGGTACGATGACCAGAATCGTACGCGACTCGTTACGTTTCATATTGCGTCCGAGCGACTGCGGCAAATAGCCGACTTCCAGCGCCGCCTGCTCCACCCGGTTACGGGTAGTCTGAGAAACCTTATCCGGATTCATTAACGCTCGGGACACGGTTGCCGTTGAAACGTTTGCCTTCAGGGCGACGTCTTTCATTGTGGCGGCAACCACCTGTTTTTTGGGCTTCACCTGTTTTCTCCTCGCTGACTGGCGCAGACACTTCCCTTGTGTTCTGACATCAGCAACATTTTTAGCAGATAGTCGACGCAGAGAGTTACAGAATTTTCATGAAAAACGTGATGGTTGTTGAATTTTTTCGATCCGTCTCGCAAGAGAAGGCTTAACCTTCAATAGGATCGACGTCCAGGACCCATTTTACCTTGCGCGCTTCCGGCAGCGTATTGATCAAGGCCAGCGTACCGCTGACGATATGCTGCAAGCGAACGCGTGAAGGGTGCTGGAGCAGAATTTGCCAGCGCCAGCGGCCCCCGCGTTTGGGCGCCAGCGCCGGAACCGGACCCAGCACCCACAGTTTGTCATCGGCCAGCGGACTGGCCTGCAGTAAATTACGCAACTGCTGCAGGAACAACGGCGCCTGCTGATTGTTATGGTCTTCGGCACGAATCAGGACATGGCTGGTCCACGGCGGCAGCTGCATGGTCTGCCTTTCGGCCAGCGCCTGTTCGGCAAAGGCGTCGTAGCCTTTATATAACAGCGTTTGCAGCAGCGGATGTTCCGGATGGTGGGTTTGCAAAATCACCTCTCCCTGTTTACCCGCGCGTCCTGCGCGGCCAGAGACCTGGGTATAGAGCTGAGCGAAGCGTTCTGCCGAGCGGAAATCGGCGGAAAACAGCGCACCATCGACATCCAGCAGCGACACCAGGGTAACATCCGGGAAATGATGACCTTTGGCCAGCATTTGAGTGCCGATCAGGATGCGTGCGCCGCCGCGATGAATATCGGAGAGGTGCTGTTCGAGCGCGCCTTTACGGCTGGTGGTATCCCGGTCGACGCGAGAGACCGGCACGCCGGGAAACAGCGGCGCCAGCGCCTGCTCCAGCTGTTCGGTGCCCAGTCCGACCGGCACCAGATGCGTAGAGCCGCAGGAGGGGCACTGGCGCGGGATCGGACGCTGGCTGTCGCAGTGGTGGCAGCGTAAATGATGCTGTGCCTGATGCAAGGTGTAGTAGCTGTCGCAGCGCGGACACTCTGCGATCCAGCCGCAGTCATGGCACAGCAGCGCCGGGGCGAAACCGCGGCGGTTCAAAAACAGAATCACCTGATTATCGGCCTGCAAATGCTGACGCATGCGGGCAATCAGCGCCGGGGAGAGTCCCGCCTGCAATTGCTGTCCTTTCAGATCCAGCACGTGCTGCTGCGCCGGACGAGCGTTACCCGCACGCTTTGTCAGCTTCAGCTGGCGATATTTCCCCTGGCGGACATTGTATAGCGTCTCCAGCGCCGGGGTTGCCGAGCCAAGAATAATCGGGATTTGCTCGCTATGAGCGCGCCACACCGCCAGATCGCGCGCGTGATAGCGCCAGCCTTCCTGCTGCTTATAGGAGCTGTCGTGCTCTTCATCGATAACGATCACGCCCAGGTTTTTAAATGGCGTGAACAGCGAGGAACGCGTGCCGATGACGATAGCTGCTTCGCCATTTTTGGCCTTCAGCCACGCGGAAAGACGTTCGCTGTCGTTAAGGCCGGAGTGCAGGACTTCAACCGGGGCGTTAAATCGCTGACGGAAACGGGCGATGGTTTGCGGCGTCAGGCCAATTTCCGGCACCATCACCAGCGCCTGTCGGCCTTGCGCCAGCACGTTTTCCAGCACGCTGAGGTAAACTTCCGTTTTCCCGGAGCCGGTAATCCCCGCCAGCAGCCAGGTTGAAAACCGATCCGATGCGCTGTGAATCGCCCCGACGGCCGTGGCCTGCTCGGTGTTGAGGCGCAGCCGCTCGCCGGGTACAGCAAAGTGGGTTCGCCAGTCGGTGAGGGCGGGCGCTTCGCTTGCCAGCTCGCAAAGCCCTTTCCCGCGCAGGGCCTGCAACGCCGCATCGTTGAACTCCAGCTCCGCAACCTGGTGACGCCAGATCCTTCCCTGACGCAGTGCGGCCAGAGCCTGCTGCTGTTTCGGCGAGCGTTTGAGGCTGTTGATATCGACAGCCTGGCCCTGCTCGGTCGCGAACCAGTACCACTGCGGCGCTGCGCTGGCTGGTTTCCCCTGGCGAAGCATGATCGGCAGGGCGTGGAACAGCACATCGCCGATGGGATGATGATAGTAGTCGGCCGCCCACAGCAGCAGTCGCCAGACGGCAGAAGAAAATACCGGTTCGGCATCCAGCGTGGCGATGACCGGTTTGAGCTCATCCAGCGGCAGCTCGCTGCGTTCGCTGACGGCGGTCACAATCCCAATACGCTCTTGCTTACCGAACGGCACGCGCACGCGGCAGCCTGCTTTGACCGGCATTCCCTCAGGTAGCAGGTAGTCAAAGGTACGGGGCAGCGGGACGGGCAGGGCAACGTGGGCGACGGGCATGTCATCTTCCTGACTTGAAATCTGGCCGGTTAGTATACACATTGTGATAAGGGCTCGCGGATCAGTTTGCATATGCTGGTCAAATTCTGTATGATTCGCCGCCTTTGGTGCGCTTCGTGTAGCATCAGAATCTATTACCCGGGGATTACGCTTAGCGGAATTGCGCCGGGAAATTATTAACATCGCGTGGTGTCTGGCGTTAGGGCTGGAAGAGCGACGCGGCCTTAACTGAGGTTCTCCCATGAAAAAAGATATTCATCCGAAATACGAAGAAATTACTGCTTCTTGCTCTTGCGGTAATGTCATGAAAATCCGTTCTACCGTAGGTCACGACCTGAACCTCGACGTGTGCGGTAAATGCCACCCGTTCTACACTGGCAAGCAGCGTGATGTTGCGACCGGTGGCCGCGTTGACCGCTTCAACAAGCGCTTCAGCGTTCCAGGCACCAGCAAGTAAGTTGCCGGAAGAAAAAGCCGCCCACGGGCGGCTTTTTTTGTTTCTGTCGTTATGCCCGGCATGCAGATTCAGGGTGGGCAGAGACGTAAAAAAGGGCGGAAGGTCACTTCCGCCCTTTTTTATTGACTCAGTATTCCCACGTATCCGGATCGATACCCATCTCGCGCATAATCTGTTTCGCCGCTTCCGGGATCTCATCGCTGCGCTCTTTACGCAGGTCTTCATCGTTGGGTAACGGTTGACCGGTAAATGCATGCAGGAACGCTTCACACAGCAGTTCGCTATTGGTGGCGTGGCGCAGGTTGTTGACCTGACGACGCGTGCGTTCATCGGTGAGGATCTTCAACACCTTCAGAGGAATGGATACCGTAATTTTTTTTACTTGCTCACTCTTCTTACCGTGCTCAGCGTATGGGCTGATATATTCGCCGCTCCATTCAGCCATGAGATACCTTTAATCCTCTAGTCATTAGTTAAGGGCCAGAACCACGGTCCGGGCCATAATTGCGCGTAGTTTACCGTAGAGGGGGCGTTCTGACACCCGATAAGCCCCTGCAGAGATGCGCTAATGCATATAATTTTAACGGCTATTCTCTATTTGCTCAATCTATACGCAAAGAAGTTTAGATGTCCAGATGTATTGACGTCTATTGTGACAATGATTACTCTGGTGCCTGACTTTTCACCGATTCAGCCCAGGAACTGCCCAACATGACGCGTAAACAGGCCACCATCGCAGTGCGTAGCGGTTTAAATGACGACGAACAATACGGTTGCGTTGTCCCGCCGATTCACCTTTCCAGTACCTACAACTTTACCGGCTTTAATGAACCCCGTGCCCACGACTACTCCCGCCGCGGTAACCCTACCCGCGATGTGGTGCAGCGCGCGCTGGCGGAGCTGGAAGGGGGAGCGGGCGCCGTTCTGACCAATACCGGTATGTCGGCGATTCTGCTGGTGACGACCGTGTTCCTGAAGCCCGGCGATCTGCTGGTGGCCCCTCACGACTGCTACGGCGGCAGCTATCGTCTGTTTGATAGCCTGGCGAAGCGCGGCTGCTATCGGGTTCTGTTTGTCGATCAGAACGATGAACAGGCGCTGAGTGCGGCATTGTCTGAAAAACCGAAGCTGGTGTTGGTCGAAAGCCCAAGTAATCCATTGCTGCGCGTGGTGGATATTGCGAAAATCTGCACGCTGGCTCGTGAAGCGGGTGCGGTGAGCGTGGTGGATAACACCTTCCTGAGCCCGGCGCTGCAAAATCCGCTGGCGCTGGGAGCCGATCTGGTGCTGCATTCGTGCACAAAATACCTGAACGGGCATTCTGACGTGGTCGCCGGGGTGGTGATTGCGAAAGATCCGGCTGTTGTCACCGAACTGGCATGGTGGGCGAATAATATCGGCGTAACCGGCGGCGCATTTGACAGCTACCTGCTGCTGCGTGGTTTACGTACGCTCTCTCCGCGTATGGAAGTCGCACAGCGCAATGCGCTGGCGATTGTCGACTATCTGAAAACCCAGCCGCTGGTGAAAAAACTGTATCATCCGTCTCTGCCGGAAAATCAGGGGCATGAGATTGCTGCCCGTCAGCAAAAAGGTTTTGGCGCGATGTTAAGCTTTGAGCTGAAGGGCGATGAGCAGACGCTGCGTCGTTTTCTGAGCGGATTATCGCTGTTTACGCTGGCCGAATCGCTGGGGGGCGTAGAAAGTCTGATTTCGCACGCTGCGACGATGACCCATGCAGGTATGGCGCCTGAGGCGCGCGCGGCGGCGGGGATTTCAGAAACGCTTCTGCGTATTTCGACCGGTATTGAAGATGGTGAAGATTTAATTGCCGACCTGGAAAATGGCTTCCGGGCAGCAAACGAGGAATAAACATGAGTGTGAATGCGCAGGCAGGGGCGAAGGGTCGTCAGCTGCACAAATTTGGTGGGAGTAGTTTAGCGGATGCGAAATGTTACCTGCGCGTCGCGGGGATCATGACGGAATACTCGCAGGCCGGTGACATGATGGTTGTCTCCGCCGCTGGCAGCACCACCAACCAGCTGATTAGCTGGCTGAAGCTCAGCCAGACCGATCGCCTTTCTGCGCATCAGGTACAGCAGTCGCTGCGCCGTTACCATATGGAGCTGATCGCCAGCCTGCTGTCGGCAGAAGCGGCAGATACGCTGATCGCGTCGTTTATTCACGACCTCGAGCGTCTCGCCGGCTTGCTGGATAGCGGCGTGACCGATGCGGTCTATGCTGAAGTGGTCGGCCATGGCGAAGTGTGGTCTGCACGTCTGATGGCCGCGGTGCTCAACCAGCTGGGACTGGAAGCGGCATGGCTTGACGCACGTAGCTTCCTGCGCGCCGAACGCGCTGCGCAGCCGCAGGTGGATGAAGGTCTGTCTTATCCGCTGCTGCAACAGCTGATGGCACAACATCCCAACAAACGTCTGGTGGTGACCGGCTTCATCTCGCGCAACAGCGCCGGGGAAACCGTCCTGCTGGGGCGTAATGGTTCTGACTATTCCGCGACCCAAATTGGTGCCCTGGCCGGGGCGTCTCGCGTCACTATCTGGAGCGATGTGGCCGGGGTCTACAGCGCGGATCCGCGTAAAGTGAAGGATGCGTGCCTGCTGCCGCTGCTGCGCCTGGATGAAGCCAGCGAGCTGGCGCGCCTGGCGGCTCCGGTCCTGCACGCCCGTACCCTTCAACCGGTCTCCGGTAGCGATATCGATCTGCAGCTGCGCTGTAGCTACACGCCTGAGCAAGGCTCCACGCGCATTGAGCGCGTGCTGGCGTCCGGCACCGGCGCGCGAATTGTCACCAGCCATGATGATGTCTGCCTGATTGAGTTCCAGGTGCCCGCCGGTCAGGATTTCAAGCTGGCGCACAAGGAGCTGGATCTTATCTTTAAACGCGCCCAGCTGCGCCCGCTGGCGGTGGGGGTGCATGCCGATCGTAAGCTGCTGCAGTTCTGCTATACCTCGGAAGTGGCCGACAGCGCGCTGCGTCTGCTCGATGAAGCGGGTCTGCCGGGCGAGCTGCGTCTGCGTCAGAAGCTGGCGCTGGTGGCGATGGTCGGGGCGGGCGTCAGCCGTAACCCGCTGCATTGCCACCGTTTCTGGCAGCAGTTGAAAGGACAGCCGGTCGAGTTTACCTGGCAGTCTGAAGAGGGGATTAGCCTGGTGGCGGTGCTGCGCGCAGGCCCGACGGAAAGCCTGATTCAGGGCCTGCATCAGTCCCTGTTCCGGGCAGAAAAACGCATTGGCCTGGTCCTGTTTGGTAAAGGCAACATCGGTTCGCGCTGGCTGGAGCTGTTTGCCCGTGAACAGAGTACGCTCTCAGCCCGCACCGGCTTCGAGTTTGTCCTCGCCGGCGTGGTGGACAGCCGCCGCAGCCTGCTTAACTACGACGGTCTGGATGCCAGCCGCGCGTTAGCGTTCTTTAACGATGAAGCCGTTGAGCAGGATGAAGAGTCGCTGTTCCTGTGGATGCGCGCTCATCCCTATGATGATTTAGTGGTGCTGGACGTGACCGCCAGCGAGCAGCTGGCCGATCAGTACCTTGATTTTGCCAGCCACGGCTTCCACGTCATCAGCGCCAATAAGCTGGCCGGGGCCAGCAGCAGCGACAAATATCGTCAGATTCACGATGCGTTCGAGAAAACGGGCCGCCACTGGCTGTACAACGCTACGGTCGGCGCGGGTCTGCCGGTGAACCATACCGTGCGCGACCTGATTGACAGCGGCGATACTATTCTGGCGCTGAGCGGTATTTTCTCCGGCACGCTCTCCTGGCTGTTCCTGCAGTTTGACGGCACCGTGCCGTTTACCGATCTGGTCGATCAGGCCTGGCAGCAGGGGCTGACGGAGCCGGACCCGCGCGTTGACCTGGCGGGGAAAGACGTGATGCGTAAGCTGGTTATCCTTGCGCGCGAAGCCGGTTATGACATCGAGCCCGATCAGGTGCGCGTCGAATCGCTGGTGCCTGCGCACTGTGAAGAGGGCTCTGTGGATCACTTCTTTGAGAATGGCGAAGAGCTGAACGAACAGATGCTGCAACGTCTGGAGGCCGCCCGTGAACTGGGGCTGGTTCTGCGCTACGTGGCGCGTTTTGATGCCAACGGAAAAGCGCGGGTTGGCGTTGAAGCCGTCCGCGAGGAGCATCCGCTGGCGGCGCTGCTGCCGTGCGATAACGTCTTTGCCATCGAGAGCCGCTGGTACCGCGATAACCCGCTGGTTATCCGCGGCCCGGGTGCCGGCCGCGACGTGACCGCTGGCGCTATTCAGTCGGATATTAACCGTCTGGCACAGCTGCTCTAATCCTGCCTCTGCCCGAGACCAGACCGGCGTCTGGTCTCGGAGTATCAATGCGCCGCAAAGACCTCTTTGGCGGCGAACAGGCCATTTAAGGCCGCCGGGAATCCGGCATACACCGCCATCTGCATGATGACTTCGATAATCTCCTCCTGCGACAAACCGACGTGTAACCCGGCGGCAATATGCACTTTTAGCTGCGGTGCGGCATTGCCCAGCGCGGTTAAGGCGGCAATGGTGGCGATTTCACGGCTGCGTAAATCGAGCCCCGGGCGGGCGTAAATATCGCCAAACGGGAATTCAATCAGGTAGCGGGCAAAGTCCGGGGCGATGGCCTGCAGGCTTTTGACGACGGCATCGCCGCCTTTACCGTCAACGCGCTGCAACATGTCCAGGCCGGTGGTATAACGCTCGGATGTCATGATCTTTCCTCATAATGATGATGGGTTGGGAAGAAGGTTAGAGGCGTTGATCGGACTTGAGTAATACCCTTTTCGTGATACCTTTCAGGTATGACAAGTTTACGCTTACAGACTCTTGATATTCGCCTGCTGCGCTATTTTGCCGTGGTGGCGGAAGAGAATAATATCAGCCGGGCGGCGCAGCGGTTGTTCATCTCGCAGCCGCCGCTGAGCCGTCATATCCGTCATCTGGAAACGTTGCTGGGCGTGACGCTTTTTGTCCGCCATACCAAAGGGCTGATTCTTACCGCAGAGGGTGAGCGGGTGCTGGAGCTTATTCGTCCGCTTCTGGCGCTGCAGGAGGCGACGCTGAGTGCGCTGGGGCAGCTGTCCGATGACCGGCAGCAGCCCTTACGTCTGGGGCTGACGACTGCCTTCGAACAGGGTATTTTTGCGTCTCTGGAATCGGCGTTGGGTCGCCAGGTCAGGGCGCTCTCCCTCCTTCGCCACTCCTCGCCTGCCCTGGCTCAGCAGGTGCGCAAAGGCAAGCTGGACGCCGCGCTGATTGCGCTGCCGCTGGATGCCGCTGGGTTAACGCTTTCTCCTTTGCCCTATCATGAACCGCTGATTGCGGCGCTACCCGCGTCATGGCCGGAATCCGCAATCTCCCGGCTGGTCTTAGAACAGCTGAATCATCGGCCGCTGTTTTGGTTCAGGCGCGAACGTAATCCGGCCTTTTTTGACGCAACCCGGCGCATTTTTGAGCGTATTGGCTACGTGCCGGCGTATGTGGAGGAGCCCGCTGAGCATGACGTACTGCTGGCACGTATCGCACGCGGAGAAGGGATGATTTTGCTGCCGGCATCATTTGCCGCGATACAGCGTCAGGGGGTGGTATTTCATCCGCTGGAGGGGACTCGCTTGCGTTTGTCGCTGGGATTAGTGACGCGACCGGAAGATGAAGCTTTGCGCGCGTGGTTGCTGCCGTTTATTGAGGAATCATTATCTTAGCGTTGAGTTGCATGAATTAATCTCATCTTCACTGAATATTCCTCACTCTTTACGCTGATTTTTCTATTGACGCCTGCTCTCTTTTCCGTCATTTTTACATCTGGACGTCTAAACGTATAGAAGTTCGCAACACAACAAACAATAAAATGCGATTGATGAGGTAAGGTATGAGCTTTTTTCACGCCAATCAGCGGGAAGCCCTGAATCAGAGCCTGGCAGAAGTGCAGGGCCAGATTAATGTGTCCTTTGAATTCTTTCCGCCGCGCACCAGTGAAATGGAGCAAACCTTGTGGAAATCCATCGATCGCTTAAGCAGCCTGAAGCCAAAGTTTGTCTCGGTGACCTATGGCGCCAACTCCGGCGAGCGCGACCGTACTCATAGCATCATAAAGGGGATTAAGGAGCGTACCGGTCTGGAAGCGGCACCGCATCTGACCTGTATTGACGCCAGCCGCGATGAACTGCGCACGATCGCCGAAGACTACTGGAACAACGGTATTCGCCACATCGTTGCCCTGCGCGGCGATCTGCCGCCGGGTAGCGGTAAGCCTGATATGTATGCCGCAGATCTGGTGACGCTGCTGAAAGAGGTCGGGGATTTTGATATCTCCGTTGCGGCCTATCCTGAAGTTCACCCGGAAGCCAAAAGCGCGCAGGCAGATCTGCTGAACCTGAAGCGTAAAGTCGATGCGGGTGCTAACCGCGCGATTACCCAGTTCTTCTTTGATGTTGAAAGCTATCTGCGCTTTCGCGATCGCTGCGTGTCCGCCGGTATCGATGTCGAAATTATTCCAGGCATCCTGCCGGTTTCTAACTTCAAACAGGCGAAAAAGTTTGCCGACATGACTAACGTCCGTATTCCCGTATGGATGTCTAAAATGTTTGAAGGGCTGGATAACGATGCGGAAACTCGTCAGCTGGTGGGGGCGAATATCGCCATGGACATGGTGAAGATTTTAAGCCGTGAAGGGGTGAAGGATTTCCACTTCTACACGCTGAACCGTGCTGAGATGAGCTACGCCATCTGCCATACGCTGGGCGTGCGTCCGGCGGTATAAAAAATGGCCCTCATCGAGGGCCATGTTGTTTTATTCCCACTCGTCCAGAAAACGCTGGCCGTACTGATCGGCGACCAGTAGCGCGGCGTAGACTTCATCAGCGGTCGCGCCGCCGGGCATATTGTGGATAGTTTCTCCCTCTGCGCAGGCCGCTTCCGCGACGGTACGCATTTTGCCGGGAATATCGCCCTTAATATCCAGCTGAGCCAGGGTGAGAGGCAGCCCGACGCTGTGACACAGCGCGGCGACGGTTTCAATCTCTTCCACCGGGGCATTTTCCAGAACCAGCTGCGTCAGTGTCCCGAAGGCGACCTTTTCACCGTGATAGTAGTGATGCGCGTCCGGAATGGCGGTAAGGCCGTTATGGATCGCATGCGCTGCCGCCAGCCCGCCGCTTTCGAAACCAACGCCGCTGAGATAGGTGTTGGCTTCGATAACTTTCTCCAGCGCCGGCGTGACGACATGTTGCTCCGCCGCCAGCATCGCTTTTTCACCTTCTTCAATCAGCGTGTTGTAGCACAGCTCAGCCAGCGCCAGCGCCGCCTGAGTACATTTGCCCCCGGCCATTGTCGTGGCGCCGCTGCGTGAACAGGCCCTGGCTTCAAACCAGGTGGCCAACGCATCACCGATGCCCGCTGCCAGCAGGCGCGGCGGAGCGCCGGCGACAATTTGCGTATCGACAATCACCATGTTCGGGTTGCGCGGCAGCATCAGATAGCTGTCAAACTCGCCTTCGTCGGTATAGATAACGGAGAGGGCGCTGCAGGGGGCATCCGTTGAGGCAATTGTCGGGGCAATCACTACCGGAAGATTCATAAAGTGGGCTAATGCTTTAGCGGTATCCAGCGTTTTTCCGCCGCCGATTCCCAGCACGGCATTGCAGCGAGCAGCGCCGGCGATTTCACGCAAGCGATTGATTTCATTATGCGAGCATTCACCGCCAAACGGCACGATTTCAGCAGCCAGACCCGCATCGGTCAGGCTTTTACGCAGCTTTTCTTCGGCAAAACCCAGCACAAACTTGTCGCCGACAATGAGCCAGCGTTCGGCCAGCGGTTTGAGATAGTTGCCAAGGCGGGTGATAGCATTCGCACCCTGAATATATTTGCCTGGGGATTGAATAATGCGATCCATTTCGATTCCTCCTGGTTGATCGTGGCGCCGCCCTCTGGCGACGCGACAATCGGGTTACAGGTTCAGATTGCCAAAAGCGTTATTCCAGTCTTGCTCAAACTTCTCTATGGCTGACTCTACCGCAGGGGTGCCGAGCATTTGTTGCGCTACGTCTAAGGGAAGGGTGATAGCTTCACAGCCGGTCAGCAGGCAATCCAGCGCCTGACGCGGAGTTTTAAAGCTGGCGGCCAGCACTTTGCTCCCCGGCGCGTGCTGTTCCAGCAGGGATTGCAGCTCCTGCACCATGCGAATCCCGTCCCCCCCCTGGGCATCGACGCGGTTGACATAAGGGGCAACATATTTTGCCCCCGCCAGCGCTGCCAGCAGCCCCTGCGCGGCGCTATAGACCGCGGTACCCAGCGTCGGGATGCCTTCTTTCTTCAGTAATTTGATAGCGGCGAGGCCTTCAGCGGTGACCGGGATTTTAACCACGATGCCCGGAACGGCATTACTCAACCGTTTGGCTTCCGCCACCATGCCCTCAGCATCGCGACTCATCGTCTGGGCAAACAGCGTTCCATCGGCTCCAATGGCCTTTTGCAGACGCGGGAGAACATCCCAGATCGGCGTTTTGCCTGCGGCGATAATGCTCGGGTTGGTGGTCACTCCGGCCAGCGGATAGATTCGTGCCAGACGTTCAACTTCTGCTACGTTCGCGGTGTCCAGATAGAGTTCCATAGCCTTTCCTCAATTCTCAATTCAGTGATGTTGAGGTAAGGATACGGCTTCTCCTCGGCGGGTCGCCAGATGACAAATTTGCCAAAAACTGGATAAATGTACGCATTGCGGGTAAGGATGATTTAGATCACATTTTCCAGCTATATCTGGCGAACCTGGGCAGGGCGAGCGTAATAACGCGATGGCTTACTTACAAAAATCTAGTTTCTGCTTAGCGCGGCTTCTCCGTCAGCTGGCTGTGATACTGGCGGCGATACTCGGAGGGAGAACGCTCGGTATTCTTGCGAAACAGACGGCAGAAATAGTTGCTGTCGACAAAACCGCAGGCGTGAGCGACATCTTTGATTTTCATGTCGTGGCCTTTTAACAGCATTCGGGCCTGCTCAAGTCGGATGTGATTCAGATACTCGTTAAACCCCATGGGCCCGCATTTCTGGAACAGATGGGAGAGATAGTTTGGCGAGAGATAAAATTCCTGTGCTACCGATTCGCGGGTTAACGGTTCGGCAAAGCGAGCGTCGATATATTTGCGGATCGCTTCAAAGAGCGCCTGACTTCGGGAGGCGGTTTGCACCTGGCTACCAAGCAGGTCGGCGCAGTGGCTCAGCAGGCTGATAACGATGTATCTCGCGGTGTGTTGTTCCTGCGGTTGCATCTGCATCTCATTGAGCGCCTGGAGCAGGAAGGAGCCGGTCCGGGGGCCGCGGCGCGGCACCTGAAGCCTCTCCTCAACATTCAACATACTGCCGTTCCAGCGCGTCAGGGTGAGCTCTAACTGCTGCTTGCCAAACACAATGCTCAGAACGGTACAGGGCGACTGCCAACGGGGAGAATGCCATCCGCCGGCGTGAATAAACAGCACGTCGTGCCGGGACAGCACGGGCGGATCGGCTTTGATACCGGCATCGTGAAGCTGCCCATCAAGCATGATGTCGAGGCGTGGAAAATCCGCCTTCTGCACGTTACCGGAAGCCGGACGGCTGTCGGTGGCAAATCGGATCTGCCGGATCGTCGCCGGGTTTTTGATTAACGCGTCGATGTGTTGATTGAGATCGGTATCCATTCTTGCTCCGTAGAAGGCGCCACATTTTTATCATACCGGACAGCGTGGAAAGGGTAAAAGCAGAGGGTAATGAAGGGGAATCGTATTGCAGATTATATATGATATGTTATATCGTAACATATCATTGCAAATGTTAACTCAGGAGAGAGTGATGACCAAAAAGATTTCTGCCCTTGCGCTGGGGGTTGGCATGCTGTTAGCCAGTGCTCAGACCTTTGCTCACGGCCAGCATAGCCATGGCCCCGCGTTAACGGAGGCGGAGGTGAAGGCCAGCGAGGGTATTTTTGCCGATGCCGACGTTAAAGATCGGGCGCTGAGCGACTGGGATGGGATCTGGCAGTCGGTGAATCCGTATCTGCTGAAGGGGGATTTGGATCCGGTGCTGGAGCAAAAAGCCAAAAAAGCGGGCGGCAAGAGCGTGGCGGAATATCGGGAATATTATAAGAAAGGGTATGCCACCGATGTGGACCAGATTGGGATCGAAGATAACGTGATGGAGTTCCACGTTGGCAAAACCGTTAATGCCTGTAAATACACCTATTCCGGCTATAAGATCCTGACCTATGCTTCCGGCAAGAAAGGCGTGCGTTACCTGTTCGAATGTCAGCAGGCGGAATCAAAAGCGCCGAAATTTGTTCAGTTCAGCGATCATATTATCGCACCGCGTAAATCACAGCATTTCCATATCTTCATGGGCAATGACTCGCAGGAGGCCCTACTGAAAGAGATGGATAACTGGCCGACGTATTATCCTTATGCTCTGCATAAAGAGCAGATTGTCGACGAAATGCTGCACCATTAATAAAAATCCCCGGCCGCGTGATGCGGACCGGGGAAAGCGTAACCGGATCGGGCGCGATCCGGTTTTTTCCCGGTAAATATCGTCTTACCGGGAACGGCTGATAAATTAGCCCGTGTTGCGCATACCTGCGGCAACGCCCGCGATGGTGACCATCAGCGCTTGTTCGACGCGCGGATCCGGCTCTTTACCTTCTTCTTCCGCCAGACGCGAACGGTGCAGCAGTTCTGCCTGCAGGACGTTCAGCGGGTCGGTATAGATGTTACGCAGCTGGATAGATTCGGCGATCCACGGCAGGTCGGCCATCAGGTGGGAGTCGTTTGCAATATCGAGCACCACTTTGATCCCGTTGGACAGCAGCTCACGCAGCTCCGCGCCCAGTTTCCATAGCTCCGGTTTCACCAGACGCTGATCGTAGTATTCCGCCAGCCACAGGTCAGCCTTCGAGAACACCATTTCCAGCATGCCCAGACGGGTAGAGAAGAACGGCCAGTCGCGACACATGGTTTCCAGCTCGCTCTGCTTGCCATCTTCTACCACTTTTTGCAGCGCGGTACCTGCGCCCAGCCAGGCCGGCAACATCAGGCGGTTCTGGGTCCAGGCGAAAATCCATGGAATAGCGCGCAGGGACTCGACGCCACCGGTGGCGCGACGTTTTGCCGGACGCGAGCCGAGCGGCAGTTTGCCCAGTTCCTGCTCCGGCGTTGCGGAGCGGAAATAAGGGACAAAGTCTTTATTTTCACGCACGTAGCCACGATACATGTCACAAGAGATGTCCGACAGCTCGGCCATGATGTGACGCCATTCCGGTTTGGGTTCCGGCGGCGGCAGCAGGTTGGCCTCCAGGACTGCGCTGGTGTACAGCGACAGACTGCTGATGGTGACTTCCGGCAGACCGTATTTAAAGCGGATCATCTCGCCCTGTTCCGTCACGCGCAGGCCGCCTTTCAGGCTTCCCGGAGGCTGAGAAAGCAGCGCCGCGTGCGCCGGGGCGCCGCCGCGACCGATAGAGCCGCCGCGTCCGTGGAACAGCGTCAGTTCAATACCGGCTTTTTCGCAGGTTTTGATCAACGCATCCTGCGCCTGGTATTGCGCCCAGGACGCGGCCATCACGCCGGCATCTTTCGCCGAATCGGAGTAGCCGATCATGACCATCTGTTTGCCCTGAATAAAGCCGCGATACCAGTCGATGTTCAGCAGCTGGGTCATGACGTCATTGGCGTTGTTCAGATCGTCCAGGGTTTCAAACAGCGGTGCAACCGGCAGAGCAAAGCCGATACCGGACTCTTTCAGCAGCAGGTGAACCGCCAGCACATCGGATGGCGTCTTCGCCATGGAGATCACGTAAGCGGCGATGGATCCGTGCGGCGCTTCGGCGATCACCCGGCAGGTATCGAGCACTTCGCGGGTTTCATTGCTTGGCTCCCACTGACGTGGCAGCAGCGGGCGTTTGGAGTTCAGTTCGCGGATCAGGAAGGCCTGTTTGTCGGCTTCTGACCAGCTTTCGTAATCACCGATGCCGAGATAGCGGGTCATCTCCCCCAGCGCTTCGGTATGGCGGGTGCTTTCCTGACGAATATCGATACGCACGAGCGGTACGCCGAACGATTTCACGCGGCGCAGGGTATCGAGCAGTTCGCCGTTGGCGATAATGCCCATGCCGCAGGACTGTAGCGACTTATAGCAGGCATAAAGCGGTTCCCACAGCTGTTCGTTCTGGGTAATCAGGCCGACAGGTTTCGGCAGCTTCTGTCCTTTCAGGCGAGCTTCCAGCCAGGCCTGGGTTTCCATCAGCTGGGTACGCAGTTTTTTCATCAGATAACGATACGGTTCCTGCGCGCCTTCCGCACCGGCCAGCTCCCGCAGTTCGTCGGTACATTCGACCATCGACAGTTCGGAAATCAGCAGCTGAATATCTTTCAGGAACAGGTCGGTGGCTTTCCAGCGGCTCAGCAGCAGCACCTGACGGGTGATATCGGCGGTCACATTAGGGTTACCGTCGCGGTCACCACCCATCCAGGAGGTGAAGCGCACCGGTACAAAGTCAACCGGCAGCTGATAGTTGAGGTTCTCTTCCAGCTGTTCATTCAGCTCGCGCAGGTAGTTTGGTACCCCTTCCCACAGGCTGTTTTCAACAACGGCAAAACCCCATTTCGCTTCATCAACCGGGGTCGGGCGGTACTTACGGATTTCATCCGTATGCCATGACTGGGCGATCAGCTGGCGCAGACGGCGCATCAGCTGATGGTGTTCGTAATCCGCGATATCTTTATTATCAAGCTGCTTCAGGCAGTTGTTCACTTCCACCATTTTGTGGATCAGCGTACGGCGGGTGATCTCGGTGGGGTGAGCGGTTAACACCAGCTCCAGAGACAGGGACTCCACCGCTTTTTTAATGGTGTCTTCGTTGAGATGAGGTTGGTCTTTGAGTTTTCTCAGGGTGCGGGCAATCACTTCCGGATTGCTGGCCGCTTCGCCGTTTGGCGAAATACTGTGGTACTGCTCCGCCGTATTCGCCAGGTTCAGGAACTGGCTGAAGGCGCGAGCGACCGGCAGCAGCTCGTCGTTGGACAAGTTTTGCAGCGTGGTGAGCAATTCCTGGCGATTGGCTTCATTGCCGGCGCGAGAAGACTTGGACAATTTACGGATAGTTTCGACACGATCAAGAATGTTCTCTCCCAGTGCATCCTTGATGGTATCGCCTAGCACCTTACCGAGCATACTGACATTACTACGCAAAGCGGAATATTGTTCGTTCATGTTACCCCAGACACCCCATCTCATTTTATTTTGTTATACCCGGCACTCTGCAACGTTGAGCGGCGGATAAGCAGCCGTCTTTTATAAAGCCACGTAAAAACCCCCACGTCAATTGTTGCGAAATCGCTTCAGCAAACGAATAAATGGCGGCAATTTGCGAAATTTAACTCAGACGTCGCTTGATAAGCGTTGCTTATGGAAATGTGACCAGAATCACCGTCCCGCCCCAGGAAAAGGGGCGGGATCCGCTGGCTTTTAGTGCCAGCAGAAATGGTGGACAACCTGCGTAATCAGCTCACGGGTCGGCTTGATAAAGCGGGTTTCCAGATATTCATCCGGCTGGTGGGCCTGATTAATAGAGCCTGGACCTAAAACCAGCGTCGGGCAGAGCGTCTGAATAAACGGCGCTTCGGTGCAGTAGTTCACGACTTCAGTTTGTGCGCCGAGTAGCTTTTCAACGACCTGGACCAGCCGGTGGTCCGGCGGGCATTCGTAACCCGGAATCGGCGGATGCAGCTCGGAGACGGTCAGGCGACCCGGCCAGCGTTCGCTAACCGGTGCCAGCGCTTCATCCAGCAGTCCGTTGAGATCGTTGAGCGTCATGCCCGGAAGCGGGCGAATATCCATATGCAGCTCGCAGCAGGCGCAGATTCGGTTTGACGCGTCGCCGCCATGGATAGCCCCGAGGTTGAGCGTCGGATAGGGTACGGTGAAGGCATCGTAGTGATAGCGCTCTTTCAGCGAGTCGCGCAGCTGCATGATGCGACCAATGGCATCGTGCATCAGCTCAATGGCGTTGACGCCGCGCGCCGGATCGCTGGAGTGGCCGGACTGCCCCTGGATACGGATGGCGTTGGACATATGGCCTTTGTGCGCGCGTACCGGCTGCAGAGAGGTTGGTTCGCCGATGATGGCGCAATCCGGGCGTAGCAGGGTCGTTTCGGCAAAGTAACGGGCGCCGGCCATGCTGGTCTCTTCATCGGCGGTAGCCAGGATGTAGAGCGGTTTTTTCAGCTTACTGACATCGACATCGCGCAGGGCATCAAGAATAAAGGCGAAAAAGCCTTTCATGTCGGCGGTGCCGAGGCCGTACAGCTTGTTTTCGTGCTCGGTGAGGGTGAAAGGATCGCGGGTCCAGCGGCCGTCATCAAAGGGAACGGTATCCGTATGGCCGGCGAGAAGCAGGCCGCCAGCGCCGTGGCCGGTACTGGCCAGCATATTGAATTTGTTGCGCGTATCTGGCACCGGCTGCACTTCGACATTGAAGCCGATTTCGCGGAACCAGCCGGCGAGTAAATTGATTAAAGTCTCATTACTTTGATCCAGCGCCTCTTCGGTTGCGCTGATGGAAGGTGTGGCGATCAATGCGCGGTAAATCTCGATAAAGGGTGGTAAATTGTTTTTCATTGTTGACACACCTCGGGTCATGATAGTATCAATATTCATGCAGTATTAGTGAATAAAAATACATTATCGTTGAGCGTAAGAAAACCCATAAAATGTAGGGAAAGTGCTTACGGCTTAACAGGGTGAGGAAGAGAAATGCTTCCTGGACAAATATGACGTAAGAAGGTGAAGAGCCCCGATGTTGAAGACGCTGATTGTGGGTGCCAGCGGTTATGCCGGCGCAGAGCTAGTGACCTATGTAAATCGCCATCCTCATATGACCATAACCGCTTTGACGGTCTCCGCGCAAAGCAATGATGCAGGGAAATCAATTTCCGATTTGCATCCGCAGCTGAAAGGCATTGTGGATTTACCGCTGCAGCCGATGTCAGATATCAGCGAATTTAGCGCCGGGGTGGATGTCGTCTTCCTCGCTACCGCCCATGAAGTGAGCCACGACCTGGCGCCGCAGTTCCTTGCCGCAGGCTGCGTGGTGTTCGACTTATCCGGCGCCTTCCGCGTAAATGACGGTGCGTTCTACGAAAAATATTACGGCTTTACTCATCAGCATCCGGCCCTGCTTGAGCAGGCGGTATATGGCCTGGCAGAGTGGAGCGTCGACAAACTGAAAGAGGCGAATCTGGTCGCCGTACCGGGCTGCTATCCAACGGCGGCTCAGCTGTCGCTGAAGCCGTTGATCGATGCGGACCTGCTGGATCTTACCCAGTGGCCGGTGATCAACGCCACCAGCGGCGTCAGCGGTGCGGGACGTAAAGCGGCCATCGGCAATAGCTTCTGTGAAGTCAGTCTGCAGCCGTATGGCGTGTTCAACCATCGTCACCACCCGGAAATCTCGACCCATCTTGGCGCAGAGGTGATTTTTACGCCTCATCTCGGCAACTTTAAACGTGGGATTCTGGAAACCATTACCTGCCGCCTGAAGCCGGGCGTCAGCAAAGAGCAGGTTGCCGGTGTGTTCCAGCAGGCGTATGCCGATAAGCCATTGGTACGTTTATACGATAAAGGCGTGCCCGCATTGAAAAACGTCGTAGGTCTGCCATTCTGTGATATCGGTTTTGCGGTTCAGGACCAGCATATCATCGTGGTGGCGGCGGAAGATAACCTGCTGAAAGGCGCGGCAGCACAGGCAGTACAGTGCGCGAATATTCGTTTCGGCTTCGCTGAAACGCAGTCTCTTATTTAAGGTGTGATGATGAACCCATTAATTATCAAACTCGGCGGCGTTTTACTCGACAGCGAAGAAGCGCTGGAGCGTCTGTTTACCGCACTGGTCAATTATCGTGAAACGCATCATCGCCCGCTGGTTATTGTTCACGGCGGCGGCTGTGTGGTGGATGAGCTGATGAAGCAGCTCAACCTGCCGGTGAACAAGAAAAACGGTCTGCGGGTGACGCCTGCGGATCAGATCGACATTATTACCGGTGCGCTGGCGGGAACCGCGAATAAGACGCTGCTGGCATGGGCGAAGAAACACCATATTATGTCCGTTGGCCTGTTCCTTGGCGATGGTGACAGCGTGAAGGTCACTCAGCTTGATGAAGATCTGGGCCACGTTGGCCTGGCGCAGCCGGGATCGCCGGCGCTGATTAACACCCTGTTGGCCGGCGGCTACCTGCCGGTAGTCAGTTCGATCGGCGTGACCGATGAAGGAGAGCTGATGAACGTGAATGCTGACCAGGCGGCCACTGCGCTGGCGGCGACCCTCGGCGCGGATCTGATTCTGCTTTCCGATGTCAGCGGTATTCTCGATGGTAAAGGCCAGCGCATCGCGGAGATGACCGCGGCGAAGGCGGAGCAGCTGATCGAACAAGGCATTATCACTGACGGCATGATCGTCAAGGTGAATGCCGCGCTGGATGCGGCGCGCGCGCTGGGACGCCCGGTGGATATCGCCTCCTGGCGTCACGCGGAACAGCTGCCGGCATTATTTAATGGCACGCCTATCGGCACGCGTATTCTGGCTTAATATTTCATGCCCGGCGGCGTATTGCTGGCCGGGCCTACAAGACTGTAGGTCGGGTTAGCGAAGCGTCACCCGGCAGAACTAAACGAATTTAAGGAAAATGGTTATGGCACTTTGGGGCGGGCGTTTTACTCAGGCAGCAGATCAGCGGTTCAAGCAGTTCAACGACTCTTTGCGCTTCGACTATCGCCTGGCGGAGCAGGATATCGTTGGCTCTGTTGCCTGGTCTAAAGCGCTGGTGACGGTGGGCGTTCTGAGTGCCGCTGAGCAGCAGCAGCTGGAAGAGGCGCTCAGCGTGCTGCTGGAAGAGGTGCGGGCGAATCCGCAGCAAATTCTTGCAAGCGATGCGGAAGATATCCACAGCTGGGTGGAAGGTAAACTGATCGACAAAGTGGGCCAGCTGGGTAAAAAATTGCATACCGGGCGGAGCCGTAACGATCAGGTCGCAACCGACCTGAAGCTGTGGTGTAAAGATACCGTTGCGGAGCTACTCTCTGCGAACCGCCAGCTGCAAAGCGCGCTGGTGGATACGGCGCAGAACAACCAGGATGCCGTTATGCCGGGTTATACCCACCTGCAGCGTGCGCAGCCGGTGACGTTCGCCCACTGGTGCCTGGCCTACGTTGAGATGCTGGCGCGGGATGAAAGCCGCCTGCAGGATACCCTTAAGCGTCTGGACGTCAGCCCTCTGGGCTGCGGTGCGCTGGCGGGTACCGCCTATGATATCGATCGCGAGCAGCTGGCTGACTGGCTGGGTTTTGCTTCGGCGACCCGCAATAGCCTGGACAGCGTTTCTGACCGTGACCACGTACTGGAGCTGCTCTCCGATGCGTCGATTGGCATGGTTCACCTGTCACGTTTCGCCGAAGATCTGATTTTCTTTAATACGGGCGAAGCCGGTTTTATTGAATTATCCGATCGCGTTACCTCCGGTTCCTCGCTGATGCCACAGAAAAAGAATCCGGATGCGCTCGAACTTATCCGCGGAAAATGTGGCCGTGTTCAGGGTGCCCTGACCGGAATGATGATGACTCTGAAAGGTCTGCCGCTGGCCTACAATAAAGATATGCAGGAAGACAAAGAAGGGCTGTTCGACGCGCTCGATACCTGGCTTGACTGCCTGCATATGGCGACGCTGGTGCTGGATGGTATTCAGGTCAAGCGTCCGCGTTGTGAAGAGGCGGCGCAGCAGGGCTACGCAAATGCGACCGAACTGGCGGATTATCTGGTTGCAAAAGGCGTACCGTTCCGTGAAGCGCACCATATTGTCGGGGAAGCGGTTGTTGAAGCGATCGCCCAGGGCAAACCGCTGGAAGATCTGGCGCTGGCCGACCTGCAGAAGTTTAGCAGCGTGATTGCCGACGATGTCTATCCGATTCTGTCGCTGCAGTCTTGTCTGGATAAGCGCTCGGCAAAAGGCGGCGTCTCGCCGAAGCAGGTTGCCCAGGCGATTGCTGACGCGAAACAGCGTCTGGTGTAAATCCTCGCCGCTCCTGAATGATTCTAGTGGGATGAGTGAGAAAAGAGGCTCGGGCTATGTCCGGGCTTTTTTATGCAAAAAAAAGCGGACACAAGGTCCGCAAAAGTTCACGTTGGCTTTAGTTATCTGGTCAGGGAATATGCTGAGGCAATGTCGTGATTTTCTGACTTTTGCCTCGTTTCTGGGTTTATTATTGAACAGAAAACTTGATAGGGATAATCGTTCGTTGCTATGCTATCTATCGCCATGAACTATCATGGCGACGGAGGATGAATAATGAATATTCGCGATCTTGAATACCTGGTTGCGCTAGCCGAGCACCGCCACTTCCGGCGCGCGGCGGACTCCTGCCACGTCAGCCAACCCACGCTTAGCGGACAAATTCGCAAGCTGGAGGATGAACTTGGGGTCATGTTGCTGGAGCGCACCAGCCGTAAGGTTCTGTTTACCCAGGCCGGACTGTTGCTGGTGGATCAGGCGCGTACCGTGTTACGCGAAGTCAAAGTGCTCAAGGAAATGGCAAGTCAACAGGGTGAAACCATGTCCGGGCCGCTGCATATTGGCCTGATTCCGACCATTGGCCCTTACCTGTTGCCACAAATCATACCGATGCTGCACCAGACGTTTCCCAAGCTGGAAATGTACCTGCATGAAGCCCAAACGCATCAGCTGCTGGCCCAGCTGGACAGCGGCAAGCTGGACTGCGCGATCCTCGCGCTGGTGAAAGAGAGCGAGGCCTTTATCGAGGTGCCGCTGTTTGACGAGCCGATGATGCTGGCAATCTACGAAGATCACCCGTGGGCAAATCGCGATCGCGTGCCGATGTCCGATTTGGCCGGGGAGAAGCTGCTGATGCTGGAAGATGGCCACTGCCTGCGCGATCAGGCGATGGGATTCTGTTTTGAGGCCGGTGCGGATGAAGATACGCATTTCCGCGCGACCAGTCTCGAAACGCTGCGTAACATGGTGGCCGCAGGCAGCGGGATCACGCTGCTGCCGGCGTTAGCGGTGCCGCAGGAGAGAAAACGCGATGGCGTGGTCTATATTCCGTGCATTAAGCCGGAACCGAGACGAACGATCGGGTTGGTTTACCGCCCCGGTTCCCCGCTGCGCAGCCGCTACGAACATCTGGCGGAGGCCATCCGCAGCACCATGGATGGCCATTTCGACAAAGCGTTAAAACAGGCGGTTTAAGCCGTTTAGCGCGGCAACCCGATAGGCTTCCGCCATGGTCGGGTAGTTAAAGGTGGTGTTGACGAAGTACTCAATGGTGTTGCCACCACCTTTTTGCTCCATAATCGCCTGGCCGATATGAATAATCTCGGCCGCGCGCTCGCCAAAGCAATGAATCCCAAGGATCTCTTTCGTTTCCCGATGGAACAGGATCTTCAGCGTGCCCACGCTCATGCCGACGATTTGCGCCCGTGCCAGATGTTTAAACTGCGCGCGGCCCACTTCGTACGGTACCTTCATGGCGGTCAGCTGCTGCTCGGTTTTACCGACGGAGCTGATTTCCGGGATGGTATAGATACCGGTGGGGATATCCTCGATCAGATGGGCAGAAGCCTCACCTTTAATCAGCGCCTGCGCGGCGATGCGACCCTGATCGTAAGCGGCTGATGCCAGACTTGGATAACCGATGACGTCGCCTACGGCATAGATATGCGGCAGCGCGGTCTGATACATGCTGTTGACCTTGAGCTGACCGCGGCTATCGGTTTTCAGACCAATATTTTCCAGTGCCAGGGAATCGGTGTTACCGGTACGCCCGTTGGCGTACAGCAGGCAATCTGCTTTTAGTTTTTTACCCGATTTCAAATGCATGATCACGCCGTCATCAACGCCTTCAATCTTCTCGTACTCTTCGTTGTGGCGAATAACCACACCGCTGTTCCAGAAGTGGTAGGAGAGGGAGTCGGACATCTCCTGATCGAGGAATGCCAGCAGACGATCGCGGGTATTTATCAGGTCCACTTTGACTTCCATACCGCGGAAAATGGACGCATACTCACAGCCAATCACCCCGGCACCATAGATAATGACGTGGCGGGGCTCGTGCTGCAGGCTGAGAATAGAATCGCTGTCATAAAGGCGCGGGTGGGAAAAGTCGACATCAGCCGGATGATACGGACGGGAGCCGCAGGCGATGACGAATTTCTCCGCGGTGATCGTTTCGACGGTGCCGTCGTGACATTCCAGGGCGAGCGTGTGTTCATCAACAAAGTGCGCGTTGCCCTGCAATATTTCGCAGTGGTTGCGCTCATAGAAACCCTGACGCATATGGGTCTGCTGGTTAATGACGCTGTCGGCATGGTTAAGAATGTCGGCGAAGGAAGAACGAAGAAGACGGGAATGGTCGCTGTAGAGAGGGTTTTGGTTAAACTCGATAATACGACTGACGGCATGGCGGAGGGCTTTCGACGGGATGGTACCCCAGTGGGTACAGCCGCCGCCGACGTTATGATAGCGCTCAATAACGGCGACGCGCGCTCCCTGTTTAACCAGTCCCATCGCAGCACCTTCACCGCCAGGGCCGGAACCAATCACTATTGCATCATAATCCCAAGAGTGTGACATGGCATTACTCACCTGTTTTATACATAAAATAAACACGATGATAACATTCGCCGGGCTTTAACCCAATTATCGTTGTGCTTTTTTGCGGCATAAAAGCAGATTCGGCTCGTAAACAATCATTCACAAACCTGGCTAAACCGATTAGTTTTAATCTCTGGTATAGTGCCAACAGGTCTATTGGAAGGATTCAGACATCGTGATGGGCGTAAGAGCGCTACAAAAAGAGAAAACCCGACGTTCGCTGGTCGAGGCCGCATTCAGCCAGCTGAGCGCTGAGCGGAGTTTCGCCAGCTTGAGTTTGCGCGAAGTTGCGCGCGAGGCGGGGATTGCACCAACGTCCTTTTATCGCCATTTTCGCGATGTTGACGAACTCGGTCTGACGATGGTCGACGAGAGCGGGCTCATGCTACGTCAGCTGATGCGTCAGGCGCGGCAGCGTATCGCCAAAGGCGGCAGCGTGATTCGCACCTCTGTCTCCACATTCATGGAATTTATAGGTAATAACCCAAACGCTTTCCGTCTGTTGTTGCGGGAACGTTCTGGCACATCCGCGGCGTTTCGTGCCGCCGTGGCGCGTGAAATTCAACATTTCATCGCGGAACTTGCCGATTATTTAGAAATCGAAAACCATATGCCGCGCGCCTTTACCGAAGCGCAGGCTGAAGCTATGGTCACTATCGTTTTCAGCGCGGGCGCTGAGGCGCTGGACGTCAGTCCTGAACAGCGTCGGCAGCTGGAAGAGCGACTGGTACTGCAGCTCAGAATGATCTCGAAAGGCGCGTATTACTGGTATCGCCGCGAACAAGAAAAAATGTCAAATCATTCCGAATAACGTGAAGGACGAGCAATGAAACACTCAGTTCAAGATAAAGGTACGCTGTTGCTGGCGCTGATCGCTGGTTTATCCATTAATGGAACCTTCGCCGCGCTGTTCAGCTCGATTGTTCCCTTTTCCATCTTCCCGGTTCTGTCTTTGCTGCTGACAGTTTACTGTCTGCATCAGCGCTACCAGAACCGCAGTATGCCCGTGGGGCTGCCTGGCCTGGCGGCGGCCTGCTTTATTCTCGGCGTTCTGCTGTATAGCACCGTGGTACGCGCGGAATATCCGGACATCGGCTCCAATTTCTTCCCGGCCGTACTGTCGGTGATTACCGTGTTCTGGATCGGCTACCGGATTCGTAACCGGAAGGATGCGGCGGCAGAGTAACCGCTTAACGCCAGAACCCGGCAAGTATCGTGGTGCCGGGTTCTGTAAAAATCGCCTACTTGCGGGTTAATAAGACGCCGCACTCCATATGATGGGTGTACGGGAACTGATCGAACAGCGCCAGACGCGTGACGTCATGGGTCTGGCTTAAGGTTTCCAGATTCTGGCACAGGGTCTCCGGATTACAGGAGATGTACAGAATACGCGGGTACGCCTGCACCATCTTCTCGGTTTCACTATCCAGCCCGCTGCGCGGCGGATCGACAAAAATCGTCTCACACTGATAGCTTTTCAGGTCAATACCCTGCAGACGATTAAACTCCCGGACACCGTTCATGGCCTGCGTAAACTCTTCCGCCGACATACGGATAATCTGCACGTTATCAATATGGTTAGCCGCAATGTTGTACTGCGCTGCCGCGACCGACGGTTTGGCGATTTCCGTTGCCAGTACGCGATCGAAGTTGCGCGCCAGGGCCAGCGAGAAGTTACCATTGCCGCAGTACAGTTCCAGTAAATCTCCCGTCGCCTCTTTGGTGGCGTCCAGCGCCCACTCCAGCATCTGGATATTCATGGCGGCATTCGGCTGAGTGAAGCTGTTTTCTACCTGGCGGTAGATCATTTCGCGACCGGCAACCGGCAGACGCTCATCGATGTAATCTTGATCGAGCTCGATTTTGGTTTTGGTGGCCCGGCCAATCAGATGCACGTTGAGGTTTTTCGCGCGCAGCGCATCGCGCAGGATCTCGGCCTGCTGGCGCCACTCATCGTCGAGTTTTTTGTGGTACAGCAGCGATACCACGGCCTGGTTGCTCAGGGTCGTCAGATAATCGACCTGGAACAGTTTATGGCGCAGAACCGGGTTATCGCGCACGCCGTCAAGAATCTCGACCATCAGTTGATTGATGAGCTCACTTGCCGCCGGGAAGCTATCGACGCGAATCCGGGATTTCGTCTGCTGATCGAACATGATGTGGTACAGGTCGTCACCGTCATGCCACAGGCGGAATTCAGCACGCATACGATAATGACTTACCGGCGAACGAAACACCTCCGGAACCGGCGCGGCAAAAGGCACCATCATTTTTTGCAGACGGACGACTTTTTCTGCCAGCTGCGCTTCATATTGTTCGGTCGGAAGGTGTTCTGGGGTCATGATGCATCCTGAATAAAATAAGTACGCGGGGATTGTAGGGAAAGCGTAGGGGATGTCCAGCCCGGAGAAGGGATCAAATATAATTATAGAAGTCTGGACATCTATATGTTTCTAATTATAGCATTGTGTAACCGGTCCTGTGAGTTAAAAGGGAACCCAGTGCAAATCTGGGGCTGACGCGCAGCGGTAAGGAAGGTGGGATGAACGCATTATGCAGACACTGCCGATGTCAGGTGGGAAGTCCTCATCCATAACACGCCCCAAGCCCGAAGACCTGCCGGAATACGTCGCATTTGGTTTCTATCATCGCGTGCTACTGATGAAACCAGCGGCATCCTTTATATGTTACGGATGCTTTTACAATGATTAAAAAAGCTTCGCTGATGACGGCTCTCTCCGTCACGGCATTTTCCGGCTGGGCGCAAGACAGCAATTCAGATACGTTAGTGGTGACAGCAAATCGTTTTCAACAGCCGGTCAACACGGTTCTTGCACCGACCGACGTAGTTACCCGGGAAGATATCGATCGCTGGCAGGCGAAGGATTTGAATGACGTTATGCGTCGACTGCCTGGGGTGGATATTGCCCAGAATGGGGGGATGGGACAGAGTTCTTCTTTATTTGTCCGCGGGACCGAGGCCAAACAGGTTCTGGTGCTGATCGATGGCGTTCCCATGCCGCGCCCCGGTATTACAAACAACCCTGACCTCAATCAAATACCGCTTTCTCTGGTACAACGCGTGGAATACATCCGCGGCCCGCGTTCGGCTATTTATGGTTCCGGCGCGATGGGTGGCGTAATTAACGTCATCACCCATTCTGATAAAGAAGAATCTAAGGTCACCGCAGGCGTCGGTTCTGAAGGCTATCAGCAATACGACGGCACGCTTCGCCATCGTTTCGGTGATACGGTGGCGACGGTCGCCGGTTCCTATGAGGGCAACAAGGGCTTTAACGTTCAGCCTGACTCGAGCTGGTCTCACGATCAGGATCGCGATGGTTTCCGCAGCAAAGCGTTCTGGGGCGGTCTTGAACATAAATTTAACGATAATCTGAATGGCTTCTTCCGCGGGCGTAGCTATACCAATAATAGCGATTACGATCTGGGGAGCCCGCCATACAGCCCTGCCTACAGTGCAGATGAAGAGCAGCTCTATAACCAGAGCTGGGACGCGGGCCTGGCATTCAGCTCCGGGATCTACTCTTCACAACTGATTGCCAGCTACCAGAAGGTCAAAGACTACAACTACAGCAGCATATACGGCCGGTACAATGATGGTACGACGCTCGATCGGATGACTCAGCGTAACCTGCAGTGGGGCAATAACGTTATTGTTGGCCACGGTTCGGTGAGCGCCGGCGTCGACTGGCAACAGCAGCGGCTGACCTCGTCGGATACGGTCATATCGGATACCTACAAGCGTGATAACACCGGCCTGTATCTGACCGGTCAGCAGCAGTTTGGCGATGTGACGCTTGAAGCGTCCGGTCGCGAAGACCATGACGAGCAGTTTGGCTGGCACGGGACCTGGCAGACCACCGCCGGTTGGGAGTTTGTGGAAAACTATCGCGTGACCCTCGGCTATGGTACCGGCTTCCTCGCGCCTTCACTGGGACAGCAGTTTGGTTCGACCCGTTTTGGTATCAGTTCAAATCCGAACCTGAAACCTGAAGAGTCCCAACAATGGGAAGCCGGACTTGACGGTCTCACCGGCCCGCTGGACTGGCGCCTGTCTGCGTATCACTACAAGATCACCAATCTGATTACCTATTACTCGGATCCTGTCACCTATGAAGGCGAGTATGACAATATCAATGCCGCAACCATTAAAGGTGTTGAGTGGACCGGTAATATCGACACCGGCATTTTCAGCCACCGCGTCACGTTGCAGTACGTCGACCCGCGTAATGATGACAATGGTGAAGTCCTGGCCAGACGCTCTAAGCGACAGGCGAAGTACCAGGTGGACTGGACGATGTTCAACGTCGATATGGATGTATCGTGGCAGTATTACGGTAAACGCTACGATAACAACACGTCTCAGTACAATAATACGCAGCGCATTTTGCCAAGCTACAGCACGCTTGATGTATCTGCCGCGTATCCGATCACCGATCGCCTGACAGTTCGTGGTAAAATAGCTAACCTGTTCGATAAAGATTACGAGACAGCTTATGGCTACCAAACTGCAGGACGAGAATACTACTTGTCTGGCAGCTACACCTTCTGATCCACGTCCCACCGTGCTGGTGTTTGACTCCGGCGTCGGTGGGTTGTCGGTTTATCATGAGATTCGGCAACTGCTGCCGAATCTGCATTACATCTACGCTTTCGATAACGTGGCTTTTCCTTACGGGGAGAAGAGTGAAGAATTCATCGTTGAACGCGTGCTCGAAATCGTCACTGCCGTTCAACAACGTTATCCGCTGGCGCTGGCCGTCATTGCCTGTAACACCGCCAGCACGGTCTCTCTTCCCGCCCTTCGTGAAAAATTCGCCTTTCCTGTTGTGGGCGTCGTCCCGGCGATTAAGCCTGCGGCCCGCTTGACGGCGAACGGCGTCGTCGGCCTGCTGGCGACGCGCGGTACGGTCAAACGCCCCTATACGCGTGAGCTGATCAGCCGCTTTGCGAATGAATGCAAAATAGAGATGCTGGGCTCCGCGGAGCTGGTCGAGCTGGCGGAAGCGAAGCTGCACGGCGAACCGGTCCCGCTGGAGGAGTTGCGGCGTATTCTGCGCCCGTGGCTGCGAATGGCGGAGCCGCCTGATACGGTGGTGCTGGGCTGCACGCATTTTCCTCTTTTACAGGAAGAGCTGCAGCAGGTGCTGCCGGAAGGTACCCGGATGATTGATTCCGGTGCTGCGATTGCTCGTCGTACCGTCTGGCTGCTGGAACATGAGGCGCCAGATGCGAAATCCAGTGACCCGAATATGGCTTATTGCATGGCGCTGACGGCAGAAACTGAACAACTTTTACCCGTTTTACAGCGTTACGGCTTTGAGAAGCTCGAAAAACTGCCACTTTAATGGCGTTTTGCACAAAAAAGAGACGGTTGAAAAGTTTTTTTAAAACAGGGCTTGTCAACGTCTCAGAACTCCCTATAATGCGCCTCCACTGACACGGAA
>NZ_BCYR01000016.1 GCF_001598295.1 Klebsiella ornithinolytica NBRC 105727 = ATCC 31898
GAGCCAGGTCACGTAACGGTGAGTGAAAAAACGGGGAACAGGTCATCGATTTCTATTCATTTTCCAGCCAGTCAATGAAGAACCGGGTGAAAGCGGTAACCGGTAGCGGCTGCAGCCGTCGCTGCGGATAGACAAATTGCAGCCCGACATTTTTTTTATCAAAGCGGCTAAACCCAATAAAACTTTCAGCAAACAGCAGTTGTAGCCTGCCTTGTTCCACATCTCGCTTGACATCCCACCATGATTTGCTGGCGATACCCGCATCAGCCAGCACCCACTGGCGGAGTAGCGCGCCATCGTCGCATACCATGGCTGGGGTAAAGCGTAATGTGCTCTGTTGACCGTCGTGCTCAAAACGCCATTCGTTCATGACCATTCCGCGCAGCTCCAGCGCCAGGCATCGGTGGTGGTGTAAATCCTCAATGGCGCCCGGAGTGCCTGCCGCCCGAAGATAGTTAGCCGAGGCGACCAGAACCCGATGATTCGGGCGGATATTTCTGACGACCAGGCTGCTGTCTGGCAGGTTTCCGAAACGAATGCTCATGTCCAGACGATTGGCGACCAGATCTTTGACACTTTCGCCCAGGTATACCGAGGTTTTCACTGCCGGATGCAGCCGGGAAAAATCGAGCAGCGCCGGGCTGAGATACTGTCGGCCAAAATCGGAGGGGGCCGAAATACGGATATTACCGCTGAGCACCCCTTCTTTTTGCGTAAGTAGCGACTCAGCATGGTTCATTTCATCCAGTACGCGCAGCGCAGCGTGGTAGAACTCCTCACCGGCACGCGTCATGGTAATGGCGCGAGTGGAGCGGTGGAACAGACGGGTCTGATAACGCTCTTCAATCGCCTTCAGCCTGGCGGTCATGGTGGCCGGCGAGAGTCCCATATGGCGACCGGCGGCTGAAAGCCCGCCGGCCTCCACCACGGCAACCAGCAGTGCCATATCTTCAAGCTTTCCCATTATTCAGTAATCCTGAAAAGACAATCATATTTTAATGCCATTATCAAAATATCGCTCACCCCGTAAAGTATTTTCAACAATTCATTACGGGGACAGAAAATGGAAAATCGTACGCTTTTTGATAGCTACTACCTGAAGGCGCTCAGCCTGAAAAACCGGATTGTGATGGCGCCAATGACCCGGGCACGGGCGTTACAGCCGGGAAACGTGCCCTCAGCACTTATGGCGGCGTACTACCAGCAGCGCGCCAGCGCGGGGTTGATCATTACAGAAGCCACGCAGATTTCACCTCAGGGGCAGGGATACTCCTGGACACCAGGTCTGCACTCCGCAGAACAGGTTGAAGGATGGCGGCTGAGCACAGAAGCCGTTCACCGTGCGGGGGGAATTATCTTTTCCCAGCTCTGGCATGTGGGGCGCATGTCATATGCGGGTTTCCAGGAAGATGGCAAACCTGTCGCGCCGTCTGCGCTCGCGCCCGATGCCCAGGTCTGGGTTGTTGATGAGCAGGGGGAAGGGCATATGGTCGATTGTCCGGAGCCGCGGGCACTTGAGCCTGCCGATATTCAGCAGATTATTGCTGATTACCGGCAGGCCGCACTAAATGCGATTAACGCCGGTTTTGATGGTATTGAGGTGCACGGTGGTAATGGTTATCTGATCGATCAGTTTCTTCGCCGGACATCGAACAAACGTACCGATGAGTATGGCGGTAGCCTGGCTAACCGGATCCGTTTTGCGCAGGAGGTGCTGGAGGCTATCAGCGACGCCATCGGCACTACGCGCACGGGCATACGCCTTTCCCCATTCATCACCCAGCGCGGAATGAACGACCCGCAGGTGATTGAAGCGATCCTCGCGCTGGCTGCATGGTGTGAAAAGAAAGGTATCGCTTATATCCATCTGGCAGAGGCTGACTGGGACGATGCCCCGCAGGTACCTGCTGAATTTCGTCAACGATTACGCGCCACCTTCAGCGGCACGCTTATTGTCGCCGGCAATTATACCCAGGACAAAGTGGACAAGCTCCTTAAGGCGGGGCTGGCCGACCTGTTTGCCTTTGGCCGCCCGTTCATTGCCAACCCTGACCTGCCGTACCGGCTCAGGAATAGCCTTCCATTAGCGACGGTAAGCAATCCCGCCACGCTTTTTGGCGGCAGCAGCGCAGGCTATACCGATTATCCGTTCTACACAATCGACGAGGCGTAAAGTGATGGCGAAAAAAACATTAATCATCGGCGGGAGTTCCGGCATTGGCTTTGCTGTGGCTGGCGCTCTGGCTGAACAGGGAGAAAGCCTGATCCTTGCCGGACGGGACGGAGAAAAGCTGGCGCGGGCCAGACAGTTACTGAGTCAGGAAAGTGCATCTGTGGATACTGTCGTCCTTGATATCAGCAAAGAGGCGGAGGTGATCCAGCTTAGCCAGACGCTCGGAGAGGTCGATAACATTATTGTGACGGCGGGATCGCATGCGCCCGGCGGGGCGCTCACTTCACTGGATCTGAACGAGGCCCGGCTGGCTTTCGACAGCAAATTCTGGGGCAGTATCCATGTCGCCAGGCATCTGAGTAAAAATATTAGTGCCCGCGGCACTCTGACGCTGACCAGCGGCTTTGTTTCCCGCCGCACTGTCGCGGGCGCTATCGTCAAAACCACCATGAACGCGGCCCTGGAGTCCGCCGTTAAGGTTCTGGCGAAGGAGCTTTCTCCGCTGCGGGTAAACGCGGTGAGCCCGGGGCTGACAGATACCGAGGCTTACGCCGGTATGGATCCTGCTGCCCGCGAAAAATGGCTTGCGTCTGCCGCTGAAACTCTACCGGCAAAAGCTTTCGGGCGGGCAGAGGATATCGCAAAAGGCTATCTGTTCGTGATGGACAATCCCTTTGTCACCGGATCCCTGCTGGATATCGAAGGCGGCGCGCTGATTAACTAATCCTCACATTTTACCCGCAAGCGGCTGAAATACGCCCGGGTTACCTGTTTCTTTGAGGCAACACAAAGGACCTTTTATGCAAAAGTTGACGATTTATCCTACCCGGCTGGCGGCGCTTATGCTGCTACCCGTGGCCAGCGCTGCCTTTTCTGCACCGCCTGCGCTGGTGAAACCCCATCAATTGATTGCGGAAAATAGCCGGTTATCCGCCCGCGAGGCCGCGCTTGAAACCGTCGCGAGACGTTACGCAACATTCTGGAATACAGGTGATGAAGCCCTGGCCCGTGAGGCGCTGGCCGATAATTTTGTCGATAAGACGCCGCCTGAGGGCCGCAAACAGGGACCGGAAGGCGCACTTCTGGCCTCCCGTGCCTTCCGTACCGCCGTCCCGGATCTGAGTTGCGAGATTGAGCAGATGATCGTTGCAGGCGATCGAGTCGTATCGCACCTTCATTTCCGCGGACATTTCACCGGAACCTTCGGCAAACTGAAAGGTAAGGGCCAGCAGGTTGATTTTATCGCGACGGATATCTATCAGGTCAGGAATAATAAAATCATCGCGAACTGGCATCTTGAAGATAACCTGACCCTGATGAAACAACTGGGTGGGTCATAAAATGACGGCTTAGGGAAGAGGGCGTATTGCCAGGCAGTATGCCGAGAGACGGGCATCAACATCAGCATTTATCCTCAAGCCTGTCTGGAGCGGCAGGCGAAAACGAAAAGGTGTGAGGTCGCGCGTAATCTACGAAGAGAAATGCCTCCGGGATTAGAGACAATCCGCGTTCAGCGCTCTTTCTTGTCCGCCTTTGGCATCTCTGTCCGCTGGTACCGCAGCGGGTGGCTATTTAATCAGGAGGGGGGTAACCACACGCTGGTTTTTTAAAAGGGTCTCAGCAGGCACGACTCGTTGCGCCATTTATGCAGAAAGAACGCGATTTCGTCAATTTGACGCCCGCTGCTATTGGCTTCTCAGGCTATCTCTTTTTGTGCATGTTCACTGGTTTCGTCGTGACTGACTAAGCGGGCAATCAGCAACCGGGAGTAGGCTGGCAGAAGTTCACGTTCTGCTTCCTCACTTAAACATCAGTCCAGGCAACAGGCCCAGATAATCTATCGAGTCTCGACTCTCCTCTGGTAAATAGCGTTCATGCCGCAGAGACGAATGATTCCTGAATAATGTGATTGCCCTGCTTCCGATGTCTTAGGTCACGAAGGTATAAGTTAGCCTCGTTCCTCGCTCACAGTGGACCTTCCGCTCAGTCAGTTCGTCCGCTTCGTGCCAGGAGCGGACCTTTTTAGACCGTCATTCAATCTTTCAGAGAGCTCAATTCTTCAGAGAGCCATTGTCTTAGAATGCTTATTTTAAATATCAGAACGGTAGACTAAATCGTATCCTCGCTAAGCCTTAAGTTTGTACTGTGGAAACGGAACAACAAACCTTCCTGCAGCCACATCATCCGCAATCCGAGATCAAAAGCGCTTATGACAACGCCAAACGAGCACTGTCGGGCGGATTGGTGAAAACCAAAGAGCAGATAAACAAAGAGGCCTGAAGAGCTTCAGGTGGAGGTAGATCGCCTCAAGGCCGAGCTAGAGGCCTACAAGCGAAAGGAAGAACAATGGCTACGCCGCTGGCAGCAAATCGCCTTTCATGTGCGGCTGAAAGGCATACAGATGGCTAGTGTGGATAAAACCTCTACAGAAAGGGCTGATCTGCCCTATAATACTGAAACCGCGCAGATACTCCCATCGTTTGATAAAGAAATTCCACCTTCAGGGAGATTATAAAATGAGTTTAGAAATAAAAAAACAAAGTAACCCGTTTTCTACTGGTGGTGGAGGAGTTAATTTCGAAACAAGAGTTCAAGCAGCTTTCGCACTATCCTTATTGACTAAATCCTGTGTTCCTTGTTTGAGTAACTATATGAGGGCTAAAGAGTTAAAGTTTCAGAACAAATATGATGGTGTAAACACTGATGATTTTGTATTGACTGCCACAGATAACTCAAATAATGAAAGTAAGATCTATGCTCAGATTAAGCATGAAATAACTATTAGCGGCTCATCAAACTCAGTATTTGCAGAAGTTATAAATAGTGCTTGGGCGGATTTTAAAAGTGTGGGCTTTAAGTCAGAAAGAGATTCTATCGCGTTAATAACAGGTAATTTAGCCAAAACTGACATAAATAATACTTTGCCGTTACTTGAATGGGCTAAGTTTTCATCGAATTCAAAGGATTTTATAAAGAAATCACAAACCCAAGGATTTACAAGTGAAGCAAAGCTCGAAAAGTTAGAAGTATTTAGAGATCAACTTACTTATGCGAATAATGGGGTAGCTATCTCAGAAGAAGAATTGTGGTCTTTCTTGAAATCGTTTCAGATATTACCTTTTGACTTAGATGCAGAACATTCCATCGTAGCAAACTTACTTTGTTCATTGATTCAGTGTTACTCAGACATATTACCTTCTCTAGTCTTAGCTAGACTTGTTTCCTGCGTTCAAAGTTTCAACCAGAATGCGGGGGTTTTAACTCAAGATAATATACCAGAAGACGTTAAAGGATTATTTAATAAATCAAGCTGCTTACATTTTGAGAATGACTTGATAAAGCTTTATGAGCGCAGCCAGCATATTTTTGAAGGTATTTCTACAAATATAAACGGACTCCATGTTGATAGATCAGAACAACTGGTAGCACTATCTAGTTGCTATAGAGATAGTGAGTTTTTATTTGTTACCGGTGCAAGAGGGGCTGGAAAGTCGGGCGTTGTTAAAGATTTTATCACAACAAAAAATATAGATGTTCCAGTCTTCTACTTAAGAGCTGAAGATTTAGATAAAAGTCACTTAAATGAAGTTTTCACTTCCATGGGAATTACATCTTCTTTGGGAGAAATTGAAAGTCATTTCTCATTGCTTCACGAAAAAGTACTCGTAATAGAGTCCCTAGAAAAAGTTTTAGAACTAAATTATCCAAATACTTTTGTTGAGTTATTGCAATACATTAGAAAACAGTCTGGTTGGACTATCATTGCAACTGGCCGGGACTATGCTTATCAACAACTGTCATTTAATTTCCTACAGCCTTGCTCTATAAATTTTAGCAGCGTGAATATTGAAGGGCTTGAAGATAATCAAGTCGAGCAAGTTTGCGAGCATATTCCAGAGCTAAAATCTTTAGTATCTAATAACTCATTAGCAGAACTACTAAGAATACCGTTTTTTATTGAGATTGCTGTAAGAGCAATAAAAAATGGGGCTCAATTTGGGGTTGGAGATACTGAAGAAGACTTTAGGGATATAGTGTGGCGGACTGTTGTTGCAAAAGAAGCTGATAGAAAGTCAGGGATGCCAGATAGAAGAAGAGAAACCTTTATTAAAATAGCAATAGAGAGAGCTAAAAAGATGCTTTTTGGTGTCAGAGCAAGCAGTTTTGACCCGGAAGTAATCGCAAAGTTGGAAGAAGACCATTTGATCTACAGAGATCAAAAATCATCTTGTGTAAGTCCTATGCATGATGTTTTAGAAGATTGGGCTTTAGAGGAGTTCATCGATAGAGAGCATTTTGATAATTCTCATAATGTTGCAAGCTTTTTGTTAAATATAGGAAATGAACCTGCGATAAGTAGGGCATTCAGGTTATGGCTATATAGGAAGCTAAAATTTGATGATACAACTAATGAATTCGTAGAAGGTTTATTATCTTCTGATGAGATAGATAGTTATTGGAAGGACGAGGCAATTTCTGCAATCATGCAGCATGACTCCCCTGGAATATTTCTTAATTCACTTAAGCACCAGCTTCTTAAAGATGATTGTGCTCTTTTGACACGGTTTTGTTTTATTCTCAGAATAACGTGTCAAAGACCAATATCTTTATACAACGGACTACTGATAAAAGATAAAAAATCGGGATTGCTAAAATCCCTTTTCCTAAAGCCATATGGAGAAGGTTGGGAAGCACTATTCAATTTTATTTATGAGGAAAAAGATAATTTGAGTAGCCCTGTGCGTACTCAAATTATTGAATTGATAGATGAATGGTCTGGTCTCATTAATATACATGATGAGTTGCCAAGAGCGTCTGAAAAGGTTGGTTTTTTAAGTTTATGGCTCCTTGAAAAGGTTAAAGACTCATATCGTGGTGAGGGGCAAAGAAAAAAAATATTAAATGTTTTATTAAAAGTTTCAACAGCCATTAAAGATGATTTTGATGAATTGATGAAACAGGACGTTTTCATCTCAAAGATAAAACCTAGACGATTAAGTTATGTTGATGAACTGAGTAGTTTGGCACTTATAGGCTTTAATGTTCCTATGTTGTGTAAGTTTTATCCTGACTTCGTAGTTAAACTTTCAATGCATGAGTGGCTGCTGGAAAAAGCCGAAGAGAATGATTATGGCTACGTGTCATATCGAATAGACGTAGAGGAATCATTTGGGCTAGATACAGAACGAGGTTTTTTCCCTGCGAGCGGTGCCAAAGGCCCTTTCAAATATCTTCTTCAATTCAAGCCAAGGCTAGGCTTAGATTTTATTATTAGATTGTGCAATTTGACAGCACAAAAATATTCAGAATCGGAATTTTCTAAACCTCAAGACAATGAAGAAGACACTATTTACGCCTTCGAAACAGTAGCTAAACAAGTCGATATAACTCTAAATGATGGCACAGTAGTTAAACAGTATTCATCTCCTCACCTCTGGAAGGGATATAGAGGACAGTCTACGTTGCCCTACTTATTACAGAGTGCTCTTATGGCGTTGGAGAACTGGTTAGTTGAGTACGTTGAAAATTGTGGTGAGAATAATGAAATAGATTGGGTTTTTGATTATGTTCTTCGCTCTAGTAATTCAGTAATGCCTACATCTGTTTTATCTTCTGTGGCCACAGGTTTCCCTAATAAAGTAGGTAAAGCCGCCTTTCCTTTACTTAAAAAAGCTGATTTATACCATTTAGACTTGATTCGAATGACTCAAGAAATGGGTGAAAATGAGATGCATTTCTTTGGTCTTAATAGGGATGCATTGTCGAAAATATACATGGAAGAGAGAAGAGAAGCAGCACTTAGACCATGGAGAAAAGAGTCATTAGAAACCTTATTAACAAGGCTTCAGTTCGTAAATGACCTAAGGGATGATGTTTTAAAAATTGTTGATGAACTGAAAAATGAAGCTATTGCAAGTAATGAAAAAAGCCTTCGGTATATGGTGCATAGAGTCGATACAAGGACTTGGGAAGTAATTGAAGACAAAAAAAATGACAGAGTATTGTTTCAAAGCTCATCAGAGCTTCCGGAAGATTTAAAGCTGGATCAACAAGAGTTTAATGAAAAGCATGCAATGGATAACACCGTAACTAGTTTAAACTTATGGGGTAGAAAACTATTCGATGAGCAATTACTAGAAGAAAAATACTTCTCTTCATATCAGGATGCGTTAATAGCTACTAAGGGGTTGCTCAGCGCCCTCCAAAAAGGTGAAGTTCACAACTTTGCCGATATGGCGGTTGGTACAATCACAACTGTTGCAGCGGTTTGTGTCCGTGATATCCTTTTAGAATTGAGCTATGAAGATAAAAAGTGGTGCTTAGGAATTATCCTGGAATCAATATTCATGCACGCAGACAATATGAATGGGACAGCTGCACATGATAAGACTGATTATTATGGCTCTGGAGCATGTGCATTTGTCTTACCTAAGTTATTTGATTTAGATCTAGATTCAGAACAAATAGAACAGTTGAAGTTTGCTTTAGCTACAGCATTAACGCATGAGAACCTGAACGTTAGTGCTTGTGCTGCAAAGGGAGTAAGAGAGTTTCTTTGGTCTAGAGACGCTGAATTAGCATCCCGTTGTATAGGTGGAATGGTTGAGTATGCCAGATTACGAAGGAAAGATAGTGATGTGCGTAGGTTTTATTATTTACAAGGTGCTGAATTGCAAGCCGCACTCGAAAAATGGAATGATCTTTTAACAACTTTTCGTAACGACTTGGTTGAGGGAAAGTTTAAGCTTTCAGTTAACGATATATCTTTGGAAAGCCACTGTTCGTGGTTTATTCATTTACCAATGCTAATGGTTCCTTACTGTACTAAGGATGAGATACAAATTCAGTTGGTCAATAGGTTAATGAGTTTTGTATTTGATACGGAGTATCAAAACCATCGTTCGAGTGGTGATGAAAAAATAAATCATGAAATTAAAAAGCAGATTCAAGACTGTCTCTCTGAACATGTTGTTTCCTCAAGAAACAATAACTTCATGCCCTTTAAAGATCTATTGGTATTAGGGTGTTCAAAAGCTCCCGGCTTCATTTATTCGTTAACACTCTCCTATCATGTCTCTGTAGAAAAAGAAGGTGATTATGATGCTATATGGGCACTTTGGTGCCTGTTAGCACCAGAAGCACACAAGATAGCTTTGAATGATGTTAATGACCATTATATCGGTTTACAGAATGACCTAAATCAGCTACTGCGTGGAATGATGTATGCGGATTGCCCATGGCAAGGACATGAGAATGAAGAGAAAGATATGAAGCAAGGTGCTAAATATTTGCTCGGTTTTGCAAAGCAATCTGCACATAATAGCCATGTATTTGAAGCCTTGTCTTCATTGATTTATAACTTCTACAACGTATTCTTCGAAGAAGGTATTCTTATTTTAGCTGAGCATTACAGTGCCAATCGATATATTATCGGGAAGCAAGTGAATACAGCATTCTATATAGAAATGGTGGTTGGAAGATTTTTGCAGATAGAAAATCGAGGAACTCTTAGTAGAAGAATGTACGATATATGTCTGCTTCTCTTAACAGGAATAGTAGAAACTAGCTCTGCTAGAGCTTATTATTTACGTGAAGAATTGATTCGTTCTCGAAAGATTTCAGCCTAGAGGGTAATAGTGACAACTTTTTGTACAATGGTGATGGCTCATCTGATTATAAAGAGGCGATTCCTCGATCTTTTATTAGTCTATGACTAGACCAAAAGTTCAGTATGCTCAGACTGATAACTTAATTGAGTTTTGATGGATTTGCACTGGAAAAGAGGCTAGTTCATCACATCAATGCCCAATGGTATCTCAATAACCACCAAACTGTGTCGAGATTAAGGTGATGAGCGAAATTCTGACCTTCGGTATGATGGTTGGCTAACCGGTCAAGTGGGGAATCCTTCAGAGCGCTGGTCTTCCTGGAAACAACGCCAGCTTAACTTTCACATGTGAAATTTAGCGAGTCACGGCTTAAAACCGTGATTTGGACCATCCGGCAGCTTGACAGCGAGCTTCCGCACCTCGCTCAAAGCAGACCTTCCGCTCAGTCAGTTCGTCCGCTTCATGCCAGGAGCGGATGTTGCGGCCCCTTAGGTGCTATTGTCAATCAGGGTAGACACATACCGCAAAACATCGATTGGCGACACTTTCGCAGAAATGCAGCCGCCCGGAGTTTTATTCCTGTTGCTGAACTATCGGAACCTGGCATTATTGATTTCGTTTCACCTCGTATTGCAGACACACTACGCCCGACGACAAAACGTTACTCTTCACCAGCATGAGTGAGGTTCTGTCTTTTATATTTTGGAACAAGGGAATGCCTTGCCCCAGCAGAATCGGATTGACGAATAGCCAATACTCATCAATAAGGTTTTCCGCCATTAGCGAGTGAGTGCGTGATCTGGGCATTGAAGTAGATGATGCGTTAGAGATCTCTGAGCCGATTGAAGACTAAGGTTGTCAGAGCTGCAACAGCAGCCCTGTGCCAGGATCGAACGTTGATTTCAGTGTTCTCAGACAGAGGCACACCTAAAATGGCTGCCTCTTGATAAATGGGCATTAATTTTTGGATGTTATTTTTCATATCCGTATAAATTAATCCTACCCGATAAGTACTCACCTAAATATACTTCACTAATTTTATTAAAGCCTTTCTTCGTAACTTCATGTTCTAACCATTCATTGTCTTTATTAAGGATTTCTAGCAGATCATGGTTGGCTAAACCGTCCACTATAATAGGGTAGCGTATATTTTCATCGCCACTTTGTATGATGGTTAATTGCCCATTTTGTTCGAGAACTACGCGTTTTAGTTGTTCTATTTCATAAATGCCATTTGCTCTTAATTTGAACATTAAATCATTTGCAGAAACACCATTCCGTAAACACTCCTTGACATTAATGCTGCCATTGTGTACTAAAGTAATAGGTTTTCCATCAATAATTCTTTTAACTAACCGATTGTTTTCTTTAAAAAACTTAAGAGAAAAGACCAAAAAAGTCCATATGATTAGGACCAGGACAAACTGGAGTACTGTTATAGATTCGTTGTAAATTACGCCTCCTATAATCCCCCCCAGCACATAGTTTTGAACCTGGTCCATTGCGGATGAGGGGGCCAGATTCCCTTTTCCCATAAGATTTATTTGAACAATTAAACACAGTATCCCCAGCCCCAACTTTATAATGATAGGTAAATAAATTATCATTTCTACACCTCAGTTTTTTATGATTTCTATTTCTGGGTTTACTAACGAAACCTCTACTAAATTGTATGTTTTTTGATCCGGACTTAAGTTGACGCGATAAAAAAGATCGTTAACTTTAACGATAATGCCATCAGAGAGTTGTACTGAACTGGAAAATATAGCATTCACATCCACATCTTTTTTTTGTGATAAGGACCTGACAAAATTAACCATTTGTGATGATTGGGAATGTATATTTTTACTATCAGTATAATCAGCATATTGCACACCGGAAATGAAGAGCAAAAATAAGAAGGCTATGATTGTTAAGTCACGATATTTAGTTTGCAAACGATGGCGCATGTACAGACTAAAAACAACGATCAGGATAAATAAAGTACTAAATATAACGATGTATTTTAAATAATCATTGATGCTAGACTGTGTTTGTAGATAATCTATGCTATAAAATCTCATATATGTATAATCCCTAACCCCTCAAGACCCCATTTTTATTATAGTAACACATAGCCATTATCCGTTCTGGTGTTACTTAACAGCTAATAATTATCAGTTATCAGCTGAGATTTGTCATTATCCTTTTAGTCAACTGCAGTGATCTGCTTACGATGACCCAAGGCACCTCGATGTAAGTAAACATTCAGAACTTCTGTTTTTCGCTCACAGCGGCCACTGACCGTTGGCGAAGAGTGCTTTGCACCACAAGAGGATATCTCGGACATTACGACACGTTAGGTTAGATATCTAAAAGTGCATGGTTCGCCTGGGTGGGATACTTACAATGAGGCTAAGTGAGGTTGAATTTTTCAAGACTAACTGAATGGCCAAAACTGAGCAAACGGAGTAAGCAGTGTTCGCTATGCTGATGAATATTGAGCCGTAACAAGACAATGATAAGATTGATTTCTGTCTGGTCCCATTAAGGAACCCATTATGAACAGGCTGATTCGCAAAAATTATCCTGAGTTAGGTGAGGTAAAGGCCCCCTACGTTCACTCCGTGAGACATGGCGATACGCTCTATATCTCGGGGCTTACCGCATTTGGCACACCCGCACAACAATCAGGCATCGTTGAACAGGCTGAGGAGATATTCAGTCAGATTTGTAAAATCGTCACCGCAGAGGGTGCTGATTTCTCGTCCCTCATTAAAGTCACTATTTTCATTACCTCTTTTGACGAGATCAACGCGCTGCGCGAGGTACTCTACCGCTATTACGGCGATCACTTGCCTGCCAGTTCGCTGGTGGAAGTCAGCCGTCTCTTTGCACCCGATCTCAAGATTGAAATTGAAACGCTATTTGCCCTCTGATTAAGCTTAATGCGATGAAATAAATACCGAGGCTTGCTGGGGTGGCGGAACGGCGAAATTACGCTGCATACGTTTTATCTCCTCCGCCGGTGGCAGGCCAAACAGGCGTTTGAACTCGCGATTAAACTGCGACGGGCTTTCATAGCCTACGGCGTAACTCGCGGCGCTGGCGGTGATCTGCTGGCGCACCATCAGCATGCGCGCCTGGTGCAGGCGGACCGATTTCACATACTGCATCGGCGGCATCCGGGTTATCGCTTTGAAATGGCTATGAAACGTCGGCACACTCATTCCTGCTTCCAGCGCCAGCTGCGTCAGCGTGAACGGCTCAGCGTAGAGAGCATGGATGCGCTGTAGCACTTTACCGATTTTGCCGAATTGCCCTTGCAAGGCCAGCGCGGCGCGCATTGCGTTGCCTTGCTCGCCTGTCAGAACACGGAAATAGAGCTCACGCACCCGCGCAGGGCCAAGGATCGCCGCCTCAAGCGGATTGTTCAGAACTTCTAGCAAACGCAGCACCGCTGTTTTTACCGCGTCATCCATCGGACTCGACATCATGCTTTGCGGCACGGCGGGGGGATGCGGGGCACCATGCTGTTCAATCTGTAACATCAGTTCAGCGGCAAGCTGAAAATTCAGATGCATATAAATCGCCAGCAACGGATGTTCTGCCGAGGCGTCGGTTTCCATCACAAACGGCACTGGCACCGAAACCGCCAGGTAGTGCTGCTCATCATATAAATAGGTCTGCTGGCCGAAATAGCCGCATTTGCTGCCCTGGCAGACAATCACGATCCCCGGATCGTACAGCACAGGTGTTCTGGCAAGCGGCCGGTCGGCACGCAAGATTCGCACATCAGGCAGCGCGGTCAGGTTGTACCCCTCCTGCGCGGCCAGTGTTTTCATCATGCTAATCATCCCGGACATCACGGCACCTCATAAAATCAGGCAATAAAAAGAGAAGATTCGGCCTAAAAATAGGACAGTACAGAGAATACCATGCAACCTTCACTGTTCATGGGAGTTCTTTTTTATGACATCGGTAAAAACGATTTTAATCACTGGCGTCAGCAGCGGCTTTGGTCGTGCGCTGGCGCAGGAAGCACTCACCGCAGGTCATCGGGTTATCGGGACCGTGCGTAATCACCACGCAAAGCAGGCTTTCGAGGCCCTTGATGCACAGCGGGCTTTCGGCCGCTTGCTGGATGTTACGGACGCCGGGCGTATTGCTGAGGTGGTAGCGGAGGTTGAATCGACCGTCGGTCCGGTTGATGTGCTGGTGAACAATGCCGGTTACGGCCATGAAGGCATCATGGAAGAAGCCTCGCTCGCAGAGATGCGCCACCAGTTTGAGGTGAATGTGTTTGGCGCAGTGGCAATGATGAAAGCCGTGCTAGCGGGCATGCGCCAGCGCCGTCGTGGCCATATTATTAATATCACCTCAATGGGCAGTTTTATTACTCTGCCCGGCATCAGCTATTACTGTGGCAGCAAATTTGCGCTGGAAGGCATATCAGAAACGTTAAGCAAAGAGCTTATCCCGTTCAATATACACGTGACCGCCGTGGCGCCAGGGTCGTTTCGCACCGACTGGGCCGGGCGTTCAATGGTACGCAGCGCGCGTAGCATCCCGGACTATGATGCTCTTTTCGAACCCATTCGGCAGGCGCGTATGGAAAAAAGCGGCAAGCAACCCGGCGATCCCGTGATGGCTGCCCGCGCCATACTGACAATCATTGAGAGCCAGAACCCACCCACGCATTTATTGTTGGGCAGCGATGCATTGAGTTTAGTGCGGCAAAAACTCGCTGCATTAGATAAGGAAATCGAGCAATGGGAAACACTAACACGTTCAACGGATAGCGACTTACCGGCTTAGACGGGAGTGCATTGGATAACCCATAATGGCCGCTTGCCCATACGGCCATTTTGTATCGGGCATCGTGCTGATGCCCTGCACATGAGTGATGTTGACTTTGCGGACGTGCGGTGAAGTCAACGTCTCCTCTAACTTAACGCCACCCTGGCGCCACTGGCCAGAGTGCTAAGTGCCAGGAGCGGACGTTGTTAATGGCATGATGTATGAACCCCTGGAGAGTCGAACATCTGTACTCCTGTTAATCCATACGGGAAATATTGTTATCAATAGCCCTACAGCGGAAGCGTTAACTGTATATTTGCACGCTCTCATTGAGCCTGCCACTTTGTTAAAGCAACTCTTACAGTTTAAAAGAATTTTCGCGGGATGTTACTCGGCTAAATAACCACCATCGATTGGATAAACGCCTCCGGTACAGAACGCTGATTTGTCTGAAAGCAAAAACAATATGAAGTCTGCTATTTCTTGCATTGTTGCCATCCTTTTCATAGGGTGGCTATTTGCGAAACTACGTACGATATTTTCAGGAAATTCAGTCATTCGTGGGGTTTGGACATAGCCCGGAGCGACTGCGTTGATTCGAATGTCCTGGCTTGCAAATTCTAACGCTGCGGTTTGGGTTAAACCGATTATACCGTGTTTAGCCACGGTGTAAGGTGCTAATCCAGGAATGCCAACCAGGCCATTTACTGCAGATAAATTAACGATAGAACCACCAAATTTCATCATCTCAGGTATTTCATATTTCAGACAGTAAAAAACGCCGCTCAAGGAGGTGGCAATAACCTTATCCCAGTTTTCAACCGTTTGCTCTGTTATGTTTTTACCATGTTCACCGGTTAAGCCTGCATTATTTACAGCGTAATCAAGTCTGCCGAACTGTTGGATAACCTGAGCGATCATTTTCTGTACTTGTTCCGGTTGTGAGACATCACAGCCGATCCCCAGCGCTTGTGGTCCCTGTGAAGTTAATCGTTTCGCTTTTTGTTTAGCCTGCGCTGAGGAACGGGATACAATAACGACCTTCGCGCCATATTTGTGTAATTGCTCTGCAACTGCCTCACCGATACCTGCAGTACTTCCTGTTATGACAGCAACTTTATTCTGGAAATTCATAATTCCCCCTATGAAGTAGAATGGAGTCTTTCATCGGGGTGAGTATACAAATTAGCTGTGACAGTTTTTGTCAGTACTCTTTCCCCTCGCAGATCCCTTCTTTGAATCTCCATTTTTTCAATAAAACCGTTCTGCTTTCACTATATGTAGAATCCAGTTGTACCAGCTCTTTAATTTTGTCAGTTCTAAAATGACGAAAATCATTTCTCATCTCACACCAGGCCACCAAAAGCCAGCATGACTCCATATATACCAATCCGATGGGCCATATGACTCGAGAAGAGTAAGTGTCTTTCTTGTCACAATACTTTATTTCGATTTTCTTTCGCTTTTTAATAGCATTGCGGATATCTTCAAAAAACAGTTCATTATTTTCTGAAGGACCGATCAGATAGGATTGACTTTCAATAAGATTTTTTAATTCACCAGGAATGACGGCGTGTATTTTGGCAAGGGCATTCCTTGCGGTATTCTTGAAATCATAATCCGTATTATGAGATACCCAATTTAACCCAAGCGTAATAGCATTGATTTCTTCATGAGAAAGGTTTAAGGGTGGCAAATGAAAGTCAGACTTAATGATATAACCAATTCCAGCACCGCCTTCAATGCACACGCCTTGATGTTGTAGCGTTTTTATATCTCTGTAAAGGGAGCGTACACTTACTCCTAATCTTATCGAGAGAGTGGATGCGGTGATCGGGTATCTTTGCGCCCTTAATATCTGTAGTAATTCGAGAAGCCTTTCTGTTCTGGTCATGCTGATCAATCCATCCTGATCCTGAGACGATATCTTAACGCATCTGTTGGATAAGCATCTTAGTACAAAGTAAGCGTACACGCTTAAGTTGAACTGTTCCCTTTGATTAATACAGCGCTATATTCGTCATTATTTTATTTAATAATATTAAGCGCTGCAGGCGAGGGCATAACTACCTGAAAAGGTACCGCTGGTTTCAGGGCGCGCCGTCAGCCGGAGCCAACCGATAAGAATGTAGCCGAAAACCATACCTGGCTGCGGGCGAGGATATCCGCCTGGTATCAACGTCGCTGAACGGCGGACAATCTGCGCGATCGGCTGAATGGGCTGGCACGGTGAGTACCGCGACCAGCCACGAGCGGCGGGGCATGACCTGTGGAAACCGCAGGTCATGGGAGCCCCCTGATTATTGCAATGCCGCCAGCTCATCCGCGGTCAGCGCAACGCTTTGCACCGTACCTGATTCCGCCGACTGTACCGCCGCTTCTAATACCGCCATTACCGCCAGCGCCTGCAGCGGATGGACCGGGTTCTCGATCTTTCCGGTTAACGCATCGCGCACGTTAATATAGTACTGGCGCTGGTCGCCCTGCGGAGTAGGGATCTCGCGCGACTGCGAGCTGGCATCAAACACCACGAGGCTGTCGTCGTCATGCCCCCAGCTTTCGCTGCCGGGAACCACCCCGGCCAGCAGCTGGCTTTCCTGGCAATCGGCTTTCTGTTTCACCACGCTGCCTTTATCTCCGTGGACGGTAAAGCGCGATACGCCACCGGCCACCAGCATGCTGCAGTGCAAAATCACCTTATGCTGCGCGTAGTTTAAGACCACATGCGCCCAGTCATTAATCTCCGCGCCCTGGCGCAGGGTGGCGATATTGGCCTGCACCGACTGCGGCAGGCCGAACAGCTGTAGCGCCTGATCGATCAGGTGCGGCCCCAAATCGAACCATAATCCGCTGCCGGGGACATTTTGTTCTCTCCAGCGCACGCGAACCTCCGGGCGGAAACGGTCAAAATGCGACTCAAAGTGCTTAACATTGCCGATAAGTCCTTGTTCGATAACCTGTTTAATGCCGAGGAAATCGCTGTCCCAGCGGCGGTTATGGAAGACCGAAAGCAGCAGCTGCTTCTCTTCCGCCAGCGCAATCAGCTCGCGGGCTTCCTGCATATCCAGCGTAAAGGGCTTATCCACTACCACATGTTTCCCGGCATTCAGCGCCAGTTTGGCTAACGGGGCGTGCGTGGCGTTGGGGGAGGCGATCACCACCAGGTCAATATCCGGGTGTTGAATGGCCTGTTCTGGCGAGCCGATGACGGTGACATCCGGCAGATCGCGCTTCACCTTCTCTTCATCGCCGGACGCAACGACCGCCAGCGTGAGGCCTTCCACCGACTGAATCAGCGGGGCGTGAAACGTTTTGCCGACGAACCCATAGCCGATCAGCGCAATATTAATGTTTTTACCTTCACGAGCGATGACTTTTTTCATTACCCTCTCCACGTTATTGAGCGTCAGCAATGTTGACCTGCAGCGCGCTAGTATCCCCGAGCTCTTCCCAGGGCTTGTCTAAAAATAACTGATGTATGTCTGTTAATTCGGCCACCAGATGCGGCTCGCAGTGGTTCAACTTCATATGATCGGCGACCAGCCAGTGCTCGGTGCTTGCCGCCAGCATGGCGCGTTTGATTTCAGCATCGGCCTCCTGGCTGGCGCTTAAACCGAGTTGCGCATGGATGGCGCAGGCGCCGAGGATGGCGATATCGGCACGATAGCGCGCCAGCAATGCCAGGGTGGCGCTGCCGGCAAACAGCCGCTGCTGCACATCCCATGTTCCCCCCAGCATGATCAGCTGGATATCCGGGCGGGTGCTGAAATGCGAGGCAATATCTAATGAGGTGGTGATAACCGTCATCGGGCCTTGAATCTGGGTCGCGACGGCCAGAACGGTACTGCCGGCATCTAAAAAGAGGGTCGAACCGGCGGGTATTTTGCTGGCGACCAGGCGGCCTAAACGCTGTTTAGTCTGCGGCAGCAGGGCATTTCGGCCCTGGCGATTCATTGCGGAAATGTCGAGCGCGATTGCGCCGCCGTGGTTCTTCTGCGCCAGCCCCTGCTTTTCAAGATCGGCCAGATCGCGGCGCAGGGTGTCTGCAGAAACCTGCAGCTTTTCAACCAGGTCACTGATACTGACTTGCCCGTTTTCACTAATAAGGTCGACCAGGTACTTTTGTCTGGCGGTTTTATGCATGGTGATGAAATCCTGCAAAATGCTGCAATAACTCGCATAATACAGCATTTCGCAGGAAAAGAAATCGTCCTTGCATCACCTTCTGGAGTGGAGCAGCGATGGGGTGAGGAAAGGGTGGCCGCCCGCTCTACGGAGGAGGTATCGGGCGGTATGGCGCAACGTTCTGCAGGCCCCCCAACCGCTCATCGTTACCGGTCAATATATCCGCGACGGCGCTTCATCAGGGCGTCGGGGCGGGGCGAGACTTTTTTGAGGGGCGGGTTTGCAAAACGGCAACTCCGGTCTACTCTTACTCCTGCTCATAACAATGAAGGAGATAAAAACATGTGTACCAATTTGCACGATAACGCTCGTCAGTACGCAGAAGAGAAAAAATGAACGGCTCCTGCTAGCCTGCCGTCCCGCCGGTATTCATTCTGGCGGTGGTTCATTCAGCGGGCTGGACATATTCTTATGAAACGCACTCATAACCCGCCGTCGGCGGGTTCTTTTTTTATGTTTCTCCTCGTCCGCTTTTCATCAGCGAATTCAGCACCCTGCTGACTTTACCCCTTGATTAACCGATGTGTCAGGCTAGACTAGCAAAAATAAGAACTGACTGACGGAGGTCTGGTGGACGCCATTAAGGGATCGGAATTGAACGTGCCGGATGCGGTTTTTGCCTGGCAATTCGACGGGCAGGGCGGCGTGAAGCCGCTGACTGACAGTGACGCTATCGATAAGGAGCATCCCTGTTGGTTGCATCTGAACTATACCCACGCCGATAGCGCCGAATGGCTGGCATCCACTCCGCTGTTACCCAACAGCGTCCGCGATGCCTTAGCCGGGGAAAGTACCCGTCCCCGGGTCACCCGGGTGGGGGACGGAACGTTAATTACGCTGCGCTGCATTAACGGCAGTACCGATGAGCGGCCTGACCAGCTGGTGGCGATGCGCCTGTATATGGACGAGCGCTTAATCGTCTCTACCCGCCAGCGTCGGGTGCTGGCGCTGGATGATGTGCTCGGCGATCTGCGCGAGGGAACCGGGCCGGTGGACTGCGGCGGCTGGCTGGTGGATATTTGCGATGCGCTGACCGATCACGCCAGCGAATTTATCGAGCAGCTGCATGACCGGATTATCGACCTCGAAGATAACCTGCTGGATCAGCAGGTGCCGCCGCGTGGTTTTCTGGCGCTGCTGCGCAAACAGCTGATCGTGATGCGCCGCTATATGTCTCCGCAGCGCGATGTCTACTCCCGCCTTGCCAGCGAGCGTCTGCCGTGGATGAATGACGATCACCGCCGCAGAATGCAGGATATCGCCGACCGGCTGGGGCGGGGCCTCGATGAGATTGACAGCTGTATTTCCCGGACGGCGATTATGAGCGATGAGATTGCTCAGATTATGCAGGAGGCGCTGTCGCGTCGTACCTATACCATGTCGCTGATGGCGATGGTGTTTCTGCCCAGCACCTTTTTGACCGGTCTGTTTGGCGTCAACCTGGGCGGGATCCCCGGCAATGAGTGGCATTTAGGCTTTTCTATCTTCTGCATAATGTTAGTCGTTCTCATTGGCGGTGTTACATGGTGGTTACATCGTAGTAAATGGCTGTAAATAATCGCTTTTTATCGCCGTCCATCGCGTGAAAATCCGGGAATGTTTGAGCGAAATCAATAAACCGTCTACCCATTCGGGGCAATATCTCTCTCGCAGGTGAATGCAACGTCAAGCGATGGGCGTTGCGCTCCATATTGTCTTACTTCCTTTTTTGAATTACTGCATAGCACAATTGATTCGTACGACGCCGACTTGATTAAGTCGGCTTTTTTTTGCTCTCTGGTTAGCAGCTTCTACGCTTAATGGGTATACCCGCTCATTCCCGGGAGAATCACCATGCGCTATCAGCCCCTGACATCGATCCCTGTCTCGCCAGAACCTAACGATCCCATACCGGTGCCCGATCCCCGGCCGCGCCCGCATCCGCTGCCCGACCCGCCGCCGGACGATGAGCCGATTAAATTGTCGCATCGCAGGCGCAGATCTGCGAGGATACGCGCCTGCCCTTTGTGTGCCTGTTAATTCGAGAAAAAATTGTGACCGCTTTTTCAACACTGAACGTTTTACCCGCTGCCCAGCTCGCCAATCTCAATGAGCTGGGTTATCTCACGATGACCCCTGTGCAGGCCGCCGCCTTGCCCGCGATTCTGGCGGGTAAAGATGTGCGCGTGCAGGCCAAAACCGGTAGCGGTAAAACAGCGGCATTTGGTCTGGGGCTGTTTCAACATGTTGATGCTACCCTGTTCCAGACACAATCTCTGGTACTGTGCCCGACCCGCGAACTGGCCGATCAGGTCGCGGGTGAGCTGCGTCGTCTGGCGCGCTTTTTACCGAATATTAAAATTTTGACCCTTTGCGGCGGGCAGCCTTTCGGCGCGCAGCGCGATTCGCTGCAGCATGCGCCGCATATCATCGTCGCCACACCGGGCCGTTTGTTAGATCACCTGCAAAAGGGCACCGTGTCGCTGGATGCGCTGCAGACGCTGGTGATGGATGAAGCCGATCGGATGCTGGATATGGGCTTCAGCGAGGCCATCGATGAGGTGATCCGCTTTGCCCCGGCCGAACGTCAGACGCTGCTGTTCTCCGCCACCTGGCCGGAAGCGATCGCGGCGATCAGCGGGCGGGTACAAAACCATCCGCTGACCATTGAGACCGATTCCGTCGACGCGCTGCCGGCAATCGAGCAGCAGTTTTTCGAAACCTCCCAGCGCGGAAAAATCCCGCTGCTGCAAACGCTGCTCAGCCAGCATCAGCCGGCCTCTTGCGTGGTGTTTTGCAACACCAAAAAAGATTGTCAGGCGGTTTGCGATTCGCTGAATGCCGCGGGGCAGAGCGCGCTGTCGCTGCACGGCGATCTTGAACAACGCGATCGCGATCAGACGCTGGTGCGATTTGCCAACGGGAGTTCTCGTGTGCTGGTCGCCACCGACGTTGCCGCGCGCGGCCTCGATATTAAATCGCTGGAGCTGGTGGTTAACTATGAGCTGGCCTGGGATCCGGAAGTTCACGTGCACCGTATCGGGCGTACCGCCCGCGCGGGTGAGAGCGGTCTGGCTATCAGCCTCTGCGCGCCGGAAGAGGCGCAGCGCGCCAATATCCTGGCAGAGATGCTGCAGCTGAAGCTGAACTGGGTGAGCGCGCCGACCAACGGCAATATCAAACCGCTTCACGCAGAGATGGCGACGCTGTGTATCGATGGCGGGAAGAAAGCGAAAATGCGCGCCGGCGATGTGCTCGGCGCGTTGACCGGCGATATGGGCTTTGACGGCGCCGACATCGGCAAGATTAACGTCCATCCTGCGCATGTCTATGTGGCCATTCGCCAGAGCGTGGCGCAGAAGGCCTATAAGCAGCTGCAGAACGGTAAGATTAAAGGCAAAAACTGCCGCGTTCGCCTGCTGAAATAAGCGATGACAAGGCGTCTCAGAGGTGACTCTGAGACGCCGGTGGGTTACTTCACTTCGACCACGTTCAGGCGCAGTTCATCCAGCTGCGCGGCATCGTCTTCCGGCTGCCAGCCGGCAGGCTGCAGCGGAATCTCTTCCCGGTCAAACGCCAGATCGCCGCCATCAACCACTTCTGAGTTGTGGTTAATCCCTTTAAAGTCAAACAGGTTAATGTCGCTCAGATGCGACGGCACCACGTTCTGCATGGCGCTGAACATGGTTTCTATACGGCCAGGATAGCGCTTATCCCAGTCGCGCAGCATATCGGCGATCACCTGGCGCTGCAGGTTAGGCTGCGAACCGCACAGGTTGCACGGAATGATCGGGAAACCTTTCGCCTGCGAAAAACGCTCAATATCTTTTTCACGGCAGTATGCCAGCGGGCGAATCACGATGTGTTTACCGTCATCGCTCATCAGCTTCGGCGGCATGCCTTTCATTTTGCCGCCGTAGAACATGTTCAGGAACAGCGTCTGTAAAATATCGTCGCGGTGATGGCCGAGGGCAATCTTAGTCGCGCCCAGTTCACTGGCGGTACGGTACAGGATACCGCGACGCAGACGCGAACAGAGCGAGCAGGTGGTTTTGCCTTCAGGAATCTTCTCTTTGACGATCCCGTAGGTGTTTTCTTCGACAATTTTGTACTCGACGCCAAGCTGCTCGAGATATTCCGGCAGAATGTGGGCGGGAAAACCCGGCTGCTTCTGATCGAGGTTGACCGCGACCAGCGAGAATGAAATCGGCGCGCTTTTCTGCAGGCTGCGCAGGATTTCCAGCATGGTGTAGCTATCTTTACCGCCGGACAGGCAAACCATAATCCGGTCGCCGTCTTCGATCATGTTGAAATCGGCAATGGCTTCGCCGACGTTACGGCGCAGGCGCTTTTGCAATTTATCGAGGTTGTACTTTTCTTTTTTGCTAATTTCTTGATTTTGCAGCATTTAATAATAGCTCAATTCATGGTGTGGCACACGCACTCTGCCCACGGCACGGCGGGTGGTCGCAATTAATGACGTCAGTCTAAGTCTGTGGCGTGTATGGTACGGATTCGCGGTGGGGATGTCAGCACATTTCCGGTAGTTTAACCTGACAGATGTTGAGATAAAAAGCCCGCCGTGAGGGCGGGCTGAAGGGGTTAACGCACAACCAGTACGGAACAGTCGGCATGACGAACGACGGCCGCGGCGTTTGAGCCGAGCAGATAGGTCGTTATGTCCGGGCGGTGAGAGGCGATAATCACCAGATCGGCCGGCAGCGTTTTCGCCAGCTCCAGAATGTTATCCTTCGGCGAACCTTCCTTAACATGGAAATGCACCCGGTCTTCAGGAATGGCGAACTGAGCGACGAACTCTTTCAGACGCGTTTCCGATTCCGCTTTAAACTCATCCATCGGCGGTAGTTCGGTGGTATAGGCCATCCCCAGCGAGGCGTAGTAGGGAAGGGATGGAATCACGGTCAGAAAGTGTACTTCGGCATCGTCAATACGCGCTTCCGCCTCAACGTGACAGACAACGCGTTGAGTTAATTCTTTTTCAGATATATCAATAGGTACAAGAATTATTCTGGCCATAAAACCTCCTGTTTAAGTAACCGCTTAAAGTGTACGCCATTTGGCGGCATGATGTACCATGACGGGTCACATTTTAGCGTGAGCTACCCCGATGTTCGGTAAATTTCCCTTTGATGACGCCATCATAAAAACGTCCCTTGGAGACCACCTGCAAAAAAAGGCGATAGATGCGTTCGGGCACCTTCTCATAGCGGAGCGTGGTGGCGTCGTGAAACCGGATTTCGAGGATGCCAGAGGCTTCGTCATAGGCGATGGAGGCGATTCGGGATGATTTTACGGGTTGATGATCCATGGCTGGCGTCCTTTACGGCAGGCTTTACCGGCAATATATCATTTATCGGGTAACGGTTTTAATACACCAGGGATATTGTTTTGATTTGATTGATGTTCCCGGCACGACGCGATAAAACAGCGTTGCTGTGGGCGGGACTTTGCATCACCGCGGATACAGTGGCACCGGTGCGACGATGCAGGCGCCAGAGGAGCGTTATGCGATAAGGCGTTGTCATCTGTGCCCTATAGACTGGCTATAGAATAAACACCGGCAAAGTATTTCGCTTGAAGTCGTACATCGTCGCAATACCCGCATATGGAACGAGACTTTTTATGGACATTGCTCATGCCGGATATAATGTGTTTTAAATATCAGGCCAATATTATGTTGATTCCTTTATAAATCTGCAGGCGATGAATAACGTATTTGATAAGCGTTATACATAATGATGACTTCAATTGGATGTTTCTGAAGTGTTTTTATTTTAAATTTAGAGTGGTGCTGAGGGTGTTATAAATAACAAAGAGGTGTAAGGGTGAAAAATGATCTGAGCGGTAATAGAACCTGTAGGCTAAAAAATACACCTGTTATGATAATGGTTTGGTGAATGTATAAACTGAATATATACAAAATAAAAATTATACAGAACGGGATTATTCGCTTATTATCCGTGCGTTATTGCCTTCTATTGTCGCCAGTTTCTTTATTATGTTCGTCACATATTCACGCACGATATTATTTTGACGATAAAAATGACAAGCCCGAATGAATATTCGGGCTTTTTTTATGCTGAGGCTTAAAAACAGAGCGGGTTAACTCTCGGTTGCCGGTTTCTCCGCTTTGCCGGCCATCTGGGCCAGGAAGTCATAGCGTTTTTGCAAATCCGCCGCCGCATCCTTCCACAGCTGCTCCGCCACTTCGGGTTGCTGGGAGTTGAGGCGACGGAAACGTTGCTCGTTAAGCAGCGTTTCGGCCAGCGCATCTGACGGTGGGCGAGAGTCCAGCGCCAGCGGCAGTTTGCCTTCATCCGCACGACGAGGGTCGAAGCGGTACAGCGGCCAGAAGCCGGTGGCGGTCAGCTGACGCATCTGATCGTGGCTGAGCGCCAGATCGTAACCGTGCTCTTCGCAGGGGCTGTAGGCGATAATCAGCGACGGGCCAGGGTAGGCCTCCGCTTCCTGAATCGCTTTCACCGTCTGATTCAGCTGCGCCCCCAGCGAAATTTGCGCGACGTAAACATGTCCGTACATCATCATGCTGACGCCGAGGTCCTTACGCGCCTTGCGCTTGCCATGCTCACCAAATTTGGTGACCGCGCCGAGCGGAGTCGCCTTCGATGCCTGGCCGCCGGTATTGGAATAACACTGGGTATCGAGAACCAGAATGTTGACGTTTTCGGTCAGGCTCAGGACGTGGTCGAGACCGCCGAAGCCAATGTCATAGGCCCAGCCATCGCCGCCGATAAGCCAGATGGATTTCTCAACCAGCGCATCGGCATCGGTTAAGAGCTCCTTCGCACCGGCTTCATTAGCCAGAACCTGGCGTAGCTCGGCCACCTGTTCGCGGCGCACCTCCGGGGTGGCGTCGGCCTGCAGCGCCTCATACAACGCTGGCGGCAGTTTATCGGCAAACGTTGCCAGCAGGCGCATGACGCGCTGACGGTGCTGGTCGACGGTTAAGCGGAAGCCGAGGCCAAATTCGGCGTTGTCTTCGAACAGCGAGTTTGCCCACGCCGGGCCACGGCCGTTGGCGTCGGTGGTATACGGTGTGGATGGCAGATTACCGCCGTAAATCGACGAGCAGCCGGTGGCGTTAGCGATCAGCATCCGATCCCCGTACAGCTGGGTCAGCAGTTTGATATACGGCGTTTCGCCGCAGCCGGAACAGGCCCCGGAATATTCAAACAGCGGGCTGATCAGTTGCGAGGTGCGGATATCAATCCGCTCCAGAGTGCTGCGGTCGATTTCCGGCAGGTTGAGGAAGAAGTCGTAGTTCACTTTCTCTTCTTCCACATGCTCAAGGCGCGACATCATGTTGATGGCCTTGATTTCAGGATTCTGCCGGTCTTTTGCCGGACACACTTCCACGCACAGGTTACAGCCGGTGCAATCTTCCGGCGCCACCTGCAGGACATATTTCTGCCCGCGCATATCGCGCGATTTGACATCCAGGGAGTGCAGACTGGCCGGGGCCGCCTCCATGGCCTGCGGAGGGACCACTTTGGCGCGAATCGCTGAATGCGGGCAGGCGGCGACGCAGTGGTTACACTGAGTGCACAGCTCCTCCTTCCAGATGGGGATCTCTTCGGCGATATTGCGTTTTTCCCAGCGCGTGGTGCCCATTGGCCAGGTGCCATCCGGCGGCAGCGCGGAGACCGGTAGCGCATCGCCGAGCCCGGCCAGCATCGCGGCGGTGACGGTTTTCACAAAATCCGGCGCGGCATCGGAGACCACCGGCGGACGGTTCGGGCTGGAGGCATCGACCGGGCGCAACGGCACTTCGGCCAACGATTCGCGCGCCAGCGCCAGCGCCTGCCAGTTGCGCTCAACCAGATCCTGGCCTTTGCTGCTGTAGCTTTTCGCAATGGCGCCCTGCAGTTCGGCCAGCGCGCTGTCGCCCGGCAGAATTTGCGTTAAGTGGAAGAATGCCATCTGCATGACGGTATTGATACGCGCGCCAAGGCTGCATTCTCGGGCAATTTTCGCAGCGTTGACGATATAAAAGCGCGCTTTTTTCTGATTCAGCGTTGCCTGCACTTCCTGCGGCAGGCGCGACCAGACGTCATCCACACCATAAGGTGTATTGAGCAAGAAAATCCCGCCGGGTTTTAACCGCTCAACCATTTGATATTTGTCGATAAACTGTAGCTGATGGCAGCCAACGAAATCGGCCTGCGAGATCAAATAGGAGGAGCGAATCGGTTTCTCACTGACGCGTAAATGCGAAACGGTCAACCCGCCGGCTTTTTTCGAGTCATAGACAAAATAGCCCTGCGAGAACCACGGCGTGGAGTTACCGATAATTTTGATATTGTTTTTAGTGGCCGATACGCTGCCATCGCTGCCGAGGCCGTAGAACAGCGCCTCCAGTTTGGCTTCTGACGGCAGGGTGTTCTCCCCGAGCGGCAGGGAGAGATTGGTCACATCATCATAAATGCCGACGGTGAATCGCGGTTTGGGCCGGGCTTCGCGCAATTCATTGAAGATAGCCAGCACGCACTCCGGGCCGAACTCTTTCGATGAAAGGCCGTAGCGGCCGCCGACGGTGCGGGGAAGAGTTTCACGTTCGCCGCGGTTAAAGGCTTCCGCCAGCGCGGTCATGATATCCAGGTACAGCGGCTCGGCATGGGCGCCCGGTTCTTTGGTGCGATCCAGAACGGCGATAGCGCGGGTGCTTTCCGGCAGTGCCTCCAGCAGATGGGCGGCTGAGAAGGGGCGATAGAGGCGAACTTTCAGGACACCGACTTTTTCGCCACGGCTCAGCAGTTCGTCAACGACCTCTTCACAGGTGCCGATCGCCGAGCCCATAATCACAATCACCCGTTCTGCCTGCGGATGGCCATAAAACTCGAACGGTTTGTACTGACGCCCGGTCGCGGCGGCGAAATCGTTCATCGCCGTTTCAACGTGGTCATAGACCGCGTCGTACCAGGGGTTCGTGGCTTCGCGGGACTGGAAATAAGTATCCGGGTTCGCCGAAGTGCCGCGGATCACCGGATGTTCCGGATTCAGCGCGCGCAGACGGTGCGCGTCAATCTCGTCCTGAGGCAGCAGGTTGCGAATGGTGTCATCCGCAAGCGGGGCGATTTTATTGATTTCATGCGAAGTGCGGAAGCCGTCGAAGAAATGGATAAACGGCACCCGGCTCTTAAGCGTGGCGATATGGGAAATCAGCGCAAAGTCCTGGGCTTCCTGGACGCTGCTGGCGCACAGCATGGCGCAGCCGGTCTGGCGTACGGCCATGACGTCGGAATGGTCGCCGAAGATCGAGAGTGCGTGGGTGGCGACGGTACGAGCGGCAACGTGCAGGACAAACGGCATCAGCTGACCGGCCAGTTTGTACAGCGTGGGGATCATCAGCAGTAAACCCTGCGATGAGGTAAAGGAGGTCGAGAGCGCCCCGGTTTGCAGCGCGCCGTGTACGGCACCGATGGCCCCGGCTTCCGACTGCATTTCGACGACGCGAGGTACGTCTCCCCACACGTTTTTAAGCCCGTTACCCGCCCAGGCATCCGCCTGTTCCGCCATCGTTGAACTGGGCGTAATCGGGTAGATGGCGATAACCTCACTTGTGCGAAACGCGACTGAAGCGGCCGCGCCATTACCGTCGATAGTAATCATAAGAAGACACCCTAACATTGCGCAAAAGAAGAGACCTGACAAACGGCTACAGGTCTTGTAATTATAGTGGCTAGTATAAGGGCATTATCTATACCCTTGAAGTTGTGAGGCTTTCGAGTGCACAAATTGATCCACGAATTCTTCCCCGGAAGGGCAAAAGATACCGACGGCTTTGTATCTATCTTTATGATTATTATGCATTTATGTTGACAGGCGGCGTAACGGGCAGGTTTCCCCGTGGTGAGAGCCGTGCTGTCGAAGATATCGCCGTTGACGTATCAATCTGCCTGTGGGTCTGAATCAGGGGGCATTATTTATCTGCGAATTCGCGATACCCGATTTTCTAATCCTGACGTTGTGGAATAGCCATTCACGATTAACATTGGCAATGATGGGACATATTGTAGGCGGATGTTAGCGGACTGCGAATGTGAGAACTCCGCTATTTGTGATTTTTACATTCTGCCTTTACAAAGATAAACAAAGGTTGAAATAAACTCTCTTTTGCGGGTGTTAATATCAGCTCAACATTGCTGGATTAACTACGGAATGGTTAGCAAAAGTCAACCTGGAGAGTTTTTATGCAAAAATCTACCCGAAAAACCCTTTGTACAAAGCGATGGTCACGGACGCCTGAATCACAGGACCTGCAAAAAGATCGGTTTGATCCACTTTGGTCAGAGCATAAAGACAGCGGTTGCCGTAAAAAAGAGTGGAAAAAAGCGGGCTTAACGTTGTGCAGTAAAAATTCCCCCCTGAGATCTGATTGATATTTTTATTAGATTTTGCCTCCTGTATAAAAATCAGGAGGCGGTCTGCCTGGGGATTTTAATTTTAAGGACCATTGGCTGGTTGAGATTATATTTTAGGGTATATCTAAAAATGCCGAACTTTAATGAAAAAAGGTGACCTGGTCGTTGGCTTGCAATTTGATAATAGCATTAACGCTATGATGTCGCCGGCTGGTGGATAAATAGCTGAGCGGGATAACCTTCCTGGCACGATCCGAGCTCCGTAGAGAAGGGGCGGGAGAAGGGCGTCATGACAACCCTGCCATCTGGCGGGGTTTTATCGTTATGGGCGGCGGCATCCTGGTCGCGAGAGTGACTGGCGTGTGAGCAAACGCTCTTTTTTCATCACAAGTACAGCCGTTTTGACGGCGATAGCCACAGCCCGCCGGGAAGACCGCGGCCAGCGGCGTGCATCGCGGGTATAGATGATCCACAGCATTCCTGTCATTTTCCCTGACAAGATCAACGATCGGCGGAAAATTTGCTAAGAAATGTTAATGGGGCGCATAAATACGTATTTCGCCTCTCGACGTCAGGCGCTGCGCTGCCTATTATTCTTGGGTTTGTTTATTTTGGGAAGTTTCTGAGGGGAGAGACGATGCGAGCAGCGTTTTTAGTAGGGTGTGCCGCGTTATTATTGTCGGCCTGTAGTAGCGAACCTGTTCAGCAGGCAACCGCGGCACACGTGTCGCCGGGAATGCGTGCCGCGATGAGCAGCTCAGGGCAGGCGAACTGCGCGATGATTGGCGGCTCATTGTCCGTGGCACGACAGCTTGATGGTTCGGCGATCGGCATGTGCGCGTTACCCAACGGCAAGCGCTGCAGCGAACAGGCGTTAGCGGGTGGAAGCTGCGGTAACTACTAGTTGACCAGGTCGGCGAGTTTATAGACCAGAGTCTGATCGGCAGTGGCCAGCGTCAGCTGATTTTCCGTCAGGTCAACCTGTGCGCCATCGCGCAGCATTTTGCTCAGCGTATTATCCAGCGTATTCAGCTGAGAATCGGTGCACAGCATACGGGTCATCGCCAGCGTTTTGACCTTCAGCTCGCCGCCGCTGATTTTGCCTTTACCGCTAAAGCGGTTGCACATGTTTCCTGAAACATACATATCTTCGCCAAAACTCAGCTCCAGCGGTTTGGCTCCCGCCGCCAGCGCCTGGCCATTCACGCTGGTCAGGACGAAACGATGGTGCTGAAGTTGCTCCGCGCCGGTGGAAACTTTGCTGTTGTAGACACAGCCAGATAACAGCATTCCTGCCGCCAGCAGTGCAGCAAACTTGTTCATTTTTCCTCCAAAAACATTTATCACATCTATTAAATACGCACAGTTTAACTTTACTGCAGGCAATTTCTGTGGGGGTTATCTGAAAGTGCCCCCCGTGGAAGGAGGGCACAAAAGGGAAAGGACGATCAGACCAGCGCGTTCGGGCAGGTTTCGCCAGCATCGACCTGGCGCAGGTTATCGAGGGTCGTTTGTGAAATGCTGATCAGCGCCTCGGCGGTCAGGAAAGCCTGGTGCCCGGTGAACAACACGTTATGACAGGCAGAAAGGCGACGGAAGACGTCATCCTGAATCACGTCATTGGACTTATCTTCGAAGAACAGATCGCGTTCATTCTCATACACGTCCATGCCCAGCGCCCCGATTTTCTGGTGTTTCAGCGCATCGATCGCCGCCTGAGAATCAATCAGCGCCCCGCGGCTGGTATTGATCACCATCACGCCGTCTTTCATTTGCTCAAACGCCGCATGATTCAGCAGATGGTAGTTCTCTTCCGTCAGCGGACAGTGCAGGGAGATCACGTCGGACTGCGCATACAGCGTCGGCAAATCAACATACTCGACGCCAAGATCCAGCGCCGCGGCGCTTGGATAGGGATCGAACGCCAGCAGGCGCATGCCAAACCCTTTCAGAATACGCAGCGTGGCGACGCCGATTTTGCCCGTCCCGATCACCCCGGCGGTTTTACCGTGCATGGTAAAGCCGGTTAAGCCTTCCAGCGAGAAGTTAGCATCGCGGGTACGCTGGTAGGCGCGGTGGATACGGCGGTTCAACGACATCATCATGCCGATGGCATGTTCAGCCACGGCCTCCGGCGAATAGGCGGGAACGCGGACAACGCGCAGACCCAGCTCTTTTGCCGCATCCAGATCGACGTTGTTAAACCCGGCGCAGCGCAGGGCGATGTACTTCACGCCATGCGCTTTCAGCTCTTCCAGTACCGGACGGCTTCCGTCATCGTTGACAAAAATGCACACGGCTTCACAACCGTTGGCCGTTTTCGCGGTTTTTTCGGTTAACAGGAAGTCGAAAAATTCGAGTTCAAAGCCATATGTATCATTAACATGCTGAAGGTACTTTTTATCGTACTGCTTCGTACTATACACAGCGATTTTCATAAGACTTTTCTCCAGTGATTATACCGTCACGGTAGCATATTTAAAATAATCGTACAAATATTAAAAATTAGTTTGGCATGGCGGGTATATAATAATTCTAGAGCATATCACTGAGTTGAGGTATCTCTTTAAAACACAATGTATTTTACCAAAAACTGAAGCTGAAGGCACCGGGAGCCAGCAGAAGCAGCGGCCAGAGAAGTCCCGAGCTGACATTGGCCAGTTGAAAACGCCAGAACGGCGTGCCGCTGACGCCGCTGGCCAGGGGGAGGGTGGCGCGAAGCGGCGAGAGAAAACGCCCGAAAAACACCGCCCATTCGCCGTGGCGATGGAGAAAGGTCAGGCTACGGGCCAGCCGATCGCCGCGCAGCCAGCGAAGTCGTAGCAGACGATGCTGATAGTACCGTCCCAGCCACCAGGAGATCCAGAATCCACCGATTGCCCCCAGGCTGGCGCTGAGCCACATAAATAAGAAGTGATTCAGGCTGCCGGAGGCGAGCGGGCCGAGCAGCAGCAGCCCGGATGTGCCCGGCACCAGCAGGGAAATCAGGGCACAGGATTTGCTGAACGTCAGCAGGAAGACCAGCAGCAGCAGGAATGAATAGTGGCGCTGGGCATACTCAATAAGCGAAACAAAAAACTCCACGGGATCCGCCCACTTGTTAGATCGATTCCCGCGAGTGTGACAGGGGCTGGCTAAATGGCGGTTAAATAAGCGGATGGCAACAATTCACCATAACGATGATGTCGCAGCAACTATTCTTAGAATCTATCCCGACTGGGCTATCGGCGCAGGCCGTTTGCACGCGGACAGCGCGGAGAAAACGGAGCGTACAGGAAGTTGCTGGCGATTTGCATCGCTTCGCTTACCCTGCGGGCCGCGCTGAAGGGCGTGCAAGAATCGCGCGTTGTGAGCTCTGCCCGGGGCAAAATGACAAGCAAAATAGCCCGGATGAGATAGGCTCTTAAGCGGGATAGAAACTTTAACTCACTGGTCGAACGTGCCACAATACGCGCTACTTTCGGCTTTTACTTTTGTTTAATCAGGATATTAACTGCCCATGAAGGGTAAATATAAAGCCGCCATCGCGCTATTGTTAGCACTTATTCTGCTACCGCTGGCCTTGTTGTCGACGCTTACCCATTGGGTACCTACGCTGGCCGGGATCTGGCTGCCAGAGGGAACCCGCATTTCGCTGCACGACAGTCCGCGCCTGACGCGTTCTGCGCTGCGTATTCCCGATTTACGCTATCTGGTCGGCGATTGCGAACTGGCCCGCATAACCAATGCCCGACTCTCACATCCCAGCCGCTGGCGGCTGCAGGTTGACGAACTTGATATCAATAGCGCCTGCCTGAGCAAACTGCCGGAAAGTGAACCGGCATCCGGCGCCCCGCGTACCCTGGCGGAATGGCAGTCCATGCTTCCCTATAGCTGGTTGACGATTGAAAACCTGCGTCTCTCGCCGTGGGAAAAGTGGCAGGGTCGGCTGGTCATGTCATTGACGCCGCAGCAGCAGGATATCGGCTACAGCGGTAAAGAGATGACGCTACAGGCGCGCCTGCGCGGGCAGGCGCTGACGGTGAGCGACTTTTCCGCGCAGCTGGTTGAAGGACAGGCGCCGGTGAAGCTGGTCGGCGAGTTTCATATGCCGCTGGTGCCGGATGGTTTGCCGGTAGACGGTCATCTGCTCGCCACGCTCGAATTCCCGCAGACGGCAGGACTGGTTGATGCGGAGCTGGAGTGGCAGAAAAACCGTGGGCAGCTGCTGGTTACGCCGCGCGGCGATGTGCAGCCGATGCTCGATTTACCCTGGGAAATCACCCCGGAACGTATTGCCATCAGCGATGGTCGCTGGAGCACCGAGTATGCCGGGTATCCGCTGAGCGGCCGCGTGGCCTTGTCGGTTGGCAACTGGCAACAGGGCACCGAGCAGATGCGGGTCAGCGGTCGTCTCAACGTTCTCACCCACGGGGAAGCCGGGAAGGGGAACGCGGTACTGACGATTGGCCCTGGCAAACTGAGCATGGACAACAGCGACATGCCGTTGCGGTTAACCGGCGAGGCCAAGCTCGGCGACCTGATTGTCTATGCCGTGCTGCCGGCGAACCTGACTGGCCCGCTGACCGCGCCGTCGCTGGCGTTCCATCCCGGCGCGCTGCTGCGTTCCCGCGGGCGGGTCATTGATTCGCTCAACATTGACGAAGTTCGTCTGCCGCTGGCCGGGGTGAAGGTGACTCAGCAGGGCGTGGACGGCCGTCTGCAGGCTATTCTGCGCGCGCACGAACAGCAGATGGGCGACTTTTCGCTGCACCTTGACGGTCAGGCCGACAACTTTATGCCCGACAGCGGCCGCTGGCAGTGGCGTTACTGGGGCGAGGGCCGCTTCACGCCGATGCAGGCCAAGTGGGACGTCAAAGGGGCGGGGGCGTGGATAGACAATTCGATTGTGCTGAACAGCCTGTCGACGGGCTTCGATAAGCTGCAGTACGGCACGATGCTGGTCAGTACGCCGCGGTTAACCCTGGATGAACCGGTGCACTGGCTGCGCGGCGAACAGCACCCCAAACTGACCGGCGCGCTATCGCTGGACGCGGGTAAAACCAGCTTTAGCAGCGGCAGCGAACTTCCCCCCTCCACGTTAAAGTTCAAGATCGACGGACGGGATCCCACCTGGTTTCAGTTTAGCGGGGCGCTCCACGCCAATAAGATAGGTCCCGTGCGGGTCACCGGGCGTTGGGATGGCGAACGTCTGCGGGGCCAGGCCTGGTGGCCAAAACAGTCGTTAACCGTGTTTCAGCCGCTGGTGCCGCCAGACTGGAAAATGAATCTGCGTGAAGGAATGCTGTATGCGCAGGTAGCCTTCTCCGCGGCGGCAGATCAGGGATTTGAAGCCGGCGGCCACGGCGTCTTAAAAGGCGGCAGCGCCTGGATGCCTGACAATCAGATTAATGGCGTAGATTTTGTTCTGCCTTTTCGCTTTAGTCAGGGGACCTGGCAACTGGGAACCCGCCGACCGGTGTCGCTGCGTATTGGCGAAGTCGTCAACCAGGTGACGGCGAAAAACCTCTCGGCGGATCTGCAGGGCTCCTGGCCGTGGAGCGAGCGCGAACCGCTGCAGTTGAGCAACGTCAGCGTGGATGTTCTCGGGGGTAAGGTGACCATGCAGCAGCTGCGTATGCCGCAGCACGACCCGGCGCTACTGCGTCTGCAGCAAATTTCCAGCAGCGAACTGGTAAGCGCGATAAATATCAAGCAATTTGCCATGTCCGGCGCATTTAACGGCGCGCTGCCGCTGTGGCTGAACAATGACAAATGGATCATTAAAGACGGCTGGCTGGGTAACCCGGGGCCGATGACCTTACGTCTTGATAAGGATATGGCGGATGCGATGGTCAATGACAATATTTCCGCCGGTGCGGCGATTAACTGGCTGCGCTATATGGAGATCTCCCGTTCATGGACGCGCATCGATCTCGATAATCTGGGCATGCTGACGCTGAAGGCGACCATCAGCGGAACCAGCCGCGTCGGGGAGCAGAGTAATACGGTGCATTTAAACTATTCTCATCAAGAGAATATTTTTGACCTGTGGCGCAGTTTACGTTTTGGCGACAATTTACAGGCATGGTTTGAGCAAAATGCGGTGCTCCCCGTGCGCAGCTGTACGGACAGTAAAAAGTGTAAGGAACAACAATGATGAAATTGCTAACGCCGGTGCTGATGACGATGCTGCTGGCGGGCTGTACGCCACGAATTGAAATCGCGGCGTCAAAAGAGCCGATCACCATCAATATGAATGTCAAAATTGAGCATGAGATTCATATCAAAGTGGATAAGGATGTTGAAGAGTTACTGAAGTCGCGTAGCGATCTATTCTGAGGTGGCGATGAGAAAACGACTGTTAACGGCGGCGTTGGCGCTTGGCCTTCTCAGCTCATCGGCGCTGGCGCTGACGCTGGGGGAGGCTCGGGAGCAAGGGCGGGTCGGCGAAACGCTGAATGGCTATCTGGCGCCGCTGCGTCAGGATAAGGAAACGCTGGCGCTGGTCAAACAGATCAACGCGGCCAGAAGTGAAAGCTATCAGCAGCTGGCGGATGATAATAACCTGCCGGTGGATGAGGTGGCGAAAATGGCCGGACAAAAACTGGTCTCGCGGGCACAGCCGGGGGAGTATGTTCAGGGACTGAATGGTCAATGGCTGCGGAAATAACGCGCCGGCGCTTTTGCCTGGCAGGAACGGCCGCTGATGAGACTCCCTTTCATCAGCGGCGGCGGGGCCTGACGGCGATTAAGCGTCAGGGTTAGCGGTGTTGTTGTAAAATCGTCAAAAAGTCCTGTTTACTGGAGATCAATGACAGCGCATTTGCAATGATTTCATCGCTGAAAATAGAAGCGATGTCCTTCAGAACATCAATATGCTCTTTCTCTTTGGCAATCACGCCAATGGCGATAAACATGACGTTGCTTCTGTCCCAGATGACGCCGTCCGGGAACTGAAATATTTCTATTCCGGTTTTCAGAATGATATTGGTCGCGGATTTCGGCAGGTGCGGAAGCGTAATGCCATTGCCTAAAAAAGTGGACACCTGACGTTCCCTTTCATCAAGAAAAGCGGTGCAGTTTTCGCTGACGTAGCCTTTCTTTTTAAATTCCTCACCGAGCAGGGTCAACACTTCGGCCTTATTTTTCGCCTTGTAGCCAAGGTGAAGGTTCTCTTGCGTAATATTAGCGATCATTGTGAGCGACCTCCGCGCCGTTATTCACCCGCGCATCATATTTATTAGACGATAACTCTTCTTCTAATTGTTCCAGCGATTTGTTCGAGGTTTCCGGAAGCGCCGTGACCACAAAGATAATCGCGATATAGTTGATGGCCGCGAAAATCAGGAATACCGGACCAAGGCCGAGTTTGGCCTGGAGCAGCGGAAACAGGTAGCTGACAACGGCATTCATGATCCACATGAAAAACACTGAAATCCCCATCGACAGGCCGCGGAATTTCAGCGGGAACAGTTCGGCCAACACCACCCAGGTAATAAAGCCCATTGTCCCCTGCATGACCCCGACAAACAACGCGCCGAGCAGCCAGATCGCCGTCGCTTTGATATCGCCAACCAGCGTGTAATCGACGCCGGCAATGATCAGGTGCAGCGTCGCCATAATGGCAAAGCCATAAATAATGATGGTTTTGCGTTTAAAGCGATCAACGAGGAAGAAGACCCCAACCAGCATTCCCCCCACCGAGAAGACCCCGTTGAGCACGTTGCATATTAAGGAGGTTCTTTCTGAGAAGCCGGCCGTACTCAGGATTTCGGTGCCATAGTACATAATGACATTGACCCCGGTGGTCTGCTGCAACGCGGCCCAAATGATGCCCACCAGCAGTAATTTAAAAATCCACGGCGTGCTGAGAATGGTCAAAAACGCGTTTTGCGTACTGAATTTGCGATCGGCTTCAACTTTGATGAGGGTCGAAATATCGGCAAATTCTTGCGCCGCGCGTTCCGGCGAGCGGATCTGCTTTAATACTTCCAGCGCTTCCTGATGACGGTTTTTGCTCACCAGCCAGCGCGGGCTTTCCGGAGAACGCAACATTCCGACAAATAAACAGATAGCCGGGATGGCCTGCACCATCAACATATATCGCCAGACGTCGGGAAGGTGGCCCCAGATAATACCAATTACGGCGTTGATGGCGAATGCGGCAAGCTGCCCGATAACAATGGCGACCTCATTCAGCCCCGTGAGTTTACCGCGCATTTCCGTGGGGGCAACTTCAGAAATGAACGTCGGTGCCGTGACGGAAGCGCCACCGACGGCATATCCCAGCAGAAAACGGGATAGCAGCAAGACGGTGATATCCGGGGCGAGGGCTGACATTAATGCCCCGACAAGGAAAATAAAGGACAGGCAGAGCAGATATTTGCGTCTGCCAAAATAATCGGCGAGGGTTCCACCAAAAACGCTGCCAATAGCGGCGCCCACCAGCAATACGCTCATGACCAGACCTTCCGTTGTCGGCGTCAGGCTCATATATTGCTTCAGTGAAGAAAATGCACCATTAATAACCCCGGTGTCATAGCCGAATAGCAGGCCGCCAAATGTTGCCACTAGCGTTATTTGGTGAAGCCGCTTTCTTTGCTGTACGTTCAGTTTCATGATAGCTGACATTTTCATACCTTTTATTTTCATTAACAGCACCGGTCATTCTGTTTCTCTTCGCTCGCGGCTACAGTTTTATCCTGTCGAACGATGGCGGAGGGAAACGAGATGGGCGGTGCGATTATTCGTCTTCATCGCCATATGCTGAGGAGCAACGGGCGATGAGGCGTGTTTTTGATTGACGGTGTGTTATCAGTGTCTCTGGGTTGTGTGTGGCATCTGCGATGCTTGCTGTCGACATTCACACGATTACCCGACAGCGCTTGTGCACAGAACAGACTGTGCGAATCCGGTACCGCGTCTGGCCCTCGCTCTTGAAGCGATGAAAGCCAACCTGCGGTGCAAGGTGTCTTGCTGACGCCTCGTTGTACTTTGTCACCGGCGTTCCTTTCAGTGGAAAAACCGTCGTGACCGATAGGTAATCGATGACATGACAACGCTCCCTGCCGTCCGACGTGTTCAATCTTCTTTCTGTGTCCTTCATGGTCTCCTCCGTGCTTGCGGGTTTGCGTACCGCCGAGAGTGGACAGATTGCGTTCTATCGAAGGGTAATATGACATCTGCTAATGAAATAAAATCACAAATAGATCACAATTTGAAAATTTCATTTCATTTCATTTTGTTTGAAGCGAAACAAATTTCTCTTTGTGAGAAAAGATAATGTTTTTATCTAATTGATTTTAAAAGATAATATTTGATGGGGTTTATGGGGTTGTCAAAAATAAGCTATTGAATTAAAAGTTAAATTTTTGATACGAGTCACGCTTTTAAATCCATGCAGTTATTAATGAAATTAAAATTCCATTTTATATTTTTTATACGCTTTTGTTTTTTTCACGGCCAGACCCGGATCGGGCGGGAACAGGGGCGAAATGCGCGGGACGAGGCCTGCGGGGGAACAAAGCGGACGTCAGGCGCGGCACCCGGTAACGGACAGAGGAATCAGCAAGCGGCGGTGGCAACAGGAGGCGCAGCGACTGGAAGCGGCAGCTGGACAGCGGCGGGGGGAGGCCGGAAGTCTGCGGCCCATTGCCGTATAAAAATCAGCGGCAGCGCTTGCGGTATTCCCCGGGCGATACGCCAAAACGCTGTTTGAAAGCGGTCGAGAAGTGGCTGTGGTCGCTGAATCCCCAGCTATAGCCAATTCCCGCCAGCTTTTCGTCATCACGGGCATTGTGCAATGCCTGCGCGCAGAGATCGAGACGCCGGTTCTTAATATATTGTGCGACCACCAGCCCCTTGTCGGCAAACAACCGGTACAGACTCCGAACCGACATACCGGTCTCGCTGGCCAGCCACTCCGGACGCAGATGTTCCGCCTGAATGGACTCATCAATTAAATCCATAATCTTCTGAAACTGCTTCTCCCTACGCGACGGTCGGGGGTCGTGATGATGCAGCATCGGACGCAGCAGGCAGACGATGGCCTCCAGCGCCGCGGCACTCTCACTTTCCGACAGCTCCGGGCTACACATGCTCTCCTGCAGCAGCCGCTGACTGAGCTGGACCATCGGCAGCGATTTTTCCAGCCGCGTGGCAATGCTTATTTCACTGCCGCGCAGCTGTTGCTCCAGCAGCTGTCGGGGCAGTAGCAGGGAGGCCTGGCGCGAAGTCTGCTGCCAGAAAATAGAGCAGGGGCGAGATGCGTCAATCAGGGTGATGTCACCGGCGTCGAGGACCACCTGGCGATCGTCCTGCTCGATGGCCGCCTGGCCGGAGAGCTGGAAGACGGTATAAAACCAGTCGTCATTGCTGCGCTTAATTTCGTTGCGGGTGCGGAACAGATTGACGCCGCTGGCGGTGACGGTGCTGACTTTCAGCGTGCCGGCATAGCTGGCGTCAATCTCCCCGTGAAAGCGACCTTCCAGCGGACGAGCGGCAAAATGGCCGCAGACCTGATTGATTTTCGCCAACCAGCGCTGGTAGTCCTGTCCGTGCTCCGCCGTCGCCATAGTCTGTCTCATGTAAACATAATGTTTTTGCATTGTTGCATTTACACAGTGGCATACAAGAGCGAGGCGCGGAGTATATGAAAGAACTATTACCTGAGGCACATTTCTGCGTCCGCAATATGTTGAATTGCGGCGGCTGTCACAGCGGCACAAACGAATGTCACAGAGAAAAAAGCGCGAACGTCAGCCGCGTCGTAGACTGAATTCACGATCCGTGAGCAATAAGGAAGCGATATGTCCACAGCACAGGTAGCGCTGCTTGCCAGCGTTCAACAGTTTTTAGACCGCCAGCATGGCTTATATATCGACGGTACCCAGCAGGCGTCACAGAGCGAACAGCGTCTTACCGTCTGGAACCCGGCAACCGGGCAGGCCATCGCCAGTACCGCGGATGCTAACGCGGCCGATGTCGATCGCGCGGTAATGTCGGCGTGGCGCGCCTTCGTCGCCCGCAGCTGGGCTGGGCGCACGCCGGCCGACCGCGAACGTATCCTGCTGCGTTTTGCCGATCTGGTCGAACAGCACGGCGAAGAACTGGCGCAGCTGGAGACGCTGGAGCAGGGGAAATCCATCCAGATTTCTCGCGCATTTGAAGTGGGCTGTACGCTGAACTGGATGCGTTACACCGCCGGGCTGACCACCAAAATCAGCGGGCGCACGCTCGATGTGTCGATTCCGTTCCCGCAGGGCGCACGCTACCAGGCGTGGACGCGCAAAGAGCCGGTGGGCGTTGTCGCCGGTATCGTGCCGTGGAATTTTCCGCTGATGATCGGGATGTGGAAAGTGATGCCGGCGCTGGCGGCAGGATGCTCTATCGTCATCAAACCATCGGAGACCACGCCGCTGACGCTGCTGCGCGTTGCCGAGTTGGCCACCGAGGCTGGGATCCCGGATGGAGTATTTAACGTCGTGACCGGCAGCGGCGCCGGATGCGGCTCGGCGTTAACCTCTCATCCGCAGGTGGCGAAGGTCAGCTTTACCGGCTCCACCGCAACCGGTAAGCATATCGCCAGGGTGGCCGCCGACCGTCTGACCCGCGTGACGCTGGAGCTGGGAGGGAAAAACCCGGCGATCGTGCTGAAAGACGCCAATCCGGAGTGGGTAATCGAAGGGCTGATGACCGGCAGTTTCCTCAATCAGGGGCAGGTCTGCGCCGCCAGCTCACGCATCTATATTGAAGCCCCGCTGTTCGATAACCTGGTGAGCGGTTTTGAACAGGCGGTGAAATCGCTGCAGGTGGGACCGGGGATGCTGGAAACGACGCAGATTAACCCGGTGGTGTCAAAAGGGCACTGCGAGAAAGTGGCGGCTTATCTCGATGAGGCGCGTAAGCAAAATGCCGAGCTGATCTCCGGGCAGGTCGGGCCGGATTCGCAGGGCTATTACATTGCGCCAACGCTGGTGATCAACCCGGATGCCGGGCTGCGTCTGAGCCGGGAAGAGGTCTTTGGACCGGTGGTCAATCTGGTACGCGTCGCCGATGGTGAAGAGGCGCTGCGCCTTGCTAACGACAGTGATTTTGGTCTGACCGCCAGCGTCTGGACCGGCGATTTGACACAGGCCCTGAGCTACACCGAGCGTCTGCAGGCCGGGACGGTATGGGTCAACAGCCATACGCTTATCGATGCCAACCTGCCGTTTGGCGGGATGAAGCAGTCCGGAACCGGGCGCGACTTCGGCCCGGACTGGCTGGACGACTGGTGCGAAACGAAATCGGTCTGCGTGCGCTATTAACTCTCGCCTCAGCGCCTGACGCCCGGAGTTCGAACACCGGGCCGGGCGCTCTCCCACTTCTCTTTCTTCTTTGCTATATGTCTGAGTCAGCCGCGGTTTCTCGTAAAGAGTCCGAAAAAGGGTATCGGTATCATGCCTGGCGATGTCTCCTCGCGGGCAGCCCAGAAATCAAAATTATCTCCCTCTATGCCGACGACTACCTGCCAGTCTCTGCACCGGCGACGGCAGTCACGTTTGACGATTGCTCTCCTGAGGTGATTGCCGTCTGCTATTTTTACTTTGTCAATCCTGACCGCTTTTCACGCAGCCTGCGATGAGGTTCCTATGAACTTACTGGTGTTTTGCGACGGTACCTGGAATACGCCCCAACAGCTTGATGATGGAAAACCCGCGCCGACCAATGTGGTCAAACTCAGGAATGCCGTAGCGGAAAATACGCAGCAGCGAGTCTATTACCACTCCGGCGTCGGTACCGAAGGCGGAGTAGTCGATCGCTATATTGGCGGTGGCATCGGCGAAGGTCTTGATAAGAATATTATCAGCGCCTATTACTGGCTGGCGACCCGCTATCAGCCCGGCGATAAAATATGGTTGTTTGGCTTTAGCCGCGGAGCTTATACCGTCAGGAGTCTTGGCGGGATGATTTCGCGCTGCGGATTATTGAATGCCAGCCAGGCAGGAACCGGCGACGATAAAGTCTGGGAGGATATCAACGATCTCTTCAGCTATTACCGCCAGCCTGCAGGCAGCGCGCCGGCTATCGTGGCCAGCGTGGGTAGACCTTTTTATTCGGTGGCGACGGGACATCCGACCAGGGAGAGCATCCCTGTCTATTTTATTGGCGTCTGGGAAACGGTGGGGGCGCTGGGTATTCCCGATGATATGGCGTTAGCCAATCTGCTCGATGACCCTAAAAAGTATGCCTTCCACGATACGTCACTCAGCCCGATTGTTGAACATGCCCGCCATGCGCTGGCGCTGGACGAGCAGCGACAAAGCTTCATTCCCACGCTATGGGACAATGTGGCGGATAACCCGAAGGTGAAACAGCGTTGGTTTGCCGGCGTGCATGCTGATGTCGGCGGCGGCTACGCACAGTGCGGATTATCGGACATTACTCTGCAATGGATGATGACAGAGGCAGCCGGACTGGGACTTACGCTGCTGCCGGGTATCGACGCCCAGCTGGCTCCCGATCCTCATGGACTGCTGCATGATTCGGTCACCGGCATTTTTAAACTGCTGCATACCTGCCCGCGCAGCGTACCGCGGATTGTCGCCGGAAGTCCCGATGTCGATGCCAGCGTGATACAGCGGCAAAGTCAGCCGATGCTTCTCCACGGTCGCTACCGACCGCTCACCGATGTGACGGCAGAACACCCGGCGACCTTTGACGTTTTTGCGCGTGAGCGCTGGAATGCCACGGGGATCTGGCTGGAGGCGGGAGTGGAGTATCGCTTTATGGCTACGGGAAAATGGGTGGATGGCTCGGTGCCCTGCGATGCGGGTGGGACCGATGACGGTAAGTTTTATCCCGGCGAGGCCGCGCAGATTATGGCCTCCGTTTCCGACAAACTGGAAGCGTTGTGGAAAGGGGGAACCAAAAACCAGGATGTGGACTTTTGGCTGAGCAGACGCGTCGGCACGGCGCCGTGGTTTGCGCTGATTGGCGTGGTTGCCAATCAGGCAGATCCTGCGACCGACGCCCCTGAGTCGCGGCATGAGATCGTTGTTATCGGCAGCGGATGTCGGTTCACACCGGCTAAAAGCGGCTATTTTTACGCCTACGCCAACGATGCGTGGCAAATGTATGATAACAATCGCGGCAGCGTCTCCCTGACGATTTCCCGCTAAGCGCCGCCGGGCGCCGTGCCCATCGTTAGCCGTGAACAGGACTTGCTGAATCACCATATTTATCGCTACTGTTAATGCCTTCCCGCCATCGTGGCGGAGCTTATCATCAGGAGGCGGATATGATGTCGGAGGAGCCTGCCGTTGCCCTTATTGGGCCAGGCGCGATTGGGACCACGATAGCCGCGGCGCTGCATGAAGTGGGGCGTACGCCGGTGGTATGCGGGCGTACGTCTCATGCACAGCTGTTGCTCAGATTCGATGGCGGAGAGATTACGCTTCCCGGACCGGTGCTGACCGACCCGGCGGCCATTGCGCGGCCATTTTCGCTGGTTTTCGTTGCGGTCAAGGCGACCCAGAACTCCGCTATTTCCGCGTGGTTGACCGCGTTGTGTGATGAAAAAACGGTGGTGTGCGTATTGCAGAACGGCGTCGAACAGCAGGCGCAGTTTGCCGACCGCGTTGCGGGGGCGACGGTGCTACCTGCGGTGGTGTGGTTTCCGGCGCAGCGCCAACCCGATGCCTCCGTCTGGCTGCGCGCGACGCCCCGGCTGACCTTGCCGGATCTACCGCAGGCCCGGCTGGTACAGCAAACGCTGCAAGGGACCCGCTGCGCCGTCGATCTTGCCGCTGATTTCACCACCGTAGCCTGGCGCAAGCTGCTGCAAAATGCGGTGGCTGGCCTGATGGTGCTGACGGGACGTCGGGCCGGTATGTTCGCCCGTGGCGATATCAGCGACATCGCGCTGGCCTATTTACGTGAAGGCCTGCTTGTCGCGCGCGCGGAAGGCGCAAGGCTGAGCGACAGCGTAGCGCAGGAAATTATCGACGGATTTCATCGCGCGCCACCCGATCTCAGTACCTCGATTCAGATTGACCGTGAAAACGGGCGGCCGCTGGAATGGGAGATTCGTAACGGCGTGATACAGCGCCGCGGACGTCGGCACGGCATTCCGACGCCGCTGAGCGATCTTATCGTTCCGCTGCTGGCGGCCGCCAGCGACGGACCGGGCTGACGGAATAAAACGGCGGCCCAACTCTGCTATTATCTCGCTTTTACTGTCCTGAACGCCGAATATGCTGAAACATGCGCTTTGCTATGACCACTATGGGCCGCCATCATCGGCGCTGGCGCTGCGCCGCGAGCCTTTACCGCCGCTGGCGGCGGGAGCCGTACGTGTCAAAATGCGCTACGCTCCGATCAACCCTTCCGATCTTATTCCTGTTACCGGCGCCTATCGCCACCGTACCCGGCTTCCGGCGACGGCGGGTTATGAAGGGGTTGGCGTGGTGGTTGACGCGCCATCCGGCGCCTGCGTGGTGCCCGGCCAGCGGGTGCTGCCTCTGCGCGGAGAAGGCACCTGGCAGAGCCATCTGGATATCGCCGAACGTTGGCTGGTACCGGTCCCTGATGAGATTGACGATCGCCTGGCCGCCCGGGCCTATATTAATCCGTTGACCGCGCTGCTGATGCTCAGGCGCTGGCCGGTGGCGGGCCAGAATATCGTCCTGACCGCGGCGGGCTCCTCCTGCGCCAACCTGCTGGCGCAGTGGGCGCTGCAAAAAGGGGCGCGTTCAGTGAGCGGGGTGATCCGTTCGGAGCGGCATATTCACCGTCTGGCGCAGCAGGGCGTTTATCCTGTCCTGGAGACCGACCGGTTGATGCTGGAGCAGGTGAGTCAGAACGCCGATCGGGTATTTGATGCCGTCGGCGGCGGCCTGGCGAATGCGATGCTGTCGGTGCTGCCGGAGCATGCGGCGCTGGTGTCCTACGGGTTATTGTCCGGGCAGGCGTTGAGTCAGACCCGAACGACCCCCCGGGTGTATAAATTCCATCTGCGCGAGGCGCTGGCGGATCTGTCAACTGCCACGTGGCAGGCGGCATTTCGCGAGATCTGGTCGCGACTGCCGGCAACGTCGTTGCCGGCGGTGGAGGTGATTCCCGTGAGCCGCTGGCAAGAGGCGATAAGCGCCAGCGCTCAGGGAGGCGGTCACGCTAAAATGCTGCTCGATTTTACCGCTGAAGATTAGCCGGAAGCGGCGTGCAGACGGCATCCGTGCCGTCATTGTGGGGAGAACCTACTTTTTCTTTTCGCCCAGCGTCGGGGTTTCGTCAAAGAAGTTCCACGGTTTCAACAGCGCATGCGCCCATTCGGTCGGCATAATCGGCCACTCCTCCGCGCGCGCCACGTGGGTGGTGCCAGTGGTTATCCAGACCACGTCATCGTGGTTGGTCAGCGACTCGTTATCCTTCGCATAGGCGCCAAGGCCGGTATCATGGATCGACCGGTTCGGGTATTTCCCTTCCGGATAACGCTCCTGCGGGTGATAGCGGGTAACCCACAGCTGTTTATCCATAAAGCTCAGACGGTGATAAATCCACTCATCCGGCGCGAATTTGGCACCGGTCGCCACCGGGTGGGTTCCGCCCGCGTACGGGATAATTTGATACGATACCGGATTACCCATCCGGTTCTCTTTGGTGGTATTGCTCAGCAGGCGAATAGTACCCGGATCGAACTTCTGCGCCGCTTTTTGTTCGCTGTCGATGGTGTACTGGTTAATCTGCATGGAGCTGGTGCGCGGGCCTCCGGCGGTATTGGGCTTCACTTCCGGGTCCATGGCCACCAGCGTGTTGTTCTCACCATCAACGTCAAGGTCAAGACGGAAGTTGTAGATATGCTGGTGCGTGGTGCCGACGATGTTATGGTCGATCAGCGTCCCGTAACGGGTATCCTCTTTGGCGCTCGGATCGTGCATGGTCTTCGCCATGACGCCTTTGACCGCTTCGATTCCGGTGGCGCCGGCATCAATGCCGATGGTGCCGTTCTCGTGGAACACCCAGTCAAAGATATAGTCGTAGTTGCCGACGGTGCTGATCCAGCGCACCACCAGCTCGCGGCGCTCGGTGCTGACGTTCGGTTGTCCCATCTCCTGATGTTTATATTCCGGGCCGGCATAGCGCTCGAAGATCGCAATCGCGTGCGGAATAGTGGTTGGCGCACCGGTATAATCAGCAATGGTTTCATCCAGCAGTACCGAGTTCGCCGGCGCATCTTTACCGCGGACGATTGGCGAGGTCAGGGTACCCATGCCGTAGTCGCCGGAGTCGAGATAGGCTTTGAAGTACCAGCCCACGTCCGGGTCACCATATGGCACGATCATTCCGCCCAGCGAGCCTTCATACATCACCTGACGTTTCTGTCCGTTGTCGTTGTAGGTCACGGTGGAGAGAATCGGCCCGACGCGAGAGTTCAGCCGCAGGTGGAAATCCCAGTTCTGCCAGTGAATCGTGTCGCCGGTAATGGTGTAGTTTTTGCCTTCCGGCTCGGTGATATCCAGCGGTTTAACGGCGGCAGCTACGCGGTCGCGGCCATCATAAGGGCGCGACTCCATCGGCACCGGGATCACCGGACCTTCTTCAATTTTGATGATTTTCTTCTGCTCAAGATCCACCACCGCGACCAGGTTTTCGATCGGGTGCGCCCAGTAGTTGCCGTCGCCGGTATCCAGATAGCTCACCACTTTCAGCAGGCGTGAATCCTGCTTCAGACCATCTTTGCCGTCAAAGTAACCGACGGTCAGCGGCGTGGTGATGACTTTTTTGGTGTCGGTGATGCCGTGTTTTTTGAGTACTGCGGCGAATTCGTCACTGGCGTTAATAATGTTCTGCACGCTGACGAAATCATCCAGCAGGACCATGCCGTGGGCGTCTTTAATTGGCTGCCAGGAGATGATTTTCTTATTCTGTAAATCCACCACGCTTTCGATGACGTGTTTGCCATCGAGCATCACCACGTCAGCGGTGCGCGGCGCATCAACCGCGGTTCCTTTAAGCGCGAAGGCCCACACCGCGGCTTTATCCGGCTCGTGCAGCGAGATTTCGGTAAAACGGGTGTTGGGGCGGAATTGCGGCGAGGCTTTGACAATCGTCACCGCTTCGCTGATTTCTGCCGCGGATAACGAGTTGAGCGGATGCGGGCGTTTCTCGACCTGGAAGGTCTGATCAAGACCGGACTGGAAGACATCGTTGATAAAGGTATCGGAGACCCACGCCTTACCGTCTTTCATCACCACCGGAACCTGTAAATCCAGCGACTTGCCGTTGACGATGGCCGTTTTGGCGCCGGGCTTCACTTTGACGTAGGCGCCATCCTTCATCAGGGTAAACATCTGGGCATAATCATCCCACTGCACGTCGGCGCCAAACGCCTGCAGCGTTTTATCCAGCGGGACCATATGCGCTTCGTCGCCGTGCGCGAACACCGGTGATTGCCAGGCACAAAACAGCGCAACGGCCAGAGCTAAGGCTGTTTTACGCGGGGAACGAATTGAGTTATTTGCCATTGTGACCTCATCTTATATTTATATTCCCGTCATGCTTTGGGTTGCATCTACGGTGACCACGCGTCCCTGCTGACTGTCTGCAACGCCAATGATTCCGGCGAGTTGTGTTGTCGCTTGCCGCTGCGAAATGCCGGCTTTACTCGCTTTAACCTACCAGCGGTTGGCCGGTTGGCGTTTGTTTGCTCTTGCCAGGTTGTTTGTCAGATTTGCCAGTTATGCCCGGAACAGGCCGGGCGGGGCACAAAAAATGCCTCCGCAGAGGCATCGGAAACCGACCCTGCACGTCCGGCGTTAGCCGGCGCGGCAGGGGACGGACAGGCATTGGTTAATCCGCAAAGTCGCCGTGCTGACGGGCCACCAGCGTCAGGATGGAATAGAGCGCCACCGGCTGCTGGTGCTGGTTGAATATCTCTACCGCCCACTCCACCACCCCGGTGGCTTTCTCCTCGGCGCTACGCTGGCGCTTCACCGTTTTACGTTTGCAGGTCAGGCGAACCTGAATGGTATCGCCCGGCTTCACCGGTTCGATAAAGCGCAGGTTTTCCATGCCATAGTTAGCGATGACCGGCCCGACGCCGGCATCGACAAACAGCCCGGCTGCCGCGGAGATCAGGAAGTAACCGTGGACCACGCGCTCGCCGAAAATGGAGTCCGCGGCGGCAATCTTGTCCATGTGGGCATAGAAGTGATCGCCGCTGAGGCAGGCAAAATTGACGATATCCGCTTCGGTCAGCGTGCGGCGCGGCGTCAGCAGGCTATCGCCAGGCTGGATCTCTTCAAAATATTTACGGAACGGATGAATGCGGTCCTCGCTGACTTCGGCGCCGCGCACCCACTGCTGACCGATGGCGGCCAGCATCGTCGGGCTGCCCTGAATCGCGGTGCGCTGCATATAGTGTTTTACCGCGCGTAAACCGCCGAGTTCTTCGCCGCCGCCGGCCCGACCCGGCCCGCCATGCACCAGCTGCGGCAGCGGCGAGCCGTGACCGGTGGACTCGACGGAAGAGGTCTGGTTGAGGATCTGAATACGGCCATGTGAACGAGCGGCGCCGAGGATAAATTCACGCGCCAGCTCGCCGCTGGCGGTTACCAGCGTGCCGACCAGACTCCCTTCACCGGCGCGCGCCAGCGACAGCGCGTGCTCGCGATGCTGATACGGCATCAGGGTGGCAACCGGACCGAAGGCTTCGATGGCATGCACCGCCGGTGTTTCATCCGGCTGCGGGCAGAACAGCAGCGTCGGCGGAAAGAAGGCGCCGGCGGCGTTAAGATCGGCCTGGCCGCCGAGCAGAACCTCGCATCCGGCCTGAATCAGCGCGTTGACGTTGTCCTGTACATCCTGGCGCTGATCCTCGCTGACCAGCGCGCCCATTTTTACCCCTTCTTGCGCCGGGTCGCCGACGGTCACTTTTTGCAGACGGGCAATCAGCGCTTCGCTGACCGCATGAACCTGGGCCTGCGGAACGATGATGCGGCGGATAGCGGTACATTTCTGCCCGGCTTTGGTCGTCATCTCGCGCACCACTTCGCGGATAAACAGGGCAAATTCCGGCTGTTCGGGAGTGATGTCCTCTCCGAGTACGCAGCAGTTCAGCGAATCGGCCTCCATGGTGAAGGGGATCGATTTCGCCACCAGGTTAGGGTGAACGCGTAGCTGCTGGCCGGTATGGGCGGAGCCGGTAAAGGTCACCACATCCTGGCTATCCAGATGATCGAGCAGATCGCCCGCGCCGCCGCAAATCAGGCTGATGGCCCCGTCCGGTACCAGCCCGCTCTCGACGATGGATTTGACCATCGCCTGAGTCAGCTGGGCGGTGGCGGTGGCCGGCTTGATAATGACCGGCATGCCGGCAAGCCAGGTTGGCGCCAGCTTTTCCAGCATGCCCCAGCAGGGGAAGTTAAAGGCGTTGATATGCACCGCGACGCCGGATTTTGAAGTCAGAACGTGGCGGGCGGCAAAGCCTCCCTGTTTCGACAGCGGGATCAGTTCATCTTCCGGCCACAGCGTATCGTCCGGTAGCTCGCGACTGCCGAGGCTGGCGTAGGTGAACAGCGTGCCGATCCCACCTTCAATATCGACCCAGCTATCGGCGCGGGTCGCCCCGGTTTGCGCTGAAATTGCATAAAACGCATCTTTTTCTGCCAGCAGGTGTTTCGCTACCGCTTTCAGCATCGCGCTGCGTTCGATAAAGGTCATGGCCTGTAACGCCTTAGCGCCGCGGTCGATGGCAAAACGGCGCGCCTGTGCCATATCCAGCCCTTCGCTGGTGACTTCCCATAATGTCTCACCGCTGATGGCGTGGCGAATCGGGCGGGCGCGACCCCATCCGCTCTGCCAGACGCCGGATAAATAGCTGGCTAACTGCTGCATGGTGAATCTCCAATATGTTACGTTAAATCTTTATAAATAGTTATTTTATGAATCATGAAATGCAAGCGACTATTTAATAATTTATTAACATTGTGATCGTGGGCGCGTCGTGTCTCGCCGCGGATGGCCTGTGTTGTCGCGGTCGACAGGCGATTTTTTGTAGTCATCATCACAAAAAACACAAACAAAATTTGTGGTTTTATTTAACCTGAGTGTAACTTTTATAAAACAAAGTGATTCACAAATACGCATTTGTTGAATTTATTGGAATCATAAAGGTGATGACGTGACAGAAGAACAACGCTTTGACCAGCGTATCGCGCAGGATACGGCCATCGAACCGCAGGACTGGATGCCGGATGCCTACCGCAAGACGCTGATCCGTCAGATTGGCCAGCACGCGCACTCGGAAATTGTCGGCATGCTGCCGGAAGGCAACTGGATTACCCGCGCGCCGACGCTGCGCCGGAAGGCAATTCTGCTGGCGAAGGTGCAGGATGAGGCCGGACACGGCCTGTATCTGTATAGCGCGGCGGAGACGCTCGGCTGCGCCCGGGAAGATCTGTATCAGAAGATGCTCGACGGGCAGATGAAATACTCCTCGATCTTTAACTACCCGACGCTGAGCTGGGCTGATATCGGCGTGATCGGCTGGCTGGTCGACGGCGCCGCTATCGTCAACCAGGTGGCGCTGTGCCGCACATCTTACGGCCCCTATGCCCGGGCGATGGTCAAAATCTGCAAAGAGGAGAGCTTTCACCAGCGTCAGGGGTTCGAAGCCTGCATGGCGCTGGCCGAAGGCAGCGAAGCCCAGCGTCAGATGTTGCAGGATGCGATTAACCGCTTCTGGTGGCCGGCCCTGATGATGTTTGGCCCGAGCGACGATAACTCGCCGAACAGCGCGCGCAGTATGGCGTGGAAAATCAAACTGCACTCCAACGACGAACTGCGTCAGCGCTTTGTCGATAACACCGTACCGCAGGTCGCGATCCTCGGCATGACCGTGCCGGACGCCGATTTGCAGCTGGATGAAACGACCGGGCACTACCGTTTTGGCGCAATCAACTGGCAGGAACTGAATGAAGTGATTAACGGGCGCGGCATTTGTAACCACGAACGCCTGGCCGCCAAGCGTAAAGCCTGGGAAGAGGGGGCATGGGTGCGGGAAGCCGCGCTGGTGCATGCGCAAAAACAACACGCCCGCGACGCGGCATAAGGAGAAGCATGATGAGCAACGTTTACTGGCCGTTATATGAAGTATTTGTTCGCAGCAAGCAGGGGTTATCCCATCGTCACGTCGGCAGTCTGCATGCCGCCGATGACCAGATGGCGTTAGAAAATGCCCGCGATGTCTACACCCGTCGCAGCGAAGGCTGCTCCCTGTGGGTGGTGAAAGCCAGCCAGATCGTCGCATCCCAGCCGGAAGAACGCGGCGAGTTTTTTGATCCGGCGGAGAGCAAAGTCTATCGCCATCCGACTTTCTACAGCGTGCCTGACGGCATGGAACATATGTGAGGCAACGATGAACAACCTGAATCCCGTTGCAACCTATGCGCTACGTCTCGGCGATAACGGCCTGGTGCTGGCCCAGCGCTTAGGCGCGTGGTGCGGCCATGCCCCGGAGCTGGAAATTGACCTCGCGCTGGCCAATATCGGCCTCGATCTGCTGGGCCAGGCGCGCAACTTCCTCAGCTATGCGGCTGAGCTGGCGGGGAGCGGCGATGAAGATACCCTGGCCTACGGTCGGGATGAACGTCAGTACGGCAATCTCCTGCTGGTGGAACAGCCGAACGGCAACTTTGCCGACACCATCGCCCGTCAGTTCTTTATCGATGCCTGGCACGTGGCGCTGTTTACCCGGCTGGTTAACAGTCGTGATGCGCAAATTGCCGCCATCGCCGCCAAGGGGCTTAAAGAAGTGCGCTACCACCTGCGCTTCAGCCGCGGCTGGCTGGAGCGTCTGGGCAACGGCACCGAGGTGTCGGCGCAGAAAATGCAGCAGGCGGTCGATGGTCTGTGGCGCTTTACCGGGGAGCTGTTCCTCGCCGACGCGCTGGAGCTTGCCCTTGTCGAGCAGGGTATCGCCGTTGACCCCCGCGACCTGCAGGCGGAGTGGCAGAGTACGGTTCACACCGCGCTGCTTGACGCCGGGCTGCAGATCCCGCAAGAGGCGGCGTTTCGCCACGGCGGTAAACAGGGACTGCACAGTGAACATCTCGGGCCGTTGCTGGCGGAAATGCAGTATCTGCAACGCGCTTATCCCGGTCAGCAGTGGTAACAGGAGGTGGCTATGCAACGTCTCGCCGATATCGCACCCGCAGAAGTCCATGCTATCTGGGCGCTGTTAAGTGAGATCCCCGATCCGGAAGTGCCGGTGCTGACCATTACCGATCTTGGCATGGTGCGCAGCGTGGCGCCGCATGGCGAAGGCTGGGTGATTGGCTTTACGCCGACCTACTCGGGCTGCCCGGCGACCGAGCATCTGCTGGGGGAGATTCGCGCGACGATGGCTCGCCACGGCTATACGCCGGTGCATGTTGTCCTGCAGCTTGACCCGCCGTGGACCACCGACTGGATGAACCAGGATGCCCGCGAGCGTCTGCGCCAGTACGGCATCAGCCCGCCGCAGGGGCACGCCTGCCATGCCGGTCTTCCGCAGGAGGTGGTATGCCCGCGCTGCGGCAGCGTTCACACCACGCCGATCAGTGAATTCGGTTCGACGGCCTGTAAAGCGCTTTATCGCTGCGACAGCTGCCGTGAACCCTTTGATTACTTTAAATGTATTTGAGGTTGCCATGACGACGTTTCATTCGCTTACCGTCGCGAAAGTGGAGCCGGAAACCCGCGATGCGGTAACCATTACCTTTGCGATTCCCGACGCGCTACAGGCGGAGTATGCCTTCCGCCCGGGCCAGCACCTGACCGTGAAAGCCCGCCTCGGCGGGGAAGAGCTTCGCCGCTGCTACTCCATCTGTCGCAGCCGCTCGCCGGCAGAAATCAGCGTGGCGGTCAAAGCCATCGACGGCGGGCGTTTCTCCCGCTATGCGCAGAGCGATATCTGCCAGGGGATGGTGCTGGACGTGATGGTGCCGCAGGGGCACTTCGGCTACCAGCCGCAGGCCGGGCGCGAGGCTGACTATCTGGCGATTGCCGCCGGATCCGGTATCACGCCGATGATGGCGATTATTGGCGCCACGCTGGCCACCGAAGCGAATAGTCGCTTCACCCTGATTTATGGCAACCGCAGCAGCAGCAGCATGATGTTCCGTCAGGCGCTGGCGGATTTAAAAGACCGCTACCCGCAGCGGCTGCAGGTGGTGCATCTGTTCAGCCAGGAGTCGATGGACAGCGATTTGCTGCAGGGGCGCATTGATGGCGAAAAACTGCACGCGCTCTCCGCCAGACTGCTCGATTTTAGCCGCTTCGACGAGGCCTTTATTTGCGGTCCGGCGGTGATGATGGATGAAGCCGAAACGGCGCTGCGCGAGCTGGGGATGGCGGAAAACCGGATTCATCTCGAGCGCTTTAATACGCCCGGAAGCAGCGTTAAACGCGCCACCGGCGTGCAGGCTGAAGGCCGCACCGTCACGATTCGTCAGGACGGCCGCGATCGGCAGATTGCCCTCACCGCGGAAGATGACAGCATTCTGGATGCGGCGCTGCGCCAGGGGGCGGATTTGCCCTTCGCCTGTAAAGGCGGCGTCTGCGCCACCTGCAAATGTAAAGTGCTGCGCGGTGAAGTGGCGATGGCGGCCAACTACAGCCTGGAAGCGGACGAACTGGCTGCCGGATATGTCCTGAGCTGCCAGGCGCTGCCGACCAGCGGCGATGTGGTGGTGGACTTTGACGCAAGGGGAATGGCATGAGCGATCTGCTGATAACCCGTCACCAGCGGGTCCTGCTGCTGACCCTCAATCGCCCGCAGGCGCGAAATGCCTTGAATAACGCGCTGCTGACGCAGATTGCCGACGCCCTGGACGCGGCGGCGTCTGACCCGGATATCCGTGCCTGCGTGATCGGCGGCAACCGCCGTTTCTTTGCCGCCGGCGCCGACCTGAACGAAATGGCGGAAAAAGACCTGCCTGCCACGATGGATGATATTCGCCCACGTCTGTGGGCGCGGATTGATGCTTTTCCGAAGCCGCTGATCGCCGCTGTCAACGGCTACGCCCTTGGCGCGGGCTGCGAGCTGGCGCTGCTCTGCGACCTGGTGGTGGCGGGCGATAACGCGCGCTTCGGCCTGCCGGAAATCACTCTCGGTATTATGCCCGGCGCCGGAGGCACCCAGCGTCTGATCCGCTGCGTAGGGAAAGCGCTGGCCAGCCGGATGGTGCTGAGCGGTGAAAGTATTGATGCGCAGCGGGCGCAACAGGCCGGTCTGGTGAGCGAGATCGCCCCGGCGCTGTTGACCGACGAATATGCCCTGAAGCTGGCGGCGACCATCGCCGGCCATTCGCCGCTGGCGCTGCGTGCGGCGAAACAGTCGCTGCGCCAGGCGCAGGAAGTGAGCCTTCAGGCCGGTCTTCAACAGGAACGCCAGCTGTTTACGCTGCTGAGCGCCACCGACGATCGCCGCGAAGGTATTGCCGCCTTCTTACAAAAACGAACCCCGGAATTTAAAGGACGCTAATCGTGGACGCTTTTATTCTCAACGAAGTAGAACAGGGTGTGATGACGATTACCCTTAACCGCCCGGATCGTCTTAACAGCTTTAACGACCTTATGCATCAGCAGCTGGCGGCCTGTCTGACTCAGGCCGAGCGCGATGAGAACGTGCGCTGTCTGCTGATTACCGGTGCCGGCCGCGGTTTTTGCGCCGGCCAGGATTTAAATGATCGAAACGTCGACCCCAGCGGCCCGGCGCCGGATCTGGGCCTGTCCGTTGAGCGTTTCTATAACCCGCTGGTGCGCCGTCTGGCGGCGCTGCCGAAGCCGGTCATTGCCGCGGTGAACGGCGTGGCGGCAGGCGCGGGCGCCACCCTCGCGCTGGGCTGCGATATTGTCCTCGCCGCGCGGTCGGCGAATTTTGTGATGGCCTTCAGCAAGCTGGGGCTGGTCCCAGACTGCGGCGGTAGCTGGTTCCTGCCGCGGGTGGCCGGGCGCGCCCGGGCAATGGGGCTGGCGCTGCTGGGTGAGAAGCTCAGCGCCGAACAGGCCGCTCAGTGGGGGATGATCTGGCAACTGGTGGAGGACGCCGAACTGGCCGATACCAGTCGTCAGCTGGCCCGCCATCTGGCGACGCAGCCGACCTTCGGTCTGGGGCTTATCAAAAAAGCGCTCCAGGCCTCGGAGACCAACGGCCTCGATGCGCAGCTGGATCTTGAGCGCGATTATCAGCGTCTGGCCGGACGCAGCGATGACTATCGGGAAGGCGTCAGTGCCTTCCTGGCGAAGCGTCCTCCACAGTTCAGCGGGAAATAGACCATGAGCCAAACACTGCAAACCGTCGCCGTGATCGGCGCGGGCACCATGGGGGCCGGCATTGCGGAAGTGGCCGCTGCGGCCGGACATCCGGTTCTGCTCTACGATATCGCCGCCGAGGCGCTGACCCGCGCCGTGGAAGGTATTCGTCAGCGTCTGGCCGCCCGCGTGGCGCGCGGCAAGCTGACGGCGGATCAGGCGGATGCGCTTGTCGCCCGCCTTGTGCCGGTCACCGAGTTAGCCGCGCTGTCCGACGCCTGGCTGGTGATTGAAGCGGCGTCAGAGCGCCCGGATGTCAAAAAAGCGCTTTTCAACCAGCTGGCGGCGATCTGCTCCCCGTCAACGCTGCTGACCAGCAATACCTCATCGATCTCGATTACCGCCATTGCCGCCGATGTCAGGCACCCTGAGCGGGTGGCCGGGCTGCACTTCTTTAACCCCGCGCCGGTGATGAAACTGGTCGAGGTGGTGAGCGGCCTGGCGACATCGCCGGAAGTGGTTGAACAGCTGTGCCGGTGCGTGACGGCATGGGGAAAACAGCCGGTACGCTGCCGTTCGACGCCGGGGTTTATCGTTAACCGCGTGGCGCGGCCGTTCTATGCCGAAGCGTGGCGGGCGCTGGAGGAGCAGGTGGCTCCCCCGGCGGTGATTGATGCCGCGCTGCGCGACGGCGGCGGTTTCCCGATGGGGCCGCTGGCGTTGACCGACCTGATTGGTCAGGACGTCAACTTCGCCGTGACCTGTTCGGTCTTTAACGCGTTCTGGCAGGACCGCCGTTTTCTGCCGTCGCTGGTGCAGCAGGAGCTGGCGCTGGCCGGGCGTTTAGGCAAGAAGAGTGGACAGGGCGTCTATCGCTGGCCCATTGAGAGCGCATCGGTGCCGGCGCTGGCCGCCGTGGCTGAGACTCGCGGGGCCAAAACCGTCTGCACGACAGGTGACAGTGTCACCGGAAGGGTAGCGATCGCGCTGGACGATGTGCGACTGCTGGAAACGGAAGGTGAAACCGCCCAGGCGCTGAGCGTGCGGTATGGCTGTCCGGTAGTGGTGTATGACTATTGCGCGGGTGACACCGTGGTTCTGGCAACGGCGGCGACGAACCCGGCGTCGGCGACCGACAAAGCGGTGCGCTATTTCCAGCAGCAGGGCAAGAAAGTGCTGCTGATTGCCGATTATCCTGGTCTGCTGGTCTGGCGTACCCTCGCCATGCTGATTAATGAAGCCCTCGACGCGGTGCAAAAAGGGGTCGCCAGCCCGGAAGATATCGATACCGCGATGCGCCTGGGCGTCAACTACCCGCATGGCCCGCTGGCGTGGGGCGAATCTCTGGGCTGGCAGCGCGTGCTGCGCCTGCTGGAGAACCTGCAACAGCACTATGGCGAAGAGCGTTATCGCCCCGGTTCCTTACTGCGCCAGAAGGCGCTTGTGGAGAAGCGTAATGAGCAATGAGGCCTGGCGCAACGCGCGCGCGATGTACGAAAAAGATACCTGCGCCAGAACCCTGGGCATCGAGATTATTGAAATGGATGACGGCTATGCGCAGATGAGCATGACCGTCTCGTCAGCCATGCTTAACGGCCATCAGACCTGTCACGGCGGGCAGCTGTTTTCGCTGGCCGACACCGCATTTGCCTATGCCTGCAACAGCCAGGGGCTGGCGGCGGTGGCTTCTGCCGCCAGTATCGACTTCCTGCGTCCGGCCTTTGCCGGCGACCGGCTGGTCGCCACGGCACGGGTGAAGCAGCAGGGGAAACTGACCGGCGTCTACGACATTGAAATCGTTAATCAACAACAAAAGATTGTGGCCCTGTTTCGCGGCAAATCGCACCGCATCGGCGGCACAATTACGGGAGAAGTCTGATGCGTGACGCCTTTATCTGTGATGGGATTCGTACGCCGATTGGTCGTTACGGCGGGGCGCTGGCCAGCGTCCGCGCCGATGATTTAGCCGCCATTCCGCTGCGAGAGTTGCTGAGCCGTAATCCGGGTCTCGATCCATCGGCTATCGATGATGTGATTTTCGGCTGCGCGAACCAGGCCGGGGAAGATAACCGCAACGTGGCGCATATGGCGACGCTGTTGGCGGGCTACCCGCAGAGCGTCTCCGGCACCACCATCAACCGGCTGTGTGGTTCCGGCCTGGATGCGATCGGCTTTGCCGCACGCGCCATCAAAGCCGGGGATGCGGATCTGATGATTGCCGGCGGCGTGGAATCGATGTCGCGGGCGCCGTTTGTGATGGGCAAAGCCAGCGCGCCGTTCCAGCGACAGGCCGAGCTGTTTGATACCACCATCGGCTGGCGTTTTGTGAACCCGCTCATGCAGCAGCAATTTGGCACTGACAGTATGCCGGAAACGGCAGAGAATGTAGCTGAGTTGTTAAATATCAGCCGGGCCGATCAGGATGCCTTCGCTTTTCGCAGCCAGCAGCTGACGGCGAAAGCGCAGCGGGCGGGGATTCTGGCGCAGGAAATCGTGCCGGTACAGATTATTGGCAAGAAAGGGGCGGTGAGCGCGGTTCGCGAGGATGAACACCCGCGTGCCGAGACCACCCTTGAACAGCTGGCGGGATTAAAAACGCCCTTTCGCAAAGGCGGCGTGGTCACCGCCGGAAACGCCTCCGGGGTGAACGATGGCGCCGCTGCGCTGATTATCGCCAGCGAACAGCAGGCGCGGGCGCAGGGGTTAACCCCACGCGCACGAATTGTGGCGATGGCGACCGCGGGCGTGGAGCCAAAGTTTATGGGGCTGGGGCCGGTGCCGGCGGTACGCAAAGTGCTGGAGCGCGCCGGACTGAATATTAACGATATGGATGTTATCGAACTGAACGAAGCCTTTGCTGCACAGGCCCTGGGCGTCCTCAGGCAGCTGGGTCTGGCGGACGATGCTGAGCATGTTAACCCCAACGGCGGGGCTATCGCCTTAGGTCATCCATTGGGAATGAGCGGCGCGCGGCTGGCATTGAGCGCCAGCCTGGAGCTGCAGCGACGGAACGGGCGCTATGCGCTGTGTACGATGTGTATTGGCGTGGGTCAGGGCATTGCCATGATCCTTGAGCGAGTGTGAGCGACTTTACCTGCGAGTACCCTAAAATGATAACTAATACAAAATTAGATCCGATTGAAACTGCTTCTCGTGACGAATTACACGCTTTGCAAACCCAGCGCCTGAAATGGACGCTGAAACATGCCTATGACAATGTGCCGATGTACCGGCGTAAATTTGATGCGGCGGGCGTCCATCCTGACGATTTTCGCGAACTGAGCGACCTGAGCAAGTTCCCGTGTACCACCAAACAGGATCTGCGCGATAACTATCCGTTTGATACCTTTGCGGTACCGATGGAACAAATTGTGCGTATTCATGCCTCTTCCGGTACCACCGGCAAACCGACGGTGGTGGGCTATACGCAAAATGATATCGACACCTGGGCCAACATCGTTGCCCGTTCGCTGCGCGCCGCCGGCGGTACGGCAAAAGATAAAATTCATGTCGCCTACGGCTACGGGCTGTTCACCGGCGGTCTCGGCGCCCACTACGGCGCAGAGCGCCTGGGGGCCACGGTGATCCCGATGTCCGGCGGCCAGACGGAAAAACAGGCGCAGCTGATCCGCGATTTTCAGCCGGACATGATCATGGTGACACCGTCCTACTGCCTGAATCTGATTGAAGAGCTGGAACGCCAGATGGGCGGCGACGCCAGCGGCTGCTCGCTGCGGGTCGGCGTCTTCGGCGCCGAGCCGTGGACGCTGGCGATGCGGGGAGAGATTGAGCGTCGCCTGGGGATCTCCGCGCTGGATATTTACGGCTTGTCGGAAGTGATGGGGCCGGGGGTGGCGATGGAGTGTCTGGAAACCGCCGACGGCCCGACTATCTGGGAAGATCACTTCTTCCCGGAAGTGGTTAACCCCAACGACGGTACGCCGCTGGCGGATGGCGAACACGGCGAGCTGCTGTTTACCACGCTGACCAAAGAGGCGCTGCCGGTGATTCGTTACCGTACCCGCGATCTGACCCGTCTGCTGCCGGGCACCGCACGCACCATGCGCCGGATGGATCGCATCAGCGGGCGCAGCGACGATATGCTGATTATTCGCGGGGTAAACGTCTTCCCGTCGCAGCTGGAAGAGGAGATCCTTAAAGTCGAGCATCTGTCGCCGCACTATCAGCTGGAAGTCAATCGTCGCGGCCATCTTGATTCACTTTCTGTTCGCGTCGAGCTGAAAGAGAGCAGCTTGTCGTTGAGTCATGAACAGCGCTGCCAGATCTGCCATCAGCTGCGCCACCGTATTAAGTCGATGGTCGGGATTTCGACGGATATTAGCATCGTCAACTGCGGCAGTATCCCTCGTTCGGAAGGTAAGGCCTGCCGCGTCTCCGACCTGCGCAAAATCGTCGCCAACGGTTAAGCCGCGACGTCCCGGCGGCGGCTTGCGCCCGACCCGGGATCCAGACCCGATCCCCGGTTAGCCTGCGCTACCGGGGATTTTCCTGTGCTATGATTCAGAAAGGACAACAATAACAACAGAATGAATCAAATGAGTAAACTCGATACTTTTATTCAACAGGCGGTCGAAGCGATGCCTGTCAGCGGCACTTCGCTGATTGCCTCGCTGTACGGAGATTCATTGCTACAACGCGGTGGTGAAGTGTGGCTCGGCAGCGTGGCCGCGCTGCTGGAAGGGCTGGGTTTTGGCGAACGGTTCGTGCGCACGGCGCTGTTCCGGCTGAACAAAGAGGAGTGGCTGGATGTGGTGCGCATCGGCCGACGCAGTTTCTATCGTCTGAGCGACAAAGGGCTGCGCCTGACGCGCCGGGCGGAGCATAAAATCTACCGCGCCAGCGCGCCGGAATGGGACGGGACCTGGCTGCTGCTGCTGTCGGAAGGGCTGGAGAAAAATCAGCTGGCGGAAGTGAAAAAGCAGCTGCTGTGGCAAGGCTTTGGCGCTCTGGCACCGAGTCTGCTCGCCTCGCCGTCGCAAAAAATGGCGGATGTTCAGTCGCTGCTGCACGAAGCGGGCGTGGCGGAAAACGTGATCTGTTTTGAAGCCCATTCGCCATTGGCGCTCTCCCAGGCGGCGCTGCGCGCCCGGGTTGAAGAGTGCTGGCATTTGACCGAGCAGAACACGATGTACGACACCTTTATTGCTCTGTTTCGCCCGCTGCTACCGCTATTGCGCGATGCGGATGCCGACGAGTTAACGCCGCAACGTTGCTTTCAGATCCAGCTGCTGCTGATCCATTTCTATCGTCGCGTGGTGCTCAAAGATCCGCTGTTACCGGAGGAGCTCCTGCCTGCGCACTGGGCCGGCCAAACCGCGCGCCAGCTGTGCATCAATATTTACCAGCGGGTGGCACCGGGCGCGCTGACCTTCGTCGGCGAAAAAGGGGAAAGCTCGGTGGGGGAACTGCCTGCACCGGGGCCGCTCTATTATCAGCGTTTTGGCGGTTTGCCAGGCGCCTAAGGAGGCTTGATGCCGATTTATCAGATTGACGGTATGACCCCCGTTGTACCGGATGAAAGCTATGTGCATCCCACGGCGGTGCTGATTGGCGACGTGATCCTCGGGAAAGGCGTCTACGTCGGCCCTAACGCCAGCCTGCGCGGTGATTTCGGGCGCATCGTGGTGAAAGATGGCGCCAACATTCAGGATAACTGCGTGATGCACGGCTTTCCCGGCCAGGATACGGTGGTCGAAGAGGACGGGCATATCGGTCACGGGGCGATCCTTCACGGCTGCGTTATCGGCCGCAACGCGCTGGTGGGGATGAGCGCGGTGATTATCGACGGCGCAACGATTGGCGAAAACAGCATCGTCGGCGCCTCGGCGTTCGTTAAGGCTAAAGCCGAGATGCCGGCCAACCATCTGATCGTCGGCAGCCCGGCGAAGGCCATTCGCACCCTGAGCGAACAGGAGATCGCGTGGAAAAAGCAGGGGACGCGGGAGTATCAGGCGCTGGTCGAGCGCTGCCAGCAAACGCTGCATCAGGTAGAGCCGCTGAAAGAGGTGGAGCCGCAGAGAAAGCGGCTGGAGTTTGATGAAAGCCTGCGGCCGAAATCATCATCCTGAACCAGAGCCCCTGGCTTCGAGGGCCTAATATTTAGCCAGCTCGCGAAAAAGTGCCGGGTTCGCCTGAATCGCCGCCAGCACTTTTGCCGCGAGTCCCGTTGGGTTACGTCGTCTGGACTCCCAGCTTTTAATGGTATCCACGCTGGTTCCCAGCGCTTGCGCCATTTCCGTCTGGGAAACGTTCAGCTGCGCGCGAATGGCTTTTACGTCAGCGATCTCATAGCGAGTCACGCGGGCCGGGGCTTTATCGCCATTTTTGATATCAACGGCTTCTTTGAGGGACGTTTGAAGCTCATCAAAAAAACGCATGTCACACCTCATTTTTCAGTAGGTTAGCTAGTTTTTTGAGCCGGGATTTTTCTGCATCGGTGAGATTATCTTTGGTGCTTTTCGGCTACGCCAAAACCAGATAGATAATCTCAGCGGTGGCGAGGAAATAAATCACCCTCGCGCTGCCGCTTTTCCCCTGAGCGCCGGTCGCCATCCTGATTTTCCGTCGTCCACCCGTATTCTGGATGATATCCCCGGCATCCGGATTGCCAATGCGTTCTTTCTGCAGCGCCCGAAGCTCATCGTCAGTCGCAAGCTGTTTTATCTGCCGGGTAAACAGCGGCGTTTCGATAAATTCAATCGCACAGCACATGAGTACGCTCCTTGCTAAGGTACCATGTACACCTGAGCGTGTACATGGTACCTATCGATGATTTTTCGACATGTTGTCAGGTCAGGCCCGGAGGTCGGAGACAGCGGGCCGCAGGCCGTGAGCGCTATCGTATACGTTGGAGGATTTACAGGCAGAATGGGCTGCTGATTTTACGAGGCGTCTCGTAAGGTGGGTGACGGGGAGAAGAAACTCCCACCGGGCGGTGGGAGTGACAATCTAAATTACGCTGCAACCACGCTATCGATGGCCGCTTTGGCATCGGACTGCGCTTTGGCCGCGACTTCCGGACCGTAAGCAATGCCTTCTGCGAAGACAAAGTTCACATCGGTGATACCGATGAAGCCGAGGAAGGTAGACAGGTACGGCGTCACCAGATCGGTCGGGGTATCTTTATGGATACCGCCACGGCTGGTCAGCACGACCGCACGTTTACCGGTAACCAGACCTTCTGGTCCTTTTTCGGTGTAGCGGAAGGTCACACCGGCGCGAGCCACCAGGTCGAAGTAGTTTTTCAGCTGAGTCGGGATGTTGAAGTTGTACATCGGCGCGGCGATAACAATCACGTCATTAGCCTGCAGTTCAGCGATCAGCTCGTCGGACAGCGCCAGCGCTTCCTGCTGACGCGGCGTCAGCGGCGCATCGCTCGGACGCAGAGCACCAACCAGTTCACCATCCAGTACCGGAATCGGATTGGCTGCCAGGTCACGCACGGTGATAACATCTTCAGCGTGCTGTTCACGCCATTGTTCAACAAAATAGTCGGACAGCTGACCGGATTGTGAGTACCCTGCCAGAATACTGGATTTCAGTACTAATACTTTGCTCATGGGTGTTTCCTTATATGAGGTTGACGGGTCGATGCCCTGGTGCTTGTTGACACTGTATTCACAATCATGCCACAGAGAAAGCGCAATAAATCGAACCCTGTATTCAATTTTTTTGAACAAGGCATGCGATTCGCAGATGTGGTAATATACAGCAATACATCAAAAGAGATTTTTCCCGGCAGTGCGCTGCCCGATAACGCTATGACAGAACAACAAAAGTTCACCTTCTCTCAGCTATTCCAACGGATTGATGGCCTGATGCTGCGTGATAAGTCACGCTTTTCCCGTCGCCTGCATGGCGTGAAGAAGGTTAAAAATCCTGAAGCCCAGCAAGCCATTCTTCAGGAGATGGCGCAAGAGATCGAACAAGCTGCAGGGAGAGTCCTGCTGCGTGAAGCGTCGCGTCCGACGATTACCTACCCGGAAAATCTACCGGTCAGCCAGAAAAAAGATGAGATTTTGCAGGCGGTTCGCGACCATCAGGTGGTCATTGTGGCGGGGGAGACCGGCTCCGGTAAAACCACCCAGCTGCCGAAAATCTGCATGGAGCTGGGGCGCGGGGTGAAAGGGCTGATTGGCCATACGCAGCCGCGTCGTCTGGCGGCGCGCACCGTGGCCAACCGTATTGCCGAAGAGCTGCAAAGCGAGCCGGGCGGCTGCATCGGCTATAAGGTCCGTTTTAGCGACCACGTTAGCGACAACACCATGGTCAAGCTGATGACCGACGGTATTCTGCTGGCGGAAATCCAGCAGGATCGACTGTTGATGCAGTATGACACCATCATCATCGATGAAGCGCACGAACGTAGCCTCAACATCGACTTCCTGCTCGGCTATTTACGGGAACTGCTGCCGCGTCGCCCGGACCTGAAAATTATCATTACTTCGGCAACCATCGACCCGGAACGATTTTCGCGCCACTTTAACAACGCGCCGATTATCGAAGTATCCGGGCGAACTTACCCGGTGGAGGTGCGCTATCGGCCAATCGTTGAAGATGCCGACGACACCGAACGCGATCAGCTGCAGGCGATCTTCGATGCCGTTGATGAACTGGGACGTGAAAGTCCCGGCGATATCCTGATCTTTATGAGCGGCGAGCGCGAAATTCGCGATACCGCCGATGCGCTCAATAAGCTCAATCTGCGCCATACCGAAGTGCTACCGCTCTATGCGCGCTTATCGAACAGCGAGCAGAACCGCGTCTTCCAGTCGCACAGCGGGCGGCGGATTGTGCTGGCGACCAACGTCGCCGAAACCTCGCTGACGGTGCCGGGCATTAAGTATGTTATCGATCCGGGCACCGCGCGCATCAGCCGCTACAGCTACCGGACCAAGGTGCAGCGTCTGCCGATTGAGCCGGTCTCTCAGGCCTCTGCTAACCAGCGGAAAGGGCGCTGCGGCCGTGTTTCCGAAGGGATCTGTATTCGTCTCTATTCCGAAGACGATTTCCTCTCGCGCCCGGAATTTACCGACCCGGAAATTCTGCGTACTAACCTGGCGTCGGTGATTCTGCAAATGACCGCGCTGGGCCTCGGAGATATTGCCGCCTTCCCGTTCGTCGAAGCGCCGGATAAGCGCAATATCCAGGACGGCGTGCGTCTGCTTGAGGAGCTGGGGGCGATTACCACCGACGAGCAGCAGACCGCCTATAAGCTGACGCCGATGGGCCGTCAGCTCAGCCAGCTGCCGGTTGACCCGCGCCTGGCGCGGATGGTGCTGGAAGCGCAAAAACATGGCTGCGTGCGTGAAGCGATGATCATCACCTCGGCGCTGTCGATTCAGGACCCGCGCGAACGCCCGATGGATAAGCAGCAGGCCTCCGATGAGAAACATCGCCGCTTCCACGATAAAGAGTCCGACTTCCTGGCGTTTGTTAACCTGTGGAACTACCTTGGCGAGCAGCAAAAAGCGCTCTCCTCGAACCAGTTCCGTCGCCAGTGCCGTACCGATTTTCTCAACTATTTGCGGGTGCGCGAATGGCAGGATATCTACACCCAGCTGCGCCAGGTGGTGAAAGAGCTGGGGCTGCCGATTAACAGCGAGCCGGCGGAGTATCGCGAAATCCATACCGCGCTGCTGACCGGTCTGCTGTCGCACATCGGGATGAAAGATAACGATAAGCAGGAATTTACCGGCGCGCGTAATGCGCGTTTCTCTATCTTCCCGGGCTCCGGTCTGTTCAAGAAACCGCCGAAGTGGACGATGGTTGCCGAACTGGTGGAAACCAGCCGTCTGTGGGGACGGATTGCCGCGCGCATCGACCCGGAATGGATAGAGCCGGTGGCGCAGCACCTGCTGAAACGCTCATACAGCGAACCGCACTGGGAGCGGGCGCAGGGGGCGGTGATGGCGACGGAGAAAGTGACCGTTTACGGTCTGCCGATCGTCGCCGCCCGCAAAGTGAACTATAGCCAGATCGACCCGGCGTTGTGCCGCGAGCTGTTTATCCGCCACGCGCTGGTGGAGGGGGACTGGCAGACGCGTCACGCCTTCTTCCGCGACAACCTCAGGCTGCGTACGGAAATCGAAGAGCTGGAGCATAAATCGCGCCGCCGCGACATTCTGGTGGATGACGATACGCTGTTCGATTTCTACGACCAGCGTATCAGCCACGATGTGATCTCCGCACGCCACTTCGATAAGTGGTGGAAAGCGGCCAGTCGCGAAACGCCGGATCTGCTCAACTTCGAAAAGAGTATGTTGATCAAAGAGGGGGCGGAACAGGTCAGTAAGCTTGACTATCCGAACTTCTGGCATCAGGGCAACCTCAAGCTGCGGTTGACCTATCAGTTTGAACCGGGCGCCGATGCCGACGGGGTGACGGTACATATTCCGCTGCCGTTGCTCAACCAGGTGGAAGAGGCCGGGTTCGAGTGGCAGATTCCCGGCCTGCGTCGCGAATTGATTATCGCGCTGATTAAATCGCTGCCGAAACCGGTGCGCCGTAATTTCGTGCCGGCGCCGAACTACGCCGAGGCGTTTTTAGGCCGCGCGACGCCGCTGGAGCTGCCGCTGCTCGATTCGCTGGAGCGCGAGCTGCGGCGGATGAGCGGCGTGACCATCGACCGCGAGGCCTGGCAGTGGGAACAGGTGCCCGATCATCTGAAAATCACCTTCCGGGTGGTGGATGACAAGAACAAAAAGCTGGCGGAAGGGCGTTCGCTGCAGGATTTAAAAGAGGCTTTGAAGGGCAAAGTGCAGGAGACGCTTTCTGCCGTTGCCGACGATGGCATTGAGCAGAGCGGGCTGCATATCTGGAGTTTCGGTCAGCTGCCGGAGAGCTACGAGCAAAAACGCGGCAACTATAAGGTGAAAGCCTGGCCGGCGCTGGTGGATGAACGCGACAGCGTGGCGATTAAGCTGTTTGATAATCCGCTGGAGCAGCAGCAGGCGATGTGGCAGGGGCTGCGCCGTCTGCTGCTGCTGAATATCCCGTCGCCGATTAAGTATCTGCACGAGAAACTGCCGAATAAAGCCAAGCTGGGGCTCTATTTTAACCCTTACGGCAAAGTGCTGGATCTGATTGATGACTGTATCTCCTGTGGCGTCGATAAACTTATCGATGAGGCGGGCGGCCCGGTGTGGCGCGAGGAGGATTTCGCCAGACTGCACGATAAGGTGCGCGCCGAACTGAATGAGACGGTGGTGGAGATAGCCAAACAGGTTGAACAGATTCTGACCGCGGTGTTTAACATCAATAAGCGGCTGAAAGGGCGCGTCGACATGAGCATGGCGCTGGGGCTGTCGGATATTAAGGCGCAGATGGGCGGGCTGGTCTATCGCGGCTTCGTGACCGGCAACGGTTTCCGCCGGCTGGGGGATACTCTGCGCTATCTGCAGGCGATTGAAAAACGGCTGGAGAAAATGGCCATCGATCCGCATCGCGACCGGGCGCAGATGCTTAAGGTGGAGAGTATCCAGCAGGCCTGGCAGCAGTGGCTGAATAAGCTGCCGCCGGGGCGTCGTGGGGATACGGATGTGCAGGAGATTCGCTGGATGATTGAGGAGCTACGCGTCAGCTTCTTCGCCCAGCAGCTCGGAACGCCGTATCCCATCTCCGACAAGCGGGTGCTGCAGGCGATGGAGCAGATCGTCGCCTGATCGACCGGCTGATAGTCGTTTTTAGGGTGGTTTGGGCGAAGGCGTGTTTTCTTCGTTTGTTCTGTGAAATGTTCGGTGGAATGTTGCGTTCACTATCGGTTCCGTATACTTCTGTTTCCTGCGGCACAGGTGAACGGCCCAGGGCCGGTTTCGCCCGGCTCTGGGGACCCGGCATCCCGGCAAGAAAAATCGTCGCTGCGCGATACCTTCGTCTCCGCCGTCTGGCTGTTCGGGGACTGCAAGAGGTAAGTTCCCTGTAAGGCTTGCCTCCGCCAGGCTATTCGTCCCATCCCTGGGACTCACCCCTTCGGGGCCGACGTCAACGTCGTTCAAAAACGCTCCGGGCGTTTTTGTCCATGCTGGCGGCCCCGTCCAGCCGCCTGCGCCTCAGCGATTTTTAGCCGGCCCAACCCCCTGCTGCATGTCCCGATGCCTCATGCCTGCATAGTCATTGCTGAAAATTCTTTCAGCAATAATATCGCAACCTAATCGAACCGCACAAAAGCTACCCGTTGACCCACGCCAGCGTAAACCCATCCCAGCCTTTGCTACCTACCGTTTGCAGCGCCGTGACCGTCAGGCGCGGATCGCGGGCCATCATCTCGATAAAGCGTCGTACACCCTGCACGCGGTCGTCCTCGCTGCGCGGGTTCACCACCTCGCCGTCGCGCACCACGTTATCGCCGATAATCAATGTTCCTGGTCGGGAATAGCGCAAGGCCCAGCGCAAATAGTCGGGATTGCTGGGTTTATCGGCATCAATAAAAATCAGATCAAACGGCGGGCGATCGCCGAGGGATTCCAGGGTCTGCAGCGCCGGCCCCTCCCGTAGCGTGACCTGCTTATCGACCCCCGCCAGACGCAGATTTTCGCGCGCCACCGCGGCATGGCGCGGATCGGCCTCCAGGGTCAGCAGCTCGCCATCTTCCGGCAGCTCACGAGCCATCCAGATGGTGCTGTATCCGCCGAGCGTGCCGATTTCCAGCACCCGCTGCGCCCGCACCATGCGCACCAGCAGCGCCAGAAACTTTCCCTGATTAGCGGCGACGTCAAAAGCCGGCAGCCCGGCGCGCTGATTGTTCGCCAGCACCTGGCTGAGCAGCGGATCCTGGGGAATTAAAGCATCAATCAGATAACTGTCTACGGCAGACCATTGTTGTTGCATAAGCGATTTCCCGCGTTACGTCCCTGATGAGTCTGACCAGCCGCCTCCCAGCGACCGGTATAAATCCACCTGCGCCAGTAGCAGATTGTTTTTCACCTGCACAACGCTAATCTGCGTAGAGAACAGCGTGCGCTGGGCGTCCAGTACGTCAAGATAGGAGGAGTAGCCGTTGCGGTAGCGATTCTGCGCAATGCGCAAGGTTTCCTGCGCCACCTCTTGCTGGCTGAGGAGTTCGTTTAACTGCTCGCCATAGCGGGCGATGGCATCAAGACTGTCATTCACTTCCTGAAACGCGCCGCGCACCGTCTTCTCATAACCGTACAGCGCCTGGTTGCGTTGCGCCATCGACACATCCACCTGCGCATTGAGCGCCTGACGGTTGAGCAGCGGGGCGAGAATACTGCCGCCAAGGCTCCACAACCGCAGCGGGTTATCGAGCAGGTCCGGCAACGTCCGATCCTGCAGGCTACCGGTGGCGGTCAAATTGATCGACGGCAGGAGCTGCGCCTGCGAGGAGGCGAGGGTGGCATCGGCGGCAAGCAATTGCCGCTGGGCCTGAACAATATCCGGACGGCGGTTCAGCAGCGTGGAGGGCAGCTGGGACGGCAGCGCGAGCGGCGTCAGTCGGCTGAAATCCTGGCGCTGAATGCTGCCAGGGTTGCTGCCCGTCAGGACGCTCAGGGCGTTCTCCTGCTGAGCTATTTGATGCTGAAGCGGCGGGATCTGCGAACGGGTTGAACGCAGTTCAGAATCGGCCTGCATCAGCTCCAGGCGCGATGTATAGCCGGTCTCAAACTGACGTTTAGCCAGGTTGTACGCGTCCTGGCGCGATTTCAGCGTCTGCCGGGTGACCCGCAGTTGCTCATCCAGCGAAAGCAGCGTCAGATACCCCGCGGCTACCGAGGTGGCGACGGTGAGATCGGCGGCCGCGGCGGCGGCTTTTTGCGCCTCCAGACTCGCCTGGGCGGCGCTGGCCGCGCTGCGGTTAGCGCCCCAGATATCCACATCATAGCTGGCGGTTAATCCGCCTTTATAGACCGTGCTGTGCACGGGCAGGCCGGTTGCTGCGGACTGCGCCCGCGCGCGGGTGCCGGTCAATGAGGCATCCAGCGATGGAAACAGGCTGCTATCGACGGCGTAGGCCCGGGCCTGATACTCATTGACGCGCTCGCGGGCGATCAGCACATCGCTGTTGTAGCGTAGCGCCTGGTCGACATAGCGATTGAGCTGGCTGTCGTGAAAGTGGCGCCACCACACCCCTTCCACCGGGCTGGCCGGGCCGACATCGGCACGCCAGGCGGCCGGGATCTGTAATGACGACCCGGCACGCTGAACGTCCGCCGATTGACAGCCGATCAGTACGAGGGCCAGCGCGAGAGTCAGCGGGCGGATCATGGCTGTGCTCCCTCGCGGGTATCAATGGTGACCTGCACCGACATTCCCGGGCGCAGTCGCGAACTGTTCTTCTGCCCGTCCTTCACCGCAATGCGCACCGGAATGCGCTGCGCGATTTTGACAAAGTTGCCGGTGGCGTTATCCGGGGAGATAGCGCTGAACTCAACGCCGGTCGCCGGCGAGATGCTTTGTACGGTACCGCTGAATGTTTCGCCGTTCAGCGCATCGACGGTAAAGGTGGCGGGCTGGCCGATACGAATTTGCGCCAGCTGGGTCTCTTTCATGTTGGCGATCACCCAGTGCTGCGGCGGCACCAGCGAGGTTAAGTGGGTACCGGCGCTAACGTAGGCGCCGAGGCGCACGGATATCTGTCCGAGCTGACCGGCGGTGGGGGCGACAATGCGCGTGTTGTTCAGATCGATTTCCGCCAGCTCCAGCGCCGCGCTGGCGCTGGCGACGTCGGCTGCCAGCGCATCGCGGTTTACGATGGTTGATTGCAGATCCTGGCGCGACATTTCCAGCGTTGCTTTTGCCTGTTCAATATCGGCGGAACCCTGCGCCGCGCTGGCCCGGGCGGAATCGCGTTCGCGTATGGACAGTGAACCGTCGGCGGTCAAATCCTGCACGCGTTTTAAATCGGCCTGGTTTTTCTGGTTCTGCGCGCGGGCGTTTTGCAGCGCCGCTTCGTTGCGTTGAATGACCGCCTCGGCACTTTTACGCTGCTGCAGGTTATTTTTCAGCGCCGCCTCTTTCATCGCCAGCGTCGCCTGCGCCTGATGAACGCGCTGTTTGTAGATCCGGTCATCAATCTGGAACAGCACCTGGCCTGGCTTGACGTAGGCGAAATCCTGGACATTAACGGCAGTCACATAGCCGCTGACCTGCGGACTGATAAAGGTGGTCTGCCCGCGAACATAGGCGTTATCGGTAAATTGGCTGTGGCGGGTAAACGGCGGCAGCTGCCAGGCATACAAAATCACCAGCACGCCGATAAGACCGATGGCGGCGGCGGTAAAAATAGATACCACGCGGATATTATTGCGGGTGTTGGCCTGTTGCCTGGCCGCATCCTGCTGACTCATAACGACTCCAGAGAAAAATTATCAGTGTTATTTGCTGCCCGTCGCGCGTTGCAACGCGATACGGGCGGTAATACGCAGTCTTATCAATCGCCAGAACACCCAGATCAGCGTCCCGGCGGAAATCGCCGCGGTCAGAAGATAGGTGTCATTGTAGGCAAGAATATTGGCCTGCAGCGTCGAGGCGTTTTGCAGCAGCGTGCTGGCCTGGACGTTCAGCAGGGTACTGTCGCCGATCTGGCTTTGGTACAGCTGGCTGTATTGCTGCAGGCGCTCGGTAATTAACGGGTTCAGAGTGGTCAGCTGGTCGGCCAGCTGGCTGGAGTGGAACTTCTCCCGCCAGGTCTGGAAGGTCCCGAGAATAGCCGAACCCAGCAGGCCGCCGATATTCTGGCTCATCCCAAACAGCACCGAAAAACTCACCAGGTTGCGCGGGTCGGCAATGACCCCGCCGATCCCGGCGAGCATGGCCGGAGCGAGGAAAAAGGCGCTGCCGAAACCGAGTAAAAACTGGCTGAACATCAGCTGCTCCGGGCGAGTCAGGATGGTGGACTGACTGTCGAGCAGCGAGGCTAGCATGATGCAGGTCAGCGCGGTGGCGATCGGCCAGTAGAGCCGCTGCGGATTGAGGGTCAGACAGCTGGCGATAATCCCGCTGAGGATACCGGCGAAAATTGACCAGGCCAGCGTGCCCATCTGTTCGTTTTGCAGCCCCGCGTACTGTAGCCAGCCGATAACCCCGGTGTTTTGCTCCGCCAGCACAATGCGAATAAGCAGCATAATCAGCCCCAGACGCAGGATACTGCCGCTGGAGAGCCACTGCGTATTGAGCAGCGGGTTGCTTCGGTTGTGCTCAAAAACAATGGCCGAGACAATTAACACCACCGCGCCCGCCAGCGACCAGCCAATCCACGGGGCTTCAAACCACCAGTCGAGACGGCCCAGCGACAGGACGGCGCAGACCAGCGCCATGCCGGGCGCCAGCAACATGAAGGTAATGAAATCCTTTTTCTCGAACACCTTTTTCCGATCGCTGGGCGGCAGCTTCAGCACGATAACGCAGGCCAGGGATATGAGTGCCAGCCCCAGTTCGAAGAAGTAGAGTCCGCGCCATTCGTCAAGCTGTAACAGTTCGGTGGAGAACAGGCGGGCAATGGGGATCGCCAGCGAGGAGCCGGTAATGCCAATCGTCAACGCTTTCAGGCGGTGGCGAGCGGGCCACGCCTGCACCTGATAATAGATACCCAAAGAACTGAGGGCGGCCGCCACCATGCCGTGGGCGGCGCGAACCATCATCGCCGAGCTGAGATCGTTGACGAAGAGGTGGAAAAAGGTCACCAGCACGTAGAGCACCAGGAAGCCTTCGGTAAAGGCGCGCAGGCCGAACTGCTGGCGGAATTTCACCAGCAGCAGGTTAATCGACACGTTGGTCATCACGTACACCGCGGGCAGCCAGGCGATCTCCGTGGACCACGCGGCAAATGTCCCCTGCAGGTTTTGCAGGTTGGCGGTCACCACCGCATTACCCAGCGCGCCGGTCAGGCACACCAGCAGCCCGACGATGCCATAGGCGATGCGTTTCGGGGGGCTGTGAATCGGCGTTGACGGCGAGCCGAGCAGCGCGGGTTTCTCGTGCGGCGCCCAGTCATGAGGGCGATAGGGATTACTCTCGCGGCGCGGCATTATTTTTTCTCCAGCTCGCGCAGCAGGGTTTCCAGTACCCGCTGAGTGCGCTCGCGCTCCTCGGCGGTGATGGAACTGAGGATCTCTTCGCGCAGGGCGTCCGCCACGGTTTTGACCTGGTGATAGACCTCAAGACCCTTTTCCGTGGCGACCAGCAGCCGTTTGCGTTTATCGCGCTCGGTGATAACGCGCTCGACCAGCCCCAGCCCGACAAGGCGATTGACCAGCGGAACGATGGTGGCGCTTTCCACGCCCAGCTCCTGGGCCAGCTCAATTTGCGACAGCGGGTCGGCGTTGCGGGCAATGGCCGCAACTGCGACCCAGCTGGCCTGACTCATACCGAGGTCTTTCAGGCGGCGATTGACCGCCAGCCGCCAGTGGTGGGCCGTGAGATACAACAGATGGGAAAAGGTAAGCTGCCGGTTATCCATAGTCTTCTTCGCATCAGTACATGACAAAATCATTAGAGCTCTAACTATTCTATTCCTGATGGAAAGCCAAATTCAAGGGCAGATGCTAAAAAGTTGTTAACGCTACGTGCGCTTAGCAGGGGGAATACCTGACACGCTGACGTGCAGGGGGGGAAGAACGAACCGGGAAGGGCGCTACCGGTGGGATGGCCTGGCGTGGACAAAAAAAAGCCCGGGCGATAGCCCGGGCGGGGGGCGCTGCATCTTAGCCTGGGTAGATACCGCGATCTTTACGCGCCATCAGAATGCGTTCACAGGCGACGATATAGGCTGCGGTACGCAGAGAGCACTCTTTGTCTGCGGCCTTCTCGCAAACGTGAATGATCGCGTCAGTCATGATGCGGTCCATCTTGGCGTTGATCTCTTCTTCGCTCCAGAAGAAGCTCGCCATATCCTGGACCCATTCAAAGTAGCTGACGGTCACGCCGCCGGCGTTACAGATAACGTCAGGCACCACGACGACACCGCGTTCGGCAAGGACATCATCCGCTTCCGGATAGGTCGGGCCGTTCGCCCCTTCCAGCACCAGCTTACAGGTCAGTTTTTCTGCGCGCTCGCGCGTGATCTGGCCTTCCAGCGCGGCGGGGATCAGAATGTCCATCTGGGTGGTCCAGAAGGCATCTTTGTCGATTTCACGGGCGCCCGGGAAACCGGCAATCTGCTTCTTCTCAGCCTGCCATGCGGTCAGGGCGGCCATATCAATGCCCCCTTCGTTATACAGGGTGGCGGTGTGGTCCTGAATCACCACGATCCGCGCGCCCACTTCGGCGAACAGACGAGCGGCTTCGCTACCGACGTTACCAAAACCTTGCAGCGCCACTTTCGCGCCTTCAATTTCAATTCCGGAACGGCCGGCGACTTCACGGCCGGTAATAAAGACGCCGCGACCGGTCGCTTTTTCACGTCCCAGCGAACCGCCGAGGTGAATCGGCTTGCCGGTCACCACGCCGGTAATCGTGGTGCCATGGTTCATGGAATAGGTATCCATCATCCACGCCATTACTTTACCGTTGGTGCCGACGTCCGGGGCCGGAATATCTTTCTGCGGCCCGATAATCAGACCGATTTCGCTGGTATAGCGGCGGGTCAGACGCTCCAGCTCGCCTTCTGACAGGCTGAACGGGTCAACGCGCACGCCGCCTTTGGCGCCGCCGTAAGGAATATTGACCGCGGCGCACTTAATGGTCATCCAGGCAGAAAGCGCCATCACTTCGTTCAGGTCAACGTCTGGATGGTAGCGAACACCACCTTTACCCGGTCCACGCGATAGATTGTGCTGTACGCGGTAACCTTCAAAGTGACGGATAGTGCCATCATCCATCTGCACCGGAATGTCGACAATCAGCGCGCGTTTCGGGTGACGCAGAGTTTCCACCCAGTAGGCGAGATCGCCCAGGTAAGGCGCGACGCGGTCGATCTGGCGCAGGTAGGTTGTCCATGGAGATGTACTACTTTCAGATGCGTAAGATAACTTTTCCATAAGAGTCCTGTTCTTAGTGTTATTTATGTCGTGTGAAACCGTGGAATATTTCTACCCGTCATACTTCAAGCCGCATGAGCGTTGGCTTTCCTCGTTCACCCCAGTCATTCACTTCAGTAAGCCCTGGGGATCCCCTGCGTCGCCGCCTTCCTGCAACCCGAATGATTCAGGGTACACAGCAGTAAACTCTGTGCAATGAATGTTATCACCAATTTTATAAACCGGTATTTGACGGGTATTCCGAATTTTAAATTTTTGTTAGAAATTTGGTTTTTCGATTGCATAACTACGCAGCCAAAAACGGGATCATGTTGTGCATTTATATGCATATTTTATGCACTATGGTGAATAGTAAAATAATTTTTTCATATTTATCATTATCTTGATGATCTTCAAAAAGTGAATAAAATGATGGTGCTGGTATTGACTTTGTCACGCGACAGGGCCCAGCATGAGAGCACGCAATGCACAAGGTATTAACCGAGAGTTAACAAATACCCATAAATATAAAAAGGCTTTGTTTTATTGTGGTGAATATATCTTCATCGCAACGGGCTCGTTCGCCAGTAAAACAGGGATCGGGGAATTGTTAATGTCGACTCACCATGATTGGCCCACTGAATAATGCCAATAATCGTTCCGGAGAATTGTTATGTCAGGCTCTATGACTCGTGAAGATTTTAATTCTTACATGGTTCCCTGTTTTGCCCCTTCGCCCTTTATTCCAGTGAAGGCGGCGGGCTCGAAAGTCTGGGATCAGCAGGGTAAAGAATATATCGATTTAGCGGGTGGCATTGCCGTTAACTCTCTCGGGCACACCCATCCGGCGCTGGTTGCGGCGCTGAAATCTCAGCTTGATAACCTCTGGCATATCGGCAACGGCTATACCAATGAGCCGGTGCTGCAGCTGGCGAAAACGCTGGTGGAATCGACCTTTGCCGATAAGGTGTTCTTCTGTAACTCCGGGGCGGAAGCCAATGAAGCGGCGCTGAAACTGGCGCGTAAATATGCCCACGATAAGTCTGGCGCGGACAAAAGCGAAATTATCGCCTTCCAGAATGCATTCCACGGCCGCACGCTGTTTACCGTGACGGTCGGCGGGCAGCCGAAATACTCATGCGATTATGCGCCGCTGCCGCAGGATATTACCCATCTGCCCTATAACGATATCGCGGCGGTCAAAGCGGCAATATCGGACCGCACCTGCGCGGTGATCGTCGAGCCGATTATCGGCGAAGGCGGCGTGATGCCTGCCGACCCGGCGTTCCTGCAGGCGCTGCGCGAACTGTGCGACCAGCACGATGCTGCGCTGATTTTTGATGAGGTCCAGACCGGTGCCGGACGTACCGGCACGCTGTATGCCTACCAGCACTACAACGTGGTTCCGGATATTCTCACCAGCGCGAAAGGACTCGGCGGCGGTTTCCCGATTGGGGCGATGCTGGCCAAAGAGGCCTGGGCTCAGGTTTTCCAGCCGGGCACCCACGGCACCACGTTCGGCGGCAATCCGCTGGCGGCGACGGTCGCCAACACCGTTCTGGCCCAGCTGGATGACCCACTGCTGGCCGGCGTCGCCCGGCGTCATGACCTCATCGTCGAGAAGCTGAACGCGCTGAACGCTCGCTACGATCTCTTCAGCGCGGTACGCGGTAAGGGGCTGTTGATCGGCGCAGAGCTGGCCAGCCATCTGCGCGGCCAGGCTAAAACCCTGACCAATCTGGCCGCGGAAGAGGGCGTCATTGCGCTGATTGCCGGTCCGGATGTCCTGCGCTTTGCTCCGGCGCTCAATATTCCGCTGGCGGACATTGAGGACGCTTTCGTGCGCCTTGAACGCGCCGTCGCCCGCCTGACGCGCTAATCGGGGGACGGTTTATGATGCTATTTCGTCCCGTTCGGGAAGATGACCTCGACGATATTATCCGCCTCGCGTCGCGGGCGGGAGTCGGTATGACCTCGTTACCCAACGACCCCGCGCGGCTGGCCGCGCGGATCCAGCGCAGCGTCGAGACCTTTGCCGGTAAGCTGCCGCGCGGCCAGCAGGGCTTTCTCTTTGTGCTGGAAGATACCCGCCTGGCGCGGGTCGTGGGGGTCAGCGCCATTGAAGTCGCCGTGGGCCTCGACGAGCCCTTTTATAATTTTCGCCTGCAGCGTACCGTCCGCGCCTCGAAAGAGCTGGGGGTCTATAAAAATCAGGAATTGCTGAATCTCAGCTACGACCATACCGGACACAGCGAGCTGTGCACGCTGTTCCTGGACCCGGAATATCAGAAAAACCGTAATGGTCTGTTTCTGTCGAAGGCGCGCTTCCTGTTTATCGCCGCCTTCAGAGAGCTGTTTTCACCGCATCTGTTTGCAGAATTACGCGGGCGCAGCGATGAGCAGGGCAACTCCCCCTTCTGGGACGCGCTGGGCCATCACTTTTTCGACATTCCGTTTGCCGATGCCGACCGGTTGACCGGTACGGGAATGAAAACCTTTATTGCCGAACTGATGCCGGCGTACCCGATTTACGTGTCGCTGCTGCCGGATGACGCCCGCGAAGCGATCGGCCAGGTGCATGCCAATACCTCGCCGGCGCGGGCGATTCTGGAGAAAGAGGGATTCAGCTGGCGCGGTTCGGTCGATATTTTTGATGCCGGCCCGGTACTGGAAGCTGAAACCGACGCCATCAGGGCAATCAGCGAGAGCCAGTTTATTCCGGCCATGCAGCTGATGACGGAGCGGTCGTCGCCGCTTATCGTCGCCAACAACCAGTTCGAACAGTTCCGTGCGGTATTGATATCGCCGGACGATCAATCGCAACTTAATCAGGCCGCGCTGGACGCACTGGCGGTGAATGAAACCGACCGGGTTCATGCGGTGACTTTACATCCGGAGGCAAGAATATCATGGCGATAAATGCACAGTTAATCGCAGGGCAGTGGCAGCAGGGGAGCGGCGCAACGCTGACCAAACTGGCTCCGGAAGATCAATCCGTCCTGTGGCAGGCGCCCAGCGCCGGTGCGGCGGAGGTGCAGGCCGCCTGCGCGGCAGCGCGCGGCGCATTCTATGCCTGGTCCCACCGACCGCTGGCGGAGCGCATCGCCTGCGTTCAGCGGTTTGCCGCCCTGCTGGAAGCGCAAAAAGAGGCGCTGGCGACGCTTATCTCCCGGGAAACCAGCAAGCCGCTGTGGGAAACCCGCACCGAAGTGCAGGCGATGATGGGGAAAGCGGGCATCTCGATAGAAGCCTACAGCGAGCGTACCGGCCAGCGCGAAACCGCGATGCCGGACGGTAAAGCGCTGCTGCGCCATAAGCCGCACGGTGTGATGGCCGTTTTTGGCCCCTACAATTTTCCCGGTCACCTGCCGAACGGACACATTATTCCGGCGCTGATTGCCGGGAATACCGTGGTGTTTAAGCCGAGCGAACTGACGCCCGCCACCGCCGAACTGACGGTGAAGCTGTGGCTGCAGGCCGGGATCCCGGACGGCGTTATCAACCTGATTCAGGGGGGGAAAGAGACCGGCCAGGCGTTGCTGGAAAACCGGGATATCGACGGCGTGCTGTTTACCGGCAGCGCCTCTACCGGATTCCATTTCCATCGCTACCTCAGCGGTCAGCCGGAGAAAATGCTGGCGCTGGAGATGGGCGGCAATAACGCGCTGATCGTCGCCGATGTGACCGACAGCGATGCGGCGCTGAATGTGATTATTCAATCCGCCTTTATCTCCGCCGGACAGCGCTGCACCTGCGCGCGCCGGCTGCTGGTCAAACGCGGCGCCGAAGGCGATGCGCTGCTGCAGCGTCTGGTTGAGGCCAGCGCGAGGATCCGCAGCGGAAAATGGGACGCCGAACCACAGCCGTTTATGGGAGGGGTTATCTCTCTTCAGGCGGCGCAGGGGATGCTGGCGGCGCAGGACAAACTGGAAGAACTGGGCGGCAACGTCCTGCTACGCCTGCATCAGCCGGACCCGCGCTCCACGCTCTTAACGCCGGGTATTATCGACGTGACCGGCCTGGATGTTCCCGATGAAGAGTACTTTGGTCCGCTGTTGACCGTGATCCGCTATGACACCTTTGATGAGGCGATCCGCATTGCCAACCACACCCGTTATGGGCTGGCCGCGGGGCTCATTTCCGCCGACCCGGCGCTGTTTGAGCAGTTTGCCGACGAGGCACGCGCCGGAATCGTTAACTGGAACAAGCCGCTAACCGGCGCCTCCAGTAAAGCGCCTTTTGGCGGCGTGGGAGCGTCCGGCAACCATCGCGCTTCGGCGTGGTATGCCGCCGATTACTGCGCGTGGCCAATGGCCTCCCTGGTCAGCGAAACGCTGACGCTGCCGGCGACCCTCTCGCCTGGCCTGTCATTCTGATAACGGATTCTGTGAGGACACCATGTCTGGTTTTGAAGCTAATTTTGATGGCCTGGTTGGGCCGACGCACCATTACGCCGGTCTTTCGGTCGGCAACGAAGCCTCGCAAAACAACCGCGACGGCTTATCCAACCCGAAGAAAGCGGCGCTGCAGGGGCTGTTTAAAATGAAAACCCTGGCCGACAAAGGCTTCGTTCAGGGCATTTTACCGCCGCAGCCGCGGCCAAATATTTCCGCTCTGCGCGGACTGGGCTTTCAGGGGAGCGATGCGCAGGTGATTCAGCAGGCCGCCGTCGAGGCGCCGCATCTGCTGTCCGCATTTAGCTCCGCGTCGTCGATGTGGACCGCCAACGCCGCCACGGTATCGCCTTCTGCCGACAGCGCCGACGGAAAGCTGCATTTCACGGTCGCCAACCTGAACAACAAGCTGCATCGTTCTCAGGAGGCGCCGACGACCGCGTCGATTCTGCGCGCCACCTTTGCCGATGAGACCCGTTTTAGCCACCACGACGCGCTGGCGCAGCATGGCGATTTAGGCGACGAAGGGGCGGCGAACCATAGCCGCTTTTGCACCGACTATGACCGCCAGGGGGTACAGTTTTTTGTCTACGGTAAGCGCGCCAGCGGCGGCGTGGCGCCGGCGAAATATCCGGCCCGTCAGACCCTCGAAGCCAGCCAGGCGATTGCGCGTCTGCATCGGCTGAACCCGGAATATACCGTATTCGCCCAGCAGGATCCGGCGGCCATCGACCACGGCGTGTTCCATAACGATGTGATTTCGGTCAGCAACCGCCACGTGCTGTTCCATCATCAGCATGCTTTTTTAAATCAGCAGGCGGTGCTGGACACGCTGCGGGAAAAAACCGCGCGGCTGGATATCCCGTTTACCAGCGTCGAAGTGCCCCAGGCGCAGGTCAGTCTCGATGATACCGTGGCCTCCTATCTGTTCAACAGTCAGTTGCTCAGTAAAGCGGATGGCACGATGCTGATCGTGGTGCCGGAAGAGTGTCGCCAGCGCAGTAATGTCTGGCAGTACCTGAGTGAACTGGTCAGCAGCGGCGCTTCGCCGATCAACGAGGTGGCGGTCTTTGATCTGCGTGAAAGCATGCGTAACGGCGGCGGCCCGGCGTGCCTGCGCCTGCGCGTCGTGCTGAATCATGACGAACTGGCGGCGGTGAATCCGCGTAGCCTGATGAATGACGAACGCTATCAGCAGTTGACCGGCTGGGTTGAAAAACATTACCGCGACCGTCTGCATGCCCGTGACCTCGGCGACCCGCAGCTGTTGAGCGAGGTTTACCAGGCCCTTGATGAACTGACGCAGATTTTAGGTCTGGGTTCGGTCTATGACTTCCAGCGCTAAGGGACCGGGAATGGAAAAAACAGTCAATGATTTACTCCAGTGCAAGCTGAGCCGCTGGCCTTTTCCGGCGGCGATGGAGGCAAGCTGGTTAGCCGATGGCGTGCTGCAACTGCTGCCGCAGACGCCATGGACCCAGGCTACGGTAGTGTCAGCGGGGATCCATGGCAACGAAACCGCGCCGATTGAGATCCTGCTGCAGATCATGCAGGCGCTGAGCGAGGGTAAACAGCCGCTCAGCCATGCGCTGCTGCTGGTGTTCGGCAATCTGCCGGCCATTCGCGCCGGTCGCCGCTATTTGCATAACGACCTCAACCGCCTGTTTGGCGGGCGGCATCTCGCCGTGGCACCGGGGAATGAGTCCCGGCGCGCGGCGGAGCTGGAGGGGGCGGTCGCGGCCTTCTTTGCGACCGCGGATCGCCAGGGCCACGCGCGTCGGCTACATCTGGATTTGCATACTGCGATACGCGGTTCGCGCTACCGCCAGTTTGCGCTGCTCCCGGCCCGCGAGGGAGAGTATGACGCCGGGTTTTACGCGCTGCTGCAGGCCAGCGCTATGGATGCCATCGTGCGTCATACCGAACCTGGCGGCACCTTTACGCACTACACCAGCGAAAAATTCGGCGCGCAAAGTGCCACCCTGGAGCTGGGCAAAGTGATGGCTTTTGGCGAAAACGACCTCCGTCTGTTTGCCGGGACCGACGCCGCGGTGCGCGCACTGATTGCCGACGCTGCGCTGCCTGCACGGGACAAAGCGCCGGCGGACTATTTTCTGGTGCAGGAGAGCATCATCAAGAGCGACAGCGATTTTACGCTCAACCTTGACCCGAAAATTGACAACTTCACCGCGCTGCCTGCCGGGTATGAAATTGCCCGCCAGCCGGATAAAACGTGGGTTGTTCAGGCTCACGCGCCGTACATCTTATTTCCGAATGCGGGAGTGGCAACCGGGCAACGCGCCGGTTTGTTGCTGAAGTCAGCCGCGCCATGCCTTTCTTTGCCTGCTTGAAGGAATCGACATGACTCAACATCAACGCGAGGGGCAGGTGAATCCTGCCATCGACGGGGAGTGCCCGTCGCAGCTCAAACGCGGCCTTGGCGCCCGGCACATTCAGATGATTGCGCTGGGCGGCGCTATCGGCACCGGCCTGTTCATGGGGGCGGGAAGAAATATTGCGGTGGCGGGGACCTCGATCCTCGTGATTTATGTCCTGGTGGGTTTTTTTACCTATATGGTGATGCGGGCTATGGGCGAGGTGCTGCTCACCCGGCTTGATTACCGCTCTTTCGCCGATTTCGTCGGCGATTATCTCGGTCCGCAGGCCAGCTTCTATTTAGGCTGGACCTACTGGCTGAGCTGGGTGGTGACCTGTATCGCCGATGTGGTGGTGTGCGGTAGCTATATGCAGTACTGGTTTCCGGAGATGTCAGCCTGGGTGCCGGCGCTCAGCACCCTCGGCATTCTGTTCCTGTTCAATTTGCTGTCGGTCAAAATGTTCGGCGAGGCCGAATTCTGGTTTGCGCTGATCAAGGTCATTACCATTATTGCGCTGATTCTCACCGGCGCGTGGATGGTGGCGACCGGCTGGACTTCGCCTGATGGCGTGAAAGCTTCGTTGCACCACATCACCGACCCGACGGTGTTTATGCCGCACGGCGTCACCGGCTTCTTTGCCGGTTTCCAGATAGCGATCTTCTCCTTTACCGGAATTGAGCTGCTCGGCACGATGACCGCCGAAACCCGCGATCCGCAGAAGATTTTGCCGAAGGCGATCAACGCGCTGCCGCTGCGGATTATCATTTTTTATCTGCTCTCGATGGTGGTGATTATTGCCGTGGCTTCCTGGCCTGGCGTCTCGCCGGATGCCAGCCCCTTCGTCACGCTGTTTGCTAATGCCGGGCTGCCTGCGGCGGCGGCGGTGATTAACTTTGTCGCGCTGACCTCGGCGATGTCATCGGCCAACAGCGGCGTCTACTCCAGTACCCGCATGCTGTACGGCCTGTCGGTAGAGAAACATGCCCACGGCCAGTTCCGCATTCTGTCGCGCACCACGCGTATTCCGGTGCGTAGCCTGCTGTTCTCCTGCTTCTGCATGCTCAGCGGCACGCTGCTGCTGTTCCTGGTGCCGAACGTGATGACGCTGTTCACCATTGTGTCGACGCTGGCGGCGATTATGGTGGTATTCAGTTGGGGGATGATTCTGGTGGCTTATCTGGTGTATCGCCACAAGCGTCCGGATCTGCATGAACAATCGACCTTTAAGATGCCGGCGGGGGTTGTCATGAGCTGGATCAGCCTGCTGTTTTTCGCCTTCTCGATTTTTATCATGATCTTCGATCCGGATACGCTGAAAGCGCTGATGGCGACGCCGCTGTGGTTTGTGGCGCTATGGCTGTTCTGGAGGATAAAACAGAAGCGGGAAGGGCAAACGCAGCTGGAGAGGCTGAACGCCTGACCGGATGCCGACAGCCGCGGGTCTGCTGTCGGCGTCATCTTAGCAAATCATAACCTGGCGAGTTTCATCAGCCGCCGCAGAAGATGGCGGCGGCTGACAGGCCCGCCGTTCCTGCCCGATACGCCGCTACCCGGTCGTCCGCTGCCGTCCTCCGCGCCTTTTATCGATTTTCAGGTGGCCAACATGATGATGCGTGAGCCTCTGCGCGCGTTAATGGCATCATTGCGGTGATGATTCAGGCGCAAGCCATTCGTTTTTAGCTAGCATGGGGGCTTTTTAGTCACGCCTTCCCGTTTATTCGCCGACGCTGTGGGTGAGGGGTTATGATAGGGCCGGACGTCCTTGATGGATGAGATGGCATGAAAGGAGCGAGTATGAGTGAGCAGTTCCCATCCCTGCCGGATGCAACGCTGGCGGCGGCCAACCGCCTGGGCCAGTGGCTGGCGCTGGATGATTTTACCGCACAGGCGCCGATGCCGGCGGTGGATATTGTGGTGCTGGCGGGCAATGCGGTGATCCCGACCATTGATGCCGCCTGTCGGCTGGCGGCTGACGCCGGGGTCCCGCTGCTGATTAGCGGCGGGATTGGCCACTCCACGGTCTTTCTCTACGACGCGGTACGCAACGATCCGCGCTATCGGTCGCTGCCGGTCGACGGGCGCCCGGAGGCGCATATCCTCGCCGATATCGCCCACCGTTTCTGGCATATCCCCCGCGACAGGATCGTGGTTGAGGATCGTTCCACCAACTGCGGTGAGAACGCGCGCTTTACCCGCGAGATGCTGGCGGCGACGGGAATCGCTCCCCGCGCTGGCGTGGTGCTCCAGGATCCGACGATGCAGCGGCGAACTATGGCGACCTTTGCCCGGGTCTGGCAGGGCGAGGCGGTCGTGCCGCAGTGGTACAGCACGCCGGGCTGCGCGCCGCTGCTGGGCAATACGGCGAACGGGCTGGCGTTTCGCGGTGACGCTGCCGGGCTGTGGCCGGTCGGACGCTACCTGTCGCTGATTCTTGGCGAGCTGCCGCGGTTGCTGGATGCGCCCCAGGGATACGGCCCGCGCGGAAAAGATTTTATCGTCCATGTAGATATCCCCGCCCGGATCCTCGAAGCCGGACAACGCTTGAGTGAAGACAACCTGCTGGGTGAAGCGCTGAACGCCCGCGCGCCCGGCTGAGCGTTGCCCGTTTGCGGCGCGTTTTTCGCAAACGGGCAATTTTTGTTGCCAGTATGTAACTTCATCGGCGTGATGTTGGCGCGTTTTCATGAGCTGTTTCACAAAATTATGCTGACCGTCTGCTCTTAGCGCGGCGTGTGGGTAGATTTTTAACAAATAAGTTACTTGTTAAAAACACTAAATCTACAGGAGCAGGCCATGACAGCACCCGTTCAGCACCCGATGTATATTGATGGTCAGTTTGTGGTTGGGCGCGGCGACGCCTGGATCGATGTACTCAACCCGGCAACGGAAGCGCTGCTTTCCCGTATTCCCGATGGCACGGCTGAGGATGCCCGGCGGGCTATTGAGGCGGCAGAGCGCGCGCAGCCTGCCTGGGAGGCGCTGCCGGCGATTGAGCGCGCGGGCTGGCTGCGGAAAATTGCCGCCGGCATTCGCCAGCGCGCGCAGGAGATTGCCGCGCTGATCGTGGCGGAAGGGGGCAAAATCCAGCAGCTGGCGGCGGTGGAGGTCTCATTTACCGCCGATTATCTTGACTATATGGCCGAGTGGGCGCGTCGCTATGAAGGCGAAATCGTCCAGAGCGATCGGCCAGGGGAAAACATCCTCGTCTTCAAACGTGCGCTGGGCGTCACCACCGGAATCCTGCCGTGGAACTTCCCGTTCTTCCTGATCGCCCGCAAGCTGGCGCCAGCGTTAATTACCGGTAACACCATCGTCATTAAACCCAGCGAATTTACCCCCAACAATGCCGTCGCGTTTGCGCAGATTGTCGATGACATCGGTCTGCCGAAAGGGGTATTTAATCTGGTGCTGGGCCGCGGTGAAACCGTTGGTCACGAGCTGGCGGCCAATCCCAAAGTGGCGATGGTCAGCATGACCGGCAGCGTCGGCGCGGGCGAGAAGATTATGGCCGCCGCGGCGAAGAACATCACTAAAGTGTGCCTTGAGCTGGGCGGCAAGGCGCCGGCCATCGTGATGGATGATGCCGACCTTGAGCTGGCGGTAAAAGCGGTGGTGGATTCCCGGGTCATTAACAGCGGGCAGGTATGTAACTGCGTGGAGCGGGTCTACGTACAAAAAGGCATTTACGATCGGTTTGTAAATCGCCTGGGCGAAGCTTTAAAGGCGGTACAGTTTGGCGACCCGGCTACCCGGGACGATATCGCCATGGGGCCGTTGATCAACGCCGCCGCGCGGGAACGCGTCGAGCAGAAAGTCGCCAAAGCGTTAGCGCAGGGGGCGCGTCTGGCGCTGGGCGGCAATGCGGTAGCGGGCCGCGGCTATTTCTATCCGCCGACGCTGCTGCTGGACGTACGCCAGGAGATGGACATCATTCATGAAGAGACGTTTGGCCCGGTGCTGCCGGTGGTGGCGTTTGACACCCTGGATGAGGCGCTGGCGATGGCCAATGACAGCGACTATGGCCTGACCTCCTCGATCTATACCCGGGATCTGAATGTGGCGATGAAGGCGATAAAGGGGCTGAAGTTCGGTGAAACCTACATTAACCGCGAGAACTTTGAAGCGATGCAGGGCTTCCATGCCGGATGGCGAAAATCAGGTATCGGCGGTGCCGACGGTCGTCATGGGCTGAATGAGTATCTGCAGACCCAGGTCGTCTATTTACAGTCGTCAGCGCGGTAGTCGCCAGCGCCGGTTCCGGCCGGGCGACAAGCGGATAGCCGGGCTATCCGCTTTTTTTCGTCGCCGCGATGGCTAGTGGGCAAATTTATCCAGTACGCGGATGAGCTGGGTGACAAAACCGTACTCGTTATCGTACCAGGCGACGGTTTTGACCAGTTGAACATCGCCGGCTTCGGCGACTTCAAGCTGGGTGGCATCGTAAATAGAGCCGAAATGGCTGCCGATAATGTCGGAAGAGACGATCTCTTCTTCGGTGTAGCCGAAGGATTCGTTGTTCTCCGCCGCTTTTTTCATCGCCTGGTTGACCTCATCGGCGGTGACTTTTTTCTCCAGGATGGAGACCAGTTCGGTGACTGAGCCGGTTTTGGTCGGCACGCGCTGGGCGTGACCCTTCAGCTTGCCGCTGAGCGCAGGAATAACCAGCCCGATGGCTTTCGCCGCCCCGGTGGTGTGCGGGATGATATTTTCTGCCGCCGCGCGCGAGGCGCGTAAATCTTTCCCCCGCGGGCCGTCAACCAGCGACTGCGTGCCGGTGTAGGCATGAATAGTGGTCATGGTGCCGAGCTTAATGCCGAAGGCGTCGTTGAGCACTTTGGCCATCGGTGCCAGGCAGTTGGTGGTACAGGAGGCGACGGAAATGATGGTGTCATCGGCGGTCAGGGTATCGTCGTTGACGTTATAGACGATGGTCTTCATGTCACCGGCAGGAGCGGAGATCAGGACTTTTTTCGCCCCGGCATCGAGGTGCGCCTGCGCCTTCTCGGTTGATGTGTAGAAGCCGGTACACTCGACAATCAGTTCTGCACCCACCGCTTTCCACGGAATATGCCGGGCCTCTTTCTCGGCATAGACGGTAATTTTCTTGCCGTTCACGATGAGCGCATCTTCGGTAAAATCAACGCTCCACGGGAACGGCCCGTAGTTAGAATCATGTTTTAACAAATAGGCCAGCACTTTCGGTGAGGTCAGATCGTTGATCGCCACCACTTCAAGCGGGCTGTTCACTTCCAGTAAACGGCGTAATACCAGACGTCCGATACGACCAAAGCCATTAATCCCTAGTTTGCTCATGTAAAGCCTCCGATAGGATGGTGAGTGAGGTTGAGGGTATAAGACACTCCAGGCATACTCTACTGATGGTGAATCGGCAACCCGGAAAGTCGCTCCATCCGCTAAGCGGTTGAAAAACACTACAGAAAAATTAATGCATTCTCTGCCGCGGATTATCCGCGTTTCCCGCATCTTGCTAAGCGCCGTGTTCCCTCGTATTTTGAACCTTTTCACCGCCCGTCGGGCATGAGTGACTTTGCGACGAGGAATCATGGAACGCTTATTTGTTTACGGCACGCTGCGTCCGGGCCAGGAAAATGCCCCCATTCTGGAAACTATCGGCGGCGAGTGGCTGCCGGGGTGGGTGCACGGCACGTTTTATGCGCGCGGCTGGGGAGCCGCTGCCGACTTCCCGGGTATCGTCCTTGATAAAAACGGTCCCCGGGTCGACGGCTATCTCTTTACATCGGATAAACTTGCCGCGCACTGGCCGATGCTGGATGAGTTCGAAGCGGGCTACGACCGCGTGGCGGTGGAGGTGACGACGGTAGAGGCGCAGCGCGTGACCGCGTGGATCTATCAGCTTCAGCCGCCAGTCCGCCCATAACTCATCCCGGCGATCTGCACCGGGCCATGTGCCCCGCCAGCCGGCGGCGGGCAGGGCGTGGAGAGGGCAAATTTATTTGTCGCGCCAGCCCATTGCCGGCGCCACATGCCGCAGGATGGACTCGATGACGTGCACGTTGTAATCGACGCCGAGCTGGTTCGGCACGGTCAGCATCAGCGTATCCGCCTCGGCAATCGCCTCATCCTGCTGCAGCTGGGCAATCAGCTTGTCCGGTTCGGCGGCGTAGCTGCGACCAAAAATTGCGCGGGTCTTCTCATCGAGGAAACCGACTTTATCGCTGTCTTCATGGCTGGAGCCAAAATAGCGCCGGTCCCGATCGTCCATCAGGGCAAAAATGCTGCGGCTAACCGAGACGCGCGGCGTCCGCGTATGCCCGGCCTGCGCCCAGGCGTCGCGATAGGCACGGATCTGTTTTGCCTGTTGAATATGGAACGGTTCGCCGGTTTCATCGTCTTTTAAGGTCGAGCTTTGCAGGTTCATCCCCAGTCTGGCGGCCCACTCCGCCGTCGCATTCGAACCGGCGCCCCACCAGATGCGGTCGCGCAGACCCGCGGAATGCGGTTCCGGGCGCAGCAGACCCGGCGGGTTCGGGAACATCGGCTGCGGATTGGGCTTCGCAAAGCTTTCGCCGCGCAGGACGTCCAGCAACACCTCAGTATGCCGGCGCGCCATATCGGATTCATTTTCCCCTTCGCCAGGGACGTAACCGAAATAGCGCCAGCCATCGATGACCTGCTCCGGGGAGCCCCGGCTGATACCCAGCTGCAGGCGCCCGCCGGAGATCAAATCCGCGGCGCCGGCATCTTCGGCCATGTACAGCGGGTTTTCATAGCGCATATCGATAACGCCGGTTCCTATCTCAATACGCCGGGTTCTGGCGCCGATCGCCGCCAGCAGGGGAAACGGCGAGCTGAGCTGACGGGCAAAGTGATGCACTCTGAACCAGGCGCCGTCAGCGCCCAGCTCTTCAGCGGCCACCGCCAGATCGATGGATTGCAACAACGCGTCAGCGGCAGAGCGGGTAGCGGACTGCGGCGATGGCGTCCAGTGACCGAATGACAAAAATCCAATCTTTTTCATGACGTCTTTATCCTGGTTTGCAGGGAAATGTTCAGTAGACGGGCGCCGGCCTCGATAAGCCTGCCGGTTCTCGTTGGGCATAATCACTACTTTACGTATTCCCTGAGGAGAATAAATCACGTTTGTTTAACATAATGCATCAAATAAATTGATTGAAACGGGGCGCCGGCGCCCCCGTCCGGGAGCGACTGACTGGTGCGATGCGCCGCCGATCCCCGATAATATGTGGCGCATTTTAGGCCAATTCGCCGCGCAGTTCCCTGTTAAGCTTATTGTCTCGCCAACGTTGTCAGAGTGTGATGATGTCAGAAAAAACGCCGCCGGCGACATCCGGCGATTGGATCGACTTTCGCCGGGATACCGCGACGGGGATTGAAAGCGTCAACGCGCACTTTAAAGGCCATGCTTACGACAGCCATGACCACGAGGAGCTGCTGGTAGGGGTGACGTTACAGGGTTCCCAGCGCTTTAGCTGCCACCGCGCGGTGCATACCAGTACGCCGGGAAACGCGATCCTTATTGAGCCGGGCGCAGCGCATGATGGCCATGCCCCGCAGCCCAGTGGATTCACCTATGCCATGCTCTACATCCCGCAGCGCTGGATGTCCGACAGTCTGGATCAGCGCGGCATGGGCGATATTTCTCTGGTGGAGGCCGCTTTTCGCCATACGCTGACCGCCGATCGCGAATTGATCGTGGCCATCTCGCAGGCGTTTGCGGCCATTCATTATGGGGAAGGTCGGCTGGCGTGCGATGAGAGCCTCGATCGTCTGGTGGCGCATCTGACGCCGCACGTTGCCGTAAAGCCAGCAACGGCGATGACCGATTCCCTGGTCAGGATGAACAGGGTCCGCGAGTATCTGCACGACCATCTTGCCTGGAATACCGGCCTCGATGAGCTGGCCGAGATCAGCGGTATCGACCGGTTCCGCCTGAGCCGGCAATTCAAGGCGGCCTTCGGACAGACGCCCCATGCGTATCTGGTCAGGCTGCGCCTGCGCACCGCGCGACGACTGCTGGCTGGAGGTCTGGCTGTGTCGCAGGTTGCGGCAGAGACCGGTTTTGCCGATCAAAGCCATTTAGGTCGCTGGTTCCGACGCGCTTACCGGATGTCTCCGGTTGCCTTTCAGAGCCGCTGCTCAAACGTTCTATCCTGATGCCCCGTTCCTGCGTGAAGATAGCCTTTTCGCGGTACAGACAGGAGTATTTTGATGACGTTTGACACTAAGATTGCCTATATCGTGCGCGATGATTTAGCGACATGGCAGCGACTGAACGTGGTGGCATTTCTGGCGACGGGGATTGCCTCTGCGGCGCCCGAGATCCTCGGCCAGCCCTATATCGATGCACTGGGCCGGCAATATGGCAATATGTCTGGCCAGCCCATGCTGATCTTTGAGGGCGGGCTGGAAAAACTGCAGGTCGTGCATCGCAAAGCGCTTGAGCGGGAGGTGACCATCATTCCCTACATCCACGCCATGTTTGCTACCGGGTATGATGAGGCCAATCGTGAGGTATTTATGGCCGCCGATGCGGAGAATCTGGATCTGGTCGGGCTGGGGATCCGTGGCCCGAAAAAAAAGGTGGATAAAGTGATCAAAGGGCTCTCGCTCCACGGTTAGTTTACCTGCTGTTGATACGAAGGCGGGTTGCCCCAGGCCACAGCTTTCCGGGCGGCAGGAACAGCGTCCGCCTCCGTATTGATCCTGCTTTGGCGGAAAATCGCCTGTTGACCGGCCTTCAGCCGCTGTTGTCCTTGCGGCGATCTGTGCTTTAATTCAGAGATGGCGCAATTAGCCAACGGCCTGATTGCCCGAGATGTTTTCATCGACGGTTCCGGAAGGTGCGCTGCATACCTCTCTTCCCGCACCCGATACTCTCTTTTATTCTCTGAGTGAAATATGACCCTGAATCAGTTTTATCCAATCGGTACCCCGGGGCAACCCTGGACAGCAGACGAAATACAGCAGTGGCGGCAGAACCAGACGCGATCCAGGAGCTATCAGCGCGATGTGTCAGATGTCCTCGATGGCCTGAAGCACCGCTTCGATGTCATTCAGTATGGCGAATTGCGTTACGCCGATGATGTTTATCCGTTGAGAGCGGTAAAATCAAAAAACTGGGACGATACTCTGCCGGTGGCGCTCGTGACGGGCGGCGTCCACGGTTATGAAACCAGCGGCGTGATGGGCGCCCTGACGTTTTTGACGGAATATCAGGATGAGTATGCGGGAAAAATCAATCTACTGGTTGCTCCCTGCGTCAGCCCCTGGGCCTATGAGCGTATTTCCCGTTGGAACTACGATGCCGTCGATCCTAACCGGCAATTTTTCCCGGAGGGCGCAGCGGAGGAGTCCCTGGCATTGATGAGGCTCATTTCGCCGTTGAAAGGTCGGTTCGCCGTTCACGTTGATTTGCATGAAACGACCGATACGGACGAAAGCGAGTTCAGCCCCGCGCGGGCTGCCAGAGACGGCGTGGCGTATAAACCGGAGAATATTCCTGATGGCTTCTATCTGGTTAGCGACGAGCGCAATTCAAGGCTGGATTTCCAGAGCGCGTTGATTTCCGCAGTTGCGCAGGTGACGCACATTGCTCCGTCGCTGCCCGGCGAGACCGTGCTCGGCTATCCGGTCATCGGCCAGGGGATTGTTGAGTATGACAATAATGCCTGGCACCTGTGCTCGACCATGACTGGCGCGCCGTTTACCACCACAACCGAAGTCTATCCCGATAGCGCGAAAACGTCTCCGCAGGAGTGTACCCGGGCGCAGGTAGTCACCGTCCGTCGGGCCATCGAATTTGCATTATCACACTGAGTGATCAGATCGGGCAGATATTGCCCGGTCTGCCTGCGGGTCTTCTGATTCGTATTTATCGAACGGTCGTTTCGCAAATTACAGGTTGTCATCACAAAAATAAATCTGTCATTATAATAATTATTGTTTGCTATTCTCTATGAATTTAAATGGTGGCTTTTGACTATGTCCGTAGGGTTGAGCTGCGGTTATTTAAGTCAACCATTAAAGATAATAAACAGATAATGAATTATGATTTCAGGTGTTCATATTTCTATATTTGTAATGGCTGTGGTTCAGTTTATATTTATTGTCCCAATTAATTTTTTTATTGCGTGGGACTGTTGGTGTCTGGGCGATTTGTTATACGCATTAATCGCGGGCGCGCTGTCTACAGTTGGCGCGGCCATTTCTATACAGACCCTGCGCTTGCTGATCGCCTCGCGACAAGAGGATTATCCTTATGCAAATGGCGAACGACAGCAATGTCCAGGCACCCCCATGCCGTGCAATGAAATCCCGGATGAGCAAAAGTCCTGAGCGGTAAGTTAACGGCGCTGACGGGATTTCTGTGCAGCGGATTCAGATACCCCAGGAGCCTGCGCCACACGCCTCGGAAAGGCGGTGCGAGGAGCAGACCTGAGCGAGCCTGCGTCTACACCCCGCGATGTCACGTTGCGACTGAACATGGATCAATATGAACCATGACATTCAGTACCCCGTGCTTGTGTAAAACCCTTTCCCGAGCCGCCACCGCAATGTCATGGCCATCCCGGACGGAGAGATGCTCCGGCACTTCCAGATGCACATCGACGAGGATAAGATCTCCCACTTTTCGCGTTTTCAGATCGTGAAGCCCGGCGACCCCCGGCGTTGACAGAAGAAGCGCTTTGATTGCATGTTCCTTGTCGGTATCCACCGCGCGGTCCATCAGATCGTGCATCGCGTCAGCGGCAAAAGAGTAGCCCATGCGCAGTATCAGCAATCCGACCACAAAAGCCGCCGCCGGATCAAACCAGGGGTAGCCGGCCAGCGTCCCGGTAATACCAATCGCGACAACAACCGATGAAGCGGCATCTGAACGGGCATGCCATGCATTGGCCATCAGCAGAGAGGACTGGAGACGGATGGCTACCCTGCGCATATAGCGGAACAGCGTTTCCTTAATAGCGAGCGCGGCAAGCGCGACCCACAGCGCGGTCACATGTACCTCAGAGAGTGATGCAGGGTGCAGCAATTTTCCCGCAGCCGACCACAGCATACCGACGCCCACGGCGACCAGCATCATTCCGAGAATCATTGACGCACCGTTCTCGTATCGCCAGTGGCCGTAATGGTGGTCGCTGTCCGAGGGTTTACGGCTCTTTATATTTGCCAGCAGCACCACCACATCTGCCACTAAATCAGAAAGAGAATGAATACCATCAGCAATTAAACCCTGAGAGCCAGAAAATATACCGCTAAGAATTTGCATGAACGACAAAATAATATTTACCGCGGCGCTGATTAATGTGCTTTTTTGTGCGGTGGCTGAACGTTCATGATACCCATTATCATTTCGCATAAAACTGTCCGTTTAAATAATTCACCTCAGGCACTGGATTATACTGGCGTAATCTTAATGGAAGGTTAATGATAAAAGAATAAGTTATGAGTGAGGCGGTTTTTATATATCTGTCATGCCAGGATGACTCATTTCCCGATCGAAAGGAAAACCACTATGCATCTGGAACGACACAGTATCGGCAAAGTAGGGTGGCTAAGAGCGGCAGTGCTGGGGGCGAACGATGGCATCGTGTCGACCGCCAGTCTGGTGCTCGGGGTCGCCGCAGCGGGCACTTCGCCGTCGGGTATTTTACTCGCCGGCGTGGCTGGGCTGGTTGCGGGCGCCATGTCGATGGCAACCGGCGAATATGTTTCCGTCTCATCGCAGGCGGATAGCGAACACGCGGCGCTCAGTCAGGAGAAAAGAGAGCTGGCGGCAAATTATGAGGAAGAGGTGCAGGAACTGGCTTCGCTGTACAGGCAGCGCGGACTGGAGTCGGCTCTGGCATACCGGGTCGCGGAACAGCTTATGGCGAAGGATGCGCTGGACGCTCATGCCCGGGAAGAGCTGGGGCTGACGGAGACAAATTCGGCGCAGCCGCTGCAGGCCGCGATGTTTTCAGCGTTCAGCTTTTCCGCCGGCGCGCTGTTGCCGGTCATCATCGCATGGCTAGCGCCGGCAACGCTGGTTTTTCCGTTCGTTATTCTCTCCACGCTTTTTTCGCTGGTTATTCTTGGCTATATCTCATCGACTGCGGGCCATGCGTCACCGATGAAGGCAATAATCAGAATCACTTTCTGGAGCGCAATGGCCATGGCTTTATCCATGGGGGCCGGTTCTCTCGCCGGTCAGGCCATGGCCTGAATGACCATTAAGCGATAAAATTGAGAAAATATTCAGGTCGTCAGATAGCACTACACTGGCTGGTATTACTGCTCATCGTAATCACTTACGCGGCGCTGGAGTTTAAGGGGATTTACCCTGAATACTGCGAATGATGCCGGGAAAACATCGGGACTAAGCCGGTAATCTGCCCCTTCACCGGCTGGTGCCGGGAGAGCGTCGCGCGCAACCTCCCCCGGTGACCGTTCTCCGGCACAGGCCGGCGCGCTGCGGTTTTTATTTCAGCGCCACGCGCTTTCAGGGGATAATACGTGCCTCTCTCAGCTGCGTGAACAGACTGAAAAACATTTCGTCGGTTGCCTGCATCCGGGGGAAGCCCGCCCGGCGCAGCTTACTGCCATCGCCAAACATGTCGTCATTCCAGCTAAAGACGAAATCGGCAAAATTGCCGTCGCTTAACCGTAAAAGTTCCGGCTCCACCAGCCGCTGTCCGGCAAGGTCGCGCCATTGCGCGCCATAGTCCTTAAATAACTGCTGAAAGGAGAGCCTGACCGGCGGGGCAACCTCCAGCGCGAACCAGCGTGCGATCAGCGGCCATAGTTCGCTCCAGCGCCAGACGTCACCGTTATTGACGTTGAAAGCCTGATTCTGCGCCTCGGGGGAGGTGGCTGCCCACAGTGTCGCTTCTGCCAACAATCCGGCATCCGTGAAATCGACGATGCTGTGCCAGGTCTGTGGCGAGCCGGGAAAACGCAGCGGCAGATTCAGAGCCCGGCACAGCGAGGCGTACAGGGCGATACTCAGGACAAGATTCATGGTATTGCCCGGCACCGCGCTACCCACCACGCCAGTCCTGATGGCATTCCAGTGCCACGTTTTACCTCGTTGAAAATGGCTGAGCCACGCGAGCTGGGCGGCGTTAAATTCAGCGCCAGGGACGCCAGGATCGCTTTCACGCGCCGGAGTTTTAAACGGTCCAAGATGCGCGCCATAGACCTTGTATCCTTGCATCAGACTGATCGCTTGCAGCGGAGCCCTGTGCTCGATTTGACTGACCAGATTACGCAGCATGGTGACGTTCGGGGCAACCATCTCCGTCCAGTTTGCAGCATTCACCCAGGCACTATAAAAAATATGGGTGATATCGCTAAGGGGCCGCAGCGCCCGCGCGCTGCCCGCGGCATCGAGTAAATCAACCTCGACCATCGGAATGCCGTGAGGGTGGGAGAGGGCATGGCGGCTCAGTCCGATGACCTCCCACCCATTGCGCAGAAGCGTTTTGACGAGCTGGTTGCCGATAATGCCGTTGGCGCCGGCGACCAGCGCGACTTTCTGTTGTTGTGTCTTATTCATCGTGTTTCTCCAGGGAAGGTGACGGAAACAGTGTGATATATTATTTTTTTCCCACATATCCCCTGAAACTGATGGCACTTATAAGCAGAATCATTAAATGAATAATAAGCTCAATGCGATAGCCACTTTTTTACG
>NZ_BCYR01000017.1 GCF_001598295.1 Klebsiella ornithinolytica NBRC 105727 = ATCC 31898
CTCAAATTCCCGCCATCACGCCCATTTTATGGGCTATTTGCTCGTCATTTGTGCGACTTCCCGCGCAAAATTGGCAACCTGCTTCCAGTCGGTATAGACAACTTCTTTACTGGTATCCGTTTCACCGCCGGTCATCTTCATTATCAGACGAATCATGACGCGATCGTACCAACTATAGCGCGGGTAGCGCAGCGCGCCGGCAAACACCGCGCTGCGCTGCGGTTGCCATGGTGAATTGAGCAGAAACTTACGCGTATAGCTATTTGTCTGCGGCGTGCGCTTCTCCGGCTTACGCGCCACGAGGTTCACCGAGAAAAACGCCCCCGGCAGCGCATTCAACGACTGCAGGTGTTTCTTCACGAAACGGTCCAGCGCCGGATGAAAGTGTCCGTAACGAATCGATGCACCAATCACCACGCGATCGTAGTGGCGCCATTCAACCTCTTCAGTACGGTTGAGATTAACCGTATCCGCATCGATACCCAGCTCTTTCAGCTCAGAGGCCAGGAAGGAGGCAATTTCACGCGTCTGCCCGTCGCGGGTAGAGAATAATATCAACGTTTTCACAAGCACTCCTGTTATTCGCGCCAGAAAGTGGGGGTAAAGAGCACCAGTAAGGTGAACACTTCCAGACGACCAAACAGCATATTAGCAATCAAGATCCATTTCGCGACCGGGTTCATTGTCGCGAAGTTGTCCGCCACTACGCCAAGTCCTGGCCCGAGGTTGTTTAACGTTGCCACAACCGAGGCGAAAGCAGAAAAGTCATCCACTCCGGTCGCGATGATCGCCAGCATGCTAATAATGAACACCAGCGCATAGGCAGAAAAGAATCCCCACACCGCCTCCAGAATACGTTCCGGCAGCGCACGGTTACCTAACTTAATACTGTATACCGCATTCGGATGCACCAGACGCTTGAGTTCCCGGTTCCCCTGTTTGAACAACAGCAGTATACGGATAACCTTCAGCCCGCCGCCCGTCGACCCGGCACAACCGCCAATAAATGCCGAGCACAATAGCAGCACCGGCAGGAATAACGGCCAGCGCGCGATACTGTCGGTGGTAAAGCCCGCGGTCGTCGCCATTGAGACGACCTGGAAGAAGGCCTGATTCAGCGTCGTCAGCGCCGAGCTATACACATCATGCAACCACAACACCAGCGTACAAATCACCACCAGCGTCAGTTGGACACCAATAAACATGCGGAATTCAGGATCGCGCCAGTACACCTTCAGACTGCGCCCGCTGAGCAATGAAAAATGGAGGCCATAGTTACAGCCTGAGATCAGCAGGAAAACCGCAATAATCGTGTTAATGGTTGGACTGTTAAAATACCCTACGCTGGCGTCATGCGTAGAAAAGCCGCCAATCGCGATAGTCGAAAAGCTGTGACCGATAGCATCAAATGCCGGCATACCCGCGAACCAGAGCGCAAGCGCACAGGCGACCGTCAACAGCACGTAGATAAGCCACAGCGTTTTGGCCGTCTCGGCGATACGCGGGCGCATCTTATTGTCCTTCAGTGGCCCCGGCATTTCCGCCCGATACAACTGCATCCCACCGACGCCCAGTATCGGCAGTATTGCTACTGCCAACACAATGATCCCCATACCGCCAAACCACTGCAGCATCTGTCGATAGAAGAGGATGGCATGTGGTAAAGAGTCCAACCCCACCAGCGTGGTGGCGCCGGTCGTAGTCAGGCCTGAGAATGACTCAAAAAACGCATCTGTTATCGTCAGATTCGGTTGTTCGGCGAAAATAAACGGTAGCGCACCGACGCTGCCCAGCACGGTCCAGAAGAGGACGACAATCAGAAAACCCTCGCGGGATTTCAGTTCGCCCTTTTCACGGCGGTTCGGCCACCATAATAAAGAGCCTATCGCCAGCGCGACAAAAAAGGTCTGGGTAAACGCCCGCCCCGCGCCATCGCGGTATATCAGGGCCACTAATCCCGGAAGGATCATCGTCCCCGAAAACAAAATGACCAACAGTCCAACGATTCGGGTTATGGCGCGAAAATGCATCTCTGGCGCTTCCTTTGGTATGCAAAAAATCAGGTGGGGATTATTCGTCAATCTTCAGTAATTGCAACGAACCACGACTAAAATCAGCCAGTTTTGTCGAAAAAGACGCCACTTCAGCTTGCGGAAGCGCCACACGAAGCTGGACGGAGGCCTGATAGTCACTGGCGACAATTTGTCCTGAGAACTGAGCCAACAGCGTTTCAACTCCGGCTAACTGCCCGTACTCACACTGCAAAGTATATGCGGTCAACGGCGTCTTGCGCTGCGTTGTCAGCCCGGCAAGCGCCTGATGGACGCCGCCGCCATACGCTTTAACCAGACCGCCGGTACCAAGTAAAATACCGCCGTAGTAGCGTACCACGACGGCCGTTATTTCGCCGACGCCGCTGCCCATCAGCTGCGCCAGCATAGGTTTACCCGCGGTGCCTGCCGGTTCGCCATCGTCAGAAAAACCCAGCTGTTGAGAGTCATTGGGTGGCCCGGCCACCCACGCCACACAATGATGACGGGCGTCAGGGTGCTCCGCCCTGACGGACTCAACAAACGCCTTTGCCGCTACCACGCCGTCAGTATGTGCCAACAGCGTGATAAAACGACTTTTTTTGATCTCTTCGACAAAGGTCACCGGCGCGGCCGGTATCAACCAGCTTTCCATTACGCCAGTTTCAGGTCACGCGTCATATTTTCAACACTGTTTTCGTGGATGACGACGTTATCTTCAATACGGATGCCGCCAAACGGCTTCAATGCTTCAATTTTTTGCCAGTTGAAGTGTTTGCTAAACTGCCCTTCACGCCACGGCGCCAGCAGAGATTCAATAAAGTAGATGCCCGGCTCGATGGTCAGCACCATACGCGGCTGCAAAATACGCGTGCAGCGCAGATAGGGATACTTCGACGGCGCCGCCAGATGGGTACCGGTATCATCCTGCATGAAACCGGCCACATCATGGACCTGCAGGCCCAGCGGATGGCCAATACCGTGCGGCATAAACGGTCCGGTCAGATCGTTTTCAACCATGGCCTCTTCGCTCATGTCGGTCACGATCTGGTGCTTACGCAACAGTTTAGCAATGCGTTGGTGGAACTGGATGTGGTAATCCACATAGCTTTTTCCAGCCTTCATCGTGCTAATCAGAGCCAGCTGCTCATCGTTAACGTCTTTAATCAAATGGGCAAAGTCATTATCGCCGTGTGCCGCCCAGGTACGCGTCAGGTCTGCCGCATAGCCGTTATATTCCGCTCCGGCATCCAGTAAGAAGCTGCGCGCTTCTGCCGGAGCACGATGATCCAGTTTGGTGTAATGCAGTACAGAGGCATGTTCGTTAAGCGCCACGATATTGCTGTAAGGCACATCGGTGTCGCGATGACCGGTAGCCGTCAGATACGCCTGGTTGATATCGAATTCGCTCATTCCTGAGAGGAATGCTTCATGGGCCGCGCGATGCCCGTTAACCGCCGACTTCTGCGCTTCGCGCATGCAGGCCAACTCATAATCGGTCTTAAAGGAACGATAGTAGTGCAGGAAATCAATCACCCCTTTCGGGTTGATATGGCTGGCAGCGATCTCCAGACCAAGCGCACGCTCCGGCACCGGCCCGATATAGGCGATATTGCCGCGCGCCGCAGGCAGCTGGCTGCCAATACCGTCGGCTTTCGGCAGGGCAATCACTTCAACCTCTTCCGTCCAGAACGAGGTCGGCAGCGGTTCAACGTTATGCCAGTAATCAACCGGCAAGTAGAACCACAGTTTCGGTTTGTTGACGCCATCAACCAGCAGCCAGCAGTTGGGTACCTGCGTCACCGGGACCCAGGATTTAAATTGCGGGTTGACCTTAAACGGGTACGGATGATCGTCCAGGAAGACATTGACCAGCTCACCGGAGTGAATCAGCAACGCATCAAGGTTAAAACGAGCTAAAGCATCACGGGTACGTTCTTGTAGGGTAACGATATGATTTTTATAGAGCGCGGCTAGTGATTCCATCTTTCATCCTTTGCTTTTATTCGATCGTAATTCCCCGCATCTTAGCACATCGGCCCCGGGCAGGGTGATTTCCGCCAGGTGTGATCAGACCAGCATTTATTTAAAGACTCATTTGCAATTCTTTAACATAAATCCCACACTCCGTTGCATCTGGTACGACCAGATCACATTGCTGGATTCAGGAGACTGACATGCTCTACAAAGGCGACAACCTGTACCTCGACTGGCTGGAAGATGGCATTGCCGAACTGGTGTTCGATGCTCCCGGCTCGGTGAACAAGCTCGATACCGCAACCGTAGCCAGCCTCGGTGAGGCGCTGGACGTACTCGAAAAACAACACGATCTTAAGGGGCTGTTGCTGCGCTCCGGGAAAGCGGCCTTCATTGTCGGCGCTGACATCACCGAATTTTTGTCCCTGTTCCTGGTACCACAGGAGCAGTTGAGCCAGTGGCTCCATTTTGCCAACAGCGTCTTTAACCGCCTGGAAGATTTACCGGTACCGACTATTTCTGCGGTGAACGGCTATGCGCTGGGCGGCGGCTGCGAGTGCGTGCTGGCGACGGACTACCGTCTGGCTACGCCGGATCTGCGTATCGGCCTGCCGGAAACCAAACTGGGTATCATGCCGGGCTTTGGCGGCTCAGTACGAATGCCGCGTCTGCTCGGCGCCGATAGCGCGCTGGAAATTATTGCCGCCGGGAAAGATGTCAGTGCCGATCAGGCGCTGAAAATCGGCCTCGTCGACGGTATCGTTAAACCAGAGAAACTGCGCGATGGCACACTCGCCATTCTGCGTCAGGCCATTAATGGCGACCTGGACTGGAAAGCGAAGCGCCAGCCGAAGCTGGAGCCATTGAAGCTCAGTAAAATTGAAGCGGCCATGAGCTTCACTATCGCCAAAGGCATGGTGGCGCAGACCGCCGGGAAACACTATCCGGCGCCGATAACAGCGGTAAAAACCATCGAAGCGGCCGCTCGTTTCGGCCGCGAAGAGGCGCTGAATCTGGAAAACCAAAGTTTTGTCCCGCTGGCGCACACCAAAGAGGCCCGCGCACTGGTCGGTATCTTCCTTAACGATCAGTATGTCAAAGCCAAAGCGAAGAAGCTGACCAAAAACGTTGAGACGCCGAAACAGGCCGCCGTGCTGGGGGCCGGAATCATGGGTGGCGGTATCGCGTATCAGTCCGCCTGGAAAGGCGTGCCGGTGATCATGAAGGACATTAACGACAAATCGCTGACGCTCGGCATGAACGAAGCCGCTAAGCTGCTCAACAAGCAGCTTGAGCGCGGCAAAATCGATGGGCTGAAGCTGGCCGGCGTTATTGGCACGATTCACCCGACCCTCGATTATGCTGGTTTTGAGCGCGTAGATGTCGTGGTCGAAGCCGTCGTCGAGAATCCGAAAGTGAAAAAGGCCGTGCTGGCGGAAACCGAAGAGAAAGTCCGCCCGGATACGGTTCTGGCTTCTAACACTTCAACGATTCCAATCGGTGAGCTGGCCAGCGCCCTGAAACGTCCGGAAAACTTCTGCGGTATGCACTTCTTTAACCCGGTGCATCGCATGCCGCTGGTAGAAGTGATTCGCGGGGAAAAAACCTCAGATGACACCATCGCAAAAGTCGTGGCCTGGGCGAGCAAAATGGGCAAAACGCCGATCGTGGTTAACGATTGCCCCGGCTTCTTCGTCAACCGCGTGCTGTTCCCCTACTTTGCGGGATTCAGCCAACTGCTTCGCGACGGCGCGGACTTCCGCAAAGTCGATAAGGTGATGGAGAAACTGTTCGGCTGGCCAATGGGCCCGGCATACCTGCTCGACGTGGTCGGCATCGATACCGCACACCACGCGCAGGCGGTGATGGCCGCCGGCTTCCCGCTGCGCATGCAGAAAGATTATCGCGACGCGATCGACGCGCTGTTCGACGCCAGCCGTTTCGGCCAGAAAAACGGTCTCGGCTTCTGGCGGTATAAAGAAGACAGTAAAGGCAAACCGAAGAAAGAAGAAGACCCGGCCGTCGACGCCCTGCTGGCGGAAGTCAGTCAGCCAAAACATGACTTCAGCGACGATGAGATTATCGCCCGGATGATGATTCCGATGGTCAACGAAGTGGTCCGCTGCCTGGAGGAAGGCATTATCGCCAGCCCGGCGGAAGCGGATATGGCGCTGGTTTATGGTCTCGGCTTCCCTCCGTTCCACGGCGGCGCATTCCGCTGGCTGGATACCCTGGGCAGCGCAAAATATCTCGATATGGCGCAGCAGTACCAGCACCTCGGTCCGCTGTATGAAGTGCCGGAAGGACTGCGTAATAAAGCACGCCATAACGAACCCTATTATCCCCCGGTAGAACCAGCCCGCCCGGCGGGCGTTCTGAAAACGGCTTAAGGAGTCACAATGGAACAGGTTGTCATTGTTGATGCAGTTCGCACCCCGATGGGCCGTTCGAAGGGCGGCGCCTTTCGCCACGTGCGCGCGGAAGACCTCTCTGCGCACCTGATGCGTAGCCTGCTGTCGCGTAACCCGTCGCTTGATCCGGCCGCGATTGACGATATTTACTGGGGCTGCGTACAGCAAACGCTGGAGCAAGGTTTCAACATTGCGCGTAACGCCGCGCTGCTGGCCGAGATTCCGCATTCGGTACCGGCCACGACGGTCAACCGCCTGTGCGGTTCATCGATGCAGGCGCTGCACGATGCGGCGCGCATGATCATGACCGGCGACGCCAGCGTCTGCCTGATTGGCGGCGTGGAGCATATGGGCCACGTCCCGATGAGCCATGGCGTGGATTTTCACCCGGGTCTGAGTCGTAACGTGGCAAAAGCGGCCGGTATGATGGGGTTGACCGCCGAAATGCTGGCGCGTCTGCACGGCATCAGCCGGGAAATGCAGGACCAGTTCGCCGCGCGTTCCCACGCTCGCGCATGGGCGGCAACGCAGTCCGGCGCATTTAAAGCGGAAATCATTCCGACAGGCGGCCATGATGCCGACGGCGTGCTGAAGTCATTTAACTATGACGAAGTGATCCGCCCGGAAACGACCGTGGAAGCGCTGGCTGCATTAAGACCCGCATTCGACCCGGTGACCGGCACCGTCACGGCAGGAACTTCATCCGCGCTCTCCGACGGCGCAGCCGCCATGTTATTAATGAGCGAAAGCCGTGCCCGCGAACTGGGGCTGAAACCGCGCGCTCGCGTGCGCTCCATGGCGGTGGTCGGCTGTGACCCATCGATTATGGGTTATGGTCCGGTACCGGCATCAAAGCTGGCGCTGAAAAAGGCCGGACTGGCTACCAGCGATATCGACGTTTTTGAAATGAATGAGGCCTTTGCCGCGCAGATCCTGCCGTGCATTAAAGATCTTGGCCTGATGGAGCAGATCGACGAGAAGATCAATCTCAACGGCGGCGCGATTGCCCTGGGTCACCCGCTCGGCTGCTCCGGCGCACGTATCAGTACAACCTTGATTAACCAGATGGAGCGTAAAGACGCACAGTTCGGTCTGGCTACCATGTGTATTGGTTTAGGTCAGGGCATTGCGACGGTATTCGAGCGTGTTTGATTAAAGAGTTATCTCAAAACCATGGGTGCCAGAACAAGGCGGCAAGCGAATGGCCAATTCGTCAGGAACGAATTTGAACAGCCGAAGGCTGCCTTTGGTGAGGGACGCGGATGTCCCTTATTCATCCCGATGAACTTACCCACCGTCAGTGATTCGGGTGAATAAGCGCAGCCAACGCAGTTATGGTGACCATGGCGAAGAGAGGGGGTTTAGTTGCCGTTTTTCCCGCCTGTCAGGGGCGGGTTTTTTATTTCTGCCGTTCTCTTCCCTCTCCCTGAAAAAGAGGGCATGAGAATCAGATAAAGGCAAACGCATCGCCAAACAGGCGATCTTCGCGGGCATTGCGCTCATTGCAGAACAGCTCACGGGCAATTTTTGCCATTTCGAAGCGGCCGGCAATATAAATATCATGCTCTGCCAGAGTGCCATAGTCCTGCAGAACCGCGGTCAACACGGTGCCAGAGCGCCCACGCCACTCTTCTTCCGGCTGTTCCACCACCGGCTCAACACGCAGACCCGGGTGCTCCACGCTCAGCGCTTCCAGCTCTGCCAGATCGTAGAGATGTTTCGCTTCGCGACCGCCCCAGTACACTGCGATATCGCGGTTCGGGTTACGAGCCAGCGCCGTGAGCAGAATGGAACGCACATAGGAGAACCCGGTTCCTCCGGCGATGAGAATGAGCGGACGATCTTCGTCCTCACGCAGCCAGGCCTCACCATGCGGAATATCAACCTCGATCTCGCGCTCTTTCAGAATGCGATCCATCACCGCCATCGCATACAGGTTGAGCTCAGAGGCGCCGATATGCAGTTCAATACATTCCTGCTCCGCCGGAGTGGAAGCCATGGAGAACGGACGCTTGTCACGCTCGTCCATTACCACCATCAAATATTGACCAGCGCGGAAAGAAAACGCCGCTTCCGGCACTAATCGAACGCGATACACGGTATCGGTAATTGCCTCCACCGAGGTCACTTTACAGCTTAAGGTTGTCATGCGTCCCCTCTGTCGGGTCTATAGAGCAAAACAGCGGCGTTAGCCCCGCTTACTGTTATTTAAAGATAGCCAGCTCATCCCAGATGGCGTCAACGCGCGCCGTCACCTCAGGATCCTTCTTAATAGGACGACCCCATTCACGCTGGGTTTCGCCTGGCCATTTATTTGTGGCATCCAGCCCCATTTTTGAACCCAGGCCGGAAACCGGCGAGGCAAAATCCAGATAATCGATCGGCGTATTTTCTACCAGTACCGTATCACGAGCCGGGTCCATTCGGGTAGTAATCGCCCAGATCACGTCGTTCCAGTCGCGTGCATTAACGTCATCATCGCAGACGATCACGAACTTGGTGTACATAAACTGGCGCAGGAATGACCACACGCCCATCATGACGCGCTTGGCATGTCCGGCGTACTGTTTCTTCATCGTGACCACGGCCAGACGATAAGAGCAACCTTCCGGCGGCAGGTAGAAATCAACAATTTCAGGGAACTGCTTTTGCAGAATCGGCACGAAGACTTCGTTCAGCGCGACGCCCAGGACCGCAGGTTCATCCGGCGGGCGTCCGGTATACGTTGAATGATAAATCGCATCTTCACGCTGAGTGATATGCGTAACCGTAAATACCGGGAAATTATCCACTTCATTGTAGTAGCCGGTATGATCGCCGTACGGCCCTTCCGGCGCCATTTCACCTGGCTCAATATACCCTTCCAGCACAATTTCCGCGCTGGCCGGTACTTCAAGATCGTTGGAAATGCACTTGACCACTTCCGTTTTGGTGCCGCGTAGCAGGCCGGCAAACGCATACTCTGACAGCGTATCGGGAACCGGAGTGACGGCCCCAAGGATGGTCGCCGGGTCAGCGCCCAGCGCCACGGAAACCGGAAAACGTTCGCCCGGATGAGCCGCACACCACTCCTGAAAATCCAGCGCGCCGCCGCGATGGGAGAGCCAGCGCATGATCAGCTTGTTCTTACCAATGAGCTGCTGGCGATAGATGCCCAGGTTCTGCCGTTCCTTATGCGGACCGCGAGTAACCGTCAGTCCCCAGGTAATCAGCGGGGCAGCATCTTCTGGCCAGCAGGTCATGATCGGGATACGCGTCAAATCAACGTTGTCGCCTTCAATGATCTTTTGCTGGCAGGGTGCTCCGCGCAGGCGCTTTGTCGGCATATTCAAGACCTGCCTGAACTGCGGCAGCTTATCGAACAGATCGCGAAAGCCTTTCGGCGGTTCCGGCTCTTTCAGAAAAGCCAGCAGCTTACCCACTTCACGCAACGAGCTGACATCCTCCTGCCCCATTCCCATGGCGACGCGGCGCGGAGTGCCAAACAGATTGCACAACACGGGCATGGTGTAGCCTTTGGGGTTTTCAAAAAGCAGGGCCGGGCCGCCGGCACGTAAAGTGCGATCGGCAATTTCGGTGATCTCAAGGTGCGGATCGACCGGCAGGGATATTCTTTTCAGTTCGCCCTGCTGCTCCAGTAATGTCAGAAAGTCGCGTAGATCGTGGTATTTCATGGAGTTATTATTAACCTCTATACAGGCGGCTGATTATACGGTGTTCGCCAGCGTCATGCTGTACTTTTGTTAAATTAGAGTGAAAGAACATAGAATTTTTGATTTCACTTATATTGGCTTTCGCGATCGCCCCAGGCTTTTGTTATGCTTGCAGCTAATAGAGTGGAAAGAGTTATTATGCAAGCCTGGTATTTACTGTATTGCAAACGTGGGCAGCTTCAGCGCGCCCAGGAACACCTCGAACGACAGGCAGTGAATTGCCTGATGCCGACGATCGCACTGGAAAAAATCATCCGCGGCAAACGCACTACGGTCAGTGAACCTTTGTTCCCCAATTACCTGTTTGTCGAATTCGATCCGGAAATTATCCACACTACAACTATCAGCGCCACGCGAGGTGTGAATAACTTCGTGCGCTTTGGCGCCCAGCCAGCCACGGTACCGTCCGCGGTCATTCACCAGCTCTCTATCTATAAGCCGGAAGGCATCACCGACCCGGAAACGCCGCACGAAGGTGACTTCGTCTTGATTACCGACGGCGCGTTTGAAGGCCTGCAGGCTATCTTTAGCGAACCGGATGGTGAAGCGCGCTCCATGCTGCTGCTGAATCTGCTTAACAAACAGGTACTGCAAAGCATCAAAAATACCGACTTTCATAAAATCTGACGGTACGCTTAAAAACGGATGCCAAAGAGCGTTCTGACATTCGTGTCAGCGATCTCTTCCAGCCGCTGAGCCTCCTCCCCGCGCCATCCCGCAATACTGGCCAGAATATGCGGCAGATATACCGGTTCATTGCGCCGGGAAGCGGGCTTCGGGCTAAGGTCGCGGGGCAGCAGATACGGGGCATCCGTTTCAATCAACAGGCGTTCTGCCGGGATATCCGGCAACAGCGCGCGCAGCTCCAGTCCGCGTCGCTCGTCGCAGACCCAGCCTGTAATGCCAATATACAAACCGTGGTTCACACAGGCACGCATTTCTTCGCGGGTTCCGGTAAAGCAGTGCAGCACCGCACCAGGCAGTTTATCCAGCCAGGGCGTCAGGAGCGTCAGAAAACGTTCATGGGCATCGCGGCAGTGCAAAAAAACCGGCATAGACAGCTCGGCTGCCAGCGCCAGCTGTGCGCTGAAGGCGGCCTCTTGCTCCTGAGGGGTAGAAAAGTTGCGGTTGAAGTCCAGCCCACATTCGCCGATAGCGACGACCTCCGGCTGGCGCGCCAGCTGAAAGATGGAGTCGGCCACCGCTGCCGTCCAGCTGCTGCTGTCATGCGGATGCACGCCGGCGGTTGACCAGCAGCGGGTATAGCGATGTGCCAGCTGCCGGGCCTGCTCGCTTTCATGCAGGTTAGTCCCGGTGAACAGCATGCCGGTCACGCCCGCCGCCTGAGCGCGGGCCACGACCTCATCGCGATCGCGGGAAAACTGTGGACTGGTCAGATTGACGCCGATATCAAACATCGCTTCTCCAATATGACAACCGCCCTGACGGGCGGCTGGTTACTCTTCTTTGCTCCCCGCTTCTTCAGCGGCGGCATCCTCGTCACGCGTCAGACGTTTTCCGGTATAGAAACGCGCAAAGAAAACCCCGATCTCAAACAAGCAGTACATCGGAATCGCCAGCAGCGTTTGCGAGAAGACATCCGGCGGCGTCAGCAGCATGCCGACGACGAATGCTCCCACCAGCACGTACGGCCGCTTCTTACGCAAATCTTCCGGGGTCGTGACGCCCATCCAGCACAGCAGCACGATCGCAACCGGCACTTCAAACGAAACGCCAAAGGCGATAAACAGCGCCATGACGAAATCGAGATAGCTGCGAATATCCGTCGAGACCTGCACGCCCTCCGGCGCCGCGTGGGTCAGGAAACCAAACGCCAGCGGGAAAACGACAAAGTAGGCAAACGCCATACCGATATAGAACAGCAGCGTACTGGAAACCAGCAGCGGCATAACCAGCCGACGCTCATGTTTATACAGCGCCGGGGCAACAAACGCCCAGACCTGGTAAAGAATAACCGGCACCGACAGAATCACCGAAACCATGAAGGTCAGTTTGATCGGCGTAAAGAAAGGGGAAGCCACGTCGGTGGCGATCATCGTTGCACCCACCGGCATCTGCCGGATAAGCGGTGCGGAAACCAGCTGATAGATGTCGTTGGCGAAGTACACTAACGCCAGAAAAATGACCAGTATCGCGATGATGCTATTGATCAGGCGCTTGCGCAGCTCAATCAAATGCGAAATTAGCGGTTGAGTATCTTCTACGCCCATTTTTACGGTTTATCACTCGATGCAGGGGAGGAATCGGAAGCTGTCACGGCAACTTTTTCTTTGGCGACCGGGAGAGGGTCAGGCTGCGCAGCCGGCTGCTCTGACGCCACGCTCTCTTCTGCGGCTGGAGCGTGAACGGGCGCGCTGGCCTGATGTTCAGCCGTCGCCGGCGTAATGTCCTGGCGCTGCGCTTCACTGCCCTTCACTACCGGGTTATGAATCGTGTTCGCTTCGTCGCTCGCTTTCTCAGGATCGTGGGCGGTATAAGAACGTTTCATAGATTCAGCGGCTTCACGCAGCTCATCCATCGACGCTTTCAGCTCCGGCGTCAGGTTATCCAGGCTCGCCTTTTCCACTTTCTTCAGGCTTTCCTGGAACTCCTGCAGTTTTAGTTCCTGAGTGATCTCATTTTGTACGGTGGCCGCCAGCGATCGTAGCGTACGAATCCAGCTGGCCACCGTTTTTACCGCTACAGGCAATCGCTGTGGCCCCAGAACAATGAGGCCAATAACGAACACCAGCAGTAGTTCACTAAAACCGATATCGAACACGAATTACACCTGCTCTTTGTCGTGGCGTTTTGTCTCGTCTTTTTTCGCATCATCCGGCTTATCGGCGATCGATTTCGCCGTGAAATCTGCATCCGGAGCAGACTTTTCAGGTTTTTCATCATCGCTCATGGCCTTTTTAAAGCCTTTAATCGATGCACCCAAATCCGACCCCAGCGAGCTCAGCTTTTTCGTCCCGAAAAGCAGAACCACAATGACGACAACAATTAATAACTGCCAAATACTGATACCACCCATACACGTTCCTCTATGACAGATGATGAATTATTAGGACGCATTATACACGTCATCCCACAAGCCGCCTCTTTGTCAGGCCGCTCGTATGACTTCGCGCAACAACGAATGCGCGGTGATAAAGGCACTTCCCATCAGTGCGTTTTCCGCCAGCCAATCAGCCAGGACACCGCGCCAGCGGCCATCAGCCAGCCTGGCATCATGCCCCATTCCGGGCGGTGGATAAATAACAGCGTACCACTCAGTAACAGAACCGCGCCTATACCAAACAGATAACGGGACTGCCCCTGACGAACATGTCGCACCTGGAAGTCGCGCACGATGGTATCCACGCTGGTCTGCAGCTGTTTGCTTTGCTGCAAAGTCTGGTACACCAGCTCAGGTATTTCCGGCATTCTTTCGATCCAGAACGGCGCTTTTTCTTTAAACGCACGCACCAGCGCCGGAATGCCGACCTGATCTTTAATCCACGACTCAAGGAAAGGTTTCGCCGTTTTCCACAAGTCTAACTGAGGATAGAGCTGGCGGCCTACCCCTTCTACGTAAAGTAATGTCTTCTGCAGTAATACCAGCTGCGGCTGCACTTCCATATTGAAGCGCCGGGCGGTGTTAAACAGGTTCAGCAGCACATGACCAAACGAGATCTCAGCCAGCGGCTTCTCGAAGATCGGCTCGCAGACGGTGCGAATAGCAAACTCGAACTCTTCAACATTGGTATCCGCAGGAACCCAGCCTGAATCTACGTGCAGCTCGGCGACTTTACGATAATCGCGGTTGAAGAACGCAATGAAGTTTTCCGCCAGGTAGCGCTTATCTTCTTTGTTCAGCGACCCCACGATACCGCAGTCGATCCCGATGTACTGGGGGTTCTCCGGATGGTCGTAGCTAACAAAAATATTGCCTGGATGCATGTCTGCGTGGAAGAAACTGTCGCGGAACACCTGGGTGAAAAAGACCTGCACGCCGCGTTCCGCCAGCAGCTTCATGTTCGTGCCCTGCGCTTCCAGCGCCTCCACGTCGGAAACCGGGATCCCGTAAATCCGCTCCATGACCATCATGTTTTCGCTACAGTAATCGGAGTAGACCTCCGGTACATATAGCATCGGGCTGTCTTCAAAGTTGCGCCGCAGCTGAATGGCGTTCGCCGATTCACGCAGCAGGTTAAGTTCATCCAGCAGCGTTTTTTCGTATTCGCGAACCACTTCCTGCGGGCGCAGGCGGCGACCGTCGGGCAGTAAACGCGGCACCCAGCGCGCGAGACGATAGATAAGCTTCATGTCCGCTTTAATCACCGGCACGATATCCGGGCGGATCACTTTGATAACGACCTCTTTACCGTTTTCTTTCAGCCGTGCGGTATGGACCTGCGCAATAGAGGCCGATGCCAGCGGTTCAATCGAGAAATCGTCAAACCAGGCCTCTACGGGAAGACCGCCCATCGCCTGTTCGATCTGCTGTTTTGCCAACCGGCCATCGAAGGGCGCTACGCGATCCTGCAGCAGCGCGAGCTGATCGGCGATTTGCGGCGGGAACAGATCGCGGCGGGTGGAGAGCATCTGGCCGAACTTGATCCACACCGGCCCCAGCTCCTGCAGCGCAAGGCGCAGACGTTCGCCGAGAGGTTGGTTTTTATGACGATTCGGCATCCAGAACAGCATCCGCCGCCCGATACGCAGCGGCAGCGTGATACGCATTTTGGGAATGAGCTCATCAAGCCCATAGCTCAAAAAGGTGCGGATAATAAGATACAGGCGCCGTAATTCTCCTGGCGTCATTTGCCCTCCAGCGTTTCCAGCCGTTTTTCCAGTGCGGAAAGCGCGCGTTCCACAGCCGCGGTCTCTTCGCCAAACCAGGCCATTTCCAGCGGCCCAGGCGCCATACGCCACTCTTCGGTCAGCGCTTCAGCGACATACCGCTGCTGACGCTGAGCGCCGTGCAGCAGAAAACGAGCTCCGGAGCGAAAGACCTTACTGACCCCTTCCGCAACGATATCGCCGGTGTAAGGCGCCAGCAGCTCAGCCGGATCGAATTCCGCCAGGTCACATAGCGCCACCGTGTTCTGCACCACCTGCAGGTCGCCCTGCACTTCCAGATCACCGCTGCGAATAAGCGCCGTGAGCTGTTGACGGTTGCGCAGCTGTGGCAGCACGCTGAGACGAGTAATGACGGTACAGTCGGCATCGCCTTCCCAGGTCCCCAGCACATCCACCTGACGCTCGCTGAAGACCAGCACAACCGGCGTCGACAGCTCCTTCAGCTCAACGCGCAGCACCTTCCCCAGCAGACGCTGGCGAGCAGGTTTTAACGCTTTGTCGCGCCAGAGAAAGGTATTGAGGGCGGTTTCAATGCCAGCGGTAACCAGTGGTTTGAAAGGCATGCGATCCCTCCTGTCAGAACTTATAACCGCGGTGCAACGCAACGATACCAGCCGTCAGGTTGTAGTAGTCGACGTTTTCGAAACCGGCGTCCTGCATCATGGCTTTCAGGGTGTCCTGATTCGGGTGCATACGAATAGATTCCGCCAGGTAGCGATAGCTTTCACCGTCTTTGGCAACCAGTTCCCCTACGCGCGGCAGCACGTGGAAGGAGTAGGCATCATAGGCTTTGCTGAGCGGCTCAATAATCGGTTTCGAGAACTCGAGCACCAGCAGACGACCGCCCGGCTTCAGGACGCGATACATTGAACGCAGCGCCTTTTCTTTATCGGTGACGTTACGCAGGCCAAATGAAATCGTGATGCAGTCAAAAGTGTTGTCGGCAAACGGCAGCGCTTCTGCGTTAGCCTGAACGTATTCAACGTTGCCGACGATGCCGATGTTGCGCAGCTTTTCGCGCCCCATTTTCAGCATAGAGTCGTTGATATCTGCCAGCATGACGCGCCCCGTTTCACCCACCAGGCGAGAGAACTTCGCCGTCAGGTCGCCGGTACCGCCGGCCAGGTCCAGAACGGTCTGTCCACGGCGTACGCCGCTGCAATCGATGGTGAAACGCTTCCACAAACGATGAATACCGAACGACATCAGATCATTCATAACATCATATTTTGCGGCCACAGAATGGAATACATGTGCCACCATGTCCGCCTTCTGCTCTTTGGCTACCGTCTGAAAACCAAAGTGCGTCGTTTCTTGTGAATCCTCAACCATCTCAATGCCTGCTTATCAAGAAAATGTTCGCCGAGTGTAACAGATTCAGCGCATTTCCCATACGGTTCAACGCGGCATAGAGGACTCGCCGGACATCGTCTCATCGGCCGGATCGGAGGTAAATTCGTTATCTTCAAGCGCTTTTTCGTCTTCTTCAGAACGATATTCGTCATCCTGAGCCGTTGCCTGATCGACTAAATCAGGATTAATCCCGCGCTTCACTTCAACGCCAAGACCGCGGAACGCTTCTGCCTGCACCAGCAGATTTCCGCGCCCGGAAGCAAGCTTTTTCATCGCCTGGCGATAGTTATCCTGGGCTTTATCCAGGCTCTGCCCGATGGCGGACATATCATCAACGAACAGTCGCATTTTGTCGTACAGACGACCTGCGCGCTCAGCGATTTTCTGCGCATTGCGGCTTTGATGTTCATAACGCCAGAGATTGGCAATCGTCCGCAGCGCCACCAGCAGCGTCGTCGGACTGACCAGCATAATGTTGTTCTTCAGCGCTTCGCTGATAAGTTCAGGCTGGCGGTCGATAGCCAGCAGGAAAGCCGGCTCCACGGGAATAAACATCAGCACATAGTCGAGCGAGCGCAGGCCCGGCAGCTGTTGATAATCTTTACGTCCGAGCAGGCGAATATGGTTACGCACCGAGGCGATATGCTCCTGCAGCGCCGCCTCGCGGGTGTAGTCATCTTCGGCATTGAAATAGCGTTCGTAGGCCACCAGCGTCATTTTGGCATCAATGACCACGTCTTTCCCCTGCGGCAGGCGAACGATGACATCGGGCTGCATGCGCGAACGACCTTCTGTTTCGATGCTGACCTGGGTCTGGTATTCATACCCTTCGCGTAGCCCGGAAGCTTCCAGCACGCGGGTTAGCACCACCTCTCCCCAGTTACCCTGCGTTTTGTTATCCCCTTTCAACGCCCGGGTCAGGTTCAACGCCTCCTGCGCCATCTGCGCGTTCAGCTGCTGCAGATTGCGGATCTCATGGGCCAGCGTATGCCGCTCACGCGCCTCCTGGCCAAAACTGTCCTGCACCTGGCGGCGGAAACCGTCCAGCTGTTCACGCAGCGGCGTCAGCAGGCCATGTAAACTCTGCCGGTTCTGCTCATCGACGCGCCGGTTGCTGTGTTCGAAAATGCGGTTTGCCAGGTTTTCAAACTGCTCGCTCAGACGCTGTTCGCTGTTCACCATCTGGCGGATTTTATCCTCGGCGTGGATCCGGGTAGATTCAAGGCGGGTGGTGACTTCGCGGAGATCGGCCTCCAGAGAGCTATTGATATCACGCAGGCTGCGCAGTTCGTTATTCAGCAACTCACATTCATCGCGCCAGTGGGCCTCCTGCACCAGCTGCTGGCGCGCGGCGCTGAGCTCGATATCCAGTTCACGGCGCTCCTCGATAAGGTCGGCGCGAATTTGGTCAGCTTTGGCTTTGGTCGCCAGCCACCCTGCGACCAGCCCTACGGCCAGCGCCACGATGGCACTTATCACAATCGAGATATCCACAACGCCCCCTGCGGCAACAACTTACGGCACAAAAATAGAATTGTGCTGTACAAACGTCCAGTTTAAAAGAGATTTCCTGCGAGGCGCAGCGCAAAAAAGAAAGGCCGGAAGATCCGGCCCTGGGTGGAGAGGCGAGGAATTACAGCAGACGGCGAGCCGCTTCGACGACGATTTTTACCGCGTGGCTTTCGGTTTGCTTCATGGTTTCCGCGTTCGGAATTTCCTGCTGGGTACGGTTGACGATAACCCCGGCAACCATCCCGGCACGCAGCCCCTGGCTGGCACACATGGTCAGCAGAGTCGCAGACTCCATCTCGTAGTTCATGACCCCCATTGACTGCCACTCTTCCATAGAACCTTTAAAACGGCTGACCACGCGACCGGAGAAGGTGTCGTAGCGCTCCTGGCCCGGGTAGAAGGTGTCAGATGATGCGGTCACGCCGATATGGGTGGTCGCGCCGATCGATTTGGCCGCTTCAACCAGCGCAGTGGTGCAGGCAAAGTCAGCCACGGCCGGGTATTCCATCGGCGCAAAATGCAGACTCGCGCCATCAAGACGTACGGATGCGGTGGTAACCAGCACGTCACCGACGTTAATGTGTGGCTGGATAGCGCCGGTGGTGCCGATACGCAGGAAGGTACGAATCCCCAGCTGCGCCAGTTCTTCAACGGCGATGGACGTTGACGGGCCGCCGATACCGGTAGAGCAGACAATGACCGACTTGCCATCCAGTTCGGCACGCCAGGAGGTAAATTCGCGGTGAGATGCCAGCTTGACCGGCTTATCCATCAGCGCGGCGATCTTTTCCACACGCTCCGGATCGCCAGGGACGATAGCCAGCGTAGCCCCTTGTAAATCGTTTTTGGTGAGGCCGAGATGAAAAACATCAGACTTAGACATAAAAAACTCCTCTGTGGGTCGAATTATCAGCAGAAGCAAAACGGTACTTTACAGAAGCTACCCGCTTAGTTTTGTGACAAAAATCACCATGAACAAAAATCATTGCAATGATTTTCCATCAAAAAGTGATAAACATCACATTAACAAGTTATATTCATCGTGTCTGAACAAAAGATAGCCTGTTTCAGGCACTGTGCTTTGTTAACGTCCGGTCGATAGCGTCTATAGTTATCGATGCGCTAATAAATAAGGGTACGGAGAATACCATGACCACAACCAAGCAACCTGGCTTTGCGCCTGCAGCCACGCCGCACGCTTCTACCGCCGTTCATACCTCGGAGGAGAGCATTATCACAGGCGAAACGTCGATCCCCACTCAGGGAGAGAACATGCCGGCCTATCATGCTCGTCCGAAGAACGCCGATGGCCTGCTGCCGGTCGTTATCGTTGTTCAGGAAATTTTCGGCGTCCATGAACATATCCGCGACATTTGCCGCCGTCTGGCGCAGGAGGGATATCTGGCTATCGCGCCAGAGCTCTACTTCCGCCAGGGCGATCCGAATGACTATACCGATATCCCCACCCTGTTCCAGGAGCTGGTCAGCAAAGTGCCGGATGCGCAGGTGCTGGCCGACCTCGACCATGTCGCCAGCTGGGCCGCACGCCACGGAGGCGATGCTCATCGTCTGCTGATCACCGGCTTCTGCTGGGGTGGACGCATTACCTGGCTTTATGCCGCCCATAACCCGCAGCTAAAAGCCGCCGTCGCCTGGTACGGAAAGCTGGTCGGGCAGAAAACCCTGAACTCAGCGAAATATCCGGTGGATATCGCCGTTGATCTCAACGCGCCGGTGCTGGGGTTGTACGGTGGCAAAGACGCCAGCATTCCACAGGATACGGTGGAAACCATGCGTCACGCGCTTCGCGCGGCCAACGCCAAAGCGGAGATCATCGTCTACCCGGAAGCCGATCACGCCTTTAACGCCGATTATCGCGCCAGCTATCATGAAGAATCGGCCAAAGACGGCTGGCAGCGTATGCTGGCATGGTTTGCGCAGTATGGCGGGAAGCGCGCGTAAGCCGCTATCGGTTGCCGATATGGCGGTTAATCATATCGGCGATCGTTCCGTCACTCTTCCATGCCGCCAGACAACCACAGACAAATTCATAGTGCTGTAGCCGGTTTCGGGGAACGCAAATCGCTTGCTGTATCTGGCTGAAACTATCAGGCAGGAGGCGATACTGGGGATGTTCCCGCGCCACGCTGGCAAGCGGCTGACGGATCCCGGCAACCATCTCCCCTTCCCCGGCGATAAACGCGCGGATCGCCTCCTGGGAGGTAGCGTACTGCTGCATCGCCGCATGGCGTAGCGTTCGAATCAGATACAGTTCATAGGCCGCCCCTCTCCCGACGTTAATCGTTACTCCCGGGCGATCCATCGCTTGTACGGAGTGAATATCGCTGTCGTTTCTGACCAGCACTGAACTTTCAATCGTGACATACGGCGGGGTGAAGCACAGTTTGTCTTCACGAGCGGGATCAATCGCCAGGAAAGCAATATCCCACTGGTCCAGCAAAGCTACATCAACCACTTTCCCGGCCGTCGGCCAGGTCACAAATCGCGCCTCGCAACCGCATTCAGCGGCCAGTTTTTTGGCTAACTCGGCGGTGATGCCACCCGGGGTATTATCCGGCAATAACGTGGCGAGAACCGGGTTCCCCAGATTAATAGCAAAACATAAGGACCGCTGCGGATCGTCGAGCCTGGTCATCATTCTCCCCCGGAAATGTCTGTGCTTGCTCAGTGCAGCTAAGCGTAGCCCAGCCGCAGGCACTCCGCAGGTTAGACGGGACATTTGCCAGCACGAAAGAGAAAAGAAAAAGAGAAAAGAAGAGGAGGCCTGGGCCTCCTCCGGGACGAGGGTTAACGGAGTTATGCCTGACGCAGATTCTGCGCGGCTTTCACCATGTTAGCCAGCGCGGCGCGGGTTTCCGGCCAGCCGCGAGTTTTCAGGCCACAGTCCGGGTTGACCCACAGACGCTCTGCCGGGATACGCTGCGCCGCTTTCTCCAGCAGTGCTTCAATCCACTCCACGCTCGGAACGTTCGGCGAATGGATGTCATACACGCCCGGTCCGATTTCGTTCGGGTATTCGAACTCTTCAAACGACTCCAGCAGCTCCATGTCAGAACGCGAGGTTTCAATGGTGATCACGTCCGCATCCAGCGCGGCAATCGAATCCATGATGTCGTTGAACTCGCAGTAGCACATATGGGTGTGGATCTGGGTATCATCCCGCGCCACCGCGGCATTGATCCGGAAGGCTTCCACGCCCCACTGCAGATAAGCATCCCAGTCGCTACGCTTGAGCGGCAGTCCTTCACGCAGCGCCGGCTCATCAATCTGGATGATACCGATACCGGCCGCCTCCAGATCCGCCACTTCGTCACGCAGCGCCAGCGCAATCTGTTTGGCGATGGTTTCGCGACTGACGTCTTCACGCGGGAATGACCAGCAAAGAATCGTCACCGGACCGGTCAGCATGCCTTTCACCGGCTTGTCGGTCAGCGACTGGGCAAACTTCGCCCACTCAACGGTGATTGCTTCCGGGCGACTGACATCCCCGATGACCACCGGCGGCTTCACGCAGCGGGAGCCGTAGCTCTGTACCCAACCGTTTTGCGTGAAGATGAACCCGTCGAGATGCTCACCGAAGTACTCCACCATGTCGTTACGCTCGGCTTCGCCGTGAACCAGAACATCTAGCCCTAAACGTTCCTGCTCAACAATCGCCTGCTTGATATGCTCCGCAATACCGGTGCGATAGTGGTTGGCATCGAGATTGCCTTTTTTGAAGTCCAGACGCAGGCCACGGATCTCGGTAGTCTGTGGAAAAGAGCCGATGGTCGTGGTCGGCCACGCCGGTAGATTGAAGCGCGTACGCTGCGCCCTGGCGCGTTCAGCATATGGGCTGTTGCGCTGGCTGTCCTGAGCGGTAATGGCCGCCAGACGTTTTTCTACCGCCGCATTATGTACGCGGGTAGAGTGACGGCGAGCCTGAATCGGCGCGCTCCATTCAACCAGTTTTGCGGTCTCGCCGCTATTCAGCGCATCGCGCAGCAGGGCCAGCTCGGTACATTTCTGCAGGGCAAAAGCGAACCAGCTTTTCACTTCCGCATCGAGACGGGTTTCCACGCTCAGGTCGATCGGGCTGTGCAGCAGGGAGCATGAGGTCGCGATCCACAGCGCACGCTGGCCGACGATGTCTTTAATTTGCGCATACTTCTCCGTCAGATCGGCGCGCCAGACGTTACGGCCGTTGATCAGGCCCGCAGAGAGCAGCCAGTCGGCTGGCAGACGCCGGTGCAGATCGGCCGCATCATCTTTACCGTGAACCAGGTCAACGTGCAGACCCTGCACCGGCAGCGCGGTGATGGTGTCGAGGTTGGCGGTGATGCCTTCAAAGTAGGTGGTCAGCAGCAGCTTAACCTGACCTGCGAGCGCGTCATACGCCGGTTTGAACGCCTCCAGCCACGCCTGCGGCAGTTCCAGTACCAGAGCCGGCTCGTCAATCTGTACCCACTCGATGCCGCGTTTTGCCAGCTCTGCCAGCACCTGCTGGTAAACCGGCAGGATATCCTTCAGCAGGCTCAAACGGTCAAACTGTTCGCCTTTGACTTTGCCCAGCCACAGATAAGTGACCGGCCCCAACAGGACGGGTTTAACCTTATGACCAAGCGCCAGCGCTTCGTCCACTTCATCCAGCAGCTGGGTCCAGGTCAGTTTGAACGACTGCCCTTTTACAAACTCTGGCACCATGTAGTGATAGTTGGTGTTAAACCATTTGGTCATTTCTGCCGCTGCCGCCGGTTCGCCGGTCGGCGCACGGCCGCGGCCAATGCGGAACAGGGTATCGATATCAACCGAGCCATCTTTGTTCTGATGACGAGCCGGCACGTTACCCAGTAGCAGGCTGGTAGTCAGAACATGGTCGTACCAGGCGAAATCACCCACCGGCAGCAGGTCAACGCCCGCCTGCTTCTGCTGCTCCCAGTGACGGGCGCGCAGCTCGCGGCCCACCGCCAGCAGTTCTTCGCGGGTTGAGTTACCCGCCCAGTAGCTCTCTTGCGCTTTTTTCAGCTCGCGACGTAGACCAACGCGAGGGAAACCGAGGGTGTGATTAATAATTGTCATTTTTTGAGCCTCATGATTGCAATCCGAAAGATTTCGGATTCAGGGAAGGCGGCAAACTTGCTCATTCCCAGGAGCTTACTGAAGTAAGTGACCGGGGTGAGGAAGTGCGGCCAACGCACCATAAATTCGAAAGATAAAGGATTTAGACGTCCAGATGTTTACACATCCATAATTGGCGGTTACTGTATATTCCTCAAGCGCAAATTATTCATGCCGAAGTGAAGGACTTTCATGATCGAAATAAAACACCTGAAAACGCTACAGGCGTTGCGGAATAGCGGGTCGCTGGCAGGCGCTGCGGCAGCTCTGCATCAAACTCAGTCCGCCCTGTCTCACCAGTTCAGCGATCTGGAACAACGCCTTGGCTTCCGCTTGTTTGTGCGTAAAAGTCAGCCTCTGCGCTTCACCCCACAGGGGGAGATCCTGCTCCAGCTGGCAAACCAGGTTCTGCCGCAAATCAGCCGCGCGCTGCAGGACTGCCACGAGCCGCAGCAAACCCGTCTGCGCATCGCTATCGAGTGTCATAGCTGTATACAGTGGTTGACCCCGGCGCTGGAGAGTTTCCGCGCCCGCTGGCCGCATGTCGAAGTGGATTTTCAGTCCGGCGTAACCTTTGACCCGCAGCCAGCTCTGCAGCAAAGCGAGCTGGACCTGGTCATGACCTCCGATATCCTGCCGCGTAGCGGCCTGCACTATTCGCCTATGTTCGATTTTGAAGTTCGCCTGGTGCTGGCGCCGGAGCATCCGCTGGCAGCGAAAACGCGCATCTCGCCGGAAGATCTGGCATCGGAACTGCTGCTGATTTATCCGGTTCAGCGCGGTCGCCTGGATATCTGGCGCCACTTCCTGCAGCCGGCCGGCATCAGCCCGCAGCTCAAAAGCGTCGACAATACCCTGCTGTTAATCCAGATGGTCGCCGCGCGGATGGGCATCGCCGCCCTGCCGCACTGGGTGGTGGAAAGTTTTGAGCGCCAGGGTCTGGTCGTCACCAAAACCCTGGGCGAAGGACTGTGGAGCCGACTGTACGCCGCGGTACGCGACGGCGAGCAGCGCCAGCCGGTCACCGAAGCGTTTATTCGCTCAGCGCGGAATCACGCTTGCGATCATTTGCCGTTTGTCCGGAGTGCGGAGCGACCCAACGGCGATGGACCCACAGTGAGGCCAGGATCACCAGAGCTCCTGTAATAAAGCTCGGCCAGTGGGGCTGTTCTTGCCAGATGGCAAGGTTAACCAGCAGCCCGGCGGGGACATGCACGTTATTCATAATGCCCAGCGTTCCGGCATCCACCTGCGTAGCCCCGTAGTTCCACATAAAGTACCCCAGCCCCGACGCTGCCACGCCCAGCCAGACCAGGACACCCCACTGTAGGGTTGTGGTTGGCAGCCTCTGCGGATTGCCCAGCATAAACCAGGCCGCCACTGCCACCAGGAAAGCCCCCATATAGAACCACGCAAACGCGTTGTGCTGCGGCATAGGACGTAGCTCCATCAGCCGCTTATAGCCCACCATTCCGATAGCAAAGCTAAGGTTCGACAGCTGAACCAGCAGCAGCCCCGTCCAGAAATGATCGCTCACTTTGTCATAGCGAATAATGGCCGCGCCCAGCACCGCCAGCCCCGCGCTCAGCAGATATCCCCAGCGGAGCTTGCGTCCGCTGAGCAGATCGTAAATCAGCGTGATATAAAGCGGCGTAAAGACGGTAAACAGCAGGAATTCAGACACCGTCAGGTACACATAGGCGCGGAATGCCAGCAGGTACATGATGCCAAGCTGCATGGCGCCGACCAGCATGTAGAGCACGATAGTACGCGGCGATTGCCCGCGGGTACGCAGAAACGGCAGAAACACCAGTGCCGCCAGCCCCACGCGCATTAGCACGGAAAAGTAGCTATCGACGCTGCCAGCCAGGTATTCGCCTATCAGGCTAAAGGAAAAAGCCCACAGGATAGTGGTAATAATCAGTAGCGCCACAATGAATGTCTCTCAGGAAGAAGAGCACTCATTGTAGCGGAGAGTCAGGTTGACGACTGGGCAATAAACAAACAGTCGTCAATCTTTATCAGGCGAGATAGAGCTTACGCAGATAGTGCGGCACCGCATCGTCAGCGTTGCTGCCGATCACTTCCAGATCCGGATGCAGGTCTTTCAGCCGCTGGTGAGCATTCTGCATAATGCAGCCTTTTCCCGCCATCGACAGCATTTCTGCGTCGTTCATGCCATCACCAAAAGCGATGCAGTCTTTCAGGCGATAGCCCAGCATTTTGGCGACCGCTTCCAGCGCATGCCCCTTCGACACGCCACCGGCCATCACTTCCAGACAGGTCAGCGTGGAGAAGCTGACGTTCACGCGATCGCCCCAGCGGGCGTTGATCGCCTGCTCCAGCGGCAGCAGATGCTCATGATCCTCGCAGGTGAAAAACACTTTGCTGATCCCCTGCGGATCAAGCTCGCCCGCTTCGTAGAGCTTATAGTTGAAGACGGCCTCTTTGAAAAAACGCATCTCTTCCGGGCGGTGGCGGTTCATATACCACTCATCTTCGCGGTAGACGTTGGTCACCACTTTCGGGTCATTGCGCATCATTTCAAACAGATCGGCCGCAATGTCGCGGTCAAGGTTATGGGCAAAGATCTGTTTCCCCTCGCCGTCGTGCACGCGCGCGCCGTTGGAGGTGATCATGTAGGACCGGATGCCGAGATTATCGCGAATCTGACCGACATCGATGTAATGACGACCGGTGGCAAAGACAAAATCGATCCCGCGCGCGGTCAGCAGCTGCAGCGTCTCTTTTGCGTAGGGAGTTAAGTAGTGATCGGGAGAAAGCAGCGTGCCATCTAAGTCAGACGCAACAACCTGGTACATAAAAATTTTAACCTCTAAGCAGGGCGACGAGCGTTTTCGTCGGATTCATTGTGTCGACTGAAAAAATCGACGATGGCATTCAGCGCGACTGAGCGCATGGCGTCCTTTTCAAAAAGGATCTCATGGTATGCCCCTTCTATAACAAGCGGCTTATTACCTTCGCAGGGCCGACCTGCCGCGGCACGGAGTTCGCAGTAGCGTTCGTGCATGCGGTTATCGACTACGCGTTCTTCTTCTGCCTGCAATAACAATGTGGGAGTGGTGTCTTTCTCTACGCCCGCCAGCGCCTCTTCACCTGCGAGGATCCCCTCACGCACCCAGTGGTAGGTTGGCCCGCCGACGCGCAGCTGTGGTTCATCGGCATAGAAGCGCAGATTACGACGATAGCGTTGGCGACTGTGCGTCAGCACGTTGACCGAAAAGGGCAGCGCCCGCCAGCGACCGGTACCCAGCGCATACTCTTCACGAATGCGCTGATGGCCCTCAGCCCAATCGAGAATATGGCGTACCATCCAGTCCGGGAAACGCATGACGATACCGAACATAGGCGCGCACAGCGCAATAGCGTCGCAATGCTGCTGGTGACGCTGCAAAAACAGCGTCGCAATGGCGCCCCCCATCGAATGGGCGAGGATAAACCTTTTTCGCCAGTGGCCGGGGGCAACTTCCTGCTGCCAGAGCGCAGCCAGATCGTCAACATAATCGCTAAAGCGCACCACGTGGCCGCGATGGCTGTCGGTCAATATTCGCCCGGAACGCCCCTGGCCGCGATGGTCGATAATCATCACGTCGAAACCGCTGTGGAACAGATCGTAAGCCAGCTCGGCGTATTTCACGTAGCTTTCAATACGCCCCGGACAGATGACCACGACCCGATCGTTTTCTTTGGCGCAAAAGCGAACAAAACGGACCGGGACATCATCAACGCCCCTGAATTCCGCCTCTTCCCGCTGATGCCAGAAATCGGTAAGTGGCCCCATCGTAAAAGCCGCAAACGCGTTTTCTCGTGTATCCCAATCCTTTTGCTGCCGAAACATCGGGCTTACACCCCTGTTAACCACTGAAAATCGTTTTTTTAGCGCGCATCACACAATGCTTACGCAATAGCGTATTGTGGCATAAAAACAGACAACCAGGGAGTTTCTCATGACGTTCGAGTGGTGGTTCGCCTATCTGCTGACATCCATTATCCTCAGCCTGTCGCCAGGTTCCGGGGCCATTAATACCATGACGACCTCGATCAACCACGGCTACCGCGGCGCGGCCGCCTCGATTGCCGGATTACAAACCGGACTGGCGATTCATATCGTCCTTGTTGGTATCGGCCTGGGAACGCTGTTTTCCCGCTCGGTGCTGGCCTTCGAGGTGCTGAAGTGGGCCGGGGCGGCCTATCTTATCTGGCTGGGTATTCAGCAATGGCGCGCGGCGGGATCGCTCAATCTCAATACCCTGGCAAAGGCGCAAACGCGTGGAAAACTGTTCCAGCGCGCGGTTTTCGTCAACCTGACCAACCCGAAAAGCATTGTCTTTCTGGCGGCCCTGTTCCCGCAGTTTATCGTGCCGCATCAGCCGCAGGTCATGCAGTATCTGGTTCTCGGCGTTACCACGATTGCGGTGGATATCATCGTGATGATTGGCTACGCGACGCTGGCGCAGCGTATTGCGGCATGGATTAAAGGACCGAAACAGATGAAGGCGTTGAACAAAGTCTTCGGATCGTTGTTTATGCTGGTGGGCGCGCTGTTGGCTTCCGCACGCCATGCCTGAGGCGAGAGCCCCGGTTTGCCTTCAGCAAACCGGGAAAACCAGCGCTTAGCGCGAAATGATCAGATGAATACCGAAACCGGCGAACAGCGTTCCGGCAATGCCGTCGATCCATTTTGCCATCCGCTGGTAACCACGACGCATAGCCGGTAAGGCAAACAGGCTGGCCACGACGGTAAACCAGGCCAGCGTTTCCAGAACGATCAGCAGGAAAATCCCCCAGCGCTCGCCCGTGCCGACGTTATCGCCGACAAAGAGTGAGAAGACGGAACCAAAATAGATAATCGCCTTCGGGTTAGCGAGGTTGGTCAGCAGCCCTTTCAGGAAGCTACGGCCACTGCGGGCCAGCTCGACCTGCGGCTCCGGCGCCGGCGCATCGCTTTTCTTCAGCGCACCGCGCAGCATCTGATAGCCCATCCAGCACAGGTATAAGCCGCCGCCGACCATAATAATGGTGTGCAGCCAGGCCATTTTTTCGATAATCAGGTGCAGGCCAAGCAGCGCGACGCCCGCCCAGACCATGACGCCACAGGTAATCCCCAGCACGCCCATCAATGCCTCTTTACGAGAACGGCTAACGGCGGTCTGAGAAACAAAGAAAAAGTCCGGACCTGGACTCATCAGCGCAATGATATGCACCAGCGCGACGGTGAGGAAAAGCATCAGCATGATTGAACCCTAATCTATCGGCAATTTGGATCGCAGGAATATAGTGAAGACCGAAACTATCCTGACACTTTTTCGTCCGGCTGACTACTCATCTTCACCATCAATGTGCGCGCGGATCAGCGCCATAAACTCTTTCCCGAAACGCTCCAGTTTTCGCGTTCCCACGCCGTTCACGCTCAGCATCTCGCCGGCGGTTATCGGCGACTGCTCCGCCATTTCGATCAGCGTCGCATCGTTAAATACAACGTACGGCGGGATATTTTCTTCATCGGCAATCGCTTTACGCAGCTTGCGCAGCTTGGCGAACAGCTTGCGGTCGTAATTGCCGCCGAAGGATTTTTGCATCGCCTTCGGCTTCAGCGCCACGATACGCGGAACGGCGAGCTGCAGCGGAACCTCGCCACGCAGCACGGGACGCGCGGCTTCGGTCAGCTGCAGCGCCGAATGCTGGGCGATGTTTTGCGTGACCAGGCCAAGATGAATCAGCTGACGAATCACGCTCACCCAGTGTTCATGGCTCTGTTCGCGACCGATGCCGTATACCGGCAGCTTGTCATGCGCCATTTCGCGGATACGCTGATTATTCGCCCCACGCAGCACCTCCACCACATAGCCCATGCCAAAGCGCTGATTCACGCGGTAAATGGTCGAGAGCGCCTTACGCGCATCCATTAATCCGTCGTACTGCTTCGGCGGATCGAGGCAGATATCACAGTTGCCGCATGCTTCCTGGCGCCCTTCGCCAAAATAGTTCAGCAGTACCAGACGGCGGCAGGTTTGCGCTTCGGCAAAAGCGCCCATCGCGTTCAGCTTATGGCGTTCAATATCCTGCAGCGGCCCGGCGGGTTTCTCCTCCAGACAGCGACGCAACCACGCCATATCGGCCGGATCGTAAAACAGCATCGCTTCCGCCGGCAGGCCATCGCGACCGGCGCGACCGGTTTCCTGATAGTAGGATTCAATATTACGGGGAATGTCGAAATGCACCACGAAGCGGACGTTGGGTTTATTGATCCCCATGCCGAAAGCTACCGTGGCCACCACGATTTGCAGATCGTCGCGCTGAAATTTCTCCTGCACATCCGCACGAACGTCGTTCTCCAGCCCGGCATGGTAGGCGGCCGCGCTGATTCCACGGCTTTGCAGTCGAGCGGCGGTATCTTCCACTTTCGAACGGCTGTTGCAGTAGATAATGCCCGATTTGCCGCGCTGGTCCTGCACGTAGCGCATCAGCTGATCGAGCGGTTTAAACTTCTCCATCAGCATGTAGCGGATGTTCGGGCGGTCGAAGCTGCTGACCTGAATCAGCGGGTCATTCAACCCCAGCAGGCGAACGATATCGCGGCGGGTGGTGTCATCGGCGGTGGCGGTGAGCGCCATAAACGGGATCTGCGGCACGCGCTGGCGCAGCTGGCCCAGGGCAGCATATTCCGGCCGGAAATCATGTCCCCACTGGGAAATACAGTGCGCTTCATCCACCGCCACCATTGCCAGGTTCCAGTGGCTGAGATGCTCAAGGAAGTTATCCAGCATCAAGCGTTCGGGGGCGATATACAGCAGGCGAATCTGCCCACTGCGACAGCCGGCCATGACTTCCTGCTGCTGTTCGCGGCTCTGGGTCGAGTTAAGACAGGCAGCGGCCACGCCGTTCGCCAGCAGCTGGTCGACCTGATCTTTCATCAGCGAGATCAGCGGCGATACCACCACCGTCAGGCCGCCCAGCACCAGCGCGGGCACCTGATAGCACAGCGATTTGCCGCCGCCGGTGGGCATTACGACCAGGCAGTCACGCCCGCCCAGCGCCGTATCGATAATGGTTTCCTGGCCTGGGCGAAACTGCTGGTAGCCGAAGGTTTCCTGTAAAACCTGCTTTGCCAGCAATGTTTGATTCAATACTTCCGCCTGCGCCACGTTGACCCCGTCTGCCTGAAAAGAAAACAGGCGCTATTTTCAGCGCCAGTGAGCCAGAGTGCAACGATTAAAACAGATCGTTGAGCGTCACACCGACGCCAACCCGGGTCTGGTTAAAGTTATAATCAATGAGCGACTCGCCATAACCGCTGTAGACCTGGGTGTAGAAACGCACGTGGCGGGTGATCGGATAGCTGACGCCGAGCTCTGCGCCGCCATAACCGCTGTTCCAGTTATATTGCCCCTGGGCGCTCAGGATAGCGTCACCGAGTTGATAACCAACCTTCAGGCGGTAATAGCCCATATATTTCGTGATATCCGGATTATCGTTGGTGCTCCCGACAACGTACCAGGGCTTCACCTCCACCAGCCAGTTGCCATTTTGCGCCATCAGGCGGGCATACAGGCGGTTCCAGCTGCGGGAAGTGGGATCCGAGCGGCCGTTAGAATCGTGGTTGTAACCCATTTCGACATCACGCAACGTCCAGCCGGCAAGCTGGTAATCCGTCGCAAAACCCAGGAACAGCTGCGGTTCATAGTTGGTTTCACGAAACGGCGCGGACTCTTTGCTGTTGGAGAGCTGCCACCAGGACTTCTGCGTATAGGAAGCCCCGAGCAGCGAGTTCTCGCCGAGGATCCCTCGCCACAGCGGAAACGCCAGACTGAGCTGGAATTTCACTTCGTCCTTGCGGGCATTTTCCGCCCAGTCATAGCTGGAGATCGCTTCCTTGTTGATATCGCTACTCCACGTATAGAGCAGGTAGTTGCTCTCGTAGGGATACAGCAAGAAAGGATTATCATGGTCCTGCAACAGGTTAGCGATAATGCTACCGCGTACCGCAGGGGTATCATGAACAGGATGACTAACCGGCGCATCCTGCGCCAAAACGCCAGCCGGAAGCGCGCTCAGCGCTAACAGCCAGGCCAAAGAGATACGCATTACTGTTCTCCTGAATGAGTGATTATTATTTCTGTTTTACCCGGCATCATTCTACCTGTTTACGGGCTCCCCGCCCGGTTATCCGTTCTGAAAGTGGAAATCACCGTTTTAGAAGCATAAAATCAACATTTCATTAACGAATGGATACAATCGTCATGTCTGAACTCACAGCCGAAGCCGCCCTTAAGCTGGTGGGAGAAATCTTTGTCTACCACATGCCTTTTAATCGCGCCTTAGGGCTGAAGCTGGAGCGTTACGAAAAAGAGTTTGCTCAGCTCAGCTTTAAAAACCAGCCTATGATGGTTGGCAACTGGGCGCAAAGTATTCTGCATGGCGGGGTCATCGCCTCCGCGCTGGATGTGGCCGCAGGGCTGGTGTGCGTGGGCAGTACGCTGACCCGGCATGACACCATTAATGAAGAAGAGTTACGCCAGCGGCTGTCGCGGATGGGGACCATCGATCTGCGCGTTGATTATCTGCGCCCTGGGCGCGGCGAGCACTTTACCGCCACCAGCAGCCTGTTGCGCGCCGGGAATAAGGTCGCGGTCGCCCGCGTGGAGTTGCATAACGAAGATCGGGTCTATATCGCCAGTGCCACGGCGACGTATATGGTGGGTTGATCGCGGTAAATAAAGTAACATCGTTGTTTTGGCGTAACGGATTTTACCGATGGATGCAAAACAAACGCGGCTGGGGGTGATGCTGGCTCTTGCCGCCTATTTTATCTGGGGCATCGCACCTGCCTACTTCAAACTTATCTACTATGTTCCCGCCGATGAAATCCTGACGCATCGCGTGATCTGGTCATTCTTTTTTATGCTGGCGTTAATCAGCCTCAGCCACCAGTGGCCGCAGGTGAAAAAACTGCTGCATATGCCGCGCAAGATTTTCCTGCTGGCGCTGTCGGCGGTGCTGATTGGCGGTAACTGGCTGCTCTTCATCTGGGCGGTGAATAACCACCACATGCTGGAGGCCAGTCTCGGCTACTTCATTAACCCGCTGGTGAATATTGTGCTGGGGATGATTTTCCTCGGCGAGCGTTTTCGCCGCATGCAGTGGCTGGCGGTGCTGCTGGCCGTGTGCGGTGTGCTGGTACAGCTGTGGACCTTTGGTTCGCTGCCGGTTATCGGCCTTGGGCTGGCCTTCAGCTTTGCCTTTTACGGGCTGCTGCGTAAAAAGATCGCCGTGGATGCGCAAACCGGAATGTTAGTTGAAACCCTGTGGCTCCTGCCGGTCGCCGCCGTATACCTGTTTGCCATCGCCGACAGCCCAACCAGCCATATGGGAGAGAACCCGTGGTCGCTGAACCTGCTGCTGATGGCGGCGGGCGTTGTCACCACGATTCCTCTGCTGTGCTTTACCGGGGCCGCCACCCGCCTGCGTCTCTCCACGCTGGGATTCTTCCAGTATATTGGTCCGACGCTGATGTTCCTGCTGGCGGTCGTATTTTACGGGGAAGTGCCGGGGGCAGATAAGATGGTGACCTTCGCCTTTATCTGGGTAGCGCTGGCGGTGTTTATCGTCGATGCGCTGTATACCCAGCGCCGGCTGCGTCGGGCATAACGCCACTACCTCCACATCACGCACCTGCCTCTCGTGCGTAGAGGCAGGTGCGTTATTTTACTGCTCGGTGAGCTCCAGTTCGGCAATCAGGGGTAAATGATCGCTGGCGGATGACCAGTTAAAGGCCGGTGAGTTGTGCGGCACCTCGATGTTTTTCACATTCCATTTTTGCCCTTTGAAGGTGAAAATATGGTCAATATCTATTGCCGGGTTAACCGCAGGCCAGGTGCGGTAATCCGTCCCCTGCTTCGCCACGGGGTTAAAGAAATAACCGACCTCTTTTAGCGGCTGCTCATCGTGCGTGGAGTTAAAATCACCCGCGAGAATTTTGATTGATGAGGCGATATCTTTGAAGTCCGATGGGGCATCGCCGATGCTCACGTCCAGAAGATGGCGGACCTGCTCAATGCGCATCGTCGGATCTTTTTGCCAGTCGAGATGGGTCACCATCACCAGCACCGGGCTATCAAAGCCGGGAACGGCGATTTGCGCCAATAGCGCTATTCGCTGCTCGGCATCCCCTGACGGCAGTTTAATAACCTGAGTGTGCTCAATTTTATATTTAGACAGAATACCGACACCGTACTCTCCGCCGTCGAACTCCAGCGCTTTGCCGAAGGCATAGTGGTAGCCGTTAGCGTCCGCGATGGTTTTGAGCTGATCGATTTTTTGGCTTCTGGCGGTTTTATTATCGACTTCCGGAACCGCAATAATATCGGCGCCAATGTTCTTAATCGCTAAATTGAGTGAAGTAAAATCCGCAACGTTATCGGAAGCTTCATTCTTGCCGATGTTATAGGTCGCAATCTTCAGCTGAGGATAATTCTCGGCATAGACTTTATCCGCAACGCCGCCTTTTTGAACCGCGAGAATTTCATTACCTGCAAGTTTTTCAACAGCTTGTGCATTGACAGAGAGGCAGGCAAGAGCCAGAAATGTTAATGTAAAGATACTTTTCATTGTAAAATTTCGCCTTTTTTTACCGGGAATATTGCGATGGTAACAATTATCCCACCCCCTTTTTGTGATACACGGCCCACACTTCTGGTGCGCAGAAAATTAAGCGGCGGCGATAATAAAAGCATATTTCCGGTGGCCACCGCGATGGCAGCCATAAAGGCAAAAAAAAGCCGGCCCCCCCAGAAGGGAGCCGGCTTTGATATAATTTATTGTTTTAAAGCCAGTTTTTACGCTTGAAGTAGAGATACGGCGCCAGACCGGCAAGCATCATAAAAACAATCGCGCCGGGATAGCCAAAGCTCCAGTGCAGCTCCGGCATAAACTCGAAGTTCATCCCGTAGCTGGAAGCCACCAGCGTAGGCGGCAGGAAGACCACGGAAACCACCGAGAAGATCTTGATGATGCGGTTCTGCTCGATGTTGATAAAGCCCATCGCCGCTTGCATCAGGAAGTTGACCTTCTGGAACAGCGATTCGTTGTGCGGCAGCAGGGATTCGATATCTCGCAGGATTTCGCGCGCCTGCTCCAGCTGCCCCGCAGGTAAACGCGCCTTGCGCACCAGGAAGTTCAGAGCGCGCTGGGTATCCATCAGACACAGACGGACCTTCCAGCCGATATCTTCCTGCTCGGCAAGCGTTGAGAGCGCGTCATCGTACTCATCGCCCTGACGACCTTCCATGATCACGCGGCTGAGTTTTTCCAGGTCGCTATAGATATTTTCGATTTCATCCGCCAGCTGTTCGATTTTGGTTTCGAACAGATCCAGCAGCAGTTCATAGGCGTTGCCATCAACCATTAGCTGGTTGCGAACGCGCATGCGATAGAGGCGAAATGCCGGTAATTCACGTTCGCGCAGGGTAAACAGGCGCCCTTCACGAATCGTAAATGCCACGGTGGAGTTACCGGCGTGATCCTCTGCATCTTCAAAAAAGAAAAAAGAGTGAATGTGTAAACCGTCTTCATCTTCGAAGAAACGCGCCGATGCTTCGATATCTTCCAGTTCCGGGCGCGTTGCCAGGTTCTGACCCAATTCCGTCTGCACGCGGCTTCGTTCTTCGTCGTCGGGCTCGACCAGATCGACCCACACCGAACTGGCGAGATGCTTGATCTCATCAGCTTCCAGGCGTGTTAAACGATTATTTTCCAGTTGAAATGCGCTCAGCATGACCGGGACTCCCAATGCAAAAAAATTATCGGACAGTTCGGTGGGCACACAGAAACAATTTGGGTTTCAGACCATTAAGCCTGACTCAGAGCGACGGGTATGACGGGTCGCTGACAACCGCTAAGGCTATCAGCATAAGAGGATAGCCTTAGGAGTTGTTCCTGACGGACAGGAAGTTGAGCCAGCATCTACTGGGTGTGTCCAAGGCGAATGTCCTCTTAGCGTAATCGTGCGCGCATGTTACGCCAGCACAAAAACGGCGTCAACACGCAACGGAACGCTAAAGAGCAAATCCTGCCCTTTAGCATATAAGGCTAGCAGATTATTACAAAAAAACGATATTTTTCTTACTGTTACACTGTTTCCAGCCGGGCATAGGCCGCCACTAACCATTTAATACCTTGCCCCTGGAAGGCGACCTGCAAACGGCTATGCTCGCCGCTGCCTTCCAGATTCACGATGGTGCCTTCGCCAAACTTCGGATGGCGTACGCGCTGTCCCAGTTTGTAGCCAGTATCGTTTTCCGCCATCGGCGTCCCCATCCGCTGATGGCTGACCGGACGGCTCACCGTCGCGCGCAGGCGTACCTCTTCCACACAGGCCTCCGGCAGCTCGCCGATAAAGCGCGACGGGCGATGGTAAACCTCTTTGCCGTACAGACGGCGGGTTTCCGCATAGGTGAGAGTCAGTTTCTGCATCGCGCGCGTCACGCCGACGTAAGCCAGACGACGCTCCTCTTCCAGTCGGCCACCTTCATCCAGCGCCATCTGGCTCGGGAACATCCCCTCTTCCACGCCGACGATAAACACCTGCGGGAACTCCAGACCTTTCGCCGAGTGCAGCGTCATCAGCTGCACCGCATCCTGCCAGGTATCCGCCTGCCCTTCACCCGCTTCCAGCGCGGCGTGAGAAAGGAAGGCCTGCAGCGGCATTAAATCCTCATCTTCATCGTTGTAGCTGAACTGGCGCGTTGCCGTCACCAGCTCTTCTAAGTTTTCTATCCGCGTCTGGCCTTTTTCGCCCTTTTCCTGCTCGTACATCGTCCGCAGGCCGGAGTCGTTAATCACCCGGTCGGTCTGCACATGCAGCGGCATATCCGCCGTCTCCTGCGCCAGGGCGTCAATCAGCTCCATAAAGCGTTGCAGCGCGCTGGCGGCGCGCCCGGCGAGGACTTTATCTTTTAACAGCTCGCGGCAAGCCTGCCACAGCGTGAGCTGACGGTCGCGCGAGGTCTGGCGCACCACGTCCAGCGTGCGGTCGCCGATACCGCGAGTGGGCGTATTCACCACCCGCTCAAACGCCGCATCGTCGTTACGGTTGGCGATCAGACGCAGATAGGAGAGCGCATCTTTGATCTCCTGGCGTTCGAAGAAGCGCATGCCGCCATAGATACGGTACGGCATGCTGGCCTGCAGCAGCGCCTCTTCCAGCACGCGCGACTGGGCGTTACTGCGGTAGAGAATGGCGCACTGCTCAAGCGCCCCGCCGTTCTCCTGCCAGGTTTTGATGCGGTTGACGACAAAGCGCGCTTCATCAAGATCGTTAAACGCGCAATAGAGGGAGATAGGCTCACCGTCGGCCCCGTCGGTCCACAGCTTTTTGCCCAGACGCCCGCTGTTGTTTTCAATCAGGGCGTTAGCGGCGCTCAGGATATTGCTGGTCGAGCGGTAGTTCTGCTCCAGGCGGATGGTCTGCGCGCCGGGGAAATCGGTGAGAAAGCGCTGAATATTCTCCACCTGGGCGCCGCGCCAGCCGTAGATCGACTGGTCATCATCCCCCACAATCATCACCTTGCCGCTATCGCCCGCCAGCAGGCGAATCCAGGCATACTGGATGTTGTTGGTATCCTGAAACTCATCCACGAGGATGTTGGTGAAGCGTTCGCGATAGTGCTGGAGAATATGCGGTTTATTGAGCCACAGCTCGTGCGCGCGCAGCAGCAGTTCAGCAAAGTCCACCAGACCGGCGCGATCGCAGGCTTCCTGATAGGCCTGATAAACTTTCTGCCAGGTCTGTTCCACCGGGTTGCCGTAGCTCTGAATATGATGCGGGCGCAGCCCTTCATCTTTCTGGCTATTGATGTACCACATCGCCTGACGCGGCGGCCACTGCTTCTCGTCGAGGTTCATCGCCTTAATCAGACGCTTCAGCAGACGCAGCTGGTCTTCGCTATCGAGGATCTGAAAATCTTGCGGCAGGTTAGCGTCCAGATGGTGGGCCCGCAGCAGGCGATGCGCCAGCCCGTGGAATGTCCCGACCCACATGCCGCCCTGGGTTGTCCCCATCAGCTGGCCAATACGATGGCGCATCTCCGCTGCCGCTTTGTTGGTAAAGGTCACCGCCATAATCGAATACGGTGAGCAGTTTTCCACGCTCAGCAGCCAGGCAATACGGTGTACCAGAACCCGCGTCTTACCGCTGCCCGCTCCCGCCAGAACCAGCATATTGGTGCGTGAAGCGGCTACGGCTTCACGCTGTTTATCATTGAGGCTGTCGAGCAGGTAAGAAACGTCCATTGGCACCGCCGGAAATGAGCTGCCCGGCCACGCATCGTCTACCGGGCATACTGTTAATATATACAGAACTAGTGGTGATTATATCAGCGAGGTCAGAGATGCCAACCGTGAAATTTCAATGTGCGGCAGCAGGCGGCTGTCGGTCGCACGCATCAGATCGGCCCCCTGCGGTTTGATCCAGCAGGCCTGCATGCCGCAGCGAATAGCGCCCGCCACATCGGTGGTCAGATCATCCCCCACGTGAAGTATCCGATCCAGCGGCAAATCAAGACGCTCCGCCGCCAGATGATACATATCGGCAAAGGGTTTCGATCGCCCGTCCGGACCAGCACGCAGAACAAAACGGAAATAGTCGCTCAAACCAAAGAGTTCAGGTTGCGCGTTGCCGTTGGTCACCGCCACCAGCGGCCATTTCTCCGCCAGCGCAGCCAGCGTATCGTGAGTTTCCTGCGGCACATCGATCAGACTCCGCCAGTGGGCAAAATTCGCCATTGCCGCATCCGCGCCCGCGGCAGCCTGCCCGGGAGAGAGCCCGGCATTGGTCATCCCCAGCACCAGCGCGCGTCGCCGCCACTCGGTCACGTCGTGGTAAATCTCCGGTTCTGTCTCGAGCAGCGTCTGACGCAGCTGTTGCAGCTCGTTCGCATCAAACCGGCTCAGTGACGGATGGTAGCTGCGCACAAAGGCCAGCGACTCGTGCAGCGTCCGGTCGATGACCGGGCGGTTGTCGTAAAGGGTGTCGTCCAGGTCAAACGTCAGTGCAGAAATTTGGCCCAGCGGTCGGTAAAAACGCATTATTTCCCCCGTTTGGCGCGCGGATGCGCCGCATCATACACCGAGGCAAGGTGTTGAAAATCAAGATGGGTATAGATTTGAGTCGTCGAGAGATTGGCATGACCCAGCAGCTCCTGTACGCCGCGCAGATCGCCGCTCGACTCCAGCATATGGGTGGCAAAGGAGTGGCGCAGTTTATGCGGATGCACGTGGCTATTCAGCCCCTGCTTAATGCCCCACTCGGCAAAGCGCTTCTGCACATTACGCGCGGAAATACGTTTCCCGAGTTTAGATAAAAACAGCGCATCGTCATCCGTGCCAAACAGACCGCGTAAATCGAGCCAGTGTTCGATCCACGCCACCGCGCTGCGCCCAATCGGCAGACGGCGTTCTTTGCTTCCTTTGCCCATCACCCACACCTCCCCGGATTCCAGATCGAGGTGTTTAATATCAAGATTGACCAGCTCGGAGAGACGCAGACCCGCGCCGTACATGACCTCCAGCATCGCCCGATCGCGTACCGCCAGCGGATCGTTAAGATCGATATCCAGCAGCCGGTTGACGTCATCGACATCAATATTTTTAGGTAAGTGACGGGGAATTTTCGGGGCGGAGATACCTTTCGCCGGGTTCGCCGCCAGCTCGCCCTGCGCCACCAGCCAGTCAAAGAAACTGCGCAACGCGGAAAGCCGCAGCGCAAGACTTGCCGGCCCCAGGCCCTGTTTACGGCTACGGACCGCCAGGCCACGAACCTGAGCGGCATCGCACTGCTGCCAGCTTTTGAGCCCCGCCTGTTCAGCGAGCGCCATCAGCGCATCAAGCTGACGCCGGTAGTTCAGTAGCGTGATCGGGCTCAGCTGACGCTCCACGCCCAGGTAGCGTAGAAAGCGGTCAACGGCGGTGAATAAGGGAGAGTCGGTCATGCGCGTTCAACCCAGCGCTCCAACAGACCCGGCAGCATTAACGCAATTTCCTGCAGCAGCTGCGTTCCCTGGCCTTGTTGATAATGCTGGGCATCGCGACTGCTGAAAAGCATCACGCCAGGGGCGTCATCGCCGCCCAGCAGCGACATCGCCACCGAGCCGATAGCTTTCGCTTCCGGCAGCACCACCAGCAGTTCAGGTCCGTGCAGCGGCCCGAGATAATGACGAGCCTGCCCAAGACGCTGAATGCGGATCGGCTCAAATGCCTGCCGGCTTAGCGCCAGATGGGTGAATTTTGACGGTGCGCCCAGCCGCCAGCTATCGGGAAACAAACGCACCGTCGCGCCCGCCAGCCCTATCTCGCGCGCCCAGCGATGAAAACGGTTCAGCATCTCATCAAGGCTTTCCGCCGCCGCCAGCCGCGTCTGCAGATGCAGCAGACGCTGGAACAGGCTCTCATTCGCCGTTGCCTGCTCCATCAGCAGCATCATGTTCTCTTCCAGCACGTTGATATGGTTACGTGCCCGCACCATGTGCCATTCCACCAGCGAGATCGAGCCGCGTACCGGATGCGGAACGCGCATGTGCTCGACCAGCGCAGCATTACGAATAAAAAATTCAGGATGTTGCAACAGATAGTCCACCACCGCGCGGTCATTCAGCGCGCCGGTGATTTCCTGCTGTTCTTCCCCGACTTGTTTCATAAGTGAATAAATCCGTCGTAGACATGTGCCGCCGGGCCAGTCATAAACAACGGTTGGCCCGGGCCTTTCCAGGCGATATCAAGACGCCCGCCTGGCAATTCCACGCGTACTTCTTCGGCCAGCAGTCCCTGTTGGATACCAACCGCTACCGCCGCACAGGCCCCGCTGCCGCAGGCCTGAGTTTCGCCTGCGCCGCGCTCATAAACACGCAGACGAATGCGATCGCGCTCGACCACCTGCATAAAACCGATGTTGGCGCGCTCCGGGAAGCGTTCGTGGCTTTCCATCACCGGACCGAGAGTTTCCACCGCGGCGGTTTCCACATTATCGACCTGAATGACGCAGTGCGGGTTCCCCATCGAGACCACGCCGCACAATACTGTCTGCTCGGCGGCGCGCATAATATAGGTCTTTTCCGCTTTGTTGGCGCGGAAGGGTACCTGAGAGGGCTCGAAGTTCGGCTCCCCCATGTTGACGCGCACCAGATCGTCTTCCGTTACGCTTAATACCATACGACCGTTCGCCGTGCTCACGCGGATGTCACGTTTATTGGTCAGGCCTTTCAGACGGACAAATCGGGCAAAGCAGCGCGCGCCGTTACCGCACTGCGACACTTCGCTGCCGTCGGCGTTGAAGATACGATAATGGAAATCCAGATCCGGATCGTAAGGCGGCTCAACAACCAGCAGCTGATCGAAACCGACGCCCAGATGCCGATCCGCCAGGCGGCGAATCAGCTCCGGTGAGAAAAAAACATTCTGCGTTACCGCGTCAACGACCATAAAGTCGTTGCCAAGGCCATGCATTTTAGAGAACTGCATCATCTACTCCAGTCGCGCGGAACAGAACGTTATCGTTAATAGTTTACCTGGGTCGGGCCGCCGCTATCGCCGCGATCGTTACGATCTGGCGCCGAGCTCTGGATACCGCTATTGACCGGTTTGGTTGGCGGAGCCGCCGTCTTTTCTGCCGGAGGGAAATAAAGCGGTCCCTTCAGACCACAGCCGGTCAGGCTGAAGATCGCCAATAAAACGGCAAGCGTTGGAAAAACGTTTTTCATTGATAGTTGCCCGTGATTCACTCTTTCTGCTTTCTATCATCGCAGGAGAAGACGTAAAAGCAAGCGTTTAGCATCCGACTGCGCGCGCTTTTGTTTCGCGCTATACTGCCGCCATCTTCAAAAAAGCAGGGTAGAACCATGAACGACAGTGAATTCCATCGCCTGGCTGATAGCCTGTGGATGACCATCGAAGAGCGTCTGGACGAGCGGGACGGCGATAGCGATATCGACTGTGAGATCAACGGCGGCGTGCTGACTCTCAGTTTTGAGAACGGCAGCAAAATTATTATCAACCGTCAGGAGCCGCTGCATCAGGTGTGGCTGGCGACCAAGCAAGGCGGCTACCATTTTGATCTTAAAGGTGATGAGTGGGTGTGCGACCGCAGCGGTGAAACCTTCTGGGATCTGCTGGAGCAGGCGGCGACCCGGCAGGCTGGCGAAGCCGTGAGTTTTCGCTAAGCCCGCGCTTTCATCGTAACCGGAAAAGCAAAACCCCGGCGAAAACACAACGTCGCCGGGGAAATAGTGACTCAGGAATGTCGATCAGGAATAGTGCTGCTGCAGCATGGGCGACGCCACGGCATCCGGGCTCACCGGCGCGGCAGCCGCCCCGATCGCCTGGCTGCGGAACGGAATCACCTGAGGTCGACCGTCAACGTCGACAATCTGATAGAACTGCGGCAGGTTGAAGTTGATAAAACTGGAGCCGTAGGTGAAACGATCGTGGGATGAAGAGTAGAAGCGGCTCACGTCACGCACCAGCTCCTCTTTACTGCCTTCACAGTGATGATAAACCTCGGCGCGGTTGCTCTCGTCGAGAATATAGATATTAAATCCGCTCTCGTTATCCGCCTCTTCAAAGAAGAACTGAATAATCCCTTCGCTGGCAAAGCCATCCACTACCGCCGGCAGCTTAACATGGTTGGTTTCCACCTGAACCGACAGACCATGCAGCTTGTTATGCGAGATGGCGCCGTAGAATTCAATGGCGTTCTCCAGCTTCTGCACCGACACGTTAAGACGTTCGAAGAACAGTCCCCAGGTCTGCCCGGAAACGCGCAGCGCCTTAAAGCGCCCGGTATCCTGACGGGTACTGGAAAGGCGCAGTTCAATGCACTCGGAGACCATCTGCTGCACGCGGGTGCGGATTAGACCGCGCAGATGCTGACTGTAGCAGAACACTTCAACACTATCCGGCGGCGCAGCATCCTGATGCATTTTACCCAGAATGGTCTTCAGCGCTTCGATCATCGCCTGCTCGCCGTTAAAGTGCAGGGTTCGCACTTCGTTCCACGAGTTGCGGTACAGCAGATCGACGCTGCCGATTAAACACTTCTGCTCTTCGCCAAAGCTAAAGACATCCAGTTTACGGAAGTCAAAATGCACGACCTGATTACGGAACGCCGCCGTCGGGTCATATTCGAGGTTGACGATAATCGCCAGGTGGCGGATTTCACAGGGACTATACAGCGCTTTAGGCGTTGGTGACGGCAGACGCAGCGGGAAATGGTGCGCAACGTCGGCGACCATCTCCTGAAGCTTCGCCAGATCGACGATGCCGTTGCCCTTAATAAACAGGCGAGTGCGTGACGTCAGCAGGCCGTTAAACCAGGCCCATGCCACCAGCTTATTAAGATAACGGTTATATTCCAGCGGCTGATGGCTGATGATCGATTCCATATCCGGCGCACGGTTATACACATACCAACCGGTACGGTTGGCGCGGCCAGGAGGCACGTGGATAAAGGTCAGATTCGGCTCGGAGAGATCCGGAGAGATTTGCGGGTTCACCAGCGTCACTTTGCCCGGCAGCGCTTCAAACGCCGCATACAGCTTACGGGTCAGTACGCCGATATCCTGCGGACTGGCGGACACGCTGAGGTTGTTACGCCGCGCAAAGCGGATCAGGTTGCGATAGCTTTGCATCATCGCATCCAGCAGTTCGTTGTGCGCTTTGCGTACTTCGTCGATCTTCCAGTTAGCCCGGTTGTCCAGCATCATCAGACGCTTTTCATCCCAGCCCCACTCTTTCACCAGGTGGCTCACGACTTCACGACGCCAGCCCACGCAGGCGCGCTCGCGGCTGAGTTTTTCGCACACCTTCAGATAGAAACAGCGGCGCACCAGATCGAGACGCGTGTCGTCTTCAATGGCCTGCAGATAGGCGGTCACGCGCTCCAGCATCATGCAGTAGGGATCGAGCCCAAACGAGACGATTTCTCCGTCATGCAGACGCTGTTTAATGTCTTTCGCCAGCAGGCGGTTGTTCGGGTACTCCCAGGAGTAGGCTTCCAGCAGCAGCGTTTTCAGCACCGCTTTATACGGTGAATCGATACTTTTATAGAGCTGCCACAGGCTGGCGCCGAAATATTCTTCCGCCGACAGCGAGCTCAGGCCGCCCAGATCGAGCCACTCATTGGGCGTCAGTACGCCTTGCGCGTAGAGTCCCATCACGTAATCGTCGTAATGATCCTCTTCGTCGCACGGCACCATATTCCACAGAATACGTTTCCCGGCGAGGCGCACGGCGGTGCGGTAGAACTCATCCAGCAGCAGGATATGCTGCGTCGACCCGCAGTCTTCGCCGCCAAGGCTGCCGCTTTCGTTATGGCGGAAGCGGTTTTCGTCAATCAGGAAGAAGCTGACTTCAACCCCCAGTGATGCCGCCCAGCTTTCCAGCAGGCTACATTTGCGCTGCAGCAGCTGACGCTCTTCGGTATCAAGCCATGCCTGATGACAAACCCAGATATCCAGGTCGGAAGAGCAGCTTTGGCCTACGGAGGAGGTACTGCCCATCGAGTAGACGCCGGTAATCGGCAGTTCGCCTTTCGGCGGCTCCTGCGCCAGCATGCCGCGGTGCAGTTCTAACTCGTCAAGGTAGTGGCGTTGGGTTTCATCAGGCGTGTAGAGGCAAATGCCGCGGGGAACGTTACCGTCAAGGTAACCCGGCATCAACGGGTGATGATAATGTAGTAATGTCGGCAGTAGACTGTAAACCTGCTGGAAAGCGGGTCCCATGGCAGCAAGCGCGCGATCCACGCGCAGTTGGTTGATGGCATCCAGTCTCTGTTTCAGTGTCTCAATATAGAGGTACAAGACATATCGCCTGATGTTCAAAAACCCGTCGTACAATAGTACGGAGGATTTCAGTATTTCAACAAAAACCGTCACCATTTGTCGTCGGTGTGGTTGTGATGAGCTGCTGACGGACAAATGGTTTAAAACGTGATCAATCTAACACCTTGCTCATTGACCGTAAAGAAAGATGCGCTACATACAAGTGTAGCACCGTTTACTGCGTGTAAATTCCTCACTACGGTTGTGGCAACCGCAATGGCACCAAACGCAAATAACGCAAAAAAAGAAAGAGCCGCCCCCCTAATCCCACAAAACTAACATCCATAAGGCAACAATGTTAGGATAGTTTGTGGTCGACAATGACGGTAACAAGCATGTTAGACAAAGTTTTGAGAATTGCCACACGGCAAAGCCCACTTGCGCTATGGCAGGCGCATTATGTGAAAGAGCGCCTTGAGTCCTGCCATCCTGGGCTGGCGGTGGAACTGGTGCCGATGGTCACTCGCGGCGACGTGCTCCTTGATACTCCGCTGGCAAAAGTGGGCGGCAAGGGCTTGTTTGTCAAAGAATTAGAACTGGCCATTATGGAAGGGCGCGCGGATATCGCCGTGCATTCCATGAAAGATGTTCCCGTCGAGTTTCCCGAGGGACTGGGGCTGGTCACGATTTGCGAGCGCGAAGATCCGCGCGACGCCTTCGTCTCTAATCACTATGCGTCAATCGATGCACTGCCGCACGGCAGCATCGTTGGCACTTCAAGTTTACGTCGCCAGTGCCAGCTGGCAGCTCAACGTCCCGATCTGGAGATCCGCTCTCTGCGCGGTAACGTCGGGACCCGCCTCGGCAAGCTCGATAGCGGCGAATATGATGCGATTATCCTTGCGGCGGCCGGGCTGAAACGCCTGGGGCTGGAGTCGCGCATTCGTCAACCGTTAACGCCTGAGCAGTCGCTGCCCGCGGTCGGCCAGGGCGCAGTCGGTATTGAATGTCGTCTTGACGATCAATGGACGCAAACGCTGTTAGCACCGCTGAATCATGCGGAAACCGCCATTCGCGTCCGCGCGGAACGCGCGATGAATACCCGGCTGGAAGGCGGCTGTCAGGTTCCGATCGGCAGCTACGCTGAGCTGATTAACGGTGAGCTGTGGCTGCGCGCCCTGGTCGGTGCGCCGGACGGTTCGCAGGTGGTGCGCGGTGAACGACGCGGCCAGCCGGAAGATGCCGAGCGCCTCGGCGTCTCGCTGGCGGAAGAGCTGCTGGATAGTGGCGCCCGCGACATTCTCGCCGCCGTGTATGCAGGAGAAGCGCCTCGATGAGTATTCTGGTCACCCGTCCGTTGCCCCAAAGTGAAGAGCTGGTCAGCCGCCTGCGCGCGCTGGGACATGTGGCCTGGAGTTTTCCACTCATTGAGTTTACGCCCGGGCGCGAACTGCCTGCGCTAAGCGGCCAGCTGGCCGCCTTATCCACAGGCGATCTTTTGTTTGCGCTCTCGCAGCATGCGGTAGAGTTTGCCCATGCTCGCTTGCATCAACTGGGCCAACGCTGGCCGAAAGCACCCGGCTATTTTGCGATTGGCCGCACTACGGCGCTGGCCCTGCATACGGTCAGTGGGCAGAATATTCGCTACCCATTAGATCGGGAAATTAGCGAAGTCTTGCTACAATTACCTGAATTACAAAACATTGCCGGGAAGAAAGCCCTTCTTCTTCGCGGTAACGGCGGGCGGGAATTATTAGGCGAAACGCTCCGCGAGCGCGGCGCCGACGTCACTTTTTGTGAATGCTATCAACGTAGTGCAAAGCATTACGATGGCGCAGAAGAAGCAATGCGCTGGCAGTCCCGCGGCGTCACTACGCTGGTCGTCACCAGCGGCGAGATGCTGCAACAGCTTTGGGCGCTGATACCCCAATGGTATCGCGAACGGTGGCTCCTTCGCTGTCGCATTTTAGTTGTCAGTGAACGCCTGGCCCGGCAGGCCCGTGAATTGGGCTGGCAGGATATCCAGGTTGCCGATAGCGCCGACAACGATGCGCTGCTACGCGCATTACAATAACTCTCAACATTGGAAGCCATAATGACGGAACAACAAAACCAATCCGCCGTGGTTGAAGAGACCAGGGAGGCCGTGGACAAGGCGCCACAGCCAGAGAATACCGGAAAGAAAAACGGCGGCAATAAAACCAGCCTCGTTCTGAGCGCGGTTGCTATCGCCATTGCCCTCGCCGCTGGCGTCGGCCTGTTTGGTTTAAATAAACAGCAAGTATCACGACAGAACGAGACCAGCACGGCGCTCGCCGATCGGGTGGCGGAACTGCAAAAAGCGCAAGAAAGCCAAAAAAATGAACTCGAAGGGATTATCAAGCAGCAGGCGGACCAGCTAGCCGATGCGAAGCATCAGCAGGAGACGCTGGCGAAGCAGCTGGAAGACGTGCAGCAAAAAGTGGCCGTCATTTCCGGCAGCGATGCCAAAACCTGGCTGCTGGCGCAGGCTGATTTTCTGGTCAAATCGGCCGGGCGTAAGCTGTGGAGCGATCGGGACGTCACCACCGCCGCTGCGCTGTTAAAAAGCGCCGATGCCAGCCTCGCCGATATGAACGATCCCAGTCTGATTAGCGCCCGCCGCGCCATTACCGACGATATCGCGTCGCTGTCGGCCGTCAGCCAGGTTGACTACGACGGTATCATTCTCAAGGTCAACCAGCTTGCTAACCAGATTGATAACCTGCGCCTTGCCGACAATAACGATGACGACTCCCCGATGGACTCCGACAGCGAAGAGCTCTCCAGCTCCATTGGCGAATGGCGCGTGAATCTGCAAAAGAGCTGGCAGAGCTTTATGGACAGCTTTATTACCATTCGACGCCGCGACGAAACGGCAGTCCCGCTGCTGGCGCCAAACCAGGATATCTACCTGCGCGAAAATATTCGCTCCCGTCTGCTGGTTGCGGCACAAGCGGTACCGCGCCATCAGGAAGAGACATACAAACAAGCGCTGGATAATGTTTCCACCTGGGTTCGCGCGTATTACGACACGGAAGATGCCACGACCAGGGCATTCCTGGAAGATGTCGATAAGCTGAGTCAGCAAAGCATCACGATGAATGTGCCGGAAAATCTGCAAAGCCAGGCCATTCTCGAGAAGCTGATGCAAACGCGGGTACGCAACCTGATGGCGCAGCCTGCCGTGACTCAGAGCAGTGCCCCGGCGCCGACGCCCCCTGTACCTGCACCTGCACCTGCACCTGCGCCACAAGGAGAGTAACGCATGCTGAAAATTCTCTTACTCTTCGCACTGCTGATCGCCGGGATCGTTGTCGGCCCGATTATCTCCGGGCACCAGGGCTACGTTCTGATCCAGACCGATAACTACAATATCGAAACCAGCGTAACCGGACTGGCGATCATCATGATCCTCACCATGGTGGTACTGTTTGCGATTGAGTGGCTGTTCCGCCGTATTTTCCGTACCGGCGCCCATACCCGCGGCTGGTTCGTAGGTCGCAAACGCCGTCGCGCACGTAAGCAAACCGAACAGGCATTGCTGAAGCTGGCGGAAGGCGACTATCAGCAGGTTGAGAAGCTGATGGCGAAGAATGCCGATCATGCCGAACAACCGGTGGTGAACTATCTGCTGGCGGCGGAAGCGGCCCAGCAGCGTGGTGATGAAGCCCGGGCGAATCAGCATCTGGAGCGCGCCACGGAGCTGGCCGGAGACGATCTGATTCCAGTCGAGATTGCGCGCGTGCGCCTGCAGCTGGCCCGCAATGAAAACCATGCGGCCCGCCACGGCATTGATAAGCTGCTGGAGATTACCCCACGGCATCCGGAAGTCTTGCGCCTGGCCGAGCAGGCCTATACCCGCACCGGCGCGTGGAATTCACTGCTGGATATCCTGCCGTCAATGGCAAAAGCCAACGTCAGCGATGAAGAGCACCGCGCCGCGCTGGAGCAGCAGGCCTGGATTGGCTTGATGGACCAGACCCTGGCCGATCGCGGAAGCGATGGGTTACGTGAGTGGTGGAAAAACCAGAACCGCAAAACTCGCGGCCAGGTGTCCCTGCAGGTGGCGATGGCCAGTCTGCTCATCGAGAGCGACGATCACGATACCGCGCAGCAGATTATTATCGACGGACTGAAGAAGCAGTATGATGACCGCCTGGTGATGCTTATTCCGCGTCTGAAGACGAATAATCCGGAGCAGCTGGAAAAAGTGCTGCGTCAGCAGATTAAATCGGTCGGCGATCGGCCTTTACTGTGGAGCACGCTGGGGCAATCCCTGATGCGCCACGGCGAGTGGCAGGAAGCCAGCATCGCGTTCCGTGCTGCGCTGAAGCAGCGTCCGGATGCCTTTGATTATGCATGGCTGGCCGATACGCTCGACCGTATGCATCAGCCAGAAGAAGCGGCATTAATGCGCCGTGATGGCCTGCTGTTAACGCTACAGAACAATCCTCAGCCTTAACCTGCCCTTTCGCTATCGTCTCTTCCAGAGGCGATAGCGCGCTTCTCTTCGCTCTCTTCTGCTCATCCCGTCGCGGGCATAAAAAAACGCCTGCACTGAAATCAGGGCAGGCGTTAAAACAGGTCTGTTTGACAACAAATTGGGTGCTTCACTCAACGTTATGTCCATGGTGTTTGATGAGACGATACGCTGTATCTCTCAGGCTGCGTCGAAGCAGCGTGAAGAACGTGCGTATAAACGCGACATCTGTCAGTGGACGATAAGCACCGTAAACGGCTCTGCATCATTCCTGAGTTTATGAGGCCCGAGGGCGAACATAAGAGATGGAATGAGCATCTACCCGTTTATTATCGCACAGGTTCCGTGGAAATTGCATTAGCCACAACGGTAAATTGGGAGGATTCCGGCCAAGAAATTACGCGTTCACATAGCGCACGGATAGCCGTTTTTTATTCGGGAGATCAGGGAGATATAAGATTGTTGCGGTACGACAGAAAACAAAAAACCCCGCCGAAGCGGGGTTCAAAATTGGTCGGCGAGAGAGGATTCGAACCTCCGACCCACTGGTCCCAAACCAGTTGCGCTACCAAGCTGCGCTACTCGCCGATGTACTGCTTTTTGAATTTTTAGTTCAATTCGTTAAAGTCGTGGTGCGAGGGGGGGGACTTGAACCCCCACGTCCGTAAGAACACTAACACCTGAAGCTAGCGCGTCTACCAATTCCGCCACCTTCGCATTTCACAACTCTATCAAATAATGGGGTGGCTAATGGGATTCGAACCCACGACAACTGGAATCACAATCCAGGGCTCTACCAACTGAGCTATAGCCACCACTGCAAATCTTTTCACGCGGCACTGTTAAATTAACAGTCCACCGCAGCTCAAGCACCGGGTTAAATGGTGCGCCCGACAGGATTCGAACCTGAGACCTCTGCCTCCGGAGGGCAGCGCTCTATCCAGCTGAGCTACGGGCGCTTAGCGCCGTTGCGGGGTCGGATAATACGGACTTCCCCCCCCGCTGTCTAGTGCCTTTTTAAATAAAATTTCTGTTTGCTCACGCTTTGTGCACTTTGGCGTTTATTCCGTCGTTTTATCGACATTTCCATGTCGACCGAGACCAAACACCTTATAAATAAGCGTCACGAGGGCCAGGAAAAGTATTCCGACGAACAGCGACATACGGGTGTCGTCATTAAAGCCCATGCCGATCAGCACACAAACCAGAAACGCCATCGTGAAATAGTTCGCCCACGGGAACAGCAGCGAACGGAACGGGTGGCTGGCCATCTCCTTCTGATGCGCACGGCGAAAACGCAGCTGACTAATCAGAATCACAAACCACGGCACCATGCCCGGCAGTACGCTTGCGCTATAGACATAGACGAAGACCCGCTGCGGATTGGGAATAATATAGTTCAGGCAGGAGCCAATCAGCAGAATCAGAATCGACAGCGCGACGCCCACGGCCGGTACGCCATTGCGCGAAACTTTCGCCATCGCCGCAGGCAGCTGCCGGTTGCGCGCCAGCGCGTAGAGCATACGACCGCAGCTATACATCCCGCTATTACAGCCGGAAAGCGCCGCCGTCAGCACCACAAAGTTGATAATACCCGCCGCCGCAGTAATACCGATTTTCGCAAAGGTCAGGACGAACGGACTGCCGCCGGAACCAATTTGATTCCACGGGAAAATCGTGACAATCACGAAAATCGCGCCCACATAAAAAATCAGGATACGCCACAGAACCTTACCCACCGCGCTGCGCAGCGTGACCTGCGGATTCTTCGCCTCACCGGCGGTGATGCCGATAAGTTCAACGCCCTGATAGGAGGCCACCACGATACACAGCGCCGTCAGGAACCCTTTCCAGCCGCCGGCAAAGAAGCCGCCGTGCTCGGTCAGGTTGCCAAAGCCGATAGAGTGCCCACCATTACCAAAGCCAAAGAAAATAACCCCCAGCCCGACGACAATCATCACAATGATGGTGGTGACCTTTATCATCGCGAACCAGAATTCGATCTCACCGTACAGGCGTACTGCGGCCAGGTTTGCCAGCGCCACCAGCCCGACGGCAATAAGCGCCGGTATCCATTGCGCCATATCCGGGAACCAGAACTGTACATACACCCCGATAGCCGTAATCTCCGAGATCCCGACCGCCATCCACATAAACCAGTATGACCAGGCGGTAAGATAGCCGAAAAACGGGCTCATATAGCGGTGTGCGTAAACGGCGAATGAACCGGTCACCGGCTCAAGGAACAGCATTTCGCCCATTGAGCGCATGATAAAGAAGACAAATAAACCGGCGATAATATACGCCAGCAGGACCGAAGGACCGGCCCACTTCAGCGTGCTTGCCGCCCCCATAAACAAACCCACGCCAATCGTCCCGCCAAGGGCGATAAGCTCAATGTGTCTGGCCTCCAGTCCGCGCTGGAGTTCCGCTTTTTTCTCTGTCATATAACCTCTTGTGTTTGCCCTGCTTCCGGTTTTTGTTCCTCGCCCCTCGAACGGCACGCCTGATGGCCAGCCTCACACCTTCCCGTAGCACAGCGATTCATGCCGCCGGGGAGTGACAGGTTTGCCATGGCGCGACCTGCGAATGGTCTTGCCCATATACCGGTTATTTTTATTAATGAATGAAAGGAAATGTTCTTGCCTGCACGACGGCACACGCTGCGCGCCGCGCATTAAGCATGCGAATGGTTAATGAATTTTCAGGAAATGGCAAATAAAGTATCAGGCGAGTTACTGTAGTAAACACAATACGTACGTAAACTCGCCAGTTTGCAGTGGAATATCAGAGCTGACCGGTATAATACCAACGTAAATATCGCAGCAGGCGAATCTGTCTTTTAATCCGGCTCGGCTGAGAGACCAAACGATAGAACCACTCCAGCCCCAGGTTCTGCCAGAATTTTGGCGCCCGGTGGACATGGCCGGTGAACACATCGTAGGTGCCGCCAACCCCCATATACAGCGCCTGCGGATAGACCTCCCGGCAGTCGCGCATCAGGATCTCCTGACGCGGTGAGCCCATCGCCACGGTCACGATTTTCGCACCGCTATCGCGAATACGCTCGAACAACGCCTGGCGCCGATCGGCAGCGAAATACCCATCCTGACTGCCGACAATATTGACCTTCCAGCGGGCACGCAGCTGCGCCTCCGTCTGTGCCAACACCTCCGGCTTGCCGCCAACCAGAAAAACCGGGGTCCCCTGTGCGCCCGCCCGTTCCATCAGCGCTTCCCAGAGGTCAGCGCCCGCCACGCGCGATACCTGCGCCTGAGGATATTTTTTACGTAATGAACGCACCACGCTAATGCCGTCGGCATATTTAAACTCAGCCGCTTCAATCAGCGCCCGAACTTCGGGATCGTCCTCGACTGCCAACATCTTTTCGGCGTTGATTGCCACCAGCGTTCCCTGGCGGATAGTGCCGTCCGCATACAGATAGTCCAGAGCGTGCTGCATATTGCGCCAACCAATGAGTTGTAACCCTCTCAGCAGATACAACGGCGCAGAAATAGTCTCAGTCATGTCCATCCTTATCTGACCTGAGGTTGCGAAAGCGGTTTAACCCGCCGGTGAATCAGTCCCGCGCTATCCAGGAACCAGTACAGCAATTTCGCCGCCAGTAAGCAGATACCAAAGATCACGAGGAAAAACACCACGCGGGAGCCAAATGAGTCCAGCCCTTCGCGCGCCAGCACTATCATGTTGAAGATAGCGCCAAAACAGAAACTGTGCAGAATAGCCGCTTTATAACGGTTACTCTCGCGGTTACCCAGCTCATACAGCCAGTCAAACCACTTAATAATCAGTCCGACCGCCACCGCACCCAGCGGAACAAACCAGATCCCCCCCATCACCACCAGCGAGCCGATCAGCGTCGGCGAGATTGCCAGGCCGGAGTGGTTATTCAGCACTTCCCAGGTAAAGTAGTTAGCGGTATTGAGCACCATCGATGGTCGGCTATGCCACATCCAGCTGGGGATAAAGACGTAGAAATCCCTGATCATCGGCGCCAGCCCCTGGAAGGCAATCTTGTCGTAGTTTTGCAGCAGCAGCGCCAGATTTTCCCACGGCGAAAACGTATCGCGGGTCAAATAGAGGAAGGTATAAAACGCTTCATCGCCGCTGACGTTCATGCCATAGCGCTTAAGCGCCAGCCAGAACATTCCCACGATGCCCAGGACGCCAGCCGCCGCCAGCATCCACAGGCTGATCCAGCCGCGAATAATGCCGATAAACAGGAAAATGGCGAAAGCGATAATGATATTCGCGCGGGTCCCGCCGACGATGGCATAGGTCAGCAGCCCAAACGCCACGGTGCTGAGCAGGAAGAATATCCACGCCTTATAATCCTGGCGCAGGAAATAGACCACCAGCATCGCCGGGATAAAGAAATAGAAAAAGCGCTTCAGCGCCACGCCGGAGACTTCGGCAGAGAAGATCTGACTGTAGGAGTTGAGCTTAAACAGCAGGAAGCCATTGTGGGCAAAGAAAATCCCGACGCACAGCAGCGCCAGGCCCAGCAGAATGATCCATGCCAGATGCGTTTCCACGCGGTTCATCGTAAAGAGCGGCCGCCGCTGGCTGTCGTGCGTGGCCGAACGCAGACGCGTTTTATAGGTCACGTAATAGACCGCATAGAAACAGACCGACACCAGTAAGGTTTGCAACAGCACATCCGGCGGAGCAACGCTGACATCAAAGCGGAACACCAGGATACTGGTCAGCGGGAAACCAAAGAAGAAAGTCAGCAGAAACAGCAACGAGAAGAACACATTGAAGTTAAAGCGCACGCGGCGAAACTCAAAATACGTCGCGGTGGCGATAAACAGCGTTGACAGCAGCCAGACCACCAGCAGCCCGCAAAATTGCATTAATGTCATGCGTTGACCCCCGCGGCAATCTGCAATGCCTGCTGCCAGCCCGCCAGGTAGTTCGGCCGGAAGAAAGCAATCTGGTTCTTATCAACGCTTGCCAGCTGACGCTGGGCTTCACGCACCACGGCAACATCCAGCGCATCGCCGGTAAACAGCACCGGAATATTCTGCTCCGTCATATCCTGCCAGAACGGGTTTTCCCGGTTCAGCACGCAGGGTATCCCTGCCTGAATTAATAAACATAGTGTGCCGATGCCCTGCTGGCGAGCAAACAGGAAATAGCCCAGATCGCAGCGGCGCAGCAGATTCAGATAATCAGGAAACGCCAGCTTCTCACTGAGAATCTGCAGGTGCGTGGCGCTAAATAGCGCAGCGCCCGCTTCACGGACCTCGTTAATATAGTCCGTATTGTTTTCCGGATACCCCATCGGCACGATCACGTTTACCGTATCGCCAAATTGCTGATGGATAGCGCGCAGCGCCGCAATATGCTCATTACTGCGGTCACCCGAGTTCCCGACCAGAATCGTCAGCGTCTCGGCGTGCGGTGCGCTATCGGCCAGCGAATTGAGCGCCGGATCCATGCGCGTCGGAAAATAGAGCAGTTCGCCGGGCACGCGCGGATGACGGCGAGCAAACCAGCTGAGATCGCCCCGGGTGGCAAAAACGCGCCCGACCCGGCCCTGGGCAAGACGCCGCAGCGGATAGAACAGGCGAAACTTCAGGCTGGACGAATTTTCATACAGATCGGCACCCCAGATATGCCAGTTAAACTGGGCAGGACGAATCCCCCCGCTCAACAGCGCCAGCCACAGCCCGGTATTAAACTGGCCGTGGAAGAAAAAGCGCTGTTGGCGATCGGCTTTTGCCAGAGCTATCACCGCCTGTGCCAGGGATTTTTTTCCGGGATAACAGGTGACAGACAAGGCCGGACAGGCCTCGCGCACTCCCGTTGCATCACCGACGACCATAAACCTACGCGCCTGCTCGTCATGGACGGCCAGCTCGTCGTTAAAGAACCGCAACACGGTCTGGTTGTGGTGTGGGATATCCGATCCCAGTACATGTATCAGTGCTGTCATGCCCGTTTACGCCAGAGTAAAAATACGCCACTACAGAGGGCGAAATAAACAATATACGTAGCCATATACGCCTGCGCTGCGCCAATCGCGCCGTGCGCCGGGATCAGCCAGTGCGAGAATGCGGTCAACAGCGTGAACTGGCTGATTTCCGTGAGTATATAAAAACGCAGCGACGCTTTCGCAATCACCAGATAGCCATAAACATAGGCGCCGACCTTCAGCACATCGCCGACCAGTTGCCAGGCAAACAGGTCGCGCATCGCCGTAAAGCGGTCAGAAAACAGCAGCCAGATGGCAAAGTCGCGCAGTAGCCAGACGGTTAAGCTCGCCACTGCCACCGCCGGCAGGACAAATTTTAATGATTTGCCGATCTCACGGGTAATCTCTGATTTGGCCGTCAATCGGGAGAGCGTAGGCAGCAGGTAGACGCTAAACGATGCGGTGATAAACTGCAGGTAGGCATCGGAAATGCTGCTGACCCCTTGCCAGATCCCAACCGCCTCCCAGTCATAATGCTCCGCCAGCAGGTTACGCATCATCACGTAAGCCACCGGCAGCGTCACCGAGGTAATCAGCGCCATCAGGGTAAATTTGGAAAGCTGTCCCGCAAGGCCGTTATCCCAACGCGGACGCAGTGCGCTGAGCGGGATTGTCCCGCGCCGCCATAGCACGATTGCCGCCGGGATCACCACCAGCGCCGGCACCAGCGCCAGCCCGAGCAGCGCCCCCTGATAGCCCGCGAAGCGATAGCAGGCGTAATAGGCCACGACACCAATCAGGCTACCGGCGATCAGCGACAGGGCATTACCCGCCGCATCGCGAAAACCTTTCATCAAGGCCAGCAGCAGGTTTGCCCAGGCAATGCCCATCTGCACCAGCGCCACCAGCCGCACCAGCCCCTGATAGTGCGTGTGGCCGAACAGCCCCTGGCTGACCGGCGCGGCCGCCAGCAGAAAGACCAGCGCCAGCAGCGTTGAGAAGCCAAGCACCATCGCTGAGGAGGTGCCGACGACCTTATTCAGCTGCTGGCGATCGTCATGATGCTGCGCGACCAGTTTGGTGACGCCGTTGAAAATACCGGCGCCCGCCAGTACGCCAAGCACGGTCACCAGCTGGCGAAAGTTACCGGCCTGACCCACCCCTGCCGGGCCAAAGGAGACAGCCAGTAGTTTAACCACCAGCAGTCCGGCCCCAATTTTGACCAGCGTGGACGCGGCGGTCCACAGTGAAGCTTTAGCCAGCGACATATCAGGAGAAATAGCTCAGCAGCGAATTAATCACCGTACGCTGATTGGCTGACGACAGGTTATAGAACAGCGGCAGGCGCAGCAGACGTTCGCTCTCCTGGGTGGTATGACGATCGTCACCGCGGAATTCGCCAAAGTGCTCCCCCGCCGGGCAGCTATGCAGCGGAATGTAGTGGAACACGGCCAGAATTTCGGCCTCTTTTAGCCAGGCGATCAGGTTACTGCGATCGTCAATATCGCGCAGCTTAATATAAAACATGTGCGCGTTGTGCCCGCAGTCGGCCGGAATGACCGGCAGATCGATGCGACCGGCCCGTGCCAGTGGCAGCAGCGCATCATAATAGCGCTGCCAGAGCGTTAAACGTTGCTGGTTAATCTGTTCCGCCGCTTCCAGCTGCGCCCACAGATATGCCGCCTGCAGGTCAGACATCAGATAGCTGGAGCCGATATCGCGCCAGGTGTATTTATCCACCAGCCCGCGGAAGAACTGGCTACGGTTGGTCCCTTTTTCGCGGATAATTTCCGCACGATCGATCAGCTTACGATCGTTAACCAGCGTCGCGCCACCTTCACCACCGGCAGTATAATTTTTGGTTTCATGGAAACTGAAACAGCCGATATGGCCGATCGTGCCCAGCGCTCGCCCTTTGTAAGTCGACATGACGCCCTGCGCGGCATCTTCCACCACGAACAGATTGTACTTGCTGGCAAGGGCCATGATGGTGTCCATCTCGCAGGCCACGCCGGCATAGTGTACCGGCACAATAGCGCGGGTTTTCTCAGTGATTGCCGCTTCAATTTTGGTTTCATCGATATTCATCGTATCACGACGAATATCGACAAAGACGATTTTCGCCCCGCGCAATACAAAGGCGTTGGCGGTGGAGACGAAGGTATAGCTCGGCATAATCACTTCATCGCCCGGCTGGATATCCAGCAGCAGCGCGGCCATTTCCAGCGAAGCGGTGCAGGAAGGCGTCAACAGTGCTTTGGCAGTCCCGAACCGCTGCTCCATCCACTGCTGGCAGCGGCGGGTAAATCCGCCGTCGCCGCACAGTTTTCCGCTGTCCATCGCGGATTGCATATAATCAAGCTCGGTTCCCACCACCGGCGGTGCGTTAAATGGAATCATCATGTCACCTGTATAACCAGTACGCGGTGTTTTCCACATTCGCACCGCTGAGAATATAACGTTTAAGCGCGGCGGTGTTCCCCATCTGGGTTGCCACCCGCAGTGTAGACAGCCCGCGGAGTTCGGCCCAATGCCGTGCGGCCTGTATCAGTTCAGCACCCGCGCCGCGACCGGCCAGCAGGCCGATTCGGGCATCCGTCTCATTGAGCTGACGCAGTGAAACAAAAGCGCGAATGTCGCCATCGGCGGCGCGAAAAATCAGACACTGGTTATCGAAGGTTCCCCGCACCGCGTTTTCAATCCATTGGGCGTAGAAACGGCCGCTGGCATCGGCAGCATACCAGGGCGCGCGGAAGCGGCTTTGCGCAAAGGCCTGCGCCGCCAGCTCGCGCAGTCGTGGAATCTCTGCCGCCGTAGCCACTTCACAGCCCGCATCGGCAGACCGACCGACCGGCAGTGCCAGATCGACTTCGCCTTCTACGAGCTGGAAACCCAGCTGCTGTAGCGCATCCAGCCGCACGCCATCATCCGCCGCAATCTTCGCCTGCAAACGCGTCCAGCCGGCCAGCGCCTGAGCCGTCAGCGGCGGGGCATCATCGCCAAAGCGCACAATCGCGCTCTGGATGCCGAAGAAGCGATTTTCCCACTCCAGGGGTTCAATACTGGCGCGGGCGAACACGGACAAGATCCAGTAAGTATTGGCCATAGCCGGTTTTTTCCAGACGTTTGGCTGCCCGCTTCACGCCGTCATCATCCAACCAACCGTTGCGCCAGCCAATTTCTTCAAGACAGGCAATTTTGAAGCCCTGACGCTTTTCCACCGTTTGAACGAACATACTGGCCTCGATCAGGCTATCGTGCGTACCGGTGTCCAGCCATGCAAAACCACGCCCAAGAAGCTCAACGGTCAGCGCACCATCCTCCAGATACATCTGGTTGATACTGGTAATTTCCAGCTCGCCACGCGATGACGGTTTCACCTGCTTCGCATATTCAGCAACTTTGCCATCATAGAAGTAGAGACCCGTTACCGCCCAGTTAGATTTGGGATTCTGCGGTTTTTCTTCCAGAGAAAGCGCGCGAAAATTATCGTCGAACTCCACTACGCCAAAACGCTCTGGATCCATGACCTGATACCCAAATACCGTCGCACCTTGAGTACGCGACGCGACGCTGCGTAGCTTAGGACTGAAGCTTTGGCCAAAGAAGATATTATCACCCAGCACCAGACAAGAGGGTTCACCATTAAGGAACTCTTCTCCGAGGATAAAGGCCTGCGCCAGGCCATCCGGGCTTGGTTGCACGGCATAATGCAGCTGAATACCGAATTCTTCCCCATCGCCGAGCAGGCGCTGAAAATCACGTTGATCCTCAGGCGTGGTGATCACCAGAATCTCACGAATACCGGCCAGCATCAGCACCGAAAGCGGATAGTAAATCATCGGCTTATCGTAGACAGGCAACAGCTGCTTTGACACTCCGCGGGTAATTGGATGCAAACGGGTGCCCGAACCACCTGCCAGAATAATACCTTTCATTGTTCTCTCCCGGGCGTTCAGGCCTGCAGTCCCAGACGCTCACCTTGATAGCTACCGTCCAGAACCTGCTGCCACCAGGTTTCATTTGTCAGGTACCACTGAACCGTTTTGCGCATACCGCTGGCAAAAGTCTCATCCGGTGTCCAGCCTAGTTCAGTTTCAATTTTCGACGCATCGATGGCATAGCGAAGATCGTGGCCAGGGCGATCGGCGACAAAGGTGATGAGATCGCGATAGTGCGCCACGCCATTCGGCTTGTGCGGTGCCAGCTCTTCCAGCAGATCGCAAATGGTTTCCACTACCTCAATATTCTTACGCTCGTTGTGCCCACCGATATTGTAAGTTTCGCCCGACTTACCGCGTGTCGCCACCAGGTACAGTGCTCTGGCGTGATCTTCAACGTACAGCCAGTCGCGAATTTGCTGGCCATTGCCATAAACCGACAGCGGCTTGCCTGCCAGCGCATTGAGGATGGTAAGCGGAATCAGCTTCTCTGGGAAATGATACGGTCCATAGTTATTTGAACAATTCGTGATCAGCGCTGGCAGGCCATAGGTGCGCTGCCATGCGCGCACCAGATGATCACTGCTGGCTTTAGAAGCGGAATAAGGACTACTAGGCGCATAAGGCGTCATTTCGGTAAAAAACGCGCCGCTATCGTGAAGATCGCCATATACCTCGTCTGTCGAAATATGGTGGAAGCGAAACGCCGATTTTTTCTCATCGTCAGCCCCATTCCAGTAAGCACGTGCGGCCTCCAGCAGCGTATAGGTCCCGACGATATTGGTTTCAATAAACGCCGCCGGACCGTCAATGGAGCGATCGACATGACTTTCAGCCGCAAGGTGCATCACGATGTCGGGCTGGTAGCGGCAAAAAATGCGATCGAGTTCAGTTCGATCACAAATATCCACTTGTTCAAAAGCAAATCGGGCATCCTGGGCAACAGGAGACAGTGATTGTAAATTACCGGCATAGGTCAACTTATCAACGACGACGACCGTGTCAGAAGTTGCGTGAATGATTTCGCGAACAACCGCTGAGCCAATAAACCCGGCCCCACCGGTGACCAGAACCGTACTCACCGCCACACCCCTTTGGTATCGACAATATAATCCTGCGTCACACTATCGCCGCTGATGGCTTTAAACTCGTGATGGTCAACCAGCATCACCAGCACATCGGCGTTCGCCAATGCGTCATCCAGCAAGGCCAGCGTACACAGACCGTCAAGTTTCGCCGGAAGCTGGTGAATATTGGGTTCCACGACCAGCGTTTCACCGCTGTGCCAGCGGGCGATTTGCATAGCGATCGACATCGCCGGGCTTTCGCGTAAATCGTCGATATTCGGCTTAAAAGCCAGGCCAAAACAGGCGATCTTCAGCTCGCTGGCGCGTTTATTACTGGCGGCCAGACAATCGGCGACCCGGGCTTTGACCTGCTCGATAACCCAGTCAGGTTTATGGTCGTTAACTTCACGGGCGGTGCGAATCAGCCGCGCCTGCTGCGGATTTTGCGCCACGATGAACCACGGGTCGACGGCGATGCAGTGTCCTCCTACCCCAGGTCCCGGCTGCAGAATATTCACGCGCGGATGACGGTTCGCCAGGCGAATCAGCTCCCAGACGTTAATGTCCTGCTCAGCGCAGATCAGCGACAGCTCGTTCGCAAACGCAATGTTAACGTCGCGGAAGCTGTTTTCGGTCAGCTTACACATCTCGGCGGTGCGGGAGTTGGTGACCACGCATTCGCCTTCGAGAAAAATTTTATACAGCTCGCTGGCGCGGGCGGAGCAAACCGGCGACATACCGCCGATAACGCGGTCGTTTTTAATCAGCTCGACCATGACCTGGCCTGGCAACACGCGCTCCGGGCAGTAGGCAATATTGACATCCGCCGCTTCACCAGCCTGCTGCGGGAAGCTCAGGTCCGGGCGCATTTCAGCGAGCCACGCGGCCATTTGCTCCGTCGAACCAACCGGAGAAGTGGACTCCAGAATCACCAGCGCCCCCTTCTTCAGCACTGGCGCAATGGATTTTGCCGCCGACTCGACGAAGACCATATCCGGTTCATGCAGATCTTTGAACGGGGTGGGTACGGCAATCAGGTATGCATCTGCCGCAACCGGCTCGGTCGTCGCACATAAATAGCCCTGCTCAACCGCCGTTTTGACCACGCTCGCCAGATCCGGCTCTACAATATGAATCTCGCCACGGTTAATGGTCTCCACGGCATGTTGATTGATATCAACGCCGACCACCCGCTTTTGCCGGGAGGCGAACGCGGCAGCGGTTGGCAGGCCAATATATCCAAGGCCAATCACTGAAATGGTAGAAAAACTCATAGCGTTACCTGATTATTTTTAAGTGCGGACAAAATACGGCGACATGCCTGACCATCGCCGTAAGGATTATGCGCCCGGCTCATTGCCTGATACGCGGCATCATCCTGCAGCAAATGCGTGACTTCAGCGACGATACGCTGGCTGTCGGTCCCGACCAGACGCACGGTACCTGCGGCAATCGCCTCCGGGCGCTCCGTCATCTCACGCATCACCAGTACCGGTTTCCCTAACGATGGCGCCTCCTCCTGAATACCGCCGGAGTCGGTGAGGATCAGCCATGCGCGATCCATCAACCAGACAAACGGCAGATAATCCTGCGGTTCAATCAACATCACGTTATCGACATGACCGAGAATACGGTTCACCGGCTCGCTGACGTTCGGGTTCAGGTGCACCGGGTACACAATCTGGACATCGGGATTGCTGGCGGCGATTTCTGCCAGCGCGTGGCAAATTTGCTCAAACCCGCGGCCAAAGCTTTCCCGGCGGTGGCCGGTGACCAGAATCATCTTCTTGCCGTTCGCCAGGAAAGGGTAGCGCTGCATCAGTACGTTACGCAGCGCCTCATCGCCCAGCACCCGGTCGCGAACCCAGAACAACGCATCAATGACCGTATTGCCGGTGACCGTGATATGGCCATCGGTGATATTTTCGCGGAGCAGATTCTGCCGCGAGGTTTCTGTCGGGGCAAAGTGGTAGGTTGCCAGATGTCCGGTCAGCGTACGGTTCCCCTCTTCCGGCCACGGCGAGCTCAGATCGCCGGTTCGCAACCCCGCTTCGACGTGTCCGACCGGGATACGCTGATAGAACGCGGCCAGACTTGCAGCCATCGTCGTCGTGGTATCGCCGTGAACCAGCACAACGTCCGGTTTGAACGATTCCAGCACCGGTTTTAACCCTTCGAGGATACGGCAGGTGATTTCCGTCAGGCCCTGACCTGGCTGCATAATATTGAGGTCGTAATCCGGCACAATAGAAAAAAGTTTCAACACCTGGTCGAGCATCTCCCGATGCTGCGCCGTGACGCAAACTTTCGCCTCAAAGTGAGGATCTTTTGCCAGCGCATGAACCAGAGGTGCCATTTTGATGGCTTCGGGTCTGGTGCCAAATACCGTTAGTACTTTCACATCGATTCTCTTCGATTAGGTGATGAAGTTGATTAATGCTTCATCACAGGCCGCATTCACTGGACTCTGCGTCGCGATAATGCAACGCCTGCGCCGATGAGCGCGCCCACGATACCCCACATCACCATCAGAAATACGCGCCGCGGGCTATCGCGTTTTACCGGTTCTTCCGGCGTACGCAAATACCGGTAAGTCTGAAAACGTGGATCTAATGTCGGTCCGACGTTGAGCGTATTCAGCATGGCCCGGCTTTGGTCATAGTCGAGATCGTATTCCGGCCCCACCGCTTGCAAGTTTTCCAGCCGCGCCTGCAGCATTGGCCTGCCGAGCAAGAACAGCTCGGAATCCGGCAGCTGATCGGCCGGGATATCCGTTTCACTGCGGGAGATGTTGTGCTGCTGCGCCACTTTCAACGCCTCTTCCACGCTGTGAGTACGACGGTTGAAAATTTCGCGCGCCACCTCTTCCTGGCGCTTCACCTGTGCTTTCATCTGCACAGTGCGGGCCGCCCAGGCACCTTTCAGCTCGTCATTCAGATGCCCTGCCGCACGCTGGCTGGCGAAGGCCACGTACTGGCGCAGCAGATTATTGGCATCCGCCGCGGTCTCGGCCGTCAGCTTCACGCTGTCGTTAACATTTTTTAGCGGGTCGCCGGGCATGAACTGAATATTGTTAATCAGATCGTCCAGCAGCGCAGCGTCCGCGCGGGCATTGCCCGACTGGCGCTGTTTGTAATAGTCGGTTTGCAACCAAAAATCGCGGCGGGTATCCCAGGATCCCTGCTGCATGATGAACTCTTTGTAGGCTTGATCCATCGCCGACGGCTGGTCGACCGGAACCAGATTGGCTTTAATATCCAGATTGCGTAAGAACTGCTGTTGAGAATAGTAACCGCCCAGCATATTCACGGTTGGCCGATCGGTTATCGCCGTTGCGCTCCACTCCTGGCGAGCAAAGAAGGCGTAAACCAGAACGATCAGCGCAAATAGCACGGCCATACCGGCTATCCAGATTTTTCCTGCCCATAAGGCGCGAAACAGCCCGCGAATATCCAGCTCATTCTCAACGTTCACTGCTTGTGCTCCCGGTAATGGTTGAGTCATCACGTCCCCAGTTCTACTTGGTTAATTTTGGATTATTGCCGCTATGTCGCCGTATTCTGCGTCTGATGCGCTTAACCAGTCGCGCCACTTTCCATGCGCGTTTAATGCAGTAGCCATAAAGGAAAAAGGCCAACAAAAAGAGAATTAACATCACCCATTCAGGAACGATACGGGTATATTCCGCCACCACGCCCACCAGCGCCAGCAGCGCGGCCGCCAGCGTGATCAGGACAAACGCCTGTCGGGAAGTAAACCCGGCACGCATGATCAAATGATGAATATGCTGGCGATCCGGAGAGAACGGACTCATGCCTTTACGCAGGCGACGATACATAATCGCCACCATATCCATCAACGGAATCGCAATAATCCACAGGGCGGTCACCGGGCTAATGGGATGCGTTTTGCCCTGGGTCGTTTCCAGCAGAATCCAGATGATGGTGAAGCCAATCATGGTACTGCCGGCATCCCCCATAAAAACTTTATAACGACGGCCAAGCGCGCCGAGGTTAAGTAAAATATAGGGCAGAATGGCGGCTATCATCGCAAAACACCACATTGCCAGGCTGTATTGGCCGTCAAACCACAGAATAATGCCGGTTGCCGCAAAGGAGACCGATGACAGACCGCCGAGCAGGCCGTCGATACCATCGACCATATTAAAGGCGTTAATCGCGGCCCAGACGGCAAAAAGGGTGAGGAAGAAACCAAAGGGGCCGAGGACCAGCTCCCACGAACCAAAAATATAGCCCAGACTACTCAGGTGCAGATTTCCTGCCGTCATCATGACAACGGCAATGGCGGCCTGAATCACCGCGCGAATTTTTACACTGATATCAAACCGGTCATCCAGCGCACCGACCAGCACAAGGATGCCGGCACAGGCCAGATATAAGGATGAATGGGGAATGTAATAATCAGCGATGGCAAAAGTAAAACAAATGCCAGCATAAACTGAGATGCCACCCACTAACGGAACCAAACCCTGGTGCCGTTTTCGATAGTTAGGTTTATCCACTAACCCGACTTTTTTTGCTGCTTTTCGGGCAACAAATATAAAAAGGGTAGTGAATAAGAAAATACTGATTAATTCAGTAATAGCAGTGAGTAAATTCACAACACATGTGCTCTCAGCATGGTTAATCCGGGAAGTATAACGACGATGTCTCAACTCCTGAAGGGGTAAAGCAGAACATTACAAATTTATTGTATAGATTTTAGTCTGTTAAAATCATCTCTGCCTGGAGTGGTGCGCTAATCATACGATAATCCCTGCTTCCTTTTCCCTTCCTGGATCATACAAACCCAAAAAACAAAACGCCACGCGATTGCGTGGCGTTTTTGGGCTTTTTTTTAACTTACGAGCGCTTCATCATATCGAAGAAGTCATCGTTCGTTTTGGTCATCGCCAGTTTGTTGATGAGGAACTCCATCGCGTCAATCTCACCCATCGGATGGATAATTTTACGCAGGATCCACATCTTCTGCAGCTCTTCCTGGGTGGTGAGCAGCTCTTCTTTACGGGTACCGGAACGGTTGTAGTCGATAGCCGGGAAGACGCGTTTTTCAGCGATTTTACGCGAGAGATGCAGCTCCATGTTACCGGTGCCTTTAAACTCTTCGTAGATAACCTCATCCATTTTGGAGCCGGTATCAATCAGCGCGGTGGCGATGATTGTCAGGCTACCGCCCTCTTCCACGTTACGCGCTGCACCGAAGAAACGCTTCGGACGATGCAGGGCGTTGGCATCCACACCACCGGTCAATACTTTACCGGAAGCCGGAACAACGGTGTTGTAGGCACGTGCCAGACGAGTAATGGAGTCGAGCAGAATGATAACGTCTTTCTTGTGCTCAACCAGACGTTTCGCCTTCTCGATAACCATCTCGGCAACCTGAACGTGGCGAGAAGCCGGTTCGTCAAAGGTAGAAGCAACCACTTCACCTTTAACCAGACGCTGCATCTCGGTCACTTCTTCCGGACGTTCGTCGATCAGCAGCACCATCAGCACGCAGTCAGGATGGTTGTACGCGATGCTCTGCGCGATATTCTGCAGCAGCATGGTTTTACCGGCTTTCGGCGGTGCAACAATCAGACCACGCTGACCGCGACCAATTGGCGAAGCCAGATCCAGCACACGTGCGGTTAAGTCTTCGGTTGAACCGTTACCACGTTCCATGCGCAGACGTGAGTTCGCATGCAGCGGCGTCAAGTTCTCGAACAGGATCTTATTACGCGCGTTTTCCGGCTTGTCGTAGTTAACTTCGTTAACTTTCAACAGCGCAAAGTAACGCTCACCCTCTTTAGGAGGACGAATCTTACCGGAAATGGTGTCACCAGTGCGGAGGTTGAAACGGCGGATTTGGCTTGGGGATACGTAGATGTCATCGGGACCGGCGAGGTAGGAGCTGTCTGCGGAGCGGAGGAAACCAAATCCATCCTGCAGTATCTCCAGTACGCCATCGCCAAAGATATCTTCGCCACTCTTCGAATGCTGCTTGAGGATGGCAAAAATAATATCCTGCTTACGCATACGGGCCAGGTTTTCCAGCCCCATATTTTCGCCGAGAGTAATCAGCTCAGAAACCGGCGTATTCTTTAATTCGGTAAGATTCATAATGGTGTGGGTTCTTAAACTCGGGGTAGAACTCGAACTTAATGTTGTGAATGGTATGGCAGGAACATCCATGCCTGTTAACGGCCTTCATCTCGTGCCTGTACGTTGCCTGGTCACAGGAAAGAACGCAGAGCTGGAACGACAAAACGGAATGAGTGAAAAGCCCGGAATTTGTAGCCTCTCGCGCATTTTCTGCGGGACGCTTCGGGTAAAACAAGATTCAAACAATAAGGTATGTTTAAAACGAAGTCTGAAGTTAACTTAGCACGACTCTGGCCGGGCGTCCAGAGTTCCGCTAAAAATAGGAACCCGGACGCCGGAATGGCAAACTGCTTACGCCAGGTTGGCGTCGAGGAAATCTTTCAGCTGGCCTTTAGACAGTGCGCCAACCTTAGTTGCCGCCACTTCGCCGTTCTTAAACAGCAGCAGAGTCGGGATGCCGCGAATGCCGTATTTCGGCGCAGTACCCGGGTTCTGATCGATGTTCAGTTTAGCTACGGTCAGTTTGCCCTGATACTCTTCAGCGATCTCATCCAGAATCGGGGCGATCATTTTGCACGGACCGCACCACTCTGCCCAGAAATCGACGAGGGTTAGCCCGTCAGCCTTGAGTACGTCCGTGTCAAAACTGTCGTCAGTCAGGTGAATAATTTTATCGCTCATATTTAACTCCACAGGAATAAGCCTGGTGTGTTGGTGTCGCAGACATCAACGACGTGCCGATGCTACGTTATACACGTTATTTTTCAGGATGCCTCTATTACTGGCCACTGCGCGATCCGATCCCTCATGGATGTCGTCTTGCAGGAGCCAAAGCAAACCGCCTTCAAACCGTTCCCGGTAGATTAATTCTCCTCGACTCGCTGAGTAGTCTAAGCTTTCGAGGATTCATCAGGTTGCCGTAGATGCACCTTAAGTCATTTCGCGTATAGCCAACGAAAGGTTGACGTTATTTCAACGGATACGCTTTCTTAATGCAATAGTTAGCTGATATTCTACCACACTATGAGCAAAACACATTTAACAGAACAGAAGTTTTCCGACTTCGCCCTGCACCCGGCAGTGATTGAAGCCCTTGAAAAGAAAGGGTTTCATAATTGTACGCCCATTCAGGCACTCGCTCTTCCGCTAACGCTGGAAGGTCGTGATGTCGCCGGGCAGGCGCAAACCGGTACCGGAAAAACGATGGCGTTCCTGACGTCAACGTTTCATTACCTTCTCTCTCACCCGGCCAGCGCTGACCGCCAGGTAAACCAACCGCGTGCGCTGATCATGGCTCCTACCCGTGAGCTGGCGGTACAAATTCACGCTGACGCAGAACCGCTGGCTGCGGCCACTGGCCTGAAGCTGGGTCTGGCGTACGGCGGCGATGGCTACGATAAGCAGCTGAAAGTGCTGGAAAGCGGCGTCGATATTCTGATCGGGACCACCGGTCGTCTTATTGATTACGCTAAACAGAATCACATTAACCTTGGTGCGATTCAGGTCGTCGTACTGGATGAAGCCGATCGCATGTACGATCTCGGCTTTATTAAAGATATCCGCTGGCTGTTCCGTCGCATGCCGCCGACCAATCAGCGTCTGAACATGCTGTTCTCCGCAACCCTTTCTTACCGTGTCCGCGAACTGGCGTTTGAACAAATGAACAACGCCGAATATGTTGAAGTCGAGCCGGAACAGAAAACGGGTCACCGGATTAAAGAAGAGCTGTTCTATCCTTCCAACGAAGAAAAAATGCGCCTGCTGCAGACGCTTCTGGAAGAAGAGTGGCCGGATCGCGCTATTATTTTCGCGAACACTAAACATCGTTGCGAAGATATCTGGGGCCACCTGGCAGCAGACGGTCATCGCGTCGGCTTGTTAACCGGCGACGTCGCACAGAAAAAACGTCTGCGGATTCTTGAAGAGTTCACCCGTGGCGATATCGACATTCTGGTGGCGACCGACGTTGCTGCACGTGGTCTGCATATCCCGGCCGTAACGCACGTCTTTAACTATGACCTGCCGGACGACTGTGAAGATTACGTCCACCGTATCGGCCGTACCGGTCGTGCGGGCGCCAGCGGTCACTCCATCAGCCTGGCCTGCGAAGAGTACGCGCTGAATCTTCCGGCGATTGAGACCTACACCGGTCACTCTATTCCGGTCAGCAAATACAACCCAGATGCACTTATGACAGATTTGCCTAAGCCGCTGCGCCTGACGCGCCCGCGTACTGGCAATGGCCCGCGTCGCAGCGGTCCGCCTCGTAACCGTCGTCGTTCAGGTTAAATACATTTATGCTCAGTTCCACCTCGCTTTATGCAGCTATCGATCTTGGTTCTAATAGCTTTCATATGTTGGTTGTACGCGAGGTGGCCGGGAGCATCCAGACGCTCAGCCGCATCAAGCGCAAAGTGCGTCTGGCCGCTGGCCTGAACAGCGATAACACGCTCTCCGCGGAAGCGATGGAGCGTGGATGGCAGTGTTTGCGTCTGTTTGCCGAACGCCTGCAGGATATCCCCCCCATTCAGATTCGCGTTGTGGCCACCGCCACGCTGCGCCTGGCCGTCAATGCCGACGAGTTTTTAGCCAAGGCCCGGGAAATTCTCGGCTGTCCGGTGCAGGTAATCAGCGGTGAAGAAGAAGCCCGTCTGATTTATCAAGGCGTTGCCCATACGACCGGCGGCGAAGACCGGCGCCTGGTTGTCGATATTGGCGGTGCCAGTACCGAACTGGTGACTGGTACGGGGGCACAGACCACCTCTCTTTTTAGCCTGTCGATGGGGTGCGTCACCTGGCTGGAACGCTACTTCGCCGATCGCAACCTGACAAAAGAAAACTTCGATCTCGCAGAAAATGCGGCTCGGGAAGTTCTGCGTCCGATTACTGACATCCTGAATTACCACGGCTGGAAAGTTTGCGTCGGCGCATCCGGTACCGTTCAGGCTCTGCAGGAAATCATGATGGCGCAGGGAATGGACGAGCGTATCACCCTGGCTAAATTGCAGCAGCTCAAGCAGCGTGCGATCCAGTGCGGGCGCCTGGAAGAGCTTGAAATCGAAGGTTTAACCTTAGAACGAGCGCTGGTTTTCCCCAGCGGGCTGGCCATACTTATCGCCATCTTCAGCGAACTGAATATTCAGTGTATGACCCTCGCGGGCGGTGCGCTCCGTGAAGGCCTGGTTTACGGCATGCTGCATCTGTCCGTCGATCAGGATATCCGTAGCCGTACGCTGCGCAATATTCAACGCCGCTTCATGATCGACACCGAGCAGGCCCAGCGTGTAACCCAACTCGCCGCGCATCTGGTGAATCAGCTGGACGATGCCTGGGAGCTGGAATCGCTCAGCCGCGAGCTGCTCGCCAGCGCCTGCGAGCTGCATGAAATTGGCCTGAGCGTCGATTTTAAACGCGCCCCGCAGCACGCCGCCTATCTGGTGAGCAACCTCGATCTCCCCGGTTTCACGCCGGCGCAGAAAAAACTGCTCGCCACGCTGCTGCTCAACCAGACCAATACCATCGACCTCTCCTCGCTCCATCAGCAAAATGCGGTGAAACCGCGGGTTGCTGAGCACCTGTGTCGGCTGCTGCGTCTGGCGATCCTGTTTGCCAGCCGCCGTCGCGACGATCTGCTGCCGGCCATTTCACTCGCCGTCGACGGCGAGAAACTGGTGCTGACGCTGCCGGAGGGGTGGCTGGAAAGTCATCCGCTGGGTCGGGAGATGGTGGAGCAGGAGTGCCAGTGGCAAAGCTATGTCCACTGGGCTCTCGAAGTGGCTTAATTTCGCCTGATAAGCAGCGGGCTCAGTAAAATCTCCCGCTGCGTGCCACCGGGAGATACGCGGTCGTACTACTTCCCTTTCGCTTTTGCCAGCATCGCGCGAATATTGGCGACGTTGGCCTGCCCTTTATGCATCCGCTCCTCCGGCGAGATAACCTTGCGCTCCTGCTCCCAGATCAGGTCATCCTGCGGTAGCTCCAGCAGAAAACGGCTGGGCTCAGGGCGCACCAGCTCTCCGTACTGACGACGCTCTTTACACAGCGTGAAGGTCAGTTCTTTTTGCGCGCGGGTAATCCCGACATACGCCAGGCGGCGCTCTTCATCCACGTTGTCTTCATCGATGCTACTCTGATGCGGCAGCAGCCCCTCTTCCATACCCACCAGATAGACGTAGGGAAACTCCAGCCCCTTTGAGGCGTGCAGGGTCATCAACTGCACCTGATCCGACTCTTCATCGGACTCGCCGCGCTCCATCATATCGCGCAGAGTAAAACGGGTGACCACCTGGGTCAGGGTCATTGGCTCGTCTATGTCGCTGCCCTCGAGCATCTCCATCATCCAGCTGAACAGCTGATTGACGTTTTTCATCCGCATTTCTGCGGCCTTCGGGCTCGGAGAGGTCTCATACAGCCAGGATTCATAATCCACCCCGCGAATCAGATCGCGCACCGCGGCGACCGGTTCGCGCTCCGCCAGGCGCTGGATGTCAGCCAGCCACTGCGTAAACCCGGTGAGCGCATCATAGCCGCGACCGGTTAGCGTCTGGTTGAGGCCCATATCAAAACTGGCGGTAAACAAGCTTTTGTTACGGGTCATCGCCCACTCGCCCAGCTTTTGCAAGGTGGCCGGGCCGATTTCGCGCTTTGGCGTATTAACGATACGCAGGAAAGCGCTGTCATCATCCGGGTTGGTCAGCACGCGCAGATAGGCCAACAGGTCTTTAATCTCGGGCCGTGAAAAGAACGACGTACCGCCCGAAATTTTGTACGGGATGCGGTTTTGCATCAGCATCTTTTCAAAGACCCGCGACTGATGGTTGCCGCGGTAGAGAATGGCGTAATCTTTATATTGCGTCTTATTGATAAAGTGGTGGGCGATCAGTTCCCCGGTCACCCGCTCCGCTTCATGTTCTTCATGGTTCGCTGAAAGCACTTTAAGCTCTGCGCCATATCCCAGCTCGGAAAACAGGCGTTTTTCGAAGACGTGCGGGTTGTTGGCAATCAGGATGTTAGCGGCTTTTAGTATGCGCCCGGAAGAACGGTAGTTCTGTTCCAGCTTAATCACCTGCAGCGCCGGGAAATCCTGGCTCAGCAGGACCAGGTTCTGCGGCCGTGCTCCGCGCCAGGAGTAGATCGACTGGTCATCATCGCCGACGACGGTAAAGCGCGCACGCTGCCCCACCAGCAGCTTCACCATCTCATACTGACTGGTGTTGGTATCCTGATATTCATCCACCAGCAGATAGCGAATCTTGTTCTGCCAGCGTTCACGCACCTCTTCATTGCGCTGTAACAGCAGGGTCGGCAACAGGATCAGATCGTCAAAATCCAGCACATTGCAGGCCTTCATATGGGCATCATAGAGCCCGTAGCAGTGGGCAAAGATCCGATCCCGTTCACCCTTTGCGCCTGCCGCGGCCTGTGCCGGGGTTTGCAGATCGTTTTTCCAGTTGGAGATCGTCGAGATCAGCTGCTGTAACACGACTTTATCGTCGTCGATGAGCCCTTCGGTCAGCTCTTTAAGCAGCGCAACCTGGTCGGTATCATCGAACAGAGAAAAGTTAGATTTCATCCCCAGCGCAGCATATTCGCGCTTAATAATATCCAGCCCCAGGGTATGGAAGGTGGAAATCATCAGGCCCCGCGCTTCTTTGCGCCCCAGCGTTTGCCCGACACGTTCTTTCATTTCACGTGCCGCTTTGTTGGTAAAGGTTACCGCCGCAATATGGCGCGCCTGATAGCCGCATCCGCGGATCAGGTGAGCGATTTTATTGGTGATAACGCGGGTCTTACCGGAACCGGCGCCCGCCAGCACCAGGCACGGTCCGGTAACAAATTCGACGGCTTGTTGTTGGCCAGGGTTTAAACGCATGGGAGTCTTGCTCAATCTTCGAACGGGGTGGGGATTGTAGCAGAAAGCCGGGTGGAGATTTACCGGCTAATGGTAAAGTGTTGGCAACACCGATAATCCAGAGAACAAAACAATGGCAAAGTCCGCAGCAGCCCTGCATATCCTGGTAAAAGAAGAGAAACTGGCCCTGGAGATCCTCGCTAAACTGGCGCGAGGCGTCAGCTTCGATCACCTGGCAAAACGCTATTCGAAATGCCCGTCCGGACGCAACGGCGGCGATCTCGGTGAGTTTACGCAGGGGGCGATGGTCGGGCCGTTTGATAAAGCCGTCTTCACCTGCCCGCTGCTAAAGCCCTACGGACCGGTAAAAACGAAGTTCGGCTACCACATCATTAAGGTGCTCTACCGCCGCTAGCGCATGCTAATATTGCCCTCTGATTCATCGTCAATTATCAAGGTACGATCATGGCAAAAACAGCGGCAGCAATGCACATCCTGGTGAAAGAAGAGAAACTGGCACTCGACCTGCTGGAGCAGATTAAAAACGGCGCCGATTTCGAGAAGCTGGCGAAAAAGCACTCCACTTGCCCGTCAGGCAAAAAGGGCGGTCATTTAGGCGAGTTCAAACAGGGCCAGATGGTTCCGGCATTTGATAAAGTCGTCTTCTCCTGCCCTGAGCTGGAGCCGACCGGCCCGCTGCACACTCAGTTTGGCTACCACATTATCAAAGTCCTGTACCGCAAATAAAAAGCCGGGTGGCGGCTACGCCTTACCCGGCCTACATCTTGCGGTTGTGTAGGTCGGGTAAGCGGAGCGCCACCCGACTATCGGGTTAACCCGCTACTGCAATACGCTTCATATCAGTCATATAGCCGCGCAGTTTCTTACCCACCTGCTCAATAGCGTGGCTGCGGATGGCTTCATTCACGTCGCGCAGCTGAGCGTTGTCTACCGCGCCTTCGGCAATCGCTTTGCCCAGGTCGCCGGTCTGCAGGGTAGTCATGAACTCTTTCAGCAGCGGTACGCAGGCATAAGAGAACAGGTAGTTACCGTATTCTGCGGTATCGGAGATAACCACGTTCATTTCGTACAGACGCTTACGCGCGATGGTGTTCGCGATCAGCGGCAGCTCATGCAGTGATTCGTAGTAAGCAGACTCTTCGATGATACCGGAATCAACCATGGTTTCGAACGCCAGCTCAACGCCCGCTTTCACCATCGCGATCATCAGAACGCCTTTATCGAAGTACTCCTGCTCGCCGATTTTGCCTTCAAACTGCGGTGCGGTTTCGAACGCGGTTTTACCGGTCTCTTCACGCCAGGTCAGCAGTTTCTTATCGTCGTTGGCCCAGTCAGCCATCATGCCGGAGGAGAATTCGCCGGAGATGATGTCATCCATATGTTTCTGGAACAGTGGCGCCATGATCTCTTTCAGCTGTTCGGACAGCGCATAAGCACGCAGTTTCGCCGGGTTAGACAGGCGATCCATCATCAGGGTGATACCGCCCTGCTTCAGCGCTTCGGTGATGGTTTCCCAGCCGAACTGAATCAGTTTTTCGGCGTATGCCGGATCGGTACCTTCTTGCACCAGCTTGTCGAAGCACAGCAGAGAACCGGCCTGCAGCATACCGCACAGGATAGTCTGCTCGCCCATCAGGTCAGATTTCACTTCCGCAACAAAGGATGATTCCAGAACGCCCGCACGGTGACCACCGGTTGCCGCGGCCCAGGCTTTAGCAATCGCCATGCCTTCGCCTTTCGGGTCGTTTTCCGGGTGAACCGCGATCAGAGTCGGTACGCCGAAACCACGTTTGTACTCTTCACGCACTTCGGTACCCGGGCACTTCGGCGCCACCATCACGACGGTGATGTCTTTACGAATCTGCTCACCCACTTCGACGATGTTGAAGCCGTGGGAGTAGCCCAGCGCCGCGCCATCTTTCATCAGCGGCTGAACGGAACGCACAACGTCGGAGTGCTGTTTGTCCGGCGTCAGGTTAACCACCAGGTCAGCCTGCGGGATCAGCTCTTCGTAGGTACCCACTTTGAAGCCGTTTTCGGTCGCTTTACGCCAGGATGCGCGCTTTTCAGCAATCGCTTCTTTACGCAGCGCATAGGAGATATCCAGGCCGGAATCACGCATGTTCAGGCCCTGGTTCAGACCCTGCGCGCCACAGCCGACAATGACCACTTTTTTACCCTGAAGGTAGCTCGCGCCATCGGCGAATTCGTCGCGGCCCATAAAGCGACATTTACCCAGCTGCGCCAGCTGCTGGCGCAGATTCAGTGTATTAAAGTAGTTAGCCATGGTGATACCTCGTGATGTTGTACTGTCTTATTGTTCGGTTCGCTTGCCGTGTCTGTGCAAGAGAGAATGAACTTACTATATGACAGGAAATTTATTGCGGAAATTGATATATTCACAACGTCACGTTGCAATTTCTGCAATGCAAAACCGTGGAGTACGGAGTGTGGATTTACGCGATCTGAAAACCTTCCTGCATCTGGCCGAAAGCCGCCATTTTGGCCGCAGCGCGCGGGCGATGCACGTCAGTCCTTCCACCCTTTCACGCCAGATCCAGCGCCTGGAAGAAGATCTCGGGCAGCCGCTGTTTGTTCGCGATAACCGTACCGTCACCTTGACCGAAGCGGGCGAAGAGCTGCGCCTGTTCGCACAGCAGACGCTGCTACAGTACCAGCAGCTTCGTCATGCCATCGATCAGCAAGGTCCTTCGCTTTCCGGCGAGCTGCATATCTTCTGCTCGGTAACGGCAGCCTACAGCCATCTGCCGCCGATTCTCGATCGCTTCCGCGCTGCCCACCCTTCGGTGGAGATCAAGCTTTCCACCGGCGATGCCGCCGATGCGATGGAGAAGGTCGTCACCGGCGAGGCCGATCTCGCGATTGCCGGCAAGCCGGAAACGCTACCGGGCTCCGTGGCGTTTTCGATGCTGGAAAACCTGGCGGTCGTGCTGATCGCCCCGGCATTAGCCTGTCCGGTGCGCACCCAGGTGAGCCAGGAGAAGCCCGACTGGTCAACCGTACCGTTTATCATGGCCGATCAAGGGCCGGTGCGTCGCCGCATCGAACTGTGGTTTCGCCGCCATAAAATCAGCAATCCCTCGATTTACGCCACCGTGGGCGGCCATGAAGCGATGGTGTCGATGGTCGCGCTCGGCTGCGGCGTGGCTTTAATTCCGGAAGTAGTACTGGAGAACAGCCCGGAACCGGTACGCAATCGCGTGATGATTTTAGAGCGCAGCGATGAGAAAACGCCGTTTGAACTGGGCGTATGCGCACAAAAAAAGCGGCTGTATGAGCCGCTTATTGATGCTTTCTGGTCGATTCTGCCTAACCACTGACGTTTTTGCCGGGTGGCGGCGAAACGCCTTACCCGGACGGGGATCTGATTGTCGGCCCGCTAAGCGCAGCGCCATCAGGCATTAGCCCGCGAGAAAGAACCTGAACGCCGGGTTATTGGTTTCGTCGTGGCAGTCGTAGCCCAGCTCATGGAGTCGGGTTTCGAAATCCGGCTCATGATCGCCAAGCTCGAACGCCGCCAGCACGCGGCCATAATCGGTTCCGTGGCTGCGGTAATGGAACAACGAGATGTTCCAGTGGGTCCCTAACGTATGCAGGAACTTGAGCAGCGCCCCCGGTGATTCGGGGAATTCGAAGCTGAACAGTCGCTCCTGCAGCGGTTTTGACGGCCGCCCACCGACCATATAGCGCACATGAAGTTTCGCCATTTCGTCATCAGAAAGATCGACAACGCTATAGCCGCCTTCGTGCAGCAGACTCAAAATCTCTTTGCGTTCCTCCAGACCGCGGCTCAGACGAACCCCGACAAAAATGCAGGCATCTTTGGCATCAGCAAAACGGTAGTTGAACTCGGTCACTGAACGACCGCCCAGCAGCTGACAGAACTTCAGGAAGCTGCCCTTCTCTTCCGGAATGGTCACCGCCAGCAGCGCTTCACGTTGCTCTCCCAGCTCGCAGCGTTCGGAAACGTAGCGCAGGCCGTGGAAGTTAACGTTGGCCCCGGAAAGCACATGTGCCAACCGCTCGCCGCGGATGTCATGCTGCGCGATATACTTTTTCATTCCTGCCAGCGCCAGCGCACCAGACGGTTCAGCCACGGCGCGGACATCTTCGAACAGGTCTTTCATCGCCGCGCAAATCGCATCGCTGTCGACGGTGACGATATCGTCAAGATACTCCTGGCAGAGGCGGAAGGTCTCGTCACCGATACGTTTCACCGCCACGCCTTCGGCAAACAGCCCGACGCGCGGCAGATCGACCGGATGCCCGGCGTCCAGCGCGGCTTTCAGACAGGCGGAGTCCTCTGCTTCCACCGCGATCACTTTGATCTGCGGCATCAGCTGCTTGATCAGCACCGCTACGCCTGCGGCCAGGCCACCGCCGCCTACCGGGACAAACACGCGGTCCAGATGTGCGTCCTGCTGTAGCAGCTCCAGCGCCAGCGTTCCCTGCCCGGCAATCACCATCGGGTGGTCAAACGGCGGGACCCAGGTGAAGTTCTGCTGTTGCGCCAGTTCGATAGCTTTCGCTTTTGCTTCATCGAAATTAGCGCCGTGGAGCAGGACCTCACCGCCAAAGTTACGCACGGCATCCACTTTGATATCCGCCGTGGCAACCGGCATGACGATCAGCGCCTTCACGCCAAGACGCGATGCCGAGAACGCAACCCCCTGGGCGTGGTTGCCCGCAGAAGCGGTGATCACGCCCTGCGCTTTTTGCTCTTCCGTCAGGCCTGCCATCATTGCGTAGGCCCCACGCAGCTTGAAGCTATGAACCGGCTGGCGATCTTCGCGCTTCACCAGAATCACGTTATCAAGACGCGACGAGATTTTTTCCATTTTTTGCAACGGCGTAATTTGCGCCGCTTCATAGACCGGTGCGCGCAGCACCGCCCTGAGATATTCCGCCCCCTCGGGGGCGGCAGACAGGGGTTGTGATTCAGCCATCATTAACCCCCCAGTTTTGATTTATCGCGAACCGCGCCCTTATCGGCGCTGGTTGCCAGGCTGGCATACGCGCGGAGTGCGAAGGAGACCTGACGTTCACGCGCTTTCGGCGTCCAGGCACGATCGCCGCGGGCCTCTTGTGCTTCACGACGCGCGGCAATTTCGGCATCGCTCAGCTGCAGCTGAATACCCCGGTTTGGAATATCAATGGCAATCATATCGCCATCTTCAATGATCGCAATATTGCCGCCGCTGGCTGCTTCCGGCGAGACATGGCCAATCGACAGGCCCGAGGTACCGCCAGAGAAACGTCCGTCGGTGATCAGCGCACAGGCTTTACCCAGGCCCATGGACTTCAGGAAGGTCGTCGGATAGAGCATTTCCTGCATTCCCGGACCACCCTTCGGCCCTTCATAGCGAATAACCACGACGTCGCCCGCCACCACTTTACCGCCAAGGATCGCGTCAACGGCTTCGTCCTGGCTTTCGTAGACTTTCGCCGGGCCGGTGAATTTCAGAATACTGTCATCCACCCCTGCGGTTTTAACGATACAGCCGTTTTCCGCAAAGTTGCCGTACAGCACCGCCAGACCGCCGTCTTTGCTGTAAGCATGCTCCAGCGAACGGATACACCCTTCGGCACGATCGTCATCCAGCGTATCCCAGCGGCAGTCCTGCGAGAACGCCTGAGTCGTCCGAATACCCGCCGGGCCGGCGCGGAACATTTTTTTCACCGCGTCATCTTTGGTCAGCATGACATCATATTGATCGAGCGTTTGTGGCAGAGTCAGACCGAGAACGTTTTTCACATCGCGGTTCAGCAGCCCGGCACGATCGAGCTCACCGAGAATACCCAGTACGCCGCCCGCGCGGTGCACATCTTCCATATGGTACTTCTGCGTGCTCGGCGCCACCTTACACAGCTGCGGAACCTTGCGGGACAGCTTATCGATATCGCTCATCGTGAAGTCGATTTCCGCTTCCTGCGCGGCGGCCAGCAGGTGCAGAACGGTGTTCGTCGACCCCCCCATGGCGATATCCAGCGTCATGGCGTTTTCGAACGCCGCTTTGCTGGCGATATAACGTGGCAGCGCAGATTCGTCATCCTGCTCGTAATAGCGCTTCGTCAGTTCAACGATACGTTTACCTGCGTTGAGGAACAGCTCTTTACGGTCGGCGTGAGTCGCCAGCAGAGAACCATTACCCGGCTGGGACAGACCCAGCGCTTCGGTCAGGCAGTTCATCGAGTTGGCGGTAAACATCCCCGAACAGGAACCACAGGTCGGACAGGCGGAACGCTCGACCTGCTCACTCTGTTCGTCGGAGACTTTTGGATCCGCCCCCTGAATCATCGCATCGACAAGGTCGAGTTTGATGATTTTGTCAGAAAGCTTGGTTTTCCCGGCTTCCATTGGGCCACCGGAAACAAAAATCACCGGAATATTCAGGCGCAAGGAGGCCATCAGCATCCCCGGGGTGATTTTGTCGCAGTTGGAAATGCAGACCATGGCATCGGCGCAGTGCGCGTTAACCATGTACTCAACCGAGTCGGCGATCAGTTCACGGGATGGCAGTGAATAAAGCATACCCCCATGCCCCATGGCGATCCCATCATCCACCGCGATGGTGTTAAATTCTTTGGCAACGCCGCCTGAGGCTTCAATCTGCTCAGCAACCAGCTTACCCAGATCGCGCAGATGTACGTGACCCGGTACGAATTGGGTGAAGGAGTTAACAACGGCGATAATCGGCTTACCGAAATCAGCATCGGTCATCCCGGTTGCGCGCCACAGCGCGCGGGCACCCGCCATATTACGGCCGTGAGTGGTGGTGGCGGAACGGTACTTAGGCATGCTTTAGTTACTCCCAGTCTCTGTGACATGGGGCGCTGCGTGCCACCCCATTTTTTTATGCTTATGCTTGAAATATGACGGGTATATTTATTGGTTAACCTGATCCAACCAGCCCCATTTGTCCTCGGTTTCACCGGTGAAGAGACCAAAGAAGGCCTGCTGAATACGCTTGGTGACCGGGCCACAGCGACCTTCGCCAACCTGAATACCGTCCACGCTGCGCACCGGGGTGATTTCCGCAGCAGTACCAGACATAAAGACTTCATCAGCCAGATACAGAGATTCACGGGACAGCACCTGCTCGCGGACTTCAATATCCAGATCTTTTGCCAGTTTAATGATCGCGTCGCGGGTAATGCCCGGCAGCGCAGAAGAGGTAAATGGCGGCGTGAACAACACGCCATCTTTCACTTCAAACAGGTTCTCACCCGCGCCCTCGGAGATATAGCCGTTAACGTCCAGCGCGATCCCTTCCTGATAACCATGGCGGCGCGCTTCGCTGCCAACCAGCAGGGAAGAGAGGTAGTTACCACCGGCTTTTGCAGCGGTCGGGATGGTGTTGGGCGCGACACGGTTCCAGGAAGAAACCATCGCATCGATCCCCTGATCCAGCGCTTCAGCGCCAAGATAAGCTCCCCACGGGAACGCCGCGATGATCACGTCAGTGCTGTATCCCGCAGGCGGGTTAACACCCATGCCGACGTCGCCAACAAAGACCAGTGGACGAATGTACGCGCTGGTCAGGTTATTTTTGCGGATAACTTCGCGGCAGGCTTCCATCAGCTCATCAATGCTTTGAGAGACCGGAAAACGATAGATTTTGGCTGAGTCATGCAGACGCTGCATATGTTCGCGATGACGGAACACCACCGGTCCTTTATGCGAGTCGTAGCAACGGATGCCTTCAAACACGGAAGTACCGTAGTGAAGCGCGTGAGACATCACGTGAACCTTCGCCTCTCCCCACGGAACCATCTCGCCGTTGAACCAAATGTAATCAGCTTTTTTCGTCGTCATTTTTCTTCCCTTGCGCTTATGCGCGGATTTGTTGTGATGTTGGTTGCTGGATCTCGACGCAGGCGACGTCGACCAGCTTACTTAATTGACTAAACAGTAATTCGACGGGCCGCTGGCTGGCAACGGTCAATTCGATATTTATGTTGCCGGCATCTGCCGCGGTTTCCATATTCATGGAACAAACCTGAAAGCCGCGGTGACGAACCACGCGCAGCACGCGTTCTAAGGTTTCCGGGTTGAAGCGAGCCTGTAAAGCGACCTGATGTTGCATCATGATAATTTCTCCAGCATTTCTGCATTACTGGCACCGGGCGGTACCAACGGCCAGACGTTCTCAAGCTCATCGATTGAGACATGAAGCAGGTATGGCCCCTGGCTCGAAAGCATGGTGTCGAGAGCCGCTTCAACCTGGTCTTTACGGGTGATGTGCTGTCCAGGAATGCCGAAGGCGCTGGCCAGCGTGACAAAATCGGGATTATCGGTGAGGGTAGTTTCGCTATAGCGCTCCTCAAAAAACAGCTGCTGCCACTGACGCACCATGCCTAAACGCTGGTTATCCAGTAACAGGATCTTCAACGGCAGCTGTTTACGCTTCACGGTACCCAGCTCCTGCACGTTCATCATGAACGAGCCATCGCCGGAGACGCAGATAACGGTATCGTTCGGACGTGCAACTTGAGCGCCAACCGCCGCCGGCAGGCCAAAACCCATCGTGCCCAAACCGCTGGAGGTAATAAAACTCTCAGGACGTGTATAGGTCATATGCTGCGCTGACCACATTTGATGTTGACCCACGTCGGTTGTGACAACGCTATCGGCCGGCTTACGGTCGGAGAGCTGTTTGAGCAGCAGCGGTGCGTAAATACCCTCACCCGGGTGGTCGTAGCGCCATGCGTGCTCATCACGCAGCGCCTGATTATGCTGGCGCCAGGCGTCGATGGTCAGCGGCTTCTGCAACGCTGGCAGCAATGTATTCAGATCGCCCGTCAGGGCAACATGTGCCTGACGCAGCTTGTTCAGCTCCGCCGGATCGATATCCAGATGGATAACTTTGGCGTGCGGAGCAAAGGTGTTCAGCTTCCCGGTAACACGGTCATCGAAGCGGGCGCCAACGGCGATCAACAGGTCACATTCCTGTACCGCCAGATTGGCCGCTTTGGTGCCGTGCATCCCCAGCATTCCCAGATAGTACGGATAGGCCGCATCAACGGCGCCCAGACCTTTCAGCGTGCAGGTGACCGGCATTTGCGTAATGGCGATAAACTCGCGTAACGCAGGAACCGCCTGCGCCATACCCACGCCACCGCCGACGTACAGCATCGGTTTTTGCGCGGCGGCTAACATCTGCAGCGCCTGCTCAACTTCTGCATGGGGGAAGGCAATGTCGTTATCAACCGTCGAGAAATACGGTTCAAGCTCGCCCTTCGCCAGCTGGATATCTTTAGGGATATCAACCAGAACCGGACCTGGGCGGCCAGAGTTTGCGACCTGGAAAGCTTCAGCGATCACTCGCGGCAGCTCTTCCAGCGACTGCACGAGAAAACTGTGTTTCGTACAGGCCAGCGACAAACCAAGGACGTCCACTTCCTGGAAAGCATCGGTGCCGATAAACGGCGCCGCGACCTGACCGGTGATGGCGACAACAGGAATAGAGTCCAGTAACGCATCAGCCAGGCCGGTGATCAGGTTCGTCGCACCTGGACCTGATGTGGCGATGCATACGCCGGTTTTGCCGGTGGCGCGAGCATAGCCGATAGCTGCCATGGCCGCTCCTTGCTCGTGGCGGCACAACAGGTGTTCCACGCCGCCGTCATACAATGCATCGTAAACCGGCATAATCGCGCCACCAGGATAGCCAAAAACCGTGTCGACCCCCTGTGCCCGCAAAGCATGTACTACCCACTGCGCCCCATTCATAGTTAGTTCCCCGTCATAGATCGGGAGAAACAGAATTTTATGCTATTCGTCATTGTCTGCTCCTCGCTTATCGTTTTTAAGTTATAAAAAAACCCCCGGACCTTTCGGTGCGGGGGTCTTAGTTCGTTAAGGCTTGATTTCTAAGCCTTTCCTCGTCCAAGTGCAGCCCCGCACGGTGGGATAATAATCACCACCACGCTAATCACGACCAGGCTAATCACTCGTAGAAGGGCTGTCATTTTCTGTACTTTCTGGCTTCTTGTTCGAAGGAATACCTAAAGAGTTACCACAGACATCACAATAAACACAAGATTTTTTTATACATCACTTACTGATCGCGCTAACAGTTTTTTGTAAAACAATTGTTTTTAATAGAAAAAATATAAAATGAAAAAAATTCAATTTATCACCCTTTTCTATGATGCTGCGGCGGTTTCCGCCAATACGCTCTTTCACCATGGTGAGCGTTTGCGATGCCGCTTCCATCATGTGTGAAATGTCACAATATCCGGCGATATTCGCTGGAACATGCCGCGTATAATGCATTTCTTACTCATTACTGCCCCTTTTTCTGCCGACATAATGCTCGTACTCAGGAGGCATTATGTCACTCGCGATTATCTACACACGGGCTGCTTTTGGTATCAGCGCCCCGCTTATTACGATCGAAATTCATATCAGCAACGGGCTTCCGGGATTAACCATGGTAGGGCTTCCTGAAACCACGGTCAGAGAGGCTCGCGACCGGGTACGCAGCGCGATAATTAACAGCGGCTATACGTTTCCGGCCAAAAAGATCACCATCAATCTGGCCCCTGCCGATTTGCCAAAAGAAGGCGGGCGATACGATCTCCCCATCGCTCTCGCGCTTCTGGTCGCGTCGGAGCAGTTAGATGCGTCCAGGTTGAAGCAATATGAGTTTATCGGCGAGCTCGCGCTCACAGGGGCGCTACGTGGCGTTCCTGGCGCTATCTCCAGTGCAATGGAAGCGATAAAAGCCGGGCGACAAATTATCGTCGCTGAGGATAACGCGGCGGAAGTGGGGCTCATTGAGGGCCACGAGTGTCTTGTCGCCGGGCATCTGCAGGAGGTGTGTGCGTTTCTCGAGGGACGCCATGCGCTCAATCCTTCCATACCGGAGGAAGAGCATCCTGATGACTCTCTACCTGATCTGAGTGATGTGATTGGCCAGCAGCAAGGAAAACGTGCATTGGAAATCGTTGCCGCAGGGGGCCACAACCTGCTGTTGATTGGCCCTCCCGGAACAGGAAAAACCATGCTTGCCAGCCGGCTGCCAGGTCTTCTGCCACCGTTAAGCAATCAGGAGGCGCTCGAAAGCGCCGCTATCCTTAGTCTGTTGAGCCGCTATCGCGCAACAAAACAGTGGCGTCGGCGACCGTTTCGCAGTCCACATCACAGTGCTTCTCTCGCGGCAATGGTGGGGGGCGGTTCAATCCCGATACCCGGAGAGATCTCGCTGGCACACAATGGGGTGCTGTTTCTGGATGAACTACCGGAGTTTGAACGTCGGGTATTGGATGCTTTGCGGGAGCCGATAGAGTCAGGAAAAATACATATTTCACGAACCCGTGCGAAAATTGACTATCCGGCACATTTTCAGCTTATTGCGGCCATGAATCCCAGCCCCACCGGGCATTACCGGGGCCATCATAATCGCGCATCACCGGAACAAACCCTACGCTATCTGAGCCGCCTGTCCGGACCGTTCCTCGACCGGTTCGATCTCTCGCTGGAAATTCCTCTACCGCCCCCGGGAGCGCTTAGCCAGGCAGCCTCTGGCGTGGAAAATAGCGCCAGCGTGAGGAAGCGGGTTCTCGTCGCCCGAGACAAACAGCTGGCCCGGCAGGAGAAACTCAATGCCCAGCTGGAGAGTAACGAAATGAAAATCTGGTGTCCGCTCAGTAAAGAGGATGCTATCTGGCTGGAACAGGTATTATCGCAGCTGGGGCTTTCTATCCGCGCCTGGCAGCGTCTGCTGAAAGTCGCCCGGACCATCGCCGATATAGGAGGGGAGCCCTGTATTGAGCGCCACCACCTGCAGGAGGCTCTTGGCTATCGAGCGATAGACAGGATGCTGAACCATTTGCAAAAACTCATGGCATAAAAAAAGGGCTTACGCCCTTTTTTGTTAATCATCGCTTTCGGTGTAATCTTCAGCGCCTTCAACCTGCGGTTTACCGCCGGACAGCGTATGAAAACGCTTAGGCCGCTTAATACGCGCCATATACTTAATCCAGACGCGTTCCATTTCCGTGGCTGGCTCACGTTCACCACGACATACCGAAACAAACTGTTTTTCATCTTCGGTGACAGGTTCGCGTTTACCCAGTTCCAGTTCGTTAAGAGCATAACCATGCTGTTCCAGCAGTTGTGCCTCTTTGATGGTGAAATCACCATGACGGGAGAACCCGCGCGGATAATGTTTATTATCGAAAAAACGATTAGTCGTCATAAAGCTTTCCGCCATCCTACACGCTCCTGATTCTTTGGCCGAGCTATTTATGGCGCGGAGTATTAGTTACGCTTGACAGAGTGTAAAACAAAAGATTTAAATCATTACGACAAATAATTTTGCGGAGAAGAGTGTGGATACGGAATTGCTCAAAACTTTCCTTGAGGTGAGCAGAACTCGCCACTTTGGACGAGCAGCAGAGGCGCTTTATCTGACGCAGTCGGCCGTCAGCTTTCGTATTCGTCAGCTGGAAAACCAGCTTGGCGTGAACCTTTTTACCCGCCATCGCAATAATATCCGCCTGACGTCAGCCGGCGATAAGCTCCTTCCTTATGCCGAAACCCTGATGAACACCTGGCAGGCGGCACGAAAAGAGGTTGCGAATGCTTCCCGACATAATGAATTCTCAATTGGCGGCAGCGCATCTTTGTGGGAATGCATGCTTAACGGATGGCTGGGGAAGCTCTACAAAGAGCCCTGTAACCTGCAGTTTGAAGCGCGGATTGCGCAGCGACAATCGCTTGTTAAACAGTTACATGAGCGACAGCTTGATCTACTGATCACGACAGAATCGCCGAAAATGGACGAATTAAGCAGCCAGTTGCTTGGTAATTTTACGCTGGCACTCTACTGTACCTCGCCATTTAAAACTAAGAATGAATTGAATTATCTGCGCCTTGAATGGGGCCCGGACTTCCAACAAAATGAGGTCGGACTGATTGGCAGCGATGATGTTCCTCTGCTGACAACCAGCTCTGCTGAACTGGCCTATCAGCAACTCGCCGCGCTAAATGGTTGTACATGGCTGCCGACACGCTGGGCGAAGGATAAAAGCGGCCTGCATACGGTGACGGACAGTACAACGCTATCTCGCCCCCTGTACGCTATCTGGCTACAAAACAGCGATAAACAGGTACAGATCCGCGAAATACTGAAGACAAACATACTGGAATAATGCACGCCTCCAGGGACGGAGGATGTTGGCAGATTCTGGGGATGGAAAATAACAGACAAAAAAAATCCTTTGCCTGAGCAAAGGATTATATATGGCAGGGGCGGAGAGACTCGAACTCGCGACACCCGGTTTTGGAGACCGGTGCTCTACCAACTGAGCTACGCCCCTAAATCTCTTACTATTAAGCCCGCTAATTAACTTAGCAGGCTTAACTTTTAATAAGTGGCGGAACGGACGGGACTCGAACCCGCGACCCCCTGCGTGACAGGCAGGTATTCTAACCGACTGAACTACCGCTCCACCGAATTTTTCTACAACTACTGATTTTTACATCAGTTTACTGCGTAA
>NZ_BCYR01000018.1 GCF_001598295.1 Klebsiella ornithinolytica NBRC 105727 = ATCC 31898
TTCAGGATGTGCCGCTGACCGCCGTTCACGTCCCGCGTGACGAGCTGGGTACGGAAGCGGTACATCTGCTTCAGCAGCGGTTGATTCGCCCGGATGCGCCGCGCGGCTCGCTGCTGCTGCACGGCACGCTGGTGGTACGGGATTCGGTAAGGCGGATACGTTCCGGTAACCGCCTTACCACGGTTGTGCAGGCAGGGCTCTACGACGACTAGACGGCGATACCCAGCGCCCGTTTACCATGAATATTGAGATCGTCCAGGGTAAAACGCTCCTGCCAGTCGGCCTCATAGTCTTCACGGGGGAAGTCCCCCGGCGAAGCGCCGTTTTCCAACGCCAGCTTGACCTTCTGCGCGTAGGCGAGGTTTTTCTCGCACATCGGGGCGGCGGGAATGTACATCACATTGCCCCAGCCCTGCTGGTTTTCCACCGGCGCCACCGAATGAATCACATCGCAGTGCCACCATACCGAATCGCCGGCATTGAGCGCCGGGATAGAGCTGAGCGCTTTGATCAGCAGCGGATGCCATTTCTCGGAAACCGGCAGTACTTTCCCCGGCGCCACGCCGCACAGCTCATCGTCCGGCACATCGTCCAGCAGCGGGCGCAACAGGATATACGCCATCGCCTCCGGAATCGGCACTACGTGCAGCAGCCCCTGATCGGGAATCATATCCGAGAGCGCGGTCCAGCCCTGGAAAGTCCGGAAGACGGAGCACTTGGTGGTGTTGTCGACGGTGTACTCTTCGACTTCAGTACGGTGTGCCGCATTCCACGGGTCATAGGCATCAAGATTGCCGTTGAAGACGTTGGCAAAGACGCGCTGATAGGCCGGCAGCAGCCAGCGCTCCAGCGCGCCGGAATCGGTGTGTGCGCCCAACCCTTTCGAGGTGGTTCCCGGCGGGCGACGGCGGATGCGATCCGGATAGATAACGCTCACGTCCGGGTCGAACCACTGCTTGCCGTCATGGTTAAAGGTCCACAGGCGGTTAAGGAAAGACTGCACGGCGGCCATCTCATCGCTCTGACGCGCCTGCATCTGTGCCTGTGACCAGTAAATCGGGTAAATCTCCGGGCGCGAAGCGTCAAGTGAGCCGAAGAAGGTGTCGCCAGGGCCTTTGTAGACATCGTCGAAATGGTTGCGATCGAGATATTCAAGCATCGCGTTATCCCAGGCCAGCGCTCGTTCGCGCGAGAAGTGACCTTTGATCACCGCACAGCCGCGGCGCTTAATGGCCTCGCGCTGGGCGTCGCTGACTTTCCCTTGCGCGATATCGCTGAACGGGATCACCGGCCAGACATCCTCGCCGCGGGCTTTCAACGCCTCAATCTCTTCCAGGCGGGCGCTAATCTTTGCGCTGAGGCGATCGAATACCGCCTGCACATCGCCGATTTGCGCGCGCAGATGCTGTTTCATTTGGCGAATCGCCGCTTTGTGGTCGGCGGGTAATGTTTCGTGGGTGTAGATAGCAGCCATGGTGACCTCACTCAGCTTTCAGCTTTCATTCGAAAGTATTAAATCTTACAAACGTTAATTTAAGTTAAATTAAAGTTAATGCAAGTTTAAAATTTAGAGGAGGTGCACAAAATGGAAAAAACCGGGGCAGGGGCCCCGGTCAGCGGTCAGCAGGAGAAGGGAGGCGTCTTATCGAGAACGGCCTGAATGACCTTCAGTGCGCCGTGATGGTTGTTGTCGTCAGTCGTGTAATCGGCGATAGCTTTGATGCTTTCGGCGGCGTTGCCCATGGCGAATGCGTATTTCACCAGCTTCAGCATTTCCGCATCGTTGCCGCTGTCGCCGATGGCGACGCACTCCTGCGGCGAGAGCTGCCAGCGTTTGAGCAGGCGGCTGATGCCGTTCGCTTTGTGCAGCCCGGGAATAATTAAATCAACGAAGCCGAAACCGCTGGTCACGGGCTTCATGATGCCATCGAGTGAAACGTGCAGTTTATCGATAAGCTGCGGGATATCGCTATCCGGCAGATTGAGCGAGAATTTGAACAGGGTGTCGTTAATGTTCTGATAATCGCTGATTCGCTGCAGGCGATGATAGTGTTTTGACATCAGGGCGACGAACGCGTCGGGGGCGTTGTCGCTGACGTAGGCGCTCTCCAGACCGCAGGCGACGAAGTTCAGCTGGCGGTCTTTCAGCAGCTCGCCAATCACCACCTGGGATTCATGGCGGGTCAGCTCGCCGTGGAACAGCTGTTGGCCGTGTTCGTACACCAGCGCACCGTTCTCGGCGACAAAAGAGATCTGCTCGCGAATTTCCGGGAAAAAAGAGATCAGCTGATAGTACTGGTTGCCGCTGGCGACAACAAATTCAATACCCTGCTGCTGAAGTTGCGCGAACTGCGCGAGAAAACGCGGGCGATCGTACTGCTTGGCGTCATTGAGAAAAGTTCCGTCCATATCGGTGACGATAACTTTAACGGTCATAACAAATGCTCCTGGCTAACTTCGACCAGTAACATTCTAATTACAATGTGACCTGAAGCACAAATTTATTTCGAATGAAACTTCATCCGCCTCGTTGCGCTCCAGATAGGTGGGTTGACTCCGCTAGCGGCTGACAATGTACGGGAGAAAATCCCCGGGTTGCGGCGCTCACGTCTGACCCGGGCTACCAGCCAGCAAATGGCCGTGAATCCGTAGCCCGGCTCAGCGCAGCGCCAGCCGGGGCTTTTCTTACAGCGTATGCTCGGTACGGGCGATGATATCGTCCTGGGCATCCGGCGACAGGGCGGTAAAGAACGCCGAGTATCCCGCCACGCGGACCACTAAATCACGATACTGGTCAGGGTGCTTCTTCGCTTCCAGCAGCGTCTCCCGCGACACGATGTTGTACTGAATATGCCAGCCTTTATGCACTTCGAAGAAGGTACGCAGCAGCACCATCAGTTTCTGCTTATCGGACTCGTTCTCCAGCGTCGCCGGGTTCAGCTTCTGGTTTAGCAGCACGCCTCCGAGAATCGAACCGGTCGGCAGTTTGCCGACGGAGCTGATGACCGCCGTTGGCCCCAGATGGTCAGTCCCGGAAGCCGGGCTGGCACCTTCCGCCAGCGGTGAGTGCGCTTTACGTCCGTCCGGCGTGGCCATGGTCTGGGCGCCAAACGGCACGTTAGCAGAGATTGACGAGGTACCGGCGTAGTAGTTACCGCCGATTGGACCGCGGCCGTAGCGCGGGTTGTGGTACTGCTTCAGCTCATCGATATAGGTCTGGTACGCGCGCGCCAGCAGGGTATCCACGCTGTCATCATCGTTACCGTACTTCGGTGCGCCGTTGATTAAACGCTGACGCAGCTGCTCGTGGGTCAGGCCTTCAAAGTCTTCCGCCAGCGCTTTCGCCAGCTGCTGCTGACCGATTGCCCCCTGCTCAAACACCAGCTTTTTCACGGCGACCAGGCTGTTGCCGAGGTTGGCGATCCCGACCTGCAGTCCGGATACCCAATCGTATTTGGCGCCGCCTTGTTTAATGCTCTTCGCCCGCTCGATGCAGTCATCCACCAGCGCCGAGCACAGAATGTCATGGACGTTCTCTTCCAGCATGGTATCGACGACGTACTCAATCTCGATCGATTTACGCGTGTAGTAGCGAATCTGGGTATCCCAGTCTTCCAGCACCTGCTCGAAGCGGGTGAAGTTGCCTTTCGACAGCGCGTGTTCCTGCGGCAGGAACACCTGACCGCTGGTAGCATCGCGGCCACCTTCCAGGGTGGCGAGCATTACGCGGGCGAAGTTGATAAAGCTCATCCCGGTACAGCGATAGCCCCACTTGCCGCCGACGGCGGTTTCGATGCAGCCGATGGCCGCGTAGTCGTAGGCATCCTGCGGTTCGATGCCGAGTTTGATGAATTCCGGAATAACGATTTCGTCGTTATTAAACGCCGGCATCCCGAAGCCGCAGCGAATGACCTGTACGCAGGCGTCAAGGAAGTCATTACTCATACCGGCGTGGTAGCGCACGCTGAGGTTCGGCTGGGTGGAGCGCAGACGGCCGCAGGATTCGAGAATCGCATAGGAGAGCGGATTCACCGCATCCTGCGCGTTGCCGTCCACCAGGTTCTGGCCGCCGATCGTCACGTTCTGATATAGCGGGCTGCCTGCGGAGGCTTTCGAGTGCGAGCCGGAGCGGATTTTGTTCACTTCCAGCAGCTTCAGCCAGCAGCTATGCAGCAGTTCAAGCGCTTGTTCACGCGCCAGCGATTGCTGCAGCTCGACGTCGCGACGGTAGTATGGATAGAGGTACTGGTCCATACGGCCGAAGGAAACCGAGTGGCCGTTGGATTCAATTTGCAAAATCAACTGGATGAAGTAGCACAGCTGCAGCGCCTGCCAGAACGTTTTTGGCGGTTCATGGGCGATGAGGTCGCAGTTTTCGGCGATGGCCAGCAGCTCGTCCCGGCGCGTTTCGCGTGTCTCGGCGGCAGCCATGGTACGGGCCAGTTCGGCAAAGCGTTGGCAGTGTTCGCTCACCGCTTCCAGCACGATATCAATGGCTTTGAGGAACTGCTCACCGTGCAAATCTTCCAGCACCGTAAGGTTGATGCGTGAACGGCGCTCGGCTACTTTGGCGCGCATGCCGTCGAGGCCTTTTTCCAGCAGCAGCGGATAGTTGACCGCCAGGTGGGCGTCGCCGGAGGTCATATTGCCTTCCGCTTTAATAATGCCGGTGGCCAGCAGCGCTTTTTGTTCATCGGTAAACATCCCGTAGCAGCGATCCTGAACGGTCTGTCCACGCCACCACGGGCAGATCTCATGCAGCACCCGCTTGTTCTCTTCGCTGACGGCGAAACCGGCTCCCGGACGATCGGCCAGATCATCGATCTCTTTTTCAATCCAGCTGACGGTATATTCCGGGAAGATCGGCGCGGCGCGGACTTCGCTTGCCTGGTTGCCGACGATCAGCTCGTCGTGTTTGATCCAGATAGTCCGCTCCGCCAGGTGATGGGCCAGCGCCAGCGCGCGGCGTACCGGGATCGGCTTATCCAGATGCTGTTGATAAGCGGCGGTGTAATGCTGCGCGCGCTCGGTGCATACCGGCGGCTTAACGATATGTACCAGCGCCATTTTATGCGCCTGAATGCGAGCGCTCAGCGTATCCAGTTTCAGGGTAGTCATGAGTTTATCCTCGTAAAGTAGCCGTTAAACCTTTGCTCTGAGCATAGTGCTGCGCGAAGGCGAGCAGCTCGGGTGCAGCAAGCGGTTTGTCCGGAGCGGTATAGGGCTGACTGAGTAACTGATATTTGTTCATTCCCAGCGTGTGGTACGGCAGGAAGTGAATCTCCTCGACCTTCAGACGGTCGGCGGCAAAATCGGTGATGGCGGTAATGGCGGCTTCATCGGCATTAAATCCCTGAATCAGCGGGACGCGGATGATAATTTTTTTCCCGGCCTGCGCAACGCGTTGCAGGTTATCCAGCACCCGGCGAGCGCTGCCGTCCGTCCATTGGTTGAAAATCGCTTCGTTCACGTGCTTAAGGTCGGCGAGAAACAGATCTACCCACGGCAGCGAAGGCGCAACATATTTCCACGGCACGTGCAGACAGGTTTCGACGGTGGTGTGAATACCGGCTTCATGACTGGCCTGAAACAGCTGCTGCGCCAGCTCAGGATTCATAAACGGCTCACCGCCTGAGAGGGTAACTCCGCCGCCGCTGCGATCGTAGAATGGTTTATCCCGGAGTACCGTGGCCATAATCTCCTCCACAGGCTTCTCTTCGCCGCAGACGGTGAGTGCGGTGGTCGGGCAGCATTCGCGCAGCCGCGCATAGTGGTCGTCGGTGAGCTTTTCACGATGGATAATCAGGCCATCCAGCTTGCGGGTTATCACCTCCGGCGCCGCCTGCTGGCACAAATCGCAGCCGTCGAGACACAGACGAGCGTCATACAGCAGATCCGCGGTGCGGGAACGACTTTCCGGATTCTGACACCAGCGGCAACCCAGCGAGCAGCCTTTAAGGAATACGACGGTGCGAATCCCCGGGCCGTCGTGGGTTGAATAGCGCTGAATGTTGAAGATCATGTTGAGTCCTCTCTTTGCATATGAAGATTAAATTACTTTCGAATGAAAGTTACATTGATGCAAATCAACAAGCAGAACGGATACGATCGGGGAGAAGAGGGAAAGGTGTAGCGGGTCACAGATTATCCGGCGACGGTCGCCGCCGGTGGGGGGTTAGTGGCTTGCGCATACCTCGCACTGCGGATTACGCGGCAGCTTCATTTCACGAAACTGACAGGTCATTGCGTCATACATGACGATTTTGCCTGCCGCCGGCGTGCCGTAGCGGCTGAGCACTTTAATCGCTTCCATCGCCTGTAACGCGCCGATGACACCCACCAGCGGCGCCATCACGCCCGCCTCAACGCAGGTGAGGGCGTTGTCGCCGAAAAGACGGCTCAGACAGCGATAGCACGGCTCACCCTCCTGCCAGGTAAAAACGCTGATCTGACCTTCCATGCGAATCGCCGCGCCGGAAACCAGCGGCGTTTTGTGCCGGAAACAGCCCGCGTTAAGCTGGTTGCGGATAGCGACGTTATCGGTACAGTCGAGCACCAGATCGTGGGCGGCGATCTGCGCCCGCAAGGCTTCCTCTTCCAGCACCGCATTCAGCGTCGTGAGCTGAACGTGCGGGTTGATGCGTGCCAGCGCGTCGCGCGCGGAGTCGACCTTCGGTTGGCCGAGGGTCGCATCGCTGTGCAGCGTCTGACGCTGCAGATTGGAGAGCGACACGGTGTCGAAATCCAGCAGCGTGAGCTGACCGATGCCCGCCGCCGCCAGATACTGCGCGGCCGCGCAGCCGAGCCCGCCCAGGCCAACCACCAGCACCCGGGAGGCTTTCAACTGCTCCTGACCGTCAAAGTCGAAACCGCGCAGGATGATTTGACGGTTGTAGCGCAGCATCTCCTCATCGCTCAGTTCAACCGCCATTACAGCCCCCCGAACAGATGGTTAAAGGGCTCGACTTCAACCCACTCACCCGCTTCAACGGCGCCGCGCTCGCGTTCGAGAACGATAAAACAGTTGCCGAGACTGAAAGAGCTGAAGATGTGCGACCCCTGATGACCGGTCGATTCAACCACCAGCTCACCGTCCGGATTACGTCGCAGCACGCCGCGCTGGAAGTCGAGACGGCCCGGTGATTTCTTTAGCCGCGTAGCGGCGCGAACGCGCAGGCGCATCGGCTGCGCCTGGCCGCCGTTGCCCCCCAGTTTTGCCAGCAGCGGCTGCACCAGCTGATAGAAGGTGAGGGTGGCGGAAACCGGATTACCCGGCAGGCCGCAGAACCAGCTGTTATTCAGTTTTCCGAAGGCAAAAGGTTTACCCGGCTTGATGGCCAGCTTCCAGAAGCCGATTTCACCCAGCTCTTCGAGTATCTCTTTGGTGTAGTCCGCTTCCCCGACGGAGACGCCGCCGGAGCTGATGACTACGTCGGCCTGCCGGTCGGCCTCGATAAACGCCTCGCGCAGTCGATCCGGATCGTCGGGAATAATGCCAAGGTTAATCACCTCGCAGCCCAGCTGCTCAAGCATCAGGTGAACGGCGAGGCGGTTGGTATCGTAAATTTGCCCGTCGCCCAGCGGCTGGCCCGGCAGCTGCAGTTCATCCCCGGTCGAGAAGACCGCGACGCGCACTTTGCGCACCACCGCAACTTGCGCAATCCCCAGCGAAGCGAGCACCGGCAGTTCGGCGACGGTAAGCGGGGTTCCTGCCGGGAAGACCACGGCGCCATCGGCGATATCTTCCCCACGGCGGCGAATGTTCTGCCCGGCTTTGACCGGCGCGATGAAGCGGATGCCCTCTTCGGTCTGCTCCGTCTCTTCCTGCATCACCACCGCGTCGCAGCCTGGCGGGACGGGGGCGCCGGTCATGATGCGAATACAGCTTCCGGCAGGCCAGGCATCGTGGAACGGCTGTCCGGCGAACGCTTTACCCGCCACCGGCAGCGCCGTGCCGTCGGCGAGGTCGGCCAGGCGTACGGCATAACCGTCCATCGCCGAGTTATCAAAACCCGGGACGTCCAGCGGTGAAATGAGATCATGGGCGGTTACGCGCGAAAAGGCCTGCAACAGCGGGACGGTTTCCACCGCGCTGAGCGGTGTAATTCGATTGAGCATCTGAGTCAGGGCTGTGTCGAGCGGCATCAGTCCGGCGGTAAAATCCATGGGGGTCTCCTGCGGGCAAAACATCGAAAACACCTATTATGACAGAAAAGCGCTGGCGGCTATATGCCACCACGGTACAGGGTTTACACCGCACTCCGCGCTTTCTATATTCAAAAATTGTATAGGACAGTCAGCACGATAATGATATTTATACACAAAATCATCCTGAATACAGCGGGGCAGCAGGGGAATACACCTGGAAAAGAGCGGGTTATCCGTCGCCTGTCAGGAGCGGTTTGCAGGATGTATCAAGACACTTTATCGGTAAAGGATCGCTGAATGGGCAAGGCGGTGATAGCAATTCATGGCGGGGCGGGGGCGATTACTCGTTCCGCCCTGACGCCGGAACGTGAACGACAATACGTGGCGGCGCTTTCAGCGATCGTCGATAGCGGGCAAAAAATGCTGGCGGCAGGTGCCAGCGCGCTGGATACGGTGACGGAAGCGGTGCGGCTGCTTGAGGAGTGTCCGCTGTTTAACGCGGGTATCGGATCGGTCTTTACCCGCGATGCAACCCATGAACTGGATGCCTGCCTCATGGACGGCAACCGGCTGCAGGCCGGGGCGGTTGCCGGAGTAAAACATTTGCGTAATCCGGTGTTGGCCGCGCGTCTGGTGCTGGAACAAAGCCCGCACGTGCTGCTGATTGGTGAAGGGGCGGAAGCCTTTGCCGTTTCTCATGGCATGGAACGGGTCGAGAACCATCTGTTTTCGACCACCGAGCGTTTACTCCAGCTACAACAGGCCCAGGCCGACGATGAAATCGTGCTCGATCATCGCCCCGCGCCGCTCGATGAGCGCCATAAGATGGGGACCGTCGGGGCGGTAGCGCGGGATTTGGCCGGTAATCTGGCGGCGGCGACCTCGACCGGCGGCATGACCAATAAGCTCCCCGGGCGCGTCGGTGACAGCCCGTTACCGGGGGCCGGCTGCTATGCCAATAACGCCAGCGTCGCGGTCTCCTGCACCGGAACCGGCGAAGTGTTTATGCGCACGCTCGCGGCCTACGATATTGCGGCGTTGATGGAGTATGGCAATCTCAGCCTGTATGAGGCCTGTGAGCGGGTGGTGATGGAAAAACTGCCGGCGCTCGGCGGCAGCGGCGGCCTGATTGCCATCGACAGAGAAGGCAACGTGGTTCTGCCGTTTAACAGCGAAGGCATGTATCGGGCCTGGTGCTATGCCGGGGATACGCCGACGATTGGTATTTATCGGGAATAAGGGGAAGCAGGTTGCCGCATAGTCAAGAAATCGACGCCGATGATGTTCTGGTGGTACGCGATCTGAACGTGGCGTTTCGCCAGCAGCAGGAGACGTTTTCCGCGGTGCGTCAGCTGTCGTTTACCCTGCGGCGGGGCGAAACGTTAGCCATTGTCGGCGAATCGGGTTCAGGAAAATCCGTGACCGCGCTGGCGCTGATGCGCCTGCTCGATCGGGCGGTAAGCGAGGTCAGCAGCGAAGCGCTGTGGCTGCGCCGTCGCAACCGTCAGGTCGTCTCCCTGAGCGAGCAGTCCGCCGCGGGGATGCGCAGCGTGCGCGGGGCGGACATGGCGATGATTTTCCAGGAGCCGATGACCTCGCTAAACCCGGTATTTACTATCGGAGAGCAGATTGCCGAGTCTATTCGTTTGCACCAGGGGCTGGGGCATGATGCGGCGCTGCGCGAAGCGAAGAAAATGCTCGATCAGGTCAGGATCCCCGAGGCGGAAACGGTGCTCTCGCGCTATCCCCATCAGCTTTCCGGTGGGATGCGTCAGCGGGTGATGATCGCGATGGCGTTCTCCTGTCGTCCTGCGGTTCTGATTGCCGATGAGCCCACCACGGCGCTGGATGTGACAATTCAGGCACAGATTCTTCAGCTCATTGCCGTGCTGCAAAAAGAGATGGCGATGGGGGTGATCTTTATTACTCACGATATGGGGGTGGTCGCCGATATCGCCGATCGGGTACTGGTGATGTACCGCGGAGAAGCGGTGGAGAGCGGCACGGTGGAGGAGATCTTCCGCGCGCCGCAGCACCCCTACACCCGGGCGCTGCTGGCCGCGGTCCCGCGGCTCGGGTCGATGCGCGGTAGCGATCTGCCGCGTCATTTTCCGTTATTACAGCAAGCCGCGCCTGACGAGGGCGAGCAGAATACCGTCGTCGCCGGCGAGCCGATTCTTAAAGTGCGCGATCTGGTGGCGCGCTTCCCGCTGCGCAGCGGCATTCTGAATCGCGTCACCCGCGAAGTTCATGCGGTGGAGAAGGTGAGTTTTGACCTGTGGCCAGGAGAAACCCTCTCTTTGGTCGGCGAGTCCGGCTGCGGGAAGTCAACGACCGGCCGGGCTCTGCTCCGGCTGGTGGCGACGCAGGGCGGCACCATCGTCTTTAACGGCGAGCGGATTGATACGCTGGCAAACAGCAAACTTCAGGCGCTGCGCCGCGATATCCAGTTTATTTTCCAGGATCCGTTTGCGTCGCTCGACCCGCGACAAACCGTGGGTTATTCGATCATGGAGCCGCTGCGCGTACACGGCATGCTGGAGGGGGACGCGGCCCGCGCGCGCGTCGCCTGGCTGCTGGAGCGAGTCGGTTTGCAGCCGGAACATGCCTGGCGCTACCCGCACGAGTTTTCCGGCGGCCAGCGCCAGCGTATTTGCATCGCCCGCGCGCTGGCGCTCAATCCGAAAGTGGTGATTGCCGACGAGGCCGTGTCAGCGCTGGATGTTTCCATCCGCGCGCAGATTATTAATCTGATGCTCGATTTACAGCGCGAAATGGGCATCGCATTCCTGTTTATTTCACACGATATGGCGGTGGTTGAACGCATCAGTCATCGCGTGGCGGTGATGTATCGTGGGCGAATTGTCGAGATAGGCCCGCGGCGCGCCGTGTTTGAAAACCCGCAGCACCCTTATACCCGTAAATTGATGGCCGCCGTACCGGTTGCCGACCCGACGCATCGTCATCCGCAGCGCGTACTGCTCTCTGACGAACTGCCGGGCAATATCTATAAGCGGGGCACCGAGGTTAGCAGCATGCCGTTACAACAGGTGGGGCCGGGCCATTTTGTCGCCAGGGAACCCGTCGCCGACGTGCTGGGAAGATAACAACGACACCAACAGTACAGCCTTTCAGGAGAACAACATGACACAACGTGTATTACGCAAAGGGTTGCTGGCGCTGGTCGTCACGTCAGCGCTGGCGGCAGGCCCGGCTTTTGCCGCGAAAGATGTGGTCGTCGCGGTCGGCTCTAACTTCACGACCCTCGACCCGTATGATGCCAATGACACCCTGTCCCAGGCCGTCGCCAAATCGTTCTATCAAGGGCTGTTTGGTCTGGATAAAGAGATGAAGCTGCAAAATGTGCTGGCGGAGAGTTACACCATCTCGCCGGACGGACTGGTTTACACCATCAAACTCCATTCCGGGGTGAAGTTCCAGGATGGCACCGACTTTAATGCCGAGGCGGTGAAGGCCAACCTCGATCGCGCCAGCAATCCTGATAATCATCTCAAGCGCTACAACCTGTATAAAAATATCGCCAGTACTGAAGCGCTCGATCCGACGACGGTAAAAATTACCCTGAAGCAGCCGTTCTCCGCGTTCATCAATATCCTGGCCCACCCGGCCACGGCGATGATCTCTCCGGCGGCGCTGAAAAAGTACGGCAAAGAGATCGGCTTCCATCCGGTGGGAACCGGGCCGTATAAGCTGGACACCTGGAATCAGACCGATTTCGTGAAGGTGACGAAGTTTACCGGCTACTGGCAGCCAGGCTTGCCGAAGCTCGACTCGATCACCTGGCGTCCGGTGGTGGATAACAACACTCGTGCGGCGATGCTGCAAACCGGCGAAGCGCAGTTCGCATTCCCCATCCCTTATGAACAGGCACCGCTGCTGGAAAAAAACAGCAAGCTGGAGCTGGTGGCCAGCCCGTCGATCATGCAGCGTTACATCAGCATGAACGTGACGCAAAAACCGTTCGATAACCCGAAAGTACGTGAAGCGATCAACTACGCCATCAACCGCCAGGCGCTGGTCAAAGTGGCGTTCGCCGGCTATGCGACACCGGCCACCGGCGTCGTACCGCCGTCTATTGCCTATGCCGAAAGCTTTAAGCCGTGGCCGTACGATCCGGCGAAAGCCCGCGAGCTGCTGAAAGAGGCCGGTTTCCCTAACGGTTTCAGCACCACGCTGTGGTCATCGCATAACCACAGTACCGCGCAGAAAGTGCTGCAGTTCACCCAGCAGCAGCTGGCGCAGGTGGGCATTAAGGCCCAGCTGACGGCGATGGATGCCGGCCAGCGTGCGGCGGAAGTCGAGGGTAAAGGGCAGAAAGAGAGCGGAGTACGCATGTTCTACACCGGCTGGTCGGCTTCAACCGGCGAAGCTGACTGGGCGCTGTCGCCGCTGTTTGCTTCGCAAAACTGGCCGCCGACCCTGTTCAACACCGCGTTTTATGGCAATCCGCAGGTGGATAAAGATCTGACGGATGCGCTGAAAACCACCGATGTGAAGGAAAAAACGCGGCTCTATAAAGAGGCGCAGGAGACTATCTGGAAAGAGTCCCCGTGGGTGCCGCTGGTGGTGGAAAAACTGGTCTCAGCGCACAGCAAAAATCTGACCGGTTTCTATATCCAGCCGGATACCGGGTTCAGCTTCGAGCAGGCGGATTTAAGCCAGTGATGGAAGGGACTTTGACCCTCTCCCGCAGCGGGAGAGGAAGGTGGCGCGAGGGGCTCTGCTCTTCATTCGCGCCCGAGGGCGACAGGGATACCAGCAAGGGGGGACGATGCTCAATTATGTGATTAAGCGTCTGCTGGGGCTGATTCCCACGCTGCTGATTGTGGCGGTGCTGGTATTCCTGTTCGTGCATATGTTGCCTGGCGATCCGGCGCGGCTGATTGCCGGACCTGAGGCCGACGCGCAGGTGGTGGCGATGGTGCGCCAGCAGCTGGGGCTCGACCAGCCGCTGCATGTCCAGTTCTGGCACTATATCACCAGCGTATTGCAGGGCGATTTCGGCACCTCGATGGCGTCACGCCGTCCGGTCAGCAGCGAAATAGCCAGCCGCTTTATGCCGACGTTGTGGCTGACTCTGGCCAGCATGAGCTGGGCGGTGATCTTCGGCATGGCGGCGGGCATTGTGGCGGCCGTGTGGCGCAATCGCTGGCCTGACCGCCTGGGGATGGCGCTGGCGGTGACCGGTATTTCGTTTCCGGCTTTTGCGCTCGGTATGCTGCTGATGCAGGTCTTCTCGGTGGAGCTGGGCTGGCTGCCGACGGTGGGCGCCGACAGCTGGCGGCACTATATTTTGCCTTCCCTGACGCTGGGGGCGGCGGTCGCGGCGGTGATGGCGCGTTTTACCCGCGCCTCTTTTGTCGATGTTCTGCATGAAGATTACATGCGCACGGCGCGCGCCAAAGGGGTCAGTGAGACCCGGGTGGTGCTGAAACACGGTCTGCGCAACGCCATGATCCCGGTGGTGACCATGATGGGACTACAGTTCGGTTTTTTGCTCGGTGGGTCGATCGTGGTCGAGAAGGTCTTTAACTGGCCAGGTCTTGGACGGCTGCTGGTGGATTCGGTGGAGATGCGCGACTATCCGGTCATTCAGGCGGAAGTCCTCCTCTTTTCGCTGGAATTTATTCTTATCAATTTAGTGGTGGATGTTCTGTACGCCGCCATTAACCCGGCTATCAGGTACAAGTAAGGTGCGATTGCTCAACTGGAGAAGACAGGCGGCTATTAACGCCATGCCGGGAGTTAAGCCCGGACAAATACGCACGCCGTGGCGTGAGTTCTGGCGGCGATTTCGTCGTCAGCCGGTGGCGATGGGCGCCGGTGTATTTGTCCTGCTGCTGATTGCAGTTGCTCTCGCGGCGCCGTGGATAGCGCCGTTCGATGCGGAAAACTATTTTGATTACGACCGGCTCAACGACGGTCCGTCGATGATGCACTGGTTCGGGGTGGATTCGCTCGGGCGCGATATCTTTAGCCGGGTGTTGGTGGGGGCGCAGATTTCGCTGGCCGCCGGCGTGCTGGCGGTGCTGATTGGCGCGGCGATCGGTACCGTGCTCGGTCTGCTGGCCGGGTATTATGAAGGCTGGTGGGATCGCATCATCATGCGCATCTGCGACGTGCTGTTCGCCTTCCCGGGGATCCTGCTGGCGATTGCCGTGGTAGCGGTGATGGGCAGCGGGATGTCGAACGTGATCATTGCGGTGGCGATCTTTTCGATCCCGGCATTTGCCCGCCTGGTGCGCGGTAACACCCTGGTGCTCAAGCAGCAGACCTTTATTGAATCGGCGCGCAGCATCGGCGCCAGCGATACGACGATTCTGTTCAGCCATATTCTGCCCGGAACGGTCTCGTCAATTGTGGTCTATTTCACCATGCGTATCGGGGTATCGATTATCTCCGCTGCCAGCCTCTCTTTCCTGGGACTCGGGGCGCAGCCCCCGACCCCGGAATGGGGGGCAATGCTCAATGAAGCGCGGGCGGATATGGTGATGGCGCCGCACGTGGCGCTGTTCCCGGCGATTGCGATTTTCCTGACGGTGCTGGCGTTTAACCTGCTGGGGGACGGCCTGCGCGATGCGCTGGATCCGAAGATAAAGGGGTAGGGGCTATTCCCCGGTGGCGCTGTCGCTAACCGGGGCTACGATTGGTGCGGATGAGTGCAGTTTTGTAGCCCGGATCAGGCGCGTTAGCGCCGCAATCCGGGGATAAGAGGCGCAGGATTAAACCCGGCTGCCCCACAGGTCGTATTCGTCGGCATGTTCGACTTTCACACGGACGACGTCGCCAGGTTTGACCTTCGTTTCGCCGTTCAGGTAGACCGCACCGTCAATTTCCGGGGCGTCGGCCATACTGCGGCCAATGGCGCCTTCTTCGTCCACTTCATCGATCAGCACCATGATCTCGCGGCCGACCTTCTCCTGCAGACGTTCGGCGGAGATCTGCTGCTGCAGCTGCATAAAGCGGTTCCAGCGCTCTTCTTTTACCTCTTCAGGCACCTGATCCGCCAGCTCATTAGCGGTCGCGCCTTCAACCGGGCTGTACTTAAAGCAGCCGACGCGGTCCAGGCGTGCCTCTTTCAGGAAGTCGAGCAGCATCTGGAAATCTTCTTCCGTTTCACCCGGGAAGCCGACGATGAAGGTCGAACGCAGGGTCAGGTCAGGGCAGATTTCACGCCACTGCTTAATGCGTGCCAGCTGACGGTCGGCAGAACCCGGACGTTTCATCAGTTTCAGAATGCGCGGGCTGGCATGCTGCAGCGGGATATCCAGATACGGCAGAATTTTACCTTCCGCCATCAGCGGAATCACGTCATCGACGTGCGGGTACGGGTAGACGTAGTGCAGACGGACCCAGATACCCAGTTTCGCCAGCTCTTCGCACAGGCTGACCATGCTGGTTTTTACCGGCGCGCCGTCGTGGAAGCCGGTGCGATGCTTCACATCGACGCCGTAGGCGGAGGTATCCTGAGAGATAACCAGCAGCTCTTTGACGCCGGCATCGGCCAGGCGTTTGGCTTCGGACAGCACTTCACCAATCGGACGGCTGACAAGGTCGCCGCGCATCGACGGGATAATGCAGAAGGTGCAGCGATGGTTACAGCCTTCGGAAATTTTCAGGTAGGCGTAATGACGCGGCGTGAGCTTCACGCCCTGTTCCGGCACCAGGCTCAGGAACGGGTTGTGTTTCGGCTTCGGCGTATAGTGATGGACATGCTCCAGAACCTGTTCATAGCTGTGCGGCCCGGTTATCTCCAGCACTTTCGGATGCACTTCGCGAATCTGGTCTTCTTTCGCGCCCAGGCAGCCGGTCACAATAACTTTGCCATTTTCTTTTAACGCTTCGCCAATGGCTTCCAGAGACTCCTGAACGGCGCTGTCGATAAAGCCGCAGGTGTTGACGATAACCATATCGGCATTGTCGTAGGTGGGGACCACGTCATAACCTTCGGTACGCAGTTCGGTCAGGATGCGTTCTGAGTCCACGAGGTTTTTCGGGCAGCCCAGAGAGACAAAGCCGATCTTCGGCTGATGCGTTACATTGCTCATAGTTTAAAAAGTGTTCGATTATTGGAATGGTCAGGGCAGGAATTTTACAGATCTTTATGAAAAAGAGTATAGCCACGGTGTGACAGATGATGAAAAAGCCCGGGAGATCCCCCCGGGCGGATGGTTCGTTATGGCTGCGCGACGCCTCCTGCCGGTGCTGAACCTGGGGCGGTGGGTTCTCGCTTATCGCGTAGGGTGAAAATCGATATCAGGGTGAAGAGCCCGGCGATGCTGCCGAGAATATAATATGTATGCGCGAAGCCGATGGTGTCATACAGATAGCCGGCCAGCGGCGAGTAAATCGCCGTGGCGATGGAGGCCACAAACAGCACCAGCAAATAGACCGTTGATGACAACTTATGGTCGAAGTTGGCGGCGATGAATTTAAATACTGATACCAGGATCAGTGGTTTTTCCAGCGCGTGCATCATTTTCACCGCGCCAATCCACACCGGACCAAGCGGGATGGCGGAACCCACGATACGTACCGACATAATCAATCCGGCAATAATCAGCGCCCACTTGGCCCCGGTGCGGTTAACAAACCACGGCATCAGGCAGAGAAAGAGCGTTTCACCGCAGACCTGGATGGAGGCCAGAATTCCGTACCAGCGGTTGCCTTCTTCCGGGGTCGGGAACTGCAATGAGAAGTACTGCGCAAACTGCTGATCGTAGGTGTCATAAATTTGCGTAACGAATAAGGTAAAGATCAGCAGCATCCAGAACTGCCCGTTTTTCGCCAGCTCCAGCGCATGGGAGACCTTCAGCGCGCTGGTTTTTTCCATCTCGGCTTCGGTGAGTTCGATTTTAGTCAGCATGAAGCAGATGGCGGCAATCACAATGGCAATACTGGCCAGCCAGAAGGCCAGATTGGGGTTGCTGTCGATATATTTTCCCACGATCCACGCGGCGGCGGCCCAACCTAACGAGCCCCACATCCGCACCCGGCCATACTCAAAGCGATAGCGCCGAGAAATTTTGTCGATATACGAATCAATCACTCCGCAGCCGGAGTTAAAAATTATCCCCAGGTAGATACCGCCCAGTAAGGCGCCCAGCCAGAAGCTGTGGACCAGCAGCGGGGCATAGAGATAAATAAAGAACGGGCCGACCGGCAGCAGCATGGCCAGCAGGATCCAGATAAGCCGTTTTTTCAGACCAAATTTATCGGCAATAAAGCCAAAAAAAGGCTGCATCAACAGAGCAATGAAGGCGTTGACGGAGTACAGCAGGCCGGTTTTGGTGGCGCTGATGCCGAGATGCTGAGTTGTCCAGATGACAAAGAACGCCATGGTGGATGACCAGGCGAATAGATAGAGGAAATCGAAAAGACTCAACAAGATATAGTTTCTTTTGCCGGGCGTAATCATTTCAGTTCCTTCAGGCGGATCGGAGTTAATGCTGCGGGCAATGGCCGCAGATTGTGTTTTTTATTAAATGTTATACGTATTACATTAATGGCGTTGATATGACACCCGCTGGAAATTTTGATCAATTGAAATGATGGTTATTTGTGATCTTATCGGCAAAAAAGAGTTATTTATTGATATTCACACCTTCATTACGATGGGGTGTTTTATGAGAGCGTATAACATTGATTGTGATTTTTTTCATGGGAGCCTGAAAGAGAGGGCGAGCGGATCGCAATTTTGAACATAAATGTAACATTGTAAATGATGTTAATTAACCAGGAATTATTGACCTCGCGCATCATTTTGTACGAAAAATAGCCATATTCTGATAATGGTAATGGATGACAGAGGAGGAACCCTGATGAACGTTGACAGACTGTATCGTAACCTTCTGAATAAGCTGATTAATGCCAATATTGATCTCGACGCTTATTTGCAGCTACGCAAAGCGAAGGGCTATATGTCAGTCAGCGAAAATGAGCATCTGCGTGATAACTTGTTCGAACTGTGTGGTGAAATGCGTAAGAACGGGCTGCAGTTGCAGCACGTTCTTGCACCGGAAGAAAAGGACGCTCTCCGTCTTGCAGGTGGAGCCATCGCGTCTGCGGCGGTTTGCCTGATGAGCGGGCATCATGATTGCCCGTCGTATATTGCGGTTAACGTAGAGACGCTAGAACGCTGTCTGGCAGAGCTGACGATGAATATTCGTAAACTGAATAAACAGGCGCCAGTGACCCACGTCTGAATTCAGGGGGAGGTCAGCTCCCCCTGCTTAATGTTATGTAAAAATCCCCTCCTGATGTTCCCCCGCTGGCTACCCTTAGCGCATTGCCGAAAATATTGCCGATGAAAGGAAAATGCCATGCGCCAGGTCGCCATTTCGCTGATGCTCGCCACCCTGCTGTTTCCCGTCGTGACTCTCGCCGGGAAGGTGCGTGTTGAGGTTTTGCAAAATCAGCTCGCCCATCCGTGGGCGCTGGCCTTTCTCCCCGATGATCGGGGAATACTGATAACCCTGCGTTCCGGCGAACTGAAGCGCTGGCGGCAGGGGGAAGGTCTTTCGCCCGCGATAACCGGCGTCCCACCGGTCTGGGCCAGCGGCCAGGGAGGATTGCTTGATGTGGCGCTGGCTCCGGATTTCGCCCACTCCCGCCGGGTCTGGCTGAGTTTTGCTGAAGTCGGCGATGACGGCAAAGCCGGTACCGCCGTAGGCTATGGCCGCCTGAGCGACAACCTTCAGCATCTGGAGCATTTTCAGGTTGTCTTCCGCCAGCAGCCGAAGCTCTCCACCGGCAACCATTTCGGTGGGCGCCTGGTGTTTGATGGGAAAGGGTATTTATTCATCGGCCTGGGCGAAAATAACCAACGCCCCACGGCCCAGGATCTGGATAAACTGCAGGGAAAAGTGGTGCGTCTGACCCAGGACGGCGAAGTGCCTGCCGATAATCCTTTTGTTCATCGCGCGGGGGCGAGACCGGAAATCTGGTCTTATGGCATCCGCAATCCGCAGGGAATGGCGATGAATCCCTGGAGCGATACGCTGTGGCTCAACGAACACGGGCCGCGCGGCGGTGACGAGATCAATATTCCGCAGAAGGGTAAGAACTACGGCTGGCCGCTGGCGACGCATGGCGTCAACTACAGCGGACTGGCGATCCCCGAAGCGCAGGGCACGGCGGTCGCCGGAACGGAAGCGCCGCTTTTCGTCTGGAAGCACTCTCCGGCGGTAAGCGGGATGGCTTTCTACGCAGCGTCGACCTTCCCACAGTGGCAGCATAAGCTGTTTATCGGGGCGCTGAAGGACCAGTCGCTGATTGTTCTGAAGGTGGATGGCGATAAGGTGCGCGAAGAGGCGCGTATTCTGGGCGAGCGCGGCAAGCGGATCCGCGATGTGCGCGTCGGACCCGACGGCTATCTGTATGTATTAACCGACGAGTCCAACGGTGAACTGCTGAAGGTCAGTCCGGCCGACTAGCATCAGGTGACCGGAATCATCACCACATCGCGCCACGCCTGGCGTTGGTTAAGCTGCTGGTACCAACGCTGCAGGTGCGGGCGCGGCTGCCAGCTTTCAACAATCGTCATCAGGTTATAAACGAACGGCGCCACGGCGATGTCGCCAAGGCCAAAGGCCTCTCCGGATAGCCAGGTGGAGGTCGCCAGCTCATCATCAAGCATCGCGAAAAGCGCCTCACAGGCGGCAATACCGGCGGCGATGGCCGCCGGGTCGCGCTTATCCGCCGGCGTTCTGACCAGCCCCATTAACACCGGACGATGGGCGGGAGAAAGCGAACCGTTTGCCCAGTCCATCCATTTGTCGCTCTGGGCGCGCTTGCGCGGCGTAGTGACCCATAAACGGTCCTGTCCATACTCGGCGGCCAGATAGCGAATAATGGCATTCGATTCCCAAAGGACGAGATCATTGGCATCATCTTTCAGCAGCGGCACCAGGCCATTCGGGTTCATCGCCAGATACTCCGGGTCATGATTTAAGCCAAACTCCAGCCCTGCCATAATATGCTGATATGGAAGGCCCAGCTCCGCCAGCACCCAGCGTACTTTCTTCACATTCGTCGAGTTATTTCTGCCCCATAGCGTAATCATATCGGTTCCTGCCTGTTATTGAGCCGTCGTTGCAGCATGGTGAGCAATCATGTTGGAATAAAGATAATATTTAGGCAATCATGATCAAAAAAATTGCTCTGTTTTCAGCAGGGAGCGAGGTTATTGCGTAAACTTTAAAAACTTTACCAACTCGCTGTTTCTTTAAGGTCATTTGTACGCTTTACTCACCGGCTGCTGCTGCGCCGATAGAGTGTTGCGGCATATTTTGTTTGGAAAGGATACTTGGGTGGCTCTTATGACGCATGACGCTTTTTCTCTTCGCGGCCTCGTGGCAGGCTGCGCGCTTCTCGTTCTTGTCGCACCTGCGGTGCAGGCTGCGGAACAACTCCCCGATGCCCCATCGATCGATGCCCGAGCCTGGATCCTGATGGATTACGCCAGCGGTAAAGTGCTGAGCGAGGGCAACGCCGATGAAAAACTCGACCCGGCAAGTCTGACCAAGATCATGACCAGCTATGTCGTCGGACAGGCGCTGAAGGCGGGCAAGATTAAGTCCACCGATATGGTCACCGTCGGTCGCGATGCCTGGGCTACCGGTAACCCGGCGCTGCGCGGGTCATCGGTGATGTTCCTTAAGCCGGGGATGCAGGTTTCAGTCGAAGACCTGAATAAAGGCGTGATTATCCAGTCCGGCAACGATGCCAGCATCGCGATCGCCGACTACGTGGCGGGGAGCCAGGATGCATTCGTCAGCCTGATGAACGGCTATGCGCAAAAAATGGGGCTGACCAATACCACCTTTATGACCGTGCACGGCCTGGATGCGCCGGGCCAGTTTAGTACCGCGCGCGACATGGCGCTGCTGACCAAAGCGATGATTCATGACGTGCCTGAAGAGTACGCCATTCATAAAGAGAAAGAGTTTACCTTCAATAAGATTCGTCAGCCGAACCGCAACCGCCTGCTGTGGAGCTCAAACCTGAACGCGGATGGCGTCAAAACAGGGACCACCGCCGGCGCTGGCTACAACCTGGTCTCCTCGGCTACCCAGGGAGACATGCGTCTGATTGCCGTGGTGCTCGGCACCAAGACCGACCGTATTCGTTTTAATGAATCCGAAAAGCTGCTGACCTGGGGCTTCCGTTTCTACGAGACCGTGACGCCGATTAAACCGGATGCCACCTTTATCACCCAGCGCGTCTGGTTTGGCGACAGCAACGAAGCCAAACTCGGGGCGGGCGAAGCCGGTTCGATCACCCTGCCGCGCGGGCAGCTGAAAAACCTGAAAGCCAGCTATACCCTGACGGATACGCAGCTGACGGCGCCGCTTAGCAAAGGGCAGGTGGTCGGGACCATCGACTTTAAGCTCAATGATAAAACCATCGAGCAGCGCCCGCTGATCGTCATGGAAGCGGTCAATGAAGGCGGTTTCTTTAGCCGGATGATGGACTTCGTGCTGATGAAACTGCACGGCTGGTTCGGTAGCTGGTTCTCATAACCGACAGGCCGCGCCCTGCGGGGCGCGGTCAGTAGAGTAGTGAAATCTGCTTTTCTTTCGCCAGCGCGAGCAGATCCTCATCCGGACAGACATCGCTGGCAATCACATCAAAACGCGATAAATCGCCCATCCGCGCCGGTCTGACTTTGCCAAATTTACTGTGATCGACAACCAGTACGTGATAGCGCGCGCTGCTCATCGCCCAGTGTTTAACCGGCAGCTCTTCGAGGTTATAGCAGGTGGCGCCCTGCGCGCAGTCGATTCCGGCCGCGGAATAAAAGGCGATGTCCGGGCACAGATGGCTGAGCGTATCCTGCAGGCTGAGTGGTTTAAAAATGGCATTGCTGGCATGGAACTCGCCGCCGCAGAGAATGGCCCGACACTGGGGTTTTTCCTGCAGCGCCAGAAAGGTGTTCAGCGAATAGCAGACGCCGGTAAAGGGCAGGGCGTTATCGATCGCGTCAATGATCCAGGGCGTGGTGGTCCCACAGTCGAAAAAGGCCATTTGATGGGCTTCAAGCAGCGCGGCAGCGTGACGGGCGGCACGGCGTTTTTCCTCCACCAGGCGGGTTTTCTGGTCGCTGAGCAGGTAATGGGTTGCGCTGCGCGGTTCGAGAACGATATAACCGCCTAACAACACCACCGGGCCATTATGGCCGTTCAGGTCGCGACGAATGGTCATTTCTGATACGCCAAGCAGCGCGGCGGCCTCTTTTAAATGAAGCTTATCGCTGCGCTTGAGCGCCTGAATGAGCTGGCTGATACGTTCATCACGACGTGTTTCCATATTCCCTCTACGCTGAAATCGCCCTGCATCGGCAGGGCGTCAGTGGGCAATTTTACCTGCCGAAAGAGGGTTAGTCACGCACCCAGCCTTTACGAATCGGCAGGGAGAAGCAAACCCGATACAGCTGCTGCAGGTATTGATACAGCGGTTGACCGCCGGCCTGCCACAGTAATCCGGCGGCCAGGCAACCGCACATCCCGGTCAGCAGGCCGCCCAGCATATCCAGCGGCCAGTGAACGCCAAGATAGACCCGGGACCAGGCGATCGCCACGGCAGTCGCCAGCAGCGCGATCCCGGACCACAGGCGATGCCAGAACAAGAAGGCCAGCGCAAAGGTAAAGCTGATGGTGCCGTGATTGCTGGGGAAGGAGTTATTCGGCGCGTGATGCAGGAACTGATAGCCGACGCCTGCGGCAAACGGACGCTCATGCGGGAAGAGCAGGCCAAAAATCCATGACAGACTCAGGCTAATCGCCAGCGCCAGGAGCACTTTAAACACCAGCTGCCGCTGGTTTGGGCCCCAGAGCCACAGCGCCGCGGTCAACAGAGGCACAATCAGAATCACCTCTTTGGCAACGAATGTCGCCAGGGCGATGACCCACGAGGGCGAGGCGGGGGTGGCGTTGATTAAGGCAAACAGCGCGTCGTTGATATTTTCCAGCATAGATTCAGGCTCTTGGTATCCGATAGCAATCAGCCGCCCACCTTAAAAAACGGTGGCGATAAGGTAAAGCAGTATTGTCTTAATTATCAGCTTGTTAAGAAGCCGTGGGCGCGGCATATGGTGGTGAATATGCCGCAGAGGATGAGTATATCGCCTGTAACCTAATTGAAATATAAACGAAATATAGACAGGTTTAATTAAAATGGCGGCAATATCCGCCGGCTGAAGGCGCATTGCGCTATTTTTAATTGTCACTCACAATTCACTATCTCCTCCGCAAGACTTTCATTAAACTTTGCGCGATTTTTGTTTAACGAAGAGATTGCATGCAGAATTATTCGCTTTCAGGCAAACGCCTCGGACGGCAGGCGCTTCTGTTCCCGCTCTGCCTGGTGTTATACGAATTTTCCACTTATATCGGCAACGATATGATCCAGCCGGGAATGCTCTCGGTGGTGGAAGAGTTTCAGGTCGGTAATGAATGGGTTCCGACCTCGATGACCGCCTATCTCGCCGGCGGTATGTTTTTGCAGTGGCTGCTGGGGCCGCTGTCGGATCGTATCGGCCGTCGCCCGGTGATGCTCACCGGGGTGGTGTGGTTTATCGTCACCTGTCTGGCCACGCTGCTGGCGCAGACCATTGAGCAGTTCACGCTGCTGCGCTTTTTGCAGGGCATTAGTCTGTGCTTCATCGGCGCGGTGGGATATGCCGCCATTCAGGAGTCGTTTGAGGAGGCGATGTGTATCAAAATCACCGCCCTGATGGCGAACGTTGCGCTGATTGCCCCGCTGCTCGGTCCGCTGGTGGGAGCGGCCTGGGTCCACATCCTGCCGTGGGAAATGATGTTCGTGCTGTTTGCCGTGCTGGCCGCTATTGCCTTTGTGGGCCTGCAGCGCGCGATGCCGGAAACCGCGACGCGGATGGGCGAGAAGCTGTCGATGAAAGAGCTGGGTCGCGATTATGGCCTGGTGCTGAAGAATCTGCGCTTCGTCGCCGGCGCGCTGGCGACCGGGTTTGTCAGCCTGCCGCTGCTGGCGTGGATTGCCCAGTCGCCGGTGATTATCATCAGCGGCGAAAAGGCCACCAGCTATGAGTATGGCCTGCTGCAGGTGCCGATTTTCGGCGCGCTGATTGCCGGTAACCTGGTGCTGGCGCGACTGACCTCGCGGCGGACGGTACGCTCGCTGATTATTCTCGGCGGCTGGCCGATTATGTTCGGGCTGCTGCTCTCTGCGGTGGCGACGGTGGTATCGACCCATGCTTATTTGTGGATGACCGCCGGGCTGAGCGTTTACGCCTTCGGGATTGGTCTGGCGAACGCCGGGTTAGTCCGCCTGACGCTGTTTGCCAGTGACATGAGCAAAGGTACGGTTTCGGCCGCGATGGGGATGCTGCAGATGCTGATATTTACCGTCGGCATCGAGGTCAGTAAGCATGCGTATGAGCTGGGTGGTAGCGGGGTATTCAGCCTGTTTAACTTGCTCAGCGGCGTAGTGTGGCTGGCGATGATTGTCTATTTTCTCAAAGACAAGAGCGTCGGCAGTTCCAACGACCCGCAGGCATAGCGGCGAAGCGTTCCGGGTGGGGCACGACTGCCGCACCCGGACGAAGGTCAGGCGAACGGCGCTTCGCGATTCAGCACTTTGTCGATGATGTGCAGCACACCTTCCTCATTGTTATGCGGCGCATCATAGTCGGCGACGGCTTTCACCGGAGCTGCCGCGTTGGCCATCGCAAAGCCAAATCCGGCATGTTGCAGCATTTCAATATCATTTCCGCTGTCGCCAAAGGCGACGACTTCATGATTCTCAATGCCCCAGCGCTGTTGCAAAATACGCAAACCGTTGGCTTTGTGCACACCGGGAATAATCAGATCGATACTGCCGTAGCCGGTTGCCACGGCGGTCACCATATCGCCCAACGCCGCGTGTAGCTGCGGCTGGATTTGCGGAATCAGTTGGTCAGGTACGTTGAGGCCGAATTTCAGTATCACGTCATCGATATGGTTGAAATCGTCCACCAGCTGCAGGCGATGGTAATATTTCGCGGCGACCGTCTTTAACTCATCGTTATAGCTATTGAGGGTATACGCGCTGCGTTTACCGCAGGCGATAATTTCAATATTGGTCAGCGTCTGCAGATAGTCGATGACGGTGTGGAAATGATCTTTTGGCAGCTGACAGTTAAAAACGTCATCGCCGGCGCTGACCACCCAGCCGCCGTTTTCGGCGACAAAGGCTATCTCGTGGGCGATGTCCGGGAAAAACGAAATCAGCTGGTAATACTGGTTGCCGCTGGCGACGACGAAGCGAATATTCTGTTCGCGCATGCGCTGATACTGGTTCAGGAAGCGCGGGCGATTGTAGGTTTTGGCATCGCTTAAGAAGGTGCCATCCATGTCTACCGCAATCAGTTTGATGCTCATTAACTGTTCTCCATGACAGGTTCATGTTGTGGTTTAGCCACCGCTCTGGCGACCAACGCCGCTACCATAACCAGACCCAGCACCACCATCATGGCGCTGCGCAGGCCGAAGTGTTCGCCAAGGAAGCCCAGCAGCGGCGGCCCGACCAGGAAGGCAAGATAGCCGGTTATCGCTACCACGCTGACGCGCTTCGGCGCATCGGGACCGGTGTCGCTGGCGGCGGAAATGGTCAGCGGGAAACCGAGCGATGCGCCAAGACCCCACAGCAGTACCGAGACGCCGGCCACCCACGGGTTGTCGACGAAGATAATCAGGCCGATACCCAGCGCGCCCATCACGGCGCTGGCACGGACTACCGTGACCCGGCTGTAGCGATCGATAAACCAGCCGCCGGTAAAGCGACCTATTGTCATCCCGAGGGTGAAGCCGGCGTAAATCAAGGAGCCGGAGGTGGGGCTAAAGCCGTGGCCGTCCACCATCAGCAGCGGCAGCCAGTCGTTGGCAGATCCTTCAGCAAAGGCCATCGCCAGCACCACGACGCCAATCAGCAACAGCTGAACATCACGCCATACCGGCAGACCTTTTTCCTCATGATGCGCGTTCTCTGCCGCATTTTGTCCGGTTCCATCCGGGATGGCGCGAATCGCAATAGCAATCGGGGCTATCGCCACCAGCGCAGCCAGCAGAATATGCGGTGCGGCGGGCAGACCAAAACCGGTCACCGCCATCCCCACGCCGGCGCCGAACAGCGTGCCGAAGCTGTAAAATCCATGCATCATCGGCAGGACGGTTTTATTCATTTCGCGCTCGACGGCGGCGCCTTCAACGTTAATCGCCACCTCCGCCGAACCGAAGCTGGCGCCGAAAATGGCCAGCCCGATGGCAAACAGGACCGCCGAGGTGAGCCACAGCGCCACGCTGAGTACCATCATGCCGACCACGGCGCACGACATGGTGGTGCGAATCACCTTGCGGGTGCCAAAACGTTTGACCAGCCACGCCGAGCAGAGAATCCCGCTCATCGAACCAATCGACAGGCCAAATAAAACGATGCCCATTTCCGCCGTTGACAGCGTCAGCAGGTCACGGATCGCCGGAGTACGGGTAGCCCATGAGGCCATCAGCAATCCAGGGATAAAAAAGAACATGAAAAGGGCCCAGAGTCGGAGCTGTAAGGCCCGGCGGGAGGTTTGCGCTGTCATCCGTAAACGCCTGTGAATGAGAAGATGGAGACAACAGTAGCAAGAATGTGTACATTTGTACATATTCTTCAGAATGCGTATTCGGACAAGAACCGGGCGCCTGGGAGCGTGATATTGCTGCCGATTGCCTGCGCATGACAGCGACTAAGAGGAAAGATATGGCCCGTCGACCGAACGATCCGCAGCGCCGGGAGCGCATTTTACAGGCCACGCTGGATACCATTGCCACCCACGGGATTCACGCGGTAACCCATCGTAAAATTGCCAGCTGTGCGGAAGTCCCGTTAGGCTCGCTGACCTACTATTTCAGCGGCATTGACGCGCTGATAGAAGAGGCGTTTCGCATTTTTACCCGCGATATGTCCGCGCAGTACCAGCAGTTTTTTACCTCGGTCAGCAGCCGTGAAGAGGCCTGCGATGCGATTGCCGAGCTGATCTTTAGCGCCCAGGTGACGACCGCGCGAAATATGGAGTTGATGTATCAGCTGTATGCGTTTTGCAGCAGCCAGCCGGCGCTGAAGGCGGTGATGCAGCACTGGATGCGGCGCAGTCAGCAAACGCTGGAACAGTGGTTTGAGCCGGCTACGGCTCGCGGGCTGGATGCGTTTATCGAGGGAATGACCCTGCATTTTGTCACCGATAGCGCGCCGCTCTCAAAGCAGGCTATCCGCCTGATGGTCGGACGCCTGGCCGGAGAGGGGCAATAGCCAGATAAAGCGCTGTACGCCGAGGTATTGCGAGATCCGAGGGCTATCCGCCGGTAGTGGCACCGGCCGTCATATTCACCATCGTTGCCGTCATGGCGTCGGCACGATCGGATGCCAGAAAGGTGATGACATCCGCCACCTGCGCCAGCGTCGGCAAACGTTTGAGCATGGTGCTGTGTGCCGCACCGCCAACCCACTGTTCGACCGTCAATCCCATCGCCTGCGCTTTTGCCGCAAAGACTTCCGCGGTGTAAGAGCCGGCCTCAACCGCACCGGTAATGGCGTGCGAGCGCACGCCGAGGACGCGGATATTCTTCGGCCCCAGTTCGCTGGCGAGCGCTTTGATAAAGGCTTCGCTACCCGCACAACCGACGATATGGCCCAGGTGGCCCGGCATGGCCATTGTTGCCGCCGGAGCCACGACGGTGATAATGGCGCCCGGGCGAGCGCCGCCCATATGGGGGATAACGGCTTTCGCCAGGTTGAACTGGGCCGCCAGGAACGGGGTGATGCCCTGCATAAACTCGGCGAGGGAGAGCGTCGTGATCTCCTTGCCTTGATTATGGACGAAGCCGGTAGCATTGATGACGATATCGAGCCCGCCGCTGCGCTGCGTCAGCTGCGCTATCCGCTCGCCGGTCGATCGCTCATCGAGGACATCAACGACAAAGGTCTCGGCCCTGCCGCCCGCGGCACGAATGTCATCCGCCACCCGATCCAGCTTCTTCCGATCGCGAGCGCCGAGGTAGACTCGCGCCCCCTCGCGCGCCATAGCATGCGCCACGGCGGAGCCTATCGCACCGCTACCGCCGAAGATGACGGCAACTTTATCTTTCACCAGCATCGCCTTTACCTCTCACCGGACTGAGCTGGTCAAAGTATGAGCAATAACCGGAAGGATGCCAATGCGATGGAGCATGCAGTTACCGCCGGGGTCTGCGAGCGTCTCTCTCCTCCAGCTCCTGATAGATGGCGTAGATACCTGTCGCCGCGAAGTTGCCCTGGACGCAATGAATCGCTTTTTGTTGTTCAAGCAAAATAAAGTGCCTGACTTTATTGGTGTAGTGAATCATTAACATGAATCCCAACAGCAGCCATAGCAGCATAAATTCAATAATAAAAATGGATGAGTAAGTGAAGATTTTATCTTTTTCGAAGTTTTTAATTGATTCTTCTAAATACTCCTTGCCTTCGGCTGTTGTCAGCAAGCGGCAAAGATCGTCACGATATTCGCGATCCAGGACGCTGGCGGTGTTTTTCGTCGGGGCTTTATTGGCTTGACAGTCGTTGGCTGTGACGGTCCAGCGAGGGGGCGTCAGCAGCGTAGCCTCCGTGGCTGCGGTTCTGGAGATGTAAAAGCGATCGCCTGACTTTTTCCAAATCAACAGTGCCGTGTCTGGCGGGGCGATAAAGGTTTGCACAAGCGGTGGGACAAAATACCACAAAGACCATGCAAAAAGAGCTGAGAACAAGAGGGTGATTAATTTCTCGGGCCAGCCTGTCGAGGGCAATTTTTTCAATGGGATGGAGATGGCAAAGAAGTTCAAAATGAAGGGGGGCACCCCCGCATTCTTTAATACGCTGCCGTGGCCTTTTTTATATTTGAAAATCCCATTGACGGCTTTTCGCAATGGCTGGAACAGAAAAGCGAGAACGGTCAGGGCCGCGACAGTTGTGCTCAGCGGCGCGCCGGAGAACTCAGAAATAACATCAGGTTGGAAAGCGGGCATCAACATCTCCTGTGGTGAACATTCCTTATGAGTATGATTTGACTGGCGGGGCAAGCGGGAGGCGTCGCGAGCGGATCGCTCTGTTCTTTGCTGATGACGTGTGCAACTCGGCGCTTCACCCGGCGTATCAGTGTACATCACCCGCGGGGTCAGGGGAGGGCAACGCATCCATGAGTTCTGGGACAACAGAAATGGTGGGGTGAGGAGCAGGTCCAGGGAAGATGCCTGGCTGAGGTGGCGGCGGCGGTCGCCGGGCTATCGCCAATGGTACCGCCTGGCGGTTGTAACCGAATAATTTTAAACATCATAAAATTCAGGCAACAAAAAACCCATCAACCTTGAACCAAAATGGCGGGGTTGATGGGCTCCACAAAATGGGGACATCAAAGAAAAGCAGTGGCACTACTTATGACTGATGCCCAAGAGAAAAGTTCTGCCTCTATCCATTTTTTTCTTAAATATTTACTGTAGCCCTGGCCAGATGATGACAATCAGCGTCCCCGCCAGGGTCAGCAGCACGTTGGCAATCGCATAGGTGCCCGCGTAGCCCAGCGCCGGAATGTTGCTGCGCGCGGTGTCGCTGATAATTTCCATCGCCGGGGCGCAGGTGCGCGCCCCCATCATGGCGCCAAACAACATCGCGCGGTTCATACGCAGCACATAGGCGCCAAACAAGAAGCAAATCACCACCGGCACCAGGCTGACGATCAGACCCGCCGCCAGCATCTGGCCGCCGATGGCGCCCAGGCCGTGGCCAATCCCGGCGCCGGCGCTCAGACCGACCCCGGCCATAAAGACCATCAGGCCGAACTCTTTCACCATATTGAGCGCGCCCTGCGGAATATAGCCGAAGGTCGGGTGGTTGGCGCGCAGGAAACCGAGCATAATCCCGGCAAACAGCAGCCCCGCCGCGTTACCGATACCAAAGCTGAAAGAGCTGAACTGGAAGGTGATCATGCCGATCATCAGCCCGACGATAAAGAAGGCGCAGAAGGCAAGCAGGTCGGTCACCTGGCTGTGAATGGAGATAAAGCCGATACGGTCGGCAACGGTTTTGACGCGTCGCGCATCGCCGCTGACCTGTAACACGTCGCCTTTGTTGAGCACCACGTTATCGTCGATCGGCATTTCAATCTGGCTGCGGATGACGCGGTTTAAGAAGCAGCCGTGATCGGTCAGCTTCAGCTGGGCCAGACGGCGGCCTACGGCGTTGTGGTTTTTCACCACGATCTCTTCGGTGACGATGCGCATATCCAGCAGATCGCGGTCGAAGACCTCTTTGCCGTTACGGAAGCTGGGATCAAGGCGGGCATGGGCGTCCGGATAACCCACCAGCGCGATATCATCGCCCATCTGCAGGACGGCATCGCCATCCGGGTTCGCCAGAATACCGTTACGGCGAATACGCTCAATGTAGCAGCCGGTTTGCCGATAAATCCCCAGCTCGCGCAGATTTTTACCGTCAGCCCAGGCGACCAGCTCCGGGCCGACGCGATAGGCACGGATCACCGGCAGATAGACTTTACGTTTGGAGTCGGTATCGAGTCCGCGTTCACGCGCAATCTGCTGGGCGCTGGTTTGCAGATCCTGATGCTGCAGCTTCGGCATATAGCGCGCGCCGACGATCAGACTGACGAGACCAATCAGATAGGTCAGGGCGTAGCCCAGACTCAGGTGGTCGAGGGAGAGCGCCAGCCGATCGCTGGGCAGGCCAAAGTGCCGTAGCGTATCCCCCGCACCGACCAGCACCGGCGTTGACGTCATCGCGCCTGCGAGCATCCCGGCGGTCAGGCCGATGTCCCAGCCGAACAGTTTTCCCAGCCCCATCGCCAGCAGCATCGCGCTGCCGACCATCACCAGGGCGAGCATCAGATAGTTTTTTCCGTCGCGGAAAAAAATAGAAAAAAAGTTGGGACCCGCTTCCACGCCAACGCAAAAAATAAACAGCATAAAGCCCAGATTTAGCGCATCAGTGTTAATACTGAAATGCTGCTGACCTAATAATAATGAAACCACTAAAACGCCAATAGAATTACCAAGTTGTACTGACCCGAGACGAAGTTTCCCGAGACAAAGCCCCAGGGCAAGTACAACGAATAATAACAGGATGTAATTCCCGTTTAACAAATCTGCGACGTTTATATTCACGAAAGCCAACTTCTCATTTACTAGTAAGTTGTTGAAGGAAATGGTTATTTGGTCTAAGGTTGGTCCAGTGTTCGCGTTGTCCCGAACCCTGTTCTGGCATCCCGTTATAACCAGTAAAAACAGAGCCGGTAGTTTAATCCTTCCTGGATGCTGCGGCTAGTCACAATCGTTTTTACGCCGATGGGGAGCTAAATTGGCATGGATTGCCGGAATGCTTTATCTGACTGGACGAATTGAAGTGGGTTAGAAGCAGAATCAGGAGGATATTGTGAAATCTGAGCGTGCCTGGGTGGGTATTACCTGTGGGTTCTTTCTGTTTATCGTAGTGTGTTTATTGCTGTTACTGCATATGAAAGGCGTCTTTCGGGCTACCGGTAATCCTGAGGTTGGACTGCTCTATTTTTTGCTGCCCGGTGCGGCCGCCAGCTGCCTCTCTCCGGGGCGACGCGTCATCCAGCCGCTGGTGGGGGCAATTCTGGCTACCCCCGTCTGTCTGCTGATCATGCGGATTTTTTTTGCGGCTCAGCGTACCTTCTGGCAACAGCTGGCGTGGCTGTTTAGCGCGGTGTTCTGGTGCGCGCTGGGCGCGCTGTGCTTTCTGTTTATCTGCGCCTGGCTGGATACCAGACGCAATCATTCGTCAGAGAAATGAGTCGGCTCAGGCAAACAGACCGAGATTCTCTTTCGCCCAGGCTTCAAAATCAGTGCAGCCGCCGATATGTTTTTGATCGACAAAAATCTGCGGAACGGTCTCAACCGGTTTACCTACGGTCTTTTCCAGGTCGCTCTTGCTGATGCCTTCGGCGTGAATATCAACGTAGCGGTAGTTGAAGTCATCGCGTTCATTGGTCAGTTTCTCTGCCAGCTCTTTGGCGCGAACACAATACGGGCAACCAGGACGACCAAAAATAACGGTAAACATACTTTCTCTCCTTAAATCTCAGCCGGATGGCGAATGACCGCTATGATGACGCGTTATGCCGGCGAGGAAAAGAAGGTTCTGCCTTTTTCTTCGATGGTTTAAGGCTATGTTTGATAAATGTCTTCGTGGTTAAATCATTATACTGTGTCTGCCGCGCGCGATTAGCCAGGAGAGCGCGCGAATAATATTGACTGGAGGAGAGCTGAGCTATGCGATCGCCTGCCGTTTTGCCGAAAAGCGTTCTGGTGGTAGAGATCATCGGGATTGCGCTGTTGACCCTCGCCTGGCTCTCGCTCAATCAGTACCTGCAGCTGCCGGCGCCGTTTTCCAGCCCGACGGCGGCGATGCTGATGATCTTTTCCGGGATCCTGCTGATGCTCCCGGCCGCGATAGCATTAATGTGGCGAATGGCCAGGATCGTCGCGCCGCAGCTGACTCACACTCCAAAACCAACTTCTTCATCAGACAGAGAAAAACAAGATGACGCCGACCATTGATCTGCTGCGTAGCCACCGCTCCATCCGCCACTTCACCGATGCGCCGATCGGCGACGAACAGCGCGAAGCTATTATCGCCAGCGCGCAGGGGGCCTCGAGCTCGAGCTTTTTACAATGCAGCTCTATTATTCGCGTCACCGATCCTCAGCTTCGTCAGCAGCTGGTCACGATGAGCGGCGGCCAGCAGCACGTGGCGCGCGCGGCGGAATTCTGGGTATTTTGCGCCGACTTTAACCGTCTGCTGCAAATCTGTCCGGATGCCCGGCTCGGGCTGGCCGAACAGCTGCTGCTGGGGGCGGTGGATACCGCAATGATGGCGCAAAATGCGCTGGTTGCCGCCGAATCCCTGGGCCTCGGCGGCGTCTATATCGGTGGGATCCGCAATAGCATTGAAGAGGTGACCGAACTGCTGAAATTGCCACAGCACGTCCTGCCGCTGTTTGGTCTGTGTCTGGGATGGCCTGCCGATAACCCTGAGGTGAAGCCGCGTATGCCCGCCGCTATGCTGGTGCATGAAAATGCGTACCAGCCGGTGGATGAGGCAGTGCTGGCGCAATATGATGAGCAGATGGCGCAATACTACCTGTCGCGCGGCAGCAACACCCGCCGTGATACCTGGAGCGACCATATTCGCCGCACTATCATTAAAGAAAGTCGCCCGTTTATTCTCGAATATCTGCATAAGCAGGGGTGGGCAACGCGCTGATTGCGTGTACACTGCTGCCTGCTTTCCGCCCCGCCATTTGGTGCACCGGGCGGTCGTGGCGCAATTAACATATTGCAGGCCCGCCGGAGCGGGCCTTGTTGCAGAGGTGCAGGGTGAAAATTGCTATATTATCCCGGGATGGAACGCTTTATTCATGTCGTCGCCTGCGCGAAGCCGCGCAAAAACGCGGCCACCAGGTGGAAATCCTCGATCCGCTTTCCTGCTATATGAACGTGAGTCCGGTGGCCTCATCGATTCACTATAAAGGACGTCAGCTCCCGCATTTCGATGCCGTGATCCCGCGCATTGGTTCGGCGATTACCTATTACGGGACCGCTGCCCTTCGTCAGTTTGAACTGCTCGGCAGCTATCCGCTCAATGAATCGGTGGCGATAACCCGCGCCCGCGACAAGCTGCGCTCGCTGCAGCTGCTGGCGCGGCAGGGCATCGATCTGCCGCTGACCGGGATCGCGCACTCTCCGGATGATACCAGCGACCTGATTGCCATGGTCGGCGGCGCGCCGCTGGTGGTCAAACTGGTGGAAGGGACGCAGGGCATCGGGGTGGTGCTGGCGGAGACCCGCCAGGCGGCAGAGAGCGTGATCGACGCTTTCCGCGGCCTGAATGCGCATATTCTGGTTCAGGAGTATATCGCCGAGGCGAAAGGGCGGGATGTCCGCTGCCTGGTCGTGGGTAATGAAGTGGTGGCGGCGATCGAGCGGCGGGCGAAAGAGGGCGATTTCCGCTCTAACCTGCACCGCGGCGGTGTGGCGACGGTGGCCACGATCAGCGATCAGGAACGTGAGATGGCCATCAGGGCGGCGCAAACCCTGGGGCTGGATGTCGCCGGGGTGGATATCCTTCGCGCGACCCGTGGGCCGCTGGTCATGGAAGTGAACGCCTCTCCGGGTCTGGAGGGCATTGAAACGACCACCGGAATTGATATTGCCGGGCGCATGATCGCCTGGATTGAGCGTCAGGCCACGCCAGAATTTTGTCTGAAAATGGGCGGATAACCGGCGCGGGCGACACTTTCATGGTATGCGCTGCGTTTTTTGCGTAAGCTATGGCGTCGTTTTTCTACAGTAAGAGGTCACAGGTCATATGGATTCACTGGTCGTTCCGGGTCTGGATACGCTACGTCACTGGCTCGATGAGTTAGGCATCAACTTCTTTGAGTGTGATTCCTGCCAGGCCTTGCATCTGCCGCATATGCAGAATTTCGACGGCATTTTTGATGCGAAGCTCGATCTGGTGGATAACGTCGTGCTCTTTTCTGCTCTGGCGGAAGTGAAGCCTTCGGCGCTGCTCGGGCTTTCCGCAGATCTTTCGGCAATTAACGCCAGTTCGTTGACCGTCAAAGCCTTCCTCGATATTCAGGATGACAATCTGCCTAAACTGGTGGTGTGTCAGGCGCTATCCGTTGGCGTCGGCATTACCGTCGAACAGTTTGGCTGGTTCTTCCGTCAGAGCGAAGAGCAGATCTCTATGGTTATCCTCGAAGCAGCCGCCAACCAGGTACTCTATAAAGCCGAAGAAGAAGAGTACGTCGCTGAAGATATTCAGCACCATTTTCTTCACTAAGCCTGTCGATGAATAGCGCAGCCACTGCCATAGCGGCTGCGTATTACGTGCTTTTATTCTGCATTTAACCTTCCCTTAAAGAATTTTTCACCGCCATTCAGCCGCTTTTGGCTTATCACGTAGACCGTTACTGCATAAAAAATTGATAAAAGGCGTTATTTTACCTGGGCTATAGCCTCTTATTCTGGCTACAGTTATTCTGACGATGCTTCCAGTTGCGGGCAACCATTCCGGGAGAGGTCCTCTCTCCTTTTCTTAGGCAATGAGAAAATATGCATGATTATTGCATGCAGACAAGTGCGTATATTAAGCCCGCTTGTTAGCGGGCATTGAGAAGGAAAAAGAGATATGACCGCCTTTGGTAAAAAATGGTTAACAGGTCTGGTTACGGGTGCGTTGATGGCCGTCTCTGCCGGTTCACTCGCCGCTGAACAAAAAACCCTGCATGTTTATAACTGGTCTGATTATATTGCGCCGGATACGGTGGCAAATTTTGAAAAAGAGACCGGCATTAAAGTGGTGTACGACGTTTTTGATTCCAACGAAGTGCTGGAAGGCAAATTAATGGCGGGCAGCACCGGCTTTGACCTGGTGGTCCCGTCCGCCAGCTTTCTTGAACGTCAGCTGGCGGCAGGAGTCTTCCAGCCGCTGGACAAGAGCAAGCTGCCAAACTGGAAGAATCTTGACCCGGAAGTCCTCAAGCTGGTCGCCAAACACGACCCGGATAACAAGTACGCGATGCCGTATCTGTGGGCGACCACCGGCATTGGCTATAACGTCGATAAAGTGAAAGCCGTACTCGGTAAAGATGCGCCGCTGAATAGCTGGGATCTGGTGCTTAAGCCGGAGAACCTTGAAAAACTGAAAAGCTGCGGCGTCTCCTTCCTCGATGCACCGGAAGAGATTTTTGCCACCGTCCTGAACTATCTGGGCAAAGATCCGAACAGCACAAAAGCCGATGATTACACCGGTCCGGCGACCGACCTGCTGCTGAAACTGCGGCCGAATATCCGCTACTTCCACTCCTCGCAATATATTAACGACCTTGCTAACGGCGATATCTGCGTCGCCATCGGCTGGGCTGGCGACGTCTGGCAGGCGGCGAACCGGGCAAAAGAAGCCAAGAACGGTGTGAACGTCTCCTACTTCATTCCAAAAGAGGGGGCGCTGGCGTTCTTTGATGTCTTCGCGATGCCGGCGGATGCGAAAAACAAAGATGAGGCTTATCAGTTCCTTAACTATCTGATGCGCCCGGAAGTGATCGCCAAAATCAGCGATCAGGTGTACTACGCTAACGGCAACAAAGCCTCCACGCCGCTGGTGAGCGAAACCATCCGTAATAACCCGGCTATCTACCCGCCGGCCGATGTGTTCGCCAAACTGTTCACCCTGAAGGTGCAGGATCCGAAAATCGACCGCGTACGCACGCGTGCGTGGACGAAAGTCAAAAGCGGGAAATAAAACCTGATGGCCCGGTTCACCGGGCCTGAAAAGGTCTGACCCGGCCGGGTGGATGCTCCACGCGGCCGGGCAACAAACGGATTAAAGTGCAGCGAAAACATGCACCAGGATGGTGCACCTGCACTGTAAAGTTCAATGTATGGCAACCGGGCCATACGGTGGTAGTTTTTTGCCGGAGAGCACCTGAGTGAACGACGCAATTCCCCGCCCACAAGCGAAAACCCCCAAAGCGCTGACCCCGCTGCTGGAAATCCGTAATCTGACGAAGTCTTTCGACGGGCAGCACGCCGTCGATGACGTCAACCTCACGATTTATAAAGGTGAAATCTTCGCACTGCTGGGCGCATCCGGCTGCGGCAAATCGACGCTGCTGCGTATGCTGGCCGGCTTTGAGGAGCCGACGGCCGGGCAAATTATGCTCGATGGCGTTGACCTGTCGCGCGTACCGCCCTATCAGCGGCCGATCAATATGATGTTCCAGTCCTACGCGCTGTTCCCCCATATGACGGTGGAGCAGAACATTGCCTTTGGGCTGAAGCAGGACAAGCTGCCGAAAGCCGAAATCGCCAGCCGGGTGCAGGAGATGCTGGCGCTGGTGCATATGCAGGAGTTCGCCAAACGTAAACCGCATCAGCTTTCCGGCGGTCAGCGTCAGCGCGTGGCGCTGGCCCGTAGCCTGGCGAAACGACCAAAACTGCTGCTGTTGGATGAGCCGATGGGCGCGCTGGATAAAAAGCTCCGTGACCGCATGCAGCTGGAAGTGGTGGATATCCTCGAACGCGTGGGGGCCACCTGCGTCATGGTGACCCACGATCAGGAAGAGGCGATGACCATGGCGGGACGTATCGCCATTATGAACCGCGGGAAGTTCGTGCAAATCGGCGAGCCGGAGGAGATCTACGAGCATCCGACAACCCGCTACAGTGCGGAATTTATCGGCTCGGTCAACGTGTTTGAAGGGGTGGTAAAAGATCGTCTGGAAGATGGTCTGGTGCTGAGCTCGCCGGGGCTGACGCACCCGCTGAAAGTCGATCCTGATGCGTCCGTTATCGATAATGTGCCGGTGTGGGTCGCTCTGCGCCCGGAAAAAATCATGCTCTGCGATGAGCCGCCGGCGGATGGCTACAACTTTGCGGTAGGAGAGGTGATCTATATCGCCTATCTCGGCGATCTGTCTATCTACCACGTACGCCTCAAAAGCGGGCAGATGATCAGCGCCCAGCTGCAGAACGAACATCGTCATCGTAAAGGTACGCCAACCTGGGGTGATGAAGTGCGTTTGTGCTGGGATGCCGACAGCTGCGTTGTTCTGACGGTGTAAGGAGAGGGCGATGAGTGTATTACAACCACCGGCCGGGGTGAAGAAAACGGGCGGTTTTGCCCAATGGCTCACGCGGTTGCAGATGGCGCATGGGCGCAAGCTGGTGATTGCGCTGCCCTATCTGTGGCTGATCCTGCTGTTTCTGCTGCCGTTCCTGATCGTCTTTAAAATCAGCCTGGCGGAGATGGCGAGGGCGATCCCGCCCTACACCGATCTGTGGGAGTGGGCGGACGGCCAGCTCACGCTGACGCTGAACCTCGGCAACTTCCTGCAGCTGACCGACGATCCGCTCTATTTCGAAGCCTATCTGCAGTCGCTGCAGGTGGCGGGGATTTCGACGTTCTGCTGTCTGCTGCTGGGCTATCCGCTGGCATGGGCGGTGGCGCACAGCAAACCGTCCACGCGAAATATTCTGCTGCTGCTGGTGATCCTGCCATCGTGGACCTCATTCCTGATCCGCGTTTATGCGTGGATGGGGCTGCTGAAAAGCAACGGCGTGTTGAATAACTTCCTGCTGTGGCTGGGGGTCATCGACCAGCCGCTGGAGATCCTGCATACCAACCTGGCGGTCTATATCGGCATTGTTTACGCCTATCTGCCGTTTATGGTGCTGCCCATTTATACCGCGCTGACGCGGATCGACTACTCGCTGGTGGAAGCGTCGCTGGATCTGGGCGCCCGGCCGCTGAAAACCTTCTTCCAGGTGATCGTCCCGTTGACCAAAGGCGGGATTATCGCCGGTTCGATGCTGGTTTTTATCCCGGCGGTTGGGGAGTTCGTGATCCCGGAACTGCTGGGCGGTCCGGACAGTATTATGATCGGGCGGGTCCTGTGGCAGGAGTTCTTTAATAACCGCGACTGGCCGGTCGCCTCGGCGGTGGCCATCGTGATGCTGCTCCTGCTGATCGTGCCGATTATGTGGTTCCACAAACATCAGCAAAAACAGATGGGGGATCATGGATGAACGATTTGCCGGTAGTCCGTTCGCCGTGGCGAATTTTAATCCTCGTACTCGGCTTTACCTTTTTATATGCACCGATGCTAATGCTGGTGATTTACTCATTCAACAGCTCGAAGCTGGTGACGGTGTGGGCGGGGTGGTCGACGCGCTGGTACAGCGAATTGTTCCATGATGATGCGATGATGAGCGCCGTCGGGCTGAGTCTGACCATCGCGACCTGTGCGGCGACGGCGGCGGCGATTCTGGGGACGATTGCCGCGGTCGTGATGGTGCGCTTTGGTCGCTTTCGGGGATCAAACGGCTTTGCCTTTATGATTACGGCGCCGCTGGTGATGCCGGATGTCATTACCGGGCTGTCGCTGCTGCTGCTGTTTGTGGCGCTCGGGCATGCCATCGGCTGGCCGTCGGATCGCGGCATGTTGACCATCTGGCTGGCGCACGTGACCTTCTGTACCGCCTACGTGGCGGTGGTGATCTCGTCGCGGCTGCGTGAACTGGACCACTCGATTGAGGAGGCGGCGATGGATTTAGGCGCGCCGCCGCTGAAGGTCTTTTTCATCATTACGCTGCCGATGATCATGCCGGCGGTTATCTCCGGCTGGCTGCTGGCGTTTACCTTATCGCTGGACGATCTGGTCATCGCCAGCTTTGTTTCCGGCCCGGGCGCCACCACCTTGCCGATGCTGGTCTTCTCCAGCGTGCGTATGGGGGTGAACCCGGAAATCAACGCCCTGGCAACCTTAATCCTCGGCGTAGTCGGCATTGTTGGTTTTATCGCCTGGTATTTGATGGCGCGCGCAGAAAAGCAGCGGGTGCGCGATATCCAGCGTGCAAGACGGAGCTGAAGCCCCTAAAATCTACGGTAAAACTGGTATCGGCGTCGCGATAGTGCGACGCCGTTTTCATGGAAGACGTTTCCGTTGGGACTGTTTACAAAAACTCGTTCATCTCATGCGCGTCTTAACGTCCCTGCAGTGGTGCAGGTGGCGGCGTTCGCCATTATTTTGATTCGTGCCGTGGATCTGCTGATGATCCTGAATCAGCTGGGTATCGGTGGGATAGAGGCGTTTATTCAGCGTAGCGTGCAGACATGGACCTTGACGCTGGTGTTTCTCTCCAGCCTGTTGCTGGTCTTTATTGAGATCTGGTGCGCATTTTCACTGGTAAAAGGGCGTAATCTGGCGCGCTGGATCTTTCTCCTGACGCAAATTACCGTCACCGCTTATCTCTGGGCGGCCTCGCTGGGGTACGGCTACCCGGAGCTGTTCAGTATTGCCGGCGAGTCAAAACGTGAAATTCTGCGTTCTCTGGTGATGCAAAAACTGCCCGATTTGCTGGTGCTGGCGCTGCTGTTTGTTCCGGCGTCGTGTCGACGGTTTTTCCGACTGCAATAACGGTGATACAATCCCCGCCCCTGATTTCTGGAAGGTCTTTTTATGCACTGCGCACTCTATGACGCGGGCCGCTGTCGCTCCTGTCAGTGGCTGGAACGGCCGTTAACACAACAGCTCGCCAGTAAAATGGCCGATCTCAGAACGCTGTTGGCGGACAGCCCGGTGGCGACATGGTTTGAGCCGGTTTCCGGCCCGGAAGCCGGTTTTCGCAACAAAGCTAAAATGGTGGTCAGCGGCAGCGTTGAACGTCCGCTGCTGGGGATGCTGCACCGCGATGGCAGCCCGGAAGACCTGACCGACTGTCCGCTCTATCCGGCCAGTTTTGCAGCGGTATTTGCCGTGCTGAAACCGTTTATCGCCCGCGCCGGATTAACGCCCTATAACGTTGCCCGCAGGCGCGGCGAGCTGAAGTATCTGCTGTTAACGGAAAGCCAGCTGGATGGCGGCATGATGCTGCGTTTTGTGCTGCGTTCCCCGACGAAACTTGCGCAGCTCCGCGCCGCGCTGCCGTGGCTGCAGGCGCAGCTGCCGCAGTTGAAGGTGATTACCGCCAATATTCAGCCGGTGCATATGGCCATTATGGAAGGCGAAGAGGAGATTCTCCTCAGCGAGCAGGCGGCGCTGGCGGAAAACTTTAACGGCGTACCGCTGTGGATCCGCCCGCAGAGCTTCTTTCAAACGAATCCTGCCGTTGCCGGCCAGCTGTATGCGACCGCCCGCGATTGGGTACGCCAGCTGCCGGTCAATCATATGTGGGACCTGTTCTGCGGAGTGGGGGGCTTTGGCCTGCACTGCGCCACGCCGGAAATGCGCCTGACCGGGATTGAGATTGCGCCGGAGGCGATCGCCAGCGCGAAGCAGTCTGCCGCCGAACTGGGCCTGACCAACCTTCATTTTCAGGCGCTGGACTCGACGCAGTTTGCCACCGCTGAGGGCGAGATTCCTGACCTGGTGCTGGTCAACCCGCCGCGCCGTGGGATCGGCCGCGAGCTGTGCGACTATTTATGCCGTATGGCGCCGCCCTTTATTATCTACTCCAGCTGTAACGCGCAGACGATGGCGAAAGATATCGCGCGGCTGCCGGGCTATCGGGTTGAGCGGGTGCAGCTGTTTGATATGTTCCCCCACACCGCCCACTACGAAGTGCTGACGCTGCTGGTTCGCGAAGTTTAAACAAAATGTGAACTCTTCTGCCGGCGTAAATCGGGTAAGCTTGGCTAATAACGGCGTGAAATGAGCGGAGCACTACCCATGGCAAAGAAAATCCTGTTGGTCGAAGATGACGACGATATTGCCGCGTTGCTGCGTTTAAATCTGCAGGATGAGGGATATCAGATTGTGCATGAAGCGGACGGCGCCCAGGCGCTGGTGCAGCTGGAAAAGGGCGGCTGGGATGCGGCGATTCTTGACCTGATGCTGCCCAACGTCGATGGGCTGGAGATTTGCCGGCGCATTCGCCAGATGACCCGCTATCTGCCGGTGATTATTATCAGCGCCCGCTCCAGCGAGACGCACCGCGTGCTGGGACTGGAGATGGGGGCGGACGACTACCTGGCCAAACCGTTTTCGGTTATTGAACTGGTCGCGCGAGTCAAAGCGCTGTTTCGTCGCCAGGAGGCGATGGGGCTTAATTTGCTGATGGATTCCGGGCGTATCGATTGCCACGGCCTGAGCATCGACCCGCTTTCGCGCGAAATCAGACTGCACGGTGAGCCGGTGGATTTAACGCCGCGCGAATTTGATCTGCTGTACTACTTTGCCCGCCATCCCGGCGAGGTCTTTTCTCGTCTGGCTCTGCTTGACCGCGTCTGGGGCTACCAGCATGAAGGCTATGAGCATACGGTCAATACGCATATCAACCGTCTGCGCAGTAAAATCGAACGCGACCCGGCGGAGCCGGAAATCATTCTGACGGTCTGGGGCAAGGGCTATAAATTCGCGCCTGCGCGTCAAGGAGCGGGGCAATGATGCGCCGGTTAAGCCTGAGCCAGCGCCTGGCGCTGGTGTTTACTTCGCTGCTGCTGCTTTGCGCGGCGGCGGTCTGTGCGGTTCAGCTGTACAGCAGCGCGCAATACGGTAATGCGATGGTCCAACGTCTTTCGGTCGGGCTGGCGCAGCAGATTGTTGCCCGTGAACCGCTGCTCGATGCGCAGGGCCAGGTCAATCGCGAGGCGCTGAAACCGCTTTTCGATCGGCTGATGGTCTTCAACCCCAGCGTCGAACTCTATCTGGTCTCTCCTGACGGCGAGCTGCTGGCCGATGCTGCGCCGCCGGGCCATATCAAACGCCAGCGCGTTGACATCGTGCCGATACAGACGTTTCTCTCCGGCGGCACCTGGCCGGTGTACGGTGACGATCCGCGTAGCCAGGATCAGCGCAAGGTCTTCAGCGTGGCGCCGTTGAATGTCGACGGCCAGCTGCGCGGCTATCTCTATATTATCCTGCAAGGGGAAACCTTTAATGAGCTGGCGGCCAGCGCCTGGCAGAAGACGCTGGGTAGTCTGCTGATCTGGACGCTGCTGCTGGTGGCCCTGTTTGGTCTGCTCGCCGGCGGCCTTGCCTGGTATTGGGTGACGCGCCCGGTACGTCAGCTGACCGCACAGGTGGGGATCCCCGGAGAAGACAGCATCGGGGCGATTAAACTGCTGGCGGCGCAAGCGCCGGAGCCGCATCCCGGTAATGAAGTGGCGATCCTGCATAACCGGTTTATCGACCTGGCCCGGCAGATCGCCGGACAGTGGGATCGACTGGCCGACAGCGATCGTCAGCGGCGTGAATTTATCGCCAATATTTCTCACGATCTGCGGACTCCGCTGACTTCGCTGCTGGGTTATCTGGAGACGCTGACGTTGAAAGCCGATCGGCTGAGCGTGGAAGAGAGCAAGCGCTACCTCAATATTGCGCTGCGCCAGGGGAATAAAGTCCGCTCTCTTTCTCAGCAGCTGTTTGAGCTGGCGCGCCTCGAACATGGCGGGATCAAGCTGCAGCCGGAGAAATTTGTGCTGGCGGAGCTGGTCCAGGACGTGGCGCAGAAGTTCGATCTGGCGATTGCCACCCGCCACATCCGATTACAGCTCTCGCTGGCCGGGGGATTGCCGCCGGTGGTGGCGGATTTATCGATGATGGAGCGGGTGTTGACCAATTTACTGGATAACGCGATTCGCCACACGCCGGATGGCGGCAGTATCAGCCTGACGGCCCGTCAGCAGGGGGCGGAGATGGTGGTTGAGGTAGCCGATAGCGGTCCCGGAGTTGCCGGCGAGCTGCGGGCGACATTGTTTGAACGGCCTTCAGTGCTTGAACCCGGTCAGAGCCCGGAATCACGGGGCGGGTTGGGGCTGATGATTGTGCGGCGAATGCTGCAGCTGCACGGCGGTGATATTCACCTGGTCGATGTGCCGGCAGGGGCCAGCTTCCGCTTTACCCTGCCGTTGCGTTCGTAGCGATAGCTCCCCGGTCAGGCTGTGCTGGCCGGGAAGCCGCCCGGGCAAGGTATTTCCGCACCGCGGGTCAGCAGAAAATTATTCCGGGAACCACTGGTTGCTGATTTTCTGATACGTGCCGTCCGCTTTAATCGCCTTCAGCGCACCATTGAGTTTTTCCAGCAGCGCCTTGTTGTCCGGACGTACTGCGATACCGAGGCCGGTGCCGAAGTATTGCGGATCGGTCACTTTTGGAGTGGCGACGCCCAGCTGCGGGTTGGTTTTCAGCCACTCATTCACCACGGCGGTATCGCCAAACACCCCGTCAATACGGCCGTTTTTCAGGTCGATAATCGCATTCTGATAGCTGTCATAGGCGACAGTTTTCACTTCCGGATGTTTATCCTGCAGGTATTTCTGGTGGGTGGTGCCGTTTTCCATGCCAATACGTTTGCCTTTCAGATCGGCAAAGGAGTGGAAGGCGTCTTTTTTAGCAATAACCAGCGCCGAGTTGGCGTAGTACGGATCGGTAAATGCGACCTGCTTGCTGCGCTCCGGGGTAATGTCCATACCGGAGATCACCGCGTCATATTTTTTAAATTTCAGCGCCGGGATCAGGCTATCGAAAGCGTGGTTGGTAAAGGTACAGTCAGCCTGCATCTGTTTGCACAGCGCTTTTGCCAGATCCAGATCGAAACCGACGATCTGATTGTTCGCATCCATGGATTCAAAAGGGGGGTAGGTTGCAGAAACGCCGAAGCTGATTTTTTCTGCGGCAGCGGCGCCAAAGGCGAAAGAGGAAAGCAGTGCAGCCAGAACTAACTTTTTCATCGTGGAACTCCCGTCGGTCAATCTTATGATGTTGTGCCGTGTCTGCGGCTGATTTTCACAATGCCACTAAATGAATTTGTATTCAATAATTACGTATAATTATTTTTTATGGAAATAAAAAAGACGGACATTCTATAGACATGCCCGTCTTTATGTTTGCTACTTATGCATTCACCTCATGCAACTCACTCGTGATGTGAGCTGCTGGCGTCGGTCAACGCTAATTCCGTCGTTCAAACGCCAGCGCTTTACGCTCCACTAACCGCATCAGCAGCGTCAGCAGACCGTTGACGATGAGATAGACAATACCGGCCGCCCCAAACACCATAACGTCATAGGTACGTCCGTACAGCAGCTGGCCGTGCCCCATGACTTCCATCAACGTAATGGTGTAAGCCAGGGAAGTGCTTTTGAACACCAGCACAACCTCGTTGGAATACGAAGAGAGGGCGCGTTTAAAGGCGTACGGCAGCAGAATCGCCAGCGTGTCTTTCTTGCTCATTCCCAGCGCGCTGCAGGATTGCCACTGGCCGTCAGGAATGGCGCGGATCGCACCATAAAACAGCTGGGTGGTGTAAGCCGCGCTGTTCAGGGACAGGGCTATCATGGCGCACAGCCAGGGTTCAGAAATCAGATGCCACAGTACCGGGTAGTTCTGCAAAGAGGGGAACTGACCCGGGCCATAGTAAATCAGGAAGATCTGTACCAGCAGCGGCGTACCGGTAAATAAGGTGATGTAAGCGCGAACAATCCACACCAGTACCGGCGTTTTCAGCGTCAGGACGATGGTGAAAACCAGCGACAGAATCAGCGCCACGACGATCGACGCCGCGGTCAGCGTCAGGCTGGTATGCAGCCCTTTCAGCAGTTCAGGTAAATAATCGAGCATCAGCCTGGTCTCCGTTCGAAGCGCGTCGCACGTTGGTCAATACGTTTGAGGATGTACTGACTGAGCAGGGTGATGACCAGATAGATCGCCGCCGCGATGATGTACCAGTTAAACGGTTCCTGAGTGCGGGTGGCGATGCTCTTGGTTTGCAGCATCAGATCGTTGACGCTGATTAAACTGACCAGCGCGGTATCTTTCAGCAGAACCAGCCACTGGTTGCCGAGGCCCGGCAGCGCATGACGCCACATTTGCGGCATCACCAGACGGAAGAAGATCGCCCCTTTCGATAGCCCCAGCGCCTGGCCGGACTCCCACTGCCCCTGAGGTACCGCCTTGAGCGCCCCGCGCAGAGTTTGCGAGGCGTAAGCGGCGTAGAGCAGGGACAGCGCGATGGCGCCGCACAGGAACGGACTGACGTCGAAGTTTTCAATCTGCATCTGTACCGGAATCTGCACAAAGCCAAGATTGATCGTAAAACCGTCAGAGAGCGTAAGCAGCAGCTGAGAGGAGCCGAAATAGATAAACAGGACCACCAGAATCTCCGGTAGTCCACGCAGAACCGTGACCACGCCGGTTGCGAACCATGCCAGCGGGCGCCATTTTACTGACTCCAGCACGGCAAACAGCATCGCCAGCACAAGGCCGATGATGAGCGCGCAAACGGCAAGGCCGACGGTCATCCCGGCGGCACTTGCTAAGGGAAAAATTTCATTCATTTAGCGTTACTTCTGAAACCATTTGCTATAGATGGTCTGGTAAGTCCCATCTTTTTTCACTTTTTCCAGCGCAGCATTAAATTTCTGCTGCAGTTCGGTATTGCCCTGACGAAGCGCAATGCCCAGACCGGTACCGAAGTAGTCTTTATCGGTGACTTTATCGCCCACCGCGGCCAGCTTCGGATTGCTCTTCAGCCACTCGGTGACGACGGCATTATCACCAAACACGGCATCAATACGGCCGTTTTGCAGATCCAGCTTCGCATTCTGGTAGCTGTCGTATGGCACGGTGGTGATTTCAGGGTGTTTGTCGTTAATAAATTTCTGGTGCGTGGTTCCGTTCTGGACGCCGACCTTTTTGCCTTTCAGCTGTTCGAGGCTGGTGAATTTACCCTGCTGGCCGACAAACAGCGCCGAGTTTTCGTAGTAAGGCGTCGTGAACAGCACCTGTTTTTCACGCTCAGGCGTGATATCCATCCCGGCCATCACCGCATCGACGCGGCGGAATTTGAGGCTGGGGATCAGGCTGTCGAAGGCCTGGTTGGTAAAGGTGCAGGTAGCATCAATTTCTTTACACAGCGCGTTGGCCAGATCGACATCAAAACCGACAATTTTATTGTTGGCATCAATCGATTCAAACGGAGGGTAGGAGGCCTCAGTGGCGAAACGAATGGTCTGGGCGGCAGTAGCTGACAGGCTCATGCTGGCCAGGATCGCGGCAATCAGTACTTTTTTCATCGTCATTTCCCCGAAAACATCAATGTGAAAGATAGTTTTTAAACGCGTCGGTCTGCGGATGCGTAAAGCAGCTGGCATCCCCTTGTTCAATGATGTGACCATTTTCCATATACACTACGCGGCTTGCCGTTTTACGCGCCACTTCCACTTCGTGGGTGACGATAACCTGCGTAATGCCGGTGCCGGCCAGTTCGCGGATAATGCTGACGATCTGAGCGGTGATTTCCGGATCGAGTGCTGCGGTAGGTTCATCAAACAGCAGGACCTGAGGTTCCATCATCAGCGCCCGCGCAATGGCGACGCGCTGCTGCTGGCCCCCGGAAAGATGCAGCGGATAGCGATCGCTGTAGGGCTTGAGACGAAGACGTTCCAGCAGTTTTTCGGCGCGAGCGAGCGCCATGTCTTTACTTAACCCCAGCACGCGGCAGGGGGCTTCAATCAGGTTTTGCTGCACCGTCAGGTGCGGCCACAGATTATACTGTTGGAAAACCATACCCACGTTCTGGCGCAGCTCACGAATGGCTTTGTCAGAAGGTGCTTTGGTAAAGTCGAAGTGGTTACCGGCGATATGTAATGTCCCGGAACGCGGCATTTCCAGCAGGTTGAGTACGCGAAGCAGCGAGCTTTTCCCGGCGCCACTGGGGCCGAGCAGCACCAGCGTTTCCCCCTGCGGGCAATCCAGCGTGATGTCGAACAGCGCCTGATGCGCGCCGTAGAAGCAGTTAATGCCGTTTAGTTTAATACTCATCTGGGCTGTCTGATACGAATAGCTATTGAGGCCGCAAATACTACCTTTGACAGAATAGTTATGCAATATTTATGCGTTAAAAGTTAAATGTAAACCACATTTACCTCTAAACTTAGCACAAAATATGGGTTCGCGGGGTGGGGAGGCACAAATGTCGGCATAACCTGGAGAAATACCGACATTTTACCGGGGTTATCGTTTAAGTGGCGTGGGTTCCACGCCCTTATCCGCGTTTTTCAAGACTCTGTTGCAGGGAACCGGCCGGGGCATGGGAGTTAATGCCAAGATAACGCACGTCGTCGACGGCCCAGCACTGACCTTCCTGAATCATCAGCACTTCATCCTGCCAGCTTTGACTGCCCTGTTTTAAATCGACGCGCAGAGGAATATTGCGGGCATCGCGGTTTGGGATAGTTGAGGCGCTGGCTACGCTGGCGCTATCGGCCGGGGTCGTCGAGCTGGAGAAGAGGTTCGATTGCAGCAGCGAGCTGCGCGAGGGATCCTGGCGGGCATCGTTTAACAGCCTGGCCAGATCGTCGCTGAGATAAGGTCGCAGGGCCGCCAGGTCGTTGTTCCGATGCTGGATCTGATAATCGTAGAATTTCTGTGCTACCTCATCCGGCCCACCTTCGATGCAGGCCCCGCTGCGGGTGCCATTATCTTTATAGGCGGGCGTGACGGTGGTACAGGCACTCAGCGCGAGCGCGCACGGGATAATAAAAGCAACGAGTTTGTAGCGCATGATGATTTCCTTATAAGCTCACTACGTTATTAGTTTCTGTTCAAGCATAGCGTACTGGTTCCGGAATGCGCTTGACTCTTAGAGCTCAGGCAATACATTTTTTCCCCACGGTCTATTTGTGCCCATGCGTTGTCCGCGATAATGCTATTTCTTATCATCGATGGCACGCTATTTATTCTCGCCAATACAATCTGTTTTTTACGTAAAAGTAAATTTATATATCTGGTTAAATGCTAATTAAGCAGTAGGGATAGTGTTTATATTTAGATTAAAAGAGGCTGTCAGCATAACGGGATTATTCGTGTTAAATAACTTTATAGCAAATGTTAAGGCCCGATTATGGGCGAAGTTTTTACCTCGCTTTGTGGCAAAAAACGACCGGCTGGGGGAACCGTATGACTATTATGCGGTACATTTTGCCGATGCCGGCAGGCAGCGCTATCGGCTGATTGGATTCAATGGTTGCGACGTCCACGTTGAGCGTTTAGCCCTGTTGGCATCTGATGATGTGCAAACGGAAAAGTTACCCGTTTCCCGTATTCTCGGGATGGAAAGCGAAATTGTTCACTATAAAAAATATGGCAAAATCATATCGGAATCTATATTTTATTACGCCATTAACTATTATCTGCATATCGTCGATAGCAAAATTTTTCTTTTCAAAGGGAAGGGGGCTGTTGTTTCCACATTCTTCCGGGAGCGTGAACTCAAAAGTCAGGAACGTATATTTTTATTGCGTTTAATCGTGAATGAGTTCGTGAGGCGGCGCCCGTCAGACCCAGAGGCAGGTCTCACTGTGGATGAGGTGATTGAACTTCTCTACGGCAGGCTGTGGTATAAACATATCCGCAATGAGTCATTCCAATATAAAGTCACGCTGCTGATGGAATCGCTTGCCCTTTCAGGTGAGCTGGCCGAAGAGCGTGGCCGCTATATTGTGCAGGGCAAGGCGATTACCACGCTGGTCGAGTATGAAAAAGAACAGCGCCACGCCCGGCAGCAGGAAAAAATTCAGCGAAATATGGTCCGCCTGATGCTGATTATTACCGCCGCGACGGTATTGATTACCCTGGCATTACTCGGGCTGGCTGGCGTTATCGATTTACATAAAATATGGCAGGATATTTTGCAGATTAAGCCGGTACGTTTCTTATTCAAGCTGATTTAACGACCGGAGAATATCGCCCGATGCGCAGTTGCCGCGGGCGATATTTTGCGTCAGAACCGGTAGCTGTAGTTCATGCTGGCAAACCACAGGTAGGGATGATCGTAATCACCGGCGACAACAGCCGGTGTTTTCACCTGCCCGGACTGCATATGCAAACAGGAGACCGCGATGCCAATATTGCTGGCTGGCGTTATCTGATATTGCGCGCCGGCGGCAAAGCGCCACTCGTCGCCTGTCGGCATCGACAGAGCAATATCGCTTTGTGAATCATAAACCGTACTGTTGAAGCCCACCCCGGCGTTCAGGCGCCACTGTTCGGTTGGGCGATACTGAACGCCAGATGCGGTGTGCCAGGCGTCTTTCAGGCGATTCTGTTTATCACTTTGCCGCCCTGCGACGGTCACTTGCGGGCTGCCAAACTGGCTCCAGTCCTGCCAGCCGAGGTCACCCATCACCGACCACTGCTTATTGATGTCATGCACAAGGCTAAACATAATTTGTTGAGGGGCGCGTACCTGTGCCGAAATGGGTAGGTCATAGGTGGTATTTTCCGGCCTCGAGAGGCGGGCTTTGCCATCGATTTTAAAGTCGTAGTCGGTCTTACTGTTCCAGGTGATGCCGGCGCGAGTTTGCTCGGTCAACTGCATCAGCAGCCCCAGTCGATAGCTCATCGCCCAATCGTTGTCTTTATCTTTTTGATCGCTGCCTTCGACGTCGCGCGTCAGGCTCAGATAGCCGTAATTCAGGTTGGCGGAGGCGCCGATTGAGAGGCGATCGTTAAGCTTGTATGCCAGGGACGGGCTCAGGGTCATGGCGACCATGGTGCTTTTCTTAATCAGACGATCTCCGGCCCAGTTGCCAAAATCGATGCCTGAGCCGTAATTACCGTATAAACCCAGGCCGGCATAGAGATCATCATCGATTTTTTGCGCATAGAAACCGCTGGCGCCAGGAAACAAATTCATCACGTTTCCCGGACTGCTTCGACCGTTTTCATCGTTTAACTGATAAGAGATATCACCGCCCATGACCTGCATTCCCCCGGTAAACATGTGATCCGGCAGGCGGGTCATTCCCGCAGGGTTGGTGACGATAGTGGAGGCATCCTGCGCCCGCGCCGCCTGACCGGCTCCCGCCAGACCGACATCTTCCGTACCGATTTCATAAAAATAGAGCGCACTCGCGTGCGAAAAACTGGAACAGACCAACCCAGAGAGGATCAATACGACCTTTTTCATTTGCCACCTGCAATGCTGTAAATTTTAGTCTTGTTTTTATGCCCGATAAGTATCGCCAACCCGCCTGCGGCAGAATGAATTTCTGTTTTTAAATATCATTTCGCTGCATGGTGTCAGAAGAATTTTGCCGGGATTTAAAATATGTAGATCTGAATTTGAGTGTGCTGGCCGTGCGCGGGGCGCTATTTAATAATGATATGTAGGGGCTGTAAATATAAATGCTATCTAAAAATAAACCTTGTCATAAATACAAAAGGGGTAATATCGCCATTTGGCGATATTACCCCTTCAGAAAGAAAGATTAATTATTTTTTCTTATAAATATTGGCAGAAACATGAAGTTTCTTGTCGGTGTTGCCAGAAGACAGAACGACAACATCAGCACCTTTTTCTTCAGCTTTTTTCAGCAGCTCTGCACGCGCATCGCTAGGAGCGGTCTGGCCTGTAGAGGAAATGGTACCCACTTTTTGATACTGGGTCTGCACTTTTGCGAAATCTTCTTTGGACAAAATTTCCGCAGAGAATGCGTTTGCGGTTAAAAACAATGCTGCACCTGCCACTAAAGCTGCATATTTCATATTTTTAATCTCCATTGTTTAACTTGCTATCATCATGCCCTTGTTTTAACTAACCAATGAGCGGCACCAGATTGAATCAAGTGAATTTTTTTTTCAAGCTAAATACTACAAAACTATGATCCTTAACTTGTGAACTCATAAGGAAAAGATGACTCCAGGGTTATGATTTGTGTCGTCATTTTTAAAAAGGGCCGTTAAGACTTTACTTAATCTCATTTTAAACAGTGGTTAGTATAAATTTACCTTATGTATTACTGCGGTGAAATGTGAAAAATGGTACCGGCAGACAGCGTTGAGTTGATGGTTTATCATGAGTCAAGCCGCTATCGACACTGGCGGAAGGTGGTTTATATAAGGATCTGACTGATGGCCCGACTCACCGTAGGTTGGGGGATTGCCTCCCGATGAAACGTTCTGGACTTATCGCGCTCTTACTGCTGCTGGCCGGTTGTAGCGCAGAAAAAGGGATTATTGACTGCGACGGTTACCAGCTCGATACTCGCCATCCGGCGCAGGCAGCCTACCCGAGAGTGAAAGTATTAGTCATTCACTATACCGCCGATGACTTTGACGTCTCCCTGGCGACTCTGACGGACAATCAGGTCAGCTCCCACTACCTGATCCCCCAGCAGCCGCCGCTGTATCAGGGCAAACCGCGGATTTGGCAGCTGGTGCCGGAACAAGATTTGGCCTGGCATGCCGGAATTAGCTTCTGGCGCGGCAGTACGCGTATTAACGATACCTCGATCGGCATTGAACTGGAGAACCGCGGCTGGCAGAAGAGCGCGGGGGTGAAAAGCTTTACACCGTTTAGCCCGGCGCAGATTAATGCGCTGATTCCGTTGGCAAAAGATATTATTGCCCGCTACCACATTGCGCCGCAAAACGTGGTTGCCCACGCCGATATTGCCCCGCAGCGTAAGGACGACCCCGGGCCGTTATTCCCATGGCGGCAGCTGGCCGGGCAAGGTATTGGCGCGTGGCCGGATGCCAGCCGGGTGGCGTTTTATCTCAACGGTCGGCCATCGTATCAACCGGTTGATAGCGCTGAACTGCTGGATACGCTCTCTCGCTATGGCTATCAGGTCACCCCGGAGATGACTTCCGCGCAACAGAAACGGGTCATTATGGCCTTTCAGATGCACTTCCGCCCGGCGCGCTGGGATGGCGTCGCCGATGCTGAAACCCAGGCCATCGCCGATGCGCTGCTGGAAAAGTATGGCCAGGGATAACCTGAGGCTAGCGGTGTAATTTGCCGTGGTCTTTCAGCCAGGCGGCGGTGCGAATAATGCCGTCATCCAGCGTGACCACGGGCTGATAACCCAGCTCTTGCTGAGCGCGGGAGATATCGAGGGTAAAATCAAAGTTCAGCTTGGAGACGCCGTAGTGGGTAAAGGCGGGTTCCCTGGCGGACTTATTGCCAAAATGCTCCATACTGCGGGCGATAATATCCAGCATCGGGTAGGGCACTGAGCGGATCCGGCATTTAATGCCCAGTTCATCAATCAGCTTCTGCACGATGCTGTTCAGCGTACGCGGTTCGCCGTTGGTGATATTCCAGGCGCGGCCGGAGGGCAGATGATCGCACTGTGGCTGGCTGGCAAGCCACATCGCATGTACCGCATTTTCATAATAGGTCATATCAACCAGCGCGCTGCCGCCGCGCGGCAGCAGAACGCTACCGTAGTGCTGCATCATTTGCGCCAGGCGAGGAATAAACACTTTGTCATGGGCGCCGAACAGGCTTTGCGGACGCAGAATGGTAAAGCGGGTATTGGGGTTCGCCTGGGCCAGCAGATGAATGACCTCTTCGCTGGCCGCCTTGCTGCGGGCAAATTCATTGGCGAAACGCTGCGGGCGGAAATCTTCCTGCACATCGCGATGATGGTGATAATCGAAATAGAGCGACGGGGAGGAGATATGAACGAAATTACGCACGCCCCAGGCAACGGCCCACTCTCCGAGACGGCGGGTAGCCCGCACGTTAGCGAGATCAAAAGCCTGCTGTGTACCCCAGGGAGAGGTAAAGCTTGAACAGTGCCACAGGGTATCGATACCGGCGAGCATCACTTTGGCCTGCGAAGAAACCAGTTCGGTTAAATCAGCAGGCACAAACTCGGCGCCCATTTTGCTCAGAAGCTTGCCCATCGCTTCATTACGCCCGGTGGCTCTGACGCTGATGCCTTGATGGCGCAGATATTCCACCGCGTTGCGGCCTAATCCGCTGGTCGCACCGGTAACCAGTACCTTCATATCAACCTACTGTCCCAGAAAAGAATTTCGTGCGCATTTTTCCGTGATTCTCCTCATGATGCAATGAGAATGATGAAAGAATGCCACACATACTGCCTATTTGCCTGTGATTTGTTCGGCCAGCCGGGCAATGCGTCGCGCCATGCCGCGAAAGATAAACAGATGCGCCGGGATCATCAGCAGCCAATAGAACAGCCCGGGCATGCCGTGAGGATGCCACCAGGCGCGGACATCCAGCTCGCGGCGATCGCCTTTATCTCTCAGCGTAAAACTCAGGCGCCCAAGACCCGGCGCTTTCATGCCGAATAATAAGGTTAGCTGCTTTTCCGGTTCGACGATAATGACCTTCCAGCTGTCCACCGTATCCCCGGTCTGTAGGCTGGCGCGATCGGGACGACCTTTCGCCAGCCGGTGGCCGACCAGCAGGTCCATCGCCCCGCGGATCTGCCACAGAATATTGCCAAAGAAGTAACCCTCTTTGCCGCCGATTTGATTGACCACCTGCCACAGCGCCGCCGCGCTGGCATGGGTGCTGACCGTACAACCGGCCTGTTTAGGGTAGTAGCCATACTCCGGCCGCCAGCGGGCAAACGCCTGGGCGTCATAGCCCCAGTCGCTGGAGTTGGCGAGCTGCTCTTCCTCTTTTAGCGTGCGGCGCACCGCTTCATCAAAGGAGATCAGCGTCTGGGGGATCAGCGCTCGCAGGGCGCGATCGTCGGCGATCAGATCGTGTTTTAATCCCTGAATCAATGCCCGGGCGATAGTGGGAGGCACCGACGTAATCACGTTGAGAAACCACACCGAAATCCAGCGGGTGGGAAAGGGGATCGGGATTAACAGGCGATGTTTGCCGCTAACCGCCATAAAGCGAGTGAACTGCTGCTGGTAGCTTAAGACTTCTGGTCCGGCGGCTTCCAGTACGCGATGAACGCGGGTCGGATGGTGAAGGAGTTGCACCAGATAATAGAGCAGGTTTTCCAGAGCGACAGGCGTCGTTCGCGACCGAACCCAGCGCGGTGGCGTCAGGACCGGCAGGTTGTAGACCATATCGCGCATCACTTCGAAAGCGGCGGAACCGGCGCCGATGATAATTCCCGCCCGCAGTTCGGTGACCGGGACGGCGGATTCCCGCAGAATGTCGGCGGTGATTTGCCTGGCGCGCAGATGATCCGATTGTTCAGCTTCCGGCGCCTGCAGGGAGCTGAGAAAAATCAGCTGCCGGACCGGCGTAGCGCGCAGGGCATCGCGAACGTTGACCGCGACCCGGCGTTCGTGCGCAATAAAATCGCCGCCTTCACCCATCCCGTGCACCAGATAATAAACGGTATCCACCTGCGCCAGCAGGGCGGAAAGCCCCTGCGGCTGGTTAAGATCGAGCGGATGGCAGCTTACGCCCGGGAGATTGAGCTTCTGCAGCCTGTCGACATGGCGTGCCGCCGCCAGCACCGGGTAACCCTGCTCGCTTAATGCCTGCACCAGATGCTGGCCGATATAGCCGCTGGCGCCGAGCACCAGAATTCGTTGCGCCACGCCGCTCTCCTTAGCGTTGCAAAAATGCCTGCCAGTGGCCGACGACGTCCGTAAGCTGCTGGCGGCTGACATCCAGATGGGTCACCAGGCGCACGATCGGCGAGGCATTGATCAGCACGCCGCGCTGCTGCATAAATGCGCCCAGCGCTTCGGCGTGTTCTTCCCCCACGCGGACAAACAACATGTTGGTATCATGTCGGGTCACGTCGGTGCCAATTGCGCTGAGCTGCCCGGCCATCCACGCCGCATTGTCGTGGTCCTCTTTTAACCGTTGGACGTTGTTTTGCAGGGCATAAAGGCCTGCCGCCGCCAGAATACCGGCCTGGCGCATGCCGCCGCCGACCATTTTCCGCCAGCGGGTGGCGCGGCGAATGTACTCGTGGCTACCGACCAGCAGCGAGCCGACCGGCGTGCCCAATCCTTTAGAAAGACAGATAGTAAAAGAATCGCAATACCGGGCGATATCCCGCAGCTCACAATCGTATTCCACGACCGCATTGAAGATACGCGCGCCGTCAACGTGCAGCGCCAGATTGCGCTCGCGGGTAAACTGCCAGGCCTCTTTGAGATAGTCGCGCGGCAGAACCTTACCATTATGGGTGTTTTCAAGGCTCAGCAGGCGAGTTGGGGCAAAGTGGATATCGTCAGGTTTAATCTTCGCGGCAACTTTATCCAGCGGCAGGGTGCCGTCGGCGGCGGCGTCTATCGGCTGCGGCTGAATGCTACCCAGCACTGCCGCTCCGCCCGCTTCATACAGATAGTTATGCGCGCCCTGGCCGACGATATACTCTTCGCCGCGTTGGCAGTGGCTCAGCAGGCCGACCAGATTAGCCTGGGTACCGGTGGGCAGGAACAGCGCGGCTTCTTTACCGGCCAGCTGTGCGGCGTAGCGCTGAAGTTCATTTACCGTCGGGTCGTCACCATACACGTCGTCTCCGACCGGGGCGGCCATCATCGCCTCCAGCATGGCGGGTGATGGGCGGGTTACGGTATCACTGCGTAAATCTATCACGGCATTTCCTTCTGGGTAGCTCATCCCGCAGGCAGTTGCTGGGGCGCGACTTTTCTGACCCCGGCGACAGGCGTGGTGCTGTCGTCGGGGATGTTCGGGCGCGCCGCATCACGGCATCAGGCATGATTTCAGGTATTAACTAAAAGAATGTTTTACCTGAGCCAGTTGGTTTTCGCCAGTTCGATTACCTCATCGCCGCGTCCGCTGATAATGGCACGTAGCATGTACAGACTAAATCCTTTGGCCTGCTCCAGTTTGATCTGCGGCGGAATGGCCAGCTCCTCTTTGGCGACGACAACATCCACCAGTACCGGGCCATCGGTACTAAACGCGGTCTGTAACGCGCTATCGACCTCGCTGGCTTTTTCGACGCGGATCCCGGTGATCCCGCAGGCTTCAGCAATGCGGGCGAAATTCGTGTCGTGCAATTCGGTGCCGTCGGTCAGATAGCCTCCGGCTTTCATTTCCATTGCCACGAAGCCGAGGACGCTATTGTTAAAGATGATAATTTTCACCGGCAGCTTCATCTGCGCCAGCGAAAGGAAGTCGCCCATCAACATGCTGAAACCGCCGTCGCCGCACATCGCCACCACCTGGCGATCCGGCGCTGTCGCCTTGGCGCCAATCGCCTGCGGCATGGCGTTAGCCATCGAACCGTGGTTAAACGACCCGATCAGGCGGCGTCTGCCGTTCATTTTCAGATAGCGGGCGGCCCAGACGGTTGGCGTCCCGACGTCGCAGGTGAAAATCGCGTCGTCGGCGGCAAATTGGCCGATCTGTTGCGCCAGATACTGCGGATGAATGGCTTTGTCGCTTGGTTTCGCCAGATCATCGAGCCCTTTACGCGCTTCGCGGTAGTGCTCAAGGGCTTTATCCAGAAACGCGCGGTCGGTTTTCTCTTCCAGATGCGGCAGCAGCGCAGCGAGCGTGGATTTAATATCGCCGACCAGCGCCATATCGACTTTGCTGTGGGCGCCGATGCTGCCGGGGTTGATATCAATCTGGATAATTTTGGCGTCGGTGGGGTAGAAGGCCCGGTAGGGGAACTGGGTGCCAAGAAGCACCAGGGTATCGGCATTCATCATGGTATGGAAACCCGAGGAGAAGCCAATCAGTCCGGTCATCCCGACATCATAGGGATTATCATACTCAACGTGCTCTTTGCCACGCAGGGCATGGACGACAGGGGCCTTTAATTTGGCGGCAAACTGGACCAGCTCGGCGTGCGCGCCGGCGCAGCCGCTGCCGCACAGCAGGGCGATATTACTGGAATAGCGCAGGACCTGCGCCAGCTTTTTGATCTCTTCTTCCGGCGGCGTAACCGTCGGCAGCGGCGCAGCGTACCAGTGCGTGCTGGCGTTCTCCGGCGCGGCTTTCAGCGCCACGTCGCCGGGTAGCACCACCACCGATACGCCACGGTTAATCACCGCTTTGCGCATCGCTATTGCCAGCACCTGCGGGATTTGCTCTGGCGTGGAGACCAGCTCGCAATAGTGGCTGCATTCGCGGAACAGCTCCTGCGGATGGGTTTCCTGGAAATAGCCGCTGCCGATTTCACTGGAGGGAATATGGGCGGCGATAGCCACCACCGGAACGTGGTTGCGATGGCAGTCAAAAAGGCCGTTGATCAGATGGAGGTTACCCGGGCCGCACGAACCTGCGCAAACCGCCAGTTCACCGGTTAACTGCGCTTCGGCGCCTGCCGCAAAGGCGGCGACCTCTTCATGTCGGGTGGGCATCCAGGCAATGGTGCCCATCCGGTTCAGGCTATCGCTCAGTCCGTTGAGGGAATCGCCGGTGACGCCCCAAATGCGTTTTACGCCGGCCTGTTCAAGAGTTTTTGCTATGTATGCCGCCACAGTTTGCTTCATGGTTTTCCATCTCCTTTTTGTGATAACGCTTACAAGCTTAGATGAAACTGACCGTTCCGCCCGCCCGTTCCCCTCATTTTCCGCTGGTTTATTGTTCGCAAATCCCGCATATTCTGTCGACACACCAGACGGTAAACAGGAATCATTTCAAATGGTTAAATCGCTGTTAAGTGCTGTTAATAAAATGTTATCGCATGATGATGTCGGCAAACTCTTGTTACGACTTGCGGTGGGTGGGCTGATGCTGTTTCACGGGTTGCATAAGCTTTTTGCCGGCGTGGACGGCATTAGCGGCATGCTGGTGGCCAAAGGATTGCCCGGTTTTATCGCGTATGGCGTGCTGGTGGGGGAGGTGGTTGCGCCTTGTCTGCTGATTCTGGGGATCCTTACCCGCCCGGCGGCGCTGGTGCTGGCGTTTACGATGATCGTGGCGTGGCTGATGGTGGGAATGGGCGAAACCGGGTCGCTGGATAAAACCGGGGCCTGGGCAATTGAGAGCCTGGTCTATTTCTTTACTGGCGCGCTGGCGATTGCCTGTCTTGGGGCGGGGCGTTTCTCGGTGGCGGGAAATTCGGTCTGGCGGTGAAGAACGGCCGGATGGCGCTGCGCTTATCCGGCCTACCGCGACTCTCACAGGCCCGGTCAGCGTTAGCGCCACCGGGCATTTTTGTCGGGGGCTCGGTGTTTACCCGACCTACAAAACGACCGCTGCTCTCGTAGGTCGGGTACCTCTACGATCAGGCGAGAACCAGATCCCCCTGCGGATGGCAGGAGCAGGCCAGTACGTAGCCGTCAGCGATTTCTGCATCGGTCAGCGTCATGGTGCTGCTGACCGTGTAATCGCCGGAAACCACTTTGGTCTTGCAGCAGCCGCATACACCCGCGCGACAGGCGACGGTCACCGGCACCTGGTTGCTTTCCAGCGCCTCCAGCAGCGTAGTACCGACCGGCGCATAAAACGCCTTCGCCGGCTGCAGTTTGGTGAACTTCAGTCCGTCGGTGGCCGCTTGCGCAACCGGCGTAAAGAACTTCTCTTTAAAGAAGCGCGTCACGCCAAGGGCGGTCACTTCCTGCTCCACCCAATCCATATAGGGCGCAGGTCCGCAGGTCATTACCGTACGGGTTGCGAGGTCCGGCACGCTTTTCAGTAACTCCGTGGTCAGACGCCCGGCGACAAAACCGTGAGTGGCGTTATTTTCCGCCACCAGCGTCACCGGGTACTGCCGCCACTCATCGGCGAAAATCACATCCTGAGGCGAGCGAATATTGTAAATCACCTGCACATCGGCCTGCGGACGATATTTTGCCAACCAGCGGCGCATCGACATAATCGGCGTAACGCCGCAGCCGGCGGCCAGCATCAGAAACTTGTCTTCCGCCTTATCTTCACAGGTGAACTCACCCATCGCGTCGGACAGCCAGAGATAATCCCCGCGTTTGAGCTCACGGGTCAGCCACTGTGAGCCGGCTCCCTCGTCAATCCGGCGAACGGTCAGCGTAATATATTCGCTGACCCCCGGCGTCGACGAAAGGGTGTAAGCGCGCAGCGTCTCTGCCGAATTGCGTACGCTTACCAGCGCGTACTGCCCGGCACGGTACGGATAATAGTCGTGGCAGAGCAACGAAATCGTCCAGACATCCGGCGTTTCCTGATGGATGTGATGAACCTGCATCCGCCACGGGCACTGATGGGTTGGCATGGTCATTCTCTTACTCCTTACGCGCTCAGCAGCTGCTGCATATCTTCTTCGACGGTGGTCACTGAACGCAGACCGAACTTCTCATTGAGAATTGCCAGCAGGTCCGGCGTGAAGAAGCCTGGCGCGGTCGGGCCGGTCACGATGTTCTTCACCCCCAGCGAAAGCAGGGTCAGCAGAATAACAATCGCTTTTTGCTCAAACCAGGAGAGCACCAGAGAGAGCGGGAGATCGTTGACGCCGCAGCCCAGTTTCTCCGCCAGGGTGACCGCCAGAATAATCGCCGAGTAGGCGTCGTTGCACTGACCGGCATCGACCAGACGCGGCAGGCCTTCGATATCGCCGAAGTCCAGTTTGTTAAAGCGGTATTTACCGCAGGCCAGGGTCAGGATCAGGCAATCATCCGGGACGCTGGTGGCGAAATCGGTGAAGTAGTTACGTTCGCCGCGCGCACCGTCGCAGCCGCCGACCAGGAAGATATGGCGCAGTTTTTCACGGCTGACCAGGTCGATAAGGGTATCCGCGGCGCCCAACAGCGTCTGGCGACCGAAGCCGACGGTGATCAGGTGCGGAATTTCGCTGTACGGGAAGCCCGCCATCTGCTGTGCCTGAGCGATAACCGGAGCAAAATCATCCCCCTCGAGGTGATTGACGCCCGGCCAGCCGACAATGCTGCGGGTCCAGATACGGTCATCATAGGCGCCAACGGTCGGGTCGATAATGCAGTTCGAGGTCATCACGATAGGACCTGGGAAGCGGGCAAACTCTACCTGCTGATTTTGCCAGCCGCTGCCGTAGTTACCGATCAGATGTTTGAATTTACGCAGTTCCGGATAGCCGTGCGCCGGCAGCATTTCACCGTGGGTATAGACGTTGACGCCGGTGCCTTCGGTTTGTTGCAGCAGATTGTAGAGATCTTTCAGGTCGTGGCCGGAGATCAGGATGCACTTGCCTTCGGTCGCTTTGACGTTGACCTGAGTCGGGGTCGGGTGGCCATATTTAGTGGTTTCACCGGCATCCAGAATGCTCATCACTTTGAAGTTCATCTGGCCGATTTCCATCGAGCACTCCAGCAGCGCGTTCAGATCGGCGGGCCAGGTGCCTAACCAGGCCATGATTTTGTGGTACTGCGCATAGATGTCATTGTCATACTGACCGAGAACGTGCGCGTGCTCCATATAGGCCGCTGCACCTTTCAGGCCGTACAGACAGAGCAGACGCAGGCCGAGAATGTTCTCGCCAATAGCCGCTTTGTCTTTGTTGGGGGTAAAGTCCGCCGCCTGGCGCTGCAGGTCGCCGAGATCGTCGCTCACCAGCTGCAGATTGGCCATCGGGTTATCGACGCTGGCGGTCGCATCAACGCTCAGGCACTGCGCTTTCAGCGCGTCGCGCATAGCAATCGCTTCACGCGCGTAGCCAACAATCCGCGGGGAGTCGAAGTTAACGTTGGTCAACGTGGAGAAAAATGCGCGCGGGGCAAAATTATCAACATCATGATTGATGATGCCATATTCACGGGCCTTTACCGCCCATGCAGACAGACCTTGTAGGGAAGCAATCAGCAGATCCTGGAGATCGGACGTTTCGGCCGTTTTACCGCACATACCCTGCGCGTAAGAGCAGCCGTTCCCTGCCGGGGTACGGATGGTTTGTTCACATTGCACACAAAACATGGTCACACCTTTTTTAAAGTTATATTTGAGATACATGTTTAAGGTTATGCCGGTAAAAGAAGGGAGAAAAGGTATTTCTGATACAATTTAAAGGGAGATTGATTTAGCGCAAATTTGGCCGCGGCGGGCTACCGCCACGGAGGTACAGATCGAGACCAGGACGATGCGCCCCCGGGGCGCGGCGAATATCGTCGCCGGAGGCAGAGTGCGGGCGCTAAGTGCCTCAGGCCGAGAAGAGGGCGATCAGCACCGGCACCAGCAGGCTCAGAACAAAACCGTGGACGATAGCGGCAGGGACAATCTCGACGCCGCCGGAACGCTGTAAAACCGGCAGAGTAAAGTCCATTGAGGTGGCGCCGCATAGCCCTAATGCCGTGGAACGACTGCGGCGAACCAGGCCCGGGATCAACATGATGGCCAGCAGCTCGCGGGAAAGGTCGTTGAAGAATGCGGCGCTGCCGATGACCGGCCCAAAGGATTCCGTCATCAGGATCCCGGAGAGCGAATACCAGCCGAACCCGGAGGCCATGGCCAGACCGGTCTTCAGCGGCAGGTCGAGAATAAAGGCGTTAATCACGCCGCCGACTAATGAACTCGCCGTGACGACCACCGCCACAATCATGCCGCGACGATTAAGGACTATTTGTCGTAAGGTCATTCCGTTATTCCGCAGCTGAATACCAATCAGGAACAGCAGGAAGATCAGCGTATATTCGCTCGCCTCGGTGGCATGCTGTAAAAATGACAAACCGCTCAGACCAATCAGGAAACCAATAAGCACCACGCCGCACAGCTGCAGGGATTCCATGGCCATTGCGACGCGCGAAGGTAATTTCTCCTGCCGGTGCTGGTGGCGCCACGGCATTTTCTGCTCGAGCCACATTAATGCGCCAATATTACACAGCAGAATAACAATCACGCTGACCACAGCATAATGAAGAATGGACAGCAGGTTGCTGGAGAGATTGTCGAGGAAGGCGAGACTAATCCCCATGAAAAAGAGGATCACGTAGACAATCCAGCTCAACAGTCGCGCAATAAGTTTTAGTGCTGAAGGGTGACGCAGAGGAATAAGGTAGCCGGCAACCAATGGCAGCAGAATGATTAATAATCCCGAAAACATGAACGATCTGGTCCTTGCAGAATGAGGTGAGCGCCACTGACACTACCCAAATCAGAGAACCGAGTAAAGCTGTGCCTGAAAAGAAAGGCCCGGCATTGCCAGGCCTTGCGTGAAACCAGATAAACGATTAATCGCGTTTTTCCAGCAGAGTACGATACAGCACGCCGCCGAGGATACCGCCGATAACAGGCATCACCCAGAATAACCACAGCTGCTGCAGCGCCCAACCCCCCTGGAAAATCGCCACGGCGGTGCTTCGTGCCGGGTTAACAGAGGTATTGGTGACCGGGATGCTGATCAGGTGAATTAAGGTCAGCGCCAGGCCAATCGCAATCGGCGCAAAACCGGCCGGTGCGTTTTTATCCGTTGCGCCATGAATCACCAGCAGGAAGCCGCAGGTCAGGACAATTTCAATCACAATGGCGGAGAGCATGGAGTACCCGCCCGGCGAGTGTTCCCCGAAGCCGTTGGAAGCAAAGCCGCTGGCTGCGGCATCAAAGCCTGCTTTACCGCTGGCAACTACATACAGAACGGCAGCGGCAATAATACCGCCAACAACCTGGGCGATAATATAGCCAATAACGTCCTTCGCCGGGAAACGACCGCCGGCCCACAGACCTAAAGTCACCGCCGGGTTGAAGTGCCCGCCGGAAATATGACCGACGGCAAATGCCATGGTTAATACAGTTAAACCGAAGGCTAAAGCCACCCCGGCAAACCCAATTCCCAGTTCCGGGAAGGCTGCGGCAAGTACTGCGCTACCGCAGCCACCAAACACGAGCCAGAATGTACCAAAGCATTCCGCTGCTAATTTTCTGAACATAACCACCTCAAAAGAATAATGTTAACGGGCACAGACTTTTGTGCCGATCTTTATTTATCGACGTAAAGGATAACGATAAAAATAAAGCGACGCTATTTTATGGACGATCGTCATCCTGCGGCTAGCTAAATAACTAGATCTAATTTGATTTAGGGCAATGTGATCTTAATCCTTGCACCATTGGTGATTGCACAAAAGTGTAGAACAAAAATAATAAAAATAACCACTTTAGCGGATGAATTATTTCCAAAATAAATAGCACGGTTAATAATCATAACCTGGACATTATCATTCATCGGCGCGGGGCCGCGTTTAGGCCGGTAGTGTCATGTTTACGCATGTATCGCTATACTGCTGATTATTGAAGGAGAAAGTGGTTACTGAGCGGAGGAGATATGCATCTTGAGCGGGTAGAAATCGTCGGTTTTCGCGGCATCAATCGTTTATCGCTGATGCTGGAGCAAAATAACGTTCTGATCGGCGAGAATGCATGGGGTAAATCCAGTCTGCTGGATGCGCTGACGCTACTGCTTTCGCCTGAATTTGAGCTCTATCACTTCGTGCGCGATGATTTCTGGTTTCCGCCGGGCGATGTCCAGGGACGTGAACATCATCTGCATATCATCTTGACCTTCCGCGAGAATGAGCCCGGCCATCATCGGGTGCGCCGTTTCCGTCCGCTGAGCGATTGCTGGGTACCCTGCGAGGATGGCTATCAGCGCATTTTTTATCGCCTGGAAGGCGAACTGACCGATGATAACAGCGTCATGACGCTGCGCAGCTTTATCAACAGTAGAGGCGAGGCGCTAACGCTGGACGATATTGACGAAATGGTGCGCCACCTGGTGCGGCTGATGCCGGTTCTGCGTCTGCGCGATGCGCGCTTTATGCGGCGCATTCATAATGATGCCGTTCCGCACTCGCCGCAGATTGAGATAACCGCTCGCCAGCTGGATTTTCTCTCCCGCGAGCTGGTGAGTCACCCGCAAAATTTAACCGATAGTCAGATACGCCAGGGGCTATCGGCTATGGTGCAGCTGCTGGAACACTATTTTGCCGAGCAGAGTAGCGCGCAATCTCGTCACCGCCTGATGCGTCGCCACTCGCATGACGAACAGCGCAGCTGGCGCTACCTGGATATTATCAACCGGATGATTGATAAGCCCGGCGGCCGCAGCCATCGGGTGATCCTGCTTGGTCTGTTTTCAACCCTGCTACAGGCAAAAGGGACGGTGAGGCTCGACCGCGATGCGCGGCCTCTGCTGCTGATTGAAGACCCGGAAACACGTCTGCATCCAATTATGCTGTCGGTCGCCTGGCATTTACTCAATTTGCTGCCGCTGCAACGCGTCACAACCACCAATTCCGGCGAGCTCCTGTCGTTGACGCCGGTGGAACAGGTCTGCCGGCTGGTGCGCGAATCCTCGCGCGTGTCGGCCTGGCGGCTTGGTCCTGGGGGAATGAATGCAGAAGACAGCCGGCGCATCGCTTTTCACATTCGGTTTAACCGCTCCTCCTCACTGTTTGCCCGCTGCTGGCTGCTGGTTGAAGGGGAGACCGAGACCTGGGTGATAAACGAACTGGCCCGGCAGTGTGGGCATCATTTTGATGCTGAAGGGGTCAAGGTCATTGAATTTGCTCAGTCGGGCCTGAAGCCGCTGATCAAGTTTGCCCGTCGGATGGGGATTCAATGGCACGTGCTGGTCGACGGCGATGAGGCGGGGAAAAAATATGCGGCGACGGTTCGTAGCCTGCTCAATGATGACCGCGATCTTGAACGCGATCACCTGACCACGCTTCCGGCGCTGGACATGGAACACTTTATGTATCGCCAGGGCTTTAACGATGTTTATCATCGGGTGGCGCAGCTACCGGCGAATGTGCCGATGAATATGCGACGGGTGATTACCAAGGCGATTCACCGCTCGTCAAAACCGGATCTGGCCATTGAGGTGGCGATGGAGGCCGGGCGCCGCGGCGTGGAGTCGGTGCCGACGCTGTTGAAGAAAATGTTCTCCCGCGTGCTGTGGCTGGCGCGCGGTCGCGCGGACTAAGTGTGGTGACAATAAGAATGATTCAAATTTAGCGTTATGTTTTTACCCGCTGCGGATAGAATCACCCCCTGGCTCTGCGAGTTAAAACATCAGGAATTTTTATGAAGCTCAATGGAAAACGCAGGAAAGTCTGGTGGCTGCTGGTCGTTGTCGTGCTGGCGCTGGCCTTCTGGGGATGGCGGATACTCAATGCACCGCTGCCGCAGTATCAGACATTAGTGGTGCGTAAAGGCGATTTACAGCAGAGCGTGCTGGCCACCGGCAAACTGGACGCGCTGCGCAAAGTCGATGTCGGGGCGCAGGTGAGCGGCCAGTTAAAAACGCTGCGCGTGAATATTGGCGACAAGGTTCAGAAAGATCAGCTGCTGGGGGTGATTGACCCCGAGCAGGCGCAAAACCAGATCAAAGAAGTCGACGCGACGCTGATGGAACTGCGCGCCCAGCTGAATCAGGCTCGCGCTGAACGCCAGCTTGCCGCGGTCACCCTGGCTCGCCAGCAGCAGCTGGCCCAACGTCAGCTGGTTTCCCGCCAGGAGCTGGATACGGCGGCTACGGATTTGGCGGTGAAAGAGGCGCAGATCGGCACCATCGAGGCGCAGATAAAGCGTAATCAGGCGACGCTGGATACTGCAAAAACCAACCTCGACTACACGCGGATCCTGGCACCGATGTCCGGTGAAGTGACGCAAATTACCACTCTGCAGGGGCAAACGGTGATTGCCGCCCAGCAGGCACCCAATATTCTGACCCTGGCCGATCTCAGTACGATGCTGGTCAAAGCTCAGGTATCTGAGGCGGACGTGATTCACCTTCGTCCGGGGCAAAAAGCCTGGTTTACCGTACTCGGCGACCCGCTGACCCGCTACGAGGGGAGCCTGAAGGATATTTTACCCACCCCGGAAAAAGTCAACGACGCCATTTTCTATTATGCCCGCTTTGAAGTGCCGAATCCGCAGGGGATCCTGCGCCTGGAGATGACGGCCCAGGTGCATATCCAGATGGCGGAAGTAAAAAATGTCATCACCATCCCGCTCAGCGCGCTGGGCGATGCCATCGGCGATAACCGTTACCACGTTCGTCTGCTGCGCACCGGCGAGGTGAAAGAGCGCGAAGTGACTATCGGCGCGCGCAACGATACCGATGTGGCGGTGGTGAAAGGGCTGGAAGAAGGCGATGAGGTGATCGTCGGCGAAAGTCGTTCCGGGACGGCAAAATGACGGCGTTGCTCGAACTGCGTGATATCCGCCGCAGCTACCTCTCCGGTGACGGCAGTGTTGAGGTGCTCAAGGGCGTGACGCTGAGCATTGCCGCTGGTGAAATGGTGGCGATTGTCGGGGCATCGGGTTCAGGAAAATCGACGCTGATGAATATTCTCGGCTGTCTCGATAAACCGACCAGCGGCAGCTACCGCGTTGCCGGAACCGATGTCTCCTCACTCAGCGGTGATGCGCTGGCCCGCCTGCGACGGGAACATTTTGGTTTTATTTTCCAGCGTTACCATCTGCTTTCGCACCTGACGGCAGCGCAGAACGTTGAAGTCCCGGCGGTGTATGCCGGGGCCGAGCGACGAGAACGCCTGGCCCGGGCGCATGATTTGCTGGTACGGCTTGGTCTGGGAGAGCGGGCGGAATATCAGCCTTCGCAGCTCTCCGGCGGCCAGCAGCAGCGGGTCAGTATCGCCCGCGCGCTGATGAATGGCGGGGAGGTGATTCTGGCCGATGAGCCGACCGGCGCCCTGGACAGCCGCTCGGGTGAAGAGGTCATGGCTATCCTGCATCAGCTGAAATCGCAGGGGCATACGGTGATTATCGTCACCCATGATCCGCAGGTGGCGGCACAGGCCGAGCGGATCATTGAGATCCACGATGGGGAAATTGTGCGTAACCCGCCGGCGAAAAGTCTGACCGGCGGCGGGGTAGCCCGGCCGTTGGGCGGTGAAGAGCCTTCCGCATGGCGCCAGTTTACCAGCGGCTTTCGTGAAGCGCTGGTCATGGCCTGGCGGGCGATGGCGGCCAATAAAATGCGCACCCTGTTGACCATGCTCGGCATCATTATTGGTATCGCATCGGTGGTGTCGATCGTGGTAGTGGGCGATGCGGCCAAACAGATGGTGCTGGCGGATATTCGCGCAATTGGCACCAACACCATCGATGTTTATCCCGGTAAAGATTTTGGCGATGACGACCCCCGCTATCAGCAGGCGCTGAAATATGACGATCTGCTGGCCATTCAGAAGCAGCCCTGGGTGAGTTCGGCGACGCCCGCGGTGTCAAAAAGCCTGCGCCTGCGTGCCGACAACATCGATGTTGCCGCCAGCGCGGAAGGGGTCGGGCCACAGTATTTTAATGTCTACGGCATGACCTTTAGCGAAGGCAATACATTTAACGAGCTGCAGCTCAACAGTCGGGCGCAGGTGGTGGTGCTGGATAGCAATACGCGTCGCCAGCTGTTTCCGCACAAAACGCGGGTTGTCGGGGAGATAATCCTCGTCGGCAATATGCCGGCGACCATCGTCGGCGTCGCGGATGAGAAACAGTCGATGTTTGGCAGCAGTAAAATCCTGCGCGTCTGGCTGCCGTACACCACTATGGCCGGGAGAGTGATGGGGCAATCGTGGCTCAATTCGATTACCGTTCGCGTAAGGGAAGGGTATGACAGCGCCGCCGCCGAACAGCAGCTGTTGCGTTTACTTGAGCTGCGCCATGGCAAAAAAGATGTTTTTACCTGGAATATGGACAGCATCTTGAAAACGGCGGAACGGACCACACATACATTACAGCTGTTTCTGACTCTGGTCGCGGTGATTGCGCTGGTGGTGGGCGGTATCGGCGTCATGAATATCATGCTGGTGTCGGTGACCGAACGAACGCGTGAAATCGGGATTCGGATGGCGGTCGGGGCGCGGGCCAGCGACGTACTGCAGCAGTTTCTGATTGAGGCTGTTTTAGTCTGTCTGGTCGGCGGCGCGCTGGGCGTGACGTTATCGCTGATGATCGCGGTGGTTCTGCAGCTGTTTTTACCCGGCTGGGAGATCGGTTTTTCTCCGCTGGCGCTGCTGACGGCGTTTTTGTGCTCGACGCTAACCGGCGTACTGTTCGGGTGGCTGCCGGCGCGAAATGCCGCGCGCCTCGATCCGGTGGATGCGCTGGCCCGCGAGTAGAAACAAAAAAATGCCAGTCAGAAGGACTGGCATTTTACTGGCAGGATGTACACAATGAAGCAAAAGAGTTATGCAGCCGCTTCTGCTTCCACAGGAACAATCACACTGGCGTGATTGCCTTTCGGCCCTTGGTGAACATCAAACCGAACGGCTTGTCCGGCTTTTAGCGTTCTGTAACCATCCATCTGGATGGTGGAGTAATGGGCGAAAATGTCTTCGCCGCCGCCCTCAGGGCAAATAAAGCCGAACCCTTTGGCATTGTTGAACCACTTAACAGTACCCATTTCCATACTTCGACATCCTTCGTAAATCTTTATTAGTAAGATGGAATGAACCGGTGGTGGAGTGACGAGTTGTTCAAATGCTCGCCAACTCTCGCTAGTACAATTTAGAGAAATAAGGAAATGCGTCAAGCAATTGACGGTAGTGGGAGGCGAAAAATGCGTCAAAATTTGAAGCAGTTAACGCTATTGCCGGGGAATGTGACAGACATCGCGGATGGAAGTAATAGATGATAGTTATCTATGATCTATTGTAGATTTGCGATGTGCATAGCCTCTGGTCATCGACAGGCCGCCGCCTGTTGGCAACAGCAACCGATGATGAATACTGACGATGAGTAAGAGAGATTGGCTGGACTTCGATCAGCTGGTAGAAGACGAAGTTCGTAATGAGCTTAAACCACCATCTATGTATAAAGTGATATTGCTCAATGATGACTACACTCCAATGGAGTTTGTTATTGACGTGTTACAAAAATTCTTTTCTTATGATGTAGAACGTGCAACGCAACTGATGCTGACGGTTCACTATCAAGGTAAAGCGATTTGTGGTGTATTTACCGCAGAAGTGGCGGAGACCAAAGTCGCGATGGTGAATGAATACGCGAAGGAGAACGAGCATCCATTGCTGTGTACGCTAGAGAAAGCCTGAAGACAGGCGTGAAAATTGGGGGAGGTGCCTATGCTCAATCAAGAACTGGAACTCAGTTTAAACATGGCTTTCGCCAGAGCGCGCGAGCACCGTCATGAGTTCATGACCGTCGAGCACTTGCTGCTGGCGCTGCTCAGCAACCCCTCGGCCCGCGAGGCGCTTGAAGCGTGTTCCGTGGACCTGGTGGCGCTGCGTCAGGAACTTGAAGCCTTCATCGAACAGACCACACCCGTTCTGCCCGCCACGGAAGAAGAGCGTGACACCCAGCCTACGCTGAGTTTTCAGCGCGTGCTGCAGCGTGCCGTCTTCCATGTACAATCCTCTGGCCGCAGCGAAGTAACCGGCGCTAACGTTCTGGTCGCGATTTTCAGCGAGCAGGAGTCACAGGCGGCCTATCTGCTGCGTAAACATGAAGTGAGCCGTCTTGACGTCGTCAACTTCATCTCTCACGGTACACGCAAAGACGAGCCGAGCCAGTCTTCCGATAACAGCGGAAGCCAGCCCAGCAATGAAGAGCAAGCAGGCGGGGAGGATCGTATGGAAAACTTCACCACCAATCTTAATCAGCTTGCTCGCGTCGGCGGGATCGATCCGCTGATCGGCCGCGACAAAGAGTTGGAGCGCGCGATTCAGGTGCTGTGCCGCCGCCGTAAAAATAACCCGCTGCTGGTGGGGGAGTCCGGCGTGGGTAAGACCGCGATCGCCGAGGGCCTGGCCTGGCGGATCGTTCAGGGCGACGTGCCGGAAATCATGGCCGGTTGCACCATCTACTCGCTGGATATTGGCTCCCTGCTGGCGGGCACAAAATATCGCGGTGATTTTGAAAAACGCTTCAAAGCGCTGCTTAAACAGCTTGAACAGGATACCAACAGTATTCTGTTTATTGATGAAATCCACACCATTATCGGTGCGGGCGCGGCGTCAGGCGGCCAGGTCGATGCCGCTAATCTGATTAAACCGCTGCTCTCCAGCGGTAAGATTCGGGTGATGGGTTCCACAACCTACCAGGAATTCAGCAATATCTTCGAAAAAGACCGGGCGCTGGCTCGTCGCTTCCAGAAGATAGATATTACCGAACCTTCCGTGGAAGAGACGGTGCAGATTATCAACGGCCTGAAGCCGAAGTACGAAGCGCACCACGATGTGCGCTATACCGCGAAAGCGGTGCGTGCGGCGGTGGAGCTGGCGGTGAAATACATTAACGATCGCCATCTGCCGGATAAGGCCATTGACGTCATTGATGAAGCCGGGGCGCGGGCGCGGTTAATGCCGGCCAGCAAACGGAAGAAAACCGTCAATGTCGCCGATATCGAGTCCGTGGTGGCGCGTATCGCCCGTATTCCTGAAAAGAGCGTCTCGCAGAGCGATCGCGATACGCTGAAAAATCTCGGCGACCGCCTGAAAATGCTGGTCTTTGGCCAGGGCAAAGCGATCGAAGCGTTAACCGAAGCGATCAAGATGGCGCGCGCGGGCCTCGGTCACGAGCACAAGCCTGTCGGGTCTTTCCTCTTCGCCGGGCCGACCGGAGTCGGGAAAACCGAGGTCACCGTGCAGCTGGCGAAAGCGCTGGGCATTGAGCTGCTGCGTTTTGATATGTCCGAATATATGGAACGTCATACCGTCAGCCGCTTAATTGGTGCGCCTCCGGGATACGTCGGTTTCGATCAGGGCGGGCTGCTGACCGATGCGGTGATTAAACATCCGCATGCGGTACTGCTGCTTGATGAGATCGAAAAAGCACATCCGGACGTCTTTAACCTGCTGCTGCAGGTGATGGATAACGGTACGCTGACCGACAATAACGGCCGCAAGGCGGACTTCCGCAATGTGGTGCTGGTGATGACGACCAACGCCGGCGTGCGTGAGACCGAGCGTAAATCGATTGGTCTTATCCAGCAGGATAACAGCCCGGATGCGATGGATGAGATCAAGAAGATCTTTACCCCGGAATTCCGCAACCGTCTCGACAACATTATCTGGTTCGATCATCTGTCCACGACGGTGATCCATCAGGTGGTGGATAAGTTTATCGTCGAGCTGCAGGTTCAGCTGGATCAGAAAGGCGTCTCGCTGGAAGTGAGCCAGGAAGCGCGTGACTGGCTGGCAGAAAAAGGCTACGACCGGGCAATGGGCGCACGTCCGATGGCGCGCGTGATTCAGGATAACCTGAAGAAACCGCTGGCTAACGAACTGCTGTTTGGTTCACTGGTGGACGGCGGACAGGTCACCGTTGCGCTGGATAAAGAGAAGGGCGCGTTGACCTATGACTTCCAGAGCGCGCAGAAGCACAAACCAGAAACGGCACATTAATGCCGCTCTGTGATAGCAAAAACCGGCCTGCGGGCCGGTTTTTTTATGCCGCTTTTAGCCGGCTGCAGATATGAAAAGACCGGGAATTATCCCGGCCTTCAGCATCTGACGCCACGAGGGCGGAAAACTATCAGCGACTACGGAAGACAATGCGGCCTTTGCTCAGGTCGTACGGGGTCAGCTCAACAGTCACTTTGTCGCCCGTCAGAATGCGGATGTAGTTTTTACGCATTTTACCGGAAATATGCGCAGTTACCACGTGACCGTTTTCCAGTTCTACGCGGAACATTGTGTTAGGCAACGTGTCAAGTACGGTGCCCTGCATTTCAATATTGTCTTCTTTGGCCATCTAGTCCTCTGGGGTATCACTACCGTAGTTTTGAACCGGCAAGATAATGCCGAAGTTCAGCGAGTAAGTAAAGGTTTACGTTTGTGCACTTTATCTTTCAGGCTGCCTTCGCTCACTCGGTTACATAGTTATTGACGCAGCCAGGCGCTTTGCGGTGCTACCTGACGCATCCAAAATTATTAAGGGTAAAATCATTGAAGTAGTTTTGGCGCATTGCCCGGAATTCACACGGATAAGCCGCATGACAGGCGCAAACGTAAAGGGGAGCGACAGAACGATGGGCGTTATCTGACTCTTATTATTCCCAAACGGCGGCGGGGCAACAGGCAGAAGCTACTCTACTGCGCAATTATACCATCACGGTAAAAAATGTGCTGAAAACATTTACACATTGCCGGTAAATAGCACCCTGGGCACCCAGAATCTTTCCGGCAGGCGACGGGTGCGCAATACCGACAGCGCATCAAGATAATCGCGGCGGGGGATTTCGACGGCGCCCAGCGATGCCGTGTGCTTATTCAGAACCTGGCAATCTATTAATTTCCCGCCGTCGCGGATAAACGCCTGGCAGAATATCAGCAAGGCCGTTTTCGACGCATTTTCCGCGCGGCTGAACATGGACTCGCCGCAAAACAGCGCGCCTTGCGCTACGCCATACATTCCTCCCACCAGCGTCTCGCCTTGCCACACTTCAATCGAGTGCGCATGGCCAAGCTCATGCAGCTGGTGATAGGCCTTGACGATGCTGGAGGTGATCCATGTCCCTTCATCGCGATTGTCGGCGCAACCTTCAATCACCTGACCAAACGCGTGGTTCAGCGTGACGCGATAGGGCGATCGCTGATGAAAACGCTTCATGCTGCGGCTGAGATGGAACTGCCCGGGCCACAACACCGCCCGCGGATCGGGGGACCACCATAAAATCGGATCGCCAGGAGAAAACCAGGGAAAAATTCCGTGCTGATAGGCCATAAGCAGACGCGACGGACTGAGATCGCCGCCGAGCGCCAGCAGGCCATTGGGTTCGCGTAACGCTCCCTCCGGGGAAGGGAAGGCAATGGACTGACGGGAGAGCTGAACCAGACGCATTTTAACCTCAATACGCACCAGGCAATTGTTCAATATATTCGCTGTTATTCAAGCGGACGGTCCGTCGCCATGCTGGCAAAGCCATGACGCAGCGGACCGCTCTTTTCAGCACGCCTGAAACTCATTGAGTATATACGCAAAACGGCGTGAAACAGCCGGACTACAGACGCTGCTTAAACTGGTAGTAACGCCCCTGTTCAGCCAGCAGTTCCGCGTGACTACCTTGCTCAATAATCTTGCCGTTGTCCATGACAATTATCCGATTAAACCGCGCCAGTCCGCGCAGGCGGTGAGTCACCATCAGCACGGTTTTTTCGCGCATCACTTCAGCCAGTAAATCGAGGATCTGGCTCTCTGTCGTCGCATCAAGGCCTTCGGTCGGCTCATCGAGTAACATCAGCGGCGCATCGTGCAGCAGCGCACGGGCAATGGCCAGTCTGCGCAGTTCACCGCCGGAAAGCTGGCGGCCGCCTTCGCCCAGCCAGGCGTTGAGACCGCTATCTTCCAGTAATTTTTCCAGCCCGACACGTTCCAGGGCTTTCATCAGCTGGATATCGCTGGCGCCGGGGGCGGCCAGCGACAGGTTATCGCGCAGCGTGGCGCTGAACAGATGCACACGTTGGGGGACGACGCTCATCGCCTGACGCAAAGTGGCTTCGTTGAGCCGGGTTAACGGCTGGTCGTTGAGTAAAATCTCGCCATTCGCCGGATCCCAGGCGCGGGTCAGAAGCTGCAGCAGCGTAGATTTACCGCAGCCGGTGCGGCCAAGAATGGCAATATGCTCTCCTGCGCCGACCTGCAATGAGATATTTTCCAGCGCCGGAGAAGGCTGCTGCGGATAGCTGAAGGTGACCTGGTTCAACGTCAATGAGATCTGCCCGAACGCCTGCCCCTCGCCGGCGGCGAAAGTGACCTCCGGCTGTTGCCCGGTAATCTGCGTAATTCGGCGGGCGGAAGCAATGACCTGTCCGAGATGCTGAAAGGCGCCGGTAACCGGCGCCAGCGCTTCAAATGCCGCCAGCGCGCAGAAGACAAAAAGGGCGATCAGCGCGCCGGGCTGGCTGTTGCCGCCTACGCCAGCAGAGGTGAGCCACAGCATAGCAACCACGGCAACACCACCAATCAGCAGCATCAGCGCCTGCGACAGCGCAGTCAGCTCTGCCTGACGACGCTGGGCATCCTGCCAGCGCTGCTCGGTTTTCTCCAGCTGCTTGCGGTAGCGGTCGCTGGCGCTGAACAGCATCAGTTCAGCCTGTCCTTGCAGCCAGGCGGTTAGCTGTTGACGGTACTGCCCGCGCATTTGCGTGATGCTCTCACCGGCGGGTTTCCCGGCGCGATAAAACAGCGGCGGCAGGACCAGCAGGGTCACCAGCATAATACCGCCTAGCGTCAGCGCCAGCGTGACATCGAGAATGCTTAAGCCTGCGGTGACCACCACAATGACAACCAGTGCGCCGATCAGCGGCGAGATGACCCGCAGGTAGAGATGATCCAGGGTGTCGACGTCGGCGACCACCCGGTTGAGGAGTTCACCTTGACGAAAACGCGCCAGCCCGGCAGGGGAGAGGGGGAGCAGCTTACTGAAGGTAAACACCCGCAGATGCTGTAACACGCGGAAAGTGGCGTCATGGCTGACCAGACGTTCGAAATAGCGACCGGCGGTACGGATAATCGCCGCCCCGCGAACGCCGGCTGCCGGCAGCATATAGTTGAAACTGTAAATACCGGCGACGCCAACGACGGCAGAAGCGGATAAAAACCAGCCTGATAGCGTCAGCAGGCCGATACTGGCCAGCAGGGTGACGATAGCCAGAACCACGCCGAGAGTCAGCAGCCAGATATGCCGTTTGTACAACGCCAGATAAGGTAATAGTGCGCGCATTTAAATCTCCTCCTGCCGGTGGGCCAACAGGGCGGCAAAAGGCCCGTTTGCCATAGCCAACTGGCTATAGGTCCCTTGTTCGACGATCTGACCATCCTGCATCACCCAGATGGCATCCCAGTCGGCGATACCTTCCAGCTGGTGGGTCACCATCAGCGTTGTTTGCTGCGAAGAGGCATTAAAGAGCGCCTGCATGACCCGCTGTTCGCTATGCGCATCAAGGCTGGCGGCCGGCTCATCCAACAACAACAGCCGGCACGGTACCAGCAGCGCCCGCGCCACGGCGATACGCTGCGCCTGCCCGACGGACAGGCGACCCGCCTGATCGCCGACCGGCGTATTAATCCCTTGCGGCAGTTGGGAGATGAATTCGCTCACCCAGGCCTTATCCAGCGCGAGCTGAAGCTGTGCTTCGCTGGCTTCCGGCCAGGCCAGCAGAACGTTTTCGCGTAGCGTGGCGGCCGGTAGCTGCGGGTTCTGCCCCACCCAGCTGAGCAGACGATGCCAGCGGCTGACGTCAAGATCGCGCAGTTCAACGCCGTTGACCAACAGCGAGCCGTCGTAGGGGAGAAAACCGGTCAATGCATTCAAAAGCGAACTTTTGCCGGAGCCGCTCTGCCCGACCAGCACGACGCGTTTACCGGCCGGGAGCGTAAAGTTCAGCGGCCCCGCCAGGACTTTGCCTTCCGGCGATTTGATAACCGCATCGCGCGCTTCGAGACTAATCAATTCGTTGTCGCTGAGGATCTTCTCGCCGCGAGTTTCCTGCGCCAGCGGCTTTTCCATAAACGTTTTCAGACTATCCGCAGCACCGATGGCCTGAGCTTTGGCATGGTAAAAGGTGCCTAAATCACGCAGCGGCTGGAAAAATTCCGGCGCCAGGATCAGGGCCAGGAAACCTGACATCAGGGTGACGCCCACGCCATAGTGGCCAAAGTTGAGCTCGCCGAGATAGGAGAAACCGAAGTAAACCGCGACCAGAGCAATGGAGAGCGAGGTGAAAAACTCCAGTACGCCGGAGGAGAGAAAGGCGAGGCGCAACACTTCCATCGTCCGCTGGCGGAAATCCTGGGAAGCATGGCGAATATTGTCCGTTTCCGCTTCGCCACGGTGAAAGAGGCGCAGCGTTTCCATCCCGCGCAGGCGGTCGAGAAAGTGGCCGCTCAGGCGAGCGAGCGCCAGGAAGTTGCGGCGATTGGCCTCCGCCGCGCCCATGCCGACCAGCGCCATAAACAGCGGGATCAGCGGGGCAGTGCCGAGAAGAATCAGCGCCGCCGCCCAGTTTATCGGGAAAATGGTGATCACAATCAGCAGCGGGACGCTGGCGGCGAGGGTCATCTGCGGGAGATAACGCGCGTAGTAGTCGTGCATATCGTCAATTTGTTCAAGTACCAGCGTCGCCCAGCTTCCGGCGGGTTTCCCCTGAATCCACGCAGGGCCAGCCTGCTGCAGGCGATCGAGCACCTGGCGGCGGATTTCATAGCGAATATGCTGCCCGGCATAGAAACCTACCCGCTCGCGTAGCCATACCACCCAGGCACGCAGAACAAAAATCAGCACCAGGACGATAAACGGCAATACCAGCGCCGTCGCCGGAATACTCTCCATAATCATGCGATGAAGGATCCGCGCCAGCAGCCAGGCCTGACCGACGATCAGCAGGCCGCTAATGACGCCCAGCGCGCGGGAAATCATCAACCAGCGACGGGAGAGAATGCTTTGCTCTTTTAACCAGCGTGTTAACTCTTGTTGACGGGTTTTATTCATTGCGCACTTAGCAGGTGTAGTTATGAGGTTTTTAGGCCACGCAATGTTACAACGAGGAAAAAATAAAGGCGACTTTTCGTCGCCTTCTTTACCTTTGTTACTGACTTGTAAAGATTATTTGCACGCGTCAGCTAAACCATCAAGATAACGTTCAGCATCCAGCGCCGCCATACAGCCGGTACCGGCAGAGGTGATGGCCTGGCGATAGATATGGTCCATCACATCACCCGCGGCGAATACGCCCGGAATGCTGGTCTGGGTGGCATTGCCGTGGATCCCGGACTGCACTTTGATATAGCCGTTTTCCAGCGCCAGCTGGCCTTCGAAAATGGCCGTGTTGGGGCTGTGGCCAATCGCGACAAACAGACCCGCGACCTCCAGAGACTCGACATTGTCGGCATTCTGCGTATCACGCAGACGCAGACCGCTGACGCCCATCTGGTCGCCCGTCACTTCTTCCAGCGTGCGATGGGTATGCAGCACGATATTACCGTTGGCCACTTTATCCATCAGACGATTAATCAGGATTTTTTCCGCGCGGAAGGTATCACGGCGGTGAATCAGGTGGACTTCGGACGCGATGTTAGAGAGGTACAGGGCTTCTTCCACCGCGGTATTGCCGCCGCCAATGACGGCCACTTTCTGGTTGCGATAGAAGAATCCGTCGCAGGTTGCGCAGGCGGATACGCCGCGTCCTTTGAATGCTTCTTCTGACGGTAGCCCCAGATAGCGTGCTGAAGCGCCGGTGGCGATAATCAGCGCGTCACAGGTGTACTCGCCGCTGTCGCCGACCAGGCGGAAAGGACGGTTTTGCAGATCGACGCTATTGATATGGTCGAAAATAATTTCGGTATCAAATTTCGTCGCATGTTCGTGCATACGTTCCATCAGCAGCGGCCCGGTCAGATCGTTGGGATCGCCCGGCCAGTTTTCCACTTCCGTGGTGGTGGTCAGCTGACCGCCTTTTTCCATGCCGGTAATCAGTACCGGCTGCAGGTTTGCGCGCGCGGCGTAGACTGCAGCGGTATATCCCGCAGGTCCAGAACCAAGAATAAGCAGTTTACTGTGTTTGGTCGTGCCCATGAGATCCCCATAATTTATTGGCATACATTGGGCTGGATTGTAGGGAATTTGTTGTCGTAAAAAAAGAGCGCAGCAGTTTTGTTAACGATATGTGCAATAGAGGCCGCCAATGAACTGGCGATTTTACGTGCGAAGAATATAACTAATTCTACTGTCGGCAGGACAATTATAAGAGGAAAACATGAGAATCACCGGGGGTGGATAATGAATATCTGGCATCTTGTACTAAAAATCGATGTTTTGCTTTGACAATCCCCTGTGCTTTTGCGAAAACATTCATGGAAGACAAAAAGCAGTGTTTCGCGTGCGGCGAATTTTCATGCACGCAAATGCCATTTTTATCCGGGTTAGCGAAATCTACGCATGGTGTGGACAGACGCCATGCGTGATGTCGGTGGCTGCCGTCAGGCAACGGGCTTCTCACGTACCCCTGGGGTTACTCGATGTCGTATACGGGTAAGAACAGGATGGACTCGGGCAGTGAAGGCTCTGAGTCGGAACAGGAGTAGGGAAGGAATACAGAGAGACAATAATAATGGTAGATAGCAAGAAGCGCCCTGGCAAAGATCTCGACCGCATCGATCGTAATATTTTGAATGAGCTTCAAAAAGACGGGCGTATTTCAAACGTCGAACTTTCTAAACGGGTGGGACTTTCCCCGACGCCTTGCCTTGAGCGCGTGCGTCGACTGGAAAGACAGGGTTTTATTCAGGGCTATACGGCGCTGCTCAACCCGCACTATCTGGATGCATCACTTCTGGTATTTGTTGAGATTACTCTGAATCGTGGCGCGCCGGATGTGTTTGAGCAATTTAACGCCGCTGTGCAAAAACTTGAAGAAATTCAAGAGTGTCATCTGGTATCCGGTGATTTCGACTATCTGTTGAAAACCCGCGTGCCGGATATGTCAGCGTATCGCAAATTACTGGGCGAGACCCTGCTACGTCTGCCGGGCGTGAACGACACCCGTACCTACGTGGTAATGGAAGAAGTCAAGCAAAGTAATCGTCTGGTAATTAAGACGCGCTAACACGGAACAGGTGCAAAATCGACGTAGTTTGATTACACTCCTGTTAATCCATACAGCAACAGTGCCGGGGTGACCCGGCACTGTTGTCCGTTTTAGCAGCAGGCAGGAAACAGCCTGATACCTGGAGAGCCTTTTTTGAGCCAGGAATACACCGAAGACAAAGAAGTCAAACTGACCAAGTTAAGCAGCGGGCGCCGACTCCTTGAGGCGTTACTCATCCTTTGCTCCCTGTTTGCCATCTGGCTGATGGCGGCATTACTGAGCTTTAATCCCTCGGATCCTAGCTGGTCGCAAACGGCCTGGCACGAACCTATTCATAACATAGGTGGCATTCCGGGAGCCTGGCTTGCCGATACGCTATTTTTCATTTTTGGCGTAATGGCTTACACCATTCCCGTAATTATTATCGGCGGCTGCTGGTTTGCCTGGCGTAATCAGGCCAGCGACGAGTACATCGACTACTTCGCCGTATCGCTACGCTTAATTGGCGCACTGGCGCTGATTCTGACCTCCTGCGGCCTGGCCGCGATTAACGCCGATGATATCTGGTATTTTGCCTCCGGCGGCGTGATCGGCAGTTTGCTGAGCACCACTCTGCAACCGTTGCTGCACAGCAGCGGCGGCACTATTGCGCTGCTGTGCATCTGGGCGGCAGGTTTAACGCTGTTTACCGGTTGGTCATGGGTCAGCATTGCCGAAAAACTCGGCGGTGCGATTTTGTCTGTTCTGACATTCGCCAGTAACCGTACCCGTCGGGACGATACCTGGGTGGATGAGGACGAATACGAAGACGATGAAGACGACTACGACGACGCCGTGAAGCCGCAGGAATCTCGTCGTGCGCGCATTTTACGCAGCGCGCTCGCGCGCCGTCAGCGTCTGGCGGAGAAATTCTCCAATCCGATGGGGCGTAAAACCGATGCCGCGCTGTTCTCTGGCAAACGTATGGATGATGCCGAAGAGGATGTGCAGTTCAGCGCCAACGGGGCGCCCGTAGCGGCGGACGATGTACTCTTTTCGGGTTCCAGCGCCGCACGTCCGGGCGATGCTGACGATGTGCTGTTCTCTGGCGCCAGCGCGGCGCGGCCGGGAGATTTTGACCCTTACGATCCGCTATTAAATGGTCACAGTATTGCCGACCCGCTGGCTGCAGCAGCTGCTGCCACCGCAGCGCCACAGGCATGGGCTGAACCGGTAGCTGAGCACGTGCCGCAGCCGGTTTACCAGCCAGATCCGTCTTATCCGCAGCATCAGGCGTATCAGCCTGAGCAGGCGCCGGTACAGCAGCCGGTTTACCAGCCGGAGCCGTCTTATCCGCAGCATCAGGCGTACCAGCCTGAGCAGGCGCCGGTGCAGCAGCCGGTTTACCAGCCGGAGCCGTCTTATCCGCAGCATCAGGCGTACCAGCCT
>NZ_BCYR01000019.1 GCF_001598295.1 Klebsiella ornithinolytica NBRC 105727 = ATCC 31898
TTAGAAGTATGGCACTGACCTTTGAGGCAGTTCACTACTCGAAAGAGAGTAGGACAAAAGCGAACGCTTTTGAACGTTGCGAAGCAACGGCCCGAAGGGTGAATCACAGAGTGATTCATAAACTGCCAGGCATCAAATTACGCAGTAAACTGATGTAAAAATCAGTAGTTGTAGAAAAATTCGGTGGAGCGGTAGTTCAGTCGGTTAGAATACCTGCCTGTCACGCAGGGGGTCGCGGGTTCGAGTCCCGTCCGTTCCGCCACTTATTAAAAGCCCTGAGCATTTGCTCAGGGCTTTTTCTTTTTCCGTCGTACTATTGTTGCTGTTTCAGCAAAAATCCTCTGCATTTATCGATCTTTTTCCCCTCTATCGCCTCAGTCATAATCATTCTCAATGAGTTAACACTAAGTAAAAAAGAGGAATTTTATGGCAATCCCTGCATTTGGTCTTGGAACCTTCCGCCTGAAAGATGACGTTGTCATCGCATCAGTGAAAACGGCGCTGGAACTGGGCTACCGTACGATAGATACCGCCCAGATCTATGATAATGAAGCGGCCGTTGGCCAGGCTATCGCCGAAAGCGGCGTGGCGCGTGATGAGCTGTTTATCACCACCAAAATATGGATTGAAAACCTGAGCCCGGAAAAGCTTATCGCCAGTCTTGAAGAGAGCCTGCAGAAGCTGCGTACAGATTATGTCGATCTGACGCTGATCCACTGGCCGTCGCCGAACGATACCGTTGCCGTCGAAGCATTTATGCCGGCGCTGCTGGAAGCGAAAAAGCAGGGGCTGACCCGCCAGATTGGTATCTCTAACTTCACCATCCCGCTAATGGAACGTGCGATTGCCGCCGTCGGTGCAGAAAATATCGCGACCAATCAGATTGAGCTCTCTCCGTACCTGCAAAACCGTAAAGTGGTGGAGTGGGCTGCGGAACACGGTATCCATATCACCTCTTACATGACGCTGGCTTATGGTAAGGCGCTGCAAGATGAAGTGATTGCGGGCATTGCGGCGAAACACAATGCGACGCCGGCACAGGTGATTCTGGCCTGGGCTTTGGGAGAAGGCTACGCGGTGATCCCATCTTCAACGAAGCGTGAAAACCTGGCGAGCAACCTGAAAGCTCAGGATCTTCAGCTGGATGAGGAGGATCGCAAAGCGATCGCCGCGCTGGATTGCAACGATCGTCTGGTGAGCCCGGAAGGCCTGGCGCCTGAGTGGGATTGATCGTCTGAATCAGTACAGTGCCTGGCCGAGTGCGCGAAAAGAGCGGTCGGGAACGCGCGTATCACAGCTCCTGCGGGAGCTGTTTTACGTGCTCGCTAAGAAAGTCGATAAATGCCCGGATGCGCGTGCTAACGGCTCTGTCACTGTAGTAAACCGCGCTGAACGGCATTTCAACCGGCAGGCGTTTCTCGGCCAGCAGTTCAACAAACTCCCCGCGCACAATTTCCTGGTTGACCATATAATCGGACAGACAGGCAATACCATTCCCCGCCAGACATAGCTGCTTAAGGGTTTCCCCGCTGTTCGACGAGATCTCACAATTCACTTCCAGCAGTTGGCCATCGCAGCAGGAGACAGGCCAGGTATTCAACGAGACCGGCTCGGTAAAGCCCAGGCACAGGTGATCTTTCAGGTCAGCGACATTTTTCGGCGTACCGTGGCGAGCCAGATAGTCCGGGGAGGCGATAATTTTGCGGTAGCTGTTAAAAAGCGGCCGGGCGCGAAGGCTGGAATCTGTTAACGTGCCGGCGCGGATCGCGACGTCGACCTTACGCTCAATCAGATTGATAAAGGTTTCTGATGACACCAGCGACAGGGTCATTTCCGGATAACGCTCGCGGAAAGGTTTCACCAGCGGCATCAGGAAATGCAACATCACCGGCGTAGCGGCATCAACGCGTAGCAATCCCCTCGGCGTCGTCCGGGTCTCCAGAAGCTCATTCTCCGCCGCCGCCATCTCCTGCAGAACAATCTGCATGCGACGAAAATAGCGCTCTCCCTCTTCAGTCAGGTTGAGCTGACGGGTTGTGCGGTTCAGTAGGCTGACGCCAAGTTTTGATTCCAGCTTCTTTACCGCCCGACTGACGGCGGAGTTAGCCTGCCCCAGCTGTTCGGCCGCCCGGCTAAAGCTCCCGCTTTCAACGACGGCGATAAAGATGGCTATCTCTTCTGAAGTGGCTCTCATTATTGCACCTGTAGCAAAATTCTATTGAGACTTTGATAGTTTTTGTTATTTAAACACCGCTTCATACTACGTGTCATCTTAATCCTGATGATATGGAGTAAATTATGCCACTGGCGCTACTTGCCTTAACAATCGGTGCCTTTGCTATTGGTACCACGGAATTTGTGATTGTGGGGCTGGTCCCCACGATTGCGGAACAATTGGCGATCTCGTTGCCTTCTGCCGGCCTGTTGGTTTCTATCTACGCACTGGGGGTCGCCATCGGGGCGCCGGTGCTGACCGCATTAACCGGACGTATGCCGCGTAAACAGCTGCTTCTGGCGCTGATGGTGCTCTTTACCGCCGGTAACCTGCTGGCCTGGCAGGCTCCTGGCTATGCGACGCTGGTCTTTGCACGTCTGCTGACGGGCCTGGCACACGGTGTGTTTTTCTCAATTGGCTCAACTATCGCGACGAGCCTGGTACCGAAAGAGAAAGCCGCTTCGGCCATCGCCATTATGTTTGGTGGCTTAACGGTCGCCCTGGTGACCGGTGTGCCGATCGGGACCTTTATCGGTCAGCATTTTGGCTGGCGAGAAACCTTTCTCGCCGTCTCCATTCTCGGCGTCATTGCACTGGTGAGCAGTCTGATTTTGGTACCGAACAACATCCCAGGCCGCGCCAGCGCAAGCCTGCGCGATCAGATAAAAGTCCTCACCCATCCGCGCCTGTTGATGATTTATGCCATCACCGCATTGGGATATGGCGGGGTCTTCACCGCGTTTACTTTCCTGGCCCCCATGATGCAGGAGCTGGCCGGATTTAGTCCATCAACGGTGAGCTGGATTCTGTTGGGCTATGGTATCTCGGTGGCCATTGGCAACGTCTGGGGCGGAAAACTGGCCGACAAGCATGGGGCCGTTGCGGCACTGAAATTTATCTTTGCCGCCCTGGTCGTCCTGCTGCTGGTGTTCCAGTTTACCGCCAGTATCCAGTATGCTGCGCTGGCAACGGTGCTGGTGATGGGGATTTTTGCCTTCGGTAACGTGCCGGGGCTGCAGGTTTACGTAGTGCAAAAAGCCGAGCAGTATACGCCGGGTGCGGTTGACGTGGCCTCCGGCCTGAATATCGCCGCATTCAACGTTGGCATAGCGTTAGGTTCCGTTATCGGTGGGCAAACGGTGGAGCGCTATGGTCTGGCCGAGACGCCGTGGATAGGGGCCATCATTGTCTTCGCCGCGCTGCTGCTGGTAGTGCGCAGTGGGCGTCTGGATAAGTACCGACCGGCAAAGACGGTGAACGTCGAAGGATAAAGGTTTCTCGCGAATTGCATTGAAAGTACCCGTGAAAGTCCCTATAACAGAAGAACCAGCCGCAGTCAGGCTGGTTTCCTGTTATCGAGGTTTGATGCCCAAATTGCGAAAGAACACTTATGCTATGCGCTACGTTGCCGGACAGCCCGCGGAGAGAATTTTGCCTCCGGGGTCATTCGCAAGCGTGGGCCAGGCATTTCCTGCCGGCGTGCCATTAAGCACAGATGAAAAGATCCGCGTCCTGGTGTGGAATATCTTTAAGCAGCAGCGCGCTGAGTGGAAGTCCGTTCTCAAGAACTTCGGTAAAGATGCCCATCTTGTGCTGTTACAGGAAGCACAAACGACCCCTGAAATGGTGCGATTTGCGACGACGAACTACCTGGCCGCCGATCAGGTTCCGGCTCTGGTGTTGCCGCAGCACCCCTCTGGTGTCATGACGCTGGCTTCGGCGCATCCGGTGTACTGCTGCCCGCTGCGCGAGCGTGAGCCGATTCTGCGGCTGGCAAAGTCTGCGTTAGTGACCGTGTATCCGCTGCCGGATACGCGTTTACTGATGGTTGTGAATATTCACGCAGTAAATTTCAGCCTCGGCGTCGATGTCTACAGCAAGCAGCTGCTGCCGATTGGCGATCAAATTGCCCATCACAGTGGACCGGTGATTATGGCCGGTGACTTCAATGCCTGGAGCCGCTCACGAATGAATGCGCTCTATCACTTTGCGCGAGAAATGTCGCTGCGTGAAGTCCGTTTCCCTGACGATCAGCGCCGCCGCGCGTTTGGTCGCCCGCTTGATTTTGTCTTCTATCGTGGGTTAAGCGTACACGATGCTTCCGTGCTGGTGACGCGCGCCTCTGACCACAACCCGCTACTAGTCGAATTCAGTCCCGGCAAGCCTGATTAATTAAGGTATGTCAGGCCTGCCATCGGGCAGGTCTGCGCTCAGCACGATGCTGCCCTTAATTACTCACACAACCGAAGGACAACACAATGACAACACGCTCTCACCATGACAATGTCGAAAAGCAGTTCGGCTCACAGGCTAGCGCCTACCTGACCAGCGCCGTGCACGCTTCCGGGCGCGATCTGCAGCGCCTGGCCGAACGGCTGGCCGATTTCCCACAGGCAACGTTGCTGGATATGGGATGCGGGGCAGGGCACGCCAGCTTTACCGCAGCGGGGCAGGTGGCGCAGGTCACGGCTTATGATTTATCGAGCCAGATGCTGGAGGTGGTTGCTGAAGCCGCAAAAGATAAAGGTTTCACCAATATTGCTACCCAACAGGGGTATGCTGAAACGCTGCCGTTTGCCGATGCCAGCTTTGATGTGGTGATAAGCCGCTATTCTGCCCATCACTGGCATGATGTTGGCCAGGCGCTGCGTGAGGTTAAGCGCGTCCTGAAGCCGGGCGGCGTGATGATTATTATGGATGTGATGTCGCCCGGGCATCCCGTGCGCGATATCTGGCTGCAAACCGTTGAAGCGCTGCGTGATACGTCCCATGTGCGTAACTACTCGAGCGGAGAATGGCTGGCGTTAGCGAATGAGGCCGGGCTGGCCGTCAATCAGCTGTTGACCGATCGCTTGCCGCTGGAATTTGCCTCCTGGGTCGCCCGGATGCGCACGCCAGCGCCGCTGGTGGAGGCCATCCGTTTATATCAGGAGAGCGCATCCGCAGAGGTCAAAGCCTATTTCGCTTTGCAGCAGGACGGCTCATTTACCAGCGATACGATTATGTTTGAAGCGCATAAAGCGCTTTAAAACAAAAAACGCGTTAAAACAAAAAGGCACCGGATTCCGGTGCCTTTTCTATTAAGTCGATATATCAGGAATCTGGCCTGTCGCTGTTCTTCACGTACAGCGTCAGCTGGTCGCCAGGCTTCAGATCACCCGTGCCGCTATTCCAGCGCATCACATCACGTGTATTCACGCCGTGACGTTTCGCGATGCTCGACAACGAATCGCCTTTACGCACGCGATAGGTGATGCTATCGCTGTTGTTGGCAAGACGCTGCGCGCTGCTACCGGCGCCAATCACCAGGTTTTGGCCCACTTTCAACCCAGACCCGCGCAGGTTATTCCACTGCTGCAGATCTTTCGTCGATACGCCAAGACGCGAAGCAATCCCGGAAACCGTATCACCCGAACGCACCTTGTAGCTACGGCTGGTCAACGGCGTGTTGTCCGCCAGCAGCGTAGGTTGCACGGCGGCAATGTCGCCAGAGGCCAGTGATTCACGCAGCTGAGCGGCGTGCTTTTGTGGCACCATAACGTACTTTGGCCCGCTGGCACCGAGGGTTGATCCCTTGACGCCGGCGTTGAAGGTTTTCAGCTTGCCGACGGGTATACCTGCCATATCTGCGAGCTGGCTAATCTCAACCGGACTGTCGAGGCGAACACGCGCCAGCGCACGGCTTTCGTCTGCCGTCGGCAGCTTCACGCCATAACGTTTGCTGTTTTTGAGAATATCACTCAACGCCAGCATTTTAGGCACATACACCTTGGTTTCCCGCGGTAATGGAAGTGACCAGAAATCGGTGGGTTTACCACGCGAACGGTTCGCTTTCATTGCCTTCAGCACCCGACCTTCGCCGCTGTTGTACGCTGCGACAGTTAACAACCAGTCGCCGTCGAACATCTTGTTCAGACGCTGCATCATATCCAGCGCCGCCGTTGTAGAGGCGACGACGTCACGACGCGCATCGTAGCTGCGGGTCTGTTTCAAACCATAATTGCGCCCGGTGCTCGGAATGATCTGCCAGATGCCTGCGGCATTGGCGCCAGACGTTGCGTGCGGGTCAAAAGCGCTCTCCACTATGGGTAGTAATACCAGTTCCATTGGCATGTTACGTTTCTTAACTTGCCCGGCTATCCAGTACATATACGGCTCTGCCCGTAAAGTTACATCGTGGAGATAGCTCTTATTACTTAAATACTTCTGTTTTTGTTCGCGAATCCGGGGATTTTCCGGTATTCCCATCTTTAGCTCGTCGCCTATGGAAGTCCACAGATCCTGGTCTTGCGCGTAGAAGGTTCCATCATCTAACCAGCGCGCTTGACTTGTGAACTTACCTGCTTCCCCTTGACCAGCTGCAGAAAGGCTCTGTGCGTGCTGTTGGACGTTGCCATCGTTTTTCGACGACTGGCACCCCACCAGCAGGACAGAGGCGAGTAAAATCGCTCGTGCCTTCATGTGTGTGTCAATAGTTGCTTAAAAGACGAGCAAGAATAACGGTGAAGGCGGCGAATGACAAGAATTAAATATCAGAAGTCATCTTTCTTTGACCTTAACCAGGCAAATCTCTGCGCAGAGTGTTGCAAATTTGTTTCTTTGGATATTTCTTTAATTAAATCATTGTCATCCGTGCGTAAAAAAATATTTATACGTCGCTCATTTTTCAGAGTTACGGGGAGTGTTTTTTGTTTTTTTGCACGTAACTCATTAACTTTATGGTAGTAATCATTTATATCCCTGTCATGAGGCAGGATACTCAATGCAAACTTCATATTTGCTAAAGTATACTCATGTGCACAACAAATCAGAGTATCCTCAGGAAGCGCGTTTATTTTCCTAAATGATTGATACATCTGATCCGCCGTTCCTTCGAAAAGTCTTCCGCAGCCGCCGGAAAACATTGTATCGCCACAGAAAAGATAAGGTTCGCTGTAGAAACAGATGTGTCCTAAAGTGTGACCGGGCGTGGAAAAAATAGAAAATTCGTGACCCAAAATCATCACCCGATCGCCATCGGCCACCAGGTGAGTGGTGCCTTTATCCTGGGTTTCTGCCGGTCCGTAAACCACAAGACCCGGGAACTTTTCACGCAGTTGTTTTACGCCGCCAACATGATCGTGGTGGTGGTGGGTCAGCAAAATGGCTTCGGGTTGCCAGTGATTGGTCTCGATGGCGGCCAGTACCGGCGCCGCTTCGCCGGGATCGACGATAAGACAGCGGCCGTTCTCCTCACTAAGAACCCAGATGTAGTTGTCCTGAAATGCGGGAATGCTGATAAGATTCATTAATTACCTCTCAAAGCGTAGCGGAAGGTTGCGATGAAGCCGGCAAGGATACCTCAGACAATCACAGCGCCCGAGCACTGGTCCAGTATGCCCTGGGGCGAATACTATCGCGAATCGCTGGAACGGCAGATGAAACCGTGGCTGGCTAAATTATATGGCTTTCATTTGCTTAAGATTGGCAATCTGAGCGCGGAAATCAATACGGAAGCCTGTGCTATCTCTCATCAGGTGAATGTATCTTTGCAGGGCAACCCGATTCAGGTGAAAGCCGATCCGCTGCATCTTCCTTTTGCGGAAAAATCGGTTGATGCCTGCCTGCTGGCGCATACTTTGCCGTGGTGCAGCGATCCGCATCGTTTGCTACGTGAGGCCGACCGGGTATTGATTGATGACGGCTGGATGATTTTGACCGGCTTTAACCCCGTCAGTCTGATGGGGCTGCGTAAGCTGGTGCCGGTATTACGTAAGACGACCCCCTACAACAGCCGGATGTTTACGTTGACGCGCCAGCTGGACTGGCTGGCGTTATTGAATTTTGAGGTGCTGCATTATGGCCGCTATCAGGTACTGCCCTGGTCCAGGCATGGCGGCAAACTCCTCAGCGCGCACCTGCCGGCTCTGGGCTGCCTGCAGCTGATTGTTGCCCGAAAACGGACGGTTCCGCTGACGCTAAACCCGATGAAATCAGGAAAAGCAAAAACGCAGCTGCGTCAGACGGTTGGCGCCACGCGGCAGTGGCGCAACGGGCAGAGTTAGCTTTCTGGCTGGTAGCCGGTGTCGCTCTGCGTCGGGCTGGAGGCGGCAGCGCGTGCCAGCTCATCACAGCGTTCATTTTCCGGGTGACCGGCGTGGCCTTTGACCCATTCCCATTTGATTTGATGCTGACCGAGCGCGGCATCCAGGCGCTGCCAGAGATCGACATTTTTAACCGGTTTTTTGTCAGCGGTTTTCCAGCCGCGTTTTTTCCAGTTATGGATCCACTGGGTGATCCCCTGACGCACGTACTGGCTGTCGGTGCTGAGGATCACTTCGCACTGCTCTTTCAGCGCTTCGAGAGCGACGATTGCCGCCATCATCTCCATCCGGTTGTTGGTGGTGAGGTGATAGCCCTGACTAAAGATTTTTTCTTTTCCGCGATAGCGTAAAATTGCCCCATAACCACCGGGCCCAGGATTTCCCAGGCATGAACCATCGGTGAAAATTTCTACCTGTTTAAGCATCTCTGGTAGACTTCCTGTAATTGAAATCGATAGATAAACGGCAAGTCTGACATAAATGACTGATATGAGCACTGCAATTACACGACAGATTGTTCTCGATACTGAAACCACCGGTATGAATCAGATCGGTGCGCACTACGAAGGACATAAGATCATTGAGATCGGTGCGGTAGAGGTGATCAACCGCCGCCTCACCGGGAACAACTTCCATGTTTATCTGAAACCGGACCGGCTGGTGGACCCGGAAGCGTTCGGCGTTCACGGGATCGCCGATGAATTCCTGATGGATAAACCGGTGTTTGCGGATGTGGCCGACGAGTTTATAGACTATATCCGCGGCGCGGAGCTGGTCATCCATAATGCCTCGTTTGATATCGGCTTTATGGATTATGAATTCAGCAAGCTGAATCGCGGCATTGCGAAAACGAATACTTTCTGCAAAGTCACCGATAGCCTCGCGCTGGCGCGGAAAATGTTCCCCGGTAAGCGTAATAGCCTGGATGCGCTGTGCTCACGTTATGAAATAGACAACAGTAAGCGTACGCTGCACGGGGCATTACTTGATGCCCAGATTCTGGCCGATGTCTATCTGATGATGACCGGTGGTCAGACGACGATGGCATTTTCAATGGAAGGTGAGGGGCAGCAGCAGGCCGGAGAAATGGGAATACAGCGGGTTGTTCGCGCCGCCAGCAAGTTACGCGTGGTTTATGCGACTGATGACGAGATCGTGAGCCATGAATCCCGACTCGATCTGGTGCAAAAGAAAGGCGGAAGCTGCCTGTGGCGCGCCTGAGCCACTGAGATATGCTGTAAAAATCATCTGACGGGTGATTTTTACAGCAAACGATTCAAAACTGAAGAAAAAGCGTTGACGGCGTTACGGGGAATCCGTAATATTCGCCTCGTTCCCAAGGGAACAGTAAGTGGAGCGGTAGTTCAGTCGGTTAGAATACCTGCCTGTCACGCAGGGGGTCGCGGGTTCGAGTCCCGTCCGTTCCGCCACTATTCAGAAAGCCTGAATCAGCAATGATTCAGGCTTTCGTCGTTTCGGCGCTCGTAAAAACAAACTCACCGAGTTCATTTCATATATTTCAATTGCTTGCGAATATGATGTTGCATAACGGCCAGCATGCAGGCGCCGGACAGACCGATCATCAGCGCCCCGTTGACCGCCTCCAGCGGGCCGAGCAGCTTCCATCTGGCGCTCATCACAACATCGCTATACCCCAATGTCGCGAAGTTAACCCCGGAGTGATACACCGCATCCAGCAGCGTCGGAAACTCGCCCAGCCAGACAAACAGCACTCCCCAGAGCAAAATCTGCAGCAAATTACCCATTAAAATGATGATGATGGTGCCAAACAGCGCCAGTACGCCGGCAAGTAGCTCCTCTTTGCTGTGGAAACGCTTGAGATAAAAGCGAATGCACCAGATGGACACCAGAGATTGCAGCAGCATATTACACAGGATAACGGGCATGCCCGTAATCAGCGGAAGCAACATGTTAATCTCCTGAGTGAAGTTCTGTTGAGGATGAGTCAAGGGGGCGCCAGCGCTCGAGAAGGGCGATGCAGGCCCAGCCATAGAGCGCGATGATGAGATATAACGTGCAGCGCATCGCGGCGGCTGTCCAGACATCTTTTGCGGAATCGCTGTCCTGAATCGCCGGCCCGAACAGAATGAGGGCGGTTATCCAGACATTGCTCCAGAAAGAGGGCGGAAACCGTCCCGCCACCAGGCGAACCAGTCGCCGGGCCACCCACAGACTGGCCAGACTCAGCCAGAGAACCAGCATTAGCAGCGACGGCCAGAGGCTAAGACCGAACCACAGCCCCAGCGCCAACAGCGCGCCCAGTAGCGTCGATAGCACCAGTTCTTTCCCCGACGTTTTCGTGGTGAGCGTCGTCGCCTGCTGCGCCAGCGTGACGGTTTTCATCACCGCCGGGATGTAGAACGTCGGGTGGCTCAGCGCCAGAAGCCAGACGGGGAGCACAATGATCACCGCCCGTAGCGCTCTGAGATGGGGAGCGCTGACCGCCGGCGACTCCCTGGGCGGGGGCGCCTGGCCCGGCGATGGCGGGAATAACGCCACCGCCAGCCCGTTGACCAGCGTACCGGTAATAAAACCGATCCCCAGCATTTGCGCCAGTCCTATCGCCAGCGCCTGCTCAATCAGCCCGGCAATGGGAATCACCGCTATCGCCACCACCAGCAGCATCGACAGCGTGGTCTTCCCGTAAAGGCCCATTAACATCAGCTGATACAGCAACAGCGCCGTGAGCAGCACGCCTGGTAGGGCGTAATAGGTCAGTAATGGCACCATCAGAATGCCAGCCGTCATGGTGACTATCAGGAGAGAACCCCTCACGAGACCTTTTTTCAGCGCTAAAGGTTTCCCCTGGCACAGCACAATCCAGGCCATGATGCATCCGAGGTGCGGCATCGGCAGCGCGCTGGCGTAGCAGACCAGCGCAGCCAGTCCGCTACCACAGCTTATTCTCAGTACGGCGCGGTCCACGTTATGCATCGCGCAGGTCTCCTAATAGAGCCAGGAGAACAGGCTCATGACTCGGATATACAGGTAGCCCGCAACGTTCAGCAGGCTACTGCCGCTGGTATAAACCAGCACATCCGCCTGCCCGCCAACCCGCAGGCTGGTGGGCGGCGGGGCATCATCTCTTGCAAAGGCGATTTTAACCGGGAAGCGCTGGGCCTGACGGAGCCAGTCACGATTGTTATCCACGGTAGGGAGGCCGCCGGCCGGCGGGGGTTGCGATGCGTTGATACCATAGCCGATGCTGAGTACCTGGCCGCTAAAAATGTGTCCCGGCATGCTGTCGAGAAGAATTGCCACCTTATTACCCGGCCGGATACGACCGAGGTTATTTTCGGTCATGTCTGCGTTGATCCAGACATCGTTCAGGGCAATCAATGTCATCACCGGGGCGCCTGCGCCAACAAACTGGCCAGCTTCGGTGCGTAAATCGGTAATCAGCCCGCGGCTGCCGGCAATCACGGTGCTTTTACTGCGGTCCAGTTCGGCTTTGCGCACCGCGGCCCGGGCGCTTAACAGCTGAGAATTATTGTCGCCGGCTGCACCGGCGGCTTCGATGGCTCGACGCACGTCGGCGGCGGCGGCGGCCATCTGACTACGGGCGGTTTCCCGGGTGGCCTGGGCAATCTCCAGACGCCGGACGGAAATAGTACCGGGATCTTCACGATAGAGCCGCTCCTGGCGCTCGGCATCTTTCGCGGCATTCTGGTAAGCGGTGGCGGCGGCCTGCAGGCCAGCCTTTGCCGCCACCACGCTTTCACCGTTGGCCTTCACGGCGCTGAGCACCGTGGCATAATCCGAACGTGCGCGCGCCAGGGCGATATCATAAGGTTCCGGATCCAGCTCAAACAGCGGTTCGCCCATAGCGACACGCTGATTGTCACGAACATATACCTTCTTTATTTGCCCGGTTACTTCCGCTGCGACCGGAATGACGAAGGCCTGTACCCTGGCCTGCGAGGTATAGGGCGTCACTCTGTCCGTGACTAAATACAAGCAGATCAGCAGTACAATCAGCACCACCAGGCCGATGGCCGTACGACGGCTGGCTTGTCCTGGTGAAGGGGAGGAGTCATTCATGGCGAAGGTCCTTCTGAAGGGGATGTGGCGGAAGGAAGCGGGGTATTCAGCAGCGGCAGCCAGTTATCACGCTGGCGTAGGTGCGATTCCGTCGCAGCATCGACCAGCGGGCGTGTTCGGCCACTTTCCCAGCCGCCGCCCAGCGCTTTATAAAGCGCGATCAGATCGCGCATCGCCGCACCGCGGCTGCTGACCAACCGTTCTTGTTGGTTGAACAGCGCCCGCTGTGAGTCAAGGACGCGCTGAAAGTCAGCCATTCCCTCACGATACTGTGTGTTGGCTATTTCGAGGGAGCGGCTGGCGGCTTTACCCGTTTGGGTCAGCAACACAATTTCATCTTTATCATTGGCGTAGGCGATGGCCGCATCGTCGACTTCACGCGCGGCCTGAAAGACGGTATCGCGATAGTGTTCGTGAAGCTGGAGAAAACGGGAATCCTGAACCAGAACCTGATTCCCGAGCCGCCCCTGATCCAGCAGATTCCAGCTAAACGTCGGGCCCGCCGCCCAGCTGAGCGTGCCATTACTCTCGCTCCTGCCGCTTATTCCGACGCTGCCGATCAGTGAGATGGACGGGTAGAGCTCGCTCTCCGTCACGCCGATAAGCGCCGACTGTGCGGCCATCTGTCGTTCAGCAGCCCTGACGTCGGGCCGCCGGCGCAGAAGGTTGGCCGGAAGTTCAGACACTAACGAGAGTTCGCCTGACGGGATATCGCCGGTCTGGCTCGCCATTTCCGGCAGGGGGCCGGGTTTGCGTGCCAGCAGCGCGCTCAGGGCATTCTGGCTCTGTGCGAGGCTGGTTTCCAGTTGGGGGATCGTCGAAAGCGTGGAGAGGTACTGGGTTTTTGCCTGCTGAACGTCCAGCTCTGCGCTGTTGCCGCTGAGGAATAACCGCTCGGTGATCTGCAGGCTACGTTGCTGAATCTTCGCATTGCCGCGGGTAATTTGCAGGCGGGCTTCCAGCATGCGGATATTGACGTACCACTGCGCCACCTCGGCTGCCATCAGCACCTGAATATCATCGTACTGCGCTAGCGTGGCGAAATAGCTGGCATCGGCGGATTCGACGCCGCGCTGAAACTTACCCCAGAAATCGATCTCCCATCCCAGATTGACCCCGGCGCTGTAGCGGGTCCCTGAGCTATAGTTTCCCGAACGTTGCTGGCCGGTGCGCAGCAGATCGCCGCTGCCGATCGTCGCCTGCGGTCCCAGTAAACTCTCGGCGATCCCCAGCTGCGCCCGGGATTCCAGCAGACGCAAACCGGCGATTTTGACATCCGGATTTTTTCGCAGCGCTTCGTTAATCAGCGCCGTTAAGGTCGGATCGTTGAGCTGCGTCCACCACCGCGCGTAATCGGCAGGCGTCGACCGGGAAGCCATCCGCTGCGTAGCCGGTTGCCAGTGGCTTAGCTCCGGCGTTTTCGGCGGATGATAGTCTGGCCCCAGCGTCGTGCATGCGGTGAGAACAAGGCCGGCGCCAGCGGTGAACAGGAGACGCCAGGCACGGCGCTCATTGAGCATCTTTGTCGTCCGGAACGACGGGAGTCTGGCTATCGCCGACCTGCCCATCGTTGACCCACGACATGAAGATACGATAGCCGATAGAGAGTAGGGTCGCGCCGATAAACATACCGAGAATACCGCTGGCCGCCATGCCGCCTAATGCACCAAGCAGTACCACAGGCATAGGCGCATCGACACCGCGCCCGAGCATTAGCGGTTTGAGCACGTTGTCAGCCATACCGGCCACAATCAGCAAGATCGTATAGACGATATTCATAGCCGTTCCGTGATCGCCGAGGCTCCACATCAACGCAATCGCCGGTGCGGTCACCAGAATCACCGGAATCTGCGCGATCCCGAGGATCAGCGCCAGAATAAAGAAGATCCCCACGGCCGGAATACCTGCCACGATCATAATGACGCCCACCAGCAGCGCCTGAATAAGTGCGACGCCGATAACGCCCTGCGCCACCGCACGGATCGTGCTGGTGCACAGTTTCACCAAAGATTGTCCTTTGTTCTCATCCGTCAGGCGGATGGCAATGCGCCGGGCGCTGTCTGCCCCGGCGGCGCCCCAGGTCATGATAATCCCCGCCACGATGAAGGAGAGGATAAAACCAAGCAATCCACCGCCCATACTGGCAAGAATGCCGAGGGTAGCTTTCGCGATGTCTCCTATCTGAGTGCGATAGTTGCTAATCAGCCCCGGCAAATCGTTGGACGCTTTTAACCACAGGACGCTAATTTTTTCTCCGACGATGGGAATGGTGGCGATATGTGCTGATGGCGGCGGAATGACGAAAGCACGACCGCTGAGCTTATCAATCATCACGCTGACGCTTTCGCCGAGAGAGCTAATCATCAGCACCGTGGGGACCACGATCAGCACAATGCCGAGCAGGACTATCAGGGTTGAGGACCAGCCCTGTTTTCCTCCCAGCCTGGTCGCAAAATACTGATGAAGAGGGTAGAGGGTGACGGCCAGGATAACGGCCCACAGCATCATATTAAGAAACGGAGAAAACACGGTATAGCAGAAAGAGGCTAATGCCAGGATAAGTCCAAAGCGAATGAACATATCCAGAAAACGGGCAACCAGTCTTTTTTCAACAACAAGCAGATTATTATTTTCCATGATGGTTTGTTCTCGCTGAGAATGCGCGCACAACCGTACCGGTCGGGTAATAAAACCGGACCAGGACCGAGATGGAATCGTTTTAAAAAAGCTGAAAGTTATTTGAAAATGAAGCTCGTTCTTGTTGAATTTTATCCACTTAATGAGTGTAGAACAGAAATAATCCCGCCGGAAAAATATTATTTCTCCCGCTTATTCTGCGGGCTGGTGGGGGAAAAAGAGGCGGCGGCGAGGTATAAAACGGGGTCCCCTCGGTTAACGAGGGGAGAGAAGACGATCAGTTCAGGGTGAACGGATCGGCATCCTGCCAGGCCGGAAACTTCTCACGATACTCTTTGAGCGCCGTCATCGACAGCTCTGCATCCAGACGCGTTGCCTGATGGGGTTCTGCCGTTGCCAGAATTTCTCCCTGCGGGCTGATAATGCGGCTATCGCCGCGGTAATGATGGCCGTTGCCATCGGTGCCGACGCGGTTACAGCCGGCAACATAGGCCAGATTCTCGATGGCGCGAGCCACCAGCAGGGACTGCCAGTGAAGTGAGCGTGGGGCAGGCCAGTTGGCCACATAGAGCGCTAAATCGTAGTCGTTATGGTTACGTGACCACACCGGGAAGCGCAGGTCATAACACACCAGCGGCAGAATTCGCCAGCCGCGCCACTCAAAAACAACCCGTTCGTTACCCGCCTCATAATGATGATGTTCTTCGGCCATGCGGAACAGATGGCGCTTGTCATAGAAGTGGGTTGTGCCATCGGGCTCGACCAGCAAGAAGCGGTTAACCGGCCCGCGATCGGTTTGCAGCGCCGCGCTGCCGGCAATCAGGGCATTTGTTTGCACCGCTTTACTCTGCATCCAGTCAATGACGTTTTCGGCTGACATCGACTGCTTTGCGGCCTCCATAGCGAATCCGGTCGTGAACATTTCCGGCAAGACTATGACGTCACGTCCGGTAATGCCTTCCAGTTGACGATCGAAGTGACGCAGGTTGGCGGGACCATCCATCCACACCAGGGGTTGTTGCAACAACGTAATTTTCAAACCAGGCACAGTGTTGAACTCCATCATCATGAGAGCATCAGGGTAATTTTAACACCATATCAGTCTCTCGCTGCTCAGCGGAATATGTTGTTAAAAAAATGATAACGCAGACAGCTGAATGTCGGTCGCCGGGTAAAAAAGAAAGGCGGGGAAATTCCCCGCCCTGGTCGTGATGTGGTAACTGTTATTGTTTTATGCGGCTTCAACCTTGCGGACTTTCTCCGGGAGCTTTACCGGTTTGGTCGCCAGCTCATCGGCTGCGAAATCGTCAACGTTAATGCTGCGCAGACGGCTGGTTTCCGCACGGGTCAGAATATCGGCTTCATCCTGATTGATTAAACCTTTTGCCAGCGCGTTGCGGGCCAGTTCATCCAGACGGGTAAACGGCAGGTTTTTACCCAGCTCTTTGCAGATACGCTGATGAATCGGATCGGCGGCCATGACATCGAGCAGGGCCTCTTCCAGCAGACCGACCGGGTTATGTTCACTCGGGGTCAGATACTGGCCGCGACCGATACGTGAACGCGTCGCGCTCGGGACCTGCAGGATTTTTGCCACCTTATGATCCAGCTTATCGGACGGCGCGTTGTAGTGACGGCCGGTCGGGAAGATAGCAATGCGCAGGGCGCCCGCGACAAAACGGTTCGGGAAGTTCTTCAGCAGATCGTCAATCGCCTGTTCTGCCTGATACAGCGCATCCTGGACGCCCCAATGGACCAGCGGGAGGTCGGCTTCATTGCGCCCTTCATCGTCATAGCGTTTCAGCACCGCAGAGGCGAGATAGAGCTGGCTCAGGACATCGCCGAGACGCGCGGAGATGCGCTCGCGACGCTTCAGGCTGCCGCCCAGCACCGCCATGGAGACGTCGGACAGCAGCGCCAGGTTCGCGCTCAGACGGTTCATGTGCTGGTAGTAGCGACGAGTGCCATCACGGGTCGGCGTGCTGCTTGTCAGCCCGCGGGTCAGGCCCAGCCAGAAGCTGCGGACTTTGTTACTGCCGACGTGACCAATGTGTTTAAACAGCAGTTTGTCGAAAGCGTTAACATCGTTGCTTTGCGCGGCGGCCATTTCATCCAGTACGTACGGATGGCAGCGAATCGCCCCTTGACCAAAGATCATCATGCTGCGGGTCAGGATATTGGCCCCTTCGACGGTGATAGCGATTGGTGCCCCTTGATAGGCGCGGGCGAGGAAGTTACCTTCGCCCAGCATGATGCCTTTCCCGCCGGTGATATCCATGGCGTCAATGATTGAGCGCTGGCCGCGATGGGTGCAGTGGTACTTGACGATAGCCGACAGCACCGCCGGTTTCTCTCCCAGCATGATGCCGTAGGTAATCAGCGAAGCGGCGGCATCCATCACGTATGCGTTACCGGCAATACGCGCCAGAGGCTCTTCGATGCCTTCCATTTTACCGATGGAGATTTTGAACTGGCGACGAATATGGGCATAGGCGCCGGTCGCCATCGCCACGGATTTCAGTCCGCCGGTGGCATTAGACGGCAGGGTGATGCCGCGTCCTACGGACAGGCATTCCACCAGCATCCGCCAGCCCTGGCCGGCCATCGACGGGCCGCCGATGATGTAATCGATCGGCACGAAAATATCTTTCCCCTGGGTCGGACCATTCTGGAACGGCACGTTCAGCGGGAAGTGGCGACGGCCAATTTCGACGCCCGGGGTGCTGGTCGGGATCAGCGCACAGGTGATGCCCAGATCTTCTTCGCCGCCCAGCAGACGGTCGGGATCGGAGAGTTTAAAAGCCAGGCCCAATACGGTCGCGATAGGGGCGAGGGTGATATAACGCTTATTCCAGGTCAGGCGCATGCCCAGTACCTGCTCGCCTTGCCATTCGCCCATGCAGACGACGCCGCTGTCCGGGATGGCGCCGGCGTCAGAGCCCGCTTCCGGACTGGTCAGCGCAAAGCACGGAATTTCCTGACCACGCGCCAGGCGCGGCAGATAGTGTTTTTTCTGCTCTTCAGTACCGTAATGTTGCAGCAGTTCGCCCGGGCCTAAGGAGTTCGGCACGCCGACGGTAATCGCCAGGATACCGGAAACGCCGGAGAGCTTTTGCAGCACCCGTGACTGAGCGTAAGCGGAGAACTCCAGGCCGCCGTACTCTTTCTTAATGATCATCGCAAAGAAACGATGCTCTTTCAGGTAGGCCCACAGCGCCGGCGGCAGATCGGCCATTTCATGGGTGATTTCAAAATCGTTCGCCATGCGACAGGCTTCTTCTACCGGCCCGTCGATGAACGCCTGTTCTTCGGCGGTCAGGCGCGGCTGCGGATAGTTGTGCAGTTTCTGCCAGTCTGGCGTCCCGCGAAACAGGTCGCCTTCCCACCAGGTCGTGCCCGCATCGATGGCCTCTTTTTCGGTACGCGACATCGGCGGCATCACCTTACGGAATGCGCGGAATGCCGGTGCCGAGAAAATTGACTTGCGCATCGGCGCAAAGTTGAACGGCAGCAGAATAATCGCCAGCGGCAGCAGCAGCCAGATATTCCACAGCCCGGCAACGCTGAGCGCCGCGGTCCAGGCGAGCAAAATCACGCTGCTCAGCAGGAGATTAATTCGGTGATAGAAGAGCGCACCGAGTAAAACAACGGTTGCAACAATACTCAAAATCATCATAGAGAAATGCTCCCTGTCTTGTAGGAGGTCTGACCACTTGTGATGATATGGTTGTAGTGGATGTTATTGGCTTTAGCAATGTGTTTACAAAATAATTACAACCTTGCTCACATTGTTGTACGTAAATGCGGCACGTAAAATCAAAACCACGGCGGATAACGTCGGCTGCTTCTTCTCGCTTCGGCGCCTATCCGGTACACTGCCAGGGTTATTCCAACCATACTGAAGGATTATCCTCATGTACCAGGATCTTATTCGTAACGAACTGAACGAAGCGGCGGAAACGCTGGCTAACTTTCTGCAGGACGAAGCCAATATTCACGCGATTCAGCGTGCCGCGGTGCTGCTGGCTGATAGCTTTAAGGCCGGTGGTAAAGTCCTCTCCTGCGGTAACGGCGGTTCCCACTGCGATGCGATGCATTTTGCAGAAGAACTGACCGGGCGCTATCGTGAGAATCGCCCCGGCTATCCGGCGATTGCGATTTCAGACGTCAGCCACCTGTCCTGCGTCAGTAACGATTTTGGCTATGAGTACGTCTTCTCCCGCTACGTCGAGTCCGTGGGTCGCGCTGGCGATGTGCTGCTGGGTATCTCCACCTCCGGCAACTCCGGCAACGTGATTAAGGCGATTGAGGCTGCCCGCGCGCAGGGGATGAAGGTCATCACGCTGACCGGCAAAGATGGCGGTAAAATGGCCGGTTCCGCCGATGTTGAAATTCGCGTGCCGCATTTTGGTTATGCCGATCGTATTCAGGAAATTCACATTAAAGTGATTCATATTCTGATTATGCTGATCGAAAAAGAGATGGTTAAGGCCTGATGACATGGTGTCGGGCGGCACTGTGTTTGCCCGACCTGCGGGCTGAGTTGTCGGCCGGGTAAGCTGCGCGCCACCCGGCACTGCCTGAAAGTGCGAAGAGGTGATGTATGTGCGAATTGCTCGGGATGAGCGCGAATGTGCCAACAGATATTTGTTTTAGCTTTACCGGGCTGGTTCAGCGCGGTGGAGGCACCGGCCCGCATAAAGATGGCTGGGGTATTACCTTTTATGAAGGTAAAGGCTGTCGCACATTTAAAGATCCGCAGCCCAGCTTCCAGTCGCCGATTGCGAAACTGGTACAGGACTATCCCATCAAATCGTGCTCGGTCATCGCCCATATTCGCCAGGCTAACCGCGGTATCGTTGCGCTGGAAAACACCCATCCCTTTACCCGCGAGCTGTGGGGACGCAACTGGACCTATGCTCATAACGGCCAGTTAGAGGGCTATGAGTCCCTGGATACCGGAAATCTCCAGCCGATCGGCGAGACCGACAGCGAAAAAGCCTTCTGCTGGCTGCTGCACTGCCTGACCGAGCGCTATTCGGGGACGCCGGACGATATGGTTGAAGTGTTCAGCTTTATCGCCACCCTCGCGGGCTCGCTACGGGAAAAAGGCGTCTTTAATATGCTGTTGTCGGACGGGCGTTACGTGATGGCGTTTTGCTCGACGAATCTGCACTGGATAACGCGGCGGGCGCCGTTTGGCGTGGCAACGTTACTGGATCAGGACGTAGAAATCGATTTTCAACGGGAGACCACACCTAACGATGTGGTCACCGTTATCGCCACTCAGCCGCTGACCGGCAACGAGACCTGGCATAAAATCATGCCAGGCGAGTGGGCGTTATTTTGCCTCGGGGACCGTGTAGTTTGAAGCCAGCTGCGGCTGGATAACTTCATGACTGAGCGGCTTGCTGACGATATAGCGGCCATCGGCCACTGAGATAACCGGCGGCTTATGGGTTTGCTGGAAATAGTCGTAGCCTGGCTTCAGCTGTTTCCAGAAATCCGCATAGTAGGAGTATTTGTGGCGTTCCATATTGGCATTGGTCATGCGGAAAGGATAAATGCTGACCTGCACGCTGGACTGGCCGAACACGAGCGCGCCGGTCACAAACTGGAAAATCTCATCAATGCCGGTATCGGTCATCGCGTAGCAGCCGATGGATACGCAGGCACCGTGAATCATCAGGTATTTACCTTCATAACCATGGGCGCGATCGTAGGCGTTCGGGAAGCCGATATTAATGGCTTTATAGAAACGGCTGTCAGGCTTGAGCTGATTGCGCGTCACGCTATAAAACCCTTCCGGACTTTTGAAGTCGCCCTGACGCTGCTTCGGCCCCAGACCGCCGGAATAGTTACAGATCCGGTAGCTGTCGAGTAGCTGGTAGGTTTCGCCCATTTTGACGTAGAGATCGAGCGTACGCTCTTCTTTGAAGATCTCAATGTAAACCGGGGAACCCATTAATTGTTGCTTGTATTCTTTGCTAACCGGCGTCGTCGAGCCGCTATTGCTGAGTAACCCAGCAAATGAAACGCACGGCAACAGAAGCATCGCAATAAATAATGCGATTTTGCGCATACTGCTTGTTCCTTGATAAATCAAAAACCACATTGCCAGGACGGCAAGAGATACCCGAAATCAGACTTTTCTGGATTTAGAGCGCTCACATTAGCATCACGGCATTTTTTCGCAAGCGCGGCCTTACCGCGTTTACAATTTAGTTGTCCTTTATAGCGAATCTGACGTCAAAGCGCAGTCAGAACTTTGCGCAATAGATCTCATTTTATAGGTAGTTAATCGTGGTTTATCTACTGACGCCGCTCACGAAATGTTACACTTGCGCCGCTTAACGATCAGGGTAAGAAAGGATGCTTCTCTCCCGTCTTGTGAACCGCCAGGACTCAGCTTTTCCTTTTCTCTGATTTCCCATCAATGTTGCTGGCCTCGGTCTGATATCGAGGTTTAAGTTACGGATACCTGCTAACGATATGATTAAAATCACGAAAGGGCTGAATCTGCCCATAGCTGGCATGCCATCACAGCAGAAAACTTCTCAGGTTGCCGTCAAACGCGTCGCGCTGCTGGGCGAGGAGTACGTCGGTATGCGCCCCTCAATGGCGGTGCGCGAAGGTGACCGGGTACAAAAAGGGCAGATCCTCTTCGAAGACAAAAAGAACCCCGGCGTCTGCTTTACCGCACCTGCGGCTGGGGTGATTGGCGCCATCCATCGCGGCGAACGTCGGGTTCTGCAATCCATTGTTATCGATGTCGACGGCGATGAGGCCGTCTCCTTCCCCCGCTATGCACCGGGCGACCTGGCTGGATTGGCGCGGGAAACTGTGCAGCAGCTGCTGCTGACTTCCGGCCAATGGACGGCATTCCGCACTCGTCCGTTTAGTAAAACGCCGGTGCCGGGGAGTGTACCGGCGGCGATTTTCGTGACCGCTATTGATACCAACCCGCTGGCGGCAGATCCGCAACCGATTATTCTGGCCCACCGCGAGGCCTTCGATGCGGGACTCACCGTGCTCACCAGCCTGACGGATGGCAAAGTGCATGTCTGCCAGGCCAGCGGCGGCAAGCTCGGTGGCCACCCCGCAGGGCAGGTGACCTTTAACCAGTTCGCCGGGCCGCATCCGGCCGGGCTGGCAGGCACCCATATCCATTTCCTTGAGCCCGTCAGCCTGAATAAACAGGTTTGGCACCTTAACTATCAAGATGTTATCGCCATCGGCCGGCTGTTTCTCGACGGGGAACTTTACAGCAAACGCGTGATTGCGCTCGGGGGCCCGCAGGTCAAAGAGCCGCGGCTGATCGAAACCTGCTGCGGCGCCAGTCTTGATGAACTGCTGGCCGGTGAGCTGCTGGAGGGGGAAAACCGGGTCATTTCCGGCTCGGTGCTGAGCGGTACCCACGCCCAGGGGCCGTATGCGTTCCTTGGTCGCTATCACCTGCAGGTGAGCGTCGTGAAGGAAGGGCGTGAGAAGGAGCTGTTTGGTTGGGTGATGCCGGGCAAAGACAAATTTTCGATTACCCGCACCACGCTCGGACATTTTCTCAAACACAAACTGTTCAGTTTCTCAACGGATACCAACGGCGGCGAGCGTGCGATGGTTCCCATCGGCAACTACGAGCGCGTGATGCCGCTGGATATTCTGCCGACGCATCTGCTGCGGGATTTGCTGGCGGGAGACACCGACAGCGCGCAGGCGCTGGGCTGCCTGGAGCTGGATGAAGAAGATTTAGCGCTCTGCACCTACGTCTGCCCGGCAAAATATGAATACGGCCCGCTGCTGCGTGACGTCTTAACCCGCATTGAGCAGGAAGGATAAGTGATGGGTTTGAAAAATCTGCTGGAAAAAATTGAGCCGCACTTCACCCACGGCGGCAAACTGGAAAAGTACTACCCGTTGTATGAGGCGGCGGCGACTATTTTCTATACCCCGGGTCAGGTGACGAAAGGGGCCTCTCACGTCCGTGATGCCATCGACCTCAAGCGGATGATGATCCTGGTGTGGCTGGCGGTGTTCCCGGCGATGTTCTGGGGCATGTACAACGTCGGGCTGCAAACTATCCCGGCGCTACACAAACTCTACGGCGCGGAGCAGCTGCAGCAGGTGATCGCCAGCCACTGGCACTATAGCGTGGCGCAGTGGCTGGGGGTGAACTTTGGCCCGGATGCGGGCTGGCTGAGCATGATGGGGCTGGGCGCAGTGTTCTTCCTGCCCATTTATCTCACCGTGTTTATCGTCGGCGGCTTTTGGGAAGTGCTGTTCGCCATCGTGCGCAAACACGAAATCAACGAAGGCTTCTTTGTTACCTCCATTCTGTTCGCGCTGATTGTGCCGCCGACGCTGCCGTTATGGCAGGCGGCGCTGGGCATCAGTTTTGGCGTGGTGATTGGCAAAGAGATCTTCGGCGGCACCGGGCGTAACTTCCTCAACCCGGCGCTGGCCGGGCGTGCATTTCTGTTCTTCGCCTATCCGGCGCAAATTTCCGGCGATCTGGTGTGGACGGCGGCGGACGGTTTCTCCGGCGCAACGCCGCTTTCTCAGTGGGCGAGCCGCGGCGGTGAAGCGCTGGTGAATGTCACCAGCGGCCAGCCGGTCAGCTGGATGGATGCCTTCCTCGGCAATATTCCCGGCTCCATCGGCGAGGTCTCGACGCTGATGATTCTGCTTGGCGGCGCCATCATCATTTTCGGTCGCGTCGCCTCCTGGCGCATTGTCGCCGGGGTGATGATTGGCATGATTGCCACGGCAACGCTGTTTAACTTTGTTGGCTCTGATACCAACCCGATGTTTGCCATGCCGTGGTACTGGCATCTGGTGCTCGGCGGTTTTGCCTTTGGCATGATGTTTATGGCGACCGACCCGGTGTCGGCGTCGTTCACCGACAAAGGAAAGTGGGCATACGGTGCGCTGATTGGCGCGATGTGCGTGCTGATCCGCGTGGTGAACCCGGCCTATCCGGAAGGGATGATGCTGGCCATTCTGTTTGCCAACCTCTTTGCGCCACTGTTCGATTACCTGGTGGTGCAGGCCAATATCAAGCGGAGGAAGTCGCGTGGCTGAGAAAAAAAGTAACGATAGCATCGGCAAAACGCTGCTGGTGGTGCTGGTGCTTTGCCTGGTCTGCTCGGTCATTGTTGCCGGTTCTGCGGTGGGGCTGAAGCCGCGCCAGCAGGAGCAAAAAGCGCTCGATAAACAGCGTAACATTCTCTCCGTTGCCGGGCTGATGCAGCCGGACATGAAGCAGGAGGAGATTGCCTCGGTGTTTGCCGAGCGCATCAGCCCGCGGCTGCTGGATTTGAAAAGCGGCGAACTGCTGGAAAAAGATCCGGACTCCTTTAATCAGGGGCTGGCGCTGAAAGATCCTGAGCAAAGTACCGTGCTGGAGGCCAGCCAGGATCCGGCGGGCATCAAGCGTCGTACTAACGTGGTGGAAATCTACCTCGTGAAAGACGAGCAGAAAAAGGTTCAGGAAGTGGTGCTGCCGATTTACGGCAACGGCCTGTGGTCGATGATGTATGCCTTTGTGGCGCTTGATACCGATGGTCGTACCGTGAAAGGCATCACCTATTACGATCAGGGCGAAACGCCGGGCCTCGGCGGCGAAGTGGAAAACCCCGCCTGGCGTAAACAGTTCATCGGCAAAAAAGTGCTCGACGACAGCGGCATGCCGGCGCTGAAAGTGGTGAAAGGCGGTGCGCGTCAGGGTGATGACTACGCGGTTGACGGCCTTTCCGGCGCAACGCTCACGTCCAACGGCGTGCAGCACAGTTTTGATTTCTGGATGGGGGAGCAGGGCTTTGGTCCGTTCCTCAAGCAGATTCGTGAAGGAGGCCTGAACAATGGCTGAGCTCGATGAGATGAAAGAAGTAAAACGGGTGCTGGTCGGGCCGTTGATTAGCAACAACCCTATTGCCCTGCAGGTGCTGGGGGTCTGTTCGGCGCTGGCGGTGACCACCAAGCTGGAAACCGCATTCGTCATGACTATCGCGGTAACGCTGGTGACGGCGTTTTCCAGCATGTTTATCTCGATGATCCGCCACCATATTCCCAACAGCGTGCGCATTATCGTGCAGATGGCGATCATCGCCTCGCTGGTGATCGTCGTCGATCAGCTGCTGCGCGCCTACGCCTACGAAGTCTCCAAACAGCTGTCGGTGTTCGTCGGGCTTATCATCACCAACTGTATCGTGATGGGGCGCGCGGAAGCGTATGCCATGAAGTCGCCGCCGCTGGCGAGCTTTATGGACGGTATCGGTAACGGTCTGGGCTACGGCGCCATTCTGATGATTGTCGGTTTCCTGCGCGAGCTTATCGGCAGCGGTAAACTGTTTGGCGTCACCGTGCTGCAAACCGTGCAGAACGGCGGCTGGTATCAGCCGAACGGCCTGTTCCTGCTCGCGCCGAGCGCGTTTTTCATCATCGGTCTGCTGATCTGGGCGCTGCGCAGCTGGAAGCCGGAACAGCAGGAGAAGGAGTAACCGAGTATGGCTCATTACCTCAGTCTTTTTGTACGCGCGGTGTTTGTTGAAAACATGGCGCTGGCCTTCTTCCTCGGCATGTGTACGTTTCTTGCGGTGTCGAAGAAAGTCTCCACGGCGTTTGGTCTTGGCGTAGCGGTGACGGTGGTGCTCGGCATTTCCGTGCCGGTGAACAACCTGATTTACAACCTCGTACTGCGCGACGGTGCGCTGGTGGACGGGGTGGATTTGAGCTTCCTCAACTTCATCACCTTTATCGGGGTGATCGCCGCGCTGGTGCAGATTCTGGAGATGATCCTCGATAAGTATTTCCCGTCGCTGTACAACGCACTGGGGATCTTCCTGCCGCTTATTGCCGTGAACTGCGCCATTTTTGGCGGCGTCTCCTTTATGGTGCAGCGCGACTATAACTTCCCGGAATCCATCGTGTATGGCTTCGGCTCCGGTATCGGCTGGATGCTGGCGATTGTGGCGATGGCGGGCATCCGCGAAAAAATGAAATACGCAAATGTGCCCGCGGGTCTGCGCGGGTTAGGGATCACCTTTATTACCACAGGTCTGATGGCGCTGGGCTTTATGTCATTCTCCGGTGTGCAGCTATAAGGGCGGAAAGTATGGAAATTATTCTTGGCGTCGTGATGTTCACGCTGATCGTGCTGGTGCTGTCGGGGCTGATCCTGGCGGCGCGCTCGAAGCTGGTCAACGCCGGTGATGTGGTTATTGAAATCAATAATGAAGCGGATAAACAGATTCGCACGCCGGCGGGCGATAAGCTGCTGAATACGCTGTCCAGCAACGGGATCTTTATCTCTTCTGCCTGCGGCGGCGGCGGTTCCTGCGGCCAGTGCCGGGTGACGGTGAAGGAGGGGGGCGGTGATATCCTGCCTACCGAACTTTCCCATATCAGCAAACGCGAGGCGAAAGAGGGCTGCCGTCTGGCCTGTCAGGTCGCCGTGAAACAAAACATGAAGATCGCGCTGCCGGAAGAGATTTTTGGCGTCAAAAAATGGGAGTGTGAAGTTATCTCCAATGATAACAAAGCGACTTTCATTAAAGAGCTGAAGCTGGCCATCCCGGAAGGCGAAAGCGTGCCGTTCCGCGCGGGCGGCTATATTCAGATTGAATGTCCGTCGCATAAAGTGGCGTATGCCGATTTTGACGTGCCGGACGAGTACCGCGCGGACTGGGATAAATTTAATCTGTTCCGCTATGTTTCCGAGGTTAAAGAGCCGACGCTGCGCGCCTATTCGATGGCGAACTATCCGGATGAGAAGGGCATCATTATGCTCAACGTGCGTATTGCGACGCCACCGCCGAAAGTGCCGGATGCGCCGCCGGGGATCATGTCTTCGTATATCTGGTCGCTGAAAGCCGGTGATAAGGTGACGATTTCCGGGCCGTTCGGCGAGTTCTTCGCGAAAGAGACGGACGCCGAGATGGTCTTTATCGGCGGTGGCGCTGGTATGGCGCCCATGCGTTCGCATATTTTCGACCAGCTTAAACGGTTGCACAGCAAGCGCAAAATCAGCTTCTGGTACGGCGCCCGTTCGCTGCGTGAAATGTTCTATGACGATGAGTTTGAACAGCTGGCACGTGAAAATCCGAACTTTACCTTCCACGTGGCGCTTTCCGATCCGCAGCCGGAAGATAACTGGAACGGCCACACCGGCTTTATTCACAATGTGCTGTATGAAAACTACCTGCGCGATCATCCGGCGCCGGAGGACTGCGAGTTTTATATGTGTGGGCCGCCGGTGATGAATGCCGCAGTGATCAAGATGCTAAAAGATCTTGGCGTTGAGGATGACAACATCATGTTGGATGACTTTGGAGGTTAATGATGTTGACGGTGTTTGTGGCAACCTTCGTCATTTTCGCGCTGGTTATTCTGGGGATGTCCTTAGGATATCTGATAAAGCGCAAAAGTCTCCAGGGCAGCTGCGGCGGTATCTCATCGCTGGGGCTTGAGAAGGTCTGCGACTGCCCGGAGCCGTGCGATGCACGTAAAAAGCGCATGGCTCGTGAAGCACAGCGCCAGCAAAATCGGATCCTCTGATCTCTCCGTAGGCCCGGCAAGCTTGCGCCGCCGGGCATTATTGCCTGATGGCGCAAGCTTATCAGCCCTACAAACCCCGCTTCTCATTCCTTGTATTATTACTGTATACTTAACCAGTAATCGTTGAGGGCTGAGTATGCGCAAAATTATCCATGTCGATATGGACTGCTTTTTTGCCGCCGTGGAAATGCGGGATAATCCAGCCCTGCGTGATATCCCCATTGCCATCGGCGGTAGCCGGGTACAGCGGGGGGTGATCAGCACGGCCAACTATCCGGCGCGCAAATTTGGCGTACGCAGCGCGATGCCGACCGCGATGGCCCTCAAGCTTTGCCCGCATTTAACCCTGCTACCCGGCCGCTTTGATGCCTACAAAGAGGCCTCGTCCCATATCCGGGAAATCTTCTCACGCTACACGTCGTTAATTGAACCGCTGTCTCTGGATGAGGCGTATCTCGACGTCAGCGATAGCGTTCACTGCCAGGGCTCTGCGACGCTGATCGCGGAAGAGATTCGCCAGACCATTTTTCACGAGCTTCAACTGACCGCCTCTGCCGGTATCGCGCCGGTAAAATTTCTGGCGAAAATTGCTTCCGATATGAATAAACCCAACGGTCAGTTTGTGATTGCGCCGCATCAGGTCGCGGAGTTTGTCCGAACGCTGCCGCTGGCGAAGATCCCCGGCGTGGGGAAAGTCTCAGCCGCAAAGCTGGAAAGCATGGGGCTGCGTACCTGCGAAGATGTGCAGAAAAGCGACCTGGCGATGTTGCTCCGCCGTTTTGGTAAGTTTGGTCGGATCCTGTGGGAGCGTAGCCAGGGAATCGATGAGCGGGAGATCAACAACACCCGACAGCGTAAATCGGTTGGCGTTGAGCGTACGCTGGTGGAGGATATCCACGAGTGGTCTGCCTGTGAGAGCATCATTGAGCACCTCTATCCAGAGCTGGAGCGGCGGGTGCTGAAGGTCAAACCGGACCTTCTGATTGCCCGTCAGGGGGTAAAGCTGAAATTCAATGATTTTCAGCTGACCACTCAGGAACATGTCTGGCCGCGCCTGAATAAAGAGGATTTGCTCTCCACCGCCTACAAAGCCTGGCACGAACGGCGGGGCGGTCGCGGAGTGCGGCTGGTCGGGTTGCATGTGACGCTGCTCGATCCTCAACTGGAGCGGCAGCTGGTACTGGGGTTATAACGATGCTGAAGATCAGACCTTATCGCGACGATGATTTTACTGCGCTGTGCGCCATTTTTCTGCGCGCGGTACAAGAGACCGCCAGCCATGATTATTCACCCCGCCAGATAGCCGCCTGGGCGCAGATAGACGAGACCCGCTGGCGGCACAAAATGAGGGAGTCTCTGGTATGGGTCGCGGCGATGGACCAGCGTCCTGTGGGGTTTATCACCGCCGTGGACCGCTATATCGATCTCCTGTTTGTGGCGCCGGAGTATGGCCGCCGGGGTATTGCCAGCGCGCTACTCCAGGAACTGTTTACGCAGATACCGCATGGCTCCCTGACGGTCGACGCGAGCATTACGGCAAAACCGTGTTTTGAACGGCATGGTTTCAGGGTCGTGGAAGAACAGCAGGTGGCGGTGCGCGGCGAGACGTTTATTAATTACCGTATGGAGAAGGTGAGACGGCCCGGATAAGGCGCCACGCGCCGCTATCCGGACCGTTTATTGCCGTAACTTACTTCGCAGGAATCGCTTTCAGCAGTTCCGTCAGCAGCGTCCAGTATTGACCAACGCTTTCGATATGCACCTGCTCATCCGGAGAGTGCGGGCCGGTAATGGTAGGCCCGATTGAGACCATATCCATATTCGGGTACGGTTTCTTGAACAGACCGCATTCCAGCCCGGCGTGGATAATCTGGATGTTCGGCGTCTTGTTGAACAGACGCTGATAGGTTTCACGCACCAGATGCATCACCGGTGAGTTCGCGTCCGGCTGCCAGCCAGGGTATGCGCCTTTGGCTTCGGTTTTCGCGCCCGCCAGTTTACCCAGTGAATCCAGCATGCTGACGACGTAATCTTTGCCGCTGTCGATCAGCGAACGAATCAGGCAGTGGATCTCAACATTATCATCGGTCATGGTCACGACGCCGACGTTCAGAGAGGTCTCGACAACGCCTTTTGCCACGTCAGAGTTACGAATAACACCGTTTGGCGTGGCGTTGAGCAGACGCACAAAGCCGTCACGGGATTGCACGGTCAGGGCCGCTTTGTCGTTGACGACAGAGTCCAGCAGCAGCACCAGATTTTTCTCTTTTGCCGCCAGTTCGTTTTTCAGGATGTCCTGATAGGTGGCGACCAGCGCTTTCAGCGCATCGACCTTATCGGCCGCGACCGCGACGGTAGCGAAAGCTTCACGCGGAATGGCGTTACGCAGGGTGCCGCCGTTGAAATCGACCAGACGCAGGTCCAGCTCTTGCGCGTGACCGGCGAGGAAACGGGCCAGCAGCTTGTTGGCGTTCCCCAGACCGACGTGAATTTCGCCGCCGGAGTGACCGCCTTTCAGCCCTTTTAAGGTCAGCTTAAAGCTCTGGAAACCTGCCGGCACCGCTTCGCGGGTTAAGGTCAGGTTGGAGGTAAAGTCGATACCGCCGGCGCAACCCATATAGATTTCGCCCTCTTCTTCAGAGTCGGTATTGATCAGGATATCGGCCTGCAGCCAGTTAGCCTGAAGACCAAACGCGCCGTCCATGCCGGCTTCTTCGGTCATGGTCAGCAGCACTTCCAGCGGGCCATGTACGACGCTGTCATCAGCCAGCACTGCCAGCGCAGAAGCCATACCGATGCCGTTATCCGCGCCCAGGGTGGTGCCGCGCGCTTTGACCCACTCGCCATCGATATATGGCTGAATCGGATCTTTAGTGAAGTCATGAACGGTGTCGTTGTTTTTCTGCGGCACCATATCGAGGTGCGCCTGCAGAACAACTGGTTTACGGTTTTCCATACCGGCCGTGGCGGCCTTACGAATCAGAATGTTGCCAACCTGATCGCGTTCTGCGTGTAAGCCTTTTTCTTTTGCCCAGCCCATGATGTGTTCAGCGAGTTGTTCTTCGTGATAGGACGGATGGGGAATGGAGCAGATTTTGGCAAAAATATCCCATAGCGGCTGCGGGGATAATTGAGACAATTCAGACACGATGAGTCTCCTTACGATCGCCTGCAAAAGTCTTTTGCAGGTCGAGGGTTAGCAATAAAAAATACAACAGGCGCAGGCTTGCGCGGTGGGGTTGAGAATACCACTTTCCACGCCGACTGGTAGTGTAAACAACGCAAAAAGCGCTGGGATGGCCGCTTAACACTGGTTTTTAGTGCGTCAGATCTCTATAATCTCGCGCAACCATTTTCCCCCTCGAACATCATTTAAGCCGTATAACACAGGCTGGGACACTTCACATGAGCGAAAAATACGTCGTCACCTGGGACATGTTGCAGATTCACGCCCGCAAACTGGCCAATCGTCTGATGCCTTCTGAACAATGGAAAGGCATTATTGCCGTAAGCCGCGGTGGTCTGGTACCGGGTGCATTACTGGCGCGTGAACTGGGTATTCGTCATGTTGATACCGTTTGCATTTCCAGCTACGACCACGATAACCAGCGTGAGCTGACCGTCCTGAAACGCGCTGAAGGTGATGGTGAAGGTTTCATCGTGATCGATGACCTGGTCGATACCGGCGGTACCGCCGTCGCTATTCGCGAAATGTACCCAAAAGCACACTTCGTTACCATTTTTGCTAAACCGGCTGGTCGTCCGCTGGTTGATGATTATGTTGTTGATATCCCGCAGGATACCTGGATTGAACAACCGTGGGATATGGGCGTGGTGTTCGTACCGCCGATCTCAGGTCGTTAATTTACAAGGTGAGTGCTATTTACCACGCCCGGTTATGCCGGGCGTGGTTTTTTTTGCCCGTATGCAGGTTACAATAGCCCGGAGTGGCAACACGATGGAGGCTGCACATGTCACAAGCTAACCTTAGCGAAACACTGTTTAAACCTCGATTCAAACATCCAGAAACGTCTACGCTGGTGCGCCGGTTTGCGTCGGGTTCGCAACAGCCGATCCACTCTGCGCTCGACGGGAGCAATGTCGATCACTGGTATCGCTTGATTAACCGTCTGATGTGGATCTGGCGCGGCGTGGCGCCACAGGAGATCCTGGATGTGCAGGCGCGCATTGTGATGAGCGATGCTGAGCGTACGGATCCGGAGCTTTATGACACCGTGGTGGGCTATCGCGGCGGCAACTGGATTTTCGAATGGGCCAAACAGGCGATGATCTGGCAGCAAAAGGCCGGGCAGGAAGCCGATCCGCTGAGCAGCGGGCGCCACTGGCTGCATGCATCCAATCTCTATAGCATTGCCGCCTACCCACATATTAAAGGTGATGAGCTGGCGGAGCAGGCGCAGGCGCTGGCTAATCGGGCCTATGAAGAGGCGGCTCTTCGCCTGCCGGGCGAGCTGCGCGAGCTGGAGTTTCCTGTGCCCGGCGGCGCGCCGGTGACCGGCTTTTTACATATGCCGAAAAGCGAAGGTCCGTTCCCGGTGGTCCTGATGTGCGGCGGTCTGGATGCGCTGCAGACGGACTACTACAGCCTGTATGAGAACTATTTTGCGCCGCTGGGGATTGCCATGCTGACGCTGGATATGCCTTCGATAGGCTTCTCGTCAAAATGGAAGCTAACCCAGGATACCAGCCTGCTGCATCAGCATGCGTTGCGGCACCTGACGAATGTGCCGTGGGTCGATCATACCCGGGTTGCAGCGTTCGGTTTCCGTTTTGGGGCGAATGTCGCCGTCCGTCTGGGTTATCTGGAGCCGCAGCGCTTAAAAGCCGTGGCCTGCCTCGGCCCGGTGGTGCATAACCTGCTGGTGGATCCGCTGCACCAGGGCCGGGTTCCGGAAATGTATCTCGACGTTCTGGCATCGCGGCTGGGCATGCACGATGCATCTGATGAAGCATTGCGCATAGAGCTGAACCGCTACTCATTAAAAACCCAGGGGCTTCTGGGCCGTCGCTGTCCGACGCCGATGCTTTCTGGCTTCTGGAAAAACGATCCGTTCAGCCCGGAAGAGGAATCGCGCTTAATTACGTCGTCATCCGCCGATGGTAAGCTGCTGGAGATTCCATTTAAGCCCGTTTATCACAATTTCGATCGCGCATTGCGCCAGATTGCCCGCTGGATCAATCAGAGATTTAGTTAATATATTGCTAAATTTTATTGATTTGGTAAAACAGTTGCATCACTAAAGGAGATCGCAATGACGTTACCGAGTGGACACCTCAAGAGTAAGCTGATTAAGAAATTCACGGCTCTTGGCCCTTATATTCGTGAAGAACAGTGTGAAGACAACCGCTTCTTTTTCGATTGCCTGGCAGTTTGCGTCAATGTAAAACCCGCCCCGGAAAAACGAGAGTTCTGGGGATGGTGGATGGAGATGGAAGCGCAGGCATCACGCTTCACTTACAGCTATCAGTTTGGCCTGTTCGATAAAGAAGGGAGCTGGCGGCCGGTGGCTATTGACGATCCGGAAGTCAGCGAGAAACTTGAGAAAACGCTGCGTGATTTCCACGATCGGGCTAACGCATTGCTGGCGACATTCAGCCTGAAGCTGGAACCCGCCGATGACTTTAGCGAGCCGCTCAGACTGCGCGCCTGATATCTCGCCGATTATCTGGTTATATCGAAAAAAATCCACGCCCGAGCGCGTGGATTTTTTTATTCCTTTACCCGCCCTCAAACTGCCAGATTTTCATTAATCACTGGTGTCGTTGAGTGATGTCGGACTTATTTCCATCACCCTGTTTATAGGATTTTTCTTAGAAGCGCGCCGTGCCGAGGAAATGTGTTCCAAGAGAATGCCTGAACAGGCTATCCGTGTTACCGTCACCACATGGCCCTGTAAAATAAAGATATTTATGAAGATTGTATTACTAATGAGTCTGTTAAGCCTGTTTCTTTCTCCGGCATTTGCCGGGACTGCAGTGAAATTGTCCTGCTCGTTACGCAAAAGCGTGACGATCTCAAAATTCCATTACCAGCTGTCGACAATGAAATGGGGCGATCACTTCCAGGTTGCTGCCGGAATAAGACAGGCGCAAACCAAAAGCAATGTCCCGTTTCGCGTGACGCGTTTTCAAAATGGCGACGATCTGGTCTTTTTCCCCGACAGCCAGGACTATTATTTCTTCTATTCCGGGATGGCGACACCTGACCGCTGCATTGTACAGGAGACGTATTCCTATCCGGTTGTTGAGCTACCGCGCTACAAGAAAAGCGAGTAGCCGGCGGCGCAAACAGAGCCCGAAGGGTTACCCCATCGGGACTCCGCTGCCTGGAACGGACGTGAATTAAAGGCCAATACACATGTATTTGATTTCTAAATAGTCTTCAATGCCATACTTCGAGCCTTCGCGGCCCAGACCGGAAGCCTTCACGCCACCAAACGGGGCGACTTCGTTGGAAATCAGCCCGGTATTGATGCCCACAATCCCATACTCCAGCGCTTCGCCGACGCGGAAAACGCGGCTCAAATCACGGGCATAGAAGTAGGCGGCGAGGCCAAATTCAGTATCGTTGGCCTGGCGGATGACATCCGCTTCATCTGTGAAGCGGAACAGAGGAGCCAACGGGCCGAACGTCTCTTCTTTCGCCACTTTTGCACCGTCGGGAACATCGACCAGAATAGTCGGCTGAAAGAAGTTGCCGCCGAGGGCATCCACTTTCCCGCCGGTGATGACCCGGGCGCCTTTCCCGACGGCATCGGCGATATGTTCCTGCACTTTGGCAATGGCTTTCTCATCAATCAACGGTCCGGTTGTGACCCCCGCCTGAAGGCCGTCGCCGAGGTGCAGCTGCTCCACCGCCTGCTGCAGTTTTTCGGCAAAACGCGCATACACCCCGTCCTGCACGTACAGGCGATTGGCGCAGACGCAGGTCTGCCCGGCGTTACGAAACTTCGACGCCATGGCGCCTTCTACCGCTTTATCCAGATCGGCATCGTCAAACACGATAAACGGCGCGTTACCGCCCAGTTCGAGCGAAACTTTTTTGATGTCCTGGGCACACTGCGCCATCAGCTGGCGGCCGATTTCCGTGGAGCCGGTAAACGACAGCTTACGCACCAGCGGGTTGCCGGTCAGTTCATTACCTACCGCGCTGGCGGAGCCGGTCACCACGTTAAATACGCCGTCAGGGATCCCGGCGCGTCTGGCCAGTTCGGCCAGCGCCAGCGCGGAAAAAGGGGTCTGGCTGGCGGGTTTGAGTACCATTGTGCAGCCGGCGGCTAACGCCGGGCCGGCTTTACGGGTGATCATCGCCGCTGGAAAATTCCACGGCGTGATCGCGGCGGTAACGCCAATCGGCTGTTTAATCACGATCAGGCGCTTATCGGCCTGATGACCGGGAATGGTATCGCCATAAATGCGTTTTCCCTCTTCGGCAAACCATTCGATAAATGAAGCGGCGTAGCCAATCTCGCCTTTTGCTTCTGCCAGCGGTTTGCCCTGCTCCAGGGTCATCAGCCGGGCCAGATCGTCCTGGTTTGCCATCATCAGATCGAACCAGCGGCGCAGGATCGCGGCGCGCTCTTTTGCCGTTAGCTGTCGCCAGGCGGGAAGGGCGCGATGGGCGGCCTGGATCGCATCGCGCGTCTCTTCTGCGCCCATTTTAGGGACTGAGCCCAGCACCTCTCCGTTCGCCGGGTTGGTCACCGTAATGACATCGCTGCTGAGGGCATCACGCCACTCACCATTGATAAATGCCTGCTGGCGGAACAAGGTTAGGTCATTCAGTTGCATGGTTATTTCCTGTCTCAGAAGGTTAACGGTTGAACGGCGTACTCCAGCGTAGCGGAGAATCAAAAGCGGCGTTTGCGATAGCCTTCACGTTTACCAACGTCTCTCGGCGCGAACCCGCGTCATGCCCGGTAAAGACTTTTCCGGCCCTCTTCTTTTACGCCAGCCAGGTACGCCTGTGTTTGTTTAGTGTAGTCGCCAGAGTCAGATGACAGCAGCGACTAAACAGTGACTAAACAGCGATGACGACGTTTTCACGATGTGAAACCAGCGACTGAATTCGCGACGCCTGCCACAAAATTCACACATCATGCGCGATGACGGGGGGAAGCAACTTGCTTTTATCTGGCGAGGCGAATACGGTCTGTAACGTTACACTAAAACGTTACAGTAGAAATTTACCCTCCGGTTATGAGTGAAGTCCCTGGCGATTTAGCGAGGCCCGAAGGTGCTACAGACACCTCAACGGTACGTGAAAGGATAACGATGATGAAAATGACACAGTTTTGTTCGGCCAGACGTTTTTTAGCTTTTGCTTGTTTGAGCTCGGCCCTGATAGCGGGAAGTGCGGTGAGCGCCTTAGCCCATGCGGCGCTCAACTTCCGCGTTTATTCTTCTCTCCCCGCGGACGACTCCTCGGCGCACTACATCTGGTTCAGCCGTTTTCAGGAAAACATTAACAACAATGCGAAATTGAAAGGGCAAATTAAGCTCAACTATTTTGCCAATGGCATGTTGGGCAAAGAGGCCGATGCGACGCAGCAGGTTCGCATTGGCGCAATTAATATGATGATCTCCGGTACATCCATTTGGGCCACGCTGGTACCTGAAATGGGCGTCCTGGATCTGGGTTATTTATTTAAAGATTACAGTCAGGTAGGGAAAGCGCTGGACGGCAGCGCCGGGGAAAAACTCTCCGCCTTAATGATGGATAAAGCCAACGTGATGGTGCTCGGCTACGGCTTTAACCTCGGCGCGCGTAATATTTATACCAAAAAGGTGATTGAAAAGCCGGAGGATTTAAAGAACCTGAAAATTCGCGTGCTGCCGGTGCCTAATTTCATTGCCACGTTAAACCATATGGGGGCGGTGGCGATCCCGATGCCGGGCGGTGAAGTCTATTCCAGCCTGCAAATGGGCGTTATTGACGGCGTAGAGCACGATGCCCCGACGATTTATGCGAGCAAATATTATGAAATCATCAAAAACGGCACCCTGACTCGCCACAGCTACAACCCGCTGATGATTGCGATGAATAAAAAGAGTTTCGAACAAATCCCGCCGGAGCTGCGTGCGGACGTGCTGGCGGCGGCGAAAGAGGCGACGGACTATGAACGCATGCAAGCGGGTAAAAAAGAACAGGAAGCAATAAAGAACCTTGAAGCAAAAGGGGTGACGTTCCGCGAAACCGATCGCCAGTTCTTCTATCAGCAGGTGCAGCCCGTGTGGCAGTCGTTCCTCAAGCAATATCCGGATATGAAGCCCATCGTTGATGAAATTACCGCGGCGGCAAAAGACCCGTCATGATCGGCGCCGCTTAACCCGCCCGTGCCACGGCGGGGTTAAGCGGTGAGATTGGCAATCTTGTGGAGAAGATTCAACATGGCTGATATCTCTATTAAAGCAAAGGACGGGTGCGTTGCCCTTGCGCTATTGGGCAAACTGAGCCGCTTTTTAACCACCTTAACCGCCTGGGCCGGAGCGCTGGTGCTGTTTATCAACGTGCTGGTGGTGTTTGCATCCGTCATCTGGCGCTATGCGCTGCACTCGCCCATTCATTGGGCCGAAGAGGTGGCTCGCGCGCTGATGATTGCGCTGGTGTTTTTCGGCGTGGCCACCTCGACGGCGAAAGGGGGTCATATTGGCGTCGATCTGTTCCTGCGTTTCCTGCCTGAACGGGTTCGACCCTATGTCGTTCATGCCAGCCGCTGGATCCTGTTTCTGGTCTCGGTTGGGCTCGTCGTTTCCAGCTACGACCTGGTGCAGGCCGCGCGATTGCAAACCACGGAGACCGGTTTACCGCAGACAATCTACGTCATTCCGGTGCTGATTGGTTCGCTGGTTATGATGGTGGCGGCGCTGGAGCTGGCCTTGCGAGAACGTGTTCGGGTTGTGCTGTTCAGCGGCCTTGGCATTGTGGTTCTGGCCGCCATTGGCTATATGAAACTTTCGCTCATGGCCGATCCCGCCAGCGCTGCTGCCGGGCTAATGCTGATCTGCTTTGTGCTCGGTATTCTCGCCGGCGTACCGATTGCGTTTACCCTTGGTCTGTCGGCGATGGTGTTCTTTATCTGCGATCCGTCATTACCGTTTGTCTTTTTCTCCCAGCAGGTCGCGGCGGGGGTAGATCACTTCGTGCTGTTGGCTATTCCGTTCTTCCTGCTTGCCGGTGCCGCCATGGAGATCAACGGGATGTCAACGCGGCTCGTTGAACTTATCGTGCGTGGCATGGGGCGCTTTCGCGGCGGCCTCAATATGACTACCGTACTGTCGATGGCCTTTTTCTCCGGGATCTCCGGCTCCAAACTGGCAGATGTTGCGGCGGTTGGCGGCGTGCTGATGCCAGCGGTGCGTCGGGCTAAACAGGATGGCGAAGAGGCCGCCGGGGTGTTTGCCGCCTCGGCCGTGATGGCCGAAACAATCCCACCTTGCGTGAATCTGATTGTTATGGGCTTTGTCGCGAACATCTCGATTGGCGCGCTGTTTATTGCAGGCCTGGTGCCCGCCGTCTGCCTGCTGGTACTGCTGATGATTGCCGCCAACCGGTTTGGCGGCAAAATCAACGTTAGCGAAGCGTATCCGGTATTACGGCCGCGCACGCAGCTCTACCTTGGTGCCGCCGTTGGGCTGGTGATGATCTTTATGATTGGCCGCGGCGTCATGATGGGGATCGCCACCTCGACAGAAATCTCCGCTTTTGCAGTGATTTACGCCATCGTCGTCGGTCGCCTTGCATTTCGTGAACTGACGTTCAAAGCGACGGTAAAAATGTTTATCGATATCGCCGCCATGTCCGGAGTGCTGCTGTTTATCGTCGCCTGCGCCACCAGCCTTTCTTATGCGCTGACGATACAGATGATCCCGCAGCAAATAGCGGAATTACTGGTCAGCATTGGGGTCGAGCAGGGAGCCTGGCTGTTTCTGCTATTAACCATCGTTATTCTGGTTATTTTTGGCGCCGTTCTGGAAGGAGCTCCGGCGCTGATTATCTTTGCGCCGATTCTGGTACCGATCGCCGTTCAGCTTGGTTTCAGCCCGCTGCATTTCGGCATCATTATGATTATGGCAATGGGTTTTGGTCTCTTTTCACCGCCTATCGGACTCGGTCTTTATACCACTTGCGCCATTTGCGGCGTGGAGATGAAACACGTTATTCGGCCCATGGCAAAATATCTGGCGGTAGTCTTCGTCGGGATTATTATCGTGGCTATGGTCCCACCATTAACAACATGGTTGCCGGGGCTCGCTGGTTATTAATTGTGAATCCAGTCGTCAACAGTATTCCGTTATTTAAACACGGTTAAAAGAGGCGTCCTGTCAATATCGGCAGGGCGCAAGGTCAACAGGTATCGCTCAGGTTCTGATATTTAACACGCCTGCAGGTGGGGATAACAACGTCCTGAATCTCTCGCTGATAAATATTATGCGCCGATGGCGGATTTATTCTGAAACAGGAGTATGCAATGGGGTCATTAACGGGAAAGAAAGTTTTTATTACTGGCGCTGAGCAAGGTATTGGTAAAGAGACTGCGAGAAAATTAATTGAGGCCGGATGTGATATCTATATTCACTATTTCAGCGGTGAAGAAGGCCCCAGAGAATTAATCGCGATTGCCCAACAGCGGGGAGGCAAGGCCGCCTGCGGCTATGCGGATTTGACCAACGAGGCGGATGCGGCGCGCTGCGTTGCCGAGGGGGCAGCGTTCTTAGGTGGCATCGATATTCTGGTGAATAACGTCGGGGGAATTATTGCCCGCAAATGGCTCGGTGAAATTGACCCGCAGTTCTGGCGTACCGTCATTGATGTCAATATGACGACCATGCTCAATGTGACTCAATCGGCGCTGCCGTGGTTAAAAGAGGCGACTGACGGCGCGAGTATCGTCAATCTCGCCTCGTTAGCCGGACGCTCCGGCGGGCACTCCGGATCGCTGGTCTATTCGATGACTAAAGGCGCGGTGCTGACGTGGACCCGCTCCCTTGCCGCAGAGCTTGGCGAGTTTGGTATTCGGGTGAATGCGGTGGCGCCAGGGCTGATTCTGGGGACACGTTTTCATAACCAGCATACCACTCAGGCCTCGGCCGATCGGACTATCGAAGATATTCCGCTGGGAAGAGCCGGTACGCCTGAAGATATCGCACGCGCGATCTGCTTCCTTGCCTCGGAATACGATGGCTTTATCTCCGGGGCGACTCTGGATATTAACGGCGGTATTTATCGGGCATAAATCTCAGGGCGGGTTATATCCCGCCCATATTAAGAGAACGTAGTCATGATCAAAACAGAAATTATTCATCCGGATTTGCTCCAGGCGTTGGCCCAGTGTGGCCATAAAGCCAATATTCTTATCGCCGATGCTAATTATTCATTTTTAACCAACTCATCTCCGCGGGCGCGGATTATTTATCTCAATTTTTCCCCGGGTTTGATTAGCAGCGTGGTCATCCTGCAAAAAATGCTCGGCTACATCAATATTGAAAAAGCGGTGCTGATGTCCTGCCCGGATGATTTTGATAATACGATTGCGCGTGAATATCGCACTCTGCTTGCTGAGTCGACCGCAGTGGAATATGTGACCCGGGAGGCCTTTTACGCGCTGGCGAAATCGTCGGATACCCTGCTGGTTGTCGCCTCTGGCGAGACCCGCCGCTTTGCCAATATTCTGCTCACCGTCGGCCCAACGCTACTGTGACGCGGGAGAAGGGCAACGTGTTCTTCTCCCGTCACAGGCACAAACACAGCGGCGCGAGAGTCAGACCTCGGGCGCATCGCGTACCGACTGACGGCACACCAGGGAAGGCGTAAACAAAAACTCCTGCGGCGGGAGGGAGGGGTTGTCCGTCCGCTCAATCAGGCGTTGTACCATGACCTCCGCCATATCACTCAGCGGAGGCATCACCGAACTTAATCTGGGATAAACCAGCCCGGAGAGCGGGATGTTATCGATGCCGATGATGGAGATCTCTCCCGGCACGCTAATCCCGGCTTCGTGCAGGCCGGCCATCAGCCCAATGCCGAGCGCGTCATTAATTGCCACAATACCGTCAGGACGGCGCGACTGGCGGCAGATTTTTTGCGCCAGCGATCGGCCCAGTTCGGTCATTTCCGCATCACCGTACGCCGCTTGCGTCTTCTCCTCGACAATCATGCCCTCACGAAATAGCCCGTGGCGTTGCACCGCGCTGAGAAAGCCTTCGATTTTATGGGCGCGGCTCGGGATCATACCGGCGACGGTGGCGAAGGTCAGGTGTCGGCACCCGCGCGCAATCAGATGCTCTGTGGCTAAACGTCCGGCTTCGACGTTATCCATGGATACGCTGTCGAGCGCCAGACCGCCGGAACCGGCGCTGGCCGGCATACGACTGTCGTAGTTGACCATGATCATGCCCTGAGAGGCGGCACGCACAAAATGCGGTTTTTCAATATCACCGGCGGCGACAATAATGCCGCGCACGCCGTGGGCAAACATATCTTCCAGAAAGGCTTCTTCTTCTTCAATCTGACGGTAGGTGTTACCAATCAGCACGCGATAAAAGCGCTTTTTTGCCGCCAGATCCACTTCACGGACCAGCGAGGCGAAGCTGGGGTTGACGATGGACGGAACCAGCAGGCCGATCATTTTGGCCTGGCCCGTTTTCAGCTGCTGGGCGACGCGATTAGGAAAGTAATTGAGCGTTTGCATGCTTTGCTGGATACGCGCCAGCGTCTCTTCGCGCATCTGGTCGGTACGGCCATTGAGCACGTTGGATACGGTGCTGACGGACACGCCAGCATGCTTTGCGACATCGCGAATGTTTGCCATACATCTCCTTTGCAGCGGTGGGCGAGGCGCGGACGAGAGCGATTCTCCGCGCCGCTTTATACGGGGTCGACAAGCCTGATCCTGCATCGTTTTCTGATGAGGATCATCAACAATAACGGTTTAGTGTAACGTTACAGCTGGTGCTGTCAATGCGCTTGCAAACGGCAAGTGATGTCAGCCACGCGACTGCGCCCCTGGCTGCGGGAAACCGCAGGCCCTTTATTTAACCCGGTCCGACACACCGTCGGGGATGTTTCCCGTCGGCATAGCCATCCATGCAGACAGTGAGGAGGTGCGAAAGGAGACAAACGAGAGCGGGTGGCGTCTCGTGGTCATCGTGAGGCTTCCTGACCTGCGATGGTAAACTAATTACCCGTTGATATTAAAAGATTTATTGCTGGCGACAATGCGTTACGCTGTGCACGGCAGCGCGTTAAGCGCGACGTTAACTGCCGCTAACAATCGCGCTTCTGAGACACCGTCGCGCGCCTGAACGGAAAGACCATGCAAAAAGACGGCGAAATAGTCTCCCAGACTGTCGGCATCGGTTGTATCCGGTAGCTCGCCGTTATCCACCGCCTGTCTCAGTCGGTCGATGATCTGTTGCGTGCGTTGCAGGCGGTGCTCGGCCAGCCAGGTTTTGATCTCATCATTTTCCGCGCTGACACTCGCGGCAGAGGCGACGACCATACATCCTCGCGGTAATTCCGCCTGGCTGTACAGGCGCACGGCGTCGACAAGCATCTTTTTGATCGCCTCCTGCACGTTGTTCTCAGCGGCGAAGGCCCGATCTGCAAACCCGCCTTCCTGGCTTTCATAATGGGCGATGGCCTGTCGGAACAACTGTTCTTTTGAACCGAACGCTTTGTAAATGCGCGCGGAAGCGATGCCAAGTTCTGCCACTAAATCCGACATTGACGTACCTTCATATCCCTGTCGCCAGAAGAGATTGCGCGCCTTCAAAAGCGCATATTCGCGATCAAATTCGCGCGGTCTGCCTGCCATTGTGCTGCTCCATTTTGCCTGCCGTTCAGTCACACAGGATCGCTTAAACCTGCGCTATTACCAAAGAATTTATAAATTTTTCTTGTGGTTCTCCGATTTTATTCCTATTGTTTGTCAATCGACAAACAATAGGAGTTTACGATGAAAACCATCAAAGGCCCAAGCCTGCATCTCGCCCAATTCAGTGATGGGATAGCCCCGTTCAACAGCTTGCCTGCGATTGCCCGATGGGCTTCGGAAACCGGCTTCAAAGCATTGCAAATTCCGGCATGGGATCGGCGTCTGTTTGATGTAGCCACCGCGGCGGAGAGCCAGACCTACTGCGATGACCTCACCGGAATGCTGGCGGAACATGGCCTGGTCGTCAGTGAACTGACCAGCCATATTTTCGGCCAGCTGATGGCGGTACATCCGGCTTACGACGCCATGTGCGACAGTTTTGCGCCGTCGGCACTGCATGGTGATCCGCAGGCGCGCGGTGAATGGGCGCGGCAGCAGCTGCTGTTGGCCGTCAAAGCCTCAGCACGGCTTGGTCTCAGCGAGCTGGGCACGTTCTCCGGCTCGCTGGCCTGGCCCTATCTGTTTCCGTTCCCGCAGCGTCCGGCAGGGTTAATCGAAGCGGCTTTCGACGAGTTGGCCAGACGTTGGCTGCCGGTACTCAATGCCTGCGATGAGCAGGGTATTAACCTGTGTTATGAAATCCACCCGTGCGAAGATCTGCATGATGGGGTGACGTTCGAAATGTTTCATCAGCGGGTAGGGGAACACCCTCGCTGTCAGGTACTTTTCGATCCCAGCCACATGGTGCTTCAGCAGCTTAACTATCTGGAGTTTATTGATATTTATAAAGATGTTATTGGCATGTTTCACGCCAAGGATGCCGAGTTTAATCCCACCGGTCGCCAGGGCATCTATGGTGGCTATCAATCGTGGATTGACCGTGCAGGCCGTTTTCGCTCGTTGGGGGATGGTCAGGTTGATTTTAATGGCATCTTCTCGAAGCTGGCACAATATGACTATTCCGGCTGGGCTACCCTGGAGTGGGAATGTTGCCTGAAACACCCGCAGGACGGCGCCCGGGAAGGTGCTGCTTTCATCCGCGACCACATCATTAACGTCACTGATAAAGTGTTCGACGATTTCGCCGGCGCACAGGTTAATCCTCATCAGATCAATACATTACTCGGCATTCGCTAAGCCGTAATATCACAGGGAGTCCCCCATGAAACAGCCATATGACGAGATCCTGGAACAGGATCCCGGGACGCAACACGTCTATACGAAGGTAAACGGACAACGCATCCACTGCGTTGTCGCAGGGAAAGGGCAGCCAGTCCTGCTGATCCCCGGATGGCCGCAGACCTGGTATACCTGGCGCCATGTTATGCGTGCGCTGGCCGCGGCTGGTTTTCAGGCGATAGCCGTAGACCCGCCCGGCATCGGCGATTCGGACAAACCGCGCGACGGTTACGACACCGGAAGTATCGCCGTGATGTTGCATACGATGATGACGCAACTGGGACATTCGCGTTACTGTCTGGTGGGGCACGATGTCGGCATGTGGATTGGCTACGCTATGGCGAGCGATTTTCCGCAGGCCGTCGAGCGCCTGGTGCTGACAGAAGCGGTGATCCCTGGTCTTGCTCCGCCACCGCCGATTTTTGTCGCGCCGGAGGAGAACATTTTTCTGTGGCACTTCATGTTCAATCAGTTGACTGATTTACCTGAAACCTTGACTTACGGGCGTGAATCACAGTATCTCAACTATATTTTCAACCGCTGGTCCCATCGCCGCGATCGGGTCGCCGCAGAGGTTTACATTGACTCTTATTCGACTCCGGGTGGATTGCGAGCGGGCTTTGAGTACTATCGGGCGATCCCGGAAACCATTCGACAGAATCAATTACGCGCGCAAACGCCATTAACCATGCCGGTACTAACAATCGGTGCGGAGCACGCGACGGGCGATGCGCCGCTGGCCACCTTACGAGGCAACGCGCATGATTTGCGCGGCGAGACGGTGGCCGACTGCGGACATTTTATTACCGAAGAGTGCCATGAGGTTTTTATCGCGCTGATTGTGCCATTTCTGTCAGAGGGGACCTGTTATGCCGCTTGATAAGCGTATTGCCGAGTTTTTGGCCTCTTTGGCGGGAACACCGGCGCCCGTGTCGCTGACCGATATGAGAATGGCGATAGAAACGGGTTTGCGCCAGCTGCAGGGCAAAGGGGAAATGAGCGGAGGTATTAAGGATTATGTCGTTGTCGCTGATGACGGCCATCGCATTACGCTTCGCGCCTATAAGCCCGTAGCGGCAAATGACGGGAGCGCCCGGCCAGCAATGCTGTTTGCCCACGGCGGCGGTTGGTGTCTGGGGTCTCTGGCGCTGTACGATCAACCTTGCCAGGCATTGGCTAACGCGACGGGCCGGATAATTCTGTCGGTTGATTACCGGCTGGCGCCAGAATATCCGTTTCCTCGCCCCCTGGAAGATGTCTATCAGGCACTATGCTGGGTTTACGAGCAGGCGCATCGTCTGGGTATAGATGCCAGTCGGTTAGCGGTGGGCGGCGATAGCGCTGGAGGAAATATGGCTGCGGCTACGGCATTGTTGGCTCGGGACCGCGGGGGGCCTCATATCGAGCATCAGCTGTTGTTGTATCCAGCGTTAAGTCGCGATATGGCGACGGAGAGCTACCGGGAGTTTGCCGAAGGCTACTTTTTAACGCGAGATGCGATGGCGTTTTGCTGGGACAACTATCTTGGCCTGCGTCGTCATCCCTACGCCGAACCGCTGCATGCCGCTTCACTCAGTGGCTTACCTCCGGCCACCATTTTGAGCTGCGAATATGATCCGTTACGCGATGAGGCTGAGGATTATGGGCAACGGCTTCAGAAAGCTGGCGTTAAGGTGCGCAGCGAGCAATTGCAGGGGATGGTCCATGCCTGTATCCATATGTCAGGTCTGACCCCGGCGACAGGCCAGCTATTCGAGCTCGCCCGCGGTTAACGGAAGGCGTGCAGCCAAAAAAGCACATTGCAACGGCGCGGCCGGTGGTTTACAGCCGCTGATAATCATCCGCTCAGGCATTTTTGCCCTCCCGATTTTCAGCTCGCATTAGCTGTAATCAGTGCCGGTTCAACCCCACAATGCCTGCAAATGGACCGGCATTTTCCGCCCCGACATGCATCGCAATTTTACTTAACATGTTGAGCCGCACTGACGGTTTAACCTCAGCGACTGGCTGCGCCTGCATACGGGAAAATAGCGTTGGAAATGTCTCTATGATGGCGGAGGCATCTGGTGCCGATGTAAGCATCCCTGCCCCCTCTGATAAATAGCAGTGTCTGTGATGCATCATTGAACGTTACTGAAAGCGTGGATAGAATTAAGAAAACTCTTATAAATGGAATGGCGTTTATGGTTAAGAAAATCTCATGGCTGGGCTTGTCGGTACTTCTTCTGTCACAGGTTGCTATTGCAGAAAATTCAAGTAACTGGATTTCGGTTGCATCTAATGACACCACTGAGTATTCAGCTAAAAAGGGTACTTTCAAAAACATCAAAGGCGAGTCATCTATCCTTATGATGTTCGATAACAAAAGCGATAAGACAATCAAATACTACAAAGTCAGCATCAAAAATGCGGATTGTGACAATGGCTTCGGAAAGCTGAGTTTCTTCGGTATGGATGGGAGATTAGATTTTCAGGGCGATTACGTAGCCGATGGTAACAGCGTTGGTGCTGGCATGGGGGATTTTATCTGTGGCGTGAGAATTGCGGCCGCAAACGCACAAAATAGCTAATATATCAGGGGCGTTGGTTATCATCGCCTCTCTGTTAACTCCTCCTCTGCTGATTCATTTAGGTATACCTCAGGAAGCACTGTAAGGGGCATCGGAGCTGAATGCGTAACTTTTAAGCGTTTATTGGGCAATTTTGAGACATTGGAAGTCATCAGCTTCGAGTTGAGCTTGCACCTGTTCGAGCGGTACAACGACAGGCCGTTACAGTTAACATCCCAATTGCCATATCAACCATAACGGCAGCTATGAGGGATGATTTACCGATTCTTATAGATGAATTAAAGGCAGACCTTTAAGTTTAACATATTGATTTATAAGGATCTTTAAGTGATGGTGCCGATAATAGGAATCAATAAATTGAATCAAGGTGTTGATATATAAGTAAAATTTAAGTTCGATAAATAAAACTATACACATCCCTATACACATCGTCGATGGCGTTCTTTTTTTGAGCTCAATTCTCAGTAAGAAAAAGTTTTTTTGCATTTAACTGTTCACACTGTTCACCTCCTTATTTTTCTTTTTAATATCATAGTGATAGATGGTGATTAGTTGGTGAAGAGTGAACAGTCAACTCTTCACCTTAGCGCATCTCCGGTCTGTTTCCAGCGACCATCACGGCATACGATGGTGATGAGGGGGAAGTAAAAAGTTTTTTTGGTGAAAACTGTTCACACTGTTCACTGCATGTTTTTGTTATTTATTTTCAAGGTATTAGCGCGTGAATACTCGGTGAACAGTGAACACTTTACTGTTCACTTCCACAAATTATAGATACAAGCGTTTTGTCTGCTGTGAGCGTGAAGTGGATTTACTAACTTTATCATGTATAAGAACTGTAAAGTTACTCAGGGCCTCTATACTCAAATGAGAGCATATTGATAATTCCAAAATATTCCGATAACCTACTATTATAAACCGGTTATTATTGATAAGGAACTGCCAAGTGTTTTTTTTGGCAACTCACTTACGAATCCTACATCAAGCTGTTTACTACTTAAGTCGCAGTGTGCACAATTTATTTTCTTCGCTATGCCCTTTTTTTATAAAGAGGTTTTTTTTATGAATTTTTTGCACTACAACCTTAATTTAACTAGCGGTAATGTTGTTGAAGTTACATTAGATAAACAAGCAAATGTACGTCTGATGGATGATATTAATTTTACAAAGTATAAAAAAGGCATGCAACATCAGTACTATGGTGGATATACAACTAAGTCTCCCGCAAGGTTAACTGCTCCACGTTCTGGACACTGGAATTTGGTTATTGATTTGGGAGGGTATCCTGGCACAGTTAATGCATCAGTTAGGGTTCTATAGGAATAATTATGACGCAGACACCAGAGAAAGAAGATGGGTTTACTGTCGCCATACTCCGTGCAAAAATTGATACGCTCACTATATATGAGATATCTGAAGAAGAATTGCTGACTATAGAGCGTGGTTCACCAGATTCTATTTATCTTACGATTGCAATCGCTTTACTCTCTTTCGCATTAGCAATTTTTTGCTCATTGCTTGTTACAGAAATAAAATCAACGGTAGTTATGATCGTCTATGTGCTAATAGTTATTGTTGGATTTGTCATTGGGGTTATATTGTTGATTTTATGGAAAAGAACGGAAAGTTCTGTTTCAGCATGCGTGAATGTTATACGTAAAAGATTACCTCCTCCAGGAGGAGAGCAGAAAAAATCATAAGATACTAATAATGGATGTTATTTCAATACCCGATATAAGTACTAAAATATTGGGACTCTAATGTTGACCTGCTCACGAATGCTGATAATTGACTTACCCGACTGATTAACATATCGAGTTATTGGTAATGTCGAATTTTGGCACTGGGCGGTCTGATAACGTTTAAGGGTAAAAAAGTTTTTTTCTGGAAAAACTGTTCACACTGTTCATTCGGTGTTTTTATTGTTTATTTTCATTGTGTTATCTGGTGAATACTCGGTGAGCAGTGAACGCTTTACTGTTCACTCGGGTCGGTGTGCAGGTAAAAAAAGACCGGCAATGCCGGTCCGGGTTGGTTATGTTGCGGTAGGTTCGTCGCACTTCGGCAGCCAGTCGGCGTTGCTTTCCTCCCTGAGCGCGAGATTGGTCTGCATGCCCTGATTTGTGCGGCGCTTCTCATAATTCAGACCGTACTCTTTCAGCATGGCTGAGAGCCCCTTGCCGAACATGGTCAGGCTGAGCGCGTTCCTGTAGCCGTGGGCCTCCATGTATACCAGATAGGCGTGATACAGATACAGGCGCGGCTGGCGCGGGATAATGTTGGCGTTCCCCATATACATCCCGTCCGGCTCCGGCAACATTTCCAGATAGCCGCAAAAATCAAACGTCGGGTCAGCATCGCGCTTGATGCTGAGCGCCTCGTCGGAGTTCTGCTGCGACTGGAGAAGCGCGCGGGCACTCATCGGGTCGCTGAACTGCTGCATTAACTGGCGCACGATGACGGCCAGCTCGCGGGCGATTTTATCCCTGAGCTGCGGGTCGCGCTCCTCCGGGGCTATCTGCTCCGGGAAGTGGATAATCACCCGGCGACGTGACACGCCGCCGCTGCGGTCGGTGAAGCGCATCGGGTTATTGTTCACGGCCAGAATCACCGCCGGAATATGCGTCGAGTACGGGTTCTGGTATTTCGGGTCAACGGAGACCGCATCGCCGCCGGTGATGGCCTTGAGCCCCGCACCGTCACCGCTCCATTTCTCCTGGTCTGGCAGACGAATGAGCGAGAAGCCAATCAGGGAGGCACGCTTGCGGGGGTCTTCCAGCGTGTCGATATCGGCTGACGTGGCGTTATCCTCTCCGGCCAGCATCGTGGCAATTTCGGCGAGGATACTTTTCCCGCTGCCGCCGGGACCGGTCACTTCGAGAAAGAGCTGCCAGTCGTAGCGGTTCGCCAGCACCATAAACAGCGCGGCCAGAATCACGTTACGTTTTGTCGGGTTGCCGCTGGCCGCCCGGTCGAGCCAGCGCCAGAAGTTCGGCGCGTGGGTTTCCAGTGTTTCCCCCTCGACCGGCGGGGTAAAATCCACGTCGCACAGGGTGCGCAGCCAGTGCGATTTGCTGTGCGGGCTGAACAGACCGCTTTGGGTGTCGAGCACGCCGTTGCGAAAACCAATCAGACGGCGTGCCGGTGCCTCCTGCTGCGGAATAATCAGCTTCAGGGTCTCCACCACCGAGGCAATTCTCCCCGATGAGAACGGGGCGCGCAGGCGCTGGAACAGTCCGGCCACATCGCGGGCAAAGTCAGACGGCGGAATCACCTTCCAGATGCCGCTTTCATAGCGGGACAGGAGCTGGCCGTTGGCGTCCACGGCCAGCGCTTCGCCGTAATGCTCGTGCACCCGCATCGCCTTATCGCTGGCGCTCATGGCGGTAAATTCCGCCTCGCTCATGGTGTCAAACGGGCTTTGTGCCGCTGGCCGGATGGCGGCATAAATGGCGTTCCGCGTAACGTCCTCCCCCTTCAGCATCACCGCATCATTCCAGTCACCGAACACCGGCGGCAGGGCGACAATGCCCTCACAGGACTGAGCGGCTGCGGTGGCTGTGTTCTGGCCGGTGCCGTTCAGGTCACGGTCAGCGGCGAGGATAATCTGACAGGTCGGGTGTTTCTGACGGGCCAGGCTCGCCAGAGAAAGAAGGTTCACGGACGACAGCGCCACCATGACGGTTTCGCCGGTCAGGTGATGCACGCTAAGGGCAGTCGCATAGCCCTCCGCTATCCACAGGCGTTTTCCCGCCTGTTTCTGTCCGTCTATAAGATGGCATACCCCTTTGACCTGCCCGCCCTTCAGGGTGCGCTTGAGCCCCTCAGCATTAATAAGCTGGAGGTTAACCAGCGCGCCAGCCCCGTCATACAGCGGCACCACCACATCACCGGCGCGGTAGGCCACGCCGCCGGTTTTGTGCGACGTGGTCAGCGTCAGACACTCACGACCGGCAAAGCCCTTGCGGGTCAGGTAGGCGTTGCCGGTGGCCGGGCGCGTTTTCTCCAGCAGTCTGACGGCCAGCGCGGCTGCCGCCTTGCGGTCGGCTTCCGTTCCGGCGTCTGAGGCCGCAATCACTTCCGGGGCCACCGGCGGCATATTGCCGGTGACGGCGTTCACCTTCCCGGCGGCCTCGGATGCCGATATGCCGAACACCTTCTCGACCAGTTTCAGGCCGTCACCGGCGCCGCACTGGTTACAGAACCATGTGCCACGCCCCTCTTTATCGTCAAAGCGGAACCGGTCAGCGCCGCCGCACACCGGGCAGGCCTGATGGCGGTTTTTTATCACCTTCATGCCCAGCGCCGGGAGAATGCGCGGCCAGTGGCCGCACGCCTGTTTTACGGTGTCCGTTACGTTCATTTTCATGGTTTTCTCCCTCAGTGCAGTACAGGCGATGTCAGATGGCGGGCGCAGAGTTCATCCATCACGGCGAGCCCGAGGAAGGACAGCGACGGGGCGGCTTTCAGCGGCCCGGCCTGCATCAAATCTTCCAGTAATGCACAGGCAATCAGACGGCCTTTTTCCTCGCCGTGCTGGCGCAGATAGAAGCCCTCCAGCTCGGCGGCGATGGCACTTTCCAGCGCGTCGAGGGTGAGGTGGGGATAGCGGTGCTGACGTTCGCACAGGGTCAGCCAGGCACAGGCCACGGCGCGGCGATACAGGGCAGCACGCAATACAGGCGGCAGAGGCGTTTTCATACGTTGCCCTCCCCGGTGAACCAGCGGTGGTTGCAGCGCTCGACCACGCCGTCGAGCTGGGCGGTCATCAGGTAAATCACGGAGGTGAGCTGTAACTGCTGAGTCGGGTCACGACGCAGGGAAGTACAGTCCTGCACCTGCATCAGCTCGCCGACGAACTGGCCGACGTTACGCAGGTGCTCCAGGCATTCGAGGTCTTTGACGGTGATGGCGGGCTGTTTCATGCACGCACCTCCGCCACCGGCAGACGCCCGGCAAACGAGAGGACGTAATCGCGGACGAGGGAAAGGCGTGCGGCGTGTTCATCCCCGGCGACGGCGCGGAGCATACAGATACGGGGCTGACGGTCTGCGCGACGAACGGCGGCAAATACAAAGACAAACTGCGGGTGTGACGGGACGAGGATAGTAGCCATGATGGCAGCCTCCAATGTTTGCATGTGACTGCTGCCACCGGAAACGCCAATTTCACTGGTGGTAGCCCAAACGGGGTTGGCGTAACCGGCAACATTGGAAACCGGCGCTTCGTGAGAAGCCCCCGCCTGAGCCACCATTACTCGATGGAGCCAAAGATTTTTAAATCTTTGGATCAAAAATGGTTGCGCTAAGGCATAGACACAAAAAAAGACGCAAGGCGCGTCTGGTGTCGCCAATGTTGTAAACGGGACGCCAATCCCGGCTGCCGATTTTGCGGCAGCGACAAAACTATACCTGGAAACGGCGAAGGGAAGCAAGCCAGAAAAAGGGGCTTTTTGCGGAACGGGCATCATCATGCGTCATAGCCCCGGTTGCGTTCGGCGATACGGTCGGCCATCCACCCGGTGATTTCCGACTGAGCCCACGCCACATTTTTTCCGCCGAGGGAGATTTGTTTCGGGAAAGCCTCCCGGCTGATGAGGTCGTAAATCGTGGAGCGAGACAGCCCGCACAGATGCATCACTTCGGGCAGGCGGATAAAGCGCTCGTGAACGGCGTCAGAGACTGGCATCAGCGGCGCGGCAGGGGCAGAAGACGGGGAAGAAAAAGCGGTGTGCATCGGGCTACCTCATAAAGTCCATACAGTGCCGGTCGTGTCCGTCCGGCCTCGGGTAGCTCTCTATTTTGTGAATATTTTCTCTGAGGGCAACAAGTCATTTTGTAGTGGCCCACCACACAACAGAACGACTTTTAGACAGTGGCAAACGTTGGCCATCTTTTGGTAAACGTTGGCAAACTGGTGGCCCATTCCTGATTACTTTTATTTATATATTATTGGTTTTTAATCGCAAAAAAGACTAAAAGAGCAAGGCTTCGTCAAAGCAGAAAGGTGAACAGTAGTGAACAGTCGGTGAACACTTTTACTCTCAACTGTTCACCACTTAACTTACTGTATTATTTATCTTTTTATTTAAAGTGAACAGTAGTGAACAGTTATATGTAAAAAAACAAACGGTGAGTATGCTTTTCCTGAGACCTTTCTCTGGCAAGCCGGGTTTTGACGTCCTGTTTGTGCCAGAACTGCCACAACCGCAACAGGTCGTGTTGTTGTGTGTGCCCCGGCAGAATCACCTCATGTTGAAATCACGAGGAAACCTGCCATGACCGACACCACCTTTATCCCTGATTACCTGAAACCGGCGCTGGAGCGACTGGCCGCAGCCCGAGAAGCCCATCTTGAACAGGCCCGCCGGATGGAGGACACCCTGACGGCCATTACCCGCGCGGAGGAGCAGAAAGCGGCGCTGGAGCAGGACAACGGCAGCGACACCCGCACATGGCGCGCCGCTTTCCGTGCCGGGGGTGCCATGCTGACCGATGAGCTGAAAAGCGGCCATATCGAGCGAGTGGCCCGCCGGGAGCTGGCGCAGGAATGCCACAACCTGACCGAAGTGCTGGCCTTTGAACGTGACCAGCTGAAAGCCACCTGCAACAGCACTGCGCGGGCATTCCGCCAGGCGCATCATGCTGTGCTGAGTAAATACGCTGAGGAAGAGCTTAACCGCGCGCTGAATGACACCCTCGGGCCACTGGTCCGGGCGATGGTGCTGAAAGCAGAGGTGATGGAAAATCCGCTGGCCAACACCACCGGCCATCAGGGGTATATCGAGCCGGAGAAAGAGGTCATGCATCAGGTGGTGACCTTCCTGACCAGGAAAGTGAGCGCCTTCTCCGTCACGCCAGCCGATGAGCCGGTGCTCTCCCTGACCGGCTTCCCGGCCGTCGCGCTTGCGCATATGGACCACGACGCCGCCAGCACGCCCGGCGAGCGTAAGGTCTGGCAGGAGAAAATGCGTCAGCGCGAGGCTGACCTGAAAGCGCGGGGGCTGCTGCCATGATGCACTGTCCGTTCTGCAAAAAGTCGGCGCATGCCCGCACCTCCCGCTATCTGTCGGAGAACGTCAAACAGCGCTATCACCAGTGCACCAATATTGAGTGCTCGGCGACGTTCCGCACCACTGAAGCCATCGACGAGGTTATCCGGCCCCCGGCGGAGAAAGCGCCGCCTGTCGCGGAGCCGGTCACACCCCCGGCACCCCGTAAAGTGCAGGGCTGCTACAGCTCGCCATACCGTCATTAATCAGGGGAGAACTGACCATGACCACCCTTACGCTACAGCAGGCCTTTGAAGCCTGTCAGAAGAACGAAACCGCCTGGCTGAACCGTAAAGCCGAACTGGCGGCCGCAGAGCAGGAATATCAGGAACAGGTGCTGGCCGGGGATGACCGTATACCGGACAGAATGCAGACACTGCGCGACATTATCGATGTCAAAAAATGGGAGATAAATCAGGCCGCCGGACGCTATATCCGCTCTCATGAAGCGGTGCAGCGCATCAGTATCCGCAACCGGCTGAATGACTTTATGCAGGCGCACGGGACAGCGCTGGCCGCCACGCTTGCCCCGGAGCTGATGGGACTCAGCCAGCAGCCCGCACTCCTGACCGGCCATGCGCTCGACCGCTCGGCGCATTACCTGAGGGAAGCGCTGTCCGTGTGGCTGAGTACCGGTGAAGAAATTAATTATTCGGCAGAAGACAGCGATATTTTAACGGCCATCGGATTCAGG
>NZ_BCYR01000020.1 GCF_001598295.1 Klebsiella ornithinolytica NBRC 105727 = ATCC 31898
CCTGACGCGGCTTCGCGGGTGGATAATCAGGAAAAATACACCCCCGCACAGAGTCAGATTTATGCCCGCCGGCGCACGGAACTGGCCGGCAGGTAGCTCCGCAAAAAATCCCCGAAAATACCGCTATTTTTCCCGAATTAAGCCATGCATCCACAGGATGCATGGTTTTGCATGCGCTTTCCCGTCCCGTCACTCCCTTCGCAGCCCTGTCCCGGCGCGGCCTGAGCCTGCCCATGCACCTGCATGAAAACCGACCCACGAAGCGGGCAGGCGAGGCGGGGAAAGCACTGCGCGCCAGCGGTAAAGTATTTATTTAATGATATTTAATTTCGCGGCCCTGAGCGCGTCGCTGCGCTGCGCGGGCTCTTAGGTGTATCGATGGGGAGGGTGCAGAGTTTTGACAGCGTGGCGAGCCTCTGAGGCTGTCAGTCGAGTAGTAAGCAAAAGCCACTTGGATACGCCGAAAAGCAGTCATTCCGGCGTTCATTGTATCGCTTCTAAAGCTCCTATTCCCCTGACGTATTCGGGGCTGAGCCTCGCAATGCAACTGCATTAAAACCCATACTTAAAGAGGTAGACGTGGCGTGGTAAAGCACTACGTGCATTTATTGAGTAACAAATAAATCTCATGCAATGAGAATCTCTCTAATTCTGTTAATTATATCTGCTTTCCTAATGAAATTATTTGACTCAACATATTCACTCATTAATGAAGTTAAATCTCCATCGTTTACATATTCATCCGAAACGCCAAGTCTATGAAAGAATCGGTTAAGCTTACAAACTTTCATTGTATTGATTCCCTTTAAAGTTTTATCTATATATATTCTTGCTCCGACTTTGTGAATATGCTCATACCAATCATCGAAATGTGGGTGAACAATGATAAAAGCACCACTTGAACGTGGGTACATTGCTATTTCAGGGTTGTTTAAAACCTCATGATCTTCATTGATGACTTCTTGCGCCCTTTTTATTTCGTTACAGTCAGCGCAAATTACGCAAAGATTTTTTGGGGTAAACATATAATCGACTTTTTTTGATTTAGGAATTATATGTTCAACAGTGCAATTGGCTGCGGCTTGTAAAGACAATGGATTTTTACAGAAAGCACAAAGCCCTCTTTGTTGGATTCGATAGAACTCTCTTATTTGACTTTTAATAATTGTAAAATCATCATGATACCAAGATATATGCGAGAACCCATCCTGCCTTTTGATAGACTCAATGATTGCTAGCTGTTCATCAGTATAAGAATACTCATCATTAATATCAGCCATAAATCACCTTCATGCTTTCTAGGGCAGTAATCAAATCATAGTTTGGATCTTTTTCTTCTAGATTGTATTTAAAACCAGAAAGCCTTTTTAATGTCTTTTCATCATCTTTATCGAATGATTTATTGGCTCTGATTTTAGCAAATAGATTTATTGCTGTTCTTAGGATATATTCATTTTGAAAGCCTGGAAACTCAAACAGCTCCGCTAATTGATAATCAGAAGAACGATTGTTGTAATCTTTTGCATTTATTATTTCAGATTCAGTCATAGGTAAAATATAGCAATTTGAAGACTTTAAGTTTGATATCACCAAAGGAGAATGTGTGGCGATTATAAACTTACAATTATAGAACCCTTCAAACGTATTCATTAATAAGTTAATATAACGTTGCTGCCATTCTGGATGCAAACTAATTTCAGGCTCATCAATCAATATAATTGAATTATCAGTTATATTTGCTGCAATACCCAAAAGTGAAAGCAATATACACTGTTCCCCAGAGCTTGCTCTTCGCAATGAGATAACTCCTTTGGAGTATTTTTCCATTCTTAGGTCAATTAATTTAACGATACCAAGAGAGATCATCTTAAATATATAATGAAAAAATTCTATATTTCTCATTGAGTTATTGTCATTGAAGTAATCCCTCCCTGGATTTACTGACATCCTAAAGTTATTATTTTTATCACAAATACCTTTAACATATTGAATAAAATCTATGATTTTTTCAAATTCTTGTTGGGTACAATCTAATCTTGTTCTTTTATTTCCATCAAGTATATAGTATTCATCTTCGATTAGCATGTTTTGTCGATGTAAACCCTCTGGATTAATAATCAACTTATATACATACTCAAAATTAGTCGAAAAGCCAATTTCTTCTAACACCATACTAAATCTATTTAAATCTTTAGGAGATGAAATGTATTTAGATATGAAACCTGTTGAAACAGAACTCATTAATGAGAGAACATTATTACTAGCCCCTCCTCTCACCCCTACATATGAGTAAGTCATTGGCTCATATTTTTTTGGAGATCTTATATTCAATGGAAAGCGGTCAAAAGCACTTGTAGAAACGGAAATTAAATTTTTGAAGTGAAGATCCGAAGCGGAAATACTTTTGATAATGTCCAATAATAATTGGCTTTTACCTTCTCCATTCTTTCCTATGATTACAAAGTATTCATTTTCATAAGCACTTAGGATTCTATCCATTAGTATGCTGAGTTTATTCATTTAGTTTGAACCTTCTTTTAAAATTTTATCACTGTACCATTGCATCATGCACTTGCGATTCGATATATAATTTGCATGGTTATAAGTTCCTCGAATATTATTTTTATCCACATGAGCCAACTGGCTCTCAATCCAAGCGCTATCAAATCCTTGCTCATGGAGAATTGTAGAGAGAGTATGCCGAAAACCGTGTCCAGTAACTTTACCACCATAGCCAATACGCTTGATAACCTGGTTTATACTCGCTTCACTCATCGGTTTGTTCGGATCATTCCGCCCCGGAAAAACATAATGATAGTTCCCTGTCATGATCTTCAGTTCATTAAGTAAATCTAACGCCTGAGTCGACAATGGCACAAGATGTGACCTGCGCATTTTCATCCTTTCAGCAGGAATTTCCCAGATAGCGTTATCTAGATCAAATTCTGACCACAATGCAGCACGCAATTCGATGGTTCTCACACCCGTAATCATGAGTAATTTAGTAGCAATCTGGACAAGCCGACTCCCTGTGTAACTGTCTAAGGCACGTAGAAAATCTGGTAGCTCATCAGCTTTTAGGAACGGGAAATGATTGGATTGATGTACTTCGAGGGCGCTCGAGAGATCTGCTGCAGGATTAAACTCAGCTCTCCCAGTAGCTATGGCATAACGAAACACTTCTGAACAACGCTGTCGCACTTTGCGCATCTTCTCTAAGGCCCCGCGTTTTTCAATTTTACGCAGCACATTAAGCAGTTCGAGCGGTTTTATTTCACCGATGGGTCTTGTCCCTACATACGGGAAAATGTCGTTCTGAAACGCTTCCATGATATCTGACGCATATCCTGCCGACCATTTGGCGGACTTCATCTGATGCCACTCTGTAGCTATCTTTTTAAACGCACTTTCGGATTCCGTTTGCAATGCGATCTTCTGCTCTTTTCGAACTTCACTCGGGTTCTTTCCTTCCGCGACAAGTTTCCGGGCATCATCGCGACGAGAGCGAGCATCGGCAAGGGTAATCGTCGGATACACACCAAGCGAGATCATTTTGGGCTTACCGGCATAGCGATAGCGGAACCGCCAGCTTTTGCTTCCATTAGGCTCTATAAGCAATGACAAGCCTTGCCCATCTCCAAGTGTATAGGCTTTAGCTTCAGGCTTAGCGCGGCGAATCTGCATATCATTTAAAGGCATGTGTATAGGAATCCAAGACCGAACAGGAACATATACACAATCCTATACACATTCAGTATCGGATTCTACTGGATGGTTACGGACAATGACGGACTAAAAATCAGTAAAATCTTTATAAATCATGGTGTTTATGGATGAATACGGACGTTTGGGGAAGTTGAGATGGTGCCGATAATAGGAGTCGAACCTACGACCTTCGCATTACGAATGCGCTGCTCTACCAACTGAGCTATATCGGCCCTGAAGAGGACGCGTCCACGAACGTGAATCACGGGGTAAAAGGTTAAAACTAAGTGGAGGGGGCGTCAATGCCCTCTTGTATCGAATGGCTATTTTTCCAGCATCTGCACGGTATTACACATCAAATTGTCCACTTCTACGACGATCATTGACCTGAATTGCTCAGGGGATGGGCGCGAGCTGCTCTTTAGCGACACGTTTCAAAACGCCATTACTGCAGCCTACCAGAGCTGTAAAAATGCTAACTGTATGCAACTAAAGGCAACTGGCTAACCTTAGTAGTTGTCAGCTTTCCCCTGAATGATAAAATCAGTGGTGGTTAATAATAGGGTGATGCAGTGAAAAAAATACTTTCTAATCCCGCGTTGAAATATGTAATGGTGGGGTTATTGAACACAGCAATAACTGCGGCGGTGATATTTTTATTAATGTCTGCCGGGGTTGGGATATATCTATCAAATGCCATGGGGTATGTGGTAGGTATTCTGTTTAGTTTTGTCGTTAATTCGTTATTTACGTTTTCAAAAGCGCTGAGCGGCAAACGGTTTATAAAGTTTTTGGCATCTTGTGCAATATGCTGGGTAGCAAATATTATAACAGTTAAAATATTTTTATTAATATTCCCTGATTTGACTTATATATCTCAGTTATGTGGCATGATTGTTTATACAATTGCTGGTTTTTTAATTAATAAACTCTGGGTGATGAAATAATGAAACAACCAAAGTTGGCTATTGTTGTGCCATGTTACAACGAGGAAGAAGTATTCAGTCACTGCTTATCTGAATTACAAGCGGTTCTGGCGGAATTAGTCACGGCAACACTGATTTCCGCTGATAGCTATATTTTATTCGTTGATGATGGCAGCCGTGACTCAACGTGGCAGTTGATTGCTCAGGCATCGATGGATTACTCAACGGTTAAAGGAGTTAAGCTTTCAAGAAATCGTGGTCATCAGGTAGCCCTGGTTGCGGGTCTTGAGGCCGCCGAATCGGATATTACCGTGAGCATTGATGCAGATCTTCAGGATGATACATCTGTTATTGCGTTAATGGTTAAAGAGTACCTCAATGGTAATGAGATTGTATATGGTGTACGTAATGATCGGGCATCTGACTCGCCATTTAAAAGAAAAACCGCGGGTCTCTTTTATAGTTGTATGAAGTGGATGGGCGTTCAGCAGGTTCCACAGCATGCCGATTTTCGATTGTTGAGCGATCGCGCAAAAAAGGCGCTGCTGAGCTTTAAAGAGCAAAATTTATATTTACGTGGATTAGTACCACTGATTGGTTACCGTTCCACCCAGGTCGCCTATTCGAGAACAGTACGTCTGGCCGGTGAGTCGAAGTATCCATTAAAAAAAATGCTTGCCCTGGCAATTGAAGGCATCACTTCTCTGACCATTACCCCATTAAGGATTATCGCAATCTCAGGGTTTGCGATCAGTATTCTTTCGGTGTTTGCAGCAATTTATGCGCTGTTTGAGAAATTCTCAGGAAATACCGTTGAAGGGTGGGCTTCAGTCATGATCGCTATTTTCTTCCTCGGCGGGGTACAGATGCTATCGTTAGGCATCATTGGTGAGTATGTAGGTAAGATATATATGGAGGCTAAAGCTCGGCCTAAATATTTTATCGAAAAAACAACGCAGCAGAAGGTTGATGATGAATAACGAAAAAATAAGCAGAGGAATATTGTATGTGGCATTCATCGCCATACTATCAGTACTTTGTTATTCCTTTGTGGCAAGTGAAAATCAGGCTTATACATGGGATTCCAGATTTTACTGGGTGGTATGGAATGAGTATACTGACTTACTGCAAGGCTCATTTAGCCAATGGCTTGCTAGTATAAAATCTTCAGTCTATTCAGCTGATTATAATCCTTTGCCAGTCATTGCACTGATCCCGTTTAACTATCTGCCGATAGGAAACCGGGAAGCTTATATATTGGGTGTGTATATTCTTTATCTGTTGCCATTTGCTTATATTGCAATGCGCTTGTTTGCGACTGCTGCAGGTGTTGACAAAAAATACCAGCCGTATATCTTTGTTTTTCTGGCAAGTTTTATTCCTTTTATCACGCCAACATTGCGTGGCTATCCTGATATTATAGGAATGATTCCATTATCGCTGTGCTGCTTGATTCTGTTTAAAGTTAATATATTAAATTATCGAGGGTTCCGCTTTGTATTACTTGCAATCGCAATGGGAGTATTACTATGGTTGCCATTTGCATTCCGGCGGTGGTATGCCTATAGCGTAGTTTCATTGTTTGTAACGTTACCTTTCTTAAATACTTTTTTGTTTGGTGAAACGGCTAAGTTTAATAAGGAAAGAATATTAAAATACTTTATTTTCTTTACTATTTCTGGGCTGGTAGTTATTTTCTTAGTCTGTGTTTTTCAGTTTGAACTGGCGGAGAGAATACTGACGACCAACTATTCTGATATTTATTCCGCATACAAAGCAACAGAGCAAGCAACGTTCTTTATAACCCTGAATTATGCTGGTTTATATTTGGTGCCATTAATTTTAGTGGGTGGGTTATATATTGTTTTTGGAACCAGTTTTCGGCTTAAAATTCTTTGTGCTTTTGCCTTAGCTAATTTTATCATCACCTATATTATATTTACCCGAACACAGACGCCAGGGATGCAGCATGGAATGCCATTCTGTTTTTGGTTGGCAATACTCGTGCTTTCGGCTTTGAAACTATTCTTTGATAGGTTAAGTAAGGGGCTGGCGATAGCGCTTACGATCGCATTCTCATTATTTACGGTTGCAGTCTTTATTAGCACGTATTCAAAACCATTCGGTAAACCGGAATTAGTTAGCCGCTATCTGCCAGGCAAAGAGTATCCTCTCAGATTAGAAAACTTTGACCATTATCATGAGCTGATTGCCTTTATGAGTGCGCGTGTTGAACCAGATGATAAGGTGGCTGTTTTTGCATCCAGCGGTTCACTTAATAATGATCTGTTTTCAGCCATATCACCGGCATCATTTGTCAGCCATATCGCCAATGTCTCGCAGGTAGATTTGCGTGATAAACTGGCGACTGAAGCCTTTAGTTCTCGTTATGCTATTGTGACCGACCCTGCTCAAACGCACCTTGGGATTCATGGACAACAGGTTATATATCTGCCAAATAATCTTATCCTGGAAGGTAAGGGCATTGGTGCCGCTTATAAAAGAGTGAGTCAGCCATTTATACTCAGCGGCGGTGTTCAGGCATACGTCTATGAAAAAATCAGGCCGTATACAATCAATGAATACCGAAGCATGATTGATGAATTTTCCCGTTCCTACCCCTCATGGAAAGCGGAGTATGAAAACAATCTTACGGAGAGTTATCTCAGCGCGGCGATAGAGAAGGGCGACACCTGGGGTCAGTTTAGTATGTATCGTGAAGGCCGAATCTACGCCCACCCTGGTGCGACAACGCCGACTGTTGTCAGGATGTTCGTCGGGGAATATGACACCTTACGTATTACGTCAGTCAATAAAAACTGCGGGAAAACTGACGGGGTGAAAGTGATTATCAAAGATGCGACGCATCGTGTAGAAAAGCATATTGCCACAGCGGAGAGCGTGGTTTTCGATATGCGTGATTTCCACAACAAAGATATTACCTTGATTATTGATAATAATGGCTCTTCTGCCTGTGATAGCCTGGATATTAACCAGTAAATAAAAATGGGGGCAATCGCCCCCATTTCACTGCCGTTGCCGATTTGACTTAAGCACGAATCGTATCGTCGCCGAAACCAATCCACTTGTAGGTCGTTAACGCTTCCAGGCCCATCGGGCCGCGCGCGTGCAGCTTCTGGGTGCTGACCGCCACTTCTGCGCCGAGGCCAAACTGGCCGCCGTCGGTAAAGCGGGTAGAGGCGTTAATGTATACCGCAGAGGAATCCACTTCGTTGATAAAGCGGTTGGCATTGCTCAGCGTGCGGGTCAGGATGGCGTCAGAGTGCTGGGTACCGTGCTCGCGGATATGGGCGATGGCCTCGTCGAGGCCGGCGACCACTTTGACATTCAGATCCAGCGACAGATACTCATCGTTGTACTGCTCCGCCTTCACCGGCTCGACGTTTGCCGGGCCGTTTTGCAATACCGACAGGGTGGTGGCGTCAGCATGCAGCGTCACGCCGCTTTCCGCCATCTGTTTACTTAGCGCTGGCAGGAAACGGTCGGCGATATGCTGATTGACCAACAAGGTTTCTACCGAGTTACAGGCGCTTGGGCGCTGAACCTTGGCATTGACGATAATCTTCAGCGCTTCAGCTATGTCGGCCGAATCATCAATATAAATATGACACACGCCAATCCCGCCGGTGATCACCGGAATCGTGGACTGCTCGCGGCACAACTTGTGCAGACCGGCACCGCCGCGTGGGATCAGCATATCGATGTACTTATCCATCTTCAGCATCTCGCCAACCAGCGCGCGATCTGGGTTCTCAATCGCCTGGACCGTCGCGGCCGGCAGCCCGCACTCCTCCAGCGCCCGCTGAATCACTTTCACCGTAGCGGCATTGGTGCGCCAGGTCTCTTTCCCGCCGCGCAGAATCGCGGCATTGCCGGTTTTCAGGCACAGGGAAGCCACATCGACGGTGACGTTAGGACGGGCTTCATAAATCACCCCCACCACGCCCAGCGGCACGCGGCGGCGTTCGATGCGCAGACCGCTGTCAAGCAGACCGCCGTCGATCACCTGGCCGACCGGATCGGCCAGGTTGCACACCTGGCGAACATCGTTCGCAATGCCGCTTAAACGCGCCGGGTTAAGCGCCAGGCGGTCGAGCAGCGCGTCGCTTAAGCCATTGGCGCGCGCTTCCGTCAGGTCTTCGGCGTTCGCACGCAGAATCTCTTCACTCTGCGCTTCGAGATAATCGGCGATCTTTTCCAGCACCTGATTTTTTTCACGGCTGGAGAGTTGCGCGAGTTTGTACGAGGCCGCCTTGGCAGCAATGCCCATTTGTTCCAGCATTTTCAGCTCCTTAACGGATAATCATATCGTCACGATGCACGGCAACCGGGCCGTATTCGTAGCCCAGAATGGCATCAATCTGCTGCGAATGCTGGCCGGCAATCAGGCGCAGCGCGTCGCTGTTATAGCGGCTGACGCCGTGGGCAATATCGCGACCTTCGCTATTGCGGATGCGGATAACTTCACCGCGGGAAAAGTTACCCGTGACGGTTTTGATGCCTTTTGGCAGCAGGGAGCTGCCGCGTTCCAGAATCGCCTGGGTGGCGCCGGCATCAACGCTAATTTCACCCGCCGGCGGGGCTCCGAAGATCCAGCGTTTGCGGTTCTCCAGCGGCGATTCCTGCGCGTGGAAGCGGGTACCGACCGACACGCTCTCCATCACATCGGCAATCACCCCGGGACGGTTGCCGGCGGCAATAATGGTGTCGATACCTGCACGGCAGGCGACATCGGCGGCCTGCAGCTTGGTTCCCATACCGCCGGTGCCGAGGCCGGAAACGCTATCGCCGGCGATGGCGCGCAGGGCGTCATCAATGCCGTAGACATCTTTGATCAGTTCCGCCTGCGGGTTATTGCGCGGGTCGGCGGTGAACAGACCCGGCTGGTCGGTCAGCAGCAGCAGCTTATCGGCGCCGGCAAGGATTGCCGCCAGAGCGGAGAGATTGTCGTTATCGCCGACTTTAATCTCGGCGGTCGCCACGGCGTCATTTTCGTTAATGACCGGCACGATGTTGTTATCGAGCAGCGCGCGCAGGGTATCGCGGGCATTGAGGAAGCGCTCGCGATCTTCCATATCCGCACGGGTCAGCAGCATCTGGCCAACGTGAATACCATAAATGGAAAACAGCTGTTCCCACAGCTGGATCAGACGGCTCTGTCCTACCGCAGCCAGAAGCTGTTTCGACGCAATGGTCGCGGGCAGTTCCGGGTAGCCGAGGTGCTCACGCCCGGCGGCAATCGCCCCGGAGGTCACAATGACAATACGGTGGCCCATCGCGTGCAGCTGTGCGCACTGACGCACTAATTCGACGATATGGGCGCGGTTCAGGCGACGGGATCCGCCCGTTAAAACACTGGTGCCCAGTTTTACCACCAGCGTCTGGCTATCACTCATGATTCTCTGCCGTTCAAAAGGAATATCGATATCGAGCTGATGTTGTAACAGGACTCAGGCCGCTTGCCAACACCTGGCGTATTGGACGAGCCACTTTATTGCGCGAGATCGGGCATTGTGGAGTAACACGATGACAAATTTATGACGGAAACATCTAAACACTCTTTTTTATAAAAAGTTCCACATTGTCATAAATTTTTAATATCGGAGCGTTAAAAAACCTCCTGTTTTTCACGGGGCCTTCGCCCGGAATTGATTAGCGCGTATAAATAAATCACCAGGACTGAATAATGAAAAAGAGCTCACTGGCATTAATGATGATGGGTCTTGTCGCTTCTTCAGCTACACAGGCAGCAGAAGTTTATAATAAAGACGGCAACAAACTGGACGTCTACGGCAAAGTCAAAGCGATGCACTACATCAGCGACTATGACAGTAAAGATGGCGACCAGACCTATGTCCGTTTCGGTATCAAAGGCGAGACGCAGATTAATGACCAGCTGACCGGCTACGGTCGTTGGGAATCTGAATTCTCCGGCAACAAAACGGAAAGCGACTCCACCCAGAAAACCCGTCTGGCGTTTGCCGGCCTGAAATTGAAAAACTACGGTTCTTTCGATTACGGTCGTAACCTCGGCGCCCTGTATGACGTTGAAGCCTGGACCGATATGTTCCCGGAATTCGGCGGTGACTCTTCCGCTCAGACCGACAACTTCATGACCAAGCGTGCCAGCGGTCTGGCAACCTACCGCAATACCGATTTCTTCGGCGTGGTGGATGGCCTGGATATGACTCTGCAATATCAGGGTAAAAACGAAGGCCGCGAAGCGAAAAAACAGAACGGCGACGGCTTCGGGACCTCGTTAAGCTATGACTTCGGCGGCAGCGATTTTGCCATCAGCGCGGCCTATACCAGCTCTGACCGTACCAATGACCAGAACCTGCTGGCGCGCGGCGCGGGTAAAAAAGCGGAAGCCTGGGCGACCGGTCTGAAATATGACGCCAACAATATTTACCTGGCCACTATGTATTCTGAAACCCGCAAAATGACGCCAATCAGCGGTGGTTTTGCCAATAAAACGCAGAACTTTGAAGCCGTTGCTCAGTACCAGTTCGACTTCGGTCTGCGTCCGTCTCTGGGCTATGTGCTGTCAAAAGGCAAAGATATTGAAGGCGTTGGTAACGAGGACCTGGTGAACTATATTGACGTGGGTCTGACTTATTACTTCAACAAAAACATGAACGCCTTCGTTGATTATAAAATCAACCAGCTGAACAGCGATAATAAACTCGCTATCAACAATGACGACATCGTCGCACTGGGTATGACTTACCAGTTCTAATCCGCGACCGCCGAAGGAGACTCCCGAGGCGGTTAGCTGGCGGAACAAAAAACCGCAGCGTTATTGCTGTAATGCTGGTCACTTAAAGGTGACCAGCATTTTTTTTGCTTTATCGCAGGCCAGGGCGAGCCGGTAAACGGTGGTTTGTGCGAACGTTTGTTGTTGCCAGAACGGTGGCATGTTCCGTTCACGGTGAATCCGCCCCTTTTCTCATACCCGCTGTGGGGAACGGCATTGCGCTGAAAATGGGCGCTGCGCGGTATGCTCCACTCCGGCTTCATCTGGCGGCCAGTTCTCGATGCGCACCTGCGTTCTCGCCCGTTTTCCTGAGGCGCCTTAACTCCCGCGCTGTCCTCCCGTGGCCGTCACGTTGCGATATCCTTGCAGAAGGTTTTTCAGCGGCGGAATGGTCAGCATGGAATAACAGGACATGCCGCAGGGGGCCGTTCACCTGCAGCGCAAGAAAAAGCAGCGTGCGGAAACTCACGTGAACGGAATATTCCACAGAACACACGAGCCAGAAACTCCTGCAGATATGTTGAAAACCTGACAGCGCCGCATAAGAATCGGTCATCTCGGTGAGATGACCGATTCTTACACCTCTGCCAAATCGGTCTGCCGACCCTTAAACGATCGGCATTACAGCGTTATTGCTGCGGTTTTTTATTGAAATGGGTTAATGATTTTTAGCCAGGTGCTGATGGTCGCTATTCATGGTGATCTGCGCGTTATACTCTTTCGGCAGGCGACGCGCCTGGTAGAAGACCGAGTTCCAGTAAGGGTTGTCCAGCGAGGAGCGCATAACGCCCTGGCTGCTGGAGGCGTGCAGGAAGTTGTGCTCGGTGTCATAGAAACCGACGTGCATCCCGCCACGAATGCGGAAGAACACCAGATCCCCCGGACGGAGCTGCTGCTTGCTGACGCGGACGCCCATATGCAGGAGATCGCCCGTTGTTACGCGATCCATGGGCAAATTGAAGCGGTCCTTGAGCGTTCGCCAGACGAAGCCGGAACAGTCGACGCCGCTTTGCTCGGTACCGCCCCATTCATAGGGGGTGCCGTGCCAGGTGTGCATTTGATCGTGAAGGGCGGCAACCACCGGAATCAGATCGTCAGATCCGCTATCGATCGGGGCATATTGGTGTTTGGCGGCGGTTTTTGGCGGATGTTTAGATGAAGATGAGCATCCTGCCAGAATCAAAAAAGGCACTAATAATAAAGCGTGAGCAAGTTTAGGCGTCATATCGTTATTTTTCGTGAGGGGAATGGGCCGTGGGTATTTATAGCGTATCCGCTATATTGTCAGAATGGTTCGCTGAAAAATTTACGAAACCTTACGTAGGGTAAACTTGTTACTTCACGTTTTTCATTGCTCCAGTTAAATATAAGAGAAAAAGCTGTGGTGTCGCTTGTTAATAAATTATTTCACCATGAAACACTATTTCGCGATCGCCTATAAGACGCATCTGATGTTAATGACTCTTTTCTCTTTGCCGAAGGTGAAAGATCCTCATCATCCGGCCATTGCACGCTGGGGGTGGCGTCCAGTACTTTGTCCGCTCCAGGTCCCTGTGAGGCAAGCTTATGCATCTCGATTTTCGCCAGCTGCGCAATTTTGTCGCGTTGGTTGAATACGGTAGTTTTCACCGCGCCGCCGAGGCGGTATGCCTGTCGCAATCGGCCTTCAGCCGCAGTATTCAGTCGCTGGAGCAGAGCGTCGGCCATCCTTTATTCGACCGGCAGAATAAGCTGCCGACGCTGACGCGACACGGGCAAAAGCTGCTGCCCTACGCCCGCCGTTTCCAGGAGTTAAACATTGAATTGAGCAGCCTGCTGGGGGAAACGGACGATAGTGAAAATGGCGAAGTGGCGTTCGGTTGTGGCCCGGCGCCCGCGGCGCGCCTGATCCCGGCGGCCATCGGAGAGTTTCATCGCCGTCTCCCGCAGGCGAGGGTGCGCTTTCAGGTCGATAACTGGTTTGCCCTGCATCACGCGCTGACGACCCAGCAGTTTCCCTTTGTGGTGGCCGACAGCTGGCATGCGGAGCTGGATCCGCAGCTGCGGGTACAGCCGCTCAGCCCGCAGCGCTGTTTTTTCATCTGTCATGCCGACCATCCCCTGGCTCAGATCGGCCCGGTAGCCATTGAGGAGATGCTGCGCTATCCCTTCGCCGCGCCGTACCTGCCTCCTGGGGTGCGAAAAGTGCTGGCGACTCTCAGCCAGCGGCAGGATTTCACCCCGGCGATTCAATGCGATCACGTCTACGCCTTGCTGTCGACGCTAGCGCACACTCAGGCGATAAGCTTTGCCAGCGAAGACGGCTTCGCCCTGTGTCAGCACAGCCATCGCCTGGTGAAGCTGGAGCTCAGCAACCTTCCGGAAGAGTGGCGGCTGATGCAGACCCGCTTCGCGGTGATCTCCCCGGTTCATGCCGCGCTTTCGCCGCTGGTCGCCAGGTTTATCGATATTATCCTGCATACCGACCGCCAGCATCAGATCCAGCTGCTGGCGCAGGAAGAGGAGGCTTAGCCGGCGTTCGCCGCCTGGCCCTGGCTATCATACTGCGGCCAGTGGTTTTCCAGCTGCAGGGTCTTTAGCGCCTGTTCGACAAACTGCCCGTCTGCCCACTGCGTTACCGCAAAGGCGTTGCGAATGAGGCGACCCGTTTTGGCCTGCTCGACGCTGCTGCTGAAGCTGTCGGCCAGGAAGGGGTCGATGCGCGGCGAAGTGCTGAAGTTGAGATCCTGCGGCTGCAGATCCTCAAGGAACAGCGCCTGTGGAATTTGGCTCTGCTGCGCCATCTCTGCCGACCAGGTCTCGCGATTCGCCGGGTTGCTGATTTCCGCCGCGTTTTTCACCAGCACGTCAATAATTTGCTGGGTGGCCTGCGGCCAGGCCTGAATAAAGTCCTGAGTTCCGAGAAAAGCCGCCTGGGTCGTATTTTGCCGGCCTGAATCACCGCTTTTTACCACCACCTCAATCTTATCGCCGCGCAGCGCCAGCAGCGAGACGCCGCCCCACACCGCATCCACGCGACCGGCGGCCAACGCGGCTTTCCCGGCGCTCCAGTCGAGATTAATGACCTGCATATTGCGTTCGCTAAGCCCGACGGTTTGCAAGGCGCGATCGAAGGCCAGCTGGTCTGCGGTACCGCGATAGACCGCCACGCGTTTCCCTTTCAGGTCTGCCAGCTGTTTAATTCCCGATGCTCTGGTGGCCGCGAGGTAGGATTCCGACCCGCGGCTGCCCAGCAGCAGGCGGGTTGGCAGACCGTTGGCTTTGCCGATAATCGCCGCCAGATCGCCGAGATAGACAAAATCGAGTTGCCGGTTGGCCAGCGCTTCATTCACCGCCGGGCCGGCGCCCTTAAAGAATTGCCACTGCACCTCCACACCCTGCGGTTTAAACACCGTCTCCAGCTGATGACGGATAAAGGCCATCCCGACCGGCCCTTCAATAAACGGTTTGCTGCCGGCGCTTTGATCCGGCACGCCAATGCGAATGGTGCGCAGGCTCTCGGCCTGCGCGCTGGCAATCAGCGTAACTACGGCAACCAGCGCCAGCGCGGTACGGGTAAAAATAGCTTTCATCATTGGTGGTGACTCCCTGAGTTTTTTCTCACCCTAAAGAGGCTCACCGCGTCCTGTTAAATGCTTTTATTCGCAGAGCAAAGGCAAAAATAAGCTAAATCAGAGCCCGCCTGTCTGCCAGGCTGAGATGCATTTGTTGCATCGGGATTATTCACCAAACGCAATGACGCCAGACGGCGAGGACGGTTTTATAGGGTGATGATTTCACTCAAAACGGACCGCTATGTCGCAGATGATCTTGAAAAGACGCAGGCTCTCCTGGCCTGCTATCAGGCTAAACGGCTGGCCCTTGCTGCTGCCGGCGCTGATCGTGCTGCTGTGGCACATCGCCGCCGTAGAGCGCTGGATGCCGGAGCAGATCCTGCCCGCCCCGGCGGTCGTCGCCGATACCGCGCTGTCGCTCCTCAGCGGTGATTTGCTGGCGCAATGGGGGTTTAGCCTCCAGCACCTGGCCGTCGGGCTGCTGCTGGGGGTGGCGGCGGGTACCCTCCTGGGGGCATTGTTTGGTCTCGTACCGGCCGCGGCTCAGCGGGTAGAACCGCTATTTTATGCCCTGGCGCAGATCCCCACCCTCGGCTGGATCCCGCTGTTTATGGTGCTGTTTGGCATCGATAACGGCCTGAAGCTGGCGGTTATCGTCAAAACCACTCTCGTCCCGATGACTATCCACACGCAACTGGCGGTGACCAGCGTCTCGCCAGCGCTGGGGGAAGCGGCGCAGGTGATGAATTTTTCCCGCTGGCAGAGGCTGCGTTGGCTGGTGATTCCCGCGAGCCTGCCGGGCTGGTTTACCGGCCTGCGGCTGGCGCTATCCCAGGCCTGGGTGTCGTTGATTGTTGTCGAGCTGCTGGCCTCGTCGGAAGGGATCGGCTACCTGATGGTCTGGGGCCGCCAGCTGTTTCAGCTGGATATTGTCTTCGTCACCATCGCGGTGGTGGGGCTGAGCGGGTTGTTGATGGAGTGGGCGGCCAATCGGGTCTATGCCCGGCTGGTCTTCTGGCCGCAGGCCGCTACCGGACGGCTGGCCTGGAAGCCGCAGGCCAGCTGGCATGCATTCCAGCTGCCGCTGATCCTGCTGGTGCTGTGGCAGCTGGCCAGCCATCGCGGCTGGATCGACAGCACATTATTCTCTTCGCCGCTGGCGGTGGCGCAGCGCTTTATGGCCGGAGCGGTCAGCGGGGAACTGCCTGTTGCGATGCTGGCCAGTCTGGGACGGGCCTTTGCCGGCGGCGCGCTGGGGATCGCGATTGGGCTGCTGTGCGGATTGCTGCTGGCCCTGCGTCCGCGCGCCGGGCAGATATTGACCCCGACGCTGAATGTCCTGCGCCATATCGCGCTCTTTGCCTGACTGCCGCTGCTGACCGCGTGGGTCGGCAACGATAACGGCGGAAAAATCGTGTTTATCGCCCTGGCATCTTTCTTCCCGATGTTTTTCAGCACCTTGCAGGCCGTCAGCCAGCGCGATCCGCAGCTTGATGAAGTGGCAAAGGTGCTGCGCTTTGCCCCGCTGACCCGTCTGCGGGCGCTGATTTTACCGGGGGCGGCGCCGGGCATATTTGCCGGTCTGCGCCTGGCGTTGATTTATGCATGGCTGGGCAACATCGGCGCGGAATATTTCATGTCCTCCGGGACCGGTATCGGCAGTCTGATGATCAACGCCCAGCAGCTGCTGGATATGCCGACCATTCTCTGCGGCATGGTGCTGATTGGTATCACCGGCGCGGCGCTGGATAAAGCCGGACGTTTACTGGAATCTCGCGCCACCCGCTGGCGCCAACAGGAGCAACTATGACCGCCTCGACCCTGGTCTCTTTTCGCCACGTGCGTAAATCCTGGCAACAGGTGACGGCACTCCAGAACTTCAGCCTCGATATCGCCGCCGGCGAACTGGTGGTGCTGGTTGGCAGCAGCGGCTGCGGCAAATCTACGCTGCTACGGATGTTGATTGGCCTTGAGCCGGTGACGCAGGGGGAGATCCGCATCAACGGCGAGCCGGTACGCGGCGTGGGCAAAGAGCGCGGTATCGTCTTTCAGGAGCCGCGGCTGTTTCCGTGGCTGACGGTGATCGACAACGTGATGCTGGGCCTCGCGGATGAAAAGCTGAGTCGTGGGGTGAAGCGCCAGCGCGCGCTGGCGATGCTGGAGCGCGTACAGCTGCAGGAATTCGCCCATGCGCTGCCATCCCGGCTTTCCGGCGGGATGGCCCAGCGGGTGGCGATTGCCCGCGGGCTGATCGCCAGTCCGCAAATTCTGATGCTTGATGAGCCCTTCGGCGCGCTGGATGCCCTGACGCGCCATACCCTGCAGCAGGAGCTGCTGCATATTCATCGCAGCGCGGGGACCACCACGCTACTGGTGACCCACGATGTGGAAGAGGCGGTGGCGCTGGCCGACCGGGTCGTGGTGCTCTCTCCCCGTCCGGGTCGGATTCGTGAGGTGGTGACGCTGGCGCTACCGCATCCGCGACAGCGCGATGATGAGTTGTTCTCCGCCGCCTGCCGCCAGATTCGTAACTTGATTACTTGTGCCTGATTTGACTATTTAAGGAGTGACAACATGGGACATCCTTCCGTCTACCCGACCGGCGCCACGCTTTACGATCCGCAGCGCGCATGGAGCGGCTATACCGTTTTTCAGGCCACCGAACGCGGGGCGATTCTGGTCGATATGAATGGCAACGTGGTCCGTGAATGGCCCGAGCTGCACGGCTTTCCGAATAAGATCCTGCCCGGCGGGACGATTCTGGGCCACAGCGGCGAACGCGATCCCCGTTACGGTATGCAGGATATGCTCGACCTGATTCAGGTGGACTGGGAAGGCAATATCACCTGGAAATTTGACCGCTATGAGCAGGTGAGCGACCCGGGTCAGACACCGCGCTGGATGGCGCGCGCGCACCATGATTATCAGCGCGCCGGGAATCCGGTGGGCTATTACGCTCCGGGGCTGGAGCCGCAGGTTGACGGCGGCAACACCTTGATTCTGGCCCACACCAACCTGGTGAACGAAGAGATTTCCGACAAGCTGCTGCTCGATGACACCATCATTGAGGTCGACTGGCAGGGCAATGTGGTGTGGGAATGGCGCTGCAGCGATCATTTCCACGAGCTGGGTTTTGACGACGCGGCGCGTGCGGCGCTGCGTAATAACCCCAATATGCGCGCCAGCGGCGGCGGGATGGGGGACTGGATGCACATCAACTCCATGTCGACGCTGGGACCGAACAAATGGTATGACGCCGGCGACGCGCGTTTCCATCCTGACAACATTATCTGGGACGCGCGCGAATCCAACATTATCGCCATTATCGATAAACAGAGCGGCAAGATCGTCTGGCAGCTCGGCCCGGACTACAGCAAACCGGAGCTGAAGCACATCAGCTGGATTATCGGCCAGCACCATGCGCATATGATCCCCCAGGGACTGCCGGGGGCGGGCAATATTCTGATCTTCGATAACGGCGGCTGGGCCGGGTACGGCGCCCCCAATCCGGCGTCGGCGGACGGGGTGAAAAATGCCTGGCGCGACTATTCGCGGATCCTTGAGATCAACCCGGTGACGCTCGATATCGAATGGCGCTACTCGCCGTATGAGGCGGATCTCCCGCAGCCAACCGACTCGTATCGGTTCTATAGCCCGTATATCAGCAATATGCAGCGCCTGGAAAACGGCAATACCCTCATCAACGAAGGTTCCAACGGCCGCATTTTTGAAGTGACCCGCGACCATGAAATTGTCTGGGAATATATTTCGCCATTCTGGGGCAAGACGTTGAATAACAATATGGTTTACCGCGCCTACCGTATTCCGTATGCCTGGATCCCGCAGCTGGCGCAACCGTCCGAAGTCCCGATTGCGGCGGTTGACGTGCGGACTTTACGCCAGCCCGGTGCAGCGGCGGCAGGTCCGGCGCAGAGCGTGGTGCGCGTCGCCGGCGTGCAGCCCTACAGTAAAAGCGCCGATGCGCTGTGTGTGGCGACCGATAACGATACCCTGCGTCGCAGCCCGAAACTGTTCCGCGTCGCGGAGAGCCGGTTCACACCGCTGAGCGCGGAAAGCGAGCTGCATAGTGCGTCTGCGCTGCTGTTGTTCGTCGGCGCCGAACGCTGCGTCCACTGCCGTAAGCTGTGGCAGCTGCTGGGTCATGCGAACCTCGCAAGCCACCTGGCGGCGCTGGAGACACGCTATCTGGATGCCGATCGCCATCAGGAACTGGCGACAGCGCTGGGGGTTCGTGGTTTACCTGCGCTGCTGATGGTGAAATCGGGTCAACCGACGGCGCGGGCCCCGGCGGATCTCTCCGTGGCGAGCCTGCTGGACTGGCTGCAGAGCGCGGTGCGGTAACGCCGACTGGAAAGGGCGGCGGCGTCAGACCGGGCCGCCGTTCATCTGGCGGACAAACGCGGTGGGCGCCTGGCCAATCGTTTTACGAAACATGCTGGTAAAGGCCGCCGGGTGTTCATATCCCAGGCTGAGCGCCACGTCGGTGATCGTTCTGCCTTCTCGCAGCGCCGTCAGGGCGTACATCAGGCAGGCCTGCTGGCGCCAGTCGCGAAATGCCATGCCGGTCTGCTGGCGAAACAGGCGATGAAAAGTCCGGGCGCTTTTATTCAGCCTGGCGGCCCACTGTTCCGGGGTGCTGTGAATATCCGGCTGGCGCAGAAAGTCGCTGCACAGCGCAACCAGCGGCGCGCTCTGCGGCAGGGGGGTAAACATCGGCAGCGGAGTGGCGGCCTTCAACTCATGCAAAACCAGTTCGATTAACGCGCCATCGTGTCCGTCTTCGTGGTAAAGCAGCGGTAGCTGGCAGGCGCTCAGCAGCAGCTGATGCAACAGGGGAGAGACCTGCAGCACCTCGCAGCGTTCTCCGGCACGCGGCGCCGCATCCGGTTCGATGTACAGGCTGTGGGTGCTGACTCCCGGCATCAGCACCCGGTGCGGGCGGGTAGCCGGGATCCACACGCCGCTGTAGGGCGGAACCAGCCACTGCCCGTCATCCGTTTCCACCTTCATCATCCCGTTCATGGCATAGAGAAACTGCGCCCGGCGATGGCTGTGGCGCGCCAGCTGCGTATTGGCCGGGTAATCGCTACCCAGCGCCAGCACCCGGCGCGGGAGGTCATCGACATCGTTCACCGCAATATTGCGCATGACGCATCCTTCTGGCTGAAAATCGTAAGATGATGGCTTTTAATCGTAAGTCAGCCATGTCGTTATTCTATATCGTGATGACTCTGAATGGAGGAGAATCGAATGATGTGCTGGCTTTTTATCTGCGGTGTAGCGTGTGGCGTCACGACCTGGCTGTTTGGTTTTGGCGGCGGTTTTGTCACCGTGCCGCTGATCTCTCTTCTGGTGACCGCGGCGTGGGGCGCGCAGAGCGATGTCGGCGGGCAGGCGATGCATATTGCGGTGGCCACCTCTGCGCTGGTGATGCTCTGCGCGGCGCTGCTGGCAACCTGGCGTCATCTTCGCAGTGGAACGCTGTGCTGGCGTCCTCTGCGGATGATGTTCGTGGGCATTGCCCTCGGGGGGATCGCCGGGGCGTTGCTGGCGCTCTCGGCGAACGGGCGGTGGATTCGCTGGCTGTTCGTCAGCTATCTGCTGGTGACCATTCTCGACTGCTATTTTCGTCCGGGTTTTATGGCCCCTGGCGTCCGACGTTCTGCGCCGGTTGCCGTGCGCGAGCTGACGACGGGAGGCGTAATTGGCCTGATTGCGTCGTTTCTTGGCGTCGGTGGCAGCGTCATGACCGTTCCGTTGATGCGTCGTCGTGGCGCGACGATGCCGGAAGCGGCGGCAACGGCCAATGTGCTGACGCTGCCGCTGTCGGCGAGCGCTACCGCCACGTGGGTGGCGATGACCGGCGTATCGCCCACAGGGCTGCCGGCAGGATTTTTGGGGCATATCTGGCTGTCGGCCGCGGCATTGCTGGTCGCCGGCAGCTGGCTGGGACTGCGTTTAGCCGCCCGTTGGCTGACACGTCTGCCGGATCGCTGGCACGCGCGGATTTACCCGCTGTTGCTGATAGCGGTACTGCTGGTGATGAGCCTTCAGGGATAGTCGTTGGGCGACATTTATGTCGTCATGGTTCGCGGCATATCGCCACCGATCCGCTAATCTGACCCGTTTTTCCTCTCTTTTTGCTACCCTTTGTCCGGTGCGCAGGCGAGTCATTCTCCTGTCATCTTCGTTAAGCATGCTCTGGCGAGCCAATTTTGCTGATTAGGGAAAATGAACAATGTCCAAAAATCTGACGATTTTCGATCTGGATAATACCTTGATTAAGGGCGACAGCAGCACGGTATGGAGCCGGTTCCTGGTGCGGGAAGGGTGGGTGAGCGATCCGGCGTATCTGGCGCGGGAGGCGATGCTGATGGACGATTACGATCGCGGTGAAATGAATATCGCCGACTACGTCGCCTTAATCCAGGCGCCGCTCATTGGCGTGCCGAAGGCGGAGGTCGATGCGCTGGTGGCTCGCTGCGTGCAGCAGGATATTATGCCGCGCGTCTATCCGCAGGCGTGGGATCTGCTGCAAACCCTGCGTGCGCAGGGCGAACAGATGCTGGTGATTTCGGCCTCGGTTAGCCTGTTGGTGCAGGCGGTGGCCTCGGCGTTGGGGATTGAGCAGGCGTTAGGTATCGACGTGGAGATGGCCGACGGCGGCTATAGCGGAGTGATTGCCGGTACGCCAAGCTACCAGCAGGGAAAAGTGGTGCGGCTGGCGGCATGGCAGAAAACCTGGCCGCACGAGAGCGGCGAGGTGACCTTCTATACCGATTCGATCAATGACCTGCCGCTGTGTCTGCATGCAGACCATGTCCGACTGGTTAACCCGTGTCCGCAGCTGACGGCGGTGAATGCCAGCTACAACTGGCCGGTGCTGGCGTGGAGCCTTTGAGCCCGATTTTTACCGGGCCCCCGGCATCATCCCTGCCGGCTCTGCTGCCCCGGTAGCCGGGGAGGCAGGTTACTCCGCTTTGAACAAGGGCACCACGTTGCCGCCAATATAGCGGCGGCGTAGCCACGCCGAGAGCGTGTCCATCGCCATGACCACGACGACCAGCAGCAGGGTGATAAACATCACCACGTCCCAGTTCCACAGCCGCATGTTTTCCGCATAAATCAGGCCGATACCGCCGGCGCCGACGAAGCCTAACACCGCGGCGGAGCGGGTATTCGACTCAATCTGATACAGGCTCAGCGCCAGAAATGTCGGGAAAGACTGGGTAAAAATGCCAAAGCGATGCTTCTGCAAGCCGTTTGCGCCCACGGCGGTTAGTCCGCGCCCCGGTGAGCGGTCAACCGCCTCATGTCCTTCCGCATACAGCCGCCCGAGCAGTCCGGTATCCTGCATAATAATTGCCAGCACCCCGGCCAGCGGCCCAAGGCCCACGGCGCGGACAAAAATCAGCCCCCAGATAGCCATATCAATACCGCGCAGCACGTCAAACAGGCGGCGCATCAGCAGGGCGATAAATCCGGGAATCAACCCGCGCATAATGTTACGTGCCGCGAGGAAAGAGAGCAGCAGCGCAATCACCGTTGCGGTCAGGGTCCCGACGAAGACAATCGCCAGAGTGATGCCGATTTGCGTGAAGTAGTAGGCAAACGGCCAGTTGAAAAAGTCGTGCCAGACAAACATCCGCAGCAGATAGCGGCTAATTTGCTGCAGACCGGTGGTGAGCTGCTCGCCGCTGATGCCAAACTGGGTAAAAAACCAGACGTAGTAAAGTAAGCTTGCCAGCGTCAGCAGAGCGACGAAACGCAAATAGCGCCCCTGGGCTTGATACAGTTGACGATGCTGCCGACGGCTGGCGGCGACATCCGGTTGGCTTTGCCATTGACTCATTTTTTGCCCTCAAGAACCCACTGCCGCAGGCGGCCGGACAGCATATCCAGCAGCGACACCACGATGATGATCAGCAGCAGCGTGATGCTGACCTGATCGTAACGATCCAGCTTGATGTTGGTCATCAGCTCCTGACCGATCCCGCCGGCGCCCACCAGCCCAAGAATGGTTGACGAGCGAAAGTTAATCTCCAGACGCATAAAGCCGTAGGAGAGAAAAATCGGTTTGACCTGCGGCCACAGCGCGAAGCGAATGCGCTGGATCGGTGAAGCCCCGCAGGCCATCAGGCCGCGTACCGGTTTGTCCTGTGCGCTTTCCACCGCTTCGTAAAACAGCTTGGTCAGGCTGCCGATGGTGTGCAGCATCAGGGCCAGAAATCCGGGAATGGCGCCGATGCCGAAGGCCATCACGAAAATCACCGCCCACGCCAGCTCCGGCATGGTGCGTAAAAATGCCACCACAACGCGGATAGCAAAACGCAGCGGCGGCGGTGACCAGGCGTTATTGGCGGCGAGGAACGCCAGCAGAGTGGCAATGACCACCGCAATCAGAGTGGAAGCCAGCGCCAGCTGTAATGTTTCCCAGATCAGCGGTAGCTGAATCGGCAGACGATAGCCCCAGTAGGCCAGCGAGCCTTTGGTGTGGACATCGGCGAACAGAGCGCTGACGTGCAGCGTCGGCAGCGTCTCAAACATGTAATCGAGAAAATTCGGCAGCGAGCGCCAGATGGTGAAGAGATTAAATTCAGCGGCGCTGCCGGCGGCGAAATAAAGCACCAGCAGGAGCAGCGACCAGCTAAAGGTATCGCGCTTTTGTCGCGCGCGTACCTGCTGGTAATAACGTTCAAATTCGGTATTCGGTATATTCATACGTCGATGGGTCTTCAGTATGCCGCCGCCTCACGCGGGCCTACGCGGAGGCGGCGTTGGGGCGGGATTAACGGGCGCTTACCAGCTCGCGTTTCATATCGATAATCTGCTGGAAGTCAGCCACGCTACCCGGGCCGATATGCTGAGTACCGCCCATGGCTTTCACAAAGCAGGCGTGGTCCTCGGTATCCAGCTTTTTGATCGCGCTGATGACTTTGGCTTTAAAGTCAGCCGGCAGCGCGTTGCTGACCAGGATCGGTCCGTTGGGGATCAGCGGCGATTGCCAGATGATACGGATCTGCTTCATCAGATCCGGGTGATCCATACGAATCAGGCGGTTGAAGGCACCGACGCTATAGCCGCTGTTGTAGTCGCCGACCATCGACGTCCAGGTGACCGCACCCGCGAACTGGCCGTTCAGCACGCCCAGGATGTCCTGCTCGTGGCCGCCGGAGAAGGTTACGCTGGAGAAGAAGTTGTTGTATTTGTTATCCGAAGTACCGCCGAATTTCTGTTTGAAGGCATGGTTCGGGATCAAATAGCCGGAAGTGGAGTCCGGATCGGCGAAGCCGAAGGCTTTGCCTTTCAGATCGTCTAACGATTTATACGGGCTGTCGGCTTTGACAACGACCACCGAGTGGTAGCCGCGGGACTGATCTTTATCATCCACGGCGATACCGACAATATCCACCGCTTTCGGGTTATTGATATAAACCGAGGCGTAAGAGGAAGGCGACATACTGAGCACCACGTCGACTTTACCGCCCAGCAGACCCTGAATAACGCCGGAATAGTCAGAGGAGTTGCGTAATTTGGTATCGACGTTCAGCTCTTTGTCGAGAAACTGTTTTACACACTGGTTATCACCAATTTGCTGGGTGGCGTTCTGGCCCCCCAGGATCCCCAGGTTTAACTCTTTCGGCTGCTCCGCAGCACCTGCCTGCCATGCCATCATCATTCCCGCGACCGCGGCGGATATACGAACTGCACCAGTGATGTATTGTTTCATTATCTTGTCCGTGTGAGTGGAAATTAATGCAATTGGCTAATTTCATCCCCGTACAGCTGATGCAGAATATCCTGAGTCAGCAGTAAGGGATGGTCGTCAAAAATAATGTTGCCCTTCGCTACGCCAATAACCCGCGTGCAATACTCTTTCACCAGTTCCACCGAGTGCAGGTTCACCATCACGCTGATGCCCTGTTCGCTGATTTCGCGCAGTACGTTCATGATGCGCTGTGTGTTTTTCGGATCGAGAGAGGCAACCGGCTCATCGGCCAGCAAAATACCGGGGTTCTGCATTAGCGCGCGACAAATCGCCACGCGCTGCATCTGCCCGCCGGAGAGGTTTTCCGCCCGCTGCAGCGCATGCGGCAGCATGTTCATCCATTCGAGCAGGGAGATGGCCCGCGCCCGGTCGGCATCAGGGAAGATTTTAAACAGGGATTTCAGCGTTGAAGTCTGGCTCAGCCGACCCAGCAGCACGTTGGTTAACACGTCAAGACGCGGCACCAGGCAGAAGTCCTGGAAAATCATGCCGCACTCGCTGCGCCAGGCGTTCAGCGCGCGGCCTTTTAGCTTCGCCACATCGTGCGGCATGCCCACTTCCGGGTAGCTGAGGATTTCACCGCCGGTGGCGCTGTGGGTGCCGTTCAGCACATGCAGCAGGGTCGACTTACCGGCACCAGAGCGGCCGATCACGCCCACCAGTTCGCCGGCATGCAGATCAAAACTGATGTTATCGAGTACGGGTTGCTGCGCGCTGTAAGACTTATTCAGGTTGCGCACGCTTAAGACTTTCCGCTGCCGGGCGGTATTCGGCTGACCAAAATGCGGATAATCGGTGTCGGTTACCGCGGCAAGAGAACTATTCATAAGAGCGTCCAGATTCATCATTAAACTGGGCACTATTAATGGCGTTTTATGTGATCGTTATATGACGGTAAGACGAAAAAACAGTGAACGGTGCGGTTATTGCGCGAGCGATGTTGCGCTATCTGCCCGGGAGAGAAGCCAGACCGGCGGCGCACGAATGCGCCGCCGTGTCTTATCCGCGGGCGTAACGCCTGTCGCCGTTGCGCCGGATATAACGACGGTTAGCCAGCAGGCTCAGGCCGCAGCACAGCAGGTAATAGACCGCACCGGTGAAGACAAAAATCGCCAGCGGGTAGATCTGCACCCGGTTATTGACCTGGCCGGCAACGGTGGTGAGTTCCGGCACGTTAACAATAAACGCCAGCGACGTGTCTTTCAGCAGGTTGATAAAAATCCCCACCAGTGAAGGCTGAACATTGCGCAGCGCCTGCGGCAGCAGGATTAAACGCAGCGCTTGTCCGGCAGAAAATCCCTGGGTTCGTGCCGCTTCAAACTGTCCGGCGGACAATGACTGCAGCCCCGCCAGCACCGAATGCATCACCGAGGCGGCGGTAAACCACGCCAGCGCCAGGGTGACCGTTACCGCCCCCGGCAGGTCGCTCCCGGTCAGCATCGGCAGCAGATACCAGAGCCAAAAAATGACGAAAATAAGCGGAATGCCGCGAATCAGCTCGGCCCACAGGAACAGTAGTCGGCGCACCAGCCCGCCATAGCGCCAGGCGGCGCCTGCCAGCAGAATGCCGAGAGGAAGCGCCAGCGCCGCGGCGCCGATCGCCATCATCAGCGTCAGCGCCACGCCGCCGGGAATGCCGTCCGCCAGCCGTCCCCACAGCAGGTAATCGAGGTTATCGGCGATGACCGCCAGATTAGCGTTCATGCTGTGCGCTCCTGTGCTGCGTGGCGCCCGGACCCAGACGCGCCAGCGCCATCCCCATCACCACCCCAAGCACCAGATACAGCGCCGTGCCGACGGCGAAGGCCTCCAGCGCATGGGCGTTATAGCTTTCGATTTGCCGCACCTGATAGGTCAGTTCGGCAAAGCCGATGCCGCTGGCCAGCGACGAGAGCTTCATCAGGTTCAGATACTGGCCGATAATCGGTTGCCAGGCGTTCGCCAGTCCCTGCGGCAGCAGAATATGACGCAGTTCGCCCCACGGTGTAAAACCTTGCGCAAGAGCGGCTTCCCGCTGACCGTGACTGACGGCACGCAGCCCGGAGGCGATCTCTTCCACCAGAAATGCCGAGGTGAATACTCCCAGCCCCCACATCGAGCAGAGAAACTCCGGGGTCAGCCACCAGACGTTACCCGGCAGAATGGACCAGGCGTGGTCGGCATTGATGAAATCCCGCGCCGTCAGCGGCAGCAGGTTCCAGGCAGCGAAATACCAGAACAGCAGCTGTACCAGCAGCGGCGTATTGCGAAACAGCGAGACCCAGCAGGCTACCAGGCCGCGTCCGGCGCGGCCGCCGCCTAAGCGCAGCGCCAGCAGCAGTACCGCCAGGACGGTAGCCAGGATCATCCCGGCGAGGCTGACCCACACGGTGGTCAGAAAGCCGGAGATGATCCACTGCAGCGGCTGCCCGCTCAGCACGCCGTGCCAGTCGAGAACCGGGTTCACTCGAGACTCTCCTGGTGCAGCGGATTGAGCACCTTTTGCAGAAAACGCCGCGTGCGGGCGTGCTGTGGCCGGGCGAAAAAGTCCGCCGGCGGCGCCACTTCGAGAATATCGCCGCCGTCGATAAACACCACCCGGTCGGCAATTTCGCGAGCAAACTGCATCTCATGCGTCACGACCACCATGGTAATGCCGCTGTGCGCCAGCTTCTTCATGACCAGCAACACTTCGCCGATCATTTCCGGATCGAGCGCCGAGGTGGGCTCATCGAAAAGAATAATTTGCGGCGACGAGGCGAGGGCGCGGGCAATGGCCACGCGCTGCTGCTGGCCGCCGGAGAGCTGGGCCGGCATCTGGCGGGCTTTATCCTCCAGCCCGACCTGTTGCAGCAGCGCCAGCGCGCGTTCGCGCGCGGCGGCTTTTTCCCAGCCGTGCACGCGCTCCAGCGCCAGGGTGATATTTTCCTGCGCCGTCAGATGGGCATAGAGGTTGAACTGCTGGAAAACAAAGCCCACGCGGCTGCGTAGCTGACGCAGCGCGCTGTCGGTGAGGTGGCGAGTGGGTTTTCCGTCGATCAGAATCTCGCCTCCGCTGAGGGATTCGAGCTGATTGATCAGACGGATCAACGTTGATTTTCCAGATCCTGATGGCCCGAGGATCGCGACTACTTCCCCGGGTTCTACCTGCAGATTGATGCCGTTGAGTACCTGATGGTCGCCGTAGCGTTTTGCCGCCTGGCGAAATTCAATACTGGCGCGCTGCAAATGCGAAAAATCCGCGGACGAAGCCGCGGAGCGTGAAAACAGACCCGATAACATATTATTTAGCTTCTATGGTAAACGCACGCGGCTGTGGAGTTTTGGTGGCAGGGCCAAACCAGACATCATAGATTTTGGCGGCCTGGCCCGATTTTTCCAGATTGACCAGCTCGTCGTTGACCGCTTTCAGCAGCGCCGGTTCGCCTTTCTTGACGCCAACGCCGATCTCCTCTTTGCTCAGCAAATCGGGGATGATTTTAAAGTTAGCTTTGTCCGGCGCCTCTGCCAGCAGGCCAGCGAGAATGGTGCTGTCCTGGGTGATGGCCTGGACGTTGCCGTTACGCAGGGCGGTCAGCGCCAGCGGAATATCGTCATAGGAGAGCACGCGAGACTGCGGGAAACGCTGATGCAGCGCCTGTTCGCCGGTGGTGCCTTTAACCGCGCCGATCCGTGCTTTGCTATAGCTGTCGAGCCGATCGGCAGATTTGACCGGCACGAGGAACTGCTGGCCGGTAACAAAATACGGGGTCGAAAAATCAATGACCTGCGCACGTTCCGGCGTGATGGTAATGTCGGCGACGATCAGGTCGGCCTTCCCGGATTGCAGCAGCGGGATCCGGTTGGCCGGGTTGGTGGCGACCAGCTCCAGTTTTACCCCAAGCGATTTTGCCAACGCCTGGGCGAAATCGACGTCATAGCCCACCAGCTGGTGAGTTTTGGGGTCGACCGAGCCAAACGGCGGGTTGGCGTCGAAGGTGGCGACTTTCACCACGCCGGCGGCTTTAATATCCGCCAGCTGGTCTGCCTGAACCTGTGCGGTCAGCGCCAGAACACCCAGCGCCAGCGCGATTTTCGTTTTTGCAATGCGCATGATTATTTCCCCTGAATCCCTGTTTTTGTTTTGTGCTTATCACGCTCCCACAAACCGACCGTCTCCGGCAAAGAAGAAAAAGTTCTTATCTATAGCAAAAAAGAACTTAGAGAGCGCATGGGTATTTGCCGATGTGACCGGCGGGACGATATGCGTCTTCCGGGATTGAAAACCCGGAATTGATATTTCCAGGCTCGGGTCATCTGTGGTTGAAATACGGTCAGGCAAATCGCTTCCCGACGGAGGAAAAATGAAAGTAGCTCTATGGCAACGATTAACGCGCTGGCTGGCTTTTTTATCTAACGGTGAAGCCGGGCAGCAGGATACCCAACGAATGATGGAGGCAATATTGCCGGTCGCCAGCCTTTACGGCGTGGATATCGGCAATGTTGAAACACGGTGGTTCCGTCATGATAAGACATACTGAGCGACGCTGGACGCGTGAAGCCTACTGGAACGAGGTGTGCTTTGTGTAGCGCGAGGCTGCTGGAGGTTGCGGCGAGCGGGATGCCATGCCGCAGCCTCCAGCGGCTTTAAATCTGTGCCATCCCCAGCGGCCTTACCTTGCCATGCAGCGCCGGGTTATCGCTCTCATCCTTAAGACGCACGCCGGTCAAACGACGTAAAAAAGCCTGCTCCAGCAGCCACGCCAGCTTAAAGGCGGCGGCATCATAGCTCAGCCCCTCCGGGCGAATATTCGAAATACAGTTACGCTCCGACTCCAGCCGTTGACGATGCGGTTGCCAGGTGAGATAGACGCCAAGGCTATCCGGCGAAGAGAGCCCCGGCCGCTCGCCGATTAATATCGCCACCGCCCTGGCCTTCAGCGTTTCGCCAATATCATCCCCCAGCGCCACCCGGGACTGATGAGCAAGCACGACCGGCGCAAGGCTTATGCCCAGCGTGTGTAGATAGGGCAGCAGCGCGCGGATCAGCGGCAGAGCCTGACGATGCACGGCATACGAGGAGAGCCCGTCGCCAATTACCAGCAGCAGATCCGCCGGGCGCACGCCGCTGGCGGCGAGATCGGCGCGGCTGGCCTCATCCAGTCGGCGCCCGAGATCCGGACGGTTAAGGTAAATATGCCGATCGCCGGCGGCGCTGCGTACCGTGAGCGAGGAGAGCCCCATTTCCGCCAGCCCCGGTGCCAGCTGTTCGCTGTCAAACGGCCGGCGAATAGCGTCCCGGGCTCTGGCATGAGCCAGACCAAAATTGAGCACTTCGCGCGTGGGCAGGCTGGCGCCGCTGCGCCCCAGCGCAATGCGCGCATCGGTAAATTCACGCAGCGGGTTCCAGGCGTCGGGGGGATTCATACCGGTTCTCCTTGCGGCAGGACGGACAGCAGCGGATGGCGGGCATCGGTCAGACGCAGGGTGCCATCCGGGTCGATAATGCGCATTTTCGTCAGCCAGGCGGCAAACTCCGGGGCGTGTTTCAGGCCGAGTAAGCGACGAGCGTACAGCGCATCGTGAAAGGAGGTGCTCTGATAGTTGAGCATAATATCGTCCGCGCCCGGCACACCGATTAAGAACGTCAGCCCGGCGGTACACAGCAGGGTCAGCAGAGTATCCATATCATCCTGATCCGCTTCGGCGTGGTTGGTATAGCAGACGTCGCAGCCGATCGGCAGCCCCATCAGCTTGCCGCAGAAGTGATCCTCCAGACCGGCGCGGATGATCTGCTTACCGTCGTAGAGATATTCCGGGCCGATAAAACCGACCACCGTATTGACCAGCAGCGGATCAAAATGGCGGGCAACGGCATAGGCGCGCGCTTCGCAGGTCTGCTGATCGACGCCGTGATGCGCATTGGCGGAGAGGGCGCTTCCCTGGCCGGTTTCGAAATACATCACGTTGTTGCCGAGGGTGCCGCGATTCAGGCTTAGCGCCGCCTCACGCGCCTCCTGCAGTAAGGCCAGATTAATACCAAAACCGCTGTTGGCCGCCTCGGTTCCCGCCACCGACTGGAACACCAGATCGACCGGCGCGCCGCGCTCAATCAGCTGCAGGGTGTTGGTGACGTGGGTCAGAATGCAGGACTGAGTGGGGATGGCGAAGCGCTGAATAATATCGTCGAGCATCTGGTTGAGCTGCGCCAGCACCGGCAGGCTGTCGCTTGCCGGGTTAATGCCGATCACCGCATCGCCCGCGCCGTACAGCAGGCCGTCAAGCATGCTGGCGGCGATGCCCTTCATGTCATCCGTCGGGTGATTGGGCTGCAGGCGGACGCTAAGATGACCCGGCAGCCCGATCGTATTGCGAAAACGGGTAATGACCTGGCACTTGCTGGCGGCGAGGATCAGATCCTGATTGCGCATCAGTTTGCTGACTGCCGCCGCCATTTCCGGCGTTATCGCCCGCGCGACCCGTTGCAGGGTGGCGGTATCGGTCGCGTCATCCAGCAACCAGTCGCGAAAATCCCCGACCGTCAGGTGGCGAATAGCGGCGAATCCACTGCTATCGTGGGTGTCGATAATCAGCCGGGTGACCTCATCCTGTTCATATGGGATCGGGGGATTGGCCAGAATCTCGGTCAGCGGGACCTCCGCCAGCGCGATTTTTGCCGCCATTCGCTCTTCGGCGCTTTCGGCGATCACGCCCGCCAGCGCATCGCCGGAGCGCGCCGGAGAGGCCTTCGCCATTAACGTCTTCAGACTATCAAAGCGCCAGACCTGGCCCGATAGCGTTGTTTTATACATGCCGCCTCCTCAGGAGACAATGCGCAGCTGTGGATCCGCCGGCGCACGCTCGCGGGAGGACGCGGTTTTGCGAAACCACAGATAGCCTCCCAGCATCATCGCCGCGAAAATCAGCGCCAGCAGCGGGTTATACCAGACCATCGCCACCAGACAGAGTACCGCCATCGCCAGGGCGAACGCCGGTGCCCACGGGTAGAGCGGCGCGCGGAACGGACGAATCAAATTTGGCTCGCTGCGGCGCAGCTTAAACAGCGCCGCCATCGAGGTGATATACATAACAATAGCGCCAAATACCGACATGGTGACGATACAGGCGGTCAGAGGCATCCCGCTGATGGTAATCAGCGAGTCGGAGAAAATCGCGGCCACGCCAACCACGCCGCCGGCGAGGATTGCCAGATGCGGCGTGCGGGCTCGACGGTTGAGAGTGGCAAGACCGGCAGGGAGATAGCCCGCCCGCGCCAGCGAGTAGATCTGCCGGGAATAGCCCATGATGATGCCGTGAAACGAAGCCACCAGACCGAACAGACCCAGCCACACCAGCATATGCAGCCAGCCGCTGCTGGTGCCGACCACCATTTTCATCGCCTGCGGCAGCGGGTCGTTGATGTTGGCCAGGGTGCGCCAGTCGCCAACGCCGCCGGCAAACACCATCACGCCAAGGGCCAGCACGGTGAGGGTCAGGATCCCGCCGCCCAGCGCGCGTGGGATGGTACGCTGCGGATCTTTTGCCTCTTCGGCCGCCATCGATGCGCCTTCAATGGCCAGAAAGAACCAGATAGCAAAGGGAATCGCGGCAAACATTCCCGGCAGCGCCAGGCCGCTGAAACTCTCTGCGCCTGCCCAGCCGTTGGCGGTAAAGTGGCTCCATGAGAAGCCCGGCGCCACCACGCCCATAAACACCAGCAGTTCGAAAATCGCCAGCAGGGTGACGATCAGCTCAAAGGTGGCGGCAATACCGACGCCGAGAATATTGAGGGTCATAAAGACCACGTAGGCGCCGCAGGCGACCCATTTAGGGTCCAGCGCCGGGAACTGGACGTTAAGATAGGCGCCGATCGCCATGGCAATCGCCGGCGGGGCAAAGACAAACTCAATCAGGGTGGCGAAACCGGCAATAAAACCGCCGGTCGGGCCGAATGCGCGGTAGGCGTAAGCGAAGGGGCCGCCCGCGTGCGGAATGGCGGTGGTCAGCTCGGTAAAGCTAAAGATAAAGGCGCAGTACATGGCGGCAATCGCCAGCGCCACAATCATAAAACCCAAGGTCCCGGCCTGCGACCAGCCGTAGCTCCAGCCAAAATATTCGCCTGAGATGACCAGCCCGACGGCGATCCCCCATAAACGGAAACTGCCGAGCGTTCTTTTTAATGTCGTGGTGTGCCCTGTCATATTCGCTGCCTCGCCAGATGAAGATGAGCAGGACGCTGCAAAGAGGATGCCAGAACAGGGCTGGCGTCTGCGCTTCACCCGGCGGCACAAGATGAACAAAAATGGGGCAAAAGACGGGGCAATCGCGCGACGGGATGGTGCAGCACGCTTTGCATTTTAGCCATCGTCAGGGTATAACAGACCCTCTTTGGATGTTTAGATGTCCATGCGTTTAGAAGGTAATATGCAAACAACACAACAAGAAGGTGGGCAGTTAAAGCGCACCATGAAGACGCGTCATCTGATTATGCTGTCGCTGGGTGGCGTCATTGGCACAGGGTTATTCTTTAATACCGGGTATATCATCTCCACGACCGGCGCGGCGGGTACGCTGCTGGCCTATCTGATCGGCGCGCTGGTGGTCTGGCTGGTGATGCAGTGTCTGGGCGAGCTGTCGGTGGCGATGCCGGAAACCGGTGCTTTTCACGTCTATGCCGCACGCTATCTCGGTCCGGCGACCGGTTATACCGTGGCGTGGCTCTACTGGCTGACCTGGACGGTGGCGCTGGGCTCAAGTTTCACCGCTGCCGGGTTTTGCATGCAGTACTGGTTTCCGCAGGTGCCGGTGTGGATCTGGTGCGTCCTGTTTTGCGCGCTGATCTTTGGCCTTAACGTCATCTCCACACGCTTCTTCGCCGAAGGTGAATTCTGGTTTTCGCTGGTGAAAGTCGTCACCATCATTGCCTTTATTATTCTTGGCGGCGCCGCCATTTTTGGCTTTATTCCTATGCAGGATGGTTCACCGGCGCCGGGTCTGCACAACATCACCGCCGAAGGCTGGTTCCCCCACGGTGGATTGCCGATTCTGATGACCATGGTGGCAGTGAATTTCGCCTTCTCCGGTACTGAGCTTATAGGGATTGCCGCCGGCGAGACGCAAAACCCGCATCAGGTCATCCCGGTCGCTATCCGCACGACTATCGCGCGGCTGATTATCTTTTTTATCGGCACCGTTTTTGTGCTGGCGGCGCTGATCCCGATGCAGCAGGCGGGGGTGGAAAAAAGCCCGTTTGTGCTGGTGTTCGAGAAGGTGGGTATCCCCTATGCGGCGGACATTTTTAACTTTGTGATCCTCACGGCCATTCTCTCGGCGGCCAACTCCGGGCTGTATGCTTCCGGGCGGATGCTGTGGTCGCTGGCGAATGAAAAGACGCTGCCGGCCTGTTTTGCCAAAGTCAACAAGAACGGCGTGCCGCTGATCGCCCTGTCGGTCAGTATGCTGGGCGGCGTACTGGCGCTGTTTTCCAGCGTGGTGGCGCCGGATACGGTCTTTGTTGCGCTGTCGGCTATCTCTGGCTTTGCGGTGGTGGCGGTCTGGCTAAGCATCTGCGCATCGCACTTTATGTTCCGCCGCCGCCACCTCCAGCAGGGGAAAGCGCTGAGCGAACTACACTATCGCGCCCCGTGGTACCCGCTGGTGCCGGTGCTGGGCTTTATTTTGTGTCTGGTGGCCTGCATTGGTCTCGCCTTTGACCCCAGCCAGAGAATTGCGCTGTGGTGCGGGATTCCGTTCGTCGCCCTGTGTTATGGTGCGTACTACCTGACTCGTTCACGGGCATTGACCCAGGAGCCTCAACATGTCGCAGAATAATCCGTTAACCGCCATCCTGGACGCACAGCCCTTTATTTTGCTGGACGGCGCGATGGCGACGGAGCTGGAAGCGCGCGGCTGCAATCTTGCCGACAGCCTGTGGTCGGCGAAAGTGCTGGTCGACAACCCGGAACTTATCCGCGAAGTCCATCTGGATTACTTTCGCGCCGGTGCGCAGGTGGCGATTACCGCCAGCTATCAGGCTACTCCGGCGGGGTTTGCCGCCCGCGGGCTGGATGAAGCGCAGTCGAAGGCGCTGATCGGTAAAAGCGTTGAACTGGCGCGCAAGGCACGGGAAGCGTATCTGGCGGAGAACCCGCAGGCGGGCACGCTGCTGGTTGCCGGTTCAGTCGGGCCGTACGGCGCGTTCCTGGCGGACGGTTCGGAGTATCGTGGCGATTATGTCCGTAGCCACGAAGAGTTTCAGGCGTTCCACCGTCCGCGGGTGGAAGCGCTGCTCGACGCCGGGGCCGATCTGCTGGCCTGTGAAACCATGCCCGGCTTTGCCGAGATTAAGGCGCTGGCTGAGCTGTTGAGTACCTATCCTCGTGCGCGGGCGTGGTTCTCGTTTACCCTGCGTGATGCGCAGCATCTCAGCGACGGGACGCCGCTGCGGGAAGTGATTTCCATACTGGCAAACTACCCGCAGATTGTGGCGCTGGGCATTAACTGTATTGCGCTGGAAGAGACCACCGCGGCGCTGGAGCATCTGCATAGCCTGACGGCGCTGCCGCTGGTGGTCTACCCCAACTCCGGCGAGCATTATGACCCGGTGAGCAAAACCTGGCATCACCACGGCGAAGCGTGTGAAACGCTGGCGGGATATTTACCTCGATGGCTGGCCGCAGGGGCGAAGCTGATTGGCGGCTGTTGCCGGACGACGCCGAAGGATATTGCTGAGCTGAACGCGCAGCGCTGAGTGGGCGCCGGGTGGCGCTGCGCTTACCCGGCCTACAAGGTATCCGAACTCCCATGCGCAGATGGCGCTGCGCTTACCCGGTCTACAAGGTATCCGAACTCCCATGCGCAGGTGGCGCTTTGCTTACCCGACCGGCAAGGTATCCGAACCGTAGGCCGGGTAAGGCGTAAGCCGCCACCCGGCATCCGTC
>NZ_BCYR01000021.1 GCF_001598295.1 Klebsiella ornithinolytica NBRC 105727 = ATCC 31898
CCTGCGGCGGCCCATCGGGTGACGGGCAGGAAGCCCGTCATACAAAATCGTCGGGAGCGATTTTTAACGTCGCCCGCGGTGGCCCGTAGGGTGACGGGCAGGAAGCCCGTCATACAAAATTGCCGGGAGCGATTTTTAACGTCGCCCGCGGCGGCCCGTAGGGTGACGGGCAGGAAGCCCGTCATAAAAAAGCCGGCGGTCGCCGGCTTTTCGTTATGCGTCGTGCGAGATTATCGCCGGGATGGTGTCATCCTTACGTAACGTCAGAATTTCACAGCCGTTCTCTGTCACCACAATAGTATGCTCGTACTGCGCAGACAAGCTCCGGTCTTTGGTTTTCACCGTCCAGCCGTCTTTCATGCTGCGGATCTCTTTCTTACCGGCATTGACCATCGGTTCGATGGTAAAGGTCATGCCCGGCTTGAGCACCACATTGGTTTCAGGAGAGTCGTAGTGCAGCACCTGCGGTTCTTCATGGAAACCGCGACCGATACCGTGACCGCAATATTCACGCACCACCGAGAAACCTTCCGCTTCGACGAATTTCTGGATAGCTGCGCCGATCGCGCGCAGGTTGATTCCCGGCTTAACCATCTTCAGGGCCAGATACAGGCTCTCCTGGGTGATGCGGCACAGACGCTCGCCGAGAATCGTCGGTTTGCCGACGATGAACATCCTGGAGGTGTCGCCGTGGAAATCATCCTTAATTACCGTGACATCAATGTTGACGATGTCGCCGTCTTTCAACAGTTTTTCGTCGTCCGGAATCCCGTGACAGACGACTTCGTTAATAGAGATGCACACGGATTTCGGGTAACCGTGGTAGCCGAGGCAGGCGGAGATCGCTTTCTGTTCGTTAACAATATAATCGTTACAGATGCGGTCCAGTTCGCCGGTACTGACGCCCGGTTTAACGTAGGGTTCGATCATTTCCAGCACTTCAGCGGCCAGGCGGCCGGCGACGCGCATTTTTTCGATGTCTTCAGATGTCTTGATAGATATAGCCATGGATTGTGTCCAGCTGTGTCGGTTTTTTCGACAATAATAGAGTTATTCCTGCCAATGTTAACAGTCCGGGTGTCCTGGTGCCAAATTGAGAATCATTAACAGCACTCAGCGTCAACAACAGTTGGTTTCCGATCGGGTTTTGTGGTATAAAGCGCGCCGGACTTCCGTTCCATTTCGTACTACACAGGATGGACTGAAGCGACAAATCTCACTTTGTGTAAATAACACACACGTATCGACACATATTCCGGGGTGCCCTTTAGGGTCGGTAATATGGGATACGTGGAGGCATAACCCCAACTTTATCTATAGAGGTTTTAAACATGGCAACTGTTTCCATGCGCGACATGCTCAAGGCTGGTGTTCACTTTGGTCACCAGACCCGTTACTGGAACCCGAAAATGAAGCCTTTCATCTTCGGCGCGCGTAACAAAGTTCACATCATCAACCTTGAGAAAACTGTACCGATGTTCAACGAAGCTCTGGCTGAACTGAACAAGATCTCTGCTCGTAAAGGTAAAATCCTTTTCGTTGGTACTAAACGCGCTGCAAGCGAAGCGGTAAAAGAAGCTGCTAACAGCTGCGACCAGTTCTTCGTGAACCATCGCTGGTTGGGCGGCATGCTGACTAACTGGAAAACCGTTCGTCAGTCCATCAAACGTCTGAAAGACCTGGAAACTCAGTCCCAGGACGGTACTTTCGAGAAGCTGACCAAGAAAGAAGCGCTGATGCGCACTCGTGAGCTGGACAAGCTGGAAAACAGCCTGGGCGGTATCAAAGACATGGGCGGCCTGCCGGACGCACTGTTTGTTATCGACGCTGACCACGAGCACATCGCTATCAAAGAAGCAAACAACCTGGGTATCCCGGTATTTGCTATCGTTGATACTAACTCCGATCCGGACGGCGTAGACTTCGTTATCCCGGGTAACGACGACGCAATCCGCGCTGTTAGCCTGTACCTGGGCGCTGTAGCTGCAACCGTGCGTGAAGGTCGTTCTCAGGATCTGGCTTCTCAGGCGGAAGAAAGCTTCGTAGAAGCTGAATAATAAGGTTTCACCCCTTATTAGTACCGTGTATGAATAGGGGCCCATTTTCGGCCCCTTTTTTCAATTTATACTGTTTGGCCCCCGGCCGGGCAGTTCACATCTCCCGAGGATTTAAGAATGGCTGAAATTACCGCATCCCTGGTAAAAGAGCTGCGTGAGCGTACTGGCGCAGGCATGATGGATTGCAAAAAAGCGCTGACCGAAGCGAACGGCGACATTGAGCTGGCAATCGAAAACATGCGTAAATCCGGCGCAATCAAAGCGGCGAAAAAAGCAGGTAACGTTGCTGCTGACGGCGTGATCATCACTAAGATCGACGGTACCTACGGCATCATTCTGGAAGTTAACTGCCAGACTGACTTCGTTGCTAAAGATGGTGGTTTCCAGGCATTTGCTAATAAAGTACTGGACGCTGCGGTCGCTGGCAAAATCACCGACGTTGAAGTTCTGAAAGCACAGTTCGAAGAAGAGCGTGTTGCGCTGGTTGCTAAAATCGGTGAGAACATCAACATCCGTCGCGTGGCTTCCCTGGAAGGCGACGTTCTGGGTTCATACCAGCACGGCGCACGTATCGGTGTTCTGGTTGCGGCTAAAGGCGCTGACCAGGAGCTGGTTAAACAGCTGGCAATGCACATCGCAGCAAGCAAGCCGGAATTCGTTAAGCCGGAAGACGTTTCTGCTGAAGTGGTTGAGAAAGAGTACCAGGTTCAGCTGGACATCGCGATGCAGTCTGGTAAGCCGAAAGAAATCGCAGAGAAAATGGTTGAAGGCCGCATGAAGAAATTCACCGGCGAAGTTTCTCTGACCGGCCAGCCTTTCGTTATGGACCCGAGCAAATCTGTTGCTCAGCTGCTGAAAGAGCACAATGCCGACGTTACTGGCTTCATCCGCTTTGAAGTGGGCGAAGGCATCGAGAAAGTTGAGACTGACTTTGCAGCAGAAGTTGCTGCGATGTCCAAGCAGTCTTAATTTTCAAAAGGAGCCGCCTGAGGGCGGCTTCTTTTTGTGCCCGTTTTGTAAATTCAGCTCATCGCTTATAGTGGCGGTGCTGAAAAGCGGCATACAATGTCGCCAGAATTAACTCATCTCACTCGTTGACAGTCTCAGGAAAGAAACATGGCTACCAATGCAAAACCCGTCTACAAACGTATTCTGCTTAAGTTAAGTGGCGAAGCTCTGCAGGGTTCGGAAGGCTTCGGTATTGATGCAAGCATACTTGACCGTATGGCTCAGGAAATCAAAGAACTGGTTGAACTGGGTATTCAGGTTGGCGTAGTGATTGGTGGCGGTAACCTGTTCCGTGGTGCTGGGCTGGCGAAAGCGGGGATGAACCGCGTTGTGGGCGACCACATGGGCATGCTGGCAACGGTGATGAACGGTCTTGCGATGCGTGACTCACTTCATCGCGCCTATGTGAACGCTCGCCTGATGTCAGCGATTCCGCTGAATGGCGTGTGTGATAACTACAGCTGGGCGGAAGCCATCAGCCTGCTGCGTAACAATCGCGTCGTGATTCTTTCAGCAGGGACCGGTAACCCGTTCTTCACCACCGATTCCGCTGCCTGTCTGCGCGGTATTGAAATCGAAGCCGATGTTGTGCTGAAAGCCACCAAAGTCGACGGTGTGTTTACCGCTGACCCGGCCAAAGACCCGTCTGCCACCATGTACGATCAGCTGACCTACAGCGAAGTGCTCGATAAAGAACTGAAAGTCATGGATTTGGCCGCCTTTACCCTGGCGCGTGACCATAAATTGCCGATTCGCGTCTTCAACATGAACAAACCCGGCGCACTGCGTCGCGTGGTGATGGGCGAAAAAGAAGGCACATTGATTACGGAATAATTCCCGTCAGCGCCAAATCCGGGTAATATTCCGCCTTACTTTCGCGGGCTTATTGCCCGGTGATTTGCATTAAACCTGACTATACTTAGCTCACTTTTACGGTGAGCGACCGTCTGGTCTGTCTGAGACAAGTTTTCAAGGATTCGTAACGTGATTAGCGATATCAGAAAAGATGCTGAAGTACGCATGGAAAAATGCGTCGAAGCGTTCAAAACCCAAATCAGCAAAATACGCACGGGTCGTGCTTCTCCCAGCCTGCTGGATGGCATTGTCGTGGAATATTACGGCACGCCGACGCCTCTGCGTCAGCTGGCAAGCGTCACGGTAGAAGACTCCCGTACACTGAAAATCAACGTATTCGATCGCTCGATGAGCCCGGCCGTTGAGAAAGCGATCATGGCTTCCGATCTCGGTCTGAACCCGAGCTCTGCGGGTACCGACATCCGCGTTCCGCTGCCGCCGCTGACCGAAGAACGTCGTAAAGATCTGACTAAGATCGTGCGTGCCGAAGCCGAACAGGCTCGCGTGTCTGTCCGTAACGTGCGTCGTGATGCTAACGACAAAGTTAAAGCGCTGCTGAAAGACAAAGAGATCAGCGAAGATGACGATCGCCGTTCTCAGGACGACGTGCAGAAAATGACTGACGCCGCCATTAAGAAAGTGGATGCGGCGCTGGCCGATAAAGAAGCGGAACTGATGCAGTTCTGATTCTCTGCCGATACGCTCGCCGCCCACTTTGATTGATGAGCTGCGGGCGTTAAGTCTGAAACGCCGTACAGAAGACCGAACGCTCAATTCCTGGGATTGTGTTAAAACGGTCGGCCCTGTAGCCTTTGGCACGCTTGCTGAAGGTGATAGACCGCCGATCTGCTCCCGGGTCATTGTGGCGTAAGGGCTTTCTGACGGCGTTTTTCTTTTTATCCTGTCTCAATTCTTCTGGACATCTCATGAAGCAATTAACCGTTCTCGGTTCGACCGGTTCAATTGGCTGCAGCACGCTGGATGTGGTGCGCCATAACCCCGATCGCTTTTCCATCGCCGCGCTGGTCGCAGGGAAAAATGTCGACCGCATGGTTGAACAATGTCTGGAATTTTTTCCCCGCTACGCGGTGATGGACGATGTACAAAGCGCCGACGCGCTGCGCATCCGCCTGCGTGAAAACGGTAGCCGCACTGACGTATTGAGCGGCCAGCAGGCTGCCGCTGAAGTGGCTGCGCTGGACGAAGTTGACCAGGTCATGGCGGCGATTGTGGGTGCTGCGGGGCTGGTGCCAACGCTGGCCGCCATCCGTGCCGGCAAAACGGTGCTGCTGGCGAATAAAGAGTCGCTGGTCACCTGCGGACGTCTGTTTATGGATGCCGTACAGCAGTATGGTGCGCACCTGCTGCCCGTGGACAGCGAACATAACGCGATTTTTCAGAGTATGCCTGTAACCGTACAGCATAATCTTGGATACGCTGACTTAACGCAGAACGGCGTATCGTCGATTCTGCTGACCGGTTCCGGTGGTCCTTTCCGGGAAACGGCGATAGCGGAACTGGCGGCGATGACGCCGGATCAGGCCTGCCGTCACCCCAACTGGTCAATGGGACGCAAAATCTCTGTCGATTCCGCCACGATGATGAACAAAGGGCTGGAATATATCGAAGCCCGCTGGTTGTTCAACGCTTCAGCCCGGCAGATGGAAGTGCTGATCCATCCGCAGTCCGTCATTCACTCGATGGTGCGTTATCTTGACGGCAGCGTCATTGCACAGCTCGGCGAACCGGATATGCGTACGCCTATCGCCCATACGATGGGCTGGCCAGACCGCCTGAATTCTGGCGTGCCGGCGTTAGACTTCTGCCAGCTGAGCCAGCTGAGCTTTTCCGCGCCGGACTACGGGCGCTATCCGTGTCTCAAGCTGGCGATGGACGCATTTGATCAAGGTCAGGCGGCGACAACGGCACTGAATGCGGCCAACGAAATCTCCGTGGCGGCCTTCCTGGCTGAAGAGATTCGCTTTACCGATATTGCGGGAGTCAACCTGGCGGTACTGGATCAGCTGGCGCTTGATGAGCCGCAAAGCATTGATGAAGTGCTGGTTATTGATGCTCAGGCCAGGGTCGTTGCGCAGAAGCAGATAAAACATCTGACAACGCGGGGCTGAACCTCCCGACACGTTGTGATATTTGTGGGCGCTGGGCTTCGGTGATATAGTCTGCGCCACCCAATCGTTGCATTTTGTTGTAAAAGATTGTGGTGGCCGTGGAAAAACACGGCTTTTTTGCGTAAAGCTTTGGGTTGTTCTCTGCGATTAGCTGTAGCTTCGGCACTGGATAAAAATGCGTATACAGCGCTGACCGGTTGCTCGCGTTTAGTGGCTTGGCTAATCCTTATTATGGACTTAAAACGCGTTATGTTGTCTGCTAATCACACTGTCAGCGAAATATCGCCTGCGCATGGCTGTCGTCATGTCGCCATTATCATGGACGGCAACGGTCGTTGGGCGAAACAGCAAGGAAAAATTCGCGCATTCGGCCATAAAGCCGGGGCGAAGTCGGTTCGTCGCGCGGTCTCCTTCGCGGCGAACAATGGTATTGAAGCGTTGACGCTATATGCATTCAGCAGCGAGAACTGGAACCGCCCCGAGCAGGAAGTCAGTGCTCTGATGGAGCTGTTCGTTTGGGCGCTGGATAGCGAAGTGAAAAGCTTGCATCGGCATAACGTTCGTCTGCGGATCATCGGCGAGACGACGCGTTTTAATGCTCGCCTGCAGGAGCGTATCCGCAAAGCGGAAGCGCTGACGGAGAACAACACGGGCTTAACGCTGAATATTGCGGCGAACTACGGTGGGCGCTGGGATATTATTCAGGGTGTCCGCAATCTGGCCGAACAGGTTCAGAACGGGTTACTTCGGCCCGAACAGATCACGGAAGACATGCTGAGTCAGCAGGTCTGTATGCATGAACTGGCACCTGTAGATTTAGTTATTAGGACCGGGGGAGAGCATCGCATCAGTAATTTTTTGATTTGGCAAATTGCGTATGCCGAACTTTACTTTACCGATGTTCTTTGGCCCGATTTTGCTGAACAGGACTTTGAAGGTGCACTCCATGCCTTTGTTAATCGAGAGCGTCGTTTCGGCGGCACTGAGCCGGGTGGCAATCATGCCTGATGGGGGTCACTTTTGCTGAAGTATCGCCTGATATCGGCTTTCGTTTTAATCCCCGTGGTGATTGCGGCGCTTTTTCTGTTGCCGCCTGCGGGTTTTGCCATCGTCACGCTCGTGGTGTGTATGCTCGCTGCGTGGGAGTGGGGGCAATTTAGCGGTTTCACTTCAACTTCACAACGCATCTGGCTGGCGCTGCTGTGTGGCCTGCTACTGGCGTTGATGCTTTTCCTGATGCCGGAATATCACTACGACGTTCATCAACCGTTGGTTGAGGGATCGCTCTGGGCGTCGTTTGGCTGGTGGATTGTGGCGCTGCTGCTGGTGCTTTCTTACCCGGCCTCCGCTGCTTTCTGGCGCAACTCGAAAGCGCTGCGTCTGATCTTTGGTATTCTGACCATCGTCCCGTTCTTCTGGGGCATGCTGGCGCTGCGCGCCTGGCATTATGCGGATAACCATTACAGCGGCGCGCTGTGGCTGCTGTACGTGATGATTCTGGTCTGGGGCGCGGATTCTGGCGCCTATATGTTTGGCAAGATGTTCGGCAAGCATAAGCTGGCACCGAAAGTGTCTCCGGGTAAAACCTGGCAGGGGTTCTTCGGCGGCCTGGTGACGGCAGCGGTCATCTCCTGGGCCTACGGTCAGTGGGCGAATCTGGATGTTACCCCAACGGTATTACTGGTGTGTTCCGTTGTTGCGGCACTGGCATCGGTGCTGGGCGATCTGACAGAGAGTATGTTTAAGCGAGAGGCCGGCATTAAGGATAGCGGTCATCTGATTCCCGGACACGGTGGAATACTGGATCGTATCGATAGCCTGACGGCGGCGGTACCGGTGTTTGCTTGTCTGCTATTGTTGGTCTTCAGGACGATTTGACGGAAGGTTTTATGCTAAGCGTTCTCTGGAATTTGGCTGCCTTTATCATTGCGCTGGGCGTATTGATCACCGTGCATGAGTTTGGCCATTTCTGGGTGGCTCGTCGCTGCGGCGTTCGCGTTGAACGCTTTTCCATCGGCTTTGGTAAAGCGTTATGGCGACGTTTTGACAAGCAGGGAACGGAATTCGTCATCGCTCTTATTCCACTCGGCGGCTATGTCAAAATGCTCGACGAACGCGTCGAGCCGGTGGCGCCTGAGATGCGCCACTACGCTTTCAATAACAAAACCGTTGGCCAGCGTGCGGCCATCATTGCCGCTGGTCCTGTCGCGAACTTCATTTTTGCCATCTTTGCCTACTGGCTGGTGTTTATCATCGGTGTCCCTGGTATCCGTCCGGTTGTTGGTGAAATAGTACCCGACTCGATTGCCGCACACGCACAAATTGCAAAAGGAACGGAACTTAAAGCGATAGATGGCATCGAAACGCCTGATTGGGATGCAGTGCGTATGGCGCTGGTCTCGAAGATAGGCGACGAGCAAACAATAGTTACGGTCGCCCCTTTCGGGAGCAGTCAGCGCCAGGATAAAATCCTCGATCTGCGGCACTGGGCGTTTGAGCCGGATAAACAAGATCCGGTGACATCGCTGGGTATTCAGCCTCGCAGCGCGCAGATTGATACGGTGCTGGCTGAAGTACAATCTGGTTCGGCGGCGCAGAAGGCCGGTTTGCAAGCGGGCGACAGGATCGTTAAAGTCGATGGTCAACCGTTAACGCAGTGGATGACGTTTGTAAATCTGGTGCGTGATAATCCGGGTAAGGCGCTGATTCTGGACATCGAGCGACAGGGGAGTCCCTTGTCTGTTACGCTGACGCCAGATAGCCGATCCGCAAAAGGTAAAGCCGAAGGGTTTGCAGGGGTCGTACCTAAGGTCATCCCGCTGCCTGATGAATATAAAACAGTGCGTCAGTACGGGCCGTTTGCCGCCATTGCTGAAGCCACGGATAAAACCTGGCAACTGATGTCATTAACCGTCAGGATGCTGGGTAAATTGATAACCGGTGATGTCAAACTGAACAACCTCAGCGGGCCGATTTCTATCGCCCAGGGGGCTGGAATGTCAGCGGAGTTTGGATTGATTTACTATCTGATGTTCCTTGCGCTGATTAGCGTGAACCTCGGAATAATCAATCTGTTCCCGCTTCCCGTCCTGGACGGGGGGCACCTGCTATTTTTGGCGATTGAAAAGCTGAAGGGCGGGCCGGTATCCGAGCGAGTTCAAGACTTTAGTTATCGCATTGGCTCAATACTGCTGGTGTTGTTAATGGGGCTTGCACTTTTCAATGATTTCTCTCGGTTGTAAGAGAGTTTGTTAGGAAGAACGCATAATAACGATGGCGATGAAAAAGTTGCTCATAGCGTCGCTGCTGTTTAGCAGCGCAACCGTATACGGTGCTGAAGGGTTCGTGGTGAAGGACATTCATTTCGAAGGCTTGCAGCGTGTCGCTGTTGGTGCGGCCCTCCTCAGTATGCCCGTGCGTCCTGGCGATACGGTGACCGATGATGATATCAGTAACACCATTCGTGCTTTGTTTGCCACTGGCAACTTTGAGGACGTCCGCGTCCTGCGCGATGGTGATACCCTGTTGGTGCAGGTGAAAGAGCGCCCAACGATTGCCAGCATCACTTTCTCCGGTAATAAGTCGGTGAAGGATGACATGCTCAAGCAAAACCTTGAGGCATCCGGCGTTCGCGTTGGGGAGTCCCTTGACCGCACGACCCTCGCTGATATCGAGAAAGGGCTGGAAGATTTCTACTACAGCGTCGGTAAGTACAGCGCCAGCGTAAAAGCTGTCGTTACGCCGCTGCCGCGTAACCGCGTCGACCTGAAACTGGTATTCCAGGAAGGCGTCTCGGCGAAAATCCAGCAGATTAACATTGTCGGTAACCATGCGTTCAGTACCGATGAACTGATCTCAACATTCCAGCTGCGCGATGAAGTGCCGTGGTGGAACGTGGTCGGCGATCGCAAATACCAGAAGCAGAAGCTGGCCGGGGATCTCGAAACCCTGCGCAGTTACTACCTGGATCGCGGTTACGCACGTTTCAACATCGACTCCACTCAGGTGAGCCTGACGCCGGATAAAAAAGGCATCTACATCACTGTGAATATCACTGAAGGCGAGCAGTACAAGCTTTCTGGTGTTCAGGTGACGGGCGATCTGGCGGGACATTCGGCAGAAATCGAAGCGTTGACCAAAGTCGAGCCGGGCGAGCTGTATAACGGCGCCAAAGTGACCAAAATGGAGAATGATATTAAGAAACTCCTCGGTCGCTATGGCTACGCTTATCCGCGCGTCCAGTCTCAGCCGGAAATTAACGATAGCGATAAGACCGTGAAGCTGCACGTCAACGTCGATGCGGGCAACCGTTACTACGTACGTAAAATTCGCTTCGAGGGCAACGACACCTCCAAAGACTCCGTTCTGCGTCGCGAAATGCGTCAGATGGAAGGGGCATGGCTGGGCAGCGATCTGGTCGACCAGGGTAAAGATCGTCTCAACCGCTTAGGCTATTTTGAAACGGTCGATACCGATACGCAGCGCGTACCGGGCAGCCCGGATCAGGTCGACGTAGTCTATAAAGTCAAAGAACGTAACACCGGTAGCTTCAACTTTGGTATCGGCTACGGTACGGAAAGTGGCGTCAGCTTCCAGGCCGGTGTTCAGCAGGACAACTGGTTGGGTACCGGCTATTCCGTCGGAATTAACGGCACCAAAAACGATTACCAGACCTATACTGAACTGTCGGTCACTAACCCGTATTTCACCGTTGATGGCGTGAGTCTCGGTGGTCGTATTTTCTATAACGACTTCGACGCGAACGATGCGGATCTGTCTGACTATACCAACAAAAGCTATGGTACGGACGTTACGCTGGGCTTCCCGGTTAACGAATACAATACGCTGCGCGCGGGCTTAGGGTATGTCCATAACTCCCTGTCCAATATGCAGCCGCAGGTGTCGATGTGGCGTTATCTGAACTCAATGGGTCAATATCCGGAAAATACCGATGATAAAAACTCATTCAGCGCCAACGACTTCACCTTCAACTACGGTTGGACCTATAACAAGCTCGACCGCGGCTTCTTCCCGACGGAAGGTTCGCGTGTCAACCTGAATGGTAAAGTGACCATTCCAGGTTCTGATAACGAATACTACAAAGCTACGCTGGATACCGCGACCTACGTGCCGATCGATAACGATCACAAATGGGTGGTTCTGGGACGTACTCGCTTCGGCTATGGCGACGGTATTGGCAGCAAAGAGATGCCGTTCTACGAGAACTTCTATGCCGGTGGTTCAAGCACCGTGCGCGGGTTCCAGTCGAACACCATTGGTCCGAAAGCGGTTTATTTCCCGGCCAGCAATCGCCACGATGGCGATGATAACTATGACAGTAACTGTAAGAGCACTGAATCTGCACCGTGTAAATCGGATGATGCAGTGGGCGGTAACGCCATGGCCGTGGCCAGCCTGGAGCTGATTACTCCGACGCCGTTTATCAGCGACAAATATGCTAACTCGGTCCGTACCTCCTTCTTCTGGGATATGGGTACCGTGTGGGATACTCACTGGGATTCGAGCGCTTACGCGGGTTATCCGGATTACGGTGATCCGAGCAACATCCGTATGTCCGCTGGTATTGCGGTACAGTGGATGTCGCCGTTGGGGCCGTTGGTATTCTCCTACGCCCAACCGTTTAAAAAGTACGAAGGAGACAAGGCCGAGCAGTTCCAGTTTAACATTGGTAAAACCTGGTAATTGCGGGCAGCAATGGAATGTAAGTGCAGTATAGCGCTGACTTTAGGCGATAATCACGGTTATCGCCTGGCCACGCAAATAACGGTACCCCTGGGTACTCATGGGATGGTAAGGAGTTAATTGTGAAAAAGTGGTTATTAGCTGCAGGTCTGGGTTTAGCAATGGTAACTTCCGCTCAGGCGGCAGATAAAATTGCAATGGTTAACATGAACAGCCTGTTCCAACAGGTTGCCCAGAAAACAGGCGTTTCTAACACGCTGGAAAACGAGTTCAAAGGCCGCGCGAGCGAGCTGCAGCGTATGGAAGGCGATCTGCAGTCCAAAATGCAGCGTCTGCAGTCCATGAAACCGGGTGCTGACCGTACCAAGCTGGAAAAAGACGTCATGGCTCAGCGCCAGACCTTCTCTCAGAAGGCGCAGTCTTTTGAGCAGGATCGTGCACGTCGCTCCAACGAAGAGCGCGGTAAACTGGTTAACCGTATCCAGACTGCTGTGAAAAGCGTAGCGAGCAGCCAGAGCATCGACCTGGTTGTTGATTCTAATGCCGTTGCATACAACAGCAGCGATGTAAAAGACATCACCGCTGATGTGCTGAAACAGGTTAAATAAGTAATGCCTTCTATTCGACTGGCTGATCTAGCACAGCAGTTGGATGCAGAATTACACGGTGATGGCGATATCGTCATCACCGGCGTTGCGTCCATGCAGACTGCAAAAGCAGGTCATATTACGTTCATGGTCAACCCTAAGTACCGTGAGCACCTGGCCGCTTGCCAGGCTTCTGCCGTTGTCATGACGCAGGATGATTTACCTTTTGCCCAAAGCGCCGCGCTGGTAGTGCGTAATCCCTACCTGACCTATGCGCGAATGGCTCAAATTCTGGATACCACGCCGCAGCCGGCGCAGGATATCGCCCCGAGTGCGGTGATTGATGCCACGGCGACGCTGGGTAAAAACGTCTCGATTGGCCCTAACGCCGTGATCGAATCTGATGTCGTGCTGGGTGACAATGTGGTGATTGGCGCCGGGTGCTTCGTTGGGAAAAAGACCAAAATTGGTGCTGGCTCCCGTTTGTGGGCCAACGTGACCGTTTACCACGAGATTGAGATCGGTGAGAATTGCCTGATTCAGTCCAGCACCGTTATCGGTGCCGATGGTTTCGGCTATGCCAACGACCGCGGCAACTGGGTGAAGATCCCGCAGCTCGGTCGCGTCATCATTGGCGATCGCGTGGAGATCGGCGCCTGTACGACCATTGACCGTGGTGCGCTGGATGATACCGTGATCGGCAATGGCGTTATCATTGATAACCAGTGTCAGATTGCGCATAACGTTGTGATTGGTGACAATACTGCCGTTGCAGGTGGCGTTATCATGGCAGGCAGCCTGAAAATTGGCCGTTACTGCATGATTGGCGGAGCCAGCGTAATCAACGGACATATGGAAATCTGCGACAAAGTCACCGTCACCGGTATGGGGATGGTCATGCGTCCTATCACCGAGCCTGGCGTCTATTCTTCAGGGATTCCGCTGCAACCGAATAAGGTGTGGCGTAAAACCGCGGCGCTGGTGATGAATATTGATGAGATAAACAAACGCCTCAAATCGATTGAGCGTAAGGTTAATCAGCAAGATTAGCGCATCAGTTGACACACAAAATCATGCAAAGCAGTATCGGGGCGGCAACCGCCGCTGACAAAGACGCTGCCTGAGAGATGAAGTGTAAAAATTTTCGGCCTGTTGCATTCATAAGATTGCCGCAGGCCGTGTTATTATTGCCTTTTAGTATATTTAGACAGGAAGAGTATTTTGACTACTGAAACTCATACTCTGCACATTGAAGAGATTCTGGAACTTCTCCCTCACCGCTACCCGTTCCTGCTGGTAGACCGTGTGCTGGATTTTGAAGAAGGTCGTTTTCTGCGCGCAGTAAAAAATGTTTCTGTTAACGAGCCGTTTTTCCAGGGGCACTTCCCTGGTAAACCGATTTTACCGGGCGTGCTGATTCTGGAAGCGATGGCTCAGGCCACCGGCATTCTGGCATTCAAAAGCGTAGGTAAGCTCGAACCGGGTGAACTCTATTACTTCGCCGGGATTGATGAAGCGCGTTTCAAACGTCCGGTAGTACCAGGCGATCAGATGATTATGGAAGTCACTTTCGAGAAAACCCGTCGCGGCCTGACTCGTTTTAAAGGCGTCGCGCTGGTTGATGGTAAAGTGGTTTGCGAAGCAACGATGATGTGTGCGCGTAGCCGGGAGGCCTGATACGTGATTGATAAAACCGCCTTTGTTCATCCGACTGCCATCGTGGAAGAAGGCGCCGTTATCGGTGCTAACGCTCACATTGGCCCGTTTTGTATTGTTGGTGCTAACGTCGAAATTGGCGAAGGTACCGTACTGAAGTCTCATGTTGTTGTTAACGGCCATACCAGAATTGGTCGTGATAACGAGATCTATCAGTTCGCTTCCATCGGTGAAGTTAACCAGGACCTGAAATACGCTGGTGAACCGACGCGTGTGGAAATTGGCGACCGCAACCGCATCCGCGAAAGCGTCACCATCCATCGTGGCACAGTACAGGGTGGTGGATTAACGAAGGTGGGCAGCGATAACCTGCTGATGATCAACGCTCACGTCGCGCACGATTGTACGGTCGGAAACCGCTGTATTCTGGCCAACAATGCCACGCTCGCCGGCCATGTCTCGCTGGATGATTTCGTTATCATCGGCGGCATGACGGCAGTCCATCAGTTCTGCATTATCGGCGCACACGTCATGGTCGGCGGCTGCTCCGGCGTCGCGCAGGATGTCCCGCCGTTCGTGATTGCCCAGGGCAACCACGCAACGCCGTATGGCGTCAATATTGAAGGGCTGAAGCGCCGTGGCTTTAGCCGCGAAGCCATCACCGCGATTCGCAATGCGTACAAACTGCTGTACCGCAGCGGGAAAACGCTGGATGAAGCGAAGCCGGAAATCGCCGAGCTGGCGACTCAGTATCCTGAAGTTCAGCCATTTGTCGATTTCTTCGCCCGCTCCACGCGCGGTCTGATTCGTTAATGTCTGCACAGCGTCCCCTGACGATTGCCCTGGTCGCCGGAGAAACCTCCGGCGATATTCTTGGTGCAGGTCTCATCCGCGCCCTTAAAGCACGTATTCCCGATGCCCGCTTTGTCGGCGTGGCGGGGCCATTGATGCAGGCCGAAGGCTGTGAGGCCTGGTATGAGATGGAAGAGCTGGCGGTGATGGGCATTGTCGAAGTGCTCGGTCGCCTGCGTCGCCTGCTGCATATCCGCGCCGATCTCACCCGGCGATTTACCGAGCTTAAACCAGACGTATTCGTCGGGATTGATGCGCCTGACTTCAATATCACCCTCGAAGGTAATCTGAAGAAGCAGGGTATCAAAACGATCCATTACGTCAGCCCGTCAGTTTGGGCATGGCGGCAAAAACGCGTTTTCAAAATTGGCAGATCCACCGATCTGGTACTGGCATTTCTGCCTTTCGAAAAAGCGTTTTACGACAAATTTAACGTTCCCTGCCGCTTTATCGGCCATACCATGGCGGATGCCATGCCGTTGGATCCGGATAAAGGCGCCGCGCGGGATCGCCTGGGCATTGCCCGGGATGTGCACTGCCTGGCGCTGCTGCCGGGGAGTCGCGGCGCTGAAGTCGAAATGCTCAGCGCAGACTTTCTGAAAACCGCGCAGATTCTGCGCAAAGATTATCTCGACCTGCAGCTCCTGGTGCCGCTGGTGAATGCCAGAAGGCGGGAGCAGTTCGAACGTATTAAAGCGGAAACGGCGCCGGATCTTACGGTACATCTGCTGGATGGTCAGGCGCGCGATGCCATGATCGCCAGCGATGCGGCCCTGCTGGCTTCCGGAACCGCGGCGCTGGAGTGCATGCTGGCCAAGTGTCCAATGGTGGTTGGCTATCGTATGAAGCCGTTCACTTTCTGGCTGGCGAAACGACTGGTGAAAACCGACTACGTTTCGTTGCCGAACCTGCTGGCCGGCCGCGAGCTGGTCAAAGAGCTGCTGCAGGATGAGTGCCAGCCTGCGTTGCTGGCGGAGGCGCTGCGGCCGCTGCTGGCCGATGGTAAAACCAGCCATGACATGCATGACACTTTCCGCGCGCTGCATCAACAAATTCGTTGTAATGCGGATGAGCAGGCGGCGGACGCAGTACTGGAGTTAGCAAAATGATTGAGTTTGTGTATCCGCATACTCACCTGGTCGCCGGCGTAGACGAAGTCGGTCGGGGACCTCTGGTCGGAGCGGTCGTGACCGCCGCGGTGATCCTTGACCCGGCACGGCCAATTGTGGGTCTGAATGACTCCAAAAAATTAAGCGAAAAGCGTCGTCTGGCGCTGTTCGATGAAATCAAAGAGAAAGCGTTGGCCTGGAGTTTCGGCCGTGCGGAACCGCACGAAATAGACGAGCTGAATATTCTGCATGCGACCATGCTGGCGATGCAGCGCGCCGTTGCTGCTCTGCCGGTTGTGCCGGAGTTTGTGCTGATCGATGGCAACCGCTGCCCGCCGCTGCCTGTGCCTTCACAGGCGGTGGTCAAAGGCGACAGCCGGGTGGCAGAAATCAGCGCAGCGTCTATTCTGGCTAAAGTCGCGCGCGATGCGGAAATGGCTGAGCTGGACCTTGAATTTCCTCAATACGGCTTTGCGCAGCATAAAGGCTATCCTACCGCTTTCCATCTGGAAAAACTGATCGAACATGGCGCAACCGAGCATCATCGGCGTAGTTTTGGCCCGGTAAAACGCGCGCTGGGCCTTGCGTCCTGATTCTTGTGTCGAGAAATAAGTAAACCGGAATCTGAAGATGTCTGAACCACGTTTCGTCCACCTGCGGGTGCATAGCGACTATTCCATGATCGATGGGCTGGCAAAAACCGGGCCGCTGGTGAAAAAGGCGGCCTCGCTTGGCATGCCTGCGCTGGCGATCACCGATTTTACTAACCTGTGCGGACTGGTGAAGTTCTACGGAGCGGGACATGGCGCGGGCCTGAAGCCTATCGTCGGCGCGGATTTTCACGTCCAGAGCGAACTGATGGGCGATGAGTTCACCGAACTCACGGTTCTGGCGGCCAACAATGTGGGTTATCAAAACCTGACGCTGCTGATTTCACGTGCCTATCAACGCGGCTATGGCGCGCTGGGGCCGTGGATTGACCGGGACTGGCTGGCCGAACATCAGGAAGGGCTGATCCTGCTTTCCGGCGCGCGTAAAGGCGATGTTGGCGTCAGCCTGACGCGTGGCAATATGGCGCTGGTCGATCAATGTCTCTCTTTCTACCAGCAGCATTTCCCGGATCGCTACTATCTGGAGCTGATCCGCACCGGCCGCGCCGATGAAGAGGCCTATTTACACGCCGCCGTGCAGCTGGCTGAAGAACGCGGTTTACCGGTCGTGGCGACCAACGATGTGCGTTTCCTGGAAACCGGTGATTTCGATGCGCATGAGATCCGCGTCGCGATCCATGACGGCTTTACCCTGGACGATCCGAAGCGCCCGCGCAAATACTCGCCGCAGCAATATATGCGCAGCGAAGATGAAATGTGCGAGCTGTTCTCCGATATTCCGGAGGCGCTGGAAAATACCGTCGAAATCGCCAAGCGCTGCAACGTTACCGTGCGTCTTGGCGAATACTTCCTGCCGCAGTTCCCGACCGGGGATATGACGACGGAAGATTATCTGGTTAAAAAATCAAAAGAGGGCCTGGAAGAGCGTCTGGCTTTCCTGTTCCCTGATCCTGAAGAGCGGCTTAAACGCCGACCTGAATACGATGAACGACTGGATATCGAACTTCAGGTAATTAACCAGATGGGCTTCCCCGGCTACTTCCTGATCGTCATGGAGTTTATCCAGTGGTCCAAGGATAACGGCGTACCGGTAGGGCCGGGACGTGGTTCCGGCGCCGGGTCGTTAGTCGCCTACGCCTTAAAAATCACCGATCTGGATCCGCTGGAATTCGATCTGCTGTTTGAACGTTTCCTGAACCCTGAACGTGTATCGATGCCCGACTTTGACGTCGACTTCTGCATGGAGAAGCGCGATCAGGTTATCGAGCACGTGGCGGAGATGTACGGTCGCGACGCGGTATCGCAGATCATCACCTTTGGTACGATGGCAGCGAAAGCGGTTATTCGTGACGTGGGCCGCGTGCTCGGCCACCCGTACGGGTTCGTGGATCGGATCTCAAAACTGGTGCCGCCCGACCCGGGTATGACGCTGGCGAAAGCGTTTGAGGCCGAGCCGCAGCTGCCGGAGATCTACGAAGCTGACGAAGAGGTCAGAGCGCTGATCGACATGGCGCGTAAGCTGGAAGGCGTCACGCGTAACGCCGGTAAGCATGCGGGGGGCGTGGTTATCGCCCCGACCAAAATTACCGACTTCGCCCCGCTATATTGCGATGAAGCCGGTCTCCATCCGGTCACCCAGTTTGATAAGAACGACGTCGAATACGCCGGGCTGGTGAAGTTCGACTTCCTTGGCCTGCGTACGCTGACCATCATCAACTGGGCGCTGGAGATGATCAACAAGCGGCGGGCGAAACACGGCGAGCCGCCGCTGGATATCGCGGCGATCCCGCTGGACGATAAGAAAAGCTTCGATATGCTGCAACGCTCGGAAACCACCGCGGTTTTCCAGCTTGAATCGCGCGGCATGAAAGATCTGATTAAACGCCTGCAGCCCGACTGCTTCGAAGATATGATCGCGCTGGTGGCCCTGTTCCGTCCGGGGCCGCTGCAATCGGGGATGGTAGATAACTTTATCGACCGTAAACACGGCCGCGAAGAGATCTCTTACCCGGACGTGCAGTGGCAGCATGAGTGTCTGAAACCGGTGCTTGAGCCGACGTATGGCATTATCCTGTATCAGGAACAGGTCATGCAGATTGCCCAGGAGCTCTCAGGCTATACCCTCGGCGGCGCGGATATGCTGCGTCGTGCGATGGGTAAGAAAAAGCCGGAAGAGATGGCCAAGCAGCGCGGTACCTTTGAAGAAGGGGCCAGGAAAAACGGCATTGACGGCGAGCTGGCGATCAAAATCTTTGACCTGGTGGAGAAATTCGCCGGCTACGGATTTAACAAATCGCACTCGGCAGCCTATGCACTGGTCTCCTACCAGACGCTGTGGCTGAAAGCGCACTATCCGGCCGAGTTTATGGCGGCGGTGATGACCGCGGATATGGATAACACCGAAAAAGTGGTGGGGCTGGTCGACGAGTGCTGGCGGATGGGCCTGAAAATCCTGCCGCCGGATATTAACTCCGGTCTGTACCATTTCCACGTGAATGACGACGGTGAAATCGTCTATGGTATCGGCGCGATTAAAGGGGTCGGCGAAGGCCCGATCGAAGCCATTATTGAAGCGCGTAACAACGGTGGTTATTTCCGCGAGTTGTTCGATCTTTGCGCCCGCACCGATACCAAAAAGCTGAACCGCCGGGTGCTGGAAAAACTGATTATGTCCGGGGCGTTTGACCGTCTCGGGCCGCATCGCGCGGCATTAATGAATTCGCTGGGCGATGCGCTGAAGGCCGCCGATCAGCATGCGAAAGCCGAAGCGATTGGCCAGGCGGATATGTTCGGGGTGCTGGCGGAAGAGCCGGAGCAAATCGAGCAATCCTATGCCAACTGCCAGCCGTGGCCGGAGCAGGTGGTGCTGGATGGTGAAAGGGAGACCCTGGGGCTGTACCTGACGGGCCATCCTATCAACCAGTATTTGAAAGAGATTGAGCGCTATGTTGGCGGCGTGAGACTCAAAGACATGCATCCGACCGATCGTGGTAAAGTCACCACGGCGGCGGGGCTCGTTATTGCTGCGCGGGTAATGGTCACCAAGCGCGGTAATCGTATCGGTATCTGTACGTTGGATGACCGTTCCGGGCGTCTGGAGGTGATGTTATTTACCGACGCGCTGGATAAATATCAGCAATTGCTGGAAAAAGACCGCATACTTATCGTCAGCGGACAGGTCAGCTTTGATGACTTCAGCGGGGGGCTTAAAATGACCGCCCGTGAAGTCATGGACATTGACGAAGCCCGGGAAAAATATGCTCGCGGGCTTGCTATCTCGCTGACGGACAGGCAAATTGATGACCAGCTTTTAAACCGACTCCGTCAGTCTCTGGAACCCCACCGTTCGGGAACCATTCCAGTACACCTCTATTATCAGAGGGCGGATGCGCGCGCGCGGCTGCGTTTTGGCGCAACATGGCGCGTCTCTCCGAGCGATCGTTTACTCAACGATCTGCGTGGCCTTATCGGCTCGGAGCAGGTGGAACTGGAGTTTGACTAATACAGGAATACTATGAGTCTGAATTTCCTTGATTTTGAACAGCCGATTGCAGAGCTGGAAGCGAAAATCGATTCCCTGACTGCGGTAAGCCGTCAGGATGAGAAACTCGATATTAACATCGACGAAGAAGTGCATCGTCTGCGCGAAAAAAGCGTTGAACTGACGCGTAAAATCTTCGCCGATCTGGGGGCATGGCAGGTTGCTCAACTGGCACGCCACCCACGTCGCCCGTACACCCTGGATTATGTTCGCCTGGCATTCGACGAATTTGACGAACTGGCTGGCGACCGCGCTTACGCTGACGATAAAGCCATTGTTGGCGGTATTGCGCGTCTGGACGGGCGTCCGGTGATGATTATCGGCCACCAGAAAGGGCGCGAAACGAAAGAGAAGATTCGCCGCAACTTCGGGATGCCGGCGCCGGAAGGCTATCGTAAAGCGCTGCGCCTGATGGAGATGGCTGAGCGTTTCAAAATGCCGATCATCACCTTTATCGACACTCCGGGTGCGTACCCGGGCGTGGGCGCGGAAGAGCGCGGCCAGTCTGAGGCGATTGCCCGTAACCTGCGCGAAATGTCGCGTCTGAGCGTTCCGGTCATCTGTACCGTTATCGGGGAAGGTGGTTCCGGCGGCGCGCTGGCGATCGGCGTTGGCGACAAGGTCAACATGCTGCAGTACAGCACCTACTCGGTCATTTCGCCGGAAGGCTGCGCCTCCATTCTGTGGAAAAGCGCGGATAAAGCCCCGCTGGCGGCCGAAGCAATGGGGATCATCGCTCCGCGTCTGAAAGAGCTGAAGCTGATTGACTCAATTATCCCGGAACCTCTGGGCGGCGCTCATCGCAACCCGGAAGCCATTGCGGCAAGCCTGAAGGCGCAGCTGCTGGCGGATCTGGCTGACCTCGACACGCTGAGTGAAGAGGAGCTGTTAAATCGTCGCTACCAGCGTCTGATGAGCTACGGCTACGCCTGATTATTTCTCGCGTCAATATTGCCTGGGGCCGGACTTTCCGGCCCCTTTTTTATGTGCGATACGCCAGCGCGATTGATATGATGCCTGACTCAGGTCAATTCCAGGAGGAAAGCGTGAATATCATCGCCATCATGGGGCCCCACGGCGTCTACCACAAAGACGAACCGATCAAAGAGCTGGAAGCAGCCCTGCAACGGCAAGGCTTTCAGACTATCTGGCCGCAAAACAGCGCCGACCTGCTGCAGTTTATCGAACATAATCCGCGGATCTGCGGGGTCATCTTTGACTGGGATGAGTACAACGCCGATCTGTGCAGCGATATCAATCAGCTGAATGAGTATCTCCCGCTATACGCCTTCATCAACGCGCATTCGACGATGGATGTCAGCAGCCAGGATCTGCGTATGACGCTGTGGTTCTTTGAATACGCGCTTGGCCTGGCAGAAGAGATCGCCACCCGAATCGCCCAGTACACGCGCGAATACCTGGATAACATTACCCCGCCGTTTACCAAAGCCCTGTTCAACTATGTGCAGGAGGGAAAATATACCTTCTGTACGCCGGGGCATATGGGGGGAAGCGCGTACCAGAAAAGCCCGGTTGGCTGCCTGTTTTATGACTTTTTCGGTGGCAATACGCTGAAAGCCGACGTGTCGATTTCGGTCACCGAGCTGGGGTCGCTCCTCGATCACACCGGCCCGCATCTCGAAGCCGAGGAGTATATCGCCCGTGCCTTTGGTGCCGAGCAGAGCTACATGGTGACGAACGGCACCTCGACGTCGAACAAAATTGTCGGCATGTATTCGGCACCGGCGGGCAGCACGCTGCTGATTGACCGTAACTGCCATAAGTCACTGGCGCACCTGCTGATGATGAGCGATGTCGTGCCGCTGTGGCTGAAACCGACGCGTAACGCGCTGGGTATTCTGGGCGGCATACCGAAACGCGAATTTACCCGCGACAGCATTCAGCAGAAGGTGAATACCACGGGTGGCGCCGGGTGGCCGGTACATGCGGTGATTACCAACTCCACCTATGACGGGCTGCTGTATAACACCACCTGGATCAAAGAGACGCTCGATGTGCCCTCGATCCATTTTGACTCGGCCTGGGTGCCTTACACTCATTTCCATCCGATCTACCAGGGGAAAAGCGGGATGAGCGGCGATCGCATTCCGGGTAAGGTCGTCTTCGAAACACAATCAACGCACAAAATGCTGGCCGCGCTGTCGCAGGCCTCGCTTATCCACATTAAAGGCAGCTACGACGAAGAGACCTTTAATGAAGCGTTTATGATGCACACCTCGACGTCGCCGAGCTATCCGATCGTTGCTTCGATAGAAACCGCGGCGGCCATGCTGCGCGGCAATTCTGGCAAGCGTTTGATCCAACGCTCCATTGAGCGAGCGCTGGATTTCCGCAAAGAGGTCCAGCGTCTGCGCGAAGAGACTGACGGCTGGTTCTTTGATATCTGGCAGCCGGAGAATATCGAGCAGGTGCAGTGCTGGCCGGTGGCAGGCGGTGAGAACTGGCACGGTTTTAAAGATGCTGACGATAACCATATGTTCCTCGACCCGGTGAAGGTGACGATCCTGACGCCGGGAATGGATGAACAGGGCAATATGGACGATGAGGGGATCCCGGCGGCGCTGGTGGCGAAATTCCTCGATGAGCGCGGCGTGGTAGTGGAGAAAACGGGTCCCTACAACCTGCTGTTCCTGTTCAGTATTGGTATTGATAAAACCCGGGCGATGGGGTTGTTACGTGGCTTAACCGAGTTTAAGCGCGCCTACGATCTCAACCTGCGAGTGAAGAACATGCTGCCGGATCTCTACGCGGAAGATCCCGATTTTTATCGCAATATGCGTATTCAGGATCTGGCGCAGGGGATCCATCGCCTGATCCGCCAGCACCAGTTGTCGCAGCTGATGCTGAGCGCGTTTGACGTGCTGCCGGAAATGAAAATGACGCCGCATCAGGCCTGGCAGCGGCAAATCAAAGGTGAAGTCGAAACCATTGAGCTGGAAAATCTGGTCGGGCGCATTTCGGCTAATATGATTCTGCCGTACCCGCCGGGCGTACCGCTGTTGATGCCCGGAGAGATGATTACCGAAGAGAGCCGGGCGGTGCTCGATTTCCTGCTGATGCTGTGCTCGATTGGGCGCCATTATCCGGGCTTTGAAACGGATATCCACGGGGCGAAGCGCGATGACGACGGCGTCTACCGGGTACGAGTCTTAAAAAATGACTCACTGCTTGCGCCGCGCTAAGCGGCGCGAGTAACCTGGATGGCATTAACTGGAGGAGTAGACATGCTGGGTTTAAAACGGGTTCACCATATTGCTATCATCGCGACCAATTATGCGCAGAGCAAAGCCTTTTACTGCGATATTCTGGGCTTTACGTTGCAGAGCGAGTTTTATCGTGAAGAGCGCGATTCGTGGAAGGGCGATCTGGCATTGAATGGCGAGTATGTCATCGAACTGTTCTCTTTCCCGTTTCCTCCCGCCCGTCCGAGCCGTCCCGAAGCCTGTGGGCTGCGCCACCTGGCCTTTAGCGTCGATGATATTGACGCGGCGGTGGCCCATCTGGAAGCGCATGGCGTGGCCTGTGAGGGGATTCGCATCGATCCTTTTACCGGCAAACGCTTCACCTTTTTTAACGATCCCGACGGCCTGCCGCTGGAGATTTATCAGCAGTAACCCTTGCCAGAGCGCGCCCGGCCCGATAATGTGCCGGGCTATCTCCCCAGCGACACTATCAAGATGATGACGCCCGATATTGCGCAAACCCTACACCCCTATCGTCAGTTTTTGGTCGCCTTCAGCGGTGGTCTGGATTCGACGGTGCTTTTACATCAGCTGGTCTGCTGGCGTGAACGGGACCCGACGCTGCAGCTGCGGGCCATCCATATTCACCATGGCCTGAGCGCGAATGCCGATAGCTGGGTTACGCACTGCCTGCAGGTTTGCCAGCACTGGCAGGTTCCGCTGGTGGTCGAGCGCGTTACTCTCGCGGATGATGGCCTGGGCGTGGAGGCGCACGCACGGCAGGCTCGCTACCAGGCTTTCCGGATGGCGCTGCAGCCGGGAGAAGCCCTGGTGACGGCTCAGCACCTCGACGATCAGTGTGAAACCTTCCTGTTGGCGCTCAAACGCGGCAGCGGCCCAACCGGGCTGGCGGCGATGGCGGCATCCTCGGGGTTTGCCGCTACGCGACTGCTGCGCCCTCTGCTGAATACCCGTCGTGAAACGCTGCACCAGTGGGCGCTGGCTCATCAGCTTAGCTGGATTGAGGACGAGAGCAATCAGGATGATACCTACGATCGTAACTTCCTCCGTCTGCGCGTTGTTCCGCAGCTTAACGCGCGCTGGCCCCATTTTTCCGAGGCGGTTGCCCGTAGCGCCAGCCTGTGCGGCGAACAGGAGCAGCTGCTGGATGAACTGCTGGCGGAAGATTTGGCAAAACTGGTGGCGGATGACGGTTCGTTAGCTATTGACGCGCTGGCGTCCATGAGCGCGCCGCGCCGCGCTGCGCTGCTGCGGCGCTGGCTGGCCGGGCACTCTGCGCCGATGCCCTCGCGCGAGATGCCGGAGCGTATCTGGCGCGAAGTCGCGCTGGCGCGGGAGGATGCTTTTCCCTGCCTGCGACTTGGCGATTTTTCCGTGCGTCGTTATCAGCAGCGGCTGTGGTGGGTCAGATATCAATCTGGCCAGACGGATGTGGTGCTACCGTGGCCGGACTACCGGCGACCGCTACGGCTGCCGGAAGGTCTGGGCGAACTGACGCTGCGGTCAGGCGGACCGTTACGCGCCCCGCGTGGTGAAGAGCCGGTGACGGTGCGCTTTCGCGCCAGCGGAAATCTGCATATTGTCGGCCGTCACGGCGGCCGCAAGCTGAAGAAAATCTGGCAGGAGCTGGGCGTTGCCCCCTGGCGCCGCGATACCACACCGCTGCTGTTCTACGGTGAGACGCTGATTGCGGCGGCGGATTCGCTGTTCGTAACCTGCGAAGGGGAAGCGCGGGAAGGCGAAGGGGTAGAGATGATATGGAGGAAAACGGGCGGCTGAGCCACCCGTTTTTATTCAGGACTCGCTTACCACCACGGTACCGATTTCCGGGTGGCTGAAGCTGGCGATTTTATCCAGGCGTAGCTCGCGAATGTTTCCGCTCAGTTCCACCACCAGATACTCGATATTTTTGCGCGAGATAAGATCGCTCGCCTTCGCTTGCAGCTGCTCACCATCTTTGAGCGTCAGGACAAGCACCAGATGATGCTGGCAGGCAAGTTCGAGGTTGTCATAATCATCACAGTTGATGGGTTGATAAGTATCATTCATTGACATAATCGCTCACCAGTAAGTTTGCTGCCGCACAGGCGGCTTTTTCCCTGACTGACTCCGAAAGGGCCTCATCCGCCGCAATTTCATTCAATACTTTCAACACGCAACCCAGCGCATCTGGAATATACCCTAGGTCTCCGCTGGCTATTTCCGCATACCGCTTGCGTATTAACTCACAATATTGGTCCACATGCCCTCCTGTCAGTATTCTGACTCAACCGTGGGATGCAAGTTTAAGCCTACGAAGATACACTCTGTTTAGCAAGGTGACTATACCATAGTCATTTAAGCAATATCAGCAGGATGAAAAGAGAGCCGCCGATTGCCGGCAGCCTTTTGTCGCCAGTTTCGCTACAATGTACGCCATTTATTTCAGGAGAGTATTCATGGCGCTGAAAGCGACAATTTATAAGGCTACGGTGAACGTTGCCGATCTCGATCGCAACCAGTTTCTGGATGCCAGCCTGACGCTGGCTCAGCATCCGTCGGAAACCCAGGAGCGCATGATGCTACGCCTGCTGGCGTGGATAAAATACGCCGACGAACGTCTGCAGTTTACCCGTGGTCTCTCGTCTGATGATGAGGCGGAGCTGTGGCTGCTCAACGATCATCTCGGCGTTGACCTGTGGATTGAGCTTGGTTTGCCGGATGAGCGGCGGATTAAAAAAGCGTGTTCACGGGCGCAGGAGGTGGTGTTGTTTGCCTACAATAGCCGGGCAGCGGAAATCTGGTGGCAGCAGAACAAGAGCAAAATGGCGCAGTTTAGCAAACTGACGGTCTGGTATCTGGATGATGAGCAGCTCGCCCGGCTCAGCGCTTTTGCCGATCGTTCAATGGTGCTACAGGCCACTTTACAGGACGGCGGAATCTGGCTATCTGACGCTAAGAATAATCTGGAAATTCATTTAACGGCGTGGCAGCCGTCGGCATGATTACGATTAGCCGCAGCGTGGTTATTCCGGATGAAGAGATAACGTTGTCCGGGATACGCGCGCAGGGCGCGGGCGGTCAGCACGTGAATAAAGCGTCTACCGCCATCCATCTGCGCTTTGACATAAAAGCATCCAGCCTGCCTGAGTATTATAAAGAACGATTGCTGGCTGCCAGTCACCACTTAATTTCTGCCGATGGTGTGGTTATCATTAAGGCTCAGGAATATCGCAGCCAGGAAATGAATCGTGAAGCGGCCATTTCCCGTCTGGTTGCGTTAATAAAAGAATTAACCGCAGTGCAAAAAAGTCGCCGTGAGACCCGGCCGACCCGGGCGTCAAAAGAGCGTCGTCTTGCCTCGAAGGCGCAAAAGTCCTCTGTCAAAGCACTGCGTGGGAAAGTTCGTCAGTAGGCGGCATGGCGAACGGGTGGAATGGATTATAAGGAATTAACAGTGAAGAAAATCGTACTCTCTGTTGCCGTAGCGTGTTCGCTCTTTGCGCTATTTGGCTGCAACCATCGTTCGGATGTCGAGATGTTACAGCCGGCGCCGATGGAAGAACTGAAGCCGATGCAGCAAAGCTGGCGTGGTATTTTGCCCTGCGCCGATTGTGAAGGGATTGAAACCTCGCTGTTCCTCGAAAAGGATGGCAGCTGGGTAATGAACGAACGTTACCAGGGCGTCAGCCGTGAGCCGTCATCGTTCGCCTCGTACGGGACTTGGGCGCGGACCGCCGATAAGCTGGTCCTGACCGACAGCAAAGGTGAGAAGTCCTACTATCGCGTGAAGGGGGAAACCCTGGAAATGCTCGATCGGGAAGGTAACCCCATTGAGTCAACGCTCAACTACACCCTGAAATCGGTCAAAGCCAGTCTGCCGACGACGCCGATGACCATGCGCGGGATGTATTTCTATATGGCGGATGCGGCCACCTTCACCGACTGCGCGACCGGTAAGCGGATCGCGGTGGCTAACAATGCCCAGCTTGAGCGCGATTATGCCGCCGCTCGCGGAACGCAAACGCGCCCGGTGCTGCTGGTGGTAGAAGGGCACTTTACGCTGGAAGCCAACCCCGATAGCGGGGAGATGGTGAAAACGCTGATGGCGGATAAAGATATTAAATTCGTGCCGGGCAAAGACTGTAGCCAGTAAGCCGTTTTCTGGCGAACGCGGCAAACAAAGGCCGCGGCGAACCTGGTTGCCAACATAAAAAAGGCCCCGCAGATGCGGGGCCTTTTTACGTTTAGCGGTGGGTTCAGCCTTTGATTGCGTTAACCAGGTAATTCACGATATCGCCGGTTTTGATCAGCTGCTTCTCGCCGTTGCGACGATATTTATATTCGATATCGTCATTGTCGAGGTTGCGATCGCCGAGCACGATGGTATGCGGAATACCAATCAGCTCCATATCGGCAAACATCACGCCCGGACGCTCTTTACGGTCATCCATCAGCACTTCGATACCCTGGGCGCGCAGCTCGCTATACAGCTTCTCAGCCAGCTCCTGCACGCGGTAGGATTTGTGCATGTTCATCGGCAGGATGGCGACCTGGAAAGGCGCAATCGCGTCTGGCCAGATAATACCGCGGTCGTCATGGTTCTGCTCAATGGCCGCAGCCACCACGCGGGTGACCCCGATGCCGTAGCAGCCCATCGTCAGCACCTGGTTACGGCCGTCTTCACCTTGTACCGAAGCGTTCATCGCCTGGGAGTACTTGGTTCCCAGCTGGAAGATGTGACCCACTTCGATGCCACGTTTAATCAGCAGCGTACCCTGACCATCCGGGCTCGGATCGCCGGCGACAACGTTACGGATATCGGCGACTTCCGGGGTCGCCACATCGCGATCCCAGTTAATGCCGAAGTAGTGTTTACCATCGATATTGGCGCCGGCAGCGAAATCGCTCATTGCCGCCACGGTACGGTCGATAACCACCGGAATCGGCATATTCACCGGCCCCAGAGAACCCGGACCTGCGTTAACGATAGCGCGAATTTCTGCTTCAGTGGCGAAGGTCAGCGGGCTGGCAACCTGCGCCAGTTTTTCTGCTTTCACTTCGTTCAGCTCGTGGTCGCCGCGCACCAGCAGGGCAACCAGCGGGTAGCTGCTACCTTCAACGGCTTTAACCAGCAGCGTTTTGACTGTCTTCTCAACCGGCAGGTTGAACTGCTCGACCAGCTCAGCGATGGTTTTCGCATTCGGCGTATCGACCAGGGTCATCTCCTGAGTTGCCGCCGCACGCGGCGCTTTCGGCGCAACGGCTTCAGCAAACTCAATGTTGGCCGCGAAGTCAGAGCTGTCAGAGAAGATCACGTCATCTTCGCCGCTCTGCGCCAGAACCTGGAACTCATGAGACGCGCTACCGCCGATTGAGCCGGTGTCAGCCTGTACCGCGCGGAAATCAAGACCCATGCGGGTGAAGATTTTGCTGTAGGCGGCATACATCGCATCGTAGGTCTCTTGCAGCGATTCCTGAGAGGTATGGAAAGAGTAGGCATCTTTCATCAGGAACTCACGAGAACGCATTACGCCAAAGCGCGGGCGAACTTCGTCACGGAACTTGGTCTGAATCTGGAAGAAGTTCAGCGGCAGCTGCTTATAAGAGTTCAGCTCGTTACGGATCAGGTCGGTAATGACCTCTTCATGCGTCGGACCGAGAACAAACGGACGTTCGCCACGATCAACAAAACGCAGCAGTTCCGGCCCATACTGCTCCCAGCGACCGCTCTCCTGCCACAGGTCCGCTGGCTGAACTACCGGCATGGACACCTCGATGGCACCGGCGTTGTTCATCTCCTCACGCACGATGTTTTCGACTTTTTTCAGGACGCGCAGGCCGGTCGGCAGCCAGGTATACAACCCGGAGGCCAGCTTGCGGATCATCCCGGCGCGCAGCATCAACTGATGGCTGATGACTTCGGCGTCGGCAGGTGTCTCCTTTTGAGTGGAGAGCAGGTATTGGCTAGTACGCATGTTGTTACGGTTCCATTTGGACGATCGGAACAGGCTGGGGGACCAGCCTGAAACAAAAAAAGTGGTTTAGTTTACCAGTGTGGCAAAGATGCCAAAAGAGAGGAAAATAAAATTAGCGCGGTTCAAGGGAAAAGACTTCAAAACCGGACGGAATCACGCGCCAGCGTACGTTAAAATCGAGCAGCCAGACGGCATAGGTTTTTCCCGCTTCTTCCTCTTTACGATAGGCCGGCCGCGGATCCTGCGCCAGCACCTCGCAGATAAACGCTTTAAGGTGCGGATAGCGCTTTTCCAGGGCGAAGAGCTGCGCCTGCGTTTCAGGGGTAAAGCTGACCGTCATCTCCGCCTGCGGCGCCTGCTGGGCGTAGCTGGCGCTGGCATCCGGCAGGGCTTCGGCAAACGGCAGGTAAGGCTTGATATCGACGACCGGCGTACCGTCAACCAGATCCAGACTGCCAAGCTGAAGGATGACCTGATCTTTATGACAGCGAACGCCTTTCAGTTCAACCAGCGACATCCCGATGGGATTCGGGCGAAACGTTGAACGCGTGGCGAACACGCCCATGCGCGCGTTGCCGCCGAGGCGGGGAGGGCGCACGGTGGGGCGCCAGCCGCCTTCCATCGTCTGATGGAAAACAAACAGCACCCACAGATGACTGAATGCTTCCAGGCCGCGGACGGCATCAGCCTGGTTATAAGGTGGCAGCAGATGCAATTCGCCGCCGCCATGTTTGACCAGGCCTGGCTGGCGCGGGACGGCAAATTTTTCTTTATATGGCGAGCGGATAACGCCTATCTGCGCAAACTGAAAAGCACTCATTGCGCCGAGACGTTAAGCGCTGAACCCAGGCAAACGGCCTGGCGATAGCATCCTGGTGTGCCGCTGGTGACTTCACAGCTGTGCAGAAGGACCGCGTTGGCTTTCATTTTAGCTGCGTTGATTTGCAGGCGCTTGCGGGCGGTTGGGATATTGGGCGGCGAGTCCTGATTGCTGGCCTGGCATGATTCGCCGGTCACTTCACCAAGATCGCGGAATGGCTTCCCGACCAGTGCGGAGGCATCGGTATAAATTCTTACCGGCGCCGGACGTACTGCTTTCGGTTTGGCAGGCTCCGTTTTGGCCGGTGCGGTTGCGGTGCTTTGTACAGGTTCGACGGGAGATCTGCTTAGCATAGAACAGCCGCTTAACATGAGTGCTAACAAACAGACCGGTAAAGCACGCATAGTATTTCCTCAATAAATGATCAAACAGGGCGCTATTGAATCAGGTGCTTGCATAAATGACAAGACGGGCATAAAGCCCGTCCTGAATGATATTACGGTGAAAAGAGATTACCAGCCTTTCACTGCACCGCCGTTAAAGATTTTGTTAGCGGCTTCGTAAACTTCATCGCTCTGGTAAGCCTGAACAAATTTCTTAACATTTTCCGCATCTTTGTTGTCTTCGCGAGCAACAATCAGGTTCACGTACGGAGAATCCTTACCTTCTACGAAAATACCATCTTTGGCCGGAGTCAGGCCGATCTGGCTGGCGTAGGTGGTGTTGATAACCGCCAGCGCAATCTGTGCATCGTCGAGGGAGCGCGGCAGCTGCGGTGCTTCCAGCTCAACAATCTTCAGGTTTTTCGGGTTTTCAATGATATCCAGGGAAGTCGGCAGCAGACCAACGCCTTCTTTCAGTTTGATCAGGCCCACCTGTTGCAGCAGCAGCAGGGAACGACCGAGGTTGGTCGGATCGTTAGGAATGGCAATCTGGGAGCCCGGCTGCAGCTCATCCAGTGATTTGATTTTTTTGGAATAACCGGCAATCGGATAGACAAAGGAGTTGCCCACGGCAACCAGTTTGTAGCCACGGTCTTTAATTTGCTGATCGAGGTACGGTTTATGCTGGAAGGCGTTAACGTCGATATCGCCTTTGCTCAATGCTTCGTTCGGCAGAACGTAATCGTTGAAGGTCACCAGCTCAACGTCGAGACCGTATTTCTCTTTCGCCACTTTTTGTGCCACTTCGGCAACCTGCTGCTCGGCACCAACGATGACGCCGACTTTAATATGGTTCGGATCTTTTTCATCCTGGCCACAACCCACCAGAGCCAGAGAACCGATTAATGCGCCGACTGCCGCAAAGGTTTTGAAATTAAAGGCCATGTTATTTCCTTTCTGTCAGAGTCTGTGTGTACACGAGTCATTGGGCCGCACGGAGACGACCCGAATGAGGAGGTGTAGATAATGTTATTTGTGAGTTACAGCCCGGACGATACGATCGCCAGAGAATTGGATTAAATAAACCAGAATAACCAGTAATACCAGCACGGTATTCATTACCGTCGCGTTGTAGCCGATATAGCCGTACTGATAGCCAATCTGCCCCAGACCGCCGGCACCCACCGCCCCGCCCATCGCGGAGTAGCCGACCAGCGTAATGAGGGTGATGGTTGCAGCGTTTACCAGACCCGGCAGTGCTTCAGGCAGCAGCACCTTACGCACGATCTGCATCGGCGTGGCGCCCATCGCACGGGATGCCTCGATAAGCCCGGTCGGAATTTCCAGCAGCGCATTTTCCACCATACGGGCGATAAACGGCGCCGCGCCAACCGTCAGCGGCACAATGGCGGCCTGCAGCCCAATGGACGTACCGACAATCACGCGAGTAAACGGAATCATCCACACCAGCAGGATAATGAAAGGGATGGAACGGAAAATGTTAACCAGCGCGGACAGCGTCCGGTACAGTTTTGCGTTGGCAACAATCTGTCCCGGGCGGGTGACGTACAGCAGCACCCCCACCGGCAGGCCGATGACGAAACCGAAAAAGCCGGAGACGAACGTCATGGCCAGCGTTTCCCACACACCGCGCAACAGCAGCCAAATCATTGCCTCAGACATATCCCAGTACCTCTACTTTTACATGGTGTTCCTGCAACCAGGCGATGGCCGCCTGGGTATCTTCCTGCGTGCCGTGCATCTCGGTCAGCATAATGCCGAACTTCACGCCGCCGGCGTAATCCATCTGCGCGCTAATAATGTTGTTATTCACATTAAAGCGGCGGGCGGTTTCAGAGAGCAGCGGAGCGTCGACGGAATGGCCGGTGAACTCCATGCGCAGCATAGGAACGCTATCGGGTAGCGCGGTCGGCTTCAGGCGAGCCTGGTAGTCTTCCGGAATATCCAGATGCAGCGTGGATTGAATAAACTGCTGGGCCAGCGGAGTTTTCGGATGAGAGAAGACTTCACTCACCGTATCCTGTTCGATCAACTGGCCATTGCTGATAACCGCGACGCAATCACAGATGCGTTTGACGACATCCATCTCGTGGGTAATCAGCAGAATCGTCAGGCCCAGGCGACGGTTGATATCTTTCAGCAGTTCCAGAATGGAGCGCGTGGTTGCCGGGTCTAGGGCGCTGGTGGCTTCGTCACACAGCAGTACCTTCGGGTTGCTTGCCAGCGCGCGAGCAATAGCCACACGCTGTTTCTGACCGCCGGAGGGGTTTGCCGGGTAACTGTCATGTTTATCGGCAAGACCGACCAGATCCAGCAGTTCGGTCACGCGGCGCTTAATTTCCGCCTGTGGGGTATTATCCAGCTCCAGAGGGAGCGCTACGTTGCCGAAGACGGTGCGCGAGGCCAGCAGGTTAAAGTGCTGGAAAATCATGCCAATCTGGCGACGTGCGCGGGTCAGCTCTTTTTCAGACAGCGCGGTCAGCTCCTGACCGTCAACCAGGACACTGCCTTCGGTCGGACGTTCCAGTAGGTTAACGCAGCGAATCAGCGTGCTTTTACCGGCGCCGGATGCACCGATCACGCCATAAATTTGTCCGGCAGGGACATGCAGGCTGACATTGTCCAGAGCCTGTATGGTGCGATTCCCCTGCAGGAACACTTTGGTGATATTCGAAAGTTTAATCATCAGTTATTTATTATCGTTTAGCCGTTTGCCGTGGCATTTTCTTCTGCCGTGTCCAGGCGATGCCTGTCAATGAAATGGATGTTAAGGCATCCAGACGTCTAAATCAATCAGCCTCTGTATAATGAGCACTTTCTTGCCTGCAGAAACATGCGATACTAATCAGACTAGCCTTTATCAGGAGCAAACCGGTGGCAAAGTCAGTACCCGCAATTTTTCTCGACCGTGACGGCACGATTAATGTCGATCATGGCTATGTCCACGAAATCGACAACTTTGAATTTATCGATGGCGTCATTGACGCGATGCGTCAGTTAAAGGAGATGGGATTCGCCCTGGTGGTGGTCACCAATCAGTCCGGCATCGCGCGCGGTAAGTTCACGGAAGCGCAGTTTGAAACGCTGACCGAATGGATGGACTGGTCTCTGGCCGATCGCGGTATCGACCTGGACGGTATTTATTACTGCCCGCACCACCCGCAGGGGACGGTTGAAGAGTTCCGTCAGACCTGTGATTGCCGTAAGCCGCACCCGGGGATGCTGATCTCGGCGCGCGACTATCTTCATATAGATATGGCTGCTTCTTATATGGTTGGCGATAAAGTGGAAGATATGCAGGCCGCCGCCGCCGCATCTATTGGAACTAAAGTCCTGGTTCGTACCGGTAAGCCGGTCACGCCGGAAGCGGAAAATGCCGCAGACTGGGTGCTGAATAGCCTGGCAGACCTGCCGGAAGCCATCAAAAAGCAGCAAAAATAGGCGTTAAGTACAAAAGATGAGCGGTTGAAATAAAAATGTATTTTTCCGCTTGTCATTCCCGTTCGGCTCCCTATAATGCGCCTCCATCGGCACGGAACAACGGCAAACAAGCCGCCGGGTTGAAAGAGAAAACTTCTGAAAAATGA
>NZ_BCYR01000022.1 GCF_001598295.1 Klebsiella ornithinolytica NBRC 105727 = ATCC 31898
GCAGCGTTTTTATCGTTCGGAAGAGGGGATCATCCTCGTTACCCAGGAAATGCTGAACCGACTTGAACTATGAAGCCGTTGGCGGAAATAAAAGCTGCCGCAGCTGTGATTGCCGTCATTGGCATCGCGTCGCCTTCATGCCTGAATAATTAAGGAGCATCCATGCGAGTTTTACATGTAGGAGCGGAGATGTTCCCTCTGTTGAAAACGGGGGGGCTGGCTGATGTGACCGGTGCTCTCCCGGCGGCGCAAATAGCCGAGGGCGTGGATACCCGCGTGCTGCTGCCGGGGTTTCCCGCGATCCGCGACGGAGTCGGGGAACCGCAGGTGGTGGCCAGCAGGGAGACCTTCGCCGGGCCGATGACACTGTTGTTTGGCGACTTTAACGGCGTGGGCATCTATCTGATTGATGCCCCGCATCTCTATGACCGGCCGGGTAATCCTTATCATGACCCGCAGATGCAGGATTATCCCGATAACGTCCTGCGTTTCGCGCTGTTGAGTTGGGTCGCGGCCGAGCTTGCTGGCGGTCTGGATCCGTTCTGGCGGCCTGAAATCGTCCACGCCCATGACTGGCATGCGGGCCTCACGCCGGCTTATCTGGCCGCCCGCGGCAACCCCGCCAGGTCAGTGTTTACGGTGCACAACATTGCCTATCAGGGCTTGTTCCTCGCCCGGCATATGGCGGAGATCGCTTTACCGTGGTCATTCTTCCAGATGCATGGGGTGGAGTTTAAAGGACAGATCTCCTTCCTTAAGGCGGGCCTCTATTTCGCTGACCATATCACCACCGTCAGCCCGACGTATGCCCGTGAAATTACCGAACCGCAGTACGCGTTCGGTCTGGAAGAGTTGCTGCGGCAACGTCAGCGGGAAGGGCGACTGTCGGGGATCCTTAACGGCGTCGACGAAAGCATCTGGGATCCGCGCCGCGATCCGCTGCTGGCTGCGCCTTACGACCGGAACTCGCTGGCTGAGAAAGCGAAGAACAAGCAGCAGCTGCAGACGACGCTGGGGCTGAAGGAGGACGGCCGGGCGCTGTTGTTCACCGTCGTGAGCCGGCTCACCAGCCAGAAGGGGCTGGATCTGCTCCTTGGCGCACTGCCGGGAATCATTGCGCAGGGAGGGCAGCTGGCGCTACTGGGATCCGGCGACCCGGATTTGCAGGCCCGTTTTCTTGCCGCTGCGGCGCAATACTCCGGGCAGGTGAGTATCCGGATCGGTTACGACGAGGCGCTGTCGCATCAGATGATTGGCGGCGCCGACGTCATCCTGGTGCCCAGCCGTTTTGAACCCTGCGGTCTGACCCAGCTCTATGGCCTTCGCTACGGCACATTGCCGCTGGTTCGTCGCACCGGCGGACTGGCGGATACCGTCGCCGACTGTTCGCTCGAAAACCTTGCTGACGGGATCGCGAGCGGATTTGTGTTTACCGACAGCGAGACTGAATCACTATTACATGCCATCCACCGGGCCTTTGTCCTGTGGTCCCGTCCATCGCTGTGGCGGTACGTGCAACGTCAGGCAATGAGCATGGATTTTAGCTGGCAAATTGCCGCTAAGTCTTTCCACCAGTTGTATCAGCGTATTATTTAATTGCTACGGATAAGAAAAATGGAACCACGCTTAAGTTATATTTCACCCAGTCTGAATGAAGAAGCGCTACAGCATGCTATCGCTTATAAGCTCATGTTTATTCTTGGTAAAGATCTCTCACTTGCCAATAAGCATGAATGGCTCAACGCCACGCTGTTCGCCGTTCGCGATCGGCTGGTAGAACGTTGGCTGCGGGCGCATCGGGCGCGGATCTCGCAGCAGGCCCGGCAGGTTTATTATCTGTCGATGGAGTTTCTCATCGGCCGAACCCTCTCTAATGCCTTACTGTCGCTGGGCATCTATGAGGATGTGAAAACGGCTCTGGCAGGGATGGGGCTGGATCTGGAAGAGCTGATTGATGAGGAGAACGATCCGGGGCTGGGCAACGGCGGTCTCGGTCGTCTGGCGGCCTGTTTTCTCGATTCCCTGGCCACACTGGGGCTGCCAGGCCGCGGCTATGGTATCCGCTACGACTACGGTATGTTCAAGCAAAACATCATCGACGGCCGGCAGATGGAGTCACCGGACTACTGGCTGGAGTACGGTAACCCGTGGGAATTCGAGCGCCATAAAACCCGCTATACCGTGCGCTTTGGCGGACGTGTTCAACATGAGGGCAAAAACTCACGCTGGCTGGAAACCGAAGAAATTATTGCCGTGGCCTACGATCAGATTATCCCGGGTTATGACACCGATGCCACCAACACCCTGCGTTTGTGGAGTGCCCAGGCCAGCAGTGAAATTAATCTCGGTAAATTTAACCAGGGGGACTATTTCGCCGCCGTGGAGGATAAGAACCACTCTGAGAACGTTTCCCGCGTGCTTTACCCGGACGACTCGACCTATTCCGGGCGTGAACTGCGCCTGCGTCAGGAGTATTTCCTTGTTTCGGCGACGGTACAGGACATCCTCACCCGTCATTACCAGCTGTATCAAACCTATGACAACCTGGCGGATAAAATTGCTATCCACCTCAATGACACCCATCCGGTGCTGTCGATCCCGGAGCTGATGCGTCTGCTGATTGACGAACACCGCTTCAGCTGGGATGACGCGTTTGAGGTGACCTGTCGGGTCTTCTCCTACACCAACCATACCCTGATGAGCGAAGCGCTGGAGACCTGGCCGGTCGATATGCTGGGGAAAATCCTGCCGCGCCATTTGCAGATTATCTTCGAGATTAATGACTATTTTCTGAAAACGATGCAGGAGCACTATCCCGATGATATGGCGTTGCTGAGCCGGACCTCGATTATTGATGAGTCCAATGGTCGCCGCGTGCGGATGGCCTGGCTGGCGGTAGTGGTCAGTCACAAGGTTAACGGCGTGTCGGAACTGCACTCCCGGCTGATGGTGGAGTCGCTGTTTGCCGATTTCGCCAAAATCTTTCCGCGACGCTTCACCAACGTCACCAACGGTGTCACGCCGCGCCGCTGGCTGGCGGCCGCTAATCCGTCCCTTTCCGGGGTTCTGGACCGTTATATTGGCCAGACCTGGCGCACAGATTTAAGTCAGCTGAGTGAACTGGGGGAATATCAGGATTATCCGCTGGTTAACCAGGCCGTCAGCGAAGCCAAACTGGCGAATAAACAGCGGCTGGCCGATTATATTGCCCGCCAGCTGGGGGTGGTGGTTAATCCGAAGGCGCTGTTTGATGTGCAAATTAAGCGCATTCACGAATACAAACGCCAGCTGATGAATGTGCTGCACGTGATCACCCGCTATAACCGTATCAAGGCTGACCCGCAGGCCGACTGGGTGCCGCGAGTGGTGATTTTCGCCGGCAAAGCCGCATCCGCTTACCACACGGCAAAACAGATAATCCATCTGATTAACGATGTAGCCAAAGTCATCAACAGCGATCCGCAGATCGGCGACAAGTTAAAGGTGGTGTTCATTCCCAACTACAGCGTCAGTCTGGCGCAGACCATCATTCCGGCCGCGGATCTTTCTGAGCAGATTTCGCTGGCAGGGACCGAAGCCTCCGGGACCAGTAACATGAAATTCGCCCTCAACGGCGCGCTGACCATTGGCACGCTGGACGGCGCCAACGTTGAAATGCTGGAGCACGTGGGGGAGGAGAATATCTTTATCTTCGGTAATACCGCCGAACAGGTTGAGGCGCTGCGCAGCAACGGCTACCAGCCGCATGATTACTACGACCATGATGAAGAGTTGCGCCAGGCGCTGACCCAGATGGGGACCGGGGTGTTCAGCCCACAGGAGCCGGACCGCTATCGCGGTCTGCTGGATTCGCTGATTAACTTTGGCGACCACTATCAGGTTCTGGCCGATTACCGCAGCTATGTTGACTGTCAGGACAGGGTGGATGCGCTCTACCGAACCCCGGAAGAGTGGACCGCCAAAACAATGCACAACATTACCAACATGGGCTATTTCTCATCGGACCGTACGGTGCGGGAGTATGCGCAAAAGATCTGGTATATCGACAAAACGCAGCTCTAGGCCACATTCACGCCCCCGGGAGCGCCGGGGGAAAGGGGGCACCATCGGTGAGCGACCCAGCAGGAACACATTAATAAGCCTGACGGATATGACAGGAGAGAAAAATGACGGACAGTAAACGCGCAGGGGAGCCTGCGCAACAAAGTGATTTGATTAACGTCGCTCAGCTGACCGCGCAGTACTACGTACTGAAGCCGGAAGCGGGCAACGCGGAGCATGCGGTGAAGTTTGGCACCTCTGGCCATCGTGGCAGCGCAGGGCGCCATAACTTCAATGAGCAGCATATTCTGGCGATCGCTCAGGCGATTGCGGAAGACCGCGCGAAGAACGGGATTACCGGTCCCTGCTACGTAGGTAAAGATACCCACGCGCTCTCCGAACCGGCCTTTATTTCGGTTCTGGAAGTGCTGGCAGCCAACGGCGTTGATGTTATCGTGCAGGAAAACAACGGTTTTACCCCGACGCCGGCCATTTCCAATGCCATCCTGGTGCACAACAAAAAAGGCGGTCCGCTGGCGGACGGCATCGTGATTACGCCGTCGCATAACCCGCCGGAAGATGGCGGTATCAAGTACAACCCGCCGAACGGCGGCCCGGCGGATACCAACGTCACCAAAGTGGTCGAGAATCGCGCTAACGAACTGCTGGCCTCGGGTCTGCAGGGCGTCAGGCGCCTCTCCCTCGACGCGGCACTGGCATCCGGTCATGTCAAAGAGCAGGATCTGGTGCAGCCGTTTATTGAAGGACTGGCGGATATCGTCGATATGGCGGCGATTCAGAAAGCCGGCCTCAGGCTCGGGGTCGATCCGCTGGGCGGGTCCGGTATCGAATACTGGAAGCGTATCGCCGGGCACTACAAGCTCGATCTGACCATCGTCAACGATCACGTCGATCAAACCTTCCGCTTTATGCACCTTGATAAAGACGGCGCCATTCGCATGGACTGCTCTTCGGAGTGCGCGATGGCAGGGCTGCTGGCGCTGCGCGATAAGTTCGATCTGGCTTTCGCTAACGATCCGGATTATGACCGTCACGGCATCGTCACGCCGGCAGGTCTGATGAACCCGAACCACTATCTGGCGGTGGCGATTAACTACCTGTTCCGGCATCGTCCGCAGTGGGGCCAGGATGTCGCCGTCGGTAAGACGCTGGTCTCCTCGGCGATGATCGATCGCGTGGTGAACGACCTCGGCCGTAAGCTGGTGGAAGTGCCGGTGGGCTTTAAATGGTTTGTTGACGGTCTGTTCGACGGCAGCTTCGGCTTCGGCGGCGAAGAGAGCGCGGGCGCCTCGTTCCTGCGTTTTGACGGAACCCCGTGGTCGACCGACAAAGACGGGATCATCATGTGCCTGCTGGCGGCAGAAATCACCGCCGTCACCGGTAAAAACCCGCAGGAGCACTACGACGAGCTGGCCGCCCGCTTCGGCGCGCCAAGCTATAACCGTCTGCAGGCTTCGGCCACTTCCGCACAGAAAGCGGCGCTGTCGAAGCTGTCGCCGGAAATGGTCAGCGCCAGCCAGCTGGCCGGCGACCCGATCACCGCACGTCTGACCGCCGCGCCGGGCAACGGCGCATCGATTGGTGGTCTGAAAGTGATGACCGACAACGGCTGGTTCGCCGCACGTCCGTCAGGTACGGAAGACGCTTACAAGATCTACTGCGAGAGCTTCCTCGGTGAAGCACATCGTAAGCAGATCGAGAAAGAAGCGGTGGAAATCGTAAATAGCGTGCTAGCAGCGCACCATTAGAGCAACTGACGTACTCCGGGGAGCCGGGGTACGTCACAGTTAACCGGCGATGAAATTCACTTCTACGCCGACACCAGTCCAGGCGTCACTTTGTCAGAACGTAAGGAACGGTACGATTCGCAAAAGGTTATTGCTGCGGGGACTCTATGAATATCTATGTTGTTACCAATAATAATTTCATGCTTGAAGGTCTGAAATGTATGTTTAGCGACAACAGCCTCTCCGTCAACAGGGTTTTATTTTCCCGGATCACCGAAATTGCTTTCAGCAACAGCGATGTGGTGATTGTGGAGTCAGAGCTGAAAACCTGCGATGCCGGGCGTCTCAAACACCTGCACATTTCACCAGTCAATATCATCTTTTTATTAAAACCGCGGTCAGGAATGAGGGGGGCAGATCGCGAAGCGGTATTCATTGATACCGAATTAACAGGTAATGAATATCTCATGATAAGGCAGGTTTTTAAAAAAATGCGGATTCATCTGAAGAGGGAAAAGTTGGCGTTTACCAAAAGAGAAGCGCATATCATCCATCTGATTTTAAATGGCTACTCGCTGGTGGAAATTTCCCGCCGCCTGCTAATCTCCATAAAAACGGTTCAGTCTTATGTCAATATTATTTTGCATAAACTGAATGCCACAAAAATAAGTGAAATATACCGTTGCAAAAGCCTCATCATTGACAGCTTTGTCAGGAAAAATTTGCATCTTCAATGAGATATGGATTTTTCCTGATACACTATCCATCGATAAACGACAAAGAAAAAGGCAATGTCAGCGGCGACATTGCCTCGCTAATATTATAAGGTTTCGTTTTGCACCACACCACTGCGTGGGCCTGTATTACGTCCATTGCTCAGGAAGACCACGCCAAACAGCAGAATCACCGAGACGATGGCGGAGAACAGATAGAATACAAAATGGTAGCCAAACGCATCAAACAACATCCCCACCGGGATCGATAACAACACGATACCCAGCGAGCTGGCGATCTGGAATCCCACGAGGAAGATGGTGGAAGATAAGCGAGAATCAAAGTTGGACACGCTGTATTTGAATACCGAGATCACAAACAGCGGTACTTCAATCGCATGAAATAGCTTAATCAGCGAGATGATGTAAGGGCTTTCTGAGGTTGCTGACACCAGAATGCGACAGATCATGATCATGCCTCCTGCAATCAGCGCTTTTTTCGCTCCCACCTTGTTTACAAAGAAGGGGATGACGGCCATTCCGATGGCTTCCAGCAAGAATAACTACCATAGTGCCTGCTACAGCGGCTAAGAAAAAAGTGGTGAAGAATGCGCATCCGACTACCAGTAACAATCCAATCAGTTCAAATATCATATTCATGATTGCGCTCCAGGTGAGATAACTGCGAACAGACTGATGCTGGCTGTATTATTTAACATATTTCCAAACGCCTGCAGGTATTTTATCATAAAACTTCCCCATTGCCATTTCCGCCAGCCGGTGATCAACCGCGGCATTGAAATGCTCAAGCTCATCATCTGACAGAGAATATTTATTTTTTTCTATTATCCTTTCCAGGGTTTCCTTTGATGTACAGCGCCGTAGTCGAAAAATCCATTCCTGTTTCGTCATTGGTTTTTTATATCCTGAGGTGTCCCGGTAATATCATTCTGGAAGATGCATTTCTTTCAGCCGGTTATGAGTGAACCATTTTGCATATATGATGTAACCCACAAAAGTTAAGAGTGCGGACAGGCTATATATCCGGAGAACAGGTACCACGTGATGAAAACGTATCATCTGACCGGATTCATCTGCCAGACTCATTAATGCATTGCTGTATGGTTCAGTCTGAAAGAACTCGTAGTAAGGTACCATCACAACGTGAAGAAAAAATAAATTAAGCAGATACGTCAGAGAGAACGCGTGCTCCTGCCCGTTATAGGGCGCATACTGCGCGAAGGCGAACATCCATCCTGTGAAAAGCAGAAAACACATCGTGAAATACACCACCACCCATATCGCTGTTTTCATCACTGCCCCTCAGTTATATAATTTTTCTGTAACGCAAATTTCTTCAGGCGTTATGGCCCGTGCCGTTCTGCTTCAGATAATCACTGATGCTCAGGCCGGACAAGCGAATTTTATCCGAAATCTCCCTGAACTGCTCCTCCCAGCCGTCCTGCAGCTCCCTGATTGCCGCGATCTGGAAAGCAACACTGAAAGGCGTTCTGCCCAGTTTCTCGGAAAGCCAGAACAGATGCTTGCCAATCTCTTCGTCCGGTACCGAATCGAGCGCATCACTCAGTAAGGTTTTTTCGTCTTCCTGCCAGGGATGACCGGCTCGCGGAAAACGCGGATCAGGCTGGCGGTCTTTTTTCTCCCTTTTTTCCCGTCTGGCAACGGCCGGCGCTTCGCCTTTTTTCAAGCCGACGCGCGCTTTCATGGCGCCGATGGCAGCGACGGCCAGTACCAGCGTTTCACGCTCCTTGCGCGTGAGCAGGCTGTCCTCGCAAATCAGGGTGTTCAGGTTATCGATCAGCGTATTCAGCCCGGGTTCAGTGACTTTCATTTTATGCTCCTGTTCCTTGTGTGGTGGCGATCAGTCCCGGCTCTCATTCACCTGAACGATGACCGGCAGGCCTGCATCAAAACAGGCCTGATACCAGCTGGCCACCTGCAGGGGATCGCCCTCTTTTATCCGGCGTATGCCGCCGGCATCCGTCAGCTGCAGGCAGGTGGTACCGTCCAGACGGATCACGTAGGCCGCTTCCCTGATGGTGTAATGGCCGTCATCCAGCTGCAGCTCCACCGCGTCACCGGCAGCCGTCTGGCGTAACGGCAGACGCCGGACGTCGGTCAGTCGTTGTCGTGCCGTTTCAGCCTCGCGTTCTGCCTGGAAGAGCGGTTCTGCAATGCCGCGACCGGCCTCCGTCAGCTCGACGGCCAGCTGCAGGTTCGGCGCGCGCAGGGTGCGCAGCCAGCCCGCGGCTTCCATGCGCCGGCAGGAGGCGCGCAGGTTCGGTCCGTACACCGGGGCGTCCCCGCCCTGCTCCAGCACCCGCTCGATATCCCGCGTCGCCACCGGCCCCGGACGTTTCGCATCGAGGGCGGCCAGCACAATCAGTACCCGTCGCTGCAGCGGCGACGGCCTGCGGGAGGTTGTTACTGCTGCCATGAACGTTGTTCTGCTGTGGGAGCGCGCAGGAGCATTCCGGTGAGGCGCAGATGGTCCCTGTCGGCGACGTCTTCCGGGGCACGGCCCGCCATCGCCAGGTGGTACCAGAGTTCGATCGCGCTGCGTGCCCAGGCAATCTCCGCATCGGCATCATTGCAGTCCGCACGGTTTGCCCGTTCAAGACACGCGTTAATAAAATCTTCCGTGTCGCCAAGCATGGTTTCATAACTCAGGTGAAAGAATACTTTCTCATCCATCCTGCACGCTCCGTCTGGTTATGTGATTAAAGAAGATAAATCATATCATATATGATTTATTACTCATCATTTAAACATCATATCAGATATTATTATGCGGTTAATGATAAATATCATATCAAGTATGATTTTGTGAGTGTGACTTAATTATCATATCACTTACCGGTTTCCCGCCGCGCAGATCCGGTTTCTGGCTGTTCCGGATCTCCATGCCCTCTCTGGCGCGCCGCGACCCACTGACACAAGATGTGCCACTCCGTCAGCTGCGTTTTCTTCTATATGTTGTGTTCCTCCCCTGCCCCGTGACCGCCCGATCACCCCCATTAAAGGGCGATGTGGTTATTTCGTGTGCGTGGTACACTTCCGGAAACTGCGGAATAACAGAAAAGTCGGATCAGGTCGGAATGGGCATCCGGTAATTTAACGGCGTGGTTATATGGCTGCTTATTATTTCAGTGTTTGAAATTAACTGTTGTGAAAGTCACTTTCTCAACAGAGTGGCACTCATCTGACGATGATTGAGGTGTGGTAAAATTGCACGGCTAACTATTCAACTGAGGAAAGGACATGTTTACTGCATTCAATGAGAGAAATGATTTCAGTTATGCTTTTGAAAAAATCCGTAACGCGATTTCTTCACCTGGTGAAAGTAATACTTATGCTGCTACAAATCTCGGCCTCGACATTCTGGTCCGCAAGTATGAACTGTTCCGCAAGGAACTGGATGCGGCCGGCGAACTGGGCGACTGGGAATATGATCTCGATACCTACAGCCACTGTATTACGGTGCTGAAGCGCTACTTCACCGGTAATTCATCCGGGCTGACAGAACGTGATGCCCGGATTTACAGTCATTACCTGCAGACTGAGCACAAAGGGTTTGTGAAGCTTGCTGAAGAGCTGGCTGCCGGCCGCTGACTAAGGACAGAGGGCGGGATTTCACATTAAGGAACAATCATGTCAGATGTCATGACAGATTCAGAACAAGTTAAAGCAGTTGTGCAGGGGTTTTCTGCATGGATGCCGGTGATATCAACCCTAGCCGGTGGTGTACTGGCTGGCGGCGTGGCTTTACTGGTGAGCAGGGTGAATCACCGTTACGCCCGGGAACGAGAAGCGACTGCGGCAGCGGAGCGACTGCGCCATGAGCAGCAACTGTCTGAGGATAAACAGCAGAAAGAACTTCTTTACATCACCACGGAGCTGGTCTTCCACCTTGAACGTTTCGCTGAGCACTGTGCAAGAGTTGCCACGGATGCCGGTTATGAAGATCGTGACGGTATTACCCGGTTTTCAGTGGTACCGGAAGACCTCAGTCTTAGTGCTATCTCAGGTGACTGGCGAGTCCTGCCCCGCCATCTTATGTACCGTATCCGCGAGTTGCCCGTATTGCAGAACGGTGCTGACAGGGCTGTCAGTTCAGCAGCTGAACATGATGATCCACCTGACTATTCTGATACGTTTTATGAGCGTCGCTATCAGTATGCCTGGCTTGGACTGAAAACAATTATTCTTTCCCGGCGGCTGAGAAACCTCGCACAACTCCCTGCAACCCGCCTCGATGCAACGCCCTGGTCGGCACAGCCTGCTCTCTGGTCGATCTGGCGGCAGGAGCGTAAACGTCGGGCCAAGATAACTATCCTTAATCAGCGCGCGATAGCAGCGTTTCATATCCGGAAACAGTCCGGTAATAATGATTCAGCCCCTGCAGGAACACCATCATGATAATGTCATCCCTTCCGGCTGTTTCTCACCAGGGACATTCCTTACAGCTGCCAGTGGCCATCGATTATCCCGCGGCCCTCGCCCTGCGCCAGATGGCCCTTGTTCAGGACGAACTGCCGAAATACCTGCTGGCGCCGGAAATCAGCGCCCTGCTCCACTATGTGCCCGATCTGCATCGCAAGATGCTGCTGGCGACGCTCTGGAACACCGGCGCGCGCATTAACGAAGCGCTGGCGCTGACGCGGGGGGATTTTTCACTGGCACCGCCGTATCCGTTTGTGCAGCTGGCCACGCTCAAACAGCGTGCGGAAAAAGCGGCGAGAACGGCCGGGAGAGCGCCCGCCGGCAATCAGGCCCATCGTCTGGTTCCGCTATCCGATCACCAGTACGTCAGCCAGCTGCAGATGATGGTGGCCACGCTGAAAATTCCTCTCGAGCGTCGCAACAAGCGGACCGGCCGAACCGAGAAGGCCCGCATCTGGGAGATTACCGACCGTACCGTACGCACCTGGCTGAATGAAGCCGTTGATGCAGCTGCTGCTGATGGCGTCACATTCTCGATACCGGTGACACCGCACACGTTCCGGCACAGTTACGCCATGCACATGCTGTATGCCGGCATTCCGCTGAAGGTCCTGCAGAGCCTGATGGGCCACAAGTCAGTGAGCTCAACGGAGGTCTACACGAAGGTGTTTGCGCTCGATGTGGCGGCACGTCACCGGGTTCAGTTCCAGATGCCGGGGGCCGAGGCGGTGGCGATGCTGAAAGAACGAATTTAACGGCTACAGGCTGACGCGCAGCAGGCTTGTCCAACCCCTTGTCTGTCCAGAAGCGAGTTCTGAACAGACAAGGGGTTCAGAATGAAATGCCGGGTAGGTATTTTGCCTCATCCGGGCAGTAAACGCGTTCTCAGGAGGGAAGAATCAGTGGCGGATCTGCGCCAGGTCGTCTTCAGTCAGACCGGTCATTTTCATCACGGTACTGCGGTCAATGCCGCTCCTGAGCATGGTACGGGCAACTTCCAGCTTGCCTTCCAGTTTGCCTTCCAGTTTTCCTTCATTGCGGCCTTTTTCAATACCACGTTGTTCACCTAGTTGGATGCCCTGCTCGAGCCCCTGCTCGATTCCCTGCTGGATACCCTTCTCAATACCTTTCTGCTCAAGCTGCTGTGCGATGGTCATAAGTGCGTCCCCGTGTTGCGGCACACGCAGTGCCAGTTCGCGTACAAAGGCTTCGGCGTCGGCTGTTTCGCCTGCCTGCACGATATAGTGTACCAGTGATATGACCTGGGATGAAGACAGGTATCCGGCCAGCAAAATGGGCGCCAGACGGTCAACCAGTTCAGCGAGGTCGCGCTGATGAATATGTTTCTGCAGTAAAGTCAGGGCGGCCATACTGCGGTGGCCGGCGATGTCATCATCCGGAATAACGGTCACATCAACCAGCGGGAAAGCGTTGCTGTAGAGGTTGCCTGCCAGCACGGGGTCGTCAAACTCATCCAGCCAGCGGGTGGAGTACGGATAGGGGCTGCGTTTACCTGTATAGAAAAGGACCGGTATCACCAGGGGCAACTTCTTATGGCCCGCTTCCAGATGGCGCTGCATGGCGGCTACTGCGTAACGTATAAGGCGAAACGCCATGTGCCTGTCCGGCGACGACTGGTGCTCAATAAGCACGTGAACGTAGCCGTCGCCGCCGGCGGTTTTCAGGCTATAGAGAACGTCGCTGAAATACTGGCGGAGGTCATCCTCAACAAACGAGCCGGATTCCAGCTTCAGCGTCGTGAGGTCACAGATGGCACGCAGTTCTGCCGGGAGGTGCAGCTCCATAAAATCCCGGGCTATTTCCGGCTGCGTCAGGAACTGCCTGAATGTCGCATCGTGGGGTGTGGGCGTGGTGGTTTTCTTTTTCATCGGTCCATGCTCTGAAAATAACGTTGTCATAATATCACAGGCAAAAAATGCTAACATTCGCGTGGAGGGGACTTTCTGTTTCTTCCGAGGGGGGCAGTGCCGGGGTGGTTCTGTCCCCCTCTCCTCTTCCCTGGCATACCATTCACTCTACAGTTACAGACGTCTCTGAAGATATTTAAGTGGTCTTGCCGTTTATGGCCTCACATATCTGGTCACATCAGTCCGGAGGCGGAGGAAGCTCCCGGTATCGTTGACGTATACCCTAATGTTACATATTGGCGAGCGATCTAGGATTGGTTAATAAAAAAGCCAGGGAATCCTGGCTCTTGGGTGAGCTGGTTGTTAGAAGAACCAGCGAATTAACTCTAAAAGCACAATGAGCGCTTTCAGAGTCTGGATGACTTTTGTAAGAGTCTCCATTTTCTCTCCTTTTCTGGAGAGTAGAACACCGAATGAACCCTTCCACTCTGTCATTCGGTTTTTAATCTTTAATGTCAGTTAAAGATAGTTCCACTCAGGTAATGGTACTGACTCAGCACCACCTGTTAGTCAGCCAGAGTCTAATCAATGTGTTAGCTGGCTCTTGTAAATCAGATTGATCAGAGTAAAGAGTGGGGGGTATCATTCAACCGTCAGTTAAAGATAGTTCCATTCCAGATCTGAGTACCAGCTTAGTTTTGGATGTAAAAAAGCCCGATCACCAGTCGGGCTTTTTTACATCTAAACCCGCCTGAAGTCTTATCATCCGCTGCCTTGACCCCAATTATGGGTTAATTTATTACTGTAACGCATTCCTAATAATCGCGATTTTATTGATTCAGAACAAAGTAAAAATGTCAGAGTACAAGTGAAGGGCGCTTGCGCTAAATGTAAATTTATACGATTAAAAAAAGATCATTTTTACTACTAACAGTTATTCCTGTTCTTAGTCATTCATCTGAACGAGCTCTTGAAACAGTCATCGTCTGGTCGCATTAAACCGTAAGCGGAGGAAGAACCCATAACCTAATGTTATCGTTCGAAGCGGTAGGCTATGAGATCTCAAACCTCAACATTTAGTTTTATACTCATTTGAGCTTTTGAGCTTTTGAGCTTTTGAGCTTTTGAGTTTATGTGTGTTTTTGCTTTTGCTCATATTAATATAATGGTAGACTCAAAAACTCATAGGAGTAATTGAGTAAAAACACAAGTGGGGTTATGAGTATGAAGGTTGTTTCTTTCCTTAATCCGAAGGGTGGCTCAGGTAAAACCACCGCAGTTATTAACGTTAGTACAGCAATGGCTCGTGCAGGATACAACATCGCCGTTGTGGATACAGATCCACAGATGAGTCTGACTAACTGGAGTAAATCAGGCAAAGCCGCATTTGATGTGTTCACGGCTGCGTCTGAGAAAGATGTTTATGGCATCAGGAAAGATCTTGCTGAATACGACTTCGCCATAGTTGATGGCGCCGGTTCGCTTTCTGTAATTACTTCTGCTGCAGTAATGGTCAGCGATTTAGTTATCATTCCGGTTACTCCCAGCCCACTTGATTTTTCCGCAGCGGGAAGCGTTGTCACAGTCCTTGAAGCTCAGGCATATAGCCGGAAAGTAGAAGCTCGTTTTCTCATAACTCGAAAAATCGAGCAGGCAACCATGCTAAATGTTTTAAAAGAAAGCATTAAAGACACTGGTGTCAAACCATTCCGAACGGCAATTACTCAACGCCAAATTTATGTTAAGTCAATTCTGGATGGTGACAGTGTATTTGAATCTAATGATGGGGCCGCTAAAGGTGAAGTGGAAATCCTTACAAAAGAAATAGTTAAAGTTTTTGAGTAATTACACTTTTACTTATAAACTCAAATGAGTAAATGAAAAGGGGGAGTCTATGGCTCTTGAAAAGGCCCATAGTGGTAGTAAAAAAATGACCTTTGGTGAGAATAGAGATCTTGAAAGAGTGGTCGCTACTCCAGCTTCATCAGGTAAGAGCAAGCGTGTTAACGTCAATTTTGATGAGGTGAAACATACCAGATTTAAAGCTGCTTGCGCGAGAAATGGAACTTCAATAACGGATGTGATTAGCAAGCTTGTAGATGACTGGCTTAAAGAAAATGAATAATTGAGATCTAAGCAGTGATAGAATTTCACTGCTTAAATGAAGTCAATGCCGGGTGATGCCGCTGACGTCTTGTTCGGGCAGTAAAGCGTGTCCAGTGGGTGTCATCAGTTTCTCTGTTGCCAGATTGCCGTAATAAGGCTCGTTGATGGCGAACGGCGACGTTTTAATGAAAGCCGAGATATGCCGGCAGTACTGGTGCTCTCCGCGCAGCTTCTCTGCTGCGCGTTCTGCATGCTGGCAGACGGCCTGACGCATGGCTTCATACGTTGTGACGCGTTCTCCGAAAGAACGACTGCAGACAATCTGCTGTTTGGGCGGGGGCGCTTCTTCCAGCGAGATGCACGGCTCTCCGTTCAGTTCACGAACCGTTCTCTCCAGTACCACATTGAAGTTTTTCCGGATGAAGGTCGGATTCGCGCGCGCCAGCTGCAGCGCGTTGGTGATACCCATTGTCCCCAGCGTCTTCGAAATTCTCCGGCCCACGCCCCAGATTTCTTCCACCGGCTGCAGTGAGAGCAGTTTCTCCGTCCGGCGGGGATTGCCCGGGGTCAGGGCCAGCACGCCACCAAATTGCGGCCATTCTTTTGAAGCCCACTGGGCTGACTTCGCCTGCGTTTTGGTAGGGCCCATACCGACACCGATGGTGAGTCCCGTACCGTTGCCAACATGGACACGCAGCTGCTGGCCGAAGTCTTCAAAGTCAATGCAGCTGTTGATGCCCCGGATATCCAGAAACATTTCATCGATTGAATACTGTTCCACGCGTGGCGCCAGCTCTTCCAGATGAGTCATCACCCTGGCGGACATCGAGGCGTACAGCTCATAGTTACTGGAGAACACGTGCAGCTTCTCAGGGAACTGCGCGTCCTTCAGCCGGAACCACGGCACCCCCATTTGAATACCAAGACGTTTCGCTTCTTTTGAGCGGGCGATAACGCAGCCGTCGTTGTATCTGAATGCCACTAACAGTTAGTAATATTTAAATGATTGTTTTAAATATATATTTAATTACTAACTTTTTCTGCGTGTTAGTTCTTGGAGGGATGCTTTAGTTAGCAAGTTATAAATAGGCGAACGCTCAGTCACCATCCGTTGTGTGCCAGAAGCGGAACTTGCTTACATCGTGCTATGTTAGTTTACTGGGAGCAGGTCAGCGGCTCTTTTCGTCTTGCAGAAGCTTCCTGTATCGCTCGTATTGCGCACTCTGAGTTAAGGACCGTATGACTACAAATCAGTTTTATGAACTCTATCGCCATCTCGGCACATTACGAACCGATGCCAGCAATATTCATCTCGTTATCGAGAAACTGACTCTGTTGTGCCGCGAAACAAAAACATCGTCATCCCCAGAAGAATGCCTGCTTGCCGCAGACAACTGCCTGCATGAAATCAGCAATTCTGCTTCACTTTTTGCAGTCGCTCTCTCCTGCTGGCTTACGGATGATGAGTACCATGGACTCGCGAAGGCCCTTGCAGATAAGGCAAGTGTGAACCACTTACAGGCGGAAAACCCACTGGCGTATGACCTTTCCTCTCTGGATGAATCACGCGCCATCCTGGCGGCATGCAGACTCTGCGCACTGCATGTTTCCCCAGCCATCTCGCTCGGCTGGGCCTTAAGCCTGGCAACCGCACACCCAGCAAGTGCCCCGGCACTAAATGCGGCAAGAGCACTCGTGCTGCATCACATGCAGGAGTATCCATGGACCACGCTGCGACTACTTTCCAGCCTGAAATCTCCGTTTACCTCGCTTGAAATAGCTAAAATGGCGCTGGCTCAACTGGAACAACAGCAAAATCATCTGAATGTACTACCAGTGCTTCGTGAGTTTGCAATGCCTCCCGAGATGCGGCTGATGTATGCTAGTCTCAAGCGCAGTGAGAATCGTGATATTCAACGGCACTCAGAAGAAAAATCCATTTTTGGCCAGCTTTTCACGAAGCAGTATTTCAAGTACGCCAGCAAAACTGCGTTAGAATTTTCTGTCGGTGACGACGTCAAAGAAACCACGTTGGAAATGACACCCTTCCAAGTTGAAGTTGAGTTACCCATCACCTGGCGCACCGATCCTCTTTCCGGTGAACTGACCAGAAAAAGATTGTGGAAAGGAAAGCTGAAATGAGTATTCAATTGGTTCTATCCCATTATCTGGCGGGGCTGCGTGAGCGCAATGAGCTCGATGTACTGCTGCCAGAGTTGCTCAAAGCTATGGGGCACAATGTGCTCAGCCGTCCACAGGTTGGTCCAGGGCAGGCTGGTGTTGACGTGCTATCGACCAAAACGGGGGCAGATGGTATTGATGAGGTTTATGTTTACATCATCAAATTTGGCAACGTCGGACGGGCTGATCTTTACGGTGGGCCTCAGTCTATTGATCCCTCTATCCGTGAGGCCTGCAATGACTTCCTCAGAAATCGTTTACCGGAACCACTCAAACCGCTGCGCAAGCGGATCGTTCTGGTATCCAATGGCGTCCTGCTTCAGGAAGCTCAGGCCGGTTTTGCAGCGCAGACGGCAGACATCGCAACACGCCCGCTTTGCAGTTTAGAATTCTGGGGCTCCGATCAGCTCACACCTTGGATAGAACAGTACCTTTTTGATGAAACATTACTGCTGGCGCGAGGAAAATCTGACCTGCGAGCGGCCCTGGCTGGCCTTGAGGAGTCAGGTTCGGCTACAAGGCGGTTTACCCGCTTTGTCGATGCCTGTTTTGAAATACAGGCCGACGAGTCGGAACAAAGTGCTGCAACGCAAAAGAAAAAGTTTTTAAGACGATGTGCCGCAGCTTCAATGGGCTGGGCGATCCTGCTGGTCTGGGGAAAAAGCGAAGGCAATTTAAAGCCTGGGGTAGTTACCGGCGAATATCTGATACTGCGTATCTGGGCAGAGGCGGTAAAACTGGAATTGCATGCCGACCACGCATTTGCCGACCGGTTTGAAAACTTGGTTACGCTGCATATACAGGCTCTGGTGGACTACTTTGAAAAGGTAATGCCAACCTTGGAGTCACCACGAGCAGTCCTACGCTGGCGCCCTGAGCGAGTCTTCTACCTGGAGCTTATGTTTGAGGAATTGGGGCGCCTGTCCACCCTCCTGCTATTGCTCCAGCAAAAGCCAGGAGAGGAGGCATTTCGAACGACTATCCGCAACGCCATCATTTATCTGGTCAATCAGCATTCGGGGGTACTGCTTCCCCTTTATGACGGGCACACCATCGACCTAACCCTGCTCTTTTGCGCACTGATGGGCGAGTCAGACTGGGACAATACGCGGATGATTGCAGGAGAAGTTGTGGCCCGACTTCACCATGCGCTGAGAACAGATTGTTATCTGCCGGTTGACACCGACTCTCAGGAAGATGCTATTGCCCTCGACAGAAACAAGGCTGAGAGTCGTGATTTCTTCCAGACCTCAACGTTGGTGCCAGCACTCGCTACTGTGACGTCACTGCTCGGTGATGAAGAAGCCTTCCAGTCGCTACGGGATAAGGTCCTGCCACTGATGAAAGGGGTAACACTCGAACGCTGGTTCCCTACAGCACTACTCGAAAAACTCAGCGGATCGACACTGGGAATCCACAGCGTCGGTATTTCCAAGGCATTGTCTGGCCTCAGACCTTCAGCAAAGGAGGAAGCCGAGGCGTCAATTAATACCTTTGACGATGCAGCAGCCCCTTCAGATTTCAGATGGTACTGTAACTGGCAAATCCTGGTTGCGTTGTCGGCACGCCTGTACCGACACCCACTACCTACGTGGTTTATTAGTGAATACAGCCTGACAGAACCCTCTGATGATTAGTGCCCACTGAATCGCCTCAGACCATTAAGAATAAGATGATATGAACAACATAGATTTAACTAACGTTTCTTACCACTCAGATCGTTGTTGCTCAGTACGACAACCGGTTTACCCCGCAGGTCAGGGCGAAACACCTTCTCGCAGCTGGCATAGAACGAATTGACGTCGGCCAGGGCAAACATCAGTCCGCGCCGCGCGTCTTATGGATAAACGCGGTCACCACACCAAAAATCTGCAGCGTCTCCGGGTCAGGGTGAAGGGCAGGGTAGGCCGGGTTCATGGGCTGCAGTACAGGACGGGGCGTCAGCAGAAGCCGTTTGACGGTAAATTCTCCCTCCATTTCGGCGATGACAATGTCCCCGTGCACCGGCTTCTCTGCCTTGTCGACGACCATCAGGTCGCCTGAGTTCAGGCCAATATCGGTCATCGAGTTGCCGATAGCCCGGACAAAATAGGTGGAGGCCCGGTGCCGGATGCAGTACTCGTTCAGGTCCAGCTCCGCTTCCGTGTAATCTGCCGCCGGTGAAGGAAAACCGGCGGCGCAACGCTCGGTAAAAAGGGGGAGGGTCATGACCCCGGGTTCCAGGGAGGCAGCAATAAACTTCATCTTTAGCGTCTCATTAACTGTGTTTATATACAGTAATTATTTTGCCGCCTTCATTTTTTTGCAAGCCTCTTTACGCAGCCCCGGGCTAAAACATTGCTGTGGTTACGAAAAAAAACGACTGACTGTAAAAACGTATGTCAGAGCGTGCGCTGCGCTGATATCGTGTAATATACAGAAAACAAATGAGTTTTTACCCGAGGAGGTGTTTATGTCGCCTGGATTCAGAAAGGCTCTCCGCTTTGCCGGCGTCCCCGTCGACAGCAGCGAACCGGTACGCAGGCAGTACGGCAGTCGCATGATTGGTATCGTGACGGTATGCCTGCTTCCGCTCCTGGTGTTCGACGTCCCGCTGTGGGTTTTCGTGCTCTCCCAGGTTATCTGGGGCGCGGGCGTGTATATCGGCCTCTCCGTGGCCGGAGACAAATCCCGGAACCGCTGATGCTTTGTCGCTGATTGTACGAAAAAAACACAGGCGTGATGACGCCTGTGCTCCCGCGCTTCTCCGCTGTCTGCCTTCAGGTTATCCACAATCTTAAACCCCGCGTTTGTGGACAGGTATGTCCATACTCCTCTTTCCCCTGATGTCGCTGAAGGCCTGCCACCCGCTGCCAGTGTCTCGCGTCCGGTCGGGTACGGGACGGGCGGCTTTTCCGCTCAGGCCCGGCGTCGTTGAGAGTGTACGCCAGTCCCTCGCCCTTTTAAGGAACGCCCTTCAAGCCGCTTTCGCGGCATATCCTTACCGTCGAAAAGACTGACGGCTGCGGTATTCCACGGTCGGCCTGACCCGTGACCGGACGCGATGAACAGGCAGCGTGCGGCAGGGAACGGTATCGCGGTGATACCTCCTGTCCCCTCTGACTACAGGAGTGCTGCCATGTCCAGATTCATTCTCGGGAACTGTATTGATGTGATGCGCGGATTCCCCGACCGTGCCGTGGACCTTATTGTGACCGATCCGCCTTACCTCGTCGGTTTTAAGGACCGCCAGGGCAGACAGATTGCCGGGGATGTGACGGACGAATGGCTGCAACCGGCCACGCTGGAGATGTACCGCGTCCTTAAAAAAGACGCCCTGATGGTCAGTTTCTACGGCTGGAACCGTGTGGACCGCTTTATGGCCGCATGGAAGGCGGCGGGGTTCTATGCCGTGGGCCAGCTTGTGTTCACCAAAACCTATGCTTCCAACCGCCGTAATGCGAAAGACCGTCGCGGATTCGTGGACTACCGCCATGAAGGGGCTTATGTCCTTGCCAAAGGCCGCCCGGTGCCACCCCTCAGACCGCTGCCGGATGTGATGCCTTTCCCGTATACCGGCAACCCTCTGCACCCAAACCAGAAACCGGTGGAGGCGCTACAGCCGCTGATTGAGTCATTCAGCACCCCTGGCGCGATTGTTCTCGACCCGTTTGCGGGGAGTGCCTCGACCTGCGTCGCCGCATACCGCGCCGGACGCCGCTATATCGGCATTGAAATGCTGGCGCAGTACCACCGGGCCGGAGCCGAACGACTGGCCGCCATGCGCCGGGCCGTCAACACCCCGGCGGCGAACGATGAATGGCTTCCGGAGGCGGCGTGATGAACTACAGCGGACACGAAGCCCTGCGCCGCGATATAGCCGGGCTGGCCAACAACATCTGCGACCTGAAAACCACCCTCAAAGTGCTGGAAGAAACGTATCACTACCGGCACGACGGACTGGCGGAGCGGCTTGCCGGTATCAGCCTGCGGCGTCTCAGCGTCCTGATGGATGAGGCGTTCAGTATAGCCCTGTTACTCGATGAATCTTTCAGAGACTGAATCCCGGGCGGCGAGGCCACCCCACCGAATCACGGAGACAACATCATGCTGTATGGCACCCGTAAAGAACTGAACAAGAAACTCAAACGCATGTTTGGAAACGAAGAACGCTACGCCCTGCTGGTCTGGACGAAAGAAGACGTGATGGCCCAGGCCTGGAACATGACGGAGGCCGAGGCTCACACCCTGCTTGAGCTTATCGGCCGCACGGGAACCGGGGAGCACACCGAAGAAGGCGTGTCATTCCGCACCGTGCAGGCGCTGTACGCCGGGATTCGCCCGGGCATTCCCCGCGTGAGCGTCCCCGTCGATACGCTGCATCGCATCACGGACATTGCCGCACAGGCGATTAACGGAGAAGACGAGCATTCGCCGTCCCTGACGGTCGATCACTACCCGAGTGTCGCTGACGCTCAGGCAGAAATCGCCTGGCTGAAACGCGAAATCGCCGCTTAACCCGACCGCCCCGCTGAACGGCGGGGCGATATCACGCGAACTGAGACGACAATGATGAAAAATGAAACCCTTAACGCCCTTATCCTGCGCCACGGAGACCGGATGCTGCGTCAGTCTGGCTGGCCCGACGCCATTGATATGGCGCCCGTCGCACCCGGAACCGTACCCGGCTGGCTCGCCGCCTGCGGCTCTCTCAGCGGTACGCAAATCCTCACGCTGACAGAACAGCTTTGCCAGCCGCTGACGTATGGCCGGGCAGCGTTGTTGCTCGCCAGCGCCCGGCGGCTGGCGGGAACCCCGGCGCGTCTGCATCTCTTTCCGGTGCAGGCATATCCGCATCCGGAGCGGCTGGCTGACTGTCAGGTTATCCGCCTGCCTTACGCTCAGGAGTGGCTGACGGCAGCGGAATGTGACGATCTGCTGGCCTTCCTGAAAGCCTCCCTCACGCAGATAACGGAAATCGTGCGCCGGGATACGAAACGTATTGCTGCCGCGCTGGTGCCGTCCGCCGTCCCGCGCCTGATGGACAGGCGTTTCGGGGACTGGCGGTTGCTGGCCGACGAGTATGACCATGAAAACTGGCTGGACGCAGGCGAGACCGACAGGCTGGATCAGGTCCTTGATGCCATTCTGGTTCGCAGTGCGCGATTCTGCCCGGTCCTGCTCACCCTGGTAAATGAGCGGGAGGAAAACATGGAGGGCGCAGGGGTTATTACAGACCTGCTGCGTTTTCCGGGCGATCCGGTTCGCCGCTGGCTTGATCGCCGCGTATTGCGGGACGTGGTGAGAGAGGCCCGCGGCGTCAGCGCTCTGGTGTGACAGGCCCTTTCTGTGGGGGAGGGGAAACCTCCCCTTGTCTGCCTGCCGGCGCAGGAGGAACCGTGCGATAAGGATGTCCCCGTGCCGGCTCCGCGTTTACCCGGCCCGGCCTCCGGGCCTCTGGGATAAAAACCCGCCTCTGTTATCGCCGTGTCGTGTGCGGGCTGTGCCGTGCCTTCACTTTAGCCCGGCCGCTGCAGATGCAAGGGTGCGCTGACGCCGTCATCCTCGCCCGGTCGCAGTGTTTTTAATGAGTCTCGCCGTTCTTCCCGTCGTTTTCTCGCTCAGATTTCGCTCCAAAACCGTCCAGACCGGCTTCGCGCTTTATCTGCGCTGCGGCCTCCGGTGTCGCCCCTGCATCTTCCGCTTTTCGCCGGGCTGTCGTGTCGGCACGGCACCGCCCGGTGTCGCAGTCCATGTGATTACGGAGGTTTTACCATGCAGTCTGTGAAAGCACGCCCCGTCCTGAATGTTGAAGAGTGTGACCGCCTGTCTTTTATGCCCTACATGTTCGGCAATGATTTTATGCTCGCTGAATTGCAGGTGTATGCACTGGCAAAAAAATGGATGCCCGAATATGAAGTCGAATTCTGGCACTTTATCCGGCTGCCTGAGGGCGGCGGTTACATGATGCCCGATTGTGGCCGCGTCCATATGGTCAGCACGGAAAGCTGGTTTGACCGCATTGTGAGCGCCGACGCGGCGGGCATTATTCTGACATCCCTGGCCGTTAACCGTCGTCTGGCGGCAAATCATGACAGCGGCAACCCGGCCCTGACTCACGTTTACATGCTGCGTGATGCCCAGCTCTGGAATCACATCACCCTTCACCCGGAATGCAACGCCATTTACGCCGCGCTGGACTGATTAACGACCGGGGCGGCCATGCCGCCCCGCAGGGAGACGAAAAAATGCATTCATCAATTACGGTTCCGGCGGTCTATGTGGGTACGTATCACCAGTACAACTGCGGCAGCATTTTCGGCAAATGGTTTGATTTAACCGATTTCGACGACGAAGACGCATTCTATGACGCCTGCCGGACGCTGCACGCCGGCGAGGAAGACCCCGAGCTGATGTTTCAGGATATCGAGGGCATTCCGTCACAGTTTGCCTCTGAATCCTCTGTTAAGTGGGCGTTTATTGAGGCCTTCCGGCAGGCGCAGGACGACGGGCGCCCCGCCGCGTTTGTGGCCTGGGCAGAGTATACCGGCGAGTGCGACTATGACGCCTTTGATGACGCGTACTACGGCGAAGCGGAAAGTGAGGAAGATTTTGCTTATGGCTTTGTGGAGGACAACGGCCTGTTAAACGAGGTGCCCGAATCATTGCGCATGTATTTCGATTATGAGGCATACGCGCGGGATTTATTCAGCAGCGGGTATGTGCTCCATGACGGTTATGTCTTCAGAAACTGAATGATGTCCGGCGGGGAAGCCCGCCGGTTAAGGAAAACACGTATGAAACTTGCACCACAAAGCCGTGAGATCCTGCGCCAGTACAAAGCCCTGATAAATGCCCGCCGCCGGGATGCCGGGCAGCGGGAACTGACCACCGCCCAGGTAATGGACGAAATCTGCTATTACATGACCTGTCAGTGTGCCGTCTACATCGGCGGACACTTCATCTTACAGGGCGGTAAAGGACAGTAATCAGTAAGTTCGATGACAGGCGTCCGGGCCGGAGGACGCCTGTCTGCCCGCGCCCAAAACCCTGGCAGGCTGCGCCTGCCGGAGAGAAACGTCGCCGCGCCTCCGGCGCCGCTCGCTCTCTTCTCCGTTCTCAGTCGCTGAAGTCTGTGAATGCGCGTATTATCCACAATAGCTTTCTGGAAAACGTTGCAGGTGCAGATTTGTCAAAATGGAATATCGCCTCATTCTCAAAAGACGAGCAGGATAAAGTCTCTGTCGATAAAGCGGCCGCCGCTGTTGCATGGCAGGAACGCATGAACAAGCCTGTTGTTCACGAACTCGTTGAACGGGAGCAGCCTGAACATCTGCGCGAATATTTTCGTGAACGGCTCCGCGTACATCGACTGAACAGTCAGCAGCTGCCCCGCGCCAATGCGCCCGAATACCAGAAGCCGGAAGACGGTGGCAGTGAGAGTAAGCCTTAATTTTTTTCCCAGGGAGGGACTGCGGTGCGTATGTCTGCTTTATTTGCTCTGACGTCTGTGTTCAGCGCGTTGAATCTTGTATTTATGCCATTCCATCCCGTCATGATGTTATGGGCTTTCGGCCTCTCTGTCGCCTTCATTATTGTCAATATAATTGCCGACAGACTGCGTCTGTGGTCCGGTATTGCATGGGGAATGGCTGCCGCCGTAATAGTCGCTTTTATGCTTAACGGCGCACAGCCCGATGAAGAAAACCGGGTACTCATCAGTTCATTCGCATGTATTGTCTCAGCATGGTATGCCGTGATTCAGTTCAGAAAAGAGAAGAAAGAGTCTCTGTCCTGACCGGTATTCTTTCTGTCTCTGCCTCTTCCGCTGCCTCTTCCTCATTTACTTTTCACACAATCTGCCACAGGGCCACCTTCGGCTCCCGACCCGCTGGCGCGGTTCAGTCGTCGAGCCACACTCCGCTAACCGCGAAAGGATGCGGTAAGCTCCGCCGAACCCGCCAGGCGGTTTCGGGCTATCGCTAGTGTCTGATGTCTGAGGTCAACGGCAGGCTTGCAGCATCCCTGTCAGGATGCGCCGCCCCTTTTACGCGCCGTCACCTGCGCTTTTCGCACCCCGGCAAACGGCCGCCGGGCTGTAAGGCGCAACGCCGTTTCGCGCCCGCGCGTTTCGTCGTTGCGGCGGGTTCCTGCTCATTCCTTGCCTGGTTTTTTCACCCCTTTAAGTCCATTCGCCGGGGCTGAGACAAGCACAGTCGCTGTCAGCCGTCCAGGGTAAATGACACGCGGTAAACCGCGCCCTGGACATCTGCCATCGCCGGTGCTCGTTTACGCCCTTGCGGCGAACGGCTCTCAAACGGGTGAAGGTAACAACCAGCGGAGCAGAGCAGCAGGTCCCCGCAAAACGTCAAAACCGCGGCCCCGGCAACTCAACGGGTGATGGTTTTTAAAGGCAAAACAACAGAGTAAGGAGATTCATCATGGCAGCACGTGGCGTTAATAAAGTCATTCTGGTCGGACATCTGGGACAGGACCCGGACGTGCGTTATATGCCCAACGGCGGCGCAGTGGCAAGCCTGACGCTGGCCACGTCCGAAACATGGCGTGATAAGCAGACGGGAGAGATGCGCGAAAACACCGAATGGCACCGTGTTGTCATGTTCGGCAAGCTCGCGGAAGTGGCGGGAGAATACCTGCGTAAAGGCGCGCAGGTCTACATCGAGGGCCAGATGCGTACCCGTAGCTGGCAGGACGATACCGGCGCCACGCGCTACGTCACCGAGGTGCTGGTCGGGCAGAGCGGCACCATGCAGATGCTCGGCGGTCGTCGTGGAAATGGTGAGCCTGAGAGCGCCGCGCCGCAGCAGCCCGCGCAGCCGCAGAGTTCAGCCGCTCCGGCACAATCTGCTGACGCTCCGGCTAAATCCCCGAAAGCGAAGGGCGGTAAAAAAGGCCGTCAGAGCGCCGCCCCGTCTCAGCTTCCTCCTCAGCCGTTCCCGGATGATTACCCGCTGACCGATGACGATGCGCCCTTTTAAACCATGATGAACACGCCCCGCTCAGGCGGGGCAGTTAAAGGAGAAACACATGAATCACAACGTTAAACCTCCGCTGGGATCCCTGTCAGATGGCACGTTTACCCGCGAGCAGGCCAGAGCGGTCGCGGCGCAGTATCAGAATGTGGCGATTGAGGATGACCAGGGGACGCATTTTCGCCTCGTCGTCCGTCATCAGGATGACGGCAGCATGGTCTGGCGTGTCTGGAATTTTGAACCGGGCGGTGAGTTCCTGATGAACCGTTATATCCGGGACTACGGAGTACGCAAAACGCAGTAAGCCTTAAGAGGTGCCGGGCAGATGGGTCTGCCCGGCAGACATTAACTAATATCGGAGAGAAATCAATCATGTCAGTGACCGAGTCTAAAGCAAAAACCCCCGCGAAAACCAGCAAAAAAGTGGTAAAACCTGCCGAATCCGCCGCCCTGAAAGCCGCGCTTGAGGCCGCACAGATTGAGATGGTGCCGCTGTCGGCGCTGGTCAAATCCCCGCTGAACGTCCGCACCATCCCGTATCCGCCGGAGAGCGTCCGGGAAATGGCTGACTCCATTCTCGCGGTCGGCCTCATTCAGAATCTGGTGGTTCACACGCTGCCGGACGGCCTGTCGGGCGTCGCAGCGGGCGGTCGTCGTCTGGCGGCCCTGCAGCTTTTACAACGCGAGCAGCGCATCGATGCCGGGCATCAGGTCATCGTGAAGCGTGTCAGCGACGAACTGGCAGTAGTGGCTTCGATGGTCGAGAACAACAACCGGGTGGCGATGCACCCGGCAGAGCAAATCAGCGGTTTCCGCACGCTGTCTGAGCAGGGCAAGACCCCGGCGCAAATCGGGGACCAGCTGGGGTACAGTTCGCGCCACGTCCAGCGCATGCTGAAGCTCGCCAGCCTTGCCCCGGAACTGATTGCCCTGCTGGCAGAGAACACGCTCGATGTGGAGCAGTGTCAGGCGCTCAGTCTGGAAAGTGACCCGGCGCGTCAGGTGGAGATTTACCAGCGCGTGAAGGCGCAGCACAGCTACGCTCCGGCTCACATGCTGAAACGCGCCATCACGGACACCGAAATATCGGTTCGCGACGCCCGATTTATGTTTGTCGGGCGCGAAGCGTATGAGGCCGCAGGGGGCGAAGTGCGCGAGGACCTGTTCAGCGCGCAGGAGGGCGACGGAACGGCAGACGGGGTACTGGTCGGGCGTCTGGTGCAGGAGAAGCTGGAGTCCGCCGCGCTGGCTGTTGAAATGCAGGAGGGCTGGTCATGGTCACTGGCACGGGAAGGGGCGGTGCGGAATTACGGTGACGACCGCGAGCATTATCTGGTCCTGCCGGAGCCGGAGGGTGAACTCAGCGCTGACGAGCAGCGGCGTCTCGATGAACTGTACGCCACGCAGGAAGCCACGGCGACGTATGAAGATGAAGCCGCCATTCAGGTGCTGATTGACGAGATTGAAGAGGCAGCATCGATCCGGGCATGGACACCGGAGCAGAAAGCGGCCTGTGGCGTGGTGGTCAGTCTGAGTGACGGCGAGCTTTGCATCCAGCGCGGTGTGCAGAAGAAGGTGCAGGCGGCGGTCGCTGACGCGCAGGAAAGTACCGTCTCTCAGGCTTCCATCCATGTGGTCGCCAGCAGCACCCCGGATGTGGCAGAGGGTATCAGCGTACCGCTTCTGAAAAAAATGTCGTCCGAGAGAACGCTGGCGGTGCAGGCGGAACTGGTGCGGCAGCCACAGAAAGCCGTGGCCTTGATGGTCTGGCGGCTGTGCAGTTGCGTGTTCCACTACTGTATCACCACCCGGCACCCGTTCGTGATGAATCTCGGGGTTCACCACAGCAGTCTGACCAGTGAAGCCCCGACCGGAGAAAACGGTCAGGCATGGCAGTCGCTGATGCAGGAGAAAGCCCGTCTGGAAGCCATGCTGCCGGAGGGCTGGAAGAACGATTTCACCACCTTTTTTGCCCTCGACGGACAGACCCTGATGTCGCTGATGGTCTTCTGTACTGCCTGTTCCGTGGATGGCGTCCAGACCCGCGAACACGGACATACCAGCCGCAGTGACCTCGACGGTGTCGAGGCAGCGCTCGGGTTCCATCTCCGTAACTGGTGGCAGCCAACAGCGGATAACTTCCTCGGGTTACTCAGCAAGAATCAGATTGTGGCGGCGCTGAAAGATGCCGGACTGACCGGGGCCGCCTCGGATGCTGAAAAAATGAAGAAAGGCGATGCCGCCAGTCACGCCGAACAGTGGCTCTCCGGGACCCGATGGGTGCCGGGATGGATGCAGTCCCCGGATGCCGCAACGCCGGAAGAAGCAGACACCACGCCTGACACTGACGAACCCACCTCACACGCTGCCTGATAACGGAGACGCCGCCCTGCGGGGCGGCGATAAGGAGACGATGATGCGCAATATTATTACCCCCGATGTCCTGAAAACCATGATCCCACAGGAATACGAAGACTGGCGCGAAGGAGGAGAGGATTTGCGCCGCGAACTGACCCATGCCGTAATGCGTGACCTGAGCTGCCCGGACAACTGGGACATGAACGGGGAGTACCGCAGCGAGTTCGGGGGCTTTTTCCCGGTACAGGTCCGCTTCACGCCTTCACACGGTAACTATCATCTCGCCGTGTGCAGTCCCGGCGATATCTCTCCGGCCTGGATGGTGGTGTTTATCCCCGCCAGCGGTCGTCCGTTCTCGGTTATCAGCACGCTGTCGGACTGGTCGCCGGAAGCCATCAGCCACACGCTGAGTCTGGTTGCCCGGCTCGATGCTGATGGCTACAGTCAGGCCAGCATCATCAGCATGCTGGTCATGGAGGGCGCACAGTGAACGCATCAACAACGTCTCTGGTGACCCTGAAGCCAGCCCGACAGGCAGCGCTGCAGGCGGTCCTGTCGGTGGAGGAATCCCGCCGTCTCGGTGCGCGTCTGCCCGCCATGCCACACGTGCGCACCTTCCTGCGTCTGCTGACCGGGAACAGCCGCATGAACACGACCGTGGCGCAGCGCATTCCCGGCCTCAACTGGGACCCGAAGCATCGCCTGAGCAGCCTCAAACAGGTGGAGGAGGCGCTTGATGAACTGATTGCCAGCCACGGGGAGTGCTGCCCGCTGCCGCTGCCGGTGGATGTTCAGGCTGAACTGTTCCCGGAAGTGCTGCACACCCGCACAGAACGCCGGTTGCAGCGCAGAAACATCGCGTTCACCCGCAGCATGCGCCGGGAAGAACGGACGCTGGCACATCACTGGCGGCTGCGGCAGAACCTGCTGGGGCAGGCCGTCACGGAGCTGAACTTTCAATCCCCGGAGACGGTCAGCAGCTGGTACCGCCGGTGGGCCGAAGAGTTTGACGCGCGTGAGCTGGAGCCGGCTTTCTGGCACTGGCGGTCGCGGTTTGCCTCGCTGGCTTCCCTGGACTGGCTACGTGACGCGAAGGAACCGCTGTACGGGGTCATTCATGAAATCGGCTTCATTGTACGTGACACCCCGGAGGCTGTGCGTCAGGCAGAGCGCTGGCAGGTGCCGAACAAGCTGACGGATCGGAGGCGGGGATGAGGTGGCGTTACTCCCTGCGCTGGAAATTACCCTCACCGTGTCCCGGTCCGCATGAACTGGCATCCGAAGTGGTGGAGGCGGGACAGCCTGCGCCCGGATCCATTATGTCGCTCTGGGTGGCGGGCGCCGGGTATGCGGTGTGCGTGGATTTTCCCGATGAGCGGCAGATTAAGCGCTGGAGCGATGAGCGCAAAGCCGCTGCGCGCCGCCGGAATCTGGCGCGGCGGGTTAACCGAATAGCGCCTCTGTTTGCTGAGGAACTGATTGAGAGGGAGCTTGAGGGGCGACCAGACTATTTCCGGGGAAAATCTCAGACCTGAAACGGGTAAGGCCCGGTTCAGGCGCGCATTGATGTGGAGCCTGCAACGTCTGAAAGAAAAAAGCACAACCCCGGATAAAAAGAGGGGCGCTGACGCGCTCCTTTTTATCCTGTCTCTGTATTATTGACCTTAAATCCTTTGTCTCCCTGATACGGTTTTCTGACAGGGTGAGTCTCTCCTCCTGCTGCTTTCTCTCTTCTTCCGTTTCTTTCTGACTGGCGAGGCCCGGCGACACCTTCGGCTCCCGACCGCTGCGCGTCCGGTCGTCGAGCCACACTCCGCTAACCGCGAAAGGACGCGGTAAGCTCCGCCGAACCCGCTCGCGGTTTCGGGCTATCGCTAGTGTCTGATGTCTGACGTCAACGGCAGGCCTGCAGCATCCTTGTCAGGATGCGCCGCCTCTGTCGCGCCGTGGCCTGCGCTCCCTGCATCCCGGCAAAAAAACGCCGGAACGTAAGGCGCAACGCCGTTTCGCTCGTCGCGCCCCGTCGTTGCCGGGGTGCCTGCCCTGGTGTTCCGTGCGCCTTTCACCGTTTAAGCCCCTTCGCCCGGGAATATCCCGCCACAAACCGCCTGGCTGTCCAGTACCGCTGATGCTCTCCGGCGACATTTTTTGCCGAAAACCCGACAAATAATGTCGCCTCCGTACCGGACATCTGCACCGGCCCGTGTCTGTTCTTTCCCGTTGCGGCGAAGGTTCTCAAACGGGTGAGGTTCACAACCCGGAAACAACCGGCAGCCACCCCACGAAACGTCAACACCGCGACGAATGAAACTCAACGGGTGATGTTCTTTAAAAATCAGGAGGAAAAAATGCAGACACAGGCGATGCGTGTTTATCAGATCACCTTTACCGGACGCGACGCAAAAGGCGTTATTCCGATGTTTACCCGCGTGAAAGCCATGACCGGAAAGGGCGCGATTAAGGCGTTTATTGAGCGTTACAAACCTGTTCAGGGCTGGTTTCTGGGCGATCCCGAAGACATTACCGACAACGTGAAAAAGGAGGCAGAAGAAGCAGAGAGCAAAGCGCAGAGATGAAAAAAGCAGGGAAACCCCTGCTTTATCCAAGCCGCAGAAATCGCAGCAACGACTTTTGCGGCATACAGCAACTGATAAGGAGGTACCAGTGTACACAGTATCTATTGTTTCACCGTCTGACGGCGCTGTAAAGCCCCGCCATCATTCCCGACTCCTTCGCGCCGATATTCCCGCGACGGAGATAGACCCTGCGCTCAGGGCTTTCGGGCGGCACATTGCGAAATCTGTTCGCAAGGGGCGCGGAGTCCACATTCCCGCGATGAAAAACGCAGATTTTGGTCAGGTGCTCCGCACCCTCGAACTTACACGCGCATGTAACTAACCAGGTGAGCCGCTCCGAAAGGGGCGGCAACAGCAGAAGGAGGACATCATGAGTCACACCACCACACAGGCTGTCAGCGTCGACATTAACCCCCACAGCGGCGCGGGAGAGGTCATCCCGTCTTTGCCCGTTGAGCGCATTGTGGCGCAGCGAAACAGCGGCGTGACGGCGTTTCTGGAGGCGATAAGGCTGCTACGTGACGCGCAGAAACTCATTTTTGAAGCATCCGGGCGCGGGTGGATCTCAGGCATGACCGACATCATCGAACGCAGCCTGTCAGCTGACCGCAGCACCACGCGGGAAGCCGCCTTAAAACGCAGCGTCTGCCGTTATGCCGATCGCGACATCTGGACGCGCCTGATGAATGACACGGGCATGTTTACGCTGATGAGCGAGGCGCAGCGCAAGGCGTGGGATACGCAGCTCTACAGCGATGACTGCCCCGAAATCACCCTCGACAACGTGATCGCCACGTTCCGGGCGCTTAACGCCAGCAAGGGGGCTACGTTTGAGCAGGGCGTGATTGACGTGTTCCGCAACCTTTCATGGGACTATAAAACGCATAATCCGTGCCTGCTGGGAAAGAAAATTATCATTGATGGTGTCCTGGACAATCATCGCGGGCTGTATTTTTCCGTGCGCACGTATGCACAGAACCGCATCGATGACCTTGCCCGCCCGTTCTGGTTACTCGACGGAAAGACCATTCCCGACAACCGCGTCTCCGAGGGGGCAAACCTGAGCGCGTTTATCAGCCAGGGCGGCGCGGCGAGTGTGGGCGAGGTGTTCGCGTGTGAGTATTTCACGGTACGCACATACAAAAAAGGCTCCGCGCACGTCACCTTTACCCGGCCCGACCTGGTGGAGAAGGTGAACGACATTATCGCGCGGCACTATCCGGGGGCGCTGCCGCCGGTGGTCTGATGCGCTGGCGGGGGACTCGTTCCCCCGTCACTGTCTGTCCGTCCGCCGAAAACCTGCCTGCGGCGCGTGGCAGGGCTGCGCTGACGCGCCGCCACGGCCACTCTTTCACAGGGAAAATATCCTTTTCCCGTACTCGTTCTGACTGTTCCGCTGATATCTTCCCCTGTTCCATTCTCTCTTCTGCTGTTTCTTTCTGACAGGCCAGACCCGGGGACACCTTCGGCTCCCGACCGCTGCGCGTCCGGTCGTCGAGCCACACTCCGCTAACCGCGAAATGACGCGGTAAGCTCCGCCGAACCCGCCAGGCGGTTTCGGGCTATCGCTAGTGTCTGATGTCTGACGTCAACGGCAGGCTTGCAGCATCCTTGTCAGGATGCGCCGCCCTTTTACGCGCCGTGGCCTGCGCTCCCTGCATCCCGGCAAACGGCCGCCGGGCTGTAAGGGGCAACGCCGTTTCGCTGCCGCTTCTCCGACGTTGCGGCGGGTTCCTGCTCTTTCCTTACCTGGTTTTTTCACCCCTTTAAGTCCATTCGCCGGGGCTGAGACAAGCACAGTCGCTGTCAGCCGTCCAGGGTAAATGACACGCGGTAAACCGCGCCCTGGACATCTGCCATCGCCGGTGCTCGTTTACGCCCTTGCGGCGAACGGCTCTCAAACGGGTGAAGGTAACAACCAGCGGAGCAGAGCAGCAGGTCCCCGCAAAACGTCAAAACCGCGGCCCCGGCAACTCAACGGGTGAGGGTTTTAAAACCTTAAAGTCAAAAAAGGAAAACATTCATGAATACCCGCATCGTTCATTCCATATCGTCCGTTCTGCGTACTGATGGCTTTGTGCGCAATATCCACGCCGCTAACCCGTTCGATGTTATCCGCGCCGATGTGGTGCTTGCGCGCATCGAGAAAGAAGCAGGGCGCTGCTGCGGGATGCACTACGAGCTGTATCAGGCGCGCGTGCTGGGCGATGCGCTGGATTATCTGGATGCGCTGCCGCTGAAAGACCGCCCGGCGCTCATGGGCGCGGCGGCAAAACGCGGTTACATCCTGACGCTGGCTGAAGAAGGGTACGCGCAGGAAGCCCGCGATGTGCTTATGAGTGAACTGGCGGAAAACGAATAGACAAAAAAACGGGTGGCGGCATGTTGCTGCCATCCCTTAACCCGAAGGAGAAAACCATGCACTTACACCTGACTGAATCCTCAGCCCGTCCGGGAATGCAGGTCACTGCCGAAGCCGAGCGCGAGTACTGGATGAGTCGCCAGAAAGCGGCGGTGAAAGCGCCCGCTGAAATCGACGTTCACGCCTTCCACGACGCGCTGGGCCTGATGTACCCGCTCAACTGGTCAACGAGTGATAACGGCGTCTGGGAGACGTTCATGCTGCAGGAGATGGTCTGCGGTGACGTGACAGAGATTTATGCCCGCTGCGGAGCCAGATATTTCCGGCTGCGGGATGTGTGCAACCTGAGCCATGCGCAGATTAAAACGCGCATTAAGGAGGGATTTAACTTGTTCCAGAAATGAAAAAAGCAGGGAAAACCCTGCTTAATCCACGCCGTAAAAGTCGCGGGAACGATTTTTTCGGCTGTTCAAATTAACTTACGAGGTACATATGAACGTAACTATTCTTTCACCTTCCACTGAGGCTGTAAAGCCCCGCCGTCACCAGCGCATTTTGCGGGCTGACATCGCCGCGCGGGAGATTGACCCGGCGCTCAAAGCCTTCGGACGGCATATTGCCCGGAGCATTCGCAAGGGGCGCGGCGTCCATATCCCGGCGATGAACAACACCGCTTTCGGGCAGGTACTCCGCACGCTTGAACTTAAACGCGCATGTAACTGATAAGGTGAGCTGCTCCTTCGGGAGCGGCAACAGCGGAGATAATTATATGTCACAGCTGAGTTTTGCTGATGTGTTCAATATGGCCAGAGAAACCGCTGAGAATAGCCCTGTGATCCAGGTCAGGGCGCAGGTCGCGGAAGTGGTGCCTTCTGTTCAGCGAATGATGAGTGAGCAGCACAGCCGGAGCCGCTTTATCCGCGTGTTTAAAGACACGGGCCGCCATCTGGGGCGCTGGGAGGTGTTCAGCGATTTTCTGTCACTGGCCGCCAGTGAACTGGATATGGCCCGGATAAGAGCACCGGAAAGCATTGAGCACTGCCGGAAAATTTGTGCGCGTTATGAGGCATCAGATATCGCGAACATGCAGGAGATGTTCTGCATGATGGTATGCGCACTGGAGGCGAAATTTCATGATTTCCTCGGCGCCATTTTCATGGAGCTTGAGCTGGGCGATAGCTTTCGCGGGCAGTACTTTACCCCTTATTCGGTCCAGTGCCTGATGGCCCGGATGCTGATGCCGGGCGTCAGGGACACTATCCGCCGGGAAGGGATAGCCACGGTCAGCGATCCGGCCTGTGGTGCCGCCGGGATGCTGATTGCATATGCCGAATGCCTGCTCGAAGCGGATATCAATCCTTCCATGCACATGTTCGGCAGCTGCATCGATATCGATCCGGTGGCGGCAGATATGGCTTTCATCCAGCTGTCTCTGCTGGGGATTGCCGCCGAAGTGGTCACGGGTAACACCCTGACAATGCAGTTCCGGCGGGTAAGATACACCCCCGTGTACTACCTCAATGACTTTGAAAAACGGCTGGCTGACCTGACCCGGTTCAGGGCGATGCGGGACTTTATGCGCGGGATACAGGAGGCTGCGTAAATAACCGGAAGGGCAGGGGATAACCTGCCCGACTGCGGAAAAAAGGCCGCGCACCTGCGGTGCCGGATAATACCGGCTGCGCTACGCGCCGCCCGTATTAGTCCATCGCGGGTTTCTCTCTTCATTATTATTTATTTGTCACTGTTATATTTCATCCGGCATCCTGCTGTTTATCTCTTCTGGTATTTATCCTTTGCACTGAAAATAATAAAAACTGGTCCGGGCGTCGTCCCTGAAGGGACACGGCTGTCGTGAACAGAGCCAGCAAGCTGTCTCTGCCCGGCCCTACGGTAAACCTCCGGGCAGCGGGCTTCCATCCTGACGCAAATTCAACATCGCGCTTGCTGCATCCTTATCAGGATGCGCCGCTTTCACCGTGGCGATAAATACACGCCACTCAGATGACCGGAACGTGAATTCGATAAAGACCGAATTGACGTTCCGGGTTGTGTACATGCTCAGCCCCGCGCTATATCGCCCGACATCATCTTTTCGCGGAGGGCGGCTTTTAGCATCCGCCGTGGCGGAAATAAAGGGGTGTATAAACGCTTCGCGCCCCTTTATTTTCTCCCCGTCGGCTGCAAATTGCCCTTTGCCGCTCAGTGATGAAGTCGAACGATTTAATAAACCACAAAGGAGAAATTCAGCATGCACACAATGAACGTCAACACCAAAGTCAACACCGCCACTCGTGAATCAGACGAACAATTTAAAACAGACAGATATCTGCGTTATGCCGTCACCGATGGCGATGAGCGTCTGGATTTTATCCCGGCCCTCTTTTTTACGCCGTCAGCCGATAATATGGCGGCGAGCTGGTTACGCCAGCATTCGGATTACAATGGCGGATTCTGGTCTTACTGGATTATTCCGCAGGGTGTCGGCGGGAATATTACCCCGGGCCGCATTCAGTTCATCACCACGCAGACCGGGTATATCGCACCGGAAGGAAAACGATCTTACAGGATGCGCATCCCCGGCAATTATTTTGACGGTGACGTCAGCGCCGATGCAGCAGGGATTATTGCCACGCTGACGATAATGAACTGGCTGTCATGGCAGGTGGCGGATATGGGGCCGGAATATGCCCGCGTCTGTAAACATCTGGTTTCCCGTCAGGATGCTCTGAAAGACTATATCAGCATTATTCATCATCCCGAACAGCATTTAATCTGGCGGGCGATTGATTAATCATGCACCTGAAAAAAAGACCTCATTCATGAGGTCTTTCGTTTTTAACAGCCCGGGATTGTCCGGTGTTTTTATTTGCCTTGATGGCCCGGTAGACAGCCTCAATCTTTCTCGCATATGCCAGTCGTCGCATGTCCTGCCTGTCCGTTCTGCGGAATCCGGCGTTGTAGGCACCGACCGCCTCCCAGCTGACGCCCCACTTCTTAAACGCCAGCGCCAGATAATACGCACCGGTATAAATATTCAGGCAGGCATCCGTCAGAAGTTGTTCCGGTTTAATACCGAACTCCGATAACCGGGCATGGTGCTGCGAATCGATCTGCATCAGTCCGGCACCGTATCCTGTTCCCGGATTTTTACCGATGGCATTCACCACCCACTTCGATTCCTGCCACGAAATAGCCCGGAGCAGATCCGGATCAATCCGGTAATCCCGTCCCGCCATATCAAAACAATCCGTGGCCCATGCAGGCGTGGATATTAATAACAGGGCAGCAAACGCCAGTTTTTTTCTCAAAAGACTCCCTCCGGGCCGATTCCTGTAAATACGTTAACCCAGACCAGAACCAGACTCAACAAATATGCACTCCTCACCACAAAATCACCACACACTACGCAAAATTAAAATTTTGCAGATTGCTATTTGGAAACAGTGAGTTATGAAATAAATAATGTGCAGTACATTTATTTAATGTGTTAATGCGAATCGGCTATGAATCTATATAGATTCACTAACGAATTGCATGAGATTCAGTAGAGACTATTTTTTTGTAAAACATTTATTTACAAGTGCCATGAATCTATATTAGATTCGTGGCTAAAAGGATAGTGATTCGTGAAGTGAATCTTCATTTCTATCATAGTGACTCTAATTGTGAATCGCGCAACATGCGTAGTTTTAGCTCTTAGGGTTTTATGGATTATACGAGATTATAATTGTGAGGGACTATGGCTAAGATCCAGGTTTATGTAAATGACAATGTTGCTGAAAAAATTAATGCGATAGCAGTTCAGCGTCGTGCTGAAGGTGCGAAAGAGAAAGATATAAGCTATTCAAGTATTGCATCTATGTTGCTTGAGCTTGGTTTGCGTGTCTATGAAGCCCAGATGGAACGTAAAGAATCCGGATTTAATCAGATGGCATTCAATAGAGCACTGCTAGAAAGCATGGTTAAAACTCAGTTTACTGTAAATAAGGTGCTGGGGATCGAGTGTCTAAGTCCTCATGTTAATGGCAATCCAAAGTGGGAATGGTCAGGGTTAATAGAGAACATACGGGACGATGTTAGTGCGGTGATGGAGAAGTTCTTTCCGAATGAAAGTGAGATTGAGGATGAATAGCGTAAGATTTTACGTAATATAAATGTAATCATTGGTTGGGCTGGCTTATTTATTGTAGAATGAATTATTGTTCTTCTTATTGGTGAATATTTGGAAGAATGATCTAAGCTAATCAGATGACATCCTTTTCAATGGGATTTATAATTTAGGTGTAATTGAAAATTTGAGAATCATTGGTGTAGAGAGTCGAACCCTCTCTACACCAACTATCCATAGAAACCTTCTAAGGAGGAACCTATGTGTGCGATGGATCGTAGTAGTGATGACAGCTTAAGTCAATCGGTTAGGGATGCTCTTCTTCACATAAAGGGGTTGTATAACATCTCACCTGTCTCTGTTTGCGTAAGAAACCAACAACGTGATGTACTATATTCCAACACATCATTTGAACAAATGTATGACTTTTTTAAAACAGAATGTGTAGCAGGTAGTTTCTCTGGAACGTTTTATGAATTGGAGTTGATGTTTTCCCAATTAGAACTTGATTGCATGGTGCTAGGTAAAGGCTGTGTTTTAAGTAAAATTTTTTCGTGTGGAAAATCGAATTTTCAAATTCGGATTGAGTGTATCAGTCTTTTGGATGATGATTTTTATTTTTTTTGGCAAATAAATCTTCTGATAACGGTTCCATTACCCAGCCGGAAAATGGAGGTTATCAAATCAAATGGTAATTCAGATTTTGATGAGGCTATTTCAAAGATAAGTGATTTGAATATAATTCCTCTTTCATTTTATGTTCTTGGCTTTAGCTATTTGGATATATCAAGTTATATCTGTGTGTCTGAAAAAATTGTGAAAAAAAGAATCGATCGTTCGAAAGAGAAAGTACTGGAGATCTATCCTTCTTTTAACTCATTTATATCGGATTGTTACAAGACCAGGAAAATATATTTTTTCATTGAGAATGTTTACGAATATATAATGTTAATGAAGTGTTAAATAAATTGGGGCTATTTAGCCCCTTTATTTCCTGTGCCTTTCTGTGTAATGATTTGTCTATAAGGTCTCGAATCGGAGAAGTTGTGTGTCAAAGCGTTATACCAACACTGGAAATAAGAATATTGTTTCCGTTTACCTTGATGACGACACTCATGCACTTTTAGTTAGCGCAAAGAACCGTAGTGGCAGAACGAAGTCAACGGAAGTGGCGATGCGACTTAAAGATCATCTAAGACGCTTCCCCAATTATATTTTTTCTGAACAGAGCGAGGAGGAAGGAAGGTAAAGATATAAAAAATAAGGTTTAGATGTGATTTTCTACTAACGTATACATTCTCTTTAAAGGGAATAAATATGAATGCTGTATTAAGTGTTCAGGGTACTGCTGTCTCTGAAGAAACCAAACCGTCTTTTCTGTCCCGCGTTTTCAATAAAAAGAAAGCCCTGAAAGTCGCTAAAGTTGCGCTGCCGGTTGCTGCTGTGGCGGCGTTCTTCCCGGACGCTGCGATGGCCACCACCACGGCAACCGACCTGATGAAATCCGGGGATTCTACCGTTAAAGGCACGTTCGGTAAGTCTTCCAGCGTCGTCAAGTGGGTGGTTCTGGCTGAAGTCGTAGCAGGCGGCATCATGTACATGATGACCAAAAATGTGAAGTTCCTGTTCGGCTTCGCCATCATTTCGACCTTTATTACCATCGGTATGTCGGTCGCCGGTTACTGACAGGGAATACGTGATGACGGGAGACGAATTAAAGAAATACCGTTTCCCGGAAACACTGACTAACCAGAGCCGCTGGTTTGGCTTATATCTTGATGAACTTATCCCGGCCGTGATTTGTCTCGGCTGGGGTTTCTGGACCAGTAAGTTCTTATTTGGTATGGCCGCAGCGGCACTGGTTTTCTGGGGTATCAAGAAACTGAAAAAAGGGCGGGGCAGTTCCTGGCTACGCGACCTGATTTACTGGTATCTGCCAACCTCCCTTCTTAAAGGCTTCTTTCATGATGTTCCGGACTCCTGTTTCCGGCAGTGGATTAAATAATCGGGGAATTAACATATGGAACATGGAGCCAGGCTCAATACCACGCGCGTTATTGCGCTGGGTTATATCTGTCTGGGGACAGTCCTGGGCCTCAGTCTGACCACGAATATTATTCAGGGTATTAATAATTACCGCCTGCAGACCGAACAGAAAGTGGCTGTGACTCCCATGCTGTTCAATGCACCTTTCGCTGTTTCTCAGAATCAGGCGGACGCATCCTATCTTGAACAGTTAGGACTGAGTTTTATTGCGCTGCGTCTGAATGTCACCCCGGAAACGGTCGACGCCCAGCATGCCCAGCTGCTCCGGTATGTTTTTCCCGGGGCGCAGAACAGCCTCAAAATCCAGCTGGCAGAAGATGCTAAGCGGATAAAAGACAACAATGTGAATGCCTCTTTTTATATGACGTCTGTCCGTACGTACCCGGCTGAAAATCGGGTGGATATCCGCGGAGAACTGAAAACGTGGATAGGGGATTCTGCCCCCTACAGTGAAATTAAAAGTTACGTCCTGCAGTTTAATCGTGTGGATGGTGTCAGCTGGCTGGCGCGTTTTGGAGAAATAAATAATGAAAAAAATTAACCCGTTATTTCTCTCCGGTTGCCTGTTCTTTTCGCTACCTGCGATATCGGCCACCCTCAGCGGTACGCTGGCGCCGACCGTTGTTCCCCTGGCGAACGGCGGACAGGCAAACATCGCCGTGAGTAACACGGACCCCAACCTCTTCACCGTTCCCGGTGACCGTATCACCGCGATTAACAGTCTGGACGGCGGTCTGACAAACCAGGAGCAGACCGACAGCGGTGGCGCCATTCTGGCCACGGTCAGCAAAAAACCGTTCACGTTTATTGTGGAAACCGAGCGCGGACTGAACTTTTCCATCCGGGCGGTACCACGCGCCGGGGTTGGCCGGACTATCCAGCTGGTCTCCGAGCTCGTGGGGACACCGGGTCCCGCTAAATCATGGGAAGAATCCAGTCCGTATGAAGGCATTCTGGTTTCCCTGAACCGTGCTGTTCGCCAGGGCCAGATCCCTGATGAATACCAGGCTGTTCCTGTCACATCGGAATCACTGCAGGTGCCCGCTGGTCTTCGTGCGACAGCGGAAAAAGTCTGGACCGGGCATCACCTGAAAGTGGTGCGTTACAGCCTCGAAAATATCAGTTTTTCGCCCCGAATGATCCGCGAAAGCGATTTCTGGCAACCCGGCACCCGCGCCATCATGCTCAGCAGTCCTGCTGGTCAGCTGACCGGTGGTGGCCGGATGCAGGTCTGGATCACCACCTCTGAAGGGGGGCGCTGATGGCCAACTTCAATACGATCATCAAACGTAAGCAGTACCTGTGGCTGGGCCTCATTCTGGTCGGTGGCGCGGGCGCCATCGGGGGGGGAATGTATCTTTCTGACCTGAACCTGAGTTCGGAAGAAGAGGCCCCCGTGCAGGGAGAGCCTGCCCCGGATATGACAGGCGTGGTTGACAGTAATTTCAACAGCAAAGTGGAGCAGCATGCGACAACGGAGATGCAGGCCACTGCTGCGGACCTGAACAAGCGCTTTGGCGCACTGCAGGGCGAAGTGGACATACTGAGTAAGGGCCGTGCTGCCGATCAGGTTCGTATCGAGCAACTCAGCAATGAGAATGCCGCGATGCAGGAGCAACTGAGGACGCTGGGCGTCAGGCCATCCGTTCCCGGTGGAGAGCCGGCGCCGACCCCTCCCTCTCCGGCACCCGGGCCGGAAGGTGAACCGCAACCGGCAAATTATCCGCCACAGCCTGGTGGTGCGGTACCGCCGCCGACCGCTTTCTATCCGGGTAACGGTGCTGTGCAACCCCCGCAGGTCAGTTATCAGTCTGTACCGGTACCGAACCAGATCAACCGTAAAACGTTCATCTACAACAAAGGGAAAAAGGGCAGGGAGCTGCCGTATATCCCGTCAGGCAGTTTTGCGAAAAGCAGTCTGATCGAAGGCGCCGATGCGAATGCTTCCGTGACCGGGAATGAATCAACCGTACCGATGCAGTTACGCATCATCGGTCGGGTGGAAATGCCGAACAGTAAAACCTATGACCTGACCGGCTGCTTTGTCGGCCTGGAAGCCTGGGGGGATGTCTCCAGTGAGCGCGCCATTGTCCGGACCCGCAATATCAGCTGCATCAAAGGGGATAAAACCATCGACCAGCCGATTAACGGTCACGTCTCATTTATGGGCAAGAACGGTGTGAAAGGCGAGGTGGTGATGCGTAACGGCAAAATCCTCGGCTGGGCCTGGGGCGCAGGCTTTGTTGACGGGATTGGTCAGGGCATGGAGCGGGCTTCGCAACCTGCTGTTGGCCTGGGTGCAACGGCATCCGTTGGCGCCGGGGATGTGCTTAAGATGGGGATTGGCGGCGGGGCATCCAAAGCCGCACAGACCCTGAGTGAGTATTACATCAAACGCGCTGAACAGTATCACCCGGTCATCCCGATTGGTGCCGGTAACGAAGTCACGGTGGTGTTCCAGGACGGTTTCCAGCTGAAAACCATTGAAGAGCTGGAAGCGGAAAAGAACGGGCAACAACAGGCGCAGAACCAGGCACAACCTGAACAACCCGAGAGCAGGTCACAGCAATCCGGCGGGAACCTCAATGGTTTTAATACCGATGAGATGCTGAAGAAACTGGGCAAGCTTGACCCGCGCGAGTTCTCGCCAGGGGCTGCATCTCAGGGAGAAAACAATGGTTAAGTCTCTCATCACTCTCGTTCTGTCAACGCTGCGCTGGACTCACTGGCTGGTTCAGTATGCGGTGGTGTATCCGCTCGGTATGATGATGTTGCTGGTTGTCGTTGTGTTCTGGACTGGGCATAACACGCCCGGGCAGATGCTGGTGAAGACCATTGAATCGGTGCAACGCGAAGGATATGTCATTCACGACTGCACGGGGCCAGCTTCGCGTGAAGCACTTAATGGTGATGCGGTGAAGCCACTGCTGTCTCCGGTTTTACAGGAAGCCTGCACGACTGTCAGTACGGATGCGACAGGGTACGCAGCACATATCGACCAGGGTTACACAAAAAATATTCTCTGGCTCTGGCTGCTGATGGCGATGGTATTTACGGGGGGCTCGATAGTTATCGGGAGTACTCCCCGGACCGGAGTGACGGGATATTAATTTTTAATAAATAAACAGAGGACAGGTGAATATATGAAGGAATTAATACTGTTAATTCCTCTGGGCAGCGCTTTGCTTTTAACCGGGTGCGCGGGCACAGAGACGGAATTTGAATGTAATGCCACGACATCGGATACCTGTATGACGATGGAGCAGGCCAATGAAAAGGCGAAAGCAAAAGAGGAAAGTGCTTCGGCAAAGCCGGCTGCGGCAGGGTTGCCACAACTGGCTGAGGGTAATTTCAGAACAACGTCAGTTAATTCGTACCCGTTGCCGCCACAGCCCAACCTGACCCGGGCCAGAGTGGCCGTGGAAAAAGATCGAGCACGTGCAGTGTACCTAAATAATCCAACGGCAAAGAATGAAGCAGCATATTTCGAAACCGAGAAACGGAGCCAGTCTTTGCCGGTAGTAAAAATGTCTTTACCGGTGGTCGCGTCAACGTTTTCGTCACCGTCAACGCTGCCAGGTAATTATCCCCGGCCATTGAGAAAAGGGGAGGAGACAACGTCTTTGTGGATAGCGCCGTATGTAGATTCAGATGATGTTTATCACCAGCCCACAACGGTTGTATTTGTGGTTAAGCCATCGGCATGGGGCCAGCCCCGCATTAACTAATCAACAGCGCCGTTAATGGCGCTGTATATCTCTTTTTATTACTGGCTTTAAACGAGTGCCCTGTGCGTTGAAAGGGATGGGCGGTAGCGTACATAAATATTTTATGCTGAAAGGTAAATTGAAACCCATCTGTCTGGTTATAGCACTTATTTTGATGGTCCCTGGTGGATTGATTTTTTTATCAGTGCTCGGTGCTGTGAAAGAAGGAAGTCAGACATCTGATTTTACGGCGATTATATGGGTCTGTTTAATTATGGTGTTTACAGGCGTGGTTATGGTATTTAAATGGTTAGACAGTTAAATGATTAGGCAGAGGTGATAAAAAACATGTGGGATGACAGGATTATAAATTGCTTTTGTTTGGTTATGGTTGTGTTGGTGGGTGTAATGTTTTTTTTTAAATTAACACAACCCAGCAATGACGATTTAATTAAGGACGGTAAATACTGGTCAGCTGACTGCATTCTGAAGGAGGTTGATATTCCTACCGGTTTTTTAACTGGTAACATTAATCGACTGGATTGTTCCGGGGTCGTTGTTAATGTGGTGAAGGGAAAATACGACCAGGCAGTATCTGCGTATAACAAATCTAAAAATCAGAGGTGATGCAGGATGATTAACTTTAAAGATTTCACTGGTCTTAAAGAGAGTACATTCTTTATCTCTCAGGATGAAAAGCAAGCGACTATTGATATGAATGAATGGATTGAAAACAATACGGTTTCAATAATGTCGATTGAAACGATAGTGAAAGAATATCGATTTGTTTGTGTCAGGCTCTGGTACAAAGAGGAACGTTGAGGACGTGGTGCTGAACATCATAAAGATGAAAATATTGAAATCAAAGCCAGTGAGCCACCGAACGATACCAGGAGAAACTTGAAATGAACGCATTTTACTATGGTATCAATCTGGGATGGATAGCGGGAATATTTCTGGCGCTCTTTATTGTGGGGGGCATCCTGGCAGCATCAATGTGTGCAATCCCACAGAAGTATCAAAGCCGTTTTAACGCTGGGAACACCTTTATCTGGAGCTCACTGGCCGCCGTGGTGGGACTGGCTGGGATACTCCCCATCCTGATTATGACGGTATCAATGGATGACCTGGAAGCAGGTAAACACTGGCACACAGAATGCAAACTGATGGAAGTCAACATTCGGGATGGTGCCTTTTCAGAGCCTGTGAATAGACTGGATTGCGCCGGGGTTATCATCAATGTACCGTCCGAAAAATATTATCGTTATATCTCTGAATGGCAATTGTATAAGGCTAAAAATAAATGAAATCAGATGAGATGAGCTGGTTTAAACATGTTCTTAGTTTGTCTGTAATAATCATTTTTGCAGGTTTTTTGTTTTATCTTTATGACTCGGAATACAGAGGTGACAAAATAGCGACCGAAGAACAGTTGCTGGATATTTCTCATGAAATACCCTGTGCGGGAGAGGCTTTTTGGATGGTGCTTCGTAATAACCCGAAGCCGTTAACCCTTCGCTCAGCGAATAAAATAGCCTCAGAGTGTAACGAGAGGAATAAGCAACTTCAGGTATTAAGTAAAACCCGCTCCGATGAGGGGTGAATATATCCGTCAGTGGCAATTACATAAGGCTGGCGATAAATGAATTTACCCGGTTGGCATAATAATTATTAATGAGGTTTTTTAATTATGGCTTTGATTAAAAAGTATGGTTTTTTGCTTATTCCTGCGTTGTACTGGCTCATCTATCTGGGTGTCAGATTGACTTACAACGGACTGGCTGGAGAGTACACACCAGATTTCATTCAGAGTATACGCCATGACGGTGTGTTTATTATCTGCAGCTTACTGGTGTTTTATATTGCCTGTTTAAGAGTTGATGTCAGTGACGGAGAGCTTTCAGGGGTGCTCTTTTTGGCTGTTATTCTTTTTCATGTTGCTGCATTAATTATCTCGCTTCTTATCTGTTTATGGCAGGGGACACTGTTGTCGGATGTTATTTTTATCTGGCAACTGGGCACCTCGATGATGATGTTAGTGTTCATCCCTGTACTCACTTTTAGATATGCTTAGTTATCCCATAAAAAATACAGCGTCTGACATGTCTGTTGTTTGCTGCTTCATCTCTTTTTTTATTATTTAAACGCTCATTAAGGAACGCTCACATGCGTAATAACCTGATGGATACCGTCGCTCAGGCCGTGAACTCGCTTGTGTCGGCACTACAGTTACCTGATGAATCTGCGAAAGCGAATGACACGCTGGGCAGCATGAATTTCCCCCAGTTCAGCCGGATTTTACCCTATCAGGATTATGATTCTGAAACAGGGCTTTTTATTAACACGAAAACGATCGGCTTTATGCTGGAAGCCCGACCCCTGCCGGGGGCAAACAAGGATATTGTCGGCACACTGGAGCATTTGTTGCGGACAAAAATCCCTCGTGGCGTGCCGTTCACTATTAATCTGGTGTCCAGTAAGCTCGTCGGGAACGACATTGAGTACGGGCTGCGTGAATTTAGCTGGAGCGGTAAGGAGGCGGAGAAGTTCAACGCCATTACCCGTGCCTATTATCTCCGCGCGGCAGAAACCCGCTTCCCTTTGCCGGAAAGCATGGATTTACCCCTGACCCTGCGGAACTATCGGGTCTTTATTTCCTGCTGTATCCCGAGAAAAAAGAAAAGCAAAGCACAGATAGTCGAGCTTGAGAACCAGGTCAAAATTATCCGCGCCTCACTGGGTGGCGCCTATATTCCCACGCGTGTTATGGACGGTGCCGCGCTGGTCGAACTGATGCGTGAAGTGATTAATCCTGATCCGGGGGAGATGTATCACAAACCCTATAAACTGGACCCGTATCAGGACCTCAACTATCAGTGTGTGGAAGACAGTTTTGACATGAAGGTCACGGCCGGGCACCTGAAGATCGGTCGTCTTGGTCACAACGGGAAAGAGACAGTCACCAGGGTGACCAGCTATCACCTTGAACGTGACCCGGAAATTGCCTTCCTCTGGACCAGTGCGGATAACTACGCCAATTTACTGAGCCCTGAGCTCTCCATCTCCTGTCCGTTTGTGATCACACTGACACTGATGGTGGAAGACCAGGTGAAGACCCAGAATGAAGCCAACCTGAAGTTCATGGACCTGGAGAAGAAAAGCAAAACCTCTTACGCCAAATACTTCCCGTCAGTGGAGAAAGAAGTCAAAGAATGGGGTGATATCCGCCAGCGTCTGGCGACCAACCAGACCAGCCTTGTGTCATATTTTTTCAATATCACCACCTATACCCAGGACAATGTTGAAGCCTCACTCACCACCGAACAGCAGGTGCTGAACAGTTTTCGTAAAGGCGGTTTCCAGCTGATCCCTGCCCGCTACCATCACCTGCGTAACTTTCTGGCCATGTTGCCCTTCAAATCCGGTGAGGGACTGTTCAGAGAGCTGCAGGCGGCCGGGGTGGTCAAACGGGCCGAAACGTTCCAGGTCGCCAATCTTCTGCCCGTGGTGGCCGACAGCCCGCTGGCCCCGGCCGGTCTGCTGGCGCCGACCTACCGCAACCAGCTGGCGTATATCGACCTTTTTTATGAAGGCATGGATAACACCAACTTCAATATGGCGGTCTGCGGCACCTCCGGGGCAGGTAAAACGGGGCTGATACAGCCGCTGATCCGCAGCGTGCTGGACTCCGGCGGTTTTGCCTGGGTGTTCGATATGGGGGATGGCTATAAGTCCCTGTGCGAAAACATGGGCGGGGTCTACCTCGATGGTGATTCGCTGAAGTTTAACCCGTTCGCCAATATTCTCGATGATGCCCACTTTGACCTCTCCGCGGAACGTATCCGTGACCAGATGTCAGTGATGGCCAGTCCGAACGGTAACCTGGATGAGGTCCACGAAGGCCTGCTGTTGCAGGCTGTGCAGGCGGCCTGGCTGAGCAAAGGGACGCATGCCCGCATCGATGATGTGGTGGCGTTCCTGCAGAGCGCCAAAGACAGTGAGGAATATGCCGACTCTCCGACCATCCGCAGCCGCCTGGACGAGATGATTATTCTCCTCGATCAGTACACGGTGAACGGGATTTACGGGGAGTACTTTAACTCGGACAAACCCACCCTGCGCGATGACGCCCGGATGGTGGTGCTGGAACTGGGGGGACTTGAATCGCGCCCGTCTCTGCTGATTGCCGTCATGTTCTCGCTGATTATCTATATCGAGAACCGGATGTACCAGTCCCCCCGGAGCCTGAAAAAGCTCAACGTCATTGACGAAGGCTGGAAACTGCTCGATTTCAAAAACGAAAAAGTGGGGCAGTTTATTGAGAAAGGGTACCGGACCGCGCGCCGGCATACCGGTGCCTACATCACCATCACCCAGAATATAGTCGACTTCGATTCTCCCACCGCATCCACCGCAGCCCGGGCGGCCTGGGGTAACTCCTCGTACAAGTCGATCCTCAAACAGTCAGCCAAAGAGTTCGCCAAATATAACCAGCTGTATCCGGATCAGTTCTCAAAGATGGAGCAGGACATGATTAACAGTTTCGGCTCTGCAAAAGAGCAGTGGTTCAGTTCTTTCATGCTGCAGGTGGAAGCGAACTGCTCCTGGCATCGTCTGTTCGTCGACCCGCTCAGCCGGGCCATGTATTCCTCCAAAGGCGCGGACTTTGAATTTATCCAGGCGCGTCGGAAGGAGGGTGTCGATATTCATGACGCGGTGTATGAGCTGGCCTGCCTTAACTTCCCGGCGGAAATGGCTGAGCTGGAAGCCCGCATCGCACGCGATAACGTAAGGAATACAGCCTGATGGAAAACAGTACAGAAAAACAGACAAGCACGACGTCCTCAACCTTCCGCCGGGTTTCCGTCATCGTTGCCCTGGTGCTCTTCACGCTGGCGACCAACGTCTTCCTCACGCGGGTGGTACTGGAGTACACCACGCCGCGGGTGGTGGCCTTTGATATGAAGAAAACGCTCGACAGTTTTATGGACAGTGTCAGTCAGAAACAGCTGTCAGAGGCGCAGTCCAAAGCGCTGTCGGAGCGGTTTAACAGTGCGCTGGAGCAGAGCCTGGCGGATTACCAGCTACAACATCATGTCCTCATCCTGGTCTCGCCGGCGGTGGTTCAGGGCGCTCCCGATGTGACCCGGACAATCCAGACGGACATCGCCCGCCGGATGAAAGGAGGCCGCGAATGATACGTCTTCGTCGTTACCTCCTAGCCAGTTGTCTGTTGTCGCCATTGACCTATGCCGCCGACCTCGGAACCTGGGGGGATTTATGGCCCGTCCGTGAGCAGGACATGCTGGAACTTATCACGCAGCGGCTGCAGGGACTGCAACAATCCGGCCAGTGGGATAAGACAATGGGCGAGTTTAAGCAGCGGGTGATCGAGAACAGCCAGCGCCCGGCCCCGGTGGAGGGGCTGCACAGAGCGGAGAAATATGCGCAACGCTGGTTTGACCCCAGCATTCGCCTGACGGAAGACCTGAAGGATAACGAAGGGCGGGTGTTTGCTCACCAGGGCGAGCTCATCAATCCCCTGAAAACCGTGCCCTTTATGCAGACCCTGTACTTTATCAACGGCGACGATCCTGACCAGATAGCCTGGATGAAACGCCAGGTGCCGGAAACGCTGATGAGCAAGATTATCCTGGTCCGGGGCAGCGTCCCTGACACCTCGGCTGCGCTGGACAGCCGGATTTATTTTGACCAGAACGGTGTGCTTTCAAAACGGTTCGGCCTGACCAGTGTGCCGGCGCGTATTACGCCGGCGCCCTCCGGTGAGCGGCTGAATATCGAAACCTTTCCTGTTAAATAAGGACGTTTCAGTGAAATCCCTGACCCTGTTTCTGAGTGCCCTGATGATGTGGGGATACAGCCTCAGTGCGGCTGCGGACCCCTCCTGCGAGGGACGTTTTGTTAACCCGATCACCGATGTCTGCTGGCAATGCATTTTTCCGATGTCCATCGGGAGTGTGTCGGTTGCGGCCGGAGGTGGCCCGGATACCGTGAATCCGGCCAGTCCGGTTCAGTACTGTCCCGCACCGCCCCCGATATTTGTTCGTATCGGTCTGGCGATTGGCTACTGGGAGCCGATGGCCATGACGGATGTCAGCCGTTCACCTGGCTGCATGGTGAACCTCGGGGGATTCAGTATCAATCTCGGCAAGACCGGGATGGGTACGGCTAAGAAGGATGACAGGCAGGTGAACGGGGCCTTCTATCACGTCCACTGGTACAAGTATCCGCTGACCTACTGGCTGAACATCATGACCTCAGCCGGGTGCCTGGAAGGAGGCGATATGGATATTGCCTATTTATCCGAAATCGACCCGACCTGGGTGGACAGCAGCCTGACCACCATTCTGAATCCGGAAGCGATTTTGTTTGCTAACCCGATCGCCCAGGGCGCCTGTGCGGCAGATGCGATTGCCAGTGCATTCAACAAACCACTCGATATTTTGTTCTGGTGCGCCGGCTCTCAGGGTTCGATGTACCCGTTTTCTGGCTGGGCCAGCAACGAGTCCAGTCCCCTGCAGTCATCGCTGTTACTCAGTGAGCGAATGGCCTACAAGCTTCACCGGCAGGGACAAATCATGGAGACCGTCGGCGCAGATGTGGCGGTCTGCTACGAATACCCGTCTCCGATCATCCCAAAAGAGCGGTGGCGCTATCAGATGGTGAATATGTATCCGGACAGCGGTCAGTGCCACCCTCTCGGGCGCAGTGTGATGCGCTGGGAGGCGGGCAGAAATCCACCCAACACGCGGAAAAACTACGGCTACCTGATGTGGCGTAAACGTAACTGTGTCTACCTCTGAATGGAGTCCCTGATGAAGTTAAAGAATGTATTAATGACGCTGGTTGTATTGTCAGGCCCAGTCGTCGCTGCCGGTAGCCCAGGCAGTCCGACTACGGCAGACAGGGAGTGGCTGAAACAGCAGGAAAACCTCAGTGAACAGTTACGTCAGCATCCGGACAAACAGCTGCAGCAGGAACTGGAAGCGCAGATTAACCGCAATCCCCTGGCACAGTCCGATCGTCAGTTTATTGACAACCTGGCCAGTCAACAAAAGGAGGCTAACCAGGAAAAACCGACTGAAGGGGCGCTGTACTTTGTCTCCTTCTCGATACCGGAAGAAGGTCTGAAGCGAATGCTTCACGAAACAAAGCAGTACAGCATTCCTGCCACGTTGCGAGGGCTGGTTAACAACGATATGAAAGCGACGACCGATGCGGTGATGAACCTGGTGAACGACGGGGTGACTGACGGTGTGCAAATCGACCCGACGCTGTATACGCAGTACAACATCCGTAGCGTGCCGGCCCTGGTGGTGCGCTGTCAGGCCGGCTTCGACGTGGTGCATGGCAATATCAGGCTGAAGCAGGCGCTGGAGAAGGTCGCAGAGAAAGGGGACTGCGCGCAGACGGCCCGACAGATGCTCGACCTGTCCTCAGGTGCCATCAGGAGCCAGCCATGAATGGAAAACCGTACCATTATATCGACAAGGATATCCGGTACCTGGTGGCCTGTATGAACGCCCATGAGTTCAGGACCTACGCATCCTGTCAGGGGTACGGGTTACCGGTTGATTCCATTATGCCTTATATCGCTTTCACCTCGTCTGTTGCGAAGGCCTCACGGCTCAGCCAGTGTCTGCGTGAAGATGCTGAATCAGGAGATCCTGTACTGAACTGGGGATGGGATATCACCGGCAGTTTTGATTCAACGTATTCCCTCTGTTTTCGGCTAAGCCCGACGAAGCCACATAACCACTTAAGCCGCTGGCGTCGGGGCTCTCTGCGAGGCGATTTCAATGTCATTGCGTGCTATGTGAAAAAACAAGGAGAGTTCTCATGAAAGAGGTTCCCCTCATTATTACTCTGCACGCTGCTGTGCTCGGGACATTTATCTGGTTTATGACGCCGGTCTGTGCCGACAGCAGTACGGATTACAAAGCCGGTTCGGATTTCGCAAAACAGGTTCAGGGAGGGGGGCTCGATGCTCTGAAAAACTTTAATGGTGAGCAGACCTTACCCGGTTATACCTCCCGACCCGACCAGACGAAATACTACGGTGGCGTGACAGCCAGCGGTGACAGTTCCCTGAAAAGTGACTCTGCTTCGGAGTTCAGCCAGAACGAGGCCGGACAAAGTATCACGGAGTCGTTCACCAACCGGCCCCCTGACAGTATTTCAGCGGATGCCCCCTTTATTCAGGCGGCACAGGACACCGAATCCCGGGCGGACAGCATTGTCGGCGATACCGGTCAGGCCTGTACGGCACAGGTGGTTAATCGTAGCGAGTTCACGAACCATACGTGCGAGCGGGATTTGCAGGTGGAGAACTTCTGCACGCGGGAGGCGACGCTGAAAGACAACGCCACGACGCAAAAGGTCAGTCGTACCTACCAGCAGGCTGTCCCGATGAATTTCACCCGAAACAGCACCCGATGGAGCGGGACGCTGACCATCCCGTCGACAGGGCGGCTGCTCAGCGTGTCTGTTGACGGTGAACCTCTGCCGGTTCCCTGGATTTATGAATGTGACAACGAAGGAAAGGTCAGAGACAGTTGCAAGCTTGCAGTCAGTGAAAACATCAGCCTCTTTGATAAAACATTCCCTGTCGATGTGATGACCTGGCCGAATACGGTGACGACGTGCTCCGGGGGCCAGAACACACACTGTACAAGTCATTACTACGATGGCACCGGGAAAATTCATCAGTCTTTCAGCATGGACCGGAACGTTGTCGCCGGGCAGAGCTTTCCGGTAACGAAAACGTCGAAAACCCAGCCATCAGTGAATGTTAAATCCATTCAGGTGACGGTCATACTGGTCATGGAGGAGACGGAAACCGTATTTGCACCAGAGGTGGTCTGGGTTGAAAGTTGTCCGTTCAGCAAGGACGAAGGCACGAAAACAGGTGAAGAATGTATCAGCCCGGGCGGGACAAAAACCCTCAACCTGGGCGGGAAGGCGTATTCCTTCACAGAAGCATGCTGGAAATACAAGGACACCTGGCTCACACAGCCTGCGGATCATGGCTCCTGTGAGAGCCTGATGAACAATACAGCCTGCACGCTCTCTTCACGTCAGTGTGCCTTCACCGGTGAAGACGGGACCTGTCTGCATGAGTATGCCACGTACTCCTGCGAAACCCGGACCAGCGGTAAGCAGATGATCTGCGGCGGGGATGTATTCTGCCTTGATGGTGAATGCGATAAAGCGGTCAGCGGCACGAACAACGGCTTTGGACAGGCAGTTTCAGAGCTCGCGGCGCTGGCCGCTGCGGGTAAAGATGTTGCGGCGCTGAACGGGGTGGACGTCAGGGCATTCACCGGCAAGGCAAAATTCTGTAAGAAGTTCGCTGCAGGCTTCAGCAACTGCTGCAAGGACAGCGGATGGGGCCAGGATGTGGGCCTGGCACGCTGCAGCAGCGAAGAGAAGGCGCTGGCCAAAGCGAAAACCAACAAGCTGACAGTCAGTATTGGTGAGTTCTGCTCGAAGAAGGTACTGGGGATCTGTCTGGAGAAAAAACGCAGTTACTGCCAGTTTGACTCAAAACTGGCTCAGATAGTCCAGGAGCAAGGCCGTAACGGACAGCTGCATATTGGGTTCGGTGGTGCCAGCAGTCCGGACTGCCGGGGGATCACGGTAGCAGAACTGCAGGGCATTAACTTTAATCAGCTGGACTTCACGAACTTCATGGAGGACCTGATAAATAACCAGAAAATACCGGATAACAGTGAGCTGACTGATAAAACAAAACAACGCATAAAAGAACTTCTCACGCAGTCTTCAGCAAAATGATTTCTGAATAATTAAATTTAAAGGTGATAAAATGACAGCGTCATTTATGATGATATTTCAGCTGCTGACCTTGTTTTTAATTCCATTCATCCTTGCTGTGTTCATGTCAGGCCGCAGCCTGATCCTGATATTTTTCGGTGCTCTGACATCACAGGCAACAGTTGCTGTCGCGTTTTCTCTGCTCTCCAGTCGGGACGGGGCTGAGTGTATGGGGATGGGGGCACTGTCGCTTGTTTTTTATGTCATCACGTTGTCCCGTATTGAAAATAATAAGGATGGTTTAAATGAATAGACTGGTCAGGTCCGCCACGGTTTTGTTTTTTATTCTAATAATGCCATTTTCAAATGCCGCAAGCAGAGAGGAACTCGAGAAGCTGTATTCAATGCAGATGCCCGGCACTGTCATTCAGTGTAAGAGAACAGATGAAACGTTTTTTACAAAAATAAGAATGATTTCCCGGTATACGGTTACGGAGCAAAGTGAAAATAAAACAAAAATGGATGGGCGGGTTGCCATGTACGCCACCGGTCTGAAAACGTTACGATTTGAAGCTGAATTTAAAGCTACCCGGACAATGCTGGATACTCGTGATATGTGGGAGGTCGACCCCGACTCGCTGGTTATGAAAGTATCAGGTGAGGATGCAAAACGCTTTAAAAATAAGGGAGGGGTTGATTTTTTCAGGGATAATAGCAGGTTAAACTATGACGATCACTCTGATATTCGATTTACTACCTACCCCGATTATATTATCGGGGAGGATGACCCCGGATTCTTTACATCAAAAGGCGCAGAGGAATGTACCACTCGCTTTGCTGACAGTTTTCCCGCGGGGAAAGCCGGGCTGAAGGTGAAGGAGGATAACAGTAATAAGGAACACAACCATGAAAATTAACTTTCATAAATATCCTGCCGTCGATTTTCTGGTGAGATTACTGCTGACAATAATCATTATCTCCCCTGTGCTGTATTTCTCATGGGATGCCGTCAAAGGGACGTCAGGTAGTGATTATATTGAGAGTGTGGTTTTTATTCTCATGGTCGGTTTTTTCTGGCTGGTGAGTTACCTGTTTTTTTCTGCTCTGGCGGGACTGATAAAAACCAGTCGTAAGGAGAAAAAAAGATGACTCAGCCTATGCCACTATTTTTCACGATGTGACCAGGAGGGGGGCATGGAAGAGAAAAAATCATACGGGGTGGTGATGCTGTTTGTCGGCGTGTTTGTCGTCTTCCTGGTCTGTGTCATGTCGTACAGCCTGTGGCGCGATAAGCAGATTAATGCGTTTATGACCACCAACCGGGCCTGGGGTATTCAGTGTGACCGGGTTTCTCAGGCCGCGTGGGTGGTTAAAGGAGGGGAGCGGGTGAACCTGGAAATGAATTCGCTTCCCCTGTACTGCAGCGGGTATCGCTTTGAAGCCCGCAATGACGCAGGAAAAACACGGCGTCTTCTTGATAAGTACAGCGTCTATCAGCATCTGTCACGCCAGCCGCGTTAATTCATAAAAGGGTATTTACCATGCGAACAATACATGCCGCCATGCTGGCGGGGTGCCTTTGCTGCACCCTGATGCCGGCTTACGCAAAAGACGCGGGCTGGCAGTGGTACAACGAGAAACTGAAGTCCCGGGAAGAAGAGCAACTGCCGGCACCAGCGGCCTCACCGCCGCAAATGGATATTCTGGAGAAACAGGCAGCTCTGCAACATGCAACGAAAAAAGCATTAGCGGAAGCCATCTTGTACCCCTCAGTGCCGGCTTTTGTGAAGTTCTTCCGTCTCCAGAACTACTGGACGCAGCAGGCTGGCCTGTTCTCGATGAGCGCAAAGAAAGCCATGCTGGAAAACCCGGAGCTCGATTACAACCTGCAGTACAGCCACTACAACGGCACTGTGAAAAACCAGCTGGCTGCCGACTATGCCGAACAGCGAAAGGCTATCGCCACTCTCGCACAGCACTACGGTGTGATGTTCTTCTACCGGGGGCGTGAGGCCATCGATGGACAGCTGGTCCAGGTGATTCAGAACTTTCGCGAGACTTACGGCCTGAGCGTGATACCGGTCTCTGTGGACGGCGTGGTGAATCCCCTGCTCCCTGACAGCCGGATGGACCAGGGCCAGTCACAGCAGCTCGGCGTGAAGTACTTCCCGGCGATGATGCTGGTCAACCCGAAAAGCGGGCAGGTGAAACCCCTCAGTTACGGCTTTATCAGTCAGGACGACCTGGCAAAACAGTTTCTCTATGTCTCCAGCGACTTTAAACCCAATTTTTAAGGAGAGTGTCATGCGAAAGATTCGTTTTCCCGATTTAGACATTACCGGGATGTGGGTGCTGGCCGTGGGCGTATTTTTCCATCTTATCGCCCGGCTGGTAAGGAAGCAGCCTGAGATGGCCATTCAGGCCGGAGAAATTCTGGGGTTAGGGATGGTTATTTTCGGCGGGTACAAAATTATCAACGCCCTGATTGCTGAGGCAGAAAAACAGGAGAAAGCCCGTGAAAAGCCATCTGAAGATAATTAGTACGGGCGCTCTGCTGCTGGCACTTTCTCCCGTGATTTACGCCGGTACACTCGATGAAGTGAAATCCCTCTGGGATCCGCAGGGCATAACTGGCGCCGCTCCGGCGGCATCCACTGGCGTACCTGCGTCTGAGAAGCCGGTCTCTCAGGTCCGCTTGTACCGGCTCAGCAACGGCAGACAGGTCAACCTCAGCGACTGGAAAGTGGTGTTGTTTATGCAGGGGCACTGCCCGTACTGCCACAAGTTTGACCCGGTCCTGAAGCAGTTATCAGGCCAGTATGGTTTCTCCGTGTTCTCTTACACCATTGACGGGCAGGGGGATGAAGCGTTTCCCGAAGCGCTGCCGGCACCGCCTGACGTGATGCAGACCTTTTTCCCGAATATCCCGGTGGCCACGCCGACCACGTTTCTGGTCAACGTGAACACCCTGGCGGCATACCCGATATTGCAGGGAGCCACGGATGCGCAGGGGTTTATGGCCAGAATGGATACCGTATTTCAGATGATGGGGGCGACAGGGAATGAGCAACATTAAAAGGGCCGCGCTGGCCGGAGGTTTTTTGCTGGGTATCTCTCTCCCGGCCGCCGCCGATGTGAACGGCGATATGAACAACTTTTTCAACAAGCTGGGGTTCGCGTCCAATACCAGCCAGCCTCAGGTCTGGCAGGGGCAGGCGGCGGGTTACGCCTCCGGTGGTTCGCTGTATGCCCGGACGCAGGTGAAAACCATTCAGCTGGTCAGTATGACCCTGCCGGATATTAATGCCGGCTGTGGCGGTATCGATGCCTACCTCGGATCGTTTTCTTTTATCAACAGCGAGCAGCTGCAGCGATTCGGCAAACAAATCATGTCCAACGCGGCGGGGTATTTCTTTGATCTCGCCCTGCAGACCACCGTACCGGAAATCAAAACCGCAAAAGACTTCCTGCAGAAGATGGCCAGCGACATCAACAGCATGAACCTCAGCAGCTGCCAGGCGGCACAGGGGATCGTCGGGGGGCTTTTCCCCCGCACTCAGGTAGCCCAGCAGAAAGTCTGCCAGGACATCGCCGGTGAGAGCAATATCTTTGCCGACTGGGCGGCTTCCCGTCAGGGGTGTTCGGTTGGTGGCCAGATGGACAAGGTGCAGGACAAAGCCAGCGACAAGGATAAGGAGCGGGTCATGAAAAACATCAACATTATGTGGAATGCCCTTTCCAAAAACCGGCTCTTCGACGATAACAAAGAGCTGAAGGAGTTTGTGATGACCCTGACCGGTACCCTGATTTTTGGCGAGAACAGCGAAATTACGCCGCTGCCGGCACGGACCACCGATCAGGACCTGATTAAGGCGATGATGGAGGGGGGCACGGCCAAAATCTACCACTGCAATGATTCGGACAAGTGCCTGAAGGTTGTCGCCGATGCGACGGTCACTATAGCCGCAAACAAAGCGCTGAAGAACCAGATTTCCACGCTACTGAGCAGCATCCAGAACAAGGCTGTGGCGGATGAAAAACTAACGGAGCAGGAGAAGGGCTTTATCTCCAGCACCACCATCCCGGTCTTTAAATACCTGGTTGACCCGCAGATGCTCGGGGTCTCGAATACCCTGCTTTACCAGCTGACGGACTATATCGGCTACGACATCCTGCTGCAGTACATTCAGGAGCTGATCCAGCAGGCGAGGACGATGGTGGCCACCGGGAACTACCCGCAGTCAACGATGGATATGATCCTCGAAAACCTGAATCAGGCGAGTGTCCAGATAGCCGCCTTCCAGTCCCGGGTCCAGGTCCAGCAGGACGCGTTGCTGGTCGTTGACCGGCAGATGAGCTACATGCGCCAGCAGGTGTCTGCCCGCATGATGACCCGTTACCAGAACAACTACCATTTCGGAGGGAGCCTCTGATGCTGGAAATCTACACGATAGCCGGCGGCGACTGGTTCAGGGGCAACCTGAATGCCATTTCCGCCTTCATGAGTACCGGTACCTGGTCCTCTATTGAGAAAATGTGCATTGCCTTTTCCGTGCTGATCGTCGCCGGCAGCTGGGTGAAAAAACACAACATCATGGACCTGGTCGGCTGGGTGTTTGCCCTGACACTGGTCTCGATGCTGGTCGTCATCCGCAAACCGGTGCAGATTATCGACTACAGCAATGTGTCTCAGGTCTATCAGGTTGACAACGTGCCAATTGGGCTGGCTATTCCCGCCTCCCTGACTACACGCATCGGGAATGCACTGGTACAAAGTTATGAGATGATTTTCGCCCTGCCGGACAGTGTGACTTACAGCAAAACGGGGATGTTATTTGGCGGGAACCTGGTTGCCAAAAGCACAGACTTTATCTCGCAGAACCCGGAAATCACCACCCTGTTCTCAGACTATGTCCAGAACTGCGTGATGGGCGATATTTTTCTCAATCATAAGTATTCCCTTGAGGAACTGCTGAACTCGGAAGACCCCTACACGATTATTTTTTCTAACCCCAGCCCGCTTCGCGGCGTTTTTGACAAAAACAATCAGTTTAAAACCTGCCAGGAAGCCTCCCGTGATTTGAAATCAGCCCTGGCGCTGGATACCCAGACCGGCGGGAAGACCTGGAGCTACTATGTGCGCCAGTTGTTTGGGGGTAAACCTAACCCGGACCTGCTGTTCAGCCAGATGATCGGTGACAGCTACAGCTTCTTCTACAGTTCGGGGCAGAATGCGGGGCAGATTATCCGCCAGAACGTGACGATGAATGCCCTGCGCAGCGGTATCCAGAGCTACGCAGCCCGCAGTGGCGATACGGCCAGCCTGGTGAACATCGCCAATACTTCGTCGCTGGAAAAACAACGTCTGGCCCAGGCGACAATGGGACATCAGGCGCTGCGTTCTCTGCCCATGATGCAGACGGTGATACTGGGTATTATGTTTGGCCTGTTCCCGATAATGGTCATGGCGGCGATGTTCAACATGATGACCATGCAGGTGCTGAAGGGCTACGTCTTTGCCCTGATGTGGCTGCAGTCGTGGCCTCTGCTGTACGCTATCCTGAACAGCGCGATGGCTTACTATGCGAAGCAAAATGGGGTGCCGGTGGTCCTCTCTGAGCTCTCTCAGCTGCAGCTGAAAAACTCGGATATTGCCACCACCGCGGGCTATATCTCGATGATGATCCCCCCGCTCAGCTGGGCGATGATTAAAAGTATGGGGGCAGGTTTCTCCAGCGCCTACAGCCACTTTGCTTCGTCCGGCCTCAGCTCCACGTCGCAGGCCTCCTCCAGCGTGGTGGACGGGAATTATTCGTTCTCAAATATGCAGACGGACAATGTCAGCGGGAACAGCTGGAGCACCAACAGTTCCACCGCGTTTGGGCAGATGTCCCGGCAGCTGGCGAATGGGGGCATGCAGACACAGACAGGTGACGGGACGACGATCTGGGATTCGCGCTCCTCTAAGCTGCCAGTAGAAATTAACGTCAGCCGGCAACTGGCCAGCGCCAATCAACAGATGGCCCGGGAATCCGATGTTCAGGCGGAAAGCGCACTGCATGGCTATAACAGCAGTGTGACGAGTGCCTGGAACAGCCTGAAACAGTTTGGCACAAATATGGGTACCAGTGCATCGACGACGAGTGGGGCCGACAATACTGAGTCTTCACAGGATTCAATGGCCAGAAGTAAAATGTGGAGTGCTGTTGTTTCTAATGCAAAAGCCAACAACATCAGCAATGAAGAGTCATTCCAGCAGTTGATGGATGACTCCTCTAAAAGAACTCAATCCTTTGATATGCATGCATCTGGTAAATGGAGTTCCGGGGACCAGTTGTTTGGCAAGCTTGGTAAGTGGGGCACGGGATTATCTGCTGAAGTTGGTGGTAAAGGAAGCGCTGGATGGGGTCACAGCTCAGGTAATACTGATAATGTTAGCTCTTCCGGTCGGGAATCACATGACAGCCGGCATGACACGAGCAGTCAGGCGGCGAAAGACTTCAAGGAAGCTTCCGATTACTTTACCAGCCGTAAAACGACCAACTCTGGCAATATTACCGATAACAATGCCAGCTCTCGCGTGGATCAGTTTGCCGCATCACTTTCCAGTGCGAAAAACAGCTACGACCAGTATACAAACAGCCGTACACGCAGCCATGAATACAGTGAAATGGCTTCACGTACTGAAAGTATGAGCGGTCAGATGAACGAGAATCTGACGCAACAGTTTGCGACTTTTGTTCAGCAACGTGCGCCACAGGATGCTGAAGCCATTTTGACCAACACCAGTTCTCCGGAAGTCGCTGCGCAACGTGAAGCCCTGGCACGTGAATTCGTCAAAGAGCAGGTTGAGCCAAAGATTGATGGTGCATACCAACAGGGGCGAGAGGCCATTGGCCAGAATATGTCTGGTGTATCAGGCGGTGGCGATCGTGCCACGGTGATGGCGGATTACGGGCATAATTCTGGAAATATTGAGACGATGACCCAGGATGCGGCAATTAATAATAATGTGAAACAGACAGTAGGTTCGATGATACACAATAACAATCAGGCTCATCAACAAACTCAACATGAAATTCAGGGGCAGGGAGGTGAAGTTAAAAAGCAGCATTCTGATCTTGAAAAAAGCCATAATTTGGAAGGAAATAAATTCGAAAATGAATATAATGAAAGAAAGAGTGAAGCCAAATCGCTGGCAGGGGCTGACTCTCCACGCGAGTTAGAGGAAAAGGCAGTTAACCTTCAAAAGGATTATCTTGACGGGAAAAGGTGAAAACGATGATAACTAATAAGATCATTATAGAGGAAGTAGATGAGCTGAGACATATGCTTTTACAGGGGAAGGCTGAAGTTCCGTCCTTTTGGTCATGTATGTGGCCTGGATTAGTTATAGTTTCCTGGAATATACTTTGTGCAATGATTAGTGTGAATCAAAACTACCTTGCAGTAAAATATATTTTTTGGGTCGTAATATTCCCAGGAGGGGTGGGGCTGATACTTCTTCTTGGTATCGCAAGTGCGCGCTCTTTATTTTTTTCAGTGCCAAAATCCTTTAGGGTACGTTCAAATATATATCGGTTTTTTTTCAGAAAAATTATTGTTTATGCATTTGTTTATATGTCGTTGGTTTTTATTCTTGCTTTTTTGAATCGTTTTTTCTATGACTCACCATTTCCTTTTGGATTTATGGTTTTTTTTACGGCAATTTTTATGGGGATTGTTATGAATCTGGATTTTGGGAGATATCAACTATCGTTACTCACATCTGCCATAACCTCTTTCAAGGCTAGTTAGCTGGCAAGCTGTCCTTCAGTCCCAGCCAGCCAATTATCTTGATAATATGTAAAGGATTCAGGATGAAACTTAATAAATTATTGGTTGTTATGATTTGTAGTTCTGGGTTAGCTCTCTCTGGTTGTGGCGTCAATAGCGTGAAGGACATAGATCCATCAGGCTATAGCATGGCATCTGATTATGCATTTGCCGTGATAGAGAAATCTGGGTGTATAGGTAAGATTGATGGTCTCTTTGTTAAGTCAGGTGAGAAAAGAGCAACCAAAGATGGGCTGGAATATATCTTTTCTGGAAATAATCTTCATTGTACACAAACTTCCTTTAAAGAACAGATGGCCAATTACTGTCGTAGCAAAGGTGGGGAACCTGTTCAAGGGGAGACCTGGTGTCGTAAAGACGACACTCCACTTTTTTATGTTGGAGAACTATCGACACTAGAAAAAAATGCTAATCAAAGCCAGGAACACTGGTTTAGCACTGCACTCAAAAGAGGGTTCATCAGTGAGCGAGTACAGGAAAAAGAGGCTTTAATAGCAAAAGAGAATGAAAAGTTGGCTGAAAAAGAAAGAACGCGCATTAGAAATATGAAAGTAAACGTCAATGTTGGAGATTCAATATGTCGTGAGGACTATGATGTTCCTCTGTACCAATATTCATCAAGAATTTTTTATCAAGGGTATGTGGAATCTAAGTCAGGGAATAAGATAAAAGTAAGGATTGTTAGACACGGTGGTGAAAAGGATATAATTAATGATGTAACTCCAAATCCTGTTGTCTGGGTTGAAAATAAAGGTTGGTTTCACTGTTAGTGAAAGTTACAAACTTACAAAATATGTTGATTTATGAAATAAGAAAGGCCCGGCGGTATAGTTCGGGTCTCTTGTTTTTATCGTCACTGTTGCTGCTCTCTCTGCTTTTTAATCATTTTCCAAAGTTTTATTTATCACCATAACGGTGAACAGGTGCGCAAATTTATTGTGTGCCTGTGAACCGTTGCCGGCTTGCCCGGTTATCTTTATCCATGATGGTTAATTGACGGATTAATGCCATGAGTTTTAATGCCAAAGATATGACGCAGGGCGGTCAGATTGCGAATATGCGTTTTCGCATGTTTGGTCAGATTGCCAATATTATATTTTATGTGCTGTTTATTTTATTCTGGGTGTTGTGCGGACTGATGCTGATGTACCGGCTCAGCTGGCAGACCTTTGTGAACGGCTGCGTTTACTGGTGGTGTACCACGCTGGCACCCATGCGCGATATTATTCGCTCCCAGCCGGTCTATACGATTAGCTATTACGGAAAGTCTCTGGAATATAATGCGGAACAAATCCTGGCCGATAAATATACTATCTGGTGCGGTGAGCAGCTGTGGACGGCATTTGTTTTTGCCGCCATTGTATCGCTGACAGTCTGCGTGGTGACGTTCTTTGTCGCCAGCTGGGTGCTGGGTCGTCAGGGCAAGCAGCAGAGCGAGGATGAGAATACCGGCGGGCGCCAGCTATCCGATAAGCCCAAAGAGGTGGCCCGCCAGATGAAACGCGACGGTATGGCCTCGGATATTAAAATCGGTGACTTACCCATATTACTCAACTCCGAAATCCAGAACTTCTGCCTCCACGGCACCGTCGGCTCCGGTAAATCCGAAGTCATCCGCCGGCTGCTGAACTACGTCCGCGCCCGCGGCGATATGGCGATTATTTACGACCGTTCCTGCGAATTCGTGAAAAGTTATTACGACCCGTCCTTAGATAAGATACTCAACCCGCTGGATTCCCGCTGTGCGGCCTGGGATTTGTGGAAAGAGTGCCTGACGCTGCCGGATTTTGACAATATCTCCAATACCCTTATCCCGATGGGCACCAAAGAAGATCCGTTCTGGCAGGGGTCCGGTCGCACCATCTTTGCCGAAGGCGCCTACCTGATGCGCGAGGACAAGGACCGCAGTTACGAAAAGCTGGTTGATACCATGCTGTCCATCAAAATAGACAAGCTGCGTGCGTACCTGCAGAACACCCCGGCCGCCAACCTGGTCGAGGAGAAAATTGAGAAGACAGCCATCTCCATCCGTGCCGTGCTGACCAATTATGTCAAGGCCATCCGCTACCTGCAGGGGATTGAAAAGAACGGCGAGCCGTTCACCATCCGGGACTGGATGCGCGGTGTCCGTGAGGACCAGCCTAATGGCTGGCTGTTTATCTCCTCGAATGCCGATACGCATGCCTCCCTGAAGCCGGTTATCTCGATGTGGCTGTCGATTGCCATCCGCGGTCTGCTGGCGATGGGGGAGAACCGTAACCGGCGTGTATGGATTTTCGCTGACGAACTGCCCACGCTGCACAAGCTGCCAGACCTGGTTGAAATTCTGCCGGAAGCCCGAAAATTTGGTGGCTGTTATGTGTTCGGAATCCAGTCCTATGCCCAGCTGGAAGATATTTACGGCGTGAAGCCTGCCGCCACGCTGTTTGACGTGATGAACACCCGTGCCTTTTTCCGTTCCCCGAGTAAGGAGATTGCCGAGTTTGCCGCCGGCGAAATCGGTGAGAAAGAAATCCTCAAGGCCAGCGAGCAGTATTCCTACGGGGCAGACCCGGTGCGTGACGGTGTGTCGACCGGGAAGGAAAAAGAGCGGGAAACGCTGGTCAGCTACTCCGATATTCAGACGCTGCCTGACCTGTCCTGCTACGTCACCCTGCCGGGGCCGTATCCGGCGGTGAAACTGGCCCTGAAATACAAGCCCCGACCGAAAATCACCGAGGGCTTTATTCAGCGCCGTCTCGATGCGCGCGTGGATGGAAGACTCAGTGCGCTGCTGGAAGCGCGGGAGGCCGAAGGCAGTCTGGCGAGGGCGCTTTTCACTCCGGATGAGCCTGTGTCTGAGTCAGCCGAAGAGAAAGCCGGTGTTCAGCCTGAGCAGACTAAACCTGCTGAAGACAGCGTACTGCCTGTGCCGGTAAAAACCTCGTCGAAGGCAGCAGAGGGTGCCGGTAAGACGCCAGACGTCCCGTTATCTGGCGCTCCCGTCACGAGAGTGAAAACCGTTCCATTAATCCGGCCTGAACCTGCTGCTTCGGTGACCGGCACTGCTGCAGCGGCATCCACTGCCGCGGTGAGTGCGACTGCGGGCGGGACGGAGCAGGAACTGGCGCAGCAGCCTGTCGAGGCGGACCAGGATATGTTGCCGGCCGGAATGAACGAGGATGGCGTAATTGAAGACATGCAGGCTTATGACGCCTGGCTGGCGGGTGAACAGACGCAGCGGGATATGCAGCGACGCGAAGAGGTCAATATCAACCACAGCCGCAGTGAGCAGGATGATATCGAAATCGGAGGGAACTTCTGATGCTCAGTTTCAGCCAGGTTAAATCGGCGGGCAGTGCCGGTAACTACTACACAGAGAAAGACAATTACTACGTCACCGGCAGCATGGAGGAACGCTGGCAGGGCAAAGGGGCGGAAACGCTGGAGCTGGAGGGAAAGGTGGACAAGCAGGTCTTCACGGCGCTGCTGCAGGGAAAACTCCCTGATGGCAGCGACCTGACCCGGATGCAGGATGGCGTCAATAAGCACCGGCCTGGTTACGATCTTACGTTCTCGGCACCGAAGAGTGTATCGATGCTGGCCATGTTGGGGGGAGATAAGCGTCTTATTGATGCGCATAACCGTGCGGTGACTGTAGCACTGGAGCAGGTGGAGTCACTGGCTTCTACGCGGGTACAGAAAGACGGTGTTTCTGAAACTGTTCTGACCGGCAATCTGATTATCGCCAGGTTTAATCACGACACATCGCGCGCGCAGGAACCACAGATACACACGCACAGCGTGGTCATCAACGCGACGCAGAACGGGGATAAATGGCAGACGCTGGGCAGCGATACCGTCGGCAAAACCGGGTTTTCCGAAAACATCCTCGCTAACCGCATCGCTTTCGGAAAAATATACCAGAGCACTCTCAGGGCCGACGTCGAGTCTATGGGTTACAAGACAGTGGATGCGGGTAAGCATGGCATGTGGGAGATGGAGGGCGTGCCGGTTGAGTCATTTTCCACGCGCAGTCAGGAGCTCAGGGAGGCAGCCGGGCCTGATGCGTCCCTGAAGTCCCGGGATGTGGCCGCACTCGATACCCGCAAGTCGAAGGAAACTATCGACCCGGCAGAGAAGATGGTGGAGTGGATGAACACGCTGAAGGAGACCGGGTTCGACATCCGGGGCTATCGTGAAGCCGCCGATGCACGGGCGAAGGAGCTGGCCAGCGCGCCTGCTGCGCCGGTAAAAACCGACGGTCCGGATATCGGTGATGTCGTGACAAACGCTATCGCCGGTCTCAGCGACCGTAAAGTACAGTTCACTTATGCCGACCTGCTGGCCCGCACGGTCGGCCAGCTGGAGGCGAAGCCGGGGGTCTTTGAACGGGCCAGAGGGGGCATCGATGCGGCTATCGAACGTGAGCAGTTGATCCCGCTCGATCGTGAGAAAGGTCTGTTCACCTCAAACATCCACGTCCTCGACGAATTGTCCGTGAAAGCCCTGAGCCAGGAGGTGCAGCGCCAGAATCACGTCACCGTCACGCCGGATGCGACCGTCGTTCGCCTGGCCCCCTTCAGCGATGCGGTCAGCGTGCTGGCGCAGGACCGGCCAGCGATGGGGATTGTCTCCGGACAGGGGGGAGCAGCCGGTCAGCGGGAGCGGGTAGCTGAGCTGACACTGATGGCCCGGGAGCAGGGGCGTGACGTGCATATCCTTGCCGCCGATAACCGGTCCCGTGATTTTCTCGCCGGCGATGTCCGTCTGGCGGGGGAGACGGTCACCGGTAAATCGGCCCTGCAGAACGGAACCGCGTTTATCCCGGGCGGGACGCTCATTGTGGACCAGGCGGAGAAGCTGAGCCTGAAAGAGACCATTTCCCTGCTCGATGGTGCCATGCGTCATAACGTGCAGGTCCTGCTCTCCGACAGCGGGAAACGCAGCGGGACAGGCAGCGCGCTGACCGTGCTGAAAGAGAGCGGGGTGAATACTTATCGCTGGCAGGGCGGAAGGCAGACGACGGCAGACATCATCAGTGAGCCGGACAAAGGTGCGCGTTACAATCGTCTGGCGCAGGAGTTTGCCGTCAGTGTACGCGAAGGGCAGGAAAGCGTGGCGCAAATCAGCGGGACGCGTGAGCAGGGCGTACTCAACGGCATCATCCGCGACACCCTGAAAAACGAGGGTGCGCTGGGGACGAAGGAGATGGCCATCACCGCCCTGACGCCGGTCTGGCTGGACAGTAAAAGCCGGGGCGTGCGGGACTATTACCGGGAGGGGATGGTGATGGAGCGGTGGGACCCGGAGACCCGGAAGCATGACCGCTTTGTGATTGATCGGGTGACTGCCAGCAGCAATATGCTGACGCTCAGGGACAAAGAGGGGGAGCGTCTGGACCTGAAAGTCTCCGCCGTCGACAGTCAGTGGTCGTTGTTCCGGGCCGATAAGCTACCGGTAGCAAACGGTGAACGTCTGTCGGTGCTGGGAAAAATCCCTGAGACGCGGCTGAAAGGCGGCGAGAGCATCACGGTGCTGAACGCGGAGGCCGGCCAGCTGACAGTGCAGCGTCCCGGGCAGAAAACCACCCAGGCGCTTTCTGTCGGCAGCAGCCCGTTCGACGGTATCAAGGTCGGGCACGGATGGGTGGAAAGTCCTGGCCGCTCGGTCAGCGAAACGGCGACGGTCTTTGCCTCGGTGACGCAACGTGAGCTGGATAACGCCACGCTGAACCAGCTGGCGCAGAGCGGGAGCCACATCCGGCTGTACTCGGCGCAGGATGCGACCCGCACGACGGAGAAGCTGGCGCGACATACCGCCTTCAGCGTGGTGTCTGAGCAGTTGAAGGCCCGTTCAGGCGAGACAGACCTGGATGCAGCCATCGCAACCCAGAAAGCCGGGCTGCACACCCCCGCAGAGCAGGTCATTCACCTTTCCATTCCTTTACTGGAAAGTGAGGCGCTGACCTTCACGCGTCCGCAACTGTTGGCCACCGCGCTGGAAACCGGCGGAGGTAAGGTTCCGATGACGGAGATAGACGCGACCATTCAGGCGCAGATTAAGGCGGGCAGTCTGCTGAATGTGCCGGTGGCACCCGGTCAGGGCAATGACCTGCTGATTTCCCGTCAGACCTGGGATGCAGAGAAAAGCATTCTGACAAAGGTGCTGGAAGGAAAAGACGCGGTCCCGCCCCTGATGGACAGCGTACCGGGTAGCCTGATGGCAGACCTGACGTCCGGGCAGCGTGCGGCCACCCGGATGATACTGGAGACCACGGACCGGTTCACGGTGGTTCAGGGCTATGCCGGGGTAGGGAAAACGACCCAGTTCCGGGCCGTGACGGGGGCCATCAGCCTGCTGCCGGAAGCAACCCGGCCGCGCGTTATCGGTCTCGGTCCGACACACCGCGCCGTGGGGGAAATGCAGAGCGCCGGCGTGGATGCGCAGACTACCGCCTCGTTCCTGCATGACACGCAGCTCCTGCAGCGTAACGGCCAGGCACCGGATTTCAGCAACACGCTGTTTCTGCTCGATGAGAGTTCGATGGTGGGGCTGTCAGACACGGCGAAAGCCCTGAGCCTGATTGCGGCCGGGGGAGGACGGGCGGTACTCAGCGGCGATACCGACCAGCTGCAGTCCATTGCACCGGGCCAGCCGTTCCGGCTGATGCAACAGCGCAGCGCCGCCGACGTCGCCATTATGAAAGAGATTGTGCGCCAGGTACCTGAGTTGCGACCGGCGGTCTACAGCCTGATTGACCGGGATGTGCACCGCGCCCTGACCACCATTGAGCAGGTCACGCCGGAGCAGGTGCCGAGAAAAGAAGGCGCCTGGGCACCGGGCAGTTCAGTGGTGGAATTCACGCCGGCGCAGGAAAAGGCGATACAAAAGGCGCTGAGCGAGGGGGAAATCCTGCCGGCAGGCCAGCCCGCGACGCTCTATGAGGCACTGGTGAAGGACTATGCCGACCGTACCCCGGAGGCGCAGTTACAGACGCTGATTATCACCCATCTGAATGATGACCGGCGGGTGCTGAACAGTCTGATTCATGACGCGAGGCGGGACAATGGTGAAGTGGGCAGAGAGGAAGTCACCCTGCCGGTACTGGTGACGAGTAACATCCGTGACGGAGAGCTGCGCAGACTGTCGACCTGGACGGCTCATAAGGGGGCCGTGGCCCTGGTCGATAATGTCTACCACCGTATCGGGAGCGTGGATAAGGAGAACCAGCTTATTACGCTGATGGATGGTGAAGGGAAAGAACGGCTTATTTCACCCCGGGAGGCGTTGGCTGAAGGTGTCACGCTCTACCGTGAGCAAGAGATTACAGTGTCTCAGGGGGACAAAATGCGCTTCAGCAAGAGTGACACAGAACGCGGCTATGTGGCCAACAGTGTGTGGGAGGTGAAAGCTGTTTCGGGTGACAGTGTCACGCTGTCTGACGGCAAAACCACCCGCACACTGAACCCGAAGGCTGATGAGGCACAGCGGCACATCGACCTCGCGTATGCCATCACCGCCCACGGCGCCCAGGGGGCCAGTGAACCGTATGCCATCGCACTGGAAGGGGTGACCGGCGGCCGCAAACAGATGGCCAGTTTTGAATCCGCCTATGTCGGGTTATCACGTATGAAACTGCACGTCCAGGTCTACACCGACAGCCGGGAAGGCTGGGTCAACGCCATTCAGGCATCACCCTCGAAAGCCACGGCACACGATATTCTGGCACCCCGTAACGAACGGGCCGTGAAAACAGCTGATCTGCTGTTCGGGCGGGCGCAGCCACTGAACGAGACAGCTGCAGGCCGGGCTGCGTTGCAACAGTCCGGTCTGGCGCGCGGACAGTCGCCGGGAAAATTCATTTCTCCGGGGAAAAAGTACCCGCAGCCGCATGTGGCGTTGCCGGCGTTCGATAAAAACGGGAAAAACGCCGGCATCTGGCTCAGCCCGCTGACGGACAAGGACGGCCGCCTGGAGGCCATCGGTGGCGACGGTCGTGTGATGGGCAATGAAGAAGCCCGGTTTGTGGCGCTGCAGAACAGTCGCAACGGCGAAAGTCTGCTGGCCGGGAATATGGGTGAAGGCGTCAGGATTGCACGTGATAACCCCGACAGCGGGGTGGTGGTCCGGCTTGCCGGAGATGACCGCCCCTGGAACCCGGAGGCCATCACCGGCGGTCGCATCTGGGCTGATCCCCTGCCGAATCCTCCGATCAATGATACCGGTACTGACATCCCGCTCCCGCCAGAGGTTCTGGCACAGCGGGCCGCAGAAGAGGCACAGCGCCGGGAGATGGGAAGACAGACGGAGCAGGCGACCCGGGAAGTGTCCGGAGAGGAGAAGAAAGCGGGCGAGCCGGGCGAGCGGATAAAAGAGGTTATCGGGGACGTCATTCGGGGTCTCGAACGCGACCGGCCAGGAGAGGAGAAAACGGTGCTGCCGGACGATCCGCAGACCCGGCGTCAGGAAGCGGCCGTTCAGCAGGTGGTATCAGAGAGCCTGCAGCGGGACCGTCTGCAACAGATGGAGCGGGATATGGTTCGTGATCTCAGTCGTGAGAAAACGCTCGGGGGCGACTGACGCGCCGGCGGCTTGTCTGCCCCGGCATTCTCCCCGATTAAAATCGGGTACCCTGCCGGGGCGCTGATAAAAGGAAAGGAATATGACAATGTACGAAACCCGCCTCAATGCCGTCGATCGCTGGCTGCAGGGGCTGCTGACCTGGACGCCTGGACAGACGGATATCATCAAAACGGTGGCGCTGGTGCTGATGATTGTCGATCACACCGGTTTGCTGCTGGCCGGGAATAATGAACTCATGCGTCTGCTGGGGAGAGGCTGCTTTCCCCTGTTTGGTCTGGTCTGGGGAATGAACCTGGCGCGCCACGGGGCCATCCGCCAGACACAGCTGAACAGCCTGTGGTGCTGGGCGCTGATCGCCCAGGGCTCCTTTATTCTCATCGGGTACCCGTGGTACATGGGGAATATCCTGTTTAGCTTTGCGGTCACCGGCCAGGCGCTGCGCTGGTTCAGTCTGCAGACCCGCAATGATATTCTGCTGGCGATCGCCATTGTCGTGGCCTGGCTCCCCTTATCTGCCGACAGCTACGGTCTGGCCGGGGTCTTCATGCTGATCAACAGCTGGCGGCTTTGTCGGGCGAAAGAGCCTGTAGAACGGATCGGGTATGCCGTGCTGTGGGCTGTCATGGTACTACTGATGAATGCCCATGATATTACCCAGGCCATTGCCGGCCTGATGGTCGCTTTGCTGGCCCTGGCGGTCTGTTCTGACCTCGGTCGTTCTGTTCCGCGCTTCTGGCCGCGGCACTTTTTTGTGATGTTTTATGCCGTGCATCTGGCGGTGTTGGGGATCGTTGCCTCGATGTAAAAAAGCCCGGACAGAAGTCCTGGCCGCAATTGCGTAGATACACCTAATACACCTAATATCAAGAGGAATGAGGTACCGGCATCCTGAGAGGATGCGCTGTCAGCTGCATTCACGTATCTTATAGCCTGGTTCCTGGCAGGAAAGAAAGCCTTTATTATGACTGAAGAAAAACGCCCTGTACTGAGTCTGAAAAGAAAGCCGGCAGCGGATACCGCAGCGGCCGGGTCCGTTGACACGCCTGGTGTGGTACGGCGGAAAAAAGTGGTGGTGGTCACGACGCCTCCGGCCTGGAAGCTGAAGAAAGAAAAGCTGGCACAGGCTAAACAGGCTGCTGAAGCCGCCGCCAGCCAGCCAGCACCGGAGGCTGTGAAAGCGGTCAAAACGCCCGGTCCGGTTCGCTATCTTCGTTTACTGCCGCCGGAGCAGGCCATCATGACCCTGAAGGCATTCTGGCCACAGCTGTTTGACGGTGACTCGCCGCGTCTGCTGGCGACTGGGATGCGTGAACAGCTGTTTGCCGATATCGCGGGGCGCGACCTGCCGCTGTCGCATAAACAGGTGATTAAGTGCCTGAAAAGCCTGACCCGGTCGGCGGGTTATCTGTCCCGGATGCGGGAAGGTGCCTCCCGCTATGACCTGCAGGGGAATGTGGTGGCTACGGTCACTGCTGATGAAGCGCACTACGCCAGTGAGCGCATGATGAAAGAGCTGTTACGCGCTGAACGAAAGATGAGTCAGACCGTTTAATTCTTTTCAGTTCGCTCAGATTAAATATCAGTACGTCCACAGCTAATGGGTATCACATCCATTAGCTGAATGGTATTCGTCACAAATAAGAGAGTCAATAATATGAAAACCTGGGTTAACAGTGATGATATTTGTGAAGATACACGAAATATCATAAAGTCGTTATCCACGCCAGAATTCGGAGAATTTGGTGATGTAAGAGAAAGCATTATATCCCTGAAGGAATGCATTGATGAGGAAGAATACGATTTCTATGTATTTTCAGACGCTGCATTTACACTCCTGAAGACGTTACTCAAAATCAGAATTAAACTCAGAAAGGCTGACCCTGGCCATCACTCAATCCCTGCGCTCACTCTGGCTGTTGATGACATCAGAAAGCAGCTTAAGTTGAACGAGAGGTACGTTCATGAGTTAATTCAGGTGGATAGTTTCTCCAGTCGAGCCCGCGTTTTCTTTTGGTTTGCCTGCTCTGCGGCGGCGATGCTTTTATTGTTCGCAATATTTTATATCTGATGGAACCAAAAGGGATTCTCAGAACAGAGCTGATAATCAGCTGGCTCAATGAAACGTGTCAGTAAAAAAACTCTTCCGTTTACCTTGTTATGCCAGCATATTTTAGCAGTCGATCTTATTTTATCCATACTTAACCTGTTAAAGGAATAAAAATGAAAATCAAATTCGGATTGTATTTTCTGCTCCCGCTTATTTCGGTTGTCACTTTTAATAACAGCTTTGCTCAGGAGCATGAACCGGGAAAAACTTTCTCTGCCAGCCAGGAAAAGAGAATCGGGGAAATAGCGGCAGATTATCTACGTGCTCATCCTGAAATACTGATTCAGATGAGTGAGAAACTTCAGCACGAGCAGGAGGCGAAACAGACCCGCGGTTTTAAATCCGCTGCACTGGAACAGCAGGCTAACATTCTGGGTAATAAAAATATCCCCTCCTGGGGTCCCGGGGACGGAAAGGTGATGGTGGTTGAATTCTTTGACTACCAGTGCATCTGGTGCAGCCGGTTCGCACCCGAACTGGAGAAGGTCATCGGGAGCAACACGGACGTGCGTTACTTCTTTATGGAGTGGCCGGTGTTTGGTAGCCGGTGGCCTGCATCATTGCTGGCGGCGAAAACCGGCCTGCAGGTCTGGAAAGAAAAGGGCTCTGAGGCTTACAGGAGCTATCACAATGCGGTTTATGGTACAGGACTGAATGAAGGGAAACTGACGCAGGAGATTATCGAAAAGGTTTCTGGTCATATTAAATTTAAGCAGAATACGATTGATGAGATAAATACCACGTTGAAAAATATTAATGATATCGCCACGGCGACGGGATTAACCGGAACGCCAGGTATTATTGTGATGCCGGTGAAGGGCGCGACGGAAGAAAACGTCACGGTCTTTTCCGGAATGACTGAAGCACAGAATGTTCAGGCGGCTATAAATAAATCCCGACAATAACAAGTTACTGTTGTCTCTTCTGAATGGAAGAGGATGTCTCTTAAAACAAAAAGGCACACTGCTGTATGTTGTTCGTCGTACTAACGGACTGGTATTCTGGCAGTCGGTCCCGGTGGAGTCTGGAGAGTTATGTCTGAGAATATCATCGCGCTGGTTGATTATGAAAATATCGGAACGCTTGAAAATGTAATGTTGTCGCGTTATGAACGTCTTATTTTGTTTACCGGGTCTCAGCAGGAGTTTATTCGTTTTCCGTCCGTAACACATGCCGGTAATATATCGATCAGTGTGTTTCAGGCACCCTGCGTGTCGAAAAATAATGTCGATTTCCACCTGGTACTTGAGCTGGGACGACTCAGCGTCACCGCTCCGGAAGATACGATGTTTCATGTTATATCGAATGATAAAGGGTATGACAGCGTGATTGCATTGCTCTGCAGGACAGGGCGACGATGTTGTCGTATACCCTCACCACGTTCAGCAGAGAAGGCGAAAACGGTGTCTGCGCTCATCAGCAACGATGAGGTGCTACGCCTGACCGATAAAATACAGTCATTGAGTAAAAAGTCTGCGGTAAACCGACCTGTAAGCACCTCGTCACTGATGAATTATATTAAATGTCATTCCGGTAACATCAGGAATACAGCGATTTTAAATCAGGTCAGGGACGAATTAATCAGGCGAGGCGTGATTGCCGTATATGAAAAAACGGTGGTCTGGCGCTAATGAAATAAATAAGCAGGTTGTGATTATCTTTCTTGTCTAAAAAGGAATGAGTATGTTCAGCTATTTCATGCTGCGCACTGAGCAGCAGTTATTTTGTTATTTATACGGGGGCGCGCTGGCACTGTCTCTGCAACTCTTATTTTCTCCCTCTTTTCCGGGAAATGGATTTATCCTGGTATCACTGCCCGTTGCACTATTCTGGGCCGGGCTGGCCCTGTATACGCGGCACATCGACCAGATGAGGAAGCCTGATGTCTCGCCGCTCGTCAGTATCCGTGACGGCATCCAGGTGGTGGCCATGCTGCCGCGGCATGAGAAAGCGCGGCTTGAATGGAAGATTCTGCAGGATGATGAGGTGTACCGCCGTCAGATGCACGCTCTTTTAAACCTGATGCAACGGGTTATCAGTCGGGGATTTCTGTATGCGCCGGCAGTGATACTGGCGGGCGCTGGCGTGCTTGTCTGGGGGGTTCCGCAGGACGGTGTCCGGCTGGTGACCGCCCTGCGGAATATGTCCCCCGGAGAGCTTATGCATCAGACCGGCTTCATCCTTCGCTATGTGCTGATGATTTCCTCCATATCGGTCCTGATAGCTGACATTGTGTCCGGTCAGGGTCTGCCAAATGCCTTCCGGCGCGCGTTGCTCGACAGGCTGCCGGCTGATGCCTGGTGTATCAGAAGAGGGACAGAGCGTTGAGAGGGCTGCGAAGCAAACACATCGGGGATGGTCTGGCCGCAAAGGGAGAAAGGACATGGCAAAGATATTAATGATGGCAGGCAGTGCCGTTGTTGTGCTGAGTCTGCTGGGGTTCCTGGTGCTGTTTCTGAAGGAACGTGCAACAGGGAAGACATCCCCGGTCCTGCAGGCGCTGAAAGCGGCGGGCATTCGTGCCGGAGAGGCAGAACAGAGACTGTGTCGCCAGCGGGTCTGGATGGGTAATGACACGCTGATGACGCCCCGGGAACAACATTTTTTCCGGGCATTGCTGAAACATACCGACCGGAAACACTGGCTGCTGTGCCCGCAGGTGCGAGTGGCGGATATCGCCAGCCTGGCACCCCATATCAGGCCCCGCTCCCGGACCTGGTGGCAGCTGTTCCGGATGGTGTCACAGTGGCACTGCGATGTGGTGGTGGTGGATATCAGGACCTTTGCCATTGTGGCCGCCATCGAGCTGGATGATGCGTCGCATCTGAAAAAACACCGGGTTCGCCGGGATATCCTGCTGGAAGAAGTACTCAGGCAGGCGGGCATTCCGCTGCTGAGAGACCGGGATGCTGAAAAGCTGGTCAGACAGATCAGGGCGTTTTTAATACGTCGGGAAACTGAAACTATCACCACACCATTGACGGTGGTCAGGGGAGAATACAAAGGATGAACAGGAAAATAGCAGTAATAAACAGAACCCGTGTCCGCACAGGATTTGTGGCCGGAGTCCTCAGCCTGAGCCTGTTAGCGCTGGCGCCGGCAGTCGACGCCGCGACCATCGAGACAGGTTTTTCTCCGGAAGGCACAGCCCTGCAGTTGGTCCTGAAGACCCTCGATTCCGCGCAGCAGGAAATCCGGCTGATGGGGTATTCCTTCACCTCCCCGGAGGTGGTTCGCTCACTCATCGCGGCGAAACGACGTGGGGTGGATGTCCGCGTGGTGCTGGACCAGAAGGCAAATAGCGGAAAAGCCAGCATGGCCGCCCTGAACCTGCTGGCCAGCGCGGGCATTCCGGTTCGTACGGTCAGCGCCTACAAAATTTTGCACGACAAAGTGATCGTCGCGGACAGGCGCAATACAGAGGCCGGCTCGTTCAATTTCAGCCGTGCCGCTGACCGTTCGAATTCAGAGAATGTGCTGGTTGTATGGGATGACCCGGCTCTTGCCCAGCGCTACCTGCAGCACTGGTCGTCTCGCTGGTCACAGGGAACGGACTGGAAACAGACATACTGACACCGCCATAAACGATCCCCGGACGTAAACCGTGCGCCAACGTGGGTTACGTCCATAAAGTAAGTCGCTGATTTCAGGAATCTGTAGTATTCTCTGCAAACGATCCTTTTTTAGATCCTTGAGGAGGCAGAGATGTCGCAGATTGATAATGCAGTAACTTCCTCTTCTAAAGATAAGCGGGTCTATCGTAAAGGTAGTCCAATGTCAGCCTCTGAAAAACAGATGGCCGCAGTTGCAAGAAAGCGTGTCACACATAAAGAAATCAAAGTCTTTGTACGCAACCCATTGAAAGATATCCTTATTGATCTCTGTAGCCGTGATGGAATAACGCAAGCCCAACTTGTTGAAAAATTGCTCGAAAAGGAATTCAAAGCTCAGGGGTTACTCAAGTAAAGTCTTTACTTTGATTTGAAGCGTGCTAGATTACTGATCGTTTAATGAATTTTGGTGGCTGGCCACGCCGTAAGGTGGCAGGGAACTGGTTCTGATGAGGTGTCTACCCGGAGCCGGAAAAGACAAAACCCCGATAATCTTTCTATTCTTGGCGGGACAGAAGATTAACGGGGCCTTAATAAACTGCATAGAAGCTGTTGCTCTATGCAGGGAGTATAGTTTTATGCTCAGAAAACTGCAATACCCGTTTCTGTGCCATTTGCTCCTTCCGTGCAACATAAGCGCGGGATGGTGTGACTGAACAGCACAATCCGCAACACTGGAGTCAGCTGGATACGGAAGAACAGATCCGTTTCTGGCAGGGCGTTGAAGATGGCCACGTTGAATCTTTTCTGGTTTCCCCGGAGAAGAAGCGTACCCGTCGCCGTCGTGGTGAGCACTCCACCAAACCCAAATGCGAAAACCCGTCCTGGTTCCGGCCGTCTCACTATAAGGCGCTCGGTGGCCAGCTTGGCCACGCCTATAACCGTCTGGTGAAGAAAGATCCGGTCACGGGGCAATTCAGCCTGCGCATGCATATGTCCCTGCACCCGTTCTATGTCCGGGAACGGCAGCGCGCCGGGCGAAAATATGCTTTCCGTCCTGAAAAACAACGTCTCCTTGATGCGCTGTGGCCGGTGCTGGTCAGCTTCTGTGATGCCGGTAAACACACGGTAGGGATGTGCGTGTCCAGGCTGGCCAGAGAGCTCAGTCCGAAAGACGCCAAAGGTAAAGTCATTCCGGAAACCGAAGTGACCATTCGCCGGGTTTCGGCGCTGATAGCTGAGCAGGTCCGCTTTGGTGTCCTGGGGGTGTCAGAAGAAACCGCCTGGGATCGGGAGTCCCGTAAACGTCTGCCAAAGTACGTGTGGATCACCGCCGCCGGCTTTAAGATGCTGGGCGTTGATTTAATGAAGCTGCAGGAGCAGCAGCTGAAGAAACTGTGCGAAAGCGAGGAACGTCAGGCGCTCATTAAAGAGGGCCTGTTAGGCGAGCATGAGGAGATTTCTGTCCATAAGGCGCGCAAGCGCTGGTATCAGCAGCGCAGCCTTGAAGCCCTGAAATACCGCCGGGCAAAAGGAGCGGCACGTAAGCGTGCCAACCGTCTGGCCAGAATGCCCCAGGATCGCCAGGTCTATGAAATGGCCTGCTGGCTGAAGAAGACGCTGCCGGCAGACGAACTCTATGGCTATTCCGCAGACAAACTTGAGCAGCTGGCGGTACAGCACCTGTACCAGCTGGAATTGTCGCTGAGTCACTCACCGCCGCATTAGTCCGGAGAGCCACAACCTGTTTATTTAACAGCCCCTCCGGGGCTTTTTGTGCTGGTTTTTTTCGGCTATTTTCACCTCATCATCTTTTCCCTGCCGGAATTATTCTCTTCCCCTGACGACTCCGCCGGCATGATGGCCATGAAACGCACCATCATGGTCAGTTATCCACATAAACCCGCAAACAGATAAGTTTCAGTTTCCGGAAATGGATAATCTGAATCCCGCAAAACAGTCTTAACCCAGTTATTAATCCCCTGCATGACAAACAGCAGGGAGATCTTTTGTCTTTGTCATCATTGTGAATAAAACAAAAAGGCCTTCGCTAACAGCGGTCGTAAACGCCCGCGCCGCTCAGATCTAAAAGTACCTCCCGCCGACAAGCGGCGGGCATATAACCAGCACACAGATTAGTTACATCATTCAATAGATCCCTTTTTTAAAACAAACCCCGGCGCCGTTCTGCGACTCCGAGCCCCTCCCCACCACTGAAAAGCGCCGCCGCCCCCGGCCGAAGGCCGGGGAACAACATCGCTTTTAATGATGAGTGTTGTAACTACTCTTCTTCATCGCTGTGGGTGGAGCTGCGGTCAGTTGTCTGGTACACGCTCGTAAGCGGCCCTGCGGCCCTGCGGCCCGCTAACGCGGAGATACGCCCCGACTGCGGCCTCGCCTTGCCGGGTCAACTCCGACCGCGTACAGCGGCGTCTGAGATGTTTTTCGCGGGTATGGCTTTGCAGCTACCATGTTAAGTTCCCTGGTGTCGCTGAGATTTTTTATGAACATCCCCCTAAGCGTCAGCAGCAAGCTGCCGCCGCTAAGGCCCCGGAAATCACGCCCTTTACGTCGTAAACGCCGTAAAGCCCGCTCACCGGGGTTAAAAGGGATTACATTAACTTCTTCATTGCTGTTAGCGGGTTAAAGCTAATCAGGGCAGGGGGAGGATGGCAGAATTTATAGCCCGGTAACCGGCTACGTCGGGCTTTCGGCGCCATTTGACTCCACAGACACATGTAACCTCATCTGGCGCCTCCATGCCGCTGACGCGGCATCCAGAAGCTTCCCGATGCTGTAAATCTTAACGTCTGCTTTGTTCAAAAAGTAATTCGTGCCTAATATACGTTCATTAACGTATGTCCCAGCTTTGATACAAATAAATGCACCAGGAAGCGGCAGGCTGAGTAACCAAGAACCCCTTAGAATATAGGATGATTTGTATCGGCACTCATTACACCATGCTTTCCGATTAACGCCGCATAGCAAGTTGAACTTTGCTACTCTGTGAAAGGTAGTGTCTTCTATCCAGTGCGGATTTAATTAATGGAATAAATGATTATGAGTGAAAATGATACAATCCCGAAGAAGTCTACAAGCCAGATTAACAAAGCGGTATTTTTTACATCTGCTTTGCTGATTTTCCTTCTTGTTGCCTTTGCCGCCGTATTCCCGGATGTCGCCGACAAAAATTTTAAACTACTTCAGCAACAAATCTTCACGAATGCCAGCTGGTTCTACATCCTTGCTGTGGCCCTGATTTTACTGAGTGTCACGTTCCTGGGACTCTCACGCTACGGTGATATCAAGCTGGGCCCGGACCATGCGCAGCCTGATTTCAGCTACCACTCCTGGTTTGCGATGCTTTTTTCGGCAGGGATGGGGATCGGACTGATGTTCTTTGGCGTTGCCGAACCTGTAATGCATTATCTTTCGCCTCCCGTCGGCACCCCGGAGACCGTTGCGGCAGCGAAGGAAGCAATGCGTCTGACCTTCTTCCACTGGGGACTGCACGCATGGGCAATTTATGCCATTGTGGCGCTGATTCTGGCGTTCTTCAGTTACCGTCACGGTCTGCCGTTAACCCTGCGCTCCGCACTCTATCCCATTATCGGCGATCGCATATACGGGCCTGTAGGTCATGCGGTTGATATTTTCGCTGTTATCGGCACGGTCTTTGGCGTTGCGACCTCGCTGGGTTATGGTGTTTTGCAGGTGAATGCCGGTTTGAACCATCTTTTCGGGGTGCCCATCAATGAAACGGTGCAGGTTATTCTGATCGTGGTCATCACGGGGTTAGCGACGATTTCAGTGGTGTCCGGCCTGGATAAGGGAATACGTATCCTGTCTGAGCTCAATCTGGGTCTGGCGTTGTTGCTCCTGGCGCTGGTCCTGTGTCTGGGACCAACCGTGCTTCTGCTGAAGTCATTTGTGGAAAATACGGGCGGTTATCTTTCGGAACTGGTGAGTAAAACGTTCAACCTTTACGCGTATGAGCCTAAGTCGAGCAACTGGCTGGGGGGCTGGACATTACTGTACTGGGGATGGTGGCTTTCATGGTCGCCGTTTGTGGGGATGTTCATCGCACGGGTCTCCCGCGGGCGAACCATTCGCGAGTTTGTCACCGGCGTGCTGTTTGTTCCCGCGGGTTTTACGCTCATGTGGATGACGGTGTTTGGTAACAGCGCGATCTATCTCATTATGAACCAGGGGGCCACAGACCTCGCCAGTACCGTTCAGCAGGATGTGGCGCTGGCCCTGTTTAATTTCCTGGAGCATTTCCCGTTCTCTTCCGTGCTGTCATTCATCGCAATGGCGATGGTCATCGTCTTCTTTGTCACGTCTGCTGATTCAGGGGCAATGGTTGTTGATTCTCTGGCATCAGGTGGAGTGGCAAACACACCCGTCTGGCAGCGAATATTTTGGGCCTCGCTCATGGGCATTGTCGCAATTGCGCTTCTCCTTGCCGGAGGGCTAAGTGCGCTGCAAACAGTGACAATAGCGAGTGCATTGCCATTCTCAGTGATCTTACTGATATCTATATACGGACTTTTAAAAGCTTTGCGCCGGGATTTGACCAAGCGTGAAAGCCTGAGCATGGCGACAATTGCTCCTACGGCTGCACGTAACCCAATTCCCTGGCAGAGAAGGTTACGCAATATCGCGTATCTGCCGAAGCGATCTCTTGTGAAACGTTTTATGGACGACGTCATCCACCCCGCCATGACGCTGGTTCAGGAAGAGCTGAACAAGCAGGGGACGATAAGCCACATCAGTGACGCAGTCGACGATCGTATTCGTCTTGAAGTCGATTTGGGTAACGAGCTGAATTTTATATATGAAGTGAGGCTTCGCGGGTATAGCTCACCGACCTTCGCGCTCGCCGCGATGGATAATAATGAGCAGCAGACTGAACAACATAGATATTATCGCGCTGAGGTATATCTCAAAGAAGGCGGTCAAAATTATGATGTGATGGGCTGGAACCAGGAGCAGCTGATTAATGACATACTGGACCAGTACGAAAAACATCTGCACTTCCTGCACCTGGTTCGTTAACAGCAACATGCCGTCCTGGGGGCGGCAATTATTTATCCCGGCCGCAATATGAGGAATGCAGAATGATTTCACGCTGGAAATGGATTCTGAAGCAGACATTTAAAAAGCTATGGTTCAGGGCAACGTTATTCGCCATTGTCGCGATAATAACGGCCCTTTTATCAATTCTTTTTAAATCAATGATACCTGAGTCGGTTTCCGTGAAGGTTGGTGCGGAAGCAGTCGATAACATTCTGAACATACTGGCATCGAGTATGCTGGCAGTGACCACTTTTTCGTTGAGTATCATGGTCACAGCCTACGGTTCAGCCACTACTAATGTGACTCCCAGAGCTACGCGTTTAGGGAAGGTGCGAATAAGCAGGTCATTTCTTCCCAAGCTGACTCGCTGATTAAAATTTCGCGGATCTGGGCCGATTTTTTTCCCGCAAACACATCGAATCAGCCTATTTAGGCTATTTTTTCCACCATTTCTGGCGTTATTTCCGGTTTTTACTGAGATCTCTCCCACTGACGTATCATTTGGTCCACCCGAAACAGGTTGGCCAGGGTGAATAACATCGCCAGTTGGTTATCGTTTTTCAGCAGCCCCTTGTATCTGGCTTTCACGAAGCCGAACTGCCGCTTGATGATGCGAAACGGGTGCTCCACCCTGGCACGGATGCTGGCTTTCATGTATTCGATGTTGATGGCCGTTTTGTTCTTGCGCGGATGCTGCTTCAAGGTTTTTACCTTGCCGGGACGCTCGGCGATCAGCCAGTCCACATCCACCTCGGCCAGCTCCTCGCGCTGTGGCGCTCCTTGGTAGCCGGCATCGGCTGAGACAAATTGCTCCTCTCCATGAAGCAGATTACCCAGCTGATTGAGGTCATGCTCGTTGGCCGCGGTGGTGACCAGGCTGTGGGTCAGGCCACTCTTGGCATCGACACCAATGTGGGCCTTCATGCCAAAGTGCCACTGATTGCCTTTCTTGGTCTGATGCATCTCCGGATCGCGTTGCTGCTCATTGTTCTTGGTAGAGCTGGGTGCCTCAATGATGGTGGCATCCACCAAAGTGCCTTGGGTCATCATGACGCCTGCTTCGGCCAGCCAGCGATTGATGGTCTTGAACAATTGACGGGCCAGTTGATGCTGCTCGAGCAGGTGGCGGAAATTCATGATGGTGGTGCGATCCGGCAGGGCGCTATCCAGGGATAATCGGGCAAACAGGCGCATGGAGGCGATTTCGTACAGGGCATCTTCCATGGCACCGTCGCTCAGGTTGTACCAATGCTGCATGCAGTGAATACGCAGCATGGTCTCCAGCGGATAGGGCCGTCGGCCATTGCCCGCCTTGGGATAAAACGGCTCGATGACAGCGGTCATATTCTGCCATGGCAGAATCTGCTCCATGCGGGAGAGGAAAATCTCTTTTCGGGTCTGACGGCGCTTAGTGCTGAATTCACTATCGGCGAAGGTGAGTTGATGGCTCATGATGTCCCTCTGGGATGCGCTCCGGATGAATATGATGATCTCATATCAGGAACTTGTTCGCACCTTCCTTAATTCACTTTTCAGGAGGTTAATCGCTCTATATTTGTGGACGACCGACATGTCTTAAGGCTCTGGAATAACGTGTTGATATTTCGATGCGCAGCATTGCAGCGGAATATTACCGGATCAATAAAGCAGAAAGAGGCGTTTTAATTCTTTCCGCAGGATGATAGTAGGGTGACTGACATGTCTGATTATAATGAAAAAAGTGCGATTTCAGCACTGCTCGCAGGTCATTGTTCCGATCCATTCTCTGTGCTTGGCATGCACTCAACCGCTGCTGGTCTGGAAGTGCGCGCATTATTACCCGATGCCACCGAGGTATGGGTGATTGAGCCGAAAACCGGGCGTAAAGCTGGCAAGCTCGAATGCCTCGATTCACGCGGATTCTTTAGCGGCGTTCTGCCGCGGCGAAAAAATGCTTTTCGTTACCAGCTGGCGGTCACCTGGCACGGCCAGCAAAACCTGATTGACGACCCTTATCGCTTTGGCCCGCTGCTGCAGGAGCTTGATGCCTGGCTGCTCGCCGAAGGAACCCATCTACGGCCCTACGAAACCCTGGGCGCCCATGCCGACATCATGGACGGGGTGACCGGGACGCGCTTTTCCGTCTGGGCGCCGAACGCCCGTCGGGTGTCGGTGGTCGGTCAGTTCAACTACTGGGATGGCCGTCGCCACCCGATGCGCCTGCGCAAAGAGTCTGGCATCTGGGAGCTGTTTGTTCCCGGCGCGCACAACGGCCAGCTGTATAAGTTCGAGCTGATTGACGCCCACGGGCACCTGCGGGTGAAATCCGACCCTTATGCTTTTGAAGCGCAGATGCGCCCGGAAACCGCCTCGCTGATCTGCGGCCTGCCGGAGAAAGTTGAGCAACCGCCGGCCCGTAAGCAGGCCAACCAGTTTGATGCACCGATTTCGATTTATGAAGTCCACCTCGGCTCCTGGCGTCGTCATACCGATAACCATTTCTGGCTGAGCTACCGCGAACTGGCCGATCGGCTGGTGCCCTACGTGAAGTGGATGGGCTTCACCCATCTCGAGCTGCTGCCGGTTAACGAACATCCGTTCGACGGCAGCTGGGGCTATCAGCCCACCGGGCTGTACGCGCCGACCCGTCGCTTTGGTACCCGGGAAGATTTCCGCTACTTCCTCCACGCCGCGCACGCCGCGGGCCTGAACGTGATCCTCGACTGGGTGCCGGGCCACTTCCCGGCCGATGACTTCGCCCTGGCGTTGTTTGACGGCACCGCGCTGTATGAACACAGCGACCCGCGCGAAGGCTATCACCAGGACTGGAACACGCTGATCTATAACTACGGCCGCCGTGAAGTCAGTAACTTCCTGGTGGGTAACGCGCTGTACTGGATCGAGCGCTTCGGCATCGATGCGCTGCGGGTGGATGCGGTGGCGTCGATGATCTACCGCGACTACAGCCGCAAGCAGGGTGAGTGGGTGCCCAACGAGTACGGCGGCCGGGAAAATCTCGAAGCGATCGAGTTCCTGCGCAATACCAACCGGGTGCTGGGCGAGCAGACGCCGGGGGCAGTGACGATGGCGGAGGAGTCCACCGATTTTGCCGGTGTCTCACGCCCTGCGTCGACGGGCGGCCTCGGCTTCTGGTTCAAATGGAACCTCGGCTGGATGCACGACACCCTCGACTATATGCAACTCGACCCGGTCCATCGTCGGCATCATCACGACAAGATGACCTTCGGGATACTCTACAACTACACCGAAAACTTCGTCCTGCCGCTGTCGCATGATGAAGTGGTCCACGGTAAAAAATCGCTTCTTGACCGCATGCCCGGCGATGCCTGGCAGAAGTTCGCCAACCTGCGCGCCTACTACGGCTGGATGTTCGCCTTCCCGGGGAAAAAACTGCTGTTTATGGGCAATGAATTCGCCCAGGGACGGGAGTGGAACCACGACGCCAGCCTCGACTGGCATCTGCTGGAAGGGGACGACAACTGGCATCACGGGGTGCAGCGTCTGGTGCGCGATCTGAACCATACCTATCGTCATCATAAGGCGCTGCACGAACTGGATTTTGACCCGTACGGCTTTGAGTGGCTGGTTGTCGATGATCACGAACGGTCGGTATTTATCTTTGTCCGTCGCGATAAAGCCGGGAACGAGATAATCGTTGCCAGCAACTTCACGCCGGTGCCGCGTCACGGCTATCGCTTCGGGGTTAATCAGCCGGGGCGCTGGCGTGAAGAGCTGAACACCGACTCGATGCACTACCACGGGAGCAATACCGGCAACGGCGGCGGCGTGGCAAGCGAGGCGATCGCCAGCCACGGTCGGGAGCATTCGCTGTCGGTGACGCTGCCGCCGCTGGCGACAATCTGGCTGGTGCGGGAGTCTGCTGGTCAATAAAACACGCAGTCGATCTATTGCAGTTTACTTATTACCGGAGGTGATCACTTCTGAATTCATTTGCAGAAGAGTGAGGCTTTTTCTTCATTATTTTCTTTTATGGCTTTTATTAAATAGCAGGACATAATTATGAGTAAAATTGAATATACTGACAACGTAATGCTGTCGCGCCAGTTACCGCTTAAATCCGTGGCCCTGATCCTCGCCGGCGGGCGCGGAACCCGATTAAAAGACCTGACCACTATTCGCGCAAAACCTGCGGTGCATTTTGGCGGTAAATTCAGAATTATTGATTTTGCCTTATCAAATTGTATTAACTCAGGAATAAGACGTATTGGGGTTATTACACAATATCAGTCGCATTCACTGGTGCAGCATATTCAACGCGGTTGGGCATTCTTTAACGAAGAAATGAATGAGTTCGTGGATTTATTACCGGCACAGCAGCGGGTGCATGGGGAGAACTGGTATCGGGGGACGGCGGATGCTGTGACCCAGAACCTGGATATTATCCGCCGCTATGATGCGGAATATGTCGTTATTCTGGCCGGGGACCATATCTATAAACAAGATTATTCGCGGATGCTGCTTGATCACGTTGAAAAAGGGGCGCGCTGCACCGTGGCCTGCATGCCGGTCCCGGTTGAAGAGGCAAACGCGTTTGGCGTCATGGCCGTGGATGAGAATGACAAAATCATTGAATTTGTTGAAAAACCGGCTAATCCACCCACCATGCCTGGCGATGAAACCCGCTCGCTTGCCAGTATGGGCATTTATGTGTTTGATGCGGAATATCTCTACCAGCTGCTGGCAGAAGACGATCGGGATGAAGGCTCCAGCCATGATTTTGGCAAAGATATTATTCCCAAAATAACGGCGGCAGGTGAAGCGTATGCGCATCCGTTCCCGCGCTCCTGCGTACAGTCCGATAATAATGCCGAGCCATACTGGCGCGATGTCGGGACACTGGAGGCGTACTGGAAAGCGAATCTGGATTTAGCCTCTGTGGTACCTGAACTGGATGTTTATGATCGTAACTGGCCTATCCGGACTTATGTCGAGTCGCTACCCAGCGCTAAATTTGTTCAGGACCGTTCCGGCAGTCATGGCATGACCATGAATTCTCTGGTCTCCGGCGGCTGTATTATTTCCGGCTCGGTGGTGGTGCAGTCGGTTTTATTCTCCAAAGTTCGCATTAACTCGTTTTGTAATATTGATTCGTCGGTTTTATTACCGGGCGTCTGGGTCGGTCGCTCCTGCCGGATAAGACGCTGCGTGATCGACAGGGGATGTGTTATTCCGGAGGGAATGGTGATTGGCGAAAATGCCGTTGAGGATGC
>NZ_BCYR01000023.1 GCF_001598295.1 Klebsiella ornithinolytica NBRC 105727 = ATCC 31898
CTCCGTGTCAGTGGAGGCGCATTATAGGGGGTAATTCTGATGTGGCAAGTCTAAATTCAAATAAATGTTCCGTTCGCTCACTTATTAAACAATACCGCATCCGGACTTTAATTCTTGCCTGGTTTTTAAACAAAAACGAGCCCAGAGGGCCCGTTTTTGTCGTTTTGTGATTTACTGCACTGCCACTATATGGTCATCTTTCACCACCAGCTGAACTTCTTTACCGGGGATCAGCTCGCCGGAAAGAATTTGCTGTGCCAGCGGGTTTTCGATCTGCTGCTGGATAGCGCGTTTTAACGGACGAGCGCCATACACCGGATCATAACCATTCGCACTCAGCAATTTCAGCGCCTCATCGGACATGTGAACTTCGTAGCCACGTTCTTCCAGACGTTTGTACAGACGCTGCAGCTGAATCTGAGCAATAGAAGCAATGTGTTTTTCGCCAAGCGGGTGGAAGACCACGACTTCATCGATACGGTTGATGAATTCCGGGCGGAAGTTTTGACTGACCACACCCAGAATCAGATCTTTCATATGACTGTAATCCAGCTCGCCGAAACGCTCCTGAATCAGATCTGAACCAAGGTTAGAGGTCATAATCACAACCGTATTACGGAAATCGACCGTTCTCCCCTGCCCATCGGTCAGACGACCGTCATCCAGCACCTGCAACAGGATGTTAAACACATCCGGATGAGCCTTTTCTACTTCATCCAGCAGGATGACAGAGTAAGGACGACGACGTACCGCTTCCGTCAGGTACCCGCCCTCTTCATAACCGACATATCCCGGAGGCGCACCGACCAGACGCGATACGGAGTGTTTCTCCATAAACTCAGACATATCGATACGCACCATGGCATCATCGCTATCAAACATAAAGTTCGCCAGCGTTTTGCACAGCTCCGTTTTACCGACACCGGTTGGTCCAAGGAACAGGAACGACCCGATTGGACGGTTAGGATCGGACAGCCCGGCCCGGCTACGACGGATCGCATTGGATACGGCTTCAACCGCTTCGTTCTGACCAATCACCCGGCTATGCAGTTCCTGCTCCATACGCAGCAGTTTTTCACGCTCGCCTTCCATCATTCGCGCGACCGGAATACCGGTCCAGCGCGCCAGCACTTCCGCAATTTCCGCATCCGTCACTTTATTACGCAACAGACGCATCGTTTTACCTTCAGACTGCGTAGCCGCTGCCAGCTGTTTTTCCAGCTCCGGGATTTTGCCGTACTGTAGCTCGGACATCCGCGCGAGATCGCCGACGCGACGCGCCTGCTCAATCGCAATTTTAGCCTGCTCCAGTTCGGCTTTAATTGTCTGCGTACCGGAAAGAGAGGCTTTCTCCGCCTTCCACTCTTCTTCTAATACGGAATACTGACGTTCTTTATCTGCCAGCTCTTCATTCAACATATCCAGACGTTTCAGACTGGCCTCATCGGCTTCTTTCTTCAGCGCCTGCTGTTCCAGCTTGAGCTGAATAATACGTCTGTCGAGTCGGTCGAGCTCCTCCGGCTTCGAGTCAATCTGCATACGAATGCTGGATGCCGCTTCATCGATCAGGTCAATAGCTTTATCCGGCAGCTGCCGGTCAGCAATATAACGATGCGACAAGGTTGCCGCTGCGACGATCGCCGGGTCAGTGATCTGTACATGGTGGTGCAGCTCATAACGCTCTTTCAGACCACGCAGGATCGCGATGGTATCTTCAACGCTTGGCTCAGCCACAAACACTTTCTGGAAACGACGCTCCAGCGCAGCATCTTTTTCAATATACTGACGATACTCATCGAGCGTCGTTGCGCCGACGCAGTGCAACTCTCCGCGCGCCAAAGCAGGTTTGAGCATATTACCGGCATCCATCGCGCCGTCCGCTTTCCCCGCCCCGACCATGGTGTGCAGCTCGTCAATAAACAGAATGACGTTGCCTTCCTGTTTCGCCAGATCGTTCAGCACCCCTTTCAGGCGCTCTTCGAACTCGCCGCGATATTTCGCCCCGGCCACCAGCGCCCCCATATCCAGCGCCAGTACCCGGCGACCTTTCAGCCCTTCCGGTACTTCACCGTTGACGATACGCTGTGCCAGTCCTTCAACAATGGCGGTTTTACCGACGCCAGGCTCACCAATCAGCACCGGGTTATTTTTAGTCCGCCGCTGCAGAACCTGGATCGTACGACGAATCTCTTCGTCACGACCAATGACCGGATCCAGTTTGCCTTGTTCTGCCCGTTCGGTCAGATCGACCGTAAATTTCTTCAATGCCTGACGTTGGTCTTCGGCACCCTGATCGTTCACGCTTTCACCTCCGCGCATTTGTTCAATCGCCTGAGTCACGTTGGCGGTTGTTGCTCCGGCAGATTTTAAAAGGTCGGTCAGCGTACCGCGTGATTCAAGCGCCGCCAGAACGAAGAGTTCCGACGAAATAAAATTGTCCTTCCTCTTTTGCGCCAGCTTGTCGCAAAGGTTCAGAATACGCACCAAATCCTGGGACGGCTGTACGTCACCACCGGTGCCTTCCACCTGCGGTAAACGGCTCAGAGCCTGAGTAATACTGGTGCTTAACTCTCCGGCGTTAATGCCCGCAGAAGTTAATAAAGGACGTACCGATCCCCCTTCCTGATTCAGTAAGGCGCTCATTAAATGAAGAGGTTCGATGAATTGGTTGTCGTGCCCGAGTGCAAGCGACTGGGCATCGGCAAGAGCAAGCTGGAATTTATTGGTAAGACGATCCAGACGCATAACTCCTCCCATAACAGGTCAAATTTGCTACTGGAGATTAAATGAGGTCATCCCTCAATTATTCAAGGTTAAAGACCTGAACTATGCGAAAAATAAGTTTGCCTTCTGGACCGTCTTGATTCGCCAGGTTATCTCAACCAGATAAAACTCGCCATACGACCCGTCATCTTATCGCGACGATAAGAGAAAAAATCATCCTTTTCGCTTAGCGTACAGCGATCGCCACCGAAGATCTGCGTCACGCCGACATTGGCTAAGCGCTGACGAGCCAGCCGATAGATATCAGCAAAATATTTTTCGCCGACGGGGCGGAAAGCGTCTTCCGCTTTCCCGTCCTTGATTATAAACGCATCCCGCACTTCCGGACCGACTTCAAAAGCCTCAGGACCGATCGCCGGGCCAAGCCAGGCCAGAATGTTTTCCGGCTTATCGGCGAAACATGCGACCGTAGCTTCCAGCACACCGTCGCATAATCCGCGCCAGCCGGCATGAGCGGCGGCAACTTCCGTCCCTGCGCGATTACAAAAAAGAACCGGCAGGCAGTCCGCCGTCATCACCGCACACACCGTGCCCGGTGTATTGCAGTATGACGCATCCGCCCGTTTTGACTCATATGGCCCGCCGTCCAGCGTGAGCACCGCGGTACCATGAACCTGCTCCAGCCAGACCGGAAAGGACGGTAGCCCGCCTGCGGCAAACATCCGCCGACGGTTTTCTTCCACGTGCTGCAGATTGTCTCCGCAATGGGCGCCCAGATTGAGCGAATCGTACGGAGGCAGACTGACGCCGCCAATACGCGTGGAGCTACAGGCCGCCACGCCTTCCGGCACAGGCCATTGCGGTACAATCAGTTTAGTCATAGCCAGTCAATATCGTCCTTGTGATCTTCATAATCTGCACGCATTGCCTCAATCAGCTCAACCATATCCTGAGGAATCGGCGCATGCCATTCCATCTCAATGCCGCTGATCGGGTGGTACAGACGTAACATCGTCGCGTGCAGTGCCTGACGATCAAACTTGCGCAGAGCGGTGATAAACGCTTCCGATGCACCTTTCGGCGGACGCGGACGGCCGCCGTAGACCTGATCGCCCACCAGCGGATGGGTGATGTGAGCCATATGCACACGAATCTGGTGAGTACGGCCGGTTTCCAGACGCAGACGCAGACGCGTGTGAATACGGAAGTGCTCCATAATACGGTAATGCGTTACCGCCGGTTTCCCCATCGGGTGCACCGCCATATGCGTACGTTTCGTCGGGTGACGGCTGATAGGTTCTTCTACCGTCCCGCCCGATGTCATGTGACCAATTGCCACCGCTTCATACTCACGGGTGATTTCACGCAGCTGCAGCGACTCCACCAGACGCGTTTGCGCCGGGATGGTTTTCGCTACGACCATCAGACCGGTCGTATCTTTATCCAGACGGTGAACAATACCCGCGCGCGGTACGTCGGCAATCGGCGGATAATAGTGCAGCAGCGCATTCAGCACAGTACCGTCGGGATTGCCCGCGCCCGGGTGAACAACCAGATCGCGCGGTTTATTGATCACGAGGATGTCATCATCTTCGTAGACGATATTGAGCGGAATATCCTGCGGCTCGAAGCGCACGTCTTCTTCGATTTCAACATCGATGGAGACGCTCTCTCCCCCTAAAACTTTTTCTTTCGGCTTGTCGCTGACAGCGCCGTTTACCAGCACTCGCTGGTCGAGGATCCATTCTTTTATGCGCGAACGCGAATAATCCGGGAACATTTCGGCCAAAGCCTGATCTAAGCGTTGACCGAGTTGATTTTCGGACACCGTTGCGGTGAGTTGTACTCGTTGTGCCATATACAGCTTCTTCGTTTAACGTTGGGTTTTACGGCTTTGCCGTTTAATATAGTGTGCTATTGTAGCTGGTCTTAATCGGGAGCAGGAACAGAGATTCTCCCGCATAAACATTTTGAGGAAGTCAAAACGTCATGACGCGCATGAAATACCTGGTGGCAGCGGCCACACTGAGCCTGGCTTTGGTGGGTTGCTCCGGCTCAAAGGAAGAGGTGCCTGATAATCCGCCGAATGAAATCTACGCGACCGCCCAGCAAAAGCTGCAGGACGGTAACTGGAAACAGGCAATAACGCAACTGGAAGCGTTGGATAACCGCTACCCGTTCGGTCCTTATTCCCAACAGGTACAGCTGGACCTGATTTATGCGTATTACAAAAATGCCGATCTGCCGCTGGCTCAGGCCGCCATCGACCGCTTTGTTCGTCTGAACCCTACGCATCCTAACATTGATTACGTCATTTATATGCGTGGTCTGACAAATATGGCGTTGGATGACAGTGCGCTGCAAGGATTCTTCGGGGTCGATCGCTCCGACCGCGACCCACAGCACGCTCGCGATGCCTTCAACGACTTCTCCAAACTGGTACGCGGCTACCCGAACAGCCAGTATGCGACCGACGCCTACAAACGTATGGTGTTCCTGAAGGATCGCCTGGCGAAGTACGAACTGTCAGTGGTTGATTACTACACCGACCGCGGCGCATGGGTTGCCGTCGTGAACCGTGTCGATGGTATGCTGCGCAGCTACCCGGATACCCAGGCGACTCGCGATGCGCTACCGAAAATGGAAAACGCCTACCGCCAGATGCAAATGAACGCTCAGGCAGACAAGGTGGCGAAAATTATCGCCGCTAACGGTAAAAACACCTGATCGTTTTCAGATAAGCAAAACGGCAGCTATGAGCTGCCGTTTTTTATTGCTCAGGCGCCAGAGCTGAAGCGTTTTAGCGCCGAGTCATCCTATCAAATATGACTCCCTTTCCCCTTTCCGACAAGAAAAATCTCACCTGTTCCTGCCCTGCCTCACAAAATGAATTCGTTGACAAAAAGTGACATTAAAATGTGATACAGATCACACATATTGACATTGGGAGAGGTATGCTGGGTTCACCAAGACGGGAAAGACAAGAGGTAAAATTTATGACAATGAACATTACCAGTAAACAAATGGAAATTACTCCGGCAATTCGCCAGCATGTCGCAGACCGTCTCGCCAAATTGGATAAATGGCAAACCCACTTAATCAACCCGCACATCATTCTCTCCAAGGAGCCGCAGGGTTTTGTCGCTGATGCAACCATTAATACGCCAAACGGGCATCTGGTCGCCAGCGGAAGAAGTGAAGATATGTACGTCGCAATCAACGAATTGATCAACAAGCTGGAACGGCAGCTGAATAAAGTGCAACACAAAGGGGAAGCCCGCCGCGCCGCAACATCGGTGAAAGAGGCAGGCTTTGTGGAAGAAGAAGAGTAATCCTTAACTTAATATTGTGTAACGCCACGCGCCTTCGGGCGCGTTTTTTATTGACAGGATGAAAACAGTACGGGTACTGTAATCTCAACTGAGCCAAGGAATTCATCGTGAAACGACTAGCGTTCTTCTTCGCATTCTTTTTTACCTTCCCCTGAACGGGAGGCGATTCGTCGTGTGATAAAGAATGCGAAGACGAACAACAAGGCCTCCCAAACGGGAGGCCTTTTTTATTGATAAATCAATAACAAGAAAGGCAACACATATGACCGAGGAAAACCCGTTACTGGCTCTGCGCGATAAGATCAGCGCACTGGATGAAAAACTGCTCGCGCTGCTGGCAGAACGCCGCGGACTGGCTGTAGAGGTCGGTAAAGCGAAGCTGGCATCACACCGTCCGGTTCGTGATATCGACCGCGAGCGCGATCTGCTGGAGCGTCTGATAACGCTGGGGAAAAGCCACCATCTGGATGCCCACTACATCACCCGCCTGTTTCAGCTGATTATCGAGGATTCCGTTCTCACCCAGCAAACCCTGCTGCAGCAGCATCTGAATAAAATCAATCCGCATTCAGCGCGCGTGGCTTTCCTGGGACCAAAAGGGTCATATTCGCATCTGGCCGCCCGCCAGTACGCGGCGCGCCATTTCGAACAGTTCATCGAGAGCGGCTGCGCAAAATTTGCCGATATCTTTAACCAGGTGGAAACCGGCCAGGCCGACTACGCGGTCGTTCCTATCGAAAATACCAGCTCCGGTGGCATCAATGATGTCTACGATCTGCTGCAGCATACCAGCCTGTCGATCGTCGGTGAGCTCACGATCCCAATCGATCACTGCGTTCTGGTCTCGGCGTCAACCGATCCGCAGCACATTCATACCGTATATAGCCACCCGCAGCCGTTCCAGCAGTGCAGCCAGTATCTGAGCCGTTATCCGCACTGGAAAATTGAATACACGGAAAGCACCTCTGCAGCGATGGAAAAAGTGGCTCAGGCAAACTCACCGGGCGTCGCCGCGCTGGGTAGCGAAGCCGGTGGCGCGCTGTACGGCCTGCAGGTTCTTGAACATTGCCAGGCCAATCAGACACAAAACATCACCCGTTTCCTGGTGCTGGCACGTAAAGCGGTGAATGTTTCCGAACAGGTACCGGCAAAAACCACGCTGCTCATGGCAACCGGACAACAGGCCGGTGCGCTGGTTGAAGCGCTGCTGGTGTTGCGCAATCACAACCTGATCATGACTAAGCTGGAATCTCGTCCGATTCACGGCAACCCGTGGGAAGAGATGTTTTATCTGGATATCCAGGCCAACCTGGAATCAATGCCTATGCGTAAGGCACTAAAAGAGCTGGCCGAGATTACCCGTTCCATGAAAGTTCTGGGTTGCTACCCAGGCGAAAACGTCGTGCCGGTCGCTCCTATCTAACGCTCTGTAAATACGGGTTTCTTCATCCCTGCCACCGTCACCGGCAGGGTGAAGATAGCGCCGGAAAGCGGATATTGCTGGACTTCGTCGGCAGACATATTTTCGCGCGTGGTCGTGATGTATAACGTGCGCATATCCGCTCCGCCAAAACAGACCATTGTCGGGCAGCGCACCGGTAATCGATGCTCTTCCAGCTGTTCACCGGTCGGTGAAAAACGGGCAACACGCCAGCCATCAAACATTGCGCTCCAGTAGCAACCCTCTTCATCCACGGCCGCCCCGTCTGGAATCCCCTCTCCAGGCTGAAAACGCCGAAAGACTTCGCGTTTACCGGGCTCGCCCTGTTCATCCAGCGGAGTGCGGTAGATAACCGCGTTTGGCGTATCCGAGGTGTACATCCAACGCTTGTCTGCGCTAAAGGCCAGACCGTTGGCGCCATGGATATCGCACTGAATCACCCGCGGAGTGAGATCGTGGTTGATGCGCATCAGCAGCGCGCCGTTATAATCTCCTGGCCCCCAGAATGTACCGGCATAAAAACGCCCGTCGCGATCGGTGCCGCCATCGTTAAAGCGTGCCAGCTGCGGGTTGCTCGGATTATCACAAATTTTGCGTCGCAACAGACCATGGGCATCGGTAAGCCAGATAGCGCTGCGTAGCGCCACAATAAAGCCCCCTTTCTCGCGCAGGGCAAAGCAGCCCACTTCTTCGGGAAACTGCAGAACCTGATGTTCGCCGCTGCGGATGTCGTAACGGTGAATTTCGCACTCCAGAATATCGGCCCAGTAGAGCGCCTGCTCGGCGTCACTCCAGGTCGGACATTCCGGCAGATGTCCTGCGTAATCAAACAGCGGTTGTGGTTCAGCCATCGTTTTCATCCCTATAAAAAAAGCCAGCGGGTTTCCCCTCTGGCTTTGATTATATACGGTTTTCCGTTACTGCCGGTTATCATTCGCCTGACGCAGCAGCGTCCGACTTTCGCTCTGGAAGCGCTGGGCATAATCGCCAAACCAGTGCTCCACTTTGCGGAAGCTGTCGATAAACGCCTGTTTATCCCCCTGCTCCAGCAGGCCAATCGCTTCACCAAAACGCTGGTAGTAGCGTTTAATCAGCGCCAGATTGTTTTCCGATGACATAATAATATCCGCATACAGCTGCGGATCCTGCGCAAACAGGCGGCCAACCATCGCCAGCTCAAGGCGGTAGATCGGGGATGACAACGCCAGCAGCTGTTCGAGGCGAACGTTTTCTTCCGCCAGATGCAGGCCATAGGCAAAGGTCGCAAAGTGACGTAGCGCCTGAATAAAAGCCATATTCTGATCGTGTTCAACGGCGCTGATACGGTGCAGGCGGGCGCCCCAGACCTGAATTTGCTCAAGGAACCACTGATATGCCTCCGGCTGACGACCATCGCAGTAAACCACCACCTGCTTCGCCAGGCTGCCGCTGTCCGGCCCGAACATCGGGTGCAGACCCAGTACCGGACCACGGTGCGCGGCCAGCATCGCCTGCAAAGGTTCCGCTTTCACCGACGCCAGGTCGACCAGGATACAGTCCGCCGGTAACGGCGGCAGCTGACCAATTGTATCGACCGTCGCATGGATAGGCACGCTAACGATGACCATTCCGGCATCAGCAACAATGTCCGCTGCCCGCGCCCAGTCGTCTTTCTCCAGGATACGTACCTGGTAGCCTGAAAGCGTCAGCATTTTCTCAAACAGACGCCCCATCTGCCCACCGCCGCCGACAATCACCACCGGGCGCAGATTCGGACACAGCGTTTTGAAGCCTTTATCATTCTCGCTGGAATATGACTCGCGCATGACGCGACGCAGCACGTCCTCGATAAGATCGGGCGGAACGCCCAGCGCCGACGCCTCTTCCCGTCGGGAAGCCAGCATCGCCGCTTCCCGTTCCGGGACGTAAATCGGCAGCCCATACTGGCTTTTGACCTCTCCGACTTCGGCAACCAGCTCCAGGCGGCGCGCCAGTAGCCCCAGCAGAGCCTTATCGACTTCATCAATTTGATCGCGTAACGCGGTCAGTTCAGCAACCATACTATCCTCTTACCCCAGACGAGCCGCCAGATGACCGCGCAGATCCTGATCCAGTTCGCGCAGCAGGGCATCAGTCGTTTCCCAGCTGATGCAGGCATCGGTGACGGACACGCCGTATTTCATATCACAACGCGGCTGTTCAGAAGACTGATTACCTTCGTGGATATTACTTTCGATCATCAGGCCAATGATGGAACGATTACCATCTTTAATCTGTGCGACGACGGATTCCGCAACCGCAGGCTGGCGGCGGTAGTCTTTATTAGAATTCCCATGGCTGCAATCTACCATCAGTGACGGTTTCAGTCCCGCCTGAGCCATCTCTTTTTCACACTTCTCGACATCTTCCGGGCCGTAGTTAGGGGCTTTACCGCCGCGCAGAATAACGTGGCCGTTCGGATTGCCCTGGGTTTGCAGCAGACAAACCTGGCCGGCCTGGTTAATCCCGACGAAACGGTGCGGCATCGCCGCGGCGCGCATCGCGTTAATTGCCGTCGACAGGCTACCGTCGGTACCGTTTTTAAAGCCAACCGGCATTGACAGACCTGACGCCATTTCACGGTGAGTCTGGGATTCGGTCGTGCGTGCGCCGATAGCAGACCAGCTAAACAGATCGCCGAGGTACTGCGGGCTGTTTGGATCCAGCGCTTCCGTTGCCAGCGGTAACCCCATGTTAACCAGCTCTACCAGCAAGCGACGCGCAATCTTCAGACCGCCTTCAACATCAAACGAGCCATCCATATGCGGATCGTTAATCAACCCTTTCCAGCCCACGGTAGTACGAGGCTTTTCAAAATAGACGCGCATGACCAGGTAGAGGCTATCGCTGACCTCTTCGGCAAGTGCTTTAAAACGATGAGCGTATTCAATTGCCGCCTCTGGATCGTGGATCGAGCAAGGTCCACACACCACCAGCAGACGCGGATCGCGGCCGGCAATAATGTCAGATATGGTCTGACGGGACTGCGCGATTTGCGCTTCTTGTTCGAGGCTCAGCGGGAATTCAGCTTTCAGCTGATCCGGCGTGATCAGAACCTGTTCGTCGGTAATATGTACGTTATTCAGCGCGTCTTTTTGCATGATTGCGATCCTGTGTAGCTCGTTTGCGATAGTTGGTTCCTCGGTGAGGAGTGACGTAACGATACCACACAAAGTAAAGATTTCAATCCATAATCCGTAAATTTTACTTTACACCAGCAAATTAAATGGCCCTTTATTTCGCCATAAGTGTAAACTTATTGGTACAACACCATATTTACCCCTGCTGACGCTCACCTTTCCCCCACCTTCGTTTACGAATAATCCTGGTCAGAATTATCTCAAAGCAAAGTGGGGCGTTTAATGACGCTCCCCACCAACAATGGTATCCTGCGCCCGGGCATCAGCGATCTGCAATTCATGCACCCGACGAACCTGACGGATCCGTTAATGAAAGAGTTCTACCGTCTTTTTTTTATTTTTTTGTTATTTATCGTGGGCTACCCCGCTTTTGCCGCTGACGCACCTAAAAATGTTCGGGCTATTGTTTCGGGTATTGTCACCTATACCCGCTGGCCAGCGTTATCTGGCCCACCGAGGCTGTGTATTTTTTCTACCTCGCGTTATACCTACAGCCTGGCTCAGGAACATCCTGAGGCTTTGCCGTACAAACCGGTCATTGTGCGTAATACAGAAGAAGCGTTGAATACGGTTTGTGATGGATTTTATTTTGGCAGCGAGTCGCCCTCTCAACAGGCGAAGCTCACGGCAGAATATCCATCACGCCCCTTATTACTCATTGCGGAACAAAATAGCGAGTGTGCAATCGGCAGTGCTTTTTGCCTGATCATAAATGACAAAAGGGTCAGATTCTCCGTGAATCTGGATGTCCTGACACACAGCGGTGTGCGGGTTAATCCAGACGTACTGATGCTTGCCCGGAATAACGCACATGAATAAGGATTTCTCTCAGGCTCCGCGCCCCACCTTTAAACGCGCACTACGCCGCATCAGCGTAATAAGCGTAGTGATCTCTATGACCCTGGTCTGGCTATTGCTGAGTACCGCGTCAGTCTTTACCTTGAAACAGTATGCGCAGAAGAATCTGGCGCTGACGGCCGCCACGATGAGCCGTAGTCTTGAAGCCGCGCTGGTTTTCGATGACAGCGCTGCGGCAGAAGAGACGCTGGCGACGCTCGGCAGGCAGGGGCAGTTTTCCGAAGCGCTGGTGCTGGATAACCAGCAAAATCACTTCGCCGTCTGGCGTAATACGGACCTGGTTCGGCAGGAGAAATTCAGCGGCCTCATCAGCAAATGGTTGTTTCCTGAACCCACAACCCAGCCAATCTTGCATCTGGGGAAGGTCGTCGGCGAACTTCGGCTGACGGCGCTGGACAGCCTGATAAGCCACTTCCTCGGCATATCTATTATTGTTTTGACCGGCAGTATTCTGCTGGCCTCATTTATCGCCTTATTGCTGACGCATTCTCTGCACCACGGCATCGTCACCGCCTTACAAAGCATTACCGAGGTGGTACATGACATCCGGGAAAACCGCCACTTCTCCCGTCGGGTCCCTGAAGAGCGTATCGAGGAGTTCCATCTGTTCGCCCAGGACTTTAATAGCCTGTTGGGTGAAATGGAGGACTGGCAGCAGCAGCTGCAGGCTAAAAATGCCCAGCTGTTACGCACCTCGTTACATGATCCCCTCACCGGACTGGCCAATCGCGCTGCGTTTCGCAACGTTATCAGTACATTAATGAAAGATGAGGCTGCCCGACGCAGTTCGGCATTGCTCTTTCTTGATGGCGATAACTTTAAGCTGATTAATGATAACTGGGGCCATGCGACGGGAGACAAGGTCCTCATCGAAGTCGCCAGCCGGCTGATGAATTTTGTCAGCAAGCGCCATCAGGCCTGGCGTTTAGGCGGTGACGAATTCGCGATCTTGTTGCGTGACGTACACTCAGAGGCGGAAGTCAAGACGCTCTGCACATCGTTATCCAGCCAGTTTCTTGAACCGTTTAATCTGCATAACGGCCATACTGCGACCCTGTCGCTCAGCATTGGCTATGCGCTGGCCTGGGAACATGCGTCAGCGGAGAACCTGCAGGAGTTCGCCGATCAACATATGTATCGGATGAAACACCGGCGTATTCCTCAAGTACAAAAATAAAAGGAACAACCATGCTCAGGAAATATTTTGCTCCCGCACTGATGGCCGCAGTTTTACTCACCGGCTGTCAGGCCCCGCAAGGGAAATTCTCTCAGGAACAGGTTGCTGCCATGAAGTCCTACGGCTTTACAGAAAGTGATGGCGACTGGTCGCTGGGTTTGTCCGACAGCATCCTGTTTGATAAAAATGACTACCATCTGCGCAGCGATAGCCAGGCGCAAATCCAGAAAATGGCCTCTCGTCTGGCTTCTACCGGGATTACGCACGCCCGGTTAGACGGACACACCGATAACTACGGTGAAGACGGCTATAACGAAATGCTGTCGCTTAAACGCGCCAACATCGTCGCGGATGACTGGGCGAAGGGGGCCAATATCCCGCGCAGCAATTTAACGACCCGCGGGTTAGGGAAAAAATATCCGATCGCCAGCAACGATACGGCGAAAGGGCGTGCTGAAAACCGTCGCGTTACGGTGGTCATCAGCACGCCGTAGGCACTTAGTCGACCGACTTCGCGAGCATGACGGCCGTTGCCGCCCGCCAGCGCAGATAGTCAATCACCAGTCCTGCCGCGAGGCTGGCGCCCATTAACGGTAACGCCAGCCCCAGCATCACTGCCATCGCCAGCGTGAGCGCGCGGGCGGGCCATCCCAGGTTGAACCACGCCTGAATCAGGGTATTCGCCGGGTTAAACGCCGCATGAGCCGGCCGCCGGATCCACCACAGGCGATACCCCACCACAATCATCACGCACAGCGCGATCCCAAACGCGATCAGCAGCAGTTGATTGGCAAGACCAAACAGAATCCCCATATGGAAATCCACGCCCCAGCGGGTGAGCTTCGCCATTAACGGGAAATCGACAAAGCGGGTGCGATCGACAACCTGCATGGTCTCCCCATCAATCGCCACAGCATCCACCTGCGTGGGCCAGCTTCGGTCAATTTCATTGACCGTCCACGCCCGCCCCGCCGCCGCCGGAGGGCGGATTTCCAGCTTGCTGGCAGCGAGACCCGCCGCACGCGCGATCGTCAGCACCCGATCAAACTGTTCGCCTTTCGCCGCCGGCGCCGCATCTGCCCGATGCCCCATATGGTGTTCGGCATGCGGATCATGCGGCATCGGCATGGCACTATGCAGCTGCGTATTCACCTGCGGGGTCAGCCAGCCGAATGCCGCGCGCATTTTATCCACATTGCCGCCGGCCCACTGCGACCAGGTCAGCCCGGTGGCGGAGAAAAGCAGCATACCTGCCAGTAGCCCCCAGCCCAGAGAAACATGCAGACGACGGCTATTCTGCATACGATTATTTATCCGCCTGCGGGGACGAGTCATCGCCCAGAGGACAATGCCACCGAGAGCCGCAACCCACATCCATGATGCAGCCAGCTCGCTATAAAGCCGGCCGCTATCCCCGAGCAGCAATGATTTATGGGCGTAATCGATCCACTGGCGCAGCGGTAAAATTCCGCTGGTACCATAGACCGTCATATCGCCCTTCACTTTCAGCGTTACCGGGTCGATAAAGATCGCCCGGGACTCAGACTCTCCCAACTGCGGATCGGCAAACATCACCCGCGTGGTCTCCCCGGCCTTAATCGCCGGGCGCAACGCCTGTAAACGAAGATTCCCCTGAGTCGTCTCTTCCGCGACCGCCAGCTGGGCGCTAAGCGGCTGACGATCGCCGCTCAACGAGCCACGAAGGGCATCCTGATAGAGCCAGTTCTCCAGCTGTGGAGTGGCCACGTACAGCGTCCCGGTAAGGGCCGCCACGAAGATAAACGGCCCGATAAACAGACCAATATAGAAATGGAGGCGTCGCAGCAGGTTCAGCCATGCCGCGCGCGAGGTGCAGGTAGTCATACTTTTCCTTTCTGAAAGCAAAAAGAGAACGTGGCGCTGTGCGCCTTGTTATTTTAAAAAGCAGAAAAAGCAGACCGATGCGGCGGCGCGCGGGTTTCGGGGTACAGCCAGGGGAAGAAATGCCGGCGCTTCAGCACCAGACAGGGGAAAAGCACGCGCACGCGGCGCAGGATAACGGAGATAAGCAGCGCCAGCGCAAACAGCAGCCCCGGAACGTGAGCCAGCAGCACGCAGTAGCCACAGGCCTCCGCATGGTCGAGCGGCATCGTGTGCGTCGACTGGGGCGCAGGAGAATCCACCGGGTGGGACATCATCTGCTCATGCGGCATATCCGCCATCATCATGGCATGATGCATGCCGGGCATAGCGCTCATCGGATCTTTTTGCAATGAGACCGAGATCAGCGGCGCAATCACAATCAGCAGGATCGAAAACAGCGCCAGCCATGCGGCCCGCCGTATAAACGCTGAGTGTAGAGAAAGTTTGCTGACCACCGCCCCTCCGAAATGAGAGCGATATTGTAAATGATTTACATCAGAATGGTTAAATTGAAGATAAAAAAAGGGCCGGCCCAACGGGCCAGCCCTTTTCATCAGGATGTCGCGAAAGCGAATCTTAGTTAAGACGCTCTTTGATACGAGCAGACTTACCGGTACGCTCACGCAGGTAGTACAGTTTAGCTTTACGTACAGCACCACGACGTTTAACAGCAATGCTGTCAACTACCGGAGAGTGAGTCTGGAAGACACGCTCAACGCCTTCGCCGTTGGAAATTTTACGAACAGTGAATGCAGAGTGCAGACCGCGGTTACGAATAGCGATAACCACGCCCTCGAATGCCTGCAGACGTTTTTTGGAACCTTCAACAACCCATACTTTCACTTCCACGGTATCACCCGGACGGAAGGAAGGTACGTCCTGCTTCATCTGTTCTTGTTCAAGTTGCTTAATAATGTTGCTCATAATTTAATCTCTTATCCTGGGTAAACTGATATTGGGGGCTTACGCCATCCCATCATGTTTATGCTGCTGTTTTGCGTGTTCAGTTTTGAACTCCGCCAGCAACTTTGCTTGCTCTTCAGTCAGAGCCAGGTTTTCCAAAAGTTCAGGTCTTCTAAGCCAGGTACGGCCCAGCGACTGTTTCAAACGCCAGCGACGAATCTCAGCATGGTTTCCCGACAGCAAAACTGGCGGTACTTCCATCTCTTCTAACACTTCAGGACGGGTATAGTGTGGGCAGTCCAGCAATCCATCGGCAAAGGAATCTTCCGTTGCCGATGCCTCATGACCCAGAACCCCCGGAATAAACCGGGAAACGGAGTCAATCAGCGTCATGGCTGGTAACTCACCACCGCTGAGGACGTAATCACCGATTGACCATTCTTCGTCAATTTCGGTCTGGATTACGCGCTCATCTATGCCTTCATAGCGACCGCACACCAGAATCAGTTTCTGATTCGTTGCCAGTTCGCTGACGCCCGCTTGATCAAGCTTGCGTCCCTGAGGTGACAGATAAATCACCTTTGCGCCTTCACCTGCCGCGGCTTTTGCTGTGTGAATGGCGTCCCGTAAGGGTTGCACCATCATTAGCATCCCCGGTCCGCCGCCGTAAGGACGATCGTCCACGGTACGGTGCCGGTCATGAGCAAAGTCACGAGGACTCCAGCTCTGGATGCTCAGCAGGCCATTTTTTACTGCCCGGCCAGTTACCCCGTAATCGGTAATTGCGCGGAACATTTCAGGAAACAGGCTAATTATGCCAATCCACATAGCGCCGTCTTTTACCGTTTATCCGGAGAATTTAAAAACCAGGATCCCAGTCTACTTCGATTGTGCGAGTAGCGAGATCGACTTTCTTGATAACCTGCCCATCGAGGAACGGAACCAGCCGCTCCTTGATACCAAATGCATCTTTCAGGTTTGCCTTAATGACGAGAACGTCATTTGACCCGGTTTCCATCATGTCGATGACTTTACCAAGGCCATAGCCTTCTGTGGTTACTACCTGGCAGCCCATCAGGTCTTTCCAGTAATAGTCACCCTCTTCGAGCTTCGGCAGCTGCGAGGAATCCACGACAATTTCGCAATTAGTCAGCAGATTCGCAGCATCACGATCGTCAATGCCTTTCAGCTTAATAACGATGTCCTGATTATGGTGGCGCCAGCTTTCCAGCTCAACGACCTGCCACTGACCCGCCTTCTGGATTAACCAGGGCTGATAGTCAAAAATGCTTTCGGCGTCTTCGGTGGAGGAAAACACTCTGAGCCAACCACGGATACCGTAGGAAGAACCCATCTTGCCCAATACGATCGGATCAACAGGTGCTTGTGCGGTGTGTTGCTTGCTCATCATGACCACCGTGACAGATTAAGCTGCTTTGTTTGCTGCTTTGATCAGCGCTGCAACGCGATCGGAAACGGTAGCGCCCTGGCCAACCCAGTGAGCGATACGATCCAGATCCAGACGCGTTTCTTCTTCGTTCGCAGAAGCGATCGGGTTGAAGAAACCAACGCGCTCAATGAAGCGACCGTTGCGTGCATTACGGCTGTCGGTGACAACAACCTGGTAGAACGGACGCTTTTTAGCGCCGTGACGAGCTAAACGAATAGTTACCATAACATCCTCTTGTGTGAATAGAACACCCGGGCCCCATCGAGGAACGGAGCCCGGGTGTCATATTAAAAGCCCGAAAATTTTACTCATTTTTGGGGAAATTGCAATCAACAGTTGATAAGTCTGCTATAAAAGGCCGTCGGCGGTGCGGTCAGTTCGGTGCCGACGTGCGCGCAGCCACCGGAGCGTACACGTAGTACGTGAGGATGGCGAGCACACCCCGGTGCCGAAATGGCAAACAAGCCAGGCCGATTAGCGACCAGGGAATCCTGGGGGCATCATCCCTTTCATCCCACGCATCATCTTCATCATGCCGCCTTTCGACTTCATCTTCTTCATCATGCGCTGCATATCATCAAACTGTTTGAGCAGACGGTTCACATCCTGCACCTGCATCCCGCAGCCGGCGGCGATACGGCGCTTACGTGAACCTTTAATGATTTCCGGCTTAGCACGCTCTTTCAGCGTCATCGAGTTGATGATCGCTTCCATCCGCACCAGCACTTTGTCATCCATCTGGGATTTCACGTTGTCCGGGATCTGCCCCATGCCGGGCAGTTTGCCCATCAGGCTGGCCATGCCGCCCATGTTTTTCATCTGACGCAGCTGCTCAAGGAAATCGGTCAGATCGAAACCATCGCCTTTCTTCAGCTTGGAGGCCAGCTTCTCGGCCTGCGCGCGGTCAACCTTGCTCTCGATATCTTCGATCAGCGACAGCACGTCGCCCATGCCGAGAATACGGGAAGCAATACGATCCGGGTGGAATGGCTCCAGCGCTTCGGTCTTTTCACCGACGCCAAGGAACTTAATCGGTTTACCGGTGATGTGGCGAATCGACAGCGCGGCACCGCCGCGGGCGTCGCCATCGACTTTGGTCAGCACCACGCCGGTCAGCGGCAGCGCTTCGTTAAAGGCTTTGGCGGTATTCGCGGCATCCTGACCGGTCATCGCATCAACGACGAACAGCGTTTCTACCGGGTTAAGAGAAGCGTGGACCTGTTTGATTTCGTCCATCATCGCTTCATCAACGTGCAGACGACCGGCGGTATCCACCAGCAGCACGTCGTAGAACTTCAGCTTCGCTTCTTTCAGCGCGGCGTTAACGATATCGATCGGCTTCTGGCCCACATCGGACGGGAAGAAATCAACGTTAACCTGCTCAGCCAACGTTTCCAGCTGTTTAATCGCCGCCGGGCGATAAACGTCCGCGGAGACCACCAGCACTTTCTTCTTGTGCTTCTCACGCAGGAATTTACCCAGCTTCGCGACGCTGGTGGTTTTACCCGCACCCTGCAGACCCGCCATCAGCACGACGGCCGGCGGCTGAGCGGCTAAATCCAGCGCCTGGTTCTCTTCGCCCATCGCCGCAACCAGCTCGTTACGTACGATTTTGACAAACTCCTGACCCGGGGTCAGGCTTTTGTTTACTTCATGACCCACCGCGCTCTCTTTGACGCGGCTGATGAAGTCACGAACGACAGGCAGCGCGACGTCCGCCTCCAGCAGCGCCATGCGGACTTCACGCAGGGTATCTTTAATATTGTCTTCGGTAAGGCGTCCGCGGCCGCTAATGTTGCGCAGCGAACGCGACAAACGATCGGTTAAATTATCAAACATTGTCTCTCGCCTGAGGTGGAAACTGTCGGTCGCAGCAGCGACACGAAAACACGGATTTGGCGCAGTATAACACGACATGAAGCGCGATGTGATGCAACGGTTGGAGCAGACGTCGCGTGACGCTATACTGCTTCTCTTTCTTATTTAGTCAACAGTCGACACCCATATGCCTGTTTTTGCTCTGCTCGCGCTTGTCGCCTACTCCATCAGCCTTGCGCTGATCATCCCCGGCCTGTTGCAAAAAAACAGCAGCTGGCGGCGGATGGCGATTCTTTCCGCAACTATTGCGTTGATTTGTCATGCTTTTGCGCTGGAGTCACGTATTTTCCCCGGCGGCGAGAGCGGACAGAATCTCAGTTTATTAAACGTCGGTTCGCTGGTCAGTCTGATGATCTGTACGGTGATGACTATCGTCGCGTCGCGTAACCGCGGCTGGCTGCTGCTGCCTATCGTCTACGCATTTGCGTTGATTAACCTGGCTTTCGCCACTTTCGTGCCGAACGAATACATCACCCATCTGGAAACCACGCCGGGAATGCTGGTGCACATCGGCCTGTCGCTCTTCTCTTATGCGACGCTGATTATTGCCGCGCTGTATGCGCTCCAGCTGGCATGGATCGATTATCAGTTGAAGAACAAAAAGCTGGCCTTCAGCCATGAAATGCCGCCGCTGATGAGTATCGAGCGTAAAATGTTTCATATTACGCAGGTCGGCGTGGTCCTGCTGACGCTGACGTTGTGCACCGGTTTGTTTTATATGCATAACCTGTTTAGCACGGAAAATATCGATAAAGCCGTGCTGTCGATCGTCGCGTGGTTCGTCTATATCGTTCTGTTGTGGGGCCACTATCATGAAGGATGGCGCGGTCGTCGGGTCGTCTGGTTTAACGTCACCGGTGCAGGCCTGCTGACGCTGGCTTACTTTGGCAGCCGCGTGCTTCAACAGTTTATTAGTTAACCCCGAACACCCGCCTGTCCCGGCAGGTGTCATCATTGCAGAAAGCCTGAAGACTGGCGCGCTCAGCGCCAGCAGGCTCATAAAATAGCCTACCGGGCCAGGCGTTAAGGAGTCCCCCCTGGAACACATATCTACCACCACGCTGATCGTGACGCTGATTATCATGGTGATTATCTCCGCCTATTTCTCCGGTTCTGAAACCGGGATGATGACCCTGAACCGCTATCGACTGCGGCATATGGCGAAACAAGGCAACCGCCAGGCAAAGCGCGTAGAAAAGCTGCTGCGCAAACCCGACCGTTTAATCAGCCTGGTGCTGATCGGCAATAACCTCGTCAACATCCTCGCCTCCGCGCTGGGGACGATTGTCGGTATGCGTCTGTATGGCGATGCCGGGGTGGCCATTGCCACCGGCGTACTGACCTTCGTGGTCCTGGTTTTTGCCGAGGTCCTGCCTAAAACCATCGCGGCGCTGTATCCGGAAAAGGTCGCCTACCCGAGCAGCTTCTTACTGGCGCCGCTGCAGGTGCTGATGATGCCGCTGGTCTGGCTGCTGAACACCATCACCCGCCTCCTGATGCGCATGATGGGCATCAAAACCGATATTATCGTCAGCGGCGCGCTGAGCAAAGATGAGCTGCGCACCATCGTGAACGAGTCGCGGACCCAAATCTCCCGCCGTAACCAGGACATGCTGCTGTCGGTGTTGGATCTCGAAAAGGTCAGCGTCAATGACATCATGGTCCCGCGCAATGAAATTATCGGTATTGATATTAACGACGACTGGAAATCAATCGTTCGCCAGCTGACCCACTCTCCTCACGGACGCATCGTGCTGTATCGCGGCTCGCTGGACGACGCCATCAGCATGCTGCGCGTACGTGAAGCCTATCGCCTGATGACCGAGAAAAAAGAGTTCACCAAAGAGGTGATGCTGCGCGCCGCCGATGAAATTTACTTCGTGCCGGAAGGAACGCCGCTCAGCACGCAGCTGGTGAAGTTCCAGCGCAATAAGAAGAAAGTAGGCCTGGTGGTCGATGAGTACGGTGACATCCAGGGGCTGGTGACGGTAGAAGATATTCTCGAAGAGATTGTCGGTGACTTCACTACCTCAATGTCGCCGACGCTGGCTGAAGAAGTCACGCCGTTAACCGACGGAACCGTCATCATTGATGGCAGCGCCAACGTGCGCGAAATCAATAAAGCGTTTAACTGGCATCTGCCGGAAGATGAGGCCCGAACGGTTAACGGGATTATTCTGGAGGCGCTGGAAGAGATCCCGGTTCCCGGCACGCGCGTGCGCATCGAGCAATATGATATCGATATTCTCGACGTCCAGGACAATATGATTAAGCAGGTGAAGGTCAAGCCGGTGAAGCCCCTTCGCGAGAGCGCCGCCGAGTAATCGACAGGCCTGACGCAGAGACGGTGGACCCTGGGTTCGCCGTTTTTTTTGCCCGCAGCTTTCCTGGCAACAAAACCGCAACGCGATAAAAACAATAAAAAACGGCCGCCCTTGGGCGGCCGTTGGAGGCGAATTATTTCGCTTTCGCTACGGTTACCATCGCTGCGCGAATGGTACGACCGTTCAGGGTATAGCCCTTTTGCATCACGCCCAGCACGTTGCCAGCCGCCACATCGTCAGACTCAACCATGGCGATGGCCTGGTGCACGTTAGGATCCAGCGGCACGTTGGTATCGGCAATCACTTCCACACCGAATTTGCGTACGACATCCAGCATCGACTTCAGCGTCAGCTCAATACCTTCAACCATGGAAGCCATGTCCGGATTGGCTTTATCGGCCACTTCCAGCGCGCGGTCCAGGCTGTCGATAACCGGCAGCAGTTCGTTAACGAACTTCTCCAGAGCAAATTTGTGCGCTTTTTCCACGTCCAGCTCGGTACGACGACGCAGGTTTTCCATTTCCGCTTTTATGCGCAGGACACCATCGCGTTCACGAGTCTGAGCTTCAGCCAGCTGCGCTTCCAGATTCGCAATTTTTTCATCGCGCGGATCCACCTGCTCAGCAGAAACTTCAGGCTCAACCGCCTCAACGTTCTCGTGCTGTTCCGTGATAATTTCTTCCGGGGCTTGCCCGTCAGGCGTTTTCTGTTCTTTACTACTCATGAATTTCTCCGCGTTTTTTTCGCATTCATCTCGCTAACTTCGCTTATTATGGGGATCCGTTTCCGGGTTTCAAGGGAAGCTGTCAGATTGTCATCATTCATTTAACGCAAGGACATCCAGAACATGAAGAACCATTTCAAGTGTATAGGCATTGTGGGACACCCTCGTCACCCAACCGCGCTGACCACACATGAAATGCTCTGGCGCTGGCTCTCCGGCAAAGGCTACGAGGTTCTGGTCGAACAACAGATTGCCCATGAGCTCCAGCTTAGCAACGTCAAAACGGGCACGCTGGCGGAAATTGGTCAGCAGGCGGATCTGGCGGTAGTGGTGGGCGGCGACGGCAATATGCTCGGCGCAGCGCGAACGCTGGCACGTTACGATATCAACGTCATCGGCATTAACCGCGGCAACCTAGGTTTTCTGACCGATCTCGACCCGGATAACGCTCTACAGCAGCTCGCCGACGTCCTGGAAGGCCACTACATTTCGGAAAAACGTTTTTTGCTGGAAGCCCAGGTCTGCCAGCAAGATTGCCAGAAGCGCATCAGCACAGCGATTAATGAAGTGGTCCTGCACCCGGGCAAAGTCGCGCATATGATTGAGTTCGAAGTGTATATCGATGAGGTGTTTGCCTTCTCCCAACGTTCAGACGGCCTGATTATCTCCACGCCGACGGGCTCCACCGCCTATTCATTATCCGCCGGAGGCCCCATCCTGACACCCTCCCTGGATGCCATTACCCTGGTCCCTATGTTCCCGCATACCCTCTCGGCGCGTCCGCTGGTGATTAACGGCGACAGCACCATTCGCCTGCGTTTTTCCCAGCGCTGCAGCGATCTGGAGATCAGCTGCGACAGCCAGATAGCGCTGCCGATTCAGGATGGCGAAGATGTCCTTATCCACCGCTGCGATTATCATCTGAATCTCATTCATCCAAAAGATTACAGCTATTTCAATACATTGAGCACCAAACTCGGCTGGTCGAAAAAATTGTTCTGATTTTAGCAGTCGCCTCTTTACTGGATAAAAAACCAGTCTATACTGTACGAAAACACAGTAATGGTTTTTCATACAGGAAGGCAGCTATGCTGGCGCAACTCACCATCAGTAACTTTGCTATCGTTCGTGAACTGGAAATCGATTTTCACAGCGGAATGACCGCGATCACCGGGGAAACCGGTGCAGGGAAATCTATTGCCATTGATGCGCTGGGGCTGTGCCTCGGCGGAAGAGCCGAAGCAGACATGGTGCGAAGAGGCGCCAGCCGCGCAGACCTGTGCGCCCGCTTCGCCTTAAAAGATACTCCGGCGGCGCAGCGCTGGCTGGAAGAGAACCAGCTGGAAAGCGGACGTGAGTGTTTACTTCGCCGCGTCATCAGCACCGACGGTCGTTCGCGCGGCTTCATTAACGGTACCGCCGTTCCCCTCTCCCAGCTTCGCGAGCTTGGTCAGCTGCTTATTCAGATCCACGGCCAGCACGCGCACCAGCTATTAACGAAGCCAGAACACCAAAAAACGCTGCTCGATGGTTATACCGGTGAGTATGCGCTTACTCAGCGTATGGCTGAACACTACCGCCAGTGGCATCAAAGCTGCCGCGAGCTGGCCCAGCATCAGCAGCAGAGCCAGGAACGCGCAGCCCGCGCCGACCTGCTGCAATATCAGCTGAAAGAGTTGAATGAGTTCAATCCACAGCCGGGTGAGTTCGAACAAATCGATGAAGAGTACAAACGTCTGGCCAACAGCGGCCAGCTGCTGACCACCTGTCAGCACGCGCTGACGGTGCTCGCAGATGGCGAAGAAGCCAACCTGCAGAGCCAGCTCTACACTGCCAGGCAGCTGGTGACCGAGCTCGTCGGTATGGACAGCAAGCTCTCGGGCGTGCTGGATATGCTTGAAGAGGCGGCTATTCAGCTCAGCGAAGCCAGCGACGAACTGCGTCACTATAACGACCGTCTGGATCTCGACCCGAATCGTCTGTTCGAGCTCGAGCAACGCATCTCTCGCCAGATAGCCCTGGCGCGTAAGCATCAGATCACCCCGGAAGAGCTCCCCGCATTTTATCAGGGTCTGCTGGAAGAGCAGCGGCTGCTGGACGACAGCGCGGGCTCGCTGGAATCACTTAGCCAGACCGTGATAGAACACCATCAGCTGGCGCTAGAGACTGCTCAGCAGCTGCACGCTCTGCGTCAAACCAGTGCGCAAGAGCTGGCGCAGTTAATCACGGAGAGTATGCGCTCACTTTCCATGCCTCACGGGGTGTTTGCCATCGAGGTTGCCTTTGATGAGCGTCATCTCACCGCCGAAGGGGCCGACCGTATTGAGTTTCGCGTCACCACCAACCCAGGACAGCCGCTTCAGCCCATTGCTAAAGTCGCTTCCGGTGGCGAACTGTCGCGTATTGCGTTGGCCATTCAGGTCATTACCGCGCGGAAGATGGAAACGCCGGCCCTGATTTTCGATGAGGTAGATGTCGGTATCAGCGGCCCGACGGCGGCAGTCGTCGGCAAACTGCTGCGTCAGCTGGGCGAATCGACCCAGGTCATGTGCGTCACTCACCTGCCGCAGGTTGCCGGCTGTGGCCATCATCATTTCTTCGTCTGCAAAGAGACCGACGGCGAGATGACGGAAACCCATATGCACCCGCTCGACAAACGGGCGCGACTGCAGGAACTGGCCCGTCTGCTGGGCGGTAGCGAAGTCACTCGTAATACGCTGGCAAACGCGAAAGAGTTGCTCGCGGCGTAAACTTTTTGATTTTCGCAGAGTCATAGTGAACAGCAAATTGCCGCAAGACCTGCAGTCGAAGGTTTCCAACTGGGCAAAGGTCTATTATTATCGGCATATTACAGATGAGCCACGTACTGCTCGGGCCCGAAAAGGAATAAAATCACTATGCGCTGTAAAACGCTGACTGCTGCCGCAGCGGTTCTTCTCATGTTGACCGCAGGCTGTTCCACTCTGGAACGAGTGGTTTACCGTCCTGATATCAACCAGGGTAACTATCTGGCACCCAACGATGTAGCAAAAATTCGTGTCGGCATGACGCAACAGCAGGTTGCTTATGCGCTGGGTACCCCAATGATGTCGGATCCGTTTGGTACCAACACCTGGTTCTATGTTTTCCGTCAGCAGCCTGGGCATGAAAAAATCACCCAGCAGACGCTAACGCTGACCTTCAACAGCAGCGGCGTGTTAACCAACATTGATAACAAACCGGCTCTGACCAACGAGTAATGCCGTAAACACCTTGCTGCAAAAAGACAAAAAGCGCTCACTGAGCGCTTTTTTTATCCCTTTCGCCGCTATTTCCCGGCGTTTTTCTCCGCGCGCTGACGACGCAGCTCTTTCGGATCGGCAATCAGCGGGCGGTAGATTTCCACCCGATCGCCATCATGCACCACATCATTCAGCTTAACCGGGCGACTGTAGATTCCGACCTTGTTCTTCGCCAGATCGATATCGCAGCGCAGCGCCAGCAGGCCGCTGGCAATAATCGCCTGTTCAACCGTTGCGCCCTCTTCAAGCTTTACGCTTTGCAGGTACTGCTTCTCCGGCAAGGCATAGGCAACTTCCACCACGATGTTAGCCGACACGATAGACCTCTTTGGCCCTGGCCGTGAAAGCCTGAACCATATTTAATGCCAGCTCTTTGAAGATGCGACCAAACGCCATCTCAATCAGCATATTGGTGAATTCAAAATCGAGATGAAACTCAATTTTGCAGGCATCCGAGCTCAGCGGGATAAACTTCCAGCCGCCAATCAGCTTTTTAAACGGGCCATCGACCAGGCTCATTAAAATGCTCTGGTTACTGGTAAGGGTATTACGCGTCGTAAAGGTCTTACTGATGCCTGCTTTGGACACATCAACCGCCGCCATCATCTGCGTCGGCCCAGACTCCAGCACACGGCTCCCGGTGCAGCCAGGCAAAAAATCAGGATAGGACTTCACGTCATTTACGAGTTGATACATCTGTTCCACACTGAAGGGCACCAGCGCAGTACGGCTAATCTGAGGCATAGCAAGTTCCACATTTATACACATCGCAAATAATATCATTTATCTGCCGCTAAAAAAAACGCTGTGCCGCAACTCGTGCTAAGATAGCGCATTACACCTCGCAGGATGGATTGAGGTACTGTGTTCCCGTTTAGCAATGACTTCAGGACATTATGACCAAGAAAAAAGCCCACAAACCTGGATCAGCCACCATTGCGCTGAATAAACGCGCCCGCCATGAATACTTTATCGAAGATGAATACGAGGCTGGTCTTGCCCTGCAAGGGTGGGAAGTCAAATCTCTGCGCGCCGGCAAAGCCAACATCAGCGACAGCTATGTCATCCTGAAAGATGGCGAAGCCTATCTCTTTGGTGCCAACTTTACGCCGATGGCCGTGGCATCGACCCACTACGTCTGCGACCCGACGCGTACCCGTAAGCTGCTGCTTAATCAGCGCGAGCTGGATGCCCTGTACGGCCGAATCAACCGTGAAGGCTACACTGTCGTAGCCCTGTCGCTGTACTGGAAGAACGCCTGGTGCAAAGTGAAAATCGGCGTCGCCAAAGGTAAGAAGCAGCACGATAAGCGTACCGATCTCAAAGATCGCGAGTGGGCGCTGGATAAAGCCCGTATTATGAAACACGCCGGTCGCTAATCCCCCTCTTTTTAAGGGCCGGCTCAGCTGGCCCTTATGCGCTATATCGTTGTTGATGCTGCTTTTTCACCCACCCAGCCCCCATAATCGTGCGAACGAGTGCTGGTAACTCCATTCACAAATCTGTTATACTCGCCTTAACACATTGGGGCTGATTCTGGATTCGACGGGATTCGCGAAACCCAAGGTGCATGCCGAGGGGCGGTTGGCCTCGTAAAAAGCCGCAAAAAAATAGTCGCAAACGACGAAAACTACGCTTTAGCAGCTTAATAACCTGCTAAGAGCCCTCTCTCCCTAGCTTCCGCTCTTAAGACGGGGAATAAAGAGAGGTCAAACCCAAAAGAGATCGCGTGGAAGCCCTGCCTGGGGTTGAAGCGTTAAAACTAATCAGGCTAGTTTGTCAGTGGCGTGTCCGTCCGCAGCTGGCCAGCGAATGTAAAGACTGGACTAAGCATGTAGTGCCGAGGATGTAGGAATTTCGGACGCGGGTTCAACTCCCGCCAGCTCCACCAAATAATGATCCGGATACTTCCGGTGAAGTACGGAAAGCCCGCATAGCACAAGCCCTGCGGGCTTTTTTGTGTCTGTCGTTGTCCGAGAACTTCCGGCTAAATCCAGAGAAAATTGGTACACGTTTAGGTACACGCTATACTGTGGTCCATTAAACGTGTACCAATTATGGAAGGGATCCAGACATGGCGCGCATTACACGCCCCCTAACTAATAACGAAATCCTCAAAGCGAAACCCCGCGAAAAAGACTTCACCCTGCATGATGGTGATGGCCTGTTCTTACTCGTCAAAACCTCCGGTAAAAAACTTTGGCGCTTCCGTTATCAACGACCGGGAAGTAGCAGCCGCACAAATTTGAGTCTCGGCTCATACCCTGCCCTTACACTCGCAGCAGCTCGCCAGATACGCGACCAACACTTAACCACGCTCGCGCAGAGCATGGATCCGCAACAGCAACAGGAACAAGTGTCAGAACAACGCCAAATTGAGTTAGACAGCATTTTTTCAACCGTGGCTGCTAACTGGTTCCAGATAAAAAGCAGAAGTGTCACAGAGGATTATGCAAAGGACATTTGGCGCTCTTTAGATAAAGATGTATTCCCTGAAATAGGAGCGATACCAGTTCAGGAGATTAAGGCGAGAACGATAGTTGAAGCATTGGAACCAATCAAAGCGCGTGGAGCACTTGAGACTGTTCGTCGCCTTGTGCAACGTGTTAACGAAATCATGATTTTCGCAGTTAACACAGGCCTGATTGATACAAACCCGGCATCAGGTGTTGGCATGGCGTTTGAAAAACCCAAAAAACAAAATATGCCGACACTCCGGCCAGAAGAATTGCCGAAGCTAATGCGCTCTTTGGTGATGTCGAATCTCTCTGTTTCGACTCGCTGTCTAATTGAATGGCAGCTCCTGACACTTGTGCGTCCCTCTGAGGCTTCTGGCGCTCGATGGGCAGAGATCGATCTTGATGCCAAACTCTGGACGATTCCAGCCGAACGAATGAAGGCCAAGCGTGAGCACATTGTTCCTTTGTCTCCTCAGGCATTAGATATTCTCGATGTGATGAAGCCTATTAGTGCTCATCGGGAACATATTTTTCCGAGCAGAAATGATCCGAAAATGCCGATGAACAGCCAAACAGCGAATGCTGCATTAAAGAGAATTGGATATGCTGGTAAATTAGTTGCTCATGGATTAAGGTCTATAGCTAGCACTGCCATGAATGAAGCTGAATTCAATTCTGATGTAATTGAGGCAGCACTAGCTCATAGTGACAAAAACGAAGTCAGAAGAGCATACAATCGCTCGACGTATTTGTCACAAAGGGAAGAATTAATGCAATGGTGGGGAGCCTTTGTAACTACTTCCTACTGCAAAAAAGATATTTCTTAAGGAAGATTAATATGAAATTAAATGCAGACAGAAACAAATTATTCGCTAACCAAGAAGCTGGAAGATTGTACACAATCCTTAATGAGTTAGATCAAGAACAAAAATTGCATCTTCAAGAGTCCGAATTATACTACGATTTTCCTTTATACAAAGATGATGACGACAACTTGGTTATTTCTCCATTAATGTTAGTCTCTCGACTGTATGGGATTATTATTTTTTATCTTTCAGATTGTCATGAAAGAGATGCTGAAACGACGCTACCAAATAATGACACGTTGTTAGAAAACATATATAGCCAGATTTATTCTCGCCTTTTAAAACAAAAAGCCTTACGAAAAAACAGGAGAGAACTGAACATAACTGTTGAATCTGCTATTTTTGCTCCATATGCAGATCCACAAAAAGAATATGATACTGATAGTGAAGTCATTGTATCTAAAACATCAATAGAAAGATTCATAGAACAATTTGAAAACCCTATAAGTGAGGATATTTATAGTGAAGCAGCTTCGACCATTGAAGGCGGAAAAGGATTAATTAGAGTAAAACAACGTGATACTGATGGTTTTTCTGAAGAATCAAAAGTACAAATCGTTAGCAAGCTAGAATCATCAATTGCACGATTTGATAGCAATCAGCTAGGAAGTTGCGTCAATGAAGTAGAAGGGATTGAACGAATTCGTGGCTTAGCTGGCTCAGGTAAAACAGTGGTTCTGGCAATGAAAGTGGCAATCACTCATTTGCGCAACCCTGATAAAAAAATACTTTATACTTTTAGTACCAAAGCGTTATATCAACACGTTAAAAGACTAATAACAAGATTCTATAGACAATTCAATGATTTGGATCCTGACTTTGAGGGGACAATAGATATTCTTCATGCTTGGGGAGGAGGCAATGCGCCAGGAGTATATTATAACACCTGTCAGAATAACTCTGCTCGATTCATTAATTTTGGCGAGGCACAGCGTGTTGCTCCTAAAGAACCATTTTCATATGCATGTAGAAATTTAATAGAAAATTATGCAATCAAAAAGCAATATGACTATGTTTTTGTCGACGAGGCTCAAGATTTTGATAGCTCTTTCCTACAACTTTGTCTGAAACTGGCTCATAACGACAAAATGGTATTTGGATTGGACGTCTTCCAAAACATTTTTCAGACAACAGCGCCAACAATTGAAGAAATATTAGGTGAAGGTAAAAATTTAAGTTTAGACAAGTTTCTTAATAGTTGTTACCGAACCCCATGCGCGACACTTATATGTGCCCATGCTGTAGGTTTAGGTGTTTATGGCAATCCAGTGCAAGCTATAAAGACACCTGAGGACTGGAAAAATCTTGGTTATCAAGTGGAAGGTAATCATGGTGAACGCTTTGTGTCTGGTGAGAAAATATCTGTATTTAGAACGATTGAAACATCCCCAACATTATATGATGCAGATAAAGATAAACTAATAATAACTCAGCACCATGAAAATTTATCATCAGAATGCCAATGGGTAGCGCAAAAAATACAAATTGATATCGTGAGCGAAGGTCTAAATGCTTCCGATATATTGATAGTTTGCGCTGATGACAAACACTATAAAAATTATTACAACCAAATCTCATATTTTTTATCTGAGTATGGAATAGACGTAAACAATGTTAATGCTGATAAATATAATATTAGTGATTTTTCTGTGGATAACAAAGTTACTTATTCCACAATCCATAAAGCAAAAGGAAACGAAGGATATAGCGTTTACATAATTGGTAGTGAATGTTTATATCACAACCCAAATGTAAAAAATAGAAACTTACTTTTCACAGCGATGACTCGCACCAAAGGTTGGCTTACAATGACTGGGATTGGATATCCTGCCATTGAACTTTTCGATGAAATTCAGCAAGCAAAAAACAACATTCCTTATCTTAAATTCAATTATCCATCAGGACAGACCCTTGATAAAATCGAGATCGACCTACAAAGATTTGCTCATGATGAAAGTCCGGAAGATTTTCAAAAATTACTTGAGGCTCACGGTGTCGACGGGTTAAAAGCTTTATTACGCGAGTATGAAGCGAAAAGGATGAAAAAATCATGATCAACTTAGCCACATTTAATACAACCGCTAAAGCGTCCATTAATCTTGTGCGAAATGTTGATTTACTAGGTAATTATAACAATGACGTTTATTACCCTGACAATATGCCTGGAGAGCTACGCCCTTTATCTTACGAAAAAGCATGGGAAAAATGCACATTAAATCAATGGTTTAACATACAACTTGACGATGGCTCATTATTCATTTTCAAGTATAATAGTTATACCTACTTAATGACACCTGTTAAAACCTTGGACTACAGAGAGTATTTGGATACCTATTATCCAGAAGATGAGTGGCAAGATGTAGAGGAGTACAGAGTAATGATAAGTCAAGAATATGATAATTACATCGATACTCACACAAAGAACTTCCCGCCTATGCCTGTAAGATATGATATAGATGATGAACATTATTGTGAACATTCTCATCCGTACTGCCACTTTCATTTCGGTTCAGAAAATGAAGGTAGAATAGCAACGAAGAAAATGCTGACTCCGTTATCATTTACCGCGTTCATTCTACGCTCATTCTATCCGAAAGCATGGAAGATATATGCTGAATCACAGTTAATTGAAGAGCATCTGGATTCATTTAGTACTGGGTTACAAGTTGCGCCCCAAGAATATTGGGCTAACAGAGAAAATAAATTTCTGTCCATTGGCTAATTACTCTGGCGCGCAATGCTCTCCCCGCCACGCCTGCCCGCTTCGTGGGTCGGTTTTCATGCAGGTGCATGGGCAGGCTCAGGCCGCGCCGGGACAGGGTTGCGAAGGGAGTGACGGGACAGGAAAGCGCATGCAAAACCATGCACCCTGTGGATGCATGGCTTAATTCGGGAAAAATGGCGGTATTTTCGGGGATTTTTTGCGGAGCTACTTACTGGCCAGTTCCGTGCGCCGGCGGGCATAAATCAGACTCTGTGCGGGGGTGTATTTTTCCTGATTATCCACCCGCGAAGCCGCGTCAGGCCTGAATCCGATGGCCGTTAAAATATCGCTGTCTTCTGCGGAATAATGAATTTCTTCACCGGCACTCAGCCAAACGGACAGGGCTTCGCGCAGGTAATGCGCCGAACGGTCGAGCGCATGGCCGGTCAGGAGTGCGGGCTGTTGGCTGAGTCCCATCAACTCCGGCGCAAGCGTGGCCGCCAGTTCAGCGCCGTGTGTCTGCATAAAGTCATTCAGCC
>NZ_BCYR01000024.1 GCF_001598295.1 Klebsiella ornithinolytica NBRC 105727 = ATCC 31898
TCGTTTTTCAGAAGTTTTCTCTTTCAACCCGGCGGCTTGTTTGCCGTTGTTCCGTGTCGATGGAGGCGCATTATAGGGAGTTCTCGAGCGCCCGCAATAGAAAAATTGCAGAAAAATGACTGACTGCTGCATTCCCCAGCAAAACCCCGCTTTATACCCTGTTACACACAGAATTATCCACAGATTGCGCCCCTTCTTAGCTGATAAAGTCCGTCAAAAGCCCCTTCTATATAGAGAAGAGAGCGGCAAAAAAGAGAAAGATAAAAATTCGCGAGCGTTGCGCAAACGTTTTCGTTACAATGCCGCGCTATGACAAGGATGCCCGGTTGGGTGCGTTAGGTGAGTTTTTCGACAAAAACTCACCTAACGCTCTCTGTAATGTTCAAATCCTGGGGATTTAATACCATGCAACAACGTCGTCCAGTCCGCCGCGCTCTGCTCAGTGTTTCTGACAAGGCCGGTATCGTCGAATTCGCGCAGGCTCTTTCCGCTCGTGGTGTTGAGCTACTGTCTACGGGTGGTACCGCACGCCTGCTGGCTGAGAAAGGTCTGCCGGTAACCGAAGTCTCTGACTACACCGGTTTCCCGGAAATGATGGATGGACGCGTTAAGACCCTGCATCCAAAAGTACACGGCGGTATTCTCGGCCGTCGCGGCCAGGATGATGAGATCATGGCCCAGCACGCGATCTCTCCTATCGATATGGTTGTTGTTAACCTTTATCCGTTTGCCCAGACCGTCGCCCGCGAAGGGTGTTCGCTGGAAGATGCGGTAGAAAATATCGATATCGGCGGCCCGACCATGGTGCGCTCCGCGGCCAAGAACCATAAAGACGTGGCTATCGTCGTGAAGAGCCATGACTACCACGCCATTATTAAAGAGATGGATGCTAACGACGGTTCCCTGACTCTGGAAACCCGCTTCGATCTCGCCATTAAAGCTTTCGAGCACACCGCTGCCTACGACAGCATGATTGCCAACTACTTCGGCAGCATGGTTCCGGCCTATCATGGTGAGACTCAGGAAGCCTCCGGCCGCTTCCCGCGTACGCTGAACCTGAACTTCATTAAGAAGCAGGATATGCGCTACGGCGAGAACAGCCATCAGCAGGCCGCCTTCTATATAGAAGAAGACATTAAAGAGGCGTCGGTTGCGACCGCCACTCAGGTTCAAGGCAAAGCCCTTTCTTATAACAACATCGCCGATACCGATGCGGCGCTGGAGTGCGTGAAAGAGTTCAGCGAACCGGCCTGCGTGATTGTCAAACACGCCAACCCGTGCGGCGTCGCAGTCAGCACTTCAATTCTGGATGCTTACGATCGCGCCTACAAAACCGACCCGACCTCCGCATTCGGCGGCATTATCGCCTTCAACCGTGAACTGGATGCGGAAACCGCGCAGGCCATCATTTCTCGCCAGTTTGTTGAAGTGATCATTGCCCCATCCGCCAGCGAAGAGGCCCTGAAGGTGACGGCGGCCAAGCAGAACGTCCGCGTTCTGACCTGCGGCGAGTGGGCGGCACGCGTCCCGGGTCTCGATTTCAAACGCGTTAACGGCGGCCTGCTGGTTCAGGATCGCGACCTGGGCATGGTCACCGAGAGCGATCTGCGCGTCGTGACGAAACGCCAGCCTACCGAGCAGGAACTGCGCGACGCGCTGTTCTGCTGGAAAGTGGCGAAGTTCGTGAAATCCAACGCGATTGTCTATGCAAAAGAGAACATGACCATCGGGATAGGTGCAGGCCAGATGAGCCGCGTTTACTCGGCGAAAATTGCCGGTATCAAAGCGGGCGATGAAGGTCTGGAAGTGAAAGGCTCGGCAATGGCTTCTGACGCCTTCTTCCCGTTCCGTGACGGTATCGACGCTGCTGCTGCAGTGGGCATTACCTGTGTTATCCAGCCTGGCGGCTCTATCCGTGATGATGAAGTCATTGCCGCAGCTGACGAACACGGCATTGCGATGATCTTCACCGACATGCGTCACTTCCGCCATTAATTCACGGAGCAGAACATGAAAGTATTAGTGATTGGCAACGGCGGCCGCGAGCACGCGCTGGGATGGAAGGCGGCACAGTCTCCGCTGGTCGACACCGTCTACGTGGCGCCGGGTAACGCCGGCACCGCCCTGGAGCCTGCGCTGCAAAACGTGAATATCGGCGTGACCGATATTCCGGCGCTGCTGGACTTTGCACAGCGCGAAAAGATCGATCTGACCATCGTCGGCCCGGAAGCGCCGCTGGTGATTGGCATTGTCGATGCGTTCCGCGCTGCGGGCCTGAAAATCTTCGGCCCGACCGAAGGCGCCGCCCAGCTGGAAGGCTCAAAAGCCTTTACCAAAGATTTCCTCGCGCGGCATAACATTCCGACCGCGGAATATCAGAACTTCACCGAAGTCGAACCGGCACTGGCCTATCTGCGCGAAAAAGGCGCCCCGATTGTTATCAAGGCGGACGGTCTGGCGGCCGGTAAAGGCGTGATTGTCGCGATGACGCTACAAGAAGCGGAAGAGGCGGTTCAGGATATGCTGGCCGGCAACGCATTTGGCGACGCGGGTCATCGGATCGTGATCGAAGAGTTCCTCGATGGTGAAGAAGCCAGCTTTATCGTCATGGTCGACGGCGAGCACGTCCTGCCGATGGCCACCAGCCAGGACCACAAACGCGTAGGCAATGGCGATACCGGTCCGAATACCGGCGGTATGGGCGCCTACTCACCCGCCCCGGTGGTCACGGATGAGGTGCATCAGCGCACGATGGATCGCATCATTTGGCCAACGGTCAAAGGCATGGCGGCGGAAGGCAATACCTATACCGGTTTCCTGTACGCCGGTCTGATGATCGACAAACAGGGCAATCCAAAAGTCATCGAGTTCAACTGCCGTTTCGGCGATCCGGAAACGCAGCCCATTATGCTGCGTATGAAATCCGATATGGTGGAGCTGTGCCTCGCCGCCTGTGACGGTAAGCTGGATGAGAAAACCTCCGAGTGGGACGATCGCGCCTCGCTTGGCGTGGTGGTTGCCGCAGGCGGCTATCCGGGCAACTACGCCACCGGTGACGAAATCTTCGGCCTGCCGCAGGAAGAAGCGGTGGATGGCAAGGTCTTCCATGCCGGGACGAAGCTTGCCGACGACCAGCGCGTGGTGACTAACGGCGGCCGCGTACTGTGCGTGACGGCATTGGGCGACACCGTAGCCCAGGCGCAGCAGCGTGCCTACGAACTCCTGACCGGTATTCATTGGGAAGGAAGCTTCAGCCGTAGCGATATCGGCTGGCGCGCTATTGCCCGCGAGCAACGCTAGCGTCTGAGCGTAACCTCATAACAGGCCTCATTGACGGGCGGCTTCATTCTGGAGTCGCCCGTTTTTTATCGTCAGCCCGCCAACCTGTCACGGAGGATGTTCGGCTACCCGCCTCAGAGAAGCGTATGGTGGAGGAGGACAGAGGGAATGGTAACCGCGCCGATAGCGCAAAGCGTCTCTGACAGGAGGTCAGAAGGTTTTTTCCTGCGGCTGCCAGGTACAGAAGTCTTCGTTGGCCACCAGCAAAAGCTGAGCGCCGTCTGAGGCTTCCAGCCACGCCACGCTCACCTCAACGGAGGAGTGATTCTGGCGGCGTTCAATATGGGCTAAGGCCCGCGCATCCAGATCCGGCTTCACGGTTTGCCCTTCACAGGTCGTCACCGTCTGGTTGGCATGCCAGCGCCCCTGACGCAGAACAACGCGCCCTTGTCGCAATGCGTCGCTGGTCCGGCGAATCTGCGTTGCCCGGTAGCGGTAAAGCGCCACCTGATCGCTGGAAAGCTGCTGTTTTTGTCCGTCCACTTCGCGCTGCATAAAGCTCAGTTCGCCCTGATCATCAAAACGGGCGCGAATGTGTTCCGTCGGTTTGCCGTAGACGTTGAGTTCGATAAGCGTGAGCCGGTCGCCCTGCCAGCGGTATTCGCTGGTTGAAGTGTTGCCGTGACGCCACGGGCTGAAGGCGGCAAGCAGATGCACTTCGCCGTTGGAGTCCAGACGCCAGATACGCATCGCGCCCTGGTTGTCCGCATACCCGCTGGCGGTAAAAGGTGGGACAGAAGAATCATGGCTACAGGCAGAGATCAGCACGACGCCTGCCAGCATCAATGCGCGACGCCAGATAGACAAAAGGGGCTTTAAGGCCCCTTCGTTAAAACTGTACACTGCCACGCGGTCTTACTTAACTGCGTCTTTCAGTGCTTTACCAGAAACAAACGCCGGCACGTTAGCAGCGGCAATTTTGATTTCGTTACCGGTCTGCGGGTTGCGGCCAGTACGCTCAGCGCGGTGGTTCACTTTGAAGGTACCGAAACCAACCAGTTGAACAGCATCACCTTCTTTCAGAGACTCAGTAATTGCAGCCAGGGTAGATTCCAGGGCAGCTTTTGCCTGTGCTTTGGACAGGTCAGCTTTGTCCGCAATTACATCAATCAGTTGAGTCTTGTTCATAAGTTATCCTTACAATGTGTTTATCGCTTGCTAAGCACCGAGTGCGACGGAAATGCCTGAAAAGCACTCTCCTGCATACACGCACCGATAGCCACTTTTTTTCGCCCTCCAAATGTAGACCAGACGGGGGGCGGAATGGAAGCCTTCAGACGCTACAATTCAGGCGGTAAATCACGTTTTCTGGTCTCACTGCTGAAAATTTATACCGATATTGCTCTCACCGGCTTCACGAAGGTCTGCACGCAGCCCTTTGATCAGTTCAATATCGCGTTCTTCACAGTCGGCCAGCAGGCGGAAAATTTCCCACTGAATATCCCATTCTTGCTCAACCGCCGGGTTCTCTTTGAGCTCTTCATCGGTCATTTCACGACCTGCCTGGGTCATTTCCAGCATCGCGACGGTCGTAATCGAACTCTTGCTCACCTCAATGGCGTGCTCAAGCGTTTCTCCGCTCAGACGCGAATGAATCAGTTCACTCAGAGCAACGCAGGCATCGATAGCCGGGTACACGCCGTACAGATCATAGTCGTCGGCCACCGGAATCGCCTCTTCCAGTTTTTCCAGCTGGCTATCGAAATTCACCTTCGCATCTTTGACGGTCAGAGTTTCCCAAATCAGATCGAGGATACGACGATACAGCTGGCCGTCGGCAAATCCGGTTTGCTGGCAGAACATCGCGTAATTGGGGTACATGCGCTCGCACAAACAGGCCATAAAGGTGACGTGCTGCCAGCTTTCCAGCTTCTCCAGGCGCAGATGAATCGGGTTTTGTAACATGATGAATTCTCGAAGTCAGAAATTAGCCGCAGTGTACCTGAATCAGCGGTGATTTGCTTGCCAACGCACAAATGCCGGACGCCGCGAAGCAACCGCATCGGCCCAGCGCGTAGGCTCCGGCAGGCGGTAGCCCTTGATGCAGCGCTGAACCCATGTCAACGCACTATCGAGAGCCACCCGGTGACCGGTGCTGACAAACAGCGGGTTGCAACGCGCTTTGCTGCGCCAGACCCACGCCAGCTGCTCGTTTTTATCCATCAGCGGCGCCAGCGCTCCCGGCTCATCGCCGGGCAGCATAAACTGACCGCACAGGCGCTTTTTTGCCACGCCAATGGTCGGAACATCCACCAGCAGGCCAAAATGGCTGGCGACGCCCAGGCGCCGGGGATGAGAAATCCCGTGGCCATCGACAAAGAGCAGGTCTGGTTTTTGTGCGAGCTGCTGCCATGCCGCCAGCAGCGCGGGCGTTTCACGAAAGGAGAGAAAACCGGGGATATACGGCATGGTGGTGGCAACGCGCGCCACCTGATACTCAACCAGTTCCAGAGATGGATAAGCGAGCAGCACAATAGCCGCCCGCGTCACTTCACCTTCTTGCTCGAAGCCAACGTCCGCACCGCCGATCAGCCGGGGAGGATCCCGATCCAGTCGATCCTCACGAATGACCGACGCGGCCAGCTCCTGCTGCCGTTCACGTAGCGACGCCAGATCCATATTCGCTCCTTAGCGATGGTATTGCGCCGACAGCCGGTGCACCGCTTCCACAAATACGCCGGCGTGTTCAGGATTCACATCCTGATGGATGCCATGACCGAGGTTAAAGACATGGCCCTCTCCCTGACCAAAGCCGGCCAGTATGGTCGCGACTTCTTCTTCAATACGGCCCGCAGGCGCATAGAGCATGGAAGGGTCCATATTGCCCTGCAGCGCCACTTTGTGACCGACGCGGCGGCGCGCATCGGCGATATCGGTGGTCCAGTCGAGACCCAGCGCATCACAGCCGGTTTCGGCCATCGCTTCCAGCCACTGTCCACCGCCTTTGGTGAATAAGGTCACCGGTACGCGGCGGCCTTCGTTTTCACGCAGCAGGCCATCAACGATTTTGTGCATGTAATAGAGCGAGAACTGCTGATAATCGCGGCCGGTCAGCACGCCACCCCAGGTATCAAAAATCATCACCGACTGGGCGCCCGCTTTGATTTGCGCGTTCAGGTACAGCGTGACGCTTTTGGCCAGCTTTTCGAGCAGCGCATGCAGCGCCTGCGGGTCGGCATACATCATTTTCTTGATCACAGTGAAGGCCTTGCTACTGCCCCCTTCAACCATATAGGTCGCCAGCGTCCACGGGCTACCGGAGAAACCAATCAGCGGAACCTCGCCTTTTAGTTCGCGGCGAATCGTCCGCACGGCGTTCATCACGTAACCGAGCTCATCTTCCGGATCGGGCACCGGCAGTTTGTCGACATCGGCTTTGCAGGTAATCGTCGAGGTGAAACGTGGGCCTTCGCCGGTTTCGAAATAGAGCCCCAGCCCCATTGCGTCAGGGATGGTCAAAATGTCCGAGAAGAGGATCGCCGCATCCAGCGCATAGCGGCGCAGCGGCTGCAATGTGACTTCGCAGGCCAGCTCGGCGTTTTTACACAGCGACATAAAGTCGCCCGCCTGGGCACGAGTGGCTTTGTACTCCGGTAAATAGCGGCCCGCCTGGCGCATCATCCACACCGGGGTCACATCAACGGGTTGGCGCAGCAGCGCACGCAGATAACGATCGTTCTTCAGTTCGGTCATTTTGCAGTTCCTTAAGCGTCAGGCCGTTATTGTATCACGTCATTCCTCGTCGGCCCGACACATTGCCACGGTGTCTTCTATCAGGCGGCGCGCTACGGTACCCGGCGGCGGCAACAGCGGTAAATCATCATAGCGATACCAGCCAGCCTGCAGCAGCTCCTTCTTGTCGATCACAATCTCGCCGCTGTCATATTCCGCCATAAATGCGGTCATCAGCGACTGCGGGAACGGCCATGGCTGGGAGGTCACGTAGCGCAGATTTTTCACCTTCAGACCGCACTCTTCCATCACCTCGCGGGCAACCGCCTGCTCCAGCGTCTCTCCCACTTCGACAAACCCGGCCAGCACCGTATGTACGCCATTGCGATGGCGGGTATGCTGTGCCAGCAAGATAGAATCGTCCCGGCGAATCGCCACGATCATGCAGGGCGCAATTTGCGGGTAATAACGTTCGCGGCAGTGGCTGCATAGCATCGCCCATTCGGTTTTGCTGGGATGCATAGGATGCCCGCAGTAGCCGCAGAATTTATGCGAGCGGTAAAATTCGGCCAGCTGGATCCCGCGTCCCGCCAGTTGAAACAGCCCCGGATCCTGATCCAATAACTGACGCAACGATCCCATATCATGCCGACGATCCTGGCGCACCATCCACACCGCGTCGCCTTGCCATTCGCCAATATGCAGTGCGTGCTGGCCGACAAGATTGAAATTTACCGCTTCGCCATGTGGTAATTCCCCGTCGGGTAACCATAATTTTTGTTCGTGACTGACGATCCACCAGCCGCGATCTAATTTTTCAATAATACGATCCATATCTATTGCACTACCTTCGTTTTACTGGCACTTTTAACATTATATTTACATTTTGGTGAGCAACGTTATTTTCTTAATCTTGCGGAGTCAACCATGTTAAACCAGCTGGAAAACCTAACGGAACGTGTTGGAGGCAGTAATGAACTGGTCGATCGCTGGCTGCATGTACGTAAGCATTTGCTCGTCGCTTACTACAAGCTGGTTGGCCTGAAACCAGGAAAAGAATCCTTTATGCGGCTTAACGAAAAGGCGCTGGATAGCTTTTGCCAAAGCCTGGTGGATTACCTCTCCTCCGGCCATTTTAGTATTTATGAACGTATTCTTGGCGAAATGGAAGGTGATACGCCACTTTTGGCGGCCACCAGACTCTATCCGCAGCTGGAAGCCAATACCCAGCAAATTATGGATTACTACGACTCCTGCCTCGAAAATGCTATCGATCATGATAATTATCTTGAGTTCCAGCAGGCGTTGTCTGATATCGGCGAAGCGCTGGAAGCCCGCTTTGCGCTGGAAGATAAGCTGATCGCCCTCGCCATTTCGTACAACCTGCGGGACAACGTCAGCGACAATATCGCGCCGACTGCTTGAGTTGTGAACCGTTAACGAGTAATTTACAGACATTCTCCCTCTGCGGAGGGAGCGTTATCTTGTCGGAGTGCCTATTTTCCACACTGGAAAAGGCTGAGACCGTTAATTCGGGATCCGCGGAACCTGATCAGGCTAATACCTGCGAAGGGAACAAGAGTAAACTGCAAAGAGCGGCCGTCCCTCCAGGACCAAACGCATCTGTTACTCCATCCGTCGTCTGACAAGCCATCTCCTTTTCGTCTGGAATGAGCTATGTCTACAGAAAAACTAACCCGTCGACAGCAGCGCGAACGCGCCCAGCGTTTTATCGACACTCTTGAAGGTTCGGTCTTCCCCAACTCGCAGCGTATCTACATTCAGGGTTCGCAGGATGATATTCGCGTCCCGATGCGGGAAATCCAGCTTAGCCCCACGCTTATCGGCGGCGGCAAAGAAAATCCGCGCTATGAAGATAACGAAGCGATCCCGGTGTACGACACCTCCGGTCCCTACGGCGACCCCGATATCGCGATCGATGTCCACCAGGGTCTGGCAAAGCTGCGCCAGCCGTGGATTGACGCGCGTAACGATAGCGAACCGCTGAGCCATCGCAGCTCCGCTTACACCCAGCAACGCCTGGCTGATGACGGCCTCGACGAGCTGCGCTTCAGCCGCCTACTGACGCCAAAGCGGGCCGCCGCAGGCCGCCGCGTGACTCAGCTCCACTACGCCCGCCGGGGCCTCGTCACGCCTGAGATGGAGTTTATCGCCATCCGCGAAAATATGGGCCGCGAGCGCATTCGTAGCGAAGTGCTGCGCCACCAGCACCCGGGGGAAGGGTTTGGCGCCCATCTGCCGGACAACATCACGCCGGAGTTTGTCCGTGACGAAGTGGCCGCCGGGCGCGCCATTATTCCGGCCAATATCAACCATCCAGAGTCGGAGCCGATGATTATCGGCCGTAATTTTCTGGTCAAAGTTAACGCCAATATCGGCAACTCCGCCGTCACCTCCTCCATTGAGGAAGAGGTAGAAAAGCTGGTGTGGTCAACCCGCTGGGGCGCGGATACGGTGATGGATCTCTCCACCGGCCGCTATATCCACGAAACCCGCGAGTGGATCCTGCGTAACAGTCCGGTGCCTATCGGTACGGTGCCGATCTATCAGGCGCTGGAAAAGGTAAACGGCATTGCCGAGGACCTAAGCTGGGAAGCATTTCGCGACACCCTGCTGGAGCAGGCGGAGCAAGGCGTTGACTACTTCACCATCCATGCCGGCGTCCTGCTGCGCTACGTTCCGATGACCGCCAGACGCCTCACCGGCATTGTCTCCCGCGGCGGTTCGATCATGGCGAAATGGTGCCTGTCGCACCATCAGGAAAACTTCCTCTATCAGCACTTTCGCGAAATTTGTGAAATCTGCGCCGCCTATGACGTCTCGCTATCGCTCGGCGACGGTCTGCGTCCGGGCTCGATCCAGGACGCCAACGATGAAGCGCAGTTTGCCGAGCTGCGAACCTTAGGCGAGCTGACGAAAATCGCCTGGGAGTACGACGTGCAGGTGATGATTGAAGGCCCGGGCCACGTGCCGATGCAGATGATCCGCCGCAACATGACCGAAGAGCTGGAGCACTGTCACGAAGCGCCGTTCTATACCCTCGGGCCGTTAACCACCGATATCGCCCCGGGCTACGATCACTTCACTTCCGGCATTGGCGCTGCGATGATCGGCTGGTTTGGCTGCGCGATGCTCTGCTACGTGACGCCGAAAGAGCACCTCGGGCTGCCGAACAAAGAGGACGTTAAGCAGGGGCTGATTACCTACAAAATCGCCGCCCACGCCGCCGACCTTGCCAAAGGCCATCCCGGGGCGCAGATCCGCGATAACGCCATGTCAAAAGCGCGTTTCGAATTCCGCTGGGAGGACCAGTTCAATCTCGCCCTCGACCCGTTCACCGCCCGCGCCTGGCACGATGAAACCCTGCCGCAGGAGTCGGGAAAAGTCGCCCACTTCTGCTCCATGTGCGGACCCAAATTCTGTTCAATGAAAATCAGCCAGGAAGTACGCGACTATGCCGCCCTCCAGAACATCGAAAGCGGAATGGCCGATATGTCGCAGGACTTCCGCGCTCGCGGCGGCGAAATCTATTTACGTAAGGAGCAAGCCTGATGTATCAACCCGATTTTCCCCCGGTCCCTTTTCGTTTAGGACTCTACCCGGTCGTGGATAGCGTGGCGTGGATTGAACGCCTGCTGAAAGCGGGCGTGCGCACCATCCAGCTGCGAATTAAGGATCGGCGCGAGGCTGACGTTGAGGACGATGTCATCGCCGCTATCGCGCTCGGTCGTCAATATCATGCCCGGCTGTTTATCAACGACTACTGGCAGCTGGCCATTAAGCATCAGGCCTACGGCGTGCATCTGGGCCAGGAGGACCTGGAAACGACGGACCTGAGCGCGATCCGCAACGCCGGCCTGCGTCTTGGGGTCTCGACCCATGACGATATGGAGATCGACGTTGCGCTGGCCGCACGCCCCTCCTATATCGCCCTGGGCCACGTTTTTCCTACGCAAACCAAACAGATGCCTTCCGCCCCTCAGGGGCTGGAACAGCTTGCCCGCCATATCCAGCGTCTGGAAGATTATCCGACGGTGGCGATCGGCGGCATCAGCCTCGAACGCGCTCCGGCGGTGCTGGACGCCGGCGTTGGCAGCATTGCCGTGGTCAGCGCGATTACCCAGGCGGCGGACTGGCGGCAGGCCACCGCCCGGCTGCTGGAAATAGCGGGAGCAGGCGATGAATGATAGCGATTTTATGCGCTACAGCCGCCAGCTGATGCTGGAAGATATTGCCATCGAAGGTCAGCAGAAGCTGCTCGCCAGCCGGGTGCTGATCGTCGGTCTCGGCGGGCTGGGCTCGCCTGCTGCGCTGTACCTGGCCGGGGCCGGTGTCGGCACGCTGGTGCTGGCCGATGACGACGACGTGCACGTCAGCAACCTACAGCGGCAAATTCTGTTCACCAGCGATGATATCGCGCAACCCAAAACCACGGCCGCCAGAGCAAGGCTCGCTCGTCTCAACCCGCAAATTGAACTGATTGCGCTGAAGCAGCGGTTAGGCGGAAAGGCCCTGCTGGATGAAGTGGCGAAGGCCGATGTGGTACTGGATTGCACCGATAATATGGTGACCCGCCAGGCGATCAATGCCGCCTGCGTCGCCCTTGCAACACCGTTGATTACCGCCAGCGCCGTCGGGCTGGGAGGCCAGCTGATGGTACTGACGCCGCCGTGGGAACAGGGCTGCTATCGCTGCCTGTGGCCAGATGCTAACGAGCCCGAACGCAACTGTCGTACGGCGGGCATTATCGGCCCGGTAGTCGGCATGATGGGTACCCTCCAGGCGCTGGAGGCTATCAAGCTACTCAGCGGCATGGCAACGCCGCGTAATACTTTGCGGTTGTTCGATGCCCGTACCAGCAGCTGGCGCGCACTTGCATTACAGCGGGCTCAGGGTTGTCCAGTATGTGGAGGGCAGCATGCAGGTGTGGTTTAACGATGAACCGTTGCAGTGCGCCGAAGCGACATCCGTCGCCGCCCTGCTCACTCAGCTGGAACAGCATCAGCCGGGCGTCGCGCTGGCGCTCAATCAACACATCCTGCCGCGCGAGCGGTGGGAACACCATCTTCTGCAGGAAGGCGACCAAATCCTGCTTTTTCAGGTTATCGCCGGGGGCTGACATGTTACGTATTGCGGATAAAACATTTGAATCACATCTTTTCACCGGTACCGGTAAATTCGCCGCTCCCGACGTGATGGTGGAGGCCATTCGCGCCTCCGGCAGTCAGCTGGTGACGCTGGCAATGAAACGCGTCGATTTACGTCAGCATAATGACGCTATCCTCGCACCGCTACTGGCGGCTGGCGTGAGCCTGCTGCCCAATACCTCCGGGGCCAAAACGGCAGAAGAAGCCGTATTTGCCGCCCGTCTGGCGCGGGAAGCGTTGGGTACCCACTGGCTGAAGCTGGAAATCCATCCGGATGCGCGCTGGCTGCTCCCCGATCCGATTGAAACGCTGAAAGCGGCAGAAATTCTGGTACGGGAAGGCTTTGTGGTGCTGCCCTACTGCGGCGCCGATCCGGTACTGTGCAAGCGTCTGGAAGAGGCGGGCTGCGCGGCGGTGATGCCACTCGGCGCGCCGATCGGTTCCAACCAGGGGCTGGAAACCAGAGCGATGCTGGAAATTATTATCGAGCAGGCCACGGTACCTGTGGTGGTTGATGCCGGTATTGGCGTGCCGAGCCATGCAGCGCAGGCGCTGGAAATGGGTGCCGACGCGGTACTGGTGAATACCGCCATCGCCGTCGCCGACGACCCGGTCACCATGGCCCGGGCTTTCCGCCTGGCGATTGATGCCGGATTGCTGGCGCGACAGGCTGGCCCGGGGGCGCGCAGCGCGCAGGCGCAGGCCACCAGCCCACTGACCGGCTTTCTGGAGGCGCTGGTATGAATACCTTCACTGACCGCTGGCGGCAGCTGGACTGGGACGATATTCGCCTGCGTATCAACAGTAAAACCCCCGCCGACGTTGAACGCGCCCTGGCGGCAAAACAGCTCAGCCGCGACGATATGATGGCCCTGCTCTCTCCTGCCGCCGCGGGTTATCTGGAGCCGCTGGCGCAGCGTGCGCAGCGCCTGACTCGCCAGCGTTTTGGTAATACCGTCAGCTTTTATGTCCCGCTGTATCTCTCTAATCTGTGCGCCAACGATTGTACCTACTGCGGTTTCTCAATGAGTAACCGTATCAAGCGCAAGACTCTGGATGAGGCGGAAATTGCCCGTGAATGCGCGGCGATCCGCGAAATGGGCTTTGAGCATCTGCTGCTGGTGACCGGCGAACATCAAAGCAAAGTCGGCATGGACTATTTTCGCCAGCATCTGCCCGCGATTCGCCGCCAGTTCGCCTCGCTGCATATGGAGGTCCAGCCGCTGGCGATGGCGGAGTATGCCGAGCTGAAAACCCTCGGGCTGGACGGCGTGATGGTCTATCAGGAGACCTATCATGAAAGTATGTATGCGAAACATCATCTGAAAGGCAAAAAGCAGGATTTTTTCTGGCGACTGGATACGCCGGACAGGCTTGGAGAGGCGGGAATTGATAAGATTGGCCTTGGCGCATTAATTGGCCTCTCCGACAGCTGGCGCGTGGATTGCTTTATGGTGGCGGAACATCTGCTGTGGCTCCAGCAACGCTACTGGCGCAGCCGCTACTCCATCTCCTTTCCGCGATTACGCCCTTGCGCCGGGGGCATCGAGCCCGCCTCATTAATGGATGAACGGCAGCTGGTGCAAACCATTTGCGCCTTCCGCCTGCTGGCCCCGGAAGTGGAGCTCTCGCTCTCCACCCGTGAATCCCCCTGGTTCCGCGATCGGGTGATCCCGCTGGCCATCAACAACGTCAGTGCATTTTCGAAAACGCAGCCCGGCGGGTATGCCGATAACCATCCGGAGCTGGAGCAGTTCGCGCCTCACGATGACCGTCGCCCGGAAGAGGTTGCCAGCGCGCTGGTAGCCAGCGGACTGCAGCCGGTATGGAAAGACTGGGATAGCTGGCTGGGACGCGCTTCCCGCTCATCATGATGAGGAATGTAACGTCGTAAACGTTCTTCGTGGACGATCGTAATGAGAGAAACGGGAGATTGTGGTCATATTTCCGTTTCTCTATTCTGCCCTGGTCAGCAGCGGATGCTGACCAGGGCGAAACTTCTCTTCCTCATTTTCGCCCTGCTTCATCGCATTCATAGCTCTCACGATCGAAGATAAATCCCATCCTCCCGCTGGCCACAGTTATAATTAACCAGGCAACATCTGATTCGCTTGCCAGGCATTGCGACTAATCCTGCGCTTCTTCCCATGGAAAAAACCTTCTGGAACGATTTAAAACACATGGCTCGTCACAGTAGAAAGCTCTCTTTTACTATGCCAATTCTTATTGGCTTTGCCGGGATTTTACTCAGCTTTTTGCTGATCGCCGTATTCGTCACCACGACGCAGAGACAGAACTTTCTCGAGGACTATCACCACGTTAATCGCAATTTCACCCATAACCTGGCCGTGAACTATACGGAATCGCTGCTGCGTGGAAATGATTATATCCTCGCCAGGGCAACCAAGTTCTTTGCGAACAACGATAAGTTAAATCAGGCCATTAATATCGATCCGCAAAGTGGGTTGCAGGAATTAATGCAGCTGCAGGAGCTGATGCCAACCGTCTCTTCTATTTCGCTGGCGGATACCCAGGGCCATTACCTCCGGGCGCCTGAAGTGCTGGAAAATGATAACAGCCGCGCCTTCGATCCGAAGTCCAGACCGTGGTTTATCAAACAGGCGGAGGCCAGCACGTTCAGCCACTATACCAGTCCCTATCTGGATTTCTTTACACAGCATCCGACCATTACGCTCTATAAACCGGTCATCTCACCGGAAGGCCGGCTCAAAGGCAGCCTCGCATTTCATCTGGATCTGACCTCAATGGGATACGCTTTACGCCAGATGGTCGCACCTGTTCAGGGCGAGTTTTTCGTCGTGCAGCGCGACGGGAAAGTCGTACTCCATCCGGATACCGGCGCGCTTTTTAAACCCTATGTCCGCGACGATCTCATGGACAAAATGACCAGCGCCGAGGGTCAGCTGTATGACGAGAAAAAGGGCATCTGGTATTACTATTATTCGTTCACCAATCCAGACTGGTTTGTCATCTACCGCGTGGATAACACCACGCTGATCGATTTAACCCGGTATGAAACCGATATCGTGCTTTGGGGGTTTGCCCTGGCCGCCATTGTGATTATTCTCTTTGGCCTCTATCTGCGCCACGCATCCCACACGGTGCTGATGAATATCATCAACGCGATTAAAACCGGCGACGTTAACCGTGCTCCGCGGCTGGAAGCGATGCTGAGTAAAGCCATCGAAAGTAATAAACAGCGCGAACTGATCTATGTCCGCCAGGCTACCATCGATGCGCTCACCGGCTGTAAAAACCGCCGCGCCTTCGACAGCGATACCGCCGCGCTAATGAACGATCATCAACCTTTCGCGCTGGCCCTGGTCGATATCGATAACTTCAAATCGATTAACGACACCTGGGGTCACCTCAACGGCGATATTGTTTTACGCAACGTCGCACGTGAAGGACTGCAAATCCTGCAACCTCAGAATATTTCACTCTACCGCTATGGCGGCGAAGAGTTTGCCGTGATTTTCACCGGCGAGCATATTGCCAATGCGCCGGCGATACTGGAAAGCTGGCGACTCAACATTGCCCAACGCACCTGGCGTGAAGAAGGACTGATGGTAACCTTCAGCGCGGGCCTGGGCGAATGGAATATGGAGCCTCTGGAGCAGCTAGTGGTGAGCGTTGATGAAGCGCTTTATAAAGCCAAGCAGCAGGGCAAAAACCGTATCGTCCGCGCTTAAAACCACCTGCATCTGCAGGCCCGTCAGCCCGGATTTTACTGTTTTCAACCCTAAAACCGAAACCGGTTTCATTATTTTGTGATGCCTTACACACAATCACGGCAAAGCGGTTGTCGTGTCTGTCGGCCCGCGATAAAGATGATGCATCAAGGGAACATAAGGGCCATCAACTATGAAGAATATCGTTTTATGCTGCGCCGCTGGAATGTCCACCAGCATGCTGGTTCAACGCATGCAGGCCGCGGCACAACAGAAAGGTGTGGAAGTCTCCATCAAAGCCGTACCGGTTGCCGAGTTTAAAGATAATCTTGCTACTGCCGATATTATCCTGCTCGGTCCTCAGGTGAAGTACGAGCAAGCTAAGCTCCAGGCGCTGGCCGACCCGTTTGGTAAAAAAGTCGCCGTTATCGATATGATGGATTACGGCATGATGAAAGGCGATGCTGTTCTCGATAAAGCCCTGAAGTTGATGGAGTAAGTCATGGAAGATTTAGAAACGATCATTATGGAGCTGTTGGTGAATGCGGGTTCTGCCCGCAGTTCGGCATTAACGGCTCTGCAGCTGGCCCGCAAAGGTGATTTTGCGGCTTCTGAGCAGGCAATGGCAGAATCACATGAGTTTGTGAAGCATGCGCATAAAATCCAGACCCAGCTCATCGGTCTCGATGAAGGCACAGGTAAGCTGCCGGTGAACCTGATTACCGTTCACTCCCAGGATCATCTGATGAATGCCATGGTGATACAGGATCTGGCAACCGATATGATTGAACTGTATCGTCGCACCGCGTAGTCAATAAACGCAGTGAATAGCAGGTGCCCGCCAGGCACCTGCTTTTTTTATTACAAGAAGCCGTAAAGCGCGGCGAAGACCCAGCCAAACACGCACGAAACGCTGACGCCAATGAGCCCCGGCAGAATAAAGCTATGGTTAATCACAAAGCGGCCGATATGCGTCGTCCCTGAGCGATCGAACTGAATCGCCGCCAGGTCGCTCGGGTAGGTTGGCAGAATATAATAGCCATAGCAGGCTGGCGCGGAGGCGACAATGTAGGCCGGATCGACGCCAATCGCCAGCGCCACCGGGACAATCGCCGCCAGCGCTGCGGCCTGGGAATTGACAAACTTGGAGACCAGCAGCAGTACGATGGCATAGGCCCACGGATACTCCTTCACCATTTCGCCGAGCACGCCTTTAATCTCCGTCATGTGCGCGCCGAACATCGTTTCCGCCATCCAGGCAATACCGTACACCGCCACAATGGCGATCATCCCCGAGCGGAAAACCTCATTCTTAGAAATCGACGCCGGGTTAGTTTTGGTGATGATGATGATGAGTGCGCCGGAGAGCAGCATGAACATCTGAATCACCAGTACCATCGACAGCGGCTTGCCGTTGAATGCCGGACGCAGTTCGGAGAAGGCCCCCAGAACGGCAACCACGGCAATCGACGCCAGGAAGATCCACATGGCGACCCAGTTACTGGTCGGCAGTTTTCGATCCAGCAGCGTTGCCGTATCGCCATAAACATAATGACGGTTTTCCGGCGTTGAGATGAAAGCCTGAAACGCGTCGTCTTTATCTAAGTCTTTACCGCGAAACCAGCTAAAAATACCGATTGCCAGAATCCCCAGCAACGTAGAGGGAATGGTAATAGCCAGCAGATCGAGAAATTCGAGATGCTTACCGTTGAAGGTAAAGTTGCCCAGCATCGCCACCAATGACACCACCGCTACGGACACCGGACTGGCGATAATCCCCATCTGTGCGCCAATGGAGCTGGCCGCCATCGGGCGCTCGGGACGAATATTGTTCTTGATAGCGACGTCATAAATAATCGGCAAAATCGTATAAACCACGTGGCCGGTGCCGCAAAGAATGGTCAGCGTACAGGTGACGAAAGGAGCCACAATGGAGACATATTTTGGATTGCGCCGCAGAAGTTTCTCAGCGATCTGCAGCATCACATCTAACCCGCCGGAAGCCTGAAGCGTCGCCGAAGCGGCAACAACCGCAATAATCACCAGCATCACATCAACCGGTGGCTTACCCGGCTGAAGATGAAAGACAAAGACCAAAATAACCAGCCCGATACCGCCTAAAAGACCCAGTGCGATACCGCCCTTTCTGGCACCATAAAAGAGACAAATTAAGATAATGATGAGTTGTATTGCGAATTCCATGCATCCCCCAGCCCCTGGCTATGAAAATCAAAAGACTTATCTTCTGCTGCCGTATTATTTAGCCATCTCCCGCATCGCGTTTTACGGGTATAAACCGCCCTCCTCGGCTTTATGAACCCGAAGATAAAAGAAAAAGTAATCACATGATTAATTGGACTTTTTGACTATATCGCCTTTGATTTGCTGATTTTTTGATACGTGTAGAATTTTTACCCATCAATAAGTGTGGGTATTAAGAAAAAACAGCCAGCCAACTTTTATATGAATTGTTTGCTGCTTAATTGAGGGGGAAATATTAATGGAATGTAATTCATTATGAGGGGACGGAAGCGGATATTATCGTGGCAGATGTCGGGATAATAAAAAAGCCAGTCAGGAGACCTGACTGGCTTTTTAAGCGTAGCGTCAACGATTAATCGTTGTCGGAACCGCCCAGACCTGCGTTCAGCAGTTCTGCCAGGTTAGCAGAAGCTTCTTCCACGCTCACCTGAGGTGCTGCAGGCTGTTCGCCCGCGGCGCGGCGGCGCATACGATCCTGGTGGTACGCATAGCCGGTACCCGCCGGGATCAGACGACCGACGATAACGTTCTCTTTCAGGCCGCGCAGTTCGTCGCGTTTGCCCGCAACGGCTGCTTCGGTCAGGACACGCGTGGTCTCCTGGAACGATGCGGCAGAGATGAACGACTCGGTTGCCAGAGACGCTTTGGTGATACCCAGCAGGTCGCGGGAGTAAGTCGCCGCCACTTTGCCGTTCGCTTCCAGATCGCGGTTAGCAATCTTGACGCGGGAGTATTCAACCTGTTCGCCTTCCAGGAAGTCGGAGCTACCTGCGCTTTCGATGGTCGCTTTGCGCAGCATCTGACGAACGATAACTTCGATGTGCTTATCGTTAATCTTAACGCCTTGCAGACGGTAAACGTCCTGTACTTCGTTGGTGATATAACGCGTTACCGCGTGTACGCCACGAAGACGCAGAATGTCGTGCGGTGCTTCCGGACCGTCGGAAACCACATCACCACGTTCTACACGTTCACCTTCGAACACGTTCAGCTGACGCCATTTCGGAATCATCTCTTCGTACGGATCGCTGCCGTCTAACGGAGTGATAACCAGACGACGTTTGCCTTTGGTTTCTTTACCGAAGGAAATGATACCGCTGATTTCCGCCAGGATCGCCGGCTCTTTCGGACGACGTGCTTCGAACAGGTCCGCAACGCGCGGCAGACCACCGGTGATGTCCTTGGTACCGCTGGATTCCTGAGGAATACGCGCCAGAGCGTCACCCGCACTGATCTGTACGCCATCTTCCAGCTGGACAATCGCTTTGCCCGGCAGGAAGTACTGAGCAGGCATATCGGTACCTGGGATCAGAACGTCGTTGCCCTGTGCATCAACAATTTTCAGCGCTGGACGCAGATCTTTACCACCCGCGGTACGTTCTGCAGAATCCAGAACAACCAGGGATGACAGACCGGTTAATTCGTCGGTCTGACGGGTAATGGTCTGGCCGTCAATCATGTCAGTAAAGCGGATGAAACCACTAACTTCAGAGATAACCGGCATGGTGTGCGGATCCCAGTTTGCCACGGTTTCACCGCCGGCAACCTGCTCGCCATCGCCTTTCGCCATAACGGCGCCGTAAGGCACTTTATAGCTTTCTTTAGTACGACCGAATTCGTCGATCAGCTTCAGTTCGGTGTTACGCGAGGTCACAACCAGCTTGCCAGCGGAGTTCACAACCGACTTGGCGTTAGACAGCTTGATGCTACCCTTGTTTTTCACCTGAATGCTGGATTCAGCAGCCGCACGAGATGCCGCACCACCGATGTGGAACGTACGCATCGTCAGCTGTGTACCCGGCTCACCGATGGACTGTGCCGCGATAACGCCGATTGCTTCACCTTTGTTGATGATGTGGCCACGCGCCAGGTCACGACCGTAGCAGTGCGCACATACACCAAAGTCGGTGTCACAGGATACAACGGAACGCACTTTGACGGAGTCAACGGAGTTCTCTTCCAGCAGGTCACACCAGTGCTCGTGCAGCAGCGTGTTGCGTGGAACCAGAATGTCCGCGGTACCCGGCTTCAGAACGTCTTCAGCGGTCACACGACCCAGTACGCGATCGCGCAGCGGCTCTTTAACATCGCCACCCTCGATAACCGGGGTCATGGTGATGCCTTCCAGGGTGCCACAGTCATCTTCAGTAACAACCAGATCCTGGGCAACGTCAACCAGACGACGGGTCAGGTAACCGGAGTTCGCTGTTTTCAGTGCGGTATCCGCCAGACCTTTACGCGCACCGTGAGTAGAGATGAAGTACTGGAGTACGTTCAGACCTTCACGGAAGTTCGCGGTGATTGGCGTTTCGATGATGGAGCCATCCGGCTTCGCCATCAGACCACGCATACCCGCCAGCTGACGAATCTGTGCCGCAGAACCACGCGCACCGGAGTCGGCCATCATGTAGATGCTGTTGAAGGAAACCTGCTGCTCTTCGACGCCGTCACGGTTAATCACGGTTTCGGTTTGCAGGTTATCCATCATCGCTTTGGATACACGATCGTTCGCCGCAGCCCAGATATCGATAACTTTGTTATAGCGTTCGCCCGCGGTAACCAGACCGGACTGGAACTGTTCCTGGATCTCAGCAACTTCGGCTTCCGCCTCAGAGATGATCTCGTGTTTTTTCTCCGGGATGACCATGTCATCAATACCAACGGATGCACCTGAACGCGCTGCATAAGCAAAGCCGGTGTACATCGTCTGGTCCGCAAAAATAACGGTCGGTTTCAGGCCCAGAATACGGTAGCAGGTATTCAGCATCTTAGAGATGGCTTTCTTACCCAGCGCCTGGTTCACGATAGAGAACGGCAGACCTTTCGGCACGATCATCCACAGAATCGCACGGCCAACGGTCGTGTCTTTCAGGCTGGTTTTCGCAACGAACTGGCCGTTTTCATCTTTTTCGTATTCGGTGATACGCACTTTAACGCGCGCATGCAGAGAGGCCAGACCGGCGCGATAAATACGCTCCGCTTCTTTCGGGCCAGTCAGCACCATGCCTTCGCCTTTGGCGTTAACACAGTCACGGGTCATGTAGTACAGACCCAGTACAACGTCCTGAGACGGAACGATGATTGGTTCGCCGTTCGCCGGGGACAGGATGTTGTTGGTAGACATCATCAGCGCACGCGCTTCCAGCTGGGCTTCCAGCGTCAGCGGTACGTGAACAGCCATCTGGTCACCATCGAAGTCGGCGTTATAGGCCGCACAAACCAGCGGGTGCAGCTGGATAGCTTTACCTTCGATCAGTACCGGTTCAAATGCCTGGATACCCAAACGGTGCAGGGTTGGTGCACGGTTCAGCAGTACCGGGTGTTCGCGGATAACTTCGTCCAGGATATCCCAGACAACCGCTTCTTCGCGCTCAACCATTTTCTTCGCGGCTTTGATGGTGGTGGCCAGGCCACGCAGTTCCAGCTTGCCGTAAATGAACGGTTTGAACAGCTCCAGCGCCATTTTCTTCGGCAGACCGCACTGATGCAGACGCAGGTATGGACCTACGGTGATAACAGAACGACCGGAGTAGTCAACACGCTTACCGAGCAGGTTCTGACGGAAACGACCCTGTTTACCTTTGATCATGTCGGCCAAAGATTTCAGAGGACGCTTGTTAGAACCGGTGATCGCACGACCGCGACGACCGTTATCCAGCAGGGCATCAACCGCTTCCTGCAGCATACGTTTTTCGTTGCGTACGATGATATCCGGCGCAGCCAGATCCAGCAGACGTTTCAGACGGTTGTTACGGTTAATGACGCGACGATACAGATCGTTCAGGTCAGAAGTCGCGAAACGACCACCATCCAGCGGTACCAGCGGGCGCAGATCTGGCGGCAGAACCGGCAGAACGGTCAGGATCATCCACTCCGGCTTGTTGCCAGACTGAACGAACGCTTCCAGCAGCTTGATACGCTTGGTCAGCTTTTTACGTTTGGTTTCGGAGTTAGTTTCGTTCAGCTCTTCACGCAGCTGCTCGCACTCTTGCTCCAGATCCATGCTTTTCAGCAGGGCCTGAATAGCTTCCGCACCCATCTTCGCATCGAATTCGTCACCAAACTCTTCCAGCGCATCCAGATACTGCTCTTCAGTCAGGATCTGATTACGTTCCAGGTTGGTCATTCCGCCTTCGATAACCACATAGGATTCGAAGTACAGAACACGTTCGATATCGCGCAGCGGCATATCCAGCAGCAGGCCGATACGGGACGGCAGCGATTTCAGGAACCAAATGTGGGCGGTCGGAGAGGCCAGTTCGATGTGGCCCATGCGCTCACGACGCACTTTAGTCTGGGTCACTTCAACGCCGCACTTCTCACAGATAACACCACGGTGTTTCAGGCGCTTGTACTTACCGCACAGGCACTCGTAATCTTTTACCGGCCCAAAGATACGGGCGCAGAAAAGGCCGTCACGCTCTGGTTTGAACGTACGGTAGTTAATGGTTTCCGGCTTTTTAACTTCACCAAAAGACCATGAACGGATCATGTCTGGCGATGCCAGAGCAATTTTGATCGCATCAAACTCTTCGGTTTTAGTTTGCGCTTTCAGAAACTTTAATAAGTCTTTCACGGATTTGCTCCCGTCGGAGTTAGCACAATCTGGCGCCGGGGGTTACCCCGGCACCAGTGACCTGTTTGAGCGAGAGTTACTCGTCTTCCAGTTCGATGTTGATGCCCAGCGAGCGAATCTCTTTCAACAGTACGTTGAAGGATTCCGGCATGCCCGGTTCCATCTGATGGTTGCCGTCCACGATGTTTTTATACATCTTGGTACGACCGTTGACGTCATCAGACTTAACGGTGAGCATTTCCTGCAGGGTGTATGCCGCGCCATAAGCTTCCAGCGCCCACACTTCCATCTCACCGAAGCGCTGACCACCGAACTGAGCCTTACCACCCAGCGGCTGCTGAGTAACCAGGCTGTAAGAACCGGTAGAACGCGCATGCATTTTGTCATCAACCAGGTGGTTCAGTTTCAGCATGTACATGTAGCCAACGGTAACCTGGCGCTCGAATTGCTCACCGGTACGACCGTCGAACAGAGTGATCTGACCGGAAGTCGGCAGGCCACCCAGCTGTAACAGTTCCTTGATTTCAGACTCTTTCGCACCGTCGAAGACCGGCGTTGCGATCGGCATACCTTTTTTCAGGTTTTCAGCAAGACGCAGAACTTCATCATCGGTGAAGGTATTCAGATCGACCTTCTGACGAACATCGGTACCCAGGTCATACGCTTTCTGGATGAACTCGCGCAGTTTGGCGACTTCCTGCTGCTGTTTGAGCATCGCGTTGATTTTCTCACCGATACCTTTCGCAGCCATACCCAGGTGGGTTTCCAGAATCTGACCGATGTTCATACGAGATGGTACGCCCAGCGGGTTCAGTACGATGTCGACCGGCGTACCGTTTTCATCGTAAGGCATATCTTCGATCGGGTTGATCTTAGAAATAACACCCTTGTTACCGTGACGACCTGCCATTTTGTCACCCGGCTGAATCTGACGTTTAACGGCCAGATACACTTTAACAATCTTCAGCACGCCCGGTGCCAGATCGTCGCCCTGAGTGATTTTGCGGCGTTTCGCTTCGAGTTTTTTCTCGAACTCGTGTTTCAGTTCGTCGTACTGCTCAGCCAGCTGTTCCAGCTGATTTTGTTTCTCTTCGTCGGTCAGGCCCAGTTCCAGCCAGCGATCGCGCGGCAGCTTGTCGAGCTTCTCAGCTTCAACACCACCGGCAACCAGCACCGCGTAGATACGACCAAACAGGCCAGCTTCGAGGATCTGCAGTTCTTCAGACAGGTCTTTTTTGGCCTGCTTCAGCTGCATCTCTTCGATTTCCAGCGCACGTTTGTCTTTTTCCACGCCATCGCGGGTGAAGACCTGAACGTCGATAACAGTACCGGAAACACCGTTTGGTACGCGCAGAGAAGAGTCTTTAACGTCAGACGCTTTCTCGCCGAAGATCGCACGCAGCAGTTTCTCTTCTGGCGTCAGCTGGGTTTCACCTTTCGGCGTGACCTTACCAACCAGAATGTCGCCGCCGGTCACTTCTGCACCGATGTAAACGATACCGGATTCATCCAGTTTAGAGAGCGCAGCTTCACCCACGTTCGGGATATCAGCGGTGATCTCTTCCGGCCCCAGCTTGGTGTCACGGGACACACAGGCCAGTTCCTGAATATGAATCGTGGTGAAACGATCTTCCTGAACCACACGCTCGGAGACGAGGATGGAGTCTTCGAAGTTGTAGCCGTTCCACGGCATGAACGCTACGCGCATGTTCTGACCGAGAGCCAGTTCACCGAGGTCGGTGGACGGACCGTCTGCCAGCACGTCGCCGCGCTCAATTGGCTCACCCAGGGACACGCAAGGCATCTGGTTGATGCAGGTGTTCTGGTTAGAACGGGTGTACTTGGTCAGGTTATAGATGTCGATACCTGCTTCGCCCGGGTACATCTCGTCTTCGTTAACTTTGATAACGATACGGGATGCATCGACGTACTGTACGGTACCGCCACGTTTAGCAACTGCAGTAACACCGGAGTCGACGGCAACAGCACGTTCCATACCGGTACCCACCAGCGGCTTATCAGCGCGCAGAGTCGGAACCGCCTGACGTTGCATGTTCGCACCCATCAATGCACGGTTGGCGTCATCGTGTTCCAGGAACGGGATCAGCGACGCACCGACAGAAACCACCTGCTGGGTGGAAACGTCCATGTAGTCAACCTGATCGCGGCTGAACAAGCTGGATTCGCCTTTGCTACGGCAGGTAACCAGGTCTTCTACAAAGTGGCCTTCGTCATCCAGGTTGGAGTTCGCCTGAGCGATAACGTAGTTGCCTTCTTCGATAGCAGACAGGTAGTGAATTTCGTCGGTCACAACACCGTCGGTCACTTTACGATACGGAGTCTCGAGGAAGCCGTATTCGTTAGTCTGTGCGTACACGGACAGGGAGTTGATCAGACCGATGTTCGGACCTTCAGGCGTTTCGATTGGACATACGCGACCGTAGTGAGTCGGGTGTACGTCTCGAACTTCAAAGCCCGCACGTTCGCGGGTCAGGCCGCCTGGGCCGAGTGCGGAGATACGACGTTTGTGCGTAATCTCGGACAGCGGGTTGTTCTGGTCCATAAACTGTGACAGCTGGCTGGAACCAAAGAACTCTTTCACTGCCGCAGAAATCGGCTTGGCGTTGATCATATCCTGAGGCATCAGGGTATCCAGATCGCCCAGAGACAGACGCTCTTTCACCGCACGCTCAACACGTACCAGGCCAACGCGGAACTGGTTTTCCGCCATTTCGCCTACGGAACGGATACGACGGTTGCCGAGGTGGTCGATATCATCGACTTCGCCTTTACCGTTACGGATATCGATGAGCTTCTTCATCACTTCGATGATGTCGTCTTTGCTCAGGATACCGGAACCTTCGATTTCGTCACGCAGCAGAGAACGGTTGAACTTCATACGACCTACCGCAGACAGATCGTAGCGGTCTTCGGAGAAGAACAGGTTCTCAAACAGGCTTTCAGCCGCTTCACGAGTCGGCGGCTCACCCGGGCGCATCATGCGGTAGATTTCAACCAGCGCGCTCAGACGATCGTTAGTTGGGTCGACGCGTACAGTTTCAGAAATGTACGGACCGTGGTCCAGATCGTTGGTGAACAGAGTCTCGATACGCTTGTGACCGGACTGGCTCAGCTTCGCCAGCAGATCCAGGCTCAGCTCCATGTTCGCCGGGCAGATCAGTTCGCCAGTAGCTTCATCGATATAATCTTTGGCCGCAACTTTACCCGCAATATATTCCACCGGAACTTCGATATGCTTGATATCGTCTTTTTCCAGCTGACGGATATGGCGAGCGGTAATGCGACGGGCTTTCTCGACGTAGACTTTGCCGTTCGCTTCGATGTCGAAGGAAGCCGTTTCACCGCGCAGACGCTCCGGAACCAGTTCCATCTGCAGCTTGTTGTCGCGAATTTCAAAGACCACTTTCTCGAAGAACAGGTCAAGGATCTGCTCAGTGGTGTAATTCAGCGCGCGCAGGATGATGGTGGCCGGCAGCTTACGACGACGGTCGATACGGACAAACAGGTTGTCTTTCGGATCGAACTCGAAGTCCAGCCAGGAACCGCGGTAAGGAATAATACGTGCGTTATACAGGACCTTACCGGAAGAGTGAGTCTTACCTTTGTCAGAGTCAAAGAAGACGCCCGGGCTACGGTGCAGCTGAGAAACGATAACACGTTCAGTACCGTTGATAACAAAGGTACCGTTGTCGGTCATGAGCGGAATTTCGCCCATGTAGACTTCTTGTTCTTTAATGTCTTTAACGGTGCCTTCCGGCGCTTCACGCTCGTAGATCACCAGACGCAGTTTAACGCGCAGCGGTGCCGAGTAGGTCACGCCACGGATCTGACATTCTTTAACATCAAAAACAGGTTCGCCCAGACGGTAGCTGACGTATTGCAGCTCAGAGTTACCGCTGTAGCTTTTAATCGGGAACACGGAACGGAAAGCTGCTTCCAGACCGTACTGCCCTTCAGGATCTTGCTCGATAAACTTCTGAAACGAGTCAAGCTGGATGGAAAGGAGATAAGGTATGTCCAGAACCTGCGGACGTTTACCAAAATCCTTACGAATACGTTTTTTCTCGGTATAGGAGTAAACCATAGGGTTCCTCAGCTCGCTGACAAGTCGACCCGTCTGCCCAAATAAGGCAGTTTTTTATGCAACACTATTTTGTGGACCGGAAAATGGAACACTTTCCGCAATGCCTGTTTCTATCACGCTTAAACCATTTCGTTGCGATTTACACAGCTCAGGGGCCCTGACCTGTCGCAGTATATTAAGTCGTCTATAGAAACAAGCATTGAAAGGACAACCCAGTAGTCAAACAGCGTGAAACGCTACTGGTGCCTTACAGCGCAAAAAGGCTGGTGACCAAAAAGTCACCAGCCTCAGCCTGATTTCTCAGGCTGCAACCGGAAGGGTTGGCTTATTTGACTTCAACTTCAGCGCCAGCTTCTTCCAGAGATTTTTTCAGAGCTTCAGCGTCGTCTTTGCTGATGCCTTCTTTCAGTGCAGCCGGTGCAGATTCTACCAGGTCTTTAGCTTCTTTCAGACCCAGGCCAGTTGCGCTACGTACTGCTTTGATAACAGCAACTTTGTTAGCGCCTGCAGCTTTCAGAATTACGTCGAATTCAGTTTTTTCTTCAGCAGCTTCAGCCGGGCCAGCAGCTACAGCTACAGCAGCAGCAGCGGAAACACCGAATTTTTCTTCCATTGCAGAGATCAGCTCAACAACGTCCATTACGGACATAGCGGATACTGCTTCAATGATTTGATCTTTAGTGATAGACATTTAAATTGTTCCTGAATATCAGAATAAGTTTATACGTAAGCGAGCGCTTTATAAAGATAACTGCGATTAAGCAGCTTCTTTCGCATCGCGTACAGCAGCCAGAGTGCGAACCAGTTTGCCAGCCGAAGCTTCTTTCATGGTTGCCATCAGGCGTGCAATTGCTTCTTCGTAGGTCGGCAGAGTTGCCAGGCGGTCGATTTGCGACGCCGGGATCAGCTCACCTTCAAAGGCTGCAGCTTTGACCTCAAATTTTGCATTCGCTTTCGCGAACTCTTTGAACAGACGAGCAGCAGCGCCCGGGTGTTCCATAGAGTATGCAATCAGGGTCGGACCAACAAACGTGTCTTTCAGGCACTCAAACTGAGTACCTTCAACGACGCGGCGCAGCAGGGTGTTACGAACAACACGCATGTAAACGCCAGCTTCACGACCTGCTTTACGCAGTTCAGTCATTTTATCCACAGTAACGCCACGGGAATCCGCAACTACTGCAGACAGCGCACCTTTGGCTACTTCGCTGACTTCAGCAACAATCGCTTGTTTGTCTTGAAGATTTAAAGCCATTAGCTTTGCTCCTGGATGTTTGCCAGAGCTTATGCTCTGGAACTCACTTCACTCTTTCCAACGAAAGAGCGTCTTTAATACGGTGAGCAGAAACAAGCCAGAGTATCCAAAAAATAATCTTAGCGTTCTGTCACCGTCTACGCAGGGGATTAAGTTTCTGACGAAACACCTGCGGTCTTCGACGGAGGCCTGGATAGGCCAGGCTCCAACGAACAAATTCTTCCTATGACTTCGTCCTTCGAACCGCAGCGGCGTTAGCTGCTCTCGCTCACACCGGTCATGTAGTTAACTACACTCCCGCTGATTCACTCGATTGCTGCCTTGCTACAATTCAAATGACTCGCATAGCGTCTGTCTTATTGACAGAATCGTGGGGGTAGAATTGTAGACAAATCCACCGCCCACGTAAAGCTAATCTTAGTTCGCAGAAGCGCTCAGACCAGCCTGATCAACGGCAACACCAGCACCCATGGTGGTGGAGATGCTAACTTTCTTGATGTACACGCCTTTAGCCTGAGTCGGTTTTGCTTTTTTCAGCGCAACCAGCAGAGCTTCCAGGTTTTCTTTCAGTTTGTCAGCGTCAAAGTCCACTTTACCGATGGTGGTGTGGATGATGCCGTTTTTGTCGTTACGATAACGAACCTGACCTGCTTTAGCGTTCTTAACAGCTTCAGCAACGTTCGGAGTAACGGTACCCACTTTCGGGTTTGGCATCAGGCCGCGCGGACCCAGAACCTGGCCCAGCTGGCCAACAACGCGCATTGCATCCGGAGAAGCAATAACAACGTCAAAGTTCATTTCGCCTTTTTTGATCTGGTCAGCCAGATCTTCCATACCTACCAGCTCGGCGCCTGCAGCTTTAGCAGCTTCAGCGTTCGGGCCCTGGGCAAATACGGCTACGCGAACGGAACGGCCAGTACCGTGCGGCAGTACAGTCGCACCACGGACGTTCTGGTCAGATTTACGCGCGTCGATGCCGAGGTTAACGGCAACGTCTACGCTTTCAACGAACTTAGCAGTAGCCAGTTCTTTCAGCAGAGAGATGGCTTCGTTGATGTCGTACTGTTTGGTCGCATCAACTTTGTCACGAATCACGGACATGCGCTTGGTCAGTTTAGCCATTTCTTAGTCCTCCACTACCAGGCCCATGGAACGTGCAGTACCTTCAATGGAGCGAGTCATCGCTTCAATGTCGGAACCAGTCATGTCGGCAGCTTTGGTCTGCGCGATTTCCTGCAGCTGAGCGCGGGAAATTTTACCAACTTTGTCTTTGTTCGGTTTACCGGAACCAGACTTGATACCAGCCGCTTTTTTCAGCAGAACTGCTGCCGGCGGAGTTTTGGTAACGAAAGTGAAAGAACGGTCAGCGTAAACGGTAATAACAACCGGAATCGGCAGACCTTTTTCCATGGATTCAGTTTTGGCGTTGAACGCTTTGCAGAATTCCATGATGTTCACACCCTGCTGACCCAGTGCTGGACCAACCGGCGGACTCGGGTTTGCCATACCAGCTGCAACCTGCAGCTTGACGTAGGCTTGTACTTTCTTAGCCATTTAAATTTCCTCGTTTGGGTGTAGCGCCTGAAAAGGCTCCCCGTGATAAATATCGCTTTATGGGAATCAGACCCATAAAAACAAAAGGCGCGAAATTGTATGTCAATTTCGCGCCTCATGCAACGATTAAATCGCTGCTTTTTTGATCGCCGGTTAGGCTTTCTCTACCTGAGCAAAGTCCAGTTCAACCGGAGTCGCACGACCGAAGATAGAAACAGAGACCTTCAGACGAGACTTCTCGTAGTCAACTTCTTCAACCACGCCGTTAAAGTCAGCAAACGGACCGTCGCTGACGCGAACCATTTCGCCCGGCTCGAACAGCGTTTTCGGACGCGGCTTATCGCCAACCTGCTGCAGGCGATTCATGATCGCATCAACTTCTTTGTCGCTGATCGGTGCCGGACGGTCAGAAGTACCGCCGATAAAGCCCATCACGCGCGGTACGCTGCGCACCAGGTGCCAGCTTGCGTCGTTCATTACCATCTGGACCAGAACGTAACCCGGGAAGAATTTGCGCTCGCTCTTGCGGCGCTGGCCACCACGGATCTCGACCACTTCTTCGGTCGGCACCATGACTTCGCCAAACAACTCTTCCATATTGTGTAATTTGATATGTTCACGCAACGAGGTAGCTACGCGACCTTCAAAACCGGAAAACGCCTGAACGACGTACCAACGTTTTTTAGGAGCTTCAGACATCTCAGAACCTCAGGCCAGTGATAAAGGATACCAGGCGAACCAGAATACCATCCAGTCCCCACAGGATCAGTGACATTACCGCAGTAACCGCAGCAACAATCAGCGTGGTGTGCAGCGTTTCCTGGCGAGTTGGCCAGATAACCTTGCGGACTTCGGTTCTCGCTTCGCGGGCGAAGGCGACGGTCGCCTTACCTTTAGTGGTTAACAGCGCGACGCCACCGGCAGCAGCGATCAGAATCACTACAGCCAGCGCACGCACCGCCAGCATAATGTCACGATAAAGGAAGTTGCCTACGATGGCCACAATCAGCAGCGCAGCAACGATCACCCACTTCATCGCTTCCAGGCCGCGCCCGCTCCCTTGAGCTTCGGTATTCGCACTCATAAACCAACCTGTCACAAGAATTCAGACAAATAATTTTGCCCCGCGAGAGCGAGGCAACCAAACCGAAATGCTCTGCTGCGTTTCGGACTTAACGCCCTCTACAGAGCCTGTCTCAGCAATGATTATGGCAAAAAAAATCACTGATGAGCCAGGTTCTGGTTCGAAAGCGTGCAAAAAGGGCATCAAATGATGCCCTTTTATTGCGCATTGCGTCAAATGTTATCAGCGATTAGCCGAGAACTTTTGCTACCACGCCCGCGCCAACGGTACGGCCGCCTTCACGGATTGCGAAACGCAGACCATCGTCCATCGCGATCGGGTGAATCAGGGTAACAACCATTTTGATGTTGTCGCCCGGCATTACCA
>NZ_BCYR01000025.1 GCF_001598295.1 Klebsiella ornithinolytica NBRC 105727 = ATCC 31898
GTGAAGCATACGAGGCCGCTAACGGCCTTCCACCAGCATCAGCATCGATTTTGAAAGACGTGGCTTCCCGTCTCGACGTTTCTACAGCGGCCCTCATTCAGGTCTGTGATGAACGCTCCACTGCCATCAATACCATTACCGCTACCCGTGTTAACAGCGGGTGTCCTGAAGGCGTTGACGTTCAGGATTGGGTTAAGCAGTTGGCGGCGGAGAATTTGGGTCTGAAGCAGTTCCCGGAGCAGATAGTTAAGTTTATCAGCGGTCTTGGGACAAGCGAGCTTGGCAGCGACACAAAAGAAAGGATTGAGCGTGCAGCAAATCGCGTGAAAACCCCCGCCACCGATCGCATCGTAGCCGGGATTAAGGCTGATGGGGTGGAGATGGCAATAGATCACATTGCTCAGACAATTTGCCCAAATCACGAAACAGTACTCAAAGAGTTCGCCGCTCAGCTGCGCGAGGTATCCGCTAATGGCTAACTCCTTCAAGCAGATGTTTAAAAGCGCCCAGATTAAACGCCCTGATGGCCGCATGATGATCAGAATCGACGATATTCACATCGTTGATGGCTTTAACCCGCGTGACTACAACTCTGCAGAGTGCAAGGCTGACGACGAAGACCTTTTCCAGCACCTGAAATTAGGTGGATCGGTACCCCCTATTGAGGTTAAAGCTCTGGATTCCGGTGGCGTCTGGATTGTCGAAGGTCATCGCCGATATCGCGCGTTCCTGCGCTGTCGCGAAGCTGGTCTTCCTGTTGATTGGATCACCATCGCTCAGTTTAAGGGCAGCGACCTGGAAGCTCAGGCCCACGTTATGCGCTCGAACCGACAACTAAAGCTGAGTCCGATTGAGAAAGCAGCCAACCTCAAAAAAATGGCAGCATTCAATATATCGAATGGCGAAATAGCGGAACTTGTCGGCCTGTCCGTTGCAACGGTAGAAAAATTGCTGGCACTGAGTGTCACCGACCATGCCGTCCAGCAGACCGTTAAAAATGGCGAGGTATCTGTTGATGTCGCTCTGCAGCGCGTTGAGGAGTTCGGTTCAAAAGCCGCAGAGAAACTCGAAGAAGACAAAGCCAAAGCTGCTGCCGCAGGCAAGAAAAAGGTCACCAGATCTCTCATTACCCCGGAAATCAGCGTCAAGAAAGCCCGCCGCCTGGTTGAGCTGATTACTCTCGCCGGTGTTGACCCTAACGGCACCATTTCACTGGAAGGATTTGTCCTGGCTGAAGTGCTGCAAATCGTAGAAGAACAAAAAGCCATTGCGGCTAACCGGGGGTAATCATGGATTTTGATCCTGACCATTACAGCAAATATACGCTGCGCCGGTTTGCTGCCCTGTTTGATGCGATCTGCTGGGTACTGATTGCCATTGTAACTGTTGGTATCTGCTTGCTTATTAAATGGTGGACGTCATGAGTAAATCACTTAAATCTCGCTGCATTCGGCGCTGGGAAGTTGAATTTAAAGGCCGCTGCGACTCGAAATTTAGCATGGTATGGCGCAAGCGCGACCTGCGCGGTTATATCCGCAGCTGCGCTCTGACAACAGCAGATTGCATGGTTGACCAAATGGCATCACGAAACGCCAAAGTTGATTTTGACGGCGTCGCGCACGGCTGGTCGCCAGAATTCGCAGCCTGGTACAGCGAACGTCGCAACCAATACCATAAACAGGCGCTGGATTACCTAAACCACCACGCCACCCCTGACGAAATCGACGAAGAGATCGAGAGCGAATTGGAGTGCTGGAATGACTGAGCGCGGAATGATTTTTAACGGGGAGATGGTGCGGGCGCTGCTGGATGGTCGGAAGACACAGACGCGACGCCCAGTGAAACTCCCTCACACCGATAGAGATGCAATGTGCGAACTGTCCGGCAATGAATTAGCTGGTGAGTTATCGGCTGGGAATTACAGAAACAGTCCCCACGGCAAGCCAGGTGACCGCATCTGGGTGAGAGAGACATTTCAGGGGCCGCTATTCGATTTCGACCTGATGGATATCTATTGCAAAGACTCAACTCCTTTTGAGACGCCAGAGTTTTGTGTTTACAAGGCTGACGGCGTGCCGGCGCCCGAGTTTTACGATGCCGATGATGAACTGCATTGCCGCTGGCGCCCATCAATCCATATGCCGCGCTGGGCCAGCCGCATTCTGCTGGAAATCACCGATGTGCGCGTGGAGCGGCTGAAGAGTATCAGTGACGGCGATGCGATACGCGAAGGGTGCAGTACCGCCGACATGAAGAGTGGCGATTGCGCAGCTGATGTGTTCGCGCGCTTGTGGGCATCCATCTACGGCGAAGAAAGTTGGCAGGCCAATCCCTGGGTTTGGGTCATCGAGTTCAAACGCGTTGAAGGCGGTGCAGCATGAAAGTTAAAACAGCAAATCTCAGTGGTGTGCAGCTTGATTACGCAGTTGCGTGCTCTATCAATATGGGCCAGCCAATACTGCACGTCACCTCGGAAATGTTATTCGTTGAACTGGCGATGAAAGTGTTTTCGCCTTCCGCGAAATGGGACCAGTGCGGTGAGTTGATGGAGAAATACTCTATCAGCTGTTACCAGTCAGCAGACCCGGCGACAGGAAAAGTCTATCACTGGGTTGGGGTTAATGAGCTTGTAGCGCCAGGGAAGCGGCGTGGGCTCATTGCAGATAATCCACGTGCGGCTGTATGCCGCAGCCTCGTATTCACAAAGTTTGGCGATGAAATTGAGCTTCCTGACGAACTGGAAGGTGCAGCATGAGCAAGCGACGCTATACCAACGAAAAGCCACGCATTGAGAAAAAAATTAACACCGCTGCCATGAGGATTTTGATTGCCCTTATGCCACGCCAATACCGACAGGAGGCATGGTCGCGTGGGGAGGGAATGATTTACTCAACTTGTGAATGGTATCAGACCTGGGAGGTCGTCACCGTTGACTATTGGGGTGAGGCCGACAGCAAAGAAGCGTTTGATATTCTCCATGACCAGTTAATTCTCGAAACCACTGATTGGGATGGCATTGGGCATGCGTATGACATCGAAAACTCTACCGATGAAGAAGTGGATAAAGAACAGTTTTATTCCCCATGGAGGTTTGGCAAAAAAATTGGCCGCGCTGAGATTATTCGTCACTGCCGCCAGTTGGTGAAAGAAGGCGTGAGATGGGAGCGTGCAGCATGAGCATCATCAAAGGCCAGCTGATTAGCAGCCAGCGTTATCTGGACAGGTCTAAAGTAACCCATCGAGCACTACGCTTTAAACGGTTCATTGTGGCCGTCTATCCCATAGTGCTGCGTGGGGTTCAGTACACCATCCTGATGGACGGACATCACAACTACGCAGCAGCAAAGCTGGCTGGCGTAGAGCCTGATTTCCGACCGGTAGCTAAGAAGGCGATGAAAATCATTAGTGGAATACCAGACCGCGAGCGTGAAGCCTTTTTTATCAACAATATTACCGATAGCCATTATTACTACGTAGAAACCGGAGACGTAGTTCAGGAGCTTCTATTGCCTGATACGTCCCACAAATTTCAGGGGCACGCCGGTAATCAATGGATTTTTGGCGGTGCATCATGAGCCTTAAACATCGACTACCTGAAATCGAAGCCAGCATTGACCCGGCGGACCTGCGCGCTGCAGCTGATGAGTATTCCGATCTGTTGCTGACTCTCTGTCTGTACATGAAGATTTCTGGCCCTACCCATGTGAATGTACGCGCCTGCGCCACTGAACTGAAGAAGCGCCTGACGACCTGGCATAGCCAGAGGGAGCTCAACGCGATTCTTTCCAGTTGGGATCCGGTTGGCTATGTGCTCGGCCTGCGGAGAGAGGCGAACGATAACGCACGTGCTGCCGGTGACCCTGTTGACGTTTTTGTGTGAGGTGGGTATGAATACAATGTTTTTGTTAATGGCTGAGTATGGGACCGCCACCGTGCCGTTAGGCCAAGTGTGTGAAAAGTATTTTGGGCTGAAGCCGGCTACAGCGGAAAAACGCGCTGCTATGGGTGAACTCCCTATTCCAACCTTCCGCGCAGCAGAGAGCCAGAAAGCCCCGCGCATGATCCATATTCAGGACCTTGCGAACCACATCGATGCGCAGTTGAAAAAAGGCCGCGATCTGCTGGAACAGATGAAATGCGGTGGTCAGTGACACCGTAACCGCAACTCCGGATGCCGCCCATTATGTAGCATCCGGTTTTATTTTTGCATTACATAGCACCCCTATAGCACCCCATAAACACCTATCTAACTGATATTTATCACATCACATCCGACGATCCTTCGGAGCAGTAAACCAGCGTTTTTGCGCTCACGGCGGAACCGAACGTGAGTGCCGTTATTGTCAGAGCAAGCGTGGTGAGTTTGCGTTGCATAACGTTTTCCTTTTTTAATTTGTCAGCTAATGAATAGCTTGTTGTTTTCCTGCCCATACATAACACTAAAGCCAGATTGCAAACACCTGAAAAAATAAATAAAGAAGGAATCACTATGTCATCTCCACTCGCCAGTCAATTGACCCAGCGTTTCTTCCGCTACCTTGCCATCAGCAGCCAAAGCGATCCGCGGGCCACCACGCTGCCAACCACGCCGGGACAACATGAGATGGCCCGCGAACTTGCCGACGAGTTAAGCCGCCTTGGGCTGGACGATATCGTGATTGATGACCATGCCACCGTCACCGCGGTAAAAAGAGGGAATGTCCCGGGCGCGCCGCGGATTGGCTTTATCACCCATATCGACACCGTGGACGTCGGCCTGTCCCCGGACATTCATCCACAAATTTTGCGTTTTACCGGCGATGATCTGTGCCTGAATAGTGAAAAGCAGATCTGGCTGCGGGTTGCCGAGCACCCGGAGATTCTCGCCTACCCGGACGAAGAGATTATTTTCAGCGATGGCACCAGCGTGCTCGGCGCCGACAACAAATCGGCGGTCACGGTGGTGATGACGGTGCTGGAAAACCTGACGCCGGAACATCGCCACGGCGATATCGTGGTGGCCTTTGTCCCCGATGAAGAGGTGGGCCTGCGGGGGGCAAAAGCGCTGGACCTCAGCCGTTTTGCCGTCGATTTTGCCTGGACTATCGACTGCTGCGAGCTGGGCGAGATCGTGTATGAGAACTTTAATGCCGCGGCGGCGGAGATTCGCTTCACCGGCGTGACCGCCCATCCGATGTCCGCCAAAGGCGTGCTGGTCAACCCGCTGTTGATGGCCGCCGATTACATCAGCCATTTCGATCGGCTGCAGACCCCGGAACACACCGCCGGACGCGAAGGTTATGTCTGGTTTAATGGCATTCAGGGCGATCAAAACAGCACCCTGCTGCAGGCCAGCATTCGCGATTTCGACAGCGAGAGCTTTTTACGCCGTAAACAGCAGATTGGCGACGTCGCTGAAAAAATTGCCGCACAATACCCGACGGCCAGCGTCGAATTTTCGATCGGCGACACCTACAGCAACATCAGCAATGCCATTGGCGACGATCGCCGGGCTATTGACCTGATGTTCGAAGCCATGGAGAGCATTGGCGTAACGCCAAAGCCTACGCCGATGCGCGGCGGTACCGATGGTGCGGCGCTCTCGGCAAAAGGCCTGTTAACGCCCAACTTCTTCACCGGCGCGCACAACTTCCACTCGAAATTTGAGTTTTTGCCGCTGCGCGCCTTTGAAGCGTCGTACCACACCGCGTTCCAGCTCTGCCTGCTGGCGGCCCGTTAAGCCGGTTTTTGCGCCAGCATGGTGGCAAAACGCAGTTTAATGCGGTTGCCGTTGGCATCGGTGCGGTGCAGCTCGCCCACCTCTTCGTTGTACCTGAGGAACGACCAGCCGGCGTAGTAACGTCGCAGCTCCTCAGGTTTAAAGGCAAACGGGAAGCCAACGGTGCAGGGATAATCGTCGGTGTCCATTGCCGCAACGATCAGGTTGTAGCCGCCCGGTCTGGTGCAACGCTGCATGTTGGCGATAAGCCCCGGAATAGTTTTCGCGTCAAGGAACATCAGTACTACGGTGGAGAGAATAAAGTCATATTCACCGTCGAAGCTTAAGCTATTCAGATCCTTGACCGCCGCCTGGAGATTGGTCAGTTCTTCCTGCGCACGAATACTCTCCAGGTTATTGATGCTCATCGGGTTTTTGTCCCACGCCGTCACATCAAAGCCGTTTGCCGCCAGATAGAGGCTATTGCGTCCGTTGCCACACCCCAGATCCAGCGCTTTTCCCGGCGGCACCTGGGTCGCGGCATAGACCACTTCCGAGTGGGTACGGGTCAGCCCGTATTTATCAGTAAAGTAGTTTTCGTCACGGATAGTCATGATAAGTCCTTATTGTTTAATAATGTGGCCCGGTCGACGCGAATCAGCAATTTCCCCCGCAGCAACAGCAGAAACGTGCGCAGCAACAACAGTCCAATAATCAGATTGGTAAAGATAAACAACGGGATCGATAAGTAATGGAAGAAGCCGTTCGGCTGGCTGTGTCCGAGATGCAATCCGGTGCTGGCCAATGCGGAAATCCCAAACGAAAAGCTCCAGAAGGACGCATTGAACGGCTGTCGCAGGTACCACGGCATCAAACGTAACATAAACAGCAGCTGTAAAAGGCCGTAGCCAAACAGCAGTTTGGCAAAGGTATCCGCCTCTGCGCCGTTGACGCTGAGCCAGGCGCTGCACGCTACCAGCGCTGGCGCCAGCTGGATACCCAGCGAGGTCCGCATAGCCGCGGGCAGTTCGCCGTGGCTGCGTAATCGTTGCAGAATCACCGGCTCCAGGCTCAGCCATGAGAAGATCCCGGCGCCGAGAAACACCAGCCCGGCGTCGTTAAAGCCGAGCGCCCCGCAGGCCATCGCGCTGATGAAATTGTTCGCCACGGTTGGTAAATAGAGTCCCGGCGTGGTGGCGTCGGTCGGATGTTTTCCGCGCCACAATCCGGCGCTCTGCCAGGCGGAATAGCTCAGCTGGAGTACCACGCCAATGCCGAACAGCAGCAGCGAGAGCGGACGAAACCACGGCACGAAGCCGATAGCCACCAGCATCGTGGTGGCGGGAAACAGGCTGACAAAACTGCTGGCAACCGGATGGCGCATCTCCTGCAGCACGCTCCACGGAAAGCGAATGGCCCGGGAGATAAACGCTATCGTCAGCAGCGCCCAAATCATCGCCGCCAGCGCCACCAGACCATCGCCGATAGCCCGACTCACCGGCCAGAGGGTGCTGGCATAGCGCCACGCGAACCCCATGCCGATCGTGCCCAGCACCATACCAAAATAGCCCGCAGGTAAATTCAGAACCTGCCGTTCAAGCGGGTTTTTATTCATTTTATTTATTTTTTCAATTTATCTTTAAGTTGCATTTTAAAAGAACCTTATAAAACACGCTACGGAGATTTTTGCTATGTTTATGTTAACCAAAAGTAAAATAAAGCCTTGATAAGAGAAGTCCTGATGAACAAATATCGTCTGAGCGACAAGGTTCGCCTGTTTCACTATGAAGAGGACGGGATTAAACATAGCGTAAATCTGCGGCAAATTGTGGCCCTGCGTGATTTCGCCGATGTGCCGGCCGGCAGCGAAGGCGGCTGGCTGGACGATGAGTCGGCGCTGAGTCAGGCGGGCACCTGCTGGATCTACGACCCCAACAGCGCGGTGTTTGCCGGTGCGCGGATCGAAGGCAATGCGCGGCTGACGGGGACCTGCATCGTCAGCCACTTCGCGATCATCCGCGATGATGCATGGATCGACAGCGGTACCATCAGCCATCACGCCCTCATCTGTGACAATGTCACGCTTCAGGATTCCCGCGTTCGCGGCTTCTGCCGCCTCGCCGACCGGGCGCGCATTCTCCCCCACTGCCTGATTATCGCCGCCCAGGGATTGACCGCCGACCGCGACAAATTTTTGCAAATCTACCAGCGGGCGACGGTCAGCGCCTCACGCATCGTTCATCAGGCGCAGATTTACGGTGATGCCTTCGTGGAGCACGCCTTTGTTGAGCATCGGGCGGAGATATTTGACTATGCCCGGCTGGAAGGCAACGAAGAAAACGATGTCTGGGTCTGCGATAACGCCAGAGTCTACGACCATGCGCGGCTGATTGCCGGACGCGCTGAGGATGCGATACCGACGCTACGCTACAGTTCGCAGGTGGCAGAAAATGCCGTGGTTGAGGGCAACTGCGTGCTTAAGCATCGGGTGATGGTGGGCGGCCACGCCCGGCTATGCGGCGGCCCGATCCTGCTGGATGACGACGTGCTGGTGCAAGGCCACGCCCACATCAGTGGCGATGTGGTGATCGAACATCGGGTTGAAATTACCGACAACGCGCGGATTGAGGCGCTGAACGGCGATGCGATTCATCTGCGCGGCCGCAAAGTGATCAACGGCGCGCAGCAGATTACCCGCACGCCGCTTCTGGGATCGCTGTAGCGCGGTATTCCGGCCCAGGCATGACGCCGCACGCCGGGATACCTTATTATCAGGACGCGGGGCTATCGATAATCCGCCCGTAGATATTCTGATCGTCATAAGCGCCGTTCAGGTACTCGGCCTGTTTCAGACAGCCTTCGAGGGTAAAGCCATTGCGCAGCGCCACCTGGTTACTCTTGTGGTTAGCCACCCGACATTTAATCACGAAGCGCCGGACTTCGCCGCGGCGAGCGTAGTAGTGCATAAACGCCTGTAGCGCCTGGGAAAGCAGCCCTTGTCCCTGGTGATGTTCATCAATCCAGTAGCCGATATAACCCGTTTTATTCAGCGGTTCAATCTGGTTGAACGACAGCACACCCACCATCTCATCGCGCAAAAACAGTAAAAACATTTTAGCGTAACCGCGCTGGTGCAGCATGACGTTCCCCTGTACGTGGCGACGGGTTTCATCTTCACTGTCAACCGCGGCGGGCCAGCTGAGCGAATGCTGTAGCCAGTGTTTATTCTTCTCCACCAGCTGATGTAAGTCGGTAACGTAGCGCTCATCCACCGCGCGCAGCGTCAGTTGCCCGGACACCGGGATTATTTCAGGAACGGGGATCTTTTCTGCGGACATGACTATCTCTCACTGCGGGAAAACCCGTCCACGGCACGCAGACGGGCAACCGCGACGGTTACTTCATGACCCGGTCATCAACATAGTTGCGTTTATCCGGAGCCGGCGGGAAATACTGATACAGCCAGGTCTCACTGATGGCCTCGCCCTGGCAGCGCAGGAACATGCGCATTTCCACCGGGTCGGTGGAATCGTTGGTCGGGTACCAGTCAAACTGGATGCGATAGCCATCGAACGGCTCAACGTACAGAATCTCGATCTGCTTCGCTTCACCGTTAGACAGGGTAATCACCGGTTCGATGCCTTTTGGCGCAGCGGCCTTCAGGTCGCCACCGACGAAATCAATGGCAAAGCGGCGCGCCCATTTGTCCGGATAGTGTTCGCCCGGCGCCCAGCCTTCCGGGAAACCGCCCATTCCGGTGCGGGTGGCCATCACGCGAGCCAGCGGAGAACGCACCGGCGGCTGTGCGCTCCAGTACAGGCGATAGCTAAAGTCCAGCTCATCACCGGCCTTGATCGCTTTTTCCGGCTGCCAGAAGCAGACGATGTTATCCAGCGTCTCACCGGTGGTGGGGATCTCCATCAGGCTGACGGCCCCTTTGCCCCACTGGTTACGCGGCTCGACCCACAGACTCGGACGCTTGTTGTACCAGCCCATGATGTCCTGGTAATGGCTGAAATCGCGGTCAAGCTGCAGCAGACCAAAGCCGCGCGGGTTCTTGTCCTGGAAGGCGTTGAACTGCAGTTTTTGCGGGTTGTTCAGCGGGCGACAGACCCACTCGCCGTTACCGAGCCACATGGCGAGGCGGTCGGAGTCGTGAATTTGCGGGTGGATGGTGTCGCACATCCGGCGCTCGTTGTTGCCGCAGCTGAACATACTGGTCATCGGCGCGATACCCAGCTGTTTGATATCTTTGCGGGCGTAGATGTGGTTTTCCACATCCATAATCACCTGCGTCTCCTGGCAGTTGATCACAAATTTATAGGCGCCGGTGACGCTCGGGCTGTCGAGCAGCGCGTAAACGGTAAAGACGGTGGCGCCCGGCTTGACGGTTTCAAACCAGAACGAGGTAAAGTCCGGGAACTCTTCCGGGGTGTCGGTAAAGGTATCCACCGCCAGACCGCGGGCGGAGAGCCCGTACTGGTAGGTGCTGTCCACCGCGCGGAAGTAGCTCGCGCCGAGGAACGCCACGATATCGCGACGCGCCAGCTCCGGCGCTTTAAACGCGCGGAAACCGGCAAAACCGAGGTCGGTTTGCCCTACCAGCTGTTTGGTGTCTACGCCGGCGTTATTGTAGTTAAACAGTTCCGGACGGAAGTGAATCTCCCGCGCCTGCTGAGTTTGCGAATCCAGCGAGAACATGCGCACGCGGCGGCGAAAACCCATGCCGACGTGGAAAAACTGGATGTCCAGCTTGCGGTCGTCGATGTTATTCCACAGCGAATGTCCCGCATCGTACTGAATGCTGTTGTAGGCCTGCGGAGTCAGATTGGCCAGCGTGGGCGGCAGGTCGCGCGGGGCGCCGCCCCACGGCTGACGCGACAGATCGTGGGCCATCGATTGCAAAACGGTAAAGTCAAAACGGCGCGTCATCCCATCAGCAATGCCCGATTCCTCGGCAAGCGCGGCGTTAGAAAAAAGTGAAGCGACTCCTGATGTTCCGCATACGGCGGCAACAGCCATGGAAGATTTGAGAAAACGTCTGCGATTCATGCCTGAGAAAGCGTCCTTCTGTTATGCCAATTGGTCGACAACGCGACAAACAGATGCGTCGTGAATTTCGCCCACTCTAGACAAAAACGATTGATAATCCAATTGTTGGCGACAGAAAAAGCGTGAAAAAATTCTCGCCATCGGAGCAGACTGAATCCCTCCGCAGGTTTGCCCTGCGGAGGCAGACGGGTTATTTGACGCTGACGTCGATACCCGGGAAGTATTTGGCCGCCAGACGGGTGATGGTGCCGTCAGCGCGAACCTTGTCGATTGCCGCATCAAGCTGTTTTTTGCTCGCCTCGTCGCCTTTGCGCAGGCCGTAGCCGATCCCGCTGCCGAGAATAGTATCGTCAGCCACCGGTTTGCCGATAAAGCCAAAGCCTTTGCCCTGCGGCTTGCTGAGGAAACCGGCCTGCCCGGCGGCAGACATCACCAGCGAAGCATCGATACGGCCATTCAGCAGATCTGCCCACGCCATATTTTGATCTTTATAGGAGACCACCGTCACGCCATGCTTCTCCCAGTGCTCTTTGGCAAAGGTTTCCTGAATCGAACCTTGCAGCACGCCGATGGTTTTGCCTTTCAGGCCTTCCGGGGTGGTCTCCATGCCGCTATCGGCTTTACCGACCAGCTGCGAGGGAATGCGATAAATCGGCTGGGTGAAATCAATGCTTTTGCGCCGCTGTTCGGTGATATTCATCGCCGAGTTAATGGCGTCGAACTTCTTCGCCACCAGCCCCGGGATCAGCGCATCAAACGAGGTTTCCACCCAGCTGCATTTCAGCTGGGCCGCCTTGCAGATGGCGTTGCCGAGGTCGATATCAAAACCCTCCAGCTCCCCTGCCGTATTGCGACTTTCAAACGGCGGGTATTCCGCTTCTACGCCGTAGCGCAGTTCGCCGGCGGCAAACGCAGAGAAGGTGCACATCATCCCTAAAGCAAGGGTAAGGGCTGTTATTTTCATCTTCATCGTGGGGCTCCTTAACGCGGCTTAACGTGACACAGTGCCTGCGCACCGGCCCGCAATGTGGCTTCATCTTTAGCAAAAGAGAGGCGAATCAGTTTGTTATCAGTACCATCCGTATAAAACGCCGACAGCGGGATCGTCGCTACGCCGTAGTCGGTTATCAGCCGCTTCACCATTTCGCTGTCGCTTTCGTCGCTGAAATGGCTGTAGTCCGCCAGCATGAAGAAAGAGCCGGCGCTCGGCAACAGGCGGAACGGTGAGTCAGCCAGCAGCTGGCGGAGTAAATCCCGCTTCTGCTGGTAGAATGGTGCCAGCGAAAGCCAGGACTGGGGATCGGTCATATGCTCAGCAAAGGCATATTGCATCGGCGTGTCGGCAGAGAACATCAGGAACTGGTGAACCTTGCAGATCTCGTCCATCAGCGCCGCCGGCGCAACGCAGTAGCCCACGCGCCAGCCGGTCACGTGGTAGGTCTTGCCGAACGATGAGATGATGACGCTGCGCTCAGCCAGCTGGGGATGGGTCGCCATCCCATGGTGGTGTTCACCGTCAAAAACCACGTGCTCATACACCTCGTCCGACAAAATCACGATATCGGTATGGCGCGTCAACGCCGCCAGCTGGTCTAAATCTGCACGGGAAAATACCTGGCCGCTGGGGTTATGCGGCGTATTGACAATAATCATCCGCGTCCGCGGGGTGATGGCGGCGCGAACTTCATCCCAGTTAACGTTAAAATCAGGCACCGTCAGCTTAATGGCTACCGGCGTCGCCCCCTGCAAGCGGACAATCGGCGCATAGCTGTCAAAAGAGGGTTCGAAGTAGATAACCTCATCGCCCGGATGCACCAGCCCACCGATAGCCGAGTAGATCCCCTGGCTGGCGCTGGCGGTAATCAGGACTTCGTGGTCTACGTCATAACGCGTACCGTACAGGGCCGCAACCTTCCCGGCAATTCGCTCCTTCAGCGCGGGCAGGCCGGTCATCGGCGCATACTGGTTATGCCCCTCCGCCATCGCCCGCGTGACCCCGGCAACCAGCCGGGCATCGCAGGCAAAATTCGGCGCGCCCTGAGAAAGGTTGATGGCATTATGCTGAGCGGAAAGTTGACCGATCACGGTAAAAATTGTCGTGCCGACATCCGGCAGTTTGGAGCGCGTCGTCACCGGGGAACTGAGACTCATAGTTAATCCTTTCTCATTTTATTTGCATAACCATTCAATCCAATGCGCTACCCGGCGACAACCGAATTGTTATCATAGTAGCCATGCATTCTGATCATGCCTTGAGAAAAGAGACGGCCAGCCCAGGCTGGCCGGAGCGGAAAACTACTTGCGGGTTAAGGTGTTAAAGCTGGTCATCAGATTGCGGTAATCGGGAATATGGTTGGAAAACAGCGTTGCCAGTCCCTCAACATCATTGCGCCAGTCGCGATGTAGCTCACACGCGGCGCCAAACCACGACATCAGCTGCACACCGGCCTGTGACATGCGATCCCAGGCAGCATCGCGGGTAATCGGGTTAAAGGTGCCGGATGCATCGGTGATCACGAAGACCTCATATCCCTCTTCAATCGCCGACAGCGCCGGAAACGCCACGCAGACCTCGGTCACCACCCCGGCGATAATCAGCTGCTTTTTCCCCGTGGCCTTCACCGCATTGACGAAATCTTCGTTATCCCAGGCATTGATATTTCCCGGACGCGCAATATAGGGCGCGTCCGGGAACTGCGCTTTTAGTTCCGGCACCAGCGGGCCGTTGGGGCCGTTCTCAAAGCTGGTGGTCAGGATGGTCGGCAGGCCGAAATATTTCGCCATATCCCCCAGCGCCAGCACGTTGTTCTTGAATTTATCCGGGTCGATGTCGCGAACCAGAGATAACAGTCCTGCCTGATGATCCACCAGCAGCACCGCCGCCTCGCTCTTATCCAGACGTACGTAGGGTTTTGCCATGCTTGACTCCTCATTTAAACATCAGGTTATCCCCGCCAGCCTTCCCGCACCGGCAGATGTTTACTCTACAGGCAGATCATAGTTTACTCGTGGCCTGAGGATTAGCCGGCAAAAGTGGAACGCAGTGTCCCATTCGCTGAACAAAGTGGGCATACTGTCCATGATCAAAATGCATAGCTGGAGATGAGATGTCGCGAAGCGCCCTGCCTTTTCATGCCGTGGAAACCTTTCTGGTCACCGCCAGACACCTTAACTTAACCCATGCCGCGCGCGAACTCTGCCTGACTCAGGGCGCCGTTAGCCGCCAGATTGCGGCGCTGGAGGCGTGGTTTGGTTTCCCGCTTTTTGCCCGCCACGCGCGCGGACTGCATCTTTCACCGCAGGGCAGCGCCCTCTACCCGGAGCTCCAGTCGGCATTTGGCCGTCTGATCGCGGTGGCCGAGCAGGCTCGTCAGCAGCAGACCGTGGTGCGTCTGAAGGCGCCGACCTGCGCCATTCGCTGGCTGGTTCCCCGGCTGGTGGCTATTGAGCAACGTCACCCGGAACTGCAAATCGCCCTGACCACCACCACGGAACATGGCGTCAATTTCAGGACCGAACCCTATGACGCCGCCATCGTCTTCGGAACTCACCACAGCGTCGGCGATCTGCTGTTTGAAGAGGCGCTGACGCCGGTCTGTAACGGTGCCCTTGCGCGGGACAACATGCTCAATGACGTCACGTTTTTGCACCCGACCCGGGATAAGACCGACTGGTCGCTATGGCTGGCGGCATTCTCACCCGATGCCCCGCTACTGATGCGCAAAAATCAGCACTTCGACACCATGGATCTGGCGATCACCGCCGCCATGCAGGGGCTGGGCGTTGCCATGGCTGACGCCACCCTGGTGGCTGAAGATGTCCGCGCCGGCCGCCTGGTGCGCCCTTTCACCCTCAGCGTAAAAACCGGCGCCAGCTATCGGCTGGTGGTCCGCAGTTCGCAGAGTAAAGCCGACGGTCTGGCGCGGTTTCGGGAGGAGCTGGTTAATCCAGCGTAACGTGGTGGCGCATGACCCGGCGAAACAGCGCCAGCCGGGCGCGCATAAAGCGGTTTTCCAGCTTAAACCCGACCCGTTTATGGAGCCCGATGCGCAGCAGGCGATCGCGCCCACGCAGGCTGGCGGGCCAGCGTACTGCTCCCGGCAGTTCGCTACAGCGATGCCCGGCAAGGCGGGCGAAGTTCACCCAGTAATCGGCGACCTGGGCGGCAAACGCGCGGTCCTCCTCGCTGGCGTAGGTACGCACCGGCTCGGCCAGGGTGAGCGTGTCAAACACATAAGGCACTTCATCGCCGTGCCACGCCCCGTGCGGGCAGGTTTCATCGGCAGCCCGGGGAACATAGTCAAACCAGTAGCGCCAGCACGGCTGTCCTACCCGCTGCTGGGCCTGCATCACCACATAGCCCAGCGTGGTGAAGGCCATATCGCGGCACACTTCGCGTCCCAGATTCTCATCCCCTTTCACGCCAGGATAGAGCAGTTTGATCAGTCCGAGGCCAAATCGCCGCTCGCGGCGCAGTTTTTGGATCTGCCCGGCGATATCGACGCCGAAGACCGCCATCACGCTGGCCTCGTCGCTGTTAGAGCCAACCATGACCGGCATCGGGTGCTGACGGCCGGCGAAAAAAGCCTCCAGCATCGGCTGCGGTAACACCGCATCGCCGACGATCGGCGCCGGTCCGGTATTCAGCGGCGCGGTCAGCGACCAGAACGCCTCCGCCGGAATCGCCCGCAGCTGTGCGGCGCTGGCCTCCGGCAGCGAGAAGTGTTCCGCCAGCAAACGCCCTTTCTCCAGCGCTTTTTCTCGCGGCAGATCCGGCAGCGTATAGCCGCTCTGGATGATGGCCTTATGGAACAGTCCGCGGGATTTTGGCGATACCATCAGCGAGAGCACGCTGCGCGCCCCGGCCGATTCGCCAAACAGGGTAACGTTGGTGGCGTCGCCGCCAAAGGCGTGAATATTATCCTGCACCCATTGCAGCGCGGCGATTTGGTCAAGGAGGGCGAAATTATAGACCCGTTCGCCGTCTTCCCCTTCCAGCGCCGGATGGGCGAAGAACCCCAGATGCCCCAGCCGATAGTTGACGGTCACCACCACCACGTCGCGGGCCGCCAGCGCTTTGCCATCGTAAGGCGGCAGGCTGCCGGCGCCAATGGTAAACCCGCCGCCGTGCAGCCAGACCATAACCGGCAGCGGCTGAGTACGTCCGGCGGGCGCCCAGACGTTAAGGTAGAGACAATCTTCTGAGAAGCGCCCGGGATCGCCGCCGCCCAGTTCGCGGCAGTACTCAATATCTTGCCAGCTGGCGGCGGAGAAGGTGTCGGCCTGGCGGACGCCCTGCCAGCGCGCGGGCGGTTGCGGCGCGCGCCAGCGGAGCTCGCCGACCGGCGGCGCGGCAAAGGGAATGCCGCGCCAGAGATGAATACCCTGTTCAGTGATGCCGGATAACGTCCCCTGCCGGGTTTTGACCAGTGGGGTAGACGGGTTCTGCATGACCTGCTTCCTTTTACTGACTGTCGTCAATGATTCATGTCAGCAGAGTACCGGTTTCAGAGCAGACCGCAACGACGTTTACTGCGCTCCTCCGCCTGTTGATAGAGAGTAAACTCGTCCAGCACCGGGCAACCCAGCGCCGTTTCAAAGGCGTCACGGCTGGCATTGCCATGGCTGCGGGCCTGAATTTCATTGCCGAGATTTGACTGGAAAATCCCTGCCGCGCTCACCGGTAAAAAATCTTCATAAATAATCGGTTGCGCCACCACCCAGCCGCGTTCGATCAACGGCTGCGGATCGTCGCCGGGGCCAAAGGCATGACGATGGGCTTCCCCGGCGGGGGTCAGACGATAGCGGAACCATGCCAGCCCCTGCTGGCGCAGCAGGAATTCGCTGTCCGGGAACTGGCTGAACACCTCCTGGAGATGACGCTGATGGTTGAGGTTGTCTTTACCCACGCCCGCTTCGTTCAACAAGCGATCGTACAGCGCCCGGCCTTTCGGCGTCAGCGCAATCCCGCGCTGCTCTATCTCGCCAAAACGCGCGCTGTGGGTCCCCTGGTGCTCCCCGGCAAAGACCACCGGTTCTTCGAGGGCCTTAAAACTGGTCTGGCGCAGCAGAATCGGCACCTCGCGGCGCGGCGGCCCTTCAATCAAAGCCTTCGGCACAATCCCGCACTCCGGCATCAGCGCCTGAACCCGGTCGATATCCAGCGTGCGCGGCGTCAGGTGGTTGATATGGCAGCCGGGGAAGCAGACCACATCGGCAATCAGCCGGTGCTCATTATGCAGCGCATGATAGGTGTCGGCGTCCACCGTTGCGTGACTGTGCCAACGAAACGTCTCCAGCGCTTCGCGAACAAATTCCCGGGCCTGCGTCGATGAAAAATGCCCCTGTTCTTCGTGTACAGCGATGAGCTCGCGACAGCGGGGAGTAAAAATATCGCGCCGGGCGAGGATCGCCGCCGCACGCTGGCGCAGCTCAACGTTGGCAATCAGTTCCAGACGCAGCAGCGAGGTAAAAATACGAAACGGATTGCGCGCCAGCGCCGCGTCATCAATCGGACGAAACGCGGTGGAGTGCACCGGCACGCCGGCCTGCGACAGGTCGTAATAGCTGACGGGGAACATCCCCATAATGGCAAACATACGCCGCAGCGTCGCCAGTTCTTCCGCCGTGCCAACGCGGATCGCGCCGTGGCGCTCGACATTAAGTCGCGACAGCTCATCGGCATTCGCCAGTTGCTCATGCAGTTTAGGATGATGCTCCAGCACCGCCAGATTAACGTCAGCCACCAGCTCCAGTAACGTCCCGTACTGTGGAACTTCCTGCTGGTACATCGCCGACATTGCCTGCGAAAAGTTTTCCCGAATCTCATCAGCCGTGATGGTGTTCGCCATGATGCCTTACCTCCAGTGAATACTTCCTGGAGTGTAGAAAAGGCCCGTGGCAACGGCGGGAAGAATTTACAAATTGTGATGCGGATAACCTGCCTCTGTCCTCCATGCCATTCTGAGCATAACCGTGGGTTATGCAAAACGACCGTTAATTTCACTTTAAATTAACAAAGCATTTACACACACTGTTTCTGGCGATATGACAATAAAAAGCCCTCTACCGATAAAAACGGAGCCACTACCCTATGAATGATAAATGGTCACCGCGCGAGGTTGTGCATCGCGACTACAGCAGTCACCCGCCCGCCTATGCCCCGGGCTACAAAACCAGCGTCCTGCGCTCACCGCGCAATGCGCTGATCTCATTACAGAATTCCCTGTCCGAAATTACCGGCCCGGTATTCGGCCACGACGATCTCGGCCCGCTGGATAATGACCTGATCCTTAATTACGCCAAAGAAGGTCTGCCTATTGGCGAGCGTATTATTGTCCACGGCTACGTGCGCGACGGCTTCGGCCGCCCGATGAAAAACACGCTGGTCGAGGTGTGGCAGGCCAACGCCGGCGGCCGCTATCGACATAAAAAGGATCAGTATCTGGCGCCCATCGACCCCAATTTCGGCGGCTGCGGCCGGATACTGACGGATGAAAACGGCTATTACTGCTTCCGCACCATCAAGCCAGGCCCCTATCCGTGGCGCAATCAGGTCAGCGACTGGCGCCCGGCGCATATTCACTTTTCCCTCTCCGGGGATGCGTGGGCGCAGCGCCTGATTACGCAAATGTATTTCGAGGGCGACCCGCTAATTAAACAGTGTCCGATCGTCAAAACCATTAATAACGACGAGGCGGTTCGCACGCTGATTGCCGAACTCGACACCCATGCCGCCGTACCGCTGGATTGCCTCGCCTATCGCTTTGATCTTGTGCTGCGCGGCCATCGCGCCACGCTGTTTGAAAATCGCACCCAGGGGGCCGCCCGATGAAAGACTATTTAGCCGAAACCGCCTCGCAGACCGCCGGCCCCTATGTGCATATCGGCCTCGCACCCGACGCCGCCGGCTTTCATATCTTTGAAAAGAACTTCGGCCCGCAGCTCACTACGCCGGACACCGAAGGTGAACGCATTACGATCGAAGGTCGGGTGATCGATGGTTCCGGAACGCCGGTGCGTGACGTGCTGCTGGAACTCTGGCAGGCCAATGCCGCCGGGCGCTATCACCACCCCGACGATCGTCAGCTACATAAAAAGCTCGATCCGGGCTTTCGCGGCTGGGGTCGCAGCTGTTCGGACTTTACCTCCGGCATCTGGCGCTTTGAGACCATCAAACCGGGAGCCGTCGTCGGTCGCGATGGCCGGATGATGGCGCCGCACGTCAATTTATGGGTGGTGGCGCGAGGCATCAATATTGGTCTCAACACGCGGATGTACTTTTCCGACGAGCAGGAGGCGAACCAGGCCGATCCGGTGCTGAATCTGATTGAGTGGGAGGTGCGTCGCCAGACGTTGATTGCCCAACGCGAAGTGCGCGGCAGTGAAATTGTCTACCGTTTTGATATTCACCTGCAGGGTGAGAACGAAACCGTCTTCTTTGATATCTGAGTAACTTTCCGTCTGATTTTGCCCCGACCGGGTTCGGGGCGTCTGTTTTTTCATCAAAATAAAAAATTTGTAATACAAGAGAGTGAAATGTTAATAATATTTTGCTATCAGGTTATCAAATTTCAATAACTTCGCTTGTCACCCACTGCGCTCTGTTTTTAACATCAACTATGGAAAAAAATGGTCTTTTTAGTCAGCGCATTCGTTTGCGCCATCTACACACTTTCGTGGCCGTCGCTCAACAGGGAACGCTGGGGCGTGCGGCTGAAACACTTAATCTAAGCCAACCTGCCTTATCAAAAACGCTCAATGAGCTGGAGCAGTTGACCGGTACGCGACTGTTTGAACGCGGGCGGCTGGGCGCTCAGCTGACGCTGGTCGGCGAACAGTTTCTCACCCATGCGGTTAAGGTCCTCGACGCGCTGAATACGGCAGGCCAGGCGCTTAACCGTAAAGAGGGGCTGAATAACGATGTGGTGCGTATCGGCGCACTCCCGACCGCCGCCTTAGGCATTTTACCCACCGTCATCGGCCAGTTTCACAAGCAGCAGAAAGATATCACCCTGCAGGTCGCGACCATGAACAACACCATGCTGCTGGCGGGCTTAAAATCGGGAGAAATCGATATTGGGATCGGCCGCATGTCTGACCCGGAGCTGATGAGTGGCCTCAACTACGAGCTGCTGTTCCTCGAATCTCTGAAGCTGGTGGTACGTCCCGGTCATCCGCTATTGCAGGAAACCGTGACCCTCAGTCGGGTGATGGAGTGGCCGGTCGTCGTCTCCCCTAAAGGCACCATTCCGCGGCAGAATGCGGAAACGCTGCTGCAAAGCCAGGGGTGTAAAATTCCCGCCGGCTGTATCGAAACCCTCTCCGCGTCGCTCTCGCGTCAGCTGACCGTGGATTATGACTACATCTGGTTCGTTCCATCCGGCGCGGTCAAAGACGACCTGCGCCGCGGGCTGCTGACCGCTCTGCCGGTACCCACCCAGGGTGCGGGCGAACCGATCGGCATTTTGACGCGCGTCGATGCCACATTCTCCTCCGGCGCACAAACTTTACTCAGCGCCATTCGCAAATCCATGCCGGCGTAATGAACGCCGGATACGGCATCTGACGCCCTGTCCGGCCCTTCCCAGCCCCTTCTCACCCGCCCGCCGCCAGGCTTTTGGCCGCCGTAGCCCGGCGGAAAAATCAGCGTGCTAATCAATTAATGCGAAATTGTTTATTAACAATTGCGCAAACTTCATTAACAGATTTATCATTGTCGCGATTTCACCAAATGGTTCATTCGAAATCAACGTAACTTGTGAATATCGCCAACATGAAGGCGTATTCCACTTCACTCAAAAGCACCCCTGTATTTTTTGATTCATTTGGTTCGCATCTGAGAACGGATGGTTTAAGGAGACAAAATGGCAACTGGCAACGTGCCGCGAGGATTCCCCCGGATCCTGCAGTGGCTTCTCGCCGGGCTGATGCTCATCATCGGCCTGGCTATCGGTATTCTTGGGGTCAAGCTCGCCACGCTGGGCGGTACCCTCTATTTCGCAATCATGGGTCTAGTGATGGTTATCGCCGCCGTGCTTATCTTCCGCAATCGTCGCGCCGGTATTGTGCTGTATGCCATCGCGTTCATCGCCTCTGTGGTCTGGGCGATCGGCGATGCCGGCTGGACCTACTGGCCGCTGTTCTCGCGCCTGTTCGCGTTCGGCGCGCTGGCGCTGCTCTCGGCGCTGGTCTGGCCCTATCTTTCGGCCCCGCCGGCGAAGAAAGGCCCGGCGTTTGGCCTGGCCGCGGTGCTGGCCGTGGTGCTGGCCGCCAGCTTTGGCTGGATGTTCAAATCACAGCCGCTGGTCAGCGCTACGGAAGCCGTACCGGTAAAACCGGTTGCCCCGGGTGAACAGCAGAAGAACTGGGAGCACTGGGGTAACACCACCCACGGCGACCGCTTCGCCGCCCTCGACCAGATTAACAAACAGAACGTCAACCAGCTGCAGGTTGCCTGGGTCGCCCATACCGGCGATATCCCGCAAAGCAACGGTTCCGGCGCGGAAGACCAGAACACCCCGCTGCAAATCGGCGATACGCTGTATGTCTGTACGCCGTACAGCAAAGTGCTGGCGCTGGATGTCGATAGCGGAAAGGAAAAGTGGCGCTATGATTCAAAAGCCACCGCGCCAAACTGGCAGCGCTGCCGCGGCCTCGGCTATTACGAAGACAGCCAGGCCCAGGCCGCCGCTGCAGGTGACGTTCAGCCTGCCGCCTGCGCCCGCCGTCTGTTCCTGCCGACCACCGATGCCCGTCTGATCGCGATTGACGCCGATACCGGCAAAACCTGTGAGACTTTCGGCGATCGCGGTATCGTCGATCTGAGCGTCGGAATGGGTGAAATCAAACCGGGCTACTATCAGCAAACCTCCACCCCGCTGGTTGCCGGTAACGTCGTCGTTGTCGGCGGCCGCGTGGCGGATAACTTCTCCACCGGCGAGCCTCCCGGCGTGGTCCGCGCCTACGATGTCCACACCGGTAAACTGGCCTGGGCGTGGGATCCGGGTAATCCGGGCCTGACCGGCCTGCCGCCGGAAGGCCAGACCTACACCCGCGGCACGCCAAACGTCTGGTCGGCGATGTCCTATGACGCGAAGCTGAACCTGATCTATCTGCCAACCGGCAACGCCACCCCGGACTTCTTCGGCGGTGAACGAACCGCGCTGGATGACAAATACAGCTCCTCGATCGTCGCCGTTGATGCCACGACCGGCCAGGTACGCTGGCACTACCAGACCACCCACCACGATCTGTGGGACTTCGACCTGCCGTCACAACCGCTGCTGTACGACCTTCCCGACGGGAAAGGCGGCACCACGCCGGTGCTGGTGCAGACCAGCAAGCAGGGGATGATCTTTATGCTCAACCGCGCGACCGGGGAACCGGTAGCGAAAGTGGAAGAGCGTCCGGTTCCGGCCGGGACGATTAAAGGCGAACGTTACTCTCCGACGCAGCCCTACTCCGTGGGCATGCCAATGATTGGCAATGACACGCTGAAAGAGTCGGATATGTGGGGGGCGACGCCGGTGGACCTGCTGATGTGCCGAATCGCCTTCAAAGCCATGCGCCATCAGGGTATCTTCACCCCGCCGGGCGAAGACCGCTCGCTGCAGTATCCGGGCTCGCTGGGCGGCATGAACTGGGGCAGCGTCTCGGTGGATCCGAACAACAGCCTGATGTTCGTCAACGATATGCGCCTTGGCCTGGCAAACTATATGGTTCCGCGTGAAAAAGTCGCCAAAGATGCCAGCGGCATCGAGATGGGGATTGTGCCGATGGAAGGGACGCCGTTCGGCGCAATGCGTGAACGCTTCCTGTCGCCGCTGGGTATTCCGTGCCAGAAACCGCCGTTCGGTACCATGTCCGCGGTGGATCTGAAGAGCGGTAAACTGGTGTGGCAGGTGCCGGTAGGGACCGTTGAAGATACTGGCCCGCTGGGTATTCGCATGCATATGCCTATCCCCATCGGGATGCCGACGCTGGGCGCATCGCTGTCGACCCAGTCCGGTCTGCTGTTCTTCGCCGGGACTCAGGACTTCTACCTGCGCGCGTTTGATACCGCCAACGGTAAGGAGATCTGGAAATCTCGTCTGCCGGTCGGCAGTCAGTCCGGCCCGATGACCTACGTTTCGCCGAAAACCGGCAAACAGTACATTATCATCAACGCCGGCGGCGCTCGTCAGTCTCCGGATCGCGGCGATTACATCATCGCCTACGCGTTACCGGAACAGAAGTAAGCGTCAGGGCCCCAAACGGGGCCCTGTTTACTGGCAATGTGCGAGCCTGGGCAATGTGCCCGGCGGCGCTACGCTTGCGCGGGCCTGCCGGGAACGACGCCTGCGCAGGTCTGCCGGAAACAGCGCTTTGTCGGTCGGGTCAGGCGCCACCCGACGAAACCCGTGCATTCGCTAAACCATTTTATCACCACCCTAAGGGTCCTGGATGGAGGCATCGCGAACGGCAGCGGTGGCGACACGGGTAGGAAAATCTGCGGTGAGAGTCACCACTCTTTAGCAATAACCCGGGCAAGCCCGGGTTATTTTTGGTCTGAAAATCAATTCTCGCCGAAATGAATGACGGTCCGAATCGATTTCCCCTCATGCATCAAATCAAAAGCTTCGTTAATCTGCTCCAGCGGCAGGCGGTGGGTGATAAACGGATCGAGGTCGATTTTACCGGCCATCGCGTCTTCAACCATACCCGGCAGCTGGGTACGCCCTTTCACTCCACCGAATGCCGAACCGCGCCATACGCGCCCGGTCACCAGCTGGAACGGACGGGTTTTGATCTCCTGGCCCGCACCGGCCACGCCGATAATCACGCTTTCGCCCCAGCCTTTATGGCAGCACTCGAGCGCCGCACGCATCACGTTGACGTTGCCAATACATTCGAAGCTGAAGTCCACGCCGCCATCGGTGAGCTCAACGATCACATCCTGAACCGGCTTATCATAATCATTCGGGTTGATAAAATCGGTCGCCCCCATCTCTTTGGCGAGGGTGAATTTTTCCGGGTTGGTATCAACCGCCAGAATGCGCCCGGCTTTCGCCTGCACCGCCCCCTGGATAACCGCCAGACCAATCCCGCCGAGGCCGAAGACCGCCACGGTATCGCCCTCTTTGACCTTCGCGGTATTGTGAACGGCACCGATACCGGTGGTCACGCCGCAGCCCAGCAGACAGACTTTATCCAGCGGCGCCTGCGGGTTCACCTTCGCCAGTGAAATTTCGGCTACCACGGTGTATTCGCTGAAGGTGCTGGTGCCCATATAGTGGTAAACCGGCTCGCCGTTATAGGAGAAACGGGTGGTGCCATCCGGCATCAGACCTTTCCCCTGGGTGGCACGTACTGCCTGGCAGAGGTTAGTTTTACCGGATTTACAGAATTTGCACTCGCGGCACTCTGCGGTATACAGCGGGATAACGTGATCGCCAGGCTGCAGGCTGGTGACGCCTTCGCCAACTTCGACCACGATACCGCCGCCTTCATGACCCAGCACGGCCGGGAACACCCCTTCCGGATCGTCACCGGAGAGCGTAAACGCGTCGGTATGGCAGACGCCGGTGTGGGTAATTTTGACCAGCACTTCGCCTTTTTTCGGCGGAGCAACATCAATTTCAACAATCTTCAGCGGCTGGCCGGGGCCAAACGCGACAGCTGCACGTGATTTCATAACCGTCTCTTCCTTCGTGATGATTTATTTTAAATAAGATCGTAGCAGATGACCGACTTCCGCCATTCTGGCCGCTCGCTGATCCGGGGTTGTTTCGCCGCTGACCAGCTCGTCCTGAAGGTGGATTTCTACCATTTCACCCATCAGGCCGTTGGTCGCCCCGCGGATGGAGGCAATCTGCTGCAAAATCGACATGCAGGACTCGCCGGACTCCAGCGCCCTTTCCAGGGCTTCAACCTGCCCGCGAATGCGACGTACGCGGCTGAGCGCGCGTTTTTTGTCTTCAGGTGAATGTGGCACGATGACGCCCTCAATATTGTATAGGGGGGTATACTATATTTTATTAAGCAAAGTGGCAAACTGAAACGCCGATTTATACCGTTGCACGGCGGCGAGCCGTGGCGGTTAGCTGAGCCGGAGCGCCATTTCCACGCAGCGTAAATCCGCCTTCGCCAGCTTTGACGGCAGCAGCTTTTCGCGCACGGCGACAAAACCATGGCGCAGATAAAACCCGGCCGCATTCGGCGTCGCTTCCAGCGTCAGGCGCGGGAGATTCCGCCGTCGCGCTTCGGCGATAATGGTCGTCAAAATCATTCCGGCGCAACCTTTTCCGCCCCATTCGGGCAACGTAAAGATGGCTTCCACGCTGGCCGCGCGGAGATCAAGAAAGCCGGTCGCCACCGGGCGCCCGCTCTCTTCCTCAACGACAAAAAAGGGATTGTCGCGCACCGCATGGCGATACCCTTCCGGCATCGTATCCGGCGTCCAGGCCTTGAGGACCGCGGCTGCGTAGCTCTCACGACAGCCGTTGCGAATGGCCTGATTGCGGATGTTCCATAGCGCAGGTGCCTCATCCGGCACGGCAAGTCTGACTTTCATTTTGGACTCCTTTTTCCTCAGTCCGTATCAGATCTACCACAACCGGCAGCGGAAGGAATAAAAAAAACCCCGCTCGGCGGCGGGGTCAGGATATCGGGAGTGATTAGCGCTTACGTGGCATCATGCGCAGCAGCGTATTATCTTTCCACAGATAGTGGTGCAGCAGCGCGGCCAGCGCGTGCGCGCCGATGATAAAGTAACCGGTATTCGCCAGCAGGCTATGTACGCCCTTCAGCGTATCCACCAGCTCAAACTGACTTTGCGCCGCAAACGGCATGGTCAGGCCGAAGGCAAACCACGGATTGCCACGGTAATACATCATCACCAGTCCAACGATCGGCTGGGCGATAAACAGCAGATAGATAATCAGATGCCCCAGATGGGCAAAACCGGTCATCATCGGTGACGGTTTCGGTACAATCGGCGGCGCCGGGGACTTCAGTCGGACCAGCAGGCGCGCAACCATCAACACGAGAATGGCCACCCCGCAGGAAACGTGAATCATATTAATGAGCGGACGGTCGCTGCGGGGGAAAAAACCGCGAAGCTCCATGGTGGCATAGGCGCCAACCACCAATAAAAAGACCAGCCAGTGGATACCTATTTGCAGGCCAGTGTATTTATCGCGCATGTTAAACCCTTAACAAAACTGTGATGCCGACAACATAACGACCTTTCCTGAAAAATTCATTAACTTTTACGTACTTATAAGAAACAATTGCCCCTAGATACATATTTCCAGGAAAAACAATGAAGTAACCTCTTCTCCAGACCGGTAGTGCCCCGCTCATCGCCGAGGTGTTTTCCGCTCTCCGGGTAAGTATAATTCGCCCTCTACGTTCACCGATCGCTGCTGGCTAATGGTATGAATCTCAATCGCTTCTGTTATTTACTCCTCGTCTGCGCGGCGACCGGGAGTCTGTTTACTCCGCATCCTTATATCACGTGGTTCCTGCTGGTCAGCGTACTGACGCTGGTGATTTACGGCATGGATAAAATGGCGGCACGCAAAGCCTGGCGTCGGGTGCCAGAATCTACCTTGCTGGTATTCGGCTTTGTGGGCGGATGGCCTGGCGCGATGGTCGGTCAACAGGTGTTCCGCCATAAAACGCAAAAACAGCCCTTTAAAACTTACTTCATCATCAGCGTGATATTGAGTATTCTCGCGACGCTGGCGGTTTATCAGTTCTCTCCGTTCTCTTCTTCGACCGCTTCCCGTTCGATTTTCCCCAGTGCGAGTGTCTCGCCTTCAGATTTTGCCCATAATGTCAGGCAGTAAGGATTCGATGGCGCTGATGATGCTTCTGACCCTTTGAGGGATAAAGCGGGCGTCGGGATAGACGGCGTAAAGGAAGCGGTCAGGTAAGCGCCAGGCGGGTAATACCGGCACCAGCCTGCCGGATTGTACCGCCCTGGCTGCCAGCGGGAGCTGCATGCCGCCGATCCCGAGGCCTGACTCAATCGCCTGTCGCAGAGCCTCACTGGTGTTGGCCCGGAAAACGGTATTCACTTTCACATCGACAGCGTCCTGACCCGAGACCAGACGGAGCGGTGCTTCCAGCGGGATAGCGCTGAAGCGCACGTGCGGATGCATCGCCAGCTCGTTGACGGAATGCAGCGGTGTAAAATCAGGTGCGGCAAAGAGCGCCGTTTCAATACGCGCCAGCACGCGCGCCGCATGCGCTTGCGGCGGCTCATGGCCCAGCCGCAGCGCGACGTCTACCCCTTCAGTAACCAGATCGGCGATGCGGTCATCCAGTGACAGCATCAGATGCAAGCCTGGATTCTCTTTCTGCAGCGCCAGCAGGTGTGGCATAAAAATCTGTCCCAGACCGCTCGGCAACTGCACATGTACCCGGCCCTGAAACTGATGATCGCCAGGGTTCAACCGCCTTTCCGCTTCCCGCATGGCCTCGAGCAAAAGCTGCATATCACGGCGGTAGATTTCCCCCTGCCCGGTCAGCGCCATCACCCGCGTAGTACGATGCAGCAATACCACGCCAAGCGACTCTTCAAGGGCCGCAATCTGCTGACTGACAGCAGATTGCTTCATCCCGCTCTGGCGGGCGGCCGCAGAAAAGGAACCCGCTTCGGCTACGCGTAAAAAAGTGGCTATCGCATTGAGCTTATTATTCATTTAATGATTCTGCTTATAAGTGCCATCAGTTTCAGGGGATATGTGGGAAAAAAATAATATATCAC
>NZ_BCYR01000026.1 GCF_001598295.1 Klebsiella ornithinolytica NBRC 105727 = ATCC 31898
TGGTAATGCCGGGCGACAACATCAAAATGGTTGTTACCCTGATTCACCCGATCGCGATGGACGACGGTCTGCGTTTCGCAATCCGTGAAGGCGGCCGTACCGTTGGCGCGGGCGTTGTAGCTAAAGTTCTGGGCTAATTATTAGTTCTGAATGAAAAAGGGCGCTTCGGCGCCCTTTTTGCTGCTCGTCATCTGGCGTCGAGCAAAATCATGTTTGTATGAAAAAAGAACATCTCTTTGAGTATTTAATCAACGCACTATTGTAATTATAACTATTCTCATTTACACTTTTGAGCATAAATTGAACGGGAGTCGGTATGTACGTTTGTTTGTGTAATGGTGTAAACGATAAAAAAATTCGTCAGGCCGTTCGTCAATTTCATCCACAGTCTTTTCAGCAATTGCGCAAATTCATTCCTGTTGGAAATCAATGCGGTAAATGTGTCCGTGCCGCCCGTGAGATTATGGAAGATGAATTAACCCGCATGCCGGAATACCAGGAGAGCGCTTAAGAGCTCAGGCTTTTCTTTGACATCTTTATAGCCCGAACTACGCTTCAATAAGTGGAAGCGGAGGGACTATATAATGAAAGGTGATGTCAAAATCATAAGTTATCTCAATAAATTGTTGGGAAATGAGCTTGTCGCAATAAATCAGTACTTTCTTCACGCCAGAATGTTCAAGAACTGGGGCCTGATGCGCCTCAATGATGTTGAATATCATGAATCCATCGATGAAATGAAACACGCCGATAAGTACATCGAGCGCATTCTCTTCCTTGAAGGTATCCCCAATCTGCAGGATCTTGGCAAGCTGGGCATCGGTGAAGATGTCGAGGAGATGCTGCAATCTGATTTACGACTGGAACTCGAAGGCGCAAAAGATCTACGTGAGGCGATCGCTTATGCCGACAGCGTCCATGACTATGTCAGTCGCGACATGCTTATTGAAATCCTGACAGACGAAGAAGGCCATATTGACTGGCTGGAAACGGAGCTGGATCTGATTGGTAAATTAGGACTGCAAAACTATCTCCAGTCACAAATCAAAGTGGCTGACTGACTAGCGTTTGCCACCCGCACCAAAAACCCGCTGCAGCCAAAAAAGGGCCAAAAGGCAGCGGGTTGTTCAATGAGCGCTGTACTTTCCCGAGAATCATCAATAGCAGCATGACTCCACCGGCGAAGACCGTCGCCATAAAAACCAGCTGCGGCAGCATTTGCCAACCGTGCCACGCGCCAAGTGCGGCCAGAAATTTGACATCGCCATAGCCAAGCCCTTCATAACCGCGAACCCCCCGATAGAGCCAGTAGAGGCACGTGAAAGCCAGATAGCCGCCGATGGCGCCGCCAACGGCATACTCCAGCTGTAGCGGAGCGTAGTAAAGATAATAGAACAGCCCGCTCCAGAGCAGGGGGCAGGTCAGGCGATCGGGAAGCAGGCCGTAGCGCAGATCGTACCAGCAGAGGGCGAGCGACAGACCGCTATAGAGAAGTAATAAGAGGGGCATCATCGATAAGGTTCCCTGGCGATGGGGATATGCGCGGAGTCTGGTCGAAAAAGAGAGGGATAGCAAAGGCCCGTATTCATTATCGCGAGGGGCCATCCGCGGTATTAACTCAGTTTTCACTACTTTCTATGCCCGCTCGTCGCGGCACGCAAAAATGATTGCTGATTTTGTATGCAGCACTTGCGTCGAGCCCGAATTTGCGTATAATGCGCGGGCCTGTCAAAATTGGCAGGCTGGTTCGATATGAACCCTGATAGAGCTTTTAGCTATCAAACAATGTTCCCAATTGGGGAACTATGTAAGAACGGTTACACTCTCCCATCAATCGTAATGGGTATGAGGAGTAACCATTTCGTCTATAAATAATTGGAGCTCTGGTCTCATGCAGAACCAAAGAATCCGTATCCGTCTTAAAGCGTTTGATCATCGTCTGATCGATCAATCAACCGCGGAAATCGTCGAGACTGCCAAGCGCACTGGTGCGCAGGTCCGTGGTCCGATCCCGCTGCCGACCCGCAAAGAGCGCTTTACCGTTCTGATTTCTCCGCACGTCAACAAAGATGCGCGCGATCAGTACGAAATCCGCACTCACAAGCGTCTGGTTGACATCGTTGAGCCAACTGAGAAAACCGTTGATGCTCTGATGCGTCTGGATCTGGCTGCCGGTGTAGACGTGCAGATCAGCCTGGGTTAATCAGGTCATCGAGCGATTGAGAGGTTGAAACAATGATTGGTTTAGTCGGTAAAAAAGTGGGCATGACCCGCATCTTCACTGAAGATGGCGTATCTATCCCAGTAACCGTAATCGAAGTTGAAGCAAACCGTGTTGCTCAGGTCAAAGACCTGGCTAACGATGGTTACCGCGCAATTCAGGTTACCACCGGTGCTAAAAAAGCTAACCGTGTAACCAAGCCGGAAGCTGGTCACTTCGCTAAAGCTGGCGTAGAAGCTGGCCGTGGTCTGTGGGAATTCCGTCTTGCTGACGGCGAAGAATTCACCGTAGGTCAGAGCATTAGCGTTGAACTGTTTGCTGACGTTAAAAAAGTTGACGTAACCGGTACCTCTAAAGGTAAAGGTTTTGCTGGTACCGTTAAGCGCTGGAACTTCCGTACCCAGGACGCTACTCACGGTAACTCCTTGTCCCACCGCGTTCCGGGTTCTATCGGTCAGAACCAGACTCCGGGCAAAGTGTTCAAAGGCAAGAAAATGGCAGGTCAGCTGGGTAATGAGCGTGTCACCGTTCAGAGCCTGGACGTAGTACGTGTTGACGCTGAGCGCAACCTGCTGCTGGTTAAAGGTGCGGTCCCGGGTGCAACCGGTAGCGACCTGATCGTTAAACCAGCTGTGAAGGCGTAAGGGGATAGCAATGGAATTAGTATTGAAAGACGCGCAGAGCGCGCTGACTGTTTCCGAAACTACCTTCGGTCGTGATTTCAACGAAGCGCTGGTTCACCAGGTTGTAGTTGCTTATGCAGCTGGTGCTCGTCAGGGTACTCGTGCTCAGAAGACTCGTGCTGAAGTAACTGGTTCAGGCAAAAAGCCGTGGCGCCAGAAAGGTACCGGCCGTGCGCGTTCAGGTTCTATCAAGAGCCCGATCTGGCGTTCCGGTGGCGTAACCTTCGCTGCTCGTCCGCAGGACCACAGTCAAAAAGTTAACAAAAAGATGTACCGCGGCGCGCTGAAAAGCATTCTGTCCGAACTGGTACGTCAGGATCGTCTGATCGTTGTCGAGAAGTTCTCTGTTGAAGCGCCTAAAACTAAGCTGCTGGCACAGAAACTGAAAGACATGGCTCTGGAAGATGTGCTGATCATCACCGGTGAGCTGGACGAGAACCTGTTCCTGGCTGCGCGCAACCTGCACAAGGTTGACGTACGCGATGCAACTGGTATCGACCCGGTTAGCCTGATCGCCTTCGACAAAGTCGTAATGACTGCTGATGCTGTTAAGCAAGTTGAGGAGATGCTGGCATGATTCGTGAAGAACGTCTGCTGAAGGTGCTGCGTGCACCGCACGTTTCTGAAAAAGCGTCTGCTGCGATGGAAAAAACAAACACCATCGTTCTCAAAGTTGCTAAAGACGCGACCAAAGCAGAAATCAAAGCTGCTGTGCAGAAACTGTTTGAAGTCGAAGTCGAAGTCGTTAACACCCTGGTAGTTAAAGGGAAAGTTAAACGTCACGGACAGCGTATCGGTCGTCGTAGCGACTGGAAAAAAGCTTACGTCACCCTGAAAGAAGGCCAGAATCTGGACTTCGTTGGCGGCGCTGAGTAAGTCGGAGGAGTAATACAATGGCAGTTGTTAAATGTAAACCGACATCTCCGGGTCGTCGCCACGTTGTTAAAGTGGTTAACCCTGAGCTGCACAAGGGCAAACCTTTTGCTCCGTTGCTGGAAAAAAACAGCAAATCCGGTGGTCGTAACAACAATGGCCGTATCACCACCCGTCATATCGGTGGTGGCCACAAGCAGGCTTACCGTATTGTTGACTTCAAACGCAACAAAGATGGTATCCCGGCAGTTGTTGAGCGTCTTGAGTACGATCCGAACCGTTCCGCGAACATCGCGCTGGTTCTGTACAAAGATGGCGAACGCCGTTACATCCTGGCCCCTAAAGGCCTGAAAGCTGGCGACCAGATTCAGTCTGGCGTTGATGCTGCAATCAAAGCAGGCAACACCCTGCCGATGCGCAATATCCCGGTTGGTTCTACCGTTCATAACGTAGAAATGAAACCAGGTAAAGGCGGTCAGCTGGCTCGTTCCGCTGGTACTTACGTTCAGATCGTTGCTCGCGACGGTGCTTATGTCACCCTGCGTCTGCGTTCTGGTGAAATGCGTAAAGTCGAAGCAGACTGCCGCGCTACTCTGGGCGAAGTTGGCAATGCTGAGCATATGCTGCGCGTACTGGGTAAAGCAGGTGCTGCACGCTGGCGTGGTGTTCGTCCTACCGTTCGCGGTACTGCGATGAACCCAGTCGACCACCCACATGGTGGTGGTGAAGGTCGTAACTTTGGTAAGCACCCGGTATCCCCGTGGGGCCTGCAGACCAAAGGTAAGAAGACCCGCAGCAACAAGCGTACTGATAAATTCATCGTACGTCGCCGTAGCAAATAATTTTAGAGGATAAGCCATGCCACGTTCTCTCAAGAAAGGTCCTTTTATTGACCTGCACTTGCTGAAGAAGGTAGAGAAAGCGGTGGAAAGCGGAGACAAGAAGCCCCTGCGCACTTGGTCCCGTCGTTCAACGATCTTTCCTAACATGATCGGTTTGACCATCGCTGTCCATAATGGTCGTCAGCACGTTCCAGTTTTTGTTTCCGACGAAATGGTTGGTCACAAACTGGGTGAATTCGCACCGACTCGTACTTATCGCGGCCACGCTGCTGATAAAAAAGCGAAGAAGAAATAAGGTAGGAGGAAGAGATGGAAACTTTAGCTCAACATCGCCATGCTCGTTCTTCTGCTCAGAAGGTTCGCCTTGTAGCTGACCTGATTCGCGGTAAGAAAGTGTCGCAGGCCCTGGATATTCTGACCTACACCAACAAGAAAGCTGCTGTACTGGTCAAGAAGGTACTGGAATCTGCCATTGCTAACGCTGAACACAACGATGGCGCTGACATTGACGATCTGAAAGTTGCGAAAATTTTCGTAGACGAAGGCCCGAGCATGAAGCGCATTATGCCGCGTGCGAAAGGTCGTGCAGATCGCATCCTGAAGCGCACCAGCCACATCACTGTGGTTGTGTCCGATCGCTGAGACTCTGGAGACTAGCAATGGGTCAGAAAGTACATCCTAATGGTATTCGCCTGGGTATTGTCAAACCATGGAACTCTACCTGGTTCGCGAACACCAAAGAATTCGCTGACAACCTGGACAGCGATTTTAAAGTACGTCAGTTCCTGACTAAAGAACTGGCTAAAGCGTCCGTATCTCGTATCGTTATCGAGCGTCCGGCTAAGAGCATCCGTGTGACTATTCACACTGCTCGCCCGGGCATCGTGATCGGTAAGAAAGGCGAAGACGTAGAAAAACTGCGCAAGGTCGTAGCGGATATCGCTGGCGTTCCTGCACAGATCAATATCGCCGAAGTTCGTAAGCCAGAACTGGACGCTAAATTGGTTGCTGACAGCATCACTTCTCAGCTGGAACGTCGCGTTATGTTCCGTCGTGCGATGAAGCGTGCTGTACAGAACGCAATGCGTCTGGGCGCTAAAGGTATCAAAGTTGAAGTTAGCGGCCGTCTGGGCGGCGCGGAAATCGCACGTACCGAATGGTACCGTGAAGGTCGCGTACCGCTGCACACTCTGCGTGCTGACATCGACTACAACACCTCTGAAGCGCACACCACTTACGGTGTAATCGGCGTTAAGGTATGGATCTTCAAAGGCGAGATCCTGGGTGGTATGGCTGCTGTTGAACAACCGGAACCGGCTGCTCAACCTAAAAAGCAGCAGCGTAAAGGCCGTAAATAAGGAGCGTCGCTGATGTTACAACCAAAGCGTACAAAATTCCGTAAAGTGCACAAAGGCCGCAACCGTGGTCTGGCGCAGGGTACGGATGTTAGCTTCGGCACTTTCGGTCTGAAAGCTGTTGGCCGTGGTCGTCTGACTGCACGTCAGATCGAAGCAGCACGTCGTGCTATGACCCGTGCAGTTAAGCGTCAAGGTAAGATCTGGATCCGTGTATTCCCGGACAAACCGATCACCGAGAAGCCGCTGGAAGTTCGTATGGGTAAAGGTAAAGGTAACGTGGAGTACTGGGTTGCCTTGATTCAGCCGGGTAAAGTCCTTTATGAAATGGACGGCGTACCGGAAGAGCTGGCCCGTGAAGCCTTCGGCCTGGCAGCAGCGAAACTGCCTATCAAAACCACCTTTGTAACTAAGACGGTGATGTAATGAAAGCAAAAGAGCTGCGTGAAAAAAGCGTTGAAGAGCTGAACGCTGAGCTGCTGAACCTGCTGCGTGAGCAGTTCAACCTGCGTATGCAGGCTGCAAGTGGCCAGCTGCAACAGACTCATCTGCTGAAGCAAGTGCGTCGTGATGTTGCACGCGTTAAGACTTTACTGACTGAGAAGGCGGGTGCGTAATGACCGATAAAATCCGTACTCTGCAAGGTCGCGTAGTTAGCAATAAAATGGAGAAATCCATCGTTGTTGCTATCGAACGTTTTGTGAAACACCCGATCTACGGTAAATTCATCAAGCGTACGACCAAACTGCACGTACATGACGAGAACAACGAATGCGGTATCGGCGACGTGGTCGAAATCCACGAATGCCGTCCGCTGTCCAAGACTAAGTCCTGGACGCTGGTTCGCGTTGTAGAGAAAGCAGTTCTGTAATAGAGCCTGCATTCTCAACGGATAAACGGCTCAGCGATGAGCCGTTTATTTTTTCTACCCATATCCGATTTCCGGTGTTATAATGCCGCGCCCTCGATATGGGGATTTTTAACGGCCCGACTTTGGGTCTCAGTAGTAGTTGACATTAGCGGAGCACTAAAATGATCCAAGAACAGACTATGCTGAACGTCGCCGACAACTCCGGTGCACGTCGCGTAATGTGTATCAAGGTTCTGGGTGGCTCGCACCGTCGCTACGCAGGCGTAGGCGACATCATCAAGATCACCATCAAGGAAGCAATTCCGCGTGGTAAGGTCAAGAAAGGTGATGTGCTGAAGGCGGTAGTGGTGCGCACCAAGAAGGGTGTTCGTCGCCCGGACGGTTCTGTCATTCGCTTCGATGGTAATGCATGCGTTATTCTGAACAATAACAGCGAGCAGCCCATCGGTACGCGTATTTTTGGGCCGGTAACTCGTGAGCTTCGTACCGAGAAGTTCATGAAAATTATCTCTCTGGCACCAGAAGTACTCTAAGGAGCGAATCATGGCAGCGAAAATCCGTCGTGATGACGAAGTTATCGTGTTAACCGGTAAAGATAAAGGTAAACGCGGTAAAGTTAAGAATGTCTTGTCTTCCGGCAAGCTCATTGTTGAAGGTATCAACCTGGTTAAGAAACACCAGAAGCCGGTTCCGGCTCTGAACCAACCAGGCGGCATCGTTGAAAAAGAAGCTGCTATTCAGGTTTCTAACGTTGCAATCTTCAATGCGGCAACCGGCAAGGCTGACCGTGTAGGCTTTAGATTCGAAGACGGCAAAAAAGTCCGTTTCTTCAAGTCTAACAGCGAAACTATCAAGTAATTTGGAGTAGTACGATGGCGAAACTGCATGATTACTACAAAGACGAAGTAGTTAATAAACTCATGACTGAGTTTAACTACAATTCTGTCATGCAAGTCCCTCGGGTCGAGAAGATCACCCTGAACATGGGTGTTGGTGAAGCGATCGCTGACAAGAAACTGCTGGATAACGCAGCAGCTGATCTGACAGCAATCTCCGGTCAAAAGCCGTTGATCACCAAAGCACGCAAATCAGTTGCAGGCTTCAAAATCCGTCAGGGCTATCCGATCGGCTGTAAAGTAACTCTGCGTGGCGAACGCATGTGGGAGTTCTTTGAGCGCCTGATCACTATTGCTGTACCGCGTATCCGTGACTTCCGTGGCTTGTCCGCTAAGTCTTTCGACGGTCGTGGTAACTACAGCATGGGTGTCCGTGAGCAGATCATCTTCCCAGAAATCGACTACGATAAAGTCGACCGCGTTCGTGGTTTGGATATTACCATTACCACTACTGCGAAATCTGATGAAGAAGGCCGCGCTCTGCTGGCTGCCTTTGACTTCCCGTTCCGCAAGTAAGGTAGGGTTACTTAATGGCTAAGCAATCAATGAAAGCACGCGAAGTAAAGCGCGTGGCTTTAGCTGATAAATTCTTCGCTAAACGCGCTGAACTGAAAGCTATCATCTCTGATGTGAACGCAACCGACGAAGATCGTTGGAATGCCGTTCTCAAGCTGCAGACTCTGCCGCGTGATTCCAGCCCGTCTCGTCAGCGTAACCGCTGCCGTCAAACAGGTCGTCCGCATGGTTTCCTGCGGAAGTTCGGGTTGAGCCGTATCAAGGTCCGTGAAGCCGCAATGCGCGGTGAAATCCCGGGTCTGAAAAAGGCTAGCTGGTAATTGTCACCAATTGAATCACGGGAGTAAAGACAGATGAGCATGCAAGATCCGATCGCGGATATGCTGACCCGTATCCGTAACGGTCAGGCCGCGAATAAAGCTGCGGTCACCATGCCTTCCTCCAAGCTGAAAGTGGCAATTGCCAACGTGCTGAAGGAAGAAGGCTTTATTGAAGATTTTAAAGTTGAAGGCGACATCAAGCCGGAACTGGAACTGACTCTTAAGTATTTCCAGGGTAAAGCTGTTGTAGAAAGCATTCAGCGTGTCAGCCGCCCAGGTCTGCGCATCTATAAGCGTAAAGATGAGCTGCCAAAAGTTATGGCGGGTCTGGGTATCGCAGTTATTTCTACCTCTAAAGGTGTTATGACTGATCGTGCAGCGCGCCAAGCTGGTCTTGGTGGCGAAATTATCTGCTACGTAGCCTAATCGGAGGAAAAAATGTCTCGTGTTGCTAAAGCACCGGTCGTTATTCCTGCCGGCGTTGACGTAAAAATCAACGGTCAGGTTATTACGATCAAAGGTAAGAATGGCGAGCTGACTCGTACTCTCAACGATGCTGTTGAAGTTAAACATGCAGATAATGCACTGACCTTCGGTCCGCGTGATGGTTTCGCAGACGGTTGGGCTCAGGCTGGTACCGCGCGTGCCCTGCTTAACTCAGTAGTTATCGGTGTTACCGAAGGCTTCACTAAAAAGCTTCAGCTGGTTGGTGTAGGTTATCGTGCAGCGGTTAAAGGGGATGTAGTAAACCTGGCTTTAGGTTTCTCTCATCCTGTTGAACACAAACTGCCGGCCGGTATCACTGCAGAATGCCCGACTCAAACTGAAATCGTGCTGAAAGGCGCTGATAAGCAGGTGATCGGTCAGGTTGCAGCAGATCTGCGCGCCTACCGTCGTCCTGAGCCTTATAAAGGCAAGGGTGTTCGTTACGCCGACGAAGTCGTGCGTACCAAAGAGGCTAAGAAGAAGTAAGGTAACACTATGGATAAGAAATCTGCTCGTATCCGTCGTGCGACCCGCGCACGCCGCAAGCTCCAGGAGCTGGGTGCAACTCGCCTGGTGGTACATCGTACCCCGCGTCATATTTACGCACAGGTAATTGCACCGAACGGTTCTGAAGTTCTGGTAGCTGCTTCTACTGTAGAAAAAGCTATCGCTGAACAACTGAAGTACACCGGTAACAAAGACGCGGCTGCAGCTGTGGGTAAAGCTGTTGCTGAACGCGCTCTGGAAAAAGGCATCAAAGATGTTTCCTTTGACCGTTCCGGGTTCCAATATCATGGTCGTGTCCAGGCACTGGCAGATGCTGCCCGTGAAGCTGGCCTTCAGTTCTAAGGTAGAGGTGTAAGATGGCTCACATCGAAAAACAAGCTGGCGAACTGCAGGAAAAGCTGATCGCGGTTAACCGCGTATCTAAAACCGTTAAAGGTGGTCGTATTTTCTCCTTCACAGCTCTGACTGTAGTTGGTGATGGTAATGGCCGCGTAGGTTTTGGTTACGGTAAAGCGCGTGAAGTTCCAGCAGCGATCCAGAAAGCGATGGAAAAAGCCCGTCGCAATATGATTAACGTCGCGCTGAACCACGGCACCCTGCAACACCCGGTTAAAGGTGTTCACACGGGTTCTCGTGTATTCATGCAGCCAGCTTCCGAAGGTACCGGTATCATCGCCGGTGGTGCAATGCGCGCCGTTCTGGAAGTTGCTGGAGTTCATAACGTTCTGGCTAAAGCATATGGTTCCACCAACCCGATCAACGTGGTTCGTGCAACTATTGATGGCCTGGAAAATATGAATTCTCCAGAAATGGTCGCTGCCAAGCGTGGTAAATCCGTTGAAGAAATTCTGGGGAAATAAACCATGGCAAAGACTATTAAAATTACTCAAACCCGCAGTGCAATCGGTCGTCTGCCGAAACACAAGGCAACGCTGCTTGGCCTGGGTCTGCGTCGTATTGGTCACACCGTAGAACGCGAGGATACTCCTGCTGTTCGTGGTATGGTCAACGCGGTTTCCTTTATGGTTAAAGTTGAGGAGTAAGAGATGCGTTTAAATACTCTGTCTCCGGCCGAAGGCTCCAAAAAGGCGGGTAAACGCCTTGGTCGTGGTATCGGTTCTGGCCTCGGTAAAACCGGTGGTCGTGGTCACAAAGGTCAGAACTCTCGTTCTGGCGGTGGCGTACGTCGCGGTTTCGAGGGTGGTCAGATGCCTCTGTACCGTCGTCTGCCGAAATTCGGCTTCACTTCTCGTAAAGCGATGATCACTGCAGAAGTTCGTCTGTCTGATCTGGCTCACGTAGAAGGCGATGTAGTCGACCTGAACACGCTGAAAGCAGCTAACATTATCGGTATTCAGATTGAGTTCGCGAAAGTGATCCTGTCTGGTGAGGTAGCTCGTCCGGTAACTGTTCGTGGCCTGCGTGTGACTAAAGGTGCTCGTGCTGCTATCGAAGCTGCTGGCGGTAAAATTGAGGAATAAGTAGCAGATGGCTAAGCAACCGGGATTAGATTTTCAAAGTGCCAAAGGTGGACTTGGCGAACTGAAACGCAGACTTTTGTTTGTTATCGGTGCGCTGATTGTGTTCCGTATTGGTTCTTTTATTCCGATCCCTGGTATTGATGCCGCTGTACTTGCCAAACTGCTTGAGCAACAGCGAGGCACCATCATTGAAATGTTCAACATGTTCTCTGGTGGTGCTCTCAGCCGTGCTTCTATCTTTGCTTTGGGTATCATGCCGTATATTTCGGCATCGATTATTGTCCAACTGTTGACGGTTGTTTATCAGCCGCTGGCAGAAATAAAGAAAGAAGGGGAGTCTGGTCGTCGTAAGATCAGCCAGTACACCCGCTACGGTACTCTGGTGCTGGCGATATTCCAGTCGATCGGTATTGCTACCGGTCTGCCGAATATGCCTGGTATGCAGGGCCTGGTGATGAATCCAAGCTTTGCATTCTATTTCACCGCTGTTGTAAGTCTGGTCACAGGGACGATGTTCCTGATGTGGCTCGGCGAACAGATTACTGAACGTGGTATCGGTAACGGTATTTCGATCATTATCTTCGCTGGTATTGTTGCGGGTCTCCCGCCAGCCATCGCCCATACTATCGAGCAAGCGCGTCAAGGCGACCTGCACTTCCTCCTGTTGCTGTTGGTTGCAGTATTAGTATTTGCCGTGACCTTCTTTGTTGTATTCGTAGAACGTGGTCAACGCCGCATTGTGGTGAACTACGCGAAGCGTCAACAAGGTCGTCGTGTCTATGCTGCACAGAGCACACATTTACCGCTGAAAGTGAATATGGCAGGGGTTATCCCGGCAATCTTCGCTTCCAGTATTATTCTGTTCCCTGCGACCATCGCGTCATGGTTCGGGGGCGGAACCGGTTGGAACTGGCTGACAACAATTTCGCTGTATTTGCAGCCTGGGCAACCGCTTTATGTGTTACTCTATGCGTCTGCAATCATATTCTTCTGTTTCTTCTACACGGCGTTGGTTTTCAACCCGCGTGAAACAGCAGATAACCTGAAGAAGTCCGGTGCATTTGTACCAGGAATTCGTCCGGGAGAGCAAACGGCGAAGTATATTGATAAAGTGATGACTCGCCTGACCCTGGTTGGTGCGTTATACATTACCTTTATCTGCCTGATCCCGGAGTTCATGCGTGATGCAATGAAAGTGCCGTTCTACTTCGGTGGAACCTCGCTGCTTATTGTTGTCGTTGTGATTATGGACTTTATGGCTCAAGTGCAAACTCTGATGATGTCAAGTCAGTACGAGTCTGCATTGAAGAAGGCGAACCTGAAAGGCTACGGCCGCTAACAGGGCGCCCGAGAAGTTACGGAGAGTAAAAATGAAAGTTCGTGCTTCCGTCAAGAAATTATGCCGTAACTGCAAAATCGTTAAGCGTGATGGCGTCATCCGCGTGATTTGCAGTGCCGAGCCAAAGCATAAACAGCGCCAAGGCTGATTTTTTCGCATATTTTTCTTGCAAAGTTGGATTGAGCTGGCTAGATTAGCCAGCCAATCTTTTGTATGTCTGTGCGTTTCCATTTGAGTATCCTGAAAACGGGCTTTTCAGCATGGTGCGTACATATTAAATAGTAGGAGTGCATAGTGGCCCGTATAGCAGGCATTAACATTCCTGATCAGAAACATACCGTAATCGCATTAACTGCTATTTTCGGTATCGGCAAGACCCGCTCTAAAGCCATCTGTGCTGACACGGGTATCGCTGAAAATGTTAAGATCAGTGAGCTGTCTGAAGAACAAATTGAATCCCTGCGTGAAGCAGTAGGTAAATTTGTCGTTGAAGGTGATCTGCGCCGTGAAATCACCCTGAGCATCAAGCGTCTGATGGACCTTGGTTGCTATCGTGGTTTACGCCATCGTCGTGGTCTTCCGGTTCGCGGTCAGCGTACTAAGACCAACGCACGTACCCGTAAGGGTCCGCGTAAACCGATCAAGAAATAATCGGGGTGATTGAATAATGGCAAAGGCACCAGTTCGTGCACGTAAGCGTGTAAGAAAACAAGTCTCTGATGGCGTGGCTCATGTCCATGCTTCTTTTAACAACACCATCGTTACCATTACCGATCGTCAGGGTAACGCACTGGGTTGGGCAACAGCCGGTGGTTCCGGTTTCCGTGGTTCTCGCAAATCCACTCCGTTTGCAGCTCAGGTTGCAGCAGAGCGTTGCGCTGAAGCCGTAAAAGAATACGGCATCAAGAATCTGGAAGTTATGGTCAAAGGTCCGGGTCCGGGTCGCGAATCTACCATTCGTGCACTGAACGCCGCTGGTTTCCGCATCACTAATATTACTGATGTGACTCCGATCCCTCATAACGGTTGTCGTCCGCCGAAAAAACGTCGCGTATAACGCGCTCGTTTCTAGGATTGTTGGAGAAAGAAAATGGCAAGATATTTGGGTCCTAAGCTCAAGCTGAGCCGTCGTGAGGGCACCGACTTATTCCTTAAGTCTGGCGTTCGCGCGATCGATACCAAGTGTAAAATTGAACAAGCTCCTGGCCAGCACGGTGCGCGTAAGCCGCGTCTGTCTGACTATGGTGTGCAGTTGCGTGAAAAGCAAAAAGTTCGCCGTATGTACGGTGTGCTGGAGCGTCAGTTCCGTAACTACTATAAAGAAGCAGCACGTCTGAAAGGCAACACCGGTGAAAACCTGTTAGCTCTGCTGGAAGGTCGTCTGGACAACGTTGTATACCGTATGGGCTTCGGCGCGACTCGTGCTGAATCACGTCAGCTGGTTAGCCACAAAGCTATCATGGTAAACGGTCGTGTTGTTAACATTGCTTCTTATCAGGTTAAAGCGAACGACGTTGTTAGCATTCGTGAGAAAGCGAAAAAGCAATCTCGCGTGAAAGCCGCTCTGGAGCTGGCTGAGCAGCGTGAAAAGCCAACCTGGCTGGAAGTTGATGCTGGCAAGATGGAAGGTACGTTCAAGCGTCAGCCGGAACGTTCTGATCTGTCTGCGGACATTAACGAACACCTGATCGTCGAGCTTTACTCCAAGTAAAGCTTAGTACCAAAGAGAGGACACAATGCAGGGTTCTGTGACAGAGTTTCTAAAACCGCGCCTGGTCGATATCGAGCAAGTGAGTTCGACGCACGCCAAGGTGACCCTTGAGCCTTTAGAGCGTGGCTTTGGCCATACTCTGGGTAACGCACTGCGCCGTATTCTGCTCTCATCGATGCCGGGTTGCGCGGTGACCGAGGTTGAGATTGATGGTGTACTGCACGAGTACAGCACCAAAGAAGGCGTTCAGGAAGATATCCTTGAAATCCTGCTCAACCTGAAAGGGCTTGCGGTGAGAGTTCAGGGTAAAGATGAAGTCATCCTTACTTTGAATAAATCTGGCATTGGCCCTGTGACCGCAGCCGACATTACCCATGACGGTGATGTCGAAATCGTCAAGCCGCAACATGTGATCTGCCACCTGACCGATGAGAACGCTGCTATTAGCATGCGTATCAAAGTTCAGCGCGGTCGCGGTTATGTGCCGGCTTCTGCCCGAATTCATTCGGAAGAAGATGAGCGCCCAATCGGCCGTCTGCTGGTCGACGCATGCTACAGCCCGGTAGAGCGTATTGCCTACAATGTTGAAGCAGCGCGTGTAGAACAGCGTACCGACCTGGACAAGCTGGTCATCGAAATGGAAACCAACGGCACAATCGATCCTGAAGAGGCGATTCGTCGTGCGGCAACCATCCTGGCAGAACAACTGGAAGCTTTCGTTGACTTACGTGATGTACGTCAGCCGGAAGTGAAAGAAGAGAAACCAGAATTCGATCCGATCCTGCTGCGCCCTGTTGACGATCTCGAATTGACTGTCCGCTCTGCTAACTGCCTCAAGGCAGAAGCTATCCACTATATCGGTGATCTGGTACAGCGTACCGAGGTTGAGTTGCTGAAAACGCCGAACCTGGGTAAAAAATCTCTTACCGAGATTAAAGACGTGCTGGCTTCACGTGGTCTGTCTCTGGGCATGCGCCTGGAAAACTGGCCACCGGCAAGCATTGCTGACGAGTAACCGGATCACAGGTTAAGGTTTTACTGAGAAGGATAAGGTCATGCGCCATCGTAAGAGTGGTCGTCAACTGAACCGCAACAGCAGCCATCGCCAGGCTATGTTCCGTAACATGGCTGGTTCGCTGGTTCGTCATGAAATCATCAAGACGACCCTGCCGAAAGCGAAAGAACTGCGTCGCGTAGTTGAGCCGCTGATTACTCTTGCCAAGACTGATAGCGTTGCTAATCGTCGTCTGGCATTCGCCCGTACTCGTGATAACGAGATCGTGGCAAAACTGTTTAACGAGCTGGGCCCGCGTTTCGCGAGCCGCGCCGGTGGTTACACTCGCATTCTGAAGTGTGGCTTCCGTGCAGGCGACAACGCGCCGATGGCATACATCGAGCTGGTTGATCGTGCTGAGCTGAAAGCAGAAGCTGCTGCAGAGTAATCTGTAGTAACGTAAAAAAACCCGCCTCGGCGGGTTTTTTTATATCCTCGCTACGGCTGCTTCACTACAATATCTGTATTCTTTTTGTTCATCCCCGGAGCCGAATGATGTGGTTGCTGGATCAGTGGGCAGAACGCCATATCCTTGACGCACAAACCAAAGGCGAGTTTGATGATCTTCCTGGTCGTGGAGAGCCACTGACTTTGGACGATGACCTGCATGTGCCACCTGAACTACGCGCGGGCTACCGCTTACTCAAAAATGCCGGCTGTCTGCCTCCTGAACTTGAGCAACGACGAGAAGCCGTTGCGCTGGTCGATTTATTAAAAGCGGCCCGTCCGGACGATCCGCACTATGCAGAGCTCAGCCGCCGACTTGCGTTACTGGAACTGAAGTTACGCCAGGCAGGATTGAATACTGATTTTTTACGCGGTGAATATGCTGACAGGCTTCAGAATAAAATTGATGAGGAGTAGGTATGTACCGTATTGGTGAACTCGCAAAGCTGGCTGATGTCACACCCGATACCATTCGCTACTATGAAAAACAGCAGATGATGGCTCACGATGTACGTACAGAAGGTGGATTTCGCCTCTATACCGAGAACGACCTTCAGCGCCTGCGTTTCATCCGCTATGCCCGTCAGCTCGGGTTTACCCTTGAAGCGATCCGCGAATTATTGTCGATCCGTGTCGATCCGGAGCATCATACCTGTCAGGAGTCAAAAGGCATTGTTCAGGCACGCCTGAGCGAAGTCGACGCACGAATTAAAGAGCTACAAACAATGCGCCGTTCATTGCAACGACTCAATGAGGCCTGCTGCGGCACAGCTCATAGCAGCGTGTATTGTTCTATTCTCGAGGCCCTTGAGCAAGGAGCCAGTAGTGCTACGGTGGAACGTTGATTTTTTCATCGCGCGGATCTACACTCGCGCCGATCTCATTCACATTCAGGAGCTATTATGAGCCGCTATCAACATACGAAAGGGCAAATAAAAGACAATGCCATTGAGGCGTTGCTACATGACCCGTTATTCAGACAGAGAGTAGAGAAAAACCGGAAGGGGAAAGGTAGCTACCAACGTAAAGATAAACATGTGGGGCGGAATGACCGGGAGGCCAGTGGCAAAAGAGTGAATCACTTTTTTACCACTGGCCTTCTGCTTTCTGTTGCCTGATTACGAACGGTTATTCTGTTCTTTCAGCAGATCGCGAATCTCACTCAACAAGACTTCTTCTTTCGTTGGTGCCGGTGGCGCAGCAGGAGCTTCTGCCTTTTTGCGATTCAGGTTATTCATCAGCTTGATTGCCATAAAAATGGCAAAGGCCACGATCACGAAATCAAACACGTTCTGGATAAACACCCCATAATGCATTACAACAGCCGGGACATCGCCCTGTGCATCGCGTAACGTGACGGCGAACGATTTAAAATCAATTCCACCAATCAGCAGGCCAAGTGGCGGCATAATAATATCGGCAACCAGTGACGATACAATTTTACCAAATGCCGCACCAATGATGACACCCACTGCTAAATCAACAACATTCCCGCGCATCGCGAAGTCGCGAAACTCTTTTAAAATACTCATTTTATTCTCCATAAACCCGCTAACAGAAGTAAGTTTATCAAATGTATTTCCATTTGCCATTGCTGTTGAATAATTGCTAAAAAATATTATCCCCTGATATATAAAGGATAATCAAAAAGGGCGCCATACAGGCGCCCGTGCAATTAGAGGAAGAAAGGACTGGGTTGGAAAAGACGCTCGACGTCGGATATAAATTTTTTGTCGGTCAGAAACATAATGACGTGATCGCCCTGTTCAATACGCAGGTTATTATTCGCGATCATTACGTCATTGCCACGGACGACAGCACCGATGATCGTGCCCGGCGGTAGCTTGATCTCATCGATCGCGCGACCTACTACACGGGAGGTACTTTCATCGCCGTGAGCCACAGCTTCAATGGCCTCCGCGACACCGCGGCGCAGTGAGGAGACGCCAACAATATCAGCCTTACGGACATGGCTCAGCAGGGCGGAGATCGTGGCTTGCTGCGGCGATATAGCAATATCGATCACGCTACCCTGCACCAGATCGACGTAGGCTTTCCGCTGGATCAACACCATGACTTTTTTAGCGCCCATCCGTTTGGCCAGCATTGCGGACATGATATTAGCTTCATCGTCGTTGGTGACGGCAATAAAGAGATCCACTTGATCGATGTGTTCTTCCGCCAGCAGCTCCTGATCCGAGGCATCGCCATAGAAGACGATCGTATTCTGTAGTTTCTCCGCAAGCTCGGCGGCGCGTTGCTGATCGCGTTCGATCAGCTTAACGCTGTAATCTTTCTCAAGACGACGAGCAAGACCTGCGCCGATATTCCCCCCGCCAACCAGCATGATGCGCTTATAGGGTTTTTCCAGGCGCTGTAGCTCACTCATGACGGCACGAATATGCTGCGATGCGGCAATGAAGAATACTTCATCGCCGGCTTCAACGATTGTCGAACCCTGCGGGCGAATGGGCCTGTCGTGGCGGAAAATGGCCGCTACGCGAGTATCGATATGCGGCATGTGTTCGCGCATTGTCGAGAGCGCATTCCCCACCAGTGGACCGCCGTAGTAGGCTTTTACCACCGCGAGGCTGACTTTACCTTCGGCAAAGTTTACGACCTGCAGTGCTCCCGGGTATTCAATAAGTCGGTAGATGTTGTCGATAACTAACTGTTCAGGGGCGATCAGATGATCGATAGGCACCGCTTCCGAGTGGAACAGTTTTTCGGCATCCCGTACATAATCCGGAGAACGGATACGCGCAATACGATTAGGCGTATTGAACAGTGAATAGGCAACCTGGCAGGCGACCATATTGGTTTCATCTGAACTGGTTACGGCAACCAGCATGTCGGCATCATCGGCGCCTGCTTCACGCAGCACGCGTGGATGGGAACCGTGCCCCTGAACAACGCGAAGGTCGAATTTATCCTGCAGGCTGCGCAGGCGGTCACCATTGGTGTCGACCAGGGTGATATCGTTGTTCTCTCCCACGAGGTTTTCCGCGAGAGTTCCGCCTACCTGACCGGCGCCCAGAATAATAATCTTCATCAGCAGTGATCCATTATTTCCGATGTTTGATCAGCTTAGCGTAAAAGAACCCGTCACCCTCTTCTGCGCCGGGCAAATTTTGCACGCCCGGCTGCTCAGGCGTGCCGGTGAGGCTGAGCTCTGCATCTGGCGTACGCTTCAGGAATGCAGCAATTTGCTGGCTATTCTCTTCCGGAAGAATTGAGCAGGTCGCGTAGACCAGTGTTCCGCCAGGTTTCAGGTGAGGCCAGATGGCGTCAAGAATCTCCGCCTGCAGCTGGGCCAGCTCGGCAATGTCGCGATCGCGGCGTAGCCATTTAATATCCGGATGACGACGAATGACGCCGGTTGCTGAACAGGGGGCATCGAGCAGAATGCGATCGAACTGTTCGTCTTCGCACCACTGAGCGGGATAGCGGCCATCACCCTGCTTCACCTGCGCTTTCATGCCGAGTCGCTTCAGGTTGTCATAGACACGCGACAGGCGCTGCTCATCAATATCAACCGCCAGGACGCTGGCCTGCGGCGCAACTTCCAGAATATGCGTCGTTTTACCGCCGGGGGCAGCACACAGGTCGAGGATTCTCTCGCCGTTTTCCGGGGTCAGGTAGCGCATACAGCCCTGGGCTGAAGCATCCTGGACGGTAACCCAGCCCTGGTCGAATCCTGGTAATGCCTGAACGGGGGCCGGCGTGGCCAGACGCACCGCATCCGGATAATCAGGGTGGGTAAACCCGTGCAGTCCGGCCTCTTCCAGCAGCGCAAGCCACTCATCGCGTGAATGATGACTGCGGTTTACGCGCAGCCACATGGGCGGGCGTTGGTTATTTGCATCGACAATAGCCTGCCATTGCTGCGGCCATGATTTTTGCAGACGCTTGAGCAGCCATGCCGGATGAAGAAAACGACTCTCACTTTGGGCAAATTCGGCCAACAAAGCTTCCTGCTGGCGCTGAAACTGGCGTAAAACGCCGTTGATAAGTCCCTTCAACTGCGGGCGTTTGATAGCTACCGCGCCTTCCACCGTTTCTGCCAGCGCAGCATGGGCCGGAATGCGGGTATAGAGCAGCTGATAAAACCCCACCATAATTAAATAGTGAACGGTTCGCTGTTTGCCCGTCATCGGGCGAGCCATCAGTTTGTTAACCAGCCAGTCCAGCTGGCTGAGGGTACGCAGGACACCAAAGCACAGCTCTTGCAGCAGCGCTTTGTCCTTTTCCCCGACCTTTTGCTGTAATGGCGGCAGAACGTTACTTAATGACTGACCTTGCTCGACAACCTGCTCAACGGCTTTCGCCGCCAGACTGCGTAAATTTAGATTTTTTTTCATAACCGCAAAATAAAAATGCCCGGTAAACCCGGGCCTTAGAAATGACTACCGTCAGGAGAGACGGTTACCGGGGATAAACCATTCCCGGCGAGAATTTAGCAAGTCCTGGGCGCTCATTGCTTTTTTACCTGCCGGCTGCAATGACTCGAGGTTCAGGATGCCATTGCCGGTTGCCACCTGAATGCCTTGCTTGCCAGCGGCCACGATCGTACCAGGTTCAGCACCGCTGGTTTCAGCAATGACGGATGCCTGCCACACTTTCACCGGTTGCTCATCAATTTCCAGCCAGCTCATGGGCCACGGGTTGAAGGCGCGAATACAACGTTCGAGCTGCGCAGCGGAAAGAGACCAGTCAATGCGCGCTTCTTCTTTACTGAGCTTCTCAGCGTAGGTCACCAATGCCTCATCCTGGACTTCCGGCTGAGTCGAGCCGTCTGCGAGCTGAGTTAACGTTTCCAGTAACCCTTGTGGGCCGAGCTCTGCCAGCTTGTCATACAGACTGGCGCTGGTATCTTGCGCAGCGATCGGGCAGGAGAGTTTATGCAGCATGTCTCCTGTATCCAGACCGACATCCATCTGCATGATGGTCACACCGGTTTCGGCATCACCCGCCCAGAGTGAGCGCTGTATAGGCGCCGCTCCGCGCCAGCGCGGCAGAAGAGAACCGTGGACGTTAATACAGCCAAGGCGCGGCATATCCAGAACCGCTTTTGGCAGAATCAGTCCATACGCGACGACGACCATGACATCGGCATTAAGCGAGGAGACCAGCTGCTGGTTTTCCTGTGGACGCAGGGATGCCGGCTGGAATACCGGCAAATTGTTAGCTTCAGCCAGCACTTTTACCGGGCTCGGCATGAGCTTTTTACCGCGGCCAGCGGGGCGATCGGGCTGGGTAAATACGCCAACGATCTGGTGCCCAGACGACAGCAGCGCATCGAGATGACGCGCTGCAAAATCGGGGGTTCCCGCAAAGATAATACGTAGTGATTGTGACACGTTAGTCCTTGTCCTCAGGCACGCGTACGCAAACGGTCCAGTTTTTCAACTTTCTGGCGAATACGCTGTTGTTTTAGCGGCGACAGATAATCGATAAACAGTTTGCCTACCAGGTGATCCATTTCATGCTGGATACAGATAGCCAGCAGGCCGTCAGCATTCAGTTCAAACGGCTTGCCTTCGCGATCCAATGCACGAATCTTCACGGTTTCGGCACGTGGCACCAGTGCACGCTGTTCCGGGATAGACAAGCAACCTTCTTCGATGCCCGTTTCACCGTCTTTTTCCAACAGCTCCGGGTTGATTAACACCAGCTGCTCTTCACGGTTTTCTGAGACATCGATAACGATAATGCGCTGATGAATATCCACCTGGGTAGCGGCCAGACCAATACCTTCTTCCGCGTACATCGTCTCGAACATATCATCGACGATACGTTGAATTTCCGCATTAACTTCTTTTACCGGTTCAGCGACTTTGCGAAGGCGCTCGTCCGGGATATGTAACACTTGCAAAACTGCCATAAAGATCCAGAGTCGTATTCAGGAGTTGATAAGATTATTAGCTCTATTCTAGACAAAACCCCCTGTAATTGACAGTCTCGCTGTCCAATCGCAAAGATTGTTAAAGCCACTTATGGCAGGGGAAAGGGATGGCACCTACGGAGATCTGGCTGCGTCTGATGAAGGTGAACGGCCTTTATGGTGACGGGATGGTGATGGCTGCCAGAATACTGCATGCAGCCCCGGTGCCAGATAGCGAAGTATTGTACGTCTGCGGTCTGAGCGCAGCGCAAGCGAAGCAATTTCTATCCGTTAGCCAACGAGAGCTTGAGTCTACCCTATTGTGGCTGGAGCAACCCGGGCGCCACCTGCTGCTGGCCGATAGTCCTTATTATCCACCCCGACTGCGCGCCATCGCTGACTATCCCGGCGCGCTTTTCGTTTGTGGGGATTTAGCCGTGTTAAGCAGTTTACAGCTGGCCGTTGTCGGCAGCCGCTCCCACTCCTGGTACGGTGCCCGGTGGGGGAAACAGTTCAGTGAAGACCTGGCGCATCTTGGTATCACCATTACCAGCGGCCTGGCGATCGGCATTGACGGCGTCGCTCACCGCGGCGCACTTGAGGCGCGCGGGAAGACAATCGGCGTACTTGGCAATGGGTTAGGCGCAATCTACCCACGCCGTCATCATGCATTAGCCGGAAAGATAGTGGAAAGCGGAGGAGCATTGCTGTCTGAGTTTCCCCTTTCAACCTCCCCGTGGCCGGGAAATTTCCCTCGTCGGAATCGAATTATCAGCGGACTCAGTATTGGCGTGCTGGTGATTGAGGCCGCTCTGAAAAGCGGCTCGCTGGTGACGGTTCGCTGTGCGCTGGAACAAGGAAGAGAGGTTTTTGCATTACCCGGGCCGGTAGGTAATCCGGGTTCCGAAGGCCCACACTGGCTGATTAAACAAGGCGCCATCCCCGTGACATCAGCGCAAGATATCATCGACCATTGCCAGCAGGAGCTGCGATGGCTCCAGGATGTGCCTGACAAGATAAATAATTGCATGGATCCGCCTCCCGTAGCATTGCCATTTCCAGAGCTCCTGGCTAACGTAGGAGATGAGGTAACACCTGTTGACGTTGTCGCTGAACGTGCCGGCCAATCTGTGCCAGTGACCGTAGCTCAGCTACTTGAACTGGAGTTAGCAGGCTGGATCGCAGCTGTACCCGGCGGCTATGTCCGATTAAGGAGGGCAAGCCATGTTCGACGTACTCATGTATTTGTTTGAGACTTACATCCAAAACGAAGCAGAAATGCGCGTGGACCAGGATAAACTGACCCGGGATCTCACCGATGCAGGATTCGATCGGGAAGATATCTACAACGCGTTGATGTGGCTCGAGAAACTGGCTGACTATCAGGAGGGGCTCGTTGCTCCCATGCAGCTTGCTTCTGACCCGCTCTCTTTGCGGATTTATACCGAAGAAGAGTGTCTGCGTCTGGATGCCAGTTGCCGGGGATTTTTATTATTCCTCGAGCAGATTCAGGTGTTGAACCTCGAAACGCGGGAAATGGTGATAGAGCGTGTGCTGGCTCTGGATACAGCAGAATTTGATCTGGAAGACCTGAAATGGGTGATCCTGATGGTACTGTTTAATATTCCGGGCTGCGAAAATGCCTATCAACAAATGGAAGAATTACTCTTCGAAGTAAATGAAGGTATGCTGCACTAATCTTATTGCGGCAACATCGAGTTGTTATGACCAAATCAGCACTGTTTTCGGTGCGTAAAAATGAGCCCTGCCCACAGTGCGGGGCTGAACTGGTAATCCGCTCCGGGAAACACGGGCCGTTTCTCGGCTGCTCGCACTATCCGGACTGTGACTATGTCCGTCCGCTGAAAAATCAGGCGGACGGACATATCGTAAAGGTACTGGAGGGGCAGGAGTGTCCGTCTTGCGGTGCCGTTATGGTGTTGCGCCAGGGGCGCTTCGGTATGTTTATTGGTTGCAGCCGTTATCCGGAATGTGAGCATACTGAAACTATTGATAAGCCTGACGAAACAGCAATTTCCTGCCCGCAGTGTGGGCAAGGGCAGCTGGTTCAGCGCCGTTCTCGTTTCGGCAAAACTTTTCATTCCTGCGATCGTTACCCCGATTGCCAGTTCGTTATCAACTTCAAACCGGTAGCGGGTGAATGCCCTGAATGCCACTATCCGCTATTAATCGAAAAGAAAACGGCGCAGGGCGTCAGACGCTTTTGTGCCAGTAAACAATGTGGAAAGCCGATCCCGGCGGAACAAATCAGTGAATAAGAACCTGCACTCAGAAACCGTCGCCCATGCCGTGACGGTACTGCATAACGAACATGTCATCGCCTATCCAACAGAAGCCGTTTTTGGCGTAGGTTGCGATCCTGACAGCGAAGCGGCGGTCATGCGCCTGCTGGCGCTTAAACAACGCCCCGTTGAGAAGGGGCTCATCCTGATCGCGGCCAGCTACGAACAGCTGATACCTTATATTGATGATTCGCAGCTTAATGATACACAGCGAGCGGCGATCTTCTCCTGCTGGCCGGGGCCGGTCACTTTTGTCTTTCCGGCTCGTGCCACAACGCCACGCTGGCTGACCGGGCGCTTCGATTCCCTGGCGGTACGCGTCAGCGATCATCCGCTGGTGGTCGAATTGTGTGAGGCCTATGGCAAACCGCTGGTTTCAACTAGCGCGAATTTATCCGGTCAGCCGCCTTGCCGCACCACGGCTGAAGTTCTGGCTCAGTTTGGCGCCAGTTTCCCGGTTGTCGATGGTGCAACGGGGGGGCGTCAGAATCCGTCTGAAATTCGCGATGCCCTGACGGGCGAACTCTTTCGCCAGGGGTAATTTATGCAAACCTACGCTGTCTTCGGAAATCCGATCGCCCACAGTAAGTCCCCCTCTATTCACCAGCGCTTTGCGCAACAGCTGCAGATTGCACATCCGTATGGGCGGGTTCTGGCGCCGCTGGACGATTTTATCCATACCCTGGATACCTTCTTCGCCGAAGGGGGAAAGGGCGCTAACGTTACCGTTCCATTCAAGGAAGAAGCGTTTGCCCGAGCGGATGAACTGACTGAGCGCGCGGCTCTGGCGGGGGCGGTGAATACCCTAAAGAGGCTGGATGATGGGCGTTTGTTGGGGGACAACACCGACGGGATTGGACTGCTGAGCGATCTGGAGCGGCTGGAGTTCATTAAACCGGGCTATCGGGTATTGCTTATTGGGGCCGGCGGCGCATCGCGGGGTGTCTTGTTACCCCTGCTATCACTGGATTGCGCTGTCACTATCGTCAACCGGACTTATTCCCGCGCGCAGGAGCTGGCGACGCTCTTTGCGCATACCGGTAGTGTATGCGCGCTTGAGATGGAATCGCTGGCTGGGCATGAGTTCGATCTCATTATTAATGCAACTTCCAGCGGTATCAGCGGTGATGTGCCGGCAGTTCCCGCGTCCTTAATCGATACGCACGTCTATTGTTATGACATGTTTTATCAGAAGGGCTGCACACCGTTTTTACACTGGTGCCAGAGTCATGGTGCGAAAATGTGTGCCGATGGGCTGGGTATGCTGGTGGCGCAGGCCGCCCACGCATTTCTGCTCTGGCATGGAGTCCTGCCAGAGATTACGCCGGTTATTCAGGCTTTGCATAAGGAACTGAATACGTGAATCAGGCGATTCAGTTTCCTGACAGAGAAGAGTGGGAGACCGACCGGCAGTGTGTCACCTTTCCCGCGCTGGTTAATGGTATGCAGCTCACCTGTGCAATCAGAGGCGCAACGTTACAGCAGCGCTTCGGCGGTGATACTCCTGAGCAGTGGCTGGCCGCGTTTTGTCTCCATCGCTGGGATCTGGAAGAAGAAGCTGAAGCATTGATCCGCGACCAGCAGGAAGATGATCAGGGCTGGGTGTGGGTCTCCTGATCCAGATAATCGTTTTTCCATTTCACATAGTTGTTTGCTGAATAGAGCAGACCTGCCCGCTCCGCCTCCGTCAGGGGGCGGATTTGTTTCACCGGGTTGCCAAAATAGAGATAGCCGCTTTCCAGCCGTTTGTTTTGCGGGACCAGGCTACCGGCGCCAATCATCACATCGTCTTCTACCACAACGCCATCCAGTAAAATCGAACCCATGCCAACCAGCACCCGATTGCCAATAGTACAACCGTGCAGCATGACCTTGTGACCGACGGTGACCTCTTCGCCAATGATCAGCGGATTCCCCTCAGGGTTAGAGGAGGATTTGTGGGTGACATGCAGCACGCTACCGTCCTGAATGTTAGTGCGGGCACCGATTGCCACGTAGTTAACATCTCCGCGAATAGCGACCAGCGGCCAGATGCTGACATCATCGGCCATTCGGACATCGCCGATCGCTACGCTGGTGGCATCGATCATCACTCGCTGGCCGGTTTGTGGGAATAAATCTTTATAAGGACGTAAATTAGCGGACATGGTTACCTCAATAAACCTGGGTTGTACGAAGACTTTGGTGGCTTTTGCTGCCACCTGCAACCCCTTATTGTGGTGAAAATTGAGCAATCTGAACAATAACGCCGCGAAAAGGGCGAAAAAACATCACTTGGAAAAAAAGATCGATAAAAGACTTGTGCAATAAAATGGGATCCCTATAATGCGCTCCCACTGACACGGCACATGTGAACGAGTTCACAGAGTAAGCCGGGTCGGCAGAGAAAAAATTCTGAAATTCA
>NZ_BCYR01000027.1 GCF_001598295.1 Klebsiella ornithinolytica NBRC 105727 = ATCC 31898
GGTTGCGGATACTGATGCGCTGTACCGCTTCATGGGCGCGGATATAGCGTCCGGCGGCCTGATTTATCTCCCATTTTTTGACGTCGATAATGTCGCGCAGTGTCTGCATTCTGCCCGGTATACGCTCATCCCCGGCCAGCACCTGTTCCTGATATTCCTGCTCTGCGGCCGCGAGTTCGGCTTTACGGTTCAGCCAGGCGGTTTCGTTCTTCTGACAGGCTTCAAAGGCCTGCTGTAGCGTGAGGGTGGTCATGGTCAGTTCTCCCCTGATTAATGACGGTATGGCGAGCTGTAGCAGCCCTGCACTTTACGGGGTACCGGGGGCGTGACCGGCTCCGCAACAGGCGGCGCTTTCTCCGCCGGAGGCCGGATAACCTCGTCAATGGCTTCAGTGGTGCGGAACGTCGCCGAGCACTCAATATTGGTGCACTGGTGATAGCGCTGTTTGACGTTCTCCGACAGATAGCGGGAGGTGCGTGCATGCGCCGACTTTTTGCAGAACGGACAGTGCATCATGGCAGCAGCCCCCGCGCTTTCAGGTCAGCCTCGCGCTGACGGATTTTCTCCTGCCAGACTTTAAGCTGGCCGGGCGTGCTGGCGGCGTCGTGGTCCATATGCGGAAGCGCGACGGCCGGGAAGCCGGTCAGGGAGAGCACCGGTTCATCCGCTGGCGTGACGGAGAAGTCGCTCACTTTCCTGGTCAGGAAGGTCACCACCTGATGCATGACCTCTTTCTCCGGCTCGGTGTAGCCCTGATGGCCGATGGTGTTGGCGAGCGGGTTTGCCATCACATCCGCTTTCAGCACCATCGCCCGGACCAGTGGCCCGAGGGTGTCGTTCAGCGCCCGGTCGAGCTCTTCCTTGGCATATTCAGACAGCACGGCATGATGCGCCTGGCGGAATGCCCGCGCGGTGCTGTTGCAGGCGACTTTCAGCAGGTCGCGTTCAAAGGCCAGCACTTCGGTCAGGTTGTCACATTCCTGCGCCAGCTCCCGGCGGGCCACGCGTTCGATATGGCCGCTTTTCAGCTCATCGGTCAGCATGGCACCCCCGGCACGGAAAGCGGCGCGCCAGGTACGGGTGTCGCTGCCGTTGTCCTGCTCCAGCTCCGCTTTCTGCTCCTCCGCACGGGTGATGGCCGTCAGGGTGTCCTCCATCCGGCGGGCCTGTTCAAGATGGGCCGCTCGGGCGGCGGCCAGTCGCTCCAGCGCCGGTTTCAGGTAATCAGGGATAAAGGGGGTGTCGGTCATGGCAGGTTTCCTCGTGGTTTCAACATGAGGTGATTCTGCCGGGGCGCACACAACAACACGACCTGTTGCGGTTGTGGCAGTTCTGGCACAAACAGGACGTCAAAACCCGGCTTGCCAGAGAAAGGTCTCAGGAAAAGCATACTCACCGTTTGTTTTTTTACATATAACTGTTCACTACTGTTCACTTTAAATAAAAATATAATTAATACAGTAAGTTAAGTGGTGAACAGTTGAGGGTAAAAGTGTTCACCGACTGTTCACTACTGTTCACCTTTCTGTTTTGACGAAGTCCTGCTTATTTAGTCTTTTTTACGATTAAAAACTAATAATATATAAATAAAAGTAATCAGGAATGGGCCACCAGTTTGCCAACGTTTACCAAAAGATGGCCAACGTTTGCCACTGTCTAAAAATCGCTCTGTTGTGTGGTGGGCCACTACAAAATGACTTGTTGCCCTCAGGGAAAATATTCACAAAATAGAGCGCTACCCGAGGCCGGACGGACACGACCGGCACTGTATGGACTTTATGAGGTAGCCCGATGCACACCGCTTTTTCTTCCCCGTCTTCTGCCCCTGCCGCGCCGCTGATGCCGGTCTCTGACACCGTTCAGGAGCGCTTTATCCGCCTGCCCGAAGTGATGCATCTGTGCGGGCTGTCCCGCTCCACGATTTACGACCTCATCAGCCGGGAGGCTTTCCCGAAGCAAATCTCCCTCGGCGGGAAAAACGTGGCGTGGGCGCAGTCAGAAATCACCGGGTGGATGGCTGACCGTATCGCCGAACGCAACCGGGGCTATGACGCATGATGATGCCCGTTCCGCAAAAAGCCCCTTTTTCTGGCTTGCTTCCCTTCGCCGTTTCCAGGTATAGTTTTGCCGCTGTCGCAAAATCGGCAGCCGGGCGTGAGAACCCGAGTTACTCAGTGGCGACACCGGACGCGCCATGCGTCTTTTTTTGTGTCTATGCCTATGTGCACCTGTTGTTTACGCATCGGTTCTTAAGCCGTTGCTGTATCTGCGTAATGGTGGCTCAGGCGGGGCAGCCTTCGGGCTGGCCGGTACCCATTGAGGCCGGTTTCTCACCCCCGTCTGGGCTACCACCCGAGCGTGAGAACTCCGGTGGTGGCGTTAACCGCTACTCAATGGAGGTTGCCCCTATGGCTACGACCCTCACCCCGTCACACCCGCAGTTTGTCTTTGTGTTTGCCGCCGTTCGTCGCGCAGACCGTCAGCCCCGTATCTGTATGCTCCGCGCCGTCGCCGGAGATGAACACGCTGCACGCCTTTCCCTCGTTCGCGATTACGTCCTCTCGTTTGCCGGGCGTCTGCCGGTGGCGGAGGTGCGCGCATGAGACACTCCACGATTACTGCCCGTGACCTCGAATGCCTTGAGCATATGCGCAATGTCGGCCAGCTCGTCAGCGACCTGATGCAGGTGCAGGACTGTACTTCCCTGCGTCGTGACCCGACTCAGCAGTTACAGCTCACTTCCGTGATTTACCTGATGACCGCCCAGCTCGACGGCGTGGTCGAACGCTGCAACCACCGCTGGTTCACCGGGGAGGGCAACGTATGAAAACGCCTCTGCCGCCTGTATTGCGTGCTGCCCTGTATCGCCGCGCCGTGGCCTGTGCCTGGCTGACCCTGTGCGAACGTCAGCACCGCTATCCCCACCTCACCCTCGACGCGCTGGAAAGCGCCATCGCTGCCGAGCTGGAGGGCTTCTATCTGCGCCAGCACGGCGAGGAAAAAGGCCGCCTGATTGCCTGTGCGCTGCTGGAAGATTTGATGCAGGCCGGGCCGCTGAAAGCCGCCCCGTCGCTGTCCTTCCTCGGGCTCGCCGTGATGGATGAGCTCTGCGCCCGCCATATCACATCGCCTGTACTGCACTGAGGGAGAAAACCATGAAAATGAACGTAACGGACACCGTAAAACAGGCGTGCGGCCACTGGCCGCGCATTCTCCCGGCGCTGGGAATGAAGGTGATAAAAAACCGCCATCAGGCCTGCCCGGTGTGTGGCGGCGCTGACCGTTTCCGCTTTGACGATAAAGAGGGGCGTGGCACATGGTTCTGTAACCAGTGCGGCGCCGGTGACGGCCTGAAACTGGTTGAGAAGGTGTTCGGCATATCGGCATCCGAGGCTGCCGGGAAGGTGAACGCCGTCACCGGCCACCTGCCACCGGTGGCCCCGGAGGTGATAGCGGCCGCAGAGGCCGGAACGGAGGCCGACCGCAAAGCAGCGGCCGCGCTGGCCGTCAGACTGCTGGAGAAAACGCGCCCGGCCACCGGCAACGCCTACCTGACCCGCAAGGGCTTTACCGCTCTGGAATGTCTGACGCTGACCGCGTCTCACAAAACCGGCGGTGTGGCCTACCGCGCCGGTGATGTGGTGGTGCCGCTGTATGACGAGTCCGGCACGCTGGTTAACCTCCAGCTTATTAACGCTGAGGGGCTCAAGCGCACCCTGAAAGGCGGGCAGGTCAAAGGGGCATGCCATCTCATCGACGGGCAGAAACAGGCGGGAAAACGCCTGTGGATAGCGGAGGGCTATGCGACGGCCCTTAGCGTGCATCACCTGACCGGGGAAACCGTCATGGTGGCGCTGTCGTCCGTGAACCTTCTTTCTCTGGCGAGCCTGGCCCGTCAGAAACACCCGGCCTGTCAGATTATCCTCGCCGCCGACCGTGACCTGAACGGCGACGGCCAGACTAAAGCCGCTGCGGCCGCTCAGGCCTGTGAGGGCGTTGTCGCCCTGCCGCCGGTGTTCGGTGACTGGAATGATGCGATGATGCTGAAGGGGGAGGACGCCACGCGGAAAGCCATTTATGCCGCCATCCGGCCAGCGGCACAAAGCCCGTTTGACACCATGAGCGAGGCAGAATTTACCGCCATGAGCGCCAGTGATAAGGCGATGCGGGTGCATGAGCATTACGGCGAAGCGCTGGCTGTGGATGCCAACGGCCAGCTTCTGTCCCGGTATGAAAACGGCATCTGGAAGGTGATAACGCCGTCTGATTTTGCCCGCGATGTGGCCGGGCTGTTTCAGCGCCTGCGCGCCCCGTTCTCATCGGGGAGAATTGCCTCGGTGGTGGAGACCCTGAAACTGATTATTCCGCAGCAGGAGGCACCGGCACGCCGTCTGATTGGTTTTCGCAACGGGGTGCTCGATACCAGCTCAGGTATATTCAGCCCGCACAGTAAATCGCACTGGCTGCGCACCCTGTGCGACGTGGATTTCACTCCGCCGGTGGAGGGCGAAACGCTGGAGACCCATGCGCCGAACTTCTGGCGCTGGCTAGACCGGGCGGCCAGCGGCAACCCGACAAAACGCGATGTGATTCTGGCCGCGCTGTTTATGGTGCTGGCGAACCGCTACGACTGGCAGCTCTTTCTCGAAGTTACCGGCCCCGGCGGCAGCGGGAAAAGTATTCTCGCCGAAATCGCCACGATGCTGGCCGGAGAGGATAACGCCACGTCAGCCGATATCGACACGCTGGAAGACCCGCGCAAGCGTGCCTCCCTGATTGGCTTCTCGCTCATTCGTCTGCCTGACCAGGAGAAATGGAGCGGTGACGGTGCCGGGCTCAAGGCCATCACCGGCGGCGATGCGGTCTCCGTTGACCCGAAATACCAGAATCCGTACTCGACGCACATTCCGGCGGTGATTCTGGCGGTCAACAATAACCCGATGCGCTTCACCGACCGCAGCGGCGGCGTGTCACGTCGCCGGGTGATTATCCACTTCCCGGAGCAGATAGCCCCGGAGGAGCGCGACCCGCAGCTCAGGGATAAAATCGCCCGCGAGCTGGCCGTGATTGTGCGCCAGTTAATGCAGCAGTTCAGCGACCCGATGAGCGCCCGCGCCCTGCTCCAGTCGCAGCAGAACTCCGACGAGGCGCTGAGCATCAAGCGCGACGCTGATCCGACGTTTGATTTTTGCGGCTATCTTGAGGCATTGCCGGAGCCGGACGGGATGTATATGGGGAACGCCAACATTATCCCGCGCCAGCCGCGCCTGTATCTGTATCACGCCTATCTGGTGTACATGGAGGCCCACGGTTACAGGAATGCGCTCAGCCTGACCATGTTCGGCAAGGGGCTCTCAGCCATGCTGAAAGAGTACGGTCTTAATTATGAGAAGCGCCGCACAAATCAGGGCATGCAGACCAATCTCGCGCTCAGGGAGGAAAGCAACGCCGACTGGCTGCCGAAGTGTGACGAACCCACCGCAACATAACCTACCCGGACCGGCATTGCCGGTCTTTTTTTGCCTGCTCACCGGCCAGAGTGAACAGTAAAGTGTTCACTGTTCACCGAGTATTCACCCGCTAACATCATGAAAATAAATAATAAAAATACCGAGTGAACAGTGTGAACAGTTTTTCCAGAAAAAACTTCTTACCTTCCAAAATGATCAGACCGCTCAGTGCCAACGGCGGACGTTGCTTACATAATAAATAGGGAGCAGTTCATTTTACATGAGATGCTCCGTTTTTTATTAACCCATGCCTTATAAGGAATCACACAAATTTAATTTCAATTACAAGTATTAATTAATCATGAAACTGATAAGCCCGACCTCGGAAACTATTTATTGGGGATGATTTTAATATCCCCCACCTGTCTTGTATTTCATGAAACAAGTTAATTTCTTGTTTGGTAAAATTTTTCTTCTCTCGATAAACCAGCGTGAAGTCTTTTTTATACACTCTAGCCATAAAGCTTCTATAATTTGTATCCCACATTACTGGAGATTCTGAAATATTATCAAACGCAGCCACCACAATTTCTCTGTCCATAGATATCTTTTGCTGATAATAAATTGCGTAAGCCTCTGCAACCAAACGCCTTTCCTTCTCATACTCCACTTTATTCATTTTCTTACAAACTGCCTTTGGGAAAATAACCACAGCAAAAATGGAATTACGGGTATATGATAGGTCATTACCTCCCAATAGAATAGAACGACTACTAATAGCTCGCCCTAAGGTTTCTTTGAACTTAGCAATAATACCTTTGGAAAGTTCTCTACGAGTCAACCGATCAAAATCACATAGAACCTCTAACACTTTTTGGTTTGCTTCAAACTTAGTTAAACCTGTACAAATAACCTCTCCTTTTATAAACTGATCAGAAACACACTCAATAAAATCATCAAAAATAATTGAAAATTGGTCCTCCTGTTTTCCGACAAAGTAATCATTAGCGTTGTTAAGCTCATTAAAACTTTCAATCTTAAACCCCTCTTCCTTAAAATATAAACCTGGATCTCTGGTCGTGGATGGGCTCAGGATATATGTCGCTAACAAATCAAGTTCTATCAATTTATCATAGTTGGTAAAAAAGCCTTCCCGTGCTACACGTTCTTTTTCCTCCAGATATCTTACGAATTCATTTACGGTACTTAGATCCTGGGTTAGGGCCTCAATCGTTGAACTATCAAAAACGTGTATATAGTTACCATGACGATCTCTACAGTTAGTTATAATACCATCATGAACACCATTCCCCAGATAAAGCGGATATTGGCAACCGTTAGCGATAGCCACACGATAAATCTTTAGTTGATTGATATTCTCGCTATTTATAAACGGAAATTTTTCACTCGATAAACATCGTTCAGTAAAATAAATTCTGTCATAATGTGTGCGAATCCAATTTTCTGCACCTTCAATCTGCTTTACTGAACTCTCAACTGCTCTTCTTTTCCAACGTTTCCAAGCTACAGAAGTTCCATCTTCTTCAGGAGTATTTTTTTCGCTATTTTCAGTGTATATAATTTCCTTATCCGAAAAAATAATAACTGTATTGCTGTAATAAACCAGAAGATCGCAGATTTCCTTCCCTTTTCCATTTTTCTTGATACCTTCGTCGTTATACAAACTGGTCCAAGACCAGAGCTTTAGAAAAGTTTTATCACAAATCGCCGATAATTTTCTTTCAGTTTCAGTAACACCTATGTTTTTCTTTGGGAAAATTGTCTTTTTATTTATTTTATCCGTACTCATTCTTTTCCTCGCAACTATTTCAACAATAAACAACCCCGATAATATTATAACAATAAATATGTTGCTATCATTTCCATCACATTTCCCCAGAAATTCCCCTACTTATCTGAACAATAGCAACTATCTGTTTCCACAGTATATTGAACTACGGGGCATTACGACCTTCATAGTAAGCATCAACGTTCATACAGCCCTTACTTTGGTCTAGTTCTCTGATCATAATTTATCAGGTGAGCTTCCGTTCCTCGCTCACAACAGACTATAACGCCTGTACCTATAGCCTGCGGAGGTGAACAGTAAAGTGTTCACTGTTCACCGAGTATTCACGCGCTAATGCCTTGAAAATAAATAATAAAAACCAGCAGTGAATAGTGTGAACAGTTTTCACCAAAAAAACTTTTTACTTCCCCCTCATCACCATCGTATGGCGGTGATCGTCGCCGGAAACAGGCCAGAGACGCGCTGAGGTGAGGAGTTGACTGTTCACTCTTCACCAACCGATCACCACCTATCATTATGATATTAAAAAGAAAAAAAGAAGGTGAACAGTGTGAACAGTTAAATGCAAGAAAACTTTTTATCCAGCCTTTGTAGATACAGAAAAATCATCAGGGGGAAGAGCAATCGACAACTTTAGATAGGTAAGAATGCTATGACATTCCATAATTGGTACACGCTTAGGTACACAAATGAAAGTTTAACACATTAAAATCATTTAAATTTAGATGCTTACACGACTTATTCAGACTCCGCCAGCCCACCAAACATTCATTCATGATGCATCATGAACCTTAAAAAAGCCTGTAACTTCAACGAGTTGCAGGCTTTTTTTGTTGCATGTGTGGTCATGATCTCTGTATGAATCTTAACCTTTTGGCACCATGTTTAGCACCACGGTATCGTGGGGCTAAAAAAGCGTGGTGCTAAAACATGCCTAAGCAACTGAAACCCTTAACAAATGTGGAGATCGCTGGCGCGAAGCCCCGTAGCACGGACTATGAGCTACGGGACGGTGAAGGCCTGTACTTGCTGGTTAAGACTTCAGGGAGGAAGGCCTGGCATTTCGAGTATTATCATCCCATCACCAAAAAGCGCACCAAAACCAGCCTTGGCCCTTACCCGGTCGTTACACTGGCCATGGCTCGCGAAACTCGCACGAAGTACAGACGACTGCTCTGGCAGGGCATAGATCCCCGTCAACACTTAGCAGGAATAGCCGAAGAAAAACGCATCCAGAATGAATGCACGCTGGAAAAAGTTGCGGAACAGTGGCTCAAAGAGAAGAAACGGACCAGCGACCTTAGCGAAGATCACGCCAAAGATGTCTGGCGTTCGCTGGAGATGCACGTCTTCCCTTCTCTGGGCAGTACACCCGTCACCGAGATCCGTCCTAAGATGCTCAAGGACCACCTCACACCACTGGAAGAACAAGGCATCCTCGAAACACTGCGGCGAGTCATTTCACGGCTCAATGAAATCTTCCGCTTCGCCATCTCCGAAGAGCTCATCGAGTTCAATCCGGCTGACAACCTGGTCGCCCGCTTCAAGAAACCAAAAAAGCAGAACATGCCCGCCCTTCACCCCAGTGAACTGGGCAGGCTGATGCTGGCCTTACAGAACGCTTCTATCCGCAAGGAAACCCGCTGCCTTATCGAATGGGAGCTACTGACCTGGGTTCGCCCCGGCGAAGCCGTTAGCGCCCGCTGGTGCGACATCGATATGAAAAAAGCGGAATGGCGGATCCCTGACACCTTTATGAAGATGAACCGTTCGCACACAGTGCCGCTCAGCAAACAGGCGCTGCGCGTTCTTCAGATTATGGAGCCCGTCAGCCGCCATCGCCCGTGGGTTTTCCCCAGCATCCGCAAA
>NZ_BCYR01000028.1 GCF_001598295.1 Klebsiella ornithinolytica NBRC 105727 = ATCC 31898
CGGTGAACGGGGACGCAATTTATTGCGTGGCCGCGAAACGTTGCCGGCGCAGCCGGAAAACAGGTTTCAGCACCTTCAGGAATCCAGTTCATAACAGCCGGCACTGACGAATGGCAAGTCACCGGACGACTTACCACACGATTCACCCGCGACTCTACTCTAGAGTCGTGCCTAGAGTCGCCATGGTCACAAATCAACCAAACGGGGAGTCGTGTCTAGAGTCGGTTCGATGTTAACTCTCTGATTTTATAGTACTGAGTCATTACCGACTCTATGACGACTCCCCGGGGACTCTATGACGACTCGTCATAGAGTCTGATCTATGTAAATAAAATTTAAAAAACGAAATTTCAAACTATTAATTAATTGATTTTAAATAGAAATCAGCAAAATTTTAATTTTGCGTGGGGTGTGGGTATTTTTCGTTGTGAGGAGCGTTCAGAGATCTGGCAATTTTTGGGAAGGTTCAGGAACTCCCCGGAATGGCCGGAGAGCAAAACGGAAGCATGACGCGATCAGGATTTTTTCCAGAATTTCCACCACGGCGCCGGAGCGTCAGTTAATTTTGCCTGGTGGTTTTCAAGAAGGAGCATCGCCTGTTTCAGGCTGTCAATGTGCGAATCCTTGGATAAAAGCAAGGTGTTCAGGTGTTCAACCTCCTGTTTTAGGTGACGAATGACCTGTTCACTCTGGTCAGCAGGGGCTGTATCACGCTGTTCAGAGACCTGTCCAGAATGGTGTTCGCCCTTCGGTTGCTCAAAGGGGCCAAAAACGCGTAAAAGCTCTGAGGTATCGACCATTTTTGCATTTCTTTCACCGTTACAAGTGGACAGTTCACCTGTTTTAATTAACCTGTGCAGTGTTGTCCGGCTCTTACCCGTTAGCCGGGCAGCCTCACTAATAGACACTCGGGCCATCAGTTATCATCCTGTAATGCATCCAGTCTCGAGGACAGTGTACGGAAAAGATGCTCAGCATCATCATGGAGTTTCTCACAAAGGTCAGCCTCAGCATCAAGATCAAGCTCGTTAAGCTTCTCCAGCAGGAGCAGGGACTGATTCTGGATGAACTTAGCCATGTTCAGCGCCGTTTTCTGTTGTTTCGTCATAAAGGGCCTCAGAGCGTCAGTGCTCAGTGTAAAACCGGTCTCTTTTCCGCTTCCTCGCTCACTCAGTCGCTACGCTCCTGCCGTTCGGCTGCGGCGAGCGGTAGAGGCTCATGCGTAAGAACACAAAGCAACAGAGCCAATAGCCGCGGAAAGCAAACAAAGGCCACGCCGTTGCCGTTTTTCCATAGGCTCCGCCCCCCTGACAAGCATCACAGAAACAGACGCTCAAATCAGTGGTGGCGAAACCCGACAGGACTTTAAAGATACCAGGCGTTTCCACCCGGTGGCTCCCTCGTGCGCTCTCCTGTTCCTGCCTTTCGGTTTACCGGTGTCATTCCGCTGTTATGGCCGCGTTTATCTCATTCCACGCCTGACACTCAGTTCCGGGAAGGCAGTTCGCTCCAAGCTGGACTGTGTGCACGAACCCCCCGTTCAGTCCGACTGCTGCGCCTTATCCGGTAACTATCGTCTTGAGTCCAACCCGGTAAGACATGCAAAAGCGCCACTGGCAGCAGCCACTGGTAACAGGTTCGCAGAGCAAAGAAGTCTTGATGAGTGAGGCTAACAAAGGCTACACTGATAAAACGAATTTGGTTTCTGTGCTCTGCGAAAGCCAGTTACCTCGGTTCAGAAACTTGCCGGTTTCTGCTCCTTCGAGAAAACCACCTTGCCGGGTGGTTTTTTCGTTTACAGAGCAAGAGATTACGATGATCAATAAAGGATCACAAGAAGATCCTTTACTAAGAACTAGCACCACTTATCGTAGAAGACGTTGAGGGCGCCACAGACCCGCCTTGAACATCCCTGATATAGTTTGCCTGGCATGATACTAACAATGCCACTGCAACAAATAATAAAATAATTCGGCAACGCATAAGAAACCACCAAAATTAGCAGCAAAGAAAGTTAATTATTATTAAAATAAAATATCATATCCATAGATAACAACCCATAATTCTTAACCACCGCTGGGTATTTAAAATTATCATCCTTGTCAATTACTGACACCAACTTATTATTAAGCTCACGACAAGGTTTCAGACCATTATCAGCCAACTGTTCAAGCGCAAACACCTGAGTTAATATAGGATCTGATGGAGCGGTATTCCCAGTTGTTATTGATATTTTACAAACAGCCCCATCATATTTAATCATATCATTACCATTAAAAAACCCAGAAACCTTCTTCTGAATTTTATTTTGATATTTTATCATGGCTTCAATTACAGCTTTAGGGTTGTCGTTTTCATATCCCCCCCCCCCTTACCAAAACTCTCTAAATACTTCCTAATCTCAGCTGACGTATCAGTTTCATACACCGTAGATTTCGGAGCAAAATAAACCTTAACATCAGCAGATGCTTCACCAACACAAAATAAAAATAAAAAACAAAAACAAAAACAAAAAGACAAAAAACGTATCATAACTTAACCTCATAGAAGACATTAAATTCATCATAGTCTATAAGCTTAAAAAATTACTTATGACTTGCTCCCATCCTAATAGATAGGAGCAACAAATTTATACTACTATCGATTATACCGCAACTGATCGTAAGTATCTTTATTCCTTTTATCACCCCTTTGATTTAGGGTTCTATGGCTCTCATCAGCTGCTGTATTCCAATCACCACGATTTACCGCATCATTAAAATTAACGAAGACTTCCTTAAGCGTTGGTACACCAAGGTTGAATCCCATGTCTACTAATGCGGTTTTTCGTGGATCAGAGAAATCATTATAACCAGGGTAAAGGCTGCGTAATCCAGTCTCTGTAGTTTGAACATCTTTAATACACTGACCGATTACATCTGCATTCGAAAGGTGAATACTCTGCTGTTCTTTTGGGTTTTTCTTATAAGCGTTATATGCGGCAGCTATATCACTTTTAGATACTGCAACCTCACTTTCCATATCATCACCATGTAAACGAACAACTTTAGTTCGGCTAAATGGCAATGCTTGAGCCATTTGAGCAGATCCAAGATAATGTCCAATACCGATGGTGATGTTCCCCTTGCTATCTCTATACATGGTATTGATAGAACCTTCGTGGTCCTTCAAGTTATTTAAACACATGGACATGTACCGACCGTTGTAATCCTTTGTTGTTGAAACATCAACCCATGTATTAGCTGTTAACCCGGTAAAACCACTTCCTGCAGCCCCGCCTGAACCACCACCACCATTATAAGTACTAGTATTACCATCATAGCTATGGATAGTCCCGTAAGGAGTATCATGATCATGCCAACCTGGACCTTTATTAGAATCTTCAATACCCACTTAAATTACCTCTCTGACGTATAGATTAATAAAAAAACAACTGTATAAACATACAGTGCTGAGGTTACATATTATCACCCACCCTGTCAATAACAGGTCTTTAGTTTATTTTAAAATAAGCAAAGTTTTATTAAACCCATTCTTTATAAATAAAATTGACTATTTTTTATTTTTTATAAATCAGCCCATGGTTCAACTTAGTTGATACGCGGTAAAAGCCCTTCGGGGCTTTTTTACGCCGGCCATTTAACATAAAGCCCTGATTATGCGCACCGCTAAAACGGCCTCAGGGCGTTTCTGACGGGAAACCTGTAAAATGGGCAATAAACCACCCGAAAACCCGCCAGAAACGCGCAGCTGCTGTTTTTACGTCATGCATGAGTATGCGAGCAAGTGCATAGCGCGGAAATTCAGTTCGTTTAGCCAGGGTGACGTCTGTTTCCGACGTTCTTCACCTCCGAAAACGGTGAACGGGGACGCAATTTATTGCGTCCCCGTGAAGCGTTGCCGGCGCAGCCGAAAAACAGGTTTTCAGCACCTTCAGGAATCGGGTTCGTCGACAGCCGGCAATGACGTTATGGCAAGTCGCCGGACGACTTACCACACGATTCACCGGCGATTCGAATCGTGAATTGAATCAAGAATCACCATGAACAAAAAACATCCAAAATGATGAATTGAATCAAGAGTCAATTCATCATAACAATATGATAATAAAGCGTGATTCACATATGAATCGTGGGTAATTCGTCAGCGATTCACCATAGAGTCATCAACGAATTGGATTCACCTTACAGAAGGTAAGTTCACGTAATTTAAAATAGATAACCAATTGAAATTAAATGGCTATCAGCAAAATTTTAATTTTGCGTAGTGTGTGGGTATTTTTAGTGGTGAGGAGCGTTTAGAGATCTGGCGATTTTTGGGAAGGTTCAGGAACTCCCTGGAATGGGCGGAGAGAAAAATTGAATCATGTGCGTATTCTGGCGAAGATGAACGGTTACCGACAGCAGAACTGAGAAACTGCGTTCACATTGGGACAGAATACGCACCAGCAATCAGGAGCGAGCTTAACCATATTTTTCCGGTCTTCCCCCTGCTACACTCCTTCACACACACGCATAAACACAGGGAGGCTTCCCCATGAGTAATACCTCACACTACGAAAATGCAAACTTTCTGCGGGAACTGGCCGAAAGCCTGCCTCGGATACTGCCCGCCGGTGGTGCAGATAAAGCCGCACTGCTGCAACGTCTGGCTAATGAGGAACTGGCCCAGGCGGAGTATGAGGAACAGGTTCGTGCCAAAGTCACCGCTGCTCGCGCTGACACACGCCCGGGTATGACCACCGAACAACTCCGCCAGCGGCTGCATGGCCGTTATCGGGAAGTCCGCGATGCCGTATGACGTGGAATGGAAACAGGGGGCTATCGAGGACGTTACAACACTGTTTGGCTATATCGCGGAAAATTCATCGCTGTGGGATGCCCGAAACGTCACGGAGCGTATCCTCGCTGCAGCAGACAAGCTCTCCGATTACCCCAGACTTTACGAAGTGGACTCGCGATATGGCGATGACGTTCGCCGGCTCAGTCTGATGGGACAGCATGTTCTCTATGAGGTTGATGATCAGGCCAGGAAAGTCCGGGTTCTAGCCGTTGTGGGACAACGGCAGAATCCGCATTTAGTGCGCTGAGTAACCTGTCACAGTGTGCAATTTATTACTTGCCCGTCACTATTAGGCAAGCGCGTCGACGTATCCTCCACTTCCCCCCTGTTCAACCAGGTTTAAGTCCAGTCGTGTGATGTTTTCAACTGTTTACGAACTCCATTAACTGCATCTATCATGGGGTTAATTTAAACAGACAGGGAAGCTCCATGATGTGTATCAGGCCACTCACTCTCATTCTTCCATTGCTGCTGACCGCCTGCTCCGGCTCACAGACCAGCGTTGAACGAAATGCCAGCCATGCTGCATCCGCTATTGAGCGCATGCATTTCGACCCTAATACCCGCATGCAAAGGGCCGACAGTATCACAGCCCTGAAACCCATGATGCAGCAACTCTACGACCAGGGGAAAAAAGACAGAACCGATGGTCTAACGCCTGCTCAGGCTCAGAAGCGGGTGGAAAGCTTCAGCTGCCCTGACGTCCTGTCCGGTGGACAGAAAACGCGGATCCTTGGCAAAGAGTACGATGCTGATAACCCCGAAAAGCAGCGTCAAATTCTCCTGGAAGCAGGAATATCTTCATACTGGGACGGCTATAATGGGCGTTCTTAGTTCATCGAAAATAATTATGCCGGGAAACGCCATAAAAGGGGTTTCCTGTACCTCATCAGGGATGAACAGAGAAATATGCTCATGCACATCAGACCACTACCAGCTCTCTTACTCGTTCTTCCACTTCTTATGACAGCATGTAATGGCAGTCACACCTTAAAGATGGATGCCCGTGCCACACCTGCCAACACAAAACCAGCGGAAGTTGACGATCTTTTAGGTGATCTTCAATCCACTACAGTGATTCCGGAACAATCCAGAATAAGTACATACGCACGCCAGGTACAAAAGGCCATAGCTGCGCAGATGAACGAACCAAACGCATATGCAGGAAAAAATTGCGTGATCAATATCTCTCTTCAGCCTGATGGCTCAGTGAATGATGCAACAGCAAAAGAGGGTGACGAAAGGCTCTGCAAAGCTGCTATTTCAGCTATTACACGAGCAAAAATACCTGCTGCACCCGATGAAAAGACTTATCAGATGCTCAAAAACGCAACTATCGATTTCAGACTATAGAAACAGCCACCGTAATTTCAAAAG
>NZ_BCYR01000029.1 GCF_001598295.1 Klebsiella ornithinolytica NBRC 105727 = ATCC 31898
TGACAGATTAAATCATCGCGCAGGAATGCGGGGTGAAACAGAATTTGCCTGGCGGCGATAGCGCGGTGGTCCCACCTGACCCCATGCCGAACTCAGAAGTGAAACGCCGTAGCGCCGATGGTAGTGTGGGGTCTCCCCATGTGAGAGTAGGGAACTGCCAGGCATCAAACACGCGAAGAAACCTCATGCGAAAGCATGGGGTTTTTTTGTTTGCCTGCTGTTTGCCGGGAAACACTCACCGGGGCAGGATGTCCGCCATAAACGGCCAGGCATCAAATCAGTCAGAAGCCCGTCCTCACGGACGGGCTTTTTGCGTCTTTATCCATGAAAAACTAAAACATCCTGAATAGCCGCCTGGCCGCAATCAAGCAAGCCTTCCCCCAGCAGATACGGTAAACTAGTGCAGATTTTGCATCAGGAAGCCACTATGAATCACTCCCTCAAACCCTGGAACACCTTTGGCATTGACCGCATGGCCAAAGCGATTGTACGTGCTGAAAATGAACAGCAGCTATTGTCCGCATGGCAACGGGCCACTGCAGAGGATCAGCCCGTTTTGATCCTTGGTGAAGGGAGCAACGTACTCTTCCTGAAGGATTATGCCGGTACGGTGATAATCAACCGCATTATGGGAATTGAGGTCACGGAAACGCCTGATGCCTGGCATCTACACGTTGGCGCCGGAGAAAACTGGCATCAACTGGTGCAGTTTACGCTGGATAATGACATGCCGGGTCTGGAAAACCTCGCCTTGATTCCTGGGTGTGCAGGCTCTTCCCCGATTCAGAATATCGGCGCATATGGCGTCGAGCTACAGCGTGTTTGCCAGTATGTTGATTGTATCGAGCTGGCAACTGGCCATAAGCAGCGTCTTTCTGCGAGTGAATGCCGTTTTGGCTATCGTGACAGTATTTTCAAACATGAATACCAGGATCGCTTTGCCATCGTTGCGGTAGGTCTCCGCCTGACAAAGGTCTGGGATCCGATATTAACCTACGGTGACCTGACCCGCCTTGACCGACAGACCGTGACTCCGCGTCAGGTGTTTGACGCCGTTTGTCATATGCGAATGACTAAGCTCCCTGATCCGAAGGTGAGTGGAAATGCCGGCAGTTTCTTTAAAAATCCGGTGATTGATGCCGGGAAAGGGCAGACGCTACTGGCCATGTTCCCGAATGCTCCGCACTACCCGCAGGCAGATGGGCGTATAAAACTGGCCGCAGGCTGGCTAATCGATCAATGCCAGCTGAAAGGGAAAACCATCGGCGGGGCCGCGGTGCATCGTCAGCAGGCTTTAGTATTAATCAATGCTAATCAGGCAACCAGCGACGATGTCATTAAGCTGGCGCATTATGTCCGTCAGCAGGTAGGCGAGAAGTTCAATGTCTGGCTCCAGCCGGAAGTCCGCTTTATTGGCGCAACCGGTGAAGTGAATGCCGAGGAGGCTATTGCATGAGAGATAATACAATCCCCCTGACATTGATATCAATTTTAGCGGATGGCGAATTTCATTCCGGAGAGCAACTTGGCGAGCGTCTGGGAATGAGTCGGGCGGCAATCAATAAACATATTCAGACTCTCCGCGACTGGGGAGTTGATGTGTTCACCGTCCCAGGAAAAGGTTACAGCCTGCCAGAGCCGATCCAGCTATTAGATGAACAGCGAATCGCTGCACAGATCGAACATGGACGGGTAACAGTGCTTCCCGTTATTGACTCGACGAACCAGTATTTGCTGGATCGTCTTAATGAATTGCAATCCGGCGATGCCTGTGTTGCTGAATATCAGCAGGCCGGCCGCGGTCGTCGAGGGCGCAAGTGGTTTTCTCCCTTTGGCGCAAACCTCTATCTCTCGATGTACTGGCGGCTTGAGCAAGGGCCCGCTGCCGCAGTGGGATTGAGTCTGGTCATCGGGATTGTTATTGCAGAAGTGCTCCAGAGCCTGGGGGCTGATAAAGTTCGGGTGAAGTGGCCAAATGACCTCTATCTTCAGGATCGTAAACTGTCAGGTATTTTGGTTGAGCTGACGGGAAAAACCGGCGATGCGGCACAGATAGTCAGCGGGGCGGGGATCAACCTGGCCATGCGTCACGTCGAGTCAGATGTCGTAAACCAGGGATGGATTAGCTTGCAGGAAGCTGGCGTATCTATCGATCGTAATACGCTGGCCGCGCGCCTGATTAAAGAGCTTCGTGCGGGCCTGCAGCTCTTTGAGCAGGATGGCCTGGCGCCTTATCTGACGCGTTGGGAGAAATTAGATAACTTCCTCAACCGCCCGGTGAAGCTTATTATTGGCGATAAAGAAATATTTGGTATTTCGCGCGGTATCGATACTCAGGGCGCGTTATTGCTTGAGCAGGATGGCGTGATAAAACCCTGGGTTGGTGGTGAGATATCATTGCGCAGTGCAGAATAAACTGAATAAAAAGGGAGCCCAGGCTCCCTTTTTATTTTCTGTAATCGTTATTTCCGTAACCGAACCTGATCAACGGAGTGATTAGCACTTTTCGTCATGATAAGACTGGCTCGTTCACGAGTTGGTAATATATTTTCTTTTAAATTCAGCAGGTTAATCTCATTCCATAATGAGGTGGCAATGTTCACAGCTTCGTCTTTGGAAAGCTTTGCGTAATTATGGAAATAAGAGTCCGGGTCAGTAAAAGCCCCTTCACGGAATTTTAAGAAGCGGTTGATATACCATGTTTTTAGCAACTCTTCGGGCGCATCAACATATATCGAAAAGTCAACGAAGTCAGATACAAATACGTGGTGCGGATCATGAGGATAATCCATCCCGCTTTGTAAAACATTTAATCCTTCCAGAATCAAAATGTCCGGCTGCGCGACGGTTTTATCTCCATCGGGGATCACATCATAAATCAGATGCGAATAAACCGGAGCGGTAGCGTTAGGGATACCGGATTTCAGGTCGGAGACGAACTTGACCAGACGATGCATATCATAGGATTGCGGGAAGCCTTTCTTCTTCATCAGCCCGCGTTCTTTCAATACGGCGTTAGGATGCAAGAAGCCATCGGTCGTTATCAATTCAACATGACGATGTTCCGGCCAGCGGCTGAGCAGCGCCTGTAATACGCGCGCCGTTGTGCTTTTCCCTACCGCAACGCTCCCGGCAATACTGATGATATAGGGAATGCGTTGCCCGTTAGTTCCGAGGAATTGTTCCAGCACGGCCTGACGGCGCAAGTTAGAACTGATATAGAAATTAAGCAAACGCGACAGCGGCAAATAGATCTCGGCAACTTCTTCAAGAGAAAGATCTTCGTTGATGCCTTTTAACCGCGTGATTTCTTCCTCTGTCAGCGTCATCGGAACGGAATCACGAAGTGCAGCCCATTGGTTGCGGTTAAATTGTAGATAGGGTGTCATTAACGTCTGCTCTTTTTTGCTCATAAGCATGTTCTTAGCATCGCCGAATCAAATGCAGCGAGGGATGCTTCACACAAGTTAATCAGGACAATGGGCAGGAGGGTAACACCAGATTGCGAGGAATAATAAGAAAAAACTCATCGGATAGTGCTTTCTAATGCAGACATCACAAGAGCGGGGGGCGCAGGTAATTACTAAACAGGTGAATAGAGCGCTCAGGTTACGTGAGCGATAAATGCCGCGGAAGGGAGTCGTCAGCGATGCAGCCAGGCGAAGCTGGAATATCTGCTTTGCGGGCTAAAAGATCGATTATCGTATGCAGAGGTGCTCAGGAAATCGCCCGGGAGGTCAAAAATGCCGGTCTTGAACAAAATATCCCGGGTCAGCGTACGATTTACGCTTAGGTAAATGCCGTTTTTTTGTGCTCCGTTGTTTGAAATTGCAACGATTTTCCTTGTTTGAGCACAAAATATGAGCAATGGAACATTTTATGCAATTTTTTAGTTGCATGAACTCGCAGGTCTCCCTAAAATGCGCGCTACTTGATGCCGACTTAGCTCAGTAGGTAGAGCAACTGACTTGTAATCAGTAGGTCACCAGTTCGATTCCGGTAGTCGGCACCATCAAGTGCCTGGTGGGGTTCCCGAGCGGCCAAAGGGAGCAGACTGTAAATCTGCCGTCATCGACTTCGAAGGTTCGAATCCTTCCCCCACCACCATCTTTCGGCAACGCTTTGCGGAGCCAGAGTTGCTTGGTTAAACTAATCAACTCAAACAGAAAAAGAGATAAGTCTCTTTTTTTTGTTATAGAAAGAACTGGGTAGCCGAGTTTCAGGATGCGGGCATCGTATAATGGCTATTACCTCAGCCTTCCAAGCTGATGATGCGGGTTCGATTCCCGCTGCCCGCTCCAGACGTGCTGATATGGCTCAGTTGGTAGAGCGCACCCTTGGTAAGGGTGAGGTCCCCAGTTCGACTCTGGGTATCAGCACCACTTCTTTATCTCTCCTTCCCTGTTTCTCTCTGTTTATTGCATTCAACAAGTCGGGCATGTTGCCCGGTTGATGTGGTGATATCACCGATTTATCCGTGTCTTAGAGGGACAATCGATGTCTAAAGAAAAGTTTGAACGTACAAAACCGCACGTTAACGTCGGTACTATCGGCCACGTTGACCATGGTAAAACAACGCTGACTGCTGCAATCACTACCGTTCTGGCTAAAACCTACGGTGGTTCTGCTCGC
>NZ_BCYR01000030.1 GCF_001598295.1 Klebsiella ornithinolytica NBRC 105727 = ATCC 31898
GCGAATCAATCCTCCCCTCACCGCCATCTTTAAAGAAGAGCTCGTACGCAGGTACGGGCTTTTTTTTCGCCTGTGGCACCGCCCGGGGGGGATGAGAAGCCCCGACCGGGTGTCGACATGCGTGCTTTGCCCGGGATACAGCCCCCTTATCAATCCTCTTCCATCCGCTGGTATTCTTCGCTCAGAAAGTCTACCAGTGCTCTCACCGACGGCAGCAGACCGCGACGAGAGGCAAAAACCGCATGAATGACTTCCCGCTGTGGTTGCCACGCATCCAGTACCACCTCCAGGGTCCCGGCAGCCAGCTGATCGCGCACCATTAAGAGAGGAAGCTGAACCACCCCAACGCCGGCTATCGCCGCTTCACGCAATGCCAGCATGTCCGTCGTGACCATCCGCGGCGTGAAATAGACTTCCGCCTTTGCCCCCTCCGGCCCGCTCAGTTGCCACTTATGCTGATGCTTTCCGGCATCGAGACTCAGTCCCGGCCACGTACTCAGCTGCGATGGCGCCTGTGGCCTCCCCATTCGCGCAATACAAGCCGGGCTGGCGACCAGACGCTGTCCGCGGTCGGCCAGTACCCGCATCACCAGATCGCTATCGTCAAACGGACGCGGGCGCACGCGGATCGCAACATCAATCCCTTCGCCAACAACGTCCACCCGCCGATTGGTAGCCTCCAGCTGCACATTGACGCCCGGGTAACGTAGCATAAACCGCGCCAGCATCGGCCCGACATGGGCATGCAATAAGGTCACCGGGCAGGTGAGTTTAACGCTGCCGCGCGGCTCCGAACGCAGCGTTTCCACCGCCTGCTGCGCCGCCTCGGCCTCTATCAGCATCGCTTTGCAGTGCTGGTAGAAGGTCTGCCCCACTTCGGTGACCACGAACTGCCGGGTCGTGCGATGAATCAGCCGCACACCAAGCCGCTCTTCCAGCTGCGCGATCCGACGGCTTAATTTTGATTTCGGCTGATCGAGCGCCCTGCCCGCCGCGGCGAATCCTTCATGATCGACGACCTGGACAAACCAGGCTAAGTCATTGAGATCGAGCATCCTTCCTCCATTGTTCCATTTTCAGAACAGTATAGGCCAGTTTTGCTATCTACCGGTTTATTGGCCGCAGATCTAATCTTATAGTCATCAGAAATCGCGACACAGGAGAGCACCATGAAACAGATTACAGGCGTCTACACCGCACCGGCCCAACATTGGGTTGGGGATGGCTTTCCGGTTCGCTCACTGTTCTCTTACCAGACTCATGGCGAACCGTTAAGCCCCTTCCTGCTGCTGGACTACGCCGGTCCTCACCACTTCCCGGCGGGAAGCGGCAGACGTGGGGTTGGCGAACATCCGCATCGCGGATTTGAAACCGTCACCATCGTCTATTCCGGTGAAGTTGAACACCGTGACTCGACGGGTAAAGGTGGGGTCATTGGCCCGGGCGATGTGCAGTGGATGACCGCCGGCGCCGGCATTCTGCATGAAGAGTTCCATTCGGCGGAGTTTACCCGCACCGGCGGCGAACTGAAGATGATCCAGCTGTGGGTCAACCTGCCGGCGAAAGACAAAATGACTCATCCGGGCTATCAGAGCATCACCGCGGATGTCATCCCCGATGTCGCCCTGGCGGACGGCGCGGGAAATATCCGGGTTATCGCCGGCAGCTATGACCAGGTGACTGGACCTGCGCACACTTTCTCGCCACTGAACGTCTGGGATATGCAGCTGAATCAGGGCCATGACATCACGCTCCGTCAGCCTGATGGCTGGAGCAGTGCGCTAGTGGTCCTTGAAGGTGAGATTACGGTCAACGGTGCAGAGCAGGCACGTGAAGGGCAACTGGTGGTGTTTAGTCAGCAGGGAGAAGCGATTCATCTTCATGCAACGGCGAATGCCAAAGTGCTGCTGCTGGCCGGTGAACCGTTGCGGGAGCCCATTGTGGGCTACGGTCCGTTTGTGATGAATACCAGGCAGCAGATCGCAGAAGCCGTGCGCGATTTTAACGGCGGACGCTTTGGCCAAATCTGACATCAGTGCCTTCCCGGCCTGCCAGCGTGGCGCTAAAGCAGCGCACGAGGCTGGTGAAGCATCGCAAACAGCTTGATTCTCTGCGTTAAAATCGCTGCCCCGTCGGTTTTCAGCGGGGCAGTGTTCATTGCTTGACCGAACGGTAAAGAAAGAATAAATACTGCTTGACCGTTTTAGTGCAACTCCCTATAGTAGCGCCCCGTTGCCCACCCAAGGTGAGCAGCAAAACAATATGGTGAGGTGTCCGAGTGGCTGAAGGAGCACGCCTGGAAAGTGTGTATACGGCAACGTATCGGGGGTTCGAATCCCCCCCTCACCGCCATATTTAAAGAAGAGCTCGTACGCAGGTACGGGCTTTTTTTTCGCCTGTGGCACCGCCCGGGGGGATGAGAAACCCCGACCGGGGGTCGACAGCTGGCGCAGCCAGCTGGACAGACCGCGAGCCTGCGAGCGGGCTGCCCGCACAAAAATGCCGGGAGCATTTTTGAACAACGCCTGCGTTGGCCCCGAAGGGGCGAGGCCCAGGGACGGGCCGAGTAACGGTGAGCGAA
>NZ_BCYR01000031.1 GCF_001598295.1 Klebsiella ornithinolytica NBRC 105727 = ATCC 31898
GTTCGAGTCTCTCAAATTTTCGCAACGCGGACTGTTTTACGAAACAGTTTCGGGTTGTGAGGTTAAGCGACTAAGCGTACACGGTGGATGCCCTGGCAGTCAGAGGCGATGAAGGACGTGCTAATCTGCGATAAGCGTCGGTAAGGTGATATGAACCGTTATAACCGGCGATTTCCGAATGGGGAAACCCAGTGTGATTCGTCACACTATCGTTAAGTGAATACATAGCTTAACGAAGCGAACCGGGGGAACTGAAACATCTAAGTACCCCGAGGAAAAGAAATCAACCGAGATTCCCCCAGTAGCGGCGAGCGAACGGGGAGCAGCCCAGAGTCTGAATCAGCGCGTGTGTTAGTGGAACGGTCTGGAAAGTCCGGCGGTACAGGGTGATAGCCCCGTACACTAAAATGCACACGTTGTGAACTCGAAGAGTAGGGCGGGACACGTGGTATCCTGTCTGAATATGGGGGGACCATCCTCCAAGGCTAAATACTCCTGACTGACCGATAGTGAACCAGTACCGTGAGGGAAAGGCGAAAAGAACCCCGGCGAGGGGAGTGAAAAAGAACCTGAAACCGTGTACGTACAAGCAGTGGGAGCCTACTTGTTAGGTGACTGCGTACCTTTTGTATAATGGGTCAGCGACTTATATTCTGTAGCAAGGTTAACCGTATAGGGGAGCCGCAGGGAAACCGAGTCTTAACTGGGCGTTAAGTTGCAGGGTATAGACCCGAAACCCGGTGATCTAGCCATGGGCAGGTTGAAGGTTGGGTAACACTAACTGGAGGACCGAACCGACTAATGTTGAAAAATTAGCGGATGACTTGTGGCTGGGGGTGAAAGGCCAATCAAACCGGGAGATAGCTGGTTCTCCCCGAAAGCTATTTAGGTAGCGCCTCGTGAACTCATCTTCGGGGGTAGAGCACTGTTTCGGCTAGGGGGTCATCCCGACTTACCAACCCGATGCAAACTACGAATACCGAAGAATGTTATCACGGGAGACACACGGCGGGTGCTAACGTCCGTCGTGAAGAGGGAAACAACCCAGACCGCCAGCTAAGGTCCCAAAGTCATGGTTAAGTGGGAAACGATGTGGGAAGGCACAGACAGCCAGGATGTTGGCTTAGAAGCAGCCATCATTTAAAGAAAGCGTAATAGCTCACTGGTCGAGTCGGCCTGCGCGGAAGATGTAACGGGGCTAAACCATGCACCGAAGCTGCGGCAGCGACACTATGTGTTGTTGGGTAGGGGAGCGTTCTGTAAGCCGTTGAAGGTGGCCTGTGAGGGTTGCTGGAGGTATCAGAAGTGCGAATGCTGACATAAGTAACGATAAAGCGGGTGAAAAGCCCGCTCGCCGGAAGACCAAGGGTTCCTGTCCAACGTTAATCGGGGCAGGGTGAGTCGACCCCTAAGGCGAGGCCGAAAGGCGTAGTCGATGGGAAACAGGTTAATATTCCTGTACTCGGTGTTACTGCGAAGGGGGGACGGAGAAGGCTATGTTAGCCGGGCGACGGTTGTCCCGGTTTAAGCATGTAGGCGGGAAGTTTAGGTAAATCCGGACTTCTTTTAACGCTGAGGTGTGATGACGAGGCACTACGGTGCTGAAGTAACAAATGCCCTGCTTCCAGGAAAAGCCTCTAAGCATCAGGTAACAACGAATCGTACCCCAAACCGACACAGGTGGTCAGGTAGAGAATACCAAGGCGCTTGAGAGAACTCGGGTGAAGGAACTAGGCAAAATGGTGCCGTAACTTCGGGAGAAGGCACGC
>NZ_BCYR01000034.1 GCF_001598295.1 Klebsiella ornithinolytica NBRC 105727 = ATCC 31898
CTGTAAGCGCACCCGTTTTAGTTCCACGCACTTTTTGAGATTTCCGGGGTTTCAGCCATCAGCCGGTATTCTTCCGGCGTCAGGTTATTCAGGGATTCATGAGGCCGCTCGCTGTTATATTCCGTCAACCAGCGCTCTGTAATTTCCCGTGCTTCATTCAGTGTTCTGAACAGATAAAAATCCAGTATTTCTGTCCTGTATGTCCGGTTGAACCGTTCGATAAAGGCATTCTGCGTGGGCTTGCCGGGCCTGATAAATTCCAGCATCACACCATGCTCTTCTGCCCATTGTGCCAGCGCCAGCGAGACCAGTTCCGGGCCGTTGTCCATCCGCATCTTCAGCGGATATCCACGGTTTGCCACGATCCTGTCCAGCACTCTCACAACCCGCTGCGCCGGGATATTCAGGTCAATTTCGATCGCCAGTGCTTCGCGGTTAAAATCATCCACCACGTTGAAGGTCCGGAAGCGTCTGCCGCACACCAGCGCATCGTGCATAAAATCGATGGACCAGCTCTGGTTCATCGCTTCCGGTGTCGTCAGCGGAGCCGGATTGCACACCGGCAGGCGCTGCTTTCCCTTACGGCGAAAATTCAGTTTCAGCAGGCAGTAAATACGGTGAACGCGCTTATGGTTCCAGATATTACCCTGCCTGCGAAGTACCTGAAAAAGCTTTTTAAATCCGTATCGCGGATAGCGTTCAGCCGCCACGGTCAGCGCCATAATCACCGGCTCATCACGTCGCGTATCCGGCTGATAACGAAATACCGTCCTGCTCAGCGATAATGTCCTGCATGCCTGACGTAAGCTCATGGCAAACTGCGCGGTCAGATAGCTGACCAGCTCACGCTTTATCGCTGGTTTTAAAGCTTTTTTTCAATAACGTCTTTCAGTGCGCGGCACTCGAGACTCAGGTCCGCGAACATCTGTTTCAGCCGGCGGTTTTCATCCTCGAGGTCTTTCATCTTTTTGATATCGGAGGCTTCCATACCGCCGAACTTCGCTTTCCAGTTGTAGTACGAGGCCTCAGAGATCCCGACCTCGCGGCAGACATCCTTAACGGTGCGTCCGGCTTCGACGGACTTCAGAACGGCGATGATCTGGTGTTCGGTGAATCGTGCCTTGCGCATGGCGATCTCCTCCGGGGACATAATCAGTATGCCGGAAGATCTCTAAAAGTGAATGGTCCGGTTTATCGGGATACTTACA
>NZ_BCYR01000035.1 GCF_001598295.1 Klebsiella ornithinolytica NBRC 105727 = ATCC 31898
TCTCTACGCCTTCCGGCAGTTCGATGGTGCCAGTCACGTCAGTTGTACGGAAGTAGAACTGCGGACGGTAGCCTTTGAAGAACGGAGTATGACGGCCGCCTTCGTCTTTGGACAGAATGTACACTTCAGATTCGAACTTGGTGTGCGGCTTGATAGAGCCCGGCTTAGCCAGTACCTGACCACGTTCGATTTCTTCACGTTTGATACCACGCAGCAGAACACCAACGTTCTCACCAGCACGGCCTTCGTCCAGCAGTTTGCGGAACATTTCAACGCCAGTACAGGTAGACTTCGCAGTCTCTTTGATACCAACGATTTCAACTTCTTCGCCCACTTTGATGATACCGCGCTCTACACGACCGGTAACAACGGTACCACGACCGGAGATGGAGAATACGTCTTCGATCGGCAGCAGGAACGGCTTGTCAATCGCACGCTCTGGTTCCGGGATGTAAGAATCCAGGTAGCCAGCCAGTTCGATGATTTTCGCTTCCCAGTCTGCTTCGCCTTCCAGCGCTTTCAGAGCGGAACCACGAACGATCGGCGTGTCGTCGCCCGGGAAGTCGTACTGAGACAGCAGCTCACGGACTTCCATTTCAACCAGTTCCAGCAGCTCTTCGTCATCAACCATGTCGCATTTGTTCAGGAACACGATGATGTACGGAACGCCTACCTGACGACCCAGCAGGATGTGCTCACGAGTCTGCGGCATCGGGCCGTCAGTCGCAGCAACAACCAGGATCGCGCCATCCATCTGAGCAGCACCGGTGATCATGTTTTTAACATAGTCGGCGTGGCCCGGGCAGTCTACGTGTGCGTAGTGGCGAGTCGGGGTGTCATATTCAACGTGAGAAGTGTTGATGGTGATACCACGAGCTTTCTCTTCCGGCGCGTTATCGATCTGGTCGAATGC